>NZ_LBCQ02000001.1 GCF_001014615.2 Aquamicrobium sp. LC103
TTCGCGCCGGGCTTTTTTCGTCGGGCCGATGGTTTCCCGTTAACATTAACGCAAGGTAAGCGATTGCCGGCACGACGCGCGTGCTAACATTCCCGGACGCTTCGGCGCGCATCGGATTGGGGCTTTCGCGATGACGCATTTCCGGATTCTGGAGTTCTGGCGGCTTTCGGCGGCGTTGCTGGTGATGGCCTATCACTTCATGCGCTACGCGCCGCCGGAAACCTTCTACATCAGCGACGGGCTCTATCACCTGCTGCCGCTGATGGAGATGTTCTTCATGATCTCCGGCTTCCTGATCATGCTGCGCTACGCCGATACGCTGACCACCGAGCGCGGCGCCTACAAGCGCTTCATCCTGCGCCGCTTCGCCCGGCTCTACCCGCTCTATTTCGCCACGCTCGTCTTCTTCGTGGCCGTCGCCGTCGCGGTCAAGCTCGGCTACGTGACCGCGCAATCGCCCGCGCGCTACGATCTCGCGGTCCTGCCGCAGAACATATTGCTGATCCAGGGATGGGGCACGACCGACCTTCTGACCTTCAACTATGTCGCCTGGACGCTCTCGGCCGAATGGTTCTGCTACCTGGCCCTGCCGGCGATCGTGCTCGCCTGGCGGTTCGGCGGCAAGGCCGGTCTCGTCGCGATGGCCGTCATATCGATCATCGCGCTGGAACTCGCGGTTGCCGCGCAGATCATCCCGTTTCCGAGCTGGCTGCGCGCCGACACCTGGGGCGCGTACCGGGCGTTCGCCGATTTCGTGCTCGGCGCGCTGGTGGCGGTCGTGGTGCGCGACAGCAACTGGCAATTGCGCAGCCACGCGCCGGCGTGGATCGTGTTCGGCCTCGCGATCGCCGCCATGGCGACGCTGCAGAACAACTACCTCATCCTGTTCCTGCTGATGGCGTCGATCTTCCTCGCCGCGCTTGCCGAGCGCAACAATCCCGACGGATCGAGGCTGCTGACGCCGCTTCACCCGATCGGCACCGTCTCGTTCGGCATCTACCTGATCCACCCGGTGCTGGAAACGACCGTGCTCGCGATCGTCTGGCGCAGGCTCATCGAACCGATGGAAATCATGAGCTTCTTCGTCTTCTGGACCATTCCGATGGTGATGACGATCGCGGTGGCGCTGCTTTCCTACCGCTATTTCGAGACGCCGGTTTCGAAATATCTCAACGGGCTGCTGATGGCGAAGGACAAGGCGCCACAAAGTCGTGCCGCCGTCGCAACGCAGCAACCCTGACGATCTTTCAGACGGAAAAGCCGGGTTTAAACCCAGAAAAATGCCGCACTTGCATGGTCGGCTATGGTATCGGGCGCAAGGATTTACTAAATCCGTGTTCTCTGATGCGTTGCTGCCGGCCGCGATCATGTGAAACACGGAACATCATGAAGCCTGACTATTACGAAACACTCGGTGTCTCCAAGGGCGCTGACGAGAAGGACCTCAAGAGCGCTTTTCGCAAGCTCGCCATGCAGTTCCATCCCGATCGCAACCCGGGCGACCACGCGGCCGAGCACAAGTTCAAGGAAATCAACGAGGCCTATGAGTGCCTCAAGGACCCGAACAAGCGCGCCGCCTATGACCGTTTCGGCCACGCCGCCTTCGAGCATGGCGGGATGGGAGCCAACGGCTTCGGCGGCGGTGGCGGTGGCTTCGCCGACATTTTCGAGGACATCTTCGGCGACATGATGGGCCGCCAGCGCCGGTCCACGGGCGGCCGCGAGCGCGGCGCCGACCTGCGCTACAACATGGAAATCTCGCTCGAGGAGGCATTCACTGGCAAGACGGCGCAAATCCACGTGCCGGCCTCGCTCGTCTGCGACGAGTGCTCCGGCTCCGGCGCGAAGCCCGGAACCCAGCCCGTCACCTGCTCCATGTGCTCCGGCGCGGGGCGCGTGCGCGCCTCCCAGGGCTTCTTCTCGATCGAGCGCACCTGTCCGCAATGCCAGGGCCGGGGCCAGACGATCCAGGACCCGTGCGTCAAATGCGCCGGCCAGGGCCGGGTCACCGAGGAACGATCGCTGTCGGTCAACATTCCGTCCGGCATCGAGGACGGCACGCGCATCCGCCTGGCGGGCGAAGGCGAAGCAGGCCTGCGCAGCGGGCCTTCCGGCGACCTCTACATCTTCCTGTCGGTGAAGCCGCACGAATTCTTCCAGCGCGACGGCGCCGATCTCTACTGCAAGGTGCCGATCTCGATGACGACGGCCGCCCTGGGCGGCTCGTTCGAGGTCGCCACGCTCGACGGCACGCAGACGCGGGTGAAGGTTCCGGAAGGCACGCAGAACGGAAAGCAGTTCCGCCTGAAGGGCAAGGGCATGCCGGTGCTGCGCCAGCCCAATATCGGCGATCTCTACATCCAGGTCGCGGTCGAGACGCCGCAGAACCTGAGCA
Organism: Aquamicrobium sp. LC103; assembly: GCF_001014615.2. GTDB lineage: Bacteria > Pseudomonadota > Alphaproteobacteria > Rhizobiales > Rhizobiaceae > LBCQ02. The sequence goes on from NZ_LBCQ02000001.1 coordinate 2,396, forward strand.
AGAGGCAACGCGAGCTCCTGGAGGAGTTCGAGCAGCTTTCCTCGAAGGAAAACAGCCCGCAGTCGAGCGGCTTCTTCTCGCGCATGAAGGACTTCTTCGAATCCTTCGGCGAGTAGCCCGGAGGTTCGTCTACAGCATTTTTGAGACGACGGCTTGCGTCCCCCAATAAGGGGTTTACGTTATGGAATGCGACAATCGCTGTTCGGGAGACGACATCACATGGCTTCAGGGCTCCGCCGCTCCATCTCGCGCCGCTTCGACGAGGAGCTGCGCTTTTTCAAGGGATGGATAGACAAGCCTCGCGCCGTCGGCTCGATAATCCCGACAAGCTCCGTCACCGCGCGCCGCATGGCGTCGGTCATCAATCCGAATTCCGGCCTGCCCGTCCTCGAGCTCGGACCCGGCACGGGCGTCATCACCAAGGCCATACTGGAACGCGGCGTGAAGCCCGCCTCGCTCTACTGCGTCGAATATTCGGAGGATTTCGTCCGCCACCTGCGCGGCGATTTCCCGGAGGTCAACATCATCCAGGGCGATGCATTCAACCTGAACGAGACGCTCGGCGAGAACCGCGGCCTGCAATTCGACGCGATCGTTTCCGGCGTCCCGCTGCTCAATTTCCCGGTGGAACAGCGCGTGCGCTATGTCGAGGACCTGCTCGACCGCATCCCGGCGGGGCGGCCGATCATCCAGCTCACCTATGGCCCGAAATCGCCGGTGCCGGCCGGCCGCGGCAATTACACGGTCGAGCATTTCGACTTCGTCATCCGCAACATCCCGCCGACGCAGCTCTGGATCTACAGGCGCGGCGCGCGCTCGTAGGCGCGCTTGCTCCTGCGCGCCACGATCCGTTTTGACAGCACCGGAACATCGTTTATACCGGGTCCGGATCGCAGCAGGGGCACGCCGACATGACGCCGAAAATCCTCGTCTTCGCGGGATCGACACGCTCGGGCGCCTTCAGCGGCCGCGTCGCCGACGTCGCGCAGAAGGAACTGGCCGTCCAGGGTGCCGAGGTGACGCGCATCTCGCTCGCCGACTACCCCCTGCCGCTGATGGATCAGGATCTCGAACGCGAGCACGGCGTGCCGGAAAACGGCCTCAAGCTGGCGCGGCTCTTCGCCGCCCATGACGGCATCTTGATCGCGACGCCGGAATATAACGGCTCGTTTCCGCCGCTCCTCAAGAACGTCATCGACTGGGTGAGCCGCGTGCGCAAGGACAACGGCAAGCCGCTGCGGCCCTATCCGGGCAGGGCGGTGGCGATCTGCTCCTCCTCGGACGGGCATTTCGCGGGGATCAGGAGCGCCGCCCATCTGCGCGCGGTGCTGGCCCATATCCAGATGGAGGTGGTCGCGCCGCAATGCTCCATCCCCCATGCCGGCGAGGCATTCGACGAGAACGGCGATTTCCGCGACGAGGCGCAGCGCCGGCGCATGGCGACGGTCTGCTCGGCGCTGATCGACCGGGCGCGGCAATCTTCGAGAAGCGAGGTGTGAGAGAGATGAACGCCAGGGACAGGCTGATCGTCGGGCTGGACGTGCCGAGCGTGCGCGAGGCGGAGGCCGTGATCCGCGACCTCGAAGGCACCGTGTCCTTCTACAAGATCGGCTACCAGCTCGCCTTCGCCGGCGGGCTCGATCTGGCGCGCGAGCTCGCCTCGGGCGGCACGAAGGTGTTCCTCGACATGAAGCTCCTCGACATCGACAACACGGTCGCCAAGGGCGTCGAGAACATCGTGAGGATGGGCGTGTCGATGCTGACGCTGCACGCCTACCCGAAGGCGATGCGCGCCGCCGTCGGCGCCGCGAAGGGCTCTGGCCTCTGCCTGCTCGCCGTCACCGTGCTGACCTCGATGGACGAGCAGGACGTGATCGACGCCGGCTACGAGTACGATCCGCGCACGCTGGTGCTGCGCCGGGCCGAACAGGCGCAGCAGGCCGGAATGGGCGGCATCGTCTGCTCCGCCAGCGAGGCGGCGGCGGTGCGCAGGATCGTCGGGGCGGACATGGCGGTGGTCACGCCCGGCATCCGCCCGGCGGGCGCCGAGCACGGCGACCAGAAGCGCGTGATGACGCCGCGCGACGCGATCCACGCCGGCGCCAGCCACCTCGTCGTCGCCCGCCCGATCGTCGGCGCGGTTGACAGGAAGGCGGCGGCGCTGGCAATTCTCGACGAGATGGAAAAGGCCTGAGCGGCGAAGCGGGAGGAAGAAATGGCGAAAGGTTACTGGATCGCCCATGTCGAGGTTCGCGACCCCGAGCGCTACAAGGACTATGTCGCGACCGCCAAGCCGGCCTTCGAGCGGTACGGCGCGAAATTCCTGGCGCGCGGCGGCGCCTATGAGGCGATGGAAGGCAAGGGCCGCGGCCGCAACGTGGTGATCGAGTTCCCTTCCATGCAGGCCGCGCGCGACTGCTACAATTCGGCCGATTACCAGGCGGCGAAGGCGATCCGCCAGGAAGTGGCCGACGCCGAGATGATCATCGTCGAGGGCTACGAGGGTTGACGCAGGCCGAGGCGGCCGGCCTGGAGGCGCCGGCGGGCTACCGGATACGGGCAGACCGCGACGACGACTATCCCGCCCTTCTGAAGGTGGAGAACCGGGCCGCGCAGCTCTTCCGCGACCATGGCTATCCCGCAATTTCCGATAACCCCTTCGCGAGCGTCGAGGATTTCCGCGCGATGGCGGCGGGCCACACGGTATGGGTCGCCGTCACGCCGGACGACGCGCCGGTGGGTTATGCGGTGGCCGGAAGGCTCGGCCGCTTCCTGCATTTGCGCGAGCTTTCCGTCGATCCGGCGCATGGGCGCAAGGGGCTCGGCGCCGCCCTCGTGCGCGTCGTCCTTCGAGCCGGAAAGGCGGAAGGCGCCGAAGGCGTGAGCCTGACCACGTTCCGCACCGTGCCGTTCAACGCGCCGTTCTACGAAAAGCTGGGCTTTGCCGAAATGCCGCTCGGCGGCGCGCCGGAGGAGCTCAGATCGACGTTCGAGCGCGAAATGCCGCCGGAGACGGACCCGTCCGCGCGGGTGCTGATGACTTGTCGTTGCTAGGCAGCGGATTCCGCCCGCGGCTCGCCAGAAGGCATTGCGTTCCCGGATATTGCATTGCAGCAAAAAAAGCTGCTAGTTTTGCGCCATAACATTTCGACCGGCCTCGACGCCTCGCCGCCGCCGGACGAGGTTCCGGAGCGCCGATGCATTATCAGCTATACGAACTGAACCACGCAGCCCTGCAGCCCCTGCGGGCCTATTCGGACGCGGTTCGCCTGTTCTACACCAACCCGCTCAACCCGTTCTCGGCCACGCCATGGGGACGCTCGGTCGCCGCCGCGGCGGAGCTCTTCGAGCGCTCGACGCGGCGCTACGGCAAGCCGAGCTTCGACCTGCCGACGACGAAGGTCGACTTCAAGACCGTCGACGTCACGGAGAAGACCGTCTGGTCGAAACCGTTCTGCAACCTCATCCATTTCGACCGCGACCTGCCGAGGAGCCGCAAGCCGGATCCGAAGCTGCTGATCGTCGCGCCGATGTCCGGCCACTACGCCACGCTTTTGCGCGGCACGGTGGAGGCGATGATGCAGCATGCCGACGTCTACATCACCGACTGGGTGGACGCGCGCATGGTGCCGCTTTCGGAGGGGCGCTTCGACCTCGACGACTATGTCGACTACGTCATCGAGATGCTGCATGCGCTGGGGCCCGACACCCATGTGATGGCGGTGTGCCAGCCTTCCGTGCCCGTGCTGATGGCGGCGGCGGTGATGGAAGCGCGCGGCGACGGCTTCGCGCCGGCGTCGATGACGCTGATGGGCGGACCGATCGACACGCGGCGCAACCCGACCGCCGTCAACCTGCTCGCCGAGGAGAAGGGGATAGACTGGTTCCGCGAGAACGTGATCATGCAGGTGCCGTGGCCCAACCCCGGCTTCATGCGCGACGTCTATCCGGGCTTCCTGCAGCTTTCCGGCTTCATGAGCATGAATCTCGACCGGCATCTCATCGCCCACAAGGACTTCTTCATGCATCTGGTGAAGGACGACGGCGATTCGGCGGACAAGCACCGCGACTTCTACGACGAATATCTGGCGGTCATGGACCTGAGCGCGGAATTCTACCTCCAGACGGTGGAAACCGTCTTCGTCCGCCACGACCTGCCGCTGGGGCGGATGATGCATCGGGGCGAAAGGGTCGATCCGGCGGCGATACGCAACGTCGCGCTGTTCACCGTCGAGGGCGAGAACGACGACATTTCGGGCGTCGGGCAGACCCGCGCCGCGCACGATCTCTGCGTCAACATCCCCGAGACGATGCGGGCGCACTACCTGCAGCCGAAGGTCGGACATTACGGGGTCTTCAACGGCTCGCGCTTCCGCGCCGAGATCGTCCCGCGCATCGCCGACTTCATCGCCAGCCGGACGAGGAAGACGGGCGCGAACGCTGCCGCAAGGCCCAAGCCGCGCCTCGTCAGCTCGAAACGGAGCTAGCTTCGCGCCGGCAGCGGGCGCCGGCATGGCCGTCCGTTGCCTCAACGACACAGTGGGCCAAGCATAACGTCTTTCCACCAATCTGCTTAGGCCCAACTCATTGACTCCACCGGGAAATCATCTTTAACGTTTCGTTAACAAACAAAAGAAACGGTGAATGGGGTTTGGGCGATATGCTTGCCTTGCGGCGGAGATGGCGGCTGTGGCCGCTTTTTGCGGGGGGACTGCTCGTTGCGGCGGCGACGGGGACCAGCACGGAAGCCTCTTCGACGAGCGGAATGGTGACGGGCGGGCTCACCTCGCAGCCGATCGGCCATTACGAGTTCTGCAAGAAATATCCGGCGGAGTGCTCGATCAGGATGCGCGACCGCGGCCCGATGGCGCTGACCGACCGGCAGTGGAGGCTCGCGCACAGGGTCAATGCCGAGGTCAACCGGGCCGTCAAGCCGATGAACGACATCGACATATACGGCAAGGAGGAGGTCTGGGCCTATCCCGACAGGGGCGTGGGCGACTGCGAGGACTACGTGCTCGAAAAGCGCCGCAGGCTCAGCAAGCTCGGCTTCTCCCTTTCCAATCTGCTGATCACGGTGGTGCGCAAGCCCGACGGCGAGGGCCATGCGGTGCTGACGCTGCGCACCAATCGCGGCGATCTCGTGCTCGACAATCTCCACGACGAGCTGCGCCCGTGGAACAAGACCGGCTACCGTTTCCTCAAGCGCCAGGCGAGCGACCATACCGGCCGCTGGGTGAGCCTGCGCGAGGAACAGAACATGCTGGTGGGCGCGGTCCAGTAGAGAGTTTCCGACAGGACGGAGCGAACCGCCCGTCGCGGACGACGACATCGAGCGACCGGAGCGCTCCCGCATCTTTTTGCCGCCCGGGCGTCTCCGAGCCTCATCGCGCAACACCGCGACCGCTGCGCCGGATTCCCGCGAGAGGCGGGAACCCGGACAGGAAGCCGCGCCGTCTCGCGTCGGCTCGCCGGAAGATAGCGGGATCCTGCCCGGAAATTTCGAAGGCCTCGCGCCTCAGGACAGTATCTGGAAGTTCCGCAGGATCCAGGAAATCTGCGCGATCAAGGCGACGCTCACGAACACGAGATGGAAATGCCGGTTCCTCACGAACATGGCAATGACGGCGAACAGGAACAGCAGGGCCTGACGGATCGGGTATTCCGGACTGAGCGCCAGGAAATGCGCCTTGCCTTTCCACAAGGTGTCGATGACGTCGGCAACGAAGAGGGCCGCCAGCAGGCCGTAGAACCATTTCTGCCGCGAATGGAAATAGTCCGCAAAACCTCCATATTCCTCCATGCGGTCCGGAAACAGCAGCGCGCAGATGAAGAAGAACAGCGCCGCGTAGCAGATGATGAAAATATAGAGCTCGAACGTCCATCGATCGATACGCGACAGCGCGAACTCGAACCACCAGAAATGAATGACGGCGAAGAAGAGGAAGGCGACCCAGCCGAGATGAACCAGATAGACCTGCTCGCGGCCCGGATGCTGGACGAAACGCGTCAAGCCGGAGAGCAGGCGCGCGATGCTCAGCCCCATCACCACACCCATGACGACGCGGATGTGGAAGAACTGGTCGGGGTGCAGGATCGGCGTTTCCATGATTCAAGTGCTCGGCGTTTATCTTGGGGATCAGCTTCGCTTCATCGCCGGGAGCGGGAAGAACAACTCTTCAGGCCCAAGCGCGACATGGCCTGATCTTTCCTGGACGAGGGCGAGCCTTGCGCAAAACCCTTAAAATTCTTCAAACAACCGGGCCATCCAGTCCAAGCGCGGGTCGAAGAACCCGTTGGCTTCAATCGCGCGCCCAAGGTGCCGCCGATCGCGCCGGACGATCCGATCGCGGCCGCCATTTGCCCCATCGCCGGGGTTGCCCGCGCTCAGGCCGCCTGCGCCAGCCGCTCGCCGGCGATCCGATAGGAGATGGCCTCGGCGAGGTGAATGCGGGCGACGTTCTCCGCGCCATCGAGATCGGCGAGCGTGCGCGCGACCTTCAGCACCCTGTGATAGGCGCGCGCGGAAAAGCCGAGCTTCTCGCTCGCGTCCCGCAGGAGCATCAGCCCGCCCTCGTCGGGAGCGGCGACTTCCTCGATCGCCGATGTCGGGCATTGCGCATTTGTCGTCACTCCGCCCAGGCCCATCGCGGCATAGCGTTCCGCCTGGCAAAGACGGGCGCGCGCGACGCGCTCGGCGATCGCCGAACTGGGTTCGGCCCGCGACGGGCGAATGAGGTCGACGGCGGAAACCGCCGGCACCTCGACGCGCAGGTCGATGCGGTCGAGCAGCGGCCCGGAAAGGCGCGCCTGGTAGTCGGACTGGCAGCGCGGCCCGCGCGCGCAGCGATGGCCGGGCTCGCCCGCCATGCCGCAGCGGCAGGGGTTCATCGCGGCGACGAGCTGGACGCGCGCCGGATAGCTGACGCGGCTGTTGGCCCGCGCGATGACGCACTCGCCGGTCTCGATCGGCTGGCGCAGCGAATCGAGCACCTGCGGCGAGAATTCGGGCAGTTCGTCGAGGAAGAGTACGCCGTTATGGGCCAGCGAGGCCTCGCCCGGACGCACGCGCAGGCCGCCACCGACGAGCGCGGCCATGGTGGCCGAATGATGCGGCGCGCGGAAGGGCCGGCGGTCGGAAAGCCTGCCGCCGGCGATTTCCCCGGCGATCGACGAAATCATCGAGACCTCCAGCAATTCGCGCGGCGACAGCGGCGGCAGGATCGAGGGCAGCCTTTGCGCCAGCATCGACTTGCCGGAGCCGGGAGGCCCGACCATCAGCAGATGGTGCCCGCCGGCGGCGGCCACCTCCAAAGCGCGCTTGGCGCTTTCCTGGCCCTTGATGTCCGCCATGTCGGGCAGGTCGGCGGGCGCGGCCCGCACCGCCGGCTCCGGGCGGGAGATGACCTGCGTGCCGCGGAAATGATTGGCGATGGCGACGAGGCTGCGCGGCGCGACGATGTCGATTTCGGCCCCGGCCCATGCCGCCTCCGGCCCGGCGCCGTGCGGACATATCAGCCCCTTGCCCATGGCGTTGGCGCCGATCGCCGCCGGCAGCGCTCCCGCCACCGGCGCGACCGTGCCGTCGAGCGAGAGCTCGCCGACAACCACATAGGCCGAGAGCGCATCCGCCGGGATCGCGCCGAGCGCGGCCATCAGGCCGAGCGCTATCGGAAGATCGTAGTGGCTGCCCTCCTTGGGAAGGTCGGCGGGCGCGAGATTGACCGTCACCTTCCTGGCCGGCATCGAGAGGCCCGACGCATGCAGCGCCGCCTGCACCCGCTCACGGCTTTCGGCCACCGCCTTGTCGGCCAAGCCGACGATCTGCATGCCGACCTTGCCGGGCGCGACCATCACCTGCACGTCGACGGCGACGGTCTCGATGCCTTCAAACGCGATTGTCGTGACATGCGAAACCATGCTGCCCCTCCGCGCAGGTTTACCTGACAAGTCCCAAATGCAATGCCCGGGCCAGTCAAGCACAGAACAAAAACCCGCGCAAGAACAATACGGGAACAAATTTCCCGCTTCAGGTGCGGCCGGGTTGCAGGAGGTTGCATCGGCGGAACATATGTTCCGCGGGAGGGGAGCCTGGCCGCGGCTTTTCCGCCGCCAGACTGAACGGCTTTCAGATTTTCCTGGCCAGTTGCTCAAGCTGATCGGCGCATTGGCTCCAGCCTTCGTGGAACCCCATCTTCTCGTGAGCGTCGCGGTCTTCCCTGGACCAATGGCGGGCATGCACGACGTAACGCGTCTTGCCGCCCTCATCTGCGAAGGTGAGGATGCCGACGAAGAACGGCTTTTCGGAGGGATGCCAGGCGCTGGTGAAGGCGTCGGTGAAGACGATCTTCTCGTTGGGAACCACCTCCAGATAGACGCCGCGGTTCGGATATTCGTTTCCGTCGGGGTCTCGCATGACCACGTAATTCGATCCGCCGGCACGGACGTCGAGCTCGGCATGCGGGGTGGTCCACGGCAAGGGCGCGAACCATTGCACGAGAAGTTCCGGCTCGGTCCAGGCGCGAAACACCTTCTCGCGCGGGGCGTCAAGCAGGCGGTCCAGTACCAGTTCGAAATCCGAAGGCTGTTCGGACGTGTCGACCATAGAATTCCTCCTATCCTACCCGCCCTTCCCTATGGTCACCGGATTTTCCCGAAGGTCAACCATCGCCCTCTCCGCTCGAGGACGTACTCGCCGGATGCGCGGCGCGCGTGATCTTGCCACACCCGCGCCGCGCGCATTCCGCAAATCCCGCCGGCGTGGTATGAGCACAGGATCGAGGAAAGATCGTCGGCATGAACCGTTTGCGGCAAAAGGGAAGCTTCTGGGTCGCGCTCGTCGCGGCCTACATGCTCGTGCTGCAATCGGCCATGGGCGCCCTGGCGCTCGGCATCGGCCCGTCGCAACCGGCGCTCGACGCCTTCGGCAACCCGCTCTGCATCACCGGCACGGAGCGAAGCGATGCCGGCGGAAAGGCCGGCCACGGCCTGCTGCCCGATTGCTGCGTGCCCGGCTGCGCCATGTTCGCACCGGCAAGCAATCCGCCCGAAGCGGCAAGCGTCGCGACGCTCCCGTCGCTTCCCGGACGGATTTCCTTTGCGGTCGAGCGGGATATCTCCGTCCCCGCGCCCGAGCACCATCCGGGCAACCCACGCGCACCGCCTTTGACGGCCTGAACGCATCGTCCTCGATGGAGGACGGTTTTCGCATTCGGACGTCACCCTCACGCGACCCGCGTGGGCAACAAAGGTTGGAATTTCTCATGAACACGCAGATTAACACCCTCGCGCGCGCCGTCGCCGACAGTTTCCCCCTCTCCCGCTTCCGCAGCATCGAGGAGCGCCTGGGAATTCTGGGCTTCACCCTGATGTTCCTGTTCGCCATGTCGCAGACGCTTCTCGCGCATGACTACAAGGCCGGCGACCTCGTCATCGACCATCCCTGGTCGCGCGCGACGCCGCCGGGCGCGAAGGTCGCCGCCGGATACATGGTCATCCGCAATCCGGGCACGCAGGCCGACCGCCTCGTCAAGATCGAGTCGGAGATATCCGGCAAGGTCGAGGTCCACGAAATGTCGGTCGACGACAAGGGTGTGATGACGATGCGCCCGCTTGCCGACGGCGTCGAGATACCGGCGGGCGGAGAGGCGAAGCTCGAGCCCGGCTCCTACCATTTGATGTTCCTCGAGCTGAAGCAGCCGCCCAAGGAAGGCGTGAAGTTTCCCGGAACCCTGACCTTCGAGAAGGCCGGAACGGTCGAGGTCGAATTCGCGGTCGAGGCCATGGGCGGCGGCGGCCACGATCACGGCAATCATGGCGAGGCCGGCGGCCACGAAGGCCACGGCGGCTGAGATGGCCGTTTCGACCATGACCAAGGCGCTGGCGGCATTCGCCGTCAGCGCGGGCATCGTCGCGTTCGCCGCGATCCAGCTCGCCGCCCCGGGCGGACCCGCGGGCTCGCGCATCGTGGACGAGACGGTGACGATCGGCGGCCCGTTCAAGTTGACGACGCATGAGGGCGCGGCGCTCTCCGACACCGATCTCGAGGGCACGCCCTTCGCCGTGTTCTTCGGCTTCACCCATTGTCCGGAGGTCTGCCCGACGACGCTGTGGGAGCTGTCCGAGGCGCTCGGCGCGATCGGCGACGACGCCGACCGGCTCAAGGTGCTCTTCGTATCGGTCGATCCGGAGCGCGACACGCCGGAGGCGCTGGCAGCCTATCTCCAGTCCTTCGACCGCAGGATCGTCGGCCTTACCGGCGAGGCGGCGGACATCGAGGCGATGGCGAACGCCTATCGCGCCTACTGGAAGCGCGTCCCGCTCGAAGACGGCGACTATACGATGGACCACACGGCGTCGGTCTATCTGATGAACAGCGAGGGGCGCTTCTCCGGCATGATCTCCTACGAGGAAGTCTCGGACATGCGCGTGCGCAAGCTGCGCAATCTTGCCCGACTCTGACGGCGGTCCGCCGCTCGGCGCACAACCGGATGTGCGCCGAGCAATGTGGACATCGGGGCCTCTTCAATGCCAGCATGCGCCTCCAACGTCCCGTGCCCTCGGGAGAGAGGAAGAGGAGCCGCATGTCGGAAGAACACAAGCTCAGCCTGCATGTTCCCGAACCCGAAGTCCGGCCCGGCGATACGCCGAATTTCTCCAATGTCGTGATCCCCAAGGCCGGCTCGGTCGAGCGCCCGCCGGTCGACGTCGACCCGAAGGATATCCGCGAACTCGCCTATTCGATCATCCGCGTGCTCAACCGCCAGGGCGAGGCCGTGGGGCCGTGGGCCGGCACGCTGAGCGACGAGGAATTGCGCGAGGGCCTGCGCCACATGATGACGCTGCGCGCCTTCGACGCCCGCATGCAGATGGCCCAGCGCCAGGGCAAGACCTCCTTCTACATGCAGCACATGGGCGAGGAGGCGGTGAGCTGCGCCTTCCGCCGCGCGCTCGAGCCCGGCGACATGAACTTTCCGACCTATCGCCAGGCCGGCCTGCTGATCGCGGGCGGCTATCCGATGGTCGAGATGATGAACCAGATCTATTCCAACGAGGCCGACCCGCTGAAGGGCCGCCAGCTTCCGATCATGTATTCGTCGAAGGAGCACGGCTTCTTCTCGATCTCGGGCAATCTCGGCACCCAGTTCATCCAGGCGGTCGGCTGGGCGATGGCCTCGGCGATCCGCAACGATACGCGCCTAGCGGCCGGCTGGATCGGCGACGGCTCGACCGCGGAGAGCGACTTCCACGCGGCCCTCGTCTTCGCCTCGACCTATCGCGCGCCGGTCGTGCTCAACATCGTCAACAACCAGTGGGCGATCTCGACCTTCCAGGGGATCGCGCGCGGCGGCTCGGGCACTTTCGCCGCGAGGGGGCTCGGCTTCGGCATTCCCGCGCTCAGGGTCGACGGCAACGACTATCTCGCCGTCCACGCGGTCGCCAAATGGGCGGCCGAGCGGGCAAGGCGCAATCTCGGGCCGACGCTGATCGAATACGTCACCTACCGGGTCGGCGCGCATTCGACCTCGGACGATCCTTCCGCCTATCGCCCCAAGACGGAATCCGACGCCTGGCCGCTGGGCGATCCGGTGATCCGGCTCAAGAACCATCTGATCGTCAAGGGCACCTGGAGCGAGGAGCGCCACAAGCAGGCGGAGGCGGAAATCCTCGACACGGTGATCTCGGCGCAGAAAGAGGCCGAGACGCACGGCACGCTGCATGCGGGCGGCAAGCCCTCGACGCGGGACATGTTCGAAGGCGTCTACGCCACCATGCCGCCGCATCTGCGGCGCCAGCGGCAGAAGGCGGGGGTGTAGGGGCATGGATTACCTGGCCGATCACGCCCCCTCCACCATGCTTCGCATGGTCCTTCAGGGCGAGCCGCTTGTCTCGCCCGTCCTTCGGACCCCCCGCTTCGCAGGGGAGGAAGCGACGCCGCGGCCGTCCGCGACCTGGATCCTCCCCCGTTTACGGGGGAGGGGGACCGCCGGAGGCGGTGGAGGGGGCGTTTGCCTGCATTTTGACAAAGAGGCCTTTCCATGCCGCGCATGACCATGATCGAGGCGATACGCTCGGCCATGGACGTAACCATGGGCCGCGACGAGACGGTCGTCGTGTTCGGCGAGGATGTCGGCTATTTCGGCGGCGTGTTCCGCTGCACGCAGGGCCTGCAGCAGAAATACGGCAAGACGCGCTGCTTCGACACGCCGATCTCGGAGCTCGGCATCGTCGGCGCGGCGATCGGCATGGCCGCCTACGGTCTCAAGCCCTGCATCGAGGTGCAGTTCGCCGACTACGTCTATCCGGCCTACGACCAGATCGTCTCGGAGGCGGCGCGCATCCGCTACCGCTCCAACGGCCAGTTTACCTGCCCGATCGTCATCCGCATGCCGACCGGCGGCGGCATCTTCGGCGGGCAGACGCACAGCCAGAGCCCGGAGGCGCTGTTCACCCATGTTTCCGGGCTGAAGGTGGTGGTGCCGTCGAACCCCTTCGACGCGAAGGGCCTGCTGATCTCCGCGATCGAGGATCCCGATCCGGTGATCTTCCTGGAGCCGAAGCGGCTCTACAACGGCCCCTTCGACGGCCATCACGACCGGCCGGTCACGCCCTGGTCGAAGCACCAGCTGGGCGACGTACCGGAAGGCCATTTCAGCGTGCCGCTCGGCAAGGCGGAGATACGACGCGAAGGCACCGCCGTCACCATCCTCGCCTACGGCACCATGGTCTATGTGGCCGAGGCGGCCGCGGAGGAGGCGGGAGTGGACGCGGAGGTGATCGATCTCAGATCGCTGCTGCCGCTCGACCTCGACACGATCGTCGCCTCGGTGAAGAAGACCGGCCGCTGCGTGGTGGTGCACGAGGCGACGCTGACCTCCGGCTTCGGGGCGGAGCTGGCGGCGCTGGTGCAGGAACATTGCTTCTACCATCTCGAAGCGCCGATCGCCCGCGTGACCGGCTGGGACACGCCCTACCCGCATGCGCAGGAATGGGACTATTTCCCCGGCCCCAGGCGCGTCGGAGAAGCGCTTCTCGAAGTCATGGAGGCGTGAGGATGACGAAGCCTCGACAGGGCGGGTTTGACGGGATTTCCCATTGCCGCGAAAGCGATCACGGACGGCGCAACGCACCCCCACCCCTGACCCCTCCCCACAAGGGGGAGCGGGACTTCCGACCGCCGGGCTCTTCCTCCTCCTCCGCTGCGGCTCGGCCGAGCGCGGGCAGATTCCCCTCCCCCTTGTGGGCAGGGGTCAGTGGTGGGGGCGTCGATGCCCCGCATCGCATGGGTCTCCCGAACTCCTCCAGACGCGGAGGCAATTTCCGTTCGGCCACGGGGAGCTTCGGCCATGGGTGAGCACGTCATCAAGCTTCCCGATGTCGGCGAGGGCGTCGCCGAGGCCGAGCTCGTCGAATGGCACGTCAATGTCGGAGATCTGGTGCGCGAGGACACCGTCCTCGCCGCCGTGATGACCGACAAGGCGACGGTAGAGATCCCCTCGCCCGTCGACGGAAAGGTCTCGTGGCTGGGTGCGGAGATCGGCGAGACGGTGGCCGTGGGCTCGCCGCTCGTCAGGCTGGAAGTGGAGGGCGAAGGCGCGGCCAGCGAGGCGCAAGCCGGCGCCGCGATGGCCGATGGCGAGAAGGAGGCTCCGCTGGCCGACGGCACGGCCGAGGAAGGCGAGGACGTCGCCGCCCCGCCGAAGCGGCCGCAGCCGAAAGCGCCCACCGCGAAGCCCGCGGCCGGCGCGGTGGAGGCCGCGGCAAAGCCGGCGCCTGTTACGGCGGGCGCGCCGCGTTCGGAAGGCGAGAAGCCGATCGCTCCGCCGGCCGTGCGGCTGCGCGCGAAGGATGCCGGGATAGACCTGCGCCAGGTGCCGGGGACCGGCCCGGCGGGCAGGATCACGCATGAGGACATCGACGTCTTCGTCGCGCGCGGCAGCCGGCCGGCGCCGGCCGGGCTGCAGCGCAGGACCGGCGAGGAGGAGATCAAGGTGGTCGGCCTGCGCCGTCGCATCGCCGAGAAGATGGCGCTGGCGAAGTCGCGCATCCCGCACATCACCTATGTGGAGGAAGTCGACGTGACCGCGCTGGAGGAATTGCGCGGCAAATTGAACGCGGAAAAGCGCGCCGACCGCGCCAAGCTCACCTTCCTGCCCTTCCTCATGCGCGCCATGGTCAAGGCGATCGGCGAGCAGCCGGCGATGAATTCGACCTTCGACGACGAGGCCGGGATCATCCATCGCCATGCCGGCATCCATATCGGCATAGCCGCGCAGACGCCGGCCGGCCTGATGGTGCCGGTCGCGCGCCACGCCGAGGCGCGCGATCTATGGGATTGCGCGGCGGAGGTGAACCGGCTCGCGGAAGCGGCGAGAAACGGAACAGCGACCCGCGAGGAGCTTGCCGGCTCGACGATCACCATCACCTCGCTCGGCGCGCTCGGCGGCGTCGTCACGACGCCGGTGATCAACCATCCGGAAGTGGCGATCATCGGCGTCAACAAGATGATGGTGCGCCCGGTCTGGGACGGCGGCCAGTTCATTCCGCGCAAGATGATGAACCTGTCGTCCTCCTTCGACCATCGCGTCGTCGACGGCTGGGACGCGGCGGTCTTCGTCCAGCGCATCAAGGCGCTGCTGGAGACGCCGGCGCTGATCTTCGTGGAGGGGTGAGAGGAATGAGAGTGTTTTTGGAAAGCGGAGCTGCTTCGCGCGCGCCTCTGTCCTTTCATGCAGGAGACCGTCCATGAAGGAAATATCCTGCAAGCTCCTGGTGATCGGCGCGGGCCCCGGCGGCTATGTCTGCGCGATCCGCGCCGGGCAGCTCGGCGTCGATACGGTGATCGTGGAAGCGGTGAAGGCCGGCGGCACCTGCCTCAACATCGGCTGCATACCCTCGAAGGCCGTCATCCACGCCGCCGACGAATATGAAAAGCTGGCCGAGATGGCGGCAGGGAAAAACCCGTTCGGCATCACCGTCGAGAAACAGGCAATCGATCTGGCGAAGACGGTGGCCTGGAAGGACCGGATCGTCGGCCGGCTGAACACCGGCGTCGCCGGCCTCCTCAAGAAGGCGGGCGTGAAGATGGTCGCCGGCTGGGCGCGGTTCCGCGACGGCAAGACGGTCGAGGTGGAGACGGAGACCGGGCTGCAGGTGATCAGGGCCGAGACGATCGTGATCGCCACCGGCGCGAAGCCGATGGAATTGCCCTTCCTGCCGTTCGGCGGCGCGGTGATCTCCTCCACCGAGGCGCTCTCGCTCAAGGAATTGCCGAAAAAGCTCCTGGTGATCGGCGCCGGCTATATCGGCCTGGAGCTCGGCACCGCCTATGCCAAGCTCGGCTCGCAGGTGACCGTGGTGGAAGCCCTGCCGCGCATCCTGCCGCAATATGACGCCGAGCTGACTCGTCCGGTGGCGAAGCGCCTCGACGCGCTCGGCATCAAGGTTCTCGTCGGCGCCAAGGCGAGAGGCCTCA
Organism: Aquamicrobium sp. LC103; assembly: GCF_001014615.2. Lineage (GTDB taxonomy): Bacteria > Pseudomonadota > Alphaproteobacteria > Rhizobiales > Rhizobiaceae > LBCQ02. Next base: position 17,871 of record NZ_LBCQ02000001.1, read on the forward strand.
CCCGCGAGGGCGACGCGCTCATGGTCGAGACCTCCGACGGCAAGGACGAACGGCTCGCCTTCGACAAGATACTCGTCACCGTGGGCCGGCGCCCGGCAATGGAAGGCTGGGGGCTGGAAGAGCTCGACCTCGACAAGGACGGCCTCTTCATCCGCATCGACGACCAATGCCGGACCTCGATGCGCGGCGTCTTCGCCATCGGCGACGTGACCGGCGAACCGATGCTGGCGCACCGCGCCATGGCGCAGGGCGAGATGGTGGCGGAGATCGTCGCCGGCCATCGCCGCAACTGGGACAAGCGCAGCATTCCCGCCGTCTGCTTCACCGACCCGGAGATCGTGATGGCCGGACTGAGCCCGGAGGAGGCGAAGAAGACCGGCCGGGAGACACGGATCGGGCAGTTTCCCTTCACCGCGAACGGCCGCGCCATGACGCTCGCCGGAGAAGAAGGCTTCGTGCGCGTCGTCGCCCGCGCCGACAACAATGTCGTGCTCGGCATCCAGGCGGTCGGCAAGGGCGTTTCGGAACTGTCGGCCGCCTTCGGCCTGGCGATCGAGATGGGCTCGCGGCTGGAGGACATCGCCGGCTCGATACACGCGCATCCGACCCAGAGCGAGGCTTTCCAGGAAGCGGCCCTCAAGGCGCTCGGGCACGCGCTGCATATCTGATTCCGCCTAGCCGTTTCGAAGGGCGTCAGGCGGTCACGCGCTCGATGGTCTCGAGCCATCTCGTCCGGTAGGCTTCCTCGGTGAAGCCGGCGATGCTGGCGGGGCCGTTTCCCCCGAGACTTGCTCGAAGCTCTTCGTCGGCGATGAGGCGCTCCAGCGCCCGCGCCAGGGCCGGCGCGCCGCCTTCCCTTTCCACCATCAGCCCGTTGCAGCCGTCCCTCACGAACTCGTTCACGCCGCTGCAATCGGAAAAGGCGACGACGGGCATTTCCAGCGCCAGCGCTTCTGCAACCGACAGGCCGAAGCCTTCGAAGAGCGCGGGGTGGCAGAAGATCGACGCCCTCGCATATTCCGACGCCATGTCCGAACGGTGCCCCGGCATCAGGAACGAAGCCTCGAGATGCAATTGCCGTACCTTCGCCTCGAGCTCCCGTCCTTGCGGCCCGACCCCGTACAGGATCACTTTCCAGTCCGGATGGCTGTCGGCGAGCATGCTCCACGCGTCGACGAGCGTCAGGTAGTTCTTGACGGGAGCGAGGCGTCCGACCGCCAGGATCAGCTTCTCCCGCCGGGCGGCCGGACGGGCCTCGCGTATGTCCTTCGAGACATAGTTGGGAATCGCCACGATCTTCCTGCGGATGTCCTCGGGGAACCAGTCGCCGAAGCGCGGAAAGAGCACATGCACGGCCGCAGCGCCCCGCAGGGCGCTCAGCCGCAATTTCCGGTCGTAAGGATTGGGATCCCAGCGCAATGGCGAGGTGTAGTCTTCCCTGGGAACGTTGTGGTTGGTCGGCACCACCTTCGTACCCGTTCCATCCGCCGCCACCAGCGTCACCGTGTTCGCCGAGGGCAGGAAGCTGATCGCGAGGTCGGTTTCGTTGGCCAGGAAATGCTCCCGGAGCCGCCGAACGAAATTTCCGTTGAGCATGTTCCAGGTGCGCTCGTTGACCAGCGGCGCGAGCGGGCCGCTGTTCATCAGGGAGTAGAGCTTTCTCGTTACCCGGCCGAGGCGGTATTTCGGGGTTCGCTTCCCGCGGACATGGAGGTTCCTGAGCTCTATGCCCGGATTTATCGGATAGAACGGGGCGCCGTCGGCTTCGTCGTGGAAGAGGCAGTCTACCTCATAGCCGCTCTCGGAGAGGAAATTGGCCAGTTCGCAATAGAGCCTTTCGGCGCCGCCGCTGCGGCCCGCCAGAAGCCGGATTACCAGCGATACTCTTTTCCTTCGCGGGGCCATGCCGGATTTCGGATGTTCCAACCTCAAAGCTCGCGCTGCCGTTTCGCCGTTCGGTCCTACTGCTTCCTGCTTTGCAGCCAGGTCTCGTAGTCCTTGTAAACCTCATCGAACTTTCCGTGAGCGCGTATCTCGCCCCGGTCAACCCAGACCAGCGTGTCGACCCAATCCGCAAGCACGCGCTTCGAATGGCTGGCAAGCAGGAGAATCTGGCTTCTTTCGATCAATTGCGACTGGAGTTCGTTGATCGTTCCGCTGACCGAAGGATCGGCCGCGCCGATCCACTCGTCCATGATCAGGATCTCGCCACGGACGAGCCTGAGGAGGCTCATGACCAGCCGCGACCTCATGCCCGCGGAATAGGCGTTCATGGGCAGCTCGAAATAGCCGCCCAGCTTGCTGAGCCCCTTCACCTCTTCCACCCGTTCGGCGATGAGGCTTTGCGGAACGCCGAGATAGAGGCATTTGAGCTCGGTGTTCTGCCTGCCGGACAGGGTCGGCCTCAGTCCCGAGCCCAGGGCGAATTGCGGGCTGACAACACCCTCGATCTCCACCTTGCCGGATTGGGCGGCAAGCGCCTTGGCGCACAGCTTCAGCAGCGTCGACTTGCCGGACCCGTTCATGCCGACGAGCCCGACCCGGTCGCCATCCTTGAGCGACAGCGAGATGTCGCGAAGGGCGGTTATCTCGAGATAGCGCCGCCCGACAACGATCTGCGCGCCAACCGCGCCGCGCTCTGCGGTCTTCGAAGCATCGCCCTTGTTGCGCAGAAAATAGCTTACGCTGGCGTTTTCGATATGGATTCTGGCCATGGCTATTTCAGATTCCTTACGAAGCCCTGTGACTGATGATAGGCGAGATAGCCCACAAGGCACACCACCGCCGAGACGATGGCCGCGACAAGCCAGGCTTTCGCATCGATCGGCTCGATGCCGAAGACCTGGCGCGGAAGCGAAAGAAAATAGGCGGCGGGGTTGTACTTCACGAGAAAGCCGCGCACGCCGCCGCCGCCTTCCGCCGCGCTCCAGAAGACCGGCGAGGCGAAAAACATGAAACGCGTGCCGACGGCGATCAGCGCCTTCAGGTCGGGAAAGAAGATCGTCATCATGTTGACGAGGTAGGCCGTCCCGAGCGACGTGACCACGGTTAGCGCGATGAAGGGGAAGAACAGCAGCAGACCGACACCGAGCTTCCATGGGCTGAGGATCGCGATGAGGATCACCAGAACCGCCAGATTGAGAAGATAGGCGAAGAGGCGATCGATCAGCAGCTTTCCGAACAGTCCTGCCAATGACAGATTGTTGTGGATGGCGAACTCGAAGCGGCCCTGGATGACGTCGGTGCTGCCGGTGATGGAATCCGCGATGAAATTCCAGAAGATGTAGCCGGCGAACACGTAGAAGAAGAATTCCAGCACCGACATGGAGTCGGCGTGATGAAACACGAGCGCCAGCATGGCTGCGAACAGCAACGAGGAAAGCGGTATCCAGAAGATACCGAGATGCGTGCCCCGATGTTCGGATTTCGCCTCGATGTAGCTGATGTGGAAGAAGCGGACGAGACCGGAAAGATACGGCCTGATGCTTTGCCAAAGGGTCATGGATGTTTGCCGGAGTGAACTGGAACGGATCGTCTCGATTGATCTGGCTGGCTTATAGCGCCTTGCGAGCAACCGCAACCTGCTTGGCCGTTTCGCCGTAACGGCGTGGCTTTGTGATGTCATGGCGGGAAATCCATTCTGATGTCGCGAATGCGGGATTTTCGCCCCCGGTCAGCCTTCGCGGCCGCCGTTCAGGCGCTCGATCCGCTCGGACAATTCCGCGTAGATCGCGTCGGCGCCGTAGCGTCGGAGGAATTCATGGCGGATGCGTTCGCGCTCGCCGACCAGCCCGCTGCGTTCAAGCCCCTGAGAGATCGCAGCGGCCAGGGCTTGCGGATTGCCGCCGGGAACGGTGAGACCCGCCTCGAGCTCGTCGAGCAGAGCCGAGGCTTCCCCGTTCAGCGTCGATATCTGATAGACCCCATAGGCCATGTACTCGAATATCTTGTTCGGCAGGCCCTGCGGCGCGCCCTCGCGATAGGGCATCAGGCCGATGGCGCTTCTTTCCAGGAGAACGGCGACCTGGCGCGCGTTCAGCCAACCGGGCGCGACGACGTTCGCAAGCCCCTCGATCGGCCGTTGCATCCTTCCGCTCTCGTCGCCGTCTCCGGCGAGCACGAACTGCACGTCGCTCCTATCCTTGAACAGGGCGGCGGTCTGGATGACGAGATCGATATCGTAGGTCGAGCCCCAGGTGCCGACGAAGCTGACGATCCGCTTGTCCGTGTCGATCCCCATCGCGCGCAGCCGCGCCAGCTCCTCCTGCGTCTCGGTCGCGGAAGGCGGCGGAGGCAGCGCGTAGCCCAGCGGAACGACGGCGTCGAGCTCGCTTCGCTCGCGGCCGCCCTTGGCGAGGCCCCATTCGAGATATTGCGGAGAGATGCCGACGATCGCGGTGGCGTTCCGGCAGGCAAAGGCGACCTGCTCCTCCAGCGGAGCGACCGCCAGGCGCAGCCCGGGCTTCGGCAGCCAGGGCAGGAAATCGGCGAAGAAATCGGGCCACAGGTCACGCACGGACAGCAGCGTCGGAATGTTCCACCTGCGCGCCACGCCGATCGCCGCGGCGGCGGCCTCCGGCGTCGGCACGTCGGTGACGATGACATCGGGACGCGTCTCGGCCCGCTCGGCAAAATCCAGGAAGGCGCGGGCGAAGCGGCGGTTGTGCCAGACCCTGAGCGGGCTGGTGTTGCGCTTGTAGCCCGGCGCCCTCAGCAGCTCTATCCGGTAGCGATCCGTCACGTGGTGCGTCTCGTTGCGGCGCGTCCGCTGCCTTCTGCCGTAGTGATCAAAGCTGGACGTGATCCAGCAGACGTCGTGGCCACGTTCGGCAAGCGCCTTGCACAGCATGCCGCCGCGCAGGAGGCGTCTGTCTCCGGCGTCGATCGGAAGCGGCTCGGAATCGCGGACGAACCAAATATGCATGTTTCAGTCCCTGTTGATCCGTCGCAAGAGAATTTCGCGTGCGCGGCTAATGTCAACCGGCAGCAGGGGTCGCGCTTTCACCGATAAGTGGGGCGATGCCGTGGCAATGTCGAACAGGCGGGTCAAGTCGCAGCGTCCGCGACCGAAGCGGGCCGGCTACCGCCATAGAGCATGCCGGACTTGCGGATCGCCTCGCGCAGGGCCGGTCTCGGCCGGACATCGAAAGTCTCGTGAAAGCGGGTGGCATCCACCACCAGATTTCCGAGCAGCCCGTCGGCACGGTGATGCCGATCCACGAGCTCGGCCACTCCGTGAAGGATCGATGTCGGGAACGGAACGAGGTGCGGCGGCATTCCCATGCCGGCGCGCAACTCCGTCACGATTTCCGAGAGCGAAAGGCTTTCGGGGTCGGCGATGCAGTAGTTCCCCGCGGCCTCAGGCGGGAAGCGGCCGGAGCAGAGATGGGCGACCGCCTCAGCGACGGTGTCCACGCCGATCATCGAACGCCTGTTGTCGACGCTCGCGAAGGGCAGCGGCAGCCCGGTCGCGGCAAGACGCTGCAGGGAAGCCCAGTTGCCCTTCGCCTCCGCGCCGACGATCAGCGGCGGACGAAGCGAGACGGCGAACATGCCCTCCCCCGCCATGGCCACCACATGCTCCTCCGCCAGGCGCTTCGACCGGCCGTAATTCGTGGTGGGCTCACCCCGTGTCGCGTCGTCGATCACATCGGAGGACGCGTTGCCGGTCACCGCCGCCAGACTGCTGAGGTTGATAAAGGTGTCGACGCGTCCACGAACAGCCGCCTGGACGAGCCTTTCCGTGGCGAGCGCATTGGCGCGCAGGAACGGATCGTCCCCGTTGACATCCCCGGCGTCGTGGACATGCGCCAGTCCGGCAAGATGAACGACCGCGGAAACGCCTTGGAGCGCCTGGTCGAGATGCGGCGACGTCTCGATGTCGCCGGTCTCGACGATTTCGATCCGCCCGTCGTCCCGCCAGGGCGCCGGGCAAGCCTCGATCGAGCGAACCGCAAGCCGCAGCTCGCGACGCGAGGCCAGCAACAAGCCGACCACGTGCTTTCCGACGAAACCGGTGGCGCCGGTGACAAGGATTCGACCTGTATCTATCACTGCTCGTTCGGCGGGTCCCTGTCGTGAGGACTGATTCGGCGATCGCCCAAAAAATCCCAACGACAACCCGCCAACCCCGGCGCGAACCGGGATTCGCGCAGTAGCGTGCCACCCCAGTTCACCGACTAAGTAGAGATTGCGGCGCAAATCAGTCAGCCGGCAAGGAAACCGCGAAGACAGCCGGCGGAGCGAAACGGGCCGCACCCATGACCGCCTCTCCTTCCTTGAAACTGTCGGCCAAGACGGCTACGGCAAATGAAAGCTCGGGTGGGCGCGAAGGAAGTGAACCGCGGCATGGTTGATCAGACGAAGGCGTCTTTCGTCGGCGTGGACTGGGGCACCAGCAGTTTCCGGCTGTGGGTGATGGCCGCCGACGGGACGCCGCTCGCGGCAAGCCGCGGCGACGAGGGCATGCTCCACTGCAACGTCCACGGTTTTCAGCCGGTCCTCGACAAGCACCTGCGAAATGCCGGCGCGAATGACGACCTGCCGGTTCTGATCTGCGGCATGGCGGGCGCCAGGCAAGGCTGGATCGAGGCGCCCTATGCGCCGACGCCGACGCATTTGAGCGAGCTGCACGAGCGCGCCATCGCCGTTCCAGCCGAAGGACGCGACATCCGCATCCTCCCCGGCATCGCGCAGGTTTCGGCGGACGCTCCCAACGTCATGCGCGGCGAGGAGACGCAGCTTCTCGGCTCGATCGCCGACGGCTTTTCCGGCCTCGTCTGCATGCCGGGCACCCATTGCAAATGGGTCTCGATCGACGACGGCGACGTGACCGGCTTCGCCACCTTCATGACCGGCGAGCTCTTCTCCGTCATCAGCAAGCATTCGATCCTCGTGCATGCGCTCGAGGCGGGCGGCGCGCCCGCCGCCGACGATCCAGCCTTCCGTGCCGCCGTCGCCTCCGTGCGCGACGATGGGGCGGCCGCGTTCGCCTCGCTGTTCGCGATCCGGGCGGGACAGCTGCTCGGCTTCGAGTCGCGGGAACAGGGCGCCGCGCATCTCTCGGGTCTTCTGATCGGCGCCGAGATCGCCGCGGCGAAGTCGCTCTTCGGCGTGCCCGGCAAAATCGTGCTGGTGGGCTCCGGAGCACTCGGGAAGCTTTATGAAACGGTGCTGGCCGACGCCGGCTATGCGGTCGATGTCGCCGACGCCGAGGAATCGGTGCGAAACGGGCTGGCGAAGGCGGCCGCCAGGCTATGGACAAGGAAATGAAGATGAGCAAAACCATTGCATGGCCGTCCTTCAAGCGCGACCTCGTCGCCATCCTGCGCGGCGTGAAGCCCGCCGAGGTGGAAGCGATCGTCGGCGTGCTCATGGAAGAGCGGTTCGAAGCCATCGAGGTGCCGCTGAACTCGCCGGAGCCGTTCCGCTCGATCGAGATCATCGCCAAGGCTTTCGGCGACGACGGTCTGATCGGCGCCGGCACCGTGCTCTCGGCGCAGGACTGCGCCCGCGTCGCCGATGCCGGTGGCAGGCTGATGGTCAGCCCCAATGTCGACCCCGAGGTGATCGCCATGGCCGGCGCGCGCGGCATGGTCTCGCTGCCCGGCGTGTTCACTCCCACGGAGGCGCTGCTGGCGCTGCGCTCGGGCGCTTCGGCGCTGAAATTCTTCCCGGCGAGCGCGCTCGGCGCGTCCGGCATTTCGGCGATTAAGGCGATCCTGCCCGGCGACACCGTGCTCGGGGCGGTCGGCGGCGTCTCTGAGACAAGCTTCGCCGACTTCGCCAGGATCGGCGTGCGGACCTTCGGCCTGGGCTCCAGCCTCTACAAGCCGGGCGACGACGCGGCAACGGTGCGCGCGCGAGCAAGGCTCGCGGTCGAGGCTTACGACGAGGCCTTCGCCGGCGCCGCACAATCCTGACCTAACCGTCCGCTTGTGAAAATCCGCCGGCGGCGGCTAAGATCGCCTGCCGGCGCGCTCCGCGCTCGCGCCAGACAGAAGGACGCAGCAGCTTGAAACTGAGCATCAACCGGGATTTCACCAAGTTCTCCCGTGTCACCTCGATCGTGGAGGCGGAGAAGACGGCCGGCCTCGCCGAGCCTTTCGACACGGCGATCCTGCCGCATGACGAACGCCATCTGCGGCGCAAGGTGATCGAGCTGAAAGGCGGCGAACGAGTGTTCATCGACCTTGCCGAGCCGGTTCACCTCGGGACCGGCGACAGGCTGATGCTCGAAGACGGGCGCAATGCCGCGATAGCGGCGGCCGAGGAGGAGCTCTACGAGATCGCGGCGCGCGACCGCCTGCACCTCGCCCGGCTCTGCTGGCACATCGGCAACCGGCATCTCGCCGCCCAGATCGACGAGGATCGCATCCTCATCCTGCGCGACCATGTCATCAAGGCGATGCTGGAAGGGCTCGGCGCAACGGTCCGCGAGATCGTCGGATCGTTCGAGCCGGTGCGCGGCGCCTATTCGGGCCACGGTCATTCGCACGGCCACGATCATCACCATCATGATCATGATCATGGGCACGAACACGGGCATCATCACCACCACCATGACTGACAGCTCCGGCCTCGCGCTCGTCCGACTGATGGCCTGGCTGTCGCCCGCCTTTCCGGTGGGCTCGTTCAGCTACAGCCACGGGCTCGAGCGCGCGGTGCATGACGGCCTGATCGAGGATGCCGACGGCCTCGCGGAATGGATCGCGGCGTTGCTCGGCCACGGCTCGGCCTGGAACGACGCGGTCCTGTTCGCCGAAAGCTGGCGGCGGGCGAAGGCGGGCGAGGCCCCGCGAGAGGTCGCCGAACTGGCCGAAGCGCTCGCCGGCTCGAAGGAACGGCACATGGAGGCGATGCTGCAGGGCACAGCCTTCCTCAAGGCGGCAGCGACATGGCCGGCAAGCGCGATTGCGTCCCTAGGCGAGGAATGCCCCTACTGCGTCGCGGTCGGCGCGACCGCCGGCGCGCACGCGATCGCGCTGGAGGACGCGCTCGCCGCCTTCCTGCAGGCGTTCTCGGCCAATCTGGCGCAGGCTGCCATCAGGCTCGGCGTGATCGGCCAGACCGAGGCCGTCGCCCTGCTGGCGCGGCTAGAGCCGGAAATACTCGCCACCGCCACGCGCGCGGCGCGTTCCACGCTCGACGAGCTCGGCTCGGCGACGCTCGCCTCCGAGATCGCGGCGATGAGACACGAAGAACAATATTCGAGGCTGTTTCGATCATGACCAACAACGGACCCCTGCGCATCGGCATCGGCGGACCCGTCGGCTCCGGCAAGACGACGCTCACCGAAAAGCTCTGCAAGGCGATGCGCGACGAATTCTCGATCGCGGTCGTCACCAACGACATCTACACCAAGGAAGACGCGCTGATGCTCGCCCGGCTGCAGGCGCTGCCGGAAGAGCGCATCATGGGCGTGGAGACGGGCGGCTGCCCGCACACGGCGATCCGCGAGGACGCCTCGATCAACCTCCAGGCGATCGCCGAGATGAACCGCAAGTTTTCCGACCTCGACATCGTCTTCATCGAATCGGGCGGCGACAATCTGGCCGCCACCTTCTCGCCCGACCTCGCCGACCTGACGCTCTACGTGATCTCGGTCTGCCAGGGCGAGGAAATTCCCCGCAAGGGTGGCCCGGGCATCACGCGCTCCGATTTCCTCGTCATCAACAAATCCGACCTCGCGCCCCATGTGAACGTCAATCTCGACGTGATGGAGGCCGATGCGGGCCGCATGCGCAAGGGCAAGCCCTTCGGCTTCACCGACCTGTCGCGCGGGCGCGGCCTTCAGGAGATCGTCGATTTCATCGTGGAGTTCGGCGGGCTGCGCCTCGACAGGAGAAAGACCGCCTGAACCGCCGTCAGCCCGGCGGCCTGATGACGATGTCGACCGAGCGCCGCCTGGCGATGACCCGTTCCGCATTGGGGATGTCGTTCGACATGGCGCGTTCGCGCGCGGCTTCCGGCGTGTGGTCGTGGTCGAGCCAGCGCTGGATCAGGCGCTTCTCGAGTTCCGGACGCGGAACGTCGAGATAGACGGAATAGTCGAAGAGCGGCGCGAGCCCGTACCAGGGACTTTCGTCGAGCAGAAGGTAGTTGCCCTCGACCAATATGTATTTCGTGTCGGCGCCGACGATCGATCCGCCGGCGCGGGCAAGATCGCTTCCGCGGTCGAAGACCGGCACCGCCACCTCGCCGCCGCCCTTGCGCAGCCGCTCCAGAAGCGCGCGGAAGCCCTCGAAGTCGAATGTTTCCGGCGCGCCCTTGCGCGCGCGCAGGCCGCGCGTCTCGAGAACGGCATTGTCGTAGTGGAAGCCGTCCATCGGCACGATGGCAGCTGAATTTTCCGGCAGCAAGGCCAGCAGGGCCTCGGCGAAGGTCGACTTGCCCGCACCGGGCGGGCCGGCGATCGCCACGACCACCCGGTCACGGCCGGATGCCATTCGAAAGAGCGTGGCCGCGAGATGCGCGATTTCCGACATGGCGCTCTCCTGTCTTGTGCCGCCTCAACCGAGCCAGCGGGCATAATCCGAGACGAGGAGATGGTTCGGCTCCTCGTCTTCCTCGACATCGGAAAAACGGCTGATCGGCTCGGCGAAATAGTTGTCGGTCTCGTCGTCGTTGACGGTCGAGACCTCCCCGATCAGCACGTCCTTGCCCTCCGCCCAGAAGGCATGCCAGACGCCCGGCAGCAGCGTCACGCTCTCGCCCGGCGCAAGCCTCAATATGCCGCCCGCGTCGAGCGTGCGTGGCACGCCGTCGACCGGCACCCCTACCCGCGCCTTCCCGTCGATCGAGCCGTCGGGCGCCGACATGAAAAGCTTGAGCGCCAGCGTGCCGCCGCCGCGATTGATGATGTCCTCGGCCTTGACCTCGTGGCGGTGCATGGGGGCGAGCTGGTCGCGCCGCGAGATCATGATCTTTTCGGCGTAGAGCATGCCGCGGCCGCGCGCGAGATCGGCGGCGCTGCCGTTGCGCACGGTGAAGAGGAACAGGCCCCTGCAATCGAACTCGCCCTTGCCGTAGTCGGTTATGTCCCAGCCCAGCCGGCTGTCGATCACGCCGGCGAGCTCCTGCCTGCGCGCCTTCATCTCGCTCGGCGCCAGATAGGCGAAGGGAGGCAGGATATAGCCGTGCGAGCGGATCATCGCATCGCTTTCCGCCAATATCGAATTGATGGCCGATCGCTTCACGCCCGCTTTCCTCCTCGTCCGACGCAGCCCCTACATACAGAATTTTTCCGCGCGCCGGTAGCCGGAGAGTTTCCGGCCGGGATCGATCGCGGCGGGAACGGGCGGCAATGAAAAACCGGCCGCGAGACGTCCCGCGGCCGGTTTCAGACATTCCTGCCGGTGGGGCTACATGCCGGTATGCTTGTCGATCAGCGCCTGCGCATCCTCGACGAGAGCGGCGGCGTCCAGCCCCTTGGCCGACATTTCCTCGACCCAGGCATCGATCAGCGGCGCGGCGGTGTCGTGCCAGCGCTTGGTTTCGGCCTCGTCGAGGGTGACGATCTTGTTGTCGCGGTCCTCGGCGATCTTGAGGCCGACCTTGTCGCCGGCGTCCATCGTGCGGCCGAACATGGCGGCCGTCTCTATGCCGGAATTGGCGTCGATCACGGCCTTCAGGTTGTCGGGCAGCCTGTCGTAGGACGCCTGGTTCATGCCGAACAGGAAGGTCTGCGTGTAGAGCCCGTGGCCGCCGGAAAAGCCGGTGTGGTTGCCGACGAGCTCGCTGACCTTCAAGGACGGCGTGACCTCCCACGGGATGGTCGTCGCGTCGATGACGCCCTTCGACAGCGCCTCCGTGACGGCGGGGACCGGCATGCCGACCGGCGTCGCGCCGAGCGCCTCCAGCATCTCGTTGATGACGCGCGACCCGCCGCGGATCTTCAGCCCCTTCATGTCCTCGAGCTTTTCCACCGGCCGCTTGGAATGGATGAGGCCGGGCCCGTGGCCGTGCCAGGCGATCACCTTGATGCCGGTGAACTCGTCCGCGCAGTGCTTCTCGCAATATTCGTGGAAGGCCTTGGAGGTGGCCTCGCCGGTCGTCACCATGAACGGCAGCTCGAACGCCTCCGTGGTGGGGAAGCGGCCGGGCGTGTAGCCGATCACCGTCCAGACGATATCGACCACCCCGTCGACGAGCTGGTCGACGAGCTGCGGCGGCGTGCCGCCGAGCGACATCGCGTCATACTGCTCGATCTTGATCTGCCCACCCGATTCGGACTGCACCTTTTCAGCCCACGGCTTGATGGCGTTGGCCGGGATGGTGGCCTGCGGCGGCAGGAACTGATGCAGGCGCAGCGTGATCTCCTGCGCGTGGGCCGAGACCACGGTCGCCCCAAGCGCGACGGTGGCCAGAAAAAGAGATTTCAGTTTCATTGTTGTTCCTCCCAAGACGGTTGATTGTTATAGAGCAGTACTTTCGCTAGAGAAAGCGGCCGTCGGGTTTTCATCATGGCGTTCCAATTGAGCCAATGCCAGCAAAAGCGACGGCCGGACCAGCCGCCGGAGCCTTGCGAATTGGCATTTTCCGGACCGACATGCTAGCCCCGGCTAATTCGTGAACATGTGAAACTTCGGAGAACGAATTCATGACCAGCGCGCCCGTCGCAAAGCCTCCCTACCGCGCAGACCATGTCGGCAGCCTGTTGCGCCCGGCCGCAGTCAAGGAAGCACGCAAGCGCTTTTATGACGACAAGACGATCGGCGCGGAGGAGCTGGCAGCCGCCGAGGACGCCGCGATCCGCGACGCGGTCAAGCTGCAGCAGGATGCCGGCCTGCTGGCGGTGACCGACGGCGAGATCCGCCGCTCCTTCTGGCACTACGACTTCATGGGCGAGCTGACCGGCTTCGAGCTCGAGGAGCGCGACGAGGGCGTGCAGTTCCACGGCGTCAAGCTGCGCCCGATCTTCCCGACCATCAAGGGCAAGCTCGACTTCCCGGAAGACCATCCGATGCTCGAGCACTACAAGTTCGTCGCCTCGGTGACCAACGTCACGCCGAAGATCTCGATCCCCGGGCCGAGCTGCTGCCATTTCCGCACCGCCAAGGCCGACATCCACCCGAAGGAATACCAGCATCCGGAGGCGCTGTTCGCCGACCTCGCCAAGACCTACGCCAAGGCGGTGAAGGCGTTCTACGACGCCGGCTGCCGCTATCTGCAGATGGACGACATCTTCTTCGCCTATCTCTGCGACCCCAAGCACCGTGCCGCCCGCGCGGCCGAGGGGCAGGATCCGGACTGGCTGATCGACCGCTACGCCTGGATGATGCACGAGGCGATCAAGGACCGGCCCGACGACATGGTCATCGGCATGCATATGTGCCGCGGCAATTTCGCCTCCACGCATGCCGCCGAGGGCGCCTACGACCCGGCCGCCGACGCGATCTTCAACAAGACCGGCGTCGACATCTATTTCATGGAATACGACACCGAGCGCGCCGGCGGACTGGAGCCGCTGCGGCTTCTGCCGAAGGGCAACAAGCGCGTGCTGCCCGGCTTCATCACCACCAAGACCGGCGAGCTGGAAGATCTCGACGATCTCAAGCGCAAGTTCGACGCGGCGTCGGAATTCGCCGATATCGGCCAGCTCGGCATCGCCCCGCAATGCGGCTTCGCCTCCACCGAGGAAGGCAACAAGATCACCGAGGACGACCAGAAGCGCAAGCTCGACCTGGTGGTGCGCACCGCCGAGGCGATCTGGGGCGGCGTCGACAAGTGATCCCGCCCGGCGCGGCGTCTCCCGCCGCGCCGTGATGCCTATGCGAGGAATTCATCGTCGAAAGGCAGAGCCTCGCGGTGACCGTCCTCGAACGTCAAGATCAGGCAGCCGCCGGCGGGCACGATGCTCACCGGCGGCTTCCTTTTGTCGGGAGCGGTCGCGCCGATCACCTGCCGCACCGCGACGCTGCCGTCCGGCACGAGCCTCAAGGCGGTCGCGACGCCCTCGCGCCTCACCGGATTGTCGCCGATCGAGGCACGATGGCCGACGGCGCTGCATCCGTCCTCGATGCCGAGCACGCCGACATGGCGGCCGTTCCACGGCGCGTAGCGGCGCCCGCCATTCGAATACCAGAGCATCGTGACGGGAAGCTCGGCCGGCCTCTTCAGCACCAGGACGAGATCGGCCTCGGCATGGCGCGCGCAGGCGGCGAAGCCGATGCCGGCGTCAGCGGCCTCCACCAGGGTGACGAAATCCTCATGCGCCTCGCCGATCGGGTAGCGCCCGAGATCGGCGAAACCGCCGCCGGCCATCGCCACGCGTTCGAGACGTTCCGAACGCGCCGGATAGGCGAGCAGCGAGCGGCCCCGCGCCGGATCGGCCTCCAGCGCGGTTTCCGGCGTCAGCGCGCATTTCTTCGGCGAGAAGGCGAGCGTTCCGCCCTCCTCCATCCTTACCATCGTGTGGTGCGCGACCGGCACCTCGCCGCCGCCGCCATGGAAGCGGTGTTCCTGGTAGAGGAAGGGATGGCCGTCGCGCAGCGTCATCGTCTTTTCGAGCACGGCGCCCATGACCGGCCGCTCGAGCCGGAAGCGGGCGCGCCAGCCGCCTTCGACCGCCGCGCTCTCAACCGGCTCCCAGGCGCCGTTGGCGCTCCAGCCATGGGTCGGCGCCGCCTCGACATCGTTGCGCGAGAAGGGCGCGCAGAAGAAGTCGCCGGAAAGCCGGGCGACGTTCGGCGCCGGCCCCTCCGGCAGGTCCGCGTCGCTCTCGTCCGCCCAGGGCGCGCGATGCAGCGGCACGAGCGTCCTGCCGCCGTGCTCGATCGAAAGGCGCGCGATATGGCCGACCGAGAGGTCAACCGTCACCGAGATGCCGGCGGCGGCGAATTCATGCGTGTTCATTGTGAAAAGTCCCCTGCTTTTCCGCCCCTGGGCTGCCCGCGGGATTGCGACGAATCCTGCCGTCAGGCATGATCCGACAACTCTGAACGTATTCGATCATGTTTTTCAAAGGTCCGCCCTTGCCCGCCTCTCCGGTCACGATAAGGCTTCCCCGCTTTGCCGCAATCGTTTTGGCGACGCTGCTTGCGGCGAGCGGCTGCACCACTTCGTCGGTGCTGGAATCCTCCGCCGTGACCCCGCTCGTCTCGGAGAAATACGCGGCCATCGTGGTCGATGCCGGCAACGGCAAGGTCCTCTTCGCGCGCGCCGCGGACGAGCCGCGCTATCCGGCCTCGCTGGCGAAGATGATGACGCTCTATCTCCTGTTCGAGGCGCTCGACGCCGGCAAGATCAGCCTCGCCACGCCGATACCGGTGTCCGCCAATGCGGCCTCGCGCCCGCCGTCGAGAATGGGGCTGAAGGCGGGCCAGACGATCGACGTCGAGACCGCGATCCGCTGCCTGGCGACGAAGTCGGCGAACGACGTGGCGGTGGCGGTGGCGGAGTTCCTCGCCGGTTCCGAGGAGCAGTTCGCGGCGGTGATGACATCGCGGGCGCGTCAGCTCGGCATGCGCTCGACCGTCTTCCGCAACGCCTCCGGTCTGCCCGATCTCGAGCAGCGCACGACCGCGCGCGACATGGCCGCGCTTTCGGTGGCGCTGCGCAAGCGCTACCCGCACCACTATCATTATTTCTCCGACCGCTCCTTCACCTATGCGGGCAAGGTCATTCGCGGCCATAACGACCTGATCGGCGGCGTCGCCGGCGTCGACGGCCTCAAGACCGGCTATATCCGCGCCTCGGGCTACAACGTCGCCACCTCCGTTCGTCGCGGCGGTCGCGGCCTCGTCGTGGTGGTGATGGGCGGCGAGACCGCGAAAAGCCGCAACGCGCATGTCGAGGAACTGATCGAGGCCTATTTCCCGCGCACCGTGGCGGCGGCCGCGCCGGCACGTATCTCGCGGCCGGCGCCGGCGGGAATGCCGCCTCCGGTGGCGCAAGACGTCGTCGCGACGAGCCATGCCGGCGCGCCCGGTCCGACGCCGCCCGCGGCGATCGGGCAGTACTGATCGGCTCGACCGAAGCGCGGCCGACGGCCACTGGTCGAAAGCCGGCAATCCAGCCCATGCCCAATTCCGCGATCGTCGCCGTTTCCTCGGTTGCTGAACGCGTCTCCATAGGCTAAGAAGCGCTGCGTCGGCGAGGTTTCACGCCAGTCGACATTTGCTTCCGGTTCTCCGGCAGCGCACCCGTAGCTCAGCTGGATAGAGTGCTGCCCTCCGAAGGCAGAGGTCACAGGTTCGAATCCTGTCGGGTGCGCCAATTTACTTATAAATATCAGAGCGTTATGGCAGGCGAAGATTTGTCGTGCATGCTTTGAGAGCCGGTTGCAACCACATAGCAACCATCTAAGGCGTACAGCTGAGGCACACTGCGATTTCCGAGACGTCGAGGATGCCAGCGGCATCGGCTTGGAATAACTCCCTTTCACTACCACCGATGCCATTCCCTTCCAACGCATTGGCGTCAGACAAGCATTTGTCCCATCGCCGATGTTCGAAGGAACTATGCGGAGTATGCTGTACATATCTGATCAGCGACTAACTCGGCCGTCGCGGCCGAGAGTGTCCATCCGAGATGGCCATGACCGGTGTTGTAGAATACGCCCGGGCGGCGTCCTTTGCCTACCCGCGGCATCATGTTGGGCATCATAGGCCTCAAGCCGGCCCACGGCACCACTCGATTGGTGTCGACCTCGGGAAACAGCAAGCGGGTCCAATCGACCAGAGGTCTGATACGGTCATGGCGAATATCGCGGTTCATGCCGTTGAATTCGGCTGTGCCGGCGACGCGAAAGCGTCCGGCACCGAGACGGCTCGTGACGATCTTGGCCTGGTCGTCGAGCAGGCTTACCCAAGGCGCAGCGTTCTGGCTACGCTCGTCATCAAGATGGACCGTGATGGAATAGCCTTTTACTGGATAGACGTTGACGCGGTCGCCAAGCATTGCCGCAAGTTTGCGGCTGGCGGATCCAGCACATATGACGACGCCATCAGCCCGTATTGTCTTTCGATCGGCCTTGCCGTTCGTTCTGTCCGCCGAATAATGGATATTGTACTCGCTATTGGCAACAATCCGGTTGACGTCGGCATCGAGAATGAAGCGCCCACCGTGGCGCATACATGCCTTGGCGAGGCCGAATGTAAATTTGTGAATGTCGCCGGTCGAATCCGACGGCGTGTAGAAACCGCCATGGAATTTGCCATGCAGCGTCGGCTCGATTGATGCTATCTCTGCGGCTGTCACCGGTTGGCGGTCGAGGCCGCCTTCGACCAGCATGGCGTTTACTTCCAATGCATGCAGGAAGCTGCCTTTGTCCCAATAGATGTGCAATATGCCCCGGCGGACATGATCGAAATCGATCTTCTCCCGCTTAGCGATCGCAAAGAGATGCTGTCGTGCCGCGATCGCCAGCCGCGTCGTCGCCACCGTGTTGTCGTGATAATTCCCGATGTTGGAGACGAACTCGGCAAGCCAACTGTATTTGTGCCAGCTCACGCCTGGACTTATCAGTAACGGCGCATTGCGCTGCATCATCCACTTGACGCCCTTGAGCACCGTCGACCAATGATTCCAGACCTCGGCGTTGCTGGCCGAGAGCTGGCCACCATTGGCGAAGGACGTTTCCATCCCCGAATAGCGCTGGCGGTCAAGGACGGTAACGGCGCAGCCGCGCTGCAGAAGAGCATAGGCTGTGGTGACGCCGGCAATACCGGCGCCGATGATTGCGATGTGAGGCATTCCATTCTCCGCGAACAAAGTTGGGGCGGGCCGAAACCGTGGCTGTTCCCCAATCTGTCGCTGTACCTGAGAGCTTAACCGCACCGAACGGACTGCTGGCCCGGACGATGCGGCTTTCCCCTTCGGTGGACGCTCGCGGCGTCTCTCTCCAGATCGTTCAACTGCATGGTCACTTTGCCTGAGAGTTTCCTGGGGAGTTGCTCCGTCGGCGTCGACTCCATCATCTTTTCGATGACGGCCGATCTCTCCCATGCAGCCTTTTGAACGCTTTCTCTGCTGTATCTGCCCTAGCCACCATTGGCTAGGTATTCCAATCGAGGACGATCTTTCCGCTATTGCCGCTCATCATGGTTTCGAATCCGGCCTGGTAGTCAGTGACGGGAAGTCGATGGGTGATCACCTTACGGATATCCAGGCCGCTTTGCAGCATGGCGAGCATCTTGTGCCAAGTCTCAAACATTTCCCGACCATAGATTCCCTTGACCGTCAGCATCTTAAATACGACCTTTGTCCAGTCGACGGTGGTAGGACGTGCCGGAAGGCCTAGCATCGCAATCTTCCCGCCCATGACGAGGTTGTCCACCATTTGATCGAAAGCGGAGGGCGCGCCGCTCATCTCCAAACC
This sequence comes from Aquamicrobium sp. LC103, assembly GCF_001014615.2. GTDB lineage: Bacteria > Pseudomonadota > Alphaproteobacteria > Rhizobiales > Rhizobiaceae > LBCQ02. The sequence goes on from NZ_LBCQ02000001.1 coordinate 36,193, forward strand.
GACGTCGAATCCCTCCTTCATGCCGAGCCGCGACTTCACTGAAGCAAGCTGCTCCTTCGAGACATCTACGGCGATGACGTCGGTCACTGCTTCAGCCAAGGCAAGCCGAAAGGGATTCACATCGGTGATCACGACATGGCGGGCACCAACGTGACGGGCGACTGCCGCGCTCATGATGCCGATCGGGCCCGCGCCGGTGATCAGCACGTCCTCGCCCACGAGGTCGAAGGACAGTGCGGTATGGACAGCGTTTCCGAGTGGATCGAGAATCGCGCCCAACTCGTCGTCTATGTCATCAGGCAGCGGCACCACGTTGAATGCCGGCAGACGAAGATACTCGGCGAAGGCACCCGGGATGTTAATCCCTATGCCCTTGGTCTCTGGGTCTAGGTGAAAGCGACCGCCACGGGCAGCGCGGCTGGTCATCCCGATGACATGGCCTTCGCCCGAAACACGTTGGCCGACATGAAGCCAACGCACATTTGAACCCGTTTCGACGATCTCTCCGGCATATTCGTGACCAACCACCATTGGCACCGGGATCGTTCGCCTGGCCCAGTCATCCCAAGCATAGATGTGAATGTCGGTGCCGCAGATCCCGGTCTTATTGATCTTGATCAGCACGTCTTCGGCGCCGATAGCCGGGATTGGCTGGTCGTCCAACCAAAGGCCGGGTTCGGACCTTGCCTTCATCAGGGTTCGCATCAGCATACCTCTCGCAATCATCAAATTAGACCAAGCGTGACGCCGGCATCCTTGAAAGCATCAATGGCGAAATCGATGTCCGTCTCCGTCAACGCGGCGGACATCTGGGTGCGGATGCGAGCCCGTCCCTTCGGCACGACGGGGTAGAAAAAGCCAGCAACATAAACGCCGCGCTCGTCGAGTGCGGCCGCCATCTTCTGTGCGCATTTCGCGTCGCCGAGCATCACCGGAATAATCGGTGTCTGCCCGGGTAGTAGTTCGAAACCAGCCTTTGCGAGGCCGGCCCGGAAGCGCTCGGCATGCAAAGCCAATACTCGACGGCGATCATCAGCCTTCTGGGCGATCTCGATAGCCTTGACGGATCCGGCCGCAACCGCAGGTGCAAGGCTATTGGAGAAAAGATACGGCCTCGCCCGCTGTCGCAGTAAGTCGATGACGGACTGAGACGCGGCGACGAAACCTCCCATCGCCCCGCCAAGGCTCTTGCCCAGTGTACCAGTCACGATATCGACGCGCTGTCCGACGCCAGTCAGCGTCGGCGTCCCTTGGCCTCTTTCGCCCAGATGACCCGTGGCATGGCAATCATCGACCATGACCACCGCGCTGTAGCGGTCGGCGAGGTCGCAGATAGCAACAAGGTTCGCCACGTAGCCGTCCATGGAAAACACGCCGTCTGTGGCTATCATCTTTACGCGTGCCCCTGCCGCATCGGCTTCCTTCAGCCGATCCTCCAGTTCGTTCATATCGCCATTAGCGAAGCGATAGCGCCTTGCCTTACAAAGCCTGGCGCCGTCGATGATCGACGCATGGTTGAGTGAATCCGAGATGATGGCATCTTCCTCCCCGAGCAAGGGGTCGAATACGCCGCCATTGGCGTCAAAGCAGGCAGCAAAAAGGATCGCATCGTCCTTGCTCAAGTAATGCGCAATCATTCGCTCGAGGTCGCGGTGGAGAGTTTGCGTGCCACAGATGAAACGCACCGACGCCATGCCGAAGCCGAACTCGTCAAGTGCAGTCTTCGCCGCGGCGACGATTTCGGGGTGGTTTGCCAAGCCCAAATAGTTGTTGGCACATAGATTGATGACTTCGCGTGTTCCCACTGCCGACACCGTATTGATGCGGCCACCTTGCGGTCCCGAAATCGAGCGCTCTCGCTTGTAGAGACCCTCGCTTTCGATTTCTGAAAGCACTCTGTCAACGTGAGCAAAAAAAATTGAAGCGGTCATGTTGGAGCCCCACTCATCGGAATCTCGACCTGCGGCTCCACGCTTCCGAAGAATTTAGAGAAGCAGCCATCAGCTTCGACCTTTGAGCCAGATCGGATTTGACCAAGCTTTTCGACCCGATTCGTCGACAACCGTGACTATAAAATAATCGGCATCACCAAGAGCCCGACGATCTAATTTGGCTTCAGTTTGACCATAGCCAATTGAACGGCTCGCGAATTTTCCCTGCCAGGAAGCAATAATATTCCAGGCTGGCGAACAGCTTACGACAATTGAATCCAGCCCAACATCGATGTGATGGATCTCTGGACCTTGGCTCGAGTAATAATGTCCGGCCTTGAGGGCCGCCAGAAGCGCGTCTGGGCAAAGCGTCCTGGCTTTCACCTGGACCCAGCCGCCGAATGCATCGGGTGTCCTGAAATGGGCGTCATCAGCGGCGAACGCGGTCAGCTTTCGTCCGCGCGCCAGAAGAATATCCATCAAACTCCAGCTATCGCCCTTGCCGAAGCCGACTTCGCTGGTGTGATTATACACCTCCACGGCGTGCGCAACGTCGATCGTGTCGGCGTCTTCCACCGTTAACGCATACCATGCCGGATGAGCCAATCCGATGAAGGCGCCAGTCGCGGCCGCGCGACGTGCCAATTCGGGACCAGTCTCGTTCTTATCCGGAGGAGCGAAATCGAGCGGCAAGCCAACAGCGAGCAGATGCCAGACCTCCCAGAACTTTGTCTGCGGCGCATGCAGTTCGGCACCGATAAGTGTTGTGAAGTCGGGAGTTCTAACGTCGCGCGTATCGGTAATCGGCCAGCCATGACGTTCCCAAAAATGATCGCTGGCGACCACGAAGTGGTAGCCCTCGCTGCGATAGGCGTCCGCCAACTCTGCCGGCGACAAAGTCCCGTCGGACATTGTGGTGTGCGTATGAAGGTTCCCGCGATAGAAACGGCCTGGAAGGTCAAACACAGTGGAAATCGAATTCGACATCGAGACGGACTTCGCTTTTTAGTTCAGGGTAACGTTAAGCTTGTCGCCGAGTTTATCGCCAAGCATCGAAACGGACAGGCAAGTGAGGAAGATCGTCAACCCGGGCGCTAGTGCTAGCCACGGTGCCTGGGTCAGCAGATCACGACCGCTTCCGATCATCAGTCCCAGACTGGTCGATGGCGGCTGCACGCCCAACCCGACAAAACTCAGACCGCTTTCCAGAAGGATCACCGCTGGAAAGCTAAGGGTGATTTGCACGATCAGGATACCGGCCACATTGGGCAGCACATGGCGGATGTAGATGCGCCACGGACTCGCGCCCATGATACGCATCGCTGTCACGTAGTCGCTGGAGTTGGCAGAAAGAACTGCTGCACGGATCAAGCGCGCATAGGTTTCCCAACTATGGATTCCGACAATGACCATGAATACTATGAATGAATTTCCAAAGATCGCGAGCGCTGCGAGAGCCAAGATGATGAATGGCAAGGCAGCCTGCATGTCGATCAGCATGATAATTGCGCGATCCATGATGCCCCCGAAATGTGCGGCTACGAAGCCCAGGCTCGTGCCGACTGCCGCCCCAATGATCGTTCCTACAAATGCGATGGCGAGGCTGGTCTGAATGGAAAAAAGAAGTCGGGAGAACACATCTCGACCAAGTTGGTCGGTGCCAAGCAGATGGGCTGATGGCCCTCCTAGGAAACTCGGGGGCTTTAGCCTTTGAAGCAGATCCTGATCGTTATAGCCGAACGGCGCGATGAACATGGCCAGGATCGCGGCGCTTGTCACGAGAGCGAGATATCCCGTGCACAACCAAAATGTGGCTGAACGGCTCCGATAGTCAGGCTTTATTCCGGTGGCTGCCTCAATCCTCATTTCTGTCTCCCGGAGACAACGGAGATGCGGGGGTCGATCCATGTATAAAGCAGGTCGACCACAAGATTTATGCTCACCATGATCGTAGCTACGAACAGCACAATTACTTGGACGATCGCCAATTCACGGTTTGCCACGGCTGAAACGGTCAGCCGTCCAATTCCTGGCCACGCAAAAACGGTTTCTGTGATAACTGCACCCCCAATGAGCGTGCCGAAATTCAAGCCGAGGATGGTAATGATCGGTATCGCCGCATTTGGTAGAGCATGTCGGAACACCCCGTAGTAGTAAGGCAATCCCTTCGCTCGAACCGTCACCATATAGGGTTGGCCGAGCGTCTCCAGAACCGAGGCACGAGTAATGCGCGCCAATGGTGTTGAGGCCCAGAGACCGAGGGTCAGTGCGGGCATGATCAGGTGCCATATCGTCCCGCTGCCGGAACTGGGCAGCCACCCGAGCTTCACCGTAAACAGAAGGATCAGAAGAATTCCGAAGAAGAAATTTGGAACGGCATAGCCGAACACGGCGAAAGCAATTACCGCGCGATCTATTGCCGAGTTGCGGTTCAAAGCCGCTACTATGCCTCCGCCAATGCCGCAGATGACTCCGATCGCTATAGCAGCCAGTGCCAGCATCGCCGTCGCGGGCACGCGTTCCAACACGACCTGAAGCGCACTGCGACCATCCGAGAACGCCAAGCCGAAATCGCCATGAAAAATGCCGACGACGTACTTCACATATTGAACTGCAAGGGGTTGATCTAGCCCCCAGCGCTCACGGTAGAGTTCGACCACTTCCTGGGGCGTCGTGTCGGGTAGCAGAACTTGAATTGGGTCTCCACTCAGTCTGAGAGCAAAGAACGTCAAAGTGACGATCAGCAAAAGGGTAAGCAATCCGCCCAGAAGGCGGCTCAGGACATATCGCAGGTTCATAGCGCTGCCCGTTCCAGAGATGGTGCAAAAGGATCGATGTGACACCCGATCTGGTGTGTAGCGTCGATGCTCGAAAGTAGCGGGGCCGCACCTGCGCAAACCTCTTCCATATAGGTGCAGCGATCGGCGAACGGACATCTTTCGGCAGACAACTTTCGGTCGATCACAGGGGGCAGAGGAGCGAACGGGACATCCGGATCGGGGTGTGGAATCGCTTCGATCAAGGTCCGGGTGAACGGATGACGTGGCTCGCGGAAGAGTTCATCCGCCGGCGCCAACTCCACGATTCGGCCGCCGAGCATAACGGCAACCCTGTCACACAATTGGCGAACCACCGCGAGATCATGCGAGATGAACAAATAGCTCAGCCCCATGGATCGCTTGAGATGTTTCAACAGGTTGATGACCTGCGCCTTGACCGAGACATCCAGGGCGGAAACGGCCTCATCCAGGACGATCAGCTCGGGACTGGTAACGATGGCCCTCGCAATCGCGGCGCGCTGCTGCTGCCCTCCGCTGAGTTGATGGGGATACCGCATGACCATTTCGTCGGCCAAGCCGACTTTCAGCAGTGCTTCCCTGGCGAGGTTCTCGCGGCCCGCAGGGTCTCCGATCCCATGGACGATCAGCCCCTCTTTTACCTGCGTCAGGATACGCATCCGCGGATTGAGTGCACTCGCGGGGTTCTGGAACACAATCTGTATTCGCCGCCTCGACGCCCGTCGCGCACTGCTCTTCAGATGCGTTATGTCCTGCCCATCGAAAAAGATTCGCCCCCGTGATGGCTCGCGTACTCCGGTGACCAAGCTGGCCAAGGTCGACTTACCGCATCCACTTTCGCCGACGATCCCGAGGATTTCGCCTCGTTGAAGCGTCAGGCTTTCTTGGTGGACGGCGCGCAAGATCGATGATTTGCCTGACCAGATTCCAGCTGACAGAACGAAATCCCTGCCCACATTCTCAAGCTGAAGCAAAGGAAAGTTCATCTTCACCACGGTCATTGCAAAGGCACTGGATTAAAACACGCATTCAATCTCCTTCCATCGGTCAATGTCAGCGGGGGCAACGTGGCTTCACACTCGTCGCGGCGGCGCGGGCATCGCGGAGCAAAGGCGCACCCCCGGATTAGCTCGATGGCGCTTGGAACGACCCCTTCGATCGTTGGCATCCATTCGTCGGTAAAGTCGATTCTGGGTATCGCGCGAAGCAGACCCTGCGTGTAGGGGTGGCGCGGCCTGTGGTAGATGTCCCGAACAGGCCCGCGCTCGACAATTCGGCCGCTGTACATGACCGCCACCTCGTCCGATATTCTTGAAATGACCCCGAAGTCATGGCTGATCAGTATGATCGCGATACCGAGTTCCTTCCTGAGGGACGTGAGCAGCTGCAGGATTTCTGCCTGGACGCTCACATCCAAAGCCGTCGTAGGTTCATCTGCGATGAGAAGTTTCGGCCGGGTCGCTATTCCGGCGGCGATCACCACACGCTGACGCATGCCGCCCGACAACTCGTGCGGAAAGGACCTCAAACGGGCTCTGCTTGAAGGAATGCGGACCTGATCGAGCAAGCGTACGGCCTCGTTTTCGGCCGCCGCGCCACTCATCCCCAACTTGCGGACGAGCACCTCCGTGATCTGCATGCCTATTGTCAGAACAGGATTGAGTGCGGTCATCGGATCCTGAAAGATCATCGCGATCTCCCGCCCGCGAATTTCGTTGAACTGCGTCTCGGTCAAATCCAGTAGGTTCCTGCCGCCAAACATGACCTGACCGAAAACCTTTGCTGACTTCGGAAGCAGGCCTAGAAGCACCCGACCCGTCATGCTTTTCCCGCAACCGCTCTCTCCAACGAGGCCGAGTGTTGAATGCTGATCGAGAGAGATGTCGACGCCCCGAACCGCATATGCCCAGCTATTGCCCGCAGGTAGGACAACCTGCAGGCCACGAACGCTCAACATCGGGTCGTGACCATTCTGTCCGGTTTTGGTTGCCATTCTTGTGATCCAGTCGTTCCGGCGACGGCAGGGCGTCGGCGGAACCAAGACTTTAATTTGCGAAAGATAGGTTGTCGGGTCGGAAGTCCAGCCAGTATCCCGGATAGGGAGTCCAGTGGATCGCGGATTTCACGCCATAGAACTGCGGCATTAGGTAGATTGCCGTTGCCGGCACCTCGTCCGCCAGAATGTCGAGAGCTTGTTGATAGAGATCGTACCGCGATTTCGGGTCGGCGCTCGTCTTCAGCTCGTCTATGACTGCGTTGAGATTGTCCGCCGTAACAAAACCGTGTCTGGTCTGTGCTGTAGACCCTTTGCCAAACAGTATGTAACCCAATCCTTCAGGGGCTGGCATCAGGAAGTTCGCAGATCCCGTACCGACCGCCCGCCCGGGGGTGTAGACTTGGGAGAAGCTCTCGACCATTTCCAGTTTGACGTTCAACCCCACATCTTGCCACATCTTTTGAACCACCTGGATCATCTCGTCGCCAAACGGATAGTATCCGGTGACATTTCTGATCGTGATGATGTCGCCCGTGTACCCAGCCTCCTTAACCAACGCCTTGGCACGCTCGGGATCGTAGCTGAAGTCCTTGCGATCCGGATTGTAGAGGCTACCGAAAGACGGGATCTGAAAACTGTTCGGGATCGTTGTCTTGCCGGCCCAGAGGCTATCGACAATCAACTGGCGATCTATCGCGAGGCTCATCGCCTGTCGCAGGCGCTTGTCGCTGACTACGGACTCATTGCAGACAAACCAGATAAGCTGCAAATTGTCGATTGGACCACCGCGGACCGTCAACCCCGGGGCTGCTTCTATGAGCGAAAACTGGTCCGGGGATATCTGTAAGGCGATGTCATATTCGCCGTTGATCAGACCGGCGACGCGAGCGGCGAGTTCGGGTACGACGCGATAGGTGATCGAGGAGAAATTCGGCCTTCCGCCCCAGTAGTCGTCATAAGCGTCGAAGAGCAGGGAATCTCCATTCTTCCAGTTTACGAACTTCGCAGGCCCAGTCCCAATTGGATGCCTCTTGAACCCGTCAGGGCCGCCTGCGGCGTATGCGCTCTTGCCGATTACGCTGCCAACAGGGTCGGCCAATCGCAGTTCAAGCACCGGGTCGGCAGCGCGAGACCGTATCCGGACAGTCAACGGGTCGATCACCTCGACAGGCTCGATCTCACCAAGATAGGTCTTTGCTGAAGGAAACATCGCCTTCTCCCCGAAGAGCCTTTCTTGGGAGAAGGTGAACGCGACATCCTCGGCAGTGAATGGATCGCCATTGTGGAATCTGACCCCCTCACGCAACGTCAGTTCGACCGTGCGTTCGTCGATGCGCCGCCATTGCGTCGCTAGGCCCGGAACGAGAACGACGCCGCCCTCGGGATTGGCCTTTTCAGTGAGATAATCACGCCGAATGAGCGTATCAAAGACGGAATAGGTCACCCGCATGTCGAGTGCGAGTGGGTTGTCCGCAGGCTCGAGTTTTGCAGGTTGGTCATTTACGGCAACCACGAGCGTCGGTCGTTCCGCCCCCTGCGCATTCACCTGCGGGATCCCAGGCAGGACTGCCGTCGCGCTGAACAAAGCCGCCAATTGAGTCACGCGTCTTCTGGTAAAGTTCATAAAAGCTCTCCGCTCGCGATCTGGGTGAATGGTCGGAGGCGCATTCAGCGACGATTGGGCTACCGACGGAAACTCACTCACCAAAACGTTGTTACAATTGTTTCTTCCAAGCACCGCTCACAATCCTCAGATTCCCGCCAACCAAGGCTCGGAAATCGGAGATTATTCCGTGCGTCACTTTGGCAAATGTCGAAAGAAACAATGCCAAACAAAAACTCCTTATATCTGACGACATCTACCACAGATACGGTACACTCTTCATGTGAAAGAAAGATGACACCCTCTTAGATTATATTGCTTTTGTTTTATGTGCGCTTAGATTATTACTATGGATATACATCCATCACAATAATAGTTCGCACATAGTGCCGGGTAATTATATACGGCACTATCGAAATGCAGCATTTGGAGATTGCTGCATCCACTGGTGATTGACAATGGAACTCTCGTCGGCATATGCATTCCGAAACGGAATGCATATGGGCCTGCGTATGAGACAACTTCCCCCGTTGAGCGCACTGGTCGCGTTTGAAGTGGCCGCCAGGCACCTCAGCTTTACGAAGGCCGCGTCAGATCTCAACATGACGCAAGGCGCCATCAGCAAGCAGATAATCAATCTCGAATATACGCTGGGGGTGAAGCTCTTTCACCGCAAGACGCGCTCCTTGGAACTGACCGAGGTCGGCGAAGCATTCTGGCCTCAAGTTCGAGAAGCGGTCGAACTCCTAGAAAAGGCGGTAACAAGCCTTAAGCCGGATCCCGACACTGCATTGCTCGAGGTGCGCGTGCCTCCGACGCTTGCCATGCGCTGGGTCATTCCGCGTCTACAGGCATTCAGGCACCTTCATCCAAAGATCGACGTTCGCCTCCGGACGTCGTTGGGCGCCACCCTGGCAGAATTCAATCTCAATAGAGATCAAATCGACATCGCAATCGTCAGACTGAGAAAAGACGGTAGGGAAGAGGTGCCTCTCGCCGACTTTCTGATGGACGACGACCACGTGGTGGCCTGCAATGCCAACCTCGCAGAGACAATCCAAACGCCGACAGATCTGTCGGGTCAGACGCTGCTCCACGCCATTACGCGCAGACACGCTTGGAAGGGTTGGCTTGAGGCTGTCGGTGAACGCTCCGTCGACCCCGACCAAGGGCTTCATTTCGATCACTATCATTTTGCCCTGCAAGCAGCAGCAGACGGTGTTGGGATCGTTGTCGCCCCTTATCCTTTGGTGCAGGCATATATTGCGTCAGGCCAGCTCGTCGTCCCTTTTGATATAGCCGTTGCCTCCGGCAGCGCGTACTATCTCGTCTACGACAAAAGAAAGGCTAAGGATCGAAATGTCCGCGCCTTTCGCAACTGGATTGTCGACGCCGCACAATCCATGAAAATACCACATCGCCTAGTGGTGAAGACGGATGAAGGCTCCCTAGAGAGTTTCAAGTAAGCGCTCAAGCAGCATCCCCCGCGGCTTTAGCGATGAAATCAGTCCATACTCCTGAGCGGTGTGACCACCACCACCCACAATCCCTAAGCCATCCAACGTCGGAATGCCAAGTGCAGCCGTGAAATTGGCGTCACTCGCTCCTCCGGCGATCGGCGCTTGCCGGAGCTCGAAGCCAATTTCGGCCGCCAGCGCATGTGCATGACCAAAGAGGGTATCAATCGCCTCAGTCCGGGCATATCCAGGACGATTAATCCCCCCAGCTACCGAAATGGATATGCCGGCGTGTTCAGAACGCAACGCCTTTAGCTGTGCCGCGATTGCTGCACCCTTGGCTGCATCCGCAAAGCGGAGATCAATTGAAAACTCTGCATTTGCCGGAATGACGTTTTCCGCTGACCCTCCGCCAATTGTCCCAATCGTCAATTTGACTCCTTGGCTATGGTCACTCATTGCATCGATTGCGACGATCTGCCGTGCGGCCTCACTAATTGCACTCTGTCCGCAGTCTTCCCAACGCCCCGCATGAGCGGCTGTACCGGTTATGCCCACCTTGAATCGTCCGACACCGCAGCGTGCTGTGACGATGGAGCCATCAGGCCGTGCGGCCTCAGTGACAAGCGCAAAGGCCGCCTTGGCAGCTTCCTTTTCAATTACCGGCCGACTGGTCGGGCTGCCAATCTCTTCATCGGACGTGAAGACATATGTAATCGGCCTCCTTGCGGTTTCTCGTCTCACGACTTCCAACATCGCAGTCAGGCCGAGATAGGCACCGCCTTTCATATCGCTGACGCCAGGACCAAACAGTCTGTCGTCGCGTTGGACGATAGGCATTGAGGTCCGAACAGAGCCAACTTGATGGACGGTATCGAGGTGTGAAAGGAGCAGAATAGGCGCGTTTCGTGTCTCGTCCTCCGGCCGGCTGCGGAGGATGACGATATCGCCCGCGCCTGAATGACCAGGCAAGCGCTCAATTGAAATCGAGGTTCCACGGACCTTTTCGACGACTAGGTCCATCATTCTGTTTACACCGTCGACTGCTGTTGATGGACTTTCACACTGCAACCAACGGCAAAGCTCGTCGACCGAGGCAGTCTGTCCAATCGGCGTTGAATCTTTCATGGCACCCTGAAGTGTCGCTACCCGTTGCTCGTATGTGCAACCGCGAGGTTGAAGGCAAGAAACAATTGGCAATGGCTTCATTGCCGTAAGGAATTTGCCCCGCTCGATTGACGCATGCATTCCACTGCGGAATGCGGTGCATTCGCACTGTTCCGTTGTCACGCTAGCGCCTCAAGTAATATTAAGCTGCGACAGATTAGCCGCGTTTCCAGTCGCGGATCGGCATGGCTCATCCGAGTCCCAGTCGCGGCACCTTCTACAGTTAACATGCCCAGGATCGATAATGGATCAGACTATAGGTTTTATCGGATTTGGCGAAGTTGGACGTACCTTTGCATTGGGCCTTCGTGAACATGGTGTAAATAGAATACTTGCTTACGATAGGACTTTTGCGGATCTCTCCTTCTCGCAATCCGCGTCGCATGCGGAGCGCTTAAAAGGAGTTACAATTTGCCGAACCGTCGAGCAGCTGGTTGATTCCAGCGACCTCGTCCTTTCGGTCGTCACGTCGGACACCGCTCTGGATGCCGCGCGAAAGGCGCTCCCGCACCTGACGCCACGGAACACATTCATCGACTTCAACTCCGTCTCGCCCGATCTGAAGCGAACGATCGGGGATACAATTGCTTTGTCAGGCGCGAAGTATGTCGAAGCTGCGATTATGGCGGCGGTGCCGTCGCTAGGCCTTAGGGTACCGATTCTCGTCTGCGGTGGCGCGGCCGCCCGGAAGGCGGCCGAAGATCTAAACACCGCAGGCATGAATGTAGAATTCTTTGGGGAAAAAATTGGGCGCGCATCGGCCGCGAAGATGTTTAGAAGCATTATTGTTAAAGGATTGGAAGCACTAATCCTAGAATGCCTTCTTGCCGCCTCGCGATATGACGTTTGCGACGAAGTGTTAGATTATGTGGAGGCTGGGTATCCGGGCTTGGGATGGCGCAAAACCGCCAACTTCCTAGTTGGCCGGTCCGTCATACATGGCGCTCGTCGATCCCACGAGATGGTGGAGGTAGCGGCAACGCTCAGGGCAATAGGAATTGACCCACTAATGTCGATAGCTGCTTCCAAGCGGTTGAGGGAATTTGCCGATCTAAACCTCAAGGAGCGTCTGGGGAGCCGAGCGTCGGTTTCATACGATGAGGTTTTTGAGCTTCTGAATGGCGAACCTGTCATCGCAGTTTAGCTTCCCACCAAGATAAGTCGCGCTAAAGGGAGATGACAAGATGCCACGAGCTCGATTGCCGATATCTGATTCTGAAAATTTTCTGCTTCACATCATGGCTGCACATAGCCCGCTTTCGGCGAAGCTTGCCGAAGAGGCCGGCTTTGACGGGCTCTGGGCATCCGGCTTCGAACTGTCGGCACTGTATGGCCTCGCCGACATGAGCCTGATCACGATGACCCAGCATCTCGACATGCTGCGCGCCATCGCTGGCCAGTCGTCGCTGCCCATAGTTGCCGACATCGACACCGGTTATGGTAACGCGCTGAACGTGATCCACGCGATTCGCGAATATGAAAAAGCAGGTGCCGCGGCTGTTGTCATTGAGGACAAGACCTTTCCAAAGGTGACCAGCTTGGCCGCGGAGGGCCGGCAGGAATTGCTGCGCATCGAGGAATTCCAGGGCAAGATCGAGGCTGCTATCGCGGCCCGGCAGGATCCGGATTTCCTTGTCATCGCCCGGACAGAAGCGCTCATCGCTGGATTGGGCGAAGAGGAGGCTCTGAAGCGCGGCATGGCTTATGTCGAGGCCGGTGCCGACTTGATCCTGATCCATTCGAAGAAGAAGGACCCGGCCGAGATCGAAAGTTTCTCGCGTGCGTGGAAGGGATCCGCTCCGTTGGTCATCGTTCCCAATGCCTATCCAGAACTTGATGCCACGCGGATCAAGGCGCTCGGCAACATCAGGATGACCATCTATGGCAACTACGGCATCCGAGCCGCGACCACGGCCATGCAGGACGCCTTCCGGCGAATCATTACTGATGGAGGCGTCCAGAACGTCCACAAGGATATTGTTCCGGTCGAGGAAATCTTCCGCCTGCAGAAGATGGATCAGGTCAAGGCCGACGAGAAGCGTTTTCTGCGCTGACGCCGATTCCCGCGAAACTAGGTAGCGTCAAGTGTTCGACCCAATCGGCGCTGTAGCTCTACTTTTGTGGGGCCTTCGCATGGTGAAAACCGGCGTAAGCCGCGCCTTTGGCCCACGGCTGCGTCGTTGGATTGGTGCGGGCACGCGAAACCGAGTCTCTGCGTTCGGCATCGGCCTTGCCGTCACGATGGCGCTGCAGAGCAGCACCGCCACAGCTTTGATGACGGCCTCGTTCGCTGGCAGCGGCTTTATGAGTTCTGCGATGGCTCAGGCCATCATGCTCGGCGCCAATGTCGGCACAAGCTTGGTGACGCGGATCCTGGCGTTCAATGTCCACTGGTTGGCGCCGCTGCTGATCGCGGCGGGCGTCGTCATATTCACCTTCAGCGAGGCGAAACCGAGCAAGGGCATCGCCCGGGCCGTGTTGGGGCTCGGCCTGATGCTTCTGTCTCTCCACCTCCTTGGACAATCGACCCAGCCGATGCGGCAATCGACGGTGCTTGCAGCACTGATGGCCTCGCTCGATGCCGTACCGGTATTGGCGGTTATCATAGCCGCCGTGTTGGCGATCGCCTCCTCCTCAAGCTTGGCCGTTGTTCTGTTGGTTATGTCACTGGCCATGAGTGGAACGGTCCAGCCTGAGCTTGGCGTGGCACTGGTGCTGGGTGCCAATCTCGGCGGCGCCGTGCCGCCGGTACTAGCAACCCTCGGCGAGGGCTCGCTGGCCCGCCGCGTCACCATCGGCAATCTGGCGGCGCGCCTAGTCGGCTGCGTCGTCGTCCTACCCTGTGCCGGCCAGGTCGCGTCGTTTCTCTCCAGCGTTGCCTCCGACCCTGCGCAGCAGATTGTCGAGGCACACATCCTTTTCAACATCGTACTCGCGGCCATCATGCTGCCGCTGCTTACCCCTTTCTCCTGGGCCGTCCGGCGTCTTCTTCCGGAGACCTCGAGTGACGCTGATGGCCCAAGACATCTTGATGCCGACATTCTTGACCGGCCCACTATGGCGCTGGCCGCCGCCGCACGCGAGACGCTGCGCATCGGTGACTATGTCGCGACGATGCTGGAAAACAATCTCGAGGCCCTCAGAAAGAACGACACGAAACGCTGTGCCTCGCTCGCTGCGATGGATGATGAGGTCGATAGGCTGAACAATGCCGTCAAGCTCTATTTGGCCAGGCTCGGCCGGTCGGCGCTCGAGGAAAAGGACGAGCGCCGCTCGGCCGAGATCATCGCCTACGCCACGAACCTGGAGCATATCGGCGACATCGTGGACAAGAACCTGCGCGAACTGGTCGAGAAGAAGATCAGGCATCAGCTCTCGTTCTCGGCCGAAGGGGCTACGGAAATCGAGGAGTTCTACAGAGTCACGATCGAGAATCTCAGGCTCGCCCAGAGCATCCTAGTCACCGGTGACGAGAAGCTCGCCCGCCAATTGGTCGAAGCGAAGATCGATATCCGCCATCTCGAAGAACGATCGGCCGCCAATCACATGAGCCGCCTTCGCAACGGCCAGGTCGAGAGCGTCCAGACCTCGTCGCTCCACCTCGACATTCTGCGCGACCTCAAGCGCATCAACGCCCACATCGCAGCTATTGCCCACCCCATCCTCAGGGACCAGGGGATCCTGCGAGAAAGCCGCATAGTTGATGGATAGCAGGGGTGTGGCTTGAACAATGGAACTGCGTCATCTTCGACATTTCGTGGCGGTCGCCGAGGAATTGCATTTCACACGCGCTGCGGAGCGTGCAGGCATCGAGCAGTCGCCGCTATCGCGATCCATAAGAACCCTTGAGCTGAGACTAGGAGTCGAGCTTTTCGAACGTACCAGACGGTCGACAAGGCTGACTGCCGCGGGCGAGCGGCTTCTGAACCATGCGCGCGCCCTTCTGGCGGCCGCCGATGAGGCAGCCATCGATGTCCGTGCGATGGCCAGCGCCAATGCGAGCCATCTCCACATTGGTGTTTGCGACGGCGTGCCGTTACCACGACTTGCCCGCGTGCTTGCGGCGATAGAGCGGGAGAACCGGGAAATCTGCGTGCATGTGCACGAAGTGTCGATGACACGGAAGATTCATGATCTACGGAACGGTCTTCTCGATGCCGCGCTTGCACCTGAGAGCGGATATGGCCGGGATATTGTCGCCGAGCCGATCTGGCAGGACCCGCCCATCGCCGTGCTTCCTGGCAACCATCCTCTAGCGGAAAGCGAGGACATAGAGCTTGCCAATGTTGTTCGTGAGCCTCTCGTACTGTGTCGGCCAGACACCGGCCTCAGCCAGCAATCGCAGATCGAACAGATCGTGCGTACCATGACGCCGACGCCGAACATAGTGGATAGCGCGGCAACTCTCTGCATGCTGGTGATGTGGGTATTTGCCGGGCGTGGGATCGGTATTGCTACAGGAGCGCAACTGGAAGCCCTTGGCGCGAGCGAACTCGTGATCCGTCCAATCAAAGACGCTCCGGCGGACGTAAGGACATGGCTCTTGACCAGAGAGGAAAGGAAGCCAGAGGCGCTATCCGTCTTTGTCGAGCATGCGCGACGCGCTGCCTGAGGCGTTGACGCGTCTGGAGCGCGCCGCGCGAAACCCCTTGTCGCGAGCGATGAAGGTCTCCAGCATGAGCGGAGCGAGCGTTGCAGCATCGACCGGCGTGCCGTGCAGCTCGGAATGGAGCGCCGCATAGGTGTCGAGATCATCGCGAAGCCGGGCGCTGACGGTGATGGTCAGCTTGACGGATTCGGATTTCGGCACCGGGCCGAGGCTGAGCTTGGCGGTCAATCGTCCCTCCCGATATTCGCCGTGAGCGGAGCGGCCTGATAGGGCCGTAGGATCAGATCCTTGTTGACGATGACGCGGACTGGGAAGCCCGGCCGTACCTTCAGGGTCGGCTGGATGTTGAGATTGCGTCGGGTAATCTGCTGGCCGACGTCGTTGATGGTTTCCTGTGCGCCGTCGCGCGTGGCGATGATAATGCGATCGCCGTCTCCGTCGCTGGTGTCCGGAGCCGCCAGCTCGGCGCCGATGCCGAGCAGCGAGGACAGCACCGCGCCGCCGATCAGGCGGAACCAGTGATTGTCCACCTCGTCCTCAAGGCCGGCGTAGCCGGCGGTATCGACGCCGGAGAGCCGGTCGAGGACAATGGAGGAGCCGTCCGGCATGACGATGCGGGACCATACGAGAAGCACGCGGCTCTGGCCGAAGGCTACGCCGGAATCATATTCGCCGATCAAGCGTGCGCCCTGCGGGATCAGAAGATGACGGCCGATCGCGGTGTCGTAGACGTTCTCGGTAACGGTGCCGACGATCTGGCCTGGCAGGTCCGAATTGATGCCCGTTACCAGAGCCGCCGGGATGATTGTGCCGGCCATCACCTGATAGGGCGAGCGCGGCGTCTGGAGCGTGCCAGAACCGTAGATGTCCTGGTCGACTTCGCGATCGACGAAGGCTTGCTTGCGATCCTGCATGTTTTGCGTCGTCACATCGTCGACGGGCGCCGGGATGGCCTCCCCGGTAGGCGCTGGGATCGCGGTGAGATCGAGGCGGCTTGGCTCGGCGGGTCCCCCGGATGCCGGCGTATCCTGTCGCGGCCGGATCGACTGGAAGAAGACGGCGGCCTTCGCCGCGGCTTCCGCCTCCTGCTGCTCGCGCAGCCGGGCGGCGCGGCGTGCGTCCTCTTCCGGATCGGGGCGGAAGTTCGGCCGTTCCGGCATGGCTGGAATGCCTGCCTCGCGCTCGGTGCGGACAATCGGCCCGCCCAGTTCGCCGGGCAACGGTGCGCCGAGTTGCGGCGGCTGAACCTGGGTATAGTCGCGCGGCAGCGTCTGGAGGCCCTCGGCCGGATTGACGCGATCGGTGGTGTAAAGCTCGTCGCCGAGTTGGCCGCTGCGGTCGCGGCCTTGCAAGGCCCAGATCATCGCGCCGAGCACGGCGGCCAGGGAGACGCCGGCGAGTGCGATCAGCGTCCGGCGGTTGAGCCGCGTCACCGGGCGGGGCTTGGCGCGGATAGCGAGGTTCGGCGGCGGGGATTTGGGCGGTGTGGTCATGTCCCGAACAACCCCCGTCGTCTGCCATCGGTGCGCGTGATGCGAACGACCTGCTGCTTCTCGCCGCCAAGGCGCAGCTCGGCCGCGCCGAACAGGCGATCGACGATGTAGTAGGGTGGCCGGGCGCGATAGTTCACGAGCTGGTTTTCGCCGGTGGGGCCGACGACGAAGAGCGGCGGAAGCTCGCCCTGTGCGATGCCGGCCGGGAACTGGATGTAGACCTTCTCGCCATCGTCGAAGACGCGCACCGGCCGCCAGGACGGCTTGTCGCCGGTGATCTGGTAGCGGAATTTCACGCGGTCGAGCGCCACGGCGTTGGAGACGGGCGTGGCCGTCGCGGCACGCTCGTTCTGCCGCTCCAGCGCCATGAGGCGGTCATGCGGATAGTCCCATGATACGGACGCCATCCATGTCTGCGGCGTCGATGTGAGCTCGACATGATAGGTGCGCCGGTTGGTGTTGATGACCAGGTTGGTCTTCAGGTCCGGCCGCGTCGGCTTGACCAATATATGCGTGCGCTGCGCGGTGCCGGAGCCGCTGGTGGTGTCGCCGATCACCCATCGCACGGTGTCGCCGGCGGAAACCGAGACCAGTTCCTCGCGGGTTTGCAGAGCGATGTCCGTGACCTTTTCCGGGCTCGCATAAACCTGATAGAGCGCGCCGGCGGCGTAGGGCCAGACCTGGGTTGCGTTGACATAGCCGGAGCGTGTCGGCTGAACGCGCGCCGCGGCATTCGCCGTGGTTACGCGCGCCTTGGGGTCGGCCGGTTCGGCGTCGCCGGCCTTGCCGGGGAGCGGCTTCAACTGGCCGGGCAGCGGCAGGGGTTGCGGCAGCGTGACCACTTCGACCGGGCCGATCGGCTCGACGACACGGCTCGCCTCGTAGGGCTGATCGAGTGAGATTTCCGGCGGCGGCGTCTTGCCGGCGCAGCCGGCGAGCAGCGCTGCCGACGACAGTAGCAGCATGTGCATGGGTGTTGATCGAATCATGTTCCCTCTCTCTTTCACGACCCGCCGGAGCCGAGCTCGCGGCTCCAGTTGATGCCGTTGACATAGATGCCGAGCGGATTCTTGCGCAGCCGGTCTTCGGTGCGCGGCGGTTGCAGGATGATGGTCAGGATCGCGGTCCAGCGGTCCGTGCCGGCGAGTTGGTTGTTCTCGTAGCGGCGCTCGATCCATCGGATCTGGAACGAGCTATCGGAAGCGCGCACGACGCTCGTGACTTCGACCGCGACCGACGTTCGGCCGACCTTCGAGAACGGATCATTGCCGCGGGCATAGTCGTTGAGGGCAGCGCCGCCGCGATCGGTGGTGAAGTCGTAGGCTTCCAGCCAGTTCTGGCGCACCACGATCGGATCGGTCGGCAGCGCCCGGACGTTCTGGATAAAGCGGGCGAGTGCGTGGGCGATCTGCGCGTCGGTCGGCCGGTAGGCTTCGACGGCCGGCCCGATGGTCTTGACCTGGCCGAGCTGGTCGACCTCCACGACATAGGGCGTAACGGTCGAGCGGCCGGCCTGCCAGAGCAGTCCGCCGGCCATGCCGATAGACAGAGCCAGGCAGCCGAAGGACATTAGCCGCCAGTTGCGGGCCTGTGTGCGGGCCGAGCCGATCCGTTCGTCCCAGAGCTGGCCCGCCGCTTGATAGGGCGTGGTCGGCTCGGTGGTTTCGGAATAGCGCACGCCGGCGCGTCTGAAGCGCATTGGTCAATCCTCCTGCCGCAATGATGGGTTGGCGCCCGAGCCGCCATGATCGCCGGAGCGCAGGGTGTGGGCGGCCATCGTCGCGCCATGCGCGGCCTGCGAGGCGCGCGAGCCGTGGCGCACGCGGCTCGCCCATGCCGGCTCGTCGCCGCTGGCGGAGAAGGAGGCATCGTTGGCGGCCTCCCGCATTGCCGCCATCGGCTGGCCGCCGGTGGCACGCCATGCACCGCGCGATCCGGCGGCCGCGCGCTCCCTCGTATTGGCGGAGACGCGCGCGGCCATGTCGCGTCCTGCCTGCGCGAAGGCGCCGGCACCGGCGCGCGCGACGCCGGCAAGCCCTGCGCCGACCGCGCCCATTCCCGTCGCGCCCGATGTGGCTGCGCCCAGCTCGTAGGCGGTGCGCGCGCCGCCCGACATGGTGGAGGCGGCATTGACGCTGGAAATCGTGGCCGCACCGCCGAGACGGGCCGCGCCGAGCGTGGCGGCGCCCCCGGCAACCGCGAGACCGCCGGCGGCGAGCGCGGTCCCTGCCGCGGCGCCTGCGCCGAGCTGTGGAGCGCCTGACACGAGGCCGGTGGCGATTGCCGGCCCGAAGATGCCGAGACCGAGCATTGCGAGCGCGGCCAGCATGATCGACAGCGCGTGCTCGATGGATGGCTCCGGTCCGGCCGTCGCGCGGAACTCGGCGAACAGGCCGTTGCCGATGCCGAAGATCACGGCGAGCACGAGAATCTTGATGCCGGAGGAGACGACGTTGCCAAGCACCTTTTCGGCAAGGAAGGCGGTCTTGTTCCAGAGCGCGAAGGGCACGAGCACGAAGCCGGCGAGTGTCGTCAGCTTGAACTCCAACAGCGTCACGAAGAGTTGCACGGCGAGGACGAAGAAGCTGATGATGACCACGAGCCAGGCGAGGAAGAGCACGGCGATCGTGTCGATGTTGGAGAAGACGGAAGTGAAGCCGGACAATTCGCCGATCTGTTCGAGGATCGGCCTGCCGGCGTCCATGCCGACCGAAGCGAGGCGGCCGGGCCGCAGGAAATCGCTCTCCGACAGGCCGGAGCCCGAGGCTGTCAGGCCAAGCCCGGCGAAGGATCGGAAGATGATCCCGGCAAGCCAGTTGAAGTTGTTGATGATGTAGGCGAAGGCGCCGACATAGAGCACCTTCTTGATGAGCTTGGCGAGGATCTCGTCATTGCCGGCGCCGAAAGCCCAGAACAGGCCGACGAGCGTGATGTCGATGACGATCAGCGTGGCCGAGAGAAAGGCGATCTCGCCGCCGAGCAGGCCAAAGCCGCTGTCGATATATTGCGAGAACGTGTCCGTGAAACGGTCGATGACGGAAAGATCGTCCATGACGGCCTACTCCGCATCCGGCTTGGCGGGCATGGTGGAATCGTCAGGCTCGACCTCGTTCGCCTTCGGCTTTCCATCCTCTTCCAGCGACGGGAACAGCTCGACCGGATGCGGCGTGTAGCGCGGCCCGCCTGAGCCCATGAACCGCTTGCGGCGGGCCTGGCTGGCGGCCGTGCAGAGCGCGTCGCCAGTGCCGACCCAATCCTGCGAGCAGAGTCTTTGCACCTCGCGCAACCGTTCCGGATCGGCAGCGAGGCTTTCGGCCGTATCATCGGCGTGCGATTGCTGGATGAGAAACACGAAGCCGGCGCCGACAGCGGCGACGGCACCGAGGCGGATGAGCTGGCCGATCATGGCGATCTCCTTCAGTCGCGAAAGAGACGGACAGTTGCCGGCGAATAGCCGTTGCCGTCGCCCATGAAGCGGCGGCGGACCTCGCGGGCGCGTTCTTCCTCGGTGATAGCGCGTGCCTGCTCGGCGGCGACGGCGCGGTCCTGCGCGAGTTTCAGTCTCGCGGCGTCGATTGCCTGCTTGGCTTGAAGCGCGAGGAGCTGGTTGGTCGCCTGTGTCGCTTCGAGGATGCCGGCGGCCGACTGGCTGCGGTTGACCAGATCGCCGAGCGTGCCTTCGTCGGCCCCGAGATTCTCGGAAACCTGCGACTGCATGAGCATGGCGGTTTCGAGCGCCTCACGCGATCGTTCCCATCGCTCGCGCGCCTGCTGCACCATATCGTCATTGGAAACGGAGGCAGCATACTCCTGCGGGTATAGCTGCTTGAACTGCTGCTCCATAGAGTCGATGTCGAAGCTGAGGCCCTGGGCCTGGTCGATCAGACTCTTCGTCTTGGCGATGGTCTGCTTCAGGTCGTTCAGCGCAGAGAAGTCGAGACTCGTCAGGTTCTTCGCCTGATTGATGAGCATCTGCGCCTCGTTCTGAATCGAGGTGATCTGGTTGTTGATCTGCTCCAGCGCCCGAACCGCTGACAACAGGTTCTGGCTGTAGTTGGTTGGATCGTAGACGATCAGCGCCGATGCTGGCGCTGCGAGCGTAAGGCCGATAGCGCAAGCGCCGGCGAGCAGAACGGATTTGTTCATGATGCTGTCTCCTGATTATGTGGAAGGGGGAACTGCTGGATGAGTTCGGCCGCCCAGCCGAGGCCGCGCGCATCGAGCCAGGCGGTTGGAAAGGCGTCCGGCCCGAAGGCGGACAGAACATGGTCGATCGCGCGATGATCGTCGGGACTGCTGGCGCCGGCGAAGGCGAGCGCGACAGGACCGAGATCGAGATCGAACAGACGGTTGCCGAGGCGGGACTGGTAGTAGTAGTCGCGCCGAGGCTGAGCACGCGCGATGATGCCGATCTGGCGGTCATTGAGGCCGAACCCTTCATAGATGGAACGGAGCTGTGGTTCGGTCGCCTGCGGGGACGGCAGGAAGATGCGGACCGGGCAGCTCTCGACGATGGCCGGCGCGATGGCCGAACGCTGGATGTCGGCAAGCGACTGCGTGGCGAAGATGACGGAAACGTTCTTCTTCCTGAGCGTCTTCAGCCATTCGCGGATGCGCGAGGCGAAGACTGGATCGTCAAGGAAGACCCATGCCTCATCCAACACGATCAGGGTGGGCGATCCGTCGAAGCGCTCATCGAGGCGGTGGAACAGATAGGTGAGCACCGGCGTCACGGCGCTCGCCGTGTGCATCAGCTCCTCCATCTCGAAGCCCTGCACGTCGCCAACGCCGAGACGATCGCTGTCGGCGTCTAGCAGCCGGCCGTGAGGACCGGAGAGCGTGTAGGGCTGGATGGCCTGACGCAGCCGGTTGGATTGCAGGAGCGTCGACAGGCCGGTGAGCGTGCGTTCCTCGCGCGGCGCGGATGCGAGGCTGGTGAGTGCTGCCCAGACGGCTTCCTTCACGTCGGGCGCGATCTCGACATGCTCATGGCCGAGGAGCCCGGCGATCCATTCCGCAGCCCATGCGCGGGTTTGCTCGTTGTCGATTCCGGCGAGCGGCTGGAAGGCGATCGAGTCGGCCGCGCCAAGGTCGTAGTGCTCGCCGCCGAGGCCGAGCACCGTCGCCCGCGCCGAGCCGCCCTTATCGAAGATGAAGACGCGCGAGCCGACATATCGACGGAACTGAAGCGCGAGAATCGAGAGCAGCACGGATTTGCCGGAGCCTGTCGGGCCGACGATCAGCGTGTGGCCGACATCATCTATATGCGTCACCAGACGGAACGGCGTGCCGCCGGCCGTGCGGGTGACGATCAGCGGCGGCGCGTCGAGATGCGCGTTTTTCTCCGGCCCTGCCCAGACTGCCGAGACCGGCATCATGTGGGCAAGGTTGAGGGTCGATATGAGCGGCTGCCGGACATTGGCGTAGGCATGGCCGGGGATCGAGGACAGCCACGCCTCGGTCGCGTTCAACGTCTCGGGGATCGTGACGAAACCGCGCCCCTGAATGATCCGCTCGACGGCCTTCAGCTTCTCGTCGGCGAGGTCCGGGCTTTCGTCCATGACGGTGACGGTGGCGGTAACATAGCCATAGGCGACGGCATCGGCACCGAGTTCCTGCAGGGCCTCGTCGGCATCGGCCGCTTTGTTGGCCGCATCGGAATCGACCAGCGGGATCTCCTGCTGGAAGATCGTTTCGCGCAGGAGCGTGACGATGCCCTTGCGCTTTGCGAACCATTGCCGGCGCAGTTTGGTCAATTCGCGCTCGGCTTCCGCCTTGTCGAGCGGCAGGAAGCGCGTCGACCAGCGATAGGCGAAGCCGAGCCGGTTGAGATCGTCGAGCACGCCCGGCCAGGTCGACGGCGGGAAGCCGCGAACCGTGAGCACGCGCAAATGCTGGTCGCCGAGCATAGGCGCGAGCCCGCCGGTGAAATCGCTGTCCGGGAGGAGCGCGTCGAGATGGAATGGCACTTCCGGAACAGCGATAGGATGCCGGCGCGGCGAGACGCAGCCATGCAGGTAGGTCAGCGTCTCTTCGTCGGAAAGCCAGCCGATTTCCGGCATGACGCCATCCAGCAATGCGAGGAAGCGGTTGGTCTCGGAGATGAAGGCGGCGAGATGATCGCGCCAGTTCACCGTGCGGCGTTCGGTGCTTTCGTAGAGGAGCTGGCCGGCGCGGGCCTTGCCTTCGGATGGCGGCAGGAAGGTGAGCGAGACATGGTAGGCGCTCTCGAAATGCGTGCCGGCTTCCTCGAAACCCGCTCGCCGTTCCTCCTCGACTAGCCAGGAGGCGGCTTCCGGAAATTCCGAGACCGGATAGTCGGCGGCGACACGCCGTTCGGCATCGACAAAGAGCGCCCAGCCGGAGCCGAGGCGCTTCAGTGCATTGTTGAGGCGTGCGGTGGTCGCGACCAGCTCGCTTTCGGTGGCGCTGTCGAGATCGGGACCGCGAAACCGCGCCGTGCGTTGAAACGCGCCGTCCTTGTTGAGCACGACGCCCGGCGCGACCAGTCCGGCCCAGGGCAGATAGTCCGCGAGGGAGGCCGGACGCCTGCGATATTCGGCAAGGCTCATCATCGTGTCACGCCTCCATGAATGCGCGGTGCTTCAGGTGGCGGGAGAAGACTTCCATAAATTGCGGATCGGCCTTCGCGCCCCAGACGGCGAGTGCATGGCCCGCCATCCAGAGCAGGACGCCGCCAATCCACAATTGCAGCCCGATGCCGATGGCGGCTGCGAGCGTGCCGTTGAGGATCGCAACGGATCGCGGCGCACCGCCCATCAGGACGGGCTCGGTGAGCGAGCGGTGCAACGGCACCTCGAAGCCGTCGACATAGGCGGCCATCAGACCAGCGCTCCACCGCCGAAGCTGAAGAAGCTGAGAAAGAAGGAGCTGGCCGCAAAGGCGATCGACAGGCCGAAGACGATCTGGATCAGCTTGCGGAAGCCGCCTCCGGCGTCGCCGAATGCCAAGGTCAGGCCGGTGACAATAATAATGATGACGGCCACGATCTTGGCGACCGGCCCTTCGATGGATTCGAGGATGGATTGCAGCGGGGCTTCCCACGGCATGGATGAACCGGCGGCGTAAACGGGGGAAACCAGGAAGGCGGAAATCAGGAATGCCGATATTCCGGAAAGGCGGGTTCGGTAGTTTCCGCAAAGGCGGCGAAGCGCAAATCCGGAATGGCGACGAAGCGTATTACCGGAACGGCGCGAATGCGGATTTACGGAAAAGTGGGAATCCGGCTTTGCGGATTTGTGTTTCTGGTTTGTTCCTGAAATCAGGAAAGGCGTGAATGCGGAAGTGATGAAGGGCATCTTTATTCTCCGGTGACGTGCTCGATCGCGTAGGCATCGCCGTTGAGGCCCGTAACGCGAATGATTTCCTCGACGCGGCGCTTGCTGCCGCGGCCGGCGATGAAGACGATGATGTCGACGGCCTCCGCGATCAGGGCGCGGGGCACGGTAACGACGACTTCCTGTATGAGCTGCTCAAGCCGGATGAGCGCTCCGCGCGCGGAGCCGGCATGGAGCGTGGCGAGCCCGCCCGGATGGCCGGTGCCCCATGCCTTCAACAAGTCCAGCGCTTCCGCGCCGCGCACCTCGCCGACGATGATGCGGTCCGGCCGTAGGCGCAGGGTCGAGCGCACGAGGTCGGCCGTCGTGACTGTCCTGGCCTTGGTGCGCAGCGTCACATAGTCCTCGGCCGCGCATTGCAGCTCGATCGTATCCTCGAGCACGAGCACGCGGTCGCCGGTTGCCGCGATCTCCTGAAGCAGCGCGTTGGCGAGTGTCGTTTTCCCGGTCGATGTGCCGCCGGCGATGATGATGTTGCGACGGTCGAGCACGGACGTTCTCAGGAACGCGGCCTGTGCCGTCGTGAGGATGCCTTCCGCGACATAGCGGGTGAGCGGGATCACGCCGGCCGCGCGCTTGCGGATGGCGAAGGTCGGCGCGAAAGTGATCGGCGGAAGGACGCCCTCGAAGCGTTCGCCGGTCTCGGGCAATTCGGCGGACAGGATCGGGTGATCGCGGTCGACTTCGAGACCGACATGGTTCGCCACGACCTTGATGATGCGAGCTGCGTCCTCGGCCGAGAGGTTTGTGCCGGTGGGCTCGCGGCCGGAGCCTAGCCGGTCGATCCAGAGCCGTCCATCCGGATTGAGCAGGACCTCCACCACATCGGGATCGTCGAGCGCCGTGATGATTGCCGGCCCCATCGCGCTACGCAGCATGCGAATCTGACGGTCGCTGACGATGCGCGCGGGCGAACGCGCTGCGGTGGCGGTCATGAACTCGCCTCCGCAGCCGGTTCACCAGACTCCGCAACATCGTCATCGTCCAGGCCGAAGAAGCCGGTTTCGTCGGGCATGATCTCCTGATGGACCTGCCTCACGAGGCTGTTGCCGCGCTGGAGATGGCGGCCGAGCTGCTCGATGAACTGGTTGAAGCGGATTCGGCCCTGCGCACGGGCGGCCTGCTGATGGGCTTCGGGAAGCGGCGCCGATACTGACAATGTGTAGCGGACGAACAGCGCAAGGGTTTCGATCAGGATGGTCTGGTCGCGCTCCAGCCGGTCGAACTGGTTGGAGAGGCGATCGAGCCGCGCGATGATCGCCGCTTCGCGCCGGTCGGCTCCGTCCGGAGACAGGAAGGATGACAAGGCGGCCGCCACGATCGCCGATTGGGTCTCGCCCTTCATCGCCGCGAGCCGGCGCAGTCGCCTTGCGTGGTCGGGTTCGATGAAGATGTTGAGACGCGCCTTGCTCATAGCGTGATCCCGTCATCGGGATCGAGCGAGGCGAGCCGCGCCATGCGGCGGAACTGCTGCGCCGGCTGCGGAAGGCGGCCGTCGCGGGTGCCGGGATCGTCGGTTTCGTCATCGAGCACGGCGAGATCGTCGCGTGGCTGCTCGTGCAGGCGGACGACTTCGGCCGTGTCGAGCTGCGGCGCGATCTGGTGTCCGCCTTCGTCCTCGCCGACCGCGGCGATGACGGAAGGCATGGCCGGCTTCTTCGGCTGCGCGAGCCCGGTCCAGTCGTCGGCGCGGGCGGCGGGCCGGTCCGCATAGGCGCCGTTGCCGAGGATCGGGGCGGTGAGGACGCGCGCGGTGAAATTCGCGTCCGTGAAGTAGCGGATCTTGGTCGCCTTCGCCGGCGGATGGCCGGAGACCATGACGATCTCCTGATGGTCGGGGAGCTGCATCACCTCGCCGGGGGTGAGCAGCGGCCGCGCCGTCTCCTGCCGCGAGACCATCAGGTGGCCGAGCCAGGGCGACAATCTGTGTCCCGCGTAGTTGCGCTGGGCGCGCAGCTCGGTCGCGGTGCCGAGCGCGTCCGAAATCCGCTTCGCGGTGCGTTCGTCGTTGGTCGCGAAGGCGATGCGCAGATGGCAGTTGTCGAGGATGGAGTTGTTCGGGCCGTAAGCCTTCTCGATCTGGTTCAAGGACTGGGCGATAAGGAAGGAGCGCAGGCCGTAGCCGGCCATGAACGCCAATGCGCTCTCGAAGAAATCCAGTCTTCCCAGCGCCGGAAACTCGTCGAGCATCAGGAGCAGCTTGTGGTTCCGCGCGATGCCGTCCGAGCCGTCGAGACTTTCAGTGAGGCGGCGGCCGATCTGGTTGAGGATCAGCCGGATCAGCGGCTTGGTGCGCGAGATGTCGGATGGCGGCACGACCAGATAGAGCGAGACGGGATGTTCGGCAGCGATCAGGTCGGCGATGCGCCAATCACATCGCGACGTGACTTCGGCCACGGTCGGGTCGCGATAGAGACCGAGGAAGGACATGGCGGTGGAGAGCACGCCGCTGCGTTCGTTCTCCGACTTGTTCAGCACTTCGCGCGCGGCGCTGGCGACGACGGAATGCGGACCGGCCTCGCCGAGATGCGCTGTCGTCATCATCGACCACAGCGCCCTCTCGAAGGGGTGCGCCGGATCGGAGAGGAAGTTAGCGACGCCGCGCAGCGTCTTGTCCTCTTCGGCGTAGAGGACATGCAGGATCGCGCCGACCAGCAGCGAATGGCTGGTCTTCTCCCAATGAGATCTGCGCTCCAGCGCGCCTTCGGGGTCAACGAGGATGTCTGCGATGTTCTGGACGTCGCGCACCTCATGGATGCCGCGGCGGACCTCCAGCAGCGGATTGTAGGCAGCGCTCTTCGGGTCTGTCGGATTGAACAGCAGGCAATGGGAGAACTGCGCGCGCCATCCGGCGGTCAGCGTCCAGTTTTCGCCCTTGATGTCGTGGATCACAGCCGAGTGCGGCCATGACAAAAGCGTAGGCACGACCAGGCCGACGCCTTTGCCCGATCTCGTCGGGGCAAAGGCCATGATGTGTTCGGGACCGTCATGGCGCAGATAGGTGCCGCCCATCAGGCCGAGGAAGACGCCCGACTGCTTGGTCAGGCCGGCCTCAGTGATGTCCTTGCGGTCGGCCCAGCGGGCGGAGCCATAGGTGGTGACGTGCTTCGCCTGCCGTGCGCGCCAGACCGACCCGACGATGGCGGAAAGCGCGGCGGCGATACCGCTTCCGCCGGCGATAAAGCCGGCGGTGCGGAAGACATCCGGCGCGTAGGCTTCGTAGACGTACCACCACTCGAACAGCCGCCAGGGATAGTAGAAGGGAAGGCCGTCAACGAGGAACCAGGACTCGCCGAGTCGGGCCTGAAAGCCGAGCTGGAAGGCAACCCATTGCGTTGCGGCCCATGTGCCGGCAAGCGCGATGCCGAACACGACCAGCATTTGTCCGATGAGCACCTTCGTCGGCGTCATTCGCGCCCCGCACCATTGCCGCATGTCGGCCCGCGCAAGGGGCCGATCGGGCACGAGGCTTGTTGCTTGAAGGTGTTAAGTCAAAGACCTTTTCCGCCGCCATAGGCAGCAGAGATGATCTAAATACAACTGGTTATCATCTCTTATTCTTATATAATTAATCTGACAATCCTGTATTGCGGCGATGGGTCGCGTGTCGGCGCCTCTATAATGGGGCAACATTATATCCTTGCAAATCTGGATGCTTGGTCCATAATTGCAAGGATGATTGAGCGTCGAAAAGCTGCGGAGCTTGCAAAGCTCCTAGATCAAAGCCCTGCCGTCGCGCTACTCGGCCCGCGCCAGGTCGGCAAGACTACACTCGCCCACGAGATCGGCGAGCAGCGCCCCTCGCTTTATCTCGATCTCGAATCGGATGCGGACCGGGCGAAGATCTCCGAGCCCGAATTGTACCTTGCGGATCACGAAGACAAGCTCGTCATCCTCGATGAGGTGCAACGTCTACCAAATCTGTTCCAGAACCTTCGCGGACTGATCGACCGAGGCCGTCGCAAGGGATTGCGTGCCGGCCGCTTCCTGCTGCTCGGCTCCGCTTCGATCGAATTGCTGAAGCAGTCCGGCGAAACGCTGGCGGGGCGCATCGCCTATACCGAACTCGGCCCCATTGACGCGCTGGAAGTTCCGCCCGTCGATCTCGATCGTCTTTGGGTTCGGGGCGGGTTTCCTGACAGTTTCCTCGCCTCGAGCGACCGGGCCAGCCTGCGCTGGCGGCAGGACTTCATCCGCACCTATCTGGAACGCGACATTCCGATGCTGGGGCCGCGCATCGCCGCGGAAACACTGCGACGCTTCTGGACGATGCTCGCGCACCGCCAGTCCGCGTTGCTGAACGCCGCGGAGCTTGCCCGCGCCCTCGGCATCGACGGCAAGACGGTGGCCTCCTATCTTGATCTGCTGGTGGACCTGCTGCTGGTCCGCCGCCTTGAGCCGTGGCATTCCAATGCCGGAAAGCGGCTGGTGAAGTCGCCGCGCGTCTATGTCCGCGATAGCGGCATCGTCCATTCCCTGCTTGGTCTGGCGACGCTCGATGACCTGCTGGCGCATCCTGTCGCCGGGGCGAGTTGGGAAGGTATGGTGATCGAAACAGCGCACGCGGCCATGCCGGACGGGTCGCAGGCGAACTTCTTTCGCAGCGGCGGCGGAGCCGAGGTCGATCTCGTGTTGACTCTGCCGGGGGGAGAACGTTGGGCAGTCGAGGTCAAGCGCAGCCTCTCGCCCAAGGTCGAGCGCGGTTTCCATCATGCCTGTGAGGATTTGCAGCCTCAGCGGCGGATCGTCGTCTATCCCGGAACCGAGCGGTTCCCCCTGGCCGACGGCATCGAAGTCCTGCCTTTGCAAGATTTCGGCCGCGACCTTCTCGCGCTTGGCTCCTAGAAACGCGCCGGTGAACAAGCAATGGCCTCCACATAGGGGCGCATGACGTTCTCCACCCGGCAGACCTTGGCGTATTTGAGCAATTTGCCGGAATCGAACTTCATGCGTTGCCGGTAGAGTTGGAGCGCCTCCAGCACCACATCCATACCGATCCGGTTGCGGAACTTGAAGCAATCGGCGATCGACTTCTCGGCGTCGTAGATTCTCACCTGCACGCCGTCGATGTCATGGTGCTCGATGCCGGCCTTGAACGAGGCTTCCGAAAACTGATGCGCGAGGACCGGCGGATAGTCGAGCGAAGGCGAGCGCGAATCGCGGGGGATAGCCAGGGAGACCGCATGCGGGATCTGGGTGGTGATCCCATGCCAGGACAGCGCGGAGACAAGGCAGATAACGGCGTGCGGAAAGCGCAGGCTGACGGTAACGAGATCGGGATTGCCGATGGGCGGCAGATCGGCGAGACGGTAGACGCCGCGGCTGATCTGCTCGATGACGCCCCGGTCCTTGAGCGCATAGAGCGTATAGCGGCTGAGGCCCTGCCCCAGCGCTTCGCTCATGCGGAGCTGGCCTCCGTGGGCGCGGAAAACCTCTTCAGGTCGAGCCGTTTTCGGCATCAGACAAATTGCCCTCATTTGTGAATAAGTGAGGACATTATGTCTGATTTCGCCGGCCATATCAATATCGTTCGTGGAGGGGATTCCTCCGTCATCAGGAGAAGCGGAATACCGCTCTTTCTGACAAGAAAAGCGGTATTCCGCATGATCCTGCCGCCGGTCAGACACCGATGCCTCGCTTTCGTCCGAACTCCCACGACACGCTGTTGCCGCGCGCGACGCCGGCGACGGACTGGCCGAGATGCTTTTCCAGAACAGGCCGCCAGGGCACGAGGCTGAAGCCCATGCCGTCGTCGAGCATGGCGAAGCGGCCACTGGCGAGCATGATCGAGCGGTGATAGACGCCGCCGACGCGCTCGCCGTCCTGAACGGCTCGATGCTGCAAGCCGGTCTCGTCGGCGATCTTCTTCGCGGCCGCTTCGATCTCCCGGCTACGCAAGGTGGCGAGCAGGTTGCGGGCGAAGAAGACGCGATGGCCGCGCCGCTCGGCGAGACCCTGTTCGACAAGGTAGTCCTCCCGATCGCGCATCGCATCGCGGACCTCGGCGCCGAAGCCGGTCTGGGCTAGGCCGGACACGTCACCGAAGCGCTGGCGGTCGAGCCAGGTCGCGCCAATGGCGCGGGCCTGCCGGTCGATCGGCAGATGTGAACGCAGCTCGACATCGACGCCGCCAAGCCGTTTTGCTTCGTATGCTTTGCCGCGCTCGGCTAGATCGTCGGGCACGCGCCACACGCCGTCCTCGATGCGCTCGGCGATGCCGGCGCGGCGCAGCGCTTCGAGGCGGCGGACATGGGCGGCGACGAAGCTCTCCGGATCGTGTTCGGGCTTTGCAGCCGCGCGCTCGACGGCGAGATGTTGGTCGGTGCGATAGATGCCGTCCACGGCGAGCCCGGCGACGGTCCGGTCCACCGTCCGCTCCGTGGCGGCGCGGGTTTCAACGATACCGCTGATCGGCAATGCTTCCAGATCGGTTCCGGCGGCGAGCGGAACGTAATGGGCGCGGCCGTCGATGCCGTCGACGATCAGATAGCCGCGATCGTAAAGCTCGTCGGCCAGCCCCTTGTCGACGATGCGGCCGACGACCGGCGCGGGCGACGATGCGCCGTCGAGCACCACCAGCTCACGCTTCATGCCGGACATGGCGCGCTGCATGGTGCGGATGATGTCGCCGCGCTCGGCCATCTGGCGCAAGGTGGCCTCGGCATCGGCATGAAGCGTCCAAGCGCAGTTGCCGGTGTGATCGGCAAGGCCCATCTCTGTGAGCCGCTGGAGCCGGCCGATCATCGCCGTGCGGCGGAACCGGCCTTGCGCGTCGGCCGGCTCCGACAGCAGGTTGATGGCGCCCTCGTCCGCCTCGCGCTGGATCATCCGGTCGAGGCCGGTCCATCGCTCCTGCACGACCTCGCGCAGCATGCCGGTGCGGATTTCCATCTCGGTGCGCGGGCCGAGCCATTCGGTCGCCAACTCGCGGGCGCGGTTGCGCATGCCGTTGGCGATGTAGTCGCGGGCAATCACCAGATCCGATCCGTCCGGATGGCGGCCGCGCAGGACGATATGGGTGTGCGGGTTGTCGGTGTTCCAGTGATCGACTGCGACCCAATCAAGCCGCGTGCCGAGATCAGCTTCCATGCGGCTCATGAGATCGCGCGTATAGGATTTCAGGTCGCCGATGTCGTCGGCGTCCTCGGGCGAGACGATGAACCGGAACTGATGCCGGTCGCCGTGACCGCGCTGCTCGAAGGCTTCGATGTCGGCCTCGTCGGTGCCGGGACCATAGG
This sequence comes from Aquamicrobium sp. LC103, assembly GCF_001014615.2. Classification (GTDB taxonomy): domain Bacteria; phylum Pseudomonadota; class Alphaproteobacteria; order Rhizobiales; family Rhizobiaceae; genus LBCQ02. The sequence goes on from NZ_LBCQ02000001.1 coordinate 67,843, forward strand.
CATGGGCCTTGCTGCCGTCTCTCGTCACGCCGTCGCGCTCGATGTAGCGCAGATGGGTGATGGTCGAGCGTGCGCTGGCCTTCTCCAGATTGACCAGCCGGGTCTTGATGACGACGCGGCGGGCATTGCCGCGAAGGGACTGGCCGGCGAGCTTCGCCGCAACATGACCTCGGCCGAAGCGGGCGCCTGATCGCGACGGCCGCCGCTGGAGCGTCCCGCCGCCGGCCGGTCCCGCCTTCGACGTGGCCTTGAGCACGCGGCTGGTGAACTTCGGAGTCCGCGCGCTGCCTCGCGATTTCGGCGGCGCGACCTTCGGCCGGAAGCGGTCTTCGTCACGCTCAGCCACGGCGGCGCTCCGTCCAAGCCGGGACAAGCCGATGCGATGAAGCACGCGAATGATGCCGCGCCGTCAAAGGCTTGGCTAACCGACCGGCACACGCGGCCACCCGCCGCGTGCCGCCCCAACCGACGTGCAGACAACACATTCCGGACGGCCGCGTGCCGTCCGCTTTTATCTTGCCCTGCGCCTTCGGCGCTCCGTTCGGGTGCTTCAGCGTTGCCATGCGATCAATCCGTCTGCACGTCGGGGCTCTCGGTTTCAGCGGGTTCCTGTTGCCTGTCGCGGCGCTTGTCGGTGGCGAACAGGCTTTCGGCCGATGACGTGGATGCCAACGATTCCGCCGCCGTGTCGATCGCGAACAGGGGCGGGTGCTGCGATGCGGCACCGTGCCCGCCGGGGCCTGCGAAGAGCCCAGGCGGGCCGCTGCCGAAGATTGGCGCGAGCTTGTCGAGATAGGCGATCGTCTCGGCCGGAAGCGGCACGCCGAGGAGCTTGTGTTCCTCGTAGCGTGCCGGTCCGGCGTTGTAGGCGGCGAGCGCGCCCGGCATGCCGTAGCGCTCGCGCATCTCGCTGAGATAGGCGGTGCCAGCGACGATGTTGTCTTGCGGATCGAAGGGGTCGCCGCCGAGCCGATGACGAGCGCGCAGCTCGTCCCAGGTAGCGGGCATGATCTGCATCAGGCCGCGCGCACCCTTGGACGAGACGGCGCGCGTGTCGCCGTTGCTCTCTGCGCCCATAACGGCGCGTATCCAGCGCTCGGGAATGTCGAAGCGGCGCGACGCTTCGGCGATCGACGCGGCCCACGGATCGGCGTCGTCATGACGTTCGACGGACGCGCTGTCCGGCGGCGGCGCGGACGCCTGTTCGGCATGACCAGCGACACCCGACAGCGCGAGCATGATACAGGCAAAGCACGCCGGCATGATGCTCCGGAAGGCCGCGTGCCGCGTGCGAGAAACGCCCTGCCCGAACGCCGCCAGCCTGCCACCGTGCTCGCTTCGGTCAAGGGCAAGGCTGCGCCGGCCGCGATGCGGCCGCCCTTGACCTGCGCTGCGCGCGATGGCCGCCTGACAGGCGATCGGGTCGGAGGGATGATTCGCGATCCGACCGATCAGAGGGATGAGGATCATTCCGGATCGGAGCATCGCGGGCATCGTGCTATTCCTTCTCGTCGCGCTTCGACGGCCGGTTCCACATCAGGTTCCAGACCTTCTCGTCGGCCTCCGACCGGAACAGGGCGGCGCGGATCGGCTGCGTGAAGGTCGGGTCGTCGAGGGCGACCGAGAGGTAGTCGCCGGCCTTCTCGCCGCTGCGGTTCCACGCCGCGCCGACCTCGCGGTCGTCGGCGGCGTAGATGCGATGGTCCGGCGCGTTTTCAGCGTCGGAGTTCTCGGCCGGGCGGATGTTCAGCTCGACGTCCAGGGCGAGCGTCCTGACATGGCCGGCATAGCCGGCCTTGGTCTTCGTGAAAGTGCCAATCTGGGGCATCTTGTCCTCCTGTGCGGTTGCGGAAGCCGGACCGCTATGGCCCGGCGGAAACCGGCCGGGCGGACTGTTCCGCTGGGCTCGGATCGGTGTCGTCGGCAGTCCAGACCGGAACCGCGCGGCCGACGATACTGGTGACGGGAAGCGGGCCGACATAGCGGCCGTCGAAGGAATCTGCGGCGCCCCAGTTCATGAGGAAGGCTTCGCCGTCGCGCAGCATGTGACAGCCACGCCAGACCGGCAGCGGCCGATCGTGCGTGTCGCGCGCGCGGGCCTGTCCGTAGAGCGTACCGTAGGCGATGATGTCGTTGCCGTGACGGCACACGGTCTCGCCGCCGAGCGCGAGCACGCGCTTGAGAAGCGGCACACCCCGAGGCAGGTATCCGCGCTCGTCAAGGAAGGCTGCCAGCGCGTCGGGCGGCATGACGATGGCAATATCCGTGACGGCAATGCCGGTTGCGGGCTCGATGCGATAGAGGCCGAGCGGGAGGCTGGCCGACACGTTCCAGCTGAAGCGCGGCGCGTGTCCAGACCAGACAGGCACGGCGATCAGCAGGGCGCCGCCGACGGTCATGGCGAGGGTGAAGCCGCGCACAGTCATGACAGCAGCTCGCGGCGGCGCAGCCAGGCGCGATGCTGCTCGGCCGTATAGGGATGCGGCGGCTGGCGAATCCAGAGCTGGTTGTGGACGTGCCGCCAGTAGTCCGGCGTGGCGTCGGCCGGATCGAGGCCGAGCGCTTCCACGGCGTCGATCGCCTGCAAGGCGCGCTCGACCTGGTGCCAGCCGGAGACGAACAGCAGGGTCTCGGCACCGGGATGCACGAAGGGCCACATCGAGCATGTCTCGCCGGGAGCTACGGCGCGCATGATGTAGATATGCGAGATGGCCGTGCCATGCGGCCCGCGCTCCCAACGCAGAAGCGCGAACACGCTGTCCGGCGCGAACAAAGCGAGGCTGCGGCGGCGGTCGAGCCGTCGCTTGCGCACCGGCCTCGCAAAGCGCAGCCAGACATTGATGCGATCGGGCACGAAGATGGTGGTGGCGCTGGTGTAGCGGCGCGTGCTCATGCGTTGCCTCCCTCGCTCGGAAAGCGCGCTTCGAGCAGGTCGCGGATCATCTCGGCGACGGTGACGCCCTGCCGGAAAGCAGCGACCTTGACGCGGCCGCGCAACTCCGGGGTCACGTCGATGGTCAGTCGCGCGGTGTAGATGTCGGCCTTGGGCGACGCCGCTTGGATGGCCGGATTGGCTGACCCTTCTGCGCCGTTGCCCTGCTTGACCCAGGCATCGGCCGTGGGCGCTGCGGGCTTCGCGCCGAAGCTGACACGCTTGCCGCTCATGAGACGCCTCCCATGATCTCGGCCGCGAGCGCGGCGATCTCGAGCGCGGCGGCCCCGCCGGGCTCCAGCTCGCGCGCGAGCCGGCCGGTGGCGACGCTCTCGGCAAAGATGACGCGCTGGCCGATGTCGCGGGCGAGTGCCGGGATGTCTTCGGGCAAGGCTGCGCGCACGTCGCGGCCGATGATGGTGCCGACGATGCGGCGATTGACGATGAAGGCGGCGCGAAGCTGCGGCTTGAACAGCCGCGCCTCGCCGACCAGCGCCACGATCTCGGCCGACGCCCAGACGTCATAGGGTGACGGCTGGACCGGGATCAGCACGAGGTCGGCGGCGAGGATCGCGGACCGGGCGAGCGCGGTGACGCGCGGCGGCCCGTCGATGACGACGTGATCGACGCCGCGTGCCAGGTCGGGGATTTCGGCGTGCAGCGTCTCGCGCGGCAGGCCGACGACGCCGAACAGGCGCGGCAGGTCGCCTTCCGTACGTCGCTGCGACCAGTCGAGCGCCGAGCCCTGCGGGTCGGCGTCGATGACGGTGACGCGGGCGCCGGAGGCGGCCAGCTCGCCGGCGAGATGGGTGGCGAGCGTGGTCTTGCCGACGCCGCCCTTCTGGTTGAGGAGCGCGACGATCATGGCGCGCACCTCGACGGAGGGCCGGAGGGGATGTTTTGCACATCGCAGACGCCCCAAGAAGAAAAGTTAGATTCTGTATTAGGAAAGTTAGGGGCGCGGATTTGCGAGATGTCGCAATGCGTTAGGCCCTGTCCGTGCCTTTGATAGCACGATAGTCGTGCATCCGATAGCACGAGGCTGGATGCCTTCGATAGCACGAGACGATTCACAGTGTTTCCACAGCCTCCCTTGAACGAACGGGCAGACGCGGCAGGCCCGGAGCGAATGCGAGCAGCTCGCGGCCGTCATCGAGCCGGTCGACGCGCAGCCGGTAGCCGGGCAAGGGCTGGCGGCGCACGATGTCGCGGAGATCGCAGGCGAAGTTCGAGAAGCGCGAGAGGCTTCCGGACTTGGAATAGAGATGGCGGAAATCGAAGCTCCAGCCGCCGAGTTGATGGCCGCCATGCTTGCGCACCAGCCGATAGAGCCAGCGTTCGATGCCGCCGAGCAGATCGAAGTAATCACGGTCGATGGTGAGGATCAGGGCGTTGTCGAGGACGCCTTCATAGAACCAGTCGGGCACGATCATCTCGATGCCGAGCGGCCGGCCCTTGCCGTCGAGCCGTTCCTTCCATTCGTTGATCCATGAGAAGCGGTGCCGGCGTCGCTCGGATGGCTGGCGGATCGAGGTGGCGACGGTGGTGGCTTGCAGGCGGTCGAGCGCGGCCTTGAGGCGCTGATAGTCGCGGACGGATGTGCCGCGGCCGATGAAGGTCAGAATCTCGTAGGGCGTGGTCGCCATGAGCCGCGAAGTGCGCAGGCCGAGATCGCGGGCGTCGACGATCTGCGAGGCGGCCCATATCAGGATGTCGGCGTCCCAGATGGTGGCGAGGCCAAATTCGGCCGGAGCCTCGACATGGATACGGACGTCGCCGGCCTCGAACCGGATCGGCTGGACGCGCTTCGACTTGGCGAGGGAGAAGAAGGGATAGGCCATGAGATCCTGTGCATCGCGGGCGGCCATGTCGCCGGGGCGGGAGCGGAACAATTCGAGCTGGTCGCGCTCGGAAGCGGGCCTGCGCGCCATGCGGGTTCCGTCGATCAGCGCGCTTTGGCGTAGCGTGGGTCGGAGGTGGTGGTGCAGGCGCGCGCCTCGATCCAGCTTTCAAGGTCGTCGATCGCATAGACGACGCGGGAGCCGAGCTTGTGGAATCGCGGGCCGCCGCCGGTGACGCGCCTCTTGTTCAGCGTGTGCGGCGAGAGCTTGAGATAGGCGGCCGCTTCCTCATTGGTGAGGTAGCGGCCAGCCGGCGTGGGTTCGGGACGATTCACGTTGCTGCCTCCGTCTCAGGCTGGCCGAGCGTGGCCCGGTCCAGCGGTTCGGAGGCAGCTTGGGCAAAGCCTATCCTGCTGCGTATGGAGAATCCCGGCCGGCGGGCTTTCTCCCTGACGCGACGGCGGCAGGCATGGGAAACTCGCCGGTCCTGCGCGCGGCTGCGCCCCAGAGAAGGCGGCGATAGCCGCCGTTCACGAGGAAGCGGCCGCGCCGGATGAGATAGCGGACCTTGGCGCGCAACTCGCTGTCGCTGTGCCATTTCTCCTTCACGATGCGCTCGCCAAAGATTGCAATGGCGATGTCGCGCTCGCTCGCGCCGGCAAGGTGTCCGTCGAGCGCCTGCAAGGATTGCATGGTGATGATCGGCTCGGCCGATCCGCGCCGGCCGACGCAACCGGCGTGCCGGCCGGCGATCATCGCCAGCATGTCCTTCGCCTCGCGCAGACGCGCGCCGGCCCGTTCGTCCGGAGCGACCGAGAAGATGAACGGCTCGGCCGCATCGAGAGCGGAGGCGATATTGACGTGCCAGGAGCGACCGTGCCGGGTGAGCTTCAGCGCGAGGCGGTAGCCGTCGTGCCCGATCGCCTTGCGGCCGGGGAAACGCCACGGATCAAAGATCGGCGACACGGTATCCGGATTGTCGTCCGGCGCGATGGTCAGGGCGATGTCGGGATCAGGCTGCCAGAAAGGCAGCGCGTCACGGGCATCCGTCTCTGGATTCTCGAAGAAATCGTAACCCCCATTTTCGCGCGTGCGCGTCCGACGATTTCTGGCCCCGCGAGCTGAAGCGGCGCCAGTCGTTCCGGTAGTCCGGACTACGCCGAAGATGCTCCCAGGCAATGGCGGGGCGGTCGAGAAGCAGGATGAAGAGATAGGCAGCGTTGGCCATCCAGTCGTTGATGTTGGGCATGTTTCCTCCGCATCATTTTGACCCCCACCACCTTTTAACTTGACAATGTGCTTCAGGAATTGAGTTGGCTAAAGTCACACTCTCGTGTTTCGGCGGCGGGTACAGCGGTTATGCCGGTTCGGTAAGTAGGTTTGGATTTGCTCACGCGAGATGCGAGGGCATCAACGATGGCCGGGCTGATTAGGCGATCGTCCGACCGAATGTCATCCAACCGGTACTGGCTAACAAAAACTCAATGTTAGCTGTCCGACGCCTTGAAATGCCGTAACGTCATCCATATCTCACCGACGACTTCGGCGTTAGGCTGCACCTCGCGCTGGCCACAGGTATCTCGGTGTGACCCTCGGGAAGCACCCGGGGGACTGGGCTTCGGGAATACCTTCTCTCAGTTGACAACTCCATCGTGAAGATGAGGTTGCAGGTATGCCGGAGTCTAGCAATGGAGAACGCCCATGATGAATAATCTGAAGCGCCTTCACCTTGCTGTATTGGTTCTGAAGATTTCTCTTCTTCTTATGAAGAATGCGGAAATTGCGATTGAACTGATCAGCAAGGTGGTCAACTATGCCTCTCGAATTCGAAAATTTCAAACATTCCTACTGGAAAAAGGGGAAGCCGATCTACGTCCCGAACTCGTTCGGTGAGGAACTCGGCAAAAAGATCAAGCGCAAGGTCGCTAAAAAGTACACCTTCGACAATTTCATTTATCACTTCAAGGACGGCTCCCACGTGGTGGCCCTCCACCGGCACCGCAAGAACGCCTTTTTCTGCCGTGTAGATATCAGCCGGTTCTTTTACAGCGTCAAGCGCAACCGCCTGAAGCGCGTCCTTAAAAGCATAGGCATTTCCAAAGCCGAACATTATGCGAAGTGGTCGACGGTCAAGAATCCGTTTGATGGTGGCGGCTATGTTTTGCCCTACGGGTTTATCCAGTCCCCTATCCTCGCCACGCTTGTTCTCGCGGAATCGCCCATCGGCGCGTTCCTGCGTGGTTTGCCCGAAACCATCACCCCATCTGTGTACATGGATGACCTCTGCCTCTCCGGGCAGGATGAGGCCGAGCTGAAGGTCGCGTTTGACGGGCTTGTGGCTGCTGTGGTCGACGCCGGGTTTACGCTGAATGACGAAAAGACTCGCGAACCGGCCCCGCAGATCGATATATTCAATTGCTCGCTGGAAAGCGGCAGCACCGTAGTCCTACCGGAGCGGATCGAAGAGTTTTTCGCAAAAGAGCGCGAACCCGCCGCCACTGATGCGTTCGAGACGTACTGCGATATCGTCCAGTCGAAGACCTGGCGGATTGGGGAGTCCAAGCGCCGCCGGCGCAAGGCCTTCGAATCAAGGAAGAAGGCTGCGGCGGCTCCGCCTGCGCCAGCCGCAGGGGCTTGAACTACCCTCCTTCGTTACACCATAACTTTGTACTCGGAGTGGCAGGCGATCCTGCTCAGAGGTGGTTATATCCCCTGTCCACCCTGACAGTGAAATTCGGCCTGGTTGGCCGGTCGACCGTGGTTTCGCGAGCCGGGCGGAGCCCGGCGAGCGGCGTCCGTGTCGGTGAGGCGCAGCCGCGCCGCCGATGCGGATTTACGGATCGGCGGAAAATTCCGGATGCGGAAAGCCGTAGAGCCCGGTTCCGGCTCTACGGCATGACGGTCATCGCATCTTGAGGCGCTGCATGCCTTCTGCCAACGTCCAGAGCGCGCGGTTGAGGCTCACATTTTGGTCGATGCCGTTGACGGCGCGGGTCTGGCTGCGCCGGATGCGGCCTTCGGCGTTGCGCTTCTGCCCATGCAGGCCGCCACGTATCAGGTTCTCCTGAATGGCGTTGAACGTCATCCAGAGGCTTCGCCCGTCATCCTCGCGGCGGCGCGGCTGGATGATCTGGTCCGGGCGGATCGGGCTTTCATCCTCGCCGTAGCGGACGACAAGGCTTGCCTCCGCCAGCACGGTGCGCTCGTCCGCCGACAAGGTGATTTCCTTCATCGTCTCCGCGGCGTTGATCAGGCGCGGGAAGTCTTCCGCGACAGAATAGACGCCCTCGATGATCTCATGCTGGATATTGCCCTTGTGCGGCACGCGGACTTCCTCGAAGAGCTCGCCCGCAACAAGGCTGTTGGTGCAGACGAAACGCAGCATGCCGGCGAACATCTGGTAGCTGGACGTTCCGTCATGGCTGTTCACGATGATGACTTCCGCCGCCTCCGGCTGGCCAATGCCGTCCTCGCGGCGCATGCGCAGCATGTGCTTGGCGTGGCCGTGGCGGCTGCCGTCGCGCGGGACGGACTGGACGGCGAAGAACGGGAACCATCCTTCCCCGCGCAACCCCTCCACGATGTCGATGGTGGGGACATAGACGTAACGCTCCGAGCGGCTGTCATGCGCTTCGCGGGCGAAGATCGACGGCACATGACGATAGAGCGCTTCATTGTCGAGGGCTTCGCGTCCGCTGATCTGGTGGCTGTTGCGGCCGAACCGCGTTGCAAGATGGTGGTGCATGGTCCTTTCCTTTCCCGTAATTGCCGGAGGCATGTCCCCCGACATGCCTCCCGGGGGCGCGTGAGCGCGCGGGGACGGGAGGGGACAAGTGCCGGCGAGCATGGCCGGGCTGCCAGGGTGAGCGGGACGGAATGACGATGATCGGAAGGATGACGGTCTTCGCCCGTTCTGCGAGCCGGCGGCCCTGCCATCGCGCAGGCGGCGCTTGAGGGGAGAAAGGGGTAAGACCCCTTGGCTTCCCCTCGGGATCGGCAAGGCGCCAGCCGTAGCCGATCAGGACAAACCGGAGCGCAGCTCGCCGTATTCCATTGAGGCGGCGGCGGGCATGAGCATGGCAAAGCCCCGCTTTCGCGGGGCTCGGCCGGTGGCCTGTCCTAGTTGGCGGGGCGGCGGCGCGACCAGATCAGCGCCCATTCCTCGCCTTCCGTCTCGACCAGGCTCGCAAAGATCGGAGCGGGGAAGCTCGGATCGTCCAGCTTGACCGAAAGGTAGTCGTTGCCCTTGGCGGACTTCTCCTTCCACGCCGCGCCGAACTCGGTGGCTCCGGTGAGCACGCGGAAGTCCGGGCTCTTCTCGTTGTCGCTGCCCTCGGCCTCGACGACCTTCACGGACTTCACGTTGAGGGTGAGGGTCTTGACCGACCCGGTGAAGCCGTTGGGGGTGCGCGTGAAAGTGCCGATTGTAGCCATGATGCGATTTCCTTCTGCTGATCGGGCCGCGCCCATCGCGGCCTCGATAGGGGGCTGCGGACCGGGGACGATCTGCCTGCAACACCCGGCGAGGACTTTTTTGAAGATGTGGAGACCGTAGAGTCTGCTATTCATGGCAGCTTTGAATCCTCCACATCTGTTTCGCGATGCAAAGCCGAGTCGGGGCCTCATGCAGCCTTTTGCATGGGGTGGTTCGGCGGCGGAAAAAAGCCGCAGGCGGGTGTTGCGGGAATAGGATCGAGGCGGCGCTTGCGTCGCCGGTCTTCGGTCAGAAGAACCAGATCGAGGTTGCTGTGGGGGTGGACTGAATCAGTCAGAAACGGGAAATCGCGTCATGGCTGCAATCGGTCAGCGCTTTCATCGCAAGCACCGCCAACGGCTTCACCGGGTTGGGCAAGGCCAGCCTCGCACCCGAAACGTCAAGTCGGTGAAGGGCGTCGTCACTTCGGCCGAGCAAAGGCAGCGGCAACGAGAAGAGTCTGGATTTCCCTGTGTTCGCCGCAATAGCCACCGGGTTCGGCGCGGCGTGGAAGGCGACGTTCATCTTGGCAAGGGCAGCGACTATCTCTCGGTCAAGCTGGACGATCCGGGCTTCCCCGCTCCGATCGGCTCGTTGCGGGCGTGGTCGAGGCGGAAGGCGAGAAATGGGCGAAGATCTGATCGTGCAGCCGCCGCGCCGCCAACTAGGACAGGCCACCGGCCGAGCCCTGCGAACGCGGGGCTTTGCCGGGCGAATGTCCGCCGCCGCCGTCCTTGCGTCAGGGATTGTCACGCGCATGCGCGAAGACCCGCAGGAGCTTCGGGAGCCGCCGCAAGCGGCGAGTAAAGCCCGGCCCGAAGGGCGACGCCCAAAATTCTCAGACCGATGCCGACAAGTCGCCTATCGTCGTTATGATTGACTATGACGGCTTGGAAGCTGCTTTCTGCTCCTGGGCGGTCTCGGCCACTTCTCGGAGGACTTCATAGGGATCGAAGCCGATCACTTCCGCAAGCTCAAGGAACTCGACTACATCGACACGGCGTCCGCCGGATTCGATTGCCGCGACGACCGACTGGTATCGGCCGAGCGCTTCTGCAAGGTCGGATTGGCTCATGCCGGCTTCGCGGCGCTTGTCGACCACGAGTCGAACGAGGCGCACATGCCTTTGCGAGCGAAGGGTTTTCTGCATATGCGCTGCCGGCCATTGACGAAACCGGCAGACCAATTAAACCGAAAAACAGGAAACCAGAAAATCTGGTTGACCCTTCGACGGTGAAGACCTGTATGGATTCTCGACTGATGGCCGACCGCCATCCGGTGCTCGGTCGGCTCTATCGGCTCTGGCTGGCGCGCGGTGACGGCGCAGCGCTGCCGCTGGCCGAGAACATCGCAGGGCGGCTGGCCGATCTGGATGATGTGATCGTGGTGATCCGGCGTCCGGCCGAATCGGATGAAACGCCGAGGATCGAGTGCAGCGGCCGGGTTGTCGACCGCATATTCGGGGTGGCGATGACGGGCCAGCCTGTCGGCCGGCTCACGCCGTCAAGCGATCACGCCGAGAATGAATCCGCGCTGGTGTTCGCGTCGGGCCGCACATTGATGATGGAGGACCAGGTGGAGCTTCCGGGCGGGCCGGCGCGCATTGCGCGGCTCTATCTGCCGCTCGCGGATTCCGCCGGCGAGGTGACGGCGATCATCGTGGGCGTCGCCAAGGTTGCCTGAAAGCTGCAAAGGCGGATTTCCGTAAATCGTGGGTTCTGTCGCCGCTACCGGGCGACGGGCGGGAGCGGCGCGGCAAGGCGCGCGAGCGCGGAGACGCCGACCGCGATTGCGCCGGTGATGGAGAAGATTTGCCGCCAGATCGGGGACGGCACGATGTCGGCGGCGACACCATGCACGATGGCATAGCCCGCCACGGCGGCGGGCGCGGCGAAGATCACGGCGATGGTCACGCGCAGGATCGGCGCTCGCGCGGTGGCGAACAGGAAAGCTAGAATGGCGAAGGATGCCGCCGCCGCAGCGAGGCCGACCAGTCCTGCGCCGACAAGACCGGCTCCGGTGCCGTGAGCGAAGCGGGCGGCGGCGAGCGCAATCATGAACGGGAGCGCGTGGGTCGCGAGCCTGTAGGCGAGGACGCAGAGCGTGGCGATCGCCGCCACGGACATGACGATTCCGACGATCATGCTCGGCCTCCGCTCTGGCGAGGGCGATCCGGCGCGGTGGTGGTCGTGCCGGATCGCCGCTTCATGTGACGATCATCCCGGCATGACGGGCGATCTTGGCGTATGTGCTGAGGCGGTGTTCGGTCTTGAAATACAGGTCGCGTTCGACCGGCAGGCCGAGCTTGCCGCGCACATCCTCAATCGCGCTCAGCAGCGCGTAAACTAGCGCCGGGTCGCCAAGGCCGGGATCACACAAGCCGAACAGCCGAAGGTCATCGCCTTCGGGATAGGCTTCGGTGATAAGCCATGTCGCTCCTGCGTCGGGCGTGATCACGACCGGGAACGGGTCGAAGCCGTCCTGAACCTCGGCGGTGCGGCCGTTGTCTATCAGCCGGTCGCGCAGCTCGTCGGGGATCAGCGTTTCGGTGCGGGGGAAACGCCGTGTCATGACACCGCCTCCCGTTCCGGCTCGTTGATCCGGTGGCGGACTCGGAAGGCGGCAATGGCTCCGGTCTGCCGCGCCAGCTTACGGGCGAGCGCCTCGATCTCGCTGCGCCGCTCGAAACGGATGGCCGCGAGGTTCTCCTGATAAATCCGCTCGTCGGCGGTGGTCCACATGCTGTTGGAACGCCGATGCCTGCTTTGCCGGGATTTGGCTTGGCTGGTTACTGTCATGCGCTCGGCGCGGGCGGCGATCTGCCGCTCTACGATGGCAAGGTGGCGCTCGGTCTCGGCGCGCGCCGCCTCCATGCGGGCCAGCATCGCCCGCTGCTCGATATAGCTTCTCATGGTCCTGTTCCTGTCGTGCGGTCGAGGTTTCCGGCCGCGCTGGCGCGGCCGGAAATGTCCTCGGTGTTGTCGGGAGGCTGGCCGGAACCGCCGAAGTGGTTCCGGCCTTCGCGGCTCACTCGGCTGCTTCGTGGAAGGCTTCGCCGTCCATGTCCTCGGTGTCAGGGTCCGGACTGACCGGGGCTTCCTCCGGGTCAGCGGTTTCCTGCGCGTCGGGGTCCAGCGGGTCCCGGGGTGGCTCGTCGGCCTCCGGCGCATCCGGGTCGGCAGCGTCGGGGTCCGGCGTCTCGGCGGGCATCGCCTCCGGATCGTCCGGTTCCTCCGCTTCCGGCATGTCCGCTGTCGCGTCGGCTTCCGCCTGCGCGTCGTCCGCCCATGCGGGCGGCTCGGTGCGCAGGAGCGACGGGAGCCATCCGGTTCCGGCAAGCTCCCGCTCGGCAGCTTCCGCCATCGGCTGCTTCTTCATGCCTGCGAGGCATTCCGCCGCCTCGTCGCCAGCGCCTTCGCGCACGGCGGCGAGGATATGCGCCTTCGTCACGCGGCCAAGGTAGGCGCTGACGGTCGGCGTCCAGTGCTGGCCCATGTCCAGCGCAAGGGCCGTCGCCAGCCTGTCCGCCGTCTCATAGGCGCGGTGCTTATGCTCCCACGGCAGCTTGAGGGCGTTCACCGTGAGCGAGGCGCAATGCGCGAACAGCGCCATGACGCTCGCCTGATCCAGACCGGCGATGAAATCCCACAGGTCCGCCACGTCCTGCGGCATGTCCTGCGCCCATCCGGCATGACGATCCGAAAGCGCCTTCGCCGCCTCGGTGTCCTCGATGCCGACCGCATGCTCGCCAAGGCGCGCGCTGGTGGGGCGGAGTTCGAGGGCATGGGCGTTCATGCCGAGATAGAAGGTCTGCGCTGCGAGCGCATGGGTGACCGCGATCAAGGCCATGTCCGGCTGCTCGCCAAGTGCAAGGCGCAGGCCAAGCGTCCGGTGAGCGGTCAGGTCGCAGATGAGACGGTCGGGAAGCGGCTGGCCCGCATCGCCTTCCGGTTCCTTGTCGCCGCCATCGGGGTCCGGGTCGGAACCATCCTCGATGATCTCGCCGTCATCGTTCACGCGAACGCCGTCGATGACGGTTTCACCGTCCGCGACTTCCTCCACTTCCGGCTCCGGCGCTTCGTCCTGGGGCTGGATGAAGCCGCGTTCGATGCGGGGCGTTCCGTCGCGGTTCAGCACGACGAAAAGACCGCCGCGCTCGATCTCGTCGGGATCATAGGCATGACGCCGCGCGTCGATGCTGGCGATCTCGTCCCCGAGCTTTTGCAGGCGCTTCGCCACCTTCGGCGGAAGCTCGTCGGCTCCGTCCCACTTCTCCGACAGGGCCGCATGCTTCTCCTGCGCGGCGGCGTAGATGGCTTCTTCCTCGTCGGAAAGCTCCACCGGATGCGGATAGACGCGCCTGAAGCCGTGGGAATGCGGATAGTCGATGGACGCCTGCCACCACTTCCAGCCTTCCGTTTCCCGGATCGACTGCGCGATCCACTCCAGCTTGCCGATGACAAGCCGGTCTAGCAGCGCGGCATCCTCGAAGTAGCCGCCGCGATCCTCCGTGAACAGGTCGCGGATGATCGTGCCGCCATTTTCCAGATAATCCTCCGCACCGATGAAGACCGCGCGCCGATCCGTCGCCTCCACGTTGCTCGCCGTGAGGTCGCGGCGGATGATCCACGGCTCCTTGTTGTAATGCAGGTTCGCGAAAACCTGCTCCTGACGGGCATGGTCGTCCGTGACGGCGAACGCCTGCAACTGCTCAAGGGTCAGCTTGCCTTCGCGATAGACCTTCATCAGCTTGGGGCTGACAGTGCCAAGCCGAAGCCGCTGCTTCACCACATGCTCGCTGACGCCGAAGCGGGCCGCGATTTCAGCCGCTCCCCGTCCGCGCTTTTGCGAAAGCTCGTGAAACGCCTCGAACTGATCGGCGGGGTGCATGGCCGCGCGCGTCACGTTCTCGTCAAGGCTGATCTCGAACGGATCGTTTTCCGTGTCGACGACGCAACGGACAGGCTCCGTCCGCTTGATCTCCTTGCGCTTCACGCGAAGCAACTGCGCCAGCCTGCGGCCTTCGCCGATGCTGACGAAATAGAAGCCGGTCGGCTTCCCGTCCGCATCAAGCTCCGGCTCCACAACGAGGTTCTGGAACATGCCCTTGGCGGCGATGCTCGCCGCATAGGCTTCGATTTCCGCCTCAGTATGCGGGGTCTTGCGGGCGTTCCGGGGCGACTTCTTCAACTTGTTGAGCGGGATGAAAACCGTCTCGCCGCTTGCGGGAACCGCTGCGGCTTCCGCTTCCGGGGCGTTCACGGCTTCCGCCGCAACGCTGGCCGCATCCGCGACGGTTTCAGCTTCCGCCTCCGATGCGGGCAAAGCCGCGACCACGTTCGCCAACACGTCTCCGACGCTGCGGATTTCCGTATCCGCCGCCGCTTCCGCGACCATCGCAACCGTGACGGCCTTCGCCTTCTTCGATGTCCTTGCCATTGTTCCAATCCTTTCTCCGTTAATGCCGGAGGCATGTCCCCGACATGCCTCCCGGGGGCGCGTGAGCGCTCGGCAGAGAGGGGGGCGGCTGCCGGCGAGCATGGCCGGGTTGCGCAGCGCGCGGGGCGGATCGGAAGGTTTGTGTGGGTGACGGCTATGGGTCGCCTTGCGTGCGCGCGGCCCTGCCATGAGCAGGCGGCGGTCGCGGGGGAGAGATGGCCGAGACCATCTCTCCCTCAATCGAGATTTGTACTTTGTAGAAAAATGTTGGTAGTGGCTGCAGCCAGGTGACTACGCGCCTATTTGTCTCAGCAAGCAATATCCGATGGCGGAGGACAGATGGTGTCAACGATCCGATTCTCGACCTTCCCACGCACGGAGCCGCCGCCTGGGTTCACCGAGAAGCTCGTCGCGGTGTTTCAGACACGAGAAAATTCAATTGCCACGGCCGATCTTGTCAAAGGATTGACGAGCAATGAGGTCCTTCAGATACTCAGAGAGGACCTGATGAGAATGGGCTTCCAGGTCGAACAAGGCAAAATGGTCGCCGATAGAATTAAGCGTCCAGTCTTCTTCGGCGAGAACGGAGCCGCGACCCTCCAATATGAAGTCGATGCTTTCCACCCGGAATGGCGATGCGGTCTTGAAATTGAGGCCGGCCGGGCCTCCGAAGGAAATGCGATCTATCGCGATCTTATCCAGGCTCTGGTGATGGTTAACTTGGATTGCTTGGTGCTCGCGGTTCCTAATGGCTATCGGCGCAAAAGTTTAGGACGCACGGTAGTCAGCAAGGACTATGCCCGAACATGTGCCGTGGCCGACGCTCTGTTCGGGCACACCAGGATTCGAATGCCTATCGCCTCGTTGTGATCGGATACTAGCGTCTTCCAGGTTGACGCGGCACGGCGGCCGGAAGATCTCCTGCCTCTGGTGGCCTGCCTCACAAACGTGCAACCTGGACCCGGCCGGGGGATCGAAATTATAGCTCATACCTGGAATCGGGCGAGCTTTTTGGACCGTGCTCGGTAAATCCATGGGAGATCTGGTGCCACATCGGCGAGTCACTATGACGCAGTAACATGTTGTGAATCTTGAGCGATTCCGAGGGTGGCGTGCGTTGACTAATTTTGTTGACGATGCGATTCTGGCCATCCAGAGGGATTAGGCAGCATGTGGTCAGCGGACGCCATTCGGGCTAGGCGGGAGGCGAAGGGATTCTCCCTGACGGACTTGGCGCAGCGCCTTGATGTGACCAAGTCGTATATGAGCCTGATCGAGACCGGCAAACGGTCGCTGACATCGGACCAAGCGCAGAAGCTCGGCGAATTGCTTTGCTTGCCGACGGAAATGCTGCTGATCGGTTCGGGCCGTCTGCCAACCGATGTCCAGACAGCAATTGATGCCGATGCGGCAGAAGTGACCACAGCTGTACGAGCCCGTGCCGATCAAAGCGCAGTTCGGTTCCAGTCGGAACCGCAAGCCATCCCCTGCTCTAAACCAGAGAGGGCAGCCAGGGCGGCGGCCTCGTCACCGCCCGCAATTGTTGCTGTCAACAAGACGTCTACGTCGTATCGCGCACACAGCTATCATACCAAAGTGCCGCCGGCAGCAATCGTGCCGTTTATTGAGGCCTTCACCGAAGTCGGCGATGTAGTTCTCGATTCCTTTTGTGGCTCGGGAATGACCGGCGTTGCGGCATTGAGCGTGGGCCGGAATGCGCTGCTTTCAGATTTCTCGCCTGCGGCGGTTCACATCGCTCGCAACTACACTTCGCCCTGTGATCCGGAAGCATTTGAGCGAGCGTTTAAGAGGGTCGGCGATCGTGTCAAGCCGACGATGAACTGGCTTTATACCCCGCTTCAGGAGCCCCAGTGTCTGATTGAATATACAACTTGGAGTGATGTTTTTTCCTGTGCCGCTTGCGGCGGGCAGATCGTCTATTGGGAGGTTTTCGGTAACAGCGATAGAGATTTCATCGAATGCCGGCATTGCGGTGCAAAAGCTCGGAAGGCCGACCTGACCTGGGTCGGCGAAGAACCCGTCCAATCTCATGCGCGCGAATCTGGCTCGCGACGGATCACTGCCCATACGCCGAGTCCGCAGGAACGTGCTCTGGTAGCGGAGATCGAAGCCGCGCCAGTCCCATACTGGACCCCAAATACCGCATTTGGATCGGATCGCGAGATGTGGCGTGCTTCGCATCGGGCTATGGGCATCGCCGATGCGGCCGGATTCTATACCAAACGCAACCTGCATGCTTTGGCAGCGCTGCGGCACGCAATTCTAGCCGAGCCGGACCTTCGCCTCAGAGAGGCCCTCCTGTTCGCCTTCACCGCTTGCGTCAATCGTGCATCAAAACGCTATCAGTGGAATGCGAAGCGGCCAACCAATGTGATGACCGGCACGCTATATATCTCGTCACTGCGCTATGAATGGAATGTTTGGAGCCTTTTCGGACGCAAGGCTGCGGATGTTCTTCGTTACTACAGAACATTTTCTCCGATAGGCGGAAACGCTGAGGTTTACCAGAGGTCGGCGACGGATTTGGGATGTATTCCGGATAGCTCCATCGATATGATATTCGTCGATCCCCCTTTCGGATCCAATATATTCTATGCAGACAGTTCTCTACTCTGGGACGCATGGCTCGGATCCGCGACCGACCAAGGTGCGGAGATCGTTGTCAATCAACGTCGCTCGCGCTTGTCAGGAGGAAAGGACATTGAAAGCTATGGCGGTCTGCTCGCGGCGTCCTTCAAGGAAGCCGCGCGCGTTCTGCGCCGTGGTGGTCGCGGCGTTCTCGCCTTTTCGAACTCCGACGATCGGGTGTGGACCGCAGTCCAGGATGCCCTTTCCGATGCTGGTCTTGATGTGCTGAGCGCCCACATTCTCGACAAGGGGCAACCATCGATCAAGGGCGTCAAGGGACATCTGGGCCAAGAGCACGTAACACGGCTCGACCTGACTCTCTGCCTCGGACATCGGACTCGGCCCGCAAAAGTCGAGCGATCGCCGGCAACAACCGCTTTTGTTGACGGCGCCATTGCTCGAGCTGTTGCGGCGGGCCATGAGCGCAATGATCAGATTTACACGGCTGTGCTTCGCGACGCGCTGAAGGCGGACCTTTCCGTGTCGGGAATAACCATGCCGGCAATCGAGAAGCGTCGCTCTGAGATTTCCGATGTGGCGACGCCGATGCTGGAAAACAACGAGCACGATTTTGTCGCCGGGTATTTATCCGACGGAGCGGACCTGCCCGCATCGCGGGGATCGTCATCGCCGGATTTGCCGCCAGCGCAACGGACGGTGCCGGGCGGCCGTAACACTGCCTTCTACATGGCGCACAGCTATCACACAAAGGTGCCGCCAGAGGCGATCCGTCCGTTCATCGAGCATTTCACAAAGCCTGGAGATGTCGTGCTCGATCCATTCGCTGGATCGGGAATGACTGGCTTGGCCGCCGCCCTGGCTGGACGTGAGGCGATAGTCAACGATCTATCGCCAGTCGCTACTCATTTAGCCTGGAACCATACAAGACCATGCGACGGCAAAGCACTCACCAAAGCATTCATCAAGGTCGAAAAAGCGGTAAGCAGCCGTCTGACAGAACTCTACGCCACAAAAGATGAGAGTGGAAGGCCGGCGCAGATCCGCTGGACCATCTGGAGCACGCGTCATCGCTGTCCCGCCTGCAATCATGTGTTTGCGCTGTGGGATACAATGGACCGAAAAACTGGGCGCCTAGGCCGGGCAACACAATGCCCGCGTTGCCTCACTGAGGCCGATCGACGCCGGTTTGAAGTCGTTGAGAACGTTCCCGCCTGGGTGGCATTTGAACGCAGGAATGGCAGTCTCGGTGAAAAGCCGGCGGACGCTGCCGACATTCAGCACGCCCTCGCTATAGCGATGGATGAGGAACTTTGGTGGCCGTCCACGCCGCTGGGTCCCGATCGAGAGATGTATCAACGTTGTGCGTTGCACTTGCAGGGCGTGAGCACGGTCGCGGATCTTTACACGTCTCGCAATCTGACTGCACTCGCCCTGATCTGGCGAGAAATTCTCAAAGTGACTGATGAGCGTATCAAGAGGGCCCTGGCGTTCGCTTTCACCAATACTGCCTGGCATGGCACGCGCATGCGCCGGTTTAACGCCAGGGGCGGACATCGGCCGCTGACCGGCACACTCTATGTCCCGCAGCTCTCGTCAGAAGCCAACGTTCTAGAGGTGATGCGCAAGAAAATCAGGCAACTAGTCAAATATTATGACGCGCTAGACGTCAAATCTGCCAATTGTCCGAGAGTCCTTCTTGGCAGTGCGACGATGTTGTCCTCTATTTCGTCGGAGAGCATCGACTACGTGTTTACCGATCCGCCATTTGGATCCAACATATTCTACGCTGACTGCAATGTGGTGTGGGAATCTTGGCTCGGGCGCATTACCGATCCAGAAGATGAGGCGGTGGTCAATAGATCGCTACCAGAGGCCGATGGTGGAAAGAGCTTGGCCGACTACGAAATTTTGATGACCGCAGCGATGAAGGAAATGGCTCGTGTCCTCAAACCCGGCGGTTGGGCTACTGTCGTTTTTCACAATACCGATCCTGCTGTTTGGCGCTCACTACGTGATGCCGCGACTACTGCCGGCTTCGAATTCCATGAGGCCGCCTCGCTAGATCGCAAACAGCAAAGTCATAAAGGCTATAAGGGGCGAGGCGATGAGGAAGACGTCGCGCATTTTGACGTTGTGATGAATTTGCGTAAGCCGCTCGTCGATGATCTGCCCAAAGCGACTCCCACTTCCGCCAAATCAGAGAGGATCGATCTACCCTCCTTGGTTGAGCGCGTCTGGAGAATGCCTGACATAGCCGCGCGCGGCGTCCAGGGCGTGCATGCTGAGGTTATGAGACAGCTAGTTTCGCTTGGCGGTCGCGATTTTCCTGCATTTAGTGAAGTGCGCACCATATGCGAGGCGTTAGCCGACCCGCTTGACTCAAAGGCATGGCAAACGTACAGCTAACTAAGCTGTTGCATATGTCGCATAGAGCGGCATTCAGCAGCTTAGAAGGCCTAGATGGACGAAATCCTAACGATTCAAGATGTCGCGGCTCGGCTGAAGCTCGCCGAACGGACTGTTTATGCCATGGTTGCAGAACGCGAGATGCCTGCGTTCAAAGTCAGAGGCCAGTGGCGCATCCGCCGATCTGACTTCGAACGTTGGCTGGACGAAGTTGCGCTGTCGGGTCAGTCATCAGCGCCCGTCAGACGCGAACCCCGGATAGCCGCTGCGGCGGCCATCTCTGACATCGACGTTGAAGACAGATCCGACGCGGTTGCCGATTTACCAGTCGCTGCCCTGAGCGAGCGACGGAGCCAGAAAGGCCTCCACCAAAGGTTCATCGATGCGCTAGGCGAGCGGGTAAAAAGCCATTCGCCGATCACGCAGAAGCCGATCGAGCTAGATCTCGTGCCACCCTTGCCCAGCCGTGTGCGCGTTTACCTGTTCAATGCCACCCGCCCTCCTGGCGGTCGCCCACTCGGCGAACACAAAATCCAGCTTATCATGCCGGGACAGAGACGTGGCCAGCGAGGCTCTCTCGATCATAGCGATGGTCGAATTGTATTCTTAGTCGGATATGCCGCCGAAGAAGATGTCTTCATTCTATGGGACGCCGGGCTCTATTCAGATTTTGCGTGGTCCCGGAATGTGCAGGTGAAAGCCGAAACCATCGTAGAGGCGTCAGCCGGCAAACTGGCGATTCAGCAACGTCACTTGCGTCCGAGTGGTGCTGCCTCGGTCACGGAAACCCTAATCGCGACGCCAGCCACACGTTTGGTCGATGCTCTTCAACGTAGGGTTCAACTCACGCGCGAACGAATGGTACAGGACTGACGATGTCGGGCCTGGCTGACCTTCCGCTCAAACGTGCATATCACAAACCAGAGGATGATATCGCTCGCGATTTCTATCTGCCAGCGGTCGCTGCTTCGCATGCCTATGATCGGGCAGTCGGATACTTTAGCAGCACGGTATTCCTCCTGGCTTGGCCGAGTCTGAAAGCCTTTGTCGCGAATGGCGGCAAGATGCGCCTGATCTGCTCCCCAGTTCTGTCGGATGTTGATCACGAAGCGATGCGAGAAGGCTATTCCGAGCGCGCCGATACTGCCTACGGGGAAAGCCTAAAGGCCAGCTTCGCAGCAATGCTGGCTTCTGAAGCCCTTATGAAGCCGGCCGTTGTGCTGGCGTCTTTGATCGCTGCGGACATAATTGATTGCAAAGTGGCCTGGGTGGGCGAAACGGCCGGCGGCCGGCCCAAGCGGTTATTCCACGACAAGATCGGGCTGCTTGCAGATCCTCACGGACAGAGAGCGGTCTTTAAAGGTTCAATGAATGAGACTTGGCCGGGATTAGCTCTCGACGGAAATCTGGAGTCGGTCGATGTCTTCACGAGCTGGCGTGATGATGGCGAACGCGCCCGCATTGCCGACGAAAGAGATTATTTTGACCGTCTCTGGAACAACTCCTGGCCGGGGGTCGTAACACAACCGCTTCCAGAAAGTGCCCGTGCTGAAATCGTGTCGGCGGCTGATGCGGCACGCTGGCCGGAGTTCGTCGACGAAATTTGCTTGGATCTTGAACGCGCGGCTGGATGGTCGGCAGAGGCTGGAAAACTTAGCGGCCGATCGCCACGGCCACATCAAGTTGCAGCCCTTGATGCCTGGACCGAGCGCGGCCGGCGAGGTCTTTTCGAACATGCCACTGGTTCCGGTAAGACGTTTACTGCGCTTTGCGCAATGAACGATGGCTTTCGGCGTGGCGAAATCCCGCTCGTTCTGGTTCCCAGCGATCTGCTGCTCCAACAGTGGGAGAACGAAATCAAAACGACGTTTACAGAGGCCGGCATCCAGTTGCTTGTTTGCGGCGGAGGTCATTCTGACTGGCGTGACGGAGCGCGCTTGCGGAGTTGGACTCGACCACCAGCATCAGGGCAACGCCCTCGGGCAGTTTTGTCGACGTTGCAGACCGCCACCAGCGTCAGTTTCATGGGTCTTTGCAGTGGCGGGCCGCATCTGTTCATGATCGCCGATGAGGCTCACCGGATGGGCGCTCTACAATCACGCCGCCTGTTCGATCTCAACACGGGAGCGCGCCTGGGATTAAGCGCCACACCTCGGCGAGCAGGAGATCCAGAGGGTACCGCTGCCATTCTCGACTATTTTGAGGGCATTGTTCCCCCGCCCTTTACGTTGGCAGACGCCATTCGCTCAGGCGCGCTGACTCCCTATGCCTACTACGCCCACCCAATCCGGCTTGAACCGGATGAACAGATCGAGTGGTTGGAGACATCGGAGATTTTGCGACGACTCGCAGCACGCCTGCACGGTAATGGCGAATCCGACTCCGCTCTTCAGGCGCGGGTAAAGCTCCTTCTCATCAGACGCGCGCGGCTGATCAAGAGTGCGCGGAGGAAGGTTACTACTGCTGCTGAGATACTGAAGGACCACTATCGACCTGGTCAGCGTTGGATTGTCTACTGCGATGATCAGGACCAACTTGCACAGGTCAAGGCAGCCTTGCGGAAAGCAGAACTGCCAGACGTCTATGAATATCACTCAGCAATGCCTGGCGATAGGTCCCGAACCCTTGATCTATTCAATCAGAGGGGCGGAACGGTAGTGTCGATCCGTTGTCTAGACGAAGGGATCGATATCCCCGCCGTGTCGCACGCTCTCATCCTTGCCTCCTCGCGCAATCCGCGTGAGTTCATTCAAAGGCGCGGTCGTGTTCTCCGACGCTTTCCAGGTAAGGCCTTGGCGCATATTCACGATGTAATCGTCACGCCAGCTGCACGAGAAGATGGCGATGAACTCGAGTCCATGCTGACAGGTGAATTGGCTCGAGCCATTGAATTCGGCGGCAATGCCATCAACCCGGCTTGTGTGGCGGATCTCAAACGGCTGGCGGCCGAGTTCGGCATTTCCTTTGAGGCTGCGAAGGGCGGCTTTGAGGACGACGACGAACCAGCCGACCTAGAAAAGGAAACGATAGATGCCTGACGTCGCCAATCAAGCACAAGACAGATCATTGTTCGACACTATGGAGCGCATCCGTGCTGAGCAATTTCCGCATATCGATCGCGAGCTTGTTCGCGAGATTTTGCGGCTTCATGCTGATCAGGCGGCTACACCCCAAGTTCTTGCACGCGCTGTGGATGAAGCCATCGCGCAACGTCTTGGAGAAACAGCCTGATGCTACGCTTAACCGGGCTCAAACTGTCTGATTTCGGCCCGTTTAAGGGTGACCAGACAATCATGTTTCCCCAGGAAGACGGAGTCAGCGTCTTCTATGGCGAAAATATGCGTGGCAAGACCACTTTGCTCAATGCCATCCGCTTCGCGTTCTTTGGCAAGATCATCGGACGAGGCAGGCGCCAAGGATCATTGCATACCACCGGCAATTGGGAGAGCGCCGAGGCTGGCAAATACGGTTTCGAAGTCACGCTCGAGATGACGCACGAGGGCAGATCGTATCGGTTGACTCGAACATGCCGCCCCCGGCCTGGCATCACTCCGGCTAATGATGAGGACTACTCACCGGATTATTTTCTTGAGCGCGACGGGCACATCATGGGCCCCCAGGCGGCCGATGAAGAACTCCGTCGCATTCTGCCCGAGCAGATCTCGCGCTTCTTTCTGTTCGACGCCGAACTGTTGCAGGAGTACGAAGACCTACTGCATTCCGATAGCGACATGGGGCCCAAGATCAGCGGAGCAATTGAACGTATTCTTGGCATTCCTGTGCTCACCAGTGCTCGTGATAGCCTTAAAGCAGCGCAGGACCGCGCTGAACAGCGCCAAGCGCTGGCGGCCCAAGGCGATCAGAAGACGCGTGCCTTTGGCAATGAACTAGCTGATTTGCATGCTCAACGAGAAGTGTTCGAGGCTGATCTGACCCGCCAGGAAAAGCAGTTGGAAGGACTGAGAACACAGAAGGCCGCAACGGAAGAAGACATGCGTAAGCGCGAACGCACGGCTTCGTTGCTGGACAAACGGGACCGCCTTGAGGCCGACGTGAAGTTACTTCGCGAACGACTAGTGTTGCAGGAGGCAAATCTATCGGTCGCGATGGGTACTTCCTGGGCGGCAGTGTTGCTCGATCCCATGACCGCCGCGGTCGAGCGGCTGAAGGCCCGTGAGGCGGAATTGCAGACCGCAGTCATGCGCTCCCATGTGCTTCGTTCGCTGGCCGACGCCGATCACGCTGACTGCCCAACCTGCTTGCAACCGATTTCGGAGGCTGCCAAGGCGCGCGTACGCGAAGAACTTGACCGGAATGGCGGTGTCGCAGGGGCCAATGAAGCACACGAGCTTACCGAAACGCGACGGCAAATTGATGCCCTTGGACGGCATGCGGCGGCTGCCAATCCCGAGGCGCTGCGTTTGCTTTGGGACACGTACGAGCAAACCGAACGCGACATTTACGAGAAAACCAACGAGATCGATGAACTGACTCGTCAGTTGACTGAAGGGAAAGACGACGATGTTCGACGCCTGCGCGGCGCATATGAAACGGTGATCCGTGAGATTAAGGCGTTGGAGGACGGTGTAGAGGCCACCAAGGGCAAGCTCACCGAGAACGCGGCCTTCCGCGAGACCATTCAGAAGAAGCTGGATCGACTGTCGGGCGGCAGTTTGGACGCAGAGGGAAGACGGGTGAAACTGGCCGCCGACCTTCATGCGCTGTTTGCTGAGGGCGTCACGGTATTTCGCGAGCAGCTGCGTAACCGCGTTGAAAGAGACGCTACCCGGCACTTCGTCGCCTTGACGACCGAACCGGAATATAAGGCGCTTCGGATCAATGATAGTTATGGCCTAACTATCATCCATGAGAACGGCAGCGACATACCAGTACGATCTGCTGGTGCTGAACACGTAGTCGCGCTTTCCCTGGTAGGGGCTCTTCAGAACAATGCGCCATTGCGTGGTCCAATTATCATCGACTCGCCATTCGGCCGGCTCGACGGAGGTCATCGTGCCCGGATCGTTGAAGCACTTCCCGATATGGCCAGTCAGGTGATTTTGCTGGTCTATGAAGAAGAGTTGCCACCGGCGAGGGCGCGTGCCGCTCTAAAAGGACGCCTGCGGGCCGAATGGAATCTCAAGCGGAAATCAGCGCGCCATACGGAGCTAACGCCGCGCACCGGAGAGACGGCATGAACACCGATAAACGAACCATCGGCGTGACCAACGATAATGAGCGCGTGCTATCCGATCTGGTTGCGAGCGGGCATTTCGGGTCTGAACTCGAAGCGGCAAAATTTGCAATGGCCGTGGCCGTCAGGCGCCAGACGCAAATCGGGTCTGCCGAGGGGGTAGGTACGAAATGGAATGTAGGCACGGTGGACCCCGACGGTTCGCTTAAATCCGTGATCGAAGCGCTCTATCCAGCAGCTCCAGAACCTTATCGGCTCATCGAATACCTCATTAATGAGGGGCTAAAGCAAATGGCCAGCGCCGATGGATTGCCCCCAGACGTGGCAGGCGTACTATTTGATCCGGCAAAAGGCTAATCTCAAAAGGGGGATGGGGTGGCAAAGCTTGGTAAAGCAAAGCTCATGGCCGCGGTATTCCGTGGTTTTGAAGCTGCCGGTTGTACTGTCACTCCAATATCCGCTCCAGGCACTCATCCCATCCGTTTCGTCATCGAGAAGGGTGCAGTACATCAAACGGTCCGGGTTTATATCTGGAATCTGACACATGGGGGTGGGGCAGCTCGACCCAAACATGAATATCGTATCCAGATAACAAGCGGGATTCGCGCCTTTGATCCTGAGCCAGACGGGATAACGCTCATCTTGGGTTGGAGCGAGCAGTTTGGAGTGTTCGCGGCCTTCGACGCTAGCCGCCGGAAAAGTGCCTTGGGCGCATCGCCATCTATTCAAATCTCCGAGGCCACGCTCAACCGGGCACGTGTCATTGGTGCAGCGGTCCAAGATAAGGGCAACGGAGAATTTGCAGTCGCTGTCAGGCCTGACCGCCTACTGGGATACGTTGAAAACCAATCTCAAGCTCATGCCGGCGATGTCACCGCCATCCTCACACCGCCTAGCGAAGACGAGCCTTCAGATGACCCTGACGACACCGTTCTGGAGGATGCTATCCAAGGTCGGCGGGAATTCAGATTTGGCAGTACGGAAGAGCTAGCACAGCGCCCGAACGTCTTAGAGCGGCTGGCAGCACTGGAGCGCGAGGTAGCGAAACTTCGGCCTGCGCTGGCAAGTCGGGGACATAATCGGCCGCCTGAGCTTCTACCTACCGAAACTGAGACACTGGCTGGACAGATAGAGGAGGCCGCCAGTTCTGCTCGTACCGAGTTACAGAATCCGGAGCCGAGCGTCGCAAAGGTTGCTCGAAGCACCAAGTTCTTCCGCTGGATTTCCAGGACCGCAGCTGCGGCCAAGGCTGAAGCAGGAAAACTTGGGCAGAAGCTCAAAGAGAAAGCTAGAGATCGCACCGCAGACTTCATAGTGGCAGGGGGACTGTTCGGCGGCGCTGCGCTATGGGAGGAAATTCTCAACCTGATCAATTTGGTGACGAATGAAGTGCTAAAATGGCTCCAACTCCTATGAGGGCATGGTCCCTTTGGTAGTGGCTCTAATCGGTACTGAATGGAACTTCCATGGGAGGTCACCAGCTACCAAGCCGCTGTCGTGTAACCTTCATACAAGGCTGCTTTCATTCCCAAATCTGCCGCGGGTAAGCTGATTATGCCGAGAATTAGGAAAGAGCCCGCTGTCAGGTTCTTCAGGGCCGATGGCATCGAGGTTGAAAACCTCCTCGACTTGGCCGGCCCTCGGAAAGATGAATTCCTGAAGCGGATCATTGATGCACTGGCTCGAGCCGCAGCGAAGCGGGATCACCTAGCCGAGCTTAATGAGCGGTCCGACGAGCGCCATGAAGGCGTATGGAAACCGAACGCGGCCGAAAGTTGATGATCTCGGCCGTGATCTGCTCGCCGCGCATCGCCCTGACAATGTGATCCGACACGCGGTCCGCTACATCGAGAAGTGAACGGTCAAGCCGTTTCAGGATATAGCCGCCGGTAACACCTCCAACACCACCCACGCCCTCTTGAGATTTGCCTGCACTATGACCGAGAAGCGCGCCGATCGTTGGCAGCGTTGCGCCGAGAGCCTCGGCCATGCCGGCATAGCTATGCCGAAGAGAATGGAGCGTGAGGCCGTCGAGCGGCCCCGGCTCGTCCGCTTCGGCAGCGGCACGTTGCGGCGTTTCCCGTACGAGACGCCTGGCGGTCTTCTTCACGGTGCGCCAGAGGTTTGGCAGGCCGCGATAGCCGTGTTCGCCGGTTTCGCTGGGAAACACGAACTCGCTGTCTTGGTCATCAAGATCCGCAATGATCTGATACGCGCTTCGGCCCAGAGGGCGGAGGGAGAAGCCGGTTTTCGTCTCTCCGAGGCCCAAGCATCTACCGTCCTGGTCTACCTCGTTCCAGTGCAAGTTTGCCGCTTCGCCACGACGAAGGCCGGTGCAAGCGATAAAGCGTATCGCCGTAATCCCCCGTGCATGATGCTTGGGCTTTCCGTTCTCGTGGCGCTCTCCGGCAAGATAGTCGAGCGTCGTCGCAATCCAGTGATATTGATCGCTGGTCAGGAGCGCCTTGCGCTTTGCGTCTTTGAAACGCCGAACCCCGCGCACCGGGTTGTCTTCAACATGGCCATTGTCGATGCCCCAATTGAAAATGGCCCCCAGCAGGCCAAGCGTGCGCGTGGCAGCCCCATGACCTCCCTTGACGATCGACCGCCCACGACGTTTCGTTCGCACGTCACGGCGAGCCTTCCCGGCCATTACATCCGCCTTGAGCTTTTCGATGTCGGGACGGGTAACCTCCGAGGCCGCAAATTGTCCTAACAATGGTTTGATCTGAGCGTTGATGCGGCTCTCGTCACTGTCGATCGTGCTTTGCTTTTTCGACGTGCCTCCTCGCCCAAGCACCAATCCGGCGCGGGCTGCCGCAAGATAGAGATCGCAGAGCTGCGCGACCGTTACGGCTTCGCGCTTGGCCTCGCGATCGGCGGCTGGATCAGCACCTTCAATAACCTTTGCAAGTTCGACTTTCGCCAGTTCACGCGCGCGTTCGCATGTCAGCGGACCGAATGCCCCCAAGGTCAACCACCGCTGGCGACCACCGGCTGTCCGATATTTTACAAGGAATTTCTTCGTGCCGCCTGTTGTGACCCGCACACCGAAGCCTGCCAACTCACGGTCCCAATAGAGCGTGCCTGTCTTCGTCCCGTCAGAAATCAGGCTGTCAACGACTTTCTTGGTGAGCTTCGCAACGACGGGCATGGCGCTTTTCGCTATAAAAGTTGCAACCATATTGCAACCAACTGAAATCCAAGTGTAGCACAGACAGGAAAACCGCAGCAACAGAAAATCCAATAATTTCAACAGTTTTACAAGCCAATCCAATTCCAGGAAAGTGCAGAAAAGTGTATTTCAAAAACTCCGAAGGCAGAGGTCACAGGTTCGAATCCTGTCGGGTGCGCCAAGCAACCATATGAATTTATTATCTATTGAATTCCTTCGTGCGAGAGAATGGCGTCAGCTTCGTCTTCACCTGCCCGATCGGGCGCATCCCTGGTCACGGCCGATAGCGCTGTCCGAAAGAAGGAGCCAGCGGTAATGCCGGTGATCGACTAATCGCGCGGCGGCTCGCTGAACCAAAAGATTGCTATGATCGTGCCAACAGGCGCAAACCACGAGACGAGCTGAAACCAACCGCTTCTGTTCGTGTCGTGCAAGCGGCGTGCGGTGACGGAGAAAAACGGTATCAAGGTGCCGAGAAGAAATATCGAAACCAGAATGTCGGGAACATTCAGGAAGCCCAGTGCAAAACAGGCCACCACGTAAAAAAGCATCGCGTACCAGAATTCAGAACGGCTCGCCCTGCCCGTGAAGTTGAAGTAATTGGAGAAGAATCCTTGCACGGCGCTTACGAAACCCACAGACGGCGCATTTGACCCGAAGCGGTTCGGACCTTCCGGCGGCTTGTTCGAAAAGATAATCGCGGAAACAACCAGCAGTGAAACCAATATTCCAACAGCGAACAACCAATGCATTAATACGAAATCTCCGTTTTCATGATCATCAAGGCGATCTAGAAACAAACGAAACAATGTTTTAGCTTATCATGCCAACCTGCTCGACCCGCGTGACGGCACTCGCATCGGCGGCAGGTGGAAGCATTCGCCGGGCAAACGTCGATGCGGAACCTTAGCCATCG
Source organism: Aquamicrobium sp. LC103 (assembly GCF_001014615.2). Taxonomy (GTDB): domain Bacteria; phylum Pseudomonadota; class Alphaproteobacteria; order Rhizobiales; family Rhizobiaceae; genus LBCQ02. The sequence continues at coordinate 96,830 of NZ_LBCQ02000001.1, forward strand.
CGAAGAAACGGAATTGTTTGTGAATGCGGATAGGCCGATCCTCATCTTCACGGCCGCCGTCTCGGGTTTATGGGTCGTTGCGCTGATCCTGCTCCAAAGTCGAACCAGACCGCGCCTAAACGGGCTCGGGGCGATCTCGGTCGATGAATGTCACGGAAATCCCAAAATTCAATAGGCCACACAACCTTATCGCATAAGGGTCGCTGATTTCGGGAATTCCGTGTCGCTGCACTGATCGGAATACGTGCCGTCGCAAGCGATCCGAAGCTGCCCGCGAGCGGACGACACCCTATCGTCGACACTATCTTGATTTCGTCACCAGGAGCATCGGACAGCCTTGCGCCCAAGGCGCTCCTTCCAACCTGGCAGCGACGGTTGCGCGAAGGTATCGAAATCAAAGGGCCGGCGCCCCGCGACGCCGGCCTTCCTGCATTTTTCTTTCGGCCGGTTCAGGCGCGGCGATCGTAGTGCCTGAGCCCGCAGGCTTCGCACCACGCCTCGTGCACCGGCCCACGGCCGAGGTGGTGACGGAAGCTTTTCATCTCCGCGAAGTAGGGGATCGGCGCGCGCACGGGGCGTTCCGGCGCCTGGCCGAAATCGTCGAACAGCGTCTGGATGGTGACGACGACGCGCTCGGCATCCTCGCGATCCTTCCACCTGCCGAGGTCGACCTCGTACGCCGCGGCCATGTAGTCCATGCCGGCCTCCCACAGCGGGCGCGACTCGTCGGTCACGTGCCGCAGGTAGTCGCGCATCTCGCGCACGTCGTCCTTGGTCGAGATCGGGCCGTGGCCGGCGACGATCGTCTCGACATCCATGTCGAGCACGCGATCGCAGACATCGATCCAGCGCTTCACCGGCCCGTACCAGGCGATCGGCGTGCCGCCGGTGAACAGGATGTCGCCGGTGTAGAGGACCTTGTCGTCCGGCACGTAGATCAGCGCGTCGCCCAGCGAGTGCGCCGGGCCGACCTCGATCAGCTGCACCTTCTTGTCCCCGACCATGATGTCCATCGTGCCGGAGAAGGTCTCCGTCGGCGGCGTCAGCTCGATGCCGCTGAAATCGAACGGGCGGAAGCATTCGCGCATGAACACGCCCGCGCTGCCGTACTCCTCGGCATTGGTGACGATCTTCCGCACCACCGTCGGGTCGAAGCGGGCAAAGTCGTCCACCGTGCCCTGCGTGCCGATGATGCGCGCGCCCTCGACCAGCTGGTTGCCGAAGGTGTGGTCGCCGTCGGCATGGGTGTTGACGAGGATGCCGATATCCTTCGCGGCGGGGACCGAGGCGCGATAGGTCTCCAGCATCTCGGCCGTCAGCTTCAGATCGAACAGGGTGTCGACCATCAGCGTCGCGTCGCCGTCGACGATCAGCCCGGCATTGGACCAGCCCCAGCTACCATCCGGCTGCAGGTAGGCGTAGCAGCCGTTGCCGAGATCGTGCATGCCCTTGGTGAATTGCCATTTGGCCATCGGATTTCTCCTTGTGTCAGATGAGCGCCGTGGCGAGCCACGGGAAGAGGAAGACGAGGACGAGCACCAGCAGCATCATCCCTGCGAAAGGCGCCGATCCGGCGAAGATGTCGTTGAGCGTCACCTTGCTGTCGGGGCCGAGCGTGGCCTTGACCACGAACACGGCGATGCCGAAAGGCGGGGTCAGAAGACCGATCTCGACCGCGATCACCATGAGCACGCCGAGCCAGATCAGGTCGACCTGCATGCCCATCAGGATCGGGATCGCGATCGGCAGGGTGAGCAGCATGATCGAGGCCGAGTCGAGGATCGTTCCGAGCAGGATGACCACGAGCATCAGCGCGATGATGATGCCGGTCACGCCGAGGCCGGAATCGACCACCCACGAGCCGAGCCAACCGGGCATGCCCGACATCGCCAGCATGCGCGAATAGAGGCTCGCGCCGACAATCAGGAAGCAGATCGAGGACGTCGTATGGCCGGTCTGAACCAGCACCTGCCAGAAGCTCGCCCAGGAGAGCCGCCGCTTGGCGAGCGAGATCAGCAGCGCGCCCAGCGCGCCGGCCGCGCCCGCCTCCGTCGGCGTGAAGAAGCCGCCATAGATGCCGCCGAGCACCAGCGCCACCAGCACCACGATCGGCGCCAGCTTATTGGCCATCTCGGCGATGCCCATCTCGCGCACCGGCTCCGAGGCCGTCGCCGAACCGCTGCCCACGAAGGACGGCCAGAAGCGGCCCATGGCGAGGATGCCGATGCAATAGATCACCGCCAGGAGAATGCCCGGAACGATGCCGGCGATGAACAGCGAGCCGACCGACTGCTCCGTGAGCACGCCGTAGAGGATGAAGAGCAGGCTCGGCGGCAAAAGCATGCCGAGCACCGACGACCCCGCCACGACGCCGACCGAGAAGCGCGGCGTATAGCCGTGGCGCATCATCTCCGGCACCGCGACCTTGGTGAAGACGGCGGCCGAGGCGATGGAGATGCCGGTGATGGCCGCGAACACCGCGTTGGCCGCCACCGTGGCGATGCCGAGCCCGCCCAGCACCTTGCGGAACACCTGCGCCGCCACCTCGAAGGTGTCGCGTCCGATGCCGGCGACCGCGACCAGCAGCCCCATCAGCACGAACAGCGGCACGACGCCGAAGATGTAGTCGCTGATGGCGTCCTTGAACGCCAGCACCAGCATGTTCGAGGCGATGTCGAAATTACCGCGCAGGAGCCATACGCCGCCGAACGACAGCAGGATCAGCGCGATTGCCACATGCAGGCCGGAATAGATCAGCAGCAGCATGACGGCGATGGAGAGAAATGCGATCTCGATGCCGCTCATCGCGCGATCCTCCTTGCGGAACGGACGTCGCCCCAGGCAAGCAGGAAGAACTGGATGGCGGTGGCGGCGATCCCGAGGAAGACGAGGGCGAATAGCGGCCACTGCACGATGGTGAAGAAGCCCGGATTGCCCATGAAATTGCGCTCGGGGTGCTGCCAGGCGGCAGCCACGCTCGGCGCGTACTTCCAGGCCACGAGCAGCAGCAGCATCCCGCCGACGGCGTGGAAGACCGCGAGCAGGATGAAGCGGGCGCGCGGTGCCCGCCGTTCCAGCACGTTCAGCAGCACGTCCGACCGCGTCATCGATCCCGAGCGCAGCGTGTGCGCCAATTGCAGAAAGACGATGCCGACGATGGAAAAGGCAACAAGCTCCGGCACGCCGGCGATCGGGCGGTGCAGGAAACTGCGGCCGAAAATATCGGCGTTGATGAGCACCATCAGGCCGATGATCCACAGCGTGCCGACCGCGTTCATGGCGCCGATGACGCGCGCGAACGGGCCGCTGGGCATATGAGGGGGCGGCGCGTCGCCGCGCGGAATTGCAGCTTCTTCAGCCATGGGGGCCTCCGGTCAGGACGGGTGTCGATGCGGCGCGTCCGCGCGGTGCGGCGCGGACGCCGTGCGGCTGGCGGATCACTCCGCCAGATAATCACGCTCGAAGGTGAAGCCGGTGGCGGCAAGGTTGTCGCGATAGGCCTCGAGCAGTGCCCTGCCCGGCTCGCCCCTCGCCTCCGCGGCCGCGATCCATGCCGCTGAGGGACTCGGCAGCGCCTTGATCCAGTTCGCGCGCTCGGCCGGGTCGAAATCGACGATCGTGCCGCCATTGTCGATCAGCGATTTGCGCGCCGCCTCGTAATTGGCTTCCTGCTCGTCGAAATAGGCGTTGGTGTAGGCCGTCGCAGCCGCGCGGAAGGCCGCCTTCGTCTCGTCGGAGAAGGTGTCCCACATCATCTTGGACACGCCCAGCCCGCCGATATACATCGCGCCGAAGTTCACGTCGTTCCAGTTGGGCGCGACCTCGTGCAGCGTCGCCGGCACGTTGGCGGTGATCCAGCCGATATTGCCTTCGTAAACGCCGGTCTTGATGTCGTTGTAGAAGGTGACGTAGCTGCCCTGCACGCCCACCGCGCCGGTGCCCGCCAGCCAGGCGAGGTTGGGACCCGCGCCGCCCAGCTTGACGCCGTCCATGTCGGCGATCGTCTTCAGCGGCTTGATCGAGGCGATGTTGTAGTCGTCGATGGCGATGCCGCCGCCGATATAGACCACGCCGGTCGCTTCCTCGAGCTGCGCGAGCGCGCCTTCCGTGTCGACCAGCGCCTTTTCGACCGCCGCGGTCACGCCGCGCGCATCAGCCGGGCCGAACGGCATGGCGTAGGTGAGGTTCAGCAGCCCCATCGTCGCCGGGTTGAAGACGCCGCTCATCTGGCCGACGTCGATGATGCCGCTCTGGAATGCCTCGGTTTCGGAGCCGAGCTTGACGATCGTGCCGCCATAGCCTTGCGTCCATTCGATCTTCACATTGCCGGTCTTCGCCAGCTCGGCATCCACCGCCGGGATGAACGTTTCCCGAAGGTGCTTCACCCACAGGAACACCTCCGGATGTCCCGTCGCTGCGGTGAGCCTGATGGTTTCCTGCGCCGATACCGGGCCGGCGGCGCAGCCCAACACGATGGCGGCCAGGCCGCCCCAGATAGCCTTGCGATACATGATTTCCTCCCTGGTCAGCCCCGTGACAACTCCTCGCCCGGAACCGATGGAAAGGAACGCTAGCGATATTTGAACAAGTTGACAAGAGTTTTGATATGTCGTTCAATTCGAGCATCCGAGGGCCGCTCATCTGCCGCCCCGACAGATGGCAACGGGCATGAGTAGATCGAAAAAAAGCCAGCAGGATCAGAAGATTATCACGGTCGAGCCGACGCAGCGGAATGCCGCCCATACGCGGGCCCGCATCCTCGGCGCGGCCGAGACCGAGTTTGCCGACCACGGCTTCGACGGCGTCTCCGTGCGCCAGATCGCGCTGCGCGCCGATGTTCCCGTCGCACTCATCAACTACCATTTCGGCAGCAAGGAAGGGCTCTACCGCGCCATCTTCGAGATGCGCGCGCCGATGATCGTCGACCAGCGTGTCGCCGGCCTGCGGCTCGCCGAGATGGAGCCCGAGCGTGAGCGCAAGGTGGAGATGATCGTCAAGGCCGTGCTCGTGCCGAACCTGCACATGCGCAGCACGGAGAAGAGCTCCAACTATGCGCGCATCCTGGCGCGCGAGGTTTCCGATCCGAAGTCGCTCGAGCGCAAGGTCATCGAGGAATATCTCGACCCCATCGCCTACAAGGTCATGGACGCGTTGCAGCGGGCGATGCCCGACCGTTCGATCGAGGAGATCAACTGGGGCTACCAGGCGATGCTGGGCGTCATGGTCTACACCATGGCCGACATGGGACGCATCAGCCGCCTGTCCGGCGGGCGTTGCGATCCCGAGGACGAAATCGCGACGGCGAACCATCTGGTCGCGATCATGAAGGCCGCGCTGCTGCACGCCCGCGTGCCCACCCCAATCCAGGACGAATGACTGGCGCCTGAGGCCGGAACGCTTAACGGGAGGAGACCGATGAAGCTCGTAACTTATGACAGACAGGGAACCCAGCGCGCCGGCGCGCTGGTGGATGGCGACCGCAAGATCGTCGACCTCGATGCCGCCCATCAGGAGGCTTTCGGCGAGAGCCATTCGGCCTTCGCATCGGTGCAGGCGATGATCGACGGAGGCGACGCGGCGCTCGACCGTGCCTACGAGACCGTGAAGAAGGGCGACAAGCAGGCGTTTTCGAGGGAGGGCATCCGCCTTCTCGCGCCCGTGCCGGTGCCGATTCAGATGCGGGACTGCCTCTGCTTCGAAACGCATCTGAAGCAGTCCTTCAACGCCGTGCGGCGCATCCGCGCCGACGCCACGCCGGATCCCGAGGCCGCGATGAAGGAGTTCGAGGAAAAGGGCGTCTTCGCGATCCCGAAGACCTTCTACGAGCAGCCGATCTACTACAAGGCGAACCGCTTCTCGGTCATCGGAACCGACCAGGACGTGCTTTGGCCGAGCTATTCCAAGCTGATGGATTTCGAACTGGAATTCGGCTTCTACGTGCGCAGGAAGGGTGTCGACATCGCCCGCGACAAGGCGCGCGACTACATCTACGGCTACACGATCTTCAACGACTTTTCCGCTCGGGACGCGCAGACGCAGGAGATGGGCGGCCAGCTCGGCCCCGCCAAGGGAAAGGACTTCGATTACGGCAATGCGATGGGGCCGTGCCTCGTCACCGCCGACGAGATGAAGGACCCGTACAACCTCACCATGGTCTGCCGCGTGAACGGCGAGGAATGGGGCCGCGGCAGCACGGGCACGATGCACTGGAAATTCGAGGATCTGCTTTCCCATGTCTCGCAGTCCGAGACGATCTATCCGGGCGAGTTCTTCGGCTCGGGGACGGTCGGCAATGGCTGCGGTCTGGAACGCATGAAGTTCCTGAAGCACGGCGACGTCGTCGAGCTCGAGGTCGAAGGCATCGGCATACTGCGAAACCGGGTGCTGACCAGAAGCCATTGAACCGAGAAGACGCTTGTGAGGGAAACGACATGGTCGCGACAAGACGCGGCCATCGAACTCCCGCGCGGGGATACCGAATATGAACGTCCATTCCATGCTCACCGACGCGATCCGCCGGCGCGGCGACGAAACCGCGATCCGCTGGGGCGGGCAGCACCTGACCTATCGCGACTTCGACGGCACATGCGCCGCGCTCGGCGACTGGTTCGCGGCCAGGGGCTGCAAGCGCGGCGACCGCGTGCTCATCTTCCTGCGCAACGGGTTCGAGTTTCCGGCGCTCCTGCTGGCGCCGATGCGCGCCGGACTGGTGGTCGTACCGACCAACGCCAAGCTGCATCCGCGAGAGGTCGCCTGGATCGCGGGCGATGCCGAGCCGCGCCTGATCTTCACCCATGCCGAGCATGTCGAGGAACTGAAGGCGGGCCTGCCCGAAGGGCTTTCCCTCGAGATAATCGCGATCGAAGATTTCGCCCTGCCGACGCCGCTCGAAACGCCTGGCCCTTCCGCCGAGGTCGACCCCGACGAGCCGGCGTGGATTTTCTACACGTCCGGCACGACCGGCAAGCCGAAGGGTGCGACGCTGAGCCACCGCAACCTCATCGCCGCGACGGTGAACTGCCTCGCCGACGTGTTCCCTTTCCACGAGACCGACCGCTTGCTCCACGTCGCCCCTTTGTCCCACGGCAGCGGGCTTTACATGCTGCCCGCGCTCGCGCGCGGCGCCGAGAACGTCATCCACGAGCGGACCGGTTTCCGCCCCGACGAGGTCTTCGACACCGTCGCCCGCCTGTCGATCTCCGTGATCCCCTTCGTCGCGCCGACGATGATCGTGCGATTCCTCGAAACCGCGCCGCGCGCCGACATCGGCAGCCTGCGCGGCATCGTCTATGGCGGCGCGTCGATCCATCTGGAGCACATTCGCGCGGCGGTCGCGCGCTTCGGCCCGATCTTCCACCAGCTCTACGGCCAGGGCGAGGCGCCGATGACGATCTCCTATCTGCCGGGGGCCGACCATCTCGATGCCGACGACGAGACGCTGGTCTCGGCCGGTTACGTCCGCTCGGGGATCGAGGTTCGCCTCGTCGACGAGGACGGCCGCGACGTGGCGAATGGCGAGGACGGCGAAATCTGCGTGCGCGGCGACGTCGTCATGAAGGGCTATTGGCGCAATCCGGAAGCCACCGCGAAGGCGCTCAAGGATGGCTGGCTGCACACCGGCGACATCGGCCATTTCGACGGCGGCGGCCGCCTGCGCGTGCTGGACCGGCGCCACGACACGATCATCTCGGGCGGCACCAACATCTATCCGAAGGAAGTGGAGGACGTGGTAGCGGCACACGGGGCCGTGCGCGAGGTCATCGCGTTCGGCCTGCCCGACGCCGAGTGGGGCGAAAGCGTCGCCGTGGCGCTGGTCAGCGACGATCCGGCGCTCGATGCCGACGCCGTGCTTGCCTTCTGCAAGGACAACCTGGCGAGCTTCAAGAAGCCGAAACACATTTTCTTCGTGCCCGAACTGCCGAAGAACGCCTACGGCAAGGTCCTGCGACGTGAACTGAAGGAGCGCTTCACGCCATGACGCCACGCGTCGCGGTCATCGGGTTGGGAGCAATGGGGGCGCCGATCGCGCACCGCCTGCGCGAAGCAGGCCTGCTGGCGGCGGTCTGGAACCGCGACCCGGCGAAGTCGGCGGCGTTCGCGCGGCACGGCGTCAAGGTCGCCGCCGTGCCGGCGCAAGCCGCGGGTCACGCCGACATCGCGCTCTCCGTGCTTTTCGACGATGCCGCCGTGGAAGCCGTCACCCTCGCAGATGACGGGATCGCGGCCGGCCTGCGCGCCGGCGCCATCCACCTTTCCTGCTCGACGATCTCGCCGGGGCTCGCCGACCGGCTCGAAACGGCTCACGAGGCGCGCGGCCAACATCTTGCCAGCGCGCCGCTGCTGGGCAGCGCCGCCATGGCGGCCGACGGCACGCTCTACCTCGCCGTCTCCGGCACTGCCGCCGCCGTCGCGCCGCTGGAACCGGTCCTTGCCGCGATGGCGCAAAAGACGATGACGGTCGGCGCGCGCCCGAGAGACGCGGTCGTCACCAAGCTTGCCAACAACTTCCTGATCTTCGCGCTGACACAGGCGATCGCCGAAGCTCAGGCGCTGGCGGAAAAATCCGGCCTGTCGCGCGAGGCGCTGATGGAGATGCTGTGGGAGACCGATTTCGCCCGCCGCGTTTTCAAGGTCTACGGCGGCAGGGTGCTCGAGCGGAATTTCCTTCCCGCGACCGCGCCGGCAAGGCTCGCCGTCAAGGACATCGAGCTGGCCCTGGCAGCGGCGGCCGAGACGGGCGCGGTGCTGCCGACCGCGGAACTCGGCCGCGACAGGCTGCGGCAGGTGGTGCGGTCGGGCTGGGGCGAGCTCGAATTCGCCGCGCTGTCGCTGCTGGTCGATCGCGAAAGCGGCCTGGCGGTCGATGACCTTTGACTAGGCTGCTACTTCAAAGCTGACCGTATCGACCGCATCTTATGCGACAAATGTTCACGCAACAGTTCGCCCAGACCCTTTGCGTCTCTGGCCGCCAGCGCCTCCGCAATCTTTTCGTGTTCCTCGGTTGCTTCCTTCCAACGGCTTTCCGAGAGATTGGCCTGATACCGCGCACGGTAGATCCGGCGTGCGAACGTCGCATGGTTGCGCAGCAAAGCCGGATTTCCCGCCGCCTGGATGATGGCCGCATGAATGCTTTGGTTGATCTGGAAATAGGTCGGCCGGTCACGCGCCTCGAAAGCTTCGCGCAGCCGATCCGTTAGCCGGCTTATGTTGCGAATGTCCGCGTCACTGGCATGTTGCGCGGCCAATTCGCCGGCAAGACCCTCCAACGCGCCGACGATAGGCAGAATCTCTTCGATTTCGTCCAGGCTCTGGGGAGCCACAACCGCGCCGCGATTCGGCACAAGCACCACGAACCCCTCGTGCGCCAGAACCTTGATCGCCTCGCGAAGAGGCGTTCGGGAAACCCCGAACCGCTCGGTAAGGTATCGTTCCGGGACCTTATGGCCTTCCTTGAGCTCCCCCTCCATGATCAGCTCTCGGACGCGATCCGTCAGTTCCACCGAGAGGGCTGGGCGAGCGAGCTTTCCCGTCGTGTCGGCAAAGGTCATGACCGTTCTTGTCCAATGAACCCGGCTGGTTGCGCGTCAATGAAAGCGCGCGGCACGAAAGCGCATCTCAGGGACCGCATCCCTTCGTTCCGATGGAAATCACCACAACCGTATGGCGCCATAAGCCATCGGAGGCAAGCCTTTGATCGCATCAGCACACCCACGCAAATTTGCTCCTTGACTGAATTATGAATTCATTATTCATTTATAGCCGAACTCTCGTCTCCTGAAAAGAGACGCCTATCAGGCCGCCGCTCGAAAATGAGCGCGGCATAAATCGAGGGGTCGTGACTTCATGAATTACAATGCCGGGCGCCATTTCCTTCAAATACCCGGTCCGACAAATGTGCCGGATCGCGTGCTGCGCGCCATGGATCGACCGACGATCGATCATCGTGGCCCGGATTTCCAGGCGCTTGGTCAGCGGATCTTCTCGAAAATCGGCCGGGTGTTCGGCACCAAGCAGCCGGTGATCATCTTTCCGGCATCCGGTACCGGCGCCTGGGAAGCGGCATTGGTAAACACCCTGTCCCCGAACGACCGCGTATTGATGTTCGAGACGGGGCACTTCGCTTCACTTTGGAAGCGTCTGGCCGAACGACTGGGCCTGCATCCGGAATATATCGCGGGAGATTGGCGCCACGGGGCCGATCCGGCCGCGATCGGCCATCGTCTCCGCGCGGACGAGGCCCACGAGATCAAGGCGGTATGCGTCGTCCACAACGAAACGTCGACGGGCTGCGTGTCGCCGATAGCCGCCATCCGCGAGGCCATCGATCAGGCAGGCCATCCAGCCCTTTTGCTCGTCGACACGATTTCCTCCCTCGGTTCGATGGAATACAGGCACGATGACTGGGGCGTGGATGTCACGGTGGCCGGTTCGCAGAAAGGACTGATGCTGCCGCCCGGCCTTTCCTTCAATGCGGTGTCTCAAAAGGCATTGGAAGCGTCCAAGTCGGCGCGTTTGACGAAATCCTACTGGGCCTGGGATGAAATGATGGGGCCGAATCTTCAGGGTTTCTTCCCCTACACGCCCGCGACGAATCTCCTGTACGGCCTGGACGTCGCGCTGGACATGCTGGAGGACGAATCGCTTGACCGGGTATTTTCGCGACACGACAGACATGCCGCCGCAACCCGCGCCGCGGTGGAGGCATGGGGGCTAACCGTCCTCTGCGCCGATCCAGCATCCTACTCATCTTCGCTGACCGCGGTGACGATGCCCGCCGACTGCAGCGCCGATGCATTTCGCGGCATCGTTCTCGATCATTTCAACATGTCGCTCGGCGCGGGTCTCGGCAGGCTCGCCGACAGGATTTTTCGTATTGGGCATCTCGGGGACTTCAACGATCTGACGTTGCTCGGGACGCTGTCCGGAATCGAGATGGGGCTGGGAATTGCCGGCGTTCCGCACAGCACCGGTGGCGTCCAGGCCGCCATGAACAGTCTAGGCGCGCAGTTCGATGCATCGAATGCGCGCCGTGCAGCCAGAGCGGGAGCATTTCGATAACATGAGTGGTCATACCTACCAATTGGTCCGCGATATCGTCATAGATGACAGCTATGACGTGTTTGTTGCAGGTGGGGGACCTGCGGGAACCGCCGCGGCAATCAGCGCCGCGAGGCTCGGAGCCAAGGTGCTTCTGGCAGAGGCGACGGGTTGCCTTGGCGGCATGGGCACATCGGCGCTCGTCACGACTTTCGGGCCGATGGGAGACGGTGAACGAACTCTCGTCGGCGGCTTCGCCCGGGAGCTCGTGGAGACGATGCACCAGAGAGGCTTCCTGGGCCCCGGCGTCACGCCCGACTTCTGGCACTCACACTATAATCGCTGGATTCCCTTTCACCCCGAGGGCCTGAAGCGCGTACTGGACGAAAAGTCCGTCGAAGCGGGAGTCGATGTCCGCTTCTTCACCCGCGTGATCGATGCCGAAGTCGAGGGGCGCAAAATCATCGGCGCCGTCACCAGCAGCGTCGACGGATATCGCTTCATCAAGGCGAAGGCTTTCGTCGACGCAACCGGAGACGCCGCGCTGGCGGCATTGTGCGGGGCGGAGTGCAAGGTTGCGGGAATCGACTGGCCGGATACGGCGCCCTCGACGCTGTGCTCGCTCTATGGCGGTATAAACTGGAACGATCCCGCCTACGGCAACGACTACAGCGGCATCGACGAAGTCAAGAAAAGGACGCGCAGCGAGCTCCTTCACCAGGCCATAGACGACGGGCATTTCTCACAGGCCGATCGCTTCATGCCCGGCATGAACAAGCTCGGCGACACGATCGCCAACGTCAATGCCGGCCACGTCTTCGGCCTGAACGGCCTGGACAGCAAGAGCCTGTCGAACGGCATGATGGAAGGGCGACGGACGGCCGTGGAATACACGGAGTTCTTCCGCAAATATGTTCCGGGGTGCGAAAATATCGAGCATGTCGCCACCGCACCCGTCATGGGGGTCCGCGACACGAGACGCATAGTCGGAGAGTTTCTTCTCACGATCGAAGACTACACCGCCCGTCGGCAGTTTCCCGATCAGATCTGCGTGTACAACCGTCCGCCGGACAATCATCCCACCAACACCTCGGTCGAGGAATACGAGCGTTTCAAGCGGGATTTCGATGGCGACCTGAAACTGGCGCGCGGCAGCTCGGTCGGCATTCCCTACAGCATACTTGTCCCAAGAGGCTGGGAGAATCTCTGGGCCGCGGGACGCTGCCATTCCAGCGGCCATCAGGTTCATGGATCCATTCGCGCGCAATCCGCCGCCTATATGATGGGGCAGGCCGCCGGCACCGCGGCCAAGCAGCATATCGATACCGGCCAGCCCGGCTGCGACCTCGACACGGAGCGACTTGTCGCCGCCCTGCGGGCGGCCGGTTGCTATCTGCCACAGGAGACCCTGAGCAAAACCATGACACGGTAACGGGATCCGATTCCGTTGCCACAACACGCTATACCGGGAGGAGAAAAACATGATTGGCAGACTCACGCTGGCGGCGTTCATTTCCGCTGCATTCATTTCTCACACGAGCGCCGAGACCAACTATACCCCCAACGAACAGGCCTTGTACGAGGCGGCCAAATCCGAAGGGTCCGTGACTTGGTATGTCTCGCAGTACAACACCGAAAACGCCGACACCATATGTTCGCTCTTTAGCGAGCGATATCCGGGCGTCGCATGCAATCCGGTGCGCTCAACCGGGCAGGTCGCGTTTCAACGCATCCAGCAAGAGCTGCAAGCTGGAGCACTTCAGGCGGATGTCTTTTCCACCAACGAAGACAGCCAGGTCCTGCAACTGAAAGGCGCCGGTCAGCTGCTAAAATACGTTCCCGAAAATCTGCAGCACGTCGTGCCGCGCATCCGCGAAATGGGAGATCCCGACGGGTACTGGGTAGCTTCGGGGGTGTCTCCGGTCGTCATTCTCTACAACACGAAGCTGGTGCCGGAAGAAGAGGCTCCAAGGAACTGGACCGATCTGTACGATCCGAAATGGAAAAGTCAGGTCGCAATCGGTCACCCAAGCTTTTCCGGCGCCGTCGGAGTCTGGGCCACGGCGATCAATGATCTATACGGCTGGGAGTTCTTCGAGAAGCTTGAACAAAACCAACCGCATATCTCCCGGTCGATTCTCGATGCCCAGAATCTGGTCGGTACCGGAGAGCGAAAGATCTCGATAGCCTCACTGTCGGTTGCTTTGCAGGACATGCACCTGTCAGGTGCTCCGACCGCGATGGTCGCGCCTACCGACGGCATGGTCATGCCTGTTTCGGTAACCTCGGTGCTGGATGCCGCTCAGCGGCCCAACGCGGGCAAGCTTCTCCAAGAATTCCTGCTCAGCGTCGAGGTTTCCGAGTATCTCGCCAGCATCTACCGCTATCCATTGCGGCCGGAAGTTGAGGTGCCCAAGGGGAGCATCTCCCTGGACGAACCGAACCTGATCTTCATTCCGGCGCAGGAGGCGCTGGACAAGTCGATGGAGATTCAGGGGAATTTCAGAGACACCTTCGGCATCTGATTTGCCCCTCCGAATGTGAAGCGGCCGGCTGAACGGCTGGCTGCCTCACCTTCGCGCGTCCTACCGCACACGCTTCAACAGGTGAAACAATGACCTCAGCATCGCGCACAACGGAGGGTTCGAGTATTGCTCACGCTCGCTGGGGCAGCTCGGTTCCATGGGCGAGCCGACTGCAACCGCAAAACCTGCTCTGGCTCCTTTTGGCGGCGATACTCGTCGTGCTGATCCTTGCGCCCATGTCGACGCTCGTCATCGCAAGCTTCACCGACGCGCAGACGGGCAACTGGACGCTGTCCAACTATGCCGAAGCGTATGGTCGGGCGCGGCACGTCACGGCGCTGACAAATACGCTCAAGATGGGTGCCGCGGTGGTGGCGCTTAAACTGCTGTTCGGGGTTCCGCTTGCGTGGGCATGTACACGGACCGACATGCCGGGCAAAAATCTCGTGCGCTACGGCGTGTTCGGCGCCTTCATCATGCCTCCATATCTCGGCGGTGTTGGCTGGATACTGCTTGCCGGTCCCAACACCGGATGGATCAATCGCGCATGGTTCTGGTTGACCGGAGCAACGGAGCCCCTCGTCAACGTGTTCACCTTCTGGGGCCTCGTGCTGGTGACTGCAATCGGCGGATTCTTCCTCGTTTTCGTTTTTGTCTCGTCCGCTTTCGAGATGATCAACTCGGAGATGGAGGATGCGGCGAACATATTGGGAGCCGGGCCAGTCAAGACCGCGCTCAAGATTACCTTTCCCCTGGTGCTGCCCGCGATTCTGGGAAGCGCCCTGCTGTCTTTTCTGGGTGCCATCGCGCTCTACGGCGTGCCGGCTCTGATCGCCATCCCCGCGCGCTTTCCGGTGGTGGTGATTCAGCTCTCGGAATTCTTCAGCTTCCCCCTCCGGGTGGAAGTGGCGGCCGCCTACTCGGTCCCGCTTCTGTTGATCACCGTCGGCCTTCTCGGACTGCAGCGGCTTATTCTGCGGCGCAAGGGATACACGTCATTGACGGGAAAGGGCGGCGAGCGGCGACTGGTCAAGCTCGGGCGGTGGCGGTGGGCCATGTTCGCATATTGTTTCGCCGTGGTTGCCCTGGCGGTGCTGCTGCCTTTCGTCGTGCTCTTGCTTGCCGCATTCAACCGGTCCTGGACGGCAGGGTTCTCGATCGACAATTTTACGCTGCGCAACTTCCATTATGCCCTGTTCGAACATTCGAGCTCGCAGCATGCGCTCGTAGCGAGCGTTGGCATCGGGATCGCGGCGGCGACGCTCGCCATCCTGCTGGCGCTCTGCATAGCCTATATCGTGCAACGCCGCGTGCTGCCTTTTGGTCAAGTCCTCGCGTTTCTGGCGGTATCTCCTTACGTGATACCCGGGATCGTGCTGGCGATCGGCTTCTATGCGGCCTACGCCCTGCCGCCCCTGGCTCTCTACGGCACCTACACGATACTGGTGCTCGCGGTGGCGACCCGTTTCCTGCCTATCGCATTCACGACCGCGGTGGCGGGCATGCGCAGCATTCATCCGGAAATGGAGGATGCGGTGCGTATCCTCGGCGGCGGCAGGCTGAGCGTTATCCGCAGCGTCGTCGGGCCGCTGCTCAAACGAACATTGGCAGGCGGCTGGTTGCTGATCTTCGTGCTCGCCGCACAGGAACTTTCCACCGCGATCTTTCTCGTTGGCCCGAACACTCGTGTTGTTTCGGTGGTTCTGCTGGACCTCAGCGAGGAGGGCAGAATGGAAGTGTTGGCCGCCCTGGGCACCTTGCTGCTCCTCATGATCGTCGCCGTAGTGGCAATCGGAGTGAGGTATCTCGGGCGCGACTTTATGTTGAGGAGAAGCTAATGGACGGATTGGTCCTCAGAAATCTCGGTCGTCGGTTCGGCGCCTTCGACGCGGTCGCCGATCTCAACCTGCATATCAAGCCCGGGGAGTTCGTTTCGCTGCTCGGACCTTCCGGCTGCGGAAAGACGACGACGTTGCGGATGATAGCGGGGTTCATCGATCCGACGGCCGGTGCCATCGAATTGAACGGCAAGCTGCTGTCAGCGCCAGACGGGTCTGTCCCGCCTGAGAAGCGTGGCATGTCCATGATCTTCCAGAGCTATGCCATCTGGCCGAACATGACGGTTGCCCAAAACGTCTCCTTCGGGCTGAAGCTCCGCAAGCTGCCTCGGGAGGAGGTAAGGCGGCGAACCGGCGAGATTCTCGAAGTCGTGCGCATGAGCCATCTGGCGGACCGGTATCCTTCCGAATTGTCGGGCGGCCAACAGCAGCGCATCGCGCTGGCGCGAGCGATCGTTGTTCGACCGGCACTTCTGTTGCTCGACGAACCCCTTTCCAACCTGGATGCCAATCTTCGCGAAGAGATGCGTTTCGAGATCAAGCGCATGCATGACGAGTTCAAAATTACCTCGGTCTACGTGACGCATGACCAGTCGGAGGCCATGGTGACCTCGGATCGTATCGCGGTGATGAACAAGGGACTGCTTGAGCAAATCGATACTCCGTACGCGCTATACACACGCCCCCGGACACGTTTCGTCGCCAGTTTCATCGGCCGTACGAACTTCATAGCTGGTCATCGGAGCGGTGATCTGATCGACTTCACCGGGTTCAGCGTGCCAATGGCGGCGATTAACGGCCCCGTCGCATCGAGCGGAGAACTCACGGCATCGATTCGCCCGGAGGCCATGCGCCTGACGACGGAGCCATCGTCCGATGAAAATGCGATCAAGCTCGAGGGCACGATCACGCGGTCGGCTTTCCTGGGAGAGGCTTGGGACTATGTGTTCCGTTCACGCAACTCCGACGTCGAATTCAAGGTAGCGGCTCCGCCGTCCGAAAAATTCGAGGTCGGCGGCTCGGCGTGGCTGCAAATCGATCCTCGTCAAGTGGTTCCGATAACCGATTGACACCCGGTCGTTTGACGAACGGTGAGACGCGGCACGGTTCGGCCGACTGGTTCTTGACCGGCGGCCAAGCCGCTACCCGCTCATGCAACCTGAGCGGCGATGATCGACCGCAAGACGGTGCGCTCGCCTTCGGAGAGATGCGGCACGCCGGGCAAGCGCACGGCGCCGACCTCGGTGCCCATGATCGTCAAGGCCTCCTTCACGACGGTCACGTTCGAGCCGTTGCGATAATGGGTTCGTAGTTCCTCGAACCGGGAGAAGCCGTTGATGAGCTTGCGCGCGGCGGCGAAATCGCCCGCGGCAAGCGCGGCATGCACCTTGAGCGATATCTCGGGGAAGACATTGACGAACCCGGAAGTGAACCCCTCCGCCCCGACGGCGTAGAACGCCGGCGCCCACGCCTCGGCGAGACCGCAAACCCAGATGGCGGGCAGGTCCTCGGTGGAGCGGATCACCTCGGCCAGCAACATCAGATTGGTCGAGGCGAACTTGATCCCGGCGATGTTCCCATGGGACGCCAGCCGTCGGAAATCATCCACCGAAAACGTGTCGGTCCTGACATAGGCGATCACCGGCACGGTCGACGCGTCGGCCAGGGCGAGGAAGTAGTCGGCCTGCGCGGCCGGCCCCGCAAAGGGATCCATCGGATGATGCCCCATGATGGCTCCCGCCCCGGCGGCGATCGCATCGCGGGCCAGCGCTTTCGCTTCGATGAGCGAACGGCCCACTGCCGCGCTGACGAGGCATTTTCCGTTCGCGGCCTCCGCCGTCACCGCGTGAACCCTGCGGATTTCCTCGATGGAGAGGGAGAAGAACTCGCCGGTATTGCCCGCCGCCATGAGGTTGTGGATACCCGCATCGGCCAGCCGGACGATCACGCCGGCCAACAGGGTTTCGTCGATCTGCCCGTTCGCGTCGTAGGGCGTTACCGGAACCCCCGAGATTCCCTTGAGAGCCGTGCGTACAAAAACCATCCGGTCAGTCACTTCGGTAGTCCTCATCATTTCCTGAAAACGAGATTGAGATAGCTTTCGCCGGCGCGCAGGACGTGCTCGCGCATTTCGGTTTCGGCGGAAACCGCGTCGCGGGCGATGATCGCCTCGCCGATCGCGACGTGCTCGGCAAGCGCACGCTGACGCTCTTCGGGGTTCATGTGAATCACGCGGCGGGCGCCCGAATCGTAGACCTGCTGCCGATCCGTCAACTGGCCCAGATACCGGGTGCGGGCAAGAACATGGATGCGGTCGTGAAAGGCCTCGTTGAGCACGATGAGCTCCTCGGGCCCTCCCGCCTCGGTCGCGCGGCGCATATCGTCCAGAATGGCGCGCAGACCGGCCCGTTCCTCATCGGCGATCCGCTGCGCCGCGAGCCGGGCGATGGTCGATTCCAGGGACGCACGGGCGAGAATCATCTCCTCGGCCCACGCATAGTCGAACCTGACGATCACGCCGCTGCGCGGCTTGGTCTCCACAAGGCCGTCGGCCTCCAGCTGGCGAAGCGCCTCCTTTACCGGGGTGGTGCTCACGCCGAGTTGCTCCGCCAGCCTGCGCTCGTTGATGCGGGATCCGGCCTGGAATTTGCCTGACAGGATCGCCTGCCGCAGTGCGCGATGCACATGCTCCCGCAGGCTGGCGACGGCAAGAGGACCAAGAGGCTCGACCTCGGCGGCCTGGTCAACGGCCGTTTCCATCATTCGCGATTCTCCGGTTGACGGGTCATTCATCCTGTGAGATTTGATATACCAGATCTGAAACGGTGTCGACTAAAAAAGGGGGCGCCGCGAAGGACGAGATCGGGAGGAAAGTGAAAATGGACAGACGTCAGTTCTTGGGCGGCGTTGCGCTGGGCGCGTTCGCGGCCGCGATGCCAGGTTCAGCCGCGCTCGCGGCCACCCCGCAGGACCAGCTCGTGATCGCGGTCAACATGGGATCGATGCGCGGGCTCGACCCCCATGAAGCCAACCAGATCGAATCCGCGGAAATTCTGGCCAATCTCTACGACCGCCTCGTCTATTTCGAGCCCGACGCTCTCGACGCTCCAAAACCGCAACTGGCCGAATCCTGGACCGTTTCCGAAGATGGACGCACCTTCACGTTCACGATCCGCGAGGGCGTAACCTTCCATTCCGGCAATCCGCTGACCGCGGAAGACGCCGCATGGTCTCTCGCCCGGCTGGTCAAGCTCGGCCTCGCCCCGGCCATCGATCTTCGGCAGTGGGGATATGAGGAAAGCAATGTCGAAACGCTGATCCGGGCCACCGACGAGCGCACGCTGGTTCTGGAAACTCCGGAAGCCTGGAGCCCGGGATTGATCCTGGCCTCATTGGCCAGTTCCGCCTGCTCGATCGTCGATCGCGCGTTCCTTGCCGACAAGGAGCAGAACGGCGACCTGGGCCGCGCCCATCTCCAGGCCGCGGACGCGGGCAGCGGCCCGTTCTCGCTGCGGACATGGCGCGCCAACGACGTCATGATGGCCGATGCCTATGCGGATTACTGGAACGGCGCGCCCGCCATGCGTCGGGTCATCATGCGCCACATGCCCGAATCCTCGGTGCAGCGCCTGCAACTGGAAACCGGCGATCTGGACGTGGCGACACGCCTGTCGTCCACCGATCTGGACGTGTTCGAGAAGGCAGGGACCATCGATATCCAGAAGGTGCAGGGCTTCGGCTTCTACTATGTGGCGCTCAACCAGAAGGACGAAATCCTCTCGAGCCCGCAGGTGCGCGAGGCGTTCCGCTATCTGATCGACTATGACGGGCTGGCAAGCACCGTGATGCGATATTACGGGATCAAGAGCCAGACCGTCATTCCCAACGGATTGCCGGGCTTCCTCGACGAGATGCCGTATTCGCTCGACATCGAGAAGGCCAAGGCGCTCCTCGCCGAGGCGGGATATCCCGACGGCTTCTCGAAAACGCTCTATATCGGGCCGGGCACGCCCTATTTCGAGTTCGCGCAGTCGCTGCAGGCCAACGCCGCACGGGCCGGAATCAAGCTCGACCTTCAAATGGGCGACTATCTCAGCCGGTTCCGCGAGCGCAAGTTCGACATATTCATGGGCCGCAGCGGCGAGCGGCTGCCCGATCCGCATTCAATTCTCCAGTCCTATGCCACCAACGCCGACAACAGCGACGATGCTCCGCTGAGCGGGCTGATGGCCTGGCGTTCGGCCTGGGATGTGCCGCGCGAGCTGCAGGACCTGGTGATGGCGGGCGCGCGCGAAACCGACCCCTCGCGCCGCGCCGAAATCTACACCAAGGTGAACGCGCTCTATCTGGAAGCCTCTCCAGCCCTCATTACCTCGTTCGAGCGTTTCGACGTCAAGGCCGTGAGCAAGCGGGTCAGCGGCTATGTCGGCCATCCGACCTGGCTGACCCGCTGGGACGGGGTCGCCAAAAGCTGAACCCGGCTGCAGGAGAACGACGTGAGCAGTCCTGAACTGACCACAACGGAAGGACGGGCCGGAGACGGACGGCTTGCCGAAGCCCTCCGCAAGGTTGCTTCCTCGATGGTCGCGATCCTGACGACCCTCTTCGGTCTCCTGCTGCTGACCTTCATCATCGGCAGGATGATTCCCGCCGATCCGGTGATTTCCATTCTGGGCGACAATTTCGACCAGGCCGCCTATGACCGGGTCTACCGGGAGCTCGGTCTCGACAGGCCGGTGCCCGAGCAATTCCTCACCTATGTCCAGAACATCCTGCATCTGGATTTCGGCCAGTCCAACGTGACCCGCAATCCGGTGGCGGCGGATCTGGCGCGGGTGTTTCCCGCCACCCTGGAGCTGGCCGTCCTCGCCATATTCATCGGCACCCTGCTGGGCGTGCCGCTCGGCATCGCATCGGCGGTGCGCCGCGGAACCTGGGTCGATCATCTGGGCAGGGTCGTCGGGCTCCTTGGCTATTCCACGCCGATCTTCTGGCTCGGGACCATGGTGATACTCATCTTCTATGCCCGGCTGGGATGGATTCCCGGAGGAGGCCGCATCGACCTCTACAATGACGGCCTCGTCGAAGGTCCCACGGGGATGCTGATCCTCGATGCGCTGATGGCCCGCGAATGGGAAGTCCTGCGAAGCGCGCTGCATCACATCGCCGCTCCGGCCCTGCTGCTGGGCTACGCCGCCATGGCCTATCTCAGCCGGATGAGCCGCAGCTTCATGCTCGAACAGTTGAATCAGGAATACATCCTCACCGCTCGCGCCAAGGGGCTCGGACAAAGACCGATCGTCTGGAAGCATGCGTTCCGCAACATAAGGGTCCAACTTCTCACCGTCGTCACATTGGCCTTTTGCGGACTTCTGGACGGCGCGGTGCTGATCGAGACCGTGTTCGGCTGGCCCGGCCTCGGCCAGTATCTGACCGCCGCCCTGTTCTATGCCGACATGAACGCCGTGCTCGGCTCGGTGCTGCTGATCGGGCTGATCTCCATCCTCATCAACCTGCTCACCGACGTCGTCTACCGTTTCGTGGACCCGAGGACCCGCTGACATGAGCGTGCCGCCTAAATCCGAAGGCCTTCGGGCATGGCTCCTCAACGAGGACTTTTCGTCGCCCGCGCAGGCGAGAGCCCATCAGGCCTATGTGACCTGGCTGCGCTTCAGCGCAAATCCGCTGGCGCTCGGCGGCTTGATCGTGGTGGTGCTCCTGGTGCTGGCGGCGTGGTTCGCTCCGTGGATCGCCACCCATGATCCGCTGGAGCAGGATCTTGCCCGCGCCCTGCTGCCGCTCTCGTCCGCCCATTGGTTCGGCACCGACGAACTCGGCCGCGACGTCTATTCGCGGCTGGTCTACGGCGCTCGCACGACCCTCTATATCGCCATCCTCGTCACCGTCATCGTCGGGCCCATCGGCTTCGTCGTCGGCGCGGCGGCCGGCTATGTCGGAGGATGGGTCGATACGGTGCTGATGCGCATCACCGACATATTCCTTGCCTTTCCGAGCCTCGTTCTCGCGCTCGCCTTCTCGGCGGCGCTCGGACCGGGCATCGAGAACGCCGTCATCGCGATCGCGCTGACCGTCTGGCCGCCGGTCGCAAGGCTGGTGCGGGCCGAGACGCTGACCTTCCGCAAGGCCGATTTCGTCGTCGCCGCCGAACTGCAGGGCGCGGGCGTCGCCCGCATCATGTTCCTCTACATCGTGCCGCTCTGCGCTCCCTCGGTCGTCATTCGCCTGACGCTGAACATGGCCTCGATCATCCTCACGGCCGCCGGCCTGGGCTTCCTCGGGCTGGGCGCGCAGCCGCCAGCGCCGGAATGGGGTGCTATGGCGGCGCAAGGCCGGCAATATCTGCTCGATGCCTGGTGGCTGACCGCCATACCGGGAATGGCCATCCTGCTCGTCAGCCTTGCCTTCAACCTGCTCGGCGACGGCCTGCGCGATATTCTGGACCCGAAAAATGCCTGAACAGCCGCAGCCCCTGCTTTCGGTGCGCAACCTCACCGTCGCCTTCCCTTCGCTCCATGCCGTGCCGCCGGCCGTCAGAGGCGTCAGTTTCGATGTGGGACGGGAAAAGGTCGGCATCATCGGCGAGTCCGGCTCGGGCAAGAGCACGACCGGGCGCGCGGTGATGCGGCTGCATCCGTCGGCCACCCGCATCACCGCCGACCGCATGGAGTTTCAGGGAGAGAACCTTCTCGCCGTGTCGGAGCGACGCATGCAGGCGATACGCGGGCACAGCATGGCGATGATCCTGCAAGACCCGAAATATTCGCTCAATCCGGTGATGACGGTGGGCGAGCAGATCGCCGAGACGGCGATCCTGCATGAGAAGCTTTCCCGGCGCGCGGCAAGGCGGCGGACCCTCGACATGCTCGAGAAGGTGCACATCCGCGACCCCGAACGGGTCATGGGGCTCTACCCGCACGAGGTTTCGGGAGGAATGGGGCAGCGCATCATGATCTCGATGATGCTGATCGCCCGTCCCGCGCTCATCATTGCCGACGAGCCGACGTCGGCGCTCGATGTTTCGGTACGCCAGCAAGTGCTCACGATCCTCGACGAGCTGGTCGGGGCCAACAGCATGGGGCTGCTCTTCATCTCCCACGACCTCAATCTGGTCCGCAGTTTCTGCGACAGGGTACTCATCATGTATTCGGGCCGCATCGTCGAGGAGCTGCCGGCCAACGCGCTCGACAAGGCGACCCACCCCTATACGCGCGGTTTGCTCGAGGCCCTGCCGAGCCTGCTCCATCCGAAGGATCGCCTCGCCGTCCTGCGCCGCGACCCCGCCTGGGCGAAAACGTGACCATGCCCGAGCGCAAAATGATCGAAGTCGAGAACCTCACCGTTGCCTTCGGCCACGGACCAAGGGCCAACCGTGTCGTGCGCGGCATCGACATGACCGTCGGCGCGGGTGAGTGCTTCGGCCTCGTCGGGGAATCCGGCTGCGGGAAATCCACCCTGCTCGGCGCCATCGCGGGCCGGGTCAAGCACTGGCAGGGCGCCATAACCATCGCGGGCGAAAAGGTAGGGCCCGTGAAGCGCCCCCTGGCGCAATTGCGACGCCAGCAGATGGTTTTTCAGGATCCCTTCGGTTCACTTCATCCGCGCCACACCATCGACCGAACGCTGATGGAGCCGCTTCGCATACACGGGATCGCGGATCGGGAAGCGCGGGTGGAAAAGGCACTGGAGCAAGTCGGCCTGCCAGGCCGGTTCCGTTTTCGCTACCCTCACCAGCTTTCCGGCGGTCAGCGCCAGCGCGTCGCGATCGCGCGGGCACTGATCCTGGAACCCTCGATCCTGCTGCTCGACGAACCGACCTCCGCGCTCGACGTCTCGATCCAGGCCGAGATCCTCAACCTGCTCAAGGACCTGCGCGAGCGTTCCGGCCTGACCTATGTTCTGGTCAGCCACGACATGGCGGTCGTCGCCCATCTGTGCGACCGGATCGCGGTCATGCAGGACGGGGTGTTCGTGGAGATTTCGAGCCGCGACGCCATGATCCGCGACGAGGTGCATCATCCCTACACCCGCATGCTGCGCGAGGGCAGCCTGGGCTATCGCCCCGCCGCCGCTGTTCCTCCCGGCTGACGCCGTTCCTTGCATCCAGTTTTCGCCCGGCCCCAGGCCGGCTTCCTTGACCAGAAGAGAGAAGTTCCATGAAAATCGACCGCATGCGGGTGTTCATGACCCGCGACAAGGACCGTCCCCGCGTGATCGTCGCGCTCGACACCGACGACGGGCTGACCGGCTGGGGCGAGTGCTACAATCATGGCCCCGATCTCGCTCTGCCGCCCCTGCTCGACTATCTCTACAACTTCATTGCGGGGGAGGATCCGACACGGGTCGACTATCTCGTCAACCTGATGATCCAGCAGTGCCGCTTTCCCCCGGGAGCGCTGGGACTGGCCGCGATCTCCGGACTGGACCATTGCCTGTGGGATCTGGCGGCCAAGGCGCGGGGCGTGCCGGTCTACAAGATGCTCGGCGGCGAGGTGCGCGACAGGATCAAGGTCTATGCCGGCGTCTATACCGCTCCGGACGTTCCGCACGCCAAGGAGGAACTCGATCGGCTGAACCGGGAATGGGGCTTCACCGCCTTCAAGCTCAGCCCCTGGCGGCTGGAGCCCAACAGCCACCGCTGGGGCGAGGTGGTGCGCAGCTCGGCCGAGTATTTCCGCCAGTTGCGCGAAGCGGTGGACCCGTCCTACGAAATCGCCTTCGACGCCCATGCCAAGATTTTCGAGGCCAACGCGGCACGCCAGCTCGGCAACGCGCTCGCGCCCTACGATCCTCTTTTCTACGAGGAGCCGCTGCGCCCGGAAAACATCGAGATCTACGGTGATCTGAAGCAAGGGCTGAACTGTACGCTCGCCACGGGTGAATCCCTCTACAACCGCAACGAATTCCTGCGGCTGCTGCAGGTGAAAGGCGCCGACCTCATCCAGCCCGACATCTGCGTGGTGGGCGGGATTTCGGAAATGCGTCGCATCGCGACGCTGGCGGAAGCGCATTTCGTCGGCGTCGCACCGCACAATCCGATGGGCCCCCTCGCCACGGCCGTGAACGTCCATTTCGCCGCGGCCCAGCAGAACTTCAAGATCCTCGAATACCGCCTGCCGGTCGGCCAGTGCTATGTCTATGGCGGCACGGAGGTCGAGAACCGAGAGGACGAAACGCGTTATGTGGCGGACCCTTATCTGCCTCGCGACGGTTATCTCGAACTGCGCCCCGACCGCCCCGGCTGGGGGGTCGAAATGGATGAAAAGGCGATGGCGGAGGACGGCTACGTCCACTGGCAACGCAGGGTGCCGAAGCGGCCCGACGGGTCCTACGCCTTCGCGTGAGGCCCGGGCTGCGGCGCTGACCGCGTTTGCGCGAAGCCGTCGGTCAGACCGCCGAACTCCCGCCGCCGCGAGGTAACCGCCGCGCGGTGGCAAGCTGGCGACGCCAGGTGGAGCGACGGCGCGCGAGCTTTCACTCGCCCGCAATCTGTTTGTTCAGTATTGACAAAACAAACAGACAGATCCATATGTGCTTCCATGAGCGACGATAGCGACGATCCGGTTACGGATTTCATCGAGATGATGGGCGTGCGGTTCCAGGAGCAGAACATGCCCCGGATCGCCGGGCGCCTGTTCGGGCTCATCCTGATAGAGCCCGGGCCGCTGAGTTTTGCGGAGCTGGCCGAGCGGCTTCAGGTCAGCCGCGGCAGTGTCAGCACGAATGCGCGCATGCTCGTCGATCTGGGATATATCGAGCGGATCGGCAAGCCTGGCGATCGCCACGACCACTACCATCTGGCGCCAGGGGGGCTGGCGAGCGTATTCAGGAAGCAGGTGAAAAGGTTGCGCTGGGCGGACGGTTTCTATCGTTCGATCGAGGCGCGCCTGCCCGCGCATCGGCACCAGTCTAAGCAGAGGCTCATGGAGATCGCAACCTTCACCTTGAAGGCGGCCGAGGCATTGGAACGCAGCCTTGCCGAAGCCGAGGAACTTCTGACGCAAGCGGAAAAGTCGGACGCGTCATAGGACTGACAGCGAATTGCCATTTTTGTGTCAAAATGTTCAATTCATACTGAATAAACAGGAATAATCATATGACCTCGAGATGGATGAAGCGGCTTGCGGTGGCCGCAGTGGCGGTCGGTTGTGCCTATGCCGGCGCGGTGTATTTCGGCGTAGTCTCCTCGACGTCCGACGCGAGAACGCGGCAGGGGCCCGCCGAGGTGGCTACCGTGGTGCCGTCCCAGCTCGCTCAACTGCCTCTTCCGCTGGAGCTCGCTCCGGTGGAGATAACCCGGGTCGAACCATCGTCCATGGTCGAGCATCTGCGGGTGAGCGGCGAACTGCGCCCGGTAAACCGGGTCGTGCTCAAAGCCAAGGTTGGCGGCACCGTGAACGAGGTGAACGTGCGTGCCGGCCAGGCCGTGAAGGCGGGCGACGTGCTCGTTCGCTTCGAGACGAACGATCTCCAATCGGCGCTGGTGCAGCGTGAAGCCAACCTCGAGGCTTCGCGCGCGCAATCGCAACTGGCCCGCCAGACGCTGGAAAAGACACAGGAGCTGTCGCGGCGCGGCTTTGCGACGCGGGCGGCGCTCGAAAAGGCGCAGAGCGACCTCGCCGCCGCCGAGGCCAATGCGCAGGCGCTTGCCGCGCAGAGCGACACCGCGCGCACCGCCTTGCGCGACGCCGAGATCATCGCGCCGTTCGACGGGATGGTCGCCAACCGGGCAATAGAGCCCGGCGCGCCGGCGGCGGCCAATGCCGAGCTGCTCACCATCGTCGATACCTCCATCCTCGAGGCGGAAGTTCTCGTCTCGACTCGCGACATCATGAAGCTGGAAGTCGGCCTGCGTGCCGAACTCAAGATCGACGGCCTGGACGGCCAGACCGTGACGGGCATCGTCGACCGGATCAACCCCGTCGCCAACGAAGGGTCGCGCTTCGTGCCTGTCCACATCCGCCTCGAGAACCCCGACGGCCGGCTTTGGGGCGGCATGTTCGCCACCGGAACGATCGTCGTGCGCGAGAGCAAGGATGCCGTCGTCCTTCCCGCCACCTCGCTGCGCGAGGACGGGGAAGGAACCTTCGTGTTCAAGCTGGCGGACGGACGTCTCAAGCGCCAGCCGGTCACGACCGGGGCCAAGTGGAACGGCGGCAACAGCGTCGAGATCACCGATGGCGTGAGGGACGGCGACACCATCGTCGTCGCGCCGCTTTCCGAACTGCGGCCGGAGATGGCCGCCACCGTATCCGAGGCTGGCTGACATGTTCCTCACGCGCATATCCGTCAACCATCCCGTCTTCGCCACCATGATGATGGTGGCGCTGGTGGTGTTCGGGCTGTTCTCGTTCCAGAAGCTGGGGCTGGATCAGTATCCCAACGTCGATGTACCGGTGGTCGTGGTGATGACCACCTATCCGGGCGCAACCCCGGAGACGGTCGAAACCGAGATCACGCGCCCCGTCGAGGAGGCGCTCAATACCATCAGCGGTCTCGACAAGGTCACCTCCACATCCTACGAGGGCCGCTCGGTCGTGGTGGCCAGCTTCAAGCTGGAGGTCGAGGGAACCGCGGCCGCGCAGGACGTCCGCGACAAGGTGGCACCGCTCGAGGCCGAGTTTCCCAGCGCCGTCGACAAGCCGATGGTCTCGCGCTTCAACCCGTCGGACCAGCCGATCCTGTCGGTGGCCGTAAGTTCGCCCTCGCTTGGCGTGCCCGAGCTCACCACGATCGCGGACCAGCGGGTGGTGCGGCAACTCACGACCGTTTCCGGCGTCGGACAGGCCACGCTCGTCGGCGGGCAGAAGCGGCAGATCGACATCGGCATCGACGAGACGCGCATGCGCGCGCTCGGGGTGGGTGTCGACGAGGTGCTGAGCGCTTTGCGCACGGGCAATCAGAACCGGCCGGCGGGCAGCGTCCTGAGCAATTTCAGCGAGCGCACCATCCAGGTCCAGGGCCGCGTCGAAAAGCCCGAGGATTTCCTCGACATGATCGTCGCGCGGCGCGGCGGCGGCCCGGTCTATCTCAGCGACGTGGCCACGGTGGCGGATGGCGCCGCGGATGCCGAAAGCCTCGCCGTCTACAATGGCGAGCCGGCGCTCGCGATCGACATCGTCAAGGTGCAGGACGCGAACACCGTGCAGGTGGTCGCCGACGTGAAGCAGCGGCTCGAGCAGCTCAACACCGAACTGGCGTCCCAGGGCATCCAGCTTCGCGTCGTCACCGACGCGTCGACCGCGATCCAGGAATCGGTCGAACAGGTACAGGCGACGCTGATCGAGGGCGCGATCCTCGCCGTCGCCATCGTCTTCCTGTTCCTCAACTCCTGGCGCAGTACCGTCATCACCGGCCTGACATTGCCGATCGCCATGATCGGCACGATCGCCGTCATCGGCTTCCTCGGCTTCACGCTGAACACGCTGAGCCTGCTGGCGCTGACGCTTTCGATCGGCATTCTCGTCGACGACGCCATCGTGGTGCGCGAGAACATCACGCGCCATCTCCACATGGGCAAGTCGCACCTGCGGGCCGCGCTCGACGGCACCAACGAGATCGGCCTCGCCGTCATGGCAACGACGGCGACCATCGTCGCCGTGTTCCTGCCGGTGGCCTTCATGGACGGCATCATCGGCCGGTTCTTCTACGAGTTCGGCGTCACCGTGGCCGCCGCCGTCCTGATCTCGCTGTTCGTCGCCTTCACGCTCGATCCGATGCTGTCGAGCGTGTGGTACGATCCGGACTCGCAGCCCGAAGCCAAGCGAGGACCCATCGGTCGGCTGATCGCCCGTTTCGAGCACGGTTTCGAATGGCTGGCGGGCCAGTACCGCCACCTGATCGGCTGGACGCTGCGGCATCGGTTCATCACGCTCGCGGCGACGATCGGCATCTTCATCGGCAGCATCTTCATGATTCCGCTGGTCGGCGTCGAGTTCGTGCCGAACGCGGACGAGGGCCGGTTCCAGATCAACGTGACGGCGCCGGTCGGCTCCTCGCTGGACTATACCGCGGCCAAGGTGCGACAGGTCGAGGGCGCCCTGCGCGAATTCCCCGAGGTGTCGGCCGTCTATTCGACGATCAACACGGGCGGCGCCGCGGGCAAGCACAAGGCCGCGGTGCTGGTCAGGCTCGTGCCGCACGAGGAGCGTACCCGGACGCCCGCCACGCTGGCCGATCCGATCCGCGAGCGGCTTTCGGCGATACCGGGGATCGAGATCGCGATCGTCCAGGAGGGGCTCGGCGGTGGGCAGAGCCCGATCCAGTTGAGCGTGCTCGGCGACGACCGCAGCGTGCTCGAACAGATCTCAAACGATCTCGCCGGGAAGATGCGTGCCATTTCCGGCATGGTGGACGTCTCGTCGAGCGCGGAAGAAACGAGCGCGATCGTCTCCGTGCGCCTCAAGCGCGAGGCGGCGAGCGATCTGGGCATCGGCGTCCAGCAATTGGGCGACATGCTGTCGCCTCTGGTCGGCGGCGAGGAAGTCACCAACTGGACGGATTCGCTTGGCGAAACATACGAGGTCGTGGTGCGCCTGCCGCAGGATCAGCGCGCCGACACGACGGCCATCGGAGAGCTGATGATGACGACCGGCGGCACCGATGCCGAGGGCGCGCCAGTCATGGTCCGGCTCGACCAGGTAGCCGACATCGGAACCGTCCGCACCGCATCCGAAATCCGTCGCATGGACATGTCGCGCGAAGTGCTGGTCTCGGCGGACGTCTCGGGCCGCACCATCGGCGAGGCGACGGCCGATCTCCAGGCGGTCATCGCCGGGATGGAGCTGCCGTCCGGCTATCGCATCCAGTTCGGCGGGCAGTCGGAGAGCATGGAGGAGACGATGGGCAACATGCTCACCGCCCTCGCCATGGCGGTGATCTTCATCTACATCGTGCTCGCCTCGCAGTTCGGCAGCTTCACCCAGCCGATCGCGATCATGGCGGCACTGCCCTTGTCGCTGGTCGGCGTGCTGCTCGGCCTGATGGCGAGCGGCAGCACGATCAACATGTTCTCGCTGATCGGCTTCATCATGCTGATGGGCCTCGTCACCAAGAACGGCATCCTGCTGGTCGACTTCGCCAACCAGGAGCGCCGGCGCGGGCTGTCCTTGAACGACGCGCTGATCAGCGCCGGCGCGATCCGCTTCCGGCCGATCATCATGACGACGCTGGCGATGATCTTCGGCATGATCCCGCTCGCCCTGGCGGTCGGCGGCGGCGGGGCGCAGCGGGCGCCGATGGCGCACGCGGTCATCGGCGGGCTCATCAGCTCGACCATCCTGACGCTCGTCGTGGTGCCGGTGATCCTGTCCTACATCGAGGGCATCACGCGCCGGCTCTCCCGCTTCCTGCCGAAGGCGCCCGACGATCATGGTGCCACGGATGCATCCGCTGCCGAGGACCTTCAATCTCCGCCCGAGCCCAGCGCTTCGGCGCTGACCCTTCCCGGCGTTCCTCACAGACCGGCGTGAGGTCCAAAAGGAACGCGCAGGGGATTTTTCAGGCGCGACGCGGCCTCGCCTTGTCAGCGTCGGGCGGTATCGGCGACATCGCCGATCGGGCTTCTGCGCAAGAGCCGCACGTCGTCGAGCACGACCGCGCCGCATTGATCCGGATTGGCAATATCGATCCGGATTTCGGCGATGTCCCTGGCCTGGCTCCACAGTGGAGAGCTATCCAGCGGAACGATGTTGAACGGAAACGAAGCTTCGAACACGAGGCTGACGTGTTCCGAAAAACCCTGGTCCGACGGACGCCAGAAAACCTGCACCTTGGGCAGTGCTTCGGGATCGAGGCAGGCGACCGAAAAGGCCAGCAACCCGGCCTGCTCGGGGTCCAGCGGCGCCTGCGGACGATAGATCCACCGCGGATCGACGCCGGTGATTTCGTAGAGACCCTTCCGCCCGTCAAGCGATCCCGCATCCGCCATCCGCACCAATTCGAGGCCGGCGGATGAAGGCTGCAATGCATCGGCCAAGCGCGACGAGGAGCGTCCCCAAGCGGACGGTATCCGGTGCAGGTTGCGTTTATGGAAAACCCGAGCCCAGAGGTCCGTTTCCGAAAGCGGATCAAGTGTCCGGTTGACGATGGTGAAGGAAAGTCTCGCGGCGTCATCGTTCCGCGGAGGCGGGATCGGGAGATTGGAGGCGACATTGATGCCCTTGGCCTCCATCACATGCCGCTCCACGCCATCAGAGAACAGCAAGCGATCGCCGGCTCGCAGGCGATCAGCCATTCCCGGTTCCACCGCGAACGACCAGCGTTTGGCGTTCGCGCCGATGGCGACGCCGTTTCTCCAATTGGCATCCGAAGCGCGATGAAGGAGATGCGGCTCCTCCGGCAGCCGCTCGATACGCGCGGCAAGGTCGCGCCTCATGGCGAAGACATATCCCTCGCGCTGGAACGGCACGTAGCGACCGAGCACATAGTCGTAGATCGCGTGCGAGCGCAACGGAAGGCTGATGCCGTCATGTTCCATATTGCCGACGCCGACGAGCGCGAGTGGAGGCGGGCTGTCGCCAAGCGCTGCGATGAACGCTTTCTGGAATTCCTCCGGAGCCGCATTGTAGGTGCTGGAGATCGGCACGGGGCTGGCTCGGTTCAGATAGAAATGGAGCGCGTTGCGGTTGGTGAGATTGAGAAAGGTCTCGCCCGGCTCCAAGAGCGCGTCGACGATCCCCGCGACCGTCTCGACACGCTGGACGTGAGCCGGATCGTGCCGGCCGGCACCGAGCCTGGGGAGCGAAGCGGAAATCGCGGCCGGTTGCGGCATAGGCGAAGGCGGCATGAGGGCTCTCCCCTGCAGAAGGGGGGATCCGACGGGAGCGATCGCAACAAGCAGCATGGCGCAGACAACAGCGTCCGCGGGTGCGTCTAAGAGTCCGCTCTTCTGGAAACCGCTCAGCCAAACGGGCAGAAAGACAAGCAGAACGCACGATGTCATAAGCGCCCTGAGCGCCGTATCGTCGATACGCCCCATGGCATAGATGTTGAAAAGGAGGGTGAACGAGGCGACAGGCACAAGCGCGCCCGCCCATAGAGGAAGTCGCCGCATCCGCGAGGCATCGCTGCTCCTCGCCAGGACAAAGGCGAGCAGCGGCGCTCCGGCAAAAAGAAAAGACAGGAAATAGATCGGCTTCAGGCGCGGAATGTCGCCGTTGCCGTAGATAGCCAGATTCGCCCTGGCCGATATGCGCAGGAAGTCGAACTGGCCTTTCGCCTGAGGCCAGACCAGAGCCAGGACCACCGCGCTCGTCGCCGCGGTGGCGCCAAGAAAGTGGAGCGCGGCACGTCTGCCGCGCATCGCCTGCAAGACGAATCCGGCCATTCCGCCCGTGAGCGACGCAGCCACACCTGTGCCGGCGTTGAAGAATATGCCGGCGACACCCAGCAACGTGCCGAGAACTCCGGCAAGCACGGGGCGACGCAACGATGCCGCTTCCAGGACCAGGATCAGATTCAAGGCGACGAGCGGTATACTTTGGATGAGCAGAATATCCTGGCTGTAGGGCAGCGCCAGGGCCAGGCAGAGGCCTCCGATCACGCCGAGCCTCGCGATCAACCGCCACGAAACGAGAAAAAAGACGATCTGCAAGCCGATCCCGGATCCTATTTGGATGCCCACCGCGCTGTCATCGCCTGCCAGGCGCGCCAAGATACCACTCACCGCATCGGAAAAGCCGTGCGGGGAGAGGAAGGTAGTGAACCAGCCCTGCCCGGCGGACAACGCCTGATAGGCAAGGAGGCGCTCGCCAAAATGATAGTCGTCGGCGGAAAGACTGGCAAAATTGGCGGCGGGAAGCGATAGCAGGGCGGCCGCGAGTGCCAGACTGAAGGCGCCGGGAGCCGCAAGCGCATCTGTTTCCTCGGCCTTGAAAACGATCCGAAGGCTCATAAATCCCTGCCCTACCACGACCAGGGCTGCGGCAGCGAACACGCCGTCGATCGGCGTCACCCCTACGGAGACCCTGGGCCACCAGAAAAGGGGCGCGCAAGAGAGCGCCGCGACGGCGAGCATCGCCGTACCCAGTGCCGCGGCCACGACGAGCGTGCGCCTGCCGAAGCGATGCGAAACGAGGGCCAGAAGCGGAGCCAGACACGCAAAGATCCACAGCGGGTTCAGGCCGACGAGATGGTGGACGAGCAGCGTCACGGCGCTGACGACAAGGAAGAGATATCCCGACGCCTGCTGCCAATCCGCCTTCCAGAAAAATCGTTGAAGCCAGAACGTCGTCGCTAGGGAGGCGATGGCGGCGAGGAAATGGCCGCGATCGAACCAGACGAGTATCGCGACGTAGATGCCGGCCAAGACCCATACCCACCACCTGCCTCCTTCCTTTTGTCCAGCCTGCGGCAGAAGCACATAACCGGCGATCAGGATCAGTTGCAGGAGGATGGCAAGGGGAACCAAGGCCACGTCGCGCAGCTTGTCCGTGTCGCGCAGAATGCCGCCGGAAACGGTAAGCTGGTTGACGTAGCCGATATGCGGAAAGCTCCGCACGAAGAGGCAGATCAGCGCCAAGACCGTGATGGCGGCGACGGTGACGAAGGTGCCCTGCGTCCAGTGCGGCGTTGCGAGTCGCATGTGACCTACCGAAAGACAGCGAGGCGCAGCAGCGCGTAGTTGACGAGGAAGGAGAAGCCGGCTGCAGCGATCAGCATGGCGTATTGCGCATATTCGGTCATGACTAGAGAACCGAGCGCGGCGAGAAAGCCGACTCTGAGTGCGAGGGCCAACAGTGCGGCGCCGAGCGATTGCACGAACCGCAGGAGCGAAAGCCCGCTGTGGTCGCGTCGAAACGTCCAGAATTCGTGAAGAACGTAGTTCAGGAGGAAGGCGAGGAGGAAACCCGTTGCCGAGGCTGCAGGAAGCGAGAATGACAGGTTGCGGATGGCGAAGATCGACATGAGAAGGTCGATCCCGTAGCCGATCACGACGACTGTCGCGTATCTGAGCTTCTCACCCTGCATTCTTCCCCTCGAGGATGCCCTCCAGGCGGGCGGAGGCGAAACGCGCATCGATCGCGGGAAGAATGGAGAACAGGTCGTATATATTGTCGATCTTGCCGCCCAGCACCGACAGAAGTCGCGGAGCGTCCGCATGCCGATGCAGCAGGATCGGCCGGCCGTCGTTCAGCTCGTTCCGGATGGGAACGGTCTTGATGTCGAAAAGGCTTTCGCGCCAGGCCAGGCCATCGAGACAAGGCACGTATCGCCGCGCATCCTGCTTCATGTGACGCCAACGCGACTGGTGTGGCATATCGCCGAGGAACATGGACGCACCGCCTTCCGCGTCGCTCCAGCTCCAGTGCGGCGTGTAGCGGACATGAGTCAGCGAATAAGCACCGCCCGCCGCCGGATAGGGCATGAACGAGAAAAACGGACCGTCCATGACGGTGACTGCGAGCCCCTTCATCTCCTCGGGCGGCTCGACGAGGGCCAATTCCACGAACTCGTGTTTGAGCGGCAGCGGTGCAAGCCCGCTCGACAGGAGCAGGGCGTTGATGCCGGCATAAGTGACGTTGAACGCCATGCCTGCCTTGACATGGGTGCCGTCCGAAAGCTCAAGCCCGACACCCTCGGTCAGGGATTCGATGCGCTCCACCTTCGTTCCCAGGCGCAAGGGAATGCGCGCCGCATCCAGCCGCGCAAGCAATCCACGCCTGAGCGCCCGATAATCGAAGGCCCATTCACGAACACGGAAGACGCCCTCGATCAGGGTTTCGTCGAACAGCTTTGACAGATGACGCGGCGCGGGCTGAATCGGCGCCTCCAGATGCTCGTACATGCGCCGGAAGCGTCCGGCCGACACCTTGGATCGGCGGCTCGCGACAGCATAGAGCATGTCGAAATCATCGACGATGGCATCGGGAAAGTCTCTGGCGAAACGCTGGTGGAGGCTCAGCGAACGCATGGCTGTGACGAAGTTGCGCGGATAGTGAAAACCGGTGTGCACCCGCGCCTGATTGACCCGCGACGCACGGGAGAAAGCTTCTTCCTCCGCCTCGAAGACGACGACGCGATCGCTGATGCCGCGCAGGAACAATGCCAGGAATAGTCCGTAAAACCCGCCGCCGATGACTGCGAAATCGTAATCGTGGTCGCTCATGTCCCGCTCGCATGCGGGTGAAACTCGCCCTTGAGCGTCTTCCAAAGAACCGACACCAGATCGAGATGCGCCTTGAAACCGCCGATCTTGGTCGGTGCCGGCTCGTGGGCGGGATAGCTGCGCGTCGTGGGAATTTCGCGGACCCGATATCCGAGCTGACCGGCCCTTGCCGTCAGATAGGCGAGAAGTTCGTAGCGCATGAAGACGTCGCGGAAAGGCTGCACCCTTGCGTCGAGCAGGTAGCGCGCGGAATACGCCCGAAATCCTTGTGTGGTGTCCGTAAGCCAGCGCCTTCCGGCAAGGCTGAGCACGGGCGCGTGAAGAAGGCGGATGGCAAGGAGGCGCGACAACGGGGTGTTGATGCCTCGTCCGCCCCTGATGAAGCGCGAGGCTTGCGCATAGTCGATACCCTCGTCGAGAGCGGCGACGAATGCCGGGATGCTCTCCACGGAATCCTTGCCGTTGCCGTCGATGGTGATGATGCCTTGATAACCCTCTTCGAGGGCATAGGCGTAGGCGCAACGCAATTGGGCCGAAAGCTTCCCCGGACCCGTCTTGGTCAACAACGCGCGCACATTCACTGATTCAAGGAACTCGGAATCGAGCGAGCCGTCCGTGCTGCCGCCGTCGGCGACGAGCACGTCGCAGAGATCGGCATGGCCCTGCTTGAAGGTTTCGGCGAGCTGCCGGCGGATTCGATCGCCCTCGTTGATGACTGGGACGACGAGGGCATAACGGGATCTCCTGGGCGCGAGCGCCGATACCGACATGACGGGCACGTCCCAGCCACGCTTGGAATAAGGGCTATCCTGGATCAACTTCTTCCCTTCTCGCCGGCAAGGGCGCGGGATCGCCCGCGACGAAGTCCACGTTCATCGTTTTGATGCTTCCGATCAGATCGACCGAGATGACTTCATCGACGATCGCGTATCGCCCCTCATTGGAGAGGAGGTCGAACATCCTCACCAGCCCCACGGAGATGGCGGAGATCGAGATGCCCAGGAACAAGACCGTCAGCGACTGGAGCAGGGAAGTCGTCAGCCAGCCCGGAGCCACGTCCGCTTTCAACAGCCAGACCAGCGCCGCATAAAACGCGTAGAAAACGGCAATGCCGGCGACGGAAAGGGAGACGAACGCCACGATGCGCAGAATGCGCGGGCTGGCGCTGACCATCATGTCGCCCACGAGGCCGATCCGGTGCCGCCAGTCGTTCCAGCGGCGGCGCGGCGGCTCCTTGCCGCCGACCAGGGGAACACGATTGAACGTGAAAATTCCGGACAGCGGTTCGAAACGCAGCAGGATTTCAGCGTCGGGTCGCGCCAGAATGTTTTCCAGAGCGGAACGCGGAAAGCCGATGGTGAGCGCATCGCGATGATCGACACGGTACCCGCTGAGCGTTCCCAGAGCGGCGGCGAACGGTGCCAGCACGCGGGTTCCGCCTTGCTGTCTCGTCAGCGCGAATATCCCGTTGGACAGATAGACGTCCCGCGCCAGCCGAGCGACATCGATGGTGTCGATCTCGTCGAATGTGGAAAGGAGAACGACCTCGCCGATCGCCTCCGTAGCGCCGGCAAGGCGACGCCGATAGAAGCTGCCGGCCGCGCTGACACGCAATATGCGCAGGTTGGCGATGCCCTTGAGCGATGCCACCAGGGTCGAGGTCTCCTCCGCGCCGGCTTCCGGAACGGCGAGCAGGATCTCCCAGAACTGAAATGCCCGCCCCAGGCGTCGTGCAAGTTCCTGCAGAATTTCACGATAATGCGCGCCGTCGACGTCACCGGCCAGAACCACGGAGACGAGAAAATCGGGTGCGGCTTCCGAAGGAGGAGCGACAAACTGCATGCTCAGGCTCCGATCGCATCAAGGCAGGATCGGAGCGCCTGGCGCGCATGCGCCAGCCGATCGGTCGGCGCGGCGCGCATCTCGATCGAGACCCACCCCTGCCATCCCGCGTTCCTTACAGCAGCCAGGGTTTTGAGAAGCATCGACTGATCACCGGGCACCGGCGCGAGATGCGCCTCGCTGACATGAACGTGGGAGATGTGCGGGCGCGCCTGCGCGAAAAGCGCGCCGGCATTGTCGATCTCTCCGTTGAGATGCAGCGCGCCGGTGTCGAAGTTGAGCATCACCGCCGGATGGTCCACTTCGCGGACGAAGGCGACGGCCTCGGAAAGGCTCGTGAGGAAATTGGTGCCGTAGACGGCCGGATTGGGTTCCATCGCGAGACGGCAACCATTCGCTTTCGCATGGTCCGCTAGCAGCCTGAAGACGCTCATTGCCACCGACAGGGCTTCCCCGTCCTCCATGTGCGTCGGGATCACGCGATTGGCCGGAGAGCCGACGACGAGATTCGGAATCTCCAGCCGAGCGGCCAGATCGATGGCGCGAACGAGCCCGGCAACGAAACGCTCACATTGCTCCCCGCTTCCGAAGAGCGCGGCATCCTCGACGCCGAACAGCAGCGACTGCATGGAGACGAGTTCGAGACCTGCCCGCCTTATTCTCTCCAGTCGGTCGGCCACCGCCGCCTCAGACGGCCGGAACGGATCGCTTTCCCCCGCGAAAAAAAGTCCCGGCGCGATTTCAAGCCCGCCCACGCCCATTTCCTCGAGCAGCGCATAGGCGTCCTCCGCCTCCTCCGGCTTCCAGGCGATGTTGGAAATGGCGAGCTTCATGCGTCTTTCCTCGGTGCATGCGACTCGGATTGCGCATAGGCCCGGATCGCCAGGAGGCTTTCGCGGCGGCTGTACTGATAGTCTCCCGTTCCTCCGAAGAGAGCTGCGTGGCGGGTGCGCATGTCGTAGTTGAGGGGAGAGACATCGAGCCTGTTGGAAAAGGCTCGGCCAAAACCGCCGAGCGCCGCCTCCGCCACACCGAGGGGCTCGGCCGTCAGGTGAACGAGAGACAACCCCGCCTCCAGGGCCGTCTCGATGTCCCGCCACAGATTGACCATGGGGTAGAATTGAAAGACATGGCGGCTATCGATAGCCGCGACATTGTTGTCGTTGTGGAAGTCATACAGGATGTTCTTGCGCAGTCCGGGACCCACCAGACCAGGCAGCCGCACGATCATATGGCGCGGAAAATGCTCGGCGACGAATGTTTCGAGCTGCAGGCGATGAAGCCCGTATGGGTGCAGCCCGACCTCGTCTATTCTCGTATTCTCGTCCACACCTTCCGGAGATTTGAAGACGTCGACCGTGCTCACGAGCACGAAGGTTCGACACGAAATGGTACGCAGGCGGGAGACGAGCCGCCCGATCGCCTCCCTGTCTGCCTCAGGATCACGATTGGCGAGCCATTTCTGTGCCGGCGCACCGGCGCAGACCACCGTATCGAACGTCCGGCCATCGATTTCTCCGATGTTCGTGGAACGATAGAGGGCGTCGAACGAAGCCTGACGCAACAGCGTCGTCCCCACGAAGCCGGAATATCCGATCAGGGCCGTCGTGGACATGCTGGCGTTGCTCATTGGCAGGGTTCCATCGAGTTATTCGTGAGGCCGAACGAGTTTCGACGCGACATGACTGTTCAGCAGAGTGGGAGGACGTTGCCGCCGGCCGAGCGGCGGCGCCGCGCGCAACCGGCCACAGCTCCGTGATTCAGCGTCCGGACACGCGGTGGGCTATGCGCCCGCCCCTTCGCTCACGGTGCCAGAATCCGTTCCGCGCGCCACAAGCGCAGCACTCGCCGCGTGCAGACGATAAAAGAAATCGGCATGTGAAAATTACCCCGCCACCTATATAAGCCCCAATGCGCGATTATATAAACGAGCCGGCGCGAGCATCATACGTCAAATCGAGACTTGGCTCGGAATTTATTCAGCGAGAGTGCGTTTGTTGCATCATTGCGGTTTAATTCACGATATCAATAGATTTATCCATATAATAATTAAAATTTATCAATTAATTACTTGCGTATTATATAATAACTATATTTATATATAATATTTCTTAAGTTAATTTCGTAAGAAATACTCCTCTCATGCTTTTAAGTCTCAACGCTCCTTTCAAAACAGGAAATAGCGCTGTGCCATGGGAAGCACCGTCGCGGGCTCGCAGGTGATGAGTTCGCCGTCGGCGCGGACCTCATAGGTTTCCGGGTCGACCTCGATATGCGGCATGGCATCGTTCAGCACCATCGAACGCTTGCCGATGCCGCCGCGCGTGTTCTCCACGGCGACCATCGCCTTGTCGACGCCGAGCTTCGTCTTGAGCCCCGCATCGAGCGCCGCCTTCGAGACGAAGGTGACGGAGGAATTGGTGACCGCCTTGCCGTAGGCGCCGAACATCGGCCGGTAGTGCATGGGCTGCGGCGTGGGGATCGACGCGCCCGGATCGCCCATGGGGGCCGCCGCTATCATGCCGCCGAGCAACACCATGTCCGGCTTGACGCCGAAGAAGGCGGGATTCCACAGCACCAGGTCGGCGCGCTTGCCGACCTCGATCGAGCCGATCTCCTTCGATATCCCCTGGGCGATCGCCGGATTGATCGTGTATTTCGCAATATAGCGGCGGACCCGGAAATTATCGTTGTCGCCGGTCTCTTCGGCCAAGCGTCCGCGCTGACGCTTCATCTTGTCGGCGGTCTGCCAGGTGCGGATCAGCACCTCGCCGACCCGGCCCATCGCCTGACTGTCGGAGGAGATGATCGAGAAGGCGCCGAGATCGTGAAGAATGTCCTCGGCCGCGATCGTCTCCTTGCGGATGCGGCTCTCGGCGAAGGCCACGTCCTCCGGGATCGACGGCGACAGATGGTGGCACACCATCAGCATGTCGAGATGCTCGGCGATCGTGTTGACGGTGTAGGGCCGCGTCGGATTGGTCGAGGACGGGATGACGTTGGGCAGGCCGCAGACCTTGATGATGTCGGGCGCGTGGCCGCCGCCGGCGCCCTCGGTGTGGAAGGCATGGATCGTACGGTCCTTGAAGGCGGCGACGGTGTCCTCCACGAAGCCGCTCTCGTTGAGCGTGTCGGTGTGGATCATCACCTGCACGTCATGGTCGTCGGCGACCGACAGGCAGCAGTCGATCGCCGCCGGCGTCGTGCCCCAGTCCTCGTGCAGCTTCATGGCGCAGGCGCCGCCGAGCACCATCTCCTCGAGCGCGCCGGGCAGCGACGCGTTGCCCTTCGCGGAAAGGCCGATATTCATCGGGAAGGCGTCGAAGGACTGGATCATGCGGCCCAGATGCCACGGCCCCGGCGTGCAGGTGGTGGCGAGCGTGCCGTGCGCGGGACCGGTGCCGCCGCCGAGCATGGTGGTGACGCCGGACATCAGCGCCTCCTCGATCTGCTGCGGGCAGATGAAGTGGATATGCGCGTCGAAACCACCGGCGGTGAGGATCTTGCCCTCGCCCGCGATCGCTTCCGTGCCCGGCCCGACGATTATGGTGACGCCCGGCTGGGTGTCGGGGTTGCCGGCCTTGCCGATCGAATGGATGCGTCCGTCCTTCAGGCCGATGTCCGCCTTGTAGATGCCGGTCGAATCCACCACCAGCGCATTGGTGATGACCGTGTCGACCGCGCCGCCGGCGCGCGAGACCTGGCTCTGGCCCATGCCGTCGCGGATGACCTTGCCGCCGCCGAACTTCACCTCCTCGCCATAGACGGTGAAATCCTTTTCGACCTCGATGAAGAGCTCGGTATCGGCGAGCCGCACCTTGTCCCCGACGGTCGGGCCGAACATGCGGGCATAGGCGGGGCGGGA
This sequence comes from Aquamicrobium sp. LC103, assembly GCF_001014615.2. GTDB lineage: Bacteria > Pseudomonadota > Alphaproteobacteria > Rhizobiales > Rhizobiaceae > LBCQ02. Next base: position 137,063 of record NZ_LBCQ02000001.1, read on the forward strand.
AATCCTGGCGGGCATCAGATGCTTCCTTCATTTGTCGGAGGTGTCGGCGACACGGCGCGGTAGCTCGGTTCGAACGTGTGAAAACGGGCCAGCCGGGGCGTCACATTGCGGCCTCTCAATGAGCACGAAATCGTCACTGCTTTTGATGCAACCGGCACGGCCTCCACGCATTCCCCTTTCGGCCGCCGCGATGCGGCCTTTGCGAAAGAAGGGACAACCCCAGACGCAAGCAAGAGGAAAAGATCATGAAACGCGTACTTGCTCTCACCACCGCCGCCTTGATGTCGGGATCGCTGCTGGCGGCCCCTGTCCTGGCTCAGGATTCCGACGCCACGCCGGGAACGATGGAGATGGAAAACGGTGCCACGTCTCCGGCCAACCCGGCCCCTGACGCGCCTGCGGCCGTCGATCCCGGTACCACCCAGGCCGTGGAAGCTCCGAGCTTCGACGGCGTCATGAGAGCGATCGAGGGCAACTCCGCCAGCGCCACGGCAATCGGCTCCATGTCCGAGATCAACGATGTGAACGTGGTGAGCGTCAGCGAGCTGTCGAATTTCGACACCTCCGAAGCCAATCAGGTCGTCTCGGCCAACAGCGCCGGCATCGAGGAGCTGAAGTCCTCGATCGAGGGCAATTCGGCGCTCTCGCAGGAGCTGCAGTCCCAGGGCGTAGACCTCTCGAAGGTCGTGGCGGCCGAAGTGACCGGCACCGGAGTGGTGCTCTACGTCATGTAGAATGCCCGCATTGCGAAGAACGGGCGGCGCGGATCCATCTCCGCGCCGTCTTCCTTTCGCGCTTGCGGGTGGAAAAAAACCGCCGATTGCACTATCTGCCCCCTCAGGCCGCGCAGCGGCATCGGGAGGCGAACTCAAGGACAAGGAGAGTCTAGGTTGACAGGTGCGATTGCGAGAGAAAATCCGATGTGGGTGCATGCATTGGCCGGAGCGGTGTTCCTCCTGGCCTCGACGCCCAACATGGCCCTTCTCGCGCAGGGGCTGAACAGCGGTGAAGCGATCGATACGATCATCGGCTCCGACGTGAAGACCGGCGAAGAGCAGGCGGCCGGCGACGAAAGCCGGATCATCTCCGCCATCGAGAACACGCCCGCCAATATTTCCGAGGTGCGCAAGAAGTTCTCGCTCGATTCGGTCGTCATCATCTTCCTGCCCGACATCGGCGGAGAGGAGTCCGAGGTCGACAGGAAAATCGCCGAGCGCCAGACCGAGATCGTCGAGTTGCGCGAAGCGATCGAAGGCAGCGCCATGTTCTACCACGCGGTCGATTCCAGATCGGTCCTCCTGCGCGACATCATCGCGCTCGAGTTCGACGACAAGAACGGCGTCACCATATTCGTCGCGGGCAACGAGCCGTCCGGCACCGGCTCGGTCAACTAGCGGACCGAGCCCGACCGCGCCGTTGCCGTCGATAGGGGAACCATCCGCGGGAGAGGATCCGGTGTCCGGCAGGAATTCCTCCGGACGTTTCGGCGCTGCGTCTCCCGGTGATCGCCCCATGGTAGAGGAATGCGTTCCTACACCCTTCATGGGCGCATCAAAAATAGTGACCCCCTGCAACAATGAGGTTCCTATTTTTTTATAAGATGCTGTTTTTACTGCATTAAATTTTCTGGCAAAAGTGGATTTGCGTTCCCACCTTAATGTCACCGCCGTAGTGCGGTGTTTGAAAAGACATAAAGGTAAATAGCCATGAAAAGCGCAATCGCTCTCAGCACATCCGCAGCTCTCGTCGCCCTGTCGCTCCTTTCCGTCCCCGCTTCGGCGGACGAGCGTGACGTGACGCCGGGAACCATCGAGGCAACGTCCGCTGCGTCGGTTCGTGGGATTGATACGCGTACCACGTCCTCCCTGGGCTACGCCGGCCGTCAGGCTTCCTTCGAGTCTGCAACCGGCGTAAAGGTGGTCAGCATCGGTGCGCTGACCAACTATGACTCGCGCCAGTCCCAACAGATTCTTTCCGTAAGCAGCGCCGCGCTGCCCGCGTTCAAGGCTTCCGCACAGAGCAACCCCGCTCTCGCCCGGGAACTTCAGGCGCAGGGCGTCAACCTCTCCCAGGTTGTCGGCGTCGAGACTGCCGGAAACGGCGTGATCACGCTCTACGTGATGTAATTTGCTTCCACTGGTACGAACTAATGGCGTGGCCGCGAGACCACGCCATTTTTTTTGGCCGCGAGCGCCACGTGCAACGGTAAAGTCGCGCAGTGCCGCAGCCACTAGAGCTCTCCCATCACCTTCCGCTGGAACCCGAACGCCTTTCGCGCCCCGCCGAGCGCCACGAGCGTGACGTCGCGCTCCTGTCCCGGCTCGAAACGGACGGCGGTACCGGCGGCGATGTCCAGTCTCATGCCGCGCGCCTTCTCGCGGTCGAAGCGCAGCGCCTCGTTGGTCTCGAAGAAATGGTAATGGCTGCCGACCTGGATCGGCCGGTCGCCGGTGTTGGCGACACGCAGGACGACCGTCTCGCTGCCCGCATTGAGTTCGATTTCGCCTTCGGCGGCGATGATCTCGCCCGGAATCATCACGTTCCCCCTAGCCCGCGATCGCCAGCCACAAACCTCCCGCGGCCGTCAGCGCGCCGGCGATCCTGGTGACCAGCCGCCCGGTTTCACCGCCGGCAGCGCGGCCGAGGGCGAGACCCGCCCCGACGCCGACCGCGTGGAGAAGGGCCGTGGCGATCGCAAAGCCGATGCCGAACGACAACGCGCCCGCCGAACCGAGCTCCTCGCCATGGGCATGGCCATGGAAGAGCGCGAAGAAGCCGACGAGGACCATTCCGGCCCAGGTGGGCACCCTGAGAGCGACGGCGGTGAGGAGGCCTATCACCACGACGGAAGAAAGGATCATCGGCTCGACCAGCGGCAGTTCCCAGCCCGAAAGAGCGGCGGCGAAGCCGATCGTCATGGTGCCTACGAAGGCCGCCGGCACCAGCCAGAGCGCCCGCCCGCCGAGCAGCGAGGCCCAAAGGCCGACCGCGACCATCGCAAGAATATGGTCGGTTCCGAACAGCGGATGCAGGAAGCCGGTCATGAACGATCCATGCCCGTGCACGTGGTCGGGATGCGCGAGGGCGGGCACGGCGCCCGCGCCGAAAAACAGGGCGGCGGCGAGAAGTTTCTTCAGCATCGGAATCGTTCCTTCATTCGAAATCATTGTCAGTCGGCCCTTGCCGGGCAGCCTTCGGCCTTGAAGACGCGGTGTGTGGACGCCGGATATTTCCGCAGCATTTCGGGAGATCTCGTCGGGCGGAGGAAGAGGTCGCCGCCGCAGTTCGGGCATCGGCCGCCGAGGACATCCGAGGCGCAATCGGCGCAGAAGGTGCATTCGAAACTGCATATCATCGCCCCGGCCGCGTCCGGCGGCAGGTCCCGGTCGCAGCACTCGCATCCCGGTCGCATCTCAAGCATGGCTTTCCTCCTACCTGATCGGTTCGTGCACGGTGACGAGCTTCACCCCGTCCGGGAAGGTGGCCTCCACCTGGACGTCGTGGATCATCTCGGCCACCCCTTCCATGACCTGCGCGCGGGAGACGACATGGGCGCCAGCTTCCATCAGATCGGCGACGGATCGCCCGTCGCGCGCGCCCTCCACCACGAAATCGGTGATCAGCGCGATCGCCTCGGGATGGTTGAGCCTGACCCCGCGCTCCAGGCGGCGCCGGGCGACCATCGCCGCCATGGCGATCAGCAGCTTGTCTTTCTCGCGCGGCGTCAGATTCATCGCGAATGCACTCCTAGATTGACCATGTTTTAGGCAGGCCTGCCCGTCCGTTGAGCAGATCGACGAGCGGTACGAGCCGCTTGCGCAGCCCATAGCCGTCGGGCGCGACCAGCCTCGCAAGAAGCTTGCCAGTCCGCCCCACCCGCCAAGCGGAAGCGCCGTCTGCGTCGCCGATCACGGCGCGCACCTCGTCGAGCCGGTCGGCCGCCCGCGGCGAGACCAGCAGCAGCGTCGCCATCGCGACGGCGCCGCCGGTCGCCGCCCTGCCGGCGAGCATCGCGGAAAGGTCGGGGCCGGCGGCGAAATCCTCGCCATGGATCAGCCTGCCCTCCTGGCGCACCCGCCAGCAATCGCGGAATTCCGCGCGTCCGACGCACTCGCCCATGGCGAGCCGGCCGAAGATCGTCGCCTCCAGGATCAGCGCTTCGGCACCCTCGGCGAGGTCGACGAAGAGGCGACGGCGGAAGGCGGAACGGTCGAAGACGATGCTCTCCTGCGGCAACCAGGCAACCCGCGCGCCGCTCGCCACGGAGAGGCGCACGCTCGCCTCGGCGCGGCCCGAAGCGGCGCGGTAGATCTTCTCGCAGGCCTGGGTGGTCAGCACGAGCGAGGTGCCCTCGCCCGCCTCGATCCGCCAATCGACGACGTCGCCGCCGGTCAGCCCGCCGGCCGTGTTGATGAGAACCGCCTCAGGCGTTCCGGTCTCGGTCAGCGGCATCCTGATCTTGGCGGCGCCTTCCTGATAGAGCGTCTCGACGGCGGTTCGCCCGTCCTTGCGGACGACCGCCAGCCGCCCGCTCGCGCAGACACGCTGAAGACCCGCTGGAGCAAGATCGGCAGGGCGAAAAGTCATGGGCAAATTTCCTTCGCCGCCGGACAAGCAACGGATGTGCCACAAGCCTAGTGACGAAATTCTTTTATGGATGCGGGCTTGTTGCGGCGGTTGGTTTAGGTTCTTATAGGCCAGTCCAGCGAAGCCAAGCCGCGACGCCGGTCACCAAGAAAGCGGGGCGGGACGCGCTTTGAACTTTTTGGGGAGGATACATGAACGACAAGATTGCGGCTGGCATCATAGACAAGATCAAGGCGCATGCCCGGCCGGGCATAGGTGAAATCACCACCAGCACCGAACTTACCGATCTCGGAATCCATTCTCTCGAACTCACCGAGATCATCTTCGACATCGAGGACGAATACGGCATCGAGATCGAGATGAACACGGTCGACGCCTGGTCTAATCTCTCCAATGTCGGAGACATCGTCGAAGCCGTGCGCGGCCTCGTTCAGCAAAGAGCCTAGAGCCGTTTGGGAATGAGCCGCACGCGCATCGTAATAACCGGGCTTGGCGGCATCTGCGCGCTCGGCACCGACGTTCCCGCCATCTGGGACGCCATGCGGAACGGCCGTTCCGGCATCGGGCCCATCACCACCGTTCCGCTGCACGACCTCAAGGTGACGGTGGGCGCGCAGATCAAGGAACTGCCCGACCACGGCATCGAGCACCGCCAGCTGATCACCATGGACCGGTTCAGCATTCTGGCCGTCATCGCCGCCCGGGAAGCGCTGAAGCAGGCGGGGCTTAAGGTCGACGAAAGCAACTCGCACCGCGTCGGCGCGGTGGTGGGCGCCGGCATATGCGGCTGGGAGCCCGTCGAGGAGAACTATCGCGGCATATTGCTCGAAGGAAAGTCACGCGCCGGAGTGTTCTCCGTCCCGCGCTCGATGACCGGCGCGCCGGCCGGGCAGATCAGCATGACCAACGGCCTGCGCGGGCCGGTCTTCGGTGTTTCCTCCGCCTGCTCGTCGGCAAATCACGCCTTTTCGTCGGCTGTCGACCAGCTTCTGCTGGGACGGGCCGACGTCATGCTTGCCGGCGGCACGGAAGCGCCGCTGATCTGGGGCATCCTCAAGGCATGGGAAGCGCTGCGCGTGCTGGCGCGTGAGACCTGCCGCCCGTTCTCGGCCGACCGCGAGGGCCTCGCCATCGGCGAAGGCGCCGGCATCGTCGTCCTGGAGACGCTGGAGCACGCGCAGGCACGCGGCGCGACCATACTCGCCGAATATGCCGGCAACGGAATGTCGGCCGACGCCTCCGACATCGTGGCGCCGACCGTCGAGGGACCAACCTCCTCGATGTCGGCCTGCCTCGCCGATGCCGGCCTGCGGCCCGAGGACATCGACTACGTCAACGCGCACGGCACCGGCACGAAGGCCAATGACGAGATCGAGACGCGGGCGATCCGCCGCGTCTTCGGCAGCCATGCCGACAGGCTTTCGGTCTCCTCCACCAAGTCGATGCATGCCCACTGCCTCGGCGCCTCGGCCGCACTGGAGATGATCGCCTGCGTCAAGGCGGTGAGCAACGGCATCGTGCCGCCGACCGCCAACTACCGCGAGAGCGACCCCGGCTGCGATCTCGACGTGACGCCCAATGTCGCGCGCAAGCGCGAGGTGCGTGCCGCGATCAGCAACGCCTTCGCGTTCGGCGGCACCAACTCCACAATCGCGGTGAAAGCCTTCCACGGATAGGCAGCGCCAATCCGACATGGCCGTTCGTCCGGCAATTTCGTTTTGCGGCTTGCGCTCGCGCCATTCATCTCTATCTGACTTCGGTCAAACCTCAATCCAGAGCCAGACGTCACGGCTCACAAGGGAATTTCCATGACCGAACTTTCCAGTTTTCCGATCACCCGGCGCTGGCCGGCCGCCGACCCGGGCAAGCTCCAGCTCTATTCCTTCCCGACGCCCAACGGCGTGAAGATATCGATAGCGCTCGAGGAACTGGGGCTTCCCTACGAGGCTCACGCGGTGGACATCGGCAAGGACGAGAGCTGGACGGAAGATTTCCTCTCGCTCAATCCGAACGGAAAGATACCCGCCATTCTCGACCCGAACGGTCCCGGCGGAAAGCCGCTGCCGCTCTTCGAGTCCGGCGCGATCCTGCTCTATCTCGCCGAGAAAGCCGGCAAGCTCCTGCCGTCCGATCCCGCGCTGCGCTACGAGACGATCCAGTGGGTGTTCTTCCAGATGGGCGGCATCGGGCCGATGTTCGGCCAGCTCGGCTTCTTCCACAAATTCGCCGGCAGCGAGTTCGAGGACAAGCGTCCGCGCGACCGCTACGCGAAGGAATCGAAGCGCCTGCTGGGCGTGCTGGAGAAGCGGCTCGAAAGCCGGCAATGGATCATGGGCGACGAATACACCATCGCCGACATCGCGATCTTCCCCTGGGTGCGCACGTTGAAGGTGTTCTACAATGCCGGCGAACTGCTGGGGATGGACGATTTCAAGAGCACCATGGCCTGGCTCGACCGCTGCCTGGAACGGCCGGCCGCGCAACGGGGCCTGAGCATCCCGCCCCGCGAGTAGCGGGCGGGCGGCGGCCCGGCTCTCGACACCGGGACGCCGCATACGGCTCCTCCACCGCCCGCGGTCTCTCCCGGTGATCGGATAAATTTGCCACCTCCAATGGCCTGGCACGGCGCCGGGCCATCTGGCGTTCCACAGCCGCCGAACTTAAGCCTTGCGCCGCATGCTCCTTCCCGCTTTCATGAGCGTGGGAACCTAACCGGCTATGACAATGGGAGCATGGAAATGAAGCAACTCGCAGCCCTCATGGCGGCGACGGCCTTATGCGCCGTCGCGGCAACCGCCGCCTCCGCGGAAAAATGGGACATGCCGATGGCCTATCCGGCCACCAATTTCCATTCGGAGAACGCGACCGCTTTCGCGCAATGCGTCAACGAAGGCACGGGCGGCAATCTCGAGATCGTCATCCACGCCGGCGGATCTCTGTTCGGTGGAAACGACATCAAGCGCGCTGTACAGACCGGACAGGCGCCGATCGGCGAACGCCTGCTCTCGGCGCATGCCAACGAGAACCCGCTCTTCGGCGTCGATTCCATTCCGTTCCTCGCGACCTCCTTCGACGCGTCCGAAAAGCTCTGGACGGCCGCGAAGGACGAGCTCACCAAGGTGCTGGACGAGCAGAACCTCGTCTATCTCTATGCCGTCGCCTGGCCCGCACAGGGCCTCTACATGAAGAAGGACGTGAACTCCGTCGCCGATCTTCAGGGCGTGAAGTTCAGGGCCTACAACACCGCGACGGCGCGCATCGCCGAGCTCGCCGGCATGGCTCCGGTGCAGATCGAGGCGGCCGAGCTCAGCCAGGCGCTGGCGACCGGCGTGGTGGAAAGCTTCATCTCCTCGGGCGCGACGGGCGTCGATTCCAAGGTCTGGGAACAACTCACCCATTTCTACAACGTGCAGGCCTGGCTGCCGCGCAACGTCGTGTTCGCCAACAAGGACGCCTGGGAGGCGCTCGACGAGGCCACCCGTGCGGCCGTGACCGACTGCGCCGACAAGGCCGCCGCCAGCGGCCTGGCCACGGCGCAGGACCTCTCCGGCACCTATCTGAAGACGCTGGAGGAGAATGGCATGAAGGTCGCGCCTCCGGGAGAGACGCTCGCCAAGGAACTCGAAGGCTTCGGCGAGACGATGACCAACGAATGGATCGAGAGTGCCGGCGATGCCGGCAAGAAGATCATCGAAGCCTACCGCCAGTAGTTTCGTGCATCCATGGCCCGGCCCCGCGCCGGGCCTTCTTTTTCGAGACGAAAGGAGCGCGGCATGGCCGATGCTGGGCGAATCGTTCGCCGTTTCCTCGACGCAATCTATGATTTGGCGGGTGCGCTCGCCGCATTCTGCCTCGTTGCGATACTCGTGGTGATAACGCTGCAGGTCGCCGCGCGCTGGCTCGGCATCCCCTTCCACGGCTCGTCGGAATATGCCGGCTACTTCATGGCGGCCGCCTCGTTCCTGGCGTTCGCCCACACGCTCAATCGCGGCGGCCACATAAGGGTCGGTCTCCTCCTCAACGCGCTCGGCGTGCGACGTTTCTGGGGCGAGCTGTGGTGCCTCGTCATCGCCTCCCTCGCGACCTCCTATCTCGCCTGGTACGCGGTGCGTACCGTCTACTGGTCGTGGCGGCTGAACGACGTCAGCCAGGGGCAGGACGCGACACCGCTGTGGATGGCGCAGGCGCCGATGGCGGCGGGCGCGGTCATCCTCGCCGTCTGTTTCGTGGACAATCTCGTGACCCTCGCGCTCACGCGCCGGGACAACATCCACGCCGAGCTCTCAGCCGAAACAAGGACGGAATAGATGGAATCCTTCTACGCGATCGGCATCTTCCTGTTCGTCCTGTTCCTGCTTCTCGGCTCCGGCGTATGGATCGGCCTTGCGCTGCTCGGCGTCGCCTATGTCGGCATGGAACTATTCACCAGCCGGCCGGCCGGCGACGCGATGATGACGGTGATCTGGCGTTCCGCCTCGTCCTGGACGCTGACGGCGCTGCCGATGTTCATCTGGATGGGGGAAATCCTCTATCGGACCCGGCTCTCCGAAGACATGTTCAAGGGGCTTGCTCCTTGGATGGCGCGGCTGCCCGGCGGGCTGATGCACACCAATATCGCCGGCTGCACCGTCTTTGCCGCCGTGTCCGGCTCGTCGGCCGCGACGCTCACCACCGTCGGCAAGATGACCATTCCGGAATTGCGCAAGCGCAAATACCCCGAACGGCAGGTGATCGGCACGCTCGCCGGCGCCGCGACGCTCGGGCTGATGATCCCGCCGTCGCTGACGCTCATCGTCTACGGCGTGGCGATCAACGAATCGATCACCAAGCTCTTCATCGCCGGCATTTTTCCGGGCCTGGTGCTCGCCGGCCTCTTCATGCTCTACGTGGTCCTCGTCTCGAAGCTCTCGAAGGATTTCAATCCGGTCGCCGAGCCGCCGATGTCGTTTGCCGAGAAGCTCAGGCGCTCGAGATTCCTCATACCGGTCTTCCTGCTCATCGCGCTCGTCATCGGCTCGATGTATCTCGGCATCGCCACCGCGACGGAAGCAGCCGCGATCGGCGTGATCGGCTCGCTGGTTCTCGCCGCCGCGCAAGGGTCGCTCACCCGCCAGACCTTCTTCGAGAGCCTGATGGGGGCGACGCGCACCTCCGCCATGATTGCGCTCATTCTCGCCGGCGCCGCCTTCCTGTCGCTGTCGATGGGCTTCACCGGCCTGCCGCGGGCGCTGGCGCAATGGATCGCGGCGATCGAGCTGACGCGGTTCGAGCTGATCATGGTGCTGATGATTTTCTACATCGTGCTCGGCTGCTTCCTCGACGGCATCTCCGTCGTCGTGCTGACCATCGCAATCGTCGAGCCGATGATCCGGCAAGCCGGCATCGACATCATCTGGTTCGGGATTTTCGTCGTCGTGGTCGTCGAGATGGCCCAGATCACGCCGCCGGTGGGCTTCAATTTGTTCGTGCTGCAGGGAATGACCGGCCATTCGATGGGCTTCATCGCGCGCGCCGCGTTTCCGATGTTCTGCATCATGGTTCTCATGGTCTTCATCCTCGTCGCATTCCCCGAATTGGCGACGTGGTTGCCGGAGAACATGCGCCAGGTGCGGTAGCTTCCGGGAAGGAAAACATGCGGCAGATTCTCGACGCCGCGGCCCGCCACGGCCGCCTGCTGCTGATCGTCGGCCTTGCCGCCGGCATAGCGGCGCCCGACCTCGCGCTGGCGGCGAAGCGGTGGATACCGGAGCTGATCGCGGCGATGCTTTTCCTCGCCGCGCTGCGCATCGGCCCGAAGCAGGCGCTCGGGGCCGCGCGCGATCTCGGCCGATCTGTCGGCGGGGTACTGGTGGGGCAGCTTGCCCTGCCCGTCGGCTTCGCCGCCCTCTGCCTGGCGATGGGATGGACGGGGCCGCTGCCGACCGCGCTGACGCTGATGCTCGCCGCCTGCTCGATCTCGGGCAGCCCGTCGCTCACCATCATGACCGGGCATGATCCGGCTCCGGCGTTGCGGCTGCTGATCGTCGGCACCGCATTGCTGCCTCTGACCGTCCTGCCGGTATTCCTCGTCAGCCCGGCGCTCGGCAGCGGCACGGAGATCGTCGGCGCGGCCGGTCGGCTGCTCGCGGTGATCCTCGCCGCAGTCGCGGGCGCCTTCATTTTCCGCGCGCTTCTTCCGAGGGAACCGTCTCCATCGGCGATCCGCTCGCTGGACGGGATGGCCGCGATCCTGATGGCGGTGGTGGTGATCGGCCTGATGTCGGCCGTGGGTCCGGCCATATACGGCGATCCCCGAGGCCTCGCCTTCAACCTGGCCGTCGCCTTCGCCGCGAATTTCGGCCTGCAGCTTCTGGGCGCGAGATTGGCGCGGCGCTTCGTCGGCAAGGACGCCGCTCCGGCCTTCGGCATCGTCGCGGGAAACCGCAACATCGCGCTGTTCCTCACCGCGCTGCCGCCGGCGACGACCGACCCGCTGCTGCTTTTCATCGGCTGCTACCAGATCCCGATGTATCTGACGCCGCTGCTGCTGGGGCGATATTATGCGCGGGTGTCGAGGGATGGATGAGACGGCCCCGGTTCCCCAAACCCTCGTGGTTCGACAAGCTCACCATGAGGGTTTGGGGCTGCCGCGCCAAGGCGAAAAGAATCGCCGTATCTCTTGCGTCGTCGTGAAGTACGCGCGCATCTCAGCAGCCCTCATGGTGAGCCTGTCGAACCACGCTTGGTGCGCGCCAAGTTCGTGATCAGGACACCGAATCCGGTTCACTTCCGGCAACATCCCCTGCCCGCGATGTTCACTTTCGTTAACACCGCCTCGATCGGACGACAGCGCCGGATGCGATCTAAGTCGCTGTAATAAAAAGAATTTCTCGCTTTTCGAAGCCGAACTGCCGAACTGGCACGAATCTTTCAACGAGGTTTCCGACAACGGAGCCCTGATTGATGATCCTATTCGCGCTCGTCGCATTCTCTTTCGCCCTCGCGCCGATCGCCGGATGGCTCGGCGGGCGGTCGTCGCCCCTCGTGGCGGCGATCCCGGCGCTGCTGTTCGCCGGCTTCGCGGCGATGCTTCCCGCGTTCGGCGGGCCGGGCGAGTTGGGCGAGACGCATCGGTGGATCCCGAGCCTCGGCATCGAGGCGTCGCTGCGGCTCGACGGGTTGTCGCTGCTCTTCGCGCTGCTGATCAGCGGCATCGGCACGGCCGTGTTTCTCTACGCCTCGTCCTATCTCAAGGGTTACGAACGGCTTGCCCGCTTCTACGTCGTGCTCACACTCTTCATGGGCTCGATGATCGGCGCGGTGCTCGCCGACGATCTCGTGCTGCTCGTCGTCTTCTGGGAACTGACCAGCCTCACCTCCTTCCTCCTGATCGGCTTTTCGCCGGAGGAGGCCGCCTCACGCCGCTCGGCGCAGCAGGGCTTCCTGGTCACGGTCGCGGGCGGGCTCGCCATGCTCGCGGGCGTCATCCTGCTCGGCAATGTGGCGGGAACCTATTCGATATCCGGCATCGTCGAGCGCGGCGAAATGGTCGCCGCCCACCCGCTGGCGCCCGCGATCGTCGCGCTGATCGCCGCCGGCGCCTTCGCGAAATCCGCACAGGCGCCACTTCATTCCTGGCTGGCCAACGCCATGGTCGCGCCGACGCCGGTCTCCGCCTTTCTGCATTCCGCCACCATGGTGAAGCTCGGCGTCTACCTGCTCGCCCGCCTCAGCCCGGTCTTCGAGGGCAGCGCGCTCTGGGTAACGCTGCTGACCGGTTTCGGGGCCGCGACCATGCTGGTGGGCGCGGTGCTCGCCCTGCGCGCGACCGACCTGAAGCGTGTGCTCGCCTACTCGACGATCGTTTCGCTCGGGACGCTGGTGCTGCTGATCGGCATTCCCGGCGAAACTTCGTCGATGGCGGTCGTCACCTTCCTGATCGTGCATGCGCTCTACAAGGCCTGCCTGTTCCTCGTCGCCGGCATCGTCGACCACGAGACCGGCACGCGCGACAGCTCCGCGCTCGGCGGCCTGCGCCACACCATGCCGGTCACCGCCGCCGTGGCGCTGCTGGGCGCGCTGTCGATGGCGGGGCTGCCGCCCTTCATCGGCTTCGCCGCCAAGGAGCTCGTCTATGAGACGAGCCTGACGGCCTCGGCCTCGTGGCTGGTCGTCGGCGTGGCGCTCATCGCCAACGCGGTCATGGTGGTGGTGGCCGGCATCGTCGCGATACGCTGCTTCACCGGCGACATGACATCGACACCGCGCACGCCGCACGATCCCGACGCAGCGATGCTTGGCGGTCCGATCGTCCTCGCCCTGCTTGGGGTGGTGTTCGGCGTCGCGCCATGGCTCGTCGGCGCGAACCTGATCCTGCCGGCGGCGAGCGCCATCGCCGGCGAGCCGGTCGACTACACGCTGTCGCTCTGGCACGGCTTCACGCCGATGCTGGCGCTCAGCCTCGCCACCTTCATCCTCGGCATCGCCGTGTTCAGGCGGTGGGACGGCGTGCGCGCCGCGCTCGGCCGTATCCGACAGATCGACGAATGGGGGCCGGACCGCTTCTACGACCGTATCATGGACGGCCTGCAAAGCCTCGCCCGCCGGCAGACCCGCCTCATCCAGTCGGGCAGCCTGCGCGGCTATGTCGGCTACACGCTGTCGGTGACGGCGATCGCCATCACGGCGTCCTTCCTCCTGCGCGGCGGCGTCGCGCTTCCCTCCTTCACCGAGATCCTGCAGCCCGATCTCGCCCTGGTCGTCCTGCTCGCGGTCTCCGCGCTGGCGGTCACCGGGGCGCGCAACTTCGTCTCCGGCATCGCGGCAGCCGGCATGGTCGGCTTCACCGTCGCGCTCGTCTTCCTCTTCCAGGGCGCGCCGGACCTCGCCTTCACGCAGTTCTCCGTCGAGGCGCTCGCCATCGTCATCCTGCTCGCCATCGTCGGGCGGCTGCCGTTCCGCGAGCGCGACTACCGCACCCGGCGCGAGCGCCTGCGCGACGGCATAATCGCCGCCGGCACCGGGCTTACGGCAACGCTGGTGCTGCTCAGCGTGCTGGCGCAACCCTTCGACGGAAGGCTTTCCGACTTCTTCCGCGAGGCGAGCGTTCCGGAGGCGCACGGGCGCAACCTCGTCAACGTCATCATCGTCGATTTCCGCGCGCTCGACACGCTGGGCGAGATCACGGTGCTGGCGCTCGCCGCGATCGCGGCGGCCGCCGTCATCTCGGGCCTGAGGCGCGCAACGAAAGGAACCCGCCCATGAACTCGCTCATCCTGCGCACCACCAGCCGGGCGGTACTTCCGGCAGCGCTTCTCTTCTCCGTCTACGTGCTGCTGCGCGGCCACAACGAGCCCGGCGGCGGCTTCGTCGGCGGGCTGATCGCGGCGGCGGGCATCGCCGTCCATGCGCTGCCGCGCGGGCGCGACGCACTGATGGCGCTGCTGCGCATGTCGCCGAAGACGATCATCGGGATCGGCCTCGTGCTCGGCCTCGCGGCCGGCCTGCCGGCGCTGCTGATGGCCGAGCCCTTCCTCACCCATCAATGGGCGTTTCCCGGAGGCGTGGCGCTCAGCACGACGTTGGTCTTCGACGTCGGCGTCTATCTCGCCGTGGTCGGCTCCGTGCTGACCTTCCTGTCCTATTATCTGGAGAACTGAGATGGAGCCTGCCTTCGCGCTCGCCTTCGGCGTCATGGTGGCGGTCGCCGCCTATCTGGTCATGTCGCGCAACGTGCTGCGCATCGTGCTCGGCCTGCTCGTGCTCAGCAACGCCGCCAACCTGTCGATATTGCTTGCCGGCCGGATCGGCGAGCGGACGCCGCCGCTGGTCGCCGACGGGGACACCTTCATCGCGACGAGCGCCAACCCGCTGCCGCAGGCGCTCATCCTGACGGCGATCGTCATCTCGTTCTCGCTGGTCGCCTTCACGGTGGTGCTGTTCGAAAGCGCGCACCGGCGCCTCGGCACGCTCGATACCGAAGCCATGCGCGAAGCCGAACCGCGCGACGACGAGCCGGCACAGGCGGCCAAGCGGCCGAAGCTGGTCGAGGAACCCGCATGATGAACGCGCATCTGCTGCTCACCCTTCCGATCGCCTTTCCACTCGCCGGCGTGGCGCTCTGCGCGATGCTGTGGGCCAAGCCCGGCGCACAGCGCATCGTCAGTCTCATCGCGAGCTTCGGACTGCTGCTCTCGTCGATCGCGCTTCTCGCCGCGGTTCACGACGGCACGGTGCTCGCCACCCAGTTCGGCGCATGGCCGGCTCCGTTCGGCATCAGCTTCGTCGCCGATATGTTCTCGGCGGCCATGGTGCTGATCACCGGGCTGATGGCGGTGGCCGTCGGCGTCTACGGGCTGGTGGGCGATGCAAAGGCGCGCGAGCAGGCCTTCTACCACCCGCTCTACCAGGGCCTGCTGCTCGGCGTTACCGGAGCCTTCCTGACCGGCGACATCTTCAACCTCTATGTCTGGTTCGAGGTGATGCTGATCTCGTCATTCGGGCTCCTGGTGCTCGGCGGCACGCGGGCACAGCTCGACGCCGGTATCAAATATGTGACGCTCAACCTCGTCGCCACGACGCTGTTCCTGATGGCCGTCGCCTTCACCTACGGGATGACCGGAACGCTCAACATGGCCGATCTCTCGCGCGTGCTCCCGACGCTCGAGAATCAGGGGCTGGTCACCACGGTCGCAATCCTCTTCCTGGTGGCGTTCGGCTCGAAGGCGGCGGTGTTCCCGCTGTTCTTCTGGCTGCCGGCGGCCTATCACACCGCCTCCGCGCCCGTCGTCGCGATCTTCGCCGCGCTGCTCACCAAGGTCGGCGTCTACGCGATCATCCGCTCCTTCACGCTGCTGTTTGACGGCGACGCCGGCTTCACCGGGCCGATCATCGGCGCGGTGGCCGCACTGACCATGGTGACCGGCGTGCTGGGCGCGGCGGCGCATTTCGACATCCGCCGCATCCTCTCCTTCCACATCATCAGCCAGATCGGCTACATGCTGCTCGGCGTCGCGATCGCCACGCCGCTCGCCATCGGCGGCGCGATCCTCTACGTGATCCACCACATCGTGGTGAAGGCGAACCTGTTCCTGATCGCCGGCGCGATCAAGGCGGCGGGCGGCTCGTTCGAGCTGAAGGAGGTCGGCGGCCTCTATCGCCAGCTCCCGTTCCTGAGCGTGCTCTTCCTCATCCCGGCGCTGTCGCTCGCCGGGCTGCCGCCACTCTCGGGCTTCTGGTCGAAATTCGTGGTGATCAAGGCGAGCCTCGACGCCGGCCATGTCGTCCTCGCGGCCACCGGCCTCGTCGTCGGCGTGCTCACGCTCTATTCGATGCTGAAGATCTGGAACGAGGCGTTCTGGAAGGCCGCGCCGGAAGGTGCCGAGGCGGCCCTGAAATCCTGGCGCAACGACGGCGCGACACGCGTCGCCATGCTCGTGCCGATCGTGACGCTGGCGGCGATCACGTTGACCATCGGCCTCTTCGCCGAACCGTTTGCCGACTATTCGATGCGGGCGGGCGAGCAATTGCTTGAAAAATCGGCCTACACCGACGCGGTGCTCGGGCCTCGTTCACTCGCGGAGGCACGGCCATGATCGAGCTGATGAGAAAGACGGGCGCCTGGGCGCGCCTCGTCGCACTGTTCTTCAAGGAGCTCGCGCTCTCGGTCAGGGACGTGACGATCACCGTGCTCAGGCCGCGCCGGCCGCTCCGCTCAGCGATCGTCGCGGTGCCGCTCGACCTGAAGAGCGGCGAGGGCATCACGCTGCTCGCCAACATGATCACGCTGACGCCGGGCACGACCAGCCTGCATGTCAGCGAGGACCGCTCGAAGCTCTACGTCCATGTCATGAATGTCTCCGAGGAGAGCGTACACCAGATCAAGGACGGTTTCGAACGAAGCGTGAAGGAGGTGCTGCGATGAGCGCGGAAGCCGTTCAACTTGCGGGAATCGCGATCGCCGGCGTGCTGCTGCTCGCCGCCATGATCTGCGCCGGCGCAAGGATCATCCGCGGCCCCGGCGGGCCCGATCGCGTGGTGGCGCTCGACATGCTGAGCCTGCTCGGCGTCGCCGCGACCGGCATAGCGGTGCTCGCCTCCGGCTCGACCGCCTTCATCGACATCGCGCTCGGGGTGGCACTTGTCGGTTTCCTGGCCACGGTCGCCTTTGCCGGCTTCATCGAACGCGGCTCGATCAACGAGGAAGGAGACGACGAATGACGACCGCCTGGCTTTCGGCATTCTTCCTGGTCGGTGGCGCCGCCATCTGCCTGATCGCGTCGGTGGGCGTCCTGCGCCTGCCGGACTTCTTCCTGCGCATGCATGCGGCGACCGAAGCGGGCGTCGCCGGCTGCGGGCTGGTGCTGATCGGCGTCGGCTTCGCCTATCCTTCCGTCGACATGTGGATCAAGATCGCGATCGCGGTCGTCTTTCTCCTCCTGACGACGCCGATCGCGGGGCATCTGCTTGCACGCGCGGGATATGTCGCCGGCGTGCCGCTGTGGGGCGGCACGGTCGACGATCAGTTGAAGGGTGAGCTGAGGCGCGGCGATTTCGACCTACCGGCGGCGATGTCGGCGACGGAAAACGCGGCTCGCCCCAAAGGCAGGCGCGAAAGGCGCGCGGTCGAGAAAATCGTGCTGGCGCTCGCCGAAGGGCCCGACGCGAACGCCGCCATCCACCGTGCGATCGAGTTCGCCGACAGCCACCGCGCCGAGCTGCTGGTGCTCGCCATCGTCGACACGAGGTCACTGGAGAATGTCGGGCCGGTGCCCATCGGCGGCAACTTTTACGCGGCGCGGCTGCGCGGCGCGCTGGTGGAGAAGGCGCGGCATGCCCTCGCGGACGCCGTCCAGCGCTTCGAGCAGGCGGCGAATGCCGCGGGCCTCGCTTTCTCCATCCGCATGGAGGAAGGCGATCCGGCAAGCGTCATCGCGGCGCATCAGGGTCCCGGCAGTCTGGTGATCCTGGGCCGCGGCGGCTGGTTCGACCAGGGTTTCGGCGAGAAGAGGATCGAGCCGCTTCCCCATCTGGCACGGCACGGCGTCCGGCCGGTGGTGGGCGTAGGCGGCGAGGGCCAGACGCTGCGCCGCATCACCTTCATCCATGACGGCTCGGAGCAAAGCGATCGCACCTGGGAATGGCTCGTCACGCTCGACCCGTGGCCGGAAGCCGCCTTGCGGCTGGCGGCTGACGACAGGGCGGGCGAAGGCGATCTCGACAGGGCTCGTGCCGCCGCACGAAAGTCCGGAAAGCGCTTCGAGGAGGACGCTTCGCTTTCGGCCGACGGCCGGATCGTCGAATCGCAGATCGTGATTTTCGGAAACGAGGGCCATGGCGGCTGGCTCGGCCGGAAGAAGGCGGCGAGCCACGCCCATCTCGATCAGGTTCCGATCATCGTTTTCGGTTGAGTTCGAACCGAAGGGCTGCGACTCTCCGCCGAAACGACAGTCGGAGAGCGCCATCTTGCAGGTCTTGCCCAGGGTTCCGGTGACGGTGCGGCTGCCGCTGGCGGCGGCGGCGATGATCTTCATCGCGGCGGTGGCCTCCACGCAGATCGCCATCTCCTTCATGGGACGGCAGGCGGACCGCCAGGTCGAGACGCTCGGGCAAGTCTATCTCGACGGGCTTTCGGCGGCACTGCTGCCGCATGTGAGCGAAAGCGACGAAGCCGGAATCCGCCAGACGCTGCAACAGGCGCTGGCGTTTCATCAGGGCGTCGTCGACCGCCGGCTGGCGTTTCTCGACGCGGCGGGCGACACGGTCGCGGACATAAGCCGGCAAGGGATCGAGACCCAGGCGGCGATGCCCGTGGAGGTCGAACAGACCGCCAACGGCATGCTCCGGACCGAGGGCGGCGATGTCTGGATATGGCGCGAACTCGCCGACGAAAACGGGAGCCTGGGGACCGTCGCGGCCAATCTCGACATGTCGTCCTTCGAGGACGGACGGGGAATGCTGCGCTGGCTGCTGCTGCTGTTCGATCTCCTCTTCAGCAGCGTTTGCGCCGTCATCGGTTTCTTCATGGTCAGGCGCATCCAGGCGCCGGTCACCACCATCGCGACCCATCTCTACGAAGCCGCGCTCGGCATGCTGCGCCCCATAGACGAGAAGGCGATACCGGCCGGCGACCGCCAGACCGAGAGGATGTTCCACGCCTTCAACGCCATGGCGCACGCCGCCCACGAGCGTGAAGCGCTTCTCTCCCACCTCGCCGGCCAGGAGCGCGAGGCCGTGCTCGGACGGCTCACCGCGACGATCGCGCACGAGGTGCGCAATCCCCTCGGCGGCATGCGAACGGCCGTGAGCACGCTGAAACGGTTCGGCGACCGACCGGACACGCGCGCGGAAGCGGTCGGCTTCCTCGAGCGCGGCGTGCAGACGCTCGAGGAGGTGGTGAACGCCACGCTGGAAAGCCATCGCGCGCGGCCCGAATGGCGGCCGCTCTCGCGCAAGGATTTCGATGATCTCCGGCTGTTGGTCGAGGCAGACGGCCGCTCGCGCGACGTCTCGGTGGAGCTCGACACCGACATCGCCGACGAAATCCCCGTCGCCGCCCTGGAGGTCCGGCAGGTGCTCCTGAACCTGCTGCTCAACGCGGTTCGCGCCTCCTCGCCCGGCAGCAGGGTGCGCCTTGCCGCAAGCACCGAAAAGGGCGAACTGGTCGTCAACGTGCGGGACGAGGGCGCCGGGCTCGATCCGAAGCTGGCGCATGCCATGGAATCGGGCGAGATGGTGGAGAACCCCGCCGGGCTGGGGGTTTCGGTCGTCATCCGCCTGGTCGAGCGATTGCAGGGCCGCGTGGCGATCGAATCGCGCAAGGGTCTCGGCACCAGCATCACCTTGCGCTTTCCCTTGCAGAAGGTAGGAAACCAATCATGAGCGAGCGGACGGCCCATCTGCTGATCGTGGAAGACGATGCCATCCTCGGCGGCGCGATCACCCAGCGGCTGAAGCTCGAGGGCTTCGAAGTCACCTGGGCGCGGAGCTGCGCGGAGGCGATCGCCGCGCTGAAACGCCGGCGGCCGGATTTCGTGCTGTCGGACATCGTGCTTCCCGACGGCTCCGGCGAAGAGCTCTACCGCGGGGCGCAGCCCTATCTCGGCGACACGCCGATCATGTTCGCGACCGCCTTCGGCGAGATCGATCAGGCCGTTCGGCTGGTCAAGGCGGGCGCCGACGATTACCTGACCAAGCCCTACGACGTGGACGAGCTGGTGGAGCGCATCCGCGCCCGCATCGCAACCAGGACGGCCTCACCGGAAGAAGGCGTGCCGGAGGGCTTCGCCCTATCGCCCGCGACCGAAGCGATCGCCGAGCAGTTGCGCCGCGTCGCCGACACCGACCTGCCGGTGCTGCTCACCGGCGAGACGGGAACTGGCAAGGAGGTCGCAGCGCGCTACCTGCACGATGTCTCGCAGCGCGCTTCCCGCCCCTTCGTCGCGGTCAATTGCGGGGCGACCCCGAAGGACCTGCTCGAAAGCCAGTTCTTCGGCCACGAGCGCGGGGCCTTCACCGGAGCCGCGCAGGCCCATATCGGCTTCTTCGAGGAGGCGGGCGAAGGCACGCTTTTCCTCGACGAGATCGGCGAGCTCGACACGCGGCTGCAGACCGCGCTTCTCAGGGTGTTGCAGGACGGCCGGTTCCGGCCGGTCGGTGCGCGCGGCGACAAGAGCTTCAAGGGCAGAATCGTCGCGGCGACCAATGCCGACCTCGAGCGGATGCGGGCCGGACAGAGATTTCGCGACGACCTCTACTACCGGCTGTCGGTGATAGAGATCGCCATTCCGCCGCTTCGCGAGCGCAGGGACGAGATCCTGCCGATCGCGGTCAAGCTCCTCGGCGACATAGCGGCGCGGCGCGGCGCGCCGCCGCGCGCACTCGCCGCGGACGCGCGCGAGGCGCTTCTCGGCCATGACTGGCCGGGCAATATCAGGGAGCTGCGCAACAGGCTGGAGCGCGCCAGCGTGCTTGCCAGCGGAAGGAGCCTGACGGCAGGCGACATCTTTCCGGAGGCCGTGCTCGATGCGCCCCGGGCCGAAACGCTGGCCGATGCCAGGGAACGCGCCGAACGCGAGCGAATCGAGAAGGCCCTCGCTCTGTCGGGCGGACGCATCGGCGAGGCGGCCAAACGACTCGGAATATCGAGAACGACGCTCTGGAAGCGCAGGAGCAGACAGGGAGGAGACTAGGGGAATTTGGTGGAGCCAAGCGGGATCGAACCGCTGACCTCCTGCATGCCATGCAGGCGCTCTCCCAGCTGAGCTATGGCCCCATTCCAGCCCTTGCGGGCATTTCCGTTTCCGGCTGAGACCGGCGCGCCACTGTGTCGTTCGCGCCGATATCGAGGCGGCTTCTAGCGCCGCCGCTCGCGAAGATCAAGCCCTCACGAGAACTACTTTTGCACGTCCCCCGACCAACCGCGCAAAAGCAGGCCTTTCCGGCTCAATGCTCCTCGTCGTCGTCGTCGACGCTGATGATGCCGGAGACGTCGTCCTCGTCTTCCTCGTCATCGGCAAGGAAAGTATCGTCGTCGTCGCCGAGATCGACGTCGTCGTCATCGTCGTCTTCCAGACCCGGCAGATCGTCGCCGCCCTTCGCTTCCTCGTCGGCCTCCTCGAGCGATACGACCTCCGCGCCTTCCTCGGCGTCGAGTTCCTTGTCCTCGAGTTCCTCTTCTTCCTCGATCCGCGAATTGCCACTTTCGAAATAGGACCGCGGATAGCTGACGCCCGTGTAGGGCGACACGATCGGGTCCTTGTTCAGGTCGTAGAATTTGCGGCCCGTTTCCGGGCATATGCGTTTGGTGCCGATATCGGGTTTAGCCACGGTGCTGCCTCATCATCCATACAGTCGGGAACCACCTGTTCCGGCGGTATCCGCAGGGACATTGCAAGGGGCGATAGCCCTGTCCTCGTGAAAAAAAGTCCGGTCCCCTTAAACACAAGTTGGCGTGCTGTCAAAGCCTATGTCAACAGGCTTCTTGTCAATGCGCGAACCTGCGCCAAATCGCCATTTTCCCGACATCTTTCGGCATTCGCACGAGGGGATGACCACGACGCGCCACCGTGATAGGAGAGCCCGCGACGATCCGCCACTTTCAAGCCATTGCCCGGCTTGCGCCTGCAAGGACCTTTCCATGAGCCACGCTTCCACCCCCCTTCCCGCCACGGCATCGAAATCGGAGGCGCTTTCCGGGCAGGTCAGGGTTCCCGGCGACAAGTCGATCTCGCACCGTTCGTTCATGTTCGGCGGACTTGCCTCCGGCGAGACCCGCATCACCGGGCTTCTCGAAGGCGAGGACGTGATGCGCACCGGCGACGCGATGAAGGCCATGGGTGCGCAGATCGCCAAATCCGGCGACGAGTGGATCATCCAGGGCGCCGGCAACGGCGCGCTGCTCGAGCCGCAGGGCCCGCTCGACTTCGGCAATGCCGGCACCGGCGCGCGCCTGACCATGGGCCTCGTCGGCACCTACGACATGACGACCACCTTCGTCGGCGACGCCTCGCTTTCCAAGCGCCCGATGGGCCGCGTGCTCGATCCGCTGCGCGAGATGGGCGTCCAGGTGGTCGAAGCCGCGTCCGGCGACCGGATGCCGCTCACCCTGCGCGGGCCGAAGCGCGCCGCGCCGATCTCCTACCGGGTGCCCATGGCCTCGGCGCAGGTGAAATCGGCCGTGCTGCTCGCCGGCCTCAACACGCCGGGCATCACAACCGTGATCGAGCCGGTGATGACGCGCGACCACACCGAGAAGATGCTCAAGGGCTTCGGCGCGAACATCGAGGTGGAGACCGACGGCGATGGCGTGCGCCATATCCGCATCGAAGGCGAGGGCAAGCTGACCGGCCAGACGATCGCCGTGCCGGGTGATCCCTCCTCGGCGGCGTTTCCGCTGGTGGCCGCGCTGATCGTGCCCGGCTCGGACGTCACCATCCGGAACGTGCTGATGAATCCGACCCGGACCGGCCTCATCACCACGCTCCTGGAAATGGGCGCCTCGATCGAGCTTCTGAACGAGCGTAAGGCGGGCGGCGAGGACGTCGCCGACCTCAGGGTGCGCGGTTCGGAGCTGCGCGGGGTGGTGGTGCCGCCGGAGCGCGCGCCGTCGATGATCGACGAATATCCGGTGCTGGCGGTGGCGGCCTCCTTCGCCGAAGGCGAGACGCTCATGGAAGGGCTCGACGAATTGCGCGTGAAGGAGAGCGACCGGCTGGCCGCGGTCGCGCGCGGGCTTGAAGCCAACGGGGTCGACTGCAGCGAGGGCGAGGCCTCGCTTTCCGTGCGCGGCAGGCCAGGCGGCAAGGGTCTCGGCGGCGGCACGGTCGCGACCCATCTCGACCACCGCATCGCGATGAGCTTCCTGGTCATGGGGCTAGCCTCGGAAAAGCCGGTGACGGTGGACGACCGCGCCATGATCGCCACGAGTTTTCCGGAGTTCATGGACCTGATGACGGGGCTGGGGGCGCGGATCTCTGTCTGACCGGTTCTGACCCGCAAGAGACTGGCTGAGACGCACCTCACCAGAAGCATTTCATTTATCCACGTAGGAATATCATCCTTCAGAATTGAAGCGTCCAAGAAAGGGTGCTTCAATGTCGAACTTCAATTCTTCCAACTTCCCGCAGAGACCCGAACTGCAGTTTCGGTTCGCCGCCTTGAAATTCAAGCTGATGCTGCTGGGGAAGGCCAACTTCAATCCCAATCAACCACGCGTTCCGGCTGGATCTCCGGAAGGCGGCAATGGACGAGCACCGACGGGAACTCGGCCAACTCTGTTCGAGCCGATCTTCCCGCGCAACGTACCGTGCGCGATAGAACAGGCGAACAGCCCTGGTCATCCTATGTCGACCACTTTCATCCAGATGGTTCCATCGCGTCTCGTACGGTGACAAACCGTAGCGGCAGCAAGATAATTTCGGAATATGCGTCACCTAGCATAGAGAAGAATACCGTTTCTCCGCCAAATGGATCGCGCATCACTTTCGAAAATGACAAAGATACCCAGCGGACCCTTGATGAAAATGGAAATCTTCTTAGCGAAACTGTAATAACGCTTGATGGATCTGCCCTGCAGTCCATTGCCTTACCAGCGTTCTTCGACTCACAAAGGCCACGGCGCTCGCCCAGTCCCCATACCTATCCCGCCGAGGTCATCCTTGATGCCGCTGTCGAACTATACAACTGGTGGCTGAGCACGAAGGAACCCAGTGAGGAGATTGTCTTTTCATTCAGGGCCGACAAGCTGGTGCCTAATCCAGGGGAGCCGCCACTTTGGATATCAGGGTTAAAGCGAGAAGAGGTGGAAGAATCATGCCCGAGATTTCCACTTGTGCAGACGCTAGCAAGCGAAGCTGCAAATTCACTTAATCCAACCACTTCAAAAATAAAGGCGAGTCGGAATACAAGGACTGGCTGAAACGATCCGGCTCGGCCTAGGCTGGACAACAGACCCTTGCCTTTTCATCGTGTCTCCGGTTGAAGCAGGACATGATTTACGTGTGTCCTTCGAGGCTCCCCTTCGACAAGCTCAGGATCGCTCCTCAGGATGAGGAAGGTCATTGTTTGCGATGCCAAGTTTTGAGACGTTCGCCTGTCACCCGTATGGTAAGGCCTTAGAATCTGGCATTTGGAAACGCACTACCTCCCTCATCCTGAGGAGCGAGCGTAGCGAGCCTCGAAGGACGCACAAAAGGAGATAGCGGATGACCCAAGGAAAAGTCGCGATGATCGTCGCCGGCGGCAGCGGCATGGGCGCCGACGCCGCGCGCAGGCTTGCCGCCGACGGCTTTTCCGTCGCCATCCTCTCCTCCTCCGGCAAGGGCGAGGCGCTGGCGCGGGAGCTGGGCGGCCTCGGTTTCACAGGCTCCAACCTCTCGGTCGACGACCTCACCCGCTTCCGCGACCTGACGCTCGAGCGCTTCGGGCGCATCGATGCGGTGGTCAACGGCGCGGGCCACGGGCCGAAGGGCGACATCCTCGACATCTCCGACGAGGACTGGCATCTCGGGATGGAATTCTACCTTCTCAACGTCGTGCGCATGGCGCGCCTCGTCACGCCCGCCATGCAGGCGCAGAAATCCGGCTCGATCGTCAACATCTCCACCTATGCCACCTTCGAGCCGGAAGCGGCGTTCCCGACATCGGGCGTGTTCCGCTCCGGCCTCGCGGCCTTCACCAAGCTCTTCGTCGACCGCTACGCCGCCGACAACATCCGCATGAACAACGTGCTGCCGGGCTTCATCGATTCCCTGCCCGAAAAGGAGGATCGCCGCCAGCGCATCCCGATGGGGCGCTACGGCCGCGCCGAGGAGGTCTCCGAACTGATCCTCTTCCTCGCCTCCGACAAGTCGAGCTACGTGACCGGCCAGAACATCCGCGTCGACGGCGGCATCACGCGGTCGGTGTGATGAAAAGACCCTTCGTCATCGCCATCGACGGTCCCGCCGCCTCCGGCAAGGGCACGCTCGCGCGCAGGCTGGCGGCCGCCTACGGCCTGACGCATCTCGACACCGGGCTCAGCTATCGCGCGGTCGCGCACGTCCTGCTGCGGCACGGGCTGCCGCTGGAAAACGCATCGGCGGCGGAGACGGCGGCGCGTCAGCTCGACCTTTCCGGGCTCGACCGCGCCACCCTTTCCACCCATGAGGTGGGCGAGGCGGCCTCGAAGATCGCCGTGATGCCGGGGGTGCGCCGCGCGCTCGTCGAAAAGCAGCGCGAATTCGCCAACACCCTGCCCGGAGCCGTGCTCGACGGGCGCGACATCGGCACGGTGGTCTGCCCGGATGCGGACGTGAAGCTATACGTGACGGCAGCCGCGCGGGTGCGGGCGGAGCGGCGCTTCCGCGAAATCCTCGCGGGCGGCGGCGAGGCGGAATATGCCGAAATCCTCGCCGACATAGAACGGCGCGACGCGCGCGACATGGGCCGCGCGGACTCGCCGCTGAAGCCGGCGGCCGACGCGCACTTGCTTGATACGTCGCAAATGGATATAGAGACCGCGTTTCTCGCGTCGAAAAAGCTGATAGACGAGGCTTTCGCAGCGAAAAACAAGACCTGAGACGACAAGCGGCGCCAGCTTCCCTTGCGGAAGGCCGATGCGCCGCTTATCTCTTTTTGGTCGAAACCGGTCCGCCGGCGTCCCTGTGCGCCGGAAATGCCGCTTATGCGGCCAATCGATCCCGGAAGGGATCGAGATGTCGGCGGGTCATACGCAACGCTAACCCACGGCGCAGCCCGTCTTTCCTGAAGGACACGGGCACCCAGGAGCACACATGTCCAACGCAAATCCCTCCCGCGACGATTTCGCCGCCCTTCTCGACGAGTCCTTTTCCGAAAGCCACTCCGCCGAAGGTTCGGTCGTCAAGGGCATCATCACGGCCATCGAAAAAGACATGGCCATCATCGACGTCGGCCTGAAGGTCGAGGGCCGCGTGCCGCTGAAGGAATTCGGCGCCAAGGCCAAGGACGGCCAGCTCAAGCCGGGCGACGAGGTCGAGGTCTATGTCGAGCGCATCGAGAACGCGCTGGGCGAGGCCATGCTGTCGCGCGAGAAGGCTCGCCGCGAAGAGAGCTGGGTCAAGCTCGAAGAGAAGTTCAACAAGGGTGAGCGCGTCGAAGGCGTCATCTTCAACCAGGTCAAGGGCGGCTTCACGGTCGATCTCGACGGCGCCGTCGCCTTCCTGCCGCGTTCGCAGGTCGACATCCGTCCGATCCGCGACGTCACCCCGCTGATGCACAATCCGCAGCCCTTCGAGATCCTCAAGATGGATCGCCGCCGCGGCAACATCGTCGTGTCGCGCCGCACGGTTCTCGAGGAGAGCCGCGCCGAGCAGCGCTCCGAGATCGTCCAGAACCTCGAAGAGGGCCAGGTGGTCGAGGGCGTGGTCAAGAACATCACCGACTACGGTGCGTTCGTCGACCTCGGTGGCATCGACGGCCTGCTGCACGTCACCGACATGGCATGGCGCCGCGTCAACCATCCGACCGAGATCCTCAACATCGGTCAGACGGTCAAGGTGCAGATCATCCGCATCAACCAGGAAACCCACCGCATCTCGCTCGGCATGAAGCAGCTCGAGAGCGATCCGTGGCAGGACATCGGCACCAAGTTCCCGATCGGCAAGAAGATCAAGGGCACGGTCACGAACATCACCGACTACGGCGCGTTCGTCGAGCTGGAGCCGGGCATCGAAGGCCTCATCCACGTCTCCGAGATGTCCTGGACCAAGAAGAACGTCCATCCCGGCAAGATCCTGTCGACCACGCAGGAAGTCGAGGTCGTCGTTCTCGAGGTCGATCCGGCCAAGCGCCGCATCTCCCTTGGCCTCAAGCAGACGCTCGAGAATCCGTGGGAAGTGTTCGCCCGCAACCACCCGACCGGTTCGGTCGTGGAGGGCGAGGTCAAGAACAAGACCGAATTCGGCCTGTTCATCGGCCTCGAAGGCGACGTGGACGGCATGGTCCACCTTTCCGACCTCGACTGGAGCCGTCCGGGCGAGCAGGTCATCGAGGAGTACAACCGCGGCGACGTGGTGAAGGCTCAGGTTCTCGACGTCGACATCGAGAAGGAGCGCATCTCGCTCGGCATCAAGCAGCTTTCGCGTGATTCCGTCGGCGAGGCCGCTGCTTCGGGCGAGCTGCGCAAGGGCGCGGTCGTCACGGCCGAGGTCACCGGCATCAAGGATGGCGGCATCGAGGTTCGCCTCGTCGACCACGACATCGATACCTTCATCAAGCGTTCGGACCTCTCGCGCGACCGCGACGAGCAGCGCCCCGAGCGTTTCGCGACCGGCCAGAAGGTCGACGCCCGCGTCATCGCCTTCGACAAGAAGACCCGCAAGCTGCAGGTCTCGATCAAGGCGCTGGAAATCGCGGAAGAGAAGGAAGCCGTCGCGCAGTACGGCTCGACCGACTCGGGCGCTTCGCTCGGCGACATTCTCGGCGCCGCGCTCAAGAAGGCCAACAAGGAAGACTGATCGGGTTGCGCGCCTTCCCGGCGCGCTTCCCCTCGCAAAGACCCCGCCGGAGCGATCCGGCGGGGTTTTTTCTTGCGCGATGGCAATTTGTGGGGGGATTGGGCGAGCTAGGCGCTCTTCAAAATCCCCTCCGGAGTCGCGGTTTCCGCTATCAGGTCGATCAGCTTGCGCCCCAGCGGGCCCGGCTGGCGGTCCACCGGCCATACGGCGCCCAGCGAGCGGGTCGGATGAAGCTGCGCGTCGATGCTGCGCAACAGGCGGACCGTGCCGGCGCGCAGTTCCTCCTCGAAGAAGAATTCGGTGGCGAAGCACCAGCCGAAGCCGTGGCGGATCATCAGCCGGATATGCTCCAGGTCGTTGGCGGTCCATACGTCGGAACTGAAGGTGCGGCCGCTGCGCTCCATGTCCACGGCATGAGAGCCGACATAGTAGATCTGCCGCTCGCCCTCGAAATCCGACATCGTAAGCGGTCCCGGCTGGCGGGCGAAGCGGTGGGACGAGGCCACCGCCGGGCTGAGGCTGACCTGCCGGAACGATCGCCCTTCCATGCCGATCGGAAGGGCGGCGAGCAGGGCGAGGGCGAAATCGACGTGCCCGTCGCGCAAATCGTCCCACAAGGTGTTGAGCGAGCTGGTGAAGAATTGCAGCCGCGCCCGCTCGTGCTCGCGCGTGAATTCCTTCAGCGCCTCGTGCAGGGCGGCGATCGGAAAGAGGACGTCGACCGCGATGCGGATGCGCGTCTCCTCGCCCTTCTCCAGCGTCGAGGCATGCGAGGAGAACCGCCGCGCCCGCTCCACCACAGCTCTCGCCTCGGCATAGAGCGCGCGGCCCCTTTCGGTGAGTTCGGCGCGACGGGCGCCGCGCTCGAGCAGCGGGAAGCCGCAATGGGCTTCGAGCTGCGCAAGCGAATAGCTCACCGAGGAAACGGCCCGCCCAAGCTCGCGCGCGGCGGCGGAGAAGCTGCCCCTGTCGGCAACCAGGATGAAAGCGGACAGGTGATCGACCAGGTTCGGGTGCATTCAAATTTTTCGAACAAAGTTTACGATACTTTCCATATTACCAGAAAGTCTATGTCCTGCTAGCGTCTTGTCAGCCTGATCGAATTCGGGTCATTCATGCAAGCTTTGGGAGGAGCACGCGTGGCGCGGAAACAAATCTCACTGCGAATCCGCCATCCATTCAGCGTCACCCGGCCTGTCTCGCCGAAGATCGAGCCGGGGCGTCTGACGGCATGATGGAAGGGCGCATCAGACCCGCGCACGAGCCCGTTCTCGTCTGCGAAAACGTCAGTCGCTGGTTCCAGGGCGTTCACGCGCTGAAGAACGTCTCCGTGACGATCGGCAAGGGCGAGATCTTCGGCCTCGTCGGGCCGAACGGCTCCGGCAAGACAACGCTCGTCAACGCCATCACCGGCTTCTATCCGCCGCAGCAGGGCAAGATCCTGTTCGAGGGCAAGCAGATCAACGGGCTGAAGCCCTATCGCATCGCCGAAGGCGGCATCGCGCGTACCTTCCAGAACGTCGCGCTCTTCCGCGGCATGAGCGTACTCGACAACATATTGATGGGCCGCCACATCTTCATGCGCCCCAACCCGCTCGCCTCGCTGTTCTACTGGTGGTGGGCGCAGAAGGAAGAGATCGCGCATCGCCGCAAGGTGGAGGAGGTGATCGACCTCCTGCAGCTCGAAAGCGTGCGCGACGAGCATGTCGACGTCATTCCGCTCGGCCTGCAGAAGCGCGTCGAGCTCGCCCGCGCACTGAGCGCCGAGCCGCGCATGCTGGTGCTCGACGAGCCGATGGCCGGCATGAACCAGGAAGAGAAGGAATACATGGTCCGCTTCATCCTCGACGCGCAGGACGCGCTGGGGCTGACGGTGCTGATCATCGAGCACCACATGGACGTCGTCACCGCCATCTGCGAGCGCGTGCTGGTGCTCAACAACGGTTCGGCGATCGCCGAGGGCCCGGCGCGCCAGGCGATCTCCGATCCGCAGGTGGTCGAGGCCTATATAGGAAAGACGCGCGATGCAGCTTGAGGAGACGAAGGCCGCCGACGCCGCCCGCCTGCACCCCGGCTGGAAACGGGACGACCATCTGCTCGCGCTGCTGGCGCGCAACGCCAGGGAGCGCCCAACCGAAGTCGCCATGCGCGAGCGCGACCACGGCATCTGGCAGGAATATAGCTGGGCGGAGTATCTCGACACCGTCGTCTCCTTCGCGGCGGGTCTGGAGGAGAAGGGCGTCGGCCCCGAGGACCTCGTGCTGGTGATCGGCGACAACCGGCCGAACCTCTATTTCTCGATGCTCGGCGCGATCTGCCTGCGCGCCATCCCCTCGCCCGCCTATCCGGACACGCCGCCGGAGGAGATCGTCGGGCAGCTCAAGCGCGAGGGTATCCGGGTGGCGATCGCCGAGGACCAGGAGCAGGTCGACAAGCTTCTGGGCGCGCGCGAAAGCCATGGCGAGCCGCGCCTCATCATCTATGACGACCCGCGCGGCCTTGCCGGCAAGGAGCCGGAAGGCGTCGTCGCCTTCACGAGCCTGCTGGCCAGCGGCCGTGAACGCTTGCAGCGCGAGCCGGGCCTGCGCGAAGCGCTGCTTGCGCGACCGAGCGTGCACGACGTGGCGATCCTCCTGCACTCCTCGGGCACGACCGGCGTGCCGAAGGGCATCCCGCTGAAACACGGCCACATGCTGTCGGGCGTCCGCAACGCCGCCGCGGCCGGCTATTTCCAGCAGGGCGAAGTCCACATGGCCTACCTGCCCATTGCCTGGGTGGGCGACTTCATCTTCTCGGTCGCCGCGGCGCTTGAGCTGCGTTTCACCGTCAACATTCCCGAGGCGCAGGAGACGGCGCTGCACGATCTGCGCGAGATCGCGCCGACGCTCTATTTCTCCTCGCCGCGCGCGTGGTCGGCGATGCTGACGCGCATCCAGGTCGGCATCGCCGAATCGACCCCCTTCAAGCGCTGGCTCTACGACCGCTTCATGCCCTTCGCGCTCGACCTCGAACGGGCACGGCTCGACGGCCGCAAGCCGGGGCTTCTCGACCGGCTGCGTCACGGGCTCGGCGAGCTGCTCGTCTACGGGCCGATCAAGGACCAGCTCGGCCTTTCGCGCGTCGAGCGGCCCTATACGGCCGGCGAGGCGATCGGCGAGGACGTGTT
Source organism: Aquamicrobium sp. LC103 (assembly GCF_001014615.2). Classification (GTDB taxonomy): domain Bacteria; phylum Pseudomonadota; class Alphaproteobacteria; order Rhizobiales; family Rhizobiaceae; genus LBCQ02. The sequence goes on from NZ_LBCQ02000001.1 coordinate 167,771, forward strand.
CCTGTTCTTCCGCGCGCTCGGCCTCAACCTGCGCCAGTTTTACGGGCAGACGGAAAACTGCGCTTTGGCCGTCGCCCAGGCGCCGGAGGACATCAGCCTCACCACAGTCGGGCGCCCCTTCCCCGGCGTCGAGGTCAGGATCGACGACAGCGGCGAGATTCTCGTTCGCGGCGACAACGTCTTCGACGGCTATTTCGAGGACGACGCGGCGAGCGCGAAGTCGCTGCGGGGCGGATGGCTGCATACGGGCGACGCCGGCCAATTCGACGAGGACGGCCAGCTCGTCGTGCTCGGTCGCGTCTCGGAGGTAGTGCACACCCGTGACGGTACGCGCTACATCCCGACCTATCTCGAAAACCGGCTGAAATTCAGCCAGTTCGTCAAGGATGTCTGCATCGTCGGAGCGGGCCGCGACTTCCTCTCGGCAATCGTCTGCATCGACCTCCATGCGGCCGGGCAGTGGGCGCAGGAGAACGGCGTTTCCTACACCTCCTATGCCGAGCTGTCGCAGAGCCCGGCGATCTACGACCTCGTCCAGGGCATCGTCGGCAAGCTAAACGCCATGCTGCCGGCGGGTCTTTCGATCAGCCGCTTCGTCAATCTCCACAAGGAGTTCGATCCGGACGACGGCGAGGTGACGCGCACGAGGAAGCTGCGGCGCGACGTGATCGACCAGCGCTACGCGAAGATCATCGAGGCCGTCTATGCCGGCGACGAGGAAATCGATTTCGAGGCGCAGATCACCTACGAGACCGGACAGACCGGCGTGATCGCGCGCAAATTGAGCATCCGGACACTGGAACCGGCCACGGGCGGGAGGGGCTGAAGCAATGGCGTATTTCGCCGAACTCGTCGTCAACGGCGCGCTGACCGGGCTGATGTACAGCCTAGCAGCCCTCGGCTTCGTGCTGATCTACAAATCGGCCGGCGTGCCAAACCTGGCGCAGGGCGCCGTCGTCATGATAGCCGGCTACGTGGTATGGCTGCTCTTCTCCCTCGGCCTGTCGCTGTTCCTCGCCGTCATCCTCGGCGCCGCCATCATGTTCGCGCTCGGCCTGCTGACGGAACGCTTCCTGCTTCGCCGCATGGTCGGCCAGCCGGTGATCATGATCGTCATGTTGACGCTCGGCCTCGAAATCCTGCTGCGCGGCATCGGGCCGGGTTTCCTCGGCGCCGCGCCCAAATCGCTCGATCTCGGCATCGGCCTTGCCCCGATCATCATCGGCGACGTCTTCATCAACCGCGCCTATCTGGTCGGCGGGGTGGTGGCGGTCGTGATGATCGCGGCGGCGCTGCTGTTCTTCCGCACCAGGCTCGGAACCAAGCTGCGCGCCGTCTCCGACGACCATGTGTCGAGCTGGGCCGTCGGCATCTCAGTCGAAAAGGCGATCGGCATCTCCTGGGGGCTCGCCGGCATCTCGGCGGTCGCCGCCGGCGTGCTGTGGGGTTCGGTCCAGGGCGTCGACTGGACGCTCTCGACGCTGCTTTTCCCGGCCGTCGCGGTGGTGATCCTGGGCGGCATCGATTCCATCTGGGGCGTGCTGATCGGCGGCCTGCTCGTCGGCATTCTCGGCTCGGTCATCCCCGGTTATCTCGACGCCGTGGTGGGCGGCGGCACCCGCGACGTCGTCACCTCGCTCATCATCCTCCTGACCATCATGATCCGGCCTTACGGCATATTCGGCCGCGAAGACATCGAGAGGATCTGACGCATGTTCTATCGCCTCGCCGGTGTCCACCATACGCGCTACGAAACCGCCCGCGCGCTCTGGCCGGTGCCGGCCGACCGCTGGCAGGTCGCGATCGTCGCGCTGCTGGCGCTGGCCGCCCCCTTCTTTCTGTCGAGCCTCTATCTCGGCAGCTATCTCCTGCCCTGGCTGATCTGGAGCGCGGCGGCGCTGTCGCTGACGCTGCTGATGGGCCTTGCCGGCCAGCTCCATTTCGGCTTCGCGGCGGTGATGGCGATCGGCGCCTACAGCTCTATCCACCTGGCACGCTTCGGAGTGCCCTTCGAGCTGGCGCTGATCGGCGCCGGACTGACCGCCGCCGTCATCGGCTCGCTCTTCGGCGCGGCCGCACTGCGCGTGAAAGGGCTCTATCTGGTGATGGCGACGCTCGCCATGCAGTATCTGGTCGACTGGGTGATCATCAACGTGCCGGCCATCTCCGGCGGCGCGCAGGCGACGCTGCGCACGCCGTCCGTCTCCTTCCTCTTCATTCCGCTAGACACACTGTCGGCGCGCTACTATCTCGCGCTCGGCTGGGTGGCGCTCGTCGCGATCTTTTTCCTCAACGTGAAGCGGACCAGCTTCGGGCGCGCGCTGGTCGCCATCCGCGACAAGGATTTCGCGGCCGCCGTCATCGGCGTCGACCCGTTCCGCTACAAGCTGATGGCCTTCTTCACCTCGTCCTTCATGGGCGGCGTGACCGGCGCCGTCCTCGCCTTCTGCTACTACCGGGCCGTAACGCCGGAGCAGTTCAGCTTCAACGTATCGATCCAGCTCGTGGCGATGGTGCTGGTCGGCGGGCTCGGCAGCGTGATCGGCGGCTTCCTCGGCGCGGGCTTCGTGCTGTTGGTGCCGATCATCCTCACCAATCTGGTCGCCGGCATGGCGGCCGCGGGCTGGTTCACCGTCTCGTCGAACCTGCTCGCGCACGTGCCGCTGATGATCTACGGCGCGCTCATCATCGGCTTCCTGCTGTTCGAGCCGCTCGGGCTCGCGAAGATCTACGACAACATCCGCAAATATTTCCTGGTCTGGCCGTTCAGGCATTCCAGGAGCTGAGGTCGAGTCTCACCAGACAGACAAGGGCAACCAAGTGGAGGAAATGTCATGAAATGGATCAGGAGAAGCGTACTCGCCACCGCGCTGATCGCGGGGATGGCGGCCACCGGCGCGGCGACGGCCCAGGAGCAGCCGATCAAGTTCGGCCTGCTGCAGGACTTCACCGCCGTCTACACCTTCGTCACCGGCGAGTACAATCAGGGCCAGCGCGACTATCTCACCCTGATCAATGAGGAAGGGGGCATAGACGGGCACAAGTTCGAGGCGATCGTGCGCGACACGGGCAACCAGCCCCAGCGCGGCATCGAGGCCTACAACCGCGCCAAAGAGGAAGGCGCGATCCTGTTCGATTTCCTTTCCACCCCGGTCTCGCGCGCGCTCGTCGACAGCGTGCTCCAGGATGCGGTGGTGATGATCACGCCGGTCCACGGCCGCGGCGACGCCAGCGACGGCGAGACCTTCCCCTACGTGTTCCCGATGATGGCGACCTACTGGTCTCAGGCCACGGTTCTGGCGAAATACATCGAGGACAATGGCGGGCTCGAAGGCAAGAAGATCGCGCTCGTCCACATCGATTCGCCCTTCGGCCGCGAGCCGATCCCGGTCCTGCAGGACCTCGCCGCGGAGAAGAAGTTCGAGTTCCAGGCCTTCGCCTATCCGAGCCCCGGCAACGAGCAGTCGGCAACCTGGACGGAAGTCCGCCGCTACCGTCCCGACCATGTGCTGATCTGGGGCGCGGGCGGCGGCCAGCCGGTCTCCGTGCGCGAGGCGATCCGCAACGGCATCCCGGCCGAGAACATCCTTTCCGTCGTCTGGCTCGCCGAGACCGACGTGGCCAATGTCGGCAGCGACACGATGAAGGGCGTCAAGCGCTTCGAGGCGGTCTCGACCGGCACCGACAGCCCGATCCTGCAGCGCATCAAGGAGAAGGTGGTCGACAAGGGGCTGGGCGCCGGCGACGCCAAGAATGTCGGCACCAGCTACTACAATATCGGCGTCGCCACCATGGCGGTCGCGGTGGAGGCCGCGCGGCTGGGTCTCGAGGCCGAAGGCGCGCCGCTGACCGGCGCCAAGCTCAAGGCCGGCTTCGAGAAGGTTACCAACTTCGACGCCGAGGGCCTGATGCCGCCGGTCACCATCACCGCGCAGGACCACCAGGGCGGCGGAGCGGGACGTGTCTCGCAGTGGAACGGCGAGGCATGGGAGCCGGTTTCCGAATGGGGCGCGGCCTACCAGGATATCGTGACGAAGGAAATCCAGCAGGGCGCGGCGGCGTTCAAGCAGGGCAACTGATCATGCCGAAGCTCGCCCTTTCGAATGTGGAAGTCGTCTACGACAAGGTGTTCCTCGCGATCAAGGGCGTGTCGCTGGAAGTCGAGGAGGGCGACATGGTCGCCCTCCTCGGAGCCAACGGCGCCGGCAAGAGCACCACGCTGAAGACGATCAGCGGCCTGCTCGGTCCGGAACGCGGCGCCGTCACCCGCGGGGAGGTGACCTTCGGCGGCAGGGACCTGCTGCCGCTCGGCGCGCCCGAGCGCGTCGCCTCCGGCCTCGTCCACGTGCTCGAAGGCCGCCGCATCTTCGGACATCTCACGCCCGACGAGAACCTCGTCGCCGCCTTCCGGAGCGGCGGCGCCACCGCGCGCCTCAACGAGCTGCGCGAGCGGGTCTACACCTATTTCCCCCGGCTGAAGGAGCGCGCCCGCAGCAAGGCCGGCTATCTCTCGGGCGGCGAGCAGCAGATGCTCGCCATCGGCCGGGCACTGATGACCGAGCCGCGGCTGATCATGCTCGACGAGCCGAGCCTCGGCCTGTCGCCGATATTGGTGCAGGAGATCTTCGCCATCATCCGCGAGATCAACAGCCAGGAAGGCGTGAGCGTGCTTCTGGTCGAGCAGAACGCCGCCGCCGCGCTGGAGATCGTACGCACGGCCTATCTCGTCGAGAACGGCCACATCGTGATGAGCGGCACCGCCGACGTGCTCAAGCAGAACCCCGACGTTCAGGAATTCTATCTCGGCGGTGGCGGCAAGGTGAACTACCACGAAGTCAAGCATTACCGCCGGCGCAAGCGCTGGCTGGCCTGAGCGACCGGGCCGGAAGGAGACCACCCGCGATGGGCGAGACATACGACGCGCTTGAAAAAGCCGATCCACGGGCGCGGGAGGCGAGCCTGTTTTCCGCGTTGGGCGAGGCCCTGGCGCTGGCGAGGAAGAACCAGCCCTTCTGGGCGGAGCGGCTTGCGGATATCGGCGACGCGCCGGTCGATTCGCGCGCGGCGCTGCAGCGCCTGCCGATATTGCGCAAGTCGGATCTCTCGCGGTTGCAGCGCTCCAAACCGCCCTTCGGAGGGCTCAATGCGACGCCGGCCGGCAAGCTCGCACGGCTCTTCGTCTCGCCGGGGCCGATCTTCGATCCCGAGGGCCATGGCGACGATTGGTGGGGGGCTGCCCGCGCACTCCACGCCGCCGGCCTGAGGGCGGGCGACATAGCGCTCAACACCTTCTCCTACCACCTCACCCCTGCGGGCGCGATGTTCGAGAGCGGCGCGCACGCGATCGGCTGCGCGGTCATCCCGTCGGGACCGGGCAACACGACCGACCAACTCCTCGCCATCGAGCAGTTCCGCCCCGTCGCCTATATCGGCACGCCGGACTTCCTCAAGATATTGCTCGACAAGGCCGATCAGGCCGGCGTCGACGCTGGCTCGATCCGCCGCGCGCTCGTCTCGGGCGCCGCCCTGCCCGCCTCGCTCAAGGCCGAGCTTGAACAGCGCGGCATAAGCGTGCGCCAGTGCTACGGCACGGCGGATCTCGGCATCATCGCCTATGAGGGCGACGCCGACGGTCTCATCGTCAACGAGGGCATCATCCTGGAGATCGTGCGGCCGGGAACCGGAGAGGCCGTGCCCGACGGCGAGGTCGGCGAGATCGTCGTGACGCGGCTCAACCGGGACTACCCGCTGTTCCGCTTCGCCACCGGCGACCTCTCATGCCTGATGTCGGTACCCGCCGGCGGCGACCGCACCAATATCCGCATCAAGGGATGGATGGGCCGCGCCGACCAGGCGACGAAGGTCAAGGGCATGTTCGTGCGGCCGGAGCAGATGGCGACGATCGCGCGCGGGCTTCCCGGCGCCGGCAGGCTTCGGCTCGTGGTGAGCCGCGAGGGCGAGCAGGACGTCATGACGCTTCATGTGGAGCATGACGACCCCGCGACGAGGGATGCGGCCGCGGCCAGGCTCGCCGAGGTCACCAAGCTGAAGGGAACCGTCGAGATCGTGCCCCTGGGCTCGCTCCCGAACGACGGCAAGGTGATCTCCGACGAGCGGGGCTGATGCGGGTTTGAGACAAGCTCCCTCTTCTCAGCCCGTCACCACCACGCCGGCGTCGACCACCAGGGCCTGGCCGGTGATGACGGTGGAAGCGGACGAAGCGAGAAAGAGCGTCGGCTCGACCATCGCTTCCGGCGGAATTTCGAGCTTCAGCGCCTGCCGCCCGATATGGCTCTTCAAGCCTTCGTCCGTGACCCAGAGCTCCTTCTGCCGCTCCGTGATGACCCAACCCGGCATCAGCGCATTGACGCGGATGTTGTCCGGCCCGAGCTCGCGTGCGAGCCCCCGCGTCAGGCCGTTGATGCCCGACTTCGCCGCGACATAGGCGGGATAGCCGTCATTGCCCATCATGTAGGAGATCGACGAGTAGTTGACGATCGATCCGCCGCCGGCAGCGCGCATGCCCGGCGCCACGGCCTGAATGGCGAAGAAATGGTGGCGGATGTTGACGTTCATCATGTGATCCCACTCGCCGACGGTGAGTTCGTCCAGCGTGTGGCGGTTGTCCCAGGCGGCGTTGTTGACGAGCACGCCGACATCGCCATGCGCTTCGGCCGATTGCGCGATCGCCTCCTTCAGCGCCGGTATGTCGGTGACGTCGCATCTGATGAAGAGCGGCCGCGCGCCGTAGGTTTTCTCCAGTCGGTCGCAGAGCGCGGTCGCGTCGGAGCGCTGGACGAAGGCGACCTTCGCGCCCTGCGCGACGAAGCCCTCCGTCAGATATTCGCCGATGCCCGAGCCGCCGCCCGAAATGAACACGGACTTGCCCTTGAGGTCGTGGAAGGTCGCGGAGAATTTCATCGTCACCCCTGCCCGCTGTCGCGCTGAAAGATCCAATCGTGGTCGGGATGGTTCTTGAAGCGCCACTTGCGCAGCGGCCCGGCCATCACGTTGAGGTAATACATCTCATAGCCATAGGGCGCGCCGCAAGGATGATGGCCGCGCGGGACCAGCACCACGTCGTGGTCGGCGACCGCCATCGTCTCGTCGAGCGCGCCGTCCTCGGTGAACACCCGCTGGAAACCGAAGCCCTGCGGCGGATTCAGCCGGTGATAATAGGTTTCCTCGAGATAGGTCATGTCGGGAAAATCGTCCTCGTCGTGGCGATGCGGCGGGTAGGACGACCAGTTGCCCTGCGGCGTATAGACCTCCGTCACCAGAAGGCTGTCGGCGACGTCGCGGTTCTCCATGGCGATGTTGTGGATGAAGCGCGTGTTGGCGCCCTTGCCGCGCTCCTCCAATCCGATGCCGGCCGGACCGATCACCTGCGCCTCGTGGCCGCCCTTGCCCGGCGCCGAGCAGACGGCGAGGGTGCACGGCGTCGTCGCCTTGGCGGTCCAGCCCGCGCCATTGGGGATATAGACGGCATGCGGCGGCAGCCGCTCGAACACGTCCATGCGTTCGCCGAGCTCACCGAATGTCCTGCCTTCGCAGGAAATCTCCGCCCTGCCCTCGACCAGCACGAGGATCACCTCCCGGTCGCCGGTCTCCTCCGTCACCGTCTCGCCGGCGGCGAGACGGTAGAGGCCGAAGCCGACATAGCTCCAATTGGCGGCGCGCGGCGTGATGTCGTGCACCTTGCCCGCGGTGCCTTTGGGCCTGACGAGTAGATCGGCCATGGCTTCCTCCCTGTGGCCGTTATTCCGGCCGGTCGCGTTCCTCGACGTCCGGTTCCGGCTTGAAGGCGATCAGCAGCGCCCAGGCGCTGTAGAGCCCGGCGCCGACGAAGAGCGTTCCCCAGAGCGGCGCGCCGGAGGCGAATTCGAACAGGCCCCAACCGAGGCAGACGACGACCACGGCGACCCTGCGCCAGAGCGGGCGGAAGAAAGGATGGCTGGCGTCAAGCAGTTGCATGGTTCGGCTCGTATCGTGGCTGCATCATATCTCCCTCCGCCTGTCGGCATCTCCTCATCAGGAGGCAACCAAATCGGCCCTCTCCACCATGCTTCGCATGGCACCCCTCCCCCGTAAACGGGGAAGGATCCAGGCTGCGCCGTCGGGAGACCCGCCGAAGGCGGTGGAGGTGCACTGCGCCAGGTTCAATCCTGCCAGCAGACGTTCCGCACCGCCGGATGCTACCCGTCCAACCCAACCTCCCGCGCGGCCTCCCTCAATGCCTTCAGCCCCATCGACTGGTACCTCACCGGATCGGCCTTGAGCGGGTCCTGTTCCGCCTCGATCACCAGCCAGCGGTCATAGCCATGTTCGGCGAGTATCGCGAGCACCGGAGCGAAATCGACTGCGCCTTCGGGATCGCCAGGCACGGTGAAGACGCCGCGGCGCGCGCCTTCGAGAAAGGAGAGCCCTTCCTCCTCCACTTGGCTGCGGATAGCGGGACGGACGTTCTTGGCATGAAAATGGCCGATCCGGTCCGCATAGGCGCGCGCCAATTCCAGGGGATCGGAACCGCCGAACCAGGCGTGGCCGGTATCGAGCAGCAGCCTGGTGGCGGGTCCGGTGCCGGCCATCAGCCGACCGATCTCCTCGCGGTTCTCGACGATGGTTCCCATGTGATGATGGTAGACCAGCTCGACGCCCTGGTCCGCGCAATACCGAGCGATCGCCTCGACGCCGGCGCAGAATTCAGGCCAGCGGTTTTCCTCCAGGACCGGCCGGTCGCGCAGCGCGATGCGATCGTTGCCGTGAACGGCATTGGACGTTTCGCAGACGATACAAACCTTGCAATCATTGGCTTTCAACATGTCGAGATGCGGCTGGATCGCCCGCTTCTCGGTTTCGATGTCGTTGACCAGCAGGTTGAGCGAGTGCCAGCCCGAGATGAAGACCAGACCGTGGGCGGCGAGCAGATTCCTCAGCTCCGCGCCGTCGGAAGGCATCTTGTGGCCCTTCTCGATGCCGTCGAAGCCGATCGCGGCGGCTTCGGACAGGCACGTCTCCAGCGAAATATGCGCGCCGATCGTGCGGTCGTCGTCGTTCGACCAGGCAATGGGATTGGTGCCGTAGCGGATCATTCTTCACCCTCGATGGATCGTGCCTGCGCTCAGGATCTCGTCTTGAGCGCGCTTTCATATTTCGCGCGCGCCGCCCTCACCTCCTCGCGTTCGGAGGTTTCGGGCACGGCCACGTCCCACCACCAGCCGCCCGCCTCGGTCGATGGATAGGGGTCGGTGTCGATGACGACGACGAACGGGCCGGAGGCGCTTCGCGCGCGGGTGAGCGCGTCTTCCAGCTCGGCGATCGAACCCGCCTTCTCCGCGTGCGCGCCCATGGAGGCTGCATGCGCGACGAAGTCGATGCGTGACGGATTCACGTGGCGGGCATGGTCGAGGAGATTGTTGAACTCCGCCCCACCGGTCGACATCTGCAGCCGGTTGATGCAGCCGAATCCGCGATTGTCTGTGACGACGACGGTGATCTTGATGCCCATCATCGCCGCGGTGGCAAGCTCGGAATTCATCATCATGTAGGAGCCGTCGCCGACCATGACGACCACGTCGCGGTCGGGCTCGGCCATCTTCACGCCGATGCCGCCCGCAATTTCGTAGCCCATGCAGGAATAGCCGTATTCCATGTGGTAGGAGCGCGGCCGGCCGGCCTTCCACAATTTGTGCAGCTCGCCCGGCATGGTGCCGGCCGCGCACATCACCACCGTGTCCTCGCGCGCCGCGCGCTGGACCGCGCCGATGACCTGCATGTCGGTCGGCAGCGCGTTGTCGTCGGCGGCGGGCGCGGAGGTAACTGCGTCGGCGGCAGCGAACCAGTCGGCCTTCAGCCTGGGGTCCGGCGGCTCGAACCGCCTGTCGCCCAGCGCGCGCCACAGCGCCTCCAATCCCACGCAGGCATCCGCGCAGACGGAGATCGCGCCGTGCTTCGCCGCGTCATAGGCGTTGACATTCAGGCTGATGAGCTTGCGGTCCGGCCGCGAGAACAGCGACCAGGACCCGGTGCTGAAATCCTGGAACCGGGTGCCGACGCCGATGACCACGTCGGCCTCGGCGCAGCGCGCATTGGCGCTGGCGGCCCCGGTCACGCCGACCGGGCCGAGATTGAGCGGGTGGTCCCATGGCAGCGCCGATTTGCCTGCCTGGGTTTCGACCACCGGAACCCCATGCGCCTCCACGAAGAACCGGAACGCCTCGCAGGCGTCGGAATAATGCACGCCGCCGCCGGCGACGATGACCGGCAGCTTCGCGGCCGCGATGATCTTCGCCGCCTGCTCGACCTCGACCGGGTCGGGCTGGACGCGGCGCATTCGCCAGGTCTTCTTCTCGAAGAAGCTTTCCGGCCAGTCATGGGCTTGCGCCTGCACGTCCTGGCAGAAGGCGAGGGTGACGGGGCCGCACTCGGCCGGATCGGTCATGACGCGGAAGGCGCGCGGCAGCGCGGTCAGTAGATGCTCGGGCCGGCTGATCCGATCGAAATAGCGCGAGACGGGGCGGAAGCAGTCATTGGCGCTGACCGTTCCGTCGCCGAAATCCTCGACCTGCTGCAACACCGGATCGGGGCCGCGATTGGCGAAGACGTCGCCGGGCATGAACAGAACCGGCAGCCGGTTCACATGGGCGAGAGCTGCGGCAGTGACCATGTTCGTCGCGCCGGGGCCGATCGAGGAGGTCACCGCCATGGCGCGCCGGCGACCGAGTTGCTTGGCATAGGCGATCGCCGCATGCGCCATCGACTGCTCGTTGTGGCCGCGATAGGTCGGGAACCGCTCGCGCTCGGCATGGAGCGCCTCGCCGAGACCGGCGACATTGCCGTGGCCGAAGATCGCCCACATACCGGCAAGGAAGGTCTCGCCTTCCTCGTTGAGCTGCGCGGCGAGATAGCGGATCGCCGCCTGCGCGGCCGTCAGCCTGATCGTCTTCATGCCGTCCTCCCGAGATGGCGGTGATCTTGGCGTTTGAGGAAATAACCCCCACCCCTAACCCCTCCCCACAAGGGGGAGGGGGATTCTGCGACGTCGACGACCCCCTCCCCCTTGTGGGGAGGGGTTAGGGGTGGAGGTAATGTCCGCACTGGAATCGAACGCCGCAATCCCATCATGCCCTCCGCCGCGCACGGTCCCAAACCCTACACAGCGCCTCGTATCTGCTTGCCATGTCGCTCACCACCTCCTCGTCGCCGATCTCGCCCGCCAGCCAGCGCCGCGCAGCATCGGCGAAGATGGTGCGTCCGACCGCGAAGCCTTTGACGAGGTCGAAGCGGCCGGCGACCGAGAAGCATTCCTCCAACGTCTCCGCGGAAGCCTCCAGGCCGAGCACGACCACGCCGCGCGTATGCGGATCATTGCGCTCGATCGCCGCGCAGGCCGCTTGCCAGGCGGCCGGCGACCGCATCGGCTCCAGCTTCCACCAGTCGGGATAAACGCCGATCTCGTAGACGCGGTCGATGATCCCGGCCGCCGTCCGGTCGTCACAAGGGCCGACCTTGGACGGGATGATCTCGAGCAGCATCTCCAGCCGGTTGCGCCGGGCGGCGGCGAAGAGCCGCCGCAGCACGTCCTCCTGCCGGGCCTTCGTCCCGGCGTCGTCGTCGGGATGATAGAGGCAGAGCACCTTGACGACATGCTCGAGCGGCCATTCGACGAGGCCGCCATAGTCGGGACCGATCTCGGGCTCCAGCATCAGCGGACGCGAGCCGGGCCACTCGACCGGCCGGCCGATCCACAGGCCGCTGCCGGCGGCGCGGTGGAGCGCGTCGGTGCCGAGCCTGCCGTCGCAGAGGACGCCGTAGCCGTGGCGCCCGTCGGCGACCCTTTGCGCCGCCGCGAAGCAGAGCAGCTTGAACGCGCCGATCCGCTCGCGCGGCACGCCGGCGGCGTCCGCCATCTCCTCCATCTGCAGGCGATGGTCGAAGGCGAAGACCCGCATCTGCGGCCAGTCGCCGGAGCGGTTGGTCGCCCAGTGCACCTGCTCGAGTGCGGCGTCGTTGCGCAGCGCGGGCTCGCGGATGCCGGTGCGCAGGAAATATTCGAGCTCGGCAAGCGACGGATAGGCTGGCGTGCAGCCATGGCGGGAGACCGCGAAGGCGCCGCAGGCATTCGCGAATTTGAGCGCGGTCGGCCAGTTCTCGCCGGTGAGCCAGCCCTTCAGCAGGCCCGACATGAAGCCGTCGCCGGCGCCCAGCACGTTGAACACCTCGATCGGAAAGCCCTCGCCGGCCTCGCCCTCGTCGAGCGTATCCGGTATGGCGCCGGTGAAGGTGGCCGCGCCCATCGGCCCGCGCTTGCAGACCAGCACCGCACCGGTAAGGGAACGCACGGCGCGCAAAGCTTCGATGGTATCGGTCGAGCCGCCGGCGACGTGAAACTCCTCCTCGGTGCCGACGATCAGATCGAAGAAATGAAGACTCGCCTGCAGCCTGGCGGTGACCCGCTCGGATTCGATGAAGCGGCTTTCGCCCGCACCATGACCGGCGAGACCCCACAGATTTGGGCGGTAGTCGATGTCGAGCGCCGTCCGCGCGCCGTTCTCGCGGGCGAGCCGCAGCGCTTTCAAGACGGCGGCTTCCGTGAGCGGATGCGACAGATGCGTGCCGGTGGCGCAGACGCAAGCCGCCTCGGCGATGAAGGCCGGGTCGATGTCGTCCTCGCAGAGCGCCATGTCGGCGCAATTCTCGCGATAGAAGATCAGCGGAAACCGTTCCCGGTCGCGGATGCCGAGCAGCACGAGCGCCGTCAGCCGCTCTGGATCGGTCACGACGCCGCGCGTATCGACGCCCTCGCGTTGGAGCTGCTCGCGGATGAATCGGCCCATATGCTCGTCGCCGACGCGGGTGATCAGCGCCGATTTCAGGCCGAGCCTCGCCGTGCCGGCGGCGATGTTGGTCGGCGAACCGCCGATATATTTGTTGAAGGAGCCCATGTCCTCGAGCCGGCCGCCGACCTGGACGCCGTAGAGATCGACGGACGAGCGGCCGATGGTGATGAGATCGAGGGGCTTCATGGCTCTGCGTCCTCCCTGCCAGTATCGCGGGCGCCTCCATGCCGCGCCTGCCGCCGGACCGCCCGAGCGGCGCTCTCCTTCCCCGGCTCTCGCATCTAGACCCGCGCAGAGCGGCGAGCCTGACACTCATTGAATGGAAAATATGTTCCAAATCGACTATCAAATCAATCAGGAAATTCCATTCTGGTTGCGAGCCGCACTTCCCACCGCGACGACCAACGCCACCGCGAGCGACAGCGTTGCCGAAAGCGATCGGAAATCTCCGAAATCGGCCTCGGAAACGGTGAGGACGAGCGGCGTGATCTGGCGCAGCGGGCTCGCAACCGAATCCGTGATCGCCACCACCTCCGCGCCGGCGCGGCGGGCGACATCCGCAAGCTCCACCGTCTCCGCCGTGTAGGGCGCGAAGGTGATCGCGATCATCGCGTCTCCCGGGCGGATGGCGTGGTGCCTGCCGAGCCTCCCGACATTGTCGTGCAGCAGGGCCGGAACGTTCATCTTCTCGAAGGCATAGGCGAAATAGGAGGCGACGGAGAAGGCCCGGCGCAGGCCGACGATGTGGACCATGTTGGCCTCGGCTAGGGTCTTGGTCGCGGCGTCGAGCGTGCGCGGATCGATCGTCTTGGCGAGGTTTTCCAGCGACAGGCAGCCGGCCTCGACGAACTCCGCCAGCAGCGCGGAAGGGCTGCCCGCGCCGCTCTCGCGCAGCTTCTTCAGCCGTGTCGCATAATCCGGCCGCTGGGCATAGGATTCCCGGAAAAGCCGCTGCATCTGCGAGAATCCGCTGAAGCCAAACACCTGGCAGAAGCGCATGAACGCCGACGGCGGCACGCCCGCGCCCTCGGCCATCTCCGCGACGGTGGAAAAGGCGATGCGGTCCTGGTTGGCCGCGACATAGTCGACGCATTGGCGCAGGCGCTTCGGCAGCTCGTCCGATTGCTCCACCATGCGGTCCATGAACTCCTCCACCGAGGCCGGCGCCGAAATTGCTGCCATGAACGCTCTTTCTCAAACTTGCAAAAATGCCCGCCCGCGACTCTAGCGCATGGAATGGAAATTCCAATAGTGTATTGTTTATTCCAACGATACACAGCGCAGGACCGGCGCGGGAGCGGAGGAGGATCGCATGCACGAGGTCGGCATCGGACTGATCGGCACCGGCTTCATGGGAAAGGCGCATGCGCTGGCCTGGCGGGCGGCGCGCGCCGTGCTCGGCGACCTGCCCCATGCGCGGCCGGAACTTCTTTGCGACACGCCCGCCGAAAGGGCATCCGGCATGGCCGACCAGTTCGGCTTCGCGCGGGCATGTGAGGACTGGCGCGAGCTCGTCGGGGACGATGCCGTCGACGTCGTGTCGATCACCACGCCCAACCGGATGCATCGCGAGATGGCCCTGGCGGCGATCGCCGCCGGCAAGCACGTCTGGTGCGAAAAGCCGATGGGGCTGACGCTCGACGAGGCGCGCGAGATGGCGGCTGCCGCCGCCGAAGCCGGCGTGAAGACGATGGTCGGCTACAACTACATTAGGAACCCCGCCTTCCTGCATGCCCGCCGGCTGATGGAAGAAGGCGCGATCGGCCGGCCGGTGCATTTCCGTGGCGTCGTCGACGAGGATTACCAGGCCGACCCGGAACTTGCATGGACCTGGCGCGCCCGGCTCGGCGAGGCCGGGCTCGGCGCGCTTGGCGATCTCGGCTGCCATCTCGTTTCCATGGCCTACGGCCTGATGGGGCCGATCGACAGCCTGATCGCGGATATGCAGACGATCCACGAAACCCGGCCCCTGCCGGAAGGTACGGGCCGCGCGGACGTCGAAAACGAGGACACCGCCTCGGCGCTGGTGCGCTTCTCGAGCGGCGCGCAAGGAACGCTTTCCGCCTCGCGCTCGGCCTGGGGCCGCAAGAACAAGCTTGCCTTCGAGGTGCACGGCACGAAGGGCATGATCGCCTTCGATCAGGAGCGCATGAACGAGTTGCAGCTCTACCGCGACGAGGGACCGGCCGGCGAACAGGGCTTCAAGACGATCCTGACCGGCCCCGCCCATCCTCCCTACGGCATGTTCTGCCCGGCGCCCGGCCATCAGCTCGGCTTCAACGACCTCAAGGCGATCGAGGCGGGCGCATTCCTGCGCTGGATCGCGGGCGGCGAGAAATCATCACCCGATTTCGCGGAAGCGCTTGAGTTCGAGAAGGTCATCCACGCGATCGCCCGCTCGGCGCGGGAGGGAAGGCGGGTGGAGGTGGATGGTTAGCGGGTTCTAATTTTAGCTCCCTTCGGTCCAGCACCGCGAAGGATCGGCCTCTCCGGCCTTAGGGCGTTTCCAGATGAAATGGATCGTCGCTTGGAATGCCCCCACCACCACGCTTCGCGCGGTCCTTCATGGCGAGCCGCTTGTCTCGCCCGTCCTTCGCCCCCCGCTCCGCAAGGGAGGAACCAGCGTCGCGGCCGGCCGCACCGTGGATCCTCCTCCGTTTACGGGGGAGGGGGACCACGAAGTGGTGGAGAGGGGTGTTTCGGTGAAAACGTGAACTGCCCTTAGGCCACCTGCCCCGCTCCAACGCTTCGGCAGTGGAGGGGCATCAACAAGGAACCCGTTGCCAGGGAATCTCCCAAAGCAGGGCGGAGACGGGCTGACCAATCCGATACCCGTCGCTGCCGGAGACAGATGCCTGACGCCGCTACTCGCCGACAACGCCGGCAACGTTCTGGTCGTAGTCCACCAGCGAGCCCGTCATGACGCCGGATTGCGGGCTGATCATATAGGCGATCAGGGCGGCGAGCTGATGCGGCTTGACGAGTTGGCCCATGGGCTGCGCGGCCTCCGCCTTCTCCAGCCAGTCGTCGGGCGCGTCGTGGGCGGTCTTCTGGACGATCGCCTCGCCGGGCGTATCCATCCAGCCCGGCAGCACCGCGTTGCAGCGAATGCGGTCGCGCCGATAGGCGTTGGCGACGTTCCTGGTGAGAACGGCGAGCGCGCCCTTGCTCGCCGAATAGGCCGTGAGGAAGGACTGGCCGGCATGCGCCGACATCGACAGGACGTTGACGATGGAGCCCGGCTCGCCTTCCTCCACCAGCCGGCGGACGATGCCCTGCATCAGAAAGAGCGGGCCGGCCACGTTGGTGTCGAAGATCGTGTGGTAGAGTTCAGGCGTCGTTTCGAGGAGCGAGCCGCGCGCGGAGGTAGCGGCGGCGTTGACGAGCCCGTTGATGGGGCCGAAACGCCTCTGCGCGGCATCGATCGCGTCGAGGCAGGCCTTCGGATCGGAGATGTCGGCGCTGATGAAGATCGCCTCGGTGCCCGACTTCTCCAGCTCCGCCACCGCAGCGCGGCCCTTCTCGGCCGAGCGCGCCACGAGGGCTACCGATCGGCAACCTTCGGCGACGAGCTGCCTCGCCACGGCAAGGCCGATGCCTTGAGCCCCGCCCGTCACGATTGCGCGCGTGGTGCCGTTGCGTGCGGCCATGTCCATGGCGATCCCTCTCAATCCCGCTCGACGGCGACGGCCCTGCCCTCGGCGATCGACCGGTAGGCGGCATCGGCCAGCGCGAGAGCGGCAAGTCCGTCGCGGCCGGAGGGCATGGCGGCGCTTCGGCTCGAAACCGCCGCCACGAACGCCGCCATCTCGGCCGCATAGGCCTCGATATAGCGCGTCATGAAGAAGTCGTGCAGCGGCGGGCGGGTGTAGCCCTCCGCCGTCGCCATCTCGATCGAGACTGGCCGCTGGTTTTCCGCCGCGACCATTCCCTTGGAGCCGTGCACCTCGACACGCTGGTCGTAACCATAGGTGGCGCGGCGGGAATTGGAGATCGAGCAGTGCCTGCCGGAGGGGGTGGTGAGGACGACCGACACGCTGTCATGGTCGCCGAGCCCGCCGATCCCCGGATCGACCAGCACCGAGGCGGTCGCGAACACCATGTTCGGCTCCTCGCCGAGCAGGAAGCGCGCCATGTCGAAATCGTGGATCGTCATGTCGCGCAGGATGCCGCCCGACGATTTGATGTAGGAGGCGGGGGGCGGGCCGGGATCGCGCGAGGTGATCTGCACCATCTCGACATTGCCGATCCTGCCCTCGTCGATGGCCGCCCGCACCGCCGAGAAATGCGGATCGAAGCGACGATTGAAGCCGACCATCAGCACGGCGCCCGCTTCCTCGACGATGCCGAGACAAGCCCTGACACGGGCTATGTCGAGGTCGATCGGCTTCTCGCAAAAGATCGCCTTGCCGGCTTTCGCGAAGCGCTCGATGAGATCGGCATGGGTGTCTGTCGGCGCGCAGATCACCACAGCGTCGATGTCGCTCGATGCCTCGATCTCGTCGATGCCGCGTATCTCGGCACCGTAATCCCGCGAGATCGCCGCGGCGGCATCCGCGAATGCATCCGCCACCGCGACCAGCTTCGCGCCGCCATTGCCCGAGATCGCCCGGGCATGAACCTTGCCGATGCGGCCTGCGCCGAGAAGGCCGAGCCTGACTGTCATGCGTATGAGCTCCCTGTCAGATGTAACTTGGTCAGATGTAACTTGCGTTCTCGTGGACACCGGTCTTGACGCCGGTGATCAGCGAGACGACTTCGTTGCCGTCCGTCTTGCCGGCTTCCAGCATGCCGGCGATGCGGCCGCGCCGGAACACCCAGATCTTGTCGACGAGATTGAAGACCTGACGCAGATTGTGGCTGACGAGGATGAGTGGAATGCCGCGGCGCTTCAGCCCGCGGATGATGTTCTCCACCTGGGTGGTCTCCTGCACGCCGAGCGCGGCGGTCGGCTCGTCCATCAGGATCAGCTTGGAGGCGAAGCTCGCCGCGCGGCTGATCGCCACGCACTGGCGCTGGCCGCCCGACATGTTGGCGATCGTGTTGTGGAGGTTCGGGATCTTGACGCCGGTCTTCTCCAGCGCCTCGCGCGAGCGCTGGAACATCTTGCGCTCGTTCAGGAAGCTGAAGGGCCCGAGATTGAAATAGACCTCCTCGCGCCCGAGGAAGATGTTCGACGGCACGTCGAGATCGTCGGCGAGCGCGAGGTTCTGGAACACCGCCTCGATGCCGACCTCGCGCGCGTCGACCGGGCTCTGGAAATGCATCTCCTCGCCCTCGAAGAGTATCCGGCCCGCGGTCGGCTTCTCGACGCCGGTGATCTGGCGCACGAAGGTCGATTTGCCGGCGCCGTTGTCGCCGACGATCGCCACGTGCTCGCCCTCGCAGAGCTCGAAATCGGCATCCTCCAGCGCGCGCACGCCGCCGTAATGCTTCGTCAGCCCCTCGGTCCTGAGGACGACCTTGCGATCCGTGTCTGCCATCTTCTCCTCCCGGAAACCTGCGCCTATCGCGAACTCGGCCGCATCCGCTGGCGGTAGACGTCCGCGACCACGGCGGTGACGATGATCGCGCCCATGATCATCTCCTGATAATAGGCGCTGAGCCTCAGGAAGGTGAAGCCCGAGGTGATGACGCCGAAGATGACCGCGCCGATCAGCGTGCCGACGATCGAGCCGCGACCGCCGGTGAGCGACACGCCGCCGATGACGGCCATGGCGATGGCGTGGAGCTCGTACATGGTGCCCATGCCGGCCTGCGCCGTCAGGCCGCGCGCGGCGACCACGATGCCGGCCAGCGCAGCGAGCATGCCGGCGATCGCATAGACGAGCACGAGATGGCGCTCGACGTTGATGCCCGACATGCGGGCCGCCTGCTCGTTGGAGCCGATCGCGTATGTGTGCTTGCCGTAGACTGTGTATTTCAGCGCCACGTGGAAGATCAGCGCGATCAGCAGGAAGATGATGACCGGTGTCATGCCCTGGCCGATGGCGGCGAAACCGTCGGTCGGGAATGAGATCGGCTGGCCCCTCGTGTACCATTTGGCAATGCCGCGCGCCGTGACCATCATGCCGAGCGTGGCGATGAAGGGCGGTATCTTGGTGTAGGCGATGAGCAGGCCGTTGACGAGGCCGGCGATCAGCCCGCAGCCGAGCCCGATCAATACCGGCACGATCAACGGCAGGTCGGTCAGCTCCGGATAGACCGCGCGCGGATAGGTGCTCACCTGGGCGAAACTCATCGCGATCATCGCGGTGGCGCCGACGACGGAGCCCGAGGAAAGGTCTATGCCGCCGGTGATGATGACCTGCGTCACGCCGATGGCGATGATGCCGATCACCGAGACCTGGAGGATCATGATGCCGAGCCGTTGCGTGTTGAACAGGAAGCTCTGCCCCTGAAGCCACCAGCCCAGCAATTCGAAGATGATCGCTATGCCCACCAGCCCCACGAGCGCGTTCAGCTCGTGGGAGCGCGGCCGTTTGACCTGTTCGGACTCCGCGGCGGTCGAGACCGCCTCTGCCTGGTTAGCCATCGTTCTTTTCCATCATTGCCGTCGCCCGAAGGCGGGGCGGACGACTCGATGCGCAGCCGTGCCGGAGAGGGAAGCCCCGGGCTTCCCCCACTATACTCCTCCGGCCGTCCGCGGTCCTCAGTTCTTGGCGGTGAACTCGTCCATGTTCTCCGGCGTCACGAGTTGGAAGGGAATGTAGACCTTCTTGTCCACCTCCTCCCCGCGCGCGAGCTTCAGCGCCGCGTCGACGGCGCCCTTGCCCTGCCCCGCCGCATCCTGGAAGACGGTGACGTCGAGATCACCCGCGGCCATCGCGGCAAGCGCGTCCTGCGTGGCGTCGACGCCGCCGACCAGCACCTCGTCCATGTTCTTGCCGGCGGCTTTCATCGCCTGGATCGCGCCGATCGCCATCTCGTCATTGTTGGAGACGAGCGCATCGAATTCCAGGCCGGCCGAGAGCCAGTTGGTCATCAGGTCGGCGGCCTGCGTGCGCTGCCAGT
Source organism: Aquamicrobium sp. LC103 (assembly GCF_001014615.2). Classification (GTDB taxonomy): domain Bacteria; phylum Pseudomonadota; class Alphaproteobacteria; order Rhizobiales; family Rhizobiaceae; genus LBCQ02. The sequence goes on from NZ_LBCQ02000001.1 coordinate 187,624, forward strand.
TGGCGGTCTGCTCCTCCACGATCTCCATGAAGGAACATTCCTCGGTGGCGATGACGTCGTGGATGTCCTTGGTGCGCATGCGCGCGGCCTGATTGGACAATTCGCCCATCATGACGACGATCTTGGCGCTTTCGCCCTTGCCCTTCTCCTTCAGGAGGCGGCAGATTTCCTGCGTCTCGAGCGTGCCGGATTCCTGCTCGTTGGAGGCGACATAGGCCTGGTTTTCCGGCAGGTCGTCGACATTGACCGGCTCGCGGTTGACGAAGACCAGCGGCACCCCGGCATCGGCGGCCGCCTTGGTCATGGCGACGGTGGCGTCGGTGTCGACGGGATTGACGACGATCGCATCGACACCGGACGCGATGAAGTTCTGGATCTGGTTGAGCTGGCGGCCGACATCGTTCTGCGCGTCCTCCACCTGCAGCTCGACATCGTCGAGCTCGCCGGCATATTCGACCATGCCGTTGCGCAGCACGGTCAGGAAATTGTCGTCGAACAACGCCATGGAAACGCCGATGGTCTCAGCCATCGCCGAAGTGGTCATCAGCGCCGACAGAGCGACGCCGAACAATAGCTTCCTCATCTGAATGCTCCTCCACATTGCGGGTGTCCGGCGGCACCCCGATTTTCCGGATTCCCTCCCTATGGGATTTCCGATGTTCCCTTCCCGACGGCTCTTCGGCCTCAAGATAGAACATGAACGCCATTGATGAAAAAATATGGAATATTCATTCCATAGTGTCAACAAGGATTCAGAACGGCGATTCCGCTCCGGCGAAGCTCGAATCGAGCTTCGCCGGGTTGCGGGAGATGTCGGCGATGGTGGAGGAGAGCGCCGCGCCGGATTGCGAGAAGCCGGCGGCGCGGCGCAGGATCACGCGCGGCGAAACGGCAAGTGATCCAGCGGCATCGGCTCTCAGTCGAGGATGGCGACGGCGCGCGTCCAGCCGGCCGAGGCGCGTTCGATCTTCACCGGGAAGCAGCTCACCTTGAAACCGTTGGCGGGAAGGTCCTCCAATCGATGCAGCTTCTCGATGTGGCAATAGCCGGTATGCCGGCCCGCCTTGTGACCCTCCCAGATGATGGAGGGATCGCCTTCGCGCTGGTAACGCCCGGCGGTATGAACGAAGGGGGCATCCCAGCTCCAGCCATCGGTGCCGGTGACGCGCACGCCGCGGTCGAGCAGATACATGGTGGCCTCGTAGCCCATGCCGCAGCCGCTCGCGACATAGTCGGCCTGGCCGAACTTGGCGCCCGCGGACGTGTTGACGACGACGATCTCCAGCGGCTGCAGCTCGTGGCCGATACGCTTCAGTTCTTCCTCGACATCCCCGGCGGTCGCGACATAGCCATCGGGAAAATGGCGGAAGTCGAGTTTCACGCCCGGCTGGAAGCACCATTCGAGCGGGATCTCGTCGATGGTCATGGCGCGCTCGCCGCGATTCATCGTCGAATGATAGTGCCATGGCGCGTCGAGATGCGTGCCATTGTGGGTGGAGAGCACGACACGCTCGACCGCCCAGCCCTCACCGTCAGGCAGGTCTTCCGGCTTCAGTCCCGGAAAGAAGGGCAGCAATTGCGGCAGGCTCTGCTTGTGGTCGATATACTCGATCGACGGAATCTGGATCGGCGGATCGGCCGGAATGTCGTTGGCGATCGGCACCGACAGGTCGATGATGCGTGTCATGGTTTCCTCCCTATGACGCTTTGATGCGATGGGGCCTCCCGCTCCGGCGGGAGGCCAGGATAGCAGGCGATCGGGACGGCCGCTCAGGCGTCCTGGCGGACGATCTTGTTGCGCAAGGTGCCGATCTTCTCGATTTCCAGCTCGATCGTGTCGCCATGGCTGAGGAAATGGCCGTTTTCGAGTCCGCAGCCATTGCCGACCGTGCCGGACCCGATGAACTCGCCGGCAAAGACCGTCTCGTCGCGCGACATATGCGCGATCAGTTCCTCGAAGCTGAACAGCATGCCTTCCGAGCGTCCCCTGGCGACCGTCTCGCCATTGATGCGCGCCTCCATGGCGAGCGCGTAGGGATCGCCGATCTCGTCCGGCGTGACGATCCACGGCCCGAGCACGTTGCCGCCGTTGAAGCTCTTGCCCTTCGCGGGTCCGAGCCAGCCGGGCATCTCCATCGCCTGCTGGTCGCGGGCGGAAAGATCGTTGAAGATCGTGTAGCCGAAGATATGCTCGGCCGCTTTGGAAGCGGGAATATTGGTTCCCGTCCTGCCGACGAACACGCCGATCTCCAGCTCGTAGTCCATCACCTTGGAGTAGGCCGGCCAGCGCACCGTGTCCTCGGGCCCGGCGACGATCATGCGGTTGGTGATGTAGTAGATCGGAAGCTTGCGGTAGACCTCCGGCAGGTCCGCGAGCGGCTCCGCCTCGATGGCGGCGAGCGCCGCCGGATCACCGGCCGCGAGCAGCTTGCGCATGCCGCGCGGCGATTGGCGGATATGCAGCGGGAAGCTCATGCCGTCGCGCATCTGGCGCGGTTCCGGCACCGGGGCGAGCAGCCGAACGGAAGAAACGTCCACGCTGAGATCGCCGCCGCCGCCATGGCGGTCGAAAAGGTCATGGGCGGCGTCCAGCCCCGCCTTGCCCGCGTCCATCAGCGAAATCATCGAGGCGAAGGCCGACGCGTCGCGGCCGGCGCGCTCGGCGGCAAGCCGCAGGTCGAACAGTTTCGCGTTTCCGGAATGGACGATGGCGACGGAAGCGTTTCCGGGTCCGTTTTCATAAGTCGCAAGCTTCACGTATTCCTCCCTCTTGCGAATATATATATTTCATGTTTCTATCGATATATCAAAGCGGCACGATTGGAAAGCCGTTTGTAAGGGAGGAAATCATGAAGCTTGGGAATGGAGCCTCGCGGCTCGGCACGGTCCTTGCCGTGCTGATGGGCATGACGTCGATCGCGTCCGCGCAGGAAAAAGTCGTCATCGGCTGCACCGCCACCACCGATTGCGCCTCGGCGGCGATCGCGGTGGAGGAAGGCATCTTCGAGAAGAACGGGCTCGACGCCGAGCTGATCCTGATCGGGCTGAACTCCAACATCCCGGCGGGCATCCTGTCGAATTCGCTCCAGATCGGCGGCCCGACCCCCTCGGTCTTCCTGCAGGCGACGGACGGCGGCCTCGACCTCGTGGCGGTCGCCGGCGCCTCCTCGACGGCCAAGGAAACCGCCGACACCGTGGCGATCGTCACGCGTGCTGGCGTGGAAATTTCGTCGGCCAAGGACCTGGCCGGCAAGAAGGTCGGCGCGCCCGGCATCGGCGCCTTCCTGCACGTGCTCTTCCAGCAATGGCTGATCGAGAACGACGTCGACCCGAAATCGGTGCAGTTCGTGGAAGTGACCTTCCCGACGATGAGCGACGTGCTGCAGTCGGGCGCAGTCGACGCGGTGGTGGCGGCCGAGCCGTTCCTGTCGCGCATCCTTTCGGCGGGCACCGGCAAGGTGATGTCGCACTATCTGGAGGATTTGCCCGAGCATCAGCCGCAGATCCTCTATGCCTCGACGCGCGAATGGGCCGATTCCAACCCCGAGGCGCTCGCCGCCTTCCGCGCCTCGATCGACGAGGCGGCCAAGATCGTCAATGCCGATCCGGACAAGGCGCGCGGCGCGATCTCGCGCTTCACCAAGATTCCGCCGGAAGTGCTCGCCAACATGAAGCTGTCGGTCTCCGATCCGGTCATCACCTCCGAACAGCTCGCCTGGTGGGCCGACGTGATGAACCAGCAGAACATGCTGCAGAACGAGCCGGACGTCGACGCGCTGGTGCAGAAGTAAGCCGACGAAATATGAAGACGGGCCCGCGGAACGGAACGACGGCACAAGGCGGCGACACGCTCAGCGAGCGTGCGGCGGCCTCGGTCGAGCGCGACATTCTCGCGGGCGTCTGGCTCCCCGGCGCACGGCTCGGCATCCACGCGCTTTCTGCTCACTACGGCATCGGCGCCACGCCGCTGCGCGAGGGCCTCTCGCGCCTGGTCTCGCGCGGGCTGATCCAGGCCGTGGGCCAGCGCGGGTTTCGCGTCGCCCCGGTCTCGCGCGACGATCTGGAGGACATCACCCGCGTGCGCTGCATCGTCGAGGCGGAGGCGCTGCGGCGGTCCATCGCAACCGGCGACGACGAATGGGAGGCCGGCGTGCTCGCCTGCCTTCACCGGCTGCGCCGCATGGTGGAGCGCGACCCGCGATCGATGCGCGAGGACGCGCCGGAATTCGACCGGCTCCACAAGGAGTTCCACCGCTCGATCCTGACCGCCTGCCAGTCGGAGCGGCTGTTGCGGCTGCAGGACGAGCTCTACGACCAGGCCTATCGCTATCGACGCGCGATGATGCGCCGTTTCGAGAACGCCGACTGGTTCATCGACGAGCATCAGCAACTGGCCGACATCATCCTCGCCCGCAAGGCGGACGAAGCGGTGGCGATGCTGATGAAGCATCTCGGGCACACACTCCACGTCGTCTATGGCGACGAGGGAGCGGACAGGACGATATGAGAAAAACCGACAAGCAGGCAGCCGCCCGACCCGTGATCGAGTTCAGCCGGGTCGACCTCTCCTTCGGCGACAGGAAGATCATCGACAAGCTCGACCTCACGGTCCGCGAAGGCGAGTTCGTCTGCATCATCGGCCCTTCCGGCTGCGGCAAGACGACGGCGCTGCGCATGGCGGGCGGCCTCGTCAACCCGACCGGCGGCAGCGTCGGCGTGCTCGGCGAGGCGATGCTGAAGCCGAGGCGCGACGTGGCGATCGTCTTTCAGGATTACGGCAAGGCGCTGCTGCCCTGGCGCACCGCGCACGGCAACATCTCGCTGGCGCTGGAGGCGGCGGGCGTGGCCAAGGCCGAGCGCGGGGACCGCATCGAGCATCTTCTGGAGAAGGTGGGCCTGCCCGGCCAGGGCGACAAATATCCGGCCGAGATGTCCGGCGGCATGCAGCAGCGGCTGCAGATCGCCCGCTGCCTGGCGCAGGACCCGAAGGTCCTCCTGATGGACGAGCCCTTCGGCGCGCTCGACGCGATGACGCGCCAGACGCTGCAGGACGAGCTGCTGTCGATCGCCGCCGACACGCGCGCCACCGTGTTCTTCGTCACCCACGACCTCGAGGAGGCGATCTATCTCGGCGACCGCGTGGTGGGACTCCTGCCCGATCCCGGCCGCATCGGCACGATGACCGAGATCGGCCTGCCGCGCCCGCGCGACCAGCTCTCGACCCGCGAGATGCCGGAATTCCTTGCGCTGCGCCGCTCGCTCTTCGACTTCATCGAAAAGGCCGAGGCGTGAGGATGCGCGCCCGCGGCCTCCTGCTTCCGCTGCTGCTGCTGGTTGCCGCCGAACTCGGCATGCGGCTCTCGGGAACGCAGAGCATGGCGCTGGCCGCGCCGAGCGACGTCTTCCTGTCGCTCCTCTCGGCGATCGGCGACGGCTCGCTGCTCGTCGCCACCCGCGACACGCTGACGGTCGCTTTCGCCGGGCTGGCGATCGGCACGGCGGTCGGGCTTGCCTTCGGCATCCTCTTCGGTCTGGTGCCGCCGCTCAACCGGCTGATGGAGGTGACGATAGAGGCGATCCGCCCCGTGCCGTCGGTCGCGCTCATTCCCATCGCCATGCTGGCGCTCGGCTTCGGCTATCGCATGGGCATCGCCATCGTGGCCTTTGCCTGCGCTTTCCCGATGCTGATCCTGACGCGCGCCGCGATCGCCGGCATCGAGCCGCGGCTCTTCGAGGTCGCCCGCGCGTTGCGTCTTTCCGCCATGCAGCGTGTCTTCAAGATCATCCTGCCGGCTGCCTTCCCGCGCATCATGGTGGCCTTCCGGCTCGCGGCCGGCATCGCGCTGGTCGTCGCCGTCACCGTCGAGATCGCCGCCAACCCGCTCGGCCTCGGCTACGGTATCCTGATCGCCCAACAGGCGCTGGACCCGGCGCGCATGCTCGCCTACCTCGTCTGGATCGGCATCGTCGGCTACGCGCTCAACTGGGCCCTGGTCGGCGCGCAACACGGCATGTTCGGGCGCGCGGGCGGGGCGGAGGCGCGGCAATGACCTTCCGAGGCAACCTCCCCTGGCGCATCGCCAGCTTCGCAGTCGCCGCCGGCTTCGTGCTCTTGTGGCAATGGATCGCCGACCTCAAGCTCGTATCGCCGGTTTTCCTGCCCGGCCCCGACCGCGCCTGGAACGCACTGGTCGCCGGCATGACCGAAGGCGATCTCGCAACCAAGCTCGTCGCCACGGTGGAGCGCATGATCTGGGGCTGGCTGATCGCCTCGCTCGCGGGCATCGCGCTCGGCGCGGCGATCGGCATATCGCCGCGCATGCGCGCTTATGTGGCGCCGATGCTGGAATTCCTGCGGCCACTGCCGGCCTCCGCCATCATCCCCGTGGCCATCGCGCTGCTCGGCCTGTCGGACGCGATGGTGCTCTTCGTCATCGCCTTCGGCGCGCTGTGGCCGGTACTGCTCGCCACCATTCACGGCTTCTCGGCCGTCGAGCCCAGGCTCTACGAGGTCGGGGCGGCGCTCGGCCTGACACGCCGGCAGACGATCATGAAGCTCTCGCTGCCCTCGGCGAGCCCCGACATCCTCGCCGGCATGCGCCTCGGCCTGACCGTGGCGCTCATCCTCGCGGTCGTCTGCGAGATGCTTGCCGGTCGCGACGGGCTCGGCAACTGGATCCTGCTTTCCGCCCGCTCCTTCCGCGCGCCCGACCTCTATGCCGGCGTGATCCTGCTCGGCGCGCTCGGCTTCCTGAGCTCCGTGGCGATCGACTGGACCGAGCAGCGGCTCCTGCGCTGGCGCGCCAGGGCGCGGTGAATTGACCGTCTTTTGCGAAGCGCTGGACTGGACTAGATTTCGCCGATCATGATGACGTCGTTGCCGCTGGACCGCTTCTTCTGAACTGCTAAGCTCGGCCATGGCTCCCATGTTGGCCAGTCTGGGTTGCCGCTGGACCGCTTCTTCTGAGCTGCTAAGCTCGCGCTGTCGCTGACATAGCTCGGCCAGTTGTTGCCGCTGGACCGCTTCTTCTGAGCTGCTAAGCTAATCCTGTTTGATGGTGCGGGTCAGCAAACGTTGCCGCTGGACCGCTTCTTCTGAGCTGCTAAGCTCGCCGCGATGTACTCAACGCTGACGAGATCGTTGCCGCTGGACCGCTTCTTCTGAGCTGCTAAGCTCAGACCACGGTTCTCCCGCCGATCTTGGCAGTTGCCGCTGGACCGCTTCTTCTGAGCTGCTAAGCTCGATGCCCGCCGATCTTCCTGAAAACAAACAGAAAATCGGCGGGCTCGATGTGGGAAAAACGGTTCCGCGCCTCAGAAAAGCGCCATCTGCTCGGGATTTTTTCGGCTTCGGCGCCGGCGCTGGTCGGAAAAGCGGACGATGTTTTCATATTGCCGGTCCGTGAACTGGAAGATGTAGATGTCGCCCCATTGAGGCAGGTTGGCCTCGATTTTCCGCGCATATGCCTCGAACTGCTCCTTGCCGTTGCAGAAGCGCAGATAGTTGGAAAACTGGCTCATCTCGAAGCCTTGATCAAGCAGGAACAGGCGGAACTTGGTCGCCGCGGCTCTCTGCTTCCTCGTTTCGACCGGCAGGTCGAAGGTGACAAGAATCCACATCAACTGATACCCGCTCAGATGCGCCAGGCCGAGATTGCCCTTGTCCTCCCGCCGCGTCATCCAGGCTCGCTTACTGCCGCTTCCGCGCGAAGAGGCGACCCCGGAAGCGCAAGGTCGATCCGGCCGGTTTCGAAACATGTCGCGACCGAATGAACGAAGCGCTGCACTTGCACGGACAGCGGCGAAACGGTGCCGTCCGGATTTTGCAGGTCGAGCGTGGTGAGCGTCGCAAGGCGGCGTTTGACGTCGCCGGTGACTTCGACATGCCCCTCGTCGAGCAGTTCCAGAACCATCTGGTCGACAAGAGGCCGATACGGCTCCATCAGATCGTCGGAAAGCGCGAAGGCGTTATTGCGGTTGGAATGGAAGATGCCGATCGTCGGATGCAGTCCCGTCGCGCAGACGCTGCGCGATACCACCGCGCGCAGGACCGTGTAGCCGTAATTGAGAAGCGCATTGGCGCCGCCGGCCGAGCGGTCCCGTGAAAAATCCGCGCCGAACAGCGCCCTCCAATACCGCCGCGCCGCCTGCGCCTCGATATTGTCCGGATCGCCCGAGCGCACCTTGCGTGCGAGCAGATCGAATGCGCCCGCCTCGCCGCCGCGCGCGGCGAAAATCGTCCCCTGCATGCGCACCTTGGCGGAAACGATACGCCGCCATATCTGCTTGCCGAGCGGCCGGCCCGCGGCAAGCTGCGCGCGCATGCGGGCGGCCTGGGCATAATGCCCTTCGATCGGCCAGACACAGGCGACAGGCGCATGGTTGCTGCCGCACACCACGATCGGGACGGCGCGCTCGGAAAGGCGCACCATCACCGAGTTCGACCATGCCGTGCCGTGCGCATGCACGATCAGCGCGCCGATATCGTCGAGCGCGACCCGCCCTTTTTCCTCTCCTCCCGCGCTCACGGTAAGAAAACCGCGATGAACGGCAAGAAAAAGACCTTCCGTTTCTATATCAACCACCCGCTCCATGGTCGAATATAGTAGCTATACTTCTTAAAATTGTGTAGCTACGCCCGCTCCCGCTCCAAACGCTTGTTGCGGGCCAGGCGGCTTTCCCGGTCCTGTGGGCCGGGATCGAGGACCTGACCGGTGGCGTCGATCCTGACCTGCCGCGCGGCTATCTCCTTCAAGCCGCTCGCCGATTTCGAGAAATACTTGAAGGGATCGGCGCGATCGGCGTCCCGCGCCTTGAGGCTTCCTCCCTCGTTATGGGCGGCAAAATAGATCTGGCCGGCGGTGTTGAACTTGACGACGCGACCGATCGTGTAGCCGTCCTTCGGATGCTCGCAGGCGACCATGTCGTTCTGCTTCAGGCTGAGCACCTTGCGTGCCGCCGGATGCGGCCTGCGCTCCTCGGCCGCCCGGTCGGGCCGGTGCGCGTCGAACATTGTGACCACGTCCGCCTTCCATTTGCCGTCCGGCAGTTCCCAGACGTCGTAACGGAAATTGGCGTCGCCCTTGTAGCCCTTGTAGATATTGCCGTCGCGGTCGCGGATGGGGATCACCGACAGGCTCTCCGTGACCCGGACATGGCGGATGCCACGGAACTGCTTGTCCGTCTTGCGGAAATAATCGAGCGCCGCCGAAAGCTCGCGGCCGGAAAGCCCGCTGGTCGCCGAATAGACGCGGCCGCGAAGCTCGGTATCCCTGATCGAGGGAATGTCCTTGTCGGTGAGCGACAGGAAGGGTTTGCGGCGCACCACGATCGGGTTGCCACGCGCGTCCGTCTCGCCGGTTATCCCATAGGCGGTGTCGTTGTGGAGCTGGCCGGCGGTGCGGCCGTGCTCACCCGGCTTGGGCAACGTTCCGTGGTCCGGCTTGTGGCTGACGACGGCGCGGTCGATGGCGGCTTTCAGTTCCTCGCGAAAGCCCGGCCAGGGCATCGGGATGTCGGCGATCGTCTCCTCCAGGGCGAGCTTTTCGCGCAGGCCCGCCTCGGTCGAGATCCGCTGCAGCAGGCCGCGCGTGGTCACGCCCACCACCGCCGCGTCGATCGCGTGGTGGCGATGGTCCTTGCGGTTCTTGGCCTGCCCGGCGCCGAAATTGTGGTCGGGCAGGAGCGCGTTCAAGCCCCATCCGCGGCGCAGCATCTCCGTCAGCCGGCCGGGAATGACGCGGACATGGTTTCTCCGGCGAAGCTCCCCGAGACGGTCGGGTTCCTCCGTCGGATAAAGCGCCTCGGCATATTCGCGGGCAAGCCGCGAAAGATATTGCGTGTCGGTGAGCTGGCGGGCGAGAAAGCCTTCGTTCTCCTTGTATTTCTCCATCGCGTCACGCGCGAAGCGCCAGCGCTTGTTGCGCGGCAGCCGCGCGGCGCGTTCCAGTATCTCGTCGTAGCGTCCGCCCCATTCGGCAACTTCGGCCGGCGCGCGGTTGGCCTTTACGCGATTGGCCTCGACGACGCACAGGATGCGGTTGGCCTGGCTGTCGTCCATCGTTCGCGACCAGGGCAGGATGTGGTCGACGTCGACTTCGCCGGAAAACAGCATGGAGATGCAAATCGGCCTGCCGGTATAGACGCAGACCCGGTCTTCGGGCTTGTCCGGGTTGAGCTCCTCCCATAGCTTCAGCAGCGCGCGATTGTAGCCATTGTCCTTCTGGCCGATGTCGCGCAGCTTCTGCGAGCGCAGGGCGGCGGCGCGCGTGTTGCGGCCGATGACGCGGTTCACCTCGTCCTTCTGCCTGTCGTTGAGCTTCAATTCCCGCGCGAGCTCGATGGCGATCTGGTCCGGCTTGCCGAAGCGGCGCGCGAGCGCGTTGACGACATGGCGGAACTGGTTCAGCGCGATATGGACCGTCGGGTTGGTGATGCGTCCCTTCGCGATGTCGTAGGGATCGTCCGGATCGTTGGTGCCGGGCGGGATGCGCCGTTCGAGGACTTCCTGATATTTCGGCAGGCGATCGAGCCCGTCCTCGTCCGCCCGCGCCAGCGAATGGTCGTAACCGGCCAGCCTCGCCGCGTCGGCCTCGGTGATCACATCGGCCTTCAATTCCTCCAGCATGGTCGAAACCGCCGTCGGCCCCAGCCTGCCGTAGCCGTCCGGCAGATGGACCTTCGCCGCCTGCTCGGCCTCCGCATCGGAAAGACCATGTTCCGAGACGAGCCATTCATGCAGCGCGAACGGATCCTCCTCCTCGCGCAGGCGCTCGACGATCCGCCATTTCTCGTCCGTCGAGAAGCCGGACCAGCGGTTGCCGAAAACCGCCTTGTCGGCCAGCGCGGCCGTCACCTCGTCGCCCATCATGTCGGTGCGATTCTCGGTTTCCTTGTTGAAGCGCAGGTCGCGCAGCCTGAGCTCCTTGCGCAGCGCGGCATAGGTCGCCTTGCGCTGGCCGCGCAGCTTGAGGACGAGCCGGTCGCGCTCGGGAAGCGTCAGCTTGCGGTGGCTCTGGTCGGGCATCACCACTTCCAGCTCGTTCACCTCCTTGTAGAGGCGGAATTCCTGGAACAGCGGATGCGCCTTGGCGAGCCGCGTCTCGGCGGAATTGAAGCTGCATCTGCCGACGATCGCCGGCTTCAGCGGCCGCTGATGAAACATGACGCGAAAGAGATGCCCGCGGCGTTCCTCCGTCAAAACTTCCGGGTGATAGGAGTACTGCTTCTCCCAGATCGCATCGAACTCCTCCTCGAGAAGCCGCCGCACGGGATAGAAGTCATAGGCCGTCTTCGCGGGCTTGCCGTCCTCGGCCTCCTGCTCGGACGCCCCCGCACGCACGCGCACCGGCCTGCCGTCGGAACGCCGCTTCGCCAGATAGGCGCCCAGCGTCGGGGCGCCGGTATCCCTCATCTCCTCGAGCAGCCGGTTGACGCCGGTTTCGATAGCGCCTTTTTCGTTCGACTTCCGGTCGGTCTTGCGGTTGGACTTGAAGCCGCGACGCTGGTTCAGGTGAAACAGCGCGCGGCCGATATGATGAAGCGGCAGCTTTTCCATCAGCGCGCGGGCGCGCAGGCTGTAGACGTCGGCGAGCGCCTCCTCCGACTTCGGACCGCGATCGCCGGTCTTGGCGACGAGCGCCTGCCGTGCCTTCGGATCGGCCGGCATCAGGCCGTATTCCGTCAGGGTGCGCAGAACCGCCTTGCGCCGGCGCTTGTAGCGGTCGCGCCGGCGCGCCATGGCACGCGCCGCGCGCCGGCCTTCGGCAAGCGAGTTTCCGGATTTCGGCTCGCGGCCGTCGGCGAAGATGCGCGCGTTGGCATCCAGAATCCGGCAAGGATCGCCATTGTCCGACAGGGCGAACACGCACCAGCCGATGCTGTTGGTACCGATGTCGAATGAGAACAGTATATCTCCCTTTCCCATCGCTTCCTCATTTAAAATCTCTTTTATTTCTATCGTACTCGATTCTTACCCATTATGTCGACGCAATAATTTCTGCATATATATGGATGTGTTCCCCCGATATATGGAAATTATTATAGTATATATTTACAACAACCATTATCGAATGTATCATGATTCGCAATTGCAATTGTGCCTTCTGGTTAGCCCAATCCAAAGCGCTGACATACAGAAAAAACGAACTCGGATTAGCGTGGCATGATTGCAATAGAGTTAGGAGCCTCACCTTCTGACTTGATGTAATTTTTTTATAGGGCGTCACATATGTGAGTCCCGAGTTAGCCTATGTGGGCCCCCGATATAGTTGCATCCGGACCGTATTTGTTGTACTTGGAGATTGCTATATCTAGCAGTTCAGAAGAGGCGGTCTGGCTGTTAACAAGCTTCGACAGCACCAAATAAGGCCCTCGCCATGGCGGGGGCTTTTTGCTTGAGCAACGCCTGCTTGCAGGACTTGGGTCGGATCGGCTGCACATCCCGGGCTGGTGCCGACCGCACTCCGATCAAAACGCCTTGAGAAAGTCCTTCCAGAAGGCGCGCCAGACCTCCGCCGCTTCGGCGGAGGCGAGCTTTTGATGCGTGACGGCGAATCCCGCCTTGTCCGGCGTCTTCTGGTTGACCGAGGCGATGACGCGGCTGCGGTCTTCGAGCGTGGCGCCCCAACGGCGCCATTTCTCCGTCGCGCTCATCCGCGGACCGCTGGCGATCGCGACGCCCGAGAAGTCGGTGCGGCGTCCGGCGAGCGCTTGCCACGCCGCCATCGCCTCGTCCATGGTTCCAGGCAGCGTCTTCGTCACCGAAAGCTGAAACGACCCGTCGCCGTCCTGGCCGGGCAGGCGGCGGCCGATATGCTGTTCATAGGCGACGGTGATCGACTGCGCCCACCAGCCCGATGCCTCGCCGGTGTCGCCGACACGACGCGCGATCTCCGTGTGAGAGAGCTCCGCCGCCCCGATTTCCTCCAGAAAGACCAGCCAGGCCTGCCAGGTCTTTCCCGTGCCCTTCTCGATGGCGGCGGTGTTGATCGGTCGGGCGGCAGCCATCGGCTATTTGGTGCCGTACATGCGGTCGCCCGCGTCGCCCAGGCCGGGAACGATATAGCCCTTCTCGTTCAGCCGCTCGTCAATCGAGGCGGTGAAGACGTCGACGTCGGGATGCGCCGTGGTGAAGCGCTCGATCCCCTCGGGCGCCGCCAGCAGGCAGAGGAAGCGGATATTGGTGGCGCCGCGCTCCTTGAGCTTGTCGATGGCCGCGATCGCCGAATTGGCGGTGGCGAGCATCGGGTCGACGACGATCACCAGGCGGTCGCCGAGATCGCTCGGCGCCTTGAAGAAATATTCCACCGCCTGCAACGTCTCATGGTCGCGGTAGAGGCCGATATGGGCGACGCGGGCGGCCGGCACCAGGTCGAGCATGCCGTCGAGCAGGCCGTTGCCGGCGCGGAGCACGGAGGCGAAGACCAGCTTCTTGCCCTCCAGCGTCGGCGCCTCCATCGTCTGCATCGGCGTCTCGATGGTCTTCGTCGTCAGCTCGAGGTCGCGGGTGACCTCGTAGCAGAGCAGCAGCGATATCTCGCGCAGGAGCCGGCGAAAGCCCGCCGTCGACGTTTCCTTGTCGCGCATGATGGTGAGCTTGTGCTGGACAAGCGGGTGGTCGACGACGGTTACGCCCATGTTCCTATCTCCGGAAATCTCTATTTTGCCTTCGATCTTAGCGGCATGGCGGCATGCGAGATAGTTTGTGCACGCCCCGAGCCACAATTTTTGTCCGCGTTCGCTATCCCGGCCCGCTTTCCGCTTCGGGCGGCCGATCAAGCCGGGAAAGCAGCGCGCCGCGCGTCGCCTCGTCCACGAAAGCCGCCTCGATGGCGGTGCGGGTGACGGCGACGAGCTCGGCCTCCCCCATCGCGAAGTGCTCGGCGGCAACCTCGTATTCCCGCTGCAGCGTCGTCCAGAAATAGGGAGGATCGTCGGAGTTGAGCGTCACCTTGCAGCCCGCCGCCCGCAAGCGCGGAAAGGGATGGTCGGCGTAGCTCGAAAACACCTTCAGCTCGATATTGGAAACCGGGCAGATTTCGAGAACGACGCCCTCGTCCGCGATGCGCCTGACGAGGTCCGGATTCTCGATCGCGCGCACGCCATGGCCGATGCGCGAGGGCCGAACATGGTCGAGTGCGTCGCGCACGCTCTCCCAGCCGCCGAACTCGCCGGCATGCACGGTGATGCCGAGGCCGGCTTCCCGCGCTATCTCGAAGGCGCGGACATAGTCCTTCATGGAACCGGAGCGCTCGTCGCCGGCGACGCCGAAGCCGGTGACGAGAGGATGCCGGCACGAGGCGGCGAAGCGCGCCGCCTCCTCGATCGATTCGGTTCCGAAATGACGTACGCCGGTGACGATCATGCGGCCTTCCATGCCCGTCTTCGCCCTTGCCCGCGCAATCCCCTCGCCGAGCGCGCCGGTATAGGCTTCGGGCGACAGGCCCGCCTTCACCGCATGGTCGGGCGAGGTGAAGAACTCGCAGTAGATGGCGCCGTCGCGGGCAAGGCCGGTCAGGTAGTGCTCGGCGAGCAGCGCATAGTCCTCTTCCGTGCGGAACAGGTCGGCGGCGAAATCATAAGCCGCCAGGAAAGTCGTGAAATCGTGCCAGACGAAGGAGCCGTTCCTGATGAACGGTTCGACATCCCTGCCGTATTTCATCGCCTGTGCCGCGACCAGCTCGGGCGACGCGGCGCCTTCGATGTGGCAGTGCAGTTCCGCTTTCAAAATCATGAAATTAACCCCACTCCATCCGCGTCCCTTCATCGCGGCTTCGACAATAGCTTCACGGCCGATGATCGGCTATGGTCGCGCCGAATTTATAGCGTCGGGCACAGAAGCGCGGGAAGCGGCTTTGATATCCGGCATGTGAACAACATATAGAGTGACGTAGCGATTCCGGTTGGTCGGATACGGCTCGAAAGCGGGTGAAGAGATGTCGCAGGAGCGCACCACCGCCGCGGGCGGCATGGAAACCGCATATGGTTTCCGCAATGTCGGAGCCGGCGAGAAGCAGGGCCTCGTCAACGAGGTCTTCCACAAGGTGGCCGGGCGCTACGACCTGATGAACGACCTGATGTCGGCGGGCCTGCACCGCGTCTGGAAGGATGCGATGATCGCCTGGCTCAATCCGCCGAAGCGTTCGAGCTGGCAGGTGCTCGACGTCGCCGGCGGCACCGGCGACATCGCCTTCCGCATGGTCGAGGCGTCGGGAAGGCTCGGCCACGCGACGGTGCTCGACATCAACGGCTCGATGCTCCAGGTCGGGCATGACCGCGCCGCCAAGCGCGGCCTCGGCGATCACGTCACCTTCGTCGAGGCGAATGCGGAGGAACTGCCCTTCGAGGACGCCACCTTCGACGCCTATACGATCGCCTTCGGCATCCGCAACGTGCCCCGCATCGAAACCGCGCTTTGCGAGGCCTACCGCGTGCTGAAGCCGGGCGGGCGCTTTCTCTGCCTCGAATTCTCCGACGTCGAGATGCCGTTCCTCGACAAGGTCTACGAAGCCTGGTCGTTCAACGCCATCCCGCGCATCGGCCAGATGGTCGCCGGCGACGGCGAGCCCTATCGCTACCTGGTCGAATCGATCCGCAAATTCCCCAATCAGGAGAATTTCGCGGCGATGATCCGCAGCACCGGCTTCGACCGGGTCACCTGGCGCAACTATTCGGGCGGCATCGCCGCGTTGCATTCCGGCTGGAAGCTTTGAGAGCTTCCGCCGCATGAGCACACTTGCCGCATATTTCCGGCTGGCGCGGGCCGGCTGGATCATGACCCGCGAAGGCGTGTTCGCCGCGCTTCCGGGCGACCAGCTCTTGGGCACGCCGCGGCTCGCCTGGCAGCTGACACGGCTTCTGGAGCGGCGCAAGGCGCGCGGCCGCGAGCGCAGCCAGAACCTGGCGCAGGCGATCGACCGGCTGGGGCCTTCCTATGTCAAGCTCGGCCAGTTCCTGGCGACCAGGCCCGACGTGGTCGGCGCCGACATCGCGTTCGATCTCGCCAGCCTGCAGGACCGCATGGCGACCTTTCCGAGAAAGGAAGCGGTCCAGGAGATAGAGGAATCGCTCGGCCGCCCGATCGGCGAATTGTTCCAGCGGCTCGAAGAGCCGATCGCGGCCGCGTCGATCGCGCAGGTGCATCCCGGCGAAATCCTCCGCGACGGCGTGCCGACCAAGGTGGCCGTCAAGGTGATCCGCCCCGGCGTCAGGCGGCGCTTCGCCAACGATCTCGAAGGCTTCTTCCTCGCGGCCCGCCTGCAGGAGCGCCATATGCCCGCCACGCGCCGGCTGAAGCCGGTCGAGGTGGCGCGCACGCTGGCGCAGACCACCAGGATCGAGATGGATCTGCGGCTCGAGGCGGCGGCCCTTTCCGAACTCGGCGAGAACACCAGGGAGGATCCCGGTTTCCGCGTGCCGTGGGTGGATTGGGAACGCACCGGCCGCGACGTCGTCACCATGGAGTGGATCGACGGCATCAAGCTCAACGACGTCGACGGCCTGCGCGCCGCCGGCCACGACCTCGAGCATCTCGCCGTCGTCCTGATCCAGTCCTTCCTGCGGCATACGCTGCGGGACGGTTTCTTTCATGCCGACATGCATCCCGGCAATATCTTCGTGGAAGCGGACGGCATGATCGCCGCCGTCGACCTCGGCATCGCCGGCCGGCTCGGCAAGAAGGAGCGGCGCTTCCTCGCGGAAATCCTCTACGGCTTCATCACGCGCGACTATCAGCGCGTCGCCGAAGTGCATTTCGAAGCCGGCTATGTGCCGCGCAGCCATGACGTCAACGCCTTCGCTCAGGCGATCCGGGCGATCGGCGAGCCGATCCACGGGCAGCCGGCCGAGACGATCTCGATGGCGCGGCTTTTGACCCTGCTCTTCGAGGTGACCGAACTCTTCGACATGGAGACGCGGCCCGAACTGGTGCTCCTCCAGAAGACCATGGTGGTGGTCGAAGGCGTGGCGCGCACGCTCGACCCGGCCTTCAACATGTGGAAGGCGTCGGAGCCCGTGGTCGGCCACTGGATTAGGGCCAATCTCGGCCCGCGCGCCGTGATCGACGACGCGCGCGACGGCCTTCACGCCCTCGTCTCGCTGGCACGGCAGGCGCCCGACCTCGCCACCCGCACCGAGCGGCTGTCGCGCGAGATCGACGCGATGGCCGAGAACGGCCTGCGGTTCGACGCCGCCACCGCCGAGGCGATCGGCCGGGCCGAGGCACGGCACACACGCTCCGGCCGCCTCGCCCTCTGGGTGATCGCCGCCGCGCTGGTCTGGATTGCCGTGGAACTGCTGTAAGCACGAAATTGACTGCAATGCTAGCAATGCCTACATTGCAGTCATTGCAGGAGGCTGTCACGAATGGCTACGCTGACGATCCGTAACCTGGAAGATGAGACCAAGCAGAGCCTGCGCCTGCGCGCCGCGAGGCATGGCCTTTCCCTTGAGGAGGAGATCAGGACCATTCTGCGCCAGGCGATCGCCACGGAAGAAGGGCCGAAGCGGCGGCACACCAATCTCTATGATGCGATACGGGAGCTGGTCGAGCCGCATGGCGGGTTCGATCTCGATATTCCCGAGCGCGCGCTTCCAACGCGCGACCCTCCGGCTTTCGATTGATCATGATCCTGCTGGACACGAATGTGATCTCTGAAACGTTCAGACCACACCCGGAGCCGAAGGTAGCGAAGTGGCTGTCGTCCGTGCCGATCGAAGATCTGTTCGTTTCGTCCATCACGACGGCTGAATTGCTTTACGGCATGGCCATACTCCCGGATGGTAGGAGAAAGCTGGAACTGGCGAATGTCATCGAGCGCTTTCTGACGGAAAAGATCGTCAACCCGATCCAGAGTTTCGACGCGCATGACGCCTCGGCCTATGCCAGGATTTCCGCGCATCGGC
This sequence comes from Aquamicrobium sp. LC103, assembly GCF_001014615.2. GTDB lineage: Bacteria > Pseudomonadota > Alphaproteobacteria > Rhizobiales > Rhizobiaceae > LBCQ02. The sequence goes on from NZ_LBCQ02000001.1 coordinate 205,528, forward strand.
ACCGCATCGGCCGCGTGGTACGCGAACTCGATGCCCAGATCGCCGCGATCGCGCAGACGCGCTCGCTGACCATCGCGACGCGCAATGTCTCGGATTTCGAGGATTGCGGCGTAGAGATCATCAATCCGTGGGAAGCTTAGACAAGGGCATGACACTCTCCGGCAAACGCATCCTTCTCATCATCGGCGGCGGCATCGCGGCCTACAAATGCCTCGATCTGATCCGCCGCCTGCGCGAGCGCGGCGCCGCGGTACGCTGCGCGATGACCAGCGCTGCGCAGGAATTCGTCACGCCGCTTGCGGTCGGCGCCCTGTCGGCCGACCACGTCTTCACCGAGCTTTTCGACCGGCAGGACGAGCACGACGTCGGCCATATCCGGCTGTCGCGGGAGGCCGATCTTCTCGTGGTCGCGCCGGCGACGGCCGATCTCATGGCGAAGATGGCGCATGGCCTTGCCAACGATCTCGCCTCGACGGTGCTGATGGCCACCGACAAGCCGGTGCTCATCGCCCCCGCGATGAACCCGCGCATGTGGCGGCATCCCGCCACGCGCCGCAACCGCGCCATCCTGGAGAAAGACGGCATCCGCTTCGTCGGCCCGGCAAAGGGCGAAATGGCCGAAAGCAACGAGGCGGGCGAAGGCCGCATGGCCGAGCCGCTGGAGATCGTGGCGGCGATCGAAGCGCTGCTCGACGGCGCGCCCAAGCCGCTCGCCGGCCGCCGCATCATCGTTACCTCGGGGCCGACGCACGAGCCGATCGACCCGGTCCGCTATATCGCCAACCGTTCCTCGGGCAAGCAGGGCCATGCGCTCGCCGCCGCGCTCGCGCGGCTCGGAGCGGATGTGCGGCTTGTTTCGGGCCCTGTCGCCATTGCCGATCCAACCGGCGCGACGACGACCCATGTCGAGACTGCGGAGCAGATGCTCGAGGCGGTGGAGGCCAATCTTCCCGCCGATGCCGCGGTCTTCGTCGCCGCCGTGGCCGACTGGCGCACCGACACGAAGACCGGCCAGAAGATCAAGAAGGAAGCCGGCAAAGGACCGCCTGCGCTGCAGATGGTCGAGAACCCCGATATTCTCTCGACCGTCGGACACCATGCCAAGAGGCCGAAGCTGGTGGTGGGCTTCGCCGCCGAGACGCAGAACGTCGTCGACAATGCCCGCGCGAAGCTCGCCAAAAAGGGTGCCGACCTGATCGTCGCCAACGACGTCTCCCACGACAGCGGCATCGGCGCGGCCGGCGTGATGGGCGGCGACCGCAACCGCGTCCGGATCGTTTCCGCCGAAGGCGTGGAGGAATGGCCCGAGGCAGGCAAGGATGAGGTCGCCGCACGCCTTGCGGCCCTCATCGCAGAGCGCCTCGCCTCCGCATGAGCGACGTTCCCGTCCTGAGCACGCAGCGCCTGGTTCTGCGCGAGCACCGGCCGGAGGACCTCCCCTCCTACGCCGCTCTGTGGGCGGATCCGGACGTTGTCCGCTTCATCGGCGGCAAGCCGCTCGATACCGAGGCGGCGTGGGGCCGCATCCTGCGCTATCGCGGCATGTGGGCCACGCTCGGCTTCGGCTTCTGGGCGATCGAGCATGAAGGGCGGCTGATCGGCGAGGCCGGCGTGCAGGACGTGCGGCGCGCGATCGAGCCTTCGCTTGCGGGCACGCTGGAATGCGGCTGGGCGATCACCCCCGACCTGCACGGCAGGGGATTTGCGCGGGAAGCGGTGGCCGCCCTGCTCGGCTGGGCGGACGCGAACCACCCCACCCGCGCTCAGAGCGCGATCATAGCGCCCGCCAACGCGGCGTCGATCCGCGTCGCGACGAATTTCGGATTCCGCGAGACGGCACGCGGCACCTATCACGACGCGGAGCTGATCCAGTTCCGCCGCCGGCCAGGCGGCTGATCAGGGCTGTTCGACCAGCATCAGCAGGTTGCCGCAGCCGTCCTCGATCGTAACGACCGAAGGCATGCCTTCCCTCGCCTCCGACGGCTCGCCGCGCACGACGACGCCGGCTTCGCGGAGACGCTTCACCTCGGCCTTGATGTCGTCGACGCCGAAGGAGGTGATGGGAATGCCGTTGTCGTAGAGGGTCGACTGCCAGGTCTTGGCGAAATCGTAACCGCAGGGTTCGAGCAGAAGCTCGACGCCGGAACCGTCGACGTTCTCCACGGTGAGCCAGCGTGCGCCGCCGGCCGGGATATCGTGCTTCTTCCGGAAGCCGAGCTTGTCGACATAGAACGCTTCCGCCTTGGCCTGGTCGTCCACGATCACGCTGGTAATGTGAATCCTGATCATGCCTCGCCTCCAACGCCGTCGGGAAAACGGTCCCGCACGAGGGTGAGCCCGATGCCGTGCTCGAGATACGCCTTGAGCCCGGCAAGCACGAGCGTGAAGCCTTCGGTCGACCCGATCGCGTGCTCTACCGCGCCCTCGCCTTCAAAGCCCCAGTTCGCGGCGCTGAGGAAGGTAGTTCCGTCGGGCCGCGCGGTGAACTTCCATTCGACCGTCGTCGGCTTTTCCCCATCCGACCACCATTCGAAAAGAACACGCCGGTTTCGTTCGAATTCCCTGACGGCGACATTCGAGGAGACGCCGTAGAATTCCCAGTCCCACCGCACCTCCTTGCCGGCTTCGAGCGGGCCGCTGCCCCTGCTGAACCAGAATTTGGAGGTGATCTCGGGATCGGTCATCGCCCCGAACACCTTCTCGACCGGCGCGCGGATGAGCATCTCGGCTACGGCCACGGGCGGTTTGCGTGTTTCCATCGGCTTTCTCCTCACCACGCGGTCTGTTTTTCGTCGACGAGATGGATGATCGAGCTCGGGCTCGATATCCAGAAGCCCCGGAAGCTCGGCCCGAGCGGCTCGATCTCGTCGCAGCGCACCACGCCCGCCCCTTCCAGATGCGCGGCTGCGGCGTCCTTGTCCCGCGTGACCACCTCGAGCCATATCTCGGCCTGGCTCGCCGCCGGCGCCTTGTCGATCCAGAGCTGGTTCGATCCGAACACGAAGCCGACCGCCGGCTCGTGGCCGCAAAGCTGCTCGAGTCCGAGGGTATCGCGATAGAACGCGACGGTGGCCTCGTACTGGTGCGGCGGCACCTTCATCGCGATGTTGCGGCCACCTTCATAGCGAACGCTCATGTCTTCCTCCTCAGTTCGGGGTGGCGATCGAACATCTCGTCGATCAGGTCGAGCCACATCGACCAGCCCTGTTTCGTCGCCTCGATCCCTTCCTCGCCGGGCGCCTGGCCGTTCCAGCCATTGTCGAGCACGAGCCGGGTTCGGCCATCCGGAAGGTCGTGCAGCGAAATTGCGATGAATTCCTGCGTGTAGGGACTGGCCTCGCCGCTATCGACGGCGAAGGTCTGCTTGACGAAGCGCTCCGGCTCCAGCGCCAGATAGCGTCCGCCATGGACATAGACTTCGCCGGCGTCTCCGTCGCTCTCGACACGGTAGCGCCCGCCGACGCGGACATCGGCCTCCACCCTGCCGAACCACCGGCCCATGATCCGGGGATCCGTCCAGGCAGCGTAGAGCGAGCCCGGTGAGGCATCGAAAACCCGCTCCACCCGCACCGTATGCTCGGGCGTCGTTCCGTTTTCCGTCGTCAAGGCGAACTGCCCGCGATAGGTCTCCTCGACCCGCGCATGGGTCGACCAGAAGCCGCGCGGTTCGACCCCGTTGAGCCGGTCGACGAGGATGCCGAGATGCGCGTCCCAGCCGCTGGCGACGCTGACCATGGTCTCCTCGTCGGCGAGCCGGCGATGGGTGAGCACCATCAGCACGTCCTTGCCCTCCGGAAAGAGCTCGAAGGTGACCTCGCTCGCTCCGTCGTCGCCCGGCCAGGTGTAGGCGAGCAGGCGTGGCGGATCCCATTGCGTCACCTCGCCGAACAGGGCGGGACTGTCCTCGAACTTCCTGTAACGTTCGGGCGTCGCCTCCGCCGACAGTTCGCGGTGCCGGAAGAGGTGCTCCACACGGCCGCCGACCCGGGGCTCCATCGGACCGAAGGCCAGCCATTTGCGGCGCATTCCGGAATCGGTCAGATAATCCCAGATCCGCTCGACAGGCCCTGGCAGCAGCCGCTCGATCCGTACCGTGCGCGGCTCGGTTATGATGCCTCGTCCGTCTCCTGTCCTGTCCAGCATGGCAATATCCTCTCAGGCTTCGAGCCTCTCGGCCAGCGTGCCGAGCATCTTCGTCCAGCCTTCCTTCGTGCCCTCGCCCCATTCCTCGTAGATCCCGGGCGACATCTCGTTGGTGAGCGTCAGCTCGCAGCCCTTGTCGAGCCGCCTGATCTCGATCGTCACCCGGTCATATTCGGGGCTGTACATCGGCACGGCGAAGGAGAAGACGAGGCGATCGGGCCGGTCTATCTCCAGATACTCGCCGACATGCTCGACATCGACATCGTCGCGCCTGTCGACGAAGGCGAACCGCCCGCCGACGCGCGCATCGACCTCGGCACGCACGAGCGCGCCTTCTCCGGTGGTGAACAGCCATTTGCGCGCCGTTTCCGGATCGAGCCATGCGTCGAAGACCCGTTCCGCGGAAACGTCGAACCTGCGGGTCACGATCACGGCCCGCTTTTTCGTGGTCATTGGCCTTCTCCTTTCGGATTCCTGGTTTCGGTGTCTTCCGCCCGCAGGAGCGCTTCGAGCATGTCGAGCCGGCCGGTCCAGAACCGCTCGTAATGGCGCAGCCATGCCTCGGCTTCGGCGAGCGCGGCCGCGTCCAGGCGGCAGCGATGCGTCCTGCCGGCGACCTCGCGCCGGACCAGTCCCGCTGCCTCCAGCACCTTCACATGCTTCGAAGCCCCGGCGAAGGACATCGAAAAGGGCGCTGCCAACTCACCTATGCTGCATTCGCCTTCCGACAAGGTGCGCAGCATCGCACGCCGGGTCGGATCGGAAAGCGCGTGAAAGACGGCATCGAGAATGGCGGGCTCTTGTTCAACCATAAGGTTGAATATAGCCGCCACCGAGTAAAAGTCAACCGAACGGTTTAATGATCGCCGGAACCGGGGGCGATCCGGCGTAGCACGGTGACCGAAGCGCGCGGCTTGCGTTCGTCGACGACGTAGGCCGCAAGCACTTGCGCAGCCGCAGCCCGCGCGTCGTTCTCGCTGCCGGCATGTATCACGGCGAGATCGTCGCCGACGGAGACCTCCGCGCCGACCGGCAGCAGCGAAACGATGCCGACGGAACGGTCGATGCGGTCCTCCGGCCGCCGGCGCCCGCCGCCGAGCTCGACCACGGCAAGGCCTATCCCGCGCGTCCGGATCGCGGTGACGAAGCCCGGCTTCGCCGTCTTAACGGCAAGCTCGAACCTGGCTTTCGGGAGATAGGCGTCGGCTTTCTCCACGAAATCCGCCGGTCCGCCGAGTGCCGCCACCATGTGCCCGAACACCTCAATCGCGCGGCCGCTTTCCAGCGCCTCGCGGGCCATGGCTGCGCATTCGCGGTGCGAAGCGGCACGGCCCGCCGACATCAGCATCTCCCCGCAAAGTGCCAGCGTCACCTCCGCGACCCTGCGTTCGCGCAGGCGGCCGGTGAGGAAATCGACGGCGTGGCGGACCTCAACGGCATTGCCGGCGGCGCTTGCCAGCGGCTGGCTCATGTCGGTGACCAGCGCCGTCGTCGGCAGGCCGGCGCCGTTCGCCACCTCGACCAGGCTCGACGCCAGCGCCCTGGCGCCCTTCATCGTCTCCATGAAGGCGCCGTTGCCGGCCTTCACGTCGAGCACGAGCGACTGGAGGCCGGCGGCGAGCTTCTTGGAAAGGATCGAGGCGGTGATGAGGGGAACGGATTCGACCGTGCCGGTGACGTCGCGGATCGCGTAGAAGCGCTTGTCGGCGGGAGCGAGGTCGGCCGTCTGGCCGATGATCGCGCAGCCCGCCTCGCGCACCACCTTGCGGAACAGCGCCTTGTCCGGCTGGCTGACATAGCCGGGGATCGAATCCATCTTGTCCAGCGTGCCGCCGGTGTGGCCGAGGCCGCGTCCGGAGATCATCGGGACATAGACGCCGCAGGCGGCCACGATCGGCGCCAGCATCAGCGAGACATTGTCGCCGACACCACCGGTCGAATGCTTGTCCGAGACCGGCCCCGGAAGGTTCGACCAGTCGAGCACGGTCCCGGAATCGCGCATGGCGAGCGTCAGCGCCACAGCCTCCTCGCGGCCCATCCCGTTGAGGAAGATCGCCATGGCGAGCGCCGCCACCTGACCCTCGGAGAACGAACCCGAGGAAAGCCCCTCGACGAAAGCCGAGATCTCCGAGCGCGACAGTGCCCGGCGGTCGCGTTTTTTGCGGACGATCTCCTGCGGGAGCATGTCAGCCGGCCAATCCCGGACAGAGGGGGGCGCGAAGGAATGCCGTCATATCCGACCGCTTTTCGTCCTACCCATCCAGCCCATCCGCGAGCATCCGCTTGAGGATCGTGGCGAGCCGCTTGCCGCCCAGCGGCGCCATTTCCTTGGTCTCGTCATGCGACAGCTCGGCCCCCGTCATGCCGGCCGCGAGATTGGTGATCACCGAGCAGGCGGCGACGCGCAGGCCGAGGAAGCGGGCGAGGATGACTTCCGGCACCGTCGACATGCCGACCGCATGCGCGCCCATCAGGCGCGCCATGCGGATCTCGGCCGGCGTTTCGAAGGACGGGCCGGAAAACCACATATAGACGCCCTTGTGCAGCACCGTCGCGGTCGCCTCGGCGGCGCGCTCGAAGGCGGCGCGCATGCCCGCGTCATAGGCCTCCGTCAGGCCCACGAAACGGCGGTCGCTCGGCTCGCCGAACAACGGGTTGGTGCCGGAGAAATTGATGTGGTCGGTGATCAGCATCACCGAGCCGGGCAGCATGTCGGGTTCGAGCGAGCCGGCGGCATTGGTGAGGATCAGCTTCTCGATCCCGATCCCCGCGAGCGCCTCCAGCGCCGGGCGCATCGCCGCCGCATCGCCGTGCTCGTAATAATGCGCGCGGCCGGCAAGCATCAGCACCGGCACGCCGGCAAGGTCGCCGGCGACGATCTGGCCGGCATGGCCCGTCACCCCGCTCTTCGGAAAGCCGGGAAGCTCGCCATAGGGGATGCGGATCGCGTTTCCAATCTCGTCGACCAGGTCGCCCAGGCCGGAACCGAGCACCAGCGCGGTCTTCGGCATGCGGCCCTTGAGCCGTTCGGTGAGCGCGTCGACGGAAGCCTTCATCTGAGCGTGCCCCCTTCGAAACCGAGCGGCAGCATCTCGCCCATCGTGCGGGTCTCGACGATGCCGGTCTCGTCGCAGAGATAGAGCTTGGCTTCCGGTCCGGCGAACTCGGCGAGCCGCTGCCGGCAGCCGCCGCAGGGCGTGATCCTCGCCATCTTCTCGGCCGTCACGGCGATCTCCGTGATCTTCCCCCCGCCTCCCATGACGTAGTGGCCGAGCGCGGTCGTCTCCGCGCACCAGCCCTCGGGATAGGAGGCGACCTCGATGTTGCAGCCGGCGAAAACGCGCCCGTCCTCGGTGCGGATCGCCGCGCCGACGGGGAACTTCGAATAAGGCGCGTAGGCTTTCGCCATGGCCGCGCGCGCGGCCAGGAAAAGGTCATTTGCAGGGTGCATTGATGCCCCCTCCGCCATGCTTCGCATGGCCCCCCTCCCCCGCAAACGGGGGAGGAGCCAGGTTGCGGAAGGCCGCTACGCCGGTTCCTCCCCTGCGAAGCGGGAGAGGGGGACCACCGAAAGCGGTGGAGGGGGCGTACGCTGCGAAATTCATCATCACCGTTCCTTCACATAGGGCACGCCGCCGGCGCGCGGCGGGATCGCCCTGCCGATGAAACCGGCGAGCAGCACCACGGTGAGCACATAGGGCAGCGCCTGGAAGAACTGCGCCGGCACGCGGCCGACCAGAGGCAGCGGCGTTCCCTGCATGCGGATCGAGAGCGCGTCGAGGAAGCCGAAGAGCAGGCAGGCGAACATCGCCGGCACCGGCCGCCATTTGGCGAAGATCAGCGCGGCGAGCGCGATGAAGCCCTTGCCGGCGGTCATGTCCTTGACGAAGCCGGCATTCTGCGCGAGCGCCAGATAGGTGCCGGCAAAACCGCAGAGTATGCCCGTGCAGATGACCGCGCGATAGCGCAGCCAGGCGACCGAGACGCCGGCCGTGTCGACGGCGGCGGGATTTTCGCCGACCGCGCGCAGCCTGAGCCCGAAGCGGGTGCGGAACAGCACCCACCATGTGAAGGCGACCATGGCGAAGGCGAAATAGACCAGCGCCGAATGGCCCGAGACGAGCTCGTAATAGAGGTAGCCGACGATCGGCACGTCCCGCAGGGCCTCGGCACCCGGCAGGGTGATCGCGGTGAAGCGCGCATCCGCGCCGAGCGACGGCGTGCGTCCGCCCTGGCTGAACCAGGCCTGGCCGAGGATGATGGTGGAGCCGGCGGCGATGAAGTTGATCGCCACGCCGGAGACAATCTGGTTGCCGCGATGGGTGATGGAGGCGAAGCCGTGGACGAGCGCCAGGAATGTCGAGACGAGCAGTGCGGCGGAAAGGCCGATCCAGGCGCTGCCCGAAACGGCCGCGGCCGCGGCGCCGGCGAAGGCGCCGGCGAGCATCTTGCCTTCGAGCCCGATGTCGAAGATGCCCGCGCGCTCCGAATAGAGCCCGGCAAGGCAGGCAAGCAGCAGCGGTATCGACAGGCGGATGGTGGAATCCAGGATGACGACGAGGGTGTTGAAATAGTCCATCTCAGACGCCTTCCCTCTTGGGCGAGCCGAGCCCGGTCGTGCCCGGGCTGATGCTGGCGAACAGGGCCTGGATGGAGGGACGGAACATGTGCTCCAGCGCGCCGGCGAAGAGGATCACCAGGCCCTGGATGATGACGATCATGTCGCGGCTGATCGAGGGCATCTCGAAGGCGAGTTCCGCGCCTCCTTGATAGAGCATGCCGAAGAGGATCGCCGCCGGCACGATGCCGGCCGGGTGCGAGCGCCCCATCAGGGCCACGGCGATGCCGACGAAGCCCGCACCGGTGACGAAGTCGAGCTGCAGGCGGTTCTGGTCGCCCATCACCGGGTTGAGCGCCATCATGCCGGCGAGCGCGCCCGAGATCATCATGGTGATGATGATGATCCGCGCCTCGCCGATGCCGGCATAGCGCGCCGCGCGCGGGGAAAAGCCCTGCGTGCGGATCTCGTAGCCGAGCCTGGTGCGCCAGATCAGCAGCCAGACGAGGAAGGCGCAGACGAGCGCCAGCAGGAAGGAAAGGTTGAAGGGCGAGGACCGCACCGAGAAGCCGACCGCTTCCAGCAGGAAGTTGAGCTTCGGCAATTGCCCGCCCTCGAGGAAAGTGCGCGTCTGCGGCGACATCGAGCCGACGGGCTTGAGGACGTCTACCAGCAGATAGACCATCAGGCTCGCGGCGATGAAGTTGAACATGATGGTGGTGATGACGATGTGCGAGCCGCGCCTGGCCTGGAGATAAGCGGGAACGAGCGCCCACAACGCGCCGATGGCGGCGGCGCCCAGGATCGCGAGCGGGAAATTGACCCACCAGGGCAGGATGCCGTCGAAGGCGAGGCAGACGAGCGCCACGCCGAGCCCGCCGACATAGGCCTGGCCTTCGCCGCCGATGTTGAACAATCCGCCGTGGAAGGCGACGGCGACCGCGAGCCCGGTGAAGATGAAGCTGGTGGCGTAGAACAGGGTGTAGGCGATGTTCTGGCCGCGCCCGAACGCGCCGTCGACCAGGATGACGGCGGCGCGGAACGGGTTCTCTCCGACGAGCAGCACGACGAGGCCCGCGACCGCGAAGGCGACGATCAGGTTGATCAGCGGAATCAGGCCGTAATCGGCCCAGGCGGGAAGCTTCGCGTAGGGTGCGCTCATTCCGCGGCCTCCTGCCGTTCGACGCCGGCCATCAGCAGGCCGAGCTCGCCCTCGCTGGCATCGCCGTCGCGCTCGCCGACGATGCGACCGTCGAACATGACGAGGATGCGGTCGGACAGCGAGCGTATCTCGTCGAGCTCGACCGAGACGAGCAGCACCGCCTTGCCGGCGTCGCGCATGGCGATCAGCCGCTTGTGGATGAACTCGATCGCGCCGACGTCGACGCCGCGCGTCGGCTGGCCGACGATGAGGACGCCGGGATCCTTCTCCAACTCGCGCGCAAGCACGATCTTCTGCTGATTGCCGCCGGAGAAATTCGCCGTCTTCAGCCGCTCGTTGGCGGGGCGGATGTCGTATTTCTCGATCTTGTCGCGCGCGTCGGCACGGATCGCCTCGATGTTCAGGAACGGGCCTTTCAGATATTGCGCGTGATCGTGATAGCCGAGGATCGAGTTTTCGTATTCCTCGAAGGCGAGCACCAGGCCGACATAGTGACGGTCCTCCGGCACATGTGCGAGGCCGCGGTCGCGCAATTCGCCGGGATCGGCGGTTCCGGTGACGTCGATCGGCTTGCCGTCGAGGAGAACGGTGCCCGAGACGGCCTTGCGGATGCCGGCGATGGTCTCGATCAGCTCCGACTGGCCGTTTCCGGCCACGCCGGCTATGCCGACGATCTCGCCGGCGCGCACGTCGAGCGAAACATCGTCGACCATGGTGACGCCGCGCGAATCCCTCACCGTCAGGTTCTTCACCGAAAGCTTGAAATCCCCGGGCCTGTTCTCGCCCTTCTCCACGCGCAGCAGCACCCGGCGCCCGACCATCAGCTCGGCAAGCTCCTCGACATTGGTTTCCGACGTCTTGCGCGTCGCGACCATCTGGCCCTGCCGCATGACCGAGACATTGTCGGTGATCGCCATGATCTCGTGCAGCTTGTGCGTGATCAGGATGACGGTCTTCCCCTCCTCCTTGAGCTGCCTGAGGATGCGGAACAGGTGATCGGCCTCGGGCGGCGTCAGCACGCCGGTCGGCTCGTCGAGGATCAGGATCTCGGCGCCGCGGTAGAGCGCCTTCAGGATTTCCACGCGCTGCTGCAGGCCGACCGGCAGTTCCTCGATCACCGCGTCGGGATCGACCTCGAGGCCGTATTCCCTCTCCAGCCTGGTCAGCTCCGACCGCGCCCTGGCGATGGAGGATTTCAGCAGCGCGCCGCCCTCGACGCCGAGGATGACGTTTTCGAGCACGGTGAAATTCTGCACCAGCATGAAATGCTGATGCACCATGCCGATGCCGAGCGCGATGGCGTCGTTGGGCGTGTTGATGGCGGCCGGTTTGCCGTTGACGCGGATTTCGCCCCTGTCGGCCTGGTAGAAACCATAGAGGATCGACATCAGGGTCGATTTTCCCGCGCCGTTCTCGCCGACGATGCCATGGATCGTGCCGCGCGGCACCTCCAGATGGATGTCGCGATTGGCATGCACCGCGCCGAAGCTCTTGTTGATGCCCACAAGTTCGATCGCAGCTTCCGCCATGCGCCGGATCAACCCCTCTTGTTTTTATCGTTCGGTCAAATTGTCTAGCATGGCCGCTTTCGCCTTGCCAATCCGTGCGGCCGGTGCCCGACCCGCAAGCCCACTCTCGACAAAAGGGACGGCGCTTGTCAATTTCACCGCCATGACAAACCACGCTTTCGCCGCCTTCACCTTCAACACCACCCCGTCGCTGGTCTTCGAGCCGGGCGCTTCCGCGAGGCTCGGCGAAATCGCCGGGAGAAAACTCGGCCACTCCGTGCTCGTCGTCACCGATCCGGGCCTGAGAAGGCTCGGCCTGTGCGACGCGGCGATCGGCTCGCTCAAGGCCGCCGGCATCGCCGTTGCGGTCTTCGACGAGGTCGAGGCCGATCCTTCGCGCGCGACGCTGATGAAGGCGGTCGAGGCGGGGAGGAGCGCCGGCATCTCGGGCGTCGTCGGCTTCGGCGGCGGCTCGTCGCTCGACGTGGCCAAGCTCGCGGCGCTGCTCCTGGGTTCCGGCGAGGATCTCGACGGGGCCTGGGGTGTCGCCCTGGCCAGGGGGCCGCGCCTGCCGCTGGTGCTGGTGCCGACGACCGCCGGCACCGGCTCGGAGGTGACGCCGGTCTCGATCATCACGGTGGGAGAAGAGGAAAAGCGCGGCGTCTCCTCGCCGATCATCCTGCCCGACATCGCCGTGCTCGACGCGAAGCTGACGCTCGGCCTGCCGCCGGCCATCACGGCCGCGACCGGCGTCGATGCCATGGTGCACGCGATCGAGGCCTACGCCTCGAAGAACGCCAACAACAATCCGCTGTCGCGGATGCTGGCGCGGCAGGCGCTGCAATTGCTGGGCGCCAATATCGAGAAGGCCGTCTTCGACGGCGGCGATGTCGAGGCACGGGGCGCGATGCTGCTCGGCTCGATGCTCGCCGGGCAGGCCTTCGCCAATTCGCCGGTGGCCGCCGTTCACGCGCTCGCCTACCCGATCGGCGGCACCTTCCACGTGCCGCACGGGCTTTCCAACGCGCTGGTGCTGCCGCACGTGCTGCGCTTCAACGCGCCGGACGCCGCGCATCTCTACGCCGAGATCGCCGCCGACGCCTTCCCGCATCTTGCCGGCGAGGAAGGTGCCCAGGGGCGCTGCGCGGCCTTCATCGAGACGCTTGCCGCGCTTTCGGCGAAGCTCGGCCTGAAGCCGCGACTGCGCGATGTCGGCATCGGCGAGGAGCACCTGCCGAAAATGGCAGCCGACGCGATGAAGCAGCAACGGCTCCTCGTCAACAATCCGCGCGACGTGGGCGAGGCCGATGCGCTGGCGATCTACAGGGCAGCGTGGTGAGCGATCGCCCATCCCCTTCCCGGCGCTCCGCCTACAAGGCGTTCCGCACCATCACTACGCGATGGATGGACAACGACGTCTACGGCCACATGAACAATGTGGTCCACTATTCGCTGTTCGACACGGCCGTGAACGGCTGGCTGATCGAGAACGGCGCGCTCGACATCCATGCCGGCGGCCAGATCGGCCTGGTGGTGGAGACCGGCTGCCGCTATTTCGCCGAAATGGCGTTCCCCGATGTCGTCACCGCCGGGTTGCGCGTGGCGAGGCTCGGCACGTCCTCGGTGCGCTACGAGGTTGGGCTTTTCCGCAACGACGAGAACGAGGCCGCGGCCGAGGGTTTCTTCGTCCACGTCTATGTCGACCGGCAAACGCGCCGGCCGAAGCCGCTCGAAGCATCGCTGAGAGCCGTATTGGAAAGCATCGCATGAGCACCGAAGAGCGCCTGACCAAGCTGGAAATGCTTGCCGCCGAGCAGGAAAAGACGATCGAGGAGCTTTCAGCCGAACTCGCCGAGCAGTGGAAGCTGGTCGAGCGTCTTCAGAAGAAGCTCGACGCGCTGACCGAACGCTTCCTCACGCTGGAAGAACAGTCGACGCCCGACATACCGGTGACCAAGCCTCCCCACTGGTGAAAGGCTGGTTCGACAAGCTCCGGTTCGACAAGCTCACCATGAGGGCACCGGAAACGCGGCGGCCGTTTCGCGACGCATCGGGGAGGAGAACCTCCGCCCCGATGCGCGGGTTCCGCACGCGCGGATCAGTACGGGCAGGAATTGTCCGTCATGAAATCGTGCACCTTGATGGCGCCGGAGATGATGTCCGCCTTGGCCTTGTCGACCGCGGCCTTCATCTCCTCGGTGACCAGCGAGGCGTTGTGCTCGTCCATGGCGTAGTCGACGCCGCCCTCGGCGAGGCCGAGATCCTTGACGCCGTATTCGAACTCGCCGTTCTTGGCGTCCATGAACGCCTCGTAGACGGCGACATCGACGCGCTTCAGCATCGAGGTCAGCACATGGCCGGGATGGAGGCCGTTCTGGTTGGAATCGACGCCGATGCCGAGCTTGCCCGCGTCGGCTGCCGCCTGGAGCACGCCCACGCCGGTGCCGCCTGCCGCGTGATAGATCACGTCGGCGCCCTGGTCGATCTGCGACTTGGTGATCTCGCCGCCGCGCGTCGGATCGTTCCAGGCCGCCGGCGTGTCGCCGGTGTAGTTGCGGATGACCTTGGCGTCCGACTTGGTCTCCATGACGCCGGAAACGTAACCGCACTCGAACTTGCCGATCAGCGGCACCTGCATGCCGCCGACGAAGCCGACGGTGCCGGTCTTGGAGGCCAGCGCCGCCATCACGCCGACGAGATAGGAGCCTTCCTGCTCCTTGAAGACGACCGAGCGGACATTCGGCTTGTCGACGACCATGTCGATGATCGCGAAGCTGGTGTCGGGGTACTCGCCGGAAATCTTCTCGAGCGCCGCCGACCAGTTGAAGCCGGCCATGACGATCGGGTTGCGCCCGTCCTCGGCGAAGCGGCGCAGCGCCTGCTCGCGCTGGGCGTCGTTCGAGATTTCGAACTCGACATATTCGGTGCCGGTTTCGGTCTTGAACTTCTCCGCGCCCTCGAACGAGGCCTCGTTGAACGATTTGTCGAACTTGCCGCCGAGATCGAAGAGAAGGCCCGGCTTGATTTCTTCCTGCGCGAAGGCCGAGGCCGTCATCGCCGTTGCGGCCAAGAGGCCGAGAACAAAACGCTTCATGTGATCCACACCCTGTCGGTTTTCTTTTTTACGACTCGGCGCCGCCCGGGAAACCGGGGCTTCGAGACGGCGCGCGGCGGGAGGTTCAAGGCCCCCACCCTGTCGGCAATGTTGCATGGGAAAAGGCAAAATTCACGCGGAATTTTGACCTTTTGGCAAAAATCACGGCGTCCGCAAGACGCGTTTCGGAAGACCTGCCCTTGTCATGCTCCCACGGCCGCGGGCACCGCGCATTCGACGCCCGTGCCCTTCAATCCGCAATAGCCGTAAGGGTTCTTGGCGAGATATTGCTGGTGGTCCTCCTCGGCGAAATAGAAGGTCGGCGCGGGAATGATCTCGGTCGTGATCTTCCCTCGGCCCGCCTGCTTGAGCGCGGCTTCGTAGGCTTCCTTCGAGGCGAGCGCCTCGGCCTCCTGCGCCTCGCTGGTCGTGTAGATCGCGGAGCGATAGGTGGTGCCGACGTCGTTGCCCTGGCGCATGCCCTGGGTCGGGTCGTGGCTTTCCCAGAAGATCTTCAGGAGATCGGCATGGGAGACCTCGGCCGGGTCGTAGGCGACCAGCACGATCTCGGCATGGCCGGTCAGCCCGGTGCAGGTTTCCTGATAGGTCGGATTGGGCGTGTGTCCGCCGGCATAGCCCACCGCCGTCACCCACACGCCCGGCGTCTGCCAGAACAGGCGCTCGGCGCCCCAGAAACAACCCATGCCGAAATAGGCGATCTCGAACCCTTCCGGGTAGGGGCCCTTGAGCGGCCGTTTCGAGACATGATGCTTCGTCGCCGTCGCAATGGCGCCGTCGCGGCCCGGCAGCGCCTCCGCGGCGGTCGGCAGCTTGAGCTTCCTGTTCAGCATGTCGCTCAGAAAGAACATGGCATCACTCCTTGATTCGACGCCCCGCGGTTCAATTCTCCAGCGCGAACCGCACCTTTCCACGGGGCCGGCGCCCGATGGCGTAGAGGATCAGCGCGAGGCCCAGGAAAACGGCGAAGCCGGGCAGCGTCAGCATCGGCATCACCACATGGTCCCAAAGAAAGCCGGGCAGATTGGCGGCAAAAAACGCTTCAAGCCGTTCGAGCGAGGCGGGCGCGGTCTCCATCCAGCTTTCGCCGAGCGGCGTCATCACCCAGGCGTCGGCGGCGATGGAGCGCGTCGCGTCGATCACCATCATGATCACGGCGATGGCGAGCGCGATGGTCGCGAGAAGACGAAACAGGGTCCTTATCATCGCTCCAACCTGTCACAAGGGGGCCGGTTCGGGAACCGGGCCGCCCCCTTCAGATAAGTCGGCGCCGTCCGCTTGGCAATCGCCTCGCGCCCGCCGCACCGGAAATCGAAACGGCGCGCAGGCATGAATTGCTAAAAGCCGTGCAAAGAAGATCGAAAGACGGCTTGGCATTCGCCGCCGGATCGACTAGATGAGCCCCGTGCGCGGCTGGCGATGCCTCCCGCGCCGGCGTGGTGAGGTGGCCGAGTGGTTGAAGGCGCACGCCTGGAACGCGTGTATACGGGAAACCGTATCGAGGGTTCGAATCCCTCTCTCACCGCCATTTGCCGCCGATTGCCTTCTATGGTGCGATACTGCCGCCGATTACCGTATTCGCGGCACACGGTGTCGAGAACCGTCGATTCCACGCTACAGCCCGATATGTCTTGAGGATCAGCGACGGCTGCTATCGACCCCGTTTCGGACATCAGACGCTGCATTGCGTAATCCCGGAAGCTGCCATCGCCAGGAACGGGCTGACGGCATAATTGGCCCTGCTCAAATCATACCATCGCCCTTGGCTTGCCTTCTCTGTCGCCCAAGCATTGGGGATGCGCTACCGCTCGCGAAAAAGTCGCCATGGGCACCAAGAAGACGTCTTCAAGGGGCGGGTGCTTTCGAGACCATCGGGATCTGGTACCCATACTGGCTCGGTGCGACACCGACAAAGCGGGAAAAGGCCACGCTGAAGGCGCTTGCCGAGCCGTAGCCAATGCGCCTAGCAATCTCTTTCATTCCGCCTTCCTTGCGGCGCAGCATGTCCTTGGCCAGCGCCATCCGCCACGACAGCAGATATTCCATGGGCGCCATGCCCGTCTGCTTTTGAAACCTGTCGAAGAACACCGACCGTGACAGCATGGCAGTGGATGCCAGTTCCTCGACCGTCCAGGCCTTGGCGGGCTTCTCGTGCATCTGCCGAATTACCGGGCCGAGGTTCTTGTCGGCTAGGCCCCGCAACAGGCCGGGCGTTTCCAATCCGGCGGCATCCGAGCGCAACGCCTCGATCAGCAGCAGCTGCAACTGCCTTTCGAGCACGATCTCTTTTGCGGGCCTGTCCCCTTGGGCTTCCTCACGGATCATTTGCACAAGTGTGGTCAGGCGCGCCTGACCACACACATGCAGCAGGCACGGCAGGAGTGCGAAAACCAGAGTTGTGTCTGGGGAGCCGAAAGCCAGCCGCCCGATCAGCACGCGCATATTGGGCATGCCGATTGGATCGCCATGTCGCGTTTCGTCGCCGAGCCGCGTGACACGAAGCGGGTCGTCATCTTCGTCGAGGTTCTCGGAGTTGCTCGACATGGTGAAGCGGTAGGCGGCCGGAATGAGCACGAAATCGTTCTCTTCCAGCTCAATGCTTGGCTGTCCGTTGATGGCGAGCCTTGCCGATCCTTCCAGGATGACCGCGAAGAACGGGCTTCCGTCGCCCGCTCCATCCACGCGCCAATTGCCGGATCCGCTCGCCGCCTTGGAGAAGGAAAGGCTCGGCTGAAGCATGCTGACTATTTCGGCAAGGGGGTCGATCAACCGGACGTTCTCTAATGAAATTAGGATGCGCCATGATAGCACGTCCCGGGTTCTCGGTCCACATAAGGGGCGTTCAAACATCTTGAAAGGACTTGCCATGAAAACGGTACTCATTACCGGCTGCTCTTCCGGCTTTGGCCTCGATACCGCGAAATATTTCCTCGATCGTGGCTGGAAGGTCGTCGCGACCATGCGCTCACCACGCAGCGACCTGCTACCCCAATCGGACAAGCTGGTCGTGCTGCCGCTCGACGTCACTGATGACGAGAGCGTTCGCGATGCCGTCGAGGCGGCGGGGCCGATCGACGTGCTGGTCAACAATGCTGGGATCGGCTGGCTCAATGCCCTTGAAGGCACTCCAATCGATGTTGCCCGGTCCGTCTTCGAGACCAATACGCTTGGCACCATGCGCATGATCGGCGCCGTCCTGCCCCAGTTTCGGGAGAGAAAGGCTGGCCTTATCATCAACGTGACCTCGAGCGTCACGATGAAACCGCTGCCGCTCCTTTCGGTCTATACCGCCAGCAAGGCAGCCGTGAACGCCTTCACGGAATCCCTGGCGCTGGAACTCGCTCCCTTTGGAATCGCGGTCAGGATCGTGCTGCCTGGCGCCGCACCGGACACAAGCTTCGGCAGCACCGCGCTTTCACGACTGCAGGAAAACGGGGGCTTCCCCGCCGCCTATGCCGAGTTCGCCAATGGTGTGATCGCGGCCATGCGGACGTCGGGCGCCCCCAAGACCCTTTCCTCGGACGTCGCGGAAGTCGTCTGGCGCGCGGCAACCGATCCATCTGCCCCGATGCGCATCCCAGCAGGCGCCGACGCGGTTGCGCTGGACCATTAGGTCAGGACCCAGCCTTCCAGACTGACGTCCGATGCAGGGCCGAGTGGATCTGCATCGGGCGAGATCACCATCTCCCACGGGCTCCGTCCGCAAGAACATGACAATGAGCTGACGGTCTTCTTCCCACCCCGTTGCGGACCTTCGATCGAAGACTCAATTTAGCCTGCCATCATCGGCGGTAGAGGATCATGCCGGCGTGATGGAGTACGTCGTCGATGAAGTCGCCATCGGCTGTGAAGCCGGTGTCGTCCCAATATTCGATGTGCGTGCCGGTCACTTCGTAGCGGCCTTCGTAGGCGCGCTCGCGTGTCCCGCGCGCTTCCACATAGCGACCGTTGGGAAGGAGCTCGTGGCGGATGTATCCGTCCTCGGTCACCCAGAGACCGACATAGGGATGGTTGGCCTGCATTTCCGTTTCCCCGGCCGTTGCGGGTTGGGCCATAAACGTTGCGGCAACCAGGGCTGCAAATATGCGCTGCACGGTCGAATTCCTCGTTCAATGCCTCGGTGTCGTCAGTGAGGGAACGGCCGCCCGATGCGGCCGTCCCCGGTGAGGTCCGATGTCCTACTGCCGGCGCGGTTCGTTGTTGTCGACGACTTCCTGGTAGGCGACGAGATCGAGAAAGGCCTCGGCCTCGACGACCGATCCGTCCTCCATCCGGAAGATCCACACGAACTGGTTGCGGTAGGGCGCGCCCGACGTCGTGGTGGCCGCGGCGTCGAAGCGGACGATGACCCTGTCCTCGACGGCCCAGACATGGTGAACCTCCGGCGTCAGCGGAGACGCCAGGCGGCTGACGAGCGGGACCGATCCGCGCTGCACGAAGTCCTCGACGCCGTCGTAGGTATCGGCGACCGGGCCGGAACCGTGGATCGTCCAACGGACGTCCGGGGAGAGCAGGTCGAAGACATTGCCGCTTCCGGCTGCCCATTGCTCGAACGCCTCGCGCACGACGGCTTCGTTGCGGATTTCGGCTTCCGGCGCGGCGATGGTGCTGGCCTGCGCCGGTGCAACAGCAACGACGAATGCCAGGGCAGTCAGCAGATTGCGGGCGGCGGCTGGCCTGTTTCCGGTCCTCGAGGCAAAAATCATGAGTTCACTCCATTCTTGAAGGTTGCGGGTATGACCGGGACACGATCGTGCCCCTCCAGCCAGAGCAGCCGCCACAGGGCCACTTGGCATCTGGGTAGCCGGCATCAATTTGCCGATGCGGTCGGCCGGATGGTGATCTCGGTCGTATCGACGCCCGCCGGTGCCTCGATCACATGCCGCACCGCACGTGCTATGTCGGCAGGCTGAAGCGCGACGGCGCGATAGGCGTCCATGACGGCCATGGTTTCTTCATGGGTGATGGTCGAGGCGAGTTCGCTTTCGACGACACCTGGATTGACGCAGGTGACGCGGATGTTCGTGCTTTCCTGCCGCAGCCCGTCCGAGATCGCCCGGACCGCGAATTTCGTGGCGCAATAGACCGCCGCCGTCGGCACGACCTGCAGCGCGCCGATTGAACCGATGTTGATGATCTGGCCGCTGCCCTGCGCTTCCATGATCGGCAGCACCGCGCCGATGCCCCAGAGCACGCCCTTGATGTTGACGTCCACCATGCGCTCCCACTCGTCCTGCTTGCCGGCGGCAAGCGGCGAGAGCGGCATCACGCCGGCATTGTTGACGAGGACGTCGATGCGTCCCCATTTCTCCATTGCCGCCTGGGCGAAGGCGGTCATGGACGAGCGGTCGGTAACGTCCAGCGATCGTGCCTCCACGATGCCGCCCGCGTCACGGATGTCTGCCGCGACGGCCTCGATGCGGTCCAGGCGGCGAGCGCCCAGCAACACCTTCGCCCCGGCACCCGCAAGCTCTCGGGCTATGCCTTCGCCGATGCCGCTGGAGGCGCCGGTGACAAGGATGATCTTCTCCATTTACGTACTCCCTGCATGCGTTCGGAGAGAAGATGGACGCTCGCGACCGGTGATGGTATCCGTCGCCTGCTGGACTGAATGGTTAGCGTTGCTGGACAATGAAGATCGATCTCAACCTCCTGCCGCTCTTTCTTGCCGTCGCGGAAGAGCACAATTTCCGGGCCGCCGCCGATCGGCTGGGCGTGACGCGCTCGGCCGTCAGCCAGGGGATGCGACGGCTCGAGGACGTCTTCGGTACGGCGCTCGTGATGCGAACGACGCGTTCCGTGCGCCTGACGGAAGCTGGGGAGCGCCTGCACGACGCCCTGTCCCAGCCGTTCTCGGATATCGAAACCGCGCTTGAAAGCGTGTCGGCGGAAAATGCGCCGCGCGGGCTCCTCAGGATCGCCGCCACCTCAATCGCCGAGCAGTTCCTTTCGGGACCGCTCATCGCCTCCTTTGCAGAGGCCAATCCAGGCGTGACGATCGACGTCACGGTCACCGACGAGGAGTTCGACATCGTCGCGGCCGGCTACGACGCGGGCGTCAGGCTGGGCGAGGTGATCGAGCAGGACATGATCGCCATCCCCATAACCGGCGATCAGCGGGAGATGGTCGTCGCAAGCCCGACCTATCTTGCCGCCCGCGGAGTGCCGGCGCATCCGCGCGAACTCGTCCATCACCGCTGTATCGGCTGGCGTCCCGCGCCCAATGTCGCGCCCTATCGCTGGGAATTCGAGGAGAACGGCATTCCCTTCGATGTGGCGGTCGAGCCCCAGGTCACCACCAACGACCTGCGCCTGATGCTGCGCACCGCGCTTGCCGGAGGCGGCATCACCTTCGCGCCGGAGGAGACGTTCCGGCCGTTCGTGGAATCAGGCGAACTGGTGCCTCTGCTTGGCGACTTCCTGCCGCCGTTCCCGGGGTTTTTCCTGTACTTCCCGCAGCGCCGCAACATGGCCCTCAAACTGCGGGCGCTGATCGAGCACATAAGACGCTCGAACTCCCGTTGAACGGCACATGGGGTTCAGCCGGGTTTCGATCGCATCTCCGTCTTTGAAACACGGAAGCACGCAGCAAGGCGAATCCTGTGGGCAGATGCCGCTCCTGCCCGCATCGATGGCAGGAGCTACCAGGGGGCGTTACCTGCTGGCTCCACAAAGCGGCCCGACACCGCATCGTCACCAAGCAAAGCATATTCGACCGGAAGCCGTGCACCTTCTTCCGGCGTCATGAAGCCGTTATGGGCGGTAAGGTCGGTCCTGACGTAACCAGGCGCCACCGAATTGACGGCGATCGAAGTTCCCCTCAGCTCCGCTGCCAACTGCACCGTCAGCATGTTGAGGGCCGCCTTGGAGGCATTGTAGCCGATCAGCCGGGCTTCATAGTAGGGCGAGGTCGGGTCGCCATTGATCGCCAGCGAGCCCAAGGTGGTGGCTAGGTTGACGATGCGGCCCGCCCGCGACCTGCGCAGCAGCGGCAGCATCGCCTGCGTCACCGCCAGGGTGCCGATGAAGTTGGTTTCCATGAGCCGGCGCGCCGCCGCTATCGGCGCAGCGGACGGCGGGCCGTCGGCGGCATCGACGATGCCGGCATTGTTCACCAGAATGTCGAGCCGGCCATACCTGGCGGCGATATTCTCGGCGGCAGCAGCGATAGTCGTCTCGTCATTCAGGTCGATCCCGATGGCTTCCACATCCAGCCCGGCACCTGCCAACGCGCTCGCTGCGTCCCGGCCGCGCCGCATGTCGCGGGCACCCATCAGCACGGCGACACCGGACTGCGCCAACCGGCGGGCGATCTCGAGCCCGATGCCCTTGTTGGCACCGGTAACCAGAGCGATTTTCGTATGGGTCATTGAATTCCTTCAAAATGTTGGCCGAAAGCCCGGCTCAATATATGAAGGATCATTCGATTTTAGGATTCGCATATGGACGCGACACCACCCCGGCACCTCAATACCCGCAAAAAGCCGCGTCAGGCGCGCTCAGTGACCACGGTCGAGGCGATTTTCGAAGCGACCATTCAGGTTTTGCTCAGCGAAGGAATCCACCGGCTGACGACGACGCGGGTCGCCGAACGAGCGGGGGTGTCGGTTGGCACCATGTACCAGTATTTTCCGCACAAGCAGGCGCTGCTCTATGCGCTCAACGAGCGTTATCTGGACCTTCTGGCGGAACGCGTGGAGCAGGCCTGTCGTGCGCATCATGGCGCCGTGAAAGAATCGATGGTCGAGGCACTCGTCACCACCTATTGGCAAGCCAAGACCGAGCGAAGCGATGTCACCCGCGCGCTCTACAATTCCGTGGTCGAACTCGACAATCAGGCGCTGATCGACGCTTTCGCCAAACGCATGGACGCGGCGACCAGCGCCATGCTGAAAAGCGCGCCCGACGCCGACTATGCCAACATCGACCTGGTCAATGTGACGCTCCTGTCCGTGATTTTCGGCACGGTGCGAAACGTGTTTGAACGCAACCTGCCAGGATCCGAGCAGGAGGCCATACGCCGCGAACTCGTGACCATGTGCCTCGGCTATCTCAAAACGTCGGGAGGATAAAAGCCGCTGCTTTCGGCCCGCCATTTGCATCATCACCGAGCAGCATTGCAAACCGCCGAGTCCACGCCGCAGCCCGAGCCCAAAGCAGAAATTGCTCGCCCGTGTTCATGGTGCTGCTGTTCCGAGCGCGGCGGCCAGTAGATCGGTCAGGCCGCGCCCGGCGCTGCCGTCCTTGTCAAGGCGCGGATTGTAGATGGTGATCTCGATGCCGGCTGCCTTGCCGCTCGCCAAGGCAATCCGGAGCGCGGCCCCCAGCTCGTCCCACGACAACCCGCCCGGCACGCGGAAATCGACGGCCGGCATGATGGCGTCGTCGAGGCAGTCGGCGTCGAGGTGGATGAAGAAGCCGTCCAGTTCCGCTCGCGTCAGGTGATCAACCGCTTCGCGCGCGGCAGCCTCGATGCCCATCGCGCGCACGGCGGGTAGGTCAAGCGCCTTGAGCTCTTCGGGAAGCGGCCGGCTTCCATACTCCTCCTGATCCTCGTGATCGCGATATGCGAACGCGACAGCGTCTTCGGGACGGACCAGAGGGCCGCGACCTTCGATGTCGGTCAGGAGCGACGGACCGTGGCCGGTGACGAAGGCCAGGTCCATCGAGGCGCCCTCGCCATTGGGTTCCGCCTCGGGCTGGAAGAAATCGGCGTTGCCGTCGATAAAGAACAGGCCGTAGCGGCCGCGCCGTCGAAACGCGAGCATCGAGCCCAGCAGGATCGTGCAATCGCCGCCCAGCACCACCGGAAACTCGCCGGCATCAAGCACCGCTTCCACCGCGTCGGCGAGCTTGGGCGACCACGCCGCAATCGCCCCGGCGTTCAGGATGCCGGTCCCGGGATCGGGCGTCGGATCCTTCGCAGGCACCGCCAGCCGCGCGGCGTGGCGTGCGTGGATGCGCTCCGCAAGACCGAGACCCAGGAGCTTGTCGGGCAAGCGCTCCACACCGTCGGTCGCCAGGCCAAGCGTGGAAGGGGCTTCGACAATCGCATAGGGATGGGTCGGCATGCGCGCCTCCGTTGGGGATTATTTTGCGAAGTAGGTCATGGCCTCGATTTTGTGACCGTCCGGATCGTGCACGAACGCCCCATAATAATTGGCATCGTATTTGGGCCGCAGCCCCGGCGCGCCATCCTCGCTGCCACCATGTTTCAATGCTGCCGCGCGTTCGACATCATTGATCCCAACCGAGACATGGTGGATTACGGCTACCTCCCGTTCCGACCTTGTTTCCTAACGGCAGCTTCCGGTCATTGTTCCCTGGATACCCGGGCGTATTCCCACCGGCAGGCCTTGCCGGCCTTGTGACGAGACGCCCGTCATTCCGTGATCGTCAGTGCCTCGAGCCTGCCATAGACCTCGTCCAGGCCATGGGTGAAGCCCATCTCGATCGCCGCGGCCCGCGCCTCGGCATCGGCGTAGCGCATCACCATGGTCATACGGGACCCGGTTCCACGCGCGACCAGATCGGTCGTGATCGTTGGACCCGAGGAGGTGTCGCCGTTGAAATGCTCGACATGAACCATGCGATGCGGGGCATCGACCGCCAGGATCGGCCCCGAGAAAAAGAACTCGGGCCATTCATAGTGAAACGATCCGCCCGGACGCAGGTCCACCTCGCAGCGCGTCATCGTATCGCGCGAGGCCATCCACTGGCGGATCAGATCGGGCTCGGTCAGCGCACGCCAGACGCGGGCGGGCGGATGGGTGAAATCGCGCCGGACGACAATGTCGGTTTCGCCCTCCAGTACGAGCTGCAGCTTGGCTGGATCCGGGGTCATGCTCATGGCGTGCTCCTTTCAGGGTTCCCGGAAGCGATTTGGCCGGCCTCGTCCGGCAGGCCGTCGAGAACCGCGTCCAGCTTTTGGAACTGCGTCTCCCAAAGAGCGCGGTATTGGCCAAGCCAGTCCCAGAGCGCCTCGACGGCGTCCGGTTTCAGGCGGCGGGGGCGGGCGGTGCCTTCGACGCGGGTTTCGATCAGCCCCGCCTCCTCCAGCACCTTCAGGTGGCGGCTGATCGCGGGCTGGCTGATGGAAAACGGGCGGGCGAGGTCCTGCACCGTCGCCTCGCCCTCCGCCAGCCGCGCGATGATGGCGCGGCGGGTGGGGTCGGCAAGGGCGGCGAAGGAATGGTCGAGTGTCGTCATGCGAAATCCAATATATAACACACAGATTATATAGCAGATAAATGATTTAGCAAGTCCAAGGCTGCATCCGGACGGTGGGACGGGTTGAAGGATCACCCGTTCGAAGCTCGAAGCCGCCTTTTCCCTGGATTTCGGTATTTCGACGATCTACATTGACGCTTCTTGTGCCTGAATTGGCACCAGGCCTCGGCCCTCCGCATCGCCCACCGCACTGAATTGCGGTTCGGCTTGCGCTTCAGCCCTCAATACAAATCCACCGTAATCTCACCCTACAAGCGGGAGGAGTTCCCATGGCCAATGCCCAATGCGCTTGCGGCGCCCTCAGACTGATGCTCAGCGAGCCGCCACGATCGACCGCGCTATGTCACTGTTTCGCCTGCCAGCGAAGAACAGGTGCGCCGTTCAGCGCCAATGCGTTCTATTCGGTCGACAGTGTCGAAATTTCCGGACCGTCTACGGAATTCGTTCGTACCGCAGAGAGCGGCCGCAAGGTCCGGATGCATTTCTGCCCGGCTTGCGGCTCGACCGTCTATTGGAAGCCCGATGCCTCGCCTTCCGTGATCGGGGTGGCGGTAGGGTCGCTTGCCGACCCGGATTTCGCGCCGCCCGCCATGTCGGTGTTCGAACAATCGAAACATAAATGGGTGCGACTTGACGGAACGGTGGAGCGATTCCAGCGCATGCCGTCCGACAAACGGTCGAGGAGCACCTAGGCAGCTTTCGATCGCGCGGTATCCGCGACATGGCCCCAAGCACGGCGATTGTCGCGCGGTCCCGTTCTACTCGTCCGGGCGTCTTGCATGACGCGCGATCCTGGCGATCAGGATTGCTGCGATGATGGCGGTGGCGAGGTTGTAGAACATACCGCCGACGAAGGCGGAGGCGTAGAGGCCGGCAGGCGCCTCCATGTCCGTCCCGCCCGCAAGCGTCGCACCGAACAGCATGCCGACCGCCGCCACGCCCAGCGCCGCCCCCACCTGCTGGAGCGTGGAGATAACGCCTGACGCCATGCCCGCCTGCCGCTCCTCCACAAACCCCAGCACGAGGTTCAGGAGCGGCGTCATGATGAGGCCCTGCGCCGCGCCGACCACGACCAGCACCGGGATCAGATGCGCTACGACGAGATCGGCGCCGGCGAGCCAGACCTGTGCGATCAGCAGGCCGATCGACAGCGCATAGACGAATCCTCCGGCGGCGATGGCGGCCGTGCCGAAGCGGGCGACGAGGCGCGGCGCGCTCATCGAGGCCGCGACGAAGCCGATGCTGCACGGAGCGAAGACGCCGCCCGCCTCGAACGGGCTGAGCCCGAATCCGGTCTGCGCCAGGAGCGCGAAGCAAAGGAAGAAGGACGAGGCGGTGGAATAGATCAGCAGCACCAGCAGGCCGCCTTGCGCGAAACGGGGCTGGCGCATCAGTTTCATGTCGACCAGCGGCTGCAGGCCCGCCCGTCGCCGACCTTCCTGATGGCGGTGGAAGGCGAGGAGCAGCGCGACCGCCGCCGCCAGCGACACGAGGCTCCAGAGCGGCCAGCCATGGGCCGACCCCTCGATCAGCGGCACCAGCAGCAGGGTCAGGCCGAGGCTCACCAACACCACGCCCGGCCAGTCGAGCGAGGGGCGCGAGGGCGCGCGGGTCTCGGGAACGAAACGCGCCATGAGGATCGCGAAGAGGCCGATCGGCACGTTGACGAGGAAGATGATGCGCCAGCCGAGCCCAAGGAGATCGGCCTCGATCAGGAAGCCGCCGACGACCTGTCCGGCGATGGCGGCAAGGCCGAGCGTCATGCCGAGGAAACCGAAGGCGCGGCGGCTGTCGGCACCGGAGAAGTTCACCCGAATCGAGGCATAGACCTGCGGGAACAGCAGCGCGGCGGTCAGCCCCTGCACGACGCGCGCGCCGATCAGCACGCCCGTGTTCGGCGCCAGTCCGCAAAGCGCCGAAGCGAGCGTGAAGCCCGCCATGCCGACGAGAAACAGCTTGCGGCGGCCGTAGAGATCGCCGAGCCGCCCACCGGTGATGAGCAGCACCCCGAAGGCGAGCTCATAGCCGGCCACGATGAACCCTATCTCGGAAAAGCTCGCGCCGAGATCGATTTGCATGCCGGGGATCGCGACATTGACCACGAAGAGATCGAAAATCGTGACAAACCCGGCCAGCAACAGAACGGACAGGCCCAGCCAGGGCGGGCGGGCCGTCTTGGCCGCGGCCTTGATATCGAGAGTTTCAGCGGTGCAGGCGTCGGAATTCATCTTGCGTCCTTTCGTCGTGACGCGATAGGCAATACCGTCGCCGTAGCCTTTTACAATTTAGCTTCTTATGCTGTTACTACCGGTAACGAGACGACCATGCGCACCCTCCAACGAACCCGTCCCGAACTTACCGACTTCCTGCGTGCGCGCCGCGAGCGCCTGACGCCGGAAGATGTCGGGCTGCCGGCGGCCAAGCGGCGACGCACGCCGGGGCTGAGGCGGGAGGAAGTGGCAGCGCTCGCGGGCGTCGGACTCACCTGGTACACCTGGCTCGAGCAGGGCCGGGATATCGGCGTCTCAGCCGACTTCCTCGACAATCTCGCCCGCGTGCTCAAGCTCGACGCCGCCGAGCGCCGGCATCTCTTCCTGCTTGCCCATGAGCGCCCGCCGGCCGAGCCCGGCAAGACATTCTGCGCGGTGCCGTCGCTCGCGCGCCGTCTGGTGGACGATCTCGCGCCTCACGCCGCCTATGTCATCAACCTGCGATGGGATGTGCTGGCCAGCAATGAGCCGGCCGACCGCCTCTTCGGTTTCGGCCGCCACGGCCCCGCCCGACGCAACCTGCTCCGGCTGCTCTTCACCGATCCAGAGCTACGGGACGCCTTCGTTGATTGGGAGGGGCAGGCACCGGCCATGCTCGCCAGCTTCCGCCGCGATTTCGCGGCTTCGCGCGACGATGCCGACGCACGCGCATTGATCGACGAGCTGGAGCGTGTCTCACCCGACTTCAGGCGCTGGTGGCATCGGCAAGACGTGCACGGGCCCTGTACCGGCACGCGCCTGATCCGCATCGACGGGAAGCCTGTCACCTTCGAGCACACCTCGCTGGCGATCGACGGCGGCCAGCATCTCAAGCTGGTGGTCTACGCACAAGTCGACGACCGCCGATGACAGGGCGCGATCGCCGGCTTGCGTCGCCGCCCTACCCGCGATGCAGCATCTTGAGCGCGTCGAACAGGATGCGCGGGTCGTGCTGTCCCTTGTAGAAGGGCGAGACCTTCCGATCGAGCCCGAGTAGTCCGAAAACGGCGATCTGGGCCGAACGCACCGAATACTCCACGGTGAACACCACGTCGTCGGGGATTTCGGTGAACTGGCCGATGAAGGCGAGGTTCCTGGAACCGGCCGGGACGACCTTCGGGCGATCCGTGCCGGTGCGCGGCATGAACTGGCTGGTGATGTAGGGCATCATCGCCGGGATGACGATCGAGGTGTCGCGGATATGCTCCATCTTCTCCGCGAAACGGAGATGGAGCAGAATTTCCTCGAGGATCTCGCGGCCGGTGCATTCCGACATCTTCTTCTGGACAAAATTGCCGACCTTGTCCGGAAACAGGCCATATCCCCACCAGACCCAGGTGCCCTTCGGCTGCTCGTAATAGTGCGGCTGGTGATTGAGCACCACGGTCAGGAGCCAGTTGGAATCCTTGATGGTGACGAGCCCGCCCTTGCCCGCCTCGCTGCCCGAGAACGCCTCGAGCAGGTCGAAGAAGGTCGAATCGTGGGCGGTGACGGTGATCGATTCCCATTTGGTCTTCTCGATGTCCGTGCAGAAAGCCGCCGGGCGTCCGAAATCCGGCGACTTCGCCGCGAGGCGCTGCCACAGTTTCCAGGAGCCGCCATGCTTTTCCGTATCCAGGGCAGGTGCCGCGGTCGACGAGCCGTAAGTCGTGTCGGCGGTCATGCTGCCATTGGTGACGAAGACGAGATCGTCCGGCGCGAGATCGATGTCGCCTTCCTTCCCCTCGGCGAGATAACGGATGCGGGTGGCGACCTTCTCGCCGCCGTCGATGGCGACGTCGATATCGGTCACCTCGGTGCCTGCCCGGAAGACGACGCCGCGCTCCTTCAGCCAGCCCATGATCGGCCGCACCATGGCGTCGTACTGGTTGAACTGGGTACGGTAGATTCCGGCCATCGTGTCGATGGTCGAAAACAGATGCGTGAAGCGCAGGCAGTAGCGCTTGAACTCCACCGCGCTGTGCCACGGCTCGAAAGCGAAGGTCGTGCACCAGATGAACCAGAAATTGCTTTTGAAGAATTCCGGGTCGAACCACTCCTCGATCGTCCGCGTGCCGAGCACGGCCTCGGGCGTCGCGCAGAGCTCCACGAGGTCGAGCCGGTCGCGCTCCCTGAAGCCCAGGTTAGCGACGTCGACGATGGCGCCGCCCGAGACGAGTCTGGCCTTGTCGTTCCAGAAGAACTCCTGATGGAATTCCATCAGTTCGTCCCTGGCCGACTTCTTGGGGTCGCTGATGGCCGGGATGAACGACAGGAGATCGTAGGTGCAGTTGAACTTTTCCTCGAACATGCGCCCGCCGCGCATCGAATAGCCGTCTTGCGGATTGCCGCGCGCGTCGAGGCTGCCGCCGTAATTCTCTTCCTGCTCGAAGATGGTGATACTCTCGCCCGGAACCCCGCCTTCCTTCACGAGATAGGCCGCGGCGGCCAGCGAGGCGATGCCGCTGCCGACCAGATACGCCTTCCTGGCGGAATTGCCCGATCCGTCGGCTGTCGTAGTGTCGCTCATCGGTTGGTACTCCTTCCGTCCTCTATCCGTCCAGTCGGCGCGTCCATGCGGAATAGTTGCATATAGCCGTCGGAATGCAACCACCACATGACGCTAAGCCGAGCCGAGAGGTCGGATTGCACGAACCGTTCCGTGGACCATCCGAATTGGCCAGCAATTGCATTGACCCCCCTTCGGCACGGGCGGAAGATAGGCGGCTACCCATCGATCAGGAAGCCTCGTCAGCGACCGGATTCGAAAGGAAGCTGGCGAGCGCAAAGCCGCCATCCGCATAATCGTGGGGGCGGAACCGAGCTGCATTTCGAGGTTTGCTCCCATTCGCATCATCAAGGAGTTTTCCGATGCCGACTGGATCATCTTCAATGAGCCGGCGAGACCTGTTGTCAATGATCGGTACGGTCGCCGGCAGTGCCGCGATGTACCAGGCCATGACGACGCTCGGTTTCGCCCAGGAATCGCCCTTCACGGGATCGTTGAAGCTGGATGGCGACCCGAAGGGGGCCTCCGTGCTCATACTCGGCGCGGGGCTTGCCGGCATGGTGGCCGCCTACGAACTGCGCAAGGCCGGGTACAAGGTCCAGATCCTGGAGTATCGCGAAGTGGCCGGCGGCCGCTGCTGGACCATTCGCGGCGGCGACAAGTACACCGAGCTCGGCGGCTTCGAGCAGGAATGCAAGTTCGACGAAGGGCAGTACCTTAACCCCGGCCCCTGGCGCGTTCCCTACCACCATCATGGCGTTCTCCATTACGCCAAGGAATTCGGCGTCGAGATGCAGCCATTCAACCAGGTCAACCACAACGCCTACCTGCATTCGTCGAAGGCGTTCGACGGCAAGCCGCAGCGCTTCCGGCACATCAATGCCGACTTCAACGGCCATGTGGCGGAACTGCTCGCCAAGAGCACCAATCAGGGCGGGCTCGACCAGGCCGTTTCCACCGAGGATCGCGAGAAGCTGCTTGACGCGCTGCGCGGCTGGGGTGCCCTCGACAAGGACTACGCCTATGTGAAGGGCGTCGATTCGAGCGAGCGCCGCGGCTACCGGGTGGATCCGGGAGGTGGCCAGATGCCGGTGGCGGAGCCGTCCGATCCGATCGGACTTTCCGAAATCGTCCAGTCCGGCCTGTGGCGGAACCTCTCGACCGGAAACCTCTACGAATTCCAGACCGCGATCTTCCAGCCGGTCGGCGGCATGGACATGATCGCCAAGGGCTTCGAGAAGGAGATCGGCGACCTGGTCACCTACAACGCCAAGGTCATCGAGATCGACCAGGACGACCAGGGCGTGACCGTCCACTACGTCGATTCGGTGACCGGCGGCGAGCCGAAGACGGCGACAGCCGATTGGTGTATCTGCACCATTCCGTTCTCGGTTCTCAGCCAGGTCAAGACGAAGGTCTCGTCCGAAATGCAGGCGGCGATCGACAATCTGCCCTACGCGGCCTCGGTCAAGGTCGGGCTGCAGTTCAAGCGGCGCTTCTGGGAAGAGGACGAACACATCTATGGCGGCATCACGTTTACCGATCTGCCGAACACGCTGATCTCCTATCCGAGCTCCGAATTCTTCAGCAAGGGCAAGGGCGTGCTGCTCGGCGCCTATTCCTGGGGAGCGTGGGCGATGCAGTTCACCTCGCTGCCGCCGGAGGAGCGGGTCAAGAAGGCGCTCGAATACGGCGCGCAGATCCATCCGCAATACAATGACGAGTTCGACAACGGCATCTCGATCGGCTGGCACCGCGTGCCCTGGACGCTCGGCTGCTACGGCACCTGGTCGGAAGACAGCCGCAAGGCGCACTACCAGGCCGCGAGCTCGATCGACGGGCGCATCGCCATGGCGGGCGAGCACATCTCCTACATTCCCGCCTGGCAGGAGGGCGCGATCCTGTCCGGCCTCGATGCGATCAGCCGCCTGCACCAGCGCGTAATCAACGGTTGAGGAGTGCGATAACATGAACCAGATCAAATCGATCGCCGGCGCCTGCGCGGCCATTGCGATGCTCGCCGGTAGCGCCGTTGCCGCGCTCGCCCAATCGTCGGACGCGACGGGCGGCGTCACCGAGACCAACAAGGTCGTGCAGACGGACGGCGCCGCCATCTACGAGACGGTCTGCCAGGGCTGCCACATGCCCGAGGGCGCCGGCGCGATCGGCGCCGCCGCCTATCCGAAGCTCGCCAACAACGAGAACCTCGAGGCGGCGGGCTATCCGGCCTATGTGATCATCAACGGCCAGAAGGCGATGCCGGCATTGGGGTCCATGCTCGACGACGAACAGGTGATTGCGGTGGTCAACTACATCCGCACCCATTTCGGCAACAACTACGCCGAACCAGCCACGAAAGACGACGTCGAGGCGGCGCGACCCTAGGGCGCAGCAAATCCACGGGGCGCCTTCTTGCAAAGGCGCCCCGCCTTTTCGACAATCGACAGGTACACGTCCTTCCAAAATTCAAGGAGCTACGATGACGAAACGACTCGCTTCCACTTTGATTCCGCTGGCCATGCTGCTGTCGACGCCCATGGCCTTCGCTGAAGGCGAGGTGGTCCGCCATTCGACGCCGGGCTCCAACTTTCCGATCGCCCGCGCCGTCGAGGTGCCGGCCGGCCTGACCACCGTCTATGTCAGCGGAGCGGTTCCCCCGGTCGCCGACGAACAGGCCGAGAAGAACACCGTCGCCGCCTTCGGCGATACGGAGGCGCAGACGGTCGGCGTGCTCAAGTCGATCGAGAAGACGCTCACCGACCTCGACCTGACCATGGGCGACGTCGTGAAGATGCAGGTCTTCCTGGTCGGCGATCCCGAGAACGAAGGAAAGATGGATTTCGCCGGCTTCATGAAAGGCTACACGCAGTTCTTCGGAACCGAGGCGCAGCCCAACCTGCCGAGCCGCTCGGTGATGCAGGTCGCCGGTCTCGTCAATCCCGGTTGGCTGGTCGAGATCGAAGTCACGGCCGTCCGCAAGTAACGAAAGGTTCCCGGGAAGCTTTCGAAGGAAGCTTCCCGGGCGGCGCTCCGGCGCGCGCTCGTCCCCGAAGGCGACGTTCCGAGCATCGCCGCAACCAAAGCGCGAAAATTGCGGGGAAAATACTTAGAACCATTCTAAGCTATTGATCCATGAGTGTTTTTGTCATGTATGAATTGACAAGACCACTGTTCATGGGCTTTATGTCGGGTGCTCCAAGGGAGCGCCAACCTTTGATGTCTGGGCCTTGAACCCTTTCGATTGGAGGACGAAATGTCTGTCTGCCTCTCGCGGGCCGGCCGTGTTGCCGTCTGCAATCTCCGCCAACGATCGTCATCCCGGTCCGATGCGGCCGCGGGCGCCTCGCCGACATCGTCGCGGGGCCTTTGAATGCATTTTCTCGAGGAAAACGAAGGCTGTGACGTCGACTGCTATTTCCAGCGCAAGCCGGAAAAGCTGGTGCTCGAAGGCTATCGCCGCTGGATGGCGGGCTTCGAGACCGGTTCGGTCGCGCCGTGGGAGATGACGTGGGAGCTCTATGCCGCGGCGCTCGGCGCGCGGCCCGGCCGCCAAGCCCTGGCGGAGCTTTCGAACTTCGTCCGCACGCTGAGGCATTGCGCCGCATGCCCCATGCGCAGCTTCCCCTTCAACGCGCACCATATCTGTCGCGACGAATGCCTGACGCTCGGGCTCATCGCCGGCTATCAGCATGGCGACCGCAGGACCGCGCAGACCTGCCTGTCGGCGATCGCCTGCGCCGCGCGCGGCCCGCAGATCTCGGAAGCGGCCGAAAGCTTCGCCGATACGCTGGCGGCGCTGGACCAGAAATTGCTGCCGATCCCGCAATTCGCGATCGAGGACGTGCTGGCGCGCTCCCGTTCGCAAACGGTGCATTGAGGTGACGCGATGAGG
Organism: Aquamicrobium sp. LC103; assembly: GCF_001014615.2. Taxonomy (GTDB): domain Bacteria; phylum Pseudomonadota; class Alphaproteobacteria; order Rhizobiales; family Rhizobiaceae; genus LBCQ02. Next base: position 238,870 of record NZ_LBCQ02000001.1, read on the forward strand.
CGAAGAATGGCCCAGATCTCGTCGATATTGGCCGCCTGCCTTTTGACGGCGGCGGTGTTCGTGCTGCCGGACTCGGCCGGCAACGACAACAGCGCGGCCGCGAATCTGGCGCGCGAACTGAGCGGAGTTTCGCCCCACGTCACGAATGTGGGGCTCAATCTTACCCGGTGAGGACCGGGTCCGTAAGGAAACACATCGCATGCCGATGCGCGCGATGACCCAAAAGTAGAGTTTGGAAATGCTGGTCTGTCACTGCAATCTGATTACCCAGAAGGAAATCGAGCAGGTTGTCGTCGAGCTTCTCGACGCGGATCCGTGGCAGCTCATCGTTCCGGCCAAGGTTTATCATACGCTGAAGAAGCGCGGTCGCTGTTGCGGCTGCTTCCCAAATGTGGTGGAAACGATCATTCGGGTAACCGAGGACTATCACCGGCGCGCGAGCGCCGGTGAAAACGAGATCGTACCATTCCTGGACCGCGTACGTGGATTGCGCGGCCAGTACGGGAGCAGCAGCAATGAAGGGCGAACAAAGGATCATCGAGCGGCTTAACGAAGCCCTCTTTCTCGAGCTTGGCGCGGTCAACCAGTATTGGCTGCACTACCGGCTGCTCGAAGACTGGGGATACACGAAGCTCGCCAAGAAGGAGCGTGAGGAATCCATCGAGGAGATGCATCACGCCGACAAGATCATCGAGCGAATCATTTTCCTCGAAGGTCATCCGAACCTGCAGAAGGTCGGTCCGCTGAGGATCGGCCAGAACGTCCGGGAAGTGCTCGAAGCCGACCTTGCCGGCGAATATGACGCCCGCACCTCCTACAAGAAGTCGCGCGAGATCTGCCAGGAGCTCGGCGACTACGTGACCATGAAGCTTTTCGAGGAACTGCTCATCGACGAGGAAGGCCATATCGACTTCCTCGAGACGCAACTCGAACTCTTCGACAAGATCGGCGAGGAAAAATACGGCCAGCTCAACGCCGATTCCGCCGACGAAGCCGACTGACTTCTCAATAATGGCGGCCGTGGAATTCCCGGCCGCCATTTTCTTTCGGCGCCACGGCGCATCACCTTCCCGTCACGCCTTGTTGACCCTCCCCCGTCTCGGCCCGCATTGACGCTGTTTGCCCGCATATGCTCAATCGCCGGTGAAATTCCAGACGGGAGCCTTCCTGATGAAAAGATTGCTGATCGGCCTCGCCTTGCTTCTGGCGATGGCGACGCGCGCCCTCGCCCTCGATCCCGCGAAATGGGACGAGGTTCTGGAGGACGCGAAAGGCGAGACGGTCTATTTCAACGCCTGGGGCGGATCTGAGAACATCAACGCCTATCTGGAATGGGCGGCCGGCGAGATGCAGCGGCGCTACGGCGTCGGCGTCGTCCACGTCAAGCTGGACGACACGGCGACCGCCGTCGCCAAGGTGGTGGCCGAGAAGGCGGCCGGCCGCAACGACGGCGGCAGCGTGGACCTCATCTGGATCAACGGCGAGAATTTCGCCTCGATGAAGCGTCAAGGCCTGCTGCTCTCGCCCGGCTGGGCCGAGAAGCTGCCGAACTGGCGCTATGTCGACGCCGACGACAAGCCGACGATCCGCACCGATTTCACCATTCCGGTGGAAGGGCTGGAAAGCCCCTGGGGCATGGCCAAGCTGGTCTTCTTCCATGATTCCGCGGAGACGCCCGCGGACGCCCTGCCGAAATCGGCGCGCGAGCTGCTTGCCTGGGCCGGGGAGAACCCGGGCCGTTTCTCCTATCCGCAACCGCCGGACTTCACCGGCACCTCCTTCCTCAAACAGGTGCTGGCGGAATTGGTCGAGGACCGTTCGGTGCTTCTGAAGCCTTCAGACGATGCCGATTTCGACAAGGTGACCGCACCGCTCTTCGCCTATCTCGACCAGCTCAACCCGCTGATGTGGCGCGGCGGCAAGGCCTATCCCCGCAACTATCCGGCGATGAAGCAATTGCTCGCCGACAACGAGGTCGACATCATCTTCGCCTTCAACCCGTCGGAAGCCTCCGGCGCCATCGCCAATGGCGAGCTGCCGGACACGGTGCGCTCCTTCACCTTTCCCGCGGGAACGCTGGCGAACACGCATTTCGTCGCTATTCCCTACAACGCCTCGGCCAAGGCCGGCGCGCTGGTGCTCGCCGATTTCCTGCTCTCGCCGGAAGCCCAGGTCCGCAAGCAGGATCCGAAATTCTGGGGCGACCCGACAGTGCTCGCGATCGACAGGCTCGATGAGGCCGACCGCGCGGCCTTCGAGGCGATCGATCTCGGCGTCGCGACCTTGCGCCCCGAGGAGCTCGGCCCGGCGATCGACGAGCCGCATCCAAGCTGGATGGAGCGGATCGAGGAGGAATGGAAGCGCCGCTACGGCGTGGGGAACTAGCGTCGGCGCGCGAGGCGCGAGCCGACAGCAGCGGCCCTTCTCATGGCGACGCCCCCTCCACCGCCTCCGGCGGTCCCCCTCCCCCGTAAACGGGGAAGGACCCCGGGAAGCGGCCGGCCGCAACGCCGGATCCTCCCCTGCAACGCGGGAGAAGGGGACCACGCGCAGCGTGGTGGAGGGGCAGCATGTGATGACGTCCCGCCGCCCGGAAAGAAGAACGGTAAGCTCTGCCTTACCATTCCTGCCACGACGCTGTCGACCGACGCTGGCCGGTCTCCACTTCAAGGAACGACAATCCCCACCAAGCTCAGGAGACCAGGGGGTATTCTTGCGCCGGCAATTCTATAGTTTCACTCCATGCTGACGCGCCTCGGCCCTCCCCTAACGGTGTTCCTGCTTGCCGGCCCCATCCTTTTCGGCCTCGCCGGCACGGTGCTGCCCGCCTTCGGCTATCTGCCGGCGCTCGGCGGCAACGAGTTCACGCTCGCTTACTTCGCCGACTTCCTGGCGCGACCGGGGATAGATGGATCGATCGGCCTGAGTTTCCTCGCCGGCATCGCATCGGCGGGCATATCGCTGCTCGTCGTGATGTTCTTCGTCGCCGCCTGGGCGGGCACGCGCGTCTTCTCGCGCCTCCAGCACCTCGTCTCGCCGCTGCTTTCCGTACCGCACGCGGCGGCCGCCTTCGGCCTCGCCTTCCTGATCGCGCCATCGGGCATGATCGCTCGTCTCGTCTCGCCGGAACTGACCGGCTGGACGCGCCCGCCCGACATCGCCGTCGTCAACGATCCGATGGGGCTCGCCATGATCGCCGGACTGGTGGTGAAGGAAATTCCCTTCCTGCTTCTGGTGACGCTCGCCGCCATGCCGCAGGTCAGGCTCGCCGAGACGCGCATGCTCGCCGCCTCGCTCGGCTACGGACGCGTCGCCGGCTTCCTCCTGCTTGCCTGGCCCGCGATCTACGCGCAGATCAGGCTCGCCGTCTTCGCCGTCATCGCCTTCGCAAGCTCGGTCGTCGACGTCGCGATGATCCTCGGCCCGACGACGCCACCGACGCTCGCCGTGCGGCTCCTTCAATGGATGAACTCGCCCGACCTCTCGATGCGATATCTCGCTTCCGCGGGAGCGCTGGCGCAGCTTGCCGTGACGGCGGCGGCACTTGCCGCATGGATCGGGATCGAACGTCTCGGCGCGCTCCTGCGCAACCATCTGGCGCTTCGCGGCCGGCGCTTCCGCCACGACGCGCCGGCAAGGCACGGCGCGCTCGCCGCCATGTCCGTCTCCGCGCTCGTCGTCTTCGCCGGGCTGGCCACGCTCGCCATCTGGTCGGTTTCCGGCTTCTGGAAGTTTCCCGACACGCTGCCGCAATCCTTCACGCTGAAGACCTGGATGACGGCCACGCCCCGGATCTTCTCGCCGCTGGCGACGACGCTCGTCGTTGCCGTCGCGGCGACCATCGCCGCCGTGATCCTCGCCATTCTCTGCCTGCGCCGGGAGGACGAGACCGGCCGCCGGCCGGGACGCTGGGCGCTGTTCCTGGTCTACCTGCCGCTCATCGTGCCCCAGGCGGCGTTCCTCTTCGGGCTCCAGCTCCTTTTCATCCTGACGGGGACGATGGCAAGCCTGCCGGCGCTGATCCTCGGGCATCTCGTCTTCGTGATGCCCTATGTCTTCCTTTCGCTGAGCGATCCGTGGCGCGCGCATGACCGCCGCTACGAAGCGATCGCGGCGGGCCTCGGCCGCAAGCGAAGCGAAACCTTCTGGAAAGTGAAGCTGCCGATGCTCCTGCGCACCGTGCTCATCGCCGGCGCGGTCGGCTTCGCGGTCTCGATCGGCCAATATCTGCCGACCGTTCTGATCGGCGCCGGGCGGCTCGCGACCGTCACGACCGAGGCCGTGGCGCTCGCCTCCGGCGGCAACCGCCGCGTTATCGGCGTCTACGCCTTCCTGCAGATGCTCCTGCCGACGCTCGGCTTTCTCGTTGCGACCGCTTTGCCGGCGATGCTATTTCGCCGCCGGCGCGCCATGCGCATTTGAGGACGGAACGGATGGACGACAGGGGGCTTTCTCTCGACAAGGTGACGATCGCGCTCGGCGCGACGCAACTCCTGTCGCTCACCCGCCATGTTCCGCCGGGCGAGGTACTGACGGTGATGGGGCCTTCGGGCTCGGGCAAGTCGACGCTGCTCGCCTATATCGGCGGCTTTCTCGATCCGGCCTTCACCGCCACCGGCCGCGTCATGGCCGGTCCGGTCGAGATCACACGCCTGCCGGCGGAGGACCGCCATGTCGGCATATTGTTCCAGGACCCGCTGCTCTTCCCGCATATGTCGGTAGCGGGCAACCTGATCTTCGCGCTTCCGGCGCATGTCGCGGACAGAAAGGAGCGCAGGCGCCGTGCCGAGAGGGCACTGGAGCGGGTCGGTCTTGCCGGGCTCGGCGAGCGCGATCCCGACACGCTTTCCGGCGGCCAGAAGGCGCGCGTCGCGCTTGCCCGCGTGCTGTTGTCGGAGCCGCGCATGCTGCTGCTCGACGAGCCGTTCTCCAGGCTCGACGCCGATCTGCGCCAGCAGATGCGCGAGCTGGTCTTTTCCCGCGCCCGCGAAAGCGGGCTGCCGGCGCTGCTCGTCACCCATGACGAGGCAGATGCCCAGGCCGCCGGCGGCGACGTCGCGCGGATCGGCGAATGAGCGCGCGCGCCCTTCCCCGCCTGCCCGTCAGCGAGACCCTGCCAGAGCTGGAGAAGGCATTGGAAAGCGGCCGCAACGCCGTGCTCGTCGCCCCGCCCGGCGCGGGCAAGACGACCATCGTGCCGCTCGCGCTTCTTGACACGCCCTGGCGCGGCGACGGACGCATCGTGCTCCTCGAGCCGCGTCGGCTCGCCGCCCGCGCCGCCGCCCGTCGCATGGCGAGCATCATCGGCGAGGAGCCTGGCGGCACCGTCGGCTATGCGATGCGGATGGAAAACAAGGTCTCGGCGAAGACGCGCGTCCTCGTCGTGACCGAGGGCGTGCTTGCCCGGATGATTCTCGACGACGCCGAACTGCCCGGCGTTTCCGCGGTGATCTTCGACGAGTTCCACGAGCGCTCGCTCGACGGCGATTTCGGGCTCGCGCTCGCGCTCGACGTCCAGGGCGCGCTGAGGCCCGACCTGCGGCTGCTCGTCATGTCGGCGACGATCGACGGCGCGCGCGTCGCCTCGCTGCTCGGCCACGCGCCGGTCGTCGCCAGCGAGGGCCGCAGCTTTCCCGTCGCACTGCGCCACGAAGAGCGTCCAACCGACATGCGCATCGAGGACGCGATGGCGCAGGCGGCGCGCTCGGTGCTTTCGGAAGAACAGGGCAGCGTGCTAGCCTTCCTGCCGGGCCAGCGCGAGATCGAGCGCACCGCCGAACTGCTGCGGGACCGCGTCGCGGCCGATGTCGACGTCGTGCCGCTTTATGGCGGGCTCGACGGCAAGGCGCAGGACGCGGCGATCCGCCCCGCGTCCGCCGGTCGACGGAAGCTCGTGCTGGCAACGAGCATCGCCGAAACCTCGATCACCATCGACGGGGTGCGGGTGGTGATCGATTCGGGCCTGTCGCGGCTGCCGAAATACGAACCCTCGACCGGGCTGACGCGGCTCGAGACGGTGCGCGTATCGCGCGCCTCCGCCGACCAGCGCGCCGGTCGCGCCGGCCGCACCGAGCCGGGCGTGGCGCTGCGGCTCTGGCGTGCCGAGCAGACGGCCGCGCTGCCAGCCTTCACGCCGCCGGAAATCCTGGAGGCCGACCTTTCCGGCCTCGTGCTCGACTGCGCCGCCTTCGGCGTCACCGACCCGACGACGCTCTCCTTCCTCGATCCGCCGCCGGCGCCCGCGCTTGCCGAAGCGCGCGCATTGCTTGCGGATCTCGGCGCCATCGACGTCGGCGGGCGCCTGACGGAGGCGGGCCGAGCGATGCGCAAGCTCGCCCTGCCGGTGCGGCTCGCACATATGGTCGCTGAGGCCGCGAAAAGCGGCGACGAGGCGACGGCGGCCGAAATCGCGGTGCTTCTCACCGAGCGCGGGCTCGGCGGCAACGCGGCCGATCTCGACCAGCGACTTTCGCGTTTCCGGCAGGACCGCTCGCCGCGCGCCCGCAACGCCCGCGACCTCGCCGCAAGGCAGGCTCGCTCGGCACGGCTTGGAGGAAGGAAGGCGGAAGACGAAACGGGCCGCTCGGCCGGCGCGCTCCTTCTCCTCGCCTATCCCGACCGCGTCGCGATGGCACGCGGGGAATATGGCCGCTTCGTCCTCGCCAACGGGCGCGGGGCGGCGCTCGATCAGTCGGAGCAGCTCGCCAAGGAAAAATTCCTGGTCGTCGCCGACCTGCAGGGCAAGGCCCAGAACGCACGCATAGGCTCGGCCGCCTCCATCTCGGAGGACGAGCTGCGCCGTGATCTCGCGCATCGGCTGGAGACGTCGAGCGAAAGCTTCTTCGACGCCGGGCGGCGCGCCGTGCGCATGCGCGAGACGACCAGGCTCGGCGCGATCCGGCTCGCCGAGCGGCAATTGCCTTCCCCGAGGGGCGAAGAGGCCGACCGCGCCGTGATCGAGGCGCTGCGCGCGCACGGGCTCGACCTCATCGACTGGAGAAAAAGCGCCGGCACGCTGCGCCGCCGGCTCGCCTGGCTGCATCGCGGCCTGGGTGATCCGTGGCCCGACATGAGTGACGAAGCGCTCGCCGCGAGGCTCGACGACTGGCTGGCGCCCTTTCTTTCCGGCGAGCCGTCGCTTGCCGCGATCGACGCACAGACGCTTTCCAACGGGCTGATGTCGCTGGTGCCGCACGATGCGCAGCGGCGGGTCAACGAGCTGGCGCCGACCCATTTCGATGCGCCGTCGGGCAGCAGCGTGCCGATCCGCTACGACGAGGAATGGCCGGTTCTGGCGATCCGCGTCCAGGAGCTATTCGGTCTCGACCGCCACCCGTCCATCGCCGGCGGCACCGTGCCGCTCGTGCTGGAGCTTCTTTCTCCCGCCCATCGGCCGATCCAGACGACGCGCGACCTGCCCGGATTCTGGCGCGGCTCCTGGGCGGATGTTCGCGCCGAGATGCGCGGGCGCTACCCGAAACATGCCTGGCCGGAGAACCCGCTCGAGGCGGCAGCGACGAACCGCGCCAAGCCGCGCGCGAAATAAGGCTTGGCGCGGGCCGCTGGCACGCGCATATACGGCCCATGGCAGCAAGCATAAGCAGACCCGACCCGCAGCAGATACACCATTTGCGCCTGAACACGCTGATCAGGCTGCGCTGGCTGGCGATCGTCGGCCAGAGCGCGGCGGTGCTGATCGTCGCCTATCTCCTGGAGTTTCCGCTGCCGGTCAGCCTGTGCTTCGCGCTGATCGCCTGCTCGGCCTGGCTGAACCTCTTCCTCGCCTTCCGCTATCCGGCGACCCATCGCCTGCAGCCGCTCGCCGCGCTCGGCATCCTGATGTTCGACGCGCTGCAGCTCGCGGGCCTGCTCTTCATGACCGGCGGCCTCACCAATCCCTTCTCGCTGCTGATGACCGTGCCGGTCGTCATCTCGGCCACCTCGCTGCCTGCGCGGTGGACGGCGCTCCTCGGCCTGATGGTGGTGGCGATGGCGACCGGGCTGATGTTCTTCCATCTGCCGCTGCCATGGTTCCCCGGCACGACGCTTTCCATGCCCTTCATCTATGTCGTGGGCGTGTGGATGGCGGTCGTCTCCTCGATCGCCTTCACCGCCGTCTACGCCTATCGCGTGGCGGAGGAGGCCCGGCTGCTCGCCAACGCGCTGGCGGCGACCGAACTGGTGCTCCAGCGCGAGCAGCATCTTTCGGCGCTCGACGGGCTGGCGGCGGCGGCCGCACACGAACTCGGCACGCCGCTCGCCACCATCTCGCTTGTGGCGAAGGAGATGGAGCGGGCGCTCGGCAACGATCCGCGCTATCGCGAGGACGTCACCCTTCTGCGCTCGCAGAGCGAGCGCTGCCGCGAAATCCTCAAGCGGCTGACCAGCCTGTCCTCGGAGGGAGAGGCGCACATCGCCCGGCTGCCGCTGACCTCGCTCATCGAGGAGGTGATCGCGCCGCATCGCGATTTCGGCATCCGCATCAATCTCGCGCCGGGCCAGCGCGCCGGGCCGGAGCCGGTCGGGCGGCGCAATCCGGGCGTCATCTACGGGCTCGGCAATCTGGTCGAGAACGCGGTCGATTTCGCGAAGGAAACCGTCACGCTGAGTTGGCAATGGGACGAGCAGAAGGTCCAGATCAGCGTCCTCGACGACGGGCCGGGTTTTCCCGCGGAGGTTTTGGATCGCATCGGCGAACCCTATATGTCGAAGAGGCCGGCGACCGCGGGCGGCGGCGGCCTCGGGCTCGGGCTTTTCATCGCCAAGACGCTTCTGGAGCGCTCCGGCGCCACAGTCAGCTTCGGCAATGCCGGAGAACCGGGCAAGGGCGCGGTGGTGAGGATCGCATGGCCTCACGACGCTTTCCTGTCTTCGACGGGTGCCGCCGAACTGGCCTACTAACGAATCGGCCTGCCAAAGTTGGAAACGGGCGCATTTTGGCCTAAACAGGGAAAAACAGCAGAAAGAATGTGAAAATGATCGAGGAAACCGCAATCGAAGCCGCCGATCTCCTGGGCGACGACCGTTCTTTGCTCATCGTCGAGGACGACAAGCCCTTCCTGACCCGGCTTGCACGCGCCATGGAAGGGCGCGGCTTCACGGTGGACACGGCCGAAAGCGTCGAGGAAGCGGTCGCCAAGGTCAAGGCCGGCGCTCCCGCCTTCGCGGTCGTCGACATGCGGCTCGGCGACGGCAACGGGCTGGACGTCGTGGCCGCGATCCGCGAAAGACGCGACGACGCGCGCACCATCATCCTCACCGGCTACGGCAATATCGCGACGGCGGTGACGGCGGTGAAGCTCGGCGCGGTCGACTACCTCTCCAAGCCGGCGGACGCCGACGACGTGTTTGCCGCCCTGACCCGCATATCGGGCGAGAAGATCGCGCCACCGGAAAATCCGATGTCCGCGGACCGCGTGCGCTGGGAGCATATCCAGCGCGTCTACGAGATGTGCGACCGCAACGTCTCGGAAACCGCGCGGCGCCTCAACATGCATCGGCGCACCCTGCAGCGCATTCTCGCCAAGCGCGCTCCGCGCTAGGCTACTCGCTCTCCCCTTCCAGAGCGGGGATCGACACGCCGGCCATCTCCGCCGCCGTCAGCCGCGAGGCTCCGGCGCGCGCGATGCGCAGCATCAGCGCCTTGCGGGTCGCCGGCGCCAGGCGATGCTCCGGTGCCTCGCGCATGATCTCCGCGCCGTAGCCGTCCGACAGGATGAACCCGCACTCCTCGGGAAATATCTCCGCCGGAACCTCCGGATGGGTGGCGAAGAAGAAGCGGTCGGAATGGAGCCGGTATTCCGGCCATTTGCGGTCGACGCGGAAATCCTCGATCGACGACTTGATCTCGATGATCCAGATGTCGCCCTTGCGGGTGAGCGCGACGAGATCGGCGCGGCGGCCCGTCGACAGCGACAGTTCGGGCAGGATGGCGGCGCCCATCTCCGTGAGCAGCCTCTGGACGCCGCGGCGCACGATCAGCGCGCGCTCGGACTGGCGGCCGTCGACCAGCGGGTTGGAGGGAATCGGAGAGATGATCGGCATGCGCCCATCCTGCCATTCTTCGCGGCGCGCTTGAACCCCGTTCAGTTCGCTGCCGACAATGCTCCTGCCATGTCGTCGAGAATCGGGCAGTCGGGCCGGTCGTCGCCGTGGCAGGCATGGATCAGCCGGTTGAGCGTGCGGCGCATCGATTCGAGCTCGCGGATCTTCTCCTCGATCGCCTCGACATGGGCGACCGCGATCTCGCGCACGTCCTGGCTGGCACGCTCGCGATCCTGGTAGAGCGCCATCAGCTGCCGGCATTCGTCGATCGAGAAGCCCAGCCCCCTCGCCCGTTTCAGGAAGGCCAGGCGATGCACGTCGTCACCCGAATAATGGCGATAGCCGTTGGCCGAGCGCCCGGGAGCGAGCAGGCCGATATCCTCGTAGTAGCGAATGGTCTTCGCCGGCAGGCCGGAACGGTCGGCGGCTTCTGAAATGTTCATGATGTGACCTGTCCTGCAACGAAATAGGAAGACATTGTTCCTGTCCTTCTTCTTCACGGCTTCGTGAGAATGTTGCTCAAATACCATAGAGGCACAGCAACCTGCAGTTTTAGCGGCGCGCCATCTTGGCAAATGTCGCATCCCGCGCCTAAAGGATGATGGCAGAAATGCGGCCCGAATCGGGCCTCTTCTATATGGGATCGTCGGATCGAATTATGAAGTTGAAGTCTCTCTTGATTGTCGCAGCCCTGGCAACGGCGCTGGCGGGATGCACCACCGGCGGGCTGAACGTTTTCACGGCTGAATACGGCGCCAGGAAGGACGCGGGCTATCAGCTTCCGGCAATCCCGATCTACAAGGTTCCCCGGCAATATCATCGCCAGGTGGTGAAGTACCGGTCCGACGAGGCGCCGGGCACAATCATCGTCGATACCCGGGAGAAGTTCCTCTACTACATCATGCCGGAAGGCAAGGCGATGCGCTACGGCATCGGCGTCGGCCGCGAGGGCTTCGAGTGGTCGGGCGCGGCGCGCGTCGCCATGAAGCGCGAATGGCCGACCTGGACGCCGCCGGCGGAAATGATCAAGCGGCAGCCGGAACTCGCCAAATGGCGCGGCGGACAGCCGGGCGGCCTTTCCAATCCGCTCGGCGCGCGCGCGCTCTACCTCTTCAACAAGGGCGGCGACACCGGCTACCGGCTGCACGGCACGCCGGAGTGGAACTCGATCGGCCATGCCATGTCCTCGGGCTGCATCCGGCTGATGAACCAGGACATCATCGACCTTTACGAGCGCGCCGAGGTCGGCGCCAAGGTCATCGTCAAATAAGCGGACCGTCTAGGCAACACACGACGTCCAAATGCGAAAAACCGGGCCTTGAGCCCGGTTTTTTGTTGCTTTCCGCAGGCTGGGAAAAATCAGCCGACCTGCTCGACCTGCTGCACTTCCGGCACGAAGTGGCGGAGCAGGTTCTGGATGCCGTGCTTGAGCGTGGCCGTCGAGGAAGGGCAGCCGGCGCAGGCGCCCTTCATGTTGAGGAAGACGACGCCGTTCTCATAACCACGGAAGGTGATGTCGCCGCCGTCCTGGGCGACCGCCGGGCGCACGCGCGTGTCCAGCAGCTCCTTGATCGTCAGGACGATCTCCTCGTCGTCCTTGTCGTAGAACTCTTCTCCGTCGCCGTGGCGCTCACCGGCGCCCGACTCCGTGGCCATCACCGGCTGGCCGGACATGAAGTGCTCCATGATCGTGCCCAGGATCGCCGGCTTCAGGTGCTGCCAGTCGGCGCCGTCCTTGGAGACGGTGATGAAGTCATAGCCGAAGAACACGCCGGTGACGCCGGGAACGTCGAAAAGCCGGCCGGCGAGCTGCGATGCGGCGCCCGCGGTTTCCGCGTCCCGAAAATCCGCTGTTCCTTCCTCCAGGACGACTTTACCCGGCAGGAACTTCAGCGTCGCGGGATTGGGGGTCGCCTCGGTCTGGATGAACATGTCGGTTCTCCACCTTCATTGTTTGGAATAATTCTAAATAAGCGCATGAGGAACAAACTGCAAGCGCCGTTTCACCCCTTTATCTAGGAAGCGCGGGGCCGAAGCGCAATCAGGCGAGGCTTTCGATGTCCTCGTCGGAGAGGCTGTAGGGAACGACCGTGACCGGAATGGGAAACGCCGCGCCCTTGCCGGCGACTGAGGCGACGAGGGGGCCCGGCCCTTCCTTCGAACTGCTCGCGGCGAGCACGAGGATGGCGATGTCCTGGTCCTCCTCGATCAGCTTGTGGATCTCCTCGGTCGGCACGCCCTCGCGGATGACCAGTTCCGGTTCGATGCCGAGCTTCTCGCGCACCTTGGAGGCATGCGCGTCCAGCGCCGCATTGGCGGCGGCGGTCGCCTCCTCGCGCATGATCTGTTCGACGCCGAGCCAGTGCTGGAAGTCGCCCGGCTCGATCACATAGAGCAGGACCACGGCGCCGCTGGTCGACTGCGCACGATGGGAGGCATAGGCGATCGCACGCTCGCATTCCGGCGAATCGTCGACGATCGTCAGGAATTTCCGGCGATGCCCGGCCTCCCGGCTCAGTCGTCTTGAAACCATAAGCTCTCCCGCACCTCGGCCGCGCCCAGCACCGTCATCAATCTGCCATCTGGAACGGCGGCCGGCAAGCGCCCGCCTCTCCGCCGACCCGGCGAGGCCTCAATCGTTCAGCAGGCCGACGATCTCGTGCACGGATTTCATCGTCTTCTGCGCGAGCGCGCCGGCGCGCTCGCCGCCGTCACGCAGCACGCCGTCGATGAAAGCCTTGTCGTCGAGGATGCGCCGCATCTCGGAGGCGATCGGTGCAAGCTTCTCCACCGCCAGGTCGGCGAGCGCCGGCTTGAACACGGAGAACTGCTGGCCGCCGAACTCGGAAATCACCTCCTGCCGGGTCTTGTCGGAAAGAGCGGCATAGATGCCGACGAGGTTTTCCGCCTCGGGACGCCCCTCCAGGCCCTCCAGTTCGGAGGGCAAGGGTGCCGGATCGGTCTTCGCCTTCCTGATCTTCTTCGAGATCGCGTCGGCATCGTCGGTGAGGTTGATGCGCGAGAGGTCCGACGGGTCGGACTTCGACATCTTCTTCGAGCCGTCGCGCAGGCTCATCACCCGCGTCGCCGGTCCCTCGATGAGCGGCTCGGTCAACGGGAAGAAGCCGTTGACCTTCTCCTCGCCCACTTCCATCTCGACTTCCAGGCCGAGCTCGGCGATGCGGTCGGAGAAGTCGTTGTTGAACTTCTGCGCGATGTCGCGGGTGAGCTCCAGATGCTGCTTCTGGTCGTCGCCGACGGGCACGTGGGTCGCCCGGTAGACCAGGATGTCCGCCGCCATCAGGCTCGGATAGGCGAGCAGGCCGAGCGAGGCGTTCTCGCGGTCCTTGCCGGCCTTGTCCTTGAACTGCGTCATGCGGTTCATCCAGCCGATGCGCGCCACGCAGTTGAATATCCAGGCCAGCTCGGCATGCTGCGGCACGCGCGACTGGTTGAAGACGATGTGCTTCTTCGGGTCGATGCCGGCGGCGAGATAGGCGGCCGTGATCGACCTCGTCTGCTCGGCGAGATCGGCATGGACGAGCTGCGCCGTGATCGAATGCATGTCGACCACGCAATAGATGCAGTCGTAGCTGTCCTGCAGCGCGACGAATTTGCGGATCGCGCCGAGATAATTGCCGAGATGGAGATTGCCGGTCGGCTGGACGCCGGAAAAGACGAGAGGCTTGAAGGCGGACATGGAATGTTCCTCGTGGCTTGTGGAGGGCCGTTTCGCGCGCGGCGAAAATCGATGCGCGCTTATGGCCGATGGCGCGAACGCCCGCAAGGGGACGTTGCATCCAAGTCGAAGCATTTCTTGTTCCTATAACGTTAGGCGTTATAATAGGTCGAATGATCCAAAGCTTCGCGGATGCGGAAACGGAAAAAATCTGGAACGGCTTGCGCAGCCGCAAGCTGCCGCCAGATATCCAGAACAAGGCGCTGGTCAAGCTCAGGCTTCTCAATCAGGCCCGCAGGCTCGATGACCTCAAGGTGCCCCCGGGCAACCGCCTCGAAGCTGAAAGGGGATCGAAAAGGCCAATTTTCGATCAGGATCAACGATCAATGGCGCATATGTTTTCATTGGAATGAAGGAGGATCGAACAATGTCGAAATTGCCGACTACCACTGACGATCACCTCCACAATCCACACGCGGGCGAAATCCTGGCGTCCGAATTCCTCGAGCCCATGGCGCTCAGTCAAAACGCGCTCGCGCGGGCGATTGGAGTTCCGCCTCGCCGCATCAACGAGATCGTTCTCGGCAAGCGCGCCGTCACCGCCGACACCGATCTCCGACTTGCCCGTTATTTCGGGGTATCGGAGGGATTCTTCCTCGGTCTTCAGCACGACTACGAGATCATGGAAAGGAAGCGGCAGCTCGGCGACGAACTGCTCAAAATCCGGCCGCGCGCCGCCTGATCATTCCTCCGGCGCGGATACGGGAACACCGCCCTTTCGCCTGATGCCGCGGCGAACCATGCCGATGTCGGCGCCGCCCGTGGCGAAGGCGCAGGCGAAATAGATGATCGCGCCGCCGGCAACCAGAATGCCGAGCGCCGCGACCTGCTCCAGAAGCACGGCATCGGCCGAAAGGTAGGGCGCGAGCCAGCCCGCCCCGAAATGCAGCGCCGCCGCCATGATCGCGGCGGCGAGCACCAGGCGCGGTATGCGCGTCATCAGCGGCCGGTCGCTGCCCCAATGGCCGCGCCAGACGAGGACGCCGAGCAGCATCGCCGCATTCGCCCATCCAGCCGCCGCCGAGGCGACCGCGATGCCGGGCGCGCCCATGTCCGGGAAGAGGAGCAGTGCCAGCGAAATGTTGATGGCGACCGAAATCGCCGCGAAGATCATCGGGGTGCGCGTGTCCTCGCGGGCGAAATAGCCCGGCGTGAACGCCTTGATCAGCACGAAGGCCGGAAGGGCCAGGCCGAAGATCGCGAGGACCGCCGCCACGACGGGCGTGCTGTTGCCGGCGGCGAACTCGCCGCGCTCGTAGAGCACGCGCACGATCGGTTCGGAAATCACCAGCAGGGCTGCGGCCGCCGGCAGGGTCAGGAACAGCGTGAATTCCACCGAACGGTTCTGCAGGTTGGTGGCTTCGACATCGTTGCCGGCCTTCAGGGCGCGCGCCAGCTCCGGCAGGAGCACGATGGCGACGGCGATCCCGACGACGCCGAGCGGGAGCTGATAGACACGGTCGGCAAGGGCCAGCGACGAGACCGCGCTTTCCTGCCCCGAGGCGATCGCCGTGCCGATCAACTGGTTGATCTGGGTGATGCCGCCGGTGACCGCCGCCGGGAAAGCCAGCACCAGGAGCCGCTTCACGTTCGGCGTCAGGCGCGGACGCTTGAAGCGCACGCTGATGCCGGCATGGCGCACCGCGCCCCAGACGATGGCGAGCTGGACGAGGCCGGCCGCCAGCACGCCCCAGGCGAGGCCGTAGCCCACGCCCATGCCGTCATAGCCGCGATACCAGGCATAGGCGAGAACGGCGATCAGGATGACATTGAGGAAGACAGGCGCGACCGCGGCGGCGAAATAGCGGCGCAGCGAATTGAGCATGCCCGCCATCATCGCGCCCAGCGACATGCACATGAGATAGGGGAACATCACGGTCGCGAGGCTGACCGTCAGGTCGAACTTCTCCGGATTGTCGGCGAAACCCGGCGCGACGATGGTCGCGACGAGAAGCGGCATGGCGAGCTGCATCACGATGGTCAGCCCGATCAGCACGGTGAAGAGGACGCCGAACACCTCCTCGGAGAAACGCCGGGCGCCGTCCATGCCGTTCGCCTCGATCTCCTTGGCGAACAGCGGCACGAAGGCGGCGTTGAAGGCGCCTTCGGCGAAGAGCCTGCGGAAGGTGTTGGGAAACTGGAACGCCGCGTAGAAGGCGTCGGCGATCGGACCCGTGCCGAGCGCGGCCGCCATCAGCATCTCGCGCGTGAAGCCGAGTATCCGGCTCATCAGGGTCCCGGAGGAGACGGTGGCGAATTTCCTGATGAGGCTCATGCGACCGGCCGCTCGCTTTCACTGTGTGGAGGTCGGCGGTGCGCCGATCTGGTCTTCACGCTCACTCGGCGGCCGCCCTGGGTTTGGGGCCGCGCTGCGCCGCCTCGCCTTCCAGCGTCGCCAGCAGCCTTGCGCGGATGTTGGCCTGGCGCGTCGGGTTCTCGATCTTCTGGCCGGTCAGGTCGGTGACGTAGAAAGTGTCGATCACCTTCTCGCCGAAGGTGGTGATATGGGCCGAGGCGATGTCGAGCGAGAGGTCGGAAATCGCGCCGGTGATCTCGGAAAGCAGGCCGGGCCTGTCGAGACCCGCCACCTCGATGACCGAGAAGCGGTTGGAAAGCGTGTTGCGGATGTCGGCGCGCGGCTCGATGCGGAAGGCCTTGGCCCCGCGCTTCGGCTTCGCCCGCTTCTCTATGATCTCCGGCAGCCAGCTCTTGCCGGAAAGCACGTCCTCGATGAGCCGGCCGACACGCTCGGCGCGGCGGCGCTCGTCCTCGTCCATGTCGAACTCGCGGCTGATCAGGATCGTGTCGAGCGCCCGCCCGTCGGAAGTGGTGAATATCTGCGCGTCGACGATGTTGGCGCCGGCCGCGGCGCAGGCGCCCGCGATCACCGAGAGAAGGCGCGGATGGTCCGGCGAAAGCACGGTGATCTCCGTCACCGCCTCGAATTCATGTGTGCGCACCATGGTGGCGAGCCGTCTGCCGGCTGCATCCGCCTCGCGGATGAACCCGGCGTGGCGAAGCTGGTCGTCCAGGTCGACGGTGAGCAGGTAGTTGTCGTAGTGGAGCGCGAGATAGTGCTTGCGCTGCGCGGTCTCCCAGCCCGAAAGCGCATCCTCGAGCGCGGCGCGGGCCTCCTGGGCGCGCTGGGCGCGGGCGACCTCGGAAAAGCCGCCGGTCAGCATCAGCTCGGTCTCGAAGTAGAGAGTGCGCAGGAGCTGGCCCTTCCAGCCGTTCCACACGCCGGGGCCCACGCCCCGAATGTCGCAGACGGTGAGGATCAGGAGCAGCTTCAGCCGCTCGACCGACTGCACGATGTCGCCGAAATCCTGGATCGTCTTGCGGTCGTTCAGGTCGCGCGTCTGCGCCGTCAGCGACATCAGCAGATGATGCTCGATCAGCCAGGCGATGGTTTCGGTGTCCTCGGCGTTGAAGCCCATATGCGGGCAGAGCCGGCGGGCGATCTTCGCGCCGGCCTCGGAATGATCCTCCGGCCGCCCCTTGGCGATGTCGTGGAAGAGAATGGTCACGTAGAGGAGCTCGCGGCGCGCGCGCAGGCCCGGCATCAGCGCATGCGACAGCGGATGCACCTTCGCCCCGTCGCCATGCTCGATCTCCGACATGACGCCGACGCAGCGGATAAGGTGCTCGTCGACCGTGTAGTGGTGGTACATGTTGAACTGCATCATCGCCACGATCTTGTTGAAATCGGGGATGAGCTTGCCGAGCAGCCCGGCCTCGTTCATGCGGCGCAGATTGAGCTCCGGATTGCGGTCGGAGGTCAGCACGTCCATGAACAGCCGGTTGGCTTCCTTGTCGCGGCGCAGATTGCGGTCCACCAGCGTCAGCGAGCGGGTGAGCAGCTTGAGCGCGTCGGGATGGAACTCCAGCCCGTGCCGGTCGGCGAACCAGAACAGCCGGATCATGTTGACCGGGTCGCGCTCGAACACCTTGTCGTCGGCGATGTTGATGCGGTGGTTGTCGATGATGAAGTCGCTGGTGCCGGCAAGCTTGCGCCGGCGGCGCGAGAAATTGAGAAAGATGCGGTTGAAGCCGGGGACGTGCTTGGCCTGCTCCTCCTCGAGCGCGGCGCAGAAGATGCGCGTCAGGTCGCCCACCGTCTTGGCGGTGAGGAAGTAGTGCTTCATGAAGCGCTCGACGGCGGAAAGCCCCGGATGCGTGGTGTAGCCGAGCCGCTCGGCGATGTCGCGCTGGATGTCGAAATGCAGACGCTCCTCGGCCTTGCCGGTAAGGAAATGCATGTGGCAGCGCACCGCCCAGAGAAAGTCGTCGGCCTTGCGGAACTGGAGATATTCCTGCCGCGTGAAGACGCCCTTCTCGACCAGGTCCTCGCCGGAGCGCACCCGGTAGAAATACTTGCCGATCCAGAACAGCGTGTGCAGGTCGCGCAGTCCGCCCTTGCCGTCCTTGACGTTCGGCTCCACGACGTAGCGGCTCTCGCCCGCCTTCGCATGCCTGTCGTCGCGTTCGGCGAGCTTGGCCTGGACGTATTCCGGGCCGGTGTCCTTCACCACCTCCTCGTCGAACCGGCTGACCAACGTGTCGAACAGCGCCTCCTCGCCCCAGATGAAGCGGGCCTCGAGGATAGTGGTGCGGATGGTCATATCGCCGCGCGCCTGACGGATGCACTCGTCGATGTTGCGCGTCGCGTGGCCGACCTTGAGGCCCAGATCCCACAGCATGTAGAGGATGTATTCGGCGATCTGCTCGCACCACGGCGTCCGCCGATAGGGCAGCACGAAAAGCAGGTCGATGTCGGAGCCCGGCGCCAGCGTGCCGCGCCCGTAGCCGCCGACCGCGACGATCGCCATGCGCTCGGCCGAGGACGGGTTCTTCGCGTGATAGACATGCGCGGCCGCGAATTCGTAGAGCTCGCGGATGATCTCGTCCATCAGATGCGAGATCCTCGCCGCGCAAGCGGTGCCGCTGCCGTCCCGCATCAGCATCGCCTCGGCCGCCTTGCGGCCCGCCGCCAGCCGCGCCTTGAGCAGGTGGAGCAGCGCGCTCCTCACCGTATGGCCGGAACCGTCGCCGCCGGTATCCACCGTCAACGCGGAAAGATCGCGGCGCAAGACCTCGCCGTCGATGATCTCTTCAAGTTTGAGAGGGACTCTGGCCATCAGGTTTTCCGTTTTCGGCGGCGCTGTATAGCGCGTTTCGCCGCGACAAGGAACGGCTCTGTGCGGCGGGCTTGTGCCGCCTGCCGCCAGCCGTTATTGCGGGGCGGTTTCGCACCGCAGGACAAGTAACAAGATGGAGCTTCCCGCAGCGCTTCGCCAGGCCGTCGAGCAGGCGCTGGAAGGCACGCCGCTTCCGGATCTGCGCCGCGCCGCCGATCTCCTGTCGCGCCGCTACCGCGCCGAGACCCGCGACGGGCGCCTGCATGTCGGCGACGATCTCGCCGCCAGGGCCTATCTCGCGACCCGTTTGCCGGCGACCTATGCGGCGGTGCGCCGCAGCCTCGCCGAATTCGCCGAGATGCGGCCCGGCTTCTCGCCCGCAAGCCTGCTCGACGTCGGCGCCGGGCCCGGCACGGCGTTCTGGGCCGTCTCGGACGAATGGCCGGACGTCGAAAGCGCCACGCTCATCGAGGCAAGCGGCGCCATGCGCAAGGCCGGCGAAGGGCTCGCGCAAGCCGCGCGCGCCCCGATTTCCTGGCGCTCGCTCGACGTCGAGGGCGGCCTCGAGGACATCGACGCCGCCGAATTGGTGACGCTTTGCTACGTGCTCGACGAGCTTGCGCCGCCGGTTCGCGACAGGCTGGTCGACAGGCTGTGGTCGCTGACGGCGGACACGCTCGTCATCGTCGAGCCGGGCACGCCGGCCGGCTGGCAGCGCATAATCGCCGCCCGTGACCGTCTTCTTGCCGCCGGCGCCGCCATCGCCGCGCCCTGCCCGCATCACGCGCCCTGCCCGCTCAAGGCGCCCGACTGGTGCCATTTCGCTCAGCGCGTGGCCCGCTCCCGGCTGCACCGGCGCGCCAAGGGCGGCGAGGTGCCGTTCGAGGACGAGAAGTTCATCTATCTCGCCGCGTGTCGCCATCCGCTCGAAAGCCCGCACGCCCGCGTGCTGGCATCACCGCGCGCGGCGAGCGGCGCGGTGCGGCTGAAGCTCTGCCGCGGCGATGGCACGTCAGGAGACGAACTCTTCACGCGCCGTCAGGGAGCGGCCTTCAAGACCGCGCGGCGGCTCGGCTGGGGCGATGCCTTTCACGAGAATCCGGACTGAAACGGCCCGTCCGGGTCATTTCTTCTTCGGCTGCGCCTCGCGCTTTTCCTCCTGCGTCGGCGGCTGGATACGGCTCGAAAGCCATTGATAGGCGCCGAGCGCCACCAGGGCGAACATGGCGGCGACGAAGAGCAAGGCCGGGTAGATCGCCTGCTCGACGCTGGTCTGGTGGGTCTTGAACACCATCACCAGCGCTTCGAGGCTCATGGCGATGACGATGATCGTGGTGAACTTGGTGATGGAACGTCGCGATTCCATCGACGAGCGCAGCTCGCTGTCGCGGAATATCTCCTCCTCCGCGATGAACTTGGCCGTCTCCACCACGGCAAAGCCGATGATCAGCAGGCCGATGCTGTCCAGCGTGACGTTGACCAGGTCGGGCGAGGTCAGATTGGTGGCGATCTGCCAGATCGCGCTGACCAGAAGCAGGGCGGCGATCACCACGAACAGCAGCGTGGCGACAATGAAATAGACCTGAGCGGCTCCATCGTAGAATTTCTGCATCGCGTCTCCGTCCTCCTCGCCTGTCCAGACACGCGGTTGCCCACGGCTCACGGCGATTTTTGAGCCAATTCCCGCATCCGGTAAAGGGTTTCCAACGCCTCGCGTGGCGTCATCTCGTCGAGATTGAGCGCGGCGAGCGCCTGCGCCACCGCATCGTCCCTCGCCGGTGCCGGCTGTTCCTTCCTCACGGTCGCCGAAAACAGCGGCAGGTCGTCGACCAGCCGTTCCGCCTTGCCGCTGGTCTCGCCCTCCTCGAGCCGGTGGAGCACCTCGCGGGCGCGTTCCACCACCGCTTCCGGCAGACCCGCGAGACGCGCCACCTGCACGCCGTAGGAGCGGTCGGCCGCGCCCTTGCCGACCTCGTGCAGGAAGACCACGTCGCCCTCCCACTCCTTCACCTTCATGGTGACGTTGTGGAGACGGGAAAGCTTCTCGGCCAGCGCCGTCATCTCGTGGAAATGGGTGGCGAAGATCGCGCGGCAGCAATTCTTCTCGTGGAGGTATTCGACGGCCGCCCACGCGATCGACAGCCCGTCGAAGGTCGCCGTGCCGCGGCCGATCTCGTCGAGGATGACCAGCGAGCGCAGGCCGGCCTGGTTGAGGATCGCGGCTGTCTCCACCATCTCCACCATGAAGGTCGAGCGCCCGCGGGCAAGATCGTCGGAGGCGCCGACACGCGAGAAGAGCCGGTCGACGACGCCGATATGTGCCTCGCGCGCCGGCACGAAGGAGCCCATCTGCGCGAGGATCGCGATCAGCGCGTTCTGGCGCAGGAAGGTCGACTTGCCGCCCATGTTCGGCCCGGTGAGCAGCCAGATCGCGCCGTACCTGCCGCTCTCTTCCGGCGAGAGATCGCAATCATTCGCCACGAAGGGATCGGCGAGCTGGCGGCGCAGGGCCTGCTCGACCACCGGGTGGCGACCGCCCTCGATGCGGAAGGCGAGGCCGTCGTCCATCTCCGGCCGGCAGTAATTCTCCTGCGCCGCCAATATGGCGAGCGCGGAGGAGACGTCGAACTCGGCCAGCGCGGCCGCGCCCGCCCTTATCGCGTCCGCATGCGAGACGGTCTCGGCCACCAGCTTCTCGAAGATGCCGAGCTCGATCGTCAGCGCCCGGTCGGCCGCATTGGCGATCTTGGTCTCCAGCCCGGCCAGCTCGGTCGTGGTGAAGCGCATGGCGTTCGCCATGGTCTGGCGATGGATGAAGCGCGCCTTGGCCGCGTCCGAGCCGGTCATCACCTCGGCATGGTTCGCCGTCACCTCGATATAATAGCCGAGCACGTTGTTGTGCCTGATCTTGAGCGAGCGGATGCCGGTCTCCTCGACGAGGTCGCGTTCCATCGCCGCGATCACCCGGCGCGACTGGTCGCGCAGCGCCCGCATCTCGTCGAGCTCGCCGTGATAGCCGGCGCGCACGAAGCCGCCGTCGCGCTTCAACAGCGGCAGTTCGTCGTCGAGCGCCCGGTGGAGGTGATCGGCGAGGCTCGATGGAAGCGCCGCGATCGTCTCGCAGGCCGCCTTCAAATCCTCCGGCAGCATTGCGCCGGCAAGCGCCTCGCCGGCGAGGCGGGCCGCCTCCAGCCCGCCGCGCAGGGCGCCGAGATCGCGCGGACCGCCGCGGTTGAGCGCCAGCCGCGACAAGGCGCGCGGCATGTCGGGCGCGCCCTTGAGCACCTCGCGCAGCGCTTCGCCGAGCCGCGTTTCGACGATGAGAAAGGAAACCGAATCGAGCCTGCGATTGATCGCCGCCGGATCGGTGAGCGGCGCTGTCAACCGCTCGGCGAGCAGTCGCGCGCCGCCGCCCGTGACAGTGCGGTCGATCGCCTTCAGGAGCGAGCCGTCGCGATTGCCCGAAAGCGTGCGCACCAGTTCGAGATTGGCGCGGGTGGCGGGATCGATGAAGAGGCTCGCCCCGTTTTCCTCGCGCTCGGGGCGAGCGAGCGGCGGGCGTTCCGATATCTGCGTCTTCTCGACATAGGCAACGGCGCCCGCGATCGCCGAAAGCTCGGCGCGCGAGAAGGTGCCGAAACTGTCGGGCGTCGCCACGTCGAAGAAGCGGGCGACGCGGCCGGCCGCCGAGGCCGAATCGAAGAGCGTCGCCGGCTGCGGGTTGGCGACGCGGCCGAGCACGTCGAACACGCCGCGCAGTTCGGGATCGTGATAGACCGGATCGGCGAGGATCAGCTCGCGCGGGTCGACGCGGAGAACGTCGGCGAGAAGCCGGTCCGCCGAGGATTCGGCGACGCGGAACGTGCCGGTGGATATGTCGATCCAGGCGAGCGCATAGGCGTTGTCGGCGCCGCCCTTCACCCGCCCAAGCGACATCAGGAAATTGGCTTCCGACGGCGCGAGCAGCTTCTCCTCGGTGATCGTGCCGGGCGTGACGAGGCGCACCACGTCGCGCCGGACGACGGATTTCGAGCCGCGCTTCCTCGCCTCGGCCGGATCCTCGACCTGTTCGCAGACGGCCACGCGATGGCCCTGGGCGATCAGCTTCTGCAGATAATCGTCGGCGGCGTGAACCGGCACGCCGCACATCGGAATGTCCTCGCCCTGATGCTTGCCGCGCTTGGTCAGCGTGATGCCGAGCGCGCGCGAGGCGATCTCAGCGTCGTGAAAGAACAGTTCGTAGAAATCGCCCATGCGATAAAAGAGCAGCGAATCCGGGTTCGCGCTCTTGATCTCGATGAATTGCTCCATCATCGGCGTCGCGCCGGCGGCGGTCGGCACTGCGCTTTCACGGCGGATGGGCGTTTCCTGGTTCATGCGGTCCTTCTGATCGGAACGAATGCGCGGCAAAAAAGGGATGTCTTACCTGCTTGGCGATTTACAGCCGACAAGTGTAGCCTTATTCCGGAACACGCTGCGACACTCCACAAGAAGTAGCGCCCCTGGGAAGGAAACAATGAACATCATGCCCGCCAAGAACAAGGCCGAGCAGGCCGGCCCCTCCGTCAGCCAGCAGGAAGCGCTCGATTTCCACGCCGCCGGCCGGCCGGGAAAGCTCGAGATCACGCCGACCAAGCCGATGGCAACCCAGCGCGACCTGTCGCTCGCCTATTCGCCGGGCGTCGCGGTGCCGGTCAAGGCGATCGCGGAGGATCCCTCGCGCGCCTTCGACTACACGACCCGCGGCAACATGGTGGCCGTGATCTCCAACGGCACGGCGATTCTCGGCCTCGGCAATCTCGGTGCGCTCGCCTCCAAGCCGGTGATGGAGGGCAAGTCGGTGCTGTTCAAGCGCTTCGCCGACGTCGATTCCATCGACCTCGAGGTCGACACCGAGGACGCCGACGAATTCATCAACTGCGTGCGCTTCCTCGGGCCTTCCTTCGGCGGCATCAATCTGGAGGACATCAAGGCGCCGGAATGCTTCATCATCGAGCAGCGCCTGCGCGAGCTTATGGACATCCCGGTCTTCCATGACGACCAGCACGGCACCGCCATCATCGCCGTCGCCGGCCTGATCAACGCGCTGCACCTGACCGGCCGCGACATGGCCACCGCCAAGCTCGTCTGCAACGGCGCGGGCGCGGCCGGCATCGCCTGCATCGAGCTCGTCAAGTCGATGGGCTTCTCGCCGGAGAACGTCGTCCTGTGCGACACCAAGGGCGTGGTCTATCAGGGCCGCACCGAGGGCATGAACCAGTGGAAGTCGGCGCATGCGGTCAAGACCGACAAGCGCACGCTGGCCGACGCCCTCGACGGCGCCGACATCTTCTTCGGCCTTTCGGCCAAGGGCGCGCTGACGCCGGCGATGGTGCAGTCGATGGCGAAGAACCCGATCATCTTCGCCATGGCCAATCCCGATCCGGAGATCACGCCGGAGGAAGTGGCCGATATCCGCACCGACGCGATCATGGCGACCGGCCGTTCGGACTATCCGAACCAGGTCAACAACGTGCTCGGCTTCCCCTATATCTTCCGCGGCGCGCTCGACGTGCGCGCGACCACGATCAACGACGCGATGAAGGTGGCCGCGGCACAGGCGCTCGCGGAGCTCGCCCGCGAGGACGTGCCGGACGACGTCGCCGCCGCCTATCAGGGCAACCGCCCGAAATTCGGCCCCAACTACATCATCCCGGTGCCGTTCGACCCGCGCCTGATCTCGGCCATTCCGGCCGCCGTCGCGCGCGCGGCGATGGATTCGGGCGTCGCCGGAAGGCCGATCCTCGACCTCGAAAAATACAGGCAGGAACTTTCCGCCCGCCGCGACCCGATCGCCTCGACGCTGCAGCGCATCTACGACCGGGTGCGGCGCCAGCCCAAACGCGTCGTCTTCGCCGAGGGCGAGGAGGAGCAGGTCATGCGCGCCGCCGTCTCCTACGCCAATCAGAAGCTCGGCACCGCCATCCTGCTCGGACGCGACGACGTCATCAAGGAGAACGCGCGCAATGCCGGTATCGACCTCAACAAGCAGGGGCTCGAGATCATCAATGCCCGTCTGTCGCGCCGCAACGGCGTCTATGCCGACCACCTCTACGAGCGGATGCAGCGCAAGGGCTATCTCTTCCGCGACTGCCAGCGCCTGATCAACAACGACCGCAACCATTTCGCCGCCTGCATGGTGGCGCTTGGCGACGCCGACGCGGTCGTCAGCGGCGTGACGCGCAACTATTCGACGGTTCTGGAGGACGTGCGCCGCGTTATCGACGCGAAGCCCGGCCACCGGGTGATCGGCGTCTCGATCGCGCTCTGCCGCGGCCGCACGGTGATCGTCGCCGACACGGCGGTGCACGACATGCCCAATGCCGAGCAGATCGCCGACATCGCCGAGGAGGCCGCCGGCTTCGCCCGGCGCATGGGCTACGAGCCGCGCGTCGCCATGCTCGCCTATTCCACCTTCGGCCATCCGCAGGGCGAACGTTCCGAGCGCGTCCAGGAAGCGGTCAAGATCCTCGACAAGCGTCGCGTCGATTTCGAGTATGACGGCGAGATGGCCGCCGACGTGGCGCTCAACTACCGCCTGATGCAGCAGCAATATCCGTTCTGCCGGCTTTCCGGAGCCGCGAACGTGCTCGTCATGCCGGCCTTCCACTCCGCCTCCATCTCGACAAAGATGCTGCAGGAGCTGGGTGGCTCGACGGTGATCGGCCCGCTGCTCGTCGGCCTCAACAAGCCGGTGCAGATCGTCTCGCTCAACGCCAAGGATTCCGACATCGTCAACATGGCGGCGATCGCGGCCTACACCGCCGGGAGCTAGTTCGCGGGCGGTAGCCGAGGTTTGCCGGACGCCGCGTCTCGGCAGGCGGATCGAAAACCCGGAAAGCGGTCGCGATCCGGAACCGAAACATGCGGCAAGGGGTTGGCAACCGTCGGCAGGCGCATGCTTGCCGAAACGGACGTCACCCAATAGCCTCGGAACCATGCCTGCCGACCAGACCAGACCAGATGCCGCAAAAACCCGGCAAAATGATCCTCTTCCCGAACATCTCGACGGCGTCGCGCTGTTCCTCGACATCGACGGAACGCTGCTCGACATCGCGTCGGCGCCGGACGCCGTCGCCGTGGAGCCCGGCCTGCCCGAAGCGCTCGGCCGCCTTTCCGACAAGCTTTCGGGCGCGCTCGCGCTGATCACCGGGCGGCCCGTCGATCTGGTCGACCGGCTCTTTCCCGGCAACCGTGCCTTCGTTTCCGGCCTGCACGGCGCCGAACTGCGCGACAATGAGGGAAACATCCAACGTCCGAAAGTAAACGAGGCCTTCGAGCGCGCGCGGGAGAAGGTGAAAAGTGCCGTCTCCGGCTCGGCGGGCGTGATCTTCGAGGACAAGGGCGCCGCATTTGCGGCTCACTATCGCCTGGCGCCCGAGCGGGAGCGCGACGTCGGCGAGTTGATGGCCGAGGCCGCCCGGCTCGCCGGCGACGGCTGGACGCTTCAGACGGGCAAATGCGTCGTCGAGCTGCGGCCGCGCGGCCGCGACAAGGGCGACGCCCTCAGGAACTTCATGGCAAAGCCACCCTTCCGCGGCCGTCACCCGCTGGCGGTGGGCGACGACGTCACCGACGAGACGATGTTCGAGGCCGCGAACGGCCTCGGCGGGCGGGCGGTGCGGGTTGGAGAGCCGGCAGGTCCGACCGCCGCATCGGGCTGGGTCGAGGCACCAGCCGACATCCGCGCCTGGATCGCGCGGATTTCGGCCTGATTTCGTCGTTTTCGCCGGTCAGGCGGCGAAGCGATCGGCCTCGGCGCCGTAATAGGCGATGTAGCGCGACGAGATGGTCTTTACCGGCAGGACGATCAACACGTCGGTGGTGCCGAAATCGTGATCCACGACGCAGCCGTCGCCGATCTTCGCGCCGAGCCGCAGATAGCCCTTGATGAGCGGCGGCATGGCGGCGAGCGCGGCGCGCGCATTCACCGCCTCCGACGGCATCAGGTCCATCGGATGGTGGCGCGCCGCGACCGCCCTGGCCGCCCATTCGCCCTCGGCACGGCAGTTCTGGGCGAGGAAGGACAGAGCCTCCGCATGCGCGGCGGGAATGGTGCCGTGGAAGGACGCGCAACCGGTCATGACGTCGATGCCGTGGCGGCGGACATAGGCCCAGATTCCCTGCCACAGAAGCTCGATGGTGCGCTTCGAGCGGTAGGCCGGCAGCACGCAGGAGCGGCCGAGCTCCAGGAAGCGCAGGCGCGGATGGCGCGCCACCAGGCCCTCGAGCTCGAACTCGTCGCTGGAATAGAACCCACCGGCGTCGCGCGCGGCCTCCTGGCGGAGAAGCCGGTAGGTGCCCACGATGCGGCGATGCGCCGGTCCCTCGATCGCATGGTCGAGCACCAGCAGATGGTCGCAGACGTCGTCGAAACGATCGGCGTCGCGGCGTTCGCGCGTGTCGGCGGCCGTCCCCGTCGCTCCGAGTTCCTCATGGAACACGCGGAACCGCACCTCCTGCGCGGCGGCGATCTCGGACGGTCCGAGCGCCAGCCGCACTTCCAGCGAGCCGATGCGGCCGAGCGGCTCGCCGGGCGCGGGCCCGGCATTCAGAAGCGCTCCCCGCGACGGAGCGTCGATCGCGGACGGAGAGGAAGCATGTTCGAACGTCGCACAGTTGCGCATCGTGTCGTCTCCGGACATGGGCATGTTCCAATTCTGGCGATTCAATACGCGGGAGTTGCAACAATACTATGACGAAAGTCGCATGTCACGGAACGCAGGCCGGAAAGCCGAAAGCCGGCAAACTTCAGATCGCGATGTGATTCTCCACCGCCTCTATCAGGGCCTGCGGATCGACCGGCTTGGTGACGAAGCCGCTGGCGCCATGCGCCAGCACGCCGTGGCGGGTCTTTTCCTGGCTATCGGCGCTGAGAACGAGGATCGGCACCGGCGAAAGGCCCTTCGCCTCCTCGAACTTGCGGATATGGGCGATGGCGTCCAGCCCGTCCATCACCGGCATATGCAGGTCCATGAGCACGAGATCGTATCTGTGCGCCCCGCCCTCGCCGGTCAACGCCTCGACGGCGGCGCGGCCGTTGCTGACGAGACCGACCTCGTGGCCGGCTTTCTTGAGCGCCGACCGCGCCAGGAGCGCGTTGATCTCGTTGTCCTCGGCGAGCAGGATGCTGAACGTCACCGCGCCGCGCCGCGGCGCGTCGGCGGATTTGCCGGGCACGACCGCATGGCCCGAGGGCGACATATGGTTTGCCAGCATCACACGCAGCAAGGTCTCGCCGCGCACCGGGCGCGCCAGAAAGGTGTTGTAGCCATTGGCGCGGTATTCCGCGAGATGGCCGCGGTCCGTCGGCGCGATCAGCGTTACCGCCTCGCGGACCTGGACGCCGGCGGCCCTCAGCCGCCCGAGCAGGCGGCCGTCGACACGCTCCATCGCCGCGTCGATGAGCGCGAAGCCGTATCGATGCGGATCGCCGGAAGCAGCACTTGCCGCCTCCTCGACCGTGCGGGCGATATCTGCCTCGCCGCCATGGGCGGCGATGGTGCGCGCGATCGCTTCGGCCTCCATCAGGTTGCAGGACAGGATCAGCGCGCGGCATCCGGCAAGCGCGTTGCCGAGATCCATCGCCGGCCCGACCGCCTCGCTGGCGGGTATCTCGACGACGAATTCGGCGCCCGCCCCTTCGCGCGAGGAAACCTCGATCGTGCCACCCATCGCATCGACGATGCGATGGGAGATAGCAAGGCCCAGCCCTGCGCCGCCATGGCGCCGCGTCGAGGTTCCGTCGGCCTGCTCGAACTCCTCGAAGATGCGCGCCAGATCCTGCTGCTTCAGCCCCGGTCCGGTGTCCGACACCGCGAACCGCAAACGCGAGCCGGCGCGCATCGTCACGCTCACCAGCACGCCGCCGGTTTCGGTGAACTTGACCGCGTTGCCGACCACGTTGAGCAGCACCTGCCGCAGCCGGCCCGGATCGGTGACGATCATCGCGGGCACGTCGGGCGCGACATGGCAGCCGAGCCCGATATCCTTGCCGTAGGCGCGCGGCGCCAGCAGCTCGACGACATTCTCGACGATCGCATGCGGCGCGACCTGCTGCGGCTCGAGTTCGAACCGGCCGACCTCGATCTTCGAATAGTCGAGCAGATCCTCGATCAGCGCCAGCAGGGCGCTCGCCGAGACGGAGACGGCGCCGACATAGGTCTGCTGCTCGGGCGACAGTTTCGTGTCGGCAAGCAGCTTCGCCATGCCCATGATGCCGTTCATCGGCGTGCGGATCTCGTGGCTGACGGTCGCCAGGAAGCGCGATTTCGCCTGATTGGCGGATTCGGCACGCTCGCGCGCGGCGATCAGCGCGGTCTCGGCGCGCTTGCGCGCGGTGATGTCGCGGGCGATCGCCCGGTGCGAGACCGCGTCGCTCACCTTGTCGCGCACCGAAAGCTCGATCCAGGAGAACCATTTGACCCCGCCGTCGACGCGGATCGCGACATCGGTCGAAGACAGGCATTCGCCCTCGGAAAAAGCCGTGTCCGGCACGACGCCGACATCGATGCCGAGCTCCAGGAGCTTCCTGCCGGAAAGCGCCTTCGGCTCGCAGCCGAGAAGATCGGCGAAGACCCGGTTGGCATAGACGATGCGACCGCTGCGGTCGCGGTGGACGACGACGTCGCCCAGCGCGTCTATGAGGCCGCGGAAACGCTCCTCGCTCTCCTGCAATTCCCACATGCGGTCGGCGAGCGTCTCGATTTCCTCGCGGCTGCGGGCGGCGTTCTCGTCGAGAAGCGACGCGAGACGCATCTCGCCGTTCGCATGGCGTATGATGATGAAAAGACCGGCAAGGCCGAGCACCACCAGCGCGCCGGTCACGATCGGCGCGCTTCCGGTCACGTAGGAGACGCCGGCAAGCGTCAGCAGCGCGACGACCAGGCCATTGAGCAGCAGGGGTGGTTTCGAACCGGGCGCCTCGGGGGCGAGCGGCGGCGGCGAGATGCGTATGCGGCCGGGCGCGCCCGGAATTTCCTCCGCGCCGGAAACGCCTTCAGGCCTGTGTTCGATCTTTTCGAGGTCCGCCGTCATTGTCGGCGAACCATAGCGGTGAAGGATTAGGGAAGCTTTGGGCCGATCGGTCGAATTTTAGCGATCGGTGGAAAAACCCCTCGCCCCTACATCTCGACGACGACGCGGCCCCTGATCTTGCCTTCCACGATGTCGCGCGCGGCATCGACGATGCCGTCGAAGCCTATCGTCGTGGAAAGGGCGGCGAGCTTGGCCATATCGAGGTCCTCGGCGATTCGCCGCCACGCTTCGGTGCGGATCTCCTTCGGCGCCATCACCGAATCGATACCGAGCAGCGAGACGCCGCGCAGGATGAAGGGCGCGACGCTCGTCGGCAAATCCATGCCGCCCGCCAGCCCGCAGGCGGCGACCGCGCCGCCATAGGCGGTCATGGAAAGCACGTTGGCGAGCGTGTGGCTGCCGACCGCGTCGACGCCGCCCGCCCAGCGCTCCTTGCCCAGCGGTTTGGCGGGAGCTTCGAGTTCCTGACGCTCGATGATGTCGGCGGCACCCAATTCCTTCAGATATTGCGCCTGGTCCGGCCGCCCGGTCGAGGCGATCACATGATAGCCGAGCTTGGAAAGGATGGAGATCGCCACCGAGCCGACGCCGCCGGCGGCACCCGTCACCACGACCGGGCCGCGCGCGGGAGTGATGCCGTGGCGTTCCAATGCCATGACGCAGAGCATCGCCGTATAGCCCGCCGTGCCGACGGCCATCGCGTCGCGCGCGGTGAGCCCGGCGGGCAGCGCCACCAGCCAGTCGCCCTTGACGCGCGCGCGGCCGGCATAGGCGCCATAATGGGTCTCGCCCACGCCCCAGCCGTTGAGAATGACCTTGCCGCCGGCCTTCCAGGCGGAGTTTTCCGACGAAACGACGGTGCCCGCGAGATCGATGCCGGGAACCAGCGGCCAGCGCCTTATGACGGGAGCCGCGCCGGTGATCGCCAGCCCGTCCTTGTAGTTGACGGTGGTGGCCTCGACGGCGACGGTCACGTCGCCGTCCATCAGGTCGTTCTCGGACAGTTCGACGATGTCGACCGACTGCTTCTTGTCTTCGTCGCGTGAAACGAGAATGGCCTTGAACCTGTCCGACATCGAGTGCTCCCTAAGCTGGTATTCATGCGCGAGACTTTGCGGCGGCGGCGGCGGCAGGTCAACCGGCCGAGCCGCGTGACAGAAGCTACGAGGCGTCCTTCGCGCGTTCGCGCCGCCAGTTCAGCACCTCCTCCAGCACGACCAGCGCGGCACCCACGGAAATAAAGGCGTCCGCGAGATTGAAGATCGCAAAGGACCAGCTCGGCAGGTGAAACAGCACGTAGTCGATGACATAGCCGTGCCAGACGCGATCGATCAGATTGCCGATCGCGCCGCCGATGATCAGCGCGAAGCCGAGGCGCGCGAGCCGCTGGCTGGCGCCGGTGCGCCAGGCGATGTAGCCGACGAGAGCGATGACGGCGAAGGTGATGACGATGAGGCCGACGCTGCCGAGATCGGAAAGCATCGAGAATGCGATGCCGGTATTGTGCGTGCGATAGAGCGCCAGCGTCGGGATCACGTCGACCTGGACGTGCATGTCGAGGCTGGTCTCGACCAGATATTTGATCCACTGGTCGAGCAGCACGGCGAGCGCGACGATCCCGCCATATATGCCAAGCGATTTCAGCGTCAATTGCCGTCCTTTCCGATCGTCGGCAGGGCGTTCCTGCGTATTTCATAAAGCGCGACGCCGGTCGCGACCGCGAGGTTCAGCGAATCCGCCCTGCCGGCCTGCGGGATCCGGATCACGTCGTCGCAGGCCTCGGCCAGCGCGTCGGGAAGACCCTGCTGCTCGTTGCCCATCACCAGTACGACGGGCCGGCGCGCATAATCGACCGTGCGGTAATCGACCGATCCCTTGAGATGCGTGCCGACGAATTGCGCCGGCGTGTCCCTGCGCCAGGCGAGGAAGGCTTCGAGATTGGCCCTGGCGACCGGAACGGAAAACACCGAGCCCATGGTGGCGCGTACCGTCTCCAGCGAGAACGGATCGGTCGCCTCGCCGACGAGGATCACGCCCTTCGCGCCCACCGCGTCGACCGTGCGGATGATGGTGCCGAGATTGCCGGGATCGCGCACCCGGTCGAGCGCCACCCAGACGTCGCGGCCGGCGGGCCTGATCTCCTTCAGCGGCAGCCAGCGCTGCTGGAAGACGCCGACCACCATCTGCGGATTGTCGCGCCTAGTGATCGCCGTCAGCACCTTCTCGCTGACCTCCAGCACCAGCCCGCCCGCCGCGACCGTGCGCGCGGCCGCCTTCTCGACGGCCGGATTGCCGCGTCCGGCCTTGGCGAAGACCAGCGTCCTGATCGTCCAGCCCATGTCGAGCGCGTCGATCACGAGTTTCAGCCCCTCGGCCATGAAGGCGTTCTGCTGGTCGCGGAATTTCTTCAGCGCCAGCGCCTTGATCTCCTTGACGATCGGGTTGGAAAGACTGGTGACTTCCTTCACCTGTCCCGGCGCCCGGTGCTCGCGATTGCTCATGCGACGCTCCTCCGGAAGCATCTGCCGGTGAGCGGCGCTACAGGCATACCCCCACCCCCAACCCCTCCCCACAGGGGGGAGGGGGATCTGCCTGCGCTCGCTACTGGGGAGGAAGAGCGCGGCGGTCGAAAATCCCCCTCCCCCCTGTGGGGAGGGGTTGGGGGTGGGGGTAAATGCCCCGGCTCTCGCGTAAATATGAAGATCGCAGCCCTCATGCCGCCACCCAGCGCGAGAAGAGCGAGGTGGAGAGCGCGCGGCCGGCCGATTTCTCGCGGATGATCAGCTCGCCAGATTCGACCCTTCCGCCCATGCCGGCGAACGTGTCGCGCATCAGGGCGTGGATGGCGAAGAAGGAGGCGCGGATCGAATAGGCGGTCAGCACCACGGCGAGCGGCTTCGGCGTCAGGATCGAGCGGCAGATGTCGGCCATCGCCGGCAGGTCGTCGAAGAGCTGCCAGACCTCGCCTTTCGGCCCGCGCCCATAGGCCGGCGGATCGAACAGGATGATGTCGTACCGATTGCCGCGCCGCTCTTCCCGCTCGACGAATTTCATCGCGTCCTCGCAGATCCAGCGGATCGGCTTGTCCTGCAGGCGGGCGAGCTCCTGGTTCTCGCGCGCCCAGCCGATCGCCTTCCTGGAAGCGTCGACATGGGTGACCTCGGCACCGGCGCGCGCCGCCACCAGCGAGGCGACCCCGGTATAGCCGAAGAGGTTGAGCACCTTCACCGGCCGCCTCGCGCCGCGGATCAGACCCTCCATGTGGCTCCAATGCGAGCCCTGCTCGGGAAAGACGCCGACATGGCGGAAGGAGGTGAAGCGGCCGAGATAATCGATGCCGTCATGCTTCATCGGCCACGTCTCGCCGAGCGGTTCCCTCGGGAAGCGCCAGCGGCCCATACCCTCCTCGTCGGTGTCGCCGGTGAAGATCGCGTCGGCGCGCGCCCATTCCGCCTCGCCCAGCGCCGGTTGCCAGATCGCCTGGCCCTCGGGCCTTTCGATGCGATAGGGGCCGTATTGCTCGAGTTTGCGGCCGTTGCCGGAATCAAGCAGCGCGTAGTCCGCGTTCGGCTCGACCTCGAGGATCAGCGGCAGGCGTTCCGCCGGCAGCGCGCCGGGTCGGCGGGCGAGCACGCGGCGTGCCTGCGGCTCGGCCTCGGGTTGAGACGGTTTTGGACGGGGAGCGGCGGCCTCCGGCCGCGCATGCCGGGCCTGCGCGGCTTTCTGCGGGCGGCGGTCGCGGCGCTTGTCACGCGGGGGTTTCAAGGAAAGACGTCTCCGCAGGCGGTTTCGCGCTGCTTTTGACACAGGGGCACCGGCTTCGCAACCGAGCGAAGTGACGCGCGCCCGCGCACCATCGCGAGGCGTCAGCCGCGCGACGCTCGGTAAACCGCGATTCCGGCCGCCAGGTCCTCGAGCGCGGCACCCACCGACTTGAAGAGCGTGATCTCGTCCGCGCTTTCGCGGCCCGCCTTCTCGCCGCGCGTCAATTCGAACAGGTCGGCGACGATATCCGCCTCCTTCAGGGCGCCGGACTTCACCGCCTGGACGATGTCGCCCGCTTCCTTTGTCGCGCCCGCGCGGGTGTCGACGAAGACGCGGGCACGCCGGATCGCCTCGTCGTCGCTCTCGCGCATCGTCGGCGTGAAGGCGCCGACGAGATCGACATGGGTTCCGGGCCTGAGCAGCGTGCCCTTGACGAGGGGGTCGGTGGAAATCGTCGCGGCCGAAACGATGTCGGCCCAGCCGAGCGAGGCGTCGAGATCGGAGACCACGACGGCGTCTAGGCCTTCGGCGCGCAGTTCCGCCGCCGCTTTCTCGGCATTGGCCGGCGTGCGGTTCCATATCCTGATCTCGCGGACCGGCCGCACGGCCGAATGCGCCCGCGCCAGGAACGGGCACAGCGCGCCGGCGCCGACCACCAGCAGCCTGGAGGCGTCCTCGCGGGCGAGATAGCTCGCCGCGAGCGCCGAGGCGCAGGCGGTGCGCCATTGCGTGATGCGCTGCCCGTCAATCAGGGCCTGCGGCTCGCCCGTCTTGCCGTCCATCAACAGATAGAGGCCCATCACGGCCGGCTTGCCGACGGCGTTGTTGTCAGGCGAGACGGTGACGATCTTGACGCCGATATGGCTGTCGTCGGACGTGCCGGCGGCATCGAGGTCGTTCCAGGCCGGCATCAGGAGCAGGGTCGACGCGGCGCCGTCCGGACGCTCGATCGTATGATGGTGCCGCACCGGCTGGACCGCCCCGTTGCGGAAGGCTTCCCGCAGCGTTTCCACGAGCCCCGAATGTGTAAGGCAGCGGTCGACCTCGCCGGCCGTTATCATCAGCATGTCGTTTCCTCCGGAAATCAGGCGATCGGTTCAGGTGCCGGAACGCGGCAGCGCCGGCTGGCTCGGCCCCTGCCTGGCGGGCTGGGGCGGCGGGATGTCGTCCTGGCGCCGGCGCGCCAGCTTGCGATAGCGGCCCTGCTTGTACCAGGTCACGAAACTGCCGATGAGGACGCCGAGCGCCAGGGCGGCGAAAATATAGATGAACAGCGGAAGATTGACCGTCAGTCCGGGATTGCCCGGATTGAACGGATCGAGCGTGAACGGCACGGAAGCGCGATTGGCCACCGCCAGCGCGATCAGGACGATTGCGAGCGGTATCAGCACCACGATGGTCAGGAATCTGTTCAGCATGTCATGTTCCGGCGCGGGAACGTCCCGTCCCGCACTTCGTCATTTTTCGGAGTTCAGGCGTTCGCGCAGGTCCTTGCCCGTCTTGAAGAAGGGAACCCACTTCTCCTCCACCTCCACCGATTCGCCGGTGCGGGGGTTGCGGCCGACGCGTGCGGGCCGGTTCTTCACCGAAAAGGCGCCGAAGCCGCGCAGTTCGACACGGTTGCCCTCGGCCAGCGCATCGGTGATCTCGTCGAAGATCGCGTTCACGATGTTCTCGACGTCGCGCAGAAATAGGTGCGGATTTCGATTGGCGATGGTCTGCACGAGTTCTGACTTGATCATGGCCTGGTTCCCTGCCTGACACTTCCCGTTTCGCTTAGAATTGTGATTTTATTTGTTTTTTCAGTTCTTCAAAGCAGCCGGATCAGGTTGCCAGAGCGACAGCAAGCCGTCAAGAAACATGCTCTCGCCGCCGAGGCGCTTGACCAGGCCCTCGCCCTGCTGGCCGAGGCCGAACAACGCCGCGACGATGCCGGACGCCGAGAGCGGGCTGAAAAAGCCGCCACGATCCGTCGACTTCCATTCCACCACGCTCAATTTGGCGTCCACGCCCTTGGTGGCCAGCCAGTCGACCGCCTGCTGCTCGCCGCCGAGCGAATCCACCAGCTTCTTCTCCAGTGCCTGGCGGCCGGTGTAGATCGAGCCGTCGGCCACGGCCAGCACCTCGGCGCGGGACAGCGGACGGCGATCCTCGACGAGGCCGACGAACCAGTCGTAGCTGTCCATGACGAGCGCGCGCAGCATGGCGCGCTCCTCTTCCGTCGTCGGAGAGAAGGGCGAAGGCTCGGCCTTGAGCGGCGAGGATTTGACTCCCTCCAGCTTGACGCCGATCTTTTCCATCAGGCCGGTGATGTCGGGAAACTGCACCAGCACGCCGATCGAGCCGACGATGGAGGATTGGCGGGCGACGATATGGTCGGCCGCGCTGGCGATCATGTAGCCGGCGGAGGCGGCGAGCGTGCCGACCTGCGCGACGACGGGTTTCTCCTCGGCGAGCTTGCGCACCGCCTCGAAGATCGCCTCGCCGCCGGCGGTCGTGCCGCCGGGCGAATCGATCGACAGTATGACGCCCTTCACCAAGGCGGACTTGCCGATGCGGTCGAGCCGCTTGAGCAGTTCCTCGTCCTCGGTGATCGTCCCCTCGATCTTCACCTTGGCGATGTGGTCGGCGCCCGCGCCGCCCACCCGTTCGGGAAAGAGCCAGTAGGAAAACCCGAAGACGGCCAGCGCCAGCAGGAGGAAGGTGACGATCCGCCAGAACGTCAGTTTGCGCCTCAGGCGCCTGCGGTCGATGATATCGTCGGCTCTCACGGCCATGATGCGCCTCGTCAATGTTCGTCGGGGCGTTTTAGAGCATAGTGCGCGCCGATAGAAGGGCCCAGCCGCTTTTCCGCCGGGGTAGGGCATGCCGGCAAAACGAATGTTTGATGTTCTTCCGGTTGCAGGGCTGCTATTTTATCGAAAAATAACCATATTGCGGTGTAAGTCCGGCCCAGCATGGGCCAAATGCGTGAAACAACGGCTCCGGAAGCCTAACTCGAACCACGACTCAACCTGCGATCCGGCCTGGAAATGCCGGACGGATGAGGGTGCGGGACGGTTGCCGGGCGATGGAACAAGCGAAAAGATGACCAGATCGGCAGTCCAGGACACAAGCGACCCGACCCGGGCGCCCGCGAGCGCGGCCGAGGACAGCGGCATAAGGGATGCATTCGCCCGCGCGCGGCGCCATTCCGGCCGCGTGCGCGCGCTGAAGCTCATGCTCCCGGTGGCGGCGACGGTGCTGGCCGTCGCCTTCCTGGCGAAATCCTATTTCGCGACCCCCGCCGGCGTGAGCGTCGATCTCACCGGCACGGCGATCGAGAACGGGCGGCTCGTGATGGCGAACCCGAAGCTCGACGGCTTCACCAGGGACGACCGCGCCTATACGATGACCGCCGACCGCGCCATTCAGGACATCGGCAGCGGCGGCAGCATCGACCTGGAAGGGATCGACGCGAAGCTGCCGCTCAACGACAGCGACTGGGCGACGGTGAAGGCGAGCCGGGGCACCTATGACCGCAACGCCAACACGCTGGACATAACGAGCGAGATGACCGTCGTGACCGACAACGGCATCTCGGCCGCGTTGAATTCAGCCACGGTGGACATCGCCGCCGGGGACCTCAAGACCGACAAGCCCGTCCGCATCGATCTTGAAGGAACACGGATCGATGCCGATTCCATGGAGATCACGAATCGGGGCAAAGTGCTGATCTTCGAGCAACGCGTGCGCATGGAAATCGACGGCAACAAACTGCAGACGGCGGCGCGCGCCACAGAGGGAAATGCGAATGAGAACTAACGGAGGGGTGCTGGCGGGGGCGATGGCTGTCATCGCGCTCGCGACGACGGTTGCATTCGCGCAGACGAGCCAGGAAGGCCGCCTCAGCGGCCTCAAGCTCGACGGCGACAAGCCGATCCAGATCGAGAGCGACCGGCTGGAGGTGCGCGAGAACGAGAGCATCGCCATATTCACCGGCAATGTCTCGGTCGTGCAGGGACCGACGCTGCTCAAATCGGGCAAGATGACCGTGCACTACGCCAATGACGGCGGCTCGGCCACCACCGGCTCGGCGAATATCGAGCGCCTCGAGGTCGAGGGCAAGGTCTATGTGAAGTCGGAGACCCAGGTCGCCACCGGCGATCAGGGCAGCTTCGACATGAAATCGGAAGTGCTGGTGCTTTCCGGCAAGGAAGTGGTGCTTTCCGAGGGCGACAATGTCATCGTGGGTTGCAAGCTGACCGTTCAGATGGCGACGGGACAGGCGCAGCTCGACGGATGCGGCCAGGCGAGCGGCGGCAGCGGTCGCGTCAAGATGCTCCTCAAGCCCGGATCGCAGCAGGACCGCTAGTGTCAGCCTCCTTCATCTCCAAGCTGGCGGAACCGTTTTCCCGCAAATCCGCCACGCCCGTCGACGAGAAGGATCGTACCCGCTTCAAGGGAACGATGATCGCGCGCGGCCTCACCAAGAGCTACAAGGGGCGGCAGGTCGTCAGCGGCGTCTCCTTCGGCGTGCGCGCGGGCGAGGCCGTCGGCCTGCTCGGCCCGAACGGCGCCGGCAAGACAACCTGCTTCTACATGGTCACCGGCTTGGTGCCGGTCGACCACGGCACGATCGAGATCGACGGCTACGACGTGACCTCCATGCCGATGTATCGCCGCGCGCGGCTCGGCATCGGCTATCTGCCGCAGGAAGCCTCGATCTTCCGCGGGCTTTCGGTCGAGAACAACATCCGCGCCATCCTGGAGGTCACCGAGCGCAACCGCAAGGAGCGCGAACGCCGGCTCGACGAATTGCTCGAGGAGTTCCATATCTCGCACCTGCGCAAGGCGCCCTCGATATCGCTTTCGGGCGGCGAGCGGCGACGCCTGGAAATCGCGCGCGCGCTGGCCTCGAACCCCAATTTCATGCTGCTCGACGAACCTTTCGCCGGCGTCGACCCCATCGCCGTCTCCGATATCCAGCAGCTCGTGCGCCATTTGACCTCGCGCGGCATCGGCGTTCTCATCACCGACCACAATGTGCGCGAGACGCTCGGCCTGGTCGAGCGCGCCTACATCATCCATGCCGGGCAGGTTCTGACCCACGGCCTGCCCTCCGAGATCGTCGAAAACCCCGACGTGCGCCGCCTCTACCTCGGCGAAGGCTTCACGCTTTAGGACGAAATCCGGGCGGTGCGCCCGGCCGCCGGCCCGAAAGCGGCATCCGCCGCGGCGATAACGTCGCGGTAAGGCGTCCTTGCTATCGTTTCCCTTGACAAGCAAAAGCCGGGCCAGTTTGTATCCCCGGCGAAAAGAACAACGCCCGGCCCCTGCCCGGGCAAGGTGACGGGGTAGGCATTCGATGGCTCTTGGCGCCAAGCTGCAGTTGCGCCAGTCGCAGTCGCTGGTGATGACGCCGCAACTGATGCAGTCGATCAGGCTGCTGCAGCTTACCCATGTCGAGCTGGACCGCTTCGTCGAGGAGGAGATCGAGCGCAACCCGCTTCTGGAGCGTGCCGAAGCGCGCGACGACGAGCCCGCCGTCGACGAATCCCCATCGTCGGAGCTGCGCGAGACCTCCGGCATCGACCAGTGGTTCGACGATACCGCGGCCGCGAACGCGCAGACCATGTCGGAACGCCTCGACACCTCGCTCGAAAATGTCTTCCCCGACGATCCCGGCATCGGCGAGACGCTTTCTCCCGATCTGGCGCTCAACTGGAAGTCCGCAGCGACCTCGGGCGGCACCGGTGCCGGCGAGGGCTTCGACGTCGGCGAGATGGCCGGCGGCGGACCGACGCTGCGCGATCATGTCGGCGAGCAGATCGCCCTTGCCTTCCGCGACCCGACCTCGCGTATCATCGCGGCGGAACTTGCTGACGCGCTGGACGAAGCCGGTTATCTGCGCGCCGACCCGGTTGAAATCGCCGAAAGGCTGGGGACGGGCGTGGAGGCCGTGCTCGACGTGCTCTCGATCTGCCAGAGCGCCGATCCCGCCGGCCTCTTCGCCCGCGATCTCGCCGAATGCCTGGCGCTCCAGCTCAAGGCGCGCGACCGTTTCGATCCGGCCATGCAGGCCATGGTCGCCAATCTGGAGTTGCTGGCCAAGCGCGACTTCGCCCAGTTGCGAAAGCTTTGCGGCGTGGACGAGGAGGACCTCGTCGACATGATGGCCGAGATCCGCGCGCTCGATCCCCGGCCCGGCCTCGCCTTCGGCGGCGGAACCGCCGATCCGGTGGTGCCGGACGTGATCGTCAGGCAGGCGGCCGACGGAAGCTGGGCGATCGAGCTCAATGCCGACGCGCTGCCGCGCGTGCTGGTGGACCAGACCTATTTCGCCGTCGTTTCGCGCCGCGTGCGCAATCAGCGGGAGAAGGAATTCCTCGCCGAATGCCTGCAGAACGCCAACTGGCTGACGCGCAGCCTCGACCAGCGGGCAAAGACCATCCTGAAGGTCGCCAGCGAGATCGTGCGCCAGCAGGACGCCTTCCTGCTCCACGGCATCCGCCATCTGAGGCCGCTCAACCTGCGCACGGTGGCGGAAGCGATCGGCATGCATGAATCGACGGTGAGCCGCGTCACCGCCAACAAGTACATGATGACGCCGCGCGGCGTTTTCGAGCTGCGCTATTTCTTCTCCGTCGCGATCGCCTCGGCGGAGGGCGGCGACGCGCACTCCTCGGAAGCCGTGCGCGACCGCATCCGCGAGCTGATCGAGGCCGAGAAGCCGGCCGACGTGCTTTCCGACGACGCGATTGTGGAAATCCTCAAGAAAAGCGGGGTCGACATCGCCAGGCGCACGGTCGCCAAGTACCGGGAAGGAATGAGCATTCCGTCCTCCGTGCAGCGCCGGCGGGAGAAGCGCGTGCTGGCCTCCGTCCGCGCCTGAAACCCCGCAAAAGCGGCGTTTCCCGGGCCCTTCCCCGCCTTTTGTTGACAAGGCATGGGGAAGTGACTAGAAGCCCGCCCGCATGAGACGGATCGCTTCGGCCCGTCACCGGATTTATCGCCGAAGCGACCTGAGACGGTCCGAAAAGGGCTCCCTGTCGGAGCTAAAGCTGCCAGAAGAACTTGTGTGCACGTGCCACAGGTATAAAGTCGGACAAGTCGGAAGCCTGCACGAAGAGAGAAGGTCAGTTTTACATGAGCCTGCGCATCTCGGGTAAGCACATGGAAATCGGCGACGCTTTTCGCGTCAAGATCGAGGGACGGATCAGCGAGGCGGTAGACAAATATTTCGACGGCGGCTTTGCGGGCCGCGTGACCGTTGAAAAATCCGGTTCGCGCTTTTCCGCCGACTGCACGGTCCATCTCGACACAGGCATGTCGCTTCAGGCGACCGGAGAGGCCCAGGATCCGCAGATCGCCTTCGACGCCGCGGCGGAGCGCATCGAAAAGCGCCTGCGCCGCTACAAGAGGCGGCTCAAATCGCACAATCCGGGCATCGTCCAGGCCGACGGCGTGGATATCGACTACCGCGTCATGGCCCCCGTGGCGGACGAGGACGACGAGGTGCCGGAGGACTTCGCACCGGCGGTCGTCGCCGAATCCACCATGACCCTCAAGACCATGTCGGTCGCCTCCGCGGTGATCGAACTCGACACGAAGGACAGCCCCGTCTTCGTCTTCCGCAATGCGGGCAACGAGCACGTCAACGTGGTCTACCGCCGGTCCGACGGCAATATCGGCTGGATCGACACATCGTCGCCGACCAACGGAACCCAGCAGTAGACATCAACTCAGCAGGACCGCGTGCAGGTCGCATGCGGAACGGGCAGAGCAAAGGATTTTAGAAATGGATCTCAGCGATCTGATCGAGGTTTCGGCGGTATTGCCGGCCTTGAAAGCCAATTCCAAGAAGCAGTTGCTGCAATTGCTGGCGGAAAAGGCGGCCTCGGCGACGGGCCTTCCCGAACGCGAGATCTTCGACACGATCCTGCAGCGCGAACGCCTCGGCTCCACCGGCGTCGGCAATGGCATCGCCATTCCGCACGGCAAGCTCTCGGGCATCAAGCGCATCACCGGCGTCTTCGCGCGCCTGGAAAGTCCGGTCGATTTCGAGGCGCTGGACGACCAGCCGGTCGACCTCGTCTTCCTGCTCCTGGCCCCGGAGGGCGCGGGGGCAGATCACCTGAAGGCGCTTTCGCGGATCGCCCGCGTGCTGCGCGACAACGACACCGTCTCCAAGATCAGGGGAACGAAGGACGCGGCCGCGATTCACACCTTCCTTTCGGAGACGCCGGCCTCGCACGCGGCCTGAACGCCGTATTCAACGATATATCGAACCATGGGGAAGGCGGCCGGACGGCCGCCTTTTTCACGATGCCCGCAATCAGTGGATGCTGACGGGCGTAAGGTCGTTCTGCAGGGCACCGGCAACCGCCGAGGCGCGCTCGTCGGTCAGCAGGATCGGCCGGCCGTCCGCGGCGAAAACCGCCCAAAGACGCGTCGCCGGCGCGATTTCCGGAATTCCCGGAAACTTCCCGCGCAGATCGTCGCTGTCCATCTCGCGGACATAGGCGACCGAGCCTTCGCCGAGATGGGCGAATTCAGCCTGGGTCAGACCCTGCTTGTGTTCATGTTCAGTCATGTCAGCCTCCTACGCTTGGCGGGGCGTCGTCAAAGACCAACCCGCCTCAGAGCCAAAGGTTCCGGCGAGTTTGAAGTCAGTCTCTCACCGAAATGTTGATTTTCCGTACCAGTTTCTCGGGTTCGGGACGGTCGAGGTCGATCGCCAGGAGTCCGTTCTTCAGTTCCGCGCCGACCACCCGCATCCCGTCGGCCAGGAGGAAGACACGCTGGAACTGCCGCGCGGCGATGCCGCGGTGCAGGAAGTCGCGTTCCGCCTCCTCGACCTGTCGTCCTCGGACCACGAGCTGGCTGTCCTCGGTGGTTATCTCGAGGTCGGCCTCGGAGAAGCCGGCCACGGCGAGCGTGATGCGCAGCCTCTCGCAACTGTTGTTCTCGCCACCGCGAAGCCGCTCGATATTGTAGGGGGGATAGCCATCGCCGGATTTCGCAACGCGTTCCAGCGTCTTTTCCATGGCATCGAAACCCAACAGAAGCGGGCTCGAAAAGGGCGTCATGCGCGTCATGTCTTGTCCTCTAAGAGCGACGTGGATAGACGAAAACCCGAATGGCATTTCCGTCCTTGACATTGATATGGTCTGCCGGTTTGTCGAGTTCAAGAACAAATTGAGGCGGTTCCGCATGGCCGAGGCACGCAAGATCATCATCGATACCGATCCGGGACAGGACGACGCCGTGGCCATTCTGCTGGCGCTGGCGAGCCCGGAACTCGAGGTGATCGGCATAACGGCGGTGGCCGGAAACGTGCCGCTGTCGCTGACGTCGAAGAACGCGCGCAAGATCTGCGAGCTGGCCGGCAGGCCCGGGACGAAGGTTTTCGCGGGCGCCGACCGGCCGCTGATGCGCCAGCTCGTCACCGCCGAGGAGGTGCATGGCCAGACCGGGCTCAACGGCCCCGACCTGCCCGAGCCGACAATGCCGCTGCAAGCGCAGCACGCGGTCGACTTCATCGTCGAGACGCTGATGCGGGAGGAGTCCGGCGCGGTCACCCTGTGCCCGCTCGGGCCGCTCACCAACGTCGCGCTCGCGCTTGTCCGCGAACCGAGGATCGCGCCGCGCATCAGGGAAATCGTGCTGATGGGCGGCGGTTATTTCGAGCAGGGCAACGTCACGCCCTCGGCCGAGTTCAACATCTATGTCGACCCGCACGCGGCCGACATCGTCTTCAGGTCCGGCGTGCCGATCGTCATGATGCCGCTCGACGTCACCCACAAGGCGCTGACGACCGCCGCCCGCGTTGCTGCCTTCCGCGCGCTCGGCACCGGGGTGGGCGAGGCGACCGCGCGGATGCTGGAATTCTTCGAACGCTTCGACGAGGAGAAATACGGCACCGATGGCGGGCCGCTGCACGATCCGTGCGTGATCGCCTGGCTGCTGCGTCCTGATCTCTTCAAGGGCCGGCATTGCAACGTCGCGGTGGAAACCGCGTCGGAACTGACCATGGGCGCCACCATCGTCGACTGGTGGGGCGTCACCCAGCGGCCGAGAAACGCGCATGTGATGCGCGACATCGACCACGAAGGCTTCTTCGCCCTCCTGGTGGAGCGTCTCGGAAGGCTCTGATCCCGTCGAATTGCGCGGGAACCCTATCCGGTCAGGCTCCCCGCATCGGGGAGCCGTCGAAGGAAATCGTCCTGCCGCTCTTGATGGCGGAGGCCGCCACCAGGTCGGTCAGCTCGCGATCGGACATGTCGCAAT
Source organism: Aquamicrobium sp. LC103 (assembly GCF_001014615.2). Lineage (GTDB taxonomy): Bacteria > Pseudomonadota > Alphaproteobacteria > Rhizobiales > Rhizobiaceae > LBCQ02. The sequence goes on from NZ_LBCQ02000001.1 coordinate 282,904, forward strand.
TGGGCAGGACCGTCCGGATGGCGCGAAGAGCATGCGCCGTCGACACCGGCAAATCCCGAGATTTGCGCGACGCGACATATTGTTCGACGACCTGAGCAACGGCTCTTTCGACAAAATGGATCTCAGACATCGATTGTCCCTTCTTGTCGTCCCGCTTCGGCGTGCGGAGAAGATGCACCTCTCCGACGGGACAACATATGTTGATGGCGACAGGCCGTTTGAAGGGGCAGGCCCGACGATTTCCGATAAAATTCCGTAACCGTCGGATGCCCCTGAAGCGACGGGCCGCGCAACGCGGCCACAACCGATTCGTAGCGTTCTATTTTGTCCTGGAGAAGGCGAGCCAGAGGCCGCCGCCGATCAGCATGCCGCCGCCGAGGCGCGAGACGAGCCTGACCTTCGCGGCGGAAAGGCCGCGGCCGAGCCGCGCCGAAGCGAGCGCATAGGCGCCATCCGATACCACGGCCAGGAGAAGCGCGGTCGCCCCGAGAATCGCGATCTGGACCATGTGATTGCCGGATGGCGAGACGAATTGCGGCAGGAGCGCGCCGAAGAAGAGAAGCTGCTTGGGATTGCCGAGCGCGACCAGCAGGCCCTGCGTGAAGAAGCCGCCGCGCGGCGGGCCCGCCGCCTCCGTTTCCGATTCGCCGCCGCTCTTGCGGATCATCTGCCAGCCGATCCAGACCAGGTAGGCGGCCCCCAGCAGCTTGATCCATTCGAACCAGTGGCCGGCAATCTCGATGACGGAGGTCAATCCGAAGCCGACGACGGCGATCATCACGGCGAGGCCGGCCTGGGTGCCCGCGACGTTGAGCAGCCCGGCGCGAACGCCGTGGCGCATGCCGTTGGCGAGGATGAGCGTGTTGGTCGGGCCCGGAATGACGACGGCGACCGCGCAGACGGCAAGATAGGCGAAATAGGTCTCGATCGTCATTTTTCCGGCTCCTCCATCCCGGCCGCATCAATGCACGTGGCGAGGCCGCTGCCAATCCCGTTCTTGCGCAGCGCTATCCGAGTGCTGCATCGACCTCGGCGGCGAGCGGGATCGACGGCTGCGCGCCCGGCTTGAGGCAGGCGATCGATCCGGCCACGGCCGCCCGCCGCAGCGCCTGCTCGAGGTCGAGCCCGGCTTCGATGCCTGCCGCCAGGTAGCCGCAGAACGTGTCGCCGGCGCCGACCGTGTCGACGGGTACGATGTCGAGGCCGGCAACGGCGAGGAAAGTGTCGGGCGCCGCCGCCACGACGCCGTCCGCGCCCAGCGTGACGACGACGGTCCTGCCGGTGCGCGCTGCGAAATCCTGCATCCTCGCTTTCCGGTCGCCGCCGGAAAGGCCGAGTTCGCCGGCATAGAGGTCGAATTCGGTCTCGTTGGCGATCACATAGTCGGCCTCGGCCAGAAGATCGGCGGCGTCAGTCCTGAAGGGCGCGGTGTTGAGCAGCGATACCGCGCGCTTTTCGCGGGCGGCGGCAAGGGCCGAGCGAACTGTGTCGATCGGAATCTCGTGTTGGAACAGAATATAGTCGCCCGCCCTGATATCGGCCGCGGCGACGTCTCCCGGCAGAACCGTGCCGTTGCCGCCGGGAATGACCGCGATCATGTTTTCCCCGTCCGATCCGACGAGAATCAGCGCGGTGCCGGTCGCGGCATGGGACCGGCGCACGCAGGACAGGTCGACCTGCCCTTCCTCGAGAAGCGCAAGCGCCTCTTCGGCGAACGCGTCGCTGCCGACCGCCCCCACCATCCGCACCTTGGCTCCGGCCCGCCGCGCGGCGAGTGCCTGGTTGGCGCCCTTGCCGCCCGGCGCGGTGGAAAAGTCGTCGCCCGGAACGGTCTCCCCCGGCGCGGGCAGCCTGCCCACCGTGGCGATGAGGTCGAGATTGATGGAGCCGATGATGGTGATCACGAAGGGAACCTCCCGAATGTCTTCCCGGAGGCTCTAGCCGATTTTCGGAGCGTGCATAAGGCTCTTCGTGTCCTCACACACCGACACAGCCGGCTTCCCAGCCGAGAATGGCGCGCTTGCGCGTCAGCCCCCAATGGTAACCGGTCAGCGCACCGGACTTGCCGAGCGCGCGATGACAGGGAACGACGAAGGAAACCGGATTCGCGCCGACCGCGGCGCCGACCGCGCGACTCGCCTTCGGCGCGCCGATTTCAGCGGCGATCGAGGAGTAGGTCCGCGCTCGGTTCATCGGGATCTTCAACAGCGCCTCCCAGACCCGCACCTGGAAGTCGGTGCCGATCAGCACCACGCGCAGCGGCTCCTCGGCGCGCCAGCGCGCGGGATCGAAGATACGCGCCGCGTAGGGAACCGTCGCCGACATGTCCTCGATATAGGTGGCGTTCGGCCAGCGGCCGGACATGTCCTCGAAGGCGGCGCGCTCGCCGCCGGGATCGTTGAAGGACAGGCCGGCAAGGCCGCGATCGGTCACCATGATCAAGGCGATGCCGAAGGGCGACAGATGATAGCCGTAGCGGATCGTCAGGCCGGCGCCGCGCGTCTTGTAGTCGCCGGGCGACATCGCCTCGTGGGTGACGAAGAGGTCGTGCAGGCGCCCCGGCCCCGACATGCCGAGCTCATAGGCGGCGTCGAGCAGCGGCAGGCCCTGATCGAGCAGCCGGCGCGCATGGTCGAGCGTCACCGCCTGGAGGAAGGCTTTCGGCGAGAGGCCGGCCCAGCGGGTGAAGAGCTTCTGCAGCCCGGTCGGCGTGTCGCCCACTTCGTCCGCGATCTCCTCCAGCGAGGGCTGGTCGCGATAGTCGAGGCTGATCTTCTCGATCACCCGGCGCACGACCTCGTAGTCGGCGCCTTGCGGGGTGATGTCGCGTTGCAGGATTGCTGTCTGTGCGTTCATGGCAATATCTCCTTGAACGCGAATATCGGCCGGCGGAGACGTGTTTACCACCCGTTTCCTGCCTATTTACCCGGCCTTGGCCGTCGCCAGCGCGCGGCCGAAGGCGGCCGAGAAGCTCTCGCGGTCGTCGGGGTTGAGGAAGGAGCCGATCGGCACGCTGCGGCCCTCGCCTTCCACCGCCATGCCGGTGATGCCGATCTCCTCGTGCCGGGCGACCCGGAAGCGGGTCCAGAACGGATTGAAGCGGTAGGACTGCTCCTTGCCGGACGGCGCGACCTTGACGATGTCGAGCGCGGTGCGGGACAAGGACACCAGCTCGCGGACGCGCGCGGCGCGGTAGTTGAGACGGAAGGCGACGTAGACGAGAACCAGATCCAGCCCGAAAAAGCCGAACACCGGCCAGGCGCCGATCGAAAGGAAGAAGGCGCCTATCCCCAGCCACATCGCGGCGAGCGTCGCCATCAGGACGATGAATCCGGTGCGGCCGAGCGAGCGATGCGGTGTCAGCAGGGCCCGGAAGAAGGGTTCGTCGGCGGCATTTGTTTCAGCCATGACTATGAGTATAGAGAGCTCATGCAAAAGCCCAAGAGCAAAATGGCCGCAGCGGCCGGCAAGTCAGGTCGAAGGCCCGGCACCGGCGCGCGCGCCAAAGCGGAGCGCAAGCCGAACACGCTGTATTCGCCCGGGGAGATCCACGAGATGTTCCGGCGCTTTGCCGTGCAGCGGCCGGAGCCCAAGGGCGAGCTCGAGCATGTGAACGCGTTCACCCTGCTCGTCGCCGTGGTGCTGTCGGCACAGGCGACCGATGCCGGCGTCAACAAGGCGACGCGCGCGCTCTTCGCCGTCGCCGACGCGCCCGGCAAGATGCTGGCGCTCGGCGAGGAGAAGGTCGGCGAGTACATCAGGACGATCGGGCTCTGGCGCAACAAGGCGAAGAACGTGATCGCGCTTTCCAAGGCGCTGATCGACGAATACGGCGGCGAGGTGCCGGCGAGCCGCGACGAGCTGGTGAAGCTGCCGGGCGTGGGCCGCAAGACCGCCAATGTGGTTTTGAACATGGCGTTCGGCCAGCATACGATGGCGGTCGACACGCATATCTTCCGCATCGGCAACAGGATCGGGCTCGCGCCCGGCAAGACGCCGGAACAGGTGGAGGATACGCTGGTACGCATCATTCCCGACGAATATATGCGCCATGCGCATCACTGGCTGATCCTGCACGGACGCTATGTCTGCAAGGCGCGCAAGCCGGACTGCCCGGCCTGCATCATCGCCGACATCTGCAAATCGCCGGAAAAGACGACGGGCGTGCCGGCGCCGCTGGTGAGGATCGAGACGCTGGCGGCTCAGTAGCCGACGCCGCGCGCCATCATCGCCGCGAAGATCGGAACGAGGACGAGCACCGCGGCTTCCCACCGGAACCAGGCGCGCACCGCCGCGACCTCCGAGGCCGGCACCAGCCAGCCCTCCTCGACGGCCGCCTTCTTCCAGCGCTGGAAGCGCATCGTCGGCGCTGTCGAAAGCACTCCGACGATCGCGAACGCCCCGACCTTCGCCCAGAACACCCAATAGTAGATGTAGTATTCCCAGCCCTTGAGGCCGAGGAAGACGCGGGCGAAGCCGACCAGGATGACGGCGCCCGCGAGACCGCCATAGAGGCCGTCGAGGCTCGCCACGCGCCTCACCGCCGCGCCGTCCATGCCGGGCCGAACGAGCACGATCTCGGCCGCGAGCACCGCGACCAGCAGGAAAACCAGGAGATGATGAAGGATGGCCAGCATCAGATCGGTCATGTCGCTTTCCTCGGGCCGCTTCAGAATGTTTACAGTGTAAAGTTCTTAATCTTCAATCTTTCCACTGTCAATATAACCTCGCAATCCCATGACGAACACGCCAATTGACGCGTCGCGCCGGGGGCAGCATCATACGCACATGACGCTCAAGCGGGATATCCAGCCGATGCCGGATTTCGTCCGGCGGGCACTCGACGCCGAAGGGCTGGCGGCGCTTTACGACGCGCGGCCGCCCTACCAGCGCAACGATTACATCGGCTGGATCACGGGCGCGAAGCGGGAAGAGACGCGCCGGAAGCGCCTCGCGCAGATGCTCGACGAGCTGAAACGCGGCGGCGTCTACATGAACATGAAATGGAACGGCCGAGGCAGGCCGTCCTACCTCGAATAGCCCGCGGTCTTCAGCGGCACGCCGTCCTCCCTCGCCGATACCATCTTATGGAGATGCACCATCATCGCCGCCGCGAACAGCGGCGTCAGGAGGTTGAGCAGCGGCACGGAGAGAAAGGCGGCGATCACCAGGCCGGCGAGAAAGACGGTGCCCGCGTTGCGCCGCCGCAGCGCCTTGGCGTCGGCTTCGGTCCGGAAGCGCATGGCGGCGAACTCGAAGAACTCGCGGCCGAGGAGATAGCCGTTGACGACGAAGAAGGCTGCAATGTTGACGCCCGGTATCAGGAGCAGCAGCAGCGCGAGAAGGTTGCCGAGCACGACGAGGACCAGGAATTTCGCCGAGACGAGCGCCGCCGTCATCAACGGCAGGGCGCGGCCGGGCGGATCGAGCGGATAGTCGTTCCGCTCGACGAGCTCGGCGACGTCGTCGAGGAAGAAGCCGGCGATGACCGCCGTGACCGGCGCGATCAGCAGGCCGAGGCCGAGCGCCAGCGCGAGACCGGCGAAGATCGCGGCGAAAATGCCGAGCCAGCTCGCCCATTGCGGCAGGCCGGGCAGCATCTCCTGCAGCGGCGGCAGGGCGAAGGCCTCGAAAAGCCCGGTGACGCCGAACCAGAGGCCGATCAGCACCACGACGGTCAAACCCAGCGTCTTGAAGAAGACCGCGCGGAATTCGGCCGTGAACAACCGGTTCAGCGCTGCGATCGCGGCATCGAAGATCATGAGACTCCAGCTCCCTTGTCGCATGGCAGATGGGAAGGCCGAACGGCAGGCGCAATAAAGCGCAAGGCTTGTTGATCGCGCAAGACTTTGCAATCCGCACCGCTAGCCGTTAAACCCGGCTCGTGTTCAAGGCCGGGAACGTTCGTTCGCCGGATCAGTCGGAGACATTCATGAAAGAATTCGACGTGCTTTGCATCGGCAACGCGATCGTGGACATATTCGCGCGCTGCGACGAGGCATTCCTGACGGAGAACGGCATCATCAAGGGTGCGATGAACCTGATCGACGCGGAACGCGCCGAATTGCTCTACGGCCGCATGGGGCCGGCGATCGAGGCGTCCGGCGGCAGCGCCGGCAACACGGCCGCTGGCGTCGCGAGCTTCGGCGGCAGGTCCGCCTTCTTCGGCAAGGTCTCCAACGACCATCTCGGCGAGATCTACACCCACGACATCCGCGCCCAGGGCGTCGCCTTCGACACGCGCCCGCTTCCCGGAGAGCCGCCCACGGCGCGCTCGATGATCTTCGTGACGCCGGACGGCGAGCGCTCGATGAACACCTATCTCGGCGCCTGCGTGGAACTCGGACCGGAGGATGTCGAGGCCGACAAGGCGAGCGCCGCGAAGGTCACCTATTTCGAAGGTTATTTGTGGGATCCGCCCCGCGCCAAGGAGGCGATCCGGCTGACGGCGAAGCACGCGCATGCGGCCGGCCGCGAGGTCTCGATGACGCTTTCCGATCCCTTCTGCGTCGACCGCTATCGCGACGAGTTCCTAGACCTGATGCGTTCCGGCACGGTGGACATCGTCTTCGCCAATGAGAGCGAGCTGAAATCGCTCTACCAGACCTCTTCCCTCGATACCGGGCTGGAACTCATTCGCAAGGATTGCCGGCTCGCCGCGGTCACCCGCTCCGAACTGGGCTCGGTGATCGTTCGCGGCGAGGAGACCGTGCCGGTCGAGGCGATCGGGATTTCCGAGCTGGTCGACACGACCGGTGCCGGCGATCTCTACGCCGCCGGCTTCCTCCACGGCTACACGACGGGGCGCAGCCTCGCCGATTGCGGCAAGCTCGGCTCGCTGGCCGCCGGCCTCGTCATCCAGCAGTTCGGCGCGCGCCCGCGCCAGAGCCTCCTCGAGGAAGCGCAGCAGCGCGGCCTCGCCTAGGCGATGTCTTCCGGCCGGCGTCCGGGGCGGCTCTTGTAGGGCGGGAACGACCAGCCATATTTCAGCGCGCCGCCGCGCACGACGAAGGCGGCGGCGAATGCGACCAGCGCCGCCGCCAGCAGCGGCACGCCGGCGATGTAGAGGATGGTGAAGACGGCCGCGCCGACCATGGTCGCGGTGACGTATATTTCCGGCCGCATCAGCACCGAGGGCTCGGCCGAGAGCATGTCGCGCAGGATACCGCCGAGCGTGGCCGTGATCATGCCGGTGACGACGGCGACCGTGGCCGAGCCCGTGACGACCAGCCCCTTATAGGCGCCGAACACGCAATAGGCGGCAATGCCCACCGCATCGAGCCACAAGAGAAGCTTGTAGCGCGATTCGATCAGGTGGGCGGTGAAATAGACCAGGATGGCCACCGCCGCGCAGACGATGATGTAGTCGGTGTTGACGACCCAGAACACCGGCACGTCGAGGATCAGGTCGCGGAAGGTGCCGCCGCCGATGCCGGTGACGCTGGCGAGGAACAAAAACCCGATGATGTCGAGCTGCTTGCGCGACGCCGCGAGCGCGCCCGTGGCGGCGAAGACGCCGACGGCTGCATAGTCGAGAAGTAGGATCGGGTTCATGGCGGCTCCCCCCTTCCCACATGATTAGACGATCGGCGGCCCACCCGGAAGTGCGCCGGCGCCTTCGTTCACACGGATCTTCCCCGGATCCCACCACCGGTCAGTCTGGAAAGGTTTCCATCCGCCGCTGATAGGAGCGAAAACCCATCTTTTCGTAGAATGACAATGCGCGCGGATGATCGTTCGTATCGGTATGCAGCCAGATTCTGCGCGGCGCCCGCGTCCAGCAGGCGCGCAGTGCGCCGTCAAGCAGGAAGCCGCCAAACCCCTGCCCATAGGCATCCGGCACGAGACCGAAATGGACCAGCTCCACTTCGGGGCCGCCGACCCGCGCAAACTCGCACATGCCGACGGCCCGGCCGTCGTGTCGCAGGACGTGCACCTGGGTGGAGGATTCGGCAAGCAGGGCGTCCAGCTCGGTGAGCCTCATCCGCAACCGCTGGTCCCAATCGAGCGTCTCTCCCACTTCGCGATAAAGCGCGAGATAGTCAGCTCGTCCAATCCGCTCGGGGCCGACCGTCAGCCCGACCGCCGGCGCTGGCTTTGCCGCATATGACGGCGGCGCCGTCATTTCCATATAGGTCACCAGCAGCTCGACCATTCAGAATTATCCGTGGAAGGCGCGGCTCGGATGTGAAGCATCCAAACGCGTACCGCATCGGGGCACCGTCGGATGGAAGGCCGCTTCAGGCGTCCTTTTCGGCCTGCGGGTTCGGCGGCCCGGGTTCGGCCGGCGCCGCCTGGTCGTTGGCCGCCTGCTTGGGGCCGCCCTTGGCGACGCCCACCATGGCGGGCCGCAGGACGCGATCGCCGATGACATAGCCGGTCTGGACGACCTGGACGACGGTGTTGTTGGGCACGTCGGGATTTGGCACCTCGAACATCGCCTGATGGAAATTCGGGTCGAATTTCTCACCCTGCGGATCGAGCTTCTTGACGCCGTGGCGCTCGAGCGCGGCGAGCATGGCGCGCTCGGTCATCTCCACGCCCTCGATGAGCGCGGTGAAGCCGGCATCGCCCGCCGCCTTGGCCTCGGCGGGAATAGCCTCCAGGGCGCGGTTCAGATTGTCGGAGACCTGGAGCATGTCGCGCGCGAAACTGCTGATCGCATAGGCGCGGGCATCCTGCACGTCGCGCGCGGTGCGCTTGCGCAGATTGTCCATCTCGGCGGCCACCCGCAGCGCGCGGTCCTTCAGCTCCTCGTTTTCCTTGACGAGCTTCACGACCGCCTCGTAGTCGGCCTGCTCGCCGGCTTCCGCGCCGACCTGATAGGCCTGCGCCTCTGCGGCGGCCTCCGCATATTCGCTCTCTGCCGCGGTCTGTTCCGGCGCGCGTTCTTCTTTCGGCTGTTCGCTCATCGCCTGATCCCGTTTTGGAACGTTGCTCGAATTTTGCGCCCGATATCGAGCTTCGGGACGAGAAAATCAAGGGGCTCGCGGAATTCGTTCCTATCGCAGCATGCGGCCCAGCACCTGCGCCGTATAGTCCACCATCGGCACGATGCGGGCATAGTTGAGGCGCGTCGGGCCGATCACGCCGAGCGCGCCGACCACCCTGGAATCCTTGTCGCGGTAGGGCGCCACCACCAGGGAGGAACCCGAGAGCGAGAAGAGCTTGTTCTCCGAACCGATGAAGATGCGCACGCCCTGCCCGTCCTCGGCGAGGTCGAGAAGCTGGATCAGCCCTTCCTTCGTCTCGAGATCCTCGAAGAGATGCTTGAGCAGCTCGATATCCGCCTCGGCGGTGATGTTTTCGAGCAGATTCGCCCTGCCGCGCACGATCAGCCGCGCCGGCAGGCCCGATTCGGCGCCCGCCCAGACGGCGAGCCCGCGCTCGACGAGATCGCGCGACAGCGAATCGAGTACCGCCCGCGTTTCCTCCTTCAGGCGTTCCATCTCCTCCCGCGCCTCGGCGAGCGTGCGGCCCCTGATGTGCGCGTTGAGATAGTTGGACGCCTCGTGGAGCTGCGAGGCGGTGACGCCGGCCGGCAGATCGACGACGCGGTTCTCGACGTCGCCATTGTGCGAGACGAGCACGGTCAGCGCCTTGGTCGGCTCCAGCTGGATGAATTCGATGTGCTTGAGCGGCGCTTCCGCCTTCGCGGTGATCACCAGCCCCGCGCCGCGCGACATGCCGGACAGCATCTGGCTCGCCTCCGTCAGCATGTGCTCGACGGTGGCGCCGCTGCCCGAGGCGCGAACCTGGGCCTCGATCACGCGGCGTTCCTCGTCGGTGAGGTCGCCGATCTCCATGAATGCGTCGACGAAGAAGCGAAGGCCCTGCTGGGTGGGCAGGCGGCCGGCCGAGATGTGCGGCGCGTAGATGAGGCCGAGCTGTTCCAGATCGCTCATCACATTGCGCACGGTGGCCGGAGACAGCGACTGCGGAAGCATGCGCGAAAGGTTGCGCGAGCCCATCGGCTCGCCGTCGCGCAGATAGGTCTCCACGATCATCCGGAAGATGTCGCGCGAGCGCGCGTCCAGCGCCTGCAGATGGTGATCCAGGATCGGCTTCGTCATTCTTGCCCTGCCTCTTCTAGAGAGGAATATAATCGTCGGACCAACGAACACAACGTTCCGGTGCAAGGCCTTGCCGGACGGGCAAAGATGCCTTTTCCTTTGCGTCGGGGATTGCGGGCGGCTACAAGCCACCGAAATCACGAGAGAAAGCGACAAACATGCGGCCATCCAAACGCCAGCCCGACGAAATGCGAGCGATTTCCTTCGAACGCGGCGTGTCGAAACACGCCGAGGGCTCGTGCCTGGTGAAGTTCGGCGACACCCACGTGCTGTGCACCGCGAGCCTGGAGGAGAAGGTGCCCGGCTGGATGCGCAATTCCGGCAAGGGCTGGGTAACGGCCGAATACGGCATGCTGCCGCGCGCCACCGGCGACCGCATGCGCCGCGAGGCTTCCGCCGGCAAGCAGGGTGGCCGCACGCTGGAAATCCAGCGCCTGATCGGCCGCTCGCTGCGCGCGGTGGTGGATCTGCAGGCGCTCGGCGAGGTGCAGATCACGGTCGATTGCGACGTGATCCAGGCCGATGGCGGCACGCGCACGGCTTCGATCACCGGCGGCTTCGTCGCGCTGCACGACTGCCTCAAATGGATGGAGGCGCGCCAGATGGTCAGCGTGCAGCGGGTCCTCAAGGATCATGTGGCCGCGATCTCCTGCGGCATCCATGACGGCGTGCCGGTCATCGACCTCGACTATCTGGAGGATTCGTCCGCCGGCACCGACGCCAATTTCGTCATGACCGGCAAGGGCGGCATCGTCGAGATCCAGGGCACGGCCGAGGGCGAGCCGTTCTCGGAGGAAGAATTCGCGGCCCTGATGGGACTTGCCCGCAACGGCATCGCGCGGCTGGTCAGCCTGCAGAAGCTGGCGATCGGCTAGAAAGGGCCTATCTGACGCTGGTGGCGCGATTGCGCCACGCGACCCGGAGCACGACCATGACCCCCTCGGCCATACTGGAGACAGCCCTTTACGTGGACGACCTCGACGCGGCCGAGGAGTTCTATGCCGGCGTGCTCGGCCTGGAGCGGATCGCCAAGGTCGCGAATCGTCACGTCTTCTTCCGCTGCGGCGACGGCGTCCTTTTGCTGTTCAACGCCGGCGAGACGGTGAAGCCGCCCGCGCCCGAAGCGCGCCTGCCGGTGCCGCCGCACGGGACCGAGGGCGAGGGTCACCTCTGCTTCCGGGCGACGGGCGAGGAAATCTCGCGCTGGAAAGCGCATCTGGAGGGCAAGGGTCTTGAAATAGAGGCCGATTTCGAATGGCCGTCGGGCGGGCGTTCGATCTATTTCCGCGATCCGGCGGGAAATTCGATCGAGTTCGCCGAGGCGAGAATCTGGGGATTGTGATGCGGAAACTGGAAGGCAGGAAGATCGTGGTGGCGAGCCACAACAAGGGCAAGCTCGCCGAGTTCGCCGATCTCATCGCGCCGTTCGGCTTCGAGGCCGGCTCGGCGGCGGAATACGGCCTTCCCGAGCCGGAGGAGACCGGCACGACCTTCGAGGAGAACGCCTATATCAAGGCTTTCGCGGCGGCTTCCGCCACCGGCCTGCCGGCGCTTTCGGACGACAGCGGCCTGATGGTCGACGCGCTGGACGGCGCGCCGGGCGTTTACACCGCCAACTGGGCCGAGCTGCCCGACGGCACGCGCGACTTCGCCCATGCCATGCAGCTCACCGAGGGAAAGCTGCGCGAGAAGGGCGCGACCGGCGGCAAGGAACGCACCGGACGCTTCGTCTCCGTCATCTGCCTCGCCTGGCCGGACGGCGAGGCCGAATATTTCCGCGGCGAGGTCGATGGCCATCTCGTCTGGCCGCCGCGCGGCGAGCGCGGCTTCGGTTACGACCCGATGTTTCAGCCGGACGGCTTCGACGCAACCTTCGGCGAGATGAGCGCGGCGGAGAAGCACGGCTGGAAGCCTGGCGACGCGACCGCGCTTTCTCACCGGGCGCGCGCCTTCCAAAAATTCGCGCGGTCGAAGCTGGGCTGCGAATGATCCGCGACGACGACAGAACGCCGGGCTTCGGCGTCTACGTCCATTGGCCGTTCTGCGCGGCCAAGTGCCCCTACTGCGACTTCAACTCCCATGTCCGGCATCGTCCGGTCGACGAGCAACGCTTCCTCGACGCCTTCGCGCGCGAAATGGCGACGATGCGCAGCCGCACCGGCCCGCGCGAGGTGACCTCGATATTCCTCGGGGGCGGCACGCCCTCGCTGATGAAGCCGGAAACGGTTTCCGGCGTGCTCGATGCCGTGGCGCGCAACTGGACGGTTCCGGGCGGCATCGAGGTGACGCTGGAGGCGAATCCGTCCTCGGTGGAGGCCGAACGGTTCCGCGGCTACCGCGCCGCCGGCGTCAACCGCGTCTCGCTCGGCGTGCAGGCGCTGAACGACAAGGATCTGCGCTTCCTCGGCCGCCTGCACGACGTCGAATCCGCCCTTCACGCGATCAGGCTCGCGCGAGAGACTTTCCCGCGATTGTCCTTCGACCTGATCTATGCCCGGCCGGGCCAGACGCTCGAAGCCTGGGAGGCCGAGCTCGAGCAGGCGATCGGCTACGCCGTCGACCATCTTTCGCTCTACCAGCTCACCATCGAGGAAGGCACGCCGTTTCATGCGCTGCACGCGGCCGGCAAATTCGCCATCCCCGAGCCGGAGCACGCCGCCGACCTCTACCGCGCGACGCAGGAGGTCACCGCCGCCCACGGCCTGCCCGCCTACGAGATTTCGAACCACGCCCGCCCGGGCGCGGAGAGCAGGCACAATCTGGTCTACTGGCGCTACGGCGAATATGTCGGCGTCGGGCCGGGCGCGCACGGACGCTTCGTGGAGGGCGGCCGCAGGATCGTCACCTTCACCGAGAAGAACCCCGAGAAATGGGCCGGATTGGTGGAAGACCATGGCCACGGCGTGACCGGCGGAGAAATCCTTACCCGCTCGGAGGAGGCGGACGAGTTCCTGCTGATGGGGCTGCGTCTCGCCGAAGGCATCGACCTCGCCCGCTACGAGCAGCTTTCCGGCCGGCCGCTTTCCTCGCGCCGCATCGCGACGCTGCAGGAGGAGGACCTCGTCGCCCCGGTCGGCAATTCGCGCCTGCGCGCCACCTCCACCGGCATGATCGTGCTCGACGCGGTGGTCGCCGACCTCGCCCGCTGATCAGGCGGCGACCTTCCCGCCCTCGCGGTCGCCTCGTCCGGCGCGGCGGGCGACGTTCCAGCCGATGAGCGCGGCTGCGAGAAGCACCAGCGCGGCGAGCAGGAAGGCGAGGCCCGGCCACGGCAAGGGCGAGCCATCGCGCACCGAGAACGCATAGACCGCGCCGAAGAACAGCGGCGAGGCGATGCCGGCGACGCTCGCCACGCTCATATTGGCGCCCTGGAGCTGGCCCTGCTCGCTCTCGGAGACGCGGCGCGTCATCAGCGACTGGATCGTCGGCATGGCGAGCCCCCAGAGCGCGTTGGGGAACATGGCGATGGTGAACGACAGGCCCGTCGGGGCGATTCCCATCAAGGTGAGGCCGAGCGCGCCGCCGAACAGGCCGAACACCATGACGACGCGGTCGCCGAAGCGCTTGACGGCCGGCCCGACCAGCAGGCCCTGTACCAGCATGTCGAGCACGCCGACGAGCGCCAGCAGCACGCCGACCTCCCACGCGCTCCAGCCGTAGCGATAGCCGGCGTAGAGCACGAAGACCGCCGAAAAGACGTGGTGCGCGAAATGGAGGAGGAAATTGACGATGGCGAGACCGGTCAGCTCGGCATGCGAGCGCAGGAGCATCATCGCGCCGAACGGATTGGCCCTGCGCCAGGAAAACGCCATCCGTTTCTCCACGGCGAGCGATTCCGGCAGGATGAAGAGCCCGTAGAGGAAGGCGACGCCGCTCAGCCCGGCGGCGAACCAGAACGGCGCGCGCGGCGAGATCTCGCCTAGGAAGCCGCCGATCAGCGGCCCCGCGACGAAGCCGGCCGAGAAGGCGGCGCCGATCAGTCCGTAGGCGCGGGCGCGGCCCTCGGGCGGCGTGATGTCGGCCATATAGGCGAAGACCGTGGTGAAGCTCGCGGAGGTGATGCCGGCGATGATGCGGCCGAGCGCCAGCCACCACAGGTCCGGCGCCACCGCCATCAGCACGTAGTCACAAGCCAGACCGATGGTGGAAAGCAATATCACCGGCCGGCGACCATACCGGTCCGACAGCGAGCCGATCACCGGCGAGGCGACGAACTGCATGCCGGCCCACAGCGCGACGAAGACGCCGTTGATCCAGCCGGCCTCGGCGTTCGAGCCGGCGAACTGCTCGATCAGGGCCGGCAGGACGGGAATGACGATACCCATCGCCACGATGTCGAGGACCGCCGTGACGAATATGAACGCGATGGCCGCCTTGCGGCGCGAGCCGGTGATGGGGTGCATGGCACTGTCTCGAATTGGGAGGCGAGCTATATACCCGCGCTTCTCGCGGCGCCATCCGCCGGAAACCGCCAGCGATTGATCCAGGCGCGCTCTCCTGACAAGCGGCGGCAGGAGCTTTGCAACCGCAGCGCCGCCGTGCCATGAAGGCCGCTGGAGAAAGGGCGATTTGCGATGGATGACGAAGGCGGGCGGAACTATCTGATCGGTCAAGCTGCTTTCGCCGCGCGCCCGCTCGAGCCCGCGCTCCATATCGTCGCCACGCCCATCGGCAACCTCTCCGACATCACCTTGCGCGCGCTGGAAACGCTGGCGGCGGCCGACATTCTCGCCTGCGAGGACACGCGCGTCACCCGCGTGCTGCTGGAACGCTACGGCATTCGCCGACGCACGACCGCCTATCACGAGCACAACGCCGCGGAGGCCGGACCGAAACTGATCGAGGCCGTGCTGGCGGGCAGGAGCGTCGCGCTCGTCTCCGACGCCGGCACGCCGCTCGTTTCCGATCCCGGCTACCGGCTGGTGGCCGAGGCGATCGAGGCGGGCGTCAGGGTCGTGCCGATCCCCGGTCCTTCGGCGCTGCTCGCCGCGCTCGCCGCCTCCGGCCTGCCCTCGGACGCGTTCTTCTTTGCCGGCTTCCTTCCGGCCAAGGACGGCCAGCGGCGGAGCCGGCTGGAGGAGCTGAAGGCCGTGCCGGGAACGCTGGTCTTCTACGAATCGCCGCGCCGGCTGGCCGGCAGCCTTTCCGCGATGACGGAGAGCCTCGGCGACCGACCCGCGGCCGTCGGACGCGAATTGACCAAGACGTTCGAGGAGATGCGGCGCGGTAGCCTCGCGGAGCTCGCCGCGCGCTACGGCGAGGAGCCGACGCCGAAGGGCGAGATCGTCGTCTGCGTCGGCCCGCCCCTGCCGGCCGAGGCGCCCGACGCCGCCGACACCGACCGGCTGCTTCTCTCGCTTGCCGGCGAAATGAGCGCGTCGAAGGCCGCGGGCGAGGCCGCGCGCATGACCGGCGGCCGCAAGACCGATCTCTACCGCCGGCTCATGGAACTCAAGGGCGATGGCGGATAGTCGGCGCAAGACGCGGCTCCACAACCATCGGCGCGGCCATCGCGGCGAATGGCTCGCCTCCGTGGCCCTCATGCTGAAAGGCTACCGCATCCTCGCGCGGCGCTACCGCACCAGGCTCGGCGAGATCGACCTGATCGCCCGGCGCGGCGACCTCGTGCTGATCGTCGAGGTGAAGACGCGGCCGACGCTGATCGACGCCATGGAGGCGCTGGCCTTCACCTCGCAGCGCCGGATCGAGGCGGCCGCCGATCTGTGGCTGTCGCGGCAACCGGATTTCGGGCGGCTTTCGGTGCGCTTCGACATGGTGGCGGTGCTGCCGCGCCGCTGGCCGGTGCATGTCGAAAACATATTTCACGGGCGCAATTGAACTCGCGAAGAATCCCACTTGCCGTTGCGTAAGATCGGGTGACAATCCCTCCCAGGGAACAAACCGAAGGAGGACGTCATGTGCCATCATTGCGTGATCGAGAACGTGAAATCCAACATGCTGAGCCGCCGCAATTTCTTCAAGGGCGGCCTGGCGGCCGCGGCAGCCGCGACGGCGGTCTCGGCCGCGCCGCGGCCGCTCCTCGCGCAGGCCGCGCCACGGAAGGCCGAGGACCTCACCCATGAGCTCCACGAGGCGTTTCCGACCTTCTTCGGCGACCAGCAGCTCTTCATCGAGCAGAAATTCTCCTTCGCCAAGGACACGTTCAACCTGAACGAATGGCGCATCAACGAACACACCGGCACGCATATCGACGCGCCGCTGCATTTCTCCGCGGACGGGAAATCGGTGGCCGAACTGCCGGTCGAGGACCTCTTCCTGCCGCTCGTCGTGGTCGACATCAGCGCCAAGGCCGCCGAGGATCCGGACGCACAGGTGACGCCCGACGACGTCAAGGCGTGGACGGACGCCAATGGCGACATTCCGGAAGGCGCGTGCGTGGCGATGCATTCCGGCTGGGGCGCGCATGTGGCGACCGAGAAGTTCCGCAATCTCGGCGACGACGGCAAGACCATGCATTTCCCCGGCTTCCACGTCGAAACCGCGCGGATGCTGATGGAACTGCCCTCGGTGAAGGCGATCGCCGTCGACACGCTGTCGCTCGATTTCGGCAAGTCGCCGGATTTCGCCGTCCACAACAGCTGGCTGCCGTCGGGCCGCTACGGCATCGAGGGCGTCGCCAATCTCGACCGGCTGCCGGCCTCGGGCGCGACGATCGTGGTCGGCGCGCCCAAGATTCGTGGCGCCACCGGCGGTCCGGGACGCATCTTCGCGCTGGTTTGAGGAGCCGAACCGGAACCTCGTTCCTTCGCCGTCGTGCATCGGGTTCACCTTCCTGATCCGGCGTTTACCCCCACTCCTGACCCCTCCCCACAAGGGGGAGGGGGACTTGGCGGCCGCAATGTCCGCGCCCGCGCGTCGCCCCCGCCGGGGTTCCTGGCGGAGCCGTCGGAGATTCTCCTCTCCCTTGTGGGGAGGGGTCAGGGGTGGGGGTGTGAAGCCAGCCTTCATCGGCGATCTCCTTTGACGGCGATTGTCCTTTGATCATGAAGCCGGGCGTTCTCCTTTGTTCCGCCTCCGCCTCGCCCGGCGACCTGCCGGGGCGAGCCACGGGTCCCGACCCGTCCTTCGGCCCCCCTTGGGGGAGAGGAGACCGTCGAGGCCACGCCATTCCTCCCGAAGGAAGCCAGGCGGGCGCGCCTCTTCTCCCCGGCGGGGAGAAGGTGGCCGCGAAGCGGCCGGATGAGGGGGCGCACCCAAGCCGAGGGATGGCGAGGCGTCGCGGCCGCGCGCCGTCCCCGCCACGCCCCGCTTGCGGTCTGGCCATTGATCCTTCGCCCCTTCGATCCTTCGACCCTTCGACGAGCTCAGGGCTCAGGGCTCGGGATGAGGGAGTAAGGTCGGGAGACGGGCGGCCGGAGGGTCGCTCATCTGAAAGTTGCGTGCGACCTTCCGGCCGTCCGCCCGGCGATTTGCGTCCGCGCCCGTTCCGCTGCCCTCCTGCGCCCCCGCGGGACCGTTCCCGCTCGAAACGCCGAAGGTTGCGTGCTCGCTCCAGCACACCCGGCGCGTAGTCGCCGGGGAGGAACCTCTGGACGCGGCCTCCCCGGCCGCGGCTTACGAGGCCGCGGCGGAGGCGCCGTCCCCTTCCCACGCAACCACCGTCATGATCGGCGTTCCCATGGAAGAGGCGCACGCAGGATAGACGCGGCGGCAAGGGGCGTGGATGAAAAAGCGGACGGCGAAAGGCGAATGCGGGGGAAATGAAGGGGTTGGGCGGAAGGAGGGGGCGGATTTGTGCACGGTTCGTCTAGCGTCGTCTTCCCGCTTCGCCAGCGCGCAACGCCTGCGGTCGCCGTAAAGGGCGGCGGCCTTCCCGCTTCGTCATCCTCGGGCTCGACCCGAGGATCCATGCCGGAACGGCGACAAAGGCGAGACGGTTCAGAGCGCGGGCCAGCGCCGCACCGCGCGGCCGGGCGGCTCAGGCATGGATCCCAGGGTCTGCGCCTGCGCTTACGCTCCGGCTCCGCCCTGGGATGACGAAGAGAGAGACGGGGCGGCAAATCGCCGACGCTGGAGGTTGGCGGGCGACACTTCGCCGGCGCGGAACGCCTGCCTTGGCCGGATGAGGCAGCGGCCTTTCCGCTTCGTCATCCTCGGGCTCGACCCGAGGATCCATGCCGGAGCGGCGACGAAGGCGGGACGGTTCGGAACGCAGGCCAGCGCAGCCTCGCGCGGCCGGACGGTTCAGGCATGGATCCCAGGGTCTGCGCCTGCGCTTACGCTCCGGCTCCGCCCTGGGATGACGAAGGGGAGACGGGGCGGCCAATGGCCGACGCTGGAGGTTGGCGGGGCGGCTATCGCTTGGCCGTACTTACAGGCTTGGTCTGTCTGCTTCGTCATCCTTGCCGAGCCCCGGATGACGAAGGTGAGGCGTCCGGCTAAGCTTGCGTCATGACCGGCTATGTCTACATGACCGCGAGCCAGAAACGGGGCACGATCTATATCGGCGTCACCAACGACCTCGGGCGCCGCATGCCCGAACACAAGGCGGGGACGGGTTCCCGGTTTACCGGCCGGTACGGCGTCCACCGCCTTGTCTGGTACGAAGAGCATTTCGATATCCGCGACGCGATCCAGCGCGAGAAATCGCTGAAACGCTGGCCGCGTCGGTGGAAGATCGACCTGATCGAAAGGGCGAACCCCGATTGGAACGAACTGTTTCGCGGCATGGGATGGTAGTGCCTGCCTTGGCCGGATGAGGCAGCGGCCTTTCCGCTTCGTCATCCTCGAGCTCAACCCGAGGATCCATGCCGGAGCGGCGACGAAGGCGGGGCGGTTCAGAACGCAGGGCCCGCGCAGCCTCGCGCGGGGCCGGATCGGCAAATCGCCGACGCTGGAGGTCGGCGGGCGACACTTCGCCGGCGCAGAACGCCTGTGGTGGCCAATTGGGCGGCGGCCTCCCCGCTTCGTCATCCTCGGGCTCGACCCGAGGATCCATGCCGGAGCGGCGACGAAGGCGGGACGGTTCAGAACGCAGGCTTGCGCCGCACCGCGCGGCCGGACGGCTCAGGCATGGATCCCAGGGTCTGCGCCTGCGCTTGCGCTCCGGCTCCGCCCTGGGATGACGAAGGGGAGATGGGGCGGCAAATCGCCGACGCTGGAGGTTGGCGGGGCGGCACTTAGGCGGGGCGGAACGCTGACGTGCCGAAACCGGGCGACGGGTCGGTTGCTATCTCCGCGTCACCGTCATCGGCAGGCCGCCGTCGGGCTGCGTGGTGAGCTTCTGGACCGGCCAGGGCCGGCTTCCGGGAACCGGATCGAAGCGGTAGCGCGACATCAGGACGGCGAGCGCGATCACCGCCTCCTGCATGGCGAAGGTCGCGCCGATGCAGATGCGCGGGCCGGCGCCGAAGGGGAGATACTGGAAGCGGTCGATGGCGTCGCGGTTCTTCGGGTGGAACCGCTCGGGCATGAAGGCGTCGGGTTCCTTCCAGAGCTTGCGGTGGCGGTGGACGGTCCAGGGCATGATCTGGATCTGCGCGCCCCTGACGATCTCCAGATCCCCGTAGCGGTCCGGCGTGATCGCCTCGCGGCTGATCGAGGGCGCGGGCGGATAGAGCCGCATCGCCTCCTCGAAGGCGGCGCGGGTGAAGGGCATGGCGTCGAGCCAGTTCACGGGATCAGGGACGGCGGGAAGCACCGCGTCGATCTCCGCCTCGACGCGCTCGCGCTCCCACGGCGCCTCGGCGAGGCAATAGAGCGCCCAGCCCAGCGCGCGGGCCGTGGTCTCGTGGCCGGCGCCGATGAAGGTGATGATGTTGTCCTCGATTTCCGCCGAGCCGAGCCCGTCAGGCCCCTCGGCCTTCAGGAGAAGCGTCAGGAAATCCTCGGGCGCGCCCTTCGGATCGCGCGCGAGCTTCGCCTTGCGCAGCCGCATCGTCTCGGCGACGATGCCGCGGAAGAAGGCGAGCGAGCGGCGTCCGCGAATGCGGGTGAAGCGCGGCAGCCAGTCCGGCGCGCCGATGAGATCGAGCGGATCGACGCGGCCCATCGTCTCGAACAGCCGGTCGACCTGGTGCGCGAAGCTGCCGGGCTCGCCGGCGACCTCGCCAGAGAACAGCGTCTCGGCGAGAATATCGTAGGTCAGCATGGTCATGTCGCGGACGACGTCGACCGGCTCCGCGGCGTTCTCGTAGCGCTCGGCGAAGGCGATCGTGCGCTCGTGCATCGGCCGGGCGAAGCCGGCGATGTGGCGCGGCGTGAAGACCGGCGCCATCGCCTTGCGCGAGCGCTTCCAGACGTCGCCTTCCGCCGTCAGGAGGCCGTCGCGCAGGATCGGCCGCAGGATCTTCTGGCGCACCCGCGCCATGCGGTAGTTCCTGGCGTTGTCGACGAGGATGTGGCGAATGAGGCCGGGATCGTTGGCGATCACCAGCGGACCGCCGATGCCGGTGGAGATCGATATCCACGGCTCGTTGTAGGAGGGCTCGCCCCACAGTTCGAGCGGATTGCGGTAGACGATCCGCAGCATCTGCAGCGTGGAAGGCGGCGCGCCCCTCGGCTTGGGCGCCGGCGGGACGAATGGCGCTGGCTGTGTGTCCATGACCTCTTTCCGTTTGCTTCAATCTAGGAACACGGCTTGCGCAGGGCAAATCCCGGATGGTCATTTGTCGGTCATTTTTCGACCTGGGAGCGCGGCAGGGCGGCGGTGCGACGAAAAGCGCCGGAACTTCGCCCGGCAAAGGCCTTCATCCCCACTCATTGGGGCCGAAAACCTTGGAAAATCCGCCTTCAACCCCTATATCTTGGAGAGTTTCGGGCGCGTGATTCGGGGTAGGACAGACGCGCCGGTTCCATGACAGACAAGAACGGATTTTCATGAGCGACATGCCCGACGACAGCACCGCCGCACAGGCAGAATATGGCGCGGAATCGATCAAGGTCCTGAAGGGCCTCGATGCCGTGCGCAAGCGGCCGGGCATGTATATCGGCGACACCGATGACGGCTCGGGCCTGCACCACATGGTCTACGAGGTCGTCGACAACGCGATCGACGAGGCGCTGGCCGGCCATGCCACCAAGGTCACCGTCACGCTCAATCCGGACGGCTCCTGCACGGTGACCGACAACGGCCGCGGAATTCCGACCGAGATCCATCCTTCCGAAGGCGTGTCGGCCGCGGAAGTCATCATGACGCAGCTCCATGCCGGCGGCAAATTCGACCAGAACTCCTACAAGGTCTCCGGCGGCCTGCACGGCGTCGGCGTCTCGGTCGTCAACGCGCTTTCGGTGTGGCTGAGGCTCAAGATCCGCCGCAAGGGCCAGATCCACGAAATGGCCTTCACCCACGGCGTCGCCGACAGCCCCCTGAAGGTTACCGGCGATGCCGGCGGCGAGACCGGAACCGAAGTCACCTTCCTGCCGTCGCCCGAGACCTTCACCATGGTCGAGTTCGACTACGGAACGCTGGAACACCGGCTGCGCGAGCTCGCCTTCCTCAATTCCGGCGTGCGCATCATCCTGACCGATGCGCGCCACGCGGACGTGAAGAGCCAGGAACTGCTCTACGAGGGCGGGCTGGAAGAGTTCGTCAAATATCTCGACCGCGCGAAGAAGCCGCTGATCGCCTCGCCGATCGCCATCCGCTCCGAGCGCGACGGCATCACCGTCGAGGTGGCGATGTGGTGGAACGATTCGTACCACGAGAACGTGCTCGCCTTCACCAACAACATCCCGCAGCGCGACGGCGGCACGCATCTGGCCGGTTTCCGCGGCGCGCTGACGCGGCAGGTGACCGGCTATGCCGAATCCTCGGGCATTTCCAAGAAGGAAAAAGTCTCGCTGACGGGCGACGACTGCCGCGAAGGCCTGACCGCCGTTCTCTCGGTGAAGGTGCCCGACCCGAAATTCTCCTCGCAGACCAAGGACAAGCTGGTCTCCTCCGAGGTGCGGCCGGTCGTCGAAAGCCTCGTCAACGAGGCGCTCGGCACGTGGCTGGAAGAGCATCCCACCGAGGCCAAGGTGCTGATCGGCAAGGTCGTGGAAGCGGCCGCCGCGCGCGAGGCCGCGCGCAAGGCGCGCGAGCTGACCCGCCGCAAGGGCGCGCTCGACATCACCTCGCTGCCGGGCAAGCTCGCCGACTGCCAGGAACGCGATCCGGCGAAGTCCGAAATCTTCATCGTCGAGGGTGATTCGGCCGGCGGCTCGGCCAAGAGCGGCCGCTCGCGCCAGAACCAGGCGATCCTGCCGCTGCGCGGCAAGATCCTCAACGTGGAACGCGCCCGCTTCGACCGCATGCTCTCCTCCGACATGATCGGCACGCTGATCACGGCGCTGGGAACCGGCATCGGCAAGGACGAGTTCAACGCCGAGAAGCTGCGCTACCACAAGATCATCATCATGACGGACGCCGACGTCGACGGCGCCCATATCCGCACGCTGCTCCTCACCTTCTTCTTCCGGCAGATGCCGGAGCTGATCGAGCGCGGGCACCTCTATATCGCCCAGCCGCCGCTCTACAAGGTCAGCCGCGGCAAGAGTTCGCAATACATCAAGGACGAGCGTTCCTTCGAGGAATTCCTGATCAGCTCCGGGCTGGAGGAAACCGTGCTCGACCTCGCCAATGGCGAGGCGCGCTCCGGGCAGGATCTGCGCGCGGCGATCGACGACGCACTGGCGGTTCGCTCGCTCGTCAACGGCCTGCACACGCGCTATTCGCGCCCGGTCGTCGAACAGGCGGCGATCGCGGGCGCGCTGAACCCGGAAGTCCTCTCCAATCCGGGCCGCGCCGCCGAGGCGGCCGCCTATGTGGCCAAGCGGCTCGATATGATCTCGGAGGAGACCGAGCGCGGCTGGGAAGGCCGGGTCAATCCCTCCAACACCGGCGCGGGCGGCCTGGTTTTCGAGCGGACGGTGCGCGGCGTGCGGGAGATCGTCACGCTGGACGCCGCCCTCATCGGCTCGGCCGACGCCCGCGCCATCGACCGCTATGCGTCGCGGCTGCAGGAAATCTACGAGCGTCAGCCGGTGCTTCGCCGCCGCGAGACCGCGGAGACGATCGCCGGCCCGATGGCGCTGCTCGACGCGGTCTTCGCCACCGGGCGCAAGGGCCTGACCATGCAGCGCTACAAGGGTCTCGGCGAGATGAACGCGGAGCAGCTCTGGGAGACGACGCTCGATCCGAACGTGCGCTCGCTGCTGCAGGTCAAGGTGAACGACGCGACCGACGCCGATTCGCTGTTCTCGCGCCTGATGGGCGACGAGGTGGAGCCGCGCCGCGACTTCATCCAGGAGAACGCGCTCTCCGTCGCCAATCTCGACGTATAACGCCAAGCATTCGCGCCGCGCATCCTTGGGTGGGCGGCGTTTCTACTGTTTGCGCGGCAAATCCGAAGTCGATCGGATCGGCGCGATTTAATTAAAACTTTACCCTGTTTCGCACTTGTGATTGTGCGACCGCGGGTTTTTGGGAACCATCCAAGCCGGAAATGGGTTCTTCCTACCCAATTCGGATGGAGACCATGGCTAGGAACAGCAAGAAAACCGAGGATGGGGAGAAGGCGCTTTCAGCGCTTATCCTGCGGGAGGCGGGAACGGAAACCAACCGCCGCCTGCTCTCGCGCCTGCCCGTCTTCAGGCCGGATCCGGTATTGCCGGAACGCATGAGAAAGCTGCTCGGCGAGCTCGACCGGGCGGAGGAGGAGCCGCGCCTGGCGCGCGGGTGAAGCCGGCCGACGAAAACGCCGGCCGGCGCCAGATAAATAAGCAATATCGATGATGACTATGCCGCGCTCGGGGCGGGACGCGCCGGGCGGCCCGTCGGGCGCGCCTTGCGCTTCGGGGCAGGAAGAAGGCCCTCGCGCTGCGCCTGCTTGCGGGCGAGCTTGCGGGCGCGGCGGACGGCTTCCGCCTTCTGCCTGGCGCGCTTCTCGGACGGCTTCTCATATGAGCGGCGCGCCTTCATCTCGCGGAACACGCCTTCGCGCTGCATCTTTTTCTTGAGGACTTTCAGAGCCTGATCGACATTGTTATCGCGTACGACTACCTGCAATGGTTTTCCTGACTTTCAAGTTGAATTCGCCCGCAAACGTGATGCGGACATCTAAGTGAGTCGACAGGGCAACTCAGCGAAAGCGGCGCCGAAACAAGGCCAAAGCAGAGGCCGAACACGGGAGATTGGACCCGAACGAATATCGGGCGCCGTAATGACTGTCACGGATATAGGCCCATCGGCGGCAAATGCAACCGCCCATGGCCCGAAGTGTGGATTTCAGACGGCCGGCTGGCGCCGCCAGGAGTAGCGGACACCCGGTTGGGCGGGCCTGGCGCTCGGCTGGTAGTGGAACGGAATGCCGCCGAGGCGATCTTCCTCCAGCCGGCGCAGCGCCGTCTCGTTCGTCACCTCGAATTCGCTGAAACCCGTCCGCAGCATCAGCGGAATCTGGTCGATGAGCACGTCGCCGGCGGCGCGGACGATGCCGGCATAGCCGTATCGGTCCCGCAGCAGCAACGCCTTGGAATAGGACCGGCCGTCGCTGAAGGCCGGAAAGGCGAGCGACACCAACGGCAGGGATGCGAGGTGCGGCACGATCGCGTCCAGCTTCTCGCCCGGAAGGATTTGCACGCCGACCGAGCCGGCCGCGCGCTCGCGTGCCTCGCCGTCGAGCGCGAGGAACGCCTCGAGCGGCAGGATGACCTTGGCGTTTCCGCCCAGCGCGTCGACGCTTTCGGCGTGGCGCCATTCGTCCTCGCGAAAACCTTGCGGCGTCCAGAGCCTGGGCGTTGGCGTGGTGGTCTCGGTCATCGATGATCCTATAGGGAGGACGGGGTCAGGGATTTTTCCAGGCCCGTCAGGTGAATCCCGCATTCGGTCTTGGCCTGCCCGGCCCAGCGGCCCGCGCGCGGGTCCTCGCCGGGTTTGGTCGGCTGGGTGCAGGGAAAGCAGCCGATCGAGAAATAGCCGAAGGCGACGAGCGGGTTCTCGCGCAGCGCATGCTCGCGCATATAGGCCGCCAGATCCTCGGTCGTCCATTGCGCCAGCGGGTTGACGCGGACGCGTTCGCCCACCGCCTCGAAAACCGGCATGACCTTGCGGGTGGAGGCCTGGAAGCGCTTGCGGCCCGTGAACCATGCATGGAAGGGCGCCACCGCACGCGCCATCGGCTCGACCTTGCGGATGGCGCAGCAGGCTTCGGTGTCGGAAAGGTGCAGCCTGCCGTCGGGATCGTCGCGGTCGAGCGCCTCGGGCAGCGGCGTGACGATGCGGACGTCCACAAGCCCGAGATCGTCCACGAGCCGGTCGCGATAGTCGAGCGTCTCGCCGAAATGCTTTCCCGTGTCGAGAAACAGCACCGGCAGCTTCGGGTCGATCGCGGCGACCATGTGGAGAAGAACCGCCGAATCGGCGCCGAAGGAGGAAACCGTGGCGATGCCGCCCTCGGCGAAACGCTCCGCCGACAGCGCGATTATCTCTTGCGGCGCGAGCCTTCCGAAACGCGTCTCGAGGAAGGCGGCCTCCTCGAACGTCTCGCGTCCGGCGTCACGCGGCTTTTGCCTGGCTTCCATAAAGCGCTTCCTTGAACGGAGCAGGACCGACCCGGCGATACGCCTCCAGGAAGGTCTCGGACGGCTTATCGCGCAGGCCGAGATAGGTTTCAACGATCGTCTCGATCGCGTCCGTGATCTCCTCCGGGCCGAAGCCGCGGCCGATGATCTCGCCGATCGAGGTGTTCTCGTCGCCCGAGCCGCCGAGCGTGACCTGATAGAGCTCCGCGCCCTTCTTCTCGACGCCGAGAATGCCGATATGGCCGACATGATGATGACCGCAGGCGTTGATGCAGCCGGAAATCTTCAGCTTCAGCTCGCCGATCCGCTCCTGCCGCTCCTGCGACGCGAAGCGGCGGGAAATCTCCTGGGCGACCGAGATGGAGCGCGCATTGGCAAGCGCGCAATAGTCGAGGCCGGGGCAGGCGATGATGTCGGTGACGAGCCCGGCATTGGCGGTTTCGAGACCGATCGCGACGAGGCGGTCGTAGACCGTCTTCAGATCCGCGCGCGCGACATGCGGCAGGACGAGGTTCTGCTCGTGGGTGACGCGGATCTCGTCGAAGGCAAGCTCCTCCGCGATGTCGGCGATCGCATCCATCTGCGCGTCGCTGGCGTCGCCCGGCGCCTCGCCGATGCCCTTCAGCGAAATGGTGACGGCCGCATAGTCGGGATGGCGGTGGGTGACGACGTTGCGCCGCAGCCAGGCCTGGAAGTTGCGGTTGTCGAGCTGCTCGGCCGTGAGCGACTGGTCGCCTTCCGGGCGCGCCGTCAGGGCGGGCGGCGAGAAATACTCCTCGATCGCGCGGATGTCGGCCTCGGGCAGCTTCAGCTCGCTATCCTTGAGCGCGGCGAACTCGGCCTCGACCCAGCGGGTCAGCTCTTCCGTGCCGGTCTCGTGAACCAGGATCTTGATGCGCGCCTTGTATTTGTTGTCGCGGCGGCCGTTGAGATTGTAGACCCGCATGACCGCCGTCACATAGGACAGCATGTCGGCCTCGGGGAGGAAGTCGCGGATCTTCTTGGCGACCAGCGGCGTGCGGCCCTGCCCGCCGCCGACATAGACGGCGAAGCCCAGCTCGCCTTCCGCGTTCTTCTTCAGATGCAGCCCGATGTCGTGGACCTGGATCGCCGCGCGGTCACGCTCGGCGCCCGTCACCGCGATCTTGAACTTGCGCGGCAGGTAGGAAAACTCCGGATGGACGGAGGACCATTGCCGCAGGATCTCGGCATAGGGACGCGGATCGGCAACCTCGTCGGCGGCGGCGCCGGCGAAATGGTCCGCGGTCACGTTGCGGATGCAGTTTCCGGACGTTTGCAGGGCATGCATCTCGACGCTCGCGAGATCGTCGAGGATCGCCGGAATGTCGGAGAGCGCCGGCCAGTTGAACTGGATGTTCTGCCGCGTGGTGAAATGACCGTAGCCCTTGTCGTAGACGCGGGCGATGCGGGCGAGCATGCGCATCTGCCGCGAATTGAGCGTGCCGTAGGGGATCGCGATGCGCAGCATGTAGGCGTGAAGCTGCAGGTAGACGCCGTTCATCAGGCGCAGCGGCTTGAACTGGTCCTCGGTGATCTCGCCGGCGAGCCGGCGCTCGACCTGATCGCGGAACTCCGCGACGCGCGCCTTCACGAAACCGTGGTCGAATTCGTCATAGCGGTACATGCTTCACTTTTCCCTGACGATGCGCGCCGCGCGGAGTGTCACGCCGCGGCGGCCACCTGCGGACGGGCCTGCTTGCCCAGATCGGTTCTGTTGGTGGGGCCGGCGGCGCGAATGCGCTCGCGCAGGCGGACGGGGCGCACGACGCCATCGACCAGCTCGACGTCGATCAGGTCGACATCGACAACCTCGTTCTTGAGATAGGCGGCGCGGCCGGCACGCTGCAGCTTCTCCTCGATGCCGACATCGCGGGCAATCTCGGCCGCATCGATCGTTTCGGCCCAGGAATGGTCCGAGGCGAGCCACACGGCTTCGCCGTCGGCAAGGCGATTTGCAGTCAGCACTTTCATCGCATGCTTCCTTTCACGTTCACGCCGCCGCCTCGGCGCCGATGCGCGCGGCCAGCGGTTCGGATCTTTCGAAATTGGCTCCGGCGACCGCATCGCCGATGATCGTCATCACCGGACCGTCAAGATCGGCGCGGTCCTGCAGCGACGGCAGGTCGGCGAGCGTGCCGTGGAACAGCCGCCGCCGGCCGAGGCTGGCGTTCTCGACCACCGCGACGGCGGTGTCCGGCGAGAGCCCGGCCGCGGCCAGCCTCGCCGCCACTTCCGCGGCGGTCGAGCGGCCCATATAGACGGCGACAGTGGCGCCATCGATGGCAAGCTTCGCCCAGTCCGGCAGGGCGGCCCCCTTCAGATCGTGGCCGGTCGTGAAGACCAGGGAGGATGCGACGCCACGAAGGGTGAGCGGAAGCTCGAAATCGGCGGCGGCGGCAAAGGCGGCGGTGACGCCGGGCACGACCTCGTAGGAAATGCCGGCATCGCGCAACGCCTGCATCTCCTCGCCGGCGCGGCCGAACACCAGCGGATCGCCTGACTTCAGCCGCACGATGCGCCTGCCCGCGCGTCCGAGCGCGACCAGCAATTCGTTGATCTCGGCTTGCGTCTTGGAGTGGCAGCCCTTGCGCTTGCCGGCGGCGATGCGCTCCGCGTCGCGCCGGCCGAGCGATATGACCGCTTCCGGCACCAGCGCGTCATGCACGATCACATCGGCTTCCATCAGCAGGCGATGGGCGCGCAGCGTCAGGAGATCCTCCGCGCCCGGCCCGGCGCCGACCAGCGCGACATGGCCGGCGGCCCGGCCGCCATCGCGCAGGAGCGCGGCGGCGGCGCGGCGCGCATCCTCGCGATCGCCGGCTTCGACGGCACGCGCGGGCGCGCCGGTGAAGAATTCCTTCCAGAAGCCGCGGCGCGCGGCACCTTTCGGCAGCAGGCGCTCGGCGGCGGCGCGGTACTGGTTCGCGAGGCTCGCGAGAATGCCGAGCGACGGGCTCAGCATCTGATCGATGCGCGCGCGGATCATCTGCGCCAGCACCGGGCCGGCGCCTTCGGTGCCGATCGCCACCGCCACCGGCGCCCGGTTGACGAGCGCGGGCGTGAAGAAATCGCAAAGTTCCGGCCGGTCGACCGCGTTGACGGGTATGTCGAGACGACGCGCATCGCGCACCACCGCCCGGTCGGCCTCCTCCTCGCCGGTCGCCGCGAAGACCAGCGCCGCGCCTTCGATGTGGCGCGGCTCGTAGGAGGCCTCGACGATCGCGACGCCGTTGGCCGGAGCCCAGGCGACGAGCTCGCGCTCCGGGCGCGCGGCGACCACGGAGATCGCCGCCGCCGACTGGGCGAGGAGCCGCGCCTTGGCAAGCGCCTCGTCGCCGCCGCCGACGATGACGACGCGACGCCCCTCGACCCGCATGAAGACGGGGAAGGCGGTCAGTTTCGGCGTCACTGATGACAATTCCGGCAGCGTCGTTGGCATGGAGCGCATACTGGCTGCAAGCCCGGCGAACATGAAGGAATGGGCTCGCGCGGCGGATTTGCCGGCGCAATCGCTTTTCTGCGGACGCCTGGCTTGACGGAAATATTTTCTCCGCCGGCCCCGACCTGTGCGCGCGCGCCGGAACGCGGCGCTCGCGCCTTCGTTATGCGTACTCACCGAAGAACGAGGCGAAAGGAGCGCTAAATGTCCGGCATCAGGCTAAAACACGACATGTGGGTGGTGGTCGCCGACGGCGAGAAGGCTCTCTTCCTGCGCAACGAGGGCGACGCCACCTACCCCAACCTCGAGGTGTTCCGCGAGGTGCGCGAACCAAATCCATCGACGCACGAGCAGGGCACCGACCGGCCCGGCCGCTTCAACGACGGGCCGAGCATGCACAAGAGCGCGGTGCAGGAAACGGACTGGCACCGGGTCGAAAAGGAGCGCTTCGCCAAGGAGATCGCCGGTCGTCTCTACAAGATGGCGCACCGGGGAGACTTCCAGCAACTGGTGCTGGTGGCGCCGCCGCTCGTGCTCGGCGAGCTGCGCAAGGAGCTTCACAAGGAGGTCGGGGGGAAGATCGTCGGCGAGATCCCGAAGACGCTCACCAACCATCCGGTCGACGACATCGAAAAGATCCTGCAGGAGGATTGACCGACCGGGCAGCGCTCAAGAAAAAAGGCCGCGCTCGGTGCGCGGCCTTTTCGATGCGGTGGCGGCGAAGGTCAGGCGGCTTCGACCGCCGCGATATGGGCACGACGACGAACCTCGTCGTCGTTGAGCAGCCCGCCGGCGCGCAAGAGACCGGCGAAGCGGCCGTTGCGCAGCGAGAGCTCGTCGAACCCGCCCATCTCGACGATGCGGCCATTGTCCATGAAGACGACCATGTCGGCATCGCGCACGGTGGTGAGGCGGTGGGCGATGACGAAGGTCGTGCGATCCTGGCGCAGATGGTCGATCGCCTGCTTGACCTGCTCCTCGGTCTCCACGTCGAGCGCGCTGGTCGCCTCGTCGAGGACGAGGATGGGCGCGTTCTTGAGGATGGCGCGCGCAATCGCGACACGCTGGCGCTCGCCGCCGGAAAGCTGCCCGCCACGCTCGCCGACCAGCGTGTCGTAGCCCTCGCTCTTGGCGAGGATGAAGTCCTGGGCGGCAGCCGCGCGGGCGGCTTCGTGCACGTCCTCGTAGCCGGCGCCGTCGCGCCCGACGCGGATGTTCTCCTCGATCGAGCGGTTGAGCAGGCCCGCATCCTGGAACACAGTCGCCATGTGGCTGCGAACCGAGTGGCGGGTGACGCTCCTCGTATCGACGCCGTCGATGAGGATGCGGCCGGAATCGGGATCGAAGACGCGCTGGAGAAGATTGATCAGCGTCGTCTTGCCGGCGCCCGTCGGGCCGACGATCGCCACGGTCTTGCCGGCCGGCACGTCGAAGGACACGTCCTGCACGCCGTGATGCGAGCCGGGGAAGCGGAAGCTCACATTCTCGAAGCGCACGTGACCGGTCACATGCCCGAGCTCGATCGCGTCTTCCGGCTCGTTGCGGATGTCGATCGCATCCTCCATCCGGAAGAATTCCTCGAGCTTGGCGCGAGCCTCGAAGACCTGGTTGACGAAACCGGTGATCTGGTCGAGGCGGCTGATGAGCAGCGTGGCGAAGCCGGTGAAGGCGATGACGTCGCCGATGCGCAATTCGCCGCGGCTGACCAGCACCGAGCCGATGATCAGCACGATCAGCATGGCGATCGTGGAGGAAAGCTTGTTCAGCGCGCTCGCCAGCGCCCACCAGTCCAGCACCGGATACTGCGCGGAGATGAGCCTTTCGGTGAGACGCTTCAGCGCCTGGGTCTCGTGAGCGACGCGGTTGTAGCTCTGCAACACGGAGACGTTGCCGACCGCGTCGCTGACATGGGCGAAGACCTGGTGGTAGTGGCCCTCGACGGCCGCCTGACCTTCCTTGGTCTTGCGCATCACGAAGCGGTTGATGGCGACGTAGAGCGAGCCGAGGCACAGGAGCACCATCGACATGCGCACGTCGAGCGACAGGGCGGTCGGAACCAGAAGCACCAGCGCGACGGCCGTCGCCAGATGCTGGCGCATGAATTCCAGCCACAGTCCGAACATCGCCTCGACGGCGCGCAGCAGCGTGTGCAGCGAGTTCGACGTGCCGCGCTGATGGTGCCAGGCCAGCGGCATGGAGATGACGTTGTTGAAGGATTCGACGAGCACGTCGGTGCGGCGGCGATGTGCCAGCCGATCCGCGTTGCGCGCGATGAGGACGAAGGCCACGATGTTGAAAATCCCCAAGCCCGCCCAAAGGGCAAGCGTGTGGAAGATCTCTCCACCATCCGAGATGGTGTCGATGACGCGACCGAGGAGTATCGGCTCCACTATCGTGATCAGTGCCAGAATGACGTTGGCGGTGCAGATGAATGCGACCTTACGCTTTTCGGCAGCGAGATATCGGAGCGTTCTCCAGTAAATTTCCAACAGAGACAAGGGGGCGTATCCCGTTTACGGTTGTGCGCCGCACAACGTGGCGACGCTATGATGGACAATGATCACAGACAATGAGAATCGTGAGGCGGCGTTCCCTGAAACTGGACAAGAACGGCGACTCTCCGTAATGTTCCGTGATCATGTAACAGACTGAAATATTTAGAAAAATGCCGGTAGCGCGGCGGCAATCGCGGGCCGCGCCACCGGCCTTTTCGCTAGGCCGGCGCCCTCGCGGCCACCTGGTCGCCATCGCCTTGCGACAAGGCGAAGGAGCCGCCTTTCGCCGCTCGTCCGTTCACGAAGACCGAAGGCTCGGAATCGGCCTTGTTCCTCTTCACCTCGATCCTGTATTCGGCATCGTCCACGCGCAGCACGGCGGAGAAGCCGCCCCAGTCGTCGGGCATCGCCGGGCGCACATGCATCGTCTCGCCCTGCCGCTTCAGGCCGAGAATCCCCTCGACCGCCGCGCGGTAGAGCCAGCCGGCCGAGCCCGTGTACCAGGTCCAGCCGCCGCGGCCCGCCTTGTCGCCCTCCGAATAGACATCGGCGGCCACGACATAGGGCTCCACGCGGTAGGTGTCGGCGGCGGCGGGCTCGAGCGCGTGGTTGACCGGGTTGAGCATCGAGAAGAGCTTGTGGGCGTCGTTCGCCCTGCCGATTTCGGCCAGCGCTATCACCAGCCAGGTGGCGGCATGGGTGTATTGGCCGCCATTCTCGCGCACGCCGGGCGGGTAGCCCTTGATGTAGCCGGGTTCCTTCTCGGTCCTGAGGAAGGGCGGGGTGAACAGCCTGGCGATGCCCAGCTTGTCGTCGACCAGAAGATCGGTGGCCGACCGCATCGCGATGCCGGAACGCTCCTCGTCACCTTCTCCCGAGAGCACGCTCCAGGATTGGGCGATGGAATCGATGCGGCATTCGCCGGACTCCTTCGAGCCCAGCGGCGTGCCGTCGTCGTAGGTGCCGCGGCGATACCAGTCGCCGTCCCAGGCCGAACGCTCCAGCGCCTTCTTCAGCGCCGTCGCGTGCTTCGACCAGCGCTCCTGGCGCTGCTTGTCCTTGCGGAGGCGGGCGAACTTGTCGAAGTCGCCCAGCGCCTTCAGGAGGAACCAGCCGAGCCAGACGCTCTCGCCGCGGCCCTTCTCGCCGACGCGGTTCATGCCGTCGTTCCAGTCGCCGCCGAGAATCAGCGGCAGCCCGCCCTTGCTGGTGCGCTTGACCGCGAGATCGAGCGCGCGGGCGCAATGCTCGTAGAGGTCGGCCGCCTCGCGCGACTTCTCCGGCGTGAAGAAGGCGTCGTGCTCGTCTTGCTTCAGCGCGGGGCCCTCGATGAAGGGCAATTGCTCGTCGAGAATGGCGCCATCGCCGGTCACGTCGACATAGTGATGCACCGCATAGGCGAGCCAGACGACGTCGTCGGAGATCATCGTGCGCACGCCGGCGCCCGTCCTCGGAAGCCACCAGTGCTGGACGTCGCCCTCGGGGAACTGCCGGCCGGCCGCGTTCAGGATCTGGCCGCGGGCGAGCGACGGATCGTGCAGGAGCAGCGCCAGCGTGTCCTGAAGCTGGTCGCGGAAGCCATAGGCGCCGCTGGCCTGGTAGAAGGCGGAACGCGCCTGGATGCGGCAGGCGAGGCTCTGATAGGGCAGCCAGTTGTTGACCATCGCGTCGAGCGCCTTGTCGGGCGTCTCGACCTGCAAGGTGTCGAGGAAGCCGCGCCAGGTCTCCTCGTTGTCGGCCAGGCGCTTCTCGAAATCGACGGTGCGATGGCGATGCACGAGTTCGACCGCATCCTCCTGCGACCCGGCGTCGCCGAGAAGCCAGACGATGCTCCGTTCGGTGCCCGGCGCGATGTCGATGTCCCTGGCGATCGCGGCGCAGGGGTCCCCGCCCGCCTCGACCGAGCCGGAAAGCGCGCTTCCCGAAAGCACCGCCTCGGGGAACTCGACCGAGCCCTCGACGCCGATGAACTCGCCGCGGTCGCAGGTGACCGATCCGCCCGGCATGTCGCCGGCGAGGAAGGCGACGCGGTCGCCATAGTCGAGACTGAAGCGATTGCGCGCGGTGACCACGCCGCCCGCCGCGTCATAGGCCGGCACCGTGTAGGGCGCGGTGCGCGCGCGGTTGTTGCCGAGCAGCCATTCGGCATAGGCGTAGACACGCAGTCGCAGTTTTGCGCCGCCCTCGTTGCGGATGGTGAGGCGCGAGACCTTCACCGGATCGCGCGGGTCGACGAGCTGGGTCAGCTCGGTCGAAACCGTGCCGCGACGCGAGGTGAAGACGCTGACGCCCTGGCCGTGCCGCGCCTCGTAGACCGCGTTCGGATCACGCACCACCGCCGCGATCGGCGCGAAGGCGGAATTGCTGTCGCGATCGAATATGTAGAACGCCTCGCCCGGACGGTTCGTCACCGGGTCGTTCGTCCACGGCGTGAGCTGGAAGTCGCGGCTGTTGCGGCTCCAGGTGAAGGATGCGCCCTCGGCCGAGGTGTGGAAGCCGAAATCCTCGTTGGAGATGACGTTGATCCACGGATGCGGCGTCACCTTGTCGCCGTCGAGACGGATCACATAGTCGCGTCCGCTCTCGTCGAAGCCGCCATAGCCGTTCCAGAAGGCAAGCTCCCCGTCCGCCGCCGGGCGGGCCGGTGCGATGCTCCTGGTGGCCGAGGCCGGAAAGCTGACGACGTTGTTCTCGGCCGCCGGCAGTTCGGACAGCGAAAGCGTGCGCGCCTGCAGCTCACTCGCCTCGGCGCGCTCGATCTGGTCGGCGATCGGCCCGTTGCGGGTATGCAGGACCACGCGCGCGGCGGCGAGCAGCGTGCGATAGGTATCCTCGTCCATCAGATCGCGGCGCACCGCGAAGATGTGCTGGCGCGGCCCGAGTTCCTTGCCGCGCAGACGGCTGTTCTCGCACATCGACTCGATCGCCTGTTGCAGATCCTGGACATAGGACGCGGCCTGCTCGTTGACGATGACGAGGTCGGCCAGAAGGCCCCGCGCGCGCAGGTATTCCTGCATGCGCAGCGCCGAGGCGACGATCTCGATATCCGCGACATTGCCGATGCGCAGCGCGAAGATCGGGAAATCGCCCGAAATGCTCGTCGGCCACAGAGCCGACTGGCGCCCGAGCCCGCTGGCGATCGCTTCCGAGGGCGAACGCAACGCCGAGCTCGGATAGATGAGATAGCGGGCGAGCTTCTGCACGATGGCGGCTTCCGCGAGCGTCAGGCCGACATGGCGCGTCTGCACCTGCGAGCGCGTCCAGGCGAGCATCGACTGACGCTGGAAACTTTCGGAATGGCTGAGCCGCTCGACCGACTGCTCGACCTCCTCGGTGCTGGGCCCGACGATGGTCCAGAAGGTCAGCGACACCTTCTTCGACGCGGGCACCCTGACGCGGCAGCGCAGGGAGAAGACCGGATCCATGACGAAACCGTCATTGCCGCCGAGCCTGGCGCCGGGCTCGAAGGCCGCGGCGTTGGCGATCGAACGTCCGCGACCGATGAAAGAGTAGCGGTCGGTCTCGGCCTCTGTCTCGCGGGCAACGCCCGCTCCGGAGGCGACGAAATGCGCCAGCGCGATGTCCGGCTCGTTCTCCGCGCGCTTGCGGCGGCGGGCGAGGATGAGACCGCCCTTCTCGACGATCTCGGTCTCGACGAACATCTTGGAGAATGCCGGATGGGCGGAATCCGCCGCCTCCGGCGCAAGCACGATCTCGCCGAAGGAGGTGACCTCCAGATATCTGTCGGCCATGCCGTCATTGATCAGCGTGATGCGGCGCGCCTCGCCGTCGCCTTCCGAGGCGACGATGCACTCCACCTCGGAGCGCAGCGTGCCCACCGACTTGACGAAGGTGGCCTTGTCGTCGCTGAAGAAGGCGCGCGAGACCTCGCCCTCGGCCCGCTTGGGCTCGGCGGTCGCCGACCACCATTCGCCGCTTTCGGTATCGGCGACGAAGAGGAATGTACCGTTGCGGTCCTCGGTCGGATCCGCCTGCCAGCGGGTGACGGCGAGCTCGTTGAAGCGGCTGTAGCCCGCGCCGGTGGCGCTGACCATGACCGAATAGTGCCCGTTCGACATCAGATTGGTCGTCGGCAGCGACTTCAGCGGGTCGATGACGACGCGCAGGTCCGGGCTTTCCTGGACCTCCTGACGGCTGACGCGGTCCTCCGTCTCGACACGGATCGTGGTCAGCGGAATGTCGCGCGGCGCCTTCTCCTGCAGGAGCAGCTCGGCGGCCTCCACCACGGGATCGGAGTGGAAGCGGTCACGCATACGCCCGTCGAACACAGCGTTGCCGACGGCGGCGATCGTCATGCCCTGATGGTGGGCATAGTAATTGCGCACCACCGCATGCTCCGCGTTCTCCGGCACGCGCTCGGGCGTGAAGTCGATCGCGTCGTAATAGCCGTAGCGGCCGAGCCCGCCGATGTCGCGCATCCGCTCCATGTTCTCGACCGCCTCGCGCGGCTTGAACTGGGAGGCGAGCACGGTCGCGTAGGGCGCGATCACGGTGTTCTGCGCCAGGCCGCGCTTGAGGCCGAGGCCGGGCACGCCGAAATTGGTGTACTGATAGGTCATCTCGCGGTCGCGCGCATTGTAGGCGGCTTCCGAGATGCCCCACGGTATTCCCTTCGAGCGTCCGTAGCCGATCTGCTTCCTGATGACGAGGTTGCTGGTCTGGTTGAGGATGCCGCCCTGCGGCTCCTTCATGACCAGCGGCGGCATCAGATATTCGAACATCGAGCCCGACCACGAAACGAGCGCGCCGCGGAAACCGATTTCGGTGAGCGGGCGGCCGAGCTTGAACCAGTGCTCGGTCGGGAGATCACCCTTGGCGATGGCGAAGAGGCTGGTGAGCCGCGCTTCCGAGGCGAGCAGGTCGTAGCAGGCCTCGTCGAGCTGATGCTCCTCGACCCGGTAGCCGATCGACAGCAATTTGCGGTCGGCGCGCAGCAGGAAGGAGAAATCCATCTCGAAAGCGAAGCGGCGGGTGCGTTCCGTCAGTTTCTCGAGTCGCCGGCGCAGGAGGCCCGCGCCCTTGTCGTCGGTATGGGCGTCGCTGACATGCGCCTCGCAGGTCGCCTCGAGCTTGGCGGCCCACAGCGAAAGCTGCTCGCTGGCGGCGGAGCCGGTTTCGGCATGGAGCGCGCTGGCGAGCTTGCGGATCTCGCCGGAAAGCACGGCGAGATTGATCGTGCGGAACGCCGCCGTCTCGGGCTCCCTGGTGATCGCGTCGACGGCGCGGCGCATGCCCTCGATCCGTTCCTTGAGGCGCTGGCGCAGCGGGCGAAGCTGGCGCCGGTCGTCGGCGAGATCCTCGAGCGTTTCCCCGATGATCGTGTTGACGTCGAGGATGCCGGTGAAGTCGCCCTGGAGATGGGCGGCGGGCGCCTGGCTCCAGTCGCGGCAGGCGGCCGAAACCGCGATCAGGTGGCCGGCGAGATTGCCGCTGTCGACGCTCGACACGTAGAGCGGATAGAGCGGGTTCAGCGTCTTCGTGTCGTACCAGTTGAAGAGATGGCCGTTGAAGCGCTTCATCTTCTCCATCGTGGTCATCGTCTTTTCGAGGCGCTCGACGGCGTTGGCGAGGCTGAGCCAGCCGAAATCGCGCGCCGAAACGATCGACAGGAGATAGACGCCGATATTGGTCGGCGAGGTGCGATGCGCCACGATGGGAGCCGGAACCTCCTGGAAATTGTCGGGCGGCAGCATGTTCTGCTCGGCCGTCACGAAGGTCTCGAAATAGAGCCAGGTGCGGCGCGCCGCGACGCGCAGCTTGGCGGCGTCCTCGGGCTCGACCTCCAGCCTGTCCTCGGTCTTGGCCGAGCGGCTGACGAGCCAGGCGAATGCCGGCGAGCCGATCCAGAAGAGCGAGAAGAAGAAGGCGATGACCACGCCGGTCGAGCCCGCCGCCATCGGAACGGCGAGCCCGATGCCGGCGATGACGACCGAGCCGCTCATCATGCGGTAGTAGCTCGCGATGTCGTCGGCGCTGTTCTTGTTCGCCTGCGAGGCGGTGCGCCATTCCAGGAGGTGGCGGCGGCTGACGAACATGCGGTAGAGCGTGCGCCCGATCGCATCGGCCATCGACCACGCATTGTCGGCGATCAGCACGACCCGGAAGGCGACCTGCGCCGTGGCGAAGGCGACGTCGCGCATCAGCGAGTTCACATGGCCGCCGATCGCCGCGTTGTTGACGCGCGGCATGATCCTGTCGATCAGGTCGAAGGTCGGGGCGATGAACAGGCTGAGGATGAGCAGTGCCTGCCATTGCGCCGCCTGGGTGAAGGGCAGGAGCGTCCAGCCGGCGATCGAGGCCGCCACCCAGAAGATCGGCGTCAGCGAGCGGCGCAGATTGTCCACCATCTTCCAGCGCGAGAGGCCGGGCACGCCGGAATTGGCGCCGAAGATGAAGGGCAGGAGCTGCCAGTCGCCCCGCGCCCAGCGGTGATGCCGCGAGGCGTCGACCGCGTATCTGGTCGGATAGTCCTCGACCACCTCGACGTCGGTCACCAGCGCGCAGCGCGCCAGCGCGCCTTCCAGAAGGTCGTGGCTGAGCACGGCGTTCTCGGGAAGGCGCTCCTTCAGCGCCGCCTCGACCGCGTCGATATGGTAGAGGCCCTTGCCGGTGAACGAGCCCTCGCCGAAAATGTCCTGATAGACGTCCGAGACGGCGAAGACGTAGGGGTCGAGGCCGCGATTGGACGAGAACACGCGCTGGAAGAACGAGGCCTCGTCGCCGGTGGTCAGCGAGGCGGTCACGCGCGGCTGCAGGATGCCGTAGCCGGCGGTGATGCGCCGCCCGGCGGCGTCGATCGCGGGCCGGTTCAGCGGATGCGCCAGCTTGCCGACGAGCCGGGTGACGGCGTCGCGCGTGGTGCGCGTGTCGGCGTCGAGCGTCATGACGTGGACGACGTTCTCCGGCAGCGGGCTGTCGGGCGCCATGAAGGTGGTGTCGAGATCGCCGCGCAGCAGCAGGTTGAGCTCGTGCAGCTTGCCGCGCTTGCGCTCCCAGCCCATCCACCGGCCTTCGGTCTCGTTGTAGAGCCGGCGCCGGTGCAGCAGGTGGAACCGCGGCGTGCCCTCGCGCGGATAGCGCGCATTGAGCTCGGCCACCGACTTGCGGGCGAAGTCGAGCACTTCCATGTCGGCGTTGGAGCGCTCCTCGCGGCTGTCGGGCCAGTCGGAAAGAACGGCGAAGGACAGCTCGCCGGTCATGTTGGCGAGGTAATGGACCTCGAGATTGTGAACGGCCTCCTCGACGTCGTCGCGCGAGCCGATCAGGGTCGGCACCACGACCAGCGTGCGCTGGTCGGCCGGCACGCCGTCCTTGTATTCGTATCCGACGAGGCGCGTCGCGTTCACGAGCAGCAGCGCGAGCGTGTTGACCGCGCTGACGGCGGCCTCGGTGGCCGGCAGGGAGAAGAGGATGAGCAGGCAGGCGATCGCGCCCGTCGACAGGCCGATGCCCTCGAGCGCAAAGGCGGCAACCATCAGGAACAGGACGGTAAGGACGGCGACCGGCAGCGCCATGCCGAGCCAGCCCGCGCTCCTGTAGAAGCGCCGGCACCTCTGGCGCAGCGGCGCCTTGTAGGCGATCGAGCGCTCGAACTCCTCGCGCCGCGGGCCGACGAGGAAGAAGCCGATGTCGACGGGAGCGCCCTCGGCCTCGCCCGCCTCGCGGGCCATGGCGATGGCGCGCTGCGTCGTCTCCGCCTCGGTAAGGCCGGACCTGCGGGCGAGCTTCTCGATCTCGTTGCGATAGAGATTGCGCGAGGAGAAATCGAGCAGCGCGTAGTCGGTGTGCTCCTTGAGCTGACTGTCGATGGTGCTGACGCCCTCGAACCACAGCGTCCAGTCGACGTCGTTGACGAGGCGCAGGCCGCGTATGATGTTGCCGGTCGTGACGTTGCCGCTGGAGAGCGTCGCGTGCTCCGCGATGGTCACTTCCTCGGCGTCGGTGCCGGCCTTCTCGAGCTCGTATTCCAGCCACAGGAGCGCGCGCCCGGCATTCTGCGAGCCGTCGCGCAGGCGGTAGAGCAACTGGGTCGCGAAGGTGGGCTCGCGCGCGAGATCGACATAGGATTTCAGGACGTCGACGCCGTCGCCGTCGGTGCCCGCCGCCAGTACCTCGTCGGCGACCTGATTGGCGACCGCGCGCAGCTCGTGCGCGCGGCGGACGCGGAGCGCGAGACGTCGCAAATTCTCCACCAGGACGAAGCGCAGCACCGAGGGCAGCGCCCACAATTCGCCGATGCGCAGCGGCTCGGCGACCTGGAAGCCCTGGACGATCGCCGCGAAGGTCTCCGCCGAGACCGCGCTGTCGCAATGGGCCACATAGAGCCAGGCGAGCGCCAGCACGCGCGGCACGCGGCCGCCGTCGGGCAGATCCAGCGTCGGCAGCTCGCGGTAGAAGCGGCGCGGCAGGTCGCGCTTGATCTGAAGGATCGCGTCCTCGACGACATAATTGTTGTCGAGCAGCCAGTTCGCGGCCGGCGTTATCGGTTCGCCGCGCGCCTGGGCCGCGTTGGTCGACCGGTAGACCGCCAGGATCTTCTCGGCGTTCTCCTTGATCCTGTCGTCGAGGTCGAAAGCCTTCAGCCCCTTGAGGAGCTCGCTCTCGCCGCGCGCCAGCCGCTCGCCCAGCCTTCTCAGGCCTTCGCTGTCGGCAAAGGTCGCGCGAATGGGAACTTCCGAAATCGTCGGAACGGACAAGGTTTTGTGTTGCAGCCTCGAAGGGTCGCTCTGAATGTTCATGTTAAGAAATCGCCCATGTAAACGCCTGCGCGGAGCGCATTGGCGTCAGGGCATTAAACCGTTTCAGCGGCAAAAGGTTGCGCTTGGCCTCTCCTAAAGGAAACAAATTTTGTTGCATTGCGAAATGGATCGGCGAGCTTTGCCGCGCAAATACTTTGCGCCGCTACTTCCGCGCGGCGCGATGATCTGGCTTGGTCGTTAGGCTTTCGTGGCGCTGCCTTGAAGAAGGCAAAGCGTTGATGGTGGCCCGCAAGCAAAAGGCGGATCAGCCGCCGGATCGGGAACGCCATGGACGCCACGCCGCGCACCACGAAGAGCAACGACATCGACGGCCGCTATGCCTGGACGCGGCTTCTCGTGTCGGTGCTGCTGGGAACGATCGGCAGCGTCGGCATGTGGACGGTGGTGGTCGTGCTCCCCGAGGTCCAGGCGGAATTCGGCGTCGACCGGGGCGGAGCCTCCCTGCCCTACACGATGACGATGGTGGGCTTCGCCGCCGGCAACGTGCTGTTCGGCCGCTTCGTCGACCGCTCGGGCATATTCCTGCCGATGCTCGTCGCGGCCGCCGCGCTCGCCGTCGGTTTCGTGCTCGCGGCGACCGTCTCCTCGATCTGGCTCTTCGCGCTGCTGCAGGTGGTGATCGGCTTCGGCGCGGCGGCCGGCTTCGGTCCGCTGATCGCCGACCTGTCGCACTGGTTCGTCCGCCGGCGCGGCGTCGCGGTGGCGGCCGCGGCCAGCGGCAATTATTTCGCCGGCGCCATCTGGCCGCTGGTCATGCAGTTCACCCTGCCGATGGGAGGCTGGCGCTGGACCTATGTCGGCATCGGCCTCTTCTGCATCGTCACCATGATTCCGCTGGCGACGTTTCTGCGCAGGCGGGCGCCGCACCACGCCGCCGCCGAAAGCGGCGCGACGGCCGGCGCGCGGGCACCGGCGCTGTCGATCGATCTTTCGCCGCGCGCCCTGCAGATGCTGCTGGCGGTCGCCGGGCTCGGATGCTGCGTGGCGATGTCGATGCCGCAGGTGCACATCGTCGCCTATTGCGTCGATCTCGGCTTCGGCGTGGCGCGCGGCACGGAGATGCTTTCCCTGATGCTCGTCGGCGGCATCATTAGCCGGCTCGCCTCCGGCTTCCTCGCCGACCATATCGGCGGGGTGAAGACGCTGCTTCTGGGCTCGGTGCTGCAATGCCTGGCGCTCTTCGCCTACATACCGTTCGACGGGCTCGCCTCGCTCTATGTCGTCTCGCTCGTCTTCGGACTGTCGCAAGGCGGCATCGTGCCGAGCTACGCGATCATCGTGCGCGAATACCTGCCCGCCCACGAGGCCGGGCAGCGCGTCGGCCTCGTCATCATGGCGACGATCGCCGGCATGGCGCTGGGCGGCTGGCTGTCGGGCTGGATCTACGATCTCACCGGCTCCTACAGCGCCGCCTTCATCAACGGCATCGCCTGGAACGTCCTCAACATCGCGATCATGCTGCTCATCCTCTGGCGCACCCGAAGCAGCAGGCTCGCACCCGCCTAAAGCGCGACGCGATCCCTCAGATTCGCTGACCGCCCTTCAGGTCTTTGTTTTACGCATGTCTTTATCCCGAAACCGGACGCCACTTTCGGGAGACATGCTTTAGCCCCAGGCGGACGAATTCGCGAGGCGCCTTCCACACGGCTGCGATTTCCATTGACACATTTGTTTCGGTATATCTTAATTCCGTTACAACTGTTTCAGCGGGGTGGCTGTGTCGATACAGGAGACCTGGGCGCGCATCGAAAGCCGCTATGCGGACTTCTCGCCGCAATTGCAGCGCGCCGCCCGGTTCGTGCGCGAGCACCCGCAGGAAGTGGCGCTGAATTCGCTGCGCGCGGTTTCGCGGGAGGCTGGCGTCTCGCCCACCTCGATGACGCGCCTGCTCCATGCGCTCGACTATGAAAGCTACGACCTCTTCCAGAGCGCCCACCGCTCCTGGCTGACGCACGAGCGAACGGGCGCCTTTTCCGGTCGGGCCGACAAGCTGATCAGCGGGGCCAAGGCGCCCGGGGCCGAGGACGCGCTGCTGGACGCGATGGCCGAGGCGGAACGCGCCAACATCGCCGCCGGGCTCGCGCCGGAGCGCCGCGAGGCGCTGAAGCAGGCGGCCAGCCTCGTGCTCGCGGCACCGAGCGTGACGATCGCCGGCATAAGGAGCTGCTTTCCCGTCGCCTTCGGCCTGCGCTACGCGCTGTCTTTGTTCATGTCCGACGTGCGCCTGATGATGGGCGCCGGTGCCGCCCTCATGGACGATCTGCACCATCTCGGCGAAGGCGACGTGCTCGTCGCGATAACCGTCACGCCGTGCAGCCGCGAAACCGTCGAGGCCGCGCGCTTCGCGCGCTCGCAAAAGGCCAGGGTGGTGGCGATCACCGACGGCAACCTGACGCCGCTGGCAAGGCTCGCCGACGTGACGCTGGTCGCCAACAACGACAGTCCGGCCCATATCGCCTCGCCGATCGGCCCCAACGCCGTCGCCCAGGCGCTGGCGATGCTGGTGCTGGCGCGCGCCGGCGAAAGCGCGCTGGAAGCAATGAAAGGCCGCGAAGCGAGGCTGGCGGCAGCCTCCGCCTATGTCACGGACGAGGATACGCAATGAGTTCGCCCGAAACGAGAATATTGCACCGCGAACCGAAGCGCGGCCTGCCGACGGCGGTGGCGGGCGACGGCCCCTATGTCGTCGACAGCACCGGCAAGCGCTATCTGGACGCCTCCGGCGGCGCGGCGGTCTCGTGCCTCGGCCACAGCGACCGAAGGGTGATCGAGGCGATCAAGGACCAGCTCGACCGCATCCCCTATGCCCATTCCGGCTTCTTCACCAACGAGCCCTCGGAAGCGCTGGCCGCGCATCTGGTCGAGCGCGCGCCGGAAGGGCTGAGCCATGTCTACTTCGTCTCGGGCGGGTCCGAGGCGAACGAGACGGCGATGAAGCTCGCCCGGCAATATTTCCACGAGCGCGGCGAGAGCGGACGGCGGCATTTCATCGCCCGCCGGCAGAGCTATCACGGCAACACGATCGCCACGCTCTCGGTGGGCGGCAATGCCGGCCGGCGCGCGGTGTACGAACCCATCCTGCTGCCGGCGAGCCACATCGCGCCGTGCTACGCGTATCGTCACCGCGAGGAGGGCGAGACCGAGGAAGCCTACGGCCTGCGCGCCGCCAACGAGCTGGAGGCGGAGATCCTGCGCCTCGGCCCCGACACGGTGATCGCCTTCATCGCCGAGACGGTCGTCGGCGCGACCGCCGGCGCGGTGCCGCCCGCACCCGGCTATTTCAGGCGCGTCCGCGAGATCTGCGACCGCTACGGCGTGCTGCTCATCCTCGACGAGGTGATGTCGGGAATGGGCCGCACCGGCACGCTCCATGCCTGCGAGCAGGACGACATCGCTCCAGACCTGCTGACCTGCGCCAAGGGGCTCGGCGCCGGCTACCAGCCGATCGGCGCGTGCCTGATGTCGCGCGACATACACGACACGATCGTCGGCGGGTCCGGCGCCTTCCAGCACGGTTTCACCTATATCGGGCACGCCTCCGCCTGCGCCGGCGCGCTGGCCGTGCAGAAGGTGATCGAGGAGGACGGGCTCCTGGAA
This sequence comes from Aquamicrobium sp. LC103, assembly GCF_001014615.2. Lineage (GTDB taxonomy): Bacteria > Pseudomonadota > Alphaproteobacteria > Rhizobiales > Rhizobiaceae > LBCQ02. The sequence goes on from NZ_LBCQ02000001.1 coordinate 326,834, forward strand.
AACTGCCGCCGCATGGGCGACCTTCTCCGGACCCGCCTGGACGCGGCGTTCGGCCAGCATCCGCATGTCGGCGACATCAGGGGGCGCGGGCTCTTCATCGGCGTCGAGCTGGTCGAGGACCGGGCGACGAAGCAGCCGTTCGATACTGGGCTGAAGCTCCATGCCAGGGTCAAGGCCGCGGCGATGGAGAACGGGCTGATGGTTTATCCAGCAGGCGGCACGGCGGACGGGAAATCCGGCGACCACGTGCTGATCGCGCCACCCTTCATCATCGACGAGAGCCATGTCGAGCTCATCGTGGAACGGCTCGGCAAGTCGCTTGCCGACGCCCTGCCCTCCGAAATGACCTCCGCCCGATGAGCGGCCTTCCCTTCGCCATAGCGGTCGCCCCCAACGGCGCGCGCCGGACGAGGAAGGACCATCCGCGCCTGCCGATGACGGCGGCGGAGATCGCGCGCGACGCGGCCGAGGCGCGGGAAGCGGGCGCGGCGATGATCCATCTCCACGTGCGCGATAGCGAAGGGCGGCACACGCTCGACGTCGGCCTTTATCGCGAGGCGGTGAAGGCGGTGCACGGGGCCGTCGGCGGCGATCTCGTCGTCCAGATCACCACCGAGGCGGTTGGGATATACCGGCCGGAGGAGCAGATCGCGGTGGTCGATGCCTTGCGGCCGGAATCCGTCAGCGTCGCGCTGCGTGAAATCCTGCCGCCGGAGAGCGACGAGCACGAGGCGGCTTCCTTCTTCGCGCGGATGGAGGAGAGCGGGATACTCCATCAGATCATCGTCTACGAGCCCGGCGAGCTCGCGCGCATCGACGAATTGGCGCGGCGCGGCGTGCTGCCGGACGGTCCGCTGGCGGTGCTCGCGGTGCTCGGACGCTACACGGAGGAAGGCGCGACCGACGCGGAATTCGACGCCTTCATGGCCGCGGGCATCGAGCGCCACCAATGGATGCTGTGCGCCTTCGGGCCGCGCGAGACGGAGTTCATGAAGCGGGCGGCGGCGGGCGGCGGACATGCCCGCGTCGGCTTCGAGAACAATCTGTGGCTGCCCGACGGCGATCTCGCGCCGAGCAACGCATCGCTTGTGGAAGCGGCCGCCTGCGACATCGATATGTCGCACCGCAGGGTTGCAACCGCCGACGATTTGCGCAGGCTGTGGCGAAAGCCCGCCTCGGCATCGACAAGAGCTTCGGCCGCCGCAGAGCAGCCGGGTAGACCGGACCTCAGGCACGGATTGTCCGGTCAGACTTCAACCAGCCCGCAGGGGAACGTGCAAAACAAGGAGACGCGATCATGAAACCAAACAGGCTTATGGGCCTAGGCCTAGTCACGGCAATGTGCGGCGCGCTCGCAGCCGGTTCGGCATCGGCGCAGGAGCAGCGCTTCGTTTCGGTGGGAACCGGCGGCGTGACCGGTGTTTACTACCCGGTGGGCGGCGCGATCTGCCGCCTGATGAACCAGACGCGTCGCGACCACGGCATCCGCTGCTCGGTGGAATCGACCGGCGGTTCGGTATTCAACGTCAACGCGATCAAGGCCGGCGACCTCGAATTCGGCGTCGTCCAGTCGGACGTCCAGTACAACGCCGTCAATGGCGAGGCGGGCTTTGCCGAAGGCGGAGCGCACGAGAAGCTGCGCTCGGTGTTCTCGCTGCATGCCGAGCCGCTGACGGTGGTGGCGCGCGCCGACGCGAATGTCGCCGATTTCGACGGCCTCAAGGGCAAGCGGGTCAATATCGGCAATCCCGGCTCCGGCCAGCGCGCGCTGATGGACCAGCTCATCGCCGAGAAGGGCTGGGCGAATTCCGACTTCGCGCTTGCCGCGGAACTCGCACCGGCCGAGCAGAGCTCGGCGCTCTGCGACAACAATATCGACGCCTTCGCCTATACGGTCGGCCATCCGGCCGGCGCGATCCAGGAAGCCACGACCACCTGCGACGGCGTCATCGTGCCGGTCGAGGGCGAGGTCGTCGACAAGCTGGTCGAGGATAACCCCTACTACTTCAAGGCGGTGATTCCCGGCGGCATGTATCGCGGCAACGAGAACGACGTGAACACCTTCGGCGTCGGCGCGACCGTCGTCACTTCCGCCGACGTGCCGGACGAGGTGGTCGAGGCGTTCGTCAACGCCGTGTTCAACGATTTCGACGCCTTCAAGGCGCTGCACCCGGCGCTCGCCAACCTGACGCCCGAGGACATGGTGGGCCAGGGCAATTCCGCGCCGATGCATCCGGGCGCCGAGAAGTACTATCGCGAAAAGGGCTGGCTCGAATAGAGCCGGGCTTGGGGGGCGAGGCGCCCGCTTCGGCGGGCGCCTCCGTCTTTTCAATAACAACAAGAATGCCTGTCAGAAGGGGATGAATGCATGGCGCAGGAGTTGCGAAACCAATCGGGCGACACGGCCGGCCTGAGCAACGAGGAGCTTCAGGACCTCGTCGCCGCCACCGACACCGGCGCCCGCAATCCGATCGGCTGGGCGGCCCTCGTCATCGCCGGCGGCGCGCTCTGCTGGTCGCTCTTCCAGCTCTACATCGCCTCGCCGCTGCCGTTCCGGCTTTCCACGCTGACGGGCCTGCCGCTCGTCCTGAACGACACGCAGATCCGCTCGATCCACCTCGCCTTCGGGCTCTTCCTGGCGTTCCTCGCCTATCCCGCCTTTTCGCGCAGCCCGCGCGACCGCATCCCGCTCCTCGACTGGGCGCTGGCGATCGCAGCCGCTTTCTGCGCTCTCTATATATTCATCTATTACCGCGATCTCGCCCGCCGGCCAGGCCTGCCGATCACGCAGGACCTCGTCGTCGCCGGCGCCGGCATGCTGCTGCTGCTCGAGGCGACGCGGCGCGCGCTCGGCCCGCCGCTCGCCATCGTCGCCATCATCTTCATGGCCTATGTGTTCTTCGGCTCGTCGCCGCTGGTGCCGGACATACTGAGATGGGGCGGCGCGTCCTTCGCCCGCGCCATGGACCAGATGTGGCTTTCGACCGGCGGCGTGTTCGGCGTCGCGATCGGCGTCTCGGCCTCCTTCGTCTTCCTGTTCGTGCTGTTCGGATCGATGCTCGACAAGGCGGGCGCCGGCAATTTCTTCATCAAGCTCGCCTTCGCGCTGCTCGGCCATCTGCGCGGCGGGCCGGCCAAGGCCTCGGTGCTGTCGTCGCTGATGACCGGCATGATCTCCGGCTCGTCGATCGCCAACGTGGTGACGACCGGCACCTTCACCATCCCGCTGATGCGGCGCGTCGGCTACAGCGCCGAGAAGGCGGGCGCCGTCGAGGTGGCGAGCTCGGTCAACGGCCAGATCATGCCGCCGGTGATGGGCGCGGCCGCCTTCCTGATGGTCGAATATGTGGGCATCCCCTATTCGCAGGTCGTGCAGCACGCCGTGCTGCCGGCCATCATCACCTATATCTCGCTGCTCTACATCGTCCATCTCGAAGCCGCGAAGAAGGACATGCCGGTGCTGGTGCGCCGCGCCACCGGTCCGATGTTCATGTCGCTGGTGCGCTCGCTCATCGTGTTCCTGTCCTTCGTGCTGGTGATGATCGGCGTCTACTGGCTGATCAAGCTCATCCGCATGATGGTGCCGGGGCTGTCGACGGAAATCCTCATCTTCCTGCTGCTGGGCGCCTACGTCGCCTCGCTGTGGTTCGCCGCCAAGGTGCCCGAGCTGGAACTCGACGACCCGGCCGCGCCGCTGGTGGAGTTGCCGAATGCCGGCGACGTGCTGAAGACCGGCCTGCATTTCCTGCTGCCGCTCTTCCTGCTCGTCTGGATGCTGCTCGTCGAGCACCGCTCGCCCGGCCTCTCGGCCTTCTATGCCGTGCTGCTGCTGATCATCATCATGCTCACCCAGAAGCCGCTGAAGGCACTGTTCCGCAAGGTTCAGACGCCGGAGATCAAGGCCGCGGCCGCCGAAGGCTGGAGCGACCTGATCGAGGGCATGATCCTCGGCGCCCGCAACATGATCGGCATCGCCTGCGCCACCGCCGCCGCCGGCATCGTCGTCGGGACGGTGACGCTCACCGGCGTCGGCCAGGTCATGGCGGAATTCGTGGAGCTGCTTTCGGGCGGCAACATCTTCCTGATCCTGATCTTCACCGCCGTCATCAGCCTGATCCTCGGCATGGGCCTGCCGACGACGGCGAACTACATCGTCGTCTCGTCGCTGATGGCGCCGGTCATCGTCGACCTGGGCGCCGCCAACGGCTATCTGATCCCGCTGATCGCGGCGCATCTCTTCGTCTTCTATTTCGGCCTGATGGCGGACGTCACGCCGCCGGTCGGCCTCGCCTCCTTCGCCGCCTCGGCGATCTCGCGGGCCGATCCGATCAGGACCGGCGTGCAGGCGTTCTTCTACGAGATGCGGACCGCGCTGCTGCCCTTCATCTTCGTCTTCAACCAGGAACTCCTGCTGATGGACGTGACGGTGGCGGGCGCCATATTCGTCTTCCTCAAATCGACGCTGGCGATGCTGCTCTTCGCGGCGGCGACGCAAGGCTTCTTCATGGCGAGGTCGCGCATGTGGGAATCGGCCCTGCTGCTGCTGGTCACGGTGATGCTGCTGCAGCCGGGCTTCTTCCTGAACCGCGTGCAGTCGCCCTACGACCAGGTCGCGCCGACCGAGCTTCTGGAAGTGGTCGCCGACCAGCCGGAAAACGCCGAGATACGCCTGAACATCCAGGGCCCGAGCTTCGAGAACCCGGAGGTCACGCTGGAACGGACGATGGCGTTCGACCTCGGCCCGGTCGGCGAGCCCGGCGAGGCCCGGTTCGAGCGCGCCACCGGCATGACCGCGCTGATCGAGGGGGACGCGGTGGTGCTGGAGGAGCCGATCGACCTCAACAGTCTCGCCGGACGCATGCTGGAGAGCATGGATTTCTACGGCGACCAGCCCGTGCGCATAACGGCGGTTGAGGTGACGGCGGACCGCATGCCGGCCGAGATATTCTACATCCCGGCGCTGCTGCTGCTCGGGCTGGTGGCCTTCTCACAGCGCCGGCGCGGCGGTACGCTGGCCGGCAATCCCAAGGCAGCCTAGGAGGAGCCAACCATGTATCGGGACATCCTCGTTTCGGTCGATCTCGGCGATGCCGACGGCGAGGCGCGCACGATCGCCGTCGCCGTCGACCACGCCAGGGCGTTCGGCGCCCGGCTCCACGTCATGACCGTGGTGCCGGATTACGGCATGTCGATCGTCGGCAGCTTCTTTCCCAAGGAGCACGAGCACGAGGCGATCGAGCACGCCAACCGGGCGCTGCACGAATTCACCGCGCAGCACGTGCCGGCCGAGATCAAGCACAGGCACATCGTCGGGCACGGCTCGATCTATCGCGAGATCCTGCACTATGCCGATGTGGTCGGCGCCGACCTGGTGGTGATCTCGGCCAGCCGCGACGAGCCGGAGGACTATCTCATCGGCCCCAACGCCGCCCGCGTCGTCCGCCACGCCAAGACCTCGGTGCTGGTGGTGCGGAACAAGCTTCAGCGCGAAGAATCGGAAGTTTAACGGCGCTCCCCCCGATCCGAACACGGTTTTTCGCCCACTGATTGGGCAAATGCTCGATTTTCCAGGTTGACCGAAACGCGCTGCCGGTCCAATTTCGGGCGGTGACGGAGATTGCCACTCGGGCGGTTCTCGGCACGAGCCCAGGGCGGCACGGGAGGATCGTAGCAGAATGAGCGGCATGCGCGACGGCAATCTGGCCAGGCTGGACGACGCGGCGCGCGCCGGCTGGCTCTACTATGTCGCCGGCAACACCCAGGACCAGATCGCCGTCAAGCTCGGCGTGTCGCGACAGTCCGCCCAGCGGCTGGTCTCGCTCGCCGTTTCGGAAGGCCTGGTCAAGGTCCGCATCGACCATCCGATCGCGAAATGCCTCGAACTGGGAGCGCGGCTGCGCGACAAGTTCGCGCTCGACCTCGCGGAGGTGGTGCCCAGCGATCCCTCCTCCAGTTCCACGACGATCGGCATCGCGGAAGCGGCCGCCGCGGAAATCGAGAAGCGGCTCGAATCGAGCGAGCCGATCGTGCTGGCGATCGGAACGGGACGTACGCTGAAGGCGGCGATCGAGAAGCTTCCGGCGATGGAATGCCCGCATCACAAGGTCGTCTCGCTTACCGGCAACATAGCGCCCGACGGCTCGGCCGCCTTCTACAACGTCATCTTCACCATGGCCGACAAGGTCAAGTCGCGCAGCTTTCCGATGCCGCTGCCGGTCATCGCCTCCTCGAGAGGCGAACGGGAACTGCTGCACGGACAGGAGATGATCCGCTCGACGCTGGCGCTGGCGGCCAAGGCCGACGTCACCTTCGTCGGCATCGGCGACCTCGGCGTCGACGCGCCGCTCTACATAGACGGCTTCATTTCGGAGGCGGATCTCAAGGCCCTGCAGAAGGCGGGCGCCGTCGGCGAGATCGTCGGCTGGGCCTATGACCGCGACGGCAGGCTGATCGACGGCATCACCAACGACCGGGTGGCGAGCGCGCCGATCCCTTCGCGCGAGCAATCCGTGGTCATCGGCATCGCCATGGGCGAGCGCAAGACGCCGGGCATCCTCGCCGCCATCAAGCGCAGGCTGGTCAACGGCCTGATCACCGACGAGCGGACCGCGGAGACGCTGCTGGCCGAAAGCAGGGCGTAGCTTCCGGCCTTTCGGCCAATCGCGGACCGGAACCTCACAGGGAACGCCCGGCAAGCTCGATGATGCGCGGACTCGCGTCCTCACGCTCGATCTCGAACGCCAGCAGCTTGTTCTCGTGAAGGCCCATATCGCGCTTGAGATAGTCCGGCATCGACCGAAGGTCGAGCCTGGGGGCGCGGCGTTTCCATGCAAAGCGGCTTCTCAGCCAGGTCAGCAAGGACCGGGAGGATCGGCCGCGCGGGAGTGTGTGCGCAACGGACATGGTTGCCACCTCTTCGATTACTCGGGTTGATGCGATGGAGTTCAATCTGGGCCGGAAATGCGCTAATTTCCAATCGAACGTCGATCGGTATGCATAAGGACAATTTATCCATATGGCCGCACAGCTACCGCCGCTTCAGGCAACCAGGGTGTTCGAGGCCGCGGCCCGTCACGGAAGCTTCACCAAGGCCGCGGAGGAATTGGGCATGACCCAGGCGGCCGTGAGCTACCAGATCAAGGTCCTGGAGGACCGGATCGGCACGCCGCTTTTCCTGCGCCGCCCGCGCCAGGTGACGCTGACCGAAGCGGGGCAGAGGCTGGCGCCGGCGATCACCGAGGCCTTCGAACTGATCGGAGCGGCCTGGGCGTCCGCGCGCAGCGGCGCGCAGGGAATGCTCTCGATCTCCACGGTGCAGACATTCGCGTCGAACTGGCTCGCCCAGCGCATCGGTTCGTTCCAGATGGCGCATCCCGGGCTTGCGGTGCGGTTCGACACCTCGCCGCGCTTCGTCGATTTCGCGCGGGAAGAGGTCGACCTCGCGATCCGCGCCGGCAACGGCGATTGGCCGGGCCTCGCCACCCATCTCCTCCTACGCACCGAGTTCACGCCGATGCTGAGCCCGAAACTCGCCGCCAGCATCGGCGGGTTGAAGGAGCCGACCGATCTCCTGCGCCTGCCGATCATCGACCCCGACGATCCCTGGTGGACGCAATGGCTCACCGAGGCGGGCGCATCCGCCGAAGGGCTCAAGGGACGCGTCAGAAGCCGCATGGGCTCGCAAGCGGTCGAAGGCGGGGCGGCGATAGCCGGCCAGGGCGTCGCCATGCTGACGCCGGCCTTCTTCGCGTCTGAGCTTGCCGACGGACGCCTCGTCCAACCCTTCGAGCTCTTGTGCAGCGACGGCCACGCCTATTGGCTCGTCTACCCCGAGGCGCGCCGCAACGCTCCGAAGATCAGCGCCTTTCGGAGCTGGATACTCGCCGAGTTCGCGGCTTCCGCGGAGGAGTAGTCAGGCGGATCCTAATCCGGCGCCATCTGGCAATCGGGACCGACCCACTTACCGGTCGAAATATCCAACTCGGCATCCATGTTGGAGGCGCTGCATATCGGATAACGATCATCACCACGTCGGGCCATGCTGCGGCTCCTATATTGATCGATAAGTGTATCGCGATCGACGGGCTGCGGGCCTCCCTGCCGCAATGAAAGCCGCATCATGCAATTGGCAAAGGAATCCGTACCTTCTTCAAAGCCGAAGCCGGCACATTGCGCCTTGTTATTCGAACTCTGATCGGCGTTTCCGTCGCTGGTTGCGCAACCTGCCAACGACCCGGCGAGCACCAGGAACAACATAAAGGATAAAGCACGCATTCCGTTTTCCTTCGTGAATTGCGATCCTTTTGACAGCGAAAGATGTGCCAGAGAGCGCCGCTTCTTGCAACGATAAGCGCGGTTACTCCGCCTATCCGAGGCCGAACAACGGCAGGCGCCTCAATGGGCGCGACGGAAACCGAGGATCTGTTCTTCCAAAAAACGTGCCTTGCCCGGCGATGGGAAACCGCCCGCCGAAATCGCGGCGGGCGGATTGTTGAATCAGCGCGGGCAGGGATAGCCCGGAGCGATCCTGCAGTTTTCGCCGGGCCGGGGAGGACGGGGCTTCGGCGGGCGCGGCCGGTGCGGCGGCCTTTGCCAATGCGGCGGCCTGTTCCAGTGGGGCGGACGGTAATGCGGCGGGCGCACGACGACCGGCGGAGGAACAATCACGACCGGCGGGCGCTGGACGGCGCCGGCCGCCAGATAGCTCGCCGAGGCCCACCCGCGAAGGCCGCCGACGCGGACATAACACCAATTGCCCTGGCAGCGGCCCAAATCGACCCGAGTGCCCGGCGGAAGCGTTCCCACGCGGGCGTATCCGGTTCCGGGGCCGGCGCGGACGTTGAGGCTGCCGGTCGTATAGGCCGGCTCCGCCTCGGCGGCGGTTTGCGTCAAGAATATGCCGGCGAGCATCGCTGCGCCGGCCACCATCATGCGGAAAATCATGCGCCATCTCCTGACCGATATTTCCAACGGCCGCGACTTTACCTGCGATTGCAAGGCACACAATGCGGCTACCGTGGTTAGAGTTTACGCCGCGTAACCGCCATCCCCGCGACGTCCCGCTACGGCGATGCCTCGGCCTGCATCCCCCGATGGCGGGCGATTTGCCGGCGATGCTGCAGCGCAACATCGAATCGGTATTGACTTGCCGCGCCGTCGTGTGAGTATCTGCCCAATAGAAAAGCATTTGCTCAATACGAAATCCTGGGAGGATGTCCATGAAACTGCGAACCTATCTGGTCGGCGCGTGCTCGGCCCTCGCCCTTGCCGGCGCGGCCCATGCCGAAACGCTGACGATCGCCACCGTCAACAATGGCGACATGATCCGCATGCAGAAGCTGACGGACGACTTCACCTCGAAGAACCCGGACATCCAGCTCCAGTGGGTCACGCTCGAGGAGAACGTGCTGCGCGAGCGCGTGACGACCGACATCGCCACCAAGGGCGGCCAGTACGACGTGATGACCATCGGCAATTACGAAGTGCCGATCTGGGCGAAGCAGGGCTGGCTGCTCGAGCTCGACAGCCTCGGCGACGACTACGACGTCGACGACCTCTTGCCGGCGATCCGCGGCGGCCTCTCGGTCGAGGACAAGCTCTACGCCGCGCCGTTCTACGGCGAATCCGCGATGATCATGTACCGCACCGACCTGTTCGAGAAGGCCGGGCTCACGATGCCGGAATCGCCGACCTGGGAGTTCATCGGCGAGGCGGCGCGCAAGATCACCGACCGCAACGCCGACATCAGCGGCATCTGCCTGCGCGGCAAGGCCGGCTGGGGCGAGAACATGGCCTTCCTGACGGCCGCTGCCAATTCCTTCGGCGGAAGCTGGTTCGACGAGAGCTGGCAGCCGCAGTTCGACCAGCCGGAATGGAAGGAGACGCTGCAATTCTATGCCGACCTGATGAAGGATGCCGGCCCGTCCGGCGCCTCCTCCAACGGCTTCAACGAGAACCTGACGCTGTTCCAGCAGGGCAAGTGCGGCATGTGGATCGACGCCACGGTGGCGGCGTCATTCGTGTCGAACCCGACCGATTCCACCGTCGCCGACAAGGTCGGCTACGCGATCTTCCCGAGCAAGGAAGGCGTCGACAACCACGGCAACTGGCTGTGGTCGTGGAACCTCGCCGTCCCCGCCGGCAGCCAGAAGGCGGAGGCCGCGCAGAAGTTCATCGCCTGGGCGACCAGCAAGGGCTACACCGAGCTCGTGGCGGAGAAGGAAGGCTGGGCCAACGTGCCTCCCGGCACGCGCACCTCGCTCTACAGCAACGAGGAATACAAGAAGGCCGCGCCCTTCGCCGAGCCGACGCTCGCCGCGATGGATGCCGCCGACATCACCAAGCCGTCGGTGAAGCCCGTGCCCTATACGGGCGGCCAGTTCGTCGCGATCCCCGAATTCCAGGGGCTCGGCACCACGGTCGGCCAGCTCTTCTCGGCGGTCGTGGCCGGCCAGTCGTCGGTCGACGACGCGCTCGCCCAGGCCCAGCAGATCTCGGTGCGCGAGATGACCCGCGCCGGCTACATCAAATAGGCTCCTCCCGGTGCCTTGGCCGTCCGGCTCCGGCCGGGCGGCCGCCTTGGATCAGGAATTCGGTGCGTCCTTCGAGGCTCGCTTCGCTCGCACCTCAGGATGAGGAAGTTGGCTCTCAAAACCGCTCCGTCCCTGGCTCGATCACGCTCCTTTCCGGGGCTCGATCACACCACTGCCCTCATCCTGAGGCGCGAGTGAAGCGAGCCTCGAGGATGGGAAGGTTGGCTCCTGGAACCTCGATCACGCTCCGTTCTGGGACTAGATCACCACCGCCCTCATCCTGAGGCGCGAGTGAAGCGAGCCTCGAGGATGGGAAGGTTGGCTCCTGGAACCTCGATCACGCTCCGTTCTGGGACTAGATCACGACCGCCCTCATCCTGAGGTGCGAGCGAAGCGAGCCTCGAAGGACGCACCCGCACCGGTCACCTGCTAGGAAAACGCCGATGGCTACTCGACAGACACGCACCCTGGCCCGCCTGATGATGGCGCCGGCCGTCATCCTGCTTCTCGTCTGGATGATCGTGCCGCTGGCGATGACGCTGTGGTACTCCTTCCAGAACTACAACCTGCTCAACCCGGCGATGCGCAGCTTCGCAGGGCTGCTCAACTACCAGTTCTTCTACACCGATCCCGCCTTCTTCCAGGCGATCGGCAACACGCTGATCATCGTCGGCGGCGTGCTGCTGATCACCGTCGTCGGCGGCATATTGCTGGCGCTGCTGCTCGACCAGCCGATGTTCGGCCAGGGCATAGTGCGCATCCTGGTCATCTCGCCCTTCTTCGTCATGCCGCCGGTCGCCGCGCTGGTGTGGAAGAACATGATCATGCATCCGGGCTACGGCGTCTTCGCCGACATCGCCCGCTTTCTCGGGCTGCAGCCGGTCGACTGGTTCGCGCAATATCCGCTCGCCTCGATCGTCATCATCGTCGCCTGGCAGTGGCTGCCCTTCGCCACGCTGATCCTGCTCACCGCGCTGCAATCGCTCGACGAGGAGCAGAAGGAGGCGGCCGAGATGGACGGCGCCAACTTCCTCAACCGCTTCCGCTACCTCGTCCTGCCGCATCTGGCGCGGGCGATCACGGTGGTGATCCTGATCCAGACGATCTTCCTGCTCGCCGTCTACGCGGAAATCCTGGTCACCACCAATGGCGGGCCGGGCTACGCGACCACCAACCTCGCCTTCCTCATCTATCGCACGGCGCTCCTGTCCTACGACATCGGCGGCGCCTCGGCGGGCGGCGTGATCGCCGTGGTGCTGGCCAACATCGTCGCCATCTTCCTGATGCGCGCGGTGGGACGGAATCTGGACCGGTAGGGGAAGGAGCGGAACGATGCGCACTGCCACATTGGAAAAGACCCGCGCCCCCTCCACCATGCTCCGCATGGTCCCTTGCCGGGGCGAGCCACTGGTCTCGCCCGTCCTTCGGACCCCCCGCAAACGAGGGAGGACCCAGGTTGCGGCCGTCCGCGACGTCGGCTCCTCCCCTGCAACGCGGGGGAGGTGGCGCGAGGGGCCGGAGGCGGCATCGGCCATATGCGATTGCCCTGCCCGCAGACGGAAGACGCCCGCCGAAGGCGTTGGAGCGGGTGTTTCACGATCCGCGGAACGGAGGAGCTGACCATGGCGCGCGCAGTCTCGACACGCCGGAAGACAATTGCGACGGTTGCCGCCTGGCTCGTCGCGCTCGTGATCTTCTTCCCGATCCTCTACACCGTCATCACCTCGTTCAAGACCGAGCCCGAGGCGATCGCCGGCATCAGCCTGATCCCGTCCGGCACCTTCGAGAACTATGTCGAGGTGCAGTCGCAGCGCGACTATTTCAAGCCGTTCATGAATTCGGTGGCGATCGCCGTCGGCTCGACGCTGATCGCGCTGCTCATCGCGGTTCCGGCCGCCTGGTCGATGGCGTTCTCGCCGACCAGGCGCACCAAGGACATACTGATGTGGATGCTGTCGACCAAGATGATGCCGGCGGTCGGCGTTTTGGTGCCGATGTATCTCATCTTCCGCGACACCGGGCTTCTCGACACGCGACTCGGCCTCACCATGGTGCTCACGCTGGTCAACCTGCCGATCGTGGTGTGGATGCTCTACACCTATTTCCGCGAGATACCGGGCGAGATCCTCGAAGCCGCGCGGATGGACGGCGCCTCGCTGTGGAACGAGATCGTCCATGTGCTGACGCCGATGGCGATCCCCGGCATCGCCTCCACCATGCTGCTCAACATCATCCTCGCCTGGAACGAATCCTTTTGGACGATCCGCCTCACCGCGGCCAACGCCGCGCCGCTGACGGCGTTCATCGCCTCGTTCTCGAGTCCGCAAGGGTTGTTCTGGGCAAAGCTTTCGGCGGCCTCCACGCTCGCCATCGCGCCCATCCTCATCATGGGATGGTTCTCGCAGCGCCAGCTCGTCCGCGGCCTGACCTTCGGCGCGGTCAAGTGATCGCCGGCATGCTCGAACAGAACTCGCCCGGAGAATAAAAATGGGAAGCATCAGGCTCAACAAGGTCTCCAAATCCTTCGGCACGACCGCCGTCATTCCCGAGATCGACCTGGAGATCGAGGACGGCGAGTTCGTCGTCTTCGTCGGTCCGTCCGGCTGCGGAAAGTCGACGCTGCTGCGGCTGATCGCGGGGCTCGAGGATGCGAGCGGCGGCACGATCAGCATCGACGGCAGGGACGTCACAGGCGCGCCGCCGGCCAGGCGCGGGCTTGCGATGGTGTTCCAGTCCTACGCGCTCTACCCGCATATGAGCGTCTACAACAACATCGCCTTCCCGCTGAAGATGGCAGGCGAGGACAAGGCGGCGATCGACCGCAAGGTGCGGGCGGCCGCCGGCACGCTCAACCTCACCGGCTATCTCGACCGCCGGCCGGGACAACTCTCGGGCGGCCAGCGCCAGCGCGTCGCGATCGGCCGCGCCATCGTGCGCCAGCCCAAGGCGTTCCTGTTCGACGAGCCGCTTTCCAATCTCGACGCCGCCCTGCGCGGCAACATGCGCCTCGAGATCAGCGAACTCCACCACCAGCTCAAGACGACGATGATCTACGTCACCCACGACCAGATCGAGGCGATGACGATGGCCGACAAGATCGTCGTGCTGAACGCCGGCAATATCGAGCAGGTAGGCTCGCCGCTGGAGCTCTACCGCAACCCGCGGAACCTGTTCGTCGCCGGCTTCATCGGCTCGCCGCGCATGAACCTCATCGAGGGCGCGGAGGCCGAGAAGCTCGGCGCCAGAACGATCGGCGTGCGGCCCGAGCATCTGAAGCTCTCGACGACCGAAGGGCGCTGGAAAGGCACGGTCGGCGTCGCCGAGCATCTCGGCTCCGACACTTTCCTGCACGTCCATGTCGACGGGGTCGGCCAGCTCACCGCGCGCGCCGACGGCGAGATCGTGCTCGACCACGGCGCGACCGTCCACCTGACCCCGGATCCGGACCGCCTCCACAAATTCGACGCCAATGGAAAGGCCTTCTGAATGAACCGGCTTGCGGGCAAATCCGCTTTGATTACTGGCGCCGCGCGCGGGATAGGGCGCGCTTTCGCGGAAGCCTATGTGCGGGAGGGAGCGACGGTCGCGATCGGCGACATCAATTTCGAGGCGGCGAGGAAGACGGCCGGCGAGATCGGCGAGGCCGCCTACGCGGTCCATCTCGACGTCACCGACCAGGCCTCGATCGACGCGGCGATCCGCGCGGTGGAGGAGAAGACCGGCGGCATCGACATTCTCGTCAACAATGCCGCCCTGTTCGATCTCGCGCCGATCGTCGAGATCACGCGCGAGAGCTACGACAGGCTCTTTTCGATCAACGTCGCCGGCACGCTGTTCACGATGCAGGCGGCGGCGCGCTCGATGATCGAGCGCGGCAGGGGCGGCAAGATCATCAACATGGCGAGCCAGGCCGGCCGCCGCGGCGAGCCGCTGGTGGCGATCTACTGCGCGACCAAGGCCGCCGTCATCAGCCTCACCCAATCGGCGGGACTGAACCTCATCGGGCACGGCATCAACGTCAACGCGATCGCGCCCGGCGTGGTCGACGGCGAGCACTGGGACGGCGTCGACGCCCTGTTCGCGAAACATGAGAACCGGCCGATCGGCGAGAAGAAGCGGCTGGTCGGCGCGGAGGTGCCCTACGGCCGCATGGGCCGCGCCGAGGACCTGACCGGCATGGCGGTCTTCCTCGCCACTTCGGAAGCCGACTACATCGTCGCCCAGACCTACAATGTCGACGGCGGCAACTGGATGAGCTGAAATGGAAACTTATAAGTGAAACTGTCGCTGAAGAACCTGGCCGATCTTCCCGGCCGCGTCGCCCGCCCTTCCTACGATCGCTCCGCCCTCACGCCCGGCATCGTGCATTTCGGCATCGGCAATTTCCATCGCGCGCATCAGGCGGTCTATCTGGACGAACTCTTCGAGGCCGGGCTCGACCGCGACTGGGCGATCGTCGGCGCCGGCGTGCTGCCCTCGGACGCGGCGGGGCGCGAAAAGCTCGCCGCGCAGGACTGGCTGACGACGGTCGTCGAGCAGGACAGCGGCCATATGGAAGCCCGCGTCACCGGCGCGATGATCGGCTATGTCGATCCGGCGGACCGGCGGGCGATCGTCGCGGCACTGGCGGATCCCTCGATCCGCATCGTCTCGCTGACCATCACCGAGGGCGGCTATTTCATCGATCCCGCCTCGGGCAGGTTCGATCCTGCCCATCCCGACATGGCGCGCGACGCCGCCGACATGGCGACCCCCGGCACCGTCTTCGGCCTCGTCCTCGCCGGGCTGATGCGCCGCAGGCAGGCCGGCATCGCGCCCTTCACGGTGATGTCCTGCGACAACATTCCGGGCAACGGCCACGTCACCCGCGACGCGGTGGTAGGGCTGGCCGGGCTGTTCGACGCCGAGCTTGCGAAATGGGTGCGCGACGAGGTCGCCTTTCCCAATTCCATGGTGGACCGCATCACGCCGGCCACCACCGAGCGGGAGCGCGCCATTCTCTCCGAACGCTACGGCGTCGAGGACGATTGGCCGGTCTTCTGCGAGCCGTTCCGGCAATGGGTGCTGGAGGACCATTTCCCCACCGGGCGCCCGGCGCTGGAGAAGGCGGGCGTCACCTTCGTCGAGGACGTCGCCCCCTACGAGCTGATGAAGATCCGCATCCTCAATGGCGGGCATGCGGCGATCGCCTATCCCGCGGCGCTGATGGACATCCATTTCGTCCACGAGGCGATGGAGGAGCCGCTGATCAGGGGCTTCCTGGCGAAGCTGGAGCGCGAGGAGATCATTCCCGTGGTGCCGCCGGTTCCGGGCGTCGACCTCGACGACTATTTCCGGCTCATCGAGCGCCGCTTCTCCAATCCGAAGATCGGCGACACCATTGCCCGCCTCTGCCAGGACGGGTCGAACCGCCAGCCGAAATTCATCCTGCCGACCGCCGCCGACCGGCTGAAGGCCGGCGCGGACGTGACCGGGCTCTCGCTCGTCTCGGCGCTGTGGTGCCGCTATTGCGCCGGCACGAGCGACAGCGGCCGCGAAATTCCCCCGAACGATGCCAGTGCTGCCCGGCTGAAGGAGGCCGCGTTGCGGGCGCGCGAAAATCCGGGCGCCTTCCTGTCGATGGCGGATATTTTCGGCGACACAGGCAGATCGGAAGTATATTCCGCGGTTTTTTCGCGAAACCTCAAGTCCATATGGGAAATCGGCGCGCGCGCCGTACTCGAGAGGTACATCGCCGGCGAGCTGTAGAAAAAGTCAAACTTTACAAAGAGAAAGCGCGTTCATTCGGACGTGTGATTCATGTCCGAAGACATGCATCGACGACCGTGCGGCACCGCAAGTGTCGCGCGTCGCTTCCATGCGTGAATTCTAAGGAGTTGCTTATTGATCCCGGTGATGACAATGTGCCGGCGGTAAATTGTTCGTTACCATCCTATATAGCAACCTAACTATGTCGTCTAACCACATGATGCCCCCACATGGACGCTCTTTCAGCGAGAATAAACTTCGTAGATCAGCTCGTTAAGGTGAACCGGAAAATGCGCACGCTGTTCGATGCGCGTGTCAAGCAACATGGTCTCACATTGGCGCGAGCCAAGGTACTTCTGCATCTGGCGCGGGAGGAAGGGGTGACCCAATCCGAACTCGCCTGCGCGCTTGAGGTCGAACAGCCGTCGATGGTCGGATTGATCGATGGTCTTGAAAAGAAAGGCTTCGTCACGAGGCGCATGGTCGAACGGGACCGCCGCGCCAAGGGAATCTTCCTGACGGAAGCAGCGCGCAGCGAAACCGACGCCATACTCGAATATGCCGACGACCTTCGCGATCAGATCCTGGAAGGCATTCCGGAGGAAGACGTCATGGTCGCGGCCCGGGTTCTGGAGCGCGTCGCGCGGAACATCGGAGCGCAATCCTCCTTCTGCTGATCCGGCCGCCCAGCCGGGAGGATTTCATCGGAGGATCGGAGTTTCGGGAAGCCTTGTAACAGGCTAAAAGCCGGTTATGGAGATTTCGCGAGCACCCACCGTCAGCCGCACCGGAATCAGTCCGGGGCTTGTCATATTCGATTGCGACGGCGTGCTGGTCGACAGCGAGCCGATCGCGATTTCCGTGCTGTGCGAGGTGATCGCGGCGGCCGGGCACAGGCTCGACGAGGAGACCGCCTACCGGCTCTTCCTGGGCCGCAGCATCGCGACCATCAACGAATTGCTGGCCAGGGATTTCGGCCTGGTCTTCTCGCCCGACGATTTAGAGGGCAGCCGGCAGCGGCTCTACGACCGGTTCCGCGAGGAGCTGAAGCCGATCGCCGGCATCCGCGAAGCGGTCGCGGCCCTTTCCGCCGCGCGCTGCGTCGCCTCGTCCAGCCAGCCAGAGCGCATCCGCCTCTCGCTCGAGGTGACGGGGCTCATCGACCTGTTCGAGCCGCATATCTTCAGCGCCACCATGGTGGCGCGCGGGAAGCCGGCGCCAGACCTGTTCCTGCACGCCGCGCACGAGATGGGTTTTGCTCCCCGGGATTGCGTCGTCGTCGAGGACAGTCCCGCCGGCATCATGGCGGCGAAGAGCGCCGGCATGCGGGTGCTGGCCTTCGCCGGCGGCTCACATGCGGCGCAGGGCGGCCTCATCGCCGCCTTCGCGGAACTCGGACCCGACCTCGTCTTCGACGACATGCGCGACCTGCCCGCGCTGATCGCGGGAGCGACGGCGCCGTGAGCGGCAGCTTCGTCTGCGCCGTCGACGTCGGCACCGGCAGCGCGCGCGCAGGCATTCTCGACACCACCGGCAGGATGCTCGGCCGCGGCGAGCATCCGATCGCCATGAACCGGCCCCGGGAGAACCATGCCGAGCACGATTCGGAGGATATCTGGCGCGCGGTGTGCGCGGCGGTGCGATCGGCGCGGGCGCAATCCGGCATCGGCGCCGGCGAGGTCGCCGGCATCGGCGCCGGCGAGGTCGCCGGCATCGCCTTCGACGCCACCTGCTCGCTGGTCCTGCGCGATCGCGAGGGGCGGCAGCTTTCCGCCTCCACCGGCGGCGAGGACCGGTGGGACACGATCGCCTGGCTCGACCATCGTGCGCTCGCCGAGGCCGACGAATGCACGGCGAGCGGCCATGGGGTGCTCGACCATGCCGGCGGCGTCATGTCGCCGGAAATGCAGGTGCCCAAGCTGATGTGGCTCAGCCGCCGCCTGCCGGAAAGCTGGGCGCGGGCCGGCCATTTCTTCGACCTGTCGGATTTCCTCGCCTGGAAGGCCACGGGATCGACGGCGCGCTCGCAATGCACGCTCACCTGCAAATGGACCTATCTCGCCCACAGGGAAACCGGCTGGCAGCAGGATTTCCTCGCCGCGATGGGCGTTCCCGACATGATCGAGCGCGGCGACCTGCCGGAGCGCGCCAGCCCGGTCGGCAGCGATCTCGGCGCCCTCACGCCGCAGGCGGCCGAGGAGCTCGGGCTGTCGACGTCTTGCCGCGTGGGCGCGGGATTGATCGACGCCTATGCCGGGGCGCTCGGCGTGCTCGGAAGCCTGGCCAGCAACGATCATGGGCACGAGCGCCACATGGCGCTGATCGCGGGGACGTCGAGCTGCGTGATGGCGCTGTCGAAATCGCCGAAGACCTTCACCGGCGCCTGGGGCCCCTATTTCGGCGTGACGCTGCCCGATTGCTGGATGTCGGAGGGCGGCCAATCGGCGACCGGCGGCCTGCTCGACCATCTGATCCGCTGGCACGGCGCGGGCGGCGAGCCGAACGCCGCCATGCACCGGCGCATCTGCGAGCGGATCGCGGAGTTGCGCGCCGTCGAGGGCTACGATCTCGCCGGGCGCCTCCACGTGCTGCCGGACTTCCACGGCAACCGCTCGCCGCTCGCCGATCCGCACGCGCTGGGCGTGATCTCGGGCCTCACCCTCGACGCGTCGTTCGACAGCCTCTGCCGGCTCTACTGGCGAAGCTGCGTCGCCATCGCGCTCGGGCTGCGCCACATTCTCGAAACGCTCAACGAGGGCGGTTTCGTCATCGACACGCTGCACGTCACCGGCGGCCACACGCGCAATCCGCTGCTGATGGAGCTCTATGCCGACGTCACCGGCTGCCGCGTGGTGGAACCGCAGGCCGACGACGCGATGCTGCTCGGCACCGCCGTGGTCGCGGCGGCCGCCGCCGGGCTCCATCCGAGCCTCGCGGCAGCCTCTCTCGCCATGCGGCAGGGCGGACGCGAGCGCACGCCCGATCCGGATGCCCGAAAGCGCTTCGACCGCGACTACCGCATCTTTCTCGAAATGCACCGGCAGAGGCGGATGCTGGACGGGATGTGAGCATGGCACCGGCGCAATACGGCCGGGCCAGCTCACGCGCCGGCTGACATTTCGGAACTACCAGAGGTTCCGGCCGTCGACCACTTCAACGGGAATGGACGTTGCCTCGAGGTCATCGAGGGCCCAGAGATTGACCGAAATGTGCCGGCGCGCCGGATCGAAAGCGCTTTCGTCGCCACCTTCCTTGAACATCGAGTAATCGGGATTGTCCGAGAAGGTCGTGCATCCACATTCGGGGCAGAAATAGTGCTTGTTCTCGGGCGTCGTCGGCGAATAGCGCCTGGCGTTCCCGATGGGCGTCTCGAGCCGAAACTGGCCGGGTTCGCAATAGATCCAGAGCGCGCCACGCTTCGTGCAGAAGGTGCAGGTGCATCTGGTTGCCGACTTCGGCATGAAGTCGATCTCGAAGCGGGTCGCGCCGCAATGGCAGCTCCCTTTGAGCGTCATGATGAATTCCCTCTGATTGCCCGACGACGATAGCACGCCGCACCGACAGGTTCTGTCAGTAGCGTTGGCGCTATTCGCTCGTCCGCGATCCAGCCCGTTTCCACCACGGGCGCGGGGGCCTCAGAACGCCTTGAACGTCAGCGTGGTCAGCGAGCGGACGATGCCGGGAACGTTGGCGACGTTCTCGTTGATGAACTTGCCGATGTCGACGCCGTCCTCGATATAGACCTTCATCAGCAGATCATATTCGCCGCTCGTCGAATAGAGCTCGGAGGCGACTTCGCGCTCGAACAGCTCGTCCGCCACCTCGTAGGTCTTTCCCGGCGAGCATTGCAGTTGCACGAACACGGCTCTCATTCACGTGGCTCCATTGTTATCGGTGCGTCCTTCGAGGCTCGCTTCGCTCGCACCTCAGGATGAGGGAGGTTGGCTCTCGATCCCGCTATGCGGTGTGTTCGATTGCACGACGCCCCTCATCCTGAGGTGCGAGCGAAGCGAGCCTCGAAGGACGCACTACTTTCAATCTATGACGGGTCCCTGCCCTGTCAACAGCGTCCGTGTCAGCGGGTGATCCGGATCGGCAAGACCGTCGACGACGTTGAAATGATGCCGGTCGGGTTCCTCCACCGCCAGCGTCTCCGCGCCCAGCCCTTTCCAGATATTGGCGAGCAGCGCGTTCTGGCGGACGAATTCCGAACGCTCGGCCGCGCCGACCCAGCAGGTGAGCCGGGCGCCCGGCAAGGGTTCCAGCAGCGCCGGGCTTTCGGCATATGCTTCCTGCGCGTCGAGCCGCAGGCCCTCGTTCATCGCCGTGCGCATCAGCGGGCGCAGATCGTGCAGGCCGGAAATCGAGACCGTGTTGACGACGCGCGCGCGAATGTCCGCCGGCAGCGGCGAGGTGCGCGAGACCATGCGCGTGGCGAGGTGGCCGCCGGCCGAGTGGCCGGCGAGGCGGACGGGGCCGTCGACCATGCCTGCTGCCTGCACGACCGCGGCGCCGATCTCCCCGACGATGCCGGCTATGCGGACCTCCGGGCAGAGCGTGTAGGACGGCATCGCCACCGCATGGCCGTGCGCCAGCGCGCCGGCGGCGAGGTGCGACCAGAAGCTCTTGTCGAGCTTCAGCCAGAAACCGCCGTGAATGAAGACCACGAGCCCCTTCGGCGCTCCCTCCGGCAGGAAGAGATCGAGGCGGTTGCGCGGCGCATCGCCATAGCGAAGGTCGAGTCGCGCGCGCTCCGCCGCCAGCAGCTTCTGGCGGAACGCCTTGGCGGGCTCCACCCATGCGGCCGGCCAGCGGTCGCCGCCGGGAATATTGACGCCGTTGGCATAGGCATCGTCCCAGTCGCTTATGCCGTGGCGGATCATCGATGCCCCCCGTTTCGTCGTGATTTTCGCCAGCTTTCCCGGTCGCTCCCGGCGTCCGGCCTTTCATCGCGCGTTTGCCGGCCGGCTGTCCAGCCGAATTATTTCAACCTTGAAATTTCATACTTGAAGTAATTTCCGTTCGGTGCAATCCTGCCTTCAACAAAAGAACGGGGAACGTCGCGGATGAAGGTTGCAGTGCTCGGCGGAGGGCCCGCCGGACTCTACTTTGCGATTTCGATGAAGCTGCGCGACGGCGCGCACGACGTCACCGTGTTCGAGCGCAACCGCGCCGACGACACGTTCGGCTGGGGCGTGGTGCTCTCCGACGAGACCCTCGACAATCTGGCCGCCAACGATCCGAAGAGCGCGGCGGCGATCCGCGAGCATTTCGCCTATTGGGACGACATCGCGGTCATCCACAAGAGCGTGCGCACGCTTTCGACCGGCCACGGCTTCTGCGGCATCGGGCGCAAGCGCCTGCTGATGCTCCTCCAGGACCGCGCCCGGGAGCTCGGCGTCAACCTCGTCTTCCAGGCGGAGGTGGACACGCCCGAGCGCCACATGGCCGAACATGACCTGGTCATCGCCGCCGACGGGCTGAACTCCAGGGCCCGCGCCGCCTTCTCCGAGCATTTCCGGCCGGACATAGACGTCCGCAAGTGCAAGTTCGTGTGGCTGGGCACCAACCAGAAATTCGACGACGCCTTCACCTTCATCTTCGAAGAGACCGAGCATGGCTGGGTCTGGGCGCATGCCTACCAGTTCGATCCCAACACGGCGACCTTCATCGTCGAATGCAGCCAGGAAACCTGGGAGAAGTTCGGCTTCGGCGAGATGACGAAGGAAGAATCGATCGCCACCTGCGAGCGCATCTTCGAGAAGCATCTCGGCGGCAATCCGCTGATGTCGAACGCCAGCCACATTCGCGGCTCGGCATGGATCAACTTCCCGCGCGTGCTGTGCGAGCGCTGGTCGTACCGGAACCTCGCCCTGATGGGCGACGCCGCCGCCAGCGCGCATTTCTCGATCGGCTCGGGCACCAAGCTGGCGCTCGAAAGCGCGATCGCGATGGCCGACTACCTGCATTCCGAGCCGACGCTTGGAGCCGCCTTCGAGAAATACGAGGACGCGCGGCGCACCGAGGTGCTGAAGCTGCAATCGGCGGCGCGCAACTCGCTCGAATGGTTCGAGGATGTCGAACGCTATCTCAATCTCGACCCGGTGCAGTTCAACTATTCGCTGCTGACGCGCTCGCAGCGCATCAGCCACGAGAATCTGCGCCTGCGCGACGCCGACTGGCTCGGCAGCGCGGAAGCGTGGTTCCAGCGCCAGTCGGGGGCCGCCGATACCGGCCGCGCGCCGATGTTCGCGCCCTTCCGCCTGCGCGGGCTGGAACTGAAGAACCGCATCGTCGTCTCGCCGATGGCGCAGTACAAGGCGGTGGACGGAACGCCGACCGACTGGCATTTCGCGCATTATTGCGAACGCGCCAAGGGCGGCGCCGGCCTCGTCCATATCGAGATGACCTGCGTGTCGCCGGAAGGCCGCATCACGCCGGGATGCCCCGGCTTCTACGCGCCCGAGCACGAGACGGCCTGGAAGCGGATCGTCGATTTCGTCCATGCAGAGACCGAAGCGAGCATCTGCGCCCAGATCGGCCATTCCGGCGCCAAGGGCTCGACCCAGCTCGGCTGGGAGGAGATGGACGCGCCGCTGACGGACGGCAACTGGCCGCTGCTCGCCGCCTCCGCCGTGCCCTGGTCGGCCCGGAACCAGACGCCCAAGGCGATGAACCGTGCCGACATGGACATGGTGCGCGACCAGTTCGTCGCCGCCGCCCGGATGGCGGAGCGCTGCGGCTTCGACATGATCGAGCTGCACATGGCGCACGGCTATCTGCTGTCGTCCTTCATCTCGCCGCTGACCAACAGGCGCGAGGACGAATATGGCGGGGCGCTGGAAAACCGGATGCGTTACCCACTCGAGGTCTTCCATGCCGTCCGTGCCGTCTGGCCGGAGGCGAAGCCGATCTCGGTGCGCATCTCGGCCAATGACTGGGTCGGCGACGAGGGCGTGACGCCGGCCGAAGCGGTGAGGATCGCGCGGATGCTGCAGGAAGCGGGCGCCGACATCTGCGACGTCTCGGCCGGCCAGACCTCGAAGCGCGCTCAGCCCGTCTATGGCCGCATGTTCCAGACCCCCTTTTCGGACCGGATCCGAAACGAGACCGGCATGGCGACGATGGCGGTCGGCAATATCTTCGAGCCGGATCACGTCAACTCGATCCTGATGGCCGGCCGCGCCGATCTCGTCTGCCTGGCGCGCCCGCACCTCGCCGACCCCTACTGGACGCTGCACGCGGCGGCCGGGCTCGGCGACCGCGGCGTCAAATGGCCGGATCCCTACCTGCCGGGCCGCGACCAGCTCTACCGCCTCGCCGAGCGAGCCGAGCAGATGACGGGGAAGGTGTGATGACGAGTACATTTTCCGCTCCGCTGAACAGGTCGGCATTGTGCCCGCCCCCTCCACCGCCTTCGGCGGTCCCTTGCCGGGGCGAGCCGCTTGTCTCGCCCCGGCAGGGGACCATGCGAGGCATGGTGGAGGGGGCGTACAGAAACCCCGCCTTGGCCGGCGGCTTCGCGAGCGGTCTTCGCCTCAGGGGGAACAACGGGGTTTTGGAGCTTCACCCATGACCCGGCTCCCCCACGCATTGGTGACGGGCGGCGGGTCGGGCGTCGGTCGGGCGATCGCGGTCGCGCTGGCGGAGGCAGGCATCGCCGTGACGATCTGCGGCCGCAGGGCCGACGCCCTCGCGGCGGTCGCGGACGGCCATGCCAACATCCATGCCGAGACCGCCGACGTGACCGACGAAGCCTCCATGGCCGCGCTCCACGAGAAGGCGGAAGCGGCGCGCGGGCCGTTCGAGATCGTCATCGCCAATGCGGGAACCGCCGGCAGCGCGCCGGCGGCCCGGACCACGCTCGACGAGTGGAAGCAGACGCTGGACGTGAACCTGACCGGCGCATTTCTCACGGTACGGCCGGCGCTTGCCGGCATGACGAAGCGCGGCTCGGGCCGCATCATCTTCGTCGCCTCGGTGGCGGGGCTGAAGGGCTACGGCTACGTCGCGCCCTATGTCGCTTCCAAGCACGGGGTGATCGGGCTGATGCGCGCGCTCTCCGTCGAGCTGGTCAAGTCGGGCATCACGGTCAACGCGGTCTGTCCGAATTTCGTGGAGACGGAAATGCTGGAGGAGTCGATCCGCCGCATCATGGAGAAAACCGGCCGCACCGAGGCCGAGGCGCGGCAGTCGCTGGTCGTTTCGAACCCGCAAGGCCGCTTCATCCGCCCCGAGGAAGTCGCCTTGGCCGTGCTGTGGCTGTGCAGCGACGGCGCTTCCTCGATCACCGGCCAGGCAATTTCCGTTTCGGGAGGCGAGACATGGTGAGCGCGCCGCTGGACACGCTGGAGGCACCCGCCTCCAACAAGGAGCGGCTGCGGCTGTGGATCAGGCTGTTGCGGGCGGCACGCATCATAGAGGGCGAGCTGCGCGAGCGGCTGAAGAGCGAATTCAACACCACGCTGCCGCGCTTCGACGTGATGGCGGCGCTGCATCGCCAGCCCGACGGGATGCTGATGAGCGACCTGTCGCGCTTCCTGCTGGTCTCCAACGGCAATGTGACCGGCATCGTCGACCGGCTGGTGGCGGACGGCTTCGTGGTGCGCTCCAACCGCGAGGGCGACCGGCGCACCTCGATCGTGCGGCTGACGGAGGCGGGCACCGGCACCTTCCGCGCCATGGCGGCAGCGCATGAGGGCTGGATATCGAATTTCCTGGGCGAGGTCAGCGAGGCGGACGCGCGGCAACTCTCCACCATGCTGAAATCGTTCCGCAGCAACTGGGAGGGCGAGCATTGACGAAAATGGCCGGGCTGAAGCCGAAGCATTTCCTCTGGCGGGTCGAGGACCGCGTCGCGACCGTCCGGCTCGACCGTCCGGAACGGAAGAACCCGCTCACCTTCGAGAGCTATGCCGAGCTGCGCGACACCTTCCGCGACCTCGTCTATGCCGACGACATCGACGTCGTCGTCTTTCTGCCCAATGGCGGGAATTTCTGCTCGGGCGGCGACGTCCACGACATCATCGGCCCGCTGGTCGACATGGACATGAAGGGGCTGCTCGCCTTCACGCGCATGACCGGCGACTTCGTCAAGGCGATGCTCGGCTGCGGCAAGCCGATCATCTCGGCCGTCGACGGCGTGGCGGTGGGCGCGGGCGCAATCATCACCATGGCCTCCGACATCCGGCTGGCCACGCCGCAGGCGAAGACCGCCTTCCTCTTCACGCGCGTCGGACTCGCCGGCTGCGACATGGGCGCCTGCGCGATGCTGCCGAGAATCATCGGCCAGGGCCGCGCCGCGGAGCTGCTCTACACCGGCCGCTCGATGAGCGCCGAGGAAGGCGAGCGCTGGGGCTACTACAACCGGCTCGTCGCCGCCGCGGAACTGGAAACGGAAGCGCTGAAGCTCGCCCGGCAGCTCGCCGCCGGGCCGACCTTCGCGCACGGCATCACCAAGACCCAGCTCAACCAGGAATGGTCGATGGGCCTCGAACAGGCGATCGAGGCGGAGGCGCAGGCGCAGGCGATCTGCATGCAGACGGTCGATTTCGAGCGAGCCTACCGCGCCTTCGTGGCGAAGGAAAAGCCGAAGTTCGAGGGGGATTGAGGATGGCGGTCGGACGAACGCCCCCTCCACCGCCTTCGGCGGTCCCTTGCCGGGGCGAGCCGCTTGTCTCGCCCGTCCTTCGGACCCCCCGCTTCGCAGAGGAGGAACCCGCGTTCCGGCCGGAGGGGGCATCGGCCAGAGGAGCCCGCCATGCCTGACCGCTCTTTCCTCAACTGGCCGTTCCTGGAGGAGCGCCACCGCGAACATGCCGGGAGGCTGGAGACGTGGTGCCGCGAAAATCTTCCGGTTGACCATTCCGACATCGACGCCGCCTGCCGCGCGCTCGTCGCCGGGCTGGGCGAGGCCGGTTGGCTGATGCCGACCGCGGTCGATCCCGAAAACCCGCGGCCGCTCGACGTGCGCACGCTCTGCATCACCCGCGAGACGCTGGCGCGCCATGACGGGCTCGCCGATTTCGCCTTCGCCATGCAGGGACTCGGCACCGGCGCGATCAGCCTGTTCGGCACCGGCGAGCAGCGGCAATGGCTGGCGAAAACCCGCGCCGGCAAGGCGATATCCGCCTTCGCGCTTTCCGAGCCGCGCTCGGGCTCCGACGTGGCGAACATGGAGATGACCGCGACGCGCGACGGCGGCGGCTACGTCCTTTCCGGCGAGAAGACCTGGATTTCCAACGGCGGCATCGCCGACCTCTACTGCGTCTTCGCCCGCACAGGCGAGGCGCCGGGCGCCAAGGGCATCTCGGCCTTCCTCGTGCCGGCCGATACGCCCGGCCTGAGCATCGCGGAGCGGCTGGAAGTGATCGCGCCGCATCCGCTGGCGCGGCTTTCCTTCGACAAGGTCCGCGTTCCGGCTTCGGCGATGATCGGCGGGCCGGGCGAAGGCTTCAGGATCGCGATGTCGGTGCTCGACGTGTTCCGCTCCACCGTCGGCGCGGCGGCGCTCGGCTTCGCCCGGCGCGCGCTCGACGAAACGGTGGCGCGCGTCGCCTCGCGCGAGCTCTTCGGCGCGCCGCTCTTCGACATGCAGATGGTGCAGGGCCATGTCGCGGACATGGCGCTCGACGTCGACGCGGCCGCGCTGCTGATCTACCGCGCCGCATGGACGAAGGATTCGGGCGCCGCCCGCGTGACGCGCGAGGCGGCGATGGCCAAGCTCCATGCCACCGACCGCGCCCAGGCGGTCATCGACAAGGCGGTGCAGCTTCATGGCGGCGACGGCGTGAGAAAGGGGCACATCGTCGAGAGCCTTTATCGGGAAATCCGCGCGTTGCGCATCTACGAGGGCGCGTCAGACGTCCAGAAGGTGGTGATCGCGCGGCAGACAATGGGAGCCGGCTTATGACTTATTCAGGAATCGTGCCTGACACATTTACCCCCACCCGTTACCCCTCCCCACGAGGGGGAGGAGAGCTTGAACGTCTCGCTTTGCTGAAGAGTGTCGGCGCGGCGCTCGTGCCTCCCCTCCCCCTTGTGGGGAGGGGTAAGGGGTGCCTCGCGGGAGAGGCATCATGACCCTCGGACCTTCGGCCCATGTCGACACCTTCACGCGGGACAATCTTCCGCCCTCCGGACAATGGCCGGAACTGCCGCTCGCGGGGTTCGACTATCCCGAACATCTCAACGCCGCGGTGGAGCTCACCGACCACATGGTGGAAAAAGGCTTCGGCGACCACACCGCGCTGATCGGCAACGGCCGCCGCCGCACCTACAAGGAGCTGACCGACTGGACCAA
Organism: Aquamicrobium sp. LC103; assembly: GCF_001014615.2. Classification (GTDB taxonomy): domain Bacteria; phylum Pseudomonadota; class Alphaproteobacteria; order Rhizobiales; family Rhizobiaceae; genus LBCQ02. The sequence continues at coordinate 354,416 of NZ_LBCQ02000001.1, forward strand.
CCGCCTCGCCCGCGCGCTGGTGGAAAACTACGGCGTCAAGCCAGGCAACCGCGTGCTGATACGCTCGGCCAACAATCCGGCGATGGTGGCCTGCTGGCTGGCGGCGACGAAGGCCGGCGCGGTGGTGGTCAACACCATGCCGATGCTGCGCTCCGGCGAGCTCGCCAAGATCGTCGACAAGGCGGAGGTCGGAATCGCGCTCTGCGACACGCGCATCAAGGACGAGCTGGTCGCCTGTGCCAAGGAAAGCCGCTTCCTGAAGCAGGTGGTGGGCTTCGACGGCACGGCGAACCACGACGCCGAGCTCGACCGCGCCGCGCTCGACAAGCCGGTCAAGTTCGAGGCGGTGCGGACCGGCCGCGACGACGTCGCGCTGCTCGGCTTCACCTCGGGCACGACCGGCGTGCCGAAGGCGACGATGCATTTCCACCGCGACATACTGATCATCGCCGACGGCTATGCGAAGGAGGTGCTCGGCGTCACGCCCGAGGACATATTCGTCGGCTCGCCGCCGCTCGCCTTCACCTTCGGGCTGGGCGGGCTCGCGGTCTTCCCACTGCGCTTCGGCGCGGCCGCGACGCTGCTCGAAAGCGCCACGCCGCCCAACATGATCGAGATCATCGAGACCTACAAGGCGACGATCTCGTTCACCGCGCCGACCGCCTACCGCGCCATGCTGAAGGCGATGGACAAGGGCGCCGACCTGTCCTCGCTGCGCATCGCCGTCTCGGCCGGCGAGACGCTGCCGGCACCGGTCTTCGAGGAGTGGACGAAAAAGACCGGCAAGCCGATCCTCGACGGGATCGGCGCCACCGAGATGCTGCACATCTTCATCTCCAACCGGCTCGACGACATGGCGGCGGGTTCGACCGGCAAGCCGGTGACCGGCTACGAGGCGCGCATCGTCGACGAGGACATGAACGAAGTGCCGCGCGGCACGATCGGCAGGCTCGCCGTGCGCGGTCCGACCGGCTGCCGCTATCTCGCCGACGAGCGCCAGCGCGGCTATGTCCGGGACGGCTGGAACCTCACCGGCGACAGCTTCGTCCAGGACGAGGAAGGGCATTTTCACTTCGCCGCCCGCTCCGACGACATGATCGTGTCGGCCGGCTACAACATCGCCGGGCCGGAGGTGGAGGCAGCCCTTCTCGCGCATGAGCATGTGCTCGAATGCGCGGTGATCGGGGCGGCCGACGAGATCCGCGGCCAGATCGTCGAGGCCTATGTGGTGCTGGTGGAGGGCGTCGCCGCAAACGATGCGACGGTGCGCTTCCTCCAGGAGCATGTGAAGGCGACGATTGCCCCTTACAAATATCCGCGATCCGTGAAATTCGTATCCGCGCTACCCAAGACCCAGACCGGCAAGATACAGCGCTTCCGGCTGCGCGAAGAGGCGAACGCATGACGCTGCACGATATCTTCCGCGCCACGCGGGCGAAATTCGACCTGCCGGAAGGCGTCGTCTATCTCGACGGCAACTCGCTCGGGCCACTGCCGAGGGACGCCGCCGATCGCGTTGCGCGGATGATGACGGAAGAATGGGGCGGGCTGCTGATCCGCGGCTGGAACACCGCCGGCTGGATGGAGATGCCGCGCAGGGTCGGCGACCGGATCGGCCGGCTGATCGGCGCGCCGGAAGGCACGGTGGTCATGGGCGACACGCTCTCCATCAAGGTCTACCAGGCGCTCGCCTCGGCGCTGGAGCTGCGGCCGGAGCGCAAGGTGGTGCTTTCCGACAGCGGCAACTTTCCGACCGACCTCTACATGGCGCAAGGGCTTATCGCCTCGCTCGGCCGCGGCCATCGATTGAAGGTCGTGGCGCCGGAAGAGGTGGAGGACGCGATCGACGAGAACGTCGCCGTCACCCTGCTCACCGAGGTGGACTACCGCACCGGCCGCCTGCACGACATGAAGCGCCTGACCAGGAGGGCGCATGCCGCCGGCGCGCTCACCATCTGGGATCTCGCCCATTCCGCCGGCGCGCTGCCGGTGGACGTGACGGCGGCGGGGGCCGATTTCGCGGTCGGCTGCACATATAAGTATCTCAACGGAGGCCCCGGAGCGCCGGCCTTCATCCATGTCGCGCCGGAACTGGCGGGCTCCGTGCGGCCCGCCCTTTCCGGCTGGCTCGGGCACGAGGCGCCCTTCGCCTTCGACCCCGACTACCGGCCCGGCGCCGGGATCGACCGGATGCGCGTCGGCACGCCGCCGATCATCGCGCTCGCCGCGCTCGATGCCGCGCTGGACACATGGGAGGGCGTCGACATGGCCGACATCCGCCGGGCGTCGATCGAACTGTCCGAGCTCTTCATCGCGGAGGTGGAAAGGCGCTGCCCGGAACTCGCGTTCGCCAGCCCGCGCGAGCCCGAACGGCGCGGCAGCCAGGTCTCGTTCCTGCACCCCGAGGGCTATGCGATCATGCAAGCGCTGATCGCCGGCGGCGTGATCGGCGACTTCCGCGCGCCCGACGCGATGCGCTTCGGCTTTACGCCGCTTTATATCGGGCACGACGACGTGATCGCGGCGGCGAGCATTCTTGAGAGGATCCTGCGCGAAGGCTCGTGGGACCGGCCGGAGTTCAAGACGCGGAGCAAGGTCACATGACCGCCCCCGACGATCGCGATGCCGACGGCGCGGTGACCGATTTCCGCGAGCGGATGTCCTATGCCGACTATCTGCATCTGGAAAGGATACTCGACGCGCAGTCGCCGCTGTCGGCCTCGCCGGACGAGTTGCTCTTCATCATCCAGCATCAGACGTCGGAGCTGTGGATGAAGCTCGCCATCCACGAGATCGGCGCGGCGATGTCCGAGATCAGGAGCGACAATCTGCAGCCGGCCTTCAAGATGCTGACGCGCGTGGCGCGCATCTTCGAGCAGCTCAACAGCGCATGGGACGTGCTGCGCACCATGACGCCGTCGGAATATACGCGCTTCCGCGGCGCGCTCGGCCAATCCTCCGGCTTCCAGTCCTGGCAGTATCGCGCGATCGAGTTCCTCGCCGGCAACCGCAACGCGGCGATGCTGAAGCCGCACGCGCATGCGCCGGAGACCATCGAGCGGCTGGAGGCGATCCTTGCCCGCCCTAGCCTCTACGACGAGGCGATCGCGCTTCTGGCACGCAAGGGTTTCGACGTCGGCGACGAAGCGGGGCGCGACGACTTCCGCGCCACACGGCCGCCGAGCGACGCGGTGATGGCCGCGTGGAAGATCGTCTATGCCGAGCCGGAGACGCACTGGGCGCTCTACGAGCTCGCCGAAAAGCTCGTCGATTTCGAGGATTATTTCCGCCGCTGGCGCTTCAACCACGTCACCACGGTGGAGCGCATCATCGGCCTGAAACGCGGCACCGGCGGCACCGCCGGCGTCTCATATTTGCGCCGCATGCTGGAGGTGGAGCTCTTTCCGGAGCTCTGGAAAGTGCGGACGCAGCTCTGACCCTTCGGGTCCAACAAGAAAAAGGCTGAAGCCTGCTGGCAAATCAACCAAGACGCATTAATCGTGGGAACCGGTTCAAAACAAACGGGAGCTTGAAAATGAGGAAACTGATTGCAGCGGGCCTTGTCGGCCTTTCCATGGGCGTGTCGGGCATGGCCTTCGCAGACCCGCTCAAGATCGGGGTGATCACCACCCTTTCCGGCGGCGGCGCGGGGCTCGGCATCGACACGCGCGACGGCTTCATGCTCGCCATCAAGCAGGCGAACAATCCGGAGGTCGAGGTCGTCACCGAGGACGACGGGCAGAAGCCCGAACTCGCGGTGCAGATCGCCGACAAGATGATCCAGAGCGACCAGGTCGACATCCTGACCGGCATCGTCTGGTCGAACCTGGCGATGGCGGTGGTGCCGAGCGCGGTGGCGCAGGACAAGTTCTACGTCTCGACCAATGCCGGCCCCTCGGCACTTGCCGGCGCCGGCTGCCACCAGAACTATTTCAATGCCGCCTACCAGAACGACAATTTCCACGAGGCGATGGGCCAGTACGCCAACCAGGACTACAAGAAGACCTTCATCCTGGCGCCGAACTACCCGGCCGGCACGGATTCGCTGAACGGCTTCAAGCGCTACTACAAGGGCGAGCTCGCCGGCGAGGTCTACACGCAGGTCGGCCAGACCGACTACGCGGCCGAGATCGCGCAGATCCGCTCTTCCGGCGCGGATTCCGTGTTCTTCTTCCTGCCCGGCGGCATGGGCATCGCCTTCATGAAGCAATACGCCCAGTCGGGCGTCGACCTTCCGGTGATGGGCCCGGGCTTCTCCTTCAGCCAGGACGTGCTGCCGGCGATCGGCGACGCGGCGGTCGGCGCGAAGAACTCGGCGACCTGGTCGAAGGACCTCGACAACGAGGCCAACAAGAAGTTCGTGGAAGCCTTCCAGGCCGAGTACAACCGCCTGCCCTCGATCTACGCCGTGCAGGCCTTTGATGCCGCCAACCTGATCCTGTCGGCAGCCGCCAAGGCGAGCGTCACCGACAAGGACGCCTTCCGCGCCGCGCTCAAGGAGGCGGATTTCGCGTCAGTTCGCGGCAAGTTCAAGTTCAACACCAACAACCACCCGATCCAGGACGTCTATGTCCGCGAGGTGATCAAGGAAGGCGACGTGCTCTCCAACAAGATCATCGCCACCGCCTTCACCGATCACGGCGACGCCTATGCGGAGCAGTGCGCGATGCAGTAGGCGATACCCCCTCCACCGCCTTCGGCGGTCCCCCTCCCCGCTTCGCAGGGGAGGGTCCAAAGGTCACGGAAGACCTCAAGGCCGGGTCTTCCCCGTCCACGGGGAAAAGGACCACGCGAAGCGTGGTGAAGGGGGCATCCAATCGAATTTCGCCGCCGCTCGTGCGGCGGCCAACGGAGTCCGGAACCACCCTTGCAAACCGCCCTCTTCATAGAACAGTTGCTCAACGGCCTTCAGCTCGGCGTCATGCTGTTCCTGATGGCGGCCGGGCTGACGCTCATCTTCGGCGTCATGGGCCTGATCAATCTCGCCCACGGCTCGCTCTACATGGTCGGCGCATTCGCCTGCGCCGCCGTGGCGGCGGCGACCGGCTCCTTCTGGCTCGGCCTCGCGGCGAGCCTCGCCGCGGCGGCCGCGGCGGGCGCCATCGTGGAAATCCTCGTCATCCGGCGGCTCTACGAGCGCGACCATCTCGACCAGGTGCTGGCGACCTTCGCGCTGATCCTCATCTTCTCGGAAGGCACGCGCTGGATCTTCGGCTCCTTCCCGCTCTATCTCGACATTCCGCCGCTGCTGCAGGGCTCGGTGCCGCTGCCGGGCGGCTCGCGCTACCAGCTCTACCGGCTCGCCATCATCGGCGTCGGCGTCGCGGTCGCGGTCGGGCTCTATTTCCTGATCGCGCGGACACGGCTCGGCATGCGCATCCGCGCCGGCGAATCCGATCGCGAGATGATCGGCGCGCTCGGCGTCGACATCCGCACGCTCTACACGGTGGTCTTCGCGCTGGGCGCCGCGCTTGCCGGGCTCGCCGGCGCGCTGGTGGGCGCGCTTCAATCGGTGCAGGTCGGGATGGGCGAGCCGGTGCTCATCCTCGCCTTCGTCGTCATCGTCATCGGCGGCATCGGCTCGATCAAGGGCGCGCTGGTGGGCGCCGTCATCGTCGGCGTCGTCGACACGATGGGCCGCTTCCTGCTGCCTCAACTCTTCACGCTCGTCATGCCGGCCTCGCAGGCGACGACGGTCGGCGCCGCGCTCGCCTCGATGCTCATCTACATCGTCATGGCGGTGATCCTGGCGGTGCGGCCGCAAGGCCTCTTCGCGGTGCAGAGGTGACGGCGATGAAGCTTTCCCGCGAAACCACGATCAACATCGTCCTGGCCCTGCTGCTGCTGGCGCTGCCGCTCGTCGCCATGCAGATCGGCAAGCCCTTCTACGTGACGCTCGCGACACGCATGGCGATCCTCGGCCTGGCGGCCGTCGGCCTCAATATAGCGCTCGGCCTCGGCGGGCTGGTGTCCTTCGGCCATGCGGCCTTCTTCGGCGTCGGCGGCTATGTCGCCGGCATCATGGCCACCCACGCCTTCAACGCGACGCCGCTCGCCGCCTTCCCCTTCGCCATTCCCGGCACCAACCAGATGCTGGTCATCTGGGCCGTGGCGATCGTGGTGGGCGGGCTGCTCGCGCTGGCGATCGGCGCCATCAGCCTGCGCACCTCGGGCGTCTATTTCATCATGATCACCCTCGCCTTCGCGCAGATGACCTATTATTTCGCTATCTCCTGGCCGGCCTATGGCGGCGAGGACGGGCTGTCGATCTATGTCCGCAACGCTTTTCCCGGCGTCAACACCGCGGTGCCGCTCAACTATTTCCTGATCTGCTACGCAGTGCTGCTCGCCGCGCTGCTGGTCTTCGCCCTGGCGCGCAACTCGCGCTTCGGCGCGGCCCTGCAGGCCGCCCGCCAGAACGACGTCCGCGTCGCCTCGGTCGGCATCAGGCCGTTCCGCGTCCGCCTCGCGGCCTTCGTCATCTCCGGCATGATCACCGCGCTCGCCGGCGCCCTCTTTGCCGACCTCAACCGCTTCGTCAGCCCGTCGATGCTGTCCTGGCACATGTCGGGCGAGTTCATCGTGCTGATCATCCTCGGCGGCGTCGGGCGCCTGTTCGGGCCGGTCGCCGGCGCGATGCTCTTCGTCATGTTCGAATATATCCTCGGCGGGCTGACCGAGCGCTGGCAGCTCTTCCTCGGGCTGGCGCTGCTCGGCGTCGTCCTCTTCGCACGCGGCGGCCTCATCGGCCTGATCGCGGGAAAGGCACGCCATGGCTGAGCCGGTCCTCAAGATCGACGATCTCTGCAAGAGCTTCGGCGCGCTGAAGGCGACCGAGCATGTCAGCCTCGACCTGCGCGCGGGCGAGATCCACGCGCTGATCGGCCCGAACGGGGCGGGCAAGTCGACGCTCATCCACCAGATCGCCGGGACGCTGAAACCGGACAGCGGCGAAATCAGCTTCCTCGGCGAGCGGATCGACCATCTCGGCACGGCGGAACGCGCCCGGCGAGGGCTCGGCCGCAGCTTCCAGGTGTCGTCGCTCGCCTCGGAATTCTCGGCGCTGCGCAACGTGATGCTCGCGGTGCAGTCGCGGCAGGGCTCGTCCTTCCGCTTCTTCAAGCCGGTGATGCGCGATCGCTCGCTGGTCGAACCCGCGATGGAAGCGCTTGGGCGCGTCGGCCTGAGGGACCGCGCGCGTGTTCCGGCCGCCGAGCTTTCGCATGGCGAGCGCCGCCAGCTCGAGATCGCCATCGCGCTCGCCCTCGGCTCGCGCGCCTTCCTGCTCGACGAGCCGATGGCCGGCATGGGCCCGGAAGGCTCGAAGGCGCTGACCGGCTTCCTCGACCGCCTGCGCGAGGAGGCGCCGATCCTCCTGATCGAGCACGACATGGACGCCGTCTTCGCGCTTGCCGACCGCATCTCGGTTCTCGTCTACGGTCGTGTCATCGCCAGCGGCACGGTCGACGAGATCCGCGGCAATGCCGAGGTGCGCCGGGCCTATCTGGGAGACGGGACATGAGCCGTTCCCGATTCTTCCTGCACCCCCGCCCCTTACCCCTCCCCACAAGGGGAAGGGGAAATCTGAAATGCCGTGCCTGCCAAGAAGCAGACCGATCCCGGCCACGACTAAACGTCAACGCCCCCCTCCCCCTTGTGGGAAGGGGTAAGGGGTGGGGGTGTCACGGCGAAAACCACGAAGGTGTTCGCCATGCTGCTTGAAGCCAGGGGCGTCGAGACCTTCTACGGCGCGAGCCAGGCGCTGTTCGGCGTCGAACTCGACGTCGCCGAGGGCGAGGTCGTGGCGCTGATGGGCCGCAACGGCATGGGCAAGACGACGACGATCCGCTCCATACTGGCGCTTTCGCCGGCGAAATCCGGCTCGATCAGCTTCCGCGGCCGCGAGATCGCCGGGCTGCAGCCCTACCGGATCGCGCGGCTCGGCATCGGCCTCGTGCCGGAAGGACGGCGCTGCTTCCCCAACCTGACAGTCGCCGAGAACCTGACGGCCGCCGCCCGCAAGGGCCGATGGACGGTGGACGAGGTCAACCGGCTCTTCCCGCGCCTCGCCGAAAGGCGCGACCAGCTCGCACGCACGCTTTCCGGCGGCGAACAGCAGATGCTGGCGGTCGGCCGCGCGCTGACGACCAATCCCGACCTGCTCATTCTCGACGAGGCGACGGAGGGGCTGGCGCCCGTCATCCGGCAGGACATCTGGACCGTCATCCGCAAGCTCAAGGCGGAGGGCCAGTCGATCCTGATCGTCGACAAGACGCTGTCGGAGCTGCTGCCCTCGGCCGACCGCTGCTTCGTCCTGGAGAAGGGCCGCACGGTCTGGACCGGCCGTCCGGACGATCTCACCGCGCAATTGCAGGACCGCTATCTCGGCGTCTGAGTTTTGAGTGCGGCGGCAGGCTCGAACCGCCGCTCATTGGAGGACTGGAAAATGACCGCATCCGAAACCCCGCACCGGAAACTCCATCCGGCGAACTGGAAGAAGGCGAGCGGCTACGCCAACGGCGTGCTGGCCGAGGAGCGTCTGGTCTTCCTCGGCGGGCAGATCGGCTGGAACGCCGATCAGGTCTTCGAGGCAAGGGATCTCGCCTCGCAGACGCGGCAGGTCCTGCAGAACATCGTCGAGGTGCTGGCCGAGGCCGGAGGCAGGCCGGAGCACATCGTGCGCATGACCTGGTACGTCGTCGACAAGAAGGACTATCTCGCCAATCTCAAGGGCATCGGCGAGGCCTATCGCGACGTTCTCGGCCGGCATTTTCCGGCGATGACGATGGTGCAGGTGGCGGCCCTCATCGAGGACGAGGCGCTGGTCGAGATCGAGGCGACCGCCGTACTGCCCTGACGGGCCGACCCGATCGGGGAACGATCCCTCGCCCCCCTCGTTGGCAAGCTGTTGCGACAGCCATGCAAGCGAAGGGAAGATGACCTCAGACGGCAGGCCGACAGTATTGATCACGGGCGCGGCGGGAAGCATAGGCCGCGCCCTTGCCGGGGAGCTCTCCCGCGACCATGCCGTCGTCGGGCTGGACGTCAAGGGCAAGAAGGCCGACTTCCCGCTCATCGAGATCGATCTTTCCTCCGCCCGCTCGGTCGAGCAGGCGTTCGGCGAATTCCGCCGCCGGCATGGCGGGCATATCGCCGCCGTGATCCATCTCGCCGCCTATTTCGACTTCACCGGCGAGGAGAGCCCGCTCTACGAGAAGGTGAACGTGGAGGGCACGAAAAACCTCCTGCGCGCGCTGCAGGAGTTCGAGGTCGGGCGCTTTATCTATTCCGGCACGATGCTGATCCACCGGGCCGGCGCGCCCGGCGAGCGGATCGACGAGGAGACGCCGGTGGCGCCGAAATGGGCCTATCCCATATCCAAGGCGAAAGCCGAGGAAACGATACGCGCCGAGCACGGAAAGATCCCCTACCTGCTCCTCCATCTCGCCGGCCTCTATGACGACGAGAGCGCCGTGCCGACGCTCGCCAACCAGATCGCCCGCATCTACGAACGCGACATGAAGAGCAGGCTCTATGCCGGCGACATCGAGGCCGGGCAGTCCTTCATCCATCGGACCGACATGATGCGGCTCTTCCGCCTGGCGGTGGAAAAGCGCAACGACCTGCCGGCGGACGCCGTCATTCTCGCCGGCGAGCCGGAGGCCCTGCCCTATGACGAACTTCAGGACCGGATCGGCGCGCTCGTCCACGGCGAGAAGGTATGGACGACGCTGACGCTGCCGAAGCCGCTCGCCAAGGCCGGCGCGTGGGTGGAGGAGAAGGCCGAGCCGCTGGTGCCGGACGATTTCGATCGCGGCGAGAAACCTTTCATCCGCCCGTTCATGATCGAGATGGCGGACGACCATTACGCGCTCGACATCACGCGGGCGCGCCGCCTGCTCGGCTGGGAGCCGCACGAGACCATGACGGCGACGCTGCCCAAGCTCGTCGCCTCGCTCAAGCGCGACCCGCTCGGCTGGTACAGGCGCAACGGCGTCACGCCGCCCGCCTGGCTCGAGACCGCAGCCGCCGCCGAGGAGCAGCCAGAGGAACTGCGGCGCGCCCATGAGGAGAAGTTCCGGCGCGAGCATCAGCGGAACCTCTGGGCGCATTTCGCCAATGCCGCGCTCGGCACCTGGCTGATCGTCTCGCCGGCGACGATGGGTTACTCCGGCACGTGGATGGGCTGGAGCGATGTCGTCTCCGGGCTGGCCCTCTTCGTGCTCGGACTTCTCTCGCTCTCCTGGCGCATGGGCATCGCCCGCTGGGGCGCGGCGGCGGTGGGCCTGTGGCTGCTCTTCGCGCCGCTCGTCTTCTGGACGCCTTCGGCCGCCGCCTATCTCAACGGGACGCTGGTGGGCACGCTTGCCATCGGCTTCGCCGCGGCCGTACGCCCGACGCCGGGGATCAGCCCGGCGGCGGAACTGACCGGACCGGACACGCCCCCCGGCTGGAGCTACAATCCCTCCGGCTGGCTACAGCGTGCGCCGATCATCCTGCTCGCGTTCGTCGGGCTCTATTTCTCGCGCTATCTGGCCGCCTATCAGCTCGGCCATATCGAGAGCGCCTGGGACCCCTTCTTCGGCGGCACCGTGCCGGACAGGAACGGGACGGAGGACATCGTCACCTCCGCCGTCTCGGAAACCTGGCCGGTGCCGGACGCCGGCGTCGGCGCGCTGGTCTACGTGCTGGAGATACTCACTGGCATCACCGGCTCGCGAAGGCGGTGGCGCACCATGCCGTGGCTCGTCACGCTCTTCGGCATATTGATCGTGCCGCTCGGCATCGTCTCGGTCGGCTTCATCATCATACAGCCGATCGTGATCGGCACCTGGTGCACGCTCTGCCTCGTGGGTACGGCCGCGATGCTGCTGCAGATCCCCTATTCACTCGACGAGCTGGCTGCCACGGGCGAGTTCCTGTTGCGGCGCAAGCGCCAGGGCGCGCCGGTGCTGCGCATCTTCTTCACCGGCGACACCGACGAGGGCGATGTCGGCCCGACACCGAACACGTTCGAGCGGCCGCCGCGGGCCGTGCTCGCCGATCTCGTCGGCGGCGGCGTCGGAGCGCCCTGGAACCTGCTTGCCGTCATCACGATCGGCCTGTGGCTGATGTTCACGCGCCTCGCGCTCGGCACGGAGGGCGGCATGGCCGATGCGGATCACGTTATCGGCTCGCTCGTCGTCACCTTCGGCGTCATCGCGCTCTCCGAAGTCGGCCGGGCCGTCCGCTTCGCCAACATTCCGCTGGGCGCGGCGCTGCTCCTGACGCCGTTCCTGTTCGGCGCGCCCGCGGCGGCCACCTTCGCGAGCATTCTCTGCGGCACGCTGCTGATCGCGCTCAGCCTGCGGCGCGGGCCGATCGAGAAACGCTGGGGCATGACGGAAAGGGTGATCGTCTGACTCCGCATTTCCGGTTGCGCAGGTCTCGCCAATTAAATCGATTGAACAACTTGGCTTGACACTCGTCTTTTCTATTTAGGATGATGACGCCAAGCATATGCGGTGTCGTTCATGCCCGGGCCGGAGCGAATGCGGGAGGTGCGGTTCTTCCGGGATTTCTGAAAAATCGAACGGGAGGAAGAACATGAAAACCAAGCTGACGGTCGGTGCGGCGCTCGCGGCGATCGGTCTCTACGCGGTCCCCGCGCAGGCCGAACTCAAATTCGCCCCCGGCGAGGACAGCCGCTTCACCTGGTCCGATTTCGAGGAGCTCGAGAAGGTCGACCTCAACGGCGAGACGCTGACGGTCTTCGGCCCGTGGCGCGGGGCCGACGAGGACCTGATCCAGAGCGTGCTCGAATATTTCCGCGAAGCGACGGGCGCAACCGTCAATTATTCCTCGTCGGAGAATTACGAGCAGCAGATCGTCATCGACACGCAGGCCGGCAGCCCGCCCAATGTCGCGATCCTGCCGCAGCCCGGCCTGATCCAGGATCTCGCCTCCAAGGGCCTGCTGACGCCGCTCGGCGAGGAGAACGCGCAATGGGTGGCGCAGAATTACGGCGCCGGCGAATCCTGGGTCGATCTCGGCACCTACCGCGACAAGGACGGCAACGAGCAGTTCTTCGCCTTTCCCTACAAGGCCGACGTGAAATCGCTGGTCTGGTACTCGCCCGACAATTTCGAGGAAGCCGGCTACGAGGTGCCGGCGACGATGGAGGAACTGCTGGCGCTGCAGGACCAGATCGTCGAGGACGGCGGCACGCCCTGGTGCATCGGGCTCGGCTCCGGCGGCGCCACCGGCTGGCCGGCGACCGACTGGGTCGAGGACATCATGCTGCGGCTGCACGAGCCGTCGGTCTACGACCAGTGGACGACCAACGAGATGCCGTTCGACGACCCGAAAGTGGTGGAAGCCCTCCAGGTCTTCGCCGACATCGCGACCAACGACGCCTATGTCAGCGGCGGCGCGGCGGCGGTCGCCGCCACCGATTTCCGCGACAGCCCGAAAGGGCTCTTCGACATTCCGCCGAAATGCTATTTGCATCACCAGGCCTCGTTCATCCCGTCCTTCTTCCCGGAAGGGACCGAGCTCGGCGTGGACGCCGACTTCTTCTATTTCCCGACCTACGAATCCAAGCCCGATCTCGGCAAGCCGGTGCTCGGCGCCGGCACGCTCGCCATGATCACGAAGGATTCGAAAGGCGCCCGCGCCTTCATCGACTTCCTCAAGATGCCATTGGCGCACGAGCTCTGGATGGCGCAGTCGGGCTTCGTCACGCCCTTCAAGAGCGTCAACATCGAGGCCTATGCCAACGACGCGCTGAAGAAGCAGGGCGAGATACTCGCCGAGGCCACCACATTCCGCTTCGACGGCTCGGACCTCATGCCCGGCAAGATCGGCGCCGGCTCGTTCTGGACGGGCATGGTCGATCTCGTCGGCGGCAAATCGGCCGAGGACGTCGCCAAGGAAGTTCAGTCGAGCTGGGACGCGATAAAATAGGATCGGACCGAAGCCGTCAAAGCGCGACGCGATCCTTCAGATTCGCCGACCGCGCTTGAACGAACGCCGGCGCGGCCCGCGCCGTCGAAGCAACGTCCAGGGGAGAGGGAGCGATGACCGGCCAGATTCTGTCCGCGATCCTGACGGTGGTGCTCGGCGTTGCCGGATGCGTCGCCTATTTCTGGGGCGCGAACCGGCTGCTCGACCTGATCTTTCCCGCGCGCGGGGTGAAAGGGGCCACCGCGATCGACAATCTGCGCCGCCAGGGCATGATCCGGCCCTGGCTCTTCCTCGGCCCGGCGCTGCTCGTCCTGACGATCTATCTGATCTATCCCGTCTTCGAGACGCTGCGGCTTTCCTTCATGGACCGGAGCGGGCAGAACTTCGTCGGGCTGGCGAACTACCAATGGGCCGGGAGCGACCGGGAATTCCGCCAGGCGATCTTCAACAACCTCCTGTGGCTCGCCGTGGTGCCGGCCGCCTGCACCTTTCTCGGCCTCGTCATCGCCGTGCTCACCGACCGCATCTGGTGGGGGGCGATCGCCAAGAGCCTGATCTTCATGCCGCTCGCCATCTCCTTCGTCGGTGCCAGCGTCATCTGGAAGTTCATCTACGAATATCGCGGCGCCGGCCAGACCCAGATCGGCGCGCTCAACGCCATCGTCCAGTATTTCGGCGGCACGCCGCAGGTCTGGATCTCGACGCCGTTCTGGAACAATTTCCTCCTGATGGCGATCCTCATCTGGATCCAGACCGGCTTCGCCATGGTGATCCTGTCGGCGGCCCTGCGCGGCATTCCCGACGAGACCATCGAGGCGGCGACGATAGACGGCGCGAACGGTTTCCAGATATTCTGGAAGATCATGGTGCCGCAGATATGGGGAACGATCGCGGTGGTCTGGACGACCATCACCATCCTCGTCCTCAAGGTCTTCGACATCGTGCTGACGATGACCAACGGCCAGTGGAACACGATGGTGCTCGCCAATCTGATGTTCGACTGGATGTTCCGCGGCGGCGGCGATTTCGGCCGGGGCGCGACGATCGCGATCGTCATCATGCTCGCCGTCGTGCCGATCATGATCTGGAACATCCGCAGCGCGACGCGCGAGAGCGGAGGACACTGAGATGGCGGCGGCAGCGGGAAGATCCCCCGGTTCCCGCCTCGGCGTCCATCTCGCCGTGCTCTTCTTCGTCGCGGTCTGGACAGTTCCGACGCTCGGCATCCTCGTCTCGTCGCTGCGCGACAAGGACCAGATCGCCGCCTCCGGCTGGTGGACGGCGCTGGCGACGTCGGCGCGGAACGATGTCGGGCGGCTGCCGGCCTCCGAGGCGCAGACGGAACGCGACGGCAGGTTCGTCATCGCCGGCAATCTCCTCGAGGAAGGCGACAGCCGCCGCATCGTCGCGTTCGGCACGCGTGTCCAGGAGCCGACGAAGTACGAGGCGGGCGATAACGCGGAGCTCGGCGACGGCGAGACGCTGCGGATCGACGAGGACGGGTCCTTCGAACACATGTCGCCGCGCCCCTTCGAGGGCGCCCGCGGACAGCGCGTCTATTTCCAGGCGACGACGCCGCCGCGCTTCACCACCGAGAACTACGAAACCGTGCTCTTTTCGGAGGGGATCGGCCGCTCCTTCATCAATTCGCTGACGGTGACGATCCCTGCGACGATCATCCCGATCCTGATCGCCGCCTTCGCCGCGTACGCGCTGGCCTGGATGAGATTCCCCGGCCGCGCGATCCTGATCGCCGTCGTCATCGGGCTCCTGGTCGTGCCGCTGCAGATGGCGCTGATACCGCTGCTCAAGCTCTATAACGGCGTCGGCGCCTTCTTCGGCGTGCCGGCCAAGACCTATCTCGGCATCTGGCTCGCGCATACCGGCTTCGGCCTGCCCTTCGCGATCTACCTGCTGCGCAGCTACATCGCCGACCTGCCCAAGGAGATCATAGAATCGGCGCGGATCGACGGGGCGAGCGATTTCGAGATATTCGTCAAGATCGTGCTGCCGCTGTCCTTCCCGGTGCTCGCCTCCTTCGCGATCTTCCAATTCCTGTGGGTATGGAACGATCTGCTCGTCGCGATGGTTTTCCTCGGGTCGGGGGCGAACCAGCTCGTACTCACGGGCAAACTCAACGCGCTGCTCGGCTCGCACGGCGGCAACTGGGAAATCCTGACGACATCGGCCTTCGTCTCCATCATCGTGCCGCTATTCGTCTTTTTCTCGCTGCAGCGCTATTTCGTTCGCGGGCTGCTCGCCGGCTCGGTCAAAGGTGGATAGGGAAACATGCAGGCATCGGAAAAGCAGGGCCGCGACAACGCCTCGACTGCAATCGACCGCGACTGGTGGCGCGGGGCGGTGATCTACCAGATCTATCCGCGCTCCTTTCAGGATTCGGACGGCGACGGCGTCGGCGATCTGCGCGGCATATTGACGAGGCTTCCGCACGTCGCCTCGCTCGGCGCAAATGCGGTCTGGATATCGCCCTTCTTCAAATCGCCGATGGCGGACTACGGCTACGACGTGGCAGACTATTGCGCCGTCGACCCGATGTTCGGCACGCTCGACGATTTCGACGCGGTGATCGCCGAGGCCCACCGGCTCGGGCTGAAGGTGATGATCGACCTAGTGCTGTCGCATACCTCCGACATGCATCCCTGGTTCAAGGAGAGCCGCGTCTCGCGCGACAATCCGAAGGCCGACTGGTATGTCTGGGCCGACGCGCGCCCCGACGGCACTCCGCCCACGAACTGGCTCTCGATCTTCGGCGGCTCGGCATGGCAGTGGGACACGCGCCGCCAGCAATATTACCTGCACAACTTCCTGGCCGAGCAGCCGGACCTCAACTTCCACAACCGGGAAGTCCAGGATGCGCTCCTCGACGTGACGCGCTTCTGGCTGGAACGCGGCGTGGACGGCTTCCGCCTCGACACGATCAACTTCTACTTCCACTCCAGGGGGCTGGAGGACAATCCGCCGCTGGCGCCGGAGGCGCGCGACTATTCGACGGCGCCGGCCGTCAATCCCTACAACTACCAGAGCCACCTCTACGACAAGAGCCGGCCGGAGAACATCGAGTTCCTGCGGCGCTTCCGCGCCGTCCTGGACGAGTTCCCGGCCGCCGCCGCCGTCGGCGAGGTGGGAGATTCCGAGCGCGGGCTGGAGATCGTCGCCGATTACACGTCCGGCGGCGACCGCATCCACATGTGCTATTCCTTCGACTTCCTGAGCCCCGACAAGCCGGGCGCGGCGCGCGTGCGCGCCATTCTCGAAGCTTTCGGACAAGTGGCGAGCGACGGCTGGTCGTGCTGGGCCTTCTCCAATCACGACGTGATGCGCCATGCGAGCCGCTGGGCCGACAGCGAGGAGGACCGCGCGGCCTATCTGAAGGTGATCTCGGCGCTGCTGATGTCGCTGCGCGGCTCGGTCTGCATCTATCAGGGCGAGGAGCTCGGCCTGAGCGAGGCCGACCTCGCCTTCGAGGATCTGCACGATCCCTACGGCATCCGCTTCTGGCCGGAATTCAAGGGGCGCGACGGTTGCCGCACGCCGATGGTGTGGGATTCCAACCGCCCCGTCGCCGGCTTCACCTCCGGCAAGCCGTGGCTGCCGGTGCCGTCGGAACACATCACCATGGCGGCCAACACGCAGACCGGCGACAGGAACTCGCTGCTCGAACATTATCGCCGCATGCTGAAGTTCCGCTCCGAGCATCCCGCGCTGATCAAGGGAAGCATCGACTTTCTCGGAACGGAAGGCAACGTCATCGCCTTCACCCGGCGCCACGGCAACGAGGAGATGCTGTGCGTGTTCAATCTGGGGAGCGTCGAGAGCCTGGTTTCGCTGCGGGACGGAACGTTGCCGGCGCCGCTGGAAGGGCACGGCCTCGGCGGCGAGGCCGACGGCGGAACGATCAGGCTGGGCCCTTACGAAGCCTGGTTCGGAAGGCTCGGATAAGAGAAAAAGAAGGGCCGCGAGGGGGAGGAGAGCATGGCCGATCTCAAGCTTCGGAATGTCCGGAAAGCCTATGGCAATCTGGAAATCCTGCACGGCGTCGATCTCGACGTGGGATCCGGCGAGTTCATCGTCTTCGTCGGGCCGTCGGGATGCGGGAAATCGACCCTGCTGCGCACGATCGCCGGTCTCGAGGAGATCACTTCCGGCATGCTGGAGATCGGCGGCGAGGTGATGAACGACGTGCCGCCTTCCCGGCGCGGCATCGCCATGGTCTTCCAGTCCTACGCGCTCTATCCGCATATGAGCGTCTACGACAACATGGCCTTCGGCATGCGGATCGCACGCGCGAGCAAGGCGGAGATCGACAAGCGGGTGCGCGAGGCCGCCGAAATCCTGCAGCTCACGCAATATCTGCACCGGCTTCCCAAGGCACTCTCAGGCGGCCAGCGCCAGCGCGTCGCGATCGGCCGCGCCATCGTGCGCGACCCGAAGGTGTTCCTCTTCGACGAGCCGCTCTCCAATCTCGACGCCGCGCTCAGGGTGGCCACGCGCATCGAGATCGCCAAGCTCAAGGAGAGCATGCCGAACACCACCATGATCTACGTCACCCACGACCAGGTCGAGGCGATGACGCTGGCCGACCGCATCGTCGTGCTCAAGGACGGCCATATCGAGCAGATCGGCTCGCCGCTGGACCTCTATTGCCTCCCCGGAAACCTGTTCGTGGCGAAGTTCATCGGCTCGCCCTCGATGAACATCGTCCCCGCGACGATCGAGCGGGCCGGCGGACCGACGGCCGTGCGGCTCGCGGGCGGCGTGGTGGCGCATGTGCCGGTCGAGACGCCCGCGAGCGCGGCGGGAACGCAGGCGAGCTTCGGCGTGCGGCCCGAGGATCTCCACATCGCGGCGGACCTGGACGGCGGCGTGCTGTTCGAGGGCAAGGTCGACTATATCGAGCAGCTCGGCGAGGTTCAGCTCGCCTATGTCGACATCGCCCGCGAGGGCGAGCCGCTGATCGTCAAGCTGCCCGGCAGCCGGGAAATCGCGCGGGGCGCGATCCTGAAACTCACGGCCGAGGCCCGCAACCTGCACATCTTCGACGCGGACGGCAAATCCTTCGCGAGCCTCGCACGGGCGGCGGAGTAGTCTCGCCGGACCGTTTCAGATTACCACTGAACCCCCTTCCCCGCTTCGCAGGGGAGGAGCCTCTAGCGCAGCACCTTGGCCGTCGGCGCTTCGCCCGTGGAAGCCGTCTGCCGCGTGTCGCGCCACCGCGACAGGGCGAACGCGCCGATGAACACGATGGTCATCAGGAGGACGATGGTCGGGCCCGGAGCGCTGTCGATGAAGAAGGCGAGATAGACCCCGCCGAAGGCGCAGGCCATGGCGACCAGCGTCGACGTGACGAGCATCCGCTCGAACCGCTTCGTCAGGAGGAACGCGATCGCGCCCGGCGCGATCAGCATGGCGATCGCCAGGATGATGCCGACCGCCGTCAGCGCGCCGACGATGGTGAGCGAGATGACCGCGAGCAGCCCGTAATGCAGGAAGCGCACCGGCAGGCCGATCGCACGGGCGTGCTGCGCGTCGAAGGCCTGCAGCAGCAGGTCGCGGCGGAACAGCCCCACCGCGAGCAGCGTCGCCGCCGCGATGACGCCGGCCTGCGCGATGTCGCCCCAGGTCACGCCCAGCATGTCGCCGAACAGGATGTGATCGAGATGAACCTCGGTCTCGATGGCGATGTAGAGCACGATGCCGAGACCGAACATGCCGGAAAAGACGACGCCCATGACGGTGTCTTCCTTGACGCGGCTGTTGTCCTTGAGGAAGCCGGTCAGGAGCGCGCAGACCATGCCGGCGGCGAATGCCCCGAGCGCCAGCGGCAGGCCGGCGATATAGGCGAGCACGATGCCCGGCAGCACGGCGTGGCTGATCGCGTCGCCCATCAGCGACCATCCCTTGAGCACGAGGAAGGACGACAGCAGCCCCATCGGCGCCGCCACCAGCAGCGCGATGACGAAGGCCTGCTGCATGAACGGGAAGGCGAAGGGGAGAAGAAGCGTGTCGAGGAAACTCATCCCTCGCCTCCCTGGAGCGCGAGCCGCGCCTGCCGGCGCGCGGCGAAATAGCCGTGCTTGGGCGCGAGGAAGAAGGCGGTGAGGAAGACGAGCGTCTGCAGCACGACGATGATGCCGCCGGTCGCGCCGTCGATGAAATAGCTGGCATAGGCGCCGACGAAGCTCGACAGCACGCCGATCGCCACGCTGATCATGATGAGCCGCGGGAACCGGTCGGTAAGCAGATAGGCGGTCGCGCCGGGCGTGACCACCATGGCGATGACCAGGAACGCTCCCACCGTCTGCAGGGCGGCGACCGTCGAGGCCGAAAGCAGCGTGAAGAACAGGATGCGCAAGAGGCCCGGCCGCAATCCGATCGAACGCGCGTGGTTCTCGTCGAAGAAGGTGACCATCAGGTCCTTCCATTTGACCATCAGGATCGCCAGCGAGACCCCGGCGATGATGACGAGCTGGATCGTGTCGGCCGGCGTGATGGCGAGAATGTTGCCGAGCACGATGGTCTGGATGTTCACCGAGGTCGGCGACAGCGACACCATGAACAGGCCGAGGCCGAAGAAGGAGGTGAAGATCAGGCCGATGACGGCGTCTTCCCTGAGCTTCGTCTGCTGGTTGAGGAAGAGCATGGCACCCGCCGCCAGCGCGCCGGAGAAGAACGCGCCGAGCGCGAAGGGAAGGCCGAGCATATAGGCGCCGGCGACTCCGGGCACGATCGAGTGCGAGAGCGCGTCGCCGATGAGCGACCAGCCCTTCAGCATCAGATAGGCGGAAAGGAAGGCGCAGACCGCGCCGACCAGCGCGGAGACCCACATGGCGTTGACCATGTAGCCGTAGGAGAACGGTTCGAGGAGGACGCTCATGCCGCGACCTCGCGCATGGCTGGGTCGACGGCGCGGCGGGAAGCGGCTGCTTCCGATCCGCCGGCGTTCTCACCCCGCGATCTCCAAGGATTGATGAGGATCTCACCAGGCATCGTCATTGCGTTCTCCGACCCACGCGGCCTTCTTCCGGCCCCGCCGGCGCGGATGCTCCGCCGGTCGAGCGGGTCTGCTCGCCATAGAGCACCACCGGCCGCTCGTCGTCGCTCAGCACCGTCACCTGGCGCGCATCCTCGTCCTCGTGCAGGTCGGCCCCGCCCAGCACGAAGTGGCGCAGCACGCCGCCGAAGGCCTTTTCCAGGTTGCGCCGGGTGAAGACGTCCTCGGTCAGGCCCGCCGCCAGCACGGTGCGGTTGATGAGGATCGCCCGATCGCAGAATTCCGGCACGCTGCCGAGATTGTGGGTGGAGACCAGCATGATGCGGCCTTCGTCGCGCAGGGTGCGCAGGAGCGAGATGATGGCTTCCTCGGTGTTGACGTCGACGCCGGTGAAGGGCTCGTCGAGCAGAATGACACGGCCCTCCTGGGCCAGCGCGCGGGCAAGGAAGACGCGCTTCTTCTGGCCGCCGGAAAGCTCGCCGATCTGACGCTTGCGATAATCCTGCATGCCGACGCGGGCGAGCGCCTCGTCCACCATCCCGCGGTCGCGCGCGGTGGGAATGCGCAGGAAGTTCATATGGCCGTAGCGGCCCATCATCACCACGTCCTCGACCAGGACGGGGAAGTTCCAGTCGACGTCCTCGCTCTGCGGCACATAGGCGACCACGTTGCGCCTCAAGGCACGGCCCGCCGCCTCGCCCATGATCGAGACCGAGCCCGCCGCCAGCGGCACGAAGCCCATGATCGCCTTGAAGAGGGTCGACTTGCCGCTGCCGTTGACGCCGACCAACGCGGTGATCGTGCCCTGGGGAATGGCGAAGCTGGCATTGCGCAGGGCGGTTTGCCCGTTGCGGTAGGTGACGGTGACGCGGTCGACGACAAGACCGGCGCCATGAGCGCCGGTCCCTGCTGTCCCGAGGACGTTTTCATTCATTCCGAAGGTCCCTTGGCGGAAGTCCCGTTGGCCGAAAGCCCGTTGGCGATCGTCTCGGTGGTCACCCGCAGAAGGTCGAGATAGGTCGGCACGGGACCGCCGGCATCGCTCAGCGAATCCACATAGAGCACGCCGCCATATTTCGCGCCAGTCTCCCGCGCCACCTGCTCGGCCGGCTTGGACGAAACCGTGCTCTCGCTGAAGATGGCGGGAACCTTGTGCTCGCGCATCTCGTCGATGACCTTGCGGATCTGCTGCGGAGTGCCCTGCGCGTCGGCGTTGATCGGCCACAGGTAGAGTTCCTTCAGGCCGAAGTCGCGCGCCAGGTAGCTGAAGGCGCCCTCGCTGGTGGCGAGCCAGCGCCGCTCCTCCGGGATCGCCGAAAGCGCCTCGCGGATCGGCGCGATGGTGGCCTCGATCTCGTCCTTGTAGGCCGCGGCATTCGCCTCGTAGACGGCGGCGTTCTCCGGGTCGTTCTCGGCGAAGGCAGCGGCGATGTTGTCGACATAGATGAGCGTGTCGGAAGGCGACATCCAGGCATGCGGATTGGGCTTGCCCTCATAGGGGCCTTCGCCGATGCCCATCGGCTCGACGCCTTCCGAGACGACGACGCTCGGCACGTCGCGCAGATTGCGGAAGAAGCGTTCGAACCATTGCTCGAGATTGAGCCCGTTCCACAGGATCAGGTCGGCATCCTGCGCCTTGAGGATGTCGCCCGGCGTCGGCTGGTAGTTGTGAATCTCGGCATCCGGCTTGGTGATCGATTCGACGGTCGCCGCCTCGCCGGCGACGTTGCTTGCGATGTCGGCGATGACGGTGAAGGTGGTGACCACCTTCATCTTGTCGCCTTCCTGGGCGGCGGCCGGCGCGGCCAACAGGCATGTGAGGATGAACGTCAGGATACGTGTGAACGACATGAGGACTCCGGCTTCGGAATGATGGGCATCATCGGGAACGGATTGGCCAATCCTCGCCCTAGATAGCGCGGCGTCCGCCCAGCGTCAATGCAATTGCAAATCGTTTGCAACTGGAAACGAGAACGAGCAACCTCCGGGGGCATGCGGCCGCGGCGGCGCTTTGCAACCCGTTTGCATCTGGAGCATAGTCCGGCGATGACCGAATCGCAGAGCCAGAAGCCCGACTACGAGCGCGAATTGCGCAATGCCGGCGTGCGC
This sequence comes from Aquamicrobium sp. LC103, assembly GCF_001014615.2. GTDB lineage: Bacteria > Pseudomonadota > Alphaproteobacteria > Rhizobiales > Rhizobiaceae > LBCQ02. The sequence goes on from NZ_LBCQ02000001.1 coordinate 376,482, forward strand.
ATCACGCGCCCGCGCCGGGTGATTCTCGGCATATTGTCGGACGCCGGCGACCATCCCGACGCGATGGAGATTTTCCGGCGCGCGGTGGCCATCGACGCCAGCATCTCGCTGTCGACGGTCTACCGCACCATGAAGCTGCTCGAGGGCGTCGGCGCCATCCACAGGCACGCCTTCGAGGGCGGCCCGTCGCGCTTCGAGCCGGCGATCGGCGAGCATCACGACCACCTGATCGACATCGAGACGGGCGACGTGATCGAGTTCCAGTCGGACAGGATCGAGGAGCTTCAACAGGAAATCGCCCGCTCGCTCGGCTACGACATCGTCCACCACCGGCTCGAGCTCTACGGCCGCAAGCGGCGCAAACGATAGAGCCCGCGAGCTCCGCTGCTTCCTCCTGACGCAGGGTACACGATGTCGCATGCCAGCCATGCGTCATCGCCGGTTGACGTTCGCGCGAGGCGCCCTTCATCATCAAGGTTAAAACTTGCAAAACCACAAAAACAGCAAGACGGGAAACGCCTGATATGTCGAAAGCTGAAATCGGACTGATCGGCCTTGGTGTGATGGGCTCCAACCTCGCCCTGAACATCGCCGAGAAGGGACACGCCGTCGCCGTCTACAACCGTACCTCCGCCAAGACCGGCGCATTCTTCGAGAATGCGGGCGAGCTGCGGCAGAACCTCGTGCCCTGCGCCTCGCTCGCCGAGCTCGTCTCGCAGATCAAGCCGCCGCGCCCCATCATCCTCATGGTGCAGGCCGGCAAGGCGGTGGACGAGCAGATCGACGGGCTGCGCGACCTGCTCTCGCAGGACGACATCATCATCGACGCCGGCAACGCCAATTTCCGCGACACGATGCGCCGCTTCGCCAAGCTCGAGGGCAGCGGGCTGACCTTCATCGGCATGGGCGTGTCGGGCGGCGAGGAAGGCGCGCGCCACGGCCCCTCGATCATGGTCGGCGGCAAGCAGGAGGCCTATCGGCGCGTCGAGAGCATCCTGACCGACATCGCCGCCAAATACGAGGGCGAGCCCTGCTGCGCCTGGCTCGGCGAAGGCGGCGCCGGACATTTCGTCAAGACGATCCACAACGGCATCGAATATGCCGACATGCAGATGATCGCCGAGATCTACGGCATCCTGCGCGACAGTTTCGGCCTGGAAGCGGGCGACATCGCTCCGGTCTTCGAGAAATGGAACGAGGGCCGGCTCAATTCCTATCTGATCGAGATCACCGCCGCCGTGCTGAAGGCCGGCGACCCGAAGAGCGGCAAGCCGATGGTCGACATGATCCTCGACCGCGCCGGCCAGAAGGGCACCGGCCGCTGGTCCGCGATCGAGGCGCTGATGATGGGCGTGCCGGCGACGGCGATCGAGGAGGCGGTGGCGGCGCGCAGCCTGTCGGCCGAGAAGGACCAGCGCCTGGCGGGCGCCGCAGCCTACGGCAAGGCGCCGCGCGCGAAGGCGTCGAGCCCCGAGGCGGACTTCCTGCACGACCTGGAGCTCGCGCTCTTCGCCGGCAAGATCGCGGCCTATGCGCAGGGCTTCGCCGTGATGGCGGAGGCCTCGTCGGAATTCAAATGGCAATTGCCGATGGCCACCATCGCCCGCATCTGGCGCGCCGGCTGCATCATCCGCTCGCAGTTCCTGAGCACGTTGGCGGCCTCCTTCGAGGCCGACGCGGAGGCCGAGAACCTGCTTCTCATCGACGAGTTCGTGCAGATGATGAAGGAGGCGCACCCCTCGCTGCGGCGGATCGTGGCGCATGCGGCGCTCGCCGGCCTGCCGGTGCCGGCGCTGTCGGCCGCGCTCGGCTATTTCGACAGCTTCCGCCAGGCGCGCGGCACCGCCAACCTCATCCAGGCGCAGCGCGACTTCTTCGGCGCCCACGGCTTCGAGCGCATCGACGAGCCCGGCGAGCACCACGGCCCCTGGGGACAGGGGTGAGGGGCGTCGGGCGCGAAGGTCGGTAGATTTCGCGACAAGTTGACGAATCAGGGTCTCGACGACATTCTCGTCGTGGCGTGACCTGCGCCTAACCTCCCAAGGCCTTCCCCAGCATGGCCTCAAAGGGGGCAAAGGGACTTTCCGTCTCGGGTCGTTGTCCTTGGTCTGATCGTCCGGACGTGGTTGCTGGGGGACTCGCGTCCGTGACGTGAAAGGCCCGACAATGACGAAGAATGCAAACTTCAAACGTCGTGTACGCGCTCGCGCCGCCAAAACGGGCGAGTCATACACGGCCGCGCTCAGGCAGCTGCGACATACGCATGGCCCCAGGCATGCAAACAAATCGGTGCGGTTGGCCGTGGCGCAGACGACCTTCCACGACGATCCCCGCGACATCTCCCGGCTTCGCGCCAGCGGGCTGGAAATGCGGCGCCTCATGCATGAGGCGCATGAAGCGGGCGCAAGGCTTCTGCATTTTCCCGAGGGTGCAACCTGTTCGCCCAATAAACGCATCATGTCCGCCAACGGACCCGGAGAGATCGGCCCGTCCGACTGGAACCGGTTCGAATGGGGCGTCCTGAGAGAGGAACTGGACGCCACCCGGCGGCTTGCGCGTGAGCTTCGGCTATGGACGATAGTCGGCTCGGCGCACCGCCTCACGCCGCCGCACCGGCCACACAACAGCCTCTATGTGATCTCCGATCACGGGGAAGTGGTGACGCGCTACGACGAGCGCATGCTGTCGAACACGAAAATCTCCTTCATGTACTCGCCGGGGAAGATTCCGGTGACGTTCGAGGTCGATGGCATCCGCTTCGGCTGCGCGCTCGGCATGGAAACGCACTATCCGGAGCTGTTCATCGAATATGAGCGGCTTGACGTCGATTGCGTGCTGTTCTCGACCACCGGCGAAACTCCGATTGCCGCTCCGGGCTTCGCCGCTGAGGCACTGGGCCATGCGGCAAGCAACGCTTATTGGGTCAGCTTCTCCGCCCATGCGCCGCAAAGCCTGGCGGCCCCTTCGGGCATCGCGGGGCCGGACGGCCGATGGGCCACGCAATGCCGGACCGATGGCACGGCGTCCATTGCCGTCGCCAATATCGAGACCAACCGGGAACATCCCGCACGGCCCTGGAGAAGAACGGCGCGGACCGGAATTTACGACCGGCATAGGGTGGACAGCGACCCGAGAAGCGACGGCCGCAATATGTTCTGAGCGACGGCCTTTTCGCTTCCCCTCATTTTGCCTCGCCCGGCGCGCTGAGTGTCTGCAGCGTCCTCGGATCCTCGCCGGCGATCGCGCCGAGCACGGCGCGGGCGAGCTCGCGGCCGGCGAGGCGGAAATCCTCGTCGACGGCGAGGAGTTCCGAGCGGAACAGATGGAGGAGCTGCGAGGACTGTTTCGAGACGATGTCGACGTCGCGACCGAGTTTGAGCCCGGCGTCCTCCAGCCCGGCCACCAGCGCGAATGCCGAGGCGCCGCCGCCGCAGACGAAACCGTCGGGCCGGCTGGGCCGCTCCATCAGCGCGCGCGCATGCGCCCTCACCTGCTCGATCGAATGGTCGATGGTGACGCCGCGCAGCGGCACCTCCCGCGCGCCCGTCTCGATCAGCCCCTCGGCGAAGCCGTCCGACATGTGGCGAAAGTAGGTGAGCGCGCGCGGCGGGGCGAGCAGCGCCAGCCGCCCGCGCCCGAGCGCCGCCAGCCTGCGCACCGCGTCGCGCGCGAAGGCGAAATTGTCGAAATCGTGGAAGGGGTGGTCGACCGCGACCTCCGTCCTACCGTGGGTGGCGAAGGGAAAGCCGCGCTCGAGCATGTAGTGGACGCGCGGGTCGTCGGGCTCGGTGCGCGAGATGATGATGCCGTCGGCCGAGCCGGTCTCGACCACGTAGCGCACCGGGTCGAGCGGATCGTTGCTGCGCGAATAGGGCGTGACGATCAGATGATAGGAGGTGTCGGCCAGATGCTCGGAAATGCCGTAGACGATGTCGGAGACGAAGCTCATCACCCGGTCCTCGACATTGAGCACCAGACTGATGACGCTGGTCTTGCCGGTCCTGAGGCGGACGCCGGCGCGGTTCGGCCGGTAGCCGATCTGGCGGGCGACGAGCTGCACGCGCCTCCTCGTCTCCGGTCCGATCTCCGGCGCGTCCTTCAGCGCGCGCGACACGGTGGTGACGCCGAGCCCGGTCATGAAGGCGATGGTCTTCAGCGTCGGCCTGTCGCCGGCGCCCTGCAGTCCGTCCCCGGCAATCTTCCGATCCGTCATCGCTTGTCCGTTCCGTCCTTCGCGCACCGGCATACAGCATCGCCGCGCCCATTGCCACGGTGGAAGGGTCGCAAATTACTGCAACGTTACAGATAACAAATCCGTGTGACGCGGACCAGGGAAATTCTGCCGCGAGGTGGATGTTTCGGTGCAGCGCGGCATCCGTGAAATCAACGACTTGGCGCGCATGAAAGACGGAAATAATGCGGTGCAGCACCATTTCCGCACACCGGCGCGGGTGTCGTTCGCCGCCGCTTTAATTCGCCTCCCGAAAAATTTCATTGCGCCTCCGGACCGATTCTCCTAGGCTCTACCTGTAACGTTACAGTTCAGGGAGGAAATGTAATGCGCCATGGGTTTCCGGCCGCCGCCCTCGCGGCATCGGTCTCGTTTCACCTCTCCGTATCCGCGCAGGCGACCGACCTCGAGGTCACCCATTGGTGGACCTCCGGCGGCGAGGCGGCGGCCGTCGCCGAATTCGCCAAGGCCTTCGACGCTTCGGGCCATAAATGGATCGACGGCGCGATCGCCGGCTCCGGCGAGACCGCGCGGCCGGTGATGATCAGCCGCATCACCGGCGGCGACCCGATGGGCGCCACGCAGTTCAACCACGGCCGCCAGGCGGAGGAGCTCGTCGAGGCCGGGCTGATGCGCGACCTGACCGACGTCGCCGAGGAAGAGAACTGGAAGGAGGTCATCCGGCCGTCCTCGCTGCTCGATTCCTGCACGCTGGACGGGCGCATCTACTGCGTGCCGGTGAACATCCATTCGCAGCAATGGCTCTGGCTCTCCAACAAGGCCTTCGAGGATGCCGGCGTGCCGGTGCCGGCCAACTGGGACGAGTTCGTGGCCGCCGCGCCGGCGCTCGAGAAGGCCGGCAAGATTCCGCTCGCCATCGGCCAGCAGCCCTGGCAGACGACGCTCGTCTTCCAGGTGATCCTCACGGCCATCGCCGGTCCGGAAGCCTATACGAAGATCTTCGGCGAAAAGGACGCCGAGCTCGCCGCGGGCCCCGAGATCGCCAAGGTGTTCGAGGCCGCCGACAAGGCGCGCCAGATGTCGGCCAAGTCGAACGTGCAGGACTGGAACCAGGCCACCAACCTCGTCATCACCGGCCAGGCGGGCGGCCAGATCATGGGCGACTGGGCGCAGGGCGAGTTCCAGGTCGCCGGACAGGTGGCCGGCGAGGACTATGGCTGCCTGCCCGGCCTCGGCGTCAACGAGGTCATCATGACGGGCGGCGACGCCTTCTACTTCCCCGTCCTCAAGGACGAGGCGAAGAGCGCGGCGCAGGCCGATCTCGCCAAGCTGATGGTGTCGCCCGAGGTGCAGGTCGCCTTCAACCTGAAGAAGGGCTCTCTGCCGGTGCGCGGCGACGTCGATCTCGACGCCGCCAATGACTGCATGAGGAAAGGCCTGGACATACTCGCCAAGGGCAACATCATCCAGGCCCCGGATCAGCTCATGTCGGCGGACTCGCTCCAGCAGGTCAACGACCTGTTCGTGGAGTTCTTCAACAATCCGGGCATCACCGCCGCGGACGCGCAGAAGCGCTTCGTCGACCTCGTCGCCAGCGCCGACTGACCCGCCTGCCTTCCGTCTCCCGCGCCTCGCTGCAGGGGCGGGAGGCTGCACCGAGACGGCAAGAGACGGAACTGACGGCAATGCAGGAAATCCGCCGGCCACCCAGGCTGTTCAAGAATCTCAACGCCAAGGTCGCGGCGATCCCGATGATCCTGACGGCGCTCGTCGTTTTCGTCGGCGGGACCGTCTGGACGGTGGTCTATTCCTTCACCAATTCGCGGCTGCTGCCGCGCGAGAATTTCGTCGGCCTGCAGCAATATGAGCGGCTGTGGGCGACGCCGCGCTGGCACGTCGCGGTCGAGAACATCTTCATCTACGGCGCCTGCACGCTGGTCTTCTCGCTCGTCGTCGGCTTCCTGCTCGCCGCGCTGATGGATCAGAAGATCCGCTTCGAGAACACGTTCCGCACGATATTCCTCTATCCCTTCGCGCTTTCCTTCATCGTCACCGGCCTCGTCTGGCAATGGATCCTCAATCCGCAATTCGGCATCGAGGGCATCGTGCGCTCCTGGGGTTGGGAAAGCTTCTCCTTCGACCCGCTCTACAACGCGAACATCGTCATCTACGGCATCCTGATCGCCGGGCTGTGGCAGGGGACGGGCCTCGTCATGTGCCTGATGCTGGCCGGCCTGCGCGGCATAGACGAGGACATCTGGAAGGCCGCGCGCGTCGACGGCATTCCGACATGGAAGACCTATCTCTTCGTCGTCATCCCGATGATGCGGCCGGTCTTCGTCACCACGCTGGTCATCATCGCCGCGGGCATCGTCAAGGTCTACGACCTCGTCGTCGCGCAGACCGGCGGCGGGCCGGGCATCGCTTCCGAGGTGCCGGCCAAATATGTCTATGACGCGATGTTCCTGTCGCAGAATCTCGGCCAGGGCTTCGCGGCCTCGACGATGATGCTGCTTTCGGTGCTCGTCGTCTTGATCCCCTGGGCCTATCTGGAATTCGGCGGGAGGCGGAAGCATGGCTGATACCGGCACCGCCGCCGTCTTCGCAGCGGAACCCGCCATGCGCGCCGGCGCCGAACCGCGCGGACCGCGGCCGCGCAAGGTGATCTCGCGGCGCAACATCCTCATCTACGGCACGCTTTTCGTCGTCGCGCTCTATTATCTCCTGCCGCTCTACGTGATGATCGTCACCTCGCTGAAGGGCATGCCGGAGATCCGGCTCGGCAACATCTTTTCGCCGCCGATCGAGATCACCTTCGAGCCATGGGTGAAAGCCTGGTCGCAGGCCTGCACGGGACTCAATTGCGACGGGCTCAGCCGTGGCTTCTGGAACTCGGTACGCATCACCGTGCCTTCGGTGATCCTCTCGATCGCGATCGCCTCGGTGAACGGCTACGCGCTCGCCAACTGGAAGTTCAAGGGCGCCGACATCTTCTTCACCATCCTGATCTTCGGAGCCTTCATCCCCTATCAGGTGATGCTCTACCCGATCGTCATCCTCCTGCGCGAGATCGGCTTCTACGGCACGCTGACCGGGCTCGTCATGGTGCACACCGTCTTCGGCATGCCGATCCTCACCCTGCTCTTCCGCAACTATTTCTCGTCGCTGCCGGAGGAGCTGTTCAAGGCGGCGCGCGTCGACGGCGCCGGCTTCTGGGGCATCTATTTCCGGATCATGCTGCCGATGTCGCTGCCGATCTTCGTGGTGGCCGTCATCATCCAGATCACCGGCATCTGGAACGACTTCCTGTTCGGCGTCGTCTACACGCGGCCCGACGTCTATCCGATGACCGTGCAGCTCAACAACATCGTCAATTCGGTCCAGGGCGTGAAGGAATACAACGTCAACATGGCCGCGACGCTGATCACCGGGCTGGTTCCGCTGGTCGTCTATTTCATCTCCGGAAAACTCTTCGTGCGCGGCATCGCCGCCGGCGCGGTCAAAGGATGAGGCGAGACATGACGACGGCGGTGACCTGATGGCGAGCGTCGAACTGCGCGGCATATCCCTGAATTTCGGCTCGTTCGAGGTGCTGAAGGCGCTCGATCTCGACATTCCCGAGGGCGAGTTCCTGGTTCTGCTCGGGCCTTCCGGCTGCGGCAAGTCCACTCTGCTCAACTGCATCGCCGGCTTGCTCGACGTTTCCGACGGGCAGATATTCATCAACGGCAGGAACGTCACCTGGGAGGAGCCTAAGGACCGCGGCATCGGCATGGTGTTCCAGTCCTACGCGCTCTATCCGCAGATGACGGTCGAGGGAAACCTCTCCTTCGGGCTGAAGAACGCCAGCGTACCGCGCGACGAAGTCGCCCGGCGGATCGCGCGCGCCGCGGAAATGTTGCAGATCGAGCCGCTGCTGAAGCGCAAGCCGGCAGCGCTGTCGGGCGGCCAGCGGCAGCGGGTCGCCATCGGCCGCGCCCTGGTGCGCGACGTAGACGTCTTCCTGTTCGACGAGCCGCTCTCGAACCTCGACGCCAAGCTGCGTTCCGAGCTGCGCGTCGAGATCAAGCGGCTGCACCAGCGCCTCAGGAACACCATGATCTACGTCACGCACGACCAGATCGAGGCGCTGACGCTCGCCGACCGCATCGCGGTGATGAAGGGCGGCGTGATCCAGCAGCTCGACGCGCCGCACGCGATCTACAATCGGCCGGTCAACCGTTTCGTCGCCGGTTTTCTCGGCTCGCCGGGCATGAACTTTCTTGCCGGCCGCCATGAGCCCGGCACGAACCCGCGTTTTTCGGCGGACGGTCTCGCGATCCCGCTCGACCGCTACCAGGCGGGCGGGAACGGAAAAACCGCCCAGGCAGCGGAATTCGGCGTGAGGCCCGAGCATGTGGCGATCGGCGAGGCAGCCAAATCGCTGCCTTTCAGCGAGGAGGTCACGGTCGAGATCGTCGAGCCCATGGGCTCCGACACGCTCGTCTGGGCCAGGCTCGCCGGGCAGAATTTCACCTTCCGCGTGGAATCCGAAAAGGCGCTGTCGGTCGGCCAGAAGATCCTTGTCGGCTTCGATCCCGGCCGCGCCTCCCTCTTCGACGCGGAGAAGGGCGAACGCATCTGAACTTTCGAGAAACATCCCCCCAAGCCATGGAAGCAAGCACATGAACTGGTCATTCCAACTCTATTCCGCACGCAAGTCCCAACCCTGGAGCGGGATCCTGAAGATGCTGGCCGATGCCGGCTATGCCCAGGTCGAGGGTTTCGGCGGCCTTTACGACAATCCGGCGGCGCTGCGCGCCGAGCTCGACGGGAACGGGCTGGCGATGCCGACGGGACACTTCTCGCTCGACATGCTTGAAGGCGATTTCGGCACGGCGCGGCGCATCGCCGGGACGCTCGGCATCGGCACCGTGATCTGCCCGCACATCGCCGCGGATGCGCGCCCTTCCGACGAGGCCGGCTGGCGCGCTTTCGCGCACCGGCTCGCGGCCGTCCACGACGAATGCCGCAAGGCCGGCCTGCGCTTCGCGTGGCATAATCACGATTTCGAATTCCTGCCGCAGGCGGACGGCTCGATCCCGCAGCGCGTCATCCTCGATTCGGCGCCCGAAATCGGCTGGGAGATGGATGTCGCCTGGGTGGTTCGCGGCGGCGGCGACCCGATGGCCTGGATCGAGGAATATCCTTCCCGCATCGTCGCCGCCCATGTGAAGGACATCGCGCCCGCCGGCGCGGCGCGGGACGAGGACGGCTGGGCCGATGTCGGCCACGGCACGCTCGACTGGCCGGGACTGTTGAAGGCGTTGCGCGACAGGACGCCGGCGAAAGTGTTCGTCATGGAGCACGACAATCCGAGCGACGTGGAGCGCTTCGCCCGCCGCTCGATCGAAGCCGTCAAGGCTTTCGGGGAGTGAGGGGCATGGCGAGGAAACTCGGCGTCGGCATCGTCGGCTGCGGCAACATATCGATCACCTATCTGTCGCTCGCGCCGCTGTTCAAGGGCATCGAGATGCGCGCCTGTTCGGACATCGACATGAAGGCGGCGGAGGCGCGGGCGAAGGAATTCGGCGTGCGCGCGCAGTCGATCGACGAGATGCTGGCCGCACCCGACATCGACATCGTCGTGAACCTCACCGTTCCGGCGGCGCATTACGAGGTTTCGCGGCGTATCCTCGAGGCGGGCAAGCACGTCTATTCGGAAAAGCCCTTCGTGCTCTCGCTCAAGGAAGGGCTGGACCTGAAAAGGCGGGCGGAGAAGGCGAATTTGCGCATCGGCTCCGCGCCCGACACCTTCCTCGGCGGCGCGCACCAGCTCGCCCGCGCGCTCGTCGACGGCGGCGCGCTCGGCAGGATCACGAGCGGCACCTGCTACGTGATGAACCACGGCATGGAGCACTGGCATCCCAATCCGGACTTCTTCTTCCAGCCCGGCGGCGGGCCGATCCTCGACCTCGGCCCCTATTACATCTCCAATCTCGTCCAGCTCATCGGACCGGTGAAGCGTGTCGCGGCGATCGCCACCATCCCCTCCCGCGAGCGCACCATCACCTCGAAGCCGCGTTACGGCCAGAAACTGGCGGTGAGCACGCCGACCACCATCCACGCGCTGATGGAATTCGAGAACGGCGCGGCCGTCACCTTCAATTCGAGCTGGGACGTGTGGAAGCACGGCCACGCCCCGATCGAGCTCTACGGCGAGGAGGGCTCGCTGTTCGTGCCCGATCCGAACTTCTTCGGCGGCGCCGTGGCCTACACCCGGCGCGAGACGCCGGTCAGGAAACATCCGCGCTGGGCGCACCCGTTCTCCGTTGCGAACCAGAAGCATCCGCAGGGCGAGATGGCAAACTACCGCGCCGCCGGTCTCGCCGAGATGGCGCAGGCGATGCTGGAAGGTCGCCCGCACCGCTGCTCGCTCGAGTTCGCGCTGCACGTGATCGACGTGATGACCGGTGTCCTGAAGTCGGGCGAGACCGGCAAGTTCGTGGCGATGAGCACGAGCTGCGAGCGGCCGCCGGCGCTGCCGCCCGTGGAAGCCCGCTCGATGCTGGCGAGGAGGAAATGACGCCTAGTCACCGCTCTCGGAACGGATAGCCCTCGGCAGCGAAAGACGCCACGCGAAGTTTCCCCTATCCTCCTCATGAAGGAACGATAGGATGGCGGCCCCCGCCGCATGAAAGGACCCTGGAATGAGCTGGACGCCCGCCGAAAACCGTTACGAGAGCATGATCTACAACCGCTGCGGCCGCTCGGGGTTGAAACTGCCCGCGATCTCGCTCGGCCTGTGGCACAATTTCGGCGGCGACACGCCGCATGAGACCAAGCGCGCCATCTGCCGCAAGGCCTTCGACCTCGGCATCACCCATTTCGACCTCGCCAACAATTACGGACCGCCGCCCGGATCGGCCGAAACCGCCTTCGGCGAAATCCTCCGCACGGATTTCGCCGGCCATCGCGACGAGATGATCATCTCGACCAAGGCGGGCTACAATATGTGGCCCGGTCCCTATGGCGAGTGGGGCAGCCGCAAATATGTGCTTGCGAGCCTCGACCAGAGCCTCCGGCGCATGGGGCTCGACTATGTCGACATCTTCTACTCCCACCGCTTCGATCCGGAGACGCCGCTGGAAGAGACGATGACGGCGCTCGACCAGGCGGTGCGCTCCGGCAAGGCGCTCTATGTCGGCATCTCGTCCTACAATTCGAAGCGCACGCGCGAGGCGGCCGCCATATTGAAGGAGCTCGGCACGCCCTGCCTCATCCACCAGCCGAGCTATTCGATGATCAACCGCTGGATCGAGGAGGACGGCCTTATCGACACGCTCGACGAATGGGGCATCGGTTCGATCGTGTTCTCGCCGCTGGCGCAGGGCATGCTGACCGACAAATATCTCGGCGGCGTTTCGGAAGGGACACGCGCGGCTCAAGGAAAATCGCTCAATCCGAAATTCCTGAGCGAGGCGAACATCGCCAATATCCGCGCGCTGAACGAGATCGCCCAGCGGCGCGGCCAGACGCTCGCGCAGATGGCGATCGCCTGGGTGCTGCGCGGCGGACGCATCACCACCGCGCTCATCGGCGCGAGCCGCCCGCAACAGGTCGAGGATTGCGTCGGCGCGCTGAAGAACCTGGAATTCAGCGCCGAGGAGCTGGCCGAGATCGACAGATACGCGCGCGACGCCGACATCAACCTCTGGGCGGCCTCGGCGGAGCGCCAGGGACCCGCAAGGAAGTGAACTTGATTTCCCTCACCCGGGTCTCCGCTTCGGGTGAGGGCAAGCTCGGCGCTCGGCCGGAACGCCGGCGTGATCCGAAACCCGCCGAGACGTTTCGAGGGGACGACGTCTGTTTCCGGGCTATCCACTCGACAAAGCGCCTCGCTGCCGTTAGGGCGAAGCCAGCTTCACAAGACTAGGGTGGATGTCATGAAAGCCGGCACGCTGATCGCGCCTTCGGTTCTGTCTTCGGACTTCTCTCGGCTTGGCGAGGAGGTGGAGGCGGTGGCGGCCGCCGGCGCCGACTGGATCCATCTCGACGTCATGGACGGCCATTTCGTCCCCAACATCACCTTCGGCCCCTCCGTCATCAAGGCGATCCGCGGCCGGACGGACAAGGTCTTCGACTGCCATTTGATGATCGCGCCGGCCGACCCCTATCTCGCCGCCTTCGCCGAGGCCGGCTGCGACATCATCACCGTGCATGCCGAGGCCGGGCCGCATCTCGACCGCTCGCTGCAGACGATCCGCGACCTCGGCAAGCGCGCCGGCGTGTCGCTCAACCCGTCGACGCCCGAAAGCGTCATCGAATACGTCCTCGACCGGCTCGACCTCATCCTGCTGATGACGGTCAATCCCGGCTTCGGCGGCCAGGCCTTCATCCCGGCGGTGGTGGAGAAGGTCAGGCGGGTCAAGGCGCTGATCGGCGAGCGGCCGATCGACATCGAGATCGACGGCGGGGTCACGCCGCAGACCGCGCCGCTGGTGGCCGCCGCCGGCGCCAACGTGCTCGTCGCCGGCTCCGCCGTCTTCAAGGGCGGCAACAGCCAGGCCTACGCCGCCAACATCGAGGCGATCAGAAACGCCGCCGACGGGGCGGTCGGCCGGATGGTCTGAGGGAGTTGTGCGTCCTTCGAGGCTCGCTTCGCTCGCACCTCAGGATGAGGGAAGTGCGAGGCTCGCTTCGCATGCACCTCAGGATGGAGGAAGCCCGAGGCTCGCTTCGCATGCACCTCAGGATGGAGGAAGCCCGAGGCTCGCTTCGCGCGCATCTCAGAATGGGGGAAAGCCCGAGGCTCGCTTCGCGCGCACCTCAGGATGGGGAAAGCCCGAGGCTCGCTTCGCGCGCATCTCAGGATGGGGGAAAGCCCGAGGCTCGCTTCGCGCGCATCTCAGGATGGGGGAAAGCCCGAGGCTCGCTTCGCATGCACCTCAGGATGGAGGAAGCCCGAGGCTCGCTTCACGCGCATCTCAGGATGGGGGAAAGCCCGAGGCTCGCTTCGCGCGCACCTCAGGATGGGGGAAAGCCCGAGGCTCGCTTCACGCGCATCTCAGGATGGGGGAAAGCCCGAGGCTCGCTTCACGCGCACCTCAGGATGGGGGAAGTTCGAGGCGCTCGCGCCTCAGGATGACGGAGGTGAGTTGATCGAACCCACAGCCTGCGGGCTCGATGCACAACCGTCCTCATCCTGAGGTGCGAGCGCAGCGAGCCTCGAAGGACGCACCGAAGCGCTGCCCGGAGAGATTGGCCTACACCTTGTAGCCGATCCGCAAGCCGCCCCAGTGCCGGCCCTTGACCGTGATCGGGGCGGAAACGTCCTTCATCAGCACGAAATTGCCGCCGCCCATGTCGCGGCGATAGGTCTGGAGCAGGAAGGGCTTGGTGTTGCGGCCGGCACCGAGACCGGTGCGGTCGTTGAAGATGCGGTGATTGCGGCAGTTTGCGGCGTTCCATACCGGGTCCTCGCCCTGCGGCTTGGAATAGACCAGATTGTGCGTCGGCAGATAGCCGTTGCGGTCGACCGCGGCGCAGAAGACGATCCGCTCGTCGAGCCCGAGCACCGGTTCCTGGATCGCCGGCAGCTCGCGGTCGGTGAAGGCGGTGAAGCGGGCGGTCACCTGCGACGGGTCGCTGCCCGGCACCGGCACATAGGCCTCGTCGAACAGATCGGCCGCGCCGATCCCGCCCTCGTCGATCGCCGCCTCGAAAAGCGCCGCGACCTCGCCCGCCCTGTGCTTGCAGATCTCGATCAGCGGCGTGTCCGGCGTCTCGATCCCGCTCTGGGCGATGAACAGTATGAAATCCTCGCTGATGTCGAGGATCGTCTGCGAGCGCTCGCCGGCCGCCGCACGCTTGCGGTGCGAGGCCTGCGTCATGCCAACCAGCTCGCGCAGATGCTCGCGCACGCGGGTGCTGCCGGAGATGTTCTCCTGTACCGGGTCCGTCATCCGCTCGATGCGGTCGGCGAGTTGCTCGACGGTTGCAACCAGCGACTGGATCGTGCGCGTCGCCTCGGAGGCGTGCGCGGATGCAGCGATCGCCGCCTCGGCGGTTCCGGCACTGCTGCGGGCGAGCTGCTGGAGCTCGCCCAGCGTTCCCTGAAGCGCCGTCAGGCTGGTCTCGTTCTGCTTGGCGAAGCTGCCGATCTGGTCGGCGAGCTCCTTGACCGCGTTGCCGATCACCGCGAAGCCCTTGCCGGCGCCGCCGAGGCGCGCCGCCTCGATCGAAGCGTTCAGCGCCACGAGCTGGGTTTCGCGCGCGATCGCGTTGATCGAGGCGCTGGCGCTGCGCACCGCGTCGATCGTCTCCGTCACCTTGCCGAGCTGTCCGCTGAAATCGATGACGCCTCGGCTCAACGTCTCCATGTTGCCGACGGCTTCGGCAAGCGTGCGCTCCACCGTGTCGGCGCTGCCGGCCAGCATCGCGCGCGTCTCGTCGGCGGAAGCCCGCGCCTCGGCCATCGAGCTGGCGAGATCGTTGTTGGCGGCGCTGGTGGCGCCGGCCGAGCGGACGACTTCGCGCAGCCTGTCGAGCTGCCGTTCGCCGAGCCCGCCCATGTCGTCGATCAGTCCGACGAGATCGGCGATCTCGATGCCCAGCCGGCTCGCCCGCTCGCCGATCGCCGCGACATCGACGGCATGGCGATCGGCATTCGCGTCGGCAACGACGTGAAGCTGAGTAAGGTTCATCCGGATTCCCCCCGCAGAATATCGGACAGAATTCCAGCCTCACCTTACATTAGCGTTAAGCAATACGCCCGGCGCCGGCAAAAGAAACGGCCTTGGACGAAAGTCAACCGCGACGCCGGCTCGATATGACCTTGAAGGCGACGGCCGCGAGGAACCGGCCCCGGCTGGCCCCTCATGCGCCCGGTGATTTCCGGGCGCGCGCCGGGCGCGACGTGTTCAGCGCAACGGCGGCGCGAACGAGCGCCTTCAGCGCCTCTTCATCGATCTCGTCGCCCTCATGGAAATCGATGGCGCGCCTGGTGTTTCCCTCGAGACTGGAATTGAAGAGGCCGGAAGGATCGTCCAGCGAGGCGCCCTTGGCGAAGGTCATCTTCACGACTTGTCTGTAGGTCTCGCCGGTGCAGACGATGCCGGCGTGCGACCACACCGGAACCCCTCTCCACTTCCACTCCTCGACGATCTCGGGATCGGCCTGCTTGACGAGGGCCCTGACCCGGGCGAGCGTCGCGCCGCGCCAGTCGCCCAGATCCTCGATTCTCGCATCGATGAGTTCCGAGGGAGAGGTTCCCTCTCCTGCTTGCGTCGCGCCGCTTTTCTTCATTCTCGTCTCCTCCCGTTGGCTGCCGTCGCATTGGTCACGACTGTACCAGTCCCGATGCCGTTGTGCACGCCGGCGTCTAGCGAACATCCGCGGTCGCGGAGGAACTTCTCCTCACTCGATACGTTTGCAACGGAATCGCGCTAGATGGAGGTTTGAATTGGCGGCGCGTTTGCTGAACATTGTCGGCGCCGCTACAAGCGCCGGCGCCTATGCGCCAGGGCAGGAACAAGCTCCCGCAACCTTTCGCCGGCACGGCCTTGCAAAGGCACTCGCGGGTCGGAAGAGGGAAGTCAGGGATCATGGCGACGTTGCGTCGTTCCGATGGCGCCCGGATTCCTCGCGGCCGCAGGCCATGAATCTTGAGGCCGTGCGCCACGCCTGCACCCTCGTAGCAAGCAAGGTGGCTGCGGCGATCGCCGAGCAGGAGGACACGCTTGTCCTGGGCGGTGATTGTACCGTGGAGCTGGGAACGGTCGCTGGGGCGAATATGGCCGGCGCACGAACCGGACTCGTCTATATCGACTTCGATGCCGACCTCAACATACCCGAGACGAGCGACGGTGCCTTGGACTGGATGGGCGTCGCTCATCTACTCGACATTCCCGGATGCGAGCCTTCGCTCGCCGGACTAGGCCCCATCCGTCCGATGCTCGCGCCTCGGCAACTCCTCTATTTCGGCGTCGAAAACATCACTCCGCCCGAAGCCGCTGCAATCAGGGATCATGCGATCAAGGTCATATCGCGCGAGGAGGCTTTGAACGATATCGGAGTGGCGGCGGCGCGGACGGTCAAATGGGCGGCGCAATTCGACTGTGTACTCATTCACTTCGATGCCGACGTTCTGTCCTTCATCGATTTTCCGATCGCCGAGAACGTGCGTCGTTGCGACGGTCTCAAACTGGAGCAGGCCGCTTTCGTGCTAAACCGTCTGACCGCCCTGCCGCAATGGCGCGCCTTGACCATCACGGAGGTAAATCCGGACCATGCGCCGGACGAGTCCGCCGCCTTCACCCGCTTGAACGACATGCTTGCGGATGCGCTTGGATAGTTCGGCTGCGGCACGCTCCGACCCATCCGAATGCACCTGATCCGGAGCATCGGCTCGCGCCCAGGTCGAGCCAGAGCCGGGCGCTAATGCGCCTCGTCCCAATTGTCGGCCGCGCGGGCGTCGACATGCAGCGGCACCTTCATCGACAAGGCCGGCATGGCGGCGTTCTCCATCACCTCGCGTATGACGGGAATGGCGCTCGCCACCTCGTTGTCGGGCGCCTCGAAGATGAGTTCGTCATGGACCTGGAGCAGCATCAGGGTCCGCTCCAGCCCGGCGGCATGCAACGCGCCTTCCATGCGCACCATGGCGCGGCGGATGATGTCGGCCGCCGATCCCTGGATCGGCGCGTTGATGGCGGCACGCTCGTTGAAGGCACGGACGGACGGGTTGGGCGAACGGATTTCCGGGTAGTGCGCGCGGCGGCCGAAGATCGTCTCGACATAGCCCTTGTCGCGCGCGAAGGCCTTGGTCGAATCCATGTAGTCCTTGATGCCGGGAAAGCGCTCGAAATACTTCTTGATGTAGCTGCCGGCTTCCTCGCGCCCGATCGAGAGCTGGTTGGCGAGGCCGAAGGCGGAAATGCCGTAGATGATGCCGAAATTGATCGCCTTGGCGCGGCGGCGAACCTCCGACGGCATGCCGTCGACCGGCACGCCGAACATTTCCGAGGCGGTCATCGCGTGGATGTCGATGCCGTCGGCGAAGGCCTGGCGGAGCTGCGGAATGTCGGCCACATGCGCCAGCACGCGCAGCTCGATCTGGCTGTAGTCGGCGGAGACCAGCTTGTTGCCCGGATCGGCGATGAAGGCCGTCCTGATCTTGCGCCCTTCGGCGGTCCGGATCGGGATGTTCTGCAGGTTCGGCTCCGAAGACGACAGGCGGCCGGTCGTGGTGGCGGCGAGCGCGTAGGAGGTGTGGACCCGCTTCGTCTCGGGATGGATGTAGCCCGGCAGCGCGTCGGTATAGGTCGATTTCAGCTTGGTGAGCTGGCGCCAGTCGACGATCTTGCGCGGCAGCTCGTGGCCGGCCGCGGCCAGATCCTCGAGCACCTGCGCGGAGGTAGACCATTGCCCCGTCTTGGTCTTGGAGCCGCCCGGCAGCCCCATCTTGCCGAACAATATGTCGCCGAGCTGCTTCGGCGAGCCGATGGTGAAGCGGTCGCCGGCAAGCCGATAGATCTCGTCCTCGAGCGCCGCCGCGCCCTGCGCCAGCTCGCCCGAAAGCCGCGACAGGATCTGGCGGTCGACCGAAATGCCGCGCTCCTCCATGCGCGCGAGCACCGGCACCAGCGGTCGCTCCAGCCGCTCATAGACCGAGACCAGGCCTTTCTCGACGAGCCTCGGCCTCAGCACGCGCCAAAGCCGCAGCGTGATGTCGGCATCCTCGGCGGCGTAGCAGGTCGCCTTTTCGAGATCGACGAAATCGAAGGTGACGAGGTTCTTGCCCGAACCGCACACGTCCTTGAAGGCGATCGGCTTGTGACCCAGCCAGCGCTCGGAGAGGTCGTCCATGCCCTGCCCGCCGACACCGGCGTCGAGCACGTAGGAGAGCAGCATCGTGTCGTCATAGGGCGCCACCTCGATGCCGTGCCGGTGCATGACGACGAGGTCGTATTTCAGGTTCTGCCCGATCTTCAGGACGGAGCGGTCCTCGAGCAGCGTCTTCAGCTCGTCGAGCGCCTCGCGCACCGGTATCTGGTTCTCGACAAGTCCGCCGCCGAGCAGGTCACCGACGCCGGACTTGTGAGCGATCGGCACATAGGCGGCATGGCCGGGCCGGATCGCGATCGAGAAGCCGCAGAGCTCGGCCTGCATGGGATCGAGCGAGGTGGTCTCGGTGTCGAAGGCAACGACGCCTTCCTCGCGCGCCTCCTTCATCCAGGCCTTGAGCGTCACCAGGTCGCGGATGCAGGCATAGGCATTGACGTCGATCCTGCCGGCGATCGCCTCGGCGGCGCGGCCAGCGGCAAGGTCGGACGGCGTCGGAGCATCGCCGCGCGAAGCCTCGGTCGGCGCCACGTCGCCGCTCGACAAGGCCTCGGGCTGCTCCGGCGACGACGCGACGAGATCCGGCCCGTGCGCATCCGCCCCCCATTGCACGTCGACATGCAGCGGCTCGATCTCCGCCGCTTCCGTGCCCGAGGCCTCGGCGACGCGGCGGGTGAGCGTGGTGAATTCCATCGTCTTCAGGAAGGCGACGAGCTTCGGCCCGTTCGGCGGCTGCAGCACGAGCTCGTCGAGCGTCTCGACCACCGGCACGTCGTTCTTGAGGCGCACCAGCTCGCGCGACAGAAGCGCCTTCTCCGTGTGTTCGATCAGAGATTCGCGGCGTTTGTTCTGCTTGATCTCGGAAACGCGCGCCAGAAGCGTATCGAGATCGCCGAACTCCTCGATGAGCTGAGCGGCGGTCTTCTGGCCGATGCCAGGCACGCCGGGAATGTTGTCGATCGAATCGCCCATCAGCGCCTGCAGGTCGATCATCTTTTCGGGCGGCACGCCCCATTTCTCGACGACCTCCGGCACCCTGATCTCGCGATCCTTCATCGGGTCGTACATGGAGACCGTCGGGCCGACGAGCTGCATCAGATCCTTGTCGGAAGAGATGATCGTGGTGTCGCCGCCCGCCTCGCAGGCAAGCCGCGCATAGGTGGCGATGAGATCGTCCGCCTCGAACCCCTCCATCTCGATGCAAGGCAGGTCGAACGCCTTGGTGGCGTGACGGATCAGCCCGAATTGCGGGATCAGATCCTCGGGCGGGGCGGAGCGGTTGGCCTTGTATTCGGGATAGAGCTCGTTGCGGAAAGTCTTCGACGAATAATCGAAGATGACCGCGAAATGCGTCGGCGTCACGCCCACATCGGTGTTGCGCGCGTCCTGCATCAGCTTCCAGAGCATGTTGCAGAAACCCGACACCGCGCCCACCGGCAGCCCGTCCGACTTGCGCGTCAGCGGAGGCAGGGCGTGATAGGCACGGAAGATGTAGCCGGAGCCGTCGACAAGAAAGAGATGATCGCCTTTTTTCATGCGCAAACGGGTAGCGCGGAGCGCTTCTGGTGTCCAGGTGCAGAATCCGAGCCTACTGCCACGGAAAAAGGGCCCAGAAACTCATCACGCCTATGTTACAGATCTTTAATGTTCGTGCCCTTGAATCGCCATTATCAACGACCCAAATACATCGCATCGGCAATTATCGCCGAAGTCCGGAAGTAGGCCCGTCCCCCGCCTGACCGGACAAGAGCGGCAGCCTCATCCCCCTCTCCGGGCTGCCGCTTCGTTTAGAGTAAGGCCGCCGTGGTTCCCCCTCCACCACGGCGGCACTTTTTTGTGCGGATGGCATCGCAACCGCCTCCGCGCTCAAATCCCGGACTTTTCGAGCGTGCGGTGTGGCTATAGGGTCGTGCCGAAGAATCGAAAGGTTTCCCGCCATGTCCGCAATCTCTCCCGTTCTCGACAGGATCGACGCCGATCTCGAAAACAGCATCGAACGGCTGTTCTCGCTGGTTCGCATACCCTCGATCTCCACCGACCCCGCCTATGCCGCCGACTGCCGGCGCGCGGCCGAATGGCTGGTGGAAGACCTGAAGGGCATCGGCTTCGACGCCAGCGTGCGCGACACGCCGGGACACCCGATGGTCGTCGCCCATCACGAGGGGCCGGCGGGATCGCCGCACCTCTTGTTCTACGGTCACTACGACGTGCAGCCGGTCGACCCGCTCGATCTCTGGGATACCGACCCGTTTGCCCCCGCGATCAAGGATCTGGGCGAGGGCCGCAAGGTCATTACCGGGCGCGGCGCGTCCGACGACAAGGGCCAGCTCATGCTCTTCGTTGAAGCCTGTCGGGCATGGAAATCCGTGCACGGCTCCCTGCCATGCAGGATCACCCTCCTGTTCGAGGGCGAGGAGGAATCCGGCTCGCCCTCGCTGAAGCCGTTCCTCGAGGCCAATGCGGAGGAGCTGAAGGCGGATTTCGCCATGGTCTGCGACACCGGCATGTGGGACCGCGAGACGCCGGCGATCTCAGTGGCGCTGCGCGGCCTCGTCGGCGAGGAGGTGACCGTGCACGCCGCCGACCGCGACCTGCATTCCGGCGAGTTCGGAGGCGCGGCCGCCAATCCGATCCGCATCCTGGCGAGGATCCTCGCCGACGTGCATGACGAGAACGGCCGCGTGACGATCCCGGGCTTCTACGACGGCGTCGAGGAAACGCCGTCGCAGATCCTGAAATCCTGGGAAGGGCTCGGGGAGACCGCCGAAAGCTTCCTCGGCGAGGTCGGGCTTTCGATCCCGTCCGGCGAGAAGGGCCGGTCGATCCTGGAACTGGTCTGGGCGCGCCCGACCGCCGAATTCAACGGCATTTCCGGCGGCTATACCGGCAAGGGCTTCAAGACGGTGATCGCCTCGGAAGCTTCGGCCAAGGTCTCCTTCCGCCTCGTGCACAAACAGGATCCAGTGAAGATCCGCGCCGCCTTCCGCGCCTTCGTCGAGGCGCGCATCCCGGCCGACTGCTCGGTGGTGTTCCACAGGCACGGCGGCTCGCCCGCGATCCAGCTTTCCTACGATTCGCCCTTCCTGACCAAGGCGAAGCAGGCGCTGACCGACGAGTGGAACAAGCCCGCGGCGATGATCGCCATGGGCGGGTCGATCCCGATCGTCGGCGATTTCCAGAACATGCTCGGCATGGAATCGCTGCTCGTCGGCTTCGGCCTTTCGGACGACCGCATCCATTCGCCCAACGAGAAATACGACCTCTCCTCATTCCACAGGGGCCAGAGAAGCTGGGCGCGCATCCTCGCCGCCCTCACGGCCTGACCACGAAAGGCGACGATGACCATCCGCTTCCACAAGAACGACCTGCCCGACCTTGCCAACTACGATGTCGACGCGGTCGCGATCGACACCGAGACGCTGGGCCTGAACCCGCATCGCGACCGGCTCTGCGTCGTGCAGATATCGCCGGGCGACGGGACCGCCGACGTGATCCAGATCGACCGCGGGCAGAAACGCGCGCCCAACCTGGTGAGCCTGCTGCGCAACCGCCGCATCACCAAGCTCTTCCATTTCGGGCGCTTCGACCTCGCCGTGCTCTACCACACGTTCGGCGTGATGCCGGAGCCGGTGTTCTGCACCAAGATCGCCTCGCGACTGACGCGCACCTATACCGACCGGCACGGCCTCAAGGAGATATGCTCGGAATTGCTGGGCGTCAGCCTGTCGAAGGTCCAGCAATCCTCGGACTGGGCGGCCGAAACCCTCTCGCCGGAACAGCTCGAATACGCGGCCTCCGACGTGCTCTACCTGCACCAGCTTCGCGACAAGCTGGTCGCACGATTGGTGCGCGACGGGCGGCTGCGCGAAGCGGAAGCCTGCTTCCGCTTCCTACCGACCCGCGCCAAGCTCGACCTGATGGGCTGGGACGAACAGGACATCTTCGCCCATAGTTGATTTCCCCGCAGCTATTCGGCGGGCACGCCCGCCGGATCCTGCTTCGCCGGCTTGCGGTCGACATGGGCCCAGCGCGGCCGCTCGAACAGGAAGCGGCCGCGGCCCGACCACCGCACCAGGCCGTAGAGGATGGCCGGGCCGACCACGCCGGAGATCGTGACCAGCAGCGAGATCGTGCCGACATCGGTGATGATGCCGGTCTTGATGAGCAGCGAACGCGCCGTCGCCATCGGCAGGAAGAAGGCGAGGTAGACGACGATCGAATGCGCGCCGAGCCATGTGAGCCACCAGGCGGCCCGCATTTCCGATACCAGCGCGGACACGGCCACGATCGCCATCGCGCCGGCGACGCCGAGCAGAAGGGAGAGGATCGGCAGCGCCGCCAGGCTCGCCTCGGCATGCGCTCCGCCCTCGACCTGCGCGAAGCCCGCCATTGCCTCCGGCACCGGCGAGAAGACCAGCACGCCGTTGACGAGCGCCCATCCAGCCAGGAAGGCGAGCGCGCCTGCGCGATGCGCGCGCATCCATTCGGCGATGCCGAAGATGCGCGCGGCAAAGGCGTAGCCGGCGAAGAAATAGACGTAGCGGGCACAGAATTCGTCGAACAGCAGCCAGCCGGTGTGGATCGGCAGCATCTCCAGCACCGCCGCCCACGCGAAGACCAGCCAGACCGGCAGGCCCTTCACCAGCCGCGTGAAGACGAAGAAGATCGGCAGGATGTAGATGAACCACAAGGTTCCGAAAGGTTGGACGAAGGCCAGCAGATATTGCTCGAGCGGGGCGAGCGGTCCGTCCTCCAGATACATTCCCGGCGCCTTGAACGCGAACTGGATGGTGAGCCAGAGCACGTAGAAGTAGACGAAGTGCACGACCTTGCGGTCGATATAGCGCAGCCAGGGCCGGTCGATGACGAGACCGAGGAACAGGCCCGAAATCAGGAAGAAATCGGGCATGCGGAAAGGCCGCGCGAAAGCGACGACATCGTGCATCCAGCCTTCCGCGCCCATCGCCAGGCCGACGCCGAGCGTCGAATGCATCATGACCACGAAGATGATGCAGATGCCCTTGGCGGCATCCACCCAGTCGACCCGCGCGTTTTCGCCCGAAAGCCTCATTTTTTCCATCGCCCACGCCTCACCCTAAGACAACCGGACGCAACGATAGGGCAAAAGAGCGAGGGAAAGGTTAGGGCGAGTGGTTAGCGCGGCATGAACCGGTTCGATAAAACCCTCTTAACACCCCCTTAAATCGCCGCATTTAGTGTCCATCGCGGGCCGATATCCTGAAAAGAGAGAAATCAGGCACGGGGATGGGCAGACGGGACCACAACGCACGCATCGAGCCGACCTTCGACGGTCCGGCGGACGATGAGCAGCCTTCGGGCTTTTTCGTAAGTGAGGAGGACCGCGTCGTGCCGGCCGCCAAGAAGCGCAAATCCACCTCGACCCAGCGCAGGTCTTCCGCATCCTCGCGGGGCAAATCGTCGCGAAAGCCGGCCGGGCGCCGCTCGCGCGGCAAGCGCCGCGGCCTGCTCGGCCTGATGCGCGGCATGGTCTACTGGACCATGGTGCTCGGCCTTTGGGCGGGCATCGCCGGCGCCGGCCTCGTCGCCTTCTACGCGGCGCAGATGCCGAGCGCCACGACCTGGTCGATCCCCGACCGGCCGCCCAACGTCAAGATCGTCTCGGTCAACGGGCAGCTCCTCGCCAATCGCGGCATGACCGGCGGCGAATCCGTCGGGCTGCACGAGATGTCGCCCTACATCCCGCAGGCGGTGATGGCGATCGAGGACCGCCGCTTCTACTCGCATTTCGGCGTCGATCCCTTCGGCCTCGGCCGCGCGGTGATCGGCAACATCGTCGACCGACGCTTCTCGCAAGGCGGATCGACGCTCACCCAGCAGCTCGCCAAGAATCTGTTCCTGAAGCCGGACCGCACGATCGAGCGCAAGGTGCAGGAAGTGCTGATGGCATTCTGGCTGGAGCACACATACACCAAGGACCAGATCCTGGAGATGTATCTGAACCGGGTCTATTTCGGCTCCGGCTCCTATGGCGTCGAGGCCGCTTCGCGGCGCTATTTCGGCAAATCGTCGCGCGACGTATCGCTTTCGGAGGCCGCGCTTCTGGCCGGCCTGCTCAAGGCCCCGTCGCGGCTTTCGCCCGCGCGTGACCCGAAGGCGGCGGAGAGCCGCGCCCAGCTCGTTCTGTCCGCCATGCGCCAGGAAGGCATGATCGGCGACAGCGAGCTCGCCTCGGCGATGAGCGCGCCCGCCACGCGCGCCACCGCCTATTGGACCGGGTCGGAGCACTATGTCGCCGACCGCATCATGGAGGAACTGCCGCAGCTCATCGGCGAGGTACGCGAGGACGTGGTGGTGGAATCCACCGTCGACCTGGTGTTGCAGACCTTCGCCGAGGCCTCGATCCGCCGGCTGATCGACGAACAGGGCGACAAATACAGTGTCAGCCAGGGCGCGCTCGTCTCGATCGACGCGTCGGGCGCGGTGCGCGCCATGGTCGGCGGCTACGACTACGCCACCAGCCAGTTCGACCGCGCTTCCGAGGCGCGCCGCCAGCCGGGCTCAGCGTTCAAGCCCTTCGTCTTCATGGCGGCGCTCGAGAACGGCATGTTCCCGGACACCGTGCGCAACGACGCACCGATCCGGTTCGGCAAATGGTCGCCGCGCAACTATGGCGACAAGTTCTACGGCCACGTCACGCTGAAGGAAGCGCTGGCGAAATCGCTGAACTCGGTCGCGGCCCAGCTCACCAACGAGGTCGGCCCGGCGGCGGTCGTCGAGACCGCCTGGCGCATGGGCATCGAATCCAACCTGCAGCCGAACCTTTCGATCTCGCTCGGAACGTCGGAAGTGACGCCGCTCGAGCTGACGGCCGCCTACGTGCCCTTCGCCAATGGCGGCTTCCGGCCGGAAGTGCACTTCATCAGCAGGATAACGACGGTGAAGGGCGAGGTGCTCTATCAGGACAGCCCGTCGCAGGGGCCGCGCGTCGCAAGGCCGGAGATCATCGGCATGATGAACGCGATGATGAGCGAGACGGTGACCGGCGGCACGGCGCGCAGGGCTGCCTTCGGCTGGCCGGCGGCCGGCAAGACCGGCACCAGCCAGAATTCGCGCGACGCCTGGTTCGTCGGCTATACCGCGAACCTCACCACCGGCGTCTGGTTCGGCAATGACGACGGCAAGCCGACGAAGAACATCACCGGCGGCTCGCTGCCGGCGATGGCCTGGAACGAGTTCATGACGGCCGCGCATGAGGGCGTGCCGGTGGCGAACCTTCCCGGCGGCTGGAACGGGAGCACCCTGTCGCGGGTCGAGGACCTCCTGCGCTCGCAGGAAGGCGACGTCACGCCGCGGGCGGTGCCGGCATCGTCGCAGCCGGGCCATACCGGATCCATAGACGGCCGTCCGGTGCCGCCCGGCGACGTCGGCGGCAAGCCGCAGCGGCGCCAGGGCACGATCCTGGACATCATTCTCGGCAACTAGGCCCCGCAACCGTCGCACCGCTCCCACCGGTGCGACAAAGCATTTGCTCGCAATCCGCGCCCGCTTCGACTACATAGCAGCCGGGAGATCAAAGACATGGCCGCAGCAGTCGACGACCGCAAGACACTCGTGCTCACCGGGGCGAGCCGCGGGATAGGGCACGCCACCGTGAAGCGCTTCTCACGCGAGGGCTGGCGCGTCATCACCTGTTCCCGGCAGGCTTTCGCCGAGGATTGCCCCTGGCCGGCGGGGCCGGAAGACCACATCAAGGTCGATCTTTCCGATCCCGAGGACGTCGGCATCGCCGTTTCCGAGATCCGCCACCGGCTGGAGGCCAATGGCGGGCGGCTGCACGCGCTCGTCAACAACGCCGCGATTTCGCCCAAGCTCAAGGACGGCGCGCGGATGAATTCCATCGAGACGCCGATGCATGTCTGGCGCGACGTCTTTCAGGTGAATTTCTTCGCGCCGATCATGCTGGCGCGGGGCCTCTTCAAGGAATTGTCGGCCGCGCAGGGCGCGATCGTCAACGTCACCTCGATCGTCGGCAGCCGGGTCCATCCGTTTGCGGGCACCGCCTATGCGACGTCGAAGGCAGCGCTTTCCTCGCTGACGCGCGAGATGGCCGCCGATTTCGGGCCGCACGGCATACGCGTCAACGCGATCGCGCCCGGAGAGATCGATACGGCGATCCTGTCGCCGGGCACCGAGAAGATCGTCGAGACCATTCCGCTGCGCCGGCTGGGCTCGACCGGCGAGGTCTCGGACATCATCTTCTTTTTGTGCTCGGGGCAGGCGTCCTACGTCACCGGCGCGGAAATCCACATCAATGGCGGCCAGCACGTCTGAGGGATGAACCCTCAGACGGAAACCGGCTTTGCGTGGACGGGCTGCGGCGCGACGCGCACCGGCGGCTGCAGGGCGGGCTCGATGATCGGCCGCACCTTGGCGGCGCGCACGGCGCGCTGATACCAGTCGAGATAGTAGGCGAGCGCGAATTGCAGCGCGATGCCGCCGACCACCAGCGCGGTGTCGAGCAGCATGCTCGCCGGCGCCACCTGCATATAGGCCTGCGCCGCCATCGAGAGGATCGTGCCGACGACGAAGACCGGCAGCGAATGCCTGCCGAGCACGGCGAGGGGATTGTCGAGGCGCGTGCGCGCCAGGTTGGAGATCGCCGGGATCGAGACGATCACATAGGCGAGCGCCAGCACGTGCAGGAGGCGCGGCAACGACAGGAAGGTCTTGTTGAAGCCGGTCAGCACGCCCGGCAGGCCGAGCGAGGTGTCGATGCCCCAGAGCGGGATGCGCACCCACAACAGCGACAGCAGGATATAGCCGAAGGCGGCGGCCAAAAGCAGCGGATTGGCCTCGATGCGCCCGCCGCGCCGGACATGCAGCATGCCGGCTATGCCGATCACGAACAGGAACTGCCAGGAAAGCGGGTTCAGGAACCAGTAGCCGCCACTGGGATAGTTGGGCGGCGCGACATTGTAGAGGCCGGCCAGCAGCCACACCGCCGCCGAGAAGGTGAGCATCAGCCGCAGGCTCACCGAGCCGAGATAGAGGAAGGCCGGCAGCAGGAGCAGCACAACGGCGTACATGGACAGGATGTTGTTGTAGCCGAGCTGGTGGCCGAGCGTGACGAGCCCGACAAGGGCGGCCGCCGTGTCGTTCATCACCGGCCCGATATTGATCTTCTCCATTACCTCCGGCGAGGAGTAGCGGATCGAGACCAGCGCGAAGATGCCGAGCGTCGCCATCGTCGTGAAAAGCTGCGCCGCATAGAGCACGCCGGCGCGCCGCCATGCCTTCAGGGTGCTCAGGAGCCGGTTGCCGGGCTGGAACTTCAGCCCGTAGGCGAGGCCGACGGCGATGCCCGAAATGAGGACGAAGGCCTCCGCCGAATCGGAGAAGCCGAAATTCTTGTGCGTCAGGAACTCGAACGGGTTTCCCGGCACGTGGTTGACGTAGATCGTCAACAAGGCCAGCGCGCGGAAAACGTCGATGCGAGTGTCGCGGGTGGGGTGAGGCTGAATGGTCATGGTTCGGATAAAGTCGCCTCCTAGCGAGGGGGTTCCTCCGTGCCCACTCAAATCCTGTTACCTTGTGTGACAGCAGGCTTCCCGGGCCCGAGCAAGGCGGTTGCGGGGGAGTGCGACGAAATGGCCCTGCCCCTGGCAATCTATTGATTCGATTGAAATCGGGTTTTCGGACCGCCGCCGTCTCCAGCCATGTTGATTCCGCAATCGGCCTCCTTCATACCCGGTAGCAGTTCTATTGCTTCCAGGAGGACTGAACGTGGCCCGCATCACCCTTAGGCAATTGCTCGATCACGCCGCCGAACATGGCTATGGCGTGCCTGCCTTCAACATCAACAACATGGAACAGGGCCTGGCGATCATGGCAGCGGCGGACGCGACCAAGTCGCCCGTCATCATCCAGGCCAGCCGCGGCGCGCGCGCCTACGCCAACGACGTGGTGCTCGCAAAGCTGATCGATGCCCTCGTCGAGATCCATCCATCGATCCCCGTCTGCATGCATCTCGACCACGGCAACAACGAAGCCACCTGCATGACCGCGATCCAGCACGGCTTCACCTCGGTGATGATGGACGGCTCGCTCAAGGAGGACGGCAAGACCCCGGCGGACTACGACTACAATGCCGGCATCACCCGGCGGGTGGTCGACATCGCGCATTGGGGCGGCGTTTCGGTCGAAGGCGAGATCGGCGTGCTCGGCTCGCTGGAATCCGGCGAGGGCGAGCAGGAGGACGGCCACGGCGCCGAAGGCCAGCTCAGCCACGACCAGCTTCTGACCGACCCGCAGCAGGCGCTGCAGTTCGTCCGCGACACCAAGGTCGACGCGCTTGCGGTGGCCATGGGCACCAGCCACGGCGCCTACAAGTTCAGCCGCAAGCCGGACGGCGAGGTTCTCGCCATGAACGTCATCGAGGAGATCCACCGCCTGCTGCCCGACACCCATCTGGTCATGCACGGCTCGTCCTCCGTGCCGGAGGAGCTGCAGGAGATCATCAACAAGCATGGCGGCCAGATGAAGCCGACATGGGGCGTGCCGGTCGAGGAGATTCAGCGCGGCATCAAGCACGGCGTGCGCAAGATCAACATCGACACCGACAACCGCATGGCGATGACCGGCGCGATCCGCAAGGTGCTTTCGGAGGCTCCGTCGGAATTCGATCCGCGCAAATATCTGAAGCCGGCGATGGATGCGATGACCAAGCTGTGCAAGCAGCGCTTCGAGGAGTTCGGGACGGCCGGCAATGCCGAGAAGATCAGGGTCATCCCGCTCGCCGACATGGCCAAGCGCTACAGGGACGGCAGCCTCGATCCGAAGCTCGGCTGATCGAGCATCACCCGTGAAATCGCGAAAGGCGCCCCCAGCGGGGCGCCTTTTTCATTTGTGCCTTCTTCCCGGTCGACCGCTGCCGCTCAGACCTCTTCCCAGCCGGAATGGCCCGCCGCGCGGTAGACCGCGTCGATGACCTTCTGGTTCCTGACCGAATCCTCGAGCGCAAAGATCGGCACGCCGTCTCCGCGCGCGGCACGGGCGAACGCCTCCACCTGGAGCCGGTATTGCTGGACGCCCGGGAAGCGGAACACGGTCGTCTCCGAATGACTGCGGTCGTGGAGCTCGATGCGGTGGTGATCGTAATTTCCGGCGTTGAACGGGGCGATCACCTCGATGTAGCCGAGCTCGCCGTGGAAGACCATCGACTGGCGCGCGGCCATCTGCGTCGAGACGTAGAACGAAAGATCGAACCGGCCGAAATCGGCCTTGACGCTCGCATAGATGTCGGTGCCGAAGGTGCGGTCGCGCTCGATCGTCGCCTGCACGCGCGACGGCTCGGCGCCGGTGGCGAAGCGGGTGGTCACCGTCGGGTAGACACCGATGTCGGGAAGCGCACCGCCGCCCAGCTCCGGCCGGTTGCGCATGTTCGCCGGATCGACATTGTAGTAGGAGAACACGCCCTGCACATGGCGCAGCCGGCCGACGGCGCCGCCGTTCAGAAGCTCGCGGACCTTCAGCCATTGCGGGTGATAGGTCACCATGAAGGCCTCGGAGATCAGCACCTTGTTGCGGTCGCGCGCCGCGATCACCTCGGCGATCTGGTCGGCGCCGAGCGCCAGCGGTTTTTCCACCAGCACGTGCTTGCCGGCGTCCGCCGCCTTCACCGCCCATTCGACATGCTGGGCGGTGGGGAGGGGAATGTAGACGCCGTCGACCGCGTCGGAGGACAGAAGCTCCTCGTAGGAGCCGAAGGCGTGGCGCGCGCCGAACCTGTCGGCGAGGGTACGCGCCCTCGCCAGGTCACGGCTGGCGATCGCCGCGATCATGCCGTTGTCGGAATCGGTGATCGCCGGCAGAAGCTGCTCCCGCGCAATCTTCGCGGTCGATAGCACACCCCATCGAAACATCGTCGAACCTCCTCCGTTTTCACCCCTTCCGGCTTAGCATTGAATTGCGTGGCGGGAAACGAGGAAGGTTCCGGCTGGTCAGCGGCGCACGCCGCTGAGCGTCATGTCGAAATTGACCTTGTTGGAATAGATCGGCCTGCCGACATCCATGCCGAAAGGCGATCGATAGACGTCGCCGACGACATGGAAGCTGATTGCGCGACCGCTCGAATTCATCAATTCGGCGGTAAAGCTTTCCGGCACGGTCCGGCCGCGCGCCGTCAGATTTCCCTCGATCAGCGCGGTCCGTTCCCCGGTGCGCAGGACACGCGTCGACACGAAGCGTATCTCGCGCTCGTGCGCGGTGTCGAACACGGCGTTGGAGCGCAGGAAATTGTCCACCCGCGTCTTGCCGGTGGTGACGCTTGCGGGAAAGATCGAGATGGTGACGCGGGAGCTCGCGACATTCGACGGATCGATCGTCATCTCCCCCTCGAAGCTCGAGAAGCGCCCGGCAATGCCGCCGCCGCCCACCTGCGGAACGGCGAAGGCGATTTGCGAGCCTCTGGAACTGATCGCGTAGCTGCCGGCGCCGCCGGGGAATCCCTGTTGGGCATGGGCGGCCACGGCGGAGATGCCCATTGCCAGGACGGCGAGAACGGGGAAGGCCGGCACGGCGCGCATTGCGATCATCCTTCGCGCAAACACCCTCTGCCTGACGGCGCAGGATAAACCCGCGCATGGCGGCGCGCCAGCACCCGGGCGAGGCTTCACTCGGCTTTGATCGTGCCGTGATCGGCCGGCCGGACCATCCGCCGCAGGGCATGGTCGCGCAGGATGAAATGATGGCGCAGCGCGGCGGCCACATGGACGGCGATCAGCACCATGACGAGATAGCCGGCATAGACATGGGCGGCGGTCCAGAACTCCTCCGCCTGCTCGGACACGCCGAGCGGCAGATGCGGGACGAGGACGAGATAGAAGGCGAAGGTCGGTATCTCGAGCACCGAAACGGAGACCAGCGCCCAACCGGTGAGCGGCAGGACGATCATCAGGGCGTAGAGAAGCAGGTGGACCAGGATCGCCGCGCCCTGCTCCCACGCGGGCCCCGGCAGCGGGCGCGGCACCGCCTCCGCGAGACGCCAACCCGTGCGCACGAGCACCAACCCCAATATCAGGAAGCCGAAGGATTTGTGCCACTGGATCAGCTCGAAGGCGAGACGCTGGTCGCCAATCCGCACCATGGCGAGCCCGAGCGCGATCTGGGCAAGGAAGAGGAGCGCGATCGTCCAATGCAGAACGATCGCGACGAGGCCGTAGCCGTCGGAAGAATTACGCATCATGGCGGCACCCGGGCGCCAGCCTATACCCGGCCGGCGCGCGGGTCACCGCCAATCGTCAGGCGCGCAGCACGCCGCCGGTCTGCTTGCCGACATTCTCGACGATCCTGGCCGCGAGCGCCTCGAAATCCTCGTCCGTCAAGGTCTTGTCGACCGGCTGGATCGCCACCTCGATGGCGACGGACTTCTTGTCGTCGCCGAGCGCAGCGCCCTCGAACACGTCGAAGACGCGCACGCCGGTGATCAGCTTCTTGTCGGCCGAGCTCGCCGCGCGCGTCAGCGCCGCCGCCTCGACGGACCTGTCGACGACGAAGGCGAAGTCGCGGCGCACCGCCTGGAAGGGCGAGATGTCGAGGCGCGGCTTGGTGCGTGTCGGCTTGGCCTTCGGCTCCGGAATCGCGTCGACGAAGATTTCGAAGCCGCAGAGCGGGCCGGACACGTCGAGCGCCTCCAGCGTCTTCGGGTGGAACTCGCCGAAGGTGCCGAGCACGACCTTGGGGCCGAGCTTGAACGTGCCGGAGCGGCCCGGATGGTACCAGGCGGGACCGCCGGCCTCGACCTGCAGCTTGTCGACCGGCGCGCCACAGGCCTCGAGCACCGCGAGCGCGTCCGCCTTGGCATCGAACACGCCGACCGCCTGGGCATTGCCGGCCCAGTGGCGGCCCTGCCCGTCCATGCGCGCCGTACCGCGCCGCACGCCGCCAGCGACCCGGCGCTGGTCTTCCGGCCGGTCGCCCTCATATGTGCCGGAGACCTCGAACAAGGCCACGTCGGCGAAGCCGCGATCGGCGTTGCGTTGCGCGGCCGCGACGAGGCCGGGCAGAAGCGAAGGGCGCATGTCGGACATGTCGGAGGCGATCGGATTGGCGAGCTTGAGCGCCGGCCGGCCGCCGCCGAAGAGCTCCGCATGGCCCGCCGGGATGAACGACCAGGTGACGGCCTCCATCATGCCGCGAACCGCGAGCGCGCGCTTCGCCGCGCGGGTGCGAACCTGCAGCGTCGTCAGGATGCGGCCGTTGACGGCGTCATGGCTGACGAGCGGCTGCGGCGCGATCTTGTCGACGCCGTTGATGCGCATCACCTCCTCGACGAGATCGGCCTTGCCTTCGACGTCCGGCCGCCAGGACGGCACCGCCACGTCGATGACATAGCCGCCGCCGCGCGGCTCGAAGCCGAGGCGTTCGAGGATGGCGACGCTCTCCTCGGCCGGAACGTCGATGCCGGTCAGGCGTCGAACCTCCAGCGTCGGGAACGTGACGACCCTGGGCTGGTAGCCGGCATAGCCGACGACCTCCGTCTCGCTCGGCGTGCCGCCGCAGAGATCCGTCACCAAGCGGGTGGCGAGCTCGATGCCGGGAACCATGAACTCCGGATCGACGCCGCGCTCGAAGCGATAGCGCGCATCGGTGATGATGCCGAGCGTGCGGCCGGTGCGGGCCACGTTGAGGGGCTCCCACAGCGCCGATTCGATCAGCACGTCGGTCGTCGCCTCGTCGCAGCCGGAATGCTCGCCGCCCATGACTCCGGCGATCGATTCGACACCATTGTCGTCGGCGATGACGCATATGCCGGAATTCAGCTCATATTCGCGGCCGTCGAGCGCCAGCACCTTCTCGCCGTCGAAGGCGCGGCGCACCACGAGGTCGCCCGCCACCTTCGCCGCGTCGAAGACATGCAGCGGCCGGCCGCGATCGAAGGTCATGTAGTTGGTGATGTCGACCAGCGCGTTGATCGGGCGCAGGCCGATGGCGATCAGCCGCTGCTGCAGCCATTTCGGCGACGGACCGTTCTGGACGCCGCGCACGAGGCGGAGCGCGAAGCCGGGGCAGAGATCGGGCGCCTCGATCGACAGCTTGACCGGGCATTCGCCCTCGCCCGCGACCGGCTCGACCGTGCCGTCCTTCAGCCGTCCGAGGCCGCTGGCGGCGAGATCGCGCGCGATGCCGTGGACGCCGGTGGCGTCGGGGCGGTTCGGCGTCAGGTTGATCTCGATGACCGGGTCGTCGAGTTTCGCCCATGCGGCGAAGCTCTCGCCCACCGGTGCATCCTCGGGCAGGTCGATGATGCCGTCATGCTCGTCGGAAAGCAGGAGCTCGCGCTCCGAGCACATCATGCCGAAGCTTTCCACGCCGCGGATCTTGCCGACCGAAAGCGTGACGTCGATGCCGGGCACATAGGTGCCGGGCGCGGCGAAGGCGCCGACGAGGCCGGCGCGCGCGTTGGGCGCGCCGCAGACGACCTGCACCGGCTGGCCGGAACCGGTGTCGACGCTCAGCACCCGAAGCTTGTCGGCGTCGGGATGCTTCTCGGCGGTCAGCACCCTGGCGATGACGAAGGGCTTAAGCGCCGACTTGTCATCGACGGATTCGACTTCCAGCCCGGTCATCGTCAACCGCTCGCAGATCTCCTCGAGCGTGGCGTCGGTTTCGAGATGGTCTTTCAACCAGGAAAGCGTGAATTTCATCGGTCTCTTCCAGTCACTCGGTCAGCGGTCGACGGAGAATCCGTCAAAATGCGGGAGGTCGTCGGCCATGTGCACAAACGGCAGCCGCCGCCTGGAGAAGGCATGCACGGTGGGCGGGTAGCGCTCGGGTTCGTCCATGAAGCCCAGGGCCAGGTAGACCTCGCCCGGCAGCTTGTCGTCGCGATAGCCGATCTGGCTGCCGCAATGGCCGCAGAAGCTGCGAACGACTCCGCCCGCGCGCCAGGTCTTCGCCTCGCCGTGCCATGTCAGGTCTTTCTCCCTGAAGCCGACGAAGGCCATGACCGGCGCGCCCGTCTGCTTGCGGCAGTCGCGGCAATGGCAATAGGAACGCAGAAAGGGTTCCGCGCCGGCCTCGGTCGCGATCAAGCCGCAACGGCAGGATCCGGTGTGGGCGCTCATCCGTTGCTCAGCCCGCCGAACAGCGTCGGCATGTCGAGCGGGCGGAAGCCGTAATGCGACAGCCAGCGCACGTCCGCGTCGAAGAAGGCGCGCAGGTCCGGCATGCCGTATTTCAGCATGGCGATGCGGTCGATCCCCATCCCCCAGGCGAAGCCCTGATATTCGTCCGGATCGAGCCCGCCATGGCGCAGCACGTTGGGATGCACCATGCCGCAGCCGAGGATCTCCATCCAGTCCGAGCCCTCGCCGAAGCGGACCTCGCCCGGGCGCGAGCGGTCGCACTGGATGTCCACCTCCAGCGACGGCTCGGTGAAGGGGAAGAAGGACGGGCGGAAGCGCATGTTCACGCTCGGCACCTCGAAGAACGCCTTGCAGAACTCGCTGAGCACCCACTTCATGTTGGCGACATTGGCGCTCTTGTCGATCACCAGCCCTTCGAGCTGGTGGAACATGGGCGAATGGGTCGCGTCCGAATCCTGCCGGTAGGTCTTGCCGGGAATGACGATGCGGATCGGAGGCTTCTGCGTCTCCATCGTGCGGATCTGCACGGGCGAGGTGTGGGTGCGCAGAAGCTTGCGCGCGCCGTTCTCGTCCGGGTTGAAGAAGAAGGTGTCGTGCATCTCGCGCGCCGGATGCCCCTCAGGGAAATTCAGCGCGGTGAAATTGTAGTGGTCGGTCTCGATGTCCGGCCCTTCGGCGATCTGGAAGCCGAGGTCGCCGAAGATCGCCGCGATCTCGTCGATGATCTGGCTGATCGGATGAATGCGGCCACGCTCGGCGGGCGTCTGGCGCACCGGCAGGGTCACGTCGACCTTCTCGCCGGCGAGGCGGACCTCGATCGCCGCGTCGCGCAGCTCGGCCTTGCGCGCGGAAAGGGCGTCGGTGACCCGCTGCTTGAGACCGTTGATCGCCGGCCCCATGGTCTGGCGCTCCTCGGGACTCATCGAGCCGAGCGATTTCAGCTTTTCCGAAACCGAGCCCTTCTTGCCGAGCGCGGCAATGCGCACGGCCTCGATCGCCGCTTCGTCGGAGGCGGCCGTGATCTCTTCGAGCAGGGAGGCTTCGAGATCAGCGAGATTGGCGTTCTGTTCGCTCATGATGATCGGATTTCACTCGTTGAATTGGTCGGTTCGAGAATGGCACTCGGCATTCGAGTAAGTCGCATCAAAAAGAAAAACCCGCGCCAGCCCTGCCAGCGCGGGTTTCCCAAACTGAATTCCAAATGCTTCGGGAAAGACGCTGGTCGTTAGGCGACTGCGCTTTCAAAAGCGTTCGGAGTGGTGTCCTTGAGATATTCGAGCGCGGTCTTCGACTTGGCGACCAGCGCGGCGAATGCCTGCGGCTCGTGGATCGCCATGTCGGAGAGCACCTTGCGGTCGATCTCGATGCCGGCCTTGTTGAGGCCGTCGATGAAACGACCATAGGTCAGGCCGTGCTCACGGACAGCAGCGTTGATGCGCTGGATCCAGAGCGCGCGGAAATTGCGCTTGCGGTTCTTGCGGTCGCGATAAGCGTACTGCAGCGACTTTTCGACCGCCTGCTTCGCGACGCGGATGGTGTTCTTGCGGCGGCCGTAGAAGCCCTTGGCGGCTTTCAGGACCTTCTTGTGCTTGGCGTGGGCGGTGACGCCCCTCTTTACGCGTGCCATGTCATGATCTCCTTAAATCTCTTGTCCAACCGGCTCAGAGGCCGCCGCCGTTCGGCAGGAAGTTTTTGACGATCTTCTTGGCATCCGGCTCTGCGAGAACCATCGTGCCGCGGGCGTCGCGAATGAACTTGTTGGAGCGCTTGATCATGCCGTGGCGCTTGCCGGCAGCGGCGGACTTCACCTTGCCGGTACCGGTGATCTTGAACCGCTTCTTGGCGGCCGATTTGGTCTTCATCTTGGGCATTTTGCTACTCCGTTTTGTTATGCCCACGCCGGTCTGCCTGGCAGACGGCTCCGCAAGGAGCCAACCCTTCGATCAATTCGGGAGACCGGCAACAGGCCGGCTGCGTCCCAATTCGCTCGATGTCGGTGTGAGCTTTCAGCATCAAGAACCGCCACGGCATGCCCTGCCGGGCGGCTCGACAACGCGCGCCTCATACCAGCAAGTGGCCAGCGGCGCAATAGTTCGCTTCGCAAGGGCATTCAGTAGAGCCAGAACAGCACCGGGATCAGCCCGATCTCCTGGCCTTCCTCGATCAGCTCGAAGAACGGTATCGAAACGAGGAAGATCAGGCCGTCGAGCAAGGTCGTATTGAAGAGGCGCGGCCTGAAGGTGACTTCGCAATCGTCCCGGAACAGGCGGGGATTGGGAAGAAAGCGCGGCACCCGGCCGATATAGTCCAGATAGGGCGCTCCGAGCGTTGCCTTGAGATGCCGCTCCTCGCGCAGCGCGACGACGTGGAAGACGATCGCGCAAAGCACGGCGAAGAGAGTGGCGACGACATAGCTGCCGGTCTGCGCCCCGACGCCCGCCGCCGCTATCGTCGAGAAGAAATAGAGCGGGTTGCGCATGACCGAATACGGACCGGTCGAGACGACTTCGGCCGATTTGCGCCCTCCGATATAGAGGATGGACCAAAGCCGCCCGCCGATGCCGACCAGAATGAGCGCGAGGCCGAGCGACTCGATGCGCTCGTGCATCAGCTCGTTCTGAAGGGAAGCCGCGAAAACGAGAACGAAGCAGATCAGCGCGATGAGCAACGCCAATACAAATCTGCGCGCCGACTGATACGAAGCCAGCGACTTGGCATTCTCATCGCTCATGACGATCCCTCGTGCGGAACCCGCGCTCGATACGAAGCGCAAGCTCGGGCGGGATCGTGGTTATTTCGGGGCGAGCACCATCATCATCTGGCGGCCTTCCAGCTTCGGCTCGGCCTCGACCTTGGCGATGCCCTCCACTTCCTCGCGCACGCGGTTGAGAAGCTGCATCCCAAGCTCCAGATGCGCCATCTCGCGGCCGCGGAAGCGCAGCGTCAGCTTGACCTTGTCGCCCTCCTCGAAGAACCGCCGCACAGCCTTCATCTTCACCTCGTAATCATGGGTGTCGATGTTGGGACGCATCTTGATCTCCTTGATCTCGATGGTCTTCTGTCGCTTGCGCGCCTCGGCGGCCTTCTTCTGGCTCTGATATTTCATCTTGCCGAGGTCGGTGATCTTGCAGACGGGCGGCTGCTGGTTCGGTGAAATTTCGACGAGATCGAGACCTGCCTCCTCCGCCATCAAAAGCGCGTCGTTGATCGAAACGACGCCGCGATTAAGGCCTTCCGCGTCGATGAGCTGGACTTGCGGCACGCGGATCTCGAGATTTGCGCGGGGGCCTTCCTTGGTCGGCGCCGCGGCTTTGAATGGTCTGCGAATGGTCGTAGTCTCCTTGAATTGTTGACCTTCAGGACATGCTTGCCCGAACGGGCGATCGCCATGCCCGGGAAGCGCAGCGAACGTCAATAGCACATGAGTTAAAAAGAATCACGCGGCTGCATAAAAGAGTTGTCGCGCCTTCGACTGTGTCCCCGGGGCTTCACGGACAATGCCGCAAATGGCAATAGGTTGCCCGCAACATATAGGAACCTGCGGAGAAGATTGCCATGGACGACACAGCGCCGACCTTCATGGAAGCAGAGGGCGACCGGATCGCGGTGCGCCATCGCGCGGGCGGCGCGCCGGGCATCGTCTGGCTCGGCGGCTACCGCTCGGACATGAAGGGCACCAAGGCCGAGGCGCTCGACCAGTGGGCCGAAGCCGGGGGCCGCGCCTATACGCGCCACGACTATTCCGGCCACGGCGAATCCGGCGGCGAGTTCCGCGACGGCACGATCTCGCGCTGGCTCGGCCAAAGCCTCGTCGTCCTGCGCCGCTTCACCGAGGGTCCGCAAATCCTCGTCGGCTCCTCGATGGGCGCGTGGATCGCGCTGCGCATGATCCAGGAATTGCAGAAGGCCGGCGAGGGCAGCCGGATCGGCGGGCTGCTGCTGCTCGCGCCGGCGCCGGACTTCACCAGCGATCTCATGGAGCCGCAGCTCACCGACGCGCTTCGGCAGGACCTCGCAACCAGGGGCTATATAGAGGAGCATTCCGAATATTCGCCCGAGCCCAACATCTACACGCGCGCGCTCTTCGAGGACGGCGCGAGAAACCGCGTGCTTCTGGGGCTGATCGACACGCATTGCCCGGTGCACATCCTGCAGGGCATGGCCGATCCCGACGTGCCTTACACGCATGCGCTGAAGCTCGTCGAGCACCTGCCGGCCGACGACGTGACGCTGTCGCTGATCCGCGACGGGGATCACCGGCTTTCGCGGCCGCAGGACCTCGCCATGATGATCGGCGCGCTGGAAGGGCTGGTCGAGAGAACCCGCTAGCGGTCAAAAGTCGAGCGGCGCGTTCTCGACCACTTCCTTGATGACGAAGAAGGTGCGCGTCTGGCGCACGCCGGGCAGGCCCAGCAACTGCTCGCCGTGGAGCCGGTTGTACTCCGACATGTCGCGCAGCCTGATCTTCAGGAAGTAGTCGAAGTCGCCCGCCACCAGATGACAGTCGAGCACGCAGTCGAGTTTTTTCGCCGCCGCCTCGAAAGCCGCGAAGCTGTCCTTCGTCGACCGCTCGAGCACCACGCCGACCATAACCAGCGCGCCGCGATCGACCGACGCCGGCTCGACCAGCGCCCTGACCGAGCGGACGTGGCCACGCTCGAAAAGGCGCTGGGTGCGCCGGTGGCAGGTCGCCGGGCTGATATTGGCCCTGGCGGCCAGCTCGGCATTGGTCAGCCGGCCGTCCCGCTGCAGAAGCCGCAGGATCTTCACGTCGATGCGGTCCAGCGCCTCCCTGTCGGAAGAATCTTCCATAAATTGGCACTCTCTATCCCATTTTTGGCAATCATGCATGTCATATCGACATATGGATGGCAATGCGTCGTAGTATTTTGAAAGCACCTTCCGCGCCACTTGCTGTAGCGTCCTGACGACGCTTTCGCCAAAAGGAACCGCCTCATGCTCGAAAAATTCGCCCGCTATCCCCTCACCTTCGGCCCAACCCCGATCGAGAGGCTCGCGCGCCTGTCGGCGCATCTCGGCGGCGACGTCGAGCTATACACCAAACGCGACGACTGCAATTCCGGCCTCGCCTTCGGCGGCAACAAGCTGCGCAAGCTCGAATACATCGTGCCCGACGCGATCGCATCGGGCGCCGACACGCTGGTTTCGATCGGCGGCGTCCAGTCCAACCATACCCGCCAGGTCGCGGCGGCGGCCGCCAAGATCGGCATGAAATGCCGGCTGGTGCAGGAAAGCTGGGTGCCGTTCGAGGATGCCGTCTACGACCGCGTCGGCAACATATTGATGAGCCGCGTCATGGGCGCCGAGATCGAACTGGTCGACGAGGGCTTCGACATCGGCATCCGCGAAAGCTGGGAGCGGGCACTGGAGGACGTCAAGGCGAAGGGCGGCAAGCCCTATGCGATCCCGGCCGGCGCCTCCGTCCACCCGCTTGGCGGTCTCGGCTATGTCGGCTTCGCCGAGGAGGTGAGGGCGCAGGAGGCCGAGCTGGGATTCGCTTTCGACTACATCGTGGTCTGCACGGTCACCGGCTCGACCCATGCCGGCATGGTGGTCGGCTTCGCCAAGGACGGACGCCAGCGCAACGTGATCGGCATCGACGCCTCCTTCACGCCGGAAAAGACGCGCGCCCAGGTCCTAGAGATCGCCCGCGGCACGGCCGACCTCGTCGGCCTCGGACGCGACATCGAAAATGACGACGTGGTGCTGGTCGAGGACTATGCCTACCCGGTCTACGGCGTGCCTTCGGCGGAAACCAACGAGGCGATCCGACTTGCCGCTCGGCTGGAAGGCATGATGACCGACCCGGTCTACGAGGGCAAATCGATGCAGGGCCTCATCGATCTCGTGCGCAAGGGATATTTTCCCGCCGGCTCGAAGGTGCTCTACGCGCATCTTGGCGGCGTGCCGGCGATCAACGGCTACAGCTACATCTACCGCAACGGCTGATGTGGAATTCATCGGCTTGATTCAAGAGGTTGTCCGGTTTTCGGCCGGACAGCCTTGAATCGCCTTTTTGCCGTTCCCATTTCGAAATCATGCAGTCGCCGGACTGCACGCAAACCACGAAGGAACGGGTGATCATGACCAAAACCGCATTGATCCGTCCTGCATGGACGCCAGCAACCATCGCGCTGATGGTGATCGGCTTCATGGTGTTCTGGCCGCTCGGCCTTGCCATGCTCGCCTACATCATCTGGGGCGACCGACTTGAAGGCTTCAAGGGCGACGTGAACCGGGCGACCGACGGCTTCTTTGCCGGTTGCAGGAAGGCATCCGGTCGCGGATTTGCCCAGACGGGCAATGTCGCCTTCGACGATTGGCGCGAGAAGGAACTCGAGCGGCTCGCCGAAGAGCGCCGCAAGCTCGACGAGATGCGCACCGAGTTCGACGACTACGCACGCGAGCTTCGCCGTGCCAAGGACCAGGAGGAGTTCGACCGCTTCATGGCGCAGCGCTCCCGGACCACTCCCGCGAAGCGCGGCAAGCCGGGCAAGGGCGAAGCCAGCGAGGCCTGACCGTCCCAAACCCGCATCCTCCCGGAAACGGCGTCGGCATCCCCGGCGCCGTTTTCTTTGACGTCCACGCACCGCCGCGAATCGGATAGATT
Organism: Aquamicrobium sp. LC103; assembly: GCF_001014615.2. GTDB lineage: Bacteria > Pseudomonadota > Alphaproteobacteria > Rhizobiales > Rhizobiaceae > LBCQ02. Next base: position 417,256 of record NZ_LBCQ02000001.1, read on the forward strand.
GCCAGCCATGGCGTTCGGCTTCCTCAGAAACCCAAAACCGAAGACCAGACCGCGCCCTGCCCCACCGCAGGAGCGCATGCACATGGTCGCCGACCGGGCGCTGCCGCTGCGCATCGTGGAAAACGACCGCGCCAAGCGCCTGACGCTCAGGATCGATGCCGGCGGGCGCGGGTTGCGGGTCACGGTGCCGCCGGGCCTGGCGAATGGCGAGGTCGATCGCTTCCTCGAGCGCCATCGCGGCTGGCTGGAAACGCGGCTCGCCAAGGTGCCCGACAGGCCGCAGGTCCGCCCCGGCATCAGGATCCCGCTGCGCGGCATACCGCATCTGATCGTGCACGAGCCGGGAACGCGCGGCACGGTCAGCCTCGGCGAGGTCGACGGCAAGCCGGCGCTCATCGTCCATGGCGACCGCAGGCACTTGCCGCGCAGGATCGCCGACTTCCTCAAGCGCGAGGCCAGGCAGGAGATCGAGGCGCTGGTGGCGAAGCACACGGCGGCCATCGGGCGGCGGGCGAAGGCGGTGCGCTTCAAGGACACGTCGAGCCGCTGGGGCTCCTGCACGTCGGACGGCGCATTGTCCTTCTCCTGGCGCATCATGATGGCTCCGCGCCCGGTGATCGACTATCTCGTCGCGCACGAAGTAGCGCATCTGCGGGAGATGAACCACGGACCCGGCTTCTGGAAGCTCTGCAAGGAGCTTTGCCCCGACACCGAGCGCTGCAAGGCCTGGCTCAAGCGCAATGGCGGCGCGCTGCAGGCGATACAGTTCGAATGAACTCTGGAGAGCTGCTCTTTAATGCGGCATATTCTGTAATATCCAAGTACCAGAAGGGGGAGGTGTAAATGTCGGAGAAAAATGAACGTTTCGAAAAACTAGCGCAGATCGCGTTCGACGACGCTTTTGGACGCCAGAAGACAGGTAAAACAATCGAAGATCTTATTTCCGCTTTCGAAGAGGCCGCTCAATCTGACGACGAAGGCAATGAATTCTGGTTTGCGCGCGACCTCCAGCGACTACTGGGATATGCAAAATGGGATAATTTTCTGGCGGTCGTGCAACGCGCACGTGAAGCATGTATCGCATCTGGCCACGCAGCTTCTGACCATTTTGCTGGCGTCGGGAAAATGGTCAATCTCGGGAGCGGCGCCGCGCGTGAAATTGAAGACATCGTTCTCAGCCGCTACGCGAGTTACCTGATTGCGCAGAACGGAGATGCGCGAAAGCGAGAGGTTGCATTCGCGCAAACCTATTTTGCTATCCAGACAAGACGCCAGGAAATCGCTGATCAGCAAGCTGATGAGTATATTCCCCTGTCCGAGGATGAGCGCCGGCGACTGCTCCGCGATGAAATCAGAACGCATAACAAGAACCTAGCCAGCGCCGCAAAGAATGCGGGTGTGCGTGAAGGCATGGATTTTGCTATCTTTCAGACGCATGGATACAAAGGACTGTATGGCGGGTTGGACGTCCCTGGGATTCGACGTCGCAAGGGCTTGAGAGCCAGCCAGCAGATTCTGGATCACATGGGCAGCACGGAGCTTGCTGCAAACTTGTTTCGCGCTACTCAAACCGAAGAGAAATTGCGCAAAGAGAATACGCGCGGAAAGGATGCGGCCAACCGCACCCACTTTGAAGTGGGAGCAAAAGTGCGACAGACAATTCGTGAAATTGGCGGCGATATGCCCGAAACTCTACCTCCCGCCGAAGATATCAAGAAGGTAGAACGGCGCTTGAAAAAAGGAATCGGAACGCAGAAACGCATTTCCGAGAGTTGAATTTTGAAATGACCCTCGACATCAAGATATGCGGGCTGAAGACGCCCGACGCCGTTGCCGCCGCGCTCGCCGGCGGGGCGAGCCATGTCGGCTTCATCTTCTTCGAAAAGAGCCCCCGCAATATCGACCCGCCCGCGGCGGGACGGCTGCGCGAGGCCGTGCGCGGCCGCGCCAGCACCGTCGCGGTGACGGTCGATGCCGGCGACGCCTTTCTCGACGGGATCGTCGCCGGCGTCGCGCCGGACATGCTGCAGCTTCACGGCAAGGAAAGCCCGGAGCGTACGGCCGAGGTGAAGGCGCGCTACGGCCTGCCGGTGATGAAGGCGCTCCCGATCAGCGAAGCCGCCGATCTCGGCCGCGTCGCGCCCTATCGCGGCATCGCCGACCGCTTCCTTTTCGACGCCAAGCCGCCCAAGGGTTCGGACCTTCCCGGCGGCAACGGCGTCTCCTTCGACTGGAAGCTGCTCTCCGCTCTTGACCCCGGCATCGATTACATGCTTTCGGGAGGGCTCAACGCCGCCAATATCGGCGATGCGCTGCGTCTCGCCAATCCGCCTGGCATCGACATCTCGTCAGGCGTGGAAAGCGCGCCGGGCATCAAGGACGCGGCGCTGATCGACGCTTTCTTCAAGGCTGTCCGGAACGCGCGGGAAAGAAGCGCTGCCTGACGCCTGTTTCCAGAGGAGTTCGGCCGTGAACCAGCCCGTGCCGCCCAATTCGTTTCGCACCGGTCCCGACGAGCAGGGCATGTTCGGCATGTTCGGCGGCCGCTTCGTCGCCGAAACGCTGATGCCGCTCATCCTCGACCTCGAAAGGCACTGGAACGAGGCGAAGGACGATCCGGAGTTCAAGGCGGAACTGCAGGCGCTTTCGACGCATTATGCCGGCCGGCCCTCGAAGCTCTATTTCGCGGAAGGGCTGACACGGCATCTCGGCGGCGCGAAGATCTATTTCAAGCGCGAGGACCTGAACCACACCGGCTCGCACAAGATCAACAACTGCCTGGGTCAGATCCTGCTCGCCAAGCGCATGGGCCGCCGACGCATCATCGCCGAGACCGGCGCCGGCCAGCACGGCGTCGCCTCGGCCACGGTCGCGGCGCGCTTCGGCTTTCCCTGCGTCGTCTATATGGGCGCCACCGATGTCGAGCGGCAGAAGCCGAACGTCTTCCGCATGAAGCTGCTCGGGGCCGAGGTGAAGCCGGTTTCGGCCGGCCACGGCACGCTCAAGGACGCCATGAACGAGGCGCTGCGCGACTGGGTCACCAATGTCGAGGACACCTACTACCTGATCGGTACGGCGGCCGGCCCGCACCCCTATCCGGAGCTCGTGCGCGAGTTCCAGTCGGTCATCGGCAACGAGGCGCGCGCGCAGATTCTCGAACAGGAGAGCAGGCTTCCCGACGTGGTGATCGCGGCGGTGGGCGGCGGCTCCAACGCGATCGGCATCTTCCATCCCTTCCTCGACGACAAGGACGTCAGGATCATCGGCATCGAGGCGGGCGGACGCGGCCTCGACGGCACCGAGCATTGCGCATCGATGAGCGCCGGCAGGCCCGGCGTGCTGCACGGCAACCGGACCTATCTCCTGCAGAACGAGGACGGGCAGATTCTCGACGGCCACTCGATCTCCGCCGGCCTCGACTATCCCGGTGTCGGCCCCGAGCATTCCTGGCTGCGCGACAGCGGCCGGGTCGACTACCTGCCGATCCTCGACGACGAGGCGATGGAGGCCTTCCAGCTCACCACGCGCACCGAAGGCATCATCCCCGCGCTCGAATCCTCCCACGCGATCGCGCATGCGATGAAGATCGCGCCCGCAATGTCGAAGGACGAGGTCATCATCGTCAATCTCTCCGGCCGCGGCGACAAGGACGTGCACACCGTCGCCAAGATGATGGGAATGGAGATCTGACAATGACGACCCGCATCGACCGCCGCATGGCGAAACTCAAGCAAGAGGGCCGGCCCGCGCTCGTCACCTATTTCATGGGCGGCGATCCCGACTATGAAAACTCGCTCAAGATCATGAAGGCGCTGCCCGGCGCCGGCAGCGACATCATCGAGCTCGGCATGCCGTTCTCCGATCCGATGGCGGACGGCCCGGCGATCCAGGCCGCCGGCCTGCGTGCGCTCAAGAGCGGGCAGACGCTCGCCAAGACGGTCGCGATGGCGCGCGAGTTCCGCGCCGGCGACGACGAGACGCCGATCGTCATGATGGGCTATTACAATCCGATCTACATCTACGGCGTCGACCGCTTCCTCGCGGACGCGAAGGAAGCCGGCATCGACGGGCTGATCGTGGTCGACCTGCCGCCGGAGATGGACGAGGAGCTGTGCATTCCGGCGCTCAAGGCGGGCATCAACTTCATCCGTCTCGCCACGCCCACCACCGACGACAAGCGGCTTCCCAAGGTGCTCGAGAACACGTCCGGCTTCGTCTACTACGTGTCGATGACCGGCATCACCGGCTCGGCGCTGCCGGACACGACCAAGGTCGCGTCGGCCGTGGCGCGCATCAAGGGCCACACCGACCTGCCGGTCTGCGTCGGCTTCGGCGTCAAGACCGCCGAGCAGGCCCGCGCCATCGGCGCCTCCGCCGACGGCGTCGTGGTCGGCACCGCGATCGTCAACGCGGTCGCCAACGTCATCGACGCGAACGGCAGGCTCACCGCCGATCCGGCGGATGCGGTGGCGACGCTGGTCGACGGGCTCGCGCACGGCGTGCGTCGCGCCCGCCTTGCTCCCGCCGAATAATCACCCCATCTTGTGATCTAACACCGAGGATTTTTGCGATGAACTGGATCACGAATTTCGTCAGGCCGAAGATCAACTCGATGCTCGGTCGCCGGGAAATGCCGGAGAATCTCTGGATCAAGGATCCCGAGACCGGCGAAATGGTCTTCCACAAGGATCTGGAAGGCAATCAATGGGTGATCCCGTCCTCGGGCTATCACATGAAGATCGCCGCGAAGGAAAGGCTCAAGCATTTCTTCGACAATGGCGATTTCGAGATCCTCGAAAATCCAAAGGTGCCGATCGATCCGCTGAAGTTCCGCGACGAGAAGCGCTACACCGACCGGCTGCGCGACCATCGCGCCAAGACCGGGCTCGACGACGCCGTCGTCAACGCCACCGGCGCGATCGAGGGCCTGCCCATCGTCGCCACCGTGCAGGACTTCTCCTTCATCGGCGGTTCGCTCGGCATGGCCGCCGGCGAGGCGATCGTCAAGGGCTTCGAGACGGCGATCGAGCTCAAGCGGCCGATGGTGCTGTTCGCGGCTTCCGGCGGCGCGCGCATGCAGGAGGGCATCCTCTCGCTGATGCAGCTCGCCCGCACGACGGTCGCCGTCGACCGCCTGAAGGAGGCGGGGCTGCCCTATGTCGTCGTCCTGACCAATCCGACCACGGGCGGCGTCACGGCTTCATACGCCATGCTTGGCGACATCCACATCGCCGAGCCCGGCGCGATCATCGGCTTCGCGGGCGCCCGCGTCATCGAGCAGACGATCCGCGAGAAACTGCCGGAAGGCTTCCAGCGTTCCGAATATCTCATGGAGCACGGCATGGTCGACATGGTGGTCTCGCGGATCGAGCTCAAGCACATGATCGCGAGGCTCCTGAAGATACTGGTCAACGAAGACGTCGCGGAAGAAACGCCGCAGATGGACATACTGCCGCCGCAACCGGCCAAGGCCGAAAGCCGCGCGGGCGCCTAGCTTCGCATTTCGACCAGACCGACCGACAGGCCCCTAACGAAAGCCGGTTCAAATGACCATCGAGATGCACGCCGCCGACCGCGAGATCGAGCGGCTCATGTCGTTGCATCCAAAGGGCTTCGACCTGTCGCTGGGGCGGATCGAGCGCCTGCTCGAGCGGCTGGGCAATCCGCACGAGCGCCTGCCGCCCGTCATCCATATCGCCGGCACCAACGGCAAGGGCTCGGTCGCCGCCTTCTGCCGCGCGCTGCTGGAGGCCGGCGGGCGCACCTGCCACGTCCACACCTCGCCGCATCTGGTCAACTGGCACGAGCGCTACCGCCTCGGCGCCGAGGGCGGCGGCAGGCTGGTCGAGGACGCGATTCTCGCCGACGCGATCGCCCGGGTGGCAGAGGCCAATCGCGGCGAAACGATCACCGTCTTCGAAATCCTCACCGCCGTCGCCTTCGTGCTCTTTTCCGAGCATCCGGCGGACGCCGCCATCATCGAAGTGGGACTGGGCGGCCGCTTCGACGCCACCAACGTCATTCCGCGCCCGGCGACCAGCGTCATCATGCCGATCTCGCTCGACCACGAAGCCTATCTCGGCGACCGGGTGGAGCTGATCGCGGCGGAGAAGGCAGGCATCATCAAGCAGGGCGTGCCGGTGATCGTCGGCGCGCAGGAATACGAGGCCGCGCGCGAGCTGCTGATCGAAACCGCCGAGCGGCTCGATTGCCCGCTCCAGGTCTACGGCCAGGATTTCCTCGCCTATGAGGAGAACGGCCGAATGATCTTCCAGGACGAGGGCGGTCTGTTCGACCTGACGCCGCCGCGCCTGCCGGGCCGGCATCAATATGCGAATGCGGCCGCGGCGATCGCGGCGGTCAAGGCGGCGGGCTTCGAGGTCAGCCACCGCATCGCCGACGCCGCGATGACCCGCGTCGAATGGCCGGGCCGGCTGCAGAAGCTGACGGAGGGCCGGCTCATGGAATTGGCGCCGCAAGGCGCGGAAATCTGGATCGACGGCGGCCACAATCCAGGCGCCGGCGCGGTCATCGCCGAAGCGCTCGCCGACCAGGAAGAGCGCCATCCGCGCCCGCTGCTGCTGATTTCCGGGATGATCAACACCAAGGACCAGGCCGGCTATTTCCACACCTTCCACGGCATGGCGCGGCACGTCTTCACCGTGCCCGTCAACGAGAGCGACGCCGGCGTGCCGAATGACGAGCTCGCGGCAAAGGCGACGGAAGCCGGGCTTTCGGCGGAACCCGTCAGCTCGATCGAGAACGCCCTGATGCTGGTGCGCGACACCTGGGATCCATCCGAAACCCCGCCGCGCATCCTGATCGGCGGCTCGCTCTACCTGATCGGCGAAGTCCTGAGAAAGAACGGCACGCCGCCGGCCTGACGGAAATCCGCGATAGAAAAAGCCCGGCGCGATGGCCGGGCTCGATTTCGCAATTCGCGAGAAGTCAGGCGACGTTGCCGCCGATCCAGGCCGAAAGCGCCGTCTTCGGCGCCGCGCCGACCTTCATGTCGGCCACTTCACCGCCCTTGAACAGCATCAGCGTCGGGATGGAGCGCACGCCGAACTGCGCCGCGATCTCGGGATTCTCGTCGATATTCACCTTGGCGATCTTCACCTTGCCGTCGAGCTCGGCGGAAATCTCTTCCAGGGCGGGAGCGATCATCTTGCAGGGGCCGCACCATTCGGCCCAGAAATCAACGACGACCGGCTCGGAAGCCTGAAGCACGTCGGACTGGAAATTGTTCTTGTCGATAGTGACAGTCGCCATTTCGGACTCCTTCGAAATTTCCTGGGCGAGAATTCTGGTCCGCACGCATGTGGTGCGCGCGGGAACTGACTTCAAGCATCGTTGTGTCACGCTCGCGTGAGTCGGACAAGGGCGTCGTCCATCGCTTCCGCCGGAACCTCGATGAGGATCGGCTTCTCGGTGAAGAGCAATGCCGCGGATATCCGCCTGCCCGGATAGAGGGGCGCGAGCAACTCGCGATAGAGCGCGAGCTGGGCGACATAGCCGCCCGGCACCTCGCGGAGACCGGCCGGCGGCGGCCGGTTGGTCTTGTAGTCGACGACGAGCACCTCGCGATCCGTCGCGGCCAGCCGATCGATCTTGCCTGACACGGCGCGCTCGACCGCGCCCAGCTTGACCGTGCCCATGATCGTCACTTCGGCGCGCGAGCCCTGCGCGAAGATCGGCGCGAAGCGCGGCTCGCGCAGCACCGCCTCGACGGAGCCGAGCAGCCTTTCGCGGTCCGCCTCATGCCAGGATTTGCCGATGCGCGCGATATAGCGCATGGCGGCGGGCACCCGCTCCGCCTCCGCCAGCGCGGGCAGCATCTGCAGGAGCCGGTGCACGGCCAGGCCGCGCTCGATCGCGAAGGATGCGGCGGGTGCCTCGTCGAGCACCGGCGAGCCTTTCGCGCGCCCCAATTCACGCTCGGGCTCGATCAGCGCGGCGGCGCCGGAGGGCGAGAGCGGACGCGGCAGGCGCGGCGGTGCCGGCAAGGGCCGGGTCAACGCGGCGGGCATTGCCGCCAGCTCGGCACGCGCGCCCTCCTCCGCCTTCCCTTCCTCGATCGCGCGCAACGGCGTGACGCGATACCGCAGCACCCTGGCACCGGAAACCGGGTGGACATGCTCGGCGCTGTCTTGCGACCCGCTCAGCGCATCGCGGACGATCGCGTGCCAGGTCATGTCGGAAGGTCCGCGCTTGCCGTGATAGCCGCAGACGACCAGGCGGTCCTCGGCGCGGGTCATGCCGACATAGAGCAGGCGGCGATATTCCTGCTCCGCCTTCTCGCGCGCGGTACGCGCCAGCTCGCGCGAGAATTTGTTGGTCATGTCGCCGGCGGCGCGCCAGAGATAGCCTGGCCCCCGCCAGCCCCTGCGCGGCGGGTCGAACGGCATCAGGCGCGGCAGATGGCTCTCGCTGAAGGCGGCACTGCCGCTGTCGACCAGGAACACGACCGGCGCCTCGAGCCCCTTCGCCGCATGCGCGGTCATGATGCGGACCTCGCCACGTGTCTGGTCCATCTCGCGCTTGATCTCCGGCCCGCCGCCCTCGAGCAGCGCCAGAAGCGGCTCCAGGCCCGCAACGCCCGACTTCTCCGCCGCGAGACAGAAGTTCAGGAACTCGTCGACCACGTCACCGGCCTCGTGCCCTAGGCGGGCGATCATCCTGCGGCGCAGACCGTCACGGGCGAGCAGCCCGGCATAGAATTCGAAAGCGGGGCGATAGCCCGCCTCGTCGCGCCAGGCGACGAGCTGGTCGAGCACCGCCTTCAGCGCATCGTCATTCTCCGCCGCCTGCCGCAAAGCGGCGAAGAGCGAGCGCGGCCGCTCCGCCGCGAGCCTGAACAGCGTCTCCTCGCCCAGGCCGAAGACGGGGCTCTTGAGCACCGCGGCGAGCGAAAGATCGTCCTCCGGCTGCAGCACGAAGCGGCCGATCGCCATCAGGTCCTGCACGGCGATGTGACCAGCCAGGACGAGACGGTCGGCGCCGGCGACCGGTATTCCGCAATTCTTCAATTCGCGCGTCAGCGCGTGGATGAAGCGGTCGCGCTTGCGCACCAGCACCATCACGTCGCCAGCGGAAAGGCGCTTGCCGGTGCCCTCGATCCTCTCGCCGGTGTCGAGCCACCGTCGAAGCGTCGCGGCGATCTGGCGCGCGAGCCTGACGGCGGGCGCCGAGGCGTGGTCGATGGGCGTCGTCCAGTCCTCGGGTTCCTCCACCACCTCCGGGCTCAGCGACGGCCAGAGCTCGACATAGCCCGGATCGTTCTCGCGCACCGCGCGATGCGCGATCGGCTCGGGGTCGCGCGTCAGTCCCTTGCGGGTCTCCTCGCGCGAGAAAACGAGGTCGACCGCCGAAAGCACGTCGTCGGTCGAGCGGAAGGAGCGCGTCAGCCGCACATGCTCGAACCGGCTTTCGGCCGCACGCACCCGCTCGGAGAACTCGCGCCCGCTGATGTCGAAGGCCTCCGGCTCCGCGCCCTGGAAGGAATAGATCGACTGCTTCTCGTCGCCGACGGCGAAGATGGTGCGCTCGACCCCTTCGCGCGCGCCCTTTCCCGCGAAGAACTCGGCGGCGAGGTTCTTGACCACGTTCCATTGATCCGGGCTCGTATCCTGGGCCTCGTCGAGCAGGATATGGTCGATGCCGCGATCGAGCTTGTACTGCACCCAGGCGCCGGAATCCTTCCGGCCGAGCAGCGCGACGGTGCGCGTGATCAGGTCGTTGAAGTCGAGGAAGCCGCGCGCGCTCTTCAGCCGCTCGTAGCGGGCGATGAGCCAATCGGCGATGACGAGCGCGGCGCGCGTGCCCTGCAGCATGTTGAGCAACGCGGCCCGGTCGCAGGCCGCGTCGATCGCCGTGGCGAAGCGCTCGAATTCCTCCGCGAAACCCGGAAAATGCTCGCCGACGCCCTTGGCCATAAGGGCCTTCGTCGACTTGGCGGTCCACTGGCCGTTCTTCCTGGTCATGAAAAGCGGGCGCAGCGCATCGAGCAGCGTGTCCGGCCCGGAAAGCGCGCAGGCGGCCGCGAGGTCCGCGCCGAAATCGGCCGCCTTCACCTTGCCGGCCGCATGGGCGCGGTCGGTGAGGGCGCGGGCGAGGCGCGCGTCGAAATAGCCGTCCGGCCAGACCTCGGCGAGGATTGCGGCAGGGGTCTCGCGGCCCGAGAAGCCGAATTCCCCGAAAAGCGGGTGAAAGCGCGGATCGCCGTCGCCGATCGCAGAGATGAAGCGGCGCAGGCCGTCACGCTTGGCGACGACCTCGCCGAGCAGCGTTTCCAGGCCGAACTCGCCGCCGAGCTGCAGCACGGTCGCGAAGGCCTCGGCAAGTGCGGGGTCCTGCCCCTCCGCCGCGCCCGCGATCATCTCGCGCCGCGCCTCGGCGACCAGCGCCGCCTCCATCTGGTTGTCCAGCATCTCGAAATGGCCGGCGATGTTGGCCTCGAGCGGGAACTGGTGCAGCACGGCCTCGCAGAAGGCGTGGATGGTCTGGATCTTCAGCCCGCCGGGCGTTTCGAGCGCGCTGGCGAAGAGCTGGCGGGCGCGCTGGATCTTCCGCGCCGAGGGCGGACGGCCGTCGAGCTTCTCGATCTCGCCGGCGAGTTCGTCGTCGGGAAGCATCGTCCATCTGGCGAGGCTCGAAAAGACGCGGTTCGCCATGTTGGCCGCGGCGGCGCGCGTATAGGTCAGGCACAATATGCGCGACGGGTCGGTGCCCTCGAGCAGCAGGCGGATGACGCGCTGCGACAGCACGTGCGTCTTGCCGGAGCCGGCATTGGCCGACACCCAGACCGAACTGCGCGGGTCGGACGCCCGGGCCTGGCGCTCGACGGTCTCCTGCGGAACGACGAAGCTCTTCCTCATTCGCCGTCCCCGTCCTCGTCGCCGCCGGCGGACCATTCCAGAACGCGGGCAAGGTGGTCGTAGTCGCCGCCGACGTCACCCTCGCGGAATGGAAGCGCGCGCGACAGATAGCCGGTCTCCTCCCTGCGGTAGTGGGCCAGAAGCTTTTCCAGCCTTGCCCAGGCTTCCTCCGAAAGCTCGATCGCGGATTTGGGTTGGTTCTTGTAGTCGAGAACCGATTCCTCGAAGACCTCGCCATTGGCCTTGAGCCGGACATAGGCGAGCTCGGCCGGCATCGGGCTGCCGGCCTCCTCGAACGCGCCGCGCATCAGGAGGGCGCCTTCGAGCGCGAGCTGCGGCGAAAGCAGGGTGTGCGCCTGCGCCTTGGACGGCGAGGAGCCGGTCTTGAAATCGAGTATGTCGGCCATGCCCGCCGCGCGCAGGTCGATGCGGTCGGCGCGGCCACCGAGGGTCGATCCGGTCAGACCGACCTCGGTCTGGTTGGCGCGGGCCTCGGCGAGACGTTTCGCTATGCCACGCGGACGGTTGCGATCCCATTCGACGAATTTCCCGGCCATCAGCAGGAAGCGCGGCCACCAGACGGCGTCGATGTCGGGCGGCAGCGCCCATTCGTCGAAAAGCCGTCGTCCGATCTCGACGAAGCGGGCAACGGCGTCGGGTGCCGCCGGATCGATGCCGGCCAGCGAGAAGCCGTGGATGATGTCGTGGAACAGCGTGCCGCGCTCGGCGGCACCCGGATCGCGCACCAGCGGCTCCACCGGCTCGAGCCGGAGCACACGCCGCGCATAGACCGCGTAGGGATCGCGGCGCAGCGTCTCGATCTCGGTGACGGAGAAGCGCAGCGGCCGGGCGTCGAGGGGCGGGCGCGGTTCGGGTCGCGGCGCGAAGGGCACCGCCGGCGCCTCGTCCAGCGCCTGCGCCCAATGAAGGATCGTCCTGCCGCGGGCGCGCATTTCCCGCGTCGGCGCCTCGCCGGCGAAGGTGACGAGCCGCTGCAGCCAGCGCGAAGCGACGGCCGGAGCGTCGCCCGCCCGGGCGGCACGGCTGAGCACGACCTTGTGCGTGCCCATCGCCATGACGAAATCATGCGCCGCCTGGCCGATACGCCGTTCGGGCGGCTCGAGCTCCATGCCGGATTTCATGAAGCGCGACATGAAGCGGTCGGGTTCCGCCTTGCGCGGCCAGCTTCCTTCGTTGAGGCCGCCGATCACCAGCGTGTCGACCGCCTGCAGACGAGCTTCCAGCGCGCCCCAGATCGCGACGCGGCTGTCCGCGCCGACCGAGGGCTTGACCATCTGCCCGGCGACCAGGGCGGCGAGCACGTCCGGCCATTCGCCGGCGGCAAGCGGAACATCCGCGGTCGTGCCGATCAGGGCGCGCAGGAAATCGGCGAGCTTGTCGCCCGCTTCGCCATGATAGAGCCCGTCGAGCGCGCCCTCCTCGTCGCGGCCGAGCCGTTCGAGGCATTCGACGGAAATGCGGGCGACCCCGCTCAGGAAAAGGTCGGCGCGCCGGCGCAACTCCGCCAGCGGCTCGACCACGTCGTGCAGCGCCTCCAGCACCTTGCGGGCGTTGTCGATTTCCCGCTCGTCGAGACGACGGCGCCAGAACGGCTTGCGCGAGGCGGCATCCATCGCCGACAGCCGGCGGTCGAAATCGGCCCGCAGCGTCGCGATGTCGGGACGGCCGGTGCCGCCGCGCAGCGCAACGAGATCGATTGTCTCGGAGGCTTCGCGCACGATGCCCCGCGGCAGGCCGAGGCGCAGCAGCGGATGCTTGATCAGGGTCAGTATTCCGACCGGATCGCCCGGCCGCAGCACCGCTTCCAGCAACAGCCGCAGCAGTGTGGCGGGCGGCGTGTTGGACAGCGGCGTTCCCCCGGAATCGTCGGCCTCGATGCCGAAGCGGCGCAGCTCCGTCGCAACCCGGCGGGCAAGCTCGCGGTCGCCGGTGACGAGCGCGGCGGTTTCATGTTCCCGTGAAATCGCGAGACGAAGCGCGACCGCGATCGCCAGGGCCTCCTCGCGCTCGTTGGCTGCTTCCATGAGCGTCACGCCGGCAAGGCCGGAGGCGATTTCCGCATCGTCGGCCGCCTCCCGCTCCCCCGCCCAGGCATCGATGGTCTCGGCCGGTCGCAGCGCCTGCCCGACGATCCCGGTCCGGGCGGCGAGCTCGGGTGGAGCTTCCGCGAGGTCGGCGATCTCGGTCCGGTCGACGCCGAGAACGCCGAGAAGCTTCTTCAGGCCGGCTTGCGGATGGCCGAAGCTCGCCGGCGGCGCATCGGGCTTGCCGATCTCGTCCCAGCTTCGCGTGTCGATCGCCCGATCGAGGCCCGGCAGCACCACCGCGCCAAGCGGCAATCTGGCGATCACCGAAAGCAGACGCGCGGTCGCCGGGATCGAGCCGGTCGAGCCGGCGGCGATCACCGGGCCGGCCGGCGGATTTCGGGTGAGGCGCGCCGCCTCGGCGAGGATCATGGCGCTGCGATGCGCGGCGGGGTTCGAGCGGTCGCGCTCGGCCAAAAGCCGCGGCCAGGCATCGGTGACGATCTCCAGGAATTCGAGGGTCACCTGCCACCAATTGGCGAGCTCGACCGGGACGAGCTGCGCGAGGCGGCTCCAGTCGGCGCCTTCCGTTTCGACCTCGTCCATGAGCGCGCCGAGATCGCGGGAAAGCCAGATCGCGTCGGCGAGCGAGGCCGGCACCACGATCTCCTCGCCATAGAGCGCGGCGACATGGGCGGGCAGCCTGCGCTTCCAGGCCTGCACGAGTGGAGCAAGCAGCAGGATGCGGTCGAGCGCCTCGACAGGCGGGGCCATCGCCAGCTCGGCCGCGTCGCCGCCCTCGAAGATGGCGACGTCCTCGTCGAATTCGCCCAGCGGCCGGATCGCGGGCAGGATCGCGGACTGCCCGCCGAGCCGCTCGACGAGGATGCCGCGCAATTCGCGCGCGGCGCGGCGGGTGGGCACGTAGATCGTCGCCTCGGCGAGCTTCAGCGGGTCTCCGTCATATTCGAAGCCCTTCACGAGTCGTCCGGAAAGAAGCGCATCGGCGAGCGTCGGCAGGAACGGCACGCCCGCCGGTATCGACACAACGTGCGGCGCGGCGCGAACGCTCATCGTCCGCCGGAACGGGCCGCCACCACCGCCTCGGCTGGCGCGATCGCCTCCGGCGTGCCGACCGTGATCCAGTGTCCTTCCATGACCGTGCCGAAGAGGCGGCCGGCTTCGATCGCCCGGTCGAAATAGAGGTTCAGCGAATGCGGCCTTGCGGCCGCGCCCTCGAAGATGCGCGGGTCGACGATCGCCGCGCCCGCATAGATGAAGCCGTCCGGCGAGCGGTTGGCGCGCATGAGCCGCCCGTCCCCGCCCATCAGGAAATCGGTCGAACCGTTGTGCCCCGTCGCCATGTCGAGTCGCGCTAGCATGAGAAGAATATCCATGCGCGCGCCGTCCCATGCAAGGGCGAGACGTTCGAGATTGGGCTTGTCCCCCTCGATCCAGAACGTGTCCGCGTTGAGCACGTAGAACGGCTCGGTCCCGAGCTCCGGCAACGCCCTGACGATGCCGCCGGCGGAATCGAGGAGTTCCGTGCTCTCGTCGGAAATCACCACGCGCGGCTTCTCGCGCCGCGCGACATGGGCAACGATCTGCCCGGCGAGATAATGGGTGTTGACCACCGCCGTTCCGACGCCGGCCTCGGCCAGCGCGTCGAGGCCCCAGTCGAGCAGCGGCTTGCCGGCGACCGGCACCAGGGGCTTGGGCATCGTGTCGGTGATCGGGCGCATGCGCTTGCCGAGCCCGGCCGCCAGCACCATGGCGATGGATGGAGCTTTCAAGGCGCGTCTCCGAGGATGCCGGTCTTCTCGTAGAAATCGCGCAGCGACGCAAGCGACGGGTGCGAGACGGCGCGGGCGACATAGTCGCGGATGCGCGGCAGGTGCCTCAGATATTGCGGCTTGCCGTCGCGTTTGTTCAACCGCACGAAGATGCCGAGGATCTTCGAGTTGCGCTGCGCGGCCATGATCGCATAGGCCTCCTCGAAGGCCGGCCTGTCGAAACCGCCCTGCCGCGCGCGGGTGCTGCAATAGGCATCGACGATCTCGTTTTCGAGCGTGGGCGGGATCGTCACCCGCGCATCCATGGCCAGCGAGGCGACGTCATAGGCGGCAGGCCCGATCAGCGCGTCCTGAAAATCGATCAGGCCGAGGCGCGCCAGGCCGCGCTTCCTGCCCCTCCAGAGGAAGTTCGGCGACTGGATGTCCCGCAACATCAGGGACCGTTCGGCTCCTGATATCCGGTCAAGCACCGCGTTCCACGCCTTGGCGAAGCCGTCGCGCTCGCCGGCGGTCGCCTGCCGGCCTGCGACCGCCGGCAGATACCAGTCGAGCAGAAGGTCGACTTCGATCAGCATCGCCGGGCGGTCGAAGGGCGGGATGGCGTGCACAACGCCCGGCGCGGCCTCTGCCTCGCCCGGCCAATCCCTGCGATGGATCTCGGCGAGGAGTTCGGCGGCCGCCACGTAACGCTCCGGAATCGGTTCGCCGTCGGGCAAATGAAGGTTTTCCGATCCGAGATTCTCGATGATGAGGAAGCCGCTGTCGAGATCCTGCGTGTGGATGACGGGCACGGCGAAGCCGGCGGCCTCGAGCAGCCGGTCGATCGCGGCGAAGGCCGTCACCGACCGCGCCGTATGCGCGATCTCGGCATAGGCCTTGCCGCCGCGCACGGGCGGCCCGAGCAGCAGCGGCGGCGAGTTCATCAGGATCGCCGGTGTGCGACCCGGCTGCTCGATCGTCTCGTATGAACGCGCCGAGGCATCGCCGGATTGCGGCGTGCGGACCGCCTCGTGCCAGCCGGATTCGTTCAGGAAATCGCGCGCCGCCAGCGAGCGCTCCAGCCGCGCCAGCTTTTCTTCCGGTCCTCGGAGGCGGGCGACGCGGCCGTCGCCTGCCTCGGCCAACTCGATCCAGATCGCATCCGCCGGCAGACGGTCGCCGGCACGGTCCGGCCACTCGACGAGCACGACGCCCGCCTCGATCGCCTCCTCGAAGCCGAGCTCCTCCAGCTCTTCCGGCGACGACAACCGGTAGAGGTCGAAATGCCGGACCGGAATGCGCGCTTCATAGGCTTGCACCAGCGTGAAGGTCGGGCTCGGAACCTCGAGCCCGGCATCGTCGGCGAGCGCGCGGATGACGGCGCGCGCGAGGCTCGACTTGCCCATGCCGAGATCGCCGTTGAGCGCCAGCACGTCGCCGGCGCGCAGCGCCGCGGCTATGTCCTCGCCGAAGCGGGCGGTGGCGGCTTCGTCCGGCAGGAAGCGCTCCAGGGTACGGCCGTTCATGATGCGTTTCTACTCCGCGGCGGCGCGGATTCCCTCCGGCGCCATCGGGAAACGGCAGATCACCGTCGTTCCGCTGTCCGCGCCGGTGCGGATGTCGACCGAGCCGCCATGCAGCTCGACGAAGCTCTTGACGATCGAAAGGCCAAGCCCGGCGCCGCGGCGGCGTCCGCCATTCGTTTGCGTCTCGAAGCGATGGAACAGCGTTTCCAGCAGTTCCGGCGCCATGCCCGGTCCGTCGTCATGCACCGAAAACTCGACGCCCTGCCCGCCCGCGCGGCAGTTCAAGGTGATCGTCCCGCCCTCCGGCGCGTAGTTGGCGGCGTTGCTGAGCAGGTTGAAGAGTATCTGCCGCACGCGGTTCTCGTCGGCATGGAAGCTGCGGGGCGCGGCGCGGATATCGATCGCCAGCGAGATATTGTGCTCGCGCAGGCGCTCGGAGATGAGGTCGGCCGCCGACTGCACCGCGCGCGCGACCTCGACCTCGCCGATATCGAGCCGCATGATGCCCGCATCGACCGTTGCCAGGTCGAGGATGTCGTTGACGATCGTCAGGAGCACAGAGGACGAAGAGCCGATGTGATCGACATAGTCGCGCTGGCGCTCGTTGAGCGGGCCGGTCGAAGGCAGGGCGAGCAGTTCGGTGAAGCCGATAATGTTCGTCAGCGGCGATCGAAGCTCGTAGGAGACGTGCTGGACGAAATCGTTCTTGAGCCGGTCGGCCTTTTCCAGAGCGTCGTTCTTCTCCTTCAGCGCGCGCTCGACATTCACGCTGTCGGTGACGTCGACGAAGGTCGCCATCACCTGCCCGTTCGGCAGGTAGATGATGGCGTAGCGCAGCACCGCGCCGTTCTGCAGCTCGATCTGGCCGTGGCTGTTGCGGCGCTCGTCGTCGAATCCGGTCACCGCCGCCGTCAGCTCGGCCCAGAGATTTTCCCTGGCAACGCCCTGGCAGGCAGCCTTGATGGCGGAGATGTGGGTGTCGGGCTTCACCAGCCCTTCCGGCATGCTCCACAGCGACGCGAAGGCCGGGTTGGAAAGGCGTATCCGCCCGTCGGGACCGAAGACCGCCACGCCCTCGGCGAGATTGTCGAGCGTTTCGCCCTGCACGCGCACCGCCGTGTTGTAACGGCTCTCCAGATTGATCTTTTCGGTCAGGTTCTCGAACACCCAGGTCACACCGCCCTTAGGCTGCGGATTGGCGACCACGCGCAGCGTCTGCCCGTCCGGCAGATGCCAGAGATGCTCCTGCGATTCGACGGAGCGATAGGCCGCGAGGATGTTCTCCTTCCAGCGCCGCCATTCCGGCTGCTCGGCTAGCCTGCCCTCGCTGCGCAGCCTGTCGAGCAGCAATGTGTGGTCCGGCGCGCTGTGCAGGAAGGAGAGATCGAGATCCCACAGCTTCTGGAAAGCCTGGTTGAAGAAGCGCAGCTTCTCCTGCGTGTCGAAGATCGCCACCGCCGTGTTGAGCTGGTCGAGCGTGTCGGCGTGGCTGCGCACGGTGCGCCCGAATTCCTCGCGCACGGTCTCGATGTCGCTGACGTCGCAGGCGATACCGGCCGACCCCTCCGCCCCGATGACGTCGGTGACGGTGAACATCCTGCGGTCGCCGCCGATCACGGCGGAAAGCGTCTGCGCGAAGACCGGCCTCGCCAGGTGCTCGCGCGCGATGGTGTCGCGGGCGGCCGTGCCCAGGAATTCGCGGCTTTCGCGCAGGACGGCACCGGCGTCTTGCGCATCGACCGCTTCCGCATAGGCCTTGTTGACCCAGATCAGGCGGCCGTCCGTGCCGCGCAGCCAGAACGGCATTTTCACACCGTCGAGCAGGCCGACGACGCTGTCGTGCTCGCCCTGCAATCGCTGATGCTCGACGCGCAGCTCGGCATGGTCGCGGCGGGCCTCGGAAAGGGAGAGGAAGCGGACGGCCGCGTGCGAGGTAACCTTGCGTCCCTGCGCCTCGAGCAAGGCTCCCTTGTGCGTCTCGACCACCATGTCGAAGGATACGCCACGCTCGCGCAGGCCGGCAATGGCGTGTTCCAGCGCGCTCGCGGTACGCGGGGTGAGCCACCGTCCGAAACCGAGGAAAGTGGCGCGGTCCTCCGGCACGCCGGCAACGGCCGGGAGCGTGCCGACCAGCTCCGGGCGGTCGCCGTCATTCATCCACACCAGGATGCGCTGATCCTTCAAATTGAGGAGCGCCTCGGACCGCTGCAGCGCATTGCCGAGTTCGGCCACGCGCTCGCGCAGCTTGACGTTTTCAGCGGCCGTGCGGCCGCGCTCGCGGATCAGCCAGATCGCCGAGAGCAGCGCGGCGCCGGTGACGCCGGCAAGCATCGCAAGCTGGATGACCTCGACCGTGCCAAGCGACAGGCGGCCGATCGTCAGCGCGCCCTCGCGGGCGAAGGCCTCGGCCGGCCACAGCGAAACGCCAAGCGCCATGACGGAACGGGAAAGAAAAGTGCCGGCAAAAAGCCCGCGCGACCGGCGCGCGATCGAATCCTTCCGGCATCCGGTGCCGGTTTTCCCCGCATCCAGTGGACAAACCCCTGGCATTCTCTCTACCTCTCCGCCGCGTGATGCCAAGATCGTCCTATCGGGACCGCTCCCTCGGTTCCCCTCGGAAAACAAGCGGGATGCAGGTGCATCCCGTCCGACCGAGGAAGCCGGCATCGCGAATCACCCCACTGTACCCGTTGACCGAATCGTCGTGAAGAAGGCGGCCGGCCAAAAATAATGCCGGGCGAAAAGTCAATCGCCCGGCATCAATATATTGTATGTACTGGTTAAGAAATTAGTACCGGTAGTGTTCCGGCTTGAACGGACCTTGCGGTGTCACGCCGATATAGGCGGCCTGTTCTTCGCTCAGCCGGGTCAGCTTCGCGCCGAGCTTGTCGAGATGCAGGCGCGCGACCTTCTCGTCGAGATGCTTCGGCAGCACGTAGACCTCGTTCTGGTATTGCCCCGGCTTGGTCCAGAGCTCGATCTGCGCCAGCACCTGGTTGGTGAAGGAGGCGGACATGACGAAGCTCGGATGGCCGGTCGCATTGCCGAGATTGAGCAGTCGGCCTTCCGACAGAAGGATCATGCGCTTGCCGTCCGGGAAGGAGATCATGTCGACCTGCGGCTTCACATTGGTCCATTTCAGGTTGCGCAGGGCGGCAACCTGAATCTCGTTGTCGAAATGGCCGATATTGCCGACGATCACCATGTCCTTCATCTTGCGCATGTGATCGAGGGTAATCACGTCCTTGTTGCCGGTCGTGGTGATGATGATGTCGGCGGTGGGTGCGGCATCGTCGAGCGTCACGACCTCGAAACCGTCCATCGCGGCCTGAAGCGCGCAGATCGGGTCGACCTCGGTCACCTTGACGCGGGCGCCGGCGCCGGCGAGCGACTGGGCCGAGCCCTTGCCGACGTCGCCATAGCCGCAAACGACGGCGACCTTGCCGGCCATCATAACGTCGGTGCCACGACGGATGCCGTCGACCAGCGATTCCTTGCAGCCATATTTGTTGTCGAATTTCGACTTGGTGACCGAGTCGTTGACGTTGATCGCCGGGAAGGGCAGCAGGCCCTTCTTCTGCAACTGGTAGAGGCGGTTGACGCCGGTCGTGGTCTCCTCGGTCACGCCGCGGATCGATTCACGCTGGCGGGTGAAGAAGCCCGGCGTCGCGGCCATGCGCTTCTTGATCTGGGCGAAGAGGATTTCCTCCTCCTCGCTGCCGGGCTTGGAAAGCACGTCCTCGCCCGCCTCGGCGCGCGCGCCGATCAATATGTACATGGTGGCGTCGCCGCCATCGTCGAGGATCATGTTGGTGTCGCCGCCGTCGGCCCACTGGAAGATCTGATCCGTGTACTGCCAGTATTCCTCGAGCGACTCGCCCTTGACGGCGAAGACCGGAACGCCCGAAGCCGCGATCGCGGCGGCCGCGTGGTCCTGGGTGGAGAAGATGTTGCAGGAGGCCCAGCGGATTTCCGCGCCGAGCGCCTTCAGCGTCTCGATCAGCACCGCCGTCTGGATCGTCATGTGGAGCGAGCCCGAGATGCGGGCGCCCTTGAGCGGCTGGGTCGGGCCGAATTCCTCGCGCGCGGCCATCAGGCCCGGCATTTCGGTTTCCGCGATCTCGATCTCCTTGCGGCCCCAATCGGCAAGCGAAATATCCGCTACGATGTAGTCTGTGCCAGACATGGCGTTCTCCAATCCCGTGAGAAATCCGTCGAAACCCGCGCCTTCAGGCAAAACGGGCGGGCGATTTTGCCGGTTTGAGTAGCAGATCGGCGGGAAACGGGCAATGGGACATAAAGAAATCTTTATCCCTGCATATGCCGTGCAGGCGAGGCGTCAGCATTCTTCGCCGAAACGGTCGGCCACCAGTTCCTCCAGCGCGTCGAGAAGCGCGGCCGCCTCGCGGCCCTTCGCCGTCACGCGGATGGCGCAGCCGGGGCTCGCCGCCAGCATCATCAGGCCCATGATGGAGGTTCCGCCGACGCTGACGCCGTCCTTCTCCACCTCGACCTCGGCATCGAAGCTGCCGGCGACCTGGACGAACTTCGCCGAGGCGCGCGCGTGAAGGCCGCGCTGGTTGACGATCTTCAATTCGCGCGTCAGCGCCGCGGCTTCGGGTTTCGACATGGATTCGTTCATTTGCCGCTCAGCACCTGGCTCGCGACGTTGATGTATTTGCGCCCCGCGGTCTGGGCCTCCAGAAGCGCCTTTTCCATGTCGTCGCCGGTGCGCACGCTGGTCAGCTTGATGAGCATCGGGAGGTTCATGCCGGCGATCACCTCGATGCGGCCGGCCTGCATCACGGAGATGGCGAGATTGGAGGGGGTGCCGCCGAACATGTCGGTGAGCACGATGACGCCGGTGCCGGTATCGGCGCGCTCGACCGCGTCGACGATGTCGCGGCGGCGCTGCTCCATGTCGTCATCGGCCCCGATCGACACGGTCTCGAAATTGTTCTGCGGTCCGACGACATGCTCGACCGCGCGCCGGAACTCCTCGGCAAGCTGCCCATGCGTGACGAGCACGACGCCGATCATGCAGCGTTCCTTTTTCGCGGGCGGTCGTTCCGCGCGCATGGCGTGAGCGATGGCCGACGTGACGAAAACCCTGACGGAGGGGCGAAGAAGCCTTCCCGTGCATCGACTGTAATGATCACAAATTTACCCCGTCACACACTCTTTCGGCGCAGCCATATGGCTCTTGGCTTGACCTTTATCTCCCAGGATCGCGAGTTCGCGTGCATGATCCTGGCACAAGCCGGGCGGCAAGTGCGCTATCTTGTCAGCGGTTTGTTCTTTGACAAGCCCAAATCTGCCGTTCTTTGAGCCAAATTGCCGCATATGTGACCGCGGCGCGACGGTTTGCCTTGGGGCCGGGTCAGGCGACGATCCCCAGCCAGGCGGCAAGAACGCCGGTGGCCGAGGCAATGTTTCGGGCCGGCAGACGCAGACAGGGCAGCTCGACGCCGAGCACGGTCTCGCTGTCGTCCTCGCGAAAGCGCGGGACCTCGCCCTCCTCCACGAGCCGGACGAACAGGTCGACGACGGCCCTGCGCTCGAAGGGGACACCGGCGGGGCCGTAGCCGCGAATCTCGACCAGTCCTTCTATGGCCTGGGGCGCTTCGGCGACGAGCCTGCCGTTCGGCGCGGAAAGCCAGGCCTGGTCGTCGCTGACGAGCGCCGCATGGCCGCCAATCGCATGGCAATGCCGGACGACGGAAACCGCGAGCGACGATTTTCCGGCGCCCGAATCCCCGGTGATCATGATGCCGCGTCCGCCGGCCACGATCACCGTGGCATGGAAATTCGTCCGCTGCCTTCCCGGCTTGCGCAAGGTTCTAGCTTTCCGCGGGCAGCGTGACGGTGAAGCGCGCGCCCCTGATGTCGCCCGGCTTGGTGCCGGCAATGTTCTCCGCCGAAATCGTGCCGCCATGCGCTTCCACGATCTGCCGGCTGATCGAAAGGCCGAGACCGGAATTCTGGCCGAACGCCTCGTCGGAGGGCCGGTCCGTATAGAAGCGCTCGAAGATGCGTTCGATGTTCTCCGCCCGGATGCCGGGACCGTTGTCCTCGATCGTCACGATGACATGCGAGCCGTGGCGCGAAAGCGTGACGAGGATGCGGCCCTTGCCTTCCGGAACGAAGGAACGCGCGTTTTCGATGAGGTTGGTGAAGACCTGGCCGAGCCGCAAATCGTGGCCGGCGACGCGGAATTCCTTCGGCGCCTGCCCCTTCTTGCCGGCGTCGAACTCGATCTCGACCGGTTTCTTGTGCCGGCCGCTATCGCGCGAGGCGCCGACGATCTCGGTCAAGAGCTTGTGCAGGTCGACACGCGCCGCATCCTCGCGCGCCAGTTCGGCGTCGAGGCGGGATGCGTCGGAAATGTCGGTGATGAGCCTGTCGAGACGGCGCACGTCGTGCTGGATCACCTCCATGAGGCGCTCGCGCGACGTCTCGTTCTTGGCGAGCGGCAGGGTCTCGACCGCGCTGCGCAGCGAGGTCAGCGGATTCTTCAATTCGTGGCTGACGTCGGCGGCGAAGCTCTCGATCGCCTCGATCCGCGCATAGAGCGCGTTGGTCATGTCGCGGAGCGCGATGGAAAGATTGCCGATCTCGTCCTGCCGGTTCGAGAAATCGGGAATTTCCTCGCGATTCTTGATGCCGCGGCGCACCCGCACGGCGGCGGCCGAAAGCCGGCGCAGCGGGTTGGCGATGGTCGATGCGAGCAGCATCGACAGGATCGCGTTCACGAGTGCGGCGACGGCGAAGAGCCGCAGGATCGCGCGGCGTTCCGCGGCGACGATCTTGTCGATGTCGCCGCCCTGGGTGGAGAGCATCAGCACGCCCATGACGGCGCGAAAACGCTGGACCGGCACCGCCACGGAAACGATCTGCTCGCCCTGCTCGCTGACGCGCACGATGGTCGCCGGGCTGCCGGAAAGAGCGCTCATGACCTCCGGGAAAGCGGCGCCGCTGCCGCCCGGCTGCTCCTTATAAACCGGCAGGTCGGTGCGCCGGAACAGATTGGCGATGTATTTCTCGACCTGTTCGAGAAGCCCCGGCTGCTCCTGCTCGACCGAGGGCAGGTCGTAGCGCAGGATCTGCCCGCGCGAATAGAGATGGCGCGAATCCAGAAGCAGGTTCGCGTCGCGGTCGAATATGCGCGCCCTGGTGCGGGTCGGCGAGATCAGGCGGCGCAGCACCGGCGCGACCAGTTCCGGATTGATCGGGAAATCGAGGCTGTCGAGCTGGCCGGTGCCGGGCGGCAGGCTTTCGCCGGCCTGCAGCTCGAGCAGCTTCTCCGGATCGATGGTGATCGAATCCGTCTCCACCGTCGCCGACGCGGCGATGGCGCCGGCGATGATCTCGCCCTGCGTCATCAGGCTTTCCACGCGGGCCTCGATCAGCCCGTCGCGAAACTGGTTCATGTACAGAATGCCGGCGACGAGAACGCCGAGCGCGGCGAGATTGAGGAAGAGGATGCGCCGCGTCAGGCTGGAGAAGACATAGTGACCGAGCAGGCGGCGCAGCGTCAGCGAGACGCGGCCCCACAGCGTGGAGCCGTTCCTCGAAGACTTTCTCGCGCCGACCGTTGGCCTTTCAATGTCTGCCGCCATGGCTGATACGGTTCCCCAGAGGGACTAGGACGGGTCCTAGACCTCGCGAAAGCGGTAGCCAACTCCGTAGAGCGTTTCGATCATGTCGAAACTGTCGTCGACGGCCTTGAACTTCTTGCGCAACCGCTTGATGTGGCTGTCGATCGTCCTGTCATCGACATAGACCTGCTCATCATAGGCGGAATCCATCAGCGCGTCACGGCTCTTGACGACGCCGGGGCGCTGGGCGAGCGAATGCAGGATGAGGAATTCGGTGACGGTGAGCGTCACCGGCTCGCCGCGCCAGGTGCATGTGTGGCGCTCCTGGTCCATGACGAGCTGCCCGCGCTCCAGCGAGCGCGTCTGCTGGTTCGGCGCCTTCGCGCCGGCCTCGCGGGCGCTTGCGCGGCGCAGCACCGCCCGGACGCGCTCGACCAGGAGCCGCTGGGAGAACGGCTTGCGGATGAAATCGTCGGCGCCCATCTTGAGACCGAACAGCTCGTCGATCTCGTCGTCCTTGGAGGTCAGGAAGATGACCGGCAGATCGCTCTTCTGGCGCAGCCGGCGCAGGAGCTCCATGCCATCCATGCGCGGCATCTTGATGTCGAAGATTGCGAGATTGGGCGGACGGGCGGTAAGGCCTTCCAGCGCCGAGGCACCGTCGGTATAGGTCTCGACGCGATATCCCTCGGACTCCAGCGCAATCGACACGGATGTCAGGATGTTGCGGTCGTCGTCGACCAGCGCGATTGTTGCCATTTCAAGCGGCTCCCTCATCAGCCTTTATCCCTTCCTTCTGTGCGAAAGGGGTATAGGCGTACAAATTGGGTACAAAATGTGGCACGGATTTCCTTCGATGTCACATGGGCGAACGCGGGCAAGGCCGAAATGCGGTGCCCCGCTGCCGCCGAAGGGCGGAGCGGGCCGCCCTCCCATATGTGGACAGCAATCGCCAATTTAAACGGATACAAACGATTTAAAGAGAGTTGAATTTTTTTAAATCGATTAATGATTTGAAATCAATGGGTTTTTCTGTTTCTCAACTCGCGGGCCCGACCGGAACATTCGCCGCAGCGGTCCGTTCATGCATGGTGTTTGGCTCCGTTTTTGGTGGTGAGGATGAAAGAACTCGGCGTGCGTAATCCCGGCAACGGGATCGATTCCATCGGTCTTAAAACCAGCGGAACGGTGCATTACAATTTCGGCCCCGCGGACCTCGTCGAAGAGGCGATTCGCCGCGGCGAAGCCAAGCTCACCGCCCACGGGGCGCTCGTTGCGGATACGGGCCAGCACACGGGACGTTCGCCGAAAGACAAATTCGTGGTCCGCGACGCCAGGACCGACGGGCACGTCTGGTGGGACAACAACAAGCCGATGTCGCCGGAGCATTTCGAGCGCCTCTACGAGGACTTCGTCGCCCAGGCGGCCGACAGGGATCTCTTCGTCCAGGACCTCGTCGGCGGCGCCGATGCCGGACACAGCCTGCCGACCCGCGTCATCACCGAATTCGCCTGGCATTCGCTGTTCATCCGCAACCTGCTGATCCGGCCGGAACACTCGCAGCTCGCCGGCTTCATCCCGCAGATGACCATCATCGACCTGCCTTCCTTCCGTGCCGATCCCGAACGCCATGGCTGCCGCACGGAGACGGTCATTGCCATCGACTTCACGCGGATGCTGGTGCTGATCGGCGGCACCTCCTATGCCGGCGAGATGAAGAAGTCGGTCTTCACCGCCCTCAATTTCCTGCTGCCCGAGCGCGGCGTGATGCCGATGCACTGCTCGGCCAATGTCGGACCCAAGGGCGACACCGCGATCTTCTTCGGCCTGTCGGGCACCGGCAAGACCACGCTTTCGGCCGATCCGGCGCGCACGCTCCTCGGCGACGACGAGCACGGCTGGGGACCGGACGGCGTCTTCAATTTCGAGGGCGGCTGCTATGCGAAGACGATCAAGCTTTCGCCCGAGGCCGAACCGGAAATCTTCTCCACCACCCGCCGCTTCGGCACGGTGCTCGAAAACGTCGTGCTCGACGAACATGGCGTGCCGGATTTCGACGACGGCTCGAAAACCGAGAACACGCGCTGCGCCTATCCGCTGCATTTCATCGCCAATGCAAGCGACACCGGCCGCGCCGGCAACCCGAAGAACATCATCATGCTGACGGCGGACGCGTTCGGCGTCATGCCGCCGATCGCCAGGCTCACGCCGGCACAGGCGATGTACCACTTCCTCTCCGGCTACACCGCCAAGGTCGCCGGCACGGAAAAGGGCGTCACCGAGCCCGAGGCCACCTTCTCGACCTGCTTCGGCGCGCCCTTCATGCCGCGCCACCCGTCGGAATACGGCAATCTGCTGCGCCGGCTGATCGCCGACCACGGCGTCGACTGCTGGCTGGTCAACACCGGCTGGACCGGCGGCGCCTACGGCACCGGCCGCCGCATGCCGATCAAGGCGACGCGCGCGCTGCTTTCCGCCGCGCTCGACGGCTCGCTCGCGGGCGCCGAATTCCGCACCGACGTGAATTTCGGCTTCGAGGTGCCGGTCGAGGTGCCGGGCGTCGATACTTCGATCCTCGACCCGCGTTCGACCTGGCAGGACAAGGATGCCTACGACGCCCAGGCGCGCAAGCTCGTCGGCATGTTCATCGACAATTTCACGAAGTTCGAGGAGCATGTCGACGCCAATATCCGCAGCGCGGCCCCGCGCGTGCAGGAAGCCGCCGAATAGGGTTTCCCGCAAGATCGCTTCAGCGACGGCCCGGCTTTGCCGGGCCGTTTTCGTTCGAGCCCCGCCTTTCCACGCCGGTGCTTCACCCGGCGCCGCTTTGCGCCTATTTTCCCGCGTGGAAACGAAAGACGGATTCGATGACGGACACGGGGATAGCGATACCGCCGGAAGTGCGGGTGGCGGAGGACGAGCTGGAGGAACAGTTCATCCGCGCATCGGGGCCTGGCGGGCAGAACGTCAACAAGGTCGCGACCGCCGTGCAGCTCCGCTTCGACGCGGCGAACTCGCCGGGCCTGAGCGAGCGCGTGCGCCAGCGCGCGATCCGGCTCGCCGGCCAGCGCGCGACCAAGAACGGCGTCATCGTCATCGAGGCGGGGCGCTTCCGCACGCAGGAGCAGAACCGGGCCGACGCGCGCGCGCGGCTCACCGAGTTGCTCGCCCGCGCGGCCGAGCCCCCGCCGAAACCGCGCAAGAAAACCCGGCCGTCCAAAGGCGCGGTCGAACGCCGGCTCAAGGATAAGGCCGGCCGATCGAACGTGAAGAAAATGCGGGGCAAGATTTCCTCGGAATAGCCGGCTTCGCGGCACGAAAATCCGTGCTTTCAATTTCCGGCTGCCGGTGTCAAATTCGCTTCCGTATCGTAACAATCTTCAACGAGGGAGATTTTGACGTGGGATTATTTGATTTCGTGAAATCCGTCGGCACGAAGCTCGGCTTGGGCGGCGAGGAAGCGGGCCCGAAAGTCGAGGATCTGAAGAAGGAGCTCGATTCCCATAAGCTGGGCACCGACAAGGTCCAGATCGAGGTCGTCGGCGACAAGGCGATTCTCAAGGGGTCGGTCGCCGATCAGGCGACCTTCGAAAAGGCGGTGATCGCCGTCGGCAACACGCTCGGCGTCTCCAAGGTCGAAACCGACCTGAAGGTTGAGGCAGCCAACAGCAGCGCGGAGAAGGCTCCCGTCTTCTACACGGTTGTGAAGGGTGATAATCTCTGGAAGATCGCCGAGAAGCAGTACGGCAAGGGAAAAGGCGCCAAGCATACGGTGATCTTCGAGGCCAACAAGCCGATGCTCACCCATCCCGACAAGATCTATCCCGGCCAGGTGCTGCGCATCCCCGACATCGAGAGCGCGTGACCAACAAGTTTTCGGGTTGAATTCTCGATCAGGACGGCGGCAGACTTGCCGCCGTTTCCTTTTTCGAGGCGCAGCATGCAGGTTCTACCGCGCGGTTTCAGGCACATTCCCGGTTATCTCGACCGGGCTGCGCAGGAGGCACTGGTCGAGGATATCCGCCTGGCCGTGCGCGCCGCGCCGCTCTACACCCCGACGATGCCGAAGACCGGAAAGCCGATGAGCGTGCGCATGACTAATTGCGGCGCGCTCGGCTGGGTCACCGACAAGCAAGGCGGCTACCGGTATCAGCCGACACATCCGTCAACGGGCGAGCCCTGGCCGCCCATTCCCGGAACGCTGCTCGAATTGTGGAAGGAAGTAGCGCAATATTCCGAGCCGCCGGAAGCCTGCCTCGTCAATTTCTATTCCGGCACCGCGAAGATGGGTCTTCACCAGGACCGCGACGAGGCGGATTTCGCCGCTCCCGTGGTCTCCGTGTCGCTGGGCGACACGTGCCTGTTCCGCGTCGGCGGCAGGATGCGCGACGATCCGACCACATCCTTCAAGCTCAAGAGCGGCGACCTCGTCGTGCTCGGCGGCGAAAGCCGGCTCGCCTTCCATGGCGTCGACCGTATCTATCCCACGACATCGACGCTTCTGAGAAACGGCGGGCGCATCAACCTGACGCTGAGGCGCGTGACGAAACCTGCCTGAACCTCAGAGCTTGCGCAGCGCCACTTCCTGGATCAGATGATCCGGCCCCTTGCGCAGGATGAGATCGGCGCGGGGGCGCGTCGGCAGGATGTTTTCCTTGAGGTTCTTGAGGTTGGTGTTCTGCCACAAGCCTTCCGCGATCGCATGGGCGGCATCCTCCGACAATTGCGAATAGCGATGGAAGAAGGATTCCGGGCTCCGGAAAGCGGTTTCACGCAGCCGCATGAAACGGTCGATATACCATTTGTGGATCAGGTCCTCCTCGGCATCGATATAGATCGAGAAGTCGAAGAAGTCGGAAACGAAGGGCACCACCTTGCCGTCCTTCGGCAGATCCCGCGTCTGCAGGACGTTGATGCCCTCGAAGATGAGGATATCGGGACGGTCGATGGCGACGTATTCGCCGGGCAGCACGTCGTAGGTCATATGCGAATAGAGCGGGGCGCGCACGTTCGGCTGGCCGGACTTTATGCCGGAGAGGAAACGCAGGAGCTGGCCGACGTCGTAGCTTTCGGGAAAACCCTTGCGTTCCATCAGGCCCTCGCGCCGCAGGACGGCGTTGGGCATAAGGAAGCCGTCGGTGGTGACGAGGTCGACCTTCGGGCTCGAGGGCCAGCGCTGCAGGAGTTCCTTCAGGACGCGCGCGGTGGTCGACTTACCGACGGCCACCGAACCGGCGATGCCGATGATGAAGGGCGTCTTGACCGCGCCGTCATTGCTGAAGAAGACCTGCCGCTGGCGAAACAGGAGCTGACTGGCCTCGACATGCGCCGACAGCAGCCGCGACATCGACAGGTAGATGCGGCGCACCTCGTCGAGATCGACGGGATCGTTGAGCGAGCGCAGCCGGCGAACCTCGTCCTCCGTCAGGGTCAGCGGCGTGTCGGCACGGAAGCCGGCCCATTCCTGCGCCGAAAAGAAGCGATAGGGTGAGTATTTTTCGCTCGGAACAAGCTGGTCCATCATTCGTTCCTTCCGCCGCCCGGCCTCAGCCGTCGTCGCGCGCGGCCTTCTCGGCTATTCCCGACCGGCCCGTGCGCCGCTCGAGCTCCGCAAACACCTCCCGCAAGGGCACCCCGGCGATCGTCAGCACGACAAGCCAATGGTAGAGGAGATCGGCGCTTTCAGAGACGAGCTCGGCACGGTCCCCCTTCACCGCCGCGATCACGGTCTCGACGGCCTCCTCGCCCATCTTCTGGGCGGCCTTCTCCATACCCTTGGCATAGAGCTTCGCGGTCCAGGAATCGGGATCGCCCGAGCGGGCGCGCTTGTCGATGATCCGTTCCAGGTCTTCCAGGGAAAATTCGGCCAATGGGCCCTCCCGCATTCAGGCGACGGCGTCCAGCCTCATCGCGAGGCCAGCTTTTGCCATGTGTTGCTTGGCCTGCGCAATGGTGTAGGTACCGAAATGGAAGATGGAGGCGGCAAGAACCGCCGTCGCATGGCCGTCGCGTATGCCCTCCACCAGATGATCGAGCGTGCCGACGCCGCCCGAGGCGATCACCGGCGCGCGCACCGCGTCGGCGATGGTGCGGGTCAGGGCCAGGTCGTAGCCGGCCTTGGTGCCGTCGCGATCCATCGAGGTCAGCAGAATCTCGCCGGCGCCGCGCTCCACCATGTCGCGGGCGAATTCCACCGCGTCTATGCCGGTCGGCTGGCGGCCGCCATGCGTGAATATCTCCCAGCGATCCGCCTCGCCCTCGGCCGAGACCTTCTTGGCGTCGATCGCCACCACGATGCACTGGTTGCCGAACTTGTCGGCCGCTTCCGCCACGAAATCCGGGTTCTTCACCGCGGCCGTGTTGATCGAGACCTTGTCGGCGCCCGAAAGCAGCAGCTTGCGGATATCGGCGACCTGACGCACGCCGCCGCCAACCGTCAGCGGCATGAAGCACTGCTCGGCGGTCTTGGCGACGATGTCGAAGATCGTCTCGCGATTGTCGGACGACGCAGTGATGTCGAGGAAGCAGAGCTCGTCGGCTCCCGCCGCGTCATAGGCCTTCGCCGCCTCGACCGGATCGCCGGCATCGATGAGGTCGACGAAGTTCACGCCCTTGACGACGCGGCCGTCCTTGACGTCGAGACACGGGATCACGCGGGCCTTGAGGGTCATGCGCGTTCCTCGAACAGCCCGGGCCGGGGCTTCAGATCGCCGCGCAGTATCGCCAGCGCCTCGGCCGGATCGATGCGCCCGTCATAGAGCGCGCGGCCGGAGATCGCGCCTTCGAGCCTGGCCGCGTCCGGCATGGTCATGCGAACGATGTCGGCGATCGACGCCAGTCCGCCGGACGCGATCACCGGTATGGAAACGGCCTCGGCCAGATCGATGGTCGCGTCCCAGTTGATGCCGGTGAGCACGCCGTCGCGGTCGATGTCGGTGTAGATGATCGCCGCAACGCCCGCGCCCTCGAACTTTTTCGCCAGCTCGATCACGCCGAGCGAGGAGGCCTCGGCCCAACCCTCGACCGCCACCTTGCCGCCCTTGGCGTCGATGCCGACTGCGATCTTGCCCGGAAACGCCCTGCAGGCCTCCCTCACCAGATCGGGATCGCGCACGGCGACGGTGCCGAGGATGACCCTGGCAAGACCTTTCTCCAGCCAGCTTTCGACATGCGGCATGGTGCGGATGCCGCCGCCGAGCTGCACCGGGTTCCTCGTTGCCTTCAGGATCGCCTCGACGCTCGCCCCGTTGACCGACTGGCCCTCGAAGGCGCCGTTCAAATCGACGACGTGGAGCCATTCGAAGCCCTGATCCTCGAACGTCCTCGCCTGCGCCGCCGGATCGGGGTTGTAGACGGTGGCGCTCGACATCTCGCCGAGCTTGAGGCGGACGCACTGGCCGTCCTTGAGATCGATGGCGGGGAAAAGGATCACGGGATCAGGCGCCTTCCACGATGGCGAAGTGAGCGTTCGAGAATTGCCGGCGCAACTTCAGCGCCGCCTGGTATTCGGGCGAATGATAACAGTCGAGCGCGGTCTGGTAGCTGTCGAACTCGATCACGACCAGCCGCGAGGCAGCCGGGCCTTCGAGCACTTCACCCTGCCCGCCGCGCACCAGGAACCTGGCGCCGTATTTCTCGAACGCCTTCGCATTGGCCGCGACATATTTCGGATAATTCTCCGGCTCGGTGATGTCGACCATCGCCATCCAATAGCCCTTCTTGGTCATGGCCCTGCTCTCCTTCTCAAGGCTTCCACTTCAGGAAATTGCCGATCAGGGCCAGGCCCAGCGCCTGGCTCTTCTCGGGGTGGAACTGCGTGCCCGCCATATTGTCCCTCGCGACGGCCGCCGTGACCGGGCCGCCGTAATCCGTGACGGCGACAACGTCGTCCGGATGCGCCGCGTCGAGATGATAGGAATGCACGAAATAGGCGTGCAGCCCGCCCTCGCCCGTGCGGATATCCGCAAGGAGCGGGTGCGAATGTTTCACGTGAATCGTGTTCCACCCGATCTGCGGGATCTTCAGGGACGGATCGTCCGGCGCCATCTCCTTCACGTCGCCCTCGATCCAGCCGAAGCCCTCGGTGATCGTCTTTTCCAGCCCGCGCGACGACATGAGCTGCATGCCGACGCAGATGCCGAGGAATGGCCGCCCCTTCGAGCGCACCGCCTCGGTGATCGCCTCCGTCATGCCGGGGACGGCGCCGAGGCCGGCGCGGCAATCGGCATAGGCACCAACGCCGGGCAGAACGATGCGGTCGGCGCCGAGCACGCGGTCGGCGTCCGCCGTCAGCTCGATCGCGGCATCGACGCCGCTTTCGCGCGCCGCGCGCTCGAACGCCTTGGTCGCCGAACGGAGATTGCCCGAGCCGTAGTCGATGATCGCAACGCGCATCAGCGGTTTCCCGGATAGCTGAAGAGGCCGAGCGCCGGACCGGAGCGGCCGGTGTCGTATGCGGTGTTCGAAACGGAGATGGGGGCGGCGGCCCGCTCCGTTCCGCCGGTGTCTTCCGAGGGCTCGCGCCCATAGGCCTCGGCAAGGTAGCGGATCTCCGCATCCTCGCGGCCATCCGCCTCGACCGCACCCCAGTCGCGCCAGCCGCGGCGGCGAAGCGCCGCGAGCTTCAGCGCAGGCCCCTCGACGCCGACATAGATCGAGACCAGCAGCGACAGCGCCGCACCCGTGGCGCCGAGGCCCGCGACGGAGCCCAGCGCGCCGAACGCCATGGCGACGACGAGCGCGATCGCGGCCTCGATCCAGAGCCGGTGCCAGAGCAGCCACAGGAACGGAGCGAGAAAGGCGAAGACGTGGAACCCGTCGCGCACGATGACGGCCTGGTCGTCCGGCCCCCGCGAGGGCGGCTCCATCACCACGTAGCTAGCCATGGCGCGAGCTCATCCGTTCAGGGTTCCCTTGGTGGAGGGAATGGCACCCTCCTGGCGCGGATCGGGCTCCACCGCCGCCCGCAGCGCGCGCGCAACCGCCTTGAAGCAGGTTTCCGCGATATGGTGATTGTTGGCGCCGTAATGGTTGAGAACGTGCAGCGTGATGCCGGCGTTCTGCGCCAGCGCCTGGAAGAACTCGCGCACCAGCTCGGTGTCGAACGTGCCGATCTTCGCCGCCGGGAAAGCAACGTTCCAGACGAGGAAAGGCCGTCCCGAGACGTCTATCGCCGCCTTGGTCAGCGTTTCATCCATGGCAAGGTCGATCGAGGCGTAGCGGGCGATCCCGCGGCGCTCGCCCAGCGCCTTCGCCAGCGCCTGGCCGATGGCGATGCCGGTATCCTCGACCGTGTGGTGGTCGTCGATGTGGAGGTCGCCTTTCGCCGCGATCTTCATGTCGATCAGCGAGTGGCGCGAAAGCTGCTCCAGCATGTGGTCGAAGAAGCCGACGCCCGTGGCGATTTCCGAAACGCCCTTGCCGTCGAGATCGACGGAAACGCTGATCTCGGTTTCCCTGGTCTTGCGGCTGACGCTCGCCTTGCGCTCTGTTGCGGCCATCGAAGGCAACCTTTCCGATCGTGAAAGCGTGTGCGTCTTACCAGCATGATCGGCGAATTGCCAGCGTGCCGGAGGGCGCGGCATATAGCGAACGAGGGCGATTTGCATTCGGCCTGCAGCGACATACATATGCGTTCAGGCGGGCGGCGCTGCTTCAATCCCCTAGGCCGCCCGAAGGACAGTATCGGAGTTGATATGTCGAACGAATTGACAATGCACGCGACGACCATCGTCACGGTGCGCAAGGACGGAAAAGTGGTGATCGCCGGCGACGGGCAGGTAAGCCTCGGCCAGACGATCATGAAGGGCAACGCCCGCAAGGTGCGCCGCATCGGCAAGGGCAATGTGATCGCCGGTTTCGCCGGCGCGACGGCGGATGCCTTCACGCTTCTGGAACGGCTGGAAGCGAAGCTCGAACAATATCCCGACCAGCTCACCCGCGCCTGCGTCGAACTCGCCAAGGACTGGCGTACCGACCGCTATCTGCGCCGCCTCGAGGCGATGATGCTGGTGGCAGACAAATCGGCGACCCTGGCGCTCACCGGCAATGGCGACGTGCTCGAGCCCGAACAGGGCGTGATGGCGATCGGCTCCGGCGGCAATTACGCGCTCGCCGCGGCACGCGCGCTGATCGACACGGACAAGAGCGCCGAGGACATCGCCCGCAAGGCGATGCAGATCGCCTCGGAGATTTGCGTCTACACCAACTCGAACTTCGTGATCGAAACCCTCGATGCCGACTGACGGCCGCCCCCGCTACGGCTTCCGGCCGGTGGTCGAGGCCGATCTGCCGGTGATCACCGGCTGGCTGCGACAGCCGCATGTCGCGGAATGGTGGGATGATCCGGAGACGGAAATCGAATCGATCCGTGAGCATATCGACAGTGTTTCGGTCGAACCGCTGATCATCGAGCTGGACGGCCGGCCCATCGGCTACCTGCAGAGCTACGATCCGCATCTGGAGGATGACCATCCCTACCAGGACCAGCCGACCGGCACGCTCGGCATCGATCTTTCGATCGGGATTCCGGAGCTTGTCGGCAAGGGCCACGGCTCGGCGATCCTGCGCCAGTTCGCCGACGAGCTCTTCGCGGAAGGGACGCCGCGCGTGATCATCGATCCGGATCCGGCCAACGGCCGGGCAGTGCGGGCCTATGAGAAGGCGGGTTTCAAGGCATTCGACACCAGGACATCGCAATATGGTCCCGCCCTCATGATGGCGCTGGACGCACCAGAAGAAACGGAACAGCAATGACCACTTTCTCCCCCCGGGAAATCGTCTCGGAACTCGACCGCTACATCATCGGCCAGAAGGATGCCAAGCGCGCCGTGGCCATCGCGCTCAGGAACCGCTGGCGGCGCCAGCAGCTCGAGGGTCAGATGCGCGAGGAGGTGATGCCGAAGAACATATTGATGATCGGCCCCACCGGCGTCGGCAAGACCGAGATTTCGCGCCGCCTGGCGAAGCTCGCCGGTGCTCCCTTCGTCAAGGTCGAGGCCACGAAATTCACCGAGGTCGGCTATGTCGGCCGCGACGTCGAGCAGATCATCCGCGACCTCGTCGAGGTGGCGATCGGGCTCGTGCGCGAGAAAATGCGCGAGGACGTGAAGGCGCGCGCGCATATGAATGCCGAGGAGCGCGTGCTGGAGGCCCTCGTCGGCAAGACCGCAAGCCCGGCGACGCGCGATTCCTTCCGCAAGAAGCTGCGCGACAACGAACTCGACGACAAGGAGATCGAGATCGAGGTGGCCGACACCGGCAGCGGCGGCATGCCGGGCTTCGAGATTCCCGGCATGCCGGGCGCCAATATCGGCGTGCTCAACATCAACGAGATGCTCTCCAAGGCGATGGGCGGCCAGCGCACCAAGACGATCAAGACGACCGTCAAGGAATCCTACGCGATGCTCATCAGCGACGAGTCCGACAAGCTGCTCGACCAGGACGAGGTCGTCCAGCGGGCGTTGTCGGCGACCGAGAACGACGGCATCGTCTTCCTCGACGAGATCGACAAGATCGCGACGCGCGACGGCGGGCTCGGCGCCGGCGTCTCGCGCGAGGGCGTGCAGCGCGACCTGCTGCCGCTGGTGGAAGGAACCACGGTAGCGACGAAATACGGGCCGGTGAAGACCGACCACATATTGTTCATCGCTTCCGGCGCCTTCCACGTCGCCAAGCCTTCCGACCTGCTGCCGGAGCTTCAGGGCCGCCTGCCGATCCGCGTCGAGCTACGCGCGCTAGAGAAGGAGGATTTCCGCCGCATCCTGACGGAAACCGAGGCGAGCCTGATCAAGCAGTACATCGCATTGATGAACACCGAGGGCGTGACGCTGTCCTTCACCGACGACGCGATCGACGCCTTGGCCGGCATAGCGGTGGAGCTGAACGCCAGCGTCGAGAACATCGGCGCGCGCCGGCTGCAAACGGTGATGGAACGCGTGCTCGACGAAATCTCCTTCCATGCGCCCGACCAGTCGGGCTCGGAGACCACGATCGACGCCGATTACGTCGCCAAGCATGTCGGCGATCTCGCCAAGAACACAGATTTGTCGCGTTTCATCCTCTAAGGGTGGGCCGCATCCGAACCGCGACGCCGGGAGCCCTGACGAACGATTGATTCGCGGGGCTCTCGACTTGTCCGGCGCGGAACACTAATTTGCGGCTCCTCTCAATGGTCTCTCGCGGCAAATCATGAAGCTTTTCCTGCGGCTGTTCCTGTGCCTGGCCTTGTCGGCACCTGCTCTTCCGGCGGCGTCGGCAACCCTGGTTCCACCCGGCAACCGCTCAGCCGAACAACCAAACGTGCCATCGGCCTCGGCCAACCGCACGCGCGCGATGAAGAGCACCTACGACGCGAAGTACCAGAAGGTCTACGCGCTCTTCAAGAACGACGCCGCGCTGCGCGAG
The DNA here is from genome assembly GCF_001014615.2 of Aquamicrobium sp. LC103. Classification (GTDB taxonomy): domain Bacteria; phylum Pseudomonadota; class Alphaproteobacteria; order Rhizobiales; family Rhizobiaceae; genus LBCQ02. The sequence goes on from NZ_LBCQ02000001.1 coordinate 453,479, forward strand.
AAGATCCGCTTCTTCGCCGGCCAGTACGGCATCGACCCGCTTCACATCGTCGGCGCCATCGTCGGCGAGCACACCTACAATGTCGACGCCTACGACCGGCTGCAGACCTACTACGTCAAGGCGGTCTCCTATCTCGGCACCAATTTCGGCTTCAAGCACGATGGCGAGACCGTCGACGTCTTCATAGCGAGACCGCAATTCGCCGCCTGCGAGGGCAGGAAGGACAGCTACAGCCAATGGGCCTGCCGGGAAAACGTCTGGGACCGCGAGTTTCGCGGCAAGACCGTGGACGGCAGGAAATTCCCCAACGATCGGTTCGGGGCGGTCTTCTTCCAGCCCTTCTATGCGGGCCAGACCTTCGGCATCGGCCAGCTCAACCCGCTGACCGCGCTGCAGATGGGCGATCTCGTGCATAGGGTCTCCGGCTTTCCGAAGCTCGATCACCGCGATCCGCAGCAGGTCTACCGGACCATCATGGACCCCGACCTGACGCTGGCCTATGTCGCGGCGACGTTGAAGAAGTCGATCGACGCCTATCGTAACATCGCCGGCTTCGACATCTCGCAGAATCCCGGCATCACCTCGACACTCTACAATATCGGCAATCCGGAAGCCCGCGCCTATGCCCTGAAGGTGGAGAACGAGAGGCTGCGCCGCGAGGGCAAGCCGCCCCGCATGCCGCAGGAGAACTATTACGGCTGGCTCGTCAACGACAGGCTCGAAGAACTGAAGGCGCTCTTCTGATCCCGACGGCTATCGCCGCTTGCCTTTCGTCCTTCGCTTCTCCGCCATCTTGCCGATGCGCCCGGTCAGTTCGGCGATCTCCTCGGCGCTCAGCTTGCCGATCTCGCCGGCAACGAGATTGGCCAGATGGGTCGCCGGCGCCGAAAGCCGGGTCGTGTCGACGACGACGCGCGGATGCGAGGCCTGGGCGAGTTGCTGGAGCTCCTCCGCCTCGTCCCAGATGACGTTGAAATAGCCGACTATCTTCTGCAGGAGCGGCCAGCTCGGCGCGCCGCGCCGGCCATGCTCGAGCGCCGAAAGATAGGCTGGACTTACGCCGATCGCCTCGGCCATCTGTTTCTGGTTGACGCCCTTTTGCCGGCGAAGCAACCGCATCTTCTCCCCGAAGGGCGTCATGCGCCTCTGTCCTCCCGTCGCCGCAGGCGCACATAGATCGCGCCGCTGCCGCCATGGCGCCGTTCCGCGTCCTCATGGGCGCCGACCAGCGCCCTGAAGGGCGGCGTGGCGAACCAGGCCGGCACCGCCCGGCGCAGTACACCGTCGCTGCCCAGCGACGAGCCCTTGCCGGTGACGATCAGAACATGCCGCCGCCCGGCCGCATAGGCCTGGTGCAGGAAGGACAGAAGCAGCGAATGCGCCTCAGCCTGGGTCAGGCCGTGCAGGTCGACCTTGCCATCGATCCGCAGCTTGCCCTTCGCGAGCTTGCGATGGGTGGTGCGGTCGAGGCGATGCGGGTTGGGAGGCTGCGAGGCGGGGTTGTGCGGACGGGCCGGCGGCTCGGAGGCGACTTTTCTCGGCTTCGGCTTCTCTTCCAAAAGCGCGGCGAAGCTCTCGTCCTTCTCCGTTTCGTCCTCCACCACCTTGCCCGGCAGCGGGATCGCGGTTCGCGCCACCTTGGACCAGAGTATCCGGTCCTCCATGGAAAGGTTCTTCTCGTTGCGCCGACTCATCGACGCGCCCCGCCGAGAAGGCTGCGCGGAACGAGCGCATGGAAAACGGCAGCGTGCTTGACGACCCCGGCGATGTCGCCCGCGGCGTCGCCCGAACCCGCGAAGAGGTCGCCCCGCGCCGGGCCGACGATCGCCGAGCCGGTGTCCTGGGCGATCATCAGGCGACGAAAGGCGTCGCCGCCGAAGGCGCCGAGCGCCGGCGCATCGACATAGAAGGGCGTGCCGAACGTATGCAGCAGACGGTCCACCGCGATCGAACGACCAGGCGCCAGCGGCACCTTGGCGGCGGCGATCGGCCCGAGTTCCGGATCCTCGACCGGGGCTTCCGCAAAGAAGATATAAGAACGATTCTGCCGCAGAATCTCGTCTATTCTCGATGGATTTGCGCGAAACCAGGCCCTGATCGACTGCATCGTGACGTCTTTTGCGGGGATTTCGCCCAGTTCCACGAGGATTTTTCCCGCTCCGGTGAACCGCTGGCCGGATTTCGCCGCATAGGTGACGCGCTGCGTGCGGCCGTCCGGAAACCGCAGCCGCGCCGATCCCTGCACGTGGATGAAGAAGGCGTCGACCGGATCGTCGAGCCAGGCGATCGCCCTCGCGCTCTCGCCGAGAACGCCGGTCTCGATCGCCGGGCGGTCGAAATATTCGACGATACCCCGCCCCGTCCGGCGGCCGAAGGCGAGATAGGGATCGAGATCGGCCGGGCGGTTGTCGTCGTCGAGCGGCACCAGATCAGCCGGCGGCGCAAGCAGCGGAACGCGGCAGAGCCCGGTTCTCACGGGCGATGCATCGACGATCGGCTCGTAGAAGCCGGTGACGAAGCCGTCCTCGGCTATCCGGCAAGGCCGGAAATGACGTTCGAAAAAGGCGCGCGCGCCGGCCGTATCCAGCACGCCGAGGCCGCGGGCCTCGCGATAGGCTTCGTCGAAGGCCTCGAAGGCGACGCCGAGCGCGCCGGTTCTGTAGGGCTTTTCGGCCGCATGAACGGCGCACCGGCGGAAAGCCGTGAAGGCCTCCGCCGCGTCGTCCCGCGACCATCCGGGCAACTCGTCGTATGAAATCGGCCGGAACAATGAGGAAAGCGTCACCGGCGCGGTCCCGAACAGCTCATTGCCAGAACATGGAAGGCCCGACCATGAGGGCCGCCATCAATCCTCGGCTTCGGTGGCGACCAGCTTCCAGTTCGGGTCGCGCGAGCGCGTGTCGCGGGCAAAGGTCCAGACGTCCTTGACCTCGGCCACCGTCTCCGGATCGCCGTCGATGACCTCGCCGGCATTGTCGCGGGTCGCGGAAATCAGCTCGCTGACGACGCGCAAGGTGATGTGCGCCTCGCCGCCCTTCATCTCCGCGGCGACGATGTCGGCCTTGTCGATGCCGACGAAGGAGGACTGTATCTTCTCCGAACGCGACTCGCGGTCGGCGATCGCCGCGACGAAACCGTCATAGACCTCGCGCGAGAGAAGGTTCTTCAAGGTTTTGCGGTCGCCGTCGGCATAGGCCATGACGATCATCTCGTAGGCCATCTTGGCGCCTTCCACGAAGGTCTTCGGCTCGAAGGAAGGATCGGCATCCTTGATTGCGCGCAGGCCCTTGTTCAGGTCTGTTCCGGTCTTGGCGAATTCCTCGATCGCCGCATAGGCGTTCTCACCTTCCCCGGCCTTCCGGCGCGGGAGGGAAACCACGTTCTCGGACGAGGACGAGGTTTCAGCCTCGCCCTGGCGCGAGGAGGAATAAGGATCGAAAGGTTGCCGTTCGTTCCCGGTGCGCCGACCGAGCACGTTGCGCAGTTGCAGGAAGATCACGATCGCTGCAACCAGAAAGAAAATCGTCCCGAAATCGAAAAATTCCATGTCGTCCGCCAACTGACCCTGTCACCTCACAACTGCCACGCCGTAGCTGTAGCACTCAGGACGTTTAGAATGCATATAGAACGCATCCCGGCATCATTCAAATCAAAGCGTCGAATAACTATCTTCCGTCAACCCGGCCATTTTGACCGACAAGAGGTATCCGTTCTGTGAGACCGTCCATTCTCCCGTTCCTACTGCTTGCATTTCCGCTTGTGGAAATCGCCGGCTTCGTGGTCGTCGGCGGCTGGATCGGCGTGCTTCCCACGATAGCGCTGGTGATCGCAACGACCATCGCCGGCGGCCTTCTCCTGAGAATACAAGGCTTCGGTGCCCTGACGCGCATCCGGGCAAGCCTCGAGCAGGGCGGCGATCCCGGCCGCGAACTCGTCAACGCCCTCATGATCATGATGGCGGGCGTGCTGCTCCTGCTCCCCGGTTTCGTGACAGATATTCTTGGCATACTCCTTTTCATCCCGTGGATAAGGAATCTCGCCTGGATCTTCATAGGAAGGCACATTGTCGTGATCGCGCCGGATTTCCGAAGCGGCGCCCGCCCGAATTACGGCCGCGACGGCAGAACCATCGATCTCGACAGCGACGAATATTCGCAAGAGTCGAAACCGGACAGCCATCGCCCCTCGCTCGACGACAAGCGGTGAAGCGCCGGCCGAGGGGGCCGGCGAAGCTTGTCACGTGCCATTCACCATGCTAGCGAACGCTTCGATTTCATTCCCGGCCGGGAAACGGCTGACAGAAGAGGATTCCGGCTGATGGCCAAAAAACCAGAAGAAACCACTCCTCCCGCAGGCGGCGCGACTGCCGGAAATGGCGCGCAGCCCTCGCTGAACGTGCTTGCGCAGTACATCAAGGACTTCTCCTTCGAGAATCCCGGCGCGCCAGGTTCGCTGCGCGGCCGCGACAAGGCTCCCGGCATCAACATCAATGTGAATGTCAACGCCAATCCGATCGCCGAAGGCGAATTCGACGTGACGCTGACGCTGACGGCGCGAGCCGGCGGCGAGAAGGACGTGCTCTTCAACGTCGAGCTCGTCTATGGCGGCGTCTTCCGCATCCAGGGCTTCCCGCAGGAGCACATGCTTCCGCTGCTCTTCATCGAGTGCCCCCGGCTTCTCTTCCCCTTTGCCCGCCAGATCATCGCCGACGCGACGCGCTCCGGCGGTTTCCCGCCGCTGATGATCGATCCGATCGACTTCGCGCAGATGTTCCAGAAGCGCATGGCCGAGGAACAGTCGAAGGCGAAGGTTCAGGTAAGCTGATCCCAGCTTTTCCGGTCAAAAAAGAGGCCCGGCTCCAGCGGAGACCGGGCCTTTTTCATGCCGCTTCGGCATCTTTCGCATATTCGGGATCGATTTTCGCCCAGATGGGTTCCGATCCCAGCTCGGCGACCAGCTCGCGGTGCGCGGCGAGGTCGGCCTCGCTCAACCGTGGCGCCAGCGGTCGCGGACGAACCAGCGTCGTGGTGCCGAAGGCTTCCATATCGCCCTGCTCTTCGACGGCATTCGACTGGACCTCCAGTGACAGTGCGGCCTGCTTGCCGCCGATCAGCTCGATATAGACTTCGGCGAGAAGCTCGGAATCAAGCAGCGCGCCGTGCTTGGTCCGATGGCTGTTGTCTATTCCGTAGCGGCGGCAGAGCGCATCGAGCGAGTTCGGACCCATCGGATGCTTGCGCCGGGCGATCGCCAGCGTGTCCACCACCAGGCTCGGATCGACCGGCGCAACGCCGAGACGCGCGAATTCGGCGTTGAGGAAGCCGATGTCGAAATTCGCATTGTGCGCGATCAGCGTCGCGTCCTCGATGAAGTCCAGCAATTTCGCCGAGATTGCCTCGAATGTCGGTTCGCCGACGAGCTGAGCATCACTGATGCCGTGGACGGCGAGCGCCTCGGGGTGAACGGAGCGCCCCTGCGGATTGATGAAGACGTGGAAGGTGCGACCGGTCGGAAAACGGTTCACGAGCTCGACGCCGCCGAACTCTATGATCCGGTCGTCCTGGTTATCGAGCCCCGTCGTCTCGGTGTCGAATATGATTTCCCGCATCGAATCACTCCTCGGCCGATGATGGCACGAGACGCGGAAGCTTCAAACCTCAGAGCTCCGGTGCGCTATCCTTGTCACCAGCAAGCTCGGCGACGATCCCGATCACCGCCTGGCGAGCCGCTTCCATGCCTTGACCGGTGTCGATGACGAAATCCGCGCGGCGGCGCTTTTCCTCGTCCGGAACCTGCTTCGCCAGGATCGCCTCGAATTTCCCGACCGTCATGCCGGGTCGCGCGAGCACCCTTTCGCGCTGCACATCGGCGGGCGCGCTGACCACCGCGATGCGGTCCACCCGTCCCGTGCCGTTGGTCTCGAACAACAGCGGAATATCCAGAACGACCAAAGGCGTGCCTACGTTGCGGTTGCGCGCGAGAAAGGCGTCGGCGTCGGCGCGCACCAGCGGATGGATTATCGCCTCGAGGTCGCGCAACGCGGCCGCGTCGCCGAGCACCGCGGCGGCGAGCTTCAGGCGATCGACGGAACCTTTCGTCACGACGCCGGGAAACCGGGCCTCGATCAGTGGCGCGGCCTCGCCGGAATAGAGCCGATGGACGGTTTCGTCGGAATCGTGCACCGGCACCCCCGCATCGGCAAACATGCGCGCGGTAGTGGATTTGCCCATTCCGATTGAGCCGGTGAGGCCGAGAACGATCACGAATGTGCCTCCAGATCGGCAACGACGAGGGCATGGAGTTCCGCCGTGACCTCGGGCCTTACGCCGAACCAGCGCTCGAAGCCGGGCGTCGCCTGATGCAGCAGCATTCCAAGCCCGTCCACCGTCTTCAATCCCTCGGATTCGGCCAGGGCGAGAAGCGGCGTCTTCAGCGGCACATAGACGATGTCGGTGACGATCGCCTTGCGCGAAAGCGGGGAAAGATCGATCGAGATGCCCTCGGCTCCGTCCATGCCGAGCGATGTGGTGTTGACGAGGAGATCCGCGCCGTCGAGCGCGTCACGCATCGCTTCCCAGTCGTGCACCGAGACATTGCCGGCGCTTGCCAGCGCTTCGGCCCGGGCGCGCGTGCGGTTGAGCAGGCGGATATCCGAGAATCCCGCGTCTTTCAGCGCATGCAGTATGGCACGGGCTGCCCCGCCCGCCCCGAGCATGACCGCCGTTCCGCCTTCCCGCCATCGCGGCGCGGCGGCATCGAGATTGGCGGCGAAGCCATAGGCATCCGTGTTGCTGCCGCAAATGACGCCGTCCTCGATCCAGAGCGTGTTCACCGCGCCGATGAGCTCCGCCGCCTCGTCGCGCCTGGCCGTCTTGCGCCAGGCAGCTTCCTTGTGCGGGATGGTGACGTTGCCGCCGGCAAAGCCGCTTTCAGGCAGGCGGTCGATGAAAATCTCGAAATCGGCAGGTGAAAGCTCTATCGGATCGTAGCTGCCCTCGATCCCCAGCTTCTCCAGCCAGTGGCGATGGATGATCGGGGAACGGGAATGGCCTATCGGACTACCGGTAACGAAAGCACACCTTTCAGCCATCGATGGCACCCAGGTCGCGCAACCTGGCGAGGAGCGGAAGCAGCGGCAAGCCGACGATGGTGAAATGATCGCCCTCGATCCGTTCGAAGAGCTGAATGCCCCTGCCCTCGATCTGGTACGCGCCGACGCTGGTCAGCGCCGGCTCACCCACGGCCGCGAGATAGCGGCCGATGAAGCCCGGATCGAGCTGGCGCATGGTCAGGCGCGCGACCTGAACGTCGCGCCAGATGGTTTCCCCGTCGCGCACCAAGACGACGGCACTGTTGAGCTGGTGTTCTCGGCCCGAAAGCGCAAGCAGGCGGCGGCGCGCCGCTTCCATGTCGGCCGGCTTGTGCAGCACGGCGTCGCCCAGCGACAACGTCTGGTCGGAGCCGATGACGATCGCACCCGGATGGTTGGCGCTGACGTCGACCGCCTTCGCTTCCGCCAGCAACTGGGCGATGTCCTCGGGAGAAAGACCGGCATCCTCCACGGCGGCCTCGACGGCGCGCTCGTCTATGTCGGGATGGACGACCTCGAACGTCACGCCGGCATCCGAAAGGAGCTTACGGCGGTACGGGCTGCCCGAGGCGAGTATGATCTTCGGCGTCATCTTTCCTGTCCAGATGGAGCTGGGTCGCGACCTGAATGCTCCGTTAGCGCGACTTGTTGCGAAGGGCAACGATGGCGGCGGCCGTTTCCTCGATCGAACGACGGCTCACATCGATCGTCGGCCAGCCGTGGCGCGCGCAGATCTGGCGCGCATAGGCGAGTTCCTCCGCAATCGCTGCCCTGTCTATATAGGATTGCGCCTCGTAGCCGGTAGTGTTTCCCAGGATTCTGTTCTGCCGGACATGCGAGATGCGCTCCGCGCTCGCCACCAGCCCGACGATCAGCGGGCGCTTCGCGCCGACGAGGTTCTCCGGGATCGGCACGCCGAGCACGATCGGTATGTTCGCGGTCTTGATGCCTCTGTTGGCGAGATAGATGCTCGTCGGCGTCTTCGACGTGCGCGAAATGCCTATCAGCACGATATCGGCATCCTCGATGTCGCTGGGCAATTGCCCGTCATCATGCTCCATCGTGAAATTGAGGGCTTCGATGCGGCGGAAATATTCGGCGTCCAGAACGTGCTGCGCACCCACCCGCCGACCAGCCGGCGTGCCGAGATAGGATTGGAAGACGGTCAGCACCGGCTCGAGCACGGAAACCCAGGGCAGGCCCATCGCGGCGCAGCGCTCGTCGATCAACTTGGCGAGCGCCTGGTCGACGACGGTGTAAAGCACGATGCCCGGCGATTGATCGATCTCCTCCAGCACATTGAGGAGCTGCTTTTCGGTGCGGATCAACGGATAGATATGCTCGATCGCGCGCGCGTCCTTGTATTGCGCGGCCGCCGCGCGTCCGGCCGCGAGCAGCGTTTCACCGGTCGCATCCGAGATCAGGTGAAGGTGGAAGAAACTCTGCGGCTTGTTCACATGAAAGATCCAGGCCTGTTGGGAAATGTGGATAACGAGGGATCAAACCGGCCCGTACCGCGAGCGACTGTATCAGATGGCCATTTATCCACAATGAGGCCCCCTGTTGGCTTCGCGCCGGCGCTGTGAAAAACACCGTGGACAGCGGACTCCGTTCTTTTCCGCCGGAGTCCGGCCTGCGACGGAGTGCGCGGGTCAATCGACTGTATCTCCAGCGAAAAATCGGATAATCCCCAATGTTAACATTTCCTCCTCCGCACTGTACCGGGGAACTCCGACTCTGCGAACGGGAGGTGCGTCGTGGATGAGGGGAAGTTACCGATTCCAACAGAGTCTTAGAATCATCAGACTCTTTTCTAAGTAGATTTTCTTTAATTGATCCCGGATTCTGAAAGGGTGGAAATGGCCGAGACGCGAACCGTTCTGGAAGTCCTGCGCGGGAAGCAGATATTCCCGCCGCCTGTCTGGATGATGCGCCAAGCGGGCCGCTACCTGCCGGAATACCGGGAAACGCGCAAACAGGCGGGAAGTTTCCTCGACCTCTGCTACAATCCGGATTTAGCGGTCGAGGTCACGCTCCAGCCGATCCGACGCTTCGGCTTCGACGCATCGATCCTGTTCTCGGATATCCTCGTCGTTCCTCACGCGCTCGGACGTGACCTGCGTTTCGAGGAGGGCCGTGGACCACTGATGACGCCGATAGGCGCGGACGGGATCGCGAAGCTCGACGGAAGCGGGTTTCATGACCATCTGGCACCGGTCTACGAGACGGTGTCGCGTCTGCGAAAGGAACTGCCCGGCGAAACGACGCTGCTGGGCTTCTGCGGCGCTCCCTGGACGGTTGCGACCTATATGATCGCCGGGCACGGTACTCCGGACCAGGCGCCGGCCCGTCTGTTCGGCTATCGCGAGCCGGAGGCCATGGAGCGGCTGCTGGAAGTGCTGGCGCGGCACTCGGCGGAGTATCTGATACGCCAGATCGACGCGGGAGCCGATGCCGTGCAGATCTTCGATTCCTGGTCGGGCGTGCTCGACGAGGCCTGTTTCGAGGCTTATTGCATCAGACCGGTTGCCGGGATCGTCAGGCAGGTTCGGGCGGCTCATCCCGATGTGCCGATCATCGGCTTTCCGAAGGGTGCGGGCGCGCTCTATGAAAGCTATCGGGAGAGGACCGGGGTGACGGCGCTGGGCCTCGACTGGACGGTTCCGCCGGCGCAGGCGCTGCGGCTGCAGCAGCAAGGCGCCGTGCAGGGCAATCTCGACCCGCTTCGCCTGGTGGCCGGCGGCCGCGCGCTCGAGGAAGGCATCGATGCGATCCTGAATTCGCTCGGCGGTGGGCCGCTGGTGTTCAACCTCGGTCACGGAATAACGCCGGACGCACCGATCGGGCATGTCGAGGCGATGCTGTCGCGGGTCAGAAAGGCGGAAAGACGATGACGGAGAGTGCGGACAAGGCTTCTTCGAGTGGTGCTGCCGCGATGCGCAGGGCGGCGATCGCGCTCGCCATCTTCGCGCTGCTGGTGGCGCTGCTCTTCTACTGGAACCCGGCGGGCCTCTATCTCTGGGTCAAGGCGGTTCACGTGATCGCCGTGATCTCGTGGATGGCGGGCATGCTCTATCTGCCGCGGCTCTTCGTCTATCATGCGGACGCGATGAAGGGTTCGGAGAAGTCCGAGACCTTCAAGGTGATGGAGCGCCGTCTGCTGAGGGCGATCATCAATCCGGCGATGATGGTCACCTGGGTGGCGGGCCTGTGGCTCGCTTGGAACGGCTTCGCCTTTTCGGGCGGCTGGCTGCACGCGAAGATCGCACTCGTCGTGCTTCTCTCCGCCGTGCACGGCTATTTCGCCGGCGCGGTGAGGCGGTTCGCCGAGGATCGCAACGAAAGGCCTGCCCGCCATTGGCGCATCATGAACGAGGTGCCGACGGTTCTGATGATCATTATCGTCATCCTCGTGGTGGTGAAGCCCTTGTAGTTTGCCGGGGAAATCCTACCTTGCGCTTTTAGGGGAGGAGCGATAAGAGTCGGTCCTTCCCTCCACGCATGGCGAAGTGCATCTCTCCGCTTGACGCGTTCCTGACGCTCAACACTCCCGCCGGGCATTCCCTCCTACATATCCTACTCCAGAGTCCGCACGATGCAGGAAATGAAACTTCAAGAGCTCAAGAGCAAAAGTCCGACGGACCTCATCGCGTTCGCCGAATCGCTCGAGGTCGAAAACGCCAGCGTGATGCGCAAGCAGGAACTGATGTTCGCGATCCTGAAGAAGCTCGCGGCCCAGGATATCGAGATCATCGGGGAAGGGGTCGTCGAGGTGCTGCAGGACGGCTTCGGCTTCCTGCGCTCGGCCAATGCCAACTATCTGCCGGGTCCGGACGACATCTACATCTCCCCCTCCCAGATCAGGCGTTTTTCGCTGAAAACCGGTGATACGGTCGAGGGTCCGATCCGCAGCCCCAAGGAAGGCGAACGCTATTTCGCGCTTCTGAAGGTGAACACGATCAATTTCGAGGATCCCGAGAAGATCCGCCACAAGATCCATTTCGACAATCTGACGCCGCTCTATCCGAACGAGCGCCTTCGGATGGAAACCGACAATCCGACGACCAAGGATCTTTCGGCCCGCGTGATCGATCTCGTCGCGCCGCTGGGCAAGGGTCAGCGCGGGCTGATCGTCGCGCCGCCGCGTACCGGCAAGACGGTTCTCCTGCAGAACATCGCGCATTCGATCTCCTCGAACCATCCCGAATGCTACCTGATCGTTCTCCTGATCGACGAGCGCCCGGAAGAAGTGACGGACATGCAGCGCTCGGTGAAGGGCGAGGTCGTATCCTCGACCTTCGACGAACCGGCGGTTCGCCACGTGCAGGTCGCCGAGATGGTCATCGAGAAGGCGAAGCGCCTCGTCGAGCACGGCCGCGACGTGGTCATCCTGCTCGACTCGATCACGCGCCTCGGCCGGGCCTACAACACCGTCGTGCCGTCCTCCGGCAAGGTGCTGACCGGCGGCGTCGATGCCAACGCGCTGCAGCGCCCGAAGCGCTTCTTCGGCGCGGCGCGCAATATCGAGGAAGGCGGCTCGCTCACCATCATAGCGACCGCTCTGATCGACACCGGCAGCCGCATGGACGAAGTGATCTTCGAAGAGTTCAAGGGCACCGGCAATTCGGAAATTGTGCTCGACCGCAAGGTGGCGGACAAGCGCATCTTCCCGGCGATGGACATTCTCAAGTCCGGCACCCGCAAGGAAGACCTGCTCGTTGCAAGACAGGATCTGCAGAAGATCTTCGTGCTCCGGCGCATCCTCGCCCCGATGGGAACCACCGATGCGATCGAGTTCCTGATCGACAAGCTGAAGCAGACCAAGACGAATTCGGACTTCTTCGATTCGATGAATACCTGAGGCCAGCATAGCTCGATTCGGAATCGAAACGAATCTTCTGAAAGATTTGCAAAGACAAAGGATGCCTCGTCGGGCATCCTTTGTCTGTTTTGTTTGGGAGAGTCATGGCCGCGACCTTTCCGGATACGATCTTCGCGCTTTCGAGCGGTCGGCTGCCTGCCGGCGTCGCCGTGATAAGGCTTTCCGGCCCGCATGCGAGTTCGGTCGTCGCGTCCCTGACGGGCGGAACACCGCCGCTTCGGCAGATGGCCTACCGCGCCATCAAGGACGCGCAAGGCGGTGCGCTGGACAACGGTCTCGTCGTTTTCTTCGAGGGACCGGCCAGCTTCACCGGAGAGGATTGTGCTGAAATCCACCTTCATGGCGGCAAGGCCATCGTTGCGGCGGTGCTCAACCGGCTGGCTTCTTTACCAGGCTTGAGGCAGGCGGAGGCCGGAGAGTTCACTCGGCGTGCCTTCATGAACGGCAAGATGGATCTGACCGGCGCGGAGGCGATCGGCGATCTAATCCTCGCCGAGACGGAGGCGCAGCGGCGACTTGCGCTGAGCAACGCGGAGGGGCGCCAGGAAAGATTGTACGGTACGTGGCGCATGCGGCTCATCGAGGCGCGGGCGCTGATCGAGGCCGATATCGACTTCGCGGACGAGGCCGACGTTCCGGGCTCGGTTTCCGACGCGGTCTGGACGGACGTAAAGGGGCTGGCCAATGAAATCCGCAGGCATCTCGGCGGATATCATGCTGCCGAGATCATCAGGGACGGCTTCCGGGTCGTTCTGGTTGGGACGCCGAATGCCGGAAAGTCGAGCCTGATCAACGCGTTGGCTCGCCGCGACGTCGCCATAGTCACGGAGGAAGCGGGCACCACGCGCGACCTCGTCGAGGTTTCCCTGGATATTGACGGCCTGAAAGTCATCCTGACCGACACCGCCGGGCTGCGGGAAACGGAAAGCGCGGTCGAGCGAATCGGGATCGAACGCGCGCTTCAGGCGGCGCGAGGGGCCGATCTGGTGTTACGACTTTTCGACCTCACGGATTCGGATACGAAACGGAACGGCGAGTTTTTGGACGCGCCGGCGATTGGTGTCGGGACAAAGCTCGATCTTGTCGGCGGGCCCCCCGCCGATGACCCAAAAATGCTTCGGGTGTCCTCGCGCACCGGCGAGGGATTGGAACGGCTGATCCAGCTTATCGGAGCGCGGGCAGCCGAGGCGGCCGAAAAAGCCGCGGAAGTCGTGCCAACGCATCTTCGGCAGCAACGGTTGTTGCTCGATTGCCTGACGCATCTCGATCGAGCCGTCGAAGGTGTGGCTCTTCCATTGGAGTTACGGGCCGAGGAAATGCGGCTGGCGGCCGACGCGCTTGGCCGGATCACCGGCCGCGTCGATGTTGAAGATTTACTCGACGTGGTCTTTTCCAAGTTCTGCATCGGCAAGTGATTCACGTGAAACGGAACCGCCAGTAGGCGCGACTAGGGCGTGACTCACGTGAAACACTCGCCAAGTCGGCGGGAATTCTGTTTCACGTGAAACCAATGCCTTGACTTGCGCCCGTCGCGGGGACATTTGTCCGGCTGGATCTGATTCAAGGGAGTTCGAAAATGGATCGCGACTATGACGTTGTCGTCATAGGCGGTGGACACGCCGGGTGCGAAGCGGCCTCTGCTTCCGCGCGTGCAGGCGCTCGGACCGCGCTCGTCACGATGAAGAAAGAGACGATCGGCGTGATGTCCTGCAATCCCGCGATCGGCGGACTCGGCAAGGGTCATCTCGTCCGCGAGATCGATGCGCTCGACGGCCTGATGGGTCGCGTCGCCGACGCGGCGGGTATCCAGTTCCGGCTGCTCAACCGCCGCAAGGGACCCGCGGTTCGCGGGCCACGCACCCAGGCGGATCGGGCGCTTTATCGCCAGGCGATGCAAGCCGCCATAGCGACGCAGGAAAATCTCGAAGTCGTGGAAGGCGAGGTGTTTGATCTCGTGATCGAAAATGGCGTGGTCGCGGGGGTGCTGCTTGCGGACGGGACGAGACTTTCCTGCGCCGCCATTGTCATGACGACCGGCACCTTTCTGCGAGGATTGATCCATATCGGCGAGAAGAAGATTCCGGCCGGCCGCATGAACGAGAATCCGTCCATGGGTCTCTCCGCCACGATGACCCGCGCGGGCTTTGCGTTGGGAAGGCTGAAGACAGGCACCCCTCCCCGCCTCGACGGCCGGACCATCGACTGGTCGGCACTGGAGATGCAGGAGGCGGACGACGAACCGGCTCATTTCTCGCTGATGACCGATGGTACCGTGAACCCGCAGATCGCCTGCGGCATCACGCGAACCACGACGGAAACGCATCGGATCATTCGTGACAATCTCCACCGCTCGGCGATGTATTCGGGCTCCATCGAAGGTGTCGGCCCACGCTATTGCCCGTCGATCGAGGACAAGATCGTCAAGTTCGGTGATCGCGACGGGCATCAGATATTTCTCGAGCCCGAAGGCCTCGACGATCACACGGTCTACCCGAACGGGATCTCGACCTCGCTTCCTGAAGATGCGCAACGCGCGCTGGTTGCCTCCATTCCGGGGCTGGAGCGCGCGGTGATCACCCAACCGGGCTATGCGATCGAATATGACCATATCGATCCGCGCGAGCTGGAACTCACGCTTGAGACCCGGCGGGTGCCGGGCCTTTTCCTGGCCGGCCAGATCAACGGCACGACCGGTTATGAGGAAGCGGGAGCCCAGGGCCTCCTCGCGGGCCTGAACGCGGCCCGCAAATCGCGCGGCGAGACAAGCGTTACCTTCGGTCGGGGTGACGCCTATATCGGCGTGCTTGTCGACGATCTGACCAGCCGCGGCGTGAGCGAACCTTACCGCATGTTCACATCGCGCGCGGAATTCAGGCTATCGCTGCGCGCCGACAATGCCGATGAGCGCCTGACGCCGCTGGCAATCGATCTCGGGATCGCATCGGACGAGCGGTCAAAGCGGTTTCGAGCCCGAGCGGCGGAGCTCGACGAGGCGCGCGGGCTTTCCAAAGCGCTTTCGGTGACGCCGAACGAAGCGCGCCGCCACGGTCTCAGCCTGAATCAGGACGGCGTGCGGCGCACGGCATACGACCTTCTGGCCTATCCGGACCATGATCTCGCCCGGCTTGCGCAGATTTGGCCGGAGCTTGGGAATATAGTCCCACACGTAGCGGAGAAGCTCGAAACGGAAGCGAAATACTCCGTCTATGTCGATCGCCAGCTTGCCGATGCCGCCGTGCTCCGGCGAGAGGAGGCGACTGCCATTCCCGAGGATTTCGACTATTCCATCCTGCCGGGTCTGTCGAACGAGTTGAAATCCAAGCTGAATGCGCGAAGGCCGCGTTCCTTGACCGAGGCTCAGCGAATAGACGGAATCACGCCGGCTGCCTTGGCTATCGTTCTCGCCCATATCCAGAAGTCGACCCGGGAACAGCGTCGGGGTGCTGCGTGAGTTACGACAAGTTCTCGCGCCTTCAGGAAATCGCTGGAAGCGTTTCACGTGAAACATACGAAGAACTCCTGGAGTTCGAGGCGCAATTCCGGAAATGGTCGGTGCGGATCAACCTCGCCTCCCCGGCGACGCTCGACGCGCTTTGGGAGCGGCACATCCTCGACAGCGCGCAGCTTTTCACGCTCAAGCCTGAAGTGCTGAAATGGCTCGATCTCGGCTCCGGCGGCGGTTTTCCGGGCGCGGTGATGGCGATCCTGCTGCGCGAACGCGCGGGCGCCGACATCGATCTCGTCGAAAGCAACAACAAGAAGGCCGCGTTCCTGCAGACCACGCTCGCACGGTTCGGCGCGCCGGCTCGCGTCCACAAGAAGCGGATCGAGGATGCCGCAAGCCTCGTGAAAAACCGGGAAGTGGTCACCGCGCGGGCCCTGGCGCCGCTGCCGAAGCTCCTCGAACTCGCCGCGCCCTGGATACGGACCGGAACCGTCGGTCTCTTCCACAAAGGCCGGGATTACGCGGCAGAGATCGCAGAAAGTCGGAGCGCTTGGGATTTCGATCTGGTAGAACATCCCAGCAAGATCGATCCGGCGGGTCGGATTCTCGAAATATCCGCCCTCGAACCGCGCCGCGATCGTTGAATTATCGCGATTTCCGGGCCAATGACCATGAATTCCCGTCCCCGAATCATCACCGTAGCGAATCAGAAGGGCGGCGTCGGCAAGACGACCACGGCGATCAACCTGGCAACCGCGCTGGCGGCGATCGGCGAAAAGGTGCTGATCGTCGACCTTGATCCGCAGGGCAATGCCAGCACCGGCCTTGGCATCGACCGTCAGGACCGCACCATTTCATCATACGATCTGCTTCTCGGTACGGCCAATGTCGAGGACGCCGCGATGCAGACGGCCGTTCCCGGACTTTTCATCATTCCGTCCACCCTCGATCTGCTGGGCGTCGAGATGGAGATCGCGTCCGCTCCCGACCGGGTGCTGCGGCTGCGCAATGCGCTGCGCCGCTCGATGAACGATGCGACCACGCCCTTCGGCTATGTGCTGATCGACTGCCCCCCCTCGCTCAACCTACTGACGCTCAACTCGATGGCCGCCGCCGATTCGGTGCTCGTGCCGCTGCAATGCGAGTTCTTTGCGCTGGAGGGCCTCAGCCAGCTCCTGCAGACCGTGGAGCAGATCAGGGGCGCCATTAACCCGGACTTAACCATACAGGGCATCGTGCTGACCATGTTCGACGGGCGCAACAATCTCGCCAACCAAGTGGTGGAGGACGTGCGCGCGCATATGGGAGACAAGGTCTACGATACGGTCATTCCCCGCAATGTGCGCGTCTCGGAAGCGCCGTCCTACGGCAAGCCCGCCATCCTCTACGATCTGAAATGCACCGGCAGCCAGGCTTACCTGCAACTGGCATCGGAAGTGATCCGGCGCGAGCGACGCCTGCGCGCGGCCTGATACCGTCTCCAACCGCTGAAGAAGAGCCCGGACGAGAAAATGAACGAAGATCCTTCGAGAAAACGCCTCGGCCGCGGCCTCGCGGCGCTGATCGGCGAGATGGACAAGCCGGCGCAGCAATCGGCCAGGCCGAGTGTCGGTGCCGATTCGCGCGTTCCGATCGAGTTCATCTCTCCCAATCCGCGCAACCCGCGCCGCAGCTTCGCCGAAGCGGACCTTGCCGATCTCTCGCAATCGATCCGCGAGCACGGGATTGTCCAACCGGTGGTGGTTCGTCCGGCCGCCGAGATTGGACGCTACGAGATCATTGCCGGTGAACGGCGCTGGCGGGCGGCGCAGCGTGCCGGCGTCGCCGAGATTCCGGTCATCATCCGCGACGTCGACGACCGTGTCGCGCTCGAGCTGGCGATCATCGAGAACGTCCAGCGCGCCGATCTCAATCCGGTCGAAGAAGCGCTGGGATATCAGCAGCTTATCGATGAGCACAACTACACCCAGGCCGATCTCGGCCAGGTGATCGGCAAGAGCCGGAGCCACGTCGCCAACACGTTGCGGCTCTTGAAGCTGCCCGAGGTGATCCGCGACATGCTGGTGGACGGTGCGCTTTCGGCTGGCCATGCGCGCACCCTGGTGACTTCCGACGATCCCGCCGCGCTCGCCAAGCGCATCGTGGAGGAAGGGCTTTCCGTCCGCCAGGCGGAGGCGTTGGCGCAGCAGCCGACGGTGCGGGAGACGACCGGCGGCAGCGAGCGGCAGCCCGTGCAGAAGGATGCGGACACTGTGGCGCTCGAAAAGATGCTGTCCGACGTGATCGGCATGAACGTCTCGATCCGGCACGGGCAGAAGGGCGGTGAGGTGCGGATTTCCTACCGCACGCTCGATCAGCTCGACGAGCTCTGCCGGCGGCTGCAGCGATAACAACGGCTGGTTTCCGCCGCGATCGGATGCGGTGGAAAAACGAAGCCGCGCTTTCGGCCCATGCCTCAGCGGCGGGACCGGGCGCTTTCCACGACGAGGGCGATGAGCGCCTGCCTGGCTGTTGCCTCCGCCAGATCCGGCCGGCGGCGGGTCAGAAGCACGGCGCCCTGCAGGCGATCGAGGGCGCGCGCCAGCGCTGGCGGAGACCAGCGCGCCAGGGCATCCTCCACCAGCTTGCGGCGCGAGAAGAAGACCGGCGGCCGGGCCGAGGCGACCACGGCGGCCGCCGTTCGCGAGGTCTTTTCCATGTCGGCGCGCATGAGCTGAAGCGACTGGAACTGTCGCATCGCGCCGGACAACACCAGGAACGGATGGTTGCCGGAAGCCATGAGCTGGGCGAAAGCCACGTCGAAGTCTCCGGCCTTGCCGGCGAGGACCGCATCGACGGCATTGTCCACCGACACGGCCGAGACATCGCCCGCCGTGGCACGCACGTCCTCGATTTCGATCCTGCCCTTGCCGCGGCAGTAGAGGGCCAGCTTCTCGACCTCGCCGCGGGTCGCCAGACGGTCGCCACCGAGATTGGCGCGCAGCGCCTGTCTGGCGTCAAGCGTGATCGTCAGCCCTTCCCGTGACAGTTCCTCGTCGATGATCGCGTCGATCGAGCGCCCGTCATCGGCGTAGCATGGCAGGGCGATGCCTTGCGCGGCGCCTTCCACCATGCTGCGCAGCGACGCCCCCTTCTTGAGGTCGCCCGCCTCGATCAGCACGGTGGTTTCCGCTGGCGGCTGGGCAAGCAGCACCTTGACGTCGTCGGCGAGCGCCTTCTGCGCGGCGGCGCCCTTCACCCAGACCAGCCTGCGGTCGGAAAACATCGGCACGGTGCCGGCCTCGTCGAGCAGCCGGCCCGGCATCGCATCGACATCGGAAGCGTCGAGACGCACCACAGAAAAAGGATCGTCGACGGAAAGACCCGACTGCCGGGCCACGAGCCTCGCCCGCTCGGAGACCAGCCCGCGATCCGGTCCGTAGATCAGAATGACGCGGTAATACGGATCCGGGCGCCGCAGCCAGCCG
This sequence comes from Aquamicrobium sp. LC103, assembly GCF_001014615.2. Taxonomy (GTDB): domain Bacteria; phylum Pseudomonadota; class Alphaproteobacteria; order Rhizobiales; family Rhizobiaceae; genus LBCQ02. Next base: position 472,363 of record NZ_LBCQ02000001.1, read on the forward strand.
TCGACTTCATGTGCCTTTTTCTGTGCCATGCGTATCTGGCTAGCACACGGAAGGCGTGGTTCGCAGCATCAAAAACCAGCCCTGAAAGCAGCTTGCCGCCGAAATTGGCGGGCGATGCGGCTGGAGTTATCTAAACCTTTGATTTTCAAAGGGAATTTTCCAAGGCTGTCGATATGGGACCTACGCGTCGTTCCGGACAACACGCGGGGTTGTGGTGTGATGGAACTCCTGACGCTCAAAAAACGTTGAAATACATTGAGCTAGCGAAGGGAGTGCTGCAATGAACGACCCACGACAGGACCCGACGCACGGAAAGCCGGCCGATCCGATGGATCCCCGGGCCGGTGCGGGTCCTTCCTACACCGATCCGGCAACTGATCCCCATCCGGTAAACGAACCGGTGCGAGGTGGCGGACGAAGCGGCTTGATCATCGCCGCCGTCATCGCCGCGCTGCTCGTCATCGCGCTGATTGCCTTCAGCAGCGGTCCTGGTACAGATCCCGGCACGACCGCGGATGTTCCGGGCACGACGACGGAGGAGACGGCACCGGGCGCCGCCCCGACGGCACCGACCGCTCCGGCTCCGGAATCAACGGCGCCTGCCGCTCCAGCTCCCGCGCAGCCTCCGAGCGATGCGCCGGCGGCACCGGCAGATCAGCCTCCGGCGGCCAACCAGTAGGCCCGAACGAAAAAAGGCGGGCTCAACGGCCCGCCTTCATACTTATCTTCTCCGCCGCTCGCCGAGCGGTGGAGGCCTAGATGTGTATAGGCTTGAAGAAGGTCGCGAGGGCGGCTTCGCGAACGGCCTCCGACATGGTCGGATGCGCATGGCAGGTGCGTGCCAGATCCTCCGCCGATCCGCCGAATTCCATCAGCACGGCCGCTTCGTGGATCATCTCGCCGGCTCCGAAGCCGACAATATGGACACCGAGAACGCGATCCGTGGCCTTGTCGGATAGAATTTTCACGAAACCGTCCGTGTGCAGCATCGCGCGGGCGCGCCCATTCGCCGTGAAAGGAAATTTGCCGGCTTTGTATTCGATGCCGGCCTTCTTTAATTCTTCCTCGGTTCTGCCCACGGACGCGACCTCGGGGCTGGTGTAGACCACGCTCGGAATGACGTCGTAATTCACATGGCCCGCCTGCCCCGCGATCATCTCGGCAACGGCGATGCCTTCGTCCTCGGCCTTGTGGGCGAGCATCGGGCCGGCGATGACGTCGCCGATCGCATAGACGCCGGCGGCCGAGGTGGCGTAATGGGCATCCGTCTTGACCCGACCCCTTTCATCGAGGGCAACGCCGGCCTTTTCAAAGCCAAGACCCTCCGTGTAGGGCTTGCGGCCGGTCGCGACCAGAACCGCATCGGCCTCGATGGTTTCGGCATCGCCGCCCTTGACCGGCTCGAAGGTCACCTTCGCGCCTTTCCTGGTCTTCGAGACGCCGGTCACCTTGGCGCCGAGCTTGAATTCCATGCCCTGCTTGGCCAGCATGCGCTGAAACTGCTTGGCGACCTCGCCGTCCATGCCGCCGAGAATGGTGTCGAGATATTCGACCACGGTGACCTTGGAACCGAGGCGCGCCCAGACCGAGCCGAGCTCGAGCCCGATGACCCCGCCACCGACGACGACGAGATGGCCGGGCACCTTCTGGAAATCCAGGGCGCCGGTGGACGAGACGATGGTCTTCTCGTCGAACTCCACCTCGACGCCCGGAATGCCGGCGACGTCGGAACCGGTGGCGATCACGATGTTCTTGGCTTCGATCTCCTGGGCGGAGCCGTCCGCCGCGGTAACGGCAACCTTGCCGCCTCCAAGCAGGCTGCCGGTGCCCTGGTAGGTATCGATCTTGTTCTTCTTGAACAGGAAGGCGACGCCGCCGACGTTGGCCGAAACCGTCGCATCCTTGTGGGCGAGCATCTTCTTCAGGTTGAGCTTCGGCGAAACCTCGATGCCGAGCCCGTCGAAGGAATGGCCGGCCTCGGCGAACATTTCGGATGCGTGCAGCAGGGCCTTGGACGGGATGCAGCCGATGTTGAGGCAGGTGCCGCCGAAGGTTTCGCGCTTCTCGACGACGGCGGTCTTGAGACCGAGCTGAGCCGCCTTGATGGCGCAGACATAGCCGCCCGGGCCGGTTCCGATCACGACGAGATCGTATGAAGACATGATGATTTCCCTAATTGAGTCGGCTGGAAAGGTTTTGCGTGAGGCAAGAGGAGGATCAGGCGTGGACGAGTCCCGCTTCCAGGAGGTTGCGGAGCACCATATCGATTGCTCCGCGTTCGGCAACAGCAGGCACCGGATTTGCGGCGCCATGGCGAAGATGGGGTCGGACGACGGTCATTTCTAGCGACCACCGCTGACGGTCAAGAGCGAACCCGTCGTATAGGACGACTCGTCAGAAAGAAGCCAGAGTACGGCATTCGCGATCTCGCGCGCCTTGCCTTCCCGCTTCATCGGCACGAAACCACGCATGGCGGCGATCCGGTCCGGCTGGCCACCGGAAGCATGAATCTCGGTGTCGACGATGCCGGGGCGCACGGCGTTCACGCGGATGCCCTCCTCCGCCACCTCGCGCGCCAGCCCGACCGTGAAACTGTCGATCGCGCCCTTGGAGGCGGCATAGTCCACATATTCACCCGGCGAGCCGAGCGTGGCGGCGACGGAAGAAATATTGACGATCACGCCGCCCCTTCCGCCATGCCGCGTCGACATGCGCCTGACGGCTTCGCGTGCGCACAGCATCGAACCGATCACATTGACGCGCATCATGCGGGTAAAGCGCGCGGCACTCATCTCGTCCACGCGGGACTTGGCGTCGACCACGCCGGCATTGTTGACCAGCGCGTCGAGTTTGCCGAAACGTTCATCGACGGCGCGGAAGACGGAAAGGACGTCGGCTTCCTCGCCGACGTCTCCCCTGACGGCGAAAGCCTCGCCGCCATTGCCAGAAATCTCGGCGACGAGCGCGTTGGCGGCGTCGGCGTTCGACACGTAGTTGACCGCCACCCCGTAGCCGGCGGCGGCAGCCAGCCGCGCCACTTCCGCGCCGATACCGCGGCTCGCGCCGGTGACGAGAAGGCTCCTTCGCTCCGTCATTCCTGACATCCTTTCAGCGTGAACACGTCCCAAGGCATCTTTTCCAGGTTCTCGCCTATCACGGCGGCGTAGCGCAGGCCGTAGGCAAGATCAGGGAAGATCAGCGTCTTCGGCGCCGGCTCGCCCTGTCCGGGCAGCAGCGCGACGTCTCCCTGCTCGTCCACGGCATAGATGACGCCCTGCCAGGCCGTGCAGGCCTCTATCTCCGCGCCGGTCACGTCGCCCTCGGGGCATTCGTGCATCAGCATGCCGTTCGGGCGGGCGACGCCCTCGCTCCACATCACCACCCCGTCGGCGACGAGGTCCTTCGGCAGGATCATACGGAATGCGTTGGTGACCGCCGCCGCTTCCGCCGGTCGGAACTCGACGGAGGCCCCGATCTCGGGTTCGCCGTAGACCGCGAGCTCGATGGGGCAGGCGGCGAAGGCGGAGGAAGCAAATGCCACCGTGAGTGCCGCAGAAATTGCTGCCGTACAGCCTGCCGTGCTCATCCGCCAAGCCCCGCATTGAAGGCCCAGACATGACCGAATGGATCGGCGATCTTCGCGTAGCGAGCGCCCCAGAAGGCGTCTTCCGGACTGGAAATGACGGTCGCCCCATGGATTGCGGCTCGTTCGACCGCGCGGTCCACCTCCGCGGGTGAGGCGAGATTGACGTTGATGGTCAGCCCGGCGCCGCCGCGGGTCAGCGGCGACAGAACGTCCGACGCGAATTCCGGGAATTCGTCGTGCAGCATGACCTCGCTGCCGAACATTGCTAGATTGGCATGGAGCACGCGGCTGCCGTCATCGGCCATCTGCTCGTAGGTCTCGACCGCACCGAATGCCTCTTCGTACCAGGCGATCGCTTCCTTGCCGTTCTTGACGCAGAGATGGACCTGGATCGGCGGCAGGTCTGAACCGAAGGCCATGGAAAGCTCCCCTTGCCAAAGCGGGCGTTCGAGTTGCCTCGCCCGCCCGCATCTTACAGGACTTTCGTTACCGGACAGCCCCCGAGCGTCGACTGATCCTAGAGATCAAGGACCAGACGCTCCGGATCCTCGAGGCTTTCCTTGACGCGGACGAGGAAGGTCACCGCTTCCTTGCCGTCGACGATGCGGTGATCGTAGGAGAGCGCCAGATACATCATCGGGCGGATGACGATCTGACCACCGACGACGACCGGGCGCTCCTGGATCTTGTGCATGCCGAGAATGCCGGACTGCGGTGCGTTGAGGATCGGCGTCGACATCAGCGAACCATAGACGCCGCCATTCGAGATGGTGAAGGTGCCGCCCTGCATGTCGGCGACGGAGAGCTTGCCGTCGCGCGCCGCGATGCCGAGACGACCGATTTCCTTCTCGATATCGGCGATTCCCATCTGGTCGGCGTCGCGCACCACCGGGACCACAAGGCCCTTGTCGGTGCCGACGGCCACGCCGATATGGGCGTAGTTCTTGTAGATGATGTCGGTGCCGTCGATCTCGGCATTGACCGCCGGGATCTCCTTCAGCGCATGCGTCACCGCCTTGGTGAAGAAGCCCATGAAGCCGAGCTTCACGCCATGCTTCTTCTCGAAGACGTCCTTGTACTTAGAACGCAGGTCCATGACCGCCTTCATGTCGACCTCGTTGAAGGTCGTCAGCATGGCGGCCGTGCTCTGGGCGTCCTTCAGGCGTCGCGCGATGGTCTGGCGCAGCTTGGTCATGCGCACGCGCTCCTCGCGCACCGCATCGTCGGCCGAGGACGGCGCGCGAGCGGCGACCGGAGCCGCCGCCGGCGCGGAAACGCCCTTGGCGACCGCGTCGAGCGCATCGCCCTTCAGCACCTGGCCACGCTTGCCGGAGCCGGCGACCTGATCGGCGGAAATGCCGGCCTCGGTGAGGATCTTCGCGGCGGCGGGCGCCGGCGGCATCGAGGTCTTCTCCGCGGGCGCGGCGGCGGACTTGGGCGCCTCGGCCTTCTGTTCCGCCTTCGGAGCCTCGGCCTTCGGCGCTTCCTTCTTGGCGGCGCCGGCGCCTTCCGCGATCGAGCCGAGCAGCGCGCCCACCTCGACGGTCTCGCCCTCCTGCACGGTGATTTCCGCGAGCGTGCCCGCGGCCGGAGCCGGCACCTCGATCGTCACCTTGTCGGTTTCCAGTTCCACGACCGGCTCGTCGACGGAGATCGCGTCGCCCGCCTTCTTGAACCACTTGCCGATGGTCGCTTCGGTGACGGATTCACCAAGTGTGGGGACGCGAATTTCGGTTGCCATTGTTCTGTTCCGTTGCCTGTTTTCGCTTTGTCTCGGTTACCTATTCACCAAGCGCGTCCTCGAGGAAGGCCTCGAGCTGCGCCAGATGCTTCGACATCAGACCCGTCGCCGGCGACGCCGAAGCCGGACGGCCGGTATAGCGCACGCGCTGGTGCTTCGCGTCGATGTGGGCGAGCACCCATTCCAGATAGGGATCGATGAACGACCAGGCGCCCATGTTCTTGGGCTCTTCCTGGCACCACACCATCTCCGCATTGCGGAAGCGCGACAGTTCGTTGATCAGCGCCTTCGCCGGGAACGGGTAGAGCTGCTCGACGCGCAGCAGGTAGATGTCGTCGATGCCGCGCTTCTCGCGCTCCTCGTAGAGGTCGTAATAGACCTTGCCGGAGCAAAGAACGACGCGGCGGATCTTCGAGTCCTTGACGAGCTTGACCGGCTCGTTGCCGAGATATTGCGCGTCGTCCCACAGCAGGCGGTGGAACGAGCTTTCGCCCGACATTTCCGAGAGCGTCGAGATCGCGCGCTTGTGGCGCAGAAGCGACTTCGGCGTCATCAGGATCAGCGGCTTGCGGAAGTCGCGCTTGAGCTGACGGCGCAGGATGTGGAAGTAGTTAGCCGGCGTCGTGCAGTAAGCGACCTGCATGTTGTCTTCCGCGCACATCTGCAGGAAGCGCTCAAGACGGGCCGAGGAATGCTCGGGCCCCTGCCCCTCGTAGCCATGCGGCAGAAGGCAGACGAGACCCGACATGCGCAGCCACTTGCGTTCGCCCGACGAAATGAACTGGTCGAACACGACCTGTGCGCCGTTGGCGAAATCGCCGAACTGCGCTTCCCACAGTGTCAGGGCGCGGGGCTCGGCCAGCGAGTAGCCATATTCGAAGCCGAGCACGGCCTCTTCCGAGAGCATCGAGTTGATGACCTCGTAATTGGCCTGCTGCGGGCCGAGATTGTTGAGCGGAATGTAGCGGTCCTCGTTCTTCTGATCGTAGAGGACCGAATGGCGCTGCGAGAAGGTGCCGCGCTCGGAATCCTGGCCGGAAAGCCGGATCGGATTGCCGTCCATCAGGATCGCGCCGAAAGCCAGGGCCTCCGCCGTCGACCAGTCGATGCCCTCGCCCGTGTCGATCGCCTTGCGGCGGTTCTCCAGGAAGCGGCCGATCGTACGGTGGACCTCGAAATCCTTCGGCACCTCGGTGAGCTTCTTGCCGATCTCCTTCAGCGTCTTGACCGGCACCGAGGTTTTGCCGCGGCGCTGCTCGTCCTGATTGTCGGCGGTGCGCAGGCCGGTCCAGGCGCCGTCGAGCCAGTCGGCCTTGTTGGGCTTGTAGGACTGGCCGGCTTCGAACTCGGCTTCCAGATGCGCGCGCCAGTCGGCCTTCATCTGGTCGATCTCGCCCTCGCTGATCAGCCCTTCGGAGATCAGCTTGTCGCCGTAGAGCTGCACGGTGGTGCGGTGCGCGCGGATCGACTTGTACATGATCGGCTGGGTGAATGCCGGCTCGTCGCCCTCATTGTGGCCGAAACGGCGGTAGCAGAGCATGTCGATGACGACCGGCTTGTGGAACGTCATGCGGAACTCGGTGGCCACCTTGGCGGCGTAGACGACCGCTTCCGGATCGTCGCCGTTGACGTGGAAGATCGGCGCCTCGATCATCTTCGCCACATCCGAGGGATAGGGCGAGGAGCGCGAGAAGCGCGGATTGGTGGTGAAACCGATCTGGTTGTTGATGATGAAGTGCAGCGTTCCCGCCACGCGGTGGCCGCGCAGGCCGGAAAGGCCGAGAATCTCGGCCACCACGCCCTGGCCGGCGAAGGCGGCGTCGCCGTGGAGAAGCAGCGGCATCACCTTGGCGCGCTCCTCCTGCGGCACGACCTCCTCGCGCTTGCGGCCGTAGAGCTGGTCCTGCTTGGCGCGGGCCTTGCCCATGACGACCGGATCGACGATCTCGAGATGCGAGGGGTTCGCGGTCAGCGACAGGTGCACCTTGTTGCCGTCGAACTCGCGGTCGGAGGAGGCGCCGAGATGGTACTTGACGTCGCCCGAGCCTTCAACGTCGTCGGGCGCGAAGGAGCCTCCCTTGAACTCGTGGAAGATCGCGCGGTGCGGTTTGGCCATGACCTGGCTCAGCACGTTCAGACGGCCGCGGTGGGCCATGCCGAGGACGATTTCCTTCATGCCCATGGCGCCGCCGCGCTTGACGATCTGCTCGAGCGCCGGAATGAGCGATTCGCCGCCGTCGAGGCCGAAGCGCTTGGTGCCCTTGTACTTGACGTCGATGAACTGCTCGAAGCCTTCAGCCTCGATCAGCTTCTGCAGGATCGCCTTCTTGCCGTTGGCGGTGAATTCGATGCCCTTGTCGGGACCTTCGATGCGCTCCTGGATCCAGGCCTTCTCGTCCGGATTGGAAATGTGCATGAACTCGACGCCGAGCGTCGAGCAATAGGTCCGCTTGAGGATGTCGAGCATCTCGCGGATGGTGGCGTATTCCAGCCCCAGAACGTGATCGATGAAGATCTTGCGGTCGTAGTCGGCCTCGGTGAAGCCATAGGCCTCGGGCGACAGCTCGTTGTAGTCCTCGAGCGGCTTGGCGATGCCGAGCGGATCGAGATTGGCGTGAAGGTGGCCGCGCATGCGGTAGGCGCGGATCATCATGATGGCGCGGACCGAATCGCGCGTGGCGCGCAGTACGTCCTCGCCGGAAACGGCGACGCCGTCGGTGGCCGCCTTGTCCTTCACCTTCTTTTCGAAATACTTCTCGACCGCCCCCCAATTGCCATCGAGAGCGGAGACGAGCTCGCCATTGGCGGCCTGCGGCCAGTTCGGCTTCGTCCAGGAAGCGCCGGCGGCGTTCTTGCGCACGTCCTCGGCATTGTCCTTGAGGGCGCCGAAGAACTCGCGCCACTCCTCGTTCACCGTGGTGGGATCGTCCTGCCAAGCCGCGTAAAGGCTTTCGATATAGTCGGCGTTGCCGCCGTAGAGGAACGAACTGATGGAAAATTGGTCGTTGGCCTGATCTTGTCGCGCCATTTCTCTTTCGGAGCTTCCGCTCCGTCTCCTTAAAGCCCGCGGTCCCAGCCGCCTCGGCGGTTATTCCGCCCCGTTCCCCGAACGAATGCCGTCTTATTCAGTTCAAATGTGCCGGGCAGATGGCCGCCCGGCACATAATTTCGTCAACCCTTGATCGCTTCGACCAGCGTCACGCCGAGGCGTGCCGGTGACGGCGACACGCGGATGCCCGCGGCTTCCATCGCGGCGATCTTGTCTTCCGCGCCGCCCTTGCCGCCCGAAATCACGGCGCCGGCATGGCCCATGGTGCGGCCGGCGGGAGCCGTGCGGCCGGCGATGAAGCCGGCCATCGGCTTCCTCCTGCCGCGCTTGGCCTCGTCGCGCAGGAACTGCGCGGCATCTTCCTCGGCCGATCCGCCGATCTCGCCGATCATGATGATGGACTTGGTTTCGTCGTCTGCGAGGAACATTTCCAGCACGTCGATGAATTCGGTGCCCTTGACCGGGTCGCCGCCGATGCCCACCGCCGTCGTCTGGCCGAGGCCTTCATTCGTCGTCTGGAACACCGCCTCATATGTAAGCGTGCCGGAGCGCGAAACAACGCCCACAGAACCCTTGCGGAAGATGTTGCCGGGCATGATGCCGATCTTGCACTCGTCGGGCGTCAGCACGCCGGGGCAGTTCGGGCCGATGAGTCGGGACGTGGATTTGTCGAGCCGCGCCTTGACCTTGACCATGTCCGTCACCGGAATGCCCTCGGTGATGCAGACGATCAGCGGGATTTCCGCGTCGATCGCCTCGACGATCGCCTCGGCGGCGCCTGCCGGCGGAACGTAGATCACGGAGGCGTTGGCGCCCGTCTGTTCCTTGCCTTCGGCGACCGTCGCGAAGATCGGAAGGGTTTCGCCCTTCGCGCCGGTCCATGTCTCTCCGCCCTTCTTCGGGTGGATGCCGCCGACCATCTTGGTGCCGTGGTAAACGAGCGCCTGCTCGGTGTGGAAAGTGCCGGTCTTGCCGGTCAGGCCCTGGACGAGAACCTTGGTGTCTTTGTTGACGAGAATGGACATCTTGGTTCAGTTCCCCTTCACAGCCTTGACGATCTTCTGCGCCGCATCGTCGAGATCGTCGGCCGAGATCACGTTGAGGCCGCTCTCGTTGATGATCTTCTTGCCGAGCTCGACATTGGTGCCTTCGAGGCGAACCACGAGCGGCACTTTCAGCCCCACTTCCTTGACCGCCGCGATCACGCCTTCGGCGATGACGTCGCATTTCATGATGCCGCCGAAGATGTTGACGAGGATGCCCTCGACGGCCGGGTCGGCGGTGATGATCTTGAAGGCCGCCGTCACCTTCTCCTTGGAAGCGCCGCCACCGACGTCCAGGAAGTTTGCCGGCTCAGCACCGTAGAGCTTGATGATGTCCATCGTCGCCATGGCAAGGCCGGCGCCGTTGACCATGCAGCCGATATTGCCGTCGAGCGCGACATAGGCGAGGTCGTATTTCGACGCCTCGATCTCCTTGTCGTCCTCTTCGGTGGTGTCGCGCAGCTCGACCACGTCCGGGTGACGGAAGAGCGCGTTGTTGTCGAACGACACCTTGGCGTCGAGAACGCGCAGGCGACCGTTGGTCATCACGATCAGCGGATTGACCTCGAGCAGGCTCATGTCCTTCTCGGCGAAGGCCTTGTAGAGGATCGGGAACAGCTTCTCGCCATCCTTGGCCGCCTCGCCGGAGAGCTTCAGCGCCTCGTTCAGCTTGGCGGTGTCCGCGGCGGTCACGCCGGTCTCGGGGTCGATCGCGACGGTGATGATCTTCTCGGGCGTTTCCTCGGCGACCGCCTCGATGTCCATGCCGCCCTCGGTGGAGACGACGAAGGCGATGCGGCCGACCGAGCGGTCCACCAGGATCGACAGGTAGAGCTCGCGGTCGATGTCGGCGCCGTCCTCGATATAGAGGCGGTTGACCTGCTTGCCTTCCGCGCTGGTCTGCTTGGTGACCAGCGTGTTGCCGAGCATTTCCTTGACGTTGACGACGACGTCCTCGACGGACTTCGCCAGCCGCACGCCGCCCTTGGCGTCCGGGCCGAGCTCCTTGAACTTGCCCTTGCCGCGGCCGCCGGCGTGGATCTGGCTCTTGACCACGTAGAGCGGGCCCGGGAGCTGCTTCGCCGCCGCTTCGGCCTCTTCCGGCTTGAGAATGGCGACGCCGTCGGCAACCGGAGCGCCGTAGCCCTTCAGAAGCTGCTTGGCCTGATATTCATGGATGTTCATATGGTCTCCCCCTTAATTCTTCAGGGCCGGTGCGATGGCGATGCAGGCCTCGCAGAGGCCCTGGACGGCGGCGACGGAGCTGTCGAACATCTTCTGCTCGGTCTTGTTGAGGTCGATCTCGATGACGCGCTCGACACCACCGGCGCCGATCACCGTCGGCACGCCGACATACATGTTCTTGACGCCGTACTGGCCGCTCAGATGCGCGGCGACCGGAAGCACGCGCTTCTTGTCCTTCAGATAGGATTCGGCCATCTGCACCGCCGAAGCCGCCGGCGCGTAGTAGGCCGAGCCGGTCTTCAGGAGGCCGACGATCTCGGCGCCGCCGTCGCGGGTGCGCTGGACGATCTGGTCGAGCTTCTCCTGGGTGGTCCAGCCCATGTTCACCAGGTCGGGAAGCGGAATGCCCGCCACCGTCGAATAGCGGGTGAGGGGAACCATCGAGTCGCCGTGGCCGCCGAGCACGAAGGCCGTCACGTCCTCGACGGAGACCTTGAATTCCTCGGCGAGGAAGTAGCGGAAACGGGCCGAGTCGAGCACGCCGGCCATGCCGACGACATGGCTCTTCGGGAGCCCCGAGAACTTCTGCAGCGCCCAGACCATGGCGTCGAGCGGGTTGGTGATGCAGATGACGAAGGCGTTGGGCGCGTATTTCTTGATGCCGGCGCCGACCTGTTCCATGACCTTGAGGTTGATGCCGAGGAGATCGTCGCGGCTCATGCCCGGCTTGCGCGCCACGCCGGCGGTGACGATGCAGACGTCCGCACCCTCGATCGCGGCATATTCGTTGACGCCGACGAGGCGAACGTCGAAACCGTCGACCGGCGAAGATTCGGCGATGTCGAGCGCCTTGCCCTGCGGAATGCCTTCGGCAATGTCGAACAGGACGACGTCGCCAAGTTCCTTCAGCCCGATCATGTGAGCGAGCGTGCCGCCAATCATGCCGGAGCCGATGAGGGCGATCTTGTTGCGAGCCATGATGATTGTTTTCCCTTATATGATGCCGGAGCGAAGGTGTACCGGCCACGAGCGGTTGATGCCGAGACTTTCCGGACACGGGAGGCCGTCCGAAATTCGCGGAGGAGATAAACAGATCATGTGGAAAACTCAACCGATTCTTTCGAGCTGAATAGTTTCAATCGGTTAGATAATTATGAATTTACGTAAACGTAAAAGTTTCAAAGGGAGGCGCAGATCGACAGGGGAACATTCGCTTTCACAGACATCGCTGGAGATACGACATGAACGTTGAAATCCGCCGGGTGGCCGCCGGCGACGAGGCGCTGTTCGCGCGCATCGCCGAAGGGGTGTTCGACGAGCCGGTCGATGCCGCGCGCCTCAAGGCCTATCTCGCCGAGCCCGGTCACTTCATGCTCGTCGCCATCGCTGAGGGCGAAACGGTGGGGCAGGCGGCCGCCGTCATCCACCGCCATCCCGACAAGGCGACCGAGCTTTATATCGACGAGGTCGGCGTGGCCGATGCATGGCGGAGGAAGGGGATAGCCCGCCGGCTGGTCGAGGAGATGCTGCAGCTCGGCCGCTCGCTCGGCTGCGAGGAGGCATGGCTCGGCACCGAACACGACAATGTCCCGGCCCGCCGGCTCTACGAATCCTTCGATGCCGATCGGGAGGACTTCGTCATGTATGTCTTCAAGCTTTGAGGTGCTACTCGGCCGCTATGCGGGCCCGGCTCGTCTCCAGCCATTCGCGGCTCTGCATCTCGGTGAGCCGCGACGCGGTGCGCTCGAATTCGAAGGCTTCGGTGCCGATCCTGCCGGCATAGAGCTTTTCGGGCGCGGCCTCGGCGCTCATCACAAGGTGGATGTGGTTGTCGTAGAACGTGTCGATCAGCAGGATGAAGCGCTTCGCCTCGTTGCGTTTCTCGGCGCCAAGCACCGGCACGCGGTCGATGAAGACGGTGTCGAAACGTGCGGCGACCGCGAGATAGTCGCGCGCGGCAAGCGGGCGCTCGCACAGATCGGAGAAGCCGAAGCGGGCGGCGCGGCCGTTGGCGAGCGGCACCGCCACGCTGCGTCCCTTGACGGTGAGCGTCATGGGATGCGCCTCGTGGCCGGAGGTTGCCACCGCCCAGGCCTCGTCCATCAGCCGGTCCGCCTCGGATCCGAGCGGCGTGATGTAGACGGGCAGCCGGTTCAGCTTCTCGCGGCGATAATCCGTATCGCCGTCGAGGCTCATGATCGATGCATGGTTTTCGAGGATGGCGATGAACGGCTCGAACAGGCCCCGGTTGAGCCCATCGCGATAGAGATCGCGCGGCATGACATTGGAGGTTGCGACCAGCACCACGCCCTGATCGAAGAGACCGGAGAAGAGCCGTGACAGCACCATGGCGTCGGCGATGTCGGTGACCGTGAATTCATCGAAGCAGAGCACCCAGGCTTCCTCGGCGAGGGCCTTCGCCACCGGCGGGATCGGGTCCGTTTCGCGCGTCTTTCCATCCTTCAGCGCCTGGCGGTGCTTCTGGATACGGTCGTGCACGTCGGCCATGAAGTCGTTGAAATGCGCGCGCCGCTTGCGCCGCACCGGAACCAGCTCGAAGAACATGTCCATGAGCATGGTCTTGCCGCGCCCGACGTCGCCGTGGACGTAGAGGCCCTTGACGAGCTCGCGCCTCGGCCGGCGCCTGGCGAAAAGCCAGCCGAGCGAGCTCGACTTGGCCTCCAGCCGTTTCGTGGCGATCTCGGCGATCAGGCGGTCGAGCGCGTCGGCGACCGCAAGTTGCGACGCATCGCTCGCGATCTGCGCCGTCGCGACGAGATTCTCGTATTTCTGGCGCACCGAACGGAACGTCGACAGGCCGTCATGCGGGGACATAGAGCGACCCTGTCATACCGTTCGGCTTGGTAAACGATCAGCGGGTGAGCGAGATGGACTGGCCGCCGCTGGTCTGTCCCTCGAAGCGCTCGCCGCCGGAGGAATAGAGCTGGGCGAGACTGTTGCCGCTCTCGTCATAAAGGGAGAGCTGCTTGCCGGAAACGTTCCACGACTTCACCCCGTCGAGCGGAGCGGGGCACCGCAGCGGGCCGGCGCGGAAACCCTGGCCGAACTTCGTCTGCGGCGTGGCGATGCGGCAGCTCTGGCCGGCCACCGACGCGTTCCAGACACCGGCGACGCCGCCGGCGGTAACGTCGGGCGCACTCTGTTCCAGCGCCGCCATCTGCTGCGTGTCCTGAGGGGTGCTTTCCGCTCCGGGCGCGGCGGGGAATTGCGACGGATTCATGGTTCCGGGCTGAGCGGGAGGCGGCAACTGGCTTGCAGTCACCGAACCGGCCGGGGCGGGACTCAGCGGGGCCGGAGCGGGCTGCCGCGTGTCCACCTGCGAGAACCGGTCGCTCTGGCACCCTGCCAAGACAATCGAAATGAAAGTCGCGGCGAGGACGCCACTTTTGCTCAGACCCATCGTCACCTCCGTCGGGACGACGTCGAGCGCCCCGGTGGTTTTGTTGCATTTCCATCGCCAGAATAGTGGCGATCTTGGGGAATTCCAACATAACATGGTTAAATTACGGTTTCCGAAGCTTCCGAATTCAATCTTCGGGTCCGCTATCCGCACCGGTAGCCAGCCAGCGGGCGCGCCGACGCGGCATTCGCGAAGCGTTTGCTTGAAGCCTGCGTCATCATCACTATGTTGCAGCCGCTGACAGGCGCAACCGCGCGAAAACGATCGGTCCCGAATGATCTGGCGAAGGAAATCCGGCAACCGCTACTATCAGGGCCCTGTCGGCGATCATTTCGACGGCAACGTCTTCTTCAATCCCGGTGGCCGGGCACCGCGCGGGCTTGCGGATTTCCTGCGCTGGCAGTTCGGCGGGGGCAGGGTGCCCTGGCCCGCGACCTGGCCGAGCCCGTTTCCGCAGGCAAAGCCCGACGCGCGCGTGGAGGGAAAAGGGCTTCGGGTCACGATGATCGGCCATGCGACGCTCCTCATTCAGCTGGCGGGCGTGAACATCCTCACCGATCCGGTCTGGTCGCAGCGCGCCTCTCCCTTCGCCTTCGCGGGCCCGAAGCGCGTGAACGCGCCGGGCGTCGCCTTCGAGGATCTGCCGAGGATCGACCTCGTTCTGGTCACCCACAACCACTACGACCATCTCGACGTGGCGACTCTCGCCCGGCTGGCGCGCGATCACGATCCGCTGATCGTTACCGCTCTCGGCAACGACGCGATCATCGCGAGAGCCGTGCCCGGCGCGCGCATGGAGGCGCTCGACTGGGGGCAGGCCCTGGAGGCGGACGGCATCACGATCCATGCCGAGCCGACGCATCACTGGTCGGCGCGCGGGGTGGGGGACCGCCGCATGGCGCTGTGGGCCTCCTTCGCGCTCGTCACGCCCGCGGGCAGCATCTATCATGTCGGCGACACCGGCTTTCACGAGGGCATCAACTACCGCAAGGCGGCCGAAAAGCATGGCGGCTTCCGCCTCGCGCTCCTGCCGGTCGGCGCCTATGAGCCGCGATGGTTCATGGAGGCGCAGCACCAGAACCCGGAGGAGGCGGTGGAGGGCATGTTGCTGGCAAGGGCGGCTTTCGCCGCCGGGCATCATTGGGGCACCTTCCATCTCACCAACGAGCCGATAGACGAGCCGCGCGAGAAGCTTTTCGAGGCGCTGGATGCCCGGGGGATAGCGCGTGAACGCTTCCGCCCGCTGCAGCCGGGCGAGTCGTGGGACGTGCCGGAAACCACTGGAAACGAAGCTTGCGCGGCAACTTCCGATTGATGGCAGGGAACGGAGTGCCGCCGTGCGCATTTTCAGAGGTTGATCCATCAATCGAGGGAGGTCCTCCATGCCGGCCACCAGCACCGCCAAGAGCCGCCGCAAGGCCCCGTTAACGACGCCCACCGGTCTCGGCGACAATGCGCGCCGCGACATCACCGGCGCGCTCAATGCGCTGCTCGCAGACGTCTTCGCGCTCTATCTGAAGACCAAGAATTTCCACTGGCATGTCAGTGGTCCGCATTTCCGCGACTACCATCTGTTGCTCGACGAGCAGGCCGAGCAGATTTTCGCGATGGTCGACGTCCTGGCCGAAAGGGCCCGCAAGCTCGGGGGAACGACGATACGCTCGATCGGCCATGTCGCGCGGCTCCAGCGCATCGACGACAACGACGCCGATTTCGTATCGCCGCAGGACATGCTGAGCGAGCTGCGCGACGACAATGAAGCGCTGATCGCAAGCATGCGCGGCGCGCATGACGTCTGCGACGAGGAAAACGACGTCGCGACCGCGAGCCTTCTGGAAAACTTCATCGACGAGGCCGAGCGTCGCGTCTGGTTCCTGTTCGAATCCACCCGCAAAGGCTGAGCCTGCCGAAACGGCTTCGTGAAAGGTCCGTGGCCGTGGCGGCGGACCCTTCTCTCTGGTAATTCGCCGTCATTTCCGCCATATAGGCCGGAATGAGCAGGACGACGCCTTTTGCACGAATGAACGGGGCCGGCAACGAGATCATCGTCGCCGACATGCGCGGTCGCGCGGACCGTGTTTCGCCGGCCGCGGCGATCGCGCTCAACGCCGATCCGGCCACCAGGTTCGACCAGATCATGGCGATCCATGATCCCCGCACGCCGGGCACCGCCAATTATATCGAGATCCTGAACTCCGACGGATCGATGGCACAGGCCTGCGGCAACGGCATGCGCTGCGTCGTGCAGACGCTTTCGGCGGAGAGCGGACAGTTGCGTTTCACCTTCGAAACGATCGCCGGCATCCTTAGCGCGCATGTTCACGAGAACGGGCTGATCTCGGTCGACCTCGGCACGCCACGCTTCGGCTGGCGGGACATTCCGCTGGCGGAGGAATTCCGCGACACCCGCGCGATCGAGCTGCAGATCGGCCCGATCGACGACCCGGTGCTGCATTCGCCTTCAGTCGTGTCGATGGGCAACCCGCACGCGATCTTCTGGGTGGACCGCGACGTCTGGTCCTACGAGCTGGACCGTTTCGGGCCGCTTTTGGAAAATCATCCGATCTTTCCCGAACGCGCCAACATCACGATCGCGCAGGTGACCGCGCCCGACGCCATGACCATCCGCACCTGGGAACGCGGCGCGGGCCTTACGCTTGCCTGCGGCTCGGCCGCCTGCGCGGCCGCGGTCAGCGGCGCGCGCACCGGGCGCACCGGCCGCAAGGTCACGCTGACCGTGCCGGGAGGCGTGCTCGAGGTCGAGTGGCGCGAGGACGACCATGTCGTCCTGACCGGCCCGGCGGAATTCGAGTTCTCCGGCGCCTTCGATCCTGCCTCCGGCGCGTGGATGCGCGACGAGAAGGGGGCGGCGTGATGGGGGTGGACGTCGTCACCTTCGGCTGCCGTCTCAATGCCTATGAATCCGAAGTCATCCGCCGCGAGGCGGAAAGCGCGGGCCTGTCGGGGCTGAAGGGCGGCGCGATCGTCGTCAACACCTGCGCGGTGACCGCCGAGGCGGTCCGGCAGGCGAAGCAGGCGATCCGCAAGGCGCGTCGCGAAAATCCCGAGGCCCGCATCATCGTCACCGGCTGCGCGGCGCAGACCGACCCGCAGGGTTTCGCCGGCATGGGCGAGGTCGATCTCGTGCTCGGCAACGAGGAGAAGCTGAAGGCCCACAACTACCGGGCGTTGCCCGATTTCGGCGTGAACGACATGGAGAAGGCGCGCGTCAACGACATCATGTCGGTGACGGAAACCGCCTCGCACATGGTCGACGCGATCGAGGGCAGGGCGCGCGCCTTCGTGCAGGTGCAGAACGGCTGCGACCATCGCTGCACCTTCTGCATCATTCCCTACGGACGCGGAAATTCGCGCTCGGTGCCGATGGGCGCGGTGGTCGAGCAGGTCAAGCGACTGGTCGGCAACGGCTATGCGGAAGTGGTGCTGACCGGCGTCGACCTGACCAGCTACGGCGCCGACCTGCCCGGCGCGCCGAGGCTCGGCAGGCTGGTCTCCACCATTTTGCGCCAGGTTCCGGACCTTGCCCGGCTGCGCCCCTCCTCGATCGATTCCATCGAGGCCGACGCGGACCTGATGCAGGCGCTGGCGACCGAGGCGCGGCTGATGCCGCATCTGCACCTCTCGCTGCAGGCCGGCGACGACATGATCCTGAAGCGGATGAAGCGCCGTCATCTGCGCGACGATTCGATCCGCTTCTGCGAGGAGGTGCGCGCGGTCAGGCCCGACATCGTCTTCGGCGCCGACATCATCGCCGGCTTCCCGACCGAGACCGACGCGATGTTCGAGAATTCCCTGCGCATCGTCGAGGAATGCGGCCTGACCCATCTGCACGTCTTTCCGTTCAGCCCGCGCGAGGGCACGCCGGCGGCGCGCATGCCGCAGATTGCCCGCCGGGTCGTGAAGGAACGTGCGGCGCGCCTGCGCGGCGCGGGCGAGGCGGCATACCGGAGCCATCTCGCAGCGCTTTCGGGCACCAGCCAGCGCATATTGATCGAGCGCGAAGGCATCGGCCGCACGGAAGGCTTCACGCTGGCCGCGATCGACACGGGCCGGCCGGGCGAGATCGTGGAGGCGCGCATCGCCGGCAATGACGGAGAAAAGCTCGAAGCGGCGACGCTTGCCGTTCGGGCCGCCTGAGAGACTTCGCATGGCTTTGGGATTCATCAAGAAAATCTTCTCCTTCGGAAGGAAGGAGGTCGAGGAAGCTCCTGCCGAGCAGCCCGTTCAGCCGGTGGAGCAGCAGGCGGCGGAGGCCCCCGTCCAGTCCCCGGTGCCGGAATTCCTGCGCCATCCGGAAGAACCGGTGGAGAAGGCGGAGCCGACGCCGGTCGCAGGGACGCCGGATGAGCAGGCATCCTCGCCGCCCGAGGAGCCATCGCCGACGGAAGCACCCACGAGACCACAGATTCCGGAATTCCTGCGCCGTTCGGAAACGGAGGCCGAGCCGGCGGTGGACGCACCTTCGCCCGCACCGGTTTCCGAGGAACCGAAGCCCGCGCCGGCCGAGGAGCCCACAGCTCCGCCGGAAGCGCCCGTCGAACCGCCTGCTCCCGAGCCGGAGCCGGAACCGCCGGTGGAAATACCCGTCGAGGAGCCGCCCGCGCCGCAACCCGAGCCGGTACCGCCCATCGAACCAGTGAAGCCGGACGAGAAGCCGGTGGAGGTTCCGTCCGAACCGGCAGTTCCCGCCGAGGTGCCGACCGAACCAGAACCCGCGCCAGCACCGCGCCCGGTGCCGGAGGTGCCTATCGAGGTTCCCGAACCGGCGCACGAGGTTCCGGATGCGGAGCCGGTGAAGCCCGTCGAACCGCCGCTGGAAGTACCGACGCCGGCCGAGCCCGAAACGCCGCGGCCGGAACCGCAAACCCCTCCAAAAGCCGAAACTCTGCCGGAAGTGCTTCCGTCGGAGGTATCGTCGGCTCCCACGCAGCCCGCGCCGGAAGTCGTTCCGCCTCCTCCGGTCGCGGAAAAGCCAAATCCGGCCGCCAAGGTGACCGTTTCAAAGGCGGTGGAGCGCAAGGCGGAGCCGGAGCCCGCCGTATCGGCGCCGACGCCGCGGGTGCCGTGGTTCCAGCGCCTGCGCGAGGGCCTTTCGCGGTCGTCGCGCGAGCTTCGCGACAATATTTCCGGGGTCTTCACCAAGCGGAAGCTGGACGAGGACACGCTGCAGGACCTCGAGGACGTGCTGATCCGGGCCGATCTCGGCATGGAGACCGCGATCCGCATCACGGACTCGCTCGCTTCCGGCCGCTTCGGCCGCGACATTTCCGACACGGAGGTGCGCACGGTCATGGCCGAGGAGGTCGAGAAGGTGCTGGCGCCCGTCGCATTGCCGCTGGAGCTCGACCTGTCGCATAAGCCGCATGTCGTTCTCGTCGTCGGCGTCAACGGCACGGGCAAGACGACGACGATCGGCAAGCTTGCCGCCAAGCTCACCGAGGGCGGGCTTTCGGTGACGCTTGCCGCCGGCGACACGTTTCGCGCCGCGGCGATCGAGCAGCTCAAGATCTGGGGCGAGCGAACCGGTTCGCCGGTGATCGCCTCGAAGCTCGGCGCCGATGCGGCGGGGCTCGCCTGGGATGCCTGGCAGAAGGCCAAGGAAGCGGGCTCCGACGTCCTCATCATCGACACGGCCGGACGCCTGCAGAACAAGGCCGAACTGATGGCCGAGCTGGAGAAGATCGTGCGCGTGCTCGGCAAGCACGATCCGGAGGCGCCGCACACCGTGCTCCAGACCGTCGACGCGACCACCGGTCAGAACGCGCTCAACCAGGTCGAGATATTCCGCAACGTCGCCGGCGTGAACGGTCTCGTCATGACCAAGCTCGACGGAACGGCGCGCGGCGGTATTTTGGTCGCAATCGCCGCCAAACATAAGCTGCCGGTCTATTTCATCGGCGTCGGCGAGCAGGTCGACGATCTCGAACCCTTTTCCGCAAGCGATTTCGCCAAGGCGATCGCGGGAGTTTCCTGATGAGCAATCGCATCCTCGAACGCGACCCTTCCGATCCGAAGAAGAAGGAGGAGATCAATCCCCTCCTCAAGCTCGCGCTCGAGCTCGGGCCGCTGCTCGTCTTCTTCTTCGCCAATTCGCGCGGCGAATGGCTGGTCGAGAAGTGGCCGGTGCTCGGCGAATTCGGCGGCCCGATCTTCGTTGCCACCGGGCTCTTCATGATCGCCACCGCGATCGCGCTGGCCGCATCATGGCTGCTCACCCGCACATTGCCGATGATGCCGCTCGTCTCCGGCGCGGTGGTCTTCGTCTTCGGCGCGCTGACGTTGTGGCTGCAGGACGACGTCTTCATCAAGATGAAGCCGACGATCGTCAACACGCTGTTCGGCACGGTGCTTCTCGGCGGGCTCGTGTTCGGCAAGGCGCTGCTCGGCTATGTCTTCGATTCCGCCTTCAAGCTCGACGCCGAAGGCTGGCGCAAGTTGACCTTCCGCTGGGGCGTGTTCTTCATCTTCCTGGCCCTAGTCAACGAGGTCGTTTGGCGTAACTTCTCGACCGATGCCTGGGTCGCCTTCAAGGTCTGGGGCATCATGCCGATCACGCTCGTCTTCACCTTCAGTCAGATGCCGCTGATCATGCGCCATTCGCTGGAGGAGAAGAGCGCAAAATAAGAGGGGAAGAATGGAATTCATCACCACGCGCGAGGCGCTGCGCTCGCACTACAAGCAGCCGGGCGATGGCGCGGTGCGCAAGGAGCTTCGGCTGCTCGACGGCCACAGCCGCTCCTTCATCGCGCGCAGCCCCTTCGTGCTCATCGGCTCGTCCGATGGGGCGGGCAACGCCGATGTGACGCCGAAAGGCGACAAGCCGGGTTTCGTGGCGGTGCTCGACGACAATACGCTCGCCATTCCCGACCGGCCCGGCAACAACCGGCTCGACACCTGGGAGAACATCATCGCAAATCCGGCCGTCGGCCTGCTCTTCCTCATACCGGGCATGAACGAGACGCTGCGCGTCAATGGCGACGCCCGGCTGACGGTGGACGAAGGCCTGCGCGCGAAGTTCGAGATCGACGGACGCCTGCCGCTCAGCGTCCTCGTCGTCACGGTGAAGGCCTGCTACATGCATTGCGCCAAGGCCTTCATGCGCTCGGAGCTGTGGAAGCCGGAGACCTGGCCCGACCGCTCGAAGCTGCCGACGCTCGGCGAGATCCTGCGCGACCAGCTCGCGCTTTCGGAAAGTGCCGCCCAGCTCGACGATTCGCTCGACAAGGCCTACCAGAGGTCGCTCTGGTAGAACGCAAAGCGCCGGCACGAGGCCGGCGCCTTCCAATTCGGGTTCCCGCTTTTCGGGGATCATCCGCTATACGCGGCGTTCCACCATCATCTTCTTGATCTCGGCGATCGCCTTGGCGGGGTTCAGGCCCTTCGGGCAGGCCTGCGTGCAGTTCATGATGGTGTGGCAGCGATAGAGCCGGAACGGGTCTTCCAGATTGTCCAGCCGCTCGCCGGTGGCTTCGTCGCGGCTGTCGATCAGCCAGCGATAGGCCTGCAGGAGCACGGCGGGGCCGAGATAGCGCTCGCCGTTCCACCAGTAGCTCGGGCACGAGGTCTGGCAGCAGAAGCACAGGATGCACTCGTAGAGGCCGTCGAGCTTGGCGCGGTCCTCGTGGCTCTGCCGCCATTCCTTGGCCGGCTCCGGCGATACGGTCTGCAGCCAGGGCTGGATCGAGGACAGCTGCGCGTAGGGCACGGTGAGATCCGGAACCAGGTCCTTCACCACCGGCATATGCGGCAGCGGATAGACCTTGACCGCGCCGGAAATGTCGTCGGCACCCTTGGTGCAGGCGAGCGTGTTGGTGCCGTCGATGTTCATCGCGCAGGAGCCGCAGATGCCCTCGCGGCAGGACCGGCGCAGCGTCAGCGTCGGATCGACCTTGTTCTTGATCCACAGAAGGGCGTCGAGGACCATCGGCCCGCAATCGTCCATGTCGACATAGTAGGTGTCGACCCGCGGGTTCTCGTCGTCGTCCGGCGACCAGCGGTAGATCTTGTACTCGCGCAGATTGGTGGCGCCGTCCGGCTTCGGCCAGGTCTTGCCGGCATTGATGCGCGAGTTCTTGGGAAGGGTGAGTTCGACCATGTTCGTCCCTTACGATCAGTAGACCCGCGCCTTGGGCGCGATCTTTGCCGGGTCGATGCCGCCTTCGTCATAGGACAGCATGGTTTCGGTGTGGACGGGGCGGTAGTCGAGCGTGACCTTGCCCGCCTCGTCCACCCAGGAAAGCGTGTGGACGCGCCAGTTGACGTCGTCGCGCGAGGCGAAGTCCTCGCGCGCATGCGCGCCGCGGCTCTCCTTGCGCGCCTCGGCGCCGTAGACGGTGGTGATGGCGCAGGCCATCAGGTTTTCCAACTCCAGCGTCTCCACCAGATCCGAGTTCCAGATCATCGAGCGGTCGTGGACCTTGATGTCGGGAAGCTCGCTCCAGATCTCGGAGATGCGGCGGCAGCCCTGCTCGAGCGTTTCCTGCGTGCGGAAGACGGCGGCGTCCTCCTGCATGGCGCGCTGCATCTTCTCGCGAAGCTCCGCGGTGGGCTTGGAGCCGTTGGCGTGGCGGATGCGGTCGAAGCGTTCCATGATCCTGTCGACGGCGGTTTCGTTGATCGCCGGGATCGGACCTTCGCGGTCGATGACCTGGCCGGCGCGGATCGCGGCGGCGCGGCCGAACACGACGAGATCGATCAGCGAGTTGGAGCCGAGGCGGTTGGCGCCGTGCACGGAAGCGCAGCCCGCCTCGCCGACCGCCATCAGACCCGGCTGGATGCGGTCCGGCTGGTCCTTGGTCGGGTTGAGCACCTCGCCCCAATAGTTGGTCGGGATGCCGCCCATATTGTAGTGGACCGTCGGTAGCACCGGGATCGGCTCGCGGGTCACGTCGACGCCCGCGAAGATCTTGGCGCTCTCCGAAATGCCGGGCAGGCGCTCATGCAGGACGGCCGGATCGAGATGGTCGAGATGCAGGAAGATGTGGTCCTTCGCCTTGCCGACGCCGCGGCCCTCGCGGATCTCCATCGTCATGCAGCGCGAGACGACGTCGCGGGAGGCGAGGTCCTTGGCCGACGGCGCGTAGCGCTCCATGAAGCGCTCGCCCTCGGAATTGACCAGATAGCCGCCTTCGCCGCGAGCGCCCTCGGTGATCAGGCAGCCCGCGCCGTAGATGCCGGTCGGATGGAACTGCACGAACTCCATGTCCTGGAGCGGCAGGCCCGCGCGGGCCACCATGCCGTTGCCGTCGCCGGTGCAGGTGTGGGCGGAGGTCGCGGAGAAGTAGGAACGCCCGTAGCCGCCGGTGGCGAGCACCACCATCTTGGCGGCGAAGCGGTGGATGGTGCCGTCGTCGAGGTTCCAGGCCACGACGCCGGTGCAGACCCCGTCGGTCATGATCAGGTCGAGCGCGAAATATTCGATGAAGAACTGCGCGTTGTTCTTGACCGACTGGCCGTAGAGCGTGTGCAGGATGGCGTGGCCGGTGCGGTCGGCCGCCGCGCAGGTGCGCTGCACGGGCGGGCCGTCGCCGAAATTCTGCATGTGGCCGCCGAAGGGCCGCTGATAGATCTTGCCTTCCTCGGTGCGCGAGAACGGCACGCCGTAGTGCTCGAGCTCGTAGACGGCGGCCGGCGCCTCGCGCGCCAGATATTCCATCGCGTCGACGTCGCCGAGCCAGTCGGAACCCTTGACGGTGTCGTAGAGGTGCCACTGCCAGCTGTCCGGGCCCATGTTCTGGAGCGAGGCGGCGATGCCGCCCTGCGCCGCAACGGTGTGCGAGCGGGTGGGGAAGACCTTGGTGATGCAGGCCGTTTTCAAGCCCTGCTCGGCCATGCCGAGCGTGGCGCGCAGGCCGGCGCCGCCGGCTCCCACCACGACCACGTCGAACTTGTGGTCGACATAGCGATAGGCGCCGGTCGAGGCTCCCGGCTTGGGCTGGTTCATTCTCGTTTCTGCCTTGGCCACGCCTCAGCCTCCGAATGCGATCTTGAGCAGCGCGAAGATCGAAGCCGCGCCGACGATGAGGGGAAAGAAGGTGTTGAGCATCAAGAGGACGACCTTGAAGAGCTCGTCATGAATGTAGTCCTCGATGATCACCTGCATGCCGAGCTTCATGTGATAGAGCGCCGAAAGCAGCATCAGGCCGAGCAGCAGCGCCACGAACGGGCTGCCCAGCGTCGCGCGGACCTCGGCATAGCCGGCGCCGCTGAGCGAGATGATCAGGCCGACGAAGAACAGGACGAGGAAGAGGTTGGAAACCGCGGTGAGGCGCTGGCGCCAGAAATGCTGGGTGCCGTCCTTCGCGGAGCCGAGGCCGCGTACACGGCGAAGCGGGGTACGGAAATCCGCCATGATCAGGCTCCTCTCGCGAGATAGAAGACGACCCAGAGCAGGATCGTCAGCGCCACCGATGCCACGATCGAAGCCTGGGCGAAGCGGGTGGCGGTGTGTTTCTCCAGTCCCACGCCGGTGTCCCAGATCAGATGACGGATGCCGCCCAGCATGTGATGGATCAGCGCCCAGGTGTAGCCGAACAGGACGAGCCGGCCGAACCACGAACCGTAGACGGCGCTGACGGCGGCGAACCAGCTCTCGGACGTCGCGGCCGCGATCAGCCACGCGGCCACCAGCAGGGTGCCGAAATAAAGCGCGCCGCCGGTTATGCGATGCACGATCGACATCAGCATGGTTGGAATCAGCCGGTAGACCTGAAGGTGCGGCGAAAGTGGTCTGGCGCGGGTGGCTGCGGATTTGCTCATGGCTCCCCCAATCTGGCGGTCGCGGGCTCCGGAGCGGCTGCGATGCTGCAATGCCCGCCTGGATTGCGACCTCTTGGCTGCCGGCTTTCTAATGCGCTTTTTGCACCGCGTCAAAGCCGGAAAACCGCTTGGAACCGATGGCTTAGGCGGAAAATGTAAATGGAGGGGAAACCGGCCGCGCGTTCAATCGATTGAAGCGCCGGCAGGGCGCCGCGCTGCGATCCTCAAGGGCGAATCACTTGTCGAATTTCTTCGCCCGCGCGATTCAGCGCTTGCAGTTGAGCGGCTCCCGCCCGGCCTTCATCCACAGCGCTTCCGGACCTTCGAGAACCAGCGCGTAGCCTCCCTCGCCATAGCGGTTGTTCTGGGTGGGAGGCGATGCGGGCAGGCTGATATTGTCGCCCTCGACATCGACGATCGTCACCGAATTGGTGCGGTTCTCGATCGACATGTCGCCGCTGTCGCCGCAATGGTAGGTGGCATAGCGGGGCTGCGACTGAGCTATTTCCTGCGTGGATTTCTCCTCGCTGTCGGCGACGCATCCCGCAACGACGAGGACAGACGCGATCGCCAGGGTCAGACGCGCCGCGAGCGACGTCGTTGTTCGATTCGATGTCATGGCGCGAAGAGGTAGCCGCTTCGGGCATGAAAATTCAACCCGCAAACGATCACGTTGCGCAACGGCAGGTGGCAGAGGGTCACTTCGCCGCGTCGAAGCGGATCATGAAGCTGGTCCAGTCGGCAGGCACGGCGATCTGCTCGTAGAGCTTGCGCCCGTCCTCCGGCTGCCGCGGCGCATTGAGCACCAGCCGGGACCAGCCGCGATCCTCGGCCTGGTCGGCAAGCAGGTCGACCAGCGCCTTGGCAATGCCTTTCTTGCGATGGTCGTGATGCACATAGACATGGTCGACCTGACCGCAGCGCAGGCCGGTGACGGGATCCGGGAGGTCGGTGAAGATGGTGAAGCCGACGAGCTCGCCGTCGAGGCGCGCGCCCATCACCTCGGCGGTGCGATCCTGGAGGAGGCCCTCGGCGTAGAATTCGTCCGGACGCCGCGGCGCACCGCGCTTGAGCGCCTGGGCATAGGCGGCGAGAAGCGGCGCCAGGTCGTGCGCGTCCTTGAGGCGCAGCAATGCTATTTCGACGTCGTGCTGCTCGGCCATGGCTCGTTCCTCATGTTCGAAGCCCTGTCTTCCGCGAAATTAACCATGTTTGTCAATTGCGTCCCGACTTTCGGCGTCTGGCCGGTGACAAGGGTTAAGAAAAGGTTAATTTTGAGGGGAAGGAGGCCGCGCCGAACTCGTTCATGGAGCCGACAGGATGCGCCTGACCAGAAAAGCCGAATTCCGCGCGGGCCTCGCGGCCCTGGCGCTCACAATCTCCGCAATCGGCATGGCGAATGCCGGAAGCCTCTACGAGGATCAGGTCCACGCCGATTCGTTCGGCAATCTCGTGGTCTACAGCTCGGCGGGATACAAGCGCATCCTCGTCGGCAAGGGCTATGCCGCGGAAAGCTACAACCTGACCGGTTCCTATCACGAGCCGGAAATCCTGCTTTATGACGCGCCGCCCCCGCAACGCCGTCTGCGCTGCAGCCGCTATCCGGTCGTGCTGCATGGCCGAAGCTACATGTACGGTCTGCCGAGGAACGTGGTTCCCGTACCGACAGGCATCTGCAGGTGACGACGTCCATGTCCGCGAGCGCGCCTATGGGCATCCGCCGGGGCGGACCGGCGGCCGGCGCGACACGTTATCTCAGGCGCTTCGACCGAAACGGAACGATGCGATGGGCGGCGCGTGGCGCGCTTCTCGGCGTCGCCGCGGCGCTGGCGATCGAGGCGGGAATGGTTCCCGACCGGGGAAATCCGGCGGCGGCGATCGAAACGGCCGTCCATGAAGCGGCACCGCCGCTGGGTCTGCGTGCCGGGGAGCCGCTGCCGGCCTCCTTTCTCCAGCCCGCCACGGCGAACGGAGAGTTTTTCCAGCCGATGCGCTTCGAGCTTGCGGCCGCAGGCGTGCTTGCCGCCCGGGGCAGCATCGGTCCCGGCGCGGCGGGGCGGCTCG
This sequence comes from Aquamicrobium sp. LC103, assembly GCF_001014615.2. GTDB lineage: Bacteria > Pseudomonadota > Alphaproteobacteria > Rhizobiales > Rhizobiaceae > LBCQ02. The sequence continues at coordinate 499,231 of NZ_LBCQ02000001.1, forward strand.
ACGCGGAGCTTCAGGCGCGGGGCGGGCAGGTGAGGGCGATCGCCTTCGATTCGCCCGGCGGCTCCCTCGACGACGCCATGGCGATTGCAAGATTGATACGCGAGCGCGGCATCGACACGCGTGTCGCCGACGGGGCGATCTGCGCGTCCTCCTGTCCGCTGGCGCTCGCCGGCGGAGTGGCGCGCAGCGTCGGCGCCGGGTCGCGGATCGGACTGCACCAGTTCTATGCGGACATGGCGGCCACGAGCTCGGCGCAGGCGATGTCGGACGCCCAGATGACGACGGCGCGCATTTCCCGCTATCTGGCGGAGATGGGCGTCGATCCGGCGCTTTGGCTGCACGCGCTCGATACGCCGCCGCAATGGCTCTATTTCCTGTCGTCCGAGGAGATGCGGAGATACCGCCTGGTCACCATGCCGGAGGTGGCTGGCCGCTAGAGGCTCTGCGGCGGTCGGTCTCCAGCGGGATCAGCGAAGTCCTCACGCAATCGCGCCCCGCGCGCTTCGCTTCATAAAGCGCGGCGTCCGCTCTCGCGAGGAGGGCGGAAGCGGACTCGCCCGGCTGAAGTTCCGCCACGCCGAAGCTCGCGCTGAAGCGCTTCCTCGCAGGCAGGCCCTCCATGCGAAGCTGGCCGAAGACGGAGCGCGCGCTCTCGGCGAAAAGCCTGCCAGCGGCAAGATGGCTGCCCGGCAGAAGGGCGGCGAATTCCTCGCCGCCGATCCGCCCGATCAGGTGATGGTCCGTCGACGCCTCCTTCAGTATGGAGGCGAAGACGGCGATCAGCCGGTCGCCGGCGGCATGGCCGAACGTGTCGTTGACCGACTTGAAATGGTCGAGATCGCAGATCACCAGCGTCATCGGCACACCGACGGCGCTCCTCGCGACCATCTTCTCCAGACGCTCCTCGAAGCCGCGCCGGTTGAGTACGCCCGACAGGGGATCGGTTTCCGATCTCGCGGTGACGTCCCGCAAGATGTCGATCATCAGCATCGTCATCAACAGCAGCGCGGTGGCGACCGCGAGCACCGTTCCCATCGACTGCGAGATGAGCGCGTAGGTCGTGCCGAGATAGGATTGCGGGTCGGCGCCGATGCCGCCGACGAGCGTGGCAAGGGCGGGCTTCGACAGGAAGTGCACGGCGCTGAAGAGCAGGAAGCCGGCGAGCGCATAGTCGAGCGTGCGGCGCGTGCCGGCCTTGAGGACGATCCATGCGCCGATCGCCTGCATTACGAAATAGGGAGCCTGATAGAGGAACATGCGCAGTACGGATTCGCGCGGCATGTCCTGCGTGACCATGGCGACGGCCACCGAGGCGACGTAGGCGCCGGCCATGAGGTAGCCCGGCACCCGAACCGCATATCTTCGAGCGATACCGACATTGAGGACCGTCAGCGCGGAAAGGAAGGCCAGATAGGCGACGAGCGCGGGCATCCGCACCTCGGTCATCGCGGGGAGCAGGAATTCGCCGGCGACGTTCACCATGCCGAAGGCATAGGCGGCGGCGAACCAGCGCGCCGAGGCGTAGTGCCTGTCATAGAGCGCGATCACGACGAAGAAGGCGCAGAACAGACCCGCGATGAGCAGGTTTATGATGACCACGACACTCGCGCCGCTCATGGACGGTTCCCCAGCATTACCCCAGGGGCAATGTCGCCGAACTCGCCAAAGAACAGGTTAACATGATCGCGTTTTGGCAAGGCCCGCCGGAAGTGTCACGCCCTGTCGGCCTCAACCTCGGCCTCGGGCGCGGACTGCCCGCCGGAAAGCTCGCCAGCGCTGACGCGCACCCGGTCGCGACCGGCCTTCTTGGCTTCGTAGAGCGCCCGGTCGGCGCGGGCGGAGAGATGCGCCAGGTTCTCCGTTGCCATCAGTTCGGCCACGCCGAAGCTCGCGGTGAAGCGCAGATCCGGCGGCAGGCCGGGGATGGAAAGCGTCGCGAAGGCGGCGCGCACGCCCTCGGAAAAGAGGCGCGCCGTGCTGACATTGGCTCCGGACATGAGAATCGCGAACTCCTCGCCGCCGACACGGCCGACGAGATGCTGGTTCCTGAGCGTCGCGCGGATGCATTCGGCGAAGGTGGCGATCACCTTGTCCCCGCATGCATGGCCATAGGTGTCGTTGATCGACTTGAAGTGATCGAGATCGCAGGCGACCAGCGCGACCGGCATGTGCTTGCGCCGCGCATGGGAAATCGCCTCCAGCGCACCTTCCTCGAAGCCGCGGCGGTTGAGCAGGCCGGAAAGCGGATCCGTCAGCGATTCCCGGCGCAGCTCGTCGAGAAGATCGATGGCGATGGCGGTGACGAGGGACAGGGCGAAGGTAAGCAGGAAGAGCGCGGCCGAGGACGTCAGCGTGATCCAGTAGAGCGATTCATAGAAATGTTCGTAGCTCAGATAGGACGGCTCGAGCCAGGTGGTGATCAGCGGCCTGGGGAAGAAGGTAAGCGCCCAGAAGGCGATCACCCCGATCAGGAGATTGTCGATCGGCTTCCTGTTCGCGACCGCGCGTATCTCGGCCGCCAGAACGAGGCAGATGCCGCCGAAGGCGAAATTGACGATGTAGATGCGCCAGGTGATGTCCGGGTCGACATAGAGAAACCACGAGAACATCGCCAGCGCGGGCAAGGCGATGAGGAAGAGCGCGCGATAGGGCGGCTTGCGCCTGTACCGCTCCAGGCAGCCGACGCTCAGCGTTATGCTGGCCAGCACGAAGAGCGTGTTGGAGCAAAACCGCGCCACCGAGGCGCCGAACGGGACGGCGAAATACTGCATGAGAAATGCAAAGGCCAGAGCGACGAAGCCGACGCAGAGGATGGCGATGTAGCGACGATGGCGTTGCTGTTTCCAAAGCACGAAGAATGCCGCCGAAAAGACCAGCGACATGCCGGGATTGATCAGCGCTATGAAAACGCTTTTGTCCAAATCGCCCGTGCCCACACCTATCGAGACGGCGAGCTTAGACCTGAAGGAACAACAAGCAGTTAAATGAAAACCTAGAAATCAAAAGGTCCGACGCCGAAGGGCGATCGCCGCCCGGCGCCGGACCATCCGGTTCAATTCCAGTCGCGGATGTCGACGAAATGGCCGGCGATCGCCGCCGCCGCCGCCATTGCCGGAGAGACCAGATGGGTGCGACCCTTGAAGCCCTGGCGACCCTCGAAGTTGCGGTTCGAGGTCGAGGCGCAGCGCTCGCCCGGCTTCAGCCGGTCGTCGTTCATGGCGAGGCACATGGAGCAGCCCGGCTCGCGCCAATCGAAGCCCGCGGCGATGAAGATCTTGTCGAGACCCTCGGCCTCCGCCTGCTCCTTGACCAGCCCCGAGCCCGGAACGATCATCGCATCGACGCGCGGATTGACGGTCTTGCCCTCGACCACCTTGGCGACGGCTCGGAGATCCTCGATGCGGCCGTTGGTGCAGGAGCCGATGAAGACGCGATCGATCTCGATGTCTGTGATCTTCGTGCCGGGGGTGAGGCCCATATATTCGAGCGCGCGTTTCTTGGAGTTGCGCTTGTTCTCGTCGGCGATCTCTTCCGGATCGGGAACGGCGCCGGTGACCGAGGCGACGTCCTCGGGCGAGGAACCCCAGGTGACGATCGGCGGCAGCGAGGCCGCGTCGAGCACCACGACCTTGTCGAAATGCGCGCCCTCGTCGGTGTGCAGCGTCTTCCAATAGTCGAGCGCCATGTCCCAGGCCTTGCCCTTCGGCGCTCGCGGCTTGTCCTTCACATAGGCGAAGGTCGTCTCGTCCGGCGCGATCAGGCCGGCGCGGGCGCCACCCTCGATCGACATGTTGCAGATCGTCATGCGGCCTTCCATCGACAGCGCGCGGATCGCCTCGCCGGCATATTCGATGACGTAGCCGGTGCCGCCGGCCGTGCCGATCTCGCCGATGATGGCGAGCACGATGTCCTTGGCGGTGACGCCGGGAGGAAGCTGGCCGTCGACGCGCACCAGCATGTTCTTGGCCTTCTTCTGGATCAGCGTCTGGGTGGCGAGCACATGCTCGACCTCGGACGTGCCGATGCCATGGGCGAGCGCGCCGAAGGCCCCGTGGGTGGAGGTGTGGCTGTCGCCGCACACGATCGTCATTCCAGGCAGGGTGAAGCCCTGTTCCGGTCCGACGATGTGGACGATGCCCTGGCGGACGTCGTTCTCCGAATAATACTCGACGCCGAAATCGGCTGCGTTCTTGGCCAACGCCTCGACCTGGATGCGGCTTTCCTCGTTCTTGATGCCGTTCTTGCGGTCGGGCGAGGTCGGCACGTTGTGATCGACGACGGCAAGCGTCTTCTCGGGCTGGCGGACCTTGCGGCCCGACATGCGCAGCCCCTCGAAGGCCTGCGGGCTCGTCACCTCGTGCACGAGGTGACGGTCGATATAGAGCAGGCAGGTACCGTCGTCCTGCCGGTCGACCACATGGTCGTCGAAAATCTTGTCGTAGAGGGTACGCGGTGCGTTCATTTTCTTACATCCGTCGATGCGTCAGGGATAGGAAGGATTGCCGGCCGGGACCGGAAAAGCGGCGAAATCAGCCCGCGCGGGCAAGCAGTGCGCCCGAAATCCAGGCAAAGAAACGCGACGGCAGGCGCTTGTGGTCCTGCAGCACGAACCTCTTATAGGCCGGATTTCCGAAGAGTTCTTCCATGGGAGTGCTCATACCAGCCTTTTGCCGCTCCGGCAATCGGCCGGCCCGGCTCAGCGCCCGCGGCTTTCATTGGGACGCGCCTCGGCCCCGTTCCGTCTTGCGAGAAGCTTTTCGAGCTGGTGCATCAGCCCGAGCACCACAACCGCGAGCAGGGTGACGAAGGCGGCGATCTGCCAGAAGCCGAGCCCGCTGGAGAGCCCGATCGATCCGGCGAGCCACATTCCGGCTCCCGTCGTCAGGCCCTGGACCTTGCCTCTCGCGAAGATGATCGTTCCCGCGGCGAGGAAGGCGACGCCGGCCGTGACCGCCTCGATCAGCCGGATCGGGTCGAGGCGGGCCGAATTTTCGTCGAACTGCGTGCTGTGCACGATCTCGATGCCGAGGACGGCGAAAGTGGCGGCGGCAAGCGACACCAATATGTGCGTTCTCAAACCGGCCGGATGGTTGCGCCATTCGCGCTCGAAGCCGACGATCGCGGCAAGCACGGCGGCGAGCATCAGCCGCGCCGCGATGACGCCGAAGGGCAGCCAGGTCGAATGGCCGATATCGTCCAGGATTTCCTGCATGCCGCGTGACCCCTAGCCCATGACACCGCCCGCCCGAAGTCGATTTCTAACGCGCCGTCACCCCATCCGTTCCCTGGGCGGCCGGGTCCGCATCGGGCGAGGCCATGGCGGCCGGCTCAGCGTCCGGGGCGCAGGTCTATCGCCAGAAGCTCTTCATCGAAATATTGGCCGTCGATCAACAGCGCGTCGCGCTCGAGCCCATAGGGCTGGAAGCCGAGCTTGCGGTAGAGCCGCCGCGCCGGTTGGTTGTGCGCCGCGACCGTGCACTGGAGGATGACGCCGAGGCCGCGCGCGTGCTCCATCACCGCCTCGACCAGCGCGCGGCCGGAGCCCGACCCGCGCCATTGGGGTACGACATAGACGGCGACCATGGTGGCCTTGTGGCGCATCTTGATCCGCTGGTTCGGCACGTAGCCGGCCATGCCGACGAGTTCCCGGCCCGCGAAGGCGCCGAACATGGCGCCCGGCGGCGGCGGAGCGACGCGCATCTCGATCTCGTCATCGGAAAGCCGCGCCTCCTCCTCGACGCTCGCGCCGAAGGATTGCGGGCTCTCGGCAAGTCCGGCCAGCCGCAATCTGCGGCAAGCCTCAACGTCCTGCCTCGTCAGGATCCTGATCGCTGCCGGCGTGCGGTTCATGGGCCCTTCCTTGTCGCGCCGATGGAAAAGGACATCGGGATACGCGGCATGCCGGCCGGCAGCACGAACTGGTCCTCTCCCGCCTCGACCAGATCGGGGAAGGCGCGCCAGACGACGATCTCGTGCTCGTTGAGGAAGTCGATCGACATGCCGGCGGTAATCAGCGCGTTGACGACGTCGCCGATCGGATGGATCCATTCGTAATGAAGGCCGTTCTTCACCGGCCGCTCGTCGCCCGTATAGGTCTGAGCGTCGTCCCAGTGAAGCGGCTCGGCCATGGGCGTGCGCCAGCCATATTCCAGTTCCAGCCTGCCGTTGCGCGCCTCGTACTGGAGCATTTGCGGGTGGCCGTCGAGGAGATAGAGGCGGCCGCCGGGCTTCAGCACGCCGGCCACGGCGCGCGCCCAGGCGCGAATGTCGTCGAGCCAGTTGATCGCGCCCCAGGTGACGAAGGCCATGTCGTAGGTTTCGCCGAGCGCCCGCGGCGCGTCGTAGATGGAAGCCTCGACGAAGCGTGCCTTGGTGCCGGCGCGGGCCGCGAAGTCGCGCGCGGCGGCGAGCGCCTTCGACGAGAAGTCGAGCCCGGTGACGCTCGCCGCGCCCAGATGCTTCAGGCTCAGCGTGTCGAGCCCGATATGGCATTGCAGATGCACGATGTGCTTGCCTGAAACGTCGCCGATTTCGCGTGTTTCAAGCTCGTGCAGCGACGATCCTCCGGCCAGCACCTTGTCGATGCGGTAGGAGCCGGTCGTGTCGGTGGCGTGCAGTTCGGCCCGGTCGTTCCAATTGGCCAGGTTGGCGGCGGTATAGACGTCCAAAGTCCCCTCCCGGACGATAAGCGATGCCAAAAATGAAAATGGCGGCCAGCGGCCGCCATGATCGAGAAACCTGCCGCAAAGGCCAGGTCTTATTCGGCGGTCGCGGCCTTCTCGGCGGCCTCGGCAGCGGCCTTTTCCGCTGCCAGCGCCTCGGCGGCGGCGATCTTCTCGGCCTCGATGCGAGCCTTCTCGGCGTTGAGCGCTTCGCGCTCCGCGTCGTTCAGCTTGCGGGCGCGCACGCCGGTGTTCTCGGAAATGCGGGCCGACTTGCCGCGGCGATCGCGCAGATAGTAGAGCTTGGCGCGACGGACCTTGCCGCGGCGCACGACTTCCACGGCCTCGACCAGCGGCGAGTAGACCGGGAACACGCGCTCCACGCCTTCGCCGTAGGAAATCTTGCGGACGGTGAAGTTTTCCTGGAAGCCCGAGCCGGAGCGGGCGATGCAGACGCCTTCATAGGCCTGCACGCGGGTGCGCGAGCCTTCGGTGACGCGGACCTGCACGCGAACGGTGTCGCCGGGCTGGAATTCGGGGAGCTTGCGCTTTTCTTCGATCTTCGCGGCCTGCTCGGCCTCGATCTGACGGATGATGTCCATCGCTAACCTCTTCTTGTTCTTCGAACAGCCAGAGCGCTCTACGCTCGCCTCGCAGTAATCTCGACCGCTTGGCTATGTTCTGCCGATAACGAGACCGACAAGACAGGAGCGAATAGTCAGTAATTGTTGACGGGTCCGGAAGTCATCTCCGGGCTTCGAGCGGCCACATACACCTTAAAAGGCCGTTTGTCACGGCCCGGCGCGTCCTTTTTTTGAAGCCGCAAGAGCCGTGCCGGCCTCCAGCAGGTCCGGGCGGCGCTCCCTGGTCAGCCGCCGCGCCTCCTCGCGCCGCCATTCGGCGACGCGTGCGTGATTGCCCGAGGTGAGGATTTCGGGAATGCCGCGTCCTTCGAATTCCTGCGGCCTCGTGTAGTGCGGATGCTCGAGCAGCCCGCCCTCGAAGCTTTCCTCCGCGCCCGAGGCCTCGTTGCCCATCACGCCGGGCAGGAGCCGCACCACCGCGTCGAGCAGCACCAGAGCCGCCGGCTCGCCGCCCGAAAGGATGTAGTCGCCGATCGAGACCTCCTCCAGCGCGCGCGCCTCGATGACGCGCTGGTCGACGCCTTCGAAACGTCCGCACAGGATCACCGCGCCGGGGCCGTCCGCAAGCTCGCGGACGCGCGCCTGGGTCAGCGGCCTGCCGCGCGGGCTCATCAGCAGCTTCGGGCGCGCGTCGCCCTGGGGCGCGGCGTGATCGATGGCTTTCGCCAGGATATCGGCGCGCATGACCATGCCCGCGCCGCCGCCTGCCGGCGTGTCGTCGACGGTGCGGTGGCGGTCGCTGGCGAAATCCCGGATCTGCACTGCTTCAAGCGACCAGGTGCCCTCCTCCAGCGCGCGGCCGGCGAGCGACATGCCGAGCGCGCCCGGAAACATCTCCGGATAGAGCGTGAGCACGGTCGCGCGAAAGGTCATCGATTGCCTCCGGCCGATTTCGAGCCACGTGGCCGACCCTTCGGCTGCCGCAGGGGCCGATCCTCGGCATCCTCCTCATCGTTCCCGATCAGCCCGGCAGCGGCGCTGTCGAGCTGGACGAAGCCTTCGGTCACCGAAACCGTCGGAATGGCGGCGAGCGTGAACGGCACCATCACCGCGCGGCCGCCGGCGAGCTTGACCTCGACGATGTCGCCGCCGCCGAAATTCTGGATCGACGCCACCTTGCCGATCGCCTCGCCGGTCTCGTCCTTGACGGACAGGCCGACGAGGTCGGCATGGTAGAATTCGTCCTCATCGAGATCGTCGGGCAGCATCGAGCGATCGACATAGAGCGCGGTGCCGGTCACGGCCTCGGCCGCGCTGCGGTCGGTGATCTCCTTGAATCTCGCCACCACCACCTCCTTGGCCGGGCGCAGATCGAGAAGGGTGAAGCGGCGCCCGTCCTCGGCATGGAGCGGACCGTAGTCGCCCAGCGCGAGCGGGTCGCCGGTGAAGGTCTTCACCCGTACTTCACCCTTTATGCCGTGCGGCGCGCCGATCACGGCCATCTGGATGGGGTTCTTAGGTTTCGCCATGGATCGCGGCTCCTTCCGGCATGTCTGTAGCCGCGAGAGAGTGGCTTTTCAATCGCGCTCTCTTCACCTGCCGCTAACGCCTCGGGCGCAAGATGCGGGGAACACGAAGGTTTCGCACTCATGGAAGAATTCCTCATCTCCGCCAGGCCCGATCTGCAGGAGGCGCGCGCCGAATGGCTGAAGACGCTTGCCAACGAGCGCCGGCTGGCGATGCTGACGGTGGATGCCTACGAACGCGACACGCGCCAGTTCCTGCAGTTCCTTACCGGCCATTGCGGCGGCCCGCCCGGCCTCTCCGATATTGCAGAACTGAAGCCGGTCGACCTGCGCGCGTTCCTCGCCCATCGCCGCAATGGCGGGGCGGGTGCCCGTTCGCTGGGGCGCGGGCTTTCCGGAATACGCTCCCTTCTGCGCTTTCTCGAGCGCCGGGGCATGGCGAATGCGGCGGGTGCCGTCGCGATGCGCGCGCCGAAGCAGCCCAAATCGCTGCCCAAGCCGCTGACGGCGCAGGACGCCAAGCGGGTGGTGGCCGCGCGCGAGCAATTGGCCGAGGAGCCCTGGATCGCGGCGCGCAACGCGGCGGTGCTGACGCTTCTCTACGGCTCGGGCCTGCGCATTTCGGAGGCGCTGGGCTTGACCGGGGCCGATCTCGCGCAGCCGTCGGACACGGTTCTGCGCATCGTCGGCAAGGGCGGCAAGACGCGGCTGGTGCCGATCCTGCCGGTGGCGCTGCAGGCAGTGGCGGAATATCGCCGCCTCTGCCCCTACCATCTTTCGCCGGAAGCTCCGCTCTTCCGCGGCGCGCGCGGCGGACCGCTCGCTCCGGCGATCATCCAGCGCGAGATGCAGAAGATGCGCAGCGCTCTCAACCTGCCGGACACGGCGACGCCGCACGCGCTTCGTCACTCCTTCGCGACGCATCTACTGGCGCGCGGCGGCGATCTGCGCACCATCCAGGAACTGCTCGGCCATGCGAGCCTTTCCACCACGCAGGTCTATACCGGCGTCGACACCAGCCGCCTGCTCGAAATTTACGACGCCGCGCATCCGCGCGCCTGACCGCGTCAATTTTCGGGTCCTGCTTAACGGTTTCGCCGCTTTTGCGGAGCTAGATAGCCGGCATGAAACAAGCCCGTTCCATCGCCGACCGCGCCGCCGATCTGACGCTTCGTCTCATCGCCGCCTTCAACCTGCTTTTCCTCGCGTGTTTCCTGATGGTGACGATGCTCGCCGTGTCGAAGGCGCGCGCCGAGGAGACGATCGCCTGCGCCGGCACGGATCTCTTCACGAAAATGGAGCGGGACGACCCCGAAAAGCTCGCTGGTATCCGCGCCGAGGCCGCGAAGACCGAGAATGGCGAGGCGGTCCTTTGGAAGGTCGAGAAGGAGGGCAGGGCTCCCTCCTACCTATTCGGCACCATGCACATGTCCGATCCGCGGGTCGTGAGCCTGGGCGCCCGGGCACAAGAGGCGTTCGACACTTCCTCGACCGTCGTCATCGAAACGACCGACGCGCTCGACCAGGCGAGGATGATGGCGGCTCTGGCGCGCCAGCCGGAGTTGATGATGTTCACCGACGGAACGACGCTCTCGTCGCTGATACCCGAGGAAGACCGCGATGTTTTCGCGGCGGCGCTGAAGGAGCGCGGCATCCCGCCGGCGAGCATCGAGAGGATGAAGCCGTGGATGCTGTCGGCGATGCTGGCGCTGCCGGCCTGCGAGATGAAGCGCAAGACCGCGGGCGCGCCGGTCCTCGACGCGAAACTCGCGGCCGACGCGCAGCTTGCCGGAAAGTCGCTGGCGGGGCTGGAGACGGCCGCCGACCAGCTCGGCGCCATGGCGTCGCTGCCGATGGAGTTCCACGTCCGCGGGCTCGTCGACACGCTCAAGCTCGGCGACGAGATCGAGGACGTGATGGAGACGATGGTCGTGCTCTACACGAAGGGCGAGACCGGGATGTTCTGGCCGTTCTTCCGCGCGGCGCTGCCGGGCGCCGACGACGAGGCCGCCGGCTATGCCGCCTTCGAGGAAACGATGGTGACGGCGCGCAACCGGACGATGGCGGAGCGGGCCGCCCCGATCATCGACGAGGGCGGCGCCTTCGTCGCGGTCGGGGCGCTGCATCTGCCCGGCCGGGAGGGTCTCGTGGCGCTGTTGCGCGCGAAGGGTTACAGCGTCACCGCCGCGGAATAGCGGCTTTCCACCACGGCCGAGGTTTCGCCGCCCACAACAAAGCGTGATTTGGTGGGTCGGCAATCGACTGTTAACCTTCCCTTGCGTCACGCAGCGAAGGAGACAGACGATGAAGACAGTTCTCGTACTTGCCGCCGCTTTAGGTCTTTCGGTTTCGGCAGCTTCGGCCGCATGCTCGGGCCACAAGAACACCACCGCCTCGACCGATCAGACCACCGTCGCCAGCATTTCCGGCGACGCGTCCAGCGACGGTCAGGTCAAGAAGGAAAAGAACTAAGCTTCGGCCTTGATGCCGTAACGCACCCGGCGCCGCGAGCACGCGGCGGCGGGTTCTTTGCATGCGGCGGCCGCCTTTAGCGATTGCCGGCAATTCTTCCATGAAACGAAGCGTCCTCGCACGGAGGGGGGATGTTCCCGGCCTCCGTGAACGCGTCAGGCGGCGCGCTTCTTCGGCTGGATCAAACCCTTGGCGACGAGGAGTTCGGCGATCTGCACGGCGTTGAGCGCCGCGCCCTTGCGCAGATTGTCGGAAACCACCCACATGTTGAGGCCGTTCTCGATGGTCTGGTCGTCGCGGATGCGCGAGATGTAGGTCGCGTCCTCGCCCGCCGAATCGAGCGGAGTGACATAGCCGCCGTCCTCACGCTTGTCGACGACGAGGCAGCCCGGCGCGTCACGCAGGATGTCGCGCGCCTCGTCGGCGGTGATCGGGTTCTCGAACTCGATGTTGACGGCCTCGGAATGACCGATGAACACGGGCACGCGCACGGCGGTGCAGGTGACCTTGATCTTCGGGTCGAGCATCTTCTTGGTCTCGGCCATCACCTTCCACTCTTCCTTGGTGGAGCCGTCCTCCATGAAGACGTCGATGTGGGGGATGACGTTGAAGGCGATGCGCTTGGTGAACTTCTTGGCCTCGACGGGGTCGGCGACGAAGACGGCGCGCGTCTGGGTGAAGAGCTCGTCCATGCCCTCCTTGCCGGCGCCGGAGACCGACTGGTAGGTCGCGACCACGACGCGCCTGATCGTCGCCTTGTCGTGCAGCGGCTTGAGCGCGACGACGAGCTGCGCGGTCGAGCAGTTCGGGTTGGCGATGATGTTCTTCTTCGTGAAGCCGGCGATGGCGTCGGCGTTTACCTCGGGCACGATCAGCGGCACCTCGGCGTCGTAACGCCAGGCCGAGGAATTGTCGATGACGACGCAGCCCTGCTTGCCGATCTTCGGCGACCATTCCTTCGAAACATTGCCGCCGGCCGACATCAGGCAGATATCGGTGTCGGAGAAATCATAGGTGTCGAGCGTCTTCACCTTCAGCGTGCGGTCGCCGTAGGAAACCTCGGTTCCCTGGCTGCGGCGCGAGGCGAGCGCCACGATCTCGTCGGCCGGAAAGCCGCGCTCTTCGAGAATGTTGAGCATTTCGCGCCCGACATTGCCCGTGGCGCCGGCAACTGCAATCTTGAAACCCATTCCGGTAACTCCTCAATCTCTCCGCTCGTTTCGCTTGGAGAAAACCCGCTGGCCGCTTTGCGGGTCTCGCCCCCGGGCCGGACCCGGGGAGAGGGCGAGCAGGCCAAGGGAAGTCAGACCGTTTTGGTCGTCGTTTTGGCCGTGGTTTTGGTCAGCGAGACGCGCGCGCGACCGCGCCCGGAGATCATCCGGTCGGATATGTCGAACGCCTGGATAGCCTTCAGCGGGCCGTGCATCTCGATTGTCCCAATTCGCGCTTGGCCTTTTACGCGCTTCCGCACAGGAGTCAATCTGACGCGGCGGCGCGTTCATCTCGAAGTGATTTGACCTCGCGCCCGAGCACCATAGTTTTCAATGAGGGCAGGGAAGGAGGATCGAATGAACATTTCGCCCACGGCGGGCAGGTTGATCGGAACGGCGCTGGCGGCCGGCCTCGCGCTCGCTTCCACGGCTGCGGCGCTGGCGCATCACGGCTGGGCCTGGACCGAGGAAGGCTTCTTCGAGCTGACCGGCACGATCACCGCCATCTATTACGGCAATCCGCATCCGGCCCTCGACGTCGACGCTGAGGGCGAGAGCTGGCGGGTCGATCTCGCCACGCCGCGGGCGACCGCGAATGCGGGCTTCATGGAAGACACGGCAAAGGTCGGCGACGAGGTGACGGCCATCGGAAACCGCTCGCGCGACCAGTCTGAACGCGTGATGAAGGCCGTGCGCATCATCGTCAACGGCGAAACCTACGACGTCTATCCGAACCGGGTGCCGACAAACTGACCGAAAGCATTCTCGACATTCTGGCGGGGATCGAGCGCCTTCCGCTGGTCGGCGCTCTGAAGGTCTCCTTCTACGTTTATCCGCTGGTCAACGCGCTGCACATCCTCTCGATCGGCGCGCTCGTCACATCGGCGATCGTGATGGACATGCGCATCCTCGGGCTCGCTGGATTCGTCGAGCGCCAGCCGCTCATCAGGCTGATGCGCGAGATCGCGATTGCCGCCTTCTCCCTGGCGGTGCTGACCGGGATCGCGCTGTTCTCGATCCGCGCCCAGCAATACGCGACCAATCCGGCCTTCCAGGTAAAGATGATGCTGATCGTCGTCGCCGGGCTGAACTTCTGGGCCTTCAGCCATCTCACGGGCAAGACGGGTGAGCACGAAGCCTACAGCCCGGCCGCCCGACTCCTCGCCGGTCTTTCCGTTTTCATCTGGGTCGGCGTGCTGGTCGCCGGCCGCTTCATCGGGTTTATCTGAGCGCTCGCCCGCGGCGGCGTCATTCGCGTGTCATGCAAACTTGCTCAAAGGCGCGGCATGACGAACGCAGCGATCGATGATTCGATGAGCCATTCGGTAAGCCGCCGCTACAGAACGCTTTTCATCTCAGACGTGCATCTCGGCACGAAGGGCGCCCAGGTGGAGGCGCTGCTGGAATTCCTCAGGCAGCATGACGCGGACACGATCTACCTCATCGGCGACATCGTCGACGGCTGGCGGCTGCGCTCGGCCTGGTACTGGCCGCAGGCACACAACGACGTCGTCCAGAAGCTGCTGCGCAAGGCGCGCAAGGGCGCGCGCATCGTCTACATCCCCGGCAATCACGACGAGTTCCTGCGCGAGTTCTGCGGCACGCATTTCGGCGGCATCGAAATCCATGACACCGCGTTGCACCAGGCGGCGGACGGCAAGCGCTATCTCGTCATCCACGGCGATGCCTTCGACGTCGTCGTCCACCACGCCAGATGGCTCGCCTTCCTCGGCGACTGGGCCTACGAGATCGCGCTGGCGCTCAGCACGCGCATCAACCTGGTGCGCCGCAAGTTCGGCTTCACCTACTGGTCGCTGTCGGCCTGGGCGAAGATGAAGGTCAAGCACGCCGTCAACTTCATCGGCCGCTATGAGGAAACCCTTGTCAACGAGGCGCGGCGTCACAATGTCGACGGCGTGATCTGCGGCCATATCCATAGCGCCGCGCTCCGGGACGTCGAGGGCGTCACCTATCTCAACACCGGCGACTGGGTGGAAAGCTGCACGGCGATCGTCGAGCATGCCGACGGCCGGATGGAACTCATCGACTGGTCGAAGCACAGCGAAACGCTGACGCAGCAAAGAACCGCCGCCGCGCCGCTGTGGCGGCGGCGCGCGGCAGCCTGACCAACGACAACACGGCGGAAATGGGAGCACGATCCATGAGCACGGCGGAAGTCCTTTCCCGATCCGCGAGCCAGGCGGAGCGCAGGCAGGCGAGGCGACGGCTCAACCGCGCCGTGCGCCAGAGCCCGCTGCTTTCGCCCACAGGGCTTTCGGAGCGCCTGTTCGCGAAGCTTTTCAACGGCCTGGTCTATCCGCAGATCTGGGAGGACCCGGTCGTCGACATGGCGGCGCTGGCGATCGCTCCCGGCGACCGCATCGTGACCATCGCATCTGGCGGCTGCAACGCGCTCTCCTACCTGCTCGCCGATCCGGCGCGGATCGAGGCGGTCGACCTCAATCCCGCCCATGTCGCCTTCAACAGGCTGAAACTTGCGGCACTCGAGCATCTGCCGGGCTACGATGCGTTCTACAGCTTCCTCGGCAAGGCCGACGAGAAGGCCAATATCGAGGCCTATCAGCGGTTCATCCGGCCGCATCTCGACACGTTCAGCCGCGCCTATTGGGAAAAGCGCGACCTGCGTGGCCGGCGGCGCATTTCGATGTTCTCACGCAATCTCTACCGTCACGGGCTCCTCGGCCTGTTCATCGGCGCCGGCCACGGGGTCGCCCGCCTCTACGGGGTGAACCCGCGCGATCTGCTGCAGGCGCGGACGATGGAGGAGCAGCGCGCCTTCTATGACCGCGCCATCGCGCCGCTGTTCGAGAAGCGGATGGTCCGCTGGGCGACGGCGCGCAAATCGTCGCTCTTCGGGCTCGGCATTCCGCCCCGCCAGTACGACGCGCTGGCAGGCGCGGGCGACGGAGGCATGGCCGGGGTCCTGCGGGAGCGGCTGGAGCGGCTGGCATGCGACTTTCCGCTCGAGGAGAACTACTTCGCCTGGCAGGCGTTCGGGCGCGGCTACTGCGCTTCGGGAAGCGGGCCGCTGCCGCCCTATCTCTCCCGGGAGAATTTCGAAACGGTGCGCACCCGCGCCGACCGGATGAGCGTGGTCAATCTTTCCTTCACCGAGCTTCTCGCGGGCAAGCCCGGCGCCTCCGTCGACCGTTTCGTGCTGCTCGACGCGCAGGACTGGATGTCCGACGCGCAGCTCAACGAGCTTTGGCGCGAGATCACGCGGTGCGCGGCGCCCGGAGCGCGGGCGATCTTCCGCACCGCCGCGCCGGAGAACCTGCTGCCGGGGCGGGTCGTTCCGGCGGTTCTGGAGCGCTGGGACTATCGCGAGGCCGAATCGCTCGCTTTCCATGCCGGCGACCGCTCCTCCATCTATGGCGGGTTCCACCTTCACGTGCTGAAGGATGATTGAGATGGCGGCGCAGATCGAGCACGGCAGGCTGATGGACCGGGTCTACCGCCATCAGCGCCATTTCTACGACGCCACCCGCAAATACTACCTGATCGGGCGCGACCCGATGATCGAAGGGCTCGCGCCGCCGGTGGGCGGCACGGTGCTGGAGATCGGCTGCGGGACGGGGCGGAATCTCGTCAAGGCGGCGGCGCTCTACCCGGATGCGTCGTTCTTCGGCATCGACATATCAGCCGAGATGCTGGCGACCGCCGGCAAGGCGGTGGTGGCGGCGGGCGAGGAACGCAGGATCAGGCTCGCGCTCGCCGACGCGGCAGGGTTCGAGCCGCAGAAGGTTTTCGGCCGGCAGGCCTTCGACCGCGTCTTCATTTCCTATGCGGTGTCGATGATCCCCGCCTGGCGGCAGGTGATGGAGAAGGCGGTGGAAATACTGGAGCCCGGCGGCTCGCTCCACATCGTCGATTTCGGCGATCTCGACCATCTGCCGCCCTGGTCCAGGGCGGCGCTCTACAAATGGCTCGAATGGTACCATGTGACGCCGCGCGGCACGTTGTTCGAGACGAGCGCGGAACTCGCCGAAAGCCACGGCTGCGTGGTGGAGGAGCGGCGTCTTTACCGCGGCTTCGCCTGGATATCGGTCATCCGTCGCCAAGCGGCCGGCCTGCGGCAGGCCGCCTGACGCGTTTCTCGGTCTTTAGGGCGTTTCCAGATGAAATGGAATCGTCGCCTGGAACGCCCGCTTGTCTCGTCCGTCCTTCGGACCCCCGCTTCGCAGGGGAGGAACCCAGCGCCGCGGACCGCCGCACCGTGGTGGAGGGGTGTTTCGGCGAAAACCTGAACTGCCCTAGCCGCGCAGGAAGGCGGCGGCGATCGCGTCGCCCATCGCCGTCGTGCCGATCTCCGTCATGCCTTCCGACATGATGTCCCTGGTGCGCAGCCCGTCGTCGAGAACCTTCGAGATCGACGCTTCGAGACGGTCGGCCTCGGCCACCATGTTGAAGGAATAGCGCAGGCACATCGCGAAGGAGGCGATCATGGCGATCGGGTTCGCCGCGCCGGTTCCGGCAATGTCGGGCGCGGAGCCGTGCACCGGCTCGTAGAGCGCCTTGCGCGACCCGGTCTTGGCATCCGGCGCGCCGAGCGAGGCGGACGGCAGCATGCCGAGCGAGCCGGTCAGCATCGCCGCCACGTCCGACAGCATGTCGCCGAAGAGGTTGTCGGTGACGATGACGTCGAACTGCTTGGGCCAGCGAACGAGCTGCATGCCGCCGGCGTCGGCCAGCATGTGGTCGAGCTTGACGTCGGAATATTTGGCCTTGTGGGTGGCCGTCACCACCTCGTTCCAGAGCACGCCCGACTTCATGACGTTGCGCTTTTCCATGGACGTCACGTGATTGCGGCGCGTGCGCGCCAGCTCGAAGGCGACGCCGGAAATGCGCTCGATCTCGAACGTGTCGTAGACCTGGGTGTCGATCCCGCGCTTCTGGCCGTTGCCGAGATCGATGATCTCCTTGGGCTCGCCGAAATAGACGCCGCCGGTAAGCTCGCGCACGATCAGGATGTCGAGGCCCTCGACCACCTCCTGCTTGAGCGAGGACGAGGCGGCCAGCGCCGGGTAGCAGATCGCCGGACGCAGATTGGCGAAGAGCTCCATGTCCTTGCGCAGGCGCAGCAGGCCGGCCTCGGGCCGCACCTCATAGGCGACACCGTCCCATTTCGGCCCGCCGACCGCGCCGAACAGGACGGCGTCGGCGGCGAGCGCCTTTTCCATGTCGGCTTCGGAGATCGCCTCGCCGTGGGCGTCATAGGCCGAGCCGCCGACGAGACCCTCATCCGTCTCGAAACCGGCATTCATCTCCTTGTTCATGACATCGATCAGCTTCCGGACCTCGCTCATCGCCTCGGGGCCGATGCCGTCGCCGGGAAGTAGAAGAAGCTTGCGCGATGCCATGGGTAGACCTTTCCGAAAGTTTCGTGAAACCGTCGTCTTGCTATCCGCAGCCGATACGGCATGCAAGACCCAATCGTCGGGCCAGAAACCCGTCGTCGCGCTGGAAATACCGGAAAAACGACGCGAAGATGCCGGAGCTTACCGGCCGGGCGGTCTAGTTGTCCCTCAGCGCCGTCACCTCGATCTCGATCTTCATTTCCGGCTCGTTGAGCTGGCAGACGATCATCGTGGCGGCGGGGCGGATATCGCCGAACGCCTCGCCGAGGATCGGGAAGACGAGATCGACATAGGACCGGTCGGTGACGTAATAGTGGGCGCGCACCACGTCCTTCATAGAGAAGCCGCCTTCATCGAGGGCCGCCCCGATGGTGGCGAGGCAATTGCGGGTCTGCTCCTCGACCGTCTCCGGCATGGTCATCGTAGCGTAGTCGTAGCCGGTCGTTCCGGACACGAAACACCAGTCGCCTTGCACGACGGCGCGCGAGTAGCCGGCCGTCTTCTCGAAGGGCGAGCCGGTGGAGATCAGTCGGCGCATCGATCCGCGGCCCGTTCGTTCAGGCCCAGGGGCGGCTTTCGGCGTTGCGCTTCTCGAAAACGTCGATCGACGGCGCCTTCTCCATGGTCAGGCCGATATCGTCGAGCCCGTTGAGCAGGCAATGGCGCTTGAAGTCGTCGAGGTCGAAGCTGATGCTGCCGCCGTCGGGTCCGTGGATCTCCTTGGTCTCGAGGTCGACGGTCAGCGTGGCGTTGGCGCCGCGCTCGGCATCGTCCATCAGCTTCTCGAGGTCCTCGGGGCTGACGGTGATCGGCAGAATGCCGTTCTTGAAGCAGTTGTTGTAGAAGATGTCGGCGAAGGAGGTGGAAATCACGCAGCGGATGCCGAAGTCCAGCAACGCCCACGGAGCGTGCTCGCGGCTCGATCCGCAGCCGAAATTGTCGCCCGCGACGAGGATCTGCGCCTTGCGGTAAGCCGGCTTGTTGAGCACGAAATCGGGATTCTCGGACCCATCCTCATTGAAGCGCATCTCGGCGAAGAGACCGGTGCCGAGGCCGGTGCGCTTGATCGTCTTGAGATAATCCTTCGGGATGATCATGTCGGTGTCGACATTGACGATCGGCAGGGGCGCCGCAACGCCGGTGAGTTTGGTGAACTTGTCCATTTTCGTATACCCGTCGGTTCTGGGCGAGAGCGCTCGCTGGCCCTGCTTTACACAAGGTCGCGCCGTAACGCAAAGGGGCGGCCGTGAAAGCCGCCCCTGGTCGCCGGGATCGTCGGGTTCAGGCGCGGTTGAGCGCCATGACGCCGGTTTCCGTTCCGGTCAGCCGGCGCGAGCGGCCGTCGGCGCCGACGATCATCTCGATGCGCTTCCTCTCGGAGGAGAAGAGCTTCGAGGTGACGACGTCGACCGGAGGGTCGAAGGCGACGGTCACGCGCCAGAGATCGGGCTTGATCGTCTCGGACAGACCGATGACGCGGCCCTGGGCGGGGTTGCCGTTGAAGGTTCCCTCGACGCGCTCGCCGACGGCGAAGGGCGCCGTCGCGTCCGGCGCCTTGCGCGCAGGCCTTGCGGCCAGCGTGTTCCAGTCGCGCTCGCCGTTCTGGCGAGCGACGAGTTCCAGCGCCTTGCCATGCGAGATGGCGATGCCGTCGGCGGCGAGCGCGTCGCGCAGCCTGCGGGCGTGGGATTTGTAGTCCGATGAAGTACGGGTCATCGTTTGCTCCTATAAGGCGAGCGGCATTTTGTCTGACGGGAGCCCGCATTGCCGTTTCGGCCGTCGCAAGACAGGGAAACGATGTCGAAGGGAAGCTTCACCATGGCGTCGAGCCTGCGGGCGGCGGGTGCTTCCGAACCCGAGCGGCTCAAATAGTCATCGTCGCGGCAAATATCAATGGCGTCGCGGAAAGCCGCGCGCGGCCGTGGATCAATCCCTCGCACTGCCCTATCTCTTATGATGCCGCGGCGTCCGCCACGGCATCATCAACGCAGGACGGGAGACGACGATGCAACGCCAGGCCATTGCGAACTGGA
The DNA here is from genome assembly GCF_001014615.2 of Aquamicrobium sp. LC103. Classification (GTDB taxonomy): domain Bacteria; phylum Pseudomonadota; class Alphaproteobacteria; order Rhizobiales; family Rhizobiaceae; genus LBCQ02. The sequence goes on from NZ_LBCQ02000001.1 coordinate 519,097, forward strand.
AGGGCTCACTCACCGAGGGCAGCGGAACGCTCGATACGCAGAGCGGCGCTTTCGCCGGCCAGCCCTATTCCTTCAAGGGCCGCTTCCAGGACGAGGACGGCAAATCAGGCACCAATCCGGAGGAACTGATCGCGGCCGCGCATGCCGGCTGCTTCGCCATGCAGCTTTCGCATTTCCTCGCCGAGAACGGCACGCCGGCCGAAAATCTCGAGGCCAAGGCGGTGGTGAGCTACGGCCCGGCAGCCGGCGGCGGTTTCGAGATCACCGGAAGCAGCATCAGCCTCGTCGGCAAGGTGCCCGGCATGGAAGAAGCGAAATTCATCGAACTGGCGGAAAAGGCGAAAGCCGGCTGCCCGGTCTCGAAGGCGCTCGGCGCGATCAGGATTTCGCTCGACGCGAAGCTTGCCTGAAGGAGTCGCGGCCGGAAATTTTCCGGCTGCGACATTTTCGCTCCCGGAGAGGTCTTCCCGCGCAACGGAAGTTCGATCCGGGGGACCTATTCGCAACCAAAAAACCGCGATCGGCATTAACATCCCGAGGCAGTTGACCATTCGGGAGGAATGTCATGCTGCAGTCCTACGAGACGCGCACCCTGCGTCCGCTGAAGAGCGGATCTTCGCTGAAACTCACCGACATCACGGCGCGGGCGACCCGCCTGGAAGCCTATGACGGCCACGAGCGGATATGGCTCGGCGAGGATCACGAGCGCGGCCTGACCGCGATCGTGGCGATCCACAACACGGCGCTCGGGCCCGCGCTCGGCGGCACGCGCGTCTGGCCGCATCCGACGTTCGAGGCGGCGCTGACGGACGCGCTGCGCCTGTCGCGCGGCATGACCTACAAGGCGGCGATCACCAACATGCCCTACGGCGGCGGCAAGGCGGTCATCGTGGCCGATCCGAGGACCGACAAGACGCCGGCGATGCTGGAAGCCTATGCCGAGATGCTGGCCGCGCTCAACGGGCAGTATTTCACCGGGGAGGATGTCGGACTGACGCTCGCCGATGCCGACTTCCTGCGCGCCCGTACCCCCAACGTCACCGGCACGACGATCGGCGGCAGCGGCAACCCTTCGCCGGTCACCGCGCAGGGCGTGTTCCTGGGCATCAAGGCCGCGCTGCGCCACCGCAACGGCAACGATGCGATGTCGGGATTGCGGATCGCGGTGCAGGGGCTCGGCTCGGTCGGCTGGTCGCTCTGCGAGAAGCTGCATGCGGAAGGCGCCTCGCTGGTCGTCGCCGATCTCGACGAGGCGCGGGTGCGCAAGGCTATGGAAACGTTCCACGCCGAGGCCGTGGCGGGCGACGCGATCGTCGCGGCCGATGTCGACCTCTTCGCCCCCTGCGCGCTCGGCGGGATACTTTCGGCCGACACGATCCCGACGCTGAAGGCGAAGATCGTGGCGGGCGCGGCGAACAACCAGCTCGAACGGCACGAGGACGCGCGGCGCCTGATGGCGCAGGGCGTGCTCTACGCGCCCGACTACGTCATCAATGCCGGCGGCCTCATCAACGTCGCCACCGAGCTCGATCCGGATGGCTATGACCGCGAGGCGGCCATGACTAAAGTCGAACTTATTCCGCAGACGCTTTCGGATATCTTCCGCCGCGCCGATTCCGATGCGAGGCCGACGAACGACATCGCCCAGGCGATGGGCGAGGAACGTATCGCCAGGGCGCGCGCCGCCTGATCGGCAAGGAGTTGCACGGGGGAGCCGGCCGGGAAGACCGCCCAAAAGAGGCGGCCCCGGCCGCATCCCCCCGGAACGTCAGCTTCCCTTGACGCCCCGGTGGGCCGCCGCGCCCCAAACCTCCTCGAGGCGGGCATCGCGGCCACAGGCGCTGCGGTAATATTTGTAGCGCAGCGGATTCTTCCTGTAGTAGTCCTGGTGATAGTCCTCCGCCGGCCAGAAGGTCGGCGCGGCGCCTATCGGCGTCACGACGTTCCTGCCCAGCTCGTTCTGCGCGTCCGCTTTCGCCTTCTCGGCTTGCGCGGCCTGGTCCGCGCCGATCGTGTAGATGCCGGTGGTGTAGCTGTGGCCGCGGTCGCAGAACTGCCCGTCGCCATCGGTGGGGTCGACCGAGCGGAAGAAGATTTCGAGAAGCTGGGCGTAGCTCACCGCGGCCGGATCGAACTCGATGCGGACCGCCTCGCGGTGGCCGGGATGGTTCTGGTAGGTGGGATTCTCGTTGGTTCCGCCGATATAGCCCGAGACGGTGGAAAGCACGCCGGGCACATGGTCGAAATCCGATTCGACACACCAGAAGCAGCCGCCGGCGAAGATCGCGGTTTCCCGGTCGGCCGACCAGGCGGGGGAGGAGCTTGCGGCAAGAAGGAGAAGCAAGGCGGCGGCGTGGCTGCGGAACATGATCATTCCCTCGGTTTCACCACGATATTGCTAGCATCGCCCGCGCGGCTTTCAACTCAAGCCGCAACAAGCCTTCGTGAACGGATCAGCCGGTCCACTCGATCCAGCGGCCGTGGAAGTCGCATTTCGCCAGTCGTCGGGTCTCGCCGCCGGGCCAGGTCGTCACGCTCAACGTCGCCCATCCGTCATTGGGATCGCGCGGCTCCATGCGCAGCCTCGCGATCGGAGCCTCCCCCGTGGCACCTTCTCCCGCCTCGGCGAGCGCGGCAAGCACCGCGTCCTTGGTGTCGCGCGGCATATATTGCCACATGATGGAATGATATATCACGAGCGCGGCATGCTTCGGACGGTCCGCCAGCGTCTGGCGGACGAAGGCGGCGGCGTCGGCCTTGGCAAGCGTGAAGGGCACGGAGGCCGTGAGCGAAATCGCGGCGTCGAGCCGTGCGAGCCGCATCGCCTGATCCGGCCAGACATAGGAGCGCAGCCGCAGGCGGTCGGCTTCCTTCGCCACCTCGATCGGGGTGATGTCGCAACCGTTCCGCTCGGCAATCTCCAGCCGACCGGAGAGCGGGGGCGGCGCGCCACGCGTTTCCGGTGAAAGCCTGACCGGCGAGGCCTCGTCACCCCACTGCGCGTCGCCGTAGCGATAGTGGAACCTGTCGAAGAGAAGATTGAGGCCGGCGCTTGCGCCGATCTCGCACAGCGCCAACGGCAGCCCGGTTTCGATCGCCACCTTCAGGAAGCCCGGCAGGAGCATGGCCGAGCGAGCGATCTCGTTGGTCTGCGGGGCGGAATCCAGCGCGCGGAGCAGGCGGATGTCATGCTCGGCGAGGGCCTGCGATACGGCCTCAGCGAGCCGCTCGTCGTCGGCGACGTTCGGCGGATAGGCGGCGGCCAGCCTGCGATCGTCCCCGCTCAGCACGAGCGCGTGCAACCCGCCGCAAAGCCTGAGCGCGAGCGCGTCGGCGCGCGGGTTTCCCGGCCAGGAGCCGACGCGGCGGCCGGTCCGTGTCGTATCGTCGACGAGTTCGACGAGGAGCCGGCAAAGCCGGGCGGTGAAAGGGGAGCCGAGCGTGTCGCAGGCTTGCGCCTGTTGCTCGAAATGACGGGCGATCTCTTCCGGTATCATCGCCCGGCAGAGTAGCCGGATCAATTAGAGGTAGAAAGCGCTTTTTCGATCCGGGGCATCAGCTCGGCGGAGACCGATTGCGGCGTGAACGGGCCGACATGCTTGTAGAGAATGCGGCCGTCCTTGCCGACGAGGAAGGTCTCCGGCACGCCGTAGACGCCCCAGTCGATCGCCGAGCGGCCGGAGGAATCGACGCCGACGGCGGAGAAGGGATTGCCGAGCTCGCCGAGGAAGCGGCGCGCGTTCTCCGGCTTGTCCTTGTAGTTCAGCCCCGCGATCTCGATGCGCCCGTCCTTCGCCAGGTCCATGAGCAGCGGGTGCTCCTGCCTGCAAGGGGCGCACCATGAGGCCCAGACATTGACCAGCGTCACCTTGCCGTCGAATTGCGAGGAATCGAGGCCGGGAAGGTCCATCTCCTCGAGCGGCGGGAGGTTGGTCGCGGGCGCTTCCGCTCCGATCAGCGCGGAAGGCACGACGGAATTGTCGCGCCCGGAGAGCAACTGAACCAGAAAGACACCGGCCAGCAGCGCGAAGACCGCAAGCGGAAGAAAGGCCAGCCAAAGTCGCCTGCGGCCCCGCGAACCGGTCGGCGCCTCGGTACTCACCGCCGAACCTCGCCCCGCGCCGAGCGGCGGCGCACGCCGCTTGCCTCGAGCTCGGCCAGCTCGCGGCGGCGGGCGCTCTGGTCGAGCAGTATCCAGCCGATAAGGCCGACGATGACGATCGCCGAGACGGCGTAGGCGGCGCCGACATAGAAAGCGTGGCTCATGCCGTCACCCCCTCCTGCCTGTCGGCGCTGCGGGCCGCGAGCCGGCGCATGGCGGCGACGCGCCGGCGCCAGATTTCCGAGCGCATCGCCATCAGATGCAGCGTGAAGAAGAGCAGGGTGAAGCCGAGCGCGCAGACCAGCAGCGGCCAGAGCATGCTCGGATGGATGGTCGGGCCGTCCAGGCGCAGGACGGAGGCGGGCTGGTGCAGGGTGTTCCACCAGTCGACCGAGAATTTGATGATCGGAATGTTGACGAAGCCGACCAGCGTGACGATCGCCGCGGCGCGCGCGCTCCTCGACGGATCGTCCAGCGCGCGGGTCAGGGCGATGATGCCGAGATACATCAGGAACAGCACGAAGACCGAGGTCAGCCGCGCGTCCCACACCCACCAGGTGCCCCACATCGGCTTGCCCCAGATCGAGCCGGTGGCGAGCGCCAGCATGGTGAAGGCGGCACCGATCGGAGCCGCGGACTTCAGCGAGACGTCGGCGAGCGGGTGGCGCCAGACCAGCGTTCCTATCGCCGAGAGTGCCATCAGCGAGTAGCACATCATGGCCAGCCAGGCGAAGGGCACATGGATATACATGATGCGCACGGTGATGCCCTGCTGGTAGTCTTCCGGCGCGGTGAAGCCGAGATAGAGACCGACGATCAGCAGGAGCGCGCTGGCGCCGCCCAGCCACGGGATCAGCCGCCCGGCGAGCGCGATGAAGCGCGTCGGATTGGCAATATCGGTCCAGGACCTGATCGTGGCGGTGGTTTCGCTCATGCCTGCCTCAATAAACCCGCGCGCCGCGCTTCGCAATTGATCGCCTTTGCCGCAGGCGGGCCGGATCAAGCGAATGTGAAGCCGGCTCCGCTCCGGCCGGACGCTTGTCAGTCGGCATTGGCCTTCAGCGCCAGCGCGGCGGCGAACGGTCCGATTACGGCGAAAAACAACGTCAAGGCGGCGAGAATGAGGAAGGGCGGCAGAAAGGGCTGCGGGCCGGTGGTCGCCGCGTAGCAGGCCGAGACGCCGAAGATCAGCACGGGTATCGCCAGCGGCAGGATCAGCACGGAGACCAGCAGTCCGCCGCGCGGCAGCGCGACGGCGACGGCCGCGCCGACCGCGCCGATGAAGGCGATGGCCGGCGTGCCGACGAGCAGCGTGGCGAAGGCGGCGGCGATGCCGATCGGCTCGATGTTCATGAAGATGCCGAGCAGCGGCGAGGCGATGACGAGCGGCAGGATGTTCGCCACCCAATGGGCGAGGCATTTCACCAGCACGCTCAGCGCCAGCATGTGGCGGCCGTCGGCGAGGACGAGGAGGTCGAGAGAACCATCCTCGCGATCGGCCTGAAACAGCCGTTCGAGGCCGAGAAGACCGGCGAGCAGGGCGCCGATCCACAGGATGGCCGGGCCGATGCGGGCAAGCAGGTTGAGGTCCGGCCCGACGCCGAAGGGGATCACCGCAACGACCGCGAGAAAGAAGATCACGCCGACCAGCGCCCCGCCGCCGGCGCGGATGCCCAGGCGAAGATCACGGAGGAAGAGGGCTAGCATGGCTGGCCTCTTCCATTGCTCCGCGCATGCCGGAGACGGTGTTTCGCCCCGCCTTCGCGGGAGGCTATCCTTGAAGGGACGCCACATGGCTCCGTGCCTCCTGGAGGGGGCAGGGTTTCGAAGGAAGTGATCATCGGCCCGCCCCCATCCGCAACTCCCCGACGCCCTCGAGGCCGAGCGGCAGGTGGGTGGCGGCGATCAGGATGCCGCCCTTTTCGAGATGCGCGCGCATCAGGCCGGCGAAGCGGCGCTCCGAACCGGCGTCGAGCCCGGCCGTCGGCTCGTCGAGCAGCCAGACGGGCCGATGGCTCACCAGGAGCTTGGCGATACAGACGCGCCGGCGCTGGCCGGTGGACAGATAGCCGAAGGGCAGCGAACCGATGCCGGGCAGGCCGACCATTTCGAGCGCCTCGGCCACGTCGAGATGCGGATCGCCGTGGAAATCGCGCCAGAACCGCAGGTTCTCCGCGACCGTCAGCGCCGTCTTCATCGCGTTCTGGTGGCCGAGATAGTGCGAAGCGGCGGCGACCGTCGGCCACTCCTCGCTGCCGCCTTCGAGGCGAATCACGCCTTCGGCCGGCGGCAGCAGCCCCGCCAGGATCCGCAGCAACGTCGATTTGCCGGAGCCGTTCGGGCCGGTGACAAGGAGCCCGCCGCCCGCGGCGAGAACGATGTCGATGCCGGCGAATATCGTCTCGCCGCCGCGCTCTCCGCTCAGTTTCTCGGCCGTCAGCCGCATTTGCACCTCTCGTTCCGGCAGCCGTCGGCACGCGCGGTGCGATGCAGCAAATTTGCCTCGACTCGGTCTAGAACTATTCTACGAAATTCTCTATATGCGGGACAACCGTGCCAGCGGTCGGCACGGGAACCAATTTGCGCCGAACCAGCGCGCGCGCCGCCTTGAACGGCCGGGTCGCGGGGAACGGACAGCGGAAATGACCGTACCCGCACCTTTGCGCGTGTTAGCATGCCACTGGCGTCCGTTTCCCAATCGGCAACCGACAGTTAGGGATCGCACGTGTCAAAATCACTCGACAGCTACAATTGCCGCAGAACGCTCAATGTGGGCGGCTCGGAATATGTCTATTACAGCCTGCCCGAGGCCGAGAAGAACGGCCTGACCGGCGTCTCGCAGCTTCCCTTCTCCATGAAGGTGCTGCTGGAGAACCTGCTGCGCAACGAGGACGGGCGCTCCGTCACCAAGGAGAGCATCGCGGCCGTCGCCGGCTGGCTCGCCGACAAGGGAACGGCGGGCGTTGAGATCGCCTATCGCCCGGCGCGCGTCCTCATGCAGGACTTCACCGGCGTTCCCGCCGTCGTCGACCTTGCCGCCATGCGCGACGCGATGGCCTCGCTCGGCGGCGACCCGCAGAAGATCAACCCGCTGGTGCCGGTCGATCTGGTCATCGACCACTCGGTCATCGTCGACGAATTCGGCACGCCGCTGGCCTTCGCGCGCAATGTCGAGCTGGAGTACCAGCGCAACGAGGAACGCTACAAGTTCCTGAAATGGGGACAGCAGGCATTCCGCAATTTCCGCGTCGTGCCGCCCGGCACCGGCATCTGCCACCAGGTGAACCTCGAATATCTCGGCCAGGTCGTCTGGACGAAAGAGGAGGATGGCGAAACCACCGCCTATCCGGACACCTGCGTCGGCACCGATTCGCACACCACGATGATCAACGGCCTGGGCGTGCTCGGCTGGGGCGTCGGCGGCATCGAGGCGGAAGCCGCGATGCTCGGCCAGCCGGTCTCCATGCTGTTGCCGGAGGTCATCGGCTTCCGCCTGACCGGCAGGCTCAAGGAAGGCGTGACCGCGACCGACCTCGTCCTGACCGTCACCCAGATGCTGCGCAAGAAGGGCGTCGTCGGCAAGTTCGTCGAGTTCTTCGGCCCGGGCCTGTCCTCCATGACGCTCGCCGACCGCGCCACCATCGGCAACATGGCGCCGGAATATGGCGCGACCTGCGGCTTCTTCCCGGTAGACGGCGAGACGGTGAAGTACCTCACCACCTCCAGCCGCAGCGACGAGCGCATCGCGCTGGTCGAGGCCTATTCCAAGGCACAGGGCATGTGGCGCGAGGACGGCATCGCCGATCCGGTCTTCACCGACACGCTGGAACTCGACCTCGGAGAGGTCGTGCCGTCGATGGCCGGCCCGAAGCGTCCCGAGGGTCGCGCGCCGCTCGGCGACATCGCCCCGAATTTCGCCAAGGCACTCGAGACCGAGTACAAGAAGACGGTCGACACGGCGAAGCGCTATGCGGTCGAGAGCGAGGATTTCGATCTCGGCCATGGCGACGTGGTGATCGCCGCGATCACATCGTGCACGAACACCTCGAACCCGAGCGTGCTGATCGGCGCCGGCCTGCTGGCGCGCAACGCCAACCGGCTCGGCCTGAAGCAGAAGCCCTGGGTGAAGACCTCGCTGGCCCCGGGCTCCCAGGTCGTCGCCGAATATCTCGAAAAGTCGGGCCTGCAGAAGGAGCTCGACCAGATCGGCTTCAACCTGGTCGGCTTCGGCTGCACGACCTGCATCGGCAATTCCGGCCCGCTGCCGGGGCCGATCTCCAAGACCATCAACGAGAAGGGTCTGATCGGGGCGGCCGTGCTTTCCGGCAACCGCAATTTCGAAGGCCGCGTCTCTCCGGACGTGCAGGCGAACTACCTCGCCTCGCCGCCGCTGGTCGTCGCCTACGCGCTGGCCGGCACCGTGACGAAGGACCTCACCACCGAGCCGCTCGGCGAGGACAAGGACGGCAATCCGGTCTTCCTGAAGGACATCTGGCCGTCGACGGCGGAAATCCAGGAATTCATCGCCGCCAACGTCACCCGCGACCTCTTCGCCCGCAAATATGCCGACGTTTTCAAGGGCGACGAGAACTGGCAGAAGGTGCAGGCTCCGAGCGGCCAGACCTACACCTGGGACGATGATTCGACCTATGTGCAGAACCCGCCCTATTTCGTCGGGATGGGCACGAAGCCGGGCGCGATCGGCTCGATCCGCGGCGCGCGGGTGCTGGGCCTGTTCGGCGACAAGATCACGACCGACCACATCTCGCCGGCCGGTTCGATCAAGGCGGCCTCGCCGGCCGGCAAATACCTCACCGATCACGGCGTCGGCGTCGCCGACTTCAACCAGTACGGCACGCGGCGCGGCAATCACGAGGTGATGATGCGCGGCACCTTCGCCAACATCCGCATCCGCAACCACATGCTGGGCGAGAACGGCAAGGAAGGCGGCTACACGATCCACTATCCCTCGAAGGAGGAGATGTCGATCTACGATGCCGCCATGAAGTACAAGGAAGAAGGCGTGCCGCTGGTGATCTTCGCCGGCGTCGAATACGGCAACGGCTCGTCGCGCGACTGGGCGGCCAAGGGCACCAACCTGCTCGGCGTGCGGGCGGTGATTGCCCAGTCCTTCGAGCGCATCCACCGCTCCAACCTGGTCGGCATGGGCGTCGTTCCGTTCGTGCTCGATGAGGGCACGAGCTGGGCTTCGCTCGGTCTCAAGGGCGACGAGATGGTCACGATCGAGGGCCTCGAGACGATCAAGCCGCGCCAGAAGATGGTGGCCAAGGTCGCCTATGCCGACGGCACGGAAAAGGACGTCCCGATCCTCTGCCGCATCGATACGCTGGACGAGCTCGACTACTTCAAGAACGGCGGCATCCTGCAATACGTGCTGCGCGATCTGGCGGCGTAAGCGGCGCCTTTCCCTTCTCCCCGCCTCGCGGGGAGAAGGTGGCCCGAAGGGCCGGGTGAGGCGGGGAGCCGCTGGCTTTGCAATGGCCCCTCCACCATGCTTCGCATGGTCTTCCTCCCCCGCTTCGCAGGGGAGGACCAGCGTCGCGGCAGTCCGCGGCGTTGTTGCTCCCGTTTACAGGGCGGAAATTCTACTCGCTCCCGACCGGCTTCCCATATCTCGCCACCGCCGCCAGCAGCACGCCGAGCATGAGGCCGTTGAGCGTGTGCCACAGGAAATGCGTGCCGATCGGCAGCGCGGCACAGACGTGCGGGTCGAGCGCGCGGAAGGCGACCGACGCAACGAAGATCGCGGCGGCCGCGATGTTGTACCAGCCGGCGGGGTTGCCCGCGCGGATCACCATTGCTCCGAAGAAGACGAGCGCAAGGAACGGCGGCAGGTAGCCGGTCGAGCCGTTGGAGGCCTCTCGCAGCCAATCCGGAACGAGGGCGGTGATCACGCCCGCCGCGATATAGAAGGCGATGAAGATCGACAGCGCCCTTGGCCATTCCATCGCCAGGAAGCGGCGCAGATTGAGAAGCGTGTAGGCGAGCGTGAAGCCGGCAATCGGAAGGATGTCGGCCCATTTGGTAAGCTCGTTGGCGAAGGTGTGGAACAGGCCGGAGCCGATGCCGATCGCCACCACCCACCAGCCGAGAAGCTCGGCGAAGGTGCCGGTCTGCTTGCGGCGAACCTCGCGGACGCCCCACAGGCCGGCGGCGACGAAAGCGAGATTCGTCAGCGCATTGAGCGGTTCCGACCAGAATTCCGGCCCCGTGCGTTCGCAATAGAGGTCGACATGGGCGGTCAGGGCTTCGAGCATCGCTTCTCCTGGGGGAAGGCCGCCTTTTGGCACAAAGGTTTCACCGCAACGTGACTTTCGATTGAGCCTCCTATTAGCCTAATCTAAAAGCATCAAGAAAAGGGTTCCCCGAAGAACCTGTAGAAAAGAACCGGGATGATCATGGGCCTTACCACCCTCAGGCTGGCAATGGCCGCGCTTTTCCTTGTCCTATCGTCGGGCGCGCAAGCCGATCAGACAAGCATGCGGCCGAAGGCCGTGGTGGAACTGTTCACCAGCCAGGGGTGCAATTCCTGCCCGCCCGCCGACGAGCTGCTCGCGGAGCTGGCGCGTTCCGGCGAGGTGGTGGCGCTCGCCTATCACGTCAATTACTGGGACTATCTCGGCTGGCGCGACACCATGGCCACGCCGGACAACACCGGCAGGCAATATGACTACAACCGGCAGTTCGGCAACCGGTCCGTCTACACGCCGCAGGCGGTCATAAACGGCCGCGAGCACGTCAACGGTGCCAAACGCTACAAGGTCGAAGGCGCGATGGAGCGGCTGGCCGCGTCGGCGAAGGGCATGAAGGTCGACGTGAACGCCCACTACACCGGGAACACGCTGGTGATCGAGACGAGCGGCGGTGCGGCGGGGCCGGGCGGCGCGCAAATTCTCCTGGTCTATTTCAGGCCGGTCACGCCGGTGGAGATCGAGCGAGGCGAGAACAAGGGCCGTACGGTCACCTACTGGAACGCGGTTTCCGGCTTCCACAGCGCCGGCATGTGGCACGGCAAGGCCTCGCGCATCGAACTGCCCCTGAGCGAGGTCTACAAGAAGGGCGCCGGCGGCTGCGCGGTGCTGATCCAGGAGATGGGCAAGAACGGCCTGCCGGGGGCGATACTCGGCGCGACGATCATCAACCGTCCCTCGAGCTGAAGCGTTTCTCCTGAAACCGGTATCCGTTTTCGTGTCAAGGACATGCGTAACAAGAGCCTGAAGCGCGGTCAGCGAATCCGAAAGATCGCGTCTGCAAAGCGGACTGTCGGCAGGTTCCTCCCGCGTGGACAACAAAAAACCGACGCTGAAGGATTTCCAGCGCCGGCCATATCTTGCTTTGGGATCGTCGTACCGTCGATATCTCCGGACAAAGACCGGAGTTGGTTCGATCCGACCCAGACCCCGTGGGCGGGGGGCTTGGGGTTACGGAGCCGCGCCGGACCGAACCGTCTCAGGCAACGAGGGGATGGTCGCCATACATTGGGGCGCGAACTAGGATAAAAAACGGCAACAATGTGGCGAGCCATCACCAATGACGACAGTCTGTCCCCGTTCGTGAGAAATTCGCGAATGTTTTCAACCATGAGATTCAGCCCCCTAGCGACACACGGAGAAAGCGCAGCCCGACCTCTTGCAATTTCACCGCCGACGCGCGACCTTTCCGACGTCGTCAAACCGTCATGAAAGGTATGATGAATGACCGATCGCGGAGCCGGGGCGGAGGATAGGGAGGATTCCGCAATACTGATCCCGCTCCACGAGGCGCGCCGCGAGCGAATGGAGCTGCCGGTCACTTTCCACCGGCGAGAGCTCGATCTCATTCTTCGACTGTACGGACAGATGGTCGCCGCCGGCGAATGGCGCGACTATGCGATCGACCATCTCAAGGATCGCGCTATTTTCTCCGTCTTCCGCCGGACCAGCGAGGTTCCGCTGTTTCAGATCGTCAAGGCGCCGGAGCTGGCGCGGCGCCAGGGCGCCTTTTCCGTGGTTGCCGCCAGCGGCCTGATCATGAAGCGCGGCCACGAACTGCAGCGCGTGCTCGGCGTGTTCGACAAGAAGCTGAAGCTCGTTCAGGCCTGACGCCCGCCGAGGCCGGTCGTAGGACGATCCCCTTCCAGCAATCTCCCTAAACGCCTCTGAACCTGCGCTCGGGCATCGATGCGGCGTCAGGCGGAAGCGTGTCGCCGCCATTCATCTCAAGCTGCATGAAGGCCGTGTCCAGCCAGCGTCCGTGCTTGTAGCCGGAGCCCCGCAGCGTACCGGCGGGGCGGAAACCAGCCTTTGCATGGAGCTTCACCGAAGGGCTGTCGGCATGGCCGTCGCCGATGACGGCGATCATCTGGCGGAATCCCAGCGCCTCGGCCTCGGCGATCAATCGCGTCAGAAGCACCGAGCCGACACCCTTGCCCCCGGCCTGTGGAGCGACATAGACCGAATCCTCCACGGCGAAGCGATAGGCGGCGCGCGGCCGGAAAGGTCCCGCATAGGCGTAGCCCACCACCTCGCCGGCGATCTCGGCGACGATATAGGGAAAATCCCCCTTGGCGAGCGCTTCGAAGCGGGACGCCATCTCCAGCCGGTCCGGCGGTTCCAGTTCATAGCTCGCCGTGCCGTTTGTCACGGCGTCGGCGTAGATGGCGGTTATCGCGTCGATGTCCTCGCGCGTCGCCGGGCGTGTCGCGACGTGGTCCATGCGTCCCCTCGTGTTGTCCGGCGCATGATTGCGGCTCTTGCGGGCAAAAGAAAAGGGCGGCCGTGAAGCCGCCCTTCGGAATCCTCGATCCGGTTTGCCGTTATTCGCGGTTGCCCAGGAACTGCAGCAGGAACATGAACATGTTGATGAAGTCGAGGTAGAGCCTGAGCGCGCCCATGATGGCCTTGCGGCCGGCCACGAGCGTGCCGTCGCCCTCGTAGTACATTTCCTTGATCTGCTGGGTGTCGTAGGCGGTCAGGCCGGCGAACACCAGCACGCCGATCGCCGAGATGGCGAACTGCAGGGCCGAGGACTGAAGGAAGATGTTGACCAGCATCGCGAGGATGAGGCCGAACACGCCCATGATCAGGAACGAGCCCATGCCGGACAGGTCGCGCTTGGTGGTGTAGCCGAAGAGCGACAGCGCGCCGAAGGCGGTGGCGGTGATGAAGAAGGTCTGCACGATGCTGGCGCTGGTGTAGACCAGGAAGATCGACGACAGCGAAACGCCCATCAGCGCCGCGTAGGCCCAGAAGGTGGTCTGCGCCGCCGAAAGGCTCATCTTCTCGACGCGGAACGACAGGAAGAACACCAGTGCGAGCGGGGCAAGCATCACGACCCAGCGCAGCGGCGAGCCGTAGAGCGCCGTGCCGAGCCCGGTCAGCATCTTTCCGTTGCCGAGCGTTGCAACCGCGGCAGCCGGATCGGAGGTCGTGGCAAGCGAGACGGTCGCCAATGCGGCGACGCCGGTTATCGCGAGGCCAAGCGCCATCAGGTTGTAGACCCTGATCATGTATGCGCGCAGGCCCTCGTCGATGGCAGCGTCGGCGCGTGTGCCGGTCGTCGCGACGCGTGCCTGATAGTTGCGAAGGTCAGCCATAATTTCCTCTTTTCTGCTCCTGTTCCGTCGGGTGTCGGGCATGCGCCCAGGCGCCGCTGGCGGAACTCCAGCATGCCTACGGCGAAATATGCTCATTCTTGATGGCCAGGACAAGGCCTGTTGCACGTCGAAACCGCGCGTGAAGGCCGCAAAAGTCCACTTTTCGACCCTTCGGGAGGCATGGAGACCCCGGCTGACGGTTTTGTGATGCGGCTTCGGGAGCAATCTCGAAAAACGGGAGCCGGTTTTCGGACGAAAATCAGGCCCCGGCAAGGAATAGGCCCCCGACGACGATTCGAGAAAAACTCCGTCAGCTCTACAGATTGCGCAGGATCGGAGCGGCCTTGTGGCCGAGGATGCGCCAGGTGCCCGCAAGGCCGAAGCCGACCGTCAGAACGAGCGCGATCAGTATCGTCGACACGGCCACTTCCGGCAGGAAGACGGAGGGCAGCGACATGATGCGCGAGACGACGAACCAGGCGGCCGCGCCGCCCGCGGCGAGCGCGAAGACCGCGGTGGCGAGGCCGATCAGCAGATATTCGATCGAGAAGGCCCTGATGAGCGTGCGTCGCGTCGCGCCGAGCGTCTTCAAAACGACGGCGTCGTGGATGCGCGCATTGTTGCCGGCGGCGAGCGCGCCGGAGAGCACCAGCACCGAGGCGACGAGCGCCACGGCGGCGGCCGCGCGGATCGCGACCGCGAGCTGCGCGACGATGTCGTTGACGATGTCGAGCGCGTCCTTGACGCGCACGCTGGTGACGGCCGGGAAGTTGCGGGTCACCGCATTGAGGATGCGGGCCTCCTCGGCGCTCGAGGCGGAGGAATCCATCAGCGTGGCGAGCCACGAATGCGGCGCGCCGGCAAAGGTGTTGGGCGAGAACACCATGACGAAATTGATGCCGAGCGATTCCCATTCCACGGCGCGCAGATTGGCGATCCGCGCGGTGATGTTGCGGCCGAGCACGTTCACCGTGACCGTGTCGCCGATCTTGAGGCCGATCTCGCGCGCTTCCTCAGCGGCGAAGGAGACGAGCGGCTCGCCCGAATAATCGGCCGGCCACCATTCGCCCTCGGTGAGGGTCGAGTTCTCCGGCACGTTCTGGGCATAGGTGATGCCGCGATCGCCGCGCAGCACCCAGGCGCCTTCCGGCGGAACCTGGATCTCGCGGATGTCGGTGCCGTTGAGCGCCATGATGCGGCCGCGCAGCATGGGAACGCGCACCAGCTTGCCGTCGGGAGCCTCGGCCTCCACCAGTGAGGCGAAACGGTCGACCTCGCCGCTCTGGATATCGACGAAGAAGAAGTTGGGCGCCTGCGCCGGCAGATTGCCGGCGATCTGGCGGCGCAGATTGCCGTCGATCAGCGCCAGCGTGACGAGCAAGGTGAGCCCCAGGCCGAGCGAGAGCACGACGGAAGGGGTCAGCGCGCCCGGGCGATGGATGTTGCCGATGGCGAGCCGCAGGGCAGTGGAGCGGACGCGCGGGCTTCGGCGCGCAAGCCATTGCACCAGATAGCCGACGAGGCGCAACACCAGGAACGCGAAAACGGTGGCGCCTACGAAGATCACGGCTATGCGCCGATCGGCGGAGAACCAGATCGCCAGCAGCGCGAGCAGGATCGCAAGTCCCGCCGCCGCCGCGACATAGACGAGCCGCGGCATGCCGTGTCCCGCGAAACCCATCTCGCGGAAGAGCGCTGTGGCCGGCACGTCGCGGGCGCGGCCGAGCGGCAGCACGGCGAAGGCGAGCGTCACCAGAATGCCGAACAGGGCGGCCATCGCCAGCGCGCCGGGATAGATGCCGCCCGCCGCCGGGATCGGCAGCACCGAGGAGAGCATGGCGCTTGCCGCGAAGGGCATCAGCGCGCCCAGCACGAGGCCGGCTGCGATGCCGAGCGCCGCGATCATCGATATCTGCACGAGATAGACCACGAAGACGAAACGGCCGGAGGCGCCGAGGCTCTTGAAGGTCGCGATCACGCCGCGCTTGCCGTCGAGATAGGCGCGCACCGCGTTGGCGACGCCCACCCCGCCGACGACCAGCGCGGTGAGGCCGACGAGGGTCAGGAATTGCGAGAAGCGCTCGATGTTGGAGGAAAGCGCCGGCGCGGCATTGTTGCGGTCGCGGATGCTCCAGCCGGATTCCGGAAATTCCTCGCCGGCGCGCGTGCGGATTTGCTCGATGTCGGCATTGGTGACGCCGGGAATCCGGGCCTTGTAGGAATATTCCACCAGGCTGCCGGGCTGGATCAGGCCGGAAGCGCGCAGGCCGTCGAGCGAGACCATCAGGCGCGGCGCGAGCCCGAACCCGTCCGAGATCGCGTCCGGCTCGGTCACGATCCTCGCGCGCAGCTCGAATTCGGAATTGCCGAGGCTGATGCGGTCGCCGATCTCAACGCCGAGACGCTCGAACAGGATATCGGCGGCCGCCGCGCCATAGACGCCGTCCGACTGCGCAGTCAGCCGGTCCAGCGGCAGAGCGGGCTCGGCGGTGAGTTCGCCGTAGAGCGGATAGGCGCCGTCGACCGCCTTCACCTCGACCAGCGTCTGGTCGGAGCCGTCGGCAAGCCGTGCCATGGAGCGCATCGAGGCGCCCTCAGTGACGTCGCCGAGTCCGTCGACGAAGGCGCGCTCCCGCTCGTCCGCCTCGCGGTGGATGAGCTGGAAGCGGATGTCGCCGCCGAGCAGGACCTGGCCCTGGCTTTCCACGCCGGCGGTGATGGCGCGGGCGACCGAGTTGACGCCGCCGATCGCCGCCACGCCGAGCGCGATGCAGGTGAGGAAGATCATGAAGCCGGAAAGCCCGCCGCGCATCTCGCGCAGCGAAAAGCGGAAGGCGAGACGGAGCGTACGCGCGAAGCCGTTCATGTGCGCACCGGCCGCTAAGCCGATACGGCGGTTAGCGCCGGCGGGTTTTCTATCCGGCCCGAGCGCATGGCGATCTGCCGCGTGCAGCGCGCGGCGAGCGCCGGATCGTGGGTGACGAGCACCAGGGTCATGCCGCGTTCCTCGGCCTTGGCGAAGAGCAGATCCGCGATCTGCCGGCCCGTCGCCTGGTCGAGATTGCCGGTCGGTTCGTCGGCGATGAGGATCTTCGGCTCGGGCGCCAGCGCGCGGGCGATCGCGACGCGCTGCTGCTCGCCGCCGGACAGTTCGCCGGGATAGTGGGTGACGCGCTCGGCCAGCCCCACCGCCGCAAGCTCGCGCGCGGCGACGCCGAAGGGGTCGTCGTGGCCGGCAAGTTCGAGCGGCACCGCGACGTTCTCGAGCGCCGTCATGTTCGGGATCAGGTGGAAGGACTGGAACACGATGCCGACATTGCGGCCGCGAAAGGCGGCAATCTCGTCCTCGCTCCTGCCGTTGAGCAGTTCGCCAGCGATCCGGACCTCCCCCGAATCGACGCGCTCGAGGCCGGCCAGGACCATCAGCAGCGTGGACTTGCCGGAACCGGAAGGCCCGACGATGCCGGTCGCCTCGCCGCCGGTCACGTCGAGGCTGACGCCCTTCAGCACATGCACGGAGGAAGCGCCTTCACCCAGGGTCAAGGAAACGTCTTTCATCTGGATGACGGCTTCTGTCACGGCGATATGGTCCTATATGATGGCGGCGGGCAGGTTGCCGCACCAATATGGGTTGAAAATCATGGCTTTCAAACAGTTCCTCGGCGGCTTGATCGCGACCTTCCTGGCCGTTTCGACGGCGATCGGCGCGGCGAACGCGGAAACGTTCAAGATCGTCGGCCTCGGTGACAGTTTGATGGCCGGATACATGCTGGATGCCGGCGAATCCTTCCCGGAAAAGCTTGAAGAAGCGCTGAAGGCGCGCGGTCACGATGTCGTGATCACCAATGCCGGCGTGTCGGGAGACACGACCAGCGGCGGTCTTTCCCGGCTCGACTGGTCCGTGCCCGACGATACCGACCTCGTCATATTGGAGCTCGGCGCCAACGACATGCTGCGCGGCATCCCGCCGGAACTGACCGAGCGCAATCTCGTTTCGATGATCGAGCGCCTGCGCGAGCGCGGCATCGAAATCCTGCTTGCCGGGATGATGGCCGCGCCCAATCTGGGCAGCGGTTATGCGGACGAGTTCAATGCCATCTATCCACGCCTCGCCGAAAAATACGACCTCGCCTTCTACCCGTTCTTCCTCGACGGGGTGGCGGCGGAGCGGAGCCTGCTTCTCGACGACGGGATGCACCCCAACCCGCAGGGCGTGGATCGCATGGTCGAGGGCGCCTTACCCGCGGTCGAAAAGATGCTTCCGGACAAGGCCGACAATTCCTGACCACATTTTGCCGGCTGAATGGCAGGCGGCGGACCATCCACAAGGGGGATCGCCGCAGCGCACAAAACCGCTTGCCCAAGGGTGCGATCGGTGATTCGCTGTCCAAGAGCAGTCGATTCGAGGAGGTAGCAATGCCGCGACTTTTCACCGCCCTCGAGATACCGCGTGACGCCGCCCTTTCGCTCTCCCTCCTGCGCGGCGGACTTCCCGGAGCACGCTGGATCGATGTCGAAAGCTATCACCTGACGCTGCGCTTCATCGGCGATGTCGAGGGCCATGTGGCCGACGAGATCGCCAATGCGCTCGACAGGGTGCGCCGGCCATCCTTCAGCCTGACCCTTTCCGGGGTCGGGGCTTTCGGGTCGAAGAAGCCGCATTCCATCTACGCGGGCGTCATGCCCTCGCCGGAACTCAACGCGCTGCAGGCGGAGATCGAGCGGATCTGCCAGCGCCTCGGCCTGCCGGCCGACCCGCGCAAGTTCGTGCCGCATGTCACGCTGGCAAGGCTGCGCCATGCGAGCCCGCTCGACATCGCCGGCTATCTCTCGGCGCGCGGGAATTTCGCGACGCTCCCCTTCAAGGTCAACCGCTTCGTGCTGATGTCGTCGCGCGATTCGGTCGGCGGCGGTCCCTATATCGTCGAGGAGGCGTGGCCGCTCGCCGGCGGCGACACGAGGCGGCAGGTCGAGCATGCAGGCAACGCGCATCACGCCTCGCGCATCATGCGGTAGAGGCCGGAGCCCGCACTTGCAATGACCGGCGCCGGCGCCCACATCTTCGCCGTCATGGAGAAGGATGCGATGGACGAGGCCAGGATGGCGGAAATCCTTCGGCCGGTCGGAGCCGAGGAGAACGAGCGCCGCGAGGAACGCGTGCGCGGCCAGTTCTGGCGCACGGCCAAGCGCGCCGCGCGCCAGATCCCGTTCATGGGGGAACTGGCGGCGGCCTATTATTGCGCGCTCGACCAGAATACGCCGACACGGGTTCGCGGCACGCTGCTCGCCGCGCTCGCCTATTTCGTCCTGCCGATCGACCTCGTTCCGGATTTCCTGGTCGGTTTCGGTTTCACCGACGACGTGGCGGCGCTGACCGCGGCGATCACGGCGGTGCGCGCGCATATCACCCCCGCCCATCGCGAGGCTGCCCGCAGGGCGCTCGCCGAACTCGACTGATTCTTTCGGCGTCCGCGCCGAATCCGGACGCTTCAGGTCAAATTCTCGCCTTGTTTCGTGTTTTCAACGCGTGAAGAGGGACTTCGAAAGTCGCAGCCGAAAGCGGGGAAACCGCTCGGCACGGGCGGGGTAGGCAAAGTGGCGGTGCGCCGGTTTCGGCGGAGTTCACCCTTTGGTAACCCTGATTAAGTTAGCGTGAAGGCAACGGGCCCGCTCGGGCGCGGCTCTACAAGCCTTTACACGGACCAGGACAGGGATAACGGTTACGACGATGCGTGGACTTATATCGACGATTTCCTGCCTCGCAATGCTCGCGGTCGCCTCGCCGGCGCTCGCTCAGTCTGCCACGAAGATTGGCCAGCACAATGCATGGGGCACCTATTCGTATCAGGCTCAGAACGGCAAGGTTTGCTACGTCCTGACCGTTCCGACCGACAAGCAGCCTACGAGCCTCGACCATGGCGACATCTATTTCTTCGTCAGCCAGAAGCCGGGCCAGAACGTCTCCTACGAGCCGCAGTTCATCGCGTCCTACGATTTCCAGTCGAACTCGAAGGTGCAGGTGACGGTGGGCGACAGGAACTTCACCATGTTCACGCGCGGCAAATCCGCGTGGATGGAGAATGCGGCGGAAGAGCCGCAGCTCATCGCCGCCATGCGCGGCGGCGCCGACATGAAGGTCCAGGCGAAGTCCGGCCGCGGCAACGACACCAACTACACCTTTTCACTGCGCGGCATAACCGCGGCGCTGAACTCGATCCAGAGCTGCAACTGAAGCAAACGAGCAGGAATGCCGAAAGGCCGGGGCAGCGCTCCGGCCTTTCGGCGTTGAAGGCGGCGGCGGGTGACGCGCGGCGACCTTCGTGATATGAGCACCTGAAACTCCGGCCGGGCCCGCAATATATAGGTCCGCATTGGCCGGACAGTGGATTTCCAGAAACCATGACGCTTTCGCTCGATCTTACCAGCAACGACACGCGCGCCGCGCTGCGCCCGCTCACCAGTGAGAAGCCGTCCCTCATCGGCCTGACCCGCGAGGAGATGGCCGACGCGCTGGGGAAGGCCGGCGTGCCCGAGCGCCAGCGCAGGATGCGCGTGCAGCAGCTCTGGCACTGGCTCTATGTGCGCGGCGTTTCCGATTTCTCGCAGATGTTCAACATCTCGAAGGATCTGCGGACGA
Organism: Aquamicrobium sp. LC103; assembly: GCF_001014615.2. Lineage (GTDB taxonomy): Bacteria > Pseudomonadota > Alphaproteobacteria > Rhizobiales > Rhizobiaceae > LBCQ02. Next base: position 539,431 of record NZ_LBCQ02000001.1, read on the forward strand.
CGCTCGACGCCCATTTCACCGTCGCCCGGCCGGAGGTGGTCGAGGAGCAGATCTCCAACGACGGCACGCGCAAATGGCTGTTCCGCTTTCCGCCGCGCGGGGCCGGCAGGCCGGTCGAAATCGAGACGGTCTACATTCCCGAGGAAGGACGCGGCACGCTCTGCATCTCCAGCCAGGTCGGCTGCACGCTTACCTGCTCCTTCTGCCACACCGGCACGCAGAAGCTGGTGCGCAACCTGACGGCCGAGGAAATCCTCGCCCAGCTCATGACGGCGCGCGACCGGCTCGGCGACTTTCCCGACCGCGACACGCCCGACGGCGCGATCGTGCCGGCGGAGGGCCGCAAGGTGTCCAACATCGTGATGATGGGCATGGGCGAGCCGCTCTACAATTTCGAGAACGTCAAGAAGGCGCTGCTGATCGCGTCGGACGGCGACGGGCTTTCCCTGTCGAAAAGGCGCATCACGCTGTCGACCTCCGGCGTCACGCCGGAGATCGCCCGCACCGGCGAGGAGATCGGCGTCATGCTCGCCATTTCGCTGCACGCCGTGCGCGACGATCTGCGCGACATGCTGGTGCCGATCAACAAGAAGTACCCGCTCGAGCAGCTCATGGAGGCCTGCAGGAACTATCCCGGCCTTTCCAACGCGCGCCGCATCACCTTCGAATATGTGATGCTCAGGGACGTCAACGATTCGCTCGACGACGCCAAGGAACTGGTGCGGCTTCTGCGCGGCATACCGGCCAAGATCAACCTGATCCCGTTCAATCCGTGGCCGGGCACCAACTATCAGTGCTCTGACTGGGAAACGATCGAGAAGTTCGCCGATTACATCAATCAGGCCGGCTACGCCTCGCCGATCCGTACCCCGCGCGGGCGCGATATCCTCGCCGCCTGCGGCCAGCTCAAGTCCGAATCGGAGCGGATGCGGAAATCCGAGCGGCTGGCGCTGGAAGCCATGATGATCGCGGGGCACGGCGAGGCTTGAGCAGCGTGTTCGCCTATCTCACGCGCTTCGCCGTCATCCTGTTCGGCTATGTGGTGGCGTCGCTCGCGGCGGCCGCCTTCCTCAATCTTCTGCTGCTCGGCGCCGTCGGCTTCGCCGAGGAGGCGCCCGCCGACGCGGTGACGATGTCGGTCGCGGTCACCGCGCCGTTCCTCGCCATGCTGGTCGCCTACTACGCCTTCGTTCCGGCGATGGCGGTGATTCTCGTTTCCGAGATCCTCGGCAAGCGCGACTGGCTCTTCCACGCGATCGGCGGCGCCGGCGTGGCGCTTTGCGTGATCGTGCTCTCCTTCATGGGGCTGGAAGGCCCGTTGGCCGGCGACGGCTATTCGTTCGTCGCCGCGGTCATCGGGGCGGGCATCGTCGGCGGGATCGCCTATTGGCTGGTCGCCGGCCGTTCCGCCGGGCGCGGACTGGAACGGGTCGCCGACCCGGACTGACCGGTCTTCCGACAAACGCGTCTTCTTGCCGGCGCGAAAAACTCTTATCCCAACGTCCAAGTTGAAGCCTATTGCGCCAAGTACGCGATCGCCTATTCTGTCTCCGCTGAAAATAAAAACAACAAACAGCACAAAGGGAGGAGATAGAATGTCTGACAGTGCATTTTCTCGCCGTAAATTCCTTAAGAACGGAGCTTTCGCAGGCGCGGCCGCCACGGGTGCCCTGGCGGCGCCGGCCGTGCTTGCCCAGGCACCCGTAACCATCAAGATGCAGACCTCGTGGCCTGCTTCCGACATCTGGATGGATTTCGCCCGCCAGTATATCGAGCGGGTGGAGCGCATGTCCGCCGGCCGGATCAAGTTCGAACTTCTGCCGGCCGGCGCGGTCGTCGGCGCCTTCCAGGTGCTCGACGGCGTCAATGACGGCGTCATCGACGCCGCCCACACCGTTCCGGTCTACTGGTACGGCAAGCACAAGGCAGCGTCGCTGTTCGGCACCGGCCCGGTGTTCGGCGGCAGCGCGACCACGATGCTCGCCTGGTTCCATCAGGGCGGCGGCAAGGATTTCTACCGCGAGCTCACGCAGGACATAATGGGGCTCAACCTCTACGGCTTCTACGGCTTCCCGATGCCGGCGCAGCCCTTCGGCTGGTTCAAGAATCCGGTCACCCAGGTGGCGGAGGTCAACGGCTACAAATACCGCACGGTCGGCCTTGCGGCGGACCTCATGCAGAGCATGGGCATGAGTGTCGCCCAGCTTCCGGGCGGCGAAATCGTGCCGGCCATGGAGCGCGGCGTCATCGATGCCTTCGAGTTCAACAACCCGTCGTCCGATATCCGCTTCGGTTCGCAGGACGTGGCCAAACACTACATGCTCTCATCCTATCACCAGGCGAGCGAATCCTTCGAGTTCCTGTTCAACAAGGACGTGTTCGACGATCTCGACGAGGACCTGCAGGCGATCCTCGAATATTCGGTGGAGGCGGCCAGCACCGCGAACACGGCGCTTGCGCTCGACAACTACTCCGCCGATCTCGCCAAGCTGCAGAACGACCATGACGTGACCGTGCATCGCACGTCGAAGGAGATACTCGACGCGCAGCTCAAGGCATGGGACCAGATCATCCCGACGCTCGAGGCCGACCCGTTCATGAAGCGCATTCTCGACAGCCAGCGCGAATGGGTCGAACGCGTCGTGTTCTACGAACTGATGAACTCGGCCGACCTGGCGCTCGCCTACGAGCATTACTTCCCAGGCAAGCTGAAGCTCGAAGGATAAGCCTTCCACCTGAAGCCGGTCCGGCGGCGAGAGTTGACCCGCCGGGCCGCCTCTGAGGGGATTTCTCGGATGCTCCGCTATATCGCATTCGCCGACGAGTTGTCGGCGTGGTTCGGCAAGGTGTTCGCCTGGGGCGTGGTGGTGATGGCGCTGGGCGTCGGCTACGAGGTCGTCGTCCGCTACTTCTTCCGCGCACCGACCGCCTGGGCCTTCGACCTGAGCTACATGCTCTACGGCACGCTGTTCATGATGGCCGGCGCCTACACGCTGTCGCGCGACGGCCATGTGCGCGGCGACTTCATCTACCGTTTGTGGAAACCGCGCACCCAGGCCGCGCTGGAGCTGGTGCTCTACATCATCTTCTTCTTTCCCGGCGTGACGGCGCTGGTGTTCTCGGGGTGGAAATACGCCAGCCGTAGCTGGCGCTATCTCGAGGTCAGCTCGAACAGCCCGGCGGGCGTGCCGATCTTCCAGTTCAAGACGGTGATCGTCGCGGCCGGCATCCTGCTCTTCCTGCAGGGGATCGCGCAGGTCTTCCGCTGCATCGTGTGCCTGCGCACCGGCGAATGGGTCAAGGCCGCCGAGGACGTCGAGGAACTCGACAAGGTGCTGCTCGAGACACAGAGCCTGGACGTGCTCAGGCACGGCGCGGAAGCGGTCGACATTCCCTCGGGCCTCGACCCTTCCACTATCGATCCCGGCAAACCGCAGGACGGTGACCCCCGATGACAGACGCTCACATCGCCGTCGGGATGCTGCTCATCCTGATCCTCACCATCTTCCTCGGCTTTCCCGTCGCCTTCACGCTGATGGCGCTGGGCGTGGGCTTCGGCTACTACGCCTATTTCGACGCGGGCCGGATGTGGCGGGCCTATGACCGCGCCGTGGAATCCGGCGCCGACGCCTTCACCCAGTGGGAGACCTGGCTCGGCGGCTTCTTCAACAACCGCATATTCGATCTTTTCGTCAACCAGACCTATTCGGTGATCCAGAACGACGTGCTCACCGCGATCCCGCTGTTCCTGTTCATGGGCTACATCGTGGAGCGCGCCAACATCGTCGACCGCCTGTTCTCCACGCTCTACATCGCCACGCGCCGGCTGCCCGGCTCGATGGCGGTCGCGGCGCTCGTCACCTGCACGCTCTTCGCCACCGCCACCGGCATCGTCGGAGCGGTGGTCACGCTGATGGGGCTGCTGGCGCTCCCAGCCATGCTCAAGGCCAAGTACGACGTGCGCTACGCGACCGGCGTCATCTGCGCCGGCGGCACGCTCGGCATCCTGATCCCGCCGTCGATCCTGCTCATCGTCTATGCCGCGACATCGGGCATATCGGTGGTGCGCATGTATGCGGCGGCGCTGCTGCCCGGCCTTCTGCTGGCCGGGCTCTATCTGGCCTATGTGATCACGCGGGCGGTGCTGAAGCCGAGTCTGGCGCCGCAGCCGACCAAGGAGGAAACCGGCGACCACAGCGCGATCGAGATCGCGTGGATGATGCTCACCTCCTTCGTGCCGCTCGCCTTCCTCATCCTCGCCGTGCTCGGGGCGATCCTGTTCGGCTTCGCGACGCCCTCGGAGGCGGCCGCCATCGGCGCGCTCGGCGGCCTGATCCTCGCCGCGGTCTACCGGGCACTGACATGGCAGAGGTTGCGGGAATCGGTCTATCTGACGGCGCGCACCTCGGCGATGGTCTGCTGGCTGTTCGTCGGCTCGGCCACCTTCGCCTCCGTCTTCGCCTATCTGGGCGGGCAGCAATTGATCAGCGATTTCGTGACCGGCCTCGACATGTCGCCGCTGATGTTCCTGATCATGGCGCAGCTCATCATCTTCATCCTTGGCTGGCCGCTGGAATGGACGGAGATCATCGTCATCTTCATCCCGATCTTCATACCGCTGCTGCCGCATTTCGGCATCGACCCGCTGTTCTTCGGCATATTGGTGGCGGTCAACTTGCAGACGGCGTTCCTGTCGCCGCCGATGGCGATGTCGGCCTACTATCTGAAGGGCATCTCGCCCGCCCACGTGAAGCTCACCGACATCTTCATCGGCATGATGCCCTACATGGCGATCGTCATCCTGTGCATGGTGATCATGTATGTCTTTCCAGGCATCGTCTTCTCCCTGCCCAACGCGATCTACGGAGGCTAGGCGGCCATGGGAATGAAACGGTTCCTCGCGCTTTTCGCCCTCGTCGTCTTCGCCGCCTTCTGCAGCGTGGTGGTGATCTTCGTGCCGCATGTGGCGCTGGCGATCACCATATTCATCGGCCTGGCGCTCGCGGGTTACGACATCTGGGATCAACTGTTTCGCCGCCGCGGCCGGCCGGCGGGGCGAAGCTAGATTCCGGACGAGGCGTGGGGCCGCGGCTGGGCCTTGCCCGCGCGGACATTCCTGATAAAAGTGCCGCCGAAGAAAACGGGCGGCGCGGGCCGCCGCGATGTCACGGAAATCCGGGGTCAGAATGTCCAAGTGGAAAGACGTCAAGAAGGTGGTGCTGGCCTATTCGGGCGGGCTCGATACCTCGATCATCCTGAAGTGGCTGCAGACCGAGCTCGGCGCGGAAGTCGTCACCTTCACCGCCGATCTCGGCCAGGGCGAGGAACTCGAGCCGGCACGCAAAAAGGCGGAGATGCTCGGCATCAAGGAGATCTTCATCGAGGACGTGCGCGAGGAATTCGTGCGCGATTTCGTCTTCCCGATGTTCCGCGCCAATGCCGTCTATGAAGGCGTCTACCTGCTCGGCACCTCGATTGCCCGACCGCTGATCTCCAAGCATCTCGTCGACATCGCCCGCCAGACGGGCGCCGACGCGATCGCCCATGGCGCCACCGGCAAGGGCAACGACCAAGTCCGCTTCGAGCTTTCCGCCTATGCGCTGAACCCCGACATCAAGATCATCGCGCCGTGGCGCGACTGGTCGTTCAAGAGCCGCACGGACCTGCTCGACTTTGCCGAAAAGCACCAGATCCCGGTCGCCAAGGACAAGAAGGGCGAGGCTCCCTTCTCCGTCGACGCCAACCTGCTGCACTCCTCCTCCGAGGGCAAGGTCCTGGAAGATCCGGCGCAGGAAGCGCCGGAATACGTCCACATGCGCACCATTTCGCCGGAGGCAGCGCCCGACAAGGCGACGATCATCAAGATCGGCTTCGAGAAGGGCGACGCCGTTTCGATAGACGGACAGCGTCTGTCGCCCGCGACGCTGCTGGCAAAGCTCAACGATTATGGCCGCGACAACGGCATCGGCCGTCTCGATCTGGTCGAAAACCGCTTCGTCGGCATGAAATCGCGTGGAGTGTATGAAACCCCGGGCGGCACGATCCTGCTCGCGGCGCACCGCGCCATCGAGTCGATCACGCTCGATCGGGGGGCGGCACACCTCAAGGACGAGCTGATGCCGCGCTATGCCGAACTGATCTATTACGGCTTCTGGTTCTCCCCGGAGCGCGAGATGCTGCAGGCGGCGATCGATCTCAGCCAGAAGAACGTCGAGGGCGAGGTGACGCTGAAGCTCTACAAGGGCAACGTCATGGTCGTCGGCCGCGAGAGCGCGAAATCGCTCTATTCCGACAAGCTGGTCACCTTCGAGGACGACCGCGGCGCCTACGACCAGAAGGATGCCGCCGGTTTCATCAAGCTCAACGCGCTGCGGCTGCGCACACTGGCCGCCCGCGACCGCAAGGGCTGATCCGGCCTTTTCGAGGATAGGAAGCGAAGAGCCCGGCCATCGCGCCGGGTTCTTTGTTTCCGGCGCCTGTTCGCCGTCCCGTCTTTCCGATGCCGGACAGAGGCCGCGACGCTCCTCGAGCCTGCCAGGCGGCACTCCTGCGCGATGCCCGCGGAAGGCGAGGGAAACGGGCGGGGCGGCCGCGCACCACCGGTTTCCCCGAAAAGAAAAGACCCGGCACAAGGCCGGGTCCGTCATCTGCTTCGCGCCCTCGTCGGAGGGACGAGCGCCGTGAGATCAGTTGCCGTCGATTTCCGCGCCGATGATGGCGATCGCCTGCTGGTAGACGCGAGCCGCGTTCCAGCCCTGCAGGGCGCCGAAATTCGCCTGGCCGGGCTGGTAGCCGCCGCCGGGGCGCCAGCCATGGCCGCGCAGGAAATTCGCCGTCGAGGCGAGCGCGTCGGCGCGCGATCGGATCAGATCGACGCGGCCGTCGCCGTCGCCGTCCACGCCATATTTCAGAACGTTCACGGGCAGGAACTGCGTCTGGCCGATCTCGCCATGGGCGGCGCCGATGGCGTCGGGGTTGAGCGAGCCGTTCTGCACGAGCTGCAAGGCCGCGTAGAGCTGGTTGGTGAAATAATCGGAGCGCCGGCAGTCATAGGCGAGCGTGGCGACGGCGGAAAGGATGTGCTGGTTGCCGAGGAAGCCGCCGAAGCCGGTTTCCATGCCCCAGATGGCGAGCAGCGGGCCCGCCGGCACGCCGTAGCGGCGCTCGATGCTGGCGAAGAGCTGCGCGTGCTGCCGCTTCAGGGACTTGCCCTTGGAGGCGATCTGCTTGCCGCCGCGCCGCTGCATGAACTGGTCGAGGGACAGCTTGAAGCTCTTCTGGTTGCGGTCGGCCGCGATCGTCTTGCTGGCGTATCTGGTGCGGTCCAGTGCCCGCAGGGCGGATTCGCCGATGCCGCGAGAGGCGGCTTCCTGGCGGAACTGGACTTTCCAGTTCTCGAATCCGCCTGAATTGTTTCCGCATTGCGCGGCCTGAGCCGTACCCGCCGAGAGCCCGAGGGTCCCGAGAGCAATGAATGCGGCTGCGAACAGCCCACCCCATCCAGACGTCGCCATTCCCATCTCCTGATGTCCCCAGTGGGGGACTTTGCCAACGAAAGACCGCCGACTAGCCGCCCGCGCGTTGATTTTCAAGCTCCGCGCCGCAACGCGGAGCGATGCGGCACTTATAAACGAAATGCCGTTACCGGTGCCTTACTCGCTGTGGCTTCGCAATGGAAGATGACAATGTTGTGATCTCCGCCCGGAACTTGGGCCTGGCAGTAACGTTGCATCCCAACTGTTGTAATAAAGTGTCATCGGCTCCTCGTGTCTTTTCGGAACTCCCTAATATGCCGGCCCGTTAGGGCTGCGAAGGGAAACGCCACAGGAGTAGGATCAATGAAGACCAAGCTTCTCTTATCGGCCGCGGGCGCCGTTCTTGCGATGACTGGCGCGGCGATGGCGCAAACGGTCGTCGTGGCGACCACCGATCTCAACATGCGCGCCGGACCCGGCCCCCAATATCCGGTGATCGGCGCGATCGCCATCGACGGCGAGGCGATGCTCGACGGCTGCCTGGAAAGCGGAAGATGGTGCCAGGTCAGCTATAACGGCGTCCAGGGCTGGGCCTATTCCGACTATCTGATCGCCGATAGCGGCGGTGTCGAGGTGGTCGTGACCGAGCGCCCGGCGGAAATGCAGGTTCCCGTCGTCACTTACGACGATACGGATGAAGTGGCCGCGGGCGGTGTCGCGGGCGCGGCGACCGGCGCCGTCGCCGGCGCGATCATCGGAGGGCCGGTTGGCGCGGCCGTCGGCGGCATAGCGGGCGCGGCGACCGGCGGCGCGGCCACCAGCGTGCTGGTCGAACCCACGCCGGAAGTTCGCGACTACGTGCTCCAGCACGAGGTCGAGCCGGTCTATCTGGAAGGCGAGGCCGTGGTGGGCGCGAGCCTGCCGGAGACCGTCGAGGTCCGGGAGATTCCGGACTATGAATATCGCTACGTCTATGTGAACGGGCAGCCGGTTCTGGTCGAGCCCGAGACACGACGCATCGTCTACGTCGTTCGCCAGTAGCTCGTATCGCGGACGGTGAAGAAGGCCGCCGGCAGCGCGCCGGCGGTCTTCCTGCGTGAAAAACGCGGTAAAACTTGACTCCGCCGGCGTTTTCCTGTCTAGAGGCGCCGAATTCAGCGACGAGTGATAACTCCGAGCCGCCGACCGGGACGACCCTGTGCAGGAAATCGCACATCGATCCCGGAGGTCAACACCCGGCAGCGCGATGCGCCCCCGGGTGCTTTTCGGCTTTGGGTTTGGCACGGGCGCGGAAAGGCACTACCTCTTCGGCAGTCGATTTGGTTGCCAGAGGACAGGACAAGCGGATGTTTGAATCACTTCAGGAACGCCTCGGTTCGATATTGAACGGCCTCACCGGTCGTGGCGCGCTTTCGGAAGCCGACGTCTCGGCCGCGCTGCGCGAAGTGCGCCGCGCGCTGATCGAGGCCGACGTCGCGCTGGAGGTGGTGCGTCCCTTCGTCGACCGCGTGCGCGCGAAGGCGGTGGGCGCGGAAGTCCTGAAGTCGATCAAGCCCGGCCAGATGGTCGTCAAGATCGTCCATGACGAGCTGATCGAGACGCTCGGCGCGGAAGGCGCCCCGATCGATCTCAACGCGCCCGCGCCGGTCGTCATCATGATGGTCGGCCTGCAGGGCTCGGGCAAGACCACGACCACAGGCAAGATCGCCAAGCGGCTCACGGAGCGTCAGAACAAGAAGGTTCTGATGGCGTCGCTCGACACGCGCCGCCCGGCCGCGCAGGAGCAGCTTCGCCAGATCGGCGAGCAGGTGAAGGTCGCGACGCTGCCGATCGTCGCCGGCCAGTCGCCGGTCGACATCGCCAAGCGCGCCGTCCAGGCGGCTAGGCTCGGCGGTCATGACGTGGTCATTCTCGACACCGCCGGCCGCACCCATATCGACGAGCCGCTGATGGCGGAGATGGCCGACATCAAGCGCGTCTCCTCGCCGCACGAAATCCTGCTCGTCGCCGACTCGCTGACCGGCCAGGACGCGGTCAACCTCGCCAAGAATTTCGACGAGCGCGTGGGCATCACCGGTCTCGTGCTCACCCGCATGGACGGCGACGGGCGCGGTGGCGCGGCGCTTTCCATGCGCGCCGTCACCGGCAAGCCGATCAAGCTGATCGGCACCGGCGAGAAAATGGATGCGATGGAGGAATTCCATCCCAAGCGCATCGCCGATCGCATCCTCGGCATGGGCGACATCGTCAGCCTCGTCGAGAAGGCCGCCGAGACCATCGACGCGGAAAAGGCCGCGGCGATGGCCAAGAAGATGCAGTCGGGCAAGTTCGACCTGAACGACCTGGCCGACCAGCTCGCCCAGATGCAGAAGATGGGCGGCATGGGCGGCATCATGGGCCTGATGCCGGGCATGGGGAAGATGAAGGACCAGATGGCGGCCGCCGGCCTGGACGACAAGATGTTCGGCCGCCAGATCGCCATCATCCAGTCGATGACGAAGGCGGAGCGGGCAAATCCGGATCTCCTCAAGCACAGCCGCAAGAAGCGCATCGCAGCCGGCTCGGGCACCGACGCCGCGCAGATCAACAAGCTTCTGAAGATGCATCGCCAGATGGCCGACATGATGAAGGCCATGGGCGGCAAGGGCAAGGGCGGCGGCATGATGCGCGGCCTGATGGGCGGCATGGCGCAGAAGATGGGCCTGGGCGGTCTCGGCGGCATGGGCGGCATGCCCGACCTTTCCAAGATGGACCCGAAGCAGCTCGAGGCGCTGCAGAAGCAGGCCGAAGCGGCGGGTCTCGGCGGCGGCCTTCCCAAGGGCCTGCCGGGCGGGTTGCCCGGTGGAATGCCCGGCCTGCCCGGCGGATTGAAGCTTCCCGGCCTGCCGGGAGGAGGATTGCCCGGACTGGGCAAGAAGAAATGACGAGGGAGACGATGAGCGAAGCGGACGACGTGGAAAAGGCGAAGGAAATCCTGGCGGGCTACCGCGCATCGATCGACAATATCGATGCCGCGCTGATCCACATGCTGGCCGAGCGTTTCCGCTGCACCCAGGCCGTGGGCATGCTCAAGGCCGCGCACGGCCTGCCGCCGGCCGATCCGGCGCGCGAGCAGATCCAGATCGAGCGGCTGCGCAGGCTGGCCGACGAGGCCAATCTCGATCCCGATTTCGCGGAGAAGTTCCTGAACTTCATCGTCCGCGAGGTCATCCGCCATCACGAGGCGATCGCCGAGACGCATGGCGCGAACCAGTCCGATGCGGTCGAAAGGACGGCGTCTTGACGATACCTGTCCTCGAAACCGAGCGGCTGTCGCTGCGGGGCTGGCGAAAGGATGATTTCGCCGCCTACGCCGCGTTCTGCGCGGACGAGGATCGTGTCCGCTATATCGGCGGCGCGAAGAACGAATATCAAGCCTGGACGGCATTTGCCGCCATGGCGGGCGAGTGGCTGCTCAACGGCTACGGCCTGTTCGCTGTCGAAGAGCGGCAGGAAGGGCGTATCGTCGGCTATGCCGGGCTGTGGCACCCGCCCTATATCGACGAGCCGGAGTTGGCATGGGGTCTCTATGCTGGGTTCGAAGGCCGCGGCTATGCCGCCGAGGCGGCACGCGCGGCGCGCGACTGGGCGGCCGAAGCGCTCGGCCTGCCGCCGCTGATGAGCTTCGTTCACCCCGAGAATCTGCCGTCTCAGGCGGTAGCGAAACGGCTGGGTGCGGCACCCATGCCACCAACCACGCTGCGCGGCGAGCCGCGCCTGCAATTCCGGCACGCATTGCCGGCTTGAAGCATGCCATTATCGAAAGGACCGAAACCATGGCACTGAAAATCCGACTGGCCCGCGCTGGCTCCAAGAAGCGCCCCTACTATCATGTCGTCGTCGCCGACGTGCGCAGCCCGCGCGACGGCCGTTTCATCGAGCAGCTCGGCTCGTGGAACCCGATGCTCCCCAAGGACGGCGAGCGCGTGAAGCTAAACGAGGAGCGTATCAAGCACTGGCTCGCCAACGGCGCGCTGCCGACCGACCGCGTGTTGCGCTTCCTCGACGAGGCCGGCATCTCCAAGCGCGACGCGCGCAGCAACCCGAAGAAGGCCGAGCCGGGCAAGAAGGCGCAGGAGCGCGTCGCCGCCGCCAAGCAGGCCGAGGAAGAAGCCGCCGCCAAAAAGGCTGACGCCGAAGCAGCCGCCGCCGAGGCCGCTGCCGCTCCGGCCGAAGAGGCGCCGAGCGAGGAAGCCGCCTCCTGATCGCTTCGCATTCGCGAAAAACGGAAAATGGCGGGCCTGTCCCGCCATTTTTTGCCCGCAAGGCGCTTTTTTGAACCGCGACCGTCGGCCTGCGACGTCATTTGTTTGTCAGGATCGATCCCCGCGACGGCGGTCGAAGCTCCTTCGTCTTTGACATCGGCCCATTATGTTGATATCAACGTTAATGCGGGGCAGGATCACATGGATCGCGAGAAGCGACAGGGAGCGGCCATGAACACGCAGACAGAACTTGTTCCCGCCAAGGAACTGGCGGAGAAGAACCGCGCCGGCTTTCCGAACGAAAGCGCCGAGTACAGAAGGGCGCGCAACGCGCTTCTTGCCGAGGAGATCGAGCTGAGGCGGCATATCGAGCGCGTCGCCGAGCTGCGCCGCAGGCTTCCGCCGGGCGGCGAGGTGACGAAGGACTATCGTTTCACGGGCGAGACCGGCCCGGTCAGCCTCGCCGAGCTCTTCGGCGACAAGGATACGCTCGTCGTCTACAGCTATATGTTCGGCCCGCAGCGCGAGAAACCGTGCCCGATGTGCACGTCGCTGATGGGATCGTTCGAAGGCAAGGTGCCCGACATCGAGCAGCGCGTGGCGCTGGCGATGGTCGCGCGTTCGCCGATCGAACGGCTGGTCGAGGCCAAGAAGGCGCGGGGATGGACGCAGTTGAAGGTCTATTCCGACAGCGATGGCGCCTATACGCGCGATTATGTCAGCGCGGAGGACGCGGATGTTCCCGGCTACACGGTCTTCACCCGCGGGGACGGCAGGATCCGGCATTTCTGGAGCGGCGAGATCGGCGGCGACATGGTCGATCCCGGCCAGGATCCGCGCGGCGCGCCCGACATGGACCCGTTGTGGACCCTTCTCGACACCACGCCGGAGGGCCGCGGCGCGGATTGGTATCCGAAGCTTGAGTATCGCAACGGCGGCTAGCCGCGATCGTCGGCCTGAACAGCCGAAGCGGCGGCTTAAGCTTTTTGGGCAGCTTTTGCCGGTTCCGCCGGACACCTATAAAATAGCCGCAGCTCGTCCAGTTCCCGCCGACGAGGAGGGAGAGCATGGCAGAACCCGACACATATCTGCTTGGCCGCGCCGAAGCAGAGGAAGCTCGCCTCAAGGGCCAGATCGCCAATCTCGCGCCCGATTCCGACGCGCAGCTCGACCGGATAGGCATAAGGCCGGGTGAACGCGTCGTCGATCTCGGCTGCGGTCCCGGCGGGGTGCTGCACCTGCTCGGCAAGCGCGTCGGCCACACCGGCTCGGTTCTCGGCATCGAGCGCAGCCCGCATTTCGTCGATCTCGCCCGCCGCTTCGCCGCCGGCCACGGGCTGACGCAGGTGGAGGTTCGCGAAGGCGACGCCTACGATACCGGGTTGCCGCGCGCCTCCTTCGACGGCGCGCATATGCGGCTCGTCCTCGTCAACGTGCCGCAGCCCGAACGTATCGTGCGCGAAATGGTGTCGCTCGTGCGGCCCGGCGGCTGGGTCGCCAGCTTCGAAGCGGACTATCTGGCGCATCTGTGCGACCCGTCGCTGCCTGCCTGGAGCCGGCTTCTCGAAGCCTATGGCGCCTATTCGGAGGCTCAGGGGATCGACCTCCACGTCGGCCGGCGCACCCATCGCCTGTTTCGCGACGCCGGCGTCGAGGACATCCATGTCGATGCGATCCTGCATGTCTATCCACCCGGCCACGACCGGCGGCCGATCCTCCGCGATTTCATCAACAATGTGCGCGGCGGGCTGCTGGAGGGAGGCTTCATCGCGCAGGCGGATCTCGACAGGGACATCGAGGCGCTTGAGCGTCATCTCGCCGATCCCGAGGTGCTGGTGACGTCGCATATTTTCTTTCGCCTCGTCGGCCGTATGCCGCCGTGACGCATATCCGGCCCGACCGTTACCCCTGCGCAACATGCCGACGCGCGCGGCGCGCGGCGGCGACATTTTAACTTGACTCCAAAACTCAATTTTGTGAGGCGCTACATCCAAACCGAACCGAGGGATGTGGAGAGGTCTCATGCGCGCCCGATCGACAAGCGGAAGCCTGAAGCTGGCATTGATGGGAGGTGCCGCCGCGCTCGTCGTGCAGTCGCACGGAGCGCTCGCCCAGGACGGCTCGGAGACGATCATGCTCGAGCGGCTGACGGTGGAGGCGGAGAGCGGCGACATCCTAGTCCAGGACGGCTATGTGGCGCGCCAGGACCGCATTGGCTCGAAGATCGACACGCCGCTCGCCGAAATACCGCAATCGATCTCGGTGGTGACGCAGGACCAGATCGAGGACCAGAAGCCGCGGACCCTCAACGAGGCGCTCGGCTACACCGCCAGCGCCAATCCCAACGGCTACGGCTTCGACAGCCGCTACGACGCCTTCTACCTGCGCGGCTTTCCGGCTCACTACAACAGCATCTTCCGTGACGGTCTGCGCCAGTACAACGGTCCTTCCGCCTGGTTCAAGACCGAGCCCTACGGGATGGAGGGCATCACGGTCCTCAAGGGCCCGGCCTCCTCGCTCTACGGCGTCAGCGGCGCCGGCGGCATCGTCAACATCGTGACCAAGCGGCCGAAGGACGAGCAGTTCCGCGAGGTCGAGGCGCTGTTCGGCAACAACGACCGCTACCAGGCGGCGTTCGACTTCTCAGGTCCGGTGAACGACGAGAAGACCATCCTCTACCGCATGACCGGCCTTGGAAGGCTGTCCGATACCGATCTGCCGGGCTATTCCGACGACAAGCTCTATCTGGCGCCGGCCCTCACCTTCAAGCCGGACGAGGACACCAAGCTGACGATCCTCAGCGAATATTCGCAGTCGGTCACCGGTTCCACCGCCTTCTTCTACAATCCCACCTACGGTACCGCCTCCGACATCTATTCCGGCGATCCGGCCTGGAACGATTTCAAGAACAAGCAGGGCCGCATCGGCTACGAATTCGAGCACCGCTTCAACGATCTGCTCACGGTGCGCCAGAACCTGCGCTACAGCGCCGTCGATTCCGACCTCAAATATAGCGGGTTCTGCACCGATCCGGACGAACTCGAATACTACAATTGCGAATACCCCGGCCGCAGTTGGGGTCACTACAAGGAGAAGACGAAGAACTTCGTCGTCGACAACATGGCGCAATTCGAGTTCGACACCGGCCCGGTCGAGCACACGGCGATCGCCGGCTTCGACTATGGCTGGTCTGACTACGACGCCCACTCGGCTCGCTCATATGTTTCCGTCGAGGATATCAGGTCGGCGCCGTTCTCCTTCGCCGGCAGCCAGGAGACCAGCCAATACGGCGTCTATCTGCACGACCAGATGAAGTGGAACAACTGGACGCTTTTTCTGAGCGGGCGGCACGATTGGGTCGACACCAAGAGCGTCGACTATCTGGAACGGGAAACGAACCAGACCGACCGGGAATTTTCCGGCCGCGTCGCGCTCTCCTACAGGACCGATTGGGGCGTCATTCCCTATGCCAACTACTCGACCTCGTTCTCGCCCAATCTCGGCTTCGTCTACGACGGGGTGACAAACGAGCGACGCCCCGCGCAGCCGACCAAGGCCGAGCAGATCGAGTTCGGCGTCAAATACGAGATTCCCGATACCAACGCGGTCGTCAGCGCCGCCTATTTCGACATCTCGCAGAAGAATGGCGTGGTGCTCGACGGTACGTTCGACGACGCCGGCAACCAGCGTCAGCGTCAGCTCGACCTGAGCTCGCGCGGCTTCGAGCTGGAGGCCAACGCCTCCTTCGACAACGGCTTCGGCCTGATCGCCTCCTACACCTATATGCGCATGAAGATCGAAGAGGGATTGCCCGGAACGGTCGGCAACGAGCTCTCCTCCACGCCCAATCACATCTTCTCGCTCTGGGGCCGCTACGACTTCCAGGAAGGCGCGCTTGCAGGGCTCGGCCTGGGTGCCGGCGTGCGCTATGTCGGCGAGAGTTATGGCGACGACCAGAACACGTTCAAGAACGCCGATCGCGCCTTCGTCGACGCAGCGATCTCCTACGATTTCGGCGCCCGCAATCCCGAACTCGACGGCCTGATGCTGCAGGTCAACGCGAAGAACCTGCTCGACACGCGCAAGCAGATCTGCACGGTCGGAAACTGCTATCTCGACGAAGGCCGCTCGGTCTTCGGCAGCCTGCGCTATCGCTTCTGATGCAGCGAGAGCGCGAGGTTCAGGCGCGGCCCTCGCCGATCGGCGTCTTCGCGACGGTCGGCGGGCTCTATGTCGCGCAAAGCGTTATCGGCGGCATCACCTGGAGCGGGTTGCCGGCGGTCATGCGCGCCGAGGGACTTCCGCTCGACCGCATCGGCCTGCTTTCGCTGATCATCCTGCCCTGGGCGCTCAAATTCCTCTGGGCGCCGGCGGTGGAGCGATACCGCCTTCCCTCGACGGGGCCGGCGCGCACGGCAACCATCGTGCTTGCCGGCGGCCTCGTCTCGATCATCGGCCTCGCCGTCGTCGGCGCCATCGGCCCGGCGGCTTTCATTCCGCTGATCGCCTGCCTGACGGTGGTGGCATTCGCCGCGGCTACGGTCGACATCGCCTGCGACGGCTATGCGGTGCAGAGCCTGTCCAGCGAGCACCACGGCTGGGGCAACGCCGCGCAGGTTGGCGGCGCCTATCTGGGCTCGGCGATCGGAGCAGGGCTTTTTCTCGTCCTCGTCGACGTTTCCGGCTGGCGGCTCGCGGTGTGGAGCATGGCGCTGCTTCTGTTCCTGCTCGGCCTGCCTTTCCTGCTCGGCGCTTCGCGCCGCGAGGCGCACGAGGTGCGCGGCCACGTGCCGTCGCTTCGCTCCGCGCTGAGAAGACGGGAGATCCGCCGCGGGCTGGCGGCCGCCGCGATCTACGTGATCGCGCAGAAAGCCGGGCTGGCGATGCTCGGTCCGTTTCTCATCGATGCCGGGCTGGACCTCGCCACCGTCGGCCTGCTCAACGGCGTCGGCAGCATGTTCGTCGGCGTTGCCGCCGCCCTGCTGGGCGGCGCGCTGGTGAGGCCGTGGGGCATTCGCAGCGTGCTGGTGACGGCGCTCATCCTGCAGGCGGCGTGCTTCGCCTTCTTCGCGGCCTACGATTTCGGCGACAGCGCGGCGGCCACGCTTTTGATGGTCGTTGCGGTGGCCAGTTCGTCCGGCATCCTCGCCGTCGGCTTCGTGGCGCTCTATGCGCAGTTCATGCGCTGGTCCGATCCGAAGCAGGCCGGCGTCGATTTCACGCTCTTCCAGTGCATGGATGCGCTGGTGAGCATGGCCGGCGGCGTTGCGGCCGGTTATGTGGCGGAGCATTTCGGCTATGGCGTCTTCTTTGCCGCGGCGGGCATGATCGCCGCGCTCGCCGTGCCGGCGATCGGCCTCGTCGCCGACCGGCACTGAGCGGCGATGTCGTCCTCGGCGACTATTCGACGAGGCTCCTGATAACCGCGAGGTGCTCGGCCATGGCTGCCCGCGCGCCGGCCGCGTCGCGAGCGGCTATGGCATCGACAACCCGCAGATGCATGGCGCCCTGCCTGGCGGCATATTCCTTTCTGTGCGCTTCGCGAAAAACAGCATCGTGGCGGCGCTGCCAGCGCATGCGCCCACGCACCGAAGCCAGGGTCTCCAGAGCGGCGGCGAGCAAAGGATTGCCGGTCGCATGTGCGATCGCCTTGTGGAAGGCATCGTCCGCAGCCTCGTAGCGCCGCCAGTCTTCCGCCCGCCCGGTTTCCAGCGCCAGTTGCCGCAAGGCGGCCACTTCCCCGGCGCTTGCGGTATCGGCGGCCGCGGCCGCTATCGACGGTTCGATGACGAGACGCGCCTCCATGAAATCTGCCGGTGACGCCATATCGTAGAGCAATTGCGGCGGCACATAGTCTCCGCGCGGTCGCGGCCCGATGAACGTGCCCTTTCCCTGATGGCGCCAGATCAGCCCTTCCCGCTCGAGCCGTCCGAGCGCACGGCGCAGGGTCTCGCGGCTGCATCCCAGCTTTTCGGCAAGCCGGCGTTCCGGCTCCACCCGATCCTGCGGACCCAGTCCGGACCGGTCGAAATGGCGTCGCAGCCGGGTGACCGCATCCTCGACACGAATTCGCGACGGCATCGTTCCTCACCTCCTTTCCAGACCAATTTGTAGACCAGTTCGACGCGCGTGTAACCCAGCCGGCGAATTTGTGGCAGGCGGCGTTCGCCGCCGATGTTCGAGGCGATGCGAACCATGAGAATCAAGCTCGATCCATTCCTGATCCTGATGCTGGCCGCGGTGCTGGTGGCCAGCTTCCTTCCCGCGGAGGGGCAGGCCGCGACGGTGGTGGACCGGCTGGGCACCATCGGTGTCGGTATCCTGTTCTTCGCGCATGGCGCCGCCCTGCCGCACAGGGCGATACTTTCCGGACTGAAGCAGTGGCAGCTGCACCTGTTCATCTTCGCGACGACCTTCATCGTCTTTCCGATCGCGATCCAGCCTCTCGGCCTGCTGCCGGAGAGCATCCTGCCGACCGATCTGAGGCTCGGCTTCGTCTATCTGGCGGTGCTGCCTTCGGCGGTCTCTTCCTCGATCGCGTTCACGGCGATGGCAAAGGGAAACGTGCCGGCGGCCGTGTGCAATTCGGCGGGGTCGAACGTGTTCGGGCTGCTTCTGACGCCGCTGCTGATGACGCTCTTCATCAGCGCCTCCGCCGCCGGCGCCATCGACCTGACGCATGCCCTGCGCGACGTTCTCCTCGAGCTCCTGCTGCCTTTCGCGCTCGGCCAGGCGATCCACACCAGGGTCGCCGACTTCATGGCGCGCCACAAGCACCGGCTGGAGCAGTACGATCAGTCGGTGATCGTGCTGATCATCTATTCCGCCTTCTCGCAATCGGTCGCCGCGGGTCTTTGGAGGACATTGCCGGTCGGAGCGCTCGCGCTTGCCGCGATCCTCTGCGTGGCGCTGTTGGCGGCGATCCTTGCCTTCACCACTTTCGGCGCGCGGCGCCTCGGCTTTTCGAGGGGCGACGAGATCGCGGCGGTGTTCTGCGGCTCCAAGAAAAGCCTGGCCTCCGGCCTGCCCCTAGCGCAGGTGCTTTTCGCCGGCGCTCCCGGCTTCGGCATGATCGTGCTTCCGATCATGCTCTACAACCAGATCCAGATCATCGTCGGCGCGATGCTGGCGCGGCGCTACGCGAATGCCGGGCCCGAAACGGCCGAGGCGTGAGTTTACGTCGATGCTTCCGGCGCGCTCAACTCGCCGGCTGTTCCGCACGCTCGCGGATCGAGTAGGTGCAGCGCCGGCCGCCCGAAAGCAGGTGCTCCTCGCGCGCGATGGCGACATCCGGCCCCAGCACGGACTGGAACACCTCCATCTCTGCCCGGCAGAAGCCGCGGCAGGCGGCGGCTGCGGCGCAGATCGGGCAATGGTTCTCGATGAGCGTCAGCGAGCCGTCCTCCTCCTCCCTCCATTCGGCCATGTAGCCTTCGCCGCTGCGGATGGCGGCGAGAAGGGCGACCTTTTGCTTGAGATCGGAGCAGCGTTCCAGCGCCTGGGCGTAGCCGCGTCTGGTCAGTTCCTCCCGCTTGGAGATCATCCTTTCAAGGGCTTGTTCCCCGAGCTCGGCACGGACGATCCCGAGCAGTTGGACGGTCAGGTCGGCATGCGTGTCGGGAAAGCGCGCCTGCGCCTTCGCGGTCAGGCTCCAGTTCTGCCTCGGGCGGCCCACGCCCCTTATCTCCGGCGCGGCTTCCACCAGGCCGTCCTCGGCGAGCCGCGTGAGCTGCTGGCGCGCCGCCTCGCCGGTTATCTTCAGAAGCTCGCCCAGCCGCGCGCTCGACAGCGCGCCATGCATCTTCAGCGCCATGAGAATGCGTTCGGATGGGCCGCGCGGGCCCCAGCTATTTTCCAAGTTTCGACTTGACATATTCTCGGCGCCGGTTTTCAAAGTGGATGCTTGTTTAAATAGCCGCAGCGCCGCGCCATCGCAAGCGCGCAGGCTTCAGCAAAGGAGATTGAGAAATGGCTTTCGAGCTTCCGGCACTTCCCTACGGATACGACGATCTGGGCGAGGGCGGCATGAGCCGCGAAACGCTCGAGTTCCATCACGACAAGCATCACCAGGCCTATGTGACGGCGCTGAACGGCTTCGTCGAGAAGGACGACGCGCTCAAGGGCAAGTCGCTCGAGGAGATCATCGCTCATGCCAGCGGCCGGCCGGAACTGGCGCCGGTCTTCAACAATGCCGGACAGCACTGGAACCACATCCATTTCTGGCAGGCATTGAGCCCAAGGGGCGGGCGCCTGCCGGGCAAGCTCGAAGAGAAGATCGTTTCCGATTTCGGCAGCGTTGCGGCCTTCAAGGACGCCTTCAAGGCGGCGGCCGTCGGGCAGTTCGGATCGGGCTGGGCCTGGCTGGTCCTCGGCGGCGACGGCAGGCTCGCCGTCACCAAGACGCCGAACGGCTCCAATCCGCTCGCCACGGGCGAGGGCAAGCCGCTGCTCGGCCTCGATGTATGGGAGCACAGCTACTACATCGACTTCCGCAATCGCAGGCCGGACTATGCCGCGAATTTCCTCGACAAGCTTGCGAATTACGAATTCGCCGAGGCCAATCTGCTGGCCGCCTGAGCGGTTTAGAAACTAGAACCGTCATCGATCCCGGGCGGATGGTGCCGCCCGGGATCGATCGAATTTCATGAAGAGCACGATTTCCATGCGGACCATTTCCTTCAAGGAAACCGAAGCGCTCCTGGAACGAGCGGCCGACCTCATCTCCAGCATCGTGAAGGTGGTCGTTCCCATCGCCTCGATCCTGGGGGCGATCGTGCTCGTCGCCTATCTCAACCGTTCGGGGGCCGGGCTTCCTCCGGACGGAGCGAGCGCGCTGTTTCTGCTTTTCCTCGCGGCCACCTTGACGACCGTATTCGGAATTATGGTTCTGATACTGCTCCTGCCGGGAGCATCGAAGATGATGCTTGCCGGCGAGAACACAAGGAAGCTGTTCGGCGAACTCTTTGCAGGAAGCCCTCGAAGGCCGGGATGGGTGTGGGCATATACGAAAGCGTATCTGTCGTTCTACCCGCCATTTCTCGCCTTCATGCTGGTGATGGTCGCATCTACCTTTCTCGTCGATCGCTTTCCCGGCGCCCTCGCGCCGATGCTCGGCCTTGCGATGGTGGGAGCTGTCATTGGGCTAGTGGCCATCTATCGGGTGCGAAACCGTTCCCTTGCCGGCTTTGGAGAGTTCCTGCTGGCGTCATCGTTCGCCTCCTTCGTTTCCGTCTTCGCCGTCGTGTTCATCGCGTCGTTCCTGACCGCGATTCTGTCCGATGCCGTCGCCGGACTGCAGGGGATTCCCATGCCTGCGCTCGTCATCGTCTTCTTCGCCGCGCTTGTCGGCCTGCATTGGGCGATGAATATCGCCGCGTTCACGCCGCTCCAGCTTTCCGCCGCGAGCGGTGCATTGCTGATCTTCGCGGTGTTGTTCTGGCCGGGCCCGTCCTATGTGGGCGGCATCGCCCTGCGCGTGCTGGGAAGCGGCGGCCACCTGCCGGTGACGCTCATGGTCAAGTCGACCAAAGCCGATGGCGGAGCGGAGCCGGTAACCGGCTGCCTGATACTGAATTCGAGTTCCCAGGTCATACTCCGCCCCACCACGGTGAGGGCGGAGTGTCGTCCGCTGCTGCCTTCCCTGGCCTCGGAAGATCGTCCCGGGCCGTTTGCGGGAGTGGTGAATTACGGCGCGGGCGAGATCGCGACCATCTCGGAGTTCGTGTCCCGATCTTCCGACGGGACGGCCGAATAGCGACAGGATCGCGCCAGGACCGCCAGCCGCGCTTGCGCCGCGGCGAGAGCGCTAGCCGGCGTGCGAGGCCGAGGCGCTCGATGCGCCGGCCGCCGCCTCGCAGACCTCCACGTGCTTGGCCAGCGCCTCGTTGGACATCATCGCGCTGATCGTGCGGATGTCGCGGTTCTGGAACTTCGGCATCTGCTGGAGTTCCTTGAGGCGTTCGAGAAGTGCGACGCGCGTCATGCTCGTCTCCTTTCCTTCGGTCGGGCGGCTCAACGTGCCGCGGTTAAGGGCGGCTGCGTCAGGCCGCCCGCACTCCCGCCTTCAGCGGGATCTCGATGTCGACTTCCAGCGTCGAGACCTGCTCGCCGCGGTCCATCTTCACCTTGACCTTGTCGCCGTCGACCTGGACGTGCTTGGCGATGACGGCGAGGATTTCCTCGCGCAGTTGCGCCACCAGGTCGGAATGGCCGACGGAAGCCCGTTCATGGGCGAGCAGCACCTGCAGGCGCTCGCGCGCCGTCGGTGCCGAGCTCTTCTTGCTGAAGAAGTTGAAGATGCTCATGCCGCCCTCCTTCCGAATATCTTGCTGAACAGTCCGCGCTTCTCGCCCGGAATGGCCATCGGAACCGCTTCGCCGGCGAGCCGGCGCGCCGCGTCGAGATAGGCGAGCGCCGGCGCGCTGCGGTTGTCGGCAAGCGTGACCGGCGCGCCGAGATTGGAGGCGCGCAGCACGTCCATGCTCTCGGGGATGATGCCGAGCAGCGGGATCGACAGGATTTCGAGCACGTCGTCGACCTTCAGCATGTCGCCGCGCTCGGCGCGGGCGGCGTCGTAGCGGGTCAGCAGCAAATGCTTCTCCACCCGGTCGCCGCGCTCGGCCCTGGCGGTCTTGGCGTCGAGAAGGCCGATGATGCGGTCCGAATCGCGCACCGAGGAGACTTCCGGATTGGTCACCACCACCGCCACGTCGGCGTGGCGCATGGCGAGCGTCGCGCCGCGCTCGATGCCGGCCGGGCTGTCGCAGATGATCCAGTCGAAGGACTTCCTCAATTCGTCGATCACCCGCTCGACGCCGTCGGCCGTCAGATTGTCCTTGTCGCGGGTCTGCGATGCCGGCAGCAGGTGGAGCGTTTCCAGCCGCTTGTCGCGGATCAGCGCCTGCGTCAGCTTGGCGTCGCCCTGGATGACGTTGATCAGGTCGTAGACGACCCGGCGCTCCGCGCCCATGACGAGGTCGAGATTGCGCAGGCCGACGTCGAAGTCGACGACCACCGTCTTCTCGTTGCGCTGCGCCAGCGCCGCGCCGAGCGCGGCGGTGGAAGTCGTCTTGCCGACGCCTCCCTTGCCCGATGTGACCACGATTACTTTCGCCATTTCGCTCTCCTGTTCTCCCGTCCGCCGCAGCTCAGTTCAGTGTTTCCGCCATGATCGCGTCGCCTTCCAACCAGAACTGGACGGCCTGGCCGCGCAGCTTGCGGTCCATGTCCTCCGCCGTCTTGTAGAGGCCGTCGATCGCGAGCAGCTCCGCCTCCAGCTTGCGGCAGAAGATGCGCGCCGAGGCGTTGCCGACCGATCCCGCCAGGGCGCGTCCGCGCAGCGTTCCGTAGACGTGGATCGAGCCGCCGGCGATGATCTCCGCGCCCGACGCGACCGAGCCGACGACGGTGACGTCGCCTTCGGGAAAGATCACCGATTGCCCGGAACGCACCGGTTCCTTGATGATGATGGAAGGCATCGAGCGAACCGGCTGCGCTTCGGCGGGCGACGCGGGCTTTGCCGGGCTGCCGTGATCGTCACCGCGCGCATCCACTGCCTCTTCGACCGACGGCGCCTCGAAATCGGCCGCCGCGCGTCCGCCGCTCATGGCCGGCGGCAGGCCAGGGCCGAGCAGCGAAGGGCGCGCGCCCTCGATGCCCATGACCTGCACGTTGCGTTGCGCGAGCGCGCCGATCAGGTCCGTCAATTGCGCTCGGTCGATATTGAGGTTCTCGACGTCGAGGACGATCGGCCGCCGCAGGAAGAAACCCGCCGAACGTGCCGCCAGATCGTCGAGCCGGGCGAGCCATCCGTCGAAGGGCGGTTCCGGCGACAGCACCAGCGCCAGGAAGGATCGGCCCTTGAGTCGGATCGGGCGGGTGTCTGTTAGTTCTTTGGTCATCTAGGTTAATTTTCCGTTGCTGTGATCTAGGCGGGCGATGGTTAACCAATGGTTAACGATCATGCCCGACATGGGGCTGGACGCTGGATTTGATCGGATCGGCCGCATTTATCCGTGGAAAGCCTGCAGCGCATGGTTGCAAGCCCGCGAGCACCATTTCCGGAAGGTTTAGTCGCGGGCAGGATAACTGAGTCGCGCGGCGCGGCGCAGGCCTTTAAGCGCGAATCGGGGCGCCATCCACATGCCAGGGCAAAGACTACCGTCGCTGCCGGAAGGCAGAGCCGCATCCGGTAAACACCGCTCCGGTTCGCGCCGCTCGTCGACGACGATGCCGCGGTTTCATGCTGCCTCGCCACGGCGCGCGACAACCTCGATGCGGCGCCTTTCGGCGGCATCGATCGGTTATGTTCAATTTGCCTGGAAAACACGAAAGCCGCGACGATGCGCGGCTTTGGACAGTTTTTGAAAACTGGAGCGGGCGAAGGGATTCGAACCCTCGACCCCAACCTTGGCAAGGTTGTGCTCTACCCCTGAGCTACACCCGCTCGTGCGGAACCCGTCCGCAAGCCGCGCCTATATGGCCGAACTCAGCTTCGATTGCAACAGGGAAAATAACGGCATTTTTCAACAACGGCGGTAAATCGCCAGGAACGAGCTTCGCACGGATGCGGGCCGCGATCGACAGGTTGACGAAGCCGCACTTCGCGTGGAGAAACAACGTGGACCTTTCGAAAAAAAACGCCACGATATGCAGCTTTCTCCCGAACAGCTTCTCCAACACCTCGCCGGATTGGGCATCGTCGCGACGACGGTGCGACATCCGCCGCTCTACACCGTCGCCGATTCGCAGGCATTGCGCGGCGAGATTCCCGGCGCCCACACCAAGAACCTGTTCCTGAAGGACAAGAAGGACGATTTCTTCCTGCTGACGGTCGGGGAAGAGGCGGTGGTGGACCTGAAGCAGATCCATCATGTCATCGGCGCGTCCGGCCGGGTTTCGTTCGGAAAGCCGGAAAAGCTGCTGGAGCTGCTCGGCGTGCAGCCGGGATCGGTGACCGCCTTCGGTATCGTCAACGACGTGAATTGCAGGGTGAAGCTTATTCTCGACGAGACGCTGATGGAGAACGAGGTGATCAACGCGCATCCGCTGACCAACGAGGCGACGACGTCGATTGACCGCGACGACCTCGTCCGCTTCATCGAATCGACCGGCCACCAGGCGCATGTCTTGAAACTGACCGCCTGAAAGCCACATTGTAGCAATCGGGCTCGCATTCGCCACGCGGGCGGCGCCGGCCCCCAGCCGATCTGAAGGGAAATCATGAGCGCTCAAGACAATCCGTATGCCGATGGCTACGCAATGCAATATTCGCAGGACGGAACCGGCGGGCAGGACGGTCCGGAGGGCGCGGATGTCGTCAAGGACACGACGACCGCCTCCTTCGCCGCCGACGTGATACAGGAATCGCGGCGCCAGCCGGTTCTCGTCGATTTCTGGGCGCCGTGGTGCGGACCCTGCAAGCAGCTCGCGCCCGCGCTCGAGAAGGTCGTGCAGGAGGCGCGGGGCCGCGTGAAGCTCGTCAAGATGAACATCGACGAGCATCCCTCGATCGCGGGGCAGCTCGGCATCCAGTCGATCCCCGCCGTCATCGCCTTCCGCGACGGGCAGCCGGTGGACGGTTTCATGGGCGCCATTCCGGAAAGCAAGATCCGCGAGTTCGTCGACAAGGTGGCGGGGCCGGACAACAGCGCGCAGGAAGACCTGGCCGAGGCGCTCGCCGCCGCCGAGGAGGCGCGCCAGGCCGGCGACCTCGCGACCGCGACGCAGATATTCGCCGCGATACTGCAGCAGGCGCCCGACAACGTCGACGCCATCGCCGGGCTCGCCGACACGCTTTTCGAGGCGGGCAACGTCGATGATGCCGCCGAGGTCCTGGAGCGCGCGCCCGCGGACAAGGCCGACGCGCCGGCGATTGCCGCCGTGCGCGCGAAAATGGCGCTGGCGGAGCAGGCTTCCGCGCTGGGTGACGCTGCCGAGCTCGAGCAGCGGCTGGCGGCCGACCCCAAGGACCACCAGGCGCGCTTCGACCTGGCGCTGATCCAGAACGCCAAGGGGCAGCGCGACGAGGCCGCCGACAATCTGCTGGCCATCATGAAGGCCGACCGCACCTGGCAGGACGACGGCGCGCGCCAGCAATTGCTGAAATTCTTCGACGCCTGGGGCATGATGGACGAGGCGACGCTGGCGGCACGGCGCAAGCTCTCCTCGCTGCTGTTCTCCTGACGGAGAGGCGGCGCGGCTTTCGCCAGACACGAGGATTCGCAACCCGCAGCGGGAGGATGCAAGTGCAGGCTGGAAATGCGCGGTACCGGACGGCGAGCGATCTGCCGGAAGTCCTGCCGGTTTTTCCGCTGACGGCCGCGCTGCTCCTGCCCGGCGGGCGCATCCCGCTGAACATCTTCGAGCCGCGCTATCTCGAAATGGTCGATCATGCGCTCGCGCATGACCGGCTGATCGGCATGGTGCAGCCGCGGCTGGACGGCGCAACGCGGCCGGACGGCGAACCCGAAATATGCGATGTCGGCTGCATCGGCCGGCTCACCTCCTTCGCCGAAACCGGCGACGGGCGCTATCTGATCTCGCTGCAGGGCGTCTGCCGTTTCCGCGTGGTTTCGGAAAAGACGGTGAAATCGCCGTTCAGGCAATGCGGCGTCAATTGCTTCGCCGCCGATCTCGACGAGGACGCGGGGGCCGCCGATGTCGACCGCTCGGCGCTGCTGAAGGCGTTTCGCGCCTATCTCAAGGCCAATGATCTCGACGCCGACTGGGACAGCATCAGCCGCGCCGAGAACGCGACGCTGGTCAACGCGCTTTCGATGATGGCGCCCTACGGCGCGGCCGAGAAGCAGGCGCTGCTGGAAGCGCCCGACCTGAAGACGCGCGCCGAAACCCTGATCGCGATCACCGAAATGGCGCTGGCGCGCGCCGACGACGATTTCGGCACCAGCCTGCAATGAGCGGCCCGGACGAACCTGCCGGAAAGGAGGACGCGATGGGCGAGACGGAGCGGCATTTCGGCATCGACCCGAAGCTTCTGGAGATGCTTGCCTGTCCGCTGACGAAGGGACCGCTGCGATGGAGGGCGGAGCGGAGCGAGCTGGTCTCGCGCTCGGCAAGGCTCGCCTATCCGGTCCGCGACGGCATTCCGATCATGCTGCCTTCGGAAGCGCGCCGGCTGACGGACGACGAGGAGAATTGAGGATCGGCCCGCGTCGAGGCTGAAGCGCCGTATCCGGATCTGCTGCTTGGCGTGTCACGTGTCAGCATTGGGCGCGCCCTATTTCTTGTCCAAGATCCTGCCCGGCATGCATGGGGACGCTTCAGAGAAACTGGATGCGGCGCCGGAGTGAAAGCGCAGCGCGATTGTGACGGCAATCAATGAAAGTTCCTGCCCTTCGGCATGACCCTGGCGGCTTCCGCCGAAAGCAGCCTGCCGCCGGGTGAAAGCAGGTCGGCCGCCTCGTTGCGGTTCTTATCGGCACGGCTGTCGGCCGATGTCTTCCCGGCCTCGTCCGAGCGGAAATAGACGCGGGGCGTGTCGGCGAAAAGCTCGCCGAGCCGCGGGCTCAGATCCTCGATCCGTTCCGCCACGATATGAATGACGCCCGAGGCCGATTGGAGACGCCCGATGACGCGCACCAGCCGCGCGCCCAGGACGATCGGGCGGTGACGCTCGAAAACCTTTTTCCAGACGATGGCATTGGCGATGCCGGTTTCGTCCTCCAGCGTCATGAAGATCACGCCCTTGGCCGAACCCGGCCGCTGGCGGATGAGAACGAGGCCGGCGACCGAAACGCGCGTGCCGTTGGCAAGCTTGTCGAGCCTGAAGTTTTGGAGGGCGCCTTCCTCGTCGAACCTCTGACGCAGGAAGGAGACCGGGTGAGCCTTGAGCGACATGGAAACCGTGCGGTAATCGTGGAATACATGCTCGCCGAGAGGCATGGAAGGGAGCTGCATCTCCTCCTCGAAATCGCGTAGCCGAAGCTCCGGCCGCTCGAAGAGCGGCAGACGTTCGGCAGCACCCTTCTCGTCGAGCGCCCGCACGGCCCAGAGCGCCTCGCGCCGGTCGAGCCCCAGGGAGCGGAACGCATCGGCCTCGGCAAGCCGCTCGATGACGCTTCTCGTCAGGCCCGAGCGCAGCCACAGGTCGCGCACGGAATCGTAGCCGGCGCCGCGATGCAGGACGAGCAGCTTCATGTCCTCTTCCGAAAGGCCCTTGACCTGCCGGAAGCCCAGCCGGACGGCATGGCATGTCCGGATGGTTCCGCGCATTCCGGCATGGCGCGGGGCGATGCGCGCGGGATCGAGGGGGGCTTCCTCCAGCGTGCAATCCCAGTGGGAAAGATTGACGTCGACCTCGCGGATCTCCACCCCGTGCTCGCGCGCGTCGCGCACGAGCTGCGCCGGGCGGTAGAAGCCCATGGGCTGGGAGTTGAGGATCGCCGCGCAGAAGACGTCCGGATAATAGGCCTTGAACCAGGAGGAGGCGTAGACGAGCAGGGCGAAGGAGGCGGCGTGGCTTTCGGGAAAGCCGTATTCGCCGAAGCCCTCGATCTGCTTGAAGCAGCGCTCGGCGAAATCGCGCTCGTAACCGCGCGAAACCATGCCCTCGATCATTTCCTTCTTCAGCGTGCCGATGGTTCCGGTGCGCCTGAAGGTCGCCATGGCGCGGCGCAGCTTGTCGGCCTTGGCGGGCGAGAAGCCGCCGGCCACGATGGCGATCTGCATCGCCTGTTCCTGGAACAGCGGCACGCCGAGCGTCTTGGAAAGAATCTCTTTCAGTTCGGGCTTGGGATATTCCGGATCTTCCCTTCCTTCCCTCCGCCGCAGATAGGGGTGCACCATGTCGCCCTGGATCGGGCCGGGCCGCACGATCGCCACCTCGATGACGAGGTCGTAGAAGCATTTCGGCCTGAGGCGCGGCAGCATCGACATCTGCGCCCGGCTTTCCACCTGGAAGACACCGATCGTGTCGGCCCGGCTGATCATGGCGTAGACAGGCCCTTCCTCCTCGGTGCGGTCGGAGATGGCCGAGAGCGTCAAGTCGAGGCCGTAATGCGCCTTCATCAGGCCGAAGCAGCGCTGCAGGCAGGTGAGCATGCCGAGCGCGAGGATGTCGACCTTGAGGAGGCCGACGGAATCGAGGTCGTCCTTGTCCCATTCGACCATCTTGCGGTCGTCCATCGCGGTCTTGACGATGGGCACGATTTCGTCGAGCCGGTCCTTGGTGATGACGAAGCCGCCGACATGCTGGGAGAGATGGCGGGGAAATTCCAGTATGTCGTTGGCGCGGTCGATGACGTGGCGGGAGCGGACGTCCGTCAGGTCGAGGCCGCCGGCCCTGGCCTCCGTTTCCCCCAGCTCGGCGGACGACCAGCCCCAGATCGAGCCGGAAAGAGCCGACATCACATCCTCGGAAAGCCCCATGGCCTTGGCGACCTCGCGAAGCGACGAGCGGCCGCGATAGGTGACGACGGAAGCGGCGAGCGCGGTGTGCTTGTTGCTGTACTTCTCATAGACGTACTGCATGACGATTTCGCGTTTCTCATGCTCGAAATCGACGTCGATGTCCGGCGGCTCGTTGCGTTCCTCCGAGATGAAACGCTCGAACAGGCTGCTGATCTTGTCGGGCCCGACCTCCGTGATGCCGATGCAGTAGCAGACCACGGAATTGGCGGCCGACCCCCGTCCCTGGCAGAGGATCCCTTCCGTGCGCGCATATTGGACGATGTCGTGAACGGTGAGGAAATAGCGCGAATATTGCAGGCGGTCGATGAGCGCCAATTCCTCCCTTATGCGCTTGGCCGTGTCGGCGGACACGCCGCCGGGGAAGCGCCGCGCCGCGCCTTCCCATGCCAGGCGTTCCAGCTCCTGCTGCGGGGTCGCGCCGTCGCGGGTCGGCTCGTCTGGATAGTTGTGCTGCAACTCCTTCAGGGAAAAGGTCAGGCTTTCCTCGAAGCGGATGGTCTCGGCCAGCGCCTGTTGATGGTCGCGGAAGAGCCGTGCCATTTCCGAGGGCGGCTTCAGATGGCGTTCCGCATTCGCGGCGAGCTCGAAGCCGGCCTCGGCGACGGGAATGTTGAGCCTGATCGCGGTCAGCACATCCTGGAGCGGGCGGCGCTCGGCGGCGTGATAGCGCACGTCGTTGACCGCCATCAGCGGCAGGCCGAGCCTTTCGGCGAGGCCGGCGGCCTGGGCCAGGCGAAACCGGTCGTTGCCGCCATAGGACGGTGCGGCGGCGATGCGCAAGGCGTCGCCGAAGCGGTCCTTCAGGAGCCGCAGCAGGGAAAGCGCGTCTTCGGCGGGCTTCTCCAGGCCGGGCATGACCGCCAGCGACATGGATCCCCCCCATTCGAGGAAATCCTCCAGCCTGAGATCGGGAGCGCCCTTCTCGCCGCGGGCATTGGCGACGGTCAGCATGCGGCAGAGATGGCCCCAGCCGGCACGATCCCGCGGATAGGCGAGGACGTCCGGCGTGCCGTCCGAAAAGACCAGCCGGGCGCCCGGATGATAGGCGAGGCCCTCCACCTTCGCCTGCTGCCACGCGCGCACCACGCCGGCGACCGTGTTGCGGTCGGCAAGGCCGAGGGCCGAATGGCCGGAGAGGCTTGCCGCCACGACGAGCTCTTCCGGCTTCGAGGCGCCGCGCAGGAAGGAGAAATTCGACTGCACGGCGAATTCGGCATAGGGGATGGGCTTATAGGGGGTGGCCTTGTCCGCGCTCATGCGAATATCCCATGCATGAACCAGCGCGGCATCTCCTTCGAGGCGCCGTAGAGGCCCTGGCGGTAAAGCCAGTAACGGCGGCCCTGTTCGTCCTCGACCCGGAAATAGTCGCGCGTGGGCGCATCGGCCCTGTCGTGCCACCATTCCGGCGCGATGCGTTCGGGTCCCTCGGAGCGGGCGACCTGATGCAGGACGCGGCGCCAGCGGAAGCGCAAAGGCGGCCCTTCCGGCACCTCGACCGCCATGACCTCGACCGGCTCCGGCGAGGCGAAGAGGCGGATGGGGCGTTCCGGCGCGGCTTCGGCGACGGCTGCGGCCGGCACCGCTTTTCCACGCGTGGGCTGCTTTGCGAAGGGGAGGTTCGCGACCGCGCGTTCGGGAATGTGGCTTTGGGCCGGAACCGGCGCGAGCAGGGCGTCGTCGCCGAGCCTGGCGCGGATGCGGTCGGCAAGGAGGGCGAGCGTATCGCCGCCATCGTCGGCATCGCCATGGAGATCGGCCTGCGCCATCTCGAACGGGGCGAGGAGGGCCGCCGACAGCCGCACGAGCTCGAAGCCGCAATCGGCATCGAGACCGTTTTCGAGCGCGGCGAGCCTTTCATGGAACAGCCGCTGGACGAGCGCCGGCTCGCGCAGGGGGCGCGAGGCGCCGACCGCGATGCGGCGCACCGCGCCGTCGACCCTGAAGAGCAGAAGCTCCAACGTCCTGGCGCCCTCGCCGCGCCGTTCGAGATCGGGCTTCAGGCTTGCCGTGAGCAGGACCACCAGCCGTTCTATGTCCTCCATGAGGATCACGGGTTCGGCGAGGTGGCGCTCGACGGAGAGGGGCGCGACCGGCAGGCGCGGGGAAACGGCCTCCTCGACCCGCCCGAGAGCCTGATCGAGCCGGACGAGCAGCATCGCGCCGAAGCGGCGGGCAAGAGGCGCGCGCGGCGCCGAAAGCAGCGCGCCCACGGTGCGCAGCCCCACGCTTTCGAGACCGGCGCGCACGGCGGGATCGAGACGCAGGGCCGACAGCGGCAGCGGCGCCAGAGCTTCCGCCTCGCGGCCCTCGTCCAGGATGGAGGGGCATATCTCTCCAGGCCGACCTTGCCCGAAAGCCCGCTCCAGTTCCTCGGGCACAGGCGCTAGGAAATGCGCCGCCGCCCAGGCCGCGCCCGGCGTGGAGGCGAGGCCGGCCCGCACGTCGAAGCCTTGCTGGAGGAACCGGCGGCCGGCATCCTCGAGCAGCGCCCTTTCGCCGCCGAAAAGATGGGCGCAGCCGCTGATGTCGAGAAAGAGCCCGTCCGCTCCGTCTATCGCCACCAGCGGCGTGTAGCGGTCGCACCAGTCGGCGAGGCCTTCGAGCAGCCGTCTGTCCGCCTGCGGATCGGCTTCGACGATCTCGGCGCCCGGATACATCGCGCGCGCATCGGCAAGTCCCATGCCGCGCTTCAGGCGCAGCGTCTCAGCCCGCTCGTCGAGGGCGACGATGCGCTGGGTGTTCCTCTCGTGGTGGCTGACGAGGAGGGGCGGCGGCGACGGCCGCTCCGCCTGCGGCCGGGAACGCCAGGACCTCCCCAGACGCTGCCGCATGATCCTGTCCGTCGGCAGATGGGGAAACCACAACGCCAGTATCCTGCGCGGGGGCGTCGGCAAGTCTTTCGTGAAAGGTGCGTTCATCGGAGTTCCATTCGAGCGTGAACTGGGCGGTCATGGCCGTCCGGCTTCGGGTGACTGCGGCATTGAAGGCGGGCCGGCCGATCGAGCCCGGCAGGGGCATGGAAAGGATCTGGCGGGGCGCGGCCGGAGCCGAGGCCACCAGGAAGCGCACGGGCGCCGCGGTGGGTTCGGGCTGCGCTGCCTGGCGCAGAAGCAGGAAGGGTCGTTCGGAGAGCTGGGCGCGCCGGTGCAGGCGGCGCGTCGCGGTAAGGTCGAGCCGTGCCGCAGTTCCCCGCATTTCCAGGATGACGGCGGCGAGCGCCTTCAGCCCGGCCGCCTCCTCGGCGATCCAGAGCGCTTCCTCCAGCCTGCCGGCCCGGGAGAAGAGGAGGCTCTCGGGCCTGATGCCGAAACGCGAAAGCAGCCCCGGCGCGTAGGGCATGCCGGCTTCGCGGAAGATCTCGCTCGTGCCGATCCACAGGACCGGGCCGGCGACCCGGCCGTGCGCGAGGGCAAGACCGGCAAGGGCGAGCGCGAAGCCCGCCGTCGCGCCGGCGTCGCGGGTCTGGCGGCCGTGGATCTCGGTGAGGGCGGCGTTGGGCAGGCCGCCGCCCAAAACCGCGTCCAGGCGCTCGACGCCGGTCGGGAGGGGAGCGATGCCGGGAATGCCGGCGCGGCGCAGCACGATCCCGGCCTCGTCGGCGCGGGCCGTTTCCGGCGCCTCCAGCCTCTCGGGCAGGACCCCTTCGATCCTCGCTATTTCCCGGCGTAAGGCAAAAACGGCCTCGTGCGCCACGGCGGACGTCGCCATGTCACTGCTCTTTCGGTATATGTTCTCGTTATGTTCCTATGGATTCCAGAGCGTGCCGAAAGAGTCAAGCAGAGTCTGAAAAAGAATTTATTCCTTTTCGGACGTCTTCAGGATCGGCGCTTGGAAGCCAAAATCGACTCTAGCCCCTAACAGGGCTCGAAAGCGGCATTGCGAAAGGCTATATGGCCCCCAAAGGACGAAATATGGCCCGTATCTACAACACCCGTGCCTGGCACGATCAGCTTTCCCCCTCGCTCGAGGAATTCGAACTTCTTGCGCTCGAGACCTATGCGCATCTGCCGCAGGAATTCCGCACGCTGACTGGTGAGATCGTCATCCAGATAGCCGAGTTCCCGACCGAGGAGATCATGGACGACCTGGCGCTGGAGACGCCCTTCGACCTGCTCGGCCTCTTCGAGGGGCGCGGCATCGCGGAGCGCTGGAACCCGGCCACCGGCGAGGGTCCCAACCGCGTCACGCTCTACCGCCGCGCCATCCTCGACTATTGGTCGGAAAACGAGGAGACGCTGGGCGACATCGTCACGCATGTGCTCGTGCACGAGATAGGCCATCATTTCGGCCTCTCCGACGACGACATGGAAAAGATCGAGGAAAGCGCGGAATGATGCCGGCGCATTGATAGTCGGTGCGTCCTTCGAGGCTCCCCTTCGACAAGCTCAGGGTCGCACCTCAGGATGAGGGAGGTTGTGCATCGAGCTTGCGGTGAGATGCGCGAAAGCCAATTATTTGCTAATATTTACCCCCCACACAAGGGGAAGCGGCCTGGCGGTCAGGACGCGGTGCGTACTCATGGTTGGACATAATTCTGCGCGGCTGCCCGTCTCCCTGTGGGGAGGGTAGTCGGCAAGAGTCGCCATTCAAGAAACGGCAGGGGCTTTCGAGCGTGCAGCCCTCCCTCATCCTGAGGTGCGAGCGCAGCGAGCCTCGAAGGACGCACCAGGCGTTGGTCGCCGGCTCACTGCTCGCCGAGCTTCATCTCCGGATCGTATTCCTTGCCCTCGACGTCCTTCACCACGGCCTGGCCGCAGCGCATCGTCTTCGTCTCCGCGTCGAAGGCATAGGTGGGCGAGCCGTAAATGTGCCAGCCCTTGTTCAGGGCGGCCGTCACCTTGTGGCAGAAGCTCGCATCGTCGGGCCCGGTGAGAAAACGGTAAAGTCTCATCTGCTTTCTCCTGTCATTGTCCGGCCTTGGCGAGAAGCCGTTCCGCCTGGTCGAGATGCAGCCGCTCGACCATCCTGCCATTGAGCGAGATCACGCCCTTGCCGGCATTTTCGGCAAGCGCGAAGGCGGCGCGTATGGAAAGCGCCTCCTCGATCTCCGCGTCCGACGGCGAAAAGGCGCGGTTGGCCGGCTCGATCTGCGCCGGATGGATCAGCGTCTTGCCGTCGAAGCCCATATCGCGGCCTTCGGCGCATTCGCGGCCGAAAGCCTCGAGGTCGCGGAAAACGTTGCTCACGCCGTCGAGCACGTCGAGCCCGCCGGCGCGCGCGGCCAGCACCATCTGCATCAGCCAGGGCGTGAGATAGCGCCGGTCGGCGGTGGCCCGCACGCCGGTTTCCTTGACGAGATCGTTGGTGCCGGCAACCAGGCAGGCGAGCCTCGCGCCGCGGTCACGGCCGAGTTCGGCGATCGATCCGATGTTGAGCACCGCCTTCGGCGTCTCCACCATCGCCCAGAGCGACAGCGACGGTCGGGCATCGACGTCGTCGAGCATGTCGTTGGCTTCGAGAATGTCGCGGGCGTTGTCGACCTTGGGCAGCAGGATCGCGTCCGGGCGGCACTCGCGGGCAGCGAGGAGATCGTCCGCCCCCCACTCGCTCGAAAGCGCGTTGACGCGGATCACCATCTCGCGCGGACCCTTTTCGAGCCCGCCGAAGAACGCCTTGAGCCTTTCGCGGGCCGTCGCCTTCTCGGCAGGCGCAACGGCGTCCTCGAGGTCGACGACGACGGCGTCGCAGTCGAGCGACGCGATCTTGGCGAGCGCCTTGTCGTTGACGGCGGGGACATAGAGCACCGAGCGGCGTGGGCGGGGCGGTCTGATCTGCATGGTTCTTCTTGGCGCAACGGAATCCCCGACGCAAGGGGCAAGCACCCCCTTGCGGGCGCATGGCGAAACTGGTTCCTTCCGCGCAAGGGCCATACCGAAGGAAAGGGTCTCAAATGGCGAATTTCGACGTCGTCATCGTCGGCGGCGCGATCGTGGGCAGCTCGATCGCCTATTTCCTGCGCGAGGAAGGGTTTTCCGGCTCGATCGCGCTCGTCGAGCGCGACCCGCAATTCGCCCATGCCGCGACGACGCTTTCCTGCGCGTCGATCCGACAGCAATTCTCCATCCCTGAGAACATCCGCCTGTCGCAATTCACGCTGCGGCTTTTCCGCGACCTGAAATCGCGTTTCGGCGAGGACGCCGATATCGGCTTCAGGGAAAAGGGCTATCTCATTCTCGCCGGCGAGGCGGGGCTCGACATATTGAAGTCGAACCACGCCGCGCAAGCCGCGGAGGGGGCCGACATCGTGCTGGAGGATCCCATGGCGCTGGAACGGCGCTTCGCCTGGCTTTCGACGGAAGGGGTGAGCGCGGGCGCCTATGGCCGCTCCGGCGAGGGCTGGTTCGACGCCCACGCGCTGCTGATGCTGTTCCGCAGGGCGCTGAAGGAGCGCGACATCGCCTTCCTGTCGCAGCCGGTGACGGAGATCGCGCGCGCCGGCGACAAGGTGACCGGCGTACGGCTGGCCGATGGCGAGATGCTTTCGGCGGGCACCGTGATCAACGCCGCCGGGCCCGATGCCGGCAAGGTCGCCACCATGGCCGGGCTCGTCCTGCCGGTCGAGCCGCGCAAGCGCTCGGTCTTCGTCTTCGAGGCGCGCGAGCGTTTCGAAGACATGCCGCTGATGGTCGACCCGAGCGGAATCTATGTGCGGCCGGAAGGCTCCGTCTACATCACCGGCGGCGCCGAGGACGAGGAAAGCGAGGGGCCCGCCAACGCGGACGATTTCAATCCCGACTGGCCGCTGTTCGAGGAGGCGATCTGGCCGGTTCTCGCCACCCGCGTGCCTGCCTTCGAGGCGATCAAGCCGACGCGCGCCTGGGCCGGACACTACGACTACAACACGCTCGACCAGAACGCGGTGATCGGCCCGCATCCCGAGGTGGCGAATTTCATCTTCGCCAACGGCTTCTCGGGTCACGGGCTGCAGCAGGCGCCCGCCGTCGGCAAGGCGATCGCGGAACTGCTGGTCCATGGCGGCTACCGCACGATCGACTGCTCGGCCTTCGGCTACGAGCGGATCGCCGCGGGTCGAGCGTTTCGCGAGCTCAACGTGATCTGAGCGAAAGCCGCCGTCCGCTGTCAGATCGCCTCGCCGCGCAAGAGGCGCGGGGCCTCGCCGGAAAGGCCGGACGCCTGTCGGATGAAGAATTCCTTGAGGCGCGGCATGCGCTGGACCAGGCCGAGGCCGAAGTCGCGGGCAGCCCGCATCGGCCCGAAATCGTTGGAGAACATGCGGTTGAGCACGTCGGTGGTGGCGCCCATCTGGAAGGTGTCGAAGCGGCGCCACAGCTGGTAGCGCTCGAGCACGTCGATCGCTCCGATGTCCTGGCCGAGCCTGTCGGCCTCCACTATCGTCTCGGCAAGGGCCGCGGCATCCTTGAAGCCGAGATTGAGTCCCTGGCCGGCGATCGGATGGATGCCGTGGGCGGCGTCGCCGGCGAGCGCGAAGCGCGGCTTGACGAAATCGCGCGCCAGCATCAGGCCGAGCGGCCATGCCCGCGGCTTGCCCTCGATGCGGATCTCGCCGAGCTTGAGGCCGAAACGCTGCTCCAGCTCCATCTCGAAGACGATCTCGTCTTCCGCGACGAGGCGATTTGCGTCCTCGGTGCGCTCGGTCCAGACGATGGACGAGCGGTTGCCGGACAGGGGCAGGATGGCGAAGGGGCCGGCCGGCAGGAAGTGTTCCTCGGCACGGCCGTGATGCGGACGCTCATGCGCGATGGTGCAGACGATGCCCGACTGGCCGTACTCCCAATGCACGGTCTTGATGCCGGCCATGTCGCGCAGCCGCGACTTCACGCCGTCGGCGGCGACGAGGAGGCGCGTGCGCAGCGTGACGCCGTCGGCGAGATGCACCAGCGTCTCCTGCGCGCCGGTCTCGAAGCCGGTGACGCCGACGCCCTCGATGATGTCTATGCCGAGTTCAACGGCGCGCTTGCGCAGCGCGCCGTTGAGGACCTTGTTGGCGACCATGTGGGCGAAGGCCTCGCCCGGCGCCACTTCGCCGTCGAAGGTCAGGAAGACGGGGCGAACGGGATCCGAGGTGCGCGAATCGGTGACGATCATCTCCGTCATCGCCTGGGCTTCGGGCGCGATTTCGTCCCAGCAGCCGAGCTGGGCGAGCATGCGCGTGGCCGCCGCCGCGACCGCCGAGGCGCGCGTGTCGTTGCGCCACACGCCTTCCGGCGCGGCGTCGACGACGGCGACGGCGAGATTGGGCCTCGCCTGGCGTATCGAAACGGCGACGGCGAGGCCGACATAGCCGGCCCCCGCCACGAGAACGTCGAGACGGTCCTGAAAACCGGAAGCGCTGTCGGTCCTAGCCATCGAAAATCCTCTCTTCCGCCGGTATGCCCGGAATAATCCGCCTCGCCTTGACTTGTTCCGGCGTTCCTGTTGGAAACCTTCAACCACGTTCGCAAGCCGAGGAAAACCGCCACATGTCACAGGCCATGCAGGAGCTTCTCGCCATACTCGACCTGGAGAGGCTCGAACACAACCTGTATCGTGGTCGCAGCCCGCAATCCGGCTGGCAGCGCGTGTTCGGCGGGCAGGTGATCGGCCAGGCGCTGATCGCCGCGCAGCGCACGGTCGCCGCCGACAGGCACGTGCATTCGCTGCATTGCTATTTCATGCGGCCGGGCGATCCGACCGTCCCCATCGTCTACGAGGTCGACCGGCTGCGCGACGGCGGCTCCTTCACCACGCGGCGGGTGACCGCGATCCAGCACGGCCACGCGATCTTCTCGCTCGAATCCTCCTTCCAGCTCGACGAAGAGGGGTTGGACCACCAATTGCCGATGCCGCTGAACGTGCCGCCGCCGGAGGAACTGAAGACCCAGTTCGAGCTCCTGGAGGAGACCGGCCACGAGGTTCCGGATTCCGTGCGACGCTTCTGGGCGCGCGAGCGGCCGCTGGAGATCAAGCCGGTCAATCTGGAGCACTACACCACGCGCGCGAAGCTGCCGCCCTATCAGAACGTATGGGTGCGCATCACCGGCAAGGCGCCGGACGAGCGGCCGCTGCAGAGCGCGATACTCGCCTATCTCTCCGACATGACCCTGCTCGATACCTCGACCTTCGCGCATGGCCGCACCGGCTTCGACCCGGACCTGCAGATGGCGAGCCTGGACCACGCCATGTGGTTCCACCGCCAGACCGGGCTCGACGATTGGCTGCTCTACACGCAGGACAGTCCGAACGCGATCGGCTCGCGCGGGTTCTCCCGCGGGTTCCTCTATTCGCGCGACGGCACCCTGATCGCCTCCACCGCGCAGGAGGGGCTGGTTCGCGTGCGGACGAAGCCTTCTAAATAGGCAATTTTCAAAATTTGCTTGTTTTTTACGCATATCGGCTGACGCCCGTGCGGCGGCGGCCGTGGGCGAAACGATGATTTTCCAGCAATTATAACTTCTTAAGCCGCGTGCGGAGCAATTGGCACGCGGCTTGAATCACACTTTGCGCTCATCGGCTGTCCTGGGGGAAGGCCGGCGATGTCACCGAAAACGCGGGGACCCGCATCAGCAAAGGGTGAAACCTTATGAAAATCGTGATGGCAATCATCAAGCCGTTCAAGCTGGACGAGGTGCGCGAAGCGCTCACCGCCGTCGGCATCCAGGGCCTGACCGTCACCGAAGTCAAAGGCTACGGGCGTCAGAAGGGGCATACCGAAATCTACCGCGGCGCGGAGTACGCCGTCAGCTTCCTGCCGAAAGTGAAGATCGAGGTCGCGGTGGCGCCAGACATGGTCGACAAGGCCGTCGAAGCGATCTCCAACGCCGCCAAGACCGGGCAGATCGGCGACGGAAAGATATTCGTCTTTTCCATCGAGCAGGCGGTTCGCATCCGCACGGGCGAAACCGACACCGACGCGCTTTGAGCCGCAGATTCGATTTATGGAGATTGCAATGAACCTACCTACGTCCTTCAAGCCCGCGCGGGTCGGCCTTCTGGCCTCACTCGCCATGGGCGCCTTCGGAACGCTCGCAGCCTTCGCCCAGGAAGCCGCGGAGGAGGCGCCCGAGGCGGCCGCCTCCGCGCTCGACACCGGCGACACCGCCTGGATGCTGGTCTCGACCATCCTCGTCCTGTTCATGATCCTGCCGGGCCTTGCCCTCTTCTATGGCGGCCTCGTCCGCGCCAAGAACATCCTCTCCGTGCTGATGCAGTGCACGATGATCACCGCCGTGGTGATCGTGGTGTGGGTGCTGTGGGGATATTCCTTCGCCTTCGGCGGCAGCGAGAGCGCCTTCTGGGGCGGCTTCGGTAAGCTCTTCCTCTCCGGCGTGACGCCTGACTCGGAATCGGGCAGCATTCCCG
Source organism: Aquamicrobium sp. LC103 (assembly GCF_001014615.2). Classification (GTDB taxonomy): domain Bacteria; phylum Pseudomonadota; class Alphaproteobacteria; order Rhizobiales; family Rhizobiaceae; genus LBCQ02. The sequence continues at coordinate 578,900 of NZ_LBCQ02000001.1, forward strand.
AACTGGTCTTCATCTGCTTCCAGATGACCTTCGCCTGCATCACGCCCGCCCTCATCGTCGGCGCCTTCGCCGAGCGCGTGAAGTTCGGCGCCGTGGTGCTGTTTACCATCCTGTGGGTCACCTTCGTCTACTTCCCGATCGCCCACATGGCGTGGGACGCCAACGGCCTGTTCTTCGGCTGGGGCGCGATGGACTTCGCCGGCGGCACCGTCGTCCACATCAATTCCGGCATCGCCGCCCTCGTCGGCGCGATCATGATCGGCAAGCGCACCGGCTACGGCAAGGACAACATGGCTCCGCACTCGCTGCCGCTCACCCTGATCGGCGCGTCGATCCTGTTCGTCGGCTGGTTCGGCTTCAACGCCGGCTCGGCGCTCTCGGCCAGCGGCGGCGCGGCTCTCGCCATGATCAACACCTTCACGGCGACCGCCGGCGCGATCATCGGCTGGGTGGCCGTCGAGAAGATGGCGCGCGGCAAGGCCTCGATGCTGGGCGGCGCCTCCGGCATCGTCGCGGGCCTCGTCGCGGTGACGCCGGCGGCGGGCTTCGTCGGTCCGGTCGCCGCGATCTTCCTCGGCCTCGTCGCCGGCGTGGTCTGCTACTACTTCGTGGCGATCGTGAAGGCGAAGGTCGGCTATGACGACGCGCTCGACGTCTTCGGCATCCACGGCGTGGGCGGCATCGTCGGCGCCATCGGCACCGGCTTCCTCGCCTCCACCTCCTTCGGCGGCGTCGGCTACGAGGAGGGCGTCACCATGGGCGGGCAGGTCTGGACCCAGATCATCGCCGTGCTGGTGACGATCGTGTGGTGCGGCGTCATCAGCGCCATCCTCTACAAGGTGGTCGACCTGATCATCGGCCTGCGTCCGGCGGTGGAAGACGAGGCGCAGGGCCTCGACATCACCTCGCACGGCGAAGTGGCCTATCATTCGTGATCATGCGGCGGGGCGGCTCGTCCGCCCCGCGCGACAAATCCCGTCGTGACGGTTGTTCTCGGCCGTCACACTTTGAGGCCCGGCTCCGTCCGGGCCTCTTTTTTTCCGGCGTGCTCCGCGATCCGCCATGGTTAATGCCGTCTTAACCTTCCCGTCGCTAGGGTGGGCGTAAATCCACGCGCACCGTTCGGCTGCGCGACCACAGGCAACGGATAAGACGCATGCGTTCGGGAATGACCGCCCAAATGGCAATCGGCGACACGGGATACGGCATCAAGGGCTTCCTGCACCGGCAGTTGACGCGCGTGATCGGCCTCGCGGTCTTCGCGCTGGTCGCGTTCTGCCTGGCGAGCCTCGGTACCTGGAACGTGGCCGATCCCAGCTTCAGCTTCGCCACCGACAATCCGGTGACCAATGCGATGGGCTATCCCGGCGCGGTCTTCGCCGACCTCGCCATGCAGTTCTTCGGCCTTTCCTCCGTGCTCGCGCTCGTGCCGGCGCTGGCCTGGGGCTTCTGGCTGGTGAGCGCGCGCGGCATCGACCGCATGCCGACGCGTGCCGTCGCATGGTTTGCCGGCTCGGTGCTGGCCGCCGGGCTCGTCGGCTGCGTCGGCGCGCCGCCGACATGGCCGCTGCCGTCGGGTCTCGGAGGCGTGTTCGGCGACCTGACCCTGAACATCCCCTCCTGGCTTGCCGGAGGCTATCCGTCCGGTGCCGCCGCCGTGCTCACCGCGCTTGTCCTGGCCGGGCCGGCCATGTGGCTCCTGCTTTTCGGTTCCGGCGCGATCTCGCGGCCCGCCCCCGCTCCCGACAAGCCGGTCAAGATGCCGGTCAAGCGCCGTGCCGTGCGCGAGGAGGAAGTGTACGAGGAGGAAGACGACGAGGAGGAGGACGATCGCGGCGGCGGCATGCTGGCGATCGGCGCCGTCGTCCACTGGTGGCTTTCCGTCCGTGCGTTCCTGCGCCGCAAGCTCTCCTTCGCCGCGCCCGTGATGGCCCGCGTCCGCTCGCGGCCGGAAGAGGACGACGACGAATTCGCCGATTTCGCGCCGTCGCCGCGCCGCGCCGCGCCGCGTGTCGAACCTGGCTTCGGCGCGCCTTCGATGCCCGAGATCGATCCGCCGTTCGACATGGACGACGACGGATATGACGATTTCGACGACGATACGATCATCCGCCCGACCTCAGCGCGCGCCGCGCCTGCCGGCCAGCCGCAGGTCCAGAATTTCCGTTCGCCGACGCCGGCGCGCGTCGAGAATCCGGCGCCGCGCCCGCAACCCGGCGCGCGCGTCCAGCGCGAGGCGCAGACCTCCTTCATCGGCTCCGGCGATTTCGAAATGCCGTCGCTGCATTTCCTGTCGGAGCCGAAGAACGTCGCGCGCGATCCGTCGCTGTCGAAGGACGCGCTCGAACAGAACGCGCGGCTTCTGGAAGGCGTGCTGGAGGATTTCGGCGTCAAGGGCGAGATCATCCACGTTCGTCCCGGCCCGGTCGTCACGCTCTACGAGCTGGAGCCTGCGCCCGGCATCAAGTCGTCGCGCGTCATCGGCCTCGCCGACGACATCGCCCGCTCGATGAGCTCGATCGCCTGCCGCGTCGCCGTCGTGCCGGGCAGGAACGCCATCGGCATCGAACTGCCGAACTCGAAGCGCGAGACCGTCTATCTGCGCGAAATCCTGGCCAGCAAGGATTTCGAGGTGACCAAGGCCAGGCTGGCGCTGGCGCTCGGCAAGACCATCAATGGCGAGGCGGTTATCGCCGATATCGCCAAGATGCCGCACGTGCTGGTGGCCGGCACCACCGGCTCGGGCAAGTCGGTGGCGATCAACACCATGATCCTGTCGATCCTCTACCGGATGACGCCGGAACAGTGCCGACTGATCATGATCGACCCGAAGATGCTGGAGCTTTCCGTCTATGACGGCATCCCGCATCTGCTGACCCCCGTCGTAACAGATCCCAAGAAGGCCGTCGTCGCGCTCAAATGGACGGTGCGCGAGATGGAGGACCGCTATCGCAAGATGTCCAAGGTGGGCGTGCGCAACATCGACGGCTTCAACCAGCGCGTCGGCGCGGCGCAGAAGAAGGGCGAGCGGATCAGCCGCACCGTGCAGACCGGCTTCGACCGCGAGACCGGCGAGGCGATCTACGAGACGGAGGATCTCGACCTCGAGCCGATGCCCTACATCGTCGTCATCATCGACGAGATGGCCGACCTGATGATGGTCGCCGGCAAGGACATCGAGGGCGCGGTGCAGCGTCTCGCGCAGATGGCGCGCGCGGCCGGCATCCACGTCATCATGGCGACGCAGCGGCCTTCGGTCGACGTGATCACCGGCACGATCAAGGCGAACTTCCCGACCCGCATTTCCTTCCAGGTGACCTCCAAGATCGACAGCCGCACCATTCTCGGCGAGCAGGGCGCCGAACAGCTGCTCGGCATGGGCGACATGCTCTACATGGCCGGCGGCGGGCGCATCCAGCGCGTTCACGGTCCCTTCGTCTCCGACGAGGAGGTGGAAAAGGTCGTCGCGCATCTCAAGCTGCAGGGCGTGCCGGAATATCTCGACGCCATCACTGAGGACGACGAGGACGACGAGGACGGCGGATCGAGGGGCGGCGGCTCCGGCGGCGGTTTCGAGGATTCCGAGGATCCCTACGACCAGGCGGTGGCGGTGGTGCTGCGCGACGGCAAGGCATCGACGAGCTACATCCAGCGGCGCCTCGGCATCGGCTACAACCGTGCTGCCTCGATCATCGAGCGCATGGAGCAGGAGGGCATCGTCGGCCCGGCGAATCACGCCGGCAAGCGCGAAATCCTCGTGCCGACCGAAGACGACAAGTTTTAAGCCGGCGCGCATTTTTCGCGGAGCCCGCGTGAAACCAATTGCCTGCGAAACCGTTGCTTTGCGGCGATATGCGAACGACGCGGAGAGCAGAGCCGAGCCCAATTTCGGCCCAACTGAACGCCTATCTGACCGGCTTACCGTCAAGGAGCAGAGTTGCCATGGACAAGAAGCGGATCGAAGGAAAGACGAAGCCCGGCGCCCGGACCGAAAGGTCGGGGATCACGCGGCGCGGCTTTCTCGGCGCAACCGCCGCCTTTGCCGCCCTCGCCGCGGCCGGCAATGTCCATAAGCCGTTCTCCTTCCTCGGCGAGGCGCAGGCGCAGGCCGACGTCGCGCAGCGCATCGCCCAGCATTTCTCGAGCGTCAAGACGATGATGGGCGAGTTCGTCCAGTTCGGTCCGCGCGGCGAGCAGACCGGCGGAAAGTTCTATATCCAGCGGCCGGGCAAGATCCGCTTCAACTACGAGGCCCCGTCGACCTTCAAGGTCACCTCCGACGGGCGCTCGGTGGTCCTGGAGAACACCAGGCTGAAGACCGCGGACGTCTACCCGCTGGCGCAGACGCCGCTCAAGCTGCTGCTCGACGAGAGGATCGATCTTTCGGGCAACAAGGTGCGCGGCGTGAAGCAGGAGAACGACCTCACCACGATCCAGCTTGCCGACAGGTCGATGTTCGGTAACGCCACCATCACCATGATGTTCGACCCGAAATCCTACGATCTGCGCCAGTGGACGATCACCGACGCTCAAGGCAAGGAAACGACGGTCATGATCTTCAACGTCCAGCAGGGCGTCACTTTCGATCCCTCCGTCTTCAGGATCGACGAAAGCAACATCAACCACTGGAACCGGCAGCAGCAGGGGCGCTGAGCCGGGGCCTTGGCAGGCTTATCTGTGGAATAACCCCTGAGCCGCCGATGCGACCCATCGGCGGCTTGTGTTTATGCGGCGGGGCTGGCAGTTTTCGCGGCGTTTCAAACCGGATGCCGGAAAATTCCCATGCCGTTCTCGATCGCGACCTGGAACATCAACTCCGTGCGGCTGCGCATGCCGCTGGTCGAGCGGTTCCTCGCCGAACACCAACCGGACGTTCTGTGCCTGCAGGAGACCAAGTGCCCGGACGATCTGTTTCCGAGCGCCGCCTTCCGCAAGGCCGGTTACGAGCATGTCGCCATAAGCGGGCAGAAGGGCTATCACGGCGTCGCGACCGTGGCGCGCAGGCCGATCGAGATCGTCGAGAAGCGCGAGTTCTGCAAGATGGGCGACTGCCGGCATATCTCTGTCCATGTCGAGGCGGGCGGGCGGCGCATCCTGGTGCATAATTTCTACGTTCCGGCGGGCGGCGACGAGCCCGATCCGGCGATCAATCCGAAATTCCGCCACAAGCTCGACTTTGTCGCGGAAATGCACGAGGTGCGCGCGCTGCAGGATGACGGCTATTCCTCGATCCTGGTCGGCGACCTCAACATCGCGCCGCTGGAGGAGGACGTCTGGTCACACAAGCAGCTGCTCAACGTGGTCAGCCATACGCCGGTCGAGACCGAGGGACTGGAGGGCATGCGCCGCGGCGGCAACTGGGTCGACCTCATGCGCCAGCACACACCGCCGCCGGAGAAGATCTACACCTGGTGGAGCTATCGTGCCCGCGACTGGGAGCTCTCCGATCGCGGCCGGCGGCTCGACCATATCTGGTCGTCGCCCAATCTTTCCGGCAACCTGGCCGGCCTCGAGGTGCTGCGGGCGGCGCGTGGCTGGGATCGCCCGTCCGACCATGTACCGGTCATCGCCAGTTTCGATCTCGACTGAAAATCAGGACGAGAAGCGCGGGCCGACCCGCTCTATCCGCTCGAGGAGGTCCTGAAGCTCGGCGGTGATGCGGCTGTGCAAATGCGCCGCCAGTTCGGGATATTCCTCGAGGATGCGCCGGAACAGGGTACGGTTGAGGCGCACGACCTCGACATCGGCCTCCGCCGCCGCGCTCGTCAGCCGCTTGGTCTCGGTGATCAGCGCCAGCTCGCCGAGGATCGCGCCGGGACCGAGGCGCGCCAGGACCGTCTGCCCGCCATTGATCTCGCGGTAGAGGACGACCTGGCCGCTCGCCACCACATAGGCGCAATCGGCGGGGGCATCCTCGGCGTAGATCTCGCGTCCGACGGAGAAGCGCATGGTTTCGGCGCCGAAGGCGAGGAGACGCAACTGTTCCGCTGTCAGGTCGGCAAACAGACCCACCCCGGACAATATGCGAATGTCGTCGTCAAGCGCCAATTGGATGTCCCTGTTTGCGCGCCCCCCTTTCGGTTCTTCGACCGCAGGGGGGATTCAGTCAAGGGACGAGCTTGTATCCGCCGCTTTCTGTCACAAGAATCTCGGCATTGGAGGGATCGCGTTCGATTTTCTGGCGCAAACGATAGACATGGGTTTCCAGCGTATGGGTCGTGACGCCGGAATTGTACCCCCACACCTCCTCCAGAAGAACGTCCCGGGTCACCACCTTCTGATCGGCCCGGTAGAGATATTTGATGATGGAGGCTTCCTTCTCGGTCAGCCGAACCTTGCCGCCGCGCTGGTCGGTGAGAAGCTTCTGACTGGGCTTGAAGACATAGGGCCCGACCTGGAAGGTCGCGTCCTCGCTCTGCTCGTGCTGGCGGAGCTGGGCGCGGATGCGGGCAAGCAGCACGGCGAAGCGGAAGGGCTTGGTGACATAGTCGTTGGCGCCCGCCTCCAGGCCGAGGATCGTGTCCGAATCGGTGTCCTGTCCCGTCAGCATGATGATCGGCGCCTTGAAGCCGCCCTTGCGCAGGAGCTTGACCGCTTCGCGACCGTCCATGTCGGGCAGGCCGACATCCATGATGAGGAGATCGACGATGCCGGCACGCGCCGTCTGCACGCCCTTGGTGGCGGTTTCTTCCTGCAGAACCTCGAATTCTTCGCAGAGCGCCAGTTGCTCTGCGAGAGTCTCGCGCAAATCTGCGTCGTCGTCGACGATGAGGATGGTGCGTGACGTCATGTTCTACCCGTTTGTTGGCAATACGCAGAGGACCGGAATCGGTTTATACGAATGCTGACAGCAAAAAAGAAACTCACGGTGATTTGTTCCACGTGCGATCTTATCCCAAAAATCATGAGCGGAATTGGGCAGATGAAAAAAGAAAGGCCCCTATAGTTAATCTCACGGTCCGCGCGCGGCCGGGAAAACGCTGCGAGGGCATCCTGCAATGGGGTCATCTCGCATTTCCGTGCGCGCTGGGGCGTGGCGGCATCAGCGCGTTCAAGCGCGAGGGCGACGGGGCGACGCCGCTGTCGCGCATGCGGCTGCTGAACGGCTATTTCCGCAAAGGCCGCATAGCCGGCTTGCGCTCCAGCCTGGCCATGGCGCCGATCGGTGATCGGGACGGCTGGTGCGACGCGGCCGGCGACCGCAACTACAACAGGCCGGTGTCGCTTCCCTATCCGGCAAGCCATGAGCGCATGCTTCGCGCCGACCGGCTCTACGACTGCTGCATCGTTCTCGACCACAACATCCGTCCGCGCCGGCGCGGCATGGGCAGCGCGATCTTCTTCCACATCGCCAAGGACGGATTCCCGCCGACGGAGGGCTGCGTGGCCGTCGCGCCGGGCACGATGGCGCGACTGTTGCCGAGGCTGTCGCGGAAGACGATATTGCGGGTGGCGAGGTGACTTCGCGAAAATTACGGGGAAGTCAGGCTTTGCGATGGTGCAAAGCAGCCACGGGTCCCCTCACGCCAGCCGCCACACCGTCGTCTTCTTGACCTCCGCGTCCTCGAGCGCGCGGGTGACCGCGACCTCGTAGGTCGCCAGCGGCTCCAGCCCGGATTTCGGCAGATAGGCGCGGCCGGGATCGCCCACCAGCACCGTCGCGCCGCGGGCGTGCAAATCGGCGAACCAGGGCAGGAGCCGTTCGGCGAAGGCGCGGTCGTAGAAGACGTCGCCGGCCAGCACCACGTCCCAGCCTTCGTCGCCGCCGACGAGGTCGGCGTCGGTGAAGGCAAGGGCGACGTGGTTCGCCGCGGCGTTGAGCCGGATCGCTGCTTCGCAGAACGGGTCGATGTCGGCGGCGGTCACGCCTGCCGCGCCGGCCTTCGCGGCGGCGATGCCGACGAGGCCCGAGCCCGAGGCGAAATCGAGCACGCGCTTTCCCCCGACACTATCGGGATTGTCGAGGATGAAGCGCGCAAGCGCCTGTCCACCGGCCCATGCGAAGGCCCAGAACGGGGGCTGCAGGCCGATTTCCTGCAATTCCTCCTCGGTGCGCCGCCACAGATCGTGTGCTTCGTCCGCGAGGTGAAGCGCGATTTCCGGCACGTGCGGCGGGGCGAGCAGGGCGGTGTTGGCGAGGATGAAATCCTCCGCCTCGCCCGGCCCGAGCCCGCGGGTCACGGCGCGGGAACCAGCCCGCCCATGCGGCAGACCTCCACCCACTCCTCGGGGGAGACCGGCTGGACCGAAAGACGGGAATTGTTGACGAGCACCATCCCGGAAAGCCTAGGATTGGCCTTGATCTCCTCGAGCGTGACCGGCCGCGGCACGTCCTTCACGGCGCGGATGTCGACGCATTCCCAGCGCGGGTCGTCGGTTGTCGTGTCGTGATGGGCGAGCTTGCAGACCTCGACGATGCCGACGACCTCGAGACCCTCGTTGGAATGATAGAAGAAGCCGAGATCGCCGAGCTGCATGGCGCGCATGTTGTTGCGCGCCTGATAGTTGCGTACCCCGTCCCATTGCTCGCCGGTTTCGCCCTTGGCCTTCTGCATCTCCCAGGACCATTTGAAGGGTTCGGATTTGAACAGCCAGTAGGCAGCCATCACTTCGCCTCGGGATTCTTGAAGACCCAGTTCCAGGCGCTGATCTCGACGGCCTCGAACAGGCCGGCCCTGGCGTAGGGATCCTCGGCCGCGATCTTCTCGGCCGCGGCGCGGTCCTCCGCCTCGACGGCGACGAGGCTGCCGGTGGGCTTGCCCTCGGCATCCAGGAAGGGGCCCGCGAATTTCAGCTTGCCGGCGGCGTCGAGCCCGTTGAGATAGTCGACATGGGCCGGGCGGTTCGAAAGGCGAACCTCCAGATGTCCGGGCTTGTCCCGGCAGATCAGCGTGAAGATCATCCTCGTTTCTCCGTCTTGGTTGCTTCGTTGGCCGTTTCGCTCTTCAGCGGGCGCGACATCAGCGCGGCAACCGCGCCGGCGATCGTCGTCCTGCCTGAGAGAATGTCGTCCACCGCCTCGATGATCGGCGCCTCGATGCCGCGCTCGCGGGCGATGGCGGCGGCGATGCCGGCGGTGGCGACGCCTTCGGCCAAGGGGCGGCCGACAAGACTTTCACCACGCCCCAGCGCCACCCCGTAGGCGAAATTGCGCGATTGGGCGGAGCCGCAGGTGAGCACGAGGTCGCCGAGGCCGGAAAGGCCCATCAGCGTTTCCGGCTCGGCCCCGAACGCCATGCCGACGCGGCGCAGCTCGACGAAGCCGCGGGTGACGAGCGCGGCCTGCGCGCTCGCGCCGAGGCCCGCCCCGGAGACAGCGCCAGCCGCGATGGCAAGCACGTTCTTCAGCGCGCCGCCGATCTCCACGCCGACGAGATCGGTCGTGGAGTAGCAGCGGAAATGCGGCGCCGTCAGCAGGCCGGCGAGTTCCGCCGCGCGCGCGTGATCCTCGCAGGCGACGGTGACGGCGGTCGGCAGGCCGCGCACCACGTCGGTGGCGAAGCTCGGGCCGGAAAGCGCGGCGATCAGCGCGCGAGGCAGCATTTCGGCGGCGATCTCTGAAAGCAGCTTGCCGGTGGCGCGCTCGATGCCCTTGGCGCACAGCACCAGCGGCGTGCCGGGCGCAAGCCTGCCGTCGAGAGCGGTGAAGAGTTCGCGCATGGTCTGCGCCGGCACCACGGCGAGCACGCAATCGGCGCGGCCGAGCGCCTCGTCCATGTCGCCGGTGGCCGAAAAGCCTTCGTCCAGGGTGATGCCGGGCAGGTAACGCGGGTTCTCGCGGCGCGTGTTGATCGCCGTTACCGTTGCCTCGTCCCGCGCCCAGATGGTGGCTTCGCGGCCTGCCCTCCGCATGGTCGCGGCGAGCGCCGTGCCCCACGCACCGCCGCCCAGAACGGCTATCTTCCGCTTGGCGGTCATGCCTTGGCTCCACGTTTTCCCGAACCGATGATGGGCGTAGCGCCCGAATCGAGCGGCCAGCGCGAGCGCGGCGCCATCTCCATCGCGTCCGCGCCGGCCAGCCCGGCGCGAAGCCGCTCTATTCCCGCCCAGGCGATCATCGCCGCATTGTCGGTGCACAGTTCCAGGGGCGGCGCGACGAGACGCATGCCGTGTCCGTGACACAGGCTTTCCAGCGTCGCGCGGATCGCCTTGTTGGCCGCGACACCGCCCGCCACCACGAGGGCCGGCGCGGCGAGGCCGGGACAGGTCTCGCGAAAGCGTGCGAGGCTGCGCCCGACGCGTTCCTCCAGCGTCTCCGTGATCGCCCGCTGGAAGGAGGCGCAGATGTCGGCGACGTCCTCTTCCGACAAGGGCGCGATCGCGGTCGCAGCCTGACGCACGGCCGTCTTGAGCCCGGAGAAGGAAAAGTCCGGCCGTGCCTCGCCTTTCAGGGGACGCGGGAAGTCGAAGCGCGCGGCGTTGCCCTTCGCAGCCTGCCGCTCGACGTTCGGGCCGCCCGGATAAGGCAGTCCGAGCAGCTTGGCCGTCTTGTCGAAGGCCTCGCCGAGCGCGTCGTCGATCGTCGAGGCCCAGCGTTCGTAGTCGCCGACGCCCCGCACGAGGAGGATCTGCGTGTGGCCGCCGGAAACGAGCAGCAGCAGGTATGGGAAGGCGAGGCCGTCGGTCAGCCGCGCGGTGAGCGCGTGACCCTCCAGGTGATTCACCGCGATCAGCTCCTTGCCGCCCGCCGCGGCGAGCGCCTTGGCGGTCATCAGCCCGACGATCAGCCCGCCGATGAGGCCGGGGCCGGCCGTCGCCGCCACGCCGTCGACCTCGCCGAGGCTCGTTCCGCTTTCCTCGAGTGCCGCCGCGATCACGCCGTCCAGCGCCTCGACATGCGCCCGCGCGGCGATCTCCGGCACCACGCCGCCGAAGGCCGCATGCTCCTCGATCTGGCTGAGCACCACGTTGGAGAGGATTTCCGGGCGGCCGCCGTCGAAAGCGACGACGGAAGCCGCCGTTTCGTCACAACTCGTTTCTATGCCAAGCACGCGGATCATGCCGCCCGATCCAATCCTGAGGGCGGCCATGTTGCCCGACCGCACTTTCCCCGGTAGGTAGGCCGGGGCCGATTACCAATGTCGGCCGGGAACTATCACGGACCAAGCCGCTCATGCAAACAGATGTCTTGAAGATCGGAACGCGAGGCAGCGCGCTGGCGCTGGCGCAGGCATCGGAGACGCGCGCGCGGCTGATGGCGGCGCACGGTATGGCCGAGGAAGCCTTCGAGATCGTCGTGATCTCGACGAGCGGCGACCGCATCCAGGACCGGCCGCTTTCGGAAGCCGGCGGCAAGGGACTCTTCACCAAGGAGCTGGAAGAGGCGCTGTTCGACGGCCGGATCGACATCGCCGTCCATTCGTCGAAGGACATGCCCACGGTGCTGCCGGACGGGCTGGAGCTGTCCGTTTTCCTCGAGCGCGAGGACGTGCGTGACGCCTTCATCGGCCGCGCCAGCGCGAAGCTCGCCGACCTGCCGCAGGGCGCCGTCGTCGGATCGTCCTCGCTGCGGCGCCAGGCGCTCATCCGCCGGCTGCGGCCGGACATCAAGGTGGTGACCTTCCGCGGCAACGTCCAGACGCGGCTCAGGAAGCTGGAGAATGGCGAGGTCGAGGGCACGCTGCTCGCTCATGCCGGGCTGAAGCGGCTGGCACTCGGCCACGTCATCACCGAATTGCTGCCGGTCGAGCTCTTTCCGCCGGCGCCGGGCCAGGGCGCAATCTGCGTCGAGAGCCGCATCGGCGACGACAGGGTGAAGGCGGTGCTGGATCCGATCGGCCATCTGGCGACGGCGCAGGCGCTCGCCTGCGAGCGGGCCTTTCTCGCCGCGCTCGATGGTTCCTGCCGCACGCCGATCGCCGGCCATGCCGTCGTGGAGGGCGAACGTCTCGCCTTTCGCGGCATGATCCTCACGCCGGACGGGCGCGAGGTCCACGAGATCGAGGCGGAAGGGCCTGTCGCCGATGCGGCGAGGCTCGGCGCGGATGCCGGCGCGCGGGTGCGCGACAAGGCCGGCCCCGGATTCTTCGACGGATGGTCGTGAGGCGCATCCTCGTCACGCGCCCCGAGCCCGGCGCAAGCGCGACGGCAAGCCGGCTCGCGGCCGAGGGTTTTCAGCCGGTGAAGCTGCCGCTGACGGAAATCCGTTCCGTGCCGGTTTCCGGCTTGCCCGACGCCGACATGTTCGATGCGGTGGTGGCGACCAGCGGCAACGCGCTGCGTCATGCGCCGCCGCAACTGCTCGCCAGCCTTTCCGGCAAGCCGCTCTTCGCCGTCGGCGAACGGACGGGCGATCTGGCGCGCGACGCGGGGTTTTCCCGCGTGACGGCGGCCGCTGGCGACGCGGTGAGCCTCGTGGCCACGATCCGCGACACGCTGCCCCTCACCTCCCGCCTCGCCTATCTCGCCGGTCGCTTGCGGACGCCGGGTTTCGAGGACAAGCTTGCCTCCCTCGGCTTCGCGCTGGAACTGATCGAAACCTACGACGCGCCGCCCGTGGACTATGACGACGGCGAGCTTGAAGCCGCGCTGGGCGGCGAGCCGTTCTTCGCGGCATTGGTCTATTCCACGCGCGGCGGCGAATTGCTGGCGGAACTTGCCCGCCGCGAACCCGTTGAAAGCCTGCTGGAGAATGCGTTGTTCTTCTGCATTTCGAGCCGGTCGGCCGAAGCCGTGAGGGAGATCGCGTCGGAGCGGATTCGCGTGAGCGCGGAACCGTCGGAGGAAAGCTTGATGGGACTAATCGGCGCAGAAGGATGAGCATTCGTCCAAAGTCATCCCTTTTAAGCGCGCAAGCATGTTATTAGATCAGGCCGACATTCCGATCGGCGTTGACGATCCGACTTTCTCGAACAAAGGGAGCCCCCGGCATGGTCAAGCCGCCCAGAACGCGTCATTCGAAGACCAGCAAGGAACCGGTGACGATAGACCTGGCGCCCGGTGAGGTCTCGCGGGTGAAGGCCGCGGCGGAAAAGGCGGATGCAGCGAAGGGCGCCGCGCCGGAGCAATCTCCAGGCGTGTCGACGGCAGGACCGGGCAATGCCGCAGAAAAGATCCCCGCGGCAGCGTCCTCCACGGCCAAGACCGCCGCAGGCGCCGCCGGTTCGGCTTCGGCCAAGCCGGCGGAGAAGACGGAAGGTCCGGCGAAGCCCGCCGAGATGCCGGGCACCGCCGGGCAGACGTCATCCGCGAAGGCCGATGCCGCGGCGAGCGCCACCACGAAGGCGGATGCGGCGGGCAGCAAGCCTTTCGTCGGTCGCCAGGAAAGCGCGCAGCCTTCCGACCCAGAGCGAAAGCGCGGCGGGCTCGGCAGGCTTGCGGCGGGCCTCGTCGGCGGCATCGCCGCACTTGCGCTGGCGGCGGGGCTGCAGGTCGCCGGCCTCATTCCGGGCGCCGGCCCGGCAAGCGACGATGACGATGCGGCGATTCAGTCGCTGGAGGCGGATATCGGAGAGCTGCGCCGCTCTTTGGCCGAAATCGGCGAGCGACAGGCATCACCAGACCCGCAGCTCGGCAATCGCGTCGCCGGCGCCGAGGAGCGCATCGCCGCCCTGTCATCGGAGGTGGAGAAGCTTTCCTCCGACATTGCCGGTCTCGGTACTGCGCCGCGCGTGCAAGGAGATACGGCGCTTCCGGTCGATCTCGGTCCGCTCGAGGAGCGCATCGCCTCGCTGGAAACCGGGCTCTCCAATGTCGACCGCTCGGGCGCGCCCCAGGAGATGCTTTCGGCGATGGACGAGCAGGTTTCCACGCTGCGGCAGGAAATCCAGACCGCGCGAGAAGCGCAGTCGGCTGTCGCCGGCAGACTCGACACGCTGGAAAGCGATCTTGCCGGTCTCACCGGACGTGTCGACGAGCAGGCGGAAAAGCCTGGAACGGCGCTGGTGATTTCCGCCTCCGCGCTGAAGGCGGCGATCGACCGAGGCTCGCCGTTCACGACCGAGCTGGAGACCTATGCGACGCTCGCGCCGGAAGCGCCACAGGTGGCCGAGCTCAGGAACCTTGCCGCCGCGGGCGTGCCGACGCGCGCCGACATCGCCGCGGAAGCCGGCGCGGCCGCCAATGCGATGATCGCCGCCGTGCGACCCGTCGATCCCGACGCCGGCATCGTCGACCGGCTCTGGACGAGCGCGCAAGGGCTGGTCTCCGTGCGCCCGGTCGGCGTGGTCGAGGGTGGGGGCGTGCCGGAGATCGCCGCCCGCGTCGAGGCGGCGGTGAAGGCCGAGGATTACGCCCGCGCGATCCAGGAGTTCGAAAGCCTGCCTGACAATGCCAAGGCGGCGGGCAACGCCTTCATCGAGAAGGTACGCGCGCGTCACGCGGCAGATCAGCTCGTCGACGAGGCGGTCGCCGCCGCGCTCAAGGGCTGAGATTGGGAGAACCAGATGCTGCGTATCCTCTTCTTCCTTCTCCTCGTCTTCGCCCTCGGCCTCGGCTTTGCCTGGCTCGCCGACCGGCCGGGCGATCTCGTCGTCACCTTCAACGGTTACCAATATGAGGTGACGCTGATGGTCGCGGCGGTGATCGTCACGGCCATCGTGGCGGCGGTGATGATTGCCTGGTGGCTGGTCAAGAGCATTTGGAACAGCCCCTATACGATCTCGCGCTATTTTCGCGTGCGCCGACGCGACCGCGGATACCAGGCGCTGTCGACCGGCATGATCGCCGCCGGCGCCGGCGACGCCGCGCTGGCGCGCAAGAAGAAGAAGGAGGCGATGAAGCTGATCAGCGCCGATCAGGAGCCGCTGATCCATCTCCTCGACGCGCAGGCGTCGCTGCTCGAGGGCGACCATGAGGCGGCGCGGCGGAAATTCGAGGCGATGCTCGACGATCCGGAAATGCGTCTCCTCGGCCTGCGCGGGCTCTATCTCGAAGCGGAACGCCACGGCGATCGCGTCGCCGCCCGGCACTATGCCGCGCGGGCGGCGGAAGCCGCGCCGCAGCTCGGCTGGGCCGCCAACGCGACGCTGGAGGAAAAGACGCAGGACGGCGACTGGGACGAGGCATTGCGCATCGTCGACGCGCAGAAATCGACGCGCCAGATCGAGCCGGCATCGGCCAACCGCAAGAAGGCCGTGCTTCTGACGGCGAAGGCGATGTCGATGCTCGACGCCGATCCCGCCGGCGCGAAGAACGCGGCGCTGGAGGCCAACCGGCTGGCGCCCGACCTCGTCCCTACCGCGCTCGTCGCCGCGAAGGCGCTGTTCCGATTGGCCGACACCCGCAAGGGCGCCAAGATACTGGAGGCGGCATGGAAGAAGGAGCCGCATCCGGAGGTCGCCGAGGTCTATGTCCATGCGCGGCCGGGCGATTCCACCCACGACCGGCTTACGCGGGCGAAGAAGCTGCAGTCGCTGCGCCAGAACAATGTCGAATCCTCGCTTGCGGTCGCGCGCGCCGCGCTCGACGCGGGCGAGTTCCGGCTGGCGCGGGCGGAGGCGGAAGCTTCGATCCGGCTCGGACCGCGCGAAAGCGCCTATCTGCTCCTCGCCGATATCGAGGAGGCCGAAACGGGCGACCAGGGCAAGGTGCGGCAATGGCTCGGCAAGGCGATGCGCGCGCCGCGCGACCCGGCCTGGGTGGCCGACGGCTTCGCCTCGAAGAAATGGGCGCCGGCCTCGCCCGCGACGGGCAGGCTCGATGCCTTCGAGTGGCGCGCGCCCGTGGAGCAGCTTGCCCCGGTCGTCGAGCAGGAGGAGAGGCCCGCCGCCGACGAGCCGAGGCAGATCGTTCCGGTGCCTGTGCCGTTTGCGCCGCCCCGCCGCGAGGAAGAGATCGAGGAAGCGGCGATCGATGCGCCGAAGCCGGC
This sequence comes from Aquamicrobium sp. LC103, assembly GCF_001014615.2. Classification (GTDB taxonomy): domain Bacteria; phylum Pseudomonadota; class Alphaproteobacteria; order Rhizobiales; family Rhizobiaceae; genus LBCQ02. Next base: position 594,708 of record NZ_LBCQ02000001.1, read on the forward strand.
CGAAAAGACGGAAGCCCCCCGGCCGGCGGAGGAGGCTTCCGCGGCGAAGCCGGCCGAGCCGGTGAAGAAGCCGGAGCCCTCCGGCGAGCAGCGTGCCCCGGCAAGCGTCGCTCCGGCGCCCGTGCTCGATGCCGAGCCGCCCGAGGAGGAAGGCGAACGCGTGTCGCCGATCCGCCTGCCGGACGATCCCGGTGTCGAGCCGGAGGAGGCCGAGGAGAGCGAGGCGCGCCGCTTCCGGTTGTTTTAGACGGAGCATCCGCGCTAAATAGGAATGGTTCACCGATCCGGCCGGGACGGCAAAATGGCGTCCGGCGTTCTCGACAGGCAACGCTCACATGCTTGAAAGACTGATGTCCTTCCTCAAGGAACTGCCCGGCGTGGGCGATGCGGACCAAGTGCCGGGCGCGGACGATCCGCGGGTAGCGGCGGCGGCGCTGATGTTCCATGTCATCGACGCGGACGGGGTTCGCGAGGACGCGGAGCGCAAGAAGCTGCGCCAGGTGCTGGCGGACGCCTATTCGGTCAGCGGAAGCGAGCTCGAGGGCATCATCACGGCCGCTGAAAAGGCGGAGCGGGAGGCGGTCGATCTCTTCGCCTTCACAAGCGTGCTCAACCGCCAGCTCGACGGGAACGCGAAGATCGAGTTCATCGGTATCCTGTGGGAAATGGTCTATGCCGATGGCGAAAGCCACGAACTTGAGGACAATATCGTCTGGCGCGTGGCCGAGCTGATCGGCGTCTCGCCGCGCGACCGCGTGCTGATGCGCCAGAAGGTACGCGGCGACGCCGCAGGTGACGGAGACGACTGACGGAAAGATGACGCAGCCGTACAAGGGACAGATACTGGTCGTGCTCCATCAGGAGCATTCGAGCCCCGGCCGGGTCGGCCAGCTTCTCGTCCAGCACGGTTACCATCTGGACATCCGTCGCCCGCCGCTGGGCGATGCCCTGCCGGATACGCTGGAGGAGCATCGGGGCGCCGTGGTGTTCGGCGGACCGATGAGCGCCAACGATCGGGAGGAATATGTTCGCCGCGAGACCGACTGGCTCGCCGTGCCGCTCAGGGAGGACAAGCCGTTCCTCGGCATCTGCCTGGGCGCGCAGATGCTGGTCAATCATCTCGGCGGCAAGGTCGAGGGCCATGGCGAGGGACTGGTCGAGATCGGCTGGTATCCGCTGCAGGCGACGGAGGAAGGCCACGCGCTGATGGAATGGCCGGACATGGTCTACCAGTTCCATCGCGAGGGCTTTTCGCTGCCCTCGGGCGCGACGCTGCTCGCCAGCGCCGAGACCTATCCGAATCAGGCTTTCCGCTACGGCCGCAACGCCTGGGGCATACAGTTCCACGCCGAGCTGACGCGGGTGATGATGCAGCGCTGGGTGGTGCGCGGCGCGCAACGCTTCGTGCTGCCGGGAGCCCAGCCCGGTCGCGATCATCTGAACGGCCGCATGCTCTGGGACATGAAGCTGAAGCGCTGGCTCGAACATTTTCTCGAATTGATCTTCGAGGCGAAGCCGGCGAAGTAGCTCGCCTGCGCTACACCCTGCCGTCGAGCCGTCGCGCCTTGCGCAATTCCGGGAAGAGCCAGGCCCAGAGCGCGGCGATGCCGATCGCGCCGACGCCGCCGAAGACCACCGCCGGCACCGTGCCGATCAGCGCCGCCATGGAGCCGGCGCGGAATTCACCGAGCTCGTTGGACGCGCCGACGAAGACCATGTTGACGGCGTTGACGCGGCCGCGCACGCGGTCGGGCGTCCAGAGCTGGATCAGGGTTTCCCGGATATAGACGCTCACCATGTCGGAGGCGCCGAGGAGCGCGAGCGCCAGGATCGACAGCCAGGGCGCCGTAGACATGCCGAAGGTCGCGGTGAACAGGCCGAAGAAGCCGACGAAGACGAACATGATGATGCCGGCATGGTCGCGGATCGGGTGGCCGGCGAGCCAGAAGGCGACCGCCAGCGCGCCGATGCCGGGCGCCGCGCGCAGCAGGCCGAGCCCCCAGGGACCGAGCTCGAGAATGTCGCGGGCATAGACCGGCAGCAGCGCGATGGCGCCGCCGAGCAGCACCGCGAAAAGGTCGAGCGAGATGGCGCCGAGCACGATCTTCTCGCTGCGGATATAGGAAAAGCCGGCAAACAGCGTTTGCAGCGAGGGCTTCTCGCTTTCGGTGTGCTGCGCCGGTTTCGGAATGGAGAAGACGAGCACGCCGGCGACCGCCATGAAGACGGCGGCGACGGAATAGGCCGCTTCCGGGGCAAGTCCGTAGAGCAGGCCGCCGGCCACCGGTCCGACGATGGTGGCCGTCTGCCAGGCGGAGGAGTTCCACGCCACGGCGTTGGCGAAATCCTCGGGCGGCACGAGATTGGCGACCAGGGAGGCGGCGGCCGGCCCGAAGAAGGCGCGCGCCACGCCGAAGACGGCGAGCACGACGAAGACCTCGGCAGCCGAGGTCAATCCGCGCAGAGTGAGGACGAGCAGGGCGATCGCGCAAAGCGCCTCGAGCACGGCGGCGAGCCCCATGATGAGACGGCGGCCGAAGCGGTCCGAGGCGACGCCCGTCACCAGGAAGAGAAGCAGCGACGGCGCGAACTGGATCAGCCCGACCAGACCGAGGTCGAAGGGATCGCGCGTCAGATCGTAGATCTGCCAGCCGACCGCGACCGAGACGATCTGGGTGGCGAATGTGGTGAGGAAGCGGGCTGCCCAGAACCGCAGATAGGAAGAGTGGCGAAAGGCGGCGTATCGATCGTCGGAAGCTGCGGAGACGTGCATCTGGGGAGGAATATCCGGAATGTCGAGGCGCCGGTGCAGGCACCCTGACATGCTCTAACCTATTTCATCCTTGCGCGCGCGCTGTTTGAGAGCCTGGCCCAGTGTTTTTCGAGATGGATGCGGGCGTGAGCGCGCATCCAATTCTCGCCGCGGGCGAGTTCTTCGAAAAGGAAGATCGTCAACGAATGCGATGGCGACGAAGACAGACGATGCCGGGAAATAATCCGTTGGTGGAGCTGAGGGGGATCGAACCCCTGACCTCGTCATTGCGAACGACGCGCTCTCCCAGCTGAGCTACAGCCCCGTCCAGCGGATGGGCGGCATTTATGAGCCGAGGGTCGTTCCTGTCAAGCGCCGTTTGAAACGATACCTCATCGAAGTGCCGCATTCGGCCTTGCCGGTGTGGCGCCAGCGCCGCATCATGGACGCGGCCGCGTTGCAATCGGGACTTGCCGCCGTGCGCGCCAATAGCTACATGTCGCGGGGGTTAAAAGGGAGACCGGCATGCTCGCACTCATCCAGACCATCGTGCTCGCGCTCGATCTATTCTGGTGGCTCATCATCGCCTCCGCGATCTTCTCGTGGCTCTATGCGTTCAATGTCGTCAATCCGCGCAACCAGTTCGTCGGCACGATCGGCAACGCACTGTTCCGCATCACCGAGCCGGCCTTGCGGCCGATCAGGCGCTACCTGCCCGATCTCGGCGGCATCGACATCTCCCCGATCATCCTGCTGCTCATCATCTTCTTCATCCGCCAGTTCCTGCTGACCAGCGTCGCGCCCGCCGTCATCTGAGGCGATGGCCGCCGAGACGTTCTTCCGGCGTCGAGAGGACGGAGCGGAGCTCTTCGTCCGCCTGACGCCGAAATCGGCGAAGGAAGGGCTCGAGGGCGTGGAAGGCACGGCCGACGGGAAGTTCCACCTCAGGGCGCGGGTGCGCGCCGTGCCCGAGAAGGGCAAGGCCAATCAGGCGCTCGTCAAACTCGTCTCCAAGCGGCTCGGCGTGCCGGCGGGTGCGATCTCGATCGTTTCCGGCGACACCGCTCGGACGAAGACCCTGCGGATCGTCGGCGATCCGACGGAAATCGAGACGCGGCTGAAAATGCTGGGCCAATCGGGGCGCTCCGGCTAGACTTCGCGCGTTCACAAGGGAGGTCTTCATGCGTGCGAGCCTGATTGCTCTCGTCATCGGTGTCCTGGCTGGTCCGGCCGCGGCCGAGGAGATCGAGAGCGTCTACACCGATCTCGTGCAGGAGGAGCATTGCTCGGTCTTCGCCTCCGCCGAGAACGGCGACGGCGACTGGGTCGACATGGCGTGCGCCGGCTATCGCGGCTACCCGGTCGTCATCCGCTACTCGGATCAGCGCGAATCCGTCTTCTACGGTTTTCCCGCCGACGGCGATGCATCGCTCGTCTGGGAAAGCTTCGACGCCTTCAATGCCAGCGATGCAAAGGTGGAATGGCGCGTCGCGCGCGAAGAGGGAGGCGAAACGCCGTTCGCCACCATCCATCGCTGGTCGGTGAGCGATGCCGACGATCCCGAGGAGACGATCGAGGTTCTGGTGGTCGAGAAGGTCGGCCTGATCGGGGAGGGAGACGGCTGCGCGGTCGCCTATGTCGTCGCGACCGGCAACGAGGGCGCCAACGAACGGGCGCGGCTGATCGCCGACACGCAGGCGCGCGATTTCGCCTGCGGCGACCAGCCGACGATGGAAGGCGGCGAGGTGCCGGTGCCTTCCTTCAGTCGCGGGGATAACTGACGCGGTTTTGCGTCAGCCCTTCTTGGCGGCGCGCTCGATCGCCTCGACGATCATCTGCCGCGCGGCGGAAGCGTCGCGCCAGTCGCCGATCTTGACCCACTTGCCGGGTTCGAGATCCTTGTAGTGTTCGAAGAAATGCTCGATCTGCTTGAGCGTGATCTCCGGCAGGTCTGAATGGTTGAAGACGGTCTCGTAGCGGCGGGTCAGGTGCGGCGAGGGAACGGCGATGATCTTCTCGTCCTTGCCGGCATTGTCCTCCATGACGAGCACGCCGATCGGCCGGACATTGATCACGCAGCCGGGAATGAGCTGGCGCGTGTTGCAGATCAGCACGTCGATCGGGTCGCCGTCCTCGGACAGCGTGTGCGGCACGAAGCCGTAATTGCCGGGGTAGGTCATCGGCGTATAGAGGAAACGGTCGACGACCAGCGTGCCGGCTTCCTTGTCCATCTCGTACTTGATCGGCTGGCCGCCGACCGGCACCTCGACAATGACGTTGACGTCTTCGGGTGGGTTGTCGCCGATGGAGATGGCGTCAATGCGCATATTCATGGTTCCTGTTCGTTCAAGAATGCCCCTGGGCGCTGCCGATATACCGCGATGCAGCATATTGCAATGCGGCGAAGGGCTATGAGGAGGGATGCGGCGGGGTCAGTCCCAGACGAAGGCGACCTTGCGCAGGGCCTTCTGGTCGAAAACTTCTACGCCCTCGGCGATGTCGCGGCCGCCGGCGCCGGCGTAGAAGCCGAGGGCGTTGGAGTTCTCCTCGAGCGCCCAGACGACAAGGCCCTTGAGGCCGTGGGTGACGAGCTTCTCGCGCGCGGCGGCGAAGAGGCGGGTGCCGAGGCCGATGCCCTGATATTCGGGACGCAGATAGAGTTCGTAGATCTCGCCCTGCTGCGGCAACTCGCGGGCGCGGTTGCGGCCGAGTGTCGCGTAGCCGGCGATGACGCCGCCGATCTCGATGACGAGCACGGTGGCGGCGCGGCGAATGGCGTTCGCCCACCATTGCGTGCCGCGGCGGCTGATCATCGAGGTGAGCGCCCGATGCGGGATGATTCCGGCATAGGCGCCCTGCCAGGCCTCATGATGGACGTCGGCGATCGCCGCCGCGTCGCGCGGTTCGGCTTTTCGGATGTCGATCGATAGCGTCTTCATGATTTGTTAAGCATAAACCCCGTCGCCGCCATTCGGCAAGCGCGAGGCAAGTGCTCGGATTCGTTCCGCACAGCGTTTATCGGCGGTCAGATCTCGACGACGCGGTCCGGCAGTTCGTTGGGATTGTCGTCGCCGTCCGGAAAATGCTCCGAAAGAAGTAAGCCGGCGCGGCGAATGCCCTGTGAGAGGCCGTCGAAGAGACGATCCTCCCTCGCATTCTTCACGAGCACGGCGACGATGGCGTTCCACTCCTCCTGATCGACACGTGCGCTGATGCCGTCATCGGCCAGCACTTCGGCGTAGTGCTCGGCGAGCGAGACGAAGATGAGGATGCCGGTGCGCCGGCTGGTGAGATGGATGTTGTGGGCGAGGAACTGCTTCAGCGCATTGTCGTGAGCACGAAGATAGCGCAGGCGCCGCGGCACGAAGAAGATGCGCAGCGCCGGAAACACCCAGATCACGCCGAGTGCCGCGGCGAAGGCGAGTATCTGCGCGGCGGCGAAGACGGCAATCGACATGTCGGCCCAGTCGCGGTCGAGGACGAAGGCGACGAGCTGGCTTATGATCAGCATGCCGAGCGCGAGCACGAAGGCGGCCGGATAGAAATAGCTGTCGCTGGTTCGCGCCACCACGCAGTAGATCTCGCCGGAGGTCCGTTCCTCGGCTTCGCGGATCGCTTCCGAAAGGGCGAGGCGCTGTTCGTCGGTGAGAGGTTTCGTCATTCGCCCATCCTACCAGCTTCCCGAGGCGCCGCCGCCGCCCGACGAGCCTCCCCCTCCGGAGAAGCCGCCGCCGCCCGACCAGCCGCCACCGCCGCCGCTCCAGCCGGAGCCGGAGGAGCGGCGGCGCGAGCCTTGCCCGATGGTGATGTCCATGCCCAGCCAGCGATAGCGGCCGGGGCCGAGCTTGCGTCCGAAGACAGGCGCCAGCACGGCGAACAGGAACGAGCCGAAGAACAGGCATACCCACACCGCGATGAAGATCATGGCCACGAAGGGGACGCCTTCCTCCTCCTGCCGGTTGCGCTCGGCGCGCGCCTCGAGCTCGGCCGCATTGCCCTCGAGCACGAGGATGATGTCGTCGACGGCTTTGGTGATTCCGCCGGAAAAATCGCCGGCACGGAAGGCCGGCACCATGTTCTCGATGATGAGCCTGGAATGGAGGTCGGTGAGAGTGCCTTCGAGGCCGTAACCCACCTCGATACGCATCTTGCGGTCGTCGCGCGCGACGAGCAGCAATATGCCGTTGTCCTCGCCGGCCTGGCCGAGCTTCCAGGCGCGGAACAGGCGATTTGCATAGGGCTCCAGCGCTTCTCCGTCGAGCGAGGGAATGGTAGCGACGACGATCTGATCCGAGGATTTCTGCTCGAACGCGGCGAGCTTCGCGTCAAGGGCCTGACGCGAGGCGGCGTCCATCATGCCGGCGCTGTCGACCACGCGCCCGGTCAGCGCCGGCAGCTCGGCGGCGAAGGCGGCGGCGAGAAGGGCAAGCCACAGCACGGCCGCGGCGACTGCTCCGTATGCCGCCGTCCGGTGTCCGCGACGAAGCTGCGGGTGAAGCGCTGCTGCCGTGCTCATTGCGGAAGCCGCCGCCAGTGCCCGGTCACCCGCCCTGATTGGTTCCGAAATCGACCTGCGGCACCCGCATCTGCTCCTCGGGGATCGTGAAGGTCTGGTAGGGCTGGTTGTCGGTGAACCAGAGCTTCGCCCAGATCATGGTCGGCAGGGTTCGAAGCGAGGTGTTGTAGACCCGCACCGCCTCGATATAGTCGCGGCGGGCGACGGCGACGCGGTTTTCCGTCCCTTCGAGTTGCGCCTGGAGGGCGAGGAAGTTCTGGTTCGACTTCAGGTCGGGATAGTTCTCCACGACGGCGAGCAGGCGCGACAGCGCGCCGGTGAGGCCGGCCTGACCGTCCTGGAAGGCCTTGAAGGCTTCCGGGTCCTGCAGCATCTCCGGCGTGACCTGAACCTGCGTCGCACGCGCACGCGCCTCGACCACGCCTTCGAGCACTTCGCGTTCCTGCGCGGCGTAGCCTTTCACGGTCTCCACCAAATTGGGGATGAGATCGGCGCGGCGCTGATACTGGTTGAGGACTTCGCTCCAGGCAGCCTTCGCCTGTTCCTCGTTCGTCGGGATGGTGTTGAAGCCGCAGCCCGAAAGCAACGGCACGAGCAACGCGAGAAGCAGCACGGCGAAGGCGCGGCGCGGCTTCACCCCTGTAAAGGCCCGAACTTGCATGGATCGATCCCCTCGAAAGGTTGAATGCGCGGCGAGCTTAGCGTTATTCGTGTACAAAAGGAATCCCGATGGCCCGGCGGGAGGTTGCGCGAGGGACGCGCTGGCACAGCGTTTTCTCGCGCAAGCCGGTTCGCAGTTTCCCGGCCATGCTCTAATCTCACCGAAACGGGAGCAACAAGCCATGAGCAGGGACGACGACAGGAACGTCGAATCGCGGCGCATCATCGATCGCGTAGGCGCGGAAACCGAGGCATCCATGGCCAAGCGCGTCTCCGACCACATGTCCGGCCGCGACGCCGACGAGAAGGATTGGGCGGAGCTCTGGGGCACGCGCATCGGCCGATGGCTGGGGCTCGCGCTGCTGATCTACCTCGTCTATTGGCTGATCAATTTCGTAGTGAGCAATGGCTGAAGCATGAGCAATCAGGAAAACCAGGCACCGCGTGCGGTCATCGTCGTCTCCAGCCATGTGGCGCGCGGCTCAGTCGGCAATCGCGCGGCGGTCTTCGCGCTGGAAACGCTCGGCTTTCCCGTGTGGGCGGTGCCGACCGTCATCCTGCCATGGCATCCCGGGCACGGCCGCGCCACGCGCATCGTGCCGCCGGCCGACGGGTTCGCGGCGCTGATGCGCGACCTCGAGGGCGCGCCGTGGCTGGGCGAGGTCGGCGCGGTCCTCTCGGGCTATCTCGGCGATGCCGCGCAGGCCGAGGCCGTCGCCTCGCTCGTCGCGGCGGTGAAGGCGCGAAATCCGAAAGCGCTCTATGTCTGCGACCCGGTGATGGGGGATGCCGGCGGGCTCTACGTGCCCGAGGCGGTCGCGGCCGCGATGCGCGACCGCTTGCTGCCCGTGGCCGATATCGCGACGCCCAACCGTTTCGAGCTGGAATGGATGCGCGGGCGTCCGCTCGCGGACAACAAGGCCGTCATCGATGCGGCGCTCGAGGCCGGCCCCGAAACGATGCTGGTGACGTCGGCGCATGCGATGATGGCCGGCTCGACCGGCAATCTGCTGGTTCGGCGCGGTGAGGTCATCCTTGCCGAGCACCGCGCCGTCGCCAATGCGCCGAACGGTCTCGGCGACCTCACCTCCGCCCTGTTCCTGTCGCGGATCATGGGCGGACAGACGGCCGAGAAGGCGCTGCAGGCGACGACGGCCGCCGTCTTCGAGATACTGGCGCGGGCGACGAAGCGAGGGGCCGACGAGCTCATGCTCGAAACCGACGCGCAAAGCCTCTCCCATCCAATGGCGATGGTGCAGATGCGCCGCATCCTTCATTCCGGCGGCGAGCGCCGCTCATGAATTTTCCGGTCGTTGCGGGTGTCGACGGCTGCAAGGCGGGATGGGTGGCGGTGATGCGCCGTGGCGGCCGGCTGGAAGCCGGCGTCTTTCCGAGCTTTGCCATGCTCGTCGATCTCCTGCCTGGCGAGGCGGTGATCGCCGTCGACATGCCGATCGGCCTGCCGGACAGCGCCGGACATGGCGGGCGGGGACCCGAGGCGCTGGTGCGCCGGCATCTCGGCCAGCGCCAGTCGAGCGTCTTTTCCATTCCCTCGCGCGCTGCCGTCTATGCCGAGACCGGACCGTTCCCCGACGTGGGGGAATGGTACGCCGCCCACCGCCGGGCCAGCGTGGTGGCGCGGGCGACTTCCGAACCTGCGAAGGGCATTTCGATCCAGGCGTTCGGCATCTTCTCCAAGATCAGGGAGATCGACCGGCTGCTGATCGAGCGCCCGCAACTGCGTGGCCGGGTGATCGAATCGCATCCCGAAGCCGCCTTCTGGCGGCTGAACGGCGAAAGTGCGATGGAACTGCCGAAGAAGGTCAAGGGCAGGATCAATCCGGCGGGCATGGAGGAGCGCAAGCGGCTGCTCGATCGCTGCGGGGTGGAGCGGGCGTTCCTGGACGCCATTCCGCCGCGCGGAGCGGCCGAGGACGACTATCTGGACGCGGCGGCGATGATGCTGATCGCCGCGCGCCATGCGCGGGGCGAGACGGTTCCGTTTCCCGATCCGCCGCTTGTCGATACCCTGGGCAATCCGATCGCGATCTGGACTTAAGCTCGTTGTTGCGCGGTTCGCACTTTCCCGCTACTGGCAAGGCATGAGCCATTTACCGGAAAAGCTGCTTCAGGGTTACCGCAACTTCATGAAGGGGCGCTATGCCGCCGAGCGGGATCGCTACCGCGAATTGGCGCGAGAGGGCCAGTCGCCGGAGACGCTGGTGATCGCCTGCTGCGATTCGCGTTCCGCGCCGGAAACGATATTCGACGCTTCTCCCGGCGAGCTCTTCGTGGTGCGCAACGTCGCCAATCTGGTGCCGCCCTACCAGCCGGACAGCCATTTCCATGCGACCTCCGCCGCGCTGGAATTCGCTGTACAGAGCCTCAAGGTCAAGAACATCGTGGTGATGGGCCACGGCCGCTGCGGCGGTATTCGCGCCGCGCTCGACCCGGCGGCGGAGCCGCTTTCGCCCGGAGATTTCATCGGCAAGTGGATGGGAATGGTCGCACCGGCGGCCGAGATCGTCAGCGGCAACACGATGATGACGTCGGTCGAACGCCAGACGGCGCTGGAGCGCATCTCCATCCGCTTCTCGCTCACCAATCTGCGGACGTTTCCCTGCGTCTCGATCCTCGAGAAGAAGGGCCGGCTGACGCTGCATGGCGCCTGGTTCGACATCTCGTCGGGCGAATTGTGGTCGATGAATCCCGAGACCGGGGATTTCGAGCGGCCGGAGCTCGACTGAGCCTAGGTCCCAATCGCTTCGTTCGAGCATCGGATGATCGGAAGGTCGATGCCGCCGAAGGCCCGATGCTCTATTCGACGCGCGCCACCAGCACCTTCGAGAAGACCGGCTCGGGAAGCCTGCGCCAGACCAGCCATGCGACGATCGCAAGCAGTCCCATGCAGGGGATGATCGTGGCCATCGCCATCACCGGGTCGCCGAAGAGCGCGGCGATGCCGCCGCCGACCAGCCCGCCGCCCATCTGGAAGAAGCCGCCGAGCGCCGCCGCGGCACCGGCGATGTGCGGGAAGGGCGCGAGCGACGCGGTCGACATCGCCGGCATGATGAAGGCGATGCCGAAGGCGTAGCAGGCGACAGGCCCCATGACGGTCAGGAAGGTGGGTTCGGTGACGCGCAGGAGAACCGCGAGCGCGATGCTGCCGACCGCCATGCAGACAAGGCCGAGCGGCACGATGCGGTAGGCGCCGTAGCGGCGCATGAGCTGGCGCACCACCAGCGAGCCCACGAAGAACATGCCCGACTGCATCAGCATGCCGAAGCCGAATTCGGTGGGCGAGAGGCCGACGCGGTTCATCAGGATGAAGGGCAGCACGGTCGCCTGCGTGTAGAGCGCGCCGAGCGAGCCGGCGAGCACCAGGCTGGAGGTGAGGAAGTAGCCGCTGCGAAGAAGCGAGCCGTAGGAGTGCGCAAGCGCGCGCGGCCGGATGCGCGAAAGATCGCGCTCGACCGTCTCGACCATGAAGATCCTGGCGACGACGATGATGGCGAAGCCCATCAGCAGCATGAAGACGAAGATGGCGTGCCAGCCGAACAGCTCCATCGTGACGCCGCCCAGCGTCGGTGCGAAGGCCGGGCCGACGCCGAGGATGAGCCCGATGAGGTTCATGATGCGCGCGGAACGCTCGTTGGTGAAGAGATCGCGCACGATGGCGCGCGAGATCGCCATGCCGACGGCCGCGCCCACGCCCTGTAGAAAGCGCGCCGCGATCAGCACCTCGACGGTGGGAGAGAGCAGCGCGAGCGTGGTGGCGACGAGATATATGCCCATGAAGGCCATGGTGACGGGTTTGCGGCCGAAACCGTCCGACAGCGGGCCGCAGACGAGCTGCGCCAGAGCGAAGCCGGCGAAATAGAGCGACAGCGTCATCTTGACCGCCGCCTCGGTGCTGCCGAAGGCGCGCACGATTTCCGGCATGGCCGGCGTGAAAAGCGCCATTGAAATCGGCCCGACGGCCACGAGAAGGGCGCCGAGCAGGCTCACGCGCCTCTCGCTCATGACCGGAACGGGGGGTGCCTTCGCGGCCGGATCCTGCGTCTGCACGTTCATGCCGCCGCTCCCGCCCTGCTGCTTTCCGCCTTCTCGGAGAAGTTCGCGCGCACCGTCTTCAGCATGTCCTGGAGCATAGCCCATTGCTCGGCAGTGAGCCCGCGCGACGCATCCTCGCGGATCGCCGCGCTGATGTTCCTGATTTCGGGCAGGACGCGTTCGGCCGCCTCGGTCAAATGGACGAGCTTGGCGCGGCGATCGGCCGGATCGGGCGTGCGGCGGATGAGGTCCCGCGCCTCGAGACGGTCGAGATAGGCCGAAAGCGTCATCGCCTCGACATTCATGCGTTCGGCCAGCACCGACTGGCGCACGGTGCCGGCGCGGGCGGCATGCGAAAGGGCGCGGGCTTCGCCGGAGGTGAGGCCGAGGCCCGCCTCCGCGGTGCGGCGGTCGATCTCGGCGCGCAACAGGCGGGAAAGGTCGGCAATGAGGAAGCCGAACGTATCGGTGTCGGTTCGTTGGGGCATGATCAAATTGTAAGTAAGACTTATAATAAGCTCCACTTAGTTCTTCTGCTGCACTGCGTCAAGGCGGGTTGCGATCACGCCTTCGTGGTCCTACATCTGACCGGTCCGGTCCGCCTGCCCAATTCCATCGCAGAGGTTTTTCATGTCCGCATCCCCCGTCGATCCTTCCCGCCATCCGCTGACGCTTTGGACGGGGCCGCTCGGGCTGCCGGATTTCACGGCCATTTCCGACGATCAGTTCGCGGACGTGTTCGACGCCGCGCTTGCCGCGCATCGGGACGAGGTCGAGGCGATCGCGCAAAATGCCGATGAGCCGACGATCGAGAACACGCTTGCCGCGCTGGAGCTTGCCGGCGAGCCGCTCGGCCGCGTCTCGGCGATCTTCTGGTGCCGGGCTGGCGCCCACACCAACCCCGACATTCAGGCGCTGGAGCGCGAGATCGCGCCGAAGATGTCGCGGCATTATTCCGCGCTCTTCATGAACGAGGCGCTGTTCTCGCGCATCGACAGGCTGTACGCGGCGCGCGAGACGCTGGGGCTCGACGCCGAGACCCTTCGCGTCCTGGAAAAGACGTGGAAGCGCTTCGTCAAGGCGGGCGCCAAGCTCGACGGGGGCGACAAGAAGCGGCTTGCGGAGATCAACGAGCGTCTCGCCGGGCTCGGCGCTCAGTTCGGTCAGAACGTGCTTGCCGACGAAGCGAACTGGGCGCTGTTTCTCGACGGCGGCGACGATCTCGCCGGGCTGCCGGACTTCCTGAAGGACGCCATGGCGCAGGCGGCCGAAACGCGCGGCCGGGAAGGCAAGTACGCGGTGACGCTGTCGCGCTCGATCATCGAGCCGTTCCTGACCTTTTCCGCCAGGCGCGACCTGCGCGAGAAGGCGTTCGAAGCCTTCATCCGGCGCGGCGAGAATGGCGGCGAGACCGACAATGGCGCGATCGTGAAGGAAACGCTCGCCCTTCGCGCCGAGAAGGCGAAGCTGCTCGGCTATGAAAGCTTCGCAGCGCTGAAGCTCGACGACACGATGGCGAAGACGCCGAAAGCCGTGCTGGAACTGCTGGAGCCGGTCTGGGACAAGGCCCGCGAAAAGGCCGCCGCCGACCAGGCCGACCTGCAGCGGATCGCGGCGGCCGGCGGCGGCAACGATGCGATCGCCGCCTGGGACTGGCGCTATTACCAGGAGAAGCTGCGGGCGGAGAAATACGCTTTCGACGAGGCGGAACTGAAGCCTTATCTCCAGCTCGACCGCATCATCGACGCCTGCTTCGAGGTCGCGGGAAGGCTGTTCGGGCTGTCCTTCGAGGAGAAGCAGGGCGTCGCCGCGTGGCATCCGGACGTACGCGTCTTCGAGGTGAGGAACACCGACGGCTCGCACCGCGCGACCTTTCTCGCCGACTATTTCAACCGGCCTTCCAAGCGCTCCGGCGCCTGGATGAGCTCGCTCGAACCCGGCCACAAGCTTGGCGAGGGCGCTTCGCCGATCATCTACAATGTGATGAATTTCGCCAAGCCGCCGAAGGGGCAGCCGGCGCTGCTTTCGATGGACGACGCGCGCACCCTCTTCCACGAATTCGGCCATGCGCTGCACGGCATGCTGACGGAGGTCACCTGGCCGTCGGTTTCCGGCACCTCGGTCAGCCGCGATTTCGTGGAGCTGCCCTCGCAGCTCTACGAGCACTGGCTGACCGTGCCCGAGATCCTCGAAAAGCATGCCGTCCACTACCGCACCGGCGAGCCGATGCCGAAGGCGCTGCTCGACAAGATGCTGGCGGCGCAGACCTTCAACGCCGGTTTCGCCACGGTCGAGTTCACCGCCTCGGCGCTGATCGACATGGCCTATCACGCGCAGCCCGAGGCGCCCGCCGACCCGCTGGCCTTCGAAGCCGAAACGCTGAAGAAGCTCGGCATGCCGGAGGCGATCGCGATGCGCCACCGCAGCCCGCATTTCCTGCATGTGTTTTCCGGCGACGGCTACTCGGCCGGCTACTATTCCTACATGTGGTCGGAGGTGCTGGACGCCGACGCCTTCTCCGCTTTCGAGGAGACGGGCGACGTCTTCGACGCCGAGACGGCGCGGAAACTCAGGACCCATATCTATTCGGCCGGCGGATCGCGCGACCCGGAAGAACTCTACATCGCCTTCCGCGGCAAGATGCCCTCGCCGGAAGCGATGATGGAGAAGCGCGGACTGATTTGACGCGGAAGAGCGCGGCTCAGCAGCCGCGCGCCGCGCTTTTGACGGCCTTGGAGGTCGAGCAGGTCACGGCGTCGTAGTCGATGCCGTACTGGCCCGGCACGTAGGATTCGTCGAGAACGAAATCCTGCTCGTCGAACGGGACGTTCTGCGGGGCAAGCGCCCAGGCGGCGCCGATCATCAGCGGGAACGCGGCGATTGCCGCCAGCTTCGCGAGATACAGGTTTCTGATCATGGTCATTACCTAGTGTCGGGACGGCGTAACGCAAGAATGTTAATAAAGTTGCAACCTTAAAATTTCCTGAACCTTGCGTCGCGAAAGACCGCCCTCTTTCGCAAAAGCGAAAAAACCTGTATGAGCGCCGCAACTGAAAACGCCGCGCGTCGTTTCATGCGCAGGCCAGACCCCCGAGAAGATATTTATGAACCTTCGTAACATCGCGATCATCGCGCACGTCGACCATGGAAAAACCACCCTCGTCGATGCGCTCCTGAAGCAGTCGGGCTCGTTCCGCGAAAACCAGCGCGTCGCAGAGCGCGCCATGGATTCGAACGATCTCGAGAAGGAGCGCGGCATCACGATTCTCGCCAAGGCGACCTCGGTCGACTGGAAGGACACCCGCATCAACATCGTCGACACGCCCGGCCACGCCGATTTCGGCGGGGAGGTCGAGCGCATCCTGTCGATGGTCGACGGCGCGATCGTGCTGGTCGATGCCGCCGAAGGCCCGATGCCCCAGACCAAGTTCGTCGTCGGCAAGGCGCTCAAGGTCGGCCTCCGCCCGATCGTGGCGATCAACAAGATCGACCGTCCGGACGCGCGCGCCGACGAGGTCATCAACGAGGTGTTCGACCTCTTCGCCGCGCTCGACGCCACCGACGAGCAGCTCGACTTCCCGATCCTCTATGGTTCGGGCCGGGACGGCTGGATGGCCGAAAGCCCGGAAGGCCCCAAGGAAGATGGGCTTGCGCCATTGTTCGATCTCGTCCTGAAGCATGTGCCGGAGCCGGCCGTCGAGCCCGGCCCGTTCCGCATGATCGGCACGATCCTGGAAGCCAACCCGTTCCTCGGCCGTATCATCACCGGCCGTATCGCGTCGGGCACGCTGAAGCCGAATCAGGCGGTCAAGGTTCTGCATCATGACGGCTCGCTGCTGGAAAATGGCCGCGTCTCGAAGATCCTCGCCTTCCGTGGCCTCGAGCGCCAGCCGATCGAGGAAGCACAGGCCGGCGACATCGTCGCCATCGCGGGCCTGCAAAAGGGCACCGTCGCCGACACTTTCTGCGATCCGTCCGTCTCCGACGCGATGCAGGCGCAGCCGATCGATCCGCCCACCGTCACGATGTCCTTCCTGGTCAACGATTCGCCACTGGCCGGCACCGAGGGCGACAAGGTGACGAGCCGCGTCATCCGCGACCGCCTGCTCAAGGAGGCCGAGGGCAATGTCGCGCTGAAGATCGAGGAATCGGCCGACAAGGATTCCTTCTACGTCTCCGGCCGCGGCGAATTGCAGCTCGCGGTCCTGATCGAGACGATGCGCCGCGAAGGCTTCGAGCTCGCCGTGTCGCGTCCGCGCGTCGTCATGCAGAAGGACGAGGCTGGCCAGCTTCTCGAGCCGGTCGAGGAAGTCGTCATCGACGTCGACGAAGAGCATTCGGGCGTCGTCGTGCAGAAGATGTCCGAGCGCAAGGCCGACATGGTCGAGCTGCGTCCGTCGGGCGGCGACCGCCAGCGCCTCGTCTTCCACGCGCCGACGCGCGGCCTGATCGGCTATCAGTCGGAGCTTCTGACCGATACGCGCGGCACCGCCGTCATGAACCGCCTGTTCCACTCTTACCAGCCCTACAAGGGCGAACTGCCCGGCCGCACCAACGGCGTGCTGATCTCCAACGATCAGGGCGAGTCGGTGGCGTTCGCGATGTGGAACCTCGAGGATCGCGGCCCGATGGTCATCGACGCCGGCGTCAAGGTCTATGCCGGCATGATCATCGGCATCCATTCGCGCGACAACGATCTCGAGGTGAACGTGCTGAAAGGCAAGAAGCTCACCAACATCCGCGCCGCCGGCAAGGACGAGGCGGTGAAGCTGACGCCGCCGATCCGCATGACGCTGGAACGCGCGCTCGCCTGGATCCAGGACGACGAACTGGTGGAGGTGACGCCGAAATCGATCCGCCTGCGCAAGCTCTATCTCGACCCGCACGAGCGCAAGCGCTTCGAGAAGCAGAAAGTCAGCGGCGCTGCCTGAGGCCAACGAAGCAGACGGCGGGCGGCTCGTTCGACTGACCGTCTACTACAGCGTCATGGAGGCGAAGATCTGTGTCTCCATGCTGGCGGCGCATGGCATATACGCCTTTGCGCCGACCGAGCTTGCGAACAACGCGCCGCACATGATGACTGCTTTCGGCGGCATACCGGTCTCCGTGGTCGAAAGCGACTACGAGGCGGCGAAGGCGCTGCTCGACGATGTTCTCGAAAGCGAGCCTGCGCCACCGCCCAAGCCTTGGTGGAGGACGCTGTCCGATGGCCTTGTCGGCCTCGGCGTCCTGACGCTCTTCGGGCTTCCGCCGGCGCCGAAGCCGCCGCCGAGCGGCGGCGGCGGGCCGGATTCGGTGGAGGAGTGACGGCACCGGCAAGGGCCGCCCCCGGGATTCCGTCAATTTTCATTTCCGTCGCCGGCGGCCCGGCGGGCGATGTCGCATGCCTCGGGCAGTTCCCGCAGGTCGAAGACAACCCGCGTTCCGTTCCGCACCGGCCTGCGCAGCACAGCCGCGCCGCCGGGGGTGATCGCGACTCGGCCTTCCTCGTGGAGCCGCAGCAGGCGCGATCGCGATAACCCGAGACCACCGGCCAGCAAGCGGTCGAGGCGCGTCGAAACGGGCAGTGCCGAAACGATTTCCAGTTCCAGCCTTCGCGCGTTTTCCTGTCCGCGGGACTGGACTTCCTTGCATATCAGGAACTCCGTTGCCTCCTCGACGCGGCTTGCCCTGCTCCTCAGCCCGGCAACATCCCAGGCGAAGTGGCGGGCAAGCTCAGGATCGTTCGAGGTGAGGGCCTCAAAAGCGGCGGCTTCGAGCTCATGCCGGTTGCGACGCTCGAAAATCGGAAAGTTCCAGGTGTCGTCGCAATGGCTGCATTTATAGATCAGCCATGCGTCGATGCGCTTGCCGTTGGCATTGACCCTGAATTTTCCGCTGCTGCGGAAAGGCCTCTCGCAATCGCAGCGACTGCAGGAAATCCAGGGTTGGGGTGCGGTCCGGGGTACGATCGTCCATCTGACGGAACGGGACATGCCGAATAACTCTTCCGGTTCGGAAGTCCGTCAGGCCGGCGATGTCGAGATGCCTCGCTGCGAGGCGCGGTGTGGCGGTGTGAAATCGGGAGCGGGCGCGCCGGGCGGAAGCGTGCCGGCAGCGGTTCAGTCATGCCAAACCGGTCTCGAACCGCAATCCCGACGAACACATGAAAACAGGCTGCGCGAAGCGCGGCCCAGCGTGACGCGATGATGTGGATGAGACCGGCGGTTACGTTGGCAAAACAGAGGCCTGGAAGTTGCAATCGGGAGGCGACTTCTAGCCCCGCGCCGCTGGTTCGGCAAGGGGCCATCCGCGGGGCGCTACCATCTCCTCTCGTCTTCGGCTAATGTCGAGCCCAGGCATCTCAACGAAGATCATCCAATGGAACCCTCCTCGCTTCTCATCTTCGCCGGCGCGCTGCTCGTCGCCGCCGGCTCGCCGGGACCGTCGATCGCGGCGCTGGTGGCGCGCGTGATTTCGAAAGGGTTTCGCGACGTCTTCCCCTTCTTGCTCGCCATGTGGATCGGCGAGGCGATCTGGCTGTCGATGGCGGTGTTCGGCCTCGCCTTCGTGGCGCAGACCTTCCACCTCGCCTTCCTCGTGCTGAAATGGGCGGGCGTTGCCTATCTCGCCTGGCTTGCCTGGAAGATGTGGTCGGCGCCCGTCGAGATCAGGGACGGAGAGATGCCGAAGACGGAATCGCCGCTGCGGCTGTTCCTGGCGGGAATGGCCGTCACGCTCGGCAATCCGAAGATCATGATGTTCTACATGGCGCTTTTGCCGACCATCATCGATCTCGGAGGCGTGACCGTGCTCGGCTGGGCGGAACTGACCCTGACCATGGCGCTGGTGCTGGTCGCGATCGACCTGACCTGGGTGGCGGCGGCCGCGCAGGCCCGGCGTGTCCTGAGGAGCGCGCGCGCCATGAGGATCGCCAACCGCGTCAGCGCCGCGACCATGGCGGGCGCCGCCGCGGCGATCGCCTCGCGGTAGGAGCCTACCGCGCCATCGCGTGATATTCGGCGTTCGGCCGCATGTCGACGGCGGCGGCGACGCGGTTCGACATGTTGAAGAAGGCGGCCGTAGAGGCGATGTCCCAGATGTCGCGGTCGCCGAAGCCGGCTTCGCGGAGCGCCTTGCGGTCCGCTTCCTCGATCTTGTCCGGCGTCTCGGTCAGCTTGACGGCGAAGTCGAGCATCGCCTTCTGCTTCGGAGTCAGTTCGGCAGCGCGGTAGTTCATCACCATCATCTCGCCGAGCGCGGGGTCGCCGGAGAGCTGGCGCACCGCGGCGCCATGCGCGGTGAGGCAATAATAGCAATGGTTCACCGACGAGACGGCGACCGCGATCATCTCGCGCTCGAGCTTGGAGAGGCCCGATTCGCCGAGCATCAGGTCGTTGTACATGTCGGTGAAGGCGCGCAGCTTCTTCTCGTCGAAGGCGTAGGAGAGGAGCACGTTGGGGACGAGGCCGAGCTTCTCCTCGCACTTGGCGAAATAGGCCCTGGTGGCTTCCGAAAGCTCGCCGGACGGCTCCAGATTCAGCGCTGTCACCTTTTCCTTCATTGCCTTCACCTCCCTTTCATCGAAATTGGGCAAATTTGACTCCGCCGGCTCGCTTGCCGGTCGCCAAACATGGTTTGTCTGCTACGATGCGGACAAAAATCACCCGCGGGAGATCGAAACGCAATGGCTGCACGCAAAAAACGGTCGACATCGGCAACCAAAATCTCCGATGGCGCCGCGGTGAAGCTCGCCGAATTTTTGAAGGCGCGCGCTCCGGCCGAGGACCTTGCCGAATACGATGCTTCCGTCTTCGCCAAGGCCGCCGAGCTCGCCTACGACGCGCTGAGGAAGCACCGCCGGGGCGACAGCGTCGTCTCCATCCGCAACGAGCCGGGCATTGAGCGGCACGGCCGGCAGATGACGGTCATCACGGTCGTCAACGACAACATGCCGTTCCTGTTCGATTCGATCCTGGGAGAAATCGCCGACAGCGCCGGCGAGCCGGCGCTGGTGCTGCATCCGGTCATCATGGTCAAGCACGATCGCGGCGGGGTTTCCGAACTGTGCAGCGACGGTTCGGCGGCAAAGGGCTTCGCGGATGCCGACCGCGTCAGCGTCATCCATGTCCATGTCGCAAGGCTGACCGAGGACGAGATCGGCGGTCTCGAGACGCGGCTGCATCACATCCTCAATCAGGTGCATGCCGCCGTATCGAACTGGCGGCCGATGCTCGCCCGCCTCGACCAGGCCATCGCCGATTTCCGCTACGCGCCGGTGCCGCTCGACAAGGACGAGGTCGCCGAGGCGATCGCTTTCCTCGAATGGCTGCGCGACGACAATTTCACCTTCCTCGGCATGCGCGAGTTCCGCTACAGCGGCGGCGAGAAGAACGGCACGCTGGAGCGCTCGAGCAAGCCGGGGCTCGGCATCCTCGCCGATCCCAACGTGCTTGTGCTGCGCCGGGGCACCGAAGCGGTGACCACGACGCCGGAAATCCGCGCCTTCCTGCATGGGCCCGACCCGCTGATCGTGACCAAGGCGAACGCAAAGTCGGTCGTCCACCGGCGCATCTATCTCGACTATATCGGCGTCAAGACCTTCGACCAGAAGGGCAGGCTCACCGGCGAATTGCGCATCGTCGGCCTCTTCACCTCGACGGCCTATACGCGCTCGGTGCTGAAGATACCCTATCTCCGCTCCAAGGTGAGCGCGGTGATCGCGAAATCGGGCTTCGACCCGCACGATCATTCCGGCAAGGCGCTGATCAACGTGCTGGAATCCTATCCGCGCGACGAGCTTTTCCAGATCAGCGTGCCCATGCTGCGCAAGCATGCCGAGGCGATCCTCGCCCTGGGCGAGCGGCCGCGCGTGCGTGTGCTGTTCCGCGTCGACCAATTCGACCGGTTCGTCTCCATCCTCGTCTTCGTTCCGAGGGATCGCTACGATTCCGAGGTGCGCGAGCGCATCGGAGCCTACCTGAAGCGCGTCTTCGACGGTCGTTTGTCGGCTTACTATCCGGCGTTTCCGGAAGGCAATCTCGCCCGCGTCCACTTCATCATCGGGCGCTCGGGCGGAAAGACGCCGAAAGTGGAGCAGTCGGTGCTGGAAGCGGGCGTGCGTTCCATCGTGCGCACCTGGGAGGACGCGATGCGCGAGGTGGCTGGCGACGGCGAGGCCGATCCGGCGCTCATCGCCATCGCGAACGGCTTCCCGCAAAGCTATCGCAACAGTTTCGCGCCGGACGTCGCGCTTCTCGACGCCCACTACATCAAGGGGATCGGGCCAGACGACCCGATCGCCGTCGACTTCTACCACCTGCCCGGCCATCCGCCGCAGGGCGCGGCGCTGAAGATATATCACCACGGCGAGCCGGTGGCGTTGTCGCGGCGCGTGCCGCTTCTGGAGAATATGGGCTTCCGCGTCATCAGCGAGCGCACCTTCGAGGTGCCTGGCGAAGGGGCGGCGGGAACGATCTTCATCCACGACATGGAACTGGAAAACGCCTACGGAGCGCCGATCGACCTTTCCGACGAAGGGGCGCTGCTCGAGGAAGTGTTCCTTTCCGTCTGGAGCGGCATCTCCGACAACGACCGCTATGCCGCGCTGGTGCAGACGGCGGGCCTGAGGGCGCGCGAGATCACCATCCTGCGCGCCTATGGCCGCTATCTGCAGCAGGCGGGGATTCCGCAAAGCCAGGATTTCGTGGCCGCGGCCCTCAACCGCTATCCAGACCTCTCTCGCGCGCTGTTCTCCCTGTTCCAGGCGAGGTTCGATCCGCAGGCCGCGGCCGAAAGCGAGATCACGATCCGCCACGTGAAAGCGGCGCTGAAGGACGGCCTCGATGCCGTGCCCAACCTCGACGACGACACCATCATCCGCCGGTTCCAGAACCTGATCGAATCGACGCTGCGCACCAATTGCTACGCGCCGGAAAGCGCCGAGCCGCGCTCGCTCGCCTTCAAGCTGGATTCGCGCGCGCTGACCGGTCTGCCCGAGCCGCGTCCGTGGCGCGAGATCTTCGTCTACGGGCCGGAAGTGGAAGGCGTGCACCTGCGCTTCGGCCCGGTGGCGCGCGGCGGCCTGCGCTGGTCCGACAGGGCGCAGGACTACCGCACGGAGGTGCTGGGGCTGGTCAAGGCGCAGCAGGTCAAGAACGCCGTCATCGTGCCGGTCGGCGCGAAGGGCGGCTTCTATCCCAAGCGGTTGCCGGCAGGCGGCAGCCGCGGCGAGACATTCGAGGCGGGCAAGCGTGCCTATGTGAACTTCGTCTCCTCGTTGCTCTCGGTCACGGACAATCTCGACGGCGACCGCGTGGTCGCTCCCGCCGGCGTCATCCGGCACGATGGCGACGATCCCTATTTCGTGGTGGCCGCCGACAAGGGGACGGCGACCTTCTCCGACACCGCCAACGCGATCAGCCAGGCCCATGATTTCTGGCTGGACGACGCCTTCGCCTCCGGCGGCTCGGCAGGCTACGACCACAAGAAGATGGGCATCACCGCGCGCGGCGCCTGGGAGGCGGTGAAGCGCCATTTCCGCGAGATGAACAAGGACATCCAGTCCGAGCCGTTCACCGTCGTCGGCGTGGGCGACATGTCCGGCGACGTGTTCGGCAACGGCATGCTGCTTTCGCCCTGCACGAAGCTCGTCGCCGCCTTCGATCACCGCGACATCATCATCGATCCCGATCCGGATCCCGAAACGTCGTTCGCCGAACGCAAGCGCCTGTTCGAGCTGCCTCAGTCGAGCTGGCAGGACTACGACCGTTCCACGCTTTCCGAAGGCGGCATCATCGTCTCGCGCAGCCAGAAATCGGTGACGCTGAGCCCGCGGGCGGCCGAGGCGATCGGGCTCGCCGCGACGACGGCCTCGCCGACCGAGATCATGAACGCGATCTTGAAGGCGCCGGTCGAGCTCCTGTGGTTCGGCGGCATCGGCACCTATGTCCGCGCCTCGGGGGAGAGCAACGCCGACGCGGGCGACCGCGCCAACGACGTCATCCGCGTCAGCGCCGGCCAATTGCGTGTGAGAGTGGTGGGCGAGGGCGCCAATCTGGGCATGACGCAGCGGGCCCGCATCGAATACGGGCTGGCCGGTGGACGCTGCAATTCCGATGCGATCGACAATTCGGGCGGGGTCAATTCTTCCGACGTCGAGGTCAACATCAAGATCGCTCTCGCCTCCGCGATGCGGCGTGGCGCGCTGACCCGGCCGGCGCGCAACAAATTGCTGGCGGAGATGACCGAGGAGGTCGCCGGACTGGTGCTCGCCAACAACTACCGCCAGCCGCTGGCGCTGTCGCTGGCGCGCCGGCGCGGGCTTGCCGACCTCGGCCATCAGGAGCGTTTCATGGAGGCGCTGGAGGCGCGCGGCCTGCTCGACCGCGGCGTCGAACTCCTGCCGGGAGTGCAGGCGATCGCCGAGCGCGAGCTGCGCGGCGAGCCGCTGACGAGAGCTGAGCTCGGCGTTCTCCTCGCCTATGCCAAGCTCGTCCTCTTCGACGACATAGTGACGACCGGCCTGCCGGACGATCCGCATTTCGACGCGGACCTGATGGGCTATTTCCCGCAGCGCATGGCGAAGAAATACGCCGACGACATCCGCTCGCACCGGCTGCGCCGCGAGATCGTCGCGACGCTGCTCGCCAATGACGCGATCAATCGCGGCGGCCCGTCCTTCGTCAGCCGGATGCAGGACCTCACCAGCCGCTCGGCGGCCGATGTCGTCGCGGCCTACGCCGTGGTCCGCGACGGCTTCGAGCTGCCGGCGCTCTATGGCGAAATCGACGCGCTCGACAACAGGATCGACGGCGACCTGCAGCTCGATCTCTACCAGCAGGTCGGACGCCTCGTTTATTCCTCGACGGCGTGGTTCCTCAAGAACGACGAGGGTCACGAGACCGTAGGCGCGCGGATTTCACGGCTGCGGGACGCGCGCCGCACGCTGGAGCCGAGGCTGGAGGCGATGCTGCCCGCTTCCACGCGGGAGCGGCAGGCCGAGCGCGCGCACGGCCTGTTCAAGGGAGGCGTGCCGGAAAGGCTCGCCGGCAAGATCGCATTCCTCAACATCGAGGAGCTGATTCCCGACATCGCCAAGGCGGCCGAGGCCTCGGGTGCCGACCTGATCGACGGGGCGAAAGCGTTCTTCGCGGTGACGGAGGCGTTCCGCGTCGGACGCATCTCGGATGCCGCGCGCACCATAACGCCCGCCGACTATTATGACGGGCTGGCGCTTTCGCGCGCAATCGACATGATCGGCGCCGCACGGCGCGGCATCACGGTCGCGGCGCTCGCGGCGGGGCCGAAAGCGGACGAGCCGGTTTCGACTTGGCTCGATGCCGGAGGCGACCGCATCGCGCGGACGCGGGAGCGGCTGCAGGCGCTGACGGAGGGTGGCGACATCACGGTCTCGAAGCTGACGGTTGCCTCGGGGCTGATGTCAGACCTGATCGGCGATTGACGCGGGCGGCCCGACAATGGCAGGCGATCAGCCTGCGGAAAAGCGGAGGGGGAGCATGGACGAAGTCAGGCGCGTCGCCACGTCGCGGCGCGGCATCTGGGGGTGGATGTTCTTCGACTGGGCCGCGCAGCCGTTCTTCACGGTGGTCACGACCTTCATCTTCGGGCCCTACGTGGTGTCGCGCATGGCGAGCGATCCGGCCATGGGCCAGGCCGCCTGGGGCTACGGCATCGCCATCGCCGGCTTCTTCATCGCGATCCTTTCGCCGGTGCTCGGCTCGATCGCCGACCAGACCGGCCCGCGCAAGCCGTGGATCGCTTTCTTCGCCGCCATCAAGATCGCAAGCCTGTGCGCCTTGTGGTTCGCCGCCCCCGGCTCGCCGCTGGTGCCGGTGATTCTCGCCTTCTCGCTGGCCTCGATCGCCGCGGAGTTCTCCACCGTCTTCAACGATTCGATGATGCCGCGCCTCGTCTCCAAGGCCGAGATCGGCAGGGTTTCCAACATAGCCTGGGGTCTCGGCTATCTCGGCGGCATGATCGCGCTGATCTTCGTCGTGACGATGCTCGCCGGCTCGCCCGAGACGGGCAAGACGATCATCGGAGCCGATCCGCTGTTCGGCCTCGATCCGAAGCTCGGCGAGGATGCCCGTGCCACGGGCCCGATGTCCGCGCTCTGGTATTTCATCTTCATCCTGCCGATGTTCTTCTTCACCCCCGACGGCGCCAAGGGCAAGGCGATCGGTCCCGCGGTGCGAGAGGGGCTTGCGGAGCTCAAATCGACCCTGGGCGAAGTGCGCCGGCGCGGCGGCATATTGCGCTTCCTGATCGCGCGCATGGTCTATCAGGACGGCGTCAACGCGCTGCTGGCCCTTGGCGGCGTCTTCGCGGCGGCGATGTTCGGCTGGTCGGTCACCGAGATCGGCGTCTTCGGGATCATCCTCAATATCGTGGCCATCTTCGGCTGTTGGGTCGCCGCACAGCTCGACACCGCGCTCGGCTCCAAGACGGTGGTGATGATCGCGCTGATATTCCTGCTCGTCGCCACTGTCGGCATCATCTCGACCGGCCCCGGTTTCACCCTCTTCGGCGCGCTGATGCTGCCGGGCGAGGATACCGGCGGCCTGTTCGGCACCCCGGCGGAGAAAGCCTATATCGTCTTCGGCCTGTTGATCGGGCTCGCCTTCGGCCCGGTGCAAGCCTCGTCGCGCTCCTATCTGGCACGCAGCGTCACCGCCGACGAGGCCGGCCGCTATTTCGGCATCTACGCCCTGGCGGGCCGGGCAACGAGCTTCGTCGCGCCGTTCCTGGTCGCGACGGTCACGGCGATCAGCGGCTCGCCCCGACTCGGCATGACGATGATCCTGCTGTTCCTCGCCGGAGGCATGGCGCTTCTGTGGCCGACGCCATACCCGGCGGACAAGATGGAGGAGTAGGCATCCCTTCCTTCTCCCCGAGGAGGGAAGGAAGAGCGGCTCAGTGCCGGAAATGCCGGACGCCGGTGAACACCATCGCGATGCCGTGCTCGTCGGCGGCGGCGACCACCTCCTCGTCGCGCATCGAGCCGCCGGGCTGGATGACGGCGGTCGCGCCGGCCTCGATGGCCGAGAGAAGCCCGTCGGCGAAGGGGAAGAAGGCGTCGGAAGCGACGACGGAGCCCTTGGTCAGCGGCTCGGCCGAGCCCGCTGCTTCGGCGGCGTCGATCGCCTTGCGCGCGGCGATGCGGGCGGAATCCACGCGGCTCATCTGACCGGCCCCCACACCGACCGTGGCGCCGTCCCTGGCATAGACGATCGCGTTCGACTTCACATGCTTGGCCACGCGGAAGGCGAAGCGCAGATCGGACATCTCGGCATCGCTCGGCGCGCGTTTCGTCACCACCTTCAGGTCGAGGTCGTCGACCACGGAATTGTCGCGTGACTGGACGAGCAGCCCGCCGGCGACCGATTTGACGGCCATGCCCGCCGCGCGCGGGTCGGGCAGGCCGCCGGTGACGAGCAGGCGCAGGTTCTTCTTCGCGGCGACGATGGCGGCGGCCTCTTCGGACGCTTCCGGCGCGATGATGACCTCGGTGAAGGTCTTGACGATCTCCTCGGCCGCTTCCGCGTCGAGCAGGCGGTTGAGCGCGACGATGCCGCCGAAGGCGGAGACGGGGTCGCAGGCCAGCGCCTTGAGATAGGCCGATTTCAGGTTGTCACCCTCGGCCACGCCGCAAGGGTTGGCATGCTTGATGATGGCGACGGCGGCGGTGCGCGCCGGATCGAACTCGGCGACCAGCTCGAAGGCGGCGTCGGTGTCGTTGATGTTGTTGTAGGAAAGCTGCTTGCCCTGGAGCTGGCGCGCGCTCGCCACGCCGGGCCGCCTGTCGCCATTGACGTAGAAGCCCGCCTGCTGGTGCGGGTTCTCGCCGTAGCGCATCACGTTCTCCAGCCTGCCGCCGAAAGCGCGCCAGGTCGGATGTTCGATCTCCAGCGCCTCGGCGAACCAGCCGGAGATCGCGGCATCGTAAGCCGCGGTGCGGGCATAGGCCTTGGCGGCGAGCTCCTGGCGAAACCGGTAGGGCGTCGCGCCGTCATTGGCCTTCAAGGTGTCGATGAGGCGCGGATAATCGGCCGGGTCGGTGACGATCGCCACATAGGCATGGTTCTTGGCGGAGGCGCGGACCATTGCGGGGCCGCCGATGTCGATGTTCTCGACGACCGAGGGATAGTCGCCGCCCGCGGCGCGCACCTCCTCGAACGGATAGAGATTGATGACCGCGATATCGATGGCGCCGATGCCGTGCTCGGCCATCGCCGCCTTGTGCTCCTCGTCGTCGCGGATGGCGAGCAGGCCGCCATGGACGGAAGGGTGCAGCGTCTTGACGCGGCCGTCCATGATCTCGGGGAAACCGGTGATGTCGGAGACGTCCTTCACCGGAATGCCTGCTTCGGCGATCGCGCGCGCGGTGCCGCCGGTGGAAACCAGCTCGACGTCCGCCTCGTGCAGCGTGCGGGCGAGTTTCAGCAGGCCGGCCTTGTCGGAAACCGACAAAAGCGCGCGGCGCGCCTTCACCAGATCAGGTGCGGGAATTTTCTTCGAGGCGACGGCCATGGTGCGGGGCTCCGGGATCGGTAAGGAAGAGATGCGCGGGGGCCTATCACAACCCGGCCGCATTGAAAACGCCGCGCTGCCGCCGAAGGCGGCATTCCCCGAGCCAATCGAAAAACATTCCGAAGGCCTGGTCAGGGAGAGGTGAACCGGCCGACCCTAGAGCTTCTGAATACGCCAGTGGATCTCGGGATGTTCGGACGCCTTGAAGCTCAGCACGATCTGGCTGCTGCGGCGCGGCCCGCCGAGGCCTGCGAAGAAAAGCGATTCCTCCACCGCCGGCAGAAGCTCCTGGCAGGAAAACACCCAGCCGTCGCCGTCCCGCGCGCTCAGGATCAGCCGCTGGTGCCGGTCCTCGAAGAGCTCGATATGAGGATGGAGGTGGAAGCGCACCTGAACGGCGTCGCGGCCATTGGCGCGTGCCGTGTCGCCGCTCGAGCGGAAGAAGCGGTCGATGCCCTCGACAAGCTTGCCTTCGGCCGACAGCGACAGCTCGCGCTGATGGTAGAGGCCGAAGCGCGGCACATAAGCGTCGTGGCTCGCCACGAAGCCCTGGGTGCCGTCGCCGTCGGTCCGTTCGCACCGCACCCGCCGCGGTCCGTTGATGAGAGGCGTGCCGAGCAGACGGGTCAGACGCGGCGACAGGACGAAGCGGCCCGACGAAGTGTCGTTCACCGTCGCGGTGGAGTGCGCCGCCGTGGAGCGCGCGAGCGGGCGGAAATCCTCCGCGCCATAGGTGTCGACGCCGCAATTGACGACGAAATGATGCCGCCCGGAGGAGAGCTCGAAGGAGAGGCAGCCCGCCTGTGCCTGGTGCGACAGTTCGGTCGGTGGCGGAGCGCCCGCGTCGGCGATCACCGTGGTGGTGCCCATCGCGAGGCGCTCGTAGCCCGAATGCGGCGCATGCAGGAGCGGAGCGCCGGCGGTGTCGTCATGGTGCAGGATCGCCGCGATGCGGTCGTGGCTGGTCGCGCCCATGCCGTTGAACCGCGCCAGCGTGCCGTCCTGGTGGCGGAAGAAGCGCAGCGCCGGCAGCATGCGTTCCACCGCGCCGATCAGAGCCTCCGGCGGGGCCTCGGCCTGGTTGGAATAGGTCTGGCGCAGCGGTAGGAGGTCGGCAAGCAGTTCCAGCACCGCCTCCGGATTGCGGGAGACGTGGCCGCCGTCGGGAAATATCTGGCGTTCGAGCTCCGCGCTCAGATGCTTGCTGGCGCTGCGGATCGCCGAAGAGGGAACCGGCAGCGAGAGCGCGGCGAAGGCGAGCGCTATGCGGGCTCTCAGCCGCTCCTCGCCGTCGGGCATTTCGGCGGCCACCGCGCGCAGATAGCGGATCTGAAGGGTAAGCGACTTGAGGAAGGCGCGATAGAAGGGGAACTCGGCGCCCTGCAGCACGACGGCGGAATGCTGCAGCCACGAGATGATGCGACGCGCGGTGACGGCCGGTTCCCAGGCGACGCCGGAAATCCGCCTGCCGTAAATGGAAATCCAGTCCGATACGAGCGCCCGTGCATTGGCCGAAGCGAGATCGGTGCCGGCGGCGCGCATGTGGCGCAGCCAGCGGAAACCATGCAGCGAGCGCTGCCAGGCCGGGTTCGCGACGTCGGTCTGGAAGGGCGACGCGCCGACGGTGTCGACCGTGAAGCCGCCGAGCGGGAAACGGCCATGGTAAATCTCATGCGCGATCTGCGGATCGGCGAGGCGCAGATCCGGAGGCGCGATGAGCACGCGCTCCGGCGTTCGGCCCGTGAAACGCCAGCGATAGATCGGGCCGGCGCGCAATCGCCGCCGCACCCGTCGCCAGATTTCCGAGGCGACAAGAATACAAAGCTGCGGGGCGTCACCCCTCGCAATCGTCAAAATCCGCACCCTCCTTGCCGCGTCGCCCCGACGCGACCTTCGGGAATAGCTTAGATGATTCAAGAGTTTGTGCGAAGGCGAAATATCGGCGGAAGGGTTTCACCCCGTCCTTCGCATGCGCGCGGCGTAGAATCCGTCGAGTCCGGAGAGCCGCGGCGAGGCGTTCGCGAAGCCCGCGGGTGTCGTGCGCAGCGCACCGTGCGCGGCACGGAAATCCGGCGAGAAGGGAAATTCGTCCGCCGCGACGGGAACCGGAATTACGTCCGACGTCTCCGCCAGAAAGGTGTCGTAGAGCGCCTCGCCCTCCTCCGGATCTAGCGAGCAGTTGGAGAAGACGACGAGCCCGCCGGGCTTGACCAGCTTCACCGCCTGGTCGAGCAGCCGGCGCTGCAGCGCGGCGAGCTTGGAGATGTCCTCGGGCGACTTGGTCCAAGGCACGTCGGGATGACGGCGCACCGTTCCCGTGGAAGAGCAGGGCGCATCGAGCAGCACCGCGTCGAAGAGGGCTTCGGGCTGGTATTTCGCCATGTCCGCGACGACGATCTCGGCGGAGAGCTTCAGCCGGTCGAGGTTCGCGGCGAGCCGCTTCGCGCGGTTGGCGGAGAGGTCGAGCGCGGTGACCTTCGCGCCGGCATGGGCAAGCTGCGCGGTCTTGCCGCCGGGGGCGGCGCAGAGATCGGCGACGCGAAGGCCGGACACGTCTGCCAGCATGCGCGCCGGAATGCTTGCCGCCGCGTCCTGTACCCACCATTCGCCCTCGGCGAAGCCGGGCAGTTCGGCGACCGGCCCATCGAGCCTTTCGAGCCGCACGCTGCCGGTCGGCAGCACGATGCCGCCGAGCCGCGCCGCCCAGCCGGCTGGATCGGATTTCACGGTCAGGTCGATCGGCGCCTCGACGCGGTGAGCCTCGAGGATCGCGGCGGTTTCGTCGTCGCCATAGGCGGCGCGCAGGCGCGCGGCGAACCAGTCGGGGGCTTCGACGGTTTGTGCGAGCGCAGCCGGCAGGGCGCGCTCCTTGCGCCGCGCGATCTCGCGAAGCACCCCATTGACGAGGCCGGAGAAGCGCGCGGTGCGCGGGTCGGACTTCGCATGGCTGACGGCGAGGTCGACGGCCGCGCTGTCGGGAATGTCGAGGAACAGCATCTGCGCCGCCGCGACATGCAGGATGTGGCTCAGCGAATGCGCGTTGGCCGGCAGGGGGCGGTCGAGGCGTGCGACGATCAGCGCCTCGACCGTGCGGCGGAAGCGCAGCGCCGTCGCGAGGATCGCCCGCACCAGCGCGCGGTCGCGCATGTCGAGCGCGAGGAATTGCGGATGGCCGTGATCGTGGTCGGTGAGCCCGTCGAGCGAGGTGCCCGCATCCACCACCGCGCCGAGAAGGCGCGCCGCGGTGCGACGCGCCTGCAGTCCGGCAATGTCATCGCCGGGGGAGGCATGTTGCTTTCGGGTGCGAGCGTTGCGGTTTCCTGCGGCAGCCGGCGTGCCGGCGTTCACGACCAGGGACCCTTGCGACCGCTGCGCGGTCCGGTGGGGTTGTTGCCCCAGGGGCTCGGCCGCTGCTCGCGGGGCTTGGGCGCATCTGCGCGGCCGGCACCATGGCTCCACGGGCCTTGCGGGGCAGCCGAGGGCGCGTGATCCTGCCGCGGCGTGCCGAACTCGGCGGCCATGGCCTGGAGGGCGGCGATGCGGTTGTCGGTGTTCGGGTGGGTGGAGAACAGATTGTCCATCCGCTCGCCCGAAAGCGGGTTGATGATGAACATATGCGCGGTCGCGGGGTTGCGCTCGGCATCGGGATTGTGGATCGCCTTGGCGCTGCGCGCGATCTTGTCGAGCGCGGAGGCGAGCCAGATCGGGTTGCCGCAGATCTCCGCGCCGCGGCGGTCGGCGGAATATTCGCGCGTGCGGCTGATCGCCATCTGCACCATCATCGCGGCGAGCGGAGCGACGATCATGGCGACGAGCACGCCGACGATGCCGAGCGGATTGTTGTTGTCGCGATTGCCGCCGAAGAAGAAGGCGAAATTGCCGAGCATGGAGATCGCGCCCGCGAGCGTGGCGGTGATCGTCATGGTCAGCGTGTCGTGGTTCTGCACATGGGCGAGCTCATGCGCCATCACGCCGGCGACCTCTTCGGGCGAGAGACGGCTCAGGAGGCCGGTGGTGGCGGCGACGGCCGCGTTCCGCGGGTTGCGGCCGGTGGCGAAGGCGTTGGGCTGCGGGTTGTCGATCAGATAGACCTTGGGCATCGGCAGGCTGGCGCGCGCGGCGAGATCGCGCACGATGCGGTAATATTCCGGCGCGCTGCGCTCGTCGACCTCGGTGGCATGGTGCATGCGCAGCACCATCTTGTCGGAATTCCAGTAGCTGAAGATGTTCATGCCGGCGGCGATCAGGAAGGCGATCGTCATTCCGCCCGATCCGCCGATCAGATAGCCGACGCCCATGAAAAGCGCGGTCATGAACGCCAGAAGCATGGCAGTGCGGACAAGATTCATTAACAGCTCCGGTTTCGAGGCCGGCCGGGTCGATCCGGCCGGTGCATTGGCTTATATGATGGTAACCATGAACCGCGGTTTCAATATTCCGGCAGTGCACGCATGACCAGCAGCAACGACGAGACACCCACGATAGACGAAGTCGCCGAGCCGCGCGCCAGGAAACTTTCGCCCGCCGCCGAACGGGCGCTGGCGGAAGCGGAGGCGCGCCGCGCCGAAGCGCTGAAGAAGGAAGCGGCCCTGCCCAGGGAACTTGGCGGGCGTGGCGGAAACGATCCGGCCCGCTACGGCGATTGGGAGGTCAAGGGCATGGCCAGCGACTTCTGAGGCGTTCTACGGCGCTGCCGTCGAAGGCGAGGAAGCGGCCGCCGCGCTGCTCACACTTGCCATGGTGCGGGATATGAGGGCGGCGCGCCTATCGCAAGGGCCTTGGGCCTGTCCCGAAATGAGCGGTGGTGCCGAAACGGGACGGCCGGCCTGTCCCGCTTCGGGAAATTTCCGGCATTGGGCAAGGGCGTAACCTGCCGCGCGATGTGAACGGGGCAACACGGTTGCGACGATTCATAAGCGCTTAACCATCCCAAGCGCGAAAATTATTCGAAAACAGTTTGTTAGAGTTGTTCCTAATAAAAGGCCGCACTTTCGTTCGGAGGCGGCCCGCAATCTGCAGGTGTGTTTCCGACAGTGCGGGGCTGTCGCGAAGGGAGACATGTCATGCAGGCAATGAGAGGTAGCCTCCGGAGGATCGCGGCGCGTTTCGTCCGCTCGACGGAGGGCAATTTCGCGGTGATGATGGGCGTCGTCGCCTCGGTGCTGGCGCTGTCGGCGGGCTACGCACTCAACACCGCGCAACTCTATCACGCCAAGTCCAACCTGCTCGCGGCGCTCGACGCCGCCGTCACCTCGACGGCGCGCGACCTGACGACCGGCAAGATCGAGGAGAAGGATGCCCGCACGATCGTCGAGGCATTCCTGTTGGCCA
Organism: Aquamicrobium sp. LC103; assembly: GCF_001014615.2. GTDB lineage: Bacteria > Pseudomonadota > Alphaproteobacteria > Rhizobiales > Rhizobiaceae > LBCQ02. The sequence continues at coordinate 627,551 of NZ_LBCQ02000001.1, forward strand.
ATGGCGACCGCGCCTTTGCCGGCCCCGGTCGCGTCACGCTCGACAGCGTCGTCATAGACAGGGTCGCAAGCACGGTTTCCGCGCAGGCGAGCGTGGTGGTCGACGTGGCCTTCCCGCTCTTCGGCACGCTGAACCGCCAGCGCATCACCACCGATTCAGCCGCGCTCTACTCGGACAAGAAGATCGAGGTGGCGATGATGCTGGACGTGACGGGTTCGATGCAGGGTCAGAAGATCCGCGACCTGAAGACGGCGGCCAAAAATGCGGTCGACGCGTTTCTGGTCGGACAGAATCAGGCCGACCCGCGTGTGCGCGTCGCGATCGTGCCTTATGCGGATGCGGTGAACACGGGCTCGCTCTCGAATTACGTCTATGTCGAGCGGAACCGAAATTCCGAGGCGGAACCGCCAAGCGCAAGCGATCCCAAGGCGGTAGCCGGCGGCGGTCCCGACAGATGCGCCACGGACCGTGAAGGAAGGCAGCAATTTACGGATGCCGACCCCTACACCGCGATGGTCAATCGCGACTATCGCCTGGAGTTCTGTCCCACGGCCGCCCTACGGCCGCTCTCTGCCGATCAAGCCGCATTGAAAGCCGTGATCGATGGCTTCACCGCGAACGGACACACCGCAGGGCAGATCGGAATACAATGGAGTTGGTACATGCTTTCGCCACAATGGGCGAGCGTGCTGCCTGCGTCGGCGCGCCCCCAGCCTCATGATCCGAAGGCGGTCGCCAAATATGCGATTCTGATGACTGACGGCGAGTTCAATACGGCTTTTGCCGACGTCACCCACGGACAGAATGTTCGCGACCAAGCGTCGAAATCGCGCTCCTATGCCGAACGGCTCTGCTCCGAAATGCGCAAGCAAGGCATCGAGATATTCACCGTCGGATTCATGCTGAAGGCGAATGCGAAAGCGGTGATGCGCAATTGCGCAACGCCCGACAGCGGCGGAATCAAGCACTATTACGAGGCGGCGACAGGCGAGGAACTCGACGCCGCCTTCCAGGAAATCGCCCGCAACATCGAGCGCCTGGCACTGACCAGATAGCCGGCGGCGTCTCCCGCCGCGCAAAGGAAAAGGGCCATCCGAAAAGGATGGCCCCCGTGTTTCCGTTCGCGGCGCGGCCTCGTGGCGGCAGCAAGGCTGCCGGCCGCGCGTCACGCGCCTGTCAGGAAGAATGCTTCCCGAAAGGACGATCCGCCGGGGCCACGCTCAGGAACATGGAATCACTCGACATCGGATCACCTCCTTTCAGTTCGTTGAACACGACCACAAGGTGGGGTGTTTCGCGCCGCGGCGCAAGGGCCTTTGTTGTCGGTCGTGCGTCCGCTAACGTGTCGCCGGGTATTTGGGGGCTGAGATGGGCAGGTTTGCGAACACGCTGTCGATGATGCTTGTCGTTACGACGCAGGCATCGACGTCATTTGCAATGACGGGGTTCCATGACGAACCGCGATGGGTGCAATCCGGCCCGGTTCAACTCGCTCAAGGAGCGCGCTCCTGCAAGCAAGTGAGCTCCTGCGAGGAGGCGGTGGAGCTTTGGTGCGGCGGTTATCGGCGTGCGGATGGGGATGGCGACGGCATTCCTTGCGAGAACGTCTGCTCGAGCAAGGAAGAAGTGGACCGCATCCGAGAAGAGATCGGCTGCTAAAATGGAAGGCATGCGGGGCTTCCACCTGTGTGGAAGCCCCTGGCGCCTTCACTTCTTCTTGTTCTGCCGATTGGCGACCAGGTCGTCGACCACGGCGGGATCGGCGAGCGTCGACGTGTCGCCCAGCGCGCCGAAATCATCCTCGGCGATCTTGCGCAGGATGCGGCGCATGATCTTGCCCGAGCGGGTCTTGGGCAGGCCGGGCGCGAACTGGATGAGATCGGGCGCGGCGATCGGGCCGATCTCCTTGCGTACGTGGGTGACCAGCTCCTTGCGCAGGTTATCCGACCATTCGACGCCGTTCATCAGCGTGACGTAGCAGTAGATGCCCTGGCCCTTGAGGTCGTGCGGATAGCCGACGACGGCGGCTTCCGACACCTTGTCGTGGGAAACGAGGGCGGATTCTACCTCGGCCGTGCCCATGCGGTGGCCGGAGACGTTGATGACGTCGTCGACGCGGCCGGTGATCCAGTAATAGCCGTCCTCGTCGCGCCGACAGCCGTCGCCGGTGAAGTACTTGCCCTTGTAGGTCGAGAAATAGGTCTGCACGAAGCGCTCGTGATCGCCATAGACGGTGCGCATCTGGCCGGGCCAGGAATCGGCGATGCAGAGATTGCCGTCGGCGGCGCCGTCGAGCACCTTGCCTTCATTGTCCACGAGCTGCGGCTGGACGCCGAAGAAGGGGCGCGTCGCCGAGCCCGCCTTGAGATCGGTCGCGCCGGGAAGCGGCGTGATCAATATGCCGCCGGTCTCGGTCTGCCACCAGGTGTCGACGATCGGCACCTTCTTGTTGCCGACGACGTTGAAATACCATTCCCAGGCTTCCGGGTTGATCGGCTCTCCGACGGAGCCGAGCACGCGCAGCGACTTGCGCGAGGTCCTGGTCACGAACTTGTCGCCGGCGCCCATGAGCGCGCGAATCGCGGTCGGCGCGGTGTAGAAGATGTCGACCTTGTGCTTGTCGACCACCTCCCAGAGGCGCGAGGCTGAAGGATAGTTCGGCACGCCCTCGAACATCAGCGTGGTGGCGCCGTTGGCGAGCGGGCCGTAGACGATGTAGCTGTGACCCGTCACCCAGCCGACGTCGGCCGTGCACCAGTAGATGTCCCCGTCGTGATAGTCGAAGACGTATTGGTGCGTCATCGAGACGTAGACGAGATAGCCGCCGGTCGTGTGCAGCACGCCCTTGGGCTTGCCGGTCGAGCCCGAGGTGTAGAGGATGAAGAGCGGGTCCTCGGCCTTCATCTTCTCCGGTTTGCAGTCAGCCTTAACGGCACGGACCTCGTCGTGGTACCAGAGGTCGCGGCCGTCGGCCCAGCCGATCTTGCCGCCGGTGCGACGCACCACCAGCACGCTCTTGACCTTGACCTTGTTCCTCGCGGCGATCTCGATCGCCTTGTCGGTGTTCTCCTTGAGCGGGATCGCCTTGCCGCCGCGCAGGCCCTCGTCGGCGGTGATCACGAAGGTCGATTCGCAGTCGACGATGCGGCCGGCGAGCGCGTCGGGCGAGAAGCCGCCGAAGACGACCGAATGGATGGCGCCGATGCGCGTGCAGGCGAGCATCGCATAGGCAGCCTCAGGGATCATCGGCATGTAGATGGTGACACGGTCGCCTTTCTTGACGCCGTGCTTCTTCAGCACGTTGGCGAGCCGGCAGACATGCTCGTGGAGCTCTTTATAGGTGATCTTCCTGTCGTCGTAGGGGTTGTCGCCCTCCCAGATGATCGCCACCTGGTCGCCGCGCTTCTTCAGGTGGCGGTCGATGCAGTTGTAGGAGACGTTGGTCTGGCCGTCCTCGAACCATTTGATCGAGACCTTGCCGGAGAAGGAGGTGTTCTTGACCTTGGTGTAGGGCTTGAACCAGTCGATGCGCTTGCCGTGCTTGGCCCAGAACTTGTCGGGGTTCTTCACGCTCTGGTCGTACCATTTCAAATAGGTGTCGTTGTCGATCAGCGCGTCTTTCTTCCACGCCGGCTGGACGCGATGGATCTTTACATCGGACATTCTTTCCTCCGGGATCTGTGCCGGCAGCCCGAAGCAGCCGGCGAAGCGGACGACCGCCGCCATTCGCGCGCATTATTAACATTCCGCGCCTCGCCACAACATAGACGATGGATTCGAGCGGCCGCGATGTCGCAGACGTTCGGCAGGCTTGGTCCAGTCGCCGCTAGCAGTGGTCGGAGGCGGCTGCTAAATGGCTGAATTTAAAAGTAAAATGCACGTGATCCATGGAGATTTCAATAGACGGTTAACCAAAACGACCGCACATTGGCGATGTGGAGGAGCAACCTCGACGAGGTATCTGACCCATGCGCGACGAAACCGAAATGGAACTGATGCTGCGCGGCTACGGCCTCACCACTGCCGAGATTCTTTACCGGCTGCCGGACCACCCCGGCCTCCTGCAGACCTTCATCTGGCAGCATTACGACCTCGCTCCGAAATTTCCGGCGCTTTACGGTTTTCTCGACTTCTGGCAAGCGAAGCTGGACGGCCCGCTGCATTCGGTGCGCTACACCCACAAGCGGCTGATCTCGCCCAGCGAATGGCGCAATGTCAGCGGCGAACTGGTGCTGCATTGAAGCGGTCAAGGAACGGCGGCGGCCAGGCGTTCCGCCGATCCTGAGTCGGGCTATTCGCGACGACGGTAGCGTTTCGGTCGATCAAACCGCCGGTGGGTTGAGCCGGGCGAATCCTTCCTGCCGGCGATAGGGAAAGTAGGGGTATGGAGCGGTGGTCTCGCTCGCCGCATCGAGCCTCGCCACCTGGTCCGGCGTCAGCGACCAGCCGACGGCACCAAGGTTCTGGCGCAACTGCTCCTCGTTGCGCGCGCCGATGATGACGGAGGAGACTGTCGGGCGCTGCAACAGCCAGTTGATGGCGATCTGCGGAACGGTCCTGCCGGTTTCCTCGGCAATGGCATCCAGCGCATCGACGACGCGGTAGAGGAGTTCGTCTTCGACCGGCGGGCCGAAGCTCGCCGTCTCGTGCAGCCTGCTCGTCCCTGGAAGCGGCTTGTCGCGCCGGATCCTGCCGGTGAGACGACCCCAGCCGAGCGGGCTCCACGCCAGCGCGCCTACACCCTGGTCGAGGCCGAGCGGCATCAGCTCCCATTCATAGTCGCGCCCTACGAGCGAATAGTAGACCTGATGCGCGACGTAACGCGGCCAGCCATGCCTGTCGGCCGCGGCCAGCGACTTCATGAGCTGCCAGCCGGAGAAGTTCGATACGCCGACATAGCGCAGCTTGCCGGCCCGGACGAGGTCGTCGAGCGTGGAAAGCACCTCCTCGACGGGCGTGCCGGCGTCGAAGGCATGAAGCTGCAGGAGGTCGATATAGTCGGTGCCGAGGCGCCTCAACGCATCCTCCACCGCGCGGATCAGGCGAGGGCGCGACGAACCGGCGTCGTAAGGTCCATCTCCCATCGGCAGCGAGGTCTTGGTCGAGATCAGGATTTCGTCGCGGCGACCCTTGATCGCCTCGCCCAGAACCTCCTCCGAGGCTCCAGCGGAATAGACGTCGGCCGTGTCGAAGAGGTTCACGCCGGCTTCCAGGCAGATGTCGACGAGGCGGCGGGCTTCCATCGCGTCGGTGTTGCCCCAATTGCCGAAGAGCGGGCCCGTGCCGCCGAATGTGCCCGCGCCGAAGCTGAGGGCGGGAACCTTCAGTCCGGATGCTCCGAGACGTCGATATTCCATGGATAAATCTCCTAGAGTTTCGGTTCTGGTGTCTTGCGTGCTTCGAGGCTCGCTTCGCTCGCACCTCAGCATGAGGATGCGTCAGGGCCTGACCGCTAGCGTTCCCATGTCGAGGCGGTTCGACCGAATGGTCGGGCTTTGAAGGCTGGACAAGGGCTCACTCGGCCGGATCGGGGCAGACCGCGGCCGGCGCAAGCCTCTCGCCGTCCCGTTTTTCGAGGCGCAGCGCGAGGAACGCAACGGCCAGGGCTGCCAGCGGCACGAGGCCGGCGATCCAGGTGACCGAGCCGAGACCCGGTCCGTGGTCGATGACGAGACCGCCGAGCCCTGCACCTATGGCGTTGCCGAGATTGAAGGCTGCGATGTTGAAGCTCGATGCGAGCCCTTGGCCGGCGCCTTCGGCCTTCTGCAGCACCCACATCTGCAGCGGCGCGACGGTGGCGAAGGCGGCCGCGCCGAACAGGCCGATGGCCGCGACCGCCAGAACCTGATCGTGGATCGCGAAGGTCATGGCGAGCAGAACGGCGGAGAGCGCGACGAGGCTGCCGAGCATGGTCGGCACGAGGCGCCTGTCGGCGAGCTTTCCGCCGAGCAGATTGCCCACCACGAGCCCGCCGCCGAAGACCAGCAGGATCGGCGAGACGGCGGCGTCCGAAAAGCCGGTGATCCGCGTGAGGATCGGGGCGATGTAGGTGAAGGCGGCGAACACGCCGACCCAGCTCAGCACCGTGGTGAGCAGGCCGAGCAGGACGGGGCGACGAGAAAGCACGGCGAGCGCGCCGCCGGTGTCCGCCTCCTCGTCGGCGGCGGGCTCATCCCTCGGGACGAGCAGCGCGATCACCGCGAGCGCCGCGATGCCGATCAGCGTCACCGCCCAGAAGGTCGAACGCCAGCCGAACGCCTGGCCGAGCCAGGTGCCGAAAGGAACACCGAGAATGTTCGCGACCGTCAGGCCGGTGAACATGATCGCGATCGCCGATGCCTTCCTGTTGGGCGCGACGAGGCCGGTGGCGACGACGGAGCCGACGCCGAAGAAGGAGGCATGCGCGAAGGCGGTGAGCACGCGCGCCGCCATCAGCGTCCAGTAGTCCGGCGCCAGCGCGCAGGCGAGATTGCCGATCGTGAAGACGACCATCAGGCTCATGAGCAGGGTCTTGCGCGACCATTTTCCGGTGAATGCGCCGAGCAACGGCGCGCCGGCGACGACGCCGAGCGCGTAGCCGGATATCAGCAGGCCGGCCGACGAGATCGAGACGCCGAGATCGGCGCTGACCTCGAGCAGAAGGCCCATGATGACGAATTCGGTGACGCCGATGCCGAAGGCGCCGGCGGTGAGGGCATAAAGGGCAAGGGGCATGGGGCGCGCTCCGTGATAAAGGGAAGGCGCCGATGGATGCGCCCGCGCCGAAGAAGATCGTGACGTTTCCGGCTGTGAACCAGCCTTGCCGAGGGCACATTTTCTGTGAAATAGATTCACGGATGGCGAGACCCGAGATCAACCGTTCCGGCGAGATCGAAGTGTTCGTGCGCGTGGTGGAAGCTGGGAGCTTTTCCGCCGCCGCGCGCGAACTGCGCATGACGCCGTCCGCCGTCAGCAAGCTGATCGCGAGGCTGGAGACACGGCTAGGCGCCCGCCTGGTGAGCCGCTCGACGCGCAAGCTGCAGCTCACGCCGGAAGGCGCCGGCTTCTACGAAAGCGGCACGCGCATACTCGCCGACATGCTCGCGGCCGAGCGCGAGGCGGCGGCGGGAGCGGCGCCGCGCGGGCGGCTGCGTGTCAACAGCTACGTGCCGTTCGGCCAGCACAGGCTGATCCCGCTCCTGCCGCGCTTTCTCGAACGATATCCGGACGTGGCGGTGGACCTGGTGCTGACCGACAACGTCATCGACCTGATGGAGGAACGCGCGGACGTTGCCATCCGCGCCGGTCCGCTCGGCGAATCGAGCCTGATCGCGCGCAAGCTCGGCCAAAGCCCGATGGTGCTGATCGCCGCTCCTTCCTATCTCGAAAGGCGCGGCGTGCCGCGCAGCCCGCGCGACCTTTCCTCGCACAATCTCATGGATTTCTGCTTCGTGCGGCGAATCGGCGGCTGGCCGTTCATCGACGAGGCGGGCGAGGCGATCATGATCAATCCGGCAGGCAACACGCTGGTCAGCGACGGCGAGGCCATGCGGCGGATGGCGATTGAGGGGGCGGGCATCGCCCGCCTTGCGCGCTGGCATGTCGGTCCCGACATCGAGGCGGGGCGGCTGACGCCTCTGCTGGGATCATTCAATCCCGGCGATCAGGAAGTCACCCATGCCGTCTATGTCGGCCAGGGCAAGCACCTGCCGGCGCGGGTGCGGGCGTTCCTGGATTTTCTAGTGGAACATGCAAGATTGTATTGAGTCGTTCAGGCCGGCGCGTCGGACCATGGATTAAGCACGGCAACGCCGGTGCCATCGAAATCGGCGATATTTCGGGTGACGACCGTCAGGCCATGGACAATCGCAGTTGCCGCTATCAGCGCATCGGCTTCGCCGCGCCTATGGCGAGCGGAAAGCCTACCCCATTCGAGGGCGACATCCTCCGTTATCGGCAATATCCGATCGCCATTCTCCTGTCTGAGCGTTTGCAACCATTTCTCAAGCTCGCGTGCCTTAGCCGGCTTACTGGCACGCACCATTTCAATGCCGCGTTCGATCTCGCCCAATGTGATCACGCTTAGGTATACTGAGCCGGAATCTACCGACGACAACCATGCCACCGGTTCCGGAACGCCTTTGTGGGCATCCGAGAACGTGTTGGTATCGATGAGATACATCAGAAATCGATAGGTGGCCGGCTGGATGCCTTGCTCCGCCGGTTGACTGCCTCGTACATTTCCTCCGGCCAATCGGGTCCGGAAAGTATATGGCTGATCAGCGTCGGCCTGTTTTCAGCGACGCTTGCGGTGCCCACGCCACGCTTGACGCTGTCGATCGCCTTCAGGGCTTCCGACTTCGAAGTGTATCCCCCAGACCTGAAGACGACCTCGCCGTTCGGTGACACATAGCGAAAGCGGATATGGCCGTTCCTGTCCCGGAGCAATTCGAAACGCGCTCTGCCCAGCTCTCGTTCGTTCGATCCGGCCGTTTCAGATGCAGCTTTTCCTTGCATTCGAAGTGCTCCTGCTTGAAGTCTGCACATCATACCAAGTGTTTTGCCCTGACACCACGGCACATTCCACGCTCAGCGCGTTCCAAAAATCGCCGAGCCGACCCGCACGCTCGTCGCGCCGAACCGGATCGCGGTCTCGTAGTCGCCGGACATGCCCATCGAAAGCTTCTCGACGCCGGCCTCGCGGGCGATCTTTTCGAGCAGGGCGAAGTGCGGTCCCGGATTCTCGTCGAAGGGCGGGATGCACATCAGCCCCTCGATCGCGAGGCCGTGCACGTCGCGACAGCGCGCGACGAAGGCGACCGCCTCGCGCGGATCGATGCCGGCCTTCTGCTCCTCGAGACCGGTATTGACCTGGACGTAGAGCCGCGGCGCCTTTTCCTGCCTGGCGATCTCCTTGGCGATTTCGGCGGCGATCTTTTCGCGGTCGACGGTCTCGATCACGTCGAAGAGCGCGACGGCTTCCTTCGCCTTGTTGGATTGCAGGGGACCGATCAGATGCAGTTCGATGTCGGGAAATTCGGCCCTGAGCGCCGGCCACTTGCCTTGTGCCTCCTGGACGCGATTCTCGCCGAAGACGCGCTGGCCCGCCCCGATGACCGGCCGGATCGCGTCGGCGTCGAAGGTCTTCGAGACGGCGACGAGCGTGACAGTGCCTGCCGCGCGCGCCGCGACCTCCGCCTTCGAAATGTTGGACTTTACCGATTCCAGGCGCGAAACCGCGTCTTCCATGTCTCATTCCTGCTGTTTTTGGCCTCTGCCATGCCCATATGGTTGACGCTTCCGGGAAAGCATGGTGAAGGCAGGGTCATCTTTGAACTGACAGCTCGCCTGCGGCAGCTTCCGATGTCTTTTAGGTGAAAAACCGGTCATGGCAACCGAACGATACAATCCGCGCGCTTCCGAATCCAAATGGCAGAAGGCCTGGGAGGAAGCGAAGATCTTCGAGACGAAGAACGACGACCCGCGCGAGAAATACTACATGCTGGAGATGTTCCCCTATCCGTCGGGGCGCATCCATATGGGCCACGTTCGCAACTACACGCTCGGCGACGTCATCGCCCGCTACAAGCGTGCGAAGGGTTACAACGTCCTGCATCCGATCGGTTGGGATGCGTTCGGCCTGCCGGCCGAAAACGCCGCGCGCGAGCGAGGCGTTGATCCGCGCGAGTGGACCTACGCGAACATCGAGACGATGAAGGCGCAGCTCAGGACGATAGGGTTGTCCTGGGACTGGGCGCGCGAGTTCGCCACCTGCGATCCCGCCTACTACAGGCACCAGCAGAGGATATTCCTGGATTTCTGGCGGGCCGGGCTGGTCGAACGCAAATCGGCCAAGGTCAATTGGGACCCGGTCGACATGACCGTGCTCGCCAACGAGCAGGTGATCGACGGGCGCGGCTGGCGCTCCGGCGCGCCGGTCGAACTGCGCGATCTCACCCAATGGTTCTTCAAGATCACATCGATGAGCCAGGAGCTGCTGGACAGCCTCGACACGCTGGACAAATGGCCGGAGAAGGTCCGCGTCATGCAGGCGAACTGGATCGGCCGGTCGGAGGGCCTGCAGATCCGCTGGCCGCTGGACGAGGGCACGACGCCTTCCGGCGAGAGCGAGCTCGAGATCTACACGACCCGGCCGGACACGATCTTCGGCGCGTCCTTCATGGCGATCGCCCCCGACCATCCGCTGGCGAAGAAGGCAGCGGAGGGCAATTCCGAACTGGCGGCCTTCATCGAGGACGTCCGCCGGCGCGGCACCTCGGCGGCGGAGTTGGAGACGGGCGAGAAGGTGGGCTTCGATACCGGCATTCGTGCCGTGCATCCGTTCGATGCGAACTGGACGCTGCCGGTCTATGTCGCGAACTTCGTGCTGATGGATTACGGCACCGGCGCCATCTTCGGCTGCCCGTCGGGCGACCAGCGCGACCTGGATTTCGCCAACAAATACGGCCTGCCGGTCGTGCCTGTGGTGATGCCGGAAGGAGCCGACGCGGCGACCTTCCAGATCACCGAGGAGGCCTATACGGACGACGGCGTGATGATCAATTCGCGCTTCCTCGACAGCATGAAGCCGAAGCAGGCGTTCGACGAGGTGGCCACGAGGCTGTCCGGCGTCACGACAAACGGTGGCCCGATGGCCGAGCGCAAGGTGCAGTTCCGCCTGCGCGACTGGCTGATCTCGCGCCAGCGCTATTGGGGCTGCCCGATCCCGGTCATTCATTGCGACGATTGCGGCGCGGTTCCGGTTCCGGAGAAGGACCTGCCGGTCGAACTGCCGGCCGACGTCACCTTCGACAAGCCCGGCAATCCGCTCGACCATCACCCCACCTGGAAGCGCGTCTCCTGCCCGAGCTGCGGCAAGGCGGCCAGGCGCGACACCGACACGATGGACACGTTCGTCGATTCGTCCTGGTATTTCGCCCGTTTCACCGATCCGTGGAACGAGACGAGCCCGACGACACTGAAATATGTCGACGGGCCGACGGGCTGGATGCCGGTCAATCAGTATATCGGCGGCATCGAGCACGCGATCCTGCATCTGCTCTATTCGCGCTTCTTCATCCGGGCGATGCGCATCACCGGCCATCTGAACGCCGTCGACGAACCGTTCGAAGGCATGTTCACGCAGGGCATGGTGGTGCACGAGACCTACCGGCTCGGCAGCGGCCAGAACGGTTCCTGGATCACGCCCGCCGAGGTGCGGATCGAGGAGAGTGACGGCAAGCGCCGCGCTTTCCTGATCGGTACCGGCGAGGAGGTCGAGATCGGCTCCATCGAGAAGATGTCGAAGTCGAAGAAGAACGTGGTCGACCCCGACGACATCATCGCGAGCTACGGCGCGGATACCGCGCGCTGGTTCATGCTGTCGGATTCTCCGCCCGAGCGCGACGTGATCTGGACCGAGGCCGGCGTGGAAGGCGCGCACCGCTTCATGCAGCGCGTCTGGCGGCTGGTCTCGGAGGCCGCGCCCGTGCTTGCCGGCGTTGCTCCTGCCTCGAGCCGCGAGGGCGAGGGGGCCGGGATATCCAAGATCACCCACAAGACGTTGAAGGCCGTCGGCGAGGACATCGAGCGGCTCGGCTTCAACAAGGCCGTCGCCCGCCTCTACGAGCTCGTCAACGCGCTTTCGCCGCAAATAGCCGCGCTTGCCGCGGGCAAGGAGGCGGCGGCGAAGCCGGCCGCGCGCGAGGCGGTCGAAAGCCTTTTGGCGATGATCGCGCCGATGATGCCGCATCTGGCCGAGGAGTGCTGGACGGTGATCGGCGGCAAGGGCCTGGTCGCGAATCAGCCCTGGCCGAAATTCGATCCCGCGCTGGTGGTGGACGATGAAGTCACGCTTCCCGTGCAGATCAACGGCAAGAAACGGGGCGATTTGACAATCGCCCGAAACGCGGATCAATCTGCGGTCGAAAAGGCGGCGCTCGAGCTCGATTTCGTTCAGAAGGCGCTCGACGGGAAACCGCCGCGCAAGGTGATCATCGTGCCGCAGAGAATCGTCAATGTCGTTGCCTGATCATAGACGCCGGGTGCGCAAGGCTCTCCTGGCCGGTGCGGCGTTGGGACTTGTCGCGCTCGCCGGCTGCACGGTGCGGCCGCTTTATGGCGACGTGACCTCGGCCACCGCGCCGGGCGGAGCGACGAGCGCGGCGCTCGCCTCCGTGGCCATCAATCCGGTGAACGATCGTGTGGGCCAGGAGGTCAGGAACCAGCTGATCTTCCTGCTCAATGGCGGTGCCGGCCAAAGCGCAAGCCCCGTACATACCGTCGATCTCCGCGTCACCTCCCGCAGGACCAGCGCGGCCAGGGTGCAGCCGACGACTCAGGATCTCGAGCCGACCGCCGCCGTCGTGACGGTGCGCGCGGGTTACACGATCACCGAGCGCGCGACCGGACGGCGCATCGCCGCCGGCACGCGCCAGGTCGTCTCGCCTTATGACATCCCGCGGCAGGAATTCGCCGCGGTCAGGGCTGAACGCGATGCGGAGAACCGCGCCGCGCGGGAACTCGCCGAACTGCTTCGGCTGGTGATCGCTCAGGAGCTGGTGAAACCGTCCTCGAACGCGATTCCCGCCATCGTCTCCTCGCCCGACGAGCTAGAAGGGATCTCCAATGTCCGCACGCCAGGCCAACTAGAGGTTCGCTAGCGCCGGCGCCGGAACCTTTGGGTTGCATTCCAGTTAACTGGCGATGTCACAAGGTCGTCACTCTTGTGGGCCAGACATCGCCGGAAGGAAGGGGATGAGATGGATTTCCGCACGATGCCTTCGTTGACATCCGCACTGGTACGGGAGAGGGACTGGTATCTGGGAAATCCCGATCACGTGGTCGACCAGCTCATCGCCGAGCGCGCCACCAAGCTTTCGCGCAATCCGCTCTGGCCGGTGCTGCGGCCGGTTCTCTACCGCTGCTTCAACTATCGCCAGGCCGTTTCGATGGCCGACGAGATCGCCGACGTCTCCGGCTGGGAGGCGTTCAGCTATCTCAGCGATCTCCTCGCGCTGAACATCTGCATCAAGGGCAAGGAAAACATCCCGGCCACGGGCGGCTTCGTGCTCGCACCCAGCCATCCGACCGGCATCGCCGACGGCATCGCGGTGTTCGATCTCCTGAAGGATGCCCGCCCCGACATGGCGATCTTCGCCAATCGCGACGCGCTCAGGGTCACGCCGCAATTCCGCGACATGATCATCCCGGTGGAATGGCGGCAGGGCGAGAAGACACATTCCAAGAGCCGCGACACGCTCGAAATGACGGCACGCGCCTTCGCCGCCGGCAAGGCGGTGGTGCTGTTCCCATCGGGTCGCATCGCATACTGGAACGAAGGCCGGCTGACCGAGCGGCCCTGGCAGAATTCGGTGGTCGCGCTCGCGCGCCGCTACAATGTCCCGATCGTTCCCGCCAACATCACCGCGCGCAATTCCGGCCTGTTCTACTTCCTGTCGAAATATTCGACCGAATTGCGCGACATGACCGTCTTCCACGAGCTTCTGAACAAGAAGCGCATGTCCTTTACCATCACCGTCGGACGACCGGTCGCGCCCGAACTTCTAGACGGCGACGCCGCCGAGGCGACGACGCTGCTCCAGAAATACGCGGTGGAGACGCTGGCGGCCGATCCGGCCGCCGTCTTTTCGCCCGAGAAATCCGTCGCGACCTAGCCGATCTTCTGGCCGGTCTTCGCCCAATCGGCGAGAAAGGCCTCCAGGCCCTTGTCGGTCAGCGGGTGCTTGACCAGCGCCTTCAGCGTCGCCGGCGGCACGGTCGCGACATCGGCTCCGATGAGCGCGGCGCGCTTCACATGATCGACGGTGCGGATCGAGGCGGCGAGGATTTCGGTGTCGAAGCCGTAATTGTCGTAGATCTGCCGGATCTCGGCGATCAGCTCCATTCCGTCGAAGCCCATGTCGTCGAGGCGACCGATGAAGGGCGAAATGAAGGTGGCGCCGGCCTTGCCTGCCAGCAGCGCCTGATTCGCCGAGAAGCAGAGCGTTACATTGACCTTGCGGCCGTCGGAGGTGATGGCCTTGCACGCCTTCAACCCGTCGAGCGTCAGCGGCACCTTGATGCAGATGTTGTCGGCGATCTTCGACAGGAAGTCCGCCTCGCGCATCATTTCGCCATACTCGGTGGCGACGACCTCGGCGGAGACCGGACCTTCCACGATGCTGCAGATTTCCCTGGTGACCTCGACAATGCTGCCGCCGGACTTCAGGATCAGCGAAGGATTGGTGGTGACGCCGTCGAGCAATCCGAGATCGTTGAGTTCGCGGATTTCCTTCACGTCGGCGGTGTCGACGAAGAATTTCATGGGGTATCTCCTTGGCAATTTCCAGCGTCGCGGGAGGCGCGTCTTCGTTCGGCCTTTGCTCTAACGCAAAGTCCGGGCAAGGTCACCTGCAATGAAACAAGATTCGCCCGAAAGCATGGCGGCTGAAAACCGCAGCGCCGTAGTTCCCGTGCTGGTCCCGATGCCGGCGGAGCGGCCGTATTCCTATTCCGTGCCGCCGGGCATGACGGCCGTGCCCGGTTCGATCGTGCGCGTGCCGCTCGGGCCGCGCCAGGTGGCGGGCGTCGTCTGGGACACGCCGGTCGACGCCGTCGACCCGAGGAAGCTGCGGCCGATCGAGGAGGTCTTCGACTGCCCGCCGATCGACGAGAAGACGCGCCGCTTCGTGGATTGGATATCCTCCTACACGCTGTCGCCGCCGGGCATGGTGGCGCGGATGCTCCTGCGCGTGCCCGCCGCTTTCGATCCCGAACCGCCCCTCGAAGGCATCGTCTGGGCGGGCTCCGAGCCGGATCGGATGACCGATGCTCGCCGCCGCGTGCTGGAGCTCGCCGCCGACGGCCTGGCCTGGACGCGTTCCGGCATCGCCCACGCCGCCGGCGTGTCGCTGACGGTGGTGGACGGGCTGAAGGCGCAAGGCCTGTTCGAAACGGTGGAAATTCCGCCGCGCCCGGTGGTGGCGGCGCCCGACCCCGGCTTCGCCGCACCCGAGCTCACGCTCGATCAGACTTCCGCCGCACGAACGCTGCGCGAGAAGGTGGAAAGCGGCGGCTTTTCCGTCACGCTCCTCGACGGCGTCACCGGTTCGGGCAAGACGGAGGTTTATTTCGAGGCGATCGCGGCCGCGCTGGAAAAGGGCGCGCAGGTGCTGGTGCTCGTTCCGGAAATCGCGCTGACCCAGCAATTCCTCGAGCGCTTCCACGACCGGTTCGGCGCGCGGCCGGCGGAATGGCATTCGGATCTCGCGCCGAAAACGCGCGAGCGCGTCTGGCGGCAGGTCGCCGAAGGCCGGGTCCGCGTCGTTGCCGGCGCGCGCTCGGCGCTCTTCCTGCCCTTCAAGGAACTCGGCCTGATCGTCATCGACGAGGAGCACGACCCGGCCTACAAGCAAGAGGATCGCGTCTTCTACAATGCGCGCGACATGGCGGTGCTGCGCGGCCATCTCGGCGACTTTCCGGTTGTGCTCGCCTCGGCCACGCCCTCGATCGAAAGCCGGGTCAACGCGCAGCAGGGCCGCTACGGCCGCGTCGTCCTGCCCGGGCGCTTCGCCGAGGCGGCGCTGCCCGATCTGAAGGCGATCGACATGCGCCGCTCGCCGCCCGCCCGCGGCGGCTTCCTGTCACCGGTCCTGCTCGGAGAGATGAAGCGCACGCTCGAGCGCGGCGAACAGTCGCTGCTCTTCCTCAACCGGCGCGGCTATGCGCCGCTCACGCTGTGCCGCGTATGTGGCCACCGCTTCCAGTGCCCGGACTGTTCGAGCTGGCTGGTCGAGCACCGCTTTCGCGGCCAGATCGTCTGCCACCATTGCGGCCACGCCGAGAAGCGGCCCGAAGCCTGCCCCGAATGCGGCGCGCTCGACCATCTCGTGGCATGCGGCCCCGGCGTGGAGCGGATAGCGGAAGAGGTCGTGGGACATTTCCCCGACGCGCGCACCATCGTGCTCTCCTCCGACATGCTGGGCGGGGTTAAGCGGCTGCGGCTGGAGCTGGAGGCGATCTCCAAGGGCGAGGCGGACATCGTCATCGGCACGCAGCTCGTCGCCAAGGGTCACAATTTCCCGAACATGACGCTGGTGGGGGTGGTCGACGCCGATCTGGGGCTCGCCAATGGCGATCCGCGCGCCGCCGAGCGCACCTTCCAGCTTCTGAGCCAGGTCACCGGGCGTGCCGGGCGGACCGGCAAGAAGAGCGCCGGCCTGCTGCAGACCTATCAGCCGGAACATCCGGTGATGCGCGCGATCGTCTCCGGCGACGCCGAGACGTTCTACGAACGCGAGATCGCCGAGCGCGAGCGGGCCGCGCTTCCGCCGTTCGGCCGGTTGGCCGGCATCGTGGTCAGCGCGGCCACCCGCGCGGAGGCCGAGAGCCACGCGCGTGCGTTGCGCCGTGCCGCGCCGCATTCGAAAGAGATCGCCGTGCTCGGACCGGCCGAGGCGCCGCTGGCGCTCGTCGCCGGCCGTCACCGCTTCAGGCTGCTGATACACGGTGAACGGCGAGCCGATATGCAGGGCTTCGTCCGCGACTTGCTGATTGCCGGGCCGAGGGCAAGGGGGTCGGTCAGGGTCCAGGTCGACATCGACCCGCAGAGCTTTTTGTAAACTTCTGGAAATCAGCCCGGCAGTTTCTCGAAGGGATTGGCGTAGTCTACTTCGAGGAATTGGAAATGCCTGCCGTTTGTCGTCAGGAGCGTCATGCCGTGCGTCTTGGCGATCGCAGCGATAAGCACGTCGGCGAGCCCGGGATTGCGACCCTTCGCCGTTGCCGCATCATCGATGGCTCCCGCGACCCTCGCAACATTCGCATCTATTGCGGCGATACGATCGCCGAACAATCCTATCAGGCCGTCGAGCCATTCTCCCAGCCGATCCGCGCGGACATCGCCCCCGGCCCGCCGCAGCTTGCGGACGTCCCTCTCGATTTCCGCAACGGCGATCGACGGGATGAAGAGCGTTTCGGCTTCGCCCTGTTCCGCCATCCAGCGCTTGATTCCCTCGGAAGCGGGTGATCGCTCAGGAGCGAATGCGGAGAGGACCGACGTGTCCAACAGGAAACGCGTCAAAGCTTCACCTCGCGCATCCTGCTCTCGCTGCGCTCGAATTCCACTCCACCGGGAAACTCCGTAAGAAACGTTCCGAGATTTGGCCTGTGCAGCGGATAAAGCTTGCGCGCGTCCTCGACCGATACGACGACCGCCGCCGGCTTGCCGTGCCGGGTGATGATCGTCGGCTCGCCGTTCTCGGCCGCGTCGATCAACGCGGACAATCCGGCTTTCGCCTCTCGAACCTGCACGGTTTTCATAGCCACTCCATTGTGGTCACATGTAGTCATAATATAATGTTGAGGAAGAAAGCGCAAAGGCAATTGCAAGCCAGTCGACGGCACTTGCCGCGATCAGCGGAAATCGAGCAGCAATGCCCGATGATCGGACACTTCCGGCGCCGCGACGACATCGAAGTGCCGGACATCGACTTCAGGCGTGACCAGCATGTAGTCGGCGAAACGTCCGTTCTTTTCGTAGTAGGAGGTTCGCGTGTCGGAGAAGCCGCGCGTGGTCACCAGGTCGGAAAGCCCGAGACGTCCCAGTTCGTCGAAGGTCACGCTGTCCGGCAGCACGTTGAAGTCGCCGCACACGATCAGGCGTTCGCCCTCGCGCCGCACGTTGCCCACGAGGCCGGCCAGCGCGCGTGCCTGCTCGCGGCGCGCGGGCGTGTCGCCCTTTCCGGCCGTGTCGCGGAGGCCGTGCATCTGGGCGATCGTCACGGTGAAGCCGTCCTCGTAATCCATCAGCCGGAAGCAATGCGCATTCCTGGCGCGCGGATGACCGCCCCAGCCATTGCCGGAAAAACCGCCATGAACGAAATCCATCGCCTGGGCGATCACCGGCAGGTCGGATCGGATAAAGGTCGCCAGTCCGAATTCGGAAGGCACGATCGTTTCGCCGTCGAAAAGGTCGCCGCGCGCGGCCGGCGCGAAAAAGGCATCGTGGGTGGGGAGCGCCGCCCTTATCTCCTCGTAGAGATTTGCCCTCTGGAGAAGTTCGTGGCTCCCGTCTCGATAGACGAGCCAGTCGGCCTCGGATGCGGGGGTGCGCACGACCTCCTGCAGGCACAGGACGTCCGCGCCGCAGCTTGCCAGATATTCCATCAGCGGAGCATGCAGCCTGCCGCCCCAGACGTTCAGAGAAACGACACGCAACGTCACACCGATCTCCCGCTTCCATGCGATTCGTCATCCTTGTCGAAGGCGGGAGCACCGGCAAGAGCCGCATGCCTTCGAAAAATCGGCAAGGTTCGGCAATCTTCCTGTGAAATGCGCACCGCCGAAGCCGTCTTCGTGCTCTGCCGTCTGGCATGTGCGGCAGCCTTCTATAGAATGCGGCGCGGATTCATCCCACCTTCGAGGGGACTCATATGGGAATCGCATTTCCATGGCCGATGAGCCAGGGCGAGTGGCTGGCGTGGACGTCGGCCGCGGTCACGATCCTGTTCGGCCTGATCATGTTGTTCGCGCCGCGCATCACATTGCGCGTCCTGCGGCTGCAACCCCGGGAGAATCATCCCGAGGCGGTCGGAGAGGCTAGGACGAGCCTTGCCGGCTTTTATCTGGGCGTCGGCCTCGCCTGCATCCTGCTGGCGCAGCCGCTTCTCTACATCGCGCTCGGTTTCAGTTGGGGACTGGCGGCTTTCGGCAGGATCGTCTCGATGCTCTCCGACAACGGCAACACCTTCTACAACTGGATCGCGCTGGTGCTCCAGGCGGTGCTTGCGGCCTTCGCGCTCAGCTTCGCGCTGGGGCTGATTGCCTGATTTCGGAGGGCGTGTCCGTCGATTGCGACAGGCATGCGACAAAACTGCCGCAAATCCATGGTCCTCGGCGTGTTGCGAGTCGCGGAAGCCTGTGCTAGACGGCAATCGACTTTTGGCCGAGGGGCGTTGCGAGCCAATCAACCCGGTCGGGAAAAATCAACAAGGTCAAAGATTTAGCCAGAGTTCAACGCTCCAGTAGCAAAATCTTGCGGCCTGTCAGGCAGAGAGAAACGACGGTCCGTGGCACAGTCTGGTTCGATGATCTCCGGTGTAGCTGAACGATATGCTCGTTCGCTGTTCGAACTCGCTTCCGATGCAAAGGCAATCTCCAAGGTCGAAACCGACCTTGCGCGTTTCGAGGGTCTGCTCGAAGGCAGTGCCGATCTGCGGCGCCTGATCGAAAGCCCGGTATTTTCGGCCGACGACCAGCTCAAGGCGATTTCCGCGGTCGCCGACAAGGCGAAGATTACCGGTCTCGTCGGCAATTTCCTGCGTGTGGTGGCCAAGAACCGCCGCCTCTTCGCCGTTCCCGGCATGATCCGTGCGTTCCGCAAGATCGTCGCCGAGAGCCGCGGCGAGACCGTTGCCGAGGTTACCGCAGCCCATGCGCTGACGGCCGCGCAGCAGACGGAACTCAAGGCCGCGCTCAAGGGCGTTGCCGGCAAGGACGTCTCGATCAATGTCACGGTCGATCCCTCCATTCTCGGTGGTCTCGTCGTCAAGGTCGGATCGCGCCAGATCGACACGTCGCTCAAAACAAAACTCAATTCGCTTAAGCTCGCACTGAAAGAGGTCGGCTGATGGATATCCGCGCCGCGGAAATTTCCGCAATTCTGAAAGATCAGATCAAGAATTTCGGCAAGGAGGCTGAGGTCTCCGAGGTCGGTCAGGTTCTCTCCGTCGGCGACGGCATCGCGCGCGTCTATGGCCTCGACAACGTCCAGGCGGGCGAGATGGTCGAGTTCCCCGGCGGCATCCGCGGCATGGCGCTGAACCTCGAAGCCGACAATGTCGGCGTCGTCATCTTCGGCAACGACCGCGACATCAAGGAAGGCGACACCGTCAAGCGCACCGGCGCGATCGTGGACGTGCCGGTCGGTCCGGAGCTGCTCGGCCGCGTGGTCGACGCGCTCGGCAATCCGATCGACGGCAAGGGCCCGATCAAGGCCAAGGAACGCCGCCGCGTCGACGTCAAGGCCCCCGGCATCATTCCCCGCAAGTCGGTGCACGAGCCGATGTCGACCGGCCTCAAGGCCATCGACGCGCTCATCCCGGTCGGTCGCGGTCAGCGCGAGCTGGTCATCGGCGATCGCCAGACCGGCAAGACCGCCATCATTCTCGATACCTTCCTCAACCAGAAGCCGCTCAACGACGGCGACGACGAGAGCCAGAAGCTCTACTGCGTCTACGTCGCCGTCGGCCAGAAGCGCTCGACCGTCGCCCAGCTCGTGAAGGTGCTCGAGGAGCGCGGCGCGCTCGAATATTCGATCATCATCGCCGCGACCGCTTCGGATCCGGCCCCGCTGCAGTACATCGCGCCTTTCGCCGGCTGCGCCATGGGCGAATATTTCCGCGACAGCGGCAAGCACGCTCTCATCGCCTATGACGATCTGACCAAGCAGGCGGTCGCCTATCGCCAGATGTCGCTGCTGCTGCGCCGTCCGCCGGGCCGCGAGGCCTATCCGGGCGACGTCTTCTACCTGCATTCCCGCCTGCTGGAGCGCGCGGCGAAGATGAGCGACGAGATGGGCGCCGGTTCGTTGACCGCCCTTCCGGTCATCGAGACGCAGGCCAACGACGTCTCTGCCTACATCCCGACCAACGTGATCTCGATCACCGACGGCCAGATCTTCCTCGAGACCAATCTGTTCTTCCAGGGCATCCGCCCGGCCGTGAACGTCGGCCTCTCGGTGTCGCGCGTCGGCTCGGCCGCGCAGATCAAGGCGATGAAGCAGGTTGCCGGCTCGATCAAGGGCGAGCTCGCGCAGTATCGCGAGATGGCCGCCTTCGCGCAGTTCGGTTCGGATCTCGACGCCGCCACGCAGCGCCTGCTGAACCGCGGCGCCCGCCTGACGGAGCTCCTCAAGCAGCCGCAGTTCTCGCCGCTGAAGACCGAGGAGCAGGTCGCGGTGATCTTCGCCGGCGTCAATGGCTATCTCGACAAGCTGGCGCTCAACCAGGTGTCGAAGTTCGAGCAGGGGCTGCTGGTCCACATGCGCTCGGACGGCAAGGACGTCCTGGACGCCATCCGCAAGGAGAAGGCGCTTTCCGACGACCTGCGCGCCAAGCTCAAGGCCGAAATCGACGCTTTCGCCAAGAATTTCGCCTGAGGCCGTCCGGAAAACCAGAGTTAGGGTAGCCGCATGGCTTCACTGAAAGACCTTCGCAACCGCATCGCCTCGGTCAAGGCGACGCAGAAGATCACCAAGGCGATGCAGATGGTCGCCGCGGCGAAGCTGCGCCGTGCCCAGGAGGCCGCCGAGGCCGCGCGTCCCTATTCGGAGCGCATGGCGGCGGTGTTGGCCAATATCGGCCAGGCGGTGACGGGCACCGACGCTCCGCCGCTGATGGCAGGCACCGGCAGGGACGACGTTCATCTGCTGATCGTCGCCACCGCCGAGCGCGGCCTGTGCGGCGGCTTCAACTCGCAGATCGCGCGCCTCGCCCGCGAGCATGTCCGCAAGCTGCTCGCCGAGGGCAAGACGGTGAAGATCATCACCGTCGGCAAGAAGGGCTACGACATCCTTCGCCGCGACTTCCAGAAGCTGATCATCGATCGGGTGGAGCTGCGCGACGCCAAGCAGGTCGGCTTCGTGCACGCCGACGGCATTGCGAAGAAGGTGATCTCGCTCTTCAACGAAGGCGGTTTCGACGTCGCCACGCTGTTCTATTCCGAGTTCAAGTCGGTGATCAGCCAGGTGCCGACGGCACAGCAGCTCATCCCCGCCTCGACCCCCGCGGTCGAGTCGGAAGCGGGCGGCAGCGCCCTCTACGAATACGAGCCGGAAGCGGGCGAAATCCTCGCGGATCTCATCCCGCGCAACATCTCGGTGCAGGTCTTCCGCGCGCTGCTGGAAAACGCAGCCGGCGAGATGGGCGCCAAGATGACCGCGATGGACAACGCCACGCGCAATGCCGGCGACATGATCAACAAGCTTTCGATCACCTACAACCGTCAGCGCCAGGCGCAGATCACGAAGGAACTGATCGAAATCATTTCGGGCGCCGAAGCGCTCTAGTCGCCCGATCGCGGAAGGCAACGCGCCTTCGCGTGATCGGACGGGAAACAGGAACGGACCAAGAGGGTACTGACGATGGCTAAAGCAGCTACACCCAAGAAGACCCCGGCGGCAGCCGCCAAAGCCGCAGCGACCCCGAAGGCCGCCGCAGCGAAGGCGCCGGCCGCCAAGAAGGCAACTCCGGCGAAAGCAAGCCCGGCGAAGGCAACCGTGGCGAAAGCCGTGGCCACCGGCGCGGTCGGCAAGGTGCGCCAGGTCATCGGCGCCGTCGTCGACGTGGCTTTCGAGGATCACCTGCCGGCGATCCTGAACGCGCTGGAGACGGACAATCAGGGCAACCGCCTCGTGCTCGAGGTCGCCCAGCATCTCGGCGAGAACACCGTCCGCACGATCGCGATGGATTCCACCGAAGGTCTCGTGCGCGGCCAGACCGTGACCGACACCGGCGCTCCGATCTCCGTGCCGGTCGGTCCCGAAATGCTCGGCCGCATCATCAACGTGATCGGCGAGGCGATCGACGAGGAAGGTCCGCTCGGCGCGACCCAGACGCGTCCGATCCATGCTCCCGCTCCCGAATATGTCGATCAGTCCACGGAAGCGGCGATCCTCGTCACCGGCATCAAGGTCATCGACCTCCTTGCGCCTTACGCCAAGGGCGGCAAGATCGGCCTGTTCGGCGGCGCCGGCGTCGGCAAGACCGTTCTGATCCAGGAGCTGATCAACAACATCGCGAAGGCCCATGGCGGCTATTCCGTGTTCGCCGGCGTCGGCGAGCGCACGCGCGAGGGCAACGACCTCTATCACGAGTTCATCGAATCGGGCGTGAACAAGAAGGGCGGCGGCGAAGGCTCCAAGGCCGCGCTCGTCTACGGCCAGATGAACGAGCCGCCCGGCGCCCGCGCCCGCGTCGGCCTCACCGGCCTGACCGTCGCCGAGTATTTCCGCGACCAGGGCCAGGACGTGCTGTTCTTCGTCGACAACATCTTCCGCTTCACCCAGGCGGGCTCGGAAGTGTCGGCGCTTCTCGGCCGCATCCCTTCGGCGGTGGGCTATCAGCCGACGCTCGCCACCGATATGGGCGCGCTGCAGGAACGCATCACCACCACCAACAAGGGTTCGATCACCTCGGTGCAGGCGATTTACGTGCCGGCGGACGATCTGACCGACCCGGCGCCGGCGACCTCGTTCGCCCACCTCGACGCGACCACCACGCTCAACCGCTCGATCGCGGAAAAGGGCATCTATCCGGCGGTCGATCCGCTCGACTCCACCTCGCGCATGCTCGATCCGCAGATCGTCGGCGAAGAGCACTATGCCGTCGCCCGTGACGTGCAGCAGACGCTGCAGCGTTACAAGTCGCTGCAGGACATCATCGCGATCCTGGGCATGGACGAGCTTTCCGAAGAGGACAAGCTGACTGTCGCCCGCGCCCGCAAGATCGAGCGCTTCCTGTCGCAGCCGTTCTTCGTCGCCGAGGTGTTCACCGGCGCGCCGGGCAAGCTGGTCGACCTCGCTGACACGATCAAGGGCTTCAAGGGCCTCGTCGCCGGCGAGTACGACCACCTGCCGGAAGCGGCCTTCTACATGGTCGGCTCCATCGAGGAGGCGATCGAGAAGGCCCAGAAGCTGGCTGCGGAAGCGGCATAAGGCAGGCGAATAGCGAACAGGGAGTAGCGAATAGGGAAACAGTCGACGGTGCGGGATAGCCTTCCAACTATTCGCCATTCGCCATCCGCTATTCGCTAATAAGACATGGCTGACGCTTTCAAGTTCGAACTGGTCTCGCCCGAGCGACTCCTCGTTTCGGAGCAGGTCGAATCGGTGGTCATTCCGGGAACGGAAGGCGAGATGACCGTCATGGCCAACCACGCCCCGCTGATGACCACGGTCAAGCCAGGCGTCGTGACGGTGAAGACGGCGGCCGGCGCGGAAGAGCGCTATGTCGTGTTCGGCGGCTTTGCCGACGTCCTTCCCGAGGCCTGCACGCTGCTCGCGGAGTCCGCGGTGGCCGTTCGCGACATCGATCGCGACGACCTCGCCCGCCGCATCCAGGACGTGAAGGAAGACGTTACCGATGCCAAGGACGACCTTTCCCGCACCAAGGCGGAGGAGCTGCTCGGCCAGCTCACCACGCTGGAAGGCGCGTTGCGGGCGGCCTGACGACGCGACATCGGACGTTCTCGAAGCCGGGCGGTTCGCCCGGCTTTTTTGTTGGCAGATTGCAGCGCGCGCCCGCTTGCAACGAAATGCCCCCGGCATCGTTCCCCCTTATCACCGTTCGAAGGAGGAACCCATGAAACGAAGTCTCGCACCATTCGCTTGCGTGCTGGCACTTTTTGCCGCGCCGCACGCGATCGCCCAGGAAACCGGCGTTTCCGCCACCGCGACCATGCAAGGTCCCGGCGGCGAGGATCTCGGGCGTGTCACCTTCGCGGAGACGCCGTCCGGCCTGCTGCATGTGTTCGTCGAGATGACCGGCCTGCCCGCCGGGCCACACGGCTTCCATATCCATGAAACCGGGTCGTGCGAGACCGACGGCGGTTTCGAATCGGCCGGCGGCCACTATGCCGGAGACCGCGAGCACGGGGTCATGTCGCGGAACGGGCCGCATCCCGGCGACTTTCCGAATGTCCATGTCGGACAGGACGGCCTGCTCAAGGTCGAGTTCTTCACCGACCGCCTTTCGATCTCCGAGGGCGACAATCCGCTGATGGACGAGGACGGCTCAGCCGTCGTCGTGCATGCCGATCCGGACGACTACGAAAGCGATCCATCCGGCCATTCCGGAGACAGGATCGCCTGCGGCGTGATAGAACAGCCGACATGATCGCCCGCCTGTTCGGATTTCTGCTCCTTTCCTTTTTCGCCTTTCCCGCTCATTCCCAGGAGGATGGAGACATGGAACTCGGCCGCCGGCTGACGACCGATTTCCAGGAAGGCCGCTACGAGGTGATCTGGGAGCGGATGACGGAGGAGATGCGCGCCGCGCTCGGTTCGAGCGGGACCCTGGCGGAACTCGCGAAAGCGATGGAAAGCCAGTTCGGCGCGGAGAAGGCGACCATTTTCGAGGAAGCGGAGCCACATCTCGGCTACCGCATCTATCAGCGCATTGCGGAACATGAGAAGGGTCCGCTGCCGGTGCTGACGCAATGGACGCTCGACGGCGACGACAGGGTCGCCGGCTTCTTCGTGCGTCCGCGCCAGCCGCCCGCGGCTTCCGATTTCCTCGACTACGAGACCAAGGCAACGCTTCGCCTCCCTTTCGAAGGCGAATGGCATGTCTACTGGGGCGGGCGCACGCCGGAAGACAATTATCATGCGGTCGATCCGGGCCAGCGCTTCGCGTCGGATTTTCTCGTCGTCACCGACGGCTCCAGCAGCCGCGGAGAGGGGACGAGGCTTGAAGAATATCATTGCTGGGATCGGCGGATACTCGCGCCTGCTTCCGGCACGGTGGCCGCCGCGGTGGACGACCTGCCCGACAATCCGCTCGGCGAGATGGATCCCCGGAACCCGGCCGGCAACCATGTGGTTCTCGATCTCGGCAATGACGAATATGCCTTCCTTGCGCATCTCAAGGAGGGCAGCGTCGGCGTCGAAAAGGGCGATTCGGTCCAAGCCGGACAGGAAATCGGCCGCTGCGGCAATAGCGGCAACAGTTCGGAACCGCACCTTCACTTCCATCTGCAGACGACGCCGTCTCTCGGCGCGGGCGAGGGACTGCCGGCGTTCTTCCGCGATTACGTCGCCGATGGCGAACGGGTGGAGAAGGGCGAACCCCAACGCGGGCAAACCGTCGCGCCCGAGGCGGACTGAAAGCTCATTCCGAGAAGGAAGGGAGCTGCGGAGGCGCGGCCGACCGCTTCCGGGATGACTCTCGGCCGGGTCAGCCACCGGTACGGTTTGCGCGTCGGCGGATGGCGTTGCGACAGGCCGGTGCGAATCTACCTCGCCAGATGGCGAAACGCCGAGACGACCTCCTCATAGACCTTGCGCTTGAAGGGGACGATCAGCTCCGGCATCTCGGCCATGGGCTTCCAGGCCCAGGCGTCGAATTCGGCGTCGTGGCCGCCGGGCGGCGGGTTGATGGCGATCTCGCTCTCGTCCCCGTCGAAGCGGAAGGCGAACCATTTCTGCGTCTGGCCGCGATATTTGCCCTTCAGAGCGATGCCGAGGAGGTCTGGGGGCAGATCGTAATTGATCCATAGTGGCGCCTCGGCAAGCAGCGTCACCGAGCGCATGCCGGTCTCCTCGTAGAGCTCGCGCCGCGCCGCCGGCAGCGGATCCTCGCCCTTGTCGATGCCGCCTTGCGGCATCTGCCAGAGCTTCTCCGTGCCGGCCATCTCGCTGTCTTCCTCGGCGATGCGGCGGCCGGCCCAGACGAGCCCCTCGCGGTTCAGCACCATGACGCCCACGCAGGGCCGGTAGGGCAATCCGCTGAAATCCTTTTCCTTTGCCATTCCTGCTATCCTCGCTCGGGATCGTTCGCTACCGCCGAAATCGGCACGATCTCGATGCCGCGCCGCCTTGCCTCCGCGATCCAGCCGGCGACCGCATCGACCGTTGCGTCGAAAGCGGAGCCAGTGCCGATGGCGAAGCCTTTCGCCCGCGCCGTCCGCTCGAGATCGTCCAGCCTGCGCAGGATTTCGCCGCGTTCGCGTACGCCGTCAAGCGTCATGTCCGCGGCGGCGAAGGGCACGCGGTTCCGCGCCGCCATTTCGGGCGCGAGGCTGCGGGCGGAGGAGCCGTCGTCGAAATACATCAGGCCGCGTTTACCGAGCTCGCCGAAGAAGGGCGGCATCGCGTTTCCGTCGGTCACGAATCGCGCGCCCATATAGTTCATGATGCCGGTGTAGTTGGTGATGCGCGACAGCGCCCAATGGAGCCTGTCGCGGTTCTCCGCTTCAGCCGCTTCCACGGTCAGCGTGTTGCGGCCAGGATCGACATTCGGATAGTCGAAAGGCTCGAGCGGCACCTGCATGACGATCTCATGTCCCTGGCGGCGGGCCGTCTGCATCCAGCGGTCGAGGCTATTGCCGCCGGATGCGAATGCCAGCGTCACCTCGGGCGGCAGCTTCGCGATCGCGTTCTGCGTGCCGGTCTGCGAGACGCCGAGCCCGCCGATCACGATCGCGACGCGCGCGCCGCGCGCGCCGGACCAGGGCCGCGCATAGACGTCGAAGGGCCGTCTTCCGTCGGCGCCGCGCCTGGGTAGTGGGCCGATATCGGTCTCCTCGATCAGATCGCGGTCGGGCAGGTGCGCGACCAGCGGGTTCTGGCCGAGAGCGGACGGGTCGCGAATGACGACCACGCTTTGGCCCGCCGCGTCGGGCGGGTTCACCTTTATGATGGAGGGACCGCCTGCGACATAGCCCGTCGAGGCCGGGGGGACGGGAGCGGTTGCGGCCGCATCCGCGGGCTCGGGCGTGGAAACAACCAGCGGAGGCGGATTGCGAAAGGGCTTTTCCCGGAACGCGATGGCGCCGGACGTGCCGAGGATCGCGATCGAGACGAGGGAAAGAACCGCGCCGCCGGCGGTGAGCCTCGGTCGCGAGCCGCCGCGTGGCCGCTTTCCCCTGGGTTCCAAGCCGAGAGGGCGCTCCATCTCTCCTTGGTGAAATGCCTTGTTCACGGGCGATAATCCGCGTCCTTGCCGTCGGGAACAAAGGAGTATCCGGAAAAATTTACCGGCGTCCGTCGGGGAACGCCGGTAAAATCCTGGATCGCCGCGGCTCCGGCCCCCGTTGAAGGAGCCGCGGAACGCCTTACTGGTTCAGAACCGCGCGGTCCGGATTGGGCGGGAAGGCCGGATCGGTCTTCGCGCCGCGCAGGAGATCCAGCGCGTAGTTGAGCTGGATGTCGTCCTTCGCCTCCGGCGGCACATAGGCCGCCGAGCCCGAACCCTGGTCGTCTTCCTCATTGCCCTTGATGTGGCCACGCAGATCGGATTCGCCGCGGGACACGTCGCGTCCGAGCAGTTCGTCGGGCAGCGGCTGCTCGACCTTGATGTCGGGCGTGATGCCCTTGCCCTGGATCGAGGTGCCTGCAGGCGTGTAGTAGAGCGCAGTGGTCAGCCGCAGCGCGCCGTTCTCGCCGAGCGGGATGATCGTCTGCACGGAACCCTTGCCGAAGGACTGGGTGCCGACCACAGTCGCGCGGCGATGGTCCTGCAGGGCGCCGGCCACGATTTCCGACGCGCTCGCCGAACCGCCATTGATCAGCACGATCACCGGCTTGCCGTCGATCTCGTCGCCGGGGCGGGAATCGAAGCGCGTGATGTTCTTCGCGTCGCGCCCACGGGTCGAGACGATTTCGCCGCGGTCGAGGAAGGCGTCGCTGACGCTGACCGCCTGATCGAGCAGGCCGCCCGGGTTGAGGCGCAGGTCGAGCACATAGCCCTTGAGCTTGTCGTCGGGAACTTCCTTCTTGATATCGGAGATCGCCTGCTTGAGATCGTCGAAGGTCTTCTCGGTGAAGGAATTGATCTTCAGGTAGCCGACGTCGCCTTCCACCCGCGAGCGGACGGCCTTCACCTTGATGATGTCGCGAACGATCGTCAGCTTGATGGGCTGCGAGGCGCCTTCGCGCACGATCGTCAGCTCGATCGGCGTGTTGACGGCGCCGCGCATCTTGTCGACCGCGTCGGAAAGGGTCAGGCCGCGCACCTCGTCGCCATCGATCTCGGCGATCAGGTCGCCGGCGAGCACGCCGGCGCGGGCTGCCGGAGTGTCCTCGATCGGCGCGATGACCTTGACCATCTCGTTTTCCATCGTCACCTCGATGCCGAGGCCGCCGAATTCGCCCTTGGTCTGCACGCGCATGTCCTGCGCGGCGTCCGGATTGAGATAGGACGAATGCGGGTCGAGCGAGGTGAGCATGCCGTTGATGGCGCTCTCGACCAGCTTCTTGTCCTCGGGCTCCGTGACATATTGGGCGCGCACGCGCTCGAATATGTCGCCGAAGATCGCGAGCTGGCGATATGTCTCCGAACCGGCCGCGTTCGCCGTTGTACCGGTGCCACCATGCACGAGGCTCATGGCGGACGCGCCCATCAGGGCGCCGGCAACCAGAAGCGACAACTTACGTACCATTTCCTGTCCTTCCAGAACTACGCTCCGCCCACCATGGGGCCGGATCGACGGGTTTTCCATCCTTGCGAAACTCTACATAGAGTTCCGGTCCGGAATTTTCACTTCCGAATGCCATGGCGCTTGCCACCCTGGCCTCGCCCATCACGCCCACCGGCTCCCCGGCCAGTACGGACTGGCCCTGCGTGACGCTGATTCTTCCCATCCCCGCCAGCACCACATGATAACCATCGCCGGCATCCAGTATCAAGAGTTGACCATAGGAGCGGAAGGGTCCCGCATAGAGCACCGAACTGTCGGACGGCGCGGTTACGATTGCGGCCGAATGTGTCGCGAGCATGTCGCCCTGCATGGTTCCGCCGCTGCCGTCGCCCTGCCCGAAGCGGCGGACGACATGGCCGGCAACAGGAAAGCCGACCTGGCCGCGGCCGGCGGAAAACGGGATTCGCCCCGGAAGCGTGGGGTTCAAGGGCTGCGCGCGCCTTGCTTCCTCCCTTTCGGCCTCCTTCAAGGCCGCCAGGCGGCTCTCTTCCTCCGCCTTGCGGTTGGTCTCGATCTCGGCTTCGAGCGCGTCGATCAGCTCGCGCAGGCTGCCCGCCTCGGCGGCAAGCTCGCTCGAGCGTTGCTTCTCGGCGGCGAGTTTTCCTTCCGATTCCGTCTGCAGGCGCTGCTTTTCCTCAAGAAGAAGTGATAGCCGTTCCTGCTCGGCGACCTGTTCGGCGATGGTGCCGCGCAGCCGCTCGCGCTCGCTTTCGATCGAGGCGGTGACGCGCGACAGCTCCTTCAGGTCGGCAATCAGTATTTCGGTCTCCGCGCGCAGCTCCGGCACGACGGCGCCGAGCAGGATCGCGCTGCGCACGGAGGAAAGCGCATCCTCCGGCTTGACGAGGATCGCCGGCGGCGGGTTGAGCCCCATGCGCTGGAGGGCCGCCAGCACCTCGGCGAGCACGCCACGCCGTGCGGAGAGGGATTCGCGGATGCCGCCCTCCTGCAGGCGCAAATCGTCGACCTTGGCGGAGATCTCGGAAATATCCTGGCCGAGCTTCCGCTCGGTCTTCGCAGCCTGGATGAGGGCGGCGGAAAGCGAGGCGTTGTCCTTGCGGATCGCCGCGATCTCCCGCGCGATCTCCTCCTGCCGTTCCTCCGAAAGGGTGATCTCGTGCGAGAGGCGTTCATATTCGCTGGCGGTATTGTCGCGTCGGCTCTCGAGGTCGGCAGCGCTTTGCGCCGCGGTCGCCGGAAGAACGGCAATGCCAAGGAGCAGCGCCAGCGCGGTTGACGCGAGCGTCCCTGAAAATCGAAAGCCGGTCTTCATTCCATCCATCATGCCCGGATATTTCGAGCCGACCCTAAGCCGCGTTCGTTAACGAAACATCAACCATGAGCGCGGCGGCGTCCCGTTCGGACAATCATACGGCAAATGTGTCGAATCTTCGCGTGCTTTCAGGAAAAGCGCCTCTCAGACGCGATGGTAGGGGTGGCCGGAAAGGATGGTGGCGGCGCGGTAGAGCTGCTCGGCGAGGAGCACGCGGACAAGTTGATGCGGCCAGGTCTGGGCGCCGAAGGAGAGGATGAAGTCGGCGGAGGAACGCAGCCCTGAATCATGCCCGTCGGGGCCGCCGATGGCGAAGACGAGCTGTCTGCGCCCGCCGTCGCGCAGATCGGCGATAAGCCTGCTTATTTCCGGGGAAGAGGGATTCCTGCCGCGCTCGTCGAGCAGGAAAAGGGCCGCGTCCCTGCGGAAGCCTTCCAGCGCGGACGCTTCCTCGCGGCATCGTTCGGCGGCGCTGCGCGCCCGAGATTCAGCGATCTCCGTAACGCCGGAGAATTCCAGCCCGACCGCCGGGCCGGTTTTCGCAAACCGGTCCAGATACCTGCCTGCCAATTCCCGCTCGGGGCCAGCCTTCATCCGGCCCACGGCGTGGACTGATACGCGCATTTCAGCCTCGCCACCTTTGCCGGCGAATACGGCTCAGTGAACCGTTTCTTCCTCCAGGTCGGGCGCCTGCCACATCTTCTCGATGTTGTAGAACTCCCGGACCTCGGGGCGGAAAACATGGACGATCACGTCGCCGGAATCGATCAGCACCCAGTCGGCGTTCGACAATCCCTCGACGCGTGGGAAACCGAGGCCGGCGTCCTTGAGCGCCTTGATGAGATGATCGGCGACCGCCGCGACATGACGATGGGAGCGCCCGGACGCGACGACCATGTAATCGCCGAGGCTGGATTTTCCCTGTATGTCGATGGAGACGATGTTCTCGGCCTTGGAGTCGTCCAGACTGGCAAGGACGGTTTCGAGGGCACGGGATACTTCGGCGCTGCCGCTTACCCCTGCCGGCGAAGGCTGAAGATCGGCCTTCTTCTGTATTGCTGTTCTCAGTGTCTTTCCTTTCGAACAAGAACAAGCTCGTCCGCGAAATTTCGCCGACCTCTCATAGATAGGCAGAGTCGTCTTACAGTTTCAAGACGTCGGCATGTTTTGCGGCCTTCGCGCACCATTTTGGATCAGTCTTGCCGTCCGCTCCGGGAGGTTTTCCGGCTGGCGTTACGGATCGCCGTGGAGGAGAGGAGGGAGCGCGGGCCGTGGATGAAGGTCCATGCCGGCGGTTTCATGCGCGCCAGGAGCGGTGCGTCCTTCTCGTCGATCCGGGCGTGATCGAAGGTCTTCGCCATGACCGAGGACATGAAGGCGAGGGTGGAGCCCGGCCGGTCGATGACGGCGATGGGGAAGGTCATCGCGATGTCGTGCCAGCGCTGCCAGCGGTGAAACTCCGCGAGGTTGTCGGCACCCATGATCCAGACGAAGTCGACGCCCGGATTGCGCGCCTTCACCAGTGCCAGCGTGTCGGCGGTGTAGCGGATGTGGTGGGCGGCCTCGAATGCGGTCACCTTGATGCGCGGGTCCCTGGCGATGGCCTCCGATAGAGCGAGGCGCTCGGCCAGCGGCGCGAGCTCGCGGCCTATCTTCAAGGGGTTGCCGGGAGTGACGATCCACCAGAGCTGGTCGAGGCGCAGCGATCGCAGCGCGATCTCGGCGACGAGCGCGTGGCCGGCATGGGGCGGATTGAAGGAGCCGCCGAACAGGCCCACCTGCATGCGCTTCTCGACATGCGGCATGCGGAGGTAGCGTGGCTGAACGGGGTGCTCCACGAGGGGAGATGTCATGTGCGCGGGCCAGAAAGGGTGAACAGCGACGTCACTGGACAGGATGCTTCCGGCTCACGGCCGCACCTGCCCGGTTCCACGCACCCGGTATTTGAAGGAGGTGAGCTGCTCGACGCCGACCGGTCCGCGCGCGTGCATGCGCCCGGTGGCGATGCCGATCTCCGCGCCCATGCCGAATTCGCCGCCGTCGGCGAACTGCGTCGAGGCATTGTGCAGCAGGATCGCCGAATCGATTTCGTTGAAGAAACGCTCCACCGCGGCGGCATCCTCGGCGATGATCGCCTCGGTGTGATGCGAGGAATAGCGTTCGATATGGTCGATCGCGCCGGAGACGCCGTCGACCAGCTTCACCGAGATGATCGCGTCGAGATATTCGGTCGACCAGTCCTTCTCGGTCGCCGGTTCGGCCGCGGGGAAGGCGGCGCGGACCGCCTCGTCGCCCCGGATTTCGCAGCCGGCCCTCGCCAGCGCCTCGAGGATCGGCAGGAGATGGGTGCCGGCCACCGCGCGGTCGACCAGCAGGGTCTCGGCCGAGCCGCAGATGCCGGTGCGCCGCATCTTGGCGTTGACGGCGATCGAAACCGCCATGTCGAGATCGGCCGATTTGTCGATGTAGAGATGGCAGATGCCTTCGAGATGCGCGAAGACCGGCACCCGCGCTTCGGTCTGGACGCGCTCGACCAGGCTGCGTCCGCCGCGCGGCACGATCACGTCGAGATTGCCGCCAAGCCCCTTCAGCATCTCGCCGACGGCGGCGCGGTCGGTGGTCGGCACGAGCTGGATCGCGTCCTCGGGAAGGCCGGCCGCCTGCAATCCCCCGACCAGGCAGGCATGGATGGCGGAGGACGAGTTGATGGAGTCCGAGCCGCCGCGCAGGATGACGGCGTTGCCGGCCTTGAGGCAGAGCGCGCCGGCATCGGCCGTCACGTTGGGGCGGCTCTCGTAGATCACGCCGATGACGCCGAGCGGCGTGCGCACGCGCTCGATGTGCAGGCCGTTGGGCCGGTCCCATTCGGCGATTACGTCGCCGACCGGATCGCGCAGCGCGGCGACTGCGCGGATGCCGTCGGCCACCGCGCGGATACGGTCGGGCGTCAGCTTGAGACGGTCCATCATCGCCGGAGAAAGCCCGGCTTCCTCGCCATTGGCCATGTCGATGGCATTGGCTTCGAGTATCCGGTCCTGATGGCGGAGGACGCAATCCGCCATCGCGACGAGCGCGGCATGCTTGCGCTCGGCCGAGGCGAGGCCGAGCGGTCGGGCGGAGGCGCGGGCCTTGCGGCCGATCTCCGCCATCAGGACGGCGAAGTCCTCGCTCGTCTTTTCATGCGCCTTCAGCATGATGCTAGCCTTCCATCTCTTCTTCCCGCGTCCTGGCGATCATCGACCGCGACATCACCAGATCGTCACGATGAACCATAGCGGAGCGCGCCTCGTAGCCAAGCGTTTTTCCGATCTCGGCCGTCTTCAATCCGGCGATCCTCACGGCATCCGCGGCATCGTAGGCGACCAGGCCCCGCGCCACCTCCGCCCCGTCCGGCCCCACGACCGCCACCGTGTCGCCGCGCGAGAAACTGCCCGACACCAGCGTCACGCCGGCCGGCAGAAGCGATTTGCCGGCCAATAGCGCGCGGACGGCGCCGGCGTCGACGCCGATGCGCCCCGCCGGCTCGAGATGGCCGGCGATCCAGGTCTTGTAGCCGCGCACCGGCGTGTCGCTCGCCCGGAAATAGGTGGAGCGCTCGCCGGCATCGATGGCGGAAAGCGGGTTGAGCCGGGTGCCGGCGGTGATGATCATCGCCGTGCCGGCGGCGGTCGCGATCTTGCCGGCGTCGAGCTTGGTGCGCATGCCGCCGCGCGACAGTTCCGAGGCGGCGGCGCCAGCCATCGCCTCGATGTCGGGCGTGATGCGCTCGACGAGGGGGATGAACTCGGCATCGGGCCGCAGCGCCGGCGGCGCGGTGTAGAGGCCGTCGATATCGGAAAGCAGGATCAGGAGGTCGGCGCCCATCATGGTGGCGACGCGGGCCGCGAGGCGGTCATTGTCGCCATAGCGGATCTCGGACGTCGCGACCGTGTCGTTCTCGTTGATGACCGGGACGGCGCCGAGCTTCAGCAGCGTGGAGATGGTGGCGCGGGCGTTGAGATAGCGCCTGCGCTCTTCCGTGTCGCCGAGCGTCACCAGCACCTGGCCGGATTTCAGCCCCTTGAGCGAGAGCTCGTCGGACCACGCGCCGGCAAGCGCGATCTGGCCGACGGCCGCCGCGGCCTGGCTCTCCTCCAGCCTGAGCGCACGGCGCCCCATGCCGAGAATGGTGCGGCCGAGGGCGATGGCGCCGGAGGAGACGACGAGCACTTCGCAGCCTGCCTGGCGCAAATCGGCGATGTCGGCGACCAGCGATGCGAGCCAGTCGCGCTTCAGACCCGTTTCACGGTCGACCAGCAGAGCCGAGCCGATCTTGACGGTGATGCGGCGATGGCGGGAAAGCGGCTTGGCGGTCGATTGCGATTCGGAACGGGCTTTCATCCTACTTCACCCAACGCTCGTCCTTGACCGGCGCGTCCCCGCGCCGAGCCTCCTCGACCACGGCGATCAGCGCGCGCAGCGCCTCCTCGACACCTTCGCCGGAGACGGCCGAGAGCAGGATGGGTGTCCGGCCGGCCGCGCGTTTAAGGGCGGCGGCCTTCTTCTTGCGCTCGTCCACGTCGAGCGTGTCGACCTGGCTGAGCGCGACGATCTCCGGCTTGTCGGCGAGGCCGTGGCCATAGGCTTCGAGCTCGCCGCGCACGGTCTTGTAGACCTTGCCGGGGTGTTCCTCCTGGGCGGAGACGAGATGCAGCAGGACGCGGGTGCGCTCGACATGGCCGAGGAAACGGTCGCCGATGCCGACGCCTTCATGCGCGCCCTCGATCAGTCCCGGAATGTCGGCGATGACGAATTCGCGCGCGTCGATGCGGGCGACGCCGAGGCCGGGATGCAGCGTGGTGAAGGGATAGTCGGCGATCTTCGGCTTGGCCGCCGTGACCGCCGCCAGGAAAGTCGACTTGCCGGCGTTGGGCTGGCCCACGAGCCCGGCATCGGCGATGAGCTTCAGGCGCAGCCAGATCGTGCGCTCGTCCCCCGGCAGGCCCGGATTGGCACGCCGCGGCGCCTGGTTGGTCGAGGTCTTGAAATGCTGATTGCCGAAGCCGCCATTGCCACCCTTGGCGATGAGGAAGCGTTCGCCGACCTCGGTGAGATCGCAGATCAGCGTCTCGTTGTCCTCTTCGTAGATCTGTGTGCCGGCGGGCACCTTGAGCGTGACGTCGGCGCCCTTGGCGCCGGTGCGGTTGCGGCCCATGCCGTGCATGCCGGTCTTGGCGCGGAAATGCTGCTGGTAGCGGTAGTCGATCAGCGTGTTGAGCCCGTCGACCACCTCGATCCAGACATCGCCGCCGCGACCGCCGTCGCCGCCGTCCGGCCCGCCGAACTCGATGAACTTCTCGCGTCGGAACGAGACGGAGCCGGCGCCGCCGTCGCCCGAACGAATATAGACCTTGGCCTGATCAAGAAATTTCATCTGATTGACAGTTCGTGTTTGCCGTTGTTCTTCGAAAGCTGCTCTAGCGCATGGGAGGCTTCAGCGCGAGGGTGAATGACGCGAAAATCAGGCGAGGGGATGAAGCAATCATGCAATGCGTCACCTACAACATCCAGTACGGCATCGGACTCGACGGTGAATATGACATCGACCGCATCGCCGAAAGCGTGCGCGGGGCCGATGTCGTCGCCCTGCAGGAGGTCAGTCGCAACAACCCGAAGAACCAGGGCCGCGACATGGTCGCCGAGATCGCCGCGCTGCTGCCGGAATATTTCTTCGTCTACGGGCCGAATTTCGAAGTCGACATGGGCTCGCATGTCAAGGACGGCAAGGCGGTGAACCTGCGCTTCCAGTTCGGCAACATGATCCTTTCGAAGACGCCGATCCTGTCCTCGCGCAACCTGCTCCTGCCGCGCGGACGCTCGATCGACAAGCTCAACCTCCAGCGCGGCGCGCTGGAAGCGATGATCGAGACGCCTGCCGGACCCATCCGCTTCTATTCACTCCATCTCGACCACCGCAGTCCCGACGAGCGCGTCCGCCAGCTTTGCTTCCTCATGGACAGGGTGCTCGCCTATCCGGCGGAGGGCGGCGCGCTGACCGGAGTGGGCGAACTCGGCTTTCCCGAGCCGCCGCGGCCGGAGGAATTCCTGCTGCTCGGCGATTTCAACATGCTCTCCGGCTCGGAGGAATATCTGCGGCTCACCGGCAGGCCGGACCATGAGTTCGGCATGCCGCTGGTCGCGCATCTGCCCGTCGACGCCGCGGCGCGTGCCGGCGCGGAGACGATCACCTGGGTCGACCCGGTGCGCCCGGGCGACACCTCTCGCCACAAGCGCATCGATTATTGCTTCGTCAGCGCGGGACTGGCCTCGCGGATCAAAGCGTGCCGGGTCGACCGGGAGGCGGTCGGTTCGGACCACATGCCGCTGTGGCTGGAGCTCGCCTGATTTCAGCGGGCGGTCAGCGCATGGTTTCCGGCAGCCATGTCGCGATCTGCGGAAAGTAGATCAGCAGCAGAACCACGGTGAGAGACGCCGCGACGAATGGCCATATGCCCGCGAAAATCCGCGCGGCCGGAACGCCCGTCGCCCGCTCGAGCACGAAGACGTTGAGCCCGATTGGCGGCGTCAGCATGGCGATCTCCATCAGCACGGTCAGGTAGATGCCGGTCCAGATCGGATCGTAGCCGATCGCCATCGTGATCGGCAGCACCAGCGGCAGCGTCAGGATCAGCATGCCGAACGTATCCATGATCGCGCCGAGGAACAGGTAGACCAGCGCCAGCGCGATGAGAATGGACTGCGGCGAGGCGTCCAGGTGCGAAACGAGGCCGACCACGGCATCGGTCAACCGCGTCTGCACCAGGAAGCGCGACAGGATGATGCCGCCGGTCAGGATCAGGAATATCGCAGCCGTGGTGCGCAGGGTTTCCTTCAGCGCCTTGCGCAATCCGTCGAGCGTCAGCCTCCGGCCGACGAGCGCGATCGCCAGCACGCTGAAGACGCCGATGCCGGACGCCTCGGTGGGCGTGAAGATGCCGGCATAGATGCCGCCGATGACGATGACGAAGATCAGAAACACCGACGCGAGCCCCACCGCGTGGGTGGAAAGCGGGGGGAGAGCCTCGTCGGAGACCGTGGCGGACACGGCCGGATACTGGCTGCGCTGGACCATGACCGCGCCGATGAACGCGCATGTCAGGATGAGGCCGGGGACGATGCCGGCGATGAACAGCGCGCCGATGGATGTCTCGCTCCACACGCCGTAGATGACCAGCGGCACGCTGGGGGGAATGATGATCGCCAGGGTAGCCGCGCTTGCCACCGTCGCCGTCGAGAGCTTCTCGCTGTAGCCGCGCTTGATCATCTGCGGCACGGCGATGTTGCCCATGGTCGCGACGGCCGCGACGCTCGAACCGGTCACGGCGCCGAACCCGGCCGATGCGAGAACCGTCGACACGCCCAACCCGCCCGGCACGCGGCGCAATCCCCGCTGGGCGAGCGAAAAGATGTCTTCCGCGAGGCCGGCATGAAAGATGAGCTGACCCATCAGGATGAAGAGCGGAACGGCGATGAACAGGAAATTCGTCCCGTTGTCCCAAAGCGCCAAGCCGATCTGAGTCAGGGCCTGCGATGGTCCGGAAAGGATCGCGTAGCCGATCGTGCCGGCTCCGAGCAGCGCGTAGCCGACCGGCAGGCCGAGCACGACCACGATGAGCATCGCGCTCATCACCAGAATGCCTATCGTCAGCGGTTCCATCAGCTTCGCCCGTCCGAAAAGGCGCGAAACGCGCGAATGAATTCCGCGAGGGCGGACAGCGCGGCCGAGAAGACCACGAAGGCCGCGAACGGCCAGAAGCTGATGGCGATCAGCTCCGCCCGGTCCCCGTAGCGATGCATGTCCTGCGCGAGGAGAAGGACGGCGTAAGCGATCACGATGCCGACGAGGCCGGTCAGCATGTGCCGTATCGTGACCCAGAGCCGCCCCGCCTTGCCGCGGAAAAGCTTGTCGAGCAGGCCGACGCGGATGTGCTGGTCGTCCATGCTCACGCCGGGCAGGGCCGCCACCACGACCAGCAGCAGCAGAAGCTCCTTGACGTCGTTACCCCACCGCAAGGGCAGGTTAAGCACGTAGCGCAGCACGACATCCGCCGTGACGAGAATCGCGAGGCCGGGCAACACGAGATAGGCTGCCCAGCCCTCGACGAAGGCGATGATGCGCCGCATCTAGCGAGCCGCGGGCACGAGGCCTTCGACGGGCGAATTGACCGTCAGCTCGAAGATCGTTTCCGCGCTCGCGTCGCCATATTCGGCTTCCAGCCGCCGGATGTCGGCGAGAAGCTCGCGCGCCGGCAGGCCCTCGGCCTCGCGGGCCTCCACCCAGTCGTCGAGCAGCGGCTGAAGGGCCGCCTGCCATTCCTGCTTTTCCCCGTCGCCGAGTTCGATCAGCTCGACGCCGTTGTCGGTGTAGGTCTTGAGCGCCTGCTCGCGAAACTCGACGCCAAGGCGCTGGCTCACGGCGTGGGCGATGTTCTGCTGAAAGCTGGCGAAGGTCGGCTTCAGCTCGGCCGGCAGGCTCTCATAGGCATCGCGGTTGATGCAGGTGTCGATGTGCTGGGCGGTCAGGCCGAGGCTGGTGTGGTACTTTGCCAGCTCATAGATCTTGAACGGCACGAATCCCGGATCGACCCAGATCACCGCATCCGCGATGCCCTGCTGGAATGCGGTATAGATTTCCGGGAACGGGATGTTGAGCACGGTGATGCCGAGCGCCTCGGCGGCCTCCGGCGGGAAGCCTTGCGCGATGACGCGCAGGCCGCGGATGTCCTCGGGCGTGCGGATCGGCTTCTTGCTCATGATGTCGGAAACGCCGGCGATTGCCGTGTAGCCGTAGAGAACCCCGCGTCCGTCCCATTCGGGAACGAAGTATTTCGGCGCGAGCTCCTGGACGATCCGTGTCGCGACGACCGGATTCGACGGCGTGACGAAGGGCAGCTCGAACGCCTTGTGCAGCGGGAAGCCGCTGCCCTCGTAGGAGGTGTAGCAGGCGGCATAGTCGCTGACCCGGTTGCGCACCGCGCGCCAGCCATCGGCGGCGGCATGCAGCGTGCCGCCGTGGAACTCCTCGATGGTCAGCTTGCCGTCGGTCGCCTCCTTCAGCCAGGTGAAGCCCTTCGTCCACACTTCCGGCACCAGGGAGGCGGCAGGGTTCGGCGAGGAGAATTTCAGCGAGACGGGATCGCCTTCATAGGCCGCCCGCGGCTCCGCGGCCGGAACCTCGTGGGCCAGCCAATCCGCGACCGTGAACGCGTTCGCCGGCGCCGCCACCAGCGCCAGCGTGAGGGACAGCAGCAGACGACGCATGATTACTCCTTTGGTCGCTTCGTTGGTTCGGCGCGATGTCCCGCAATGACGGTGTCACCGGCTCTCAATGTATTGCTGATGGTGCAGATGTCCTCGGCCGCCTCGACGAGGCGATCCTGCGTCGCGTCATCGAGGGCGTCGCCGAAATGCACGGCAACCTCGAAGCGCCCGAGCCGGCTCGGCTCGTCCTCGGCCTTGATGGCGTCCACCGTGACGTCGATTTCCCCGAGCTGGCCAAGGTTCGCCGCGCGCGCCGCGATGCGCACGCTCGCCGCGATACAGGCGGCAAGCGCGGCAGCCTGTATTTCCAGGGGCGTGAAACCGTCCGCCTTGGGAGAGAAGACGGCGTCGATGACCTGGTCGCGGTCATTGGAGATTCTGCACGCCGCCGCGGTCGCGCTGTGTGCAAAGACGCGCGCCGATTTTACCGCCATCCTTCAGCCCCTCATTCTATGCCGACTGCCACAGATAACAGGAGCGTAGGTCCGGAAGAAGGTAGTAAATTCCACGAAAAAGGAAACATGAAGCTTATCCAGCCGGTTTCGTGCCGGCTGGATGGAATCGTTTTGCCAATTTCTGGCCGCTCGCGATCGGCGACGGTCACATCCTGCCCCAGCTCCTGAGGCTCACCCAGGTGCTGCGGTCGAGCGCGTAACGCTCCACCGGAACGCGACCGGCCACCAGCGAATCCAACATGCCCTGACCGGCATACTGGAAGCCGCATTTGTGGATCACGCGGCGCGAGGCCGGGTTGATCACGCGGCAGGATACGTCGAGGCGATCGATCGTGGTCGCGCGGAAGGCGAGGTCGACCAGCGCATGGGCGGCTTCCGTGGCATAGCCGCGGCCCCAATAGGGCTGACCGATCCAGTATCCGAGCTCCAGCCCGCCCGGCGTCGGATGCAGCCCGGCGCAGCCGATGAAGGCGCCGTTGCCGGCAAGCGTCAGCGCATAGGCGCAGCCGGCGCGCTCGTCGGTACGCGAAGCCTGGATGAAGGCGCGCGCCTCGCGCTCGCCGTAGGGGTACGGCATGCGCGCCAGCATCTCGGCCACCCTCGGATTGTTGGCGAGCTCGGCGAGTTCCGGCACGTCGTCGTCATGCGGCGGGCGCATGACCAGCCGTTCCGTCACCAGAACGGGGCAGTCTATTCTCGGACTTTCGTCCTCGACGTCTTCCTTTTCCGCAACCATGGCTCAGTCCTCCAGATGAAAAGCAAAGAAAAAGGGGAGATGGCGTCCCATCTCCCCTTGATCCTTTTCTGGACTGTCCAGACACCGGTTCCCGAGATGGGGCGCCGGTGTTTGTGGTGCGGATCCGGCTTACTCCGCTGCTTCCTTGATCGGGTTTACCGATACGTAGGTTCGGCCGTTGGCTTTCTTGGCAAACGACACGGCACCTGCTTCGAGCGCGAAAAGGGTATGGTCCTTGCCCATGCCGACATTCACGCCGGGATGCCACTTGGTGCCACGTTGACGAATGATGATGTTGCCGGCGAGGACGGCCTCACCGCCGAACTTCTTCACGCCAAGGCGCTTGGATTCGGAATCGCGACCGTTGCGCGAGGAACCGCCAGCTTTCTTATGTGCCATCGGTGTTCTCCTTCAGATCCTGTTCTTATTCGCCGTCCGCCGGGGCGGCGGCTTCCTTGTCGGCCTTCGCGCGCGGCTTCTTCGCCGCCTTCGACTCACCGGCTTCGGCCTTTGCTTCCTTCTTCGCGGCAGCCTTGGAAGGCTTCGCGCCGTCGGTCAGGATTTCCGAAATGCGCACGGTGGTGAGAAACTGGCGATGACCGCGCTTGCGGCGCGAATTCTGACGGCGGCGCTTCTTGAACGCGATGACCGTCTTGGCCCTGCCCTGCTCGACGATCTCGACGGCAACGGTGGCACCGTCGACGAACGGGGCGCCGATCGTCACCTTGTCGCCCTCGCCACAGGCCAGAACCTCGCCGAGCTGCACGATGTCGCCGGCTTCGCCGGCCAACTTCTCGATCTTCAATACGTCGTCGGCGGCAACGCGGTACTGCTTGCCTCCGGTCTTGATGACTGCGAACATTTTTTGCCTTTCGCTGTTCCGTCCGGCCTCTGTCGACCGCGTCTTCCGCGGTCCGGCCGTCTTTTTGTCAGTCGGTTATGGTTGATGGTGGCGTTCAAAATGCCGCTGGGCGCCAAAAAGAACGACCGGCGCGGAAATCTCCACGCCGGATTTGGGCCGTCGATACCGCAGAAGGTCAGGCAAGTCAAGGCGAAGCGCGGAAACGCTCCGCGGGTGTGACGGGCGGAAGGATGCCCGTGGCTTTTCGATGAAATCGGACGGAAGACGAGACATTTCGCGGCGAATTGCTCTTGTCGAGCCGCGCTTCAATGGCTATGTGTGCGCCCGCGCCGATATCGGCGAACCACGCCCCGCGGAGAGGTGG
This sequence comes from Aquamicrobium sp. LC103, assembly GCF_001014615.2. Lineage (GTDB taxonomy): Bacteria > Pseudomonadota > Alphaproteobacteria > Rhizobiales > Rhizobiaceae > LBCQ02. Next base: position 669,719 of record NZ_LBCQ02000001.1, read on the forward strand.
CAGAGTGGTCGAATGCACCGCACTCGAAATGCGGCATACTCGCAAGGGTATCGTGGGTTCGAATCCCACCCTCTCCGCCATTGGCCGATCGCCACCAACTGGCATAGTGAACCGCCAAACACCGCCATTTTCACGCTAAAATCCACGTTATCTGGCAAGCCAGCCTTCACCTGTATCCGCCGCCGACGTGTTGCGACCGGGAGCGGACCGCCGGCTTTCCATCAGCGAATGAAGGAAAGCTGGTATGGACAGTTTTGAACCACTCTGACAGAGACTTACTTCGCAGTGGATTTATTGCGTGATAGCGGCTTTGCGCCTTTGAGCAGCTTCGAACGTCCGCCGCTCGATTTCTCTAGCGAGCTTGTTCATCCGGTTCGCCATTCGAAAGAGCGTATCGGCGAATGCGAGGCGGTCTAAGTTCGGCTTCGTCAGCAATAGGAGAGACGTGCATTCTACCATGCTCGTGGCCGCAAATATCAGCGGGCCGACCATCCCGGAATTGCTCGGTCCCACGAGCAGGACGTCTTCTTGAGCTTCGCACATGCCTAGAAGTTCATCCAAGGCGCGATGGTTGCTGTGAACATGAAGCGATGCGTGTTGATACAGCGATTTCCCGTCAGCCTTTCCAGCAAGTTCGGCCAACTTTTCGAATGTCGGGTGTTTTTGACCAGTGATTGCGCAAGCCCACCCGTTTCTTCGCTTTAGCTCAGGTCCAAATTTCTCGATGGCGTACTCGGCTTGCGCTTTAAGATGTTGTCGCTCGTCGGTTTCGTCTTCCTCCTGCGCATCGTTCCACGCTTGGACCCGTGAGTGCGCGAGATACCTTAATGCTAGCTCCTGCCCCGCTTGGCGGATCAGGAAGGCAACAACGCTAGTTTCGTAGAGCGTCCGCCATCGTGCTAGAGCCCCGTCCGCGAAGCCACCCCTGAGCAAGCAGATGATTTCAGCGGTGACAAGCAAAGCCTTCGCGTGAAGGTGTGTCATCGCTTCAAACACGTAATCCTGTTCGGCAACCGCGGTGGGACGGTGGTGCTGATTGAAATCTCGTCCAATTTCTTCGCAAGATACCCATATAGTTTCGATCAGGTCGAATGCCTTGCGCCAACGTCGGAAGTTTCGCCGTTCAAAAGCCTCCCGCTCCTTGCTACGACCCACCAGCATGTCAGGCGCGGTTTCCATAAGCGTTCGGTATAAAGCTCGCCCCGCGCTTTTCGTTGTCTGTTCCGCGACGCGAACCATTTGTTTCGTGGTTAGCTCCTTACCCGCATCCTGTGCCTGCCGGATGATGCGTTCAAATTCACTCTGTAGTTCATCCATCGTCCAAGGTTCGCCGGTCGACTTCGGAGATTCCTGCCGATGTTTCACAGCCAAGTCACCGTGTGCCGAAGTTCTACCTCAACCTGCTCCACCTGATAGGTCAGATACATTTCCGCCTCATGTAATTGGTGCCAGAACAATCGATGCCAGAGCATTTGAACTCCGACAAGAGAACGTCAGCTTACTCGTCTCGTTCGTCGGAAATGGTAGTCCGCTCCCGCACCCTATTGTGGCCCTTCGCTCTCGCCTCAATTTTGGAGGGCTATAGTGTAGACATAGTTCTCCGTTTCGTCGGCTTCGGCCCGCCATTGGCCGACGATTGCCCTCTAGCCCGTGATCGCCGATTGCCGCACGCCCACCAGGCGGCGTAGCGAACCGTCACCGACTGTTCGCAGCCCTCGATACGGTCGAAATGCCAGCGCCGCGTGGCTCAAAGCCGGTCATCTCCTTACCGCCAGCTTGAGCCATTTGCTGGTGAAACGTCGGTGAGGCGCTTTTGTGTGTTTGGCTTTCGGGCCCCGCCGCGGATCACGCCGGCAGGCGCTGCTTCGCCTCGTGCTGGTCCGGCGCTTCCGGCTTCGGCAGGAACATGTACCGGTTCTTGCCCGTGTCCACCTCCTGCATGAGGAAATGGCAGTAGAAGGCAAAGCTCGCCGCGCACCACATGAAGGATTCGCCGATCGCCAGGCGGACGTTCGAATTGTTGGTGATGGTCATGGCGAAGAAGACGAGCAGCGAGATATAGCACTGCACGGCGGCGGCGGGGACCAGACCCCGGCGATATGCCCGCCACACGCATCTCACCGCCCATACGAAAAGCGCGAAATAGAACACCAGCCCGGCGATGCCGTAGCGGATCGCGATCTCCAGATAGCCGTTGTGCAGGAGGTTGAAGTCGGTCTGCGGATAGGCGCGGTCCTGCCAGAAGTGGAGCCATGCCACGCCGTTGCCGAAGAGCGGTGCGCGGCCCACGATCTCGAGGGCGCTCGCCCAGAGCATCAAGCGTTCGCGGAAACCCTGCGGGGCGCTCGGGTCGTCGATGGCACGGGCCATGCTTTCCATGAAGCCGCCGCCATTGCCGATGTCCGCCGCGAGGCGAAGCGTGGCGTTGAACGTGTCGTCGGCGACGCTCTGCATGCCGTCGCCGAGCAGCGCCACCAGAATGCCGGCCGCGACGATGCATCCGAGCATCACGTAGAGCCCGGCGCGGCTGTGGCTCAGCGCGATGAGGAGGATCGCCTGGAGCGGCAGGGCGACGGCAAGCGACAGCCAGACGCCCTTCGATTGCAGGCCGTAGACATTGACGATGCCGAGCAGGAAGGTGACGATCGCCATGGCGGCGAGGCCGCGCCTCAGCGCGGGGCGAAGGTTTTTGCGCCGCATCACCTCATGGGCGAAGGGCAGCATGCAGAGCACGATCATTCCCGTGCCGACGGCCGCGTGGATGGGATTGTGGTGGAGGCCGAACCAGGCGCGCTGGCCGCTTTGCAGGGCGCTCGCGTCGAACGAAGCCGCGACGACGAGAAAGCTGATACAAGCGAAGGCCAGGATCAGGACGAAGGGACGCCTGATGAAGACGAGGAAGGTATAGCCGAGCGTGGAATAGAGTATCGGCAGGAGATAGATCCCCTCCGAGGAGCCGATCCCCATCTCCCGATGAAAGACGAATGTGTAGGCGATGCGCAGCCCGACACAGATCGCCCATGCCACGCATATATGGGCCATGAGGCCGATGGATGGCCTGTCGGGCTTCAGATAATAATGCGTCAGCCCGACGAGCGCGAATATGAGGCCGGCATATCTGTAGGTGTCGGACTCGAACCAGACGGCGGAGATGAGACCCAGCGCGAACAATAAATAGAGAGTGTCGAAATAGGGCGCATGCGCGCTTGTGAACCCGCCTATCTTCCCGGACAGGCGGCGAACATTCTCGACGAGGGCTTGTGCTTCCTTGGGAACGGTCACGGCGCGCAAGTTCCGCCTATCTTTTGTGAGCGTAGAGAGCGCGGTAGAGATAGTCCCGGCCCCGGAACACTGCCGTGGGCGTCCGCTTCCAGAAGGGAAACTTCGTCGCCCTGTAGGAATCGCGGCTGGATATTTCGGAGGCGGAGCTGTTTGGCGAAAACTTCACGATGCCTTCCAAGACGGAGTAGAATTCAATCCCGTTGTCCCAATATCTTTCCAGCGCTATGTCCCACGGGAGGTCCATGACGGCAAGGCGCATATATAGCTTCCTCGCCCCCTCGCGCGAGACGAGATAGGCGGCCGCCGACCCTTGCGGACCATGCATCGTCCGGCCGATCTCGACGCCGAGCTTCGAACGCGTCCACGACACGAAGCCCGTGGTGCGGTGGTTGATAAGCTTGATTACGTCGAAATTCAGGTCCGTATCGATGATCGACTGCACCAGCGGACCGGTCGATGGCTCGAACTGGACGTCGTCCTCGACGATCACCGCGTAAGGCACGCCCGAATCATATACGGCCCGCAGTGCCCTGAGATGGCTTCTGTAGCAGCCATATTCGCCCGGCAGGATCGTCCGACCATGGCGCAGTCCGAACTTCGCGACGTTCACGTCGATCCAGTCGGAGGCGGGAACGGCTCTTCCGTCCACTCCCTCGACGCGGATGATCTCGATGCCGCATGCCTGCGCGCTTGCTTCTATGCGCTTCCAGCGTTCCGCCGATCTTTCCAGATTTATCCCGAAGAATGGTACTGTCATTGCGGATGGATCGTCACCGTTATCGTTGCCGTCGCCGGGAAAACGGCGGTCGCGGGCTCTCGTTCACCGCAGATGTACTGGATCGGCGCTTGCTGATCCAGCCGAATTGCAAGCCCGTCCGCCATTGCGTCGCCGCGCGTCCGGCGACCGCGAAAAAAGGCGGTCTGTTTTTCCGAAAGGCGTCTTGGCCGAGTTGCCGGGCCGCGGCCATTTCCGGAAAGCGGAGGTCAGTGCCGCGCTTCTTCCCGCTTCCGGACATCGCGTTCGCAGCCGACAAGCTTGCGCAGGCCTTCCATCACCTGCGCGAACTCCTTCTCGTCGATGATCTCGAGATTGAGCAGTTCCATGCTGCGGATGCCATGCAGCGAGAGATAAGCGATCATGGCCATGGTGGGGTTTTCGGCATTGGACTTCATGCGGTCGAGAAAGGCGCGTTGATAACGCCTGACCGGGGTGACGAAGTCCTGGTCCTCGGCCAATGCCGCCAGCAGGCTGGCGGGCGGCGGCTGCCTGCGTTTATGCTCCTGCAGGAAGAGCTCCATATATGCGTCCACCACGCTGTTGGGTGCGCCGTCGCTTTCCTCCTCGCGCGCGGACAGCGCTTCCTCGAATTCGCGCAGGAAGCTTTCGACCAGGCTTTGCACCAGCTTCGCCTTGTTGGGAAAGTGATAGAGCAACCCGCCTTTCGAGACGCCGGCGCGCGCGGCGACGGCATCGAGGGACAGATTTCCGGGGCCGACCTCGCGCGCGATGGCCTCGGCTGCCTCCAATATCTTCCGCTTCGCCCCCCGCGCGTCCTTCTTCATCGGCTTTCCAGACTTGACATTACCGTCCAGACGGTACAGTAAGTGCGCTGCAATTATCAAGCCTGTTGTGAGCCTGGCAGTGCTGTCGCATCGCCGGGTTTCGACCGTCTCCATAGCCTGCGACCAGAAAGCGCCCGGATCATGATCAAACGTCTCATCATCGCGATCATCCTGCTTGCCGTCCTCGTCGGCGGGCTCGTGGGCTTCAATATGTTCCGCGACCGCGCGATCGAGAACTTCTTCGCGAACATGCCCGTCGCGCCGGCGACCGTGTCGACCGTCACCGTCGAACCACAGACCTGGACACCGGCGATAGACGCGATCGGCACGGTGAACGCGATCCGCGGCGTGGATCTGACGGTGGAAATGGCGGGCGTGGTCAAGGATCTTCGCTTCCTCGCGAACCAGAAGGTCAGCGAGGGCGACGTGATCGTGCAGCTCGACGACGTCGTGCAGCGCGCGGATCTCGATGCGGCGCGCACCCAGGCGCAGCTCGACAGGCAGACCCTCGAGCGCGCGGCCGAGCTGCAGAAGCGCGGCGCGGGCACGACCGTGGCGCTGCAGGCGGCGGAAGCGGCGGAGGCGAACTCCTCCGCCCAGGTGGCGAAGCTCGAGGCCGTGCTTCAGCAGAAGCAGTTGCGCGCGCCCTTCGGCGGCACGCTCGGCCTGATCCGGGTGGACGAAGGCCAGTACATCACGCCGGGCACCGTCGTGGCCTCGCTGCAGGACCTCGACACGATGCGCGCCGATTTCACGATTCCCGAACAGCAGCTTCCGCAACTGCGGGTCGGCCAGCCGGTCAGCCTGACGCTGGACAATCGCGACGAAGTGTATCGCGGCGAGGTGATCGGCATCGATTCCAAGGTCGATCCGGCCAGCCGGCTCGTCCTGGTCCGCGCGGCGATAGAGAACCCGAACGCCAGCATCACTCCCGGCCAGTTCGCCCGCATCAAGGTCGAGCTTCCGACCGAGGACAGCGTCGTGGCGCTGCCGCAGACGGCGGTGGTGACGAGCCTTTACGGCGACTACGTCTATGTGGTGCGCAAGAAGGAGCCGGCCGAAGGCCAGCCCGCCGAGCAGGAAAGCGCCGAGAATTCGGAAGCCGCCGGGCAGTTGGAGGCACGGCAGGTCTTCGTCAAGGTCGGACGCCGGTCCGGCGGTCTCGTCGAGGTCACCGACGGCGTGAAGGCCGGCGACGTAATCGTCACGGCCGGCCAGAACCGCCTGTCGACCGGCACTCCGGTCGTCATCGACAACACGATCAACCCGGCCGGTGGGGACGCCTCGCAGGCGGCAGCGCAATGAACATTTCCAGCATCTTCATCCGCCGACCCGTCCTGTCGACGGTTCTGGCGTGCCTGATCCTGCTCCTGGGCTTCCAGGGCATTTTCAACCTGCAGGTGCGTCAGTATCCGGAGGTCGAGGAAACGGTCATCACGATCACGACGACCTATCCGGGCGCCAGCGCCGACCTGATCCAGGGCTTCATCACGGCGCCCATCTCCGCTGCCGTCGCCACCACGGAGAACATCGACTACGTGACTTCGCAGAGCCGCCCCTCGGCCAGCGTCGTGACCGTGCAGATGCGGCTGGGCTCCGATCCCGACGTGGCGCTGACGGAGGTCATGTCCAAGGTGCAGCAGGTGCGCAGCGAACTGCCCACCGACGCGGAGGACCCGACCATCGTCAAGGGCACGGGCATGCAGTTCGCCACCATGTATCTGGCGCTGCAGAACCCCAACATGACGGATGAGCAGGTCACCGAATACATCGACCGCGTCATCCGCCCGCGCATGTCGACGATCCCCGGCGTCGCCGAGATCCAGGTGATGGGCGCGGCGAACTATTCGATGCGCGTCTGGGTCGATCCCGTGCGGCTCGCAGCCCGCGGCCTCACCGCGGCGGAGGTTCTGGCCGGCATCAATTCAGCGAACTTCCTCGCCGCTCCCGGCAAGACCAAGAACGAATACGTCGCCTACGCGATCACCATGCAGTCGACGCTGCAGACGCCGGAGGCCTTCGGCGCGCTGCCGCTCAAGGCCGAGGGGGACGACGTCGTGCGGCTGAGGGACGTCGCAAGCGTCGAGCTGGCCGCCGAAAGCACCGACATGGTCGTCACCTTCAACGGCCAGCCGGGAACCTTCATCGGCGTCTTCCCGACGCCGGCCGCCAATCCGCTCGACGTGGCGGCGGCGGTGAAGACCGAGCTGCCCGCCATCCAGGCGAGCCTGCCCGACGGCATGACCATCACCATGATGTACGACGCGACCGAATCGATCAGCGCCTCGATCCGCGAAGTCTTCACGACCATCGCCGAGGCCGTCGCCATCGTCGTCGTCATCATCCTGCTCTTCCTCGGCTCGTTCCGCTCGGTTCTCATGCCGATCGTGACGATCCCGCTGTCCTTGATCGGCGTCTGCTTCGTGCTGTTCACGCTCGGCTATTCGATCAACCTGCTGTCGCTCCTGGCGATGGTCCTGGCGATCGGCCTGGTCGTCGACGACGCCATCGTGGTGGTGGAGAACATCCATCGCCATATCGAGGAGGGCCTTTCCCCCCGCGAGGCGGCATTCGTGGGCATGGAGGAGATAACGGGTCCCATCGTCGCCATGACGATCACGCTCGCCGCCGTGTTCGCGCCGCTGGCCTTCATCGGCGGGCTCACTGGCTCGCTGTTCCGCGAATTCGCCATGACGCTCGCCGGAGCGGTCATCATCTCCGGCATCGTCGCGCTGACGATCACGCCGATGATGTCGGCCCGGCTGCTCAAGCGCGGCGGCCACAGCCGCTTCCAGCAATTCGTCGACCGCAATTTCGACCGCCTGGCCGACGGCTACGAGAAGCTGGTCTCGGGCTCGCTGAACTATCGCCCCGTCACGCTGCTGATCGTCCTCGTGCTGGTTTCGCTGACCGGTTATCTCTTCATGAAGACGTCGAGCGAGCTCGCGCCGGAAGAAGACGAGGGCGCGCTGTTCTCGCTCGTCACCGCGCCGCCCTACGCGACGACGGCGTACACCAAGACCTATACCGACCAGATGCGGGAGCTGACCAAGGACATTCCCGAGCTGGATGCGAACTTCTCCATCGTCGGTTTCGGCGGACAGACCAATTCCGGCATCGCGCTCTGGGCCTTCAAGGACTGGGCGGAGCGCGACCGTTCGCAGGCGGAAATCCAGCAGGACATCCAGCAGCGGCTTTCCAAGGTCGCGGGCGTGGAAGCGCTGGTCTTCGCGCCGCCGTCATTGCCGGGCGCGGGCGGCGGCCTGCCGATCTCGATGGTCATCCAGTCGACCGGCGATCCGAGCCGCGTCTACGAGGTGGCCGAGGAGATCCGCCAGAAGGCGCAGGCCAGCGGCCGCTTCATCGTGGTGCAGAACTCGCTGAAATACGACGCTCAGCAGGTCGTCGTCACGATCGACCGCGACCGCGCGGCGGCGCTCAACCTGCCGATCCGCGACATCGGCACGACGTTGAGCCTGCTGGTCGGCGGCGGCTCGATCGCGCAGTTCGACCGCGATTCGAACAGCTACGACATCATCATGCAGGTGCCGGACGAGTACCGGAACAATCCGGAACGGCTCGGTGATTTCTTCGTGCGCAGCGCAACCGGCGAGATGGTTCCCCTTTCGGCGATCGTCACCATATCCACCGACGTTGCCGCCGCCGCGATCGAGCAGTTCAACCAGTTGAACTCCGCGACGATCTCGGCGCTTCCGGTTCCGGGCGTGACCACCGGCGACGGCCTCGCGGTGATCGAGGACATAGCCCGGCCGTTGCTGCCGGAGGGCTTCTTCATCGACTATTCGGGGCAGTCGCGGCTCGAGATCGAGCAGGGCAACACGATCATGATCGCGTTCGCCCTGGCGGTGGTCGTGATCTACCTGGTGCTCGCGGCACAGTTCGAGAGCTTCCGCGATCCGCTGATCATCATGATGTCGGTGCCGCTGTCGATCTTCGGCGCGATCGTGCCGCTCAATCTCGGGCTCGGAACGCTCAACATCTACACCCAGGTGGGCCTGATCACGCTGATAGGCCTGATCACGAAGCACGGCATCCTGCTGGTCGAGTTCGCCAATCAGCAGAGGGTGGAGCATGGGCTCGACCGCTTCGATGCGATCGTCGCGTCGGCCAAGGTCCGACTGCGGCCGATCCTGATGACCACCGCCGCGATGTCGCTCGGCGTCGTGCCGCTCATCATCGCCTCCGGCGCGGGTGCCGCGGCGCGCTACTCGATGGGCCTCGTCATCTTCACGGGCATCATCATCGGAACGATGTTCACGCTCTTCGTGGTGCCGATGTTCTACACCTACATCGCCGACAGGGAAGTGTTCCGCGACGAGGACGAGCGGGCGGGCAGCCGGCCGGTGCCGCAGGAAGGCACGGCGTAAGTCCAAGCTGTTACCCTGACGAAAAAGGACCGGCCGTCACGGCCGGTCCTTTTGCTTTTTGGCCCTTGTTCCGGCCGCGCAGCGGATCAGAAAACGACCGTCTTGTGGTCGTTCAGCATGACGCGGGATTCCAGGTGCAGCTTGACCGCGCGCGCCAGCACGCGGCTTTCGATGTCGCGGCCGACGGCGACGAAGTCCTCCGCGCTCATGGCGTGGGTGACGCGCTCGGTCTCCTGCTCGATGATCGGCCCCTCGTCGAGGTCCGGCGTGACATAGTGCGCGGTCGCGCCGATGAGCTTCACGCCGCGCTCGAAGGCCTGGTGATAGGGCTTGGCGCCCTTGAAGCTCGGCAGGAAGGAATGGTGGATGTTGATCGCGCGGCCGTAGAGCCGCTTCGACAGATTGTCGGAAAAGACCTGCATGTAGCGGGCGAGGACGATCAGCTCGGCGCCGGTTTCCTTGGCAAGGCCGAGCAGCTTTTCCTCCTGCTCGGCCTTGTTGCCCTTGTCGACGGGCCAGTAGTGGAAAGGAATGCCTTCCAATTCCGCCGCGCGGCGGCTGTCCTCGTGATTGGAAACGACCGCGGCAACCTCGGCGTTCAGCCAGCCGACCCGGATCTGATAGAGAAGATGCAGCATGGCATGGTCGAATTTGGAGACCATGATGATGATCTTCGGCTTGCGGCCGGCATCGACCAGCGCCGTCTTCATCGAGAAGCGCTCGATCGGCGATTTGAGCGCGCGCTCCAGATGCTCCCTCGACGTTTCGCCGGGAGCCGCGAAGGCGATGCGCATGAAGAAGCGGTTGGTCCGGCGGTCCCAGAACTGGCTGCTCTCGGCGATGTTGGCGCCGATCGAGGCGAGTTCGGTCGTGACGGCGGCGACGATGCCCGGGCGATCCTCGCAGGACAGGCTTAAGATATGAACTTGGTCGGGCATGACAGTCGAGCTCCGGATGGGATTTGATGTGCCTGCCACCTGATCCGCGGGGCGCTCTTCGATCAACGTCCCGCCGGCAGGTGCTTCGGTCATAGGCAATAGCCCATACGACAGACGGCCGGATATACGGAATCCGACATCAGCTTGCGCAAGGCGATCGCCGGTGCCCTCATTGCAGGTGATGCTTCGCTATGGCAGTAACGGCTCGACTGAATTTTCGGGGCGGTGCCCCGAGGGCTCGCGTGGGGGGCACCATGATGGCCGTTGTCGCTTCAGGGGGCTGGAATGTTTGCGCATAAGCCGGGGTGGCGGGCGGCTCCATGACCGCCAGGGGCGTCGATCGCCGATATATCGGGACAGCGTTGGGGCTCTCGGCGCTTGCCGCCGCGATCACGCTCGCATCCACGGCCCCCGTGCTCGCGCATGCGGCCGATCGCGGCCATGTGCTCATCCTGCCCACGGGCTATTACCTCTTCGGCGGGGCGGCGGCGGTTGCGCTGAGCTTCCTGGTGCTGGCGCTGGTCCCTCCAGGTTGTCTCGACCGGCTCTTCTCGTTCAGGCGCAGCCTGGCGGTTGCGCCGACATGGCCGAGGCTGGCAGCGAGCACGGCGAGCTTCCTGTGCTTCGTCGTCCTCGTCGCGGCCGGCTATCTGGGCAGTCGCGATCCGCTTTCCAACCCGTTGCCGCTCACTTTCTGGACACTGTTCTGGATCGGCCTCACCCTTCTGCAGGGCGTGTTCGGAAACATATGGTGGTGGATCAATCCGCTCTATGCGCCATGGCGGCTGCTTTCCGCCGTGCTCGGCCGGAACCGCGCGCCCGAATTGCCGCGCGGCCTCGGCTACTGGCCGGCGGTCGCGCTCTTCCTCGGCTTCGCCTGGTTCGAGCTCGTCTACCCGGCGCCGGACGACCCGGCGCGGCTGGCGAGCGTGCTTGCCGTCTATTTCGCCGCCAACCTGTCGGCAGCGCTGATCTTCGGCTATGAGGCATGGACGCGGCAGGGGGAATGCCTCTCGGCCTTCCTCGGCATGATCGCGAAGCTCGCCGTCGTCGAGGGCTGCGAGCCGCGGCGGAAGCGGCGGGCGCTGCGCTTTTGCCTGCCGGGGGCGAAACTCTCCAGCGCGGAACCCCTGCCGTCAAGCGGTGTCGTCTTTCTGCTTCTCGCGTTGAGTTCGGTCTCCTTCGACGGGCTGATGCGGACCTTCTTCTGGCTCGGGCTCAACGACGTCAATCCGCTGGAGTTTCCCGGCCGCAGCGCGGTCGTCGGCATCGGCAGCTACGGGCTCGTGGCGATGTTCGCCGCGCTGGCCGCCGCCTTCTTCGCGGCGGTCGCCCTGGGCGACCGGCTTTCGGGAAAGTCCGCCGGCATCGCGGCCGCCGCGGGCGCGCTCGTCTGGTCGATCATCCCGATTTCGATGGCCTATCATTTTTCGCACTACCTGACCGCGCTTCTGGTCAATGGGCAGTATGCGCTCGCAGCACTGTCGGATCCGCTGATGAACGGCGCCGATCTCTTCGGCACGGCGGGTCTGCACGTGCAGGCGGGCATCGTCATGGGCGCGCGCTCGGCCTGGGCGATCTGGAACCTGCAGGCGGCGGCGATCATCGCCGGACATCTGCTCGCGGTGGTCGTCGCGCATGCCATCGCCTACCGGCTCTACGGCTCGGCCGCGCGGGCCACCCGCAGCCAAATCCCGCTCGCCATTCTGATGGTCGTCTACACGATCTTCGGCCTATGGCTGCTTTCTTCGCCGACGGCCGCGTAAAGGGCCTGCCAGCGGGGCCGAATCATGGCATATGCCGTTACGTAAAGACGACCTTGTCAGGCCCGATGATTGGTGATTTAGTTTGTACACATGCAATTTTCGCACATCGAAAATGCATTGGAAAAACGGCGAAAAGTCCGGTCAAGAACACTCCGAGGGGAACCGAAAATGACTGACAGACGCAACGTTTCCAGCATCATCCGCAATCCGATCTCGCGGCGCTCCGCGCTCAAGGGATTGGCCGCCACCGCCGCCATCGGCACCGCTCCGGGCTTCGTGCGCTATTCGCAGGCGCAGTCCTCGGCGCCGATCAAAATCGGCTTCCAGGCGCACCGCACCGGCATCGGCGCATCCTACGGCCGCTGGTACGAGCGCACCACGGCGGCGGCGGTGAAGCTCATCAACGAGGCGGGCGGCATCAACGGCCGGCCGATCGAGATCATCACCGAGGACGACGGCACGGACGCAGCGCGCGGCGCGGAGGTGATCGAGAAATTCGCCAACCAGCACAAGACCGACATCGTCTACGGCACGCTCTTCAGCCATGTGGTGGTGGGGTCGGCGCCGGCGGCGGGTGAGTTGAAGATGCCTTATTACGTGGTCAGCGAGGGCTATCACGTCGCTTCGGGCAAGATGAACCGCTGGGTGCTTCAGCCGGGCATCACCGACGTCAAGGCGCAGACGCGCTCGGTGGCGCCCTGGATCACGTCCAATGTCGGCAAGAAGATCACCATGATCTATCCCGACTACGCGTTCGGCCACGACCACCGCGATTTCTTCGCGCCGGCGGCTGTCGAGCAGGGCGGCGAGGTGATCGCGCAGATTCCGATCCCGCCGACCGAAACCTCGTTCACCCGCTATTTCCCGCAGATCCCAGCCGACACAGACGTGATCTACCACGTCATGGTCGGCCCCGCCGTGCTCACCTTCGTGAAGGAGCTGGGCGAGTTCTACGGCGGCAGCGGGCCGGCGCTCTTCGGTTTCATCGATTCGCTCGAGGCGGTCGACATCAACAGCCCGGGGCTCGAGTTCCTCGAGGGCTCGCATTTCTGGGAAGGCATGCCGCGCTACCTGCAGGAGGGGGCGTCGGAGGCCGAGATCGCCTATCGCGACGCCGTCGGCCTCGACGAGAACGGCGCCAGCGTCAACGATCCGAAGGATGTTTCCACCAACGCCCACAGCTTCGGCTGCTGGGAGACGCTCTACGTCATCAAGGCGGCGATGGAGGCGGCCGACTACAAGGGTCCGGAAGATCGCGCCAAGCTGATCGAGGCGACCGAGGCGATGACCGAATTCGCCGAGGGCAAGGAGCATCCGCAGGGCGACAAGGTGTTCAACGGCAAGATCCACCAGTGCTTCGGCCACCAGAACATTTCCGTGGTGGAGAACCAGAAGCTCAAGGTGGTTCACCGGACTTCGATCGAGGACGGCATGTACGAACCGGAAGCCGACTACACGACGCAGACGCTGTGAGCATTTCCCGCGGATGAATGTGTTAGGACGACGCTCCACGTTGCCCCCCTACGGCCGACAAGCGAGAGGGGGGGGCGGCGGAACGCAAACGTCGCACCCGTGTGTCGGCTGATGGGCTTCGGACCCTACTTCCTGCTCGCTTCGCTGGAGGGTCTCGTCACCGCCGCCGTGCTGACGCTGACGGCGCTGGGCCTGTCGCTCGTCTTCGGCGTGATGCGGGTGGTGAACGTCGCCCATGGCGAGTTCTTCATGCTCGGGGCGGTGCTTGCCTGGGCGATCTCGACCGCCTTCGCCGGACATCCATCGATCGGCTTTGCCGCCGCGTTGCTCGTCAGCCCGCTCGTCGTCGGCGGGGTCGCCCTTCTTGCCGAACGGCTGGTGCTTCGCCGGCTGAACTATGATCCCGAAGCCACGATCGTCGCGACGATCGGCCTGCTCTATATCGTCCAGCAGCTGGCGCTGACCTTCTACGGGCCGGATGCGCGGCCGGTGCAGGCGCCATTCAACATCCGCGTGACGCTGCCCTGGTTCGGCTATTCCGGCTACAAGCTCGCCGTCATCGCCGCCGCGATCGTGCTCGTCATTGCGACATGGCTCGTCCTGACGCGCACCAAGGTCGGCCTCGTCATGCGTGCCACGCAATATGACCGCGAGACCGCGCAGGCCTTCGGCATTCCGGTCGATCGCGTCTATGCGGGCGTCTTCGCGCTCGGCGCGATGCTCGCCGCGATCGCCGCGGTGCTCGTCGTGCCGATCCAGCAGGCGCACTACCTGATGGGGCGCGATCCGCTGCTTCTGTCCTTCATCGTCGTCATCATCGGCGGGCTGGGATCGCTGCGCGGGACGGTCGTCGCCGCCGTGCTGATCGGGCTCAGCGACGGCATCATCTCCGTCTTCTTCTCGCCGACGCTCGCCAAGATGCTGGCGACGCTGCTGGTCGCGCTCGTCCTGGTGTTCCGGCCGCAGGGCCTGTTCGGGGCGGCGACGAGATGATGCCGGGAGCTGGAAGCCGTCGCGCCGTCGCGCTTCACCTCGCGGTGATCGCGGTGCTGTTCGCGCTCAACTTCATCCTGCCGGAATATCACCGCGGCATCTTCTCGCGCGTCATGGTGCTCGCCGTCTTCGCCATGGGCTACAACATTCTCTTCGGCTATACGGGACTGCTCAGCCTCGGCCATGCGATGTTCTTCGCCGCCGGCCTCTATGGTGCCGGCCTGCCGCTCTACCATCTCGGCTGGGGCGTGCCGGAAAGCTTCGTCGTGGGGCTCGCCTGTGGCGTCGTTCTCTCCGCGGCCGTGGGCGTGCTGGCGCTGCGGACCACCGGCGTCGCATTCATGATCGTCACCATGATGTTCTCGCAGGTCTTCTATCTCGCGACGCTCTATTTCACGACCTACACGCGCGGCGAGGAAGGGCTGGTGCTGCCGCAGGCCGCGCGCCGCGTCGAGCTCGGCGGCGTCGCGCTCGACCTGACCAACCCGGCGTCGCGCTACATGATCGCGCTCGCCATGTTCTCGATCGTGCTTCTGGCAACCCTCGCCCTGGTGCGCGCGCCTTTCGGACGGACGCTCGTCGCGATCCGCGAGAACGAGGAACGCATGCGCATGCTCGGCTACGACGTCTTCCGCGCCAAGCTCTCCGCCGTCATCCTCTCGGGCCTGTTCTGCGCGGCGTCGGGGGCCGCCTATGCGCTGCTCTTCGGCTATGTCGGCTCCGGCTTCGCCTCGATCCAATATTCGATCCTGCCGCTGCTGTGGGTGCTGCTCGGCGGCGCGGCGACGACGCTCGGCCCACTGATCGGCACGCTTTTCATGTTCTACGTGATCGACATAACCTCCGCCTACACATCGGCCTATCTGCTTCTCGTCGGCGTCGCCCTCATCCTGCTGATCCTGTTCTTCCCCAGGGGACTGCTCGGCAGCATTCGCGAAAGGTGGTTGCCGTGGCTGCCGTAAGCGTCAAAGCCGCCGTTCCCCTGATCGAGACGCGGGGGCTGACGCGCGACTTCGGCGGCCTCCGAGCCGTCAACAGCGTCGATTTCTGGCTCGACGGCGGCGAAATCCGCGCCATCATCGGGCCGAACGGTGCCGGCAAGACAACCTTCGTCAGCCTCGTCTGCGGCCGCATCCTGCCGTCCTCGGGCGCGATCCGCTTCGACGGACGGGACATCACGCGCTTGCCGGCGCACAAGCGCGTTCTCGCGGGCATCGCCTATACGTTCCAGATCACCAGCATCTTTCCGCGCCTTTCCGTCTACGACAATGTCGCGCTTTCCGTGCAGCGCCGGCTTCTCAAGTCGGGCAGGGTGCACGGCGCCGAACTCGACCGCGGCGTCAGGGACGTGCTTGGCCGTGTCGGGCTTGCCGACCGTGCCGCGACGCTGGCCGGGAACCTCGCCTACGGCCACCAGCGCCTCGTGGAGGTGGCGATGGGGCTGGCGCTCGATCCGCGCCTGCTCATCCTCGACGAGCCGACGCAAGGGCTGTCGGACGGCGAGATCGAAACCTTCGTCGGCCTCGTGCGCGAGATCGCGAAGGAAGCGACGATACTGCTGATCGAGCACAACATGCATGTGGTGATGGAGCTTGCCGACAGGATCACGGTGATGAATTTCGGCTCGGTGCTGGCCGAGGGGGCGCCGGAGGAAATCCGCGCCAATGAAGAGGTCCAGCGCGCCTATCTCGGGACGGGCGCCGATGGCTAGCACGCTCGCGATCGACGGCCTCGACGCCTTCTATGGCGAGGTGCAGGTGCTGCGCGGCTTCAAGCTCGACCTTCAGCAGCACGAGGTTCTGTGCCTGCTCGGGCGCAACGGCGCCGGCAAGACCACGGCGCTGAAGGCGATTATGGGGCTGGTGCCGGCAAGGGCCGGTTCGATCATCAAGGACGGCCGGGATCTGACCAAGCTCGCGCCGCATGAGGTGCCGAGGACGGGTGTCGCCTATGTGCCGCAGGGACGCCGGCTCTTTTCCGAGCTGACGGTTGCCGAGAACATCGAGATCGGCCTGATGGCGCGCGGCAAGGGACGCACGACGCGGGAATCCGTGCTCGACCTCTTCCCGGTGCTGCGCGAGCGGCTTTCACAGCGTTCCGGCACGCTCTCCGGCGGCGAGCAGCAGATGCTCGCCATGGCGCGCGCTCTCTGCCTCGAACCCGACGTGCTGCTGCTCGACGAGCCGACCGAAGGGCTTATGCCGTCGATGATCGCGAAGATCCGCGAGACGGTGGCCGGGTTGCGCGAGCGCGGGGTCTCGACGATCCTCGTCGAGCAGCGGGTGGACGCCGTGCTTTCGCTCGCCGATCGCGTCGCCTTCATCGAGAACGGGCAGAACCGCGAGACGCTACCGGTTCAGGCCGTCCGCGACGATCCGGCCTTCGTCCGCCGCTATGTGGGCGTGGAGTAGGGCGCGTCGTTGTGGCGCCCTGCGTCCTTCGAGGCTCCCCTTCGACAAGCTCAGGGTCGCACCTCAGGATGAGGGAGGGTGTGGACCGGGTTGCGCGTCGTAGGCTCGATGGCTCGCCGTGTCGTCGGAAATCGAATGGTCACGAAGGACCTTCGAGCGAGCAATGAGTTCGGTCTTGTTGCTTTTGGATTGAAGAGCTTTGGCGCCCTTTCATCTCGTCGTGTTTTAGAAAGCCCGCCTTGTAGCTACTTAAACCCTGCCTCATGGCTGCCGACGTTCGACAAAGGCAGCGCCCTTCGAGTTCACATTGAGGATGTGGAACCCTCCTCAAGGTGCGAGCGGAGCGAGCCCTCGAAGGACGCACGTGTTTCATATTTAAAACCTGCCTTGTAGCTCCTGACGTTTGATCACAGGCAGCGGCCTTCCAGCTCCCAACCTATGCGATGCGTGCACGACCTCCCTCATCCTGAGGTGCGACCCTGAGCTTGTCGAAGGGGAGCCTCGAAGGACGCACATATGTCACACCGGCACCGAGCTTTCCTGCTTGATCTCCTTCAGCACCAGATTGGTGCGCACATTGGCGATGCCGGGCAGGCGGAACATGAAGCCTTCCAGGAAGGCGTTGTAGGTGTCGAGGTCCTCGCAGACGACGCGAAGATGGTAGTCGGCCTCGCCGGTGGTGGCGTAGCAATCCAGAACTTCCGGACGTCGTTTCACTTCCGAAATAAACGTATCGACATGCCGATGGTCGTGGCGCGTCAGGGTGACGTGGACCACGGCGTGGAAGCCCAGGCCGGTCCTGGGCGCGTCGAGTATCGTCGCATAGCGCCTGATGACGCCGGCTTCCTCCAATGTCCTCACTCGCCGCCAGCAGGCCGACGCCGACATGCCGGCGGTTTCCGCCAGCTCCTGGTTGGAGATGCGGGAATTGGCCTGCAGCGCGCGCAGAAGGCGGCGGTCCTGTTCCTCCAGTTTCGTCATGTTCGAACCCATCCTGGATGATTTATATCGTAAAATCACTCAAATCGGATAATCCTGCCAGATTGGCATGATGGCAAGGTCAATCTGGCAAGTTCTTTCAGCCGCATGGGAGTAGACTGTTCTCCAGGCATATCCGGGAGGATGCACCCATGACCGCGCACGAGCCGCTTCGGACGCTTTCCGGCTATCGGCTGAACGACCGCTACAGCCGGAAGCGGGGACGGGTCTTCATGACCGGCACGCAGGCGCTGGTGCGCATCGCGCTCGATCAGGCGCGGCGCGATCGCGAGGCGGGGCTCGGCACCGCCGGCTTCATTTCCGGCTATCGCGGCTCGCCGCTGGGCGGGCTCGACCTCGAATTGTGGAAGAACCGCGAACTCGTCGCGGAAAACCGCATCGAATTCCTGCCGGCGGTGAACGAGGATCTGGCGGCGACCGCGGTGCTCGGCAGCCAGCAGGTCGAGACCAATCCGGACGCCCGGGTCGAGGGCGTGTTCGCCATGTGGTACGGCAAGGGGCCGGGCGTGGACCGCTCCGGCGACGCACTGAAGCACGGCAATGCCTACGGCTCGTCGCCGCATGGCGGCGTGCTGGTGGTCGCCGGCGACGACCATGGCTGCGTCTCGTCGTCGATGCCGCATCAGTCCGACGTCGCCTTCATGGCCTGGTTCATGCCGACGCTCAATCCGGCGAGCGTTTCCGAGTATCTCGCCTTCGGCGAATATGGCTATGCGCTGTCGCGCTTCTCCGGCATGTGGGTCGGCTTCAAGGCAGTTTCGGAGACGGTGGAATCCGCCGCCTCTTTCGAGCTGCCGTCCGACCGGGCCTTCGAGACGCCGGATTTCCACATGCCGCCCGGCGGGCTTCACTATCGTTGGCCGGATCTGCCCGGTCCGCAGATCGAGGAGCGGATGGAGGCGAAGAAGCAGGCCGTCTTCGCCTTTGCCGAGGCGAACCCGATCGACCGCCACGTCTATCAGGTCGAGCATGCGCGGTTCGGCATCGTCACCACCGGCAAGGGCCATCTCGACCTGATGGAGGCGCTGCGGCTGCTGGGCGTCGGCGAGGCCGAGTGCCGCAGGCTCGGCATCGACATCTACAAGGTTGGCATGGTCTGGCCGCTCGCCCGACGCGACGCGCTGGATTTCGTGCGCGGCAAGGAGGAGGTGCTCGTCGTCGAGGAGAAGCGCGGCATCATCGAGAGCCAGTTCAAGGAATATTTCTACGACTGGCCGGGCGACAAACCGAAGCGCATGGTCGGCAAGCGCGACGAGAACGGCGCGCGGCTGGTGCCCTGGACGGGCGAGCTCTCGCCGCGCCAGCTCGTGCCGATCGTGGCGCGGCGGCTGGACGGCATCTTTCCCGGCGAGCGCTTCATGCGGCGCGCCGAGGCGGTGCTGGCCGGGCCGAAGATATCGATCTCGGTCGAGGGCGCGACGCGCACGCCCTATTTCTGCTCGGGCTGCCCGCACAACATTTCGACCAAGGTTCCCGAAGGCTCGAAGGCGCTCGCCGGCATCGGCTGCCATTTCATGGCCAGCTGGATGGACCGCGAGACCTCCTCGCTGATCCAGATGGGCGGTGAGGGAGTGAACTGGGCGGCATCGTCGCTGTTCACCGGCAAGGGCCACGTCTTTCAGAATCTCGGCGAGGGAACCTGGTATCACTCGGGCTCGATGGCGATCCGCCAGGCGGTCGCGGCGAATGCCAACATCACCTACAAGATCCTCTACAACGACGCCGTCGCCATGACCGGCGGGCAGCCGGTGGACGGCCCGGTCAGCGTCCAGGCGATCGCACATTCGGCGCGCGCCGAGGGCGTGGAGCGCATCGCGCTGGTCTCCGACGAGCCCGGCAAGTTCTCCCTCCGCGACCTGCCGGCGAGGGCCACCATCCACCATCGCCGCGAGCTCGACGCGGTGCAGCGCGAGCTGCGCGAGGTGAAGGGCGTCTCCGTGCTCATCTACGAGCAGGCCTGCGCGACAGAAAAGCGCCGCCGCCGCAAGCGCGGCACGCTCGATGATCCGAAGAAGTTCGTCGTCATCAACGAGCTCGTCTGCGAGGGCTGCGGCGACTGCTCGGTGGAATCGAACTGTCTTTCCGTCGAGCCGGTCGAGACCGAGTTCGGCGCCAAGCGCCGTATCAACCAATCTTCCTGCAACAAGGATTTTTCCTGCGCGAACGGGTTCTGCCCGAGCTTCGTGACGGTGGAAGGCGGGACGCGGCGGAAGAGGACAGGCGCCGAGATCGACGTCGAGGCGCTCGGAGCGGACCTGGCCGAACCGGACCTTCCCGTGCTCGATCGGCCCTACGACCTCTTGATCACCGGCGTCGGCGGCACCGGCGTGGTGACGGTCGGCGCGCTGGTGACGATGGCGGCACATCTCGAGGCCAAGGGCTCGTCTGTGCTCGACTTCACCGGCTTCGCCCAGAAATTCGGTCCCGTGCTTTCCTTCGTGCGCATCGCGGCCGCGCCGGCCGCGCTCAACCAGGTGCGCATCGATGCCGGCGCGGCGGATGCCTTGATCGGCTGCGACATCGTCGTCTCCTCGTCGCCCAAGGCATCCGCGGCCTATCGGCCGGGCATGAGGGCGGCGCTCAACCTGGCCAGCATGCCGACCGGCGACATCGTGCGCCGCCGCGACGCCGATCTCGCGGTCGACCGGCGCCTCGACGCGATCCGGCAGGTGGTTGGGCGGGAGGCGGTTGCCGCCGTCGACGCCAACGCGCTTGCCGAAAGGCTGATGGGCGATATGGTCTTCGCCAATGTGATGATGCTTGGCTTTGCCTGGCAACAGGGGCTGGTGCCGGTTTCGCTCGCAGCGTTGCGGCAGGCGATCGAACTCAACGGCGTGGCGGTGGAGGAGAACCATCGCGCCTTCCTCCTCGGCCGTATCGCCCAGGCGCGCCCGCAGGAACTCGCCGGCCTGCTGCGTCCCGCGCAATCGCCGCCGCAGACGCTCGACCAGATCGTCGCGCGGCGCGAGGCCTTCCTGACCGACTATCAGGATGCCGTGTATGCGGCGCGCTACCGGAGGCTGGTCGACAAGGTACGCGCGGCCGAGAAGCCGCTCGGCTCGGAAAGGCTGACGGAAGCCGTCGCCCGCTCGCTGTTCAAGCTGATGGCCTACAAGGACGAGTACGAGGTGGCGCGGCTGCACATGCGAACCGGCTTCGAAACCCGGCTTTCGGAGGAGTTCGAAGGCGATTTCCGCATTGTCCGCCATTTCGCTCCGCCTTTCCTCGCCTCCGGCAAGGATGCGCGCGGCAGGCCGCTCAAGCGCTCCTTCGGGCCGTGGGTGAGGGGCCCCTTGAACGCGCTTGCCCATGCGAAGCGCCTGCGCGGCACCTGGTTAGACCCGTTCGGCCATACGGCCGAGCGGCGCATGGAACGTGGGCTGATCGGCTGGTACGAGGAGATCGTGGAAAAGGGGCTGCTGAAGTTGTCGGCTTCGAGCCATGACAGGCTCTGCGAAATCATGGCGCTTCCCATGCAGATCCGCGGCTACGGTCCGGTCAAGCACGAGGCGGTCGAAACGGTGAAGCCGCGGATCGAGGCGGAGATGGCGCGGCTGTAGTCGTCCACCGACTTGCAGTTGATGTCGGTATGATCCAGGGCGCTTCGGTTGCTGCTGGACCGGCGGCACGGCATTGGGCATAGTCCGCACCCCATGACGGAGGAAGCCCGATGCTCTACGCCCTGCTCTGCTACAATTCCGAGGACGCCATGGCCGCACTCTCGAACGAGGAGGAGGCGGCGATGATGGCGCGGATACGCGCCGTCGAGGAGAAGATCGTGCTGAAGAGCCGGATGGGGCCGACCATGCGGCTGAAGCCGACCGGTGCGGCGAAGTTCGCTCGCGCGGGCAAGCCCTCGGCGGTGGTCGACGGCCCCTACGCAGAAACCAAGGAGCAGTTGCTGGGCTTCTGGATCCTTGACTGCGAGAGCATGGACGACGCGGTCGAGGCGGCCCGGCTGATCGCCGGCGAGCGCGCGGTCGGCGGGATAGAGATACGGCCTATCGCCGAGTTCAATCCCGCCTAGAGGCGTCCCGAGCCCTCGCGCCAGCCGTCACACATACTTTCTTTTCGTCGTTTGAATCCTTTCCGAAACAGTTTCCGGGTTTCGCGTCCGCGAGGGCGAGGGTGATGATTCACGCCCTGCGCGAAACCGCTCCGTGCGGGCATCGTTTCGGTTGTGTAACGCCTTAATGCCATCTCCAAAATTCAACGCCGATCGGTCCCGATTAGCCGATTGTTAAGTTCAGGCGGTCCAAGACGGACCTACGTTCCAGGGGCGGGGAGTTCAATGCGCCGCAAGCTTTTCTTGCGGCCGACCGGACTGATTGGGGGCAATCGTGAAATTCACGAATCTGAAGACATCGCGCAAGCTCGGCGTTGCGTTCTTCGCCATCGTCGCGACCATCGTGGCGATGTGCGCGGTTATATTCTGGAACCTTACCCTGACGACGAACGCACAGCGTGACCGCGAGGCGGCCACGCAGGCTTTCGCCGCGGCCAAGGAGGCGCAATATCGACTCTCGCGTCAGGAAAACAGCCTGCGCGGCTTTCTCCTCACCGGCGACGTTTACTATGTCGAACGGCTGGAATCGCACCGCGCCGATTTCGACCGCCAGCTCGACATCCTGCAGGCGCTCAAATCCGACGACACCAGGATCGTCGTCGGCATCGACAGCGCGCGCTCGGCGATCAATGCGTGGTGGACCGATGTCGTCGAGGAAGGCAAGCGCCTCGCCGCCGATCCGATCACACGTTTCAGGGCGGTCGAGATGTCCGGCCGCAACGGCATCGCCGATACGTTCATGGAGCAGATCGAGAATGCGCTCGACGGAATTATCACGCGCGTCGAGGAGCAGATCACGATCGCGGGCGACGTGGCCGAGGCCGCGGGAGAGTCGACCGAGAAAGTCCTCTACGTTGGTCTGGGGTTTTCGGTTTTGATCTCGCTTGGGCTTGGCTTTTTGCTGTCTCGGATGATCGCGGCTCCGGTGACGGCGCTGACTGGGGTTATGGGGCGGCTTGCCGGGGGCGACAATTCGGTCGTTGTGCCGGCGGTTTCGCGTCGCGACGAGATCGGCGAGATGGCGCGTGCGGTGGAGGTGTTCAAGCAGGCGGCGCTCGCCAAGCTGCGTGCGGAGGCGGAGGCGGCC
>NZ_LBCQ02000010.1 GCF_001014615.2 Aquamicrobium sp. LC103
AAAATCCAACTTTCTTGTATTTTTTGTGACGCGCCGTCTCCGGCTTATTCCGTGGGCAAAACAGACACTTGCACCGAATTTGAGCCGACGTAGGGGAAGGTCACAATGGAGCCCCATTCCGCCCATACGCCAGACGACACGATCCGGCTGCTCGCAAAATCCACGTCCGTTCCCGGGGGAGCTTTCGCGGAAAAACGCGCACAAGGTTCAGGCAGGCCGCTCCCCTTATATAGGGAGCCCGGGACGAAATTGTAGTTGTCGGCCGGAGAAGCCAGCACTTTCATTGACTTGGGGCGGTATGACGGGCAATTGTCATGCCGCGAAACAATCAGGGGCAAATCGCCCAGGGGACGAAACTGCCATCCTCGATGAATGACACCGACGAGACAATAGCCGCGCTCGGCAACGAACCGCCGCTCGTCGCCGACGGCCGCAGCGGGCCGCCGGACCGTCGCGAAGTCTCCGCGAGATGGCTTTCGGGCACCTTCCTTACAGGCGTCACCTCCAGCGTGCTCATGGGGGTCGCGCTCGTCGCGGCTCTCGACGGCCGCGAATTGCTGGCCACGCCGCCGGAAATCCTCAACCTCTCCAGTATGAGCGCAGGCGGCGAATCCGGAGAGACTGCGAAGGCCGGTCGCCTGACGGCGCCGCGCACGCTGACGAAGTTTCGCGACAAGCGCCGCATGGAAGTTTCGACCATGACGAAGGTCGGCGACCGCGACGTCGTGCGCACCATGCCCTTCGTCCAGGTCAAGATGGCGCTCGCCGCCGGCCACACCACCAACCGCAACTACCCTCCCTTCGATCCGCTCGAGGTCTTCGCGGAGGACGGCGCGGTGCAGACCGCCAATACCGGTGTCATCTACGGCGCCAAGGTGGAGAGCGAGGTTAGCCTCAAGACGCTGGACTTCCCCCTGCAGACCGCTTCGTTCGACGAGATGAACGACCTTTCCGCGGACGAGGTGGAGAATGTCGTGCGCACCACCGGCGCTATCCTCACCGACGGCGCCATTCAGGTCGCGGCGCTTCACTATGTCGATCCGCAGCGTTTCGGCGAGACGCTCGCCACGCAGACGCTGGGCGCTTCCTACGGCGTCAGGATCACGCCGGAAAACGTGTCCATCGCCCCGCGCGAACCCGGAGACGAGCCCTCGGTCGAATATGCCGAGGACATCATTCCCTTCGGCACCGATCGCGACATCGTCGAGGCGCTGAGCGAATCCGGCTACGAGGGCGAGGACGCCGGCGGCATGGCGGCCGCGGTCGCCAAGCTCCTGAACGCTAAATCGCTCAAGGCGGGCACGGTGCTGCGACTCGGCATCGAGACGCGCGGCGAGATCGGCCGCATCGTCCGCACCAGCGTATACGACCGCACGCGCCACATATTGACGATCGCGCTCAACGACCGCGATCAGTATGTGCCGGCCGACGAGCCCGAGCAGAACCCGGCGATCCTCACCGCTTTCGATGCGACGCAGCCGGTCGTCAGGACCCGTGGCGAAGCTCCGCTGGTCTATGACGGCATCTACCGCGCCGCCTATTCCTACGGTATGTCGCGGACCATGACCCAGCAGCTCGTCAGGCTGCTCGCCTCCGACGTGGATTTCCAGTCGCGGCTTCACCCGCAGGACGCCCTCGAAGTGTTCTTCTCCCAGCCGGACGTGGAGGACAAGGCGACCGACCAGTCGGAGCTGCTCTACGTCAAGGCTACCTTCGGCGGGGCGGCTCGCACCTTCTACCGTTTCCAGATGGAAGACGGGTCCGTCGACTATTTCGACGAGGAAGGCCGCAGCTCGCGCCAGTTCCTCCTGCGCAATCCTGTCCCGAACGGGCAGTTCCGTTCCGGCTTCGGCGCGCGCAAGCACCCGATCCTCGGTTATACGAGGATGCATACGGGTGTCGACTGGTCGGCCCCCCGCGGCACGCCCATCATCGCGTCCGGCAACGGTACGGTCGAGAAGGCCGGATGGACCGGCGGCTACGGTCGCCAGACCATCATCCGCCACGCCAATGGCTATCAGTCCTCGTATAACCATCAGAGCGCCCTCGCCGAGGGTATCGTGCCGGGGGCCAAGGTGCGCCAGGGCCAGGTCATCGGCTATGTCGGTTCCACCGGCCTCGCCACCGGCGACCATCTTCACTATGAGCTGATCGTCAACGGCACCAAGGTCGACCCGATGCGCGTGCGCCTGCCGTCCGGCAAGGCGCTGCAGGGCGAGGAGCTCGAGGTGTTCCTGCGCGAGAAGGAGCGCATCGACACCCTGCTCGAGGACGAACAGTCCGGTCTGAAGATGGCGAGCCGCTGATCCGCCAAATCGGCGGCGGGTCCGAGCGATCTATTCGGCCTTTTCCGGCTTTTCCCACGAAGGTTGCGTGAACCAGGCTATCGCCGCCGCGAGAAAGCACATCGCCGCCGAAACCGCCGCGATCACCTGGAACGCGATATTGGTCGCCTGAATGCGCAGCATGCCGACGGACGGCGTCAGCCCGTTGCGTAACGTGACGCCGAACTCGATGCCCGGGGCGGCATCCGCGAACACGCGATCGAAGACGATTCCGGCCACCGCGCCCAGCGCGGCGACCGCCAGCAGGCCCGCGACGCGCGCGACCGCATTGTTGATGCCCGACGCGAGCCCGGCGTCCGAATCGGGCGCCGCCAGCATCACGGCCGTCGACAGCGGCGAAACCAGCAGGCCCATCCCCAGCCCCATTACGGCGAGCACCGGAAAGGTCACGCGCCACATATCCATCAGCGGAATGGTGAGCGCGAGCAGCGTGAAGGAAAGCCCGACGAGCGCGGCTCCGGCGGTCAGGATCATGCGCGGTCCGTGCCTGTCGGCGAACCGTCCCGCAAGACCGGAAAGCAGGCCGATCGCCAGCGATAGCGGCAGGAGCATCAAGCTGACCTGCCACTCCGACGCGCTCCAGGCCGAGACCAGCGTCATCGGCAGGAAGAAGAGCACCGCGCTGAAGGCAAGAAAGAGCGCCAGAGTGTAGAGATTCGCACCCGAAAACGCCCACGAGCGGAACAAATCGAGCTTGACCATCGGCGCGCGGGCGCGCCGTTCCCACCAGACGAAGGCGACCGCTGTCGCAACACCGACGGCGAGCCAGACCACGGGTGTCAGGACGCGCTGTTCGGCCGGCTGGCCGAATGCGGTCAACCCCCAGGCAAGTGATCCGAGACCCAGCGTCGCGAGCAGCGCGCCGGGAATGTCGAGCCTGCGGATACCCGTCGGCCGGTCGCTCGGGATGCGCAGATAGATCAGGCCGAGCGCGACGAGGCCGATGGGCCCGTTGATCGCGAATATCAATCGCCACATCCAGGCATCGCCGAAGGAGAGCACCATGCCGCCGATGAAGGGACCGAAGGCGGTGGTCAGCGACGAGGACGCGGCCCAGATGCCGATCGCCTTGCCCCGCGTTTCGGCCGGGTATGACTTGGCGATGATGGCGAGGCTGCTCGGCACCATGAAGGCGGCGCCGACACCCTGCAGCGCGCGCATGACGATCAGGCTCTGGCTGTCCGGCGCCACCGCGCAGGCAAGCGACATCACGACGAAGACCGCGATGCCGGCCGCGAATATATTGCGTATGCCGAAGACGTCGCCCGCCGCTCCGCCGATCAGAACCAGCGCGCCGAGGAAGAGCATGTAGGAATTGTTGATCCATTGCGCCTCGACGAGCGTCGCGCCGAGGTCGGAGCGGATCGCCGGCATAGCGAGCGAGACCACGGAACCGTCGATGAAGCCCATGCTGGAAGCAAGAATCGCGGTGAGAAGTACGTATTTGCGCGACGCAGGCGGACAGAATGTCCGCCTGGTGGCTTCGGGGAGTTCGGTTGCCGTCGCGAAGGATCTGTCCATCCTTCGCAACTTATCCCCGTGAGGCGATTTCGCAATTCACCAACGCGACGCCGATTGGCGGACCGGCGTCGTCCGGCCTGCTACTCCACGAATTCCACGGTCGCGCCGACCTTGACCATCTTGGCCAGTTCCTGCGCGTCCCAATTCGTCAAGCGCACGCAGCCATTGGAATTGGTCTTTCCGATCTTCGAGGGTTCCGGCGTGCCGTGAATGCCGTAGGTCGGCTTCGAAAGCGCTATCCACACCGTGCCGACCGGGCCGTTGGGACCTGGCGGGATGGTCAGCACCCGGTCGTTGTTGCCCTGCTTGAAGTTGATCTTCGGATTGTAGGTATATTCCGGATTGACCGCGATGCGCTCCACCGTGTGCGTGCCGGTCGGCGACGGCGTCGCCTGCGAGCCGATGGTCGAGGGATAGATGGCGACCAGCCTGCCGTCCGGGCCATAGGCCCGCACCTGCTTCTTGCCCTTGTCCGCGATGATCCTGGTGACCTCGCCGGTCTTCTGCTTGCCGATATTGGCGACCCTGACGATCGTGCCCGGCCGGTTGAAATTGACGCCCGGATTGAGCGCCTTGAGATAGTTCTCGTCCATATGGAAACGCTCGGCGAGCATCTCGGTCACCGATACGAAGCCCATCCGCTCCATTCTGGCCTTCTCGCCGTAATCGTCCGGAATGGAGGCCACGAACGGCCCCGCGGCGTCGACGGCGGTGATTTCATAGGTGGTGAACGCGTCGCCGCCCGTCGCCTGAAGCTGCGCGTCGATGAACTCGTTGTCGTAGGTGCGCAGCGCTTCGCCGGTGATCTCCCGATAGGCCGTGATGGCCTTGTTCACATTGTCGCCGATGCGGCCGTCGATGACGCCGGGCGAAGCCCCTGCCCGGTCGAGCAGGATCTGTATCTTCGCAACGTCCTCGCTCGCGCCCTTGACCTCGGGCTGCGGCTGGGCCGTCACGTCCGGCAGGCCGGTGCCAGGTTCCTCGATGATCGCCCCGGGTGACGAGCCGGGGCCGGTGATCGCCGCGCTGTCATTGCCCAGCGGCGCCCGCTCGACGTCGCGGGAAATGGGCGGCGGTTGAAACCCGGGTTCTTCTCGCGCCAGATCGTCCTGCTCCGGATAGGGCTGCTCCGGATATGGCTCGGGCCCGGCGCCATAATCGCGATATTCCGGGAAAGGCTGTTGCGGCGGTTCGCCCCGTCCGAGCTCACGCATGCGCTGCTCGCGGCGCGAGCGTGCCGAATCGTCGGGGCGATCCACATAATAGCCATCCCGCGGCGGAGCGTCGGGGTTGCCCCAGCCCCTCGAGCGCGGGGGCTCGACCGACCGGAACTCGCTTTCCTGCGGCTCACGGATCGCAACCACTTCGCCCGTATAGATGTCGACGAGCACCTCGCGGCCATACCGGTCGTAGAATATCTCGACCTCGCGCGCCTGCGCGAGCTGGACGAGGCCCGTCGTCTCATCCTCGACCCGGTCTGTTTCCGCCACGCCGGAAAAGGCGCGCGCCTCGGCTTCCATGGCCGGCGCGAGGAATGCGAAGGCAATGAACGGGAGCAGTCTTGCGATCATTCCGGCACAACTCGTCGTCTATTTCGTTGCGGGCCGCACGGACATGCGGAGGGCGGCAGATTCGCTATGTAGCATCGAACATGAACCTGACATGAAAATGGCCGCCTTGCGGCGGCCATCCTGATTTCGTTGCGATTTTGCGTGGCTGTGGTCAGGCTGCCTCGCTCGTTTCGACCCGCGACTTCGAGGTCTTGAAGTTCAGGCGATCCGAACCCGCCGTGATCTTCACGATCGAGCCGTCGAGCACGTCGCCCAGCAATATCCGCTCGGCCAGCGGGTCCTGCAGTTCCTTCTGCATCACCCGCTTCAGCGGCCGCGCGCCATAGGCCGGGTCGTAGCCCTTCTCGGCCAGCCAGTGGATCGCCGTCGCGTCGAGCTTGAGCTGGATCTTGCGGTCGGAAAGCAGCTTCTCCAGCCGGTCGAGCTGGATCTCGACGATCCGGTCCATGTCCTGACGGCGCAGGCGGTGGAACAGGATCACCTCGTCTATCCGGTTGAGGAATTCCGGACGGAACGACGCCTTCACGACACCCATCACCTCGTCGCGAACCTTGTCGACATCCTCGCCCTCGCCCAGCGCGACGAGATATTCGGCGCCGAGGTTCGAGGTCATGATGATCAGCGTGTTGCGGAAGTCGACCGTGCGGCCCTGCCCGTCGGTCAGGCGGCCGTCATCGAGCACCTGCAGGAGGACGTTGAAGACGTCGGGATGCGCCTTCTCGATCTCGTCGAAAAGCACGACCTGATACGGCCTGCGCCGCACCGCCTCGGTGAGAGCTCCGCCCTCTTCATAGCCGACATAGCCGGGAGGCGCGCCGATCAGCCGGGAGACGGAATGCTTCTCCATGAACTCCGACATGTCGATGCGCACCATCGCGCTCTCGTCGTCGAACAGGAAGGAGGCAAGCGCCTTGGTCAGCTCGGTCTTGCCGACGCCCGTCGGGCCGAGGAACATGAACGAGCCGATCGGCCTGTTCGGATCCTGCAGCCCGGCGCGGGCGCGCCGCACCGCCTGCGAGACGGCCTGGACCGCCTCGCCCTGACCGACGACGCGCTTGCCGATCTCATCCTCCATGCGCAGCAGCTTCTCGCGCTCGCCCTCCAGCATCTTGTCGACCGGAATGCCGGTCCAGCGGGAGACGATGTGCGCGATATTGTCCGGCGTCACGGTTTCCTGAACCATTCCGCCGGCGCCGTCCTGATCCTTGGCCTCGGCTTCCGTGAGCCGGCGCTCAAGCTCGGGGATCCTGCCATAGGCAAGCTCGCCGGCGCGCTGGAATTCGCCCTTGCGCTGCGCGATCGCCAATTCGTTGCGGGCATCGTCGATCTGCTTCTTGAGGTCGGCGGCAAGACCGAGCTTCTGCTTTTCGGCCTGCCACTTCGCCGTCAGCTCGGAGGACTCCTCCTCGAGCGAGGCGAGTTCCGATTCGAGCTTGTTCAGCCGATCCTTCGAAGCCTCGTCCTTCTCGACGCGCAATGCCTCGCGCTCGATCTTGAGCTGCATGATGCGGCGGTCGATTTCATCGAGCGCCTCGGGCTTGGAATCGACCTGCATCCTGAGCCGCGATGCGGCCTCGTCGACGAGGTCGATCGCCTTATCGGGCAGGAAACGGTCGGTGATGTAGCGGTTGGACAGCGCCGCGGCCGCCACCAGCGCAGAGTCGGAGATGCGCACCTTGTGGTGCTGCTCGTACTTCTCCTTCAGCCCGCGCAGGATCGAGATGGTGTCCTCGACCGTCGGTTCGTCGACGAAGACCGGCTGGAAGCGGCGGGCAAGGGCCGCGTCCTTCTCGATATATTTGCGGTACTCGTCGAGCGTGGTGGCGCCGACGCAATGCAGTTCGCCCCGCGCCAGCGCCGGCTTGAGCAGGTTCGACGCATCCATCGCGCCGTCCGCCTTGCCCGCGCCGACCAGCGTGTGCATTTCGTCGATGAAGAGGATGATGTTGCCGTCGGCGGAGGTGACTTCCGACAGCACGGCCTTCAGCCGTTCCTCGAACTCGCCGCGATATTTCGCGCCGGCGATCAGAGCGCCCATGTCGAGCGCCATCAACTGCTTGTCCTTGAGCGATTCCGGCACGTCGCCATTGACGATGCGCAGCGCCAGGCCCTCGGCGATCGCCGTCTTGCCGACGCCGGGCTCGCCGATCAGCACAGGATTGTTCTTGGTGCGCCGGGAAAGGACCTGGATGGCGCGGCGGATTTCGTCGTCGCGGCCGATGACCGGATCGAGATGACCCGAGCGAGCGTCTGCCGTCAGGTCGCGCGCGTATTTCTTCAAGGCGTCATAGCCCTGCTCGGCGCTCGCCGTATCGGCCGTTCGCCCCTTGCGCAGGTCGTTGACGACCTGGTTGAGCGCGGTCGGGGTCACGCCGGCATTGGCCAGGATTTCCGAAGTCTTCGCGGATTTCTCGATCGCCAGCGCCTGGAGAAGACGCTCCACGGTCACGAAGCTGTCACCGGCCTTCTTCGCCAGTTCCTCGGCGGTGGAAAACACTTTGGCCAGCGGCTGCGCGAGATAGAGCTGGCCGTTTCCGCCTTCGACGCGCGGCATTGCATCGAGAGCTGCCTCGACCGCGAGCTTCACGTCGCCCGGCCGGCCGCCGGCGCGCTCGATCAGGGAGGCGGCGAGCCCTTCGCCGTCATCGACCAGCACCTTCAGGAGATGCTCGGGCGTGAATTGCTGGTGATTGCGCGAAAGGGCCATCGTCTGTGCCGACTGGATGAAGCCCCGAACGCGCTCGGAATATTTCTCAATGTTCATCTGCGTCTCCATTCCATCGCCGGCCCGCTTTGCGGCACCGGGTCAGATTGCGGTGACGGACCCCCTTGGACAATGACGAAAAACAAGTCTCGGCAATGCTGTATGGCAGATCCTGCAAGGCAGATATGGGTAATTCCCGCTTCCACCTCAAGAGAGTGCGGACTACCCGCAAAACGAAAAATGGCGGGACCGAAATCCCGCCATTCTCAGATATCGCCAACCGGCTGATCGCCTATTGCGCGGCTTCGGAAACCGGCTCGTCCGCCGATCCCTGTCCGCCGGCCTCGGCGGAAGCTTCCTCGCCCGCCTTGACGCGTGGACGACGAGGGCGGCGCGCACGCTTCGGAGCCGGCTCTTCCGCGGCGTTCTCGTCAGCGCCGTTGACAGGCGCCGCCTCGGCAGGCTTCTGCTCATTGCCGCCGATCGAGCCCTGCTCCAGGGCGACTTCGGCCGGCGTGCCCTCGATCACGGGCTGCGGACCGGTGCCGTTGTTCTGCCGCTGCGCAGGCTGCTCGCCGGTGCCCGCCTGGGCTTCCATGTCGTCGCGCTCGTCGTCGAAATCGTCCTCGTCGCGCGCGTCGCGTACCTGCTGGACCTGCTGCTGCGCCTGGGCAGCCATGATGATGCGGTTGTAGTGTTCGGCGTGCTGGAGATAGTTCTCCGCCATCACGCGATCGCCGGAGCTCTGCGCGTCACGGGCCAGCGTGCCGTATTTTTCTGCAATCTGCTGCGCGGTGCCGCGGATCTTCACATCCGGACCGTTGCTTTCGTAGCTGCGGGTAAGTGGGTTGGGGCCTTTGCGGTTGTTATTGTTGTTATTATTGTTGTTGCCGCGTCCGCGCATGCGCCTGTTCTGCTGTGGCCTCATAAGCTTCTCTTCTTTTGAGAAATTATCATTGCCGGGAGGGATGGCCAGCGCCATCCATCTCGCGTCTCCTATCGGCGACCAGTCGCACCAAACGCGCTATCGCCACATGTGATCCTGTTTCGGTTCATGTCACTATCCGGGCGAGCCCCGCACGAAGCCACGGCGTAGTTCACGCAGAAGGCAGCTTGTTCCTTGGGAACCGAATCGATAACAGCACTGCCTGCTTCGTCTCATCCGGTAGCGGGAACCTAGCGGCATTATCCTCGGTTGCCAAGCGTTTTTTGCACGGCCTCCAACGGCCGAAATGCAAGGGCTCTGTCGTTTCCGGCCAGGTCTCGCGTCGAATCCGCCAGCATGAAGCCCGCCGCCCTGAAAACCACGGTAACCTCCTCGCGCTGGTCATGTCCGATTTCGACTGCCACCAGTCCGCCGTCCATCAGAAACTCGTTCGCGCGCGCGGCGATTTGTCTGTAGGCATGCAAGCCATCCGCTCCACCATCCAACGCGCGCAGGGGGTCGAAGTTCCTCACCTCGGGCTGCAAATGCAGCATGTCGTCCGAACGGATATAGGGCGGATTTGAGACGACAAGGTGAAAGCGACCCTCGATATCTGAAAACCAGTCCGAACATACGGTCCGGAAACGTCCGCCATTTCCGGATATATCGGCATTGGCACGCGCCGTTGCAAGCGCCTGCGATGAAATATCTGCACCGATCGCCTCGGCCGCCTCCACTTCCTTCAACAGTGCAAGTGCGATGGCGCCGGTTCCCGTCCCGAGATCGAGGATGCGGCATGCGCCATCGCGCGCGGCGGCATCCCTGACGAAAGGAAGCACCAGATCGACGAGAGCCTCGGTGTCGGGCCTGGGCTCCAGCGTCTCCGAGGAGAGCGAGAGCTTGAGCCCATGGAACTCGCGAAAGCCGAGAATGCGGTAAACCGGTTCCCCGGCAAGCCGCCGTCGCAGCGCCTCGGTCACTGCGAGCGCCGCTTCCTCTCCGACCGCCCGGCCCGGATCGAGCACCGCATCCGTCCTGCTGGCTCCGGTGAAATGTTCCACCAGGATCCTGGCATCGAGCGCGGCCTCCGCCTTGCCCGCGTTCTCGAGAGCCTTGCGGACATATGCCAGCAGGGCACCAAGAGTACGCGGCGCCCGGTCGTCAGGCATCGGCGCCCATCTCGGCCAGCAGTTTCGACTGGTGATCGGCGATCAGTGCGTCGACGATCTCGTCGAGCTCGCCTTCCATCACCCGATCGAGCTTATAGAGCGTCAGGTTGATGCGGTGGTCGGTGATGCGGCCCTGGGGGAAGTTATAAGTGCGGATACGCTCCGAGCGGTCGCCGGACCCCACCTGGAGGCGGCGCGCCTCCGAGCGTTCGTCGGCCGCCTTGCCGCGCTCCATGTCGAAGAGCCGGGCGCGCAGGATCTGCATGGCGCGCGCGCGGTTCTGATGCTGCGACTTCTCCGCCTGAACCACCACGATGCCTGTCGGGATATGCGTCACGCGCACCGCGGAATCGGTCGTGTTGACGTGCTGGCCGCCAGCTCCGGAAGCACGCATCGTGTCGATGCGGATGTCCTCGGGCCGTATCTCGATGTCGACGTCTTCCGCTTCCGGCAGCACCGCCACCGTCGCCGCAGACGTATGGATGCGCCCGCCGGCTTCCGTCTCCGGCACGCGCTGCACGCGGTGGACGCCGGATTCGAACTTGAGCTGCGAGAAGACGCCCTTGCCCGATACGGTCGCGATCACCTCCTTGAAGCCGCCCACCTCGCCTTCGCTGGCCGAGACCACCTCGAAGCGCCAGCCGCGAGAGGCGGCGAAGCGCTCATACATGCGAAAGAGGTTGCCGGCGAAAAGTGCTGCCTCGTCGCCGCCGGTACCGGCGCGGATTTCGAGGATCGCGTTCTTTTCGTCCGCCGCGTCCTTCGGCAGGAGAAGTATCTGGATCTCCTTCTGCAGCGCCTCTATGCGGTCCTCCACTCCCGGCAGGTCGGCCTCGGCGAGAGCGCGCATCTCCGCGTCCATCGACTTGTCGGAAAGCATTGCCTCCAGATCGGCCTGCTCGTCCTCGGCGGCGCGCAGCTCACGGATCTTCCCGTTGATCTCCTGGAGATCGGAATATTCGGAAGCCAGCTTGACGTAGACATCCGGCGCAGGGCCGGCCGCCATCTGCGCTTCGAGCATCTCGAAACGCTTCAGCACCTGATCCATGCGTTCGCGCGGCAGTTCAACCATTGATGGGGCTCGTCAAAGCGGGATTTCGTTCTCTTCTGCGTATTGCTGCAGCATCGCCCGCAGATTCTTCTCGCATGTCGGCGCGTTGAGCGTCTCGTCTAGAAACGCCGTCAGCTTGCCGACATCGAGTTCGCGCAGCATCGCCTTCACCGGGCCGATGGCGGCCGGCGACATGGAGATGGAGCGGTAGCCGACGCCGAGCAGGGCCATCGCCGAGAGCGGCCGCCCGGCCAGCTCGCCGCAAAGCGTCACCGACGTGTTGGTTTCGCGCCCCATGTCGGCGATCTGCCTCAGAAGGCGCATGAAGGGCACCGAGATCGGATCGAACCGGTCGGCGAGCTGCGTATTGCCGCGATCGGTCGCCATGACGAACTGGAACAGATCGTTCGATCCGACCGAGACGAAGTCGACCGCCTGCATCAGTTCCTCCAACTGCCACAGCAGCGAGGGGACTTCGATCATCGCTCCGAGCTTGAGGCTGGTGGGCAAGTGGTGGGCGAAGCGCGACAGGTGCCGCACCTCCCTGTCGATGATCTCGCGCGCCTGTCTGATCTCGGCGATCTCGCTCACCATCGGCAGCATGACGCGAAGCTCGCGTCCGCCGGCTGCTTTCAGAAGCGCACGCATCTGCGTGCGCAGGAGACCCGGGCGATCCAGCGTCAGGCGGATCGCCCGCCAGCCAAGTGCGGGATTTTCCTCCTGCGCCACACCCTTGAAATAGGGCAGCACCTTGTCGCCGCCGATGTCGATGGTGCGGAAGGTGACCGGCTTGCCCTTCGCCGCGTCGAGCACGTCGCGGTAAAGCCGCTCCTGCGCCTCGGCGCGGGGGAACGCCGAAACCACCATGAACTGCAGCTCGGTGCGGAAAAGCCCGATGCCGGCAGCCCCGGATTCGGCGAGCTGCGGAAGGTCGACGGCGAGCCCCGCATTCATCATCAGGTCGATCGCGACGCCGTCCTTCGTCGCCGAAGGCAATCCGCGCAATTCGCGATAGAGCTTCTGCCGGCGTGCCCGGAAACGCACCTTTTCCGCATAGGCCGCCTCGACGTCGGCCTGCGGGCGCAGATGCACGATGCCCTCGTCGCCGTCGATGATGATGGCGTCGCCGTTCTCCGACATGGAGACTGCGCCCTTCATCTGCCCGGTGACGGGAATCCCCATGGCGCGGCCGACGATGACGACGTGGCTGGTCACCGCGCCCTCCTCCAGCACCAGCCCGCGCAGCCGGTCGCGCGGGTAGTCGAGAAGCTCGGCGGCGCCCATCGACCTTGCGACGATGATCGCGTCGCGCGGCAGCGAAGCGGCGATCGCCTCCGGCCCGCGCCCCATGAGCTGGCGCAGGAGCCGGTTCGCCAGATCGTCGAAATCGCTCATCCGCTCGCGCAGATAGGGATCGGTCATGTGCAGCATGCGCGCGCGCATGTCGCTCTGCACCTTCTCGACCGCGGCTTCCGCGGTGAGGCCGTTGCGGATCGCCTCCTCCAGCCGGCGCACCCAGCCCCGGTCGTTGGCGAACATGCGGTAGGCTTCCAGCACCTCGCGATGCTCGCCCTCGAACGCGACCTCGCGGCGCGACAGCATGTCGTCGATGGAAAGGCGCAGCGAGCCGAGCGCCTCCTCCATGCGCGCGAGCTCTTCCTCGCTGTCCTCGTTGAAGAGATTGGTGACCACGATACGCGGTTCGTGCAGAACCACGTGGCCGAGCCCGACGCCTTCGTTGAGCGACATGCCTGTGAGGCTGACGGGTCGGCTGAGATCGAGTTCGAGACCCGGGCGGGTCAACCGGACGAGATCGCCGGTCGCCACCATCTCGGCGATCACCATGGCGGTGGTCTCGAGCGCTTCGAGCTCGTCCTCGCGATATTGCCGCATCGTCTTGTTCTGGACGACGAGCACGCCGAGCGTGCGTCCTGCCCGCAGCACCGGCACGCCGAGGAAGGAATGGTAGATTTCCTCGCCCGTCTCCGGCAGGTAAGCGAAGGCGGGATGTTTCTGCGCGTCGCTGAGGTTGAGCGGCCGCGCGCTCGCGGCGATCGTGCCGACCAGGCCCTGCCCCAGCCGTAGCTGCGCCAAGTGAACCGCGCCGGGGTTGAGACCCTCGGTGGCGTAGAGTTCCAGCACCGAGTCGGCGCGCAGCACGTAGAGCGAGCAGACCTCGGCGACCATGTTCTGCGCGATCTCGCGTACGATCCGGTCAAGCCGTTCCTGCGGCTCGAGCGCTTCCGCCATGAGCTCCCGCAGTCGTCTCAGCAATGTACGCGGGCCTGCCGCCGTATCACGCATCGGCTGTCTCCAACGCCAACGGAACGGCATGGCCCCGATTCGGGCCGCCGTCCGCGACGGTGATCGCGATTCTACTGTCTATTGCTTATCCAGACCGTAGACGGAATGCAAAGTCCGAACCGCAAGTTCGGTATAAGGGCCATCGATCAAAATGGAAATCTTGATCTCCGAAGTCGTGATCGCGCGGATGTTTATGCCCTTTTCGGACAGGGCCCTGAAAGCCGTTGCCGCGACACCGGCATGGCTGCGCATTCCTATTCCGATGACGGAAACCTTCGACATGCCGTCGTCGTGCTGGACCGCATCGAAGCCGACCGTCTGCTTGACCTGGTTGAGCACGGCGAGCGCCTTGTCGACGTCGCCCGACGGCACCGTGAACGTCATGTCGGTGAAGGCGCCGTCCTCGGAAATGTTCTGGACGATCATGTCGACATTGATGTTGGCCTCCGCAAGGGGCCCGAAAATGCCCGCCGCCACGCCCGGACGGTCGGCGACGCGGCGCAGGGAAATCTGCGCTTCGTCCTTCGCGTAGGCGATGCCCGTTACGACCTGCTGTTCCACGATTTCGTCCTCGTCGCAAATAAGCGTCCCGGGCGGGTTGTCGAAATCGCCCATGCCCGGAGCGTCAGGATCTTCGAAGGAGGATCGCACGAAAGTGCGCACCCTGTGCACCATTGCAAGCTCGACCGATCTGACCTGGAGCACTTTGGCGCCAAGCGAAGCCATTTCAAGCATTTCCTCGAAGGAAATGCGCGAAAGGCGCCGCGCCTTGGGCTCGATGCGCGGATCGGTGGTGTAGACGCCGTCGACATCGGTGTAGATGTCGCAGCGGTCGGCCTTCACCCCGGCGGCGATCGCGACGGCGCTGGTGTCGGAGCCGCCGCGGCCAAGCGTGGCGATGCGGTTGTCGGGGCCGATGCCCTGGAAGCCTGATATGACAGCGACCTGGCCGCGCTTGAAGCGCTCGATCAGGTCCGAGCCGTCGATTTCCTGGATGCGGGCGGCGCCGTGCGCATTATCCGTCTGGATCGGTATCTGCCAGCCCTGCCAGGAGCGCGCGTCGACGCCGATGGCCTGGAGGGCGATGGCGAGCAGGCCCGACGTGATCTGCTCGCCGGCCGCCACCACGGTGTCGTATTCGCGCGCATCGTGCATCGGCGACAATTCGCGCGTCCAACCGACCAGCTCGTTGGTCTTGCCCGCCATGGCGGAGACCACGACGGCGACCTCGTGGCCGGCGTCGACCTCGCGTTTGACATGGCGCGCCACGTTGCGGATGCGGCTGATGTCAGCGACGGAGGTCCCGCCGAATTTCATCACGATGCGCGCCATGATCGGCCGAATGTCCTTGCATTGAAGCCGGGCAATTCCCGCCCGGCGATGTCAAACGAAAGCGCCCCGGCGATCCGAGGCGCGAAGTCGCCGGTTCCATAGCGAAAACGCCCGCGCCGCGCAAGGTTGCGCGGGCGCGGCTATCGGTCGTTTCCTACTTCTTCAGCTTGTAGCCGGTTTTGAATATCCAGGCCGTGATGGCGAGGCAGATCGCCAGAAAGACGAGAGTCATAACCAGGCTCATGGTCACGCTCACGTCGGACGTGCCTATGAAGCTCCAGCGAAAGCCGGAAACGAGGTAGACGACCGGGTTGGCGAGCGAGATCGTCTGCCAGACCGGCGGCAGCATGTCGATCGAATAGAAGGTGCCGCCAAGGAAAGCGAGCGGCATGACGATCAGCAGCGGAATGATCTGCAGCTTCTCGAAACCGTCTGCCCATATGCCGATGATGAAGCCGAAAAGACTGAACGAGACCGAGGTCAGGATCAGGAAGAGCACCATCATCAGCGGATGCTGGATCTGCAGGTCCACGAAAAACGCGGCGGTGGCGAGGATCACCACCCCGATCATGACGGATTTCGTCGCCGCCGCGCCCACATAGGCGGTCACGATCTCGGCGTAGGAGACAGGCGCCGACAGGATTTCGTAGATCGTCCCGGTGAATTTGGGAAAGTAGATGCCGAAGGACGCGTTCGAGATCGAAAGCGTCAGCAGCGACATCATGATCAAGCCGGGCACGATGAAGGCACCGTAGCTGACGCCGTCGATGGCCTCGATGCGCGATCCGATCGCCGCGCCGAAGACGACGAAATAAAGCGCGGTCGAGATGACCGGCGAGACGATGCTCTGGAGGATCGTGCGGAAGCTGCGCGCCATCTCGAAGACGTAGATGGCCTTGATCGCGTGGAAATTCATGCCCGCTCCC
This sequence comes from Aquamicrobium sp. LC103, assembly GCF_001014615.2. Classification (GTDB taxonomy): domain Bacteria; phylum Pseudomonadota; class Alphaproteobacteria; order Rhizobiales; family Rhizobiaceae; genus LBCQ02. The sequence goes on from NZ_LBCQ02000010.1 coordinate 15,849, forward strand.
TCACCAGATCGACGAAGATGTCCTCGAGCGAGCTTTGCTTCGTCTCCAGGTCGCGGAAGCGCAGCCCCGCGCGGCTCAGTTCCGCCAGCAGGACGGTTATTCCCGTGCGTTCGCCATGCGTCTCGTAGGAATAGACGAGCTTGCGCCCGCCCTCTTCCAGTTGCAGGCCGAAGGGCGCCAAGGTCTCCGGTATGGCCGCAACTGGCTCGAGCAGCTCGATCGTGAGCCGCTTCTTGCCGAGGTTGCGCATCAATGTCGTCTTGTCCTCTACCAGTATGATCTCGCCCCTGGAGATGATGCCGATGCGATCGGCCATCTCCTCTGCCTCCTCGATATAGTGAGTCGTCAGGATGACGGTGACGCCGGTCTCGCGCAGCGAGCGCACCAGTTCCCACATGTCCCGGCGCAACTCGACATCGACACCGGCCGTCGGCTCGTCGAGAAACAGGATTTCCGGCTCATGCGACAGTGCCTTGGCGATCATGACGCGACGCTTCATGCCGCCCGAGAGGCTCATCACCTTCTCGTCCTTCTTGTCCCAGAGGGAAAGCGAGCGCAGAATCTTCTCGATATGCGCCGGATCGGCGGATCGGCCGAACAGTCCCCGGCTGAAGGAGACGGTCGCCCAGACCGTCTCGAAGGCATCGATCGAGACTTCCTGCGGCACCAGGCCGATAATCGAGCGTGTCTTGCGGTAATCGCGCAGAATGTCGTGCCCGTCGACCCGGACCTCGCCGCTCGACGGGTTGACCGTGCCGCAGACGATGCCGATCAGCGTGGTCTTGCCCGCGCCGTTCGGCCCGAGAAGCGCGAAAATTTCACCCTTGCGGACATCGAGATTGACGTCCTTGAGGGCCGTGAAGCCGGAAGCATAGGTCTTCGACAGGTGGGAAATGGAGACAGCGGGCTGCATGAGGGCTTTCGTGGCGGGAAGGTGATGCGATCGCATATAGGCCGCTTTCCGCGCCATGCAATCCGCCCGCCCCGCTGCCGAGGCTGTTCCTGACATGTCGCGTCAGGAGCAACGCTCATTGTCCCGGCTTGACATTCGAGGCAGTCCGCCCGACTTCATTGCCTCGAAGGAGACCCTCATGCCAGAACCCCGCCGAACCACCATCGACGATCAGGAAGTCGAGCGCTTCTCCGCAATGGCGCAGGAATGGTGGAATCCGAACGGAAAATTCCGTCCGCTTCACAAGTTCAACCCGGTGCGGCTTGCCTATATCCGTGATTCGGTGGCGGCCCGGTTCGGCCGGGATCCGCGCGCGGCCAGGCCGTTCGAGGGGTTGCGCTTCCTCGACATCGGCTGCGGTGGCGGTCTTTTGTGCGAGCCGATGGCGAGGCTGGGGGCTACCGTGGTCGGCGCGGATGCGTCTGAAACCAATATCGAGGTCGCCAAGCTCCATGCGGCCGAAAGCGGCGTCAACATCGACTATCGCGCGACGACCGCCGAGGCGCTGGCCGACGCCGGCGAGAAGTTCGACGTCGTCCTGAACATGGAAGTGGTCGAGCACGTCTCCGACATCGACCTGTTCATCGGCAAGTGCGCGGAAATGGTCAAGCCGGATGGCATCATGTTCGTGGCGACCATCAACCGCACTCTCAAGGCGCTCGGCCTGGCGATCGTCGGCGCGGAATATGTACTGCGCTGGCTGCCGCGCGGCACCCATCAATACGGCAAGCTCGTACGCCCGGAAGAGCTCGAGGCCGCGCTTCTGAAATCCGGCATGTCGGTCGTCGACCGCACCGGCGTCACCTACAATCCCATCACCGACCGTTGGGGCAAGTCGAAGGATATCGACGTCAACTACATGGTTCTGGCGGAGAAGACCGGCAGCCGCGCCGAAGCCTGACCGGCCGGGCCGCTCAAGCTAATTGTGATCGTCCGGAAACACGGGGAGCGGCATGAACTCCACCCCGTCTTCGGCAAGCGCTTTGGCTTCCTCGGGCGTCGCCTCGCCATAGATGCCGCGCGCATCGGCCTCGCCGAAATGGATCTTGCGTGCTTCGTCGGCGAATTTGTCGCCGACATAGTCGGCGTTCTGCCTGAGCTTCTCCGAAAGCTCGCGAAGCTGCGCCATGGCGTTGCGCTGGGCCTCGCCCATCGCGAGCGCGATCTTTTCCTGCTTGCGCGTCGTCGACACCGCCGGCGCCATCAGCGCCTTTTCGACCTTTGCCGAATGGCAGACCGGACATGACACCAGTCCGCGCTTCTTCTGCTTGTCGAAATCGTCGCCGTCGCGGAACCAGCCGTCGAAATCGTGGTCGTTGTCGCAGCAAAGCGAGAAGCGGATCATGACGCCTTCCTGCGCTCGGCGCCGATTTCGACCTCGAAGTCGCGCGCGTTCTTGAGGTTCGGTATCTTCTGCCGGGCAGCGGCGGATGCCTCGACATCGATCTCGGCCATCACCACGCCGGGCTCGTCATGATCGGCCTCGGCGACGATGCGACCCCACGGGTCGACGATCATGGAGTGGCCGAAGGTCTCGCGCCCGTCCTCGTGCTTGCCGCCCTGCGCGGCGGCGATCACATAGGCGCCGTTCTCGATGGCACGGGCGCGCAGGAGCACGTGCCAATGCGCCTCGCCGGTCTGTCGGGTGAAGGCGGCCGGAACCGTCAGCACGCGCGCGCCGGCAAGCGCCTGGGCGCGGAAGAGCTGCGGGAAGCGCAGGTCGTAGCAAACCGCCATGCCGAGTGGCGCAAAGGGCAGATCCACGACCGTGCTGACCTTTCCCGGTTCGTAGGTGGCCGATTCACGCCAGCTCTCGCCATTGTCGAGATCGACGTCGAACATGTGGATCTTATCGTAGACCGCTACGCGCTCGCCCTTCGGATCGAAGATGAAGCCGCGATTGGCGACCTTGCCGTCGGCACGCGCGATCGCGGTGGAGCCGACATGGACATGGATGCCGAGCTCGCGCGCGAGGCTCGAGGCGCGCTCCGCGATCGGATCATCCGCGTCGGATTTGAGGATCGCTTTGAGCGAGGCCTTGTCGCGCATCAGCGCGCCGGTCATCTCCGGCGACTGGACGTATATCGCTCCGCCCGACACGGCCTCGCGCACGAGCGCCTCGAAATCGTCGGCATTGCGGGCCGGGTCCATGCCCGAGCGCATCTGCAGGGCGGCTGCCTTGAAAGTGCTCATCGTCTGTTCTCAGTTTCCGTTGGCCAGCAGTGCGTCGAGCTTGCCGGCGGCGTCCAGCGCATGGAGATCGTCCGAGCCGCCCACATGCACGTCGCCGACGAATATCTGCGGGAAGGTCGAGCGCCCGTGAGCCCTCGCGATCATCTCCTGCCTGAGTTCGGGCGAGAAGCTCGCGTCGTGTTCGGTGTAGGTTACGCCCTTCCCGTCGAGCAGGCGTTTGGCGGCGGCGCAATAGCCGCACATAATGCGCGTATAGATCGTTACATCGGCCATCGATATCGGCATCCAAGCAAATGATTACCCGCCTCATATAGTCTCTGCTTCGTCGGGCCGGAAGTCCCCAGGCAGAACCCGTGCGAATGTGAGGACGTCGACGGCCGAGGCCCCGCCACGCTTCAGCGCCTTGGTGACGGCGGAAACGGTCGCGCCGGTGGTGTAGACGTCGTCGACGAGAAGGACGCGGCGACCGCGTATTCTCATCTCGCCCGCCTCCGGCACGCGGAAGGCGCCGCGCACGTTGTCGACCCGCTCCCTTGCCGCCAATCCCACCTGCTGCCTCGTCACCTTCACCCGGGCGATGACGTCGGGCTCGAACGGCAGTTCGGAGAGCCTGGCGATCACACGCGCAAGCTCCGCCGACTGGTTGAACCGGCGCATCAGGAAACGCCGGCGATGCAACGGCACCGGCACCACCACCTGTGCATCGGCGATGAGCTCGCGGCCGGAACGCAGCATCCACCTCGCCATCCAGGGCGCAAGTTCGGTGCGATCGCTGAATTTCAGGTTCTGCACCATCTGGCGTGCCACCCCTTCATAGGCGACGGCGGCGCGGGCACGGGCAAAGGGCGGCGGATCGGCGATCGCCTGCGCGGAAAGGAAGCCATCTCCCATCTCATGGGAGAACGGCGTCCCCATGACCTCGCACCACGGCTTTTCAAGAAATCGCAGCTTCGGCCAGCACGCGCCGCAAACCGTTCCCGGCTCGCTAACCTGGCGCCGACAGCCCGCGCATACCGGCGGAAACAGGAGCCGCGCCGAAAATTCCAGCGCTGCGACACCCAACCTCTTGAACTCCTGGACACGATCGGCCACGAGAAATCCCACCCGAAGCCACCATATCAGATGGAAAGGCCTTCGCGCCATCTGAGGGAAGCAGGACAGGACGGCGGATGGAACCGATCTTCGATACGCAACTGGCGATCGCGCGCAAGCGCCGTGCGCTGAACCAGGCAGAGCCGGACGCCGACTTCCTGTTGAATCGGGCGGCCGAGGATTTCGCCGATCGGCTGGACAGCGTCGAGCGGAAGTTTCCGCGCGCGGCAGTGCTCTTTTCGCTTACCGACGCGGCACCAGCCGCGATCCGCTCCTCCGGGAAGGTCGAGACGGTGGAGCGCGTGGAGAGCGACATGGCTTTCCTGCGCGAAAGCGGCATCCGCGCCGAACCGGAGACAGTGCCGCTCGATCCGGAAAGCCTCGACCTCGCCGTTTCGCTCTATGCACTCCAGGAGATGAACGACGTTCCGGGCATGCTCGTCCAGATAAGGCGGGCGCTGCGGCCCGACGGGCTCTTCCTCGGCTGCATGATGGGCGCCGGCACGCTGGCCGAGCTTCGTGAGAGCCTGCTCGAGGCGGAAACCGAGCTTGTCGGCGGGGCAAGCCCCCGCGTCGCGCCCTTCGCCGATGTCCGCGATGTCGGCGCGCTCCTGCAAAGGGCGGGTTTCGCCCTGCCTGTCGCCGATCTGGAGGAGGTCGTCGTCCGCTACGACAACATGTTCGCCCTGATGCGCGACCTGCGCGCCATGGGCGCCACGAACAGCCTCACCGCGCGCAGCCGCAAACCGGCTACCAGGCGCCTCTTCATGCGTGCGGCGGAAATCTACGCCGAGCGCTTTTCCGACCCGGATGGCCGGATACGCGCAACGTTCGCCACCATATGGCTGTCGGGCTGGGCGCCGCATGCCTCGCAGCAAAAGCCACTAAAGCCGGGCAGCGCGACGGTTTCGCTTGCAAAGATCCTCGGCAGCGAGAAATAGAGGCGGCTATCGGTTCAGCGCCTGGTTCAGCCGGCTGGAATTGTCGCCGAACAGATACGCCATCGCATCTGCGGACTGTCCGACACCGCCGATAATCGCCAGCGATAGGACCATGGCGATGAGCGCGTACTCGATTGCCGTCGTGCCATTCTCGTCGTGGAGAAATTTCCTCAGCATTCGGGTTTCACCCATAATCGATCCGCAAGCTCGCCGAAGCTAGCATCGAACTGCTGCCGAAAAGGTTAACGCCCGTGCCGGCAATTGCCTCAACAATCGCCGCTGCGGGTGCCATCATCGCGGATGATGCAGATGGAATTCGGCGTCGGCTGCAGGACGCTGCGGCGCACGGTGTAGGAACTCCCACGCTGCCCGATCGAGCCTGTCGACATCATGTCCACGCCCACCGGCGTTCCCGTCTGCGCCACGCGGCGTGCCTGGCTTTCCGCGAGCGGCGTGAGGATCAGGGCCAGCGCGACCGCGGCGGAGCCGAACAACAGGGTCACCCGCAGCACGCTCATGCCGGCGCCGCCAAGACGCCAACCGCCGGTCTGCCTGTCCCAGTCGCTCCGAAACGACATTGAAAAGCCCTCGCCCGAATCGGCTCCGCTTGCCGGAGCATTCGCCTAAAGCTTTCACGATTGGATAAATGTTCGATTAATGATCGCGTTCAGAGCAGGTCGATCAGGAACGGTATCAGCGGCTCGTCCGCCGGCGGCATCGGATAGTCGCGCATCTTGGCCGGCCGCACCCATTTGAGCGTCTGGCCTTCGAGAGGCTGCGGTATGCCCCAGAAACGGCGGCAGACATAGAGCGGCATCAGCAGATGGAACGTCTCGTAGGAATGACTGGCGAAGGTCAGCGGCGCCAGGCACGCCACCTTGGTCTCGATGCCGAGTTCCTCGTGCAGCTCGCGCACGACCGTCTCTTCGGGCGTCTCGCCCTCCTCGACCTTGCCGCCGGGAAACTCCCACAGCCCGGCCATGGACTTGCCCTCCGGGCGCTGCGAGAGAAGCACGCGCCCGTCGGCATCGACGAGCGCGCAGGCCGCGACGAGGAGAAGCTTGCGTCCCGGCGCCTCGTTCACGGCGTCGCTCCTTCGGGAGGCTGACGATAATGGTAGCGGTAGAGTTCCTCGAAACCCATCGACTTGTAGAGCCCGATCGCGACCTCGTTGTCGGCCTCCACCTGCAGCCATGCGGTGGCGGCGCCGCGCCCATGCGCCCATTTCATCGCCGAAAGCAGCGTGCGCCTGCCGTACCCCTTCCCGCGCTCCGACTGGTCGGTCGCCACTTCGAACAGACCCGCCAGGTCGCCGTCATGAACGCAAATGGTGGTGGAGACGGGGCGGCCGTCCTGCTCCAGCACGAACAGGCCGGCCTCGGGCTGGATCGAGCTGATCACCTCCGACAGGCCCGGCCGCAGGCTCGGATCCAGGCTGCGGATGCTGATTGCCGCGCTGATGAAACGTCCCATGTCCTGAAGCGGAATCTGGTGCATCGCGCCGCCGAGGGTCGCTTCGTCGAGCGCCGTCCGCATGACGAGCGATTCGGAAAATCTGCTCCATCCGTGCTCGTCGAGATAGTCGGCTATCGCGGTGCCGGCGAGCGGCGAGATGCGAAAGGTCAGCGGCCTGCCATAGGCCGCGAACCGCCGCCCGGCGCGGGCGATGCGCTCCTTGAGGTTTGCGCTGTCGCTGGGATCGAGCGGATTTACCGAATTGAGGCGCTTGGCGGGATGGCTGGCGGTCAGGCGGACGGACCAGGCCCCGTCATAATGCACGGAGGCGGCCGGCCAGGCACGAAAGCCGGCGGCTTCGAAACGCCGGACGCTTGCAAGGTCGCGCGCCGGGCCGTCGCCTTCGATTGTCGTCACGCGCTCAGCTCCGGTAATCGCCGTTTATCGCGACATACTCTTTGGTCAGATCGCAAGTCCAGACCGTCGCCTTGCCTCGCCCGAGGCCGAGATCGACCGTGATGCGGATATCGTCCCGCTTCATATAGGCCGACGTGTCGGCTTCCGAATAGCCGGGATCGCGTTCGCCCTCGCGCGCGACCCGTATGTCGCCGAACCAGATCGACAGGAGGTCGCGGTCGGCGGGCTCGCCGGCTTTGCCCACGGCCATCACCACACGCCCCCAATTGGCGTCCTCGCCCGCGACGGCCGTCTTCACCAGCGGCGAATTCGCGATCGACAGCGCCACGCGTTTGGCCGAACGCGAGGATTTCGCGCCGGTGACCGTCACCTCGACCTGCTTGCGCGCACCCTCGCCGTCGCGCACCACCTGGAGCGCGAGCGACTTCAGCATGCGGTTGAGCGCACGGCGGAAGCCAGCCAGGCGCGGATCCTTCGGATCGGTGATGCGCGGGGCGCCGGCTTTCTCCGCGGCACCCGTGGCGAACAGCATCAGCGTGTCGCTGGTCGAGGTGTCGCTGTCCACCGTCACCGAATTGAAGGTCTTGCCGACGCCCCTGGAAAGCAGATCCTGCAGCGCCGCCGCCTCGATCGGCGCGTCGGTCGCCACGAAGGACAGCATGGTGGCCATGTCCGGCGCGATCATGCCGGCGCCCTTGGCGATACCGTTGATCGTGACCTCGGCGTCGCCGAGCCGTACCTTGGCGGTGAGGTATTTCGGATAGGTGTCGGTCGTCATGATGGCCTTGCCCGCTTCCGGCCAGCGGCCCGGCACTGCCTCAGTCGTCATGCCGGCCAGCAGATGCGAGAAGCGGCCGGCGTCGAGCGGCTCGCCGATCACGCCGGTGGAGGCGAGGAACACTTCGCCAGCCTGGCATCCGACCGCCTTCGCGGCGGCTTCCCCCGTCATCGCCGTCGTCTCGCGGCCGCGCTTGCCGGTGAAGGCATTGGCGTTGCCGGAATTGACGACGAGCACGCGCGCCTTGCCACCGGCAAGATTCTTGCGGCAGAAATCGACCGGCGCGGAAGGACATTTGGAACGGGTGAAGACACCGGCCGCGGTGGTGCCCTCGTCGAACACCATGACCAGGAGATCCGTTCGCCCCTTGTACTTTATTCCTGCTTCCGCGGTCGCGATGCGCACGCCGGCGATCGGCGGCATCTTCGGAAAGGACTTGGGAGCGAGCGGCGAAACGGCGTCGGACATGTCAACTCGAAGGGCAAGATGAGAATGGCATCGTTTGCCCCATATGTTTCGGCGGCGCAAGGCGTTTTGCAGCGCCGCCGCCCTGCCATCGCCTATCCTTCGGGGTTGATGAAGGCTCGAAAGTACTTCTGGACGCCGGGGATCAGCCCCCAGACCATGATCGACACCATGACGGGAACGATGACCAGCGTCCTCTGCCAGAGCATCCATCCGTCGGTCAGCGGAAAGATCAGGTAGAGCAGGCCGGTGATGAGCGGATAGACGCCGAGCGCGACCAGAAAGGCAAATCGCGGGCGAGAGAAAGTGGCGGACCGCGCTGGCACGGACGACGAAACGGACATCGAATGTCCTCCTGTATCGAAACGGAACGTTTCGATATATAAAACGGGCCGTTTCGTTTTGTCAACGGGGTTGCTATGTTGTGGAAGGAGGATCCGCATGACGACCGAAGAGGAAACCCGCCGCTCGATCGGCGCCAAGAGAAATCCCAAGAGCGCGGAGGCCATCCGCGAGGCCGCCGAAGGCCTGCTCCTGGAGGAAGGCTATCGCGGCTTTTCGATAGAGGCGGTCGCGCGCCGGGCACGGGCAGGCAAGCCGACGATCTACCGATGGTGGCCGAGCAAGGCCGCCTTGCTGCTGGACGTCTACCACCGGCAGAAACGCGATGTCGAAAGCCCCGACACCGGCTCGCTCGAGGAGGATCTGCTGCGCTTCCTCAGAAGCCTTTTCCGCAACTGGCGCGAGACGCCGGCCGGCAACGTCTTCCGCTCCTTCATAGCGGAAGCCCAGACCGACGATACCGCCGCCGCCGCGCTCGCCGACTATGCCAGGGAGCGACGCATTCACACCGCGCGCATGATCTCGCGGGCGAGGGAAAGGGGCGAGGTCGGGGCGGAGGTCGATCCCGAGGTGGTGGCCGACCTCGTCGCCTCCTACGCCTGGTCGCACCTTCTGACCGGGCGGCTGGATGAGGGCGACGATGCACTTCGCGCCGCGATCGGGATCATCGTCAATGGCGCCGCCCGCCGGCCCGTTCCCGAGTGAGACCAAGCCGGCCGGCAATATGCGATGACTATTCGGCCTGCGGCTCTTCGCCTTCCGCCGCACCCTCGGCATTGTCGATCTGCTCGACGGCGGTCTTCAGAGCGGGATCGGTGATCTCCACCTCCGCGCCGTCGCGCATGGTCTTGACCGTCTCGAAATATTTCTCGCGCAGGAGCAGCGAACGCAATTGCGGGCTCACCTGCTCGAAGGACGGCGGCGTCTTGGGACGCTTGTCCTCGACCTTGATGACGTGCCAGCCGAACTGGGTCTGGACCGGCTCCTTGGAATGGGCGCCGACCTCGAGCGCGAAGGCCGCCTTCTCGAAATCCGGAACCATCTGGCCCGAGCCGAAATAGCCCAGATCGCCGCCCTGGGCGGCCGCGCCGTCGGTCGACTTCTCTTTGGCGATCGCTTCGAAGTCGCCGCCCTCGTCGAGCTGCTTGATCACGGCGTCGGCTTCCTCCTTGGTTTTCACCAGGATATGGCGCGCGTGGATTTCGTTCTCGGGCTCGACCGCCGCGATCTCCTGATCGTAGCGGGCGCGCACGGCCTCGTCCGTCACCTGCGAGGCGATGTCCTTTTCGATAAAGGCGCTGTGCAGGGCGCGCTGGCGCAGGAGTTCCATGCGCTGCTTGAACTCGGTCTCGTCGGCGAGGCCCTTCTTCTCGGCCTCCTCCGAAAGAAGCCTGATCTCGATCAGCGCCGAAAGCGCGGCGGCGCGGCGCTGTTCTTCCGGCAACTGCGCGAACTGCTGGCCGAGATCGGCCATGGCCAGTTGGAGCTCGGCTTCGGTCACCGGCTTGCCGTTTACGTTGGCGAGAACCTTGTCTTCCTGCGCGAAGGCGTGGACACTTCCAAGGGCGATCATTGCAACGGCCGCGCCAATACGGACGATCGGCAGGCGGCGGGACGAATGGGGCATCGATAATTGTCTCCGGTGAGGGGTCTGGGCTCCTTCAAACCAGCTTAAATGTGGCGAAATTCCGCGCACGCGGTCCGAAGCCTGCAACGTTGACATCGTTGGTGCCCCCTCTTATCTGTCCTTCGACTTGGCGTCCAGAATACATTTCCGGGCGCTCTTCTTGCTACCGGACCGCTTGAATCCCGTGTGGGCCGGCGGCATTGCCGGTGATCCATTCTGAAAGGACCCTCGATGGTCAGCCTAGGCTCGCTAGCCCGCAAGATTTTCGGTTCCTCCAACGACAGGCGAATAAAAGGCTTCCGTCCCCGCGCGGAGGCGATAAACGCCCTGGAAAAGGAACTCGAAGTCCTTTCGAACGAGGCGCTGCAGGCGCGAACCGATGAATTCCGCAAGCAGCTCGCCGAAGGTGCCTCGCTGGACGACCTCCTGATTCCCGCCTTCGCCACCGTGCGCGAGGCAGCCAAGCGCGCGCTCGGCCTGCGCCCGTTCGACGTCCAGCTCATCGGCGGCATGGTGCTGCACAATGGCGCGATCTCGGAGATGCGCACCGGCGAGGGCAAGACCCTGGTCGCCACGCTTCCCGTCTATCTCAACGCGCTGACCGGCAAGGGCGTCCATGTCGTCACGGTCAACGACTACCTGGCCAAGCGCGACGCCGAATGGATGAGCCGCGTCTACGGCTTCCTCGGCCTGACGACCGGCATCATCGTTCACGGCCTTTCGGACGAGGAGCGCAAGGCCGCCTATAATTGCGACATCACCTACGCCACCAACAACGAACTCGGCTTCGACTATCTGCGCGACAACATGAAGTATGACCGCGCCCAGATGGTCCAGCGCGGCCACAATTTCGCGATCGTCGACGAGGTCGACTCGATCCTGATCGACGAGGCGCGCACCCCGCTGATCATTTCCGGCCCGCTCGACGACCGTTCCGAGCTCTACCAGTCGATCGATGCCTTCATTCCGCAGCTCGAGCCGGCGGACTACGAGATCGACGAGAAGCAGCGCACCGCCACCTTCACCGAGGAAGGCACGGAGAAGGTCGAGAACCTGCTTCGCGCGGCCGGCATGCTGAAGGGCGACTCGCTCTACGACATCGAAAACGTCGCGATCGTCCATCACATCAACAACGCGCTGAAGGCGCACCGCCTGTTCCAGCGCGACAAGGACTACATCGTCCGCGACGGCGAGGTCGTCATCATCGACGAGTTCACCGGGCGCATGATGCCCGGCCGCCGCTTCTCGGAAGGCCTCCACCAGGCGCTCGAGGCAAAGGAGAAGGTGACGATCCACCCGGAGAACCAGACGCTGGCCTCCATCACCTTCCAGAACTATTTCCGCATGTACGACAAGCTCGCCGGCATGACCGGCACGGCGCTGACCGAGGCGGAGGAATTCGGCAACATCTACGGCCTGGAAGTGTCGGAAATCCCGACCAACCTGCCGGTCGCGCGCATCGACGAGGACGACGAGGTCTACCGGACCGTCGAGGAAAAATACAAGGCGATCGCTCGCGAGATCAAGGAAGCCCACGCCAAGGGTCAGCCGATCCTGGTCGGCACGACCTCGATCGAGAAGTCAGAGCTTCTGGCCGAGCGGCTGCGCAAGGACGGCATCGCCGGCTTCGAGATCCTCAATGCCCGCCACCACGAGCGCGAGGCGCAGATCGTCGCCCAGGCCGGCAAGCCCGGCGCCATCACCATCGCCACCAACATGGCCGGCCGCGGCACCGACATCCAGCTCGGCGGCAATGCCGACATGCGCATCGCGCACGAACTGGCGGAGATTCCCGCCGGCCCCGAGCGGGAGGCGAAGGAACAGGCGATCCGCGAAGACGTCGGGAGGCTCAAGGAGCAGGCGCTTGCCGCCGGCGGCCTCTACGTGCTGGCGACCGAACGCCACGAAAGCCGCCGCATCGACAATCAGCTTCGTGGCCGCTCCGGGCGCCAGGGCGATCCCGGCCGTTCGAAATTCTTCCTGTCGCTGCAGGACGACCTCATGCGCATCTTCGGTTCCGACCGGATGGATTCGATGCTGCAGAAGCTCGGCCTCAAGGAAGACGAGGCCATCATCCATCCCTGGATCAACAAGGCGCTCGAAAAGGCGCAGACCAAGGTCGAGGCCCGCAACTTCGACATCCGTAAGAACCTCCTGAAGTATGATGACGTGATGAACGACCAGCGCAAGGTCGTCTTCGAGCAGCGTCTGGAGCTGATGGATGGCGAAAGCCTCACCGACACGGTCACCGAGATGCGCGAGGACGTCATCGAGGACCTCGTCGCCAAGCACATTCCCGAAAAGGCCTATGCCGAGCAGTGGGATATGGCAGGGCTGCAGGAAGGCGTCAGCACCCAGTTGAACCTCGACCTGCCCGTCGAGGAATGGGCGAACGAGGAAGGCATCGACGAGGAGCATATCCGCGAGCGTCTGATGCAGGCGGCCGATGCCGCCGCCAAGGACCGGGCCGAGCGTTTCGGGCCGGACATCATGGCCTATGTCGAAAAATCGGTGGTTCTGCAGACGCTGGACCATCTCTGGCGCGAGCATCTGGTCAATCTCGATCATCTGCGCTCGGTCGTCGGCTTCCGCGGCTACGCGCAGCGCGACCCGCTGAACGAGTACAAGACGGAGGCCTTCGAGCTCTTCCAGGCAATGCTGACCAATCTGCGCCAGGCGGTCACGGCGCAGCTCATGCGCGTCGAACTGGTGCGCGAGGCGGCCGAAGCGCCGCCGCCGCAGGCCCCGGTGACGCACGGCCAGCATATCGACGCCTCGACCGGCGAGGACGATTTCGGCGGCGACACGGCGCTTGCCGTCGCCCATGCCGACAGCCGCGTCGTGCCCGCCGAGCAGCGCGATCCCAACGATCCCGCCACATGGGGCAAGGTCGGCCGCAACGAAGCCTGCCCTTGCGGCTCCGGCAAGAAGTACAAGCACTGCCACGGTACCTTCGCCTGAGGTAAGGACGGGCGGGTAGCTGCGAGCGCCCGCCTTTCTTCTCCCCGCGTCAGGATGACGATGCGCCGCCGGCGCTCTTTCCCTCCCTTAGAAGAGGTGGCACCACGGCGAGGCTGGCGACGCCGGCGAGCGCCACGAGCATGATCGTCGCCAGCGCCGCAAAAGCTCCCGCCCGCTCGAAGAAGACGGCCGTGATCATCGGCGCGCCCGCCGACACGAAGAGCCGCGCCGCGTTGAATTTCCCCATCAGCGCTCCGTAACCTTCCGCTCCGAAGACGTGGAGCGGCAGCACGCCGCGCACGATATATGAAAGCCCCTGTCCCAGCCCGAACACGACGGCGAAGCCGAGCGCCGCGGGCAGATAGCCGGCGCCCGCCATCAGCATCGCCAGCCCGACAGGCAAGGCGGCTGTCGAAGCGATCGCGACGCTGGTAATGCTCAGGCGCTCCCCGGCGGTGAACTCGACGATGCGGCCCAGCACCTGCGACGGTCCGATGAGCGCGCCCACGAGCGCCGCCGAGGCGCCGAGGCCGAGCGCGCCGAGAAGGCCTATGAGATGCAGGTGCACCGCCGAAATCACATAGGCGTTGGCCGAGAACGCGGCGAGGAGCAGGAGGAAGACCTTGCGCTCCAGACGTTCGTCCGAAAGTGCCGCGGCCTTGCGCTCGCCGGCAACCGAACCATTTCCCCGCGCAACCGCGATCCTCCTCCCGCCCGCCTGAAGCCAAAGATGGAGCGGCGCGCAGACGAGGATGTTCAACCCCGCATAGCAGAGATAGATTTCCCGCCACGTCAGGAAGTCCGACAGCCATGTCGTCAAAGGCCAGAAGATCGTGGAGGCGAAGCCTGCGATCAGCGTGATGCCGGTGATGACGCGCCGCGCATTGCCCGGCGCCAGCCGCGCGGCGACCACGAACGCCGCCTCGTAGAGAACCAGCACCGAAACCATCTGCGAAAGCACGACAAAGATGGCGAAGGCGAACTTCCCCGGCGCCAGCGCCCAGATCGCAAGCAGCGCCCCGGAGACGAGCGACCCCAGCGCCATCACGCGGGCCGCGTTGAACCTGTCCATCGCCCGGCCGGCGAAGGGTGCGGCCACGCCGCTGGCAAGCAGCGCCAAAGAGAAAAATCCGTAGATCGCGGTCAGCGAATAGCCGGTATCGTCCGCCATCTGCCGGGTGAGCACGCCGTAGGCGTAGTAGAGCGAGCCGTAGCCGATGGTTTGAGTGACGCCGAGCACCACGCCGACGGAAAGCTGGCTCTTGGTTCGCACTGGCATCCCTGTCATCCGCCCCGCCGTGGTGCTCGGGCCGCCCTTCGCCGGACCGCCACACCGTTTCTTAAGCTGTAACCGCTATGGCTTCTTGGCCCAGAAACGGGAAACGGAGTGTATTTCGTGCGCTTTTCCGCCGCCGCGACGGCCGACCGGCTCTTGCCCGAGCAGATTGCCGCGCGCACGCGTCCGCTTTTCGACCGTTTGGATGCGATTCTGCTGCAGGGCGGCGACCGGGGAGAAGCGACCCGCACCTCGCTCGTCGCCTTCGCGATCCGCATCGTCAGTGCCGTCATCGCCTTCGTCAGCCAGGTTCTCCTGGCGCGCTGGATGGGAGGCTTCGAGTACGGCATCTTCGTCCTCGTCTGGACGACGATGCTCATCGTCGGCAATCTGTCCTGCCTCGGCTTCCACACCTCGATCGTGCGCTACATTCCCGAGTACCGGGCCAAGGGCCAGCTTGCCGAGTTACGCGGCATCATGGCCGCGAGCAAGGGCTTCGTGCTCGTCACATCCACCCTCTTCGCCCTCCTCGGCATCGCGGGCGTATGGGCGTTTTCCGAAGCGATCGAGAGCTACTACGTCGTCCCGTTCTACCTCGGCATCGTCTGCCTGCCGATGATGGCCGTTTCCGACGTGCTCGAGGGCACCGCGCGCGCCAATTCCTGGGCGATCACCGCGCTTTCGCCCATCTACCTGATGCGGCCGATCCTCATCCTGGCCTTCATGGTCGCCGCTCTGGCGGCGGGCTACGCGCCGAGCGCAGAAACGGCGATCGTCGCGGCGATCCTCGCCACCCTGGCGACCACCGTTTTCCAGGCGCTGACAATCATGCCGCGCACCGCGCGCGAGGTTGCCGACACACCGTTGCGCCTGCACGGCCGGGAGTGGATCGTGGTCTCCCTGCCGATCTTCCTGGTCGAAGGCTTCTTCTTCATGCTCACCAACGCCGACGTGCTGATGGTGGGCTATTTCCTGCCGCCGACCGACGTCGCGATCTACTTCGCCACGGTCAAGACGCTGGCGCTCGTCCATTTCGTCTATTTCGCCGTCAAGGCGGGCGTCGCCCAGCGCTATGCGCATTACGCGCACGGCTCCGACCGCGGCAAGCTCGGGGCCTTCGCCAGGGAGACGGCGGCATGGACCTTCTGGCCGTCACTTGCCATGGGCGCGATCGTGCTCCTTCTCGGTAAGCCGATACTGATGCTGTTCGGGCCCGGCTTCGACGCGGCCTATCCGGTCCTCTTCGTGCTGGTGGCGGGCGTCGTCGCGCGCGCTTCGGTGGGGCCGGCCGAAAGCCTGCTCACCATGAGCGGCAACCAGAACATCTGCGCGGCGATCTACGGCGTCACGCTGGCGATCAACGTCGTGCTCAACCTTCTGCTGATCCCGCCGCTGGGCCTTTGGGGCGCCGCGATTTCGACCGCCTTCGCGATAGCATGCGAGGCGGCCATGCTTTCGTTCGTCGTCTGGCGCCGCCTCGGCATCGTCATGCTGGTCTTCATCCCGATCTCCCAGGCAGCGAGGGTCAGCTGATGGCGGCCGTTCCGATCCTTGAAGAGTTGAGCGGAAGCCCGGCCGGCGCGATGATCGGCCGGTTTGCGGATTATTCCGCCAGTTCGATCCCGCCGTCCTTCGTCGAGGCCATCGAAACGGCGCGACCGCCGCGCAGGCTCGCGATCTATCCCGCCTCGGCGGGTTTCGACCTTGTCGAGGAACTGGATTTCCTCTGCGCGCGCTCGATCGAACCCAACATCTTCTTCAATCCACGCTTCCTGGCGCCCGCAATGCCGCGACTGGAGGACCGCGAAGTGCATCTGGCCGTGATCCGCGATGAGGACGATTTCCGCAGCCGGCTGCGCCTGCTCCTGCCGTTCTCGATCGAGAAACCCGCCGTTCCGCTCGGCGTGACGGTGATGCGCGCATGGTCGAACCCGTTCGGCCCGCTCGGAACGCCGCTCGTCGATCGCGACGACCCGGCCGACGTGATCGAGGACTTCTTCGGCATGCTCGCCCGTCCTCACCTGAAACTGCCGAAGGTCTTCGTCATGCCGGACGTGCGCGTGGACGGCTCCTTCGCAGGCATGCTGCGCTCGCTGGCCGCCAGCCGCAACCTGCCGCTGACCGTGACCGGCGAGGCCGCACGGCCGTTCCTGGAAAGCGAGCTTGCCGGCGACGACTATCTGAAGGCCGCGCTGCGTCCGCATCATTTCCGCGAATTTCGCCGGCAGAAGCGCAGATTGGCCGATCTCGGCGCGCTCGAATACCGCATCGCCCGCCAGCCGGAGGAGATCAGGCTCGGCATCGAGGATTTTCTCGCGCTCGAGACGTCCGGCTGGAAAGGCCGAAAGCGGACAGCGATGGCCATCGACCGCTATCACGCCGCCTTCGTGCGCGAGGCCGCGCACCGGATGGCGGAACAGGACCTCTGCCGCGTCCATTCGCTCATCCTCGACGGCAGGACCATCGCCGTGCTGGTGGTCTTCGTGGAGGCGGGCGTCGCCTATACGTGGAAGACGGCCTATGACGAGGACTACGCCGCCTTCTCGCCGGGAACCCTACTGATGGTCGAGACGACGAAGACGCATCTGGAAGACCCGAACATCGACGCCACCGATTCCTGTGCGATCCCGGATCACCCGGTGATGAGCCGGCTTTGGAGCGAGCGCCGCACGTTCTGCACCTTCGTGGTCGGGCTGACGCCCGACGCCGACCGCGCGACGCAGCAGGCGGCGGTGCAGATTCACCTCTACGAGGAAACACGCAACATGGCGCGCCAGTTGCGCAAACGACTTCGCGGCACCGGCTAGAGCCCGGTCTCCCGCCGCGCCCTGTCGCGGAAAATCCGCCTGATCACCTTGCCCGTGGTCGTCAGCGGCATCGAATCGACGAACTCGACCTCGCGCGGATATTCATGCGCCGAAAGCCGCTCGCGCACCCACAGGCTGATCTCGCTCGCCAGCGCCTCGTTCGGCTCGACGCCGTCCTTCAGCACGATGTAGGCCTTGACGATCTCCGTCCGCACCGGGTGCGGCTTGCCGACGGCGGCTGCCAGCGCCACCGACGGATGGCCGGTCAGGCAATCCTCGATCTCGCCCGGACCGATGCGGTAGCCCGCCGAGGTGATGACGTCGTCGTCACGCCCGAAGAAATGGATGTAGCCGTCCTCGTCCGCGATACCCTGGTCACCCGTGGTCATCCAGTCACCGACGAATTTCTTCGCGGTCGCCTCGGGGTTTTGCCAATATTCAAGGAACATGACCGGGTCCGGCCGCTTCACCGCGATCTGTCCGGCCTCTCCGGAGGGCAGCTCAAGCCCTTCCCCGTCGACGATCGCCACCCGGTGGCCGGGCACCGGCCGTCCGATCGCCCCGCTCCGGCTGACGCCGAGCGCCGCGCAGGAGGAAAGCACCAGATTGCATTCGGTCTGGCCGTAGAACTCGTTGATGGTCAGGCCGAGCTCGGCCTGCGCCCAGTCGTAGGTCTCCCTGCCGAGCGCCTCGCCGCCGGAGCCTATGGTGCGCAGCTCGAGCTTGTGGCGGCCCGCGACGCCGCCGGCGGATTTCAGCATCCGCAGCGCCGTCGGCGGAATGAAGGCATTGCGAACCTCCATCTTCTCCATCAGCGCGAGTGCTGCATCCGGGTCGAACCGTTCGAAACGCCCGGAGACCACCGGCACGCCGAAATAGAGCCCCGGCAGCAGCACGTTCAGGAGCCCGCCCGCCCAGGCCCAGTCGGCCGGCGTCCACAGGCGATCGCCCGGCTGCGGCAGGAATTCATGCGGCATCTGCACGCCCGGCAGATGGCCGAGGAGGACGCGGTGACCATGAAGCGCGCCCTTGGGCGGCCCCGTCGTGCCGGAGGTGAAGATCATCATCGCCGGATCGTCGGGACCGGTCGCCTCGACTTCGAAATGCCCGGGACCGTCCGCGACGAGCTTCCAGAAATCCACCGCGTCACGGTCCGCACCGTCGATCGACACGACGGTCTCGAGCGCCGTGAGCCGTGACCTGATCGGCTTCAGCTTGGCGTTGCCGGCCCCGTTTGTGACGACCGCCTTCACGCCCGCCGTCTGCAGGCGGTATTCCAGCGCCTCGACGCCGAAGAGCAATGCCAGCGGCACCGCGATCGCGCCGAGCTTGTAGATCGCCACATGGGCGATCGCGGTTTCGAAACATTGCGGCAGAAGCAGCGCCACCCGGTCGCCGCGACCGACGCCCAATGCGCGCAAGGCGTTGGCCAAAGCGTTCGAGCGGGCGGAGAGCTCACCATAGCTGAGAAGCGCCGGCTCCCCCTGCTCCCGATGGTCGATCAGCGCGATCCTGTCCGGCTCCCGCGCTGCCCAGTGATCGGAAACAGCGGTGCCGATGTTGAATTGCGTCGGGATATGCCAGCGAAAATCGCGGTAGAGCGCCTCGTATGTGTCCCGCCGCTCCAGCATCGAAAACCGCGCGCTCCCTCCGCTTCGTCCAGCGACAGACCGCCGCGGGAACCCTTTCAGATACAGGCGCGGGCGCGTTATCGTCAATGCTCGGCGATTTTTCCAGAGCGCGCGACCGGATCGGCATCGTCGCGATCGTGCGACCCCGCCGGCGCACGCATCATTGTTGGGCAACAGGGCCACTTGCCTCTTTACTGTGCGCATTCTTCGTGCAGATTAGCGTCGCTCGATGTTCATCTGGGGGGATGGCATGCAAAGCAGAATCCGGATTACCGTATCTGTGACTATGCAGATTGAGGAAGGCTTCTCCATCGACGATCACGCCGAGGACGTGGTGGAAGGCCTGAGCCGCACGCTCGGCTTCGAGCAGGTCAGGCTCGAGGACGTGGTCAGGATCGAGGAAGAGCCGCGCGATTCCCGCGGCGAACCTATCGGATCTTCGCACCGGATTGAATGATGGAGTCCGGCCGCGCCTTCTGACTATAATGCATTGATCTGAAGGAGGCCGAAAATGGCGCGGGTAGTCTATGAAATAGTCGAGCATGACGGCGGCTGGGCCTACAAGGTCGACGGAGTGTTCTCGGAGACCTTCGCCAGCCACGACGACGCCTTGAGAGCAGCGAGGATCGCCGCCGCCGAGCAAAAGGCGCCGGGCGAATCGGGCCCGATCGAATATGAAGACGAATCCGGAAAGTGGCACATCGAATCCTCTTCCGGCAGCGATCGCCCGGAAACCGAAGTCGACGACTGAGCCAACGAACCAAAAATCAACATTTTCCTGATTTTATATCGTCCTACTGGAATTCAGTATCCATACGCGCTCGGCGAGGCCGGGGACTTGCTCCGCAAGGCGCGCCAACCAGCGGCATCGTCGGCCGCACGTCAGGACGGCATTCGCGGAATGCTCACGAGAAAAGGCAAGTACGGCCTCAAGGCGCTGGTGCATCTGGCGCACCTGCCTCCGGGGCAGCTCGCCTTCGTCAACGACATCGCCACCAGCAACAACATTCCCAAGAAGTTTCTCGACGCCATCCTCGTGGAGCTGCGCAATGCGGGCTTCGTCCAGAGCCGGAAAGGCAAGGAGGGCGGCTATCGCCTCGCCCGACCGTCGGAGGACATCACGATCGGCCAGGTCGTGCGCGTGCTCGACGGTCCGCTGGCGCCGATCGCCTGCGTCAGCCAGACGCGCTACGAACCATGCAAGGATTGCGACGAGGCCACCTGCCAGGTCCACCGCATGATGCTCGAAGTGCGCCACGCGATCGCCGAGGTCCTGGACAACCGCAGCCTCGCCGAGATGCGGGACTCGACCCGTGGCGAGCGCGAGAAATATCACGCCCAGGCAAGCTGAGAACCGCCACGGCAACGGCTTTCAGCGGGAATTGGACGGCGCGCCCGGCACATATCCCAGTCGCCAGCCCGACAGCAGCGACACCGGCGGGAGGGCGTGATCTTCCTTACGTCTTAGCGAGTTCTTCACCAGCGGCGCCACCTCGCGTCCGAACCTCTCGATCTGCTCGGGCCCCCATCTGTCGACGATCATGAATTCCTCGACGCCCGCCTCCGCATAGGCGAGCATGGAGACGGCGGCCTGCGGCGAAAGGCCGGGCAGTTGCACCGCCTCGGTGGCGATCGCCGTGCCCGCCGCGCCATGGCGCTGCCTTTGCGTGAAGCGCACCGGCAATGCGAATCTGATCTTCTCCGCCCGGCCGTATTCGACCGCCGCGGCCCGCACCCTCGCAATCAGACCATGCACCTCCGCGGGCGACCCGGGAGCGAGCTCGAATATGTCGGCATGCCGGGCGGCGACCTTCAGCGCCGTTCCCGAAAGGCCGCCCATACGGATCGGAATTTCGAAACCCCGCAGGCTCTTGTGAGGCACGAAGCCGCCGCGGATGCTGTAGAACGGTCCCTCGTGGTCGAAGGGCTCCTCGTTCGACCACAGTCTTTTCAGGAGCACGAGATACTCGTCCGTCTGCTGCCATGCGGCGACGTGCCCGGCGGCCGTCTCGCCGCCTTCGATGCCGCCATCGACCAGCATGCGCAGCGCGAGCCGGCCGCCGCTCGTCGCATCGAGCCATGCAAGCTGCTTGGCCGCGACGGTCGGCGCGACCACGCCCGCCCAATGCGTCATGACGATCCGCAGAGAGGAGACCGACGACATGCTCGCGGCGAGATCGAAATTGGTGAGAAGTCCCGCGAACTCGTCGATGACGATGCTGTGGAACCCCGCGCTCTCCACCTGGGCAAGTGTGGCGGTGGATTTTGCCGGATCGAAGAAGAACGACGCTCCTTCGCTATTCGAAGACATGGACCCTGCGACAAATGCGAACTCGACGGACATTTGAATATCCTCCTCGTTCAGAATGTTCGGCGTCGAAAGCAGTGGCGGTCGTCACGGGATGAGCCCGAGGACCACCGCAGCGGCAAAGCTGAGGGAAAGCGCGAACACGACATAGGCCAGGGACATCCTGGCGGAGCGGGCCAGCGAGGCAGTTCCTGTCCGCCCGCCGTCCCGGCGAAATCGTTGCGCAAATTGGACATAACTCATCTGATCCTCCGAACTCGGTCGATCGTGATTGGGTGAAGATTTTTCAGGCTGCTTCGTCTCGCAGCCGCTCGACGCACATCGCCCGCAGCACGAGCGCCGCGTCGGCGAAGGTCGGCTGGTCCTGGCGCTCGAGATGGGAACCGCGCTCGCCGGTCAACTCGGCAACGGCGTCCATGAGGCGCGAGGGCAAGATATCGAAACAGGTGCGCATGCGTCCGAACACGGAGCTGATCGGCACGTCCCTGTCCTCGAAACGTACTGTCGGTTCATCCACCCCCAGCCCCCATTCCTCATAGGCGTCGAGGGCGCTGGAAAACGCTTCATGGAGATGGATCGGTGCATGTCCCTCGTAAAGAGCGGGAAGGATGCGTGTCATGGCCGTTCTCCTCGAATCAGGTCAAACACGGTTCTTCGGAACCCGATAATCTTTCGGAAGTCGTCGTGGGGTGCGGCGGGCGGGCCCTACCAGTGGCTGTGCATGCACCAGCCCCAGTAGAAGCTTTCGTCTCTTTCCTCGCGAAATTCCCGCTCCTGGGTTGCGGCGGGCTTCGCCTCGTTCCGCTCGTTTTCGAAGGTCTCCTCCTCGAAAGAGTGGGAGACGAATGGGGCTGGGCGAACCCAGCTGAGAAATGTCTGCATCATCATCGTCACCTTCCTCGTCAAACGAATGGGGGTCGGCGGATCGGCATTTCGAAGTCTGATTATGGCCCGAAATTCGAACCTGTCAACAATGTCTACCAAAATGGTAGAGTAACGCTGTTGAAAAAAGGGAAGGGCGAGGCCGTCCTTCCCTTCGGGAAGATATTACCAGGCGGTGACGACCGAGCCCTTGAAGGTCTCGTCGACGAAGCGCTTCACTTCGTCATTGTGATAAGCCTTCAGAAGCTTCGTCACCCATGGCGCGTCCTTGTCGGCGGAGCGCACGGCGATGAGGTTGACGTAGGGAGCCTTCTCCCCTTCCCTGAGGATCGCGTCCGACGGTTCGAGGCCGGCTTCGATCGCATAGTTGGTGTTGACCGCCGATGCGTCGGTATCGTCCAGCGAGCGCGGAAGCTGGGCCGCGTCCAGCTCGATGAAGCTGAACTTCTTCGGGTTTTCCGTCACGTCGGCCGGCCCGACCTTAAGCCCCTTCGCCTCGTCGAGCTTGATGTAGCCCTTGTCCGCCAGGATCAGCAGCGCGCGGCCGCCATTGGTCGGATCGTTGGGAATGGCGATCGTGGCGCCTTCTGGCAATTCGTCGAAGCTCTTCACCTTCTTCGAATAGATGCCCATCGGGAAATTGACGGTGAGACCGACATCGACGAGGTCGAAGCCGCGATCAGCCACCTGGTTGTCGAGATAGGGCTTGTGCTGGAACGAATTCGCCTGGAGCTCGCCGTCGTTGAGCGCCTGGTTGGGCACGACGTAGTCGGAGAATTCGAGGATTTCGATATCGAGCCCGTCGGTGGCCGCGAGTTCCTTCACCTTTTCCAGGATCTGCGCGTGCGGGCCGGGCGTGACGCCGATTTTCACCGTTTCAGCCGACGCCGTGCCGGCGACCAGCGTCAGCGCCAGGGAGGCTGCGAGTGCGATTTTCGTAAGCATGCGGGTGTCTCCGTTTGGATGTCTTGAAAAGAAAACGAAAAATTCAGCGCGGCCGGATGCGCTTGTCGAAACGCCGCGCCAGCCGGTCGCCGGCCGATTGCACCGCCTGCACCAGCACGATCAGCACCACCACCACGGCGGCCATCACGTCCGGCATGAAGCGCTGGTAGCCGTAGCGGATGCCGAGATCGCCGAGACCGCCGCCGCCGACCGCGCCGACCATCGCCGAATAACCGATCAGGCTGACCACGGTCAGCGTCAGCGCCAGCGTGATGCCCGGACGGGCCTCCGCCAGAAGCACTTTCCAGACGATCTGCAACGGCGAGGCGCCCATCGCGCGCGCCGTCTCGATCAGGCCCGGATCGATCTCACGGATCGCCGATTCGACGAGGCGTGCGACGAACGGAATCGTCGCGATCGTCAGCGGAACGATGGCCGCATTGGTGCCGATCGAGGTGCCGGCGACGAGCCGGGTGAACGGAATGATCGCCACGACGAGGATGATGAAGGGCGTCGAGCGCGTGGCATTGACGACGGCTCCAAGGACGCGATTGGCGCCGGGCGCCGCGAACAGCTCGCCGCGGCCGCTGGTCGCCAGGAAAACGCCGAGCGGGATGCCGATGACGGAACCGATGATCGCCGCGACCGCTACCATGTGCAGCGTCTGTCCGGCGGCTTTCGCGATGAGCAAGATGATGTCAGGAGACATGGCCGAGCACCTCGGCATCGAGCCCGCCTGCTGCGAGCTTGTCGACGGTCTGCCCCGCCTTCGGCGAGGCGACGGAAACCAGGAACGAGCCGAACGGCTTGCCGCCGATCTCGTCGAGCGCGCCGGCAATGACCTCGTGATCGGAACCGGCCACTTCCGCAATCTTCGAGAAGATGCGGCCCTGCCCTCCCTGCCCCGCGAAGGTGACGCGCACAATCGCGCGTGATCCGGCGGAAGGGTCATGCTTCAGATGGGTGGCGAGCACCGCCGGGAGGCGGAAGCCGGGAAGGCCGGAGAGAAGCGCCTTGGTCGTCTCGTGGACGGGCGCGCTGAATATCTCGAACACTCCGCCCCGCTCGACGATCCGACCGCTGTCGATCACCGCCACCTGGTCGGCGATCTGCTTCACCACCTCCATCTCGTGTGTGATCAGCAGGATCGTGAGGTCGAGTTCACGGTTGATCTTGCGCAGGAGCGAAAGCACCGACTGCGTGGTTTCCGGGTCGAGCGCGGATGTCGCCTCGTCGGACAAAAGCAGCTTCGGCCTCGTGGCGAGCGCCCTGGCGATGCCCACGCGCTGCTTCTGCCCGCCGGAAAGCTCCGAAGGGTAACGGTCGCGCTTGTCGGCAAGCCCGACCAGATCGAGCAGCGGCCCGACACGGGCGTTGATCTCGTGGCGCGATATGCCGGCGATCTCCAGCGGCAGGGCGACATTGCCGAACACCGTTCGCGACGACAGCAGGTTGAAATGCTGGAAAATCATGCCGATCGAGCGGCGGATGTCGCGCAGTTCCCGTTCGCCGAGTTGCGCGACGTCGACGCCGTCGACATGGACATGCCCGGCCGTCGGCTTCTCCAGCCCGTTGATCAGCCGGATCAGCGTCGACTTGCCCGCGCCCGAACGGCCGATGATCGCCGTCGCCGAGCCGCGCCGCGCGGAAAGATCGATCCCGTCAAGCGCGCGCACTTCGCTGCCGCCGCGACCGGCGGGAAAAACCTTGGAGACCGCTTCGATTCTGACCAGATCCGCGCGCGGTAGGTCGCCGCGGGCCTCTGCCTTGCGGGTCGGCGCGCGCGGCCTTTCGGCGACGAACGCGCCAGGAGCCATGTTCATGCGCGCCTCCCATGGCGATGAAAGAACT
Source organism: Aquamicrobium sp. LC103 (assembly GCF_001014615.2). Lineage (GTDB taxonomy): Bacteria > Pseudomonadota > Alphaproteobacteria > Rhizobiales > Rhizobiaceae > LBCQ02. The sequence continues at coordinate 40,772 of NZ_LBCQ02000010.1, forward strand.
GCATCTGCATTCCCATGCGTTTCGTGGATCCCGTGGCTACGGAAAAGATATGACGACATCCTGGGATACCTTCCCGGTTCCGTGGCGGATCGAGAGCTAATGTCTACAAAACTTGTAGACTACCGAGGAGGAACGATCGGCCGTCCGCTCGCGTCAGCGAGAATTTCTTTTCCAATGGGGCCGTATTTCAGAGATGAAATTCTACGTCGAAGCCAAGCACGGCTCCAAAGAGCCGTCCATGCGGGATAGTCCCAAGTTCTGCCGTGCGGGTTGAGGATTGGTGCGGGTGGTCGGACTCGAACCGACACTCTGTCACCAGAAACGGATTTTGAGTCCGTCGCGTCTACCAATTCCGCCACACCCGCGTCGCGTGCCGTTTTGCCGGGCCGCGAACCTTTGCCCCCCGACGGACAGGGAGCCGTGTTGGCAATACAAAGTCTCGCACCTCGGCGTCAAGGATCATCTGCGGCCGCAACCGCAAACGAATTGCCAATGGTTCGGCCGATAGAAAGAGGCGGCGTTGCGCGCCACGGCAACATTCACTAGACAAGGCCGGCACAAGAAGGATCCTCCATGCTTCGCCGACTTTACGACTGGACGATGTCGCTCGCCCGAACCCCCCACGCCGAGCGCGCGCTCGGCGGCGTGTCCTTCGCGGAAAGCTCGTTCTTTCCGATCCCTCCGGACGTCCTTCTCATTCCCATGGTGCTGGCCGAAAGGCAGCGATGGGTGCGCTATGCCTTCGTCTGCACGGCGGCTTCGGTGCTCGGCGCGCTGCTCGGCTATTTCTTCGGCGCGGTCCTCTTCGATGCGATCGGGCGCCCGATCCTCTCCCTCTACAATGCCGAGGACGCCTTCGACCGCATTTCCGACCTCTACAACCAGTGGGGTGCGTGGGGCGTGCTGTTCGGGGCGATCACGCCCTTCCCCTTCAAGGTGCTGACGATATTCTCCGGCATGACCGGGCTGAACATCGTCACCCTGGTGGTCTTCAGCATCATCGGGCGCGGCTTTCGATTCTTCCTCGTCGCCTGGCTGCTGCACCGCTACGGCGAGCCGATCCGCGCTTTCATCGAGAAGAATTTGGGCCTTCTTTTCACCCTTTTCATGGTGCTGCTGATCGGCGGTTTCGTTGCCGTCCGTTACATGATTTGAGGCTTTGGAATGTCGCTCACATCCGCCGCAGGCAAAACCCAGAAGATCAGCGCCGCGATCCTCACGCTCGGCATGGCCGCGACCGTCGGCACGGCGCTCGGCTTCCAGCACATAGGCGGCTACATTCCCTGCAAGCTCTGTCTGGAGCAGCGCCTTCCCTACTACATCGGCGTGCCGGTCATGGCGCTTGCCCTCCTGTCGGCGGTCTTCCGGATGCCGGCGATCGTGACCCGAAGCCTTCTCCTGGTCGGCGCCCTGCTGATGACGTGGGGGCTCTATCTGGGCGGCTTCCATGCCGGCGTCGAATGGGGTTGGTGGCCGGGTCCGACCGATTGCGGCGCGGTCGCCCCCTCTGCCGGGGGAGATGCCGGCAGCCTGCTCGATTCGCTCAACGCGGTGGTGCCGCCTTCCTGCGACCAGGCCGCGGGCCGCTTCCTCGGTCTCTCCTTCGCCGGCTGGAACGTCATCGCCAGCCTCTTCCTGGCCGCGGTCGCCTATGTCGGAGCATTCAGGAAAGCGTAGGACGAAGCAGCCTCAAGGCTCCAGCTCGACGTCCCAATAGAGATAGTCCATCCAGCTTTCGTGCAGGTAGTTGGGCGGGAACAGCCGGCCGTTATTGTGCAAATCATGCACGGTCGGCTGGTAGGGTTTCTGATGCGGCCACATCTTCGCCTGATACGGCAGCATCCCCCCCTTCCTCAGATTGCAGGGCGAGCAGGCCGCGACCACGTTCTCCCAGGTCGTCGCCCCGCCGCAACGGCGTGGAACCACGTGATCGAAGGTCAGGTCGTGATCGGCGCCGCAATACTGGCACTGGAAACGGTCGCGCAGGAACACGTTGAAGCGCGTGAAGGCCGGATAGCGCGACGGCTTCACATAGGTCTTGAGACTGACGACGCTCGGCACCTTCATCGAGAAGGAGGGCGAGGACACCGCGTGCTCGTATTCGGCGACGATGTTGACGCGGTCGAGGAAAACCGCCTTGATCGCGTCCTGCCAGGACCACAGCGACAAGGGGTAGTAGCTCAGCGGACGATAGTCCGCATTCAACACCAGAGCGGGAAGCCCATCCGGCGAGACTGCGATCGTCACCTACTCACCTCCTTGGTCAGGGACAGCTAGCGCTTCGATCGGCGCGGATACTGTAATCCCGACATTGCAGGAATGTGAAGCTGGTATCTCACACCGCGAAGGCCGGAATCCCGCTGTTTTTTATGTTTTTTTCGCGGCCTCGGCCGGCGGAGCGGCGTCCCAGCCCCGCATTTCGCGATAATACGCCCAAAAAAGCCGCGCCGCCACGCCTCTCCACGGCGCCCATGATTCGGCCAGCCGGTAGAGCGCCTTGGCGCCGGGCCGGGGGCTCATCCCGAACGCATGGCCGACCGCGCTTTGCAGCGCGACATCGTGCGCCGGGAAGATGTCGGGATGCCCGGCCGAAAAGAGCAGATAGACCTCCGCCGTCCACGGCCCGACCCCGTGTATGGCCGTGAGGCGTACCATCGCCTCGTCGGCGTCGATCGCGCACAGATGGTCGAGGTCGAGCCCGTCCCTGACCGCCTCGGCGATGGCGATGAGCGTCCGCTGCTTCGGCCGCGACAAGCCGGCGACGCGAAGGGTCTCCTCGCCCGCCGCCAGCACGCCCTCCGCGTCGAGCGGATCGACGAGCGCGGCCAGCCTGCCGAAGATCGCATCGGCGCTGGCCCGCGAAACCTGCTGCGACACGATGATCGAGGCGAGACTGCGGAAGCCGGCATCGGAAAGCCGCAGCGGCACCTCGCCGGCGGCAGCCACCACCGGCACGAGCCGGGGGTCGATGACGGCGAGTTGCTCCAGTCCCTCCGCAATGTGGTCGAGCGTCTCGATCCGCCTCATCTTGCCTTCCGTCTCCCCGCCCTTGTGCCGGAACGAGCGGCACCGTAGCAATCAGCTCATGACCGCAACAACCCGTTCCCCGCATCGCTCATGACACGGCCTGTCTTCCGCTTCGCGCCGAGCCCCAACGGCGAGCTGCATCTGGGGCACGCCTATTCGGCATTGCTGAATGCCGATCTGGCGGAGGCCGCGCAAGGCCGCCTGCTGCTGCGCATCGAGGACATCGATATCGCACGCTGCACGCCCGAATACGAGGAGGGCATCTACCGCGATCTCGCCTGGCTCGGTCTTTCCTGGGAAGAGCCGGTGCGCCGCCAGTCCGATCATTTCGATGACTACCACGCGGCACTCGAAAGGCTGATCGACGAGGACATCGTCTATCCCGCCTTCATGAGCCGCGGCGAGGTACGCGCCAAGATCGCCGATGCCGAGGCGGAGGGGCGGGCATGGCCGCGCGATCCCGACGGAACGCCGCTATACCCGACCGACGAACGCAGGCTTTCGGCGCGCGCGCGGAAGCGGCGCATGGCCGACGGCGATCCCTTTGCCTGGCGGCTCGACGTCGACGCCGCGCTCTCCATCGCCGGCGGCAGGCTGTCATGGACCGAGGGAGGCAGCGGCCCCGGCGGCGAAACCGGCGAGGTCGTCGCCACCCCGGCCGCCTGGGGCGACGTCGTTCTCGCCCGCAAGGATACGCCCACCAGCTATCACCTCTCCGTCGTGATCGACGACGCGCTGCAGGGCGTCACCCATGTGGTGCGCGGCCGCGACCTCTTCCACGCGACGTCCGTCCATCGCCTGCTGCAAGCGCTGCTTGGCCTTGCCGCGCCGATCTGTTTCCACCACGATCTGATTCTCGGCGACGACGGCCGCAAGCTTTCGAAGACCAGGAACGACACGGCGCTCGCCGCTTTGTGCGACGCCGGCCTGACGCCTGTGGACATCAGGCGGATGGTGGGACTTTAGGGGTGTTTCAAGCGACGATTCCATTTCATCTGGAAACGCCCTAGCCTTCGCTGAATCTGTCCAGCGCAGCCTTCAGCACCGTGAGCAGCGTCAGGCAGACGAATGCGCCGCCGAGCCCGATCGCGGTGGCGAAGGTCAGGGGTGCGAGCCGGAGCCCCCACCATTCGGCCAAGAACAACGACAGGAAGAACCCCGCGGTGAGAATGACGGCATTGCCGGTCGGGCCGAATCCGTCCCGCCCCATGATCGCGTCGAGCGCCATCGAGAAGATGAACGAAAAAATGCCGACGACGGCGATCGCCATGATCAGCCAGCCGGCGTCCAGGTTTGACAGCATGTCGCTTCCTTTCCCGTGAACCGGATCAGGATGCTTTCCCGCGATACCACCCGCATCAACGCGACGAAGGGTAAGCTTCAATTCTTTCGCTTTGCTTGATGGATTGATCGGGATTAGAGGCAACCGGCACATCTCTCCAGGAATCTCCCCATGCAGTCCAGAACAACCAGATTGGTCCCGGCCCTCTTCGTCCTGCTTTGGGCGACGGGTTTCATCGGCGCGCGCTACGCCATGCCCTGGGCAGAGCCGTTCAGCTTCCTGGCCGTCAGGTTCCTGCTTGCCTTCCTGATCCTCGTTCTGGTGGTCGCAATCTTCAAATCCCGCGCTCTCAAAAGAAACGAGGCGCTGCACGCCATATTCGCCGGAACGCTGATCCACGGTGCCTATCTCGGCGGCGTGTTCTGGGCGATCCACCACGGCATGCCCGCCGGCCTTTCAGCGCTCATCATGGGCCTTCAGCCGCTCATCACGGCCGTCTTTGCCGGCATGGTGCTGGGCGAGCGGATCCTGCCGCGCCACTGGATCGGCCTGGCGGTCGGCTTCGCCGGCGTGGTGATCGTCCTTCTGCCGAAGCTGGGCGAGGTCGCCGGCGGCGTCACCTCTGCAACGCTCGCGGCAAGCCTCGTCGCCGTGCTTTCGATCAGCGCCGGCACGCTCTGGCAGAAGAAATTCGTCTCCAACGCCGATCTCGTGACCGGAACGCTCTACCAGTATCTCGGCGCGACCTGTCTGATGGCCGTCTTCTCCTTCGCCTTCGAGGCGCGCGAATTCGAGCTCACCGGAGAGCTCGTCTTCGCCATGGCCTGGCTGGTGCTCGTGCTTTCGATCGGCGCCATCTTCCTGCTGATGTACCTGATCCGCGAGGGCGAGATATCGAAGGTCACCTCGCTCTTCTATCTCGTTCCCGCCGTCACCGCCGTCATCGCCTGGGTGCTCTTCGACGAGAAGCTGACCCTCGTGCAGATTTTCGGAATGGCGGTGACCGCCGTCGGCGTAGCGCTCGCCACTCAGGCCGGCACTCGCGCCCGCGCGTCGAGATAGCGCCTGATTGCGGCGTTCAGCTCGCCACCCATGATGAAGATCACGGACAGGATGTAGAGGAAGACCAGCGCCACCATGATCGAGGCGAGCCCCGCATAGGTCGAGGCATAGGAGGAGAAGTAGCTCAGATAGGTGGCGAAGATCGACGAGCCCACCAGCCAGGCCACGAGCGTGAAGATGAGGCCCGGTATGATGTCGACGAAGCGCCTCCTCCCGGCCGGCAGCCACAGATGCACGGCGAAGAGCGCGAAGATGATGACCATCGAGGCGATGAAGTAGCGCCAGTAGGTGGACGAGCCGACATAGGGCTCGAGCAGCGGGAAGTGCCTCTGAGCGATGCTCGCGGCCAACGGCACGAGGACCAGCAGCGTACTGACGATGACGAAACCCATCGTCGCTATGATGACGAAGGCGAGGCTCTGGGCGCGCAGGAAAATGAGGGAGCGCGTCTCCACCACGCGATAGGCCCGGTTGAGCGACACGCGCAGCGCCTCGATGCCGTTGGAGGCGAAGAAGGCGGCGACGACGATGCCGAACGTCAGGAAATCGCCGCGCTGCACCGTCAGCACGTTCGCCACCTCCTGCGCGATCGGCGCGGCGATCTCTTCCGGCCAGGTGTCGAAAACGAGATGCACGGCTGTGTCGGCAAAGGCGTCCGCGCCGAGAAAGCTCGCCAGCGACGTCGCGAAGATCAGGAACGGGAAAAGCGCGAGCAGGGCCGACAGCGCGAGATGGCTGGCCATGGCCCATCCATCATCGTTGTTGAAGTGTCCCAGCGCGTCGCCGAGGACACGCTTCAATACGACAATGTTTCGGAGCATCCTTCCCGCCGATTGTCTGCGTCGGGGGAATATGGGAAAGAAGCGCCCCAAATGGCAAGCGCCGTCATATATGAACCTGCGGCGATCGCGAACTTTCGCTGCCCGCGCGGAAGTTCTACGATCCGCTCGGAACGTCCGTTGGAGACCCACTTCCGTTTGAAAGGCCTGTGCCGACATCGCCACGCTGAAACGTGCCAGACCGCAAACTTGATATCCCGGGCCGACCGCCGGGAAATTCGTCCACCTGCAAGGATTCCCCCATGTCCACCACTTTCAATATCATAGCCATACTGTTCATGCTCGCGGTGCTGTTCGTGCTTGGCCGCGGTCTCATGAACATGATGCGCGGCGGCTCGGGCAATACGTCGAACAAGCTGATGCAGGCCCGCGTGGTCCTGCAGTTCATCGCGCTCGTCTTCATCCTGCTGGCGCTCTACTTCTCGCGCGGCTGAGGAACGACGAGGGAGGACGCGACATGGTCATTTTGAACAAGATTTACACCCGCACCGGCGACGACGGCACGACCGCGCTCGGCAGCGGCGAGAGGCGGGCGAAATACGATCTGCGGGTCGCCTCCTATGGAACCGTGGACGAGGCCAATGCCTGCATCGGCATGGCACGCGTCCATACCGCCTCCTCCGACCCGGAGATCGACGCGATGCTCGCGCGCATCCAGAACGATCTCTTCGATCTCGGCGCCGATCTCGCCACGCCCGACACTGGCGAGGATCTCGGCTACGAGCCGCTGCGGATCGTCGCCTCGCAGGTGGCGCGCGTGGAGGCGGACATCGATTCGCTTACCCGCAAGCTGCAGCCCTTGCGTTCCTTCATCCTGCCCGGTGGCGCGCCCGCGGCCGCCGCGCTTCATCTCGCCCGCACCATCGCGCGCCGGGCGGAAAGGTTGATCGTCGAGCTTTCGCGGCGCCCGGAAGAGAAGGTGAACCCGGAGGCGGTAAAATACATGAACCGCGTCTCGGACCTGCTCTTCGTCGCCGCGCGCGCCGTCAATGACAACGGCAAGGCCGATGTGCTATGGGTCCCGGGCAAGAACCGATAGGGACGCATCGGCGCTCAACCAGAAGGAGCGGATCGGGGAATGTTCATACCGCTCCATGACGCGAATGGCCTCAGGCACATCAGGCTGCAATATGTGACGATCGGCCTGATCGTGGTGAACTGCCTCGTCTATCTCTTCACCGCCTTCGGCTCCGAGAATTTCGTTCAGGCCGCCGTCATCGGCCTCGGCTACATTCCCTCGACCATCTACGACATCGCCGAGCGCCCGCCCGAACTGACATTCGTGCCGGACTATCTGACCTACGTCACTTATGCGTTCCTGCACGGCGACATCTTCCATCTTGCCGGCAACATGCTGTTCCTGTGGGTCTTCGGCGACAATGTCGAGGACGCGCTGGGCCACGTCCGATATATCGTGTTCTATCTCGCCTGCGCGGTCGCCGGCGCCGTCGTCCACGGCATGGTGGCGCCCGATTCCGAAGCGCCGCTCATCGGCGCCTCCGGCGCCATCGCCGGCATTGTGGCGGCCTATCTGCTGCTCCATCCGCGCGTGAAGATATGGATCCTGGCGTTCGGCCGCCTGCCTCTGCGCATCCCTGCCTGGATCGCGCTGGCTTTGTGGATCGTCTTCCAGTTCGCGATGATGGCGATTGGTGGCGAGGACCAGATTTCCTGGGCCGCCCATGTCGGCGGCATCGTAGCCGGCGCCGTGCTGGTGCTGATCCTGCGGCGGCGCGACGTGCCGCTGCTCGATCGCGAGGTCGTGACGCCGAAATCGGTCGAGGTCGCGACCCCGGAATCCGCCGAGCCGAACCCGCAGCCATCGCCCTGGGGACCTCGATAGTTGCGGCGCCCGCGAATTCAAACGGTTTGATTCGCAAGAGCATATTGACGCTCGACATGGCTGTGACTACGGTCCCGCGCGCCTGCGTAGGCTGCAGTGTGCGAGTTTCGTCCCGGGGATGTCGGTAACCGACAGGCGCGCCGGATTAGGTGCTGTTAGGCAGCGTCCGAACATTGTCAGAAAGGTCTCAATCGCATGAAAGTAGTTGTCCCGGTTAAGCGGGTTGTTGATTACAACGTCAAGATCCGCGTGAAATCGGATGGATCGGGCGTCGAGCTTGCGAATGTGAAGATGTCGATGAACCCGTTCGACGAAATCGCCATTGAGGAAGCGATCCGGCTGAAGGAAGCTGGCAAGGTGGATGAGATCATCGCGGTTTCGATCGGGCCTGCCCAGGCTCAGGAGACGATCCGCACGGCGCTGGCGATGGGCGCGGACCGCGGCATCCTGGTCAAGGTCGACGATGTGGTCGAGCCGCTGGCGGTCGCCAAGATCCTCAAGGGCGTGGTCGAGGCGGAGAAGCCCGAGCTCGTCATCCTCGGCAAGCAGGCGATCGACGACGACGCCAACCAGACCGGCCAGATGCTGGCCGCTCTGCTCGGCTGGGCACAGGGCACCTTCGCCTCCAAGGTCGAACTCGACGGCGGCACGGCCAGGGTGACGCGCGAGGTCGACGGCGGGCTGCAGACGGTTGAATTGAAGCTGCCGGCCGTGGTGACGACGGACCTGCGCCTGAACCAGCCGCGCTACGCCTCGCTGCCCAACATCATGAAGGCGAAGAAGAAGCCGCTCGACGAAAGGACCGCCGCCGATTACGGCGCCGACGTCGCCCCGCGCCTCAAGGTCCTGAAGACCGAGGAACCGGGCGGCCGCAAGGCGGGCGTCAAGGTCAAGGACGTCGCCGAGCTCGTCGACAAGCTCAAGAACGAAGCCGGCGTGCTCTAAGGTTCGGCAGACAAGAAAGGAACGACAAGATGGCAATTCTCCTCGTCGCCGAACACGACAATGCAGGCGTCTCGGACCAGACCTCCAAGGCGCTGTCGGCTGCCCTGAAGATCGGCTCGGACGTCGACATCCTGGTTGCCGGCAAGGGCGCCAGGGGTGCCGCCGATGCCGCCGCCAAGCTCAAGGGCGCGCGCAAGGTGCTGCTGGCGGAAGCCGACGAACTCGCCGAGCGCCTCGCCGAGCCGACGGCGGCGCTGATCGTCTCGCTCGCAGGCAATTACGACGCGATCGTCGCGCCTGCGACGACCATGGGCAAGAACGTCGCGCCGCGCGTCGCCGCCCTGCTCGACGTGATGCAGGTCTCCGAGATCATCGAGGTTGTCTCGGCCGACACCTTCAAGCGGCCGATCTATGCCGGCAATGCGATCCAGACGGTGCAGTCCTCCGACGCAAGGAAGGTGATCACGGTTCGCACCGCCTCCTTCCAGGTGGCCGGCGAGGGTGGCCAGGCCGCGGTCGAGGCCGTCAATGCGGCGGCCGATCCGGGGCTCTCGACCTTCGTCGAGAACAAGCTGTCGGAAAGCGATCGTCCGGAGCTGACCTCGGCGAAGATCATCATCTCGGGTGGCCGTGCGCTCGGCTCCTCCGAGAAGTTCCAGGAGGTGATCCTGCCGGTCGCCGACAAGCTGGGTGCCGCGGTGGGTGCCTCGCGCGCCGCCGTCGACGCCGGCTATGCGCCGAACGACTGGCAGGTCGGCCAGACCGGCAAGGTGGTCGCCCCCGAGCTCTACATCGCCGTCGGCATCTCCGGTGCCATCCAGCACCTGGCCGGCATGAAGGATTCCAAGGTCATCGTCGCCATCAACAAGGACGAGGAGGCGCCGATCTTCCAGGTCGCCGACTACGGCCTCGTCGGCGACCTCTTCACCATCCTCCCCGAACTCGAAAAGGCGCTTTGACGCCCTTTCGGGTTCCGTATTAAAATGTGATGGCCGGGGTGGACGATGCCGCCCCGGCCATTTAGTTTGCACCGCACAAAATGAGAAGCGCGGCATCGCGCCTTGACGGGATTCTTCTTCATGACGGGCAAAGTAAAGACGATCGGGATCATCGGTGCGGGTCAGATGGGCGGCGGCATCGCCCATGTCGCGGCCCAGGCCGGATACAAGGTCAGGCTCTACGATATTTCGCCGGAGCGCATCGAGGCCGGCATCGCGACCATCAACGGCAACATGGCACGTCAGGTCTCCTCCGGGAAGCTTGAGGAAGCCGCCCGCAAGAGCGCCATGTCGCTGATCGCGCCGGCGAAGGAACTGCAGGATCTCGCCACCGTCGACCTGGTGATCGAGGCGGCCACCGAGGACGAGACCGTCAAGCGCAAGATCTTCGCCCAGCTCTGCCCGATCCTGAATCCCGAGGCGCTGCTGGCCACCAACACCTCGTCGATCTCGATCACGCGGCTCGCCGCGCAGACCGACCGGGCCGAGCGCTTCATCGGCATCCATTTCATGAACCCGGTTCCGCTGATGAAGCTGGTCGAGCTGGTGCGCGGCATCGCCACGGAGGACACGACCTTCGAGACGGCCAAGGCCTTCGTCACCAGCCTCGACAAGACCGTCACGGTCGCCGAGGACTTTCCGGCCTTCATCGTCAACCGCATCCTGCTGCCGATGATCAACGAGGCGATCTACACGCTCTACGAGGGCGTCGGCACCGTCGAGGCGATCGACACGGCGATGAAGCTCGGCGCGAACCACCCGATGGGACCGCTGCAGCTTGCGGATTTCATCGGCCTCGACACCTGCCTTTCCATCATGCAGGTGCTTCACGACGGGCTCTCGGACTCGAAATACCGCCCCTGCCCGCTGCTGGTGAAATATGTCGAGGCCGGCTGGCTCGGCCGCAAGGTGGGACGCGGCTTCTACGACTATCGCGGCGAGCATCCGGTGCCCACCCGCTAGGGTTCGCGACGCGCCCGGCACGTCTCCGTCGCCTTTCAGCGTGACGGAAAACAACGATTTTCTCTTTATTTTCAAACACCCAGCGGCCGCGCACTTTACAAAGGCGATGGGCGATAGGAGTATCGGGGCTTCATTGCCCGGGTGTTCCGTTCCGGGCCAACGACACGATCTCAGCAACAATCGAGGGAGGATCTCGTATGTCATCCGCTATCCGCAAACTTCTCACGGCATCGGCCGCTTGCGCCGCCCTGCTCGCCGCCTCCGCCGCGCAGGCGCAGGACGTGAAGCTCGGCTTCCTCGGCGGCTTCACCGGACCGATCGAAAGCCTCGTTCCGCCGATCCATGAGGGCGCGAAGCTCGCGGTCCAGCAGATCAACGACCAGGGCGGCATTCTCGACGGGCGCAAGCTCGTCCTCGTCCAGGGCGATTCGACCTGTGCCGACACGACCGCCGCTTCGGCGGCGGCCGACCGGATGGTCAATTCCGAGAAGGTCACCGCGCTCGTCGGCCCGCTCTGCTCCGGCGAAACGATCGCCGCCGCCAATACCGCCGCCATTCCCGGCGGTGTCGTGCTGGTGTCGCCGGCCGCCACCTCGCCGGCGCTCACGGATTTGAACGACAACGATCTCGTCTTCCGCACCACGCCATCGGACGCCTACAGCGGCGAGACGCTGGCGAAGCTGCTGCGCGCGCGCGACCACGAGAACATCGCCATCACCTATGTCAACAACGACTACGGCAAGGGCTTCGCCGACGCCGTCGCCAGTCAGTTCGAGGCGCTCGGCGGAACGGTCGCGGCCAGCGAGGCGCATGAGGACGGCAAGGCCGACTACCGCGCCGAAATCGGCTCGCTTTCCTCCTCCGGCGCGGAAATGCTCGTGGTGCTCGCCTATGTCGACGGCTCCGGCCAGACCATCGTGCGTCAGGCGCTCGAGGGCGGCGATTTCGACACCTTCGCCGGCGGCGACGGCATGATCGGCGATTCGCTGGTGACGGCGGTTGGCGAGGGCAAGCTCGACGGTTTCATCGGCACCAAGATCGGCGCCTCCGAGACCGAAGGCACGGCGATCTTCGCGGAAGCCGCGCGCGCCGCCAATCTCGACCCGGCCGGCTCCTTCGTCGCGCAGTCCTACGACGCCGCCTTCCTGCTCGCGCTGGCGATCCAGAAGAACGGCTCCGACGGCCGCGAGGGCCTCAGTCAGGCGCTGCGCGATGTCGCCACGGCGCCGGGCGAGGTCGTGCTGCCGGGCGAGTGGGAGAAAGCGATCAAGCTGATCGCCGAGGGCAAGGACATCAATTACGAGGGCGCCTCGGGCAGCCACGAGTTCGACGAGAAGGGCGACGTGCCCGGCGTCATCATCGAGACCGTCATCGAAGGCCCGGGCTTCAAGGACGTCGGACCGGTCGACTGATCGCAGCGCTTCGGCCCGACAACGAACGAAAGCCCGGAAGGCCGGCCTTCCGGGCTTTTTTCTGCGCGCCGGCATCGCGCTCGCACAGCCGCGTCCCCCGAAAAACAGTCGGCGCCGGGATTTCTCCCAGCGCCTCCCTGTTTGCGTGTGGACGTTCATTTCCGGTCTGCCCGAAGGCAGGCCATCCTGACGCCTTCACGAAACCGGTCTCGGTGGTGCGCATCCGAAAGGTTACGCGTTCCCGGACCATGCCGATACTTCCCGAAGGTCGTATGCGGCGTGCCATCGAAGGGCTTTCCCGGCCTTCATAGCAGCATCGGTCTATCTTCAAGCGTTCCAGACCGCCTTCGACAGGTCCCGCTGGACTTTGCTGTTTGAAATCGCCGCACGCAGCGAACCGCGCGCTACAATCCCGCCCAGCACGGGCTTCAGGGGAGTTCCATCAGATATCTCGCTGTCCCGGCGAGGACCTTCAGGTCCTGAATTGACTCCGAGGTTAGCTGCGGCGGTTGGTCGCGGCAATGCGCCTTACGTTGGGGAAGGTCGTTTACGTGACGTTACCCCCGCTATCACCGCTATCCACAACCTGCCGAAGCGCTTTTTTCTGGTCTCTATTCGTATTTCACCGGTTTTTCGGGCAGGAGGCCGTCAGGCGCGAAGCGCAGCACCAGCGTGATCGTCAGGCCGATGACGAAGACGCGCATCTGCAGCGCGCGCGTTGCGAGGTCCGCCGGTGCCTGCCAGTCGAACAGCCTGTCACCCCACACCGCCGCCTGCTGGAACAGGAACAGCGCCGCCGGCTCCGACATCGTCCAGATCACGTAGACGAGCAGCACGCCGAAGATCGTGCCGAGATTGTTGCCGGCACCGCCGACGATGATCATCACCCAGATGAGGAAGGTGTGGTTGAGCGGGACGAAGGAGGCCGGATCGAAGATCGAGGTGAAGGTGACGAGCGCGGCGCCGCCCACCCCGATGATGAAATTGCCGATCATGAACATTTCCAGCCTGCGCCGGTTGATGTCCTTGCCCATCGCGGCCGAAGCGAACTCGTTGTCGCGGATGGCGCGCATCATGCGGCCCCAGGGCGACGCCCAGGCGCGCTGCAGCAGGATGTAGACCACCACGATCAGGATCGCCGTTATGCTGAGATAGGCCGAGCGCGAGGCGATGAAGCCGATCTCCTGCGGCGTCGGCACCGGCCAGGGAAGAGGCGACACGGTCAGCGTTCCGCGCGTCAGCCAGTCGGCGTTCTTCAGAAAGGCCTTGATGATCTCCGAAATGCCGAGCGTGGCGATCGCCATGTAGTCGGCGCGCAGGCCGAGCGTGATCCGGCCCATGGCCCAGCCGAGCACGCCGGCGACGATGCCGCCGGCGATCCAGCCCATCCAGACCGGCAGGCCCAATCCACCGACCCAGCCGCCATTGCGCTCTATCAGCGTCGTCGCGGGGTCCATCAGGCCCTGCACCCACAGATAGGTGATCGCGGCGGCAATCAGCGTCAGGAGCGTACGGAGTTTCCTCGGCAGGCCGAGGCGATGAGACTGGCTGACACCGTAAATGACCGCGACGCCGATAGCGAACACCAGGGCCGCATGGGCGAGCATGCCCGGCGCCTCGGTATCCCAGAAGGCCTGGTTGACCGGAAAGGTGACGAGCAGGCTGGCGAAGGCGGCAGAGGCGATGAAGCCCATCACGCCGACATTGAAGAGGCCGGCATAGCCCCATTGGATGGTGAGCCCGAGGCCGATGATGGCGTAGCAGCTCGCCTCGACCAGCATGCGCATGCCGTAGGCCGAGCCCATCCAGGCGAATACCAGCGCGATGATGATCGCCAGGCCCGAGAAAAGGAGGATTTCCCGATTTGCCATCGTTTTCATTTCAGCACCCTCCCCTTGAAGATGCCGGTCGGCTTCCAGATGAGCACCGCGATCAGGATGAAGAACGGCACCACGATCTTGTATTCGGTGGGAACGAAGGCGATGCGGTTGGGAATCTCGATGATGTCCGGCAGATACGGCCGCAGGGGCCGCAGGAGCACGCTCCAGTTGAACACCGCCAGCGTCTCGGTGAAGCCGACCAGCATGCCGCCAGCCATCGCGCCGTAGGGCTGGCCGACGCCGCCGACGATGGCGGCCGCGAAAATCGGCAGGATGATGTTGAAGGAGAGGTCGGGCTTCAGCGTCACGTCGAGCGCGAGCAGCGTGCCGCCAGCGGCCGCCAGCGCGCCGGCGATCACCCAGGTGGAGCGCACCACGCTGTCGATCGATATGCCGGAGACGCGTGCGAGATCCGGATTGTCGGAGACGGCGCGCATCGCCTTGCCCATGCGCGTGCGGGTCAGGAACAGATGCAGCGCGATCGCGGCAAGCGCGGTGAAGACGATGAGCAGCGCTTGCGGCTGCGTCAGGATGATGTCGCGCCCCATCACTGGCAGCCGATAGATCGCCTTGGAGCCGGCATCGAACTGATAGGTGCCGGTGCCGGCGAAGAGCCGGATCAGGCCCTGCATCATCAGCATCACGCCGATGGAGGCCATGACGATGACGACCGGCCGCACCTTGGCGGCACGCAACGGCGCGTAGAACCCCTTGTCGATGCCGATTGCGAACAACGCCGTCACGACCATGGCGAGCGGCATCAGCACGAAAGCCGAGGGCAGGCCGAGCGCATCGCCCGCCGTCGGGAAGAGCGCGACGAAGATCAGCGCGAAGAACGCACCCGCCGTCATCATGTCGCCATGCGCGAAATGCGCGAAACGCAATATGCCGTAGATCAACGTAACGCCCACCGCGCCGAGCGCGTAGACCGAGCCGATGATCAGGCCGGCGATGACCACCTTGTTGATGAAGAAGACGACTTCGTTGACCGGCAGCGCCGCCAGAAGCCCCACGCCCTGTTCCATGATTATTCTCCCCCGCCCAGGAAGCTTCTGGCCACTTCCGGATCGGCCAGCAGTTCCGCGCCCGTGCCGGTGAAGCGGTTGCGTCCGCCGGCGAGCACGAAGCCGCGATGGGCGAGCGCCAGCGCCTGGCGCGCGTTCTGCTCGACCATCAATATGCCGACGCCCGATTTGTTGATCTCGATGATGCGATCGAAGATCTCGCCCATATAACGCGGCGACAGGCCGGCCGTCGGCTCGTCGAGAAGCAGGAGCTTCGGTTCCGTCATCAGCGCGCGGCCGATCGCCACCATCTGTCGCTGGCCGCCGGAGAGCTCGCCCGCCGGCTGTTTGCGCTTTTCCTTCAGCGGCGGAAAGAAACCGTAGACCTGGTCGATGAGGTAGCGGAAATCGTCGCGCCTGATATAGGCGCCCATCTCCAGGTTCTCCTGCACCGACATGGTCGGAAACACGTTGAATTCCTGCGGCACGAAGGAAAGCCCCTCGCGCACCAGCCCTTCGGGTGCCATGTTGGTCACCGTTTTGCCGCCGAAGGCGACGCTGCCCTGGGAGACGCGCAGCAGCCCGAACAGCGCCTTCAGCGTCGTCGACTTGCCGGCTCCGTTCGGGCCGACGATCACGCCGATCTGATCGGCGTCGATGGCGATGTCGATGCCATTGAGAATGTTCGTGCCGCCATAGCCGCCGTGGATGTCGTTCATTTCGAGAAGGGCCATCAGTGCGCCTCCCCGTGCGCTCCGCCGAGCGCGGGGCCGCCGCCGAAATAGGCTTCCACCACTTCCGGATTGTTGCGGATCTCCTCCATCGGCCCCTGCACCATGACGCTGCCCGCCGCCATCACGATGACGGGGTCGCACAGCCGGGCGATCAGGTCCATGTCGTGCTCGATGACGAAGAAGGTGAGCCCTTCCTCCTTGTTGAGCCGCTGGACGACGGCGGCGAGGTCGTTGAGCAGCGTGCGATTGACGCCGGCAGCGATCTCGTCGAGCAGCACCACGCGCGGCTCCGTCATCATCACCCGGCCGAGTTCGAGCAGCTTCTTCTGCCCGCCGGAAAGATTGCCCGCCAATTCGTTCTTCACATGCGAAAGGCGCAGGAGATCGATCACCTCTTCGGCGCGCCGGCGCGTCCGTGCCTCCTCGGCCATCACCTTGCCGCGTCGGAAGCAGGCGTTGAAGACGTTCTCGCCAGACTGGCGCGCGGGCACCATCATCAAATTCTCCAGCGCCGTCATGGTGGAGAACTCCTGGGCGATCTGGAAGGTGCGCAACAGACCACGCGAGAAGAGCTCGTGCGCCGGCAGGCCGGTGACATCCTCGCCGTCGAGCAGGATACGCCCCGAAGTAGGAGGGAAAGCGCCCGCCACCATGTTGAACATGGTCGTCTTGCCCGCTCCGTTCGGTCCGATCAGCCCGGTGATCGTTCCCTTTTCAACCTTGAGCGAACAGCGATCGACCGCAAGCACGTTACCAAAACGCTTCGTGACTTCTTGAACGTCGATAATCGTCGTCATCTATATCTGAGATTCTCCACCCGTCCGACGCCGGTCTGGCATTCGCTGCCGCTTCTCAAGGCGTCCTTCCCTGGCCCGGCTCTTAAAGACGAGGCGCCGCCTTTACAAGGCGGCGAGCCTGAAAAGCCGTTTTTGCACGGAATTTTGACCGGAAATCCTGCCGAAACAGCGAAAAAGCTACTGGCTCACAGCCGAAATCAGTTTTTTCGCGTCCTCGCTCGCCCATTCGGCGGGGCCGTTCATATTGGCGAGCAGGCACCCGTCGCCGTCGATCAGCAGCGTCACCGGCAGGCCGAGCGCCAGCCCGCGGCGCTTCAAATCGTTGAAGACGCCCAGCGTGTTGTCGCGATAGAAGCCGAGCGAGCCGACCTCGATCTCGTCGAGAAAGCGCCTGGGCTTCACGTCGTCGCCGGTGTCGACGTTCACCGCCACCACCTCGAACTTGTCGCCGCCCATCTCCGCCTGAAGCTCGTCGAGCGCCGGCATCTCCTCGCGGCACGGCGCGCACCATGTCGCCCAGAGGTTCACCAGCACCGTCCGGCCTGAAAGATCGGCGATCGTCATCGGCTTGCCGTCGGGCGCGTTGAAGGCGAGATCCTTGAGGGACTGCGGCGGATTGGCCGCCATCATCCCCGCCACCTCGCCCCGCGCCGCGTCGCCCACCGCCTTTGCCTTCTCCGCTTTCGCCTCGCAAAGCTGCGCGGCGGCCGGGTCCACCGCAGCCGCAATGGCCGTCTCGTTGTTGCCAGACCGGCTGCCGATCACGTATACGCCGATCGCGCCTGCAATCATGCCGGCGACCGCTGCGATCGCGATCAGGCGGAAGGTCGGTAGGTGGAATTTTCCATTTGCCATCTGTAATTCTCCGGGGACCGGTTACCACGATGAGCGACACCAAGGCCAGCAACCAGATGTGGGGCGGACGATTTGCCTCGGGGCCCGCGGCGATCATGGAGGCGATCAACGCCTCGATCGGCTTCGACAGGAAGCTCTACGCCCAGGACATCCGCGGCTCCATCGCCCATTCGGAAATGCTGGCGGAAACCGGCATAATTTCGCGCGAGGATCAAAAGAAGATCGCTCACGGACTGAACACGATTTTGTCAGAGATCGAAGCCGGCAAATTCGAGTTCTCCACCCGCCTCGAAGACATCCACATGAACGTCGAGTCCCGGCTGGCCGAGCTGGTCGGCCCGGCGGCCGGCAGGCTCCACACCGCCCGCTCGCGCAACGACCAGGTCGCGCTCGACTTCCGCCTCTGGGTCAAGGAGGAGCTGCAGCGCACCGACGCCGCGCTGGTCGCGTTGATCGAGGCATTTCTCTCCCGCGCGGAGGAGCACGCCGCGACGCTGATGCCAGGCTTCACGCATCTCCAGACCGCGCAGCCGGTCACCTTCGGCCATCACTGCATGGCCTATGTGGAGATGTTCGCGCGCGACCTCACGCGCGTCCGCGACGCGATCGAGCGGCTGGACGAATCCCCGCTGGGCGCGGCCGCGCTCGCCGGCACCGGCTTTCCGATCGACCGCCACATGACGGCAAAAGCTCTGGGCTTCCGCGAGCCGACGCGCAATTCCATCGACAGCGTCTCCGACCGCGACTTCGCGCTGGAGTTCCTTTCCGTCGCCGCGATCTGCGCGACGCATCTTTCACGGCTGGCCGAGGAGGTCGTCATCTGGTCGACCCCGCAATTCGGCTTCGTTCGGCTGTCGGATTCCTTTTCGACCGGCTCCTCGATCATGCCGCAGAAGAAGAATCCCGATGCAGCCGAGCTGGTGCGCGCCAAGACCGGCCGCATCAATGGCGACCTGATCGCGCTTCTGACCGTCATGAAGGGCCTGCCGCTCGCCTATTCCAAGGACATGCAGGAAGACAAGGAAGCGGTCTTCGACGCCGCCGAGACGCTCGATCTGATGATCGCCGCGATGACCGGCATGGTCAGCGACATGTCGATCAACGACGCGGCGATGAAGCGCGCCGCCGGCTCCGGCTATTCGACCGCGACGGACCTCGCCGACTGGCTGGTGCGTGAAGCGGGCCTGCCCTTCCGCGAGGCGCACCACGTCACCGGGCGCGCCGTCGCGCTGGCGGAGAAGAAGAAGGTCGCGCTCGACCGCCTCTCGCTCGACGAATTGCGCGAGATCGACAGCCGCATCACCGACGACGTCTTCAACGTTCTGTCCGTCTCCGCCTCGGTCAAGAGCCGCACCTCCTTCGGCGGCACCGCCCCGCAGGAGGTACGCCGCCAGATCAGGTACTGGAAGAAGCGCCTCAAACAGGGTGCAACGAACCGGAAACTCCGCTAAACAATCAGCGACCTGCAATCCGAGGACGGACGAACTTCAATGAGTGCCGGCAGAATTCTGACGACAATCGCGCTTCTCGCCGCAATCGGCGCGACGGCTGCCTGCGGCCGCAAGGGCGATCTCGAGACGCCCTACAGCGCCGCCGTGGAAGCCCGCAAGGAGGCCGAGCGCAACGACCAGCCGCTGCCGCCGGAACCCGCGCCGCCCGTGAAGGATCGGAAATTCTTCCTCGACAGGCTGATTTAGGCCCTGTCGCACAGCGAAAAGCCGGGGCGCGCGAAGAAACGCCGCGCCACACACTCGTCATCGATGAAGAACAAGACCCGTGAACCATTTCGAATACCGTGACGGCGTGCTGCACGCCGAGGATGTGCCGGTGCCGGCGATCGCCGAAACCGTCGGCACGCCGTTCTACTGCTATTCCACCGCCACGCTGACGCGGCATTACAAGGTCTTCGCCGACGCCTTCTCCGAACTCGACGCGCTCGTCTGCTACGCAATGAAGGCGAACTCCAACCAGGCGGTGTTGAAGACGCTGGCGAAGCTCGGCGCCGGCGCCGACGTCGTCTCCGAGGGCGAACTGCGCCGCGCGCTCGCCGCCGGCATTCCCGCCGACAAGATCCTCTTTTCCGGCGTCGGCAAGACCGCAGCCGAGATGGACCTCGCGCTTTCGGCCGGCATCCACTGCTTCAACGTCGAATCCGAACCGGAGCTGGAGCTGCTTTCGGCGCGCGCCGTCGCCTTGGGCAAGACCGCTCCGGTCTCGCTGCGCATCAATCCCGACGTCGACGCGAAGACCCACAGAAAGATCTCGACCGGCAAGGCGGAGAACAAGTTCGGCATCGCCTGGCAGCGCGCCCCGGCGGCCTATGCCCGTGCCGCCGAGCTTCCCGGCCTGCGCGTCACCGGCATCGACATGCATATCGGCAGCCAGATCACCGAGCTGCAGCCCTTCGACGATGCGATCGCCCTGCTGGTGGAACTGACCGCGAGGCTGCGCGGCGAGGGTCATGACATTCGCCATATCGATGTCGGCGGCGGCCTCGGCATTCCCTATCGCATCGACAACAACCCACCACCCTTGCCCGACGCCTATGCCGCGATCGTGCGCAGGCATCTGAAGCCGCTCGGGTTGAAGACGATCTTCGAGCCGGGCCGGCTGATCGCGGGCAATTCCGGCATTCTCGTTTCCGAGGTGATCTTCGTGAAGGAGGGTGACGCGAAGAACTTCCTCATCGTCGACGCGGCGATGAACGATTTGATCCGGCCGACGCTCTACGACGCCTTCCATGAGATCAAGCCGGTGGTGGAGGCGCCCGCCGATTCCCCGCGCATGCTCGTCGACGTCGTCGGCCAGGTCTGCGAGACGGGCGATTATCTCGGCCATGACCGCGATCTGCCGGCGATGAAATCGGGCGACCTGATCTATGTCGGCACGGCAGGCGCCTACGGGGCCGTGCAGTCCGGCACCTACAATACGCGCCTGCTCGTGCCGGAGGTTCTGGTCAATGGCGACCGCTTCCACGTCGTGCGCCCGCGCCCGACCTATGACGAGCTGATCGGCCTCGATTCGCTGCCGGACTGGCTGTAGCCGACGCAAGGCGGGCGATCACGATTTCTTGCCCCGCCTCGCCTTCGCCGCGTTTGATGCTATTCTTTCACGAATGAAGCGTCGCTGGGCGCGCGGCGCGGACACGCGACCTGGAAAGGCCGGATGGCGGATACTGGAAGGAAGCAGCACGACACCGGACTTCTCGCACGGCTGACCCGCACGCGCGCGGCGACGCGGATCGCGATCTATGTCGAACGCCTCTGGCCGCTCGTCCTTCCCTTCCTTGTCGTCATCAGCCTTTTCCTCAGCCTCTCCTGGCTCGGCGTCTTCCGCGTCATGCCGGACTGGCTGCGCCTTCTCACTGCCATCCTCCTTGCGGCCGCCGCCGCCGCGTCGCTCTATCCGCTGCGCTTCTTCCGCAGGCCGCTTGCTGGCGAGATCGACCGCCGCATCGAGCGTGCCAATGATCTGCGCCATGCGCCGGTTCTCACCCAGACGGACAAGCTGTCCTCGACGTCCCAGGATATCTTCGCGCAGGCGCTCTGGCGCGAGCATCAGAAGCGCATGGCCGAAGGGCTCGGCAGACTTTCAAGCGATCTTCCTCGCACCCGCGTGCCCGAGCGCGACCCATGGGGCCTGCGCGCCGCCGCGGCGCTGCTGCTCGTGGTCGCCTTCGCCTTTTCCTTCGGCCCGCTCGGCGGACGGCTCAACGACGCCTTCCGCGCCCATGCGCGTGCCGACATCGTGCCGCCGCGCATCGACGCATGGGTGACGCCGCCGCCCTATACCGGCAAGGCGCCGCTCTTCCTGACCGCCGACGCCAACCGTGAAGCCCCCGTCTTCCGCGTGCCCGCGGGCAGCGACGTGGCCGTCCGCGTCACCGGCGGGGCGGGCGACGAGACGCTTTCCTACCTCGACGCCCATACCGGCGAGGAGCAGGCGTTCGAGCCTGCCGCTGCGAGCGCAGCAAGCGAACGCGAGCGCAGAACCGCGCGGCAGTTCGCGGGCAAGCTCGAGGCGGACGGCATGCTGTCGCTGAAATCGGAAGGCGCCGAGGTGCAGCATTGGGCTTTCAACGTCATTCCCGACAATCCGCCGGAAATCCGCTTCGCCGACGAACCCAAGCGTGCCGTCAACGGAGCGCTGGAGCTGAACTACGAGGTCGAGGACGATTACGGTCCGGCTTCCGCCCGCGGAGAAATCACGCAGGCCGAGCAGCCGGCTCCCGGCGCACGCGCGCTCTATGAGGCGCCCGAATTGCCGCTGACGCTGCCGCGCCGGAACGGTCGCGACATCGCCGCGCGCACGGTTCGCGACCTGACCGAGCATCCCTGGGCGGGCAGCGTCGTCGATCTCACGCTGAAGGCGGTCGACGCCGCCGAGCAGGAGGCCGCGAGCGAGACCAAGACCTTCGTGCTGCCGGAGCGCCCGTTCGTCAATCCGATCGCCAGGGCCGTGGTGGAACAGCGCCGCCTTCTCGCGCTGGACGCCAACAGCAAGGCGCATGTGCTCGACCTCATGGACGCGGTCACCCTGCGCCCCGACGACACGTTCGAGAACATGTCGCATTATCTCGGCATCATGTCGGCGCGCTCGCGCCTGGAGATGGCGCAGAGCGACGAGGCACTGCGCGAGGTGGTCGACTATCTCTGGGAGATTGCGCTCACCATCGAGGATGGTTCCCTCTCGGATGCCGAGCGGCGGCTGCAGCAAGCGCAACAGGCTCTCCAGCAGGCGCTGCAGGATGGCGCCGGCGACGAGGAGATCGAGCGACTGATGCAGGAGCTGCGCGAGGCGATGCGCGACTTCATGCGCGAATTCGCCGAGCGCGCGATGCGCAACCCTGATTCCGCCATGCAGATGCCCCAGAACGGGCAGGAACTGCGCCAGAGCGACCTCGAACGCATGATGGACCAGATCGAGAACCTGGCCCGCTCCGGCGCCCGCGATCAGGCACAGGAATTGCTCTCGCAACTTCAGGACATGATGAACAACCTGCAGGCCGGCCGCCAGCAGCAACAGCAGCAGGGTCAGGGCCAGCAGAGCGAGATGCGCCAGCAGATGGACCGGCTGGGCGAACTGATGCGCCGCCAGCAGGAAATGATGAACGAGACCTTCCGCCTCGACCAGATGCAGCGCGGCCAGCAGCAATTCGGCGATCAGTTCGGCGACCAGCAGTTCGGGGAACAGCAGCAGCCGGGTGAGGGTCAGCAGGGGCAAGGTCAGCAAGGCCAGGGCCAACAGGGTCAGGGCCAGCAGATGTCGCCGGAAGAATTGGCCGAAGCGCTTCGCCAGCTCCAGGAAGGCCAGAGTCAATTGCAGCAGGAACTGGACGAGCTCACCCGCGGGCTGCAAGGCATGGGCATACAGCCGGGCGAAGGCTTCGACGATGCCGGCCGGGCCATGGGCCGCGCGGGCGAGGCCTTGGGCGAGGCCCAGGGCGAGCGAGCGGTCGGCGAGCAAGGCCAGGCGCTCGAGGCGCTGCGCCGCGGCGCGCAGGACATGATGCAGCAGATGCAGGCCCAGCAGGGCGAGCAGGGCGGCGCGCAGGAAGGTGGCCGTCAGCAGAGTTCGGACCGCGACCCGCTCGGCAGGCCGCGCGCCACCACCGGGCCCGATTTCGGCGATTCGGTGAAGGTCCCGGACGAGATCGACGTGCAGCGCGCACGTCGGATCCTCGACGCCATCCGCGAACGCCTCGGCAACGCGCTGAGCCCGGAACTGGAACGCAATTATCTGGAGAGGCTGCTGGAGATGCGCTGATCAGCGCGTCGAGGCGACCGGGCGAAGCACCGACAAAAGCGCGCCATAGGGCGCCAGCATCGCGAAGCCGATCAATATTTTCACGCTGAAATCGCCGAGCGCCAGCGACACCCACAGCGGCGCCTCCGTTCCCATGAACGGGACCGGAAAGCCGAGTGAACCGTCCTCCAGTCCGAAGCCGGTGTCGAGAAAGGCGAATCGCGCGGCGAAGGCCAGCGAGAAGAAGATGATCGTGTCGATGATCGAGCCGATGATGCTCGAGATCAGCGGCGCGCGCCACCAGACCTGGCGGCGCAGCTTGTCGAAGATCGAGACGTCGAGGAGTTGAGCGACCAGGAATGCCGAGCCCGAGGCGATCGCGATGCGCGGCGTGGCGAGCCAGACCGATAGCGCGATCGCGATGACGAAGCCCACGAAGACGACCTTGCGCGCCGCCGTCGGCCCGTATCTCCGATTGGTCAGGTCGGTCACCAGAAAGGCGACGGGATAGGTGAAGGCGCCCCAGGTCAGGACATCCTGCAGGCCGAAATGGGCGAATGGAAACTGGACGAGGAAATTGGATGCGGTGACGACGACCGCCATCGCCGCGACGAACGGCCAGATGGAAACCTGCTTGGTCATTTTTTTATCCTGGGTGATGGAACCAGCGGCGGGCAAGCGCCCGCCATCGCAATCCTGTCGGACCCGTTGGCCCTATCAGGCGGCGACCTGTTCCGCGACCTTCTTGGCGATCTGCTTCTTGAGCAGGCGCGCGCGCTGCGAAAGCTCGGCAGCGTCCGCCTTGAGCAGGAACGCGTCGAGGCCACCGCGGTGCTCCACCGAGCGAAGGGCGTTGGCGGAGATGCGCAGACGCACGTTCTGGCCGAGGACCTCCGACATCAGAGTGACGTCGCAGAGGTTCGGCAGGAAGCGGCGACGCGTCTTGTTGTTGGCGTGGCTCACATTGTTGCCGGTCATCACGGCCTTGCCGGTCAGTTCACAAGCGCGGGGCATGTCACGTTACCTTCATTTCATCATTGCCGGGCCACAGCCGGAAACGCACCAGATCGAGTTGGCGCGCAGGCGGTATCAGGCGGCCTCATGGAAAGTTGCCGTTCCCATAGTGGCATTTCGCCCTTTGGTCAAGCGCGGGCCGCACACGGAGATGCATTCGCGCGAGCCGGGAATGCCGCCCGCTTCATATATTCGCCGGATTCCCAAGGCAAGCGACGGGCATAGGGACACCGTCGGAACTGCCCGGATCGGACATCGGAGCATGCGAAGACAGTTTACATTCCTTCTGGCCGCCATCGGCGTCACCCTCGCCTCGCCTGCCGGGGCCGAGGCCTACAGCGCCGACTATTCCGTCACGCTCTACGGTCTGCCGGTCGCCAAGGCTCGTTTCGACAGCTCCTTCGGCAAGAACAGCTTCGAGATTCGCGGTGCGCTCTCCAGCGCCGGCCTCGCCCGCGTCTTCGACAGGACCGAAGCCACCACCACGGTGCGCGGTTCCATAGGCAGGAACGGTCCGCAGCCGCATTCCTTCGTCTCCAACTACACGTCCGGCAAGAAACAGCAGAAGACGACGATCAGCTTCGACCGGGGCGGCATCCGCGAAGCGGTCAACGTGCCGAGACCGAAGAAACGCGGTAAGGATTGGATACACGTCACGGACGCTCATCTGAGGGCAGCCCTCGACCCTATCTCGTCGACGCTCATACGGGCGAACGGCCCCGAGGAGGTCTGCAACCGCACGATCAAGGCTTTCGATGGCGAGATGCGGGCCGACCTGAAGCTGACGCATCAGAAAACCGGTCCGATCCGCGGCTTCCGCGGCGAGGCGGTCACCTGCAGCGCTCGGTTCATCCCGGTCGCCGGCTACCGCAAGGGCCGATCGCAGATCGACTTCCTGCAAAACCGCAGCAGGATCACCATCGCCTTCATGAGGCTCGGCGATACCGGCTTCTATACACCCGTCGACGCCTCCGTCGGCACGCAGATCGGAACGTTGCGCATCACCGCGAGCCGCATCGAGACGCGCTGACGCGGCATCTTGCCCGCGTGCCCATGACCCGCTAACGCTTACGCGCCTGAACGTCGCCCGGGCGACGGGCACTTTTTATGTGGGGGGAGCCGGACACATGGCGCGCGCGACGCTCATCGGATTTTCGGCCGTGGCCATGTGGGCGCTGCTTGCTCTCATGACCGCGAGTTCGGGCGACGTTCCGCCCTTCCTGCTCTCGGCGATCACCTTCGCCATCGGCACGCTGGTGGGACTTGCACTGCGGCTGGTCGCACCGCCGCCGCGGCACGCATCGATACCACCGATCGTCTGGCTGATCGGCACGGCCGGTCTGTTCGGCTACCATTTCTTCTATTTCACCGCGCTGCGCAACGCGCCGGCGATCGAAGCGAGCCTCATCGCCTTTCTCTGGCCGCTCCTGATGGTTCTCGGCTCGGCCCTGCTGCCGGGTGAAAGACTGCGCTGGCATCATGTCGCCGGCGCCGCGCTCGGCTTCGCCGGCGCCGTCCTGATCGTCACCCAGGGCGGGCGACTTGCCTTCGACGGCCAATACGCCTTCGGCTACGCAATGGCTGCCGCCTGCGCGATCGTCTGGTCCACCTATTCGCTGATCTCGCGACGCTTTGCCGCCGTCCCCACCAGCGTCGTGACGTGGTTCTGTACGGCGACTTCGGTTCTTTCGCTCATCTGCCATCTCCTCCTGGAGGCAACCGTCTGGCCCGCCGGCGCGACGCAATGGCTTGCCTTCATCGGACTGGGGTTGATGCCCGTCGGCGCCGCCTTTTACGCCTGGGACCACGGCGTCAAGCACGGCAACATCCAGGTGCTGGGGGCGGCGAGCTACGCCGCGCCTCTGCTGTCCACATTCGCGCTGATTGCGGCCGGCGTGGCGACCGCCAGCGTTCACGTGCTTCTCGCCTGCCTCCTCATCACCACCGGCGCGGCGCTCGCCGCGAAGGACATGCTCTTCGGGCGCGGTCGGCCCATCGTCGGAAAGGCGGGCGCGTGATGCTGTTTCCGGGCGGTATCGAATCCCTTTCCAACGGCTCGCTGATCCTTTCGGTGGTGGCTGCACTCGCCTATCTTTTCGCGCGCGCGCAACCGCCCTCCTTCCGCCGGACGTTTGTCAAGACGGCGTCGATAGCCCTTCTCGCGGTGCTCGTCTGGATCGAAGGCGGCCCGGCTTTCCTGGTCATCGGATTGCTGCTCAGCGCAGCCGGCGACGCCTTCCTCGCCCATGACGGCGAGCGCGCATTTCTCGGCGGGCTGGCGAGCTTCCTACTCGGCCATATCGTCTATATCGCCCTTTTCGTCGCCGCCGGCGACGGCGTCGCCGCATTCGCGGCGCAACCTTCTCGCATCGGACTTGCTCTCCTGGCGGCGGTCTCGGCGATCGTCATGCTGCGTCTGCTCTGGCGGGCGGCAGCCCCTGCCCTGCGCTGGCCGATCGCGGCCTATGTGGCGACGATCCTCGCAATGTGCCTCGCCGCGCTGACGCTCCCGTCGCGGCTCGTGATCGCCGGCGCGGTGCTGTTCCTCGTATCCGACATGATCCTGGCCATCGAGAAATTCCTGCTGGCGCCAACATCTCCGCACCGCGCCTGGGCGGGGTCGGCGGTCTGGATCAGCTATTACCTGGCGCAGCTTTCGATTGCGCTCGGTTTCCTGCTCTAGCCGCTCGGCGGCCGCCAATCCGGCGTGGCGAGCTCGAAACTCTCGAAGCGGAAGCCGGGCGCCACCGTGCAGCCGACAAGCGTCCACTCCCCCGTCGTCTCGGCTGCCTGCCAGTCGCCCGCGGGCACGACCGTCTGCGGCCGCTCGCCCGCCACAAGATCGATCCCGAGCCGGACCGCCTCGACGGCGCCTTCCTCGCGCCAGATGCTGAGCACCAGCGGCGCGCCGGCGTGATAGTGCCAGACCTCGGCCGCGTCCTTCACGCGGTGCCAGTGAGAGCGCTCGCCCTTTTGAAGAAGAAAGTAGATCGCCGTCGAATGACCCCGCGCTCCGCCCTCGCCATCGCGAAATGTCTCGACGTACCAGCCGCCCTCCGGATGCTGCTCCATGCCTAGCGCGGCGATGATCTCGGCGGCCCCGGGCTTCGCCATTTCAGAAATTGTCCTTGCGCGCGCGGATCTCCGCGAAGACCGCCTCGTCGGAAGCAGTGTCCATGCCGATCGCCTTGCGGATCGACGGGTCGGCCCAGCGCAGGAATGGGTTCGTCGCAAGCTCCTCGCCGATCGTGGTCGGCAAGGTCGGCTTGTCGGCATTGCGCAATGCCTCGATTTTCTTCGACCGTTCCCGCAGCTTCTCGTTGTCCGGATCGACGGTAAGCGCGAATCGCGCATTGGAGAGCGTGTATTCATGGCCGCAATAGACGATCGTCTCGGGCGGCAGGGCGGCGAGCTTCTTGAGCGAGGATTGCATCACCGCCGGGCCGCACTCGAACAATCTGCCGCAGCCCAGCGCGAAAAGCGTATCGGCGGTGAACGCCACGCCGGATTTCGGCAGGTGGTACGAAACGTGACCCGCCGTATGGCCCGGCGTCTCGATGACGCGAATCTCCTCGTTGCCGAGACGCACCACATCGCCCTCGACCACCGTTTCGTCGATCCCCGGAATCCGCTCGGCCTCGACCTTCGGTCCGACTATCCTCAGCCCGAATCGCTTCTTCAGCGCGAGATTCGCCTCGACATGATCGCCATGGTGATGCGTGGTGAGGATCATCGTCGGTCGCCAACCCGTCCGCTCTATCGCGTCCAGGATCGGCTTTTCCTCCGGTGCGTCGACGATCGCGGTCTCTCCGCTCGCGGGATCATGGACCAGCACGCCGAAATTGTCGCTACGGCAGATGAATTGTTCGATTTCGACCGGCATTGGCGCCTCCTTGTTTTCCTCGAACGATAAGGCGCGCGGGATGCAATGTCACCACGGCCTTTCTTGAAGTTGCGGCGCGGCGCGGATACGGTCGCGCCATGATTTCCGACATAGTCGACCTGCGATCATTCTATTCCTCGACGCTCGGCCGGCTGGCGGAGCGCTCCATCACCATGGCACTGTCGTCGGTCTGGGCGCCGATGCAGAACGAACGCCTTGTCGGCCTCGGCTACGCCCTTCCCTGGCTCGAACGGTTCGGCACCGATGCAGAACGCGTCTTCGCCTTCATGCCGGCCCGTCAGGGTGCCGTCTGCTGGCCCGGCAATGCTGAGTCCAACACCGCGCTCGTCTTCGAGGAGGAACTGCCCCTCTTCGATTCCTCCATCGACCGCATGCTGCTCGTCCACGCACTGGAACATTCGGAAAATCCGCGCGAGACGCTGATGGAGATCTGGCGCGTGCTGGCGCCCGGCGGGCGCGTCGTCATCGTGGTGCCCAACCGGCGCGGCGTGTGGGCGCGTTTCGAGCATACGCCCTTCGGAACCGGACGGCCCTTTTCGCGCGGCCAGCTCACCGAACTGCTGCGGGAAACCAATTTCACGCCCGGAGCATGGGCCGACGCGCTGCATTTCCCACCCTCGGAACGCCGCTGGTCGATGCGGCTCTACTCGCTGATGGAAAAGACCGGACGTCGCTTCTGGCCGATCTTCGCCGGCGTGGTCATCGTGGAGGCGCAGAAGCGGCTCTATCAGGGTCTGCCGGTCGCCGCCCGCGCCTCGCGCCGCGTCTTCGTGCCGGTGTTGACGCCGCAGGGCGCCACGCGAGCCATGAAGAACCTTCCGCGAAAGCAAGCCTGAGGCCACGACCATGCCCGTCCGCGCCATCGTCTCCTATCCCGACGCCTTGCTGCGCACGCCCTGTGCCGGGGTCACGCGGTTCGACCGGGAGTTGCGCGATCTCGCCACCGATCTG
Source organism: Aquamicrobium sp. LC103 (assembly GCF_001014615.2). Taxonomy (GTDB): domain Bacteria; phylum Pseudomonadota; class Alphaproteobacteria; order Rhizobiales; family Rhizobiaceae; genus LBCQ02. The sequence goes on from NZ_LBCQ02000010.1 coordinate 70,027, forward strand.
CTCGATACGATGCGCGCCGCGCCGGGCATCGGCATCACCGCCGCCCATATCGGCATCCTGAAACGGCTGGTGGTGATCGAGCTTTCCGCCGACGACGGCGTGCGGACCTACGTCAATCCGCGGATCGCCGAGGCTTCGCAGGAGAAGACCCGGCACACGGAGGGCAGCGTCTCCATGCCCGGTGCCACCGAGGAAGTCGAGCGGGCGGCGCGGGTACGCGTCCGCTACCAGGATCTGGACGGCCAGGAACATGTCGAGGAGGCCGACAGCCTGCTCGCGATCTGCCTGCAGCACGAGATCGACCAGCTCGACGGCATCTTCTGGCTCCAGCGCCTGTCACGATTGAAACGCGAGCGCGTCGTCAAGCGCTACGAGAAGTCGCGCCGCCTCGATACAAAATGATCAGACACCAGCCGACGTTATCGGACAGGCAAAATAGCGAACGGATTTCGTGCCGCCATGGATCGCCGCCTCTCCCACCTCGCGGAAGCCGAGCGCGGCATGAAACGCATCCGATGCCGGATTGGGCGGCTCCGAATTGACCTCGCAGGTCACCACCTCGTGCCCGGACCGCGCGGCCCCGGCGAAGAGATCGGCATAGAGACGGCGGGCGTGGCCCTTGCCGCGCGCCGACTTCGCCACAACAACGCGGTCGACATAGACGAAGCGCGGATAGCGTTCCCGAAACCACAGATAGTTCGGGCTGTCGTAGTCGGCCGTCTGGTCGAAGGTCATCAGGAAGGCTTCGAGCCGGCCAATTCTCCGCGCGTGGAAAGCCTGCCCGAGCAGGAAGGACAGCCTTTCGGCATCGAGCCATGACAGCTCCCGCGCATGCTCGTTGTTGAGTGCGAGGATCGCGGGCTCGTCCTCCCTCGCGATTCTGCATATCTCGGGAAATTCGTTCATCGTCATCGTCCGTGGCCAGTCACAACCGGCTACATATACGAGACGAACGATTTGATCGACCGTCGACCGATTGGGCCAGGCGCGGCGCTCAGCCGGCGGGAAGCCTGCTGCGGGCGACTATGAACACGAACAGCAGCATGGCCGCGATGGTCACCAGCGAGCCCGCTTGCGCGAGCGCCTCCGTCCGCCCTTGCATGGCGAGCGCTATGCCCGGCACGATCAGCCATAGCCCCAGCGTGGCGAGCGCAAAATGGACCTTCGCCAGCCGGCTTTCCGCCGCCCTCGGCACGAGCTGGTAGAACATGCCGAAGATCGCCATCGAGACCCAGCCGATCAGGTTCAGGTGGCCATGCACCGGCGCAAGCTGATGATCATGCGACGCGGCCATGTAGATGCCGAACGCCATGCCGACCGCAACGTAGAGCGCGGCCGAGAAAAAGAACCAGAATGCGACACCACGCATGAATCCCTCCCGATATTCCCGCGCCGGCGCGAGATCTTCGCCGACGCGGCCGTGTCGCATAGCTCTACGCCGTTTTTTCCCGGCCGTAACAGGGGATTTCCTGGAAACCCCGCACATCAACAAGCGGTAGGCGCGCAGAACGAATGATACGGATGCGGTATGTTCTTTACTGAAACTACCGCTTCAGCAGGAACACCGCCTGCTGACCGAACATGTTCCAGAACCACCAGGGCATGGAGAAGCCGATCTTCTGGCCGTTGCCGTCGAGCGCCGCCGCGCTTTCCACCTTGGCGCCCACCTCGTCGCACAGGTTGACGAAGTCGCGGATGGTGCAGAAATGGATGTTGGGCGTATCGTACCAGGAATAGGGCAGGTCCTTGGTCACCGGCATGCGGCCCTTGAAGAGCAGCGACAGTCGCACCCGCCAATGGCCGAAATTCGGGAACGAGACGATCGCGCGGTCGCCGATGCGCAGGAGTTCGTCCAGCACGGTCTTCGGGTTGCGTGTCGCCTGCAGCGTCTGTGACAGGATCACATAGTCGAAGCCCTTGTCGGGATAGAAGCCCAGGTCACGGTCGGCGTCGCCCTGGATCACCGAAAGTCCGCGCGCCACGCATTCGTTGACGCCGCGCTGCGAAAGTTCGAGCCCGCGCCCGTCGACCTGCTTGTCGGTCTGCAGAAGCTCCAGCAGTTCGCCGTCGCCGGAGCCGACGTCGAGCACGCGCGAGCGCGGCTCTATCATGTCCGCGACGACGGCGAGGTCGACGCGCGGTGCGGTGTTGACGCTCATCCGATTTCGAGCCCCCGTGCCTTGGCTGCCGATCGCAGGAAACCGTTGACAGCGGCGAAGAATTCCGGCTCGTCGAGCAGGAATGCGTCATGACCGCGGTCGGTCTCGATCTCCACGAAGGACACGGACGCGCCGGCCGCGTTGAGCGCATGCACGACCGACCGGCTTTCTTCCGTGGGAAACAGCCAGTCCGAGGTGAAGGAGACGAGGCAGAAGCGCGTCTGCGTGTTCCTGAACGCGTCCGCCAGCCTTCCGCCATGGTCGGCGGCGAGGTCGAAATAATCCATCGCCCGGGTCATGTAGAGATACGAGTTCGCGTCGAAGCGGTCGACGAAGCTCATCCCCTGATGGCGCAGATAGCTCTCGATCTGGAAATCGGCGTCGAAACCGAAGGTCAGGCTTTCCCGGTCCTGCAGGTTGCGGCCGAACTTCCGATGCAGCGCGGCTTCGGAAAGATAGGTGATGTGGGCGGCCATGCGGGCGACCGCCAGCCCCTTTTCCGGCCGGCTTCCGGCCTCGATATACTTGCCCCCGCACCAGTCGGGATCGGCCATCACCGCCTGGCGGCCGACTTCGTGGAAGGCGATGTTCTGCGAGGAATGGCGCGCGCCGGTGGCGATCGGCAAGGCCGAGAACACCCGCTCGGGATAGCTCGACGCCCATTCCAGCACCTGCATGCCCCCCATGGAGCCGCCCACGACCGAGAAGAGCCGGTCTATGCCGAGCTTGTCGACCAGCATCACCTGCGCGCGCACCATGTCGCGGATGGTGATGACCGGCAGGTCGAGCCCGTAGGGCTTGCCGGTGGAGGGATTGGTAGACGCCGGCCCGGTCGATCCGAGGCAGCCGCCGATCACGTTGGAGCAGATGACGAAGAAGCGGTTCGTGTCGATGATCTTGCCGGGGCCGATCAGCACCTCCCACCAGCCCGGCTTGCCGGTGACCGGATTGGCGTTGGCGACGTGCTGGTCGCCGGTCAGCGCATGGCAGACCAGGATGGCGTTCGAGCGCGCCTCGTTGAGCGTGCCGTAGGTCTGGTAGGCGATCTGGAACGGCGCAAGATCGACACCGGCGTCGAGATGCAACGGCTCATCCGGGCCGAAGCGCATGACCAGGCTCGTCGGCGCGTTCGCCTCGTCGTATGCCTTGCGCGCAATTCTCGCCGCCATGACGCACTCCGATCTCGTGCCGGCTTCGGAAAAACAAAAACCGGCATTGCTGTCGCAAGCCGGTTACATTTTCCTGCAAACGGCCCTTTAGCGAATTGTTTTACGTGGCTGCAAGCCGACCGGCCAAATCACCACGGACTGTGAAACGGCTTTTACGACGCGCGCCGGCCGACGTCAACGGCACCGGAACCAATCGACACTCGACATCTTCGCGTGCGGCCTGTATTTCCCCAGCGGCCGCTGAAAATGGCCTTCAAAGGTATCGAGACATGACACAGCCGACCGAGCAGATCCGCCCAGAACCCCGCGCAGGCATCATGGACATTGCCGCCTATGTGCCGGGCAAGAGCGCGGCGCCGGCGGGTGTCGCCAAGGTGCATAAGCTCTCCTCCAACGAGAACCCGCTGGGCGCCTCGCCCAACGCCGTCGAGGCGGTGAAGGCCGTCGCCGAGAAGATGGAGTTCTATCCGGACGGCTCCGCCTCGCGCCTGCGCAACGCCATTGCTCAGGCGCACGGCCTGAACCCGGCGAACATTGTCTGCTGCAACGGCTCGGACGAGGTCCTGGGCCTGCTCGCGCAGTGTTACCTCAGCCCCGGCGACGAGGGTCTGTTCACCGAGCACGGCTTCCTCGTCTACCGCAACTACATCCAGGCCGCGGGCGCGACCTGCGTGGTCGCAACGGAGACAGAGGAACGCGCCGACGTCGACGCGATCCTCGCGGCGGTCACGCCGAGGACAAGGATCGTCTTCCTCGCCAATCCAAACAATCCGACCGGCACCTACATCCCGTTCGACGAGGTGCGCCGCCTGCACGCGGCGTTGCCGAAGAACGTGCTTCTGGTGCTCGACGCGGCCTATGCGGAATATGTCCGCCGCAACGACTACGAGGCCGGCGTGGAGCTCGTCGCGGCGTCGCAGAACGTCGTGATGACGCGCACTTTCTCCAAGATCCACGGGCTCGGCGGTCTCCGCATCGGTTGGATCTACGCGCCCGCCCATGTGATCGAGGTGCTGGAGCGCGTGCGCGGCCCGTTCAACGTCAACGCCGCCGCGATCGAGGCGGGCGTCGCCGCCATGGCCGACCGCGCCCATGTCGAGCGCACCGTCGCGCACAACGAAAAATGGCTCACCTGGCTTACCGGGGAGCTCACCGGGCTTGGGCTGCGCGTGACGCCGAGCGTCGGCAATTTCATTCTCATCCACTTCCCGGACGATGGCAGCCACGGAGCGGCGGAGGCCGACGACTATCTCACCGCGCGCGGGTATATATTGCGCCGCGTCGCCGCCTACGGCTTCCCGAACGCCCTGCGCATGACGGTCGGCACGGAAGAAGCCAATCGCGGCGTGGTCGCCTCGTTGGCCGAATTTCTGAGAAGCTGATGCCGATGGCTTCCCCCATGTTCGATAGAATAGCCCTTATAGGCATAGGCCTCATCGGCTCCTCCCTCGCGCGGGTCATCCGCCGCGAGGGTCTTGCCGGCGAGATCGTGATCTCCACGCGCAGCGCCGACACGCTGAAGCGTGCCGAGGAGCTCGGTCTCGGCGACCGCTATGAGCGCGATCCCGCCAAGGCGGTCAAAGGCGCCGACCTGGTCATCGTCTCGGTTCCCGTCGGCTCTTCCGGTGACGTGGCGGCGGCGATCGCCCCGTCGCTGAAGCGAGGCGCGATCCTGACGGATGTCGGCTCGACCAAGGGATCAGTCATTGCGCAGATCGAGCCGCATGTTCCGGCGGGCGTGCATTTCATCCCCGGCCACCCGCTGGCCGGCACGGAGAAATCGGGACCGGATGCCGGCTTCGCCGATCTCTTCGAGAACCGCTGGTGCATACTCACGCCCCTCGAAGGCACGGATCCGGAAGCGATCGAGCGGCTTTCCGCCTTCTGGCGTGGCTGCGGCTCCAACATCGACACGATGGACCCGGCACATCACGACATGGTGCTGGCCATCGTCTCGCACCTACCGCACATCATCGCCTACAACATCGTCGGCACCGCCGACGATCTGGAAACGGTGACGAAATCCGAGGTCATCAAATATTCCGCATCGGGTTTCCGCGACTTCACCCGCCTCGCCGCGTCCGACCCGACGATGTGGCGCGACGTGTGCCTGCACAACAAGGACGCGATCCTCGAGATGCTGGCGCGCTTTTCGGAGGATCTGGCCTCCCTGCAGCGCGCGATCCGCTGGGGCGACGGCGACAAGCTCTTCGATCTGTTCACCCGCACCCGCGCGATCCGGCGCTCGATCATCGAAGCGGGCCAGGAAATCGACGCGCCCGACTTCGGCCGCCAGGCAATCGTCCATCCCGAGAAGGCCTGAACCGGAATACGGTCACGACGCTCCGGCGCGTGACGAAGCGCTACAGCGGCGGGATCGACCCTATCGTCAGGAAACCGAGCTGGATTTCTCCTCGCTCGACGCGCACGGGCAGCGTCGGGTTTTCGCCCATCGCGGCGATGCTGGAAAAGCTGAGCTGAATTTCGTCGCGCAGGTCGGGGAACGCATCGGCCAGGATCGCGGCGAGCAGTTCCGGTTTCCTGATCGTGACCTGAAGCTGCGCGTCGATCAGCCCGAAATCGTCGACCGAGACCGGGCCGCTGATCGTTGCCCCAGTCTCCTCGCCGAACGACGCCGTCAGGTTGCGAATCTCGCCCGACTTGCCACGCAATCCGTTGCCGTCCTTCAAGGCCGCCAGGCCCTGGCGCAGATTGACGTCGACGAGCCCGCTCAAGGCCGGCATCTCGCCCGCGCCGACCACGTCGCCGTCGAGTTTGAGATCGGTGAAGCGGAACGCCAGATCGACGTCCTCGCCCACCGGTCGCATGTGGAACTGGCCGTTCCCGATCGTCCCGAGCGCGGGCGATGAGGAATCCGCCTCACTCAGTCGGAAATTGATATTTTGAGCCTCCACCGAGATGAGCCGAGGCTTTGATGAGGCGAGCCGCGAGCTCGCCCGCAACGAGCCCCAATCGAGATCGAGCGCATTGAGTCCCGGCACCTCCAGCGTGGCCGGCCCGTCCATCTCCCATACGATGCGGTTGGGATCGTAGACCTGCGCGGCGGAACGGAACTGCCGCGCCCTCAGGCCGAAGCCGGCGCGCGCGTCGACATACATCACGCTCTTGCAGAAGACGCCGATGCGGAAAGGGTAGCCGCGCACCTCGGCATTCTCGCAGCTCGCGCGCTTCCCGTTGCCGTTGATGCCGGCAACGGAGGCATTGACCCGAGCCTCCAGCCGATCCGCCGCGTAGAACCATGCGGCCGTATAGGCGAGCCCCGCCGCCACGATGCAGCCGGCGAACCACATGAAGCGCCGGGAATAGTTCGGTTTCTTCTCGCCGCTTGACGTCATGCCGTCGATCTCGCTAACCCTCATGCGCCGGATCGTGCCGGCTCCTTTCGATGTGGCTTGGCGATATGGGCGATTTTTGGGTGTTTGGCTACGGCTCGCTGATGTGGCGGCCAGGTTTTGCCCACACCGAGATGCACAAGGCGAGATTGCACGGCTACCGGCGGTCGCTCTGCGTCCATTCCTTCGTGCATCGCGGCACGCCCGGACGGCCGGGCCTGGTGCTCGGGCTCGATCGTGGCGGCTCCTGCATCGGCCTCGCCTTCCGCGTTCCCGGCGATCTCAACGACGAGGTCATGGCCTATCTGCGCGAGCGCGAGCTCGTCACCAACGTCTATCTGGAACGCCGTCTCCCCGTTCGCCTCGAGACCGGCGAAATCGTCGACGCGGTGAGTTATGTCGTCGACCGCTCGCACGAGCAGTATGCCGGCAGGATGGACGTCGAGGATGCGGCCCTGCGGGTATCCGGCGCCGTCGGCCAGTCCGGGGCCAACGAGGATTACGTGGTCAACACGGTCGAGCATCTCAGGGCGCTCGGCATCCGCGACCATTGGCTCGAAGGCGTCGCGAGGCGCGTCACGCCTTCAGTCTAGCTGCGCCCCGCAGCGCCTCGAGGCGCGCGGCGGCAGTGGGCGGAAACGGCGGCGGGTTGGCCGCGTCCGCGGCCTCCAGCAGCAATTCGTCGCAACCGGCCTCCGTTTCGGCGATAAGGCGCTCCAGAAATGCTTCCTTCTCCAGCCCCGGTTCGATCGGCGGCAGGAAGCGCGCGTGGATGACACCCGGATAGCGGAGGAATCTGCGCCGCGGCCAGAACAGCCCCGCGACATGCGCCACCGGCACGACCGGCACGCCGAGCTGCGCATAGATTTCGACGATGCCGTATTTGTATGCCGGCTCGGCTCCGGGCGCCCGGCGCGTGCCTTCCGGATAGATGATCAGCTGGCGTCCTTCGGCCATGCGCTCCCTGGCGATCCGCAGGGCGTCCTTCAGGGCCTTGGACCGGCTGCCGCGGTGAATCGGGATCATCTTCATCTTGCTGATGTACCAGCCGAAGAAGGGAATCCAGGTCAGCTCGCGCTTCAGGATGTAGACGGGATCGCGAAGATAGGGAAAGAAGGCGATCGTGTCCCAGAAGGACTGATGCTTCGGCGCCAGGATGAAAGGCCCTTCGGGCAGGTTTTCGATCCCCTCGATACGCGCCTCGGTTCCCGCGATCACCTTCTGCAGCCACAGGCTGGAGCGCGACCAGAACTTCGGCACCATCCAGGCGCGATGGCGCGGCGCGAGAAAGTAATACGGCGTCCAGAAGATCATCTGAACGATGAGATTGGCGTAGAAGGCGACGTTGAACGCGAACGAGCGCAGTTGAAGCATGGAAACGGCCTGCAGATGGGTCGAGCGCCCGTTGGTTACACCAAGCGGGCGAAAACGCAAACGCCGTGATTGCGGAAGCCGAAATCGGCCCTAGTCCATCACCATCGCACTGGCGGATGCTTCGATGGAGGGCGTTTCGGGCAGCGACGGCCGGGGCAGCAGGCCCCGCGCCACCGCCGCGAGATACTTCGTATATTCGGTCAGGAGCACGCGCAACGCTTTCGGCCTCGACAGCCATTCCGTGCCGGTGAGGCTCGTGTTGACGACCGGATAGGGCTGAAGCTCGGCACCAGCCAGCAGCCGCTGCATTTCGAGCAGGCTGCGCGGCATGTGATAGTTGTTGGTGACGAGGATGACGCTTCCATAGGAATGGGAACTGACCCATTTGGCGCTCTCCTCGGCATTGCCGATCGTGTCGAGCGCAACGTGGTCGATGTCGACGCAGCAGGAGAACAGCCGCGCGTCGCCTCCCGTGGCGAGCTGCAGGTCGGCGACCCGCGCGATCGGATTGACGCCGCTGATGAGGAGGCGCCTGCCCTTGCCGGACTTGAGGAGATCGACCGCGGCATCGAGCCGCGAGTGGCCCCCGGTCAGCACGATGATCGCGTCGGCAGGCTTCGGATCCGTCGGTGTGGAAAGGCCGGCGACGTGGAACGAGAAGGCGGCAAAGCCGCCGACGAAAGCGAAGGCAGCCAGGAACATGCCCATGACGGAATAGAGAAGCGCGCGCAGCGGGCGCGCAAACGCACGCGAACCTTGGCGCCGTCGGCGATGTGCAGGGCTGCTATCCACGCTCAATGCTCCCGACCATCCTCAAAAAGGGTTAACCGTCAAATGCGGTATTTGACAGTGATTTCCGCGTAACTGTTACACAATGCGTTACATGGCGTTGTCATTCGTGAATCCTCACGCGTCGTGCTGCCGCATGTCGATGTCGCTGAGATAAGACATCACCGTCAAATGCGACGTGGCGGCGGTCAGCATTCCGATGACGACCACCACCAGCGCAACGCCCAGATAACCCGCGCTGCCGATGGCGAAGTTTCCGAACAGGGCGGCGGCCTGGTCTGCTTCCGGCGTCGCGAGATTGCGCGACGACCACCAGGAAAAGCCGACGAAGACGATGATCGCGGCGAGCCCGCCGGCCGCCGCTCCCTTCATGCCGGTGAGCAGGAAATGCTGCCGGAACTCGCCGGCGATGAAGCGGGCTTCCGCGCCGACGAAATGCAGAACCTCGATGATGTGCCCGTTACCGGCCATCGCGCCGCGCGTGGCGAACACCACGGTCATCACCGTCGCCGACAGCATCAGGATCAGCACCGAAAAGCCGATCGTGACGGTGGTTCGCGCCATTGCCACCAGCCGGTCGACCCAGGTGCGGTGATCGTCGAGCGCGGCGCGCGGCACTTCGGCCGAAAGCGCCTGACGCAAGGCGGCGAAATCCGGCGGATTGGTCGGATCTATCGTGACGATGACGAGACGGGGCACCGGCAATTCGTCTATGTTGAGCCCGGCCCCGAGCCAGGGTTCGAGCAGGCGCGCCGTCGCCGCGCGGTCGACGATGGACGCCGAACGTACGCCGGCGAAACGACTCGCGATCGACTGTGCCGAGGCGAGCGCGGCTTCCATGTCGAGATCGTCGGCAGGCTTTATCTGGATCGTCGCCTCGCGCGCGATCTGGGTCTGCCACGTCGCCGCCGTGTCGCTGACCAGCGTCACCGCCCCCAGGGTGAGGCAGGACAGGAAGGTCATGATCGCGATCACCAGGATGAGCGCATGGCCGGCGATGTTCTGCGCCGGCACGATAGGCGCCAGCTTGCGATGCGCCTTCGAAACCTGCGAGATGCCCGGATGCAGCGGACGGGGCGCTTCCTCGGCGGCGGGAAGGTCAATCATAGATGTCCAGCCTCCCGCCCGACAGGATCATGCGGCGTGCGTCGACCTGATCCATCAGCCCGAGATCGTGCGTGGCGATGACCACGGCGGTGCCCAGCCGGTTGAGCTCGATGAAAAGCCGCAGCAGGCGGCGCGCCAGCGGCGGATCGACATTGCCCGTCGGCTCGTCGGCCAGCAGAATCTCCGGCTGCTCGATGAGCGCGCGCGCGATCGCCGCGCGCTGCTTCTCGCCGCCGGAAAGCACGGGCGGCAGCACATGCATGCGCTCGCCGAGCCCCACCCATTTCAGAAGTTCGATGACGTCGCCGCGGTAGCTCGCCTCGTCGCGTCCCCTCACCCGGAGCGGCAACGCCACGTTCTCATATGTCGTCATGTGGTCGAGCAGGCGGAAATCCTGGAAGACGATGCCGATCCGGCGGCGAATCAGCGGCAGCTCCGTCGGGCCGATTCGCGACCGGTCCTTGTCGAACACGCTGATCAGCCCGCGCGTCGGCTTGAGCGACAGGAACAGGAGCCGCAGCAGCGTCGTCTTGCCCGCCCCCGACGGGCCGGTCAGGAACTGGAAGGAGCGCTCCGGCAGATGGAAGGATATGTCGCGGAGAATCTCCGGCCCCATCCCGTATCTAAGCCCGACATTTTCGAAGCGAATCAAAGGAGCGGCCTTGCTATCGATTGACTTTCACGGTCCGGCACGCCGAAGCGCCCGACCCACGCGTAATGTTCGACCATGGTTTCGCATGGTTAACGTCCGGTTAAAATGCACATGTCGAACCTGCGACGACGCGAAGCATTAACCTTTTGAAGGGTACCCCGTACGCAACGCCGCGAAAGGACGGCAGCCGGCATGAGCGAGTATGAAAAGGCACGCCCGGTTTCCGGCGAAATCATGGCCGGAACCCACAAGGAGCGACCGTCGCGGGCGACGGCAGCCGAGTTCACGGACGCCGATTTCGAAATCCTCGGCGATACGGGGTTTCGCAACGCGCGACTTTTCTCCGGACGCATCGGAAAACACGGCGAGCCCGACGGCATGGAGACGCTGCGCGGTGGGGCAGGCGCCGCCGCTTCCGGATGGTTCAAAACCCGCGGCGGGCCCGCCTTCTGGCTCTTCGGCGCGGCACTCGTCGCCGCCACGTTCTGGATATCGGGCGGCCATGCGCTGTTGAGGCATGTGCCCATGCCCGCCGGAGAGACGGCGCAGCCCCTGCACATCGGCGAATTGAAAAGCCGTGTGGAAAACCTTGGCGGAAAGCCGGTTCTCCTTGTAGAAGGCGAGGCGCGGAATGTCGGCTCGGGCGCGATCCCGGTGCCGCCACTCGCCATTGCCGTCATCGGAAATGACGGGCAAAGCCGGCGTTACTTTCTGGGAACCAACGATGCGGTATTGGAACCGGGAGAGCGCTTTTCCTTTTCAAGCCGGCTGGAGCCGCCTGCGGATGGCGTGAAGTCGGTCGCGGTAACCTTCCGGGAAGGAGATCATTGATGCCTGTCGTGAGAGGCAAGGACATAGAGGTGCTGTTCAGCGCGTCGGCGATCGCCAGGCGCAATCTGGAGCTCGCCAAGGACATCGCGGAACGCGACTACCAGGACCTGCTGGTGATCTCGATCCTCAAGGGATCGTTCATCTTCGCCGCCGACCTGATTCGTGCCATGCACGACACCGGGCTGTCACCGGAAGTGGAGTTCATCTTCATCTCCAGCTACGGCGCGGGAACGACCAGCGGCGAGGTCAAGGTGCTGCGCGACATCGACAACGAGGTTGCCGGGCGCGACGTGCTTCTGATCGACGACATCCTGGAATCCGGCAAGACGCTGAAATTCACGCGCGAGCTGATGCTGTCGCGCGGCGCGAGGAACGTGTCGATCGCCGTGCTCCTCGACAAGTACACGCGGCGCCAGACCGACCTGAAGGCCGACTTCGTCGGCTTCGAATGCCCCGACTATTTCGTGGTCGGCTACGGCATGGACGTCGCGCACGCGTTTCGCGAACTGCCCTTCGTGGGCGTGGTCAAGGGAGATGCCTGACATGGCGAAAGTTCTCATCGTCGAAGACGACGAAGCCGTCCGCACCTTCACCGCGCGCGCCATTGCAAGCGCCGGTTTCGAGGTCTCCACGGCCGAGGATGGCGACGAGGGACTGTCGAGCATCCGCGAGAATGAGGGCCGGTTCGACCTCGTCCTTTCCGACATACGCATGCCGGCCATGGACGGGATCGAGATGGCCAAGCGCGCGGCGGGCGAATTTCCGGGCCTGAAGATCCTGCTGATGACCGGCTACGCCGAACAGCGCGAGCGCGCCGCCGATCTGGAAGACATCGTCATCGACGTCGTCCCCAAGCCGTTCTCGCTGGCGCAGATCCGCGAAAAAGTCGCCAAGGCCCTCATTTGAGGGCCTTTACTCGACCATCCGGAATTCCAGATAGAGGCTGCGCTGGAAGACGGACTGGTTGTCGTCGGACATGATCGACACCATCGTCGCTCCGTCCTCGCGCAGCCACACGTCCAGCGCTTCCATGTTGTCGATGCGATAAGCCATATTGGCCTCCATCAGCACCGGTCCGTCGAGCAGGCCGCCCGCCCTCACCGTTCCGCCCGGTATCCGCCGCAGGCGCATGGAAATGCTCTGCGCGATGGTGAACCGCCGCTCCAGGATCAGGAGGTCGCCATTGGGCAGGAAGGCGCCGTCGGTGACGTCGTAGCCGTCGCTGCGCGCGACCGTGAAGACGCCTCGTTCCGGCCCCTCGATGACCGCGCCGAAGATGTTGCCGAGCGGATCGAGACTGCGCTCGGCGATGACGATGCGCGCGCCGTGCTGCGGCCCGCCTTCCGGAGACTTGATGACGGTCTCCAGTCCCGCATTGCGGCGCAATTCCTCCTTCGGGATCACGAAGTCGAGATTGCGGATGGGGCCGGCCATGCCGTCCGGATCGATGCGGTATTCGACAACGCGATGCTCGCGCTCGAAGCTTACGGTGGCGATGCCGTCATGGACGGCAAGCCCCTCCGCGTCGACATACCATTTGTCGCCGATCACCTGGCCGGCCTCGTCGACCATCGGCGACATGCGGAACTCTTCCACCCCAGCCGGCCGCCCCTCGGCATCGCGCATCAGCCTGCCGAAGAACCAGAAGCCGGTGTCCGCCACGCCGACGAACGCGGTGCCCGGTTCCAGGAAGCGCATCGCGGAGAAGCCGCCGAAATCCTTTCCGCTGGAGGCGAGCTCCAATCCCCCGACGAATTCCAACGGGCCGAACCTGGTCTGGCTGGAACCCAGCCGGAAACGGCCGATCGGCTTGGCTCGCACCTCCATCCACTCGACGGGCGCGGTCGAGGCGAGCTGTGCATGGGCGCGGTGGGGGAAGACGGCGGAAAGGCCCGCAGCGACAGCGAGGAAGGCCGCGGCAGCCGCGGCTTGCCGTAGGATCATCCCGCGCGCCGGGCGAAGCGGCGGCTCTCCCTCTGCGTTTCCTCGCCAAAGAGCGCGGCGAGCTGCTCGGTCATCGCGCCGGCCAGTTCCTCGGCATCGACAATCGTGACGGCGCGGCGATAGTAGCGGGTCACGTCATGGCCGATGCCGATGGCGAGCAGTTCGACCGGCGAACGCGTCTCGATGAGGTCGATCACCGCGCGCAGATGGCGCTCGAGATAGTTGCCGGGATTGACCGACAGCGTCGAATCGTCGACCGGCGCGCCATCGGAGATCATCATCAGTATCTTGCGCTGCTCGGGTCGCGCGATCAGCCGCTGGTGCGCCCAAAGCAGCGCCTCGCCGTCGATATTCTCCTTCAGCAGCCCCTCGCGCATCATCAGGCCGAGATTCCGGCGCGCCCGCCGCCACGGCATGTCGGCGCTCTTGTAGATGATGTGGCGCAGGTCGTTGAGCCGGCCGGGGCTGGCGGGCTTGCCGTCCTTCAGCCACTTCTCGCGCGCCTGCCCGCCCTTCCAGGCACGGGTGGTGAAGCCGAGGATTTCAACGGACACGCCGCAGCGCTCGAGCGTACGCGCGAGAATGTCCGCGCAGGTGGCCGCGACCGTGATCGGGCGACCGCGCATCGAGCCCGAATTGTCGAGCACCAGCGAGACCACGGTGTCGCGGAATTTCGTGTCGCGTTCCTGCTTGAAGGAAAGCGGCTGCATCGGATCGATGACGACGCGCAGCAGCCGCGCCGTATCGAGCACGCCTTCCTCCAGGTCGAAATCCCAGGACCGGTTCTGCTGTGCCATCAGGCGCCGCTGCAGACGGTTGGCGAGGCGCCCGACGACGCCCTGCAGATTCGTCAACTGCTTGTCCAGGAAGGCCCGCAGACGCTCGAGCTCCTCCTCGTCGCAGAGCTCTTCCGCGCCCACCGTTTCGTCGAAGGCGGTGGTGAAGACCTTGTAGTCGATCTCCCTGGGAAGATTTGCGAAGGGATTGTCCTGGCGACGCGCTTCGCCCGGCGTCTCGGCGTCGACATCCTCCTCGTCGGAGGTCTCGTCGGCATCCGCGTCGGCAGCCTCCATCTCGCCGTCCTGAGCGTCCTCGCTCGAGGAATCGGCCTCCTCCGCCTGCGACTGGTCGGCGCCGGAATCCTCCTCGCCGCCTTCCTCGGTCTGTTCGTCGCCTTGCGGCTGGTTCTCGTCGTCCTGGCTTTCCTCGCTCTGCTCGTCCTCGCCGAGCTCCTCGGCCATCTCCATGGAGGCGAGCATTTCGCGCACGACACGGGCGAAGGCCTGTTGGTCCTCCAGCTTGTCGGCGAGGCCGTCGAGGTCGGCGCCGGCCTTTTCCTCGATCCACTCGCGCCAGAGATCGACGACGCGGGCGGCGCTCTTCGGTGCTGGGCGGCCGGTCAGTTTCTCGCGCACCATCAGCGCGATCGCTTCCTCCAGCGGCGCGTCGGCCTGCTCGGAGACGCTCGCGAGATTGGCGCGCGCATATTTGTCCTCGAGCATCGAGCCGATGTTCTCGGCCACGCCGAGCATGGCCCGGCTGCCGATCGCCTCGACGCGCGCCTGCTCGACCGCGTCGAAGATCGCTCGTGCCTGCTTGCCCTCGGGCGCAAGCCTCATATGGACGCGGCTGTCGTGGCAGGCCCGCTTCAGCGCCATGGAATCGCCGAGGCCGCGCGTGACCGCGACGTCTGTCGAGCTGGGTTTCTTGGGAAGATCGGGAAGGCGCGCCCGCCCGCCGGCAAGCGCCGGCCTGTCCTTGGCGAAGGCGACCTCCAGCTCGTGATCGCCGGCGATCGCGCGCATGCAGACGGTCACCGCGCGTTTGAAGACGTCGGTGTCGCCGCCCTTGTTGGGCCGATTGCGCGTATTGTCGCCGGGACCAGCCAAGGATGTTATCCCAGAACCACGTTGGCGGCGGACTCGGGCAATTCCTCGCCGAAGGCGCGCTGGTAGAACTCGGCCACCACCGGACGCTCGAGCTCGTCGCACTTGTTGAGGAAGGTCAGGCGGAAGGCGAAGCCGACATTGTCGAAGATTTCCGCGTTCTCCGCCCACATGATGACGGTGCGCGGGCTCATCACGGTCGACAGGTCGCCATTGATGAAGGCCGAGCGCGTCATGTCGGCGACGCGCACCATCTTGTTGACGGTGTCGCGGCCCTTCTCGGTGCGGAAATGCTTGGCCTTGGCCAGCACGATCGCGACTTCGTCGTCATGCGGCAGGTAGTTCAGCGTGGTGACGATCGACCAGCGGTCCATCTGCGCCTGGTTGATCTGCTGCGTGCCGTGATAGAGGCCGGTCGTGTCGCCCAGGCCGACCGTGTTGGCGGTCGCGAACAGCCGGAAGGCCGGATGCGGGCGGATCACGCGGCTCTGGTCGAGCAGCGTCAGTCGCCCCGCCGATTCCAGCACGCGCTGAATGACGAACATCACGTCCGGACGGCCGGCATCGTATTCGTCGAAGACCAGCGCCACATTGTGCTGGTAGGCCCAGGGCAGGATGCCGTCCTTGAACTCGGTGACCTGCATGCCCTCCTTGACCACGATCGCGTCCTTGCCGACGAGATCGATACGGCTGACATGGCTGTCGAGATTGATGCGCACGCAAGGCCAGTTGAGGCGGGCCGCGACCTGCTCGATATGGGTCGACTTGCCGGTGCCGTGGTAGCCGGAGACCATGACGCGACGATTGAACGCGAAGCCGGCGAGGATGGCCAGCGTGGTCTGGCGGTCGAAGAGATAGTCCGGATCGACGTCCGGCACGTGCTCGTTGGCGGCCGAATAGGCCGGAACGACCATCGATGATTCGAATCCGAAAGTGTCTTTGACCGACACTGTCGTGTCGGGCAGGTTGGCGATGTCGCGATCGACCTTGTTCATCATGCCTCCACGTGCGGAAGCGATGCTGCCGCTGGTGTTCAAGTTCTTGTCGGGGGCTGTCTTTAGCAGACCGGAGACCTAACACAAACCTGCTTGTTTGAGCACGCGATAGGCATGCAGCACATCGCGAAAACGATCTTCCGAACCCCTGTCGCCACCATTCGCGTCGGGATGATGACGTTTCACGAGCTCCTTATAGCGCGCCTTTATCTCAGCGCCAGTCGCCTTTGCATCAAGACCAAGCGTTTCCAACGCCCTGGCCTCAAGCGATTTCAGCTTGCGCTCGCGCGGGCGGGCGGGATCGCGGGCAGCGTCGCCGAACATGCCGTATGGATCGCGGATGCGATTGTAATAGCCTGCCCTGCCCGACCGTTTCTGGGCGAAGTCCGCGGAGGCGGCGGCCTGTCCGTTCACGCCGATCTTCCAGGTCGGCCTGTGGCCGGTCAGCGCTTCCTTCTGGAAGCGGGCGATCTCGGTATCGGCAAGGCCCGAGAAATAATTGAAGCCCTTGTTGTATTCGCGCACGTGCTCGAAGCAGAAGCGGAAATACTCGCCCTCGCGCATGCGCCCCACTGGCGCGCGGTGCGTACCCGCCTCGCCGCAGCCGTCCCACTGGCAGGCCGGCGCGCGCGACTTCACCTCCGCCTCCGGGTCGGGGCGGATTCTGATTTTCTCGAAATATTTCGAATAGGGTTTCATCCCGAACTCAGGTCGAAGCGAATGTTTGGATTATGGGCGCTTCGCGCCGCGATACAAGAATTGACTTTTGGCCGCCGATCGCCCCTAACGCGTGAATCGGATCAGCAGCGAAGCATCAGCTTCATATGGTGAAAGGAGCCGTCCTTGTCCATGCAAACGACAATCGAAGAGAAGCTGCAACAGGCATTTTCCCCCGAACGTCTGATCGTCATCAACGAAAGCCATCTCCACGCCGGTCATCATCACACTGCCTCCGGCCATCATGAAATATTCGACGGCACGGGTGAAACCCATTTTCGTGTCCGCATCGTGACCGCCGCCTTTGCCGGGATGAGCCGGGTCGAGCGTCACCGGGCGATCAACGATCTGCTCACCGGCGAGCTCGAAGGCAGCGTCCACGCGCTGGCGATCGAGCCGGCCGCTCCGGGTGAGGCGACGCGCTGGTAGGGCGATCGAATTCAGGTTCTGGCAATATACCAGGAAGGTGAGGCGCGTTCCCTCGCCATCCTCGCATCGCTGCGTCAGCTTTCCGCCGTTTCAGGCACCTTGATGATCACCGCTTCGTCTGGATCGACGAGGTGTCCTTCCTCGGTGCGGATTTCCAGCCGGGAGACGCGCTGGCCGCTTCGACGGTCGACCAGGACCGAGCGCTTTTCGTCAGGAGCGAAGAGATAGCGCTCGCCCCAATGCCGCAACGCCACCATGACAGGAAAAAGTGCACGGCCTTTTTCGGTGAGATGGTATTCCTGATGCGCGCCGCCCGGCGCGGGCGCCGTTTCCAGTATCCCCTTTTCGATCAGCGTTCGCAGCCTGGCTGAGAGGATGTTCTTGGCAATGCCGAGGCTCTTCTGAAACTCGCCGAAGCGGGTAAGCCCGTCAAAAGCGTCGCGTACGATCAACAACGACCACCAGTCGCCGATCGCGTCGAGCGAACGGGCGCTGGGGCAATAGTCCCCCTTGAGGCTCTTGCGTTTCACCATGAGCTGGACCAATCACAAATCGAAAGTTCAGGTTGCATCATAAAACCATCATCTGTATGGATCAAATGGTTTCATTATAAAACCATACCGCAGGACAGAACGATGCAACCCGATGAAAACACGGCGCCGGCCGCCGCCGCGACGGACACCGCGCGCGCCCGGGCGGCGCTGGAACAGCAACCGGCCGCCAGCCTGACCGGGAGCGAGCCCACCCTTTCCCGTGGCCTCGTTCTGCTCTTCGCCGTCGCCAGCGGATTGGCGGTCGCCAATGCCTATTTTGCTCATCCGCTGCTGGACGTCATGGCTGAAGATTTCGATCTTCCGCATGCCTCGACCGGCCTTATCGTTGCCCTGACCCAACTGGGCTACGGCCTTGGCCTCGTTCTCCTCGTGCCGCTCGGCGATCTGACCGACCGCCGCAGACTCGTGATCTGGCAGACGCTGCTGTCCGTGGCCGCTCTGATCTGCGTGGGCCTGTCTGTCAGCGGGTCGATGCTGCTTGCGGCGATGGCGGCGATGGGGTTCCTTGCGGTAACGACTCAAGCTTTTGTCGCCTATGCCGCCAACATCGCGCCGCCAGCCGAGCGGGGCCATATCGTGGGCATCGTGACGAGCGGCATCGTGCTCGGCATCCTGCTTGCCAGGGTAGTAGCCGGGACCCTGACGGATATTGCCGGCTGGCGCACGGTGTATCTCCTTTCGGCGACGCTGACGCTGGTCATCGCATTCCTGCTCCATAGGAAATTGCCCCGCAATATCCCTGAGACGTCTCGGGACCGGCATTCCTATCCAAAGCTGATCGTCTCCCTTCTCAGCCTCTTCCTGCAGGAGCCAGTGCTGCGTATCCGCGCCGTGATGGCGATGTTCATCTTTGCCCAGATCACCACGCTGCTCACGCCGCTCGTGCTGCCGCTCGGCGCGCCGCCCTACTCGCTCTCCCATACCGAGATCGGTCTCTTCGGGTTGGCCGGCGCGGCCGGCGCGCTCGCCGCTTCGCGTGCCGGCCGCTGGGCCGACCAAGGCCACGCGCAACGAACCACCGGCATCGCGCTGTCGCTCATGCTTCTGTCGTGGCTGCCGATCGCGCTTCTGCCTCACTCGATCCTCTGGCTGATCGCCGGCGTATTGATCATCGATTTCGGCCTTCAGGCGGTCCACGTGACCAACCAGGCGATGATCTATCGCGTGCGCCCGGAGGCCCAGAGCCGGCTGACGGCCGCCTACATGGTGTTCTATTCCATTGGAAGCGCGGCCGGGTCTTCCCTTTCGACCATCGCCTATGCGCATGCCGGATGGACGGGGGTGTGCCTCCAGGGCGCGACCATCGGTACGCTTGCTCTTGCGTTCTGGCTGGCGACACTGCGTTCCACGCCCATGGCCGCCACGCGAGCCATCTGATGCGCCGGTCTTTTGGATTGTGCAGCCTCAACGGCCAAGGCGTTTCGTTGAAAACCTGAACTGCCCTAGCCGTCGACGGCCGGCCTGATCCTGATCCGGGTGATCCGGTTCTTGTCGCGCTTCATGACGATGAAGCGCTTGCCGTGGAAGGTGAAGGCCTGCTTCTCGTCGGGAATGGTCTGGGTCTCGTGGATGACGAGGCCGGCGATGGTGGTCGCCTCTTCGTCCGGCAGGACCCAGTCGAGGGCGCGGTTGAGGTCGCGGATCGGCACCGAGCCGTCGACCACGACCGAGCCGTCCGCCTCCTGCTTGACGCCCTGCACGTCGAGATCGTGCTCGTCGGCGATCTCGCCGACGATTTCCTCGATGATGTCCTCAAGCGTCACAAGGCCTTCGACCTCGCCATACTCGTCGACCACGATGGCGAAATGCGACTTGCGGCGCAGGAAGGCATTGAGCTGGTCCTGCAGCGTGGTCGTGTCGGGCACGAACCAGGGTTTCGCGGCGATCTTCATTATGTCGATGCGCGAGAAGTCGTTCTCCACCTCGTTGAGGGCGCGCAGGAGATCCTTGGCGTGGATCACGCCGACGATGTTGTCGGACGATCCGCGCCACAAGGGCATGCGCGTGTGCGGGCTCTGCAGGATTTCGCGGACCACGGTCTCCGGACGATCGTCGGCGTTGATCGAACGCATGTTGGTGCGATGCACCATGATGTCGGAGAGTTCCAGCTCGTGCAGGTCGAGAAGACCGCCCATGCGGTCGCGATCCTGCTTCACCACCGCGCCTTCCTTGTGGAGCACGGCGACCGTGCCCCGCAACTCCTCGTGCGCCGACAGGATCGACGCGTCGCGGGAGAGGTTCACCCCGAAGAGCGACAGGAGCATGCGGACGATCCAGTTCACGATCGCCGAAAGCCCTCCGAAGACGAACATCGTCAGCCGCGCGAAGCGCGAGGCGAAAAGCGCGAACTGCTCGGGCTTCGCCAGCGCCCATGATTTCGGCAGGATTTCCGAAAAGATGACGAGCGTGATCGTCATGGCGACAGTGGCGTAGAGCACGCCCGCGTTTCCGAAGATCGACAGGAGAACGCTCGTCGCGAGCGCGGAGGCGAGGATGTTGACGAGATTGTTGCCGATGAGCAGCGCGCCGACAAGCCGGTCCTTGCGCTGCAGAAGGCGCTGGACGAGACTCGCTCGCTCGTCCCCGCTCGCTGCGAGCGAATGCAGGCGCGCCTTGGAGGCGGCGGTCATCCCGGTCTCGGTTCCCGAGAAGAAAAAGGAGAGCACGACCAGGATCAGGATCCCGCCGATCGCGATCCAGTTTCCCGTCGTCATGAGGAAAGGCTCTCCTTCAGGAAGGAAAGCACCTCCGAGGACGGCACGTCGCGCGCGACGAAGGCCTTGCCGATCCCGTGCGTCAGCACGAAGTTGAGCGAGCCGCGCGACACCTTCTTGTCCTGCGCCATGTAGGCGAGCAGGCGCTCGGCGTCGGGAAGCTGGCCGCGAATATCGAGCGGGGAGATCGGAAGGCCCACTTCCGCGAGATGAGATTCGACGCGCCGCGCATCGTCGGCACTCGAGAGATTGAGCCGCGTGGAGAAGCGGAACGCCATCGCCATGCCGATGGCGACGCCCTCGCCGTGCACCAGCCTTTTGCTGTCATACCCGGTCGCGGCCTCCAGCGCGTGGCCGAATGTATGACCGAGATTGAGCAGGGTGCGGTCACCCGTCTCGAACTCGTCGCGAACCACGAAATCGGCCTTGGCCCGACAGGACTCGGCGATCGCGTGCGCACGCGCCGCGCCGCCGGCGAACACCTCGCGCCAGTTCGCCTCCAGCCACTCGAAGAATTCCGGCCGGTCGATCAACCCGTATTTGACGATCTCCGCATAGCCGGCGCGGAACTCGCGCTCCGGCAGGCTGTTGAGCACGCCGGTGTCGGCAAGCACGAGCGCCGGCTGCTGGAACACGCCGACGAGATTCTTGCCGTGCGGCGTGTTGATGCCCGTCTTGCCGCCAACGGAGGAATCGACCTGCGCGAGCAGAGAGGTCGGCATCTGCACGAATTTCATGCCGCGCCGCACGATGCCGGAGACGAATCCGGCAAGATCCCCTACCACGCCGCCGCCCAGCGCGATCACCACGTCGCCTCTTTCCAGCCGCGCGCTCAGCACGCCATGGACGACATCCTGCAACGCCGCGAAGCTCTTGCTCTGCTCGCCCGGCGCCACCTGCACCGATGTCGCCTCGATGCCCGATTTCGCCAGGGCACCGACGAGATCGTCCAGATAGACGGAAGCCAGGTGGTCGTCGGTCACGATCATGGCGCGCGCGCCGGGAATGCGCCTGGCGATCTCCTCGCCCGCCCGCTCGATCAATCCGGGCCCGATGAGTATGTCGTACCCTCTCGCGCCGAGATCGACCCTCACCGCGAGAACTTCGGAATTCGTCATCAGCCGTCTACTCCTTCGCCGATCCCCCGGCCGCCGCCCAGATGACCGGACAGCGCATCGATGACTTCCTCGGCGATCGTTTCACGCTTGACGTCGCGCGTCACCACCGTCAGGTCGGCCAATGCATACACCGGGTAGCGCTCATTCATGAGCTTTTCCATCACCGCCCGCGGATCGGTATTTTTCAGCAGCGGACGGTTCTGTCGCTTGGACACGCGATCCATGAGAAGGTCGAGATCGGCCTTCAGCCAGACGGAAATTCCGTTCTCGGCTATGCAGCGGCGCGTATATTCGTTCATGAAAGCGCCGCCGCCGGTGGAGACCACTTTCGGCCCGTCCTTCAGCAGGCGCTCGATGACGCGCTGCTCGAGGGCGCGAAACTCCCCTTCGCCATAGCGCTCGAACAGTTCCGGGACCGTCATCCGCGACACGTCCTCGATCTCGTGATCGCTGTCCAGAAACGGCAGTTCCAGGGTCTGGGCGACCTTGCGGCCGATCACCGTCTTGCCGGCGCCCATCAGCCCGACGAAGACGATCGTGCGGCCCGCGAGCCGGTCGCGCAGCATCGACGCGGTGTCGTCCGCCGATATGTTCAGGGCTGGGTCCATCTCTGCCTCTTTTGCGAGGTATCGACATCAAAAGCAGGATTGCGTCAAGCAGACACACCGCTCCCACGCCTTGAAATGAACACCCGTGCACCCCATAAGGGTGGCGGACGGTAGGAATTCCTTGGGGATAAGCGTTTCGGAATGCCCACACTTTTCCGGTTCTTGACGATCCTGGCTGTTCTCGCCGGCGTCGTCTACGGTTCCATGTACGCTCTGGTCTGGTATGTCGAGCCCAACAAGGGCGAGATGACGGTGCGCATCCCTGCCGAAAGGCTCAATCCGCCCCGCTGACCGCTCACGCGAGCAGATAGGCCGCGCCGACTGCCATCAGAATCGCGATCCCCGCTGAAATCGCGACTCCGCCGGCACGGGACTGGCGCGCACGACGCCTGCCTGGCTTGGTGTTGGTCGGAAAGTCCCCCATGGCAAGACGGGCAGCGTTCTGAACCCGGTTCATCTCGGCAATCATGGCTTTCCTCCCTGCATGCGGGCAGAAGACGATTCATCGGGATCATTCCCGCCAACACAAAAAATTTCTCTCATTTAATGGAACGTGTTTCAAGCTCATCCGTTAACCGGCCTGTGGCGGACCATTCGAAGACCCCTCCAAATCGCCCCCCCAAGCGAGTGGTCTGCCTTTAGGAAGACGATAGTCCCCCGATAAATCGTCTCCCAACTTCAAAGCCGGTCGCAAGACCGGCTTTTTTTCTGGCCTGGATTTTCCGGATTCAAAGGATCTCGAAGCTCTCCGAAGGGACTTCGAGTACATATTTGAGCGCATGGGCGTTGAAGCTCAGCTCGGCCCGCCCGTCGAGCGAGACGGGAACGACACGCTCGAGCGCAACGCTTCCAAACCGACGCTCCTCCGGCGCCTGCTTGAACTCCGTGCGCTCGTCCCATTCAAGGACGAGTGACCGCGAGCCGCCTTCGGCCGTCGTCAGCGTCGATTTCAGCGATACGTGTCCGTCCGGGCGCGACAGGGCTCCATGGCTCATCGAATTCACCACGAGCTCGTGCAGCGCCAGCCCGATATGGAGCGCAGCGTTGGGATTGAGGTAGGGGTCGACGCCTTCGAAACGCACGCTGTAGCCGGGGTCCTCGCAGTAGCGGGAAACCTGTCCTTCGATCAGTTCGCTGAGTGTCGCGCCGCGCCAGTTCGAAGAGGTGACGAGGTCCTGCGAGGATGCGAGCGACTGGATGCGCCCGCGAAACCGCTTGAGAAACACCTCGATGCTGCCCGAATAGCGTCCGGTCTGGGTCGCTATGCTCAGGATGATGGCGAGCAGGTTCTTGGAACGGTGGCTGACTTCGCGCAGGAGCGTGCGCAACGTCTGCTCGCGATGCTTCTGCTCGGTGGTCTCCACGATCGTCGATACGATGCCGAAGGTCGCTCCGTCCTCGTCATGGTCGGCATCTATCCACATGTCGAACCAGCGGCCGCCGTCCTCCATGCCGTCCCGGAACTCGAACTTCTGCGGCATGCCGCTGGACAGTACCGCCTTCTTCAGTTCGATGATTCGTTCGGCGACGTTTTCCGGCATGAACTCGCGGTCGGTCTGCCCCCGAAGATCACCGGAGGACCAGGCGAGAGGCACGTTCTGCGCCCAGGTCACGTCGAGATCGACATTCTGGTAGATGACGATTATTCCGGTGTTGCGCAGAGCGCGCACAAGGCTGCGCCCTACCTCCACCGTACCGCTGGAAGAATGGATGTTCACGCCGTTGTCGCCCTTGCGGTCTATTCTCCCGACTCCCCATGACTACGCCATTTTTCCTTTTCTCCGGTCTGTCGCCAAGGAAAATTGAGCATAGAACGTGTTGTTTTGTAATAAGTTCCCCAGGAAAGACGGGCTCGGCGAAGGTACATCGTCACCTTCGCCTTTCAACCGGTGAGCACCGGCGAACTCGCCTGCCGCTCTTCATTTTTCGCCAGACCTCGCGTCCGGTCTATCGCGCGCGCCTGAGCAATCCCGCAAGCAGCGAGATCACGAGGAACGCCAAGAAGATGAAGAACAGAATCTGAGCTATTCCCGCGGATGTACCCGCAATGCCGCCGAAGCCCAAGGCTCCCGCAATAATTGCCACAACCAGGAAAATAAGAGCCCAGTACAGCATGGTAAGTCTCCTTTAGAATGATCTCATGAAGAACGTCCGCTCCAACGATTGGTTCCCGGCCGTTCCCGCACGAAAAAGGCCGCCCGGGCGGCGGCCTCCGTCGATGGGAATCGCCGGATCACGCTGCCGCCTTGGCCTGCCTGTCGAAGAAAAGTGCCTGGCTTATCAGCGCTTTGACCATATCGGGATTGAACGGTTTGGTGACGAGGAAGGCGGGCTCCGGGCGCTCGCCGGTTAGAAGCCGCTCCGGGAAAGCGGTGATGAAGATGACGGGAACGGGAGACGTCGCCAGGATTTCGTTGACGGCGTCGATGCCGGAGCTGCCGTCCGCGAGCTGGATGTCGGCGAGCACCATCTTCGGCTGGGTCGACTGGAACAGCGCCGTCGCCTCCTTGTGGGTGCGCGCGGTGCCGACGACGCGGTGTCCGAGGCTCTCGACCATCTGCTCGATGTCCATGGCGATCAGCGGTTCGTCCTCGATGATGAGGATGTCGGTCGCCACCTGGCGCGAGATGTCGTCGCTCGCCTCGCTGAGCAGTTCGGCAAAGCGATCTTCGTCGACGTCGAGTATTTCAGCGGCTTCGATCTCGTTGAAACCCTCGACCGCGACGAGCAGGAACGCCTGCCGGGGCAGAGGCGCGAGCGCCGACAGGTTCGCCACCGCCTTGCTTTCCCAGGGCGACGCCGCTTCCTCCTCGGGCACCTGTATGGCGACGGACGAGAACAGCTTGGTGAAAACGCGGTAGAGCGCGATGCGGTCGGTGGTCGCCTCGGGGAATACGTTCACATCCGCTATTATGGCCTCCAGCGTGGCGGCGACCAGCGCGTCTCCGCTCGATTGCGAACCGGAAACGGCCCGCGAAAACCGCCTGAGAAAAGGCAGATGAGGCGCAATCCGTGCGGACAAACTCATGATATGGCGTCTCCCTCGACAATGCTGAAATTAGATCACGATCGTTGCGAACTCTTCAACGCAGTCCGATCAAAAAAGTTCCTCGCATCGGGAACGTTTCCCACGCCGGGGCGTTTGAGATCGGCTTGGTAGCTTCCAACAGGCTGCCGCGAGGGGGTAGCATAAAGAGAAGAAAACCACGAATATCCGATATCTTGGGGCGAAGAGACATAGCATGAAAACCACCGCAACGGCTGCCAAGCGCAGCCAGAAGAAGGCCTCCGGCGGGTCCGACGCGCTGGGCGCCAACTCGGAAATCGGTCGGAAACTGAAGCAATATTACGACGAACTCATTTCCGACGACATTCCGGATAAGTTTGCGGATCTCCTGAGGCAACTGGAGGAGCGCGAAGAGGCACAGCCTGCGCGCCAAGGGGAGTGAACATGGCCCCAACCTTCAAGGATGAACTTCTTGCTGCGATCCCCAGCCTTCGCGCATTCGCGATGTCGCTGGCGCAGAATGCCGACAAAGCCGACGATCTCGTGCAGGAAACGCTCGTCAAGGCTTGGGACAAGCAGTCCTCGTTCCAGCCCGGAACCAATCTCAAGGCCTGGATATTCACCATCCTGCGCAACGAATTCTATTCGCAGATGCGCAAGCGCGGCCGCGAGGTACAGGACAGCGACGGCGCCATCACCGCGCGCCTTGCCGTTCACCCGAGCCAGCACGGCTCGATGGATCTCGACGATTTCCGCGCGGCGCTCGAAACACTGCCGGAGGACCAGCGCGAGGCGATTATCCTGATCGGCGCTTCCGGCTTTTCCTACGAAGAGGCGGCGGAGATTTGCGGCTGCGCGGTCGGAACCATCAAGAGCCGCGTTAGCAGGGCCAGGGCCCGGTTGCAGGAGGTTCTGTCGGTTGCCGGTGAAGGAGACTTCGGTCCCGATCCGATCGCCGCGCAAGTCATGGGCTCCAACGCGGCATGATTCCCATGGCCGGCCGGTCAGCCGGCCATTGGGTCGCCGGCGGCCTGCTTGACGGCGTGAAGAAGCGCCTCGACCAGAAGCGATCCGCTGTAGGGCTTGCCGACCACCCGCACGGTGGGGAACTCGCGGGACAAATGCTCGAAGTCGGAATATCCGGTGGCGAAAACGAAGGGAACTCCCAAGCCTCGCAGACCCTTCGCAAAATCGAATGTCGACGCTCCCGACAGCATGACGTCGATGACCGCCACGTCGAATACCCGGAACCGGTCCGGATCGGAGCCCGCCTCATCCAGGCTCTTGAGGATGACCACCTCGCCGGCGCCGTGGTCGCGGCAGAGCTGCTCCACATCCATGGCGATGAGGAATTCGTCTTCGAGAATGAGGATACGCAAACCGTCGAGCATCAGCTTGGGCAATGAAATTTCTCCTTGAAACGACCGATAGATGACGAAATCCGCAGACCTTGTCATTTAAAAAAGACACACTGTGCCAACGGGCGCTCCGCGGCATATCGCCTGCTGGATCACGGTGCGGAAAAACGCTCCGATTCCAGGCAGCGCCCGCCCCCGGGAGGAAGTCATGACGGTACAAGCGACATATGCGGAGCGAACCTATCTCTGCGAAACCTGTCCGCTGATGGTCAGGAAAATCTTCCGCAACCTTTCGGAAGAGGAACTTGCCTTCATGAGTCGCTTCAAGAGGGGCGAACTCACCATCGACAGAGGCGCGACCGTGCTGGCCGAAGGCACCAAGAACCCCCATCTCTATACCGTTCTCTTCGGATGGGGCTTTCGCTACAAGCTTCTCCCCGACGGGCGTCGCCAGATCGTGAACTACGTCATGCCCGGCGACCTGATCGGTCTGCAAGGGAGCCTGATGGGAGAGATGCAGCACTCCGTGGAGGCGCTTTCGCCGATGGTGTTGTGCATGTTCGAGCGCAGCAAGATGCTCACCCTTTTCCATGATCATCCGGAGCTCGCCTACGACGTCACCTGGATCGCCTCGCGCGAGGAGTGCATGCTGGACGAGAACCTGCTGAGCGTCGGCAGGCGCACCGCGCTCGAGCGTCTGGCCTATCTCATCGCATTCGTCTTCGAGCGCGCAACCGACGTCGGCCTCATGAAGGAGAAGGCGTCGGTCATTCCGATAACCCAGCAGCATGTCGCCGACACGCTCGGCCTGTCGCTGGTACATACCAACAAGACGATACGAAAGCTCGCCAATCTCGGGCTGATCTCGTGGTCGGAAAAAGGCTGCAAGGTTCTCGACCCCGAAAAGCTGCAGGAGCTTGCCCACTGGGAAGCCGATAGCGACAAGGTCCGCCCCTTCATCTGAAGAGGGGCCTGCCTTTCGCTATGGAAGCTCGGGTATGGCCGCGCCCGGCAGGATGTTGCGCGAGATCGCATAGATGATCAGCAGCGCCGGTATGGCGATGAAGCCGCCGATCGGACCCCAGATCCATATCCAGAAGCCGAGCGCCAAAAGAACGACGAAGGGATTGAGCGTCATCGTCCGGCCGATCACCATCGGCGTCACGAACTGCGCTTCGATCAGATTCAGTGACAGATAGATCAGCATCGGCATGAGGCTGCCGGCGAGCGAATCGAAGCTGGCGAGGCCGACGCCGAACAGGATCGCCGCCATGATCGCCGGGCCGATATAGACGACGAGGTTCAGCAGCCCCGCAAGAAGCCCCCAAAGCGCGGCCGAGGGAACGCCGGCCGCCCACATGGCGAGGCCGACGGCGACGCCGAGCCCGACATTGATGACGCTGATCGACAGGAGATAGCGCGAAACCATCATCTCCACGTCGCGGAAGATATGCGCCGCTCGCCAGCGCAGGCGGCGGGTCATGCACAGTTTGAGGATCGCCACGCGGATGTCGTTCCTCGTCGCGACGAAGAAATAGAGGCTTGCCATGAAGAGCAGCAGTTGCGCGAAGAAGCCCGGCGCCATCAACGCCAGGCTCTGCAGCACCGAGCCGTTCTCCACCGAGACCGCGAGGCCGGACTCTCCGGTAAAGGATTTCAGTTGCTCCTGCAGGCCTCTAAGGGTGTTCATCGGCCCGCGTAGCTCGGCAAGCTGCGCCCGCAACTGTTCCCAGATGCCCGGCAGCTCGCCGGCCCAGAAGGTCAGCGGTCCGATGAGGGCGGCGGTCAGCAGGCAGACGATGAAGATGAAGATCAGGAAAACCACGGCCGAGGAGATCCAGGAGGGAAGGCGCCACCTCTTTTCGAGCAGCGTGGCGATCGGCCCGAGCATCAGCCCGACGACGACCGCCAGCGCCACCGGCGCGAGAATGAACCGACCGGCGTGAAGGGCGAATATGCTGGTGATCACGCCGACGACGATGACCGCCACCTGCGCGCTTCGGGACAGCAATATCTCGAAGCCGGACCGCGGCGGCAGCCGAACGATGGATGGTTTCTTGGAATAGTAGGTGGTCATTCTGCGTTCCGGCTGAATTGATCCGACAACGCCGCGCCCGCGCGCGGGGTTCCCGTGACCGTCCACTACCGCTCCAGCGACGAACATTTCGGTTGGCCAAGGCAGGGAACCTGCGTCACAGTGCGACGTTAACGTCCGAGAATTATTCACCAACCGAAGGAGAGAGGGATGGCAACAGCGCCCACGAGAACAGGCAAGTCGGCAAACGGATCCAAGGTGACGCAGGAAGATCTCGAGGCCGATATCGCGCGGCTGCGTGCTGACGTGGCCCAGCTCGCCAAACAGCTGGCGGCCACCGGCGAGCATTCCGTCGCCGCCGCACGCAAGGCTGCAAGCGAGGGCGCCGAGCAACTCCGGGTCAAGGGTGAAGCCGCCATGGAAGCGGTCCGTTCCAACGCCAACGATATCGAAAAACAGGTTACCGACGCAGTGCGCGAGAAGCCGATCACGGCTCTGGCGGTTGCGGCCGGCATCGGATTCTTCTTCGCTCTTCTGACCCGACGCTAAGGCCGCAGAATGCTCGGCACATTGATCGCGTCCGTCATTTCGGGCGAAGCGAACTTGGCGGTCGGCCGCGCGCGACGCGCGGCGATCGCATATCTGCTTGCCGCTTTTCTGGCGCTCTTCGGGATTACCTTTTTGATCCTCGCGGGCTTCGTCGCGGCCGCCGAGAGATATGGAGCGCTTCAGGCTTCCGCCGGCTTCGGCGTCGGTTTCCTGGTGCTGGCGCTGCTCGTCGTCCTCGTTCACCGCATTGCCGCCGGCATGCGCCGGAAGCGCGAGGCGAAGGCGCGGGCGACCGAAACGCGGGCTCTCGTCAGCGCGGCGGCGGTCGCCATGCTGCCCACGCTCCTTGCGGGAAGAGGCCGCAGCCTGCTTCTCGCTCCGCTGCTGGGCGCGGTGGCCTACGCGATCTATCAGGAAAATCGCGGCGACAGGCGGCCGCCGGACACGGAAGCGCCCGACTGAAGCAAGACCCGTCGACCGAAGAGGAGAATCCGATGAACAAATCCATCGATCCGAATCGAGCGAAACAGGGACGCAAAGGCTGGCAGGTATTGGTGGTGCTCGTCGTGGCGCTGATCCTCGCCATGATCATCTGGTGGGGCGTCGGTCTCTATGGCGGAGCCATAGCTCCCGAGGAGCCTGTGGGCGGTGCGCCCGCCGAGCAGCCCGCCGATCAATCCGCTCCGACACCGCCGGCGAACTAGGGCTTCGGGCCGCCTTGATCCGACGGAACAAGCACTTTCAGCGCCTTCTTGTGGATGCGCAAGGTGGTTTCGGCGCTCAGGCCGCACAGTTCTCCGTCCACCGCGCATCCCGTCCGCTTGTGCGCGGAACGGACTTTTATGATGACTTCCTCCGCTTCGAATATGTCGACCTGATCGTTGGCCTCCCAGCGTCCGACCGCCATGTTCAGGAAGAACTTCGCCAATTCGCGCCGTCCGCGCGCGACCGAAACGTAGACCCCCAGCCGGCCGCCGTCGGGATCGTCGGCGTAGGGCAGATGTCCTTCTCCGAAGAGGTTGTTCGTCACGCCGATCCCGTTTGTGCTGCGCTCGTGCTCCTCGCCGTCGATCGTCAGTTGCACCCGCATGCGCGGCGGCGCGCGCAGCGTGTCGATGGCGGCCTTCACCGAGGCATGGATCTTTCCCCAGCGGGACCGGAACTCCATCTGCTCCCGCAAACGGATCAGTTTCGGGTGCATACCGATGGAGAACTGGTGGACGAAGGCCTTACCGTTGGCGCTGGCGATGTCGACCGGCCGGATCACGCCGCCGCTTAACGCCTCGACGGCAGCATCGAGTTGCAACGGTATAGCCAGGCTCCGCGCGAACAGGTTCATCGTGCCCGCGGGAAGGACGGCCAGGGCCTTGTCGGTGTCCATCAGCCTTCCCGCGGCGGCCGAGACGCTGCCGTCGCCGCCGCCGATCATGACGACATCGAGGTCCGCCCGCGCGACAGCCCGGTCCAGCATGTCCATGAGTTCCTCGCCATCGATGATCTCGACTTCGGCCTCGTGGCCGGCCGTCCGCAACATATCGGTCATTTTCCCGGCGAACTCGCCGAGATCGAGGCTGCGGAGCGTGCCGCCGCCGCGATTGAGGATGACGGCAAATCGCATGGTTTGAAGCTCGTCGTTCGGTTTAACGGAGAAATCCGCCGGGCGAACGGCGGTTTATCTTGCGAGGCTCTGGATAATGCGCGGGAGCCCTCGCTTGTTCCGCCGCTGCTTCCATCGGGCTTGCAGGACGAAATGGCGGTTCTCGGGGGAACAACATCACACGCGCGACGTTGTGAAAGTGTGAGGCCGCGCCCCACCTTCCCTGGAAAGTTCGGCGATGGCGCGACCGTGCAAAGGAACATGCACAAGGAGAGCATATCATGATCCGCAATCTCTTGGCGACCACCGCCATCGCGACGCTCGTCGCGAGCGGCGCCTACGCGCAGTCGACCACGCCCGCGCCCATGGCGCCGACCGAAAGCGCTCCCGAGACCCCGCAGGTCAAGCGGGCGCAGGGTCATCTTGCGTCGAACATCATCGGCGAAACCGTCTATAACGGTACCGGCGAAGGAGCTCAGAACATCGGCAAGGTGAACGATATCGTTCTCTCTCCCGAGGGTGAGATGCAGGCCGTCGTGATCGGCGTGGGCGGCTTCCTCGGCGTCGGCACGAAGAATGTCGCGCTGGAATACAATCTGGTCGAATGGTCGGAAATCGATGGCGACGAGTTTCTTGTCGTGGAAGCCACGCCCGAGGCGCTGAAGGCGCTGCCTGACTTCGACAAGACCGCCTATCAGCCGATGCCGGCCGATGCGGACGTGTCGGAGACGAAGCCGGCGACGGCGGAGGATCTGGCCAACGCGCCGGCCGAACCGGCCGACCAGGGCGCGATGACCGATGATACGGCGGCCGACACCGGCGCCCCGACCAACAACGACATGGCCGCGGCACCTGACGACGCCGCGCCTGCCGACGACAATATGGCTGCGGCGCCCACCGACAACGCGGCACCTGCCGACAACCAGGCTCCGGCCGACAATGGCGTGGCCGTTGCGCCGCCGGCGGACGACAGTTCGCCGACCCCGACGGATGATACGGCGGCCGCGACCACCGACGAGGAGGCCACTGACCAGACTCAGACCTCCGCGATCGACCGCTCGACCCTCACCGAGGTCGATGAAGCGTCGATCAGTTCCGACCAGCTCGTCGGCACCACCGTCTATGGCGCCGATGACGAGAATATCGGCTCGATCAACGATGTCGTGCTGTCGCAGGACGGCAATGTCGAGGCGGTGATCGTCGATGTCGGCGGCTTCCTCGGTATCGGCGCGAAGCCGGTGGCCGTCGGCATGGAAAACCTGGCCTTCATGTCGGATGCCGACGACAAGATGTATCTCTACACGGAGTTCGACAAGGAACAGCTCGAAGCGCAGCCCGAATATGACGAGGCGACCTTCGCCGAGCAGCGCGACCAGCAGCTCCTGACGGCACCGGCCGAGCCCGCTCAGTAGGAGCCGCGCCCAAAGATCCAAGGAAAGCCCGGACATCGTCCGGGCTTTTTGCCATGTCCGCGCTGGAAGAGAGGGAACAAACGCAACTTCATTGTTCACCGATCCAGCACGGACTATAGTCGATGCGCACCCTTTTCCCGACGCCGGTGAGACCGACATACTGACCAACAGGAAGCACTTGCCAGTATGGAGAAAGGGAAGCTGCCATGCTCGACCAGATCAAGGGACTGCATCACGTCACGTCGATGGCGCGAGATGCGCGCGAGAACAATGACTTCTTCACGCACAAGCTCGGTCTGCGCCGGGTGAAGAAGACCGTGAATTTCGACGCCCCGGACGTTTACCATCTCTATTACGCCGACGAGGCGGGGACGCCGGGAACGGTGATGACCTATTTCCCCTTCCCCAACATCGCGCGGGGACGGCCGGGAACCGGCGAGGTCGGCACGACCGTCTTCTCCGTCCCGGAAGGCACGCTCGGCTTCTGGGAGCAGCGCCTTGCCGAACAGGGCGTGACCGGCATCGAGCGCGGCGAGCTTTTCGGCGAGAAGCGCCTGGCCTTCGATGGCCCCGACGGCGACGGCTTCGCCCTCGTCGAGGTTCGCGACGACGACCGCGCACCCTGGACACAGGGCGGCGTCGCCGCGGATGACGCCATCCGTGGCTTCCACTCGGCCTCGATGCGGCTGCAGGATGCCGGCGCCACCGCCGAACTGCTGAAGTTCATGGGCTATGAGGAAATCGACAAGGCCGGCAATACCGTCCGCCTCGCGGTCAAGGGCGACAGCAACGGCGCCGATATCATCGATGTCGAGACGCTGCCCGTCGTCAGCCATGCCCGCCAGGGCGCCGGCTCGGTGCACCACATCGCCTTCGCGGTCGAGAACCGCGCGAAGCAGCTCGAAGTGCGCAAGGCTCTGATGGACACCGGCTATCAGGTGACCCCCGTCATCGATCGCGACTATTTCTGGGCGATCTATTTCCGCACGCCGGGCGGCGTGCTGTTCGAGGTGGCCACCAACGAGCCGGGCTTCGACCGCGACGAGGACACGGCTCACCTCGGCGAGGCGCTCAAGCTGCCAACGCAGCACGAGCACCTGCGCAAATATCTGGAGCAGCACCTGCAGCCGATCGAGGATTGAGGCCGATGTCCACCGACAGCTACATCCACATCACCGCCGGGGGCGTCCCCGGCGGTCCGCTCTTCTTTGTCTTCCACGGCACCGGATCGAACGAGGGCCAGCTCGTCGGGCTCGGGCGCGACCTGCTGCCGGAGGCGACGGTTGTCTCGCCACGTGGCGACGTCTCGGAATTTGGCGCGGCACGCTTCTTCCGCCGCACCGGCGAAGGTGTCTACGACATGGACGATCTGGCGCGCGCCAGTGCCAAGATGGCCTCCTTCGTCGAGGCGCACGTCGCAGCGGCTAAGCCGTCCGCCATCGTCGGGCTCGGCTATTCCAACGGCGCGAACATCCTTGCCTCGACGATCTTCGCCGCGCCCGGTCTCTTCGACGCGGCGGTGCTGATGCATCCGCTCATTCCCTTCCAGCCGCAGGTCAAGGGCGATCTTGCGGGAAAGCGCTTCCTGATGACCGCGGGCCGCAAGGACCCGATCTGCCCGCCCAACCTGACCAGCCGGCTCGAAAGCTGGCTGAAGGCGCTCGACGCCGAGGTCGAACTTCTGTGGCACGAAGGCGGCCACGAGATCCGCCAGACCGAGATCGATGCCGCCCGCGTCTTTCTTTCATCCTATCGGCCGCAAGCCTGAGGAGATCGCCATGAGCGACGAACTGCCCATCGAAATCGAGGAAACCGGCACCAAGGGCCGCTATATTGTGCGCGGCGCCGACGGCGCCGAGGCCGAGATGACCTTCACCAGGGCTGGGCAGCATCAGCTCATCATCGACCATACCGAGGTACCGGATGCCTTTCGCGGCCAGGGCGTGGGGCTGCGGCTCGTCACCCGCGCCGTGGAGGACGCACGCGCGGCGGGCAAGACCATCATACCGCTCTGCCCCTTCGCCGCGGCGCAGTTCCGCCGCCATCCGGAATGGTCGGACGTGTTGAGGAAGTAGCTGCGTCCTTCGAGGCGCCGCTTCGCTCCGCACCTCAGGATTAGGGAAGTCGTCGCTAGCCCCCGGCGTCGCGGGCTCGAATCCAATTTCTTTTCCGATGCCGGTGCATTGCAGGAAACAAGCCCAAACAGCCGACGGCCACCAGGTGAACCGCAGTTGATTTTCCGCCCATCGAGCCCGCCATGTCCTGAATGCGGACACCAGCGTCCCTCATCCCGAGGTGCGGAGCGAAGCGAAGCCTCGAAGGACGCACTTATTCATAAGGCCCCTCGATCGCGCATCCTCGCCGGTGCGGCGATATTTGCAGCCTCTTCGTTCCCCGCCCGACCTTGCCGCCGGCGATGCGGAAACGGAGATCGGAACCAAACCGCCTTCTCTGCCGTTGCGTTGCAGCATGACGAGCAAAGGAGTTTCCCATGGCGTTGTTCTCGCAAATCCGCGATTCGATCGATCTCGAAGATGAAGTGGCGGCACTTCGCAAGGAAGTGGCGGCGCTGACGAAATCGCTGTCGAAGCGCGGCGCTTCGGCCTATCGCGACACCAGGCACGATGCCGCCGATGTCTATGCCGACATCGCCGACCGCTTTGCCCATGCGCTTCCCGTCGTCCGCAAGCGGGCGCATCGGCTCGAACAGTCGATCAAGGACAATCCCGGCCAGACGGCGGCTGTCGTGGGTCTGATGGCCGTCTGCCTTGCAGGCGCGGTGCTGCTGTTTTCGAGGCGCTGAGGCGCGATCGAAGAGCGTGCAAAACCCCGCCGGCTGGCTTCCGTCAGGGTTGATTGCGGTGTGGGGGTCAGGCCTGCTTGATCAGCCTGATGAGAACCAGCAGCACCACCGCGCCGATAGTCGCGTTGATGATCGCGGCGATGATGCCACTGCCGATATTGATGCCGATGGCGGGAAGCAGGAGCCCGGCGATGAACGCGCCGACGATGCCGACGACGATGTTGCCCAAAAGGCCGAAGCCGTAGCCCTTGACGAGCTGCCCGGCGAGCCAGCCAGCGATCGCACCGATCAAAATGAAGACAAGAAGACTTTCGACACCCATGGTGGTCCCTCCTCAAAGAGGGCGATGATGAAGGCCGCCGCCCTTCATGTCCAGCGGGTTTGCGATATTGCCAACAGCCATGAAACTATTAGGAGACACTTTTGGAACCCGCATGGGGGCAAGTTTTGGCGCTGATCGACGACAGGCTGAAGCAGGAATTGACGCGGATGTACCGCGCGCCCGAGCGGCACTATCATGGCACGGCCCATGTCGAAGCGCTGCTCGCGCTCGCGCGGGAGCGGCGCGACGAACTTTCGGACGCGGGAGCCGTGGAAGCCGCCATCTGGTTTCACGACGCGATCTATGACAGCCGGCGCAACGACAACGAGGCGCGCAGCGCCGAGTTCGCCCGCCAGCGCCTCCGCGACACCTGCGAGGCGGCACGGCTCGAGCGCATCGCCTTGATGATCGAGGCGACGGCGACGCATGAGGTGCCCGATCTCTCCGATGCCTCGGCGCGCTCCGATGCCGCCTTTTTCCTCGACATGGACCTCGCCATCCTCGGCGCCTCGCCCGAAGCCTTCCGCGCCTATGAGGAGGCGACCCGCAAGGAATATGCCTGGGTCGGGGAGGACGACTGGATCGCCGGCCGCTCGGCGGTCCTCAGGCGTTTCGCCGGGCGCGAGCATATCTACTTCACCGAACCTTTCCGCCTTCGCTGTGAACGGCAGGCGCGCGAGAACATCGCCGGTTCGCTGAGGCGGCTGGAGGAGGTTGGGAAGAGGCGTTAGGCGGCTTCGGGAATAAAGGGGCGCGGCACGAGCCTTATCGACAATTCCATGCATCCATGCCCGCTTTTGGCGCGCTCATCGAGCCGCAGCAAAACGGCGAGGCGCTGGACTGAACGGATAAGGCATCCAACCACGGCAGGCCCGCGCCCCCCTGAAACCGCCTCGCAGTTGCAGCGATGTATTGACACAACCCCGAGCACGCGAGACCATGATCCCTGGCTTGAGAGCATGCTGTCCATGGGAGGATCCGCGATGCATTTGCTTAGCCGACGCTCGATCTTGAAATTCGGTCTTGCCGCGACCGCATTGGGAAGCACTCCGTCGTTCGCCCGTGCTCGGCTGATGCCTCCGGAGCCGGCCTTCGACATTGAGGTTGGTGAATGGCGTACCTTTGACATCACCACGACGGTGGTATTGCCGCGGAGCGACGGCACCACGCGCTTGTGGCTGCCCGTGCCCACGCTCGAAAACGGTTTCCAGCGTACCGTGGACAACGACTGGGAGGGCAACGGCGTCAGGAGCGAGATCGCCGGCGACGGCGACGCAGCGATGCTGTTTGCTGAATTTGACGGAGGAGAGCAGGCGCCGACGCTGACCTTGACCAGCCGCGTGCGGACCAAGAACCGCGCCGTCGATTGGGAACGACCCATGTCGGCCCAGGAGGACGCGGCCGTTCTCGAGGCGAATCTCAAGCCGACGCGACTGCAGCCGGTAGAAGGAATAGTGAGGGAGACCGCGGAACGCGCCACGCAAGGGGCCGTCACCGACGTCGACAAGGTACGCGCGTTGTATGAATGGATCGTCTCGAACTGTCATCGCGAACCAACGGTGCCCGGCTGCGGCAGTGGAGACGCGATCGCTCTCCTCACCAGCGGTGGGCTGGGCGGGAAGTGCGCCGACTTGAACGGGCTGTTCGTCGCCATGGCGCGTTCGGTGGGCGTCCCCGCACGGGACATCTACGGAGTGCGTGTGGCGCCGTCCGCCTTCGGATACCGCGAATTGGGGGGCAATCCGTCCAAGCTCTCCGGCGCACAGCATTGTCGCGCGGAAGTCTGGCTTGCCGATTACGGGTGGGTTGCGATGGATCCCGCGGATGTCCTGAAAGTGATGCGCCAGGAGAAGCCCGAGTGGATCAAGGACCTGGACGATCCCCTGATCGCGCCGATCAACGCGGCCCTGTTCGGCAGTTGGGAGGGCAATTGGATCGGCTTCAACACGGCGCGGGATATCGCCTTACCGGAAAGCAAGCAGGAAGCAAGCCCGCTGCCGTTCCTCATGTATCCGCAGGCCGAGAACGATAGCGGCCGGTTCGAAGAATTGGCGGCCGACAAATTCAGCTATGCCATCACGGCGCGCGAAATCACCGTTTGACGAGGTTTGCGTACGGCTAGGGTGTTTCCAGATGAAATGGAATCGTCGCTTGGAACGCCCCCTCGGCGTCACGCTGGCAGTCGCCATCGCCATTCGCGGCCCGATGCCCTGGAATTTCTGGTGATCCCGACAGGATTCGAACCTGTGACCCTCAGATTAGGAATCTGATGCTCTATCCTGCTGAGCTACGGGACCACTCGCCTGCTACATAAACGCTTCCTCGGCGTTCGCCAACATCTTTGGCGGGCTTTCCGGCGATTGAGATCGCCTTATCGCGCCAGCGCCGTCTCGGTCAGTTTCACCCAATAGCTGATCCCGTGCGGAATCACCTCGTCGTTGAAGTCGTAGGCCGGATTGTGCAGGTTGGCGCTGTCGCCATTGCCGATGAAGATGAAGGCGCCGGGCCGCGCTTCGAGCATGTAGGAGAAATCCTCGCCGCCCATGACCGGCTGGATGCTGGTGTGGACTTGCGGCTCGCCCGCCACCGACTTCGCGATGTCGCCGGCAAAGACGGCCTCGTCGGGATTGTTGAAGGTGACGGGGTAGTTGACGTCGATGTCGACCTCGACGCTCGCTCCGTGCGCGGCCGCGATGCCTTCGCAGATCTCGCGCATGCGCTGCCGCGCCTTCTCGCCCACCTCCGTGCGCAGGGTGCGGATCGTGCCGGCGATTTCCGCCTGCGAGGGGATGACGTTATAGGCGTCGCCGGCATGGAACTTGGTGATGGAGACCACCACGGAATCGATCGGGTCGATCGTGCGCGAGGCGATCGTCTGCAGCGACATCACCATCTGGCTCGCCGCGACGATCGGATCGATCGTGCCGTGCGGCATGGCCGCGTGGCCGCCCTTGCCGTTGATCTTGATGGTGAACTCCGCCGTCGCCGCCATGATCGGGCCGGGCCGCAGCGCGAACTGGCCGACCGGCAGGCCGGGCATGTTGTGCATGCCGAAGACCCGCTCGATGCCGAATCGCTCCATCATGCCGTCCTTGACCATCGCCTGACCGCCAGCGCCGCCCTCCTCGGCCGGCTGGAAGATCACCGCGACCGAGCCCGAAAAATTGCGCGATTCGGCGAGGTATTTAGCGGCCCCCAGAAGCATCGCCGTATGCCCGTCATGGCCGCAGGCATGCATCTTGCCCGGCGTCGCGGAGGCATAGGGCTTGCCGGTGATCTCGTTCAGCGGCAACGCATCCATGTCGGCCCGAAGCCCGATCGTCGGCCCATCGCCGAGATTGCCCTTGATGATGCCGACGACGCCGGTGCGGCCGATCCTAGGAACGACCTCGTCGCAGCCGAATTCCCTGAGGCGCTCCTCCACGAAAGCCGCCGTCTGGTGGACGTCGTAGAGAAGTTCAGGGATCGAATGGAGATGCTGGCGCCATCCGGCGACCTCTTGCTGCAATTCGGCGGCGCGGTTCAGGATCGGCATTTTGGCCTTGCTTCCTTCTGCTTCTCGCGGTCCGCACATGCCCAAAGGATCGTGAAGCATGACGGCTTTGCCATCTTGGCGTCACATAGGCTAATTAGCAGAAACGGACTCTCGGGTTTTCATTCGTTCGGTTGCCTGGCGCGGAAACTTCCCGCTCCTGTCGAAACCTTACTTATCCCGATGCGACTACGGCAAGAGGCGAATTCGATTTGATCATGGGGAAATGGCATATTTCGCGGCGTCTTCTGGCAGGTCTGCTGGCAACGGTGGCTGCGACGGCCGCGGCGAAGGCGGGGCCTTCCATCGTCGTCGATTTGAACACGGGCAGGGTTCTGGAGCAGGAGGACGCGTTCCGGCCCTGGTATCCGGCCTCCCTCACCAAGCTGATGACGACCTACGTCACCTTCCGCGCGATCAAGGCCGGCGAGATAACGCTTGAATCGCCGGTGCGCATTTCGGAACGCGCCTCCAAGGAGCCGCCCAGCAAGATGGGCTACAAGCCGGGCACGGTGCTGAGCGTCGACAACGCCATAAAGATCCTCATGGTGAAGTCGGCCAACGACGTGGCGACCTCCGTCGCCGAAAGCGTGGCGGGCACGCGCCAGGCCTTCGTGGCGCGCATGAACGGCGAGGCGCTGCGTCTCGGCATGAGCGGCACGCGCTTCGTGAACCCGCATGGCCTGCACGCCGAGGAGCAGCACTCGAACGCCCACGACCTCGCCATTCTCGCGATGGCCCTGCGCAACGAATTTCCGGAATATTCGAAATATTACTCCATCG
Source organism: Aquamicrobium sp. LC103 (assembly GCF_001014615.2). Taxonomy (GTDB): domain Bacteria; phylum Pseudomonadota; class Alphaproteobacteria; order Rhizobiales; family Rhizobiaceae; genus LBCQ02. The sequence continues at coordinate 109,824 of NZ_LBCQ02000010.1, forward strand.
AGGCGCTGGATACCGGCAAGACCGTGATGGAGAACACCAACGACCTCATCAGGCGTTTCAACGGCGCCGACGGCATGAAGACGGGCTACACCTGCCCGTCGGGCTTCAACCTCGTGGCGACCGCCACCCGCAACGGGCGCACCCTGATGGCGGTGGTGATCGGCGAGCTCACGATCGAAACGCGCGCCGACAAGGCCGCCGACCTGCTCGAGCGCGGCTTTTCGCAGCCGCTGGACTCCGCACCCTTCATCGGTCAGCTGCGTCCCACCGGCGCGGAGCCTTCCGCGCCGGTGAATCTGCGCTCGGTCATCTGCACGGAGGAGGCCTGGAAGACAGTTGCCGAAAGCCGGGGCCCCGAAGGCAAGCCGGTTTTCCACTCGCCCCATATCAAGGCGCCCGCGGGCGAGCCGGTGACGATGGCGATCTCGCTCGGCGCGACGGGGCCGGAATCGACCGCGCCGCGCTACGCTGACGTGCCGATCCCCACCCCGCGCCCGGACAACGCGCCCGAATCCGCCGTCGCCGAAGGCGGCTGACACATGGCGTTCGCACCGATCGCGGTCTCGATCCTCACCGGCTTTCTCGGAGCCGGCAAGACCACGCTGCTCAATCGACTGCTGAAGGACCCGGCGCTCGAGAACACGGCCGTCATCATCAACGAATATGGCGAGGTCTCGATCGACCATCTGCTGGTCGAGCAGGCTTCCGACGGCGTGATCGAGCTCTCCGATGGATGCCTCTGCTGCACCGTGCGCGGCGAGCTGGTGGATACGCTCGCCGACCTGGTCGACCGCGTCCAGACCGGTCGCGTCGCCCCGCTCAAGCGCATCGTCATCGAGACGACCGGCCTCGCCGACCCCGTACCGGTGCTGCAATCGGTGATGGGCCATCCGGCGCTCGCGCAGGCGCTGCGGCTCGACGGCGTCATCACGGTCGTCGACACAGTCAACGGTGCGGCGACGCTCGACGCACATGAGGAGGCCGTGCGGCAGGTGGCGGTCGCCGACCGCATCGTCCTCACCAAGGCCGACCTCGCGGACAAGGGAGACATCGAGCAGCTTCGCGGCCGCCTTCACGCGCTCAACCCTTCGGCCGAAATCCTCGACGCCGGGGCGGAGGGAACCGGACCGGCCGCGCTGTTCGAATGCGGGCTCTACAATCCCGACACCAAGTCCGCCGACGTGCGCCGCTGGCTCGGCGAGGAAGAGCTTCATCATCATGACCATGATGGCCACGATGACCATCACCACCATCATCATCATCATCATCATGACGAGCGCGTGAGAACCTTTTCCCTCGTTCATGACCGGCCGGTTTCCTTCTCGGCGATCGAGATGTTCCTCGACCTCCTGCAGTCCACGCAGGGCGAGAAGCTGTTGCGTATGAAGGGCGTGATCGAGCTCATCGAGGACCCGGAGCGCCCTCTGGTGATCCACGGCGTGCAGAAGCTGCTGCATCCACCGGCACGCCTGCCGGCATGGCCGGAGGGGCCGCGCGGCACCAGGCTGGTGCTTATCACCTTCGACATGCCGGAGGATTACGTGCGTCGGCTCTTTTCCGCCTTCATGGGCAATCCGGCGGTCGACACGCCCGACCGCGCGGCGATGGAGGAAAACCCGCTGGCGATCGCCGGTTTCAAGGGATAGGGGATCGAAGGCTCGCTATGGGTCTTGGTGCGGGTGGTCCCGTCTCCCGCGGAGCAGCCCCTTCCAATTCACCGTCAATTTGTCAGGAACGTCGCGACATTTTCCTGAAGGATTCCACGAGGAAATCGAAGACCGCGCGGACACGGGGAACCCTGGCGAGGTTCTCGTGCGTCACGATCCACGTTTCCAGCACGGCGATGTCGATGTCGGGCAGCATGCGGATCAGGTCCGGATCCCTCTCGCCAACCGGAACGTGCGCGACGGCGATGCCGAGGCCCGCGCGGGCGGCGGCGAGCTGTGCCGGATGGCTGTCGGTGCGCATGACGAAGCGGTCGCGCGAGAAGGCGCCGCCAAGTTTCTCCGCCAGCGCAAGATCGCTGCGGTTGCGATCTGGGCCGATGACGTCGTGGTCGGTCATATCGGCGAAGCTCGCCGGACTTCCGCGCCGCTCGACATAGGCGCGTGAAGCGAACAGGCCGAGCGGGATCGAAGCGACCTTGCGCGCGACCAGCGCCTCTTGTTTTGGCGCCACGGTCCTCACCGCGATATCGACCTCCTGTGCAAGCAGATCCGCCGGTGCGTTGCTCAGCGACAGCTCGATGCGGATGGCGGGATTCGCTTCGCGCAGCCGCGCGAGCATCGCCGGCACGACCTCGATGCCCATGAATTCGGGAACGCTGATCCGGACCGTTCCGGCGACCTCTCCGCTGGGCGCGGATGCGTGACGCACGAACAGTTCCGACGCCATCGCCATGGCGCGCGCCGGACCGCGCAGCGCTTCGGCCGTCTCGGTGGGTGTCAGGCCGTTGACCGAGCGGGTGAACAGCACCGTGCCCAATCCATCTTCCAGAGCCTCGATGCGCGCACGCACGGTGGGATGCGACAGGCCGAGCCTGCGGGCGGCGGCCGACAGGCTGCCCTCTTCGAGAACGGCCAGAAAGATGCGCTGATCGTCCCATGAGATGGATTTGCTCATAGAAATCTTTCTATCACCTGTAGGATTGTTTGTAATTCCTTTTCATCCGAACGAGCCGCATCCTCCGTCCATCGCAACCAATGCACATGAGGAGCAACAGCGATGGAACGGAACCAGACAGCACTCGTGCTCGGAGCAACGGGCGGCATCGGCAGCAGCATCGCCGCGGCACTCCTCCGCCGTGGCTGGCGGGTGCGCGGCATGGCGCGCAACGTCGCCGCGGCCCGGACCACGGGTCCGGCGCGGATCGAATGGGTCGAGGGCGACGCCATGCAGCGCGCGGACGTCGTCCGGGCCGCACGGGGCGCATCGATCATCGTGCATGCGGTGAACCCGCCCAACTACGCGAACTGGGACAAGCTCGTCCTGCCGATGATCGACAACACGATCGCGGCGGCGAGGAAGGTCGGCGCGCGGATCGTGCTGCCGGGAACCATCTACAATTTCGATCCGGCAACGACGCCGGTCATCGGCGCCGAAAGCCCGCAGCGGCCGAAGAGCCGTAAGGGCGCGATCCGCGTCGCGCTGGAACGGCGCCTCGAGCAGGCGGCACCCGAAGTACCGTCGCTGATCCTGCGGGCCGGAGATTTCTTTGGGCCGGGCGTGCGTGCGAGCTGGTTCGCACAAGCCATGGTCTCGCCGGGAAAGCCGCTGCGCCGCATCGTCAATCCGGCGCGTGGCGCGGGCCATAGCTGGGCCTATCTACCGGACCTGGCCGAAACCTTCGCGCGGCTCGTCGAGGTGCCGGAACGCCTGAAGCCTTTCGAGGTGGTGCAGTTCGAAGGCCTGTTCGACGACGACGGAACGAAGATGATCGAGGCGATCCGCGGGGTGGCCGGCCGCGAGCTTCGCGTCTACGGCTTTCCGTGGTGGCTCATGCGCCTTGCGGCACCGTTCGGCGGCTTTCCGCGCGAGGCGGCCGAGATCGCGCAGCATTGGCGTCATCCGGTCCGGCTCGACAATTGTCGTCTCGTCGAATTGCTGGGCGAGGAGCCGCGCACCCCGCTCGGCGTCGCGGTCAGGAGCACGCTCGCCTCGTTGAACTGCCTCGGCGCGACCTCGCAGCCATTCGCGGGTCAGACGGCCTGACGCAGCCAGCGTCGAGCGGACCCGCCGCCTCGCATCCACCCGCATCCAACGGAAGACCACCAGCCATGGAAAAGAAACACGACACCTTGACCGACCTGCATCTCGGAACGCCTGTCTGGTTCACGCTGCTGGCCTGGGTACTGCCGATCGGCATTTTCGCGCAGTTCCTCAGCGCCGGCCTCGGCCTCTTTCTCGATCCGAACCTGCTGGGATTGCATGGCGGAAGCGGCATTGCCCTTTCCCTGCCCGCGATCCTGCTTCCCGCGGGGACGCTTCTGGTCCGCCGCCTGCGCGGTTTCGGATGGTGGACCACCATCGTCCTGGCTCTCTATCTGGTCCAGGTCGCTCTGGCCGCAGGTGCCGCTCCGGTGCCACTCTCGCTTCACCCGGCCAACGGCGCGCTCCTTCTGGCGGCCAGTCTCGTTCTTCTGGCCAAGGTCGAGCGCCGCCGTTCTCAAACCTCCGCGGGCTGAATGCCGGGGCTCCGCCTACGCCACTTCCCTCCCGGCCAGCGCCTGCATCGCCTGGCCGGGCGCGAAGATTTCCTGGTCGACGAAAGTCAGCGCCTGCCTCGCGCAGCCCTCGCGGATCAGCGGCGCCTCGTCCGGCTCCAGATCGAAGGAGATCGCGGCATTGTGCTGGCCGCCGGCTGTCTTGGCGATCGCCTCGCGGATCGACGGCTCGATGATGTCGAAGGCGGACGCGCCGAGCCCGACGATCGCCACGGGAGCCGGATCGATCAGGGCGAACAGGCTGCCCAACCCGAAGCCGATCGCTTCGCCGGCCTTGTGGAAGGCATCGCGCTCGCGTCCCTCATGGTCGCGGGCCGCCGCCGCCAGCGCCAGCATGGTGGCGTCGTCTATGTCGGCCGCCGGCTTCGCGCGCTCGCCCTCGCCGCGCGCGTGTCGGAAGATCGCGTAATTGCCGGCATAGGCTTCGATGCAGCCGAGCCTGCCGCAGCGGCAAAGCGCGCCGTCCGGCATGTGGATCATGTGGCCGAACTCGCCGCCCGACGAATGCGACCCGGTGAAGAGCTCGCCGCGCAGCACCAGCCCCATGCCGATGCCGTTCGACAGGAGCACGGCGATGAAATTGTCGCTGTAGCGTTCCGGCGCGCGGTTGCGCAGCGCCACCGCGATCATGTTGCAATCGTTCTGCACGGTTACGGGAATGCCGAAGGCCTCCTCCAGCGCGTCCGCGAAGTCGATGTCGCCTTCCGGCGTAATCGGCGTCCACATCAGCCGGCGCGCATCGGAATCGGTGATGCCCTGGATGCCGAGCGCGATACGCAGGAGCCGCTTTTCCGCCAGGTCGGGCCGCTCAATGAGCCGTCGAGCCGCCGCCAGCACCACCTCGATGAGCTCGGCCTTGCCCATGCTCAATGTCGCCGGGCGGGAAATGTCCTGCGCGATCGCGGTGCCTGAATAGTCGATCATCGTCGCCGAGAGCGAGTTGAGCGACAGCACGATCGCCAGCACCACCCCTGCATCCGGATTGAGGCAAAGACCGACCTGCGGCCGTCCGCGCTTGGTCGCCGTCGCCTCGCTCTTGGCTTCCGCCAATATGCCTTCGTTGATGAGGTCGGAGGAAATCGCGGAGATCGTGGAATGGCTCAGCTCCGTCGCGCTCGCGATCTCGGTGCGCGAGGGCTGGCCGGAGCGGCGCACCGCCGCAATCACCATCGCGCGGTTGCGCTTGCGCAAATCGTCGTGGCGCACGCCGATCGTCATGTTCCGGATCCTCCCTGCAATGCCGCCCAATCGAGGCCGTTCCGGCTCGTTTCGGCACATCGCCAAAGCATATTGACATAGGTGTCGGCGTGAGTCATTATTTTTTTCGAGGCTCGAAAAAAAGAGCTTCCACTGGTAATCGTCTTTACCGCAGGCGCCCATGGCGCAGGGAGGAATATCATGAGGAACTTTGCTACCGCCATGCTGGCGGGTGTCGCGATGTCGCTGGCGTTGTCCGCCGCGGCGCAAGCCGAAGGCAAGATCATCGGCGTTTCCTGGTCCAACTTCCAGGAAGAGCGCTGGAAGACCGACGAGGCGGCGATCAAGGCCGCGGTCGAAGCCGCCGGCAACAAGTATATTTCGGCGGACGCGCAGTCTTCCGCCGCCAAGCAGCTTACGGACGTCGAAGCCCTCATCTCGCAAGGCGCAAACGCGCTGATCATCCTGGCGCAGGATGCCAGCGCCATCGGCCCGGCGGTGGAGAAAGCGGTCGCTGAAGGCATTCCGGTCGTCGGCTATGATCGGTTGATCGAGAATCCGGACGCCTTCTACCTGACTTTCGACAACAAGGAAGTCGGCCGCATGCAGGCCAAGGCCGTGTTCGACGTGCAGCCCGAGGGCAACTACGTCTTCATCAAGGGCAGCGGCGCCGATCCGAACGCCGATTTCCTCTTTGCCGGCCAGATGGAAGTGCTGAAGGAAGCCATCGACGGTGGCAAGATCAAGAATGTCGGCGAGGCCTACACCGATGGCTGGCTGCCCGCCAATGCGCAGAAGAACATGGAGCAGTTCCTGACCGCCAACAACAACGAGGTGGACGCGGTCGTCGCCTCGAACGACGGCACCGCCGGCGGCGCGATCGCGGCGCTCGACGCGCAGGGCCTGGCGGGTTCGGTGCCGGTTTCCGGCCAGGACGCCGACCACGCCGCGCTCAACCGCGTGGCGCTCGGCACACAGACCGTCTCGGTTTGGAAGGATTCGCGCGACCTCGGCAAGAACGCCGCCGAGATCGCCAACCAGCTCGCCGAGGGCACGGCGATGGACGCCATTCCGAACGTCGTCAAATGGGCCGACGGTCCGAGCAAGGTCGAGATGAACGCCGTGTTCCTGTCGCCCGTGCCGGTCACCAAGGACAATCTGGACGTCGTCATCGATGCCGGCTGGGTTTCGAAGGAGGTCGTCTGCCAGGGCGTGACGGCCGGTTCGGTCGCGGCCTGCGACTGAGCTTCCTGGATATCGTGGGACGCCGCGGTTTGACGTGAACCGCGGCGTCTCGTTAAGGTGGATTGACCGGCGCAGACGTCGAAGCATGCGCGGCCGGACGGAGGAAACCATGTCGGATGCGACTTCGAATGCGCCGGCTGACCTTGCTCGATCGAGCGAACTCGGCGCGGTGAAGCGTTTTCTCAAGGCGACCGAGATCGACACGCGCATGCTGGGCATGCTGGGAGCGCTGCTCGTCATCTGGGGCGTGTTCCATCTGCTTTCCGGCGGCCTCTTCCTGACCCCGCGCAATCTCTGGAACCTCTCCGTCCAGTCGTCGTCCATCGCCGTGATGGCGACCGGCATGGTGCTGGTCATCGTCACCCGCAACATAGACCTTTCGGTGGGCTCGATCCTGGGCTTCGTCGGCATGATCATGGGCGTGACGCAGGCGCAGTATCTGCCGCAGATCCTCGGCTTCGGCCATCCCTCGATCTGGCTGATCACCATTGCGGCGGGCCTCGTCATCGGCGTCGCGATCGGCGCGCTGCACGGCTACGTCATCGCCTATCTCGGCGTGCCGGCGTTCATCGTCACGCTCGGCGGCCTGCTCGTCTGGCGCGGCGCGGCGTGGTGGGTGACGAGCGGCCAGACCGTCGCTCCGATGGACCCCACCTACCGCCTGATCGGCGGCGGGCCGGACGGTTCGATCGGCGAGACCTGGAGTTGGATCGTCGGGCTGGTCGCCTGCGCGGCGGTGGTGCTGATGCTCTTCAACGGCCGCACGCAGCGCAAGCGCTTCAAGTTTCCGCTAAGGCCCGTCTGGGCGGAGATTTTCATGGGGGCGGTGACCTGCGCCCTGATCCTCGGCGCCGTCTGGGTCGCCAATTCCTATCCCTGGCCGGTCGGCATCGTCCGCCGCTATGCCCAGGCGAACAACATCGAGCTTCCCGAGGGCGGACTGTTCATCGCCCATGGCATCGCCATCCCGGTTCTCATCGCGGTGGCCGTCGGCATCGTCATGACCTTCATCGCCACCCGCACCCGCTTCGGCCGTTACGTCTTCGCCATCGGCGGCAATCCGGAAGCAGCCGAACTCGCCGGCATCAACACGCGCTGGGTCACCATGAAGATCTTCATGGTGATGGGTGGCCTCGCCGCCATCGGCTCGATGATCTCGACCGCCCGCCTCAACGCGGCGACCAACGCGCAAGGCACGCTCGACGAGCTCCTGGTGATCGCGGCGGCCGTCATCGGCGGCACCTCGCTTTCGGGCGGCGTCGGGACCATCGCCGGCGCCATGCTCGGCGCCGTGCTGATGCAATCGCTGCAGTCGGGCATGATCCTGCTCGGCGTCGACACGCCGCTGCAGAACATCGTCGTCGGCCTGGCGCTGGTCGTGGCCGTATGGCTCGACACGCTCTATCGCAAGCGCATCCAGTAGGAGGACAGGCAATGGCAGACGCAGCGCCTCTCGTGGAGATGAAGAACATCTCCATCTCCTTCGGCGGCATCCATGCCGTGGACGATGCTTCCATCGACCTGCGTGCCGGCGAGGTCGTCGCGCTTCTCGGCCACAATGGCGCGGGGAAGTCGACGCTGATCAAGATCCTCTCCGGTGCCTACAAGCGGGATGAGGGCACCATCTTCGTGAATGGCGAGGAAGCGGCGATAGGCAATCCGCGCGACGCCAAGAAATACGGCATCGAGACGATCTACCAGACGCTCGCGCTGGCCGACAATGTCGACGCGGCCGCCAACCTCTTCCTCGGTCGTGAGTTGCGCACCCGCTGGGGCACGCTCGACGACGTGGCGATGGAATCGGAAACCCGCAAGGTCATGGGCCGGCTCAACCCGCGCTTCCAGCGCTTCAAGGAGCCGGTGGTGAAGCTTTCCGGAGGACAGCGCCAGTCGGTCGCGATCGCCCGCGCGATCCATTTCAACGCGCGCATCCTGATCATGGACGAGCCCACCGCCGCCCTCGGCCCGCAGGAGACCGCGCAGGTCGGCGAGCTCGTCAGGCAGCTCAAGGAAGACGGTATCGGCATCTTCCTCATCAGCCACGACATCCACGACGTGTTCGATCTCGCCGACCGCGTCTGCGTGATGAAGAACGGCCGCGTGGTCGGCACGGCGCGCACCGAGGACGTCACCGAGGACGAGGTGCTCGGCATGATCATCCTCGGCAAGTGCCCGCCCGGCGCCATTCCGGGCCCGGGCGCAATGGCGATGGCGTAGGCGCGCCTGCTTCCCCGCATCCCGCAAAAAAGAACCCGCCGGAGCTTCGCGCCGGCGGGTTCTTCGTTTTATCGAGGGTCAGCTCTCAGCAGCGGGCCGTGTATTCGCGGCCATACTGGTCGCGATAGCGGCAGTGGCCCGGGCGGTCCGCGACCCGGCCAATAAGATAGCCGCTCGCGCCGCCGATCGCCGCGCCGGCCAGCGCGCCGCTCGCCTTGCCCGTCGCAAGGGCGCCGATGCCGGCACCAACCGCCGCGCCACCGACCGCCGTCTGCTCAGCCGTGGTGCAACCGGCCGCTGCCAACATGCCTGCTGCGGCAACCGCTAAAAGAACTTTCTTCATCTAACTGCCTCCGTTGGAGATGACCCTTCGACATTAGCATGACGGGTCATGGTTCATGTATCAAGTCCCCACCGCCGCGCGATCCCGTCGTCTCCGCTGTGGCCTTTTCGGACGCTACAACAATCCTCGAATCGCCAACTGGTTCCACGGATACGACCAAATCACCCGCTTCCGTTATATCCCAAACGATCTCGGCGTCCATTTCCTCCAGCGCGGAATCCACTTCGACGCATTTGGCGAAAAGCTGGGTATAGTCGCGCGTGAACGCGCGAAATGCATCGGTTTGCGCTGCGTCGCACTGTTCGGAGGACTCGAATACGGGCACCGGTGCGGGCAACTCCTTGCACTGGGTCAAATCCTCGGAGCATCCGATTATCAAAAGAAGAGCCGCTATCTGTTCCATGGCGATGCCTCACGCCATAAACGTCGTTCATCGCGCGTTTGTTCCGTATCTGGTCATTCGACGGTTTCTCCGCTTTCGCCTCCAGCATTTCGGGCAGGAGGATTCACCAATTGGACACCATTGCGAGCCTAGCCTTCGCCCCTTGGCGGTGGGTGCGACGGCCCGGAGCAAGTGACATGAAGGGCACGGCGAGGCTCGAAGCCTTCCTCGAAATGATGAGCGCGGAGCGCGGAGCAAGCGAAAACACGCTCGCCTCCTACCGCAGGGACCTCGAAGACGCGGCGGAATTCCTTTCCTCCGAGGCCGGCGGCTTGCCGGGCGCTTCTTCCACGGCGATCCGGTCGTGGCTGGACGACATCGCCGCACGCGGCTTCGCCGCCACGTCGCAGGCGCGCAAATTGTCGGCGATGCGCCAGTTCTTCAAGTTCCTCTATACCGAAGGCCTACGCCAGGACGACCCGACCGGCGTGCTCGACGCGCCCAGGAAGGACAAGCCGCTGCCGAAGACGATGCGTGAAAACGACATCTCCGCGTTGCTCGATCGTGCCGCGATCGAGCAGCAGGAAGCCCGCGACGAAGCCGCGTATGTCTCGGCATGCCGCCTTCAGGCACTGGTCGAAACGCTCTACGCCACCGGGCTGCGTGTTTCCGAGCTGGTGAGCCTGCCGGTCTCTGTGGCATTGCGCGACGATCGCTTCTTCCTCGTGCGCGGCAAGGGCGGCAAGGAGCGCATGGTGCCCCTCTCGCGAAAGGCACGCGAAGCCATGCAGCACTGGCTCGCCGAGCGTTCCCGCCACCCTTCGATGGCGGATAGCCCCTGGCTCTTCCCCGCGGCCTCGGAAACCGGCCACCTGCCCCGCCAGGTCTTCGCCCGCGAACTCAAGGCGCTCGCAGCCCGCGCGGGCATCCCGGCGGCGAAGGTGTCGCCGCATGTGCTTCGCCACGCCTTCGCCAGCCACCTGCTGCAGAACGGCGCCGACCTGCGCGCCGTGCAGCAATTGCTCGGCCATTCGGACATCTCGACCACGCAGATATACACCCATGTTCTCGAAAACCGGCTGCTCGAGCTGGTGAACCGGCATCACCCGCTTGCCGATTAGGCCTCGGATCGTTATGTGAGGCGGGCGTTTTCACTCCGAAAAGCCGCCTGCCGGGCGGTTTTGCCGCTTTTCTCGTTTGGATACAGCAAGGCGTATGTACAATTACCTCGACTTCGAAAAACCCGTCGCCGATCTGGAAGGCAAGATCCTCGAACTGAAGAAGCTTGCCGAGAACGGTGAGGCGGTCGATGTCGGAGACGAGATCGCGCGGCTCGAAAAGCGTTCCAAGGAAGCGCTGCGCGACGCCTATCGCCAGCTCACGCCGTGGCAGAAGGTGCAGGTCGCGCGTCATCCCGACAGGCCGCATGCCCTCGACTACGTTTCGGCGCTCTTCACCGAATTCACACCGCTTGCTGGCGATCGCGGCTTCGGCGAGGACAACGCCATCGTCGGCGGTTTCGCCCGCTTCAGGGGCGCGCCGGTCGCGGTTCTCGGGCTCGAAAAGGGCAACGACACCCAGACGCGGCTCAAGCACAATTTCGGCAGCGCGCGGCCGGAGGGCTATCGCAAGGCCGTGCGCATAATGGAACTCGCCGACAGGTTCGGCGTACCGGTCGTCAGCCTCGTGGATACGGCCGGCGCCTATCCCGGCGTCGACGCCGAAGCGCGCGGCCAGGCCGAGGCCATAGCGCGCTCGACCTCCGCCTGCCTGGGTCTCAAGGTGCCCAACGTCTGCGTCATCATCGGCGAAGGCGGCTCCGGCGGCGCGATCGCGATCGCGGTCGCCAACAAGGTCTACATGCTGGAGCACTCGATCTATTCGGTGATCTCGCCGGAGGGCGCGGCCTCGATCCTCTGGCGCGACACCACGCGCTCCAAGGACGCGGCGACGAGCATGAAGATCACCGCGCAGGACCTGCTCGACCTAAAGATCATCGACGGCATCGTCGCCGAGCCGCTGGGCGGCGCGCATCGCGGCAAGGAAGCGGTGATCAAGGCGACCGGCGACCAGATCGCGAAAGGGTTCGCCGAGATGGACAGCGCGAACATGGATTATCGCGAGCACCGGCGCGAAAAGTTCCTTGCGATGGGGCGCAGCCTCTAAAGCGCGAAGCGATCCTTCAAAATTCGCCCGCCGCGCTTTAGGTCGTTGTTTTTACGCATGTCTTTACCCCGAAACCGGTTGCCGTTTTCGGGAGACATGTTCTAGGTAGCTGCCCTTCCGCTTGCACGGATAGCCGATTTTCGCCACAAAATTGCCGCGCCCGTTCTTTCAATGTGACCGGCGTACCGCTATCGTCTTACCTGGAGGGATGAATCGTAAACGTTGCGGTAACGTTTTTTCAAGGTTAACCAGAGCAGTATGGATTTCGGAACGGGCGCCGGTCTGAGCCGCGCGTCCCGACATTTGAAACCAGAGAACGATCGCCGAAAATCATGAAAGCCAGCTTCACACGCGCCGGTTTGTTGATCGCAGCCTTGGCTCTCGCCGGCTGTAATGGAACGTTGGAAGACATCTCGCCCAAGGCCACCAAGCCGCTTCCGACGAAGCTGGTGAGCGAGATGAAGGCGAAGGGCATGAGGACGACCTCGCCGATCATGGTCCGCATCTTCAAGGAAGAAGGCGTTCTCGAAGTCTGGAAACAGAAGGACACCGGCCGCTACGACCTCGCGACCAGCTACGAAATCTGCAAATGGTCGGGCAAGCTCGGGCCCAAATTCACGGAAGGCGACCGCCAGGCGCCGGAGGGTTTCTACATGGTGCGCCCGCACCAGATGAATCCGCAGTCGAGCTACCACCTTGCCTTCAACATCGGCTTCCCCAACAATTTTGACCGCGCGCATGGTCGCACGGGTCAGCATCTGATGGTGCATGGAGCCTGCTCGTCGTCCGGCTGCTATTCGATGACCGACGAGCAGGTCGAACAGATTTACGCCTTCGCGCGCGACGCCTTCAAGGGCGGGCAGACCGACTTTCAGATCCAGGCCTTCCCGTTCCGCATGACCGCCGCGAACATGGCCCGATACCGCGACGATCCCAACTACGGTTTCTGGAAGAACCTCAAGGAAGGCTACGACCATTTCGAGATCACCAAGGTTCCGCCGAAAGTAGACGTCTGCGGCAAGCGTTACGTCTTCAACCAGCTTCCCGAACCCGGCCGGGCGTTCTCGCCGACCGCCGCCTGCCCGGCCACCACGCAGCCCGAATCGCTCCAGACCGCCTACAAGACGTATCAGTCGACCTATGAAGCCGCGTTCTCGGCCGCGCTCGGCAGCTCGAAGAGCGGCAAGCCGGCGCCGTCCATCGCCGGTCTGCAGGAAGCGGCGCTCGTCGCGGACTGGTCGCGCCGCCGCGCGCGCGGTGAACGTGTCTCGCGCGAGCCGCCCTCGCTGAACGAACCGCAAACGGCGGTCGCCTCGGCCCCGGCGCAGCCGGCAGCCACGCCGGCCACCGTCGCCGCGGTGCCGACCCCGCCTCCCGCCGCTCGACAGCAGGCTGCAGCGCCGGCGCCGGTTCCGCAACAGGAAGCCCCATCGGTAGCGGCACCGACTCCGCCGGCGCTTGCCGATGCCGCGTCCGAATCGATCGTGACAGGCGGCGTTCCGGCGCCCACCGCGACCGAGGCGGCACCACAACCGCCGGCGAAGGCCGGCCTGCGCAGCCGGCTGCGGAACATCTTTGGCAGTTGAACAGCGTGAACGAAACGGTCGAAACTTACGATCTGCGAGGGCTCAACTGCCCTCTGCCGGTGTTGCGGGCAAGAAAGCGCTTGTCCGGGATGGAGCCTGGCGCTCTCTTGTGGGTGGAGACGACCGATCCGCTCGCGGTCATCGACATTCCGGCTTTTTGCACGGAGAGCGGCCACCGTCTCGTCGAGACGCAGAGCGTTTCCGGCGGCCACCGTTTCCTGATCGGGCGCGGCGGGTAGCGTATCGAAAGCGGGGTACCGGCTTTCGGGATAATCCGATACGCGAACAGAAAGCCGCCGCTATTCCTCGTTGATCGCGTAGCCCGCGCCGCGGATGGTGCGGATGACGTCCGGCCGACGGCCGGTGTTGACCGCCTTGCGCAGCCTTCCGACATGCACGTCGACCGTGCGCTCGTCGATATAGATCGTCTCTCCCCAGACATTGTCGAGAAGCTGCCCGCGCGAGAACACGCGGCCCGGATGCCGCATCATGAATTCCAGCAGACGGAATTCGGTCGGGCCCAGCTTCACCTCCGCCTTGCCGCGATAGACCCGGTGGGAATCGCGATCGAGCACGATGTCGCCGACCTTGAGAACGCTGGAAAGGACCTCGGGTTTGGCGCGGCGCAGAAGCGCGCGCACCCGCGCCACGAATTCGGGCGTCGAGAATGGTTTCACCAGATAGTCGTCGGCACCGGTGGAGAGGCCGCGCACGCGGTCGCTCTCCTCGCCGCGTGCGGTCAGCATGATGATCGGAAGGCGCTCGGTCTCGGGGCGCATGCGCAGCCGCCGGCAAAGTTCGATGCCGGAGACCGCGGGCACCATCCAGTCCAGCACCAGGAGATCGGGAACGCTTTCCTGCAGGCGGATATCCGCCTCGTCACCGCGCGTGACGACCTCGACGCGATAGCCTTCGGCTTCCAGATTGTAACGAAGCAGCACGCCCAGCGGCTCTTCGTCCTCCACCACCATGATTTTCGGTGCGATCATTCCGGACGCTCCTCGGTTCAGCTTTCTCCGGCGGAAACGGTCATGCCGGTCTCGTCCAGCTTCGGCCTGTTGAGCGGAAGCTGCGCGCCGGTCACGACATAATAGGCGTTCTCGGCGATGTTGGTCACATGGTCACCGATCCGCTCGAGGTTCTTGGCGCAGAACAGGAGATGGGTGCAGGGCGTGATGTTGCGCGGATCCTCCATCATATAGGTGAGGAGTTCGCGAAACACCGCGGTGTATTGGATGTCGATCTTCTCGTCGTCGGCGCGCAGTTCGACGAGCGCCTCGGCGTTGCGAGCGACGTAATATTCGATGACGGCCTCGATCTGCGCGATGACCATCTGCGCCATGGCGTCGATCGAATGCGAGAGGCCGCGCGGAGCGCCCGCCTCGCCCACCGCGCCGACGCGCTTGGCGATGTTCTTGGCGAGATCGCCGATGCGCTCGAGGTCGGCCGCCATGCGGATCGCGGCGACCACCGCGCGCAGATCCTGCGCCATCGGCTGCCGCTTGGCGATCAGCGTGATCGCGCGCTCGTCCAGTTCGCGCTGGCTCGCATCCATCAGCGCGTCGTCGGATATGACCCGCTGGGCGAGCGCGGCATCCGAGCCGAGCAACGAGCGCGTGGCCGACGAGACCATGGCGCTCGCCCGCTCCGCCATGTCGCGGATCAGCCGGTCTATTTGCTTCAGCTCGTCGTCAAACGAAGAGACTATGTGCTCGCCCATCGATGCCTCCTGTCGGCTCAGCCGAACCGGCCGGTGATGTAGTCCTGTGTCCGCTTCTCGCGCGGACCGGTGAAGATCGTCTCCGTCGGCCCTTCCTCGACCAGGATGCCGAGGTGGAAGAAGGCGGTGCGCTGCGAAACGCGCGCGGCCTGCTGCATGGAGTGGGTGACGATGACGATCGTGTAGTTCGCGCGAAGCTCGTCGATCAGCTCCTCGATCTTGGCGGTCGCGATCGGGTCGAGCGCCGAGCAGGGTTCGTCCATGAGGATGACCTCCGGCGACACCGCGATGGCTCGGGCGATGCACAGACGTTGCTGCTGGCCGCCCGAAAGCCCGGTGCCGGGCTCGTGCAGCCGGTCCTTCACCTCCTCGAACAGGCTCGCCTTCTTGAGGCTGCCGACGACGATCTCCTCGAGCTCGGTCTTGTTGCGGGCGAGGCCGTGGATGCGTGGACCATAGGCAACGTTCTCGAAGATCGACTTCGGGAACGGGTTGGGCTTCTGGAACACCATGCCGACGCGGGCGCGCAATTCGACCACGTCGAGCTGCGGGTCGTAGACGTCGGCGCCGTCGAGCTCGATGCGGCCGGTCACCCGGCAGCCCTCGATCGTGTCGTTCATGCGGTTGAGACAGCGCAGGAAGGTGGACTTGCCGCAGCCAGAAGGGCCGATGAAGGCCGTCACCGCGCGCTCGGGAACATCGATCGAGACGTCGAAGAGCGCCTGCTTGGCCCCGTAGAAGACGCTGACCTCGCGCGCCTTCACGCGCGTCGGCAGCGGCGTCTCGTCGGGCGTGCGGACGGTGGAAGACTTGATCGAATAGAGATCGGAACGTTCCACGATCCTTTCGGAAGGCAACTGCATGGCATTGGGCTCCATCACTGTGTCCTTGTTCAACTGCGGCGCTCCAGCCTGGTCCTGAGGAAGATCGCGATCGCGTTCAACGTGATCATCAGGCCGAGCAGCACTATGATTGCGGCGGACGTACGCGCTTCGAAGAAATTGCGGTTTTCGTTGCCCTGCCAGAGATAGATCTGGACCGGCAGTGCGGTGGATTGGTCGAGGGGCGTCGCCGGCACGGCGGCAACGAATGCGTTCATGCCGATGAGAAGCAGCGGCGCGGTCTCGCCCAGCGCCTGTGCGACGCCAATGATGGTTGCCGTGAGGATGCCCGGAAAGGTCACCGGCAGAACATGGTGGAATACGGTCTGCGTTCGCGACGCGCCGAGGCCGAGCGCGGCCTGGCGCAGCGAGGGTGGCACGGCCCTGAGCGCCGAGCGCGTCGCGATGATGATCGTCGGCAACGTCATCAGCGTCAGCACAAGGCCGCCCACCAGAGGTGCGGAAAGCGGGAGGCGGAAATAGTTGATGAAGACCGCCGCGCCGAGAAGACCGAACACGATCGACGGCACAGCGGCGAGATTGTTGATGTTGACCTCGATCAGGTCCGTCAGCCGGTTCTTCGGCGCGAACTCCTCCAGGTAGACCGCGCTTGCCACGCCGATCGGCACGGCGAGCACGATGACGACTAGCATCATGTAGAGCGAGCCGACGAAGGCGCCCGCGAGGCCGGCGCTTGCCGGCGCCGAACGGGAATCGACATTGGTGAAGATGTGCGACGCGAAGGCGAAGCGCATCTTGCCTTCCTCGAGCAGCTTGTCGGCGAGCGCGCGGGCGGGTGCGGAAAGCTGCTGCTGGGCATCGGGCAGGCTGCGGTCGATATTGCCCTTCAGCCAGTTGTCGGCATTGGCGGAGCCGAGCATGTCCACGGGGATCGTCTTGCCGAGAAGGCCCGGGTCGGCGACGAAGCGGTCGCGCAGCAGGAAGCGCTCATTGGTCTCGACGATGGACAGGGCCTGACGGGTATCCACCTCCATGTCGGGCGCGGCGTTCTTGATCGCCGTCTCGACGACGCGGTTCCAGTTGACCATCGTGACCTGCCGCTCCCAGTCGAGCGTGGCGCGGCGGAACTCGGCCGGCGACTGCCCCTGCTGGGGCACCGGTTTCGGCTCGACCTTGATGATCGCCGGATCGAAGAAGACGTCGAGCGTCATCGTCGCCTGGGTGAAGGCCGGCAGACCCTTCGACAGGATCATGACGAAGAGGATCGCCACGAAGGCGAGCGCCGCGCCGATGGCGGCCAGTCCGTAGGCGCGGAACCGCTTCTCGCGGGCGTGGCGGCTGGAAAGGCCGTCGCGTATCCTCTTCAGCCGCTCGGCGGAGCGGTCGGTCTCGCGGGACGGTTGTGGGGAGATCACGTCAGCCATTGCTATTCATACTGCTCCCGGTAACGACGCACGATGTAGAGCGCCACGACGTTGAGGACGAGCGTCATCGCGAAAAGCGTGAGGCCGAGCGCGAAGGCGACGAGCGATTGCGGCGAGGCGAAATCGGTGTCGCCGGTCAACTGGTTGACGATCGTCACCGTGACCGTGGAAACGGCCTCGCCCAGATTGAGCCGCAGATATGGGCTGTTGCCGGCGGCAAGCACCACGATCATCGTCTCGCCGATGGCACGGCTGACCGCGAGCAGGAACGCGCCGACGATGCCGGGAAGAGCCGCGGGAAGGATGACCCGCTTGATCGTTTCCGACTGCGTGGCGCCCAGCCCCAGCGACCCGTCGCGCATGGCGCGCGGCACCTGCCGCAAGATGTCGTCCGAAAGCGACGAGATGAACGGGATGATCATGATGCCCATGACGATGCCGGCCGTCATCGCGCTGGTCGCCCGGATCTGCAGGCCGAGCGACTGGCCGATGCCCGCCAGGAACGGTCCGACCGTCACGAGCGCGAAGAAGCCGTAGACGATGGTCGGAATGCCGGCGAGTATCTCGACAACCGGCTTCACAGTGTTGCGGACCTTGGCGGGCGCGTATTGCGACAGGTAGATCGCGGTCATGAGCCCGATCGGCAGGGCCACCAGCATGGCGATGGTGGCGACCATCAGCGTGCCCCACAGGAGCGGCAGCAGGCCATATTCGCCGCTGCCGGCACCCACGCTGGAGAAGCGCGGGTTCCAGACCGTCCCGAAGAAGAAGTCCACCGGGCTGACGAAGGTGAAGAACCGGATCGCCTCCGTCAGCAGCGAGGCGACGATGCCGACCGTGGTCAGGATGGCGACCGCCGAGCAGGCGAGGAGCAGGAAGAAGACGACGCGCTCCACCTCGTTGCGGGCGCGCAGTTGCGGCGCGATGCGGCGGCGGGCGGCGAAGAGCGCCAGCGCGCCGAGACCGGCGGCGGCCGCGATCACGAGCGCGAAGGAAAAGGTCTGGAACTCGCGCAGCGCCTGGCCGGCGAGGTTTTCGTAGGGTTGTGTCTCGCCGACGACGCCGAAGCCCGAAGCGATCTGGCGAATGCGCCGTATCGCCCCTTCGAGCTCCTGCCCGCCGAGCGAGGAAACTTCCGGCGGCAGATTGGAGATGATGAAGGCGCGCGAAGCGGTGTCGCCGAATAGCGCCCACAGCCCGAACACCAGAAGGGCGGGCACCAGCGCCCAGATTGCTGTGAGAGCGCCATGATAGTTCGGGCGCGAGTGGAGCCGTCCACCCGTCGGCGCGACCCCGTGGCTGCGCGACCAGCCGATCTGATAGGCGAGTCCCATCAACACCAGGAGCAGGACTGCGACAATCGCTGAGTTCACGTGCTTCAGCGTCCTCGACGCGGGCTGGAAACGTTGACTTTCACGTCAGAATAAGGGGACGGCCGGGGCTGCGCCAGGTGGCGAGCCCCGGCCCGTCGCATTACTGAACGTCCGCGACGGCGATCGCCTTGCCTTCCTTGAACTCGGCAAGGACCTCGGCGGTCTCTTCCGCCGGGGCGGGGATGAGGCCGGCGCCCTCGAGCGTGCCGCCGACGCCCGCCATCTGGTCGGACAGGAAGAACTCGACATATTCCTCGATGCCGGGAACGGTGCCGATGTGCTCGCCCTTCACGTAGAAATAGAGCGGCCGCGAAACGGGATACTCGCCCGAAGCGATCGTCTCGAGCGACGGGGTGACGCCCGAAACCGACGCGACCTTCAGTGTGTCGCGGTTCTGGTCGTAGAAGGAGAGGCCGAAGACGCCGACGGTCGCCGGGTTGGACTGAAGGCGCGCGAGCGTCTCGGTGTAGTCGCCGGCGATCTCCACCACGACGTCCTGGCGCAGCGAGGTACAGGCCTTCTGCAGGGCTTCCTTGTCGAGCTCCGGCATTCCGGCCTCTTCGCAGCCGGCATGCAGGACCTTCTCCTCAAACACTTCGCGGGTGCCGTGGTTGGACGCCGGGATGGCGACGTTGATGGCCTGGTCCGGCAGCGACGGATCGATCTCGTTCCAGTTCTTATAGGTGTTGTTCACCAGCTCGCCGTCGACCGGGACCTGGGCGGCGATCGCCTTGAAGACGTGGACGGGCTGAAGCTGGAAATCGCCCTGGTTGGCACTGGTCGCGAAGACGATGCCGTCATAGCCGATCTGCACTTCAAGGATCTTGTTCACGCCGGCGGCGTTGCAGGCTTCGACCTCGGCCGGGCGGATACGGCGCGACGAGTTGGCGATGTCGATCGTGTTCTCGCCCACGCCGCCGCAGAACTGACGCAGGCCACCGCTCGAACCGCCCGAGCCGACGACGGGCGTCTTGAAGTCGGGGAACGCGTTGCCGAATTCCTCGGCGACGATGCTGGCGAAGGGAAGGACGGTCGACGATCCGGCGATCTGAATGGTGTCGCGCGACTGCGCGAACGAGGCGCCTGCCGAAAGCGCGACTGCAATCGAAGCCGCGGAGGCAGTTAGGAAGAGCTTGTTCATTTGGCCTACTCCTGTTCGGAAATCCGTGGACGCGCTGGCGTCGGGAGTGCCAATACCGATCCTATGTTACAGATAGATGACAATATCATGTCAGCCATATTACGCACGGCCGCATGAAGCAGGTGCGTCGGACGGCGGCCGCGCCAAGCCATTGATTGTCCGCAAACTTAGCTCGCCGCACGCTCGTCGCGGCCGGCCATCGTCCAACGTCCGATTTTTTCCATCAGCGCCTTGGGGCTGATCGGCTTGGAAAGATAATCGTCCATGCCGGCTTCCAGGCAGCGTTCCCGGTCGCCCTTCAGAGCATGCGCGGTCACCCCGATGATCGGCACATGCCCTCCGGTGCGCTTTTCCAGCTCGCGTATCCTGCCGGTCGCCTCGAGCCCGTTCATTTCCGGCATCGACACGTCCATCAGCACCATGCGCGGCATCATCGCCTCGAAGACTTCGACCGCGAGGCGGCCGTTGCCCACGATCTCGAAAGTGCATCCGGTCTCGGCCAGGATTTGCGAGAAGACGAGCTGGTTTACCTCATTGTCTTCCGCGACCAGTATGTCGACGCGCGACCTGTCCGACGGCGAGCCCGGACGGACTGCAAGCCGCAGCTCCCGCTCGCGGACGGGCACGGCCGCCGACGCGACCGTCGGCTCGGCCGGCATCGTCGCCTCCGGCGTCGAGAGATGATCGGCGGCGAGAAAGCGCCGCTTCTGGATGGTTCCCACCAAGGTCTGGAGAAGCACCGCCGAGCGGGCCGGCTTGATGAGTTGCGCATCGATCGCAAGGTCGCGATAGCTGACATGCGACAGCGACTGGTCGACGGAAGTCAGCATGACGATCGGAGTATCCACGACCGCCGGCGTCGCACGTACGATCCGCGCGACGTCGGCGCCGGTCATGCCCGGCATCTGGTAATCGAGAATGATGCAATCCACCGTCAGGCCGCGCTCGAGCACCGCGTGGAGAACGGCGATCCCCTCCGGGCCGCTCTCCGCGGCGCACGCGTCGAACCCCCAGACGGCCATCTGCTCCAGGAGAATCGACCTGTTGACCGCGTTGTCGTCGATCACGAGAACGCGCGCGCCGGAAACGTCGACCGGTGTGGCCTTGCCTCTCTCCGCCTGCCCCGTACGGGGCAGGGCGACGGTGAACCAGAAGGTCGACCCCTCTCCCTCGACGCTCTCGACGCCGATCCCGCCGCCCATCATCTCCACCAGCCGCGAGGTGATCGCCAGGCCGAGGCCCGTCCCCTCGTGCCGGCGCGTCGACGAGGCATCCACCTGGCTGAACTTGTCGAAGACCAGCTTCAGCTTGTCGGCGGGGATGCCGATGCCGGTATCCGTGACCTGCACCCGGAGCCGCGTCTCCTCGCCCAGATTCTCGCCGGTCACGTCGACCAGCACATGTCCGGAATCGGTGAATTTGACGGCATTGCCGAGGAGATTGGTGATGATCTGCCTTATCCGTCCCACATCGCCGACGAAGCTGTCGTGAAGATCGGGCGCGACCCGCACGATCATCTCCAGATCCTTCTCCTTCGCCCGTGTCGAAACCAGCGTGGCGACGTCCTCGATCGCTTCGGCGAGCTGGAAGGGCTGCGGGTCTAGGACAAGCTGGCCCGCATCGATCTTGGAGAAGTCCAAAATATCGTTGATGATGGTCAGGAGCGCGTTGCCCGATTTCACGATGATGTCGGTGAACGTCTTCTGCTTTGCGTCGAGTTCGGTCTTGGCCAGCAGTTCCGCCATTCCGAGCACGCCGTTCATCGGCGTACGGATTTCGTGGCTCATATTGGCCAGGAATTCCGACTTTGCGCGGTCGGCGAGGATCGCGCGCTGCTCGGCCTCGCGCAGCGCCTTCTCCCTGCCCTTCAGTTCGGTGATCTCGACGCGCACGCCGACGAAGCTGCCGTCTTCCGTGTGCGTGTCGAACGCCTGTATCCAGCGGCCGTCGTCCTGCCGCCGCTCATAGACGTTCTGCGGTTCGGCATGACGGCGCATATAGGCTTCGAGCCAGGCCTGCTTGTCGGTTCCGTAGAGCACATCGACCGTCGGATCGCCGCTGGCGCGGAAGTATCCCAGGCTGTGGCCGAGCTCGGCAGCATCACGGAAGGTGCAGCCCGATTTCCATACCGGGTTCAGTCCCGGCGTCCATTCCCTGATCTTGCGGTTCGCGAAGACGAACTTGTCGTCGCGGTCATATATCACCACGCCGGCCGGCAGCGATTCCAGCACGTTCGACAGGTGCCGGCGCGCGGCCTCGGCCTCCGCCTCGCGCTCCTTCTGCTCGGTGATGTCGTAATAGCTGACGAGCCGCTTGCCGCCCGAAAGCGAAGTGACCGAATAGATCATGGTGCAGCCGTCTGCCCGCCGGAACTCGCGCGGCGCCACATCGCCGGCACGGATCTCCTCGAGACGGGAGGCGACATAGCTTTCCCAATCCTCGTCCGCCACCTCGTAGATGCCGTTGTGGCGGTTCACGTCCATCAGCGCCCGGAACGGATCGCCGACCGAGACCTCGTCGAGCCCGACCCTCCATATCGAATAGAAGGCCTTGTTGATCATCTCCGCCTTCAGGCCGGGATCGAGCACGACGACGCCGAGATCGAGCATGTCGAGCGTGCGCTGGAGATCGGAAAGAAGCCGCTCGGCCTGTTCCGTCGCTTCCGCCAACGCGCTCTCGCGAAGCGACAGCAGCGCCGTGACGTTGCTGCCCGTTCCACGATATCCGAGAAAGCGACCCGAGGCGTCGAACCGCGGCGCGCCGGATATCGACAGCCAGCGGCAGGCTTCGCCGCCCTGGCCGAATTCATGGATGAAGCCGCGAAAAGGCCGGCCAGCCCGCAGGTCTGCGAGCTGAACGGAAGGATGGTCGCCGCTTTTCGCCTTCATCAGCGTTTCGAGTCGCCATTTGCCGATGACGCTCGAGCGCTCGACGTCGCTGATCACGAAGAACCCGTCGGATATCCAGGTAAAGCGGTGCTCCCCGTCGGTTTCCCAGAGCCAGTCGGCGGCGGTTTCGACGACAGCGACAAGGTCGCCGGCAGAAAAGAGCCGGTCCCGGCATTCGATCAGGCCGTTCAAGGATCGCGGATCGCGGCTAGCATCGAGGCCGGGAGATATCTCCTTGCCTGTCTCGATTTCCGATCCGGTCGGTAACCCCCACGTTCCCACCGGTATCCCCCTTACCAGTTTCCCCAAGGGGAGGAAATGTGACCCACGAAGCTTAACGTTCGCCTAAGTCCAGGGCCCGGCCAATGAGGCGGCTTGAACAGCCGCGCGCACCCCGCCTCCAACAAGGCTGGAGGAAAAGCAAATCCAACGGATGCTTCATTTCACGATCTGAGGAAAGACTGGCACGCCCAAGGGGAATCGAACCCCTGTTTGCGCCGTGAGAGGGCGCCGTCCTGACCGCTAGACGATGGGCGCTTAGCCAGAGCGCGGATATAGCGGCGGATCGCCGGAAATGCAACCGGGCGAGTCGTGGATTTTCGTCGAAATGCTCGAAAACTCAGGACCGGCGCGCCGAAGGCTGGATGAGATCGAAGAGATTGCCGTAGAGATCGGCGAAAACCGCCACGGTACCGTACTCCTCCTTGCGCGGCTTCTCGCGGAAATCCGCGCCGCGCGCCCGCATCAGCCGGTAATCGCGACAGAAATCGTCCGTCTCGACGAAAAAGCCGACACGGCCGCCGGTCTGATCGCCAACCCGAGCGCTTTGCCGCTCGCCGCGCGCCTGGGCAAGCAACAGCCGCGTCGGCGCATCAGGCGACGGTGCGACGAGAACCCACCTTTTCCCGCCGCCCAGGTCGGTATCCTTGACCAGCACGAACCCAAGCACCTCGGTATAGTGACGGATCGCCTCGTCGTAATCGGCGACGAGAACCGCGACGGTCGCGAGATGGCGCGCCATTTCAGGCTATTCCTCCACGACCTCGAACCTGCCGAGGATGCGGCGTTCGACCGTGTCGTAGATGAAGATGGCCTGCCGGCCGGATGCAAGCTCCACCTGCAGGCTCAGCCGATTGCCGGAAAGCGCCTGGCCCAGGATACGCGCGCCCGCCGGCAAGGCGATCTCGCCGGCGGCGGCGGGGCTTTCGGCCGGCGACGGAACCTGAGACGCGGCTTCGGCGCTCGGCGTCTCTCGCGTCGCGGTGCGGTAGACAATCGCGGCCACCACGGCCATAAGGGCAATGAAAAGCACCCCGAGATTGATAACCATGAAGCGGATAAGCTTGCGTCGGACATTTTCCACGGCCGGGTCCAGCGGCTTTTCCTGTTCCTCGTCGTCTAAAGCGGGGCCCGCCATGTTCGTTTCCAGTCAGTTTGATCGATGAGCGACCCTGATAGCGAAGCCGAAGCCGCATTGAAAGGGTTCGTGGCCGATGCGGAGGCCGCCGGCCAGCGGCTGGACCAGTGGCTCGCCGCCCGAACCGGTCCGGATCTTTCGCGCAACCGCATACAGTCGCTGATCCGGGAAGGCGCGGTGACGCTCAACGGCGCGCCTGTCGCCGAGCCCAAGCGCAAGCTCGCGGAAGGCGATCGCGTCGAGATCGTCGTGCCCGAGCCGGAGGCGGCCGAGCCACAGGGCGAGGACATCCCGCTCGACATCCTCTACGAGGACGACCACCTCATCGTCATCAACAAGCCGGCGGGACTGGTGGTGCATCCGGGCGCCGGCAACTGGACCGGAACGCTGGTCAACGCGCTCATTCATCATTGCGGGCCGTCGCTTTCCGGCATAGGCGGCGTGCGCCGGCCGGGCATCGTCCACCGGCTCGACAAGGATACGAGCGGCGTTCTCGTCGTCGCCAAGGACGACCGCACCCATCGCGTGCTTTCCGAAGCCTTCGCCGACCATGGCCGCACAGGCGACCTCGAACGCAGCTACGCGGCGCTGGTCTGGGGCACGCCGGCGCGCATGGCCGGCACGATCGACGCGCCACTGGGCCGGGCGACCGGTGACAGGACGCTGCGCACGGTCGTACGCGCCGAACGCGAGGACGCGCGCCACGCGGTCACGCATTTCCAGGTCGTCGAGCGATTCGGCGAGAATCCCGACACGACCGCGCTCGCATCGCTGGTCGAGTGCCGGCTCGAAACCGGCCGCACCCATCAGATCCGCGTCCATATGGCGCATATCGGCCATCCGTTGATCGGCGATCAGGACTATGGCCGGGCGTTCCTGACGAAGGCGAACCGGCTTCCCGAAGCGCTGCGCGAGCGGGTCAGGGCATTCAGGCGCCAGGCACTTCACGCCCGCACCCTCGCCTTCCGCCACCCGGCAACCGGCGAGCTGATGCGCTTCCAGGCCGCTCTTCCCGACGACATGGCGGAACTCGTCGCCGCCTTTCGCCGTTTGGCTTGAAGCGGCGAAAAGTTGAGGGGGAATGTTCACTTAAACGTGACGCACTGTTTCATGCCGTCATAGACCGTGTTTTCGCCGCAAATGTACCTATATAACGGTAGGTGCAGTGCGCCCTTCGGGCGGCTGCATCCCACGCCCGCCGAAATCCGGGGGTGAAAACTCCAAGAAGAGAGGGAGGGTGCTACATGGCCCAGACATTGCCCAGCATTGTTTCCGGAGAAGGGGGTCTGTCCCGTTATCTGGAAGAAATCAGACGCTTTCCGATGCTTCAGCCGCAGGAAGAGTACATGCTCGCCAAGCGGTACCAGGAGCATGACGACACCAGCGCGGCCCACAAGCTCGTGACGAGCCATCTTCGCCTCGTGGCGAAGATCGCCATGGGATACCGCGGTTACGGCCTGCCGATCGGCGAGGTCATCTCGGAAGGAAATGTCGGCCTCATGCAGGCCGTCAAGAAATTCGAGCCCGAGCGCGGCTTCCGCCTCGCCACCTATGCGATGTGGTGGATCAAGGCGGCGATCCAGGAATACATCCTGCGGTCGTGGAGCCTCGTGAAGATGGGCACCACCGCGAACCAGAAACGCCTGTTCTTCAACCTGCGCAAGGTGAAGGGCAAGATCCAGGCGCTGGACGACGGCGACCTCAATCCCGAGCAGGTTCAGGAGATCGCGACCCGCCTCAATGTGAGCGCGGAAGAAGTCGTATCGATGAACCGCCGGCTTTCCGGCGACGCGTCGCTGAACGCCCCGATCCGCGCTTCCGAGGGCGAATCCGGTGAGTGGCAGGACTGGCTCGTGGACGACCACGACAGCCAGGAAGACATGATCGCCGAGCAGGACGAACTCGAAAATCGCCGCTCGATGCTCACGGATGCGATGGACGTGCTCAACGACCGCGAACGGCGCATCTTCGAAGCCCGCCGGCTCGCGGAGGAGCCGATGACGCTGGAAGAACTCTCCGGCGAATTCGATATCAGCCGCGAGCGGGTGCGTCAGATCGAGGTGCGTGCTTTCGAGAAGGTGCAGGACGCGGTCAAGAATGCCGCCAAGCGGCAGATGCAGGCGCTCCGCACCATCGAGGCCGAAGCGCACTGACAGAGAAAAACCCGGCTATCCGGAAATCAGACCCGCCGCCATCCGCGGCGGGTTTTTCTTATCCGCTGGTCGCGCTCGCCCAGGCCCGCATCGCCTCGTCGAATACGCGTTCGCCGGGGATGCCCTTTTCGAGCGTGATGAGCGCACGCCGGCCGGACTGGTAGACGAGCGGGATGTCGATCCAGCTCTGTCGACGCAGAAGCGAGGTGTTCGCTTCCATCTCGGCGGGCGAATCGCTGAGCGCGACGAGGAAGAATCCGTCGGCGATCTTGGCGGGAATCCCGACCAGCGGATTGCCGGCGGCCTGCTCGGTTTCCTTCAGCGCTATGCGCGTCACATTGCTGATGCCGCCGCCCTCGAACCCTTCCGGGGTGAGGAAAATCATCTCGATGATATGGCTCGCCGGAAGCGTCTGGTCCGCATTGCGACGTATCGTCATGCGCATCTGCAGGTTCTTGCCCGGTATCGTGGCTTCGGCGCGAACCGCCGGCTCGGGCGGAAGATCGCCGCCGGGCGATTCCTGCACCAGCGACCAGACGATCGATCCGGCCTCGGCGGAGCCCTGGGCCGAACTCGTGCGCTCCTCGTAGAAGATCGCGCGCTGGCCGACCGCCACCGCGGGCGGATCCTCGGTCGCATTCTCGTTCGACGGCGCGGCCGGCGTCTCGGCCGCCTGTCCCGGTGCGTCAGGCGACACCTGCGCCACGGACGATCCTTCACCTATCGCCGGCGTGCCTCCGGCGGGGCCTTCATCGACCTCGTTGCCGTCCGGCATCAGCCGCTGGGTGAATTTCGGCTGCTCCTCCGGCTGTGCCGGTTGCTGGGCCTGTGCCTCCGGCGCGGCGTCCGACGGCGCGGCGGCGGTGCTCTCCTCGCCGGCCGTCTCGGGCGTTTGCTGGGACGGCTCGGTTTGCGTCCAGCTTGCCAGAAGCGCGGAGATATCGTTCCTGTTGAGCCAGGCCGCATAGCCGGCGCCAGCCAGGACCAGCAACGCCGCCAGCGCCGCGATCAGGCCGGTGCGGTTCCTCGCGGCCTTTTTCTCCGAACGCCGCACGGGCGGGGCCATGGAAGCCGGATCTGAATCGTCCAGGGATGCGTCGTTACGATAAGCGTCGTTCGCCTCGCGCAAAACGGAGCCGACCGATCTCACCTCGTCATCATCGTCCGGACGCGCCGCATCGAATTGGTCTTCGTGATGCCCGTCGCCGGTTTCGTGGTGCGGCGTCTCCGGCTCGGCCCGTGCGGTCACGGGCGAGGCTGGCACCTCTCCCTTTTCCAGGCTGGAGAAGACGTCTTCCAGATCGTCGTCGTCCAGCAGTTCCTCCGGCGCGTCATATTCCGCGCGCACCACGGCGATCGCGTCATCGATCGCCTTTCTCTGCCTGTCGATGACGGCCTGCGGCGGCGGTGGGCTGATCGCGGCCAGCTTGGCTTCGATGGTCGCGCGCGCCTTTTCGTAGACTTTCTCGCGCATCTCGGGCGTGTTCTCCCGCAGACCGCCGATCGTCTTCTTAAGTACCGCTACGAAATCCGCCATGCGTTGCTGCCCTGTACCTTTATGTCCCGGCGGGAGATCGACAAATCACCCCGCCGGAACGAGTTCCTGCCGAAACTAGTCTTGAAACGGATCGGTAACAAGTATCGTGTCCTCGCGCTCGGGACTGGTGGAAAGAAGCGCCACCGGCGCGCCGATCAACTCTTCTATGTGGCGTACATATTTCACCGCCTGGGCCGGCAGCTCGTTCCAGCTTCGCGCTCCGGCGGTCGTTCCCTTCCAGCCTTCCAGCGTCTCGTAGATCGGCTCGACGCGCGCCTGCGCGCCCTGGCTCGCCGGCAGATAGTCGATCACCTCGCCGTCGAGGCGATAGGCGGTGCAGACCTTGATCTCGTCGAGGCCGTCGAGCACGTCGAGCTTGGTGAGCGCGATGCCGTTGATGCCGTTCGCCGCGACCGCCTGGCGGACCAGAACCGCGTCGAACCAGCCGCAGCGGCGCTTGCGGCCGGTGACCGTGCCGAACTCGTGACCGCGCGTGCCGAGGAAGTCGCCGACCTCGTTGTCCTGCTCGGTCGGGAACGGACCCTCGCCGACACGCGTCGTATAGGCCTTGGTGATGCCGAGCACGTAGCCGATCGCGCCGGGGCCGACACCCGACCCGGTCGCGGCCTGTCCGGCAACCGTGTTGGACGAGGTCACGAAGGGATAGGTGCCGTGGTCGATATCGAGCAAGGTGCCCTGCGCGCCCTCGAAGAGGATACGCTTGCCGCCGCGGCGTGCTTCGTCGAGGATCTTCCAGACACGATCCATGTAGGGCAGCACATTGTCGGTGATGGAGGTCAGTTCCTCCATGATCGTTTCATGCGTGACCTCGTCATGGCCGAGCCCCTGGCGCAGCGCATTATGATGGGTGAGGAGCCGGTCGACCTTGAGGGGCAGGGTCTCCATGTCCGCCAGATCCATCACGCGGATAGCCCTGCGGCCGACCTTGTCCTCATAGGCCGGGCCGATGCCCCTGCGGGTCGTGCCGATCTTGGTGCCAGAATTGGAGGCTGCGTCTTCGCGAATGCCATCGAGTTCCCTGTGCAGGGAAAGGATAAGGGCCGTGTTTTCGGCGATTTTCAGGCGATCGGGGCCGATTTCGACGCCGAGCTCCCTGAGACGCGCGAGTTCGGCGACGAAAGCGTGCGGATCGAAGACGACGCCGTTGCCGATGATCGAGAGCTTGCCCTCGCGCACGACGCCGGAAGGCAGGAGCGAGAGCTTGTAGACCTTGCCATCGACGACGAGCGTATGCCCGGCATTGTGCCCGCCCTGGAAGCGCACAACCACGTCGGCGCGTTCGGACAGCCAGTCCACGATCTTGCCCTTGCCTTCGTCGCCCCACTGCGAGCCGACGACCACAACATTGGCCATGGGAAATCCTCTCTTTGCACGGCTGGACGCCCGGCGTCCCTGAATTGAAACGCTTCTATAGCGTCAAGCGATGCGGCGCGCGACCCCCGTTTCGAACTGGAAGCCGGCTGTCTTCGATTAAATCGGCCCTGGTCCATTTACCCGTCCGCCGGAGCGGGTTACGTCAAACCATATCCCGACCCCGTTTCCGGAAGCGCCCCTCTCCATGCATCGCAACGCCTATGTCCTCCTGCTCCTGACCATGCTTTTCTGGGGCGGAAACGCGATTGCGGGCAAGCTCGCCGTCGGCCATATCTCGCCGATGATGCTGACCACGGTGCGCTGGGCGATGGCGGCACTGATCATGATAGCCATCGGCACGGCGCAATTGCGGCGCGACTGGCCGGTCGTGCGCCACCGGCTGGTTTTCCTGTTCGTGCTCGGCGCCGCCGGCTTCACCCTTTTCAATGCCGCGCTCTACAGCGCGCTGAACTACACCACCGCCATCAACGTCTCGATTGAGCAGGCGGCGATGCCGATGTTGATCTTCCTTGCGAATTTCGTCCTGTTCCGCATGGGCATCACATGGGCGCAGATCGTCGGCTTCGTCCTCTCGCTCGCCGGCATCGCCATTGTGGCGAGCCACGGCGAGCTGTCGCGGCTTGCCGAGCTCGACGTCAATTTCGGCGATGCGCTGATGATGATCGCGATCGTGCTCTATGGCGGCTATACGGTGGCGCTGCGCTACAAGCCGGCGATCCATTGGAAAAGCCTGATGCTCGTCATGTCGATCGCGGCCTTTCTGTCCTCGCTTCCCTTTCTCGCCTGGGAGGTTTCGGCCGGAAGCGCGATCCTGCCGGATACGCGGGGCTGGGCGATCGCGGCCTTCACCGCGATCTTCCCTTCGGTCGTGAGCCAGGTGTTCTACATCCGCGGCGTGGAATTGATCGGCGCCAACCGCGCCGGCCTCTTCATCAATCTCGTGCCGATATTCGGCACGATGCTGTCGATCCTGATCCTCGGCGAGGATTTCCACCTCTACCACGCGATCGCCATCGTCCTCGTGCTCGGCGGTATCTGGCTCGCCGAGCACAGCGGCCGCAAGCGGGCTGCTTGAATATTTGGATACAGCCTCGATATTTGCTATCATGATAGCAAAGGAGAGCTGGATTGGCTCAGTTGCTGGTTAGACAGATCGACGACGACATCAAGCAGCGTCTGCAGGAGCGCGCGGCGAAACACGGCACCAGTATGGAAGAGGAAGTCCGCTCCATCCTGAGGGCAGCGGTTCTTCAGGATGAGGGCGAACTCAAGGGCTTGGGCACTGAAATCGCCAGCATTTTCCGCGGGATTGGTGTCGAGGGTGAGCCGCTCGAACGACTTCCGAAATCGTCGGTGCGAGCCGAGAAATTTGACGAATGATCGTTCTGGACACGAACGTCGTCTCGTCCTTGATGCGTCCGGAAGAAAATCCGCTGGTCGTGCGATGGCTCGATGCTCAGCCACGGATTTCGATATGGATTACCACCATTACCATTCTGGAAATCAGGTTCGGTCTGCTTGTGCTTCCCGACGGCAGACGGCGGGCGGGATTGCTTGAAAGGTTCGACCTTTTGCTTTCAAGCGCCATAGGCGACCGGATACTGCCATTCGACCGATCGGCGGCCGAGCAATCCGCGCGGATATCGGCTATCAGGCGTTCCGTAGGTCGCCAGATTGATCTGGCCGACACCCAAATCGCAGGCATAGTCATATCCCGCAATGCGACGCTTGCCACGCACAACGTCAAGGATTTCAACGACCTCGATATCGAGTTGTTCAATCCCTGGCAGGATTGAAAAAGGCGTGGATTGCTCCACGCCTTTGAAGATTCCTTACAACGCTCCCGGCCTTACAACGCCACGTCGAAATGCAGCGGCTTCGCCGAGCGGATCGCCGGATGCGCGCGCACTTCCTCGAGCACCTTTTCGGGGAACGGGCCGTCGAGGTAGAGCAGCGCGATGGCGTCGCCGCCGGGCCGGTTGCGGCCGAGCTGGAAGTTGGCGATGTTGACGTCGTTCTTGCCGCAGACCGTGCCGAGCAGGCCGATGATGCCCGGCGCGTCCGCGTTGGTGGTGTAGAGCATGTGCTCGCCCACCTCCGCGTCGAGATTGATGCCCTTGATCTGGATGAAGCGCGGCTTGCCGTCGGAGAAGCAGGTTCCGGCGATCGCACGGGTCTTGTTCTTGGTCTTCACCGTCAGCTTGATATAGCCGTCGAAGACGCCCGATTTGTCGCGCTTGACTTCGGAGAGGATGACACCGCGCTCCTTGGCCATGATTGGCGCGGAGACCATGTTGACGTCGGCCACCTGCGGACGGATGAGGCCTGCCAGCGTCGCGCTGATGAGGGCGCGCGTGTTCATCCCGGCGGTCGCTCCGTCGAAGAGAATCTCGACTTCCTGGATCGGCTCCTCGGTGACCTGGCCGACAAAGGCCCCCAGCACCTCGGCCAGCTTGATGAACGGCTTCAGCCTCGGCGCTTCTTCCGCCGTGATCGACGGCATGTTGATCGCGTTCGAGACCGCGCCCTTGACCAGGTAGTCCGACATCTGCTCGGCGACCTGCAATGCGACGTTCTCCTGAGCTTCGGTGGTAGCAGCACCCAGATGCGGCGTGCAGACCACGTTCGGCATGCCGAAAAGCGGGCTTTCATTCGCCGGCTCCACCTCGAACACGTCGATGCCGGCACCGGCGACCTTGCCGCTTTTCAGGCCCTCGATGAGATCGGCTTCGACGATCAGGCCGCCGCGCGCGCAATTGATGATGCGCACACCGTCCTTCATCTTGGCGATCGCCTCCGCATTGATGATGCCGCGGGTCTTGTCGGTCATCGGCGTGTGCAGCGTGATGAAGTCGGAGCGGGCGAAGATGTCGTCCAGCTCGACCTTCTCGACGCCGAGTTCGGAAGCGCGTCCCTCGGAAAGGAACGGATCATAGGCGATCACGTGCATCTTGAGGCCGACGCCGCGCGTCGCCACGATCGAGCCGATATTGCCGCAGCCGATGACGCCCAGCGTCTTGCCGGTGATCTCGACGCCCATGAAGCGGTTCTTCTCCCACTTGCCCGCATGGGTCGAGGCGTTGGCTTCCGGAAGTTCCCGCGCCACGGCGAACATCAGGCCGATCGCATGCTCGGCCGTCGTGATGGAATTGCCGAAGGGCGTGTTCATGACGATAATGCCGCGGCGCGACGCGGCCGGAATGTCGACATTGTCGACGCCGATGCCGGCGCGGCCGATCACCTTCAGGTTCGTGGCGGCGTTGATCAGCTTCTCGGTGACCTTGGTGGCCGAGCGGATCGCCAGGCCGTCATATTGGCCGATGACCTCGAGGAGCTTTTCCTTGTCCTTGCCGAGGTCGGGCAGGTAGTCGACCTCGACGCCGCGATCCTTGAAGATTTGGACCGCGGTCGGCGAAAGCTTGTCTGAAACGAGAACGCGGGGCATGGGTTTGTTCCTTTTCCTGGAATCCGCCCCTCACCCGGCTCCGCCTCGCTCGGCCGACCTCTCACCATTGGGGAGAGGAGATCGTCGACGTTTTCGCCGACTTCTTCTCCGCTTGGGAGAAGGTGGCCGCGCAGCGGCCGGATAAGGGGTATTAGCGTTTGCTGAATTAAGCAGCGGCCTTCAGCGCCGCCTTCTGGTTTGCGAAAGCCCAGTCGAGCCAGGGCAGCAATGCCTCGAGGTCCGACGTCTCGACCGTTGCGCCGGCCCAGATGCGAAGTCCGGAAGGCGCGTCGCGATAGGCGCCGATGTCGTAGGCGACGCCCTCCTTGTCGAGCGCCGAGACCATGGCCTTGGCGAAAGCCGCCTGCGCATCCTTGTCGAGCGCCGTGAAATCGGGATCGACGATGGACAGGCAGACGGAGGTGTTCGACCGGGTCTCGGGCGCGACCGCCAGATGGCCGGCCCAGGTCGAGCCTTCCACGAAGGCGTCGAGCACGGCGAAGTTGGCGTCGGCGCGGGCGACCAGCCCGTCGAGCCCGCCGATCGACTTCGCCCACAGAAGCGCGTCGATATAGTCCTCCACGCACAGCATGGACGGCGTGTTGATCGTCTCGCCCTTGAAGATGCCCTCGATGAGCTTGCCGCCCTTGGTCATGCGGAAGATCTTCGGCAGCGGCCAGGCGGGCATGTAGCTTTCGAGGCGCTCGACGGCGCGCGGCGAAAGGATGAGCACGCCGTGCGCGGCCTCGCCGCCCAGCACTTTCTGCCAGGAGAAGGTGACGACGTCGAGCTTGGCGAAGTCGAGGCGCTGCGCGAAGGCCGCGGACGTCGCGTCGCAGATAGTCAGCCCCTTACGGTCGGCAGGGATGAAGTCGGCATTCGGCACGCGCACGCCCGAGGTGGTGCCGTTCCAGGTGAAGACGACGTCGCGGTCGAAATCGATCTGGTTCAGATCCGGCAGTTCGCCGTAAGGCGCCTCGACCTTGCGCGCGTCGGCAAGCTTGAGCTGCTTGACGACGTCGGTCACCCAGCCCGAGCCGAAGGATTCCCAGGCGACCATGTCCACGCCGCGCTCGCCGAGCAGCGACCACAGCGCCATCTCGACGGCGCCGGTATCGGATGCCGGAACGATGCCGATGCGGTAATCCGCCGGCACCTGCAGCACTTCGCGGGTGAGGTCGATCGCCTGTTCGAGCTTGCTCTTGCCGATCTTGGCGCGATGCGAGCGGCCGAGAGGAGCAGCCTTCAGCGCCTCCAGCGACCAGCCGGGACGTTTTGCGCAGGGACCTGAGGAGAAATTGGGATTGGCCGGACGCAGGTCCGGTTTCGTAAGTGTCGTCATCGTGGTTCTACCCTTTCAGATAGCACGCCCCTCGTTGGGGAGGGGTGGCCCACGGACGGCGATATTCTTTCGCGGGCGCGGCGTCAAGCGGAATGTTGACGTCGCTTTCGGAACACCCGCTCGGCCCAAAGCGAAACGGCGGACCTCCGGCCCGCCGCTGCAAGGATGAAAGTGTTGGCGCGCTTACCAGAGATCGTAGCGCAGGCCGACGCGGATCTGGTGGAAGTCGACGCCTTTGCGCACGTCGAGCGAATCGCTGTCGATATATTCGAGATCCGGCGAGCTAAGATATTGATAGCCGAGGTCGATGGAGGCGTTCTCCGTCACCTTGTAGGCCACGCCGGCATTCAACGCGTAGGCGAAGCGGTACTGGTCGTCGGAGAACGACTCCTCGATGCCCAGCGACTGAGAATCGATCGAAAGCTTGCCTCGGCCATACATCACGCCGACGCCACCGCCGACATAAGGGGTCACGCCCGCATAGGTGCCGAGATCGAGATAGGCGTTGGCCATGCCGTTCCAGAAGCTGCTGGAAGCGGAGATCGCATCGATCCCGTCATCGTAGCGATACTTGTCCCTGCCGATGAAACCGAGCGTGAGGTCGCCCCGCAAATAGTCCGTGAAATGATAGCCCGCGCCGATGCCGCCGCCGATGCGCAGATTGTCGGTGTCCTCGCCGAACAGCTCGAAATCATAGACCGGGTCGTTGACGTTGTAGCTGACGTCCCCCCGCAGGTACCAACCCGATCCGATCTCCACCGGAACATATTCCGGTGCTTCCTGCAGGACGATCGGCGGATCGTAGTCGGCTGCGCCCGCCTGCACGGCGGGCATGAAGGCGGCCGCGGCCGCCGAAAGGAGCATGCTGGAACGAAGGTTCATGACCGGACTCCGGAATTGACGACGCGCAAGCGCATCGCCCTGTTGCCTGAAGCCAGTATTAACCATAGTGGTTAAGTCGCGGTTAAGGATAACAGAAGGTTATCGTGGCGGCGGGCGGGCCGCAAAACAGATCAGGCCCGACTTTCGCCGGGCCCGCCTGTATCGATTGCCGAGACTGGATCAGTAGAAGGAATAGCGCACGCCGAGCTTGAAGTCGTGCGAGGTGATGTCGCGGAAATGCATCGGGTTGTCGACGTTGTTGGTGCCGTCATAGGCAACGATGTCGCCCGACTTGGCATCTCCCAGATTGAGGAAGCTGTAGCCGAGATCGATCGTCATCCGCTCGGTGGCCTTGATGCCGACGCCGGCGTGAAGCGCCCAGGCGAAGTTCCATTTCGAGGCCGAATCCGCATAGGCGAGCGTCGGCGAGCCGAACGGGTCTATACCTTCGTCCCGGAAGGAATGGATGGTGTTGCGGCTCGCGCCGATGCCGGCGCCGATATAGGGCGTGATGCCGCGGAACTCGCCGAGATCGGCATAGGCATTCGCCATCAGCAGCCATTCCGACTTCTTCGCGGAATATTTGTTGAAGCGGTCGTCGACACCGTCGTTCCAGAGGTCCAGCCCGTGGAAGCCCACCTCGCCGCGATATTCGACGACGCCGTCGACACGCAGCCATTTGTTGAACTGATAGCCGGCGCCGATGCCGCCGATCGGACCGGCCTCGAAGTTCTTGTCGACCACGGCGAGACCGGGAATATCGTCGAAAAGGACATTGTAGAGGCTGTCGACCCTCTGGTTGCTCATGCCGATGTGGCCGCGCAGATACCAGCCGCCGAAAGCGACGGGCTCGGGCTCATATTCGATGACCGGCGGTTCGTAAAGATCGGCGGCCAAGACAGGCATGGCCGAACCGGCAAGCAATGCGACGCCGCCAAGCAGCGGCCTGACAAATTTCATCATGACTTCCCACCCCTCGCGGACACGGATGCGACGCGCAACCCGCTTTAAAAAAAGCTGAATTCGGGTGGATAATGATGGGTAAAGGTTAAGTTGTGCTTAACCGTGCCGCTTAACCATAATTTGTGAAGACGAAGCGCAAGTTTGCAAGGCCCGGCCCGGTTTCGGCCGGGTCCGACCGCCGCCTCGAAGCATCGCTGCGGCTCTTCTTGCCGCGTTGCTTGCCACTGCTTGCACACCAACGGAAAGCAAAAAGGCCCGAGCGAGGCGCGGGCCTTGAAAACGCATGAAGGCTTTCCGTCAGGCCGCGTCCTTGGTGTCCGCAATGACGCCGATGATATCGTCGACGACCTGCTCGACCAGCCCCTTGTCGTCGGCCTCCGCCATCACGCGGATCAGCGGTTCGGTGCCCGACGGGCGGATCACCAAGCGCCCCGCCTCGCCGAGGCGCGCGCGCGCATCCTCGATCGCCGTCTTGACGATCTGCGATTCCAGCGGCATGCGGCCGGAGAAGCGGACGTTCTTGAGAACCTGCGGGACCGGCTCGAACTTGCGGCAGACCTCGCTGGCGGGCTTGCCCGCGCGCTTGATGCAGGCAAGCACCTGCAGGGCGGAGACGAGGCCGTCGCCCGTCGTCGAGAAATCGGACAGGACGACATGGCCGGACTGCTCGCCGCCGACATTGAAGCCGTGGGCGCGCATGTGCTCGACGACGTAGCGGTCGCCGACCTTGGTGCGGTGCAGGCCGAGTCCCATTCCGCCGAGGAACCGTTCCAGGCCGAGATTGGACATGATCGTGGCAACCACGCCGCCGCCGGCGAGCCTGCCGTTCTGCAGCCAGGCCTCGGCGATGACGGCCATCATCTGGTCACCGTCGATGACCGTGCCGTTCTCGTCGACGAGAACCACGCGATCGGCATCGCCGTCGAGCGCGATGCCGATGTCGGCGCGCACTTCGTGCACCTTCTTGGAGAGGCCGAGCGGATGCGTTGAACCGCAATCCTGATTGATGTTCAGGCCGTTCGGCTCGGTATTGATGGCGATGACCTCGGCGCCAAGTTCCCAGAGCGCGGCGGGCGCCACCTTGTAGCCGGCGCCGTTCGCACAATCGACCACGATCCGCAGCCCGGACAAGGACATGGAGCGCGGCAGGGTGCGCTTGGCGAATTCGATGTAGCGATCGTGCACGCCGTCGACACGCTTGGCGCGACCGAGCGCGTCCGCATCGGCGGCCACGATGTCGACGTCATGGTCGAGAAGCTGCTCGATGCGCATCTCGATCTCGTCGGAGAGCTTGTAACCGTCGGGACCGAAGAGCTTGATGCCGTTGTCGTAGTAGGGATTGTGCGAGGCCGAGATCATCACGCCGATGTCGGCGCGCAGCGAGCGCACCAGCATGGCGACAGCCGGCGTCGGTATCGGTCCGAGCAGGAACACGTCCATGCCGGCGGCGCAGAAGCCGGATACCATCGCGTTCTCGATCATGTAGCCGGAAAGGCGCGTGTCCTTGCCGAGGACGACGCGATGACGGTGATTGCCACGCTGAAACGACATGCCGGCGGCCATGCCAACCTTCATGGCGACCTCTGGCGTCATCGGAAATCTGTTGGCCCGCCCCCGGATCCCGTCTGTACCGAAATATCTTCTGCTCATACTTACTCTTACTTTCCCCGGCCAAATCTCTCCCAACGATCAGATTTGCCACAATAGAGCGCGTCTTCGATATCACAATATGTGAGAAAATGTTACGATTCCCCCACCAAATTGGTGAATCCACCCCCTTCAGCGGGTAGATCTCACCGAAGTTGGGACACCCATTGGCGGAGCATTTCGGCGGCCTTGCGATCCTCCAGGCCACGTCCCAGCTCGGGCATCATTATGCCGGGCTCGGTGCTTTCGACGCGGTAGTTGAGGATCGAACCGTCGGGATCGCCGGGCTTGATGTCGAATTGCCGGCCGCCAGAGCCGCGCCCGGCGGCGACAGGACGCTTGCGGATGCCGAGCGCCGTCGCGCTCTTCTCGCCCCAGGTGAGGAACAGGCCGGAATTGCTTGCCGGCCCCTCGCGGCGATGACAATGGGCGCAATTGACGTCGAGCCAGGCGCGGGCGCGGGCGTCGATGTCTGCGCCCTCGTCCTGCCAATCCGGTACGAAAGCGACGGTCGAGGGATCGGGGAGCCCTTCGAGAATTCCGGCTTCCTTCCAGTGTTCGAGCTGATTGCGGGTGCCGCCCGGATAGTCGAAGTCGAAATTCAGGTTGCGCGCCTTGGGCCCGAGCGGGACGATCTCCCCCGAGAACGCGTGGCAGCCCTTGCACTGGTTCTTGTTGGGCACCGAGTAGGAGAAAGCGAGCGGCTCTCCCTCCTCGTCGATGGTGGAGATATCCACCCGCGCG
Organism: Aquamicrobium sp. LC103; assembly: GCF_001014615.2. Lineage (GTDB taxonomy): Bacteria > Pseudomonadota > Alphaproteobacteria > Rhizobiales > Rhizobiaceae > LBCQ02. Next base: position 148,096 of record NZ_LBCQ02000010.1, read on the forward strand.
CCGGCGATCTTCAACTCGGCGTCCGTCTGCTCCTCGTTCCATAGATAGGCCCAGGCGTGCCAGCCGTCCTCGTGCCTGAGCATCACACGGGTCTCGATGAGACGCACGTCTTTCCCGGGCGCGCGGTAGTCGGACGGAAAGGCGAAAGTCTTGACGAGCGCACTGCCGGCCGGAAACTCGAACGCCTCGTCGGCGACGAATGTCGCGGCCTTTCCCTCGGGCACATGAACGAAGCGGTATTTCAGCGCGCCGTCCGAAAAGAGCGCGGTGTGCGGCGCGAACGGAACGACGCCCGCGGCCGGTTTCTGCGTCCGCATATCGTCGAAGAAACCGAATTCGGAGAGAAGCTTCGGCGGCCGGTCCGCCAGGACCGCGTCGGCGGAGACCGCCCGTGCCGGAAGACAGGCCGCGAGAAGCAGGAAAAGCGCGGCGGGCAGGACAAAGGCAAGCAACATAGAGTGCCGGCTTTGCCGATCGGCGATAGGCATTTCCACCGTCTCCAGACTACACGCCCTCTTCCTGCGGCAGCTTCACCGGCGACGGCTCCGGCAGGCTGCCCTTGTAGGCGGCGATGTTCTTGTCCGGCCACCAGCCCCAGGGAAGCAATGTCTGCGAGATCATCTTGAGGTTGACGAAGGTGGTTCCCTCCGCCTCGTCGACATAGATGCGGTCGCCCTGCGCCACCCAGGAAAAATATTCCGGAATGCGCGTGACGCCGTCCCAGACGATGTCGGGGACCGGAATGCCCGAAACGTCCGAGATGATCTTGCCGACCTCGCCGTCCGGCTCCGCGCCGCCGTCGCCGTAGGTATTATTGTGAACGTAGACGCCGCGCGGCACGAACATGTACTCGTCGTCGTCATACTCGTTCGGGTATGCGTTGATCAGCACATGCGTGGTGCCGTTCCGATCGAAGCGGTTGTTGAAGACGTGGACGTTGCGGTTGGCCATGACCATGACGCCCATCCCCTTGGGCACGATGCCGACGATGTTGCCTTCCGGCGCGAAGTTCGGCGTGTCGTTGTCGACCACGTCGTTGTCGAAGACGCGGATGTCGTGGCCGCCTTGCACCGGCAGGTTCGGCAGGTCGAAGATCAGGATGCCGCCGGTGTTGCGGGTCGCGACGTTGCCGTAGACGTCAGCGCGATAGGAATTCTCGATCTCGATGCCGGCGACGTTGAACTCGGCGCGGCTGTTGCGCACGACGATGTCCTCGCTCTGGCCGACATAGATGCCGGCATCCGACGCGCCGCGCACGGTGACCCCGTCGATCAGGATGTTCTTCGACGAAACCGGATAGACGCCGTAGGCGCCGTTCTCCGCCTTCGGTCCGCCGGTCCATTCGACGCGAAGGTTGCGGAAGGTGATCTGGTCCGAGCCCTTGGACTTAACACCGTCGCCCTTGGTGTCCTCGACCCCGAAATCCTCTAGGACGACGCGATTCGACGTGACGAGAAGTCCCTCGCCCGAGCCTTGCTGCCCCTTGAAGGAGAGCACCGTCGAATCCGGCCCCTCCCCGCGCACCGTGACGTCGTCGACGTCGAGCGAGAGGCCGTCGGTCAGCTCGTAGCGACCGGCGGCAATGGTGATCGTGTCGCCGGGCTCGGCCATGATGAGCGCCTCGATCAGTCTTTCATTGGCATCGCTGCCCGGCTCGACGCGATGATCGGCCGCGTGGAGGGCGGTCATCGAAAGCAGGAAGGCCAAGCCGGAAAGCAGGACGGTGGTCCGCCCGCTTTTCTTTCCGGCCGTCAGGCCGGGGAAGGGTGGAAGGCCAACATGTCCACCCATGTCATCCGCGATCGTCGATCTGCATCCCATAGTCGTCTCCTCCCTCTCCTCGGGATCACGATGCGCCCGCTCTTGCGCCATGTCAAGAAAGATGAAAGTGTTTCACTTATGGATGCAGTCGAGCCGCGGAAGCCGAGAGCTCCCCGCCAGAAGCGGGCGAAGAAGACGCGCGCGCGGTTGCTGGAAGCGGTGGAGACGCTGGTCGCGGCCGAGGGCGCCGACGCAGTCACCACCACCCGCATCGCAGCCGAGACCGGCGTCGCCGTCGGCACGATCTACCGCTATTTCACCGATCGCGACGCGCTGCTGCTCGCCGCCTACGACGCAACCGTCGGCCGCATCGTCGAGACCTGTCACGACGCGCTGGAGAAACTGCCGGTCGATGCGCGGATGGACGAGGCGGCGGGCCATCTGCTCGGCGTCTATCTTTCGTCGGCGGAGGCCATCCCGGCGCATTCCGGCCTGCTCGTCGCCATGCGCCGCCTGCGTCCGATCGAGGCCGAAGGGGCAGGCGAGGATCGCATCATCGCCGAGATCGTCGCGCCCTTCTTCGCGCGCTTCGCGCCCGCCGCGTCCTCCGAGCCGCTGCGGCTGCACCTCATGAGCACGCTGCTCGGCACGATGGTCGATCTCTATCTGCTGACCGCCGAGCCGGCCGGCCGCGCGCTCCTTCGCGCGGAGATCGAAGCGCATGTGCTGCTGATGGTCGATCGCGCGATCAACGAGCCTCGGATGGGCTGACGAAAGAGGCGGCGATCTCCTTCTCCGCCGAGAGGATCAGTTTCCGCAACAGCCGGGCCAGTTCCTTGCGGTCCTCCCCGTCGAGGCCGGCGAGAAATTTTCTTTCACTTGCCATGTCGAGGCGAAACGCCTCCTCCGCCCGCTTTTGTCCCTCCTCGGTCAGGCCGACGAGGAAGCTCCTGCCGTCATGCGGCGATTTCTCCCGGCGGACGAGGCCGGCCTTCTCCAGCCTGTCCAGGCGGTGGGTCAGCCCTCCGGACGAGATCATCAGCAAGGTGTAGAGCTCGGTCGGGGTCAACCTGTAAGGCGGGCCGGAGCGGCGCAACGTGGCGATCACGTCGAACTCGCCCCTGTCGAGCCCGAAGCCGGCAAAGGTCGCCTCGATGCTCGGCCGCACCAAGTTCGACAGTCGGTAGGCGCGTCCGAGGATCGCCATCGCCTCGGTGTCAAGGTCGGGAAGCTCGCGCGCCCATTGCGCCCGCAAGCGGTCCACGTGGTCTTCCCTGGCGGTTTCCTTCGTCATCCCGTCCTCCATGCGAGCGGGCATAGCAGGAATATGTCTTGACGAGAAGATAAATTGGGCCTATTTATCTTCTCACGAAGATAGTTTTTCATCGGAGGAGAAGGAAGATGTATCAGGTCGTCCGCAAGGCTGAGCAGAACCCAGCCGCCAACCGAACCGTCCGCTTCGAGGGCCGCGACCACGGTTCGGGCGTGTCGTTCTTCCTCGTCGACAACGAGCCGGGCCAGGGTCCCCGCCTGCACGTCCACCCTTATACGGAAACCTGGATCGTGCAGTCGGGCGAGGCCGAGTTCACCGTCGGCACTGAAAAGACTCGCGCATTTGCCGGGGACATCGTCGTGGCCGGCGCCGGCATCCCGCACAAATTCAGGAATGTCGGCTCGAGCCGCCTCGAGATCGTCTGCATTCACGCAAACGACCACATCGTGCAGGAATTCCTGGAGGGATAGGCGCCGCGTTCTACCGATAGCCGGTCGCGTCGGCCGGCTTGCCGGGTTCCTCGACTTCCCTGATGTAGCGCCACGCGTCGGGGCGTGAACCGTCGAGATCATCGAAACCGTAGACCTGCGCGAGCTCGCCGCTCGACAAGGACTGTCCGTTCCAGCGCGCGCGATCGGGATCGGCGGCAAGTGCCGCAACGGCGCGGCCGACGAAGCGGGGCGTTTCCGAAATCACGAAATGCGGTACCTTGTCGGTCGCGTCCCGCCAGTTCTCCTCGCTTACGCCGAACGTCTCCAGCATTATCTCCGAACGGAGCCAGCCTGGCGTGATCGAGACCGAGGTCGCGCCGTGCGGAGCGAGATCCTTGGCGTGCGCCCACGCCATCCGCGTCACCGCCACCTTGGCGAGATCGTAGAAGGGCGAGAGGCGGTAATGATCCGCATTGTAGGCCGCCGTACCGTCCGTCACCTCCACCAACAGCCCGCCCGGCCGCTCGATCAGCAGCGGCAACGCGTGATGCGCGGTAACGAGATGGGTGTCGATGGCAAGCCGCAACATGCGCAGGCCGTTTTCGAGATCGTGCTCCCAAACCGGCTTATGCCATTCGACGAGGTTCTCCCCGCCCCAGATATCGTTGACGAGAATGTCGAGGCGGCCCTGTTCCGCGCGGATGCGCCGGGCCAACGCCTCGACCTCGGCGGGAACGAGATGGTCCGCCTGCACGGCGATGCCCTTGCCGCCCGCGGCGCTGATCAGTTCCGCCGTTTCCTCGATCGTCTCGGGGCGCTTGTATTCGGATTGCCGACTGCGCGTCGTCCGACCGCTCGCATAGACGGTGGCACCGGCCGCGCCCAGCTCCACGGCGATGCCTCGGCCGGCACCGCGCGTCGCGCCGGCGACGAGCGCGATCTTTCCTTCGAGAGGCAGGCTCATTTCTCTTCTCCTTGAATTGCATCGGTCCGGTCGGCAGGCTAGCCATGCTCGATAGGATTTGATATATAAATGAATATTCATTTATAAATAAAGGTCAAGATGCCTCGCCCGAAAACCCTCTCCGACAAGGACGTGCTCGACGCCGCCCTCGCGATCGTCCACCGGAACGGCCCTGAAGCGTTGACCTTCGCCAGCCTTTCGGAGCGTTGCGGTCTTTCGCCCGCCACCCTTGTGCAGCGTTTCCGGAACATGGCCGGCATCAAGCAGGCCGCCCTTCTGCATGCATGGGATAGCCTGGACGAGAAGACGGCGAGCCTGGCGGCAAGCGTCCCGAGGACGCCGGTCGGCGCCGTGGAGCTGCTTGTCGGACTTTCCGGCGACTATGGAGGGATCGAGGCCTATGCCGAAGGCCTGCTCGTGCTGCGCGAGGATCTGCGCGATCCGGCACTTCGGGCCCGCGGTGCGGCCTGGAAGGCCGCTCTTTCCAAAGCCTTGGACGACTGCTTCTCGGAAACGTCCGCCGCGCCTGCGGAAATCGGGCTGATCATGGCCACCCAGTGGCAGGGCGCGCTGCTCTGGTGGAGCTTCGACCCCAGGCAAAGCCTGCAGGGCTTCGTCGAGGATCACCTGAACCGCTTCGTGTCGGTCGTCATTCCGTCATGAGCTTGAACTTCAGGCGACGCGCCTGGGCTCCGGTGCGAACGGGCTCAGTCCGAGCCATTGCTGCATGGCCTTGGCGACCGCCGGATCTCCGTCCAGCTCGAGCCGTCCCGCCTCGATCTCCCGGCGCACGACCGTGAGCCCCATCCAGATCGACGTCATGCTGCGAAGCGAGCTGGTCACCAGCAGATCGACCTCGAAACCGGGATCGAATCCGCACAGGTCGACATCGCCGGCATCGATGACGAGCCACCAGTTTCGCCGGGCTTGCGGCAGCTCGGGATATAAAAACTGTATCGTGCAGCGGCGGCGCGGCAGCGGCTCCGGATTGAGGTGGCGCCGCATGTCCCACATCAGCAGCGACGGATCGAGATTCCTCAGCGTAAGCTGCGATTCCACCCAGCGCTGGCCCCAGAACCCCATGCCCAGCACGATGGGGCGCAGATCCTCGCCCGCATCCGTCAGATGGTACTCGGTGGCGCCGCCTTGCTTGCGCGTGGCGTAGACGACGCCGAAGCGCTCGAGCTCCTTGAGTCGCTTGGAAAGCAAGGCTGGCGACATGCGCGGAACACCGCGCCGCAGATCGTTGAAGCGCGTGGTGCCGCACAGCATCTCGCGGATCACCAGCAGCGTCCAGCGGGAACAAAGCCTCTCCGCGGCCATCGAAACAGGACAGAACTGGCCGTAGCCACCGCGATCTTCCATGGGACCCTCATCCCGAAATCGCCCACACCCATTATACCACGAAATGAACCGGCCGTATCGGCTGCGCAACCGCCCTAAAGGTGGAACCTTTCGGGCAAGGATCAGCCCTTCCTCCTACGAAAAGGGCCCGTATGCGGGTCTCGCCAGTACAGTTCGTGAACTGGACGCAAACAAGTCCCGCGCCGATCCTGTGCATCCTGACGTCAATGGACCTATAGGAGGATAAAGGCCATGTCGGTTGCAGCCATAACAACACGACCGGAAGAATCCGGCGCGCACGGCTCGAAGCTGATGAAAGCCGTGCATGAATTGCTTCCCGTCTTCGCGGAACGGGCCACAAAGGCGGACGAGGACGATGCCTTTGTCGCCGACAACTACGCCTTGCTCAAGGAGGCCGGGCTGGTGGAAGCCGGCGTACCGGAAGAGCTTGGCGGCGGAGGCGCGGAGGTCGCCGAACTTGCCGAGATGCTGCGCGTGATGGCGCATGCCTGCGGCTCCACCGCGCTTGCCTTTTCCATGCACACGCATCAGGTCGCCATCCCCGCCTGGCGCTGGCGCCACCAGAAGGTCGCGGCGGTGGAGCCCTTGCTCAAGCGCGTCGCGGCCGAGAAGCTGATCCTGCTTTCGAGCGGCGGCTCGGACTGGATCGGCGGCTCGGGCAAGGCGGTCAAGGTCGAGGGCGGATATCGCATCTCGGCCCGCAAGGCTTTCACCTCCGGCGCCGAGGCCGGCAACATCCTGATGACCGGCGCGATTACGCAGGCCGACGACGGGACGCCGACCGTCATCCATTTCGGCGCGCCGATGAAGGCTCCCGAGGTGAAGGTCGTCGACACCTGGCGCACGCTCGGCATGCGCGGGACGGGTTCGAACGACGTGGTGATCGAGGACCTCTTCATTCCCGATGCCGCGGTCGCCTTCTCGCGCAAGGCGGGCGAATGGCACCCGGTCTTCCAGATCATCGCGACGACGGCGTTTCCGCTCATCTACGCCGCCTATCTTGGCGTCGCCGAAAGCGCCCGCGACATCGCGATCGAGCTTGCAGGGAAACGGGAGCCGAATGCCTACAGCCTCGACCTTGCCGGCCGCATGGACACCTCGCTGCGCGCGGCGCAGCTCGCGCATCGCTGGATGCTGGAGACCGTCGCCCGCAACGCGCCGTCCGCCGACACGGTCAACGAGGTCATGATCGGCCGCGCCCTCGTCGCCAGGCATGGGATCGAGACGGTGGAACTGGCGATGGAACTCGCCGGCGGCGCCGGCTTCTACCGCCGCAACGGGCTCGAGCGGCGCCTCCGCGACATCCAGGGCGCGCGCTACCATCCGCTCCAGCAGGGCCCGCAGGCACGCTATGCGGGCGCCACGGCCTTCGGCCTGCCGACGGCGGAGATATTCTGAGGGCGCGGTTGTCCTGGAACGCTTCCACGGAGCGTCCGAAACCTGTCTTGCGTTGCTCGGAGACGGGCACGCCTCGAACAGAAACGCCGCGGGTTTCCCCGCGGCGTTGCCTTGTCTTCTCGTTTCGGAAAGCTGTCAGCCCTGCGGCTGCGGCTCCATGCCGCCCTCGGGCTCGCCGCCCTTCTTCTTGCCTTCCTTGCGCGGGCCGGCCTTGGGCACCGCGGTTCCACGCGAGGGCGGGGTGTCGTCGCCGAGATCGCGGGACGGCTTCTCGCCCTTCATGATCTGGCGGATTTCGTCGCCCGTGAGCGTCTCGTATTCCAGCAGCCCTTCGGCGATGGCGATCCATTCCTTCTTTTTCTTGGTCAGGATGGACTTCGCCTTCGAATAAGCCTCGTCGATCAGCCTGCGCACTTCGGCGTCGATGATCTGCGCGGTCTCTTCCGAGACGTTCTGCTGGCGGGCAACCGAATGGCCGAGGAAAACCTCTTCCTGGTTTTCGCCATAGGCGACGTGGCCGAGCTTGTCGGAGAAGCCCCAGCGCGTGACCATCGCACGGGCCAGCTTGGTCGCCTGGTCGATGTCGGACGAAGCGCCGGAGGTGATGTTCTCCTTGCCGAACTTCAGTTCCTCGGCGACGCGGCCACCCATCATGATCGCCAGCCGCGAGACCATCCACTTGTAGCTCATCGAATAGCGGTCGCCCTCGGGAAGCTGCATGACCATGCCGAGCGCGCGGCCGCGCGGGATGATGGTCGCCTTGTGCAGGGGGTCTGCCGACGGGACTTCGAGCGCGACGATGGCGTGTCCGGCCTCGTGATAGGCGGTGAGTTCCTTCTCGGCCTGGGTCATGGCGGACGAGCGGCGTTCCGCGCCCATCATGATCTTGTCTTTGGCGTCCTCGAACTCCTGCATGGTGACGAGCCGCTTGTTGCGGCGCGCCGCCATCAGCGCGGACTCGTTGACGAGGTTCATGAGGTCGGCGCCGGAGAAGCCGGGCGTGCCGCGCGCCAGCACCTTGAGGTCGACATTGGGCGCCAGCGGCACGTTGCGCACATGCACCTTGAGGATCTTCTCGCGGCCGGTGATGTCCGGATTCGGCACGACGACCTGGCGGTCGAAGCGGCCGGGACGCAGCAACGCCGGGTCAAGCACGTCGGGACGGTTGGTCGCGGCGATCAGGATGATGCCTTCGTTCGCCTCGAAGCCGTCCATCTCGACGAGGAGCTGGTTCAGCGTCTGCTCGCGCTCGTCATTGCCGCCGCCGAGGCCGGCGCCGCGATGGCGGCCGACCGCGTCGATCTCGTCGATGAAGATGATGCAGGGCGCGTTCTTCTTGGCCTGCTCGAACATGTCGCGGACGCGGGATGCGCCGACGCCGACGAACATCTCGACGAAGTCGGAGCCCGAAATGGTAAAGAAGGGGACGTTCGCCTCGCCCGCGACCGAACGCGCGAGCAGCGTCTTACCCGTTCCGGGAGGGCCGACGAGCAGAACGCCGCGCGGGATCTTGCCGCCGAGGCGCTGGAACTTCTGCGGGTCGCGCAGGAATTCGACGATCTCCTCGAGGTCCTGCTTGGCTTCGTCCACGCCCGCCACGTCCTGGAAGGTGACGCGGCCATGCGCCTCGGTCAGAAGCTTGGCCTTGGACTTGCCGAAGCCCATCGCCCGGCCCGAGCCGGACTGCATCTGGCGCATGAAGAATATCCACACGCCGAGGATGAGGATCATCGGCAGCCAGGAGATGAAGTAGCCGAGGATCGAGTTCGAGCCGTCGCTCTCCGGGCGCGCATTGATCGTCACGCCGCGGGTTTCCAGCCGCTCGACCAGCGACTGGTCGCCCGGCGAATAGGTCTGGAAGCCCGTGCTTGAATCGCCATAGGTGCCGGAGATGCGGCTGCCTGAAATGGTCACGCTGTTCACGCGGCCGTCGGCGACCTGCTGCAGGAATTCCGAATACGGAATTTCACGCGTCGCGCCTCGCTGCTGCGGCGTCTGGAACAGATTGAAAAGGGCGATAAGCAGTACGGCGATAATCGCCCACAGCGCGAGATTGCGGTAGTTCGGATTCATCGTGCATCCCGTTGGTGCCTGATCCCAGGCACAAGGTCCCGAAAGAGAGTTTCATCTAACATAGGTAGAGCTCGCGACCTTGCCAAGCAGAACCGCGCTTCTCGGTTAAGCTTATACGGCAATGTGTTTACGCAATGGCGAACACGGCAGCTCCGCCGCGCCGACCAGCCGGCGCGCCGCTTGCACCGCGGCGAGGTCGAAGCCGGGCAGAAAACGCGCCCAGGGTCCGGTCGTGGCGGCGGCCGAAACGCCGTGTCGCGCGGCGGTTTCCGCCGTCGCCGGCCCCAGGAAAACGCCACCGCGCCAGAGCCCCGGCTGAACGGAAAATGCCGTTCTTGCAAGGTTTTCCGGCACGCCCGGCGGCATCTGCTCCATGTCCGGCACCGTCTCATTGCCGATGGCGGCGACATGCAGGTCGGCACCGGTCCCGCTCCCCGAGATGCGGTATCTGCCGTCCCACAGCATGGGTGCCGGCCCGATCTCACGGGCGGGAAGGCCGCGTGCCTCGCGGCGCAAATAGATCGCGTCCTTGCGCCCGTCGATCACGGCGCGCGACAATGTGGCGCGCATCGGAAGCCCGACCATCGCATCGAGCAGGCCGGCGGCGCGCGCCTCGTCCGGCAGGTATTCCGTTCCACCCGTGACGGCGAGCAGGATTCTGAGCGCGTAGCGGGTAGCTTCGCGATTGTCGCCCGCCGCAAATCCCCGTTCCAGCCTGAAGAGCCCGGGCGAGATGCGACGCGCGTACTTGTCGACAAGCAGTGCCACCCGCTCTCCCAGATCGCGCCGGCGCTCGCCGGCGGCGGCGGCCTCGCCTGCGATGTCTTCGACCGAGGCATGCTCCAGCTCTTCGCGCATGCGCACGCGCTCATATTTCCGGTCGCGATTGCTTGGGTCGTCGAACCACGAGATACCGCGCTCGACCAGAAGCTCGCGCAATTCGACGCGACGTGTCGAAAGCAGCGGACGCACTATCCAGACCCGATCGTCGAACAGCGTCTCGACGGCCATTCCGGCCGCCCCCCTGCCCGAACCCGCCTTGGCGCGTGCCGAGCGCATGCCGACCGTCTCGGCCTGGTCGTCCATGGTATGACCAGTGAAGACGATATCCGCGCCGGCGTCGTGCGCGGCCTCGGCAAGCAGGTTGTAGCGGGCATCGCGCGCGGCGGCCGAAAGCGCGCTTGACGGCTTTTCGTCCCGCCATGTCCGGATGCCGTGTTCTACGCCGAGCCTGCTGCAGATTTCACCGACGCCGCGCGCTTCCTCGCCGGATTCGGGACGCAGGCGATGGTCGACGGTCACCGCCGTCAGCCGGATGCCGGGGTGATGCCGATCCAGGAAATCCTTGAGCAGCACCAGAAGACCGAGCGAATCGCTGCCGCCGGAAACCGCTGCCAGAACGCTGTTGCGTGAGGAAAAATCGATGCCCGGGAAGAGCCGGGCGGGATCGGGGCGCATCGACCCGATCAGCAGGAGGCGAGCGCCTGTTCCTGCCGCACCCGTTCCTTGAGTGCATCGGAGGCCTGCGGATAACGCTGGCCGACTTCCGTGAAGGTGGCGCAGGCCACGTCGCGCTGTTTCATCCGCGAGAGCGACACGCCGAGCTTGAAGAGCATTTCGGGTGCCTTGCGCGACTGCGGGAAATCCTTGCTGGCGGCGAGGAAGACTTCGGCAGCGTCGCGCGGCTTGTCCTGCGCCAGCAGCGCCTCGCCGAGCCAGAAATGCGCGTCCGGTTCGTTCTCGTTGCCCGGGAAGCGTTCGATCAGGTCGCGAAAGCCGCTTTCGGCCATGGAATAGTCGCCGGAAAGGATGAGCTCGTAGGAGCTGCGGTAGAGCTCGCCGGCATCGTCGGTGCGCGGCAGGGCGGCTACCGCCGTCTGGTCCGTGCCCGACGGCTGCTGCGGCTGCGTGACGCCTGCGCCGCTCACATTGCCGTCGGCGTCGAAGGTGATCGTGCCGAAATCCCGCGACGGGGCGCCCAGCGTGGGGGCGCCCTCCACGCGCGGCGGCTGCGAAGCCGCAGGCTGTTGCCCCCCGGTTGACGCCGCCGTCTGCTGTCCGCCGGAGGCTGCCGGAGGCTCGCTCGACGGCGCCTGCGCGGTGTCGCGCCTGGCCGGCGCGCCGCCGGCGTCAGAGCGCTTCTGCTCGAGCTCCTGGAAGCGGAACTCGTTGTCCTCCTGCATGCGGCGAAGCTGCTCCTGCATCTGCAGGATCTGGAAATTCAGCTCCTCCAGAGTGCCGGTGAGCTGGCGCACCTGCTCTTCGAGCTGGCTGACGCGCGGGTCACCCGCCTGCGCGACGAGATAGGAGGCTTCGCCCGAGGCGCGCGGGGCGCCGGGCAGTTGCGCTTGCGGCAAGGGCACATTCACGCCGGGAAGCCCGGACATGGGCACGGCACCTCCCCCGCCCTCGCCGGCGAGCGAGGCCCCGCCGAACATGAGCGGCAAGGCAATGATGCCGCCGATAAGGGTTCGCAGTTTCATTTCTCTAATCACCGTGAAAACGCTTTGGTCCACCAGACCCCTCTGATGTGCCTCTCTTCTATCAGCACCCGAGACTTCGGCCAAATTTTGTTTCAAGGCCGTTGAAACGCAAAAGGCGGCCAGCGGCCGCCTTTTGGAAATTTCGCCTGATCTGCGCGGGTCAGCTTCCCGCGCCGTTGAGCACTGTCACCGCGCGACGGTTCTGCGACCAGCAGGAAATGTCGTCGCAGACCGCGACCGGACGCTCCTTGCCGTAGGAGATGGTGCGGACGCGGTTGGCCGGCACGCCGCGAGCCACGAGGAAATCGCGGGCGGCGGCGGCGCGGCGCGCGCCGAGCGCAAGGTTGTACTCGCGCGTGCCGCGCTCGTCGGCGTGACCTTCGACCGTCACCGCATATTGCGAGTACTGGCTGAGCCACTGAGCCTGGCGCGACAGCGTCTGCTGTGCGTCGGCGCGGATCACCGATGAGTCGGTATCGAAGAAGATGCGGTCGCCGACATTCACCGTGAAATCCTGCGACGAGCCCGGCGTGGCGGCGCCGCCGGCGCCACCAAGGCCGAGATCGGCGGCTGAATTCGGCGTTTTCTTGTTGGCGCAACCGGCGACCGCCAGCATGGCGACCAGAACGATGGCTACGGGACTCCGGGTAATGGCTGCGATACGGCGCATGGCCGCCTCTCCTTCGCATCTGATTGATTTCGTTGATCGACCAGTAACCACGTTTCGGTAAATCATCCCTCAAGAAACGTGGTTAACGGATCGTGACACCTTTTTTGGAAGCACCAGACGCGATTCGCGATGAAGCCCCCTTCCTGCCGCGACACTAGGCGCAAATACGGCGGAAACGCGGCATTTGCGCCATTTCGCTACTCGAGCAGCGGCGACCAGGCCGGGTCGGAACCGTAGTTCGGCGTCTGGATGCGTTGCTCGTTGCGCCCCGTCAGGTCGATCGAGAAGAGCTGCGGGCCGCCCGATCCGGAAGGCTGGCGGAAGAACATCAGCACGCGGCCGTTCGGCGCCCAGGTCGGTCCCTCCTGGAGGAATCCGCTGGTCAGGATGCGCTCGCCCGAACCGTCGGTGCGCATCACGCCGATCTGGAATTCGCCGCCCGATTGCTTGGTGAAGGCGATGAGATCGCCGCGCGGCGACCAGACGGGCGTGGAGTAGATGCCGTCGCCGAACGAGACGCGCTTCGGATTGGAGCCGTCGGCGCCCATGACGTAGATGTGGGGACGACCGCCGCGATCCGAGGTGAAGGCGATCTGGCTGCCGTTCGGCGAATAGGAGGGCGAGGTGTCGATCGCGTTGGAATTGGTGAGCCGGGTGGTGGTGCGGCTGCGCAGGTCCATGGTGAAGATGTTGCTGTTGCCGTCGTCGCGCAGCAGGCTCATGATCACCTTCTGACCATCCGGCGAGAAGCGCGGCGCGAACGTCATGCCGGGGAAATTGCCGACGAGCTCGCGCTGGCCGGTCTCGATCTGCAGCAGATAGACCTGCGGCTGACCGCTCTCGTAGGACATGTAGGTGATTTCCTGGCGGCTCGGCGAAAAGCGCGGCGTCAGCACGATCGAGCGACCGTCGGAGAGATAGCGGTGGCCCGCGCCGTCCTGGTCCATGATGGCCAACCGCTTGACGCGCTGGTTCTTGGCGCCCGACTCGTCGACATAGACGATGCGCGTATCGAAATAGCCCTTCTCGCCGGTGAGACGCTCATAGATCGTGTCGGCGATGATATGCGCCACCCGCCGCCAGTTCTGCGGATTGGCGAAGAACTGCTCGCCCACGAGCTGCTGGCCGGCGAACGTGTCCCAGAGACGGAACTCGGCGCGCAGGCGGCCATCCGGCTCCTTGGTCACGCGGCCGGTGACGAGAGCCTGCGCGTTGATCACCTTCCAGTCGTCGAAACGCGGCGCGACGTCGGGGTTGGAGATCTTCTCGATGAAGGCGCCCTTGTCGATCGGAGCGAACAGGCCCGAACGCCTCAGATCCGCCACGACCACGGAGGCGATGTCGGCGCCCACCTGGTCGCCGGAGAGGAAGTCGGTGATCGCTATCGGCAGCGGCTCGACGACGCCTTGCGTCACGTCGATCTGCAATTGCGCGCGCGCCGGCAGCATCGCGGCCATGCCGGCGCCGGCGGCGATCATGCCGATCGCAAGAATCGTCTTCAAGGTCTTCATCATTCAGCAGGCCTCACAAAATCCGTTTCGGGGCTCGACTTGTCAGAACATATCGCGGGGATCGAAGTTGAACTGCACGTCCGCCCAGGCTTCATACTTGTCCGCCGGCGCATTGAAGGGCGCGCAGCGCATGACCGCGCGCCGCGCCGCGTCGGCGGCGGCACGCTCGGCCATCGACGAGCCGCCGCCGGAAACGATTTCCGGAGTGCCGTCGAGTTCGCCATTGGGTTTCAGCTTCAGGCGTATCGACACGACGAGGCTGTCGGCCTCCGCCGCGCCCACGGGCGGGTTCCAGCAACGCTGCACCTGGCTGCGCAGCGCGTCGATCTCGCTCTGGGCGAGCTTGGCGCCGGTCGTCTGGCGTCCGCCGAGGGCAGCCTGCTCGGTCGAGCGCCTGGCGCCCCCTCCCGAAGGCTTGTCGCGATTGAGAAGGGCGGAAATCTCGTCCTCGAGCTGCTTGTCCTCGGTGCTGCTCTGGGCGGTCTGCCTGGGTTTGGCGGGCTGCTCGGAATTCTTCCGTTCCGGTGCCTTCGCGGTCTGCGCCTGAGGCGGCTGCGGCCTCGCCTGCGGCGAAGGCGCCGAATCCGGCAGCTGCATGGCCTCGCCTTCGGGCTTGCTCGCGACCGTGGTTTCCGGCGCCGGATCAGGCTTCACTTCCTGCTTGGGCTCCGGCTCGGGCGTCACCTCCGTGGCCGGCACCGGTGCTGGCTCGGACGGCGGCTGCGGTTCGTTCTTCGGCTGCTCGACGGGAGGCGTCGGCTCGGGTTCGGGCGCGGGCGGAGGGGCCGCGGCGGTCTCCACCGGACGCGGCCGCGGATTAGGCGTCGGCGCGTTGTCCAGGTCAACGGTGTTGTCGCCGATATTGCGCGCATCCTCCACCGTTTCAGGCTTGCTCGTGGGCTGCGGAGCAGGCTTCTCGGCCACCGGCGCCTGACGGTCGCCGGCCACGCTTTGCGAGAACTCCTCCACCGGCACGATGTCCACGGGGAAGGATTCCACGTTGGCGGCCTCCATCGACCGCGGCGACGACAGCGAGACCAGGCCGAAGCCGAGTGCGGCCACGTGCAATACCAGCGATGATGTCAGGCCGACCTTCATCTTGGATCAGTTTTCCTGTTCCTGGAGCGTCACCAGGCCGAGATTTCGGTAGCCGGCGGCGGAAACACGCGCCATGACCTTCATCACCGTGCCGTAGTCGGCGGTACGGTCGCCGCGCACATAGATGCGCTCGTCATAGCCGGTGGTCGATATCGCCTCGAGCTTCGGCACCACCTCGTCGATGCCGATCTCGGTCTCCTGCAGGTAGATCTGGCCGCCCTGGTTGACCGAGATGGTGATCGGCTGCGTCTCGGAATTCATCGCGCGCGCCTGCGTCTCCGGCAGGTCGATCGGAACACCGACGGTGAGCATCGGCGCGGCGACCATGAAGATGATCAGGAGCACGAGCATCACGTCGACGAAAGGCGTGACGTTGATTTCGGATACGAGGCTGTGATGGCGTCCGCGCCGCCTGTGGCCGCGGCCGCCCCGTCCACCCGTCTGCCCTACGGACATTCCCATTCGTCGTGCTCCTCAAGCCGCCTTCTGGGCGACCTTTTCATCGATTTGCCGCGAGAGTATGGCGGAGAATTCGTCGGCGAATCCTTCCATTCTCAGCCCTATCTTGCCGGCGTCGGACGACAGTTTGTTGTAGGCGATGACAGCCGGAATCGCGGCGAGAAGGCCAAGCGCGGTGGCGAGCAGCGCCTCGGCGATACCGGGTGCGACGACCGCCAGATTGGTGGATTTCGAGCCGGCGATCGCCTGGAACGACGTCATGATGCCGACGACCGTGCCGAACAGGCCGATGAAGGGAGCCGACGAGCCGACCGAGGCGAGGAAGCCGAGCCTGCTTTCCAGCCGCTCCATCTCGCGCGTCAGCGCGAGGTCCATCGCCTTGTCGATCCGCGTCTGCAGGCTGAGCGGCGACTTGACGCCCTTTTCGAAACTCTTCTTCCACTCTCGCATGGCGGCGACGAAGATCGCGCCCATGCCGCTGGTCTTGCGCTCGGAAAGCGTGCGGTAGAGCTCTTCCAGCGACTGGCCGGACCAGAACACCTGCTCGAAGCGGTTGAGCGCGGCGCGCATGCGGTTGTAGGAGATGATCTTGTCGACGATGATAGCCCAGGTCCAGACGGAAGCCGCCAAAAGGCCGATCATCACCAGCTTGACGACCCAGCCCGCCTGCCAGAACAGCGCCCAAATCGAGACATCGCTGCCGGGGGCAGCAAGAGTCAACTCATCCATGAAACTTCAGTCCTTAAGAAACCGGGCAACAGCCATCGGCCAGCCACCTGCGCATCTTCCCATATCGATTCCCGTCTCCCAGGAGCCGCGAGCTCGCCCTCAATGCGCTATCGCGGCCTTTTCCCGGTCAAATTTGGTGAAACGAAGGCGTGCGGAATCCGCGCCATTTTCACCATGATCTTCATGGCCTGTTAAGGTTAAGGATGTGTTAGGACGCGCGCGGAGAGAACAGGCGGAGCTTTCGTCCTGCGTCCCTTACGACGGATTTTCGGCGTCTCGATCCCGCGGCTGTTCACCCGCCGCCGGGGAGGAAAGCGGTAAGCCATTCCTTGGGAAACCTGCGTGGCCGACCATTCTCCGAGATGATCGCCGCCTCGACGCCCGCGCGGATCAGGACATCCTCGCCGCGCCTGATTTCCTGCGCCATGAAGATGCGCGCGCCGGACACCTTCTCCGTCCTGGTGTCGATGGTGAGGATATCGTCGATGCGCGCCGGCGCGACGAAGTCGATCTCCATGCGGCGCACCACCCAGGCGATTTTCTCGCCGTGCTTGCCGTCGGCCAGTTCGGTGTGGTGCACGCCCGCGAGCCGCAGGAAGTCGGAGCGGCCGCGCTCGAGGAATTCGAGATAGCGCGCATGATAGACGACGCCGGAAAAATCCGTGTCGGCATAGTAAACGCGGGCGAGAAGCCGGTGCCCGAACGGAGTGAGCATACCCGACAGAGCGGCATCGGCCGCCGCGGTCCGGTCGTCTTGCCGCTGCGTCATTGAATGACCTTTTTGCTCCGCGCGCGTTCGAAGCGCTGCTCCCGCACACCGCCCGACCATTGATCTGTCGCGCTCTCGCTGACGAGCGAAAAGCCGTGCTTTTCATAGAGATGACGCGCTGCCCCAAGCCCATCGAAGGTGGTCAGGTAGATGCCGGGAAAGGAAAGCGAGTCGGCATGTTCGATCGCCTGTTGCAGGAGCCGCCGCCCGAGGCCCGTTCCACGCGCGCCCTCGCTGGTGATGTACCAGCGCAGGTGAGCGAGCGGCTCGTCCGCGCGAGGAGCTTCGAGGCTGATCGTTCCCAAAAGCGCGCCGTCCGCATCTGCCTCGGCGGCGAAATAATCATGGCCTGCGCGAAACCCGGAGAGGAATTGGCCAAGCTCAGCCGCAACCTTCGCCTCGAAAGCGAGGCCGAACCCCCAGTTGCGTGCGTAATAGTCGGCATGAAGCCGCACGATGTCGCCAACCAGGCCGGGCCAATAAGCAGGCGTGCTCACGGCTCTTCCTGAAACAGGTTGATCTGGCCGGCGGCCAGTTCGCGGGGCGCTTCCAGCCCGAGATGGCGCCAGGCATTGGCGGTCAGCACACGCCCGCGCGGCGTGCGCTGGATGAAGCCCTGCTGGATGAGATAGGGCTCGATGATGTCCTCGATCGCGTCGCGCGGCTCCGAAAGCCCGGCCGCGATCGTTTCGATGCCGACCGGCCCGCCGCCGAAATTCGACGCGATCATCGAGAGGTAGCGCCGGTCGAGATTGTCGAGGCCGAGCGCGTCCACTTCGAGCCGCGACAGAGCCTCGTCGGCGATCTTGCGGTTCACTTCGGCCGCGCCCGCGACGGAAGCGAAGTCGCGCACCCGGCGCAGGAGCCGGCCGGCGATACGCGGCGTGCCGCGCGCGCGCCGCGCGATCTCCAGCGCGCCGTCGTCGCTCATCGGCAGGGACAGGATGCGCGCGCCGCGCCGCACGATCAGCTCCAGCTCCTCGACCGTATAGAAGTTCAGCCGCACCGGAATGCCGAAACGGTCCCGCAAGGGATTGGTGATGAGACCGAGGCGCGTCGTCGCCGCCACCAGCGTGAAGCGGGCGAGGTCGATCTTCACCGAGCGCGCCGCAGGCCCTTCGCCGATGATCAGGTCGAGCTGGAAATCCTCCATCGCCGGATAGAGGATCTCCTCCACGGCCGGATTGAGCCGGTGGATCTCGTCGATGAACAGGACGTCGCGGTCCTCCAGATTGGTGAGCAGGGCGGCGAGATCGCCGGCCTTGGCGATCACCGGTCCCGAGGTGGAGCGGAAATTGACGCCGAGCTCGCGCGCCATGATCTGCGCCAGCGTCGTCTTGCCGAGGCCGGGCGGGCCGACGAACAGAACGTGGTCGAGCGCCTCGCCGCGCCCTTTCGCCGCCTCGATGAAGACTTTCAGGTTGGCGCGCGCCGCCGCCTGGCCGACGAATTCATCTAGCGATTGCGGCCGCAGCGTCGCGTCGGCGTCTTCACCGCGCTGCTCGGCGGAAATGAGGCGGGGAGCGGTGTTCATGTCAGAAGTTCCACGCCGTTCAGTTCCCGCGCGGCCTTATTGTCGAATGTCACGGTATGGGTGCAACCATCTGCCAGATTTGCGATCGCGATGATAGCATCTGCCAGTCCAATACGGGATTTTCCGGTGATATCCAGGGCTTCAGCAATCAAGTCGGCGCGTTCAACGTAGATATCTCGCGCCTCCAGCAACCGGGCTGCCAGAGCGGTTACCTCGTCTCGCGGATATTTATAGGTCCGCCTCAGCGACCATACGAACTCGATAAGCACGATCAGGCAGATATAGGCGGGATCGTTTTCCGTCCGCTCCGAAAAGAAGGCAACCGCGGCCTGGTGCTGTTTGTCATCGTCGGCGACATACAATCGAAGCAGGACGTTGGTGTCGACGCCGATCATCTCAATCCGCGCATTGCATGTTCCGCCATTGCCTCGCCGATACCTTCCTCGATTTCCTCGAGGGTCTTGGGCCCGTTCGGCGGCTTGCCGAGCATCCCAACAAGGTCTATCGCCCGCAGATTGCGCGCGCGCAGCTCAACCTTTCCGTCGCGCACCGAATAGACGAGCTGATCTCCCGGTTTCAGACCGAGATATTCGCGCACCTCGACCGGGATCGTCGTCTGTCCCTTCGAGGTGACCTTGGACTGATAACCCATCGTATATCCTTCAGCATTCCTTACTTTTAAAGAATAACAAGGAATCCACGTCAAAACAAGGAATCAGCGCGCCAGCTCCTTCAGTCCCAGCCTGATGAGCTTCGCCGAATCGGCGTCCTCGCCGGCGGATTTCATGGCCGCGGCGACGGCGTTCGCGGCGATGTCGCGAGAATAACCGAGATTGGTCAGCGCCGACACCGCATCCGAGACCGGCGCCGGCGCGACGCCTTCGCCCAGCTCCTGCTTCAACCCGATCGTCCCGGTCGCCTCGCCGGCAAAGGCCGGCGCCTTGTTCTTCAGCTCCGTGACGATGCGCTCGGCGACCTTCTTGCCGACACCCGGCGCGCGCGCCACCATCGAAATGTCCCGCAGCGCGATCGCATTGGCGAGATCGGAAGGCGAAAGGGTGGAAAGCACCGCCAGCGCGACCTTGGCGCCCACACCTTGCACGTTGTTCTGCAGCAGGCGGAACCATTCGCGCTCCAGCGCGGTGTGGAAGCCGTAGAGCCGGATCATGTCCTCGCGCACATAGGTCTCGATGAAGAGGACCGCTGCCTCCCCCGCCCCGCCGAGGGCGGAAAGCGTGCGGGCCGAGCAATAGGCGACATAGCCGACGCCGTGGACGTCCACCACGCAATGGTCCTCGCCGATCTCGTCGATGGTTCCCTTGAGTTTTCCGATCATGCCGATTTTCCGATCATGAATGCATATCCGGTGCAATGATCTCCAGATCAGGGAAATACGCCCGATATCGACCCGCGTCTCGGGTCAGCAGGCGATGCCCGGCAACTGAAGCGTGAGCGCCAATCAGAAAGTCGGGCAAGGTGCGGTCACGCGTTCCGCCTCGCGCGCGGTAAAGACGGTGTGCGGTGCCAGCCAGGCTTGCCGCCGAAAATGGAAAATCCTCCCGCCGCGGCTTCAGCCACTCGAATGCGCGAAGAAGCCGTCTTTCGGGCAGTTCCGGATGAGACAGCTCAGCCCAGACGATTGCGCTTAGGACAATAGGTCCGCTTTCAAAGCCATCCCTGAGGGCCGACAGCGACCATGCCCGGGCCGGCAGTCCCGCAGGTCCCAGAATGTCGATCAGAACGTTCGAATCAACGAGAGTCGATGTCGTCACGAGGTCCCCGAAGCCAGTCGATGAATTCCATGCCGTCCATGCCCTTCGTATCGAACGTGTCGGCAACGCTCTCCGCCCACTCATCGAAGCTGGCCGGCGACTCGCCGATATCTGTCGGCCGCTTTTGAAGAACGACAACCGAATTGCGTTCCACAAATTCCACTTCGGACCCGGGCTCGATGCCCAATCGATCCCGAATGGGCTTCGGAATCGTCACCTGGCCTTTTTCCGTCACTCGCATGGTAATACCTCGTCGGTATTACTTACGCCACGAACTGGAACAAGTCAAGAACATCCGTCGCGGGATTCGCCTTCACGCCAGCATCGCGGCCGCGATTCGGCCGGTGGCGCTCTGCCGATGATGAGCGTGGCAGATGGCGATGGCGAGCGCGTCGGCCGCGTCGTCGCTGTCGAAGGCGGCCTTCGGCATAAGCACTTTCACCATCATGTGGATCTGCTTCTTGTCGCCGTGGCCGACGCCGATCACCGCCTTCTTGACCGCGTTCGGCGCATATTCGGAAACCCGCAGCCCCGCCAGCGCCGGTACCAGCATGGCCACGCCGCGCGCCTGACCGAGCTTCAGCGTGGCGGTGGCGTCCTTGTTGACGAATGTCGCCTCCACCGCCGCCTCATGCGGCATGTGGCCATGGAGGATGGCCGAAAGCCCGTCATGGATCTGCCGGAGGCGCGAGGCGAGGTCGGCCTTCTCGTCCGGGCGCACCGTGCCCGAGGCAACGAAGCGCAGCGAATTGCCCAAGGTCTCGACGACCCCCCAGCCGGTGCGGCGAAGGCCCGGATCGATGCCTACTATGCGAATCGCCTGATCCATTGGATGAAACTACTCCTTGCGCGACTGAATGCCATCGAAATGTGAACGAAACGGAAACACGTCTGGCATAGCCATATTCCTACGCTTCTTCTTTCGAACCGCTCGCGAAGCTCCTAAGAGGGGCGCTCGAAATTCCATCCAGAAAATCGGCAGATGACATTTCCAGCCTTCGATATCGCGCTCGTCATCCTTCTCCTCGTCATAACCGTCGCGGGCGTCGCCAAGGGGCTTTCCGGCTTCGGCACCGGGATGATCGTCGCGCCGGTCGCCGGCGCGCTCTACGGGCCGAAGGCGGCGCTGGTGATCGTGGTGATCGCCGATTCGCTGCCGGCAATTCCGGTCACCATACCGGCGCTGAAGCTGGCGAAATGGCGCGAGGTGCTGCCGGTCACGCTTGGCCTTTTCCTGCTTTTTCCCGCGGGCGTCTATCTGCTGACGACCGGCGACCAGAACATGCTGCGCTGGCTCATCTGCCTCGCGATTCTCGCCTGCGTGGCGATCCTCTACACGGGCTGGACCTATCGGGGACCGCGCAACCTCGGGACCTCGTTCGGCGTCGGCAGCGTGGCCGGCGTTCTTTCCGGCATCGCCTCCATTCCGGGGCCGCCCGTCATCGCCTATTGGATGGCGGCCGGCCTTCCCGCCGCGATCGTGCGCGCCAACCTCCTGGCGCTGTTCTTTCTCGGAGAATTCGTCTCGATCGGCAATCTTTGGTTCGCCGGCCTGTTCGAGCGCGACATCGTCATGATCGGCCTTTTGGCAACGCCGTTCTATTTTGCGGGAATTCTGGCCGGCTGGCAGCTTTTCGGCCTGGCGAGCGAGCGCACCTACCGCCTCGTCACCTTCGGGCTGATCGCGCTGGCGGCGCTTCTTGCCATGCCGCTCTTCGACAGGGTCTTCGCGATGCTCGGCGCCGCCCTCGGCTGAGGCTCAGCGCGCGAACGCCGTGTGCAGCAACGTGATCTGGTCGGAAACCGGATTGCCGATGCGCGATGCGCGGGCGACGCCCTGCGCGGAAGCCCCGTAGATTTCCTCGTCCATGCGGCGCACAAGCGCCTGCAGCCTCAGCGACCGCTCGACGATGTCTCTGAAATTCTCGGGCAGCGCGCTCCAATCGGCCGCTTCCTTGGCCGAGGCCGTGTCGAGGCGCACCTTCGACTTTTCGGCGATCACCTGTTCACGGCTCATCTCGCCCGAATTGGCGGCGCGCTGCAGGAGCAGCCAGGAGGCCACCTGCATCAGTCGCGTCGTCAGGCGCATGGATTCGGCTGCATAGAGCGTCGCGGCGGTCCTGGAAAGCTCCCTGGCGTCCACGCGGCCGTCTCCATCGAGATATTCCGCGGCGCGCTCGACCAGACCCATCCCCTGATCGTAAAGCGGCTTGAACGAGTTGGAAAATATGCGCCTTTCGGCGAGCTTGATCATGTTGCTCCCGTCGCGGCCAGGCTCGTTCATCGCGCGCTATCCCCGTCATGCCCATTTCGCGCCGCCTCATGCGACGCACTCCCAGAGGCATCATGCCGCCCGGGAATTTTCCAACCTTATGGCAGCCGAGGATGGTCCTTCCAATCAGGGAAGGCAAGCTTATGTTTAACGAAGGGTTAACATCCACACCTTCGTTCACAGGGCGGTCCGGCACGGGCGAAGGCAAAAAAAAGAGCCACTGGAAAGCGGCTCTCAGGAGTTAAACAGGGAGGCGTCAAACGGAGTGGCCCAGCCACTCGGTAAGAATCCAGATCACTGGATGAACACAGTAAACACCCATAAAGCTTAATGAAGCGTTAACGCTGCCTGTAATTGTCGCAAAACTGTCCCGCAAAGGGACAGCACCTGCAGGCATCAGGACGATCTCGCCCGCTCCCGCAGAACATATTTCTGGATCTTTCCGGTCGAGGTTTTCGGGATTTCGGCGAAGATCACCGCCTTCGGGCATTTGAAGCGCGCCAGGAGGCCGCGACAATGGTCCAGCATCTGCGCTTCGGTGGCCTGCCGGCCAGGCTTCAGCTCGACATAGGCGATCGGCGCCTCGCCCCATTTCTCGTCGGACCGCGCCACGACGGCGCAGAAGGCGACGGCCGGATGCTTGTAGAGCGCGTCCTCCACCTCGATGGAGGAAATGTTCTCGCCGCCCGAGATGATGATGTCCTTGGAGCGGTCCTTGAGCTGGATGTAGCCGTCCGGATGCATCACGCCGAGATCGCCCGAATGGAACCAGCCGCCGGCAAAGGCGTCGTCGGTTGCCGTCCGGTTCTTCAGATAACCCTTCATGACGATGTTGCCGCGGAACATCACCTCCCCCATCGTCTCGCCGTCGGCGGGGACCTCGTCCATCGTCTCGGGGTTCCTCACGCTGAGCCCCTCGAGTGCGGCATAGCGCACGCCCTGCCGCGCCTTCCGCGCGGCCTGGGCCGGTCCCTCGAGCGCGTCCCAGCCGCCATGCCATTCATTGACCACGGCGGGACCGTAGGTCTCCGTCAGCCCATAGAGATGGTTGACCACGAAGCCGGCGTCGGCCATGCCGGCAAGCACGGCTTCGGGAGGCGGCGCCGCGGCCGTGTTGAAGGTGACGGTCTGCGCAAATTCCCGCTTTTCCTCGTCGGCGGCGTTGATCAGCGTCGCCATGACGATCGGCGCCCCGCAGAGATGGGAGACGCCGTGGTCGGCGATCGCGTCGTACATCGCCTTCGCCCTCACCCAGCGCAGGCAGACATGCGTTCCCGCCTGCACGGCGAGCGTCCACGGAAAGCACCAGCCGTTGCAGTGGAACATCGGCAGCGTCCACAGATAGACGGGATTGCGGCCCATGCCGGCATGGATGGTGTTGCTGTAGGCCATCAGCGCCGCGCCGCGATGATGATAGACGACACCTTTCGGGTTGCCGGTCGTTCCGGACGTATAGTTGAGCGAGATCGCATCCCATTCGTCGTCCGGCATCGACCAGGTGAATTCCGGATCGCCTGAGGCGACAAGCTCCTCGTAGTCGAGCGAGCCGATGCGGGAACCCTTCCGATAGGGCGCGTCCTCGGGATATTCCGGATCGTCATAGTCGATCACCAGCGGCTTCACCGTGGCGATGCGGAGAGCCTCGGCGACGACGCCGGAAAATTCGCGGTCGACGATCAGCACCTTGGTCTCGGCGTGGTCGAGCTGGAAGGCGACGATCGCCGCATCGAGCCTGGTGTTGAGCGAATGCAGCACCGCCTTGACCATCGGCACCCCGAAATGCGCCTCCAACATCGGCGGCGTGTTCGACAGCATCACGGTGACGGTGTCGCCCTTGCCGATGCCGCGCACGGCAAGCGCCGAGGCAAGGCGCAGCGAGCGGCGCCAGAACTCGCCGTAGCTCACGCGCATCTCGCCGTGGATGATGGCGGTTTGATCGGGAAACACCTTCGCCGCGCGCTCCAGATAGGACAGCGGCGTCAGCGGCTGGTGGTTCGCCGGGTTCTTGTCGAGATTCTGCTCGTATGGATTGCTCATCGGGTCCTCCGTGGAGCGGAGATTAAGCACAGCGCGGACCGGTCGTCATCAGCCCCAGAGGTCGAACATGCCGTCCCATATGAGCTTCGCCGAGACGATGAAGATCATCCAGTACATGAAGGGATAGAAGACGTCCGGCTTCATCCGCCGCACGAGCCATGCGCCCGTCAGCGTGGCGAAGGGCGCAAGCGGCAGCAGCACGGCCGACGCGGTCAGATTCGTCGCGTCGAACTGCCCGAGCGCGAAATAGGGGACGAGCTTCACCGCGTTGACCACGGCGAAGAAGATCACGCTGGTGCCGACATAGAGCGCGGGCCGCTGCCTGAGCGGCAGCGCGTAGACCTGGTAGGGCGGGCCTCCGGCATGGGCGACGAAGCTGGTGAAGCCGCTGATCGTGCTCCAGAACCAGGCTTTCGGCGCGCTGTGGCTGGTCATGACGGGACTTTTGGCCCAGCGCTGGCTCAGCCAGCGCAGGAAGAAGGCGAGCGCGACGATGCCGACGATGAGGCGCACCGCGCCCGCCGTCACGACCGCCGCCGTCAGCCAGCCTATGCCGATGCCGAGCATTGCGCCCGGCAGCATCAGCCTGAGCGTGACCGGATCGCGCTCCCCGCGCCATGTCCACAGCGAAACCATGTCCATCGCGATGAGGATCGGCAGCATGATCGCAGCCGCCTGCACCGGGGGCACGACCAGCGACATCAGCGGCACGCCGATCAGCGCCATTGCGCCGCCAAGGCCGCCTTTCGACAGGCCGACGAGTATGACCGACGGGATGGCGGCGGCGTAGAACCAGGGATCGGAAAGCAAGGCGTTCATCAGGCGGGCTTCTTTGGTGCCCGACCAATAGCGGCATGGCTGCGAGTTGGCGAGCCCCGTTCGCGCATACTGTTCAAGAGCGGGGCTTTGCTCTATGCCCCATTGCAACCAAGATCGCCCGCGATAAGGCGAATATTCCAGCAGGTTCCCAATGATTGCCACTCCCGCGCCCGACCGCTGCCGCATCGTCCTGATCGCTCCCGACGGTTTCGACACCGAAACGCTCGCCACGAAACTTTCGAGCGCGCTGGCGGGAGGCGATGTCGCCTCGTTGATCCTGCCCGACTACGGAATGGACGAAGCCGCCTTCCAGCGCCGGGCCGAGCGCATCGTGCCGCTCGTGCAGGAGAAGGGCGTGGCGGTGATGATCGCCGGAGATTTTCGCGTGGCGATGCGCACCGGCGCCGACGGGGTTCATCTCGAAGCCCGCAGGAAAGAGCTGGAAGAGGCTATCGAGAAACACCAGGCAAAGCTGATGATCGGCACTGGCGGAGCGAAGACCCGCGACGATGCCCTGGAACTTGGCGAGGCTAGGCCCGACTACATTTTCTTCGGACGCTTCGGCTACGATACCAAGCCCGAGCCGCACTCCAGAAATCTCACGCTCGGCGGATGGTGGTCGGAGATGGTGCAGATCCCCTGTATCGTGCTCGCCGGCTCCGACCTCGCCTCCGTCGAGGCGGTGGCCGCGACCGGTGCCGATTTCGTGGCGCTTTCCTCGGCCGTGTTCGGCGGCGATGCCGATCCGGCCGCGGCCATCCGGCGCGCCAACGCGATTCTTGACGAAAAGGCTCCGCGCTTTGAGGATTGAGTCATGAAAGCCCTGTCGATCGCAATGCTCGCATTCGTCCTGACGGGGATCGCGCCGGCGATCCCGACGGCGCTTGCGGCGGATGGCGATCGGGTGAGCACTCCCGAGACCGAGGGCATCGATCCGGATCGTTTCGGCGGCAGAAAGGGCGACGATGCGTATGGCGCATTCCAGCGCGGCCTCTATCTGACGGCGCTCCACTTCGCCACGCCGCGTGCGGAAGCCGGCGACGCGGCCGCCCAGACGTTGATCGCCGAGATCTATTCGCGCGGCCTCGGCGTGCGCCGCGACGATGCGAAGGCAGCGGAATGGTACGGCAAGGCGGCCGAGCAGGGCGTCATGGAGGCGCAATTCCAGTATTCGATGCTGCTTTACGATGGGCGAGGCATCCAACGCGACACCGATCGCGCCTACGGGATGATGGAAGCGGCCGCGGATGCCGGCCACCGGCTCGCGCAGTTCAACTTCGCGCAATTGGTGACGGCTCGCGAGCCGACGGCACAGGGCATGGCCAAGGCCGTGCGTTATTACGAGCGCGCCGCCCAGGCGGGCGTGCCCGAAGCGCAATATGCCATGGCACAGGTCTATGAGCAGGGCGTCGGCGGCAAGCCCGTGGACATGGCGCAGGCGCGGGACTGGCTGCTCAAGGCGGCGCGGCAGAATTTCGACACGGCCCAGCTCGACCTCGGCACCTGGCTCGTCGAGGGCGTGGGCGGCGACGCCGACCACAAGACCGGTTTCGGATGGCTCATGCGCGCCGCCGCGGGCGGCAACGTCGCCGCGCAGAATCGCCTGGCCAAACTCTATCGCGCCGGCGTCGGAACCGACGCGGACCAGGTCGCAGCCGCCGCATGGTACATGATTGCCCGCCACGCGGGCCTCGTCGATCCGGTCATGGAGGATTACCTCGCCGGGCTCAGCGAGGAGCAGACCCAGCAGGCAACGGAGCGCGTGGACAGGCTTCGCGGCGGCTGACCCTGCCGGCGGCGAAACGGCGCTCCCTCCAAAAGTTCCGCCTCGTTCCGGCCGCCTCTCTTGCCTCCAGGCGTGATTTATGGTCTTGGAAGCCGCGAAACGGCCCCTCGCGGCGCGGACAATCTCTTTCCGAAAGTCGAGCAATGAAAATCAACGGCAACGAAATCCGTCCCGGCAACGTCATCGAGCATGACGGCGGCCTCTGGGTTGCGGTCAAGACCAACGCGGTTAAGCCCGGCAAGGGCGGCGCCTACAACCAGGTCGAATTGAAGAACCTCATCAACGGCACCAAGCTCAACGAGCGTTTCCGCGCCGCCGAGACGGTCGAGAAGGTGCGGCTCGAGCAGAAGGACTTCACCTTCCTCTACGAGCAGGGCGAAGCGCTGGTCTTCATGGACACCGAGAGCTATGAGCAGCTCGAACTCGACAAGGATTTCGTCGGCGAGCGCGCCGCCTTCCTGCAGGACGGCATGACGGTCACCGTGGAACTCCACGAGGAACGCCCGATCGGCGTTTCCCTGCCCGACCAGGTCACGCTGACCATTGCCGAGGCCGATCCGGTCGTGAAGGGCCAGACGGCGGCGTCCTCCTACAAGCCCGCCGTCCTCGAAAACGGCGTGCGCGTTCTGGTGCCGCCCTTCATCTCGTCAGGCGAGAAGATCATCGTCGACACCAACGAAATCACCTATATCCGCCGCGCCGACTAAGGCGCGCCGGAGACCCATTCAGGAGACCGATCCTCATGGCGCGCTCGGCGATCATCAATGTCATGGTGCAGACGGCCATGAAGGCCGGCCGGTCGCTGGCGCGCGATTTCGGCGAGGTGCAGAACCTGCAGGTTTCGCTGAAGGGACCGGGCGACTATGTCAGCCAGGCCGACCGCAAGGCCGAGGAGATCATCTATCAGGAGCTCTCCCGCGCCCGCCCCGGCTATTCCTTCCTGATGGAGGAGCGCGGCACGGTCCCCGGCGATGACGACCAGCATCGCTGGATCGTCGACCCGCTCGACGGCACCACCAATTTCCTGCACGGAATTCCGATCTTCTCGATCTCGATCGCGCTGGAGCGTCAGGGACAGATCGTCGCCGGCGTCATCTACAATCCGGCGATGGACGAACTCTACACCGCCGAACGCGGCGGCGGTGCCTTCATGAACGACCGCCGCCTGCGCGTCGCCGGACGGGCGAAGCTTTCCGACGCCGTCATCGGCACCGGGATTCCGCATCTCGGGCGCGGCCATCACGGCCACGCGCTCATCGACCTGCGCAACGTGATGGGCGAGGTAGCGGGCATCCGGCGGCTGGGTTCGGCCGCCCTCGACCTCGCCTATGTCGCGGCCGGCCGCATGGACGGCTTCTTCGAGGACGCGCTCGCGCCCTGGGACATGGCGGCGGGCATCCTGATGGTGCGGGAAGCCGGCGGCTTCGCCTCCGACCGCGACGGCGGTCAGGAGATGTTCGACAACGGCACGATCGTCGCCGGCAACGAGCAGATGCACAAATCGCTGCTCAAAACCTTGCAGCAGCGCAAGGGCTGACGCCTCACGCGCCTGCCCGCCTCGCGGCGATGAATTCGCGGCCCGACCGGGCGACGCCCTCCGGAGTGGTGACCGGCGGCCGCCAGTCGAACGTCTTGATGAAATCGGCGGGATCGACGACGATGTCGCTGAAGAGCGTCGCGGCGACATGCGATTTGCCGGCGAGCCGGGCGACGAATTCCAGAGCCGACGGCGCGACCGGAACCAGCCGCTTCGACATTCCCATGCCCTCGCGCAGATACGCGATGATGTCGGCGAGCGAAACGATCTCCTCGTCCGCGATTTCGTAGCTGCCGCCGCCTTCGCCGCGCAGCCCCGCCTCGACGGAGGCGACGATCGCGCTGCAAAGATTTTCCACCGCGCACAGCGAGCGCCTGTTCCTTATCGCGCCGAACGGCAGCGGCAGCCCGGTCGCGGCGAGGCGCTGCAGCCGCCGCCAGTTGGCCGCGGCGTTGTGGGCGTAGACGAGCGACGGCCGCAGCACGATCCCCGTCTGTCCGGAATGTTCATTGAGGCGAAGAACATGCGCCTCGCTCAGCAGTTTCGAACGGGCGTAGGCGGAAGGCCGCACCTCGGCCAGCTTGGCGAAGATCGAGCTCACCAGCACCATCGCGCGAATGCCGGCCTCCTCGGCCGCCTTCGTCAATCGTTCCGTGCCGCGGTCGTTGATCTCGAAATAGGCGTCGTCATCGCCGGCGCCCGTGTCGCGATGCGCGAGCCCGGCCAGATGCACGACCGCGTCCGCGCCCGAGAGGGCTTCGCGCCAGTCGGTCGCGGCGCCGATCTCGCCGACGTGGACCGAGGATGGGTCGCCGCCCCCCGGCCTGCGGCCGGCCTCGACCACGGCATGGCCGCGCTCGCGCAGCACGACGACGAGCCTGCGGCCGATGAAGCCGGTGGCTCCGGTTACGACTATCCTGGCGGCGGGCGCCGATATTGATTTCTCTGTTTCCGCGCGAGCGGAAGCCGATGACAAAAGCGACGTCATTCGTTCGCTGATACCCCCCGGTCAAAAGCTTACGAAAGTTCTTGACCGGCCTCTTACACGCCTTTCAATTTTGTCACAATTCCGTTTAGACTCACGGTCACCTTAAAGGCTGATAATCGCCGGCAGTGCCGAAATCCATTCAGGGGCGTCTCAATGGCATTTCTCAGAACGCTGGGAGCGGAAGGTTTGACGGATGGCGCGGAATATGATCCGCGCAAATTGTCGAGCCCTCAGGTCTTTCTTTTGTCCATGCTCGTCTTCCTGGCGATCTCAGGCTTCGTCGCGGCGATCCTCTATCGCCAGATCGCCTCGGCTTTCCAGACCAATCCGGGACTGAACGGGCTGATCTTCGGCGTGCTCGCCGTCGGCATCCTTCTCGTCTTCGCCCAGGTCATCCGCCTGTTCCGCGAGGTGCGCTGGGTCAATTCCTTCCGTGCCGGCACGGAAGCCACGGAACCGGTGCTGCTCGCGCCGATGAAAGCGCTTCTGAGCCGATCCTCGGCGATGGCGCTGTCGACCAACTCGATGCGTTCGATCCTCGATTCCATCGCGACCCGTCTCGACGAAAGCCGCGACACCTCGCGCTACCTGATCGGACTGCTCGTCTTCCTCGGCCTGCTCGGCACGTTCTGGGGCCTGCTGCAGACGATCGGCTCCATCGGCGAGACGATCCAGTCGCTCGACCCCGGCACGGGCGACACCAATGACGTACTCAATGCCTTGAAGGCCGGCCTTTCCGCGCCGCTTTCCGGCATGGGGACGGCTTTCTCGTCGTCGCTGTTCGGCCTTTCCGGCTCGCTGATCCTCGGCTTCCTCGATCTCCAGGCCGGCCGCGCGCAGACGCGGTTCTACACCGAGCTCGAAAACTGGCTTTCGACCGTCACCGACCTCGGCTCCGACCTGGCGGTCGATCCGACCAAGGTCACCTCGACCGAGGAGATAAAGATTCTCTCCGAAAGGCTGCGCGCCGTTCAGGAAGCAGGCGGCGCCGGCAATCCGCGCGTGGCGGCATCCATGGCCAATCTCGCCGACGGCATCACCGGACTGGTCAAGAGCATGCGCTCCGAGCAGCAGATGATGCGCGATTGGGTCGAGGCGCAGTCGAACGAACAGAGGGAGATGCGCAGGACGCTGGACAAGCTCGCCGAAGCGCTGACGCAACGGGAGAAGACCTGAGATGGCGCTGGCGCGCAGCCGTCGCCGCGAGCGCGGAATCGACTACTGGCCTGGCTTCGTCGACGCGCTGTCGACGCTGCTTCTGGCGATCATGTTCCTGCTTTCGGTCTTCGTGCTGGCGCAGTTCCTGCTGAGCCAGGAGATCAGCGGCCGCGACCAGGTCCTCACCAGGCTCAATTCGCAGATCAACGAGCTGACGCAGCTGCTTGCGCTGGAACGTTCCAATTCCCAGGACATGGAGGATTCGCTGTCGAGCTTGCGCGCCTCGCTCTCGGAGGCCGAAAGCGAGCGCAGCCGGCTGGAACAGCTTCTCACCGCCGGCCAGGGCGCCGGCGCAGCGGCCGAATCACGCATCGGCAATCTCACCGGCGAACTCGATCAGGAACGGCAGCTGAGCCAGCGCGCGCTGAGCCAGGTCGAGCTTCTCAACCAGCAGATCGCCGCGCTGCGCAGCCAGATCGGAGCGCTGGAGGCGGCGCTGGACGCCTCCGAGACCAAGGACCGCGAATCGAACGCCAAGATCGCCGATCTCGGCCGCCGGCTCAACGTGGCGCTCGCCCAGAGGGTGCAGGAGCTCAACCGCTACCGGTCGGACTTCTTCGGCCGCCTGCGCGAGATCCTTTCCGACCGCGAGAACATCCGCATCGTCGGCGACCGCTTCGTCTTCCAGTCGGAGGTGCTGTTTCCCTCCGGTTCCGAGGTGATCAACGAACAGGGGCGCGAGGAGATGCGCAAGCTCGCCGGCGCCATCCTGGACCTCCAGCGCGAGATCCCGCCGGAGATCAACTGGGTGCTGCGCGTCGACGGCCACACCGACACGGTGCCGCTGTCGGGCACCGGGCGCTACCGGGACAATTGGGAGCTTTCCTCCGCGCGCGCGACCTCGGTCGTCAAGTTCCTGATTGAGAACGGCGTTCCCGCCAACCGGCTGGTCGCCGCCGGGTTCGGAGAGTTCCAGCCGCTCGACGGGACCGACACGGCCGACGCGCGCACCCGCAACCGCCGCATAGAGCTGAAGCTGACGGAGCGGTAGTTCATCGCACGAGCCGAACGTCGAGGCCCGCTATATCGAGCCACGCCTGATCGGTCGTCAGCGCAGGCACACCGAGCTTGATGGCCAATGCCATGCAGGAACGATCGCCGAGCCCGCTGCCGTGCTCTCGCGTCGCGGTCGCGAGTTGTGCTGCCTCGAACGCATCCTCCGCCGTGTGCGGCTGCACATCGAGATGCAGCTCCGCGATTATCTCCCTCGCGATGGGCATATCTATGCCGTTCGCAAGCAGCTCCTTTACGACCTCGTGCAGATTGACAGCCGAGATCGCCGCATCGTCGACCTGCTTTCCTATGATGTCCGCGCCAGGCTCGTCCCGCAGCAACGCGATGACGGCCGAAGCGTCGAGCACGACCTTCGCCATGGGTCAGTCGCGCTCGCGATCGGCCAGGAACTCGTCGGAGCTCCTGCCCGGCCTGGCATGCGCGCGATAAAGCGCCTGAGCGCGGGCAATGCTGCTCGACAGCGGCGACAACCGAAGCTCTCCGTCTTGCACGGTGAGGATCAGCCGGCTCTCTCCCTCGATCCCGAGCGCCTCGCGCACTGACCGGGGCAACACCATCCGCCCGTTGGCGGCTATCTTCACATCGGTGACAAGTTCAACCATCTTCCATCCCGATCTGACCTCATGGCAGTATCCATATAATGCCACAAAACGAAGAATGCCATAATCACTTGTCGGACCCCACGCTACCTTGTCAGGCGCAATTTCGGGCGCTTCCGTCACCAGGCAGGACGCTCTATATCCCTTCTTCCCACAGCAAATCAGGAATGTTCCATGTCCTTCGCAAAGCTCGATGATCTCTGCCGCCGCCTTGACGCGCTCGAACACGCGCTGGCCATCCTCGGCGCGGACGAGGCGACCCACATGGCGGTCGGCGGCGGCGAAGCGCGCGCGGAAGCCATGTCGACACTGTCCGGCATGTATCACCGTCAGGCGACGGCGCCCGAGATCGAAGACTGGCTCGCTGCCGCCGAGAAGGAAGCGCTGAACGAGGAGCAGGCCGCCGCGATCACCGAATTCCACAGGCGCTACGTCAACCTGACCTGCCTGCCGGCCGAGTTCGTGGAGCGCCAGACCCGGGCGCGCATGCGCTGCGAGCAGCTTTGGCGCGACCTGCGGGCCAAGAACGACTGGGCCGGCTTCCTGCCGGCGCTGGAAGGCATCGTCGAACTCGTGCGCGAGGAGGCCGCCATGCGCGCCGACGTGCTCGGGCTCGATCCCTACGACGCGCTGATGGAGCAATACGATCCCGGCAACCGCGCCGCCGAAATCGGAGAGGTCTTCTCCGAGCTGAAGCACTTCCTGGTCGACTTCGTGCCGAAGGCGCTCGACGTGCAGGAACGCCGGCTCGCGGACCGTCCCTTGCGTCCGCTTGCCGGCGCCTACCCGATCGAGAAGCAGCGCGAGCTCGGACTTGCGATGATGAACGCCGTCGGTTTCGACCTCACCCGCGGCAGCCTTTCGGTCTCCCACCATCCTTTCTGCGGCGGGGTGCCTACCGACGTCCGCATCACCACCCGCTACAAGACCTCCGAATTCCTCTCCTCGCTGATGGGCGTGCTGCACGAGACCGGCCATGCGCTCTACGAGCAGGGCCTGCCCCGCGAATGGGCGCACTGGCCGCTCGGCAAGGCGCGCGGCATGGCCATCCACGAAAGCCAGAGCCTGTTCGTGGAAAAGCAGATCGGCCGCAACCCGGCATTCTGGGATTGGGCGCTGCCGGTGGTGGAGCGTCATCTCGGCGAAAGCTGGTCGAAAGAGGATATCCTCGCCTACGTCCACCGGGTGGAGCGCGGATTGATCCGGGTCGACGCCGACGAGGTCACCTACCCGCTCCACGTCATCCTGCGCTTCGAGCTCGAACAGGAGCTGATCGCCGGGCGGCTCGAGGTCCGCGACCTGCCGGAGGCCTGGGATGCCAAGATGCGCGACTATCTCGGCCTTTCGACGCTCGACAATCCGGCCGACGGACCGATGCAGGACGTCCATTGGCCGAGCGGCGCCTTCGGCTACTTCCCATCCTACACGCTCGGCGCGATGATCGCGGCACAGCAATGGGCGGCGATCGAGCGCGAGCATCCCGGAATAGACGACGAGATCGCCGAGGGCCGGTTCGAGACGGTCAACGAATGGCGCCGCGCTTGGATCTGGTCGCAGGCCTCGCGCTGGTCCACGCCCGAGCTCATCGAGCGCGCCACCGGCGAGCCGCTGAACGTCGATCACTTCCGCCGGCATCTCGAGGCGCGGTACGGCGGATAGGCTGTCCGCCTCGTGCGTGGATTGCTTCACTTCCCTCTTGCCGAGGTCTCCAAACCGTTCGACATTGCGGGAAATGAGAGCCGCATCGAACGGTCCGGGAGGGGAAGCGCATGGAGGAAGCGGATGCCATCGTCATCGGCGCGGGATTGGCCGGCCTTGTAGCGGCATGCGAGCTCGGCGACGCGGGCAAGCGCATCATCGTCCTGGAGCAGGAAGGCCAGAATTCACTCGGCGGCCAGGCCTTCTGGTCGCTCGGTGGCCTGTTCTTCGTCAACAGCCCGGAGCAGCGGCGCATGCGCATCCGCGACAGCGCCGAGCTCGCCTGGCAGGACTGGCTCGGCTCGGCGCGCTTCGACCGCGAGGAGGATTTCTGGCCGCACCGCGTAGCGGAGGCTTTCATCGACTTCGCCGCCGGCGATATGCAGCCGTGGCTGCGGGCGATGGGCATGCGCTGGTTTCCCGTCGTCGGCTGGGCTGAGCGCGGCGGAGCGCTCGCGCATGGGCACGGCAATTCCGTCCCCCGCTTCCATCTGACCTGGGGCACCGGTCCGGGCGTGGTCGAGCCTTTCGTGCGCCGCGCCCTCGAGCATGTCGATTCCGGCCGGCTGCAATTCAGGTTCAGATATCGCGCCAGCCGGCTCGTGCGCACAAATGGCGCGGTCACCGGGGTCGCCGGCGAGATACTCGAGCCGTCGACCGTGGAGCGGGGCCAACGGTCGAGCCGCGAGGTCGCCGGCAATTTCGAGCTGGCGGCCGGTGCGGTGGTCGTCTCGTCAGGCGGCATCGGCGGCAATTTCGAGCTGGTGCGCAAGAACTGGCCGGTCAAGCGCCTCGGCCCGCCGCCGGCAACGATGGTGGCCGGCGTACCGCACCATGTCGACGGCCGCATGGTCGCGATCGCGCAGGAGGCGGGCGCGGCGGTCATCAATGCCGACCGCATGTGGCACTACACGGAGGGCGTGAGGAACTGGGCGCCGATCTGGCCAAACCACGGCATCCGCATCCTTCCGGGGCCGTCCTCCATGTGGTTCGACGCGATCGGAAATCGCCTGCCGGCGCCATGCTTTCCGGGTTTCGACACGCTTGCCACGCTCAAGCACATCCTGTCGACCGGCTACGACTATTCCTGGTTCGTGCTGACCCAGGCGATCATCAAGCGTGAATTCGCGCTGTCCGGCTCGGAGCAGAACCCCGATATCACCTCGAAGAAATGGCTGAACGTGCTGCGAAGCCGACGCGGCGCGGGAGCTCCGCCGCCCGTCGAGGCGTTCAAGAAGCATGGCGAGGATTTCATCGTTCGCGACACGCTGCCCGAGCTGGTCGAGGCGATGAACGCGCTGACCGGCGAGGAACTGATGGACATCGAGCGGCTGCGCTCCCAGATCGCCGCCCGCGACCGCGAGATCGACAATCCCTTCTCCAAGGACGCGCAGATGACCGCGATACGCGGCGCGCGCGGCTATATCGGCGACCGGCTGATCCGCACCGCCAAGCCGCACAAGATCCTCGACCCCGCCAACGGCCCGCTGATCGCGGTCAAGCTGCACGTGCTCACACGCAAGACGCTGGGCGGCCTCCACACCAATCTGAACAGCCAGGTGCTCGACGCGGTCGGCGAGGCGATACCGGGCCTCTACGCGGCCGGGGAGGTTGCCGGCTTCGGCGGTGGTGGTTATCACGGCTACAATGCGCTCGAAGGCACTTTCCTCGGCGGCTGCATCTTCTCCGGCCGCAATGCCGGGCGGCATGCCGCGTCGGGGAAAATCTGACAGGCCGACGGCTGAGCCAGGTAAAATCGAAAGCGAATCCATGTTCCTGAGCAATCAAGACATCGCCGATCTCGTCGCCTGGCGTCGCAAGCTCCACGAGAACCCGGAAATATCGGGAGAGGAATCGGAAACCGCCCGCGAGGTTCGCTCGTTCCTCGCGGCCAGCGGGCCCGACCGGGTCATCTCCAATCTCGGCGGCCACGGGGTGGCGGTCGTCTATGAGGGCAGCGAGCCGGGACCGACCGTTCTCTTCCGCGCCGAGCTCGACGCGCTCCCGATCGAGGAGCTCGGCGATGTCCCTCACCGCTCCCGCGTGACCGGCAAGGGGCATTTGTGCGGCCATGACGGGCACACGGCCATCCTCGCCGCCGTCGGTCGACAACTTGGCCGCGAGCGGCCCCGCCGCGGCCGCGTGGCGCTGATGTTCCAGCCCGCGGAAGAGACCGGAGCCGGTGCGGCCGCCGTCATCGCCGATCCGAAATTCGCCGAGGTCGCTCCGGACTACGCCTTCTCGCTGCATAATTTGCCGGGGCTTCCGCTCGGCCATGTGGGCGTCAAGACCGGCGTGGTCAACTGCGCCTCGCGTGGCATGCTCATCGTCCTCGACGGCAAGACCGCCCATGCCTCGATGCCGGAAACCGGCATTTCGCCGATGCAGGCCGTTTCCCGGTTGATGCCGGAGCTCACCGCGCTCGGCGGCGGCGATATCTCCTCGGAGGATTTCGCCCTGGTGACGGTCACCCATGCCGCGATGGGCGCGCCGGCTTTCGGCATCGCGCCCGGGCGGGCGGAAATCTGGGCGACGCTGCGCACGCTCGTCGACCGGCGCATGGAGAAGCTTTGCGAACGGGCCGAATCCCTCGTCCGCGAGGCCGCGGAGCGTGACGGTCTCGTCTGCGGGATTTCCTATCACGACATCTTCCGCCATTGCGAGAACGACGCCGAAGCGGTGCGGCACCTGCGCGCCGCCCTCGACGCGGAAAGCATTCCGCACGACGAGGCCGGCCTGCCCATGCGCGCTTCGGAGGATTTCGGCCGCTTCGGCGACGGCGCCAGATCGGCGATGCTGTTTCTCGGCTCGGGCGTCGACCACCCTGCCCTGCACAATCCCGATTACGACTTCCCGGACGACCTGATCACGGTCGGGGCGAGGATCTTCATGCGCACGGCCCGCAACCTGCTCGGCTGACGGCCGGTTGCGCGGCGATCATCCCGCCGCCCTCTGCAAGGCTTCGCTCCCATGGTCGAACTGCAATGCGGCGAGACGGGCATAGGTGCCGCCCTTGGCGACGAGGCTGCGGTGCGTGCCTTCCTCGACGATGCGGCCATCCTCCATGACGAGGATGCGATCGGCTTTGAGAACGGTCGCCAGCCGGTGGGCGATCACGATCGTCGTGCGCCCTTCCATCAGCTCTTCCAGCGCGGTCTGCACCAGGGTCTCGCTTTCGGCGTCGAGCGCCGAGGTCGCCTCGTCGAGCAGCAGGATCGGAGCGTCGCGCAGGATTGCACGCGCGATCGCCACGCGCTGGCGCTGCCCGCCGGAAAGTGTCACGCCACGTTCGCCGAGTTCGGTGTCGTAGCCCTTTTCCAGCCGTCCGATGAATTCGTCGGCATGGGCGTCCCTGGCTGCCTGCACGATTTCGGCTTCGGTCGCCCTCGGCCGTCCGAAGCCGATATTGTCGCGCGCCGTCGCGGCGAAGATCGTCACATCCTGCGGCACGATTGCGATGCGGCTGCGCAGTTCGCCGAGGTCGGCGTCGCGCAGGTCGACCCCGTCGATCAGTATCTTGCCGCCGTCCGGATCGTAGAAGCGCAGCAGGAGCGAGAAGACCGTGCTCTTGCCGGCGCCCGAGGGACCGACGATCGCGACCGTCTCGCCCGGCTTGACGCGAAAGGAGAGATTGTCGAGCGCCGCCTGGCCGGGCCGTACGGGATAGGCGAAGACGACGTCGCGGAACTCGACCGAACCCGTGGCCGGGACCGGCATGGCGACCGGGCTCGCCGCGGCTGCTATTGCCGGCTCCTCCGCCAGAAGCTCCGTCAGCCTTTCAGCCGCTCCGGCCGCCTGGCTGAGCTCGCCCCACACCTCCGAAAGCGCGCCGAGCGCGCCGGCGGCGAAGACCGAATAAAGCAGGAACTGGCCGAGCGTGCCCGGCGAGATCGTGCCCGCCAGCACGTCCTTCGAGCCGAACCACAGCACCGCCACCACCGAGGAGAAGATCGCGAAGATCGCGAAGAAGGTGAGAACGGACCTGGCAAGCACCGAGGAGCGCGCCGCCTCGAACGCCGCGTTCACCGCCGTGGAGAAACGGGAAACGACGAGCGCCTCGTTGGTGAAGGACTGCATGGTCCGCACCGCACCGATCTGTTCGCTCGCATAGGCGCTCGCCTCGGCAAGCGTGTCCTGCGCGGCGCGCGACTTGCGACGCACGGAGCGGCCGAAGGCGACCAGCGGCAGCACGATGACGGGGATCGCCGCGATCACCAGGCCGGAAAGCTTCGGGCTGGTGATCACCATCATCGCCAGCGCGCCGAGGCCGAGAATGGCGTTGCGCAGGGCGACCGAGGCAGTCGCCCCGACGGTGGATTTTATCTGCGTCGTGTCGGCGGTGAGCCGCGAGACGATCTCGCCGGACTGGACCGTGTCGAAGAAGCCGGGCGAAAGCTTCGTCACATGAGCGAACACGTCGCGCCTCAGGTCGGCGACCACCCGTTCGCCGAGCGTGATGACGAAATAATAGCGGCAGGCGCTCGCCAGCGCGAGCACGCCCGCGATCACGACCATCATGCCGAAATAATTCGAGATGAAGGTGGAATCGGAACTGGTGAAACCGTGGTCGATCATCCGGCGCAGCGCGATCGGCAGGGTCAGCGTCGTGGCCGCGGCCAGCACCAGCGAAAAAATTGCGCCGAGAACGAGGACGCGATAGCGCAGGACATAGGGATAGAGCTTGCGCAGGGGCTTCAGCGAGCGCCGCTTCGCGTCGTTTTCCAGCACGTCGAGCGCCATTCACCCTTCCCTTGCATTCTTGCCGCGGGCAAAATGCGCCCGCTCGGCCTTGTGCTTCAATTGCGGCTGATGTATAGGCCAGCCGACCGTTTTTGAAGCCGTGGCTCTTCAATAGCTGCGGCTTCTAGTTTTGACAGTGGGCGCATCGACGCAGGTTCCGCCGCTCGAAGAACCACGCAACGCCAGGACAAGACCGATGAAAGCCGATATTCATCCCGATTACCACTCCATCAAGGTCGTCATGACTGACGGCACCGAATACATGACCCGTTCCACCTGGGGCAAGGAAGGCGACACGATGAATCTCGACATCGACCCGACCACGCACCCGGCATGGACCGGCGGCCAGCAGACGCTGATCGACCGCGGCGGCCGTCTCTCCAAGTTCAAGAAGCGCTACGAAGGTCTCGGCATCTAACGAGCCCCGCGCGCGGCGCGAGCCGCGCCGGCCCGATGATTTTCAAGGCCGCCTTCGGGCGGCCTTTGCTTTTTGAGCCGGCTCTTTTTGTCACGCCCTCTGGATTTCAGCGCCCCGCGCTCCAGATAATCGTCGAAGCTCCTTCGTTTCGGCGCCGTTCGCGAAGGTGCGATCTTTTTTCCGCTCAACCGTCGAGGTCAGGGAACCGCGAGGGTTGTTTTGCGTTGGTTCCATTAGGCAACGCTCCCGTTCACGCATGACTGGGTGTCGGCCCCGCCGCATGATCGAGCGGCACGAAGGCGGACGCTCATCTTGCCGGGAGGAAGCTTGGGAGCGCGACGATGGAACATTCCGCGAAACGATCGCTGATCCGGCAAGCCATGCGGGCGCCCTATCTCGGCCGCGAGGAGGAACACGAACTGGCCGTGCGCTGGAAGGAACAGCACGACCAGAACGCCCTTAACCGGATCACGGTGTCTCATATGCGCCTTGTCATCGCGATGGCGTCGAAGTTCCGCAATTTCGGCCTGTCGATGAGCGACCTCATCCAGGAAGGGCATGTGGGCCTGCTCGAGGCCGCGGCCCGTTTCGAGCCGGACCGCGACGTGCGCTTCTCCACCTACGCGACCTGGTGGATCCGCGCTTCCATGCAGGACTACATCCTGCGCAACTGGTCGATCGTGCGCGGCGGCACGAGCTCGGCGCAAAAGGCGCTGTTCTTCAATCTGCGCAGACTGCGCGCCAAGCTGGCACAGGATTCCGCGGCACTTTCCGATTCCCAGGTCTATCGCGAGATCTCGCTTGCGCTCGGCGTGGCCGAATCCGACGTGGCGCTGATGGACGCCCGCCTTTCCGGTCCCGATACCTCGCTCAACGCTCCGCTGAGCGACGACGGCAACGGCATGTCCGACCGGATGGATTTCCTGATCAGCGACGAGCCCCTGCCCGACGAGGTGGTCGGTGCGACGATCGACCAGGAGCGGCAGTCGGAATGGCTGCAGACGGCACTGCGCACGCTCAACGCGCGCGAGCTGAAGATCATCCGCGAAAGACGGCTCCGCGACGAAGGCGCGACGCTGGAAGCGCTCGGCGAGCGGCTCGGCATTTCCAAGGAACGCGTGCGCCAGATCGAAAGCCGCGCGCTGGAAAAGCTGCGCAGCGCGCTCGTGGAGGTCAATCCCGAGCTTTCCAGCCAGATGGCTTGAGGCTTTTTCCGGTCACCGGTCGGTGATGATCTTGACCTTGCTGCCGGCCGACACGGTCGATCCCGGCGCCAGTCCGTTGATCAGCCTGAACATTTCCAGCTTGCGGTCGACCCCCGCCATCTGCGCGGAAAGCGTCGCTATGGTCTGGCCCGGCTGGACCGTGACGACACGAATGCGCAGCGGCTTCAGATTGGCCTTCTCGGCGTCGCTCAGCGTGCGGAAGCTGCCGGTGACCTGGCTGGCGGTCGCATCGAGCGTGTTGCTCGACGCGGGCGCAGCGGTGAGCAGGCGGTAGACCTGGCCTCCCGCCCTCATGACGGTCACGTCGAACTGCCAGCCCTCGGCGCGCGCCTTGGCGCTGACGCCTTCATTGCCGTTGACGTTGATCGGCCGAATGGTCGTTTCGTCCAGCCCCGCCACCCAGCCGCTGCGCACATAGTCGGCCAGCGAAACGCGTTGATCGACGGTCACCCCGTCGAAGCGTATCGCCTGGTCGCCGGGGCCGGCGGCGGTGACGGCTGCTGCGGAATTGTCGATCACGAAGCCATCGGGAACCGTGAAGGATATTCCGAGCTTCGGATGGATGAAGGTACGGCCCCTCACATAGCCCTCGTCGGGCGTGTCCCCGAAGAGCATGCCGTCTATGCCGGCAAGGAAGGAATCGCGATCGCGCGTGCCGGTGCCCGGGGCGCCGAACTGGCGCGCATGGCGAAGCGCGAGCTCGATGCGTTGCGGCGCCGTCGGGTGGCTGGCGAGGAAATCGAGGTTCTGGTTGACCGCGCCGGTGACGTTGCGGGAATCGCTGTAGGCCGCCATCGACTGAAGGAAGCGCGAGGCCGCGTAGGGATCGTAGCCGGCGCGACCGATCGCCTTGATTCCGATCACGTCGGCTTCCAGCTCCTGGTTGCGCGAGAACTGGGCCAGCCGCAGCTTGCCGCGCACGAGCGCGACCTGGGCCGAGGGGTCGCTTCCGAGCACGTCGCTGACGACGCGCGAAGCCAACACCTCCTCCGCCTCCTTCTGCTGGCGCTGGATGCCGTGATTGGCCGTCACATGCGCCATCTCGTGCGCGAGCACGGCGGCAAGCTCCGCCGAATCGTTGGCGAGCGCCAGAAGCCCGCGCGTCACGTAGAGATAGCCGCCCGGCAGCGCGAACGCGTTGATGTTCGGCGAATTCAATATGGTGATGTTGTAGGTCTGGTTCGGATTTTCCGGATCGAGCGTCAGCGTGCCGACGACCTTGGCGACCATGCGCTCGAGCTTGGCATCGGAATACTCGCCGCCATAGGTCGCCAGGATGCGTGGATGCTGCTCGCGCGCGATCGCCGCCATGCGGTCGTTGCGCGTGACGTTGTCGATGGTGACGGGATTGGAGGACGGCCTGAACGCGTCGGGATTGTTGGTGGCGTCCAGCATCTGGCATCCCGCCAGCGCGAGCAGGAGCGCAGCCGACATCGCGCCGCGCCGAAGCCGGCGCGACGGCAACCGGACTATCCGGACCGTCGTCTCGTCTGGCCACCTTTTGTCCAGGATTGTACCCCTTTCCTTCGTCTGACCCTCAACGCTCCGCAACCGGCAAGGTTGCGTCGAAACGGCATTTCCTCGAACGGCTTTGGAGCCAAGCGCCGCATTTGACCGGAAATTATGTCCGCTTCCGGGCAATTGCGCGAATCAAAGCCGCACTCTTCTAGCGGCCAATGTAACGTCGAAAAGATTTTGGGCCAGCATCCGAAAAGAAGGCGGGGGTGTCGCCGACGGCTGTAACGGTTCCATCTTCCAGGAACACGACCTTCCCGGCGATCGCGCGCGCGTCCTCGGGATGGTGCGTGACCATCAGCACGGTCATGCCCTGCTCGGCGTGAAGCTCCCTCAGGAGATCGAGCATCTCCTGCCTGAGCGCCGGCCCCAGCGAGGCGAACGGCTCGTCGAGCAGCAGGACCGGTCGCTTGCGAACCAGCACCCGGGCAAGCGCGACGCGCTGGCGCTCGCCGCCGGAAAGCTCGCGCGGCAGGCGCCTTTCCTTGCCTTCGAGCCCGACCCGCGCCAGCGCCTCGGTGACGTCCGCCCGGTCGTCGCCCGAAAGCGCCAGCGATGGCGAGCGGCCGAGACCGACATTGCTGAAAACGTCGAGATGGGCGAAGAGGTTGTTTTCCTGGAAGACCATCGAGACGGGACGCCGTGCCGGCGCCAATTCCGTCACGTCCTCGCCACCGATGCGGATGCGGCCCGAGGCCGGCTTCTCGAAGCCGGCAATGAGATTGAGCAGCGTCGACTTGCCGGAACCGCTCGGTCCCATCACGGCGGCGATCGAGGAGGCCGGCAGCGCGAAGTCGAACCGCATCGGCGTCTCGCCATAGCTGAAGGTGACGGATTCGAGCCCGATCGCCGCACCGCTTCTCATCCTCGCGCCTTTCCGGTTCGATCCGCGACAAGCATCAGCACAAGACAGAGAATGCCGAGGAACAATGCAAGCCCCGCCGCGTCCGCGGTGCGATAGGCACCCATGCGCGCCAGCAGCAGGTAGGGCAAGGTCTGCACTGCATCGCTGCCGAAAAGCGCGATCACCCCCAGGTCGCCGAGCGAAAGCGCCATGGCGAAGGCCGTGGCCGTACCGAGCGGCCGGCGCAGCGTCGGCCAGTCCACCAGGCGCAGGCGTGCCAACCCGGAAATGCCGAGCGCGGCGCAAAGCTTCTCGTGCCGCGCGCTGGCGGCGTCATGGGCCGGGCGGATAGCGCGGATCGCGAAGGGCATCGCCATCACCGCATTGACCGCGACCACCATGACGGGCGCGATCGCGAAGACCTGCCCGGTCTGCCGCAGGAGGATGAACCAGCCCGCGCCGACGACGATCGGCGGAACGACGAGCACGAAGCTCGCGCCGGTATCGAGCGCCTTTTCGACGATGCCCGGCGTCTTGCCGGCCGGGCGCTTCAGTTCCATCGCGCGCCGCGCCATCACCAGCGCCGTAGAAAGGGCGACGCAGAGAAAGGCGGACAGGGCCGCAAGGACCAGACTGGTAAGTATCGCCTGGTGAACCGCGGGATCGGCGGCGAGCCGTGCAAGATCGGCCCCGAGGCCGGCGATCACGGTCGCGGCCATCGGCCCGGCAACGAAGGCGAGCGCGGCGGCGATCAGCAGGAAGTTGAACG
This sequence comes from Aquamicrobium sp. LC103, assembly GCF_001014615.2. Taxonomy (GTDB): domain Bacteria; phylum Pseudomonadota; class Alphaproteobacteria; order Rhizobiales; family Rhizobiaceae; genus LBCQ02. The sequence goes on from NZ_LBCQ02000010.1 coordinate 191,866, forward strand.
CCTTCTCCGTCCCGCTGGTCGAAACGGGCACGCGCGCGGCGACCTGGAGATTGGCGTCGCCGCTCATATTCGCACCGACGCGCATCAGCAGGATCACCACCACCGCCGTGAGCACGATCTGCAGAACGGTCAGCGCGACCGCGCGGGCCGGGTCGAAATCGAAGCGCAGCGCCTGATAGATGGCAACCTCCAGCGTCGTCGCGCGCGGTCCGCCGCCGAGCGTCAGCACGATGGTGAAGGAGGTGATGCACAGCATGAAGACCAGACCGGCGACACCGGGAAGTGCGGCGCGCAGCACCGGCCATTCGACAAAGCGGAAGCTCGACCTGGCGCCCATGCCGAGTTGGCCCGCGAGCCGCAACTGGTCGGCCGGAACGGTCTCCAGCGCCAGCAGGAACAGCCTCGCCGCCAGCGGCAGATTGAAGAACACGTGCGCGACGAGGATACCCGAAAGACCGTATATGCCCTGCCAGCGGCCGCCTCCGATCGCCGAAAGGAAGTCGGCGAAAATCCCGGCGCGCCCGAGCAGCGCCAGCACGCCGAGCGCGACGACGATCGCCGGCAGGGCGAGAGGCAGCGCAAAGAGGCGCAGGATGAGCGCCCTTCCGGGAAAGTGCGCCTGGCGCGCAAGCGCGCGGGCGACGAACAGCGCCGGTACGACCGCAAGCAGCGTCGACAGCACGGCCTGCCACAGCGTGAAGCGCGCGACGCGCATGAGGTAGGGATCGAAGGCCGAAACCGCGCCCGACCAGTCGCGCGCCGCCTCCACCGCCAGTCCCGCAAACGCGCCACCGACGAGGATGGCGACGACGCCGAGAGCCAGGATGCCGGCTAGGACACGGCGGTCGGTGGCGCGCGGCGCGTTCATTCGGCGCGGCGCTCCGGCGAAAGCAACGCAGTCTGCCACCTGGGTTGAAGAGGCGGACCTGTCGGCGATGCCTCCTCCACCATGCTTCGCATAGTCCCCCTCCCCGTAAACGTGGGGGAATCGCATGTGGATTTACCCCCACCCCTAACCCCTCCCCACAAGGGGGAGGGGGACTGCCTGACTGCAACGCCGCGCATATTCGCCGATGAGCGGCGCCTTGACGCAATCCCTGCAAGGTCCCCCTCCCCCTTGTGGGGAGGGGTTAGGGGTGGGAAGCCGGTCGCCCTGCCGGTAAACGTGGGAGGATCACCGACCGTGCCGTCGGTTCCTCCCCTGCGAAGCGGGGGAGGGGGACCGCCGAAGGCGGTGGAGGAAGCATTGACGATGAGCCTGAATTGCGGCGTGCGGGTTGAGACCCGCCAATCGCTGAGGGCAAGCACCAATGACGAGAGCGGGCGACATAAGGCTGAACGCATCAGATCGTCATCCGTCCGTACCGAAAGCACCTACCTGCTCATCACCGACAGCCATTCGTCGACCCACGCCTTGCGGTTGGCCGCCACCTCCTCGGGACTGAACTCGAGTGTCTTCGCCGGCTTCACCAGCCCGTCGAAGGCCGGATTCAGCGGCTTTGACGTCGGCGCCGCCGGAAACATCCAGTTCGTCTCCGGAATCGCGTCCTGAAAGGCCGGGCTCACCATGAAGGCGAGGAATTTCTCGGTGAGCGGATTTTCCGCTCCCTTTACCGTCGCGCCGGCGACCTCCACCTGCAGGTAGTGACCTTCCTCGAAGGAAGCGGCCTTGTAGCGGTCGGAATCCTCGGCGATCTCGTGGTAGGCGGGCGAGGTCGTGTAGGAAAGCACCATCGGCGCCTCGCCGCTGGTGAACAGGCCATAGGCCTCGCTCCAGCCCGGCGTGACGGTCAACACCTTGTCCTTGAGCTCCGCCCAGGCGTCGGCCGCCTCGTCGCCATAGACGGATTTGACCCACAGGAGAAGGCCGAGGCCCGGCGTCGACGTGCGCGGATCCTGGATGACGATCTTCGTGTCGGCGTCGCTCTCGACCAGCTCGCGCAGGCTTGCAGGCGGCGTCTCCACCGCCTGCGTGTCGTACACGAAGGCGAAATAGCCGTAATCATAGGGCACGAACATGTCGTCGTCCCATCCGCCCGGGACTTCCACATTGTCGAGCGAGATGCCGTGCGGCGCGAACAAGCCGCTTTCCCGCGCTTCGTGGATCAGGTTGGTATCGAGCCCGAGCACGATGTCGGCATTGGTGCCGCTGCCCTCGAGCTTCAGCCGGTTGAGCAGCGCCACGCCGTCGGCCACGGAGACGAACTCCAGGTCGCAGCCGCATTCGGCTTCGAAGGCCTTTTCCACCACAGGACCGGGACCCCATTCGGCGGTGAAGCTGTCGTAGGTGTAGACGGTGAGCTTGTCCTGGGCGGCGGCCGGCAAGGCTATCGATGCGAGCGCCGCGGCAAGAAGATGAATGGCCTTTTCGCGCATGCGCGCCTCCTTGTGGTGTCGCAGGGGAAATCGAGGCGCCTTGCAAGGAGCGTCTAATCCCTCCGCCGGTACAAGCCGGATCAGGTTCGGCGGGTTGGCAGGGACTGGCCCGTCTGCCTCTCAGCCTGCGCGATCCCGCCCAGGCACCCCGTTAGAGCACCCGGAGACATAGGGCGGCGGCGGGAACCGCGCAAGCGGTAGTTTGGCGCCCTGCCCCTCATACGGCTTTCGCTTTTGCCCGATGGCGTGATAGAGGCGGCGGCAATGAGAACCGAACCATGAGCCGTTTTGCCATTCTTCTGGGCGGCGACCTCGTCGCCACGCCCCGCCTCGCCGCGCAACTTGCCGGGACGCGGGTGATCGCCGCCGATTCCGGCATTCGCCACGCCGAACCGCTGGGGCTGCGGCCGGAACTGTGGACCGGCGACTTCGATTCCGTCCCCGATGAATGGCGGGCGCATCATTCGGCGATACCGGTCGAGGCGTTTCCGCCCGAAAAGGACATGACGGACGGCGAGATCGCCGTCGAAGCCGCCCTTGCGCGCGGCGCCGACGAGATCGTGCTTGTCGGCGCCTTCGGCGGCGCGCGCGCCGATCACGCCTTCCTGCATCTGACCGCCGCGATCCGCCTTGCCGAAAACGGTATCGGCTGCCTGCTGACCAGCGGCCATGAGGAAGGAACGCCGTTCCTGCCGGGCAGCCGCGGCTTCGACTATCCGAGCGGCACGCTCTTCAGCGTCCTCGCCTTCTCCGATCTGACGGACCTCACCTTGCGTGGCGCGAAATGGCCGCTCACCGACCGCTTCGTTCCCTTCGGCTCGTCGCTGACGCTTTCCAACGAAGTGGCCGGGCAACTGGACGTTTCCCTCGGCAGCGGCCGTGCCCTTCTCGTCGCCCATATTCTTCCGGTTTCCAGGCAGTAGGCTCAGACCCTTTTCCATGGCCCCACCGCTTCTCACCCTCGACGATATCCGTCTGACCTTCGGCGGCACGCCGCTTCTCGACGGCGCCTCGCTTTCCGCCTCCGCCGGCGACCGTATCGCGCTTGTCGGGCGCAACGGCTCCGGCAAATCGACGCTCCTGAAGATCGCGGCCGGGATGGTCGAGCCGCAGGACGGGGACATCTTCCGCCAGCCGAGCGCGACGATCCGCTACCTGCCGCAGGAACCCGACATGGACAGCTTCGCCAATGTGCGCGCCTATGTCGAGGCGGGGCTCGGACCGGCCGACGATCCCTATCGCGCCACCTATCTCATCGAGAGCCTCGGCCTGACGGGCGACGAAGCGCCGGCGACGCTGTCCGGCGGCGAGGCGCGCCGCGCGGCGCTCGCCCGCGTCATGGCGCCGGAGCCGGACATTCTGCTGCTCGACGAGCCCACCAACCATCTCGACCTCTCCACCATCGAATGGCTGGAAGGGGAACTGCAGCGAACGTCTTCCGCGATCGTCATGATCTCGCACGACCGCCGCTTCCTGGAGCAGGTCTCGCGGGCGACCGTCTGGCTCGACCGCGGCACGACCCGACGGCTCGAGAAGGGCTTTGCTCATTTCGAGGAATGGCGCGACCAGATCCTCGAGGAGGAGGAGCGCGATCAGCACAAGCTCGGTCGCCAGATCGTGCGCGAGGAGCATTGGCTGCGTTACGGCGTCACCGCGAGGCGCAAGCGCAACATGCGCCGGCTGGGCGAGTTGCAGTCGATGCGCCAGCAGTTCCGCAACCGGCGAGGCCCGGAAGGCCTTGCGAATATGAGCGCAAGCGATGCCGCCGACTCCGGCAAGCTCGTCATCGAGGCCAAGGGCATTTCGAAGAGCTTCGGCGATCTCGCGGTGGTGAGGGATTTCTCGACCCGTATCCAGCGCGGCGACCGCGTCGGTCTCGTCGGTCCCAACGGCGCCGGCAAGACGACGCTCCTGAAGATGCTCACCGGCCAGCTCGCGCCCGACGAGGGCACGGTCAGGCTCGGCGCAAATCTCGAGATCGCCAATCTCGACCAGAAGCGTGAACTCGACCCGCAGGAAACGCTCGCGCATTACCTCACCGACGGGCGCGGCGACAGCGTCGTCGTCAACGGCGAGCAGCGCCACGTCGTCAGCTACATGAAGGACTTCCTGTTCAAACCGGAGCAGGCGCGCACGCCGGTGCGCGAGCTTTCCGGCGGCGAGCGGGCAAGGCTGGTTCTCGCCCGCATCCTGTCACGGCCGGCGAACCTGCTGGTCCTCGACGAACCCACCAACGACCTCGACATGGAAACGCTCGACCTGCTGCAGGAACTGGTCGCGGGCTATGCCGGCACGGTCATCCTCGTCAGCCACGACCGCGATTTCCTCGATCGTACGGTCACCAGCGTGATCGCGCCGGAAGGCGACGGCCGCTGGCTCGAATATGCGGGCGGCTATGCCGACATGATCGCCCAGCGCGGCGGCGGCCGGCTCGCCGAGAGAGCAGCGCGGGCAAAACCGCAGGCACGGGCACAGGAAAAGCCCAGGACGGCCGGTGAGACGAAGCCGGCGGCGAGGAAACTCTCCTACAAGCAGAAATTCGCGCTGGAGAACCTGCCGAAGCAGATGGAGGAACTGGGCGCCGGGATCGCCGGACTGGAAGCGAAGATGACGGATCAGGATTTCTACCGGCGCGATCCGGCCGGCTTCCAGAAAACCGCCGCCGAGCTCGAGGAGCTTCGCGCCAGGCTGTCTTCCATGGAGGAGGAATGGCTGGAGTTGGAGATGCTTCGGGAAGAAATCGAGGGGTGACGGCAACCAAATTGCCTGCACGCCGACCTGCACGTATTATATGCGCGGCCGAACACGGAGCGACCGCCATGCGAAGCGAAGCGCCGGACGTCCGCAACAAGCTCCTTCAGGGTTTTTGACGAAAGACCCGGGCTCTCCCAAAACCGAAGCCTTTCCTCCGGATTCGCGGGCTCGGCCGCTTACGCCGCGCCTCTTTCCTGGTTCATCCGCAGCGCCAGCGTTTCCATGCGCTCGGCAAGGCTGGAAAGCGCGCCGGTCAGTGCCGCGTCGTTCTTGTCCGCCTTGAGAAGCGCGTCGTCGCGTGTCTTGCGCAAGGTGCCGATCTCGGTTTCCATGCCCTTCACGCGTTTCTGCAGTTCGGTCAGTTCGTCCATGACCATGATGCCGGCCATGACGGTCAGCCGCTGGTCGCCGATCTCGCCGAAGGACGCCTTCAGATGCATGACGTAACGGTCGAACCGCTCGGCGAGATCGATGAGATGCTCTTCCTGCCCCTCGTCGCACGCCATGCGATAGGATTTGCCGTCGATCGTGACCGTTACCTGCGCCATGACATAGCCCTTACCTGTCGAGCACCGCGCGGATCGTCTCCATGGCCGCGACAAGGCGGCGCGAGACCTCCTTGTTCGCCTCTTCGAGTCGCTCGGCGCGGGCTTCCGAATTGTCGAGTTCCTGCGCCAGCCTGGCGCGGTCGGCGTTCATGCGCTGAACTTCCGCTTCAGCCTCGCCGTAATCCTGCTCGTGCTCCAGACGTGCAGCCGCGGCGTCTTCCAACGCCTCTATCGCCTTTCCGAGGCGGGCTATGACTTCCCTAAGGGTCGTTTCCCCTGTCATTCTCTTGTTCCAGGCCCGCCCTCGCCGCGAATCGTGCGCTTTCATAATGCGTTGCCCAGGAAACATTAGGCAGCGTGCGAAGCAGGCGTCAATGTTAGGATTGCGGCTATCCCCTTCTAAGCGGCGGCGACGGCCGCTCGAGCCCATCAACTTTGTCGTTGCAGGCCGTGCGAAAGTTGACTCGCGCGGCGCGCCTGCTATGTGTCGCGTGCCATTTTTCCCGGGCTTTTGCGGGCATTCCCGGCCCCCTCGAAGACAAGCGAGCGATCATGACTTCACGCGAAAAACACGACCGGATGGCCAATGCGATCCGCTTCCTCTCCATGGACGCGGTCGAGAAGGCGAATTCAGGCCATCCCGGCCTGCCGATGGGCGCGGCCGACATCGCGACCGTCCTCTTCACGCGTTTCATGACGCATGATCCGAAGAACCCGCACTGGCCGGACCGCGACCGCTTCGTGCTCTCGGCCGGCCACGGTTCCATGCTGCTCTACTCGCTGCTCTACCTGACCGGCTACGAAGACATCACGATCGACGAGATCAAGAATTTCCGCCAGCTCGGCTCCAAGACCGCCGGCCACCCGGAATACGGCCATGCCGCCGGCATCGAGACGACCACCGGTCCGCTCGGGCAGGGCATTGCCAACTCCGTCGGCATGGCGCTCGCCGAGCGCATCCTGAATGCGCGCTTCGGCGCCGATCTGGTCGACCACTACACCTATGTGCTCGCCGGCGACGGCTGCCTCATGGAGGGCATCAGCCAGGAAGCGATATCGCTTGCCGGCCACCTGAAGCTCAACAAGCTCATCGTCTTCTGGGACGACAACGGCATCTCCATCGACGGCGCCGTGTCGCTCGCCGATTCCACCGACCAGTGCAAGCGCTTCGAGGCCTCGGGCTGGAACACGCTGCGCGTCGACGGCCATGACCCGGACGCCATCGCCGGCGCGATCGAGAAGGCGCGCAATTCCGACCGCCCGACCATGATCGCCGCAAAGACCACGATCGGCTTCGGCGCCCCGACGCGCGCCGGCACCAACAAGGCGCACGGCTCGCCGCTGGGCGCCGAGGAGATCGCGGGCGCCCGCAAGGCGCTCGGCTGGGACTATCCGCCCTTCGAGGTGCCTTCCGAGATACTCGACGCCTGGCGCCTCGCCGGCCTGCGCTCGGCCAAGGAGCGCAAGGAATGGGAAGCGCGGCTGGCAGGCGTCGACGCCGACACGCGCAGCGAATTCGAGCGCCGCATGCGTGGCGACCTGCCGGTCGGCCTCGATGACGTCATCGTCGAGTACAAGAAGAAGCTTTCCACCGAGAAGCCCAAGGTGGCGACGCGCAAATCCTCCGAGATGGCGCTTGAGGTGATCAACGGGATGGTGCCCGAGACGATCGGCGGCTCGGCCGACCTGACCGGCTCCAACAATACCAAGACCAGCCAGACCAGGCCGATAAGCGCCTCCGACTATTCGGGTCGCTACGTCTATTACGGCATTCGCGAGCACGGCATGGCGGCGGCCATGAACGGCATGACGCTGCATGGCGGCGTCATCCCCTATGGCGGCACCTTCCTGACCTTCTCCGACTACGCCCGTCCGGCGATGAGGCTCGCCTCGCTGATGGGCATCAGGACCATCTTCGTGATGACGCATGATTCGATCGGCCTCGGTGAGGACGGCCCGACCCACCAGCCGGTGGAGCATCTGGCGGCGCTGCGGGCCATACCGAACCACTACGTCATGCGCCCGGCGGATGCCGTCGAGGCGGCCGAGTGCTGGCAGGTGGCGCTGGAAACGACCAAGACCCCGACCACGCTCGCGCTGACCCGGCAGAACCTGCCGACGGTGCGCACCGAGCATTCCGACGAAAACCTCTCCGCTTACGGCGCATATGAGCTGAAGACCGCCAGCGACGAGGCGGCCGTCACCCTCTTTGCCACCGGCTCGGAGATCGAGATCGCGCTTGCCGCCAGCGAAATCCTGGAGAAGCAGGGCCATCCGACGCGCGTCGTCTCGGTACCCTGCTTCGAACTGTTCGAGGCCCAGGACGAGAGCTATCGCAAGGCGATCATCGGCAACTCCCCGGTCAAGCTCGCCATCGAGGCTGGCATTCGCCAGGGCTGGGATGCCTTCATCGGCTCCGACGGCATCTTCGTCGGCATGACCGGCTTCGGCGCCAGCGCGCCGATCGAAAAGCTCTATCCGCATTTCGGCATCACGGCGGAAGCCGCCGCCAAGGCCGCCGCCGCGCGGCTTTCCAAGGCGGGTTGACCGTTCCGATTCCCCTCCCGCGCGCTTTTTCACCAGGCGCGCGGGAGCGCATTTCCCACATGAACCGATTTAGCGCGGGCCAGAGTCGTTTTTGGCCGGATTTGTGCCGGTAAACGCTGGATTCTCGCCGATCTCGTCGCTATGACACGGCTGCCTCGGCCTGCGCGGACGCGCCGCATGGAAATCCGGCGCCGGCCATGTCGTCGTGACTGCCTTCGCGGTTCGCCGCGATAACAGCCCTGTTTCAGCTCCCTGGGAGATCGCCACATGACCGTCAGAGTTGCCATCAACGGATTTGGCCGCATCGGCCGCAACGTGCTTCGCGCCATCTACGAGTCGGGCCGCACCGACATCGAAGTCGTCGCCATCAACGACCTCGGTCCGGTCGAGACCAACGCGCATCTGCTGCGCTACGATTCCGTTCACGGCAAATTCCCCGGCACCGTCACGGTGAAGGGCGACACCATCGATCTCGGCCGCGGCCCCATCAAGGTCCATGCCGTGCGCAATCCGAGCGAGCTTCCCTGGAAGGACGATGCCGTCGATATCGCGCTCGAATGCACCGGCATCTTCACCTCCAAGGAGAAGGCCTCGGCGCATCTCGAAGCCGGCGCCAAGCGCGTGATCGTCTCCGCGCCCGCCGACGGCGCCGATCTCACGGTCGTCTACGGCGTCAATCACGACAAGCTCTCGAAGGACCATCTGGTCATCTCGAACGCTTCCTGCACCACGAACTGCCTCGCGCCGGTGGCCAAGGTGCTGAACGATGCATTCGGCATCGAAAAGGGCTTCATGACGACGATCCACGCCTATACCGGCGACCAGCCGACGCTGGACACGATGCACAAGGATCTCTACCGCGCCCGTGCCGCCGCGATGTCGATGATCCCGACCTCGACGGGCGCCGCCAAGGCCGTCGGCCTGGTGCTGCCCGAGCTCAAGGGCAAGCTCGACGGCGTTTCGATCCGCGTTCCCACCCCGAACGTCTCGGTCATCGACTTCAAGTTCGTCGCCAGGAAGACCGTCACCACCGAGGAGGTGAACGCCGTCCTCGTGGCGGCGGCCGACGGCCCCCTCAAGGGCATCCTCGCCTATACGAACGAGCCGCTGGTTTCGATCGATCTGAACCACAACCCGGCCTCGTCCACCTTCGCGCTGGACCAGACCAAGGTGATCGAGGGCAACCTCGTGCGCGTCATGTCCTGGTATGACAACGAGTGGGGCTTCTCCAACCGCATGGTCGACACCGCGGTCGCCTTCGGCAAGCTCATCTGAGGCCGCGACGCGCCCTGCAGCCGTTCGAAACGCCCGGCCAGTCGCCGGGCGTTTTGTTCTTTCACCCACTGTGAAGCCCCGCGCCTTGCGCATTCGCGGGGTCGCGCTATTGTCCCGCGCGGTTCGTTTCAAGGATTTCTGCCATGCCCAGCTTTCGCACCCTCGATGACGTCGATGTTTCCGGCAAAAGGGCTTTGGTCCGCGTCGATCTCAACGTTCCCGTACAGGACGGAAAGGTCGCCGACGCGACCCGCATCGAACGTGTGGCGGGCACCATCATCGAACTGGCCGACAAGGGCGCCAGGGTCGTCCTGCTCGCCCATTTCGGTCGGCCCAAGGGTGCCGTCGATCCGGCGCAGTCGCTGAAGCCGATCGCCGAGGCGACGGCGGGAGTGCTCGGCCGTCCCGTGGCCTTCGCCGAGGATTGCGTCGGCGCGAAGGCGGCCGAGGCGGTCGCCTCGCTTGGCGACGGCGACATCCTGCTTCTGGAAAACACCCGCTTCCACAAGGGCGAGGAGAAGAACGATCCGGAATTCGTCAAGGCGCTTGCCACCAATGGCGATATCTATGTCAACGACGCCTTTTCCGCCGCCCACCGCGCCCATGCCTCAACCGAAGGGCTCGCGCATGTCCTGCCGGCCTATGCCGGCCGCACCATGCAGGAAGAGCTGGAGGCACTTGAGAAAGGCCTCGGCAATCCGGCGCGTCCCGTGGTCGCCATCGTCGGCGGCGCCAAGGTCTCCACCAAGATCGACCTTCTCACCAACCTGGTCCAGAAGGTCGATGCGCTGGTGATCGGCGGCGGCATGGCCAACACCTTCCTTGCCGCGCGCGGCACCGACGTCGGCAAGTCGCTGTGCGAGCACGACCTCGCCCCGACCGCGAAGCAGATCATGATCGAGGCGGCGACGGCCGGCTGCGCCATCATCCTGCCCTCGGACGCCGTGGTGGCAAGGGAATTCAAGGCCGGCGCGGAAAACGAAACCGTCGACGTCGATGCGGTGCCCGCCGACGGCATGATCCTCGACGTCGGGCCGAAGACCGTCGAGACGATAAGCCAGTGGATCGACCGCGCCGCCACGCTGGTCTGGAACGGACCGCTCGGCGCCTTCGAGATCGCGCCCTTCGACATGGCGACCGTCGCGGCGGCGAAATTCGCGGCCGCCCGGACTGCCGACGGCAAGCTCGTCTCGGTCGCCGGCGGCGGCGACACCGTCGCCGCGCTCAACCATGCCGGCATCGCCGACGACTTCACCTATGTCTCGACGGCCGGCGGCGCCTTCCTCGAATGGATGGAAGGCAAGCCGCTCCCCGGCGTCGACGCCCTTTCGCGCTAGGGTATCGGAGCGAAAAGTGGAAGCCGGTTTTCGGATCATGCCGATGCTCGAACAAGGAGATAGATCGCCTCTTTTGCGTCCATCCGGACGCATGGCGATCTAGCGGGCGACGATGTCGATCGGGCGCGCGCTCCTCTCCTGGCTCGCCTTTCCGGTCTATGTCTGGCAAGGCATAGGCGTGCGGCGGCGCACGCCGCGCATGCTGCCGCCCAGGGGTCGCGTCCGCCACCACATCGCCGGCACCGAACCGGCGATCAATCTGCTGGTCCTCGGCGATTCCTCCGCCGCCGGCGTCGGCATCGAGGAGACCGACGGCAGCCTCGCGCCCCGGCTCGCCGCCAATCTCGCCGAAAAGACCGGGCGCCGTATCGTCTGGCGCGCCGCCGGCTTCAACTCGGCGACCGCCGGACAGTTGCGCGACCATGTCGTGCCCAATCTCGAGGCCGAGGCCTGGGATCACATCGTCCTGTCGGTCGGCACCAACGACGCCAAGAACTTCCACACGATAGGCCGTTTCAAGAAGGAGTTCGGCGGGCTGATCTACGCGCTGCGCGCGAAATGGCCGGAGGCGCGCATCGTCTGGTCGCCCGTCGTCGACATGACCAGGGTGCCGGCGCTCCCCAGCCTGCTCGGAAAGGTTCTCGAAATCCGCGCCCAGCTCGTCAATCGGATGGGCGAGCGGTTGTGCCTGGAGCGCGGCGCGATTCCAGCCTCGCGCCTGCCGATCCTCGATCCCGATGCCGGCTTCTCCATCGACGGCTTCCACGCCTCCGCCGCGGGCTACGACGCCTGGGCCGATCACATCGCCCGGTTCGCGCTCGCCGAGGAGCCGGCCGAGCGCGGCGCCGAGACCGGCTAGCCGCTGGCGTGGCTGAGAAGAACGGTGAGCGAGATCGCGGCCAGCGCGCCGACGGCCAGCTTCCAGAAATCACGGCGCTGCCGCAGACCGGGCAGTCCGAGCGGCTTGATGATCTGGATCACCATCAGGCCGAGGATCAGCAGGGAGAGGATCTTGGTCATTCGGTCTCGCGATTCGGCGGCGCGCCTGCGTCCTTTGAGCAGCATGGCCGACGGCTGTCAAAGCATCGCTCCAAGCCGATGGCCAGATGGAAGCTTCGGACCTATGTTGGATAGGAAGAACAGAGACATGTCAGGGAGGAAGAACGTGACATCGCACTATCATGAGATCTATGCGGGCTGGAAAAGCGACCCGGAAGGCTTCTGGGCGGACGCGGCGCGTGAGATCGACTGGTTCTCGCCCTGGGAGAAGGTGTTCGATCCCGACCAGGACGTTTATGGGCGATGGTTCACCGGCGCAATCTGCAACACCTGCTTCAACGCGGTCGACCGCCATGTCGAGGGCGGGCGCGCCGACCAGGCGGCGCTGATCTACGACAGTCCGATCACCGGTGCGAAGAAGAGCTACACCTATGCCGAGCTCAAGGCCGAGGTGGTCGCGCTCGCGGCGGTCCTGCGGGATCACGGCATCGCCAAGGGCGACCGCGTCATCATCTACATGCCGATGGTGCCCGAAGCGGTGTTCTCCATGCTCGCCTGCGCCCGGCTGGGGGCGATCCACTCGGTCGTCTTCGGCGGCTTCGCGGCCAAGGAGCTCGCCACCCGCATAGACGACGCCAGGCCGAAGCTCATCCTCTCCGCCTCCTGCGGCCTCGAGCCCGGCCGCATCGTCGCCTACAAGCCGCTTCTCGACGGTGCGATCGAGATCGCGCGCCACAAGGTCGAGCATTGCGTCATCCTGCAGCGCGAGCAGCAGACCTGCGAGCTGATTCCCGGCCGCGACACGGATTTCGCCGTGGCGGTCACGCGGGCGAAAGCTTCCGGTCGCGACGTCGCCTGCGTGCCGGTCGCCGCCACCGACCCGCTCTACGTGCTCTACACCTCCGGCACGACCGGCCAGCCCAAGGGCGTGGTGCGCGACAATGGCGGCCACATGGTCGCGCTGAAATGGTCGATGGAGAACGAATACGGCGTGAAGCCGGGCGAGGTGTTCTGGGCGGCCTCCGATGTCGGCTGGGTGGTCGGCCATTCCTATATCGCCTATGCGCCGCTGCTGCACGGCTGCACCTCGGTGCTCTTCGAAGGCAAGCCGATCGGCACGCCCGACGCCGGCACGTTCTGGCGGGTCATTTCCGAACACGGCGTCGTCGCGCTGTTCACCGCGCCGACCGCCTTCCGCGCCATCAAGGGACAGGACCCTTGCGGCGATTACGTCAAGAAATACGACCTGTCGAAATTCCGCACCCTCTTCCTCGCCGGCGAGCGGGCCGATCCCGAGACCGTGAAATGGGCCGAGCAGAAACTCGACCGTCCCGTGATCGACCATTGGTGGCAGACGGAAAGCGGCGGGCCGATGAGCCAGAACCCGGTGGGTCTCGGACAATTGCCGGTGAAATACGGCTCGCCCGGCGTGGCGATGCCCGGCTACGACATCCGCATCCTCGACGATGCCGGCCATCCGCTCGAGGCCGGCACGCTCGGCAACGTCGTCGTCAAGCTGCCCCTGCCGCCCGGCTGCCTGCCGACGCTGTGGAACGCCGACGAGCGCTTCCGTCAGGCCTATCTCGAAGAGTTTCCGGGCTACTACAAGACGGCGGACGCCGGCTTCATCGACGATGACGGCTATCTCTTCATCATGGCGCGCACCGACGACATCATCAACGTCGCCGGCCACAGGCTTTCGACCGGCGGCATGGAGGAGGTGCTGGCCGAGCATCCCGACGTTGCCGAATGCGCCGTCATCGGCATGGCGGACGCGATGAAGGGCCAGATCCCATGCGGCTTCGTCGTGCTCAACGCCGGCGTGATGCGCGAGGCCGGCGACATAGAAAAGGAGGCCATCGCGCTGGTGCGCGAGCGCATCGGCCCGGTCGCCGCCTTCAAGTCGGTCGTCGTCGTCAAGCGTCTGCCGAAGACCCGCTCGGGCAAGATTCTGCGGGGCACCATGCAGAAGATCGCCGACCGCGAGGAATGGAACATGCCGGCGACGATCGACGATCCGGCTATCCTCGACGAGATCACCGAAGCCCTTGGCCGGAAGGGCATCGGCATCTGACATCGATGGCTTCCGGCTTCGGCGAATGCCTCGGCCGGAAGCGTCCGGGCGGCATATGGCCGATTGGCATCTTCCCTTCGCGGCATCGATCGGGTAGAGGGACGGCCCCTTCCTCTTGAACGTCGTCCCGCCCGCGCGGCTGCCGCTCGCGCATGGGGCGCAGCATTGCGAGCCGCTTCCCATGTCCGGACTTTTCTGCGGTGTCGATTTCGGCACCACCAATTCGACCGTCGGCCTCTGTGCGCCCGGCGGCATGCCGCGCCTCATTCCCGTCGAGGGCGAGCATGTGACGATCCCCTCGGCGCTGTTCTTCAGCCTCGAGGACGGCGGCACCTATTTCGGGCGCGCCGCGGTCTTCGAATACATGGATGGCGCGGAAGGCCGCTTCATGCGCGCCTTGAAGTCGATCCTCGGCACCAGCCTGATGAAGGAAACGACGCAGGTAGGCCGCGACCGGATGACCTTCGAGGGACTGATCGCGCGCTTCCTGCGCAATCTGCGCGCTCGTCTCGAAGCCGAATGCGGCAGCGTGCCCGAGGAGGTCGTGCTCGGCCGGCCGGTCCGTTTCGTCGACGAGGACGAGGCCGCCGACCGCGCCGCGCAGGACCAGCTCGCCTCGGCGGCGCGGGCGGAAGGCTTTCGCCACATCGAGTTCCAGTTCGAGCCGGTGGCGGCGGCGCTCCACCACGAGCGAACGGTAAACCGCGAGGAGCTCGTGCTGGTCGTCGACATCGGCGGCGGCACCTCGGACTTCTCGGTGCTGCGGCTGTCGCCCGAGCGCGCGCACCTGATCGACCGGCGCGACGACATCCTCAGCACGTCCGGCGTGCATGTCGGCGGCACCGATTTCGACCGCCAGCTCAACATCGCCAAGGTGATGCCGCATATGGGCCTGGGCTCCCGGACCCGCGACGGCAAGCGCCACCTGCCGGTCTGGTATTTCAACGACATGGCGACCTGGCACAAGATCAACCTGCTCTACACGGCGAAGAACATCCGCGACGTGCAGGCGCTCGCGAGGGAGGCGGCGGAACCGGAGAAGCTCGACCGTTTCCTGCATCTGCTGACATACCGCTCCGGCCACCGCCTCGCTGCCCAGGTGGAAAAGGCGAAGATCGAGCTGACCGACATGGCCGGGACCGCGATCCGGCTGGCGGAGCCGGGCCTCGCCTTCGAAGCGTCCGTGACGCGCGCGGAATTCGAGGCCGCGAGCGCGGAGCTCGTCGCCCGGATCGACCGCTCCATCGACGAGGCGCTGAAGCAAGCCGGCATCCCCGCCGAAGCGATCGAGACCGTGATCCTCACCGGCGGCGGCGCGCAGGTGCCCGCCGTCAGGATGTCGGCGACCGCGCGCTTTCCCCGGGCACGCATCGCACAATCGGACCAGTTCGGCTCGGTCGGCCTGGGCCTCGCGGTCGACGCGGCGCGGAAATTCGGCTGACGCCAGCGCCCGCGTCAAAAACCGGCACGGCCACGGTTGACCGGTCCCGTCCGGCCCGCCACTCTCCGTTCACCGAACCAGCAGGCACAGGAGGCGGCAATGGCACTCGACGGCAAGACAGCGATCGTGACGGGGGCCGCGGGCGGCATCGGCCGGGCGATCGCGGAACGGTTCCTGCGCGAGCATGCGAGCGTCGTCATCGCCGACATCGACGCGGAGAAGGGCGAGCGGGCGGAGAAGGAGCTGGCGGGCCTCGGGCGCGTCCAGTTCATAAAGACCGATGTCGGCCGGAAGCTCGACATCCACAATCTGGTCGCCGCCACGCTCGACGCCTTCGGCGACGTCGACATCCTCGTCAACAATGCCGGCATTTCGCACGGCGCGGATTTTCTCGATCTCAAGGAAGAGGATTTCGACCGGGTGTTGCGGATCAACCTCAAGGGCAGCTTCCTTGCCGGCCAGACCGTCGCGCGCATCATGGTCGACAAGGTCAAGGCCGGCGGCGCGCCGGGCACGATCATCAACATGTCCTCGATCAACGCGGTGGTCACGATCGCCTCGCAACTGCCCTACGCGGTCTCGAAGGGCGGGGTGGGCCAACTGACAAGGACAATGGCGCTCTCGCTCGCGCCCTACGGCATCAGGGTGAACGCGATCGGCCCCGGCTCGATCCAGACCGACATGCTGAACGAGGTCAACTCCGACCCGGCCGCGCGCACCCGCATATTGTCGCGCACGCCACTCGGGCGGATCGGCGATCCTTCCGAAATTGCGGCGGTCGCAGCCTTCCTCGCCTCCGACGACGCGAGCTACATCACCGGCCAGACCATCTATGCCGACGGCGGTCGCCTGCCGCTCAACTACACGGTGCCCGTGCAGCCCGAAAAATAGCGCGCGCCTGCTGACACAGAGCTGTCAGCAGGCTCATGCGACAGTGGTTCCATTACCCAAGGGAAGGAATCACGAGATGAACCCCGCACCCACTATCCTGCAGACATTTATCCGCCAGTTCGATACGCTGCGCGACATCAGGAACCGGGCGCGCATGGCGCGCGCGATCGAGGCACTGCCGAGGGATATCCGCAAGGATATCGGCTGGCCGGACAGCTATCCGTCCCGCGGCCGCTGACCTGATCCGGAGCATCGGGATTTGAAGGCGGAACGTCGCTGCCCGGTCTTTTCGATGCTCCCTCGGCATAAGGAGCATCGATAGTCATGGCACGGACTGCAACGATCGGTTTCGTCTTCATCGAACCCTTCGCGGATTGGGAATATGGCCTGCTCGCCGCTTCGGCGGTCGAGTGGTTCGGCGCCCGCGCCGTATCGCTGACGCCGGGCATCAAGGCGGTCCGCTCCATCGCCGGCTTCACGCTTTCGCCCGAGCGCGGGACAACGCCTCCCGAAAATGCCGATCTCGACGCGATAGCCGTGATCGGCTCCGATTCCTGGGCGAGCGAGGCCGCGCCAGACCTTTCCGATCTCCTGCAATCGGTGGCCGCGCGCGGCGGCGTGGTCGGCGGCATTTGCGGGGGCACGCTGGCGCTGGCGCGAGCGGGCATTTTCGCCGACGCTGCGCACACCTCGAACGGGCGTGACTGGATCCTGGGCCACCTGCCCGACTATGCCGGCTCGAAGCACTATCAGGACGTGCCGCACGCGGTCGCCGACGGTCACGTCATATCGGCGCCCGGCACCGCGCCGGGCACCTTCGCGCTCGCCTTCCTGGGAGCGCTCTATCCCGACAAGACGGAGCAGATCGCGGAGATGCGCGGCCTGCTCTCCCGCGAGTACCGGGGAGCTCAACCCTCCTGACGCAAGGCTGTTCGCAGCCTTGTGCGATCATCTCCTTGTCGGACAGAGGAGGTGAACCATGCGCGGACAATTCGAAACGCTGATCGGCGAAGCTGCGACCCTGTGGAGGAATCGTCTGGCGAGGCGACGCACGCGGCGCATCGTCGAGAAATTGCCGCTTCGCATTCAAAGGGATATAGGCTGGCCGGAAATTGCGCCGGACCGTGTCTTCGATCCGTGGAGCGGCCGGTCATGACCGCGATCCGCGAGATGTCTCATGACACACCTCCTGACACAAGGTTGTCAGGAGGTGAGTGCCATATTCCGCCCCGGTTCGATCCGTCGCGGAACGAGGCTGGCGATGATTTTTTCGATGCGGACGGTGATGCTTCGCCTTGCAATCGACGAATTGGAAACCACCTTGGGAAAGGAAGCGGCGGTCGCCTGCCGGAATGGCGGCGGGTTCGGCTTGTTCGTTTGAGGGTTCACACCGATGCGTCGCGCAGATCGTCTCTTTCAGATCGTCCAGCATTTGCGGGGCGGCCGTCTTGTCACGGCACGCATGCTGGCGGAGCGGCTGGAGGTTTCCGAACGCACCATCTACCGCGACATTGCGGATCTGCAGTCGACCGGCGTGCCGATCGACGGGGAGGCCGGCGTCGGCTACCTGATGAGGGAGGGGTTCGACCTCCCGCCGCTGATGTTCACGCGTGACGAGATCGTGGCGCTGGTGGCCGGCGCCCGCATGGTTCGTGCCTTCGGCGGCGCCGAGATGGCGCGCGCGGCCGAGGAGGCGCTGGTCAAGATCGGCGCCGTGCTGCCCGACAGCGAGAAGGCGCGCATCGCCCGCACTGAAATCCACATGCCGAACTGGGTTGTGGGCGACGCGGAGCGCAAGTCGATCGACCTGCTCGAGCGGGCGGTGGAGAAACGCGACGTCATCAGCATCGACTACAGCGACGAAGCCGGCAAGAATTCGCAGCGCGACGTCAGGCCCCTCGGCCTGTGGTTCTGGGGCAAGGTATGGACGCTGGTCGCCTGGTGCGAGCTGCGCGATGATTTCCGCGCCTTCCGCATCGACCGCATCGCGGATATGCGCGCCGCCGGCCGCACCTTCCGTCCCGAGCGCGGCAAGCAGCTCGCCGATTTCTATCGCACCATGGAAGTGCGCCAGGGGGTGGGCTCCGGCGCGAATCCCTACTGAAGCGGAAAACGCTCTTCGCAATCCGCGCGCGCAATCCCCATATTGCGCCGAGTGCCCAACAGCGAAGGGAGTGCTCAAGGATGAAATCGGGACCCGCGGCCTTTGTGCTTTGGCTTGTCTGCCTTGTCGGCGTCTGCGGCCTGCATCGCATCTATCTCGGAAGATACTGGACAGGCCTGCTCTGGCTGTTCACGCTCGGTCTGCTTGGCATTGGCCAGATCGTCGACCTATTCCTGCTGCCTTCGATGATACGCCAAACCAATATGGAACAGCGGCTGGAGCGGATCGAAGGCCACCGCGCTTAGGCATTCTCCCAATAAAAACGGGCTCCCAATGAAAACGGGGCGCCGATCGCTCGACGCCCCGCAAAAATTGCCGAAGACGCGTTTCAGTGATCGTCGTCTTCGTCCTCGTCGCTCTTGGTCGACCTCAGCGAGGAGAGCTTGGCGAAGACCGCGTCGGCATCGAGTTCCCGCTCTTCCTTCGGCTGATCGTCTTCCTCGACCTCCAGCCTCTCGGTGACGGAAGCCGGAAGCAGCGTGTCGCCCGTGGGGGCTGCCGGCGGCTGGCCACGCGACGCGCGCTGGACTTCGAGGTCGAGATCGATCTGCGAGCAGAGGCCGAGCGTCACCGGGTCCATCGGCACAAGATTGGCCGAATTCCAGTGTGTGCGGTTGCGGATTTGCTCGATCGTCGACTTGGTCGTGCCGACGAGGCGCGAAATCTGCGCGTCCTTGAGCTCGGGATGATTGCGCACCAGCCACAGGATGGCGTTGGGCCGATCCTGCCGCTTGGAGAGCGGGGTGTAGCGCGGGCCGCGGCGCTTCGATTCCGGCACGCGCACCTTCGGCTCCTGCAGCTTCAGCTTGTAGTTCGTGTCCGCCTCGCCCTTCGCGATCTCCTCGCGCGAGAGCTGGCCGGTCATCACCGGATCGAGACCCTTGATGCCCTGCGCGGCCTCACCGTCGGCGATCGCCTTCACCTCGAGCGGGTGCAGCTTGCAGAATTGCGCGATCTGCTCGAAGGAAAGCGCGGTGTTGTCCACGAGCCAGACCGCGGTCGCCTTGGGCATCAGTAGCGTATTGGCCATCAGATAAATCCTCTCGTTCGCCCGCGTCCCTTGCGCGGGCGGTGGGCAGAGCCACCGAATATGGGAAAGTAACCGCGGATATAGCGACATTTGCGACGGATCGCAACGGAAAGCGGAAAACACGCGTTTGATGTGGGGATGAACCAGTCGCGCCGCGCTTTTCGCAGGCGATTCGCAGGCGCGACGACCGACCTGCGAGCCGCCCCGCCCCGCGCGCCGCCTTCAGTCTTCTAGCGCAACCTCCCGCAGCGGATCGCCGCCGTCGATGAACAGGCGGCCGTCCGGAACGAGCGCGGCGGCGATGCGCCTTCTCGCCAGCCGTCCCGCTTCGGGATGCCGCCCGTCGAGGGCGCCGACACGCACCGCGAAGGCGATGTCGTAGGGCGCCTCGTCCGGCGCGAGCTCGAAATCCTCGGCCGCCGAGCAGCGCAGGCTGAGGCGTCCGGCCGCGATCTCCTCCTGCAACGCCGCGGTCGCCTGCGCGATTGCCTTGGCGGATCGATCAATCGCAAGCACATGCCCGTCGCCGATACGGTTCGCGACCTCATGCGCGGCGGCTCCTGGCCCGCAGCCGATCTCGAGCACCCGCATGCCCGGCCTCAACGGCAGCGCATCCACGATGGCCGCGAGCCGCGGCGAAAGCGCGTTCGTCATGCGATCTCCCGGTGTCCTCGTCCCTCTATTCAGGCTATCATGGAAATCGCATGCCGAGCAGAGCAAAGGAGAAGGAATGGCGCAGTCGCCAGCCAAGCGAACCGATACCGCCTCCAGGGACATCGCGGCGCAACCCCAGACCATCTACCGCGCCCTGATCGATCCCGACGCCGTCGCGCGCTGGCGGCCGCCCGAAGGCATGAAGGCCGTGGTGCACAGCTTCGAGCCCCGAGTGGGCGGAACCTTCCGGATGTCGTTCATCTATGCGGATCCCGGCGAAGGGACCCGAGGCAAGTCCTCCGACGACGCCGACATGTTCGAAGGGCGCTTCCTGGAATTGGTGCCCGGCGAGCGCGTCGTCGAGCTGATCGAATTCCAGTCCGACGACCCCGTCTTCGCGGGCCCGATGAAAATCACGACGAGCCTCGCCGCGATGGAAGGCGGCACCAGGGTCACGATCGTCTGCGAGGACGTGCCCACGGGAATTGGCGAAAGCGATCACCAGGCAGGCATGGCGTCGACGCTGAAGAACCTCGCAGCCTTTACGGAATAGATCGCCCGCCCCCATCCGCGACGATGCGCGGAGCCTGAAGATCGGAATTGTCGATCAGGATCGTCGCGCGCGCCCGAGGCCGGCAGCTTCGCAGATAGATCTTCTGCCCTTCCAGATAGCGCCGGTTTTCCGCAGCCGACGGGTCGGGATCGGAGCCGTCCCGCACGGCCATGCGCGCATAGGAGACCGCGAACGGCACGTCGAGAAAGACGCTCAGGCTCCACAGGTCGCGCAACTCGTCCCGGTGCAGGAAGATGCCGTCGATCAGCAGTATCGCGTCGCCGGAGACGAGAATGGCATGCTCTCCGGCGACCTCCCGATCCTGCTTGTGGTCGAAACGCTTCGTGCACACACGATCCGCCCCTCCGCCAAAAGGCAGGAGCAAATCGTGCTTGAAGCTTTCGTAATTGTAGGAATCCAGGAAGAACCCGAGCGGGTCGCCCTTGCCGCGCGCGTAGCGGATCCGTCTCGGATTGTGAAAGCCGTCGACGCTCGCGCGGACCACGGGACGTCCTCTTGCCTCGACAAGCGGGGCCAGTTCGTCGGCAAAGGTCGTCTTGCCGGAGCCGTCCACGCCATCGATCGCGACGATCGGGCGGGATTGTTCGATGCCGGCGATCCTGGCGGCGAGCGCTTCGAACACCGCCGGCCTAGTGGACACATGGCCTCCCGCGAATGAGGGGCGGCTGAAGCCACCCCCTGCATCGAGTTCGTGTGAGACGCATTCCGGCCTGCCCCGCGGGCGGTTCAGGCCACGTCGAGCACGATCTTGCCGACATGTTCTCCCTCCTCCATGCGCTCATGCGCGCGCCATGCCTCGCGCAGCGGGAAGATCATGTCCATGACCGGCGCGATCTTGCGGGAGGCCAGGAGCGGCCAGACCTGCGCCTCGAGCTCGGCGGCGATCTGCGCCTTGAACTCCACCGTGCGCGGCCGCAGCGTGGAGCCGGTATGCGTCAACCGCTTGACCATCACCTTGGAAAAGTCCGCTTCGGCCTTCGAGCCGCCGAGCGTCGCGATCTGGACGATGCGCCCCTCGACGGCCGCGGCATCGTAGTTGCGGCCGACATAGGAGCCGCCGACCATGTCGAGGATGACGTTGACGCCCTTGCCGCCGGTCGCATCCTTCACCACGGCGACGAAATCCTCCTCGCGGTAGTTGATGGCGCGGTCGGCGCCGAGCTTCAGACAGGCCTCGCACTTCTCCGCCGAGCCAGCGGTCGTCAGCACATAGGCGCCGAAGGCCGAGGCAAGCTGGATCGCCGTCGTGCCGATGCCCGACGAACCGCCATGGACGAGAAAGGTCTCGCCCTCCTTCAGTCCGCCGCGCTGGAAGACGTTGTGCCAGACGGTGAAGAAGGTCTCCGGCAACGCAGCCGCCTCGGTGAAGGTGAAACCGTGAGGGATCGGCAGCGCGTTCGTTTCATGGGCGATGCAATATTCGGCATAGCCGCCTCCGGGCGTGAGCGCGGTGACCGTGTCGCCCACTCGCCAGCGGGTGACACCCTCGCCAACCGCGGCCACCTCGCCCGCGGCTTCCAATCCCGGCAGGTCGGAGGCACCGGGCGGCGGCGGATAGGCGCCCTTGCGCTGGGCGACGTCGGGCCGGTTGACACCCGCGGCGCGCACACGAATCAGGACCTCGCCGGCCGCCGGCTTCGGCACGTCGCGCTTCTCCTGTTTCAGCGCGCGCGGCCCGCCGGGCGCCGGAATGGCGATGACGGTCATCTTTTCGGGAATTTTACTGCTCGCCATGCTTTGCTCCTTTTGATTCGTTTGGCTGTTTGCCTCATCCTGCCTCCCTTATGTAACCTGTTGGCAAAAGAGGCAAAAGGAGACGCGGAAATGGCGCTTTTCGACGAGGAACCCAAGAAACCTGCCCGTCTGCACGAGATCGGCCAGGATCTTTCGCTGCTTTCGGTTGCCGAACTGAACGAACGAATCACCCAGCTGCAGGACGAAATCACGAGGCTGGAAAAGGAGCTCGCCTCGAAGGACGCGACGAAGCTCGCGGCCGAAGCGGTTTTCCGTCGGGAATAAAAGAACAACGCCTCACTTCCGTCGCATAAGGGCGAAACTCCCTGCGAAAAGCGGCTACACTCCCGCTTCGCTCGATTGAAACTGCCACGGTGACTCGCGCATGCTTGCCTCCTACAAGCCGATTTTCTCCCTTTTGCGCGGAACCGCATTCCTGCTGGCCGCCTCCGGGCTGCACGGGCTGCTCCTGCCGCTGCGCGGCCAGGCGGAGGGCTTCTCCACAACCTCGCTCGGCCTGATCGGAACGGCATGGGCCGGCGGCTTCGTGGCCGGCTGCTATTTCGCCCCGCGCCTCGTGCGCAGGGTCGGCCATGTCCGCGCCTTCGGCGCCTTTGCCGCCTCCGGCGCCATAGTCGCCCTGCTGACGGGGCTGATGATCGACGAATATATCTGGATCGTGCTCCGCGCCTGCACCGGCTTCGTCATGGCCGGCGCCTTCATGGTCATCGAAAGCTGGCTCAACGAGCGCGCGACCAACGAGAACCGCGGCACCGTCTTCGGCCTCTACATGGTCGTCACCTACGCCTCGATCATGACCGGGCAGATGATCGTCGGCTTCGGCGACGTCTCCAATGCCTCGTTGTTCATGGTGGCGGGCATCTTCTTCTGCGCCTCGCTCATCCCGACGGCGGTCTCCACGCAGGAAAGCCCGAGGCCGCTGGCCGACGTGAAGCTCGACCTCAGGCGGCTCTACGCCAATTCGCCGGTCGCGGCCGTCGGCTGCCTGCTCATCGGCGTCGCCAACGGCGCCTGGGGCACGCTCGGCGCGGTCTATGGCGCGCGTATCGGCATTTCGACCGCGCAGATCGCGCTGATGATGAGCCTGGTGGTGCTCGGCGGCGCTGTCGCGCAGATGCCGGCCGGACGCATCTCCGACCGCACCGACCGCCGCTTCGTGCTCGCCGGCGCGGCCTTCGGCGCAGCCTTCTTCGCCATGCTGGTTTTCGTCTTCACGCCGCGCTCGGCGCCCATCGTGCTGGCGTTGACGGCCGGCTACGGCGCGCTCGCCTACACGCTCTATTCGCTCGCCGTCGCGCATGCCAACGACCATGCGAGCGCCGAGGAGTTCGTGAAGGTCTCGGGAGGGCTGTTGCTGCTATACGGCTTCGGGACCATGATCGGCCCGATCATCGGCGCCACGCTCATGGAACGCATGCGCCCCGAAAGCCTGTTCCTTGCCACGGCGATCGCGCATTTCCTGCTTGCCGGCTATACGATGCTGCGCGTCAGGACGCGGGCCCCGATACCGATCGAGGAACGCGAGGCGTTCAAGACCTTGCCGGCCGAGCGCGCCGTCACGCCGCAGGCGGTGCTTCTCGATCCGCGCAGCGAGACCGAGGACGAGCAAGACGGCGGCGAGCAGGCGAAGGAAGAGGCTGCTTGAGTTCCGGCGGGCTTGGTCTACAAATTGCAGCATGATCGAGCCCGACGCCTTCATGGCCATTGCCGACGGCAATCGCCGCCATCTCCTCGAGGAGTTGCGGCGCGGGCCGAAGACGGTCAACGAGTTGGCGAGCGGGCTTCCGGTCTCGCGTCCCGCCGTTTCGCAGCATTTGAAGGTGCTTCTCGACACCGGTCTCGTCAGCGCCCGCTCCGAGGGCACGAAACGAATTTACGCGATCAACGATGACGGGTTTCTGAAGCTCAATATCTGGCTCGACCAGTTCTGGCAGGAATAGAGGATCGGACCAATAAAAGCAGATGCCTCGCGGGTCTGCCCGGGCGTACGACCATCCAAAAGACAACATATCCCCCTGCCTTGGCTTTATCCGAAGCCAAGGCAGTTTTGCCGCGTCGCCGTCCGACTGCGGAAAAGACCAAACTCCCAATGCCATCTTCCGGGAACGGGAAGAGGGCCGGAGCGATGATCGGTTACGATCAGGCGGTATCTGTGGGCGCTTGCCCGTTAGTGTTTCGTCGGCTGGAGTCTCAATTTCTCCATCTCGTCCTTGAGTGCGAGCTTGCGTCGCTTGAGCCTGGCTATTTCAAGAGAGTCGGCTGATGGATGGGCCGATACTTCATCGATCTCGCGTTCGATGTCGCCATGCTTGCGCTGCAGCTCTGCAAGATGAGATGCAAGAGACATTATAAGCTCTCCCTTCCGTGGTTCCTCGACTCGCGCCGCACGGGCAGGCGTCCACCGCAGGCCGCCTCGTTGTGACAGCGCAATGGCAGTGTGCCACCGATTTCCGGATGAGTCGAATGTGCCGTAGTAGCATTTCCTGACGCGGCAAAATGTGGTAATAGGCGGCCCGCCGGTCGCGGAAGCGCCCGAACCTTCCCGATCGGGCGTTTTAGCCCCGGATTCTGCAGACGGTGAGCATGTCGGAACAGGACCAGGCCGAGATTCGTCTCGAGTTTGCGAGATTGAAGCAGGAACACACCGATTTCGACGCTGCGATCAACGCGATGATCGCAACCGGCTGCGATCCCCTGCAAATCCAGCGCATGAAGAAGAAGAAGCTGGCGCTGAAGGATCGACTGAAGCAATTGGAAGACCGCATCATACCCGACATCATCGCCTGATGCTTCGAGGCAGAAAGCGCTCCCGCCTTGCGGCGGCGCCGCATTTCCGATAAGCGGCGGCGATCCATAAATGGAGGGCGCAGTCATGGCCGCAAGCAAGGCCGAAATCGCCATTATCATGGGAAGTCAGTCCGACTGGGCGACCATGCGCAACGCCGCCGAGACGCTGGATGCGCTCGGCCTTGCCCATGAAGCGCTGATCGTCTCCGCCCACCGCACGCCCGACCGCCTCTACGACTTCGCGAAGGGCGCCAAGGCGGCCGGTTTCAAGGTAATCATCGCCGGCGCGGGCGGTGCCGCGCACCTTCCGGGAATGACGGCCGCCCTGACGCCGCTTCCCGTCTTCGGCGTGCCGGTCGAATCCAAGGCGCTTTCGGGACAGGATTCGCTTCTTTCCATCGTTCAGATGCCGGCCGGCATTCCCGTCGGGACGCTGGCGATCGGCAGGGCCGGCGCGGTCAACGCCGCGCTGCTGGCGGCCTCGGTGCTTGCGCTGACCGACGTCGCGCTTGCCGCTCGCCTCGACGAATGGCGCGCGGCGCAGACGGCGAAAGTGGCCGAACGGCCGTCGTCCGACGCATGAGCGCTCCCCTTCCCCTCGGTTCCACCATCGGCATCATCGGCGGCGGCCAGCTCGGCCGCATGCTTGCCATGGCCGCCGCCCGGCTCGGCTACCAGACGCTCGTTCTCGAACCCCAGGCGGATTGTCCGGCCGCGCAGGTCGCCAACCGGCAATTGTTCGCCGCCTATGACGACGCATACGCGTTGACCGAGCTGGCCGAGAATTGCCAGGTCGTCACCTACGAGTTCGAGAACGTGCCGGTATCCGCAGCACGGCTGCTCGCCGCCGACGTCCCCGTCCTGCCGCTGCCGCGCGCGCTGGAGGTCTCGCAGGACCGGCTGGTCGAAAAGACCGCGCTGAACGACATGGGCATAAGGACGGCGGCTTTCCGCAAGGTAGACGGCGACGGCGATCTCGCATCCGCCTTGTCGGAATTCGGCGGCAGCGGCGTCCTCAAGACCCGGCGCCTGGGCTATGACGGAAAGGGCCAGCGGGTCTTCCGCAACGCGGCCGGCAACGCGGCCGACGGCGCTTACACAGCCATGGGCGGCGTGCCGCTGATCCTGGAGGCGCTCGTCCCGTTCGAGCGCGAAATATCGATCATCGCCGCGCGCGGCCATGACGGCCGCATGGCGGCTTACGACGCGGCGGAGAACATTCATCGCGACGGCATCCTGCACAGTTCCACCGTCCCGGCCGCGATTTCCGAAGCCACGGCGAGTGTCGCGCGCGACGCCGCTTTCACGTTGCTCGAGGGGCTCGACTATGTCGGCGTCGTCGGCGTCGAGTTTTTCCTGATGGCTGACGGCTCGATCCTCGTCAACGAATTCGCGCCGCGCGTGCACAATTCCGGCCACTGGACCGAAGCGGCATGCACCGTCTCGCAATTCGAGCAGCATATCCGCGCCATATGCGGCCTGCCGCTCGGCGACGCGTCCCGACATTCGGACTGCGTGATGGAGAACCTGGTCGGTGACGAGGTGCTGCGCGCGGGCGTGCTCCTCGGCGAGCCGGACGTGATGCTCCATCTCTACGGCAAGACGGAATCGCGGCCTGGCCGCAAGATGGGTCATTTCACGCGGCTCGCGCGCTGACTCCGGTTGACAGAAGGGCGGCCTGTCGTTTAAGAGCCAGCCCAGATTTGTGGCGCGCCGCGAGGCGCGTTTTTGTTCGGCCCGCAAAAAGGGCTCAGAAGAACGGGCTGAAGAAAATGAAGATCAAGAACTCGCTCAAAGCGCTGAAGAGCCGTCACCGCGACAACCGCATGGTTCGCCGCAAGGGCCGCATCTACATCATCAACAAGACCGCCCCGCGCTTCAAGGCTCGCCAGGGCTGAGGCTTTCGGCCGCGGGCGCCCACGGGATTTCGCCCGTCAGCCCGCCTTCACGCGAATTTCAGTTTGACGTTCCGCCGTGTGGGAATAGATTCCCGCACATGCGGAACGTTTTTGCTTTTCTCCTTGCATTCGCCATCGCCGCGCCGGTTGCCGCCTTCGCCGCATCCGACGTGACCGGTCCCCGCAACGCGGTCCTTGCCGCACCCAAGGACAGGCTCGGCGATCTCTTTTCCGAGCTGAAACGCGCCGGGAACGAGCGCGCGGCGGAGCGCATCTCCAACCGCATCAAGCAGGAATGGGCGCGTTCGGGCAGCGCATCGATCGATCTTCTCGTCCAGTGGGCCGACAAGGCGGCGAAGGAGAAGAAATACGACGCCGCGCTCGATTTCCTAGACCAGGTGGTGATGCTCGCCCCCGACTATGCCGAGGGCTGGAACCGCCGCGCGACGGTCCATTACGAGATGAACAGCTATGCCAAGTCGATGTCCGACATCGAGCACACGCTGCGGCTGGAGCCGCGCCATTTCGGCGCGCTGGCCGGCATGGCCGAGATCATGAAGAACACGGGCCGCAAGGAGCTCGCCTTGCGCGCCTATGAGCGGATTCTCGATATCTATCCGATGCTGCGCAGCGCCCAGAACGAGCTGGGCACGCTTGCCGACGAGCTCACCGGCGAGGGCATCTGAGCTTCACGCGAGCTCGGAGCCCCGACGGAAGACTTCGCCACCTCAGATACCGCCCTGCCCGTCCGTGCCGATATAGGCAATGCGCAGCATGTTGGTCGCGCCCGGCGTGCGCAGCGGAACGCCCGCTGTGATGATCACGCGATCGCCCTCGCGGCCGAACCCTTCCTGATAGGCGATTCGGCAGGCGCGGTTCACCATGTCGTCGAGATCCGAGGCGTCCGCGGTGACCACGCAATGCGTGCCCCAGACCAGCGACAGCCGCCTGGCCGTCTCCACCACCGGCGAAAGCGCGATGATCGGCACCTGCGGCCGCTCACGCGCTGCACGCAGGCCGGTGGTGCCGGAAGCGGTGTAGGTGACGATCGAGGAGAGCTTGAGCGTCTCGGCGATCTGACGCGCCGCCAGCGAGATCGCGTCGGCGCCGGTCGCCTCCGGCTCGGAGCGCTGCGCGTTGATGATGCTGGGGTAATTGGGGTCCTGCTCGACCCGCTCGGCGATGCGGTTCATCGTCGCCACCGCCTCGACCGGATATTCGCCGGCGGCCGATTCCGCCGACAGCATGATGGCATCGGCGCCTTCGAACACCGCGATCGAGACGTCGGAAACCTCCGCTCGGGTCGGCACCGGCGCGCTGATCATGGATTCCAGCATCTGCGTGGCCACGACGACCGGCTTGCCGGCGCGACGGCAGGCGCGCGTGATCTGCTTCTGGATGCCGGGCACGGCCTCCAGGGGCATCTCGACGCCGAGGTCGCCGCGCGCCACCATCAGCGCGTCGGAAAGCTCGATGATCTCCGCCAGCCGGGCCACGGCCTGCGGCTTCTCGATCTTGGCCAGCAGCGCGGCGCGGCCGCGCGCTACCTTGCGCACCTCGGCGAGATCCTCGGGGCGCTGGATGAAGGAAAGCGCGATCCAGTCGACGCCGGTCGCCAGAACCGCGTCGAGGTCCTTGCGGTCCTTCTCGGTCAACGCGCCGACCGGCAGTTCGGTGTCGGGCAGGCTCACGCCCTTCCGGTCGGATATCTTGGTGCCGGAAACGACGGTGCAGGTGATCGACTTGCCGTTCGTCTTCACCGCCTTCAGCTGCAGCTTGCCGTCATCGATGAGCAGCCGGTCTCCCGGCTTCACTGATTCCAGGATTTCCGGATGCGGCATCTGCACGCGGGACGCATTGCCCGGCGTCGGATCGTCGTCCAGCGTGAAGCTCTCGCCGATCTTCAGCTCCTCGCTGCCATTGGCGAACTTGCCGACGCGCAGCTTCGGCCCTTGGAGGTCGGCGAGAATGCCGATCGGCCGACCGACCTCCTTTTCCACCTTGCGGATGCGCGCGACGAGCGTGCGCATGAGCGGATGGTCGGCATGGCTCATATTGATGCGGAAGACATCCGCTCCAGCTTCGAAAAGCCGCTTGATCATTACTTCTTCGGAAGATGCCGGCCCCAATGTTGCAAGTATCTTGACCTTCCGGCTGCGTCTCATCGATTGCCTGTTCCCGTGACGGCTGCCGCGCCGTCTGTTGCGGGTTCGTCGGTAAGCTGAACCATCCAGCTCCCCTGTTCCCCCGTGTCGTATTCCTGAAAGCCCGCGCGCTGGAAACCGCGCGCGAAGCAATCGCCCGCCCCGGCGATCTTGAATTCCCGTTCCGCCACGCACATGTTGACCGCGCCGTCCCAGCGGCCGCCGCGCTCGGCGTCCTCCGCGTAGAGATAGTAGTAGCGGGAGGAGAGCGCGCCCTCGATCAGCGTCTTGCAGGTCGACGCCTCGATGTGCCACCAGCCCTCCGAAACCCAGCCGGTCTTGGCGCGGTAGCCAATCGCCACGCCGACGAGGCCTTGCGTCGCGTTGCAGACGCGAAAATCGGCGAATGCGGGCGCCGCACCCATGGTCATGAACCCGGATGCGAGGACGAGAACGGCAAAACCGGCCGCAAAGCGGTTCCGCATCGCCCTTGCCAGTCGCATGCTCATGCCCTTCGCTAATGAAATCAGCATCTGTAAGAGACCCTTTTCGAAGAAGTGCGCGCGCATGTCAACGCGTTCCGAGCGGCCATCCGAATCGATTTAGATGCCGGAACGATCATAGCCCGGCTTCGGCTCTGGCCGACAAGATTGGCCAAACAGCGGCATTGCGCTCGCGCGCGCTTCATGAAACACAAGGCCCGACCGCTCAAACGATAGGCGACGGGGATTCTTGCCGGCATGACGCGTACCGCCCTTTTCGCACCTTTCGAGATCATCGAAGGCGACCGGAAGAAGGGCCTGGTGCTGGTTGCCGACCATGCCCGACGCGACCTGCCCGAGGAATATGGCAGCCTCGGCCTGCCGGCGTCCGAGTTCGAACGTCACATCGCCTACGACATCGGCGTGGCGACGGTGACGCGGCGGCTGGCGGCGCTGCTCGGCGTACCCGCCGTGATGGCGAATTTCTCCCGGCTTCTGATCGATCCGAATCGCGGCGAGGACGATCCCACGCTGATCCGGCAGCTTTACGACGGCACCATCGTGCCCGGAAACTATCCGATGACCGAAACGGAGCGGAGCCGCCGGCTCGACGGCTTCTACCGCCCCTATCACGATGCGGTCGGCTCGATGATAGCCTCGGCCGCGGCCGAATCCGGCCACGCGCCCTTTATCTTCTCGGTGCACTCCTTCACGCCGCAGATGCAGGGCCGGAAGCGTCCATGGCATGTCGGGGTGCTCTGGGACAGCGACCCGCGCGCCGCCCTGCCGCTTCTGGAGATGCTTCGCGAGGATCCGATCTTCGTCGTCGGCGACAACGAGCCCTATGACGGCGCGCTGCGCGGCGACACGATGTTCCGCCACGCGATCGTCAACGGCTTCGCCCACGCCCTGATCGAGATCAGGCAGGATCTGATCGCGGACGAGGAAAGCGCTGCCGAATGGGCCGAGCGCCTCGCACCGATCCTTGAAGCCATCAACGCCATGCCCGATATCCATGAGGTCAAGCAATTCGGCTCGCGCACCGGGCCGGTCCGACAGGGAGAACAGCCATGGTCGATCTGAGCGACGAACAGAAGCGGGATTTCGAGGCGGCGGCGTTTCGCACGCTGGTCGAGCATCTGCGCAAACGCACCGACGTGCAGAACATCGACCTGATGAACCTCGCCGGTTTCTGCCGCAACTGCCTGTCCAACTGGTACCGCGACGCGGCCAATGCAGCCGGCGTGGAGATGGACAAGGAGACCTCGCGGGAGATCATCTACGGCATGCCCTATGCCGAGTGGCAGGCGAAGCACCAGCGCGAAGCATCAAACGCTCAGAAAGCGGCATTCGAGGAAAACCGCCCGAAAGACCATTGATTGTTACGGCCGTGTGAGGCAACCAAGCGCGACCGATTTTAGCGCGAGTCGCGCACCAGCCAGTTGGAGCCCTCATGACTGAAGACATCACCGAAACCGCCCAGACCGTCGCCGCGGGTCAGCTCCGCGCCTTCATCGAGCGCGTAGAGCGCCTCGAGGAGGAGAAACAGACGATCGCGGACGACATCAAGGAAGTCTTCGCGGAAGCCAAGGGCACCGGCTTCGACACCAAGGCCATGCGCACCATCATCCGCCTGCGCAAGAAGGATCAGGCCGAGCGGCAGGAGGAAGAGGCGATGCTCGACCTCTACAAGGCCGCCCTCGGCATGGAATAAGCCGGCGAAAAGTCCGCAAGCCGGAAATTCGGGCTGGCGAACGTCATCCCCAGCCCTTAGTCTCCCCGGGTCGGATCATCCTCCGGCACGACCAATGTGAGCCCGGGGGACGCCATGCCGATCTTGAACCGCGCCAGCGAGATGCACGAGGAAATCGTCGGCTGGCGGCGGCATCTCCACCAAAATCCCGAACTGGGCTTCGATCTTGCGGACACCTCGGCCTTCGTCGCCGACAGGCTGCGGGCCTTCGGCTGCGACGAGGTCGTGACCGGCATCGGGCGGACCGGAGTGGTCGGCGTCATCCGTGGACGCCACGGCGCGGGCCGGACGGTCGGCCTGCGCGCCGACATGGACGCCTTGCCGCTCGACGAGCGGAGCGGCGTGTCGCATGCATCTCATACCGCCGGCAGGATGCATGCCTGCGGCCATGACGGCCACACGGCGATGCTGCTCGGAGCCGCGAAATATCTCGCCGAGACGCGCAATTTCGCCGGCAGCGTCGTGGTCGTCTTCCAGCCGGCCGAGGAGATCGGCGGCGGTGCCCGCGAGATGCTCGCCGAGGGTCTGATGGAGCGTTTCGGCATCGAGCGCATCTACGGCATGCACAACATGCCTGGGATTCCGCTCGGCCATTTCGCCATCTGCGACGGCCCTATCATGGGAGCCCCCGCGAAATTCTCGATCACCATCAGCGGCCGGGGCGGCCACGCAGCGAGGCCGCACACCACGATAGACCCGATCCTCGCCGGCGCGCAGCTCGTGACCGCGCTGCAGACGATCGTCTCGCGCCGGACCGACCCGCTGGCCTCCGTCGTGGTCACCATCACCAAGGTCGACGCCGGCACGGCCTACAACATCATTCCCGAAAAGATCGAGCTCTGGGGCACCGTCCGCGCCTTGCGCATGGCCGATGCCGAAGCCGGCAAGGAGCAGGTCACCGCCGTCTGCGCCGGCGTGGCGGCGGCCACGGGCGCCAAGATCGAGATCGACTATGAGGGCCCCTATCCGAGCACCGTGAACCCGCCGCAGGAAGCGCGCTTCTCGGCGCAAGTCGCGCAGGAGGTGGTCGGCGCGGACCGGGTCGACGCGAATGTTAAGCCGTCCATGGCGGGCGAGGATTTCGCGCGCATGCTCGCCGCCCGGCCGGGTTCGTTCATCTTCATCGGCAATGGCGACAGCGCCGAACTTCACCACCCGGCATATGATTTCGCCGACGAGGCGATCCCCGCCGGCGTGAGCTATTGGGTGAGGCTGACGGAAACCGCGCTGGCTCCGCGATAGGCCGTCAGGCGGGTTCGAACTTCAGCGCCACGCCGTTGATGCAGTAGCGCAGATAGGTCGGCGGCGGGCCGTCCTCGAAGACATGACCGAGATGGCTGCCGCAACGCGCGCAATGCACCTCGGTGCGCACCATGCCGTAGCTGCGATCGACCGTGGTCTCCACGGAACCGGGAACCGGATCGTTGAAGCTCGGCCAGCCCGTGCCGCTTTCGAATTTCAGCTTGGATTCGAACAGCGGCTGATCGCAGCCGACGCAGGAGAAGGTGCCGGCGCGCTTCTCATGCAGGAGCGCGCAGCTTCCCGGCCGCTCGGTTCCGTGCTGGCGCATGACGGCATATTGTTCCGGCGTCAGCAGCGCGCGCCACTCCGCGTCGGTGCGGGTTACGGGATGGGTGTGGGTGTCCATGGGACGTCTCCAATGGGAGTTTTTGGTTCCTGCTGAATGTAAGGCTGAAAGCGACGTTCACCAACCTCAATGCTTCCTCGAAAGCTCCCTGGTCGCGCGTTCCAGCCCCGACAGCGTCAGCGGATACATCCGGTCCGAAAATATCTCACGGATCATCCCGATCGAATGGGTATAGCTCCAGTGCTTCTCCCTCGTCGGATTGAGCCACACCGCGTTCGGCCATTGCGCAAGCACGCGCTGCAGCCAGACGATTCCCGGCTCGGCGTTCCAGTGCTCCACCGACCCTCCCGCATAGGCGATCTCGTACGGGCTCATCGAGGCGTCGCCGACGAAGATCATTTTGTAGTCGTGGCCGTATTTGTGCAGCACGTCGTAGGTGGGGATGACCTCGCTGTGGCGGCGGCGATTGTCCTTCCACACGCCCTCGTAGAGGCAGTTGTGGAAGTAGAAATATTCCATGTGCTTGAATTCGGCGCGGGCGGCCGAGAACAGCTCCTCGACGACGCGGATATGGTCGTCCATCGAGCCGCCGACGTCGAAGAACATCAGGAGCTTCACCGCATTGCGCCGTTCGGGCCGGGTCTGAACGTCGAGATAGCCATGCTCCGCGGTCGCATGGATGGTGCCCGGAAGGTCGAGTTCCTCCTGCGAGCCTTCGCGCACCCAGCGGCGCAGCCGTTTCAGCGCGACCTTGATGTTACGGGTGCCGAGATCGACGGAATCGTCGAAGTTCCTGAACTCGCGCTTGTCCCACACCTTGACCGCGCGGCGGTGGCGGCTTTCGTGCTGGCCGATGCGCACGCCCTCCGGATTGTAGCCATAGGCGCCGAAGGGCGAGGTGCCGGCGGTGCCGATCCATTTCGAGCCGCCCTGGTGGCGACCCTTCTGCTCCTCGAGCCGCTGCTTCAAGGTCTCCATGAGCTTGTCGAAACCGCCGAGCGCCTCCACCAGCTTCTTCTCCTCCTCCGACAGGTGTTTCTCGGCAAGCCGGCGCAGCCACTCTTCCGGGAGGTTGGCGACGTCGACTGCGCCTTCGCCCGAGACCGCCTCGACGCCCTTGAAGACATGGGAGAAGACCTGGTCGAAGCGGTCGATATGCCGCTCGTCCTTCACCAGCGCGGCACGGGCAAGGTAGTAGAAGCCCTCCACGTCATAGTCGACCAGATGGGCATCCATTCCCTCGAGCAGGGTCAGATACTCCCGCAGGGAAACCGGAACGCGGGCGGCCTTGAGTTCGAGAAAGAAGGGTATGAACATGCGCGGCACTTTGCGTCGCATCCGTCCGCCAGACAAGCCCGGCGCGCCGTCGGCTTTCCGCCGCATATGGTAAAAAACCGGATTCAGCCTTTTTTGGTAATTTCCCGTTAGCAATTCCCGTCGGCGGGTTCGGTTCTGATTCTTCCGTCAGTGTTTGTTTTGCGTACGGGTGCTCATGCGTTTCTCAGGCGTGCCGGCAATCCTTCTTGGGTTCATGGTCTTGGCGGGCTGCACCTCCAGCTCCGGCATAGAGGACGTTCTCGCGCAAAAACCCTCGCCCGAGACGACGAGCTCGGTCGTCCGGTCGAGCGCTCCGGTGCCTTCCGTGGACGTGGGCAGCGTGGAGGAGATTCTGGCCTGGGCCGGTCCCGATCCGACGCAGGCGCCCATGCCCGACGTGCTGGTGCCCGAGGCCAGAACCGCGGGAATGCCAGTGCCCGCCGGGAATACGGTTGCGATGCTGGCGCCGCCGAGGCCGGCCACACGCACCGCGCCGGCGCAACGATCGCGAATCTACAGCCACAGCTTCCGCGACGCCAAGCCTATCAATTTCGGTTCCGCCTCGCCCAGGAAGCTCGCCGTGCATGGCGTCGACGTCTCACGCTGGCAGGGCGAGATCGACTGGGCGAAACTGCGCACGCAGGGCGCCAACTTCGCCTACATCAAGGCGACCGACGGCGGCGACCATCTCGACCCAATGTTCAGGAAGAACTGGCGCGGAGCGGCCGAGGCCGGGCTGAAGCGGGGCGCCTATCACTTCTTCTATTGGTGCCGGGCCGCCAGCGAGCAGGCCGACTGGTTCATCCGCAACGTGCCGCGCGAACCCGGCGCGCTGCCGCCTGTCATCGACGTCGAATACAATCACCAGTCGAACTGCAAGCGCCGCCTGTCGCGCCAGAAGATCCAGGAGAAGATGCAGGTCTTCATGGACCGGCTCGAGCGGCACTACGGACAGCGCCCGATCATCTACACGCCGCCGGATTTCTACCGCGACAATTTGCGGGGCGCGTTCAAGGACTATCCGTTCTGGCTGCGCTCGGTGGCCGCGCATCCTTCCAAGGTCTATCCCGGTAGGAATTGGGTGTTCTGGCAGTATTCGGGTTCCGGCCTGTCGCATGGCGTGGACGGCAAGATCGACCTTAACGTCTTCCACGGCAGCGAGGACGAATGGCATCGCTGGATCGGCCGGGTGACTGGCGGCAGGGCCGAGGTGGCTACAGCAGATCGTATTCGATGAAGCCGGTGCGCCGCGCGACGCGGTCGTAGAGCCTGCGCGCCGTCTCGTTGGTCTCGTGCGTCATCCAGTAGACGTTGGTGACGCCGATCTTGCCGGCTTCCTGTTTCACCGCTTCGATTAGAGCGGCGCCCACTCCCTTGCCGCGGATCTCCGGATCGGCGAACAGATCCTGCAGATAGCAATTGTTGACGATCGACCAGCAGGAGCGATGGTACATGTAATGCGTCAGGCCGACCGCTTTGCCGTCGAGCAGGGCGATGAAACCCTTGGGCTCGAACTCGCCTTCGGTGAACAGCCGCTTCCACGTGGTCTGGTAGACTTCCTCCGGCACGGTCGCCTTGTAGAAGGTGAGATAGTCTGTCCAAAGCCGGCGCCATTCGACGTGGTCGGACTGTTCGAGGGGGCGGATGGTGACTTCGGTCATGGTTGTCGCTTTCCGTTTATGCATTCGCCGCTGTGCGGGCGTCGATGTTCCGGCATGGATCCTCGGGTCCGGAGCCGAACGAAGTGAGGTGCAGGAACCCCGGGGATCCATGCCGGAACCTCGGCGCGATGCCAACGGTCCAGAACGAGGAAAGCGTTGTCCGCCTGCGCCCGCCAGGCGGACCGCCTCTCACCCCTGCCGCCGCGCCATGAAGGCCAGACGCTCGAAGAGGTGCACGTCCTGCTCGTTCTTGAGCAACGCGCCGTGCAGCTTGGGCAAGGCGTTCTTGGCATCGCCGCGCAGGTCGGCGGGGTCGACGTCGTCGGCGACCAGCAGCCGGATCCAGTCGAGCGCCTCGGAAGTAGATGGCTTCTTCTTCAGGCCCGGCACCTCGCGCACCTCGTAGAACTGGGTGAGCGCGGCGCGCACCAGGCTCTGCTTGATGCCGGGATAGTGCACCTCGACGATCTTCGTCAGCGTATCGGCGTCGGGAAAGCGGATATAGTGGAAGAAGCAGCGGCGCAGGAAGGCGTCCGGCAGTTCCTTCTCGTTGTTGGACGTGATGATGACGATCGGGCGGTGCTTCGCGCGGATCGTCTCGCCGGTCTCGTAGACATGGAACTCCATCTTGTCGAGTTCCTGCAGCAGATCGTTGGGAAACTCGATATCGGCCTTGTCGATCTCGTCGATCAGCAGCACCACCTTCCTGTCGGCGCTAAAGGCCTCCCACAACTTGCCGTGGCGGATGTAGTTGCGGATGTCGTTGAAGCGCTCGTCGCCGAGCTGGCTGTCGCGAAGCCGCGACACGGCGTCATATTCGTAGAGGCCCTGCTGCGCCTTGGTGGTGGACTTGACGTGCCATTCGAGGAGCTCGACGCCGAGCGCGGCGGCCACCTGCCTGGCGAGTTCCGTCTTGCCGGTGCCTGGCTCGCCCTTGACCAGCAGCGGCCGCTCCAGCGCGATCGCCGCATTGACCGCGACCATCAGATCCTTGTCCGCCACATAGGCCGACGTGCCTTCGAAACGCATTCCCAACTCCGTTTTGATGCCGGCGAGACAGTAGGGGCGCCGGGCGCGCAGGGCAAGGCTTCGCATGCCCGCCGACCCGATTAGCATCCCGGACGAACATTGCTCCTCCTCGCCGGAACTCTCGCAAAAAACTCTGTCTCCCCGCGTGATTCTCGTGCCATTCCGCTGGCGAAGGAGACGGCCGCATTCTATATTAGACGTCGCGGTCTGCGCCTCGCGGCAGGAGTAACATTCCCCGGGGCCTTATCGATCCTTAAGGGAGCTGTCCCTGGGAAGACCCGTGGGTTTTCTCACACGGCGCCCACCTACTTTGTAGGTTCCCGGGATCGACTTCTCCACCGGTTGCGTGGATCGCTCCTTCCTGATTTCGTTTTGCCTTTGCAAAAGGTCGCTTCCTGTCGTGGCCTTTTCGGTGTCCTCGCGGCATAAAAGGCGCCATGACCGAGCTGAAGGCACTCAAGAAGCAGCTGCGCCAGGAGGCGCTGTCGCGGCGCGACGCGCTCGATCCTCTCTGGCGCATCGAAGCCTCGCTCGCGATGGCGCGGGCCGCCGGCGAGCTCGCAGTGGAGCCGGGAACGATCGTCTCCGGCTTCTGGCCGATGCGCTCCGAGGTCGACGTGCGCCCGCTGATGTTCGCCTTGCGCGAAAGCGGCGCCCGGCTTTGCCTTCCCGCCATTCTCGACAGGACGACGATGGTGTTCCGCGAGCTGGTGCGCGGCGCGCCGCTGGTCGAGATGGGCTTCGGCACGGCGGGACCCGGCGAGGAGGCGCAGGTGCTCGATCCTTCCGTGATGCTCGTGCCGCTCGCCGCCTTCGATGCGCGCGGCCATCGCATCGGCTACGGCGCCGGCTATTACGACCGGGCGATCGAGCGGCTGCGGGAAAAGGGCACCGAACCGCGCCTCGTCGCCATTGCTTTCGACTGCCAGGAAGTGTCGGAAGTGCCGGACGAACCGCACGACGTCAGGCTCGGCGAAATCCTCACCGAAAGCGGCTTGCGCCGGTTTCCCGCCGGATGAACGGCGCGGCCGGCGACGTCATGATCGGAGTAGCCGATGCACCTGGTCTTTGCCTTCGGAACGCTGAAGCGCGGCTTTGCGCTGCATGATCGCGGCCTTGGCGGCGCGCGATTTCTTGGCGCATGCCGCATCGTCAAGCGCATGCCGATGCTCGTCGCCGGCCCATGGTTCGCGCCGATGATGCTCGATCGGCCAGGCGAGGGCTTTCGCGTCAAAGGCGAACTCTACCAGGTCGACGATGCGCGGCTCCTCGTCCTCGATCGGCTGGAATCGGTCGGCGAGCCCGGCAATTTCCGCATCGTTCTCGACGTCGAACTGGTCGGCGCCGGCGAGCTTCGCCGGGCTTTCGCCTTCGTCAAGGCGCCCGAACTGGCCAAACCCGCCCATAGCGGCTATCTGGAGGACTATCAGGATCGCCGTTTCGTGCCGCCGGAGAGGCGCTAGCTGGCTCGCATCATTCCGCGTAGCTATCCACCTCATCATTCCGCCGGCCGGAGCCGCCGCAAGGATTGCCATATGAGACTTCTTTTTCTCGGGGACATGGTCGGGCGCTCGGGCCGCACGGCGGTGTGGGAGCGGCTCCCCTCGCTCATTTCCGACTTCAGGCTCGACTTCGTCATCGTCAATGGCGAGAACGCGGCCGGCGGCTTCGGCATCACCGAAGAGATTTTCCACCAGACGTTGAACGCCGGCGCCGATGTGGTGACCACGGGAAACCATGTCTGGGACCAGCGCGAGGCGCTGACCTTCGCGCCGCGCGAGGACCGCTTCCTCCGGCCCGCGAATTTCCCGAAGGGCACCCCCGGCCGCGGCTCCGGCGTCTACATGGCGAGGAACGGCGCGCGCGTCTTCGTCGCCAACATCATGGGACGCGTCTTCATGCATCCCGAGCTCGACGATCCGTTCCAGGCCGCCGAGCACGAGTTGGCCGCCTGCCCGCTCGGCGAGCAGGCGGACGCGGTGGTGATCGACTTCCACGCCGAGGCCACGTCGGAGAAGATGTGCTTCGCGCATTTCGTCGACGGGCGCGCCAGCCTGGTCGTCGGCACGCATACCCATCAGCCGACCGCCGATCATCAGATCCTAAACGGCGGCACGGCCTATCTCACCGATGCCGGCATGTGCGGCGACTATGATTCCTCGCTCGGCATGGACAAGGAAGAGCCGCTCAACCGCTTCCTCTCCAAGGTTCCCAAGGGCCGTTTCGAGGCGGCGGCGGGGCCGGCGACGATCTGCGGTGTGGCGGTGGAGATTTCCGACCGCACCGGCCTCGCCGAGAAGATCGCGCCTCTCAGGCTGGGCCCCAGGCTCGAGGAAACGGTGCCCGCATTCTGGTAAGCCGTTGACGGCAATCGGGCTTCGCCCTACCTCTTGCAGACTTTTCTTTGTTTTTTCACAGAAAGTCCGCAAAGCCGATGATCGAATTCTTCGCGCAGCATCTCGATTGGCTCCACGACCCGACCGCCTGGGTCGCGCTCGTCACGCTCGTCGTTCTCGAGATTGTTCTCGGTATCGACAATCTGATCTTCATCTCGATCCTGACCAACAAGCTGCCCGAAGAGCATCGGGTCAGCGCGCGCAGGATCGGCATCGGCGCCGCGCTCGTCATGCGGCTGCTGCTGCTGGCGACGGTGGCCTATATCGTGCAGCTCACCCAGCCGCTTTTCGAGGCTTTCGGGCATCCATTCTCCTGGCGTGACCTGATTCTGATCGGCGGCGGCCTCTTCCTCGTCTGGAAGGCGACCAAGGAAATTCACCATTCGGTCGATCCCGAAGACGGCAAGGACAACATCGTCGGCGAAACGCTGCAGGTGTCATTTGCCGGCGCGATCTTCCAGATCCTGCTGCTCGACCTGGTCTTCTCGATCGATTCGATCATCACCGCGGTCGGCATGACCGACGAGATCGCCATCATGTACATCGCGGTGATCGCCGCCGTGACGGTGATGCTGATCGCGGTCAACCCGCTGTCGCGCTTCATCGAGAAGAACCCCACCATCGTCATGCTGGCGCTGGGCTTCCTGCTGATGATCGGCATGACGCTGATCGCCGACGGCATGGGCTTCCACGTGCCCAAGGGCTACATCTATGCCGCCATGGGCTTCTCGGCGCTGGTCGAGGGGTTGAACATGCTGGCGCGCCGCAAGCGCAAGCTGGACAAGGAAGGCGGCGGCGCGCACTGACGCGCCGCATGCCTCCGGCTCAGGCCGTCTGAGCCAGCGGCCTATTTTTTCGCGCCGGCGCGAAGCGCCTCCAGCTTGCCGCCATGCTCCTCGCCCCATTTGGCGAGCGAGACCAGTGCGTCGTCGAGCGACGCACCGAGTTCCGTCGCGGAATATTCGACCCGCGGCGGCACCTCGTGGAACACCTTGCGGTGCACGATCCCGTCGGCCTCCATCTCGCGCAGTTGCTGGATCAGCACCTTCTCGCTGATCTCGGGCACCAGCCGTCGCAACTCCCCGAAGCGACGCGGCTCGTTGCGCACCAGCCAGAGGATATAGGCCTTCCATTTGCCGCCGATCACCTGGAAGGCGGGGCCCAGCCCGCAAAATTCCGGCTGCTGTTTTGCCATGGTTTTCCTCAATACTTACCATAAAGTCAGTACCTTACCATATTGTAGGTACTTGCCGATCGTCAAGTATTGCATAGGTTTGCCGCAGTTCCGCACCGATCCCGCATCGGCGGCGGGCTCGACAAGAAAGGAAACTGCAATGGAACCTGTGCTCTTCTACGGCATCCCGCATGGCTGCTCGTTCGGCTCGATCGTCGCGCTCGAATGGCTCGGCAAACCATATCGTCTCGTCCGCATCGACATGCTGGCGAAGGAAAAGGACGCCCGCTATATCGAGGTGAGCCCGCTCGGCCAGACGCCGGCGCTCGTTCTCGAGGATGGGCGTCCGCTAACCGAGAGCCTCGCGATACTGCTCAACATCGCCGGGCGCGATCTCGGCAGCGGGCTGGGCTTTGCCCAGGGCACGCCCGAACTCGACCGGCTGAACAGCATGCTTTCCTATCTCCACACGACCTTCCATTCGGCCTTCGCGCCGGCATGGACGGCCTACAAGCTGGCGGAGGACGATCCCGACCGGGAAATGCTGCGCGCGCTGGCAAGGGATCAGGCGGCGAAGTGCTATGCCCGTCTCCAGGACATGCTGGAGGGCAGGGGCTGGCTCGCCGGCGATAGGAAGACCGTGGCCGACGCCTATTTCATCGGCATCGCGCGCTGGGGCGAGGATCTCGGCCTGTTCGATCTCGCCAGCGAATATCCTGGCCTCCACGAGCACATCCGCAAGCTCGAGGCGGATCCCGGCGTCGTCTTCGCCCATGCCATCGAGGACGGCAGGCCCGCGACTTCCAGCGGCGGCTTCCTCGGCCATGTCACGCCCGAGGAACTGGAGGTCCGCGCGGCCGCCTGAGGCTGCGCCGTCGATCTCCCCGCGGCGCGAGCCGCGGGGAGGCCTCACACACCTTCCAGCACCAGGATGGTCGGCCGTTTCGGCAAGCTGCGCAGCGAGACCTTGAACGAGCGCTCCTCGGAAAACCTGACGTCGAAGGTTTCGCCCATCGCGGCGGTGAACTCGCCCATCGGCGTCGCGTGGCGATGCATGGGCAGGATGATCGACGAGAAGAGCCGCTTGGCGATCTCGCTCATCGCATCGACCGAAAGCGTCATGCCGCCGTCGATCGGCACCATGACGACGTCGAGCCGGCCGATCGCGCCGTAATGCGCATCCTCGAGATGGTGATGCAGATGCCCGAGATGGCCGATGCACAGCCCCGCCACCTCGAAGATGAAGATCGAATTGCCGTCCCGCTCCATCTCGCCCCAGCGTCGGATGTCGGTCGGCACGTTGCGGATATAGACATCGTCGATCACGACCGCATGCTTCGCCGGCCCGCCATCCGGATTCCAGCCGCGCAGGACGTGCTCGATGCCTGGATCGGGCATTTCCGTGTAGTGCGTCCGGTGCGCCTTGTTCATGGTTACGACCCGCGGCAGCGGATCGCCTCCGTAAACGCCGCTGAAATCGGTGGCGATGCGCACGCCGGCCGGCGTCTCGACGATATAGGTGGAATGGCCGGCATAGGTGATCGTCACCTCGCCCTCCTCCGCCTGGGCGAGCGAGAAATTCGCGTAGGTGACGTTGGGGAGCGATTGCGCCACGGCGAGGCACTGGCTCGGTGCCTCCTCCTGCGCTGAGGCAGGCGTGGCGAGGCTGAGAAGGAGGATGACGGCGAGCAGGCGGATGGAGATCATTTGCGGCTCCGGTGTCGGCTGCGTTAAGGGCCTGGAAGGCGATGACAGCCTAAGCCGGACCACAACCGTGGCCATTCATTTCACCGCCTTGCCGGGTCACGATTTCGCGAGCGGCGGCGCCTTTTTCGATCATCTGGACGTTTGACGGCAATTTATCTATAACGCCGCCATTCACGATCATCTTCGGAAATCCAGACAGGGGTCCCATGGCCGGCCATTCACAATTCAAGAACATCATGCATCGCAAGGGCCGCCAGGACGCGGTCCGGTCGAAGATGTTTTCGAAGCTTGCGCGCGAGATAACCGTCGCCGCCAAGGCCGGCCTGCCCGACCCCGACATGAACCCGCGCCTGCGTCTGGCGATCCAGAACGCCAAGGCGCAGTCGATGCCCAAGGACAACATCCAGCGCGCCATCAACAAGGCCGCCGGCGGCGATGCGGAGAATTACGAGGAAGTGCGCTACGAAGGCTACGGGCCGGGCGGCGTCGCCGTCATCGTGGAGGCGCTGACCGACAACCGCAACCGCACCGCCTCCAATGTACGCGCCGCCTTCACCAAGGCCGGCGGCGCTCTCGGCGAGACCGGCTCGGTCGCCTTCATGTTCGACCGTGTCGGCGAG
Source organism: Aquamicrobium sp. LC103 (assembly GCF_001014615.2). GTDB lineage: Bacteria > Pseudomonadota > Alphaproteobacteria > Rhizobiales > Rhizobiaceae > LBCQ02. Next base: position 234,841 of record NZ_LBCQ02000010.1, read on the forward strand.
ATCGTCTACAAGCCCGAGGCCGGCGATGCCGACAAGGTGATGGAAGCCGCGATCGAGGCCGGCGCGGACGACGTGCAGTCGGACGAGGACGGCCATGTCATCCTCTGCGCCTTCGAGAGCATCGGCGACGTGACTTCAGCACTGGAAGCCGCGCTGGGCGAGGCGGAATCGGTCAAGACGATCTGGAAACCGCAGACGACGACGCCCGTCGACGAGGACCGCGCGCAATCGATCCTCAAGCTCGTCGCCACCCTCGACGACGATGACGACGTGCAGAACGTCTACGCCAATTTCGAGGTCGACGACGAGACCATGGCGAAGCTGAGCGCGGCCTGAAGCCCGCGACTTCGGCTCGCACGATCAGGACGACCCATGAGCACGTCGCGCCCCGTCATCCGCATCGTTTACTGCACGCAATGCCAGTGGCTGTTGCGGGCGGCATGGATGGCGCAGGAACTGCTCTCGACCTTCGGGTCCGATATCGGCGAGGTCGCGCTGGTTCCGGGCACGGGCGGCATATTCGAGATACACTGTGACGGAGAACTCATCTGGGAGCGCAAGCGCGACGGCGGCTTCCCGGAAGCCAAGGTGCTGAAGCAGCGCGTTCGCGACATCGTCTGGCCGGAGCGCGATCTCGGCCATTCCGACCGGAATAAAGGCGACGAGAGGTAGACCTGGGTTTCAGGTGCGTCGTGCGTCCTTCGAGGCTCGCTGCGCTCGCACCTCAGGATGAGGGAGGCCGGCGCAACGAACCTCCCAAAGTAAAGGCGCTCGAATTTGAGTTCGCTGTACTCGCGACGGCCCGACGCACGACGCCCCTCATCCTGAGGTGCGAGCGCAGCGAGCCTCGAAGGACGCACCCACCATAAAACCCAAAAAAGAAAAGGCCCCGGTCTCCCGGAGCCTTTTTCATTCGCGAAACCGGAAGCTGGCTTATGCCGCCTCTTCCTGCTCGGTCTCCTCGTTGTCGGCCTTGGTGCCGCGGCGGGGACCCTTGTTGAGGTTGGCCTCGATGAGGCGAACCGCCTCCGTGTCCGACATGCGGTTGACGGCGGCAATCTCGCGCGCCATGCGGTCGAGCGCAGCCTCGTAGAGCTGGCGCTCGGAATAGGACTGCTCGGGCTGGTTCTCGGCGCGATAGAGATCGCGCACGACCTCGGAGATCGAGATCAGGTCGCCGGAATTGATCTTCGCATCATATTCCTGCGCGCGGCGCGACCACATGGTGCGCTTCACCCGGGCACGGCCCTGGACGACCTTGAGCGCGCGGTCGACATAGTCGGTCTCCGACAGCTTGCGCATGCCGATCGACGTCGCCTTGGCGACCGGCACCTTCAGCCGCATCTTGTCTTTCTGGAAATCGATAACGAACAGTTCCAGCTTGTGTCCCGCGACTTCCTGCTCTTCGATCGTTACGATCTGCCCCACGCCGTGAGCCGGATATACGATGTATTCGCCGGTCTTGAATCCCTGACGGGTCGCGGATTTCTTCTGCTGGGTTGCCATACGCCCTGTACTCCTTCTTTCGACACCGTTTCTCGGCGATCGTTGTCATGTACATTGGCCGAAAAGCCGGCCGGCCAGTGGAACCGGAGACGCGACATGAGGCAGCGGCCGGAGAAGCGCTTGAGAGCCCTGCACGACACGAAGATGTCGCCTGGCCCAGCTCGCCTGGTCCGGATCGCTTGCCTGCCTTTCAATGATTAGAGCGCTTGCGCCATAAATCGACGTTCGTCACCGGCATGTTGACGTATATCTATCATAAAAAGCTGAAAGAATCAAGAATTTGCCGCATGCGCGAAAAGACGGCCGCCGCAACGCCCGTTTCCTCCGACACCATCGCCGATGGACATCCAGACCTGACGCAACGTCAGGTCGCGCCTCGCTTCAGTCGCCTTCGCCGGGTTCGGCCGAGAAATACTTCTCGAACTTCTCCTCGATTCCGTCGAACTCCTTGGCGTCCGCCGGAGGCTCCTTCTTCGCGGTGATGTTGGGCCATTTCGAGGCGTATTCGGTGTTGATCTGCAGCCATTTGTCGAGGCCGGGCTCGGTGTCGGGCTTGATCGCCTCGGCGGGGCATTCCGGCTCGCAGACACCGCAGTCGATGCACTCGTCAGGGTGGATGACGAGCATGTTTTCGCCTTCGTAGAAGCAATCGACCGGACAGACCTCGATGCAGTCCATATATTTGCATTTGATGCAATTGTCGGTCACGACGTAGGTCATGGGAAGGCTCCAGCCTTTCGGCACTCTCGATATCCGGCGGTGAGGTAACGCCTTTGCCCCCGTGTTGCAAGGGTGACCATTGCGCACATTGCGGACGTGGCGGAACGGTTTTCCCCGTATTGGATCAGGGCCTATTCGCCATTGCCACCGTCATCGCCGCCACGCCAGGCGTCGAGATCGCGCCGTTCTCTCTTTGTGGGCCGGCCGCTGCCGGCTTTGCGTACGGGCGCGAGCGCATCCGGCAGCGCCTGGCCGGACGGTGCCGGCGGCGGCGTCAGATCCTCGTAAAGCGTGCGCGCCTCCTCCGCCGGACCGCGACGCGCGCCGCAGTCGACGACGCGATAGACGATCACCCGGCGCTCGAGCGTTATCGTCAGCACGTCGCCGGGCTTCACCGTCTGCGATGGGTGGTCGGTCTTGTCGCGGTTGATGCGGACGCGGCCGGCCTGCACGAACTTGGCTGCCAGCGAGCGTGATTTCACCACGCGCGCGAAGAACAGCCATTTGTCGATGCGTTGCCTGCCCTCGCCCGCCATCTACTTCTTGAGCTGGTCGCGCAGCGCGGCAAGCTTGGCGAAGGGCGAATCCGGATCGATCCGCGCCGGCTTTTCCTGGCGCGGCTTCTCGCGGAAGGGCGGCTTGCCCTTGTTGCGGTCCTCGCCCCGGCCGCCTCGCCCGTCCTCGCGCTTGCCCGTTCCGCCTCCGAACTTGCGTTCGAAACGCTCGCGTCCCCCGCGTGCCTTTTCGCCGGCGCCGGCACCTTCCTTGCGCTGGCCGCCATGGCCGCCGCGACGCTGGTGACGCGGACGACCGTCGCTGCGCGCCGGCTTCCAGATCAGGATCGGCTTCGGCTCCTCTTCCGCTTCCGCGGCCTCGGGCACGGCGACCGGCTCGGCGCCGGTTTCGAGCGGCGCATCGACGGCTTCCGCCTCGGCACTTTCGATTGTCGTGGAAACGTCTTCCGGAACCTCTCCGGCCGCCGCCTCGCCGCTCGCGGCCGCTTCGACCTCCGTCGCAGCGGAATCTGCCGTCACCGCGTCGCTTTCGGCCTGGCCGCTTTCAGTTGCCTGGTCGTCGGAAGCGGCCGGCTCGGCCTCGCCCGGAGCCTCGCCTTCGGCGACCGCCTGCTCGGAAGTTTCGGGCTGTGCCTCGGCGTCCGCTTTCGCCGCCAGCGCGGCTTTAGCCGCGGCGTCCAACGCCTCGATCCGCGCCTGGACCTCGCCGGCCTGCTTGGGTTCAGCGCGGTAGCCGAGGCCCTTCAGGATTTCTTCCATGTCCTCGGCGGTTGCACCCAGAATGGACATCATCGCCGGCGTGACGAGGAACGAATTGCCGTCATAGGCGCCCTCGGGCCGGAGACCGGTTCCTTCCTTCCAGGCGAGCGCCGGCCGGATGAGATCGGCGAGACGCTCCAGTATATCGACGCGCACGGCGCGGCGGCCGAGATTGCGATAGCCGGCGAGCCGATAGAAGGTGGGCTCGAATGCGTTGTCCGTCACCAGCGAGGTGCGGCCGGTCGCCAGCGCATTGACCACGTCGCCGAAGCCGGTCTTTTCCTTGCCGTCGTTCTTCAGTGCCCAGAGCAGCGTGACGAGTCCGGCCGGACCCGGCTTCAGAAGCGTCGGCACGAAGACATGGAAGGCGCCGAAGCGGACGCCGAGCCGACGCAACGCGCCGCGCGCCTCCTGGTCGAGCGAGCGGACGTCCTCGGCGACGTCACGGCGGTTGAGCAGGCCGAAATTCTCGACGAGCTGGAACGCCAGCCCCTTGGCGATGCCGGAGAGCTGCTCGGCGGATGAGAGGTCGAAAAGCGGCTTCAGCAGCGTCTCGATCTGATAATTGACGAAGCGTTCCGCCCGCGCGGCGACCTTGTCGCGCGCCGCACCCGTAAGCTGCTCGTCCGCCAGCAGGATGACGCGCGGCTTCAGCGGATCCTCGCCGGCGGCCAGCGTCGCCACCGGCGAGCCGATCCAGCGCAGGAGCCCGTCGGAAGCCAGCGCGAAATCGCCGTTGGCGGCGATCGCGAAGCGTTCCGCCCGCGTTTCGAATTCCTGGGCAAGCGCCTTCTGCGCGGCGGCCCTCACCGCCTTGGCGTCTTCCCCGCCAGCGGACTGATCCGCGGTGAAGCGGAACCCTTGCAACTCGCCGACGTGATGTCCTTCAACGAGCACTTCGCCGGACGGGTTTATTTCAGCTTCAAGCATCGTATTTTCTCTCAGGCGCTTCATGAGCACGGAAGTCCTGCGGTCTACGAAGCGTTTCGTCAATCTTTCATGCAGCGCATCCGACAATCTGTCCTCAATCTCGCGCGTTTTTTCCTGCCAGTGTGCCGGATCGGCCAGCCAGCCGGGCCGGTGCGACACGAAAGTCCAGGTGCGTATCTGCGCGATTCGATGGGAGAGCGTGTCGATGTCGCCTTCAGTGGCGTCGGCGCGGCGGACCTGCTCGGCGAGATAATCCTCGTCGACATGGCCCTTGCGGGCGAGGTCGAGATAGATCGAACCGATGATGTCGGCATGCTGGGCGGGCGCGATGCGACGGTAGTCCGGCAGGGCGCACGCGTCCCACAATAGCGAGACGTGCTGCCGGCTGGTGGCGAGCCCGCGGACATCCGCATCCTGGGAAAGATGTTCGAACGCACGTGCATCGACCGACGGCAACGCCCGCGTCAGCCCCTCGACGGGCGGGATCGTGTCGAGCGACCGCTTCAGCGCTTCCAGGCTTGAAAAATCGAAATCGGCGCTGCGCCACTGGACGACCTTCACCGGTTCGAAGTCGTGCGCCTCTATGCGCTCCACCAGCTCGTCCGACAGCGGATCGACCCGCCCGGTGACGCCGAAGGTTCCGTCGCGCACGTGCCGGCCGGCGCGGCCGGCGATCTGGCCGAGCTCGGCCGCGGTGAGATCGCGATATTGGAAGCCGTCGAACTTGCGGTTCTGCGCGAAGGCGACATGATCGACATCGAGATTGAGCCCCATGCCGATCGCGTCGGTCGCGACGAGATAGTCGACGTCACCCGACTGGTAGAGTTCGACCTGGGCGTTGCGCGTGCGCGGGCTGAGCGCACCGAGCACGACGGCGGCGCCGCCGCGCTGGCGTCGGATGAGCTCGGCGATGCCGTAGACCTCCTCCGCCGAGAAGGCGACGATCGCCGATCGATGCGGCAGGCGGGTGAGCTTCTTCGAGCCGGCATAGGCCAGATGCGACATGCGCGGCCGGGTGACGACGGAGATCCCGCGCAGAAGCTTCTCCAGGATCCCGCGCATCGTCGCCGCGCCCAGAAGCAGCGTTTCCTGCCGACCGCGCAGGTGCAGGATGCGGTCCGTGAAGATGTGGCCCCGCTCCAGATCGGCGGCGAGCTGCACCTCGTCGATCGCGACGAAGGCGGCGTCGGTCTCGCGCGGCATCGCCTCGACGGTGCAGACCGAATAGCGCGCCCCCGGCGGGATGATCTTCTCCTCGCCGGTGATGAGGGCGACCTTGTCCACTCCCACCTTGTTGACGACGCGCCCATAGACCTCGCGTGCGAGCAGGCGCAACGGCAGGCCGATGACGCCGCTTTCGTGGGCGACCATCCTTTCGATCGCCAAATGCGTCTTGCCCGTGTTCGTCGGGCCGAGCACGGCGGTCACGTCCCTGCCGGTGAGAACCAGCGGCGCGTTTTGTCTCGTCAGCATATTCATAGCGGAAGGATCGCCCCTCTTGGCGCGGCTTATAGTATTTGCGGCGGCCGGACGAAAGATGCCGGCCTTTGACGAAAGATAGGAATTCGCTGGGCCAGCACCAGATGAAAATTTCTCCAATCAGGCCCGATCCGATTAATCGATGGAACGAGTCTGGAACGAATCGGCGACGAATCGCTGACTCCTGAATGTTCCTGATTTGTATCCCACGACATGTAGCGCTTGAGCCTCCTCGTTTCACCAGATGCTGAATCGACGATTCTCCCTTTCAGCGGAAAGGAGCCTCGGCGTTAATCTTTGCGCTGAAACGACGGCAGAAGGGAGAATTCAGACACGCCGCAGGGGCAACACGAAGATATCATTAGGAAAATCTTTACCTTCCGACGCCTGCGCACGCCAGGAACGTTAACGAACCGGCCAAACCCGGAACGAAGCGGCGACGAATCACCGACCGCGCGGAATTCTCCGTTTGTTCACTACGAGATCTTGTGCTCCGCACAGCTTGTCCACAATAATTCCACAGCTTTTAAACACACCTCCGCCTCCCCGGCGCAGCGCGCATTAACGATTCCGTTTCAGAGTGAAACAAGGAAAAGCGCGGACTTTTTCTTATCCGGCGCAAGTCGAACATGTTTCCGACCTCACGTAACGATTGAATTCGAGCATCCGTCGTGTCTTGATCCCGGTATCCGTCCCAGTAGACGGTGTTTTTCTTGCGAGGGGGTTCCTCATGTCAAAACGTCTCGTTGCGGAGTTTCTCGGTACATTCTGGTTGGTGTTCGGCGGCTGCGGTGCGGCCGTCATCGCGGCGGCCTTTCCCGACGTCGGCATCGGATTGCTCGGCGTCGCCTTCGCCTTCGGCCTGACGGTCTTGACCATGGCCTATGCGGTCGGCGGCATCTCCGGCGGCCATTTCAATCCGGCGGTTTCGATCGGTCTCGCGGCGGCGGGGCGTTTTCCGGCAAAGGACCTTCTGCCCTATATCGCGGCCCAGCTCGTGGGCGCGGTGATCGCTTCCACCGCGCTCTATGTGATCGCCAGCGGCAAGGCGGATTTCTCGCTCGCGGGAGGTTTCGCGGCCAACGGCTATGGCGAGCATTCCCCGGGCGGCTACTCGTTGACCTCGGCGCTCGTCATCGAGGTGTTGCTGACCTTCATGTTCCTGATGATCATTCTCGGCGCGACGACCAGCCGCGTGCCGGCGGGGTTCGCCCCGATCGCCATCGGCCTGGCGCTCACATTGATCCATCTGATCTCGATCCCGGTGACCAACACCTCGGTCAACCCTGCCCGCTCGACCGGCCCGGCGCTGTTCGCCGGCGGCTGGGCGCTGCAGCAGCTCTGGCTGTTCTGGGTGGCCCCTATCGTCGGCGCCGTCGCCGCCGGCCTGTTCCACGCCTCGATATTCGAGGACCGGGCCCCTGTAGGCGACAAGGCCGTACCGGCGGAGTAAGCGGGATCGAAGTCAGGGCCGGGGCGCCAGCAGGCCGCCCCGGTCTCCGAGCGAAGCCGAAGGCGTGGTCTACACGAAGAACTGCCCGCCATTGGCGGTGAGCGTCGAGCCGGTGATGAAGCCGGCCTCCTCGGAAGCGAGGAAGACCGCGCAGCGCGCGATCTCCGTCGCCTCGCCCAGGCGCCCGACGGGGATTTGCGCGATGATCGCCTCGCGCACCTTTTCCGGAACCGCCATCACCATCTCGGTCGCGATGTATCCCGGGCAGATCGCGTTGACGGTGATGCCGGCCCGCGCGCCTTCCTGCGCCAGGGCCTTGGTGAAGCCGAGATCGCCGGCCTTGGCCGCGGAATAGTTCGCCTGGCCGGCCTGGCCCTTCTGGCCGTTGATCGACGAGATCGTGATGACGCGGCCGAACCGCCGCTCGCGCATGCCCGGCCACAGCGGATGCGTCATGTTGAAGACGCCGTTGAGGTTGGTATCGACGACCTCGCGCCATTGCTCCAGCGTCATCTTGTGGAACATGGCGTCACGCGTGATGCCGGCATTGTTGACGAGCACGCCGACGGGCCCGAGTTCCGCCTCGACCCTTGCGATCCCTTCAATGCACGCATCGTAATCGGCGACCGACCATCTATAGGCCGGAATGCCGGTCTCGGCGCTGAACTTCGCCGCCGCTTCGTCATTGCCGGCATAATTGGCGGCCACCATATAGCCCGCATCGCGCAGCGCGACCGATATCGCCGCGCCGATGCCCCGCGTCCCGCCGGTGACGATTGCCGTTCTGGTCATCCGCATAACCTCCCATTGGTCAAGGCGAATAGGATTGCGATAGCGGTGAGGATCTTGTGTCCCCTGGCTTTCGCGTCCCCGTCTCCCTATTCGCTGCTATTGTTCGCTATTCACTTCGCTCGACGCACATCGCCACGCCCATGCCGCCGCCGATGCACAGCGTGGCGAGGCCCTTGCGGGCGCCGCGGCGGCGCATCTCGTAAACGAGCGTGTTGAAGATGCGGGTGCCGGAAGCGCCGATCGGATGGCCGATGGCGATCGCGCCGCCATTGACGTTCACGATTTCCGGGTTCCAGCCCATGTCCTTGTTCACGGCGCAGGCCTGCGCCGCGAAGGCCTCGTTCGCCTCGACGAGATCGAGGTCCTCGGGCCTCCAACCGGCTTTTTCCAGCGCCTTGCGGGAAGCCGGAATCGGTCCGGTGCCCATGATCTGCGGATCGACGCCGGCGGTCGCCCAGGAGACGATGCGCGCGAGCGGCGTGATGCCGCGGCGTGTCGCCTCCGCCTCGCTCATCAGCACCACCGCGCCGGCGCCATCGTTGATGCCGGAAGCGTTGCCGGCGGTGACCGTTCCCTCCTTGTCGAAGGCGGGCTTCAGCTTCTGCATCGCCTCCAGCGAGGCACCATGGCGGATATATTCGTCGTCCTCGACGACCACGTCGCCCTTGCGGGTCTTGATGGTGACCGGAACGATCTCGTCCTTGAACCTGCCCGCCTTCTGCGCCGCTTCCGCCTTGTTCTGCGAGGCGACGGCGAAGGCGTCCTGCTCCTCGCGGGTCAACTGCCACTGGCGGGCGACGTTCTCGGCGGTGTTGCCCATGTGATAGCCGTTGAAGGCGTCCCAGAGACCATCGCGGATCATCGTATCGATCATCGCGTAGTCGCCCATCTTCACGCCGGCGCGCAGATGCGCGCAATGCGGCGAAAGCGACATCGATTCCTGCCCGCCGGCAACGATGATCGTGGCGTCGCCGCTGGCGATCTGCTGCATGCCGACGGCGATCGTGCGCAGGCCGGAGCCACATACCTGGTTGAGGACCCAGGCCGTCGTTTCCTTGGGAAGACCGGCCTTGATCGCTGCCTGGCGCGCCGGGTTCTGGCCCTGGCCGGCGGTCAGCACCTGGCCGAGGATCACCTCGTCGACCTCCTTGCCGTCCACGCCGGCGCGCCGCAGCGCTTCCGTGATCGCGATGGCGCCCAATTCATGCGCCGGCACGCTGGCGAAGGAGCCGTTGAACGAGCCGACCGGCGTGCGCGCCGCGCTTGCGACGACGATGGCGTTGGAAGCTGACATGACCGAATTCCTCGAACTCTTGGTGAACGTCTTCGAAGATGTTCTTGCCGGTTCCCGGGTTCAAGTCAAACCTCAAAAAATCCATCTCCGGCCAAGCCGTCCTGAGCACGTTCTTTCCGTGCCCGGTGGAAAATTGAGGCGAAACCATGTTCTCGCAGTGCACAAACCGCTTTCATTTGCCGGGCTTTTGCGCATATCCTGCCCGACAGGCCTTCATCCGGCCTTTGACGGTACCGTTCGAAAGCCGCGCTACAGCAATTCCAGGGAGGTCATGGATGCCCGCAAAGAACGATCCGGTGGTCATCAAGAAATACGCCAACCGCCGCCTCTACAACACGGGCACCAGCACCTATGTGACGTTGGAAGACCTGGCCGAAATGGTGAAGAAGGGAGAGGACTTCACCGTGCAGGACGCCAAGACCGGCGAGGACATCACCCATCCCGTCCTGACGCAGATCATCTTCGAATTGGAGAACAAGGACGGGCAGAACATGCTGCCGGTCTCCTTCCTGCGCCAGCTCATCGCGTTTTACGGCGACCAGATGCAGATGGTCGTGCCGAGCTTCCTCGAACAGTCGATGATCGCGTTCGCGAAGGAGCAGGAACGCTTCCGCGAGCAGATGAAGGAAGCGATGGGCAAGTCGCCCATGGAGATGATGAAGATCACGACGCCGATGAAGGCGATCGAGGAGCAGGCACGCCGCAACATCGAGCTCTTCCAGAACGCAATGCGGATGTTCACGCCGTTCCCGCCGCCCGGCGCGCAGCCGACGGCGGAGGAAGACGAGCAGCCCGCCGAGAAGAGCGACGACCTTCAGGACCTGAAGGAGCAGATCGCCGCGATGCAGCGCAAGCTGGACGCAATGGGCAAGGGCTGAACGGCCCGACGATCGGCAACAAAAAAGACCGGCGCGGGCCGGTCTTTCGATATTCAAGCTTGGGAAGCGTCGGGAAAGCTCAGCCTTCCTTCGGCTCCAGAACCTGGCGGCCGCGATACATACCGGTCTTCAGGTCGATATGGTGCGGACGGCGCAGTTCGCCGGAATTCTTGTCCTCGACATAGGTCGGGGCCTTCAGCGCGTCGGCCGAACGGCGCATGCCGCGCTTCGACGGCGAGGTCTTTCGTTTAGGTACAGCCATGGATCCTGCTCCGCTGATCGGTCAAATGGCCGCTGCCGCCCTCGTGAAAGGGCCCCGCAATTCGGCCGGACTCTATGAAAGTTGCGTGCCTATACACGGATAGGCCGGATTTGACCAGCCCGGCCGCGAAAAATTTCGCCATGGCGACCACGCGTCACCTGAGGCAGCCGACATAACCGCCTGCCCGCTGCGCCCGGCGCTCGATCGTCGCCGCGATGCGGCCGAGATTGCGTGTCGGATTGGCGGGATCGCGCAGATGGGGATTGGGCAGCGTCACCGCCAGGAGTGCCGCCTGCCGGGAGGTGAGATCGCGCGCCGACCTGCCGAAATGATACCGCGCGGCCGCCTCGACACCGTAGATGCCCGGGCCCCATTCGGCGATGTTCATGTAGATTTCCATGATCCGCTTCTTCGGCACGAAGAGGTCGAAATAGACCGCCAGAGGAAGCTCCAGCATCTTCCGTATCACCGAGCGGCCCGGCCAGAGATAGAGGTTCTTCACCGTCTGCATGGTGATCGTCGACGCCCCCCGCGTCGCCTCGCCGGAAAGCGCGTCCTCGATCACCAGATTGAGTTCTGCCCAGTCGATGCCCTTGTGGGAGCAGAACTGGCCGTCCTCCGACATCATCACCGAGTGAATGACACGCGGCCCCATGTCGCCGATCGAAACCCATTGCCGGTCATAGCCGCGCAGGGCGACGACATCCCTGACCATCAGGGTCGAGATCGGGTGAACCATCGGCGGCAGGTAGACGAAGGTGAGAACGAGCGGCGCGACGGCGAGCGCCAGGAGGACGAGGAAGCCCCTCCGCGCCCATACCAGCAAGGAGCTGCGCCCCCTCGCTCGACTTCGCTTCCCCTTCATCCGCGGTTCGATCTCGATGGATGGCTCCTGCACCCGCACTCCTCGAAGTTGTCCTTTCGAGATACAGAGCGCGAGCGCCCAGCGCAACGCCGTCGGGCATCTTTCATGGGCTTGACCAAAACCGAAATTGCCTCCATTGCGCGCCTATGGACAATGCGGCATCCCTCGAATTCGAATCCACGCTCGTCTCGCGCGCCGAGGAAACGGAAGCCCTGCTGGCGCGTCTGCTGGACGGGACTCCTCGCTCGGGCGAGACCGCCAGACCCGCGCGGCTGCTCGCCGCGATCCGGCACGGTGTGCTCAACGGCGGCAAGCGGCTGCGGCCGTTCCTGGTCATGGAGAGCGCCGCGCTGTTCGGCGCCGACGGAGAGGCGGCCTCACGCGTCGCCGCCGCGCTCGAATGCGTGCATTGCTATTCGCTGATCCACGACGATCTGCCGGCGATGGACGACGACGATCTGCGCCGCGGCCAGCCGACCGTGCATCGTGCCTTCGACGAGGCGAGTGCCATCCTGGCGGGCGACGCGCTTCTGACCTACGCCTTCGACATCATCGCGGACGGAGCGACCGAACTGGCGCCGCTCGCACGCGCCGAACTCGTTCTCGGCCTCGCCCGCGCGGCGGGCATGGGCGGCATGGTCGGCGGCCAGGCGCTCGACCTGGAGGCGGAGCGGCAAAAGCCCGACGAGGCCGGCATCGTCACCCTGCAGGCGATGAAGACGGGCGCGCTCATCCGCTTCGCCTGCGAGGCCGGCGCGATCATCGGCGGCGCAAGCCCCGAGGAACGCGAGAGGCTTTCCGAGTTCGGCTCGGCGATCGGCCTCGCCTTCCAGCTCGCCGACGACCTGCTCGACATGACGTCGAGCGCGGAGGCGCTCGGCAAGGCCACCGGCAAGGACGCCGCAGCCGGCAAGGCGACGCTGGTCTCGCTCCACGGCGTCGACTGGACGAGGTCGCAATTGTCGGGCCTCGTCGCCCAGGCAAGCGAGCTTCTCGAGCCCTTCGGGGACAAGGCGACGCTCTTGAGGCAGGCCGCCCGCTTCGTCGCCGAACGCTCTTCCTGACCTGCCTCCGATTTCCTGCCGCGATTAACAGCACTTTAATCGGATTGCCCAATTCTCGTGCGGTCATGCTGCACGAGGGGTGGCGGGGGCCATGTCATTTGCTGTAACGCGCGCTTACATGCGCGGACGCCTGATCTTCATCATGGCAGGCTTCCTGCTCGCCGTCGGCGCAGGCGCCGCCTTCATCCATTGGCAGGCCGAGAACGCCAAGACCTCGGTGAAATTCGGCGCCGTCATCGGCCTGATGAGCGAAGCGACGAGCGACGTGCTCTATCATGCCCTGTTGCTCCACCAGGCGCGGCTGCGCGCCGATCTCGCCGAAGCCCAATCCTGGCGAGCCCAGGCGGAGGTCGAAAGCGGCAGGTTTGCCCTGCCCCAAGGGCCGGTCGTGGCGCCGCCCGCCTTCGACGCGGATGCCGCCACGGAGAATGCCAGAACACAGCTTCATCACGCGATCGATCGCCTCGATCGGGCCTACCGCGCCTTTGGCCGTGCCGCCGATGGCGACGTGCAGATGCTCGAAAGCCAGCGCATTACCGCAAGCGAAGCGACGGCCGACATGCTCGCCGGGGCGAGCGGGGAGGAAGCCGCCATCATCCGGGGCATAAACGGTCTTGCCGTGCCGCCAGCGCTCAAGACGCTGTGGGAAGGCGCGGACGGCACCTTCGCGATCAAGCGCGACCTGCGCGAGGTGATGACGCTCGCCAATCGGCTCGACGTCTTTCGCGATTATTCCGGCCGCGCCGCGCAAGGCGTCTTCAGCCAGTTGCAGCTTCTTGCCAACGAGCGGGTGCGGCCCAATCTCAACGCCGTGCTCGCCGATCTCCAGGGCGACATGATCGAAAGCTATGGCTGGCTGCAGAGGGTTCTGCTCGCGGTCGCGCTGTCGATCGTGGTCGTCGGCGTCCTCATCGGCTCGCTGGTGTTCCTGCCGATGATGCGCAACATCACCAGGGCGCATGGCGACCTTCAGCAAGCGCACGATTCCATCGAGGCCGCGCGCGTCAAGGCGGAGGCGGCCGATCGCGCGAAATCCGAATTCCTCGCCAATATGAGCCACGAGATCCGCACGCCCATGAACGGCGTGCTCGGCATGGCGGAACTGCTGGTCAGGACCGATCTCGACAGCCGCCAGCGCACCTTTGCCGACGTCATCCTGAAATCCGGCAACGCGCTGCTCACGATCATCAACGACATATTGGACTTCTCGAAGATCGATGCCGGGCAGTTGAGCCTCGACCCCGCACCCTTCCACCTCGCGGAAGCCATCGAGGACGTGGCGACGCTGGTTTCGATCCGCGTCGCGGAAAAAGACCTGGAACTCATCGTCCGGGTCGATCCCGGCCTGCCCGCCTGCGTGGTCGGCGATGTCGGGCGCATCCGCCAGATCGTCACGAACCTCGTCGGCAACGGCGTGAAGTTCACCGAGAAGGGCCATGTGCTCGTCGACGTTGGCGGGCATGTCGTTCGCGGCGTCGCGCATGTCACCATACAGGTGGAGGATACCGGCATCGGCATCCCCGGGCACATGCAGGAAAGGATCTTCGAGAAATTCTCGCAGGTCGACGCCACCTCGACGCGCCGCCACGAAGGCACCGGGCTCGGCCTCGCCATCGCCTCGCGCCTCATCGAGCTGATGGACGGCGAGATCGGTGTGAGAAGCGAGGTCGGGCGCGGCTCGACCTTCTGGTTCACCGTCCCGCTGCCGATCCACGAGGATGCGGAGCCGGCGCGGCCGGTGCCGGTCGACGTCTCGGGGGCGCGCGTCCTCGTCATCGACGACAACAAGGTCAATCGCGACATCCTGCTCGAGCAGCTCAGAAGCTGGGGCTTCGACTGCGCGGCGGCCGAGGACGGCCAAATGGGCCTCGCCTTCCTCGATCGCGCCGGCGAACTCGGCATCCATGTCGACTGCATCATCCTCGACTACCAGATGCCGGACATGAACGGCGCCGAGGTCGCGCGCCGGGTGGCCGCGAACCCCGCCACCTGGGACGTTCCGATCCTGCTGCTCACATCCGTCGATCAGGCCGTTACGGGCATCTTGACGATGGAATCCGGCATCTCGGCCCACCTGAACAAGCCGGCGCGCTCGTCGGCGTTGCTGGAGACGCTGGTCTCGATCATGCAAAGGGCGAAGTCCTCGCCGGCACCCGATCGGCCGAAAACTTCCGCACCGCCCGCGCCGGCGGTCGCCCTGCGGCCGGCCACCCCGCGTCAGGTGCCGTCCTTGGCGAAGCTTTCACATGTTCCCGCGCTCGACGTTCTCGTCGCCGAGGACAACGAGGTCAACCAGCTCGTCTTCAGCCAGATACTCGACGGCCTCGGGCTGAGCTACCGCATCGCCTCGAACGGACGTACCGCCGTCGAGATGCACCGCACGTTCAGTCCGCGTTTGATCCTGATGGACGTTTCCATGCCGGAGATGAACGGTCTGAAAGCGACCGGCGCGATCCGCATGGCGGAAGCCGCAACCAGCCTGCATACGCCGATCATCGGCATCACCGCCCACGCGCTGAAGGGCGATCGCGAGAAATGCATCGAGGCAGGGATGGACGATTACCTTTCGAAGCCGATTTCGCCCGACCGGCTCAGCGCCAAGATCAGCTCGTGGCTGAGCGAGACGGCGGTGCTGACGAGGACGGCCTAGCGCCGGCCGACAGCTACCGGTTGCGCATCACCACGCAGGCGCCGCCGGCGCCGCGCAGCTTCTGGCAGATCACGTCGGCGGCCGCCCGACTGTCCGCGCCGATCCTGACCGCATAGATCCCTTGCCGGCCGATCGGCGAACGCACGCGGCTGACCACCGGATCGTATCCCCTGAGAAGCGACGGAAACCTGGCTCGCTCCCGCTGCCATTGCCGGATCGCGGCATCGCGCCGGACATTGCCGGCCACCTGCACGCCCCAGGGCTTGATATTGATGCGCGCCATCGGAGTGGTCGCCGCCCTGACGATCGGCAGCCGTCGGCAAGCCTCGGCGAAATCCTTTTCCTTGTCGAGCGGATGGACGGTCCCCGCATAGGATGCATTGGTGAAGTTTTCCGCCGGCTCGCCCATGATGTCGAGCACGTAGTTCTCGGTCTCCAGCGGCAGGAAGCCGCCGGAGGAAAGCCACCGTGACACGCGGCTCTCGCCGGCATTGTAGGCGGCCGCCGCGAGCCCGAGATTGCCGAAGCCCGTCTTCAGCTCGCCGAGATACCTGGCCGAGGCCTCGATCGCCTGTTCGATGTCGAACGGATCGGCAAGACCGCGTATCTTGGCCGTTCCCGGCATGAACTGGGCTATGCCTTCCGCCCCGACCGGGCTGACGGCATTGGCATCGAAACGGCTTTCCTTCCAGATGAGGCGGGCGAAGAAATCGCGCGGCACGCCGAAGCGTCCGGCATGGGTGTCGATGAGATCGCAGATGCGCTCGACCGTCGCCGTTTTCGACTTGCCGGGCGGGTCGGCCAGGGTGTCCCCGCTCCAGGCGATCGTGCAAAAGAGCAGGGCTGCTTTTGCGAGGCCGCGCATGCGCTATTCCGCTGCCTGCCTACCGCTGCCGTAGCGCCGCTCGATATATTCAGCGACCATTTTCTGAAAATCCTCCGCTATCGCCGGACCGCGCAACGTCGCGGCCTTCCTGCCGTCGATGAAGACCGGCGCAGCCGGCGTCTCGCCCGTGCCCGGCAGCGAGATGCCGATATCGGCATGCTTGGACTCGCCCGGCCCGTTGACGATGCAGCCCATGACCGCGACCTTCAACTCCTCCACGCCCGGATATTTCTCGCGCCAGACCGGCATGTTGCGGCGGAGGTCGCCCTCGATGGTCTGCGCCAACTCCTGGAACACCGTCGAAGTGGTCCGCCCGCAGCCCGGGCAGGCCGCGACCACCGGAAGGAACTGGCGGAAGCCCATGGTCTGGAGCAATTCCTGCGCCACCTGCACCTCGCGCGTGCGGTCGCCGCCCGGCTCCGGCGTCAGCGAGATGCGGATCGTGTCGCCGATGCCCTGCTGCAGCAGGATGCCCATGGCAGCGGACGAGGCGACGACGCCCTTGGTGCCCATTCCGGCCTCGGTCAGGCCGAGATGCAGCGCATGGTCGCAGCGTCGCGCGAGCTCGACATAGACGGCGATGAGATCCTGGACCTGGCTGACCTTGGCCGACAGGATGATCTTGTCGCGCGGCAGGCCGATGTCTTCCGCCATCTCCGCCGACAGCAACGCCGACTGCACGATCGCCTCGCGCGTGACCTGCTGTGCCGTCAGCGGCGAGCCGTTTGCCTGGTTCTCGTCCATCAGGCGGGTGAGCAGTTCCTGGTCGAGCGAACCCCAATTGACGCCGATGCGCACCGGCTTGTCGTGCCGGATCGCCATTTCGACGATATCGGCGAACTGCCGATCCTTCTTTTCCTTGAAACCGACATTGCCGGGATTGATGCGGTATTTGGCGAGTGCTTCGGCGCAAGCCGGATGATCGGCCAGCAGCTTGTGCCCGATATAGTGGAAGTCGCCGACCAGCGGCACGTCGATGCCGAGACGCACGAGGCGATCGCGTATCCTGGGCACCGCGGCCGCGCTTTCGTCGCGGTCGACCGTGATGCGCACGATCTCGGAGCCGGCGCGGTGAAGTGCCGCGACCTGCGCCACGGTCTGGTCGACATCGGCCGTGTCGGTATTGGTCATCGACTGGACGACCACCGGCGCGTCGCCGCCGACCAGGACATTGCCGACAAGGACGCCTACGGACCTTCTGCGCTCCAGCGGACGGTCGAGGAATTGCTGCGTGGTGTTCAAGGGACGATCCCGTACTATGCCTGTTCGTTATGTAGTGCCTGGAGGGGTTCTAGCACAATCCGGTATTTCGGGCATGACAATGGCACGAAACGCCGTTGCCTTGGAATTTATGCTGCACCGCAATATATTTCACGAACCAGGACGGGAAGGAAACGCCATGCTCACGGGAAAAACCGCAATCGTCACCGGGTCCACCTCAGGCATCGGGCTTGCCACCGCAAACGCGCTGGCGGCCAGGGGTTGCAACGTCGTCATCAACTCCTTCTCCGATGGCAAGGAGGATCACGCCATCGCCGCCGACATCGCCGCGAAACACGGGGTCGAAAGCGTCTACGTCAAGGCCGATATGTCGAAGCCCGAGGAGTGCCGCGCTTTGATCGAGAAGGCAGCGGCACGGTTCGGCGGCGTGGATATCCTCGTCAACAATGCCGGCATCCAGTATGTCGCGCCGGTCGACGAGTTCCCGATCGACAAGTGGAACGCCATCATCGCCATCAATCTCTCCTCGGCCTTCCATGTCTCCGCCGCCGCCATCCCGATGATGCGCGATGCCGGCTGGGGACGCATCGTCAACATCGCCTCCGCGCACGGCCTGCGCGCCTCGCCCAACAAATCCGCCTATGTCGCGGCCAAGCACGGCGTGGTCGGCCTGACCAAGACCATCGCGCTCGAGCTTGCCGGCAAGGGCGTCACCTGCAATGCGGTTTGCCCCGGTTTCGTGCTCACTCCGCTGGTTGAGACCCAGATCGAGGACCGCATGAGGGAAACCGGTTTCGACCGGGACAGGACGATCCGCGAGGTGATCCTGCAGAAGCAGCCGTCCCGGGAATTCGCCACCATCGACCAGATCGGCGCCTCGGTGGCCTTCCTGTGTTCCGAGGACGCCGCGCAGATCACCGGCACCACCCTCTCCGTCGACGGAGGCTGGACGGCGCAATGAGCTTGACCTTTCGGGAGGCAAACCGGGAGGACGAGGAAGACCGGATGAAAGCCGATGCCGGGAATTCACCAAGGAAGCCGATCAACGTCGCGCTTCAGGGCGGCGGATCGCACGGGGCATTCACCTGGGGTGTGCTCGACCGGCTGCTGGAAGACGGGCGGCTGGAGTTTTCAGCCATTTCGGGCACCAGCGCCGGCGCGATGAACGCGGTGGCGCTCGCCGACGGATGGGCGCGCAACGGCGCGGAAGGCGCGCGCGAGAAGCTTCACGATTTCTGGCGCGCCGTCGCGCTCAAGGGCCGTTTCAGCCCGGTCCGGCGAATGCCCTGGGACGTGCTCTGGGGCAACTGGTCGGTCGAGAACACGCCCGGCTATTTCTGGTTCGATACCTTTTCGCGCGTGTTCTCGCCCTACAGCGCCAATCCCTTCAACCACAATCCGCTGCATGACGTGGTGCGCGACGAAATCGATTTCGAGCGCGTCCGCAATTGCCGCCACACCAAGCTCTTCATCTCCGCCACCAATGTCGAGACCGGGCGCCTGCGGGTCTTCGAGACACACGAGATCGACGCCGACGTCGTCATGGCTTCGGCCTGCCTGCCGCAGATTTTCCAGGCGGTGGAGATCGACGGCGTACCCTATTGGGACGGAGGCTATGGCGGCAATCCCGCGCTCTACCCGTTCTTCTACGCGAGCCCGACCGAGGACGTGCTGCTGGTGCAGATCAATCCGGTGGTTCGCGAGGGCGCGCCGAAATCGGCGAAGGAAATCCAGAACCGCATCGACGAGATCACCTTCAACGCCGCGATGCTGCGCGAATTCCGGGCCATCGCCTTCGTCAATGAGCTGATCGAAAGCGGGCGTATCGACCGCGATCACTACCGCCATATCCGCATGCACCGCATCGACGCCGACGCGGCGTTCAAGGACCTTTCCGCGTCGTCGAAGGTCAACGCCGAATGGGCGTTCCTGGAATATCTGCGCGATCTCGGACGCTCGGCGGCCGACGACTGGCTCGCCGAGAATTTCATCCATGTCGGCAAGCGCGCCACGCTCGACCTTTCCGGCGAACTCGCGCCCGGCCTCGCCGCCGGACCTGCGAAATCGCCCGGCGCGCGGGTGCGCGATTTCCTGGCGACGCGCAAGCGCCCCGCCGCGGCCAACCATCACGTCAAGGCCGAACCGCCGCGGCAATCACCCGAACGAGGCGTTTTCCCGCCTCCAGGTGGTCGTTGGGATCGCTGACGCGCGGCTTCATGCCTTCGAGCGCGTCGAGCAGGGTCTCGGCGACCGTGCGCGCCGACACGCCCCGCGCGCAAAGGTCGGCGCCGAGCCTTTGCGCTTCCTGCCGGACAGCCCGCTCGATCAGCGTGTCCATGCGCCCGCGCCATTCGGCTATGATGTCGCCGGCGAGCCGGCTGCGCATGTCGATGATTTCCTGTCCATGCGGCGATTCCACGATGTCCTTCATGAGATCGTGCAGCGAACACTCGATCAGCCCGTCGAGACGCTCGGCGAGCGTCCCTTCCTTCGCCAGCGCGAGCTCGGCGCGCTTCAGCGACAGCGTCAGCAGGCAGCTTGCGATCGCGCGGTAGATGTCCGTCTTGTTCTTGAAGAGCAGATAGAGGCTAGGCCGTGAGAATTCGGCCGCCCGCGCGATGTCGTCCATCTTGGTGCGATCGAACCCGTAGGCGAGAAAGACCTTCAGCGCGCCTTCCATGATGCGGATGCGTTTCGGATCCTCGGTGACTTCGACGGGCAGGTACAATCGCGTCCTTCCTTGCTTTTCCTTGTCTTGACAAAATTACATTTTTTGTCAAGGTGTCCAGCTCATCGGAGGCGCTGCTCGGGAGGAGGAGCGATCCCGATCCGTTTCGAGCAGGTCCCAATGCGTCTTACAGTTGACGGAAAGACCATCGACATCGATGCGGAACCGGAGATGCCGCTGCTGTGGGCGTTGCGGGATCTCGCGGGCGTGCTCGGGCCGAAATTCGGCTGCGGCATCGCGGCCTGCGGGGCCTGCACCGTTCTCATCGACGGCGCGCCGGTCCGTTCCTGCATCCTTCCCGTGGCGCAGGTCGAAGGCGATGTCACCACGATCGAAGGCCTCGCCAGGGACGGCACCCTGCATCCGGTCCAGCAGGCCTGGCTCGACGGGCAGGTGGCGCAGTGCGGCTATTGCCAGGCCGGCCAGATCATGAGCGCGGTTGCCCTGCTCGACGAGATTCCCGAACCGACCGACGAGGAGATCGACAGCGCCATGAGCGGCAATCTGTGCCGCTGCGGCACCTATCCGAGGATCCGCGCGGCGATCAAGCGGGCCGCGGCGATGCGGGCGGGTGCCTGAGATGTCGCGCGCGGGCAGGATAGCGCGCCGCACCTTCCTGGTCGGAGCGGCAGCCGTGGCGGGCGGTCTGGCGGTCGGCTATTATTTCTATCGCAAGCCTTTCCCCAACCCGCTCGAGGACGGGCTCGCCGAAGGCGAAGCGACCTTCAATCCCTATGTGAAGATCGGCTCCGACGACAGGGTGACGGTGATCGTCCCGCGCGCCGAGATGGGCCAGGGCGTGGCCACCACGCTCGCCGCCCTCGTCGCGGAAGAGCTCGACGTCGAACTCGACGCGATCGTAGTGGAGCACGGGCCGCCGGCATCGGCCTACGCCAATGTGACGATGATCAAGGACGGCCTGCCCTTCCCCGTGTTCGACGAGTCGACACTGGCAAACCTCGCGCGCGATGGCGTCGGCGTGGTCGGCAAGTTCCTCGCCATCCAGGGTACGGGCGGCTCCACTTCGACCACCGACGCATTCGAAAGGATGCGCCAGGCGGGCGCAACGGCGCGCGAAATGCTGAAGTCGGCGGCCGCCGAAAAGCTCGGCGTCGCCGCCGGAACGCTGCGGACGGAGGCCGGCCGCGTCGTCGATCCCGCTTCGGAGCGCAGCCTTTCCTATGGCGAACTGGCGCTGGACGCGTCGGCACTTCGCCCGCCATCCGACGCCGCGCTTCGGCCCCGCTCCGACTGGCGCCTGCTCGGCAGGTCGCAGCCGCGGACGGACATGCACGCCAAGGTCACCGGCGCGCCGATATTCGGCGTCGACGTCAGCCTGCCGGACATGCTGTTCGCGACCGTGAGGATGAGCCCGAGGCGCGGAGCGAGGATGGTCTCGATCGACGCGGCCGAGGCCGAGAAGCTGCCGGGCGTCGTCAAGATCGTTCCGCTGCGCACCTATCTCGGCGAGGGTTACGGCGTCATCGCGAAAAGCACATGGCATGCGTTCCGCGCCGCCGACGCGGTCGAGGCCGAATGGGGCGAAGCTCCCTTCCCGCCCGACGACGCCGGCATCTGGAGCGAACTCCAGCGCGCTATGGAGACGGATGCGGGCACGGCGCTGCGCAATGACGGCGACGTCGACACGGCGCTTGCCGACGCGCCGCGCGAGCGCGTCGTCGAAGCCGAATACCGCGTGCCTTTCCTCGCCCACGCGACCATGGAGCCGATGAACGCCACCGCGCGATTCGCCGACGGCGTGCTCGACATCTGGGCGCCGAACCAGGCGCCGACGCTGCTGCGCACCGTCTGCGCACGCGAGGCCGGCATCGAGGAGGCCGCCTGCAACGTCCACGTCACCTATCTCGGCGGAGGCTTCGGCCGCAGGCTGGAGGCGGACTACGCGGTCTTCGCGACCCGGCTCGCGATGGAAGCCGGCGGTGCGCCGGTCAAGGTGATCTGGACCCGCGAGGAGGACATCACCCACGACATGTACCGGCCGGCGGCTATCGGGCGATTCACGGCGCGGCTCGGCGAGAACGGCCTGCCCGAGGCGCTGGACATGAAGATCGCCGCGCCGTCGATCATGGCGAGCGTCATGCCGCGTTTCTATCCGGCGCTTTCCGCGCTCGGCCCCGACGCGACCGTCGTCGACGGCTCCTACAACCAGCCCTACCGTATACCGAACTATCGCGTGGCGGCGGTGAAGGCCCCGCTGCCGCTGCCGGTCGGCTTCTGGCGCTCCGTCGGCAATTCCTACAACGGTTACTTCCATGAATGCTTCATGGACGAGATCGCGCATTCATCCGCCACCGACCCGATCGAATTACGCCGCCGGCTGATGACGGACTTCCCGACCGCGCTCGGCGCCATCGAGAAGGTCGCCGACATGGCGCGATGGGGCGATCCCCTGCCGGACCGCAGGGCGCGCGGCTTCGCCTTCACGCTGAGTTTCGGAAGCTGGGTGGCCGAAATCGTCGAGATCGCCGACACGCCCGAGGGTATTCGCATCGAAAAGGTGTGGATTGCGGCCGATGTCGGAACCGCGCTCGATCCCTCGATCGTCGAGGCGCAGCTCTTCTCCGGCGCCATCTACGGTCTTTCCGCCGCGATGAACCAGGAGATCACCTTCGCCGACGGCATGGTCGAACAGTCGAATTTCCACGATTTCGACGCCATGCGCATCCATCAGTGCCCGCAATTCGAAGTGGCCATACTCGAAAATGCCGGGCGCATGGGCGGGGCCGGCGAGATCGGCACGCCGCCGGCCGTCGCGGCCCTCGCCAACGCGGTCTTCGCGCTCACCGGCAAGCGGGTGAGGCAACTGCCACTTTCCCGCGAGGTGGCCTTTGCATGAGGCTCGGCAAAACATTGCTGACAGCTCCTGCCGGGGCACCTTTGGTATCCTGCTTCGGCGGGAGGTTCTCGGCGCAAATCCGAGAACAGATAAGGATCGCGAAAGAAATGGAGGACGTACATTGGAAGAACTTATAGTCCATGTGCGGGACAACGAAGTCGTGGCCTGGGGTCGGTGCCCGGTTCCAGGAAAAGAGCCCACGCCCGGCTCAGCGGAGGAGACGTTCAGCGCAATAGAACGGCTGTCCGCAAATGGCATGCCATGTCCGGAGGATTGATGATCATGTCAATTTTCTTGACTATATTGCACTGCGAAAATGGTATAGATGCACCACCCCTCCGGGAATCGGCGAAAAGCTGATTGAACGGAAAGAAACGCACCCCCATATCCACCCGTGTTTTCGCCGATGGCGGCGGCTTGGTCGGGGCTTGCTTGACGGATTCGAAAATGTCGAAGTTCAAGTTTCACAAGATTGCCGCCATAGGCGTGTTCCTCGCGACCGCCGCCTGGGTCGCCACCGGCGAGTTCTCCTCGGTCGGCAGCGCCGCCGACGAGACCGCCAAGCCCGCGGAAAAGGAACAGCAAGCCGCGCCCGCGCGCACCGTCGCGGTGGTGACGCCGCCCCGCGTGACGCATTCCCGCGCCATCCGCATCTCCGGTCACACGGAAGCCGATAAGCGCGCCACGCTCGCGACCCGCGCGCCCGGCATCGTCGCCGAACGGCCGGTAGACCAGGGCGACCGCGTCGAGGCCGGCGACCTGATCATCAAGCTCGACGCCGAGGAGAAGGAAGCCGCGGTCGACACCGCCCGCCAGTTGCTTGCCCAGCGCCAGGCGGAAGCGGACGCGGCGGAGAGGCTTGCGAAAAGCGGCAATCTGGCCAAGCTGCAGCTCGACAATACGCGCTCGGCGCTTTCTTCCGCGAAATCGCAGCTCGAGGCGGCCCTTGCCGAGCTCGGCCGCATCGAAGTGCGCGCGCCATTCGACGGCGTCGTCGACCGCATCGACGTCCAGATCGGCGGCTCGGTCCAGGCCGGCACGCAGGTCGCGACCATCCTGAAGCTCGATCCCGTATTGGCGATCGGCGAGGTTTCCGAGCGCGATCTGCGCTACATCAAGCCGGGCGACAAGGCCGACGTGCGCCTCGTCAACGGGCAGGAGATCGAAGGCGGCGGCGTGGTCCGCTATATCAGTCGCGACGCGACGACGGCGACGCGCACCTTCCGCGTCGAGATCGCGATTCCCAACGACGACCTCGCCGTTCCGGCCGGCATGACCACTGAAATCACGCTTCGCGCCGATCCCGTGGATTCGGTGATACTGCCGCGCTCGGTCGTCTCGCTCAGCAACAATGGCGACCTCGGCATCCGCGCGGTCAGCGCCGACAACAAGGTGATGTTCTACCCGATCGACCTGGTCGACGACACGCCGAAGGGTCTGGTGCTCGCCGGCATCCCCGAGAGCGCGCGCATCATCGTCGCCGGCCAGGAACTGGTCAGCGACGGCGATACCGTCCAGGCGGTCGAGGCCGACAAGGAAGAACTAGAGGAACTGGCGGGTAAACCGGCGAATGGGACGCAATAGGCATGAACATCGTTGGCATAGCGATCCGCAATGCGCGGCTCACGCTTTCGGTCCTCCTGTTCCTGGTCATCGCGGGCGCGCTGGCCTACCAGGCGATCCCGAAGGAAGCCGAGCCCGACGTCGCGATTCCGATCATCTATGTGAGCCTGACCTATCAGGGCATCTCGCCTGAGGATTCCGAACGGCTGCTGCTGCGGCCGATGGAAACCAAGCTCAAGAGCATCAAGGGCATCAAGGAGATGCGCTCCGCCGCCTATCAGGGCGGCGGCTACGTGCTGCTGGAGTTCGACCCCTCGACGAACCTGAAGACGGCGCTGGACGATACCCGCTCCAAGGTCGACGACGCCAGGGGCGACCTGCCGCAGGGCGCGGAGGAGCCGACCGTCAACGAGGTCAACATCTCCGAATTCCCGGTGCTGGTGGTGACGCTTTCGGGCCACGTGCCCGAACGCATGCTGACCAAGGCGGCGCGCGAGCTGCGCGACCGCATCGAGGAGGTGCCCGGCGTTCTCGAAGGCTCTCTCCAGGGCGCGCGCGACGACCTCGTCGAGGTCGTGATCGACCCGATGAAGCTGTCTTCCTACGGGCTGCGGCTCGACCAGATGATGGAGGCCGTCGGCCAGTCCAACAGCCTCGTGGCAGCAGGCGCCATCGAGGGCTCGGAAGGCAAGTATGCCGTCAAGGTGCCGGCGCTGATCGAAACCGTCGACGACGTCGCGAACCTGCCGATCGTCGCCGGGCCGAACGCTGTCGTGCGCGCGCAGGACCTCGCCACCGTGCGCTCCACCTTCAAGGATGCCGAAACGATCACCCGGCTCGACGGCCGCCCGGCGATCGCCATCGAGGTGAAGAAGCGCATCGGCTCCAACCTGGTCGATACGGTCGAGGCCGTGAAGGCGATAGCCGACCAGTACCAGACCCAATTGCCGGAAGGCATGGAGGTCACCTACACCCAGGACAAATCGGTCTTCATCGAACAGCTTCTGGGCGAGCTCCAGAACCATGTGGTGATCGCCGTCATCCTGGTTTTCATCGTCATTCTCTATGCGCTGTCCGGCCGCTCATCGATCCTGATCGGCCTTGCCATTCCGTCGTCGTTCCTGATGGGCATCCTGCTGCTGGCGATGATGGGCTACACGATCAACATGATCGTGCTGTTCAGCCTCATCCTGGCGGTCGGCATGCTGGTGGACGACGCGATCATCGTCACCGAATTCGCCGAGCGGCGCATGTCGGAAGGCATGCCGAGGGAACAGGCCTTCGAGCTGGCGGCGAACCGCATGGCCGGCCCGGTCATCGCGGCGACCATGACCCGCATCGCGGCCTTCTCGCCGCTGCTCTTCTGGCCGGGCATCGTCGGCGACTTCATGAAGTACTTGCCGATCACGCTGATCGTGACGCTGGCGGCGTCCATGCTCTACGCGCTGGTCTTCACGCCCACGCTGGGCGCGATGTTCGCCAAGGCGCATCCCTACACGGAAGAGGACCATCGCGACGGCTGGTACATGGCCATCGTCAAGCGCGCGGTGCAGTTTCCGAAGACGGTGCTGGTGCTCACGGTGGCGCTGCTGGTCGGTGTCCAGTTCGCCTACACGAAATACGGCGCGGGCGTCGAGTTCTTCCCGAATGTCGAGCCCGATTACGGCCTGCTCTACGTGCATGCGCGCGGCAACCTCTCGCTGGCCGAGATGGATCTCGCCACGCGCGAAGCCGAGAATCGCCTGCTCGGGTGGCCCGGCATCGAATCCGTCTACACGCGCGTCGGCAAGACGCAGGGCGGCGGGCAGGACATTCCGGAGGACGTCGTCGGCGTCATCCAATACGAGTTCGTCGACTGGCGCGAGCGCAAGCCGGCGCATGAAATCCTGGATGAGCTGCGCGTCGCCATGGCCGGCATTCCCGGCGTCGACGTGGAGGTGCGCGTCCCCGACGCGGGCCCGCCCACCGGCAAGCCGATCCAGATCCGTCTTTCCGCCGTCAACCCGGAAGGGCTGGACGACACGGCCCGCACGGTCGCGCAGCGCATCGGCGAGGTCCCCGGCGTCATCGACATATCGGACGGCCTGCCGCCGCCCGGCGTCGATTGGGCGATCGAGGTTGACCGCAGCAAGGCTGCCCGCTACGGCGTCAGCCCGATGGCGGTCGGAACGGTGGTTCAGCTCGTCACCACCGGCCTGAAGCTCACGGACTACAGGCCGGCCGGCGCCGACGATGCGGTCGATATCCGCCTGCGCCTGCCGGAGGACCGGCGCACCCTGTCCTCGCTCGACCAGCTCCGCGTCGAGACCCAGCAGGGTTCTGTGCCGATCTCCAACTTCGTCACGCGCAAGCCCGAGCCGCGTGTCGGCATCCTCAACCGCATCGACGGCGAGCGTACCGTGGTCGTCCAGGCCAATGTCGCGAGCAGCTTCCAGGTCGCCGCCGTGCAGGAGCAGGTCTCCCAGCTTCTCGGCGGCATGGAGATCGGCGAGACGAAGTGGAAGCTGGCCGGCTCGAGCGAGGAGAGCGACGAGGCGAGCGCCTTCCTGTCCAGGGCCTTCGGCGCAGCCGTCTTCCTGATCTTCATCGTGCTCCTGGCACAGTTCAACAAGTTCACCAGCGTGTTCTTGGTGCTGATGACCGTGGTCATGTCGACGATCGGCGTGTTCCTTGGCCTTCTCCTCACCGGGCAAGCCTTCGGCATCATCATGTCGGGCCTGGGCATCATCGCGCTGGCGGGTGTCGTGGTGAACAACAACATCGTTCTGATCGACACCTACGACCGTTTGCGCGACGAAGGCTGGAACAAGCTCGATGCGGTGCTCCAGACCTGCCGCGAGCGCGCCCGTCCCGTCGTGCTGACGGCGGCGGCCGCGATCCTGGGCGTGCTGCCCATCGCCTTCGGCCTGGGGCTGGAGCTTTCGCATCATGAGACGACGATCAACGCGCCGTCGACGCAGTGGTGGATCTCGCTTTCGAGCGCCATCGTCTACGGCCTCGCCTTCGCGACGGTGCTGACGCTGGTGGTCACGCCCTCCGCGCTGATGGTCTTCACGCGGGAGAAGCGCCCCGAAGGCAAGCGCAGCTTCTGGTCCCGTCTCTTCCGCCGCGGCGGCGCCAAGGTTGAAGAGAATGATGACAAGCTTCCCGACGAGGCCGTGGCCTATCCGAAGGCGGCCGAATAGAAAAACTAAAGCCCCGGCAACGGTCCGCAACCGTTCGCCGGGGGAACTTTTCGGCTCCGCGCCGCATTGTCATGGTGTCTCAACAACCCTGATTTCAAGGGGATCGCCATGTCACTCGGCACGCTTCTGATCATCATCCTCATCCTGATCCTGCTCGGCGCGGTCCCGGCATGGCCTTACTCCCGCGGCTGGGGCTATGGGCCGTCCGGCATACTGGGCGTGGTCCTGATCATCGTCCTGATCCTGATGCTCATGGGCAGAATCTAGTGGAATCGATTGCCCCCGACGGGCAGCTCCGTCAGATGGCGGCAAGCCAGATGATGGATGGAGGCCTGACTTCGCGGAAGCCGAACCGCGTCCCTATTCGGCAGGATAGTGCGCCTTGAAATCCGCGCGATGCGCGAGGCCTGCCATGAGGCAGACGACGACCAACAACCCCGAAAGCACCATGAAGATCGGCGCGAAGCCCGTATGCTCGCCGATGAAGCCGATCGCCGAGGGCGCTATCAGGATGCCCGAATAACCCATCGTGGTGACGACGCTCATGCCGGTTCCCGCGGCCATGCCCTCCTGGTTGCCCGCCGCCGAAAAGGCGATCGGCACCATGTTGGCGATGCCCAGGCCGGCGAAGGCGAAGGCGGCGATCGCCACCCAGGCATTGGGCGCGAGCCCGCCGAGCAGAATGCCCACGGCCGCGATGAGGCTCGAAACGCGCAGGGTGGTGACCGCGCCGAACCGGTTGCGCACCCCGTCGCCGAGAAAGCGCATCGAGGCCATGGTGGCGGAGAACGCGGCAAAGGCGAAGCCGGCGGTTGCGATGTCGGCCCCGAGCTCCTGGCGAAGGTAGAGCGCGGCCCAGTCGAGGATCGCGCCCTCGGGGATCATCGAGAAGAGCGCCATCATTCCGACCAGATAGACGGTCGGGCTGGATGGAAACGAGAACTTGCGGTGCTCCTGCGCGACGGGCCTGTCTTCCCCCACCAGATAAAAACAGGCGCCAAGGACGATCGCCAGCGCGACGAGCGTGACGAAACCGGCATGGGGAAGATAGCCGTAGTTCTGGATGAAAAGGCCGCCGAGGCCGCCGCCGGCGAAGCCGCCCAGGCTCCAGAAGCCGTGCGAGGCCGACATGATCGCCCGCCCGAGCCGCCTCTCCACGGCCACCGCGTTGGTGTTCATCGCCACATCGGTGCCGCCGACGACACCGCCGAAGAAGAACATGGCCGGCGCGGCTAGCCAGGGGTTCGGCGACAGCGCGACGACGAGGAGCCCGACCGTGCTCGTCAGCGCGAAGAGGCGAAGCACGTTCTTCGAGCCGTGGCGCGAGATCAGATAGCCAGCCCACGGCATCGCCACCAGCGCGCCCAGGCCGAAGACGAGGATGAGAATACCGAGCGTCGACTCGCGGATTTCGAGACGCGTGAGGACCAGCGGGATCTGCGGCGCCCAACTGCCCACGAGAAAGCCGTTGGCGAAGAACATGGCGGCGACGGCCCAGCGGCCAAGCCGCGCACTCGTCATGACGTTGGTGGCGTCCATATGCGAATCCATTTTTGCAACGAAGGGAAATTAAATCGGTTTAGTTGCCAGTCAATGGCAACGGGCGGAAAGTCGTTGGACCAAGAAACCCAGGATTCTTGCCTCTTGCCAGATTCCGGACCAAACGCGGCCACATTCAGGCAGCAAAACATGGCTCGGCAGGCGGAGGAAGCTGAGCTTTCGCCTGATCGGCGTTCCGTTGGCAGCCGATGGGGCACGGCTCAGTCATGTACCAGCGTAACTGCGTGGAGACCTTGGCGTGAAAAGCCCCCTGAAAACGGCAAAGGCCCCCGTTTGGCTAAACCGGGCCGCCGCGAGCGTGAGCTCTTACTGGCACAATCTCAAACCCGACGCGCGCGACCGGTGGCGGACGCTCGCGCTGCCGGCGGCAATCTCGCTGTTCGGTGTCGCCGCGATCGTCACTTTGGTGGCGTTGACGTTGTCGGGAGGCAATCCGCCATCCGCAACGGTCGAAGCCCAGCCCGCCCGGACCGCCGACACCTCAGCCGCGGAGGTTATCGCGATCGACGCGACGGCCGCGGAGGCCGAAACCCTGCCCCGCGTCGCCACGCCCGAGACAGCCGCGCCGGATGCCGGAAACGCGATGCGGGCGCCGGCTGGGAACGATCCGCGTTGGGGCGACGAAGCCGAGGCGACGGCCGAGGCGCCCGCCGCTTCCGGCCCGCAGGCAGCCGAGGAGGATCAATCCGCCATTCAGGAGCAACTCGTCGAGGCGGCACGCGCCAAGCTCAACGGAGATCCGGCGGCGCAGGCCGGCCTCAACCGGGATGCGACCGCATCCATCGGGGCCGACGTTTCGGCCCTGACGGAAGAAGACGTGGAAGTCGCGGAAACGGCCGAGGAGATCGCCGCGCTCGAGGCGGCACAGAGGTCTCAGGCCGACGAGATGAGCGCGCTCGAACCTTCCGCCCCGCAGTCGGAAGCCGTGCCGCCGCCCGAGGCTGCGGCGGAGCCGGATTTCACCAATATCTCCCTGTCTCCCGCCACGGTCGGGCGGTATGTGAACCTCCGTTCCGGCCCCGCCGACGAGGCCGAGGTCCTGCTGGTCGTCCCCGCCAATGCGGTGATCGAGGCGGCGCGCGACTGCAATTGGTGCGAAGCGGTCTATCAGGGCCGACGCGGCTATATCTACCGCTCCTTCATCAGCTATCCCGATCAGGCATCGGCCGGCGAGACCGCGCCGAGCGCCGCGCGGACGGCGCCGACAGCGGCAGTGCCGGCGCCCGAGCCCCGGCCGACGCCGACGATTTCCGGCGCGCCGCCGCGCGAGAGCGAGCGCTGACCGGCCGGAGCGCAATCCAAACCGGAAAGGCCGAGGGCCGTTGCGCTCAGCGCGCCGTCGACCGCCTCGGGTTTTCTCCAACATTCGAACAGCGCGAGAAGACCGGAACGGAACGGGCTTCACATGGGCTCGATCGTTCACGTCATCTCTTGCGCGCCACGATGTAGGGACGGGCTTCGTTGCCCCTGGTTGAGTGGCTTTCGGTCGCAAGAATGTCGAAACCCGCCGCGCGCAGATGCTGGTTGAGCTCCGCCGCCCGGAAGACCCCGGCATAGGGCGCCTTGCCGATCGCGCGCATGACGGGCAGGGCAAGTCGGATGAGCGGGTTCATGTCGCCGACGCAGGGCGTCTTGGAGATCAACAAGCCCTCCGCTGCGAGGAGGTCATGGATGCGGCGCAGCGTGCCGGACAGGTCGCGGACCAGGTGAAGATAGTTGAAGCCCAGGACCGCATCGAACTGTCCGGCCTCGGATGCAAGCACCTCCACGGTCGCGGCGCGGAAGGAAAGCGCGGGAATGGGATCGGCGGCATGTTTCTCCTCGGCGATCGCGATCATTTCGGCCGAAATATCCGTCGCAAGATAGTCTTGCACGCCGCCCGCAAGCCGAAGCGCCGTCGTTCCCGTCCCGCAGCCCAGCTCGAGCACCCGGACATCCGATCCCAACAGGGCGCGAGTCCGATCCAGTGTACGTTCATATCCCGCCGGATCCGTAATCGCAGCCGCGGCATATTTCCGTGAGGACCGGTCCCAGAAACGCGCGTCGCTTGCCGTGCTCAAGACTGGGCTCCTTTGCGATATGGTCTAGACCGTTTCAGTTCTGCCTGAAGCCCCCTCCGGCAGCCGGAGGGGGCGCTGTTCGCAGGGGGCGATTTCACCTTGTCCGGAAATGCTCGAACATATGCGCGGGAGGGCGGCGGAGGGACCGTCAGGCATAGACCAGAAGCAGATCCTTCGCGTCGATCTGCTCGCCGGCGCGCACCAGCACCTCGGCGATCTCGCCGTCGCGCTCTGCGTGAAGCGCGGTTTCCATCTTCATCGCCTCGATGGAAAGCAGCACGTCGCCGGCCTTGACCTTCTGCCCGGCCGCGACCGCCACGGTCGATATCACGCCGGGCATCGGCGCGCCGAGATGCGCGTCGTTGCCGGCCTCCGCCTTGCGCCGCGCCTTGCCGGCGGACGCGCCGTGCTTGCGGTCCGGCACCTTGACGCGGCGCGGCTGACCGTTGAGCTCGAAGAAGACGGTGGCCATGCCCTTCTCGTCCACCTCGCCGATGGCGAGGCAGCGTATGACAAGCGTCTTGCCGCGCTCGATCTCGACGAAGATCTCGTCCTCCTGGCTCATGCCGTAGAAATAGACCGGCGTCGGCAGCGCGCTGACCGGACCGTATTCCTCCTGCGCGGCGGCGAAGTCGGAAAAGACCTTCGGATACATCAGCCATGAGGCGAACTCGATATCGGAAAGCGTGCGCTCCAGCTTCGTCTCGATCTCCTTGCGTTCCTTTTTGAGATCGGCGGCCTTCAGGAGCGAACCGGGTCGCACCGTGATCGGCTTGTCGCCCTTCAGCGCCTTCTTCTGCAGTGCCGCAGGCCAGCCGCCCGGCGACTGGCCGAGATCGCCGCGCAGCATGGAGACGACCGAATCCGGGAACGCGATGTCCTTCGCCGGGTTCTCGACATCGGCGACGGTCAGGTCCTGGCTCACCATCATCAGCGCCATGTCGCCCACCACCTTGGAGGACGGCGTGACCTTGACGATGTCGCCGAACATCAGATTGACGTCGTGATAGGCCTGCGCCACCTCGTGCCAGCGGGTCTCGAGCCCCAGCGAGCGCGCCTGCTCCTTGAGATTGGTGAACTGGCCGCCCGGCATTTCGTGCAGATAAACCTCGGAAGCGGGTCCCTTCAGATCGCTTTCGAAAGCGGCATATTGGTTGCGCACCGCCTCCCAGTAGAAGGAAATCCGCCTGACCCAGCCGGTGTCGAGGCCGGGGTCGCGCGCGTCGCCGGAGAGCGCCTCGGCGATCGATCCGAGGCAGGGCTGCGACGTGTTGCCCGACAGCGCGTCCATCGCCGCGTCCACCGCATCGACACCGGCTTCGATCGCCGCCAGCACCGTCGCGGCGGCAATGCCCGACGTGTCGTGCGTGTGGAAATGGATCGGCAGCTCCGTCGCCTCGCGCAGCGCCTTGAAGAGAACGCGCGCCGCGGCGGGCTTGAGCAAGCCGGCCATGTCCTTCACCGCGATGATGTGCGCACCGGCGGCCTCCAGCTCCTTGGCGAGCGCGACGTAGTATTTGAGGTCGTACTTCGCACGGGCTGGATCGAGGATGTCGCCGGTGTAGCAGATCGCCGCCTCGCAGAGCTTGTTCTCCTCACACACGGCATCCATCGCCACGCGCATGTTCTCGACCCAGTTGAGGCAGTCGAAGACACGGAAGAGGTCGATGCCGCCTTTTGCCGCCTGCTTCACGAAATAGCGCACGACATTGTCGGGATAATTGGTGTAGCCGACGCCGTTCGCACCGCGCAGCAGCATCTGCAGGAGCAGGTTGGGCGCCCCCTCGCGCACCTTGGCGAGCCGCTCCCAGGGATCCTCCGTCAGGAAGCGCATCGCGACGTCGAAGGTCGCCCCGCCCCAGCATTCGAGCGAAAGAAGCTGCGGCAGGGCACGCGCATAGACGCCGGCGATCGCCGCGATGTCGTGGGTGCGCATGCGGGTGGCGAGCAGCGACTGATGCCCGTCGCGCATTGTCGTGTCGGTGACGAGCACGCGCTTCTCCGCCCGCATCCAGGCGGCGAACTTCTCCGGCCCGAGCGCATCGAGCCGCTGTCTCGCTCCATCCGGCATCGCGCCGTTGGCATATGGCACGCGCGGCGCGGCGGCCTCCGCGTTGGGCCTCGGCCGGTCGCGCGTCTCCGGATGCCCGTTGACGGTGACGTCGGCGAGATAATTCAGCAGCTTGGTGGCGCGGTCCTGGCGCTTCACTTGCTCGAACAGCTCCGGCGTCGTGTCGATGAAGCGCGTCGTGTAGGAATTGTCGTGGAATTTCGAATGGTTGACGATCGCCTCGAGGAAGGTGAGGTTGGTCGCCACGCCGCGAATGCGGAATTCGCGCAGCGCCCGCCCCATGCGGTTGATCGCTTCTTCCGGCGAAGGCGCCCAGGCCGTCACCTTTTCCAGCAGCGGATCGTAGTAGCGGGTGATCACCGCGCCCGAATAGGCCGTGCCGCCGTCGAGCCTGATACCGAAGCCGGTCGCGCCGCGATAGGCGGTGATGCGGCCGTAATCGGGAATGAAGTTCTGCTCCGGGTCCTCGGTGGTGATACGGCACTGCAGCGCGTGGCCGTTGAGGCGGATGTCGCCCTGCGCCGGCACGCCGGATGCCTGCGAGCCGATCGCCGCGCCCTCCAGGATACGTATCTGCGCCTTGACGATGTCGATGCCCGTCACCTCCTCGGTGACCGTGTGCTCGACCTGGATGCGCGGGTTGACCTCGATGAAATAGAACTTGCCGGTGTCGGCATCCATCAGGAACTCGACGGTGCCCGCACCGACATAGTCGGTAGCCTCGGCGATCTTCAGCGCGTGGCCGCAAAGCTCCGCGCGCTGCGCATCGCTGAGATAGGGCGCCGGCGCGCGCTCCACGACCTTCTGGTTGCGCCGCTGGATCGAGCAGTCGCGCTCGAAGAGATGGACCGCATTGCCATGCGTGTCGCCGAGCACCTGGACCTCGACATGGCGGGCGCGCTCGACGAGCTTTTCCAGATAGACCTCGTCCTTGCCGAAGGCGGCCTTGGCCTCGCGCCTTGCCTCCGTCACCTCGCGTGCCAGATCCGCTTCGGCGCGGATCGCGCGCATGCCGCGGCCGCCGCCGCCCCAGGACGCCTTGAGCATGACGGGATAGCCGATTTCGGCGGCCATCTCTTTCACCGTTTCCATGTCGTCCGGCAGCGGCTCGGTCGCGGGCACGACCGGAACCCCGACCTCGACGGCAAGGTTGCGGGCGGCGACCTTGTTGCCGAGCCGCCGCATCGTTTCCGGCTTCGGGCCGATGAAGACGATGCCGTCGTCGGCGCAGGCCTCGGCGAATTCCGGGCTTTCCGAAAGCAGCCCGTAACCGGGATGGATCGCATCGGCTCCCGACAGCCTCGCCACCCGGATCACCTCCTCGATCGACAGATAGCTTTCGATCGGCCCGAGGTCGCGCTCCAGATGCGGTCCGCGGCCAACCTGATAGCTCTCATCGGCCTTGAAGCGGTGGAGCGAATATTTGTCCTCCTCGGCCCAGATCGCGACGGTGCGGATGCCCAGCTCGTTGGCCGCCCGAAAAACACGGATGGCGATCTCGGATCGATTGGCGACGAGGATTTTTGAAATCTTCACGAACGGGCCTCCGAAGGTGACGCAACGACAACCTGCGTCCTCATTAGCCCGCAAAATGCTGCAGTGCAAACCGAACCGGAAGAGCCCGGAAAGCAGACGGCCCGGCGCAAGCGCCGGGCCGTCCGTACGATGATGAAACCCCGGCTTACTGGGTCACGTAGTCATACTTGCCGCTCTTCCACTCGTAGAAGACGTAGCCCGGAAGCGTGACGTCACCCTTGTCGTCGAAGTTGAGGTCGCCGAGCACGGTCTTGAACGTACCGTCGTCGAGCGCCTTCACCACCGGGTCGAAGTCGGTGGAACCGGCCGTCTTCACGGCATCGGCCCATGCCTGGATCGAAGCGTAGGTGTACAGCACGTAGCCTTCCGGCTCGATGCCCTTGGCGCGGAACTTCTCGACCAGCGGGGCTGCATCGGGGTTCTTGCGCGGATCGGGCGAGAAGGTCATCAGCGTGCCTTCGCCGGCATCGCCGGTGATCGCCCAGTACTCGTCGGTGACGAGCGCGTCGCCGGAGACGAGCACGGTATCCATGCCCTGCTCCTTCATCTGGCGCGCCATCAGGCCGGCTTCCGTGTGGTAGCCGCCGACATAGAGGACGC
This sequence comes from Aquamicrobium sp. LC103, assembly GCF_001014615.2. Classification (GTDB taxonomy): domain Bacteria; phylum Pseudomonadota; class Alphaproteobacteria; order Rhizobiales; family Rhizobiaceae; genus LBCQ02. The sequence continues at coordinate 270,275 of NZ_LBCQ02000010.1, forward strand.
CGACGCCTTCCTGCTTCAGCTTGGAGACCAGCGCCGAATAGTCCTTTTCACCGGCGGTGTAGGCTTCGTAGAGCGCCGGCTTGCCGCCGGCCGCCTCGTAGGCCGCCATCGTCGCGTCGGCGAGACCCTTGCCGTAAGCGGTCTTGTCGTGGACGAACGCCACCTTCTTGTCGGCGAAATGCTCGACCAGATACTTGCCGGCGACATCGCCCTGCTGGTCGTCGCGACCGCAGGTCCGGTAGATGCCCGGCCCCGGACGCTCGTCCGTGAAGGTCGGGTTGGTGGAGGCCGGCGAGATCTGGATGATGCCTTCCTCGGAATAGACCGCCGAAGCGGGGATCGAGGAGCCGGAGCAGAAATGGCCGGCCACGAACACGACGCCGTTTCCGGCCATCTGGTTGGCGACCGCGACCGCCTGCTTCGGATCGCAAGCGTCGTCGCCGATCTCCAGCTTGAGCATTTCGCCGTTGACGCCGCCGGCGGCGTTGATGTCTTCGACCGCCTGTTCGGCGCCAGCCTTCATCTGCGCGCCGAAGGACGCGTACTGACCGGTCATAGGTCCGGCAGTACCGATAAGAATGTCTGCGAATGCGGGGCTCGAAAACGCGAAGCCGAGCGCCACGCCTGCCAATAGTGCCTTCTTCATGATGACTCCCATAAACACCTGACAATTCCGGTGCCGGCTGGGCTGGTGTTTCGAATTCCCAGGTCCGACACCATGCGGGCGTTCCCTACCCGCTTGATCGACATCAAAGCCCAATTCCTTTGCGAAATAAAGCTCATCCGTCGAACTTCGTCGGCAGCTTGCCAACTGCCGGTCTCGCCCCCCTTTCAGGCGCCCTTTCCGTCGAGGAGAAATCCGTATTGCCTCGCCATCTGCTTGCCGCGGGTGAACCGGAAGCCGGCGAACGCGATCAGGAGCAGGACGATGAGATCGACTATGTAATAGTGGATGGTCAGGAGCGAGCCCTCGAACAGGGCAAAATGGATGAAGCGCGTGGCAGCAGCCAGCAGCACCATGTAGATCGCGAGCACCGGCAGCCCCTGCCAGCTTCTCGCGATCGCCCGACCGGTCATGTAGGCCGCGCTGCCCGCGAGCGCGACGGTCACGAACAGGAACTCCCAGAAGGTGACTTCCCAGAGAAGGCTGTATTCCTTTTCCATGCCTAGTGCCTCCCGCCTTCGAGATAGGCCGCGCGCACTTCCTCGCGCTTGAGCAGTTCGGGGCCGGTGCCGCTCATCGTGATGTTGCCGTTGACCATGACGTAGCCGCGATGGGCGAGCTTGAGCGCGTGGAACGCATTCTGTTCCACCAGGAACACCGTCAGGCCCTCGTTTTTGTTCAGTTCCTTGATGACCTCGAAGATCTGCTTGACGATGAGCGGAGCCAGCCCCAGCGAAGGTTCGTCGAGCAGGAGCAGCTTGGGTCGGCCCATCAGCGCGCGGGCGATCGCCAGCATCTGCTGTTCGCCGCCCGAGAGCGTTCCGCCGCGCTGGCCCGCGCGCTCCTTGAGCCGGGGGAAGAGATCGTAGACACGCTTCAGATCGTCCTCGAAATACTGGTCCGGCACCAGCGAAGCGCCCATCTGTAGGTTCTCCATGACGGTCATGCGCGGGAAGATGCGCCGGCCTTCCGGAGACTGGGCGATGCCGAGCCGCATGATCTCGTGCGTCGGCATCGTGGTTATGTCCTGGCCGTCATAGACGATCTGCCCGACCCGTGCCTGCGGGCTGCCGCAGATCGTCATCATCAGCGTCGACTTGCCGGCGCCGTTGGCGCCGATCAACGTGACGATCTCGCCGCGATGGACGTCGATGTCGACGCCGCGCAGCGCGACGATCTTGCCGTAATAGGTCTCCACCTTGCGGACCGAGAGGAGCATTTCGGAAGCGTCGCTCATTTGTCGCCTCCGTTCTTCCGCGCGGGCGGAATTTCGATGCCCGCTTCCTCCGCGGCTTCCTCGCCCAGCGCTTCGACGACGATCGACGCGACTTCCGGCTTCTCCGCCAGATCCTCGTCCTCGACGCCGAGATAGGCCGCGATCACGCTCGGATCGGTCTTCACCGCCGCCGGATCGCCGTCCGAGATCTTCACGCCGTAGTCGAGAACGACGATGTGGTCGGAAATCTCCATGACGACGCCCATGTCGTGCTCGATCAGCAGCACGGAGGTTCCGTGTTCCCTGCGGATGAACTGCAGCAATTCGTTGAGTTCGTGCGATTCGCGCGGGTTGAGTCCCGCCGCCGGCTCGTCGAGGCAGAGGAGATGCGGCTCCGTGCACATCGCCCGCGCTATCTCGAGCCGGCGCTGGTCGCCATAGGGCAGGTCGGCGGCCGGATCGTCGGCGCGCTCGATCAGGCGGACCTGTTCGAGCCAGTAAACCGCCTTGTCGATCGAAGCCTGCTCCGCCTTGCGGAAACCGGGCAGGCCGAGGATGCCGCCGAGCGTGAAGCCGGACGCCCTCATCAACGGGTTGTGCTGGGCGACGAGCAGGTTCTCCAGCACCGTCATGCCGCCGAAGAGGCGGATGTTCTGGAAGGTGCGCGCCACCTTGGCATGGTGCGATATCTCGAAATCGGGCATGCGCTCCAGAAGGAAGACCGCGCCTTCGGGCGAGGGCTTCCATTTCAGGCTGCTATGGGTGACCTCCGACACGGTCTGAGCCTGCTGGCCGAGCCCGTGGCGCATGGCGATGCGACCCTCGGTGGGCTTGTAGAAGCCGGTGACGCAGTTGAAGACCGTCGTCTTGCCGGCGCCGTTCGGACCGATCAGCGCGGTGATCTCGCCGCGTCCCACGTTGAAGGACAGGTCGTTGATGGCGACCAGGCCGCCGAAACGCATCGTCAGATGCTCGACCGTGAGGACGGGATCGAGATCCCAGCTTTTCGTTTCGCCGGCGTCGGCCGGCGTCTGCACTGCCGCCGCCATCAGTGACCCTCACCCTGAGCGACCATGTCGGCTCCGATTTTCTTCTTTTCCTTGAGCACCGCCGACGGTTCGCGCGTCGACACCAGGCCGCGCGGCTTCCAGACCATGATCAGCACCATGGCGAGCCCGAAGATCAGCATGCGGTACTGCGTCGGGTCGAAGCCGGGTCCGAATATCTGGCTGAGGAAGCCGATATTGCGCAGGAGCTCGATGCCGCCGATCATCACGATCGAGGCGATCACCACGCCGATCTGCGAGCCCAGCCCGCCGAGAACCACGATTGCAAGGATGATCGCCGATTCCAGGAAGGTGAAGCTCTCCGGCGAGATGAAGCCCTGACGGGTGGCGAAGAACGATCCCGCGAAGCCGCCGAACATCGCGCCGATCGCGAATGCGGTCAGCTTGGTATTGGTGGTGTTGATGCCGAGCGAGCGGCAGGCGATCTCGTCCTCGCGCAACGCTTCCCAGGCCCGGCCGATCGGCAGCCGGCGCAGCCGCATCGTCACGATGTTGGTGATGATCGCGAGGATGAAGATGATGTAGTAGAGATAGACGAAGCGGTGGATCGAATTGAACTCGATGCCGAAGAAATCCGCGAACCCGCCCTCGCCGCGGCTGAATTCGAGGCCGAAGAATGTCGGTTTCGGAATGCCCGAGATGCCGTTGGGGCCGCCGGTGAAATCATACCAGTTGAGCAGCACCACGCGGATGATCTCGCCGAAGGCGAGCGTGACGATCGCCAGATAGTCGCCGCGCAGCCGCAGCACCGGAAAGCCGAGGATCATGCCCCAGAAGGCGGCGAGAAGCCCGGCGAGCGGCAGCGCCGTCCAGAAGCCGATGAACTCGAAATTCGTCGCCAGCAGCGCGAAGGAATAGGCACCCACCGCGTAGAAGGCGACGTAGCCGAGATCGAGCAGGCCGGCGAGGCCGACGACGATGTTGAGCCCCCATCCCAGCATGATGTAGGTCATGATGAGGATGGCGAGGTCGATATACTGCCTCTGCTGGCCCGGGAAGAACGTCATGAAGAAGAAGGGCAGCACCAGCGCGAAGCCGAACAGGCCCCGTCCCATCCACCAGCCGAGCGTCGGCAGCGCCGAACCCGTGCCGGCCATGCTGCCGGAGATGGCGCGGGTGACCGGCCTCTTCGTCTTGAAGACGAAGAGGTTGAGGAGGAGCCTTCCGGCGAAGACGATCGCCATGGCCGTGAGCAGGAGCCCCCACCTGGTCCTGACCGCGAGCCCGCCGGGCGCGATGTCGGTGCGGATACCGAGGAAGAAGAGGCCGAGCGCGCCGGCGAGCAATGCCGCAAGCAGGGCGTCCTTCAGCGAGGCCTGGAGCGAATTCGGATCGACGGCCGCGGTGTTCACGGCGGCGTTGTTCACGGCAGCCATCAGACCTTCTCCACTTCCGGTTTGCCGAGCAGCCCGGAGGGCAGGAATATCAGCACGATGGCAAGGATCGAGAAGGCCGCGACATCCTTGTACTCGACCGAGAAATAGGCCGACCACATCACTTCGATCATGCCGATCAGAAGCCCGCCCAGCATCGCGCCGGGCAGCGAGCCGATGCCGCCGAGCACCGCCGCCGTGAAGGCCTTAACGCCGGCGAGGAAGCCGATATAGAAGTCGATCACGCCGTAGAGCAGCAGGAACATCAGGCCGGCGACCGAGGCCAGCGCCGCGCCCATCACGAAGGTCAGCGAGATGGTGCGGTCGACATTGACGCCGAGCAGGGAAGCCATCTTGCGGTCCTGCTCGCAGGCGCGCTGCGCGCGGCCGAGCGAGGTCCGCGTGATCAGCAGCGTGAACAGCGTCATCAGGACGATGGTGGTCACGATGATGATCATCTGCATGTAGGAGAGCTGGACGACGATGCGTCCGGCCTCCGTCGATCCCTCCATCAGCGTGACGCCGCCCTGGATCTGCGGCGGCAGCGGCTTGACGCGGGCGCCCTGGGTGACCTGGACGAAGTTCTGCAGGACGATCGACATGCCGATCGCGGTGATCAGCGGAGCGAGCCGGAAGGAACCGCGCAACGGCCGGTAGGCCAGGCGCTCCACCGTCCATCCCCACGCCGAGGTGAACAGCATCCCGATGATCAGGACGATCAGGAGGACGACTGGCAGAAAGGTAAAGCCAAGCACCGTCGTCAGGATGAGAAACACGGCCAGCGCGATGAACGAGCCGATCATGAAGATATCGCCATGGGCGAAGTTGATCATGCCGATGATGCCGTAGACCATCGTGTAGCCGATCGCGATCAGCCCGTAGATCGAGCCGAGCGTCAGCCCATTGATAAGCTGCTGCAGGAAATATTCCATGTAGTTACGCTACTCCCCGAGAATGTCACCGAAAGGTGCATTCTTTTCTTGTATTCCCCTAGTCCTATTGCTCCGGGGCCGGATTGCAACGCCTATTTTCTTACGTCACGTCAGCGTGATGAGACCTGTTCCCAGAGGTCTGACCGTGCTGTCCCGCCCGTTGGACTAAGCTGGACCCTAGCATTGGCATATCGCAATGTCTTTGCCTAACTCCAGCCTTTTTAGACAATCTTTCGCATGGTGATGTGCATTTCCCTTCAAAAATCGTGGATTCTTGCGTAAACCGTTGGATGTACGCGCACTCATCCACCCTCTTCGGGGGGCGATTCTGGCTCACAGAACCGAGAACCCGTGCGCGAACGGATCGCGGTCGTCGATGAAGATCGTGTTGAGGCCGGTCATGCGCGCCCAACCGCCGATCGAGGGGATGATGGCCGGGCGGTTGCCGACCTTCGCCTCGGCTTCCACCTTGCCCCTGAAGAGCGAGCCGATGATCGATTCGTGCACGAAACCATCGCCCGCCTTCAGCCTTCCCTTGGCGTGAAGCTGCGCCATGCGCGCGGACGTGCCGGTGCCGCAGGGCGAACGGTCGATCGCCTTGTCGCCGTAGAAGACGGCGTTGCGGGCGTCCGCTCCCTCCACTGTCGGCATGCCCGTCCACAATATGTGGGTCAGGCGGTTGATCGACGGATTCTCCGGATGGGCGAAGCTGTAGGCCTCGTTGAGGCGCTGCCGCAGCACCGGGCTCCAGGCGATCAGATCGCCCGCCGAATGGTCGGCCATGTCGCGATAATTCTCCTGCGGATCGACGATCGCGTAGAAATTGCCGCCATAGGCCACGTCGACCCTGAGCGGGCCGAGATCAGGACACTCCACCTCCAGCCCTTCCGCGTAGAGGAAGGACGGCACGTTGGTGATGCGAACCTCCTCCACATATTGGCCCTCCTGCCGGTATTCGGCCACCACCAGGCCGGCCGGCGTGTCGAGCCGCAAAATGCCGGGCGTCTTCGGCTGGACCAGCCCGTGCTCGATCGCCATGGTCACCGTGCCGATGGTGCCGTGGCCGCACATCGGCAAGCAGCCCGAAGTCTCGATGAAGAGGATTGCGACGTCGCAATCCTCGCGCGTCGGCGGATAGAGGATCGAGCCCGACATCATGTCGTGGCCGCGCGGCTCGAACATCAACCCTTTGCGGATCCAGTCATATTCGGCCAGGAAGTGCGCGCGCCGCTCCATCATCGTGGAGCCGTCGAGCTGTGGCCCGCCGCCGGCGACCAGCCGCACCGGATTGCCGCAGGTATGGCCGTCAATGCAGAAGAACGAATGTCGCGACATCGTCATGTCCTGTGGGTGATCGGGGTGGGTGCAGGCATCTAGAACCTCGCCGAGGAAAAAGGCGCAAGATCCACGGCGGCGGGCCTGTCGAGGATCAGATCGCTGACAAGCCTGCCGGTGGCGGCTGCCTGGGTGAGCCCGAGATGGCCGTGGCCGAAGGCATGGAAGACATTGGCGGCATTTCGCGCCCTGGCGATGACGGGAAGCGAATCCGGCAGCGAAGGCCGGTAGCCCATCCACTCGTGCCCGCCTTCCGTCTTAAGTCCCGGCAGGAAGCGCGCGGCCTTCTTCACCATGGCGCGCGAACGTTCGAAGTTCGGCGGCCGGGCCAGCCCGCCGAGTTCGACGGCCCCGCCCACCCGCAGGCCGGTCTCCAGCGGCGTCACCACGAAACCGTGGCCGGAGAATATCAATTGCCGCCTCACGTCGAAGGCGGAGACGGGCAGCGTCGTGTTGTAGCCGCGTTCCGTTTCGAGCGGGATGCGCTCGCCCAATTGGCGCGCGAGCCTGTGTGACCAGGCGCCGGCCGCGATGACGACGTTCTTCGCCGGCAGCGTCCGCCCCTGCCGGAGCTGTACGACGTTTCGCCCCTCCATCGGCTTCACGAGCGCCACGTCGCCCTGCATGAACTTCGCGCCGTACCTTTCCGCATAAGCCCAGATCGCCTTGCCGAGCAGTTTGGGGTCCGCGACCGTCTTCCAGCCGGGCACGAAGGTGCCGTGCGTGAATTGCGGCGAGAGCCCGGGCTGATATTCGGCGAGCTCGTCCGCCCGCAGGTGCCGGTAGGCGATGCCGAAGCGGTCGCGCGCCGCCCAGCCCGGCAGGGACGCACGAAACTCCGCCTCGCCTTCGTAGAGCTCGAGGGAGCCGTTCTCGCGCAACATGGAACGCGTGCCGGATTTCTCCATCAGGTCGAGCCATTCGGCCTCGGCGAGCTTCATCAGGCCTGCCTGCGCGGCCAGGCTCGCCTCATAGGACCCGCTGCCCCCCGCGCGCCAGAAGCGGAACAGCCAGGGCGCGAGGCGCGGCAGATAGGCGGGCGGTATGGAAAGCGGGCCGAGCGGGTCGGCCAGCCATTTCGGCACCTGCCGGATCATCCCCTTGTGCGCCAGCGGCAGGACGTCGGAAAAGGCGAAGGCGGCAGCGTTTCCGGAGCTGGTCTCCTCGCAGATGCCGGTGCGGTCGATCACCGTGACCGCCCTGCCCGCCTCCGCAAGCCGCGCGGCGACGCAGATGCCGATGATGCCGGCTCCGACGACGATGGTCTCAATTTCGGACAAGCTGGCGGTCACTGCGATACGTCCGTTTCCATCGATCATGTCCCTGCCCGGTCGAGCGAAGCGGAGAGCGGGCGAGGAAGCATGAACTACCCACCGCTCAGAAGGCCGGCAGTTCGGGCCGCACGGCGAGCGCGTCCTTGATCACCTTTTCGACCGCCGCGCGCCTTTCGCCGAACAATGGCAGGCGCGGCATGCGCACCCGTTCATTGGTGCCGATCGCATGCACCTCGGCAAGCTTGATATTCTGGACGAGATAGGTCGAGACGTCGAGATCGAGCAAAGGACGGAACCAGCGGTAGATCGCGAGAGCTTCCTCGCGGCGCCCCTGCTTCATGAGCTGGTAGATCGCCACCGTCTCGCGCGGGAAGGCCGTCACCAGGCCCGCGACCCAGCCGATGGCGCCGACGCTCAGCGCCTCGAAGGCCAGATTGTCGACGCCGGTGAAAAGATCGAAGCGATCGCCGAAGGCGCTGATGATCTCGGTCGAGCGACGAATGTCGTCGGAGGATTCCTTGACCGCGACGAAGCGCTCGTCGGAGGCGAGCTCCGTCATGATCGGGATCGTCACGTCGACCCGGTAGGCGAGCCGGTTGGAATAGATCATCACCGGCAGGTCGCCGGCCGCGGCGACTGCCTTCAGCGTGGCGACGGTTTCTTCCGGATTGGTGTGGTAGATCGGGCTCGGCACGACCATCAACCCGTCGGCGCCCTCGGCCGCCGCCCGCTTCGCCAACACGCAGGCGTCGCGCGTCGCCGGCTCGTTCACGGTGAGCAGTACCGGCCTGCCGCCCGCCACCGACTTCGCCGTCTTCAAGACGGCGAGCTTCTCGTCGGCATGGAGCATCGGCCCCTCGCCGAGCGATCCCGCAACGATGATGCCGTCGCAACCTGCTTCGATCTGAAGCGCGAAGCAGCGCTCCATCTCGGCATGATCAAGCTGGTCATTCTCGGTGAATTTCGTCGTAACCGCGGGAAAAACGCCGGTCCACATAGCTTGCTCCTTCTGATATATTACAGATATATTTGATGGAAAATGCAGGCCTGTCAATCGGCACGGCCCGCTGATATATCAAAAAATATCAGAGTCGGGTTCGTTGATATGACTCCAGGGAGATGAGTTTGAACCAGCGTTTCGTACCGGGAACCGTCGAGCCGGTCGCGGCAAGGGCGTACCGCATCCTGGAGCATCTCATCGTCACGCTTCAGCTTCATCCCGGCAGCATCACGACTGAAGGAATTCTGATCGAGAGGCTCGGGCTCGGCCGCACGCCGGTGCGCGAGGCGATACAGCGGCTCGCCTGGGAGGGGCTTGTGGAAGTGCGCCCGCGTGCGGGGCTCGCCATCGCCCCCCTCCACCCGGGCGACTGGCTGCGCGTCGTCGACGCCCGCCGCGGCGTCGAGCTGGTGCTCGCCCGCGCCTGCGCGCGCTACATAACGGCGGAGTCGGCGCAAAGCTTCCACCTCGCGGCCATCGCCATGCAGCAGGCGGTGGTGGGGTCCAACGTGCTCGCCTTCCTGGAAGCCGACAAGATGCTTGACGAGGCGATGGCCGTGACGGCCGAAAATTCCTTCGCCGCGCGCGTCGCCGCGCCGCTCCAGACCCACAGCCGGCGCTTCTGGTTCCGTTACCAGAGCGATGCGGGGCTCGCGCATTCGGCCGAGCACCATGTCAGCATGATCAGCGCGATCCTGAAGGGCGACGAGGAACGCGCCGAGGAGGAAGCGGCGCGGCTGATGACGATGCTGCGCTCGCTGGCGGAAGCCGCCGCGCTGCGATAGGCCTCAGCCACCGCCATCCGTGCGCGACGCTGTCGTCCCTTCGTGAGGCGTCTCGATCGGCGTCCAGGAATGACCCGACGAAACCATGCAGCTTTGGCCAGTAAGACTGGTCGCCAGTATCGTCCAGGTGCCGGTCTCCGATGCATGCAGCTCGACGATCGTATGATCGCCGACCACGCCGACGCCGATCGGCCTTTCGCCGAACCTCTCTTCCAGCCAGGCGATCACTTCGGCCCTGCCGGCACAACTGCGCGTTTGCGCCGCGGCAGGCAAGGTCGCGAGGAGACTGGCCAGCGCCACCGCAATGACGCGCTCGAATGTCGTGATTTTGGACGTGCGTGCCATGTGGCACCTCCTTTCCCGTTCGCTCCGGGATGGAGGGCCAAGAATCCGCTCACAGCACCGGAGCGATACAGGCCGGTTCCGACGTCTTCATCGCGTCGCTCCTTTCCGTATTCCGGTCTGTACAACGCGGGAGAACCGCCCATGCGGCTCTCCTCATGGAACATATGGGTTTGCTGGATTGTCCGCGCAAGCGGGCCGGACGCCGCGGTGGTCAGACGTCCGTGCCCTTGATCAACGTCGTGCTCTCGAAGCCTTCGCCCGCCGAGACGATGCAGCTATTGCCGTCCGTTCCCGTCGCCAGGATCGTCCAGGTGCCGCCGTCGGACACGAAGATCTCGACCACGGCACTGCCGTCGACCTGGCCATAGGCCATGGGCGTTTCGTTGAAGTTCTGAGCGAGCTCCTGCACCACCTGGTCGCGTTCGCCGCACATCTGCATGGAGAGCAGGTCCGCGTTGCGGGCCGGCGTCTCGTTCATGACGGCCGCGGTGGAAGCCTGCGGAATGGTCTTCGAACTCGTCGCGGAAGCGAGCGGAGAAACAGACAGCAGCGCGCAGGTTGCGATCGCGGAAACATAGACTGGAATGCGTGCCATGACAGCACCTCCTGCCGTCCTAGAACGGCCCGCCGCCGCATGCGTCGGACCTCGGCAAGACAAGGAAAATGCGGCTTGCGGCGTTCCATCACGTTTTGGTGACGGCGCGTCACGCGGCGTGTACCCTGAAAAGAAAAACGGGCGCCGCTGGGACGCCCGTCGGGTATTTCGCGAAGGCCCCTCGCTCAGTTCATCGTCGGGATGACGAATTCCGCTCCGTCCTTGATGCCCGAGGGCCAGCGCGAGGTGACCGTCTTGGTCTTGGTGTAGAAGCGGAAGGCGTCCGGGCCGTGCTGGTTCAGGTCGCCGAAGCCCGAGCCCTTCCAGCCGCCGAAAGTGTAGTAGGCGATCGGCACGGGAATCGGCACGTTGACGCCGACCATGCCGACCTGCACACGGGCCGCGAAATCGCGCGCCGCATCGCCGTCGCGCGTGAAGATGGCGACGCCGTTGCCGTATTCATGCTCGTTGGGCAACCGCAGCGCCTCCTCGTAGTTGGCGGCGCGCACGACGGAGAGAACGGGTCCGAAAATCTCCTCCTTGTAGATCTTCATCTCCGGCTTCACGTCGTCGAACAGGCAGCCGCCCATATAGTAGCCGTTCTCGTAGCCCTGCATGGTGAAGTCGCGGCCGTCGACGACCAGCTTCGCGCCTTCCTTGACGCCAGCGTCGACGTAATTCTTGACCCGCGCCAGCGCTTCCTTGGTCACGAGCGGGCCGAAATCCGCCGAGGAGTCGGTCGAGGGGCCGACCTTGAGGCTTTCGACGCGCGGGATGAGGCGCTCGACCAGCCGGTCGGCGGTCTCCTTGCCCACCGGCACCGCCACCGAGATCGCCATGCAGCGCTCGCCGGCAGATCCGTAGCCCGCGCCGATGAGGGCGTCCACGGTCTGGTCCATGTCGGCGTCCGGCATGATGATCATGTGGTTCTTGGCGCCGCCGAAGCACTGCGCGCGCTTACCGTTGGCCGTGGCGCGCGTGTAGATGTATTGCGCGATCGGGGTCGAGCCGACGAAGCCGACGGCCTTGATGTCCGGATCGTCGAGGATCGCGTCCACCACCTCCTTGTCGCCGTTGACGACATTGAGGATGCCGGCGGGCAGACCCGCCTCGATGAACAGCTCGGCGATGCGGATCGGCACGCTCGGGTCGCGCTCGGAAGGCTTCAGGATGAAGGCGTTGCCCGACGCGATCGCCGGCGCGATCTTCCACAGCGGGATCATCGCCGGAAAGTTGAACGGCGTGATGCCCGCCACCACGCCCAGCGGCTGGCGCATGGAATAGACGTCGATGCCAGGGCCCGCGGCGTCGGTGAATTCGCCCTTCAGGAGATGCGGTGCGCCGATGCAGACCTCGACCACTTCCAGGCCGCGCTGGATGTCGCCCTTGGCGTCGGCGATGGTCTTGCCGTGCTCGCGGGCGAGCGTCTCGGCGAGTTCGTCATACTCGTTCTGCACGAGTTCCAGGAACTTCATCAGCACGCGTACCCGCCGCTGCGGATTGGTCGCCGCCCAGGCCGGCTGCGCCGCCTTGGCGTTCTCGACCGCGGCGCGCAATTCCTCGCGCGAGGCGAGCGCGACCTTGCCCCGCACCGTGCCGTCCATGGGTTGCATGATGTCGGCCGCGCGTCCGCTGGTACCGGCAACGCGCTTGCCGCCGATGAAATGTCCTACCTCGAGCATCGTATGACTCCCTGGAAAATTTGCGTTCATTGTCCCGCTTCCGACCGCGGAATGCAACGCGAGGCTTTCCGCATCTGTTGTGCGGAAAATAAAGCCCACTACAATAGGTTTGTCGATTTTCGCAAAATACGGAAGACCGGATGTTCTACGTTGCCCCGATTGACTCTAGCCTCCTCATCTCGGTGTCCCGCCGATGAACTGGGACGATGTGCGGATATTCCTCGCGGTCGCCCGTGCCGGGCAGATCCTGGGTGCGGCGAGGCGGCTGGAGCTCAACCACGCCACCGTGTCGCGGCGTGTCGCCGCGCTCGAGGCCGCGCTTGGCGCCAAGCTGTTCAACCGGCTAACGACGGGCTCGGAGCTGACGCCGGAGGGCGAGCGCTTCCAGGCCGTCGCCGAACGCATGGAAGCCGACATGATCGCGGCGCGCTCCGAGATCGCCGGCGAGGCGGACGACATATCGGGCGTCGTCCGGATAGGCGCTCCGGACGGGTTCGGGGTGGCGTTCCTGGCGCCACGCCTCGGCGCGCTGACCGAGCGCCACCCGTCGCTGGCGATCCAGCTCGTGCCCGTGCCCCGCTCCTTCTCGTTGTCACGGCGCGAGGCCGACATCGCGATCACGGTCGAGCGTCCGACCGAGGGCCGGCTCGTCGCCGCCAAGCTGGTCGACTACACGCTCGGCCTCTACGCCTCCGCCGCCTATGCCGAGAAACATGGCCTGCCGGTCTCGCCTGCCGAGCTTTCGGGCCACCGGCTTGTGGGCTACGTGCCCGACCTCGTCATCAATCCCTCGCTCGACTACGCACCGGAATTCTCGCCCGATTGGCAATCGGCCTTCGCCGTTTCCTCCGCGCTTGGCCAGGTCGAGGCGGTGCGCGCGGGCGCGGGGATCGGAATATTGCACACCTTCATCGCGCGCGGGCACGCCGATCTCGTGCCGGTCGAGGCGGCCGCGCCCATCCGCCGCTCCTACTGGCTGGTCTATCACGAATCCATGCGGCCGCTGCGGCGCATCCAGGCGGTCTCGGCATTCATCAGCTCGCTCGTCGAGGCGAAGCGCGGCGTTTTCGCGTGAACGGTTGCGGAGCGACGGGCGGACGAATAGAAGCGTCGTCGACCGAACCGCGTTTCGGCCTGCAAACTTTGAGGAAGGGAGTTCCCATGGACATCATCCGCCACGAAACCGGCCCGCGCATGAGCCAGGCCAACATCCATAACGGCATCGTATATCTGGCGGGTCAGGTCGGCGAGGGCACGACCGTCAAGGAGCAGACCGCTTCGATCCTTTCCGAGATCGACCGCCTGCTGGCGCTGTCGAACTCCTCCAAGGCCCGCATCCTTTCGGCGCAGATATGGCTGGCCGACATGAACGATTTCGCCGAAATGAACGCCGCCTGGGATGCCTGGGTCGACCCGGCCAACACACCGGCACGCGCCACCGGCGAAGCGAAGCTCGCGGCACCGAAATACCGCGTCGAGATCATCGTCGTCGCCGCCCAGAACGCCTGACAGTGAATATCCATCGGGGCCGGCTCGACCGGCCCCGATATCCAGGGGTCGCGACAAGGGCCGCTCTCGCCCGTCGCATTTGGCTTTCGAAATTAAGCCAACGGAAACGAATTTCCCCCTACTAAATCGAGCGGGGCTTGGTGCGCCATAGCGCCAAAGGCATGATGCCGCGCCCCGATACCGGCCACGACCGGAATGACGATCCTTCCTACATCGCAAGGCCTACCCGGCCGGAATCGGGATAATGCATACTCATCAGCGAGAGCAGGTGACGCTCGAGCAGCGTCTTGAATTCATGGAACTTGACGAAGCCGGCCGCGCCCGGCTGAAACAGCTCAAGCCACTCATCGAGAAGTCCATAGGTCCTGCTCTTTCCGCCTTTTACGAAAAGGTCGGCGCAACCCCGCAGACCGCCCGCTTCTTCGCTTCTCCGAAGCATATGGACAGCGCGAGGGACCGTCAGGCCGACCACTGGTCCATCATCGCCGACGCCGAATATGACGAGGACTATGAAAGGGCCGTGCTGAAGATCGGCCGCACGCATGCGCGCCTCGGGCTCGAGCCGAACTGGTATATCGGCGGCTATGCGCTGATGTGCGAGCATCTCATAAAGTCGATCGTCGTCGAGAACTGGCCGCGCTTCCTGCAACGCAAGGGCGGCGGCGAGGCAACCGGTGCGGCGATCGCCAGCCTGGTCAAGGCTGCCCTGATCGACATGGATCTGTCGCTTTCCGCCTATCTCGAAGCGATCGAGGAGGAAAGCCGCAAGATCGAAACGGCGCGTGCCGAGGCGGAAACCCGCCAGAAATTCGCGATCGACGCGCTGAGCTCGGCGCTCGCGCGCATCGCCGCCGGCGATCTCACGGTCAGGATCGATCAGGAACTGGCGCCCGAATTCCAGCAGTTGAAGGCCGATTTCAACGGTGCCGCCGCAGCGCTGGCGCGCACGCTTTCCACCGTCACCCTGTCGACGGAGAGCATCAAGGGCAGTTCGGAGGAGGTCGGCCATGCCGCCGACGACCTCGCCAGGCGTACCGAGCTGCAGGCCACGCGCCTGGAACAGACGGCGGCGGCCCTGAGCCAGCTCACCGAAAGCGTCGCAAGGGCGGCCGAGGGCGCCTCGCAGGCAGCCTCCAAGGTGATGGTCGCCCGCGAGGAGGCCGACAATTCAGGCCAGACCGTGCGCAAGGCGGTGCAGGCGATCAGCGAGATCGCCCGCTCCTCGCAGGAGATCGCGCAGATCATCGGCGTCATCGACGAGATCGCCTTCCAGACCAACCTCCTGGCGCTGAACGCCGGCGTGGAAGCGGCCCGCGCGGGCGACGCCGGCAAGGGCTTCGCCGTGGTCGCTTCCGAGGTGCGGGCGCTCGCGCAACGTTCGGCGGAAGCCGCCAAGCAGATCAAGACGCTGATCACGACCAGCTCCACCCAGGTGGACCAGGGCGTCAAGCTGATGGCCGAGACCGGAGAGGCGTCGGACCGCATCATCGGCCGCGTCGTCGAGATCGACACGCTGGTCGCCGGCATCGCCTCGTCGGCGAGGGAGCAGGCCGCCGGTCTCGCCGACGTCAACAACGCCGTCGGCCAGATGGACCAGGCGACCCAGCAGAACGCGGCCATGGTCGAGGAGACCACCGCCGCCGTCCATTCCATGCGCACGGAAGCCGCCGCACTGTCGGAAAGCATTGCCGCCTTCGCCATCGACAATGTCGAGCCGCGCCCCGAGCGCGAGCGTCCGGCGCGCAAGCCGCAGGCCGCGCATGCGACGGCCGGCAACAATGCGCTCGCCCTGCCCGAGCAGGCGCGGGCCGACACATGGGAAGAGTTCTGAGGGCAGACACATGGTTGCTGAAGGAGACCTTATGAGGGATCTCATGCCGGGACTGATCTCGCTTCCTTCCCAGCTCGACATCAAGGCGGCGGCGCCGCTGGCGGCCGAGCTTCTCGCCCTGAGGGGGAAGGATCTGACACTCGATGCTTCGGCCGTCGAACAGCTCGGAGGTCAATGTATCCAGGTGCTTCTCTCGGCGGCGGCCACCTGGGCCGCCGACGGCGCGGAACTGGCGGTCCGCGAACCTTCCGCCGCCTTTCTGGAGGCCGCGGAGACGGCCGGCCTCGCCACGAGCGACTTCTGCACGAGGAACAACTGAGCATGAGCAAAGTCATCCTGACAGTCGATGATTCGCGTACCATCCGGGAAATGCTGAAGGCGGCGCTCATGGACGCCGGCATGCAGGTCATCCAGGCTGAAGACGGCGTACACGGCCTCGAGATGCTGGAAAGCAGCTCGACGCCCGACGTGATCATCACCGACATCAACATGCCGCGCATGGACGGCTTCGGCTTCATCGAGGCCGTGCGCGGCAACGGCAAGTACCGCGCGATCCCGATCCTCGTCCTGACCACCGAAAGCGTCGACGACAAGAAGGAACGCGCCCGCCGCGCCGGTGCCAGCGGATGGATCGTCAAGCCCTTCGATCCCGCCAAGCTGGTCAGCGCGATCAACCGCGTCGCGGCCTGAGGAGGGCAGTTCCATGGACACGATGGCCGCCATCAAGCAGACCTTCTTCCAGGAATGCGAGGAACAGCTCGCCGAGCTCGAAAGCGGCCTGCTGACGATCGAGCGCGAGGAAGGCGACGCCGAGACGATCAATGCCGTCTTCCGCGCCGTGCATTCCATCAAGGGCGGGGCCGGCGCCTTCGGTCTCGACGAGCTCGTTCGCTTCGCCCACACTTTCGAGACCACGCTCGACGGCATGCGCAGCGGCAAGGTGGAGACCGCGCCGCAGATCGTCAGGCTGATGCTGCGCGCCGCCGACACGCTCGCCGATCTCGTACGCGTGTCGAGGGACGGCGGGACCGTCGATGCCGCCCGCGTCTCGCAGATCGGCGACGAGCTCGCCCAGGCCGGGGGCGCACAGCCCGCGCCCGCCGCGCCCGTGTTCGAACCCATCGCCATGTCCGGCGACCAGCAAACAGACGATTTCGGCTTCGCGCCCGTCATGATCTCCTTCGACGATCTGGTCGGCGGCACGCAGGCCGATGGCGGCCAGAACGGCTTCGCGATCAGCTTCAAGCCGAAGCCGGAGCTCTATGCCAAGGCCAATGACGCGATCCGGCTCCTGCGCGAGCTGCGCCGCATGGGCGAGGCGAAGATCCGTTGCGACTTCTCAGAAATCCCGCTGCTGAGCGAGCTCGACCCCGAAGGCGCCTATCTGAGCTGGCATGTTCGGCTTTCGACCTCCGGCGGCGACGCGGCGGTGCGCGAAGTGTTCGAGTTCGTCGAATTCGATTGCGATCTGTCGATCGAGGCGCAGGGCCTGGGCGGGACCGACGCTTCGCTCGCGGTCGAGGCTTTGCTCGTCGAAGCCGGCATCAAGGAAAGCGCGCCGGCGCCCGCGGAAATTCCGGCATTGGCGCCGGTGCCGCGGCAGACGTCCGCAACGCCGCCGCAACTTGCCGCGGTGGCGCCGCCGACCGCGTCGCAGGGCGCCCCGGCGCAGGGCGCGCAGCAGCCCTCCGCCACCATTCGCGTCGACCTCGACCGCGTCGACCGGCTCATCGACCTCGTCGGCGAGCTCGTCATCAACCAGTCCATGCTCGCCCAGCGAGTCATGGAAGCCGGCATCGCGAGGCTGTCCGATGTCGCCGTCGGTCTCGACGATCTCGAGCACCTGACGCGCGAGATCCAGGACAGCGTCATGGCGATCCGCGCCCAGCCGGTGCGGCCGATCTTCCAGCGCATGTCGCGCGTCGTTCGCGAAGTCGCCGACATGACCGGCAAGTCGGTCCGGCTCATCACGGACGGCGAGAATTGCGAGGTCGACAAGACCGTCATCGAACGGCTCGCCGACCCGCTGACCCACATGATCCGCAACGCCGTCGACCACGGGCTCGAAAAACCGGACGACCGCGTCAAGGCGGGCAAGCCCGAGCAGGGCGTGGTCCGCATGACGGCGGCGCACAGGTCCGGCCGCGTGGTCATCGAGGTCGCCGACGACGGCGCCGGCATCAACCGCGCCCGCGTGCGCGACATCGCGGTCCGCAAGGAGCTGATCGATGCCGATGCGCAGCTCTCCGACGCCGAGATCGACGATCTCATCTTCGCGCCGGGCTTTTCGACGGCTTCCACCATCTCGGACGTCTCCGGACGCGGCGTCGGCATGGATGTCGTTCGCCGCTCCATCCAGGCGCTCGGCGGGCGCATCACCATCTCCTCGCGTCCCGGCCAGGGCACGACCTTCACGCTCAGCCTGCCGCTGACGCTGGCGGTCCTCGACGGCATGGTGGTGACGGTCGCCGGCCAGACGCTGGTCGTACCCCTGACGGCGATCGTCGAGACCTTGCAGCCGAAGGCGGCCGACATCCACAGCCTCGGCGAGAAGGCCCGCGTGGTCGCGATACGCGGCTCCTTCATTCCGTTGATCGATATCGGCTCGGAACTCGGCTATCGCGACAGCGAGGCCGACCCGTTGCAGAGCGTCGCGGTGCTGGTCGAGACCGAGAACCAGAGCCAGTCCGCGCTCCTCGTCGACGGGATCATCGGCCAGCAGCAGGTGGTCATCAAGAGCCTCGAGACGAATTACGGGCAGGTGTTCGGCGTCGCTGCGGCAACGATCCTCGGAGACGGCCGCGTGGCCGTCATTCTCGACATCGACGCGGTCGTCGCCGGAACCGGACGCGACCATGCCAACCGCAAGAGGAACGCGGCATGATGCACGTCAACGAACAGGACCTGGCAACGAACAGCGAGCTGATCGCCTTCCGCCTCGGCGAGCAGGAATTCTGCGTCGACATCATGAGCGTCCGCGACATCCGTGGCTGGACGCCGACGACGCCGCTGCCGCATTCCAGCGACTATGTGAAGGGCGTCATCAACCTGCGCGGCGCCGTCCTGCCGGTGGTCGACCTTTCGGCACGCCTCGGCTTCAGCAGCACCGAGCCGACGGCACGCCACGTGATCATCATCACGCAGGTCGGGGCCCAGACGATCGGGCTCCTGGTCGACGCCGTTTCGGACATACTGACCATCAGCAAGGCGTCGATACAGGCCACGCCAAATGTCGCCTCCGAACTCGCGCGCTCCTTCACCAAGGGCCTGATCGCGATAGAGGGCCGCATGATCAGCCTGATCGCGCTCGACAACATCCTCGCTTCCGCGGACGAGACGTCAGCGGCGATCCATTGATGCAATCGCACACCATTTCGACGGAACGAAGCGAAGCCTGAGCTTCGCCACGCCGGCAAATCAGGGGCCAAGAAATGTCACTACTCGCTCAACTCAGGATACTCGTCGTCGACGACACGACCACGAGCCGCCTGCTTCTCCGGGACGCGCTGGAATCGCTCGGCTTCCGCCAGATCCAGGTTGCCGCCGATGGTGAGCAGGCCTTGAAGATGATGATGACCACGCCGTCGCATCTGATCATCTCGGACATGAACATGCCGAAGATGAACGGCCTGCAGCTCTTGCACGCGATCCGGACCTACAAGCCGACTTCGCGCACGCCGTTCATGATCCTCACCGGCAGTCCGGACAGGGCGGTGCTCGACGAGGGCCGCAAGCTCGGGCTCAACAACTACCTGACCAAGCCGTTCAGCCCCGACCAGCTCCGCCGGGCGCTCGAGGCGATCGTCGGGCCGCTGCACTAGAGCAAGTCCGGCAAAAATCCGAAGCGATCCTGCGTCCGGAATTGCTTAAAACAAAGGGTTAGAGCATGGGAGGTGATCCTATTTTCACCGGAAATGCTCTGGAGCCCGCCGTCGGAGCGGCATGACAGTCCGTCCGGACAGGGAGGAGGAACGAAGGTGAAGGCTGACCCGAAACCGACGGACATAAGTCAGGGCGGCTCCCGCGAGCCGTTGACGGATGTGCTTGCGCGCCTGCGTATCGAGCTGGAGGACATCGCCTCGAGGATCGACCGCGGCCAGGCCCTGATCGCGGAATCGACGTGGGCGCATGGCGCGGGCGACGCCGGCTATGTCAGCGCGATGCAGGACGCGGACCTCAACGCGCAGCGTGTGGCCGGCGTCGCCGGTTTCCTTCGAGCGCTCGAGCAGGAGGCCGAGCCGCAATGGCGGGTCGACACCTCGGCGGCCCTCGCCGGCGTCACGCTCGCCGAAATGGCGCTGAAGCTCGGGGGCAATGCCGAGGAAAAGCCGGCCGAAAACGCGGGCGACGTCGATTTCTTCTGAAGTCCGGCTGCCCCGACTGGCCTGATTCCGGCTTCCCGCTATCGCGCTCGCCTGCTTTCGCCTGCCATGTGATCGCGCGGCCAATCGTCGGCTCGAACCGTCAGAAAAGTTCCACCGCGCCCTCGCCGGCCGGAACCGCCACCGGTCGCGAACGCCGCTCGGCGTCGAACACCTGTCGGTTTTCCCGCTCCATGAGGGATTGCCGCGCGCGGCCGGAGACCGGCCAATATTGCAGTTTGCGCCCCTGCTCGCCCCGCAGGCTGCCGCCGACGAGGCGGATGCCTTCGGCTGCGAGAAATCTTTCCGCGAAATCGGCGTTCTTGCTGCCGATATCGGTCAGCCCGTCGATCAGCCGCGCGCCGCCGAAGAGCTTCGCTTCGAGACGCTCGCGCCGCGCGCCGCGCTTCAGAAGCTCGTTGACCAGCAGCTCCATGGCATGGACGGCATGCCGTTGAGCGACACCGTCGGCAGCCGAGGCGACACCGCCCGGCAGCAGGAAGTGGTTCATGCCGCCGACCGCGGCGACCGGATCGCGCATGCAGGCCGAAACGCAGCTCCCGAGCAGCGTCGACAGCACGATGCCCGGATCGTCGGTGACGAACTGCTCACCCTGCACGACATGGATCTTCGCGGCGGCGGCTTCGCCCCGCATCACGCCGGTTCTCGCGAGGCGTTGCAGATGTCGATGATTTCGGCTCCGATACGTTCCAGCGAAAACTGGCGCTGCACCGCGCCGATCTCATGGGCGACGCGCGGCATGCCGTAGACCACGCAGCTCGCCTCGCTCTGCCCGACCGTCTCCGCGCCCGCCTTGCGCATGGCAAGAAGGCCCTGCGCTCCGTCGCGCCCCATGCCGGTGAGGATTACGCCGACCGCCCCCTGGCCGGCGGAAGCGGCGACCGACTGGAAAAGCATGTCGACCGACGGCCGATGTCCGTTGACCGCCGGCGCGTCGACGAGGCGGCAGCGCTTCTGCAGCGCGCCGGATATCGCGAGATGGGCGTTGCCCCCGGGCGCGATATAGACCCGGCCGGGTTCGAGAACCGCCCCCTCGGTCGCCTCGCTCACCTGCGCCGCGCAGACGCGGTTGAGCCGCTCGGCGAAGCTCTTCGTGAAGGTCGCCGGCATGTGCTGGGTGATCACCGTGGGCGGGCAGTTGGCCGGAAAGGCCGAAAGCAGCGATTGCAGCGCCTCCACGCCGCCGGTCGACGAACCGATCGCCACGACCCGCCCGTCTGGCCGAAAGGCGCCGCGCGCCACCTGGCTTGCCGGGCGGTCGGAGGCGGCGCGCACGCGCGCCCTGGCCGCCGCCTTGACCTTCTCGGCGAGATCGCCGAAGGCGTCGCCGGGCGACATGCCGGAGGTCGGCTTGCCGACGCAGTCGACCGCGCCGAGCTCGAGCGCGGCCAGGGTGACGTCGGCACCGCGCTGGGTCAGCGTCGAGACCATGACGACCGGCATCGGCCGAAGCCGCATCACCTTCTCCAGGAAGGCGAGCCCGTTCATGTTGGGCATTTCCACGTCGAGCGTCATCACGTCGGGATTGAGTTGCTTGATCGCCTCGCGCGCCTCCAGCGGATCGCCCGCCTGGCCAACCACGACGATCTCCGGATCGCGGCGCAGCATCGCCGAGATGAGGCTGCGCATCGTCGCGCTGTCGTCGACGACGAGGACCTTGACCGAGCTCATGCGTCGTCCTTCAGCCTGTAGCTCGTGAGACCGTCCGTCTCGAACCTGGCCATGTCGGTCACGCGCTCGGAATGGCCCACATAGAGCCGGCCGCCCGGCTCCAGCAGCGGCGCGAAGCGCGACCAGATCCGCTCCTGCGTGGGTTCGTCGAAATAGATGACGACGTTCCGGCAGAAGATCGCATTGAATTTTCCCTTCATCGGCCAGTGGCCCATGAGGTTGAGCTCGCGGAAGGCGACGAGCTCGCGCATCTCCATGCCCGCGCCCCACATGTCGCGGCCGCCGTCCTTGAGGCGCACCATCCAGCGCTCGCGCAACGGCGCGGGAACCGGCTGGACCGCATCGTCGGAATAGACGGCGTCGCGCCCGACCGCGATCACGTTCGGGTCGATGTCGGTCGCGAGTATCTTCACGTCATGGCGCGGTGCGTCGGGCATGACGTCGAGAATCGTCAGCGCGATCGAGTAGGGCTCCTGCCCGGTCGAGCATCCCGCCGACCAGAAACGCACGCGCCCGCCGGCGCGCGCTCTGGCGACCAGGTCCGGCAGCAGCCTGTGCCTCAATTGCTCGAAATGATGCGGCTCGCGGAAGAAACGGGTGACATTGGTGGTCAGCGCGGCGAGCATCCGCTGCCGCTCGTCGCCGCCTTCCGTGCCCGCAACCAGCCTGCAATAATCGCGGAAGCTCTGCAGGCCGAGCGCGCGCAGGCGCTTGGCGAGCCGCGAATAGACCAGCGACGCCTTGTTTTCCGACAGGGCGATGCCGGCGTCGTCGTGGAGCATCCTGGCGATCGCCGCGAAATCGTCCGCGGTGAAGAGGAATTCTCCTTCCACGAGCGCGAGCGGCGGGCCATCCCTTCCGGACGGTACGGACATGCTCATGCGGCTTCCGCTTCGGCATGGGGAAGAATGCGCTCCAGCCCGACCACGCCGATCATTCGTCCTTCGATGGCCAGAATGCCCCTGATGAAGGATTTCACCGTTTCGTTGGCGATGCCGGGCGTCGCCTGGATTTCTTCCTCCGTCACCGTCAGTATGTCGCAGACCGCGTCCACCAGCAGCCCGACCTCCTGCGTGCCGGAGCGCACGACGATGATGACGTGGCGCGCTTCCGGCTCGGTCAAGCCGAAGCCGAGGCGCGCGCGCAGGTCGACGATCGGCAGCACCGAGCCGCGCAGGTTGATCACGCCGCGCATGAATTTCTGCGCGTGCGGCAGCGGCGTCGTCGCGGTCCAGCCGCGGATCTCGCGCACCGACATGATGTCGACGCAGAACTCCTGGTCGCCGATACGGAACGCAATCAGCTCCTGGCGCCGGTCCGATCTCAAATTAGCGTTGTTCATTCCAATAACCCCAATGCGTCCGGTCCGGCCGCCTGTCGCGGGCTCCGGATCCCCCACCGCCGCTTCATTAGGGAACGGCAGTGGTTAAGGTCCGGTATCCGCGTGCCCCCGCGCCGGCGTGCGCCGGCTTTTGCGT
>NZ_LBCQ02000011.1 GCF_001014615.2 Aquamicrobium sp. LC103
TTGCCCTGCCCGCTCACGAGGCAGCGGCACCATGCGAGGCACGGACGAGGGGGCGTTCATCGCTGTTGCCTACCGCATCTACTCCGCCGCATGCGCGGTCTGGCCGAACCATCCGGCGAAGCTCGGCAGGCCGCGCGCATGGCCCGTATCGACCGAGACGACGGCGCTCATGCCGGTGCGCAGCAGCGGCTCGCTGGCGTCTTCCACCTTCAGGCGGACGGGGATGCGCTGCGTCACCTTCACCCAGTTGCCGGTGGCGTTCTGTGCCGGCAGCACGGAGAATTCCGCGCCGGTGCCGGCGCCGATCGCCTCCACCGTCGCCGTCAGCGGACGGCCGGGGAAGGTGTCCAGCGTCACCTCGGCCTTCTGGCCGACGCGCATGTTGGTGAGCTGCGTTTCCTTGAAGTTCGCCTCGACCCAGCTATCCCCCGTCTCGACCAGCGAGAAGAGCGGCGAGCCGGCCGCCACATATTGCCCGACCTTGAAGGAGGACGCCTGCGATATGACGCCGTCGGCCGGCGCGCGCACGGTGGTCTGCGTCAGCTCGTAGGCCGCCTTGTCGCGCGCGGCGAGCGCGGCGAGGACGGTCGGATGCCTGTCCGTCTCGATGTCCGCGTTGCCGCCCAGCGCGGCAAGCGCGCCGGTCACCGCCTCGCGGGCCGCCTGGAGCTGGTCCTGCGCCTGGTCGAGCGCGCGCTTCGCCTGGTCCAGCGACGATTTGGTGCTGACGCCCTTGCCCTGCAGGGCCCGCTGGCGGTCGAATTCCGATTGCAGATAGGCGACGTCGCCCTCGGCATTGTGCTGCTGGGCGAGCGCCTGGCTGTAGGCGGCGCGCAATTGCCCGACATTCAGCCGCGCGCCCTCGAGCGTGGCCTCGTCCTGGGCCAGCGCGATCCGGTAGGGCTCGGGATCGACCACGAACAGCACGTCGCCCGCCTTCACCTGCGCGTTGTCGCGCGCCGCCACCTGGATGACGCGCCCGGGCGTGTCCGCCGCGACGGTGACCCGTGCCTGGCGCAGGTTGGCGTTGTCGGTCTCCTGGATGCGGCCGCCCGTCACCCAGACATAGGCGCCGCCGGCGGCCAGCAGCAGCGGCACGGCAAGCATCAGCGCGTAGCGTCCGCCACGGCGCTTCCTGGCCGCCGGCTGCGCCGCCGGCAGGGCCTGGGACGGCTCGCCCTCCGATTGTTCCTCGTCGATCTTGTTCATCGCGTTCATGATACGTCTTCCTTCGCGGCAGTCTTGCAGCTCTCGCCGGCGCCCTCGCCGTCGGAGAGGTTGGAGATAAGGGTTCTGAGACCGTTGATCAGGGTCCGGCGCTCCTCGGCCGAGAGCCCCGCCAGCGCCTCGTCATAGATGTCGCTCGCCATGCCCTTCACCTCGGCGAAGGCCTCGCGGCTCTTGTCGGTGGCGAAGACCGTGCGCACGCGCCGGTCGGACGGGTCGGGACGACGCTCGATCCAGCCGCCTTCCTCCATCCGGTCGAGCAGCCGCGAAACGCTGATCGGCTCGATCTCGAGAAGGGCCGCCAGCCGCGCCTGCGCCACGCCCTCCGCCTTCACCAGCCGCACGAGCAGGCGCCATTGGGCGGCCGACAGGCCGTGGCCGCTGGCGCTCTCCTCGAAGCGTCGCCGCATCAGGCGCGCGGCGTCGTGGACGAGCAGGCCCAGCCCTTCTACGCGTTCAGTGTTCATAACGGTCACTTATTATGAGCATGCTTATAAAACAAGGACGCCGCGAATCTTTCCGGTGTCGCACCCTTGTCGCACCCCTATCGCACCCCCCTCGCACCCCGGGCGGCGGGCGATCCTTTTGCCGCCGGACGGCGCGGCGCGCGCTTGTTAACCCACCCGGCGCCTGCTAAAGGCGCGGCATGACAATGACGCCGCTGAAAAACATCCGCAACTTCTCCATCGTGGCCCATATCGACCACGGCAAGTCGACGCTCGCCGACCGGCTCATCCAGGCGACCGGCTCGCTGGAGGAGCGCGAGATGAAGGAGCAGGTGCTCGACGCCATGGACATCGAGCGCGAGCGCGGCATCACCATCAAGGCCAACACCGTCCGCCTCGAATACAGGGCGCGGGACGGCGAGGACTACGTGCTCAACCTGATCGACACGCCCGGCCACGTCGACTTCGCCTACGAAGTTTCACGCTCGCTCCGCGCCTGCGAGGGCTCGCTGCTGGTCGTCGACGCCTCGCAGGGCGTCGAGGCGCAGACACTCGCCAACGTCTACCAGGCGATCGACGCCAATCACGAGATCGTCGTCGTCCTCAACAAGATCGACCTGCCGGCCGCCGAGCCCGACCGCGTCAAGGAACAGGTCGAGGAGGTGATCGGCCTCGACGCCTCCGACGCGGTGATGATCTCGGCCAAGACCGGCATCGGCATCGGGGATGTGCTGGAGGCGATCGTCACCCGCCTGCCCGCGCCGAAGGAAGGCGACCGCTCGGCCCCGCTCAAGGCGATGCTGGTCGACAGCTGGTACGACGCCTATCTCGGCGTCATCGTGCTCGTGCGCGTCATCGACGGCGTCCTGAGGAAGGGCCAGCAGATCCGCCTGATGGGCACGGGCGCGCGCTATCCGGTCGACCGCGTCGGCGTCATCACGCCCAAGATGGTTATGGTGGACGAGCTCGGCCCCGGCGAGATCGGCTTCATCACCGCCTCGATCAAGGAGGTGGCCGACACCCGCGTCGGCGACACGATCACCGAGGAAAAGCGCCCGACGGCGGCCGCCCTGCCGGGCTTCAAGCCGGCGCAGCCGGTGGTCTTCTGCGGGCTTTTCCCCGTCGACGCCGCCGATTTCGAGGATTTGCGCGCCGCGATGGGCAAGCTGCGTCTGAACGACGCCTCGTTCTCCTTTGAAATGGAAACCTCCGCCGCGCTCGGCTTCGGCTTCCGCTGCGGCTTCCTCGGCCTCCTGCACCTCGAAATCATCCAGGAGCGGCTGGAGCGCGAGTTCGACCTCGACCTGATCGCCACCGCGCCCTCGGTCGTCTACCATCTGCACATGACCGACGGCTCCTTGATGGAGCTGCACAACCCGGCCGACATGCCCGACGTGGTGCGCATCGACCATATCGAGGAGCCGTGGATCCGCGCCACCATCATGACGCCCGACGACTATCTCGGCGCGATCCTCAAGCTCTGCCAGGAGCGGCGCGGCGTGCAGGTCGACCTCTCCTATGTCGGCAAGCGCGCCATGGCCACCTACGATCTGCCGCTCAACGAGGTCGTGTTCGACTTCTACGACCGGCTGAAGTCGATCTCCAAGGGCTACGCCTCCTTCGACTACCAGCTCAGCGACTATCGCGAGGGCGACCTCGTCAAGATGTCGATCCTGGTCAACGAGGAGCCGGTCGACGCGCTCTCCATGCTCGTCCACCGCTCGGCCGCCGAAAAGCGCGGCCGCGCCATGTGCGAGAAGCTCAAGGACCTGATCCCCAAGCACATGTTCAAGATCCCGATCCAGGCGGCGATCGGCGGCAAGGTCATCGCCCGCGAGACCATCTCGGCGCTGCGCAAGGACGTGACGGCCAAATGCTACGGCGGCGACGTCACCCGCAAGCGCAAGCTTCTGGAAAAGCAGAAGGAGGGCAAGAAGCGCATGCGCCAGTTCGGCAAGGTGGAGATCCCCCAGGCGGCGTTCATCGAGGCGCTGAAGATGAGCGACAACTGAGCCGCCGGTTCCTCCCCTGCGAAGCGGGGGAGGGGGGACCATGCGAAGCATGGTGGAGCAACTGTGTTTCTTTATGCCCTCACGGTGAGCTTGTCGAACCACGAGGGCCTTGGCACATCACTCCTCCGCCTCGCATCCTCTGGACCCAATCCGGGACAGCCAAGCCATGTCGTTTCATGATATCCCTCACCTGGCGACTTTGGGGGATGGGACTTGATCAAAGCCATCGTGCTGACGCGGCATGCGATCGTGAAGATGGAGGAGCGGAAAATACGCTTCGCCTGGGTGGAAGACGCGATCCGAAATCCTTTATGGACCGAGCCCGAGCCGCGCGACACGACGGCCGAACGCCGTTTTGCCCGTATCGGAGATCATGGCGGCCGTATGCTGCGGGTCGTCTGCGTCGAGACTGACGACACGATTCGTGTTATAACCGCAACCTTCGACCGAGGCGCGAGGAACCCGAAATGATCGATATGACTTACGATCCGGAGGCGGACGCGGCCTATGTCTATCTCGGCAAGGGGAAGGTTGCCGAGACGAAGGAAGCGGGTCCATTCATGTACGATGTGGACGACAAAGGCCGCGTCCTCGGCATCGAAATTCTCGGTGCGAGCAAGGTGCTGGCGCCCGGCGCATGGCAAAACGCGCGGCTGCCCGGCACGGTGCCTGATGCGGCGGAGTAGTTCGCTCAACACGCCCTTCGGCTTCGCGAGAGCACCTGCGGTAGCTCGGCAGGGAGGAACTCCCGCCGGCGGTGCTTATTGAGGCGCTGAAGGTGGGCTGAGCGCCGGTTCTTCTCCCTTAAAGCGGGACGACATCGCCGCTGCTGATCTCCCCCTTGAGGGGGAGATGTCCGGCAGGACAGAGGGAAGGCGCTGCTCTCCATCTCATTAGCCGGCTCATTAACCGGGCACAATTGCCCAAATTAGCCGTTTCAGCTCATATCCCCACATGAAAACCTTCACCGCATCCGACGCCAAGAACCGTTTCGGCCAGTTGATCGATATGGCTCAGGCCGAGCCCGTGCGCGTGCAGCGGCAGGGGCGTGATGTCGCCATCGTCATGTCGCCGGAGGAGTTCCGCCGCATCGCCGAGGCCGCGCGCGGTAAGGTCAATCCGGCCGTCGCCAGCCTCCACGCCAAAAGCGCCAGGCGCTGGGCCGCCGCCGTCTATCAGGCGTTGGCAAAGTAGCCCCTGTAACTATCTCCCCCCAATTTTATCCACACCCCTTCCGTCTCCCCCATAATCCCCCGCGCCGCCTTCGCCGGGGACGCGTCTCGAGACGTCGTCGCGCGGAAGGCGGCCGGCGCCTCCGTCGCGGTCTCGTGAGCCGCGGCCGGGGAGGCCGCGTCCGGAGGTTCCTCCCTGGCCACTACGGGCCGGGCGTGCTGGAGCGAGCACACAACCCGCGAAACCCTCCAAGGGGACGCGGGGCAGCGGAACGGGCGCGGACGGAAATCGCCGGGACGGGCGGCCGCGAGGTCGCGACAGAAAAGAAGACAAAGGCGATCCTGCGGCCGCCCGTCTTCCCCGAACCATCGTCACCCGGCCCGACGGGCGCGGCGGCGCCTTCGCGCGCCCATGCGCCGGGTCCAATGCATGTCGCGCAAAAGTGCGCAGCGGTTTTGCGGTAACGACATGCATCAAGCAAAGACCGCATGTCGCGCAAAAGTGCGCAGCGGTTTTGCGATAACGACATGCATCAAACAAAGACCGCATGTCGCGCAAAAGTGCGCAGCGGTTTTGCGACAACGGCATGCATCGAAACAAGGACTTAAAGCGCAGGCAGCGAATCCGAAAGATCAGAACCGGGAGCCATCCATGAAGGACGAAAAGCGCATCTATACCGAGCCGCATCCCGACGAGCCCGTCGAGCGTCTCATCATGGAGCCCGGGCCGGAGGACGAGGTCACCGACCGCTACGACCAGGTGGACACCGCCGGGTTCGCCGGCATCCCGCTCTTTCGCGTCGTCCACGCGCCTCGCCACCCCATGCAGACCGACGCGCAGGACCTCGTCTCGCGCCGCGACCTGGAGCAATATTATCTCGACCTGTCGGCGCTGCGCCATCTCGCGCACCGGGCGGCGAACGAGCTCGGCTTTCCCGCGCGCTGCGCGCGGCCGGCCTGCCGGCGGGCGCATGCCTGCGTCAGCGACCGCGACGAGAACGACTGGTCGTTTCCCGGCCCGTGGATGCCGCCATGCGCCGGAACCTATCGCCTGGTCGACCGCATTCGCGGCCACATGCGCGCGAAGGCCGGGCTGGTGAATGGCGACGGCGATGCGTGAGCGCCCGGCCTGGCCGAAACATCCCCGCCCTCGCGGCACATTGGGATTTCGCGCGGCATCGGCTAAGCCTTGGGCGTCCCGCCCAACGAGTTGCCGCCCGCATGACCGAGACCGCCCGACAAACGCCCGCCATGGCCTCAGGCCCGCTCTATCTCGGCATCGACACCGGCGGCACCTATACCGACGCGGTGCTGTGGTCGCCCGCGCCGGCGCCGGGGGGAAAGGTGGTCGCCAAGGCCAAGGCGCTAACCACCCGCCACGACCTCGCCATCGGCATCGCCGGCGCGGTCGACGCGGTGATGGTGAAGGCCGGCGTCGCGCCCGGCGCGGTCGGGCTCGTCTCCATGTCGACCACGCTCGCCACCAACGCGCTGGTCGAAGGGCAGGGCGGGCGCGTCGGGCTGGTGATGGTCGGCTTCGCCGAGGCCGATCTTGCCCGCGACGGGCTCAAGGCCGCGCTCGGCTCCGATCCGGTCGTGTTCGTGCCCGGCGGCCACGACGTCCACGGCAACGCCGCCCCGCTCGTGCTGGGCGGGCTGGAGGAGGCGCTGCCGGTGCTCGCCGCCTCCGTCTCCGCCTTCGCGGTCTGCGCCTATTTCGCGGTGCGCAATCCCGGCCACGAGATCGCGGTCGCCGATCTGCTGCGCGCCCGCGCCGGCCTTCCGGTCACCGCGAGCCACGAACTGTCGGCGAAGCTCGGCGGGCCGCGCCGGGCGCTGACGACGCTGCTCAACGCGCGGTTGGTCTCGATGATCGACCGGCTGGTGGCGGCGACCGAGGGCTTCCTCGTTGCGCGCGGCATTGCCGCGCCGCTGATGGTGGTGCGCGGCGACGGTGCGCTGGTCTCGGCCGGTTTCGCCCGCCGCCGCCCGATCGAGACGATCCTGTCCGGCCCCGCGGCAAGCCTCGTCGGCGCCCGCCACATGACCGGGCTCGACGATGCGGTCGTCTCCGACATCGGCGGCACCACCACCGACGTCGCCGTGCTCGACAAGGGCCGGCCCCGGCTCGATCCCGAGGGCGCCACCGTCGGCGGTTTCCGCACGATGGTCGAAGCGGTCGCCATGCGCACCTTCGGCCTCGGCGGCGATTCCGAGGTGGCGCTGGAGGATGGCGGCTTGAGGCCGCGCCTCGCGCTCGGGCCGCGCCGGCTGGTGCCGCTCTCGCTCGCCGCGAGCCTTCATGGCGGGGCCGTCACGGTCGAGCTCGAGCGCCAGCTCCGCGCGCCCAATCCCGGTCGCCTCGACGGCCGCTTCGCCTTTCGCACCGGCGTTCCGGAACGTCTCGCCGCCGGGCTCACGGCCGGCGAGGAAAGACTTTATGGCGAGGTTTCCGCCGCGCCGCTGCCGCTCGACCGGCTGCTCGCCTCCAACGCGCAGGCCGCGACGCTCGGCCGCCTCGTGGCGCGCGGGCTGGTGCATGTCTCGGGCTTCACGCCGTCCGACGCCGCCCACGTCCTCGGCGGGCAGGCGAACTGGGACGCCGAGGCCGCTCGCCTCGGCGCCGAGCTCTTCGCCCGGCGCCGCGATGCGCGCGGCCAGCCGGTCGCGGCCTCGGCCGAGGAGATTTCCGCCCGCGTGCTCGCGGCGCTCACCCGCCGTTCGGCCGAGGCGGTCCTGGAAACCGCCTTCGCCGAGGACGGGCTGGAAGGGGCGGAGACGGTCGCCCATGCGCTGGTGCAGCGCGCCGTCGACGGCAGGCCCGGCATCGCCCGGCTCAACGTGTCGCTCGACAGGCCGGTGATCGGGCTCGGCGCGTCGGCGCCGCTGCATTACGCGGCGCTCGGCCGGCTCGTCGGCAATCGGTGCATGGTTCCGGCCGACACCGACGTCGCCAACGCGCTCGGCGCGGTCGTCGGCCAGGTACGCGTCACGGCGGAGGCCGGCGTCAGCCAGCCCGAGGAAGGACTCTTCCGGGTCGGTTCCGACAAGGGCGTCGCCGATTTCGCGAGCGAGGAGGCGGCGCTTGCCGAGGCCGAAAGGCTGGTGCGCGAGGCGGTCGCCGTCCGGGCGGCCGAGGCCGGCGCGGATGCGGCGAGGATCGAGGTCGAGCGCGACGTGCGCGTCGCCGCCGTCGAGGGCCGGCGTACCTTCATCGAGGCGCGGCTCGTCGCCACCGCCTCCGGCCGGCCGCGCATCGCCGCCGACCCCGCCGGGCTTACCGTCGATTCGCGAAAAGCTCATTCATGAAAGGATGAATTGACCCGCAATGCTTCCCATGGTGAAAGCGATCTTTCCCGAGCTTGTTGCTCCCGTTGACCTTCGGAGGATCCGCGCATGACCAACCACGTCGAGACCCATGGCCTGAAGGTCGCCCGCGAGCTGCATGATTTCGTGGTGACGGAGGCCCTGCCGGGGACCGGCGTGGAGGCGGACGCATTCTTCCGCGAGCTTGCGGCGATCGCCCACGATCTGGCGCCGAAGAACCGCGCCCTGCTCGCCAGGCGCGACGAATTGCAGGACAAGATCGACGCGTGGCACCGCAAGAACGGCGCGCCGTCCGACCTCCGGGTCTACGAGGCCTTCCTGCGCGAGATCGGCTATCTCCTGCCCGAGGGCCCCGACTTCAAGGTGACGACCGAGAATGTCGATCCCGAGATCGCCAGGGTGGCCGGCCCGCAGCTCGTCGTGCCGGTGATGAACGCGCGCTACGCGCTCAACGCCGCCAATGCGCGCTGGGGCTCGCTCTACGACGCGCTCTACGGCACCGACGCGATCCCCGAGACCGACGGTGCCGAGAAGGGCAAGGGCTACAATCCCAAGCGCGGCGAGAAGGTGATCGCCTGGGCGCGCGACTTCCTCGACCAGGCCGTGCCGTTGAAGGACGCGAGCTGGCGCGACGCCAAGTCGTTCGCGGTGAAGGAACGGGCGCTCGCCGTCACGCTGCTCGACGGGCGCGAGACCGGATTGGCCGACCCGTCGAAGTTCGCCGGCTATCTGGAGGACGCCGCCGCGCCGGCGCAGTTCCTGCTCCGCAACAATGGCATCCATATCGAGGTGCTGATCGACGCCGCCTCGCCGATCGGCAAGGACGATCCCGCCCACATCGCCGACGTATGGCTCGAATCGGCGCTCACCACGATCCAGGACTGCGAGGATTCGGTTGCCGCCGTCGATGGCGGGGACAAGGTCGCCGTCTACCGCAACTGGCTCGGCCTGATGAAGGGCGATCTGACCGAGGAGGTGGTGAAGGGCGGCAAGACCTTCACGCGCAAGCTCAACCCCGATCTCGACTACAAGGCGCCGGACGGCTCGACCTTCGTCGCGCCCTGCCGCTCGCTGATGCTGGTGCGCAATGTCGGCCACCTGATGACCAATCCGGCGATCCTGCTTGGCGACGGCAGCGAGATCCCCGAGGGCATCATGGATGCCGCGATCACGGCGCTGATCGCGATGCACGATATCGGCCGGGGGGGCGAGACTGGCGGCCGCCGCGCCAATTCCCGCGCCGGCTCCATGTATGTCGTCAAGCCGAAGATGCACGGGCCGGAGGAGGTCGCCTTCGCCGTCGAGCTTTTCGGCCGGGTCGAGGCCGCGCTCGGCATGAAGCCCAACACGATGAAGATGGGCATCATGGACGAGGAGCGCCGCACCACGGTGAACCTCAAGGAGGCGATCCGCGCGGCCAGGGAGCGCGTTGTCTTCATCAACACCGGCTTCCTCGACCGCACCGGCGACGAGATCCACACCTCGATGGAGGCCGGCCCGATGATCCGCAAGGGCGACATGAAGCAGGCCGCCTGGATTTCCGCCTACGAGGCATGGAACGTCGACATCGGGCTCGCTTGCGGGCTTTCCGGTCACGCCCAGATCGGCAAGGGCATGTGGGCGATGCCCGACCTGATGGCGGCGATGCTGGAGCAGAAGATCGCGCATCCGAAGGCCGGCGCCAACACCGCCTGGGTGCCTTCGCCCACGGCCGCCACGCTGCACGCGACGCACTACCACAAGGTCGATGTCGCCGAGGTGCAGGCCGGCCTGAGGAACCGCGAGCGCGCCAAACTCTCCGACATACTTTCCGTGCCGGTCGCGGTCCGTCCGAACTGGAGCAGGGAGGACATCCAGCACGAGCTCGACAACAACGCGCAGGGCATCCTCGGCTACGTGGTGCGCTGGATCGACCAGGGCGTCGGCTGCTCCAAGGTGCCGGACATCAACGATGTCGGGCTGATGGAGGACCGCGCGACGCTGCGCATCTCCTCCCAGCACATCGCCAACTGGTTGCATCATGATGTGTGCGGCAAGGACCAGGTGATGGAGACGATGAAGCGCATGGCGGCGGTCGTCGACCGTCAGAACGCCGGCGACCCGCTCTACCGCCCGATGGCGCCCGATTTCGACGATTCGGTCGCCTTCCAGGCCGCCTGCGACCTTGTCTTCAAGGGTCGCGAGCAGCCCAACGGCTACACCGAGCCGGTGCTCCATGCCCGCCGCCTGGAGCTGAAGGCGAAGGATCGCCATGGTGCTGGAGCTTAGGGCGCCGCGAGAAGACGAGGCGGAGCTTCTGACCGGGCTCTGCCTGCGTTCGAAAGCCGTGCATGGCTATGACGCGGCCTTCATGGAGGCCTGTCGCGCCGAGCTGACGGTGAAGCCGTCGGCGGGCGGGCGCATCATGGTCGCGGCGGACGGCGGGACGCCCGTCGGCTTCGCCGAACTTTCCGTTTCCGGCGACGCATGCGAGCTCGACAAATTGTTCGTCGAGCCGGCCTGTCTCGGCAAGGGCGTCGGGCGGGCGCTGCTCGACTGGGCCAAGGAGGAAGCTTCCGCCGCCGGGGCGCGCGCCATGTTCATCGATTCCGATCCCGGCGCGCGCGACTTCTACCTGCGCATGGGCGCGGTGGAGATCGGGCAGGTTCCGTCGGGCTCCATCGCCGGCCGCTTCCTCCCGCGGCTCAGGATCGATATTCACCGGCCCGCGCGGTTCGTCCGGCGGTGAACTCATGAAGATACTTGCGATCGATACCGCGGCGAAACTCTGCGCGGCCTGCGTGCTCGACACCGAGGCCGGCGAGCTCGGCCGCGAGGTTCTCGACCTCGGCAAGGGGCATGCCGAGCGCTTGATGGGCGTGATAGGCAGCGCGCTCGATGCCGCGAGGATTGCCTATGGGGGCCTTGACGCCATCGCCGTATCGGTCGGGCCGGGCTCGTTCACCGGGGTGCGCGTCGGCGTCGCGACCGCACGCGGTCTCGCGCTCGCGCTGAACATACCGGCGGTCGGCGTCACCACGCTGGAAGCGCTGGCGCTGGAGGCGCGGCGGGCGACGCCCGGAAAGCCGGTGCTGGCGGCGATCGATGCCGGACGCGGACAGGCCTATGTCGCGCTCTTCGCCGCCGACGGCTCGCCCGAGCGCGGGGCGCAGGTGCTGTCGGTCTCGGATGCGGAGGATCTGGTTCGGCGTGACGGGCTGGTGCTCGTCGGTTCGGCCGCCGCGCTTCTTGCCGGGCGGGCCGGTGTCGAGGCTGAAATAGCGGGGCTCGATCCGACGGCGGATATCGGGTCCTACGCGCGCATCGCGGCGGCAAGGCTGGCGGACGGCGCCGGCAAGGATCTGCCCAAACCCCGGCCGCTCTATCTGCGCGAGGCGGACGCCAAGCCGCAGTCGGATTTCGCCCTGTCGCGGAGGGATGGCAAATGAAGCTGCCGTTTTTCTCGGGCGCGCGCGAATTCATCATCGAGATGCTCGAAGAGGCCGACGCGCCGGACCTCGCGAGAATCCACAAGGAGGATTTCCTGCGGCCGTGGACGCGCGGCGAGTTCGAGACGCTGATCGGCCAGGACCCGGTCTTCGGTTTCGTCGCGCGCGAGGTGGGAAGGCCGGAAGCGGGCGCTGCCGGTTTCGTGCTGGCGCGGCTCGCGGCCGGCGAAGCCGAAATCCTGACCATCGCGGTCTTGCGCTCGCATCGCCGGCTCGGCCTCGGCCGCGACCTGATGGAGGCGGTGCTGCGCGAATTGCACGCCCAGCGGGCCGAAGCGCTTTTCCTCGAGGTCGACGAGACCAA
Source organism: Aquamicrobium sp. LC103 (assembly GCF_001014615.2). Classification (GTDB taxonomy): domain Bacteria; phylum Pseudomonadota; class Alphaproteobacteria; order Rhizobiales; family Rhizobiaceae; genus LBCQ02. The sequence continues at coordinate 11,977 of NZ_LBCQ02000011.1, forward strand.
CGCGCCGGCGATCGCGCTCTACCGCAGGCTCGGCTTTCGCGAGGTCGGCAAGCGTCCGGCCTATTACGAGGCTGAGGGCGCCGGCAAGTCGACGGCCCTCGTCATGCGCCGCGACCTGCGCTGACCGGCCGCGATGATCGGCACGCTCCGGCTTTCCGCTGCCGTCCTCGTCGCCGCGCTGGCGACGCCGCCGCTCATGCTCTGGCAGTTTTTCGCGGTCAGGACCGGACTTGTCGACGAGCATGCCGTACCGAGGCTCTGGCATGGGCTCGTGCTTCGCCTGCTGGGTCTTCGAGTGCAGGTCTTCGGCACGCTCGCGCCGGACCGGCCCCTGATGCTCGCCAGCAACCATGTTTCCTGGACCGACATCATGGTTCTCAGCTCGCTGGCCGACGTCCATTTCATCGCCAAGTCGGAAGTGGCCGGCTGGCCGGTGATCGGCACCCTGTCGCGGCTGCAGCGGACCGTCTTCGTCGAGCGCCAGGCGCGCGGCAAGTCCGGCGAGCAGGTCGGCGAGATCGCCGAGCGCATGACGAGCGGCGATCCGATGGTCCTTTTCGCGGAAGGCACGACGTCGGACGGAAACACCATACTGCCGTTCAAGTCGACGCTCTTCGCCGCCGCGGTGAGGGCGATGGAAACGGCCGATGCCGCCGATATCGCGGTTCAGCCCGTCGCGATCGCCTATACACGCCTGCACGGCATGCCGATGGGCCGCAGGCATCGCAGGCATCTTTCCTGGATCGGCGACCAGGAACTCCTGCCGCATCTCACATGGCTGCTGCGCGAGGGCGCGGTCGACGTCGAGGTGCATTTCGGTGAGCCGCTCCGTTTCGGCGACGGCGCGAGCCGCAAGGAGATCGCGCGCGGGGCGGAAGAGCGCGTGCGCGAGATGATGGCGGCCGCCCTTCACGATCCGAAGCGCTCAAAGTGATCGCGGAGGATCGATGCGGGTCTGTTTTTTGACGTGAAAAGCGGCTAGAGACGCAACCTATGGAACTGAACGATACGCTCGAACATCAGCCGCAGGCTTCAGGCGCGACGAAGAAGGTCTTCGTGAAGACCTATGGCTGCCAGATGAACGTCTACGATTCCCAGCGCATGTCCGACGCGCTGGCCGCCGAAGGCTACCTGCCGACCGAGGCGATCGAGGACGCGGATCTGGTTCTGCTCAACACCTGCCATATCCGCGAGAAGGCGGCGGAGAAGGTTTATTCGGAGCTCGGCCGCATCCGCAAGCTCAAGGCCGAGCGCGCCAGGGACGGCCGCGAGACGGTCATCGGGGTCGCCGGCTGCGTCGCGCAGGCGGAGGGCGACGAGATCATCCGCCGCGCGCCGGTGGTCGATCTGGTGATCGGCCCGCAGACCTATCATCGCCTGCCCGAAGTGGTGCGCAAGGCGCGCACGGGCGAGAAGGTGGTCGAGACCGAATACGCGATCGAGGACAAGTTCGAGCATCTGCCGGCGCCCGCGCGCAAGGTGGTGAGGAGCCGGGGAGTGACCGCCTTCCTGACCGTTCAGGAAGGCTGCGACAAGTTCTGCACCTTCTGCGTGGTGCCCTACACGCGCGGATCGGAAGTCTCCCGGCCGGTGTCGCAGATCGTCGCCGAGGCCGAACGGCTCGCCGAGGCCGGCGTGCGCGAGGTGACCCTGCTCGGCCAGAACGTCAATGCCTGGCACGGCGAGGGACCGGACGGCGGGGAATGGGGCCTCGGCAGGCTGCTTTTCCGGCTGGCGGAGATTCCCGGCCTCGCGCGGCTGCGCTACACCACCAGCCATCCCCGCGACATGGACGACGCCCTGATCGAGGCGCATCGCGATCTGCCGGCGCTGATGCCCTATCTGCACCTGCCGGTGCAGTCCGGCTCGGACCGCATCCTGAAGGCGATGAACCGCAAGCACACGGCGGTCGACTATCTGAAACTGATCGAGCGCATCCGCGACGCGCGGCCCGACATCGCCATGTCTGGCGACTTCATCGTCGGCTTCCCCGGCGAGAGTGACGAGGATTTCGAGGCGACGCTGCGGCTCGTGCGCGAGGTCACCTATGCGCAGGCCTTCTCGTTCAAATATTCGCCGCGCCCCGGAACGCCCGGCGCCGAACTCGCGTTGCAGGTCGAGGAAAATGTCAAGGACGAGCGGCTGCAGCGGCTGCAGGCCTTGCTCAACGAGCAGCAGAAGGCATTCGCCGAAAGCCTGGCCGGCCGTGAAATAGACGTGCTTTTGGAAAAGCCGGGCCGCGAGGCTCATCAGAAAGTAGGACGGTCGCCCTGGCTGCAGCCGGTAATTGTTGATGAAAAGGCTGGTGAAATCGGTGACATTGTGAAGGTGCGAATCACGAAAGCCGGATCCCACAGCCTGTTCTCCGAGCCGGTCTGACCGGAAGGGAACGTTTTTCAGGAGAGACGTTTGAGCGCCGCGACAGAACTGAAAGCTCAGCCCTCGGGGGCATCGGACATGGCGCATATCGTTCTGACCTTCGACAACAACAAACTCGCCAGCGCGCTTTACGGTCAGTTCGACGAGAATCTCGCAAGGATCGAGCAGAAGCTCGGCGTCGACATACGCTCGAAAGGCAACCAGCTGTCGATCAAGGGCGACGCCACGACGGCCGAGCAGGCGCGCCGCGCGCTCGACTACCTCTACGACCTTCTCCAGAAGGGCCACGAGGTCTCGCCCTCGGAAGTCGACGGCGCGCTGCGCATGGCGGTGGCGGCGGACGACCAGCTCACCCTGCCGACCATGGAGCGCAAGGGCAAGATGGCAGCCGCGCAGATTTCGACCCGCAAGCGCACGATCTATGCCCGCTCGCTGAACCAGGACGCCTATATGCGCGCGCTGGACAGGTCCGAGCTGGTCTTTGGCATCGGGCCGGCGGGCACCGGCAAGACCTATCTGGCCGTCGCGCATGCCGCGATGCTGCTGGAGCGCGGCATGGTGGAGCGCATCGTGCTCTCCCGCCCCGCCGTGGAGGCAGGCGAGCGGCTGGGCTTCCTGCCCGGTGACATGAAGGAGAAGGTCGACCCCTATCTGCGTCCGCTCTACGACGCGCTCTACGACATGATCCCCGCCGACAAGGTCGAACGCGCGATCGCCGCCGAGGTGATCGAGATCGCGCCGCTCGCCTTCATGCGCGGCCGCACGCTGCGCAACGCGGCGATCATCCTCGACGAGGCTCAGAACACCACGCCGATGCAGATGAAGATGTTCCTGACCCGACTGGGTGAGGGCGGGCGCATGATCGTCACCGGCGATCCGAGCCAGATCGACCTGCCGCCCAACACGAAATCGGGGCTGGTCGAGGCATTGCGCGTGCTCGACGGGGTGCCGGGCATCGTGACCGTGCGCTTCAACGATGTCGACGTCGTGCGCCATCCGCTGGTGGCCGAGATCGTCAAGGCCTATGACCGTGACGGCGCCGGCATCCGCACGCAGCCGGGCCAGCCGGACGTTTGAGCCAGGTGAGCCTGCCGGTGGAGATCGACATTGCCGTGGAAGCCGGCGGCTGGCCTGACGAGGCGACGCTGTCGGCGCTCGCCTCGCAGGCGGTTGCGGGCGCCTGCGCGCATCTCGGGCTTGGCGCGGGAACGCCCACCGAACTGAGCCTGCTCTTTACCGACGACACGCATATCAAGGTGCTCAACCGCGACTGGCGCGGCAAGGACAAGCCGACCAACGTCCTTTCCTTCCCGGCCTTCGACGTTGCGCCGGGAGACGCCCTGCCGCCGATGCTGGGCGACATCGTGCTCGCCTTCGAAACGATTTCCGCCGAGGCGGCACTGGAAGAAAAACCCTTCAATCACCATTTGACGCATCTTGTGGTCCATGGTTTCCTGCACTTGCTGGGATACGATCACGAAACCTCGGAGGATGCCGAGGAAATGGAGGCGCTGGAACGGCAGGTGCTCGCAAGGCTTGCCATTCCCGATCCTTATGGGTAACTGGAAAGGTCAACAGACCGAAAGACGATGAACGAACAAACACAGACGGCCGTGATTGCAGAACCGGCCGGCGATGCGGGCTCCGAGCAATCAGGAGAGCCCCAGAGTACGCCCGCCGGGCGATCCGGCGCCAAACCCTCAATATTGACCAGGCTGGCCTCGCTGTTCAGGCACCGTAACGGCACGACGATCCGCGAGGATCTCGCCGATGCGCTGTCGGAGCATGCCGAAGACGCGGAAGCGTTCTCGCCGGGCGAGCGCGCCATGCTGAACAACATCCTGCGCATGCGCGAATTGCGCGTGGAGGACGTGATGGTGCCGCGCGCCGACATCGAGGGCGTGGAAATCTCCACCAGGCTCGGCGACCTTCTGGAGCTGTTCGAGGCTTCCGGCCGCTCGCGCATGCCGGTTTACGCCGAGACGATGGACGATCCGCGCGGCATGGTCCACATCCGCGACGTCGTCGCTCACATCACCCGCACGGCGAAGCAGAAGCGTGGCCGGCGCATCAAGAAGCCCGCCGGCGCTTCGGCTGCGCTCGACCTCACCAATGTCGAGCTCGACAAGACGATCGGCGAGCTCGGCCTGGTGCGGCCGTTGTTGTTCGTCCCGCCTTCCATGCTCGCCTCCGACCTGATGGCGCGCATGCAGGCGGCGCGCATCCAGATGGCGCTGGTCATCGACGAATATGGCGGCACCGACGGGCTGGTCTCGCTCGAGGACATCGTCGAAATGGTCGTCGGCGACATCGAGGACGAGCACGACGACGACGAGCCGATGATCACCAAGACCAGCGACGGCGTCTTCGTGGTCGACGCCAAGGCGGAGATCGAGGAAGTGGCCGAGATGATCGGCGACAGCTTCAAGCCCGGGGAGCACGCCGAGGATGTCGACACGATCGGCGGCATGATCTTCAACACGCTCGGCCGCGTGCCGGCGCGGGGCGAGGTGGTGCAGGCCATTCCGGGCTTCGAATTCCACGTCCTCGACGCCGATCCGCGCCGCGTCAAGCGCGTGCGCATCGTGCAGGGCCGCAGCGCCGAGCGCCGCCGCCGGCCCGTGCGGATGCCCGAGGAGGCGATGGAGCAGCCGGCGGCGCCCGAGGCGTGAGGCCCGGCAGCTGGCCGGCGAGGTTTGTTTGGACCTCCCGACCGGCACCTCGCCCGACGGCTTCGCGGCCGCCCTCTCCCCCGCTGGGGAGAGGGGATATAGCCGTCAGCGGTGTTAGTTCACCTTCTTCGCAGCGGGGAGAGAGACCGCAGCGCGGGCTGCTGAAGGGGAAAACCGCTTAGAATTACCGCACGACAAAACCTTCCCGCAGCGGATCGTCGTCTTCGACGATGAACTCGGCCCGGCCGGAATACCAGGCGCGACCGGCAACGCGCGCGACGACGGCGGTATGGTCGCCGGCCCTGGTCTCGTCGGCAACGCTGCCTTCGAAACGCGAACCGACGATGCTTTCGAAGAGCCTCGTCTCGCCGATTATGACCTCTCCCTTGGCATGCATGGCGGCGATGCGCGCGGTGACGCCGGAGCCGGTCGGCGAGCGGTCGACCTGCGCGTCGGCGAAGACGCAGACATTGCGGCTGGCGCGCCCGCCGGAGCCGTCATGGCCGTCGGTGAGGATCGTGCCGTAGAGAAAGGCGAGGTCGTCATGGTCCGGATGGGACAGACGGAACGAGGTCTTGAGCGTCTCCGTCAGAAGCGTCGCCGCGTCGGCGAATGCGCGCACGGGATCGCGGCCGAATTCGAGGCCAAACTGGCGGCAGTCGGCAAGCGCGTAGAAGGCGCCGCCATAGGCGATGTCGAAGCCGACCTGGCCGTAGCCTTCGAGCACCACCCGTTGGTCGCGGGCGAAGAGGAAGGCGGGAACGCTTTCGAAGGAGACCGCGCCGGCCTTGCCTTCGCGCACCTCGACCGAGGCGACGACCATGCCGCACGGGCATTCGATGTTGACGGTGGTGACCGGCTCCCGGACCTCGACCAGTCCCTCGTCGACCGCGTAGCGGCCGAGCGCGAGGATGGCGTGGCCGCACATGGTCGAATAGCCCTCATTGTGCATGAAGAGGACGGCGATGTCGGCTCCCGCAAGGTTCGGCTCGACCAGCAGCGCGCCGTACATGTCGAAATGGCCGCGCGGTTCGAACATCAGCACCCGGCGCAGGTGGTCGAGATTGTCGCGGACATAGGCACGCTTTTCGAGGATCGTGCCCGAGGGCAGGGGCGGATAGCCGCCGGTGACGATCCGAAGCGGCTCGCCGCCCGTGTGCATGTCGACGACGGTGAGCGGCTCGCTCATCGTGCCTCGCCGTAAAGCTTTTGCAGCGCGGCGAAGGACGCGCCCTTGCGGGCATATTCGAAAGTGCCCTGGTCGAGCATCTCGCGGGCCGCGGCCTCGACCGCACCGAAGGCCGCGGTGGTGAGCTTGGAGCCGACCGAGATGCGTTTTGCGCCGGCTTCCGCGAGTTCCGCGACGCTCATGCCGGAAGCGGCGAGCACGTTGACTGGACGATTGACGGCCGCGCACACCGTCCTGACGGTTTCGACGTCGCCGAGGGCGGGCGCGTAGAGTACGTCGGCGCCGGCTTTTTCGAACGCCTGCAGGCGTCTTATCGTGTCGTCGAGGTCGGTCCGCCCCCACAGAAAATTCTCCGCCCGCGCGGTGAAGACGAAGTCCCGCTTCAGGCCCCGCGCTGCCTCGACGGCCGCGGCGACGCGCTCGACCGCAAGTCCGAAATCATAGATCGGGTCGGCTGGATCGCCGGTCGAATCCTCGATCGAACAGCCGGCGAGGCCGGCGGCTTCCGCCGCGACGATCGTGGCGGCGGCATCCTCCGGGCTGTCGCCCCTGCCGTGCTCGAGATCGGCCGAAACCGGCAGGTCGACCGAGGTCACGAGCTCGCGGCAATGCGAGATCATCTCGTCGAAGCTGACGCCGCCGTCCGGCAGCCCGCGCGAGAAGGCGTAGCCGGCGCTGGTCGTCGCCAGCGCCTCGAAGCCGAGCGAAGCCAAAAACTTCGCCGTGCCGACGTCCCAGGGATTGGGGATGACGAATGTCTTTTCGTGAAGCTTCCGGAAAGTAGCGCCCTTGTCCGCATTCCTGTCCATGTCGTCCTCCATCGTGCGGGATGACCGGATGCTAGTCGCTCGTCCGCGCGGCGGCAAATGGCGGAAATTGGTCCAGGGCATCCTCCTGACAGAAATCGGACATGGAAGAAAAGCAAAAGCGGCGCGGCAGCCACTCGGGCGCCAGCGCCGCCTTGCCCGGCCGCGAGACTGATCCGCTACTCAGCGGCCGAACGCCGTGCCCTGTCGCCCTCCACCGCCTCGACGATCGCAGCCACGAAGGCTTCGAGGTCGGCGGGCTTGCGGGAGGTGATGATGTTGCCGTCCCGCACGGTTTCCGAATCTTCCCATTTCGCGCCGGCGTTCTCCATGTCGGTGCGGATCGAATGATATGAGGTGGCGCGCCGCCCCTCGACGAGGCCTGCCTCGATCAGGAGCCAGGGCGCGTGGCAGATGGCCGCCACCGGCTTGCCCGTGGCCTGGAAGGAACGGATGAAGTCGACGGCCGGCTTGTCGACGCGCAGCAGGTCCGGGTTGATCTGCCCACCCGGGAGCACCAGGGCGTCGTAGTCGGAAACCTCCGCATCGCCCACGGTCCGGTCGACCTTGACGGCGGAACCCCAATCCTTCTTCTCCCAGCCGACGATCTCGCCTTCCTTCGGAGAGACGATTTCAACTTGCGCACCGGCTTGCCTCAGCTTTTGCAGCGGAACCTCGAGTTCCGATTGCTCGAAGCCGTTGGTGGCGAGAATCATGATGCGGGATCGGTCGATCGCGGGCATGGCGGGCTCATCCTTCCTTTCCTTGAAGGAAAGTCTGCGGGTGGAACGCAGGTGGCCGGGTTTCGTTCACGACGGAAGCGAAAACGATCGATCACAAATTCTTGCAGGCGGAAGGCAGGGACGGCCGTTCAGGCGATACCGAGCAGGGCGGGCAGGCGGCGCATGTCGTCGAAAAGGATGCCGCCGGCGGCCTCGAGCCCGTCGCGGTCCGAGTGCGGGTCGCCATGGTAGGAATAGACGCGCATACCGGCGGCGACGCCCGCCGTGGTACCGGCGACGCTGTCCTCGATGACAACGCAGCGCTCCGGTTCGAACGCCATCTCGCGCGCGGCGTGGAGAAAGAGGTCGGGAAAGGGCTTGGCGCGCCCGACCATGGAGGCGCTGAACAGCGCATGCTCGAAATGCGGCATCAGCCCGGTGCGCCCGAGCGTCAGATGCATCTTGGTCAATCGCGCGGAGGAAGCGACGCACCAGGGGATGCCGGCGCCGCGCAATGCATCGACGACGTCGAGCACATGCGGGATCGGCTCGAGCCCGGTCTCGAACAGCGTCGGCAGGCCGTCGTTCCAGCGTTCGACGAAATCGGCGCCAAGCAGCACGCCCGCAGCCTCCACCTCCGTCTGCACGGAACTCATGCTGCGGCCGGAAAAGGTCTTGCGGCAATATTCGAAGGTGGTCTCGAACCCGGCCTCGTTGAGCCATTCGGCAAGCCGGCGATTGGCGAGATTCTCGGTATCGACGAGCACGCCGTCGCAGTCGAAGATGACGAGACCGGGCAGGCTTTCGCTCATGCCGTGCCCGTGGAGCCGAAGCCGCCGGCTCCGCGCTGGGTCTCGCCCGCATTGCCGCGTTCCTCGATCGTGGCGCGGCTGACCGGCGCGACCACGAGCTGCGCGATGCGCATGCCGCGCGTCACCGGAAAATCCTCGTCGGAATGGTTGATCAGCAGCACCTTCACCTCGCCGCGATAGTCGCTGTCGATCGTGCCCGGCGTGTTGAGGCAGGTGATGCCATGCTTGAGCGCCAGTCCGGAACGCGGGCGGACCTGGCCTTCGAAGCCCACGGGCAGCTCGATCACCAGGCCGGTCGGCACCAGGGCGCGGCGGCCGGGCAGGATCAGCAGCGGCCGGTCCTCGGGCACGGCGGCGCGCAGGTCCATGCCGGCGGCGCCCGCGGTCTCGTAGGCGGGCAGGGCGATGCCTTCGGCATGCGGCAGGCGGACAATGCCGACGACGGGAGAATCTTGCGCTGATGTGATCATGAGCCGTTCTATTGCGGCTTGCCCCGCGCGCGTCAATTCCCCGCCTCCGATTTCAACCGGATTCGCGCCGCGATGCTCAGAAGCGGCCGCCGGTCCGGAACCCGCCGCCTCCCGACGATCGGCCTTGCGGCAGGCTGATGCCGCCGCCCCAGCTGCCGCCTCGCGGCAATCTCAGGCCGCCGCCGAAGCCGCCGGGCGATCGCGGCATGCGGCGGCGAAAGCCCTCGTTCAGCACGTCGTCGAGATTGCGCGAAGAGAGCGCGCCCTTGAGGATGCCGCCGATGACCGTGCCGATAACGTCCCCGTTGGTGAATTCTCCGAGCGGATCGCCGTAGCCGCGCTGGCGGAAATGGCCGCGCGACTGCTCCAGTTCGAGCCGCTTCCTGGCAAGTTCCGCGGCGGTTGAGCGAACCTGCTGGATTTCGGCATCGGCGCGGGCGATCGACTGGTCGAGCTTGCCGAGCTGATCGACGATCTGCTCGTCCTTCGGCGTGGGCGTCCTCACCGCTTCGTCGTAGAGCGTGCGCAAATCCTCGCGGCTCAGACGCTCGGCGAGGATCTGCACCGCCCGACGATAGTCCGGATCGCCAGCGTCGGCTTCGCGCCCCTGTTCCTCGTCCAGCGCGGCAAGCTCGTTCCTCGCCTCTTCGAGGTTCGACTCCACCGTGTCGAGCGCCTTCTCGGCGGCTTCGAGCTCCTTTTCCAGCGCTGCGATCCCTTCGGCTTCGAGGGCCTGGCGTTCGATGGCCGAGCGTTTGGCGATTTCGTCATCGACCATCGCGGCGACGCGATCCGCATGCTCGCGCAGCCGCAAGGGTATCTCGTTGAGCATGTGATAGTTGGTTCGGGCGCCATTATAGCCGAGCAGCAGCGCGACCTTGCCGTCGAAATAGCGGGTAATCGCTCCGGCGCGATACTCGGAGGTGCCGTAGCCCGCCCGCCACAGATACATGAACAGCGGATCGTCCCGGTAGGGCTTACCCTTGCTTTCCCGGTCCGTTTCGGCCTGTGTGGCCTTGTCGGCGGCCGCCGCGGCCTTGGCTTCCGCTTCGGCGACGCGCTGTTCCTGGGCGGTCCAGGCGGGTTCGCTCCTGATCTTCGCCTCGATCCTGGCGGTGAACTCGTCGATCCGTTCTCCGGCCTTTTCCACGGCCCTGGCCTTCTCGGCGCGATTGGCCTCCGCGACGGTGGCGGCCACCGTCGCCCTGGCGCGGCGGTCCGCCACGTCGTCCAGTTTCCGGCGCCGTCGCTCGATCAGTTCCAGCGCCTGCCGCTCCGCCGCGTCCAGCTCGCGCACGATCTTGTCGCGCATCAGCATTTCGAGCCGGACCGTGGCGAGCGCCTTGAAACCGTCCGCCTTGTGGGTCCGCAGCCTTGCGGCTTCCTCCTCGGCGGAGCGGAGCGTGACGATCAGCCGGTCCTCCTCGGCACGCACGCCGAGGATGGCCCGCTCGATGGAAGAAAGTGTTTCACGCGCCGAGATCATCGTCCTACCATTTGGTGATCGCGCCGCCCGACACCGGCATCAGATAGTCGGCATCGAGCATCCCGCGTCGCTTCTCTCCGAATCTGTTGTTCTCGACGATGCCGTCGTCCAGCTTGTCCCGCCGCACGGCCTCGTAAACCGTCTCGGGTACCCGCACGCCCCATTGCGTCACGGTCTCGGTGCGGCTGGTCTCCTCGTTGAGCACCGGCAGGCTCAGCACCTTGCCGTCGGGGGCGACGGCCTCGACGATCACGTAGTAGTTGCGGCCAGACTGGTTGACATCGGGAATGCGGTAGACGCCCGTGTCGTCTCCCGGGCGCGAGACCACGCGCAAAGTGTATTCCTGGAGAAGCCTTTCGCGGAGCTGGCCGAGTGCGGCGATCGCCTCGCGCGCGCCGGTCGGGTTGCCGGCCGCGATCGCCGCCTGCCCGTCGCCCGACAGTTGCTCGATCAAGCGCTGGGCTTCGGGATCCCGTGCCTCCCGTGTGGCGGCATCCGCCGATGTGGCGAGCGAGCGCGGCAAGGTCTCCGTCAGTTCGATGCGCGCGGCCTCGGCGGCCTGGCGCTCGGCGCGCCAGTTCCACGCCTGCCAGCCGATGCCGGCGGCGGCAAGCAGGAGCAGAACCGCGGCCACCACGCCCACCGTGCCGCGCCTGACCCAGAGATTGGCGAGCGTGCGGCCGAAGCCCGCCCGCGGCGGCGTGTAGACGAAGCGGCTTTCCTTGAGCGCCTGGATACCCTCGTCGAGGATGCGGTCGGTGACCTCGATCCCCTGGCTTTCATAGATGCCGCGCAGCCGCTTCCTCAGCGTCTCGTCGCGCTCTTCCTGGGCGAGCTCCTTCGCGACAAGCCCTTCCTGGTGACGGAGCGTGTCGACGACATCCATCGCCAGCATCAGGTCATTGAGCTTCGGGGCCGGCTGTTCGCCGCCGGCAACGTCCGGCGGCGGCGCGGCGGATTGGGTGTCAGCCATCGATCAGCAGCGCGTTGCCCTGTGCCGCGAGCCTGGCGATGCGCCGCTTGCCGTCCTCGACGGCTTCGCGGATCTCCTCCGAGTTCTGGGTGGCCAGCTTGCGCATCTCCGCGATGATCTCGGTCGAGTGCTCCTGGAAGCTGACCACGGAATCGACGAGCTTCTTGACCGCATCGGCGCGGATCGTCGGGCCGTAGCCCGCCTTGATGGCTTCTTCCTGGACCTTGCCGCCGATCTCGGCGAGAACCTCGATCGACTTCGAGACGCCTTCCTTCATCTCGTTGAGGGTCTGCGTCGATTCATGCAGGCCGAAGAGGCCGGTGAAGGAGGCCTTGAGCGCCGTCAGCACGGATTCGTTGGTCGAGAAGAAGGCGACCGATTGCTGATAGACGCGCTCCTTGGCGTTGGTCGTCTGCATCAGACGGGCCATGATCACTTCCGAGGTGTTGTAGCCGATGGTCAGATTGTCGGCCAGATCCTTGGCGATCTGGTAGCGGTTCTCCTCGTTCTGCATCCGCCTCAGCTTCTCGTCGCGGGCGAGCTCGAGCTTGGCCCGGCCGGCCGGGTCGTTGGCCGTGAAACCGGCCACCTGGTCGGAAGCCTTGGTCAAATCGCCCTTGGCGGCATCGAGTTTGCTTTCGGCCGTCTTCAGCACTTCGAGCGCCGACACCTCGGCCTGCTTCAGCGCGGCGCGGAAGTCGCGATAGGCCTCGAGGATGATGTGCTCGCGCTCGATGTTCTCCTTGGTGTCCTTGGCGACCTCGAGATAGGTCTTCTTGATCTCGTCGAAGCGCGCCGCGACGTCACCGCGGGAAATCTTCATCCAGACATTGGTCGAGCGCTCGAAGATGTCGAGCCTGCCGTCGGAGATCTGGTCGACCATGCGCTTGGCGTCGTCGCGGATGGAGTTGAAGCCCTTGGTGATCTTCTCGTAGCGCTCGCCCACCGACATTTGCGAGACCTGCTCGCGCACCACCTCGTTGAAGAAGCTCATCTGATCGAGGGTCCGGGTGATCACCGCGATCTTGTCGGGCTCGAGATCGCTGATCTTCTCAAGGAGGCCTACGATCGGCGCCTCGTCGGTCCGCTTCGGCACCAGGCCGAGATCACGGAGCGACCCCATCGCCTTGTCGAGATACTGCATCGGCGTCTTCCCAACGACATCGCTCATGGTTCTTCTCCCTCGCGAGCAATAGTTGCGGCCAAGCCCAGGATAGAGAATATCAAAATCGTGCAACTAACAATCACCAATCATAGCTAAGAGCGGGTAAGGGAGCATGAATCCCGGGGCCGCCGCAGGCGACGATCGGCGGTGTTTTCCGGCGGCGTCTCGATACGGCTCAGAAGAGGCGGCCGTCCTGTTCGTAGATCGCGTCGGTGATGGAGAAGATCAGGGCGGCGAGCGGCGTTCCGATCACGTCCTCGCGGGCGAGCGCGGTCCGGGCGATATCGCCTTCCACCGGCGGCCTGCCCGCGGCGTCGACGACCATCAGGGCCGAGTTGCCATCCGGCTGCCGGCGATGGAGCAGCGCGACGGCGAAGCGCTCATCGGCCGTCGCCTCGTCGCCCCAGCGGCCGAGGACGAGGTCGATATCGGCTCCCGATTCGTCGAGATGTCCCGGTGTCCAATGAACCCAGTATACGGCCAGGGTGGCATCGCCCTCGTGGGCGGCGCCCCAGACGCAACGGCTCTCCATGCCGCAGCAGTCGCAATGGCCGGAGCTTTCGCCCGCCGTCTCCACTATGATGCGATGCTCTTCAGGCCGGATCATTCCGTCAATTTAACACTTCGAAGCCGCGCTTGACAGCCAAGTGCGGGCTCGCACGACAAGCATTCCCGCCGTGCCCGGCCCCGGCCTGATTTGCGAAGCCTATCTGATCTTCCTCGGTGGGCCCTCGTCCTGCCTGGCCGCTTCCTCGTGTTCGCGGTGGGCCTGGTATCCCGCTTCGATCTCCGTCTCTTCCGGCGGCAGATAGGTCGGGCCGATGACACGGACCCTGCGTTCGCCGCTTGCCGCGGGCGTGTCCTCGACCTCGGCCGGAGCTGTCGACACCGCTTCAAGTCGCGGCCGGGATGTCGGAAGCGGAATGACCGCGTTCGCCATGTTGCGCGGGGTGACCGTTCGGGCCCTCAGCTCGTTGACGCGGGCGAAGTAGCGGGGCCAGTTGCAGGCCTCGAAAGCTTCGTCCTTCTGATAGCGGAAGGCGGTCGGCAATTGGCCGTAAGGTCTCTTCGTCTCGACCGAGATCATCTCCTCCGTCTCGAGTTCGGGGTCCTCGAGCAGGTAGAGCGCCATGGTCTCGTCCTCGCAGATGAAGCGGCACTGATCCAGCGCGTCCTTGGCGTAGTCGCCCTTGGCGAATTGCGATTGGGGCGCGGGGAAGAGATAGCCGTCCGACGGGCGCACGCAGTAGTAGAGCGTATCGCCGGCATATTTCGCCCCCGATCTCTTTGATTTCGGAGCCTTGACCAGCCTTTCCTGCTGGGAAGCCTGCTGGGTTCGCGAAGGCTGCCGCCGCTGCTGGGCATCGCATCCGAGCGAGCGATATCTCGCCTGCAGCGCCGCCGTGGAGGGTCCGCCGCCGGCCTGCGCCGCCTGCCGCTCCACCTGCGCGCGCTGCTGGGCGAGGCCCCGGCACGCGTTGAAGAAGCCGCCGGAGGCGGCCTTCTCCGCGGTGCATCCGCGCTGCCGCTCGACCGCCCGGATGGCGGCGACCTGTCGGCGCAGTTGAGCGGATTGCGAGTTGGAGGCGCTGGCGCTTGCCCGCATCTGGCTTCGGATTGCGGAACAGCTGTCGGCCAGTGCCGGAGCCGAGCCCAACAGCAATGTCAGGCTAATAGTCGAAAGGACGATCCATGAGTGACGCATGACTAGGAACCACCCTGTGCTTGGGAGAGGCATTAAGTGGTTGGTCTCTTGGAGAGGCCGGTGAACAAACGGACGAAACGGGCCCGCGCAGGATCGAATCCACATCGATTCCGGCAACCAGTGCCGCGAGCGCCAGCCGGAGATAGCGCGGGCAGCCAGGACCATCCAGCGACCGCAGGGCCGCGATGGAGAGCTGCAGTTCCTTCGCGATCTCCCGGTCGGACATTGAAAGCAACGAGGATACGTTTGCGAGCGGGCCGCCAGATTTCATCGGTTATCCTTGAATTTCGGTCGGGGACCGGCAGGATCGGGCAACAGCCGCAAAGCGACGGCCGATCCTGCTCAAGATCTCCATGTCGAAATCTCTCGAGGTCGAAATTTCTCGGGAGATGTCGGGCCTGATCAGGTTCGGGCGGCCAGCAGCTTGTTCTTGATGAGGCCGACGACGACCTGAACGATGGCACCGGCGACGCCGCCGCCGACGACCTGGCCGGCGAGGGCCGCTATGTCGAAGCCCGCGGCTCCGGCCGCGACATCACCGGTCGCTCCGCCGAGCAGAGCTCCGAGCAACTGGCCGCCGCCGACGCCGCCGACCGCGCCGGCAAGGATGTTGCCGATATTTCCGAGGTCGGAATTCTTGACGACCTTGCCGCCGGCTGCTCCGCCAACGGCGCCACCAATCAGTTGAGCGAGAATGGCTTCCATCGATACTTCTCCATTGCAGTTGCCGATCAGATGATCGTCAGCGGATCACACGAGATGCCAAAACCGGGTGTCCCGGTCCTGGGATGAAATCACGGCCTTGCGGGGAAAAACGATGTTGCAGACAGCATTCGCCAGAGTGGGCAGCAGTGGCACACGGTCCGGAAAACAGAATGATACGCCGCCGCATCGTTCCTTCCATAAAAAGCCGTCCGGCTCAAGCCGGCATGCCCCTGCCCTTACCCAAGGTAAGATTACGCATATTAAGGTGGCGAAGGCAATCACAAAGTTGTCCAAGTTTAGCCACTTTCGCGTGAGGCGTGCATGAAGGGCGCGGCGAAGAAGGAATTAACCTTTCCAGAAACTTACCGTGGCGGTGTGCGTCTGGTGCCGTGGCTGCGTCCTCCATTTGGGACGGATTCCGTCACTCTTCCGACACATTTCGAAGCCGACTTCATCGTTTTCCTCCACCCTTTCGTACTCCATCGAGAGGTGCCGGCGGCGCCCCGATTTGACGATCGTTCAGCTACGGCTTGCGATGCGGCCATAAATGTAATAACTGAAGTTACATGAAGCGCGACAGCCGACTTTCCTCCGTCCTGCACGGCCTTCTGCACATGGCCGCCAACGAGGGTCCGACCACTTCGGACGCGCTGGCATCGTGCATGGGCACCAATCCCGTCGTCGTCCGCCGCACCATGGCCGGGCTTCGCGAGGCGGGCTTCGTGAAGGCGGAGCGGGGGCATAGCGGCGGCTGGTCGATCGCCTGCGATCTGGAGCGGGTGACGTTGCGCGACATCCACCAGGCGCTCGGCGAGCCCGCCATCTTCGCGATCGGCAACCGGAACGAGACGCCCGAATGCCTGGTCGAGCAATCCGTGAACGCCGTTCTGGATGACGCGTTCGAGGCGGCCGAGGCGCTGCTGATGCAACGTTTCGGAGAGGTGACGCTCGTGGCGCTGGCCGGGGAATTCACGCGCCGGCTTTCGCGGCGACGAAGCTGAAGAAAGCAACTTTAAGAAGGAAGATATGATGCCGTATGACGTGATCGTCGTGGGCGGCAGCTATGCGGGCATGTCCGCAGCGCTGCAGGTCGCCCGCGCCAGGCGGAAGGTGATGGTGATCGACGCCGGCCTGCGCCGCAATCGCTTCGCCGCCCATTCCCACGGCTTTCTGACGCAGGACGGGGTCGACCCGGCGCGGATCGCCGCGACCGCCCGCAAGCAGCTCGAGGCCTATCCGAACCTGGTTTGGGTCGACGGGGAAGCAAGCGGCGCGCGGAAGAGCGAGGCCGGCTTCAGCGTGACGACCTCGGACGGCGATGCGCACGAGACCGTCCGCCTTGTGCTGGCGCTCGGCGTCACCGACACGCTGCCCGAGATCGACGGCCTGGCGGAGCGCTGGGGAAAGTCGGCCTTCCATTGTCCCTATTGCCACGGCTACGAACTGGGCGGCGGCCCGATCGGCATTCTGGCCACGGGGCCGGTGTCGATGCATCAGGCGCTGCTGCTCGCCGATTGGGGGCCGACGACCCTGCTGACCCGCGGCATCTTCGAGCCCGACGCGGAGGAACTGGCTCAGCTTGCCGCGCGCGGCGTGAGCGTGGAACGGACGCCGGTTTCAGGCATCGCGGGCGAAGCCGACGTGCTGCTCGCCGACGGACGGCGTCTCGGATTCGCCGGACTTTTCACCGTCAGCCAAACACAGCCTTCCAGCGCATTGGCGCAAGATCTCGGCTGCGCGCTGGATGAAGGTCCGCTCGGCTCCTATCTGCGCACCGACGCGATGAAGCAAACCACCGTGCCCGGCGTCTTCGCCTGCGGCGACGCCGCGCGGGCGGCAGGTTCGGTTTCGTTCGCCGTCGGCGACGGCGCCATGGCCGGCGCTGCCGCGCACCGCTCGCTGATCTTCAGTTAGCTTCCGAAGCCGGCGGCCCGCAGAAAGGTGCCGATCGCCGGCCGAGCTCAGGCCGGCGATCGGCGGCAGCCCGGCCGCGAAAGTACGGGGGCAAGCCTATGCCGATCGGCGGGGCCACTCCTCAGTTAGCCGCCTGGAAGCGGACCTCGCCATTGTTCAGGAAGCACGTCTTGTTGAAGAGCGACAAATCCAGCGGGTTCGGCAACCGGACATCGTCGATATCTGGACACGGCTTCTTCGACGGATCGTATGATCTGTCGATCTGGGAGATGAAGACCAGGATGATCCCCCTGTCCCCCGCAAACGCCTTCAGCTGGCGGATCTGAGTCATCAGTTCCGGCTTTTCGCGCTTCTGATCGAGCAGTTGCAGATAGTCCACGACCACGAGCGTGCCGCGAGGCGCCGTTTGCAGCGACTTCACGATGTAATCGGCGCTGATGGCGTCGGAGTTGTCGAATTCGAACAGTCCGTCGAAACGTGCCGGCTCCGCCCCGATGGCGCGAAAGCGGTCCAGAACGTCCTTTTCCGTGTCTTCCAGCGTGAAGAACACGCCCCGATTGCCGGACTTCATGGCTTCCACCGCCAGTTCGAGGCTCATCAGGGTCTTGCCGTGGCCGGGCCGCGCGCCGACCAGGACCATGTCGCCGGGCGTCAAGCGGGTGAACAATCCGCCGGCAGGCGCGGTCGCGGATATTTTCGCCGCAAGCAGGCTCCAACCGGCAAAATCTTCAGCGACGGCAACGCGGTCGAGCGCCACGTGAAGCGGGATGTCTTCCTTGCGGGAGAGGAGCCTTGCCTTGCGCTTCAAATGATGGACGGGCGCGGACAGTTTCATCGAATACCTCCTATCGCGAGCGATCTTCGCAACCCCTCCTTATGCGTGGTGCTCGAACAGTCGGTTCGACGATCAAATTGCCCCGCATGAACGATGCTTTCCCGAGCGGAGGGAGGAGGCGCGGGCCGCGCCAGAATCAGATCATAGACGAAGCTTCGGCGGCTGGAAATCGCCTTCGTGGTTCCCTGCGCTGCGCGAGGACCGCTCCGTTCGAGAGCGATCCCGGTCTGCGGGCAGTGCGTCATCCGGCTCGTATTTCGGGTGGCGCGGAAGGCTCCGATTGCCCCTCGCGACCCTAGCTCCCGCGCCTGGACAGCCTTGCTTTTGCGGGCTCCACCGGAATGCCGGCCTCGTCCACGAGCGCGACGCGAAGCGCTCCCCCCGTCGATCCGTCGACGATCTCCACGGGAGCCGGCCGTCCGAGGATGTAGGCTTCCCCCCATTGCGTCAAAGCCGACAGGGTCAGTGCCAGCGCGCGACCTGATTCCGTGAGGACATAGGCATGGCGCTCGCGATCGCCGGGTTCCCGGTAGGCGCGCCGCGTCATGATTCCCTGTTCGACGAGCCTGGCGAGCCGATCCGACAGCATGGATCGGGGCGCGCCGAGATCGGCGCGCATGTCGTCATACCGCTGCACGCCGTAGAAGGCCTCGCGCAGGATGAGCAGCGTCCAGCGATCGCCCACCATTTCGGCGGCAAGCGCCATCGGGCACTCGTCCTTCGGCACCATGGCGCGGCGGCGGATCGAGTTCTCGGAATCTGAGTTTGACATACGGTATCAGATAGTCCAAGCATGCCTAAGTTCAAAATCAGGTACCAGATGGAGAGGGTCGGATGGCTCGGCGCGACATGAACTCGGATGATCCGCTGGAGGATTTCGAAGCGCGGCGCATCACCCTGATGGACGCGGTGAAGACCGTGTATGTCGCCGGCCAGGGTCCCGCCGTCATCGTGATGGCCGAGATGCCGGGGATCAGCCCGCATGTCGCGCGGTTTGCCCGATGGGTTCGCGACGCTGGGTTTGCCGTCTTCATGCCGTCCCTGTTCGGGCGCGACGGCGCCGTCGCGTCAGCCGAGGAGGGTGCGGCGGTCTTCCGGCATGCCTGCGTCAGCGCCGAATTCAGGGCCTTCGCCGGCAACGGCGCAAGTCCGGTCACCCAATGGCTCCGCGCGCTCGCCCGGCTTGCGCACGAAGAATGCGGCGGACCCGGGATCGGCGCCATCGGCATGTGCTTCACGGGAAATTTCGCGCTGTCGATGATGATGGAACCGTCGGTGCTCGCTCCGGTCGTGTCGCAACCGTCGCTGCCTCTGGACAAGGCCGACGCGGTCGAGAGCCCGCCGGAGGAACTGACGGCCGTCCGGGTGAGGCTGGAGCGGGAAGACCTCACCGTTCTCGCCTACCGTTTCGAGGGCGACCGTTTCTGTCAGGCGCAGCGCTTCGCGGTGTATGCCGAGGCGCTCGGCGATCGCTTCGTCGGTCGTATCCTGCCCGACAGCGCGGCAAACGCCGAGCCCCCGCCGTTCTTCCGGAAGCATGTCACGACGCCGCACAGTGTCGTGACGGCGCACCTGATAGACGAGCAGGGACAGCCCACGCTCGAGGCCCGCGACGAGATCCTTTCGTTCTTTTCACGCCGCCTGAGGGCCTGAGGGCGGGAACGGCCTGGCTTGCGTGGGCTATTCGAACGTCTCGAACAGGCCTTCGTACGCGGCGACGAGGCCGTCCCCGTCGATGGTGAGGTCGGCCTCGAAGCCTTCCGCCACGCCGAGATCGATATACCGCCATCGGCCGTCGTCCTGCGTTTCGTAGCGCTGGCGGGAGGGCGTGAGTTGCAGCGAAGGAGCGTTCACATACAGCGCGGTCATCTCGCCCGGACCGTCGAGATGGCGGATCGCCAGTGAGTTGCAGAACGGCGTCGCCGACAGGTCGATCTCCTCGCATGCGGCGAGGCCGGGCTCCTCGCGTCCGTCGACCAGCCAGCCGTCCGGCGCGCGTTCGATCTTCAATGCGCGCGGCGTCGGATTGAAGAGGCGAAGATCGAGCCGCCGCGTCCGCCAATTTTCGTCGAGCAACCAGGCATAGGCGAGGCCGAACGGCTCGGCCCCCGCATGCACGATCGTCGAGACGGCGCGGAAGCCGCCTGCCAGGGGCGCGATCCGAAAGACTTCGAGGCCGGGTTCGTCCAGCCGACGCCATTTGCGTATCATGGGCCTTCTCCCGTCGCCCCCTTGGCGGCGCGGCGCTCCGAGCCGTGCTTATTGATACCGCATCATCGGCACCGCGAACAGTTGCGCCCGGATGGGGACACGCGGCCGCTCCGCCAAGGGGTTACCGAAGCCGTCCGATGGAGCGCTCGATCCCGGGCGTTGCCGGTTCCCGTCATCATCTTCGGGCTATTTTCCCTCTCCGAACAAGAGCTTCAGCGCCGCCGCGGCGAGCACCGTCAGCAATGCGACCGCGACGGACAGGATGAGCGCGGCCTGCTCGCCCGAGGACGAGATGATCTTCGCGTAGATCACGGGAGCGGCGGCGGAGAGCAGGAAGCTCGGCGCGATCAACCTGCCGACGAAACTGCCGTAGCTGCGATGGTCGAACAGCACCAGCGGCAGCGTGCCGCGGGTGATCGTCACCAGGCCGTTGCCGGCGCCGTAGAAGAACGCGAAGGCGGCCGCGGCGGTCCAGTGCGCGCTGGCGAGAAGACCGGCAAGGAAGGCCAGGGGAAGGATGGCCGTCGCGGCGAGGTTCAAGGTGAATGGATGGAGCGTGCGCCCGAACAGCACCTCGCAGAGCCGCGCCAGCGACTGGCCGATGCCGCGCAGCGTGGCGGCGTTGACGGCCGCCGAAGCGCCCAGCCCGAGCCCCGCCAATATGGCGATCATATGCGCCGACATGCCGGAATTGAGAAAGTTCGTCAGCGTGACGATCGCCGCGTAGAGCAGCGCCGCGACGAGGCGCGGCCTCCCGCTCGCGGCAAGCGGGGCCACCGGGTGCGCCGACGCCGCCGCGACCGGCTCGCGGTATCTCGCATTCGGAAGGGTCGCGTGCAGCGGGATGGTGACGAGCGCCATGAAGGCATAGCCCATCAGGGCGCCCCTCCAGCCGAAGAGGTCGGCGAGCTGGTTGCCGATCGGCCAGAACACGGTCGAGGCGAGGCCGCCGAGCAGTGTTATCTGCGACATCGGCCGGCGCGCGCCGGGACCGCCGATCCTTGCGAGCGCGGCGAAGGCGGCATCGTAGAGCGACAGTCGCATGCCCAGGCCGAGCAGGATCCAGGCGCAGAAATAAACGAGATGGGTTTGCGCGGCCGCGAGCATCAGGCAGCCGCAGGCGTTGAACACCGCGCCGGCGATCATCGCCAGCTTGCCGCCGCGCCTGTCGACCAGCCGCCCGACCAGGGGAGAGCTCACGCCCATCGCCAGCAGGGCGAGCGAGAAGCCGGAATAGACGGTCTCGCGCGACCAGCCGAGATCGGCCGCGATGCGTTCGCCGAAGACGCCGATGAGATAGTAGGAGATTCCCCAGGAGATGAGCTGCGACAGCCCGAGGCAGACGATCGCGCGGCGCGGGATCACCGCGCCGCCTGTCGCGGCGCGTCGTCGGGAAGAACCAGATCGCCTACGCCGAGCGCCCGCTGCATGAGCACCGTGTCCACCCACCGGCCGAACTTGAAGCCGGCGGAGCGGATGGTGCCGACGGGCTCGAAACCCAGCTTGCGATGGAGCGATATCGAGCCGAGATTGGCGCTGTCGCCGATGACGGCCACCATCTGCCGCCAGGGGCCGGCCTCGCATTCGCTGATGAGCGCGCCGAGCAGTGCCGCCCCGATGCCGCGGCCCTCGTGGCCCGGCGCGACGTAGACGGAATCCTCCAGCGTGTAGCGGTAGGCCGGGCGCGGCCGGTAGGGTCCGGCATAGCAATAGCCGACGACGCCCTCCGCCGTGTCGGCGATCAGATAGGGAAGGGCGAGGTCCAGGATCGCGGCCCGCCGCGCCCGCATTTCCTCGATGCCGGGAGGCGTGGTCTCGAAACTCGCCAGCCCGTGGGCGACATGGTGGGCGTAGATCGCCTGGATCGCCGGCATGTCGGCGTCGGTTGCCCGTCGCACGCGAAGCAGGGGAGGCGGGCACGCCGTCTTCCCATTCCCTTTAATCGTAAAATCCATACCCAGCCCCTTCCACCAGCGGCAGCTTTCGATCTGCATGCGCTCGATTCCGACGTCGTCCAGCAATCTGCCGTCCAGTTCCCGAAGCGTCGACAATTGCCTGATCCTCGATCGCGGCGATCCGGCGATATGGAGGCACAACTCTCCGGCGGCATGGATCAGGATGAGCGGCAGCTTCAAGGTCATCGGCTTCGGCAACTTCACAAGCAGGCACAGCGGGATGATACGCCGGCTGAGAAATAAGGGAAGCTTTGCCTTCTTATGCGAGGTATGAGAAATTCTTTGGCATGCGAGGGCTCAATCTCGACCAGGTACAGGCTTTTCTCGACGTCGTCGAACTGGGCAGCTTCTCGGCGGCGGCCGATCGTGCGGGCCTGACCCAGCCGGCGGTCAGCCTGCAGGTCCGCCAGCTCGAACGGCATCTCGGCGTCGTGCTGATCGAGCGCGTGGGACGACGGGCGCAGCCGACGGCGGCCGGTGCCGGCTTCCTGGAATTCGCCCGGCAGTTGCGCGAGCTGGCCGCGACCGCCGTCGACGAAATGGCGAGGCACGCGACCGGCGCGATGGGACGCGTGCGGATCGGCACGGGTGCAACCGCCTGCATCTATCTTCTGCCGGCGCTGCTGCGGCAACTGAAGCAGCGCTTTCCGAGCCTCGAGATCACCGTCAGCACGGGCAACACGAACGATTTCGTCAAGGCGGTCGAGGCGAACACGATCGATGTCGGCCTGGTGACGCTGCCGGCGGCGGGTCGTGCGCTCGAGGTCATTCCCGTACTCGACGACGAGTTCGTCGCGGTCGCGCCGGCCGAACTCGACCTGCCCGAGGCGGTCGGCCGCGAGACGCTGGCGAGGCACCCGCTGATACTCTTCGAGCCCGGCGGCAGCACGAGACGCATCGCCGACGAATGGCTATCGAGGGGCGGGCCGGCGCCCAAGCCGATCATGTCGCTCGGCAGCGTCGAGGCCATCAAGGAACTGGTCGGCGCGGGGCTCGGATGCTCGATCCTTCCAGGTATGGCCGTCCGCGGGCCCAGGCAGGGCGTTTCCCTGACCGTGCGCCCGCTGAAGCCTCGGCTGCACCGCACGCTGGCGATCATCGTGCGCAAGGACAAGAAGCTGCACCGCGGCCTGCGCGAGACGGTCGAGGCGTTCAAGGGCCTTGCCGGGCGGCAATAGCATCGGCGGGATCGCGCTGATATATGTCCCGCACAGGCCGGACGGAGACCGAAAACCCAATGAGCACGCGGGCGCAACCCGATCACGACGCGTGGGATGCCTGGCATCCGTCGGAGCTGGCAACCCGGCTGCGGAAGGTCTCCCGGCCCTGGTGCGTCGTCGGCGGCTGGGCTCTCGATCTCTGGCATGGACGCCAGACCCGGGACCATGACGACCTCGAATTCACGATCCTGCGCGGCGATCTCGACATTTTCCGCCGGGTGCTGGGGGAGATGGATTTCTACACGGCCGGTGACGGACTTGTCGAATATCTGCCGCCGAGCGCCGTGCCGCCGGCCGGGATCTTTCAGATCTGGTGCCTCGATGGCAAGAAACGACGCTGGCGGGTCGACATGATGATCGAGCCGGGAACGCCGGGCACATGGGCCTACAAGAGAGAACCTACCATAGTCCGGCCGCGCGCCGAAATGATCGACACGACGCCTGACGGCGTGCCTTATCTGAAGCCCGCCGGCGTGCTCCTGTTCAAGGCGAAGCACCGGCGCGCCAAGGACGAGATCGACTTCGGGAACGCCTTGCCGAAGCTGGCGGGGCCGGAACGCGCCTGGCTGAAGGCCTCTCTTGATGTGGCGCATCCCGATCACGACTGGGCGCGAGCGCTGTAGCAGTTTCAGGCCGCGAGGAGGAGCCGGCCCCGGCCTACAATGCCTTCGTCATCTGCACGCAGTCCTTCGCGATCCCGACAAGCTCGCTCCTGTCCCAGCTCGCAGGCAGCCAACCGGCTTTCTCGTAGTACCCGACCGCGTCCGGCGCGGCGTTGACGCGGAGCGAGCTCACGCCCCGCCTTCTCGCCTCGGCCGCGACGAGGGCGTCGAGCGTCCGTCCATGGCCCTTGCGCTGCTCCGCTTCCGCGATCGCGACCAGCCGGACGACGGCCGTCGCGCCACGAAAATCGATCCGGACGACTCCGATCGCCCGGCCGTCGAGAAGCAGCAGGAAGGGGATGTTTCCTTCCGCGCGGTCGTCGGGATGGTTCTCGTCGTAATCGACGGCGTGCCGGTCGGGTGCGAAGAGAACGGCGCGCCGGATCGCATGCAGGCGCTTCCAGTCTTCCGGCGAGCTCACCGGCCGCAATTCATGGGGCATCTTCCCGTCCTTTCCCGAACGACGCTGAAATCCAGCAATCGCGTGGAGCCGCACGCCGAGTCAATCTCGTCCGGCTGCGGTGCCATTTCCATTCGACAGCCCGGCCATGCGCTGATAAAAGCCCGCCGATCCAAAAGGAACTTCTCATCATGGCCGAGAAAATCGCCGACGCGGTGGCGCGCCGCCGCACCTTCGCGATCATCGCGCATCCGGATGCCGGCAAGACCACGCTGACCGAAAAGCTGCTGCTTTTCGGCGGAGCGATCCAGCTCGCCGGCGAGGTGAAGGCGAAGAAGGACAAGATCCAGACCCGCTCGGACTGGATGAAGATCGAACGCGAGCGCGGCATCTCGGTCGTCACCTCGGTGATGACGTTCGAATATGGCGACAACGTCTTCAACCTGCTCGACACGCCGGGTCACGAGGATTTCGCCGACGATACCTACCGCACGCTGTCGGCGGTGGATTCGGCGGTCATGGTGATCGACGCGGCCAAGGGCATCGAGCCGCGCACCCTGAAGCTGTTCGAGGTATGCCGCCTGCGCGACATTCCGATCGTCACCTTCATCAACAAGATGGACCGGGAAAGCCGCGATCCGTTCGAGATCCTCGACGAGATCGAGGAGAAGCTGGCGCTGGACACCGCGCCGATCACCTGGCCGATCGGGCGGGGCAAGACTTTCGCCGGAACCTATCATCTTTCCGAAAACGCCGTGCGCCACGGTGACGACGAGAAGGAGCGCACGCCCGTCAACGGGCCGGACTCGAACCGTGTCGCCGGCCTGCTGCCCGACAACGACCGCCCGGCCTTCATCGAGGAACTGGAGCTTGCCCGCGAGGCATGCCGCCCCTTCGACCTCAAGGCCTTCCGCGAGGGACACCTGACGCCGGTCTATTTCGGCTCCGCGCTGCGCAACTATGGTGTCCGCGACCTGATCGAGGCGCTGGGTGCGTTCGCGCCGCAGCCGCGCGCCCAGGAGGCCGACAGCCGCAAGGTCGAGGCGACGGAGGAGAAGATGACCTCCTTCGTCTTCAAGATCCAGGCGAACATGGACCCGAACCACCGCGACCGCATCGCCTTCGTGCGGGTGTGCTCGGGCAGGCTCGAACGCGGCATGAAGGCCAAGCTGGTGCGCACCGGCAAGCCGATGAGCCTTTCGGCGCCGCAATTCTTCTTCGCCAAGAGCCGGATCACCGCCGACGAGGCTTTCGCCGGCGACGTGGTCGGCATCCCGAACCACGGCACGCTCAGGATCGGCGACACGCTGACCGAGGGCGAGGAGCTTCTGTTCCGCGGCGTGCCGAACTTCGCGCCTGAAATCCTGCGTCGCGTGCGGCTCGGCGATCCGATGAAGGCGAAGAAGCTGAAGGAGGCGCTGGAGCAGATGGCCGAGGAAGGCGTGGTGCAGCTCTTCATGCCCGAGGACGGTTCGCCGGCGATCGTCGGCGTGGTCGGCGCGCTCCAGCTCGACGTGCTGAAGGAACGGCTCAGCGTCGAATACGGTCTGCCGGTCGATTTCGAGATGGCGCGCTTTTCCGTCTGCCGCTGGATTTCCGCGGAGGAGAAGGGCGAGCTGCAGCGCTTCATCGACGCGCATCGCGGCGACATCGCGCGCGACCTCGACGGCGATCCGGTGTTTCTGGCACCGCACGAATTCGGGCTCAACTACGAAGCCGACCGCTGGAAGCAGATAGGCTTCACCGCGATCAAGGACTATCAGGTGCGCGAGGCGGCTTAGAGCCGCTGCCTGGCGAATTTCGTTACGGCCCTGTACATCCGCGGCCACAAAATCTAGAAGCATCGCACGCCCCGCCATTTTCGCTGGGCAACGATGCGCTTTGCGCGGGCTATCGCGCTGCGACAATTCCGAAAGACGTTGATATGACCAAGTTCGAAGGCATCGTTCCTGCGCTCGCAAGCGCATTGGAGAACCGCGGCTACGACGAGCTGACGCCGGTGCAGCGCGCGGTGATCGATCCGGCCCTGACCGGTGCCGACGTGCTCGTTTCCGCGCAGACGGGCTCGGGCAAGACGGTCGCCTTCGGCCTGGCGATGGCGCCGACATTGCTCGCGGGGGCCGGCCGCTTCGCCGAGGCCGGCCTGCCGCTGGCGCTGGCCATCGCCCCGACCCGCGAACTGGCTCTTCAGGTCAAGCGCGAGCTCGAATGGCTCTACGCGTCCACCGGAGCGTCGATCGCCTCCTGCGTCGGGGGCATGGACATGCGCACCGAGCGCCGAGCGCTCGAACGCGGCGCGCATATCGTGGTCGGCACGCCCGGCCGGCTGCGCGACCACATCACCCGCGGTGCGCTCGACATGTCGGGCCTGCACGCGGTGGTGCTCGACGAGGCCGATGAAATGCTCGATCTCGGCTTCCGCGAAGACCTCGAATTCATCCTTGAATCGGCCCCCGCCGAGCGCCGGACGCTGATGTTCTCGGCCACCGTGCCGCCGGCGATCGCCAGGCTCGCGAAGAGCTACCAGCGCGATGCGGTCCGCATCACGACCGCGGCCGAGAAGAAGCAGCATGTCGACATCGAGTACCGCGCGCTGACGGTCGCGCCGAGCGACCGGGAAAACGCGATCATCAACGTGCTGCGCTATTACGACGCCAAGAACGCGCTGGTCTTCTGCAGCACGCGCGCGGCGGTCAATCATCTGACCGCCCGCTTCAACAATCGCGGGTTTTCGGTCGTCGCCATGTCCGGCGAGCTTAGCCAGAACGAACGCACCCATGCCTTGCAGGCGATGCGCGACGGACGCGCGAAGGTTTGCATCGCCACCGATGTCGCGGCGCGCGGCATCGACCTGCCGAACCTCGATCTGGTGGTTCATGCCGACCTGCCGACCAATCCGGAAACGCTTCTGCATAGAAGCGGGCGAACCGGGCGCGCCGGCCGCAAGGGCGTCAGCGTCCTCGTCGTGCCGTCGAGCGCGCGCCATCGGGCGCACCGCCTGCTTCAGAACGCGTCGATCGTGGCCGACTGGACGCGCCCGCCCACGGCGGAAGAGATCGTGCAGCGGGACGACGAGCGCCTGCTTGCCGATCCCGTCTTCGACGAGCCGCCCGGCGAGGACGAGGGCGATCTTGTCCGGGCTCTTCTGGAACGTCATGGCGCGGAGCGCGTCGCGGCCGCCTGCGTGCGCATGTCGCGCGCCGGCAAGTCGGCGCCCGAGGACCTGATCGAGCTGTCGGCCTTTGCCGCCCCGGCCGACCGCAAGGGGCAGCGGGACGGGCCCGCGGCGCCGCGCGAGGCGTTCGGGGAAAGCGTCTGGTTCACGATCTCGGCAGGGCGCAGGCAGAATGCCGAGCCGCGCTGGCTCATTCCGATGCTCTGTCGCGTCGGCAGGATCACCAAGCACGAGATCGGCGCGATCAAGATGCAGCCGGAGGAGACCTATGTGCAGATCGCGGCCGACTGGGCGGAACGCTTCCTGGATGCGGTCGGCCCGGAGCGCGAACTGCAGAACGGCATCATGGTGAGCCGGCTGGACGGGCCGCCCGATTTCAGCCGCGGTGCGCCGGGACGGCCGCCTGCGGGAAAGAAGCCGTATAAATCAAAGAGCTTCGGTCAGGGCAGGCCCGAGAAATCCGGCTATCCGAAGGAACGCGCGCCCGAACGAAGCACTGCCGGCAAACCGGACCGCAAGCCCTGGGCGAAAGACGGGAAGCCCAAGGGCAAGAAGGGCGGAAAGCACGCCGGCAAGCCGGGCGGCGCCGGAAAATCCAAGTCCCGGCGCGGAGAGGCCTAGGGCGGTTCAGGTTTTCACCGAAACACCCCCCTCCACCACTTCGTGGTCCCCTCCGCCATGAAAATGGGGAGGATCCACGGTGCGACCGGCCGCGACAAGCGGCTCGCCCTGAAGGACCACGCGAAGCGTGGTGGAGGGGGCGTTCCAAGCGACGATTCCATTTCATCTGAAACGCCCTAGCGCCCAGGGATCGCTGATTTTCGCTTTTCTCGGGTTTTCCCCGTCCGTGCTAGCCGAGCCTTGTTGACGGCCGAAAATTGCGGCGATAACAGGGCGTTTCCGTGGCGACCGAGGTCGCGGAAACTCCACACGCCAGCCATTCGTTCGCATGCCTTCGCCATGCCTACAGTAGCCAGCCTTTCGCTCGGTTACTGGATACGGGGGCATTTTCATGAATCGGACCGGAATTTTGGCGCGGCTGCGGCCGGCGTTGCTGCTTGGCGTGGCTTTTTATCTCGCGCTTCCACATTCACAGGTGCTGGCGCAGCAGCGGACGGGCGAGACGGGCAGCGGCCAAACGGAAGAAACCGGCCAGACCGCCGACGGCACCCTGTTGGATCCGGTTCTGGTGACGGCCAGGAAGGGCGGCACCAAGGACGAAGCCTTCAAGACGCCGGCCGCCGTCACGTCGGTCGACGCGGTCGACATCGAGCGCTTCGGCCAGAAGAGCGCCGGCGACGTGCTGCGCACGATCCCGGGCGTCTTTACCGAGGCCAGCGCCCGCTCGCCGGCGCTTGCGATCAACATTCGCGGCATGCAGGATTTCGGCCGTAACGCCGTGACCATCGACGGCGCACGCCAGAACCTCCAGGTCAGCGGCCACGGCTCCAATGGCTGGGTCTTCGTCGATCCGAATCTGCTTGCCGGCGTCGACGTCGAGCGCGGCATCGTCTCGACCGCGCAGGGCTCCGGCGTCATCGGCGGCGCGGTCAACTTCCGCACGATCGGGCTCGACGACGTGGTGGCGCCCGACCGCCAGTGGGGTATCCTGACCAAGGGTTCGTACGGCGACAACGGTTACGGCTATTCCGGCATGACCGCGGCCGGCTATCGTTTCGGTGAAAATGCCGGCGTCGTCGGCGCCATCAGCGGGCGCGACGCCTCCGATTACACGGACGGCTGGGACCAGACGGTCCAATGGACGGGGCAGAAGCCGAGGTCCGGGCTCTTCAAGGTCAATCTCGCGCCGGGCGTCGACCAGAAACTGGATTTCGGTGCCGTGATCTACGGCAACGACTGGGAGGTGGGCAACACGCCGACGCAGGCCGGCACCCGGATGGAGACGGACGTCAAGACCTTCACCACCGCCTATTCCTACGCGCCCGCCGACAACGATCTGATCGACCTCAGGATCAACGCCTATTTCAACGACACCCGTTTCCACCAATGGTTCCCGCAGAGCCACATCTCGCGTAACACCCATGTCGAGTACAAGGACAAGGGGGCGGGCGGAAGCATCTCCAACACGTCGAGATTCGACCTCGGCGCGGCCTCGCTGGCCGTCGAATATGGCGGCGAGTATTACTTCGACGAGGTGGATGCGGAGGCGAGTTCGACGGTGCCGGGAGGCGTGCCGGACCCTGCCTATTCAGGCCTTACGCCCTCGGGCGAGCGCGGCATCGGCGGCGTCTTTTCCAAGAGCGCGCTCACCTGGGGCATGGTCGACCTGATCGGCGCCGTCCGCTACGACGCCTACAGGCTGACCGGCTCCGGCAACAATCCGTTCGAGGATGGTCTCATTCCGGTCGGCCCGTTCAACGTCGACAAATCCGAGGGCAAGCTGACCGGCAAGGGCACGCTGGCGGTCACGCCGATCGACGGGCTGCAGCTCTACGCTTCCTACGGGTCGGGTTTCCGTCCGCCGGCGATCACCGAAACGCTCATGGCCAGCACGCACCCGGGCGGCATGGCCTTCCTGAAGTTCAGACCCAATCCGTTCCTGAAGCCCGAGACATCGACCGGCTGGGAGATCGGCGCGAATCTCAGCTACGATAGCGTCTTCGTCGACGGCGACAGCTTGCGGGTGAAGGGCAGCTACTACGACAACGAGGTCGAGAATTATATCACCAGCGCGTGGTCGACTGTCGGCGGGCTCAACTTCACCTATGTCAACATGCCGACGCCGAGCCGCCTCAAGGGCTTCGAACTGTCGGCCGATTACGATCTCGGCTTCGCCTTCGCCGGCCTCGCCTATCAGGACACCGACATCCGGCTCGTGCCGCCGGCTCCGACCTTCGGCATGACGCTCACACCGCCCGAGAAGGTCTGGACGGCGAGCGCCGGCATCCGTCTCTTCGAGGAGAAGCTGACGCTGGGCGGCCGCGTGCGCTTCGTTTCGGAATCCGAGCGGTTCAACGTGATGGGCGCCATCACCCCGGTTCCCGAATACAAGCTCTACGACGTCTTCGCGAGCTACCAGGCCACCGAGAACTTCAACGCCTATGTCACGATCGAGAACATCACCAACGAAGGCTACATCATCGCCAAGGAATACGAGGCCAGGGAAGGCCCCGGCCGTACGATCATGGGCGGCTTCACGGCGAGGTTCTAGCCGTCCATGAGGTCCCATCCGGGGCTCGGATGGAAGTTGCGCCTGGTCGCGCGCACCTTCCGTTGCGAGCCCCGGGTGGCATCCGCAGGACCGGCCTGGCCCGTTTGGGCCAAGGCCGCCTTTCAAGTATTGTCGGCCGCGCGCCGGCGTCCGATCCTCGCCGCAGCCAGGAAGGTCGCGCAGCCGGCGAATGCGAAGGTGAGATAAGCGACGGTTTCCGCCGTTTCCTCCAAGAACATCGGAAGATGCTCGATGCCGGCGAGCGAGTATCGCCCGTCGAGAAATTCGCCGACGAGCAGCAGCACGGCGGTCAGCACATAGGGCCATGCGTGCAGCTTGCGGAGATAGTCGACATAGGCCGGAATGTAGCGCCAGCGCGCGGCCAGATAGGGAATGGCGATCGCCGCGACGACGATCCCCTCGTGCCATCGGAAGGCGTGGGAATTCAGATAGGCCGTCACCGGTCCCGAGACCGGAAGCTCGAGCTCCCGCAGGAAGAAGACGACACTGAGGACGCAGGCGCCGAAGGCCGCCATCCGCCCGGCCTGCCTCTCGTGGAAGGCCGCGGCGCCGAATGCGATCGCGGCGATGAGGAGAAAGACCTCCTGGCTGGTCTCCAGCGGCCCTTCCTCGATCGAAACCTCGTACAGGCCCATCGTGGCGGCCAGTATCGCCGCTATTATCAGAACCGCCGCGATTGCCAGCAGTAAGGCATGGCGGAACCTCCGCCCGTAGATGAACGCTTCCATGACCGTCCCCGATTCGCCCCGATGGTGTTATGAAGCGATCGTTGGCGGGGTGCAATGGCCGGCCGAAGCGCTTGCGGTCCCCGCCCTTCCATCCGCCCAGCAAAAAATCGCGATGCGCCGTCGATTTCCCGAGGTCCCGAACGTCCTATGTTCGGTCGATGAAGAGGAGACCCGAAATGGCTTATGTCGATGGATTTTTGCTTGCGGTGCCGAAGGCGAACCTGGAAGAATACAAGGAGATGACACGCGTGGCCGGCGACGTGTGGATGAGCCTCGGCGCGCTCACCTATGTGGAATGCGTCGCCGCCGACGTTCCCTATGGCGAGCTGACGTCCTTCCCCCGCGCCGTGCAGGCGAAGGAGGACGAGGTCGTCATCTTTTCCTGGATCACCTATGAATCGCGCGAGAAACGCGACGAGATCAACGCCAAGGTGATGTCGGACCCGCGGCTCGCCGGCGACCGCTGGAGGAACGTGTTCGACGGCAAGCGCATGATCTTTGGCGGTTTCGCGCCGTTCCTCGAACTGTAGCGAATACGCCGGAAGCATCCACCTTATGGCGAAGCATGAAGGGCAGGCACGGCAAAAGTGCTTACCCTTCGGCGGATGGCGGGACCCGCGCTCGGCGCATAGGGTTGAGCAGCCGATCCTGCCGGGATTTTTCGGATGCTGGAACATGTCGCCATGCGCGGCGCGCAACTCCGGTCGCTTCTCCGCGCCGTGGCCGACAAGGCGGCTCGCGACGGCGTCGGCGCGACGCTGAAGCGCTCGGCCGCGATCGCCGCCGCCCGGCTGTCGGGCCGGTCGCCGCAGCCCCGAACGAGCGGCGGGTTCGATGCTGAATTCGGCACCGACACGCAGGAGATCGTACCGTTGTGGCGACTCGACATAGACAGCCCCTTTCGCGCGCAGGGCGTGCGCTACGAAGCCTCCGATCCCGAGGTGGTGAGGAAGACCCTCGACAGCCTGCCGATCCGCCACGAGGATTTCACCTTCGTCGATCTCGGCTCCGGCAAGGGCCGGACATTGCTGGTCGCCTCGGAATATCCGTTCAGGCGGGTTCTCGGCGTCGAGTTCTCGCCGGAGCTTTGCGACATTGCGCGGGAGAATTTTCGCCGCTACGTCGGCCCGAGGGTACGGTGCGCCGACGTCATGTCGGTCTGCGCCGACGCGGCCGACTGGCCGCCGCCGCGCGGCAACCTCGTCTT
Organism: Aquamicrobium sp. LC103; assembly: GCF_001014615.2. Classification (GTDB taxonomy): domain Bacteria; phylum Pseudomonadota; class Alphaproteobacteria; order Rhizobiales; family Rhizobiaceae; genus LBCQ02. The sequence continues at coordinate 44,561 of NZ_LBCQ02000011.1, forward strand.
CTTTCTCTTCAACCCGTTCGGGAAGGACGTGTTCGAGCGCGTCATCGCCGGTCTCGCCTCCTCGCTCGGCGAGGAGGACCGGACCGTCTACCTGATCTACTGCAATGCCGTTCATGCCGGCCTGCTGGACGCGTGCGGTTTCCTGGAGCGTCTGGCGCTGCCGGTGCCGGCCGCGATCTACCGGCATGTGCCGGCGACGTTGTAGAATAATTTTTCGTGCAACCGCAGATTTCAGGGGCATGTTTTCGTGAATGGGCGATTTTCGCCCTCGATGTTCTCGCCTCGGCGCGGGATTGCGCTATGATAGCGATGACGCATTCGCCGACGAGGCGCCCGCCCACGGGCGCCGGGCAAAAACAGGAAGGGAGACGACCATGGGCCTTCGCATCAACGACACCGCCCCGGATTTCACTGCCGAGACCACGCAGGGCAAGATCAATTTCCACGAATGGATCGGCGACGGCTGGGCCGTTCTCTTCTCCCATCCGAAGAATTTCACGCCGGTCTGCACCACCGAGCTTGGAACGATGGCGGGGCTGGAGGACCAGTTCAGGAAGCGCAACGTCAAGATCATCGGCATCTCGGTCGACCCGGTCGAAAGCCACGGCAAGTGGAAGGAAGACATCAGGACCGCGACCGGCTTTTCGGTCGAATATCCCTTGATCGGCGACAAGGACCTCAAGATCGCCAAGCTCTACGACATGCTGCCGGCCGATGCCGGCGACTCGTCGGAGGGCCGCACCCCGGCGGACAACGCGACGGTGCGGTCCGTCTACGTGATCGGTCCGGACAAGAAGATCAAGCTGGTGCTGACCTATCCGATGACGACCGGGCGCAATTTCGACGAGATCCTGCGCGCGATCGATTCCATCCAGCTGACCGCCAAGCACCAGGTGGCGACGCCGGCCAACTGGAAGCAGGGCGAGGACGTGATCATCACGGCCGCCGTTTCCAACGAGGACGCGGTCAAGCGCTTCGGCTCCTACGACACGATCCTCCCCTATCTGCGCAAGACCAAGCAGCCGTCCGCCTGAGGCGGGCGTCGCGCCCTCTCCCCGTGGGGAGAGGGTGGCGGTTCGGGAGAGAGCGAGAAGCGGAAAGGCGGTCCTTCCTTATCCCTGCCGGCTTGACGTGCTATGGTGGCTTTGCCGAGGAATCCTCGTGAGAGGAGGACAAGGGAGGAAGCCATGAATGAAACGAATTCATGGAAGGTCGTATGGGCGGCCGTGCTCGTGGCGTTGATCGCGGGCCTTTACACAATGGCCGCCGAGTAGGCGTTACGCGCCTGGAACAGCGTGGGAAGCCGGCAAAGGCGCGATCCCTTCAGGGGCGCGTCATGCCGGCTGTGCGCCGTCCTATTGCTCCATGACCAGCGCGCCCTGCTCGACCCGGTAGGATTTCAGCCGACTGAGAAAGCTGATCCCTATCAGCGTGCCGGAAAGTGCCGAATCTTCGAGGACGACCGCCTGCACGTCGGCGAGATCTATCCTGCCGATCTGGATCCTGTCGATCATGGCGCCGGCGGCGCGCGTCCTGCCGTTGGCGGTGTCGATCTCGTGGCGGAAGTCGGAGGATGCGAGATCGAGGCCGATGCGCCGCGCCGTCGAGCGGTTGATGGCGACATAGGTCGCGCCGGTGTCGATCATCGCCTCGACATTCCGCCCGTTCAGCTTGAAGCCGGAGGTGAAATGTCCCGAGCGGTCGGACGCGAGCCGCACCTTCCTGCCCGGCAGGATTTGCGCCGCCCCATCGATGGCGTCCCGGTGCTTAACGACCGCGGAAACCGGAGCGGGCGCGGGCTCGCCACCCAGCGCGAGGCGCATCAGCCCCTCCAGCAGCGCCGGGTTCGATTCATGAAGGATCGGCACGAAAGCCGCCATTGCGGCAACCGTTCCGGCCATGACGAGTTTCTGCAGCATCGCGCACCTGTTTGCGCGGGCGAGGATGAGGCAACGCGATGAGCGCGGGATTAACGGCGGCCGCCACTGTCGCGGCATGGTTAAGGCGCGGTGTTCGCGCGCCCTTCCTTGACAATCCGGGCATTGCGACACTAAACCGATTTAATTTCCCAACCCGCCGGAGGATCGATTGGCGAACGGACCGCGCCTGGCGCTGATCGCGCACGACCAGAAGAAGGACGACCTCGTCGCCTTCGCCGTGAAGCATGCCGATTTCCTGTCCGCCTGCGATCTCGTGGCGACGGGAACGACCGGGCAAAGGGTCGCCGACGCCAGCGGCCTTGCGGTGAGGCGGCTGAAGAGCGGCCCGCTCGGCGGCGACCAGCAGATCGGCGCCCTGATCGCGGAAGCGCGGATCGACGCGGTGATCTTCCTCGTCGACCCGCTGACGCCGCTGCCGCACGATGTCGACGTGAAGGCGCTGATGCGCCTCGCGATCGTCTATGATATTCCCCTCGCGCTCAATCTCGCCACGGCGGAGATCGTGCTCGGCCATTTCGTGGCGGGCTTGCGCGAGGGCGAGTGACACAACGCGAGACAGAACCGGCAGCGCAAATGGCATATCAGAACGAAGAAGTGGCCACGCTGAAATTTCCCGTCCTCATCGGCGATATCGGCGGCACCAATGCGCGCTTCGCGATCCTGGTGGATTCCTACGCGGAGCCGAAGGCTTTTCCGAACGTGCGCACGGCGGATTTCGCCACCATCGACGAGGCGATCCAGACGGCTATCCTCGACCGCACCTCGATCCTGCCGCGTTCGGCCCTGCTGGCGGTGGCCGGGCCGGTCGACGGCGACGAGATCGACCTGACCAATTGCGACTGGGTGGTGCGGCCGAAGCAGATGTTCGAAAGCCTGGGGCTCGAGGAGATCGTGGTGCTCAACGACTTCGAGGCACAGGCGCTCGCCGTCGTCGCGCTCGGTCCCGAGCACATGGAGAAGATCGGCGGCGGCGAACGCGACGAGGCGGCCGGGCGCGTGGTGCTCGGTCCCGGCACGGGCCTCGGCGTCGCCGGGCTGGTGCATGCCCGGCACATGTGGATACCGGTGCCCGGCGAAGGCGGCCACATGGACATCGGCCCGCGCACCCCGCGCGACCACGAGGTCTGGCCGAACATCGAGCCGATCGAGGACCGCATCTCGGGCGAGCAGATCCTGTGCGGGCGCGGACTGGTGAACGTCTACCGCGCCGTGGCCAAGACCGACGGCGAGGAAGCGGTCCTCTCGACACCCGCCGAGGTGACCAGCGCGGCGCTCGCCGGCAGCGACCCGGTGGCGGTGGAAGCGCTGAAGCTTTTCGTCACCTGCCTCGGCCGCACCGCCGGCGACCTCGCGCTCGTCTTCATGAGCCGCGGCGGTGTCTATCTGACCGGCGGGATCGCCCAGAAAATAGTTCCCGCGCTGACGAATGGCGATTTCCGCGCCGCCTTCGACGACAAGGCGCCACACCGTCAGCTCATGGAGACGATGCCGGTCTATGTGATCACGCATCCGCTCGCGGCGCTGACCGGGCTTGCGGCCTATGCCCGCACGCCGGCTCGCTTCGGCGTGGAGACCGACGGACGGCGTTGGCGGAAAGGCTGAACCCTTTCGACCGCGCGGGCATCAGGGGCGGGGACGCGACGCTCGCGCGCCGTTCGGCGTCAGGGCAGACGCGTCGCCCGAGGCGATTTGTCGATTGCATGATGCGCCGCCAGAGGGCATAGGCATGCGCTGACGGCGGAAATGTCCCGATTTCGGCCGTGCGGATGCGAACGAGAGACAAGGCGCCTTGGCATCAGCCAATACCAAAGAGAAACCCGCGCCCGGCGAGATCGTCGCCGTTCTGAGGCGCGTGCTTTCCGAGAATGCGCGGGAATATCTGCCGCTCTACGGCCTCGCGGTGCTGTGCCTGCTCGCGATCGCCGGCGCCACCGCCTTCATCCCCTGGGTGATGAGGCCGCTCATCGACGACGTGTTCTACAGGGGCGATTTCGGCCTCATCCCGCTGATCTGCGCAGCCGTGGCCGGCGTCTTCGTGGTGCGCGGACTGGCCACCTACGGCCAGGCGGTCATCCTCGCCAAGATCGGCAACAATCTCGTCGCGCGCTACCAGCAGCGCATCTTCGACCATCTGATGAGGCTCGGGCTCGACTTCTACACCGACACGCGCTCGGGGCGGCTCGCCGCCCAGATCAACGAGAACGTGCTCGGCGTCCGCGACATGCTCAGCATGACGCTGAAGTCGATCGCCGGCGACGCCGTGCTGCTCGTCGCGCTGGTGGGTGCGATGATCGCGCTCGATCCCGTCCTGTCGGCGATCGCTCTGCTGATCGGCCCGCCGCTGATCTTCGTCGTCAACAAGATCATGCGCCGGCTGCGCCGCGTCGCCCGCGCCTCGGTGGAGGTGAACGCACGTCTCGTCGGCGCCATGCAGGAGGCGACGCAAGGCATCGCCATCGTCAAGGCGTTCACGATGGAGGAGCAGCTTTCCGCGAAGCTGTCGCAACTCATCGCGGAAGCCGAGAGCCAGGCGAACAAGATCGCCCGCGTTTCCGAGCGCGTCACGCCGATCTCGGAAATCCTCGCGGGCTTCGCGATCGCCGGCGTGATCGGCTATGCGGCCTACCGCGCCTCGGTGGGCGGCGAGCCGCCGGGCTCGGTCTTCGCCTTCATCACCGCGCTGCTTCTCGCCTACGATCCGGCGCGCCGGCTCGCGCGCGTGCAGGTCGGCCTGGAGCGCTCGCTGGTCAACGCCCGCATGATCTACGAACTGCTCGACATCAAGCCCCACCAGCGCGACATGCCCGGCGCGAAGGAACTGGACGTCGGCAAGGGCGAAATCCGGCTCGATCGCATCTCCTTCGGCTACGCGCCCGGCCTGCCGGTGCTGCACGAGGTGAGTTTCCGCGCCGCGGCAGGCAAGACGACGGCGATCGTCGGTGGTTCGGGTGCCGGAAAATCGACGCTGGTCGTGCTGCTGCAGCGCTTCTACGACGTGGAAGGCGGCGCGATCCTCATCGACGGGCAGAACATCGCCGAGGTGACCAAGCATTCGCTGCGCCGGCAGATCGCCTATGTCTCGCAGCACCCCTATCTCTTCGAGGGCTCGGTACGCGACAACATCCGCTACGGCCGGCCGGACGCCACGGACGCCGAGATCGAGGAGGCGGCGCGGCTGGCGCATGCGGACGAATTCATCCGCCAGATGCCGGAAGGCTACGACACGCTGGTCGGCGAGAACGGCGTGACGCTTTCCGGCGGGCAGCGCCAGCGCCTGTCGATCGCCCGCGCCATCGTGCGCAACGCGCCGATCCTGCTTCTGGACGAGGCGACCTCGGCGCTCGACAATGAATCGGAGGCGCGCGTGCAGGAGGCGCTGGACGAGATCATGAAGTCGAAGACGACGATCGTGATCGCGCATCGGTTGTCGACCGTCGTCGATGCCGACCACATCGTGGTGATGGAGGAAGGCCGCGTCGCCGAGGAGGGCACCCACCGCAGCCTCGCCAGCCGCAAGGATGGGCTCTACGCGCGTTTCCACCGGCTGCAAAGCGAGCGCGGACTGGGCCTCGTCGACGATGCCGCCATGGCGGGCGAGGCCGCCTTTGACAGGGAGAACGTGAAATGACCATGGGTCTTGTCGTCGTGGGAGCAGCCGGCCGCATGGGCCAGACGCTGGTGCGCGCGATCCACGACACGCCGGAAGTCCATCTTGCCGGCGCGGTCGAGCGACACGGTTCGCCCGATGTCGGGCGGGATGTCGGCGAGCTTGCCGGCATCGGCGCCTGCGGCGTGGCGATCACCGACAACCCGCTGGCCGCCTTCGCCAAGGCCGATGGCGTGCTCGACTTCACCGCGCCTGCGGCGAGCGTCGAATTCGCCGGCTATGCCGCGCAGGCGCGCATCGTGCACGTGATCGGCACCACCGGTTGCTCGGGCGAGGACGAGGAGAAATTCGCCGCCGCCGCCCGCCACGCCACGATCGTGAAGTCGGGCAATATGAGCCTTGGCGTCAATCTGCTGGCCGCGCTGGTGGAGCAGGCCGCGCATGCGCTGGCCGCGGCCGATTTCGACATCGAGATTCTCGAAATGCATCATCGCCGCAAGGTCGACGCGCCTTCGGGCACCGCCCTGCTGCTCGGCCAGGCGGCCGCGCGCGGGCGCGAAATCTCGCTTGCCGAAAAGAGCGTCCGCGTTCGCGACGGCCACACCGGTGCCCGCGAGGAAGGCACGGTCGGCTTCGCGACGCTGCGCGGCGGCACGGTGGTGGGCGACCATTCGGTGATCTTCGCCGGCGCCGGCGAGCGGATCGAGCTTTCGCACCGTGCCGAGGACCGCTCGCTGTTCGCCCAGGGCGCGATCAAGGCGGCGCTGTGGGCGCGCGATAGGAAGCCCGGCCTCTATTCCATGCGCGACGTGCTGGGGCTCTAGATCCACGACCCGGCCTCCGGTCTCGCCGACAAGCAACTTCACCCAACAGGAGCATCAGATGTCAGGAACGCTCGTTCTCGTCCGCCACGGCCAAAGCGAATGGAACTTGAAGAACCTCTTCACCGGCTGGCGCGATCCCGGCCTGACCGAGCAGGGCCATGCGGAGGCGAAATCGGCGGGCGCCAAGCTCAAGGCGCGTGGAATGCGCTTCGACATCGCCTTCACCTCGGTGCTGTCGCGCGCCCAGGTGACCTGCCAGCACATTCTCGACGCGGTCGGCCAGGGCGACCTCGATACCGTGCGCAACCTCGCGCTCAACGAGCGCGACTATGGCGAGCTGTCGGGCCTGAACAAGGACGACGCGCGCGCCAAGTGGGGCGAGGAGCAGGTGCATGTGTGGCGCCGCTCCTACGACGTGCCGCCGCCCGGCGGCGAGAGCCTGCGCGACACCGGCGCGCGCGTGTGGCCCTATTACATGCACGACGTCCAGCCGCACGTGCTGCGCGGCGAGACCGTGCTGGTGGCCGCCCACGGCAATTCGCTGCGCGCGCTGATCATGGCGCTGGACGGGCTGAGCAGCGAGGAAGTGATCAAGCTCGAGCTCGGAACCGGCGTCCCGGTGATCTACAAACTCAACGCCGATTCGACCGTCGCCTCCAAGGAAGTGCTTTCCCACTGAGAGCGCACAACTAATCGTCACGAAGCGAAGAAATCGCGTTGACACTTCAAGCGTGCCCGCTTACATCAGCGGCGCACCTAGCCCAGGTGGCGGAATTGGTAGACGCGCACGGTTCAGGTCCGTGTGCCGCGAGGCGTGGAGGTTCGAGTCCTCTCCTGGGCACCATGATTTCAAGCGGCCTTTCGGCCCTTGTCTCGGTCCACCTCTTCAAGCTGCGGAAATGGCGCCATGGGGTGCCTTCCGGCCCGTATCTGGAAAGGCTCGCTTTCCTCCCTTCGGCCGGCGGCGAGCCTTCGGATGGGTATGATCCGAAACAGCGTTGAGACGCGTTGTAACCGTTTCCACCCATGCAGCAGCCTAACGGGCACTTTGTCGCAAACATTTGAGCCGCGCAGATGGACAGTGTCGTTTGCGGTTGCAATTTTCCTCCGGCTGGCCATCCCGATCCACCTGGCCAGGGAGGAGAAACGACGATGCTTTTCAGGTCTTTCGCGGGCATTGCCGCCGCGCTCACCATCACGCTTTCAACCGCCGCCTTCTCGCAGGAGGTTGATGAGCCCCGGCAGATTCTGTTCGTTGGCAACAGCTATTTCTATTACAACGACAGCCTGCACAACCATGTGAGCCGGCTGCTGCAGGAGGCACAGGGCCTGCCCGGCAGCGATCTGCGTTATCGCTCCATCACCATTTCGGGCGGTTCGCTCTCCCATCATCCGATCGCGCACTATCTGACCGAAAACGCCGTAGGCTACGACACTCCGTTCGATGTCGTAATCCTGCAGGGCCATAGCGCCGCGGCGAATTCCGACAGCCGCAGGGCGGCGTTTCGCGATGCGGTCATCGCGGCCGACGGCTTGATCCGCCGGCATGGCGCCCGCACGGCGCTCTACATGACCCACGCCTATGCGGAAGGGCACGACAGCTACGATGCGGAAGGCACGAACCGCCTCGCCGACCTGTATTCGAAGGTCGGGGCGGAGATCGACGCCGCCGTCATCCCGGTGGGGCTGGCGTTCGAGGAAGCGAAGCGCCGACGGCCGGATATCGAGCTTCACGTCGAATTCGACCATAGCCACCCCAGTCTTCTGGGCACCTATCTCGCCGCGGCGACCACCTATGCAACCCTTTACGAGGCAAGCCCCGTGGGGCTGAGCTACGACTATTACGGCCGCATCGACGCCGAGGACGTCGCCTTCCTTCAACAGGTCGCGGCGGACACGGTGGAGACATTCCAGGCGCGGTGACGGCATCGGCCATCCGCCTCGCGATCCGCGGCAGCGGCCCGGCTCGATCTCATGAAACGAGGACGAGGCCGGTCGCCGCCAGCGCCGCGATCCAGATCAGGTCGAGATTGATCCAGCCGCGGCGCAGGAGCGCCACGCCCACCCATTCATACACCGCGATCGCGATCACCGCCGTCACGGCGAGCATGGTGCCCATGTGCACCGCGACCGCGGCGAGGGAGACCGGCAGGGCGTTCGCCGTGAAGAGTTCGCTTGCCGGCGACGCCGTCAGGCAGAGCGGGATGACGACCGGGACGAGCATCAGCCCGGCGCCATGGCCCGTCGCCATTAGGAACGACCACGCACCGAGGCCGACCATGCCCGTGCGCATGCCGACGCGCACACGATGGCGGTGTCCGTAAAGGGCGTAGTAGGCGGCCCATCCGAGCAGCACGGTGCCCGCCGCCAGATTCAGTGAATGTGGCTCGAGGACGAGTCCGAGCGCCACCACCACGGCAAGCACGGCGGCGATGGAAACGGCGTGGCCGGCCGCGATCGGGAAGAGCGACAGCCACACCACTCGCCGGCTGTTGCGGTTGAGCCCCAGCGCGACCGCGAAAAGCCAGCCCATGGCGGGATTGACGCCATGGAACGCGCCGAGGCCGGCGAGCACGAGCCAGGGCGTCATTTCCGTCATCGCTCAGCGACCGCCTGCAACGCACCGGTCACGGATAGCAATAGGAATCCGAAGAGCAATCGCCGCCCTCCAGGCGCACCTGGTGCGGCCGATGGCCCTTGGGCCAGTCGACGAAGAAATTCTCGTCGAAGGCGATGCCGCCGTTCTCGCCGACGTCCAGCTTCACCATCCAGCCGTCGATGCCGTCGGGGTAGAATTGCGGGTCGATCGCGCCGTAGAGCGAGTTTGTGAAATAGACCCTCCTGCCGTCGCGGCTGATCTCGACCATTTGCGGGCCGCCGTTGAGCGCGCCGTTGACGGCCTTCGGATGGGTGGCCCTCGACACGATGCCGCCGATGCGAACCTTGCCGACGAGCCTTGGGTTCATCGGGTCCGACACATCGTATTGCAGCATGTCGCCGGTGCCCCAGCACGACACGTAGAGGAAGCGGTCGTCCATCGACAGGTCGATGTCGGTGACGAGCGGCGGAACCGCCCCGAAGCCCTTCAGCATAGGCGGCAGATCGTCGGCGTCCGCCGGTTCCGCCGGGATGTCGATGATCTTCCGGACCGCCCATCGGTCGCCGTCGCGATACCAGGTCCAGATGGAGGCGGACAGGTCCTTCAGGCTGATGACGCAGCCGACGAAGCCGTACGCCTTTGTCGGGTCGTGCGCGGGCCGCAGCTCGAAGACGAGCTGGTATTCCTCGCCGAAATCGATCTCCTGCAGGTGCTTGCGCGTGTGCAGGTCCCAGAAATGCAGCCGTCGCCCGTATTTGCTGCCGAGAAGGATCTCGGGCACGAGCCCTTCCTCGAACGTGTCCGGCGTTCCCCACTCGCTCGTCACCATCGTGTCGTGGCCGAGATGCCACCAGAAATCATAGGCGAGCTCCTGGGAACCCCGGTCGATCTCCCATTTGCCGAGAACGTCGAAGCTCACGGGGTCGAGCAGGAAGATGCCGCCGGGCCGCTTGCCCTCGGGATTGCCGAGCGCGTTGACGTAAATGCCCTCCGGTCCGCAATGGATGGTGTGGAGCCGCGAGTAGCCGGCCTTCTCCGCCACCTCCTCCGGCTCGATCACCCTGACGATCTGCGGGTTCCGGGGATCGGGCTTGGTGTCGATGATGTGCAGCCGCGACGAGCGGAGCCCCGGCACGACGAGGTAGCGCCGTTCCATATGCGGGTGCGGCGCGTTCGGGCACAGGCAGGACGAACAGGCGTTCCAGCCGAAATGATGCAGCTCGTCGCCGACATTCGGCATGTCGACCTGCCCGACGATCCGCGAATAGGTGGCGGACTTCGGGTCGACGTCGACCACCGCGATGGCGTCGGGCTTCCTGCGCTCCGGGTCGAAGGCAGCGACATAGGCGAGGTTTTCGGCGGGCGCCTTGGCCGCCATCCTCGGCGAGGGGTAGAACGAGGGATCGGGTTGCCAGGTTGCCATGCTCATCCTCCTTGGATGCTATGCCCCCGACAGCGACGAGGTTAAACCCGCAGCGCGGAATTGTCGCCCGAGCCATTATACTCCTTTTGGGGGGGAGGATCGACGAGTGGAATGCCGAAGAATCCACGGACCGCATCGGGGGAGGGGCCGGCGCTCCGCATTCGTCGCAGTGACAAGCCCCGCATGGCGTGGCATTAGGCTTTCATGCACGGCATCAGGGGGATCATCGCTGACAGGTTCGTGGCCGGCCTCATGGCCGCGGCGCTGGCCTATTTTCTCCTGCTGCAGGGCCTTTTCGGCGCCTATGCGCAAACCGCGATGGCCGTCGCCGAGGGCGGGCCGGGCTTTGTCATCTGCTCTTCCTTCGGCGTTTCGGATCAGGGCACCGACCAGCCGGCGAAGAAGCTCGCCCATGATTGTTGCTCGACGGCGTGCCAGGCGGCCTGCTCTTCGCTGCCGGCTGTCTCGACGACCGCCGTCCCGGTCGAGTTCGACACGACGCTCGCTCCCGAGCAATGGCATGCCTCGCTTGCCGCGCGCGGGCCGCCGCCTGTCGTCGGCCTGATACCGAATCCCCGGGCACCTCCCCAAGTCTCCATCTGACGTTCGAACCGAAGGCGAGTGCCCATGCGCTCGCCCGTCCTTGCGCATTTGGAGAACAATCATGACCACGCCAGTTTCCACGGCGGCCGCGCCCTTGCCGGCCGACGCGCCGATTTCACGAAACCGCACACCACCGCGAACCGGCGCGATCGCCGGCGGCGGATCGGGCTTTCGAGCCTTCGTCACGCGGCTGCATTTCTATGTCGGGCTCTTCGTCGGCCCCTTCGTCCTGATCGCCGCGATCACCGGTACGCTTTTCGTGATCACGCCGCAGATCGAGGATTATCTCTATCGCGATGAACTGCGGACCGCCTCGCTCGGCGAAGCCCGATCGCTCGCGGACCAGGCCGATGCCGCCCGCGACTACATAGGCGCGGCGCCGCGCCTCTTTGCCGTCAGGCCCGCGACCGGAGCCGGATGGAATTCCAGGGTGATGTTCGCCGAGCCCGGCCTGAAGGAGTCGGAAAGCCGGGCGATCTTCGTCGATCCCGTGACGCTCGACATCAAGGGCGACATGATCGTCTATGGGACGAGCGGCACGCTGCCGTTCCGCACCCAGATCGACTATCTCCACCGCAACCTGCTCCTTGGCGAGTTCGGGCGATATTACAGCGAGCTCGCTGCCTCCTGGCTCTGGATCGCGGCGCTCGGCGGCATCATGCTGTGGTGGTGGCGGCGCGGCGGCATGAAGGCCACGGCCGGCAGGCAGAACACCGCGATGCGGACACGGCGCCTGCACGGCCTCGCCGGCGTCTGGATCGCGGCCGGCCTGATCTTCCTGTCGATAACCGGCCTGACCTGGTCGCAATGGGCCGGTGCGCGCATCGACGGGTTCCGCGCCGCGGTCGGATGGGTCACGCCCTCGGTCTCGCTGGCGCTGGGCGAGGGGGACGTTGCGGCGCACGGGGAACATGCGCATCACCACCATGAGACCGCCCCGGAACAGGCGGAAGCGCAGCCCGCGGCTGCCGATGCCGCGCTGCTGGACGACATCCACGCCGTCGCGCGGCGGGCCGGCATCGATTCGGCGATGATCGAGATACGCCCTCCGCGATCGGCCGACCAGGCGTGGCTGGTGCGCGAGTACGACCGTTCCTGGCCGACGCAGGTCGACACGCTCGCTATCGATCCGCGTTCGATGGAGGTCGTCAGCCGGGCCGATTTCGCGACCTTCCCGATCGTCGCCAAGCTGATCCGCTGGGGCATCGACCTCCACATGGGCATATTGTTCGGGCTTCCCAATCAGTTCCTGATGGCGGCGCTTGGGCTCGGGCTCGTCTTCACCATCGTCTATGGCTATCGCATCTGGTGGCAGCGGCGCCCGGCGCCGGGGGCGATGCCGCGAACGCTCGTCGACGCCTGGATGCGGCTTTCGGCATGGTTGAAGGCGGTCGTGATCATCGTCGCCCTTGGGCTGGGCTGGGCGCTGCCGCTGGTCGGCGCCAGCCTGGCGTTCTTCCTTTGCGTCGATATCGCGCGCTGGTGGAGCGCGCGGCGCATGCCCGACCGCCGGGCGGCTTGAGGCATTCGCGGCGGAAGCAGGCGCGCACGGAGCCTGCTTTGCCAAAAAGAAACGCCGGGCGCGAGGCCCGGCGTCGTCGTTTTGGCGATGCGCGTCGCGCGGATCAGAAGCGGAAGTTCACCGCTGCCTTGACGGTGTGGAAGCGGACGTCCTCGCCGATGCGCAGGGCACCGTCGTTGAACACGTCCTTGCGGCCGAGATCGACATAGCCGTATTCGGTGCCGACCGAGACCTTGTCCGTCACCGCGTACTCGATGCCGGCGCCGATGGTCCAGCCGGTGCGGTTCTGCTTCGCGCTGATCTCGGCGAAGCCGTCCGACAGGGTCTGCTCGGTGCGGCCATAGGCGAGACCGCCATGGCCGTAGACGAGAGCGCGGTCGAAAGCGTAGCCGACGCGGGCGCGAACGGTGCCGAGATATTCCAGCTCCGACTTGGCGCTGAGCGTGTCCGGCCCGCTCGATATGGAAGCGCTCGCGTCGATGCCGGTGATTGCGATGTCGGCGACGGCGCCGAACACCCAGGCGCCGGTCTGCCAGTCATAACCGACCTGCACGCCGCCGAAAGCGCCGCCCGCCGAGATTTCCCCGTCGAGAACGCTCGGGCCGCCGACGACCCCGAGATCGTATTCGAAGTCGCCCGTGCCGAGGCCGCCGATGCCGCCGACATAGAAGCCGGTCCAATCGAACGGGGCGGCTGCCACGGGTGCCACGGGCGCCGGCTCGTAGGCGGCCAGGTCGGCCGCGAAGGCGCTCGAAGCGGCAAGAAGCGCTGCTGCCGACGTTACAGTCATAAGTTTCAGATTCATAGAAAGCCCTCCGTCCAGGTTGAATGACGGCGGGATACCGGAGGCGTAACGCCGTGTCTGTAGCAATGCTGCCACACCCGTTACGCGTGCATCCTTCCGGCTCTTTTGTCGCAGCCGGGAGGCGCTCCACCACGGATTTCGTTGTCTGGCTAATAGACGGGGTAGCCGGGTCTCGGGAAAGGGAGACTGCATTCTCTCCAACATATTGAAAGACAACGGCATTGTCCTTACAAAGCAACTTCCCCGCAAGGAAGAAATCCCATAGGCAACGTCAGAATTATCCGGCAGTCCATCGCCGCCGCGGTCGATATTTGATTGTCGGCGGGCATGCCGCGGGCACGCGTATCTGAGGCTTGTCTTTGCCGGATTCGCGTTGATCTGACCCGAATGTTTCAGGGCGACTCAATAATTGTCCGAGATTATGGAACCTGTTCCCCGCCGCCGCCCCATTCGCTGCCTACGCGCGATCGATAAGCAAATGGAGCGGTCTTGTAGATGTCAAGAAAAGCAAAGAAATCCGCCGTCGCGGCGACGGCGGCGGTGATCCTTGCCGCGTCGGCCGGCGCGGCATCGGCTCAATGCGGCGGCGCGTCCTGGTACGCGCTTACGTCCAAAACCGCCTCCGGGGAGCGGATGAACCCTTCGGCGATGACGGCGGCGCATCGCTCGCTGCCCTTCGGCACCAAGGTGAAGGTGACCAATCAGCGCAACGGCAAGGCCGTGGTTGTACGGATCAACGATCGCGGTCCCTTCATCAGGGGCAGGGTGATCGATCTCTCGAAGGCCGCCGCCGGCAAGCTCGGCTTCATAGGCGCCGGCCATACCAAGATCTGCATCGAGCATATGGGTTAGCTCGAGCGCGGTCCGATACGCGCGGGATCGCTCAGGCACCGCCGACGCGAGCCGCGGCGCGATAGGCGTCGCGCAGATAGCCGAGCGTGGTCTTGGCATCGCTGGGCCTGCCGAACAGATAGCCCTGGCCGCCGGCGCAGCCGAACTGGATGAGCCGCTTGGCCTGCGCTTCGTCCTCGATGCCTTCCGCCACCACGTCCATGCCCAGCCCCTCGCACATGGCGAGGATGGCGCGGATGATGTGCTCCGACGGCTTGTCGTCCATGATCGAGGAGACGAAGGCGCGGTCGATCTTCAGCTTGTCGAAGTGGAACTCGCGCAGGCGGCCGAGCGAGGACTGGCCGGTGCCGAAATCGTCGAGCGACACGCGTATGCCGACGGCGCGCAGATCGTTGACGATCTTCTCCGCCGAGGCCGGATCGGTCATCAGGCCGGTTTCGGTGATCTCCACCTCCAGCCGCTTCGGGTCGAAGCCGGTCTTGGCCAGGATCGAGAGGATCTGCAGGCCGGTGTTCTGGTCGACGAGCTGCGAGGGCGAGAGATTGAAGGAAAGGAACAGGTCGTCCGGCCAGTCGCGCGCGGCCTCGGTGGCCTTGCGCAGCACGAGCTGGGAAAGCTGGCCGATGATGCCGCGTTCCTCGGCGATCGGGATGAAGACCGACGGCGAGACGAAGCCGAGATCGCGGTCGGTCCAGCGCGCGAGCGTCTCGAAGCCGATGATGCGCCGGCTCTTCAGGTCGACGATCGGCTGGAAATGCGGTTCCACCTCGCTGCCGGCCACCGCGCGCCGCAGTGCCTGCTCGATGCGGGTGACGCGCTTGGCGGCTTCCTCCATCTCGCGGGTATAAACCACGACACGTCCGCGCCCCGAGCGCTTGGCGTGGTAGAGCGCGGTCTCGGCCTTGCTGACCAGTATCTCCGTCGTTTCCTCGCCGGATGCGAACAGCGAGCAGCCGACCGAGGCGGAAAGCCGCGCGGTGCGGTCGCCGACGTCGTAGGGCGCCGAAAGCACCTCGACCAGCATCAGTGCCTTGTCCACGATCGCATCCTCGCTGAAGACCAGCGGGTAGAGGAAGGCGAACTCGTCGGCACCTACCCGCGTCACCGTGGAATGGGTGTCCATCGCCGCCTTGAGCCGCATGGCGACTTGCTGGAGGATGTCGTCGCCGGCGCGGCGGCCGAAGAGGTCGTTGATCGGCTTGAAGCCGTCGAGGTCGACGATGCCGATGGCGAAGGGCGCCGGATCCTCGGCGCGCTCGGCGATCAGCCGGTCGACCTTGTCGAAGAAGCGGCGCATGTTGCCGAGGCCGGTCAGCGGATCGGTGAATGCCAGATCCGTACCCTCGTTGAAGACCTGCCCGCTGCCGAACGAACCGCCCATCGGCATTCCCATTTTGTCATTTGTCCAAGCCCTGCGCCGAAATAGGCGGGAAACCGTTTAGGAATGGTATCATTCAGAACAATTTTTTGCCGGCTTCGCGATCAAGCTTCGAGCCCGCGCCGGCCCGGGTTGGCGCCGGCCGGCCGCTAGCGGCCGTGGTAGCTCGGCGGGCGCCGCTCGATCCAGGCATCCAGTCCCTCGCGGATGTCCAGGGTCGGCGCCATTCTCGCGAACCGCTCGCTCTCGATCTGTAGCCCTTCCGCGATCGTGACATTCAATCCGCGCGTGACGGCCGCGAGAATTCCCGCGACGGCCAAGGGCGAGTGCCGCAGGATACGGTTGGCCATGTCGAACGCGGTATCCTGAAGATCGCCATGCGGAACCACGCTGTTGACGATGCCCATTTCATAGGCGCGGGCGGGCGAGAACGTATCGCCGGTAAGCAGGTATTCCAGTGCGCGCTTGCGCCCCGCCAGCCTCGGCAGCCGCTGCGTTCCGCCGAATGTCGGCGGGATGGCGATGTTGATCTCCGGTTTCGCGAATATCGCGTTCTCGCTAGCGACCGCGAGATGGACGGCTTCGGTGATCTCGCAGCCGCCGCCGAAGGCAATGCCGTTCACCGCGGCGATGATGGGCTTCGGGAAGGCTTCCACCCTGGCGGTCATCGCCTGGCCGCGGCGCACGAAATCCCTGACCGCGACGTCGGTTCCCTTCCTCACGCTCTCGGAAAACTCGTGAATGTCGGCGCCGGCCGAAAAAGCCCGCTCACCCGCGCCGGTGACGATGACGGCCGCGATTTTTCCGTCGCGTTCGATCTCGTCGAGATGGCGCAGCAGCAGATCGTTGGTGGCGTAGTCGAGAGCGTTGAGCTTCTCGGGACGGTTGAGGGTAAGGATCGCCACTTTCCCGCGAATTTCGAAGAGGACGGTATTCCGCATCATTCCAACCTCCGGCGTTGATTGCATGTCTCGCCATATGCAGCTACGCTCGGAGCCGCTTTTTATACACTCACTAGTCGGTATACATAACCTATGCCCAGAAACGGCGATGCCACGCGGAAGAGGATCCTTCAAGCCGCCAACCGCCTCTTCTACGGAGCCGGCGTGCGGGCGGTCGGCGTCGACGCCGTGGCCGAGAAAGCCGGCGTGACGAAAAAGACGCTGTACTACCACTTCAGGAGCAAGGACGACCTCGTCGAGGCCTATCTCGCCTCGCGCGACCAGCCCAATCTGGCGTTGTTCGCCAAATGGTTCGATGAGGCGGAAGGCGCGTTCCCGGACCGGATCAGGGCTCTCTTCGCCAACCTCGCCGCTTCGACACGCGGCCGCCGTTGGAAGGGATGCGGCTTTCTTCGCACCGCCGCCGAACTGGTCGACACGCCGGGCCATCCGGCGGTGAAGCTGGCGGGCCTGCACAAGAAGAAGCTGGAGGCCTGGCTGGCCGGCATCATCGCGGTCGACGGGCGGGCGCAGGCCGAAGAGCTCGCCCGGCAGATCGTGCTTTTGATGGACGGAAGCTTTTCGGCGATGCTCGTCCATCGCGACGCCGCCTATATCGAAAGCGCGGGCGATGCCGCGGTCGCGCTTCTCGAAAGGGCAGGGGAAAGGCGACCGGCCGGATGAGGGTGCTTCGGGCGGCCTGGTAGCCAACTTTATCTTCGTCGCGGCCGTGCCGCGGTATCTTCAGCGTGCTGCCTGTCCTGGATATTCGAGCTGCATGGCGACGAAATCGGCGGTGCGCGTCCCGTAGCGGGCGCCGATTTGCCGAAGCGCCTCGTCCAGGGCTATTGCCGGCGGGCGGCTGTCGACCTGCGAAAGCAGAAGCTCGTCGGGCCAGCCCCTTTCGACCTGGTCGGGAATGATGCGGATGCCGTTGCGGGTCTCGATCGCGGCCGCCGATCCGGCGAAGGTTACCGCGTTCGAGCGATAGGTACGCGACCAGGCGTCGGCGACGAGTGCGAGCGAGACTTCGTCCATGCCCGTCCGCAACTCGATGCCGAGCCGCTCGCGGTTCCAGAAGGCGAGCCCGTTGCCGATCGCCGTCAGCGCGAAGGGGCGCGTGAACTTGAACGCCTCGCTGGCATGGCGCGCATCCCAGTTTGCGAGGCCGAGATCGCTGGCGACAGCTTCCGCCTTGCCGCGACCGGCGATCGCCTCGATCAATGTGAGCATCATCGGCATGGACGCGGTGATGCCCGTCGTCGTCGCCACGCCTTCATCGACCACCAGCCGCCGGTCGGCAACGTAGCGAAGCGCGGGGTGCTTCTCGCTCATCTCCTCGAGATAATACCAATGCGTCGTCGCCCGCCTGCCGTCGAGCAAGCCGGCTTCGCCGACGATCTTGGCGCCGGCGCAGATGCCGATGACGACCGCGCCCTTGTCGGCCTGGCTGCGCACCCATCGCAGGACCGCCGGGTCGTCGTCGCGGCTCATGGCCGGAACGACGACATAGTCGGCGCCTTCGGGGTGCAGCGTGTCGAACTCCGCCACCGTCGCGTCCGGCTCTATCTTGAGCGCCGGGTAGAGCGTCACTGGTCCCGGCCCGGTCGCCAGCGCCACCACGTCGCCGATCTCGGCGCGCCGGAGGATGCCATAGGGCATCAGATAGTCGGTGGTCTCGGTGGCGTCGTTGAGGCCTATGATCGCGATCAGCGGCCGCTCGCGCGTGGGCGGCTTCAGCGCCGCGAGCGTGTCGGCCGTCTCCTGCCCGTCGATCGCCGGCGCGGTTGCCGCGGCCGCGGCGGGCGGAAGGGTGAGAATCCAGCCGGCAAACCCAGCAAGGCCGAGCAAAATGGCCCCGAGCACACCCCACAATGCGATCCGCCGGTACATGGTCGTTCCCTCGATGGCTTTCGCCGGTCAGCTTGACGCGCAGCTTACAGCGGCTCATGCTTGTCCGAAATGACATAAAACAGGCGAAAACTGCCATGCAGAGAAATATCGCAATCGTCATACATCCCGGTTTTCAACTGCTGGATACGTCAGGCCCCACGGCGGTGTTCGAGATCGCCGGGCGCTTCCGCCCCGGAAGCTACGAATTGCGGCTGATTTCGCCGGGTGGCGGCGAGGTGGAGAGCTCGTCGGGGCTGAGGCTCTCCGCGACACCTCTGGACGATGGCCGCTTCGACACGGTGATCGTGTCGGGCGGCGAGATCATCCGTTCCATGGCCGCGGCGCGGGACGTCGCCTCCTGGCTGCGCACCGTGAAGGCGCGACGGATCGCCAGCGTCTGCTCGGGCGCCTATCTGCTGGCGGAAGCCGGACTGCTCGACGGTCGCCGCGCCACCACGCACTGGGCCAGCACGGAGGATTTCGGCCGCCGCTATCCGAAGATCACGCTGAACGCGGACCGCATCTTCGTCAGGGATGGCGATGTCTGGACCTCGGCCGGAATTTCCGCCGGCATCGACCTGGCGCTTGCCCTCGTCGAGGACGATCTCGGTCCCGAAGTCGCCCGCCGGACGGCGCAGCAGCTCGTCGTCCACCATCGCCGGCCGGGCGGCCAGTCGCAATTCTCGGCGCTGGTGGAGCTCGGTGGCAGAACCGGCCGCTTCGCCGAGCTGATCGAGTGGATGCAGGTGCATCTCGCCGAACCGTTGACCGTCGATCGCCTCGCCGATCGCGCCGCCATGAGCCCGCGCAACTTTGCGCGCGCCTTCCTGGCGGAGACGGGGACCACGCCGGCGAAGGCCGTGGAGCGGCTGCGCCTGGAGGCCGCCCGCACGGCGGTCGAGGCGACCCGCGCCCCTCTCGACCGCATCGCGGAAGCGGCGGGCTTCGGCGATCCCGGCCGCATGCGCCGCGCCTTCCTGCGCGGCTTGGGCCAGCCGCCGCAGGCACTCAGGCGCGTCGCGCGGGCATAGCACGGAGGTGGAAACCTCGGCCTTGCCGTCCGGCGCGACTCGTATATGGTGAGTGCGTTCTCAGGGCGGGGTGAAAGTCCCCACCGGCGGTATGCAATGCAAGTTGCGAGCCCGCGAGCGCCTTCCTCGAGGAAGGGTCAGCAGATCAGGTGCGATGCCTGAGCCGACGGTCACAGTCCGGATGAAAGAGAACGCGCGATGCCGAATGCCCCGCGGGTGATCGGTCTCGCTCGTGATCGCCTTGGGTGACGTGTCTGTTTGCCAAAGGAGATCACAATGACACCCACCCGCTATGCCTTCGTCAAAGCCAACTGGCACGCCGACATCGTCGACCGTGCGCTCGACGGCTTCCTCGAACTCGTGCCGGCCGATCGGGTCGACGTGTTCGACGTGCCGGGCGCCTTCGAAATGCCGCTGCTCGCACGCGATCTCGCCGCGACCGGGCGCTACGCCGCCGTCGCCGCTGCCGCCTTCGTCGTCGACGGAGGCATCTATCGCCACGAATTCGTCGCCCAGGCGGTGGTGGACGGGCTGATGCGCGCCGGCATGGACACCGGCGTGCCGGTCCTGTCGGTCTCGCTGACGCCGCACCAATATCAGGAGACGGAGCATCACAGGCAGATCTACCGCGCGCATTTCGTCGAGAAGGGGCGCGAGGCGGCAAGAGCGGCGCTGATGATCGGCAGGACCCGCGCTTCTCTGGCGGCATGACGATCCGCGTCGGGATGGCGCCTCGCGCGCCGTTCCGATGCCCGCTTCCGGTAAGGCGGCAGGTCCTAGGGCGTTTCCAGATGAAAATGGAATCGTCGCTTGGAACGCCCCATCCACCATGAAGATGGGGGAGGATCCACGGTGCGGCCGGTCGCGACGCTGGTTCCTCCCCTGCGGAGCGGGGGAGGGGGACCACGAAGTGGTGGAGGGGGCGGTGAAAACCTGAACTGCCCTAGGAAATCCGCAAGCTGGCGCCGAGAAAACGCAGGCCCAGACGCGAAACGACACGCCGTGAGGCGAGATTTGCCTGGTCGGTGCTGTAGAACAGCCTGCGCGAAGCGAGCACGGGCAGATGCGACCACCCGCAGACGGCTTCCGCGGCAAAGCCCTGTCCCCTGAACTTCGCCGCCGTCGCCAGCCCGAGTTCCGCGCCGACGTCGCAGATGCGGGCAGCGAACGCGACCGAGGCGATCTCGCCGTCGACGAGGGCGGCGCACCATGGCGGCCAGAAATCCGAGACGACGCGGAAGCCTAGCTCCGCCATTCCCTCGGGCATTCCGCGGTCGCACAGGGTCCGGTGAAGCGCCCGTCCTTCCTCGCTTTCGCTTCCGATCAGTCTGGCGCGGCTTTCATGTCGAAGCGAATGGGGCAGTTCGTAAATCAGCCCGCTGGTGGCGCGAAGTTCCGAGGCCTGCTTGCCGAGCAGGGCCACATAGCGCTCGATATGCCTTGGAAACCCGTCATGGCTAGCGAAGGGCGGTTCGGACGCGGCGATCGAGCCTATCTCGGCCGCTATCTCGTTGGCGACATCCGCACGAATGCCGAAGACGTTGCCGGAGGCGCAGCCGGCCAGCCAGAAGCGGGGGCCGGGCGAACGGTCGGGGTCGTTTTCGCGCTCGATGCGCCCGTTTGCAGCGAGAAGAAAAAGCGTTCGATAGTCGATGCCGAGCAGTTCGATGTCGGAAATCATTTTCGAAAGTCTATCGTCCGCGCCGCCGGCTGCAAAGACTGCCTCACCGATAACTTGCCGAACACTCGAATATAGGATACCCCCCTATACCATGACGCATTTGCAGAAGGACAATGCCAAGCTCGTCGCCAGGGTCCGCCGGCTGCGCGGACAAATGGAAGCGATCGAGCGGGCGCTGGAGAACCACACGCCCTGTGGTGACATCCTCCAACTGGTGGCTTCCGCGCGGGGCGCGATCAACGGGCTGACGATCGAACTCGTGGAAGACCACATCCGGCACCACGTCGTGAATCCCGACCTCGATGCCGACCCGGCCAGGGCGAAGGGAGCGGCGGATCTCATTGCCGTCCTGCGCACCTATATGAAGTGACGGAGAAGACCGATGCAGCAGCAGGCTTATGCCGCGCCGGGCGGTCACAACCACGACTTTCTAGGGCGTGACCATGGACGCAACGAGCGGCGCATCTGGGTCGTCGTCGCCCTGACCGCCTCGATGATGGTCGTTGAGATCGTTGCCGGAACCGTCTACGGCTCGATGGCGCTGGTGGCCGACGGGTTCCATATGTCGACCCACGCCGCCGCCATGCTCATAGCCGCCGGCGCCTATTTCTATGCCCGCAAATACAGCCACGATGCCCGCTTCAGCTTCGGGACGGGAAAGCTCGGCGATCTTGCCGGCTTCGCGAGCGCGGTGATCCTGGCGCTGATCGCCCTTTTCATCGGCTATGAAAGCGTTCTTCGCCTGGCCGCCCCCGTACCGATTTCTTTCGGTCAGGCCATCTCCGTCGCGGCGATCGGCCTGCTGGTCAATCTTGTCAGCGCCTGGCTGCTGCGGGACGATCATGCGCATCACCATCACCATGACCATTCCCACACCGACCATTCCCACGGCCGGCACCGGCACGAGGAGGGCGGTCGCGATCACAATCTTCGCGCTGCCTATCTTCACGTCCTCGCCGATGCGCTAACCTCCGTGCTCGCGATCGTCGCGCTTGCCTTCGGCAGTCTCTATGGCTGGATTTGGCTGGACCCGATGATGGGCATCGTCGGAGCTCTGATCATAGCGCGATGGTCATGGGGCCTGATGCGCGACGCGGGCCGCGTGCTGGTCGACTACCTGCCCGAGAGCGACGAACTGCCGCGAGAGATACGGGAGGCGATAGAAGCGGAGGGCGACCGGATCACCGATCTGCATGTCTGGCAGGTTGGCCCCGGTCACCACGCCGCGATCGTTTCCCTGGTCACGGAAAGGCCACGCCCCGTCGCCTTCTACCGACGCAAGCTTGCTCACCTTCGCGACCTGTCGCACCTGACCGTGGAAATCGACGCCCTTCGGCGAAACTGAGCAGGCTGCGCGGACTGCGTTGACATCGCAAAAATGCGCGCTACGCCTATTGGCAGCCTGCAGTTTGGCATCACGCAAGGACAAAGCCAATGGACATCGTCGTTCCGAGTGCCGCCGCGCTTGGCCTTTTCGTCAGCGCATCCATCATCATGCTGCTCACACCGGGACCGTCCGTCCTCTATCTTGTGGGGCGTTCTGTCGAGCAGGGCCGGCTTGCCGGCTTCGTCTCGGTCCTCGGCATCCACACCGGGACAGGGGTCCATATTCTCGCCGCCGCCGTCGGCCTGTCGGCGGTGATCGCTTCGTCGGCCCTGGCTTTCGGCATCGTCAAATATGCGGGCGCCGCCTATCTCATCTGGCTCGGCCTCAGAAAGATCTTCGGCCGCGCGGAGGCGCCGGGGCCCGGGATATCCTTGCCCAAGCACGGCTATGCAAAGCTCTTCCGCGACGGTTTCATCGTCAATCTGCTCAACCCGAAGACGGCACTGTTCTTTCTCGCTTTCCTGCCCCAATTCGTCGATGTCGGGCGCGGCCATGTGGCGGCGCAGATGATATTTCTCGGTTTTCTCTTCATGCTGATCGGTCTCGTGACCGATAGCTGCTACGCGCTTGCGGCCGGCACCGCCGGCAATTGGCTGAAGAGCAACCGTGCCTATCTCGGCTTCGAACGCTATGTCAGCGGGGTCCTGTTCATCGGCCTGGGGCTGACGGCCGCCTTCGCCGGAAATCACCGGAAATAGGCGGGCGGCACGGTTGCGCGCGGCACAAGCCGAGCCCGGGCGCCGCCTTTCCATGGCACTATACTTCCGGTTGTGGCCGGGCACTCATCGTCGACGCCGTGTTGCAGGAAGATCATGCAAGAGGGTTAAGCCAGCAGCAACCTTGCAACTCGTCCACACCGGTGCGCTTCCGCCGCCATACGCCGATAGCCGCAGCCGCCGGGCGCTCGCGGCCACCTCTCGACGGATTGACAGTCGCGCTGTATTTCCCCGCGCGCGGAACCGGCTGCGACGCCCCTCGTTAGCCATCAGCCGAGAGGGACAATTGACAGCGCGTATATTAGGGATTCATAGTGCGCGCGCCGTTTGCCGGGAGGCATTGAGCGCCGGAATATGGGGCGTCGAGCGGGGTTTGGGATTTCGGAAAATGAGGCGAGACAAGTAGAGCCCGCAAAAATGGGCGAGGAACACATGCCGGAAAACAAGAAAAAACCGAATCCGATCGATATCCATGTAGGCGGACGTATAAGACTGCGGAGAAACATGCTCGGGATGAGCCAGGAAAAACTTGGCGAAAGCTTGGGAATTACGTTTCAGCAGGTTCAGAAATACGAAAAGGGAACGAACAGGGTGGGCGCGAGCAGGCTGCAGTCGGCCGCCGCCGTCCTCGGCGTGCCCGTTTCGTTCTTCTTTGAGGATGCCCCAGGCCAGGAAGGGACGCCTCAGGGCGGATTCGCCGAGGAATCCTCGGCAAACTACGTCGTCGACTTCCTGAGCAGTTCCGAGGGTCTTCAACTCAATCGCGCCTTTGTAAAAATTTCTGATCCAAAAATTCGCCGCAAGGTGATCGACCTGGTAAAGGCCCTCGCGACGGACGAGGAATAGGGCAGGGATTGCTCCAATCCGGCGTTTGAAGAGAAAAAAGCCGCAGGATCTCACGCATCCTACGCAGGCTCCGCCGCCAGGTGGAACCAAGATGCGGCTTGACGAACGAAGACCGGCTTCGCTAACAGATTGCCGTCCCTGCCGTTTCATCGGCAGTCTTCTTTCAAGTGGGGGTTACCCGTGCCGCGCCTAAATTATCTCTTCACAAGTGAATCCGTCTCCGAAGGTCACCCAGACAAGGTCTGCGACCGTATTTCCGATGAAATCGTGGACATGATCTACAAGGAGGCCAAAAAGGTCGGCATGAATCCTTGGGACGTCCGTGTCGCCTGCGAAACGCTGACGACCACCAACCGCGTCGTCATCGCGGGTGAGGTTCGCGTTCCCGATACGCTGCTGAAAAAGGACAAGGCCGGCAAGGTCGCGACCGACGCCGGTGGCCATCCGCTCATCAATCCTTCGAAGTTCCGCTCCGTCGCCCGCCGCGCGATTCGCGCCATCGGCTACGAGCAGGACGGCTTCCACTGGAAGACCTGCAAGATCGACGTGCTGTTGCACGCGCAGTCCGCCGATATCGCGCAGGGCGTCGACAAGGCTTCCGATGCCAATGCGGAAGGTGCCGGCGACCAGGGCATCATGTTCGGCTACGCGGTGCGCGAGACGCCGGAACTGATGCCGGCGCCGATCTACTACAGCCACAAGATCCTCGAACTGCTCGCCGCCGCCCGCCATGCCGGCGAGGGCGAAGCCGCCAAGCTCGGCCCCGATGCCAAGAGCCAGGTGACCGTCCGCTATGTCAACGGCAAGCCGGCGGAAGCCACCCAGATCGTGCTCTCCACCCAGCATCTCGATGCGAGCTGGGATTCCAAGAAGGTGCGCGCGGTCGTAGAGCCCTACATCCGCGAGGCACTCGGCGACCTGAAGATCTCCGAGAGCTGCAAGTGGTACATCAACCCGACCGGCAAGTTCGTGATCGGCGGGCCTGACGGCGACGCCGGCCTGACCGGCCGCAAGATCATCGTCGACACCTATGGCGGCGCGGCCCCGCATGGCGGCGGCGCATTCTCCGGCAAGGACACCACCAAGGTCGACCGCTCGGCCGCCTATGCCGCGCGTTACCTCGCCAAGAACGTGGTTGCGGCCGGCCTCGCCGATCGCTGCACGATCCAGCTCTCCTACGCCATCGGCGTCGCCCAGCCGCTGTCGGTCTATGTCGACCTGCACGGCACCGGCAAGGTGAGCGAGGAGGCGATCGAAGGCGCGGTGCGCGAGGTGATCGACCTTTCGCCCTCGGGCATCCGCCGCCATCTCGACCTCAACAAGCCGATCTACGCCAAGACGGCGTCCTACGGCCATTTCGGCCGCAAGGCCGGCCGCGACGGATCCTTCTCCTGGGAGAAGACCGACCTCGTCAAGGCGCTGCGGGAAGCGGTGAAGGAAGCCGTCGCGGCCTGAGGCCGCCGGAAGCATCGATGACCCAACAGAGAAGACAGCGGGCGACCGAAGCATTCTTCGGCCGCCGGCACGGCAAGACCTTGCGGCCGGTGCAGGCAGGGGCCGTCTCGCGCCTCTTGCCGGCGTTGAAGGTCGATCTCGATCGACCCGCGCCCGCCGATCCGCGTGAACTGTTTCCGGTTGCGGTCGGTGCCGTCAGGCTGGAAATCGGCTTCGGCGGCGGCGAGCACCTGCATCACGAAGCCGGCAGGTTTTCCGACACCGGCTTCATCGGCGTCGAACCCTTCGTCAACGGAATGGCCAAGTTTCTGGCCCAACTGGAGGCCGAGCCGCGCGCCAACATCCGCGTCTACGACGACGACGCGACGAGATTGCTGGACTGGCTGCCGGAGGGCTCGGTCGACGGCATCGACCTTCTCTATCCCGATCCCTGGCCGAAAAAGCGGCACTGGAAACGGCGCTTCGTCAGCGCGGCGAACCTCGACCGCTTCGCGCGCGTCATGCGCACGGGCGCGAAGTTTCGCTTCGCCTCCGACATCGATACCTATGTGAACTGGACTTTGGCGCATTGCCGCGCGCATCCATCCTTCGAATGGATCGCGTCGTCGCCCGACGATTGGCGCCTGGCCTATGAGGGGTGGCCGGGAACTCGCTACGAAGCGAAGGCCGTCAGGGAAGGGAGGGCGCCAGCCTATCTCGCATTTCTGCGCAGATAGGCCGGCAGCCGCATGCGGGCTTCGGCCCGCTTTAGAAGCGCTTGATCTCGCGGAACCGCGCCGGCTCGATACCGAGGCGGACCAGGTCCGCATCGCGGGCAGGCGTACGGTTGCGAGTTGCCGCCGATACGGCGATCGCGCTTCCCACTATGCCGAGGAATTCGGTGATTCCCCGCGTCAGACGTCCATTGGACATTTTTCTCGTTCCTTTCGCATCGCATTGTGCGATGCAACATAAATAGGAGGCCAGGCCTCGATCTTGAAGGGCCGGCAGCGCAGGGCAGCCATGCGTTTTGTGCAGTGCAACACCATGGGCGGGCGCATGGGGACAGGAACGGTCGCTTGTTCCGGCTTCCATCCGCGCGCCACTTGCTCCGCCCGCCCTTGATAACGCGGCCTGTCTGGTCTATATGCTGCTTAAATTCTTGGTCGGTATGGCGAAGAGTGGGTCCACCCGGTCCCGCTCTTTTTTGTTACCCGAAGGGCGTCAGGCCGGCGACGATGGAGATGGAATGAATTCTGCCCAGGCTGAACATGGCGACGACCGGATCATCCGCGAGACGGGCATCGACGCGCGCATTGCGCTGATCGTCGAGCCGGTGCTTCGCGACATCGGCTTCCGGCTGGTGCGCGTGCGGCTGTCGGGACAGAACGGATTGACGCTGCAGATCATGACCGAGCGCAACGACGGCACCATGACCGTCGAGGATTGCGAGGAGGTCAGCCGCGCGCTGTCGCCGGTGCTCGATGTGGAAGATCCCATCGAGAAGGCGTATCATCTGGAGGTTTCCTCGCCGGG
Source organism: Aquamicrobium sp. LC103 (assembly GCF_001014615.2). Classification (GTDB taxonomy): domain Bacteria; phylum Pseudomonadota; class Alphaproteobacteria; order Rhizobiales; family Rhizobiaceae; genus LBCQ02. The sequence goes on from NZ_LBCQ02000011.1 coordinate 71,579, forward strand.
CATCGATCGGCCGCTTGTCCGCAAGTCGGATTTCGAGGCGGCGAAGGGTCATCTGGTGAAGCTCGAGACCGCGATTATGGTCACCGACAAGAAGCGGTTTCGCGGCAAGATCGTCGACGCGGACGGCGAGGGCTTCGTGCTCGAGCGCGACAAGATGGGCTACGGCGAAGAGCCGACGGTGCGCATTCCCTTCGACGCGGTGGCCGAGGCGCGGCTGATCCTGACCGACGATCTTATCCGCGACGCGCTCAAGAGCGACAAGGAAGCGCGTCAGCAGGCCAAGAAGAATAGCGGCGGCGACGCCGCCGAAGACGAAGCAGAAACGGATGAATGATTCGAGCACCCGGCGCCTTGCCGGACGAATTGCCCAGGGAGACTACTAAGATGGCAGTCAGTGCAAACAGGCTAGAACTTCTGCAGATCGCCGATGCGGTCGCGCGTGAAAAGGCGATCGACAAGCAGATCGTCATCGCGGCGATGGCCGATGCGATCCAGAAGGCCGCGCGTTCGCGCTATGGCCAGGAGACCAACATTCGCGCCGACATCAATCCCAACACGGGCGAGATGAAGCTTCAGCGATTGATGGAGGTCGTCGAGACCGTCGAGGAATATGCCCGCCAGATCTCGCTGGAAGACGCGCGCACCCGCAACCCGGACGCGCAGGTCGGCGACTTCATCGCCGAGCAGCTTCCGCCGATGGATTTCGGCCGCATCGCCGCCCAGTCCGCCAAGCAGGTAATTGTTCAAAAAGTGCGCGAGGCCGAGCGCGACCGCCAGTACGACGAGTACAAGGACCGCGTCGGCGAGATCGTCAACGGCACGGTCAAGCGCGTGGAATACGGCAATGTGATCGTCGATCTCGGCCGCGGCGAGGCGATCATCCGCCGTGACGAGCTGATCCCGCGCGAGAACTTCAAGTACGGCGATCGCGTCCGCGCGTATGTCTACGACGTGCGCCGCGAGCAGCGCGGCCCGCAGATATTCCTGTCGCGCACGCACCCGCAATTCATGGCGAAGCTCTTCACCATGGAAGTGCCGGAAATCTACGACGGTATCATCGAGATCAAGTCGGTTGCCCGCGATCCGGGCTCCCGCGCCAAGATCGCGGTCGTCTCGCGCGATTCGTCGATCGATCCCGTCGGCGCCTGCGTCGGCATGCGCGGCAGCCGCGTCCAGGCGGTCGTCGGCGAGCTCCAGGGCGAGAAGATCGACATCATTCCGTGGAACGACAACGCCGCCTCCTTCATCGTCAACGCGCTGCAGCCGGCGGAAGTCGCCAAGGTGGTGCTCGACGAGGATGCCGAACGCATCGAGGTCGTCGTGCCGGACGACCAGCTCTCGCTGGCGATCGGCCGCCGCGGCCAGAACGTGCGCCTCGCCTCGCAGCTCACCGGCTGGGACATCGACATCCTGACCGAGGAAGAGGAATCGCAGCGCCGCCAGAAGGAGTTCGTCGAGCGTTCGTCGCTGTTCATGGACGCGCTCAACGTCGACGAGATGGTCGGCCAGGTCCTGGCGTCGGAAGGCTTCACCTCGATCGAGGAACTGGCCTTCGTCGATTCCGACGAAATCTCCTCGATCGACGGTTTCGACGAGGACACCGCCAGCGAGATCCAGATGCGCGCCCGCGAGTATCTGGAGCGCATCGAGGCCGAGCAGGATGCGAAGCGCAAGGAACTGGGTGTCCTGGACGAGCTGCGCGAGCTTCCCGGTATCACCACCGCCATGCTGGTGGCGCTCGGCGAGGACGGCGTGAAGTCGATCGAGGACTTTGCCGGCTACGCGGTCGACGATCTCGTCGGCTGGAAGGAGCGCAAGGACGGCGAGACCAAGACCTATGCGGGCGTGCTGGCTGATTTCGACATCGGCCGCGCGGAAGCCGAGCAGATGGTCGTCGCGGCACGCCTGCGGATGGGCTGGATAACGGAAGAGGACCTCGCCGCCGAGCAGGACGAAACCGAAGCCGAAGCCGCAGAGGCAGAGGAAGCCGCCGGAGCCTGATGATCATGCGTCCGGAGGGAGAGGCACTTGAACGAAATGAACGAGCGCACATGTATAGTGACGCGCCGCGCGGGCGAGCCGGAAGAGCTGATCCGTTTCGTGGCGGGGCCGGACATGTCCGTCGTTCCCGATCTCAAGCGCCAGCTTCCCGGACGCGGATGCTGGGTCACCGCTGACCGGACGCATGTCGACGAGGCCGCGCGCAAGAATCTGTTTGCGCGCGCCTTGAAGATCAAGGTTCAGCCGGCTGGCGATCTTGGCCTTCTCGTCGATTCGCTTCTGGCGAAGTCCGCCCTTGGCCTCCTCGGCCTTGCCCGCAAGGCCGGGCAGGTTGCGTTGGGCGCCACGAAGGTCGAAAGTGCGGTGCGCGGCGGCAAGGCGATGCTTGTCCTGCATGCCGTTGAAGCGTCTCCGGACGGCGTCCGGAAGATGACGCAGGCCCGCCGGGCGGTTGCATATGCCGGCGGCCCGGATATACCCGCCTACAAACTCTTCTCCGAAGCGGAATTGGGTTTGGCATTGGGGGCCACAAATGTGATACATGCTGCCGTGCTCGCCGGGGATACGGGCAAGGCAGTGCTTAAGCGCATGGTCGCGCTTGACCGATATCGGGGCGGAACCCCGGAAGACCGGCTGGATGTTGCGGCGACCGGCGAAGCAGATGATGCCGCAGAGGATACGGAATGAGCGATACCAAATCGGGTGACGACAAGACGCTGAGTGTCAACACCAAGAAGACGTTGACGCTGAAGCGGCCCGGGATAGAGCAGGGCACCGTGCGGCAGAATTTCTCGCACGGGCGCACGAAGTCCGTCGTCGTCGAGACGAAGAAGCGGAAGTTCTCGCGGCCCGACGAGCAGCCGGCGCCCGTTCAGGCTCCCGTCAGCCTGAAGCCGCGCGCGCAGCCGCAGCCGACGCCTCCCGCGCCGCCGCCGGCTCCCTCGCAGCCGTCGCGGCCCGCGCCTGCGACCGAGCGCTCCGGCATGGTGCTGAACGAACTTTCCTCCGAGGAGATGGACGCCCGCCGCCGCGCGCTGCAGGATTCGAAGGTGCGCGAGGTCGAGGAGCGCAAGCGTGCCGCCGAGGAAGCCCAGCGTCGCGCCGAGGACGAGGAGCGCCGCAAGCGCGAGCGTGAGGAATCCGCGCGCCGCCAGGCGGAGGAGGAAGCGCGCTTGAAGGCCGAGGCCGAAGCCCGCCGCCGCGCCGAGGAAGAAGCCAAGCGCCGTGCCCCCGCTCAAGCCGCAGTCGCGACGGAAGCGGACGAAGAGGAAGAGAAGCCGCGCGGTGCCGCCGCCGCGGTGCGCCGCGGGCCGGTCAAGCCCGAGGTCGCGGCTCCGCGCCCGGTCAAGACCAAGGGCGAGGACGATCGCCGTCGCGGCAAGCTGACGCTGAATACCGCGCTGTCCGACGACGACGCCAAACGTGGACGCTCGCTGTCCTCGATGCGTCGTCGCCAGGAGAAATTCAAGCGCGGCATGCACCAGGAGCAGCGGGAGAAGATCATCCGCGAGGTCGTTCTGCCGGAAACCATCACGATCCAGGATCTCGCAAGCCGAATGGCCGAGCGCGCCGTGGACGTGGTCAAGTATTTCATGAAGCAGGGCCAGATCATGAAGCCCGGCGACCTGATCGACGCCGATACGGCGGAACTGGTGGCCTCGGAGTTCGGCCATACCGTGCGCCGCGTCGCGGAATCCGACGTCGAGGAGGGCCTGTTCGACATCGAGGACAGGACCGAGGATCTGAAGTCGCGTTCGCCGGTCGTCACCATCATGGGTCACGTCGACCACGGCAAGACCTCGCTTCTCGATGCGATCCGCAATGCTAATGTCGTCTCTGGCGAAGCCGGTGGCATCACCCAGCATATCGGCGCCTACCAGGTCGAGAAGAACGGTCAGAAGATCACCTTCATCGACACGCCCGGCCACGCCGCCTTCACCGCCATGCGTGCCCGCGGCGCGCAGGCGACCGACATCGCCGTGCTGGTGGTGGCGGCCGACGACAGCGTGATGCCGCAGACGATCGAATCCATCAATCACGCCAAGGCGGCAGGCGTGCCGATCATCGTGGCGATCAACAAGATCGACAAGCCGGAAGCCAATGCCCAGAAGGTGCGCACCGAACTCCTCCAGCATGAGGTGTTCGTCGAATCGATGGGTGGCGAGGTGCTGGATGTCGAGGTGTCGGCCACCAAGGGCACGAATCTCGACAAGCTTCTCGAGGCGATCCTGCTGCAGGCCGAAATCCTCGACCTGAAGGCCAATCCGGACCGCACCGCCGAGGGCGTCGTCATCGAGGCCAAGCTCGACAAGGGCCGCGGCTCGGTCGCGACCGTGCTCGTGCAGGCCGGCACGCTCCACACCGGCGACATCCTCGTCGCCGGCAACGAATGGGGCCGGGTGCGCGCGCTGGTCAACGACCGGGGCGAGCAGCTCAAGGATGCCGGCCCGTCGATGCCGGTCGAGGTGCTGGGCCTCCAGGGCACGCCGCAGGCCGGCGACCGCTTCGCCGTCGTCGAAAACGAGGCGCGCGCCCGCGAGATCGCCGAATATCGCCAGCGTCTCGCCCGCGAGAAGGCGGTTGCCCGCCAGGCCGGCCAGCGCGGTTCGCTCGAGCAGATGATGTCGCAGCTCCAGACCTCGGGCCTCAAGGAGTTCCCGCTGCTCATCAAGGGCGACGTGCAGGGCTCCATCGAGGCGATCGTCAACGCGCTCGACAAGCTCGGCACCGACGAGGTGCGCGCCCGCATCGTCCATTCCGGCGCCGGCGCGATCACGGAAAGCGACGTCTCGCTAGCCGAGACCTCGAACGCCGCGATCATCGGCTTCAACGTCCGCGCCAACAAGCAGGCGCGCGACGCGGCCGAGCAGGCCGGCATCGAAATCCGCTACTACAACATCATCTACGATCTCGTGGATGACATCAAAGCGGCGATGTCGGGCCTTCTCTCGCCGGAGCGCCGCGAGACCTTCATCGGCAATGCCGAGATTCTCGAGGTCTTCAACATCACCAAGGTCGGCAAGGTGGCCGGCTGCCGCGTGACCGAAGGCAAGGTCGAGCGTGGTGCGGGCGTCCGCCTGATCCGCGACAACGTCGTGATCCACGAGGGTACGCTGAAGACGCTGAAGCGCTTCAAGGACGAGGTCGCCGAGGTTCCGGTCGGCCAGGAATGCGGCATGGCCTTCGCCAATTACGAGGACATCCGTGCCGGCGACGTCATCGAGTGCTTCCGCGTCGAGATGGTGAAGCGGACGCTTTAAGCAGTGCAGGGAGATACCGGACGGCGGGACTTTTCCGCCGCCCGCTCCAGTTGATGATGCGAGCGCGCCGGTTCGATCCCGGCCGCCGCCGTTTTCGGATATTTGCAAATGTCACGCTTGCCTAGCTCAGGCCCCTCCCAGCGCCAGCTTCGCGTCGGCGAGCAGGTGCGCCATGCCCTTTCCGATCTCCTTCAGCGCGGCGACATCCGCGACGACGTGATCGAGACGGCCGTCATATCGGTTTCCGAGGTGCGCATGTCGCCGGACCTGAAGATCGCAACGGCCTTCATCGCGCCGCTGGGCGCGAAGGACGACGACGCGGTCATCAAGGCGCTGGCCCGCAATGCGAAGTTCATCCGCGGCCGCGTCTCGGGCGCGCTGCGGCAGATGAAATACATGCCGGAGTTCCGTTTCCGGCTCGACACCAGTTACGACAACATGGCGAAGATCGACGCGCTCCTGCGCTCGCCGGAAGTGGCGCGCGATCTCGACGACGAAGGCAAGGACGAAGATTGATGGCGCGTCGGGGAAAGAAGAAGGGCCGGCCGGTTTCCGGCTGGCTGGTGCTCGACAAGCCGAAGGGCATGGGCTCCACCGACGCCGTCTCGAAGATCAAATGGTTGTTCAATGCCGAGAAGGCGGGACATGCCGGCACGCTGGACCCGCTCGCCTCCGGCATGCTGCCGATCGCGCTTGGCGAGGCGACGAAGACCGTGCCCTATGTCATGGACGGCGCGAAGGTCTATCGCTTCACCGTTGCCTGGGGCGAGGAACGCTCCACCGACGATCTGGAAGGCGAGGCGACGAAGACCTCCGCCGAGCGGCCGAGCGAGGAGGCGATCCGCGCCGCCATGCCGAAATATACCGGCGTGATCATGCAGACGCCGCCGCAATTCTCCGCGGTGAAGATCGCCGGCGAGCGCGCCTACGATCTCGCCCGTGACGGCGAGACCGTCGAGATACCGGCGCGCGAGGTCGAGATCGCCCGCTTCGACCTGATCGAACGGCCCGATGAAGGCCACGCCATCTTCGAAATCGAATGCGGCAAGGGCACCTATGTGCGCTCGCTGGCGCGCGACATGGGCCGCGATCTCGGCTGCTATGGCCATATCTCCGAACTGCGCCGCACCGAGGTCGATCCCTTCACGCCGGACGATCTCGTCACCATGGAGATGATCGAGGAGGCGATCGCCGCCGCCCGCGCCGAAAACGCGGACGCGGAGGACGGCCAGGAAGGCTCGCGCCGCCCCGGCCCGAGCGAGTGGAAGGCGCTGGACCGGCTCGTCGTCGACACCGGAGCGGCCCTGGACTGCCTGCCGCAGGTCATCATCGGCGACGACGCGGCCGCCCGCATCCGCCTCGGCAATCCGGTGATCATACGCGGTCGCGACGCACCGCTGGACGCCGACGAAGCCTGCGCCACTGCGCGCGGCAGGCTGGTGGCGATCGGTGCCATCGAAGCCGGCACGTTCAAGCCGAAACGCGTCTTCACCGGCTGATTTCCGCTGGCGCGAACGGCGCGGGGCATGCATTCTTCCGCGAGACCGATTCCATCAGGACGCGAAGTCAGGCATGAGTGGAAAGCGATTGGTGCATCGCCGCCGTGCCCCGGTGGGGGCGCCGCCGGGCACGCTTATCCCCGACGAACGCGCCAGCCCGACCTCGATGCGGCTGACGCTGATCGGCGACGACACGGTCGAGGAGATCGAGGCGCCGTCGATCGCCGATGTCGGGAAAGCCGTCGTCTCCGACAAGAGGCTGTGGCTCGACGTCGTCGGCCTCGGCGATCTCGCCCTGCTCGAGGAGCTGGGGCGCATCTTCGACATCAACCCGCTCGCGCTCGAGGACGTCCACAATACCGGTCAGCGGCCGAAAATGGACGTCTATGGCGACCATGCCCTCGTCTTCCTGCACATGACGGACGGACAGGACGTCGGCTCCAAGGAACAGCTCGCCGTGCTGTTCGACGACCGGCACGTGGTGACATTCCAGGAGCGGGCGGGCGACTGCCTCGATCCCGTGCGCAAGCGCCTGCGCGCCCCGCAGGGGCGGATGCGTCGCGGCGGTCCGGCCTATCTCGCCTATGCGATAATCGACACGGTGCTGGACGCCTATTTCCCGCTGCTGGAGCGGATCGGCGACGAGCTGGAGGATCTCGAAAACCTCATCACCACCCGTCCCGATCCGCATAACATCTCGCAGCTTCATGCGATAAAGCGCGATCTCCTGGTGGTGAAGCGGGCCACCTGGCCGACGCGCGAAATGCTGTCCTCGCTCACGCGCGAGGATTTCGACCTTGTTCCCGACACAGTCCGCCTCTACCTGCGCGACACATACGATCACGCCGTCCAGCTCATCGATATCGTCGAGACCTATCGCGAGCTCACATCGGGCCTGCTCGACCTCTATCTGTCGAATGTCTCGACCAAGATGAACGAAGTGATGAAGGTGCTGACAATCGTGGCGACGATCTTCATTCCGTTGACTTTCATGGCCGGCGTCTGGGGCATGAATTTCGACCCCGCCTCTTCGCCGTGGAACATGCCGGAACTGTCGGCTCGCTACGGTTATCCGCTCGCGCTCCTGTCGATGGCGGCGACCGGCGTCGGCCTCCTTCTCTTCTTCCGCTGGAAAAAGTGGCTATAAGCGGCTACTTGATTTAAATCAGTAGCTTAACCGCCGCCGCCTTGGGCGCGATTGATCTCATTCGATGCCAGGAGCAGACACTGTTGTCCACCGAGAACAACACCGATGGAAATGTGCCTGCGAGCGAGCCGTCGTCGCAAGCGCCGCGCCGGACGCGCCTGCTGCCGCTGCCCATCGGCGTCTTCCTGTCGCTCTTCATGGCGGCGACGCTGATCCCGGCGCTGATCTTCTCGGTCATCCTTCTCCAGCGCAGCAATCAGGCGCAGCAGGAGATCGTAACGACGCTGGCGGAGGCGACGGCCGGTTCCATCGCCGAAACGATCGACCGGCAGTTGATGGGCACGGTGACGACGTTGCGCGTGCTCGCCGCCACTCCGTCGCTCGGGGCGAGCGATCTCAGCCGCTTCTACGACGGTGCGAAGGTCGCGCTGGAGGGCACCGGCGCGCATCTCATCGTCGTCGACGAGAACATGAACCAGCTTCTGGACACGCGGTCGGAATACAGCCTGCCGCTCGGGCGGCTGCAGGACACCGCGGCCGCGGCGTGGGCGCTGCACACGGGCGAGCCTGTCGTTTCCGACGGCGTGCTCGAGGCCAATGCCAGCCGCTGGGGCTTCAACGTCATTCAGCCGCCGCTCTCCGAGGAGGGGCCGCGCCGTCTCCTGGTCATGACTCAGGACGCCGAGAGGCTCTCCGAGGCGCTGGCGAGCCAGAACCTTCGCGGCGGCTGGAACGCCGTGCTGGTCGACCGCAACGACATAGTGCTCGCCTCGTCCTACATGTCCTCCGACATCGGCAAGCCGTTCTTCCTTGCGCAGGACATCGAGCCCAACGACACCACGGTGCGCCGCAGGGTGCGTCTGGAAGACCGGACCTACGAGACGATCACCACGAGGTCGTCGCTCACCGGCTGGGAGGTGATCGTCTGGGCGCCGTCGTCGATCGTGCAGGCGCCGATGACGCAGACGCTGCGGGCGCTGGCGATCGGCGGAGCGGCGATCATAGCTATCGGCGCCATACTTGCCTGGGCGCTCGGACGGCAGGTTGCCAAGCCTGTGCGCCGGCTGGCGCAGGACGCCCGCCGCCTCGGCGCCGGCGAGGCGGTCGAGGCGGTCGATTTCCCCGTGGCCGAAATCGCCACGGTTTCCGCAGCGCTGGCCCAGGCCGCGCAAGACAGGCGCGCGGCGGAGAGCGAGATACGCTTCCTGATGCGCGAGGTCGCCCACCGCTCCAAGAACCAGCTCACCGTGGTCTCGTCGATCGCCAAGCAGACGGCGCGCACCGCGCGCAGCTTCGCCGCCTTCCAGGACAGTTTCCAGAAGCGCGTGCAGGGCTTGGCGCGCTCGACGGACCTGCTGGTCGCGGGCGGCGTCGCGGGCGTGGAACTGCGCGAGCTTCTCAATGCTCAGATCGAGCCGTTCAGGCCGAGCGACGCCTCGCGGCTTGAGGTGAACGGCAATCACTTCCGCCTGTCCAACCAGGCCGCGCAGACACTGGGCCTCGCCATCCACGAACTGGCGACGAACGCCGCCAAATACGGCGCCTTCGCCGCCTCGTCGGGACGGCTGGTCGTGTCGTGGAGCCGGTCGGGCGACCGCCTGGAGATGCGATGGCGCGAATTCGTGCCGCGGCTGCGCAGGCGAGCCGAGAGCCGCGGCTTCGGCACCGAGGTGATCGAGCGCATGCTGGGTGGGACGCTCGACGCCGAGATCGAGCGGACGCTGCATCGCGACGGCATCGAATACAGGTTCCGCATGCCGCTGGAGCGCGTCGAGCCCGAGCTTTCGGGCCCGGCGGAATGAAGAGGGCCCGCATCCGCCGTCCGATACTGGTTATTTAGCTGGAAATTGCCTCCATTATCGACTATATGCGCCGCAGCATCGCGCCATGAGGCGTCATGTTGAACGGCCCTTGCTGGACGACATCCTGGCTATGGGCGACCCGTTTCCTCAAAATCGAAAGGAAAAACGCGATGTCGATAACCGCAGAGCGCAAGCAGGAACTGATGAGCGAATTCGCGACCAAGCAGGGCGACACCGGTTCCCCGGAAGTCCAGGTCGCAATCTTGTCTGAACGCATCAAGAACCTGACCGAGCATTTCAAGGACCACAAGAAGGACAACCATTCCCGCCGTGGTCTGCTCGCCCTCGTTTCCCAGCGCCGCAGCCTCCTTGACTACCTCCGTGGCAAGGACGAAGGCCGCTATCAGACGCTGATCGAGAAGCTCGGCCTGCGCCGCTAAGAAAGTTTGACCGGCGGGCCCCGACGGCCCGCCGGTCGATCATCAGGGCCGTCGATCGGGGATAAGAACCCCAAGGCCCGCCCGGCTCCGCATTATCGGAAAGGCAGTATCCGGAGCCGCCCATGGGACAGGTCATGGGGCAGGATTGCAGGGCGCTTTTGGCGGTTTCCGCCGCCCTTGATACACGAAGCGTCCCGTTGTCTTGCCCGTGGCTCGTCCGCAAACGAAGCCAGGGAACGTTTCCGTGCGCCGAAGGATATGGCGCGACCCGTTCCCTCATCGAGGACAAGACATGTTCAATCACCACAAAGTGGAAATCGAGTGGGGCGGCCGCCCCCTCATTCTGGAAACCGGCAAGATCGCACGTCAGGCTGACGGCGCGGTGCTCGCGACCTACGGCGAAACCGTGGTGCTCGCGACCGTCGTTTCCATGAAGGAGCCGAAGCCGGGCCTCGACTTCTTCCCGCTGACCGTCAACTACCAGGAAAAGACCTTCGCGGCCGGCAAGATTCCCGGCGGCTTCTTCAAGCGTGAAGGTCGCCCGAGCGAGAAGGAGACGCTGACGTCGCGTCTTATAGATCGCCCGATCCGCCCGCTCTTTGCCGACGGCTACAAGAACGACACCCAGATCGTCGTCACCGTCGTGCAGCACGACCTCGAGAACGATCCGGACATCCTCGCAATCGTCGCCACCTCGGCTGCTCTGACGCTTTCTGGCGTGCCCTTCATGGGGCCGATCGGCGGCGCGCGCGTCGGCTACATCGGCGGCGAATACGTCCTGAACCCGCATCTCGACGAAATGCCCGAGTCCAAGCTCGACCTCGTCGTTGCCGGCACGTCGGATGCAGTCCTGATGGTCGAGTCGGAAGCCCAGGAGCTTCCCGAGGATATCATGCTCGGCGCTGTCATGTTCGGCCACAAGGCGTTCCAGCCGGTGATCGACGCGATCATCAAGCTTGCCGAGGTTGCCGCCAAGGAGCCGCGCGAGTTCACCTCGCCGACCTATGACGAGCTGGAAGCGGAAATGCTGAAGCTGGTCGAGGGCGAACTGCGCGAAGCCTACAAGAACACGCAGAAGGCCGAGCGCTACGCTGCCGTCGACGTAGTCAAGGCCAAGGTCAAGGCGCATTTCACGCCGGCTGAGGACGAAGCGCCCAAGTGGACGCCGGAGCAGATCGGTTCGGTATTCAAGGACCTTCAGGCGAAGATCGTTCGCTGGAACATCCTCGACACCGGCTCGCGCATCGACGGTCGCGACCTGTCGACCGTTCGCCCGATCGTGTCGGAAGTCGGCATCCTGCCGCGCACCCACGGCTCGGCGCTGTTCACCCGCGGTGAGACGCAGGCGATCGTCGTTGCCACGCTCGGCACCGGCGAGGACGAGCAGTTCATCGATGCGCTGACCGGCACGTACAAGGAAACGTTCATGCTGCATTACAACTTCCCGCCCTATTCGGTGGGCGAGACCGGCCGCATGGGTTCGCCCGGCCGCCGCGAGATCGGCCACGGCAAGCTTGCCTGGCGCGCGATCCGTCCGATGCTGCCGGGAGCCGAGCAGTTTCCCTACACGCTGCGTGTCGTCTCGGAGATCACCGAATCCAATGGCTCGTCCTCGATGGCGACGGTCTGCGGCACCTCTCTCGCGCTGATGGATGCGGGCGTGCCGCTCGCCAAGCCGGTCGCGGGCATCGCCATGGGCCTGATCAAGGAAGACGATCGCTTCGCGGTTCTCTCCGACATTCTCGGAGACGAGGATCATCTCGGCGACATGGACTTCAAGGTCGCCGGCACCGATGCCGGCATCACCTCGCTGCAGATGGACATCAAGATCAGCGGCATCACCGAGGAGATCATGAAGATCGCCCTCGACCAGGCCAAGGGCGGCCGCGAGCACATCCTCGGCGAGATGGCGAAGGCCATCACCGAGGGTCGTTCGGAACTCGGCGAGTTCGCGCCGCGCATCGAGGTCATGACCATACCGACCGACAAGATCCGCGACGTGATCGGCTCGGGCGGCAAGGTCATCCGCGAGATCGTCGAGAAGACCGGCGCCAAGATCAACATCGAGGATGACGGCACGGTCAAGATCGCCTCTTCCAACGCCAAGGAGATCGAGGCGGCGAAGAAGTGGATCCACACCATCGTGGCCGAGCCGGAAGTCGGCGAGATCTACGAGGGCACGGTCGTCAAGACCGCCGATTTCGGCGCCTTCGTCAATTTCTTCGGCCCGAAGGACGGTCTCGTCCACATTTCGCAGCTCTCCAACGAGCGCGTCGCCAAGACCACCGACGTCGTCAAGGAAGGCGACAAGGTCTACGTCAAGCTCATGGGCTTCGACGAGCGCGGCAAGGTGCGCCTCTCCATGAAGGTCGTCGACCAGGAGACCGGCAAGGAGATCGCGCGCGAGAAGAAGAAGGAAGACGCCGAGGAGGCCGACGCCTGATTCCAGGCATCTCCGTTCAAACGAAAGAAGGGGCGCGACCGCAAGGTCGCGCCCCTTTCTTGTCGTGGCGGGGAAATCGCTCCCGGGCGTTTCCGGATGAAATGGAATCGTCGCTTGGAACGCCTCCTCCACCACGCTTCGCGTGGTCCCGCTCCGCAGGGGAGGAATCGGCGTCGCGGACGGCCGCACCGTGGATCCTCCCCCGTTTTCATGGGGGGAGGGGGCGTTTCGGTGAAAACCTGAACTGCCCTAAGCCGCGAAGGGATAGTCGATCAGGCCCTTGGCACCGCCGCCGTAGAACGTCTCCTTCCGCGGCTCGTTGAGCGGAAGCTTGTCCTTGAACCTGCGCACCAGGTCCGGATTGGCGATGAAGAGCTTGCCGAAGGCGACCATGTCCGCCCGGCCGCTCGAAACCGCGTCCTCGGCGAGTTGCCTGTCATAGCCGTTGTTGACGACCCATGCGCCGGCGCCGCCGGCGTTGCGGTAGGCCGTCTTGAAGGCCTCGTAGTCGAACGGCTTCTCACTCTGCCGGAAGGCACGGTCGCCTCCCGTGGCGCCTTCGATGACATGGATATAGGCGAGGTCGTAGGCGCCGAGCCCCGCCGCGACATGCTCGAACAGCGGTTGCGGGTCGGGATCGGAAGCATCGTTGGCCGGCGTCACCGGCGAAATCCGGATGCCGACACGGCCGCCGCCCACCTCCTCGACGACGGCCTTGACGACCTCGAACAAAAACCGCGTGCGGTTTTCGATCGAACCGCCATATTGGTCGGTGCGATGGTTGCTGCCCGAGCGCATGAACTGGTCGATCAGATAACCGTTCGCGGCATGGATCTCGACGCCGTCGAAGCCCGCTTCGGTCACCGCCGCGCGTGCTGCGCGCCGATAGTCCTCCACGATGCCGGGCAGTTCGCCCGCCTCCAGCGCGCGCGGCTCGGAGGTCTCCGCGAATGCGCCGGTGCCGTCCTCGTTGACAAGATAGGTCTTCGATTTCGCACGTATCGCCGACGGAGCGACGGGCTTGCCGCCGCCCGGCTGCAGTGTGTCGTGGGAAATGCGCCCGACATGCCAGAGCTGGGTGACGATCTTGCCTTTCTCCGCGTGCACGGCGTCGGTGACCTTGCGCCACGCCGCGAGCTGCTCCGGCGCGTAGAGGCCCGGCACGTCGGCGTAGCCCTGGCCCTGATGGCTGATCGCCGTCGCCTCGGTGATCAGCAGGCCGGCCGTGGCGCGCTGGCTGTAATAGGTCACCGAGAGCTCCGTCGGAACCGCGTTGGGGGAGCGGTTTCGCGTCAGCGGCGCCATGGCGAAGCGGTTTGCGACGTCGATGTCGCCGATCCTGGTCGGGTCGAAAAGAGTGGCCATCAAAGAACCTTTCACGGTTTTAGGGGGATTAGAGATCGTCGAGCGAGGAGCGGAAGGCGGCGATCGCCGCCTCGTCGCGCTTGTAGAAAACCCATTGCCCGACGCGCCGGCTGGATACGAGCCCGGCGGCGGTGAGCACGGCGAGGTGGGTGGATACGGTCGATTGGGACAGCTTGCACTTCTCGAACTGGCCGGCGCACACGCCCATCTCCAGCGGGTGCTCCTGGCCGCTGAAATGCTTCTCCGGTTCCTTGAGCCAGGCGAGCATGTTCCGGCGCACGGGGTGCGCGACGGCTTTGAGAACGGCATCCTTGTCCATGGTCGGTCCACATTGATTTCTACCGATATATATATCGTCGGGAGACGATATAAAGGCATGTGGTGGTCGCTGTGGCTGCGATGTCGAGAAAATCTTTTCCCTCGAGCAAGGCCGTCCCGCCGGCATTCCATTTGTTCGCTTGATTTTCGGCACGCGAGCGGGAATGACGACCGCAATGGTTTCAGATAAGGGAAGTTTCGTGAGCGAAGGACATGCAAGGACGCTCTTCCATCCGTTCGAGGCGGAAATGCTGCCGCTTCCCTGGTCGACGGAGCGCGTGCTGATCTTCAATCCGCCCCCCGGTTTCCGGGCGCCTACGGGCTTTCGCGCCGCGCTCTTCCCGGTTCAGGATTTTCGCCCCTTCTTCCTCGATCTCGTAAAGTCCGGCTATCCGGCGGCTTCGGAGGCTAGCGGCGACGGCTACGATCTCGCGCTGGTGCTGTGCGGCCGCCATCGCGGGCAGAACGAGCTTTGGGTCGCCGACGCCCTGCGCCGCGTCAAGCCGGGGAGCAGGGTCGTCATCGCGGGCGGCAAGACCGAGGGGGCCGCCAGCCTGCGCAAGCGCCTCGGCGGGCTGATGGAGATCGAGGGACACGCATCGAAGCACCATGGCGTCGTCTTCTGGCTGACGCGATCGGACGATCTCGCGGCCGCGTCGGCGCTCGAGGCGGCCAATCCGGCGATGCTGGTCGAAGGCAGGTTCCGCACCGCGCCCGGCATGTTCTCGCATGACCGGGTCGATGCCGGTTCGCGGCTTCTCGCCGGGAATCTGCCGGCCGACATCAAGGGCGCGGTGGCGGATTTCGGCGCTGGGTGGGGCTATCTCTCGGTCCGAGTGGCGGAGCGTGCGGCGGGGCTTTCGGCGCTCGACCTCTACGAGGCCGGCTTCACGGCAAGCGAGGCCGCGAAGGCGAATCTCGCCGTGCTCGCTCCGGACGTGCCCGCGCGCGTCTTCTGGCACGACCTGCTGAGCGAGAAGGTCGAGCGGCGTTACGATCTCGTCGTGATGAACCCGCCGTTCCATCAGGGCAGGGCGGCCGAACCCTCGATCGGCGAGCGCATGATCCAGACGGCGTCGGCGGCGCTGAAGCCCGGCGGCCGCCTTCTCCTCGTCGCCAACAGGCCGCTGCCCTACGAAGCGGTGCTGCAGGCGAAATTCGCGCGGCATGGCGAAATATGCCGCGACGAACGCTTCAAGATTCTCTGGGCAATCCGCTGAGGACCGGCGGCCGGCGAGATCAACTCTCGCCGGTGTCGGTGCGCTTGAGTTCGGAAAGCGAGGGCATGGACGTGACGTGATAGCCCGAATCCACATAGTGGATTTCGCCAGTCACGCCGGAGGACAGATCCGAGAGCAGATAAAGCGCCGAGCCTCCGACGTCCTCGATGGTCACGTTGCGCCGCAGCGGGGAATTGCGCTGCTGGTAGGAATACATGATCCGCGCGTCCGAAATGCCCGCGCCCGCCAGCGTGCGCACCGTGCCGGGCGACAGGCAGTTCACGCGAATGCCGCGCGGGCCGTAGTCGTTGGCGAGATAGCGCACGCTCGCCTCCAGCCCCGCCTTGGCGATCCCCATGACGTTGTAGTTGGGCATGACGCGCACCGAACCCGCATAGGTGAGCGTGATCATCGAGCCGCCGTCCGGCATGAGCGCCGCCGCCTTCCGCGCCACCTCGGTGAAGGAGTAGCAGGAGATCACCATGGTGCGGACGAAATTGTCCTTGGTGGTGTCGGCGTAGAGGCCCTTCAACTCGTTGCGGTCGGAAAAGCCGATCGCGTGGACGATGAAGTCCATCGTGCCCCATTCGGCCTTGAGCGTGTCGAAAACCTGATCGACGCTGGCGCTGTCCTCGACGTCGCAGGGCAGCACCAGCGAGGCGCCGACCTTCTCCGCCAGCGGCTTCACGCGGCGGCCGAAGGCTTCGCCCTGATAGGTGAAGGCCATCTCGGCGCCGTGCTCGGCGAGGCGCTGGGCGATGCCCCATGCAATCGAATGGTCGTTGGCGACGCCCATGACGAGGCCGCGCTTGCCTTTCATCAATCCTTCCATGGGAAGTATATCCTCAGCCGTTGTAACGCTGGAAAACGAGCGTGGCATTGGTGCCGCCGAAGCCGAAGGAGTTCGACAGCACGGTGTCGATCCTGGCGTCGTCGATGCGCTTGCGCACGATGGGCATGCCCTCGAATTCCGGATCGAGCTCCTCGATATGCGCGCTCTCGCCGATGAAGCCGCCCTGCATCATCAGGATCGAATAGATCGATTCCTGCACGCCGGCGGCGCCCAGCGAATGGCCGGTCAGCGACTTGGTGGAGGCAATATGCGGGATCTTCTCACCGAACACCTCGCGGATGGCGTTCATTTCCCTGGAATCGCCGACAGGCGTGGAAGTGCCATGCGTGTTGATGTAGTCGACGTCGCCCTGCACGGTCGCGAGCGCCTGCTTCATGCAGCGCACCGCTCCCTCGCCCGAAGGAGCCACCATGTCGTAGCCGTCCGAAGTCGCGCCGTAGCCGACCACCTCGGCATAGATCGTCGCGCCGCGCGCCTTGGCATGCTCCAGTTCCTCGAGCACGAGCACACCGGCGCCGCCGGCGATCACGAAGCCGTCGCGGTTGATGTCATAGGCGCGGGAAGCCGCGGCCGGCCTGTCGTTGAACTTCGAGGACATGGCTCCCATTGCGTCGAACAGGTTCGACATGGTCCAGTCGAGATCCTCGTGGCCGCCGGCGAAGATCATGTCCTGCTTGCCCCACTGGATCAGCTCGTAGGCATTGCCGATGCAGTGCGCGGAGGTCGAGCAGGCCGATGAGATCGAATAGTTCACGCCGTGGATCTTGAACCAGGTGGCAAGCGTGGCCGAGGCCGTGGAGGACATCGCCTTCGGCACGGCGAACGGCCCGATGCGCTTGGGGCTGTTGTTCTTCTCGGTGATCTCGGCCGCCTCGACGATGGTGCGGGTCGACGGTCCGCCCGAGCCCATGATGATGCCGGTACGCTCGTTGGTGACGTCGCTCTCCTCCAGACCGGCGGACGCGATCGCCTGCTGCATGGCGACATGGTTCCACGCGCCGCCCTTGTGCAGGAAGCGCATGGCGCGGCGGTCGACCAGTTCGGTCGGGTCCAGCGTCGGCGCGCCCCAGACCTGGCAGCGGAAGCCGTGCTCGGCGAAATCGTCGGAGAAGGTGATGCCGGACTTCGCATCCCGCAGCGAAGCCTGAACCTCGTCGGCGTCGTTGCCGATGGAGGATACGATGCCTAGACCGGTGACAACCACTCGTCTCATCTGGCTTTCCTTTGTTTGCAAGGCCCGCGGCCGTTGATGGCAAAGCCGGAGGGCTTACGCCGCTTCCTGCTTGGCGAGGCCGACGCGAAGGTCGGTCGCCGTATAGATGGTCTCGCCGTCGGCCTTGAGCCAGCCGTCGGCGGTGCCGAGAACGAGCCGGCCGCGCATCACGCGCTTGAAATCCACGCCGTATTCGACCTTCTTGACCTTCGGGGTGACCATGCCCTTGAACTTCACCTCGCCGGTGGAAAGCGCCATGCCCTTGCCGGGCTCGCCGAGCCAGCCGAGGAAGAAGCCCGTCATCTGCCACATCGCGTCGAGGCCGAGGCAGCCGGGCATGATCGGATTGTCGATGAAATGGCAGGGGAAGAACCAGAGGTCCCGCCGGATTTCGAGCTCGGCGCGCACATAGCCCTTGTCGAATGCGCCTCCGGTCTCGCTGATCTCGGTGATGCGGTCGAACATCAGCATCGGGGGGTAGGGAAGCTGCGCGTTGCCCGGGCCGAACAATTCGCCCTTCGCGCAGGCGAGAAGGTCGTCATATGTGTAGCTCGATTTGCGTTCAGCCATCTCTTTTCCGTTTCGTCCCCGTTTCGACGCGTCGCGACCTTTGATATTTTCCTCGGCCGACGCCATTCCCCTATCACAGAGTGTTTCCCGCAGGAAACCGCCGAAGGGCTTATATCGTGGGTGCCCGGCGGTCAATGTGCCGCTATTGATCGCTTCACCTTCACGGAATATATGTTGAAAAGGCGGCAGTCCGCGCGAATTGCCGAATTGGCGGAGCTTCGCCGGCTGGTCGCGAACCGAGTAGGGACAGATGGACAGGAACGGCTGCAACATGACGTTCGAGGTGGAGACGCGGGTGCGCGCCGCCGGGCTGCGCCCGACGCGGCAGCGTGTGGCGCTGGCCGACCTGCTCTTCGCCAAGGGCGACAGGCACCTGTCGGCCGAGGAACTCCACGAGGAGGCGCTGCAGGCGGGCGTGGCGGTTTCGCTGGCCACCGTCTACAACACGCTCCATCAGTTTACCGAGGCGGGGCTGCTGCGCATCCTCGCGATCGAGGGGGCGAAGACCTATTTCGACACCAACACGTCCGATCACCATCATTTCTTCATCGAGGGCGAGAACCGGGTGATGGACATCGAGCACGGGCCGGTCAGCGTGATGAACCTGCCCGAGCCGCCGGAGGGCATGGAAATCGCCAATGTGGACATCATCGTCCGCCTGAGGCCTAAGACGACCCGCTGACACGGCTTCGAAGCAGCGATCGAACCCGCCCGCAGAGGCGGGTTTTTTTGTTCGCGATGAATCGCCGTAGGCGGCCGTTGCGCCGCAACTGGAGAGGCGGTGAGGGTCCGCACGGGCCCCAGCAGCGCGCGCCTTGCGGACAAGCTCAGTCCTTGTAGGTCTCGCCCGGATAGGCGCCCCAGATCTGCGATTGGCTGACCCAGCCCTTGTGGCCGGCGAAATCCATCTCGCACCAGGTTCCGTTGCACATGCTGATCGTGCCGATCACGCCGGGCTCGAGCCGGGCGATGATGCGCGAGGAGGTGTCGGGCTGCGTGCGCAGCAGAATCTCGGTTTCCTTGCCGCGCTGCCAGGGCGCGGCGATAGCCGTGCGGCGACCGGAAAGAAGCGACTGGTTGATCCAGCCCTCCGCCCCGTCGGCATCGCGCACGCGGCGCCAATTGTCGTATTCCTGGATGATCTCCATCGGCACGCCCGATTTCAGGTAGCGCCATTCGATCGCGTAGTTCAAACCGGGGCCGACCCTGAGATTGACCTTGCCGGATTTGAGGCTGACGAATCGCGGCAGCGGCAGTCCGCTGGAACCCACGCTCTGCGCGGCCGCCTCGGCCAGCGGAGCAAGCAGCATCGCCGCAACCAATCCGGCGCCCGCCAGCACCGTACCCAATCTCGACCGAAGTCGCATCAATCCCTGCATTCTCATTCCCAGTACCGCATGCCGCGCTTTCCGACCGCGCATCGCGAAGAACCCTTTTCCTTTGTCATCGACGGGACGGCTTGGTACACAGATACCAAGTCCAGGACCTGTTCCGACACCGGTTTCAAGTGTCGCCTTTCTTGGTTAAAGAGGTCTCAACAAGACCCGGATTCGAGGAACTCATGGCCGGCAGGAAAAAGCCTCTCGTCGTCATCACCCGCAAGCTGCCGGATCCGGTCGAGACCCGCATGCGGGAGCTGTTCGACGCGCGGCTGAATGTCGAGGACCGGCCGATGACGCAGCCGGAGCTGGTCGCCGCAGTGCGCGAGGCCGACGTTCTCGTGCCGACCGTGACGGACCGCATCGACGCCGCGCTGATCGAGCAGGCCGGCGAGAACCTGAAGCTGATCGCCAATTACGGCACCGGCGTCGACAATGTCGACGTGACGGCGGCCGCGAAGCGGGGAATCGCCGTCACCAACACGCCGAACGTGCTCACCGAGGACACGGCCGACATGACGATGGCGCTGATGCTGGCAGTGCCGCGCCGGCTGACCGAGGGCGCCAACGTGCTGGAGACCAACGGCAAGTGGGCCGGCTGGTCGCCGACCTGGATGCTCGGGCGCCGCATCTGGGGCAAGCGGCTGGGCATCGTCGGCATGGGCCGCATCGGCACGGCGGTGGCGCGGCGCGCCAAGGCGTTCGGCCTGTCGATCCACTATCACAACCGGCACAGGGTGGCGCCCGCCACCGAGGACGCGTTGGAGGCGACCTATTGGGAAAGCCTCGACCAGATGCTCGCCCGCATGGACATCATCTCGGTCAACTGCCCGTCGACGCCGGCGACCTTCCACCTGCTTTCGGCGCGCCGGCTCGCGCTGATGCAGCCGACCGCCTATCTGGTCAACACCGCGCGCGGCGACATCATCGACGAGGATGCGCTGGTGAAGATGCTGGAGACGGGCAAGCTGGCCGGCGCCGGCCTCGACGTCTTCGAGCAGGAGCCGGCGGTCAACCCCAAGCTGGTCAAACTCGCCGCCAAGGGCAAGGTGGTGATCCTGCCGCATATGGGTTCGGCGACGATCGAGGGCCGCATCGACATGGGCGAGAAGGTCATCATCAATATCCGCACCTTCTTCGACGGGCATCGCCCACCGGATCGCGTGCTGCCGTCGCGTGTCTGACGCGTCTGCCGCCGCCATGTCGCGCGCCTGACATTTAGAGGCGTTACATCCCGCCGCGGCGTCGGTAAGCTGGCTGCCATCCGTTCAAAACCGGTGGGGTGTTTCATGCAATCCTTGGTCAGGGCCGCGCTGGCGGCCTGCTTCATCTTTCCCGGCGCTGCCCATGCGCAGTCCGGTTTCGAGGTGGTCACGCTCGGCGCGCGCGGCGGCATCGAGGACGGCAATCTCAGCGCCTATCTGATCCGGCCGCTGGACGACGAGCGCTATGTGACCTGCGACGCCGGTTCGATCGTCAGCGGCCTGCGCGCGGCGGACGAAAAGGGCGTCTTCAATGCGGTCGAAGTGCCGGAGGATTCGCCGAATGATCGCGTCGGCCATGTCCTGACCGAAAGGATCAAGGGCTATCTGATCAGCCACGCCCATCTCGACCATTTCGCCGGCGTGATCATCGCCTCGCCCGACGACGGCAAGAAGCCGATCTACGCGCTGCCCTCGGTCAACGAGCGCATCGAGCGCAATTATTTCAACTGGGAAGCCTGGCCCAATTTCGGCGATCGCGGCAAGGAACCGATGCTGAAGAAATACGGCTACGCCGACCTGCGGCCGGGAAAGGCGCGCGAGATCGACGACACGGAAATGTCGGTGACCGCCTTTCCGCTGAGCCATGCAGGCGCCGAATCCACGGCCTTCCTGATCGAGAGCGGGGATGCGGCACTTCTCTGCTTCGGCGACACCGGGCCCGACGAGGTCGAGAAGTCGACGAACATCGAGAATATCTGGACCGCCGTCGCCGACCTAGCGCGCGACGGTCGGCTGAAGGGCATCATCATCGAAACCTCCTACACCAACGAGCAGCCCGACGAATATCTCTTCGGCCATCTGACGCCGGCCTGGCTGATGAAATCGCTTGCCGGATTGGAAGCGGCCGCCGGCGCCGGCGCGCTCAAGGACATGCCGGTGGTCGTCAGTCACATCAAACATTCGATGAAGAAGGGCGAGACGCCGCAGGAGCGGATCCTCGAGCAGCTCGAGGAGGCAAACGACCTCGGCGTCCGCTTCATCATCCCCGAACAGGGCATGAAATGGGAGTTCAGGTAGGAGCGTCCGCTCCTTCCCTCTGTGCCTGCATGGTCCCTCTCCTCCCCCTTGTAGGCAGGTGAATCGCATATGGATTTACCCCTACCCCTAACCCCTCCCCACAAGGGGGAGGGGGACCTTGCAGGGATTGCGTCAAGGCGCCGCTCATCGGCGAATATGCGCGGCGTTGCAGTCAGGCAGCCCCCCCTTGTGGGGAGGGGTTAGGGGTGGGGGTACGAAGCCATGAGGATGCCGGCCGATTCCATATGTGATCGCCCCGTTACGGTGGAAGGGGGCGATCCTCATGGTTCGACAGGCTCACCATGGGGGCTTGCGGGCAGTCACCCGCCGGCGTTCTCCAGCCTCCCGTCCTCGCTGATCCGGACGATGCGGCCCGCGAAGGCGTGGTGCCGCGGCTGCGGCAGGCGCAGGGCGAGCGGCGCTTCGAGCCCCATCTCGCGCGCGACGACGAGGCCGAGCAGCAGGATGGCGTCGGGTTCGTCGAGCACCAGCGCGGCCGGCGCGTTGCCATTGTGGACCAGTTCGAGAAGCACGGCCGAGGCCGATGACGAGCCGATCGTGCCCGGCAGGAAGAGGACGCGCCCGGCGATGCTCTCGCCGTGCTCCGGATGGCGCACGTCGGCGATCCTCCCGCTTCCAGGGTCGACGCCGCCCCAGAAGCTGATCGGCGCGCCAAGCACCAGCGCCGATGCCGTCACGCCCCTGCCGGGCATCAGGATCCCGCATCGCGCGGCCGCGCTCACGACAAGCTTTCCGTTAGCATGACCTTACCAAGCATCGCGCTCTCGACGCACTCGCGCAGCGATCCATAGATGACGGCATAGCCGGTATTGCCCGGCGCGTAATGCGCGAACTTGCCGGAATTCGTCATCAGCACGGCGCCCTCGATCGCCGGCAGGATCGGGGTGACGACGACGCAGGTATCGGCCACCAGCACCACGCCTGCCGCCTCCAGCGTCTTGCGGCGACCGGTCTTTTCGAGTTCCGTGAGCACGTGGCGGCCGGTGCAGGCATAGAGCGGGACGGCGAGCCTGCGCCCGGCGATGGCGCGTTCGAGCAGGTCGAACTCGGCGGGCGAAAGATGCGGACTGCCGATGGCGACCGCGTCGATGCGATCGGGCTTTTCCGCCGTCGAAAGCCGCGCCCTGGCGATGCGCGCCATTTCGGGCGTGACTCGGATCGTTGCTGCCGGCTGCGTGCCTGCAAGCGCTGTTTCGAGGTCGGGCGCTTCCGGCGTGACCCCCGCCACGTGGAAGAGCCCCACCGCGCCGGAGGAGGCGGCCGCGGCGCCGAACGCCTTCAGCGCGTCCTCGCCGGGGTGCGCCGCAACGCCCTTGACGACGCCGACGGCGGTGCCGATCTCGCGCCCGTAGAGGCTGCCGAGCACCGGCCAGGCGATCTCGGAGGCGAGGAACTCTGCCGGCAGGCCGGAGACGTCGAAGACCGCAGTCGCGGCGCGGTTCTCGGGTCTGTGAAGCCCGTAGTCCGGGGCGCGGCCCGATATGGCGCAGGCGATGTCGAGGAAGTCGCCGTAGCGGTTGGTGCGCGCGCCGAGCACCGAGTTGCAGAAGACGACCGCGTTGGATTCGCCCCATGCGACGTCTGTTCCGAATGCCGGCCGGTGTCCTGCCTGGTAGGGCGCGCAGGTCCATGTCGGCTCGCAGCCGAGCCGGCGATAGGCGTCCATCATCCGCCTCGCCATTTCGCGCTCGCGCCCGCCGAGGCGCACGCGGCTGCAGCCGGTGAGATCGAGCGCGCCGACATTGAGGGTGGAGCGGACGGCGACCCTGGCGCCGCCCTCGACGAGCCTTTCGGCGAAGAGAGTGCCGGAATCGCCATGATAGAGCGCACCGTCGATATGGGCGGAGCGGATCGGGATCAGCCGCGGCGCCCCCATCAGCCGGGCAGCCTCGGCCACGATGCGCATGGCGATCGCCGCGCCGTCGTCGCCCGCGGCGATCGCGCTCTCCTCGGCCGTGAGGGAAAAGCTCACGTCAGCGCCTTGCGCATGGTGATCGTGGTCGGGCGTGAATAGCCCTCATGCGCCGTGCGCTGGGTCTCGACGAAGCCGAGCCGAGCGAAGATCGCGTGATTGGCGGCGAGCTCGATACGGGTCTGCAATTCGAGCACGGGCTTGCCGAGGCTGCGCGCGACCGCTTCCGTCTTCGCCATCAGGTGACGGCCGATGCCCGCGCCTGACAGTGCCGGATCGACGGCCAGCTTGCCGACATAGAGATGGTCGTCCTTCGCCCGCAGAAAGACGCAGCCGCAGAGCCTGTCGCCGTCGCGTGCGAGGAGGCCGATCTCCGTCCGCGCTTTTTCCCGGAGACCTTGCTCGGTCAGGCGGTGCACGGAGGAGGGCGGGTCGATCACCCCGTCCATATAGGCGAAGGAGCGGCGGATGAGGTCGAGCAGTTCGGCCCAATGCGCGAAGTCGGGGGGGAGGCGTTCGATGGCGATCGGGTTTTGTGTAAGCATGAGCTGACCTATTTGCGGTAGCGCACGGTCTCGAAATTCGCGCCCAGCCCGTCATACATCAGCAGGCGCCCGACCAGAGGCTCGCCGATGCCGGTGATGAGCTTGATGACTTCCATCGCCTGCAGCGTGCCGATGACGCCGGTGAGCGCGCCGAGAACGCCGGCTTCGGCGCAGGAGGGAACGAGGCCCGCGGGCGGCGGTTCGGGAAAGAGGTCGCGGTAGGAAGGATTGGGCGAGCCGTCGGCGCCCGTCTCGAACGGCTTCAACACCGTGACGGAGCCGTCGAACCTGCCGACCGCGCCGGTCACCAGCGGCCGGGCAGCCTCCGCGCAGGAATCGGCGACGGCATAGCGGGTGGCGAAATTGTCGGAGCCGTCCGCGACGATGTCATATCCTTCGACGATGGACCGGGCGTTCTCCGCCGTCAGCCGCAGCATGTGCGGCTCGACCGAGACGGTCGGGTTGATGCGGCGGAGCCTGTCGGCCGCGCTGTCGATCTTCGTCCGGCCGACATGCCCGGTGTCGTGGATCACCTGGCGCTGCAGGTTGGAGAGCGAGACGACGTCGTCGTCGACGATGCCGAGCGTGCCGACGCCGGCTGCCGCCAGATATTCAAGAATGGGCGCGCCGAGCCCGCCCGCGCCGATGACGAGCACGCGCGCCCGCTTGAGCTTCTGCTGGCCGGGCCCGCCGACTTCGGGCAGCACGATGTGGCGCGCGTAGCGCTCCAGTTCCTCGGACGATAGCGGCGGAGTGTCGAGCTTGTTCATGGACGCACAATAGCGCCGTCGCGAAAGATTGTCAGCGCGCCAGGCCTCGCCAAGCGGAAGGCCAATTTAGGCGGGCGTGACCTGCCCACCGGCAACCGTGAAGAACTGCGCGCGGCCGGAGAGGCTCGAAAACAGCGCGGCGTCGGTGCCGGTCATGAAGGCCTGGCAGTTCAGTTCCTCCAGGATGCCGAAAAGCGCGGCGCGGCGGCCGGCGTCGAGATGGGCGGCGATCTCGTCGAGCAGCAGGATCGGCGCCGCGCCGGAAAGCTCGGCGACCAGGCGGGCATGTGAGAGCACCAGTCCGGTCAGCAGCGCCTTCTGCTCGCCGGTGGAGCAGAGCTCGGCCGGCATGTCCTTGGGCCGGTGGCGCACGAAGAGGTCGGAGCGGTGCGGGCCGTCCAGGGTACGTCCGGCGGCGCGGTCGCGGGCGCGATTGGCGGAAAGCGAGAGCCGGTATTCCTCCTCCACCTCCACGGCGGGCCGTGCGGCGACTGCCTCCTCCAGCGTGCCGCCGAGCGCGATGTCGGCCTTGGGGAAGGGGCTGTCGTCGGGCAGCCTTTCCACCATGCCGCACAGAAGCCGCACGATCTCCGCACGCGCGGCGGCAATGGCGACGCCGGTTTCGGCCATCTGGGTCTCGATCGCCTCGAACCAGAGATCGTCGCGGCTGTTGTCGGCAAGCAGGCGGTTGCGGCTGCGCATCGCCTTCTCGAAGTCGAGCGAACGACGCCCGTGCGTCGGGTCGATCGTCAGCACCAGGCGGTCGATGAAACGGCGGCGCTCGGCGGCAGGGCCGGTGAAGAGCGCGTCCATTGCCGGCACCAGCCAGATGACGCGCAGCCATTCGAGCATCTCGTCGGCGGAGCGGGCGGATGCGCCGTTGATGCGAACCCGTCGCCCGGTCTCGCCGTCCTCGCCGAGCGTGCCGGTGCCGATCTCGCAATCGCCGAAGGAGCCGGCAATGCGGACATGCACTGCGAAACCCGTGCTGCCCGTGCGCGCGACCGCGTCATAGGCCGCTCGGCGCAAGCCTCGCCCGGGTGTCAGGAAAGATATGGCCTCGAGAAGATTGGTCTTGCCGGCGCCGTTGTCGCCGGTGAGAACCACCGCGCCCGGCCGGAAATCCAGCACCAGGCCCGCATAGTTGCGGAAATCCGTCAGCAGCAGCCGCGCGACATGCGTTTGCGTCTCGCCATCCGGCCGGTCAGCGCCTTGTTCGTTTTCTCCAGGCATCGGCTTTGAGCGGAGAGGGTCCGCCCGGTGCTACACGCGCATCGGCATCAGCACGTAGAGCGCGTTGTCGTCCGTCGTGTCGTGGATAAGTGTCGGCGAACCGGCATCGGCCAGCATGAAGCGCGCGTCGCTGCCGGAGAGCTGCCCGGCGACGTCGAGCAGGTACTTGGCGTTGAAACCGATCTCCAGCGGGTCGGCGTCGTAATCCGCGGCGACCTCCTCGGTGGCGCTGCCGGAATCGGGATTATTGACCGTCAGCGTCAGCAGGCCGCTCGAAATCGACAGCTTCACCGCGCGACCGCGCTCCGACGATATCGTCGAGACGCGATCGACAGCCTGCGCGAAGGTCTGCCGGTCGATGACGAGTTGCTTGTCGTTGCCGGTGGGGATGACGCGCTGATAGTCGGGGAAGGTGCCGTCGATCAGCTTGGAAGTGAGCACGACGCTGCCGATCGTGAACCGGATCTTGGTGTCGGAAAGCTCGGTGGTGACCGCGATGTCTGGATCGTCGACGAGCTTCTGCAACTCGCTCACCGTCTTGCGCGGGATGATGATGCCCGGCATGCCTTCCGAGCCGGCGGGCGCGTCGACCTCGGCGCGGGCGAGGCGATGGCCGTCGGTCGCCACCGAGCGCAGCTTCAGCTTGCCGCCCTCCTCATGGGTGTGGAGATAGATGCCGTTGAGATAATAGCGCGTCTCCTCGGTGGAGATGGCGAACTGGGTCTTCTCGATGAGCCCCTTGAGGGCCGCGGATTCGAGCCGGAAAATGTGCGAGAAGGAGCCGGCGGAAAGCTCGGGGAAATCCGACTGCGGCAGGCATTGCAGGCGGAAGGAGGAGCGGCCCGAGATCACCGACATGGAGTTGCCGCTTTCGTCGACCTTGAGCATCACCTCGGCGCCGTCGGGAAGCTTGCGCACGATGTCGTAGAGCAGGTGCGCCGGCACGGTGGTGGCGCCCGTCTGCTCGACCACCGCGGCGGTCGCCTCGGTAACCTCGAGGTCGAGGTCGGTCGCCTTCATTTCGAGGCTCGCGCCGGCCGCCGAGAGCAGCACGTTCGAGAGGATCGGAATTGTGTTGCGCCGTTCCACCACGCGATGAACATGGTTCAACGATTTCAAGAGGTTGGAACGTTCCAGAACTACACGCATGACGAGCCGATCTCGCTTCGATTATTTCCAGGAGTCTGCGGATGCGCCTCCCTTGGCGCCCGCCGAAATGGACGTGCAAACTGACAGGAAAATGCGCCCAAAGGCAAGCCCGCGCAACGGTTTCGGGCCGTTTGCGCGGGCTTTATCGGGGATAACCTTGCGGCCGATCAGGCCTGGTCGTTGATCAGCCGTTTGAGGAGCTCGATCTCCTGCGCCATAGTGTTGTCGGCGCCGGAAAGATCCTCGATCTTTCGCACCGCATGCAGCACGGTGGTGTGGTCGCGTCCGCCGAAGCGCCGGCCGATTTCCGGCAGCGAGCGCGGCGTCATCACCTTGGCCAGATACATGGCGACCTGGCGCGGCTTGACGATGGTGCGGGTGCGCCGGTTTGAAAGCAGCTCGGTCTTCGAGACGTTGTAGTGGCGCGCGACGATGCGCTGGATGTCCTCGATGCGCACGCGCTTCGGCTCGCCGGTGCGGTACATGTGGCCGAGCAATTCCTCGACACGCTCGACCGAGATCTGCGGCTCGAAGGACTGGCGGAACAGGATCTGGTTGAACGCGCCTTCGAGTTCGCGGCCGCTGCCGGTGACGGTCTGGGCGACGTGGACGAGAATCTCCTCGGGAATGGCGAGCGAGGCGTCCTCGCTGGTCGCCGCCGCATAGCGCTGCTTGAGGATCTCCAGGCGCATCTGGAAGTCGGGTGCCGCCATTTCGAGGGCGACGCCGCCATTGAGGCGCGAACGCACGCGCGGTTCCAGCGATTCCAGCTCCGAAGGCGGACGATCACCAGCCACGACCACCTGCTTGGCGCTGTCGAGCAGCGTGTTGATCAGGTGGCAGAACTCGTGCTGGATCGACTTGCCCTGCAGGAACTGCATGTCGTCGATGATGAGGAGGTCGATGTCGCGCAACTGCTCCTTGAAGGTGAGCGCATTGTTGTCGCGGATGGCGGTGGCGAAACGCCACATGAAATATTCCGCCGTCAGGTAGACGACGCGCGATTGCGGCCGGCGCTTGAGGGCCTCGGCGGCGATCGCCTGCAGCAGGTGCGTCTTGCCGAGGCCGACGGAGGCGTGCAGGAAGAGCGGGTTGAAGCGCAGGGCGTTAGAGGAGGATTCCGCCACCGCGCGAGCCGCCGCGAAGGCGACGCGGTTGGAAGGGCCTTCCACATAGGAATCGAAGGTATAGCGGCCGTCGAGCGGCGAGCCGAGCACGGTCTGCTTGCCGGCGCCTTCGATCGGAGACGGGCGCTGCGGCGTCACCTTGTCGAGACGGGAGGGGTTGAGATGGACGGCGCCGGCGCCGGCGATCACCTGGCGCTGCGGTTTCCTCGCGGCATCGTCGTCCTCGCAGACGGGGCGGATGTTGCGGGTGGCGCTGCGCACCACGATCTCGACCTTGAGCACCTCCGGCGCGCTCTGTTTCCAGAGGTCGCAGATGGTGTCGAGATAATGGCCGTTGATCCACTGGCGCAGGAACGCGGTGGGAACCGACAGTCGAACGAGCCCCTTTGAAGTTTCGGCGAGCTGCATGCGCCCGAACCAGCTTGAGTAAACGTCGTTGCCGAGACGGGCCCTCAACTGCGTGTTCACGCGTTCGAAAATTTGCTCGGGCCCTACGGCGACGGTCATCTTGTTCCCCTCGATCTGATTCTTGGAAAGTGGCTGCCCAATCTGGGCCTCCAGCTCAATGCCGCTTTGCATGTGACTGTCCCTGTATTGTCATTTCGCGTGCCGCGCCGCTGCTACGTTTGTTTTTCGCCTCATGGCGACGCGCACTCTTGGTATTTTTTTGCCGGTACTCAAAACACGTCAGGTCGGCCCCCGGTCTCCTTTCAATTTCATGTCGCGGTTGCCCGCAAAAAGCCCCGCCCCGGCGTTGCCACCGGAGTCGAACGTTAACTTTATCGCAGTTACCTGCAGTCCCACTTTGCTCGATAGGGCGCAGTCCAGACCGCACGCGGAATCAACTTCCGCGCTGCAAGCTCGCCGTTTTTGGGCTGGATCCGCAGGACAAATTCCCTGCCCTCTCGATGTCCAGACACTACAAAAAAGCCCGTGGAGAGGGCAAGCCCGCTGGTTACGAATTTTTCATGAATCAGGCAGCGATGTGGCCATTCTGCGTCCCGCCGCGATGGACCGAAACGCATAAACCGTTTTGATTCAAAACCTTTTCCCGCAACCCGTCTGCTCCGAAAAAAAAACACAAAAATCAGCTTGACAGCTAAATGGCCCCGGCGGACTCGCGCCACCCCGGCAACACTCGCGCGATCCATCGATAATCGGTTGGAATTAAAAGATAATTTATGTCCCGGAAGAAACGGAATCCCTTTCCCGGAGGCGGCCCGTTAGATCAGTTTTTCCGAATATTCGGCTAACGAGAACGGGTCTCCCGGGGAGGTTCTTTTTTGCAATGCGGCAAGCCATTGCGCGGCAAATGAAAAACCCGGCGGGAAGCCCGCCGGGTCGAATTAAGTCGGCAATCCGTAAAAGGATGGGATCAGGCGTCGAGCGACTTGAGCCGCTGCGTCAGGCGCGAAACCTTCCTGGAAGCCGTGTTCTTGTGGAGAACGCCCTTGGTGGCGGCGCGCATCAGCTCGGGCTGCGCGGCCTTCAGGGCGGCCTCGGCGGCTGCCTTGTCACCGGCCGCCAGCGCTTCCTCGACCTTGCGGACGAAAGTACGCACGCGCGAGCGACGGTTCTTGTTGATGGCCGTTCGGCGATCGATCTTGCGCGTAGCCTTCTTGGCCGAAGACGTGTTGGCCATATTGCCTCTCTCTATGTTCAGCGTGGGCGCGCCTGAGATCGGTTCGCAGGGCGCAAAAACAAAGGGGCAGCCGCTCGGCCGCCTCAGTTGGGCGGCTTATAGATCAGGTTTCGCAGCCCGTCAACGCTCATCGGCGGCAAAATGAAGCCGAAGCGGTTCTCAGCGGTTCCTGAAGGTCGGCGTACGCTTCTCGGAGAAGGCCGCCATGCCCTCCTTCTGGTCCTCCAGCGAGAACATGGCGTGGAAGACGCGCCGCTCGAAGCGGAGCCCCTCGGAAAGGGTGGTCTCGTAGGATCGGTTGACGGCTTCCTTGGTCATCATCACGGCCGGCAGCGAGAATTCGGCGATCTTGGCGGCCGCCTTGAGCGTCTCCTCGATCAGTTCGCCGAGCGGGACGACGCGCGACACCAGCCCGCTGCGCTCGGCTTCCGCGGCATCCATCATCCGCCCGGTCAGGCACATGTCCATGGCCTTGGACTTGCCGACGAAACGGGTAAGCCGCTGCGAGCCGCCCATGCCGGGCATGACGCCCAGCGTGATCTCGGGCTGGCCGAACTTGGCATTGTCCGCCGCGATGATGAAGTCGCACATCATGGCAAGCTCGCAGCCGCCGCCGAGCGCGTATCCCGCGACGGCGGCGATGATCGGCTTGCGGATGCGGGTCATCGCGTCCCAGCCGGAAAAGAAGTCCTGCATATACATGTCTATGTAGGACTTCTGGTGCATTTCCTTGATGTCGGCGCCGGCCGCGAACGCCTTCTCCGAGCCGGTCAGGACGATCGCGCCGATCGCCGGATTGGCCTCGAAGCTTTCGAGCGCGGCCACGACGTCCTTGAGGACGGTCGAATTGAGCGCATTGAGTGCCTGGGGACGGTTGAGGGTGATCAGGCCCACCTTGCCGCGGGTTTCGACAAGAATCGTCTCGTAGGCCA
Organism: Aquamicrobium sp. LC103; assembly: GCF_001014615.2. Classification (GTDB taxonomy): domain Bacteria; phylum Pseudomonadota; class Alphaproteobacteria; order Rhizobiales; family Rhizobiaceae; genus LBCQ02. Next base: position 102,702 of record NZ_LBCQ02000011.1, read on the forward strand.
TGGATACCTCCCTCTGAATATCGATTGGATCAGCTTCGAATAGCTAACGCTGGCAGGCAGGGCAATAGAAAGTGGAACGCCCGGACTGCACGATGCGCGAAATCGTCCCGCCGCAGCCGGGCTTGGGGCAGGGCTCGCCCTCGCGGTCGTAGACGCTGAAGGAATGCTGGAAATAGCCGAGCGAGCCATCGGCCCGTACGTAGTCGCGCAGCGACGAGCCGCCCGCCGCGATCGCCTCGGCGATGACGTCCCTGATCGCGCCGGCGAGTTTGTCGCATCTTGCGCTGCGGCGTCCGGGTGCCGCCGCGATCGAGCCGGCGGCGCGGCGCGGCGAAAGGCCCGCCCGCCACAGCGCCTCGCAAACATAGATGTTGCCGAGCCCGGCGATCAGCCGCTGGTCGAGCAAGGCCGCCTTGAGCGGTACCTTCCTGCCGCGGAAGAGGTCGCTCAGCAGCGTTCCGTCGAACGCGTTTCCGGTCGGCTCGACGCCGAGCCCGGCAAGCGAGGGATGCGTGTCGAGCTGCGCGGCTTCCGCGAAGAGCATGAAGCCGAACCGGCGCGGATCGTTGAAGATGACGCGATGCTCGACGCCTTCGCGGCCCTTCAGCCGGAAAACGACATGGTCGTGCGCGGCATCCTTGGAGCGCTCGTGATGGAACGTGCCGGGCACGGCGCTTTCCGTGCCCGTTTCCACCCGGAACGACCCCGACATGCCGAGATGGCAGATGAGGACCGGATCGCGGTCGAGATGGACGGTCAGGTATTTCGCCCTGCGTCCGAGCGAGATAACCTCGCGTCCGGTCAGCCTTTTCGCGAAATCGGCGGGAAAGGGGAAGCGCAGGTCCGGTCGGCGCTGCTCGACCGCGACGATGCGCGAACCCTCGAAGACCGGCTGCAGCCCGCGCCGGACGGTTTCGACCTCGGGCAGCTCAGGCATGGGCGCGCAAGGCCGAGAGGAACGACGTGCCGTGGCGGCCGGGCGCGATGCCGAGATGCTCGGCGACGCCCTCGCCTATGTCGGAGAAGGTCTTGCGCAGGCCGATGGCGCCGGCGGACAGCCCCGGCCCGGTGCCGATGACCGGCACGCGCTCGCGCGTGTGATCGGTGCCGCGCCAGCCCGGATCGCAGCCGTGATCGGCGGTAAGCACGAGCATGTCGCCGGGCTGAAGCAGCGCGAAGGCCTCCGGCAGCCGCTGGTCGAACGCCTCGAGCGCCGCGGCATAGCCGGGAATATCGCGCCGATGCCCGTAATTGGTGTCGAAATCGACGAAGTTGGCGAATACCAGGTCGCCGTCCCCGGCGTCGCGCATCGCGCCGAGCGCGGCATCGAACATGCGCATGTTGTCGGGCGCCTTGCGGACCTCGGATATGCCGCGCTGGGCGAAGATGTCGCCGATCTTGCCGATGGCGAAGACGGTGCGGCCTTCCGCGGTCAGGCGGTCGAGCAGCGTAGGCTCGGGCGGCGGCACGGCGAGGTCCTTGCGGTTGGGCGTGCGCTCGAACTCGCGCGCGTGCTCGCCGACGAAGGGCCGCGCGATGACCCTGCCGATCTTCAGCGGGTCGGCGAGCCGGCGCACCACCTTGCAGAGGTCGTAGAGGCGCTGCAGGCCGAAATGGGTTTCGTGCGCGGCGATCTGGATCACCGAATCCACCGAGGTGTAGACGATCGGCTTGCCGGTGCGGATATGCTCTTCCCCCAGGCGCTCGATGATTTCCGTCCCGGAGGCGTGGCAGTTGCCGAGAATGCCGGGGACGTTTCCTTCCACGGTGATCGCCTGCGTCAGTTCCTCGGGGAAGGCCGGCTGCGTGTCCGGAAAATAGCCCCAGTCGAAGCGAACGGGCAGCCCGGCGATCTCCCAATGGCCGGAGGGCGTGTCCTTGCCGCTGGAGACCTCCTCCGCGGCGCCGTAGAAGCCGTCGGGGGTCTCGTCCGGGGCCTGCCTGCCGGTTGCCAGCGCGGCGGCGTGCCAGAGGCCGAGCGAGCGCATGTTGGGCAGCGAAAGCGGGCCTGAGCGCAAGCCAGCCACATCCGCCTTGCCGTCGGCGCAGGCCGCCTCGATATGGCCGAACGTGTCCGCGCCCGCGTCACCGAACTCGTCCGCATCCGGCGCACCGCCGATCCCGAAGGAGTCGAGTACGAAGAGGAAAGCGCGCACCATTCTTACCCGGCCTGTTGCTCGTGAGGATAGCCCAGAGATAGGCGCGCGCGGCTGCCTTGGCAATTCGGAAACGTCAGGAGCGATTTCGGATCGTGGCGGCCGCGTCAGCAATCCTGGCAGGGAATGGTCTGGCTCATGCGTGGACGCAGATAGTAGGTCTCGCTCATCGGAAGGGCGTCGAACATGCCGAGAAGCCCGACGGCCTTTTGCTGGCTCGCGCTCCAGGTGATGACCGGGCGGTAGGAAAGTTCGCTGGTGACGCGGATGAGGAAGGTGTTTCTGATCCGCAGGCTGTCCGGCACCGTGGCGATCGTTCCCGGCGCCGCGTCTGCGTTGAAGCTGCCGTTCTTGAGCTTGCGCGACCACGCCACCCTCGCCCTCGGCGTGTTCTCGTCGGTGATCTGGATCGCCGTGACGACGATGTCGGCGCGCGAGCGGTTATAGGGCTGGAGGATCGCCTCGCCGATCTTCATGATCGCTTCCAGCTCCGATCTGTTGATCGGGTGTTGCTGCGTCACGAGGTCGGCCACCATCGAGCCGACGCGACTCACCTTCTTGTTGGCGTCGATGCCCTGCGCGACTTCCATCGTCACGAAATAGAGCGAGAGCAGGACCGGCGCGATGAAGGCGAACTCGACGGCGGCGACGCCGCGCCTGTCGGCTGCAAGCCGGCGCAGGCCCGTGAAAATCCGCCTGATGTCCAAGGCCTTCATCGCCATGATCCCAAATCCCCCCAAGCCATTCTCCACGCCTTTCCGTCGGTCAGTCATCGAACGGCTCGTTCTGCCACGTCACGGTGGCGAACAGCAGCGTCTTGCCGTCCTTCAGGTTCGACATCGACTTGCGCAGGAAGTCGGTCATGACCGGCCAGCGATAGAAGACCCGGAGCATGTTCTTGGACATGGACTGGCCCGGCTCGACCCTGAAATCCTCGGTGTCGATATCCCTGGCCGAAGTGAAGGCGATGCGCTGCCTGGCCGCGTCCGCGAAGGTGTCGTAGGTGCGCAGGTCGATTTCCAGCCCCGGACAGCCCTGCGAGACCATGATTTCCAGCCGGCCGCAGATTATGTCGCGCAGCCTGGTTTCCGTCATGTCGGCCGCCTTGAGCTGGCCGGTGCGGAACTGGCGCGCGACGTCGTCGGTCACGTTCGACATCGTCTGCTGGGCGGCAAAGGAGATGCAGCTTTCGAGGATGGCGAAGACGAGCAGCGAGAAAGGGATCGCAAGCGCCGCGAACTCGATCGCCACGCTGCCCTTCCTGTCCCGCCTGAAGCGGTCGAGGAAATCGATGCGCCGTTTTTGAGCCTTTCCGGTGTCCATGCTCGGCCCCCGCCGTTCAACCTGGACCAAGCTCATACATGGCTTGCGTTGAAACCGGGTTTTAGCGGCCGCTAAAATTCTCCGTCGGCGATAAACCGAACGATAACCATGCCGGGCGGGCTTGGTGAAAAGCCTATTGGCTGGCGTTCATTTCCATTTCGGAGACGCGCTCGGCTTCGTTCTTGAACGAGCTTTCGCAATAGGGTGTGCAGGAGAGCGTCTGGATCTCGGAGCGGCGATAGACGCGCACGGACTTGTCGAACTGGCGCGAGACGACGATCTGCTCGTCGACGATCGGGTTGCCGTCGAGATCGAGCACGACGAGATTGGTGACGCCGAAGCCCTTGCCGGTCAGCACGATGGTGGACGCATCCTGCACCGAGGCGTCGGCGATCAGCGGATTGCCGACCACGATCGTGTCGGCCGGCCGGGCGAGCTTGACGATCTTCGCCTGGTTCATCAGCACCTCGATCGGCAGGCCCTCGGCGAGCGCGGGCACCGCGAGGAGCGCGCCGCCCGCGAGCGCGGCCGCGAATACGCAAGCCTTGATGTTTCCGGACATGCCCCTGGCCATGAATGGCGTTCCCCAATCCCCGTTGCTGAACGGAAGATGAAGGAGATTGGTGAAGCAAGCGTTAAGGCGGGACGAAGTCGGCACGAAACCGTCTCGAAGCAACGGCGGTCCGCTGGAACGTTCCGTTCGAGTTTCTCTTTATATTGCATGCGCCGATGCTGATGAGGTGTAATTAAAACAATATATTTCCGGTTATCCTTTGTTTAACCAAGCAAGCAGGGCGGCAGGTGAAAGGTTTCGGTAAGGCTGTTTTTTAAGCCGATCGAAAGAGCTCCCGGCATAGTGTCGGCCATCCGATCGACGCAGCAGAAAGTTGACGGAAGTGCTGTTAACTCGTGGAGTAAGGAGCTCACGAATGTCCAAGCTTTTCGCCCGTTTCATGAAGGACGAATCCGGCGCGACCGCCATCGAATATGGTCTGATCGCCGCCCTCATCGCACTCGCCATCGTCGCCGGCGCCGGCGCGCTCGGCAGCTCGCTGAACACGCAGTTCGAGAACATCTCCGACTGTATCGCAGATACTGCGGCGTGCGAATAATCCGAGAAGAACTCGATAAATAGCGGCATGGCCGCAAGATCAGGCCGCTCCATCCGGGGCGGCCTTTTCCTTTCCGCCGTTTCATCAAGAATTAAGCCGCGGCGGATAAGAATCACAAAGTCAAACAGGGCCGTCTTCAGATGCTCGAGGCACTCATCTTCGTCGTCTTTCCGTTCTGCATGGTGTTTTCGGCCGTGTCCGACATGGTTTCGATGACGATCGCAAACCGCGTTTCGCTGGTCCTCGTTGCCACCTTCGCCGCGATCGCGCCCTTCACCGGCATGGACTGGGCGACCTACGGCATGCATTTCGCGGGCGCCGGCCTCGTGCTGGCGGCAACCTTCGGCCTTTTCGCGATCGGCGGGATGGGCGGCGGCGATGCGAAACTTCTTGCGGCGACCTCGCTTTGGATAGGTTTCGGCGCGGGACTCTTCCAGTATCTCGTCTATTCGTCGGTGATTGGTGGCCTTTTGACCTTGCTGATTATTTTTTACCGCAAGTCGGATCTTTCGATCCTTACCGGCGGTAACCTCTTTTTGCGCCATTTCGCCAATGAAAAAGTCGGCATTCCTTACGGCGTCGCTCTCGGTGTAGGCGGATTACTCGTTTATCCCGACACTGCTCTCGTGCAATGGGCAGTGGAACGCTTGTCGGCCGGGTGACTTCAACTTTCGCGGACCAGGCGCCTTCCCCGTGAAAATTGCATAAACCTTCTGTTAATCACGACCGTAAGCCTCCCGTTAACCATAAGTTGACGATTGGGAAGGCAATGTCCTCCTCGGTATTGGGGTGCCGGGTTTAAGAGGGCGGGCAAATGGCTCCTTCGCGAGTGATCATCCTGGGCGTTGCCGTCGTGGCGGCGATCGGCGCGGGCTATGTTGCAAAGAACATGGCCGCGCGGACGCCGGAGGTGATCGTCGAGACCAGGGAGGCCGAGCCGGCGGTCAAGCTCGCCGAGGTGCTCGTGCTGAGCGGCGACGTGCCGATGGGCAGCGTCGTCGGGGCGCAGCTTGCCTGGCAGGGCTGGCCTGAAGACAACCTCAACGACGCCTTCATCACGCGGACCAAGGAACCCGGCGCGCTCGAGGAACTGCAGGGCGCGATCGCGCGCGTGCCGATGTATGCCGGCGAGCCGCTGCGCCGTTCAAAACTCATCGGCGAAGGCCAGAGCTTCATGTCGTCGATACTGCCCGCGGGCAAGCGCGCGGTGGCCACGCAGATCGCCGCGGACACGTCGGCCGGCGGCTTCATCCTGCCCAACGACTATGTCGACGTCATCATGACGCGCCGCGCCCAGAACCAGACGGGCGGCGAGGGTTTCGTCACCGAAACCATCCTTCAGAACATTCGCGTCCTGGCGATCGACCAGACCATCCAGGAAGACGAGGAAGGAAAGAAGGTGCGCGTCGGCGACACGGCGACGCTGGAGCTGACCCCGCAGCAGGCGGAGATCATTACGGTCGCGCAACAGATGGCCGATCGCCTCACGCTGGCGCTGCGTTCGGTTGCGGATGCACAGGACAGGCCCGATTTCGAGGCAGACTATCTCGTGGGCAACGGCCGGCGCGGAACCGTGCGTCTCATCAAGTCCGGGGAAGTCTCCGAGGTAGGAGCCCGCAAATGATCAGGAACCGAAACATCGCGGCAACGAAGCCGCTTCCGGGGCGGCCGCGGCTTGCCGTTCTCGCGGCCGTTTCATTGCTGTCGCTTTGCGTGGCGGGCATCGTTCCGGGAACCCAGGCGACGGCGTATGCCAACGGGACGGCGGCCGTCAGCGCCACCTCCGCCAACCAGCGCGTGAAGCTCGGCCTCAACAAGTCGATCGTCATCGACCTGCCGCGCGATGCCTATGACATATTGGTGGCCAACCCCGCGGTTGCCGATGCCGTCACCCGCACGGCGCGGCGCATCTATCTCTTCGGCAAGCAGGTTGGCGAAACCAACATATTCGTCTTCGGGCCGAACGGCGAGCAGATCGCCAGCCTCGACCTCGCGGTCGAGCGCGACGTGTCCGGCCTGGAGGACAATCTGAAGAGGTTCCTGCCGAATTCGGACATCAAGGTCGAGCTGATCAACGACAACGTCGTTCTCACCGGAACGGTGGAGACGCCGCTCGACGCCAAGCGCGCCGAACAGCTCGCGCGCCTCTTCGTCAGCGGCGGTGAGGCGACGACCGGCCAGTTCGCGCAGACGGCGGCGGCACCGACGGACGGCGGCGGGGTGGACATCAACAACCCGGATTCCGAGCGCCGCGTCAGCCGCATCGTCAACATGCTGCAGATCATCGGCGAGGACCAGGTCACGTTGAAGGTGACGGTGGCGGAGGTCAGCCGCAACGTGATGAAGCAGCTCGGCGTCAACATGATCGGTTCCGGCAGCTTCGACGGGATAAGCTGGGGAGCGATCAGCGAAAACTCGATGGGGCTCGGCAAACCGCTTTCGGCTTCGAGCCTGCAGCTCAGCACGTCGCTGCTCGATGCCTATATCAACGCGATGGAGCAGGCCGGCGTCATGAAGACGCTCGCCGAGCCGACGCTCACGGCCGTCTCCGGCGAGAAGGCGACATTCCGCGTCGGCGGCGAGTTCAATCTCGTGACCGGCCGCGACAGCAAGGTCTCCGACGACAATCAGACGGGCCAGACGACCTACAATATCGAGCGCCTGGAATACGGCATCGGCCTCGAGTTCCAGCCGGTCGTTCTTTCGCCGGGGCGCATCAGCCTCAAGGTCAGGACGCAGGTTTCCGAACCGACCAACGAAGGGTCGGTGGCTTTCGAGGGCGGGACCCGGCAACTGCCGATCGGCACGAACATGCTGTCGATCCGCAAAAGGCTGGCGGACACGACGGTGGAGCTGCCGTCCGGCGGTTCGATGATGATCGCCGGCCTCGTGCGCGACGATGTTCGCCAGGTCGCGCAGGGTCTCCCCGGTCTCTCCAAGGTGCCCGTGCTCGGCACGCTCTTCCGCAGCCGCGATTTCGTGCGCAACGAGACCGAGCTCGTCATCATCGTGACGCCGTATCTGGCGCGGCCGGTGGCGCGCAACGAGCTTGCCAGGCCGGACGACAATTTCAATGCCGCCAGCGACGGGGCCGGCATGTTCCTCGGGCGGGTCAACCGCGTCTACGGGACGATGAGCACCGACAGGCCCGCCGGCCGTTATCACGGCGTCGTCGGCTACATCTACAAATGATCGGGGAACGAGCGCGATGTCTGACATGCTCATGAACAGGCCCGCCGGCCGCCGCGGCAGCCTCCCGCTGGCCGGAACCTTCACGCTTGCCGCGCTGGCATCGGTCGCGCTGCTTGCCGGCTGCGCGAACCGCGACAGCATCAAGGTCGGCGCCATACCGGACGACTACCGAACCAATCATCCGATCGTGATCTCCGAGAAGGAGACGAAAATCGACATTCCCGTCGGCGTGCAGGATCGCGGCATGACCGGGATGCAGCGCACCGCGCTCGACGGCTTCATTTCCAGGTACGACCGCAAGGCAGCGCCCGTCGTTTCGATACTGGTGCCGACCGGTTCGGCGAACGAGGCGGCGGCTTCGCGCGTCTCGGCCGACTTCTTCAGGCGTCTGCGCGCCAACGGCGTGCCGGAGGGGCATATCCTGCACCAGCCCTACCAGGCGTCGGCGCAGGAAGCTCCGCCGATCCGCGTGAGCTACTTCGCCATGAAGGCCTCGACCGGACCATGCGGCCGCTGGCCGGGCGATCTCCTGGATACCACGCAGAACAAGCACTACGCGAATTTCGGCTGTTCCTATCAGAACAACCTGGCCGCGCAGATCGCCGATCCGGCCGACCTGCTCGGGCCGCGCAAGCAGACGCCGATCGATGCCGAGAACCGCAGCGCGGCGATCGACGTCTATCGCGAACGGGGTATCTCGGACGAGTTCTTCAGCAATTCCGAGGTCGATTACTAGGGGCACGGGCATGAACAATCTGGCCTACGACGCCGCGCTGCAAGGCGAGGCTCCGAGCGAAAGCGAGGTCGCGGCGATGAGCACGCTGCGTCCGGTGCCGCGCATCTCCATCCAGGCCTTCTGCGAGACCGAGGGCGTGGCCGGCCCGATCGAGCGGGCGGCGGACGACCGGCGGATGTCGAAGACGCACCTCAAGGTGCATATGGGAGGCATCGCCACCGCGATCGACTTCTACCATTCGGCACCGACGCCGAACCTCATCGTGCTGGAATCGCGCGACGAGCCCAGGCAGCTCATCGCCGCGCTGAAGCAACTGGCCGAGGTCTGCGATCCCAACAGCAAAGTCATCGTCATCGGCCACTACAACGATGTGTGGCTCTATCGCGAGCTGATCCGCTTCGGCATCTCCGAATATGTGGTCGCGCCGATCTCGATGGCCGACATCGTCGCCGTCATATCGGCGATCTTCGTCGATCCGGAGGCCGCGCCGATCGGAAGATCCTTCGCTTTCATCGGTGCCAAGGGCGGGGTCGGGTCCTCCACCATCGCGCATAACATCGCCTGGTCGATGTCGTCGCTGTTTTCCTCCGAGGTAGTGGTCGCCGATCTGGATCTCGCGTTCGGAACGGCCAACATCAATTTCGATCAGGATCCGGCGCAAGGCATCGCCGAGGCCGTTTTCGCGCCCGAGCGCATCGACGAGGTCTATCTCGACCGCCTGCTCGCGCAATGCGCCGAGCACCTGTCGCTGCTGGCCGCGCCCTCGACGCTCGAGCGCGTCTACGATTTCGACCCGGAAGCCTTTTCGCAGATCATCGAGACGGCGCAGCGCACCGCGCCCGCGGTGGTGCTGGACGTTCCGCACATCTGGAGCGGCTGGTCGAAGACCACGCTGACGCAAGCCGACGAGATCGTGATCACCGCGACGCCGGAGCTCGCCAATCTGCGCAACGCGAAGAACCTGATCGACATGCTGAGGAAGCTGCGCCCCAATGACGGGCCGCCGAAGCTGATCGTCAACCAGGCCGGGATGCCCAAACGCCCCGAGATTTCGCCGGCCGATTTCGCCGAGCCGCTCGGCATCGCGCCGATGGCCGTCATTCCGTTCGATCCGCAACTCTTCGGCAACAGCGCCAATAACGGCCGCATGCTCGGCGAGATGGATGCGCAGCACGCCATTGTCCAGACGGTGAACGAGATCGCGCATGTACTGACGGGGCGCAGCGAGATCAAGACGAAGAAGAAGGTCGGACTTGGCGACCTGATCGCGCGCCTGAAGCGCAAGAAGCGAATGTGAAACGGCAGGTGCGCTAGATGTTCGGCAGGAGAGGCAACGACGGAGGCAATCGCGGGACGCCGGAATTCCGCGCGCCCACGCCGGCGCAGTTCAGCGCGCCAGCGGGCGACAGCCTCGTCCTCGACGAGCAGGTGCCGGCCACTCGTTCAGAACCATCCGTGCCCGTGTCTCCCGCCGCGCGGACGCGGACGGTGGAAACGCCGCCGCTCGCGCCCGAGCCCAGGCGCATGCCGCGCGAGCGCAGCGAATCCTATTACGACACCAAGAGCCAGGTGTTCTCCGCGCTGATCGACACGATCGACCTGTCGCAGCTCGCCAAGCTCGAGCCCGACAGCGCCCGCGAGGAAATCCGCGACATCGTCAACGACATCATCGCGATCAAGAATTTCGCGATGTCGATCGCCGAGCAGGAGGAACTGCTCGAGGATATCTGCAACGACGTGCTCGGCTACGGCCCGCTGGAGCCGCTTCTGGCGCGCGACGACATCGCCGACATCATGGTCAACGGCGCCAAGCAGGTCTTCATCGAGGTCAACGGCAAGGTCGAGCAGACCGGTATCCGCTTTCGCGACAACCAGCAGCTTCTCAACATCAGCCAGCGCATCGTCAGCCAGGTCGGCCGGCGCGTCGACGAATCGAGCCCGATCTGCGACGCGCGGCTTCCCGACGGCTCGCGCGTCAACGTCATCGTCCCGCCGCTGGCGATCGACGGCACGGCGCTAACCATCCGCAAGTTCAAGAAGGACAAGCTGACGCTCGACCAACTCGTCCGCTTCGGCGCGATTTCGCCGGAAGGCGCGGAGGTGCTGAAGATCATCGGCCGCGTGCGCTGCAACGTCGTGATCTCGGGCGGGACGGGCTCGGGCAAGACGACGCTGCTCAACTGCCTGACCAACTATATCGACCGTGACGAGCGCATCATCACCTGCGAGGATTCCGCCGAACTCCAGCTCCAGCAGCCGCACGTCCTGCGGCTGGAGACCCGCCCGCCCAATCTCGAGGGCGAAGGCGAGATCACCATGCGCGACCTCGTCAGGAACTGTCTGCGCATGCGCCCGGAGCGCATCGTGGTGGGTGAGGTGCGCGGGCCGGAAGTGTTCGACCTGCTGCAGGCGATGAACACCGGCCATGACGGGTCGATGGGTACGATCCATGCCAACAGCCCGCGCGAATGCCTGAACCGCATCGAATCCATGATCGCCATGGGCGGTTTCCAGCTTCCGCAGAAGACCGTGCGCGAGATCGTCGTCGGCTCGGTGGACATCATCATCCAGGCCGCCCGTCTGCGTGACGGCTCTCGCCGCATCACCCACGTCACCGAGGTGATCGGCATGGAGGGTGACGTCGTCATCACCCAGGACCTGATCCTCTACGATCTCAAGGGTGAGGACGCGCAGGGCCGCCTGATCGGAAATCACGTCTCCACCGGCATCGCGCGGCCCGCCTTCTGGGACCGCGCCCGCTATTATGGCGAGGAACAGCGGCTGGCGAATGCGCTGGAAGCGATGGAGAAGCAGTCGTGACGACGCCGCTCGCCGAGCCTCGGCCGGGCGACGGCGGTTAGGAGCGGGCACAAGATGTTCGGCCTCGACACGACCACGCTGCTTTTCGTCCTGCTTGCCGGCCTGAGCGCCGGAGCGATCGCCTACGCGCTGCTCTTCGCCAGGATCGAGAACGAGAGGAAGGCGGACCGCCGCCTCGAGATCGTGAAGCGCGCGGAAACCGACCGGGCGCTGGTCAAGGCCTCGCGCGACAGGCTCGCCGAAGCGGCCAAGCGGCGCAAATCCGTCCAGGATTCGCTGAAAGAGCTGGAGGTTAAGCAAAAGTCGCGCGATGAAAATCTCCGCAAACCGCCGCTGAAGGTGCAGATCCGCCAGGCCGGGCTGAACCTGTCGCTCGAGCGCTTCTATCTCTATTCGATGGCCGGCGGCTTCGTGTTAGCGGTGCTGGTTTTCATTCTCGGGGCGCCGCTGCCGGTGGTGCCGGGCGCCTTTCTCGTCGGCTTTCTCGGCATTCCGCGCTGGTTCGTCACCTTCAAGCGTGCGCGGCGGGTGAAGGCCTTTCTCGACGAGTTTCCCAATTCGCTCGACGTCATCGTGCGCGCGGTGAAATCCGGCCTTCCGCTCAACGACGGCGTGCGACTGATCGCAAATGAATCGCCGGAGCCGGTGCGCTCGGAGTTCCGCCGCATCGTCGAGGCTCAGCAACTCGGCATCTCGCTGCCCGACGCCGCGCTGCGCATGCACGAGACGATGCCCTGCCCGGAGGCGAGCTTCTTCGGCATCGTGATCCAGATCCAGAGCCAGGCGGGCGGCAACCTTTCCGAAGCGCTCGGCAACCTTTCCAAGGTGCTGCGCGACCGCAAGAAGATGAAGGCGAAGATCCAGGCGCTTTCGATGGAGGCGAAGGCGTCGGCCGTGATCATCGGCGCGCTGCCCTTCCTCGTCGCCTTCCTCGTCTATCTGTCGAGCCCGAACTACATCATGCCGCTTTTCACCACCAGCACCGGCCATCTCATCCTCGGCGTGTCGGCGGTGTGGATGTCGATGGGCATCTTCGTGATGCGCAAGATGATGAATTTCGAGATATAGGCAGCGCGCGCAATGACCGAACAGATCGTCAAGTCGCTTACCGATCCGAGCTTCCTCATCGCGCTTCTGGTGGCTGTGGCTGTCTTCGCCACCGTGTTCACGGCGCTGCCCGCTTTCGGCGGAGATCCGCTGAAGGCCCGGATGAAGTCCGTGGCGCTCGAGCGCGAGGAACTGCGCGCCAGGCAACGGGCGCGGCTTGCCGCCGAGGCCGACCGCAAGCGCAGGGGCCTGCGCGAGGAACAGTCCGTCGGCATGCGCGCCGTGGTCGACCGCCTGGATCTCAGGCGCGCGCTGGTCGACGAGACGACGCTCAGCAAGCTCAGAATGGCGGGCTTTCGCGGCCAGAATCCGCTGACCAAGTTCCTGTTCTTCCGGCTCGTGCTGCCCTTCGCGGGCCTGTTCGCCGGCGCGTTCTACATATTCGTGCTCGGCGGACTCGCGGCGCAACCGCCCTTCGTCAAGCTGTTCGTTTGCATCCTGCTCGCCTATGCCGGCTTCTACGCGCCGGTGCTCTATGTTTCCAACCGGGCGACGAAGCGCAAGGAATCGATCCAGAAGGCCTGGCCCGACGCGCTCGACCTGATGCTGATCTGCGTGGAGTCGGGCATGTCGGTGGAAGCCGCCTTCCGCCGCGTTGCCGACGAGGTCGGCACGCAATCGGTCGAACTGGCCGAGGAATTCGTGCTGACCAACGCGGAGCTCTCCTTCCTGCAGGAGAGGCGTCAGGCCTATGAGAATCTTGCCCAGCGCACCGGGCTTGAATCGGTAAAGGCGGTTTCGCAGGCGCTGATCCAGGCCGAACGCTACGGCACGCCGGTCGCCCATGCGCTGCGCGTCCTCGCCAATGAAAGCCGCGACATGCGCATGAACGCCGCCGAGAAGAAGGCGGCCGCCCTGCCGCCGAAGCTGACCGTTCCGATGATCCTGTTCTTCCTGCCGGTGCTGTTCGCCGTGATTCTCGGCCCAGCCGGCATCCAGGTCTCGCAGCAGGGCATCTTCCCGAACTGACGTCGAAAAAGGCTCCGCGTATCGCGGAGCCTTTTTTCGATGCCGATGCGCTGAGCGGAGAAGCGTCAGTTGGCCTTCTTTTTCTTCTCGTCCTGCCTGAGTTCGTTCCAGGCGTTCTGCTGTGAAAGCATGGAGCGCAGATAGGCGACGTTGGCCTGCGCCTGCTCGCGGGAAAGCTCGCGGCTGGCGATCTGCTCGGCCTCCTGGAAACGGCCCTGCAGCCCGACGACCAGAGCGAGGTTCTGACGGACCCTGCTGTCGGCGTCCGGCGCTTCCGCCGCCTGCTGCATGTAGGTTTCGGCGGTCTTGAGATCGCCGCCGAGGACGTAGGACATGCCGAGATTGGAGAGCACGGACGATTCGCCGGGCTTGAGGTCGAGCGCGCGCCGATAGAGCTTGCGCGCCTCGTCCTGCTGGCCGAGCTGGTCGAGAATGGCGGCTTCGGCGGAGAGCAGCTTCCAGTCCGGATATTCGGGCGTCTGCGCGCGGCGCACCGCGTCCAGCGCGGGCTCGAGCTGTCCGGCGGCGGCGAGCGACTTGCCGTAGGCGGCAAGCACGGCGCGCTCCTTGGGATGCTCGATGGCGAGCTTGCGCATCACCGCGAGCGCCTGGTCGGTCCTGCCGTTCATCTGCAGGGAAGAGGCGTAGCGCATCGCCAGGTTCACGTCCTTCGGGTTGCGCGCGTAGGAGCGGCCGAGCGTATCGACCGCCGATTGAAGCTCCCTGCCGGACATCTGGGTGGCTGGTCCCGAAGAGGAGCCGGCTATCGATCCGGTCGTCATCCTATCCTTGGCACAGCCGGCCAGTGCGGCTGCCAGAACGAGCGCCAATGCGGTGGTGATAAACCGTTTTCCCGTTGCGTTCGCGCTGCGATTGGTCAACATCGGCGCAAGCCCCCATCCCGTATAAACGGCCGCCCGGCCGCTGTCGGTAAAGAGAAATATTCTGTTAACCCTAACGGACGGTTAAGAACCGTTCAGCGGCCCGTGCCGCGCCTGTTCGAGGATTGACTGAAATGCCGCTGCAACTGATCGAAAAATCCAAATCCGCCGCCCTTCCCGTCCATCTCGTCGCCAAGGGTGGCCTGGCGAACGCGCAGATCGGCGATGCCGCCAGGACCTGGGCGGAGGCGAACGGATTTTGCGGCGAGCCGGGCAGGGTGCTGCTGCTGCCGGGCGAGGGCGGCAAGCTGGCTGGCGCGCTCTTCGGCCTGCCGGAGGAAACGGGCGGCTTCGCTTCGCTGACGACCGGTGCGCTCGCCAGGCAGTTGCCGGGGGGCGACTGGAAGTTCGCCGGCGAGCCGGCCGATCCCTCGCTCGCCGCTCTCGGGCTGGTGCTCGGCAGCTACGTCTTCACCCGTTACGGCAAGAACGGCGCCCGCGACATTCGCTTCGCGCTGCCGAAGGGCGCGGACGCGGCTGCCGTGAAGCGGCAGGCCGAAGCCGTCTTTCTCGTTCGCGACCTGACCAACACGCCGACCAACGACATGGGCCCCGAGGAGCTGGAAAAGGCTGTCCGCGCGCTTGCCAGGACCCACAAGGCCAAGGTGAACGTGACGAAGGGCGACGCGCTGCTTTCCGCCAACTTCCCCATGATCCACGCCGTCGGTCGCGCCTCGGTCACGGCACCCCGGCTGATCGACATGGTGTGGGGCGAGAAGGGCGCGCCGAAGGTGACGCTGGTCGGCAAGGGCGTGTGTTTCGACACGGGCGGGCTCGACATCAAGCCGGCGTCGGGCATGCTCTTGATGAAGAAGGACATGGGCGGCGCGGCGAACGTGCTCGGCCTCGCCTCGATGATCATGGCCGCGAAGCTGAAGGTGCGGCTGCGCGTGCTGATCCCCGCGGTGGAGAACTCGATCTCGGGCAACGCCTTCCGTCCCGGCGACATATTGAAGAGCCGCAAGGGCCATACGGTGGAAATCGGCAACACCGACGCCGAAGGCCGGCTGGTGCTTGCCGACGCGTTGGCGCTCGCCGACGAGGAGACGCCGGAAATCCTGATCGACATGGCGACGCTGACCGGCGCAGCGCGGGTCGCGCTCGGGCCGGACCTCGCGCCCTTCTACACCGGCGACGAAGCGTTTGCGGCGGAGCTTTTCGCGGCCGGCGACCATGTGGCAGATCCGTTGTGGCGCATGCCGCTTTGGAAGCCTTACGACGCCAGGCTCGCCTCCAAGTCCGCCGACTTCAACAACGTGAACGGCGACGGCTTCGCCGGTTCGGTGACCGCCGCGCTGTTCCTCAAACGCTTCGTCGAGAAGGCGAAGAGCTGGGCGCATTTCGACATTTTCGGCTGGGCGCCGAACGAGCGGCCGCACGGGCCGGTCGGCGGTGAGGCGCAGGCGATCCGCGCCATCGAGCATGTGCTCGTTTCGCGCTATCGGCGATGAGGGCATTTTTCCGCCACGATCCTGTCGGAATGAAACGCAACCGAAACAATTTCCTGATTGAGTGCGCGTATGGGAATTGTGATGCGGCCGAGCCAGTCGCTGCGGCTCTGGCAACAAGTGATGCTGGGCGAGGTCCAGGCGGATTCGCCCGACCTGACCATGCGCCAGATGGCGATCCTGCTGACGATCTATCTCGACCCGCCGCCGCACACGGTGCGGGGGCTCGCCGCCAAGCTCGGCGTCACCAAGCCGGTAATCACCCGCGCGCTCGACACGATGGGCGCGCTGAAGCTGGTGTCGCGGCACCGTGATCAGAAGGATCGTCGCAACGTGCTCGTCAAAAGGACCGTGGAAGGAGCGCTCTTCGTGGAGCGCTTCGGAGACGTGGTGATCGACAAGGCTGCGGAGCTGCCGCTGTGACCAAGCTCGATGGAAGGCTCAATGCCCACAGGCCGGACCTTGCCGACATCCGCCTTCGCGGCAGGGTCGAGGCGACGGATTATGCCGAGGGAAGGCCGGCGCGGGTGTCCGCCCCGGTGCTTGACCTGCGCAACGCGCCGCGCGCCGATGCCGGCGTCGACACGCAGCTTCTGTGTGGTGACGACGTGCTGGTCTTCGAAGAGCGCGAAGGCTGGGCGTGGCTGCAATCCGAGACCGACGGCTATGTCGGCTACGCCTCGTCTGACGCGCTGGCACGGCAAGAGGGGGCGCCGACCCATGTCGTCGTCGCGCCGCGCACCTTCGTCTACCCCGGTCCCGAACTCAAATCGCCGGCGATGCGAACCCACTCCATGGGGGCGCGGCTGCGGGTTGTCGAAACGGCCGAGAACAGGGGTACCGCCTACGCGCTTCTCGAAAACGGCGAAGCCGTGATCGCCTCGCATCTGCGCACGGTCGAAAAGACGGCCGGCGACTATGTGACGATCGCGGAAGAGCTGGAACGCACGCCCTATCTGTGGGGCGGCGCCAGCGCGTTCGGCATCGACTGTTCGGGGCTCGTGCAGCTTGCCATGCGCATGGCGGGCCGTTCGGTCCTGCGCGACACCGACATGCAGGCCGGCTCGATCGGCGGGACGCTCGACATCGGCGATGATCTGGCCGGTCTGCGCCGAGGCGATCTCGTCTTCTGGAAGGGCCATGTCGCGGTCATGCTCGACGGTGAGAACATCATCCACGCCAACGGCCATACGATGATGGTTTCGCGCGAGCGGTTGCGGGACGCCGTCGACCGCATCGCCTATCTCTACGGCCGCCCGACCGTGTTCAGGAGGCCCTGAGAATGCGAATCCAAAGAGCCGGCTGCCGTCAGTAGCCGGCTTCGCGATCGACCAGGTTCTCCATGGGTTCGCCGCGCTCCAGCCGTGCCATCTGTTCCAGCATCAGCGGCACGAGATGGGCGGGATCCGAAGTGGCGGCCGCGTGCGGCGTGACGAAGACGCGCGGATGCTCCCAGAGCGGGCTTTCGGCAGGCAGCGGCTCGCGCTCGAAGACGTCGAGGCTCGCTTCCTTCAAGGTGCCGTCCTCCAACGCGCGCAGGATGTCGGCCTCCTTCTGAAGCTTGCCACGGCCGGCATTGACGAGAATGGCGCCGCCGAGCCCGTTGTCGCGGCGTAGCCGTCGGAGCAATTCATAATCGATTATGCCCTCGGTCGCCGGCGTGTGCGGCAGGAGCACGACGAGAATGTCGGTGGCGTTGAGGAAGCCCGGAAGGCCTTCCGCGCCATCCCAGCAGGTCACGCCCTCCATCGGACGCGGCGTGCGCGTCCAGCCGTTCACCTTGAAGCCGAGCGCCAGCAGCGCCCTTGCCGCGGCACGGCCGAGCTGCCCGAGGCCCATGATGCCGACGGCGACCTCGTTGGCCGGCGGCTGCTCGGGCTCGTGCCAGACCTTCTTGCCTTGCTGCGCGCGGTAAAGCATGCCCTGGCGCTGATGGTCGAGCACGCGCCAGACGACGAACTCGGTCATGTATTGCGACAGGTTTTGCGCCACCACGCGCGCGATAGGCACGTCGGGCAGGTCGGTGTCGGCGAAGATGTGGTCGACGCCGGCACCGATGGAGAAGATCGCCCTGAGGTTGGGCAGGCGGGAAAGTATGCCCGGCTTGTGCTTCCACACGACGGCGTAGTCGATGGTCGGGTCGCCGGGCTCGGCATCCAGCACGACGTCGTGCCTTGCCGAGAGCAGTTCGTGCCAGCGGCGCGGATTGTAGTTGGTGACCGAAAGGAGAATGCGCCGGCGCGGCGATGAAGACATGACCGTTTTCCTTGAAAATCGATATTACTGGCTGACGACGCCCGTCGGCGCCGTCGCTATCTCGAATGCGGCGGCAATGAGCGCCCTGGTGTAGTCGGTCTGCGGCCTTTCGAATATCTGCTCCGACGGGCCATGCTCGACGACCTTGCCGTGGCGCATGACGATCACCTCGTTGGCGAGCGCACGGACGACTTTCAGGTCGTGGCTGATGAAGAGATAGGCGAGCGAGTGCTTGTGCTGCAGCTCGCGCAGGAGATCCACCACCTGCGCCTGCACGCTCATGTCGAGCGCGGAGGTCGGCTCGTCGAGCATGACGAAGCGGGGTTTCAGGACCATGGCGCGGGCGATGGCTATGCGCTGCCTTTGGCCGCCGGAGAATTCGTGCGGGTAGCGGAAGCGCGAGGCCGGGTCGAGGCCGACCTCGTTGAGCACGTCGACGACCATGTCGTCGCGTTCGTCCGCCGAAAGCCGCGGCTCGTGGATGGTCAATCCTTCCTCGATGATCTCGGACACCGACATGCGCGGGCTGAGCGAGCCGAACGGGTCCTGGAAGACGATCTGCATCTCGCGGCGCAACGGGCGCATCTCCTTGAAGGAGAAGCGGTCGATCTCTCGCGCGCCCAGCCGGATGCGCCCCTGCGAGGAAATCATGCGCGACAGCGCGAGCCCCAGCGTGGTCTTGCCGGAACCCGATTCGCCCACCACGCCGAGGGTCTGGCCGGCGCGCACGGCGACGTCGATGCCGTCCACCGCCTTCACGTGGTCGACGGTGCGACGGAAGAAGCCCTGCTTGATCGGAAACCAGACGCGGATGTTCTCGCCGGTCATCACCTTCTCGGCATCGGTGTCGAGCTTCGGCGGGCGTCCCTTGGGCTCGGCGGCGATGAGATGCCTGGTGTAGGCATGCTGCGGATTCTCGAAGATTTCCCGCGTCGGACCCGCTTCGACGATCTTGCCCTTGGTCATCACGCAGACGCGGTCGGCGATCTTGCGCACGATGCCGAGATCGTGGGTGATGAACAGCACCGACATGCCCTTCGCCTTCTTCAGCTTGGCGAGGAGTTCCAGGATCTGTGCCTGCACGGTCACGTCGAGCGCGGTTGTCGGCTCGTCGGCGATCAGCAGCTCCGGCTCGTTGGCGAGCGCCATGGCGATCATCACGCGCTGGCGCTGGCCGCCGGAAAGCTGGTGCGGATAGGCGCCGAGGCGTTTTTCCGGCTCCTGGATGCCGACCTCGCGCAGGAGTTCCAGCGTGCGCCTGCGCGCCTGATTGTCGCCCATGCCCTGATGAAGCCTGAGGATTTCGGCGATCTGCTGCTCGATCGTGTGCAGCGGGTTGAGCGAGGTCATCGGCTCCTGGAAGATCATGGTGATCTTGTTGCCGCGCACCTGGCGCAGCGCCTTTTCATCGAGCGACAGAAGGTCCTTGCCGTCGAACAGGATCTGGCCGGAGGGGTGGCTCGCCGAAGGGTAGGGCAGCAGCTTCAGGACGGAGAGCGCGGAGACTGACTTGCCAGAGCCGGATTCGCCGACGAGCGCCACCGTCTCGCCCTTGGCGATGTCGAAGGAGACGTGATCGACGGCATTCACCTCCTTGCCGCCTTGCATGAAGGCGACGGAAAGATCGCGCACGGAGAGGAGGGGAGAGGAACTCATCGGAATGTCTTCCGCGGATCGAAGGCGTCGCGCGTCGCTTCGCCGATGAAGATCAGCAGCGAAAGCATGACCGACAGGGTGAGGAAGCCGGCGATGCCGAGCCAGGGCGCGTTGAGGTTGCGCTGACCCTGGCGCAGGAGCTCGCCGAGCGAGGCCGAGCCCGGCGGCAGGCCGAAGCCTAGGAAGTCCAGCGAGGTCAGCGTCGTGATCGAGCCGTTGAGGATGAAGGGCAGGAAGGTCAGCGTCGCCACCATCGCGTTGGGCAGGAGATGGCGGAACATGATGGTGCGGTTCGGCACGCCGAGCGAGCGCGCGGCGTTGACATATTCGAAATTGCGCGCCCGCAGGAATTCCGCCCGCACCACGCCGACGAAGGCCACCCACGAGAAGAGCAGCATGATGCCGAGCAGGATGAAGAAGCCCGGCGGCAGCACGGCCGCGATGATGAGGATGAGATAGAGAACCGGGATCGAGGACCAGATCTCGATGATGCGCTGGAAGATCAGGTCGGTCCAGCCCCCGAAATAACCCTGCACGGCGCCGGCCGAGACGCCGATGACGGCTGAGGCGAGCGTGAGGACCAGTCCGAACAGAACCGAGATGCGGAAGCCGTAGATGACGCGGGCCATCACGTCGCGCGCCTGGTCGTCGGTTCCGAGCCAGTTCCAGTTGCCGACCGTGCAGTTGGGGTCGTCGACGCCCTCGAAATAGCGGCCGCAGCGCTCTTCCACCGTGTACAGCCAGGACGGTCTTGCCGGAGCGGCTTCCGGAATCTCGTTGTTCACCGTGCGGTAGGAGTAGCGGATCGGCGGCCAGACCAGCCAGCCATTCGCATTGATCTCTTCCTGGATGACCGGATCGCGATAATCGGTCACCGCGAGGAAGCCGCCGAATTTCTCTTCAGGATAGGAGACGACGGAGGGAAAGAGCAGCTCGCCCTTGTACATGGCGAGGATCGGCCTGTCGTTCGCGATGAACTCGGCGAAGAGGGAGAGCACGAACAGGAGGAGGAATATCCATAACGACCAGTAGCCGCGCCGGTTGGCCTTGAAGTTCTGCCAGCGGCGCTGGTTGAGCGGCGAAAGCCAGGGGCGCACGGCGCGCTCGCGAACCTGTTCGACCTCGCCCTTGGTGATGATGTCGGACATCACACGTCCCTCCGCTCGAAATCGATACGCGGATCGATGAGGGTGTAGGTGAGGTCCGAGAGCAGGCTGACGAAGAGTCCGATCAACGAGAAGATATAGAGATTGGCGAACACGACGGCGTAGTCACGGTCGATCACCGCCCGGAAGCCGAGCAGACCGAGACCGTCGAGCGAGAAGATGTTCTCGATCAGCAGCGAGCCAGTGAAGAAGGCCGAAATGAACGCGCCGGGAAAGCCGGCGATGATGATCAGCATGGCGTTGCGGAAGACGTGGCCATAGAGCACCTTGCGCTCGCTCAACCCCTTGGCGCGCGCCGTCGTCACATATTGCTTGCGGATTTCCTCGAGGAAGGAGTTCTTGGTCAGAAGCGTCGTCGTCGCGAAGGCCGACAGCACCATCGCGGTGAGCGGCAGCGTCAGGTGCCAGAAATAGTCGAGGATCCGCTGCGGCCAGGAAAGCTCGCTCCAATTGTCGGAGGTTAGTCCGCGCAGGGGGAACCAGTCGAAGAACGAGCCGCCGGCGAAAAGCACCATCAGCAGGATGGCGAAGAGGAAGCCCGGTATCGCATAGCCGATGATGACGATGCCGCTGGTCCACATGTCGAAGGAGGAGCCGTCCTTGACCGCCTTGCGGATGCCGAGCGGGATGGAGATCGCGTAGGAGATGAGCGTGATCCACAGTCCGAGCGAGATGGAGACCGGCATCTTCTCCAGGATCAGGTCTATCACGGATATGTCGCGGAAATAGCTCTCCCCGAAATCGAAGCGGATGTAGTTCCATAGCATGGTGAAGAAGCGCTCGAGCGGCGGCTTGTCGAAGCCGAACTGCTGTTCGAGCTTGGCGATGAAGGCGGGATCGAGGCCTTGCGCCCCACGATAGCGGGAATCGCCGGACAGGTCGAAATTCTGCGCCGTGTCGGCGGCTCCGCCGCCGGAGATGTTGTCGAGCATTCCGCCGCCCTGGCCGCTCATGCGCGCGATGATCTGCTCGATCGGCCCGCCGGGGGCGAACTGGATGACGATGAAGGAGATCGCCATGATGCCGAAGAGCGTCGGGATCATCAGAAGGATGCGGCGAAGGATATAGGCGCCCATCAGGCGGCTCCCGCGTTGCGCGGCGCATGCGCGAGGAATTTGCGCCCTCTCGGGGAAACGAAAGGCTCCGCGACGGTGATGGAAACAGCGAGCATGGAAGGACGGCCGCCCGAGACCAGGTGAGGCTTCAAAAAATATCCGTCAGGCTCTGCCAATCGTTCTTGCCTTCTCTTCGTCGTGCCACCACAGCGATTCAACAGGAAAGCCATAGTCGGGTTTCGGTTCCTTGAAGCCGAACATGTCCCAATAGGCAGCCTTGTGATTCGCCATGTAGTAAGTTGGAATCCAGTCCGAGCGTGCGCGCAAGACCCGGTCGAGCGCACGCATGATCACCGTGAGGTCGTCGGTGTTGTCGACGCGCCCGACCATCTCGACCAGTTCATCGACGACCGGGTCCTTCGTGCCCGGCAGATTGCGCAGAGAGGGCAGGTCGGCCGAGCGGGAATGGAATATCTGGGTCAGCGAATCCTGCGAGGGAAGCGGGGTGAAGGACAGCGCCATCAGCACGACGTCGAAATCGAAATCGCGCTGACGCGCCTGATACTGCGAGGCGTCGACCGTCCTGATCGTCGCGTCGACGCCGATGGCGCGCAGATTGTCCACGTAAGGCGTCGTGAGACGCACGATGCCTTCCTCCTGCGTCAGGAATTCGAGCGTCAGACGCTGGCCGGCATCGTTCGCGAGAAGCTGGCCGCTGGGTTTCCAGCCCGCTTCGATCAGCATCTGGCGCGCTTCGCGCAGCACCCTGCGATCGCGCCCCGAGCCGTCCGTGACCGGTTGGACGTAGACCTCGCCGAACACCTCCTCCGGCACGCGGCCGCGGAATGTTTCCAGGAGCTCGAGTTCCTCCGGCGATGGCGCGCCGCTCGTCTTGTAGTCCGATTTCTCGAAGGTCGAGTTGGAGCGCTCGTAGGCGCCGTAAAAGAGGTTGCGGTTCGTCCATTCGAAGTCGAAGCACATGCCGATCGCGCGCCGGACGCGCGGATCCTGAAAGCGCGCACGCCGCTGGTTGATCGCCCAGGCCTGCATGGTCGGGTTCTTCTCGCCGGGGAATTCGCGCATGACGACCTTTTTCTGGGTAACGGCCGGGAAGTCGTAGCCCGTTGCCCAGACGCGCGAGGTGAATTCCTGGCGGAAATGAATGTCGCCCTTCTTGAATGCCTCGAAGGCGGCCTGTCGGTCGCGGAAGAACTCGATGCGGAGGCGGTCGAAATGATTGAGCCCGCGGTTCACCGCCAGGTCGCGGGCCCAATAATCCTCGACACGGTCATATTCGATCCACTGACCGGCGGAGAAACGGCCGACCTTGAAGGCGCCGGAGCCGAGCAGCGCCTTGAGCTGCGAGGCGTCGAACGGGTTCTCGGAGAGATAGGCCTCGGACAGGATCGGAAAGCCGATCACCGCGAAGATCGTCCGCGACGACTGCTTGCCGGAAAAGACGAGACGGAAGGTCTGCGGATCGTCGGCGACCGCCTCGGTCATCTCGGAGAGCATCAGGGCGAGGATCGGGTGCCCTTCCTCCTTCAGGAGCTTGTAGCTGAACGCGACGTCTGCCGCGGTCAGCGGCGAACCGTCGTGAAAGCGCGCCTCGGGCCGCAGCTTGAAGACGAAGCTGTTGCGGTCGGCCGAGATCGTGACGGTTTCCGCCACGAGACCGTAGGCCGATGCCGGCTCGTCCAGCGCGCCAGAAAACAGACTGTCGAAGCAGAGCTCCATGCGCGGCGGCGCGTCGCCCCTGGGTACGAAGCTGTTGAGCGTGTTGAAGGTCAGGACGTTCTGGTTGAAGTTCCAGTTCGGCACCATGAAGTTGAACGTTCCGCCCTTCGGCGCGTCCGGGCTCGCATAGTCGAAATGAGAGAAGTCCGGACCGTATTTCAGGTCGCCGAAGGGGGAGATGCCGTGCAGCGGAGTTTCGGTGGCGACCGCCGCGAGCGCGTCCGCCGGCAGCAGGGGCGCGAGGGCGGCCGCGCCTCCGATGAAAAGGAAGTCGCGGCGCGAAATGCCGTCGCGGATGTTCAATTGCCGCTCCTGTACTTGCGCGCGAGCGCCTGTTCCTTCTCTGGATCGATCCACCAGGAATCGATGTCCGCGCCGATATAGGCCGGTTGCTTCTCCGGCATGCCGAACTTGTTCCAGTAGGCGAGCCAGATCTCGTTGCGATACCATTGCGGCACGACGTAGTAGTTCCACAGGAGCACTCGATCGAGCGCCCGCGTCGTGGCGACCAGTTCGTCGCGATCCTCGGCGAAGATGATCCTGTCGACCAGCCTGTCCACGACGGGATTCTTGATGCCCGCCCTGTTGCGCGATCCGGGCGCGTCGGCGGCCGCCGAACTCCAGAAATCACGCTGCTCGTTGCCGGGCGAGGCCGACTGGGCCATCATGTCCGTTACCATGTCGTAGTCGAAATTGCGGACGCGGTTCTGGTACTGGCTGGGATCGACGATGCGCAGCGAGACGTCGATGCCGATCGAGCGCAGATTGTCCATGTAGGAGTTGGAAATCACCTCGTCGGTCGGATTGTTGCCGAGTATCTCGATCTTGAACTGGTTGCCGGTCTTCTCGTTGACCATGCGCCCGCCATTGATCTTCCAGCCGGCTTCCGCAAAAAGCGCGACGGCCTCGCGCAAATGCTGCCGCTGCGCCTGGGCGCTGTCGTAGACGGGAAGCTTGAATTCTTCCGTGAAGAGTTCGGGCGGCAGCTCGTCCTTGAATTCGTTCAGGATTTCAAGCTCACGACCTTCCGGAAGACCGCTCGAGGCGAGCTCTTGTCCCTGGAAATAGCTCTGGGTGCGGGTGTTGTAGCCGTGAAAGAGGCGGCGGTTCATGCTTTCGAAGTCGAGTGCAAGCGTCAGCGCCTGGCGCACGCGGCGATCCTGGAACTGCGACCTGCGCGTGTTCATGACGAAGCCCTGCATCGGTTCGCCCGATTCGGTCTTGAACGCCTTCTTGACCACGTCGCCGGCCTCGAAGGCCGGGAAGTTGTAGCCGGTCGCCCAGCGTGCCGAACGGCTTTCCGGCCGGACATCCTGCAGCCCGCCCTTGGTGAAGGCCTGCCAGGCCGCGTTTTCGTCCTGGATGTAGACATAGCGGCGCATGTCGAAATTCTCGCGGCCGATCTTCACCGGCAGGTCCGCGCCCCAATAATCCTCGACGCGCTCCCAGACGATCTCGGCGCCTGGACGGAAGCTCTTGATGCGGTAATGGCCGGAGCCCAGCGGCGGCTCGAGCGTGGGCTGGGTGATGTCGCGTTTTTCGCCCCTCGCGTTGGTTCCTTCCCACCAGTGCTTCGGGAGGACGGCGAGGTCGCCCATGATATGGGGCAGCTCGCGGTTGCCCTTCTGGTCGAAGCGGAATTCCACCTCGTGGTCGGAGAGGGCGACCGCCTCGGTCACATTGGCGTAGTAGCGATTGTAGAGCTGGCTGTTTTCCTTCAGCACGTTGAAGGACCAGACGACGTCCTCCGCCGTGATCGGCTTGCCGTCGTGCCATTTGGCCTTGGGATTGAGCCGGTAGGTGGCCGAGGAGTAGTCGTCGGGATATTTGAACGCCTCGGCAAGCAGCGGATGGCTGGTGCTGGGCTCGTCCATCGCCTGTTCCATCAGCGTGTCGTAGAGGAGGCCGCCGCCGAAGAAGGCGAGGCCGGCCGCCGCGCTGCCGCGCACGATATAGGGGTTGAAGCTGTCGAAAGTGCCGGTGGCGACCGCATTCAGCGTGCCGCCCTTGGGCGCATCGGGATTGACGTAGTCGTAGCGCTCGAAATTCTCGCTGTATTTGGATTCGCCGGTAAGCGTCGAGGTGGTCAGCCATTCGCCATCGGATGCCACGGATACTCCGCCTGTCCATACGAGTGTGGCTACCGCCATGCCGGCGAGCGAGCGGAATCCGATTTGCCTCATGACCTTCCTCTCATTGATCGTACCCGATTTCCTGTTCGTGCATTCAACGTAGCCCACTGGCAGCGTATGAAAACCTTTTTGCGGCAAGGAAGGCGATGGCGACAATAAAAAAGCCGGGCGAAACCCGGCTTTTTCGTGATCGTCAGATTACAAATTCGTTATTGATTCGCCGGCGCCTGCTGCTGGGCGGGAGCTTCCTGCTGCTGGGCGGGGGCCTCCTCATCGGCAGGCGCTTCCTCGCCGGCTGGCGTGCCCGCGTCGGTCTCGGGCGAAACGTCGGTGCCGGCTTCGGGCTGGTCGCCGGGCGTCTCGTCCGTGGCCGGAGCCTGACCTTCCGCCGGCGCCTGCTGTTCGCCCGAAGGCGCTGCTTCCTCGCCGGCAGGTGCCTCTTCGGCCGGAACTGCTTCCTCTCCCTCGGCAGGAGCTGCCTCCTCGCCCTCGGCCGGCGCGGCCTCTTCGCCGGCTGCCGCCGGCTCCGGCAGCGGAGCCGGATTGGCGGAGAGCGTGCGCAGATAGGCGATCAGATTGGCCTCTTCCTGCGGGTTCTTGATGCCCGCGAACGACATCGCCGTACCGCTGATGTAGGAGCGCGGAGCGCGCAGGAACTGGCTGATGTGCTCGTAGTCCCAATGCACCGAGCCGCCCTCGGAGAAGTCGCGCATGGCGCCCGAATAGCTGAAGCCTTCATGCGAGGCGATCGGGCGGTTGATGATGTCGTAGAGGTTCGGGCCGACCTTGTTGGCACCGCCGTCCTCGGCGGTGTGGCAGGCCACGCATTTGCGGAAGGCCTGCTCGCCGGCGGCCGGATCGGCGGCCGCGAGAAGCTCGACGACCGGCGTCTGTTCCTCCTGGGCGCCGCCGCCGGCCGCGACCGGTCCCTCGGGGGCCTCGATGATATAGCCCGGCTTTTCCGGTGCGTGCGCCGCAAAGATCGCGTCCGAGACAAGGCTGATCGAGAAGGCAACGAAAACCACGGCCAGAAAGCCGCCGATCAGCTTGTTGAGTTCATTAGAGTCCATCTACCCAAAGGCTCCCTAGTCCGACCGTGAGGCTGACCCCCGTGCGCGCAACGCGCAAACGATACCCCATCCGGTCGTTGCCGGTGAAATCGCGCGGAAACTAGGTCTTTTGCTTCCCTGTTGCAACACATATAAGAACCATTCCAAGTGAGACCTTTTGCCACTTTCGCCACCGACCGGACCCTTCCGCGCAGCATGACAGTTCTTTTGTTGATCCCCGCCAGAATGGCTTCCACCCGCCTGCCGGGCAAGCCGCTCGCCGACATCGCCGGCAAGCCGATGATCGTCCATGTCGCCGCTCGGGCGGCCGAAAGCGGGCTCGGCCGCGTCGTCGTCGCAACCGACACGCCGGCGATCGCCGAGGCCGTCGAGGCGCACGGTTTCGAGGCGGTGATGACGGCGGCAAGCCACGCCTCTGGCTCGGATCGTATCTTCGAGGCGCTCGGCAAAATCGATCCCGTGAGCGAGGCCGACATCGTCGTCAACCTTCAGGGCGACCTTCCGACCATCGATCCGGCGGTCATCGCGGCCGCGGTCGAGCCGCTGGCGGACGCGACCGTCGACATCGCCACCCTCGGCGTGGAGATCACCGAAGAGGCGGAAAAAGCCAACCCGAACGTCGTCAAGATCGTCGGTTCGCCGCTCGGTGAAAACAGGCTGAGGGCGCTCTACTTCACCCGCGCCACCGCCCCCTGGGGCGAAGGGCCGCTCTATCACCATGTCGGCATCTATGCCTATCGCCGCGCCGCGCTCGAGCGCTTCGTCGCGCTGCCGCCTTCCGCGCTGGAGCGGCGCGAGAGCCTGGAGCAGCTTCGCGCGCTGGAAGCCGGCATGCGCATCGACGCCCGCATCGTCGATTCGCCGCCGCTCGGCGTCGATACCCCGGCCGACCTGGAGCGTGCCCGCGAGATAATGAAGCAGAGAAGTTAGAGCATGACGAACAAGACCAACAAGATCGCGTTCCAGGGCGAGCCCGGCGCCAATTCCGACACCGCCTGCCGCGACATGTATCCGGCGATGGAACCGCTGCCGTGTCCGACCTTCGAGGATGCTTTCAACGCGGTCGAGACGGGCAAGGCCGACCTCGCGATGATCCCGATCGAGAACACGATCGCCGGCCGGGTGGCGGACATCCATCATCTGCTGCCCGAATCCAAGCTGCACATCGTCAACGAATATTTCCTGCCGATCCATTTCCAGCTCATGGTGCTTCCGGGCGTGAAGATCGAGGAGATCAAGTCCGTCCACAGCCATATCCATGCGCTCGGCCAGTGCCGCAAGGTGATCCGCCGCCATCGCTGGAAGCCGGTGGTGGCGGGCGACACGGCCGGTGCGGCCCGGGTGGTGGCGGAGGAGGGCGACCGCTCCTGGGCGGCGCTCGCGCCGCGTCTCGCCTCCGACCTCTATGGTCTCGAGATCGTCGCCGAGAATGTCGAGGACACCGACAACAACGTCACCCGCTTCGTCGTGCTGTCGAAGGAGAAGTCATGGGCGCCGCGCAAGGATCCGGCGGAGCTGATGATGACCACCTTCGTCTTTCGCGTGCACAATATTCCAGCCGCGCTCTACAAGGCGATGGGCGGCTTCGCCACCAACGGCGTCAACATGACCAAGCTGGAGAGCTACCAGCTCGGCGGGAAGTTCTTCTCCTCGCAGTTCTATGCCGACATCGAGGGTCACCCGGACGATGCGAATGTCGCGCAGGCGCTGAAGGAGCTGAACTTCTTCTCCCGCGAGGTGCGCATTTTGGGCGTCTACCACGCGCATCCCTTCCGGGCCACCCAAACCAACGACGATTGAAGCTGGGGAGTCGGCTCAGCCGGCGGCCCATTCCTCGACGAACTTGATCATGCCGGGAGCGTGCTCTGGGTCGTCGGCATAGGCGGCGAGCTCTGAGAGGCGCAGGACGCCGCTCAGGACCTCGACGCGCCGGCGGTCGAGCGCGCGGCCGGTGAGCCGCTCGTATTCGTCGATGATTCGCGCGGTCAGGTCGCGATCGATGAAGTTCGTGTAGATGAATTCCTGATGGAGCAGGCCGAAGCCCGAATCGGCGAAGTCGTAGATGCCGTTGAGCCGGCCGGCTTCGTGATCGAAGGCCATGTTCCAGCCGTGCCCGTCGAAGAAGCCGTAGGTCGTGCCGTGGGGGTCCGGCGGCATGTCCTTCCATTCCGCGATCGTCCGGTCGGCGAAGGAGCGCAGCTCCTCCGGCAGGGCGGGCCAGACGCGTCGCAAAATGTCCTCCGGTCGCAGCCAGGGCTCGATCGGCTCGGCGCCGGCTGCCGCCATCGAGGCGGCCTCGAGAGCGTGAAGCTCGGCGTAGAAGAGCGCGATGTCGGCCGCGAGGCGCTGCCGCGCGGCTTCCGGCAGGACAGCGTATTGCGTGGTGACGAGGTGGTCGCCCTTGAGCTTTTCGTGGCGGGAGAACATGGGCGGGCCGGCAATGACCGTCAGGTCGGGCACCGGCATCGTCACCGCCGGCCTGACCAGCGAAAGCACCCGCGCTTCCTTCTCCAGCGCCCTTTCCGCCTCCTCGTGGCGGGGGAACTTGAAGACGAAACGATCGTCCACGTCGACCGCTTCGCTGTGCCAGCCGGGCGGAAGCAGGGAGAAACGGGAGGTCTCGTGCTCGGGAAAGACGTTGACGATCGCGGCGCGCAGATCGTCGAGGGTAGTATCGGAAGTCATGCAAGGGTCCTAACCGGATCGCCCGGCTCGATCAACCCGCCGTCGCCCATGCCCTGATCAGGTGATGGGCGATCGCCCCCGAGGGTGGCACGACGATCCCTTCCGCGTTCTCGCCGCGCAGCATCGCCTGGACCTCGGCACGGGAGAACCAGCGGCAATCTTCCAGCTCGCTCGAATCGGCGCGGATGTCGTCGTCGAGCGCCTCGCCGAAGCAGCCGATCATCAGCGAATAGGGAAACGGCCAGGGCTGGCTCGCGTGATAGGCGACGCGGCCGAGGCGGATGCCCGCTTCCTCGAAGGTCTCGCGCCGCACCGCGTTCTCGATCGTCTCGCCCGGCTCGATGAAGCCGGCGAGCGCGGAATACATGCCCGGCGCGAAATGCGGGCTGCGGCCGAGCAGGCATTTCTCCGGCCTCACCGCGAGCATGATCGCCACCGGGTCGGTGCGAGGAAAATGCTCGGCAGCGCAGGAGGAGCAGACGCGCTTGTAGCCGCCGATCCGCATCTCCGTCCGCGCCCCGCAGCGGCCGCAGAAACGGTGATTGTGATGCCAGGCGAGAAGTGCCGCCCCCTGCGCGAGCTCCCCCAGGCTCTCCTCGCCGATGAGGCCCTGGGTGTAGATCGAGCGGTAGTCGATCGCCTTGATGCCGTCGGGCAGTTCCTCCGGCTCGACCGAGCCGGGCGCCATCACGACGGGACCGGCGGAGGACATGCCGAGCAGGATCGCATGGTCGAGCTTGGCCCCCATCGCGCGCGCTTCCGCGAGGGTGAAATAAGGATCGAAGGCCTCGCCGGGAAGCTTCAGGTAGAGGCGGCCGGCGCGGCTCTGCATGATGCGCAGGGGCGGATCCTGGAACGCCTTTTCCAGGACGTCGTCGGAGCGGTTTTCCGATTGCCGGTCGATCCGGTTGCCGGCGAAGCCGACGAACTGGCTAGGCTCGCGCTCGGGCGCGGAGAACAGGGAGAATGTCATGATGCTTCCGGAAGGTGGGGAGACCGATGGTGACTAGAGGGCCGACCGTATCTTGTTGACGAACTGGTGCAACTCCTCGCGCGGATAGGGCTCGCGCATGCCGTGGCCCCAGACCGGGCCTGGCCAGGCGGGGTCGCCTTCGTTGCGGGCGATGACGTGGACATGCAGTTGCGGCACGACGTTGCCGAGCGATGCGACATTGATCTTGCGGCAGCCGGTGGCTTTTTTCAGCGATTGGGCGACGAGGTTCGATTCGAAGGTCAGCATCGTCTGGTCGAGCGGCGTCAGGTCGTGCAGCTCTGTCACGCCCGGACGCTGCGGCACCAGCAGCAACCAGGGCCAGCGCCGGTCGTTGAGCACCCGCAACTCGCACAGGCCGAGCCACATCAGCGGCTCGCTGTCGTTTTCCAGCCTGGCGTCGAGCTGAAATCCTGCCAGTCTGCCCTGCATGCGGCGTTTCCCTTATCGTTTGCATCGAAGCTAGAGGCGTGCCCGCCGCGCTGCAAGCGAAACCTTTCGGGTGGCATATCGCGGAATTCTTTTCCGGGTTCGGGCATTTCCCTTGCAATCTCGCGCGGGATTTCCGATATGGAGCGCGGGAGGTTGGTGGTGGACGAGCCACTCGCCAACCGGGTCAGGTCCGGAAGGAAGCAGCCCTAACGAGCCACGGCACGGGTCATCGTGCCAGCCTCCCACCTTTCCGCCATCCACCGGACTTCGTCGCCGCGCCATTGACGTTGTGAGCTCCCGGAGGCGAAACTTGCGCCACGAGGGCGCCGCCGCAGGAAGCTGGAGCGAGGCATGAGCGAAACCGGGAAAGACGAGACGGGCAGGGCCAACGCTTATCGCGTGCTTGCCAGGAAGTACCGTCCCCGCGACTTCACCGCGCTGATCGGCCAGGAGCCGATGGTGCGCACGCTTACCAACGCCTTTGCCACGGGCCGCATCGCCCAGGCCTGGATGCTGACCGGCGTGCGCGGAGTCGGCAAGACGACGACGGCGCGCATTCTGGCGCGCGCGCTCAACTACAAGACCGCCGAGATCGACCAGCCGACGGTCGACCTTTCCGTTCCGGGCGAGCACTGCAACGCCATCATGGAAGGCCGCCATGTCGACGTGATCGAGATGGACGCGGCTTCCCATACCGGCATCGACGACATCCGCGACATCATCGAGCAGGTGCGCTACGCTCCCGTTTCGGCGCGCTACAAGGTCTACATCATCGACGAGGTCCACATGCTCTCCAACCAGGCCTTCAACGGCCTGTTGAAGACGCTGGAGGAGCCGCCCCCGCATGTGAAGTTCATCTTCGCGACGACCGAAATCCGCAAGGTCCCGATCACCGTGCTGTCGCGCTGCCAGCGCTTCGACCTGAGGCGGATCGACGCCGCCACCATCAAGGCCGACCTGACCCGCATCGGCGGGCTGGAGGGCGTCGAGGCGGACGATGACGCGCTGGCGATGATCGCCCGTGCCGCGGAGGGCTCGATGCGCGACGCCCAGTCGATCTTCGATCAGGCGATCGCCCACTCCTCCGGCCGGGTGACGGCCGAAGCGGTGCGCGACATGCTGGGCCTTGCCGATCGCGCGCGCGTCATCGACCTGTTCGAGCATCTGATGAAGGGCGACGTCGCCGCCGCGCTGGCCGAGCTTCGCGCGCAGTACGACGTCGGCGCCGATCCGGCGACGGTGCTCACCGATCTGGCGGAATTCAATCATCTGGTCACGCGCATGCGTTTCGTACCGGCGGCCGCCGACGATCCCTCGCTGTCGCAGGACGAGCGGGCGCGGGGGCTGGAATTTTCGAAGTCGCTGTCCGTGCGCGTGCTCTCGCGCGCCTGGCAGATGCTCTTGAAGGGCATTACCGAGGTGCAGGGCTCCAACAGGCCGGTCAGCGCCGCCGAGATGGTCATCATCCGCATCGCGCATGCCGCCGACCTGCCGACGCTCGACGAGGCGCTGAAGTCGCTGGAGAACGGCGCCGCCGCGCCCGCGCCGAGGCCGTCGAACGGCGCACCGGCGATGCAATCGCCAGGCCCTGGCGCCTCGGCGGTATCCCAGGCGCGAATGCCCTCCGGCAATGGCGGCGGGCAGACCATGCGCCTTGTCGAGACGGTTCCGGCCGAAGCCGCCCCGCCCCGTTTCGATGCGCCTCCCGCAGCCGGGGAACCCGAGCCGAAGGCCCGCATCTCCTCGCTCGCCGACATCGCCGCGCTCGCCGACAGCCATCGCGACATGGCGCTGAAGGTGCTGGTCAAGCGCTGCGTGCGGCCGGTGCGCATCGAGCCCGGGCTTCTGGAGGTGAGCCTCACCGGCGAGGCGCCGAAGACGCTGCTCAACGATCTGAGCAACCGGCTGAAGGACTGGACCGGCAGGCGCTGGGTGGTTTCGCTGTCGCGCGAGGAGGGCGGCGCGACCCTTGCCGAGCTGGACGACGCGAAGCGCGAGTCCGCCCTGATGGACGCGCGCAGCGACCCGACCGTGGCGGCGATCCTGTCGCGCTTTCCCGGCGCGAAGATCATAGACATACGCATTCCCGACGCGCCGGAGGTCGAGGAGATCGAGCCGGACGCCATCCCCGATCCCGGCGTTGCGGGCGACGATGACGACGACGAAATCTGAGGCGCGCGGCGCCTTGAAGGAAGATATGCGGAGACGACGATGAAAGATCTTCTTGGAATGATGAGCAAGGCGAAGGAGATGCAGGCCAAGTTCCAGGCCCTGCAGGAGGAGATCGCCAATATCGATGCCACCGGCCAGGCCGGCGGCGGGCTCGTCCAGGTCACCCTTTCCGGCAAGTTCGAGATGCGCGCCCTGAAGGTCGATCCGTCGCTGTTCAAGGAGGACGACGTCGAAATCCTCGAGGACCTGATCCTTGCCGCCCACAACGACGCCAAGGCCAAGGTCGAGGCGGTCATGCAGGAAAAGACCAAGGAACTGACCGCCGGCCTGCCGATCCCTCCGGGAATGAAGCTGCCGTTCTGAAACAGGACGGTCGCCGATTGTGACGAAGCGCGGCGGTTTCGTCGCGCTTTGCCACGCTTTTGCCCAGAATTTCCCTTTCTTGTGTCTCCATCCGAAGCGGCGGGGGCAGTTCGGAGAGGGTCCATACCGTGGTCAGTCAGCTTAAGCTGCCCCTGGCGCTGTGCGCCGTTGCGTTTTCATCACTTCTTGCAGCTTGTTCGCAGAGCACCGGTGCGCTCGACGGCGTCGCCACGTCCTCCGTCAGCGTGCGGCCGCATGCCTACACGATGAAGGACAGGGAATGCCTGCAGCGGGCGATGTTCTTCGAATCCAACCGCTCGAGCCGGGACGGCCTCGTCGCGGTCGGCACGGTCGTCATGAACCGGCTGGATTCGGGCGATCACGGCGACACGGTCTGCAAGGTGGTCGGCCAGAAAGGTCAGTTCGCGCCCGGCGTGCTTTCGCGGCCGATGAATTCGAAGGCGCTTCCCGACGTGCAGGCCGCCGCCGACGCGGTGCTGCGCGGCGAGCGTCATCCGAAGGTCAGGAACGCCAAGTTCTTTCACCAGGCCGGACTGAAATTCCCGTACAAGAACATGCATTACGTGCTCGAAGCGGGCGGCAACGCCTTCTACGAGAAGCGCAGCCGGCGCGACCGCAAGGCGACGGCGGTGGCCGCGGCGCCGGTGGCCAAGCCTGAAACGACGTCCGTTGCCGCCGTGGCCGAGGACAAGAACCCGCCGGTGCAGGGTGCGACCGCGCTGTCCTACGATGTCGATCCGAAGGCGGCCGACGCGATCGGGGCGCTGCTTGCCGCGCAGGAACGTCCTTCGCCGGCGCAGTGATGCGTCGTTCTACGGCAGGGCGCGTTCCATCTCGATCGCCGGCAGTATGATGCCCGGCGCGAATTCGACCTCCACCTCGCCGATGCGGCGGAAACCGGCGGCGGCGTAGAAGCGCTCGCCCGAGAGCGTCGACTGGCTCTTCATCAGCCGCGCGCCCGTCGCATGCGCCTCGGCGAGGCAGCGGTCGAGAAGCAGCCGCGCGATGCCCATGCGCACGAAGCGCGGATGGGTCGCGAAATGGCGGATATGGGCGACCCCGTCGACGATCTCGCCGGTTCCGGGCTTTGCCGTGGTCCAGCCGCCGCAGCCGGCCGGCACGCCGTCCACCTCGGCGACGAAATAGGTGCCGCTCGAAAGCAGGTCGGGATTGGCGCGCGACATCTTCGGCATCGCGGCTTCCAGCGCCTGGGTCTCGTAGCCGCTCTCCCGCAGCGTGGCGTAGGAGGCCGCGATCAGTTCCGACAACGTATCCAGGTCCTCGGAGGTGGCAGTCCGGATACGTATGCGATCTGTGCTCATGACGCTATTTCCTGCCGGTGGCGTCCTTCCGGTATCATAGGCCGCGATGCTGCCGGCGCTACCCATGCCCGGCATTCGCCGCTATAAAATCGACATGTCGAAACGAATCGCCGGCCCCGAGATCGAACGCCTGATCCAGCTCCTCGCCAAGGTGCCGGGGCTGGGGCCGCGTTCCGCTCGCCGCGCCGCGCTGCATCTTATCAAGAAGAAGGAGCAGCTGCTCGTGCCGCTCGCAGGCGCCATGGGCGAGGCCGTCGACAAGGTGCGCGTCTGCTCCACCTGCGGTAACGTCGACACGTCCGATCCCTGCATCGTCTGCACCGATCCGCGCCGCGACGACTCGACGATCATCGTGGTCGAGGACGTCGCCGATCTGTGGGCGCTGGAGCGCGCCTCGGCGATGAACGCCCGCTATCACGTGCTCGGCGGCACGCTCTCCCCGCTCGACGGCATCCGGCCGGAGGACCTGAACATCCGCGCGCTGATCGCGCGCGTGGCCGAAGGCGGGGTGTCGGAGGTGATCCTTGCCGTCAACGCGACGGTCGAGGGCCAGACCACCGCCCACTACATCACCGATCAGCTCTCCAGCATGGACGTCAGGGTGACGCGGCTTGCCCACGGCGTACCGGTCGGCGGGGAACTCGATTATCTCGACGAAGGAACGCTCGCCGCCGCGCTGAAGTCGCGCACGGCGTTTTGATGCGGTTTTAAAGGAGCGCGGTGTGAGAAATTTAGCTCTACGTTGCCCCCCTCTGACGAAAACTCTCGCGCTCGTCGGCTTCTTCCTCGCTTTGATTTCGTACGCCTTCCCCGCCGCCACTCAGTCCAACGTCAACGCCCAGTTCCAGAACTGGCTGCAGAGCGACCTCTGGCCGGAGGCGCGGGCGCGCGGCATTTCGGCGGAGACCTTCAATGCGGCGTTCCGGGGTGTGACGCCGAACCTGAAGTTGCCCGACCTGGTGATGCCCGGCCAGAAGCCGCAGACGCCGAGGGCACAGCATCAGGCGGAGTTCGGCTCGCCCGGCAATTATTTCGCCGAACGCACGGTCGCCGGCGTCACGTCCGGCGGGCGCAGCCGCGCCGGTCGTCACGCGCAATCGCTTGCCGCGATCGAGCGGCAATACGGCGTGCCGCCGGGCATCGTGCTCGCCATCTGGGGCCGCGAATCGGGCTTCGGTTCCGCCAACATCCCGCACAACGCCTTCGAGGTGCTGGGCACCAAGGCATTCATGGCGACCCGCAGGGACATGTTTCGCAAGGAGGTGCTTGCGGCCCTCGAAATGG
The DNA here is from genome assembly GCF_001014615.2 of Aquamicrobium sp. LC103. GTDB lineage: Bacteria > Pseudomonadota > Alphaproteobacteria > Rhizobiales > Rhizobiaceae > LBCQ02. The sequence continues at coordinate 138,848 of NZ_LBCQ02000011.1, forward strand.
TTCAGCGCGGCCATGTCTCGCCCGGCGCGATGAAATCTTCCTGGGCGGGCGCGCTCGGTCAGCCGCAATTCCTGCCGACCTCCTATCTCGAACATGCGGTCGACGCGGATGGCGACGGACGGCCCGACATCTGGAACTCGCAGGTCGACACGCTCGCCTCGATCGCCAATTATCTGGCGCATTATGGCTGGGTGAGGGGCCGCGACTGGGGCTTCGAGGTCAAGGTTCCCGAGAGCGTCTCCTGCGCGCTCGAAGGGCCGGACCGCGGCAAGCGCATATCCGAATGGGCGTTGCTCGGCGTGACCAGGGTGAACGGCCGCCCCTTTCCCGACCATGAGTTGCGCGCCGAGGGCTATCTCCTGATGCCCGCCGGGCGCTCCGGACCGGCCTTCATCGTGACGCCGAACTTTTACGTCCTGAAGGAATACAACGAGAGCGACCTCTACGCGCTCTTCGTCGGTCACGCCGGCGACCGCATCGCCTATGGCGATCGCGGCTTTTCAGCCGGCTGGGGCAGGGTGGACAAGCTCTACCGCTCCGACATCGCCGCAATGCAGCGCGGGCTTGAAAAGCTCGGCTACGATGTCGGCGGCGCGGATGGCCTGCCCGGCTTCCGCACGCGCCGCTCGATCGGCGAGTGGCAGGCGAGGAACGGCCGCAATCCCACCTGCTTCCCCGACGCCGGACTGGTACGCGCGCTGCGCTGAGCCGTTTTGAAACCTTGGAAATCGTCGCTGCAATCCGCGGCTTCACTATGCCACTTGCCAAATCACAGGTAGTGGTGGATCGTTTGCTCGCAATGCGCGTTCTCGGGGATGGAGGGCGCGCCGGCTGGAGGACATTCCATGAAATTCTTCGATTTCTTCAAGGGGCGCGGCGGCATTTTCGCGTCCTTCGCGGTGCTGCTTCTCGCCGCCTGCACCGTCGTCGAGACCGGACCGGGTCCCGGCCCTCGTCCGCCGTTTCCGGGCGGGCCTGGCGGGCCGGGCATGTGCACGCGGGAATACGCGCCGGTCTGCGGCATTCGCGGCGGCGACCGCCAGACCTTCCCCAATGCCTGCGTGGCGCGCTCGGAGGGTTATCGCGTGGTCAGCGACGGCCAGTGCCGCAGCGGCGGCGGTGGGCCGCGCCCGCCGGTCGCCTGCACGCAGCAATATGATCCGGTCTGCGGCGAACGGCGCGGCCAGCGCCAGACCTTCGGCAATTCCTGCATCGCCAGCGCGGAAGGCTTCCGCGTCGTTTCCAGGGGCGAATGCCGCGGCGCCGGCGGCATAGGCGGTGGAGGCGGGCGTCCGCCGGCAATGGCCTGCACGCGCGAATACGCGCCGGTCTGCGCACGTCGGGGAGGCCATGTCCGCACCTTCGGCAATGCCTGCGAGGCGGAGTCCGCCCGCTATCAGATCGTCGGCCGAGGCGAGTGCCGCTAGGCGCAAGCCGTCGACAATTTGACGAAACTGCCGCCCTTCTTCGCGTTTTCATGCGGAGAAGGGCTTTTTTGCCTTGAACAGAGTCGAATGACGCACCATTAAGCGCCTCGACGGATTATGAGTTGAAGGCAGAAATGGCAGTTTACAAGGAAAAGGGTTTTGCGGAGCGCCGCCAGTCGGCAAACGACGCCAAGAAGGCGCTCCTGACGAAGTTCAAGCAGGCAGCCGACGATCCGGTGCTGCTCGCCAAGCAGGCGGAACGCAAGGCGATCGCCGAGGCGCGCGAGCAGCGCAACGCGGAACGCGAGAGATTGAGGCGCGAGAAGGCCGAGCAGGAGGCGCGTGAGCGCGCCGAACGCGAGGCGGCGGCGGAAGCTGAAGCCAAGGCGGCGGCCGAAGCCAAGGAGAACTCCGAGCGCGACCGCATCTCGCGCCTTCTGGCCGACGAGGCCGAGCGCAAGGCGAAGCGCGATGCCCGCTACGCCGCGCGCAAGGCGCGCCAGAAATAGCGATTACTCCGCTGCGGCGGCGGCTTCCTCGGAGAGCTGCCGGTGGACGTCGGCGAGAATCTCGTAGGACCTGACGCGGGCGGCATGGTCGTAGACCTGCGCCGTCACCATCAGTTCGTCCGCCCCCGTGCGCTCGACGAAGGCCTTGAGGCCGCGCCGGACCGTTTCGCGCGAGCCGACGATCGCGCATGACAGCGCCTGGTCCAGCATCATCTTCGCCATCGGGTCGAGCTCGTCGAGGAAGCCTTTCACCGGCGGCGGCAATTGTCCGGCGCGGCCGGTGCGCAGGTTGACGAAGGCCTGTTGCAGGGAGGTGAAAAGGAACTGCGCCTCTTCGTCCGTCTCCGCGGCGATGACATTGAGCCCGAGCATCACATAAGGCTTGTCGCTCTGCTCGGACGCCTCGAAGCGCGCGCGGTAGACCTGCATGGCGCCTTCCATCTCGGCCGGCGCGAAATGCGACGCGAAGGCATAGGGCAGGCCGAGCGCGGCGGCGAGCTGGGCGCCGAACAGGCTCGAGCCGAGCATCCAGATCGGCACGTCGAGGCCGGCGCCGGGAATGGCGCGCACGCGCTGGCCCGGCTCGAGCGGCCGGAAATAGGACATCAGCTCGACGACGTCGTTGGGGAAGGAGTTGATGTCGGCGTTCATGTTGCGGCGAAGCGCGTGCGCGGTGAGCTGGTCGGTGCCGGGCGCGCGGCCGAGGCCGAGATCGATGCGGCCGGGATAGAGCGAGGCGAGCGTGCCGAAGGCTTCGGCGACCATCAGCGGCGAATGGTTGGGCAGCATGATGCCGCCGGCGCCGACGCGGATCGTCGAGGTGCCGCCCGCCACATGGCCGATCACGACCGCCGTGGCGGCGCTCGCAATGCCCGGCATGTTGTGGTGCTCCGCCAGCCAGTAGCGGCTAAAGCCCAGCTTCTCGGCATGTCGGGCAAGGTCCAGCGTGTTCTTCAGCGATTGAGCGGCGTCGCTGCCTTGGGGGACGGGGGAAAGATCGAGTACGGAAAGGGGAATCATGGGCGAGGCATCCGGCTTGTGTCGCCTATCGATATAGGTCGCCGCAGGCATCGCCGCAAACCCGATGCGCCCAGCCCCCCAACCTTTCGATCCTTTCCTATCTCGACTTGTTCGCCGTTGCCTTGCGCACTTCCGGCGCGACCTTGGTTCCGAGCAGTTCGATCGCCTTCATCAGCTTGGCATGGTCCATCACGCCGATCGCCATCTGGATGAGGAAGCGGCTGAAGCCGAAAACCTCGTGATTGGCGAGGATCTTGTCGGTGACCTCCGCCGGGCTGCCGACGAAAAGCGCTCCGCGCGGACCGCGCGACTGATCGAAATGGTCGCGATTGGTCGGCCCCCAGCCGCGCTCGCGGCCGATTCGGTTCATGACTTCCGCTTGCGGAGCATAGAAGGTGTCGGCCGCTTCCACCGTGGTCTCGCCGACGAATCCGTGAACGTTGATGGAGGTCGCGAGCTTCGCCGCGTCGTGCCCGCTCTGCGCGGCGGCGCGGCGGTAGAGGTCGAAGAGCGGCGCGAAGCGCGCCGGCTCGCCGCCGATGATGGCGAGCGCCAGCGGCAAGCCGAGAACGCCGGCGCGGGCGACCGACTGCGGCGTGCCGCCGACGGCGATCCAGATCGGCAGCTTCTCCTGATAGGGCCGCGGATAGACGCCGCGTTCGTTGATCGGTTGCGTGTGCTGTCCGCCCGGCCAGGTGACGCGCTCGCCCTCGTTGAGCTTCATCAGCAGCTCGAGCTTTTCGGCGAACAGCGTGTCGTAGTCGCCGAGGTCGTAGCCGAAGAGCGGGAAGGATTCGATGAAGGAGCCGCGCCCCGCCATGATCTCGGCGCGTCCCTCGGAGAGGTTGTCGAGGGTGGAAAACTGCTGGAAGACGCGGATCGGGTCATCCGAGCTCAACACCGAGACCGCGCTCGACAGCCGGATGCGCTTGGTGCGCGTCGCCGCCGCCGCGAGCGCCACGGCGGGCGAGGAGACCGCATAGTCGGACCTGTGATGCTCGCCGAGCCCGAAGACGTCGAGGCCCACCTGGTCGGCGAGCTCGATTTCCTCGACGAGATTGCGCAGGCGCTCGGAAGGCCCGATCTTCTTGCCGGTTACGGGATCCGTGCCGACATCGGCGAACGTATAGAGACCGATTTCCATGAACGTGTTCCTTGTTGTCGGTCACAGAACTATGTGTTCGCGCGCCGCCATGCCAGTGGCGCGCCGGTGAACAGGGTGTTCTCCATTTGCGGTCGAAAAGCGGACGACGGTCCGGAACAGACGCACGGCTACGCGGCCGCGAGCCGCCGCCGCGGCTTGGTCAGAAGCTGCGTCCGTCGACGGGGATGCGCTTGATCTCGGTAAGCTCCACGCCCTCGATGCAGCGTATGTTGACCGATGCCATGGCGTTGCCCTTCGAATCGGTTCCAAAGCCGAAGGGCGCGCAGCCGCAATTGCCGCAGAAATGGTGATCTATGACGTGCCTGTTGAAATGATAGGTCGAGAGCTTTTCCTCGGGCGTTTTCAGCGCAAGTGCCGCGCGCGGGACGAACCACAAGAGATAGCCCTTGCGGCTGCAATGCGAACAATTGCACTCGAGCGCCTCGGCCGGCATTTCTCCATCGACTTCGAATTTGATCTCGCCGCAATGGCAGCTTCCAGTGAGCATTTTCATCTCCCAACGCCGGCTCTTGTGAACTGAATGCCGGACGCAGAAAAGCTACTTCGCGCGGCGATGGCTGTCGATAGCGGCGAGGGGGTCGATCCGGCGGGAAATCTCGGTTCTTCTTCCATGATTTACCTCATCCTCCGCTGATGGCGGTGATGACGAAGACTTCCGCGCCCGGCGAAAGCGGCGTGTCGAGACGAGCGCGGCGGCCTTCCACGAAGACGTTCATGTGGCGTCGGATGGCGGGCGTGGAATCGCAGATGCGGTCGCGCATTCCCGGCCAGCGGCGGTCGAGCGCGTCGACCATCTCCTTCACGCTCGCCGCCTCGATCTCCACGCGCCGCGCCGAACCGGGAAAGAGATCGACGAGCAGCGGCGAGAGCTTGACGAGGATCCTCCGCGCGGCGGTTCCTTCGCCGTCATGCGCCATGTTCTTCTCCGTTCAGTCGCGAACTACCATAGTCTCGATGGAGGAGATCGACGGCAGGTGCTCCGCTATGCAGGTCCAGCTATCGCCCTCGTCCGAACTGGCGAAAAGCGCGCCGCCGCTGGTGCCGAAATAGACGCCCGCCGGTTCCAGCACGTCGGTGGCCATCGCCTGGCGCAGCACGCCGAAGAAGGCGTTTTCCTGCGGCAGGCCCTCGCGCAGGTCCTGCCAGGTCTCGCCACGGTCGCGTGTGCGCCAGACGGCGGCCTTCGCCTCCGGCACGAAACGGCCGGCGATGTCGCCGTTGAGCGGCAGCAGATAGAGCGTGGAGGAATCGCGCGGATGCACGGCGGCGGGAAAGCCGAAGGTGGAGGGCAGGCCCGCCTCGATGCTTTTCCAGGACCTGCCGCCATCCTCGCTGCGGTACATGCCGCAGTGGTTCTGCTGGTAGAGAAGGTCGCTTTCTCCCTTCGGCCTCACCAGACAGTGCACGCACTGGCCGAATTCCGGATAGTTCTGGCCTTCCGGCAGGAAGTCGGCGCGCGTGCCGCGGTTGCGCGGCTCCCAGGTCTGGCCGCCGTCGCCCGAGTAAAACACGCCGGCTGACGATATGCCGATCCAGATGCGGTCTTCGTCGTCGAGATCGGGAATAAGAGAGTGGAGAATGAGGCCGGCGCCGCCCGGCTGCCAGTCCGGCCTGGTCGGATGCCTCTGCAGCCCCTCGACATGGTTCCAGTTCTCGCCGCGATCGTCGCTGTAGAACAGGCCGGCAGGCTGGACCCCGGCATAGAGGCGGCCGTTGCGCGGCGCGAGGCTCCATACCGCCTTGATCGGCTCCTCTCCGGCTTCGTAGGCAAGTCCGGCGCTCGAATGCGTCCATGTCTCGCCGAAGTCTCGTGATTTCCACACCGCCGGCCCGAACCATTCGTTGCCGCCGGCGCCGTAGATCGCGCCCGTTGCCGGATCGCCGACGACGTGGTTCATCGGCCAGGTTTCGCAGAAGGGGCCGCGAATGCGCCAGGACTTGCGGCCGGGATCGCTTTCGACGATGAAGGCACCCTTTTTCGTACCGACGAGAATCAGGATTTTCTCCGCCATTTTCTCCTCCATTCACAGCGGACCGGCCCTTGCTCGGGAGGAAATCGGCAAAAAAGCCGGCGCAGGGCTGGACAAATCAGTTGATATCAACATTATTATCGCATGTCAAAAGTAGACGTGATTCGTCCTGGGCCGCCCTTCGAGACCACGCTGATGGTCCGCGACAATTGCCTTTGCCTCCATCTGCAGCGCGCCGCGCGCGCGATCGCGCGGCGTTTTGACGAGGCGTTGCGCCCGGTCGGCCTGACCAATGGGCAGTTCTCGCTTTTGATGTCGCTGAACAGGCCGGAACCGCCTCTGATGAAGGATGTCGCCTCGCTGCTCGCGATGGATCGGACCACGCTGACGGCCAGCCTGAAGCCGCTGGAAAGGCGCGGGCTGCTGGTGGTGAGCATCGACGCCAACGACAAGCGCGGCCGCCGGCTGGCGCTCACCGAAGAAGGCCTGGCGCTCCTCGTCGAGGCCGTGCCGCTCTGGAACAAGGGACAGGCGGAAAACATCAGGATGGTCTCGAAGCCCGAGATCGAGAAGCTTCTCGCCGATCTCGTCGCGCTTTCGTGAGCCTGGCTACTTGCCCAGCACCAGCGCCCAGTAGCGCCTGTCGCTGTCAGGGCTTTCCTTGACATAGGCAAGGCCGAAGCGGGTGAAGCGTTCGTCGAGCATGTTGCGCCGATGGCCCTGCGAGTTCATCCACATCTGGAAGACCCGGTCGAGTTCCATGCGTCCGTGAGCGAGGTTCTCGGCGGCGGGCGCGGCGACTCCGCCCTGCGCCATCCGCGTGGCGAAATCCTTCCGCCAGCCGGTGTCGTGAGCCATGCGGCCGGATTGCGCCATATAGCCGGCCTGCCGCAGCGCGGCGCGTTCGAGCGTCGCATCAGGCGACATCGTCGGCAGCCCGTTCTGCGAGCGTATGTCCGCGAGATAGGAGACCCCCGCCCGGGAAGCACCCGCTCCGTCGCCCGGGCGGCCCGCCGTCTGGCAGGCGGCGAGAAGCGCGAGGAAAACGAGCGCGGCGACATGGATTGCGCGGCGCGAAAGCACCGCGAAAGCATTGGACTGTTGCATGAGGTCCCTCAAGCTTGTCGATCGACACCGGGATAGGGACGAACATGGCAATTACCGGGCAGACCGATAAAAATGCCGGAAAATCTATTCCCCGTCCTCGACGACGCGCAGGCGCAATTGCCCGGTTCGGGAATCCGCGACGCGGGGCGCGGGTTCCTTCGTGGGCTTCGAACCTTCGGGTTCTTCGGCGGGCGCGACGCCGAATTCCAGCGCCTCGATCTTGGCGCCGCGCTTGGTGACCTTCTCGGTGGAGGTGATGATCTGGTCGATGTCTCGACTGGCCTGCATGAAATGCGTCTGCAGCTTGCGCACGCGCTCGTCGAGGCGGCCGACATCCTCCATCAGCCGGATCACTTCGCCCTGGATCAGATGCGCCTGCTCGCGCATGCGCGCATCCTTCAGCACTGCCTGGATGACCTGGATCGACAGCATCAACAGCGAGGGCGAAACGATCACGATGCGCGCGCGATGCGCCTTCTGCACCAGCGCTTCGAAATTCTCGTGGATCTCGGCGAAAATCGATTCCGACGGCACGAACATGAAGGCCGTGTCCTGGGTTTCCCCGTTGATCAGGTATTTCTCGGAGATCGCCTTGATGTGGACCTCGACGTCGCGGCGAAACGTCTGCGCGGCATATTTCTGCGCATCGGGATTGTCGTTTTCGGCCGCCGCTCGGATCGCATTCCAGGATTCAAGGGGAAACTTCGCGTCGATGACCAGGTCGGGCGCGCCGTTGGGCATGCGCACAAGGCAGTCGGGCCGGTTGTTGTTGGAGAGCGTCGCCTGGAACTCGTACGCGCCATGCGGCAGCCCGTCGGCGACGATCGCCTCCATGCGGCTCTGGCCGAACGCGCCGCGTGTCTGCTTGTTGGAAAGGATCTGCTGGAGCTGCACGACCTGGCCGGCGAGCGACTGGATGTTGGACTGCGCCGTGTCGATGACGGCGAGCCGCTCCTGCAGCTTCGCCAGGTTCTCGTGGGTGGAACGCGTCTGCTCGGTGATCGAGTGTCCGAGACGCGAGGTCATGCCGTCGAGCCGTTCTCCGAGCGTTCTGGTGAGCTCCGCCTGGCGGTTGCCGAAGACCTCGGCGATCGTGCCGATGCGGCCCTGCATCTCGGATTGCGCGCGTACGATCTCGGCCATGCGGGCTTCGGCCTCGCGCGCCCGCTCGGCGGCATCCGCGGCGGCTTCCGCCCGCTGGCGCGCCGAACGCCACAAGGCGACGATCAGCATAGCGAAGAGTGCGGTAAACAGAATGCCCGCTCCGGCAAGCAGATTGCCGAGCGTGATCGTGGTGGCCCCAAGTTGCGCCATGGGCAGGGAAAGCAGTGCGGTCAAATCGCTCATCGCTGGAGGATAGATGATTCGATCCTCCAGCATAAGACCAAAAGGTGAACATTGCCGCCAAACCCGTTGACGCCCGACGGCTTAGTCATTACCTGACGGGCATGATCAGACCGCTCATCATCCTTCCCGATCCCCTCCTGCGCCTGGTTTCCAAGCCGGTGGAACGCGTCGACGACGATCTGCGCGGATTTGCCGACGACATGCTCGAGACCATGTACGATGCGCCAGGCATCGGCCTCGCCGCCATTCAGGTGGGCGAGCCGTTGCGCATGCTGGTGATCGATCTCTCGAAGGAGGACGAGCCCAACGCGCCGCACGTCTTCATCAATCCGGAGATCGTTGCCACGGGGGACGGCATCTCGGTCTATGAGGAGGGGTGCCTGTCGATCCCGGACTATTATGCCGAGGTCGAGCGGCCGGATACGGTGACGGTGAAGTATCTCGACCGCGACGGCAAGGAGCGGGTGATGGAGGCCGAAGGGCTGATGGCGACCTGCCTGCAGCACGAGATCGACCACCTCAACGGCGTTCTTTTCATCGACCATATCTCCAAGCTCAAGCGTGACATGGTCGTACGCAAGTTCAAGAAGCTCGCCCGTGACAAGGCGCCGAGCCGCATGGTCGGCTGATCGTTTGCCGCCCGGCCCGGCGTTTGATATCGTTGATATCAACCGATGGAGGCGCAAATGGGCGACCTGCTGATCAGAAACATTCCGGACGCACTGAGACATGAACTCGCCGAGGAGGCCGCGAAAGACGGCAATAGTCTTTCCGCGGAGGCGATCGACATTTTGCGCCAAGGCCTTTTGGCCCGACGAAATACCGCTGAAATAGAAGGCAAATCCGCTTGGGAGCAGTTGCGGGCCATTCTTCGACCGGATGACGAAGAGGACGATACCTTCTCCAAGGTGATGGATGAAATCGAGGCGGAGAGAAAACGGGATTTCGGGCGGCCTTTGCCGGATTTCGAATGATAGTGCTCGACACGAATGTCATCTCCGAGGTGAGCAAACTTCAGCCGGACGTCAGTGTCCGCGACTGGTTCAAACGGCAGGAGCTGGCGGAGCTTTTCCTTTGCGGGCCAGTGGTAATGGAGCAGGCATTCGGAGCTGAGAAGCTTCGTCTAAGAACCGGATCGGATCGCTATGTACGCATCCTCGAAGAGTTGCTGAGCGAGAAATTTCGCAACCAGGTGCTGAACTTTGATGGTGAAACGCCACTTGTTGCTGGCAGGCTGCGGGCGGCTCGCGAGCGGGAAGGTCGACCTACAAGTGTCGGCGACGCCATGATCGCCGCGATCTGCCTTGCCCATGGCGCCGCTCGCGACGCGCAACACGCGCGACTTCGATGGGCTTGACCTGAAGCTCGTAAACCCGTTTGAAGCGGGTGTCTGAGCCGCAATCGGTTTTCGGAAAAGATCGCTAACAGGGCAGGTAGCGGCATGTCATTAAGCGTCGTCTTCATGGGAACGCCGGAATTCTCGGCCGCGACCCTGCGCGCGCTCGCCGATGCCGGGCATGAGATCGCCGCCGTCTATTCGCAGCCGCCGCGTCCGGCCGGCCGGCGCGGACTCGAGCTCACCAGATCGCCGGTCCACCGATTGGCCGAGGAACTGGGTGCTCAGGTGCGCACGCCCGCTTCGCTGAAAAGCGAGCCGGAGCAGCAGGCTTTCCGCGACCTCGGAGCCGATGTGGCGGTGGTCGTCGCCTACGGCCTGCTGTTGCCGAAGCCGATTCTCGAAGGCACCCGTTTCGGTGCCTTCAACGGTCATGCCTCGCTCCTGCCGCGCTGGCGCGGCGCGGCTCCCATTCAGCGCGCCATCATGGCGGGCGACGCCGAGACCGGCATGATGGTCATGAAGATGGACGAGGGGCTCGACACGGGTCCCGTCGCCATGACCGAGCGCGTTGCGATCGGCGCCGACATGACGGCCGGTGAGTTGCACGACCGCCTGATGGCTGTCGGCGCGGGGCTGATGGGGAAGGCGCTCGCGGCGCTCGATGCCGGAACGCTCGAGCTTGCGCCGCAGCCCGGGGAAGGCGCGACCTACGCGAAAAAGATCGCCAAGGAGGAAACCCGCATCGACTGGAATCGGCCGGCGGACGAGGTGCACAATCATATCCGCGGCCTCTCGCCTTTTCCCGGCGCATGGTGCGAGATGGAACTCGGGGGCAAGGTCGAGCGCGTGAAGCTGCTGCGTTCAACACAGGTGAAAGGCGCGGGCAAGCCCGGGGAGGTGCTGGACGGGACGCTGGCGATCGCCTGCGCGCAAGGCGCCGTTCGGCTCCTCGAGCTGCAGCGCGCCGGCGGCAAGCCGCTGGCGGCGGTGGATTTCCTGCGCGGGGCGAAACTCGAACCGGGAGATTGCTTGCGATGACCCATGCTCTGATCCGCGAGGTCCGCGAGGCCGACCGCGAGGCGATCCGCAATGTCGTGGCGCATGCCTTTGGCCAGGCGGGCGAAGCCGATCTGGTCGACCGTCTGGTGGCCGATGGCGACGACGTGCTGGAACTCGTTGCCGAGCGCGACGGCAGGATCGTCGGCCATGTCCTGTTTTCACGGCTCGGCGTGGAGACGGCGAACCGCAGCTTTCAGGCGGTGGCGCTCGCGCCCGTCGCGGTGGACATGGAATATCGCGGCCAGGGCGTCGGCAGCGTGATGATCGAGGAAGCGCACCGGCGCTTGCGGCTTGCCGGCGAGGCGCTTTCGGTCGTGCTCGGCGATCCGGCCTATTACGGCCGGTTCGGCTACAGCCACGAAAGGGCGGCGGGCTTCAGCAGCGACTATCAGGGCTATGCGCTGCAGGCACTGGCCTGGAGTGACGCGCCTGCCACGGGGCGGCTCGTCTATGCCGCCGCCTTCTCCGCCATCTGATGCCGCGCTACCGCCTCGACATCGAATATGACGGCAGCGCCTATGCCGGCTGGCAGCGCCAGGCGGAGCTGCCGTCCGTGCAGGCGGCGATCGAGAAGGCGATCCTCGGCTTCTGCGGCCAGGAAGTGACGATCCGCGGCGCCGGCCGAACGGATGCCGGTGTACATGCGACGGGTCAGGTCGCCCATGTCGACCTCGAAAAGGGCTGGGACCCCGACAAGGTCCAGGGCGCGCTCAACGCCCATCTTGCGATGGCCGGCGATGCGGTTTCGGTTCTGGCGGCGAGCCTGGTTGCGGATGATTTCGACGCACGCTTCTCCGCGACGGCCCGGCATTATCTCTATGTCATACTGAACCGCCGCGCGTCGGCGGCGCTCATGCGCAAAAAGATCTGGCACGTGCCCAAGCTTCTGGACGAGGGCGCCATGCACGAGGCCGCGCAGCGGCTCGTCGGCCGGCACGACTTCACCACCTTCCGCTCCGTGCAATGCCAGGCGAACAGCCCGGTCCGCACACTCGACCGGCTCGACGTGACGCGCGACGGCGACCTGATCGAGATACGCGCCTCGGCTCGATCCTTCCTGCACAATCAGGTGCGCTCGATGGTCGGTACGCTGAAGCGCGTCGGCGAGGGCGCGTGGGATGCCGGCGATGTCGAGGCTGCGCTGAAGGCGGCGGACAGGGCGGCCTGCGGCCCGGTCTCGCCGCCGGACGGGCTCTACCTCACTAGGGTCGACTACTGACCGCCTCGAGCCCCGCCTGCGCCAGCTTGGCGAGCGCCGGCCATTGGGTCGTCACGCCGGCCTGCACCGGCCGTTCCAGATAGGTGGAAAGCACGACGTAGCTGCGTGTCGCCTTGACGCCGGGCGTGTCGTAGAGCCGCGCCAGCAGCCCTTCAAGGGCGTGGGCGTTTTCCGTGCGCACCTTGAGCAGCATGCAGGTGTCGCCGGCGACGGAATGGATTTCCTCCACCTCGGGGTGCTCCTCGATGGCGAGCAGCACCGGCGTTTTGCCCCAGCCGGTCGTGTCCACATGAACGAAGGCGAGGAGCGGCTTGCCCGCCGCGTCCGGATCGATCAGGGCGGCGATCTTCCTGATCGCGCCGGAACGTTTCAGCCGCTTGACGCGCTCATGCACCGCCGGCGGCGAGAGCCCGACCCGGTCGCCGAGTTCGGCATAGCTGACCGTGGCGTCCTCGATCAAAGCGCCTAACAATTTTCGGTCCATGGCGTCGAGCGCGCGTTCGGCCGGGCGCTTCAGCCGAACGACATCTGTTTTTTCATCCATCTCGATATTCCCGATTGTAGCCGAATTTCATTCGGTAATAATGAGGTAATGACGAATTTTGATCAACAGATATCTGCTTCCTCCCGCCGCCCGGGGATTCCCGCGATCGCCTATGCGCTGACCGCCTGCATCGGCGTCATCGGCTCAAACTCGCTCGCCCTGGGTCCGATCGCGCCCGAGGTCGCGAACGCGCTCGGCACGGACGTGCCGGCGGTGATGTCGGCCTCGGCCGTCTTCGGGCTTGGAACGGCGGCGAGCGCCTTCTTCCTCGGCCGGGTGATCGACCGCTTCGGGCCCCGCGCCATGCTGAGGGTCTCGCTTATGCTGTTCGCCGTCGGGCTGGTGCTGAGCGCCGTCGCTCCGGGGCTCGCGACCTTGGTCGCCGCCCAGTTCGTCACCGGGATTGCCGCCGGCATCGCCCTGCCGGCGATCTACACGCTCGCCGCCGTGGTGGCGCCCGAAGGACGCGAAAGCGAGACGATCGGCATCGTGCTTACCGGCTGGACGCTCAGCATGGTGGCCGGCGTGTCGCTGGCGGCGGTGCTGGCCGATCTTTTCGGGTGGCGCTTCGTCTATGGCGTCGTCGCGACGGCAACGCTCGTCGTGCTCGGCGCGATTTCGCTCACCGCGTTCGGCGAGGCGCCGCGCGCCGCCACCGCGCCATCGCCGTTCGAGGCTCTGCGCGTGAAGGGTGTGGCGGCGCTGCTCGTCGCATGCGCGGCCTTCATGGCCTCGTTCTACGGCGTCTATGCCTATGTCGGCGACCATCTGCACGACGCGCTCGGGCTCAGCCTCAGCGCCAACGGTCTTGTCGCCCTGGCCTATGGCATCGGCTTCGGCGGCGCGGTGTTCCTCGACGGGCTCATCGACCGCTTCGCCGCGAGCCGCCTCCTGCCGGCGATCTTCCTCGTGGTGACGGCCGTCTACGCGGCCATGGCTTTCGCCGCCGGAAGCTACGCCGTCATGCTCGTCATGGTGCTGCTCTGGGGGCTCGCCAACCATTTCGGGCTGAACGTGCTGATCATGCGCCTGACCGCGCTCGACCCCACGCGCCGCGGCGCCATCATGGGGTTGAACAGTGGTGTGACATATCTTGCGCTGTTTGCCGGAACCGCCGGCTTCGGCCCGCTCTATTCGGCGAACGGCCTCGGCTTCCTCGCCATCGTGGCTTCCGGCCTGATGCTGATTGCCGCCGCCGCGGCGGCGCTCGCTCCGCGGCCGCGAAGCCTATAGCGGCGGCACGCCCAAAAGCTCCTGCAGCGCGAACAGGACCAGGAGGGAGGCGAAGAACATGCCGGCGAAGACGGCGGAGGCCATCGCGGGCCCCTTGGCGATCGCCACATTGGTGAGCCGCCAGAACAGCACCAGCGTCACCAGGAAGATGACGAGGGCGAGAACCGAGGTGGCGTCCCTGGCGCCAGGCCAGAACAGATCGATGACCGAGACGGGCAGCAGGAACCAGATCAGCAGCGCCGAGGCCCAGTTGCTGGCGACCACATAGGGGATCACGCGGTCCTTGAGCCCGACATAGCCGGAAACCGTGACGAATATGGCGAGCGGAATAACCCATGAGCCGAGGTCGATGATGGCCAGCCTGACCACATGGGCGAGACGCGCGGCGAAGGGCACGTCCGGGCCAAACGCGTCATTGGCCATCGGTACCCAGCCCGCAAGCATGGCCGGCAGTGCGACGACGATCGCGGAGAAGGAATTCCAAAAGCCGTCGACGGATAGGTCGAGCATCCGCAGGCCGTCGGGGCGGCCGGTCATCATTCGCCAGACGCCGAAGAGGTAGCGCTGTATGTCTTCGGCGGGCGGCATTTCTATCCGAACCAGTCTTCCAGGAACCGCAGATATATTTGCGTCAGCGTTTCGAGATCGGCAAGCGCCACGCGCTCGTCCACCATGTGCATCGTTTGGCCCACGAGGCCGAATTCCACGACCGGGCAATAATCCTTGATGAAGCGTGCGTCGGAGGTGCCGCCGGAGGTGGAAAGCCGCGGCGTGCGACCCACCACCGCCTCGATCGACTTGGTCAGGCCGGCGACCAGCCTGTCGTCGCGGGTGAGGAAGACCGGGCTCGGCGGCGCGCGCCAGATCAGTTCGAACTCGATGTTCTCGTCGCGGCCGGGGCGCAGCTTCGTGTCCGAGGCGGCGCGGTCGAGCCGGTTGTGAACCTCCGCCTGCAGCGTCTCGGCCGTCCAGCTGTCGTTGAAGCGGATGTTGAAGGAGGCGGTCGCCTTGGCGGGAATGACGTTGGCCGCCGGATTGCCGACGTCGATGGTGGTCACTTCCAGGTTGGTCGGCTGGAAGTCCTTCGTGCCCTCGTCGAAGGCGGGGTGAAGCAGCGCGTCGACCAGCGTGACGATGCCGCGCACCGGATTGTCGGCGAGGTGCGGATAGGCAGCATGTCCCTGGCGACCATGGACGACGACGGTGCCGGAGATCGAACCGCGCCGGCCGATCTTGATCATGTCGCCGAGCGCCTGCGGATTGGTCGGCTCGCCGACGACCGAGGCGTCCCATGTTTCGCCCTTCTTCGCCGCCCAATCGAGGAGCTTGACCGTGCCGTTGATCGCCGGGCCTTCCTCGTCGCCGGTGATCAGCAGCGAGACCGAGCCCCTCGGCCCGCCATGCTTTTCGACATAGCGTGCGACCGCGGCGATGAAGCAGGCGATGCCGCCCTTCATGTCGACCGCGCCGCGGCCGTACATCTCGCCATTGGCGATCTCGGCCGCGAAAGGCGGATGCGTCCACGCGGCTTCGTCGCCTATCGGAACGACATCGGTGTGCCCGGCGAACATGAGATGCGGGCCGTTGCCCGAAAGCCGCGCGTAGAGGTTCTCGACGTCGGGCGTGCCGTCCTCGGAGAAGGTGGGGCGGTCGATCGAAAAGCCGAGCGGCTTCAGCATCGATTCCAGCGCCGAGAGCGCGCCGCCCTCGGCAGGCGTCACCGACGGACAGCGGATGAGGGCGGCGAGGTTTTCAGCGGGGTCTTTGGGCAATGTCATGGCAACGACGGATATTCGAAAGAAAGCCGGCTGTCACGCTGCTGTGTCCGCTCCTCGAATGGGCCAGACGCCGGACGCAGCCATCATGCTCAGCGCGGCGCGTTGGTGTGGACGCCATAGATGTTGGGACCGCGGTCGCCCGGCAGAAGGCAGAGCACGACATAGGCGATGATCGATACGACCGGAATGAAGAGCGCGACGGCGAGAATGCCGGGCTTGCCGAAATCGTGCAGCCGCTTGACGCCGAGCGCGACGTTCGACCAGATCGAGACGATCACGGCCACCCAGAAGGCGAGCGCCCAGAACTGGCTCGCCGCGCTCTCTTCCGGCACCATGCTGAAGCGATAGAGCAGGAACACCTGCACGATGGCGAGGAACAGGCCGGCGAGGAAATAGGCCGCGCGGCTGACGCGGCCCGAAAAGCCGAAGAAGAGCCAAAGGATCTGGTTCTTGCTCAAATTGTGATGCTCCGGCTGCATGGCGCCTGAAAGGGCTCGTCAGTCCCTGAGGAGTTCGTTGATCGAGGTCTTCGAGCGGGTCTTCTCGTCGACCTTCTTGACGATGACGGCGCAGTAGAGGCTCGGGCCGGGCTCGCCATTGCCCATCGGCTTGCCGGGCAGGGCACCGGCGACGACGACGGAATAGGGCGGAACCTCGCCATAGGTGATGTTGCCGGTCTCGCGGTCGACGATCTTGGTCGACTTGCCGATGAAGACGCCCATGCCGAGCACGGAGCCCTCGCGCACGATGCAGCCTTCCACGACTTCGGAGCGCGCGCCGATGAAGCAATTGTCCTCGATGATGGTCGGGCCGGCCTGCATCGGTTCGAGCACGCCGCCGATGCCGACGCCACCCGACAGGTGCACGTTCCCGCCGATCTGCGCGCAGGAGCCGACGGTCGCCCAGGTGTCGACCATCGTGCCCTCGCCGACATAGGCGCCGAGATTGACGAAGGAGGGCATCAGCACCGCGCCGGGAGCGATATAGGCCGAATGGCGCACCACGCAGTTCGGCACCGCGCGGAAGCCGGCCTTCTCGAACTCGTTCGGCGACCAGCCGTCGAATTTGGAGGCGACCTTGTCCCACCAGACGGATTCGCCCGGCCCGCCCTTGATGATCTCCATCGGGTTGAGCCGGAAGGAGAGCAGTACCGCCTTCTTGAGCCATTGGTTGACGGTCCACTGGCCGTCGCCCTGGCGTTCGGCGACGCGCGCCTGGCCCTTGTCGAGCAGTTCGAGCGAAGTCTCGACCGCCTCGCGGATTTCGCCGCGCGTGCCGGTGTTCACAGCATCGCGCTCGTCGAAGGCCTTGTCGATGGTCTTCTCCAGGGCCGCGAAATCCGTTTTGGTCATCAAAAAGCTCCGTTACACGTGCTGTTAAGGGGGTAGCCGTTAGGCTGGGAGGGCAAGTCGACCCGCAATTGGCGCGGAAACTATTCCATGCGCCGAAAAGGGTCAATCACGGGACGCGCCCTGGGCAGAGGCGCAACGATACGGTGCAGATTCAAATGAACCCCATGGAAAAAACCGGCTGGACGCCTCTTCCGCATTCGGATGAGGATCTCCAGCGCGCGCGCAGCGTTCCCGACACGCCGCAGACGCGCTCCCAGACATACAGGCTGGCCTGGGACGACGAGGAATTCCTGACCCAACGCGAGCTGCGCGCGGTGCGGCTGCAGCTCGAATTGCTCAAGCCGGAGATGATTCTGGCGGAGCGCGGCGTGCGCTCGACGGTGGTGCTGTTCGGCGGCGCCCGCATTCCCGAGCCGGGCGGTCAGGCCTGGGCGGCCAAGAACGAGACGCAGAAGAAGAACCTGGAAGCCAACAGCCGCTACTACGAGGAGGCGCGCAAATTCGCGCGGCTCTGCTCCGAGCATTCGGCGAAATCCTATTACCGCGAATATGTGGTAGTGACCGGTGGCGGGCCCGGCGTGATGGAGGCGGGCAACAGGGGCGCGGCCGATTGCGGCGCGCCGTCGATCGGCCTCAACATCGTGCTGCCGCACGAGCAGGCGCCGAACCTCTATGTGACGCCCGAACTCTGCTTCAACTTCCACTATTTCGCGGTGCGCAAGATGCATTTCATCATGCGCGCCAAGGCCGTGGCGGTGTTTCCAGGCGGCTACGGCACGATGGACGAGTTCTTCGAGACGCTGACCTTGATCCAGACCGGGCGGATGCAGCGCGTGCCGGTCATCCTCTTCGGCAAGGAATTCTGGTCTCGCGCCATCGATCTCGATTTCCTCGCCGAGCAGGGAACGATCTCGCCCGGCGACCAGGACCTCATCGATGCCGTGGATACGGCGGATGAGGCCTGGGAGATCCTGGCGAAGTTCTACGATATCGCCTGACCGCGTTTCTACCGCATGGCGTCGGCGTCCTCCGGTCCCTGGGGGCGATGAACCACCGTCACCAGCACGAAGGATATGATCATCAGGAGATACCAGGCACCGAGCTTCTGGATGGAGACCGGCGTCCATGTCTCGTTCTGGCTGGGATAGACCCACGCTCGCGACCATGTGCCGATGTTTTCGGCGAACCAGATGAAGAGCGAGACCAGCAGGAAGCCGACGAGCAGCGGCATGCGGTGGCGAAAGCGGAAGACGCGATAGTGCACGGTCGTCCGCAGATAAAGGATGGCGGTTGCGGCGAAGAGCCCGTAGCGGATGTCGAGCGTGAAATGATGGGCGAAGAAATTGACGTAGATGGCGCCAGCCAGCGCCACCGTGGCCCAGAACGGCGGATAGCGCGTATAGCGCATGTCGAAGATGCGCGTGATCCGGGCGAGATAGGAGCCGACCGCGGCATACATGAAGCCTGAAAAGAGCGGTACCGCGCCGATGCGGAAGAAGCTGTCTTCGGGGTAGATCCAGGAGCCGGCCTGCGTCTTGAAGATTTCCATCGCCGTGCCGACGATATGGAAGATCAGAATGACCTTGGCTTCCGACAGCGTTTCCAGCCTGAAGGCCAGCATGGCGAGCTGGATGCCGAGCGCGGCCAGAAACAGGAAATCGTAGCGCGCAAGCACGACATCGTCCGGCCAGAAGAGCCGCGTGCCGATGATGAGCGCCAGCATCGCCCCGCCGAACAGGCAGGCCCAGGCCTGCTTCAGCCCGAAGACGAGGAATTCGACCAGCCCGCCCGACAGGCCTGACGCCGGCAGCCTGTCGAGGACGGCATGCGCGGCCGCGTCGATCCGCGCCTCGAGCGAGGTGAAGCGCTTCAAGCGGGCGGCGCTTTCAGGATCGACGACAGAAAACCTGCGAGATCGTCGGTGACATAGTCGACGTCGTCTTCATGATCGGCGTCGCGTTCCCATATCTCGGTGAATGTCGGCTCGAAATTGTTCGGCACGATGAGCACGGTCGTCATGCCGAGCGCCTTCGGCACGGCGAGGTTGCGCGCCAGATCCTCGAACATCACCGCGTTTGGGCCGGATATCCGATGCAGCGCGACGAACTTGTCGTAGGTGGCGGCTGCCGGCTTCGGCAGGAGCCCGGCTGCGATGATGTCGAAGATGTCGTCGAAATGGTCGAGGATGCCGAGTTGGCGGGCGGTCCGCTCGGCATGACCCCGGTCGCCATTGGTGAAGATGAACTTGCGTCCCGGCAGCGCCTTGATCGCCTCGCCGAGTTTCGGGTTGGGATCGACCCAGGAATAGTCGATGTCGTGCACCTTGTTGAGGAAGTCGTCCGGGTCGATCTTGTGACGTTCCATCAACCCGTTCAGCGTCGTCCCGTATTCGAGATAGAGCTCCTTCTGCAGCTTGCGCGCATCGTCGCGCGGCAGTTGCAGCAGCTCCGACACATAGGCCGTCATCTTCACGTCGATCTGGGAAAACAGGTTCGAATGATGCGGATAGAGCGTGTTGTCGAGGTCGAAGACCCAGTCGGTGATCTGGGTGAAGCGGCGGGGATCGGGTGCGTTGGTCATGGCGCATCGTTAACATGGATTCGGGCGCGCCGGCGCGAATTTTAGCCCGACGGAAACGCTCGGTTCACGTTTGTCGTGGCATGACCGCCGCCCATGGGGGAAACGTCTTCGATGCAGCGGATAATCCTGAACTCCACCGTGGCGGCGCTGGGCTCGGCCGCGGCGTCGCTTCTGATCGTGGCGGTGATGGTGCCGGCACTGGGCGGAAGCGTCGACGGCAACGCGATACTGATGTCGATCCTCTGTCCGCTCGTGATCGCCTGGCCGGCGAGCGCCTACACCTTCTGGCAGAAGGAAAGGCTCGCCATGGCGCTCGCCGAGCTGAAGGCGACGCATCTGCGCCTCGAGGACGCCCACTCCGCGCTTGCGGAGGCGCATGCGCGCCTGGCGGAGAAGGCGCGGCGCGACGAGATGACCGGCCTGCTCAACCGCGAGACCTTCTTTGCCGCGTTGGAGAAGAGCCGGAGGCGCACCGACGCCGGCACGCTGCTCATCGTCGATGCCGACAATTTCAAGGCCATCAACGACAATTTCGGCCATCTCAAGGGCGACGAGGCGTTGCGTCTGATCAGCGCGGCCATCCGCGGCGCGGTGCGCGAGGGCGACCTGCTCGGGCGAATCGGCGGCGAGGAATTCGCCGTCTTCCTCGCCGGCGTGGAGGGTGAAGAGGCAGCCCAGGCCGCCGAGCGCCTCAGGCAGGCGGTTGAGCGGTTGCGCTTCTTTCCCGATGATGACGCGGTCCTGCCGCTGACGGTCAGCATCGGCGGTACGCCGCATCGCCCCCGGCAGGGCCTATCGGACCTGATGCGGGCGGCCGACGGCCGCCTCTATGAAGCGAAGCGGCTCGGCCGCAACCGTGTCGTGCTCGACGGCTCGGTTTCGGCCGCGGCATAGGCGAGAACGGCTGGGCGCAGTTGCGCTCCAACGATGGGCCAGCCATTGCGGGCACGGCCGCGATGGCTTAGTCAGTCGACCAACCGTTTCACCGAGCACCCAGCGCCTTCTCCCCATGGAACTCTGGATCCCGATAACCATCGCTGCGGCGTTCCTGCAGAACCTCCGCTCGGCCGCGCAGAAGCATCTGAAAGCCGTGATGGGCACGACCGGGGCGACCTTCGTGCGCTTCGGCTTCGGCTTGCCTTTCGCGCTCGCCTTCGTGGCGGGACTGCATCTGGTCGCCGGCTATGCGCTGCCCGCGCCGAATGCGCGCTTTCTCGGCTGGGTCGTGATCGGCGGGCTCGGCCAGATCACCGCGACCTTCCTGCTGATCCACCTTTTCTCGCATCGCAATTTCGCGGTCGGCACCGCCTATTCGCGCACCGAGCCGGCACAGGCCGCGCTCTTCGCGCTGATCTTCTTCGGCGAGCGCGTGACGGCGGGTGCGCTGGTGGCGATCGCGATCAGCGTCTTCGGGGTGATGCTGATCTCGGTCGCGCACATGCATCTGACGCTGCGCAACCTCGTCGCCTCCGTCTTCGCCCGCAACGCCCTGATCGGGCTTGCCTCCGGCACCTTCTTCGGCATTTCCGCTGTGTCCTATCGCGCCGCCTCGCTTTCGCTCGGCGGGCCGAACTTCATGATGCAGGCGGCCGTCACGCTCGCCTGGACGATCACCCTGCAGAGCGCGGTGATGGCCATATGGATGCTGTGGCGCGAGCGCGACGAGATCGGCCGCATCGCCAAGGCGTGGAAGCCAGCGCTCTTCACGGGACTGACCGGAGCGACCGCCTCTTTCGGCTGGTTCATGGCGATGACCCTGCAGCAGGCGGCCGTGGTCAAGGCGCTGGCGCAGATAGAGATGCTGTTCACCTTCGCCGCCTCGGTCTTCTTCTTCAAGGAGAAGATCAACCGCATCGAGACCGCCGGCTGCATCCTGATCGTGGCGGGGATCGTGGTGCTGGTGCTGGCGGGATAATCCCCGGCGGCAAAAGGATCCGGCTCACGGCTCCGATGGGGCCTCATCAGCAGCTGCGAGCCGGATCGAACGGCCATGTCGCCATGGCCGGTATCGGCGGCGAATGCGATACGAAGGCTCCCCGGAGCCCGGCACGCGCGCCTTAGTCTCTCGTGGAGGACGGCTCAGATCGTGGACACTACCTGACGACGATCGCGACCGTACCCGACTGGTAGCGCTTCACCTCAGACCCGGCCCTGACGCCTGTCGCGTTGACGGCACGTGTGGGCACCCGCGTCTTGCACTGGTCACTGACGCGACTGGAAAGGCCGCCGTCCGAATAGGAGACGATGCCTGACCGAGGCAGGCGCCTCGAGACCGTGTCGAAGCTCGGCGGCGCGGCGCCGCAGCCATCCGCTCGATAGGCGGTGAGATGTTTCGTCTCCCCAATGGAAAGCTCGACGGTCTTGTCGGCGCTGCCGGCGCTGACGCAGCCGGCGAGTGGAGCGAGTAGCAGGAGTGCGAGGCGATGGTACATGCTCTATATTCCCTTGATGGTTGCCTGCGACGCGAGCGCGGACGCGCCCGTTCGTCGCGCAAAGCTTGTGCGATTTTCGATCCTCGTCCCGCGCAAAATGCGGTCATTGCCGGAAACTACGGAAAAAGCCGCGTCGGGCTCGCTTGCCATTCCCGGAAACTGACGGAAAATACCGAAAGGACTGTCGGGGGGGGCTTTGGGCATGAGCGCAGGAGGCTGGGGCGATTTCGACACCTGGCACGAGTTGTTCGATGCGCTGTGCAACCGTCGCGGCTGGTATGACAACAACGATCCGGCAAGCGAGCTGTGCGCCCGCCTCGGCAAGAATTCGCGCCAGGACTTCGAGGCCGCGAAGAAGAAGCTGCGTGCATGGCGCGCCGGCCGGCGGTTGCCGCTGCGGCGCAACCTAGCCACGCTGGCGCAACTGCTGGAGGTGGACGGCGATCCCGAGCTGGAACGCCGGTGGCTGACGCTCTATCGCCACGCGACAATGGCGGACGACACGAGCGACGCGCATGTCGCGCCGCAGGCCATGGGACACGCCGGGCGGCGCGTCCCGACTGGCTGGGCGCTGGCGGGCATGGCCCTGCTTCTCGGCTCCGGCGCGGTCTACGCCGCCATGGCCAGCAGCAGGCACGCCGCGCTGGCGGCGCTGCCGCAGGTGAGCTTCGAGGGATATGTGCGGATTCCGGTCGGAACCAGCCACCTCATCCACGGCGCGCTGGAAAGCTGCGAGAGCGAGGCGCCCGAGTGGGACGAGATCGCCGCCACGCTGCCGCAGACGCCTTACGGTGCCCTTACCGACGGCGGGCTCGTCCGCAAGGTGGTGCGGCGCTGCACAGCGGAGAAACTTGTCAGGGGTGTGAGGTTCACCGGCATCGCGCCGGGAACCGCGGAGCTGAGGCTGTTCGGCGACTACGTCAAGGTCGACGTGGTGACCATAAAGCCGGAAGCTGCAAACGAGGGGAAGTGAGACATGTCCGAACAACGCTACGACCACATCAATCGCTGGAACGTCCTTTTGGACGAGCTGTGCAACCGCGCCGGCTTCGTCGACACGGCGTCTCTGGCGGCCCGCTTCTGCGAATTGTCCAACAATGGCGCGCAGCGGGAGTTCGACACCGCAATGCGCAACCTCAACAACTGGCGTTCGGGCCGGCATGTTCCGCGCCTGCGCAGCCTGCGGATACTGGAACAGCTCCTCGGCGTCGACGACGATCCGGCGCTTGCGGCGCGCTGGCATGCGCTCTACCGGCAGGCACGTGAGGCGGAGGAGGACAACGAGCCGGCCGTGCCGGCGGGCACGGCGGCGCAGGCGACCGGCGGACAACGCGGCCTCGCATGGTTCGACATGCGGACGGCAGCGGGCGGGGCGCTGCTGTTCTGCCTCGGGGTAGGCAGCGGTGCGCTGCTCGCCTCCGACTGGCGGCCGTGGAGCCTGGTGCCTGCCGACGCGCCGCTCGTCGACTATACGCCGGAGTTTCAGATCACCGTCGGGGAAAGCCGCATCATCCACTCCGAGCGCGGCGATTGCGGCAAGCTGCCGCGTGACTGGCCCGACGTCGCCAATGCGCTGCCCGTGACCCAGACCGGCACGTTCTCCGACGGCGGTCTCGCTCGGCGCAACAGCAAGTTCTGCAAGGGCGAGACGCCCGCGCGCGCGATCGTGTTCACGGCGACGCAGGCGGGCGTCGAGGAATTCCTGATACAGGGCGACTTCTTCCGGGTGACGGTCGCCGAAGCCGGTGCACAGGCCGAGGCCGTCGCCCAGTAGCCGTCCTAAGGCAGCATCAGCGTGCCCGCGCCGTGCTCGGTGAAGAGTTCCAGCAGCACCGAATGCGGCGTCTTGCCGTTGAGGATGACGACGCCTTCGACGCCGCGCTCGATAGCCTCGATGCAGGTCTCGACCTTGGGGATCATGCCTCCGGAGATCGTGCCGTCCCTGATCAGCGCCCTGGCCTCGGCGACCGTCAGCTCGTCGATCAGCTTCTTGTCCTTGTCGAGCACGCCCGGAACGTCGGTGAGGAACAAGAGCCGCGAGGCGGAGAGCGCGCCGGCGATGGCGCCGGCGAAGGTGTCGGCGTTGATGTTGTAGGTGTGGCCGTCGCGCCCCGGTGCCACCGGCGCGATCACCGGGATCATTTCAGAACGGGCGAGGAGGTCGAGCAGCGTGCGGTCGACCTCGACGGGCTCGCCCACGAAGCCGAGATCGAGCACGCGCTCGATGTTGGAATCCGGGTCGGTCACGGTCTTGCGCGCCTTCTCGGCGAAGACCATGTTGCCGTCCTTGCCGCAAAGCCCGATCGCCCATTCGCCTTCGGCGTTGATGAGGGCGACGATCTCCTTGTTGATCGAGCCGGCCAGTACCATCTCGACGATCTCGACGGTCTTCCGGTCGGTGACGCGCAGGCCGCCCTCGAATTTGGATTCGATGCCCATCTTGGTGAGCATCGCGCCGATCTGCGGACCGCCGCCATGCACGACGATGGGATTGACCCCGGACTGCTTCAGGAGCGCGATGTCGCGCGCGAAGGCCTTGCCGAGTTCCGTGTCGCCCATGGCATGGCCGCCATATTTCACGACCACCGTCTTGTTCTCGTAGCGCTGCATGAAGGGCAGGGCCGCCGAAAGAAGGCTTGCCTGCTGCTCGGCGGTGTCGAGAGGTTCCGTCATGATTGTCCTCGGCCAGAAACGGGTCGCGCTCTAATAACGGGAAAGCGTTCCGCGGGCAAATGGTCTCGCATTGCAAATCGGCGCCTCGGCGCTAGTTTCATCATCCATGGGATCGCCGGATATCTCGAAGCTGATCGTGCGGACTTCGATGAAGGATCGCGCCGCCTTCGATCTGCTCTACCGGCAGACGAGCGCGAAACTTTTCGGCGTATGCCTTCGTGTCTTGGGCGAGAGGGCCGAGGCCGAGGAGGCGCTGCAGGAGGTGTACGTCAAGATCTGGACGAAGGCCGACCGCTATGCAGTGTCTGATCTGAGCCCGATTTCCTGGCTGGTCGCGGTGACGCGCAACCATGCGATCGACAGGCTGCGCGCAAGGCGGCGCGAAACCGCCGGTATCGACGCTGCGCTCAACGTCGCCGACCCGGGCTCCGGGCCGGAGGAAATGGCGGTGGCGGCGGGCGAGAAGGCGAGGATCCACCGCTGCCTGGATGAGCTGGAGAAGGACAGGGCGCAGGCCGTGCGCGGCGCCTATCTCAAGGGCGAGAGCTATGCGCAGCTTGCCGAGCGACATGGCGTGCCCCTCAATACGATGAAGACCTGGCTGCGGCGCAGCCTGATGAAACTCAAGGAATGTCTGGAGCGATGACGGCGACGGACGAAGGCAATCGCGAAAACGGCGGCGACGATCTGCTGGCCGCCGAATATGTGCTTGGCGTGCTGTCCGACGCGGAACGCCGGGAGGCGGCCCGCGGTGTCGAACAGGACGCAGCCTTCGCGGGGCTCGTCGAGGCATGGCAGGCGCGCCTGTCTCCTCTCGATGCCGACTACGACGAGGTCGAGCCGCCTCCCTCCGTCAAGCAGGCGCTCGACGCGCGGCTCTTTTCCAGTGCGGAAACCGCGCCGGTGCACGGCGGATGGCTGCACAGCATCGCCTTCTGGCGCGCGCTTGCCGCCGCCGCGATCGCCCTTCTCGCGATCTCCGTCGCGGTGCCGCTGCTTGCGCCGATGCCGACCGAGCCGCCTGGCCGGCTAGCGGCCTCGCTGGCGGAAGACAGCACGGGCGTGCGCTACCTCGCCGTATATGATCCGGCGGCGGGTTCGCTCGGGCTTTCGCATGTCACCGGCGACCGGGGGCAGGGGAGCGATTTCGAGTTGTGGGTGATCGAAGGCGCCGAGCCTCCGGTTTCTCTGGGTGTCATACCCATCGGCGCAACCGTTCAACTTCCCGTCTCGCCGGAACTGCGGGCGAGAATCGCGGCCGGGGCTCTCCTCGCCATCAGTCTCGAGCCCCAGGGTGGCTCCTCGACCGGCCAGCCCACCGGACCCGTCGTGGCTACCGGCGACCTGCGGAATATTTGAAATATTGCCAGCCGCGCCGCCCGATCACGAAAAGCTTATCGGCGAAAACGCCTGCATGTGAAACATCGCCGTCCGATCTCCCGTAACTGCACGCGCCCCAATGAAGGGGAGAGCATCC
The DNA here is from genome assembly GCF_001014615.2 of Aquamicrobium sp. LC103. Taxonomy (GTDB): domain Bacteria; phylum Pseudomonadota; class Alphaproteobacteria; order Rhizobiales; family Rhizobiaceae; genus LBCQ02. Next base: position 165,079 of record NZ_LBCQ02000011.1, read on the forward strand.
GAGGAGATACGACATGCGCAAGACCACTCCCACGATCGTCGCGGCCACCTTTGCCGTCGGCAGCTTTGCCGGGTTCGCTTTCGCCAAGGACAACCCGATGGTCGGCGGCGCGGCGATGTTTGCCGACAAGAACATCGTCGAGAACGCCATGAATTCGAAGGATCACACGACGCTCGTCGCGGCCGTGAAGGCCGCGGACCTGGTCGAGACGCTGCAGGGCGAGGGACCGTTCACGGTCTTTGCGCCGACGAACGAGGCGTTCGAAGCGCTTCCCGCCGGCACGGTGGACAAGCTCCTGAAGCCCGAGAACAAGGAACAGCTCGCCAAGGTGCTGACTTGCCATGTCGTCGCGGCCGATGCCATGTCGGACGCCATCGGCAAGATGATCTCCGACGACGGCGGCGAGCACGACGTGAAGACTGTCGGCGGCTGCGTGCTGAAGGCGAAGATGGACGGCGACAAGATCATGCTGACGGACGAGACCGGCGGCACGGCGACGGTGACGATTGCCGATGTCGACCAGTCGAACGGCGTCATTCATGTGATCGACAAGGTCCTTCTTCCCAAGGCCTAGGACCGTCCGGGCAACCGGCCGGCGCGGCGCGAAGCTCCTGCCGTGCCGGCCGTCTCGCCCCGCCCGCTTCCTCTTCGGGTACGGTGAGCGAGGCGGGGCCTTTTTCGGGCCGTGAGGCGAAGCGGCGCAATCTTCAATTCCAATTGATTGCGTCGTGGGCTGCGACAGAGTGTATGTTTCGTGCGGGATATTCGGGAGATCCGACAATGAGACGTCGAGAAGTTCTGTTTGGCGGCGCGGGCGCCGTCGTTCTTGCCGGCGCTGGCGGCGCACTGTGGTCGCTGCGTTCGCCGCGCGCCGCGCTTGCCGCTTCGGCCGAGGTTTTCGAGATCACCAAAACGGACGAGGAATGGCGTGCGCTCCTCTCGGACGCCCAGTTCGAGGTGCTGCGCGAGGAAGGAACAGAACGCGCCTTCACCAGTCCGCTGAACGACGAGAAGCGCAAGGGCGTGTTTCATTGCGCGGGCTGCGACCTGCCGGTCTATTCGTCGGAAAAGAAGTATGATTCCGGAACCGGCTGGCCGAGCTTCTGGGATGCCGAGCCCCATGCCGTCGGCATGAGGGAGGACAACTCCTTTTTCATGACGCGCAACGAATGCCATTGCCGCCGCTGCGGCGGTCATCTCGGCCACATTTTCGACGACGGCCCGCAGCCGACGGGGCTGCGCCATTGCATCAACGGCGTGGCGATGACCTTCAAACCGGCCACGGCGTAGGACCGGCCTGTCCGGCTGAGCCAAGACAAGGTCGGCGCTGGTTCTTACATCCTCGCAGCCGCTCCCTAATGAGCGGAGCATGTCTGAATTTGCTGCAACGACCGCGGCGGAGCCGAAACCATGGCGCGCCGAAATACGCGCCATGCTGCTGCTTGCCTGGCCGATGATCCTGACCAATCTCGGCCAGACCGCGATGACGGCGACCGACGTGATGATGATGGGGCGCCTCAGCCCGGACGCGCTGGCGGCAGGCACGCTGGGTGCCAACCTCTATTTCTCGCCGATGATCTTCGGCATGGGCCTCATCCTCGCCACCTCGCCGATGGTCTCCTTCGAGATCGGCCGCAAGCGCCATTCGGTCCGCGACGTGCGCCGCACGGTGCGCCAGGGCATGTGGGTCGCCATGTTCGCGGCCCTGCCGATCTGGCTGCTCTTGTGGAACGCGGAGCATATCCTCCGGGCGATGGGGCAGGACCCCGGGCTGTCGGCGATGGCCGGCTCCTATGTGCGTGCGATGCAATGGGCGCTCCTGCCCTTCTACTGGTACATCGTGCTGCGCTCCTTCATCTCGGCGCTGGAGCGGCCGGGCTGGGCGCTCGTCATTGTCTTTGCCTGCGTCGCCTTCAACGTCTTCGCCAACTGGTGCCTGATGTTCGGCAATCTCGGCTTTCCGGCGCTCGGCATCGTGGGCTCGGGGATCGCGACGTCGCTTTCGAGCTTCCTGATGTTCGCCGGGCTGGCGGGCGTGGTCGTGCTGGAGAGGAAATTCCGCCGCTACCACATATTCGGCCGCTTCTGGCGGCCGGACTGGCCACGCTTCCGCGAATTGCTGCGGCTCGGCCTGCCGATCGCCGGCATCCTCGTCTTCGAGGTGACGATCTTCAACGCGGCCGCGCTTCTGATGGGGCTGATCGACACGGTCTCGCTGGCCGCCCACGCGATCGCGATCCAGATCGCCTCGATCGCCTTCATGGTGCCGATGGGGATGGGGCAGGCGGCGACCGTGCGGGTGGGGCGCGCCTATGGCGCCGGCAATCGTGAGGGCATTACGCGTGCCGGCTGGACGGCCTTTGTCATGGGCGTGGGCTTCATGGCGGCGATGGCGCTGGTGATGCTGTTCCAGCCGCGCCTGCTCATCATGGCCTTCATCGACCTTTCCGATCCGCTGAATTTTCCGGTGATAGAGCTGGCGGCGACCTTCCTCGCGCTCGCCGCGCTGTTCCAGATCGTCGACGGCGCGCAGGCGGTGGGCAGCGGCATGCTGCGCGGGTTGCAGGACACCACCATACCGATGATCTACGCCGCATTCGGCTATTGGGGCGTCGGCCTGCCGCTTGGCGTCTGGCTCGCCTTCCGGGCAGGTCTCGACGGTGTCGGCATCTGGATCGGACTGTCCACCGGGCTCGCCGTGGTGGCGGTGCTGCTGATCGCGCGCTGGCTGCGGCGTGACCGATTGATGCGCAAGTCGATGCGGCAGCCGACGGTCGCGGTACACTGAGGGGCTTCCCCGCTTTTGCCGGTACTCCCGCAATTCCGCTTCCCTCCACCGTCTTCGGCGACCCTCTTTCCCTGCTTCTCAGGGGAGGAGCCGGCACGGCGGCCGTCAGCAATCTGGATCCTCCCCGTTCACGGTGGAGTGTGCCTGCTTCGCGCTCCGCTCTCAGTCGCCATCCATCGCGAAGGCGGTGTTGGCTCCCTTGGGTGCCAGAGCGCGCCAGATCACCGGACCGAGAACGGCGGCGATCGCGATCGCGTAGATCGTCAGCGCGATCGGCGAGTTGAACAGGAACGTCCAGTCGCCGCGATTGATCATCAGGCCCCTGCGCAGCTGTTCCTCGGCGAGCGGGCCGAGAATCGCGCCGACGAGAACCGGCGCGAGCGGATAGCCGAAGCGCCGCATGACGAAACCGATCAGTCCGAAGATCAGAAGCAGGATCAGCGAGAAGACCGAGCCTTCCGCGCCGACGATGCCGAGCGTGGCGAAGGTGAGGATGCCGGCATAGAGCCATGGCCGCGGGATCATCAGGAGCTTCACCCAGATGCCGACGAAAGGCAGGTTGAGGATCAGCAACATGAAATTCGCGATGAAGAGGCTCGCCACCAGGCCCCAGACGAGGTCCGGATTGTTGGTGAAGAGGAGCGGTCCCGGCTGCAGGCCGTATTGCTGGAAGCCGGCGAGCATGATCGCGGCGGTGGCAGACGTCGGCAGGCCGAGGGTGAGCAGCGGGATCAGCGTTCCCGCCGCAGACGCGTTGTTGGCGGATTCCGGGCCGGCGACGCCCTCGATCGCGCCCTTGCCGTTGTCGAATTCCTCCCGGGCGACGCCCTTCGCCAGTTTGCGCTCGGCGGAGTAGGAAAGGAAGGTCGGGATCTCCGCGCCGCCGGTCGGCAGCGGGCCGAAGCCGAAGCCGAGGATCGTGCCGCGCAGATAGGGCTTGATGCAGCGTTTCAGATCCTGCCAGGTGAGCCAGACCGAGCCTTTGACCGCCTCGACCTTCTCGTTCACGTCGAATTTCTGCGAGGCGATGTAGAGCGTCTCGCCGATGGCGAAGAGGCCGACGGCGATGACCGCGATCGAGATGTTGTCGCGCAGTTCGGGAACGCCGAAGGCGAGGCGGGCCTGGCCGGTGAGCTTGTCGATGCCGACGAGTCCGATGGCGAGGCCGAGAAAGAGCGCGGTGAGCCCGCGTGCGACGGAGCCGCCGAAGGCCGCCGAGACGGTCATGAAGGAAAGAACCATCAGCGCGAAATATTCGGCCGGCCCGAAGGAGAGCGCCACCATGACCATGAAGGGAGCGACGAGTGCCAGGCCGAAGGTGGCGACGGTCCCGCCGAAGAACGAGCCGATCGCCGACGCCGCCAGCGCCTTGCCGCCGCGCCCGTCGCGGGCCATGCGGTTGCCTTCCACCGCGGTCATGATCGACGCCGTCTCGCCCGGCGTGTTGAGCAGGATCGACGAGATCGCGCCGCCATACATGCCGCCGTAATAGATGCCGGCGAACATGATCATCGAGCCGGTGGCGCCGAAGGAGAGGCTGACCGGCAGCAGCAGCGCCACGGTGAGCGCCGGACCGATGCCCGGCATGACGCCCACGGCGGTGCCGAGGACGACGCCGATCAGCGCGAAGAGCAGGTTCATCGGCTGGGCCGCGACCGCGAGGCCGTCGAGAAGCAGGGAGAACGTATCCATGGCTGATGGTCCCTAGCGGAAGAGGCCGACGAGCGTCCTTTCAACCGGTCCGGTGGGCAGCGAGAGGCCGAGACCGAGGCGGAAAAGGATGTAGAGGACGGCGGAAAAGAGAATGCCGACGATGACGGTCAGCCATAGCGGCTTCCGGCCCATGCCGCGCGCGGCGAAGCCGAACAGCGTGCCGGATGCCAGGATGAAGCCGAGCCCGAAGGTGAGGATGGCGATCTCCGCCAGGACCGCGCCCGCGACCCAGATGACCGGCGGATAGGTCATCTCCTCGCGCGGCGGAAATCGCCGCCGAACCGCCAGGAAGACGGTGGCGACGGCGAAGACGGCGAGGCCGGCGGCGACGAGGAAGGGGAATATCTCGGGGCCGAACTGGGCGTAACTGCGTCGCACCGGATAGCTGGATGCGTCCCACCAGATCAGGGCCGCCATCGCGGCGAGGCCGATCGCGATGGCGAGGCCACCGAAATCCGGCGTGCCCGGTTCGTGCGGAGGCCGGCTTTCGCCGACCTCCCGGGTTTCGGAAGCCACGGACCCCGTCCTATTGCTGGCTGATGCCGAGTTCGGCGAGGATGGCGGCCGTCTGTTCGATCTCGTCTTCGAGATAGGTCTGGAAATCGGCGCCGTCGAGATAGGTGTTCACCCATCCCTTGGTTTCGAGCTCCTTGTTCCAGGTCTCGGATTCGGCCATCGTGCGGATCGTCGTGGTGAGTTCCTCGCGCTGCTCGTCGCTGAGGCCGGGCGCGCCGGCGATCATGCGCCAGTTCTGAACGTCCACGTCATAGCCCTGCTCGACGAAGGTCGGTGCGTCGAGATAGTCCTGGCGCTCCGGCGCGGTGATGCCGATGACGCGCAGCGCGCCGGCCTCGATCTGCGAGGCGAATTCGCTGTAGCCGGAGATGCCGACCGTGACCTGGTTGCCGAGAAGCGCCGCCAGCGCCTCACCGCCGCCCGAATAGGGGATGTAGTTGATCTCCTCCGGCGCGACGCCGGCCGCCTTGACGAACATGCCTGCGGCGATGTGGTCGACGCCGCCGGCAGAGCCGCCGGCCCAAGTCACCGAGCCCGGATCGGCCTTGATCGCCTCGGCGAGCTGCTTGGCATCCTTGATCTCGCTCGCCGCCGGCACGACGACGACGACATATTCGCCCGTCAGCCGCGCGATCGGCGTGACGTCGGCCAGGCTCACGGGCGAATCGTTGGCGATGATGGCGCCGACCATGACGTAGCCGCCGACGATGGTCGCGCCGGCATCGCCCTTGGAATTGTTGACGAATTGCTGCAGGCCGATCGTACCGCCGGCACCGGCGACGTTTTCGACCTGAATGTTCTTGGCGAGGTTTTCCGCCTGCAGGGTCGACTGGATCGTGCGGGCCGTCTGGTCCCAGCCTCCGCCGGGACCGGCGGGCGCCATGATCTTCAACTCGGCCATCTGCGCGAAGGCGCCGGTCGCCGAAAAAAGCGCCGCGGCGGTGGCGAGTGCGATTCTTCTCATTGTGTCCTCCCAGACGATGGTTGGCCGGCGCGGGCCGGCGATGAACGTTGATCCCAATTCCTGCATGCAGGGCGAGCCGCCATGCGATCCTGCTGAAGTCTACAGTAACGGCGGCAACCGTAAATCCCGGCGAAGGGGCTTCTACAGCGGCTTCCTGATCCATTTTCCGATGACGCCGACGACGCCCTCGCGGAAGAGGAGGACGGCGATGACGAAGATCACGCCCTGGATGACGGTGACCCACGCCCCGAAGGTCGCGAGGTAGTTCTGCATGGTGACGATGATGGCAGCGCCGACGATCGGGCCGAACACCGTTCCCATGCCGCCTATGAGCGTCATCAGAACCACTTCGCCGGACATCGACCAGTGCACGTCGGTGAGCGAGGCGAGCTGGAATACGATCGCCTTGGTGGCTCCGGCCAAGCCGGCAAGCGCTGCCGACAGGACGAAGACGGCAAGCTTGTAGCGATTGACGCGGTAGCCGAGCGAGACGGCGCGCGGCTCGTTCTCGCGGATCGCCTTCAGCACCTGGCCGAAGGGCGAGTGGATGATGCGGTAGATGACGAGCAGGCCGGCGAAACTGATGGCGAGCACGACGAAATAGAGAGTGAAGTCGGAACGCAGGCTGAAAAGACCGAAAAGGTTGCCGCGCGGTACGTTCTGGATGCCGTCCTCGCCGCCGGTGAACGGAGCCTGCAACGAGAAGAAATAGACCATCTGCGCGAAGGCCAGCGTGACCATGGCGAAGTAGATGCCCTGCCTGCGGATGGCGAGCGAGCCGATCGCGGCGCCGAGTATGGTCGCCGCCGCCGTGCCTGAAAGTATCGCTAGTTCGGGCGACAGGCCCCATACCTTGGCTGCGTGCGCGGAGATGTAGCTCGCGGCGCCGAAATAGGCGGCATGGCCGAAGGAGAGCAGGCCGCCGAAGCCGAGCAGGAGGTTGAAGGCGCAGGCGAAGAGCGCGAAGCACAGCACCTTCATCAGGAAGATCGGATAGAGGAAGAAGGGTGCGGCCAGCGACAGCGCGAGCAGACCGGCGAAGATCAGCACGTGGTGGCGCGGCATCGCGCCGGCGCTCTGCTGGACGAGGATGGGCGAGGAAGTCTCGGTGACTGTGGTCATCACGCGGTTCTCCCGAACAGTCCGGCGGGCTTGATCAGCAGCACGATCGCCATGATGACGAAGATGACGACGGCCGACCCCTCGGGGTAGAAGACGCGGGTAAGGCCCTCGACGAGACCGAGCCCGAAACCGGTGACGATGGCGCCGAGGATCGAGCCCATGCCGCCGATCACCACCACCGCGAAGACGACGATGATCAGGTCGGCGCCCATATTGGGGTTGACCGAGTAGATCGGTGCGGCCAGCACGCCGGCGAAGGCTGCCAGTCCGACGCCGAAGCCGTAGGTCAGCGTGATCATGCGCGGCACGTTGATGCCGAAGGCGCCGACCAGCGTCGGGTTCTCGGTGGCGGCGCGCAGATACGCGCCGAGCCGCGTCTTCTCTATGACGAACCAGGTTCCGATGCACACGACCAGCGAGGCCGCGACCACCCAGCCGCGATAGTTGGGCAGGAACATGAAGCCCAGATTCTGGCCGCCGGCAAGCTGCGGCGGAATGGAATAGGGCAGGCCGGAAATGCCGTAATAATTGCGGAACAGGCCCTGGATGATGAGCGCGAGGCCGAAGGTCAGGAGCAGGCCGTAGAGATGGTCGAGATGGTAGAGCCGCGAGATCAGCAGCCGCTCGATGACGATGCCGAAGGCGCCGACGATGATCGGCACCAATAGCAGCGCCCACCAGTAGTTGATGCCGAGATAGTTGAGCAGCATCCAGGCCACGAAAGCGCCCATCATATATTGCGCGCCATGGGTGAAATTGATGATGTTCAGAAGGCCGAAGATGATCGCCAGGCCGAGCGACAGCATCGCATAGAAGGCTCCATTGATCAGCCCGAGCAGCAACTGCCCGAACAATGCCTGCGGCGGTATTCCCAAGAGCTCGAACATACGATTTCCTGCTCCGTATCGACATCGGACGACACGCCGGGACACGCCCGGCATGTCGGTTCGCGGTCAGCCGGTCACTTGACCAGCGGGCACTCGCCCTGGTCGAGCGGGCGGAAGGCCTTGTCGGCGGGAATGGTGGAGACCGTCTCGTAATAGTCCCACGGACCCTTGGAATCTTCCGGCTTCTTGACCCGGAAAAGGTAGGAATCATGCGTCTTGCGGCCGTCGGCGCGCACCACGCCCTTGCCGAAGAGCGGGTCGTCGGTCGGCATCTCCTTCATCTTGGCCATCAGCGCCTCGGTCTCCTTGCCGCCGGTAGCCTCCACTGCCTTGAGATAGTGCAGCACCGAGGAGTAGACGCCGGCCTGGACCATGGTCGGCATCTTGCCGCCGTTCTTCTCGCCGAAGCGCTGCGACCATTCGCGGGTCTGGTCGCTGAGATCCCAGTAGAAGCTCTCGGTGAGGACCAGGCCCTGTGCCGTCTGCAGGCCGAGCGCGTGGATGTCGCTGATGAAGACGAGCAGGCCGGCAAGCGCCTGTCCGCCCTGCGTGATGCCAAATTCCGACGCCTGCTTGATCGAGTTGATCGTGTCGCCGCCGGCGTTCGCAAGGCCGATCACCTGCGCTCCCGAGGATTGCGCCTGGAGCAGGAAGGACGAGAAGTCGGTGCCGGGGAAGGGCGTGCGCACGCTGCCGACCACCTCGCCGCCGGCGGCCTTGACCACCTCGGACGTGTCGCGTTCGAGCGCATGGCCGAAGGCGTAGTCGGCGGTGACGAAGAACCAGCTCTTGCCGCCGTTCTCAACCATGGCGCTGCCCGTGCCATGCGCGAGCTGCCATGTATCGTAGGTCCAATGGATGGTGTTGGGCGAGCATTGCGCGCCGGTCAGGTCGGACGTCGCCGCGCCTGAATTCATGAAGATCTTGTTCTTCTCGCGGGTGATCTCGTTGACCGCCAGAGCCACCGAGGACGTCGGCACGTCGACGATGAGGTCGACACCGTCCTGGTCGTACCATTGGCGGGCGATGTTGACGCCCACGTCCGGTTTGTTCTGGTGATCCGCCGAGACGATCTCCACGGTGATGCCCTTGTCGGCTGCGCCGAAATCCTCGACCGCCATGCGCGCGGCGATCACGGAGCCTTCGCCGGCGACGTCGGCATAGATGCCCGAGCGATCGTTGAGCACGCCGATCTTGACGGCCGTGTCGGCCAGCGCCGTCGTCGCGATCAGCGAGGCGGCGAGAGATGCCAAAAGAAATCCGGTCTTCCTCATTTCCTTCTCCTCCTAAGCGGCGCTTTGCGCCGGTTCCTCACACACCCAGATAGTTGTGGAGTTTCTCGATGTTCGCCTCGAGTTCCTCGTTGGGGATCATGTCGACGACCTTGCCCTGCTCGACGACGAAGTGCCTGTCGGCCACCGACGATGCGAAGCGGAAGTTCTGCTCGACGAGCACGATGGTGAAGCCCTCGCGCTTCAGCCGCGCGATCGTATGGCCGATCTGCTGGACGATGACGGGGGCGAGTCCCTCGGTCGGCTCGTCGAGCAGGAGCAGCTTCGCGCCGGTGCGCAATATGCGCCCGATCGCCAGCATCTGCTGCTCGCCGCCGGAAAGCTTGGTGCCCTGGCTGGAAAGCCGTTCCTTCAGGTTCGGAAAGAGCTCGAATATCTGCTCGACGGAGAGCCCGCCGGGCCGCACCTGCGGCGGCAGCATCAAATTCTCCTCCACCGACAGGGAAGAGAAGATGCCGCGTTCCTCCGGGCAGAAGGCGATGCCCGTGCGCGCCACCCAGCGTGCCGGCAGGTGCATCAGTTCGTTGCCCTCGAAGACGACGGAGCCCTTTCGCTTGGGCAATATGCCCATGATCGCCTTCATCGTGGTGGACTTGCCCGCGCCGTTGCGCCCGAGCAGCGTGACGACCTCGCCTTGGCGCACGTCGAAATTTATGCCGTGCAGCACATGGCTCTCGCCATACCAGGCCTGGAGGTCCTTGACGACGAGAAGGGGGGCATCGCCCGCCTTCGTGCGCGGTGCGGTGGCGAGTGCGGCGTCAGCCATGTCCGGCTCCGATATAGGCTTCGACGACCCGCTCGTCCTTGGAAACGGTGGCGTAGTCGCCCTCCGCCAGCACCTTGCCGCGGGCGAGCACGGTGATCGTGTCGGAGAGCGAGGCCACCACCGACAGGTTGTGCTCGACCATCAGGATGGTCCGGTTCTTGGAAATCCGCTTGATCAGAGCTGAAATGCGGTCGACGTCCTCATGGCTCATGCCGGCCATCGGCTCGTCGAGCAGCAGCATTTCCGGATTGAGCGCCAGCGTGGTGGCGATCTCCAGCGCACGCTTGCGGCCGTAGGAGAGCTCGCTCGCATTCACCTTCTCGAATTCGGAAAGGCCGACATCGGCGAGCAGCGCGCGCGCCTCGTCGTCGAACTCTGCGAGCACTTTCTGCGAGCGCCAGAAATCGAACGAATCGCCGCGTCGCCGCTGCAGCGCGATGCGCACGTTCTCCAGCGCGGTCAGATGCGGAAACACCGCCGAGATCTGGAAGGAACGCACGAGGCCGAGCCGGGCGATGTCGGCGGGCGACATCGCCGTGATGTCCTTGCCCTTGTAGGTGATCGTTCCCCGCGTCGGCGAGAGGAATTTCGTCAGGAGGTTGAAGCACGTCGTCTTGCCGGCGCCGTTCGGTCCGATCAGGGCGTGGATCGAACCTTCCCTCACATTCAGTCCGACGCCGTTGACGGCGAAGAACCCTTTGAATTCCTTGGTTAAATTCTCAGCGGCCAGAATGACGCCGTCACTCATCGATACCTCATGCTCACAATGAGGCGCGGGGCTCGAGAGCGACGCGCCCATCGACGTTGTGAGATCCTCCCCCCGAGGTTCCCTTTATTTCCGTTCCCATGGGCGGTCTGTCGCCGCCCGTCGGTCAAGCATGCACAACCCTGCGTGATACGCAAGCTGCCCGCAATGCGCCGAGAGCCGGAAAGGAGCGTCCGCGTGAACCGAGCGTATGTTTCGCCGTATCTGCCTAGACTAAAGTATGATCCATGGATGGCGGGCGCGGTATCGCCACATTGACTGTGGAAGGGTTTTGGGGACAGGGTCAGCCGGACGCCTCGAACGATACCAGCACTGTGCCTCGCCATGATCTCGCAAAAAGCCAAATACGCCCTTCGTGCTCTCCTGGCCCTGGCCAAGACGCGCGATCCGAACGACGTCGTCATGATCTCCGACATCGCCGAAAAGCAGCGGATTCCGAAGAAATTCCTGGAGCAGATCCTGCTCGACCTGAAGCATCACGGCATCGTCGCGAGCCGCCGCGGCAAGGCGGGCGGCTACATGCTTTTGAAGCGGCCGGACGAAATCACCTACGGCGAAGTGATGCGGATCGTCGACGGACCCCTGGCGCAATTGCCCTGCCTCAGCAAGACCGCCTACCGGCGCTGCGAGGATTGCGAGAACGAGGCGGCTTGCGAGGTGCGGCATGTCTTTGCCCGTGTGGCGGAGACGACGCGGGCGATCCTCGACGGCACCACGCTGGCGGACAGCCTGACGGAGGACGCCGCGCCGGCGGAAGGTCTAGTAGCAAGAACTAAAAATCGCTTCCGGCTATTCGCGGGCTGACGGAACCAAATTCCGTCGAACGGGTTCATTTTGAGATTGGATTGCGTTTCAAAAGACGACCAGGCCTATAGGGTTTTCATGCTTTGTCATGGAGGTAGTCATGGGACACCATCGTCATTCCCGTCTGTTCGCAATCATTCTTGCCGCATCCGTGCAGTTCGGGGGCCTTGGATTCGCCTTCGCGCAGCAGACCATCATCAACGTTTCCTACGACCCGACGCGGGAACTCTATCGCGAGTTCAACCAGGCCTTCGCCGAACACTGGCAGAAGGAGAAGGGCGAGACGGTCACGATCCAGAACACGCATAGCGGCTCGGGCCAGCAGGCCCGCGCGGTCATCGACGGCCTCGAAGCCGATGTGGTGACGCTGGCGCTCCAGCCAGATATCGACGCGATCGCCAAGCAGACCGGCAAAATCCCGGAGAACTGGCGTGGCACGCTCGCCAACAACAACTCGCCCTACACCTCGACGATCGTGTTCCTCGTCCGCAAGGGCAATCCCAAGGGCCTCAACGACTGGGGCGACCTGATCAAGGACGGCGTCGAGGTCATCACGCCCAATCCGAAATCGTCCGGCGGCGCCCGCTGGAACCTGCTCGCGGCCTGGGGCTGGGCGCTGAAGCAATTCGGCGGCGACGAGCAGAAGACGCGCGAATACGTCACCGAGCTCTACAAGCACGTGCCCGTGCTCGACACCGGCGCGCGCGGCTCGACGACCACCTTCGTGCAGCGCGGCATCGGCGACGTTCTCCTGGCATGGGAGAACGAGGCGTTCCTGGCGATCGAGGAGCTTGGCCCGGACGCGTTCGACATCGTCGTTCCGTCGCTCTCCATTCTGGCGGAGCCTCCCGTGGCTCTCGTCGACGGCAATGTCGATGCGAAAGGCACGCGGGAGGTCGCGACGGCCTATCTCGAATATCTCTATTCGGATGTCGGCCAGAACATCGCCGCCAAGCACTATTATCGCCCCTCCAATCCCGAGGCGGTCGATCCCGCGGAGCTGGAGCGTTTTCCCGATCTCGAGCTCGTCACGATCGACGATTTCGGCGGCTGGGCGAAGGTTCAGCCGGAATTCTTCGGCGACGGAGGCATATTCGACCAGATCTACCAGCCGGGCCAGTAACGCGATATGAGCCTAGCCGCCACATCTGCCACACGCTGGCAGTGGAAGCAGCCGAGTGTCATCCCGGGTTTCGGGCTGACATTCGGCTTCGCCATCTTTTACCTGAGCCTGATCGTTCTGATCCCGCTTGCAGGCGTCGGCTGGCGCTCCGCTTCCCTCGGCTGGGCCGAATTCTGGCGCCTTGCGCTGGATCCGCGCCTGCTTGCGGCCCTGCGAACGAGTTTCTGGACCTCCTTCGTGGCCGCCGCCATCAACGCCGTTTTCGGGGTCCTCGTCGCCTGGGTGCTCGTGCGCTACAATTTCCCCGGCCGGCGCATCGTGGATGCCGCCGTGGACCTGCCCTTCGCACTCCCGACCGCGGTCGCGGGCATCGCGCTCACGGCGATCTACGCTCCCAACGGCATGCTGGGCTCGTTCTTCCAGCCCTATGGCATCCGCATAGCCTACTCGCCCATCGGCATCGTCATCGCGCTCGTCTTCATCAGCCTGCCATTCATGGTGCGCACCGTGCAGCCCGTGATGGAGGAGATCAGCCGCGAGGTCGAGGAAGCCGCCGCCACGCTGGGCGCGAGCCGTTTTCAGACCGTCTTTCGCGTTATCCTGCCGGGGCTGACGCCCGCTATCCTCACCGGCTTCGCGCTGGCGTTCGGACGGGCGGTCGGCGAATACGGCTCGGTCATCTTCATCGCGGGCAACATCCCCTACGTCTCGGAAATCGCGCCGCTGCTGATCTATATCAGGCTGGAGGAGTTCAACTATCCCGCCGCGACCGCCATCGGGGCGATCATGCTGATCCTGGCCTTCATCGTGCTCCTGACGATCAATCTCATCCAGGCCTGGAGCAGGCGGAGGTTCGGCTATGGCATCTAGCGCGACCACCTTGCGCATGGCGGGAGCGCGAAATGCGTCCGCCGTCCGCTTCCGCGATCCGACGTCGGAACTGCCCGTCGCGAAGTGGGTGCTGATCTCGATCGCGCTCGTCTTTCTGGCGATGGTGCTGTTCCTGCCGCTCTTCGCGGTGTTCAGCGAGGCGCTGCGCCGCGGCTGGCAGGTTGCCTTCACGGCGATCTCCGAGCCCGACGCGATCGCCGCGGTCAAGCTGACGCTGCTGATCGCCGCCATAGCGGTGCCGCTCAACTGCATCTTCGGCGTGGCGGCGGCCTGGGCCATCGCCAAGTTCGAGTTCAAGGGCAAGACCTTCCTGACGACGCTGATAGATCTGCCTTTCTCCGTGTCGCCGGTGATCGCGGGACTGGTCTACATCCTCCTGTTCGGCACCGGCAGCTTCCTCGGCCCGCTGCTCAATTCCTGGGGCCTGCAGGTGCTCTTCGCGGTTCCGGGCGTGGTTCTGGCGACGATATTCGTCACCTTCCCCTTCGTCGCGCGCGAACTGATCCCGCTGATGCAGGATCAGGGAACCGGCGACGAGGAGGCGGCGATCTCGCTGGGCGCGAGCGGCTGGCAGGCTTTCTGGTACGTCACGCTGCCCAACATCAAATGGGGCCTGCTCTACGGCGTCCTGCTCTGCAATGCGCGCGCGATGGGCGAGTTCGGCGCCGTCTCGGTCGTCTCCGGACGCCTGCGCGGCGAGACGATCACCATGCCGCTGCAGGTCGAAATCCTCTACAATGAATATAATTTCGTGGCCGCCTTCGCCGTCGCCTCGCTGCTGGCCTTGCTGGCGCTGGTGACGTTGGTGCTGAAGGCGCTTCTGGAGCGCGTCTACGGACGCGACCACGCCGCCACGGCAAGACATTAGGAGTCAAACCATGGATGTGCGTATCGACAATGTGCGCAAGGAGTTCGATCGCTTCGCGGCGTTGAACGACGTGTCGCTGGACATTCGTTCCGGCGAGCTGATCGCCCTGCTCGGCCCTTCGGGATCCGGCAAGACGACGCTGCTGCGGTTGATCGCCGGGCTCGATTTTCCGACGAGCGGCGCGATCTATTTCGGCGACGAGGAAGCCTCGCGCAAGACCGTGCAGGAGCGCAATATAGGCTTCGTCTTCCAGCACTACGCGCTCTTCCGGCACATGACGGTCGCGGAGAATATCGGCTTCGGCCTCAAGGTCCGGCCATCCGCGACGCGTCCGCCCAGGAGCGAGATCCGCAGGCGCGCATCGGAGCTGCTGGACCTCGTCCAGCTTTCGGGGCTGGAAGGACGCTACCCCTCGCAGCTTTCGGGCGGCCAGCGTCAGCGCGTGGCGCTGGCCCGCGCGCTGGCGATCGAGCCGCGTGTCCTGCTGCTCGACGAGCCGTTCGGCGCGCTCGACGCGCAGGTGCGGCGCGAACTGCGGCGCTGGCTGCGCGAGATCCACGATTCGACCGGGCACACCACGGTCTTCGTCACCCATGACCAGGAAGAGGCGCTGGAACTCGCCGACCGCGTCGTGGTGATGAGCCAGGGCGGTATCGAACAGGTCGGCACGCCCGACCAGATCTACGACGATCCGACCTCGCCCTTCGTCTACGGCTTCATCGGCGATTCCAGCGAGTTGCCGGTGAAGGTCGAGAACGGCCAGGTATGGCTCGAGGACCGCGCCATAGGGCTCGATGCGAGCGGCGTGTCGGACGGAGAGGCACTGCTCTATTTCCGGCCGCACGACATAGAGCTGCTCGACGGCTGCGGCGGCTGCGTGGCGGGAACGGTGGCTGCGAGCCGCCGTGTCGCCGGCATGCGGCGCGTCGAGCTCGAGGTGGGTGGTTCGCGTCACCGGGTCGAGCTCGAGCTGCCGACCGAGCAGGCGGCGGCGGAGAAATCGCGCATCGCCTTCCGGCCGAAACGGTGGAAGCTGTTTCCGATCGCGGGCAGGTCTGGCGCGCACCTGCCCAGGGCCGCCTGAGGCGGTCCCATGTGTCTCCGGGTGTGACAGTCGTCGCACGCGTGCTAAATTCATGATCGCGCGAAGGAACCGACGACGGGAGCCGACCTGGAATGACATTCGAGCAGGCCGCCATCGTCATCCTGCTTTGCGGCATGCTCGTCGTCTTCGCCCTCGACCGCATTCGCATGGAAATCGTCGCGCTGGGCGGGCTCGCCCTCGGCGCGGCATTTGGGCTCGTGCCTTTCGCTCAGGTCTTTTCCGGCTTTGCCAATCCGGCGGTCATCACGGTGATCGAGATATTGCTGATCGTCCAGGCGCTGGGGCGCTCCAGGCTGCTCGACCGGCTGGCCTCCGGAATGTCGTCGGCGCGCATGGGCGACGCCGGTGTGCTTGCCGTGCTCTGCGCCCTGACCGCTACGCTGTCTGTCTTCATGAACAATATAGGCGCGCTGGCGCTGATGATCCCGGTCGTCTTCAGCGTTTGCCGGGCGCATCGGGTCGATCCCAGGCTGGCGCTGATGCCGGTTTCCTTCGCCGCGCTTCTCGGCGGGGTTTGCTCGGTCATCGGCACGCCGGCCAACCTGATCGTGAGTCATCAGCTCGCGCTGCAGTCAGGCAGCGGCTTCGCCTTCTTCGACTTCGCCTATGCGGGCGTGCCGGCCGCGCTCGCCGGGCTTGCCGTGCTGGTGTTCTGGGCACGCGCGACGCTGCACTTCGAGGATGAGCCGGTCGAGCCGCAGACCGGCGGCTTTTCCCGCCGCGTCGTCGCCGAGCTCGTCGTGCCGTCCGGCTCGGTGTTCGAGAATGTCGAGGTGGCCGACTTTCCGCTGGGTCTGCGCGCGGTGCGGCGGGCGGGGCATGCGCCTTTCGTTCCCGAGCAGTCGACCGTTCTTTCCGCGAACGACGTGCTGCTCGTGGAGGCGGATACCGTCGCGCTCGACGTCGCGATAAACGGCGGTTCGCTCAGGCTTGCCGTTGGCGCGGGCGCTTTCCCTCCGCCGGGCTGCGTCGAGGCGGTGGTGATGCCGGAGAGTACGCTGATCGGCTCGCGCGTGGGCCTGCTCACGCCGTTCGAGCGGAGGGGCGTGCGGGTCGTCGCGGTTGCGCCGCAGACTTCGCGCGTCGAGCCGAATCTGGCCGATCTCCAGCTCAGCATCGGCGACATCCTCTATCTCGACGGCGACCGGCAGGCGATCGCGGAGGCGCTCGCCGAGACGGAGGCGCTGTCGCTGGCGCCGTCGCAGCGGGCCGTGCGGACGGCGGCGGTGTCGTGGTTGCCGCTGGCGGTCTTCGCGGCGGGCATCGCGATCGCCGGCTTCGGCCTCGCCGCGCCGGAGATCGCCTTCGGCCTCGTGGTGCTCGTGCTCGCGGCCATGGGCGAACTCAACCTGCGCCGGTCGCTCGGCGATCTCGACTGGCCGATACTCATCGTGCTCGCCGCGATGATCCCCCTCGGCTTCGCGGTCGAGACGACGGGCACGGCGGGGGTGCTGGCCTCGGCGCTCCTCGATGCGATGCCCTCGCAACAACCCGTGTTTCTGGTCGGAGCGGTGCTGGCGGTGGCGGTGCTGATAACGCCCTTCGTCAACAATGCCTCGACGGCGATCGTGTTGAGCCCGATCGCGATCGGCATCGCGGCGGCGGCCTCGCTGCCGCCGGAGCCGTTCCTGATTGCTGTGGCGCTGGGCGCTTCGATCGACTTCCTCACGCCCTTCGGCCACCACAACAACATGCTGATCATGGGTCTCGGCGGCTACCGCTTCGCCGATTTCCCAAAGGTCGGCTGGCCGGTGACGCTGGTGGCGTTCGCCGCCGGGCTCTCGGCGATCGCGCTGTTCTGGCTGTGACCGCCGCTCAGGCGGCGGCGCCTCTTGCCGCCATCATCCGGTCCGGCACGACAACCAGCTTGCCGACGAACTGTTTGGCCATGAACTCCGTCTGCGCCCGGTGGAAATCGGAAAGCGGATAGACGCCGCCGACGAGCGGCTTGATCCTGCCCTCCTCGATATAGCGGACGATGCGCTTGAAATCGCCGCGCGTGCCCTGGCTCGAACCGTGGAGCTGGAGCTGCTTGAGATACATGGTGCGCAGGTCGAGCTGAACGACCGGCCCGGCGATCGCGCCGGCGGTGGTGTAGCGTCCCTCGGGGCGCAGGATGCGCAGCAGGTCGTTGAAGATCGCGCCGCCGACCAGATCGGCGACCACGTCGACCGGCGCGCCGCCGGTCGCGTCGTTGACGGCCGTTGCGAGGTCGCCCGCATCGCGGGTGATGACGGCTTCGGCGCCGATGTCGAGAAGGGCCTGTTCCTTGCCCTTGCCGACGACCGCGTAGGGAATGGCGCCGCGGGCGCGGGCGAGCTGTACGATGCCCGAGCCGACGCCGCCGGAGGCGCCGGTGACGAGAACGCGCTCGCCGGCCTTCAGCGCGGCGCGCTCCAGCATCTGCTCGCCGGTCAGATAGGCGCAGCAGAAGGTGGCGAGCTCGACATCGGTGAGGTCCGTGTCGACGAGATGGGCGTTCTCGGCCGGCAGCGCCTGGTATTCGGCATAGCCGCCGTCGCGCCCGTGGCCCATGTAGTCGATGTCGGCGAGGCTGTCGTCGTCGCGATTGTAGATTGAGAAGTCGACCATCACCCGCTCGCCGATGCGCGAGGACGGCACGCCCTCGCCGACGGCGACGATGTTGCCGACCGTATCGGCGCCCTGGATGCGCGGGAAGGTGAGCGTGTTGCCCTGCCGGCGCCAGGTGGAGACGGCGGCCGCGTCTTCTTCCGTGCCGTAGGCGCCTTCACGCACCCACACGTCGGTGTTGTTCATGCCGCAGGCGGTAACCTCGATCAGGACTTCGCCCGGCGCGGGAACCGGCACCGGCACGTCGGTGCGGTAGACGAGCTTGTCGAGCCCGCCATGGCCGGTAAGCAGCATTGCCGCCATGGTGGAGGGTAGGCTGGGGTTGGTCGGCATTTCGTTCTTCTCGCTTGGTCGAAGAGCACCCCCGCTTCGGAGCGGGGGTGCTTGTATTTGAACTCAGCTATTGGCAAACACCGCCTTCACCGCATCCGCCGTCTTCTCGATGACGATGTCGGCCTCCTCGCGGGTGAGGCAAAGCGGCGGCGCGAAGCCGAGAATGTCGCCTTGCGGCATGGCGCGGCCGGTGACGCCGCGCTCCGCGAGGGCGGTCGCCACCTGCGGGCCAATTTTCTGCGCCGCGTCGAAGAAGACGCGATCGTCCTTGTCGTCGACGAATTCCACCGCCGCCATAAGTCCGTCGCCGCGCACCTCGCCGACATGCTTGTGGCCGCCGACAGCCGTTTCCAGGCCCTGGCGGAAATAGGCGCCGACCTCTCCGGCATTCTTCACCAGATCCATCTCGTCGATCAGTTCGAGATTGGCGATGCCGGCCGCCGCGCAGATCGGATGGGCGGAATAGGTCCAGCCATGGCCGAGCGAGCCGAGCTTGTCGGAGCCGTCGACCAGCACCTTCCAGACCCTGTCGGAAACGATGACGCCCGACAGCGGCGCGTAGGCCGAGGTGAGCCCCTTGGCGATGGTGATCAGGTCGGGCTTCATGCCGTAATGGTCGGAGCCGAACATGGTTCCGAGGCGGCCGAAGCCGGTCACGACCTCGTCGGCGACGAGAAGGACGTCGTACTTCTTCAGAACCGCCTGGATCTTTTCCCAGTAGCCGGCGGGCGGCGGCACGATGCCGCCGGTGCCGAGGATCGGCTCGCCGATGAAGGCCGCGACGGTGTCCGGTCCTTCGGCGAGGATCATCTCTTCCAGCTTGTCGGCGCAGTGTTGCGAGAATTGCTCCTCGCTCATCGAGCGATCCTCGCGGCGGAAGTAATAGGGCGCTTCGGTATGGAGGATCGGCGCGCGCGGCAGGTCGAAGGCGTTGTGGAAGAGTTCGAGGCCGGTGAGCGAACCCGTCATGACGCCCGAGCCGTGGTAGCCGCGCCAGCGCGAGATGATCTTCTTCTTTTCCGGCCGGCCGAGCACGTTGTTGTAGTACCAGATCAGCTTGATGTTGGTCTCGTTGGCGTCGGAGCCGGAGAGGCCGAAATAGACGCGGCTCATGCCTTCCGGCGCGCGGTCGATGATCATCTTCGCCAGCCGGATCGAGGCTTCGGTGCCGTGGCCGACATAGGCGTGGTAGTAGGCGAGGTCCTTCGCCTGGTTTGCAATCGCATCCGCGATCTTCTGGCGGCCGTAGCCGACATTCACGCAATAGAGCCCGGCAAAGGCGTCGAGGCTGGACTTGCCGTTGGTGTCGGTGATGTAGACGCCTTCGCCGCCGGCGATCACGCGGTTGGGGGATTCGCCGCGCGCATGCGTGCCCATATGGGTCGAGGGATGGAAGAAATGGTCGCGGTCCCAGGCGGCGAGTTCGTTGGATCGATCGAGCATGATTTTGAGCTCCTTATGCGTTCGTGTCGATGCAGAGATATTTGAGTTCGGTGAAGGCCTCGATGCCGTGGCGCGAGCCTTCCCTGCCGAGGCCGGACTGCTTGACGCCGCCGAACGGCACCGGCGCGCCGGTGATCTTGACGCGGTTGATCGCGACCATGCCGTAGTCGAGCGCATTGCCCATGCGAAGCTGGCGCGCACCGTTATCGGTGACGACATAGGCGACGAGGCCGTATTCGGTATCGTTGGCGCGGGCGATCACCTCTTCCTCGGTGTCGAAGGGGGCGACGGCGCCAACCGGTCCGAAGGTTTCCTCGCGCATGATCAGCGCGTCGTCGGAGACGTCGGCCAGCAATGTCGGCTGGAAGAAGAGCTCGCCGACCTCGTGCCGCCTGCCGCCGGCGAGGCTGCGCGCGCCCTTGGCGAGCGCGTCGGCGACCTGTTCCTCGACCTTGGCAACGGCGCGCTCGTGCATCAGCGGGCCGATCGACATGCCGTCGTCGAGACCGTTGCCGACCCGAAGCGCGGCGACCCGCTTCGCGAAGGCCTTGCAGAAGGCGTCGTAGACCGCGCGCTGCACATAGATGCGATTGGCGGCGAGGCAATCCTGGCCGGAGGTGGCGAACTTCGCATCGATGGCGATGTCGGCCGCGCGCTCGACATCGGCGTCGTCGAAGACGATGAGCGGGGCGTGGCCGCCGAGCTCCATGACAAGGCGCTTCATCGTAGGCGCGCATTGCCCGGCGATCAGCCTGCCGATCTCGGTCGACCCGGTGAAGCTCAGCGCCCGTACCCGCGCATCCTCGCAGAACGCGCCGACGATCGTAGCCGCACTGCCGGTGACGATATTGAGGGCGCCGGCCGGCAGGCCGGCCCGTTCGCCGAGCTCGGCCAGGGCGAGCGCGGAAAGCGGCGTCTCGGAAGACGGGTGGGCGACGATGGTGCAGCCGGCGGCAAGGGCGGCCGCGGCCTTGCGCGTCAGCATGGCGGAGGGGAAGTTCCACGGCGTGACGACGCCGACGACGCCGAGCGGCTCCCGCTGCACGATCATCTGTGCGCCGGGAAGATGGCTGGTTACGCCCTCTGCGTTGAGCCGTTTCGCCTCCTCGGCATACCATTCGACGAAGGATGCCGCGTAGTCGATCTCGCCGAGCGATTCCTTCAGCGGCTTGCCCTGTTCCAGCGTCATCAGCAGCGCGAGGTCGTCCTTCGCGGCGACGATGAGATCGAACCAGCGCCGCAGGATCGCTGCGCGCTCTTGCGGCAGCTTGGCGCGCCAGGCGGGAAAGGCCGCCGCCGCGGCGTCGATCGCCGTCTTCGTCTGGTCGGCGTCCAGCGCAGCCACCCAGGCGAGGCTCGCGCCCGTCGCCGGATCGGTCACCTCGAAGCCATGTCCGGCCGCGCCGGCGGTCCAGTTGCCGCCGACATAGGCGAGCTCGCGCAGGAGCCGGCGATCCGACAGGCGGGCCAGCGCTTCATGGCGTATGAGGGGGGCGAAATGTGCCGACATCTTTCGGGCGCTCCGGTTCGAAGAATGCCCAAGAGACTAGCGGCCGACTTGCGAGAAAGGCGCTGTTTTGCGCGCTCTTCGCAGAGAGATCGTCTTTCCTGCCGGCGGGAGGCAGACAAATCCTCTGCCGCTCAGCCTGGCTGCGGCAGCAGGTCGGCGACCGGCAGGGCCGGTTCTTCCTTGACCGTCTTCGTCACGATGTAGGTGAAATAGCGGTCGATGCCGATCTCGCGCTGGAGCAGGTCGTCGATGAGGCGCTGGTAGGCGTCGATGTCGCGGGTGACGACCTTGAGCACGTAATCGACCCCGCCGCCGACCGACCAGCACGCGACGATGCCGCTGATGTCGCGGATGGCGCGCTCGAAGCGGTCGAAATCGGCCTGCCGGTGACTGCCGAGGGTCACCTCCACCAGCACGGTCGCGATCGGCGCGATGGTGCGCATCGCCACCTTGGCATGGTAGCCGCTGACGATGCCGGCCCGCTCCAGCTTTCTCAGCCGCATCCAGCACGGCGTGGGCGAAAGACCGACCTTCTCGGCGAGCGCGAGCTTGGTGATCCGCCCGTCGCGCTGGATGGCGTCGAGGATCCTGAGATCGATGGGGTCGAGCTTGAGTGCCGTCATGCGTGAACATCCGTGTTGGCAACACCATGCAGGGGCATTATTTCGATTGTCAATTGCACTGATTTCGATCTCTAATAAGTCATGACATTCTGGCGTCCCGATCCCGCCCTTATAAGGCGTCCTGCTTACCTTTCCCTTGCGGATCAGTTTGCGCGCGCGATTCATGACGGGCGGCTGGAAAACGGGGCCAGATTGCCCACCCATCGGCAGCTTGCCGACGAATTGCATCTTTCGGTGCAGACCGTCAGCCGCGCCTATGAGGAGCTGATCCGGCGCGGCCTGGTCTCGGGCGAGATCGGCCGCGGCACTTTCGTGCAGACGCAGCGCCGCGAGCCGGAGCCTCCCTATCTGCCGGAACGCCTGGGAGAGGTGATCGACCTGTCGATCCTGAAGCCGGTCTGCGAGCCGATGCATCTGGAGCGCATGAAGCAGGCGCTCGCCTGGCTGTCGGAGAACATTTCCTCCGGCGCGGCGCTGTCGTTTCGTCCGAACGTCGTCTTCCCCAGGCATCGGGCGGTGGCGGTCGAATGGCTGAGACGCTGTGGCCTTTCCGTCTCGCCTCAAAACGTCAGCCTGACCAACGGCGCGACCGCCGGCATGACGGTCGCGCTGATGAGCGTCGCGCCGCCCGGATCGACGGTCGCGACCGAGGCGATCGGCCATCACACACTGCGGCCGCTCGCGACCTATCTGGGCTTCAACCTCGAAGGCCTGCCGATCGACGATGACGGGCTGGTCCCCGAAGCGCTCGACGAGGCCTGCCGGCAGAGCGACATCAGGGCCGTGTTCGTGCAGCCCTCGGTGATCAACCCGACTGCGACGCTGATGAACGCCGGGCGGCGCGAGGCGATCGCCGCGGTTGCCCGCAAGCACGACATCGCCATCATCGAGAACGACGTGCTCGGCCCGCTGGTGGAGGAGCGCGCGCCGCCGGTGGCTGCCTATGCGCCTGAACGCACGCTCTATGTCACGAGCTTCACCAAGATCGTCATTCCCGGCCTGCGCATCGGCTATCTCGTCGCGCCCGATCGCTATGTCGCCGCCGTCGCCAACCGCCATCTGGTCTCGAACTGGATGGCGACGCCGATGGTGGCCGAGATCGCCTCGAAATGGGTTGCCGACGGCACCGCGCTGGAACTCGTGAATTGGCAGCGCGCCGCACTTCACCGCCGGCACGCGATCGCCGCCGAGCTGCTTGCCGGCACCTCTTTTCGCGCCCATCGCGACGGTCTGCACGTATGGCTTCCATTGCCTGAGAACCGGTCGGAGGAGAGTTTCGTGTCGCAGGCGCGGCTGCAGGGCGTGGCGATCGCGCCGGGTTCGTCCTTCCGCACGTCCGATGCGCCATGGAGCCCGGCGGTGCGCATTTCGCTCGGCTCCACCGACGAGGCGGAACTGCGCTCCGGGCTCGGCGTCATCGCCAAGCTGCTGATGGGGGATCCGGAGCTGCTGCTGCTCGCAATATAGCCCTCATGCCGAATAATTGTGCGGGAAATGAAATATTGTCATGATATTATTTTCCTAATTGACATGATTTGATAACTTCCTCATCGTCAAGGGCATCGGCTTCTCCCGAAACCGGAGGCATTGCATGTCCGCGCCTATCATCGAGATCGACGGGATCACCAAGAGTTTCGGCTCCTTCAAGGTGCTGGACGGGCTGTCGATGAAGGTGATGCCCGGTGAGAAGCTGGCGCTGATCGGCCCTTCCGGCTCCGGCAAGACCACGATCCTGCGCATATTGATGACGCTGGAGCGCATCGACGGCGGCCACATCCATGTCGAGGGCGAGCAGCTCTATCATGTGACGCGCGGCGACGACCTGGTGCCGGCCGACGAGCGGCATCTGGCCAAGATGCGCCAGAAGATCGGCATGGTCTTCCAGCTTTTCAATCTCTTTCCGCATAAGTCAGTGATCGACAACGTGACGTTGGCGCCGATGCTGACCAAGGGCGTGGCACGCGCGGCGGCCGAAAAGCGCGCGATGGAGCTGCTCGACATGGTCGGCATGGCCGACAAGGCCAAGTCCATGCCGTCACAGCTTTCCGGCGGCCAGAAGCAGCGCGTCGCGATCGCCCGCGCGCTCGCCCTTTCGCCGAAGATCATGCTGTTCGACGAGGTCACCTCCGCGCTCGATCCCGAGCTTGTCGAGGAGGTGCTGAACGTGATGCGCAGGCTCGCGGAAGAGACCGACATGACGATGCTGCTGGTCACCCACGAGATGGGCTTCGCCCACGACTTCGCAGACCGCGTACTTTTCTTCGACCGGGGCCGGATCGTGGAGGAGGGCAAGCCCGACGACATTTTCCGCCATCCCAAGCAGGAGCGCACGCAGACCTTTCTCAGGAAGATCATCGCCGCCGGCCATCGCGTGTGAGGACACGTGGGCCAACGGCAGGAGCCGCAGAAAAACAACCAGAGGAGTTGGGAACATGAACGTCAAACGCCTGATCGCCGGCACGGCCGGCCTTGCAATGCTCGCATCCTTCGCCGCAGCCGTGCCGGCTTCGGCCGACAAGCTCGAGGATCTGAAGGCGCAGGGCTTCGCCCGCGTCGCGATCGCCAACGAGCCGCCCTTCACGGCGGTCGCGGCCGACGGCAAGGTGTCGGGTGCGGCGCCGGACGTGGCGCGCGAGGTGTTCAAGCGCCTCGGCGTCGAGGACATCGTCGCCTCGATCTCCGAATATGGCGCGATGATCCCCGGTCTGCAGGCCGGCCGCCACGACGTGGTGACCGCGGGGCTCTTCATGAAGCCGGAACGCTGCGCCGCTGTCGCCTATTCGGAGCCGGTGCTGTGCGATGCCGAGGCGCTGCTGGTGAAGAAGGGCAATCCCAAGGGCTTCAAGAGCTACCAGGACATCGCCAACGACCAGACCGCGACGGTCGGCGCGCCGGGCGGCGGCACCGAGGAGAAGCTCGCGCTCGATGCCGGCGTGCCGCGTGACCGCGTCATCGTGGTGCCGGACGGCCAGAGCGGCCTGAAGATGGTCCAGGACGGACGCATCGACGCCTATTCGCTGCCGGTGCTGTCGATCAACGCGCTCGTCCAGCAGGCGAACGATCCGAATCTCGAAGTGATCGCCCCGGTCGAGGGCGCGCCGGTCTATTGCGACGGCGCGGCGTTCAAGAAGGGCGACGAGGCGCTTCGCGACGCCTTCGACGTGGAACTGGCGAAGCTGAAGGAGTCGGGCGAGTTCGCCAAGCTCATCGAGCCTTACGGCTTTTCGGCCGCTGCCGCGATGTCGACGACGCGCGAGAAGCTCTGCGCGGCTCAGTAAGAAACTTCTCCCTAGGTCGACGGCTTCGCGGCCGGTTCCTTCCGTTCGGGTGGGAGGCTGCGAAAAGATCGGCCATAGCCTCTCCCCGACGGGAGGGGCTACCGGGTGAGGGAACAATTCCAACAGCGACCATAAGAGTTTCATGGACAACTGGTCCGGATATCTAGGCTTGATCCTGCAGGGCGCGGTCGTCACCGTCCAGCTGACGCTGATGGGCTCGGCGCTGGCATTGGTCATGGCCTTCCTGGCGGGGCTCGGCAGGTTGTCGCGCTTCTTCGCGGTGCGCGCGATTGCCACGGCCTATATCGAATTCTTCCGCGGCACCTCGATCTTCGTGCAATTGTTCTGGGCCTATTTCGTGCTGCCCTTCATGGGCATCTCGCTGACGCCGCTGCAGGCGGGCGTGCTGGCGCTCGGCCTCAATGTCGGCGCCTATGGCGCGGAGGTGGTGCGCGGCGCGATCCAGTCGATCGGCAAGGAGCAGTACGAGGCGTGCGTGGCGCTCAACCTCGGCCGCTGGCAGTGCATGCGCCACATCATATTGCCGCAGGCATTGCTTCTCATGCTGCCGACCTTCGGCAACAATGCCATCGAGCTGCTCAAGGCCACCGCCGTGGTCTCGCTCATCTCGCTTGCCGACATGACCTTCCAGGCGCAGGTGGTGCGGGCGCAGACCGGCAACACGCTGATCCCGTTTGCGACCATCCTGGTGCTCTACTTCCTGATGGCGCTTTGCATTTCCTGGGCCGTGCGCGGCCTCGAACGCCGCATGGCGCGCGGCCTCGACGGCGTGAGGGCGACCTGATCATGGAATGGGACTGGAACTTCGTCTGGCAGATCATGCCCACAATGCTGCAGGGCGTGAAGATCACCATCATCGCCACGCTGCTCGGCTCCGCGCTTGCCGCCGTCATCGGTCTCGTCATCGCGCTGTTGCGCCGCTCGCCCAACCGCATCGTGTCGCGCTCGGTCGGCTTCGCCGCCGAGTTCATCCGCGGCACGCCGCTGCTCGTCCAGCTCTACTTCATCTTCTACGTGTTGCCCGATATCGGCATCCTGCTTTCGCCGCTCGTGGCTGGCGTCATCGGGCTCGGACTCCATTACGGTACCTATACGGCCGAGGTCTACCGCGCCGGCATCGACAACGTGCCGCGCGGCCAGTGGGAGGCGGCGAAGGCCTGCAATCTCGGCCCGACGCAGACCTGGACGCACATCATCATGCCGCAGGCGATCCCGCCGATGATCCCGGCGCTCGCCAACTATTTCATCGCCATGTTCAAGGAAACGCCGCTGCTGTCGGCAATCACCGTGCTCGAGCTGATGAACCAGGCGAAAAGCATCGCCAATTCGAACTACCGCTATATCGAGCCGATCACGCTGGTCGGTGCCTTCTTTCTCGTCATCAGCCTTTGCTCGGTGTTTCTGCTGCGCTGGCTGGAGCGGCGGTACGGGAGGATCGAGAGTTGATGGCCGCACCGGTCGACATCAAGCTTCGCCATGCGCGCCCGGCCCTCGATCCGAGGCCGCTGAGGAAACGGGTTGGGCTGGTCATCCTTGCAACCGACCACACGACGGAGCCGGACTACCAGCGCATGGTGGCGAGCGCGGAGATCGGCGTCTATGTCGCGCGCATTCCCTTCGCCAATCCGGTGACGCCGGAAAACCTGCGCGCCATGCAGCCGTCCCTGACCGAGGCGGCGGGGCTGATTCTGCCCGGCGAGGAACTCGATGCGGTCTGCTATTCCTGCACATCCGCCTCGGTGGTCATCGGCGACGACGAGATCGAGGCCGCGATTCAGGAGGCGAAACCCGGCGTGCCTGTGGTGACGCCACCGCTGGCCGGCGTGCGTGGCCTCAAGGCGCTCGGTGCGCGCCGCATCAGCGTGCTCACGCCCTATACGGTCGAAACCAGCCGGCCGATGGCGGATTATTTCGCACGGCACGGATTCGAGATCGCGAGCTTTACCTGCCTCGGCTTCAGCGACGACAGGGAGATGGCGCGCATCTCGCCCGCTTCGCTGGTGGAGATCGCTGCCGAGGCGACAGCACCGGAGGCCGACGCGCTGTTCATCTCCTGCACCGCGGTACGGGCGGCAGGCGTTGCCGCAGGGATCGAGAGGCGAACCGGACGGCCGATGGTTTCGAGCAATCTTGCCTCCGCCTGGACCTGTCTGCGGCTGTGTGGTGACGAGACGGCGCGGCCGGAACTCGGGCGGCTGATGGCGCTGCCGCTGCCCAGGGGATGAACGGGTAATGTCAACGCCACCGGTCACGATCGACGACATTCGCGCGGCACGCGATTGCATCGCCGGAAAAATCCAATCGACGCCGGTCGTGCTTTCGCCCATCCTGAGCGAGCTTGCCGGCGTACCGGTGCACCTCAAGCTCGAGCATCGCCAGACGACCGGCGCCTTCAAGCTGCGCGGCGCGTCGAACGCGGTAGCCCTGCTCTCCGCGGAGGAGAGGAAGCGCGGCGTGACCACCGCCTCGACCGGCAATCACGGCCGTGCGCTTGCCCATGCCGCCAGGCTCGAAGGCGCGCGCGCGGTCATCTGCATGTCGAAGCTGGTGCCTGAAAACAAACTCTCCGAGATCAGGCGGCTGGGCGCCGAAATCCGGATCGTCGGCAACAGCCAGGACGATGCGCAGGCTGAGGTGGACCGGCTCGTCGCCGAGGAGGGCATGATTGCCGTGCCGCCCTTCGACCATCCGGCGGTGATTGCCGGTCAGGGAACGCTGGGGCTGGAGATCATGGAGGCGGTGCCGGATGTCGCGACGGTGCTGGTGCAGCTCTCCGGTGGCGGGCTGGCGGCAGGCATTGCCGCCGCGGTCAAGGCCGTCAATCCGCGCGCGCGTGTCGTCGGCGTCTCGATGGAGCGGGGCGCCGCGATGAAGGCGAGCCTCGACGCCGGCCGGCCGGTGCAGGTCGAGGAGCTGCCGACGCTGGCGGATTCGCTCGGCGGCGGCATCGGGCTCGACAACAGACTGACCTTCGCCATGTGCCGCGATCTCCTCGACGACGTCGTGCTGCTTTCGGAGGAAGAGATCGCCGCCGGCATCCGCCATGCCTATGCGGCCGAGCGCGAGATCGTCGAAGGGGCGGGGGCGGTCGGCCTCGGCGCGTTGCTGGCCCGAAAGGTCAAGCCCGCCGGGCCGACCGTGCTCATCCTCTCCGGCGCCAACATCGACATGGCGTTGCACCGCAAGGTGGTTTGCGGGGAGGGACGGTGATGAAGATTCTTTCGGTGCCGCGTATCGCCGGCGTGGTCTCGCCCCCGTTTTCCTCGCACCACGAGCAGGAGGCCCGCCCATGCCTCGCATGACCATTCTAACCGAAGCCGAGCTGCGCGGAATCGTACGCCTCGATCTCGACGCCGTCGCCTGCGTGGAAAACGCTTTCCGCGCGCTTGCGACCCAGGCGGTCGCGATGCCGCCGATCCTGCGGCTCGACATCCCGGAGGCCAATGGCGAGGTCGACGTGAAGACGGCCTATGTGCCGGGCATCGACGGCTTCGCAATCAAGATCAGTCCCGGCTTCTTCGACAATCCGAGGCTCGGCCTGCCGAGCGTCAACGGCATGATGGTGCTGCTCTCGTCGAAGACGGGCCTGGTCGAGGCGCTGCTGCTCGACAACGGATATCTCACCGATGTGCGGACGGCCGCGGCCGGCGCGGTCGCGGCGAAGCACCTTGCCTGCGAGGATGCCGCCGTCGCCGCCGTCTTTGGCGCCGGCGTGCAGGCAGGGCTCCAGCTCGAGGCGCTGACGCTCGTCCGTCCGATTCGCGAGGCGCGCATCTGGGCGCGCGACGGCGCGAAAGCGGAGGCGGCCGCCGCCGACCTCTCGGACCGGCTGGGCATCGACGTCCGCGCCGAGCCGGATGCGGAAAAGGCGGCTTTCGGCGCGGAGGTGATCGTGACGACGACGCCGGCGACCGAGCCGCTGATCAAGGCGGGCTTCGTCTCGGCGGGGCAGCACATCACCGCCATGGGCTCGGACGCCGAGCACAAGAACGAGATCCAGCCTGCGGTGATCCGCATGGCCGATCTCTACGTCGCCGACAACGCGAAGCAGACGCGCCGGCTGGGCGAGCTGCACCACGCCATCGAGGCCGGAGTGATGGCCGCCGACGCGGAGGTGACGGAACTCGGCCAGATCATAGCCGGTGAAAGGCATGGCCGGCGCGCCGCCGCCGACATCACGATTGCCGACCTCACCGGAACCGGCGTGCAGGATACCGCCATCGCGACGCTGGCGAGCGAGCGCGCCAGGGCCGCCGGGGCGGGGACGATTTTCGAAAGCTGACGTACCCGCCGCCATGCGGGACATACGAGGAAGAGCATCATGGTTGAACCAAACCTGAAATTTTCGCGCGCGGAATATGCCGAGCGGCTGGCCAAGACGCGGCGCGCCATGGAGGCGAAGGGCGTCGATCTCCTGATCGTCAGCGACCCGTCCAACATGGCCTGGCTGACCG
This sequence comes from Aquamicrobium sp. LC103, assembly GCF_001014615.2. Lineage (GTDB taxonomy): Bacteria > Pseudomonadota > Alphaproteobacteria > Rhizobiales > Rhizobiaceae > LBCQ02. The sequence goes on from NZ_LBCQ02000011.1 coordinate 194,938, forward strand.
GCTATGACGGCTGGTCGTTCTATGTGCACCAGGCCGTTCTCGTGCCGCCTCAGGGCGAGCCGGTCTGGTACGGTCGCGGGCAGGATGCGAACGGTGCGAAGCGCACCGCCTACCTCTCCCACGACAACATCATCGGCTATGCCGACCATTACGTGCAGTCCACCGAGCGGCATCCGATGGACTATCTCTCGCAGGTGATCGCCGAGCGCGGTTGGGACCGGCTCACCGTCGGCGTGGAGATGGACAATTACTGGTTCTCCGCAGCCGCCTTCGCCTCGCTTCAGAAGCACCTGCCCAATGCCCGCTTCGTCGACGCGACCGCGCTGGTGAACTGGCAACGGGCGGTGAAGAGCCCGACCGAGATCGACTACATGCGCAAGGCCGGCCGCATCGTCGAGCTCATGCATGAGCGGATCGTGGAAAAAGCCGAAATCGGCATGCGCAAGAGCGATCTCGTCGCCGAGATCTACGACGCCGGCATTCGCGGCACGCCGGAATTCGGCGGCGACTATCCGGCGATCGTGCCGCTGCTGCCGTCGGGGGCGGATGCGTCCGCGCCTCATCTAACCTGGGACGACAAGCCGATGCAGCGCGGCGAAGGAACCTTCTTCGAGATCGCCGGCTGCTACAACCGCTATCACGTGCCGCTTTCGCGCACGCTTTTCCTCGGCAAGCCGACGCAGGAATTCCTCGACGCCGAGAAGGCGACACTGGAAGGCATGGAGGCGGGGTTGGCGGCGGCCAAGCCCGGCAACACCTGCGAGGACATCGCCAACGCCTTCTTCGCGGTCCTGAAGAAATACGGCATCGTCAAGGACAACCGCACGGGCTATCCGATCGGGCTTTCCTATCCGCCGGACTGGGGCGAGCGCACGATGAGCCTGCGTCCCGGCGACCGCACCGAGTTGAAGCCGGGCATGACCTTCCACTTCATGACCGGCCTGTGGCTGGACACGATGGGACTGGAGATTACCGAATCCATCCTGATCACCGAGACCGGCGTGGAATGCCTCTCCGACGTTCCGCGCAAGCTGTTCGTAAAGGACTGAGACGATGGCCGGTTAGCCGTTCCGGACATCCTTCATGGCTCCCCTTCGCCCCTTCGACAAGCTCAGGGCTCAGGGCCGTATCTCGAAGCCGCGTGTTCCTTGCTCCTCTCGTGTTTCGACGGATCGCCTGCCCAGAGCTACGGATGCGAATTCGGGCCCTGAGCTTGTCGAAGGGGCGAAGGGGGCCTCGACGGACGCACTGAAGCCATAAACCGCAACCTCCACAGAGTACGTACCATGACCGAAGTTAGTCGCCCCTCGCCATTTGCGCCCACCGTGGATTTCGACAGGGATGGAACCCAGCACGGCTTCCTGCGGCTGCCTTACAGCCGCGACGATTCCGCCTGGGGCTCGGTGATGATCCCGATCACCGTGATCCGCAATGGCGGCGGTCCAACGGCGCTGCTGACCGGCGGCAATCACGGCGACGAATATGAAGGGCCGATCGCGCTCTTCGATCTCGCCAGGTCGTTGAGGCAGGAAGACGTCGCCGGAACCGTGATTATTGTGCCGGCTATGAACTATCCCGCGTTTCGCGCCGGCACCCGCACTTCGCCGATCGACAGGGGCAATCTCAACCGCAGCTTTCCCGGCCGGCCGGACGGCACGGTAACGGAAAAGATAGCCGACTATTTTCAACGTTATCTGTTGCCGCGCGCCGATATCGTGCTCGATTTCCATTCGGGCGGCCGTACGCTCGACTTCGTCCCGTTCTGTGCGGCCCACATCCTGCCCGACAAGGAGCAGGAGGAGAAGGCCTTCGCGGCGGTCGAGGCCTTTTCCGCTCCCTACTCGACGCGGATGCTGGAGATCGACGCAGTCGGCATGTTCGACACGGCTGCCGAGAACCTCGGCAAGGTCTTCGTGACGACCGAGCTCGGCGGCGGCGGCACAGCGCGGGCCGGGACGGTGAGGATCGCCAGGCGCGGCGTGCTGAACGTGCTGCGTCATGCCGGCATTGTCGAAGGCGCGGTCGAGAAGCAGCCGACGCGGTGGCTCGACATGCCCTCCGGCGATTGCTTCGCCTTCGCCGAGGACGATGGCATGATCGAGACGATGATCGATCTAGGTGAGGCGGTGAGACAGGGCGACGTGCTCGCCCGTATCTATCCCGTCGGGCGCACGGGCATGGCGCCCCGGGAAATCAGGGCGAAGATGTCCGGCATCCTTGCCGCCCGGCATTTTCCTGGTTTGGTCAAGGCCGGTGACTGCGCCGGCGTCGTCGCCGTGCTCACGGACTGATCCGCCGCCGAGACCGTTGATGCTTTTCCACCCGGTGAGGGTATCCCCGGCGGTGATTGTTCGCGGAGCCCGTCCCGCGTGCTTGTCGCTCATTCGAGGTTCGTCTAGCATTGAAGCCGCGATCTGAGGGATGAAGATGAAACTAGCTGAAGCACTTGTTCTTCGCGGCGATCTCATGAAGCGCCTGGAACAGGTCAAGGGCCGCGTCCTGCGCAATGCGAAGGTGCAGGAAGGCGACGAACCTGCCGAGAGCCCGCAGGATCTCCTGGCCGAATATGATCGGCTGGCCTCGGAATTGCGGCGTTTGATCGCCAGCATCAACCGGACCAACAGTGCCACCAGCTTCGCCAAAGGAACGCTGACCGACGCGCTGGCGGAGCGTGACGTGCTGCGCCTGCGTCAGGCAGCGTATCGTGATCTGGCCGAGGAGGCGACCGTGGTTCAGATGATCGGCACGCGGACGGAAGTCCGCTTCCGCCCGACCGTCCAGGTTTCCGACATCCAGAGGAAGGCGGATGATCTTGCTCAGGATCTTCGCAAGCTCGATTCCCGAATTCAGGAGGCTAACTGGCTGACCAGCCTTTTGGACTAAGCGCAGTCGGTATCCGGCGGTTGAAAGCGAATACGACCCCTTCCGGCGGGGCAAAGCCGGTTCTGTCGCGTCAGGGGCGACGCGTTTCCTTACCATGCAAGCCCAGCACGTCGACACCAGCATAGTAACTGTAACGCTTCATCACCACGTATTGGTTCGATCATCGGAGAGGTGTGGGATAGGGGCCGGTCTTCGTCGCAAATCGATGAGGCCCGGAACTGCGCTAATCGCCGGTCGACGGAGCGAGGAAAGCTCGTCGACGGCTGCCGGCGTTTGAACTTCCTTTCTGACGGGAGAAGCCAGGGTATTGGGAACGGCCGAGGCTTTGCCCAGCCTGGAAAGCCGCGCTCGCACTCCTTCTCCGCCGCCGCCGACATAATCCCATCGACGGATCGGCCCCGCCTTCCGGCTACCCCTTTTTGAAGCCTGCTCCACCCGATTGGCGTCCTTTGCCGGCCCGCAAAACGTGGCAGGATCGGCGGATGATGCGGCGCCATGCGCCCAGTCCGTACGGATGCAGGAAGGCTGGGGGACCATGTTCAAGACCTATGATCGGAACAATGAATTTCTGAGCGCGATCGGCGGCACGCCGGGCAATTCGTCCCAGCCGCTCGCGGCACGCAAGCCGGCCTATGTCGCGGACCCCGATGTTCTTTCCGCGATGGACAAGGTCTGCCAGCTTGGTTTTTCGGCGGTCGCCGGCGTCTTCCAGGCGGCAAAAGCGCAGACCTATTCGACTTCCTGCAAGCCGGGCGACGCTCATGACGGTTCGGGCGCCATGCCGGTATCGTCCTATTCCGCTTCGCTCGATGCCGCAGGCTCCGGCGCGGCGACGCCGTCCGTCGATGCGCCCGCCGCGAACGCTTCCTCCTGGAGCGTGAAATCGGACCCCGCCGCGGCGAGTGGCGGAACCTCGTTCTCGGCGACGTCCAGCCTTTCGCGACTGGCGACATCCCCGGAAGCCTCGGGCACCGACACCGGCGACGGGGTGTCGTCTCCGGGCACCACCGCGCCGTCGACCGGCGCGGGCACCGGTGCAGGCGCTCCGGGCGGCACCGGTTCCTTGGATGGCGGCGCGTCGCCGGTTCCCGGTGGCGCAGGCAGCTCGGCGGGCGGTGCGCCATCGTCGGGCCCCGGGACGACCGCCCCGAATGCAGGCCCGACGCCGGACATCAATACCGAGGCGGGTGGTGGCTCCACGCCGCAGGCGAACGCCGCCGCGACACCCAACAAGATCGCCCTGGAAAACATGAAACAGGGCAATCCACAGAGTGAATGGGGCATCGACGGCGACGGCGACCCCAGCATCCAGGGCTTCGCCACCGAGATCAGCACCAATATCGGCGGCACGGTCGATTTCAAGATCGCCACGGATTCCACCAACTACCGCATCGAGATCTACCGCCTGGGCTATTATGGCGGCGACGGCGCGCGCCGTGTCGACACCATCGACATCGATCTGGCGACGGCGCAGGTGCAGCCGCATCCGATCGTCGACATGTCGATCGGCCTGATCGACTGCGGCAATTGGGGTGTCTCGGCGAGCTGGCAGATTCCGCAGGACGCGGTTTCGGGTGTCTACGTCGCCAAGCTCATCCGCGAGGATGGAAGCGAGGGCGCGAGCCACATTCCGTTCATCGTGCGCGACGACAATTCGACCAGCGACATCGTCTTCCAGACGTCCGACACGACATGGCAGGCCTACAATGCCTGGGGCGGCGCCAGCCTTTATTACGGCGAAGTGCCGATGAACCCCGAGGACATGATCGCCTACATGCCGCCCAACTGCAGTTGCGGCGTCACCGCGATCGGGCGCGCCTATGCCGTCAGCTACAATCGCCCGTTCATCACCAATTCGAGCCCGTGGGGCGGCACGCACGACTTCATCTTCGGCGCCGAGCATTCGGCGATCCGCTGGCTCGAGCAGAACGGTTACGACGTCAGCTACATTTCCGGCGTGGACGCGACGCGCTCCGGCAACCTGCTCCTGAACCATCAGGCCTATCTCTCCGTCGGCCATGACGAATACTGGTCGGCCGAGCAACGCGCCAATGTCGAGGCCGCGCGCGATGCGGGCGTCAATCTCGCTTTCTGGAGCGGTAACGAGTGCTATTGGAAGGTGCGTTGGGAAACCAGCATCGACGGCAACGGCACGCCCTATCGAACCATGGTCTGCTACAAGGAGACCTGGGCCGGCGTCAGCATCGACCCGAGCGACACCACCACGGGAACCTGGCGCGACCCGCGCTTCCGCGAGCCGGGACAGGAGCCGGAAAATTCGCTGACCGGAACGATGTTCACCGTCGATTCCTACCGGCTCGATACGATCACGATCCCCTACGACTATTCGAACCTCAGGTTCTGGCGCAACACGGACGTCGCCGAACTGCAGCCGGGCGAGACCCATTCGCTGGTGCAGAACCTCCTGGGCTACGAATGGGATTCCGACGTCGAGAACGGCTTCCGGCCCGCCGGCCTCATCAACATGTCGCTGTCGACGGTCTCGGTGAACACCTATCTGCGTGATTACGGCACGACGATCGGCTCCGCGGATGCGACCCACAGCCTGACCATGTACCGCGCCGAAAGCGGCGCGCTGGTCTTCGGCGCGGGCACCGTGTTCTGGTCGTGGGGCCTCGACGCCGAGCACGAGGGCGCCGAGACGCCGACCGACCGCAATGTTCAGCAGGCCATGGTCAACATGTTCGCCGACATGGGCATCCAGCCGACGACGCTGGACGCGAGCCTGATCCTGGCGTCGCAATCGACCGATGCCGCGAAGCCGACCTCCACGATCACCTCGCCGATTTTCGGCGCGAGCTTCGTCGAGGGGCAGCGGGTGACGATCACCGGCACGGCCGTCGATTTCGGCGGCGGCGTCATCGCCGGCGTGGAAGTCTCCACCGACGGCGGCCAGAGCTGGTTCAAGGCGACCGGTCGCGAGAACTGGACCTATAGCTGGATCGCGCAGGCGAGCGCCACCTACACGATCATGTCGCGCGCGGTGGACGACAGCCTGAACCTGGAAACGCCGGGCACGGGCAAGCAGGTGACGGTGTCGTTGCCCGAAACGGCCAGCCTGTGGACCTTTGCCAGCAAACCGGCGGAGGAGACGGTGCTCGACCGCGATCCCGTCGAGGTCGGCGTGCGCTTCCAGACGACGATCGCCGGCACGGTCGAAGGCATCAAGTTCTACAAGGGCTTCTACAATATCGGCGCGCACAAGGTGAGCTTGTGGACCGCCGACGGTACGCTGCTGGCGACCGGCACCTCCACCGGCGAGTCGCTCTCCGGCTGGCAGACGGTAACCTTCTCCAGCCCGGTTCATATCGTTGCCGGAACGACCTATATCGCCTCCTATCATACCGGCGGTTTCTACTCGACGACGCAGGGCTACTTCAGCAACGCCTATGCCAACGGTCCGCTGCGCGTGCAGCAGAACGGCGGCGTCTACGCCTACGGTTCCACCTCGACCTTCCCGGGCAACAGCTCGACGGAGAACTATTGGGTCGACGTGGTCTTCAATGCCGGACCGAACACGGTGCCCGTGGCGACGGACGACAGCGGCTATTCGGTCTTCAAGGATGCGTTGATCGCCATTCCGATCTCCTCGCTCATCGCCAACGACATGGATCCGGACGGCGATGCGCTGACGATCAGCGCGGTGGGCAATGCGGTCAACGGAACGGTTACGCTGAACACGCAGACCGGCAACGTGATCTTCACGCCCAATGCCGGCTACATCGGACCGGCCAGCTTCACCTACACGCTTTCCGACGGGCGCGGCGGCACCGATCAGGCGACCGTCAGCCTCAACGTCCAGCAGGGACCCGAGGGCGTGTCGCTGTTCAATCCGACCGACGGGCCGACCGGTCCCGGCAGCAACGACAACAACGCGCTCGAACTCGGCATGAAGTTCACGGTATCGGCCAGCGGCACGATCACCGGCATGCGCTTCTACAAGGTCTCCGGCGACACCGGACCGCATACGGGTTCGATCTGGTCGGCGACCGGGTCGCTGCTCGCCACCGTGACCTTCACCAGCGAGACGCCGAGCGGCTGGCAGACGGCGATCTTCTCCAATCCTATCCAGGTCACCGCCGGCACCACCTACGTCGCCTCCTATCACACGACCGGAGCCTATGCGGCGACGAAGAACTTCTTCGAACAGACCTATACGAACGGGCCGATCAGCGCGCCCTCGTCGACGATCAGCGGCGGCAATGGCGTCTATGCCTATTCCGCCACCAGCGTGTTCCCGACGTCCAGCTACCAGGCGACGAACTACTGGGTCGATGTCGTCTTCAAGCAGTCGACCGGCAGCAGCGCGCCGATCGCCAACAACGACAACGGTTTCACCGTGACCCGCGACGGCATCCTCTCGCTCTCCTCGGCGATGCTGCTGGCCAACGACACCGATGCGGACGGCGACCAGTTGACGATCACCGGCGTGGGCAACGCGACGAACGGAACCGTTTCGCTCAACAGCCAGACCGGCTTGATCAGCTTCACGCCGACCGGCGGCTATACCGGTCCGGCCAGCTTCACCTACACCATCTCGGACGGCCATGGCGGCACGGATTCGGCAACCGTCAGCCTGACGGTGACGCCGCCGTCGAACGCGGTCGGCCTGTTCGCGCCCAATGCCACGCCGAGCGTCGCGGCCGTGAACGATCCGGGTTCCGTCGAACTCGGTGTAAGGTTCACCGTGTCCGCCAGCGGGATGATCACCGGGTTGCGCTACTACAAAAGCGCGCAGGACACCGGCACGCATACCGGTTCGCTGTGGACCAGCACCGGCACGCTGCTGGCGCGGGCGACCTTCACCAACGAGACGGCAAGCGGCTGGCAGACCGTCACCTTTGCCGAGCCGATCGCCGTCACGGCGGGCACGAGCTATGTCGCGAGCTATCATTCCAACGGTTTCTATGCGGCAAGCCCGAACTATTTCACCAGCACCCATACGAACGGACCGCTCAGCGCTCCGGCCGGCGCCAACGGCGTCTACGCCTACGGCTCGACGAGCGTGTTCCCGTCATCGAGCTACAATTCGACCAACTACTGGGTCGACGTGCTCTACGAGCAGTCGTCGCAGAACATCGCGCCGATCGCCAACAACGACAGCGGCTTCTCTTCGACCTACAACACGCCGCTCGTCTTCCAGGCGTCGAGCCTGCTCGCCAACGACAACGATCCCAACGGCGATCCGCTGGTTATCACCGGCGTCGGCGGCGCGGTGAACGGTACGGTGGCTTTCGACAGCCAGACGAATGCCGTGACCTTCACGCCGACGGCGAACCATGTCGGCGGCGCCAGCTTCAGCTACACGATCTCCGACGGGCGTGGCGGCACGGCCTCCGCCCAGGTATCGCTGACGGTCTCGCCGCCCGATGCCGAGCAGAACCTCTTTACTGCGAGCGACACGCCGACGACGGTCACCGCGAACGACCCGAACTCGGTCAATCTCGGCATGAAGTTCCAGGCCGACGTGGCGGGGTGGATCACCGGCTTCCGCTTCTACAAGGGACCGCAGAACACCGGCCCCCATGAGGCCCATCTGTGGACCGCCAACGGGACGCTGCTTGCCAGCGCGACCTTCACCAACGAGACGGCGAGCGGCTGGCAGACCGTGCGGCTCGACGAGGAAGTCGCGATCGAGGCGAACACCACCTACGTCGTCTCGTACCATACGAACGGCTTCTATTCGATGACGACAAACTATTTCGGAGCGGAGCATTCGAACAACAATCTGCATGCCCTCGCCGACGGACTCAGCGGTGGCAACGGCGTCTTCGCCTATGGCGATAGCGGCCTGTTCCCGACCTCGTCGTTCAACAAGTCCAACTACTATGTGGACGTCGCGTTCAGACCGCAGCTTGCGGCTTAGGTGTCGAGATGGGGTGGAGGGGGACGCGCGACGATCGCTTGCCGGTGACGGTGCTCACCGGCTTTCTCGGGGCGGGCAAGACGACGCTGCTCAACCACGTGCTGCGGAACCGCGAAGGGCGACGCGTCGCGGTCATCGTCAACGACATGAGCGAGGTCAATATCGACGCCGATCTCGTTCGCGACGGCGGTGCCGATCTTTCCCGTACCAACGAGACGCTTGTCGAGCTGACCAATGGCTGCATCTGCTGCACGCTCCGTGACGACCTGCTTTCGGAGGTCCGGCGGCTCGCCCGCGAAAGACGCTTCGACTATCTGCTGATCGAGGGAACCGGCATTGCCGAGCCGCTTCCGGTCGCGGCGACCTTCTCCTTCCGCGACCAGGCGGGGGCAGCCCTTGCCGACATCGCCCGGCTCGACACGATGGTCACCGTGGTCGACGCGGCGAACCTTCTTGCTGACTATTCGAGCGCCGATTTCCTTCGCGACCGTGGCGAGACGCGCGACGATGCCGACCAGCGCACGCTCGTCGACCTTCTGGTCGAGCAGATCGAGTTCGCCGACGTCGTGGTGGTCAACAAGGTTTCGGATGTGACGCCGGAAGCGCGCGACACGATCCGCCGCATCATCGCCGCGCTCAATCCGGATGCCGTCATGGTCGATACCGATTTCGGTCGCCTGCCGCTCGACGCGATCCTCGACACGGGCCGTTTCGACGAGGCGAAGGCGGCGACGCATCCGCTCTGGCACAAGGAACTCTACGGCGCGGCCGGGCATGTGCCCGAAACCGAGGAATACGGCATTTCGAGCTTCGTCTACCGTGCGCGGCGGCCCTTCGATCCAGCGAAGTTCCACGAATTTCTCGAAACGCCATGGCCGGGCCTGATCCGCGCCAAGGGGCATTTCTGGCTCGCCACGCGCCCCGACTGGGTGGGCCTGCTTTCGATCGCCGGCGCGCAGCGCAAGGCCGACGCGAAGGGAATGTGGTGGGCGGCCGTGCCGCAATCGCACTGGCCGCGCCATCCGCAGTTCCGGACGCTTCTCGACCGGCACTGGAGCGAGGTCTGGGGCGACCGGCGCCAGGAGCTCGTCTTCATCGGCGCGGGCATGGCCGAAGGTGAAATCCGCTCCATGCTCGACGGATGCCTTTTCGGATCCGAAACGAAATTCGATCCCGAGCTCGCGCAGTCTCTGCGCGATCCGTTCCCGCAATGGCAGCACGCACACGCGGCCTGACCGACACTGAAACCTGCAAGCACAACGGAGAAGACAATGACCCAGGAACTCTACGCAGACGGCATCGGCGAAATCACCGTCACCGGAACGATCGTCAGGATCGATTTCATGAGCCTGTCGGCCACCGAAAAGGACGACAAGAACAATCCGAAGCCGATTTTCCGACAGAGGGTGATCATGCCGGTGGACGCTTTCGCCAACGCCGTCGACTTGATGCAGAAGGCGCTCGGCGGACTGGTCGAGGCGGGCGCGGTGCGCCGCATCGGCGACGTCCAGAAGCTGCCTGGAGCGGAGGCCGCGCAGAACGGCGCGCCTGCCTCGAACTCCTCGCCGAACTTCAACTGACGGGCTTTTTTATCGGGGTTCAGGCAACGCCATGGGTGGGTATCCGCACACGAATCTGCAGTGCCTGGCGCTGGTCGCCCGCCATTACGGCGTCGACCTTTCGCCGGAACGCCTGGTGCACGAATACAATATCGGGGAGGAGGCGGTGCCGGTCCGCCAGCTCCTGCGCATGGCCAAGGATGCCGGCCTGCGCGCCCGTCACCTCCAGCTCGACTGGCAGGGGCTGATGCGGCTCGGCGAGGCATATCCGGCGCTTGCCGAGCTGGAGAACGGCAACTGGGTGGTGATCGCCAACCCGGTCTTCAGCGAGAACGGCGACCAGCACATGGTGCGGGTCCTCGATCCGCTCGCCAAGCGGCCGGAAGTGCTGATGCTGACCGAGGAGCAGTTCGCGCGGCGCTGGCGCGGCTCGGTGGTGCTTTTAAAGCGCGCCTTTCGGCTTTCCGACGACGACCAGCCTTTCGGCTTTCGCTGGTTCGTGCCGGAACTGGTGCGCCAGCGCAGCCTGTTCGCGGATGTCGCGCTCGCCGCCTTCGTGCTGTACGGGCTCGGGCTCGCAACGCCGATCTTCTTCCAGCTCGTCATCGACAAGGTGCTCGTCCATGAAAGCTACGCGACGCTGACGGTTCTGACGATCGGCATCGCCATCGCGCTGATATTCGATGCCGCCTTCGGCTTCCTCAGGCGCTATCTCCTCCTCTACGCGACGAACAAGATCGACATCCGCGTCGCGACGCGCACCTTCGGTCATCTGCTCAACCTGCCGATCGCGCTGTTCGAGCAGGCCTCGGCCGGCGTGCTCGTCAAGCACATGCAACAGACCGGGCGCATCCGCGAGTTCCTGACGGGGCGCCTGTTCCTGACGCTGCTCGACGGCATGTCGCTGCTCGTCTTCCTGCCGATCCTCTTCCTCTACAGCGTCAAGCTCACATTCGTGGTGCTGGGCTTCGCCGGCCTCGTCGGGCTGGTGGTGATGATGCTCGTCGGGCCATTCCAGCGACGGCTCCAGGCGCTCTATCAGGCGGAAGGCGAGCGGCAGGCGCTGCTGGTCGAGACCGTCCACGGCATGCGCACGGTCAAGTCGCTCGCGCTCGAGCCGCGGCAGCGCCAGGTCTGGGACGACAAGTCGGCGCAGTCGATCTCGGTGCGCTTCCGCGTCGACAAGATCTCGACCGTCGCGCAGGCGCTCACCGGGCTTCTGGAAAAGCTGATGAGCGTCGCGATCATCGGGCTTGGGGCACTCGATGTGTTCAGCGGAACGATGACGATCGGCGCGCTCGTTGCCTTCAACATGCTGGCCGGCCGCGTTTCCGGACCGCTGGTCCAGATTGTCACCATGATCCACGAATATCAGGAAGTGGCGCTTTCGGTGCGCATGCTCGGCGAGGTGATGAACCAGCGGCCGGAACAGTATGGCCGCGGCAGGGGCGTGCGCCCGCAACTCAAGGGCCGCATCGAATTCGAGAGTGTCTCCTTCCGCTACGGTCCGGACGGACCACCGGCGCTCGACAACGTTTCCTTCACCGTCCCCGAAGGCGCGGTCTTCGGCATCGTCGGCAAGAGCGGCTCGGGCAAGACGACGGTGACGCGGCTGATCCAGGGGCTCTACCCGATCCAGCAGGGCATCGTGCGCATGGACGGCTACGACAGCCGCGAGATCGACCTCGTTCACCTGCGCAAGAGCATCGGCGTGGTGTTGCAGGACAGCTTCCTTTTCCGAGGCACGGTGCGCGAGAACATTTCGGTCGCCAAGCCCGATGCCAGCATCGAGGAGATCGCGGCCGCCGCGCGCATGGCGGGCGCCGACGAGTTCATCGAGCGGCTTCCGCGCGGACTGGAAACCATGCTCGAGGAGAACGCATCCAATCTTTCCGGCGGCCAGAAGCAGCGGCTCGCGATCGCGCGCGCGCTCATCACCGATCCGCGCCTGCTGATCCTCGATGAGGCGACCAGCGCGCTCGACCCGGACAGCGAGGCGATCATACGCCAGAACTTGCATCAGATCGCCGCCGGCCGCACGGTCATCATCGTCTCGCACCGGCTTTCGACCCTTGTCGACGCCGACGCGATCCTCGTCGTGGAGCGCGGCAAGATCGCCGACATCGGCAAGCACGACCAGCTCGTGTCGCGCTGCATGACCTACCGCCATCTCTGGTCGCAGCAGACGAGGCAAGTGGCATGAACGCGCGCGCGCAGAAACCGGGCGGGAACCTGTCTGTTCCGGTTGCCAAGGCCGGCCAGGAAATCGTGGTCAAGCGGACGCTGCCGCCGGTCATCGCGGAATTCCAGCCCGATGCCGTCGAACTCGAGGAACGTGTTCCGCCGAAGATCGCCAGGCTGACGCTCTACGGCGTCACGGCCCTGATCGCGGCGGCGGTCACCTGGGCTTCCGTATCCTCGATCGACGAGATCGTGGTGGCGCAGGGCAGGCTGATCACGACCAAGCCGACGATCATGGTCCAGCCTCTGGAAACCTCGATCATCCGCTCCATCGACGTTTCGACAGGCGACGTGGTTCATGCCGGCCAGACGCTCGCCACGCTCGATGCGACCTTCAGCCAGTCCGATGTCGACCAGCAACGTGCGCGTTTCGCGGCCCTCGACGCGCAGGTGAGGCGCATCGAGGCGGAGCTGGAAGGCCACGACTATTCGAAGCTCGCGGGCACGACCCCCGACGAGATGCTGCAGGTCGCGCTCTTCGGCCAGCGGCAGGCCTTCTACATGGCGCAGATCCAGAATTTCGACCAGCAGATCGCCGGCCAGGCCTCGGTCATCGACACCAGCAGGAACCAGGAGGCCGTGCTCGTCGATCGGCGCGACACGCTCGCCCAGATCGAGGACGCGCGCGCCACGCTCTACAAGCAGGAGACAGGTTCGCTTCTGAACCTGCTCGGCTCGCGCGACGCGCGGCTCGATGTCGATGCGAGCCTCGCCCAGTTGCGCGGCTCGGCGGTGGAAGCCGAGCATGCGCTGGCGAAGCTGCGTGCCGACCGCCAGGCCTTCATCGAGGATTTCCGCCGCGCCTCCATGGAACAGCTCGTCGAGTTGAGGGGCCAGCGCGACACGGCCGGCGAGGAGCTGAAGAAGATGGAGCTGCGCCGCGATATGGTGGCGTTGACCGCGCCCTCCGACGCGGTGGTGCTCGACCTTGCCCAGCGCTCGATCGGCTCGGTGGTGCGGGAGGCGGAGCCGATCGTCACGCTGGTGCCGCTCAACGTGCCGCTCGAGGCGGAGGTTTCGGTGCAGTCGCGCGACATCGGCCGCGTCTCGGCGGGCGAGGAAGTCCGCATCAAGTTCGATGCCTATCCCTTCCAGAAATTCGGCACTGCGGCGGGCGAGATCCGCACGATCAGTCGCGACGCGTTCAATCCGGAGCAGCAGGAGGCCGCGCAGGGCGCCGAAGCCGCGCCCTTTTTCAAGGCGCGGGTCAGTCTCGCCGACACCAAGCTGCGCGGTTCGGGAGAACCGGTGAGGCTGTTGCCGGGCATGACCGTGACGGCGGAGATCAAGGTCGGCCAGCGGACGGTGATCTCCTATTTCCTCTATCCGTTGATCCGGGGGCTGAACGAAAGCATACGCGAGCCCTGAGGCGGGACGGCGGCGTGCTTCAGCCGCGCCGCGCCGGCTTTCCGTCCTCGTCGACAAGGCCGTGCTTGCGGTAGAGCGCCATCTCGTCACCGGCGATGAAGGCGAAGATCTTCGCTCCTTCCTTCGTACGTTGCACGAGATAGGTGACGTCGAAATCGATCGACGCCGGCGCGCCGTCCGGCTTTTGATATTCGGCACGGTAGTAGACCCGCACGCGGTCGTGCATGTCGGCGATCGGCCGGGTCTCGACGCCTTCCACCTTCATGCCCCGCGTCCCGATCGCCTTGTAGAAGCGGTACCCTTCCTCGAGGACCTTCGCGAAATTTTCGTCGTTCGCGCCATGCGACACGCCGCCGGCGATCGACAGGGCAAGGAAATCGTCGGCGAAGAAGGAGCGGATGAGATCGGCCTCGACGCGGTCGCCGAGCGAGCGCTCGTAGGCATCGGCGTAGCGGCGGAAATGGGCGAGATAGTCGACCGTGCTTTCCTGCATCGTCTTTCTCCTTTCGGTGCGACCCTTGGAAATATAGTGCAGCGGCGTCCGGCGGCCGAGGAAATCCCTTGCCTTGGCCTCGTTCAGCCTGTTCAAATCACAACCTGCAAGAATCGCAAAATCAAGAGCACTGCTGGGTAAGGCTTACCGGTGCCGGACAGAATTTCCCCTCTCGCCCCGTTCAAGCAGGACACTTTCCGCAACATCTGGCTGGCAAGCGTATCGTCCAATTTCGGTGGTCTCATCCAGGCGGTCGGCGCGGCGTGGATGATGACCGCGATCTCCGACTCGGTGAACATGGTGGCGCTGGTGCAGGCATCGACCGCGCTGCCGATCATGCTGTTCTCGATGGTGTCAGGCGCGCTCGCCGACAATTTCAATCGCCGCCGTATCATGCTCACCGCGCAGTGCTTCATGCTGGTGACGTCGGCGATCCTCACCACCTGCGCCTATCTCGGCATCATAACGCCGTGGCTGCTCCTGTTTTTCACCTTCCTCATCGGCTGCGGCACGGCGCTGAACAACCCGTCCTGGCAGGCCTCGGTCGGCGACATCGTCCCGCGCGACGAGATCCCGGCGGCCGTTGCGCTCAACAGCATGGGCTTCAACATAACCCGCAGCGTCGGCCCGGCGATTGGTGGCGCCATCGTGGCCGCGGCAGGCGCGGCGGCCGCCTTCGCCATCAACACGCTGAGCTATCTTCCGCTGCTTGTCGTCCTGTCGCGTTGGAAGCCGCCGGAAACGGTCAGCCAGTTGCCGCGCGAGACGCTCGGCCGGGCGATCTTCGCCGGCATCCGCTATGTGGCGATGTCGCCGAACATCGTGAAGGTGCTGCTGCGCAGCTTCGTCTTCGGCCTTTCCGCCAGCGCCATCCTGGCGCTTCTGCCGCTGGTCGCGCGCGACCTGGTCGCCGGCGGGCCGATCGTCTATGGCGCGATGCTGGGCTCCTTCGGCATCGGCGCGGTCGGCGGCGCACTCCTGAGCGCCAGGCTCCGCGAGGCGATGACCAGCGAGGCGACCGTGCGTTGGGCCTTTGCCGGCTTCGCCGTGAGCGCGGCGGTCACCGCGTTGAGCACCAGCGCGCTCTTGACCTGCGCGATCCTCCTGATCGCAGGCGCCAACTGGGTGCTCGCCCTGTCGCTCTTCAACACGACGGTGCAGCTTTCCTCGCCGAGATGGGTGGTGGGCCGCTCGCTCTCGCTCTACCAGACCATGACCTTCGCCGGCATCGCCGGGGGAAGCTGGCTGTGGGGCGCGCTCGCCGAGGAGTTCGGCGCGGAGCGGGCGCTGCTTGCCTCAAGCGTGGTGATGCTCTTCGGCATCGTTTTCGGCCTCCGTTATGCGCTGCCCGAGTTCGTCGCGCTCAATCTGAGCCCGCTCAACAGGTTCAGCGAGCCGTCGCTGTCGCTCGACCTCACGCCGAGAAGCGGGCCGATCGTCATCATGATCGAATATGTCATCGACGAGGAGGACGTGCCGGAATTCCTGACCGCGATGAACGAGCGGCGGCGTATTCGCATCCGCGACGGCGCGGGACATTGGGCACTGATGCGCGACCTCGAGAATCCGAGAGTCTGGACCGAAAGCTACCACACGCCGACCTGGACGGAATATGTGCGCTACAACCAGCGCCGCACCCAGGCCGACGCGGGCGTGTTCGACCGTATCCGCGAGATGCATCGGGGAAGCGAGCCCCCGCGCGTGAGCCGCATGATCGAGCGTCCGACCACCGGTCCTCGTCATCACGAGGCTCCCAAGAGCACGTTCGACATGACCTGAGGCGCGACGGCGCCCGGCCTTGCCGTCGGCCTGGAGGCAGGGCTCCTTGCTCTAGAGCCCGACGCGATCTTTCGGATTCGCCGACCGCGCTTCAGGTCTTTGTCCTACGCATGTCCCGAAACAACCGGGAGCCACTTTCGGGAGACGTGCTCTAGGACCTGACCATCCGGCCCAGCGCTATGAGTATGCAGGCACCGATGAAACCGGCGATCAGATAGCCGACCCAGCCGGCGAAGGTGACGCCGACCATGCCGAGGATGGCGCTGGCGATTGCCGCGCCTACTATGCCGAGCAGGATGTTCATGAGCAGACCGGTGTCGGTGTTCATGAACTGCTTTGCCAGCCATCCGGCGACGCCGCCGATGATGATTGCCGCGATCCAGCCTACGCCCTGATCGTCCATGGGGTCCTCCTTCGATTTGGGACCTAACCATTGATCCATGGCGCGAACGAAATGGCAAGGGTAGCGGTTGCGTGGCGTGTCTCCTCGATACCGCGCTGCCTGCACGGGCGAAGCGGCGGCAGGTTCCCCGACGCCCGTATTACTTGAGGCAAAGTCACTATTCGCCTTTAACGTGTTTTTATCACCTTTTGCTTAAATGCCTCGATAGCGGGGGCAGAATTCGGCCGTCAGGCTGCATCTGCCGAATTCTTTCGGGGTCATTGCGTGCGGGTCATTTCTTGTCTCGCCACGGAGCACAATCCGTGGCTCGTCCTTCTTGCGGCCTTTGTTTGCGTGAGCGGTGGGTGGATCACCTTCGGCCTTTTCCGGCGAGCGGAGAAGACGCACAATCTCCAGCGTGGCGGTTGGGTGTTCCTGACCGCAGTGGCGGCCGGTTCCTCCGTGTGGTGCACCCATTTCATAGCCATGCTCGCCTATGACGCCGGCGCGCCGATCACTTTCGATCCGGTCCTCACCATGGTGTCGCTTCTGATCGCCGTGGCCGGCTCCGCCTACGGCTTCGCGGTCGCCCTGCAGCGCGGGTTCCGCTTCATGCCCGAACTCGGTGGCGCGGGCATCGGCTTCGCGATCGCGGCGATGCATTATGTCGGCATGACGGCCTATAGGGTCGACGGCGTCGTAGCGTGGGACGCCGATTACGTATTCAATTCGATCGCGCTGGCCGTGATTCTCGCGGCCGTCGCCGTCGGGCAGGCCATCCGCCGTCCGTCGCGCCATTCGCTTCATCTCGCGCACGGACTTTTCGTTCTCGCGGTCGTCGCGCTTCATTTCACGGGCATGGCCGCCGTTTCTGTGACGCCGATGGAGACGGGCGCCGCCGGCACCGACCCCGACGTGCTGGAGGCCATGGCGATCGTGGTCGCCGGCGTCGGCCTGCTGATCGTCGGCACCGGTATCGCCAGCTACATGATCGACGCGCGCGCCACGCAGGAATCGATCCAGCGGCTGCAGCACATGGCGCTGAACGATTCGCTCACCGGCCTGCCCAACCGCGTGAGCTTTGCCGACTATCTCGACAACGAGCTGGAGCGGGCAAATGACGACGGCGCGAAGCTTGCCGTCATCGGCATCGACCTCGACCGTTTCAAGGAGATCAACGATCTTCGCGGCCACAAGGCGGGCGACCTGGCGCTGAAAGCGGTCGGCCGGAGGCTTGCGCGGCTTTTGAAGGACGGCGAATTCGTCGCCCGCGTCGGCGGCGACGAATTCAGCGCCGTCAAGCGCGTCGAAAGGCAGAACGATCTGCTCGATTTCGTCTCGCGCCTGGAAAAGACCCTGTTCGAGCCGATCCGCATCGACGATTTCGAGACGGCGACCGGCGCCAGCATAGGCGTCGCCGTCTATCCTGAGGACGGCACGGAGCGGGAGCGCCTCGTCAGCAACGCGGATCTCGCGATGTACCGCGCCAAGACCGACGTGACGCGTGCCGTCTGTTTCTACGAATCCCGGATGGACGAGAGCGCGCGCACGCGCCGCACGCTGGCGCAGGATCTGCGCCGCGCGGTCGACCTCGACCAGCTCGAGCTGCACTACCAGGTGCAGACGTCTGTCTCCACCGGCGAGGTGCGGGGGTACGAGGTGCTCGCGCGCTGGAACCATCCCGAGCGCGGCCAGGTGCCGCCGTCGGAATTCATTCCGATCGCCGAGGAAACGGGCACGATCCTCGCCATCGGCGAATGGGTGCTGCGTTCAGCGTGCCGCGAGGCGTCGGCGTGGGAAAAGCCCTACAAGATCGCGGTCAATCTCTCGCCGGTCCAGTTCGCTCACGCGGATCTGGCGCGGCTCGTGCACGAGATATTGCTGGAAACCGGCTTGTCGCCCGGTCGGCTGGAGCTCGAGATCACCGAATCCACCATCATTGCCGACAAGACCCGCACGCTCCACGCGCTCCGCCAGATCAGGGCGCTCGGCGCGACCATCGCCATCGACGATTTCGGCACGGGATATTCGTCGCTCGACACCTTGCGCTCATTCCCCTTCGACAAGATCAAGCTCGACCGCTCCTTCATGAACGAGGTCGAGGAAAGCGTCGAGGCGAAGGCGATCGTCCGCGCGGTGCTGACGCTCGGCAGGAGCCTCCATATTCCCGTGCTCGCCGAAGGCGTCGAGACCGACGATCAGCTTGCGATCCTCCGGGCGGAAGGCTGCGACGAAGCGCAGGGCTTCTTCCTTGGCCGCCCCAAGCCCGTTGGGCAGATATTCCAGGATGGCAGCGTCGCCGGCAGCGAGGCACTATCGGCGTTCTCCGGCCGCGTTCCGCACCTTCGCGTCGGGCGCAGAGCCGGATAGAAGCAGCGTCGACACGGCGGGAAAATCTCGCGGCTGGATCGATCGAGCATCCCGCGTCGCCCGGGGCCGGAGTTGCGATCGCCGTACGCCGTTTGCCGTGCTCAAGGAAGATCGTAGGAGGTGATGATCGGCAGCGAACCGTAAGGGGCGCGCAGCCGCGCCCGCTCATGCGACTGCCGCCTCACGGTCGCGGAGAGCTTGGACACGACCTGCCGGACGCTGTCGGATATCTGAAAATGACCGCACGAGGCGCAGTCGATTTCGAGATAATGACCGCTCGCGGGCTTCGGATGTTTCGCCTTGCCCTTGCAGATCGGACAGGCCACCGCAACCTTGGCCATTCCATCTCCTCCATGTTGAATGCATTGAGGAAAGCAGAGTTCGCCGCGTGCGGCAAGGCTGGGCGGTCTTTCTGGCTGAGAACCGTTACGGGTGTTTCTCCGCCACGTTGGCGAACACCACGCCGACCATCGGGCAACCGGACCTCAGGAGTGTCATCGCCGAAATCCTCGTCGAGATCGGCAACGTTGTGCCCGACCACTGCCGGGAAGCCTCGCAGCGTTTCGCGCCCGCGAGCTAGATGGCAGCAGATGGCAGGATGATGTGCAGTGCCATCATCCCCCCGCTATACCCTGAAATGTTGCAACCAACTCATAGGGCGCTCAATCCCGCAATCCCTGAAATGGTCGCCGAAGCAAAGGCGAAGTTCCGCCCGGTTCCCGATACCTTCATCCCGAGCGACCGCTTCAACGCGCTCATTGATCGGCTGAAGGAAATCAACGAACAGGATGACGAGGCGCGCGACAAGGCGATTCAGTTCGCCTTGCTGGACGTTGGCCGGATTGCCCCGGAAAGCTCGCGCAGCTACTACGAATAGCCGCCGATCACCGCCAACCTACCCGAAGCCCGCCGATCACCCGGCGGGCTTCATCCTTCCTCTGCCATCTGTTGCCGCATATTGAGATAGGCCCGCCAGCCCATCGACGGTTCCGTTGCCTTGTCGAAGCTGTGAGCGTGCCGCATTGCCGTCAAGTCGAAAAGGCGACGAACGGCGGAATTGATATCCAGCAATTCCTGCAATGTGGTCGCGTCCGCAGGCTTGTTTCCCGGCAACTTTCGTGCGCAATCGGTATTCTTGAGCCGAAGTGCGTCAAGCCGCTGGCCAAGTTCACCGTCGCCGCTGCCTTCGGCCCAGCCTGTTAAGAGATCGAGCGCGCCTTGGTTTTGGGCAACTAGCTTGATTTGTTCCCTGATACGTTTCTTCGTGAGCCACCCGAACATCATGTCCCCCTTGTCGATTAACTTCACCAGCTAGATTCACTGGTTCCGACGACTTGTAATATCTCTTGATCGAGACTACATCTCGAACCGCTGTCGGCGATAGCCCGCAATTCACCTTGCATGTTACCCTGACTAATCCTTCGGGATGACCTTGTGTAACCTGTATCGAGACCCATAGGGTTCTCTCAGTTGACAACTCCAATGCGACGGAGTTGCAGGTTGCCGGCGGCTAGCAATGGAGGTGAGCATGGTGAAAAAATCCACACTCGCTGGCCTTGTTTGCAAGTATCTGCCGGTGGTTATACTCATTCTTGAGTTAACCAATCAGGTGATTGATCTTGTGAATAAGGTCGTCGAACTATGCCAGTTCGATTTCAAAGCTTCGAATATTCATACCTCCGAAAAGGGAAGCCGGTCTTTGTGCCTGGCCCTCGCGGCAAGGAAATCGGCTACGACATCAAGGGCAAGGTCGAAGAAGCATATGCGTTCGACCCTTTCGTTTATCACTTTCGACCGGGCGGACACGTGGGCGCGCTTCACGCGCATCGAAACCGGGCGATTTTCTCCCGTATCGACATAGAAACATTCTTTTACGGCATCGGCAGAAACCGCGTCGTTCGCGCTTTGCGTGACATCGGGATTGAGCGCGCTAACCACTATGCAAGGTGGTCCACGGTCAAGAACCCCTACGGGGAACCGAACTACGCCTTGCCCTACGGCTTTGTGCAGTCGCCGATTCTGGCAAGCCTTGTCTTGATGACATCGCCCGTCGGCAACTACCTTCGCGGCCTACCGCCCGATCTAACGAAGTCGGTCTACATGGATGACATAGCGTTGTCGGGAGACAGCGTTGAGGCGTCACCGTAGCGTTCAACGGCTTGCTCGCAGTGCTTGAGCAGTCCGGTTTCCAGATCAATGATGAGAAGACACGCCAGCCCGGCCCGGCGATGGACGTTTTCAATTGCGATCTAGCACCCGGCGAAACCGTGGTGCGAGAGGATCGAAGGGCTGAATTTTATGAAGCCGACCCTTCCGCCGCGAGTGCGGTAGCATTCGAGAGATATTGCGGCACTGTCGAGCAGGGCAACGTAGCACCCGCACCCCTGTCCAATGATCCGGTTTTATGACCCGGAAAACTGTTCCGGTTGCGATTTTTTCGTTTCGCCTAAGTGCTTGTTTTTATTGAAAAAAGAGGTGTGGCTGGGGAACCTGGATTCGAACCAGGACTAACGGAGTCAGAGTCCGTGGGTCTACCGTTAACCTATTCCCCAAGACCGTGGAGCGCGTTGCGCGTCCGACAATGACGGGCGTTTTATCCGCCCGCTCGAAATAGTCAACCATGAAAGTAGGTCGGCGCGCAGATGATTCCCAGTTCGGATGCGTCGGCCGGCATTCCGTTCGTCCGCGTCGTGCGCCGGGCGGTGGCGGCAAGCCGTGCTCTTCCGGGTCATATCCGGGAACCCGCCATCCCATGCCGCCGCCGCCGTGTCTCCGTTTGCCGCTTGGTAATTACCGCGGGGGCTGCTACCTTGATCGCAACCTAAAATATCTGAGTGCCTGCAGCGTCCTTTCGGTGCGCGCGGCGCTGAAAGGACGAGACCCTTGAAATATCCCGTAAACGGCGCGGATGCGTCGGACGGGGGGGAATCCGGGATTTTTCCGTCGCCGGGCGACGGAACGCACCGGAAGGCCAAAGCGGGAAACGGTGCCGGCGCCGAGCCTGGAGCCGACCGCCCGCAGCCGGGCGAACCCCCGAAGCAGGGCCACAAGAAAAGGCGCAAGCGCCGGCGTGGGCGAAAGGTCTTCGCGCGCGAGGCGCCGCAACGGCCGGACGGTGCCGAAGGGCCGCGGCCGACGGGAAACGGTGCCGCCAAGCCGGCTGCCAATAGCGGCCGCGCCGGCGCTTCCGCAAATGCCGTCCGCGCGCCGCAACCCGAGCACCGGCCGCAATTTCCGCCGCCCGCCCGCTACCGCCCTTCGATGGGCGAGGAGCCGCCGCTCTATGCCGCGCTCGACCTCGGCACCAACAATTGCCGCCTGCTGGTAGCCATGCCGGGCCGGCCCGGGCAGTTTCGCGTCGTCGACGCCTTCTCGCGCATCGTGCGACTGGGCGAGGGGCTTTCGTCCAGCGGTCGGCTCGGCGAGGCGGCCATGGACCGCGCGGTCCAGGCCCTCGCCGTCTGCGCCGACAAGCTGCGCTCGCGCAAGGTGCGCCGCGCGCGGCTGATCGCCACCGAGGCCTGCCGCTCCGCCGACAACGGCGAGGAATTTGTCGATCGCGTGAAGCGCGAGACGGGACTCGCGCTGGAGATCATCGACCGCAAGACCGAGGCGCGGCTCGCCGTCTCGGGCTGCGGGTCGCTGGTCGAGCGGGACACCGACGGTGTGGTGCTGTTCGACATCGGCGGCGGCTCCTCCGAGATCGCCTTGATCGACGTCTCCGGCCAGCGTTCGCCGCGGCTCGCCAACCACATCGTCTCGTGGACGTCGTTGCCGGTGGGCGTGGTTTCGCTTGCCGAGCGGTTCGGCGGACGCCATGTCACGCGCGACATCTTCAAGGCGATGGTCGACGAGGTCACCCGGCTGCTCGACAGCTTCGAGGGCAGGGGGCGACTCGCGCATGTGTCCTCCGGCGAACGCTTTCACCTGCTCGGCACGTCCGGCACGGTGACGACGCTCGCAGGCGTGCATCTCGGCCTCGAACGCTATGACCGCCGCCGCGTCGACGGTCTGTGGATGGAAAACGGCATGGTCGACGCGATGATCGACAAGCTCCTGGGCTGGGAGTTCGAGCAGAGGGTGGCCAATCCCTGCATCGGCGCCGACCGGGCGGACCTCGTGCTGGCCGGCTGCGCGATACTGGAAGCGATCCGCCGCCATTGGCCGAGCGAGAAGTTGCGCGTGGCCGACCGCGGCCTGCGCGAGGGCATGCTCTCGGAACTGATGGCGGACGATGGTGTGTGGCGGCGTGGCCGCAGGCGCGGAGGGCAGCGGTCGTGAAGAAGCCGGGCGGAACGAAATCGGCGAAGTCCGGCGCGGGCGCGCGGGCGCTGAAGACGCGCATCAAGAAGAAGAGCGGGTTGAAGAACTCGTCGCGGCGCTGGCTCGAGCGTCATCTGAACGATCCCTATGTGCATCGCTCGAAGGCGGAAGGCTATCGCTCGCGTGCCGCCTACAAGCTGATCGAGATCGACGACAAGCACAAATTGCTGAAGCCGGGCATGCGGGTGATCGACCTCGGCGCCGCCCCCGGCGGTTGGCTGCAGGTGGCGGCCGCGCGCGCCAAGTCGCCCGACGACAAACCGGCGATCGTCGGCATCGACTATCTGGAGATGGACGCGGTGCCGGGCGCGACGATCCTGCAGATGGATTTCCTCGACCCGGATGCGCCGGAAAAGCTCATCGATACGCTGGGCGGAGAGCCGGACATCGTCATGTCCGACATGGCCGCGCCGACGACCGGCCATCGCCGCACCGATCATATCCGCACGATGCATCTGTGCGAGGTCGCCGCCGATTTCGCCGTCTCGGTGCTGAAGCCGGGCGGCCATTTCCTCGCCAAGACCTTCCAGGGCGGCACGGAGGCCGATCTGCTCGACCTGCTCAAGCGAAACTTCCGCACGGTCCACCACGTCAAGCCGCCGGCCTCGCGCGACGAATCCGTCGAGCTCTACATTCTTGCCAAGGATTTCAAGGGCAGGAAGGACGATGCCGGGGCGGAGTGAGGTTGCCGGAACAGTCCGGCTTGTTCCGTCGAGGTCGTCGACAGCTTCGTTGCCCTGAAACCGCGCGCCCTCACATGACCGAGGGCGGCTCCTCCTCGCTAGCCTTCTTTCGCAGATGGCCGGACACCGACATGCCGGCATCGGGTGCGAGCCTGAGGATCGGCAGCGCCGACATTGCAGCGATCAGCGCGATGACGAGGAAGGCGAAGGAGAAGGCGGCGAGCCCGATGGGCTCTCCCGTCACGAAATGATGCCCCTCGAGCAGCATGCCGGCCACCGCGACGCCGAGCGCGATGCTGATCTGCTGCGAAACGGCCGCGATTGCGGTCGCCTGGCTCGCCTGCCGGTCGTCGATCTCGGCGAAGACGAGCGCGTTGTTCGAGGTGAAGAACAAGGAGCGCAGGAAGCCGGCCGCCACCAGTATCACGATGATGGTCCAATGCGGCGTCTGCGGGTTGAAGAAGGCGTTCGCCGCCATCAGCAGAGCGCCGGCGAGCGAGGCGAAGAGCAGGACGTTGCGGAAGCCGATCGCCTTCAGAAAGGTGGTGGCGAAGAATTTCAGCGATATGGCGCCCATGGCGCTGGCGAAGGTGAGCATTCCGGATTCGAAGGGCGTCAGCCCGAATGCCAGCTGGAACATCAGCGGCAGGAGGAACGGGATCGCGCCGATGCCGATGCGGAAGATCGAGCCGCTGAGGATGGCGATGCGCGGCACCGGGTTGTCGAGCAGCCTGAGGTCGAGGATCGGATTGGCCGTGCGGTGCGCATGGCGGACATAGGCGACCGCCGCGACCGCTCCGAGCGCGAGGGTGGCGATGCCGACGGCCGGCGGCAGCGCCGGCAGGCTCACCACCGACAGGCCGAAGACGATGCCTGCCGCGGCGATCGCCGCAAGCGCCAGGCCGCGCGCGTCGAGCGGCGCCGCGCCGCCGCCCGGCATGTCCGGCAGGATGCGGCCGGCGACGACGATGCCGATCAGCCCGATCGGGATGTTGATGAGGAAGATCCAGTGCCAGGTGAAGAACGTGGTGATGAAGCCGCCGACCGGCGGTCCGACGAGCGGGCCGACCAGGGCCGGGACGGTGAGCCAGGCCATGGCGGCGACGAGCTGGTTTCGCGGCGTCGAGCGGACCAGCACCAGCCGCCCCACGGGCGTCATCATCGCTCCACCCATGCCCTGGAGGAAGCGCGCCATCACGAACTCGCCGAGCGAGCCGGAGGCAGCGCTTGCGATCGAGCCGAGCATGAAGATGGCGATGGCGATGCGGAACACGCGTTTGGCGCCGAACCGGTCGGCCATCCAGCCGCTGACGGGAATGAAGATCGCGAGAGCGACGAGATAGGCGGTGAGCGCGAGCTTGAGCGTGATCGGGCTGGTGCCGATATCGGCGGCGATCGCCGGCAGGGAGGTCGCGATCACCGTCGAGTCCATCTGTTCCATGAACAGGGCGACGGCAAGGACGAGCGGGACGGCGCGGTTCAATTTGCTGGCCTTGTTCTTGCCAGCAAGGGCTGCGGCAGGGCTGTGGACGGCATGGCCAGCCGGTTAGCATGGCGCGCGCGCCGCCACAATCGCGGATTGTCGCGCGAGCCGGTTCGGCGCCCCGTCACAATGGCGTGAAATGCTTGTCTCCGGCTGGTCCGCCGCCATTTGGCATTGCAAGTTGCAGGCAAGACGAAAGAGCCAGATGGGAGAGACAGAGATGACATCGTCCACGAATCGCAGGACCATGATGAAGCTTGGAGTGCTCGGCGGTTTCGGGCTTGCCGCTCCGCGGATCATGGTGCGCGCCGCCCACGCCGAGGTTCCCATGTCGGAGGTCGAAAATCCCGGGTTCTATCGCTTCAAGCTCGGAGAGTTCGAGGTCACGTCCATTCTCGACGGACTACGCCCTGGCGATGGCCCGCATCCTACCTTCGGGGCGGACCAGAGCCCGGAGAACGTCGCCGAGCTTCTGGAGCAGAATTTCCTGCCGGCCGGCCGGTTCGTGAATTCCTTCACGCCGGTTCTGGTCAATACGGGCGCCGAACTCATCCTGTTCGATACCGGCCTTGGCGCCGGTGCGCGCGAGGGCGGCATGGGCCGGCTGCGCGCGAGAATTGAGGCGTCAGGCTACGGCCCGGATGACGTTTCGGTCGTCGTCGTCACCCATTTCCACGGCGATCATATCGGCGGGCTGATGGAGGACGGCCAGCCCGCCTTCGCCAATGCGCGCTACGTGACCGGCCAGGCCGAGTACGACTTCTGGACCGCGGAGGAACGCCTCTCGGGCGCGACGGAAAACGCCGCGCGGGCGGTGCAGGCCAATGTGGTGCCGCTGGCGGAGAAGACGACGTTCATCGGCGACGGCGACGAGGTGGTTACCGGCGTGACCGGAATACTTGCGGCCGGCCACACGCCGGGACACATGATCTTCCGGCTCGAGTCCGGTGGTCGTTCGCTGGTGCTCACCGCCGACACGGCGAACCACTACGTCGCATCGCTGCAGCGGCCGGACTGGCACGTGGCCTTCGACGCCGACAAGGAGGCGGCCGCCGCAACCCGCAAGCAGGTCTTCGACATGATCGCCTCGGAGCGTATTCCCTTCATCGGCTATCACATGCCGTTTCCGGCGGTCGGCTATGCCGAGAAGCTCGACGTCGGCTATCGTTTCGTGCCGGTCAGCTACCAATTGATGCTCTGATTGCAACCTTTTAGGCGGGAAACGTTGCGTTGCACGCGGGACACACCTGCGCCGGAACGTCGCAGTCGCGCCGTGCCGTTTGCGCGCTGCGCAGTTGCAGCCCTCTTTTGATTGTGACCATATTGCGGCGGGCACGGGGTTTGTGGATCGACATCACATTGCGATGTCGGTTGTAGAGAGGTCAACGATGCGGCTTGTCGCTCAAGCTCCCGCAGTGCCCAATCGGCATTCGAGAGAAAATTTTCGTTCGTTCAAAAAAGCGCTGCTGGCTTCGGCAGCGCTGATCGTTCCCGCTTTGCCTGCCTCGCAGGCGTTGGCCGCCTGCGACCTGACGCCGACAGCCGGCAACAGCGTCTATATCTGCGACAGCGGCACCAGCGGCGCACTGACGGATCTGGATGGCAACAACAGCCTGACCATGCCCGAAAGCGGCAGCGGCACGATCGATGGAAACGTCGTCTTTGGTCCGGGCGCCGACACGGTCATAATCCATTCCGGCACCATCAACGGCAATGTCCAGCAGGGCGCCGGCATCGACGATTTCCAGATGACCGGCGGTCAGATCCAGTCGCTGAACCAGGGCGATGCGCTGGACACCTTCCTGATGTCGGGTGGTCGCATCGTCGACTTCTTCGACGACGGCGACCGCGCCGTCATGACCGGCGGTCGCATCGGCCGCGTCAACATGAAGCTCGACAAGAACTACTTCAACATGTCGGGCGGCACGATCGATCGCAACCTGGTGACCGGCTTCGATGAAGATACGATCATCATCTCCGGCGGCACGATCGGCGGCAACATCAGCGTCAGCGGCGGCAACGATACCGTGACCGTGACCGGCGGCTCGATCGGCGGCGACGTCCTGATGAGCTTCGGCGAGGACAGCTTCACCTGGGACGGCGGCGGCATCATCTACGGCAATGTCGATCTGGGTGGCGACAACGACACCGCGTCGCTCAGCAATTTGACCGACGCCCATATCGGCGCGACCAAGACGGTCAATGGCGGGCTCGGTACCGACGCCTTGACGCTCGAAAACGTCAAGACCGGCGGCGTAGGCCGTTTCGACAATTGGGAGACGATCGATCTCACCAACGACACGCGGCTCACATTCGACGACACGCTGGTTCTAGGCGACAGCGGCACCGGAACGGGCACGCTGACGGTGGATGCCGCGAGCACGATCTATGGCGGCGGCGCGAATGGCGGGATCTCGGCCTTCGACGCCGGCCAGCTGGCCGAAGTGTTCAATTCGGGCCGCATCGACCTGACCAATGGTGGCGACAGCACCTCCGACACCTTCACGATCGCCGGCAACTACACCGGCGACAACGGCCTCCTGTTCCTCAACACCGTGCTTGGCGACGATTCCTCGGCCTCCGACAAGCTGGTGATCGACGGCGGCGCGGCTTCCGGAACGACCGGGCTGAGCGTCATCAATGCCGGCGGCGCGGGCGCCGCGACCACGCAGGACGGCATCATGGTCGTCGAAACGGTCAATGGTGGAACCACCGCCGGCGGCGCCTTCGCCCTCAACAGCCGCGTGGCCGCGGGAGCTTTCGAGTACTATCTCTTCAAGGGCGGCGTCTCCGACAACACCGAGGAAAATTGGTACCTGCGCTCGACGCTGGTGCCCGACACCACCGCCGCTCCTGCGCCGGACCCGGTGACGCCAACCCCTCCCGAGCCTCAGCCGGAGGAGCCGGAGACAGTGGCGCCACCGCCGCCGCCCGCGCAGGATCCGCCGCCGCTGGAGGTTGATCCGGACGATCCGGATCCTCAGACCTCCCCCGACGGCGTCGAGGTGACCGATCCGGAGCCGGAAGCTCCACCGCCGGCACCGCCGGCCGATCCGGCCAGCCCGCCGCCGCCTCCGCCGGACGTGCCGACCGCTCCGGCGCCTCTGCCGGGCAGTGCGACGACCCCGCCGACGCCGGGCGCGACGCCGGTCGTCGCCGAGGTGGTGCCCCTCTACCGCGTCGAGGTGCCGGTCTATTCGGCCGTGCCGCCTGTGGCTCATCACCTCGGCCTGGCGACGCTCGGCACCTTCCACGAGCGCCGTGGCGAGCAGTCGCTGCTCAACGGCGCCGCCGGCTACCTGCCGACGAGCTGGGGTCGCATCTTCGGTCAGGACATCGAGATGGAGTGGGAAGGAACCGTCGCCCCCGGGTTCGACGGCAACCTCTTCGGCTTCCAGGCCGGGCAGGATATCTACGGTTGGGAGTCCGACGGTGGCCATTTCGACCGGGCCGGCCTGTTCGTCGCCTATACGAGCATGAGCGGCGACATCAAGGGGCAGGCGCTCGGCTGGAACAATCTCGCCGTCGGCGATCTCGACATCCACGGCACCAGCTTCGGCGGCTACTGGACCCATATCGGACCGCAGGGCTGGTATCTGGATGGCGTTGCGATGGCAACCTGGTTCGGGGGCGATGCGACGTCGAGCTCCGGGCAGAGCATCGACATCGACGGCACCGGCGTGACGCTGTCGCTCGAGGGCGGCTATCCGTTCCAGCTCTCGCCGCAATGGGTGCTGGAGCCGCAGGCGCAACTGATCTGGCAGCACCTGTCGCTCGATGACACCGCCGACAGCTTCTCGTCGATCTCCTTCGATGCAGACGACGCGGTGACTGGTCGGGTCGGGCTGCGATTGCAGGGCAATTACGATACCTTCCAGCCCTATCTGAAGGCGAATCTCTGGCACAATTTCTCTTCCGACCAGACGATCAACTTCGACGGCGATCCAATTCTGACCGAAATGGGCGGAACCTCGCTCGAGTTCGGCGGCGGCGTCATCGCCAAGCTGAGCGAGAACGTCAGCCTTTTCGCGACCGCGGACTACACCACCAATCTCGGTGGCGAGAAGACGCGGGTGTTCGAGGGCAATGTCGGCCTCTCGGTCAAATGGTGATCTGAGCTGGCTCCGGCCTCCGGGCCGGAGCCAGCCTCTCGGCGGATGGCCGATCCATTTCCGTCCGTAGGGCCTGCATTGAAGACAATCCCGGTCTGCTTTTTGGCCTTGTTCGGTCATCCTCTCCAACAGGAAAAGATGCCGTGCCGCCGGCTCGGAGCGGTCCTTCCCTTAGGATTTCGTCGCTATTCGCTGACCGCCGCCTTGGCAAAGCACTCGGCCACCGACCTTGGCGTGCCGAGCTTTTCGGCCCACCGGACCAGTTCGGGAGTTTCGCTCTCGTCGGCCATGCCGCCCCAGACCTCTTCGAACCTTGGTTTCCCGTCCACGATTTTGAAGAAGAAATAGCCAGGATCGGCGATCGGCACATCCGCGTACACGACGCTCCATGAAGCAGCTTCCATGAAGGTATGGATTTCCACCTTCGATGCGGCGACCTTCGCGTCGAGCGA
Organism: Aquamicrobium sp. LC103; assembly: GCF_001014615.2. GTDB lineage: Bacteria > Pseudomonadota > Alphaproteobacteria > Rhizobiales > Rhizobiaceae > LBCQ02. Next base: position 224,953 of record NZ_LBCQ02000011.1, read on the forward strand.
ATGGGCAACGAGCGTTGAGTAGGTTGCCTTGCGCTCAGGGGTGAGCGCGGTGTCGACACCCTTGCATGACAGGTTCGCCGAGGAATGCGAAACGCTGCCCAGGAGCGCGATGGTGGTAGCCAAGGCTGTACGTCGAAATCGGGGAGACATCATAATCCTCGTGGTTGGCCGAGCCCCACCGCGCACAACCTAGCCGCGATTTCCCCAGCCTGCAACGAGGCCGCGAATGGCGCCTTGACGATTATCCAGCGATTTCATCGCCCATGGCCGCGTGGGGCGTAGGGGCGATGCCGCTCGATTCGCACCGCGACGGTGCGTCGCGCATGACGCCCTTCCGCCATTGCCATCCGCGATCTACTAAAGACGATCCGGGCCGCCGGCGCATGACGCGTCACCTCCGCAATCCGCGGGGCACAGGCAAGCAGGCTTCAATAAAATTCGGGATGACGACACTTCTCCTCGACATGGCGGGGACAATGAGCTTTTTTAGACCCATGGGGCGTGGGAAAATCAGCGGCGGCGCCAAAGCCGCCCGCACAGCAAGTCTATTGTTTTCTCCAGCGGCGGATCGGCGGCGGCCGTTTGCTCGCGCGACCGCCAGGGCGTTCCGGCGCGGGCTGCCGCGACATGCCGCCACGCCCAGACATTCGGCAATTAGAGGGTATCGCGACGAGCCTGACCGTTCGTCGCCATCTCGCCAAAGTGGATTTCTACGACTTGGACCGCACTGGCGGGAACAGGAGCAAACACCGATGAAAGGATCTTGATGGCGTTCAAGAAGTATATCTGGCCCGTGGTCGGGCTGTGTGCCGTCGCCTTCTCCATCTGGCTGCTTTATCACGAGCTGCGTGGACTATCGCTCGACGAGGTCATGGACAGCCTCTCGGCGATCCCGACTCACAACTGGGTACTGTCCGCCCTCGCGACCCTCGTCGCCTATGGCGCGCTTGCCGGATATGATCACATAGCCCTCCTGCACCTGCGTAAGCGGGTCCATTGGCTCTTCATCACCGTCTGTTCCTTCACCACATATGCGCTTTCGCACAATATCGGCGCCTCCGTCTTTTCCGGCGCCGTGGTGCGCTACCGCGCCTACACCTCGCAGGGTTTGAGCGCGCGCGAGGTCGGCATCCTCGTCGCCTTCTGCTCCTTCACCTTCGCGCTGGGAACGATCCTGCTCACCGGCCTGGTGCTGGTGATCCAGCCCGAGATCACCGAGCGTTTCGTGGATATTCTTCCCGTGGAGGCCTCGGCGACGACCGGCTATCTTCTGCTGGGGCTGGTCGCGCTCTACGTGCTGGGAAGCTGGCTGGGCTTCAAGCCGCTGAAGATCGGCTCCTTCGAGCTTCAATATCCGCGTCTGCCGATCGTCGCCCGGCAATTGATCATCGGTCCGCTGGAACTGGTCGGCGCTGCGGCGATCGTCTATTTCGCGCTTCCGGAAGCCGGGAATCCGGGCTTCATCATCGTGCTCGGCATCTTCCTGGTTTCGTTCTCGGTGGCGCTGATCTCGCATGCGCCTGGCGGCCTCGGGGTGCTCGAGCTGGTCTTCCTCACCGGCCTGCCGGACATGGAGCCGGTGGACGTGCTCGCCGCGCTGGTGGTTTTCCGGCTGTTCTATCTGATCATCCCGTTCGTCGTCGCCCTTTTCGTCATCCTCTTCTTCGAGCGCTCGCAGCTTTCGCGCTCCGAGAAACAGCTTCTGAGGGGGAATCAGGAACCGAACAGCGAGGAGATGCCGCGCCCGGCCGAGAATGCGAGCCAGGCGAGCACCGAGAAATAGATGATGGTGGCGACGAACATCACATAGCCGAGCAGGACGAATATGCCGTCGCGCTGCGATATGCCGGCGGCCATGAAGAGGATGCCGAGCGCAGGCAGGGTGTTGGAGAACGGCACCAGCCCAAGCGGGAAAAGCAGCAGCACGCCGCCAAGGCACAAGGCGAGGCCGTTCAGCCGGTTCACGAAGGCGCCCTCGGTGAAGGCGGAGATGCGCGGGCGGATCACCCGGTCGATGCGATGCACTGTCTGCAGGCCCTTGTTCAAGACCGGAACCAGCTTGCTCGCCTCGATCTCCCTGTCGAGCAGCCGGCGCGGGAACCACGGCAGGCGGTTCATCACGATGCCGATGCTGATGAGGATGATCGCGGCGCCGAAGACCGTGCTGACACCGGGAATCGACACCGGCAGCAGGAACGGGATGGTCAAGAGGGCGCACAGGAGGAGCAGGCCCTGCTCTCCGACCAGCTCGAGGAGCCGTCTCAACGTCACGGTGTCGCCCTCGATGGAATCGATCGCGTTCGCCAAGGTGGCGCTCAGCCTGTCCGGCGTGTCCTTGAATTGGAGCGGCATGCGCCTTCTATCTTCCGATGTCGTTAGCGTCTTCGAGAATGTCCGATTCCGGGGCGTTTTCATTTCCCTCGGAACGGTCGCGATAGAGTGTCGCGCGCCCAAGCAGCATCAATGTGACGGGCGTCGTCACCGTGATGAAGATGCCGACGATGATCTCGTGCACCACCAGCCTCAGTTCGAGGGCCGTGAAGAAGATCATCGAGGCCATGACGACGCCGGCAAGGCCCCAGCTCGAGCCGAGCGTCGGCGCATGGATGCGGTCGTAGAAGCTGTTGAGCCGCGCGAGACCGATCGATCCCGTCAGGGCGAGCCCGGCGCCGAGAAGCAGGAAGAAGGCGACGATGAGGGCGATCCAGAGCGGCAGGTCGACGGCGTGGCTCATTCGATCACCTCGCCGCGCATGATGAATTTGGCGAGCGCCACCGTGGCGACGAAGCCGACGACGCCGATGATGAGCGCGGCCTCGAAATAGACCGTGCTTGCCGTCCTGATGCCGAAGGTGAGCAGAAGCAGCGTCGAATTGACATAGAGCGTGTCGAGCCCGAGCACGCGGTCCTGGGCGCGGGGGCCCACCAGCATGCGGTAGGCTGCAAGCCCCATCGCTATCGCCAGCGCGACCTGGGCGATGTTGACGGCCCAGGTGAGGATGAGGGCGCTCATTCGAAAATCTCCATCAAGAGGTATTCGTAACGGTTCTTGATAAGCTCGACCCATTCGCTCTCGTCGACGAGGTCGAAGACGTGGATGAGCAACGATCCGTTCGAGGTGTTGTAGTCGAGCCAGGCCGTGCCCGGCGTGCTGGTGATGATGACCGCCAGGATCGCCAACCCGGTATTGTCGCGCAGATCGAGCGGGATCGTGATGAAGCCGGATCTGCGTTCCCGACGTTTCCCCTGCAGGATGATCCTCGACACGGCGACGTTCGACCGGATGATATCGTAGAGGACGATGCCGATCAGCTTCGGGATCAGGTCCCAGCGGCGCAGTCTCGGCTTGGCCGGGTGAAGCGCGGCGAGGCCCTGCGCGGCGAAGAGCGCGATGACGGCCCCCAGCACGAGATGGCCGAGCGAGAACCGGTTGAGCAGCAGCCACATCACCAGGAGCGAGGCGGACAATAGCGGATAGGGCAGAACCCGGCTCATTGCTGCGCCTCCCCGTTCGGCACGCCGGCGCGTGGCGCTTCGAACACCCCTTCGACATAGGCCTGCGGTGCGTAGAGCGCCTGGGCGGTGGCCTCCATGTACCGCATCACCGGGCCGGCCTGCACGGTGAGCATCAGGCAGAGGAAAAGCAGGATGGCGACCGGCGCGATCTCGATCAGGAGGACGCGCGGCACCGTCGCCTCGATCGGGGCCCAGAAGGTGTGGATGCCCGAGCGTGTCATGGCGATCAGCGCCGACAGGCCTGAAAGGATGAGCAGCATGACGACCCACCACGAGGCGCTGCTGATGGCTCCTCCGTTTCCGAGGCCCTCGGGATTGAACATCGCCGTGAACATGGTGAACTTCGCGACGAAGCCCGAAAGCGGTGGAAGTCCCGCCAGGAGGATGCCGCAGGCGGCGAAGCTTATGCCGAGCACGGCGAGGGTGCCGGGGATCGCCACGCCGACCTCGTCCTCTTCCTCCTCCTCGTCGGCGTCGCCGAAGGCTTCCGCCGTCACCGCGAGAACGCTGGCGGCGGCATCCTGCCCGCGCTCGACGAGCTCGATGAGCAGGAAGAAGGCGCTGATGGTGAGCGTTGAACTGACCAGGTAGAACAGCGCACCCGCTGTCACCCCGACGTTGCCGAGGCCGATCGCCGCCAGCAGCGTGCCCGACGATACGAGCACCGAATAGCCCGCGAGCCTTCCGAGCGCCTGCGAGGCGAGAACGCCGATCAGCCCGAAGGTCACCGTCGCCAGCCCGCCGAACAGCAGCACCTGGGAACCGAAGCCCGCGGAGGCGGCCGCCGCGCCACCGAACAGCAACAGCGAAAGCCGCAGGAGGACGTAGATGCCGACCTTGCTCATGATGGCGAAGATCGCGGCGATCGGGGCGGCGGCGGCCGTGTAGGTCGTCGGCAGCCAGAAGCTCAGCGGCCACATGCCCGCCTTGACGAGGAAGGCGACGCCGAGCACGGCGGCGCCTGCCTCGAGCAGCATCCGATCACCGTCCGTCACCTCGGGGATCCGGGCGGCGAGGTCGGCCATGTTCAGCGTGCCGGTGACGCCGTAGATCAGGCTGACGCCGATGAGGAAGAGCAGCGATGCGGCAAGGTTGATGGCGATATAGTGCAGCCCCGCCTTGACGCGCACCGGGCCCGAACCATGCAGCACGAGGCCGTAGGACGCGGCGAGCATGACCTCGAAGAAGACGAACAGGTTGAACAGGTCGCCGGTCAGGAAGGCGCCGTTTATGCCCATCAGCAGGAGCTGGAACATGGTGTGGAAGTGTGGACCCGCCTTGGCCCAGCGCGCGAGCGCGAAGACGAGGGCGGCTATGCCCAGCACGCTCGAAAGCAGCAGCATCAGCGCCGACAATCGATCGAGCACGAGCACGATGGCGAAGGGCGACGGCCAGTTGCCGAGGAGATAGACGCTGTCGCGTGTCGTGTCGGCGCCGGCATGGCGGACCAGCGCGATCGAAACGACGAGCAGCAGCAGGACCGAGACGATCGAAATCATCGCCTTGCCGAAGCGCTGCCGCTCGTCGAGGAAGAGCATCAGCGCGCCGGCGACCAGCGGAATGATGATCGGTGCTATGACGAGGTGGGGAGACCAGTAGCTCATCTCACTGCTCCCGTCCGTCGACATGATCGGTGCCGGTCAGGCCGCGCGAGGCGAGCAGCACCACGAGGAACAACGCCGTGGTGGCGAAGCCGATGACGATCGCGGTGAGCACGAGGGCCTGCGGGATCGGGTCGGTGAAGGCGGCCGGGTCCACCGGCACGCCGGGCTCGACCACCGGCGGAACGTTCATTCTCAGCCGGCCCATGCCGAAGATGAAGAGATTGACCGCGTAGGAAAGCAGCAGCAGGCCGATGATGACCTGGTACGTGCGCGGCCGCAGGAGCAGCCACACGCCCGAACCCGTCATCACGCCTATGCCGATCGCGAGAACCAGTTCCATCACGCCTCCTCCGTCGCCTTCGCGGCTTCGCGGACGCGATAGCTGCGGATCGATTGGTGGGCGAGCGCGATGAGCACCAGGACGACGGCGCCGACGACGAGCGAGAAGACGCCGAGGTCGAACAGCAATGCGGTTGCTGCGGGAACTTTTCCGATCAGCGGAACCTCCAGATATTGGAAATAGGTTGTGAGGAAGGGGTAGCCGAGGAACCACGAACCCATGCCGGTTGCGGCCGCCATCAGCAGGCCGAAGCCGATCCAGCGGACGGGCAGGATGCGCAGGCGCTCCTCGACCCAGCGCGTCCCACCGGCCAGATATTGCAGCAGGAAGCCGATCGCCATGGTGATGCCGGCCGCGAAGCCGCCGCCCGGCAGGTCGTGGCCGCGCAGGAAGAGATAGGCCGCGAGCACGATGATCACCGGGAACATCCAGTTCATGATGATCGACGGAACCATGATGTATTCGCGGGCCGTATCCCCGGTCTCGCGATCGGGCTGCGCGTCGTCATAGGCGTTCTGGATGCGCTGCTGTTCCGGCGTCTCGATGCTGTCGGCCGCCGGACGGAAGCGGCGGAGCAGGGCGAACACGGTGAGCGCGACGACGCCGAGCACGGCGATCTCGCCCATCGTGTCGAAACTGCGGAAGTCGACCAGGATGACGTTGACGACGTTCGTGCCGCCGCCTCCCGAATAGGCGTGCTCGAGGAAGTAGTCGCCGATCGTGTCGACCACCGGCCTGGTCATCACCGCATAGGCGATCATGGCGATGCCCGCGCCGCAGAGCGTGGCGATCGCGAAGTCGCGGTGGCGCCGCAGACGGGCCGTGATGGTGACGCCCACGGCGTCGATCTCCTCGACCCGCTTGGGCAGCCATCTGAGACCGAGCAGGATGAGGACGGTGGTGACGATTTCGACCAGGAGCTGGGTCAGTGCGAGGTCCGGCGCGGAAAGCCAGACGAATGTCAGGCAGGTGACGATGCCGGCGCCGCCCACGAGAATCAGCGCCGCGAGGCGGTGGTACTTGGCCTGATAAGCGGCCGCGAGCGCGCAGACGATGCCGACCGCCCACATCATCCCGAAGACCGGGTCGAGCCCGTCGAACGACGGCAGGCCGGGATTGAAGCCGGCGCTGAACAGCGGCCAGAGCGCGGCGAGGAAAGCCACGACGACGAGCAGGCGAAGCTGCGGCTGCAGCCGCCGCGTTCCGAGATTGCCCTCGACGAAGCGCGCCCACCGCCACGACAGCGTCACCAGGATGCGCTCGAAGATGCGCTGGCCCTTGAGCCTGCGGAAGATCGGCGGACCCTCCTCGCAGCGCGACAGGTAACGCTTGAGCAGCATGTAGAGCACGGTGCCGCCGATGAGGGCGATGACGCTCATGATCAGCGGAACGTTCAGGCCGTGCCAGACGGCGAGGCTGTATTGCGGCGTGGCGTCGCCGAGAACGGCCACCACGGCGGTGTGGAGGTAGGGGCCTACCGTCAGGCCGGGAATGACGCCGACCACGAGGCAGGCGAGAACCAGGAACTCGATCGGGAAGCGCATCCAGTGCGGCGGCTCGTGCGGTTCGTGCGGCAGGTCGACCGGCTTGGGTCCGAAGAACACGGTGTGGATGAAGCGCAGCGAATAGACGACGCTGAAGGCGCCGGCGACCGTCGCGACATAGGGCAGGGCGCGGTCGAGGAAGGAATCCGCATGCGTCTCGATCGCTTCGGCGAAGAACATCTCCTTCGACAGGAAGCCGTTGAGCAGCGGCACGCCGGCCATCGCCGCGCTCGCCACCATGGCGAGCGTGGCTGTGATCGGCATGAAGGCGAACAGGCCGCTCAATCGCCGCATGTCGCGGGTGCCGGTTTCGTGGTCGATGATGCCGGCCGCCATGAACAGCGATGCCTTGAAGGTGGCGTGGTTCATCATGTGGAAGATCGCTGCGACGGCGGCGAGCGGGCTTCCGAGGCTGAGCAGCGTGGTGATCAGTCCGAGATGGCTGATCGTCGAATAGGCGAGAAGGCCCTTCAGGTCTTGCTGGAAGATCGCGAAATAGGCGCCGAGCGTCAGCGTGATCATGCCCGCGAATGCGAGGATGATGAACCATTCATAGGTGCCCGCCAGAACCGGGAAGAAGCGGGCGAGGAGGAAGACGCCGGCCTTCACCATGGTCGCCGAGTGCAGATAGGCCGACACCGGCGTCGGCGCGGCCATCGCGTTGGGCAGCCAGAAGTGGAACGGGAACTGGGCGCTCTTGGTCAGCGCGCCCATGCAGATGAGGATCAGTGCCGGCAGGTAGAGATCGTGCGCGCGGATCTTGTCGCCCGCGGCGAGAACGACGTCGAGATCGTAGCTTCCGGCGATGTGGCCGATGATCATCAGGCCGACGAGAAGGCACAGGCCGCCGACGCCGGTGATCGTCAGCGCCATGCGCGCGCCGTCGCGTGCCGCGGCGTTGTGGTACCAATAGCCGATCAGCAGGAAGGAGAAGATGCTGGTCAGCTCCCAGAAGACGGCAAGCAGGATCAGGTCGCCGGAAATGACCATGCCGAGCATGGCGCCCATGAAGGCGAGCAGGAAGGAGAAGAAACGCGGAACCGGGTCCGCCGGCGACATGTAGTAGCGCGCGTAGAGCACGACGAGGAAGCCGATGCCCGTGATGAGCATGGCGAACATCCAGGCAAAGCCGTCCATTCTCAGCGTGAAGCCGAGGCCGAGCGAGGGAATCCATTCGATCTGGCGCCGCACCACCCCGCCGTCGTCGACCGCCGGATAGAGATAGATCGTGATGGCCAGGCCACAGAGCGCCACCGCTCCCGCCAGCCACGCCTCCGCGTTGCGCGCGTTCGAACGGAACGCTCCCGCCAGGATGCTTCCCAGGAAAGGCAGCGCAAGCAGAAGCAGAAGTAGGTTTTCGTCAGCCATCTAGTTTCAGGTTACCTTGGGTTGGGACCAAGAGACGGGAGACGGACTCCCGGATCGTTCGTCGAGATGTAATCTCCCAGCCGGAAGGGCGGGAGCGGATTTGTCGCGTTTGCGGCGGCTGCGCCGATCTGCGTGCGCGCCACAGTCGAATTGAACCACCGGCAAGCGGTGTGCTTTCGCGACTGGGTGGAACGCCGCAAAAGCCGATTCCTTTCCGACCCGATGCAAGGCCGCTTGGGCTTGCATTTGGCAGGGGGCTTTCCGCGACCGCGGCCAAGGAAAGTCCTTGCTTACGCTTACGCGGTGAGGCGCGCAGCAACCTCGTGTGCCGAGCCGCAAGGCGGACCTCTCGGAGCGGATACAAGGTGCAACGCTGTTATGACGGGAAGGCCCGAGCGGGCCGGCATGCTGCGGAGCCGATATCTGCTGACGACAAGCGCTCCATCGGCGACGATGGCCGGGATGTCGGAGCCGGCGATATGATCGGGCGCATCGAGGTCGCGATTGCGGAACTCGCCCTGATAGCGCCAATCCCTGAGCTTTTGCTTGGATCCCAGCGCCTGCGGGTTGTCTTGGAGGATGTGGATTCTGGTTCCGGAGGCTGCGGCCGACGTCTGCAGGCTGGTCAGGAAAAACAGGCAGCCCAGAAGGAGGGAAACACAGTGCGCGGATCGCCGTCCGCAATTGCAAAGTGTTGCCGCTCGGATCAAGAATGTACCTCCGGTGGAGAAAGAGCCGCCGCAACGACCTCGCAAATTGAATCTGATTTGGACGACACTTTATGTCGTGCGCCGAGGTGAAGTCCAGCGCGGTAAGGTGCGGAAATCGCCGCAGGCGCGCAAAATTTGCAAATTTATGCGGCCGGGACCGTCATTCCTGGTCGGGTGCGCGGTCGGGCGGCCGTGTCTCGGCGGTGTTGGCGAGTTCGATCTCCCGTCTTTGTGCGTCGGTGAGATCCACTTCGCGCAGCCATTCGCGCCAGATCGCGACCAGAAGCGCCATCAGGACCGGGCCGATGAAGAGGCCGAGGAAGCCCATCGTTTTCACGCCGCCGATCAGCCCGAAGAAGGTCGGAAGGAAGGGAAGCTTGATCGGACCGCCGACCAGTTTGGGGCGCAGCGTCTTGTCGACGATGAAGAGCTCGATGCTGCCCCAGGCGAACAGGGCGACGCCCGCGACCGGAGAGCCGCTCGCCACCAGATAGATCGAGACGAGCGTGAACGACAGCGGCGCACCGCCGGGAATCAGCGCCATGACGCCGGTCAAGACGCCGAGCGTGACGGGGGAGGGCACGCCGGCGACCCAGTAGGCGATGCCGAGCACGATGCCCTCGCCGATCGCGATCAGCGTCATGCCGGTGACCGTCGAGGAGATGGTGGCCGGCACGACGCGCGAGATGCGCTCCCATCGCGCCGGCAGGATGCGCTCGCCCAGCCGGTCGACCTGGCCGGCGAAATACTCGCCGTCGCGATAGACGAAGAACAGCGCGATAAGCATGAAGAGCAACGTGAGGAACAGGTCGAAGAGGCCGCCGCCGGCGGCGAGCACGCCGCGATAGATGTTGCCGATATTGGCGCCGCTGACGATCTGGATCAGTTCGCCGATCGCGCCGGGATGGCCGATATATTTTTCCCATTGCTCGTCGAACCAGGGGCCGACGCTGGGCAGGGCGACGATCCATTCGGGCGTCGGCGCCCCGACCCTGTTGGTCTCGACCGCCCAGTAGAACCATTCGCGTACCTCGTTGATCGTGTAGGTGATGGCGATCACCACCGGGACGATCAGGAAGATGAGGATGAGCAAGATGGCGAGCGTCGCCGCCACGGTCCTGTTGCCGCCGGTGTTGCGCTGCAGGTCGCGGTAGATCGGCCAGCTCGCGAACGCGATGACCAGCGCGGCGAGCACCGGAACCAGGAAGCCGTGGAAGAAATAGATGCCTGCGGCGGCGATGAGGACGAGCAGCCACCTCGCCGCCGAGAGGGGCGGGATCAATCCAATGCGAGACGGGGCGGAAGGGCCGAGCCATCGCGGCTCGTCTCTGGTTACGGATCGTTCGATTTCGTTCACGTGTCGGCTTCTCTGAGAATTCACTGAAGAACTTGTCGACCATGAAGCCGGCGGTTTCAAGGATTCCTTTTGTGACAAATGCGCTGGGCCCGGCTCGCGAAGTCGCGGCGGGCCCCTGGCTCAACCCGGCTTCAACTCGCCGAGCAGCGTGGGGATGAGCTCGGCGACGGTCGGATGGATGTGCACCGCGTGTTTCAGGGCCTTGAAGGGAACGTCGGCATAGATCATGTCGAGCACGCTGTGCACGGCCTCGTCGCCGCCCACGCCGAGGATCGCTGCGCCCAGCAGACGCTCGCTCGCCGTGTCGACCACCACCTTCATCAGGCCTTGCGCCTCGCCCTTCTCCACGGCCCGGCTGACGCGTGTCATCGGGCGCATGCCGACGAGGATCTCGCGTCCCGTTTCGCGCGCTTCCGCCTCGGTCATCCCGGCGCGGCCCAGCGGCGGGTCGATATAGAGGGCATAGGCGGGGTGGCGGTCGGAGACCTTGCGCGCGGCGCCGTCGAGCAGGTTTTCGGCGACGATCTCGTAATCATTGTAGGACGTATGTGTGAAGGCGCCGCGGCCGTTGCAGTCGCCCAGCGCCCAGATGCCCGGCACGTTGGTGCGCAGCTCCTCGTTGGTCTCGACATAGCCATGCTTGTCGGTCGCGACGCCAGCCTTGTCCAGTTCCAGATCGTCCGTATTGGGCCGTCGGCCGATGGCAAGCAGCACGTGGCTGCCGATTACCTCCGGCGAACCTTCGCGGCAATCGACCTTGACGGCGACGCCTTCCTCGTGCGGCGCGAAGGCGATGCAATCGGCGCCGAGCCGCAGGCGGATGCCCTCGGTTTCCAGAATCTCGCGGATCGCGGAGGAAATGTCCTCGTCCTCGCGCTTGATCAGCCGATCGCCGCGCTCGACGATCGTCACCTCGCTGCCGAAGCGGCGAAACATCTGCGCGAATTCGAGTCCGACATAGCCGCCGCCGACCACGACGAGATGACGCGGGACGGTGTCGAGCCGGAGGATCGAGGAATTGGTCAGATAGTCGATCCGGTCGATGCCGGGATAGTCGGGAATGAAGGCGCGGCCGCCGACGTTGAGGAAGATGCGCGGCGCCGTCAGCCGCGTGTCGCCGACCACGAGTTCCGCCGGCGAGGCGAAACGGGCGTGGCCACGGATCAGCGTGCAATTGTCGGTGCCGCCGAGCCAGTCCTCGAGATTGCCGCGCGACCTGGCGGCGACGCCGTCCGCCCGCGTCTTCACCGCGGCCATGTCGACGTCGACCTGCGCTGCGATCTTGACGCCGTAATCCGCCGCGCGGCGCGCCATATGCGCGACATAGGCGCTGGCGACCATCGTCTTGGTGGGAGTGCAGCCGGTGTTGACACAGGTGCCGCCGACCAGCTTGCGCTCGACGATTGCCGTCTTCATGCCCGCCTGGGCAAGGCGGACGGCGAGCGACGGCCCGGCCTGGCCGGCACCGACGACGATGGCGTCGTAGGAGGCGGTCATTGCACCGCCGCCACGATGAGGAAGGCGCAGGCGATCGCCACCGCGTCCTCGATGAAGGCGGCTGGCCGGTCCTGGCCGAAGGCTTCGGCGAAACGCTTGCGCGCTTCCGCCCCGCCGAGCGTGCCGACGATCGCGCCGACGACGCCGGCGATCAGCCCGCCGATCCATGCGCCCGAGGGCAGGGCGAGCGCGAGGCCCGAAAGCCCGCCGAGCACGATACGGGCGCCGAATTGCTGCGGCACCTTGCGGCTCGGCGTGGAGGGGAGCTGGTCGGTTATCAGCTCGACGATGGCGAGTATGGTGAAGATCGCGACCGCGATCCAGTGCCCCATGAAGGAGAGCCAGGTTCCGTCGAGGTTCAGCCAGCCGAGCCAGGCGGCCCAGCTGATCGCCGCAGCCGGCATCATCGCGCGCAGGCCGGCAACGACGCCGATGAGAAGGGAATAAAGCAGAACCGTCATCCCGGGCCCCTCCGTCGTGAAAGGCGAAACCATCTCCGTCCGGTTCCGCCGCCGCGAGGCTAGCACAAAGTCGGGCGGCGGTCGCGGGGGTATCGCGGCGGCGATGCGGAACCCGCGGCGGAGGTGGCGGGCGTTGAAACGACGAAAGGCGCTACAGCCCCGCACGGGCGCTGCGGCCGGCCGGTGATCGATGGGAACCGCTGCCGATCCGGCGCCCCTTTGCGCCGGGACGGCCGAGCGCGATTCCGACGCCCACCATGCGCACGGCGTCCTCGGCGGCACGCGTCAGGAGCTTGCCGGCATTGCCGATCGCGTCCTCGAGCGTGCATGGCCGTTTCAGGATGCTGGCGAAGGCGTCGATGCCGTGCTCGAAATTGAGCCGCACGCCCTTGCCGATGGTGCCGGCAAGGGCGATCACCGGCAATCCGCGCGCCTTGGCGCGGCGCGCCACTTCCGCGGGAACCTTGCCGTAGGGCGTCTGGCCGTCGAGGCTTCCCTCCGCCGTGACCACCAGATCTGCGCGATCGATCAGTGTGTCGAGGTCGAGATATTGCATCACGATGTCGTAACGGGGGTGAAGGCGTCCCGACAGAAGGCCGAGCAGCGCCGCTCCGAGTCCGCCCGAAGCGCCGGCGCCGGGGGCGTTGCCGACCCGGATGCCGGTCGTCCGCTCGATCGCTCCCGCATAGGTCTCCATCGCCGCGGCGAGCTCCTCCACCTGGGCCGGTGTCGCGCCTTTCTGTGGAGCGAACACGCGGGCCACGCCTCTGGGACCGGTGAGCACGTTGTGCCAGTTGACGGCCGCGTCGATGCGGACCCGGGCAAGGCGAGGATCGATGCCCGTCATGTCGATCGAAGCAAGACGTCCAAGCGCGGCGCCGCCGCGCGCGAGTGGCTGACCGTTCTCGTCCAGGAAGCGGACGCCGAGCGCCTGGGCCATGCCGGCACCGCCGTCGTTGATGCCGCTGTCGCCGCAGCCGAGCAGGATACGCTCGGCGCCGGCGTCGAGCGCGGCGCGGATCAATTCGCCGACGCCGTAGCTCGTCGTCAGGCATGGATTGCGGCGATCGCGGGGGACGAGGCTCAGGCCCGCTGCTGCCGCCATCTCCAGGACGGCGGTGCGAACGGGTTGTCCGCCCATGAATCCGAAGAAGGAGCCGACCGGTTCTCCCACCGGGCCGGTGACGGACAAGTGGTGCAGCGTGCCGCCGGTCAGGTCCACGAGCGTTTTGGTGAAGCCCTCACCGCCGTCGATCATCGGCGCCTTGAGGATGTCGGCGCCCGGCATCGCCCGCAGGACCCCGGCGGCAATGCAGGTCGCCGCTTCCTCGGCGGTCAGGCTTTCCTTGAAGCCGGAGGGCGCGATCAGGATCGTCATCGACATTTCGTTTTCCTTTCGAGGTCTATGGAAGGTTCTTGGGAGGTGTTCAGAGCGGCAGGCCGAGGTGCGGCCAGACGAACAGGGAGAAGAGGACGAGCGCCGCGATGAAGAGCGGCAGCAGGAAGGCGGCGAGCCGCAGAAGATCGGCTTGCGAGAAGGTCGGCGTCTCGCCGGAGCCGAACAGGACGACCGGCTTGGCCGAGACCATCAGCGTCTGGCAGAAGCCGCTGCCGACGGTGACGATGAAGATCAGCGTCGACGGGTCGGTGCCGAACGCGGCGAGCGGCAGGCCGATCGCCGGAATGAGCACGCTCGCCCGCGCGGTGCGCGACGTGATCAAGATGTGAGCGAGACTGGAGATGAGGGCGGCGATCGCGGCGACAGCCCAGGGAGCCGGGGCCAGGCGACCGTCGAGCGCTGAAAGTGCCAGGCCGGCAAGGTGGTTCGCGGCGCCGGAAGTGAGCAGCGCCTCGCCTATCAAGAGCGTGGCCGCCAGGAAGAGAAGCAGGTTCCACTCCACGCCCTTGAGCGCTTCCTTGAGCGAGATCCCGGAAACGGGTTTCGAAGCTGCAAGCATGGCGGCTGTGAGGGCGACGACTGCCATGTTCTGGCCGTGGAGCGCGCTTGTCGCCCACAAAAGCACGGCCGCCCCCACGATCGCCAGCACGGCCGCTCCGTTGCCCGAACTGGAAGGAGGTCTGGCCGGCAGCGTGCCTAATGCGGCCCTGCGGTCCTCGGCGGAGAGGAACAGGAGCAGGATCAGGCCGCAGGCGAGGAAGCTGGTGACGAGCGCGAAGGGCGTGCCCAGAAGCGCCCAATGGGCGAAGCCGATTTCCGTCCCGCCAATCCGCTTCATGAAATCGGCGGCGATCAGGTGCGCGCCGGCCCCGGTCAGCGAAGCGCAGGCCGAAAGCAGGATGACCGAGGGAAACAGCAGTGCCAGCCCTCTGGTCACTCCCGGTCGGTCGATCGCGCCTGAAAGGCCGAGGAATACGGGCATGAGGATCGCCGCGCGCGCCGAGGTCGAAGGGATGACGAATGCGGTCAGGGCGATGACGATCGTCGCGCTCCAGAACAGGCCGGATACCGTCCCGCATCGCGCCAGCACCGTGGTCGCGAGGCGCTCGGCGATGCCCGTCGTTCGCAAAACCGATGCCATGACGAAAGCGGCGATCAACAGCCAGACGATTTCGTTGCCGAGCGTGGCGAAGAAGGCTTCCTCCTGGACCGCGCCCGAAACGACGAGGGCGAGCGCGCCGGCGAGCGCCACCGGCATGTCGGGCAGTTCGAGCACCACCCAGGCGACCAGGGCCCCGGCGAAGACGGAGAGCGACAATCGCCCTTCGATGGACAAGCCGTCGAGGCCGTAGAGAATTGCGGGAATGCCGACGAGCAGGAGGAGCAGGCCTATGACCGGCCCCGGCGGCACCGGCGGGAGCGGCCACGCTCGCCGTTCTCCGGCGTCCTGGAGCTCGGCGGCTCTTGCCTGGGGTACGCTATGCAACATGGAATCGCCTTCCATCTCCGGTTGAGATGGCCGGCTAACGGTTCGGGTCGCGGCCTATTCCAGTTCGTGTGACACTTTTTTGACGGAAAGGGTTCGACAGGTATCGCCACGCTGCCCGACTGCCGCAGCGGAAGGCGAAAGCGGTTGCCTCACCGGGTGGTTGCACCTATAAGGCTCGCAACCCCGGAGAGGGGGTGTCTCAGGCAATAGGCCCTGCCGCTTCCCCATAGGCGGCAGGGCTTTTTCTTGTCCGCTGCGGATGCGGGGTCCCGGGCAAAAAAAACGGCGGCACACCGGGTGCCGCCGCTGGGGGAATGGCGAGGGCCGCAACAGCTGGCGCCGCGACCGCATTCTTCTATCGCAACAGGTTCACCAGAAAGTGCGACATCTCGGGCACTGCCGCGACGATGGCGAGCCCGATGATGCTGGTGATCAGGAACGGGATCGCGCCTTGCGCGATGCGCTCCAGCGGCAGGCGGGTGATGTTGGCGGCAACGTAGAGATTGATGCCGACGGGCGGGGTGAAGAGCCCGATCGCCAGGTTGATCATCACCAGAACACCGAACCAGACCGGGTCCCAGCCGAGCTCGCGCGCCACCGGCAGGAAGATCGGCAGCGAGATGAACATGATCGTGATGGCGTCCATGAACATGCCGGCGATCAGCAGCACGATCATGATCACCAGAAGGATTACCCACTGGTTGTCGCTGAGCCCGAGCAGGATCGACGAATACTGCCCGATGAGGTCGTCCACGGTGACGACCCAGCCGAAGAGGCTGGCATAGGCGACGACCAGCATGACGACGGCCGATGATGCGCTGGCGTCGACGAGCGACTGATAGAGGCCGCTCAAGGTAAGCGTGCGGTAGATCAGGCCGCCGACGAAGAGTGCGTAGACGGTGGCGACGATGGCGGCCTCCGTGGGCGTGAAGGCGCCCGAATAAATGCCGCCCAATATCACCACCGGCGTCATCAGGCCCCAGAAGGAATCGAGGAAGGAGCGCCACAGGCGCGGCCCGTAGGTGACCCCTTCATAGGGTGACGGCATCAGCCGCTCGACGCTCGGCGCGCCTTCCACCGCAGCTTCCTTCTTGGCGAAGGGAAGGGTGAGGAGCATGAGCACGCCGAGGAACAGGCCGGGGATCACCGCGGCTATGAAGAGCTGCGAGATGGACGCTTCCGCGATGACGCCGTAGATGACGAGGCCGATCGATGGCGGAATGACGATCGACAGCGCCGCGCCCGTGCAGACCAGGCCCGCCGCATAGGCTTTCGAATAGCCGTCCTCGGTCATGCCCTTGATGATCAGCGGCCCGATGGCGGCCACGGAAGCCGGACCGGAGCCGCTGACCGCGCCCCAGAAAAGGCAGACCACCGTGCCGACGACGCCCATGCCGCCGGGCAGCGAGCCGATGAGGACGCGGAAGAAGCGGATCATCCGCTCGGCGATGCCGAGCGTGCCCATCAGCGTGCCGGCTAGGATGAAGAAGGGGATGGCGAGCAGCGAGAACTTCGCGATGCCGGTGGCGATGAGGTCGCCCGCGAGATCGAGCCCGAAGCCCAGCACCCACATCGCATAGATGGCGGACAGGCCGAGCGCGAAGGCGACGGGCAACCGCAGGAAAAGAAGCACGAAGAAAACGATGACCATCTGCGTGCCGGCGCCGATCTCAAGCATTGGCGGTCTCCTCGACATCGAGCTCGCGCCAGGTATGGCGGGCATATTGGACGTAGCGGACGATGACGAAAGCGAAGCCCAGGGGCAGGCCGATGCTGTAGTACCAGGCCGGGATCTGCAGCGCGTAGGATCGTATGCCGCTCGACATCTGGTTGGCGGCGAGCTGCCAGCAGAACCAGGCCGAAAGCGCGAGCAGCAGGATCGCCAGCGCGCTCGAAAGCGCCAGTAGCACCTTGCGCGCCGGCGGCGGCAGGAGATCATAGATCAGCGTGACGGCGAGATGGTCGCCGGTGCGCGCCGCGATCGCCGCTCCGAATATGGTCAGGAGGAGAAAGCCGTTCGTCAGCAGTTCCTCCGACGAGGCGAGCGAATAATTGGTCAGGTAACGAATGACGACATTGACGAAGCCGAGAACCGTCATCGCGAGAAACAGGGCGGCGCAGATGATCTTCTCCGCGTCGCGAAGGACGAATTGCATGTCGGCGACCCTCCCCTGGATCGGTCATTGTGGAAGGACCGGCAAGCCGGCCCTTCCACCAGCCACGCGGGCTTAGTTCGATGCGGAGATCGCATCCTGGAAGGACTTGACGAGGTCGTCCCCGACCTTCGCCGCCCAGGTGTCGAAGGCGGGCTTGGTGGAGTCGCGGAACGCCTGCAGCTCCTCGGCGCTCGGCTCGTAGACTTCCATGCCCTTTTCGCGCAGATATTCCAGGCCCTTGGCGGTGTCCTCGCGGGTGATTTCCTTCTGGTAGGCCATGGCCTCGGATGCCGCCTGCTGTACCTTCGCCTTGGTCTCGTCGTCCCAGGAATCCCAGCGCTTCTTGCTCACGCCGAGGAAGACGGGGTCGTAGGAATAGTGCCAGGTCGTCAGGTACTTCTGCACTTCGTAGACGCGCTGCGGAATGATGACGGCGCCGACCGGATTCTCCTGGCCGTCGACCACGCCCTGCTGGAGCGCGGTGAAGGTCTCGCTCCACTGCATCTGCTGCGGGTTGGCGCCCAGCGCGTTCATGACGTCGATATACATCGGACCGGCCACGCGCATCTTCAGGCCCTGCAGATCCGCCGGAGCCTTGATTGGGCGGGCGTTGTTGGTGACCTCGCGGAACCCGTTCTCGCCCCACGCCAGAACCACGATGTTGTGGGCCAGCATGATCTCCTTCATCTTGTCGCCCGCCGCGCCGTCGGTGGTGGCGTCGACCTGCTCGTAATTGGCGTAGAGATAGGGCAGCGAGAACACGGCCATCTCGGGCACCAGCGGCGTCACGTTGATCGCCGAGGTGATGACGAAGTCGAGCGCGCCGCGGCCGACCATCTCGGCCTGTTTCATCTGGTCGCCGCCGGAGAGCTGTGCGTTCGGGAAGGTGCGCACCTGCAGGTCGCCGCCGGTTGCCGCGCCCAGCAGTTCGTTGAACTTTTCCGCGCCCCTGTGCCAGGTCGTCGTGTCGCCGGTGTTGTGCGACAGCCTGAAGGTCTCGGCCGAAACGGTCCCCAGCATGGCGAGGCCGGCGATGAGCGATGTGAGGGCGGTTGCGCCCAGCTTGGCAAATCTCATTGGATCTCCTCCGTTTGTGCTTGCATATCGGCCAGTCAACCTCCCGCTGACCTGCCTACAGAGCAATGATCCACATGATGGATCACATCACTCTCGCAATAGACGATGCAAAATAGCGGAAAAATATGGCTTCGCAATCCAAAAATCGACCGCTTTACAGCTTCGGCGACGATTGATAAATTATTGGTTCCATATTATGGACCTATGGGGAAATATGTCCGAACTAAGCGGATCACAAAGCGTTGACCGGGCACTCGGTCTTCTTTCGATGGTCGGCAGGCATGCCGATCGAGGCGTTTCCCTGTCGGAACTGGTCGAGGAAAGCGGGCTCAACAAGCCGACGACGCGTCGCCTGCTGCTGGCGCTGATGCGGGCGCGCATGGTCGAGCAGGATGAGGAGAGCCGGCGCTACTATCTCGGCGAGGAGGCCTATGTACTCGGCAGCCTCGCCTCGCGCCGCTTCGGACTCCTGCAGATGGCAATGGAAAGCCTGATCCGGCTTTCGAGGAAGACGGAGGATTCGAGCTTCCTTTCGGTGCGCCGCGACACCTATTCCGTGTGCCTTTATCGCGAGGAGGGAACCTATCCGGTCAGGACGCATGCCCTGCAGGCGGGCTTTGAGCATCCGCTCGGCGTCGGCGCCGGGTCGCTCGCCATGCTCGCCTCGCTTCCGGACGACGAGGTCGATGCGGTGCTCGCCGCCAACGAGACGGTATTGCGCACGCAATATCCGATGCTGCCGCCGGAGCGCATCCGCGAGGATGTCCGCACAACCCGGGAGAAGGGTTATTCGCTCAATCCCGGCCTGATCTTCGCCAATTCCTGGGGCGTCGGCGTGGCGCTGAGGACACCCGACGGCGGGGTCGCCGGTGCGCTCAGCATCGCGGCGATCGACAGCAGGATGCAGGAGGCGCGGCAGGCGGAGCTGGTCTCCTATCTCACCCAGGAGGCGCGCCGCGTGGAAGAGAAGCTCGCCGGCATGTTCGCGTCGCGAAACCAACAGCGCCCGGAGGCGGCCGCGAGAACCCAATCGAGGAGGATGAAATGACGAAGGCACAGATCGTGGGATGGGCGCATTCGCCCTTCGGCAAATCCGAACTGGAAAACACCGAGCAATTGATGGCCTCCGTCGCCGCGCCGGCGCTGGCGCATGCGGGCGTCGATCCCGGCGACGTCGACGGCATCTTCGTCGGCGTGATGAACAACGGCTTCTCGAAGCAGGATTTTCAGGGCGCGCTGGTCGCCATGAGCAACGAGGCGCTTGCCCATGCGCCGGCGGCGAGGATGGAGAACGCCTGCGCGACCGGCTCGGCGGCGCTCTATAGCGCCATGGACTTCATCGAGGCGGGGCGCGGCCGCATCGCGCTGGTGGTGGGCGCGGAGAAGATGACCGCGACGCCGACGGCGGAAGTCGGCGACATCCTGCTCTGCGCCAGCTACCGAGCCGAGGAGGCGGATGTCGACGGTGGCTTCGCCGGCCTCTTCGGTCGCATCGCCCAGGCCTATTTCCAGCGCTATGGCGATCGTTCCGAGGAGCTCGCGATGATCGCGGCCAAGAACCACGCCAACGGCATGGCGAACCCTTACGCCCATATGCGCAAGGATTTCGGCTTCGACTTCTGCAACACGGTCTCGGACAAGAATCCCTATGTGGCGCCGCCCTTGCGGCGGACCGACTGCTCGCTGATTTCCGACGGCGCGGCGGCCCTCGTGCTCGCAGACGCCGAGACGGCGGCGACGCTGCAGCGCGCCATCGCCTTCCGGGCGCGCCGCCACGTCAACGACATCATGGCGTTGTCACGCCGCGACGTGCTCGCCTTCGAGGGTGCGCGTCGCGCCTGGGCTGGTGCGCTGGACGAGGCAGGGCTGTCGCTCGCCGATCTCTCCTTCGTCGAAACCCATGACTGCTTCACCATCGCCGAGATGATCGAGTACGAAGCGATGGGGCTGGCGAAGCCCGGCGAGGGGCACCGCGTCGTGCGCGAGGGCTTGACGCGCAAGGACGGTCGCCTGCCGGTCAACCCTTCCGGCGGCCTGAAATCCAAGGGGCATCCGATCGGCGCCACGGGTGTGTCGATGCATGTGATGGCCGCCATGCAGCTTGCCGGCGAGGCGGGCGACATGCAGGTCAAGGACGCCAATCTCGCCGGCGTCTTCAACATGGGCGGCGCGGTCGTCGCCAACTATGTCTCGCTTCTGGAGCGCGCGAAGTGACGACCGGCAATGCACCGCTCGGCGGACTGGCGCCGTCCACCACCCGCGTGATGAACCTTTCATGTTTCCTGACGCAGGCGGCGCGCCGCAACCCGGACGACATCGGCTTCGTCTGGCGCGAGGAGACCTGGACCTGGGCGAGGATGGAGGCCCGCGTCAATGCGATGGCGGCCGCCCTCGCCGGCGAGTTCGGCGTCCGGAAGGGCGACCGCATCCTCGTGCAGTCGGCCAATTGCAACCAGATGTTCGAATCGCTCTTCGCCTGCCTGCGCGTCGGCGCCGTCTGGGTCCCGACCAACTACAGGCAGTCGCCCGACGAGGTCGCCTATCTGGCCACGGCGAGCGGCGCGCGCGGCATGATCTGCGGCGCAAGCTTTGCCGGTCATGCGGCCGCGTGCCGCCAGGCCTCGGAAACGCTCGACTTCGTCATCGCCATTGGCGAGGCGGAGTTCGGCGAGGACTACGACGCGATCGTGGCCCGCAACGATGGCGGGGTGGTCAAAAGCGTGGCGGTCGATCGCGACGACCCATGCTGGTTCTTCTTTACTTCCGGCACGACCGGACGACCGAAGGCGGCGGTGCTCACCCATGGGCAGATGGCCTTCGTCGTCACCAACCATCTCTGCGATCTGATGCCGGGCACCGGCCGCGACGACGCCTCGATCGTCGTCGCGCCGCTCTCGCATGGCGCCGGCGTGCATCAGCTCACCCAGGTCGCGCACGGGGTGAAGACGATCCTGCCGCCGACCGAGAAGCTGGAAGTGGCGACCGTCTGGTCGCTCGTCGAGAAGTGGAAGGTGACCAACGCCTTCACCGTCCCGACCATATTGAAGCTGATGATCGAGGATCCTTCGGTCGACCGGTTCGATCATTCCTCGCTGCGCTACGTCATCTATGCCGGCGCGCCGATGTACCGGGCCGACCAGAAGCGCGCGCTGGAAAAGCTCGGACCGGTGCTGGTGCAGTATTTCGGGCTCGGCGAGGTGACGGGCAACATCACAGTGCTGCCGCCGGCCTTTCACGATCTGGAGGACGGACCGCATGCGCGCATCGGCACCTGCGGCTTCGAGCGCACCGGCATGCAGGTCGAGATCCAGAACGAGGAGGGCGAGGCGGTCGGCACCGGCGAAACGGGCGAGATCTGCGTGATCGGGCCGGCTGTGTTTGCCGGCTACTACGAGAACCCGGAGGCCAACGCCAAGGCGTTCCGCAACGGCTGGTTCCGCACCGGCGACCTCGGCCACATGGACGAGCGCGGTTTCGTCTACGTCACCGGCCGTTCCTCCGACATGTACATCTCCGGTGGGTCCAACATCTATCCGCGCGAGATCGAGGAGAAGATTCTCGCCCATCCCGACATCAGCGAGACGGCCGTTCTGGGTGTTCCCGATCCGGTCTGGGGCGAGATCGGCGTCGCCGTCTGCGTCGCCCGTCCGGGCGTTCCGCCGGAAACGATCGACCTTGCCGCCTGGCTCGACGGCAAGATGGCTCGCTACAAGCTGCCGAAACGCTTCTTCTTCTGGGGGGAGATGCCGAAATCCGCCTACGGCAAGATCACCAAGAAGATGATCCGCGAGGAGCTGGAGCGCCGCGGCGAGCTCGCCGCCGCCGGCCTGAAGCCGGCTGTCTGAGAACCCAAGGGAGGAAAACATGGCTGAGACGAAAAAAGGCGCCGTCATCGTCACCGGCGGCGCATCCGGCATAGGGTTCGAGACGGCGCGTCTGCTGGCGGAGCGCGGCTGGAAACCCTACCTCCTCGACCTCGAGCAAGAAGCACTGGACGAGGCCTGCGACGCGCTCGGCCTACCGCGCGATCGCGGCATCGCGTGCAGCGTCTCCGACGAAGCGGCGGTCGAGACCGCCTTCGGCAATATCACCGGCGAAGGGATCGTGGCGGTGGTCAACTGCGCCGGCATCGGCATGGATCGGCCGGCGGTCGAGACCAGCGTCGAGGATTTCCGCCGCATCGTCGACGTCAACTTGACCGGCACCTTCATCGTTTCGCGCGCGGCGGCGCGGCATTGGCTGGCGCGCAAGGCGCCGGGCTGCATCGTCAACATCACCTCCATCTCCGGCATGTGCGGCAACAAGGGCCGCAGCGCCTACGGCTCCTCCAAGGGCGGCCAGAACCTGCTGACGCTGGTGATGGCCAACGAACTCGGGCCGGAGGGTATCCGTGTCAACGCCGTCGCGCCGGGGCCGATCGACACGCCGCTGGCGCGCTCGGTACACACCGACGACGTGCGTCGGCAATGGCACGAGCGCGTGCCGCAGCGCCGCTACGGCACGCCGCGGGAAATCGCCGGCGCGGTCGCTTTCCTGGTCTCCGACGATGCGAGCTACGTCAACGGGCAGATACTTGCCGTCGACGGCGGCTTCGTCACCGCCGGCCTGGCGAACTGATCCGATGCGGTCCATCAGGCATCCCGGCACGCCTACGGCGGAGCGGGAAAGAAGCGTGCAGGGCAGGGCGAGGCGGCTGACGCTGCGTCTGAAGCCGGGGCGCAGCGTCAACCGGGCTGTGGCGGAAGCCTTTGCCGAAGCCGGTTTCGCCGGTGGCTACATCCGTCTCGAGGATGTGCCGGTCTCGCCCATGAACTACGTGATCCCGGCCGCCTCGCCCGATGCCGCCCATGCCGCCTGGTACAGCGCGACCCGCAGCCCCGCCGGCGTGACCACGATCGAGGAGGCCGGCGCGATCGTCGGCTGGCGCGACGGCGAGCCTTTCCTGCATTGCCACGGCATCTGGCGCGAGGCCGATGGCGCGCGCCGCATGGGGCATCTGCTGCCGCTCGATTCCGAGTTCGCCGCGGAGGTCGAGGCGGAGGCTTGGGGCGTTTGCGGCGCCATCTTCGACGTCAGGGACGATCCGGAGACCAATTTCCGTCTGTTTTCACCGGTTTCGGCGGAACACGAGGGGACGTCGCGCTCGCCTTCCTTTTCATCGCCTCCGCGCGGTGCGGGTACAGGCCGTGTCCTGCTCGCCACGGTGCGGCCGAACGAGGACATCACCATCGCGATCGAGCGGCTTTGCCGCGAAAACGGAATTGGCAGCGCCGCTGTTCACGGCATCGGCAGCCTGGTGGGAGCGGATTTCGAGGATGGATCGCACCTCGCTTCCTACGCGACAGAACTGCTCGTCGGGAATGGTGAGATGTCCGCTGGAACGTGCCGTCTCGACATTTCGGTCGTCGGCATGGACGGCGAGATCGCCGAAGGGCGGCTCGCCCGCGGCTCGAATCCGGTCTGCGTCACGTTCGAGCTCGTGATCGAAGAAACATAGGCTAGCCTCGAAGCCATTCCTCCGCGGCGTCCTGCACCGCCGCGGCAAGCGCGGGCTCGGCGAGTATCCCCCGGGCGACCGCGAACGTCTCGAAGGCATTCCGCGCGGATTCGGCATCGTGTTTTCCGCCCATGGCGGCAAAGCAAGCCTCGATGGCGGCACCGTGCGCCGGTCCGCGGCGCTCTCGCGGCCATTCCATCAACACCTCATACGCTTCCCTGGCGCTTTCCACCTGGCGCGGAAATCCGAGGCCGATATAGACTTCGACGGGTGTTTCAAAGCGGCCATGCATTGCCTTCTCCTTAGCAAGTTTCGGTCTGGCTCGTCACAAACGGCGCATTTAAACGCCGTCGGCCATCGCAGGTTCCCGCGAATTTTTGACGAGAGCACGAAGTCGCGCGAAACCGCCGAACAAGATTTGTTGCCGCGTGTTGAACAAGCGCTCCCGCTGCCGCCTGAGCAGGGAAACGTATCGCTTGCACGCCGGTGCCGCCCGTGTGGTGGCCATCGTGCATCGTCCGAGAAATCGCGGTGTCGCGCTCTTCGCGGGCGCCTCGAGTTCATCGCGAACGGCGTCTGGCGAGCATCACGAGAAAGAAGAACCCGCCGATGAAGCCGGTGACGATGCCGATCGGTATGTCGTTCGGTGCCGCCAGGGTGCGCGCGATGACGTCGGCCAGAACGAGGAAGATCGCGCCGAGCATCGCGCTTGCCGGCAGGACGATGCGGTTGTCGCCGCCCACCAGAAGCCGCGCGATATGCGGCATCATCAGGCCGACGAAGCCGATCATGCCGGAGAAGGCTACGAGCACGCCGGTCAGGAAGGCGCTGGCGATTATCAGGATGAGTCGCAGTCGCGTCACGGGAACGCCGAGCGTGATCGCGCTTTCGTCGCCCATGGCAAGTGCATTGAGCGGCCTCGCATTGACGATGAAGACGAGGCCGGCGGCGGCCAGCGCCGTCAGCGGAAAGACGAGATTGCTCCATTGCGCAAGGCCGAAGCCGCCGAGCATCCAGAAGACGACGCTCGCGATGGCGCGGGGGTCGGCGAACATGATGATCACGTTGGCCGCGGCCGATATCACGAAGGAGATCGCGACGCCGGCCAGAACGAGCTGCGTCCTGTCGGTGCTGTGCGACAGGCCCGCCACTCCGATCACCAGCGCGGTGGCGAAGAGCGCGCCCGCGAATGCGAAGAGCGGCACGGTTGCGGCACCGAAGACGTTGCCGACGAGGAGGATGGCGATGTTCGCGCCGAGCGCCGCACCGGCAGAGACGCCGAGCAGGTGAGGATCGGCGAGCGGGTTGCGTGTCGTTCCCTGCATGGCCGCGCCGGCCATCCCGAGCCCTGCTCCCACGATCGCGGCGAGCAGCGCGCGGGGAAACCGCAGGTTCCAGACGATGTTCTCGCGGCCGGCGCTCCAGAAAGGTTCGATCAGATCGGGGGCGATCCGGTTCAATGCGATGGACCAGACGGTTGCGAATGGAATGCGGGCCGAACCGAGGCTGACCGACAGGCTCATCGCCAGGAAGAGCAGCAAGGAGCCGGCAATCAGCACGAGTGCCATCCTGGAACGCAGCGTCAGCGGCTTGGCGCGTGCGGCATCGTTGTCGGAGGCAGCCTCAGTCGCCATGCAGGAACTCCGCCAGCCGCTCGGCGGCCGAGATGTTACGCGGGCCGGGCGTCAGATCGTCATAGCCGAGCACGAGGAATTGTTCGTTGCGGATGGCATTGACGTCGGCAAAGGCCGGCATGCGCTTCAGGAAGGCGATCTTCTCTTCGGCCGTCACCTCGCCATAGTCGACGATGACGATCGCGGAAGGATTGCGGTCGACCATCGTCTCCCAGTCGATCCGGATCCAGCTCGACGCGGAATCCTCGAAGATGTTGACGCCGCCGGCGGCGTCGATGATCGCCTGCGGCATGGAAAAGCCGCCGGCGCTGGTGGCGACGCGCTCGCCGGAATCATAGACGAAGACGGTCGGGCGCTCCTTGCCGTCGATGGTGGCCTGAACCGTCGCCATACGTTCCTTGTAGTCGGCCACAAGGGCAGCGGCACGCTCGGGAACGCCGAAGATCGCCGCCAGATTTTCCAGGTCACGATAGAGATAGTCGAATGTCGGCGGGTTCTCCTGACCCAGCCGGACGCAGGATTCCGACAGTTCGTAGACCGATATGCCGTAGGCACCCAGCGTCTCCGGCGTGACCTCCCCGCCGACCCGCATGCCGTAGCTCCAGCCCGCGAAATAGAAGTCGATCTCCTCCTCGAGGAAAATTTCCAGCGACGGATAGCTGCGCTGCAGCTCGCGCAATCCGGCGACCGCGGGGAAGTCCGCGACGGCCGAGGCCCGTAGCCGGTCGCCCTGGCCGACGAAGCCTGCCATGCTGTCTTCGAGGCCGAGCGCGAGCATGATCTCGGTCAGGTTGGAGCCGTAGGAAACGGCGTGCTGCGGCGGTGCCTCGACCGTCATCTGCCGGCCGCAGCTTTCGACCGTGACCGGGAAGGCGGCGGCCGGAAGGGCGGCCGCGACCAGCAGCGCAGGCATGGAGAGAAAAACGGCCGGCGTCCTCATGAAAGGCTCCTTTCGGGAAGGCGGAAGGAAAAACGCATCTCGCCATTCTGCCGGTCGATGCTCGCGTCGACGTCGAAGGCGGTATGGATGACGGATGGGGTCAGAACACCGGCTGGCGTGCCCGCCGCGATAACGCGGCCGGCGCGCATCACGATTATCTGGTCCGCGATCGACGCGGCGAGCGTCAGATCGTGGAGCGTGGTGACGATCGTGGTGTGGAGCCCGTGCAGCTCGCGCAGGATTTCAAGTTGGTGGCGGATGTCGAGATGGTTGGTCGGCTCGTCGAGCACGAGAAGCCCCGGCTCCTGCACAAGGGCGCGGGCAAGAAGTGTCCGCTGTCTCTCGCCGCCCGATATGACCGCGAAAGGCCTGTCGGCCAGATGCTCCAGTTCGAGGCGAATGATCGTCTCCTCGACGATGGCCTCGTCGCCGGACGATGCGGCGAACAGCCCGGTGAGATGAGGCGTCCGTCCCATCGCGATCACCTCGCGAACGGTGAAGGGGAAATCGGACGGTGTCTCCTGAAGCACCGTCGCGATCCTCCGCGCCACCTCGCGCGGCCGCATTTTCCAGATATCGACCCCGTCGAGCAGAACCTCCCCGGCCTGCGGCCTGTGCATCCTGTAGATGCAGCGCAGCAGCGTCGACTTGCCGGCGCCGTTCGCCCCGACGATCGCGGTGACGGACCCGGGGGCGACGTCGAAGCTGACGTCCTCGATGATGCGCCGGCCCGGGGATGGTCCCCAGGCAAGCTGGCTTATCCGGAGGCCGAACGACATCGTCTCAGAAAGTGAGCCGAACCGACAGCGTCGCCGAGCGCGGCGGCGCCAGATACCACTGCGTCGCGCCGCCGGACGTGGCGTAGACCTCGTCGAAAAGGTTGTAGACGTTGAGGTCTATCGTCGCCGTCTCGGTGGGTTGCCACTGCAGGCCGGCATTGACGACGGCGTAGCTGGGGCGCGTCTTCGTGTTGGCATCGTCGGTGTAGACCTTGCCGACATAATGCAGGCCGCCGTGAACCAGCCAGTTTTCCGCGAAAGCCCAGCTCACGAACAGATTCGCGGCCTCCTGCGGCACGTTGGGCGGCGTGTTGCCGGAGAAGTCGCCGCCGGCCTGGATGTAATCGTCGAAGCGGGCATCCAGGATCGTGCCGTTGGCCTCGACACGCCATCCGTGACCGAGATCGAAGCCGAGGGCGGCTTCGATCCCTTGCGAGGATTGCTCGCCGATCTGACGGACAATCGTGCGGTCGTCCGGGTCACGCGCAAGCACGTTCTTCTTGCGGATGTGAAAGGCGGAGAGCGTCGCGTCGGCGCGGCCGCCGAGGAAGCTGTATTTTACGCCTGCCTCGTATTGCTCGCCGCGCGGCAGCACATAGTCGCGCTGCGCATCCGACAACGACAGGATGCTGCCGATCGGCTCCGACGCCTGTGAATATTGCGCGAAGAAGGCGAGGTCCGGGACCGGCGTGTAGACCGCGCCGACGCGCCAGTTGAGCGAATCGAGATTGCGCGTGAAGCCCGTGCCGGTCTGCGGATTGGTGCGTTCCAGGCGCGGGTCGTCATAGCGCAGGCCGGCAACCACCGACCATTGGTCGTTGATCTTCAGCCGGTTGTCGGCAAAGAGCGAGTATTGCAGCGTCGTGCTGTCGAGCGTGGAACGGAACTGGTCGGGCCCGATGAAGAATCCCGGGTCGAAATCGATCGGATCGACCACCGATTCACCCGGATAGGGCGAGTTGTTGGCATTGCGGAAGCGAATGCGGTTGACGTCGAAGCCGACGACCGTGCGGTTCTCCATGCCGGCGAACCGACTCTCGAAGGTCGCGTCTGTCCGGTTGCCGACCTGTTCGTGCAGATGGTTGATGGCGATGTAGCTGCTGCGCCGGATGTCGCCGGTCTCGGGGCGATAGAGATAACTTTCGACATTGCGCCAGTCGCGATCGCTCGAAAGGTAATAGGTGGTCGAGTTTATCGACAGATTGTCGCTTGGCGTCCATTCGGCCTTGATCTGGGTGAGATGGTCATGGAAGCGCACGAGGGAATCGGCGACGTTGTAGTTCTTGTGCCGCAGCCTTTCATCGAGTCGTCCGTCGATCAGCGGCGTGCCGAAATAGGCCGACGGCTCGTTGTAGCCGTGATCATGGGAAAAGGTCAGCGCCAGCTCGTCGCTCGCCTGCCACCTCAATGCGCCCGAAACCGCGAGGCTCGACGCGTCGCCGCGGTCCATCCAGCCGTCGGACCCCTTGCCGCTGATATCGAAGCTGTAGGCGAAGCGCTCGTCGATGGGGCCGGCGCTGCCCAGCGCCAGGCCCTTCTGGCCGTCTGTGCCGATGATGGCCTGCATCTCGTTGCGCCGGCTGTCGGTGAGCGGCTTCTTCGGCACGACATTGATCGCGCCGCCGATCGCGCCTTCGCCGTAAAGCACGGAGGCGGGGCCGCGCAGGATCTCGATGCTGTCCACCGTCCAGGTGTCGAAGGGAAAGGTGATGGTGCCCGAGCCGGGATAGAGCTTCACGCCGTCATAGAGCCGCGTCACCGAGCCATGACCGGTGAAGCCGCGCATGCCGAGCGAGGTGCCGCCATTGCCCGGCGCGCCCATGAAGTTGATGCCGATGCCGTTGCGGACGATCGCCTGGTTCACGTCGGTCTGGCCGCGCTGGCGGATCGTCTCGCCGTCGATGATCTCGACGCTGGCGGGGGTCTCCCGCGCCGTCAGGCCGAGCCTGCTGCCGGCGTTGGACGGGCGGTCGAGGTCGGGTCCGACGCCGCCGCCCCCACCCTCGGCCGTGACCGTGATGGGATCGAGCAGCATGTCCGCCGAGGTGTCGTCCGAAACGGCTTGCGCGAAGGCAAGGCTGCTCGAGAGCGACAGAAGCGCGGCGCTCGCAAGGAACGTCCCATGGCGGGTCGATGCTTGCGGGCGGAAGGTGAAATCAAGAATATGGCGCGAAATGCGCGTGGTGGAATGAGAAGACATCGAAATGGTCCAGCGGTTACGTTGCACGTCACCGCGAACACAGCCTTCCCGCATCCAGTACGGAAATCTGCCTTTCATCAGGACACCCCGCCCGATGTGCACGCGCGTGACCACGGCTGACGGCAGGTCTCCTGGCTCGCGGCTCGTCGTTTTTTCGTCGCCTTCCCAGGACCGCTGGCCCAGTGGCGTATGGACGAAAAACTAACCGCTTACAGTTGCGGGGGCAGCCACGGCATTGGGCCGAAGCCCGCACCGCGTTCCCTTTTGATCCTCTTGCGAGGAACCGTCACCGGCAGTTAGGCGGGTCTGGATGGATTCGTCAAGCCGGTGTTCGGATTTAAGACCGTCCGCAATCCGAAATGCCGGCAAGGAAAGTCCCGATCACCAATAACACCCCCTCTAAGCGGTTTCGCACTGGTCTCGGGAGGTGGTCTGCAGCCAATCGATGAAAATCTGTAAGGTCGGGCTTACGCGGGGTCCCGAAGGCACGGTGAACCAGTAGGCGAAATCACTCGTATAGCCGAGACCGGCCGGGTTGACGAGCCGCCCCGTTTTCAGGTCGTCGGCAATCAGGCCTCGCGGAATCAGAGCCATGCCCTGTCCGGCCAAGGCTGCTCGTATCACCATCGTGTAGTAGCCGAACCGGATCGTATGCCTGGGCTTCACGTCAGGACTTCCGGCGGCGCTGGCGAAATCGGACCAATGCAGAGGGGTCTGGGGGTGCTCGAGCATGACGGCGCCGGCCAGATCGTTGATCCCGTCGGGATAGCCGATCTTCTCCCAATATCCCGCGGTGCCGACCAGGGCGATCTCCCGACCGAACAGATAGCTGCTCATTTCACCGGCGGGAGGCGCGACGCCGAACGTGAAGATGCCATCCGGATTTTCCGCCTGCGTCGCGGAGACGAAGGTGGTGAACTGCACGTCGATGTCGGGAAACTTGCCCGTGAAATCGGCGAAGCGCGGCAGCAGCCATCGGTCCCCGAAGATCGGCAGCACCTGCAGGCGAAGCGCTTTCGGATCCGGCTTCAACCGCGCGACCTGAAGGGCGGCATCCTCCATGGCCTTGATCGCTATCCGGGCCTGCTGGAGATAGATTTTCCCGGCTTCGGTCGGAATCATTCCCTGACCGGTACGCACGAAAGCCGGCCCGCCGATCAACTCCTCAAGTCCCAGCAACTGCTTGCTGACGGCACTTTGAGAGAGGTTCAGGCTCTCGGCCGCAGCCGTAGTGTAGCCGCGCTCGGCAACAGCCAGCAGGGTCCGCAGCGCCGTCGTGGAGGGCAGTCTCTGCCGTACCGATGCCATTTCATCCGCCCTAGTCGTTTTCGTCATACCGCTACGAGATAATGTCGTTTGTCCAAGTAAGGGTCAAACGACATTCTTGCGTAAAACTTGTGCATGATGAGGGATTGCGAATGAACCAGGCAACAGCACTTTGGGGCGGCCGTTTCCGCGCCGCGCCGGATCCGGCACTGACCGCTTTTTCCCGGTCCGATGCAAGCCATTTGCGCCTCGTGCCTTATGATATCGCCGGTTCCTGCGCCCATGCGCGCGAACTTCATCGGGAGGGCATTCTCGACGATCGTGAACTGGAGCGGATGCTCGAGACGCTCGGCGCCATCCAATCGGACATCGCGGCGGGCCGCGAGGCGCCCTCGCCGGGCGACGAGGATATCCACACCTTCATAGAGCGTCTGTTGATTTCCCGGCTGGGCGACGTGGGCGGCAAGCTGCGGGCGGGTCGTTCGCGCAACGATCAGGCAGCCAACGATCTCAAGCTATATCTAAGGGTCGAGGCGCGCGGGATCGCGGCTGGTCTTCTCCAGGTGATCGATGCGCTCGCGGCTCAGGCGGAAGCTCATATGGAGACCGCGGCACCGGGGTTCACCCATCTTCAGGCCGCGCAACCCATCGTTTTGGGACATCAGCTTCTGGCGCACGCGCAGGCGCTTCAGCGCAATCTCGACCGTTTCATGGATTGGGACAGGCGGTCGGCGCGTTCCCCGCTGGGAGCGGCCGCTCTCGCCGGAAGCGCCATCGCGCTGCGCCCCGATCTGAGCGCCGCCGAACTCGGATATGATGGACCTTGCGAGAATTCCATCGACGCCGTCGGCAGCCGCGATCATGTCGCGGAATTCCTGTTCGTCACCGCCATGATCGGTGTCGATCTCTCGCGCCTGTGCGAGGAGGTCATCTACTGGTGCTCGCAGGCGGTTTCCTGGGCAAAGCTCGACGACAGCTTCGCAACCGGCTCCTCGATCATGCCGCAGAAAAAGAACCCCGACATCGCCGAGCTGACGCGCGGTCGCAGCGCCAGGCTGATCGGCAGCCTGAATGCAATGTTGGTGACGCAGAAAGGTCTTCCCTTTGCCTATAACCGCGACCTGATCGAGGACAAGCGCGCGGCGTTCGAGGCCGTCGACACGTTGCATCTGGTTTTGCCGGCGATGCGGGGGCTCGTCGCAACGCTGCGCTTCGACGAGGCGCGCATGAGGCGGGCCGCGACGGATGGATTCACGCTTGCGACCGAAATGGCCGACTGGCTTGCCCGGCGTGGCGTCCCCTTCTCGGCCGCGCATGAGATCACGGGAAGGGCCGTGCGTTACTGCGAGGACAAGGGCGTCGGCCTCGAAGCCCTTTCCGCGGACGAATTTGCCAGCATCGATCCGGCGCTGGACGCTTCGGTGGCGGCATGTCTGTCCGTGGAGGCCGCCCTTTCCGCGCGCTCGGCGTTTGGCGGCACGGCGCCCGCCGCGGTACGCGAACAATTGCACCGCCTGCAGGCCGCGCTCGACGTCAAGCGGGGTTGGGTCGATGCCGGCGTTCAGGCGTTGGACGAGGGAAACGAAAAATGAGCACCGATCGCGCTGCCCCGGACCGAACCGGCGATCCCGCCGCGACATCCACCGGCCTGCGTATCGTGCCGCGGCGGCATTTTGGACGCTGGCTTGCAACCGCTCTGATCCTGCTCGCGCTCGCCGGGATCATACGTGCTTTCGCCGTTGGCCAGATCGAATGGAGCATCGTTGCGCAGTTCCTGACGGCGCGTTCAATCATGAACGGGCTCCTCAACACGATCGTCATGGCCGTCGTGGCGATGGCGCTGGGCATCGGGCTCGGCGTCCTCTTCGCGGTCATGGTGATGTCGTCCAATCCGGTGCTTCGCGCCTCGGCCAACGGCTATATCTGGTTCTTCCGGGGAACGCCGCTGATCCTGCAACTGCTTCTGTGGTTCAATCTCGCCCTCGTTTTCCCGACACTCGGCATTCCTGGCCTCTTCGAGTTCCGAACGGTCGACGTCATCACGCCATTCATGGCGACGCTTCTTGGATTGGGAATCAACCAGGGCGCATACACGGCCGAAGTCGTGCGTGCCGGCATTCTTTCCGTCGATCAGGGGCAGACCGAGGCTGCGCAGGCGATCGGGATGGCTCGTCCGACGATCCTGCGAAGGATCGTGCTGCCGCAGGCGATGCGCGTCATCATTCCTCCCGTCGGCAACGAATTCATCTCGATGGTCAAGCTGACGTCGCTTGCCTCCGTCATCCAGTTCTCCGAGATCCTGCGCAATGCCCAGACGATCTACTTCGCCAACGGCCGGGTCATCGAACTGCTGATCGTCGCGGCCATCTGGTACATCATCGTCGTTTCCATCCTTTCCATCGGACAGTTCTTCTTGGAGCTGCGTTTTTCCCGCGGCTACGCGACCGGGAGGCGTTGAACCATGTCGAATTCTCCTTCTTCGCTCGTTAAGGGGCGGGGCATCACCAAGATCTTCGGCGCGCACCGCGCCCTGGACAGCGTCGATCTCGATGTTTCGCGCGGAGAGGTCCTGTGCATCATCGGACCGTCGGGTTCGGGAAAGTCGACGCTTCTTCGCTGCCTGAACCAGATAGAAAAGCCGAATTCCGGCATGATTCGCATAGACGGCGACCTCGCCGGCTATCGCCAGAAGGGCGAGGTGCTCTTCGAGCTGGACGATCGCGCGATAGCGCGCCAGAGGCTCGCCTGCGGCATGGTTTTCCAGCGCTTCAACCTCTTCCACCACATGACCGCCCTTCAGAACATCATGGAGGGACCCGTCACCGTCCTGCGGCGGCGTAAGGAAGAAGTGCGAAAGGGGGCATTGAAGCTGCTGGACCGCGTCGGCCTATCGGAGAAGGCAGGCGCCTATCCGGCGCAGCTTTCGGGGGGACAGCAGCAGCGCGTCGCCATCGCCAGGGCCCTCGCCATGCAGCCCAAGCTCATGCTGTTCGACGAGCCGACCTCCGCGCTCGATCCGGAACTCGTCGGCGAGGTTCTGAACGTCATGCGCGACCTCGCCGCCATCGGGATGACGATGATCGTCGTCACGCACGAGCTTGGATTTGCCCGCGAAGTCGCCGACCGCGTCATCTTCATGGATGCCGGGCGCATCGTGGAGACGGGCACCCCGGAGGAGTTGCTCAGCCGTCCTTCCGAGCAACGAACCAAGGACTTTATCGCGGCCGTCCTGTCCTGAGCCGCCAACGAGAGAGGAACTGAAATGAAACCGTCCACCCTTCTGATCGCCGGCGCGTCGCTCGCCGCGCTTACGGCTTCGACCCTGGCACAGGAACTGCCGCAGCGCATTCTCGATGCAGGGCGTATCGTCGCCGCCACCAACCCGAATTATCCGCCCATCGTCTACAAGGATCCGGCGACGAATGAGATCATGGGTCTCGACATCGAGCTCGGCGAGGCGATCGCGGAGGAACTCGGCGTGGAGATCGAGTGGCAGGAGACGGAGTTCATCCAGATGCTGCCTTCCCTGCAAACGGGCCGCGTCGATATCGCCATGGCCGGCATGTCGGATCTGCCTTCGCGGCGGGACACGGTCGATTTCGTCGACTACATGAACTCGGGTGCGCAATTCTACACGCTGACGACACTGGCGGAGGCGATTTCGGCGCCGACCGATCTCTGCGGCAAGCGGGTGGGAGCCTCGCGCAACACCAACTGGCCCAACGACATCGCTGCCTGGAGCGAGGAGAACTGCGCGGGTGCCGGTCTGCCCGCCATCGAGGTGGTCGGCACGGAAGGGTCGGCGGATGCGAGAACCCAGCTCAAGAGCCAGCGCCTCGACGCGGCGGTGCAAGGCAACGAGACGCTTCCCTATTTTCAGGATCTCGAGCCCGATACCTATGTTCTCATCGGCGAGCCGTTTACGCGCACGCTCGCGGGTATCCCGACCCTCAAGTCGGAGGAGGGCGAGCAAATCCGCGATGCGGTCGCCGGCGCGCTGAAAAGGCTCATGGCGAACGGCCGCTATCAGGAGATCTTCGCGGCCCGGTCGCTCGAGGTGAATGCGCTCGAAGCGATTGAGATCAACGGCGGAGAGTAGAGATGTCGCCGGGTCCTGGGTGCAGACCTCTACCCATGTCTCCTCCACTGAAATAGCCGTCGCTGCGGAGACTTGCGCCGAGGGACGGGGCCGGGCGCCCCGTCCCTCGGGCATCTCAGCTGGCGACGAACTCCAGAAGGTCGGCGTTCAGCACGTCGACATTCACCGTTCATGCCCTGCCGCCACCAGTTCTGGATCACGCCTTCTTGGACCGTCGCGCCCTCCCGGTCGAAGCCGTAGAACGGGCACGATGGGACGTCGCGGAAGAACTGCGCGCGGTTGCTGGCCAGCGAGGTTCCGGGATGACGGGGGCCGATCAGCGGAAAGGGATGGCGAGGGCCGGCAAGCGGATCGATTGCTACCCTCACCGAAATGCTCGCCATCCCGGCCGGGATCAGCCGGCTACTGGCGTGTTGAGAAGCTGCTGCTCCCAAAGATACGCGATGCCGCTGCCGCCGAAGTGCTGGATGAGAATCTCGGTCAGCTCCTCGACATGCTCGGTGCGCGCCCAATCGCGTTGCCATTCGCCAGCGAGCGCCATCACGGTCATCACGTTCGCGCCGGCCGCGATCATTCGCTGGACGGCGACTTCGTGAGACTCCTTCGAAATCCCGCCCGACGCGTCGGTGATCACGGTCACGTCCCAGCCTTCGCCGGCGGCCTGGATCACAGGCATTGCGACGCAGACCTCGGTCCACAGGCCGGCGATGATCAGCTGCTTGCGGCCGGTCGCCTTGACGACGTTCACCACATTCTCGTCCTGCCAGGTGTTCACCCAGGTGCGATCGATGACTTCCTGGCCCGGAAATACGTCGGTGATCTGCTTGAAGAGAAGTCCACCGCGCGCCGCGATCACGCTGGTGAGAATGGTCGGAACATCGAAGGCTTTTGCCAGCTTCGCCAGCGCGGTCGTGTTGTTGACCACCATGTGCGGATCGTGGCTGTTCAGGTTTGCGAGTTGATAAGGCTGGTGATCGATCAGAACGAGGACCGAGTCTTCGGGACGGAGAAGCGAATCAAGTCCGTTGCGAAAGGTCATGATTATCCTTTGGTGCCGTTGTGAGTGAGGTTGGTCTGCTGGGAGGTATGCGCCGACTGCGCACGGCCCGGACGCAATTTGCTGTTCCTAAAAATGATGCGGTAGTGCTATGTTTCGGCAATCTGTGTCGCGAAACGAGGAACGTCCGCATTGGACATCGAAGATTTACGGACATTCGTGGCAGTGGCCGATGCCGAGGGTGTTTCGGCCGCCGCGCGCCGGCTCGGCGTTTCCAAGTCGATCGTCAGCCGGCGGCTTTTCCGGCTTGAAGCGGAACTTGGCATCCAGCTCCTTGCACGAACCACCCGCGGCGCAGCTCTCACGGAGGCCGGGGTCACGTTTCGAGACCACGCGGCCAGGATCAGCGCCGAGATCGACTTGGCCAGGGAAACGATCCTGCCTGCAGGGGATCTTCGCGGCCGCCTGCGAGTCGCCATGCCGCTTTCTTTCGGCCCGACGCACTTCGCTCCCGTGCTCGCGGATATGGCCAGACGCCACCCGCAGCTTCACATCCATACCTCCTACAGCGATCGCTTCGTCGATCTCATCGCCGAGGGTTTCGATTGCGCGATCCGGGTCGGCTACCTTCAGGACTCCAACCTGATCGCGAGACGTGTCGGGCCGATCTACGGAAAGCTGGTCGCCAGTGCGGACTATATCAAAGCGCACGGCGCGCCTGAGACGCCGGGCGAACTTGCCACCCATCAGGCCCTCATGCAGGGAACCGAAGCCTGGCAACTCATGGATGGCGACAAGATCGTCACGGTTCAGCCGCAGGGCCGGTTCAAGGCCGACAACGCTGCGGCGCTCGCCGCCGCCGCAGCAGCAGGACTCGGTATCGCCTGGCTCCCCGATTGCATCACCTACGACTATGTGGCCTCCGGCGCGCTCGTTCCGATCATGACACGCTATCCGCCACCGCCAGCGGGCGCATATGTCATCCGCCCCCCGGGTCAGCATCCGGCACGGAAGATACGGACACTCACCGAAATGCTGATCGAGCATTTCGAACGAAATCCTCACCTCTGGGGTCTCGACCGGTAAATCACCGACATCCGGGAAGCCCTGGCGGACGCCGACCTCGGCGACATTGCCTGCTCGTTCCACTTTCCGCGACACAGCTTGGCGCATTGCGTGGCTAGCTGAGGAGACGGTTGCTCGCTAGTTCGGGCGGTCGTCGGTGGGTATTGTTCAACCCGCTCGCGCCGTGCAGATTGGCGCAAACTGCGCTTCGCCTTCGCCTTCGCATTGGCAAAGGCGAGGCCTCCCGGAAGCCCAAGAGAGGATGACGCGCATGAGTTGGAACCCGTCAATCGAACCCGGCTGCCCCGATGAGGTCGGCATCGACGCGATTGAAACCCTCATCGTTCCGCGTTCCCGCGACCTCGGCGGGTTCGAGGTTCGGCGCGCCCTGCCGGCGCCGAAGCGGCAGATGGTCGGGCCGTTCATCTTCTTCGACCAGGCCGGACCGGCCGAATTGCTGACCGGACAGGGCATCGATGTCCGGCCGCACCCGCATACCGGTCTCGGCACCGTTACGTACCTTTTTCGCGGCGATTTCCACCATCGGGACAGCACCGGAGCCGACCAGATCATCCGTCCCGGAGAGTTGAACTGGATGGTCGCCGGGCGCGGTGTGACCCATTCGGAGCGCACGTCCGCGGCCGCCCGAAGCGGTCCGAACAGCCTGTTCGGAATTCAGACCTGGCTGGCACTACCCGAGAGCCATGAGGACATGGCGCCGATGTTCGAGCATCACGGCAAGGAGGCGCTGCCGGTTATCGAGGACCGTGGCGTCTCGATCCGGCTCATCCTCGGGAACGCTTATGGCAAGACGGCTCCCGCGACGATGTTCTCGGAAACGTTCTACGCCGATGTGAAGCTCGAACCAGGAAGCCGGCTGCCGATGCCGGATGATCATGAGGATCGAGGCATCTACATCGTCGAAGGCTCGATCTCGATCGCCGGCCAGGATTACGAGGCGCCTCAGATGATGGTTTTCCGCCCGGGCGACCGGATCACGGTCGCGGCCGGCGGCCAAGGCGCGCGGCTGATGATCCTCGGCGGCGCAACGCTCAGCGGACCGCGCTACATCTGGTGGAACTTCGTCGCGTCTTCGCGGGAGCGCATCGAAGAGGCCAAGGCCGAATGGCGCGCCGAGAACTGGGGCAAGGGGCGCTTCGATCTCCCGGTCGATGACCGGGATGAGCACATTCCTCTTCCGGACTGACCGCGCTGACAAGTGATCGCCCGGACGCGGCTCGGGCGGTCGAGGACGGCATGAATGACGTCGCGTGCCGGTTGAACGTTGGATGGAGACAGCGAAGATGAGCAACGGGTGGCCCCACCTCGACTACCTCAATTGGCGCGAGACATGTTCCGCGCTGCATCTCTATTTACAGGTTGCCGGTAAATATCGGCTGGCTCATACCCCTTGGCTCAACCATTCCTGGAACGCGACCTTCTACGTCACGCCCAACGGCCTGGCCTCCTCGCCGATCCCCGACGGTCCTGGCATCGAGATCCTGTTCGACCTTCGAGACCACGTGGTGACGGGCACGAGCGGCGACGGCCGCAAGGCGTCCTTTGCGCTCGGGCCGACCACGGTCGCGGCGTTCCACGCCAATTTCGTCAGGCTGGTCTCCGAAGTCGGCGGTACGCCGACCTTCAACGGCCAGCCGAACGAAGTGCCGGACCCCGCGCCGTTCAGCGAGGATCACCGTGATCGGCCCTATGACCGCGAGGCCGTTCAACGCTTCCATCGCGCGCTGATGGCGGCGGACAGCGTGTTCAAGACGTTCCGGACCTCCTTTCTCGGCAAGTCCAGCCCCGTTCACCTGTTCTGGGGCGCCCTGGATCTGGCCGTTACCCGCTTTTCGGGAAGGCGTGCGCCTCTCCATGGCGGCGGCATCCCCGCATTGCCGGACGACGTGACGCAGGAGGCCTATGACCGCGAGGTCTCCTCGGCGGGCTTCTGGCCGGGAGGCGGCGGCATCGACTATCCCGCCTTCTACGCCTACGCCTATCCCGCGCCGAATGGCTTCCGCGGCGCATCGATCCGGCCGGATGCGGCGTTCTGGCATGATGGCCTGTCGGAGTTCATCCTGCCCTACGAGGCCGTGCAGTCGGCCGTCGATCCCGATGCGGCGCTCATGGAGTTTCTCGTCTCGACCTACGAGGCCACGGCCGATCTCGGAGGATGGGACCGCGATCTGCTGGAGTGCATGCAAGGGCGGCGGGGGCAGGCCCGGCCGCATGACGCCGCGCAGTCCGGCCCGGCTTCTCCCTCGACGGACGAAAAGGTCGAACGGGAGGACGGTGCCTCGAAGGGTCGCTACCGGCTGCTCGTCGACGGGGTTGAAGCCGAGATGACCTACAGCCGGGCCGGCAAGGGGTTGATCATCATCGATCATACGGAAGTCCCGGCGGTCTTGCGCGGCCGCAAGGTCGGCGAGCGACTGGTGCGGCAGGCAATTGAGGATGCCCGACGCGAAGGGATCGCCATCGTTCCTCTTTGCCCCTTCGCGAAAGCGCAGATCGACCGTCATCCAGAATGGCAGGACGTGCTGCGTCGGCCATAGGCTGGACGTGGCTCCCTCCGCCCGCCAGCGTACCGGCTCCGACCGGTTCCCATCACCGTAGCCGATTCGAACTTTTTCACCGCCAAACGCCGCCGTTTCCACGCTTTTCCAAACACAGGCATCTGCCGCTCTTCGCAAGGGCGCAGTGTTCGGCGGCCATGGCGTATTGTGGAAGACAATCGGCGGAATTTGGCGCGCCCGAAAGGATTCGAACCTCTGACCCCCAGATTCGTAGTCTGGTGCTCTATCCAGCTGAGCTACGGGCGCGCAACGGACCTTCGTGGAAGGCCGTGAAGGTCAGCTTGTGCAGCCGCCCTCATGTCGTGCGGCGTTACCTAGCCACTCATCGCGCGAAATGCAAGCGCTGTGTTGAAATCTTTTGTCGAAGAAGAAACCGGCTCCGTAAGCGCCTGGAGAGAGTTCGGCATGGTTGCCGGGGACGCCGGGCCCGGGAGTGCGGTTCGGGGAATTTCACGCCTCAGGCCGGGCGGCGCAGCGTCCCGCGCGCGCTGTCGAGATCGACCGGCTGGTCGGGTATGGTGATGGCGAAGACGGTCCTGCCGCCCCGGCTTTCGACGAGCTCGATCGAGCCGCCATGCGCGCGCACCAGTTCGAACGCGATGGCGAGGCCGAGGCCGGTGCCGCCGCTTCTCGCCGAACCGCGGAACGCGGCAAACAGGTTCTCGCGCGCTTTCTGTGGCAGGCCGGGGCCGGTATCCTCGACGAGGATGCGGCTGACGCTGCCCGTCCGCTCGGCGCCGATCGTCAGGCGCCTGACCACGGCCTCGCCCCTGTCGCTCGCCATGGCCTCCGCGGCGTTGCGGGCGAGGTTGGAAAGCACGCGGAAAAGCTGGTCGGAATCGGCGTCCACCTCGAACTCCGGGCCGACATCGTTGCGGAGCTCGATGCCGCCGACCGCGTCCATGCCGATCAGCGCGAAGACGTCGTCGACGAGCTGGCTCAGCCGCACGCGGCGGCGCGACGGCGGCGCCTCCTGGGTGCGGCCATAGGCAAGCACGCCTTCCGAATAGGAGACGGCGCGGTCGAGCGTGCGCACCAGCTTGGGCACGAAATTCTGCACGGTGGGATCGTTCACCGTGCGCAGGCGGTCCGACATGAGCTGCGCGGTCGCGAGCATGTTGCGCATGTCGTGGTTGATCTTCGAGACGGCGAGGCCGAGATCGGCAAGGTGCTTGCGCTCGGCCAGCGTCCGCTGGAGATTGGTCTGCATGGCCGCGAGTTCGCGTTCGGCGACGCCGATCTCGTCGCCGCGCCGTTCGGGACGCACGATCCGGGAGGGATCGTCCGGCGCCTCGGCGAAGGAGAGCATCGAATGCGTCATGTCGCGGATCGGCCGGATCATGATCCGGTTGATCGCGTAGAAGACCAGCGTCGCGGTGATCAGCGATATGATGAGCGACAGGATCGCCACGTTGCGCGCGTAGACGAGCATCGCCTGGCGCAGGTTCTTGTCGGCGATGATGAGCTCGAATTCGCTCGTGCTTTCGCCGACCGGGCCGAAGACGCGCAGCACGCGGCGTCCGCCGAAGAGCATGGTGTCGATCGCGTCGCGCATCGCCATCCATGGACCGGCATTGGCGAGATCGACATGCGCGTCCACCTCGGGCGGCATTTCGGAGACGACGAGAAGCTGCGACACGCCCTCCGAGCGCAGCGCCACCGCCTTGGCGCCGAGCGCCAGCAGCACGTTGTCCTGCACGATCCGCGACAGGCTTTGCGGATCGCTTTCCACGAGCACGATGCCGACGGCGGCGGCGGTCGCCAGCCGCTCCTCCAGCCAGCGCAAGCGGAAATTGGCGATCGACGGCACGAAGATCAGCACTTCCGCCAGCATGACGAAGAGGATCGTCAAAAGCAGCAGCTTGGTCGAAAGCCCGCGCGACAGAGGCACGTTCGCGGCATCCGCCTTGCTGCTCTTTTCTGTGGCTGCCGTGTTCGGCAAATTCTTCTCCAACGCCGCTCCGGCCAGCGTCAGCCGAAAATGCGTAGGCAGCGGACCAACCGGCGCACAATCGGCTTTCTCGTGGCGTTGATAAAATAGGTGATGGCGGCGCGTTTGCCAATTTCGCTCATCGTAGGATATGGCGCGACATAACCGGCGAGGGCGCCCACCTTCATGCGCCGGGAAATCGCCAGCGCCCACATATTGATCATCTCGCCGGCATCCGCGCCGACGATGGAGGCGCCGAGAATGCGGCCACGCCTTCCGACGATGAGCTTGATGAGCCCTTCGGTTTTTCGTTCGGTCTGCGCGCGATCGTTTTCCGAATAGGGCCAGCGCAGGACGGAAATCCGCTTGCCGGCCTGCCGCGCATCGGCCTCCGACAGCCCGACATGGGCGAGTTCGGGATCGGTGAAGGTCACGCGCGGAATCGCAACGTGGTTCTCCCGCACCGGCATGCGGAAGAGGATCGAGCGCAGGACGAGGCCGGCATGGTAGTTCGCGGCATGGGTGAATTGCGGCCCCCCGGCGACGTCGCCGATGGCGTAGATGCGGCGGTTGGTCGTTCGCAGGCCCGCGTCGACCGTGATCCCCCTCGGCGAGTGCTCGATGCCCGCCGCGTCGAGGCCGAGCGACGCGGTGACTGGTTTCCGCCCGATGGCGACAAGGAGATGCGTTCCCTCGAGTAGATGTTCGCCGTCCTTGCCGGAGATCCTCACGCGGATGCCGGCCTCGTCACGCCGTTCGACGCTCGAGATCTTCGCATGCTCGAAAATCTTCACGCCCTCCGCGCGCAGCTGGTCGACGACATGGGCGGCAAGTTCCGGATCCTCGCGGCCGAGGACCGCCGCGGCCTCGACCAGCGTCACCTCCGAGCCGAGCCGCCGGAAGGCCTGGGCGAGCTCGGTGCCGATGGCG
The DNA here is from genome assembly GCF_001014615.2 of Aquamicrobium sp. LC103. Taxonomy (GTDB): domain Bacteria; phylum Pseudomonadota; class Alphaproteobacteria; order Rhizobiales; family Rhizobiaceae; genus LBCQ02. The sequence goes on from NZ_LBCQ02000011.1 coordinate 267,386, forward strand.
CCGCCGCCGATGACGAGAAGCCGTTCGGGTCTGTCGGCGAGATCGAAGATCGTCTCGTTGGTCAGGAATTCCACCTTGTCGAGCCCGGGGATCGGCGGGATGGCGGGGGAGGAGCCGGTGGCGATGACGAAGCGGCGGGCGCAAATTTCGTGGTCGCCGGCGATCAGCGTGCGCGCATCCCTGAAGCGCGCCTCCGTCTCTATCACGCGCACGCCGAGGGCGGTGAAGCGCTCGACGGAATCATTCGGCGCGATGGCGGCGATGACGCCGTGGACATGGCGATTGACCTTGGCGAAGTCGATTTCAGGCTCGACGCCGGCAATGCCGAACGGGCCAGCGGAGCGCATGGCCTCCGCGCGCCGCGCCGCGGCGATCAGTGCCTTCGACGGCACGCAGCCGTAGTTGAGACAGTCGCCGCCCATCCTGGCCTTTTCGACGAGAACCACCGAGACGCCGAACGAGGCGGCCGCTGCCGCGACCGACAGCCCGCCGGAACCTGCTCCGATCACGCAGATGTCGGGAGTGAGCGTGCTGGTCATACGGGATCGTTCCCCCTGCGATCGCTTGCGCCGCCTGAGAGCGTCGGCACGTCAGCTCCCGCGGTTCCTGACCGTCTTTACGACGACGGGCAGCAGGGCGACAAGCGCGAGAGCCGCGAAGGCAATGGTGATCTGCGGCGTGACGAGATCGGCGAGCGTCGCTTCCCGTCCGGCCTGCTGCGCGGCGGCAAGAACGCTGCCCACGCCGACGCCGAGATAGGAATAGGCGACCACGCCGGGCAGGATGCCGAGGAACGTCGCCGCGATGAAGGTGCGAAGCCGGACGTTGAACAGCGCCGGGGCGATGTTGACCAGGAAGAACGGGAAGAGGGGAATGAGCCGAAGGGCGAGCAGATAGGAAAAGGCGTTGCTTTCGAAGCCTTTCGCGAGGCGTTCGGCGCGGCTGCCGACCTTGTTCTTGAGAAAGTCGCCGAAGGCGGTTCTTGCCACGAGGAAAAGCACGGTGGCGCCGGCCGTCGCCGCAAACGCCGTCAGCACGGAACCGAGCGTGCAGCCGAAGAGGAAGCCGCCGAACACGGTGAGCACCGAGGCGGCCGGAAAGGCGAAGGCGACGACGGCGGCGTAGACGGCAACGAAGGCGGCGGCCGAAAGGAGAGGCTTCGCCCCGACCAGCGCCTTCAGCGCGTCGCCCTGCTCGCCGAGATATTCGAGCGTGAGATAGTGGTGCCAGCCGGCGAGATAGCCGAAGGCAAGGCCGGCGACGACGATCGCCGCCGGCACCAGGCGCAGCACGCAGCGCCGTTGATTGCCGTCTTCCTGTTCCTCCGCCAATTTCCCGGCCGTGTCGTCAGTCATTGCCAAGCCCCTGATGATAGCTCAACGGACTCCGCGTGGCTGCATCGATATACGTGGAACCGTGCCGCGCGCGAGCCCGTGCGGAAGCCATGCCGACCGAAATGGGCCGATTGCGCGCCGACCGCAAGCGGAAGGAGAGGGCATCACCGCCTTTTGACCTTCGATCGATCGCGATTCACCCCGCCGTGATGCGGAAACGTCTTCCATTCGTGCGGGAAATGCGTTCGAACCGCTGCGGATTGACTTCCGGAGCCCTTCTTTTTATAAGCCCGCTCACGCTCGGGCCCCGCGTCTGGCGCAGTTTACCTTGCGCTCAGGAACGGACCGGCTAGCTCCTGCTCAATAAGAGTCAGAATCAAGAAGGGCCGCACGCCGCGGTATTTAAACAAATGAAGCGTACCTATCAGCCGTCCAAACTCGTTCGCAAGCGCCGCCATGGCTTTCGCGCCCGCATGGCCACCAAGGGTGGTCGCGCTGTGATCGCCGCCCGCCGCAACCGCGGTCGCAAGCGGCTTTCCGCCTGAGCCTGGCAAGGCCGGAACATTGTTCGACCGGCCAGCGGGCAAGACAGTGGAGCGTTTGAAGAAGCGCTCGCAATTTCTGGCCGTCCGGAGCGGGGAAAAACGCCGCGGGCGGTTGTTTCTGCTTGAGGTTCTGGACCGCAAGGATGACGAAGCGCCCCGTTTGGGCCTCACCGTCACCAGGAAGGTCGGGAACGCGGTGACAAGAAACCGCATCCGCAGACGGCTGAAAGAGGCCGCTCGCGTCCATGCCGGTGATGACATGCAGCCCGGCAGAGACTATGTGATCGTCGGGCGGCGCGAAGTACTCGGCGCGTCCTTCGACGAATTGAAGCGAGAACTCTCCCGAAGAATTCGCGGAACGCGGTAAGGGATCCTGATGGAAAACAATCGCAACTTCTTTATCACGATAGCGCTGTCGGTGGTTATCCTGACGCTCTGGCAGGTGTTCTACATGAACCCCCGGATCGAAACGCAGAGGGAAACCGCGCGCATCGAGGCCGAGAGGACGCAGGAGACCCAGGCCCAGCAGCAGGGAACGCAGTCGGGCGATGCCCATGGCGACCTTCCGGGCGCCTCGACGACGACGCCCACGGTGCCGGGAAGCAGCGCCGGCGGCGGCGGCGCGCTGGTCACGCGCGATGCCGCGATCGCGGCGAGCGGGCGCATCCCGATCGACACGCCGCGTCTCGGCGGTTCCATCAATCTCACCGGCGCGCGCCTCGACGATCTGCGCCTGAAGGATTATCGCACGACGGTCGATCCGGATTCGCCGATCATCGACCTTTTGAACCCCTCTGCGCTGCAGGACGGCTATTACACCGAAATCGGCTTCGTCGGCAGCGAGGCGACCGGCTCGGTTCCAGGTCCCGACACCGTATGGACAGTCGAAGGCGACGCTGCGCTCACGCCGGCAACCCCCGTCACGCTCGTCTACACCAACGACCGCGGCCTGACCTTCCGTCGCACGATCGCTGTCGACAACGATTACATGTTCACCGTCTCGGACGCGGTGACCAACGAAAGCGGCGAGGCCGTCAATCTCTCCAACTACGGCCGTGTCACGCGCATAGGCACGCCCCATGTGCAGGGTATCTACGTCCTGCATGAGGGCCTGATCGGCGTGACCGGCGAGGAAGGCCTGCAGGAGATCAAATACTCCACGCTGCAGGAGGAGAAGCAGATCACGCCGGGCAAGTCCGCCGACGGCTGGCTGGGCATCACCGACAAATACTGGGCCGTCGCCATGGTGCCTTCCGGGCGCCAGGAGTTCCAGCCGCGCTACGCCTATTTCTCCGACGGTCGCGAACGCTACCAGGCCGATTACCTGACGAACCCGATCGCCATCGCGCCGGGAGAGACGCAGACGGTCGAGACGCTGGTTTTCGCCGGCGCCAAGGAGACCGCCAAGATCGACGCCTATGAGGAGTCGCGCGGCATCCGCCAGTTCGATCTGCTGATCGACTGGGGCTGGTTCTATTTCATCACCAAGCCGATGTTCTACCTCATCGACTGGCTGTTCCGCTTCCTCGGCAATTTCGGCCTGGCGATCCTCGCCACGACCGTCGTCGTGAAGGCGGTGTTCTTCCCGCTCGCCAACAAGTCGTACAAATCGATGGCGAACATGAAGAAGGTCCAGCCGAAGCTGCTCGAGATCCGCGAGAAATACGCGGACGACAAGATGAAGCAGCAGCAGGCGATGATGGAGCTCTACAAGACGGAGAAGATCAATCCGCTGGCGGGCTGCTGGCCGATCCTGATCCAGATTCCGGTCTTCTTCGCGCTCTACAAGGTGCTCTACGTCACGATCGAAATGCGCCATGCGCCCTTCTTCGGCTGGATCAGGGATCTTTCCGCGCCCGATCCGACGTCGCTGTTCAACCTGTTCGGCCTTCTGCCCTACGACGTGCCGTCGTTCCTTCTGATCGGCGTGTGGCCGCTCATCATGGGCGTCACCATGTTCCTGCAGATGCGCATGAATCCGACGCCTCCGGACCCGACGCAGGCGATGATCTTCAACTGGATGCCGGTGATCTTCACCTTCATGCTGGCGACGTTCCCGGCCGGACTGGTCATCTACTGGGCGTGGAACAACTTCCTGTCGATCGTCCAGCAGGGCGTGATCATGAAGCGCCAGGGCGCCAAGATCGAGCTGTGGGACAATCTGGTCGGCCTCTTCAAGAAGAAGCCGACGCCCGCGGAGTAGCCCGCACTCCGAAGACATCGAATTGGCCCGGCTCGCGCGGGCCTTTTCATTTCCGGCGTGCCTCATGCACGCGCGAGTTCCCTGTCGGCCATGGCCTTGTATGCCTCGACGATGCGGTCGCCCTCGCCGCGCGGGGCGGAGATTGCAAGGCGCACCGCCGCTTCGCCGAGATGCATGATCAGGAAGGCCGAGGTTTCGAGCCGGACCGGATCGGCATCGGGAGATACGCGTTCGAGAGCCGCGGCGAGGATCGCGCCGTTCTTGCGGCTCTCCGCCATTTCCAGCACGCTCAGCGCCTTGTCGGCCTGCATCGCCGTCCAGATATCGCGCATCGTCGGCTCGGCGAGGAAGAGGCCGTAATAGGTGTCGAAGAGTGCCGAAAACGCCGCCCGCAACTCCGCCGTCGTGGCCGCCGCCGCGAGGCCTTCCTCGATGCACTTCCGGCTTTCCGCGTGGGAGCGCTCGGCCAGCGTCCAGACGATCGCCGCCTTGTCGGGAAAGAACTGGTAGACCGAGCCGATCGGTACGCCGGCGCGCTCGGCCACGTCGCTCATCTTCATCGCATCGCTGCCGCCCTCCGCGATCAGCTCCGACGCCGCCTGCAGCATCCGCTC
>NZ_LBCQ02000012.1 GCF_001014615.2 Aquamicrobium sp. LC103
CCGCAAAAGCCGGCGCCGATGGCTTACTTCGAGCCTTCGGCGCCATGCAGTATGGGGCCGATCTCCGAGCCGGAAAACGGCCTTGCCGACCATGCTCTAAAAAAGAACCCGCCGAAGCGGGCAAGTTGGGAGGAACCATCACCGGCACCAAAACGGAGGAGAAACGCCAGTGACAACGATGAATCTACAGTGATTCGTGGAAACGGCGAAGTTGTTTTTAGAACTGTCGGCTATTAATATTCGTTAGTTCAAACTAATATTTCTGTTCCGACTTTGGAAGGGTGCCGGCAACCGCAGATCGCCAAGGTCGGCATTTGCAACAACACCGGGAGAAAGCTCGCCGGACCTTTCCCCTCCATGACGATGCTGGTCGGTTGCCGCCGGTGGCGGGTGCCGTCCGCGGCGTAGCCGGACATTCGTTCGAGCGGAAATCGCGTGCGTGGTGGGTGGCACCGACGCTTCCGCTAGATCCTGCCCGGATAGTCCCGATGTGCCGGGATCTCGTATTCCGGCAGGCTTTCCGCCTGGATGACGGCGCGCGCCACCGCCTGGGCGATGACCAAGGCTGCGATCGCGCCGATCGCGGATACGTCCGCCTCGACGCTGGCCTTGCCGGTCGACAGCGCGAAGATCGTGTCGCCGTCCGACATCGTATGGATCGGATTGATGCTGCGGGCGAAGCCGTCATGCGCCATCTCGGCGATCTTCTTCATCTGCGCCTTGTCGAACGGCACGTTGGTGGCGACGGCGCCGATCGTCGTGTTGGCGCCCGGCGACCTGACGACACGATGACCGTTCATGATCGCCGAGATCGTGTCGCGAAAACCCTTGCCGTCCTCGGCGCGGGCGCCGGCCAGCATCCTGTTGCTCAGCGGGTGGTAGACGTCACCGACCGCGTTCACCGCGACGATCGCGCCGACAACCACCTCTGTTCCAGGCACCGTGAAGCTCGCCGTGCCCAATCCGCCCTTCATGGCGAAGGCCGAACCGAACATCTTGCCGACGGTCGCACCGGCGCCGGCGCCGACATTGCCCTCCGGCGAGGGGTCGGAAGTGGCGGCGAGGCAGGCCTTGTAGCCGGCCTCGGCGTCGGGCCTGATGGTGAAGTCGCCGACGCCCAGATCCATCAGGATCGCTGCCGGCACGATCGGGACGACGCCGGAGCGGAGTTGAAAGCCGAGTTTTCTTTCCTCCAGATAGCGCATCACGCCTGTCGCGGCCTCGAGTCCGTAGGCGCTGCCGCCGGAGAGCAGGATAGCCTGAACCTGTTGGACGGCATTGATCGGGTCGAGGAGGTCGGTCTCGCGCGTGCCGGGCGCGGAGCCTCTGACGTCGACGCCGGCCACTGCGCCTTCCTCGCACAGCAGGACGGTACATCCGGTGGGCCGGCTCGAAAGCGTGTGATGGCCGAGCTTTACGCCGGGGACGTCGACGATCGAGCCGCCCATGAGCGGCGGCACCGTGTCCTCGTCCGAGCTGGAGGATGCCGCCGCGCCGTTGGCGAGGAACGAAGCCGCGCCGAGCCCGACCGCGCCCTTCCCAAATGACCTGCGGTCCATGATCTCCTCCTTCACTGTCACTTTCAAATAAGCGCGACGTTACCGGAGCGACGTAAACAAACTCGCAAGCTGAACGCCGACGGTGGAATGCCGATCGCCATCGGGTGCGGAAGGAGAGCGCCCCGGGAAGACCGATCAGGCCTCGCGCGGCAGGACGGTGCGCACTCTTCTGATGAAGGCGTGAAACTCCGCCATATAATTGCGCAGGAACTCGGCCGTCGATTCGACGGCGACCTTGCCGTCCTCCGAGATCAGCCCCGGCGTGAAGTGAATATAGGCTTCCGGTGCGTTCATCTGCGGCGAATTGCAGAAGCTGAGCACGCTGCGCAGGTTCTGCTGCGCGACCGCGGTGCCGATCGCTCCTATGGATGCGCCGATCACCGCCGATGCCTTGCGGGAAAACGCATTCGTGCCATAGGGGCGGCTTGCCCAGTCGATGGCGTTCTTCAGAGCGCCGGGAATGGCGCGGTTGTATTCCGGAGTGACGAACAGGATGGCATCCTGGCGGGCGATCGCCTTTTTGAAGTCGAGCGCGACCTGCGGATAGTCCGCGTCATAGTCCGGGCTGTAGAGCGGGAGATCGCGGAACGAAATCTCCGTCATGTCTAGCTCTTTCGGCGCAAGCAGCGTCAGCGCGGTTGCAAGCTTGCGGTTGATCGAGGTGCTGGAAAGGCTTCCGATCAAATAGCCAACTTTGTAGTCGGTCATCGCATTTCTCCTTTTCCGATGCTTTTTGCGTGGTCTCGGCTTCGGAAGACGCATCGTATCATCGTCGGTTCGGAAGTTTCCGATCCGCTGCTCGGTGCGGCCGTTCCGCGGCGGATGAAGAAGGGTTTGCGATCCATTGCGATGCTCTCGCGTCGTTGGCGACCGTGGCGCTCGAGGAACAGAAGCAATCCGTTCATTAAAGGCCTAAATCCGTCGGAATTCCAGCCGTCATGAAAAGCGGCCGCGCCACGACGACGTGATCGCGTGGCGTCCGGCTTATGCCTTGCCATTTTGCAGCGCCTCAGACAGGCGCAATCCCAGCGCAACTCCCGTCAGCGTCGGATTGGCGAAGCCGGTGGAACGGAAGGCGGCCGCGCCGGCGACGAAGAGATTGTCGGTGCCGAAAACCCTGAGGTCGGCATCGACGACACCGTCGGCCGGCGAGGCCGCCATGCGAGCCATGCCCATATGGTGATAACCATCGTCCGCGCGCGACAGAAAGGCCGGGTCGCGGTCGAGCAAATGATTGTCGAGGTCGATCTCGGCGAGTCCCTCCCGCTGCAGGAAGTTCGCGACCGCGATGGCGAAGCTTGCCATGGTCTCGAGTTCCGCCCCGTCGATCTGCCAGTTCATTTCGACGATGGGCATGCCCAGCGGATCGGCTTTGTCGGCGAGGCGCAAACCGCTGCGTGAAAGGCCGATCTGCTCGCTGGTCAGGCGCAGGCGAATCCCCTTTTCGCCGGGATTGTAGATGCGGCGATGGCGCAGGTAGCGCGTCGCCACGGGTATCGCCGCCCGCGTAAGGGAGACGATCCTGCGCGAGCCCCGGAAGACCCGGCCGTCGATCTTCCGGTTGAGCAGGTCGCGCGCGACGCCCTTGAGCCAGATCAGCTCTTCATCGTTGGCCGATTCCGAAACGAAATGGGCGGCGATTCCGAGGAAACTGCCCTCGCGCTGCGCGCCTTCGGTGAGTTTCAGCTTGGGGAGATATTTCAGTCCGTCGAGCACGGCCGCATCGAACAATTGATGGAAGCGTTTGCGATCGAGGAGCGCGACCTTGCCGGCATAGGCGTCGACATGGTCGCTAAAGCCACGCCCCAGCCAGGGATTGCCGGCCCAGGGCGCCATCGAGGAATTGGTGAGCGGCATGGAGAGCAGGCGCGCTATCTCGATCGTGCCATGCGCGAGGACAAGTTTTTGAGCGCGGAGCCTGTGCTTACCGTCGCCGTGGGCGACCACCACACCGATCTGCTTGCCGTTCTCGTCGCTCCAGAGGCCGACCACGGGCGCATTGGCGACAACCCGGAGATTGTCGAGACGGGCGATGTCCCTCGCGAAAAGTTTCGCGAAGTTGGGCTCCGGCGTCCAGCGGGTGAAGAAGAATTCCAGGTTTTTTCCGGTCTCCGGCGGCGTGATCGTCAGCCTTTCCCAGACCTCCCGGTCCTCCAGCCGCCTCTGCATGCCGAAAAGGTCGAAGGCGCGTTCGTAAGCGGAGTCGAGATCCGTTCCCTTGATTGGCCACCCGCCGGCGCCGAGCCAGTCGCGGTTCTCGAACACGATCGGGTCGAGGCGGACGAGTTGCCCGCCCCAGAGATTGGTCGTGCCGCCGAGCGCGCGAACCCGAGCTTCATGCAAGCCGGCCAGTTGGCGGCCGATGCATGCCGCGCTTTCGAAATAGTTCTGGCTCATGCCGTCGACGTCCCTCCCGCCTGCTTCGAGCAGCAGCACCTGCTTGCCACGCCGCGCGAGGTCCACCGCCATTGTAAGGCCGACCGCGCCCGCGCCGACGATGACGATTTCGGGGCTTTCCGGAAGTTGGGATACGTCGCTGAAGTCGGTGAGCATCAAAACGGCTCCATCTATTCAATTAATTCCCCGCTCGGCCTCGGAACGCCTCCCGGATCGGGAAAGCTGCCGGACAACGGGATAAAACAGGTTGCGAAGAAGGATCGGGCCTTGTCGGAAGAAACGATCAGTCCGAAAGGCGAGGGAGGCTGCCTGCTCGATTACGAAAACAGCGTTCCGGCCCGCGGTCGGGCCGGAAGGGCCACGACGTTTCGATGAGAACCGGGGAAACAGGAGGGCTCGGCGGGATTTGGCAATTCCATCTCCTCAAAGAATGTAGCCACCACCGCCTGCACATGACGTACCGTCATTTATGTTGCGCTGCAACCAAAAATGCCCGCTCGATCCACAGCCGAGATTTCGCAGACCGCGGAGGAACGGCTGGAAGGGCAGTGAAATTGCTGCAGCGCGAAAAGATGCCTGTCCGATCGCCCGCGAGATGCCTCTCCGGCGATCGGATGTCGTTTTGACTATTTCTTCTCGACGAAAGTCTTCGTCAGTCCCATCGACCGATCGACGATCAGCACGACCGCGAGCGTCACGATGATCAGCAGAACCGACACCGAGGCGACCAGCGGATCGGCCCGTCTTTCGACATGGTTGAAGAGCTCGACCGGCAATGTCGTCAGGCGTGGGCCGGTGAGGAACAGCGTAATCACCACTTCGTCGAAGGAGACGAGGAAGCAAAGCGCCGTGGCCGCGACGATACCGGGCGTCATCATCGGCAGGGTCACCCGCCGGAACACGGTGAGCGGTTTCGCGCCGAGCGAGGATGCCGCCTCCTCGCATGCCATATTGGCGGCTCCGAGGGACACCGCCAGCACGCGCAGCGCATAGGGCAGGGTGACCACGAGATGCGCGATCACCAACCCGTGGAAGGTGGCGAGCAGCCCGATCGAGGCGAACACGATGAGGATCGCCAGGCCGAGCACGATCGTCGGCAGCAGCAGGGGCGCTGTGAACAGGTTGAACAGGAACTCGGAACCGGCGGTCTTCAACCTCACGATCGCATAGGCGGCCGGCACCGCGATAAGCAGCGAGAGCGCGGTGACGATCGCCGCCAGCACGAAGCTGGTCGAGAAGGCCGAGATCATCACCGTGTTCGATGCGAGCGCCGAATACCAGCGCAGCGACCATGAGCTAGGCGGGAAGGCGAGTATCTGGTCGCCGCTGAAGGAAATGGGGAAGACCAGGAGGACCGGCGCAAGCAGGAACAGGAAAAGAAGGGTGACGAGAATTCCCATCGGCAGGGAGGTGCGGTGCATTTCCATCGTATCGATTCCTAGTCGATCGCGCGCAGCACGCGCGAATAGGCGCCGAGCGCGGCTCCGAAGATGATGAGGACCAGCATCGACAGCGTGGCCGCGAGCGGCCAGTTCAGGGTGACGATCGCCTGGTCGTAGATCTCGGTCGCCAGCAGGAAGACCCGGCCGCCGCCCATCAGCTTCGGTGTGATGAAGGACGAGATCGACAGAACGAAGCAGAGCAGGCATCCGAGCGCGATGCCGGGCAGGGTAAGCGGAAGGATCACCCTCGCGAAGGTTCGGAAAGGTGTCGCGCCAAGCGTCCGGGCCGCCTCCTCGACGCGCGGGTCGAGACGTCCGAAACCGGCGAGCAAGGCAAGGATCATGTAGGGCATCAGGATTTCCGAAAGCCCGACGATCACGCCCGTCAGATTGAACATCAGCCGAGGCGGCGTGAAGCCGAGCGCGGCGATCGTCTGCACCACCGGTCCCTGGTCGGAAAGGATGGCGATCCAGCCATAGGTTCGCACCACGGCGGAGGTGAGCAGCGGCGAGATGACCAGCACGGTCAGGAAGGTACGCCAGCGGCCGCTGGAGCGATGCAGGTAGAGCGCGATCGGATAGGACAGCACCAGCGTGATCAGGGTGATCAGGAGGCTGACACCGATCGAATTCACGACGAGGCCGAGATAGAAGCCGTCGCTGACCAGGCTCTGCCAATTGGCCAGGGTGAGGGCTTCGCCTATGCCGCCGCCGGGCAGTGCTTCGTTGAAGGACATGCGGGCGAGGTTGAGCACCGGTATGATGAAGCCGACCGCGTTGACGAGCGCGATCGGCAGGAGCAGCATCACGGCGAGGCTTGCCGTGCTCGGAGCCTTGGAGGAAGGGGAAGCGAAGGTCGCGGCTACGCTCATTGCCCGCTCCCGAACGCCATCGTGTCCTCGACCCGCCAGGAAAGCGTGACCGGCGTGCCCGCGGCCGGCAGCTGCTGATTTCCGGTGGTCGAAGCTTCCGCGATGACCTCGGCATCGCCAATGCCGACATGATACTGGATCACGTCGCCCACGAAGGTGATCCTGCACAGGACGCCGGAGAGACGATTGACGTCATCTTTCGTCTTCGCCTGCCCCGTCCAGTCCACTTCTATTCGGTGCGGGCGCACCATGATCTCGGCCGGACCCGGGGCAAGTCCTGCCGCGCTGCGGATGACGTCGCCGCCGATGTCGATCGCACCGTCTCCGTTCGCAGTTCCCGAAAGCCGGATCGTGCGGCCGACGAAGGATGCGACGAAGGGCGTTGCGGGACGCTCGTAAACGTCCACCGGCGTTCCGATCTGCTCGACACGTCCGTTGCGCATCACGACGATGCGGTCGCACATGCTGAGCGCCTCAACCTGGTCGTGGGTGACGAAGACGGTCGTGATGCCCACCTGCTGCTGGATATCCCGGATCTGGGTGCGCATTTCGTCGCGCAGCTTGGCGTCGAGGTTGGAGAGCGGTTCGTCGAGAAGCAGGATCGACGGTTTGACGACCAGGGCGCGAGCAAGCGCGACGCGCTGCTGCTGGCCGCCCGACAGTTCCCGCGGACGCCTCTCGGCCAGCTTGTCGAGCTGAACCATGGCGAGCGCCTCCTTCACGCGGCGATCGATCTCGCCGCGCGGGATGGACCGCATCTCGAGGCCGAAGGCGACGTTCCTGGCGACCGTCATGTGCGGGAAGAGCGCGTAGCTCTGGAACACCAATCCCATGTCGCGCCCGTGAGGCGGAACGGCGGTCAGGTCCGTTTCCCCGACCGTGATACGGCCGCCGCTCGTGGGCACCAGGCCCGCGATCATGCGCAACGTCGTCGTCTTGCCGCATCCCGAAGGGCCGAGGAGGGCGACGAGTTCGCCCTTCCCGATTGCGAGGTCCAGCGACCTGACGGCTTCGAAGTCGCCATAGGTCTTCGATACGCCTTCCAGCCGCAGATAGGCGTCCGGATCGCCTTGTGACGCTTCCGCCGCGAAGTTCTTCTGGTGCATCATCTCTTGTCTCCTCGAGGCCATTGCGGAACGGTCAACGGCTGAGCGGGATGATGCGCCTGCGCCACTGTTCGGTAATGCCGTCGCGGATCTTCGCGACCTCGAGCCAGTCGATATCGATCATCTTGTCCATCGAGCCTGCCGCGGTGCGTTCCAGCGCCTGTTCGGAGATCTGCGCCTTCGAATTGGTCGGCGCGTAGAACATCTCCTCCGTGAACGCGGCTTGCGCCTCGGGGCTCAGGGCATAGTCGACGAAGGTCTTGGCGGCTTCGCTGGCTGGGCCATCCTTGACGAGGTTGATCGTGTTGATCTGGAAGCCGCTGCCTTCCTGGGGAAGCGCCACACCCTGCTTGCCGTCGGATTCCTGCGAATAGACCTGCGCACGCGCGTTCCAGCCGATGCCGATCGCGGCCTGTCCGCTGGCAATCGGCTGATAGACGTCCGGCTTCGGGTCCCAGGTCTGTACGTTCGGCGCGAGCGTGCCCAGCTTCTCGATGCCGGCATCGACGCTCTCCTTGTAGTCGCCGCCGCCAGCCATCTGGTTGGCGATGATGGTGAGCGTCGTGCCCTGGATGTCAGGGACGGCGGGAATGACGACGCGGCCGGCGTATTTCTCGTCCCACAACGCCTCCCAGGAGGTCGGAGCCTCCTTAACCTCGTCGGTATTGTAGAGGATCACGAGATTGTCGAAGGTGACGCCCACGCCCGCCACGCCTTTCGAACGTGCCGCGGGATAGAGGTCGGCGACATGCGCCGTCACGCTCTCGTCGATGGGGACGAAGAGGCCTTCGTCGGTGGCGGCCTTGGCGACCGAGACGTCAAGGATAGCCACGTCGATCTGCGGGCTGGATTTCTGCGCGCGAAGCGTACCGAGCATCTGTGCCGAATTGGCCATCGGATAGAACTGCACGGTTATGTCGGGATGTTTTTCCATGAAGGGCTCGAGCACGGCCTTCGTGTAGTGGTCCTGGAATATGCCGCTGTAGCCCGTGAGCGTGACGGTTTCGGCCATGGCCGAGCCCGAGCCGGCCAGGGCGATCGCGATTGCGGCTAGCAGAGTTTTCCTCGTTTTTCTCATTGTCGTCCCTTTCTCTGGAGGTTTCAGGAAGTCGCGTCAGGCGACGCGACGTTTTTCGTCGTCGACCAGCTTGGTTGCCCCGGAAATGTCGGGCAGATACTCACCCCCGCGCAGCCGCTCGAGCAGCTTTATTTCCGCTTCCTGCATGCCCAGCGCCTTTTCGGTCGCCCATTCCGCCTGCCGCGGTGAAAGCACGAGCACGCCGCTTTCGTCGGCGATGATCGCGTCGCCGGGGCTGACGACCTGGCCGCCGACCGTCACCGGCACGTTGATCGCCCCTTCGAGGCCGAGGATTTTCGTGGTGATCGGCGACGGGCCGCGGCACCACATCGGCATCTCGACCTTGCGGATCTCGGAGAAATCCGTGGCCGGGCCGTCGATGACGGCGCCGGCTATGCCGGCGATCTTCATCGCATGGGTGACGACGCCGCCCCAGCAGGCGTGGCGTGTATCGCCGCACCTGTCGACGACGACGAAATCACCGGGCCGGACGATTTTGGTGAGATAGTGGAGGATGGTGGAATCGGCGTGCGGCAGCCGGATGGTGACCGCCGTTCCCGCGACGCGCTTTTCAGGAAGCACGGCGCGGATCTCCCGGTCGATGAAACCCGAATGCAGGAAGTGGCCGACCGTCGCGGTTTCCACCTTTTCCATCCTCGCGACGAGTTTCGGATCGATCTGCGCGGGCATGTCGCGAACTTCGAACATGAGGCAGGTCCTCTTCAAATCACGTGATGCTGGGCAACGGGGACGTCGGCACGGACGCGTCCGACATAGCCGAGGTCGAGACGGGCGCTTGTGGTGCCGACCCCGTCGGAGCATTGGGCGACGATGTGCCCCCACGGGTCGATCACCATGGAGTGACCCCAGCACCATTTTTTCCCGTCGGCATGCGACAGCGCCTGGCCGACTGCGAGGAAATATGTCTGCGTCTCGATGGCTCGTGCCCGCGCCAGGACTTCCCAGTGATCCTTGCCGGTCATGAGCGTGAAGGCGGCGGGCAGGACGATGACGTCGGCACCGGCGTCGCGCAGCTTGCGGAACAGTTCGGGGAAGCGGATGTCGTAGCAGATCGCGCAGCCGACCGTCGTGTCGCCCACCTTGTAGGTGACGATCTCCTCGCCGCGGCTGATCGTGTCGGACTCGCGGTAGCTGGTGCCGCCGGGAGCGTCGATGTCGAAGAGATGCATCTTGCGGTAGCGCGCCAGCTCCTTGCCGTCTGGGCCGAACACGACCGTCGTGTTGTAGTGGGCGTTGCCCTCCTTCTCCACGACGCTTCCGGCATGGATAGTCACACCGTGCCTGGCAGCGAGGCCGGACATGAGGCTGTATGCCTCGCCGTCCGGAAAGGTCTCGCCATTGTCATGGATGTTGCTTCGGCCTTCGCCGAGAAATGCGTAGTATTCAGGCAAGACGATGAGATCGGGAGCTTCCGACTTGACCGTCTCCTCGACGAGACGCGCGGCCTCCTTGAGGTTTTGGGACTTGTCTTCCCGGGAGTTCATTTGGACGAGACTGACTTTCAATTTAAATCCTCCTTGGTGGAGGAAGAAATCTGTCGGACTCTCCAGGGGGGTACAAACGACAAAAAATTGCCTCGGCCCATAGGTTTTTCTTATAGGTGCCGGAACGCGGCTCACCGTTCCGGGCGGCGGAAGGCGCCGCTTCCGCTGAATTCCAGCGCGACCTCGCGGGCCATGCGCGCCAGCATCGCCGGGATGAGATTGTCCTGATGGTCGGCATAGACGGCATGCATGTCCAGCGGATGGAACTGTGGCGTGACGTCGAGCTCGACGAGCGCGCCGCTGGCGAGATGGTCGCGCAGGATGTCGGCGGGCAGGGGGGCGATGCCGATGCCGTCCATCGCGAGCCGCATGATGGTGGCAAGCGAGTTCGAGTTGGATATCGGCGGGGGTTCGATGCCCAGCTCGTGGAACTGGTGCAGCAGACGATGATGCGGCAGGCTGTCCTTGGAAAAGGCGAGGATCGGATACTCCGCGAGCTCGGCGAGGCCGAGAGGCCGCCCCGCGAGACCGAATTTGGGGCTTGCAACCCATATGCATCTCGCCGAGCCGAGATCCACATTGGTGAGCCCTTGGCTGACCACGGGTCCCATGAGAAGCGCCAGATCGATCTTCCTTTCCATGACGTCGCGGGCGACGTTCAGGCTCGTATCCACGTTCAGGTCGAAGATCACGCCGGGATAGACCTCCTTCACACGTTCGATGAACAGGGGCAGCCAGGCATGGGTGATGGAGTCAATCGTGCCGATGCTGACCGAGCCCTTGAGGCTCGCCTGGCCCGAAACCGCCTCCCGGAATTCCGCGGAAGCGATCAGCAGGTTTTCGGCCTTGTCGAGGGCCTTCTGGCCGACAAGCGTCAGCCGGACGCAGCGGACGTCGCGATCGAACAATTGCACGCCGAGATCGCGTTCGAGCGTGGCGATGCGGTTTGAGATGGCAGCCTGCGTGGTGTTCAGCTTCTCCGCCGCGGCGCTGAAGCTTCCAAGCCGCGCCACCCAGAGGAATGTCTCGACAAATCGCAGGTTCAATTGGTTTGGCCTCCCTACCGGTTGTCGATCCGATTCAAGCTTAGTTCACGCGGGAGACGGGAGCCAGCGCGTCCATGCGCTGTTTCTAAAACGTGACCGACGACGGTGCTGCGGCGTGAACCGGTAAAGCCGTCGACAAAGGCGATCTTGAAACATTCTCCCCGCGGGTCGGGATGCAATCCGCACAAACTGCCGGCTGCCGCTGCTAGCTTCGGTGTCGAAACATCGGGTTGCAGTGCAGTCGTGGAGAAAAGGCATGTTTGAAGGGCTGAAGGATCGTTCGCTTCTCGTGGAGCGCTGCTATGTCGGCGGCGAATGGATCGCTTCCGCTTCGGGCTCGACGATAGCGGTCACGGATCCCGCGACCGGACGGGAAATCGCCCGCGTGCCCGCGCTCACCGCCTCCGAGACGTCGAGCGCCCTCGCGGCCGCGGAAGCGGCTGGGAGTGAATGGGCGGACGTGCCTGTTTCCCGCCGCGCGGCGCTGCTTGAGCAATGGCATGGGCTGATCCTCGACAATCGCGACGATCTCGCCCTCATCATGACGGCCGAGCAGGGCAAGCCGCTCGCCGAGGCGCTCGGCGAGATCGGCTATGCCGCCTCCTTCGTGAAGTGGTTCGCCGAGGAAGCGCGTCGCGGCTATGGCGAGATCATTCCGTCGCCTGCCGGCGATCGCCGTATTTTCGCGTTGCGCGAACCGGTGGGGCTTTCCGTGGCGATCACGCCGTGGAACTTTCCCGCCGCCATGATCACCAGAAAGGCGGCCGCCGCGCTGGCCGCAGGCTGCGCGATGGTGGTCAAGCCTTCCGAACTCACGCCGCTGTCCGCGCTGGCGCTTGCCCTGCTCGCCGAGCGCGCCGGCATTCCGGCCGGCGTCCTCAGCGTCGTTACCGGCATGCCCGACCAGATCGGTCCGCAATTCACCGGCAGCGACAAGGTTCGCAAGCTCTCCTTCACCGGCTCCACCAGGGTAGGTCGGCTGCTGATGCAGGAATGTGCTCCGACCCTCAAGCGCCTGAGCCTCGAGCTCGGGGGCAATGCCCCGTTCATCGTCTTCGACGATGCCGATCTCGATCTTGCCGTGGCCGGGCTGATGGCGAGCAAGTTCCGCAATGGCGGCCAGACATGCGTCTGCGCCAACCGCGTGCTGGTGCAGCGGGGCGTCTACGCGGAATTCGCCGGACGGCTGGGTGCCGCGGTGAAGAAGCTCAAGGTCGGCAATGGCTTTGCGCCCGACACGACCATAGGGCCGCTCATCAATGCCGCAGCCGTCGGGAAGGTGGAACGCCATGTCGTCGACGCCCTGGAGAAAGGTGCCGTTCAATTCGCTGCCAGCGAATGCGCACCAGGCGGAAACTTCGCCGCCCCGCTGGTGCTGACCGATGCAAATCCGGACATGGTGCTCGCGCGCGAGGAGACATTCGGCCCGGTGGCTCCGCTGTTTTCCTTCGGCGACGAGGCCGAGGCGGTCGAGCTCGCCAATGCCAGCGAAAGCGGCCTCGCGGGTTATTTCTACAGCAACGACATGCGCCGGATCTGGCGCGTTGCGGAGCGGCTGGAAACCGGAATGGTCGGCGCGAATACGGGAACGATCTCGATCGAGGTGGCGCCGTTCGGCGGGATCAAGCAATCCGGCTTCGGGCGTGAGGGCGCCCGTCAGGGCATGGAGGAATATCAGTCAGTCAAGACGCTGCATCTGGGCCTTTGATCAAGGTTCGGGATGCCGGCCGTCGTGATCAGAAGTCGTTCTCCGTATACGCCATCAGCTCCTTTATCGGCGGCGCCGATTTGATGATCGGCGACTTGATCACGATGTAGCTGAAGTATTTTTCGATGCCGATGTTGCGGTCGAGCAGCGTTTCCATCATCTGCTGGTAGTGGTTCACGCTGCGCACCACGAAACGTACCAGATAGTCGTAGCCGCCGCTTATCAGATGGCACTCCTGCAGTTCGGGCACGTTCTTGATGCTGGCTTCGAACTTGATGAAGTTTTCCCTGCGATGGTCGCTGAGAGTGATCTCGGTGAAGACGGTCATCGTCTCCAGAAGCTTGGAGACGTTGATCTGCGCGCCGTAGCCCCGGATGATACCGGCTGCTTCCAGCCGCTTGACCCGTTGCAGGCAGGGGCTGGGAGACAGCCCCACCGCGTCGGCGAGGCTTACATTGCTCATCCTGCCATCCTGCAGAAGATGAACGAGAATGTTTATGTCGATCCGGTCGAGCTTGGGTAGTGCTACCATCGCATTTCCATAAAAATTGGGCTGCATCGATGTGCAGCCCAAGGAAAACCGTCAATCTCCGGCGCGAAGTTCTTCCTGATGCGCTTTAACGAGATCGGCCATGCTGTTGAATCTGAAATCGTATTTTGGCATGTCGCCTGGATGCATCGTCGCCCCGAAGCCGTCGCGATCGTGGCGGCGGTAGATCCACGCGGACGCCAGGCCGAAATTGTTCGCCGGCTTGTGGTCGTGGAACATGCTTTCGGCCGTGTGCAAGATATCCTTCTTTTCGTAACCGCGTCTGCCGAGCATCTCCAGCATATATTCGAAATTGGCCGGCGCGGGCTTGTAGGAACCTATGTCCTCGGCGGTGTAGACGCCGTCGAAATCGACCTGCAGGCGGCGGTTCGATCCCGCGAAGCTCATATTATCGACGTTGGACAGGATCACCAGCTTGTAGTGGCGCTTTAGGTAGTTGAGCGCGCCGGCGGAATCCTCGAATGCCGGCCAATGCTCGACGCTGCGGCCATAGTCGATGCATTCCGCCCAGGAAACCGAAGCGCCCCATTCCTCCGCGAGGCGGCGGTATGTCGAGGCCAGGATGTCCCGATAGTTCCTGCCGGGCGTCTGCTTCTGCTGGAAGGATTCGTGGCGGGCGTGCGCTTCGAGGATCTGGTCGCGGCTGAGCTTGGTCGACAGCCGGTCGGTCAGCGGGCGCAGCGCTTCGACCATGCCGCTTTCCCAGTCGATCAGCGTGCCGTAGCAGTCGAACGTCAATACCTTGAAGTCAGTTAGTCGCATCACGGATATCCTTCAGTTCAAGAACCTCGTTGAGGGTGGATTCAAGCCGTTCGACGATCAGATCGACTTCGTCCAGCGAGCAGGTCAGGGGCGGGGCGAGGCCGATTATGTTGTCGGCGAACGCCCGGAAGATCAGGCCGTTCTTGTAGCCGATCGTGGCCAGACGGTCAGCCAGATTGATTTCCGCGTCATGCTTGCGCTTCGTCTCCTTATCGGCCACGAGTTCGATCCCGGCAAGCAAGCCGCGCGAACGAACATCGCCGACCAGCGGATGAGCGAGAAGATCGCGGAGCCGCGTCTCGAAGTGAAGCCCCGATTTCTGGCCGTTGGCGAGGATGCCGCCGTCGGTATAGAGGCGGATCGCTTCGAGACCCACCGCAGCGCTGACTGGATGGCCCGAATAGGTGAAGCCGTGCCCGATCGCGGCCCCCTCGGGCGCGCGGTCCGCGATGGTGCGGTAAACTCTCTCCGACAATATGGTCGCGCCCATCGGCGCATAGCCCGCCGTCAGGCCCTTGGCGACCGTCATGATGTCCGGCGCGACGCCTTCCGCCTCGCAGGCGAACATCGGCCCGGTGCGGCCGAAGCCCGTAATCACCTCGTCGGCGACGAACAGGATGTCGAGGTCGCGGCAGGCCTCTCGCATGGCGGCGAGCCATCCTTGCGGCGGCACGATCACGCCTCCGGATCCTTGCACCGGCTCGCAGAAGAACGCAGCGACGTTTTGCGCGCCCAGCTCATCCACCTTGGCGCGCAATTGCGCCACGGAGTCGGCGATCACGTCCGCATCGGCGCCGGTGCGGTGGCGATAGGGGTAGGGCGAGGGGATGTGGTGCTGGTCGGGTGCGGGCAGGTTGAAATTCGCATGGAAGGACGAGAGGGCCGTTAGCCCCGAACCGACGGTGGACGAGCCGTGATAGCCGCGCTGCAGCGCGATCATGTGCCGCTTTTCCGGTTTGCCGGCGACATTCCAGAAATAGCGGATGAACTTCACCGCGCTGTCGACCGCGTCCGACCCGCCGAGCGTGAAATAGACATGGTCGAGATCGCCGGGCGTGAGTTCGGCGATCCGGGCGGCAAGGCGAACGGCGGGCTCGCTGGTGAAATGGAAGTAACCGGTGGCGTAGGGAAGTTTCGCCATCTGCTCGGCGGCGACATCGACGATGGTCTTCTGCCCGTAGCCGACATTGACGCACCACAAGCCCGCGAAGCCGTCGAGCAGCCTGTGGCCGGAACTGTCCGTCACATAGCATCCGTCTCCCGAAGCCAGCACGGTCGCGCCGCGGCGCTCATGCGTCTTCCACGACGTTACCGGATGAATCAGGTGATCGTGGTCCATGTTCAGGAGGCTGTTCGAAAGCATTTTTCGTATTCCATTGTCTTCTCTGCCGGCCAACCTAGCCCATTGAAATTCCATGGGGTGCTGCGTCGGCGATCCTTTCGGCAGAAATGTTCGTTATCTCGAGATGCCGCACAAGTTTCTGCTGTCGAAGATCGGATGTTGGACGAGCGTCGTCTTCAGAACGTGATGCAGAGACGCAGCGCGTCGTAGATGGCGGCGTGGAGCGACCTGCTGGTGACGGCATCGCCGATGCGGTAGAGTTCGAAGCCTTCGGCACCTGCCGGTCGCGGCTGCTTTCTTATTGCAAGCAGCGCATCCTGATCGGTGACGCCCTTGTTCACCGACATGTCGCGCAGGCCGTCGAAAACGTCCGTCATCGGGACGGTGCCGTGTTCGACGACCACCTGCGCGGTCCTGAGCACCATTTCCTTGCCGGTGAGCTGATGCCGAAACGTCGCATCGAGTGCATTGTCGGCCTTGCGTACCTTCTCGAGCTTGTATTCCTGGATGACAGGCACTTCCAATTCGGCGAGTTGCTTGCGGTAAGTCGTGCGCGACTGATATTCCATTTCCGGTGCGAGAACGGGATCGAGCGTGACCAGCCGCACCGCATGGCCGCTTCCGACCAGATGCACCGCCGTGGAAGGAGCCGGATGGCGCCCGGTTCCGTCATAGATCACGATGTCGTCGCGTGCCTGCGTCGGCTCCAGCAGGACGTCCCAGACACTGGTGCAATGCTCGGCACCGTCGATCCAGTCCATATCGGGGATGCCGCCGGTGGCGACGACCACGATGTCGGGGTTCTCGGCGAGCACGTCGTCCGGCTCCGCGTAAAAATCGGTGCGGATATCGACGCCCAGATGCTGCAGCTCGCTCTCCCGCCAATCGACGACGCCGTACATGTCGCGCCGCCATCCCGCCTGGGCGGCCGCGATCATCTGGCCGCCAACCTTGCTTGCGGCCTCGAAGAGGACCACCCTGTGGCCGGCCTCGGCGCTGACGCGAGCCGCCTCCAGACCGGCGGGACCGCCACCCACAACGACGACTTTGCGACCGGGGGTTTGCGATTGCTCGATGACCTGCGGAAGCTGCGTCTCGCGGCCGGTCGCGGCGTTGTGCACGCAGGCCACCTTGCGATAGAGGCAGTGCGAGGCGCCCACGCAGGGGCGGATGCGGTCTTCCTCGCCGCGCATGAGCTTGTTGACGATCTGCGGATCGGCGATGTGGGCGCGCGTCATGCCGACCATATCCACCAGCCCCTCGGCGACGGCGAAGCGCGCCGTCGAGAGATCGGCAATCTTGGCCGCATGGAAGACGGGCAGCCTGGTATGCTGCTTGAAGAGACCAACTGGCTTGAGGAACGGCGCGAGCGGCTGTGCCATGCTCGGGATGTTGAACGTAAGGAGCGCCAGCTCGGTATCGAGCCTGCCGAAAATGCAGTTGAAGAAGTCGACGTGTCCTTCGCGCTCGAAGAGCTCGGCCGCCTTCAGGGCATCCTCGAAGGTCAGCCCGTTCTCGTCTGCCTCGTCGATATCGTAGCGTATGCCGACAATGAAATCGTCGCCGACCTGCTTGCGGATCTCCTCGTGGACCATGAGACCGAAGCGGGCGCGGTTCTCGATCGAGCCGCCGAAGCCGTCGGTACGGAAATTGGTCAGGGGGGAGAGGAACTGGCCGATGAGATGCCCGCCGGTCATCGTCTCCAGACCGTCCAGACCACCTTCCTTGCAGCGCCGTGCTGCCTCGCCATACTGCTTGACGACGCGCTTTATGTCGTGCGCGTCCATCTCGCGCGAGAAGCTGCGATGCCCGACCTCACGCAGTCGGGACGGGGCGATGTTGGGCAGCCAGTTGACGACCGACGAGTCGGCGCGCCGGCCGAGATGGCTGATCTGGATCATCAGCGCGGCGCCATGGGCGTGGATGCGTTCGGCAAAGCTCTGGAAATGCGGAATGACGGCGTCGGCGGAAACGTCCATCTGGCTGCCGCCCCAGTTGGAATCCGGCGCGATCATCGACGAGCCGCCGAACATCGTCAGCGCGAGCCCTCCCCTGGCCTTCTCCTCGTGATAGCGCTGGTAGAGCTCCTTCGGCATGGCACCGTCATCCAGCGTTGCCGCGTGGCTGGTGCTCATGATCCGGTTCTTCAGGGTGAGATGGCGGATCCGCAGCGGCTGAAGCAACGGGTCCTTCTTGAGCCTGGCGGAGAGGCTTGCTGTATCGGGTGTGACGACTGTCATGATCTCAAGGTGGCCTATCCCACCGCTTGCAGTTTCTTGTTCGAAAGCGTCTGATCGGTCGCGAGTTCCGCTTCCGCGCGATGGCAGCGGATCTGCGAGCCCTTGGCGAGCTGCAGCGCCGGTGGAGCCGTGCGGTCGCACTTGCCCTCGATGCGGTAGGCGCAGCGCGGAAAGAAGTTGCACCCGGCTTCCGTCTGCAGCGGGCGGAATCCCGGTTCGATTGCATCGATGCCGTCCAGCCATCCCGTGCGCAGCTTGGGCACGGATTTGATCAGCAAGTCCGTGTAGGGATGCATCGGCGCCCGGTCGAGCGCGACACGCGGGGAGAACTCGGCCATTCGCCCGCCGTAGAGAACCAGCACGTCGTCGCAGATTGCCGACACCGTGCCGAGATCATGGCTGATGAACATCATGGAGAGGCGGAGCTCCTTGCGCAGTTCCGCCAGCAGATCGAGCACGGTGCTTGCAACGACCGTGTCGAGGGCCGAGGTGACCTCGTCGCACAGGAGCAGGTCGGGCTTCGCGGCAAGCGCGCGGGCGAGATTGACCCGCTGTTTCTGACCGCCGGAGAGCTCGGCCGGCTTCCGGTCGATCACGCTGGACGGCAGCTTGACCATGTCGAGAAGCTCGCGGACGCGCCCCGCGCGTTCGCCACGGGCCCCGAGACCGTAGAAGTCCAGCGGCCGGCGCAGGATCTGGCCGATGGTCTGGCCCGGATTGAGCGCCGTATCCGCCATCTGGAAGACGATCTGCGTCGCTCGCCGCTGTTCCCGCGTCCTGCCGGCGTCTCGCGAGATCGGAAGGGCTTCCCCGTTCATGTGCACCGTGCCTTTGGCGGCCGGCATGATGCCGGCGATGACGCGCGCCAATGTGCTCTTGCCGGAGCCGGATTCGCCGATGACGCCGAGCGCCTTGCCTTTGCCGATGTCGAAGGAAATGTCGTGCAGGACCGGAATTTGCGGCATGCCGTCGGATTTGATGGCGCCGTAGCCGGCGGTGAGCCCTCGCACGGACAATATCGGACCGGCGGACGCATCGGCGTCGGGAGCTTCGCGCAGCGCCGGCTCGGCTGCTGCCAGAAGCTCCTTCGTATAGTCGTTGTCGGGAGCGGAAATGATGCGGCCAGCATCGTCGAGCTCCTGCAGCCGGCCATTGCGCAGCACCGCGATGCGGTCCGCGATTTGCGCGACCACCGCGAGATCGTGCGAAACGTAGATCGCGGTCGCCTGCCGCAATCGCACGACATTCTTGAAGGCTTTCAGGACATCGATCTGCGTCGTCACGTCGAGCGCGGTCGTCGGCTCGTCGAGTATTACCAGGTCGGGATCGTTGATCAGCGCCATTGCCGCTATCAGCCGCTGGAGCTGTCCGCCCGAAACCTGATGCGGATAGCGCTCGCCGATCGTGTCGGGCGAAGGCAGGGCGAGCTGGGCGAATATTTCGCGCGCCCTGGCTTCCGCCTGCGTACGGCTCATCGTGCCGTGGATCAGCGCGCTTTCGACCACCTGGTTCATGATGCGGTAGGCGGGATTGAAGGCGGCCGCCGCGCTCTGCGGGATATAGGCGATCCTGTCGCCGCGGAGCTTTTCGAGCTTGTGCCGCGGCGTGGCGAGGACGTCGAGGCTGCCGACCCGGACTTCGCCGGCGTCGAAACGGCATCCCGAGCGCGCATAGCCCATCAGCGACAGCGCTATCGTCGTCTTGCCGGAACCGGATTCGCCGATGAGGGCAAGCACCTCGCCCCTGCCGACGGAAAACGAAACGTCGGATACGATGGGCGTGTCGCGGCCGTGGTCGTCGCGGACGCTGACGGTCAGGTCGGAAACCTCGACGAAGGGTGCACTGGTCATAGTTCGGAGCTCCCGGCCTTGCTGAGATCGGAGAAGCTGTCGACGATCAGGTTGACCGCGAGCGCCAGCGATACGATGCAGATCGCGGGCAGGAAGACGGCCGGTGCGCCCAGGCCGAGACCGGCGAGATTTTCGTAGACCAGCGTTCCCCAATCGGCGTTCGGCGGCTGAACCCCGAGGCCGAGAAAGCCGAGGCCGCTGATCAGCAGCATGATATAGATGAAGCGCACGCCGAAATCGGTGAGCACGGGCGGCATCATGTTGGGCAGGACTTCACGCAGCATGAGATAGCCCATGCCTTCGCCCCTGGCACGCGCTACCTCGATGAAATCCATGACCACGACGTTGACGCTCGCCGCTCGGGCGACGCGATAGATGCCCGGCGTATAGAGAAAGGCCGCAACGCCGATCAGCACCGGCACCGTCGAGCCGAGGCCGGCTATGATGACCAGCGCGAAGATCGTGCTGGGGAGCGAGATGATGGAATCCATGATGCGGCTGAGGATGTTGTCGGCCCATCCGCCCGCCACCGCCGCGAACAGCCCGAGCGTCGTCCCCGCGAAGGAGGCGAGCATCGTGGCGGCGATCGAGACGCCGACCGTGTAGCGCGCGCCGTCGATCACCCGGCTGAGCATGTCGCGTCCCATGTAGTCCGTGCCGAAGGGAAAGGTGCCGCTGATCGGACCGAAGACGCCGTTCATGTCGACGATGCGGCCGGGGCGATGCGGGGCGAGCCAAGGCGCGAAGACCGCGACGACGGCCCAGAGCAGGACGATCGAGACGCCGATCCAGCCCAATACGGTCAGCCGCGGCAGATAGCGCCGCGAGACCTGGTTTTCGACGGCGATGCTCATTTCGCTCCTCCTGTGCGCAGGCGGGGATTGGCGAGGATCGCCGCGACGTCGGCCACGGTCACCAACAGCAGATAGCCGGCGCAGAAGATCATCGCGCAGGCCTGCACGAGCGGCAGGTCGCGGGTCGAGACGGCATCGACCATCAGCTTGGCCACGCCCGGATAGTTGAAGATGATCTCCACGAAGATGACGCCGCTGAGCAGCGAGTTGAGTGCAAGTGCGGCGGAGTTCAGAATGGGCCCGAGAGCGTTCGGGAAGGCGTGGCGGAGCACGATACGCAGCCGGCTAGCCCCCTTGAGCGTGGCCATCTCGACATAGGAGGATTGCATCGCCGAGAGCAGCGCGGCGCGTGTCATCCTCGCCATCTGGGCGACGACGACGAAGCTCAGGATGGCGATCGGCATGGCGAGCACGCGCAGCACGCCCCAGAAGTCCTGCGCGGTGTTGAGATTGGCGAGTGCGGGCAGCCAGCCGAGCTGGACGGAAAATATGAGGACCGCCAGCGTGGCGACGAAGAATTCCGGCGTGGACATGCCCAGTACGGCGAGCGTGCTCGTGAGGCGGTCGTAGATCGAGCCGCGCCAGATGGCGGCGCTCACGCCGAGAAACAGGGCCAGCGGGACCGCGATCGCCGCCGTCAGGGCGCCGAGGAACAGCGTGTTCGGCATTCGCGAGCCGATGATCTCGAAGACCGGCAATTTGTTGACCAGCGAATTCCCCGCGTCGCCCGTCAGCATGCCGCCGAGCCATTCCACGTACCGGACGGGAATCGGGCGGTCGAGACCGAGCGTCTGACGCAGGCCGTCGACCGTCTCCTGGGTGGCGTATTGCCCGAGAATGGCCTGCGCCGCATCGCCCGGCAGCACCGATGTCGTGAAGAACACCAGGGTCGCGACGATGAACAGGATGATGATCGTCAGCCCGATGCGTTGGGCAATAAGTCGAATGATAAGTCCGTCCATCGTTCAATCCGAAGTTGAACCGCCCGGCTGCCCGCCGGGCGGCAAGGATGCGAAGGCTCAGGCCTCGAGCCAGACGTGCTCCGCGAAATTATAGCCCATCATGTTGCCGGTCGGGATCGGGACCAGCCCTTTCAGCGAGGCGTGATGCGCGTCGAGATTGCTGTAGAATGTCGGGATGGCGGTGCCGCCGAATTCGTGGATCAGATACTGCATGTCCGCATACATCTGCCTGCGTTTGTCGAAATCGGCTTCGACGCGCGCGGCCAGAAGCAACTGATCGAACTTCTCGTTCTTCCAGCCGGCTTCGTTCCAGGCCGCATCCGACTTGTAGAGAAGCGACAGCATCATGTCCGCGGTGGGGCGCGGCGTGAGCGTTCCGAAGCCGAGCGGCACCTTCATCCAGTAATTGGACCAGTAGCCGTCGATCGGCACGCGCTGCAGTTCGATGTTGAGGCCGAGATCGGCCGCGTCCTGCTGCATGATCGTTCCGATCTCGATCGAGGCGCGCGCCGTTTCGGAGACGACCATCGGTATCGTCGTGCCGAGAACGCCGGCCTTCTCGAAATGGAATTTGGCCTTCTCCGGATCGTATGGCCGCTGCGGAAGGTCAGCGGCGAAGAACGGGTTCGTCGGATCGATCGGGTGATCGTTGGCGATCACCGCATATTCGCGGAAAACCGAATTGCGAACCAGTTGCCGGTTCATCAGGTACTTCATGCCGAGCACGAAATCCGCATTGCCGGTCGGCTGGCTGTCCTGGCGCATGATCATGTCGGTGTACGTGCCGCCCTTCGTCTCGAAAAGCCGCATGTCCGGATTGGCCTCGAGCTGCGGGATGGAGCGCGGATTGATCGTGGTCGTGAGTTGCACGTCGCCGGAGAGAAGGGCGTTCAGGCGCGCGTTCTCCTCCGACAAACCGAAGAACTCGATGGCGTCGAGATAGGGCTGGCCATCTTTCCAGTAGTCCTCGTTGCGCACGGCGAGGGAGCGGACGCCCGGCGTGAACTCCTCGACCTTGTACGGGCCGGTGCCGACGGGTTTGGCGAAATCGGTCTGCCCGTCCTGGATGATCAGGAAATGCGGCGTTCCAAGCAGCACCGGCAGGTCGGCATTGCCGGCCACCAGCGTGATTTCCAGCTCGGTCGGACTGGCTGCCCGCGCGCTTTCGATCTGGCCGGAAATGACGTTGGCCTTCGAGCCTACGTTCGGATCCTTGTGGCGCAGCAGCGAGTAGACGGCATCCTGCGCGCTGAAGCCCTTTCCGTCGTGGAAGCGCACGTCGTCGCGCAGCTTGAAGGTCCAGACCTTGCTCGTGCCGTCGTGATCCCACGAGGAGGCGAGGCCCGGTTGGGCGGCCAGCTTGCTGTCGAGCGTCGTGAGGCCGTTGTAGAACATGAACCCGCGGCTGTAGTCGGTCGAGTTGCCGAACACGGCGGGATCGAGCGTGTCGGCATTGCTGGAAACGCCGCCGGCCACGCGCAGGGTTCCGCCCTTCTTGGGCGTTTCCGCATAAGCCCGCGTCACGCTCGACAGAACGGTGCCTGCTACGCCGGCTCCGATGCCTGCGGCAACGAGGCCGCGCAGCACGTCCCTGCGGGTCGCGCCATTGCGTGCGAACGCCATGATTTCACGCTGATCCGCGGAGTTGAGAAATCCGTGACCGGGAACGAGAATCCTTTTCATTGTCCTCTCCATTGTGAGGAACCGCCCGGCTTGTGGATTGGAACTCAGGGTCCGCCGTGGTGATCGGTTCGATGTCCGCGAGAAGCACGAAGCGTGCCTTCTGGAATGGGATCGTAGCGAGCAGAAGCGCCGTATGGATTGCAAAAATCAGGATCGAAACAGCGTCATCATGCTTTGCTGGGGGTGAAAATTAGCAAAAGCTACCGCATCGCCGTCCCTATCATGCCCGCGCAGGCGTTGCCGCGAGCGATGCCCAACAGAGGGACGGTTTTCATGAAGATTGCAAAGGCTTTGTTCTCGGTCGGAAGATCGAGTTTCGTGCACCAGGATCGCGAGGCGATCCGCAGGGGAGCGAAGCCGAACGGCTATCTCTTCGATGGCGAACCGGTACTGCCCGGCTTCGACGCGATCACGCAGGCGGCCGAGATCGTTTCGGTCATGCTCGTTCTGGACGACGGCCTGATCGCGCATGGAGATTGCGCCGACGTAATTCTCGCCGGCTATGCCGGCCGCGACCGTCCGTTCAAATCGGTCGAGCATATGGAGACGCTGAAAAAGCACATCGCGCCGCTACTCGTCGGCCGCGAGCTTTCGAGCTTTCGCCCGCTCGCCGAGGAGTTCGACCGGTTGACGGTCGACGGCAAGCCGCTGCACATGGCCGTGCGCTACGGTATTACCCAGGCGCTGCTCCACGCCGTGGCGTTGGCGCGCCGCGAGCAGATGGCGGAGGTTGTCGCGCGCGAATACGGCCAGCGGATCGTCAATTCGCGCATCCCCATCCTCTCCTCCTGCATGCGCGACAACTACAACCTTCACGACAGGATGATCCTTAAACGGGCTGATATCCTTCCGCATTCCTCCTTCGGAGACATCGATCTGCATATCGGCCGCGACGGTCGGCTCTTCCTCGATTACGTGACCAAGTTCAGGCGCCGCGTGCAGGAGATCGGCGCGCCGGACTACAAGCCGCAACTTCATTTCGACGTCTATGGCAGTATCGGCCAGCTCTTCGAGGAGGATGTCGAGCGGACGGCGGACTATCTCGGCCGGGTCGCGGATGCGGTCGCGCCCTTCGACCTGATGATCGAATCGCCCTTCGTGCTGGATTCGCTTTCCGCCCAGATCGAGATTTTCGGGCGCTTGCGGTCGGTGCTCGGCCGCAAGGGCATCAATTGCACGATCATCGCCGACGAATGGTGCAACACGCTCGAGGACATCCGAGCCTGGGGCGAGGCCAAGGCCACGGACATGGTGCAGATCAAGACGCCCGACCTCGGCGGCATCAACAACACGATCGAGGCCGCGATCTATTGCAACTCGATCGGCATGGCCGCCTATCTCGGCGGCACCGCCAACGAAACCGACCAGTCGTCGCGCATCACCACCCATATCGGGCTGGCCACGCGACCGACATTCCTGCTTTCGAAGCCCGGCATGGGCGGTGACGAGAGCTTCGCCCTGCAGATCAACGAGATGAGCAGGACGCTGACGATCCTCGGCGCTGCCGGCTGCCCGTTGCTCGACGCGGCGGCGTGAGGAGCATCCAGATGAAAAATGCCCTGAAGTTCTTCATCGACGGCGAGTGGGTCGATCCCGCGGTGCCGGCGACCATCGACGTCGTCGATCCCGCGATCGAGGAAGCCTTCGCGACGATCAGCGCCGGCTCGGCGGCCGATGTCGATCGCGCCGTGGCGGCCGCGCGCCGCGCCTTTCCGTCCTATTCGCGGACCACTCCCGCCGAGCGGCTGGAGCTGATAAAGCGTATCCTCGTCATCTATGAGCGGCGCTTCGAGGAGTTCGCGCAGGTGATGTGCCGCGAGGTCGGGACTCCGATCCGCGATGCCCGCGCAACGCAGGCTTTTCTCGGTCCGGCGCATCTCAAGAAGCTGATCGAAGTGCTTGAATCCTATGAATTCGAGCATCTGGCCGGAACCACCATGGTGGTGCGCGAGCCGATTGGCGTATGCGGCCTGATTACGCCGTGGAACGTCCCGATCAACCAGATCGTGACGAAGGTCGGGCCCGCATTGGCGGCCGGCTGCACGATGGTGCTGAAGCCGAGCGAGGTGGCGCCGCTCAATGCCGTTCTCTTCGCCGAGGTGCTCGAGGAGGCGGGCGTTCCCAGGGGCGTGTTCAACCTGGTCAATGGCGATGGCCCGAATGTGGGAGCGGCCATTTCAGCGCATCCCGACATCGACATGGTGTCGTTCACCGGCTCCACGCGCGCCGGCATCGCGATCGCCAAGGCGGCCGCCGACACCGTCAAGCGGGTCGCGCAGGAGCTCGGCGGCAAGTCAGCCAACATCCTTCTCGACGATGCCGATTTCGAGGCGGCGGTGGCGAAAGGCGTTCGCTCATGCTTCAGCAATTCGGGTCAGGCGTGCAGTTCGCCCACCCGCATGCTGGTGCCGGAGGGAAGGCTTGCGGAAGTCCGCGCGATCGCGAGGGCAACCGCCCTCCAGGTGCGCGTCGGCTCGCCGCAGCGCGACGATGTCGACATGGGACCGGTCGTCAACAAGGCTCAATACGAGAAAATCCAGGAGATGATCGCCTCGGGTATCGAGGAGGGCGCTGAACTTCTCGTCGGCGGCCTGGGTCGGCCGGAGGGGCTGGAGCGGGGCCACTATGTGCAGCCGACCATATTCGCCGGCGTGCGGTCCGATATGCGCATCGCCCGCGAGGAAATCTTCGGACCGGTCCTCTCCGTCATGACCTATCGCGACGAGGACGAGGCGGTGGAGATCGCCAATTCCACGATCTACGGGCTCGCCGGCTACGTCCAGTCGGGCAGCGTCGATCATGCGCGCTCGGTCGCGCGGCGCATTCGTGCCGGACGCGTCCACATCAACTATCCCGACATGGACCGGCTGGCTCCGTTCGGCGGTTACAAGCAGTCCGGCAACGGCCGCGAGAACGGCAAGTACGGGCTGGAGGAATTCACCGAGCTCAAGGCCCTGATCGGCTACGGCGCCGAATAGCAAAAAACATCAATCGGAGAAGTTACACCATGCCCGTCTTCGCGCGTGAAGAATATCTGCAGCGCCTTCAGGAAACCAAGCGCAGGATGAATGCCGAGGGACTGGACGCCCTCGTCGTCATCGACCACTCGAACATCTTCTACCTGACAGGCTATGACGGGCATTCCGCCTACGTGCCGCAGGCGCTGGTGGTGATCGCGCAGGAGGAGGAGCCGCGCCTGATCCTGCGCGAGATGGACGTGCCGGGCGATACGGCCTTCATCCAGCCGAAGCACATCCACGGTTATCCGGAAGACTACATCGCGCATCCGCGCGCGCATCCTTACGACTATTTCGGCGACCTCTTCCGCCAGTGGGGCATTGCCGGCAAGCGTCTCGGCGTCGAGCTCGACTGGCTGACGCCCAATACCCACCAGCGCCTCCAACAAGCCGTCCCGAATGCGCGTTTCGTCGACGTGGGCAATCTGGTGACCTGGCAGCGCCTGAAGAAATCGCCGGCGGAGCTGGCCTATATGTCCCAGGCTGGCGTTATTGCCGATCTCGCGATGCAGGCCGCCTACGACAACATCGCGGTCGGCGTCCGTGAGTGTGACGTGGCTGCGGAAATCATGGCCGCGCAGGTGCGGGGTACGCCGGAATTCGGCGGCGATCGTCCGGTCACGCCGGCGATGCCCACCGGCAGCCCCCGTTCCGCGGCGCCGCATCTGTCGTGGACGGATGCCAGATACGAGAACAACAGCGTCACCAATATCGAGCTCGGCGGCTTCCGCAAGCGCTACGTGGCGGGTTTGTCGCGCACGCTCGTTCTCGGCAAGCCGGAAGACAAGCTGACGAGGCTGCACGAAGCGACGCGCGACGCTTTCGAGGCGGTGTTCGCCAATGTCCGCGCCGGCTGGACATGCGAGGAGGTCGAGGCGCTCTACCGTAAGACCACTCGAAAGCACGGCTTCGAGAAGAAGTCGCGGGTGGGTTATGCGATGGGCATCGACTGGACTGAGAAGACGGCGAGCCTGCGTTCCGGCGACACGACCGTCCTCGAACCGGACATGACTTTCCATCTCATGGCGGGCATGTGGTACGACGATTGGGGCTATGTTCTCAGCGAGGCCTTCCGTGTCACCGACAGGAACATAGAGAGCTTCAGCAAGCTC
This sequence comes from Aquamicrobium sp. LC103, assembly GCF_001014615.2. Lineage (GTDB taxonomy): Bacteria > Pseudomonadota > Alphaproteobacteria > Rhizobiales > Rhizobiaceae > LBCQ02. The sequence continues at coordinate 27,086 of NZ_LBCQ02000012.1, forward strand.
TCGCGGGAACTCTTCGTCAAGTAGTGTCCGGGGGCGCCCTATCGGCGTCCCTCTTTTCCAATCCCGAGGAACCGCCAATGCTGCCTGCCTGGTCTCCAGTGCATTCCACGATCGATCTCGACGCTCCCGGCAAACGCTTCGGCAAGATCGTCCTTCCCTTGCCGGGTCTCGGCGAAACCGTTGAAATCCCGATCGCCGTGTTCGCGCGGGGAGAGGGGCCGACGGTGCTGATGACCGGTGCGGTTCACGGCGACGAATATGACGGACCGATCACCTTGTTGCGCATCGCGCGCTCGCTGGAGCTGGATCATGTCAACGGCCGGCTGATCATCGTTCCCGTGCTCAACCAGCTCGCCATGCGCGCCGGCCAGCGCGTCGCGCCGATCGACAGGCTCGATCTCAACCGGAGCTTTCCCGGCGATCCCGAGGGGCGACCGAGTGAAATCCTGGCTCATTGGCTGGCGACGAGGCTGGTGCCGATCGTCGACGCGGTTGTCGATGCGCATACCGGCGGCAGCTTCACCAACTGGGTGCCGCTGGCGATGATGCACCCGCTCGCCGATGCCGATCAGCACCGCCGGACGATGACGCTGATCGAAGCGATGCGGCCGCCGCTCGGCGTCGTTATCGACGAGAGCGACAAGCCGGGAATGTTCGACACCTATGTCGAGCGGCGGGGCAAAATCTTCGTCTGCTGCGAGTTCGGCGGCGGCACGATGACGCGCCGGTCGCTCGACGTCGCCGGCGTGTGTCTTCGCAACGCGCTGAGGCATTTCAACATGCTGCCGGGCGAATTGGAGACGCCGGTCTGGCCTGAATTCGACGGGCCACGCATACTGCAGGCCGCCGATCTCGACTGGGTGGTGGCGTCACGGCGCGACGGCATATACGAGCCGGTGGTGGAACTCGGGCAGGCGGTCGCGAAGGGTCAGGTTCTCGGCTATGTGCACCCCATCGACGATCTTGAGGCCGAACCGGCGGAGGCGAGGGCGCCCATCGACGGCGTCCTGATCTTCCGGCCGGCTTCGAGCCGGGTCGAGAAGGGAACCCGGCTCGGCATGATCGCCCGCGACCTGTGAAGCCGCGGGGCCGTTCGTCAACGGCCGGTCCGTGCAGCATCCGCGCCGTCTCGTTGCGCTTGGTCATCAGGGTGGCGGCGTCGGCGAGCCCCGGCTTCGACGGGAGAGAATCTGGCTTTCGCGCCCGCCCGACACGAAACTCGAGGCGGTCTCCTCGGCAAGCTACTTGAGCGCCGCGACGTTGCGCTCTTCGAGCCGAGGGATGACCGCTTCGACCAGGCCTTACGCCGCGCGAGCGCGGATCAGCGCCAGCGCACGCTCCATCTCGTTGACGAGGATCATCCAGCCCTCGTCGCTGCCCTGGCCGGGCTTGGTCGAGATCATCTCCGCTCCGCATGCGATGCCGAGCTGAGCGGTGACGCGGGCCGACTGGTCGGTCTCGTTCGACGTTCCGCCCAGGCATGCGCCGATGCCGTTCTCACGGCAGAAGATGAGCGCCTCGATCGTGTTGTTGACGCCGCCCATGTCGGGCGTCTTGATCTGGACGTTCTGGATTGCGCCGGCCGCCTTGAAGGCCTTGATGTCGTCGAGCGTGTTGGCCCATTCGTCGATGACGAGGCCGGCCTTGATGCCGCGCTCGTCCATCGCCTTGCGGATGGCCCGATAGATGTCGATCTGTCCCTGGCGGGAAGACGCGACCACCGGCGATTCCACCAGCAGGTCGTAGGGCGCGATGATCCGTTCGAGGCGGCCCAGATATTCCGCGATCTTTTCCGCGTCGTTGTCGAACAGCTCGCCCATCGTGCCGTAGAGGTCGATGTGGATACGGGGATGGTAGTCGGGGTCCTTGATTTCCTCCAGCCGCGCGGCTAGCCGCTCCATATAGGCGACGAGCTTCTCGCCCTCGAAGCCGACATGATCCCGCACGCTGAGGAACGGCGTGTGCGGCAGCACGTCGGCGCGCTTGAGTATCATGCGGTCGTGCTGCGCCCAGTCGGCGCGCAAGGCGCCGGCGAGAATCGGCAGCCGCTCGGTGCGGAGTGTGGAGCCGTACTCGCGCGCGACGATTTCGGCCATGGTCAGTCGGCTAGCATGGGCGGCTGCGTCCAGCAAGGCCTGGGTAACGCCGTAACGCACCGCCGTGTGAAGCCGCTTGCCGTCGATTTCCAGGCTGTCGATTTCCTCGGCCAGTTCGCGGAACCGGCTCATGTCGCGTCCCTCCAGCCGCTCGGCGATGGGCCCTTCGAGTATCGGCAGCATCTCCTCGGGAACGAACATGCCGTCGCGGCCGGCAAGACCGACGAGGATCACCTCGGCGCAATCGCCGAAACCGACGGAGCCGTCTTCCAGCACGAGCATGACCGAGACGGTCTTGCCCGGCTGAATGATGCGCTTGAAGCCTGGAGTGACGGGATCACCCTTGTAGAGGAGCAGGCCGTCCGGCTCCGCACCGGCCTTGATCGCCGCCAGATCCTTGTAGAGAAAACCGGAAATTCCGACCGAACAGACGAGTTTGGCTATCTTCACGTCGTGCCTCCAAAGCATGAAAATCTCGAGTGAAGTCTAGGAGGGTCGCGCGGCGTATTGTGCTTTTTGCGCCGATGCTCGCGGCGAAATCGAACTGTCCCGCCGCCGGCCACGCGGCGAACGAATTGGCGCCTTCGGTCGACTAGGACAGATCCCTGGAAATTTCGCGCAAGACATCCAGGAACTCCGACTGCAGCGCCGTTGGCAGCCAATGGCGCCGTAGCGTCGCTCCGACCGACCGGCGCGAGTGCGGAAGCTCGTGATCGAGGACGGCGAGAAAGCCTGCCTCCATCTCGTAGCGGATCTGGTGCAGGGAAAGCAGCGCCAGGTGGTCCGATTTCAGCAATATGCCGCGGATCACGTTCAACGAGCCGGTTTCCACGCTTTCCAGGGCCGGGCTCTGGAACGACGCAGCCATGGTTCGGAACGTTTCGCGCGAAGGCGTGCCGCGCCGCGCGACGATCCATGGAAATTTCGCGAGATCGGAAGTGGTGATCCCGTCGTTCGTCACCAGCGGATGATCCGCCCTGCCGACGACGCGCAGCTCGAAATCGAAAAGCCGCTCCTGTTGCAGCGTCTTCGACGGGAGATCGGCACGCATGGCGCCGACGAGGATGTCGATGCGGCCACGTTCGAGATCCGCCAGCAGGGCCTCGTAGCTGCCTTCCGTGACCTCGAAACGTGCCTGCGGATGCCGTCGCGCCAGCGTGGCGACCACGTCCGGAACCAGGAAGGTGCGGGTGAGCGGCAACGTGCCGATGGAAACCCGTCCGGCATATTCGCCGCGCGCTTCCGCGATCTCGTCCATCCCATTGCCGAATTCGGCCAGCGCCAGGCCAAACCAGCGTGCCGCCCACAGGCCTCTCGAATTGAGGCTTATCGCCCGGCCCGCGCCGTCGAAGAGCGGCATGCCCATGATGGCCTCCGCCTGCCGCGCCGCGCCCTGTACCGCCGGCTCCGACTGGCCCAGCATCCGCGCCGCGGCGCTGAAGCTGCCGTTTTCGGCGAAGGTCGATACGGCGCGCAGATGGGACCAGGTCAGGCGCGCCTCGATGCGCGGCAGCTCCGACTTCAGACCTTGGCCGCAGGCTCGACGGATGAAGTCGCAGAGCCGGCGAGAGCGTCGCACCACGATGTCGCCGGCGGCAGTCAGCCGCATTCCGTCGCGCTCGATGAGCACCGTGCCGAATTGGCTCTCCAGCCGCTTCAGCGCCTGCGAGGCGGCAGGCTGGGTGACCCCCAGCGAGGCCGCCGCCGCCGTGAGTGAACCCTTGTCGGCGCAGGCGATGAGCAGCCGGATATGACGCAGATTGGGTGGCATCGACGTGCGGCTGTCCGCGAACGCGTCTGTTTCGGACCTGATCGTCTCCGCTCGGGAAGGTTCGCCGATATCCATCGCTTTCTCCGTGATCCGCATTCCGCCGACGCTGCAATCCGGCCGCTGTTTCGTCTTCCAGTGTCCACCTTATGCTTTGCAGGGGAGAGCGGATAGGTTGTGAACGTTATTTGCAGCCGTTTTCCGCGATCGGAAAAACGTGAATAGAGGGATGTGAAATCTTAGCTGTAAGTCCAGCTTATGATTCCGCAGCAGAACGAAATTGCCGGCACAAGGGAAAGGTGCCTAATCTCGGACGAGGCGAAAAGGTCGACCGGGAGGAGAAGATCATGATCAGGCTGCAATTTTGCGAGCGGAGCGCCGTGCAATGACGGAACCTTGCCATGACGTCGCCCATCTCGGGCATGTCGAGCTCTATACGGACCGCTTCGATGAGAGCCTCGATTTCTTCACCCGCGTCTACGGGCTTACCGCGAGCCTGGTCGAGGACGGCACCGCCTATCTTCGCGCTTTCGACGACTACGAATTCCACACGCTCAAGCTCACCCGGCACCATACGACCGGCGTCGGTCACGTCGGTTACCGGACGGCCTCGCCGGAGGCGCTCGAACGGCGGGTGAAGGTGATCGAGGAGATGGGCTGCGGCATCGGCTGGGTCGACGGCGACGCCGGCCATGGCCGCGCCTATCGCTTCACCGATCCCGACGGGCATATCTTCGAGCTTTACTACGACACGCGCGTCTATGAGGCGCCGGAAGGGGAGCGACCCGCGCTGAAGAACATGGCGCAACGCTATCACGGCCGGGGCGCCTGCCCGCGACGCCTCGACCATTTGAACCTTCTGGCGGCCGACGTTTCGGCGATCCGGGATTTCATGACCAAGGCCCTGGGCAGCCGCGTGACCGAGCAGATACGGCTCGACAACGGGCGACTGGGCGGCTGCTGGTTCACCGTCAACAACAAGAGCTACGACATCGCCTATTCCGAGGATCACACCGGCGCCAGGGGACGGTTCCATCACGTGACCTACGCTGTGGACCAGCGCGAGGACATTCTGCGCGCGGCCGACATCTTCCTCGAGAATGGCGTTCACATCGAAACCGGCCCGCACAAGCACGCGATCCAGGGCACCTTCTTCCTCTATGTCTGGGAGCCTGCCGGAAACCGGGTGGAGCTTGCCAATGCGGGTGCGCGGCTGATCCTCAGGCCCGACTGGCCCACGGTAACGTGGACCGAAGCCGAACGCAGGAAGGGCCAGGCCTGGGGCCTCAAGACGATCGAGACATTTCACACACACGGCACGCCGCCGGCGGGCAAGAAGGAGTAGGTCATGACAAAAACGGCATTGGTGATCAGCGCGCATTCGGCGGATTTCGTCTGGCGCTGCGGCGGAGCGATCGCGCTGCATGCCGACAAGGGGTATGACGTGACCGTGGTCTGCCTCTCCTACGGCGAGCGCGGTGAAAGCGCCAAGCTGTGGAAGAACGAGGGGATGACGCTTGAGAAGGTGAAGGCCGCCCGCCGGATCGAAGCGGAAAACGCGGCCAGGGCGCTCGGCGTTCACGACATCCAGTTCTTCGATCTCGGCGACTATCCGCTCGAGGTCGACCGCGAGGCGAAATACCGGCTGGTCGACGTGATCCGGAAGGTGCAGCCGGCCTTCATGCTCTCGCACTCCAAATGGGATCCCTACAACACCGATCACATGTATGCGACGCAGGTGGCGCTGGAGGCGCGCATGATCGCGCAGGCCTGGGGCCACAATCCAGGCGAGAAGGTGCTCGGCGCGCCGCAGCTCTATCTGTTCGAGCCGCATCAGACGGAGCAGATGGAATGGAAGCCGGATGTCTTCCTCGACATTTCGCCGGTATGGGAAAGGAAATGGGCCGCCATCCAGTGCATGGAAGGACAAGAGCACCTCTGGCACTATTACCGGAACGTCGCCGAGAACCGCGGTAACCATTTCATGCGCAATTCGGGCGGCCAGTCGGGCGGTCGCAAATCGACCCACGCGGAAGGCTTCCAGTCGGTGTTCCCGCGAACCGTGGATGAGCTGTGATGGGCGTCGTCGTTCAGAACATCGAGCGCGCGGATCAGGCGGTCATCGACCGCCTGGCGGCCTGCGGCGTCGCCACCGTGCATGAAGCCCAGGGGCGTAAGGGGTTGCTCGCCAGTTATATGCGGCCGATCTATCAAGGTGCGCGGCTGGCGGCGAGCGCGGTGACGATCTCCGCGCCACCCGGAGACAATTGGATGCTCCATGTCGCCATCGAGCAGGTGAAATCCGGCGACATCCTCCTGCTCGCTCCGACCAGCCCCTGCGAGGACGGCTATTTCGGCGATCTGCTCGCGACCTCTGCGATGGCGCGCGGCTGCCGGGGGCTGGTGATCGACGCTGGCGTGCGCGACGTCGCCGATCTCAAGACGATGGGCTTTCCGGTCTGGGCGAAGGCGATCTTCGCGCAAGGCACGGTCAAGGAGACGCTCGGCTCGGTAAATGTGCCGGTCGTCTGTGCCGGTGCGCTGGTTCATCCGGGCGATGTCATCGTGGCGGACGACGACGGCGTCTGCGTCGTGCGGCGCGAGGAGGCCGAGGAGACAGCGACGAAGGCCGAACGGCGCATGGCGGCTGAAGACGAAAAGCGCAAGCGGCTCGCCGCCGGGGAATTGGGCCTGGACATCTACAAGATGCGCGAACGCCTCGCCGAGAAGGGTCTGAAATATGCGTGACGGCATCCGCTGCATGTGGATGCGCGGCGGCACGTCCAAGGGCGGGTATTTCCTCGCCGAGGACCTGCCTGAGGACGGCGCGGCGCGCGATGCTTTCCTGCTGCGCATGATGGGCTCGCCCGACGCGCGCCAGATCGATGGCATGGGCGGAGCCGACCCGCTGACTTCGAAAGTCGCGGTGGTGGGCAAGTCGCAAAGGCCAGGCGCCGACGTCGACTATCTCTTCCTGCAGGTCTTCGTCGACGAGCCGATCGTCAGCGACGGACAGAACTGCGGCAACATCCTCGCCGGCGTCGGCCCGTTCGCCATCGAACGGGGGCTGGTGGAGGCCGTCGACGGCCGGACTGAAGTTCGCATCTTCATGGAAAACACCGGCCAGGTCGCCACCGCCCGCGTCGAGACGCCCGGCCGTCGGGTGAGCTATGCGGGCGATGCGCGGATAGATGGCGTGCCCGGAGCCGCGGCTCCCGTGCCGATCACCTTCGCGGATACGGCCGGATCGAGCTGTGGCGCCCTGTTGCCGACCGGCAATGCTGTCGAGACGATCGAAGGCGTGGAATGCACTTTGATCGACAATGGCATGCCCTGCGTGGTCATGCGCGCGGCCGATCTCGGCATCGAGGGCACGGAAACGCCGGAGGCGTTGGAGGCCAATTCCGACTTGCGCGCCAGGCTTGAGGCGATCCGCCTGAAAGCCGGGTCGATGATGAATCTCGGCGACGTGGCAAGGAAATCGGTGCCGAAGATGACGATGGTTTCCGCCGCCCGCGCGGGAGGGGCCATATCCACGCGCACCTTCATTCCGCATCGCTGCCACGACGCGATCGGGGTGCTGGGCGCGGTCAGCGTCGCGACAGCCTGTTTGCTGTCACGGGGGCCGGCGGCGGAATTGGCCGTTGTTCCTTCCGGCGATGAAAAGCTGATCTCGGTCGAGCATCCCACCGGGGAGATGAGTGTGATCGCGACCGTACGCGACGGTGTCGTTACCGATGCCGCCGTGCTGCGCACGGCCCGAAAATTGTTCGACGGATATGTGTTCGGATAGGCGGCAGGGATTGCCGAATTCCTCCCCCGCTGAACGGAGGCAGACGATGAAGATCGGATTTCTCGGATATGGCGAGGCGGCCCGCGCCTTTCACGAAGGCTTGAGCGGGCAGGGGCTGGAGTTCATCGCCTACGACATCCTGCTCTCGCGCGGCGATGAGTCGATGCGGCAGGCGATGCGGGCGCGTGGCGCCGAAATTTCCGAAACGTCCGAGGGTCTCGTCGCGGCGGACTGGATATTCAGCGCGGTGACGGCGGACCAAAGCCTCGCGGCAATCGAGCCGCTCATACCGCATCTTCGCCAGGGGCAGGTCGTCGTCGACATCAATTCCGTCTCGCCCGAGCGCAAGCGGCAGACGGCGGCCGCGGTGGAAGCGGCGGGCGCGGACTATCTCGACATGGCGGTGATGGCGCCCGTCCATCCCCGCAAGCACGCAACCCCGGTGCTGCTCGCCGGAGCGATAGCGCAGCACCTGCTGCCGGAATTGCGGAAGCTCGGCTTCTCCGCAAAGGTCGCCGGTTCATCCGCCGGCGCGGCGACCGCGATCAAGATGGTGCGCTCTCTTTTCGTCAAGGGGCTGGAGGCGATCACCGTCGAGACGCTGCTCGCGGCACGGGCGTCGGGCTGTTACGACGAAATCCTTGCCTCCCTCTCGGCTTCCTTTCCGGGCCTCGAATGGTCGCGATTCGCCGACTACCAGTTCGAGCGGACGACGCGGCATGGCCGCCGCCGTGCCGCCGAAATGCGCGAAAGCGCCGCGACGCTCGATGCCCTTGGCCTGCGTGGCGGCGTGGCGATAGAGATCGCCGAGATCCAGGAGCGCATGGGAGCCTGCGGCGTCGGTTCGCAGGCGAACCTCGATGAGGTCGTCGCCAGAGCGCTCGAGCTTCGACTGAAATCCGGCTGAAGCTGTCCATGGCATCTGCATGCCGGTGATGGCGGCGCCCTTGCCGGCATGCCGCGACGATGCACGCGGCATTGGAAAGTTGCGGCCCATGTCGCAAGGCTGTACCCGCTGAGAGACCCGTGTGCCGTTCGAGAACGGTGCCGGACGTGGTTTGGCAGGAAGGGGAACGCCGATGAGAGAGAGCGAAGCCGCAACCCATGGACGACGCGCGGTCGTCGAATTGCGCGAGAAGATATTGAGCGGCGAGCTGCAGGGCGGTGCGCGGCTGTTCGAGGTGGCGCTGGCGGAGGCCTTGAATATTTCCCGCACGCCGATCCGCGAGGCGATGTCCCGCCTCGCCGAGGAAGGGCTGCTCGATCGCCTGCCCAATGGCGGCTTCGTCGTGAGGCGTTTCGGCTTCGCCGACGTCATCGATTCCATCGAGCTGCGCGGCGTGCTGGAAGGAACGGCCGCCCGGCTCGCGGCCGAGCGCGGCGTTCCTCCTCAGGCGCTGGAACAGATCAGGCAAACCGCCTTACGGCTCGACGCCTGTTTCGGCGACCTGCCCGACGAGGTCGATTTCGATGCCTATTCCGATCTCAACGCGCGCTTCCATCACGAACTTGCCGGCCTGTCGGGAAGCGAGATCATCAGGCGCGAGGTGGAGCGGGCCAGCGCGCTTCCCTTCGCCTCGCCGTCGGCTTTCCTTCCTCACAGGGCAGACCTGGAGGCGTTCCGCCGCTCACTGCGCACCGCACAGGACCAGCACAAGGCGCTGATCGACGCGATCGAGGCGCGCGAGGGCAGCCGGGCAGAGGCGATCGCCCGCGAGCACGCCCGCGCGGCAAGACGCAATCTTGAATACATTTTCACCCAGGATCCCGCCTCGATCGCGCATATCAAGGAGCTGGCGCTGGTGCAGGCCTGAACCGAGGTCGGACCGGTTTTTCTCAGTCGTGCGGCCGATTCTCCGCGTTTTCCAAATTCTTCCGCGCCAGCCGAAATTGAGCTTGCATTCCCGCTTGCTATGGCATTCGATGTATACATCGATAGGCGATTTCAAGGGAGGAGTTCGAATGGCTAAATCGAGCCTGAGCCAGGTTTTGAAGGAAAGCGGCGACATTGTCGGTCTGCTCCGCAATTCCAAGATCGGTATGTATGTATACCCGGTCGTCGCGGCGGAGTTCGACAACTGGCGCTCCGAGCAGACTGCCTGGCGCGATTCCGCGGTGCTGTTCGACCAGTCGCACCATATGGACGAGCTGATCGTCGAAGGCCCGGACGCGGCGAGGTTCCTCGAAGGCCTGGCGATCAACAGCTTCGCCAATTTCGGGACGAACCGCGCGAAGCATTATGTTCCGGTGACGCCCGTGGGCCATGTCATCGGCGACATGATCATCTTCCGCGAGCGCGAGGACAAATTCGTGTTGGTCGGTCGCGCGCCGACCGCAAACTGGCTCGAATACAATGCTTCGCTCGGCAAGCACGACGTGAAGCTCACCCGCGATCCACGCTCTCCGTCGCGACCCGACGGCAGGAAGGTCGAGCGCATTCATTACCGCTTCCAGATCCAGGGGCCGGATGCTCCGAAGATATTCGAGAAGATCAATGGCGGCCCGATCCCCGACATCAAGTTCTTTCATGTCGACTGGATAAATGTCGGCGGCAGGAAGGTGCGGGCACTGCGCCACGGGATGGCGGGCGCTCCTGGCCTGGAAGTCTGGGGACCCTATGCCGAAAAGGACGAGGTGCGCGACACGATCCTCCAGGCGGCCCGGGACATCGGAGTCGACCTTCGGCAGGTCGGCAGCCGCGCCTATTCGACCAACACGCTTGAATCCGGCTGGATACCCTCTCCACTGCCCGGCATCTATACGGGTGAGGAACTGCAGGGCTATCGCGATTGGCTTCCCGCCGATGGTTACGAGGCGACCGGCTCGATCGGCGGCAGCCTGGTTTCGAGCAATATCGAGGACTACTACGTCACCCCCTACGAGCTCGGCTACGGCATCTATGTGAAGTTCGACCATGACTTCGTCGGGCGCGCCGCGCTGGAGAAGATGAAGGAAAAACCACACCGCAAGAAGGTGACCTTCGAGTGGAATGCCGAGGATGTCCTGAAAGTGATCGCCTCCGCCTTCGATCCGGGCGCGGAAAACTACAAATGGATCGACTTTCCGCAGCCGAACTATGCCTCGTCGAGCGCCGACAGGGTAATGAAGAATGGCAAGGTGGTCGGCATGTCGATGTTCAACGGCTACAGCTTCAACGAGCGCTGCATGCTGTCGCTGGGCGTGGTCGACCCGGATATCAAAGAAGGTGACGTGCTGACGCTGGTCTGGGGTGAGCCCGACGGCGGCTCCGGCAAAACCTCGATCGAGCCGCACAGGCAGGCAGAGATTCGTGTGCGTGTCTCGCCGACACCTTATGCGCGCGAGGCTCGCGAGAACTACGCCGACAGCTGGCGCACCAGGAAGGACTGACGCTCGGCCGAGGAGGCGGCGCCCGCTGAGGCGCCGTCTCGAACGGTTGGCGTCGCGCCGGAAGGTCTGCCGGAAACGAACGTCATTCCGCTTGAAGTATCAGCAAAGGAGGAAATGAGTTCTGCTTGTGAGCAGGCAGCATGCGTGCATACATTAGCATCGGTGAAAGTTGCATTTCAGGGGACGTACAAGCCGGAGAAATCAATAAGATCACCTGTTTCGGCAAGGCTCCTTAAATCCGAATTCAGCTTACGCAACAAGGGAGGAGTATACATGATTACCAGAAGATTGTTCATGGCCGGCACGATATTGTCGACGCTGGCGGCTGTCCCCGCCTACGCGCAGGAGGCGGTCAAGATCGGCCTGATCCTGCCGATGACCGGGCCTTTCGCCTCGACCGGTCGCCAGGTGGAGGCGGGCGCGCGCGCCTATATCGCGCTTCATGGCGACGAGGTCGCCGGCAAGAAGATCGAGCTCGTCCTGCGCGACGACGCCGGCGTTGCCGATCAGACCCGCCGCATCGCGCAGGAGCTCGTCGTCAATGACGGGGTACGGATGTTCGCGGGCTTCGGCCTCACACCGCTCGCGATCTCGGTCGCGCCGGTCCTCAATCAGGCCAAGATTCCCGCGCTGATCACCTCGGCCACCACCTCGTCGATCATGCAGCAGTCGGACTATTTCGTGCGTGCCAGCATGGCGGGTCCGCAATCGGCCGTTCCGGTGGCGACCTGGGCGGTGGAGAACGGCCTCAAGCGTGTCGTGACCCTGGTAACGGATTACGGGCCCGGCATCGACATCGAGAAAGGCTTCACCGACCAGTTCCTGGCGGAGGGGGGTGAAATCGTGGAGGCGATCCGGGTCCCGCTGCAGAACCCCGATTTCGCGCCTTTCCTTCAGCGTGTGCGCGACGCCAAGCCCGACGCGATCTTCGTCTTCGTGCCCTCGGGCGTCGGCTCGCTGTTCATGAAGCAGTTTGCCGATCGTGGACTTGCCGAAGCGGGCATCAAGCTGATCGCGACCGGCGACGTTACCGACGACGACCTCTTGAACGGCATCGGCCAGCCGGCGCTCGGCGTGATCACCGGGCATTTCTATTCCGCCAACCATGACAGTCCGGAAAACAAGGCCTTCGTAGAGGAGGTGCGCAAGGCCAACAACAACATGCGGCCGAACTTCATGTCGGTGGGCGGCTACGATGCCATGCACCTGGCCTATGCGGCGCTCGAGGCCACCGGCGGCGACACCGACGGCACCAAGCTGGTCGAGGCGATGAAGGGCATGGAGTGGGTCAGCCCGCGCGGGCCGATGTCGATCGACCCTGCGACCCGCGACGTGGTCCAGGACATCTATATCCGCGAGGTCAAGGAAGTGGACGGCGAGCTCTACAATGTCGAATTCGCCACCTACGAGAAGGTCCGCGACCCGAACGCGAAGGCTGAGTGAAACCCGTTCGACCGCTTCACCGCGCAAGCGCATTTTTGAAGGGCCCGGCGTTTCCGCCGGGCCCTTCCGCCTTGGGAGGCGCTATCCTCAGGGATAGATTTCCTTCGCAAGATCCATCATCGGCCCGTATTCGTCGAGCTCCCGCGTGCCGAGAAGCTTGGCGGTGGCGAATGCACGCGACTGCTCATCGAGCCTGTCCGCGACGCCTTCGACCACCGGGACCATCCACGCCTTTGCGTAGGTCTCCTGCTGCTCGACATCGAGGAAGTGGTTGATGAACAGGCGCGCGGCGTTCGGATGCGGCGCGTTCTTCATGATCGCGAAATGGATGGAGACGTAGGGCACGCCTTCCTCCGGAATCACCACCTTGATCGGCAGGCCCTGGAGATCGTTGGCAAAGGCGAACATCTGCGGAATGTAGAGAGGATATTCGCCCCGGGCCACGCGGCGGGCGTCGTTACGCAGGTCGCGGCTGAAGACCGGCTTCTGCGCGGCGAGCTTGTCGCTGAACTCGCGGCCGAAGGTCTTGTGCAACACGACGAACATCGTTCCGCCGGAACCGAGCGGGCGCATGTCGTCGGAAAGGATCTTGCCCTGCCATTTCGGATCGGCGAGGTCCTGCCAGCCCTTCGGCTCGTCCTCGGGCTTCACGAGGCTGGTGTTGACGAGGATGCCGTAGGCCTGGAGAAAACCGGGAATGTGCTTGTCCGTCATCTCCTTCTTCATCTCCTCGCGGAGATTGGCTGCGTTGGGGATGCCGCCATGTTCCTGAACTTCGATCCCTTGCTGCATGCCGGTCTCGATCGAATTGGCCGAATGCATCTGGATATCGGCGATGTAGCGTCCGGCCGCCTGTTCGGAACGAAGACGCTCGGTGAGTTCGCTGGCGCGCACGTCGAGCGACTCGACCTTGATGCCGTATTTCTTCTGGAAGGATTCGACCACGGCGACGAAATTCGGCGCGCCGAGTTGCGAATTGTAGACGGTGACGGTGCCTTCCTTCTTGGCGGCCTCAACCACCTTTTCCCATTCAGCATCCTGCGCAAGCGCAGGCGAGGCCAGCATCGTGCAAAGCACGAATGCGGCCAGTTTTCCGATAAGCGACATTATTTTCCTCCCGATTATGTTCGCTTGAGCCAAGTTCAAATCTCCACGACCACGTAATCCTCGTCGATCGAGACCTGAAAGATTTCGGCCTGGTACGGACCCTCCACGACGGTGCCGCCATTGGCGACGGACACGTCGAAGCTCTTGACGCGCGTGCGGGCCGGATCGCACCAGGACTTGCCGGTGCGGATGTCGAATTCCCAGCCGTGCCATGGGCAGCGGACGAGTTCGCCGTGCCGCGTCATCCGGTACTGGCCGGGCTCGTCGGATTCGGCGAGCCCGACGAGCTGGCCCTTGCACAGATCCGCGCCTTCATGCGGACAGCGATTGGCGATGGCGAAGAACTCGCCCTTGACGTTGAAGAGCGCGATGTCGCGGCCTGCGACCTTCACCAGCTTGGATTTGCCGATGTCGACTTCGTCGACCCTCGCTACCACGTGACGACCCATGTTCAGCTCAATCCATAAAAGTTTGCAGCGTTTCCGGCGAAGATTCCGGCCTTTTCCTCGGGTGTCAGCGGCACCTTGAAGGCGTAGCGGGGATCATCGAAATCCCAATGCGGGTAGTCGGTCGAAAACATCAGCCGGTCCGTTCCCATCCATTTCAGCGTGTCGATCAGGTTGCGCGCCGGGTTAGGCTCTTCCATCGGCTGGGTCGTGAACCAGATGTTCGTGCGCAGATATTCGGATGGCGGACGCCTGACATGCGGAACCTCGTCGCGCATGGTCTTCCACGCCTTGTCCATCCGCCAGCCGAAGGCCGGCACCCAGGAGAAGCCGCCTTCTACGAAGGAGACCTTGAGATCGGGAAAATCTTCGAACACGCCCTCGAAGATCAGGCTGGCAATCACCGCCTGCATCGTCTGCACCTGGGAGTGATGCTCCTCTATGTAGTAGGAGGGCCAGCCGGCGCCGGTCGCGGGATGTCCCCCGACGCCGCCGACATGCATGGCGATCGGCAGGCGGTGGCGCACGGCGGCTTCGAGGATAGGCCGGTAGCGCCGCTTGCCGAGCGGCTCTATCGATCGGGGGGGCAGCAATATCTGGACGAAGCGCCTGTCTTCTGCTCGCCTGTCGATTTCGACGACCGCGCTTTCGGGATCTTCCTGGGTGGCGATGATCGAGCCGCGCAGGCGCGGTTCCGGTTCGAGGAATTTGTCGACCTGCCAGTCGTTCAGCGCGGTGGCGAGGGCGATCGCATAGTCGGGATGGCGCTGGCCGCTGGCATTGCCGCGCAACGGCACCAGCACGCCGATGTCGATGCCGAGCCCGTCGAGATGCTGCTCGCGCATGAATGGCAGGTCCGAGCCGGGCGGACCGCCATTGGGCGGCCAGGAATCGACGCGCGAAACTTCCGGCACCATGCGCGGATGCGAGAGCGTCTCGGCAAGCCCCTGGCGGATATGGCCGCCATAGGTCGCCGCATGGTCGCGCCAGCGCTTCGACAGGAAGGGATGCAACTCGGCGGGCGACTTCATGGTCGGGTGAATGTCGCAGTCGATGAGGTTGAAACGGGTTCCCGCTTCGGACGCGGGCGAAAGCACTGTCGATTCCGTCATCGTGCGGCCTCCGTGGAAAGATCCGCGGCAATCCGCGGATAGGTGGCGAGGGGATTGTCGATCAGGATCTTCTTCGCCAGCGTCTCGCCGAAAGCCGCCGAGAGGGCGGCCGTGCCTTCGAAGTGCCAGTGCGGATAATCGGTCGAGAACAAAAGGATATCGTCGCAGGCGATGTGGTCGAGCGTGCGAGCAAGCGCGTCCGGCTCTGGTGGCGCCTCGACCGGCTGGAGCGTGAACCGCACATGTCTCTTGACGATGTCGCTCGGCGGTTCCTTCACCCAGGGGGTCTCGGCCCGCACGCCGCGCCAGGTCTTGTCCGCGCGCCAGAAGAAGGAGGGCAGCCAGGTGAAGCCAGCTTCGGCGAAGACGATTTTCAAATCCGGAATCTTGGCGAAGACGCCTTCCGAAACCAGGCTGAGAAGCTGGCTCTCGAAGATCGCGGCCTGCGCGACATGGGCCTCGACGAAGTAGCTCGGCCAGCCGGTCGCGGTCGGCGCGTGCCGCGCGCTGCCGCCGGCATGGACGCAGACCGGCAAGCCGTGCCTCGCCGCGGCTTCATAGATCGGCCAGTAGCGTCGCCGGCCCAGCGGCTCGTCATTCTGCGCGAGGATGAGCACCTGGACGAAGCGCCTGTCGCCGGCGCGCCGTTCGATCTCCGCTATCGCAAGCTCCGTATTCTGGGCGGAGATCATGATCGAGCCGCGCAGGCGAGGCTCCTTATCGAGCCATTCGCGGGCGAGCCACTCGTTGACCGCGCCGCAAAGGGCGGCGGCCATGTCGTCGGAGTGCATGATCATCGCACCGTGCAGCGGGTTGCAGATGGCGATGCGCGTGCCGAACGGGTCCAGCGCCTGCGCGCGGACGGTCTCGAGCATCGCGCCGGCGGGGGTGCCCTCCACGCGCCAGTCGGGCCTCGCATTGATCGGTGCCCGCGGCGGCGAGGCGGTCATGGCAAGGCTAAGCCGATCGACGCCGCGCATGACGAAGGTCTCGCGCCAGTATTCGTCGAGATACGCAAGCAGTGCCGCCGTTGGCGGAGGCGCGGGATGGACGTCGCAGTCGATCCCACCCAGGGTGGAAAGGGCCGGCGTTTCCAGTGATCTGACGATTTCATTCATGGGCAAGGCTCCGATCAGGCCAGGCGGTAGACCTGCCTGGCGTTGTCGCGGAAGATCGCCGCACGCTCGGCCGGCGTCAGCGGCACCTTGAAGGCGTAGCGGGGATCGTCGAAATCCCAGTGCGGGTAATCGGTCGAGAACATCAGCCGGTCGGTGCCCATCCATCGCAAGGTGTCGAGCAGGTGACGGTTGTTTTCGGGCTCCTCGATGGGCTGCGTGGTGAACCAGACGTTCTCACGGATGTACTCTGAAGGCGGCCGCTTGACGTGCGGCACTTCCGAGCGCATCCGCCGCCACTCCCGGTCGAGCCGCCAGGCAAGCGGCGCGGCCCAGGCGAACCCGCCCTCGACCACCACCAGCTTCAGCTTCGGAAAGCGCTCGAACACGCCCTCGAAGACCATGCTCGTCAGCACCGTCTGCAGGGAATGGGCAAAGGCGTAGTGCTCCTCGATGTAGAAGGAGAACCAGCCGGTGCCGCTGTTGGTGTGCACGCCGGCCGCGGCCGAATGCATGCCGACCGGTAGGCCATGGTGCTCCGCCGCTTCGTAGATCGGCCAATAGCGCCGCCGCCCGGCGGGTTCGATGGTGCGCGGCGGAATGGCGATCTGCACGAAGCTCTTGTCGGCGGCCCGGGCCTCGATCTCGGCGAGAGCGGCGGTCGTATCTTCCTGCGTCACGCAGATCGAGCCCTTGAGGCGGGGCTCCGGGCCGGTCCATTTGTCGATCTGCCAATCGTTGATCGCCGTGCACATCGCCGCGCCCAGCTCCTGGTTCAAGGTGGAGCTGCCGGCGGCGAGCGGCTGCAGGATTCCGTATTCGATATCGAGCGGATCAAGCAATTGCTCGCGCATGAAGGCGAGGTCGGACGCCGGCGGGCCGCCCGAAGGCGGCCAGGCGTCGCGGCGCATGCCGCCGCCCGGCGTCATGCGCGGATAGGGCAGGGTGCCGACCAGCGGGTTGGCGCTGCGCGTGCCATAGTCCTTGACATGGCTGCGCCAGCGCTGCGGCAGGAAGCCGAGCAGTTCGTCGGGCGTGCTGACCGCCGGATGGATGTCGCAATCGACTATGCCTAGCTTCGTCTCCTGCGCGGTCTCTCTTTCCAGAACGGCGTCGCTCATGGCAGGACCTCCAGTCGCGGATAGGTGGAAAGCGCGTTTTCGCCGACGAAGCGATCGAGGAGACGTTCGGGGAAACCGGCAGGCAGCGCCGCGTCGCCGTCGAAATGCCGATGCGGATAATCGGTCGCGAAAAGCAGCATGTCGTCGGCGTCGAGATGCTCGATGATGCGCTCCAGTTCCGCCGGATCGAGAGGCGCGTCGAAGGGCTGCGCGGTCATGCGAATCTGCTTGCGGATCAGCGCCGCGGGCGGTTCCTTGACCCAGGGGATCTCTATGCGCGCGCCGCGCCAGTCCTTGCTCATCCGCCACATCAGGCCGGGTAGCCAGGAAACGCCGGATTCGATCAGCACGACCTTCATGTTCGGGAATTTCACCAGCACGCCTTCGGCGACCAGGCTGACCACCTGCGCGGCGAAGCCCTGCGACTGGTGCACATGGTCCTCGACCAGATGCGAGGGAAACCCGCTCTGGCTCGGCGCGTGCCGGTAGGTGCTGCCGGCATGGATGCCGAGGGCGAAGCCGTGCCGCTCCGCCGCCTCGTAGATGGGCCAGTAGAAGCGCCGCCCCAGCGGCATCTCGCCCATCGCCAGCGCCAGCACCTGCACGAAGCGTTTGTCGCCGGCGCGGCGCTCGATCTCCTCGACGGCCGCCTGCGGGTTCTGCAGCGGCACGACGAGCGAGGCGCGCAGGCGAGGGTCCCGGTCGAGCCATTCCGTCGCGAGCCAGTCGTTGGTCGCACAGCACAGCGCGGCGGCGAGATAGGGATCGTAGATCGCGTGAACGCCGGTCACGCAGTTCAGGACCGCGCAGCGCAACCCGAAGGGATCGAGCAGGTTGCGGCGCAGCTTGTCGACGCCCTTGCCTTCGCCGGCCTGCCAGTCGGGCCGGTTGAAGGGGGGCGTGCGTGTGGGGTAGCTCGTCAGTTCCAGAAGATCGACGTCGCGCGAGGTGACCATCTCGCGCCAGTAGTCGTCCAGATAAGGCATCAGGTCCGCGCGCCGCGGCGCGTCTGGATGAACGTCACAATCTATTGCGCCCAGCCGCGACAAGGTCGCGGGGCGCGGGGCGACAAGCGTCTCCACCGCGTATGTCCTTCCTCCCTGACGAACCGGTGATCCACGCCTGCCGATTGCAGGCAAGAGGATCGGTTCGTCTCCTCGAGAAAACGCGTGGCCCCACGGTTTGCGCTGGTCCACTGGCCACGCGTCGTCTCATCGGTTGGAGCTTACGGACCACCGAAGCGTTGAGAATACGCTTTTTCGCACTATTGGCTTTCGCGATTCGAGAAAGATCGAACCGGTCTGTCTCATCCTTCAAGGCAAAGATGAAGGTTGTCAGGCCGTCGCGTCGTGCCTCACCATGTCCCACGGCGGTACGGGCTGCGTGTGTGCCCGCAACCATTCCAGAAGCGCGCGAACCGTCGGTTTTCTCGCCTTCGTCTGCGGCACGAGCGCCTTCAGCCACAGTTCCGAAACCCTGTATTCCGGCATGAGCTCGATGAGCTTGCCGGTGCGGATCGAATCGCGCGCGATGTAGCTCGCGACCATCGCGACGCCACGCCCGCGACAGGCGAGGTCGTGCAGGACCTGGGTGTCGTTGGCGCTGAAGGCCGAACGTACCTCGACGTCGATCGGTCCGCGCGGACTGACAAAGGACCATGTCGAGCCGGTGGCGTGGAAAGTCAGGCAGACATGGTCGACGAGATCGCGCGGATGCTGCGGCAGGCCGTGGCTCTCAAGGTAGGAAGGGGCCGCGCAGAGTGTTCTCGGATAGGCGCAGAGCGGTTCGTCTATCACATTAGAATAGGAGGCGGGCAGCGCGCCGAGCGCTATGTCGTAGCCCTCCTCCGCCGGATTGACGGAGCGGTCGACGAGCGCGACGTCCATCGTGACGTTGGGGTTTTCCGCCTGGAAATCGCTCAGGATCGACGCGAGAAAGGCGATGGTGAAGGTGGTCGGCGCCTTGATGCGCAGATGACCCTCGATGCGCCGGGCCACCGCCTCGGCGCCGCTGACCGCCTCGTCCACCTCCCTCACCAGTGCCTGGTAGCGGGGAAGATATCGTTCGCCGACCTCGGTCAGCACGAGCTGGCGAGTCGAGCGGATGAAGAGCTTCACCCGCATCTGGTCCTCGAGCCTGCTGATCCGCTTGGTCACGACGGAAGGCGCAACGCCCAACTGGCGGCCGGCCGCCGAAAAGCTGCCGGAACGGGCGGTGGCGATGAAGGTGCGGATATTGAGAAGCGTATCCATGGCGGCGATCCGTCCGAATGAGCAAGCGGGGCTCAAGGTAAATTTTCATGAAGCCTAGCAGTGCCGCCTATCTTTCTGCAATCGAGAAAAGTGAACGCAAAAAATTGGTGCTTTTCGACTATGGGAGAAAAGGTCAATCTGCGTTCCAGAGGGAATTCGAGGCCCGTGACGGGTGGCGCTTGGCCTTTCGAGAGGTGCGGCGCGGCGAATTCGGAGGAATGAAGGGAGGTCGCGCATGGCGGAAGCCGATGTCGCCCGAAATACGCGTCTTGTCCGCCGTGAAGCAGCAAACGCAACCACGCGCGTTTCCGCCGATATCTGTGTGGTCGGAGCTGGCATCGCCGGCGTTTCGGCGGCGATCGAGGCGGCGCGGCTTGGGCGCAAGGTCATCCTGGTGGACGGTCTTCCGGTGCTCGGCGGTCAGGCGGTGAATTCCATCATCGGCACCTTTTGCGGCCTGTTTTCCAACGGCACGCACGGCTATCAGTTCACCGGCGGTATTGCGAACGACATCATCAGGGATCTCGGCCGGCAGGACGGAGCGTTGTTCTTCCGGCACGGGCCGCTGACGACGGTTCTTTATTACGACGAGGTCGCGCTCGGCCGCTGGGTGGAGCAAACGATCCGCGCGGAAGGCATCACCGTTCTCCTCGGCGCGGTCCTGAGGGACGTCAAGCGCGAGGGCAGGCGCGTGGTCGAACTCCAATGCGCGACGCGCTACGGCGACGTGAACATCGTCGCCGACGGCTTCGTGGACGCCACCGGCGACGCGGCCCTTTCCTGGAATGCCGGTTTCGAGTGCCGCGAGGCGTCGGACGCAACGGTCTACGGCACGCAGATGGTGGTGCTGGAGAACATCGACGAGGCCAGCCAGCCGAGCAAGCAGGAAATTTCCCAGCGGATGAGCGAGAAGGGCGAAGAATACGGCCTTCTGCGCCGCGAGGGTCTCGCTTTCGTCATTCCGGGCCGCGGCGTCGCCGCAATGAACATGACCCATGTCGAAACGCCGCTCGAGCCGCTGGAGGCGTCGAAGCGCGCGCTCGATGGCAAGGACCAGGCCGACAGGGCGGTCCAGTTCCTGCGTCGCGAATTTCCGGCCTGCTTCGGCGGGGCGCGCGTGCGGGCCTACGGCTTTCCGGGCATTCGTCAGACGCGGTGGATCGTCGGACGCCAGCAGCTCACCACCGAGGACGTGCGCGCTGGCACCAGGTTCGACGACGCGGTCGCCCGCACGGCGTGGCCGATCGAGTTGCACGACCATTCCTCCGGCCATCATTGGCACACATTCGACGAGGACCACGTCCACTATGTTCCGCTGGGCGCGCTGGTGCCGGCGGAGGCCGACAACGTCGTTGCCGCGGGCCGCTGCATCGACGCCGACACCGCCGCGCTCGCCAGCGTTCGCGTGATGGGTCCGTGCATCGCGATGGGGGCGGCGGCTGCTCACGCGCTTGATCTTGCGGGAACCGGCAGCGTACATCAGATCGATCTTGCGACGCTTCGCGAGCGCCTGCATGACAATGTAGACAAGGTCGAGCCGATCCACGGGCGCGACCGCAACGAAGGTATCCGTCCCGCCAACGCAGCCTGAGGCGCGCAAGCCATGCGACTGACCGACCATGAAAAGTCACTGCTCGACGGCGAGCACGGCCCCGCCAAGCAGAAGGCGATGGACCTCCTGGTGCGCTATGGCGAGGCCCTGGGGGCGGAGCGGCTCGTCGAGACCAACAATGTCGCCGGTGCCTTCAATGCATCGACACCCTCCGTGCAGAAGATAGCCGAGAAGGGCTTCGACGCGGTCTATTCCGAACTCAATCTCGACAGCGACGAGACGGTGGAGATTCCCCGCATGGTGGCGCACACCTGCCAGCTCATCACCGGCATCGACGATCGCAACTGGCAGATACAGGGCATTCCCGAACATCTGGTGGAATCGCAGCGCAAGGCCGAGGCTTTCTTCGGCCGTCGCGGCATCAACATGTTCGCAACCTGCACCCCCTATCAGGTCGGCAACGTGCCGGTGAAGGGCGAGCATTGCGCGTGGATGGAATCGTCCGCGGTCGTCTACTGCAATTCAGTGCTCGGCGCGCGCACCAACACCGAGGGCAAGGAGAGCACGGGGGCGGCCGCGCTGACCGGGCGCATCCCCTATTGGGGCTACCACATCCCGGAAAACCGCCGCGCCACGCATCTGGTCGACGTCGAGATCGAGGTCGACGACATGATGGATTGGGGGCTTCTCGGCTACCACCTCGGCGAGGTCGTCCAGGAGGACGTGCCGGTATTGTCGGGCCTCACCCATCAGCCCGATCTGGTGAAGCTCAAGCATTTCGGGGCGGCCGCCGCATCCTCCGGCGGCGTGGAGATGTACCACATCCCCGGCATCACGCCGGAAGCACGCTCCATCGAGGAAGCCTTCGGCGGCAGGAAGATGGAAGGACGGCTGCGCTTCGGGGATGCCGAGCGCCGCCGCGCCTACGAGAACCTCAACTGCGCGACCTCGCGCGAGGTCGATTTCATCATGCTCGGTTGTCCGCATAATTCGATCGACCAGGTATGGCTCGCCGCATCGCTGTTGGAGGGCCGCAAAATACACCCCAACACCGCGCTGTGGGTGCACACGCCGCGCGCGTTGCGTGAGGTTGCCGAGCGCAACGGCTATGTGCGCATGATCGAGGAGGCCGGCGGCGTGGTGATGAGCGACACCTGCCCGGCGATCTCAAGGCATATGCCCAAAGGCACCAAGGTGGTGGCGACCGATTCCGCCAAGCAGGCGCACTACCTGCCTGCGATAACGGGAGTCGAGGCCTGGTTCGGCTCGGTGAGGGACTGCGTCGAGGCGGCGATCGCGGGCCGTTGGCAGGGAGGCCTCCAATGAGCCAGGCCATCACGCTCAAGGGGCGCAAGGTCGTCGGGGGCGTCGCGGAGGGGGAGGCGATCGTCACGGGCGACACCATCTCCGGCTGGGGCGGCATCAACGAGCGCGACGGTACGGTGATCGAGCGCCGGCACGAGCTGCGCGGCCAGAGCTTCAAGGGCAAGGTGCTCGTTTTCCCGGGTGCCAAGGGTTCGTCGGGGTATTCGGCCTATTTCCATATGGCCCGCATCAATGGCGCTTCGCCCTGCGCGATGCTGTTCAACAAGATGACGACCAAGGTCGCACTCGGCTGCGTCGTTTCGCGCGTGCCGGCGATGACGGAACTCGACCAGGATCCGCTGGAGGTCATCGAGACGGGCGATTGGGTGAAGGTCGATGCCGATCGCGGTTTCGTCGAAATCGTCAAGCGCAAGGATCGCGACGCGGTCTGAAGGCATAACGAGCGCGGCGCCTCTTCTACACGGCGCCGCTGGACTGGAGGAAAGAAACTACGGCCGGCAAACGGCCGCGACAGGTTCAAGGGCCGGAAACAGGCGGCGAAGCAAGCCGTGGCTGCAATCCGGCATTGTCAGTTCCAGGGAGGAGAGAGAAGTGACGAATACAAGGACCACCGCCGTTAGAAGCTGGTCGCGGCGGCTTTTTCTCGCGGCCGCCGGCAGCGCCGCGATCATGTCGGGCGCAAGTTTTTCCGCGATTGCGCAGGAGGATGACTGGGAAAAGGTCATCGAGGCGGGGAAAAAGGAAGGCAGCCTCGTGCTCTACACGGCCTATGTCGGCCAGCCGAGCACCAAGGCGATAGCCGATGCCTTCACCGCGGAATACGGAATCTCGGTCGAGGTGCTGGAAGCCCGCGCCAGCGAGATCCGCGAACGCGTGCGGGTCGAGCAGGCGGCGGGGCGTTACGCGGTCGACGTGATGTTCACGAGCGAAGGCCAGACCCGCCTCTACGATCTCGAGGACAAGTCGATCGATCCGCTGCCCGTGACGCCCAATTCGGGCAAGGTGCGCGAC
Source organism: Aquamicrobium sp. LC103 (assembly GCF_001014615.2). Taxonomy (GTDB): domain Bacteria; phylum Pseudomonadota; class Alphaproteobacteria; order Rhizobiales; family Rhizobiaceae; genus LBCQ02. The sequence goes on from NZ_LBCQ02000012.1 coordinate 50,597, forward strand.
CAGTTCAAGCTCGAAGTGCCGATGGCCTCGGTGATGACGATCCCCTACGGGATGCTCGTCAACACGAGGCTCGTGCCGGAGAACGAGATTCCCAAGAAGTGGACGGACCTCACCGATCCGAAATGGAAAGGCAAGATCCTGGCGGACGATCCGCGCGCCATCGGCGGCGGATATTCCTGGTGGTTCTCGACCTACGACAAGATCGGCGAGGACTTCCACAAGAAGATGGGCGAGCAGCAGCTCACCTTCACGCGCGACCAGCGCGAGTCGCAGCGGCGCGTGGCACGCGGGGAGTACGCGATCTACATTCCGCTGATCCTGACCGACGCGCCGGGTCTCGAGGGTCTTCCCGTACAGGCCGTCATTCCCGAAGAGGGCGTGCCTTACGTGCTCTACGGCAACGTGCTTTTGAAGAACGCGCCGCATCCCAATGCCGCGAAGCTCTACATCGATTTCCTGCAGTCGCCGGCCGCCCAGAAAATCTACGCCGAGCTTGGCCATGGTCCGGTGGTCGACGGCGTGACGGAAGGACTGCCGGACAATATCCGCGCGCTCTCCGAGGCCAAGCTTCTCGGCACGTCGGATTCGCGCCGGCAGAACGAGATGCTCGAAAAGGCCAAGGCCATCTACAAGTAACAGGCGATCGCGTCGCCCGGCTCGCGCTGCCGGCGACGCGATCCGCTTTTAGAGCGGAAGCAGCGAGGGCTCCCCATGACGATCGCCTACAATCGCTCCTCGGGCGTTGATGCGAGTACACAATTGCGCGGCAATGCATTCACGCGCGCGTTCTCCGGGGGCACGCTGGGGCGAAATATCGGCATGGCCGTGCTGATATTCATCCTTGGCTTCCTGACGCTCTATCCGCTCTCGATGCTGCTCTATGGCAGCCTGCATTCGACGCCGCCGGGCATGGCGGGCGAGTTCAACCTGGCCGGCTATCGCGCCATCCTGACGGCGCAGAACCTCCTCGTCCTCGTCAACACGGTCGGCATTTCTCTGGCCAAGACCATCCCTTCGCTTTCGATCGCTGTGCTGCTCGCGTGGATCATCGCCCGCACCGACACGCCGTTCCGCGGCACGCTCGAAGTGCTGATAACCTTGCCCTTTTTTATCCCGCCGATCCTTACCGCGATGGCATGGGGCATGCTCGGCAACCCGCAGGTCGGCGTCATTAACATGGCCTGGCGCTGGCTGACCGGAGCCGAGGAGCCGCTGGTCAACGTCTATTCCTATGGCGGCGTGATCTGGCACATGTGCCAGTATTCGATACCGTTCCTGTTTCTCTTCATCGTCGATGCGTTCCGCGCGATGGATCCGTCGCTCGAGGAATCGAGCCGCATGTGCGGCGCCTCGCGCTGGAGCACGTTTCGCAAGATCACGCTCGTCCTGATGCTGCCGGTGCTGACAAGCTCGTTCATGCTGAGCTTTATCCGAGGCATCGAATCCTTTGAATCACCGCTGTTTTTTGGAACGCCGGCCGGCATCACAGTGATCACCACGGAAATCTACGAATCCATCAATCATCGCGCCACGCCCGACTACCAGTACGCCACCGCGCTATCCTTCGCAATTCTGGGACTGATGTTCCTGCTGGTCCTGTGGCAATGGAGCCTTCTGCGCGGCAAGAGCTTTCAGACGGTCACCGGCAAGGGTTTTCGACCGAACGTCATCGAACTCGGCCCGTGGCGCTGGGTGACCTTCGGCTTCTGCGTGCTGTTCTTCTTCGTCACCGTCGTCCTGCCGGTCGGCCAGCTTCTGCTCGGTTCGTTCTTCCGCTTCTTCGGCTTCTACACCTACGACATGCTGACGCTGGAGCACTATCGCGCCGTGTTCGCCAATTCGGAATTCTGGCGCGCGATGCGAAACACGATGACGCTCGGCCTGCTCGGCGCGACGGCGACGATGGTGCTGGGCGCGATCGTCGCCTATGTCTCGGTGCGTACGAAATGGAAGGGCCGCCGGCTGATCGACGTCATGGCATGGCTGCCCTGGATGATGCCCGGCATGGTGCTCGGCGTCGGCTTCCTCTGGGCCTTCGCCATGCTGCCGGGGCCGCTGCCGATCTATGGAACGATCTGGGCGCTGCTGCTTGCCTATATCGCGCTCGGAACGCCGGTCGCGACCCGCGTCATGACCGGCTCATACCACCAGCTCTCCTATGATCTGGAGGAATGCTCCAGGGTGCATGGCGCGACCTGGTTCCAGACGATGTGGCGCATCCTGGTGGCGCTTGCCTGGCCGGCCTTCGCCGTCGGCTGGGTGCTGACCTTCTTCGGCATCATGCGAGAGCTGTCCGCGTCGATCCTGCTTTATTCGGTCGGGTCGGAGGTGCTTTCGGTCGTGCTCCTGAAACTTTGGACCAACGGCAATGCCGAGCAGGTCAGCGTGATCGGGCTGATGATGATGCTTCTCGTCATCCTGTTCCGCTGGGTGCAACTCAGGGTGATCAAGAGCAGGATCAGCAAGCTGTGAGAATGGCGGCTTCTTGGGCCGCCGCGGACAATGTGTGGTTTGCGGCGACGGCATTCCTGCCCATGCCGCCGGAAGGAAGAAGATAATGGCTTCGGTGACGCTCGAAAACGTCTCGCGTGTATATGGTGCGGTCACGGCCGTGGACGGCGTCGACCTGAAGATCAGGAGCGGCGAGTTCGTGACGCTGCTCGGCCCCTCGGGCTGCGGCAAGACGACGACGCTGCGCATGGTGGCTGGCCTGGAGAAGAACACGGGCGGGCGCATCAGCATCGGCGACAATGTCGTCTCCGACGCGGACAGCAACTATTTCGTGCCGTCGGAACGCCGCCGTCTCGGCATGGTCTTCCAGTCCTATGCGATCTGGCCGCACATGACCGTCTTCGACAATGTCGCCTATCCGCTGCGCATCCGCCGTCGCCCGGCGGCGGAGATCAGGGAGCGTGTGATGGGCGCGCTGCGCCTGGTCGAGATGGAACAATATGCGGAACGGCCGTCGCCGGCGCTTTCCGGCGGCCAGCAGCAGCGCGTGGCGATCGCGCGCGCGCTCGTCTTCGAGCCCGAGGTGCTGCTTCTCGACGAGCCGCTTTCCAATCTCGACGCGCGGCTGCGCACCCAGATGGGCGACGAGTTCCGCCAGCTCCAGCAGCGGCTGAAGATCACCGCGCTCTATGTGACACACGACCAGGCGGAGGCGATGGCGCTTTCCGATCGCGTCGTCGTCATGCATGGCGGCAAGATCCTTCAGGTCGGCGCGCCGGAGGAAATCTACCAGCGGCCGGAAAGCCGGCAGGTCGCGGCCTTCTTCGGCACGCCGAACCTGCTCGCGGCCAAGGTCAAGGATTGCCGGCCGAATGGTGGCGCCGTCTTCAAATTGTCCGTGGAAGGCCAGGGATGGTCGGGCGAATGCCATGCGGCGACGGAGATGACTAAGGGCGCCGACGTCACCGTCATGGTGCGGCCCGAAAATCTCCAGGTCTGCGAGGCAGCAAAGGCGAATGGCGGCCTGTCCTGGTCGGGCGAGGTGGTGCAGGCGATCTTCCGCGGGTCGCACCGCTCGATCGTCGTGAAGACCCCGGCACAGAAGCTCAATGTCGAGGCGTCGTCGCTCGCCGACGTCGGCGTCGGGCGCACCGTGACCATAGCCGCGCCGCCGGAAGCGGCCTGGGCGGTGTGCAGCGAATAGTCGAAGCTTTCGCCGGTTCAGAAGCCGGGCCGCTTGTGAGACACCTCGGCGTCGACGATGTCGTACATAGCCTGCGCCGCCGGCGTCAGCTCGCGCCCCGCCATCCGTATCAGCGCATAGGCTTCCACCTCGATGTCGAATGCGATCGGCAGCTTGGCGATCGCGGCCGGCGCGCCGAAATTCTCCGCGAAGAAATCCGCGACCGCAGTGGAGATCGGCGCGATCGCATTGGTGCGGCTGACGGTCATCACCGTCAGCATGAATGACGAGGTGTTGAGCACCTTGCGCGGCAGCGAGATCCCGCGCGCCAGAAGCGTGCTTTCGACGGTCGAACGCAACAGCGTCGCCTCGAACGGCAGCACCCAGTCGAATTCCGACAGGCGTTCCTCGGCCTGGATCGGTAAGCGCAGGAGGGGATGGCCTTCCCTGACGATCAGGCTGATGGGCTCGGGGCCGATGAAGCTTGCCTCGAACTGCCGCTTGTCCTGGCCTGTCGGCAATCTGCCGAGATAGAAGTCGAGATTGCCCTGCAGGAGGGCTTCGCCCAGCACATCACTCGTGCCGACCTCGATGTTGACCGTGATGCGCGGCATGTCGAGCCGTGCCTGTCGCACGGCGGGCAACATGTGCTCGACCGACGGGCCGGTGACCGATCCGATCCGGACCTTGCCGAGCTTGCCGGCGCCGGCCTCCGATAGCTCGCGCTCGGTCTCGTCGATCTCCTGCAGCATGCGCCTTGCGCGGCGTGCGAGGATCTGACCGGCGGGCGTGAGCTCCACACCCCGGTTCGTGCGTTCGTAGAGCACCGCGCCGGCGATATGGGCGGCTTCGGCGGCAAGCCGGGAGGCCGCCGGTTGGGAGATGGCGAGGGCCTTCGCGGCGATGCTCATCTGACCCGATTGGGAAAGGGCCGCGAACAGCTTCAGATGACTGAGCTTCAGTCCGCGCCTGACAAGTCCGGAAACGATCGGCTCCATCATTCCGCCCCGACATCATCGATGGCCGCGACTATGCCTATTATACCAAAAACTGCATATCAGACTTTAGAATCGACATTTGACGCGCATAACAGGCTGGGCAATCCTGCCGCATGCCGCTGGGAGAGGTATTGCGGTTGTCGAGAAGCAACGGGCGCCCGGGCAGGAGCGCCGAATGGGAGGAAAAGATGAGAATGTGGACGAAGGCCTTGGCCGGTCTGGCCATGGCGGCGACGCTTGTCGCCGGTTCCGTGCAAGCGAATGCGCAGGACAAGGGCACGATCGGCATCGCCATGCCGACCAAATCGTCGGCCCGCTGGATCTCGGACGGCAATTCGATGGTCGAGCAGTTCAAGGCGGCCGGCTACGAGACCGATCTCCAATATGCCGAGGACGACATTCCGAACCAGCTCGCGCAGATCGAGAACATGATCACCAAGGGCGTCAACGTGCTGGTGATCGCCGCCATCGACGGCACCACCCTGTCGAACGCGCTCGAGAACGCGCATGCCGCCGACATCAAGGTGATCGCCTATGATCGCCTCATCCGGGACAGCGAGCATGTCGACTACTATGCCACCTTCGACAATTTCAAGGTGGGCGTGCAGCAGGCCAATTCCCTCGTCGCCGGGCTTCAGGAGCGTTTCGGCGAAGGTCCGTACAATGTCGAGCTGTTCGGCGGCTCGCCGGACGACAACAACGCGTTCTTCTTTTATGATGGCGCGATGTCGGTCCTCCAGCCGATGATCGACGCCGGCAAGGTCAAGGTGCTTTCCGGCCAGATGGGCATGGACAAGGTCGGCACGCTGCGCTGGGACGGCGCGGTGGCGCAGGCGCGAATGGATAATCTGCTTTCAGCCTATTACACCAACGAGCGCGTCCACGGCGTGCTTTCACCTTATGACGGTCTCTCGATCGGCATCCTTTCCTCGCTCAAGGGTGTCGGCTATGGCTCCGGCGACATGGAAATGGCCATCGTCAGCGGCCAGGACGCGGAAGTTCCGTCGGTGAAATCCATTCTCGCCGGCGAACAGTACTCGACCGTGTTCAAGGATACGCGCGAGCTTGCCCGTGTCACAGTCGGCATGGTCGACGCGCTGATGGGCGGCGGCGAGCCCGAGATCAACGACACCAAAACCTACAACAACGGTGTCAAGGTCGTGCCGTCCTACCTTCTCGAGCCGGTATCGGTCGACAAATCGAACTGGGAGGAGATCCTGGTCGGCAGCGGCTACTACACCAAGGAACAGATCCAGTAAGAGGCCTCGCGGCCGCCGACGCCATCGACGCCGGCGGTCTCCGGTTCGGGATGTTTCCATGGACGCAATTCTGGAAATGCGCCGTATTTCGAAGCGCTTTCCCGGCGTGAAGGCGCTGGACGAGGTCAATCTCAGCGTCGAACGCGGCGAAATTCACGCGCTTGTCGGGGAGAACGGGGCCGGCAAGTCGACCCTCATGAAGATATTGAGCGGTGTCTATCCGCATGGCGACTATGACGGCGAGATCGTCTACGAGAGTCAGCCGGCGGCCTTCCGCGGCATCGCCGACAGCGAGCGGGCCGGCATCATCATCATCCATCAGGAACTGGCGCTGGTGCCGCTCCTGTCGATCGCCGAAAACCTGTTTCTCGGCAACGAGATCGCCAGACGTGGGGTGATCGACTGGCCCGAAACGTTCTCGCGCACCGAGGCCCTGTTGCGCAAGGTCGGCCTCAAGGAGCCGCCGACGGCCTTGGTCGATACGCTCGGGGTGGGTAAGCAGCAGCTCGTGGAGATCGCCAAGGCACTGTCGAAGGACGTGAAGCTGCTGATCCTCGACGAGCCGACGGCGGCGCTGCAGGAGCGCGACGCCGACGCATTGCTCGAACTGCTTCTCGAACTCAAGGAGCACGGGATCACGTCGATCCTCATCTCGCACAAGCTCAACGAGATCGGGCGCGTCGCCGACAAGATCACGGTGCTGCGCGACGGCATGGTCGTCTCCACGCTCGACTGCCATGAGCGCGAGGTGAGCGAGGAACACATCATCCGCGACATGGTGGGCCGCGACATGGCGCATCGCTATCCGGAGCGGGTGCCCAGGATCGGCAACACGCTGCTCGAAGTAAGCAACTGGAACGTGACCCACCCGCTGCACGCCGACCGGCGGGTCATCCGCGATGCGAGCATCAGCGTGGCCGCCGGCGAGGTGGTGGGGATCGCGGGGCTGATGGGCTCGGGACGGACCGAATTCGCCATGAGCCTCTTCGGCCGGAGCTACGGCCGGAACATTTCCGGATCGGTCAAGCTCAACGGCCGCGAGGTGGATGTCTCGACCGTGGAGCGGGCGATCGGCAGCGGACTTGCCTATGTCACCGAGGACCGCAAGGCGCTCGGCCTCGTCCTCGAGGAGAATATCCTGCGCAACATCACGCTCGCCAATCTCGGCGACGTTTCGAAGAACGGCGTGGTCGACGACGCGGCCGAGCGCCAGGTGGCCGAGGACTATCGCCGCACGCTCGGCATCCGCACACCGAGCATCTTCCAGAAGGTGATGAACCTTTCGGGCGGCAACCAGCAGAAGGTCGTGCTCAGCAAATGGCTCTTCGCGGGGCCGCAGGTGCTGATCCTCGACGAGCCGACACGCGGTATCGACGTCGGCGCGAAGTTCGAAATCTACGGCATCATCAACCGGCTGGCCGATCAGGGCAAGGGCGTGATCATGATCTCCTCCGAAATGCCGGAACTGCTGGGAATGTGCGACCGCATCTGCGTCATGCGCGAGGGCGCGATCGTCGGCGACCTGCCGGCGGCCGAGGCGAACCAGGAAAGGATCATGGCAATGATCGTGAAGGGGCAGGAGGGGCGGCAGTGGCATTGACCAAGAGCGCGGCGGAAACGCCCAGGTCGTCCGCGGCGCGGTATCTTTCCAATCATCTGCGCGAATACGGGATGCTGCTGGCGCTTGTCGTCATCATGATCTTCTTCCAGATCGTGACCGACGGCACGCTCATGCGCCCGGTCAACATCACCAATCTGTTCCTTCAGAACAGCTACATCATCATCATGGCGCTCGGCATGCTGCTGGTGATCGTGTCGGGCCATATCGACCTCTCCGTGGGATCGGTGGTCGGCTTCGTCGGCGCGCTGGCCGCGATCATGCTCGTCCATTGGCAGTTGCCGACATTCGTGGTCATCCCCGCCTGCCTCCTCGTCGGCATTCTCATCGGCGCCGCACAGGGCTATTGGGTGGCCTATTGGCGCATTCCGTCCTTCATCGTCACGCTCGCGGGCATGCTCGTCTTCAGGGGGCTTAGCCTGTGGATTCTCCAGGGGCAGTCGGTCGGCCCGTTCCCCCGCAATTTTCAAGCGCTCAGCACCGGTTTCGTTCCCGACCTGTTCGGCGTCGACAAGCCGAACCTGACCGCGCTGCTGCTGGGTTTGGTCGCTGCCGGCACGATCCTATTCATGGCCGCCCGCTCGCGAAAGAGACATCAGAAATTCGGCATGGAGGAGGAGCCATTCGGCTTCTTCATCGCCCGCAACGGCCTCATCGCGCTCGCCATTATCTACATCTCATACCTGCTTTCGACCTATCGCGGCTTGCCGAACGTATTGATCACGATGGCGATCCTGACGGCCATCTACGCCTTCCTGACCAAGAGCACGACGATCGGGCGCAGGATCTACGCTCTCGGCGGCAACGAGAAGGCGGCGAAGCTCTCCGGCATCAATACCGAGCGACTGACCTTCCTGGCCTTCGTCAACATGGGCATGCTGGCGGCGCTTGCCGGCCTGATCTTCGCCGCGCGTCTCAACACGGCGACGCCGAAGGCCGGCGTCTCCTTCGAGCTCGACGTGATCGCGGCCGTCTTCATCGGCGGGGCGTCGATGTCAGGCGGCGTGGGCAAGATCATCGGCGCGGTCGTCGGTGCCTGCATCATGGGCGTCATGAACAACGGCATGTCGATACTGGGTATCGGCATCGACTATCAGCAGGTCATCAAAGGCCTGGTGCTGCTCGCCGCCGTCATCTTCGACGTCTACAACAAGAACAAGCAGACCTGAAGGGAACCGCGGGCTTGCTGATTTCGCAGATACGAGGCGCGACCGGCGACTTGTGCGTTATCGTGCGCGAAGGCAGCGAGGCCTATGTCGTTCGCGACGCCGGCAGCGTCTATCGCCTGACGGTGGAGGCGGCACGCAGCGGTGCGCGGCTGGCGGCGAGAATCCATGAGCTCGGGCTTGGTGAAGCGGTTGATCTGGAGGCGGTCTACGAGGAGGGACGTGTTCTGCTGCCGATCACCCATCCCGATCCGGCCCGCATGCACCTGGCCGGTTCCGGACGCCTGCATCCCGCCGCATCCGAAATGGGCGAGGCGGCAGTGGCGGTTTCGAGACAGGTGCCGTCTTCACGGCGGGGGAAAGGAACAACGCCGGGCCGCCCGACCAATGCGCAACCAGCCTGGTTCTACAGGGGCAACGGATATTCCGCCATCGCGCCCGGAGCGCCGTTTGCTTCGCCCTCATTGCCGGGAAGAGGCGGCGGAGAGCCGGAGATCGCGGGCATATACGTGATCGGCGACGACGGAACGCCGTTCCGTCTCGGCTTTGCTCTTGCGAACGGGTTCTTCGGTCATGCCGACCAACGCGCCGAATCTCCTGATCTGGCCTCCTCGGAGCCCCGGCCGAGTTCGTTCGGCCCGGAAATCCTCGTGGGCGACCTTCCGGCCGATATTCGCGGCGTCTTGCGCGTTCTGCGCGGAGGAAGGGCGCTTTTGGAAGAGCCGTTTCGCTCCGGCGAAACCAGCATGTTGCATTCGATAGCCGATCTCGAGCGCAACCATTTCAGGCACGATCTCTTCCGCCAGCCGGGCGACCTGCACATTCATCTGTTCGGCGCGGCGGCGGGCTCGTTTGCGGATGATTTGCGCGCCAGGGAAGGGGACGTTTTCGAGATCGCCGCGCCGGATTTCGGTCTGCCGCTGCGCAATCCATTCGCCGTTTCCGCTTCCATGGAAAACATGCGGGCGCCGCGTGTGGCGACGCTATAGCGCGTCGCTCGTTATCGCCGACGGGTGAGCACGACGCCTGCCAGGATCAGGATCACGCCGAGCGAGCTTGCCCAAAGCGTCTGCGACGCGGAGCGGAACAGGTCCAGTATCACGCCTGAAACCATCTGGCCGCCGATGACGAGAAGCGCGGTGTTGACCGCGCCGATGCGGGGGATCAGCCAACTCCCGGCCGCCACGAAGACGACGCCTATGGGGCCGCCGAAATAGGCGAGCCAGGGGGCCTCGAAGGCACCGGGAGGGATCAGCCCTCCGGCAACGAGTCCTGCCGCGGTCAGTGCGACGAAGCCGACGAGATGGTTCCAGAAGGAAGCGATGAGGGGCGAGGTGGAAAGGCTGAGCCGCCCGTTGATCTGGCGGCTAACTCCCACGAGGACGCCGGCGAGCGCGGCAAAGAGGATCGACAGCGTCATATGGCGCCTGCCCCGGAGAGGATGATCAGGGTGCTGCCTGCGAGGATGAGCCCCAGCGCGGCAAGGTCGTTCATGCGCGGCCGCCGCACCGGCAAGCCGAACAGTCCCCAGCGATCGGCCGCGAGGCTGAAGACCACCTGTCCCGCGAGCCCCAGCGCCAGCGTGCCGGAAAGGGCGAGCGGCGAATTCACCGTAATGGCGGTCAACATGACCGTGACGGCGCCGGAAATGCCTCCGAGATAGGCCCACAGCGGCGCGCGGCCATATGGGCCCCGGTCGCCGCGACTGCGGCGATGAAGAAGCCCCAGCAGAACGATCGCGGCAACGGTTCCCGTGCCATGCGCGCTCCAGGAGGCGAACAATGCGTTGCCATGCAGACCCAATTCGCCGTTGAAATGAACCATGAGCGTCAGCAGGCCACCGGTGCCGAAGGCGGCCAGCAAATGGAGCGGGTTGGGGCGGTGAATGGCGGGAGCGGTCACGCGGTTTTCTTCCTGGAATCAAAATCGCATCCGTAATCAACCTGCCACGATCGGCGGCACGGGAGAATTCCCGAGCTTTCAAGACGACAATCCGCGGAGCATTTTTCCTGGACAAGGCCAGTGGGGAACTTCATTGGTCCAACCATTGGTGAGGCTGCGGTCAAAAAAGTATCAGTCATACGCGGGAATCGTGGTGGCACGCCGCTGGTCCGCTGGCTATGGTTCTCCAGTCACAAGCCCGAAGGGAATATCGGGCCGACGGGAAGAACGAACTTGCGGTGCGTTCCGCCGCTACGTTCGGGAGGAACAGGATGGAACCCGACCTCGAGCTGGTCCAGATTCGACGCGGTGAATCCTTCACGGCCTGGTCGCACGGCTACCCCTTCCATACGGTGCGCTGGCATTTTCATCCCGAATACGAGCTTCACCTGGTGGTTTCCACCAGCGGCCGCTATTTCGTCGGCGATTTCATCGGCGAGTTCGAGCCCGGCAATCTCGTGCTCACCGGTCCGAACCTTCCGCATAATTGGGTGAGCGACGTCCCGGAGGGTTCCAGCGTTCCGCTGAGGGGACGTATCATCCAGTTCAGCGAATGCTTCATAGACGACGCCATGAAAGCGCTGCCCGAGCTTGCCGCGCTCGGCCCGCTGCTTCAGTCGGCGCGGCGCGGCGTGTTGTTTTCGGAAGAGACGGGCCGCGAAATCTGGCCGCTGATGGCCGCTCTGATGGAGGCCCAGGGCATCCGCCGCCTCGAGCTGTTCATGGCGATCGCAGGGATTCTCGGTCATGCGCAGGGCGCCCGGACGCTGGCGAGCCCCAACTATCTGCCCGACCCGTCGGGCTACATGTCGGCGGGAATGAACAAGGCGCTCGGCCATATTCGCCACAACCTGACCCAGCCGTTCGACGAGACGGACCTGGCCGCGATCGCAGGCCAGTCAACCAGCGCGTTTTCCCGCGCGTTCCGCCGCCACACGGGCATGTCGCTGGTGCAATATGTCAAGCGGCTGCGCATCAACCTCGCCTGCCAGATCCTGATGAGCGACGAGGAGGCCTCGATCGCCGATATCTGCTACGAGGTCGGCTTCAACAATCTCTCGAATTTCAACCGTCAGTTCCTGGCCGAGAAGGGCATGCCGCCCTCGCGGTTCCGACGGCTACTTGCGGAAAACATCGACGCGATGCGCGCTTGAGGAAGGAGGCAGGGAGGAGAGGTCATCGCTGAGAACAGTGCGACGAAGCAACAACGGCAAGGCCTTGGCCGATCGTCTGGCACCGGGACCTGCCACCAATCGTTCCTTTATGGAAATGGAGGAGATCAGATGAAAACGACTTTCTGGAAAACTGCCGGTCTGGGTATGCTGGCAGCCACGCTTTTGAGCGGCGGTGCGCTGGCTCAAAGCGCCGACAACGCCACTGTGGCGTTCCTGATGCCCGATCAGGCATCGACCCGCTACGAGGAGCATGACGCGCCCGGCTTCATCGCCGAGATGAAGAAGCTTTGCGAATCCTGCAAGGTGATCTACCAGAACGCCGACGCCGACGTGGCGCGGCAGCAGCAGCAGTTCAATTCGGCAATCTCGCAGGGCGCCAAGGTGATCGTGCTCGATCCGGTCGACTCCGCGGCCGCCGCCTCGCTCGTCAAGCAGGCGCAGGGCCAGGGCGTGAAGGTGATCGCCTATGATCGCCCGATCCCGGCGACGCCGGCCGATTTCTACGTCTCCTTCGACAATGAGGCGATCGGCAAGTCGATCGCGGAATCGCTCGTAGAGCATCTCAAGGCGACGAATGTCGAGCCGGGCGAGGGCACCGGCGTGCTCCAGATCAACGGCTCGCCGACCGATGCCGCCGCCGGCCTGATCAAGAAGGGCATTCACGCCGGGCTCGACAATAGCGGCTATGCGATCCTGGCTGAATTCGACACACCGGACTGGGCGCCGCCCAAGGCGCAGCAATGGGCCGCCGGCCAGGTCACGCGCTTCAACAAGAACATTCTCGGCGTGGTGGCCGCCAATGACGGCACGGCGGGCGGCGCTATCGCGGCATTCAAGGCTGCCGGGTTCGATCCGGTGCCTCCGGTCACGGGCAACGACGCGACCACCGCCGCGCTTCAGCTCATCATCTCCGGCGACCAGTACAACACGATCTCCAAACCGAGCGAGATCGTTGCCGCCGCCGCGGCGAACGTCGCCGTCCAGCTTCTCAAGGGAGAGACGCCGAAAGCCGAGGTGACGCTCTATGATACGCCGTCGCAGCTTTTCGTTCCGGCGGTCGTTACGGCGGAGAACCTGAAGGCAGAGATCATCGACAAGGGGATCGCCAAGGCCGAGGATCTCTGCGGCGGACGCTACGAGGAAGGCTGCAAGAAGCTCGGCATCATCGAGTAGGACAATGGCGAACCCGCCGGCCGCCTCGGGCGACCGGCGGGTTCGGATCAGGAAACAGGTGAGCAGATGACGGACAGTGCGCATGACGGCGCCCCCGACCGCAGCCCGGTATTGAGCTTGCGCGGCGTCTCCAAGAATTTCGGCGCGGTCTCGGCGCTGGCCGACATCGATCTCGACGTCCATGCCGGCGAAGTCGTCGCCCTCGTCGGCGACAACGGCGCGGGCAAGTCGACCCTGGTGAAGATCCTTGCCGGCGTGCACCAGCCGAGCGCCGGCGAGATCGCCTTCCACGGCAAGCCGGTCACGCTTGCCAATCCGAGCGCCGCGCTGAAGCTCGGTATTGCGACCGTCTTCCAGGATCTGGCGCTTTGCGAAAATCTCGACGTGGTCGCCAATATCTTCCTCGGCCGCGAAATCAATCCATTCCAGCTCGACGAGGTCTCCATGGAGATCCGCGCGTGGACGCTGCTCAACGAGTTGTCGGCGCGCATTCCAAGTGTGCGCGAGCCTGTGGCATCGCTTTCGGGCGGCCAGCGCCAGACGGTTGCTATCGCGCGCTCCCTGCTGCTCGAGCCGACGGTGATCCTGCTCGACGAGCCCACCGCGGCCCTCGGCGTCGCCCAGACCGCGGAAGTGCTCGATCTGATCGAACGCGTGCGCGAGCGTGGCCTCGGCGTGGTGATGATCAGCCACAACATGGAGGACGTGCGCGCGGTGGCGGACCGCGTCGTGGTGCTGCGGCTGGGGCGCAACAACGGCGTCTTTTCCGCCGACGCATCGAACCAGGAACTGGTCGGTGCCATCACCGGCGCTTCCGACAATTCGGTTTCGCGTCGGGCGAGTCGGCGCGCCCGCCGTGAAGAGACGGGGATACAGCATCCATGACGACCGACATCGACGAAAACGCCAAGACCGAACCGCTGCTCGACCGCAGGGACGAGCGCGTGACGCATGCGGCGGGTGTCGGCGACAATGTCCGCGCCTTCTTCAACCGCGTCCGCTCGGGCGATCTCGGCTCGCTCCCGGTCGTCGTCGGGCTGGCGATCATCTGGACCGTGTTCCAGACGCTCAACCCGGTGTTTCTGTCGGCCAACAACCTCGTAAATCTCCTCTTCGACTGCTCGATCGTGGGTGTCATAGCGCTCGGTATCGTCTGCGTGTTGATGGTGGGCGAGATCGATCTGTCGGTAGGCTCGGTCAGCGGATTTGCCTCCGCGCTGGTCGGCGTGCTGTGGGTCAATCAGGGCTGGCCGGTCGCACCGGCGATCCTCGCGGCGCTCGGCTTCGGCGCGGTGGCGGGCCTGGTTTATGCGCTGCTCTACAACCGGTTCGGCATGCCAAGCTTCGTGTCGACGCTTGCCGGACTTCTCGCGGTGCTGGGGATGCAGCTCTACATCCTCGGCTCGACCGGCTCGATCAACCTGCCCTATGGCTCGGCACTGGTGAATTTCGGCCAGATGCTGATGATGCCGGATTGGGTGTCCTATGTTTTGGCGGCTCTCGCCGGCGTCATTGTCTTCGCGGCCGGCTATCGAACCGCCATACGCCGGAAGGCTGCCGGGCTCTCCTCGCGATCCATCGGCGGGCTGCTCCTTCAGGCTGCGATCGTCACCGTGGTGCTCGAAGCCATCGTCTACTATCTCAACACAGATCGCGGGGTGCCATGGATGTTCGGCCTGTTCGTCGGGCTCGTGGTCGCGATGAACTACGCGCTCAAGCGCACGAGATGGGGTCGTTCCATGTCGGCCGTCGGCGGCAATCGCGAGGCAGCGCGCCGTGCCGGCATCAATGTCAAGCTGATCTATGCCAGCGCCTTCGTGGCATGCTCGACGCTCGCCGCGGCCGGCGGCGTGCTCGGTGCCGCACGCCTGGCCACCGCCAGCCAGCAGGCCGGCACCGGCGACGTCAATCTGAATGCGATCGCGGCCGCCGTCATCGGCGGGACCAGCCTCTTCGGCGGACGCGGCAGCGCCTATTCGGCGCTTCTCGGCATCATCGTCATCCAGTCGATCGCCAGCGGTCTGACCTTGCTCGATCTGTCGTCGTCGCTTCGCTACATGATCACCGGCGGCGTCCTGGCGATCGCGGTCATCGTCGATTCGCTTGCCCGCCGGTCGCGTGTTTCCCATGGGCGGGCCTGAAACCACAAGCAGCAAGAGGTAGAAATGAATCTCGACTTGTC
The DNA here is from genome assembly GCF_001014615.2 of Aquamicrobium sp. LC103. Classification (GTDB taxonomy): domain Bacteria; phylum Pseudomonadota; class Alphaproteobacteria; order Rhizobiales; family Rhizobiaceae; genus LBCQ02. Next base: position 65,743 of record NZ_LBCQ02000012.1, read on the forward strand.
CGGGAAGACAGCGGCGATCACGGGCGCCGCGTCGGGCATCGGCCTGGAATGCGCCAGGACCCTTCTGGCGGCGGGTGCCCAGGTCGTGCTCGTCGATCGCGCGGAGGAAAGGCTGAAGGAGGTTTGCTCCGAGCTCGGCTCCGAGGCGATTGCGCTCACGATCGATCTCACCGCGCCTGAAAGCGTGGCCGGGATGATGCCGCAAATCCTGGAGAAGACCGGCAAGCTCGACATCTTCCACGCCAATGCCGGCGCATATATCGGCGGGGAGGTCGTCGATGGCGATCCCGACGCCTGGGACCGCATGCTCAATCTGAACATCAATGCGGCGTTTCGCTCCGTTCATGCCGTCCTGCCGCATATGGTCGAACGGAAAACCGGCGACATCCTGTTTACGAGCTCGGTGGCGGGGCTCGTTCCGGTGGTCTGGGAGCCGATCTACACCGCCTCGAAACACGCGGTGCAGGCTTTCGTCCACACCGTCCGGCGGCAGGTGGCGAAACACGGCATCCGCGTCGGTGCGGTGGCCCCGGGCCCGGTCGTCACGCCGCTTCTCAGCGACTGGCCGCAGGAAAAGCTCGATGATGCGCTCGCGGCAGGCTCGATCATGGAGCCGAAGGAGGTGGCCGAAGCCGTGCTGTTCATGCTGACGCGGCCGAGAAACGTCACCATCCGCGATCTCGTCATCCTGCCGCAGAGCGTGGATCTGTGACGGATGAGCATCGCGGGCGGCATCCGAAACCAGCCGGAGATATCTGAATAGCCATGGCGGATCATTTCCTCGGTGTAGACGTTGGAACCGGCAGCGCACGCGCGGGCGTGTTCGATCGCTCCGGCAAGCTGCTTGCTTCGGCAAAGCGCGATATCGCCCTCTTCCGCGAAGCGGGCGACGTCGTCGAGCAGTCGAGCAACGACATCTGGCGCGCGGTCTCGGCCTCGGTGCGCGAGGCGGTGAAGCGGGCCGGCGTCGCTTCGGACACGATCCGCGGCGTCGGCTTCGACGCGACCTGCTCGCTCGTCGTGCTGGGCGAAGGCGGGCGTCCGCTTCCCGTCGGCCCCTCCGGAGACGCCGAGCGCAACATCATCGTCTGGATGGATCATCGCGCTACCGATCAGGCGCGCCGGATCAACGAGACCAAGCATCCCGTCCTCAATTATGTCGGCGGCTCGATCTCGCCGGAGATGGAAACGCCGAAACTGCTCTGGCTCGCCGAAAACATGCCGGAGACCTTCGGCACGGCGTGGCAGTTCATGGATCTGACGGATTTCCTGACCTGGCGCTCGACCGGCAGCCTCGCGCGCTCGGTTTGCACCGTGACCTGCAAATGGACCTACCTGGCGCATGAGGGCCGTTGGGACGACGATTATTTCCGCAAGGTCGGCCTGGCGCGGCTCGCCGAGGAATCGTTCGAGCGCATCGGTACGGAAGTGGTGCCGGGCGGGACACGTCTTGGGAGCGGCCTGACGGAAGATGCCGCCTCCGATCTCGGCCTTCTTCCCGGAACGCCGGTCGCCGCCGGCCTGATCGATGCCCATGCCGGCGGCATCGGCACAGTCGGCGCGCGTGGCGACGCTGGAAGCGTGCTGTCGCGCATGGCCTATGTCTTCGGCACGTCGGCCTGCACCATGTCGTCGACCGTCAGCCAGACCTTCGTGCCAGGCGTTTGGGGCCCATATTATTCGGCGATGGTGCCGGGTCTCTGGCTCAACGAGGGCGGCCAGTCGGCCGCGGGGGCGGCCATCGACCATCTGGTGCGGCTGCATCCGGGCACGGTCGATGCCGCGAGCAAAGCGGAAGAAGCAGGGCTGGGCCTCAACGCGTGGCTGGCACGCGAGGCTGAAATTCACGGCGGTGCGGCCGCCTTGCCGGAACTCGTGGGCGGACTGCATGTGGTACCCGAGTTCCTCGGCAACCGTGCGCCGTTCGCCGATCCGAATGCGCGCGGCCTTGTTGCCGGGCTCGGCATGGACGACGGCGTCGACAGCCTGCTCGGCCTCTATCTCGCCGGCCTTTGCGGTCTCGGCTATGGCGTGCGGCAGATCGTGCGGACGCAGGGCCAGGCGGGAATATCGATTGACGCGATCGTGGTGAGCGGAGGGGCGGGGCAAAGTCCGCTGGTGCGCCAGTTGCTGGCGGATTCGACCGGTCTCGCGGTTGCAGCCTCGACTTCCGACGAGCCGGTGCTTCTCGGTTCGGCGATGCTCGGCGCTGTCGCCGCCGGCGCCTACCGGGATCTCGCTACCGCCATGCCGGCCATGTCCGAACTGGGCGAGATCTATCGTCCGTTGCCGGACAACGCAAACTGGCATGAATGGCGGTTCCAGGCGTTCGAGCTCCTCCAAAACGCCGGTCGGGCGGTCAACGGCATCTCGTCCGGAAAATAGGATCAGGAAAGCGCAAAGGCGGGGTCGAAGCGGGCAAGCTCCTCGGCGTTCGGCAGGCCCGCCCGTCCGCCCGGCTTCGTGCATTTGAGAGCGGCGACCGCGTTGGAAAACGCGATCGCGCGCTCCAGCGGCCAACGGCGGGCCAGCGCCACCGCCAGGGCGCCGTGGAAGGCGTCGCCGGCGCCGACGGTGTCGACCACGGTCACGGAGGGCGGGCGAGCGTTCACGAGCTCGCCATCCGAAAGCCAATAGAGGCCAGCCGCGCCGTCGGTGACGCCGATAAGCTTGTGCGAGGGTCTTGCCGCGCTGCGCAGTCCGGCCGCGATGTCGTCCGTGCCGGCGAACTGCGCCAGTCCCGGCCTGGAGAAGACGACATGGTCGGCGGCCTCGACAAGTGCCGCGGCATGCTCGTGGCCATGCCGGGAAATGTCGGCGTCGAGCACGCTGGGAATCTTCCGCTTCCTTGCCGCGCCGAGCACCTTGAGGGCGCCTTGCGGCCAGGAGAGATCGCAAAGGACGCCGTCGCCCAGGCGTTCGGGGTCGAGCCAGCCGGCGTCGGACGGCAGGTCTGGGTCGGCATAGGCGACGATCAACCGCTCGCCCGCTTCGTCGACAAGGATCACGGAGCCTGGTGATTTGTGACCGGCGAATTGCCGGAGCCATTGCGTGTCGACGCCTTCCGCGGCGAGTTCGGCGCGCAGTGCCGTTCCGATCGCATCGTCACCCAGCCGGCCGGCGAAGGCCGCCCTGCCACCGAGGCGTGAGATCGCGACGCTGGCCGTCGCGGCCGGACCTCCGCCGATCTCCTGACGCGCCTTGGCGTAGAGCTTGACCGGCTGCCTCGGAATTTCCGCGACGCTTAGCAGCGTGTCCTGAATGGCGAGGCCGATGCAGAAGACCCCGCCCGCGCCATGTTCAGACAAGTGCCGCACCCGTTTCGGGATGGAAGAGATGGAGACGATCGGCGTCGACATGGAAACGGCGTCCGGCATCGCCGACGCGGGCGGAACCCGGCTTGACGCGGGCCATGATTTCCTGGCCTCCGAGCGAAACGACCGCAACCGAATCCGCGCCGTGATCCTCGACGAGGATGATGTCGGATGAAAAGCCGGCGACATCCGCGCGGCTCTTGCCGGCGAGGGAGACGTGTTCCGGCCTCAAGCCGACTTCGACGCGGTCGACCTTCGCTCGCGTCAATGCTTCGATGCGTGGTTTCGGCAGCGCGATTTCCTGACCAGCGCCGAAGAGGAGGTTGAGTTCGTCGCCTTCCCGGCGCAACGTGGCCGGCAGGAGGCTCATCGGCGGCGAGCCGATGAAGGTGCCTACGAAGCTGTTCGCCGGCCGTTCGTAGATGTCCATCGGCGTGCCGATCTGCTGGACCTCGCCGAGCCGCAGCACGACGATGCGGTCGGCCATCGTCATCGCCTCGATCTGATCGTGCGTGACATAAATGCTGGTGGTGCCGAGCGCCATCTGCAGCTTGCGTATTTCCATGCGCATGCCGACCCTGAGCTTGGCGTCGAGATTGGAAAGCGGCTCGTCGAAGAGGAACACCTCGGGTTCGCGGATGAGGGCGCGACCGAGCGCGACGCGCTGTCGCTGGCCGCCTGAAAGCGCCCTCGGCTTGCGTGCAAGCAGCGCGTCGAGCTCCAGCATCCTGGCAACCTCGGACACGCGTTCGGCAATCGCGGCGGCGGGCATGTCGCGCATCTTCAGCGCGAATCCGAGGTTCTCGGCCACCGTCATATGCGGATATAGCGCATAATCCTGGAACACCATCGCCATGTCGCGGTCGCGCGGTGCCATGGCGTCGATGTTGCGACCGTCGAGCAGGATTTCGCCGGAAGAGATCTCCTCGAGCCCCGCGATCATGCGCAGCAGCGTGCTCTTGCCGCAGCCGGAGGGCCCGACCAGAACGATGAACTCGCCGTCGGCCACTTCCAGGTCGATGGCCTTGACGGCCTCGACCGTTCCGAAACGCTTTGCGACGGCGCGCAGTGTCAACCCTGCCACTTTCGCCTCTCTCCCATGTTGACATTCCGACTTTCTAAAGCACAATAATTACACAGTGTAAATATAATGGAAAATCGATGTCGGGACGGATTGCGCCAAGAAGCCGGAAGGAGACGCGAGCAGCGGTGCTCGAAAGCCTTCTGCGTAGCGGCGGTGCATTTCGCCCGCTGATCGCGCGCGATACGCAGCTTACTGAGGCGAGCGTTTCCCGTATCCTGGCCGAATTGCGCAGTGAAGAAATCGTTGAGGAGCTGAGGCGTCCTGCGCCCTATGTTGGTGGTCCGACTGCTCTGGTTACACTAAGCAATGATATACCCGTTGCCGGCATCGAGCTGTCGAACAACCGGCTTTCCTTCGGCATTGGCGGCCTCGGCGGTACCGTGGATTACGTCGAACGCCTGCCGGTCTCGCCGCAGCTCAGGCAGGAGGAGTTCGAGCAATTGTTCAGCGATTCCCTCGCCACCATGAGGCGGTGGACGGGAACGCGCGGCATCGCCATCCGTCAGGCGGCATTTTCCATTCCTGGCTACAGCCGCACCCACGCCAATCCGATCTTTCCCTGGGACATGGAACGCCTGAGCGGCTTTCTTGGCGACGCGCTGGAGGGCGTTCCGCTGGCAATCACCAATTCGGTCATCGCGCAGGCGGCTTTTCATCGCTATTCCAACGTGGCCGCCTATCCGGCGGAGGGCGATCATCTCTTTCTTTTCGTCGGCCATGGCGTCGCCGGCGTCGTCGTCAACGAGACCGCCCCGATCGACGCCTTTTCGCCCTTCGAGCTTGGCCACATGGTGATCGAGCGGGGCGGACTTGCCTGTCGCTGCGGCCACAAGGGCTGCCTCGAAGCCTACACGTCGCTGCGCGCGATCTCGACCATCGTCGGCGTTGCCGAGAGCGAGGTGCTGCAGCAGGGCGACCGGTTCATCGATCTGCTCGACCTTGGGCGGGACATTCGCGAGAGGCTGCGTGAACGGCTCTTTCTGCTGGGGCTCGGCGTCGGCAACGCGCTCAACCTGCATCCGGTTTCCTCGGTGGTCATCAGCGGCTGGCCGTCTTTGATGTCGGATGCCGACCGGGCAGCAATCAGCGCGGGCATCGACGAGAGCCTGCTCGGCGGCTTCGATGCGGAACGCCTGAAACTGTCCTTCATCGCGCCATCGATCGGCAACGATCCGCAGGCGGCGCTCTATTACGCGGCCCATTGTTTCGTGCGCGCGGGCGGCCTCGAGGCGAAAGCCGAGCCGCAGGCCGTGCTGGGGGAGAATGCTTGATGACGGTTCTGCATGGCTCGGGAGAGACGCGAATGGACGCAGGGCGAATAGGGGTTCTCTTCGTCGCCTCGTCATTGTTCTCGGAAGCCGCCGCGAACGAGCTCATTGGTCGCACCAAGCGGCTGGCGACGAATGACGCCCTGAGGGGAAGACTTGATATCGCCGGAAAGCTGGCGCGCGACCGGACGAGCTGTGCCGAGGCGCTGCAGTCGCTCGATCTTGGCGAGATCGACGGTCTTGTCGTCCAGCTCTCAACCTTCTGCACCGCCGAACTTCTGCACGAGGTGCTGGCCGCAATCGGCGATCGAGACGTTCCTGTCGCGATCTGGGCGCTGGAGGAGAGCGACGAGATCGTGACCAACTCGCTGTGCGGCGCGCAGCTATGGGCCTCGACGCTTGCACGGTTCGGGCGCCGCTTTACCTTTCTCCTGGGTAATCCCGAGGACGATGCGCTTGCCGGCGAGCTTGCCGCATTCGCCGCCGCCGCCCGCGCTCGCGCCCGCATTTCCGGCGCACGCATCGCGCTCGTCGGCTCGCATGCCGAGTGGTTCACCAATCTCGCGGTCGATCCCTGGGCATTGCGCAAGGCGCTGGGCGTGACCATCGAGCAGACGACGCTGGTGCGCTTCCTCGAGGGTTGCAAGGCGGAGGAGGCGGCGGCCAGGAAAGGCGCCGAACGCTGGGCCGCGGCGCGGTTCGAGAACGGCGACGCCGAAGGCGGCCGCCTGACGCTCGGGGGCACCTATGCGCGCCTCGAAGCCGGCCTCGATCGGGTCGTCGCGGATGCGATCGCGATCCGCGACTGGCCGGAAATCCTTTACGCCGAAGAATTTCGCGGCACATGGCCGGCACTCGGCGAATTGTCGGATCGTGCGGTTCCGGTCGCGCCGGAAGGCGATGTCATGGGGGCGCTGACGGCGCTTGCCGTGCGTGCCTTCGATCCGGCTTCGCTGCCGTTCCTCACCGACATCTCCGGTATCGACCGAGCCAATAATAGGCTGGTGCTCTGGCATTACGGCGTGAGCCCCAGGCTTGCCAACGGGCCGCGCTCGCTCGACCCTGTCCTCAAACAGGAAAGCTTTCCGCTTCGTGCCGGCGCGATGACGCTGCTGCGGCTGTCGCTGCGCGACGACGGTTCGCTGCGGATCTTCGTCGCCGAGGGCGAGATCGAGGCCGAGCGGTCGCGCGCCAACCGCGCGGCAGGCTATTTCCGTCCCCGCGGGCTCGAGGCGGAGGCGTTCGTCCGCCGTTTCATCGATCAGGGTTACGAGCATCACGTCACCGCCGTCTACGGGCATTGGGGCAACGCCGCGCGCCATCTCGGTCGACAGCTCGGCGTCGAGGTCGACCATGCTTGACGCCGCTCGGCCACTATCCGCAGTTCTGCTGCCCTCCGGCGCGGCCTACCGACCCGTTTCGATCGGTTGGCGCGCGCCCGGCGGTTCATGGACGAGCGTGCCTTTCGATGAAGCCACCGAGGTGGAGGTCGTATCCGGGGACGACGGCCGCAGCCGGCGCGTCATCGCATCGAAACCGGGAGCCGCGGCGGTCGAGATCGTCTTCGCGGTGCCGCCCGTCTTCCAGGCTTTCGGCGGTGGCGAACGCTTCGAGACGATCGACCTGCGCGGCCAGTCGGTCCGCTATTATCTGGAGAATTTCGGGCTCGGCAACGGCACCTATCTGCCGAGCCCGTGGATCGCGACGACACTGGGCTACGGTCTTTTCCTCGCCGACGAGGCGCCGGCGGTCTTCCACATCGCGCCTTCCTTCGATCCGAACGTGCTGCGCGTCCAGATCGAAAGCGACCGGCTGGATATAGAGATTCATCTCGGCGACATTCGCGAACTCTATCGGCTGCTGATCGAGCGCATCGGCCCGCCGCTGATGCCGGAGGACAGCTTTTTCGGCCTGTGGAAGGCCGGAGACTGGCGGACCGAGAACGCGACGACGGTGGCGGCCGACGTCGCTGGCCATGCCGAGCTCGGCCTGCCGATGGGCGTCAAGCTGATCGACGCTTATTGGGCGAGCGAGGTCCATTCCTTCGCTTTCGACACGGAGAAATATCCGGACGCGTGGGGAATGGTCGAGGACCTCGCCCGGGATGGGACGGAGGTCTATCTGTGGCTCTGCCCGTGGGTCGTGGTCGGCACGCGCTCCTTCGAGCATGCGAAGGCGAAGGGCTATGTGATCGTCGATGCCGCGGGCGAACTGATCACCCGCCGACCCGGCGCCAATCCCAACGTGGTCGCCGCGCTCATCGATTTCTCCAACCCGGAAGCCCGCGCCTGGTGGTCAGCAAGCCTGCGCCGGCTTCTCGGTCAGGGTATCAAGGGCTTCAAGGCGGATTTTGGCGAGCAACTGCCGGAACACGCCGTGCTGCGGTCGGGCGAGACGGGCGGGCGGGCGCACAACGCTTTTGTCCGCCACTATCTGGAAGCGACCATCGACGCATTCGACGGCCGCACGCCGGCGATCATCAGCCGCTCCGGCTCGCCGCGGGTGCGCGCGCCGATCTGGAGCGGCGATCAGACCTCCGACTTCTGCCCGAAGACCGGCCTGCCGTCCGCGATCCGCGCCGCCCAGAGCGCGAGCATCTGCGGCTGGTCTTTCGTCGGCAGCGATCTCGGCGGCTATTTCGGAACGCCCACGCCGCAGGTCTTCGCTCGCTGGGCGCAGTTTTCCTGCTTTACGCCGCTGATGATGCTGCACGGCCTCGGCTGCCGCGAGCCGTGGGATATGGATGACGGCTCGGCGGCAATCTACAAGCGCTTCTCCCAGTTCCACCTGGCGCTGCTGCCGGTCTTCCGGCGCTTCGGCCATGTGGCCTCGCAGGGCGGATTGCCGCTTCTGCGCATGATGCCGCTCGCCTTTCCGGAGATCGACTGGCGCAACATCAACGATTGGGACCAGCAGTTCATGCTGGGCGACGACATCCTCGTCGCCCCGGTCGCCTTCTACGGCAACACGCGCGCCGTCTATCTGCCCGCCGGCGACTGGTACGACGTGCTCGCGGGCGAATGGGTCAGCGGACCCGCCTGGCGCATCCATGACGTGCCGCTGCAGGACGTACCGCTCTTCGTCCGGGCCGGCGCCAGGATCACGCTCGCCACCGACACTGCGACGCGGCGCGCGCTGCAGCTGGTGTTCATGCGCCCGGACGATGCCGGCCGCGTCACGCTGGATCTGGCCGGCGATGCCGACGGGTGGAACATCGAGCTTCTAGGGATTGCCGGAACCAAGGGGCGCGCCGGCATCGCGGAGAGCGCGAACGGGCCGCAATCGGGTCCCGAGATCGCGGTCGAGGACTGGTTCGGCCCCGACATCGTCTGGGCGGTGCCCGGCGAGGGCAAGCAGGTGGAGATCGTCCTGTCAGAAAGCTCGGAGACACCGACGCGACGGGACTGAAGTCAGGAACGGAGGAGACGACAATGAACGTGCATGCAAGCTTCAGGAAAAGCGCGGCGGCAGCGATCGCCGCGCTCGGCTTCGGCCTTTCGCCCGCCATGGCCGACAACATCGTATTCTGGATCAACTCGCCGCTCGCGGCGGGACCCGACGCGCCGATCCATGAGGAGATCAAGGCGTTCGAGGCCGAGACCGGACATACGGTCGAGATCCAGCCGGTCGCGCATATGGAGATGGAGCGCAACCTGTTCGTCGCGCTTTCCAGCGGCGCCGGACCGGATGTGATGGCGCTCGACATCGCCTGGGTGGCCGGCCTTGCGGATGCGGGTCTTCTTGCCGACATCACCGAAAAGGCCGCTCCCTTGGCCGGCGAGTTCCAGGCCGGGCCCTTCGCCAGCGGTCGCTTCAATCAGAAGCAATATGCCTTGCCGCTCTACACCAACAACGTGGCGCTCTTCGTCAACGACCGCATGCTCGCGGAAGCCGGCATCGACAAGGCGCCGACCAATTGGCAGGAATTCCAGGAAGCCGCCGTCGCCATGACCGACAAGGAGAAGGGCACCTACGGCCTGACCTTCGGCGGCGGCCGCATGGGCGCGTTCCAGATCTACAGCTTCATCTGGCAGAACGACGGCGAGATCATCGACGAGAACGGCGAGGTCCGGGTCGGTGATCCGGAAGCCGCGGGCGCGGTGGATTTCCTCGGCAAGCTCTACACGGAAAGCAAGGCGATGCCGGAGGCGGTGCTGACCGCCGGCTCCTGGGACGAAGTGAACGCGCCTTTCGTTCAGGAGCGCGCGGGCATGCTGGTCAGCGGCGACTGGGCACTGGGAGCACTGGAGAAGGGTAATCCCAATCTCGACTTTTCCGTTCATCCCCTGCCGGCGGGCAAGAAGGCGGCGACCGTCATCGGCGGCTACGACCTCGCGATCAACGCCGCCACGTCCGTTCCCGACGCGAGCTGGGAACTGGTGCGCTGGCTGACCGGCCCGCGAGGCATCGAGCTCATGCGCAAATACGACCGGCTTTCGGCGGCCGCCGCCGCGACGACGCCGGAGGCGATCGCCGCCCTGCCGGAGGAACTGCAACCCTTCATGGCGCAGGCGGATGCCGGCACGCCACGGCCGGTCGTGGCGAGCTGGAGCCAGATTCACAACGAGATCATCGCCAGCGCATGGGATGCCGTGCTGCGCGGCAAGTCCGCGCAGGATGCGATGACCGAGGCGGCGACCGCCATCAAGGGCCTTGTTGGGCAGTGACGAGATGACGGTGCGCACTCTGCCTTCGGGAAAACTCAAATGGACATGGTCCTCGGTCTTCGAGACGGGGTGGGGTGCGCGCGTCTATCCTTATCTGATGGTGATGCCCGCCTTGGTCGTCGTTCTCGGCGTCGTGGTCTATCCCGTGTTCTCGGGCATCGCCTCGGCCTTCTACGACGTGACGTTGAAAACACTGAACACCGGTGGTGTCATCTTCGTGGGCTTGCGCAATTTCGAGCGGGTCTTTGCCGATCCGGTCTTCCTGCAGGCATCGACGAATACCCTTGTCTGGGTGGTGCTGAACGTCGTCGCGCAACTGGTGCTGGGGCTTGCTTTGGCGTTGCTCCTGCACCGTGCAATGCCGGGCATCGGCTTCTTCCGCTCCGGCATCCTGGTTCCGTGGGTGGTGCCGAGCGTGGTGGCCGTGCTCACCTGGCGGTGGATGTACGATCCGAGCGTCGGCATCGCCAACGAGCTGCTCATACGCCTCGGCATCATCGACGACTACCATCCCTGGCTGGGCGACACGGCGACCTCGCTCTACGCGGTCACGGTGGAGAGCATCTGGAAGGGCACGCCGTTCGTGATGCTGCTCCTGCTTGCCGCGCTGCAACTCGTTCCGCGCTCGATTATCGAGGCGGCCTCGATGGATGGTGCTTCCGGCTGGCGCAAGCTCTGGTACGTCATCCTGCCGCAAATCCGCGTGTCCTTCGCGATCGCGGCCGTGCTCACCTTCATCCTGACGGTGAACAACTTCAATGCAATCTGGCTGATGACCGAAGGCGGGCCGCTCAACTCGTCCGAGATACTTTTCACGCTGGCCTACAAATACGGTTTCAAGCGGTTCGATCTCGGCATGGCCTCTGCGGTGGCCACCATGCTCTTCGTCGGCCTGGTGATCGCGACCACGGTCTATCTCAAGCTCATCCAGGCGCGTGAAGGCGACTGAACCATGCATATGGCAAACGTTCACCACCGCCAGGCGAATAAAAACGCGATGCCGCGCATTCGCCGCGGCTTCCAGCTGCCGAAGCCGGCGCGCAAGGCGCTGATCTATCTGACGCTGTGGATCGCCTTCGTCTGGTCGGTCTTCCCCTTCTACTGGATGATCGCCACCTCGCTGAGGGCGAGGGAGGAGATATTCCAGCGCCCGCCGAGCCTGGTGCCGCATGCCGTCAGCTTGCAGAACTACGTCGATCTGCTCGTCGGCGCGCAGTTCTGGCGCTTCGCCCTGAACAGCTTGATCCTGACCCTGAGCGTCACCGTCGTCAGCGTGCTTATTTCGGTGACGGCGGGCTATGCCATGGCCCGTCACCGCTTCAAGGGCTCGGTGATGCTGCCGCTGTTCATGCTCTACGGGCAGATGTTCCCGCCCGTTCTGCTGCTCATCCCGTTCTACGTGCAGCTTCGTTTTCTTGGCTGGCTCGACAGCCTCTATGGTCTGATCCCGGTCTATCTCAGCTACATGCTGCCGCTCTGCGTCTGGCTGATGCGCGGCTTCTTCTCGCAGGTGCCGTTTTCGTTGGAGGATGCGGCGCGCATGGACGGATGCACGCGCTGGCAGGCGTTCTGGAAAGTCATCCTGCCGATGGCGCGGCCCGGGATCGTGGCGGTCGCGACCTGGGTGATGATCCACACCTGGAACGAGTTCCTTTACGCCAGCACGTTCATCCTCAGTGAGAAGAAACGCACGTTACCCCTTGGGCTTAGTGGCCTTATCGGCCAATACACCACCGACTGGGGGGTGCTGATGGCCGGTGGAGTGATAACCGCGGCACCCATTCTTCTCGTCTTCTTCTTCCTGCAGAAACATCTCGTTTCCGGTGTCGGCGGCGGTGCGGTGAAGGGATGACGTGGACCATCCCATGAGAGAATTCCGATGACCAAGATCAAGCGTATCGAAGCCTTCGCGCTTTCCTGCCCGACACCGGGAGGCGCCGTCTTCGCCGTCGGCCGGTCGGCCAAGCGCGACATGGTGCTCGTCCGCATCGAGACGACAGACGGCATTGTCGGCTATGGCGAGGCGCACCACGCGCAGACGCCAAGCACGATCGCCGCCTTCATCAACGACGCGCTCGCACCGTCGCTGATCGGCATGGACGCGCACGAGACCGAGGCGATCTGGCAGAAGAGCCATCGTCGTTTCATCGCCACGCATGGACCGGGGGCTGCCGCCGTCATCGGGCTGAGCGGTGTCGATCTGGCGTTGTGGGACATCAAGGGCAAGGATCTCGGTCAGCCGGTCTATCGGCTGCTCGGGGGCAGCCGCCGACCCATTCCGGCCTATGCCGGTGGTATCAGCCTAGGCTTCCAGCCCGTGGATGATCTGAAGCGCGAGATCGAGAAGCTCGTCGAACGCGGCTACACCTTCATGAAGCTGCGCGTCGGCGACACGATGAGGAACGACCTCGAACGCGTCGGCGCGATCCGCGAGGCGTTCGGGCCGTCGATCGTCCTGGCGGCAGACGCGGGCACCCGCTACCGCACCTGCGACGTCGCGCTCATCGCGGAAGTCTGCGAGGCCGGCAGCCTCGCCTGGCTCGAGGAGCCGTTCACGCCTGACAATTTGCCGGGCTACCGACGTCTGAGGGATCTGACGGCGACACCGCTCGCGGCCGGCGAGAACCATTTCACCCGGCATGAACTTCGCGCGCTGATTTCCGAGCAGGTCATCCAGTTTGTGCAGGCCGACTGTTGCAAGACCGGCGGCATCACGGAAATCCTGAAGATCGCCGCGCTTGCCGATGCCTGGCATCTGCAGTTCGCACCGCACACCAGCGCCTCGGTGCTGAGCACGGCGGCGTCCGTCCATGCCCTGTCGGTCGCGCCGAACGCTTTCATATACGAGGCCGATGTCTCCGCGATCAACGCCTTCCGAGACGAGCTCGGCGCGCCGTTCGAGATCACCGACGGCACGATCACGGCACCGGATGCCCCCGGTCTCGGCGTCGAGATCGATGAAGCGCTGATCGGCAAATACCCGTTCATTCCGGGCGCGTCGTATCAGTGAGGCGGGCGATCTGCTCTCAGGCCGGACCGGCCGCGACCGCCTCGACCTCGACGACGAATTCGGGACGGCTGAAGCCGGAGACAATCATCAGCGTGGACGCGGGGTAGGGCGCGGGAAAGAGCGCGTTGCGCACGTCCATATAGGGTGCGAGATGTTCGCGAGCCGTGACGAAGGCATTGATACGGACGATGTTGGAGAGGCTCATTCCGGCCTCCCGCAGCACCGCTTCGATATTGGCGAAGCAGAGCCGCGCCTGCGCCGCGCAGCCCTCCGGGACCATGCCGTCGGGCGCGATGCCGAGCTGTCCGGAACAGAAGAGCAGGCGCGAATTTTCCGGAACGACGACACCGTGGCTATAAGCGGAGAACGGCGCGAGAATATCGGATGCGGTGATTGATTTGAGCATGAAGCGAATCCTGATCAGCCGGAGACTAGCGCGCCGAGCGGCGGGCGGAAAGCTTTGCCATGGGCCGTACTTGGATCGGCCAACTGCGAGAGCTGCGGTTCTTGACAGGCGGTGGGATTTCGCCGACCCTTTCCTCACCCCATGGCACAGGGCTTCCAGGGAACGAGCCGCAACCCGGACTGACCGCGGAATGGTCACAAGGAGAAGCGCAATGCTCGCCGGCCTGAAATTCCCAAACATTCGCCCTGTCGTCGACCGCCACGCCTTTCCGCTCGGCGTGCCTACTTCGCCATTCCGTTTCGGAGCACCTTCATGACCAGCCGCAGCGCCCGCTGGGCGGACCTCTCGCGCCACGACTTTGCCGCGCTCGACCTTGCCAATGCAATCGCGGTACTGCCTGTCGGCGCCACCGAGCAGCACGGGCCACACCTGCCGGTCTCCGTCGACACAGACTTGGTCGAGACAGTCGTCGATCGGGCCTTGCCGCTGATCGACCCCGGGCTGACCGTCCTGTTCCTTCCCGCGATAGCCTATGGCAAAAGCAACGAGCACGCGGCGGTGCCCGGCACGCTGACGCTGTCCGCGGAGACGCTGATGCGCGTGCTCGCCGACATCGGCATGAGTGTGGCGCGCGCCGGCATCCGCAATCTCGTCTTCCTCAACGGCCATGGCGGCAATACGCCGGTGCTCGAGATCGCGGCCCGTGACCTCAGAGTGGATGCGGGGCTGCGGACGGTGACCTGCCATTGGTACAATTTCAACGAAGCGAATGCCGAGAGCGACGCGATCGAGCAGGCGTTCGGCATCCATGCAGGCCTGGTCGAGACGAGCGCCATGCTCGCCATCCGGCCTGAACGGGTCGCCATGGACCGCGCGGCCGATTTCGACAACGCCGCGCGCGGCTGGCAGGAGCGCTATCGCCATATCGGCCTCGCGCCCGGACGGGCACGTCCTGCCTGGGTGATCGACGACCTCAACGAGGACGGTGCCTGCGGAAACGCCGCGACCGCGACGCGAGAGACGGGTGAGCGGCTGCTCGACGTGGCCGGGCGCAATTTCGCGAGCTTTCTCCTCGAACTGGACCGCTTCCTCCGCGACGAAGCCGGGAAATCTGCAACCCAGACGAAACGGGGATCATGATGTCGATATCCGGCAAGACGACCATCGATTGGCAGGACTTTCGCCGCGAACTGGGCGAGGTCGAATGTTTCGATACGCCGTCGATCGTCAAGAAGCGCTCGCGTGACTTCTTCTGGTACAGCCCGATCCTCAACCGCGAGCTGGCGGGGAATTTCGGCGATCTCGTCGCCGCGCCGCGCGGCACGGCCGAACTCGAAACCTGCATTGCGACCGCCGCGAGATGGAAGGCGCCGACGGTTCTGCGCGGCGGGGGAACCGGAAATTACGGCCAAGCGGTTCCGATGGATGGCGGCCTCATCATCGACATGACCGGGATGAACCGCATTCTCGAAATCGGCGAGAATACCGTGCATGTCGAAGCCGGCTGCCGGATCGGCGCGATCAACGAAACGCTGCGCCGGCACGGGCGCGAGCTTCCGATCTTCCCCTCCACCGAAGCCATCGCCACGATCGGCGGTTTCATCGCCGGTGGATCGGGCGGCATCGGCTCGATAACCCATGGCATGCTTCGCGACGGCGGCAATGTCGACTCCATCGCCGTCCTGTCGATGGAGGAGCGGCCGCGGCGGCGTCTCTTCAAGGGCGAGGACATCAGGGCGATCCATCATGCCTGGGGTCTCAACGGCATCATCACCGACCTCGTGCTGCGCACCGTTCCCGCCCGCAACTGGATCAACGTGATCGCGTCCTTTCCCTCCTATCGCGAAGCCTTCGAGGCAGGCATCGCGGTCGGTGGCGGCGAGGGGTTCGAACTCAAGCTGCTGACTACGATCGATGCGCGGATCGCTGCCTCGATCCGCGGCTTCGACGGTGTCGTTGCCGACGGACGCCCGCTGCTCCTCGCGCTGGTCGACGATGACGGAAGGGCGGCGCTGGAGGATTTGATCCGCTCGAAAGGCGGCTCGGTCGAGCTGGCGCTCGACGGACAGGCCATGGCGGCTGCCGGCCTGCCGCAGCTTTCCGAATTCTCCTACAATCACACCACCTTGCAGGTGCTGAAGAACGACCGCAGCGTGACCAATCTCCAGGTGACTTTCCGTGCGCCGCTCGACAGTTCCAAGATCGACACGCTGCAGGCGATCTTCAAGGACGAGGTGCTGATGCACCACGAATTCGCTTTGCTCAACGGTGCGCTCGTCGCATTCGATCTGCCCGTTGTCCGCTATACGAGCGACGAGCGGTTGTTCGAGCTGATGCGGATCTATGACGAGAACGGCTGTCCGACCTCCAACCCGCACGTGCCTTACGTCGAGGGCGGCTCGATGAAGCCGGACTTTCGTCACCTTGCCTGGAAAAAGCGGCTCGATCCGCACGGGCTCCTGAATTCCGCCAAGTCGCGGCTGTGGAACGAGGTGAAGCATCTTCCGGCCGACGAGATCGAGCACCTGCCGAGCCGCGCCACGGCCGCGGGAAGCGCGGCGTGACCCGGACGGCGGCGATTTCCATGGTCAAGGTGAGAGGCTAAGGGGATGGAGGTGCCACGGCAGGGGCGGGCGCGTAACGGCATCTACCCCGATGTCCGCGTCCCACGATCGCTCGTCGCGGACGAGGCCCGCTTTGGCGGGAAAACGGAGGGCGATTGCCTCGCCGGCGACCTGATCGTGAAAGACGGCAGGATCGCGGGGATGACGCTTTCGGGCGACACCGGAAAAGACCTCGGAGGAACCATCGTCACCACGCGGCTCGTGGAGGCGCACTGCCATCTCGATAAATGCTTCACCGCCGCGCGCCTTGATTTCGCCGGCGGCACGCTTCTCGATGCCATCGCCGCCCAGGTGCGGGACAAGGCGAATTGGACGGCTGAGGATATCCGCCGCCGTGCCAGTCGCGGACTGGAGGAACTCGTCGCTGCCGGCTGCGGACTGGTGCGCACCCATGTCGACTGGACCGTCGATCCCGTGACGCCTTCGCGCACGCCTCTCGCCTGGGAGGTGCTGGGCGAACTTGCCGAGGAGTGGCGCGGCCGCATCGCGATACAGCGCGCCGCATTGCTGCCGATTGATGTCTTTTCCGACGAGGACGCCGCGGACGCCCTTGCTGCGCGCATTGCGGCCGACGGCGGCGTGCTCGGCGCCTTCGTGTTCGATCAGGCGGGGAGGCGCGAGAACATCCGTCGCATGGTGCAGACCGCCCGTAAGCACGGGCTCGCGCTCGACGTCCACGTCGACGAGGGTTTGTCGCCGGAACTCGACGGTGTCGATCTTATCGCCGAGGCGGTTCTCGCGGAGGAGTTCGAAGGGCCGGTGCTGTGCGGCCATGTCTGCAGCCTGAGCAGCATATCCGGCGACGAGCTGGCGCGGCGTATCGAACGGATCGCACGGGCACGGCTCGCAATCGTCAGCCTGCCCGCCAGCAACCTTTATCTGCAGGATAGAGGCGATGGCACGCCCGTCCGCCGCGGTATCACGCGGGTGAAGGAGTTGATGGCGGCGAACGTCACCGTCGCCTTCGGCACGGACAATGTGCGTGACGCGTTCTGTCCCGTCGGCGCGCACAATCCCATGCAGAGCCTTGCATTGGGCATGCTTGCCGCACAGCTCGCACCACCCGTGGGGCGATGGCTGCCCTGCGTCACCCACGCGGCGGAGCGCGCCCTGGGCCTCTCCCCCACCTTGCTCGAAGGCTGCTCGGTCGATCAGGTGATCTTCCGGCGTGCCGGCGAGACCGCCGACCTTCTCGCGCACGTGCCGGCAACCGCGCCGGGCGGCTGGCTGGAGTTGTCGTAGGCGAGGTTCCTTGATGTTCGAGGGCTTGCTAGCTTCCCGCTTATCGGCAAAGACTTGGAAAAAGATCGGTCGGTTCGGAGCAGGGAACCGCCGCTCGGCAGCATCGACGTCGTGCCCCGGAGGAGGAACATGCCGGAAAGCCCCTATGAGATCCTTGATTCGCGTTTTGCGCGGCTGGTCAATTCCACCGCCAAGGTGGAGCAGCTCTTTACCGGCTGCCGCTGGGCCGAAGGGCCGGCATGGTTCGGGGCAGGGCGCTATCTCGTCTGGTCCGACATTCCCAACGACCGCATGCTGCGCTTTGACGAAACCGACGGCGAGGTCAGCGTCTTCCGTCATCCAGCGGGCAATTCCAACGGCAACACGGTCGATCGGCAGGGGCGGCTGGTCAGTTGCGAGCACGGCAACCGCCGGGTCAGCCGCACCGAGCACGACGGCACGATCGTCACGATCGCCGATCGCTGGCAAGGCAAGCGGCTCAACTCGCCGAACGACGTGGTGGTGAAGTCGGACGGTTCGATCTGGTTCACCGATCCGACCTATGGCATCGATTCGGACTACGAGGGCAACAAGGCCGAGAGCGAGATCGGCGCCTCGAACGTCTACCGGGTCGATCCTCACACCGGTGCGGTCGAAGCCGTGGCGACCGATATGGTGAAGCCCAACGGCCTCGCCTTTTCCACGGACGAAACCAGACTCTATGTGGTCGATACCGGACGCACGCACGGCGCGCATCATCCGGCGCATATGCGCAGCTTCGAAGTGGGCGAAAACGGCAGGCTTTCCGGCGGCAAGGTTTTCGCGGACTCAACCGCGGGCCTGTTCGACGGCTTCCGCCTCGATACCGACGGGCGCATCTGGACGAGCGCGCAGGACGGCATCCACTGCTATGATCCCGACGGAACGCTGATCGGCAAGATCAAGGTGCCGGAAGTCGTTTCCAACTGCGTCTTCGGCGGCGCCAAGCGCAATTGCCTCTACATCACCGCCACGACGTCGCTCTACATGGTCCGGCTGATGGTCAACGGTCACAAGACCTATTGACGATTTCGCCCGTCAGCCGCTCCTCGCTCAGGCGAGGAAGTCGGCGCGGTGCGGCGTGAAGCTGTCGACCAGCCTTCCTGCCTCCAGCGCCTTTACGCCATGGACGACATTCGACGGCACGATGAAGGAATCGCCGGCGGAGAGCACGGCCGTGTCGTCTCCGATCTTCACCTCGAAACGGCCTTCCGCGACATAGCTCGCCTGCACATGCGGATGCGAGTGCGGTGCGCCGACGCCGCCCTTTTCGAAGGCGAACTCCACCATCATCAGCTTGTCGGTGTGGAGAACCACCCGGCGACGGTTGCCGGCGCCGAGATCGGTCCAGACGCCGTCGTTTTTCGTCGCAAAGAGTTTCGTTCCCACCATCTTCTCACCTCATCGCGCGAGCCAGCCGCCGTCGACCGGGACGACGGCGCCGTGCATGTAGCTGGAGGCCGGCGCGAGCAGGAAGACCGCGGCGTCGCCGATATCCTCCGGCCTTCCCCAGCGGTTTGCCGGGATGCGGTCGAGAATCGCCGCGCTCCGGTCGGGATCGGCCCGCAGGGCCTGCGTGTTGTTAGTCTCGATATAGCCGGGTGCGATCGCATTGACATTGATGCTTTTGGCGGCCCATTCGCAGGCAAGCAGGCGGGTCAGGCCCAGCACCCCGTGCTTGGAGGCGGTGTAGGAAGCGACGCGGATACCGCCCTGGAAGGAAAGCATCGAGGCGATGTTGACGATCCGGCCGCCCCGACCCTCCGCGACGAGCCGCCGGCCGAAAGCCTGGCATAGCGTGAACATCGACTTCAGGTTGACGTCCATCACCTCGTCCCAATCGGCCTCGGTGAAGTCGAGCGCGTCGGCGCGCCGGATGATGCCGGCATTGTTGACGAGCCCGTCGATCGGTCCGTGCGCATTCCACGCCGCCTCGAACATTTCGCGCGCCGCGGCCGTATCTGAAAGGTCGCAGGAGATTCCCGTGAAGCGGCCGCCCTCGGCTTCGACGAGACGGGCGGTCTCGTCCATTGCCGAACGTCCAACGCCGAGCACCGAGCCGCCGGCGCGCGCGACCGAGGCCGCGATCCCCTGGCCGATGCCGGTATTGGCGCCGGTGACCATCACCAGCCTGCCGGCGAGGCTGAAAGCGACGCTCAACGCAGCGTGTCCAAAGGGACGGAATCGACGTCGGTATAGTCGACATTGTCGCCGGCCATCGCCCATATGAAGGTGTAGCTTGCCGTGCCGCAGCCTGAATGGATCGACCAGGGCGGCGAGACCACCGCTTCCTCGTTGGCCATGACGATGTGGCGGGTCTCCGATGGCTCGCCCATCAAATGGAAGACGCGCGCGGTTTCCGGCAAGCCGAAATAGAGATAGGCCTCCATGCGCCGGTCATGCACATGGCAGGGCATTGTGTTCCAGACCGAGCCGTCGGCGAGCGTCGTCATGCCGACGACGAGCTGGCAGGTCTTCACCCCTTCGGGATGAACGAACTGGAAGATCGAGCGCTCGTTGGAGGTGGCCTGACTGCCGAGATCGAGGCGCCTGGCGTCGCCGATGCGGATCAGCTTCGTCGGATGCTTCTGGTGCGCCGGCGCGCTGAGAAGATAGAATTTCGCCGGGTCGGCCGGATCGTCGGACATGAAGGACACCGTGCCGCCGAGCCCAACATAGAGCATGTCGCGGGAGGCGAGGGCGTGGGTCTCGCCATCGACTTCCATCCTGCCGGCCGCGCCTATGTTGACGGCGATCAGCTCGCGCCGTTCGAGAAAGGCTTCGGTTCCCACGGGCCGGATCGTCTCCAGCGCCAGCTTTTCGTCCACGGGCATCACGCCGCCGACGACCATGCGGTCGTAGTGGGTGTAGGTCAGGTTGATCGTGCCGGGCTCGAAGAGGCCGCCGATGTGAAAATTTTCGCGGAGCTCCGCGCTTCCCATGCGCGCGCCGGCCACTGGATCGACGGCATGGCGGATCGAATATCTGACATGGCTCTGGTTCATGGCGTCCTTCGATTGTTTGTCGCTAGCTGTTCTTGGAGTTGCGCCCGAAACGGTATTCGGCCTGCTCGTCGCTCAGTCTTTCGCGATAGCGCTGCTGGCTCGCGGCAAGATGCGCGCGCATGGCGTCGCGGGCTGCTTCCGGATCGCCCGCGGAAATCGCCTTGAGGATCGCGAGATGTTCCTGCTGCAGACCCTCTTCATACTCGCGCGCGAGCACGCTGTCGGTGCCCCAGGGCGAGGTGATGTCGCAAGGAATGGCGCGCATCCCGAGCGCGTCGAGGACCTCGACGTAAAACGGGTTGTTGGTGGCCGCCGCGATCGCGCGGTGAAACGCGAAATCGGTCCGGCCGGTGGCTTCGCCATGCGCCAGCAAACGGTCGAACTCGAAGAAGGCTTCGTGTATCGCCGCCTCCTGTGCCGCGTTGCGGCGCACGGCTGCGAGCCCGGCGCTCTCGATCTCGAGGCCCATGCGTACCTCTATCACGTTCAGCGCATGCGAGATTTTGTTGCCGATTTCCTGGCTGATCGAGCTGAACGCCATTACCGGGCTTTCGCAGACGAATACGCCCGCACCCTGTCGCGATTCCACCAGCCCGTCTGCCGCGAGGGTGGCAATCGCCTCGCGGATGACGGTGCGGCTCACACCGAAGACTTCCGTCAACTGGCTCTCCGTCGGCAGTTTCTGGCCGGGCTTGAACTCCCCCGAGAGAACCTGCGAACGCAAGGCGGTCACGACGCGCTCCGAAAGTTTCGGCCTGCGTTCGATCTTCAAATTGTCGGAAAAGTCGGTTGCCATGTCCATCCTCTATCGGAACACGCTCGGAAGCCAGAGCGAGATAGCCGGGACATAGGTGACGAGACCTAGCACGATCAAGCCCGCGAGATAGAACGGCCAGATCGACCGCATCGCCTGCCAGACCGTGATCTTGCCCACGGCGCAGGCGACGAACTGGACCGCGCCCACGGGCGGCGTGTTGAGCCCTATGCCCAGATTGAGAATGAGGATGACGCCGAAATGGACCGGGTCGATGCCGTAATGCATGGCGACCGGCAGGAAGATCGGCGTGGCGATGATGATCGTCGGCCCCATGTCCATGAACGTGCCGAGCATCAGCAGGATCAGGTTGATGAGCAGCAGGATGACGAGAGGGTTTTCCGACACCGCGCCCATCCACGCGATCAGCGCGGCGGGGATGCGCATATAGGCCATCAGCCACGCGAAGGAGGCCGCGGTGCCGATGATCAGCAGCACCATGGCGGTAGTGCGCACCGCGCCCAGCGTCGCGTCGACGAAGTTCGTCCAGCCAAGCTGGCGGTAGACGAACAACGTCACCAGCAGCGCGTAGACGACGGCGATGCAGGAGCTTTCCGTCGCGGTGAATATGCCCGAACGCACCCCGCCGAAGATGATGGCGATGAGCAGCAGACCGGGCAGAGAGTTGAGGAAGAACCAGCCGATGCGACGGAAACCGGGGAAGGTCTCGGTCGGATAGCCGCGCTTGCGCGCGACCAGATAGGCGGTGACCATCAGCGACAGCGCGAGCAGCAGCCCAGGAATGATGCCGGCGGTGAACAGGTCGGCGATCGAGATCTTTCCGCCCGCCGAGATCGAATAGATGATCATGTTGTGCGAGGGCGGCAGGAGCAGCGCGATGAGCGCCGCCATCGAGGTGACGTTGACGGCGTAGTCGGCGCCGTAGCCGCGCGCTTTCATCTGCGGGATCATCAACCCGCCGACCGCGGCCGCTTCGGCCACCGCCGAGCCGGAGATGCCGCCGAACAGCGTCGATGCGGCGATGTTGACCTGACCGAGGCCGCCGCGCATGTGGCCGACGAGCGAACCGGCGAAATTCACGATGCGCTGGGCGATGCCGCCGCGCACCATCAGGTCACCGGCATAGATGAAGAAGGGGATGGCAAGCAGCGTGAAGACGCTCATGCCGGAATTCATCTGCTGGAATACGACCAGCGGCGGCAATCCCATATAGAGAATTGTCAGGAAGCTCGCCACGCCCAGGCAGAAGGCGATCGGGACGCCGATCAGCATCAGCGAAACGAAGGTTCCGAAGAGGATCAGGCTTGCCATCCTCAGACCTCCTTGACCTGGTCGAGCACCGGCAAGGGTTCGTCGATGAGATCGGCGTCGACGTCATAGCCGGCAAATCGCAGCGCCAGGCGTTCCAGCGCGAACAGCGATATCAGGATTCCGCCGCCGACGAGCGGCAGGTACCGGATGCCTTCGGGAATGCCGAGCGCGGGCATGCGCGCCGCCCATTGCAGCATGACGAGTTGCGAGCCGTAGACGATCATGCCGACAGCGAAGGCGAGAACGACGGTGTCCGAGATCATGCGAAGATACTTCTTCGCGCCTCGGGGAAGCGCGTAGACGAGTACATCGAAACCGAGATGGTAGTTCTCGCGCACGCCCACGGCCGCGCCGAGGAAGATGAACCAGCTCATCAGCATGACGGCGGTGATCTCGGTCCAGGTGTTCGTCCAGTTGAGCACGTATCTGACGAACACCTGCCAGAAGACGATGCAGGTCATGGCCACGAGGCCGGCACCGGCAAGGTAGAGCGCCGAGTTGCATATCGCGGTCAGTGCTCTGGCAATTCCTTGCATGCGCGGTCTCGCGGCCATGTCATGTGCTTCGCCGATGCTTTTAGCCTCCGCCATGTCAGTCCTCCCCACCTGCCGTCCGGCCTTTGCGGACGGGAAAAAAGCGGGACGAGGCTGAGCCCCGTCCCGAAGCCATCACTGAGTTTCCCGGATACGCTTCACCAGATCCTGAAGCTTCGGATCGGTGACGTGCTTGTCGTAGACGGGTTTCATCGCATCGATGAAGGCTTGCTTGTCCGGCTCGGTGATCTGCGAGCCGCCCGCCTCGACGATCTCGCGCGACTTGGCGACCTGTGCGTCCCACAGTTCGTACTGCTTCTCGACGCTGTCCTTCGCGGCCTGCTTGAAGATCGCCTGGTCTTCCGGCGAGAGCTTGTCCCAGGAAACTTTCGACATCACGAGCACCTCCGGCACGATCAGGTGCTCGTCGAGCGAGAAGTGCTTGGCGACCTCGGCGTGCCTGGCGGTGTCGTAGCTCGGGAAGTTGTTTTCCGCGCCGTCGATGACGCCGGTCTCGATGCCGGAATAAACCTCGCCGTAGGGCATCGGCGTGGCGCTGGCGCCGAGCGCGGCGACCATGTCGACGAAGATGTCCGACTGCATCACGCGGAACTTCATGCCCTTCAGATCCTCGGCCGAGTTGATCGGCTTCCTGGAGTTGTAGAAGGAGCGTGCGCCGCCGTCGTAGAAGGCAAGTCCGATGACGCCATGCGGTTCGAAAGCGGCGAGGATCTCGTCGCCGATCGGGCCGTTCATCACCTTGCGGGCGTGGTCGACCGAACGAAAGACGTAGGGCAGCGACGGCACGGTGGTCTCGGGGATCAGGCCGTTCCACGGACCCATGGAAACGCGATTGAGATCGATCACGCCGGTGCGGACCTGCTCGATCGTATCGGCTTCCTGGCCGAGCTGCGCGGAATGGTAGACCTCGACGGTATAGCGCCCGTCGGTCCGCTCCTTGATCAGTTCCCCGAAATGCTTGACCGCCTCGACGGTGGGGTAGCCGTCAGGATGCGTGTCGGACGAGCGCAGCATGGTCTGCGCAAACGCCGTCCCTGTCATCAATGATGCTGCAACCGTCGCGGCGGCAGCGAGCTTCCAGATATGCAACATGGTTTCCTCCCGTTTGCATTGGGGCATTCGCGCCCGTCAAAGCCGATACGCTTTCTTCGCCAGCGTATAGGCAAGCTCCGTGGCCAGTTCGAAGGCCTCTTCCTCTCTGAGTCTGTGCTCGGCGACGAGGCGCGCCAGGAAGGCGCAGTCGACGCGGCGGGCGATATCGTGGCGCGCCGGGATCGACGGAAAGGCGCGCGTGTCGTCGTTGAAGCCGACGGTGTTGTAGAAGCCGGCGGTTTCGGTGGTGAGCTCGCGGAAGCGGCGCATACCTTCCGGACTGTCGTGGAACCACCAGGCCGGCCCCAGCCGCAATGCCGGATAGACACCCGCGAGCGGCGCGAGTTCGCGCGAATAGGCGCTCTCGTCGAGGGTGAACAGGACGACCGTGAGCTCGCGCTCGAGCCCTACCGCGTCGAGCAGGGGTTTGAGCGCGGCCACATAATCGGTGCGGGTCGGTATATCGAAGCCCATGTCGCGGCCATGGCGCGCCATGATCGAGGGCGAGTGGTTGCGCCAGGAGCCGGGATGGATCTGCAGGACCAGCCCGTCGTCCAGGCTCATTCGGGCCATTTCGGTCAGCATCTGGCCGCGGAAGAGGCGTCTTTCGCCGGCATCCGCCTTTCCCGTGCGAACACGGTCGAACAGGGAGGCGGCTTCGCCGTCGCCAAGATTGGCGGTATCGGCGGTCGGATGGCCATGATCCGACGACGTGGCTCCGAAGGATTTGAAATAGGCGCGCCGCTTGCGGTGCGCGGCGAGATAACCACTCCACGAGCCCGTGTCCTCGCCGGTGATCTCGCCGAGCCTGTCGAGATTGGTGGAGAAGCCCTCGAAATCGGGATCGGTGACCGCGTCCGGCCGGTAGGCGGTCACCACGCGACCTTTCCAGCCACTCTCTCGGATCACCTTGTGCCAGCGCAGATCGTCCAGCGCGCCCTCGGTGGTGGCGATCACCTCGATGTTGAAGCGTTCGAACAGCGCGCGTGGGCGATAGGCGGGCTCGCCAAGCCGTTCGGCGATCCGATCGTAGGTCCTGTCGGCGGTGGCCGCGCTCAGCGGCTCGTTTGCGCCGAAAAGCGAGGAGAGCACATAGTCCATCCACAGCCTGGTCGGCGTGCCCCGGAAAAGATGATAATTTTCGGCGAACAGCTTCCATATCCGGCGGCCGTCCGCCTCGACGGGCCCTTCATCGGGCCTGGCAACGCCGAGATCCTCCAGCGCGACGCCCTGGCTGAACAGCATCCGGAAAATGTAGTGATCGGGAACGATCAGCAGGCGGGCGGGATCGGGAAAGGGCTCGTCGAGCGCATACCAGCGCGGGTCGGTATGCCCGTGAGGGCTGATGATCGGCAGGCCGGCAACCGTCTCGTAGAGCGCGCGCGCGGTCGATCGGACGCCCGGCTCGGCTGGAAACAGCGCATCGCGGTCTATCAGCGAAGTCATCCTGGGTGCCGCTCCTCCCTCGGCTCCTTATGGCTAAGGCAGAACGATAAATCATGTCAACATACAAAAAGAAGTTTGTTGTATGATAAGTTGATTGCGCGAACCGCGCCGCCTGTTGTAGTGGATGGGCGGGTGGGACCGGGAGGAGCAGGGAATGAGCGGTCGCGATCGGCTCTCTGAAGCGACTTTGCGCGGGGCAAAAGGCGCCACGTTGCCGGCTTATGACCGGCGAAGGGTCACGACCGGGGTCGTTCATCTCGGTGTCGGCGCCTTCCATCGTGCGCATCAGGCCGTCTATATCGACGATTGCCTCGCTGCCGGGGAGGCGGGATGGGGCATCGTCGGCGCCTCGTTGCGCAGCACCGACACACGTGACGCTCTCGCCCCGCAGGACGGGCTCTACACGCTCGCGGAACAGGATTCGTCGGGCGAGAAGCTGCGCGTGGTTGGCTCCATCAAGGAACTCGTGGTCGCGCCGGAAAACCCTGAGGCGCTGGTCGCGCGGATGGCCGCCCCCACCACGAGAATTGTTTCGCTCACGGTCACCGAAAAGGCCTATCTGCGTGATAGGGGCGGCGATCTCGATCTCGCCCATCCCGACATCGTTCATGATCTTGCCGAGCCTCAGCGTCCGCGCACGACGCACGGCTTCATCGCTGCCGCGCTGGAGCGCCGCCGGAAGGAAGGCGCCGCACCCTTCACCGTCCTTTGCTGCGACAACCTTCCGGCAAATGGCGAGACGCTGCGGCGGCTGATCCTGCAATTCGCCGCGGCGCGGGGCGGCGATCTTGCGCGGTATGTCGAGCAGGAAGTCGCTTTTCCTTCGACCATGGTCGACCGGATCGTGCCGGCCACGACGGACGAGGACCGCGAGCGGATATCGCGGGCGATCGGGCTCGCCGACGCCTGGCCGGTGAAGACGGAGCCTTTCATGCAATGGGTCGTGGAAGATCGCTTCACGGCCGGTCGTCCGCGCTGGGAGAAGTTCGGCGTCACCATGGTCGGGGACGTGCGGCCGTTCGAGGAGATGAAGCTCCGGCTGCTCAACGGCGCGCATTCCGGCATCGCCTATCTCGGCCTTCTTTGCGGCCGCCGGTCGGTGTCGGAGGCATTCTCCGATCCGGAGATCCGTGGCTTCGTCGATCGGCTGTGGGCCGAGGCGATACCGACATTGCCAAAAGGCGCCGGCCTCGATCCGCAGGCATATGTAACCGCGCTGGCGCGGCGTTTCGCCAATACCGCGCTCGTTCACCGCACCGCGCAAATCGCCATGGACGGAAGCCAGAAGCTGCCGCAGCGCATCCTCGCCGCGGCGCGTGGGCGGCTGGCTGAAGGCCGCCCGGCCGCGCATCTGATGCTGGTCGTCGCTGCCTGGATCGCTTGCTGCGAGGCGCGCGGGACGCCGGCCATGCCGGAGAGTTTCACCGATCCGCTCGACGACCGGCTCGCCGCTGTTCTCGTCCAGCGGGGATCGCCCGAGGAAACGGTCAGACGGGTTTTCGAGGCGGCGGGCTTCGGTGCGGTGACGGGCGAGGCTGCCGGACCGCTCGCGGGCATCGCGGCGAGATTCCTGGGGACGATCCGAGAGAGTGGCGCGCGGGCGGCGATCGAGCAGGCGATGCGCGAGGAGGAGACTGAATGAAGCAGACCTGGCGCTGGTTCGGACCGGACGATCCGGTGCCGCTCGCGCATGTGCGGCAGGCCGGGGCCACGGGCATCGTCACCGCGCTCCATCATCTCAATGACGGGCGCGCGTGGCCGGCGGACGAAGTGGCGAAACGCAAGGCCGAAATCGAGGCCGCCGGGCTCGAATGGGCGGTGGTCGAAAGCATCATCGTGCATGAGGACGTCAAGACGCGCACCGGCCGCTTTCGCGAATTGATCGACAATTACAAGGCGTCGATCCGCACCGTCGCGTCGGCGGGCATTCGCACCGTCTGCTACAATTTCATGGCGATCACCGATTGGACGCGCACCGATCTCGATCATCCGATGCCACATGGCGGCACGGCGCTGCGCTTCGACATCGTCGAGTTCTGCGCCTATGACGTGTTCGTGCTGAAGCGCCGCGATGCCGAGGCGGATCACCCGCCGACACGCATCGAGGCGGCGCACCGACGGCTCGCGGCGATGAGCGCGGGCGATCTCGCCCGCATCGAGCGCAACCTCATCGAATGGGTGCCGGCGCGCGAATTCGTCTATGACCGCGAAAGCTTCCGGCGCATGCTCGACCTCTACCGCGATCTCACGGTCGAGGGCTTCAGGCAGAACCTCTTCGCCTTCCTCCGCGAGATCGTGCCGGTCGCGGAAGAGGCCGGCGTGAAGCTGGCGATCCATCCCGACGATCCGCCCTTCTCGATCTTCGGGTTGCCGCGCGTGGTTTCGTGCGCCGCCGATGCGCGCACGCTGATCGCGGCCGTCAAGTCGCCCGCCAGCGGCCTCACGCTCTGCACGGGCTCCTACGGCGCCGGCCACCAGAACGATCTTGTCGCCATGGCGCGGGAATTCGGTTCTGACATCCATTTCGCGCATTTGCGGAACGTCGCGCACGAGCCGGGCGGGTCATTCCACGAATCCGAGCACCTCGACGGCGATGTCGACATGGTCGGCGTGGTCGCCGAACTGCTCGCCGAGGAGCGCCGGCGGCGCGAAACCGGCCGGCGGGACGCTGAAATCCCGATGCGGCCGGACCACGGCCATGTCATCCTCGACGATATCGGCAAGAAGGTGAACCCGGGCTATTCGGCCATAGGAAGGCTGAAGGGCCTGGCGGAGCTACGAGGCGTCATGCGCGCCGTCGAGCGCTACCGATCCTAGGGAGGAAGAAATGGCAAGGACGCGCATCGCGATCATAGGGCTGGGCATGGCCTCGACGCCGCATGCAAAAAGCCTCGCCGATCTTTCCGATCAGGTGGAGGTCGCAGCGGCATACAGCCCATCCGAGGATCGCTGCAAAGCGTTTTCCGAGCGCTGGGGCGTGCCCGCCGCGGTCAATCTGGATGCCGTCTTCGACGATCCGTCGATCGACGCGGTGATGGTGCTGACGCCACCCAGCAGCCATCTCGAACTGGTTGCGCGCGCGGCAACCGCCAAAAAACACATCTTGCTGGAAAAGCCGCTGGAGATCGCGACCGACCGCGCCGTCCGCCTGGTCGAAGCCGCCGAGAAGACAGGCGTGAAGCTCGGCATCGTGTTGCAGCACCGCTTCCGTCCGGTAAGCCTAGCTTTAGCCGATATCATCGCTAAGGAGCGGCTCGGGGAACTGGTCGGAGCGTCGGCCCGGCTCTCCAACTGGCGACCGCAGAGCTATTACGACCAGCCCGGCCGCGGCACCAGGGCGCGCGACGGCGGCGGTGTGCTGCTCACCCAGGGCATCCACACGCTCGATCTTCTCATTTCGTTCGCCGGCATGCCGGCGGAGGTGACCGGTTATGCGGTGACCTCGCCGGTGCATCGGATGGAGACCGAAGATCTCGCCGCCGCGGCGATCCGCTTCGACAATGGTGCGATCGGCACCGTATCCGCGACCACCTGCGCCTATCCCGGGATTCCCGATGCGATCGAACTTCTCGGGACGAAGGGCACCGCGCGTATCGAGGGTACCTCGCTCATCGCGCAGTTCCACGATGGCACCGAGGTCCGGCAGGACGATGGAGCCGCCGGTGGCGGCGCGGGCGCCGATCCGATGGCGTTTCCGCATGACCATCATCGCGCCGTGCTCGCCGATTTCCTCGATGCGATCGAGGATGACCGGGAGCCCGGGGTGAGCGGGCGCGAGGCACTGAAGGTCCATCGCCTGATCGACGCCCTTCTCAGGTCGGCCGAGACCGGGCGGCGCGAGATGTTGTAGGATTGTCGGGAGGAGGCCTCCATGCTCGACAGAACGCCGCGCTTCGTGCGCCTGCATGCGCAAGACAATGTCGTCATATGCGTCGACCGGGCAGCGGCCGGGGCGAGAGTGGGCGACGTCGCGGCGACGGAAACGGTTCCGCGCGGACACAAGATGGCGACGCAGCCGATCGCCGCCGGCGCGCCGGTACGCAAATTCGGCCAGATCATCGGCTTCGCCAGCGCGGATATCACCGCCGGCGCGCATGTGCATGAGCACAATTGCGCAATCGCCGATTTCGAGCGCGATTACGCCTTCGCCACGGAAAACAATTGGCTTGCTCCCGAGATCGCCGGCTTGCCGGCGAGTTTCAACGGCTTCCGCAGGGCGAACGGCCGGGTGGGCACGCGCAATTACATCGCCGTCCTCACCAGTGTGAATTGTTCGGCCTCCGTTGCCCGCTTCGTCGCCAAGGCGGCGACCGAAAACGGCATGCTCGACGACTACCCCAATGTCGACGGCGTCGTCGCCTTCACCCATGGAACGGGCTGCGGGATGGATGGCCGAGGCGAGGGCTACGACCTTCTCCAGCGTACGGTCTGGGGCCACGCGGCGAGCCCGAATGTCGGCGGCGCGCTGATGATCGGCCTCGGCTGCGAGGTATTCCAGATCCCGCGCCTGCTCGAGACATACGGGTTGAAGGATACGCCCACCTTCCGCACGATGACGATCCAGCAATCGGGCGGCACGCGCGCGACCGTGGAACGGGCGCTGGAGACGATCCGCGAGATGCTGCCGCTGGTCGACGCCGCGCGGCGGGAGGAGGCGCCGATCTCGGAACTCTCACTGGCGTTGCAATGCGGCGGTTCGGACGGCTATTCGGGCATCACCGCCAATCCGGCGCTCGGCTTCGCCGCCGATCTGCTGGTTGCCATGGGTGGCACGGCGATCCTGTCCGAGACGCCGGAGATTTACGGCGCCGAGCACCTTCTGACCCGCCGTGCGGTCGATCCTGAAACCGGCGAGAAGCTCGTCCGCCTCATCCGCTGGTGGGAGGCCTATACCGCCAGGCTCGGCGGCAACATGAACAACAACCCGTCGCCGGGCAACAAGCTCGGCGGACTCACCACCATACTGGAGAAATCGCTGGGAGCGGCCGCCAAGGCGGGCACCTCTCCGCTCGCCGGGGTCTTCGGATATGGCGAGCCGATCGACAGGCGTGGTTTCGTCTTCATGGATTCGCCTGGCTACGATCCCTGCTCGGCTACCGGGCAGGTGGCCTCCGGCGCGAATCTGATCGCTTTCACCACCGGTCGCGGCTCGGCTTTCGGCTACAAGCCGGTCCCATCGGTCAAGCTCGCCACCAACAGCGAACTCTATGCCAACATGGCCGAGGACATGGATTTGAACTGCGGCGATATTCTCGACGGCATATCGATCGAGGAGAAGGGTCGCGAGATCTTCCGCCTCCTGGTCGAGACGGCGTCGGGCCGACGATCGAAATCCGAAGAGCTCGGCTATGGCGACAACGAATTCGTGCCCTGGCAGATCGGCGCGGTGATGTAGCCAACAGAAGGGGCCCCACGGCGCTTCAGCACCGCGTCGTCAGGTGGCGAAGACGAGTTCGATCCGGTCGGCGGCGAAGCGGGTTCGCGAGCGCTGCATCGGCTGGCCCTCGGGATCGACGTTCAGCGATTCGGCGACGATGACGATCGCGTCGGCGGGACAGGCCAGATGCGCGGCGTCGGCCGGCGAGACGTGCTCCGCCGCGACGCGGGTTTCGCGGCGGTGATAATCGACGAGGCCATGTGCTTCGAGTGCCTTCGAGACCGAGCCGGTTTCGGCATAGGCTGCGACGATCGCCGGGAAACGCTCGACGGAAAACCAGCTGGTCGACACCGACAAGGGCATCCCGTCGGCGACATGCAGGGTCTCCATGCGGTGGACCGCGGCGCCAATCCGCAGGCCCAGCGCCGCCGCGATGCGGGCATCGGCGGGCTCCACCGAAGCCTGAATCAGCCGGCCCGCCGGCTCGCGGGCCTGTCGCGAGATGTTCTCCGAAAACCGCGTCCGTGTCCCGATCGGATAATGCAGCCGCCCCGGCAACTTGCGAAAGAAGGTGCCGCGCCCGCGTTCGGTATGGACGAGCCCTTCGGCCGCAAGCGCCGCGATGGCGCGGCGCACCGTATGCCGGTTGACGCCGAATCGTTCGGCAAGTGCCGCCTCGCTCGGCAACAGGCCGCCATCGGCGTCACTCTCCGCGGCGAGCGTCCTGATGCCGTCGGCTACCCGGCGCCATCGCGCAATTCCGTCATCCACGTTCATTTCCGTCGCTCCGCTCGCGCTACCTTTTCCAGCCTGACCGTCATGTGACTGTCATGCACGAGGACTAGATAAAGGAGCTAGATAGAGTTGTCTATATAACTATACAAGTTGAGGGCGTTGGAGAGATGGAAAGCGAGTCCGCATTTGCGGAGGAAGGGCGGCGACGTGCGATGTCGGCATTCGCCGTCGCTTCGCCGCGTCTTTTGAGCGAGGCGTGGGGGCGGTTCGGCGACGATGCCGATGTCACGCCGGTGCGCGGCCCCGAAATCGGGCTGGTGATGCTGCGCGGCCGCATCGGCGGTGGCGGCGGCCCGTTCAATCTCGGCGAAGCGAGCGTGACGCGGGCAACCGTCAGGCTTTCTTCCGGCGAGGTCGGTCATGCGCTGGTGCTCGGCCGCGATCCACAGAAGGCGCGATTGGCGGCAATGTTCGACGCCGCCTGGCAAAGACCCGACTGGCGTGAGCGGGTGGAGGTCGAGGTGGTCGCGCCGTCGCTCGCAGCACAGGAAGAGGCGGACCGGAAGCTGGCTGAGGAAACCGAGGCGACCCGCGTCGATTTCTTCACCATGGTGAGGGGAGAGGATTGATGACGCATTCCGAGGCGGTTGCGACCGAGGGCGGTTTTGCCGATCCGGTGTTCGATTCGCAGGCGGTCTTCGCGGCGATCATGGATGCCTTTGCCCGACCGGGAAAGATCGTTGATCTCGGCGCACGTGCGACAGCACCCGCGCCGATGCCCGCGGCGGCGGCGGCCTTCATCGCGACGCTCGCCGATTTCGATACGCCGATCTGGCTGGACGAAGGGCTTGGGCAGGTTCCCGGACTGGTGCCATGGATTTCCTTTCATACTGGCGCGCCTCTGGCCGGCAAGCCCGATGCTGCACGCTTTGCCGTGCTCTCGGATGCCCGGGAGCTCCTGGACCTTGGGCGTTTCGCCCTTGGGACGCCGGAATATCCGGACCGTTCCGCGACGATCATCGCGGTGCTGGAAGGCCTCGATGGCGGTGAGCGGCTCGTTCTTTCCGGGCCGGGCATAGAGCATGAGGCGTTCATGGAGCCGCGCGGCCTGCCGTCCGGCTTCCTTGCCGCGGTGGCTCGGAACAACGCGCTCTTCCCGCTCGGCGTCGACATTCTTCTCGTTGCCGGAGCGAAGGCGCTTGCCTTGGCCCGCACGACACGCATCCGGAGTGCTTGATCATGTATATCGCCGTAAAGGGTGGCGAGGCGGCCATCCGCAACGCCCACCGGCTTCTCGACGACCGTCGCCGCAGCGACCGCTCGGTGCCGGCGCTCACGCTCGACCAGATCGTCGGCCAGATGGCCCTGGCGGTCGATCGCGTGATGGCGGAGGGTTCGCTCTACGATCAGGAACTTGCCGCCATGGCGCTGCGCCAGGCACGGGGCGACATGATCGAGGCGATCTTTCTCCTGCGCGCCTACCGCACGACCCTGCCGCGCTTCGCAGCGGCACGGCCTCTCGACACGTTCCGGATGCGGATCGAGCGCCGCATCTCGGCCGTCTACAAGGACATTCCCGGTGGTCAATTACTCGGGCCGACCTTCGACTACACGCACCGCCTGATCGAGCCCGCGATGGCCGACGACCCGCCGGTTGACGAGCCGATGCGCCGTCTTTCCGAGGCGGAGAACTGCCCGCGCGTCACCGATATTCTCGGCGCAGAGGGGCTGATCGAGGCCGACGGCCAGGCCGGATCGGACGGTGAACCGGGCGATCTCACGCGCGATACGCTGGACTTTCCGATCTCGCGCGATGTCCGGCTGCAGGCGCTGGCGCGCGGCGA
Organism: Aquamicrobium sp. LC103; assembly: GCF_001014615.2. Taxonomy (GTDB): domain Bacteria; phylum Pseudomonadota; class Alphaproteobacteria; order Rhizobiales; family Rhizobiaceae; genus LBCQ02. The sequence continues at coordinate 99,515 of NZ_LBCQ02000012.1, forward strand.
CGAGGGTTTTCTGCTCGCGCTCGGCTATTCAACGCAACGCGGTTACGGCCGTACCCATCCCTTCGTCGGCGAAATCCGCATCGGCCTTGTTGACGTCGAGGTCGAGCTGCCGGAGGTGGGCTTCCCGGTCGGCATCGGCCGCATCCGCGTCACCGAATGCCAGATGGTCAACCAGTTCAAGGGTTCGGCGAAGGAACCACCGCAGTTCACCCGCGGCTACGGGCTCGTCTTCGGCCAGTCGGAACGCAAGGCGATGGCGATGTCGCTCGTCGACCGCGCGCTGAGGGCGGACGAATTCGACGAAGAGAGGACCGCGCCCGCCCAGGACGAGGAGTTCGTCATCTCGCACTCCGACAACGTCCAGGCGACGGGCTTCGTCGAGCATCTGAAACTTCCCCACTATGTCGACTTCCAGGCCGAGCTCGATCTCGTCCGCCGCATGCGGCGTGAGCAGGAGAGGCCGAGGGAGGAAACCGAAAGCGTCCAGGAGGCTGCCGAATGAGCGCCACGACCCCCACCTACGCCTTTGCCTATCTGGACGAGCAGACCAAGCGGATGATCCGCCGAGCCATCCTCAAGGCGATCACCATTCCCGGCTATCAGGTGCCGTTCGCCTCGCGCGAGATGCCGATGCCCTATGGCTGGGGCACCGGCGGCGTTCAGGTGACCGCCTCGATCATCGGCCCCAATGACGTTCTGAAAGTCATCGACCAGGGCGCCGACGACACCACCAACGCGGTCTCGATCCGCGCCTTCTTCGAGCGCACCGCCGGTGTCGCCACGACGACCAGGACCACCGAGGCGACGATTGTGCAGACCCGGCACAGGGTTCCGGAAACGCCGCTTGCCGAGGGCCAGACGATCGTCTTCCAGGTTCCCATACCCGAGCCGCTGCGCTTTCTCGAACCGCGCGAGACCGAGACGCGGGTGATGCATGCGTTGGAGGAATACGGCCTCATGCACGTGAAGCTCTACGAGGACATCGCCCGTCACGGTCACATCGCGACCACCTATGCCTATCCGGTGAAGGTGGAGGGCCGCTATGTGATGGACCCGTCGCCTATCCCGAAATTCGACAATCCGAAAATGCATCGCTCGCCCGCGCTGCAGCTCTTCGGCGCCGGCCGCGAGAAGCGCATCTACGCCGTGCCGCCCTACACCGAGGTCGTCAGCCTCGACTTCGAGGATCACCCCTTCCGCATTCAATCTTTCGACCGGCCTTGCGCGCTCTGCGGCGCCGATGACGTCTACCTGGACGAGGTGGTCACCGATGACAGGGGAGGGCGCATGTTCGTCTGCTCCGACACCGACCATTGCGAGGATCGCCGCGCCAAAGGCTTCACCGGCGAGCAGGTTCATCAGGAGGCCGCCGAATGAGCGACGCGCCGCTTCTCTCCGTCCGCGATCTCTCCAAGCGCTATGGCGCGCGTGTCGGTTGCGAGGATATCTCCTTCGATCTCTGGCCGGGCGAGGTGCTTGCCATCGTCGGCGAGTCGGGTTCGGGCAAGACCACACTCCTCAATTGCGTTTCGACCAGGCTTCAGCCTTCGTCCGGCGCCGTCTCCTACCGGATGCGCGACGGCGTGCTGCGCGACCTTGCCGAGCTCGGCGAGGCGGAGCGCCGCTTCCTGATGCGCACCGACTGGGGCTTCGTGCATCAGAACCCCGCCGATGGTTTGCGCATGCGCGTTTCGGCCGGCGCCAATGTCGGCGAGCGGCTGATGGCGATCGGCGAACGCCACTACGGGCGCCTGCGCGAGACGGCGACCGACTGGCTCGGCCGTGTCGAGATAGCCGAGGACCGCATTGACGATCGTCCGGTTGCGTTTTCGGGCGGCATGCGCCAGCGGCTCCAGGTCGCCCGCAACCTGGTGACAAAGCCGCGGCTGGTCTTCATGGACGAGCCGACCGGAGGTCTCGACGTCTCCGTGCAGGCGCGGCTGCTCGACCTCCTGCGCTCGCTGGTCTCCGAGCTCGGCCTGTCGGTGATCATCGTCACCCACGATCTCGCCGTCGCGCGGCTGCTGTCGCAGCGGATGATCGTCATGAAGGGCGGACGCGTGGTCGAAAGCGGTCTGACCGACCGCGTCCTCGACGATCCGCACCACGCCTACACGCAGCTCCTCGTCGCCTCTATTCCGGAGTCCTGAGAGCCATGTCTTCCTCCGCAAAGCCGCTGCTGTCCGTCCGGGGCGTGCAGAAATCCTTCACCATGCACCTGCGTGGCGAAACGCGCCTCGACGTGGTCGACGACGTCAGCTTCGATCTCGCGCCGGGCGAATGCGTCGTGCTCGGCGGTCCGTCCGGTGTCGGAAAATCCTCGATCCTCCGCATGATTTACGGAAATTACGCCGTCGATGACGGTGAGATCCTGGTCCGAGAGGGCGACGGCGGGTTCGCTGATCTTGCAGGTGGCGATCCGCGCCTCGTCATCCGGCTGCGTCGCGACGTGATTGGCTATGTCAGCCAGTTCCTGCGTGCCGTGCCTCGGGTCGGAGCTCTCGACGTGGTCGCCGAGCCGCTTCTGTCACGCGGGATCGATCGCGACGAAGCCCGCGAGCGGGCAAGGGCCTTGCTCCGGCGCCTCAACCTTCCCGAAGCGCTCCATGAATTGCCGCCGGCGACTTTCTCCGGCGGCGAGAAGCAGCGCGTCAACATCGCGCGCGGTTTCATAACCGACCACCCGATCCTTCTGCTCGACGAGCCGACGGCTTCGCTGGATGCGGAGAACCGCGACATCGTCTGCGAGATGATCGAGGCGAAGACGTCGGCCGGCACGGCGATCCTGGGCATCTTCCACGACGAAGTCGTCCGCGAGCGTATTGCTACGCGAACGATCGACGTCACCGCCTTCTCGGCCCGCAGGGCAGCGGCCTGAACGATGACCAGATACTCCGAAAATCCTTTCGTCGACGAGAGCGCCAGGGTCGCGAACACCGAGCTTGGGCGTTACACCGCGATAGCCGAGCGCAGTCGTGTCTCCGAGACGGTGATGGGCGACTATTCCTACGTGCGCGAGGATTGCGACATCTGGTGCGCGCGGATCGGCAAATTCGTCAACATCGCCGCCGCCGTCCGGATCAACGCCACCAACCACCCGACGTGGCGTGCGAGCCTGCATCACTTCACCTATCGCGCCGGAGACTATTTCGAGGACGCCGGCGACGAGGCCGAATTTTTCGGCTGGCGGCGCGACCATGCGGTCGTCATCGGCCATGACGTGTGGATCGGCCACGGCGCGACCCTATTGCCCGGCGTCCGCATCGGCAATGGTGCCGTTGTCGGTGCGGGGGCGGTGGTCTCGAAGGACGTTGCTCCCTACGCGATCGTCGGTGGTGTGCCCGCGAAAATTATCCGCGCGAGGTTCCCGGGCGCGATCGGCAAGCGGATGGATGCGCTCGCCTGGTGGGACTGGAACCATGCGAGCCTGCGTCGCGCGCTCGACGATTTCCGTAGCCTCGAGGCGGAAGCCTTTCTCGATAAATACGAAACCGACGGCTCATTGAGCGGTGAACTGTCATCCGCCAGTCACGTGAGTGTCATCGCAGCCAAATAGAATGCATCCAACAGCCCGAAAGCAGGGCAAGGGGATCGGATCATGACTGCTATTTCAGTACGAAATCTCTCGAAAAGCTTCGGCCGCAAGCAGGCGTTGAAGGATGTCAGCCTGGAGATCAAGAACGGCGAGATGGTCGCGCTGATCGGCGCTTCGGGCTCGGGCAAGAGCACGCTGATACGCCATATCTGCGGTCTGGATACCGGCCAGAGCGGAAACAGCGGCATCGAGCTCTTCGGCCAGTCGATGCAGAGCGACGGGCGCCTGATGCGCAGCGCGCGCGAGTTGCGGCGCAATGTCGGTGTCATCTTCCAGCAGTTCAATCTCGTCGGACGCCTGCCGGTGCTGACCAACGTGCTGATCGGCAATCTGGGACGGATCCCGACCTGGCGTGGCACGCTCGGCCTTTTCACGGCCGAGGAGAAACGCATCGCCCGCGAGGCGCTGGCGCGTGTCGGCATTCCGGAAGTCGCATGGCAGCGCGCTTCGACGCTTTCGGGTGGACAGCAGCAGCGCGCCGCGATCGCCCGCACTCTGGTGCAGCGTTCAAAGATATTGCTTGCCGACGAGCCGATCGCCTCGCTCGACCCGTCGTCGGCGCGCCGCGTCATGGAAGTTCTTGCCACCATCAATCGCGAGAATTCGATAACCTGCGTCGTTTCGCTGCATCAGGTCGAGTATGCGCGTCGCTATTGCCCGCGCACGATCGCGCTTCGCGACGGGCGCGTCGTGTTCGACGGCCCCTCCGCGGCGCTCACCAACAAGTTTCTGACCGAACTCTACGGAGCCGATTCCGAAGAGCTGATCCTGCCGGAAGTCGCGCCGGCCAAGCCCGAAAGAGGTGAACCGCGAAGGAAAGCGCCGGTGAGCGCGGAAGCCTTCGCCGCGGCCTGACAACCACCGAACTCAACAGGGATGCAATCATGAAGACGATGCTTCGCACCATCGCGGCCGCAACCGTAGCCGCCACCATTGCGCATGCCTCCGGCGCGAATGCCGAGGAAATCAATTTTGGCATTATTTCCACGGAGTCACAGCAGAACCTTCGCCCGAAATGGGAACCTTTCCTCGCCGATATGGAGGCCGCGACCGGTCTCGACATCAAGCCGTTCTTCGCCTCCGACTATGCCGGCGTCATCGAGGGCATGCGCTTCGGCAAGGTGCAACTCGCCTGGTATGGCAACAAGTCCGCGATGGAAGCGGTCGACCGCGCCGATGGCGAGGTCTTCGTGCAAACGGTCGATGCCTCCGGCAATCCCGGCTACTGGTCGCTGATCGTGGCGCCGAAGGACAGCCCGCTGAACTCGGTCGATGATCTTCTCAAATGCGACAAGTCGCTGAATTTCGGCCTCGGCGACCCGAACTCGACCTCCGGCTTCCTCGTGCCGACCACCTTTGTCTTCGTGGCCAACAATGTCGAGCCGAAAGACTGCTTCAAGAACGTCACCAACGCCAACCACGAGACCAACGCGATGGCGGTGGCCAATGGTCAGGTCGACGCGGCGACGAACAACACCGAGAACCTCGCTCTGATCGAGCAGAACAACCCGGCCGCCTTCGAGAAGATCAAGGTCATCTGGAAGTCTCCGCTGATCCCGTCCGATCCGATCGTGTGGCGCAAGGATCTGCCTGAGGACGCGAAGGACAAGCTCAAGACCTTCTTCCTCACCTACGGAACCGACCAGTCGAAAGGCGACATCGCGAAGGAGAGGGAAGTGCTCGCCGGCCTGGCCTGGGCACCGTTCAGGGCCTCCACCGACGACCAGCTTCTGCCGATCCGGGTGATGGAACTGTCGAAGTCTATCGCCAAGATCGAGGCCGACACCACCATGCCGGCCGATCGTAAGAAGACGGAACTGGAGAAGCTCGAGGCCGAGAAGGCCGCCTACGAGGAAAAGATCAAGAACGCCGAACAGAGCTGAGGAACGAGACCGGCATAGCTCCGGCCTCTTCTCCTCTCCTCGCGCCGGCTGGGCTGTTTCTGGTACGGCCGGCGCGCCCTCGAAATTTTGAGATTTCCGGATGACCGATCTCGCTGAAATGTCAGCTTCCGCCAAGCAACGCCCTGAAATTGGCCGCGACTGGACGCGCAGCCTTTCCAACCTCCTGATGTGGGGAGGGCTCGCCGGGCTCCTGATGTGGAGCTGGGCGCCGGCCGAAATGAACCGCTGGCCGTTCCTGTTCACCGACGCCGGCAATATGGCGCAATACGCCTCGGGCTTTGCGCAGCCGAACTTCGCGGAATGGCGCTACTACCTCCAGGAGATGGTCGTCACCATTCAGATCGCGCTCTGGGGAACTTTTCTGGCGGTGGTCTTCTCCGTTCCCTTCGGCATCCTTTCGGCGCGCAACATGGCGCCATGGTACATCGTTCAGCCCGTCCGCCGGCTGATGGACATGTTCCGCGCCATCCACGAGATGGTGTTCGCGGTGCTGTTCGTCGTCGCCGTCGGCCTCGGGCCCTTCGCCGGCGTCCTGGCGCTCTTCATTCACACCACCGGCATCCTCGCCAAGCTCTTTTCTGAGGCGGTCGAGGCCATCGACCCGCGGCCCGTGGAGGCGATCCGCGCAACCGGTGCATCGCGCCTGCAGGAGGTGGTGTTCGGCGTCATACCGCAGGTACTGCCGCTCTGGATGTCGTTCACGCTCTACCGCTTCGAATCGAACGTGCGTGCCGCCACGGTGCTCGGGCTGATCGGAGCGGGCGGCATAGGCCAGGTTCTCTTCGAGTCGATCAGGGGCTTCTACTATCCGGAAGCGGCGGCGATGCTGATCATCGTCGTGGTGACGGTTTCGCTCACCGACCTGCTCTCCCAACAGCTTCGCAAGTTCTTCATCTGATGCGCGCCGCGATCTACTTTACGCCGCCGGCGGATGCTCCCCTGACGAAGGCGGCGGCGGACTGGCTCGGCTGGGACGCATTCTCGGCAAGCCCGACCCGCAAGGCGCATCCGGCGATCGACGCGATCGTGCACGACCCGGCGCGATATGGTTTCCATGCCACCTTGCGGGCGCCGTTCCGCCTGGCAGACGGGCGCGACCTTTCGGCGTTGGATGAGGCGCTGGCAGCCTTCGCGAAGGCCCGGCGCGGCTTCGTCATTCCCCAACTCGCGCTTTCCAGGCTCGGCGACTTCTTCGCGCTGGTTCCCCGCTTCGCCAGCGACGAGATCCGACAGCTCGAGGGTGCGGTCGTGCGGGCCTTCGAGCCCTTCCGCGCACCGCTCACGGAGGCGGAGATCGCCCGCCGGATGCCGGACCGCCTCACCGAGCGTCAGAGACGTTATATCGACGAATGGGGCTATCCCTACGTACTCGACGAATTCCGTTTCCACATGACTTTGACGAGCCGCATCCCGGCGCGGGAGAGCGCCGACGTGATGGGCCAGCTTTCGGAACGCTTCGGCGAATTCGCCGAAGCTCCGCTTCGCATCGACGGGCTGGCGCTCTTCGTCGAGCCCGCGCCCGGCGAGCCCTTCCGCGTCCATTCCCGGCACCCCTTCCAGACCAATTCCCAGAGATGACCCGATGACCAGTGAAATCGTCCTGAACAACGCAAAGATAGTGCTGGCGGACCGTGTGCTTGAAGGTCATCTCGTCGTGCGCGACGGTGCAATCGCGGAGATCGGCGAGGGGAGGGGCGGAGCCGGCGAGGATCTTGGCGGCGACTATCTCCTGCCGGGGCTCGTCGAGCTGCACACCGACCATCTCGAAGGGCATTTCATGCCCCGGCCGAAGGTGCGTTGGAACAAGATGGCCTCCGTGCAGGCGCACGACGCCCAGGTTGCCGCGTCCGGCATCACGACCGTCTTCGACGCGCTGCGCGTCGGCATGGACGAGGACGCCAACATCACCGCAGCCGACATGCGCGAAATGGCCGACACGATTGCGGTTGCCGTGGATGAGCGCCGGCTGCGCGCCGATCACTATATCCATTTGCGCTGCGAGGTTTCGGCGGCGGACGTGCTCGAAGGCTTCGAGTTGATGCAGGGAAACCAGCGCCTGCGCCTGGCCTCGCTCATGGACCACGCGCCGGGCCAGCGGCAGTTCATCAGCATGGAGACCTACCGCACCTATTATCAGGGCAAGATGAAGCTTTCCGACAGCGAGTTCGACGCATTCTGCGAGAGGCGCATGCGCCAGTCGCAGGAGAATGCGCCACGCAACCGCCCGGTCATTGCCGAGCGGTGCAGGCAGGCCGGCATCACGCTCGCCTCGCATGACGACGCCACCACGGAACACGTACGGGAGGCGTTGGAACTTGGCACGGCGCTCGCCGAATTCCCCACGACCGCGGAAGCCGCGGGCGCATCCGCGGCCGCCGGCATGAAGGTCCTGATGGGCGCCCCCAACGTCGTGCGCGGCGGCTCCCATTCGGGCAACATCTCGGCGCTCGATCTCCACCGCTCCGGCCATCTCGATGTTCTGTCGTCGGACTACGTACCGTTCAGCCTCATGCAGGCGGTATTCGTGCTGGCGGAAAGGGAGGAGGCAGGCCTGCCGGCGGCGGTCCGGCTGGTGACGAAGCATCCGGCCGAGGTGAGCGGGCTTGTCGACCGCGGCGAGATCGCGCCGAAAAAGCGCGCCGATCTGGTGCGTGTCCGCGCCGCGCCGGAAATGCCGCCGATCGTCCGATCGGTGTGGCGCACGGGCGAGCGCGTCGCCTGATGGCATTCGTCGACCGTGATCTGGCGGTGCCGATCGAGAGCAGCGCGCGCCCGACTTTCATCGCGGTCGTTGGGCCGAGCGGGGCGGGCAAGGACAGCCTTATTGCGGTCGCCCGCGAGCGGCTTGCCGAAGACGACCGCTTCGTCTTCGCGCGCCGGATCGTGACGCGTGAGGCCGATCCGGATCTGGAGGATCACGACTGTCTCGACGCGAAGGGGTTTCAGGCAGCCGCGGAAGCGGGACGGTTCTGCGTCTCCTGGCAGGCACATGGCCTTTCCTATGGCCTGCCGGCGTCGCTGCTGGACGACTATGCCTCGGGCAGGGTCGTCATCGCCAACGTCTCGCGCAAGGCGCTGGATGAAATCGCCGCCGGCTTTCCCGCGCTTCACGTCGTCGAGGTGACGGCGCCCGGCCATGTGCTGATGGAGCGCCTGCTTTCGCGCGGTCGCGAAACGCGCGAGGAGGTCGCGCGTCGCGTGGCCCGCGCTATCGAGCAGGGAGTGCCGGCCGGCGGCTGGACTTACCGCAAGATAGAGAATGCGGGCGGGCTCGATGAGGCGGCCGCGGATTTCGTTCGGACCTTGCGTTCGATCGCGGCACGGCCAGGCGAAGATACGGCCGCCGGATAGGACCCCTCATCCGTGGATGTGCGTTGTCTCGCCTTCCCAATGGAGCGGGTCGTACATCATGTCCTTGGACAGCAGGCCGCATACGCGGGCGAAGCTCATGAAAGCCTTGCGGGCTTCCTCCTCGGATTCCGCATCGACCGTCGCGGCGAAGCAGGCCGACATCGCGCGCTCGTAGATCGGCCCGTCCTGATGCGGCCAGGCGAGCAGAAAATCCAGTGCCTGCGCGGCGCTATAGAATTCGGTGACCGGCTCGCCGTCGCGGATGATGATGCGGACCGGCAAGCGGAACTGTGCTGCGTCCATCGGTGTAACCCTTCGCCTCGCCAAGACACCAAGCTGGCAAGTCCCATGAATGTGGGACCCGGCGCTGAAGTTTCAATATCACTTTTGGGACGAGGCGGCGGTAAACAAGATGTGCTTTCGACTGATCCCGGCAGGTGATGTAAGGATCTGCCCGGAATTCACTGCGCTTCTGCCTGAAAACCGATCTTATTTGTTCAGCGGAGGGTAGAGAAGTATATGCGCGTCCTTCGCCGCCGCGATGAACGCATTGCGCGCATGGCTCGGCGGCTTGTTGCCCTTTATGACGTCGAGGCAGGCTTTCATGGCCTTGACGCGCTTTTCGCTTTCCATCGGCCATTCGCGCAGAAGTATCTGCGCGGCGTCGCGCGTGGATATCACGACCCGATCTCTGTCGATCCGGCCGGGCTGTATGACAACGGGTTTGTGAAACGGTTTCTTACTCATAGTCCTGCGGCGCTTGTTTACTCTGAAAATCGCCGAAAATTTGTCTTTCGCGGCAAAAAATTAAGGCCGGATGAAGAAAATGCCGTTTCGCGAACCCAGTGGTTGCCGTGGAGACTGTGTTTTACACGTCAGGAGCGTGAATCATCTCCGGCAGCGCCGGTATAGCATTCCGAGATCGCTCGCTCGGCGGCATCGAGATCGACCGGCCGGCCGCGTCTTTGAAGGGCATCACCCAGCGCAAGCACATTCTCAAGGACGATCTCCCGCCGCGCCCGCGACCCCGTGTGATTGAGGCGGACGAGATTTTCAGAATTCGCGCCGACACCTCCGTCTATGTTCGCCGCGACGACGGCGGGGTCGCGCAGCATCTCCTCCGCGTCGCAGCCTTCAGGGAGGAGGGCGGTGGTGACGAGATTGGAAGCGGCGCCACCCGGTGCCCAGAGCCGCAGACCGAGCGCGCGCAAGCCCGCCCGCGTCGCTGCGCCGGTGAGCGCGTGGCGGGCTATCGCCGCCTCGAGGCCTTCCGCCTCGATCCTGTCGAGTGCCGCTTCCATCGCATAAAACTCCAGCGCCGACGGCATTCCGGGCGGCACGCCGCGGCCGGTGTCCAGCCAGTTCCGCTTGAGGTCGGCGAGCGACAGCACGGAAGAGGTTGGTGCGTCCAAGCGATCGACGATTTCGAGTGCCCGTGCGCTCACTGCGACAGCGGAAAGCCCGGACGACCCGCCGAGCGCCTTTTGCGGACCGATGACGGCGACATCTATGCCGAGATCGTCGACGTCGAGATCGTGCCCGCCGACGGAGGCTACGGCGTCGAGCACGATGAGCGCGCCTCGCGAGTTGGCAAGCCGGACAATCTCCGGCAAAGGATTGAGGATTCCGGTTGCGGATTCGGCGTGCACCAGAGCGACGAGATTGGTCCGCGGCCGGTTTTCCAGCGCCTCGGTGAAGGCTTCGACGGTCACCGGCTGGCCGGGTTCGGCGACGAGGTCGACGGTTTCGGCGCCAGCGCGCCGCAGCCAGTCGCCGAACAATCTTCCATAAGGGCTGGTGACGACGTTGAGTGCGCGGATTTCCGGATTGCCAAGGCTGGTGGCGACCGCTTCCAGCGCCACGATCGCTTCTCCCTGGACAAGAAGCACGGGATTGCGCGTACGCAGAAGCGCGGCGATGCGGTCGGCAAGAATGGCGTATCCCGGGGGAGGATAAGCCGGGAGATCGAGCAGATCGGGTCTCTTGGGATCAGTCATTCGCTTTGCCTTGCGGATTGAAGCGCGGCACGGCTGCGACGAGCTCCCGGCCGGTTTCGGAGCGCGGGCGGGCCGTCACCGCGCTCGCGGGGCCCTCCTCGACGATCCGACCATGGTCCATGATCGCGATACGGTGGGAAACGGCGCGGATCACGGCGAGATCGTGCGAAATGAAGAGATAGCTCAGTCCCTCCGCTCGCTGCAATTCGACGAGCAGGTCGAGGATCTGTCCGCGAACGGTCACGTCGAGCGCCGAAACCGCCTCGTCGAGGACGATCATATCGGGACGCGTGGCGATGGCGCGGGCGATGGCCACGCGTTGACGCTGTCCACCGGAAATCGCATTGATGGAGCGATGCATGAGTTCGGCGGGAAGCCCGACCCGCTCCAGCAGCCCCATGATCGCGGCCGGGCGCCCGGGGCGATCCCCAATGCCGTGGATGCGCAACGGATCGGCCAGCGCATCGAATACCGTGGCGCGCGGGTTGAAGGCGGCGAGCGGATCCTGGAACACCATCTGAATGCGTTTTCGCATCCTGCGCAACGGCGCGCCGCGCAGCGCGAGGAGATCGACGCCGGCGAATTCCACCCGACCGCCATCGGGCTCGATGAGGCGAAGCAATACGCGGGCAAGCGTCGACTTGCCGCTTCCGGACGGGCCCACGAGCCCCAGCGTCTCGCCCGCCGCAAGCGTTAACGACACGTCCTCGATCGCCACCGTGGCCCTGGCGCCCGAATAGGCCTTCCTCAAGCCGTCGACCTTGAGCAAGAGCGTGCTCATGCCTGCGCGCCTTCTATCAGCGGCGGCGTGGCCAGGTCGATATGGCTGTCGATCAGCAGTCTTGTGTAAGCTCGGCTCGGGCGCGAAAGCACCTCGTCGGCCGCGCCCGCCTCGACCAGCCTCGATTCATGGAAGACGGCCACCGCATCGGCGAAGCCAGAGGCTAGCGCGATATCATGGGTGATGAAGAGCAGCGCCATGCCGCTTTCGCTCACCAGCCGGTCGAGCAGCGAGACGATTTCGCGCTGCACGATCGTGTCGAGCGCGCTGGTCGGCTCGTCGGCAATGAGAAGCTTCGGCTGCGCGGCGATCGCGACGGCAATCGCCACGCGCTGTCTTTGACCTCCGGAGAGCTGGTGCGGATAGGCCCGCAAAGCTGCTTCCGGCTGGGGGATGCGCACACGTTCGAGCAGATCGCACGCATGTATGTACGCCTCCCTCCAACCAAACCCGAGATGATTCTTTGCCACCTCGGCGATCTGTTCGCCGATGCTCAGCACCGGATCGAGGCTCGCGCCGGGGTCCTGGAAGACGAAGCCGATGTCGCGGCCAGGAGCCGGAAGGTGAGGAAGGCCGGGCCAGGCTATCTCTCCCTCGACGAGCGCGTCGTTCGGCAACAGGTCGGTGATGGCGAGCGCCAGCGTGCTCTTGCCCGAGCCGCTTTCGCCGATGACGGCAAGCCGTTTTCCCGCCTCAATCGCCAGATCGACCTGCGAAAGCGCGGCGGTGCGGCCGTTTTCGGTGCGATAGGCGACCGAAAGATTTTCGATTTCGGCGAGAACGGCGCTCAATTTGTCGTCTTTCTTGCCGAGATTGCGTCCGAGAGGCCTTCGGAAAACAGGTAGACGCCGAGAACGGTGACCACCAGGCCGAAGCCCGGAATGATGGAGAGGAAAGGCGCGGAACGCAGCACATTGCGCCCTTCCGCGATCATCGAGCCCCAGGTGACGATGTTCGGGTCGCCGAGCCCGAGAAAGGAAAGCGCGGCCTCGATGAGAACGGCCGAGGCGACGATCACCGAGCTCAGGGCGAGCACGGGCGGCAAGGCATGCGGCAAGACCTGCCTGAGGGCGATTTCGAGGGGATGCATGCCGATGACACGGGCGGCCGCGACATAGTCGCGCTCGCGGATCGACAGCACCTCGGCGCGGGCGAGCCTTGCCGGCCCGGTCCACGCGCCGAGCGCGATCGCGATGATCACCACCGTCAGCGATGCACCGGTGACGCTGACGAAGGCGAGCGCCAGCAGGAAGCTCGGCACGATCTGGAAGGCATCGACGATGCGCATCAGGGCTTCGTCCACGAGCCCGCCGGCGAAGCCGGCGATCGTTCCGACCAGCGCCCCGACGATGACGGCGACCGCCGCCGCGGCGATGCCGACGGCAAGCGAGGCGCGGGCGCCGTGGACGAGACCGGCGAGCACGTCGCGGCCGAGGCGGTCGGTGCCGAGTGGGAAGGCGGCGTCGGTGAAGGGCGGCAGCAGGGCCGGCCCGGCGATTGAAAGCGGGTCGCTCGGGAAGATGATGGGCGCGAGGAGCGCCGCCAGTGCCAGCAGGCAGAGCATGATCGTGCCGGCGAGCCCTTCCGGGGTGCGAAGCAGCCGCTTCAGCACCGTCATGTCGTCGCTCCCGAAGCGCCGACGCGCGGGTCAAGCAGTGCATAGGCGATGTCGACCAGCAGGTTGACCAGGATCACCAGCAGGGCGCTGACGATGATGATGCCGATCAGCAGCGGCGCGTCGCGACCGGCCACCGCCTCCTGCGCGAGGCGACCGAAGCCGGGAATGGCGAAGACGCTTTCGATCACCACGCTGCCGCCGAGCATGGAGGCCGCCTGCAGGCCGAGCATCGTGACGAGCGGCAGTAGCGCGTTGCGGGCAATGTGGCGCAGCACGATGCGGCGCCGGCTCAGGCCCTTCGCGCGCTGGGCGAGGGCGAAGTCCTGCCGCCACGCCTGCGCCATCCCCGCCCGCATCATGCGCAGGAAGAGCGCGAGATAGATGAAGCCGAGCGCGCCGACCGGCAGGATCAGGTGCCGTGCGATGTCGAGCGCGCGCTCGAATCCTTGCTTGCCGGAGGCGATGGTCTCGATTCCGGAGGTCGGCAGCCAGCGCAACTGCACTGCGAAGACGATGCTGAGCACCAGCCCGAGCCAGAAGCTCGGAACGGCGTAAAGCGCCAGCGAGCCGACCGACAACACCCGGTCGCTCATGCTTCCCGGCCGCGCGCCGGCCACGATGCCGAGGATCGAGCCGAGGCCGAAGGACAGCGCGAGCGCGCTTCCCATCAGCCAGATGGTGTTGGGCAGCCTCTCCAGTATGACGTCGAGAATCGGACGGCCGAACGTCACCGACCAGCCGAGATCGAGCCGGGCGAGAGAGGTTAGGTAGAGCCAAAGCCGCGCGCCGAGCGACTGGTCGAGCCCGTAGCTGGCGCGCAGCGACTGAACCAGCGCCGGATCGCCGCCGCCGATCGAAAGCACATAGGCGTCCACGGCATCGCCGGGTGCGGCCTCGAGCAGCAGGAACGTGCCGACGATGACGATCAACAGCACCGGAATGCTGCTGATCAGGCGGCGTCTAAGCAGGTGAAAGGCGCGTTGCATGCGAAGCGGGTATCCGTCGGTTGGCCCGACAGTTCTATCATGGCGTCAACGCGATATCCGCCCAATTGGAAACCGCCCAGCGAGGATTGTTGGAGACGTTCCGCACATCGTCGCGGGCAACGGTGATGAAGCCCCATTCGGCGACGTTGATCAATGGCAAGTCCTCGGCGACGAGCCGCTGGAATTCCTTGAACAGTTCAGTACGCTCGGCCACGTCCATGGTTTCGTTGGCCTTTTCGATGAGCTGGTCGATCCGCGGGTTGACGTAGCCGCCCTGGTTGGAGAAGGGCACGCCGGCGGGTGTGCCGCTCTTCACCAGGATGGTGGTGGAGATAGCGGGGTCGTTTCGATAAACGGTCGGCGCGACCGCGAGGTCGAAATCGTGATCCGTATAGACCGCTTTCTGGTGGGCGGCGGAATCATTGTTGACCACCGTGGCGTCGATGCCGACCGAGGAGAGGGCCTGGCGCAGATAATCGCCGAACTGACGTGTTTCGGTGAAATAAGGCGCCGGCAGCAGCCGCAGCTTGAAGCGGATGCCGTTCGCGTCCTTGGCATAGCCGGCCTCGTCGAGCAGGGCGTTGGCCTTGTCGAGGTCGAAATCGTAGGTCGGCACGTCGGCGGTATAGAATTCCGGCGCGTTCTTCGGGATGATGCCGGTCGAAGGCGCGGCATAGCCCAGGAAGATCGTCTTGACGACGAAGTCCTTGTCGATCGCATGCGCGATCGCCTGCCTCACCTTGCGATCCGCAAGCTCCTTGCGGCGGTGGTTGACGTCGACGGCAAGTTGATAGGTGAGTCCCTCATAACCTTTGGAATAGACCTTGATGCCCTCGACCTTCGAGATGCGCTCCAGGTCGGTCAGCGGCACCTGGCTGAAGGCTGCGAGCTGTATTTCGTCGGCCTCCAGCGCGCCGGCCGCCGCTGCCCTGTCGGGCAATACACGGAAGATGATTTCATCCACCTTCGGCAAGCCCTCGGCCCAATAGTCCTCGTTGCGCTCCAGCCGGTAATATTCGCCGGGCCGGTGCTCGGTGAATTTGAACGGACCCGTGCCGACGAGCCGGTTGTTGGCGGGGCTCGCCGCGATGTCGGCCTCGCCCTCGAAGACATGCCTGGCCACGACGCTGGAGACGACCGGCAGCGCGTTTCGGATGAGCTGGAACGGGGTCGGCTTGGAGAATTTGAAGATGGCGGTGTGGTCGTCCGGCGTCTCCACCGCCTCGAGATTTTCGAAAACAAGCCGGCCGAGATTCTGGAGCGGTTTCCAGACCTCGAGCGCGGAGAATGCGACATCCGCCGAAGTGAAGGGCGTGCCGTCGTGCCAGGTGACGCCC
The DNA here is from genome assembly GCF_001014615.2 of Aquamicrobium sp. LC103. Lineage (GTDB taxonomy): Bacteria > Pseudomonadota > Alphaproteobacteria > Rhizobiales > Rhizobiaceae > LBCQ02. The sequence goes on from NZ_LBCQ02000012.1 coordinate 115,084, forward strand.
TCGCGCAGCTTGAACGTCGCCGAAAGGCCGTCGTCTGAACCTTCCCACGATATCGCAAGGCGAGGTTCGAGGCCGTTCTCACCCTCGAACGACGCTTCGGCCAGCGGCTCTATCACCTTGCTGGAAATGAAGAAGACGCCGTTGGAGGCGACGATCGCCGGGTTCAGGTTCCTGGGTTCGGAATCGGAGGCCACGATCAGCCGTCCCCCATTCGCGGCTTCCTGTGCCATGAGCAGCGAGGGCATGGCGGTGGAGGCCATCAGGAATGCGGAACTCTGGAGCAATGCGCGTCGGGAAACTGGTCTTTCAATCATGGGGTCTCGTGCTCCGGAAAGCCGGCGGTGGAGGATGCCCGCCATGTTCGAGCTTATAGTCGAGCAGCGCATTCATCCAAGGCGAGAAATGAATTGTTGCACGGGAGGCCCCGCAGGGAAAATTCTCCTGACGGAGCAGGGGGCAGGGAGTAGGGGGAAGGCGGAGCAGCCGGCGGGCGCGATTCAGCACTTGGCGTTGGCGCGCCGCCAATCCTCTGCTACCTGACATATGCCTCTTTCAGGCACGCGCATCGATCCCCCGCATTCCGGAGCGAACATGACCGACCGCATACAGATATTCGACGGACATAACGACACCCTGCTTCGCCTGCATCTCAAGCAGGGCGAGGATCCGGTGAAGGCCTTCCTGGAAGGTGACGGCGCCGGCCACATCGACCTCCCGCGCGCGCGGGAGGGAGGGCTGGTCGGCGGTCTTTTCGCGATCTTCGTGCGTTCCCCGGAGGGCAGGAGCGCCGATGTCGAAGCCATGATGCAACAGCCTCGATACGACGTGCCGCTGCCGGCGGGTTTCGGGTCCGAAAGGGCCTTGGCCGAAACCCTCGCCATGGCGTCGATCCTCTTCCGGATCGAGCGGAGCTCCGAGGGGCGGGTGAAGATATGCCGCGATACCGCCGACATCGCCTCCGCGGTCGAAGCCGGTGCGCTGGCGGCCGTCCTTCACATCGAGGGAGCGGAGGCGATCGACGCGAGGTTCGACAATCTGGAGGTGCTGTACCAGGCAGGCCTGCGCTCGCTCGGCCCCGTCTGGAGCCGGTCGAATATCTTCGGTCACGGCGTGCCTTTCCGCTTTCCGTCGACGCCGGACACCGGCCCCGGCCTCACCGATCTCGGCAAGGAGCTGGTCCGCCGCTGCAACGGGCTCGGCGTCATGATCGACCTGTCGCACATCACCGAGGCCGGTTTCTGGGATGTGGCCGAGATCAGCGATGCGCCGCTCGTGGCCTCCCACTCCAACGCCCACGCCGTCACCCCGCATGCCCGCAACCTGACCGATCGGCAACTCGCGGCGATCCGCGAGAGCGGCGGTCTCGTCGGCGTCAACTATGCGACAGCCTTCCTTCGTCCCGACGGGCGGATGACCACGGACACGCCGTTGGAGATGATGCTGCGCCATGTCGACCATCTGGTCGAGCAGCTCGGCATCGATCATGTCGGGCTCGGTTCAGATTTCGACGGCGCGGCGATCCCTCGCGAAATCGGCGACGCGGCCGGACTCCCGAACCTGGTCGTCGCCATGCGCGAGCACGGATACTCGGCGAAGGAGATCCAAAATATCTGCTTCGACAACTGGTTGTCGGTGCTTGAGCGGACTTGGAAGAATCCTCGCTAACTTATTGGATTCGTGCGCATGCTGGCGCTTGCGGCGGTTTCATCCGCCGCAATCCAGCCGGCTGCCTAGTCCCGGTGCTTGCTACGCGTGCAGCAGGCGTCCAGCCACGAAATCCTGTACGCGACTCCACAGGCTCGGCCGCTCGCTGCGCGCGATGTGGTGGCGCAGGCGTTTGGCAAGGCCTTCGCCGGTCATCGCTCCATGGTAGTGGCAGTCGCAAAGCAGGCGATGCGCGTCCGCGTCGGTGAGCTGGAAGAAATCCATCACGTCGCCGAGACGGTCGCTCTCCAGACCCTCCTCACGAAGGACCGGATCGGCGAAAGCCACCGAAAGCGGGGTCTGGTCGCCGCGCAGTGCCCGGCGTTCATAGGCGGACATGTATTCGATCCGGCGCAGCGCGTTGATCGGCTCGTCATGGCGGTCAAGCAGGCTGGCCCACCGTTCCAGACGCTCGCTGCGCGTCATCTCCGCGGGCGCATCCACGGACGCAACCGCCTGTGCATTGGATACGATAATACGAGGATCTTGGTGCTTCATAGCAGCCTCCGCACGAGACACTATTGAGGCGCAGGAGAATAGCACGAGCACCCTGCATGAGAAAAAGAATTGATCCCTCGGCGGATCACGATTCTTTGCATGCGGGCGCCCCAGTCGGCGACGGAGCCGTTCTCGCTTCCCTTAAATGCCGAACCGCGAAGGCGAGAAAGGTGCCATTGGGATTGCCGGCGTTTCGCCCGATAGCATCTGTGCCGCCACCAGCCCGGTGATCGGGCCATTGGAGAAGCCGATATGGCCGTGCCCGAAGGCAAAGAACAGGCGGCTGTTGCCACGGGGATGGCCGATGACCGGCAGGCCGTCGGGCGTCGAGGGCCGGCTGCCCATCCAGATCTTCTCCCCGGGAGTATCCGCTAGGGGAAGGCTGCGCTGAGCATCCGCGACGACGGCGCGGATTTGGCGCTCGTCGCGCGGGTCGTCGGGCCGGGCGAGTTCGACCCCGCTCAGCACCCGGACCAGTTCGCCCATCGGAGACATCACATAGCCGCCGGCGGCATCGAAGACCGGCCGGTTGAGGAGCGCGTTGCCTGCCGGGCGCAAATGGAGATGATAGCCGCGCTCCGCCGCCAGCGGGATGCGGCAGCCGAGCGCACGGGCCAGGCCCGCCGACCTGGTGCCTGCGGAAAGGACGACCTTTTGCGCGACGATGGTCTCGTCTCCGGCCCGTACCGTTACCGCGTCGCCGCCCTGTTCGATGGAGCGGGCGGCAGCTTTTACGAAAGCCGTGCCGCGCGCCCGCAGATGGTCGGCATAGGCTTCGACCAGCGTGCCGGGGCTTTCAACCGATCCGGAATCCGCAAAGAAAAGGCCGCTCGTGAAACGGGGGCGCAGATGCGGCTCGAGATCGATTATGGCTCCGGCGTCGAGCTCCTCGACGCGCACCCCGTGCTCGGCGAGTACCGAGCGTTCCAGCTTGGCGGCGGCGGCACCCCGTTGGTCGCGATAAAGCCGCAGATAGCCATTGCGCTTGATCATGTGGCGCGCGCCGACGCGCTCGGCGAGCGCCATGTGCCGGCTGTAGCTTTCGGCGACCAACGGGTTGAGCGCCGACGCGGCGCGCCGCCACGCAGGCTCGTTCGCGGCGGCCAGGAAGCGGGGCAGCCAGGCGGCGAAATCGGGAAAGGAGGTGAGGCGAATGCGCACGGCGATGTCGCGCCCCATCGCATAGCGCGGCAGCTTGGCCAGCAGGCCCGGTCCGGCGACCGGAAAGATGGAGCCTCTGCTGATCACGCCGGCATTGCCGTAGGATGCGCGCGCGAGCGCGTCATCCGGGTCGATCACGACGACCGAACGGCCGCGCTCGACAAGTTCCAGCGCCGTTGACAGACCGACGATGCCCGCGCCTATGATCGCAATGTCGGTGCGATGTTCTGCCATGAAACGATCCGGCTTTTCTGAAAAAATTTACCGGCAGAAGTAAACGGGGGTTGTCGTTGTGGCAATCCGCCCGATTTTGTCAGGAGCCGACATTTCGGATGCGTTTTGTGAAGTTCCGGACTTTGACATCGTGCAAATATGTTGATATCAACCTAGTTAGGGTTTGGGGCTGTCCACAACGTCCAAGGGAGATACCAATGAAATATGTAGAAGGGTTTGTCGCGGCCGTTCCGGTAGCCAACAAGGACGCCTATCGCAAGCACGCCGCCGAGGCTGCACCGCTGTTCAAGGAGTTCGGCGCGACCCGTGTGGTCGAATGTTGGGGAGACGACGTGCCCGAGGGCAAGGTCACCGACTTCCGCCGCGCGGTGAATGCGGAAGACGGAGAGGTCGTGGTCTTTTCCTGGGTCGAATATCCTTCGAAGGAAGCCCGCGACGCCGCGAACGAAAAGATCATGTCCGACCCGCGCATGAAGGAGATGGGCGGCCAGATGCCGTTCGACGGCAGACGCATGATCTTCGGCGGTTTCGCACCTATCCTCGATGCCTGAGGAGGAGGCAATGGGCAATCAACATGGCGAATTCATCTGGTACGAATTGATGACGTCCGACGCGGTCGCGGCAGCCGATTTTTATGGCGCGGTGGTAGGCTGGAAGGCGCGTGCCTTCGACGAGTCGGCTGGCGGCTATCGGATACTGGCCGCCAGCGACGCGGATGTGGCGGGGCTGTTGCCCATCACGCCGGAGATGGCGGCGAAAGGCGTGCGACCGGGGTGGCTCGGCTATATCGGCGTGGACGACGTCGATGCGACGGCCGCTGCCGTCGTCGAGGCCGGTGGTACGCAGCACCTTCCGCCGACGGACATTCCGGGTGTCGGGCGCTTCGCGGTGCTGGCCGATCCACAGGGCGCCGTATTCCAGATCATGCGCGGTTCGATGGAAGGGACGAGCACGGTGTTTGCGCCAATGGAGAGCGGTCATTGCAACTGGAACGAGCTCGCCACCAGCGACCAGAACGCCGCCCTTTCCTTCTATATTGACCGCTTCAACTGGGAAAAAGGCGACGCCATGCCGATGGACGGCGCGGGCGAATACCGATTCATCAACCGCAATGGCGAGATGATCGGCGCGGTGATGAACCGCATGGACGAGGCCGCGCCACCGGCCTGGACGTTCTATTTCGGCGTGGACGACATCGATGCCGCGGTGAAGGCGGTCGCGGAGAAGGGCGGGGCAATCCACTACGGTCCCGCCGAGGTGCCCGGCGGCGCCTTCATAATCGTGGTTGCCGACCCTGAAGGAGCGATGGTCGGCTTCGTTGGGCCACGCAGGCAGTGAGGACGCATGATCATGAAAGTCAAACAGCATCTCTGGTTCGAAAAGGATATGGAGGCGGCGATCAGCCTCTACACCTCGCTCATTCCCGGCTCGAAGCTGGAATGGACCTCGACTATCCCGGCGGAAACGCCGAGCGGACCCTCAGGCAGCGTCAAGCTGGCGGAATTCACGATCGGCGACCAGCGTTATATGGCGATCGAGGCCGGACCGCTCGATCCGTTCAATCACAGTTTTTCGATCATCGTGGAATGCGACGACCAGGAGCAGATCGACCAACTTTGGGACGCGCTGAAGGAAGGGGGTTCGGTCGAGCAATGCGGCTGGCTGCGCGACCGCTGGGGGCTGAGTTGGCAGATCACGCCGAAACGGCTCGGTGAACTGATGAGCGACCCCGATCCGGCAAAGGCGAAGCGTGTGACGGAAGCGATGCTGAAGATGGTCAAGTTCGACATTGCCGGGCTCGAGGCCGCGGCGGAAGGCGAGGTTTAGGTCGCGGAACCGAGCTTCCTGACCTCGATGCTCCTTCCCCTCGCTGCGACCGAAATCTCGAAATGGTCTGTCTGCAGGACGTCGAGAACGAGCGAGGGGCGAAACGTGGCGACGTTGATGCCGCCGCGCAGCCTGACGCTGTCGTAGAGGATGCCGGCCCGTCCCGACGTCCTCACGCCTTCTCCGAAGGATTGCGAGGCGGCGTAGCTGTCCGACAGATAGAACTCGGGGTGGGCTGCTTGCTGTCCGCGGATGTCGACATGTTCCCCGCCGATCCGCGCCGAATAGGCGCGGTAGGTGCGCGACAGTTCCGGCAGGTGCCGGGCGACCGCTTCGCGGCGCAGATGATGGCCGACCTCGGCCGCCGAGGTCCTGACATCCACGGCGGCGTACCAGGCGCCGAGATCGCCGGTGTTGAAGCGCATGCCCGTCGGCGAAACGTGAAGGAAGGCCGCCATCACGACGCTGGCGTTGGCGCGACCATAGACCCACTCGCTCCGCGGCAGGCGATCGACGCGCTCGGCGACGAGGCGATCGTTGGTCCAGCCGGCAAGCTCCATTACGGCCGCCAGATCGGCCGCGGTGGCGACCGTGTCGAACAGGCCGATTGGCGGAAACCGGGACGGGATGAGGCGGTGTGTCGGCTGCGGTGCCGGCGCGAGGGGAAACGTCACCTGAAGACGATATCCGCTTCGCCATAGGGCTGGAACCCGGCGTCCGCCGCGTTCGGCTCCATATATTGTCCGCCTCTCGCCGCGTCGAGGAAGCGGCGGACCATCACCAGACCATCCTGAGAGCCGCTGGTTATCAGCGCGAGCGGCGGCTTGCCGCCGAATATCGTTCCCTCGTGCGGGCCGCGCAGCCAGGCGATCGCCTCGCGCTCGCTCGGGTAGAGCACGCCCAGCGCCTGATGAATGCCGAGAACCACGGAGATGCGCGTCAGCACGTCGACGTCGAGCGTGAAATCCTGATGCTCGCGCGCCAGCTTTGCCCAATTGTGATAGGTCGAGCGCGAGGGATAGCCGAGGATCAGCCGGCGTTCCTCCTCGTTGAGGCCCCACAAATCCGCGATCGTCAGGAAAGTCCTGAGCGCGGGTGCGCTCAACCGGCGGCGATTGGCCGGCGCGAACCTGGAACGGTCGAGCCGCCGCGGCGCTTCCTCAAAGATTTCACGAGGCTTGAGTGCCGGTCCCATGACAGGGTCTCCTTGTCTTTATCCAGATATAGTCCAAATCTGGACAAAAGAAAAGGGCATCGCTTCACGAAGCGGCGCAAGGCGTGGTCCAGTCGGAAGTCGGCGCTGCGTCGAGCATATCGCAATTTTCGCCGATATCGTGCATCGCAAAGGCATCACACGGTTTGCCTGGCGGCTTGCCTCCTCGTCGCGCTGTACCGCAGCCCGCCAGGGAGGCGGCCGGTTCGAGCGCATGCCGTGACCGCATTGCCGTATAGAGGGAAAAACGCCGCATGAGCTTTGCAAACGGAAGACGCTATCTTGCCATTCCCGGGCCCTCCGTCATGCCGGACCGCGTGCTGGCCGCAATGCATCGCGCGGCACCCAACATCTACCAGGGCGAGCTCGTCGAGATGACGCGGGGGATCATCGCCGACCTGTGTCGCGTCGCGAATTCCTCCGGCCACGTCGCCATCTACATGTCGAACGGGCACGGTGCATGGGAAGCGGCCAATGCGAACATGTTCTCGCGCGGCGACCGAGCGCTCGTCGCGGCAACGGGGCATTTCGGCCATGGCTGGGCCGAGAGCGCCCGCCAGATGGGCATCGCGGTCGATGTCGTCGATTTCGGCAGGAGCACCGCGCTCGACGCGAACCGGATCGCGGAGGCGCTGGAAGGTGACCGCCGACATGAAATCCGGGCCGTGCTGATGACCCATGTCGACACGGCCTCCACCGTCCGCAACGACGTGGCGGCGGTTCGCGCAGCGCTCGATGCCGTCGGCCACCCGGCGCTGCTCGCCGTCGACGCTATCGCCTCGCTCGGCTGCGATCCCTTCCATTTCGACGAATGTGGTGTCGATGTCATGATTTCGGCCAGCCAGAAAGGCCTGATGGTGCCGCCGGGTCTCGGCTTCGTCTGGTTCTCGCAAAAGGCGCTGGAGGCCTCGCGCTCGTCGAACCTCGTCACGCCCTATTGGGACTGGAAGCCGCGCGCCTCGGCGACGGAGTTCTACCGCCATTTCGGCGGCACCGCGCCGACGCACCATCTCTATGGATTGCGCGAATCCCTGACGATGATCCTCGATGAGGGGCTGGAACGGGTCTGGGCGCGCCACAAGGTGCTGGCGCAAGCGGTGTGGGCGGCGTTCGACGTGTGGGGCGGGGCCGGCAATATCGCGCTCAACGTCCGCGACCCGCAAATGCGCTCGCATGCGGTCACCGCAGCGCGCATCGGCGACGGCGGGGCAACCCGGTTGCGGGCCTGGCTCGAGGAATATGCCGGCGTCACCCTCGGCATCGGTCTCGGCATGGCACAGCCGACGGAACCGACCTACGACGACTTTCTGCGCGTCGCTCATATGGGCCATGTGAACGCGCATATGACGCTCGGAACGCTGGCGACCATGGAGGCCGGCATGCAGGCGCTCGGCATTCCCCACGGAAACGGCGCGCTCGACGCGGCGGCGGGCATCATTGCCGAGGCGGCGAAGGCAACGGGCGAGGCTTGACGAATATCCTTCCGTGGAGGCCGGCGCCTCGGTCTAGCCGCCTCCGGCGAAGAAGTTCATCCGGGTAATCGCCGTGTGGTCTGCCTCGACCGCCATGATGGCGACGAAGACGAGCACGGCGATCGGCGGCAGCAATATCGCCCAGGACAGCGCCCATCGCTCCCACACCATGTGCATGAAGATGGCGACGATCAGCCCCGCCTTCAGCACCATGAAGAGCAGGATCAGGCTCCATCGCAGGTAGCCCTGAAGACCGATGTAATCGACGAGATAGGAACATGCGCTGAGAATGAACAGCCATGCCCAGACGATGAGATAAATCCTGATCGGGTGATGCTGCCCTTCGGCATGCTCCGCCGCATCGGCGGTGTCCGAAATCAGAGTATCGTGCTCGCGTGCGGATGCCTCTGCCATGTCGTCCTCTCACCAGAGATAGAAGAACGCGAAGATGAAGACCCAGACCAGGTCGACGAAGTGCCAGTAGAGCCCCATGATTTCGACATGCTCGTAATCGCCGCGTCGGCTGGTGAAGAAGCCGCGCGTGCCGCGGTCGTAGTCTCCGCGCCAGACCTTGCGGGCCACGATCAGCAGGAAGATCACTCCGAACGTCACATGCGTGCCGTGGAAGCCGGTGATCATGAAGAAGCTCGACCCGAACTGCGCCGCGCCCCAGGGGTTTTCCCACGGACGTACGCCCTCGGAGATCAGCTTCGACCATTCGAAGGCCTGCATGCCGACGAAGGTCGCCCCCATCAGCGCGGTCAGCAGGATCATCAGCACGGTCATGCGGCGGTTGCGCCTGTAGGCGAAGTTCACGGCCATCGCCATGGTGCCGCTGCTGGAGATGAGCACGAAGGTCATGATCGCGATCAGAAGGAGAGGCACGCTGACATCGCCGACATGGAGCCCGAACACCTCGCTTGCATTCGGCCACGGCACGGTCGTCGACATCCGCGCCGTCATGTAGGCCAGGAGGAAGCAGCCGAAGATGAAGGTGTCGCTCAGGAGGAAGACCCACATCATGGCCTTCCCCCAGGAGACGTTCTTGAAGGCGCGCTGGTCCGACGACCAGTCGGCGGCGATGCCGCGCAGGCCGTCGGGCCGCTGATGCGTCGTTCCATTGCTGGTTAGCGTTTCGGCCATTCGCTCGATCCTTCAGCTCAGCAATTGGCGGCAGATGTCGATGAAGTCGCTTGCCCAGCCGGCCAAAAGGACGAGGACGGCAACCCAGATGAACAGCAAAAAATGCCAATACATGGCGCAAAGCTCGACGCCGAGCTTCAACCGTCCGTCCAGCGGCTTGGTCCAGGTCCTGTAGGTCGTCAGCGCGAGAGCGACCAGGCCGCCCAGAATGTGCAGCCCGTGCATGCCGGTCAGCAGATAGAAGAAGCCGTTGGCCGGGTTCGAATCGACGAAATAGCCGGCAGCGGCCAGCTCCCTCCAGGCAAGCAACTGCCCGGCGAGAAAGGCAAGCGCGGTCAGCCCTCCGGTGATCAGCGCGAGCCTCGTCGTCCTGATCTCGTCGTTACGCGACGCCAACACCGCGCAATGCAGCGCCACGCTGCTGAGGAAGAGGATGCCGGTATTGAGCCACAATAGCCGCGGCACCGGGGGCGCCTGCCAGTCCGACAGCTCCATGCGCATGAAATAGGCACTCGCAAACAGCGCGAAAAGCGCGCCGACGACGGCGAGGAAGACGCCGAGGCCGATCTTCGCGGTCGGCATGCCGGTGACGTCCTCTTGCGCGAACGCCACGTCCGGGCCGTGCTCGAGCCAGGGCTTCGACATCAGCCGCTGCTGGGAGAGCCACCAGCCGGCAATGCCCGCGATCACCAGCAGGAAGACGAGGATGACGCTCATGCGTGCCTCGGCAGGTTCGGAGGACCCGGATCGTTCTGGGCGATGAAGTCCTGTGGCGCGCCCGGCACGCTGTAGTCATAGGCCCAGCGATAGACGACCGGCAATTCCTTGCCCCAATTGCCGTGCGCCGGCGGCGTCTGCGGCGTCTGCCATTCCAGCGTCGTCGCCCGCCAGGGGTTGCCGCCGGCCTCCTTGCCGTAGCGCAAGCTCCAGAACAGGTTGAACAGGAACACCATTTGGGCGAAGCCGACGATCAGCGCGGCCACCGTGATGAAGGCGTTGAGGTCGTGGACGGAATCCGGGATGAACGCCGTCTCGCCGAGCTCGGGATAGCGCCTTGGCACGCCCACGAGACCGACATAGTGCATGGGGAAGAAGATCGCGTAGGCGCCGATGAAGGTGACCCAGAAATGGAAATGGCCCATTGCGTCGTTGAGCATGCGGCCGGTTATCTTCGGGTACCAGTGATAGATCGCGCCGAAGATCACCATGATCGGGGCCACGCCCATGACCATGTGGAAATGCGCGACCACGAACATCGTGTCCGACAGCGGCACGTCGACCACGACGTTGCCGAGGAAGAGACCGGTGAGGCCGCCATTGACGAAGGTGACGATGAAGGCGAGCGCGAACAGCATCGGCAGCGACAGGTGGATGTCGCCGCGCCACAGCGTCAGCACCCAATTGTAGACCTTGATCGCCGTCGGCACCGCTATGATCAGCGTCGTGGTGGCGAAGAAGAAGCCGAAATAGGGATGCATGCCGCTGACATACATGTGGTGCGCCCAGACGATGAAGGAGAGGGCGCCGATCGCGACGATCGCCCACACCATCATCCGGTAGCCGAAGATGTTCTTGCGCGCATGCGTGCTGATGAGGTCGGACACGATGCCGAAGGCGGGCAGGGCGACGATGTAGACTTCCGGGTGGCCGAAGAACCAGAACAGATGCTGGAAGAGGATCGGGCTGCCGCCGCCATAGGAGAGCTGCTCGCCCATCTCGACCAGCGCGGGCATGAAGAAGCTTGTGCCCAGCAGCCGGTCGAAGAGCATCATCACGCAGGCGACGAAGAGGGCGGGGAAGGCCAGTAGCGCCATCACCGTCGCAGTGAAGATGCCCCATACGGTGAGTGGCAGCCGCATCAGCGTCATGCCGCGCGCGCGCGCCTGCAGCACGGTGACGACGTAGTTCAGCCCGCCCATGGTGAAGCCGATGATGAACAGGATGAGCGAAAAGAGCATCAGGAGGATGCCCCAGTCCTGGCCGCCCGGCGTGCCGGAAAGGATGGCCTGGGGCGGGTAGAGCGTCCACCCGGCTCCGGTCGGACCTCCGGGCGCGAAGAAGCTCGCGACGAGGACCAGCACCGCCAGCAGGTAGATCCAGTAGCTGAGCATGTTGGCGTAGGGAAAGACCATGTCCCTGGCGCCGACCATCAGCGGGATCAGGTAGTTGCCGAAGCCGCCGAGGAACAGCGCCGTCAGCAGATAGACCACCATGATCATCCCGTGCATGGTGATGAACTGGTAGTAGGCCTCGGGCGTGATGAAATCGAACGTGCCCGGAAATCCGAGCTGGAGACGCATCAGCCAGGAGAGCACCAGCGCGACGAAACCGATCGCCATGGCCGTGCCGGCATACTGGATGGCGATGACCTTGGCGTCCTGCGAGAAGACATAGGTCGTCCACCAGCTATGCGGGTGATAAAGCTCGACGTCGGGGACTTCGGCGGGCGGGACCGCGTCGCGACTTCCGGGTGTGACATCGACCATCCATTCACCTCCCTCGTTGCGCCGGTCGGGAAGTCCCGCCGGCCCGGCACCTACGCTTTCGCCTCCCCGCTCACGGCCGCTCCTCCTCGAGCGTCCCGACCTGCTGGGCCTCCGAAAGCTGGGCGAAGGTCGACTGTTCCGCCAGCCAGGCGAGATAGTCTTCCTCGTTGTCGACCATGACGATGCCGCGCATGAAGGCGTGACCGACCCCGCAAAGCTCGGCGCAAAGCACCTCGAAGGTTCCCGTCCGCGTCGGCGTGAACCAGAAGTAGGTGACCGAGCCCGGCACCATGTCCATCTTGGCGCGGAACTCGGGCACGTAGAAATCGTGCAGCACGTCGATCGAGCGCAGCAACATCTTCACAGGCTTGTCGATGGGAAGATGCAGGTCGGCGGCCTCGACGACCACGTCGTCCTGGCCGTTCGGATCCTCTGGATCTATGCCGAGCGGATTTTCAAGGCTGACCAGGCGGTTGTCGGATTTTCCTAATCGGCCGTCCTCGCCCGGCAGGCGGTAGCTCCACTGCCATTGCTGCGCGATCACCTCGACCTCGGTGGCGTCGTCCGGTACCGAGATGAACTGGCTCCACACATAGAGCCCCGGCGCCAGCATGGCCGCGACGCCGATCGCGGTGATGACGGTGAGCCAGGATTCCAGTTTCCTGTTTTCCGGCTCGTAGGCCGCCTTCGAGCCTTCCTTGTGCCGAAAGCGAAAGACGCAATAGGCCATGAACAGCACGACGGCGGCAAAGACGATACCGGTAATCCAGAAGGTAATGACGAGGGTGTTGTCGATATAGCCCCAGTTCGACGCGATGGGCGTCCACCACCAAGGGCTCAGGAGGTGGAACACCACCGAGCCGACAACTACCAGAACCAGTACAACCGCAATGGCCATGACCCAGTTCCTCCAGGCATTTCCGTGGCGCACAGAAGGCTTTTTCGGAGATGCCGGGGCATAATGCTTGATTTATCTTCGAAATTCCAGAGCCTCGACTTGCGAAACCGGCTGCGAGCCTACCACCACTTCGATGAAGTCGGGAAAAAACCTGCTCAACCTCTGGTATGAATTCATGGAAACCTGACTGGATGGCTCATGGAGTGGCCTTTCCAAAGCTGTGCATAGTTGACGCAAAACGTGATCGATAATGATCGTTTGCCGTTGACTATGCCAAAACGATCATAAACAATCATCACCATGAGGAGAGGGACGGATCCCCAGGTGAGCGTGGTGCGCGTAAGATTTCCGCAGGAGCGGCATCAGCAGATGATCGATCTGATCGCCGAGCGCGGCCGCGTCGCGACCGCGGAGCTGGCGACGCTGTTTGACGTTTCGCTTGCCACCGCGCGACGCGATCTCGACGTGCTGGAACATGCCGGTCTCGTTTCCCGTACCCATGGCGGCGTCGTGCTGCGCGGAAGGAACGATGGCTCGACGGAGCCGCTGTTCCTGGAGAAGCTGCGCCAGCACCAGAACCTCAAGCAGCGCATAGGCATCGCCGCCGCCGAGGAGCTGCCTGACGGCAAGGTCGCCATTCTCGATTCCGGCACCACGACGCTGGCGATAGCGCGCGCGATAGCCGGCCGCCCTGTGACGATAGTGACGATCGATCTCAAGGTGGCCGAGGCCGCCGCAAGCGGGGCGACCGAGGTCCACCTCGTCGGCGGCCACGTGCGCAACGGCTATTTCAGCATCGTCGGCGCGTGGGCGACCTCCGCCCTGCAGTCGATCAGGGCCGACGTCGCCTTCATGGCGGCCGACGCGATCGACGAGGCGGGGATCACCAATTCGACCTTCGACGAGGCCGAAGTGAAGCGTGTCGTGCTCTCCCGGGCATCGCGCTGCGTCCTCGTGGCCGACCACAGCAAGCTCGGAGCGCGCAGCTTTGCCGACGTCTGCCCGCTCGATGAGGTCGATCTTTTCGTCACCGATCGCGGCGCCGAGCCGATGATCGGACCCTATCGTCAAAAAATCAGGGATATCCGGCTGGTGTGACCCCAAGCGCGCCGCCCATGAAGAAAGGCAGGAAATGACCAAGTTCGAGAAGTTGTTCGGCAAGAAGAAGCCGATCATCGCCATGGTGCACCTCAATCCGATGCCCGGCACACCGCTCTATGATGCCGAAGCCGGCGTCGAAGGCATGGTGGAGGCCGCGCGTCGCGACCTGCAATACCTGCAGGACGCGGACGTCGATGCGGTGATGTTCGGCAACGAGAACGACCGTCCGTACGAGCTCAACGTCGATATCGCCTCGACGGCCACGATGGCCTACATCATCGGCCGCCTGCGTCCCGAAATCCGCAAGCCGTTCGGCGTCAACGTGCTGTGGGACCCGATGAGCACGGTGGCGCTCGCAGCCGCGACCGGCGCCTCCTTCGTGCGCGAAATCTTCACCGGCACCTACGCTTCCGACATGGGGCCGTGGACCCCCGATGCCGGCAAGGCGCTGCGCTACCGCAACGCGCTGCACCGAGACGATCTGGTGATGCTCTACAACGTCTCGGCCGAGTTCGCCGATTCCATGGACAGGCGCAGCCTGCCCGACAGGGCACGTTCGGCCGTGTTCTCCTCGATTCCCGACGCGGTCCTGGTTTCGGGCGCGATCACCGGCGAGGCTGCCGAGATGTCGGATCTCGAGGCGGTCAAGGCGAAGCTCCCGGACACTCCGGTTCTCGCCAACACCGGCGTCCGCCATGCTACGGTCGCAGATATCCTCAAGATCGCCGATGGCTGCATCGTCGGCTCCTCGCTCAAGGTCGACGGTAATACCTGGAATTCGGTCGACCCCGAGCGGGCGAAGGAGTTCATGAGCATCGTCAAGAAAGCGCGCGGCGAATAATCGAGGCGAGGTACGCGATGGACGCACGACAGGATACGACAAAGGCCTATCTGCAAAGTCTTGCGGTTCTGACGATCGCCGTTTTCACGGCGATCGCCCTGGCAAGCCCGAGCTTCCTGTCTTTCAACAATCTGCGTTCCATGGGCTTCCAGTTTCCCGAATTCGGGTTGCTGGCGCTCGCGGTCCTGCCGACGATGATCACCGGCGGCATCGACCTGTCGGTGGTCTCGGTGGCGAACCTCGCCTCGATCATCGCCGCCGTCATCCTGCGCGCCGGGCCGGAGGTCGCCTGGCTGGCAGTGCCGGCGGCGCTCGCCGTCGGCCTCGCCTGCGGAGCCTTCAACGGCTTCCTCGTCGCCTATCTGCGGCTGCCGCCGATCCTCGCCACACTCGGCACGATGCAGCTCTTCGGCGGCATCGGCATCATCATCACCCAAGGGCCGGCGATCACCGGACTTCCTTCCTGGTACACCGCCTATGGTTCCTGGTCGATCGGGGGCTATGTTCCGCTGCCGCTGGCGATCTTCACGGTGGTGGCGCTGCTGCTCGCCTTCATCCTGCGCCGCACGGGGATGGGGATTCATGCCCGGCTTTACGGCTCCAACCAGGTCGCCGCGCGCTTTGCCGGCATAAGGGAAAAACGGCTCATCGTGCGCGTCTACGCGCTTGCCGGCCTGATCGCGGCGATTGCCGGGCTGGTGGTGCTAGCACGCGTCAATTCCGCCAATGCCGACTACGGCAGCTCCTACCTGCTGCTCGTCATCCTCATCAATATTCTCGGCGGGGTGAACCCGGCGGGCGGCTTCGGCACGGTCAGCGGCGTCGTCATGGCGGTCGTCTGCCTGCAGTTCATCTCGAGCGGGCTCAACATTCTCGCCTTCAGCGCTTTCACACGCGATCTCTTCTTCGGCGGGCTGCTCGTGCTCGTGATGTCGGTTCGCGCGCTGACGGGATCGTTCAGCTTCGGCACATTGTTTCGTAGAAAGGCTTCGACCCCATGAAGGGAAGACTTGGTACCATCCTGCAATCGCTCATGCTGACGCCGGGGCTTTCCGGCCATGAGGACAGGGTGCGCCGCCTCATCGCCCGCGATCTTTCCGACCTTCCCCTGAAGATGCGGACCGACACGCTGGGCAATCTGATCGCGACGCTGGAGGGTGATGCGGGAGCTCCGTCCGTCATGCTCTTCGCGCATACCGACCAGCTTGGCTTCGTCGTGCGCAAGGTCGAGCAGAACGGGCTCATTCGCATCGAGCGGCTGGGCGGCATTCCCGAGAAGGCGCTGCCCGCTCAGGCGGTGCTGTTCTGCGTCGGCGAGGGCAGGGACGTCCAAGGCGTCGTCGCCAACAAGAGCCATCACGCCACGCCGGCGGAGGAGAAGTACAAGGTCACGCCCTATGCGGAGCTCTTCATCGACGTGGGCGCCGAAAGCGCGGAGGACGTGCGGACGCTCGGCATCGAGATCGGCACCGCCGTCGTCTACGACCCGCGCTTCATCAAGCTCAACGACAACCGCATCATGGGCACCTCGGTGGACGACCGCGCCGGCTGCGCGGTGGTCATGGAAGTCGCCCGACAGATGGCGGGCGAGGGTCCGCGTCCGACGATCCATTTCGTCTTCGCGGTGCTGGAGGAGTTCAACCTGCGCGGAGCGATGGTGGCGGCGCAATCGATCAAGCCGGACATCGCCATTCAGCTCGACCTGGCGCTCAACTCCGACACGCCGGACATGGCCCATCGCGGCGAGGTCGCGCTTGGCGGCGGGCCAGCCATGAGCCTCTATTCGTTCCACGGCCGAGGCACGCTGAACGGCACCATTCCGCATCCGGCGCTGCCGAAGCTCTTTTCCGACACCGCGCGCGAGGAGAACATCCCGCTGCAGCGCACGGCGCATACCGGCGCGCTCACGGATTCCTCCTATGTCCAGCTCGTGGAGCAGGGCGTCGCCTGCATCGATCTGTGCTTTCCCTGCCGTTACACCCACACGGCTCTGGAAATGTGCGACCTGCGCGACCTTGAAAGCCTCACCCGCCTGCTCGTCGGCGCGCTCCGCCGCATCGATGCCAAGTTCAGCCTCGACAGGGATCTCTACACCTGATGAAAGCCTATCTCGGCATCGATATCGGCACGTTTGAATCGAAGGGCGTCCTCGCCGACGCAGACGGTCGGGTGATTGCGACCGCGCGCAGGGCGCACCGCATGCTGGTTCCGCAGCCGGGCTGGGCCGAACACGATGCCGAGAAAAACTGGTGGGGAGAATTCTGCGAGATCAGCAACGAGCTGATCGCGACTTCCAGGTACGACCCCTCCGCCATCAAAAGCGTGGCGGTGAGCGGCATCGGCCCCTGCATGCTGCCGGTGGATGGCAACGGTGCGCCGCTCATGAACGCCGTGCTTTACGGGGTCGACACGCGTGCCAGCGAGGAAATAGCGGAACTGACGGCCGAGGTCGGGCTCGACGAACTGCTGGCAAGTGGCGGCAATGCGCTGACGTCGCAGTCCGTCGGGCCGAAAATTCTGTGGCTGAAGAAGAACCGGCCGGAGATTTTCGCGCGCACGCGCTGCGTGCTCAACTCCTCTTCCTTTCTCATCCATCGGCTGACCGGCCGCTTCGTGATCGACCATTATTCGGCGGGCTCCTTCAACCCGCTCTATGACATCCGCGCCCAGGGCTGGAGCGATCGTTATGCCGAGCGCATCATCGCGCCGGACCGGCTGCCTGAGCTTTTGTGGACCACGGAGATCGCCGGCGCGGTAACGCCGGAAGCGGCGCGGCAGACCGGGCTCGCAGTCGGCACGCCGGTCACGGCCGGCACGATCGACGCCGCGGCGGAAGCCGTCAGCGTCGGCGTGAAGGACGCCGGCGAAATGATGATGATGTACGGCTCCACCATGTTCATCATCCTGGTGGCCGACCGCCGTATCGAGGATCCCCGCCTCTGGTACGCGCCCTGGTTGTTCGAGGGCCAGCACGCCTGCATGTCGGGCACGTCGACCAGCGGCACGCTGACACGCTGGTTCCAGGAGCAGTTCGCGCGCGAGCTCGATCCCGAAACGGCGCTGGCCACCTTGGCGGCGGAGGCCGAAAACTCGCCACCCGGCGCCAACGGGCTGGTCGTCCTTCCCTATTTCTCGGGCGAGCGCACGCCGATCCACGACCCGGCGGCCCGGGGCGTGGTCTTCGGCCTCGACCTCACCCACAGCCGATCCGACATTTACCGCGCGCTCCTCGAGGGCATCGCGCTCGGCGTCCGCTCGGTGATCGAGACCTACGAGGAAGCAGGCGCTCCCTTGAAACGGATCGCCGCGGTTGGCGGCGGCACCAAGAACAGGATCTGGTCGCAGGCGATTTCCGACACGACGGGGTGGAAGCAGGACGTCTGCGCGAACACGATCGGCGCGGCCTACGGCAACGCTTTCCTGGCCGCGCTCGCGATCGGCGACGCGGCGCGCGACGACATCATGCGGTGGAACGAGGTGGAGCGCGAGATAGCGCCAGACGCGGAAAGTGCCGCGGTCTATCGGCGCGGCTATCCGGTCTTCAAGGAGCTCTATTCCCGCACGCAGGATCTCATGAAGGGTCTTTCGACACGAGATGCATGAAAATGGTCCGGCTGGAAGCCATGGTGGCAAACGGGACCAGAAAACAGAGCATAAATAACAAGGAGGACGACATGAAATTCGATTTCAAGAAATTGGCGCTCGGCGTCGCGTTGGGCTTTACGCTTCTCGGCGGCGCCGCCGCGGTTGCCCAGGACGCCAAGCACGAGATCGTCACCGTGGTGAAGCTGTCCGGCATCGCCTGGTTCAACCGCATGGAGGCCGGCGTCGCGGAATATGCCGAGGAGACCGGCAACAACGCGACGCAGGTCGGTCCGGCCTCGGCCGATGCCGCGCTTCAGGTCCAGATGATCGAGGATCTGATCGCCCGCAATGTCAACGCGATCACGGTCGTTCCGAATTCTCCGGAAGCACTCGAGCCGGTTCTTGCCAAGGCGCTCGAGGCAGGCATCAAGGTCGTCGGACACGAGGCGTCGAGCCTCGAAAACGTGACCTACGACGTGGAGGCCTTCGACAATGCCGCCTATGGCGTGCATCTGATGGAAGCGCTCGCCCAGGACATGGGCGGCGAGGGCGAATACGCCGTGTTCGTCGGCCATCTGACGGCAAAGACGCACAATGAGTGGGTCGACGCGGCGATTGCCTATCAGAAGGAAAAATACCCGAAGATGACGCTCGTCGGGGGCAAGATCGAGAGCAACGAGCAGCAGCAGACCGCCTACCAGAAGACCAAGGAACTGCTGCGCACCTATCCGAACCTGAAGGGCATCCAGGGTTCGGCCGGTGAGGACGTCGTCGGCGCCGCGCTCGCCGTCGAGGAAGCCGGGCTCACCGGCAAGGTCACGATCGTCGGCACCAGCCTCGTCTCGGTGGCCGGTCCCTATCTCGAAACCGGCGAGATCAAGATGATCTCGTTCTGGGATCCCGCCAAGGCCGGCATCGCCATGAACAAGGTCGCCGCCATGGCGATCGAGGGCAAGGAAGTCACCGACGGCATGGATCTCGGCGTCGAGGGCTACAACTCCGTCAAGCTCGACGGCAAGGTGATCTACGGCCAGGCCTGGGTTGACGTGACCAAGGACAACATGGACGAGTACGACTTCTGAAGTCGCGCCAAGTCCGCCGCCGGGCTTCACCGCTCGGCGGCATTCCTTCGGTCAACGAGTGGTCACGATGGCGACATCACAAGACAATGAAGGGCGCGTTCTCGAAATGCGCTCCATCCGCAAGGCCTATGGGCCGGTGCGGGTTCTGGAGAATGTGGACCTGACGCTGGACAGGGGCGAGGTGCGTTGCCTCGCGGGCGAGAACGGCTCGGGCAAGTCGACGCTGATCAAGATCCTCTCGGGCGTGGTCACGGCCGATGCGGGCTCGGTGTCGTTCGCCGGGCGCACGCTGGGCGCCGATCCCGTCGCCGCCATCGATGCCGGCCTGTCGGTGATCTACCAGGACTTCTCCCTCTTCCCCAACCTGACGGTATGGGAGAACATCAGTTTTCTTTCCGCCGTGAACCGCGGCGACTTTGTTCATCGACGTTTGTCGCGGCGCGGCCGCGCCATCGAGACGCTGAAGCGCATGCAGGTGGAGATCGATCCGGACATGCCGGTCGAGCTGCTGCCGGTCGCCTCAAAGCAACTGGTCGCGATCGCCCGTGCGCTCGCCAATGATGCCCGCGTGATCGTGATGGATGAGCCGACCACCGCGCTGACGCGCAGCGAGGTCGCCCATCTCATGGAAATCGTCGGCGCGTTGAAGAAGGACGGCGTCGCCTTCCTGTTCGTCAGCCACAAGATCGAGGAGGTCTTCGCGGTCTGCGATTCCATCACCGTGCTGCGCGACGGTCGTGTCGTGGTCGAAGGCCCTATCGGCGAATTCGACAGCGCGCGCCTCGTCGAGGCGATGACCGGTCGCTCCATCGACAGCCAGCGTCTGCCCCGCGAGGACATGGCCGAGCAGACGCCGTTTCTTGTCGCGAGGGGGCTCGGCAGGCGCGGCGAATATGCCGACGTCGATCTCGAATTGCGGCCGGGGGAGATCGTCTCCGTGGTCGGCCTTTTGGGCTCCGGCCGCACCGAGCTTGCGCTCAGTCTGTTCGGCTATCTTGCGCCCGATGCCGGCGTGCTCGAAGTGGCCGGCCGGCCGGTTTCCTTCCGCGGCCAGAACGACGCGATGGATGCCGGCATCGCCTATGTGCCGGAGGACCGTCTGACGGAGGGGCTGTTTCTCAGTCAGCCGATCCGCGACAACATCGTGGTCTCAACGCTGGACAAGAATACGCGCGGCTTCGCGATCAACGCGAAAGGTCTTACGCAGCGCGCCGCCGCCGCGGTCAAGCGCCTGCGCATCAAGACGCCCGGCGTCATGCCGGCGGTTGCGACGCTGTCGGGCGGCAACCAGCAGCGCGTGGTGCTGGCGCGCTGGATGGAGCGCTCGCCGAAGCTGATGATCCTCAACGGGCCAACCGTCGGCGTCGACGTCGGCTCCAAGCGCGAAATCCACGAATTGCTCGTCTCGCTCAGTCGTTCCGGAACCGCCGTGATGGTGGTGACCGACGATATCAGCGAGGCGATCGCGCTTTCCGACCGAATCCTCGTGATGGTGCGCGGCCGCATCACCGGCAGTTTCGATGCGCGGAGCGTCGACGAGGAAACACTCTACGAGGAAGTGATCAAAGAGGACCGCGCATGAGTTCGGTTTCGCGCATATTGGCAACCCCGCAGGGCGTCGTCTTCCTGACCGCGCTACTGTTCGCGCTGGTGCTCAGCCTTCTCAATCCAGCGTTCTTCACGCCCGCAACGCTGATCGATCTCCTGCGCAATTCGCTGGTGACCGGCATCTTCGCGCTTGGCGTGATGATGGTGCTCGCGTCGGGCGGCATCGACGTCTCCTGCACCGCGATCGGCGCGTTCGCGATGTATGCGACGATGAAGATCATTCTCGGCATCGATTTCGACATGCCGATCATCGGCTATTTCCTGCTAAGCGCGGCGATAGGGGCGGGACTTGGCCTGCTCAACGGCATCCTGATCGGCGGTCTCGGCCTGCCCACGCTCATCGTGACGTTGGGCACGCTCAGCCTATATCGCGGCGCGCTGCTTACCTTTCTCGGCACGACATACATCACCGCCGTCCCGCGCAAGGTGATCACCTTCGCGAGAAGCGTGCTGGTGCGCATGGAGAACGCCGTCGGGCAGATGGTCTCCTTGCCCTATTCCTTCCTGGTGCTGCTTTTCGTCGCCATCGGCGTTGCGGTGCTGATGAACTTCACCATGTTCGGCCGCAAGATCTATGCGATCGGCGGCTCGGAGGAAGCGGCCGCCCGCATCGGCATCCGCATCAGACGCGTGAAGGTGCTTATCTACGTGATCGCCGGCGCAATCGCCGGCCTTGCCGGAATGACGCACCTGACGCTGTCGCGCATGGCCAATCCGTTCGACCTGGTCGGCATGGAGCTCAACGTAATCGCCGCCGTGGTGCTGGGGGGCGCCCGCATTACCGGCGGCCATGGCACGGTGGTCGGAACGCTGCTCGGCGTCTTCGTCATCACCATGATCAACACCACCCTGCTCATGGCGGGCGTTCCGTCCTACTGGCAGAAATTCGTGATAGGCTGCCTGATCGTCGTAGGCACGGGCCTGCCCATCCTCATCGACCGTTTTGCCCGCCACCGCGAGCGCATCTCGCGCCCGATCGGCGCCTGACATTCCGGAGGAAACGCATCCATGAAGAAGATACTCAACAATCCCGCCGACTACGTGGACGAGATGCTCGAGGGAATGGTCGTGGCCCATCCCGAAATCTATGCGCAGCCGGTGCGCAGGGTGATCGCGCGCGCCGGCGGCGCCACCGCGGGCAAGGTAGGCATCGTCACCGGGGGCGGTTCCGGCCACCTGCCGATCTTCACCGGCTATGTCGGAAAGGGGCTGCTGGACGCCTGCGCGATCGGTGACGTCTTCGCCAGTCCGTCGGCCGAGCAGATGGCCGAGGCGATCCGCCTTGCCGACGGCGGGGCTGGCGTGCTGCGCCTCTACGGCAATTACGGCGGCGACGTCATGAATTTCGACATGGCCGGCGAGATGGTCGAGATGGAGAACGACATCCGCACCACCACCGTGCTGCTCACCGACGACGTGGTCTCCGCCGCGAAGGAAGAGGCGGAGAAGCGCAGGGGTGTCGCCGGCATGGTCTATGCCTTCAAGATCGCCGGTGCCGCGGCCGAGGCAGGCTCGGACCTCGACGAGGTCACGCGCGTCGCGCAGAAGGCCGCCGATTCTTGCCGTTCGATCGGCATGGCGCTCACGCCCTGCACCATTCCGCAGGCCGGCAAGCCGACCTTCGAGATCGACGAGGGCGAGATGGAGATGGGCATGGGCATCCACGGCGAGCCGGGAATCTGGCGCGCCGCCATCAAGCCGGCCGACGAGATCGCGGACGAAATGATGACGCGCCTGCTCGACGACCAGCCACTGGCCAGGGGCGACAAGGTCTCGATCCTCGTCAATTCGCTGGGCGCGACGCCTGCCGAGGAGCTCTACATCCTCTTCCGCCATGCGAAGAAGCGGCTCGATGCGGCCGGCGTCGAGATCGTCATGCCGCTCGTGGGCCGCTACGCGACCTCGATGGAGATGACGGGCGCGACGATCACTCTCATCAAGCTCGACGACGAGCTCGAGGGGCTCTTGAAGGCGCCCGCCCATTGCGCCTTCTGGACCGTTTGAGGAGGGTGGCGATGATCGACAGCAAGGCGATCGCCACGGCGCTCGGACGCATCGCCCGGCACACGGCCGGTGCCACCGACGAACTGTGCTCCGCCGATGGCGCGCTGGGCGACGGGGATCTCGGCATTACCGTCTCCAAGGGTTTTGCCGAGGCCGCCGCCGCCGATCTGCCGGCCGATGTCGGGCTCGCGCTGCTCGAGATCGCCAAGGCATTCCAGCGTGTGTCCTCGTCCTCCTACGGAACGCTCGTCGCGACCGGCTTCATGGCGGCGGCCAAACAGTCGAAGGGGAGGGAAGCGATCGATCCGGCCGATATTCCCGCTCTCGTCACGGCCGCCCGCGATGCGATGATCCAGCGCGGCAAGGGCGCGCTCGGCGACAAGACGGTGCTCGACGGCATGGATGCGATCGCCCGGGCTCTGGAAGGTTTGGAGGCGGCAGGCATGATCGACGCGGCGATCAGGGCCGCCGGCGCGACCGTCGAAGAATACCGCGGCAAGCCCAACAAGCTCGGCCGCGCGCGCATGTTCGGCGAGAAGAGCATCGGCCTCGTCGATCCCGGCCAGCTCGCCCTTCTGCGTATCGTCGAAGGCTTGAAATCCTGAAGGTTCACGCGGCAAAGACCGGCGAACGGCGACGATCCCGCTTGAAACATCGCTCCGGATATCTGAAAGGATGTCCGGACGATTAGCTGCATCTCAGTCCCGGGGGAACGAAACATATGTCCGATCCGCAAATCCTGTGCATGGGTGAACCTTTGATCGAGTTCAACCAGGTCGACGCGGGCGGGCACTATCTCTTCGGTCATGGCGGCGACACCTCCAATTGCGCGATAGCCGCGGCGCGAGCGGGCGCTTCCGTTTCCTATTTCACCGCTCTCGGGCAGGACGAGTTCGGCGACAGCATCATGCGGCTTTGGGCGGAAAACGGCGTCGACGCGTCGCGCGTCATCCGCGATGCGCAGGCCCATACCGGCATCTATTTCGTGACCCATGGGCCGGACGGCCATGTCTTCTCCTATTTGCGGGCGGGATCGGCGGCAAGCCGGGTAGGCCCGCGCGATCTTCCCCGCGATCTCATTTCCAAGGCAAAGATCTTTCACGCTTCGGGCATCAGCATGGCGATCAGCGCCTCGGCCAGCGATGCCGTCCTGGAGGCGATTGCGGTCGCACGGGAGGCCGGCGTGCGGGTCTCCTTCGACACCAATCTGCGGCTGAAGCTGTGGCCGCTGGAGCGGGCGCGGGCGCTGACGGAGGCCGCGATGCGACTGACCGACATCGCCCTGCCGGGGCTGGAGGACGCGCATCAATTGACCGGGCTCGATGACCCCGATGCGATCGCCGATCATTATCTCGAGCTCGGTGCCAGGATCGTCGCGCTGACGCTCGGCAAGGAAGGCTGCCTCGTCGCGACACCCGAGGAACGGCGCCGCGTGCCAGGCATCAAAGTCGATGCGGTCGACGCAACGGGGGCGGGGGACACGTTCGACGGAAATTTTCTTGCCGAATATCTGCGCGTCGGCGATCCGTTCCAGGCGGCGCGTTTCGCCAATGTGGCCGCCGCGCTTTCGACATGCGGCTATGGCGCGGTGGCGCCGATGCCGTCCCGCGAGGATACGCTGAAGGTGCTGGGCGCCTAACGGCGCAGGTACGCGCCACCGCCTTGCCAAAAGCAATGGTTTCCATTTGGCTCTGGAGAGCCAAGCCGAGCGGGATCGAGCGCCGGCACCCTCTGCTTCCATGCCGCTGAGCGCTCATATTCTTGAGCAATTTTCGGTTGTGTCGTCGTTGACCTATACGACTGGGCGCGCAGGCCGCGTCGTCTTCCGAAGTCGTCGCTAATCCTGAATCGCGCCACGCCCTTGCGTTTTCAGCAGTTCGATATTCGTCTGCAACGCCCGGCCTCGAGCCTGGCTTTGGCGCCGGTTGAAATCCACGAGCATATGTTCGAGGTCAATATTTTGGCCAAAACATGCCTTGGTGGCCGGCATTTTTCCACGCTTCCGTAAAAAATTATTGCCAGCGATTCCAAGCAGATGGCGATTGATTGCCGGCGAACGGGCGACGTGCGTCAAACACCCCCCGTTGACAGGTGGCGCCGTGCGAAGAATTATATTCGAGATGCATACGTCATATTCTAATAGAATACAAGAGCAAAGCGGCGTGCGGCCGCTCTCCACCGTCATAAAGACGCTGGCGGTGCTCGACGTGCTTTCTTCGAGCCCGAGAGGCATGCGCCTCCCGGAGATCGCCTCGGCGATGAACCTTTCCCGTCCGACGGCCTACCAGCGGCTTCTCACATTGATCGAGGCCGGTTGGGTCGAGCAGGACGAAGACATGCGATATCGCCTGTCGATGCATGCCTGTCGGCTTGCCGCGTCGGCCCTGGAGCATGCCGACCTCGGAACGCGCACGCAGCCCGTTCTGGAAGAGCTCGTCAGGAAGGTGGGCGAGACGGCGTCTCTCGCCGTCCTCGATCGCGGCTTGCCGTGCATCGTCTCGCGCGTCGACACCGAAAGCCTCCTGCGCGCCGAGCAGAAGATCGGCACGACGCTATCGCTTGAAGGCTCAGCCTCGGGGCGCGTGCTCGCCGCCTTCGCCGACGAGGCGACGCTGGCGCGCCTCAAGGCGAGCGGGGAACCCTTCGCCTCCGAGGAGGTGCTCGCCGCGGTTCGCATCGACGGCTATGCGATATCGAGCGGCTATACCCGCAGCGGCGTCATCGCCATCGCCGCCCCGATTTTCGACATTCGCCACAGATGCCTGGCCACGCTTTCGCTGGTCATGCCGGAGACGCGCTTCAAGCTCGAAGCTTTCAAGGAGCCGCTGCTTGAAGCAGCCGCCGTCATCACAAGCATACAGCAGGGAAAGCATCGGTGAGATGACCATCACGCCGCAACACAAGGACGAGGCCGCCAACAGGCCCCGGCCCCGGCCGGGATCGAAGGTAATGAGGCCGGAAAGCCTCGCCGCGATTCAACCGTCGCGCTTCAGCGGCGCCCGCGCGTTCATGAACAGGATGCTGCGTGAGCGCTGGGATATATCGATCGAGCGTTTCGACGTCGACGAGAACGCTTCCGGCACGATCGTCTATTCGATCAAGAGCCCCGGTCGCGAATTCAGCTTCATCTGCTTTTCCCGACCCCCGAGCCGCACGGCGCGCACGGGCCGCATCATCGGCCAGGCCTGGGACATGATGGGCACGCTCAACGAAGGCCCCGCCACCGAAGCCGACATCCAATCGGCGCGCGAGGAACTGCCCAAGCTCTATACCGGGCGCGCAACGCCCAACGCGCTGATCTGGTGCCGCTCGAATCGCTCCATGCGGGTGTTCGACCAGACCCTGGAAGCTCTTGCCGAAGGCCGGCAGCCATCCGTCGATGATCTCGCCAAGGTCTGCTACCTGATGCGCAATACCGGCCTCGACGGCAACGGCACCTTCGGCACGCGTTCCTTCCCGTCGCTCGGCAAGGACCACCCGCTCGGCGGCGTGCTGCAGGCGCAGCTTCTCACAGCCTATATGATGCGCGAATATTCCTGCGATCTCGTGGAGCATCTCGCCCGTCTCAAATCCGAAAAGGCGGTTTCGCTCGATCCAGGCATCCGTCGCTATCTCGGCGTCGGCAACGGTTCCGCGCTGGGCCTGATCTTCTTCGTTCATCGCCATCCGCGTCTCGTCGATGCCTGGATCGGCGCGCGTGAAGCGTCGATCGCGAAGGCGCGGGCTCTCGAGCTCGGCGCCGGCGATCCGCGCATCGGGCGCCTTCTCGAACTGGTGCGCCGCGCGGTCACTTTCCGCGGGCAGGACCGCATGGTCTACGAAGCCTTCACCTCCAGCAGGGAGGTGGCGTCAGACCTGGAGAAGGCCGCGGATGCGCTGGTCGAGCTTCGCGACAACGGGCTCGTCGATGGTAAGAAGCATCAATTCCCCCTGGACGCTCTGGTCGATCGTTTCGAACGATCCGCCAAGCCGGAATCGCTGGAAACGCTGCTTTCGCTGCTGATCGAACTGGTTCCGGAAGAGGCCGACAGGCTCTTCATCGATATTCATGGACCCGATGAGTTCACGATCACCCCGGCGGAGACGCTTGCGAGCCTGGGGCACCTCATCGAGGACGAATATTGCTGGGCGCTCGACACCGACATGTCGGGACCGGACGCCTACAAATATGTCTGGTACAAGTCCGAGACGGCCGAGGAGCCGCGCCGCGGAGCGCGCGAGGAAGTGCCCGACGCGCACGATCTCGGGCTCGACATTTGCGGCGGCGTGAAATCGCTGATGGCGGATATCGAGGCGGAAAGCCCGTCGATGACGGTTGCGCGCTTCCTGTTGAAGCATCCCGAGCATCGCCATCTGGTCGCGCGCATCCAGAGCCTTCGCGGCCGCGAATACCACACGCCGCGCGCCAATATCAACGCCGAGGCCTTCGTTCCGATCGACCTCGTGCGCCTGATGAATTGCGGCATCCATGGTGTCGACAAGACCCGCGACTTCCTGAACCGCAACCTGCGCGGCGTGCTTTACCACGGAGCCCCGACGCGGGACGAGATCCGGTCGGGTTGCGCCGAGACCTGGTTCTATCCGGCGGAGCCCCTCCAATGAGCACAGCCCAGACCGGCCCGACCTTGCGCGTGATGCCGCGCGAGATGAGGCTCATGTCCGAACGCATCTTCTCCATGACCGGCCTTCCCAAGGGCTTCTTCATGGCCGTGCAGGACGTGGTCATGTATTCGCAGAAGCTCGACCTCGGTGGTTTCGCGATGCTGGAGGAGCGTTTTCCTACATTGCGCGACGCCCGGCCGGACCGGATCTCGATCGCTTCCGAGGACGGCGCAAAGCTGTGTCTCGACGGCGGCGGGCAGCATGCCTGGTCCGTGCTTCCGGCCCTGATCGATCTTCTAGGCGAGCTGGTCGCGAGGTTCGGTGAGGCAGAAATCTCCGTCGTCAATGCACTCGATCCCGAGGAATTGAGGATCGCCGAGGCGCTCGGCGGCCGCACCGGCCTTGCCGTGAACGTCATCGCCGGCACGCCGGTCGTTCTCACCGCCGAGGCTCGTCCGGTGACGGGCGACGTCGGCAGGGACGATCCGCTTCTCTGGGACGTCCTTACGAACGGCGTCCAGATCGATGCCGAGCTGTGGTGGCGCATCTACCATCTCGCCAAGAAGGCGCTTACGCCCGACAGCGTCGTATCGCGCCGCCATGCCGGTCCGATGATCGTCAATCAGGACGGCACCGTCATCGGCCGCAAGGACAATGACGACGAAACCGACATCAGCTTCCTGATGTCGCCGCGCTCCACCGAAACGGAAGCTGAAAGCACCAAGCAATGATCATAGACGGATTACAGTGCGGCCACTTCGACCGGGAAGCCTTTCAATCGCTGCAGACGGCGAAGGTCGGCGGCGTGGTGGTGACCTGCGGGTTCTGGGAAGGCGCGGTGGAATCGCTGGATTCGCTGGGGAAATGGCGCGACCTGGTGCGTGAAAACGCCGATGTCGCGGAGATCGCCACCACGGCCGAAGCCGTGCGGCGCATCGGCGAGGAAGGCAAGGTCGCCGTCATCCTCGGCTACCAGAACGCCAACCTGTTCGAGGGGCGTATCCGCTTCGTCGAGCTCTTCGCCGAACTCGGCGTGCGTGTCGTCCAACTCACCTACAACAACCAGAACGAATTGGCGGGAAGCTGCTACGAGGCCGAGGATTCCGGGCTCGCCCGTTTCGGCAAGGAAGTGGTGCGCGAGATGAACGCCGCCGGCATCCTCGTCGATTGCAGCCATGTCGGCGATCGTTCGACGCTCGATGCGATCGAAGCCTCCTCCAAGCCGATCGCGGTGACGCATGCGAACGCGCGCTCGGTCTTCGATCACAAGCGCAACAAGTCGGATGCCGTTCTGAAGGCGCTGGGAGAGACCGGCGGCGTGATCGGCTGCGCCGCCTATCGCAACATCACCGGGGACGAATACTGCAAGTCGATCGAGGCCTGGTGCACCATGGTGGCCCGCACGGTGGAAATCGCCGGCATCGATTCCGTGGCAATCGGCACCGACCGCAGCCACAATTTTACAGCCCCCGATTACGCGTGGATGCGCCAGGGCCGCTGGACACGCGGCGTCGACTACGGCGCCAGTGCCGCCGGCCGTCCGCTCAAGGCGCCGCCGCCGGACTGGTTCCACAAAGTGGAAGACATGGGCGTCATTCCCGGAGGCCTGCGCGCGGTGGGTTTCTCCGAGGAGGAAGTCGCCAGGATCACGCATGGGAACTGGCTTCGTCTCTACGAGGCCACCTTCAGGAAATCCTGAAGTTTCAAGAGGAGAGGAATGGAAATGACCAATATCAGAAACAGGACGCCGGGCTTCCTGGTCTCCGATCGCCGCACTTTCCTGAAGGGCGCTGGCGCCGCCATGGCCGGCACGCTGGCTATGCCGTACATCGCCAGGGCGCAGGACAACACGCTTTACATCAATACTTGGGGCGGACCGTGGGAAGAGGCGGCTCGCGCCCATCTCTTCGACCCGTTCACGGCCGCAACCGACATTCAGGTTCGCACCGTTTCGCCCGTCTCCTTCGCCAAGCTGGCGCAGCAGACGCGAACCGGCGTCTATGAGTTCGACATCACGACGCTCGGCGGCGCGGAGCTCGTCCGCGCCAACCAGGCCGGCATCATCGAGACGCTCGCGGAGCCCTATCCGGGCGGCCTGTTCCAGAACGGCGTCGCCTCGCACGCCTTCGCCACCGTGATCTCCTGGCGCACCGACAAGTTCCCGGAAGGTCCCAAGAACTGGGCCGATTTCTGGGACGTCGAGCGCTTCCCCGGCGCGCGCTCGCTGCAGCGCTATGCCGCCCGCGTTCTGCCGATCGCACTTCTGGCCGACGGTGTCGAGGTCAAGGATCTCTATCCGCTCGACGTCGAGCGTGCCTTCGCCTCGCTGGATCGCATCAAGGAACATATCCGCGTGTGGTGGACGGCGGGCTCGCAGTCGACGCAGATCCTGCGCGACGGCGAGGTCGATCTCATCGGCATCTGGCATGGCCGCCATTACGAGGCCGAGGCCGCCGGCGCGCCGGTTGCCATGACCTGGAACCAGGGCGAGATCGATCGCGCCTACTGGGTGGTCGCCAAGGGCACGCCGAATGCCGACAACGCCAAGGCCTTCATCCAGTTCGCGACCGGCGGCAAGCCGCTGGCCGGCTTCGCCACCCAGGCAGACTACGGCCCGCTCAACCCGGCCGCCAACGAGTTCATTTCGGAAGAGGACGCCAGGCGCATGCCGACCTCGCCGGAGAACTACAAGCAGACCTTCGAGCAGGACATGGTGAATTTCGGCGGCGACCCCGCTCAGATCGCCGAGCGCTTCGAGGAGTGGGTGGCAAGCTGAGCCGCGAAAACGACCTGCCGCGCGTGTCGGGCGCAAGCCGGCGCGCGGCTGATTTTCATAGTCGAAAGCGAGAGGAACGGCGATGGGAGTGAACATCGCGAAACTGACCCAGAGGACCGATCTGTGGCCATGGCTGCTGCTGACGCCGCTTGCGGTCTACATGGCGATATTCTTCGTCGTTCCGCTTGCCGACGTGGCGATCATGAGCTTCACGGAGCCGAGCCCCACCCTGTCGAACTACGAGCGGGTGCTGACCGGTGGGCTTTATCTGCGCACGTTCCTCAACACCTTCGTGACGGCGATCACAGTCACGCTTTGCTGCCTGTTCGTCGGCTATCCGCTCGCTTATCTGATGGCGAGCAGCAAGCCGCGCACGGCGATGCTGATCCTGCTCCTCGTCACCATGAGCTTCTGGACCAGCTTCCTCGTGCGCACCTATGCGTGGATGGTGCTACTGGGCAATAACGGGCCGGTGGTCTGGCTGCTCCAGACGATTGGCATGGAGCGGCCGCCGCAACTGCTCTTCACCCGCTTCTCCTCCACGCTCGCCATGGTGCATATCCTCGCACCCTACATGATCATGAACATCTACTCGGTCATGCGGAAGATCGATCCGACGTTGATCCGTTCCGCGGAAAGCCTCGGCGCGCGCGGTTTTTCGCTGTTTCGCCATGTCTACCTGCCGCTCACCGCGCCGGGCATCGCCAACGGTTCAGTGCTCGTCTTCGTCATCTGCCTCGGCTTCTACGTGACGCCGGTCCTTCTCGGCAGCCCGCGCGAGCAGATGATAGCCGGACTGATCGGCAATCAGATCGACGAGTTCCTCGCCTTCGGCATGGGGTCGGCGATGGCGATGGTGCTGCTCGTCGTGACGCTGGCGATCCTCGCGATCTACCACCGCCGTTTCGGCCTCGACAAACTCTGGGGTTGACCATGAACCGCTTCCTGCGCTGGCTCGGCATCGCGGTCCTCGTCTTCATCGCCGCGCCGCTCGTCATCGTCATCCCGATGTCCTTCTCGGAGGCGCGCTCGCTGCAGTTCCCGCCTCCGGGATACTGGCTCGGCTACTACACGGCCTATTTCACCGATCCCAACTGGCTGCGCCCGACCTGGAACAGCATCCTCATCGCCAGCGCGACGACCGTGCTGACCATGGCGCTGGTGGTGCCGGCAACCTTCGCGCTGGTGCGCCATCGCTTCCGCGGCAAGGGCATCGCCGACTTGATGATGCTGATGCCGCTCGCCGTCCCGCATATCGTCATGGCCGTCGGCTACTATTCCTATTTTGGCAGTTTCGGCATCGTGCATACCCATCTGGGCGTGATCCTGGCGCATAGCTGCCTGTCGGTGCCGATCGCCTTCCTCGTCCTTTCCGCCAACCTCAAGGGGTTCGACAGGACGCTCGAGCGCGCCGCGCTCAGCCTCGGCGCGAGCCCGACCAAGACGTTCATCCACGTCACGCTTCCGATATTGCGCCCAGGCCTGATCATCAGCGCGCTGTTCGCCTTCGTTCAGTCCTTCGACGAGACGGTGGTTGCGATCTTCATTTCCGGACGCGGTGCCGAAACGCTGCCGCGCAAGATGTTCGACAGCATCCGCCAGGAGGCGGATCCGGTGATCGCGGTCATCTCAACTCTTCTGTTTCTCGCGGTGATCCTCGGCGTGACGGCGCCGCTGCTGATCTCGCGCATCCGCAGCAGGCGCACGCGCATCGCCGCGACCTGAACCCGAAAATTCGGGCATGCCTCGCATGCCGCCCAGGAGTCGTTATGAGCAGCTATCTTCAGCTATCCGGCATTTCCAAGGTCTACGGACAGTTCACCGCGCTCGAAGGGGTGGACCTGGACATCGGCAAGGGCGAATTCGTCACTTTCCTCGGGCCGAGCGGCTCGGGAAAGACCACGACGCTGATGATCATTGCCGGTTTCGAGAGCGCCACGTCGGGCACGGTCGAGGTCGCCGGCAAGTCGCTCTTCGGCCTTGCGCCGCATGAGCGCAACATCGGCATCGTCTTTCAGAACTACGGCCTGTTCCCGCACAAGACCGCGGCGCAGAACGTCTATTTCCCGCTCCAGATGCGTGGAATGAAGAAGACGGCAGGCCTGCGCAAGGCCGAGGAGATGCTGGATCTCGTCGGCCTCGAAGGTTTCGGCCATCGCTATCCGAAGGAACTCTCCGGCGGTCAGCAGCAGCGCGTGGCGCTCGCCCGTGCCCTTGTCTTCGAGCCGTCGCTGCTGCTCCTCGACGAGCCGCTCGGTGCGCTCGACAAGAACCTGCGCGAGCAGATGCAGATCGAGATCAAGCGCATCCAGCGCGCGCTGGGCGTGACGACGATCTTCGTCACGCACGACCAATCCGAGGCGATGTCGATGTCCGATCGCATCGTGGTCTTCGAGAAGGGCCGGGTGCAGCAGGTCGCGACGCCACTGGAGATCTACCACGAGCCGGAGACCAAGTTCGTCGCCGGGTTCATCGGCGAGAGCAACCTCATCGAGGCCAAGGTCACCGATGCCGAGAAGGGCGAGGCGTCCAACGCCGCCCTCGGCGCCATCGAATATGCCCCCACGGGCAAGACTTCGACCGGCAAGGACGTGACGCTGATGATCCGGCCGGAACACATCCGCCTTTCCCGCAAGCCCGTCGACGGCCGCAAGAATGTGACGATGAAGGTCGAGACGATCGTCAACTACGGCGACAACGCGCTGGTGATCGGCAAGGTTGGCGATCTCCCCATGCGCGTGCGCGTCCTTGGCGCGGACGTCGTCATCATCCAAGAAGATGAGGAGTGCTTCATCAGCTGGACGCGCGAAAACGTCTATCTGATTGCAAAATAAGCGTTTCCCATCCATTCAAAAATCAAACAGGACGGCTCACATGGACCAGATCGACAGCGAAGGCGGCATCGCCGCGCTCATCAGCCGCTTCGGCGTCGGGAAACGCGCAAGCATCGCGGTGACGCACAACGGCACCGGCTATTTCGCGGTCACTCCGCAGGCGCCTTACGACGCGGACCTCAGCACGCACGAGCAGACGGTGCAGTTGCTGGCAAAGGCGGAGGCGCGGCTGCGCGAGATCGGCAGCGGCAAGGACAAGCTGCTCTTCGTGGCGATCATCCTGGCCGACATGGCCGACTATGCGGCGATGAACGAGGTCTGGGACGGATGGGTCGCCGATATCGAGCCGCCCGCCCGTGCCTGCTTCAACGCGCAGCTCGCGAGCCCGGCGCTGAAGGTCGAGATGATCATGGTCTGTGCGGCGCCGGAAGGGCAGGGGTAGCCCGATCCCCTGCTAGCGCGTCTGCAAGCCTTTCACGAAGCGAGGCCGGCGCGGCTCCCCTGGGGCGCATTCAAGATTGCCACGGTCCCAGCCGCCGAGGTCGGCCGCGGCGCGGTAGGTGCTTTCCAGGAAGCTCAGGAGCATCGCATCGGGGTCGCTCGACTGCCGCACGGCGTCGTAGCGCAACAGGAACTCTCCCAAGGTCCGGTCGAAATAGGCCTCGTTCGGGGCGACGGCCGCATTCGAGAATTCTTCCGGCGTCGGATAGGCGTAGGAATAGAAGGCCGGAAAATCGATGCCGCCGCCACCTGGCCAGAAGCCGGCGGACGAGACCTCATGGCTGTAGGCCTCGCAAGTCACCTCGTCGGGAAGGGCCGGAACGCCACCGGGATGAAGCGGCGTGCCTTTTCCTGAAAAGCGGGTGACGGCGAGATCGAAGCTGCCCCAGAAGAAATGGACCGGGCTTACCTTGCCGAGAAAGCCCGTGCGGAACTGCTTGAACACCCGGTCGACCTGCACGCAGGCGCGGAAGAATCGCGAGACCGCCTCGGCGTCGTAGGGGCGCTCGGCCTGATCCTGCGCGAAGGGAACGGGATCCGCCACCTCGTTCGGACCGCCGTGAAACTCGGCTGTAGCACCGATCTCCGCCAGAAGCTCCAGGAAACGTCGGTGAAACTCGGCGACGGAACCCGCCGCGATCGGGAACCGCGCGGTTTTTCCGTCGGTGGCCATGCCGATCACCTCGTGATCGATCAGGTCGAGCACGATCTCGACGCCGCCAGGATCATCGGGAACGAGCGAGGTCGTCAGCCCGCGCCCGTTGACGTAGAGGGTCGCGTGCCAGGAATGGTTGATCCACGGCGTTCTGGCGAGCCGGTACTTGCCGACGATCTGGCAATAAAGATGCAGGGCGGAACAAGTTTCCCGCCAGGCGGGATAGGGGATTTCCGGCCAGGTCGCCTTCATGAAAATGCTCCGATCGAAAAATCTGCCTCGTGCGGCCGCCGCTCTCTTCAGCCTTGCAGCACCTCGCGTAGAACGACGGCATCGTTGTGTTCCTCGTCATGGGCGGCGTAAACCAATGTCACCGTGCCTTGCCGCGCCATCGTTCGCAGCCTGTCCAGATCTTCCACGTGCTCCCTGAGCTCCGACTTGTAACGCCGGCGAAATTCCGCCCAGCGGGCGGGATCATGGCCGAACCATTTCCGCAACTCGGTGCTCGGCGCGATCTCCTTCATCCACTCGTCGATCGCTGCATCGGCCTTGCTCACCCCGCGCGGCCAGAGCCTGTCCACCAATATCCGCTTGCCGTCGTCGTCGGCCGGCGCTTCGTAGGCGCGCTTGATCCTCAATCTTCCTTCCGCGATTTCCCGGCTCATAACGAACCTTCCTGTCCGTGTCCTCGGCGGCCTTTCCGCCGGCATACTGAACCAAACCAGGCTCGCTCGCCAGTCGGACCGGGCTCGCGGGTTGGCCGTGTGTGGAGCGCATGCGGCGAATAAGCGGGAGATTTACCCTAAACGCAGGTTTTGTATGGCGTTTCTGTCCCGTTCGATCTAGATTCTCGTCCGTGAGACCGAACCCAGGTTACATTCAAGAACAGGGGTTGAAGATGAAACGTTCTCATTGCATGACCTCGGCCTTGCTGGCCCTCTCGCTTTGCGCCTCCCCCTCCATCGCCGATCCCTTGAAGAATATGGGCGAGGTGGGCGATGCGATCCGCACATGCTGGAAGGCGCCCGCCGATCCCAAGGGTGCGTCGGTGACGCTGAGCTTCAGCTTGCGGCGCGACGGCTCGCTGATCGGGCAGCCGCGCCCGACCAGCATAGACGTGCCGGGAAACGACGAGGAGAAGCGCAAGTTCGTCGATGCCGCGGTTGCGGCGCTTCGCGATTGCACGCCGCTGGAATTCGCGCCCGATTTCGCCGAAGGCGTCGGCGGCCAAGTGTTCACGATGCAGTTCGCAGCGCCAAACGGCTGACGGGGATAGGCGGCTTCTAGAGGGCTGCGAGGCGACTCGCGGCGCCCTCGGCGCATGCGCGATTTCGTTGAAGAACGATGGTGAAGCGCGCGAAAGAGCGGTGAAAGGCCGCCGGCATGCGACAACCTGTGCTTGATTTCGCTGCTTAGGCTCCTATAGATGGCAGGAGTTGCAGAATATTCCATTCTGTTTTCGGCATAGCCCCCATGCCCTTGTATTCGATGTGTTTTACCTCCCCGGGGCAGTTGCGCCCAAGTGTAGTTTCCAGCGCCATCTTCCCGATAAGACTGCATATTTGAAAAGGAGCCATGTCCATGGCTGAAAATTCGAGAAAGGCGGCCCTCGCTTCCTGGCCGCTTCTGGCTTTGGCCGTCTTGATGATCGTCGGCGGTGCCGCGTTGCTGTTCGGCGGCGCCTACCTGATCACCCTCGGCGGGTCCTGGTACTTCGCTCTTGCCGGGGCGGGTCTTCTGCTCTCCGCATTCCTGATCGCCACCTCCCGGGCGGCGGGCTTGTGGGTCTTCGCTGTCGTCTTCATCGGAACGATCCTGTGGGCTGTCTGGGAAGTCGGCTTCTCCTTCTGGCCGCTCGTGTCGCGCCTTTTCGCGCCGGGCGTGCTTGCCGTTCTCGTCCTGCTTGCCGCGCCCTCGCTCCATCGCGGGACATGGCGACTTTCGCGGGCGCCCGCCTATGGGCTGGCATTGCTTGTCGTGGTTGGCCTCGGCGCGACCGTCTACCGCGCCTTCAATCCCGGGCCGCTGATCGCGGCGACGGGCGAGCCCGCGCAGGTGGCCACTGCCGATCTGCCGGCGCAGCCCGAAAATTGGGAATTCTACGGCCGCAAGCCGAGCGGCACGCGTTATGCGCCGCAGGACCAAATCACTCCGGAGAATGTGGGACAACTCGAGGTCGCCTGGACCTTCCGCACAGGCGATGCGCCGATCAACGCTACCGGCAGCGGCGCCGAGGACCAGAACACGCCGATACAGATCGGCGACACCGTTTATGTCTGCACCGTCAGCAATATCGTCTATGCGCTCGACGCCGACACCGGTGAAGAGCGCTGGAAGTTCGATCCCCAGGCGTCCTCGCCGCTGTGGCAGCGGTGCCGCGGCGTCGGCTACTACGAATCGACGGCCACGACCGCGCCCGCCGCGCCGGATACGCAAACGGCCCCCGATGCCGTTCCGGCGCCGGATGAAGAACAGGATGCGGAAGCTCCGGCTCCGCAGGCTCCTGTCGCACCCGTCACGCCGCAGGTGGCCCAGGCGCCTTCGATCTGCGCCACCCGCATCGTGCTCAGCACGATCGACGCGCGCCTCATCCAGCTCGACGCGAAAACCGGGGAACTCTGCCCGCAATTCGGCGACAACGGCACCGTCGATCTCAAGCTCGGCATGGGCGAGGTGCGGCCGGGCTTCTATTTCCAGACCTCTTCTCCGACGGTCGCCAACGGCATCATCATCATCGGCGGCTGGGTCGTGGACAACGTCTCCGTAGGGCTGCCGTCCGGCGTGGTGCGCGGCTTCGACGCCGAAACCGGCGAACTGCTCTGGGCCTGGGATCTCGGCAATCCCAATATCACGCGCCTGCCGCCGGAGGGCGAGAGCTACACGCGCGGCACGCCGAACGTCTGGTCGACGCCTGCTTTCGACGCCGAACTCGGCCTCGTCTACCTGCCGACCGGCAATGCGACACCGGACTTCTTCGGCGGACATCGTAC
This sequence comes from Aquamicrobium sp. LC103, assembly GCF_001014615.2. Lineage (GTDB taxonomy): Bacteria > Pseudomonadota > Alphaproteobacteria > Rhizobiales > Rhizobiaceae > LBCQ02. The sequence continues at coordinate 152,299 of NZ_LBCQ02000012.1, forward strand.
CGAGGCGGCCGAGGAGTATACGGCGTCGATCGTGGCGCTCGACATCCGCACCGGCCGCGAGCGCTGGAAGTTCCAAACCGTCCATCACGACCTTTGGGACTACGACGTTCCGGCCCAGCCGGCGCTTTACGACGTGCCCGACGGCAATGGCGGCACGACCCCGGCGCTGATCCAGATCACGAAGCGGGGCCAAACCTTCGTGCTCGACCGCCGCACCGGCGAGCCGATCACCGAGGTCGAGGAACGGCCGGTGCCGCAAGGCGCGGTCGAGGGCGACTGGACCGCGCCGACCCAGCCATATTCGGTCGGCATGCCGGCGATCGGCGTCGACAGGCTGACGGAAGCATCCATGTGGGGCGCCACGCCGTTCGACCAGCTCTATTGCCGCATCGAGTTCCGCAAGATGCGCTACGAGGGCGAATTCACCCCGCCCGGACTGACGCCAAGTCTGCAATGGCCCGGCTTCTACGGCGGCATGAACTGGGGCAGCGCCTCCGTCCACGAGCCGAGCGGCTACCTGATCGTCAACGATACCCGCTCGCCTCACCGCGTCCAGCTCGTGCCGCGCGAGGACGCGGACCGGGAGGATGCCCGCTCCTCGCATGAAGGACTGTCGGCACAGCTCGGTACGCCGTATGGCGCGGCGAAGGTGACCTTCATGTCGCCGCTCGGCATTCCTTGCCAGAACCCGCCCTACGGCTCGCTGACCGCGATCGACATGGCGACGAAGCAGATTGCGTGGCAGGTGCCGCTGGGTACGGTCGAGGACACCGGCCCGCTCGGCATCAAGATGCACATGGCGATCCCGGTAGGCATGCCCACGGTGGGCGGTCCGATCTCCACCGCGTCGGGATTGGTCTTCTACGCCGGCACGCTCGACTACAACATCAGGGGCTTCGACCTCGCCACCGGCGCAGAGCTGTGGAAGCATCGGCTTCCGGTCGGCGCGCAGGCGACGCCGATCACCTACACCTCGCCGAAATCCGGCAAGCAGTACGTCGTCGTCTCGGCCGGTGGCGCCCGACAGTCGCCGGACCGCGGCGACTATATTATCGCCTTCAAATTGCCCGATGGCGAATGAGCTGGCGTATCGATCGGGCACGGTGCCCGATCGATACCCGACAAGAGAAAGGCCAGCGGCGTGAGAGCGCCGCTGGCCTTTTCCGCATCGTCAGGTTCGCCGGGCCGGGAGGATCGAAGGCGGCCGTGATCGCGCGACATAGCGTTCACGCGATCGCTTCGCCTCAGCGGGTTCACACCTTGAAATCGGCTTTGGAGACACCGAGATGGTGCTCCAAAATCTCCGGATCGGAAAGCAGCGCCGCGCTTTCGCCCTCATAGACGACGGCGCCACGCTCCAGCACGATCGCCTTGTCGGTGAGCGGCAATATCTTGCGCGCCTTCTGCTCGATGATGATCGCCGACATGCCCTCGTCGGTGACGATCCTGCGCAGCACCGCGAGCAATTCGTCGACGATGATCGGCGCGAGGCCTTCCAGGGGCTCGTCGAGGAGCAATATCTTCGGATTGAGCATCAGCGCACGGCCGACCGCCAGCATCTGCTGCTCGCCGCCGGACAGGTGGTTGCCGAGATTGCCCCTCCGCTCCTTCAGGCGCGGGAACATCGAATAGACGCGCTCCAACGTCCAGCTTCCATCGCGTGCGATGGCGGTGAGGTTTTCCTCGACCGTCAGCGAGCGGAAGATGTTGCGTTCCTGCGGCACCCAGCCGATGCCGGCCGCGGCGCGGCGTTCGGGCCGCATGCGCGTGACATCTCCGCCGGCGAAGCGGATCGTTCCGGAATGATGCGTGGTGACGCCGACGATCGTGTTGACCAGGGTCGTCTTTCCCGTGCCATTGCGGCCGAGCAGCGCCAGGGATTGGCCTTCGCCGAGCGTCAGGTTGATCTGCGACAGCACGCGCGCCTCGCCATAACCGGCGACGAGCTTTTCGATTTGCAGCAGGGTCGTGGCCATCAGGCGTCCTCTCCCAGATAGATCGCCTTGACGCGCGGGTCGGCGGAGATTTCCGACACGCTGCCTTCGGTAAAGAGCGCGCCCGCCACGAGCACGGAGATCCGGTCGGCGAAGGAGAAGACCAAATCCATGTCATGCTCGATGAGAATGACGGTGACGTCGGCCGGCAGGTCGCGCACGATGGCGAGGACCTCGTGGCGCTCCTCCTCGGGAACGCCCGCCGCCGGCTCGTCGAGAAGCAGCACGCGGGGCTTGCTGGCGATCGCCAGCGCGATCTCGAGCAGCCGCTGCTTGCCGTAGGGCAGAACGACCGTGCGCTCGCCCATCACGTCGGCAAGGCCGAAACGCTGAAGGAGGGCCGCGGCCTCCTCGACGACTTTCGTGTGGGCTACGAGCGGCGCCCAGGCCAGGCCGCCGATCTTCTCGCGCTCGTTGATTGCCAGCACCACGGATTCCAGCGGGGTGAATTCGCCGAAGAGCTGGTTGATCTGGAAGGTTCGCGCGAGGCCCTTCCGCACGCGGCGGTGCGCGGGCAGGGCGGTTATGTCCTCGCCGCCGAGGATGATCTGGCCGGAGTTCGGTTTCAGCACGCCGGTCAGAAGGTTGATCAGCGTCGTCTTGCCGGCGCCGTTCGGTCCGATCAGCGCGTGGCGAGCGCCCTGGCGCACGGAGAGCGAGACGTCGTTCGTGGCGAGGAAGCCGCCGAAGCGCTTGACGAGATTGCGGGTTTCGAGCGCGACCGTCATCGGCTTCCTCCAATCTTCGCGCCCGGCCGCCAATTGGCGATCCGCGTCATTGCCCGCCGCAGCGGTTCGGGCAGGAAGGTGTGCCAGCGGGCGAGATTCTCGCGGCCGATCATGACGATGACGATCAGCACGAAGCCGATCCAGAACATCCAGTATTGCGGGGTGATGACCGACAGCCAGTCGCGCAGCAGCGTGAACAGGATCGCGCCGATGATGCCGCCATAGAGATAGCCGACGCCGCCGAGCACCAGGACGAGCAAAACGTCGGCCGAGCGATGGAAGGCGAGAACGTCGGGCGAGACGAAGCTGGTCGTTTGCGTCAGGAGCGCACCGGCGATGCCGGCATAGACGGCGGCGATCGTATAGACCGCGACGATCCTGTGCCTCGACGGAATCGCCACCATGGAAGCACGCACCGGGTTGGTCTTGATCGCCTTGAGCGACAGGCCGAAGGGCGAATTGACCAATCGCCGCGCCGCCCAGGTCAGGATGAACAGCGTGACGAGCGAGTAGATATAGCCGGTCCTGCCCCAGAGATCGAATTCGAACTGCCCCAGGATCGGTCCGATGATCACCCCGCTCAGCCCGTCGGCGCCGCCGGTCAGCCATGCCATCTGGTTTGCGAGCTCGGCGAGCATCAGGCCGATGCCGAGCGTGGTCATCAGCCGGGTCAGGTCGGAGCCGCGCAGCACCAGGAAGCTGGTCACGAAGCCGAGCACGCCGCTGGCAATGCCGGCGACGAGCAGTCCGGTGACCGGTTCGGCAAAATAATGCTTCGCGAAGAGCCCGGCCGCATAGGCGCCGAGTCCGAAGAAGGCGGTATGGCCCAACGACACGATGCCGGCGTAGCCGAGGATCAGATCGAGCGACACGGCAAACAGCGCGACGATCGTGATCTCGGTGAGGATCAGCGCCTTGGACGGCATCGCGAAGATCATCGCGAAGGCGATCAGCCATAGAACGATCTCATAGGCCCGCCAGCTATTGCGCCGGCGCAACAGCGCCATGGCGGTGGTTTCGGGTTTTCCGGCGGTGGAGGACATCAATGTTTCGCTCGCCGAACTCATCGCGTGCCCTCCCGCGAGAACAGTCCGTGTGGACGCAGGATCAGCACCAGAACCATGACCGCATAGATGACGAAGGCGCCGATCTGCGGCACGTAATATTTGCCGGCCACATCGGCGATGCCGAGGAGGAGCGCGGCGAGGAAGGGCCCGGTGATCGAGGACGTGCCGCCCACGGTGACGACGATGAGGAAGTAGATCATGAATTTGAGCGGGAAGTTGGGATCGAGCCCCAATATTTCCGCGCCGAGCGCGCCGCCGAGCCCGGCAAGGCCGGAGCCGAAGGCGAAGGTGAGCGCGAAGACGACCGGCACGTTGATTCCCAATCCGCGTGCCACGCGCCCGTCGTCGACCGCGGCGCGGAGCTGGCTTCCGAAGCGCGTCTTGGTCAATGCGAGCTGCAGCGCCACGGCCAGAAGCGCGCATATGACGATGATGAAGAGGCGGTATTTGCCGATGCCCACGCCGAACACTTCCCATCGCCCCGACAGTTCGCGCGGCAGGTGGATGAGCTGCTGCTGGCCGCCCATGAAGTAATCGACCGCCGCGATCGACATGAAGACGAGGCCGACGGAAAAGAGCACCTGGTCGAGATGCGGCGCCGAATAGAGGCGGCTGTAGAGCGTGCGTTCCAGCACGAGGCCGATCGCCGCCACGACCAGGAAGGCGATCGGCAGGCACCAGTAGAACGAGACGCCGTAGCGGTTCATCAGCACGACGGTGATGTAGCCGCCCGCCATCGCAAATGCACCATGGGCGAGATTGATGAAGTTCATCAAGCCCAGCGTGATTGTCAGTCCGCAGGCTAGGACGAACAACAGCATTCCATAGGCAACGCCGTCGAACAGAATGGTCAGCATGAATTACCGCTCGGCCTGTTGTGTGGAGAAGCGGCGGGAGCTTGTCTCCCGCCACATGCGTGAGGGCTCAGTTTCCGGAGGCTGCCGCCGCCTTGACGGGGTCCTTCACCGCCTCATAGGTGGCGAATTCCACGTTCTGGAGTTCGCCGTCCACTTCCTTGACTTCGCGCATATACACGTTCTGCACTATGTCACGGGTTTCCGGGTCGATCGAGATCGGTCCGCGCGGGCTGGTCCAGGACAGACCCTTCATCGCCTCCAGCAGCGCCTCGCCGCCAGTGTCGCCCTTGGTCGCCTCGATCGCGGCGTAGATGAGGTGCATGCCGTCATAACCGCCGACGGACATGAAGTTCGGCCGCATGCCCTTGTTCGCCGCCTTGAAGGCCTCGACATACGCCTTGTTCTCCGGGCTGTCGTGCGCGGCGGCATAGAAATGGCCGGTGATCGCGCCGAGCGCGGGCTGGCCCATATCGTTGAGGATGTCGTCGTCGGTGACGTCGCCGGTCGCGATCAGCTTGATGCCCGCATCGGCCAGGCCACGTTCGGCGAACTGCTTCATGAAGAGCGAGCCGACGCCCGACGGCAGGAAGACGAACACCGCATCGGGGCTCGCGTCGCGCACGCGCTGCAGGAAGGGCGCGAAATCCGGGTTCTGGAGCGGAACGCGCACGGCTTCGACGATCTCGCCGCCCTTGCCGGTGAACTCCCTGGTGAACCAGGTCTCGGCATCGATGCCCGGACCGTAATCGGAAACCAGGGTGACGACTTTCTTGATGTCGTTCTCCAGCGCCCAGGTGGCGACCGGCACGGCCGATTGCGGCAGCGTGCCGCTGGAGCGCACGTAGAATTCCGACTGCTCGGTGATCGAGGACGTCGCGGCGGCCATGACGATCGCGGGAACCTTCGCCTGCGTGGCCACCGGGCCGACCGCAAGCGCCAGCGGGGTCAGGCCGAAGCCGGCAAGCGCGCCGGCGCCTTCGTTGACGACGAGCTCCTGAGCGATGCGGCGGGTCTGATCGGCGGTGCCGGCATCGTCGCGTACGACGAGCTCGATCTTCTTGCCTGCGACCGTGTCGCCGTGCTGGGCGATATAGGCGCGCGCTCCGGCCTCGACCTGGCGGCCGGTCGACGCGAACGGACCGGTCATCGGCAGGATAAGCCCCACCTTGAAGACATCCTGCGCGAATGACGGGCCAGCCGGCAGCGTGGCCATGGCGACACCAGCCGACAGCGCGGCTATGATTGCACGTCTTGTAAACATTCACTTCCTCCTGCTTGCGACCGGTTCAATCGTCCGGTCTTTTCGGTTCCAGCCTGTCCGGCCATGCCGGAAAACGCTGGTGGATGTCATGGTCGCGGAGAACCTGTTCGGCCTCAAGCCGAACCATGCGCCCCGCCTTTGCGGAGACACCAGCCAGATCGCGGAGGAGGGCGCCGACAAGCGCTCCGTTCCACTCGATCTCAGCCCCCGCCGCCTTTGATCTCAATGCTTATGCTCTTCTGCTCGGCGCTACTCCGCTATTCGATCGACAAGACGTTTCTCATGTGGACACGAGCGCGAGGCCGGGGACGCGCCCGATCAGGCTGCGGTCCTCGTTGATCACGAATTCGAGATTGTGGCGCGCCAGACGCGCGTGCTCACGCGCGAGCGCTTCGGCGCGCGTCCCCTCGCGCAGCTCGATCGCGGAAACCATCTCCTTGTGCTGTCGCTGGGCATGAACCAGCGAGGCGCGGAAGGCATAGACGTCCTCCTGCTTGACGAGGAAAGCACTGGGTGAGGCGAAGGGAAGCTGCACCACGCGCTCGACCTCCCTGCGGATGATCTCGCTGCCGGCAAGGCTCGCGAGCATGGTGTGGAATTCGGCGTTGAGTTCGACATATTGGGAAAAGAGCATGTCTTCCAGCCGGTCGCGGAAGCAGCCTTCCAGTTCCTCGACGAGGAGCTTCATGGCTCTGAGCTTGGCCGGCGTCACGCCGCGCTCGGCCGCGAGGCGGGCGGCCGTGCCCTCCATCACGCCGCGCAATTCGATCGCGTCGAAGACGTCGGCGATGGTGAAGCCGCGCACGGAATAACCGCCGGAGGGAATCTGCTCGAGCAAGCCCTCCTGTTCCAGGCGGGCCAGTGCCGCCCGCAGCGGGGTGCGCGATATTCCGAGCTGTTCGGCGAGCGCGACCTCGGAAAGCCGCTCGCCCGGCGCCACGGACCCGCCAAGGACAAGGTTGCGCACGCCGAGAAGGCCCTTGAGAGCCTGGCTGTCCCGCTTTCGGTCGCCGCCCGTGCGCAATCCGGTCATCCTCCCTGCCGCGGCAGCGTCTCGCTCCCGCCGCTTCGTTCCTTGTCGCGAAGCACCGGGTTTATCCGGCGCCGTCTTCTCCTCCTGACTGCACCAGATTCCGATGAATCGCAATCCGTCCAGTTCCGTTTCGATACTGACTGTATACCATTAGTTGATTTCTGTCGATAAAATAGAATGTAAGCGTAGCCTAATAGTCCGAAAACCAGCGATATGCGCGATTTTTAACAGAAATAAGACCAAGAATCCTGATTGACAGGCAGTTGCGCAATCTACATTGTATACAGGTGGGACACCGATTGGGTGGCTGAATCCACAGGAGGAGACAAGATGGCGCCAGGCGAAGCGCAACTGAAAGAGGAGTGGAGCGCGCTGCCGGCGCTCCTGGAGAACTATTCGGTCGAGTTGACCGCGCGCGATCGCAGGTCGGTTGCCGACGTCGCCGCGCATCTGCAGCGGGGCGTCGAAGTCTTCGTCGCAAATCTTCCCAACGAAAGCGCCGACGTGCTCGTCGAGGCCGTCACGGCATTGCGGGAGGCCGGCCTCGTGCCGGTGCCGCATATCGTTGCTCGCAACACGCGGCACGCCCACGAACTCGACGAGACGCTGGGCAGGCTTGTGAAGGAAGCGGGCGTCGACCGCGTCCTCGTTCTGGGCGGCGATCGTGACGATCCGGTCGGCGAGTTCACCTCGGCGCTGCAACTGCTCGAAACCGGCCTCATCCAGAAACACGGCATTCGCAAGATATTTCTCGCCTGCTATCCCGAGGGTCACCCCCGCATCAGCGACACCGTTCTGCAGGAGGCGCTCAAGGCGAAGCTGGCCGCGGCGCGGGAAGCTTCGCTGGAGGTGACGCTCGTCAGCCAGTTCGTCTTCGATCCGAAGCTGGTGGTCGAACTCGCGAAATGGCTGCGCGCCAATGGCATCGAGGCTCCGCTGCGGGTCGGCGTCGCCGGGCCGGCCGACCGTGGCAAGCTCATCAAATATGCGATCCGCTGCGGCGTGGGCGCTTCCCTGCGCATTCTCAAGGAACGCGGCGAACTGGCGAAGAACGTCCTTGCCGGTGAGACGCCGGACGAACTGCTGGGCGAGATCGCGGAGGCGCAGGCCTACGACCCGTCGCTCGGCATAGACGGCGCGCATTTCTTCACGTTCGGCGATCCGGTGAAGTCGGCCCGCTGGGTTGAGGGTCAGCGCTAGAACGCTAATTCGATCCTAAACATCGCGTCCCGTGCCAACCATGGCGCGGGCGAAAAACGACTATCCATTCCTAGGGAGTTGAAACAACCATGACTGCTAAAAATCTGGAACAGAAGCTGCATGGCGCCGGCAACACGGTAGAGATGCTGCGCAACTCGCGCATCGGCGCCTATATCTATCCGGTCGTTCCGCCGGAATTCACCAACTGGCGCGACGAGCAGCGCGCCTGGCGCGAGACCGCCGTGCTCTTCGACCAGTCGCACCATATGGCCGAGATCATGATCGAGGGACCGGACGCCCTCAAGCTGATCTCGCGTCTCGGCATCAACAGCCTCAACAATTTCTCGGTCAACAAGGCCAAGCAGTTCGTGCCCTGCAGCCCCAGCGGCCATGTCATCGGCGACGTGATCATGTTCCATCTCGCCGAGAACCAGTTGCTGCTGGTCGGCCGCGCGCCGACGATCAACTGGGTCCAGTTCAACGGCGAGACCGGCGGCTACGATGTCAAGCTCGACCGCGACGACCGTTCGCCGTCGCGGCCGATGGGCAAGCCGGTCGTGCGCAAGCGCTATCGCTACCAGATTCAGGGTCCGAACGCGCCGAAGATCCTCGAAAAGCTGAATGGCGGGCCGCTGCCGGACGTCAAGTTCTTCAACATGGACCACATCAACATCGCCGGTCGCAAGGTGCGTGCGCTGCGTCATGGCATGTCGGGCGTTCCCGGTCTCGAGATATGGGGGCCCTATGAGGAAGGCGACGAGATCCGCAATGCGATCCTGGAAGCGGGCGAGGAATTCGGTATCGTTCCGGTCGGCTCGCGCGCCTATGCGACGAACACGCTGGAATCAGGCTGGATCCCGTCCCCCCTGCCGGCCGTCTACAGCGACGAGGAAATGAAGGCCTATCGCGAATGGCTGCCGGCCGACAGCTATGAGGCGACCGGCTCGATCGGCGGCAGCTTCGTCTCTGACGATATCCGGGACTACTATCTGACGCCTTATGAACTCGGCTACGGGCCGTTCGTGAAGTTCGACCACGACTTCATCGGCCGCGAGGCGCTGGAGAAGATTGCCGGCAAGCCGCATCGTCGCAAGGTCACCTTCGAGTGGAACCCCGACGATGTCGCCAAGGTGCACCGTTCCTTCCTCGAGCCGGGTGGCGAAACCTACAAGTTCATCGACCTGCCGCTGTCCAACTACGCCTCGTCCAACTACGACAAGGTGATGAAGAACGGCAAGGTCGTGGGCCTGTCGATGTTCAGCGGCTATTCCTACAACGAACGCGCCATGCTCTCGCTCGGCACGCTCGACCCGAGCATCGAGGTCGGCGATGTGCTGACGCTCGTCTGGGGCGAGGAGAACGGCGGCACGCGGAAGACGACGGTGGAGCCGCACAAGCAGTTCGAAATTCGCGTCAAGGTGTCGCCGGTGCCGTATTCGCGCGATGCCCGCGAATCCTATGTCGACAGCTGGAGAACCAAGCAGAGCGCCTGACGCCCTGCCGTCGGCTGCCGGAAATCTCCGGCAGCCGTCCGGTTCGACGAACGTCACAGTCGCATTTGCAAGCGGAGCGTCGCCGCCGGAGGCGGCCGGCCCGGTGACCAGGCCGTCACCGGCTGAATGCGAACGCCCGGAGTCTTCCAGAGGACGGAATGACCAATCGATCCCTCGTGCTGACCGCACATTGCATGAACCGTCCCGGTATCGTGTCGGCGGTTTCGACCGCCGTCTTCGAATTTGGCGGCAACATCCTGGATTCGCAGCAGTTCGACGACATCATCACCAATCGTTTCTTCATGCGGCTGGTGTTCGAGCACGCCGAGGCCGACGAGGCGGAGGCGCGTGCGGCGCTCGCGCCGGTCATGGAGCGTTTTTCCATGACCTGGGCCGTGCGCGACACGGCGAGCCGCCGCAAGGTGCTCCTGCTTGCCTCGCGTTTCGACCATTGCCTCGGCGACCTGCTCTACCGCTGGCGCAGCGGCGAATTGGCGATGGACGTCGTCGGCATCGTCTCCAACTATCCGCGCGACATCTACAACAATCTGACCCTCGGCGAGGTGCCTTTCCATTATCTGCCGATCACCAGGGAGACGAAGGCCGAGCAGGAAGCCAGCATTCGCGGCGTCATGGCCGAGACCGGCGCCGACCTCGTGGTGCTGGCTCGCTACATGCAGATACTCTCGGACGAGATGGCATCGCATCTGGCCGGAAGATGCATCAATATCCACCACTCCTTCCTGCCCGGCTTCAAGGGCGCGAAGCCCTATCACCAGGCGCATGAGCGCGGCGTGAAGCTGATCGGCGCGACCGCGCATTACGTGACCGGCGATCTCGACGAGGGGCCGATCATCGAGCAGGACATCGAGCGCATCAGCCATCGCGACACGCCGGCCGATCTCGTCCGGAAAGGGCGCGATATCGAGCGTCGCGTGCTGGCGCGCGCCGTACGCTACCATCTGGACGATCGCGTCTTGCTCAATGGCAACAAGACCATCGTCTTTCCGGAATAGGGTTCGCTATCATAGGGGACCCCGGCCTTGGCGGCCGTTAGTCCTACTCCTCGGTGATGCGCGAAAGAAGCTCAAGCAGCTGGTCGCGCACCTCCTCGCCTCCGAGCTTTCTGATAAGCCCGTTCTCATGCGTCTCGAACAGTTTCATCGCTTCGCCGAGAAGCGCCTCGCCCTTGGGCGTCAGGTGCAGTGCGTGGGAACGCCGGTCGGTCCCCGACTTGCGGCGGGTCGCAAGTCCACGCTTCTCCAGGGCGTCCATCAGCGAGACGAAATTGGTGCGCTTGATGCCGAGCATGCCGGCGACCTCGGCATGCTTCAGGCCGGGTGTCTCGTGCAGAATGCGCAGCACCGAGAATTCGGCTGGGCGAAGGTCGACCTCCTTGAAGTGATGGATGAAGTCCTGGAAGATCGCGACCTGCGCGCGGCGCACCTTGTATCCGATCACCCCGTCCAGCGGATTGCTTCTCGCGCCAAGCGCATCGGGTGTCTCGGTGGTATGTTCTTGCCGGGGAGCCGCAGCCTTTGACTTCCTTGCCGCCGTCGTCTTGGCCATGTCGCCGAGCCTCCCGTTGTTCTTGTTTTCCAATAGTATAGACAATTGGTCCGCCGCTCGCCATCGTGCAGCCATACGTAGAAAGTCGTACGGTAAATCGCCTTCCAAATGGACTGCGGATTTCGCCGTAACCATTTGTCGCCGCGGCCTTTTCCCGCCTTGACGCTGTTTTCGATCCGAAACGTGGTCAGCCCTTCAAAGCGTTAACAACCTCGTCCGGGATCGTAACGGCCTTCAGCCGACTCGAATCGGCCGGATCGCGACCTGTCCACACGCGCGTCTCGCGCGCTTCGATCGCGAGCGTGCCTTCCTTGAAGACCTTGTGGCTGATGTCGAAGCTGGAACGTCGGATATCGGTGGCGGAGGTCTCGATGGTGATGACGTCGCCATAGCGCGAGGGGACGATGAACTTCGCTCCGGTATCCACCATCGGTATGCCCGCGATACCGTATTTCTTCGTCCAGGCGATCTTCTTCAGCCCGGTCGCGCGCTCGAAGAGATAGGCGGTCGAGGCATCGAACATGGCGAAGTAGCGCGGATAGAAGACGATGCCGGCGGCATCGCAGTCGCCCCATTCGATCTCGACCTGACGGCTGTTGACCAGCATCAGCGTTCTCCTCAAGCCGCCGCGGGATTTTCGACCAGCAGCGCGATGCCCTGGCCGCCGCCGATGCACGCGGAAGCAATGCCGTAGCGCAGCTTCGAGCGGACGAGCTCGCGCGACACCGTCAGTGCCAGGCGCACGCCCGTCGCGCCGAGCGGATGGCCGATCGCGATTGCGCCGCCATTGACGTTCACCTTTTCCTCATCGAGGCCGAGCTCGCGGATGCAGGCCATGACCTGGGCGCCGAACGCCTCATTGATCTCGAAGCGATCGATGTCGGCGAGTGCCAGCCCGGTCTCTTCTAGAACCGCGAGGATGGCCGGCACCGGCCCGATGCCCATGATGTGCGGCGGAACGCCCACGGATGCGCCGGCAACGATGCGCGCGAGCGGTCGCGAACCGGCCTTGGCGCTGTTGGCGACGACGACGGCCGCCGCGCCGTCGACGACGGCCGACGAATTGCCGCCGGTCTGAACGCCGCCGAAGGCCGGCCGGATCTTCGCCAGTGTCTCATAAGGGGAGGGTCGCACATGGCTGTCCTCGCCGACGCTTTCCATGCGCCTTGGAAGGCGGATACCGCGCGGTTCGAAACCCGGCTGCTCGAAGCTCTCGCTCACCACCGGCACGATCTCGCCCTCGAAATAACCTTCGGACCTGGCGTTCACCGCCCTGGCAAAGGAGCGCTCGGCGTAGCGATCGACCTCTTCGCGATGGATGCCGTATTGCCTGGCAAGGTTTTCGGCCGTATCGCCCATCGTGCAGGAAACGGCCGGATCCAGAAGCGCTTCCCAGAGGAAGTCCTTGAACTCGACCTGGCCCATCCTGAAACCGGAGCGGTGGGTGTAGGCGGCCACCGGATTGCGGCTCATCGATTCCGTGCCCGCGCAAAGCACCGCGCCGGCGCGCTTCTGCGAAATCAGATCGGCCGCCTGGATGATGACTTCGATGCCGGTGCCGCAGATGCGCTGGACGAGATGCGCCGGGCGCTCGGCCGGCACTCCGGCATAGAGGCCGATATGGCGCGGCGTCATGTAGGCGTCGAATGAAGCCTGCGCCATCGAGCCGACGATCGTCGTGTCGATGTCCTCGGCCGCCACACCGGCTTTGGCGACAGCGGCCCGGGCCGCCTTGATGCCGAGATCGATCGGCGAAATGGAAGACAGCGCGCCGGTATAGTCGACGAAAGGCGTCCGCGCGCCTTCGACGAGCCAGGCGTCCGAGAAACGATAGCGCAGAGCGCCTTTTGTCGAAGTCATTTCCTGGTCCTTTCAGCGACGATCACATGCGGCGGAACCGGCTCGGCATAGAGGTCTTCCACCAGCTCGTGGCGTCTCGCCATGACGGCCCGCTGATTGATCGAGCCCTTGTCGGTCATCTCGCTGGCGTCGATGGACGGCGGCGTATCGAGCACGATGACCCGCGCCACGAAGTTCGAGCTTCCCGTCGAACGGCGGGCAAGATCGTTCAAGCGTTCCTGGAGGAGCGCACGCAGGGCAGGGTCGTGCGCCAGCGCTTTCTCGTTGGCGTTCCTCGCGACGCCGGGTATCGAGCGCGCTGCTTCGACATCGAGGAAAAGGAGGGCGCCGACGTGATTGCGGTTGAGCCCGGTCAGAACGGCGTCACGGACATAAGGAGCGAATGCCGCGACGATCGCGCCGCGAACCTGGCCCAGATTGACCCACGTGCCGGTCGAAAGCTTGAAGTCCTCCGATACGCGGCCGTCAAAGAGCAGGCCCTTGCCGGCGTCGTCGGGATCGACGAATTTCAGTGCGTCGCCGATGCGGTAGAAGCCTTCCTCGTCGAAGGATTCGGCGGTCTTGTCCGGTTGGCGCCAGTAGCCCGGCGTGATGCTGGGGCCACGCAGCCGCAGTTCGAGCTTTTCGCCGTTCGGCACCAGCTTCAGCTCCAGCCCATGCGCCGGCAGCCCGATTTCCCCCGGCCGGTTGACCGGCCAGGTCGTCGTCGCGGCGAAGGGCGCGGTTTCGGTGGATCCGTAGCCGGTGATGATCATCACCTTCTGCCCGGTCGCCGCGATGGCGTGGCTTTCGAGCGCGTCCCACACATGCTTCGAAAGGCCGGCGCCCGCATATTGCAGGAGCTGGAGGCGGGAATAGAAATTCTGCCGCAGCGCCTCGTTGGCCGACATGTGGTGGCAGAGAAGCTCGAAGCCCTTCGGAACGTTGAAATAGACGGTCGGTGCGATCTCGGTCAGGTTGCGCACCGTCCTCTCGATGCCTCCGGGCGTTGGCGACCCGTCGTCGATATACATCGTGCCGCCATTGTGGATGGTGATGCCGAAATTGTGGTTGCCGCCGGCGGTGTGGTTCCATGGCAGCCAGTCGACCAGCACCGGCGGCTCGTCCTGCAGGAAGGCGAGGGCGGAGGCGATCATCACCTGGTTGCAGCAGACCATGCGCTGGGTGTTGATCACCGCCTTGGGCATCCCTGTCGAGCCGGAGGTGAAGAGGAATTTTGCGATCGTGTCCGCCGTGACCGCCGAGTGGGCGTCATCGACGGCCGAGGTCGGCATGGTCGCGATCATCTCGTCGAAGAGCGCCGTCGTCAGACCATCGACAGGCGAGCGGGCCACCACCACGCCGACATCGTCGGGCACCACGGCCTTCAAAGCGTCGGCGAAGGCGCCGCCGTCGGCGGCGAAGACCAATCCCGGTGTCAGCAGTTCGAAGATGTATTTCAGCTTGGAATGGTCCTTGGAGACCAGCGAATAGGCCGGAGAGACGGGCGCGTAGGGTATGCCCGCCCGCATCGCTCCCAGCGCGGCGAGCGCATGCTTGAGCCCGTTGCCCGAGAGTATGACCAGCGGGCGCTCGGCCGACAGACCCCGGTCGAGAAGGTATTGGGCGATAGCGCGCGAGCGTTCCCGCGCCTCGGCATAGCTCAAGCGCCGCCATTCGCCGTCAGGCCCGCGATCGGCGAACAGGGTGCGGTCGGGTGCCTTGTCGGCCCAGTCGTCGAGGCTGTCGACGAGCGAACGGGCGTAGCCGGGAAGGGCGGCGCGCGATCTTATGTAGATCGCCCCATCGGCGCTCCGGCTCGTTTCGACATCCATGCTGCCCATCCGGACCGGGCGGAGTCCGCCCTGCATGGCAATTGTCATCTCTACCTCCCGTTTCCGAATTTGCGAGCCTCGAACGGGTGGTTTCCTCCTCCGCCCCAGGCCAATCCGTTTCAAGCCGCCTTCGGCGGCGAATGCCAGTAATCACGTTCTGCGCAGGTTCTCCGTGCCGCTTTCCAAGGTCGGACCGAACCTCAGCGGAATTGCGGCTTGCGCTTCTGAAGGAAGGCTTGGAGACCCTCGCGCGCGTCCGGTCCTGTCTGCGACAGAGCCGCGCTCAGGCTTTCGGCGAAGAACCCGCCCTGTCTCGGCATGTCGCTGATGTTGGAGAGCGACTGGATGATGAGATAGTTGACGAGCGACGAATTGTCGGCGACCTGGCGGGCAAGTTCGCGCGCCTTGTCGAGCCCGGTTCCTTCTTGAACCAGATAGTGCGAAAGGCCCAGCGACTGCCCTTCCTCGCCGGAATAGCGCCGGCCGGTCAGCATCATCTCGGTCATCCGGTCGGCGCCGAGAATGCGCCCGATCCTCACCGTCGCGCCGCCGCCGACGAAAATGCCGCGTTTTCCCTCGGGAAGCTGGTAGATTGCCGAATGCTCGGCAATCCGGATATGGCAGGCGGAGGCAAGTTCGAGGCCGCCGCCCATGACCGCGCCCTTCATCACCGCGATCACCGGCAGTCCGCCCAGCTGGATCATGTCCATGACCGCATGCCAGCTGCGCGAATGCTTCAGCACTTCCTCGGCCTCGCGCTCGACCTGCTCGCTGAGGTCGAGTCCGGCGGAGAAGTGCGCGCCTTCACCGCGGATGATCACGCAACGCACCTGCTTGGGAGGCGCGGAGAAGAAATCGCGGAAGGCCGCAAGAACGCTGTCATTGATCGCGTTGCGCTTCGCCGGGCGGCAGATCGACAGGACCGCGACCGCGCCGTCGATCTCGACAGTCACGCCGGTGTCGGGAATTCTCGCAACATGTTCCATCAAATCTCATGCTCTCCATGCCTGCGAGGACTCATATCGCCGCGGGTCGGCGCAATCAAGAAATAATTCTATTACATAACAATATGAGTCCGGACCGTTCGTGAAACGAGAAAATTCGCTTGCGCCCGAAAGGCCGAACGAACAAGTTGATGCTTGCGATGAGGCTAGGAGACGACCGATTGCGGGATATCGACGCGGACACCTCCGCAGAGGTGGACTCGCGGGTCGCGCGGTTGTCGCCGCAGCTTTTCAGCCTGCTGTTCCAGGGCTGCGGCACCGAGCGCTACGCCGAAGGTCAGCATCTCTTCATGCAGGAGGATCTGCCCGACCGTCTCTACGGCGTCGTCAGCGGCACGGTCGAAATCTCCATCTATTCGCCGGGCGGCCGCAAGCTTGTCGCGAATATCGAGCTCGTGCAGAGCCTCGTCGGCGAGATCGGCGCGCTCGACGGTCAGCCGCGCACGGCGACCGCCACCTGCCTTTCCGATTGCGAGGTCGTCTCGATCAGTCGCGGCCAGCTCTTCGACAGGATCGAGAAGAACCCGCCATTGGCCCGTGCCATGATCGAGCTGCTTTGCGCGAGGCTGCGCTGGGTGAGCGCCGAACTGGGCGACCATGCCCTGCTGAAGATCGAGGCACGGCTGGCGAAACGGCTCATCCTCCTTTCCGGTCTCTTGGCCGACAAGGAGGGATGGATTCCGATCTCGCAATCGGATCTGGCGGAATTTCTCGGTGCGACGCGCGAATCCGTCAACAAGACCTTGAACCACTGGCGAAGCCGCTCGCTCATCGCCATCAAGCGCGGCGGCATTCGGGTAAGTGATCGTCAGGCCTTGCAGGACATTGCCGATTTCGAGGACGACTGACCGTCTCGTTGGACAGGCGCGCCACCAGGAAATGCATGGCCGAGCGGCTCGGCAGGAAGAAATAGCCGCCGCCGCGCGTCGTCACGAAGCTGCGGAGTTTCTCCAGCACGACCGTTCCATGCGGGGAGGGGATCGAGAAAGATCCGTTTTCGTTCTGCGTGCCGATGGTGGGGTCCTTCTCCGCCTGCAACCCCTCGAAGGAGGTGGCCGAGACCCAGCTTTGCTGGATGAATTCATATTGACGCTCGATGTCGGCGTTCAGGCACATGAAGAGGAGGCCTTTCTCCTTTCCGTTCTCGTAGGTGCGGCCGACGCGCAATATGCGATGGCGTTTGTTGATCCGGATCTGCTTGTCCGGATCGTCGCCCATCGTGTCGCGCGGATTCGAGCGGCGCACATGCGAGCCGAGCGGGCAGTGCAGGCCTTGCGGGTCTTCCTTGGCGAATGAGAAATCATTGTCTGCCGTACGTTTGGGGCGGCCGTTGGGATTGCGCACCAGCGAGGACCCGTCCTGCCAGCGCCCGACCATCTTCGCTGCGATCCAGCGGGCGTCTATGCTGTCGTTTCCGGATTTTTCGCGCGCGCCACGGACCGCCTGTCTGCAGAATTTGTTGAACGTCTCGACTTCCTGCCGGAGCTGGCGCACGACGACGTAGGAGCCGTTCCTGGCGAAGTCCCTCAAGACAGCATCCCCACCGAAGAGCGGAGCCGCATCGTCTTCAAGGTCGGGCAGGACGCCGCCGCGGTCAAGCGATGCGGGAACGGTCGCCGTCGGCGGAAAAAAGCCGAGCTCGTCCTTGTAGCCGAAAAGAAATTCGCCCGGCGCCACGACATGCATCGGCGCGACCGGCCCGTACGATCGCGGCGTGCCGGCGACGACGGGCTGCGAGATGCCGTCGGCGAAGCCGAAATGCTCATAGGTCTTGTCCCCCTTGCGGTGGATGACCAGCGGCAGGGAGGTGACGACCTCCATGCCGGCCGCCGTCGTCCTTTCCCGGAATTCCGCCACATCCTTTTCGAGGATGGCGGGCGTCGAGGCATAACAGACGACCATGGCGTCGACGGGTTTTTCCCGCGAGCCCCATTCCCATTTCTCGGGCGCGCTGTCGCCTATGTCATCCAGCGCGCGGCTCCTCGCGGGGCTGCCCATCCCCTGCCGGAAGGCCGTCGAGAACGTCTTCAGCGATGCCTCCGCCACGTCGCCGCCAAGTCCGAGCCGCGCAAGCCCTTCCGGGCCGAACAAGGTTATCATTGCCTCCCTGTCGGGCAATCGGTTGGCAAAGGAGGTTTTCGCGGTGACGAGTTCCAGCCATTCCTTCCGCGCCTTTCGGGGTAATCCTTCCGGAATGCGGACCGCGATCATGCGCGCATGCTCCAGCGGACCGAGCGGGCCGAAGAATATCGTCTGGATCTCGTCGCTCTCCAGTGCTCCGGCCGGCGGAGGCAGCGACCCGAACAGGCGCAGCCAGTTGCGGGCCTCGCTCTCCGTCTCGGCCTTGGCCAGGCCGCAGCGTATCAGCGAGTTTATCCTTACGCGCCGCGTGTTGATGCCCGGATAGGCCGAATACCAGAACAGCGTCGGTATCTGCTGGCGCCTGGCCCAGCGCTTGAACCGGTCACCGTCGGTCGCGCCATCGAGAAAAAGCGCCCTCGTCTTCGGAAATCCCAGCGTGTTGCTCCACACGCTGGTGAGGCCGGCATGGGCCTTGTTGATGAAATCCTCCAGATAGCTTTCCCAGCTCCCGCCGAAATTGCTGAAGAACATCAGCTTGTCGGTGCCTGGAAGCTTCACCCAGCGCGCAAAGTGAATGGTGTTGATGTCGGCGAGATAGCCCGGCCGGAAGACCTTCTTTGCCCAGATCGAGATGAACAGGAATGCCAGCCACAGGGTGATCCGCCGCAGCAGGCCGGGCTTCATGATCGAAATAGCGGTCAAGTTGTTCTGCGGAGAGAGGTTTTCGCTCGCGATGATCTCCTCGAGCCGCGCCGGATCGACCGAGACTTCGTCCGACGCGTCCCGCTTTTCCAGATGACGCAGCCATAGAAAGAGCACCAATCCGGCAACGAGAATGAACAACAGCACACCAGCCACCGTGAGCACCAGCGCCGTGCCGATAATCAGAAGGACGCGGAAAAATCCGGTAGGGTTGTCGAAGACCAGGCTGTAGGTGGTCCACCAGCAGAGGCCGAAGACGACCAGGGCGGTCAGAAGGAGTTTGGGTGCCCCCAACGTGGCGGTAAGTGCGTTCCAGGCGCTGTGTCCGGGCCGCTCCAGCAGGCTCTCCGCCGGCTCGAACGCCCAGTCGAACCTGCCGCTCTCCGCGAGGCGGGCGCGAACCGCGGCAAGCGTCTTGCCCGCGTTGATTCCAGCCGGCCTGACGGTTTCGGAAATGATCTTGCGCGACGCGGCTTCAAGTTCGGCCTCGGCGCGGATGCGCGCGATCGAATGACCGGGCGTGCCGGAGAACACGAGGCCGGCGGTGCTGCCGAACAATTGCGAGATCTTGACCGTCCGTTCGCGCATGAAACTTTCGAGAGGTTCTTCGGAGCCAAGGCCGCAGGCCTCTTCGAATATGCCGCGGACGAAAGGGCCGGCGTGGGCTGCGAAGCCTTCCAGGACGGCTGCTTCCGTTCCGTCGCCCGAAAGTTCGAGCACGAGTTGAGCCGGCTCGCCGTCGTGCTCGTCGGCCGGGTCGGCCCTGCCTGCGACCGCCAGGCTTGCGAAATGAATCTTGCCGCTCGCGTCGAGAGCGGCCGTGATTTCCTTGCCAGCCGGATTGCCGAGCGCGCCGACCTTCTCACGCAGGTCGGCGAGGCCGATCTTCGGGTCGATTTCGCACACCACGATGACCATCGCGTGATCTGCGGTCTTCGAGAGAGGTGAAACCTCGAAGTCCACCTTCAGGCTATCGGGATAGGCGCCCAGGGACGCCAGCCGTCCCTGCCGTCCTTTCGCGCGGCGCAGGTTCTTCTTGGAAAAGAGGGCACGAAAGCATTCGGCGATCTGTATCCGCGCAATCGCCCCGCCGATGCATTGATGGATGCCATGCCCGAAGACCATGTAGTCGCGCGCCGGCCGATCGGTGATGAATTCGTTGGGACGCTGCACGGCGCCCGGATCGAACATTGCCGAAAGCGTGGAAGGCACGATCGACGTTCCCGCCTTCACGATGCGCTCACGGTCGGTGCCCTTGGCGATGACCGTATCCTGGTTCGCATAGCGGAACGGGCCTATCCAGATCGGCCGGAAGCGCATCGCTTCCAGGATCGCCCGGTCGAGCCGCTCGTTTTCGCCGGCGGCGATCGCCGCCTCGATCTCCCGCTGCGCTTCCGGACGGGAGAGGACGAAATCGAGACAATTTCCCGATGCCAGCAGGTTCGTCGGCGTGAAGCCGGCGATCATGCCGAGCATGATCGAATGGACGTCGCCGAGCTTGATACCCGGCGCGTTGCGGTCGAGCATTTCCACGAGGCGCCCGAGCGGCGTGTCGCGATCGCCGTCGCCCTCGCGGATGACGTCCATCGAAAGATCGATCGCGTTGACCATGTGCTCGGCCGCCACGACCGCGAGTTCGCGCGCCACCGCACCGCCGAACGGATCGGCGAAGAAAAGGCCGCTCAAGGCGTTGGCCCAATCGGCAAACCGGGCCTCATCCTCCACCACCATGCCGAAATATTCACGGCATATGCGCACCGGAACCACCTTCAGAAGATCGTGCACCGCATCGAAACCGGGTCCGGCCCGCATTATGATCTCGCGGGAATGATGCTCGGCGATTGGCCGCACCCTCTTTTCGACCTCGTCCACCGGAAAGGCGCTGAGAATGGTCGATTTCATCTGCCGGTAGGCGGAGCCATCCCGCATTCCCAGAATGAAGTTGGTTCCGCCGGCGATCTCGGTCATTTCGAGGCCGTAGGGCGTCTCGAAGACATCCTGCCGCTCGAGTATCTCGCGAACGTCCTCGTTGCGCGTGACGAGCAGGACGTTGCCGATCTTCACCATCGGCCGAAAGCGCCTGACGGGGGTCAGCCACCAGCGCGGATCGCGCAGAAAGAGGCCTTTCAGCTTGGTGCCGAGGCCTTTCGAGCGCAGACGCTCGACGTCGAAGGGCGGCAATTCGCTCGCCGGTCGGGAGTGCCCCTGGGCCTCTCGGATACCGTCATAATATTTGGTCGTGATCATCGCTTCAAAGCCCCCGCATCCTCGGTCAAACGGATGCGCCATGAAAGTGATCTACGGCGGTCGGCGACCCGCGTATGTGAAGAGGTTCACAAAACCGCGTCGCACTCGTTTTCTGTCATTTCACGCTCTCGAAATTGCTTATGATGAAGTCGTTCATGGATTTTTTTGCGAACGGGATCCACTCCACCTTGCGGTATGCGAAATCCGGGTGCCGGGTTCGGAAAATCTCCAGTTCCTTGCGCGCCTCCTCCATCCGTCCGCTGCGGGCCAGCGCTCCGATCTTGAGGAAGCGCGGGTAGAAATAGCCGGGTGAAAGCGCGAGCGAGCGGTCGGCCGTGCCGATCGCCGACGCCCAGTCCTCCATGAAGCAATAGGCAGCCGTCAGTTCCCCGAGATTATGGAAGCCGTATGTGTCGAAAGGGCTCAGCCGCACCGCGTCCAGAAACAGTGGGATCGCGTCATTCGCTTCGCCGAGCAGCAGATGCGCGCTGCCCTTGGCGGAACGAGCGAAAGCGAAGCTGGGATTGATGTGCAGCGCTTCCTCGAGATGCTCCAGCGCCGATTTCGGCAGGCCGCGCATGATGTCTGTTATGCCGAGATAGGCGTGGGGCCTGGCGTCCTGGCTGTCCATCAGCAACGACTTGCGAGAATATTCCACCACCTTGTCGAGAAATTCATTATCGCCGAAGCGCAGCCAGGCGCGCCAGAAATTCCACCAGGCAAGCTCGTTGAGCACGGCGCTGGAATTCGGGTCCTCCAGATAGGCCTTCTGAAAATAGTCGAAGGCGATCTGCGTGTCCTCGCGGGTGCGGCGCTGCATGTGCCATCGGCCGCGCCGAACCAGTTGCCAGGTCTCCATGCTCTCCCATGGTATCTGGAAGGTCCGCACCTGCTCCGCCTTGTCGACCTCCTTTTCGAGCATCGAGACGATCTCGCTGCCGATTTCGTCCTGCAGATCGACGATGTCGGCGAAATCGCGATCGAATCTCCTCGACCATGCCAAGCGCCCGGTCGATGCGTCCGCCAGGCTCACGTTGAGCCTGATCTTCCCGCTGCCCCGGGAAAGCTTTCCGCTGACGATATAGCGGGCGCCGAGCGCATTGCCGATGAGCCGCGTCTCGAGTGTGTCGTCGCGGAAGTGGAAGCTCGAACTCCTCGCGATAACCGGCAGCCAGCGAATGTTGGAAAGGCCCTGGATGATGTCTTCCGCGATGCCGTCGGCGACATATTCGATCTCGCGATCGTCGCCCTCGATACGAAAGGGCAGGACTGCGACCGCGGGCGGTCCGCTCGGGCTGGGCCGCGGCCGTGGCGATCTGGCGAGGCTTCCGATCGCCGGCGAGGACGCTCCGCCCCGCGACGCCACGAAGACGCGCACCGGCAGGGCAATGTTTTTCAGCGAAAACTCGCCGAGGTCGGTGAACAGGGCCGCCGACACGCTCTTCACATGGTGCCAGGTCGTCTCCGAGACCGCGAGGCCGTCATGCGGCGCGAATTCCTGGATGCGCGCGGCGATGTTTACATCGTCGCCATAGAGGCTTTCGCCGCGCACGATGACGTTGCCGGTGTTGATGCCGGCGCGAAAGGGCATCCGCATGTGCTCGGACACCGACCCATTGACGTCTGCCAGCCTTTCCTGGAAGTCGAATGCCGCCCGCAGTGCGTCAACCGGCACGCCGAACTCGGCCATGAGGCTGTCGCCGGCTGCGCCGAACATCCTTCCCCCGAAGGAAACGCAACTTTCGACGATGATCGTCCGCCGTTCCTCGAATGCGGAAACGGCCGCTTCGTCATCGAGACCCATGAGCCGCGAGAAACCTACAGCGTCGATGGAGATGATGGTCGCGAGCTGACGGGAATACTGCCGCTCAGCCATGTCTCCTCACCCCTTGCTTTTGGAATCGAAGGTTAGCCTTGACGCTTGCTTGCTGCAATCGCGAAATTCGCGATCTCGACTTTGACGTGTAAAGTTACGATGCAATCCTTAATTGTATCTCGCTTCGAAAAAACTGGCGTTATGCGCGCGCGAGGACAAAATCGCGAATGTAATGATTTTCACAGACGGATGTCATGAACGTCCTGCATCTTGGCGGCGCTCGGCAGCGCGTCTGTTCGGGCAGCGAACAATTAAAGGGAACAGGAAGATGATATCCATTACGTCCAACAGTGGCGCGAGGACGCCGCCGGGCGCCACGATCATGTCGCTTTCAGACGAGTTTCGGCCCGAGAAGAGAAGCCTGCACGAACGTGCGCTGGTGCTGATCGACAATCGCGCGCTGTCGCGCGAATGCCTGTCGCGCAGCCTCGTCTGGCACGGCGTTCAGTGGGAAGTGGTCGCCTGCGGCTCGATTCAGGAATGGCGGGAGACGTCCGCTCTCCACCGCTCGCCGGCCGCCGTTCTCATCCACATCGGCGGCAACAAGGCCACGGATCCCGCAGTTGCGGAGGAGCTGCGTGCCTACGTGTCCGAATTCGGACCGACACCGGTGGTCGTCCTGGCCGATGCCGACGACCTCGCGCAGATATTCGCCGCGCTCGACAGCGGCGTGCGCGGCTACATCCCGGCTTCGGTGGGCGTCGAGATCTGCGTCGAAGCCATCAAGCTCGCGCTGGCGGGCGGCGTATTCGTTCCGGCAAGCAGCGTTCTCGCCATGCAGAAGTCGCTGCCGCAAGCCCAGAGCGGGCCTTCGTTGTCCGACCTGTTCACGCCGCGCCAGGCCGATGTTGCCGACGCTTTGCGCAAGGGCAAGGCCAACAAGATCATCGCCTACGAGCTCAATCTTTGCGAAAGCACGGTGAAGGTCCACATCCGCAACATCATGCGCAAGCTGAAGGCGACGAACCGCACGGAAGTCGCGTACAAGATGAGGGACCTTCTCCCTCTGGATACGGCCGCGGCAGGATGATCCGCCGATCATGCAGGCGCGTAGCTTGCGCGGCTGCTTTCGGGGCAGTTCGCCGGATCACATCGGCCGACCGCCCGTCGCCGGAATGATCGCTCCGGTGACGTAGCTTGCCTCCTCGCAGGCGAGGAAGACGAAGGCACCCGCCATTTCGGCCGGTTGCCCGCACGTCCGAGCGGCGTGTTCTTGCCGAAATTCGCCACCTTCTCCTTCGGCATGGTCGAGGGGATGAGCGGCGTCCAGACCGGCCCCGGCGCCACGGCGTTCACGCGGATTCCGCGTTCGGCGACGAGTTGCGCGAGCCCTTGGGTGAAATTGGCGATCGCGCCCTTGGTCGTGGCATAGGCAAGAAGCTGGGGCGAGGGATCGGCGGCGTTGATCGAGCTCGTGTTGATGATCGAGCTGCCCGGCTTCATCCTCGGGATCGCCGCCTTGCTGAGGTAGAACTGGCTGTAGAGATTGGTG
Source organism: Aquamicrobium sp. LC103 (assembly GCF_001014615.2). Taxonomy (GTDB): domain Bacteria; phylum Pseudomonadota; class Alphaproteobacteria; order Rhizobiales; family Rhizobiaceae; genus LBCQ02. The sequence goes on from NZ_LBCQ02000012.1 coordinate 176,578, forward strand.
CGGAACGTCACGTCCCATTCTTCGGCGCTGATGTCCTCGATCTGCCTGAACGTCGCCTGATGCGCGGCATTGTTGACGAGAATGTCGAGCCGCCCGAACTCGCTCATCGCTCGCTCGACGAGTTCCTTGCAATGGCCTTCGTCCTTGATGTCGCCTGCCGCGAGAACCGCGCGGCGGCCGGCTCCTTCCACCCAGCGCGCGGTTTCCTGCGCATCCTCGTGTTCGCTGAAATAGGAGACGATCACATCCGCGCCCTCGCGGGCATAGGCGATCGCCACGGCGCGGCCGATACCGGAATCGCCGCCGGTGATGATCGCGGCGCAGCCCTCGAGCTTGCCGCTTCCCTTATAGCTTTCCTCGCCATGGTCGGGACGGGGCGACATTTCCTCGGTGTAGCCGGGCATGTCCTGTTTCTGCGGAGGAAAGGTCGGCGTCGGATATTTGGTCCTGGGATCCTGCATCTGCTCCTGCTCCTCTCGTTTCCTGGATGCAGACCAAACAAGCGCGAGACCATCCTGTTCCGCCTCGACGAGGAAGCTGTGACGGAACCCGGCGCTGCCTGTGCAGTTGAGTGGAAGAGGTGACAGAATGAGCATTCCCGTTCCGCAACCCGATCCGAAACGTCCGCCGCCACCGCCGTTTCCCGGGGAAAAGCCGGTCCGCGAGCCGGACCCGGATCGTCTTCCGGACGAAGCGCCCGTTCCCAACCCGGACGAGAACGACGCTCCTCCGAAGCACGCCGGTTCGGACCGAATTCCTCGCGGCGGCGCCTAGCGCGCTCCGAAGATCATCTCGCGGAGCCAATGAGAGAGCAACTGGTCGTACGCCCGCTGGCTCTCCGCGGTCGAGAGTGCGTGATCGGCGCCGGAGATGACGCGGTAGGTGACCGAGCGGGCATGGACGAAGGAGGAGAGGTAGCTTGCTACCGCCGGATGCGGGACGATCTCGTCATTCTCCGATTCCACGATGAGAACATCGCCTTCGAAGTCCCGGCAATGCTTCAGGGCGACGTTCTGGTCCGCGCGTACGAGCGAGCGGCGGTAGACGGCGAGATCTTCCTTGTCCAGTTGGAATTTCGGCATGCTCCAGTCGACGTCGCGATAGAGTGCGGGAACCCGCAGCGCGAGCCAGCGAACCGGTCGGCGCGACGTGGCTATGGTGGCGAGATAGGCACCGTAGCTGCTGGCGACCACGGCGATGGAGGAGTTGTCCACCTGCGGCTGCCTGGCCAACATGTCATAGGCGGCGCAGATATCGGCGAGATTGTCCTCGCGGGTGACGTGGCGAAGCTCGCTCGTCGACGCGCCGTGACCGCGCAAGTCGAAGGTCAGGCTGACAAATCCCAGTTGCGCGAATGCATTCGCGCGCTTCTTGTCGCGCTCCTGGCTTCCCGCCCATCCGTGGACGAACAATACACCCGGCACGCCGGTGTCCGGCTCGATCAGCTGCCCGGAAATAAGATCGTCATTGAGAGGAATGCTCAGCTTCTTCACACGCAATTCTTGCCTCCACTCGGGCGAACTTGAGCAGCGGCCCTTCCATTTCGTCCTCCCCATCGAAGCCCACCAAAGCATCTTCCGGCGGCATATCCTTTCCGCCGTAGATCTCTACAGTCCTTGCCCTGACGGCGGCCAGTGTCGGGTCGTTCGCCAATGCTTCCAGGGCCAGGATTTCCGCGGCGGTGGCGCCGCCTACTCTCCAGGACTGTTCCAGGACCCCGATGCGCATGGTTCCATTCGGGTCAATGCCGCAGGCGACATCATAGTTGCGTCGCGACGCAATCATTTCCGGCAGATACCGGTCGGCGAGACCATCGAAATGCATCGCGCAGGCGATCGCGTCGCGCAGCATCGGCGATTGCACATGCGCCAGCAGGTCGTCATATCCGCCGGGAACGACAAAAAGCTCGGTTCCGCCATAGGCCTGCTTGCCCTGATTGTTGGTCGTTCTGAACTGCGTGCCCCAATAGCTGGCGCTTTGCCGGGGCAGCCTTATCTGGCCGACGCCGTAGGTGGTCACCTCGCGCAGATTGGTTTCCACGACGAGCGGATCGTCGAGGCTTATGTCGGTATCGAGGGAATCGATAGCGGGCTCGATTTCCGCGGGCGAGGACACGACCGTCTGGCCGTGGCCGCCTCTGGCGTTGACCCGCTTCAGCCGTACCGGGCCGCTGCCGAGGAGCGTATGCGCCGCCGCCGAAGCGTCTTGTCTGCAAAAGGCGGTAAATCCCGGCAGCACCAGATTGATTGCCAGCGCCGGCAGCGCCTGCCGCCAGGAAGCCGGCGCGGTGGAAAATTTTGGTATGAGCGGATGCATGATCGCCTTGCCGGCCATGAAGGCTTCCGGCAGCCAGGCACCGAGCAGATCATGTTCGGATTTGATGTTCAGCCGCTTGGCGCTTTCGGCGCCGCTGAGCGTGTGTTGCGGTACGACATAGCAATTTCGACCGAGCTTGCGTGCTCCGCAATCGCCAGCGAACCGAAGCTCCAGCAGACCCGCAAGACGTTCGGCGACCGCTGCATGCGAGATCGCCTCATGACGGCTGTCCCCGGAGATACAGCCATGGGTATGGAGAATGGTCTTACCGGACCCGCGGGCATCGCCTTGACGGCCCATTGCCGATCACCCAACCTGGTTTGCGACGAATGGCCGGATCCGCGACGGATTTGCGCTCAGAAAAGCCACCAGGCTCCGCAGCCGGGGCGGGTTTTCGCCGCTATTACCTCGCCTTTCCTGCCTTCCTCCTTCCGTTCTTCCTCCAGCGCCGCCGCCAGCATCCGCCGCGCCTTTTCCAGAACCTTCTTGCGATTGGGATTTCTTTGCCCATCCGCGGGTAGCGACAAGGTCACCTTGACCCGTTTCGATCCCGGATCGACTTCCACCCGCGGAGAGCGGGAACTGGAAGAGGGTGAATTCTGCTCACTCGCCATCATTTTTATGTTCTCCCTTCTGGCTTCAGCCGCGAGTGTGTCTCGAATGGACGAAGCCTGAAAGAAAAAACTTTGCGTGAACGGCTTTTGTTCCGTCACTTTTAAATCGAATCAGAGATCCTGGCAGGATCGTCACCGAAAGTCGGTTCCGGGGCGGCTTTCCTCGCCGCTTTCCGCCATGACCGCCTCGATCAGGCGACGGGCCTTGGCGACGATTTCCTCGTGCGACGGCTCGCTTTCCGCAGGCTCGAACGTGCAGTCTACGGTCACGCTTTGCGCGTTCCCGCCGATGAACTCCACCGTATAGTGCAACAGTGGCGAATCCGTATGGCGGATGATGCAGGTTTCGAAAGCGGACATGGCATCCTCGACAATCCGTTGCCCCCGCCTGACAACAACTCGGGCGATGCTCCGGTTCCGGGCCCCGCCTCGACAATCGGAACAGGATCGCCTTGAGCACGTTCGCCGAAGATCATATCTGATTAAGGACGACGTGCCGGGCATCGTTGAGATGTTCTCGCATGCGATCGTCGAAACGGTTCAACGGCTGGCCCGTTGAGGAGCGAAGATTTGTCCGGCCCCGTCTTTTCGAACAGCTACGCGGCTCTTCCAGAGCGTTTCTACGTCCGCACGTCGCCCACGCCGGTGCGGGAGCCTCGGCTGATCCATGTGAACGAAGATCTTGCCCGCGAGCTGGGGCTCGATCTGCAATGGATCTCCGGCAGGGAAGGCGCCGAGCTTTTCGCCGGCAACAAGGTTCCGGAGAGCGCGCAGCCGATCGCATTGGCCTATGCCGGGCACCAGTTCGGGCAATTCGTGCCGCAGCTCGGTGATGGCCGTGCCGTTCTGCTCGGAGAGCTTTTCGACAGCAGCGGCCGGCGACGCGACGTGCAACTGAAGGGCTCCGGTCCCACATATTTCTCGCGCGGCGGCGACGGCCGGGCCGCGATCGGCCCGGTGCTGCGGGAGTATATCGTCAGCGAGGCGATGGCGGCGCTCGGGATCCCGACCACGCGGACCCTGGCCGCGGCGACGACCGGCGAGCCGGTCTACCGTGAGACGCGCCTTCCCGGCGCGGTGGTGACCCGTGTCGCGGCAAGCCACATCCGCATCGGCACTTTCCAGTTCTTCGCCGCGCGCGGCGACACCGAAGCGGTGAGAGCACTCGCCGATCATGCGATAGCACGCCACTACCCGCATCTTTCCGACGACGGTCGGCCCTATCTCGGCCTGTTCTCCGCGGTGGTCTCGGCCCAAGCCGATCTGGTGGCGAAATGGATGCTGGTCGGCTTCATTCATGGCGTCATGAACACCGACAATATGACGATTTCCGGCGAGACGATCGATTATGGACCATGCGCCTTCATGGATGTGTTCGACCCGGGCACGGTGTTCAGCTCGATCGACCATTTCGGCCGCTACGCCTATGCCAATCAGCCCTATATCGCGCAGTGGAACCTCGCGCGCCTGGCCGAGACGCTGCTGCCGCTGATCGCGGACGACAAGAATGCGGCCATCGCCGATGCGGAAGCCGTGCTCGATCAATTTCCCACGCGCTTCGAGAATGCGTTTCGCACCGGTATGAGGAGAAAGCTCGGACTGGAGGCGGACCGGCAAGGCGACATCGCGCTGGCACGCAATCTTCTGGACGTGATGGCGCGCAACAAGGCGGATTTCACGCTGACTTTTCGCGCTCTCGGCAATGATCTGGAAGCAGCGGCAGGCGAGGGGATGACGCGGTCGCTCTTCGCCGTTCCCGAAGAATTCGACGCCTGGGCCAGGGAATGGCGTGCACGCCTTGCAGGAGAACCGATGGAGCCGGCAGCGCGCAAGGCGGCGATGCAGGCCGTCAATCCGAAATACATCCCGCGCAACCATCGTGTGGAAGCCGTCGTCGAGGCGGCAGCGGAGCATTCCGATTTCGCGCCCTTCGAAGAGCTTCTTTCCGTGGTCACGAAACCGTTCGAGGAACAGCCCGGAATGGAGCGCTACGCCGAGGCGCCGGCACCGGATGAGCGGGTCCTGCAGACGTTCTGCGGCACCTGAACCGACGCCCGGCGATAGGCTTTCACTCCATAAGCCGCCTGCGGCGGCTCGACCTCGCGGAAGTTGAAATGGACGTGAGGTGATCGTTTTGCTTGTACAAGAAGGCTCAGCATCTGGTATGATGGCCGCATGAAGAAGAACCTTGCAATCGCCGCAGACGATCTTCCCATGCCGGCCGAACTATCTCTTCTCCTGAAGCAGATAGAGGAAGAACCGGGACCGGCTCGACTTCTCGATCTTGCGATGAAATTGCAGGCGGCGCTGTTGAGCCGGCATGCGGCCGCGAAGGAGAGCGGCGGAGACAATCTCGGCTATTCCGACACGGCGAACTGACCACGAAGCACTCGTCAATCTGCCAGGACTGCCGCCTCGCGCGCCGCTTCCACGAAGGAAAGCCGTGCGACATCGGCGCTTTTCGCGCCGGCAATGACTTCGAGGCAAGCGCGGTTCGCAGCCTTGAACTTGTCCGTTCCCTGTCTTGGCCAGTGATGTTGCAGGACGTCGTGCGCCTGCTTTGCGTTCATGACGTAATAGATATCGCCGATGATGCCGATCGCGATCGGCACCGGCTTATCGAACCAACCCTGGTCCATGGTCAGGCTCCCACCGAATTCGACGGATATCAACGCGTATTCCGAGGGGAGGTTGCATTGGGGGTCGCTATCTCGCCGCCTTGCAATTCCGTCCCTATCTTCCGGCGGCACCGTGCCCTATCAGGTTCCGATACACTGATGATCTCACATCGGAGAAGCGAGAGATGAGTTTCGATCTGATCGTGAAGGGCGGTATCCTGCCCGACGGAAACATCGCGGATATCGGCATCAGGGGCAACAGGATCGCAGCGATCGAGCCGAAGCTCCCGGCAGAGGCCGGCGAGGTCGTCGATGCCACCGGCAATCTCGTCTCGCAACCTTTCGTCGACCCGCATTTCCACATGGACGCGACGCTTTCCTACGGCATTCCGCGCATCAATGCCTCCGGCACTCTCCTGGAAGGCATCGCGCTGTGGGGAGAGTTGAAGCCGATGCTCACCCATCAGGCGGCGAAGGAGAGGGCGCTCGCCTATTGCGACTGGGCTGTATCGATGGGCCTGCTTGCGATCCGCACCCATGTCGATACCTGCGACGACCGGCTGCTCGCGGTCGAAGCGTTGCTGGAGGTGAAGAAGGAGGTTGCGCCCTATATCGACCTGCAGCTCGTCGCCTTCCCGCAGGACGGCTTCTACCGCTCGCCGAACGCGCGCGAAAACACCATACGGGCGCTCGACATGGGTGTGGAGGTCGTTGGTGGCATTCCGCATTTCGAGCGTACCATGACCGACGGTACCCGCTCCGTGACGGAACTGTGCGAGATCGCGTCGGCGCGCGGCCTGATGGTCGACATGCATTGCGACGAAACCGACGATCCGAACTCGCGCCATATCGAACAGCTCGCCTACGAGACACAGCGCCTCGGCCTGCAGGGCCGCGTCAACGCTTCGCACCTCACTTCCATGCATTCGATGGACAATTACTACGTCTCGAAGCTGTTGCCGCTGATCGCCGAGGCCGGCGTCTCGGCCTGTCCCAATCCGCTGATCAACATAGTCATTCAGGGCCGCCACGACACCTATCCCAAGCGGCGCGGCATGACGCGCGTGCCGGAGATGCTGAAGGCCGGCATCAAGGTCGGCTTCGGACAGGATTGCGTGCTCGACCCATGGTACCCGCTCGGCACCGCCGACATGCTCGACGTCGCCTTCATGGGTCTGCATGTGGCGCAGATGACGAGTCCGGCCGACATGCGCCAGTGCTTCGACATGGTGACGAAAACCAATGCCGAGATCATGGGGCTAAACGACCACGGGCTCGAGGTCGGCAAGACCGCGAGCCTCGTCGTGCTCGACGCCGGCGATCCGGTCGAGGCGTTGCGCCTGCGCGCCGAGAGGCTCTGCGTCGTCGCCAAAGGCAAGGTCGTGGCCAGCCGCCAGAAGCAGGAGACCCGGCTGTCGCTTGCCGGTCGGCCGAACAGCGTCAACCGGCGCCACGGCGGCGCCTGACGAGCGGTGATACCGCTCGGGATTGAACTGCCGCGCGACGGCTTATATGCAGATGGCTTCGGGCAATCCCGTATCGGAGGAGGAACGGCATGCTCCTGGGTCTTGATCCGCTTCTGAGCGCGGATGCGCTCTACGTGCTGCGCTCCATGGGCCATGGCGACGATCTCATCATCGCCGACGCGAATTTTCCGGCGGAGTCGGTCTCGCGCGATACCGTCTTTGGTCGCCCGCTGCGCTTCGATTGCGACACCACCCGCGCCGTGCGGGCGGTGCTTTCGGTGATGCCGGTCGATACGTTCGTGACCGACGCGGTGGCGCGGATGGAAGTGGTCGGCGCCCCCGACGAGATCACGGAGGTGCAACGCGAGGTGATCGACCTTCTCGACGGCCGCGACGTGGCCATGGTCGGTATCGAACGTTTCGCCTTCTATGAACGGGCGAAAAAGGCCTACGCGGTTCTGCAGACGCAGGAACGGCGCTTCTATGGCTGCTTCGCCATCCGCAAGGGCGTCATCGGGCCGGAAATGGCACTTCCCGGTTAAATGACCGGCTGCCGTTCAGTTGAGCGACAGCGTTTGCGTGACGTCCTCGAGCAAGGCTAGAACCTCCTCGACATCCGGCTGGGGATGGCCGTCGAGCCGTTGGATATACGGGCAGGTCAGGACGGCGATCGCATATCCGTCGGGCGTGAGGATGGGCGCGCTGATGTCTTCGACGCCCCTGATCTGACGGCTTTCGCCGATCCGGTGTCCGGCCTTGCGGCAGGTCTCGAACGTGTCGGCGAAGGCGGCGAGCTTGGCGGAACGGGCCGGATCGTTCCAGCGGGCCGCGGTTTCCCTGGTGATGTGGGGATCCTGAAAGGCGAGCAGCGTCAGGCCGGAACCGGTGTTCAGGAGATCGATCTCAGTTCCGACCCGAATGCCGAACTCCCAGTTGCCCGGACAGGTCGCCTGGGCGACCACGATCGCCTGCTCGCGGTCTGGCACCACGAGATGGCATGACTGCCGCGCCCCGCGGGCAAAGGCGTCCATGAGCGGCAGGGCGCGCGTGACCAGCCGGCGCACCGGCGGATGGCGATGGGCGAGCACGAAGAGCTTCATGGTCAACGCGTAGCGGTCACCCTCGGGCGAGCGGCTGACATAGTCGCGCGCGACCAGCCGTTCCAGCATGCGGTAGATCTCGCTGGGGCCGCGCCCCATCGCCTTGACGATCTCGCCGCGTGTCAGGCCGCGCGGCTGCTCCGAAAGCAGCTCCAATATGTCGAGCCCCTTGTCGAGCGCCGGCGCGCGATAGCGCTCGTCCGCCTGTTCGGCCCTGGCCGGAGCGGCCGTCTTCTGCATGGCATGACCTCCCTCACGGAACAACGAAGCCGCGACCGAAGTTGAATTTACATATGAACGATTTGTTTGTATATAGAACATGCTGCTGCAGATTGCTGGGAGGACAATCGGCTCATGCGACTGGACGAGAAGCATCGCTTCAAGCCGAAACACCTCGCCGCGTCATCCGACGCGTCGCCGGGTGACGCTTCCTCCCATTCGACCGGATATTCCCGTTCCTGCCGAACCGCTGCGGCCGACGGCGCGGCAAGCTGATGGAACGCAGCCGGACCATCGATGCGCATTGCCATTATTGGAGCCTGGCGCGCGACGACTATGGCTGGCTGACGGCCGGCGATCCTGCGCTCGCTGCGATCCGTCGCGACTTTGGACCGGACGACCTTCCGCGCGAGGCGAAGGAGATGCGCGCCCGTGTGCTGGTGCAGGCTGCGCCCACGGTGGCGGAAACGCGCTATCTGCTGGAGATCGCCGGTCGCGAGAAGGATGTGGCCGGCGTCGTAGGCTGGGTCGACCTGGCTTCCCCAGAAAGCGTCGAAACGCTTGAGGGATTCGCGGCCGATCCGCTTTTCAAGGGCGTTCGGCCTATGCTGCAGGACCTGCCGGATGCGGACTGGATACTCACGCGCCCGCATACCGCCTCTCTCGGAGCGTTGACCCGCCTCGGCCTGCGTTTCGACGCGCTGGTGACGCCGGTCCAGCTCGACGGTCTCCGCCGCTTCGTCGAAGCCAATCCCGATCTTCCCGTCATCGTCGACCATGCCGCCAAGCCGCCTTTCGCGGTATCCCCCGACGACCCGCGGCATGCCGTCTGGCGCCGTTGCATGGCGCGGCTTTCCGAGGCTCCACAGGTCTTCTGCAAGCTTTCAGGCCTGCTGACGGAGCTGCCGGAAGAGCGTCGGGGTACGCCGAGGACCGCGGCGGAGGCGCTGCGGCCGACTTTCGAGAGCCTTCTCGGTTGGTTCGGACCCGAGCGGCTGGCCTGGGGTTCGGATTGGCCGGTGCTGACGCTCGCGGCGGACTACGATTTCTGGCTGGAGACGACCGATCTGCTGCTCGCGAGCCTCGACGAGGTCGGTCGCGACGCGATCCTCGCCGGCGTTGCGGCGCGTTTCTACGGCATAGAGGAGAAGCGTCGATGACCGCTCCTCTCGTTTCCATGACCGGCATCGACAAGACTTTCCCCGGCGTGCGTGCGCTGAAGAATGCCCATTTCGAGCTACGGGCAGGCGAGGTGCATGCGCTGATGGGCGAGAACGGCGCCGGCAAATCCACCTTGATGAAGATCCTGGCCGGCATCTACGCGCGTGATGCCGGCTCCGTTCTGATCGACGGCGAGCCCGCAGACATCGGCACGCCGCGCGCCGCCCAATCGCTCGGGATCGGCATCATCCATCAGGAACTGAGCCTGATGCCCGATCTGAGCGCGGCACAGAACATCCTGATCGGGCGCGAGCCGCGCCGCGCCGGCGGCTTGCTTTTGGACGAGGCCGCGCTCAATGCACGGGCCTCGGAAATCCTCCGGAGCATGCATCTCGCGCTCGACCCCCGCACCGAGGTGCGGGGGCTCACCATCGCCAGACAGCAGATGGTCGAGATCGCCAAGGCGCTGTCCTACCGGTCGCGCGTTCTCGTCATGGACGAACCGACGGCCGCGCTGAACGACGCGGAGATCAACGAACTCTTCGCCATCATTCGGCAATTGCGCGGCGAGGGCGTCGGCATCGTCTACATCTCGCACAAGATGGACGAATTGAAGCGCATCGCCGACCGCGTCACCGTCATGCGGGACGGGGAGACCGTCGGAACCCTGCCGGCCGCCGACACGCCGGTCGAGACGATCATATCGATGATGGTCGGCCGCAAGCTTTCCGAGGAAACCGCGGCCATACCCGACCTCGATGAAACCGACGTGGTTCTGGAAGTCAGGGGACTGAGACGCGGCAGGGAAATCCGCGACGTCGGCTTCTCGGTGCGGCGCGGCGAGATATTGGGCTTTGCCGGCCTGATGGGAGCAGGCCGAACCGAGGTCGCTCGCGCCATTTTCGGAGCCGATCCGATCGATGCGGGCGAGATTTTCGTGCGTGGGCGAAAGGTGACGATCCGGCAGCCGCGGGATGCCGTGCGGGCGGGGATCGGCTATCTCTCGGAGGACCGGAAGAACTTCGGCCTCGCCACCGGCATGGACGTGCGCAACAACATCGCGCTCGCGAGCCTCTCGCGCTTCACCGGCGCCGGAGGTGTCCTGAAGGAGGCCGCGATGCACGAAGCAGCGGTCGCCTACATCGACAGGCTTGCGATCAAGACGCCGTCCGACAGGCAGGAGGCGCGGCTGCTTTCGGGCGGCAACCAGCAGAAGGTGGTGATCGCCAAATGGCTGCTGCGCGATTGCGATATCCTGATCTTCGACGAGCCGACGCGGGGCATCGACGTGGGCGCGAAGAGCGAAATCTACAAGCTGCTCAACGCGCTCGCCGCGCAGGGGCGCGCCGTCATCATGATTTCCTCGGAACTGCCGGAGATCCTGCGGCTCAGCCATCGCATCGCGGTCATGTGCGAGGGCAGGCTGACCGGCTTCCTGCCAGGCGGCGCTTCCCAGGAGGAAATCATGCGGCTGGCGACACGACGCAATACGGTGGAACGCGAGGTGGATCCGGCATCGCGATGAAAATCGAGCACGGGAGGACGAGTTGACGACAGCCGTTTCACAGCCGGGCGCTGCCTCCGGCCCACGTCTTTCGGGCGCGCATCATCGGCTCCTTGCCTTTGCGAGCCTGATCGTCCTCGTCGTCGGCTTCAGCCTCGCGTCGCCGAACTTCATGCAGACGAGCAACGTCATCGCCATCCTTCAGGCGACCTCGGTCAATGGAGTGCTGGCGATCGCGGCGACGCTGGTCATCATTACCGGCGGCATCGACCTGTCCGTCGGTACGCTCATGACCTTCTGCGCCGTCATCGCCGGCGTCGTGCTGACCTATTGGGGCTTGCCGCTGCCCTTCGGCATAGCCGCCGCAATACTGGCCGGTGCCGCGGCCGGGCTTTGCTCCGGCACCTTCGTCGCCAAGCTCAAGGTGCCGCCCTTCATCGCCACGCTCGGCATGATGCTCATCCTGAAGGGGCTTTCGCTGGTCATCTCCGGCACGCGGCCGATCTATTTCAACGAGACGCCGGGTTTCACGCAGATCGCCCAGGGCTCGATCGTCGGCAGGATCATTCCGGCCGTGCCGCTGCCGAACGGCGTGCTGATCCTCTTTCTGGTCGCGATAGTGGTCAGTTTCATCCTGTCGAAGACCGCGCTCGGGCGCTACACATTCGCGCTCGGCTCGAACGAAGAGGCGGTGCGTCTGTCCGGCGTCAACACGGAACGCTGGAAGATCGCGGTCTACGCTCTCGCCGGCTCGATCTGCGGGGTTGCGGGGCTCCTGATCGCATCGCGGCTGAACTCTGCGCAGCCGGCGCTCGGCCAGGGCTACGAGCTCGACGCGATCGCCGCGGTGGTCATCGGCGGCACGTCGCTGTCCGGCGGCAGGGGCACCATTCTCGGAACGCTGATCGGCGCGCTGATCATGAGCGTGCTGGCAAACGGCCTGCGCATCCTTTCGGTCGCGCAGGAATGGCAGACCGTCGTCACCGGATCGATCATCATTCTCGCCGTCTATGTCGACATGCTGCGCCGGCGGAAGCTTTAGGGAGGATTCCGCGCCGGACGGGCGCCAAGGACTTCGAAGAGGACGATGAGCGTCCCGGAGAGACAGGCAGGAAAGCGTACAACCAAGGAGGAAATGGGAATGTTTACAAGACGAACCATGCTCGGCGCGCTCGGCGCCGTCGCGATGCTGGGCGCAAGCGTACCGGCCATGGCCCAGGAAACCTATGTCGCGCTCATCTCGAAGGGCTTCCAGCATCAGTTCTGGCAGGCGGTGAAGGCGGGAGCGGACAAGGCGGCCGCCGAACTCGGCGTGACCGTTACCTTCGAAGGGCCGGACACGGAAGCTCAGGTCGACCGTCAGATCGACATGCTGGCGGCGGCGCTGGCGAAGAAGCCCGCCGCCATCGGCTTCGCCGCGCTCGACAGCCAGGCCGCGATCCCGCTGCTCCAGCAGGCTAAGGACGCGGGAATACCGGTCGTCGCCTTCGACTCGGGCGTGGAATCCGACATTCCCGTCTCGACCGCCTCGACCGACAACATCGCCGCCGCCGCGCTCGCGGCGGACAAGATGGCCGAGCTCATCGGCGGCGAAGGCAAGATCGCGCTCGTCGTCCACGACCAGACCAGCCGCACCGGCATCGACCGGCGCGACGGCTTCGTCAACCGCATGAAGGAGGCCTACCCGAAAATCGAGATCGTCTCGATCCAGTATGGCGGCGGCGACCATCTGCAATCGACCGAGATCACCAAGTCGATCCTGCAGGCCAATCCCGACCTGAAAGGCATTTTCGGCGCGAATGAAGGTTCGGCGATCGGCGTCGTCAACGGCGCGCGCGAGCTCAACCGGCAGCTCGTGATCATCGGCTACGATTCCGGCGCGCAGCAGAAGCAGGCGATCCGTGACGGGCTGATGGCCGGCGCGATCACGCAGAACCCTGTCGGAATCGGCTACGAGACGGTCGTTGCGGCGGTGAAGGCCGCCAAGGGCGAGGGGGTGGAGAAGAGCATCGACACCGGCTTCTTCTACTACGACAAGTCGAACATCGACGATCCGGAGATCGCCGCGGTTCTCTACGACTGATTGCGAGCGGCGCCAGGAATTTCCCGGCGCCGCCCTTCCAGGAAACTGATGCTCGACAGGCTCCCACCGGACACCATCATGACCCATATCGTCGACATGCAGGTGCTCGACCTGCGCTTTCCGACATCGCTTCACCTCGACGGTTCGGACGCGATGAATCCAGATCCCGACTATTCGGCGGCCTATGTGATATTGAAGACCGACGGCAGCCATGAAGGCCACGGGCTGACCTTCACCATCGGGCGTGGCAACGACATCTGCTGCGCGGCGATCGAGGCCATGCGCCATCTCGTCGTCGGACTCGACATGGCGGAAGTCGCCGCCGACATGGGCGCCTTCTGGCGGCACGTAACCTCGGACAGCCAGCTGCGCTGGATCGGCCCCGACAAGGGCGCCATTCATCTCGCCACCGGCGCGATCGTCAACGCGGTTTGGGATCTGTGGGCGAAGATCGCGGGCAAGCCGATCTGGCGTCTGGTGGCGGATATGAGCCCGGAGGAGCTCGTCCGCTGCATCGACTTTCGCTACATCACCGATTGCATCACGCGCGAGGAGGCGCTGTCCCTTCTCAAGGAGAAGGCAGAGGGAAAGGCCGAGCGCATCGCCGTCCTCGAGCGCGAGGGCTATCCCTGCTACACGACCTCGGCAGGCTGGCTCGGCTACGAGGACGAGAAGCTGCGCCGGCTCTGCCGCGAGGCGGTGGAGGCGGGCTTCGACCATGTCAAGCTCAAGGTCGGGCGCGACCGCGCCGACGACATCAGGCGGTTGCGGATCGCGCGCGAGGCGCTGGGGCCGGACCGCAAGCTGATGATCGACGCGAACCAGGTCTGGGAAGTCGGGGAAGCGATCGACTGGGTCCGCGATCTCGCCTTCGCGAAGCCCTGGTTCATCGAGGAGCCGACCAGCCCCGACGACGTCGAGGGACATCGCCGGATCCGCAAGGGCGTCGCGCCCGTGCAGGTGGCGACCGGCGAGATGTGCCAGAACCGCATCATGTTCAAGCAGTTCATCATGCGCGGCGCGATCGACGTCGTGCAGATCGACGCCTGCCGGCTTGGCGGCGTCAACGAGGTGCTGGCCGTGCTTCTGATGGCGGCAAAATACGACCTGCCGGTGTGCCCGCATGCGGGAGGCGTGGGACTTTGCGAGTATGTCCAGCATCTGGCGATGATCGACTATGTCGCGATCGCCGGCACGCGCGAGGGCAGGGTGGTGGAGTATGTCGACCACCTGCACGAACATTTTCTCGATCCCTGCGTTATCCGTGGCGCCGCCTATATGCCGCCGTCGGCTCCCGGCTTCTCGATCGAGATGAAGCCGGCTTCGCGTGCGGCGCATCTGTTCGCAGGCTGAGGGAGGGGTTTCATGGAACTCGGGCTGAAGGACAAGATCGTCATCGTCACCGGCGGAGGGGCGGGCATAGGTGGGGCGATAACGATGGCGCTCGCCGGCGAGGGCGCGGTACCGGTGATCTTCGGGCGCAGTCCGCTTGGCGAGGATTTTTCGACGCGCCTCGCCGGAACCGCCCCGCGTTCAAAATTCGTCCAGTTGGATTTGACGGACGACGATGCCTGCAAGAGGGCGGTGGAGGAAACGGTTTCCGCCTTCGGCCGCATCGACGGGCTCGTCAACAATGCCGGCATCAATGACGGCGTCGGGCTGGAAGCGGGGCCGGAGGCTTTCCGTCAGTCACTGGAGCGCAACCTGATCCACTATTATACAGTCGCCCATCACGCGCTTCCCGCCTTGAAGAAGTCGCGCGGCGCGATCGTCAACATTTCGTCGAAGACGGCGCTGACGGGACAGGGCGACACCAGCGGCTACACCGCCGCCAAGGGCGCGCAGCTCGCGCTGACGCGCGAATGGGCGGCATCGCTGCGCAAGGACGGGATCCGCGTCAACGCCGTCATTCCCGCCGAGGTGATGACGCCGCTCTACGAGAAATGGCTCTCGACCTTCGACGATCCGCGGGCACGCCTCGACGAGATCGTGCGGCGCATACCGCTCGGCCAGCGGATGACGACGGCGGACGAGATCGCCGCCACCGTCGTCTTCCTGCTTTCGGAACGTGCTAGCCACACGACCGGACAATGGCTGTTCGTCGACGGCGGCTACACCCATCTCGACCGCGCGCTGGATTGAACGCGCGTCGAGGCTTTTCAAAGCGCGTTTATTCTATCGACGAGCCCCTCCGGCCAATCGCCCGACAGCGGCGATTCCAGATACGTCTTGTTTGCATGGGTCTGGAACGCGGCGACATCGGGCGTGTAGACTTCGAGCCCTTCTTTCTTGAAGAACTCGATCAGTTCCTTTTCCTGCTCCAGATATTGGCCATTGCTCCATTCGAAGGCGGCGTTCGCGGCTTCCCGCATCCTCGCCTGTTGCTCGGGCGCGAGCGCATCGAATTTCTTGGCGTTTATCAAGAGCATGCCGAACCCGACATTGTGAGCGGTCAGCACGATCTGATCTGTGACTTCATGAAACTTCATCAACTTGTTGTTGGGCAATGGATTGTCCTGCCCGTCGATGGCGCCGGTCTGCAAGCCGGTATAGGTTTCGGCATAGGGCATCGGAGTCGGATTGGCGCCGATCGCCTGTCCCAGGAACTGCCAGGCCTCCCCGTCGGGCATGCGGAGTTTCACGCCTGCGAGGTCTTCAGGCACGTCGATCTTTTTGTCACCCTTCAAATTGACGTGGCGCGTGCCGTAATAGGCGGGAGCGAGAATGACGACGCCGGCCTGTTCCCTGGCCATCTTCTTGAACTCGTCGCCGATTTCGCTTTCGAAGATCGCTTTCATATGGGCCGCATCGCGCACGAGATATGCCGCGGACAAGATGCTGAAGGCAGGTACCTGTTTCGCAAGGTCCGACGGCGGCAGTAACGCCATATCCAGATTGCCGCGCTGCACGGCGACGAGTTCGGAGCCCTGCTTGAACAGCGTGCCGTTAAAATAGGGTTCGAACTTGAACTCGTCGCCGAGTTGCTTGGCGAAGATGTCCACCAGGGCCACGGATCGTGGCGCGTCGGCGGTCGTTACATCCGAAAAGCGCAGGGCGATCTGGTCCGCTGCTTCCGCCATTCCCGTCATCATCGTGGCGGCGGCAAGCGCCAGCGCCGCCCGTCTCGTTAGGTTTCTCATCGGCTTCTCCTCAAATCTGCAAAATTGGAACGATCTTCATCCGAACAGATGTTCAGGAAGCCCTTCGCCGATCCCGTCGATGGCGAAGAGCGCGCCTGCCTGCGGTTCGGCCGCCAGCTGGTCGGGGGACAGGAACTTGTATGCGCTGGTAACATAGAGGGTCTTCAGGTCGGCCCCTCCGAAACATACGCAGGTCGGGTTTGTCACCGGCATGGGAACCGATCGGTCCATCCCGCCGTCGGGCCGATAGCGAACGATCCGCGATCCCGCGAAGAAGGCCGTCCACAGGCAGCCGTCAACGTCGACGCACGCTCCGTCCGGCCGATCGCCGGTTTCGGAATAATCCGCGAATAGACGGCGATTGCTGATCCGGCCGTCGTCGAGGTCGAAGTCGAACGCCCATGTCCGGTATCGGCGCGTGTCGGTCAGGTACAGGGTGCGGGCATCGGGAGAAAAGGCGATGCCGTTGGTGACGACGATGTCGTCGAGCATCTTCGTGACGGTACCGTCGGGATCGACGCGGTAGAGGCTGCCGTTCGGTCGATGGAGTTCATTGTCCATCGTGCCGATCCAGAGACGTCCGCGCGCGTCGACCCGTCCGTCGTTGAGCCTGTTGTCGAGTCCCTGTTCCACGCGGGCAAAGAGCGTGATGTCGCCTTTGGCGGGATCGAAGAGATGCAGGTCGAGATCGATCGCGACGAGGCGTTCACTCGTTTTCGTCAGCGCCTGCGACCCCAGCCATGTGCCCGGCATGGAGTGAGCGCCGCTCTCCCCGTTGGCAGGATCGAGGAATTGCAGCTTGGGCCGTTCTATGTCCACCCACCAGAGCTTGCCTGTGGTGCTGCACCATAGTGGCGTCTCGCCCAATCGGTCCCGGCTGTCGACCACGCATTCGATATGGGGCCTCATCGGCTTCGATACCCGTTTATCCGCGTGTCTGCAGCAGCGTCAGCATGGCCCCGACCGCCACGCCGTAGCCGTTCGCGCCGAGGCCGGCTATGACCGCCGTGGCCGTCTTCGACACCAGCGAATTGTGATAGATCGCTTCGCGCCGGTGGATGTTGGAGATGTGCAGTTCGATGATCGGACCTGGAAACATCTTAAGCGCGTCGAGAATGGCAATCGAGGTGAAGGTGAAGGCTGCTGGATTGATGATGATGCCAGCACCTTCGTCGGTCGCCTCGTGTATCCACCCGATGATTTCGTGCTCGGCGTTGGACTGGTGGAAGCGGAGCGGACGATCGCCGGCAGCTTCCCGGCACATGGCTTCGACTTCGGCAAGGGTCGTGCGACCGTAGATTTCCGGCTCGCGCTTGCCGAGGCGGTTAAGGTTCGGGCCGTTGAGGATGTAGATTGGCTTGGTCATGGACAGTCTTCTGAATGAATCTCAGCCCGAATAGCCGAACAGGCGCGGGACGAAGAGGACGATTCCTGGGATGAAGGTGATCAATGCGAGCGCGGTGAGCATGCCGATCAGAAACGGCATGGTATCCCGGACGATCGCACGCATCGGCGCACCCGAAACGCGGGTAACGACGAAGAGAAGCAGGCCATAGGGCGGCGTGATGAGGCCGAGCATGACGTTGAAGACGACCACGACGCCGAAATGAACCATGTCGATGCCCAGCGCCTGCGCCGTCGGGATCAGCACCGGCACGATCACGAGAAGGATCGTCGTGCCTTCGAGCAGGCAGCCGAGGATCAACAGCACGATATTGACGATCAGCAGGAAGGTCAGCGGCGTCAGATCGAAGCTGAGCAGGAACACGCTGATCGAATTCGGGATGTTCTCGACCGTGACGACGTAGTTGAAAACCAACGCGCCCGCGATGAGCATGCCGACCGAGGTCGTCATGCGGCCGGCCGACTGCAGGGATGCGTACAATTCGCGAAACCCGACGTCGCGATGGATCACGGCCGAGACCAGCAGCGCGTAACCCGCCGCCACCGCGGCCGCCTCGGTCGGCGTCATGACGCCGCCGCGCAGGCCGACCAGCAGCACGACCGGCAGCATCAGCGCCGGCAGGGCGCGAATGGTGATGCCGGGGATATGCTTCAGCGGCACCGGGGCTTCGGTGGGAAAATTCTGCCGCCTCGCGCTCCAAGCGACGATCGCCATCTGGCTGATGCAGATGAGCAGTCCCGGCAGGATGCCTGCCAGAAACAGGAAGCCGATCGAGGCATTGGAAACCAGGGAGTAGATGACGAGCGGAATGGAAGGCGGGAGAATCGGCGCCATGACGGCGGAGACGGCCGTCAGCGCACCCGCGAAGCTCGGCGTGTATTTTCCGTTCTCGGTCATCATCTTCTGCATCATCTTGCCCATGCCCGCCGCATCGGCGATCGCCGAACCGGACATGCCGGCGAAGATGAGGCTCTGCAGCACGTTGACCTGGGCGAGACCGCCGCGGAAGCGGCCGACGATGGCATTGCAGAAGTTCAGGAGGCGGATCGTCATCGATCCCGAATTCATCAGCTCGGCCGCCAGGATGAACAGCGGCACGGCGAGCATGGTGTAGCTCGTGAACATGCTGTTGAGCAGTTGCTCGGCCGCCGTGCCCATGTCGAGGCCCGCCGCGTAGAGATACAGGATCGACGCGCAGATCATGGAATGGCCTATGGGAAGGCCGAGGAGGCTCAGCGCCACCAGTGAGGTTATGCAAAGCGTAAAGGGGTCTGAAAGGTTCATAGACCTGAACTCGCGGTGGTGGGGTCGACTTCCTTGGGCGCGCGACGCAGGGCTTTCCAAAGAAGCCACCCGTACCGGCAGATCACGGCGACCGCGAAGATCACGTAGATGGAATAGAGATAGTCGAAGCGGATCTTGAGATAGGCCGTACGCTCGACCTTCATGAAAGTGACGTAGTCGACGACCGCGGGCAGCGAGAAGATGTAGAGGCCCAGGAGCGCCAGCGAGCTGAGGATCACCATCACCCGACGCGCCGTCGGACCGACGGCGCCGTAGACCAGGTCGAACCGGATCTCCTCGTTCTCGCGCACGACGAAGGCGGCACCCCACAGCACCAGCCATAGCCACATGATGACCGTGAGCTCCGACGTCCAGCCGATGGGGAAATTGAGAAAATAGCGAAAGACGATCTGGCCGATGAAGGCGAGGAACATGATCCCCAGCATCAGGGCAAGGATGTTCTCGGCGCGTCGGTATAACCAATGCCCGATGCGGGACAGATGCATTGCCACCTCTCAAGGAAAGTGTTCGGTAGCGCACGGCGTCGCGCCGCGCGAAGGCGACGTGGCCCGCCATCCGCGGACCACGTCGATCTGTTGAAATCAAAGAGCGTTGATCTTCTCGATCAGCCCTTCCGGCCAGCTCGCCGAGAGGTCGGATTCCAGATAGAGCTTCTGGGCATGCGTGCGGAATGCCTCGATATCCGGCGTATAGACCTCGAGCCCCTTTTCCTTGAAGTAGGCTAGGAGTTCTTCCTCCTGCTTCAGGTGTTCCGCAGCGCTCCAATCGATCGCCTTGTCGGCGGCCGCCTGGACGGCCTGCTGCTGTTCCGGCGTCATGGCGTTCCAGCTTTTCGACGAGATCGTCAGGAGATCGAAGGCGACCAGATGCGATGTCAGGACGATCTGCGACATGACCTCGTAGAACTTCATGTTCTGGACGTTCGGCAGGGGGTTGTCCTGCCCGTCGATGGCGCCGGTCTGGAGGCCGGTATAGACCTCCGCGTAAGCCATCGGCGTGGGGTTGGCGCCAAGCGCTTGCCCGAGGAACTGCCAGGCGTCGCCGCCGGGCATCCTGAGCTTGATGCCTGCCATGTCGGCGGGCGTGTTGATCTTCTTGTCCGGCTTCAGGCCGACCTGACGCGTGCCGTAAAAGGTCGGGCCGAGCACGCGCACGCCAAGCTTTTCCTCGGCCATCTGTTTCATCTCGTCGCCGAGTTCGCTGTCGAAGAACGCCTTGAGGTGGTTGGCGTCGCGGAAGAGATAGGCGGAGGTCAGGATCGACCATTCCGGAAGCTGGTTGGAAATGTCCTGAGGCGCGACATTGCTCATCTCGAGATTGCCGCGTTGCAGGGCGACGAGCTCGGTTCCCTGTTTGAACAGGTTTCCTCCGTAGTAGCCCTCGAAGGTGAAGCTGTCGGCGATGTCCTCGGCGAACGACTTCATCATGTTCGCGCGGATGTCCTGGTCCGAGAACACGGCGGAGAAGCGAAGCTTCGGCTTGTCCTGGGCGAAAGCTGGAAAGGCGATCGCGGCGGCGAGAAGGCTGGTGCCGACCAGGAAACGGCGGCGATTGGTGTTGCGTTTCATATATTCCTCCCTTTTTTCAGTGCATGAGGGCGCAAGCATCTGGCTTTCGGTCTTTCGGCCCAGTGCGCCCGGTTTTCATTGCGACGGGTTCAACCGCTCGACAAAGAACTCGAAGGTACGGTTTGCGGCCGTCAGCGCCGAACTGCGGGCCAGCGCTTCGTCGGGCGCGACGAAGCTGTGATCCACCCCTTCGACATAGAGGGTCTGTACGTCGACGCCCGCGCCTTTCAGCTTCTCCTCGAACTCCCTGGATTGGGAGATCGGGACGACTTTGTCCTCGGTTCCGTGCGCAAGCAGGAAAGGCGGCGACTTGTCGTCGACGAAGCTGACCGGACTCGCCGAGGCCACGACGTAGTTCGTGCAGTAGCCCGGATTGCAGCCCAGGAAGCGCGAGCGTGAATCGCCTGCCAGCGATTGCTCGGGAACAGGGCCCATCGTCGAGAAGTCGAAGATGCCGTACCAGATCGCGGCGGCATCCACGCAGGTTGAAGTTTCGGGCTTCGCCGTCGAAAAGACATCCAGGCTCTGCTGGTCGCAGGAGACGGCTGCCAGCGATGCCAGATGTCCGCCCGCCGAGCTGCCCCAGATTCCGAAACGTTCCGGATCGATGCCGTATTTGTCGGCGTTGTCGCGAAGGAAGCGGATAGCCGCCTTCACGTCGTGGAGCGCGGCAGGAAACGGAGCCTCGCCGCTCAGACGATATTCCGCCGACGCCACGACGAAGCCACGGGAAGCGAAACTGGCCAGCACGCCAGGAAAGTCGGTGAAGACGCCGGCGGCCCGCTTGTGGCTGCGTTCCCAACCGCCGCCATGGATATAGAGGATGACCGGCTTGGGTTCGGTGGCGGCGGGATCATGGTAGATGTCCAGCGCGAGGGGACGGAATCCAACCTGCGTGTCATAGGTGACGTCCCCGATCGCGACTATCCCGTCCGGAAATTCCACCATGCGTTCGGGAAATGCGTCGCCCGATGGCGGCCGGGGCGCGGTCGGGAAATCGGGCGCGTCCGCCGCGCTTTGCGCGAGCGCGTTGCCGCCGGCAAGAAGCGTGCACAAGGCCGCGATCCGCAAGGCTCTCATAATCGCTCTCCTCCTCCGGCAAGTTGAAGCGGATGATCGCTCCGTGAAGCCTCTCGATCTCCAGGCTTCCCACTGCATGAGGCAATTCATTGCACTAGACAATTTCAAATTCAATATGTGTACGGAAATTTATATGAGATTTTTCCATTTCTCCGTTTAAAGTGGAATGCGGCTTGATGCATGGCAACGGTCGTGCGAAGAATTCCCGCCGCAGAACCGGATGTATCGCTTCATGGACTCCTCCACCCCACCCAACGAAACCGCTGGCGAAAACGCCTACAGGAAGATCCGCAGCGACATCATCTTCGGGCGCCTCGCGCCAGGGCAGAAGCTGAAACTGGAAAGGCTGCGGGGTCGTTACGACACGAGCGTCAGCACGCTGCGCGAGATCCTCTACCGGCTTTTGTCTGAAGGCTTCATTCTTGCCGAGGGGCAGCGCGGCTTCGAGGTTCCTCCCCTGTCGGCGGCGAATTTGCGCGAGGTCGCGGATATGCGCGACCTGCTCGAACGGCATGCGCTGCGCGATTCCTTCGCCGCCGGCGATATCGACTGGGAGGGCCGCGTGGTCGCCGCCCATCACAAGCTGGCGCGGATGGAAAGGCGGATGCTGGCGGGCGAGCGCAGCGAAACGGAGCTGTGGAAGCGCTACGATTGGGAGTTCCACCACGCGCTGATCTCCGCTTGCGGTTCGAAGGCGCTTCTGGAAACTCATGCGGTGATCTTCGACCGCTATGTCCGCTATCAGATCATCGCCGTGGTGTTTCGCGGCAAGGCGGCCGCCGACGAGCATGAGGAACTGCTCGATTGCGCGCTTCGCCGCGACGCGGTGCGTGCTGGCGAAATATTGCAGCGCCACATCGCCGCCTGCGTCGACTACACGGTCGGGAACGGCCTGCTGAATTGATCTCTGCTCGTGGAACAGCTTGAAGTTTCGACGCGCAACGGCGATTATCTCCGACATTCATGAAACCGTCGGAAGAATCGTAAATTGCTCGCAAATGACGCTGCCGCCGAAACCATCGGGGAAAACGCCTATCGACGGATAAGGACGGATATCATATTCGGCCGCGCCGCGCCGGGGCAGAAACTGAAGCTGGATCGGCTCAAGGACGAGTATGGCGCGAGCATCAGCACGCTGCGCGAAATCCTCAATCGGCTGTCGTCTGAGGGACTGGTCGTCGCCGAGGGGCAGCGCGGCTTCGAGGTGGCGCCGGTTTCGATTGAAAACCTCAAGGAAATAGCAGCCTTGCGTCTTCTTCTCGAGGGACACGCGCTGGAGCAGTCCTTCGCCTCGGGCGATATGGAGTGGGAAGGACGGGTGGTTGCGGCTCATCACAAGCTGGCAAGCCTGGAGCGCCTGATGAAAGGCGGGGATTTCAGCCAGACCGAGACCTGGAAGCGATACGATTGGGAGTTCCACCAGGCGCTGATTTCAGCCTGCGGTTCGCAGGTGCTGATGGATACCCATGCAAGCGTCTTCGACAAATATCTGCGCTACCAGATGATCGCGCTTTCGTTCCGCGGCGATATCGCCGCCAAAGAGCACCAGACGCTTCTCGAATGCGCGCTCGCGCGCGATGCGGAAACCGCGAAGCTTACGTTGGAGCGCCATGTCGAGGGCGGCGTGGAACATGCGCTGGCCACGGGCGCCATCGCCTGATCCGGAGGAATTGCGATCATGCAAAATCAATAATGTCTGATAGAATGTTGTTTGCCTGCTGAAACGAATTGCGGCATATATGCTCTGCGGTGAGAAAGGCTCTCGCCGGGCAGGAACAATCAGCAGGAAATCAAGGCCAGCATGCGTATCCGTCTCGGACTGATCGGGGACAACATCAAGCGCTCCAAGTCGCCGCTTCTCCATCGCCTGGCCGGGCAGCTTTGTGGAATCGAGGTTTCCTACGAGCCATTGATTCCCGCCGACATGGGACTTGATTTCGATGCCGTCTTCGAACGCTGCAGGGCAGGCGGCTTTCGCGGGATAAACATAACCTATCCCTATAAGGAGCAGGTGGTGTCGAGGCTGCGCGTCGACGATCCTCGCGTGCGCTCCATCGGCGCCTGCAACACGGTGTTGTTCGAGGAGGGCCGGCAGACCGGCTTCAACACGGATTATTCGGGTTTCGCGGCGGCGTTTCGCGCGAACTTTCCCGATCGGTCTCCGGCAAAGGTGGCGATGGCCGGGGCAGGGGGCGTCGGCAAGGCGATCGGCTTCGCGCTGGCCGAACTCGGTGCGACCGAGCTTCGCCTTTTCGATCCGGACGCGGCGAGGGCCGAAGCGCTTGCGCGGTCGATAGCGCGGGCGGAATCCGGATTGCGGGTCACCCTTGCCGGCACGATCGACGAGGCGGCGGCGGATTGCGACGGCCTCGTGAATTGCACGCCGCTCGGCATGGTCGGCTATCCCGGCACCGCGGTGCCGAAACGACTCATGAGGAGCGGAAGCTGGGCCTTCGACGCGGTCTACACGCCGGTCGAGACGCAATTTCTCGACGAGGCCCGCGCGGCGGGACTGGAAGTGATGAGCGGCTACGAGCTCTTCTTCCATCAGGGGGTCGATGCATTCCGGATATTTACCGGCTATGAGGTTGACGCCAAGGTGCTGCGGGCAGCACTTTTGGCGCCCGACGCCGATATTCGAGGAACCGCATGAAGACTTCCATCGCAACCGTTTCGATCAGCGGCGACCTGCGTGAAAAGCTCGCGGCGATAGCCGCGGCGGGTTTCGATGGGGTCGAGATATTCGAGAACGACTTCCTCGCTTATGACGGCACGCCAGAGGAAGTGGGGCGCATGGTGCGGGATCATGGGCTGGAAATCACGCTGTTCCAGCCGTTCCGTGATTTCGAGGGCATGCCCGAGCCGCAGCGCGCCCGCACGTTCGATCGCGCGGAGCGCAAGTTCGATCTGATGCAGGAACTGGGCACCGACCTCATGCTCGTCTGCTCGAACGTCTCGCCGCTGTCGTTAGGCGGCATCGACCGCGCGGCCGCCGATTTCCGCGAGCTCGGCGAGCGCGCCGCCAAGCGGGGCCTGCGCGTCGGCTACGAGGCGCTGGCCTGGGGCCGGCATATCAACGATCATCGCGACGCCTGGGAGATCGTGAGACGCGCCGATCATCCGAATATCGGCCTGATTCTCGATTCCTTCCACACGCTCGCCCGCAAGACCGACGTGAACACGATCCGGGCGATCCCCGGCGACCGCATCTTCATCGTCCAGCTCGCCGATGCGCCGCTGATCGACATGGAACTGCTCTATTGGAGCCGTCATTTCCGCAACATGCCCGGCGAGGGCGACCTGCCGGTGGTCGATTTCATGCGCGCCGTCGCCGCAACCGGCTATTCCGGGCCTTTATCCCTCGAAATCTTCAACGACCAGTTCCGGGGCGGCTCGCCCAAATCGATTTCGATCGACGGTCGACGCTCGCTTGTCGCGCTGATGGACCAGGTCGTCCGGCTCGAACCGCAGATCGCGATCCCGGTGCCGGAAATGCCGGAGAGAATAGCCGTCTCGGGCGTTGAGTTCATCGAATTCGCCGCCGACGAAGGGGAGGCGGAGGAGCTTGCGGCGCTGCTTTCCATGATGGGCTTCGCCGAAGCGGCACGTCACAAGAGCAAGGATGTCTCGCTGTGGCGCCAGGGTGGCATCAACATCGTCGTCAACACCGAGAAGGAAGGTTTCGCTCACTCTTCCTATCTCGTGCACGGCACGTCGGCCTATGCGATCGGCCTCAAGGTCGACGATGCCAAGGCGACGGTGGCACGGGCAAAGGCGCTGGGCGCGGAGCCCTTCGAGCAGCCGCGCGGGCCGGGCGAGCTGGCCATTCCGGCCATTCGCGGTGTCGGCGGCGGGGTGATCTATTTCATCGATGCCAAAAGCGAGCTCGCGCGCGTCTGGGAAATCGAGTTCGAGGAAATCCCGGATACCGCCGCCGGCGAGGATGCGGGTCTGATCTCGATCGATCATGTCGCCCAGACCATGAACTACGAGGAAATGCTGACTTGGCTCCTCTTCTACACCTCGATCTTCAGGACACGGAAACTGCCGATGGTCGACGTGGTGGATCCGGCCGGACTGGTGCGCAGCCAGGTTATCGAAAATGATGACGGTACCTTGCGGCTGACGCTCAACGGCGCCGAAAACCGTAAGACGCTGGCCGGCCACTTCATCGCGGAGAGCTTCGGCTCGAGCGTCCAGCATCTTGCCTTCCGCTCGGACGATATTTTCGCAACCGTCGGAACGCTCAGGGAAAAAGGCTTCCTCCCGCTCGAAATCTCGCCCAACTACTATGACGATCTTGAGGCCCGCTTCGGTTTCGAACCGGAATTCATCGACCGGCTGCGCGGCCACAACATCCTTTATGACCGCGACGACCGGGGCGAATATTTCCAGGTCTACAGCGCGAATTACGGCGAGGGCTTCTTCTTCGAGATCGTCGAGCGGCGAAATGGCTACAATGGCTACGGCGCGCCAAATGCGCCGTTCCGCATTGCCGCGCAGAAGCGGGCGATCCGGCCGAGAGGCATGCCCAGGATCTGAAAGCCGGCCGGCGTCGCGTCACAGATAGCCGGTCGGCACCGCGGTCGTGAACTTCATCTCCTCCATGCTGATCGAGGAGTTGATCTCGGAGAATTCGAGCTTCGAGATCATCGCCTTGTAGACATTGTCGTAGGTTTCGATGTCCGGCACCACGACCTTGACGACATAGTCGGTCTCGCCGGTGAGCCGGTATGCCTCGACGATTTCGGGAATCTCCTCGATCAGGCTTCTGAAGGAGTTGAGCCAGCTCATTTCGTGGCGCGGCGCCTTGATGCCGATGAAGATCGTCATCGGAACGTTCATCAGCTTGCGATCCACGAGGGCGACGCGCCGCTTGATGATGCCGGTTTCCTCCAGCCTGCGGATACGTCGCCAGCATGGGGTCGAGGACAGGTTGACCTCTTCGGCGATCTCGCTCACCGCACGGTCGCTGTCGCGCTGCAGGATATCGAGGATCCTGCGATCGATCTCGTCCAGTCCGCGATGAGGAGCAGGCGGCCTGACGGCCGCTTTCTGGTTGGTGCGTTGGCTGTCGCTCATTGCTCGATGAACTCGACGATGGCGCCGCTGGTCGCAGCCGGGGCGGTGGCGAGGCCGCGCGGCGTTTCATGAAGCGGCACGGCGATCGCTTTCCTCGCGCGGTCAAGATCCTCGACGGCGATCCGCAGGACGGCGAAGGCATGGGTAGGCGTCCGTGAAACGTCGATGCCCTCATAGCGACCGGCGAGCGCTTCGCGTGTGAGGAAGGTCAGCGGCACCGAACCGGTCTTCACCTCGTAACCGCCGTCGACCTCGCGCAGCTGGCCGGCGCGGTAGAGCCGCGCATAGGCTTTTGCCGCCGCCCTGGGATCGTCACTGGCCGCTACCGCGCCGGCCAATCCCTTCGCGCCGTTTGGATGGCGCATCAGTTCCGGCAGCCAGACCGTATCGCGGGTGCGGTGCTGGCACATGAAGGCGATGCCGAGCGGCACCTCAGTCTTGTCAAACTGAAGAATGGAGAAGGCCGCGACCGCCTCGCCTCCCGCCGGCAGCGTCACCGGTCGCTCGAAATCGACCACCTCGCCGGTGGCGATGCCGAGGGCGGCCAGTTCCCTGCGCGCCTCGCGCGCGTCGTCGATCCGACAGGCGATCGCGTAGAGGCCTTCGCCGTCTTTGTTCAGAAGGGCGCGCTTGCCCGCATTCTCCTCCGTCGGCGCCACGATGCCGAGCAGCTCGAAATAGTCATCGGCGGCAAACATGATCGTGTGGTTCGCCGAGCCCATTTTTTCGCTGTGGAAGCCCCGCGGCGAGATGGTGAAGCCCAGCCCGCGGAACTGCTCGAGGCTTCGGTCGAGATCGTTCACGAGCAGATAGCAATGGTCGATACCGGTGACGGGATGGGTCATGAAGGCTCCTTCAACCTCGTTTCGACGGATGCAATGACTATTTTCGCGGGCCGCGTCGTTGGGTTCAAGGACGTATCGCGACCGGGCAGGCTTTCGCAAACCTATTTCATTATTCCGCGGATTCCGGTCCGCGCCGGCGCCTGCTGCAATCTCATTCCTACTTTGTAGCCATGCCATCAAACATTATGCTCAATGTTAAATGAATTTGAGCATCAGATTCGTATTATATGCGAGTACAAGCAATCATATTGTTCATTTCCGTTGAAAATGGTAACCACGATAGGCCGATGAAGAGGCTGGTCGGAATCGGAACGCCTTCCTCGCCGAGGCCCGCATCGCGATAAACGTTAACCTCTCGACCTGAACCGGGACGAGATTTGACACCGCCGCTGGCGGCGGGGGAATGCAGTTCGACCATGATTGAAAGAAACGGCTGGCCCAGCATCGACGACCTGCGGACCGACGTGCTCGGTGAAGGCATCGCCATTCCGGGTCCTTTCGGCCCGCGACCGCTGGTATATGCGGATTACGTCGCCTCGGGCAGGGCGCTGGACTCGATCGAGACGGCGATCCGCAGGGCGGTGCTGCCCTTCTACGGCAACACGCATACCGAGACCTCCTATGCAGGTCGCCACACGACCCGGCTGCGCGAGGCCGCGCGCGCCGCGATCCGCAAGGCGGTCGAGGCCGAGGAACGCCACGCGGTGATCTTCACCGGCAGCGGCGCCACCGCGGCCGCCGACAAGCTGGTGCGGGCATTGTCGAACCGGCCGTCGGCATCGCAGGCCGCCAAGCCGGTCGTCTTCGTCGGACCGTACGAACATCATTCCAACGATTTGCCGTGGCGGGAAAGCGGCTTCGATATCGTTCGCGTACCACTCAACGACAAGGGCATGATCTGCCTTGCCAGCCTCGAAACCGCCTTGCGTGAGCATGGCGACCGCGCGCTCCTGATCGGCGCCTTCGCCGCCGCTTCCAATGTCACCGGCGTGCGCAGCGATCTCCACGCGCTTTCGACGCTTCTGCATCGTCACGGCGCGGTGTTCGTCTGCGACTTCGCCGCCGGCGGTCCCTACATGCCGATCAGGATGCGAGAAAGCGCTCCCGGCGCCGGGGATGGCATCGACGCGGCATTCTTCTCGCCGCACAAATTTGTCGGCGGCACGGGCGCTTCCGGCGTGCTGGTCGCGGACAAGGCGTTGCTTGGCGGCCCGCGTCCGACGGTCGCCGGCGGTGGCACGGTCAGTTACGTGACCCGCGACAGCCACACTTATGTGAGCGACCCGGAACGGCGCGAGGAAGCAGGCACGCCCGGCATCGTCGAGAACATCCGCGCCGGCATCGTCTTCGAGTTGAAATCGCGTATCGGCGTCGACGAGATCGAGCGCCGCGAGCACGCGCAGATGCAGCGGCTCGAAGCCGCGTGGGCGGCGACACCGGAGATAGAGCTGCTCGGTCCGCGCGATGCACCGCGGGTCGGCATCTATTCCTTCAATATTCGCGTGGGC
Organism: Aquamicrobium sp. LC103; assembly: GCF_001014615.2. Lineage (GTDB taxonomy): Bacteria > Pseudomonadota > Alphaproteobacteria > Rhizobiales > Rhizobiaceae > LBCQ02. The sequence goes on from NZ_LBCQ02000012.1 coordinate 205,592, forward strand.
GGACGCCTTCTGCATCACAATTATGTGGTCGCGCTTCTCAACGACCTCTTCGGCATCCAGGCGCGTGGCGGATGCTCCTGTGCCGGGCCGTACGGCCACGCGCTGCTCGGCATCGACACGGCGCATGCCCGCGCCCATGAACGGGCGGTGGCGCGTGGGCTCTCGGCCTTCAGACCCGGCTGGGCCCGCCTCGGCCTGAACTACACCTTCACCGACGAGGTCACCGACTACATCGCGGCCGCCGTCGCGTTCATCGTCAGGCACGGCGCCGACCTTCTGCCGCTCTACAGGCTCGACGCGAAGGCGGGGGTCTGGCGGGCCGTGGACGTTGATACCTTTAGCGCTGAAACCACCTTCGACGACCTCTTCCAGGAGAGGCTGCAGGTCAGTCCGCCCGACTTTGCCGATTGCCTCGCTCGCGCCGAAGCTATAGCGGTGGACGCATCATCGGGAACTGCACTGCCCGAGCGCTTCGACGACGAAGCCGAGGCGTTGCGGTGGTTCTGGATGCCGCACGAGGCCCACCTCATTCCGATCAGGAACAGCGCATGACCGAAAACACCGAATGGCCTGCCTCGTCATGGGCGGCCGTCACGCCGCGCAGCGCGATCGCTCCATCCCTTCAGGGCGATGCGGAAACCGAGGTGGTGGTGATCGGTGGTGGCTTTTCCGGACTTTCGACGGCATTGCATCTGGTGAAGCGCGGCCGCAAGACGATGCTGCTGGAAGGGGCGGAGATCGGCTGGGGCGCCTCCGGACGAAACAATGGGCAGGTGATCCCGACCATGTCGGCGGTGGAGCCCGACGCGATCGTCAAGCGTTTCGGCGAAACCGGCGAGCGCTTTGCGAGGCTGATCGGGCAGAGCGCGGAGACGCTTTTCCGGCTCGCCGAGGCGGAAGGCATCGGTTGCGAGGCCGAGCAGACGGGCTGGTTCCAGCCCGCGCATTCTCCGGGACGGATACGCCTCAGCGAGAGGCGCGTCGAGGCCTGGCGCCGCTTCGGATCGCCGGCGCAGTTGCTCGGCCGCGAGGATTGCGCCCGGCTGCTGGGTTCCGATTTCTGGTATGGCGGCATGCTCAACCCGACCGGCGGCCACGTCAACCCGCTGGCGCTGGCGCGCGGGCTTGCCGAGGCCTGTGCGCGCCAGGGCGCGGTTCTGCACGAGAATTCGCCGGTGACCGGCTATGAGCGCGAGGGCGACGGCTGGCGTGTTCGCACAGCCGGCGGTTCCGTTCGCGCCCGCGCCGTGGTGCTCGCAACCAATGCCTACACCGACGCGCTTGAAAGCGGGCTGGAGCCGCGCATCTCGCGCGGCGCGGTGCCCATCCTATCCTGGCAGATGGCGAGCGAACCCATCGGCGACAATCTGCGCGCCACGATCGTGCCGGGCCGGCAGGCAATTTCCGACACCAGGGCCGATCTCCGCTTCTTCCGCTACGACGCCCGCAACCGCCTGATAACCGGTGGCTCCGTGCTCGGCGCGCACGACGCGGAGGCGCGCGTCATGGCGAAGGCGAGCGAGAACATGGGAAAAGCCTTTCCGCAGCTTTCAGGCATCAGGTTCACTCATGTCTGGAGCGGGCGCGTCGGCATCACGCAGGACCGGCTTCCGCATTTCCATCGGCTCGGGCCCGATCTGTGGGGTTGGACGGGCTGCAACGGTCGCGGGGTGGCGCTGTCGATCTCGCTCGGCCGCGAACTCGCGGCAGCCGTCGACGGCGTGTCGACGAAAGAACTGGCCTTGCCGCTGACGGAGCCGGATCGCGTGCCGTTCCATCCGATCGCGCGGCGCATCGCTCCTTTCATCCTCGCCTGGTACAAGCGGCGCGACCGCAAGGAAATCGCGCCCGCCTGAAATCGGGGGGAACCTCCGGGACCGGCAGTGCCGTCCCTATCGATCGCGGCTGCCGTAAATCGGCGCGGCGACATACCTTCACTCCCTGCGCGCAAGTCGCGTCACAGTACCTTGTCTTTACGGAATTTTTGTCCTCGGACGGTGCTTTCCTCACCGAACCGCGCCAGCATGCCGGCCGGAGCCTGCGGCATTTCTGCACTTGACCCCGCGTCAGTTACGCTTTACGAGTGACGAAAATTGAAAATCGTCAGACGTAAAACGTTACGAGCCATGAGCGACGCAGCCGAAGACAATCTCGACACCGTCCGGCAGGAAAATGTCGAGCGCATACTGGAAGCCGCCGAGCGGCTCTTCCGCCATTATGGCTACGGCAAGACGACCGTGGCCGACATCGCCCGCGATCTCGGCATGTCGCCGGCCAACATCTACCGTTTCTTTTCCTCCAAGGAGGAAATCCACCAGGCGATCTGCGGCCGGATTTTGGGGGCGGGCTATGATCTCATAGTCGCCATCTCGAAGGAATCCGGAAGCGCTTCCGATCGACTGCGCCGCTGCATCTTGGCGGAGCATCGCATGACGCTCGAGACGATGCTCGACGAGCAGAAGGTCCACGAGATGGTGGTCGTGGCACTCGAGCGCGACTGGCACGTGATCGACAAATATATCGACCGCATCAACGAGGTTTTCGCGGAAATCATCCGCCAGGGAATAGATGCCGGCGAATTCGCCGAGCAGGATGCCGCTGCCGCCGCCAGATGTTTTGGGGCCAGCACCGTCATCCTTTGCCACCCGCAAATGGTGGCCCAGTGCCTCGCGAAGCAAAATCGCGCGACACCCGACGAACTGGTCGATTTCGCGATCAGGGCGCTGAAGAAATAGCGGCGGCCGGCGGCCGTCTTTCGATAGCTGGATTTTTTAGGAGTGCGAACGATGAATTCGTTCAAGACCTTCAACGGGGCCGTGCGCCCTTTCGCAACCCTCGCGCTGATCGCCGCACTCGGCATTGCGGTCTCCGCCTGCTCGGAGGCGAAGACGGAAACGGTCAAGGAAATCGTTCGACCGGTCAAGGTGGTGGAGATCGCAAATGGCGGAGACAGCCGCGAGGTCGACTACTCCGGGTCCGTGAAGGCGCGCACCGAAATGAATCTCGGCTTTCGCGTCGCCGGCAAGGTCACCGAGCGGCTGGCCGACATCGGCGACAAGGTGAAGCCGGGCGACGTGCTGGCGCGTATCGACTCGACCGACTATGAGTTGGCCGTCAACACCGCGAAGGCCAATCTGGCCGCCGCCGAGAAGCAGGTCGAGACGGCCGGCCTGGTGAAGCAGCGGGTTGAACAGCTCTTCGCGAAGAGAGTCGCCTCGCAGGCCAATGTCGACGAGGCATTGCTCAGCCACCAGCAAGCCATTGCGACGCGCGACGCGGCCCGTTCCTCTTTGCAGCAGGCCGACAACCAGGTCGCCTATAGCGAGCTGAAAGCGGACCAGAACGGCATCGTGACGGCGGTCAGCGCCGACAGGGGCCAGGTCGTGGCGATCGGCACGCCGGTGGTGACTGTCGCCGTCGACGACGAGAAGGAGATCCAGATCGCCGTACCCGAGGGTGACGTCGCGCATTTCAGGCCGGGCAAGGCGGTCAAGGTGGGCTTCTGGACCGACGACCGGCTTCGTCTGGACGGCACGGTCCGCGAGGTAGCGGGCAGCGCCGATCCGAGGTCGCGCACCTTCTCCGTCCGCATCAGCCTTCCCGACGATCCGCGCGTGCTTCTCGGCATGACGGCGACGGTCAGGGCGGCGGTCGATGCGGAACGTACGCTGGTTTCCGTGCCGCTGGAGGCGCTCGCCGACAAGGATGGCAAGCGGATCGTCTGGGTCGTCGATCGCGGCTCCTCCACCGTGCATGCGCGAGACATCGAGGTCGCCGACTTCACCTCCAACGGCGTCCGCGTGACGGAAGGGCTGCGACCCGGCGACGTCGTGGTTGCGGCCGGCACGCAGTTCATGGCCGAGAACCTGAAGGTCAAGCTGCCGGAAGGATCGGTCTCGCTCGAGACCGCCGAAGCGGCGCGCTGAAACCCTATTCGTTAGATATCGAGGCGTCTCATGACGACTTCCTCCGAAGACAAGAGACCGTTCAACCTCTCGCGCTGGGCGATCGGTCATCCCAGCATCGCCCGCTTCCTCTTCGGTCTCATATTGATCGCCGGCGTGCTCGGCCTGATGAATATGGGCCAGCGCGAGGATCCGGAATTCACCTTTCGCGTGATGGTCGTCCAGGCGGTCTGGCCCGGCGCCTCGCTCGAGGACATGCAGGACCAGGTGGTCAACAAGATCGAGCGCAAGCTGCAGGAAACGCCGCATCTCGACTGGGTGCGCTCCTACGCGCGCGCCGGCAGCGCCATCATCACCGTGCAGGTGAAGGGCGACACCACGCCCGATGAGGTGGCCGACGCCTTCTACCAGATCCGCAAGAAGGTGGGCGACATAGAGACCGAGCTGCCTGAAGGGCTGATGGGGCCGTATTTCAACGACGAGTTCGGCGACACTTTCATCACCATGCACGCGATCAGCGGCGACGGCTACAGCTATCCGGAGCTGAAGGCATTCGCCGTACAGGCGCGCGACATGCTGCTGACGACGCCGGGCGTCGAAAAGGCGGTCGTCATCGGAGACCAGCCGCAGGTGATCTATATCGACGTCTCCTCGAAGACGCTCGCCGAGCGCGGGTTGACGCTGGTTGACCTGCAGAATGCCATCAAAGGCCAAAACAATGTCGACCCGGCGGGTTCCGTCGACACCGGCACGCGCTCCGTGCGCATCTCGGTCGAGGGCGACGTCACGAGCGCGGCCGACATCCGCGAGCTGCGCCTGCGCGCGGGAGATCAGGTGACGCGCCTCGGCGACATCGCCACGGTGACGGAAGGCCTGCAGGATCCCTATCAGCGCAAATACCGCTTCAACGGGCATGAAAGCGTCCAGATCGGCGTCGTCATGGCCAAGGGTTTCAACGTTACCGATGTCGGCAAGAACGTCGAGGCGGTCTATCAGCGCTTCGAGGAAGCGCTGCCCTACGGGGTCTCGGTCGACCAAATTTCGAACCAGCCCCACGTCGTGACCGAGGCGATCGGCGAGTTCATGAAAGTGCTGGCCGAGGCGCTGGTGATCGTTCTCGTCGTCTCCTTCCTGTCGATCGGCTGGCGGTCTGGCCTGGTCATCGCCATAGCCATTCCGCTGGTGCTCGCGGCGACCTTTGCCATCATGTACCAGCTCGGCATCGATCTGCAGCGCATCTCGCTCGGCGCGTTGATCATCGCGCTCGGCCTGCTCGTCGACGACGCGATGATCGTGGTGGAGATGATGGAGCGCAAGCTCGAGGAGGGGCTTGAGAAGATCGACGCGGCAAGCTTCGCCTATTCCTCCACCGCCTTTCCGATGCTGACGGGCACGCTGATCACGACGGCGGGTTTCATTCCGGTCGGCTTCGCGGAATCGGCGGCGGGCGAGTATGTCCGCTCGCTGTTCTACGTGGTCGGCATCGCGCTGGTCATATCCTGGTTCGTGGCCGTGTATTTCACGCCCTGGCTGGGCCATATGATCCTGAAGCAGCGCCAGCATGTCGGCGAGCATCACGACGTCTTCGACACGCCCTTCTACCGGCGCCTGGGGGTGACGGTCGGCTGGGCCGTCAGGCATCGCATCCTCGTTCTCCTCTCGACCTTGGCGATCTTCGCCGCCAGCCTCTGGAGCTTCCAGTTCATTCCGCAGAACTTTTTCCCGGAATCGGAGCGGCCGGAGATCCTGGTCGATCTCTGGCTGCCGGAAGGCACGAGCATCAAGGAAGTCGAGGTCCAGGCCGAGGCGCTCGAGACGCGGATGATGGACGACCCGGACAAGAAGTTCATCGCCACATATATCGGCGAGGGCGTGCCCCGATTCTTCCTGCCGCTCGATCAGCAGCTTCGCAATCCCAATTTCGCGCAGTTGCTCATCATGGCGAATGACGAACCGGCGCGCGAACGACTGATCGAGAAGCTGCGGACGGTCCTCGCCGCGGATTTCCCGTCGATCCGGGCCAAGGTCGACCGGCTGTTCCTCGGCCCGCCGACCGGCTGGCCGGTGCAGTTGCGCGTGATGGGTCCAGGTCGCCAGGAAGTGCGCCGCATCGCCGACGAGGTGAAGGGGCGCTTCCACCAGGATCCGTTGCTCGACGCGGTTCACGACGACTGGCTCGAGCCGGTGTCGGCGATGAAACTGGTGATCGATCAGGACCGCGCCCGTGCGCTCGGCGTCACCTCGCAGCGGGTCCGCCAGATGCTGCAGGCCGCGATGTCCGGTATGCCGCTCGACGATTTCCGCGACGGCGAGGAAACCATTTCCATCGTCGCCCGGGAGCCGGGTGCAAGCAGGTCGCTGCTGTCGGCGGTGGATTCGGTCTACGTTCCGACGGACTTCGGCGACTTCGTGCCGGTCTCTCAGATCGCCCGCGTCGTTCCCGTCATGGAGCAGGGCATCGAATGGCGGCGCGACCGCCTGCCGACGATCTCCGTGCGCGCCACGCTGCCGGACGGCGTGCAGCCGAACGACGTGACGATGAAGCTCTTCAACGAAATGGCCGACCTGCGCGCGAGCCTGCCCGCCGGCTACAAGATAGAAATACAGGGCGGGGCCGAGGATGCTGCCGAAAGTCAGGCCTCGATCGCCGCCAAGGCGCCGATCATGCTGCTTGCGATCGTGCTGCTTCTCATGGTGCAGCTCCAGCATTTCGGCAAGTCGATGCTGGTGCTGGCGACGGGTCCGCTCGGTGTCATCGGCGCGGCCGCGGCGCTGCTGATCAGCGGCGCACCTTTCGGTTTCGTGGCCATTCTGGGGGTCATCGCGCTGCTCGGCATCATCATCCGCAACTCAATCATCCTCGTTGACCAGATCGACCAGGACATCGCCGCCGGGATCGAGCGCTACGAGGCGATCGTGGGGGCGACGGTGCGCCGTTTCCGGCCGATCACGCTGACCGCGCTGACGGCGGTTCTGGCACTGATCCCGATCTCGCGCGGTGTCTTCTGGGGACCGCTCGCCTATGCGATGATGGGCGGCATTCTCGTCGCCACCGTGCTGACCATCCTGGTCCTGCCGGCCGGTTACGCGCTCTTTTTCGGCAGGGAGCCGAAGGGCGCGCGGCCCAAGGCGGAAGCTGGGCAGAACGGGATGCCCGAAATCGAGCAACCGGCGCTGGCGGCGGAATAGGAAGGGACAGTATGATCCGTATCTCCGCCAATCTCGGCTTCCTCTGGAACGAGCTTCCGCTCGCGGATGCCATCCGCAAGGCGAGGGAGGCGGGTTTCGACGCCGTCGAATGCCATTGGCCCTATGGCGAGGATGGCGACGGGGTCAAGGCAGCCCTCGATGAAACCGGCCTGCCGATGCTCGGCCTCAACACCGCGAAAGGACAGCCGGGCGAATTCGGGCTATCGGCTTTGCCCGGCCGTCAGGAAGAAGCGCGCGCGACGATCGATAAAGCCGTCGACTACGCGACGAGGACCGGAGCGCGCGCCGTCCACGTCATGGCAGGCATCACCGACGCGGCCGATGCCGGCGTCGTCTTCCGGGAAAACCTCGTCTATGCCTGCGAGCTCGCGGGCAGGCACCACATGACGATCCTGATCGAGCCTTTGAATACGCGAGACGTACCGGGCTATTTTCTCACCACGCTCGAACAGGCGGCGGATATCATCGAACGTGTCGGGCGGATGGAGCTCAAGATCATGTTCGACTGCTATCACATGCAGATTATGGGCGGCGATCTTCTCGCCCGCTACCGGCATCACCGTGACGCCATTGGTCACGTGCAGTTCGCCGCCGTGCCCTCGCGCGCGGAGCCGGGGGACGGCGAGGTGGCCTTCGAATGGCTGCTGCCCGCGATCGCGGCGGAGGGCTATGAAGGCTTCTTCGGCGCCGAATATAAGCCTTCCGGGCAGGTCGAAGACGGCCTCGACTGGATGAAGGCGTTTCGGCCAGCATAGGCGCAAACCAGCCGATTACGTTCGCGGGCGCCGCTGGCGGGTCACATCACCTGCGCGAGCAGGGCCGCATAGTCTTCCTTGTTCAATTTGCGTGGGTTGGTCTGGTGGCTGTGATCGGCGAGGGCGCGTTCGCAGACCCATTCGACGACGCCCGGCGTCACACCGAGATCCGATAGCTTCTCGGGAATGCCGAGCTGCCGGTTGAGCGCATCCAGCCTGTCGGCAAGGCTTTCGGACGGTGAGAGACCGATTGCGTCGCCGAGCCGTTCGACCTTCTCGCGCGCCGCATCGCGGTTGCATCTCAACACTGGCGGCATAAGGATCGCGTTGAGCATTCCGTGATGCAGCTTGAGGGACTTGAGCCCGCCGAGCGCATGGCTCAGCGCGTGGACGGCTCCCAGCCCCTTCTGGAAAGTAAGTCCGCCCTGCAGCGCACCCATCATGAGCTCGCTCCGCGCGGCGAGATCGGACCCATCGGCGATTGCAGCCGGTAAGGCCTTCCATATACGGGCGAAGCCGTCGATCGCGATCGCCTCGGCCGGCGGATTGAAGCGCGGCGACAGATAAGTCTCGATGCAATGGGAAAGCGCATCGAGCGCGGTCGCCGCCGTGAGCGGGGCGGGCAGGCCAAGCGTCAGCTCCGGATCGCAGATCGCGCGCCTGGGGATCAGATGCGGGCTGATGAAGCCGAGCTTGCGCTCGTCGTCGAGCGTGATCAGGGCCGCGCGGCCGACCTCCGAACCCGTGCCGGCGGTCGTCGGTATGGCGACCAGGGGTGCGACGGCGGGCGTGATCCTCGGGATTCCGCCCAATATCGCCGCGTAATTCTCCAGATCGCCCGGATGGGTCGCGAGCAGCGCGACGCCCTTGGCGAGATCGATCGGGGAGCCGCCGCCGAAGGCGACGACACCGTCGCAGGCTTCGGAACGATAGAGCCGCAGCGCTTCCGCCACGGCGCTTTCGGTTGGGTTCGTGGGGACGTCGAGGAATTGCGGCGTGCCGCTGCCGAGATGCGGCGAGAGGCGTTCGAGGAGACCGGCGGCGGCGATGCCTCGGTCGCTGACAAGGAGCGGCCGCGACATGCCGAGTTCGCGCATCGCGTCCGGCAGCGATGCCAGCGCGCCGGCGCCGAAATTGATGGTCGTGAGATAGGTGATGATGTCCATGGCGGTTCGTTCTTCTTGACGTCGAAGGGGCGTGCGGCTTGGCTCAGGTGACGAGATAACCGCCGTCGATCGGCAGGATCGTCCCCGTGATGAAGGCGGCAAGGGGCGAGGCCAGGAACAGGACCCCGCCCACCATATCCTCCGGCTGGCCCCAGCGCTTGAGCACGGTGCGCGCCAGTATCGCCTCGCTGCGGGTCGGGTCCGCCTGCAGATCCTGCGTCAGCGGAGTCGCGATCCAGCCCGGCGCGATCGCGTTCACGCGGATCGCATCGGAAGCGTAGGCGATTGCCAGGGATTTGGTCATCTGCGCGATCCCGCCCTTGCTGGCGGCGTAGCCCGGCACCAGCCCGCCGCCCTGGAACGAAAGCATGGAGGCGAGGTTGACGATCGCGCCGCCGCCGGATTTTGCCATAGGCGCCCGGGCCGCGGCACAGACGCGCATGGCGCCTATGAGATTGATATCGACGACCGACGCGAAAACTTCCGGATCGAGCTCGTCGCCGCGCCTGATGACCCCGGCGCAATTGACCACGACGTCGAGGCGTTCGAACGAGCTCAACAGATCATCGACCGCCGCGTTGTCACGCACGTCGAGCTGGTGGAAGCTTACGCCGGAGAGCCGTTCTTCACCCGCCGCGGCCACGATCTCCACCTCCGTGACGCCGGTTGCCGTCACTTCGGCGCCTGCCGCGGCAAAGCCCGCGGCTATCGCCGCGCCGATGCCGGAGCTGCCGCCCGTGACGAGCACGCGCCGGCGGGAAAAGAAACGCTCGGCCCAGCCGGCATCCATGGCATCCTGCCTGATCGTCCCCACTCGCTTCCTCCTGATTGGCGTCGTCGTTCCCGGCTCCCGCCGCCTTATGCCGGCGGGAGACAAGACTGCTTTTTGTCGGTGTCAGCCCAGCGTCGAGTTGAACGCGCCGCCGTCCAGGAGCAGGTTCTGGCCGACGATGTAGCCGGCATAGGCGCTGCACAGGAAAGCGCAGGCCGCGCCGAATTCCTCCGTCGTGCCGAAGCGCCCGGCCGGATTTGCGGCATAGGCCGCGGCGCGGGCTTCCTCCACGGTGACACCCCTGCTCTTGGCGGTGTTGTTCATCAGCGACTCGATACGCGCCGTCTCGTGCTGCCCGGGCAGGAGGTTGTTGATGGTGACGCCGTGGCGTGCCACCTGGCGCGACGTGCCGGCGACGAAGCCGGTGAGGCCGCTGCGCGCCGCCCCCGACAGGCCGAGCGCGGGGATCGGTGCCTTCACCGAGCCGGACGTGATGTTCACGATGCGGCCCCAGCGACGCTCGATCATCCCCGGCAGCACGGCCGTGATCAGGTGGATGGGCGACAGCATGTTGGCGCGGATAGCCGCCTGCCATTCCTCTTCGCCCCAGTCCGACCAGACGCCGGGCGGCGGGCCGCCAGCATTGTTGACGAGAATATCCGGATTGGGTGCCGCCTCGAGCAGCTTTTCCCGACCTTCCGGTGTCGTCACGTCGGCGGCCACGGGCACAACCTCCACACCGTAGCGCTTGGCGATTTCGGCAGCCGTTTCCTTGAGCGGTCCTTCCGAACGCGCGTTCAGGATGATACGCACGCCCGCCTCCGCGAGCTTTTCCGCCGAACCGCGTCCGAGGCCCTTGGAGCCACCGCACACGATTGCTGTCTTGCCTTTGATTCCCAAATCCACGTCACTGTCTCTCGGTTTGTGGGCCGTTGGACACGGCTGTTTCGATTCGCGTCCCGCCACGAAGGCGGCGGGACGCATAATGCATTGTCCCGCTCAGGGTTGGAACTCGTATCCTTCCGTTATCCGGGCTTCCTGCGGAATTTCCGCCAGATCCGAAAAGAGATCGGGATGGGTCTCCATCACCTTGAGGATGGGCGCGGGCTCGATATGCGCATTCACATCGAACGTCTTGTCGATGAAGCCGAGGCGGTTCAGCCGGTCGACCGCGCTCCACAATGCATTGTAGTTGTTTGCCGAAAGCCGGCGGTCGGCCTGCTGGACGTTGTAGCGCATGGCTTCCTCCGCGACTTCCGCATTCAGGCCCGGAATCCAGCGCGTCGCGACCTGAGCTGCCTCCGATGGATTGGCGCGCATCCATTTGTCGGCCTCGGAGACCGCGGCGAGGAACTTCTCGATGGTCTCGCCATTCTCCGCCGCCCAATCGCGCATCGCCACGTTGAAGCCGAGATAGGAGATGTGGTTGCCGCCGCGAACCACCTGATAGGCGCCCGGCACATCCTTCTGGGCGACGATCGGCCACGGATCCCAGCCGACGAAGGCGTCGATGCCGCCGGCCAGAAGCGCCACCGTCATGTCCGGGGGAGGGGTGTTGACGAGTTGTACGTCGTCGACCGTCAGGCCAGCCGATTCCAGCAGCGCGAGAATGTAGAGGTGGTTGATGGTGCCGAACGAAGCCGCGATGCGCTTGCCCTCGAGCGTCGACAGGTCATCCCCGGAAATGCCCGATCCGTCGCGGGCGATGAGCGCGACCGTCGTGTCCGAGCCGAGCTGCGCCGCATTGCCGCTGTAGTTGCCGAGCGCCACCAGATCCATTCCGCGCACGACCGCCCCGATCATCGGAACGCCGACCTGGACCGTATCGATCTCGCCGGCCTGGAGCGCGTTCAGCGCGTCGACGCCGGTAGCGTACGGGTTGGCGATATTGACCTCCAGGCCCTGCTTCTCGAAAAAGCCCTGCTCAAGGGCTATCGCAAGTCCGATCTGGTCGATGCCGGACACCATGCCGGCATTGAGCTCGACCAGATCGTCGTCCTGAGCATTTGCCGCGCCCGGCAATGAAAGTGCCAGGGCCAGCGCGAATGCCAATCTCCTCATGAACCTTCTCCTCCTGTTGCGAGCGGCTCGACCTGCTTCACCCAGAAAGGCCTTGCAAGCGCTTGAAGGACCGCTCTGTTTACTCCGCGCAACTGCACGGAATTCCCCTTGGTGCCGGAGATCCGGCCGAATTTCTGAAACTTCTGGATGTGGAATCGCTCGGGCGGGAAGGGGAGCGTGACAAGCACGTCGACCCGCCGTTTCTCCGAATCTATTCCCGGGGCTATCTTGCCGGGCGCGGCCAGGCTCAACCACACCTGCCAGGCACAGATCGCCGCCAGCGCGGCAAGGATGATCCTGCCTCTCGTGGACCTGATTGCTTCCCGCAGCATGTTCATGCCGAGCGCACCAACTGCAGAACCTGGTTCGACAGCGACTTGAACTCGTCGTCCTCGACGAGGCTGTCCCACACGCGCGGCCTTGCGAGCGGAATGTCGACCTCGGCCAGGACGTTGCCGCGCGTGAGCACGACGACCCTGTTTGCCAGGAACACCGCTTCGGGGACGTCATGCGTGATGAAGACCACCGTCGGCCGCCGCTCCTCCCAGATGCGCGTGAGCTCCTCCTGCAGCGTCATGCGCGTCTGCGCGTCGACGCTGGCGAAGGGCTCGTCCATGAGCAGCACGTCGGGCTCGTTGGCGAGCGCGCGCACGACGCCGACACGCTGCTGCATTCCGCCCGAAAGTTCGTTCGGGTATCGGTCGGCGGCGTGGCCGAGCCCGGCCAGCTCCAGATATTCCTGCGCAATCCTGTTCCGTTCGGCCTTGCCGATCCCGCGCATCTTCGGTCCGAAGGCGACATTCTCGATGACGGTCTTCCAGGGAAACAGCGCGAAGGATTGAAACACCACTCCGCGATCCCGGCCGGGTCCGCTCACTTCGCGGCCTCCGACCAGAATGCGTCCGCCGGTGGCCGGAACGAAGCCTGCGATCATGTTCAGGATCGTCGACTTGCCGCAGCCGGACGGTCCGACGACGGCGACGAAGTCACCTTCCTCGACGTTCAGCGAGACGTCCTTGATCGCGGTGAATTGCGTGCCGCGATACGGGTCGAAATAGGTCTTGGACAGGCTTTCGAGAGCGAGGCTTTTCATTTCGTCACCAATCCCCAGCGCTGCCCCGTCGCGCGCTCGATCGGCGCGAGGACCCAGCTGTCAACGATGTACCAGAGCACGCCGAGCAGGATCATTCCGACGACGATCTCCTCGACCGAGCCGGCGCGGCGCGCGTCGAACATCAGGAAACCTATGCCGCTCGTGCCCACGATGATCTCCGCGGCGATGAGCGCTCTCCAGCCGTAACCGAGGCCGTTGCGCAGCCCGGTGATGATGTTCGGCAGGGCGCCCGGCAGCGTCACCTCGAACAGGATGCGGCTGCGCGAGGCCCCGAGGCTCTGCGCGGCACGGTGGAGATCGGGCTTTGCCGAACGTATGCCGAGAACCGTGTTGAGAACCACGGGAAACAGCACTGTGTAGACGATGACGAAGGTCATCGTCGTCAGACCGAAGCCGAACCAGACGAGCAGGATCGGCAGCCATGCGATGTCGCCGATCGCCTGGAAGAAGAGGAGGATCGGCCAGGAAAATTCATACGCCTTGCGGTTGAGGCCGACAAAGACGCCGAGCGGAATCGCGATCGCCATTCCCACCGCCGCGCCGACCGCGAGCCGTCCCAGGCTGTCGGCGAGATAGTCCGTCAGGATGCCCTTGTAGAGCAGTTCCCAAGCCTTTCGCGCGACGTCTCCCGGCCCCGGCAGAAACACGGGCGGAAAGAGTTCCAGCCTCACGACGACGGTCCATGCGAGGACCAGCGGAACGAAGGGAATGAAGGCGGCCAGCGCCGGCCAGCGCGCGTTAAACCGGACGTAGTAGCCCCATATGACGTGAAGCGCGCTCATGACCGTTGCACCATTCCCCAGCGTTCGACGGTCGCGCGCTCGATCGGCGCCAGGAGCAGGCGGTCGAGGATGAGCCAGATCAGGCCGATGACGATCATGGCGAAGACGATGATCTCGGTGCGGTAGAAGTCGCGCGCCAGGAAGAGCATGTAGCCGAGGCCGGTATTGGTCGCGATCATTTCAGCCGCGATCAGGCCGCGCCAGGCGAAGCCCATCCCGGTGCGGATGCCCGTGACGATGTTGGGCAGCGATCCCGGCAGGAGTACTTCCGTCAGCATTCGCCAGCGCGTCGTTCCGAGCGAGGCGGCGGCGTGGCGCAGGGGCATGGGTATGGTCGAGACGCCGAGCAGCGTGTTGTAGGCGACGACGAAGAAGACCGCGTTGAAGATGACGAAGGTGATCGCCCCGAAACCGTAGCCGAACCACAGCGTGGCGATCGGAATCCAGGCAATGCCGGCGAGCACCGAAAAGAAGCGGAAGAGCGGCGTGAGAAAGTCGGACACGCCCTTGCTCACGCCCATCGCGATGCCGAGCGGAACCGCGATGACGATCGCCAGCACCGTGCCCACCGAAACGCGCCAGAGGCTCGCCCCGACATGGGTCCACAGCGAACCGTCGCGGATCGTTTCCCAACCCGCCCGTGCAACGGTGCCGACATCGGGGAAGATGCGCGGGTTGACATCGAAGATCGTCACCACCGCCTGCCAGAGCACGACGAGGAAAAGCAGCGGCGCGACGAATTTCACCGCCTGCCAGGTGCGTCGGTAGGGCAGCGGCGACCATTGCGTGACGGCGTCAACCGACATGGCCGTATCCCGCCGGTCTCGTCGTTCCATCCGAAGGCGACACGCTGTCGGCTCCATCGCTGCGCGAAATGCCGCGCAGGCTCGGAAGCAACAACCTCCCTCTACGTGCTTTGCGCGATCGCGCGCCAAGGACGTGCATTTCTCCTCCCTCTAATTTTCGGCGCCGAAGCGATCCGGATCGATCTCCTCGGCCGTGCGGCCCCACCTCCAGGAGCCGCGCGGTCATGATTTTTCGAGCAACCTCACCGCGCCGCTTTCGATTTTCGTCTCCCGCGTCGCATTCGCCGCTGGAAGCGAACCGACCACCTAGCGAATGAACTGGTCGATATAGTCTTCACCCAAGCCGTTCTTGGAATAGTGCGCGCGACATTTGTCGATGCGTGTGAAGACATCGTCGTAACCGACTGTATTTCCATCCGGATCGACATAGATCATCGCGCCGTTCACCTGGAACAGTGTGATCATCTCCTCGACATGCTTGTCTACGACCAGCGTGTGGGTCTCGCCCGGCGCCTCGTAGACATAGCCGCCTTCGGTGGCCACCCAGTCATGTTCGAGATAGCGCCACTCGCCTTTCAAGACGAAGCCGTGAACAGGCAAGGGGTGGCGATGGCGGGAAAGCACGCCGGACTTGCGCACCTTCAGAAGGTTCATCCAGTAGCCGCGCGAAACGCACATCAGCAGCGGGCGAAACCAGACGTTCTCCTCGACGGGAACCCAGATGCGATCATCCGTCGGAATGGCGTTGGGCACGATGAGTTCGGGCGGTGACTCCCTCGGCTGCGCCTTGCGATAGGGTTGCCACTTGTCTTCGGTCTTCTCGTCCATCGCGTCGCTCCTCCCGTCAACCGGGCGACGAAAGCCTTTGCGGCCTCAATCGCTCAAACGGCTTGACTTGATTGACCATAATGTGGTCAACATGTCCACATTATCGATAGTCCGGTGCTTCGGCATTTGTCAAGCGCATTCACCAATGGAGATTTCGCTGCATGACCGACGCCGAACGAAAGCCCTCAAGGTCTTCGGACGATGCTCCCCACGTGCAGGGGGCGGCGGCGTTCTCGAAGTTCATGACCGTGCTGCAGGCGATCGCCGACGAGCCGGGCAAGCTGAACATCGGCCAGCTCACGAAAACCCTTCCATATCCGCGCGGCACGCTTTACCGCATCGTCACGGCGTTGGCGGCGGAAGGCCTGATCGTGGAAACCACGAACGGAGCCTACCAACTCGGGCACCGGCTGATCAGCCTTGCCTCGAGGAGTTGGGAAGCATCCGACCTGCGCTCGGTGGCGCGTGCACATATCGAAGCACTCCGCGACGCAACCGGCGAAACCGTGCATCTCGCCGTGCCGAGCGGTCATTGCATGGTCTATATCGACAAGCTCGAAAGCCCGCGCACCGTGCGTATGGCCTCGCGGATCGGTACGCGCGTCGATCTGCACTCGACCTCCGTGGGCAAAGCCTATCTTGCGGCACTCTCTCCGGTCCGACGCAAGGAGACCGTGGAGGCGCTCGATCTTCGGCGGATCACCGCCAATACGATCATCACGCGCGCCGCGCTTTACGCGGAACTCGAGAAAACGGCCGCGAACGGCTACGCCATCGACAACGAGGAGAACGAAGGCGAAATCCGCTGCTTCGGCGGCGCTATCCTCGACCGAAACGGCAGTCCCGTCGGCGGCGTCAGCCTCAGTATTCCGCTCTATCGTTTTGATAAGGCTGCGGAACAATCTTATGTGGAAGAAGTGAAAAGGGCGGTGAAAAATATCTCGGCGGCGCTTTCGACCATCATCTGAAGCCCCCGAAGATTCCGGTTAAGGGTGCCGCGCGGCATGGGCGGGAAAGGCCGGATACGTCCGGTTGGTGCTGGTTCATAGCGACCATAGCGGGAGGGTGAAGGAACGTGAGTCTTGCATCGTATGATTTGAGCGGCCGCGTCGCCGTCGTGACGGGCGGTGCCACCGGCATCGGCGCGGCAATTCGCTCGGCGCTGGAGCGTGCGGGAGCATCGGTTGCCGTCTGGGACATCGCCCCGCCGGAGAATGCTGCTTTCCAGGCAAGGGTCGACATCTCGGACCGGGCTTCGGTCGAGCATGCGACCAGGCGCACTGAAGACGCGTTGGGAAAGATCGATATCCTCGTCAACAATGCCGGCTACGCCGGAGCCACCGGCCCGCTCGAATCCTACGATCCCGCCGAATGGGACAGGATCATCGGCATCAACCTGACGGGTACGTTCAATGTCTGCCGCGCCGTGGTTCCGATACTGAGGAAAAATTGCTGGGGCCGGGTCGTCAACGTTGCCTCGCTGGCAGGCAAGGAGGGCACGGCCAACGCAGCCGCCTACAGCGCGGCGAAGGCCGGCATGATCGCAATGACCAAGTCGCTGGGCAAGGAACTCGCCGGCTCCGGCATTTTGGCGAATGCGATAGCGCCCGCCGCCGTGCGCACCGGCCTGCTCGACCAGATGAGCCCGGAACATGTCGCGATCATGATCGGCAAGAGCCCGATGCAGCGGCTCGGCGAGCCCGAGGAAGTGGCGGAACTGGTGCTGTGGCTCTGCTCGGATTCCTGCTCGTTCAGCACCGGCGCGATCTTCGACCTTTCGGGCGGCCGCGCCACCTATTGAACTCGCCACCGCGCATCCTTCGCGGAACAAACTCCCGCCGCCGGCGTTGATTCGCCTTTCCGGGAGAGTTCCAATGGCACCTCGGGCTCAGTGGAAGGGCTATCTCAAGATCGACGAAATCACCTGTGCGGTCGCGCTCTATACGGCGGCTTCGACCGCAGAGCGGACACGATTTCACGTCGTCAACAAAACCACCGGCAATCGCGTCAGGCGCGAATTCGTCGACGAGAAGACCGGCAAACCCGTCGACAAGGAAAACCAGGTCAAGGGCTACCAGACCGACAACAACCAGTACATCATCCTCGAACAGGAAGAGATCGACGCGGTCATCCCCCAGGGCGACAAGACGCTCTCCATCGAAGCCTTCATCGCCAGCGACGATGTCGACACCGTCTATTTCGACAAGCCCTATTTCATCGCGCCGGTCGACCGCGTCGCCGAAAAAGCCTTCGGCCTGATCCGCGAGGGCATGAAGAAGCAGAAGGTCGCCGCGCTTGCCAAGGCGGTGCTGTTCCGCCGCGCGCGAAGCTTGCTGCTGCGGCCCCTGGGAGACGGCATCGTCGCCAACACGCTCAACTTCGACTACGAGGTGCGATCCGCCGAGGAAGCATTCAAGGACGCGCCGCATCCGAAGATCAAGAAGGAGATGCTGCAACTCGCCGAGCACATCATCGACACGATGAGCGGCGAGTTCGATCCCAAGGCGTTCGACGATCGCTATGAGGAAGCGCTGGCTGAGCTGGTGCGGGCGAAGATCGAGGGCCGGCCGATCAAGGTGCCGAAACGCAAGGCGGAAGGAAAGGTCGTCGACCTCATGGAGGCGTTGCGCCAGAGCGCGAAAACGGCCGGCAAGAAGAAGACCGCAGCAAAAGGCAGGAAGGCCGCCTGATCCTATTTCCTGGAGGGCTTCTTCTCCGATTTCTCCAGGCTCTTCTTCAGGGCGCCCATCAGGTCGACCACGTTCGAGGCGCCCCGACCGTCCTGTTCCTCGTCGGGCTTTTTCTTCGCCTTGCCGGATTTTTTCCGCTTTTCGGCTATGATGGCCTTCAACTGCGTCTGGACCGGGTCCTGGACCATCGACGGGGACCAGGACTCCGAGCGTTCGTCGATCAGCGTGGTGATCATCTTGAGCAGTTTGGGTTCAGCCTTTTCGTCGTCGATGGTCGAGAAATAGTCGGCCGGGTCGCGAACCTCGTTGCCGTAGCGCAGCGTCCAGAGCACGATGCCGTTGCCGCGCGGCTCCAGCATGACGGCGCGTTCGCGGCGAAAAAGCACGACGCGCGAGATGCCGACGACGCCCTTCGAGGCCATTGCCTCGCGGATCACGGCGAAGGCTTCCTCGCCGACCTTGTCGTCGGGTGCGACGTAATAGGGGCTGTCGTAATAGATCCAGTTGATCGTGTCCTTCTTGACAAAGGTGTCTATGTCGATCGTCCGGACGCTTTCGAGCGCCACGGCTTCGAGTTCCTCGTCCTCGAAGGTCACGAACTGTCCGTCGGAAGTCTCGTAACCCTTGACCTCGTCGTCCTCCTTGACCGGCTTTCCAGTCTCGGAATCGACATAGCGGGTTTTGACCCGCCTGCCGGTCTCCTTGTTCAAAGTGTGAAACCGAACCTTCTCCCCCTCGGTCGTCGCCGGTGTCATCGTCACCGGGCAGGTCACCAGCGAAAGCTTCAGGTAGCCTTTCCAGAATGCCGCGCGCGCCATCTCTTACCCTCCAGATGAGCCTTGCGGAAAACGCGCTGCCTCGAATCCGGTTCCGCGGCGAAAAAAGCAGAGCCGCGAGGCTCAGCCGTTCGCGCCGAAGACTTTTCGTCCTTCGATCCATACGCTTTCGACGTCGAGCGCAGGCGAGAGATGCACGAGATCGGCGCGGGCGCCCTGGCCAAGCCGGCCGTAATCATCATCGATACGCATCGCGCGGGCGGGATAAAGCGAAGCCATGCGCAGCGCTTCCTCGAGCGGCAGGCCTATCTTTTCATGCACGAAGCGGACGGCGGAGATCATGTCGAGGTCGGCGCCGGCAAGCGTGCCGTCTTCCAGTGTGAGACGTCCGTTCTCGCGCCGGATCAGGCGCCCGTTCAGCGTGAAGGAGCGCATGTCCGTGCCGATCGTCGCCATCGCGTCGGTGACGAGGAAGATGCGGCCGGGGCCTTTCTTGGCGCGAAGCGCAATGCCGATCATCGCGGGATCGACATGGAAGCCGTCGGCGATCAGGCCCGCGTCCAGTTCTCCAGAGTCGAGTGCCGCGCCGACGAGCCCGGGCTCGCGGTTTCCCATCTGGCTCATCGCGTTGAAGAGATGCGTCACCATCGACGCCCCGGCAGACGCAGCCTCCCGGGCCGCGTCGCGGCTGGCATCCGAATGGCCGAGGCTCACCACGACGCCCGCCTCCGAAAGCCTGCGGACACGCTCCGGCGCGGCCGCTTCCGGCGCAAGAGTGACCAGCAGCACCGGCACCTTGCCGTGAGCATCAAGGATCGCCGCTTCGTCGACGTCCTCCATCGGACGGATCATCGCCGGGTCGTGCGCGCCCTTGCGGGCCAGCGTCAGATGCGGACCTTCGAGGTGGAGCCCGAGATAGCCGGGTACGCGCCGTCGGCCCGCTTCGGCACCGGCCTCGACCGCTGCCGCGGTGACTTCCGGAGTGTCGCTGATCAACGTGGGCAGCAGGGCTGTCGTTCCGAACCGGGCGTGGGCCTCGCAGATAATGCGGATCGCCTCGACATCCTGGCGGTCGTTCAGCATCACGCCGCCACCGCCATTGACCTGCAGGTCGATGAAGCCCGGCGCGAGAATGCCGCCTTCCAACCGATGAAGAACAGCGCCTCCGGGGATTTGCGCTTCCGGAACTATCCTCTCGATGACCCCTCCGCGTGCGATCAGCGCCGCGTTCTCATGCCATTGCTCGCCGTCGAATATCCGCGCGCCCGCAAATGCCGTGATTTCGCTCATAGGGTTTCCGTCACTTTATTCAGATTCCGCGGCTCGTCGGGGTTCAGCCCGCGATGCCGGGCGAAAGCTTCCACGAAACCGTAGAAGGACACGATCAGCGCCAAGGGGTCCGTCAGCGGGTGGCCGGTGGCGGCGAAGGGCAGGGGGGCGGCCTTCGTCTTCCCCTTGGAGGTAACGAAGACGGCCGCCTGTTTGGCATGGAGAGCGTCCGCCGCCTCGATCATCGAGGCTTCGGAGGAGTCGCGCGCGGCGAGCGCGATGATCGGAAAGCCCGGGCCGACGAGCGCGAGCGGCCCGTGCATCACCTCCGCCGCGCTGTATGCCTCGGCATGCATGCCGCAGGTTTCCTTGAATTTGAGCGCCGCTTCGTTGGCGATGGCGAAGGAGGGGCCTCGTCCGAGGATGAAGAGCGAATTCTGACCGGCAAGCGCCGGGGCAAGTCCCATCCAGTCGCAGGCGATCGCTTTTTCGAAGTGCCCGGGAAGCTCGCCGAGCGCGGCAAGCAGTGCCTCGTCCTGCGTCGCGTGCGCCATCAGCGCGAGACCGGCGACTGCCGAATTGACGAAGGTCTTGGTCGCCGCCACGCTCTTCTCGGCGCCCGCCATGATGTCGATCGGAAAGTCGCAGGCACGCGCAAGAGGCGAATCCGCGGTATTGGTGAGCGCGATCGCGAGCGCGCCGCCCTTCCGCGCCTCCTCCGCCATGGCGACGATGTCCGGGCTCTTGCCGGATTGCGAGATCGCGAGACAGGCGGAGCCAGCGAGCCGGAGCCTTGCGCCATAGATCGAGGCGATGGACGGTCCGACCGAGGCGACCGGAATGCCGGCCGTCAGCTCGACGGCATATTTGAGGAACGCTGCGACATGATCCGAAGAACCGCGCGCGACCGTTACCAGGAAGCGCGGATCGCGCTCGCGAACCGCCGCGCCGGCTTCGCCGAGCATCTTGCCCGAGGCGCTGAGCAGCCGCGCCGTCGCCTCGGGAATCTCCCTGATTTCGCGCATCATATGCGTGGGTCCCGAAATCATCGCCTTTCTCCAATATCGTCGGCATCGCCAAGCCTCAGCTCGGCGACGAAATCATAGGTGTCGCCCCGATAGATGGAGCGGGTGAACTCGATCACCTTGCCGCTGGCCAGATAGGAGATGCGCTCGATGTTGAGACCCGCCGAGCCGATCGGCACGGCGAGCAGTTCGGCGTCGGCCTCGCCGAGATTCGTGGCCGAAATTCGTTGAACGGCGCGGATCGGCCGGTGGCCGGTTTCCTGCAGCGCGAGGTAGAGCGATCCGGAAACCGCTGTCGGATCGGGCAGGACGGTCGCTGACAGCGATGCGCGCTCGATCGCCAGCGGCGTCTCGTTGGCGATCCGCAAACGCGCGATGCGCGCGACCATCTCGTTGGAGGACAAGCCGAGGACCATCATCTCTTCCGGCGAAGGGGAATAGACGCCGCGGTCGAACCAGACCGACCGGGCATTGAGCCCACGCCGTGCCATGTCCTCCGTGAAGGAGGTGAGCCGCGAAAGCGACTGCTCGACACGCTCCATGCGCGGGGCGACGAAGGTGCCGGAGCCGTGGCGCTGGACCAGGATTCCGCCTCGCACGAGATCCTGCACCGCCTTGCGCACGGTGACGCGCGACACGTCCGCCTTGGCGGCGATGTCGCGCTCCGAAGGCAGGGCGTCGCCGGGGCTGATGATTCCGCGCAGCACGGCCTCCTCGATGTTCCGTTTCAGGCGGATATAGAGCGGAGCACCGTTTTGTCCGCCGTCCTTGACCGTGGAAAATATTTGTTCAGCCAGGTCGGACATGTCAGCCGCTCCCGCTCTTGCCGAAAAGCTCGACCGCCATTTCGACCGCCCCGCCAAGCGCGTCGCGCAGCGGCGGCTCGAGAATTTTCCGGTATCCCGGCGAAAGGCGCGGCGCCACGAAATCGGCCAGTCCGCCAAGAAGACAAAGTCGCTCGCCCGCGGCGAGATCGAGCGTATCCAGAGCCTCTTCGATATTGTCGACCGATCTTGCGACGAGGGTTTCGGCCACGGCGTCGCCTTGCGCGAAGTGCTCGAACACCATCGGCGCGAAGGAACCGAAATCGCGCGGCTTCGCCCTGGCCGCGAATTCCACGAGGTTGCGTGGATCGTTTTCGAAATGCTGGAGAACCGCCCGCGCGAGGCTCGATCCATCGTGGATGCCATCATGGGCAAGCAGCGCTTCCTCCAGAAGATCCCGGCCGAGGCGCGCGCCGCCGCCGAGGTCACCCAGCTTGAACCCCCAGCCGCCGATCGTCCGTGTCTGCCGTCCTCTGCGGGACATGAATATCGAGCCGGTGCCGATGATCGCGATCGCCCCGTCATGCCGGCCCAGGGCGCCATGAAGCGCGATCAGTGCGTCGCTTTCGACGGCACTTTCATGGAAGGGCAGAATTTCGAGGAGCTGCTGCCGATAGTCGCCGACATTCGTGCCGGCGAGGCCGAGCACCGCGGGCGTGGAAGACAGGAGCAGCGGATTCTGACCGGCGTCGGCGAAGGCGAGCCGGGCCGCTTCGACGATGCTGTCGCGGGCGCCGTGCAAATCCGTCATTATGTTGGCCGAGCCGCTTTTGCCGTAGCCGAGCACTTCGCCGCTCGTCCTGGCGAGTGCCGCCCTGCAGCTTGTGCCGCCGCCGTCGATGCCGAGTATCAATTTCACGCCGAATTTTCCTCCAACCTTGATGATACCAATAAAATACCAATAGCCAAGCGCCAATTTGGCTTCCAGGCCGCGTGTTAACGAAAACCGAGTGGAAATGCTTGGATGTGCCAGGAATTTTCTGCGTTCCGGTGAAAAGCATTAACCTTGCTGGACAAGTGGTATTTTTTTGGTATGGTCTGGTGAGTGGGAGGATTTGATGACGCTACGCCGGACCGAAGAGCAGCATCGGAATGCGCAAGGGCTCGACCTTGAAGCCCCGCGGACCGTGCTGCGGCATCTCGCCGAGGCGCAGGTCGAAGCGGCAAGCGCCGTCCACGATGCCATCGAAACCATCGCCAAAGCCGCGGAAGCCGCCGCCGCATCGCTGCGGAGCGGCAACCGCGTCGCCTATGCAGCCGCCGGAAGCTCGGGCCTGATGGCGCTGGCCGACGCGCTGGAACTGCCCGGCACGTTCGGCATTCCGCGCGACCGCATCGTCGTCATGCTTGCCGGCGGAACCGAGGCGCTCGTCAACCTTGCCGGCGCGGTCGAGGACGATACCGAAGAGGCGCGCCGCGCAGTCGCCGCTGCCGGGCTGGGGGAGGGCGACTGCCTCGTCGCCGTATCGGCCAGCGGCTCCACGCCCTATGCCGTCGCCGCGATCGAGGAGGCCAAAAGCCGCGGCGTGACGACCATCGCGTTCGCCAATAATGCCGGCACTCCGCTCGTATCGCTTGCCGATATCGGCGTCGTGCTTGCCACGCCGCCGGAACTGATCGCCGGCTCCACAAGAATGGGGGCGGGCACCGCGCAGAAGATCGCCCTCAATATGATGTCGACGCTCATGGCGGTTCATCTGGGCCATGTCCACGACGGATACATGATCAATCTCCATGCCGACAACATCAAGCTGAGGGAACGCGCGGCGCGCATGGTCGCGGCGATCAGCGGCTGCGACCCCCAACAGGCGCATCGGCGTCTCGGCGAGGCGGGAGGCTCGGTCAAGATCGCCGTTCTTCTCGAAGCCGGCGCCACCGATGGACGTGCCGCTCGGGCGCTCCTCGATAGTTCCGGCCAGAATCTCAGAGCGGCGCTCTCGCTGTTGGAAGGCCACGGCGCGTCTCGCAAACACGGAACCTGAACAGGTCAAAAGGGAGGATGAAATGACGATCAAGGCAATCACGGCGCTTCTGCTGGGCTCAAGCGTTCTCGGCTTTGCCGGAGCGGCCGCCGCGCAGGATGCCACGCTCACCATCGAAAGCTGGCGCAACGACGACCTCGCCATATGGCAGGAGAAACTGATTCCCGCCTTCGAGGCGAAGAACCCCGGGATCAAGGTGGTTTTCTCGCCGTCAGCGCCGACGGAATACAATGCGGCCCTCAATGCGAAGCTCGATGCGGGCTCGGCCGGCGACCTCATCACCTGTCGTCCCTTCGACGCCTCGCTCGAGCTGTTCAACAAGGGCCATCTCGCCGACCTGACGGACCTTTCGGGCATCGAGAACTTCTCCGACGTCGCAAAGTCCGCCTGGACCACAGACGACGGCAAGAGCACCTTCTGCGTGCCGATGGCCTCGGTCATTCACGGCTTCATCTACAATCAGGACGCCTTCGAGCAGCTCGGCATCACGCCGCCGACGACCGAGGAGGAATTCTTCGCCGTGCTCGACAAGATCAAGGAGGACGGCACCTATATTCCGATGGCGATGGGCACCAAGGATCTGTGGGAAGCCGCGACCATGGGCTACCAGAACATCGGCCCGACCTATTGGCACGGCGAGGAAGGGCGCCTGGCGCTCATCAAGGGCGAGCAGAAGCTGACGGATCCGGAATGGGTCGAGCCCTTCGCCACGCTCGCCAAATGGAAGGACTATCTCGGCGACGGCTTCGAAGCGCAGAGCTATCCGGACAGCCAGAACCTCTTCACGCTTGGTCGTGCCGCCATCTTCCCCGCCGGTTCGTGGGAAATCTCGGTGTTCAACACCCAGGCCGACTTCAAGATGGGCGCCTTCGCGCCGCCGGTGAGGAAGGCGGGCGACACCTGCTACATCTCCGACCACAACGACATCGGCATCGGCCTCAACGCGAAGAGCGCCAATGCCGAGGCCGCCAGAACCTTCCTGACGTGGGTCGCCTCGCCGGAATTCGCAACCATCTACGCCAACGCGCTGCCGGGCTTCTTCAGCCTGTCGTCGACGCCCGTCGAGATGGAGGACCCGCTGGCGAAGGAATTCGTCTCATGGCGCGAGAAGTGCGAGCCCACCATCCGCTCGACCTATCAGATCCTGTCGCGCGGCACGCCCAATCTCGAAAACGAAACCTGGGTGAAGTCGGCCAATGTGATCAACGGCACCGAGACGCCGGAGGCCGCGGCGGCCGAACTCCAGAAGGGCCTCGATAGCTGGTACAAGCCGGCGAAATAAGATACTCGGCCTCTCTTGCCGGGAGGGCCGGAAAGAATGTGAACGGGGAAGCGCAGGAGAAGCGGTAGACGTCCGTCGATCCGTCCCCCGCTTCCCTCCTTGTTTCCACAGGGTAGGGCAGGCTGGCCGGGTATCGGCAGCCTGCCTCGGGTCCTTCCTTTCCAGTCGGGTACCCTCCTTTCAAGATTGAAGATGGCCGGAAGCTCCCCTTTGGGGATATCGTCATCGATACTGCAAAAGGCTCGCGACGGCGCATTCATGGCGACTAGGATCAAGAAACCTTTCCGCTGGCATATTTTGGTGTTTTTGGCGCCGGCCGTGTTCGTCTACACGGCGGTAATGATCCTGCCGCTCTTCGGCACGCTGCAGCTTTCGCTGTTTCGCAATGCCGGCGGCGAGCAGGCCTTCGTGGGGATCGAGAATTTCCGCGCGCTTTTGACCGATCCTCGCTGGTCGGCGAGTTTCTGGAACGCGCTCGGCAACAATGTCTGGTTCTTCGTCGTTCATATGCTGGTGCAGAATCCGATTGGCATCCTCCTGGCGGCTTTGCTCAGCCATCCGAAGCTGCGTTTCAGCGCCTTCTACCGTGCCGCGATCTTCATCCCGACCATTCTTTCCTTCGTGATCGTCGGCTTCGCCTGGAAGCTTATCCTTTCGCCGCTGTGGGGCGTCGCGCCCAACCTGCTCGACCTCGTCGGCCTGAAGAGCCTCTTCACCCCCTGGCTCGGCAAGGCGGAATATGCGCTGACGACGTTGAGCCTGATCTCCGTCTGGCAGTTCGTCGGCATTCCGATGATGCTGATCTACGCCGCTCTTCTCGCAATCCCCGACGAGATTCTGGAGGCCGCCGAATGCGACGGCATCACCGGCATGGCGCAATTCTGGAAGATCAAGCTGCCGCTGATCCTGCCTTCGATCGGCATCATCTCGGTGCTCACCTTCGTGGGCAATTTCAACGCCTTCGACCTGATCTACTCCGCCCAGGGCGCGCTGGCGGGACCGAACTTCTCGACCGACATTCTCGGCACGTTTCTCTACCGCACCTTTTTCGGCTTCCAGTTGCAGCTCGGCGATCCGCATATGGGCGCCACCATCGCCTCGATGATGTTCTTCATCATCCTCGCCGGTGTCTGCCTCTATCTTTTCGCCATCCAGACGCGCCTGCGTCGCTATCAGTTCTGAGGGGAGGGAAGGATGAGCCAGGCCCGTTCCTCCCTGCCGCGCACGATCGCCGCGCATGCGATCCTGATCGCCTACACGATCATCGCGCTCTTCCCGGTGATCCTCATCGTCATGAACTCGTTCAAGTCGCGTCAAGCGATATTCCGTTCGCCGCTGATGCCGCCGACCGCCGAGACCTTCGACCTGGTCGGCTATCGGACCGTGATGGTGCAGGGCGACTTCTTCCTCTATTTTCAGAACAGCCTGATCGTGACCGTCGTGTCGCTGTTCCTGGTGCTGCTGTTCGGCGCAATGGCCGCCTTCGCCCTCGCCGAATACCGCTTCCGCGGCAACACGCTGACGGGGCTCTACCTCGCGCTCGGCATCATGATCCCGATCCGGCTGGGCACGGTCGCCATCCTGCAGCTCATGGTGGCGAGCGGCCTCGTCAACACGCGAACGGCATTGATCCTTGTCTATACCGCGCAAGGCCTGCCGCTGGCGATCTTCATCCTGTCCGAATTCACCCGGCAGATTTCCGACGACCTCAAGAATGCCGGCCGGATCGACGGGCTCTCCGAGTACCGCATCTTCTTCCGCCTGGTCCTGCCGTTGCTGCGGCCGGCGATGGCGACGGTGGCCGTCTTCACCATGATCCCGATCTGGAACGACCTTTGGTTCCCGCTGATCCTCGCGCCGGCCGAGCCGACCAAGACGATCACGCTCGGCGTGCAGATATTCCTCGGGCAGTTCGTGACCAACTGGAACGCGGTGCTTTCGGCGCTGTCACTCGCGATCGTGCCGGTACTCGTCCTCTACCTCATCTTCTCGCGGCAGCTCATCCGCGGCATCACATCGGGAGCGGTGAAGTGACTTCTGAAAGACCCGTTCGAGTTCTCGTCGCCGGGCTCGGCAATATGGGCCGGAGCCATGCGCTCGCCTATGCCAAGAACCCTGGCTTCGAGATCGTCTCGCTCGTCAACCGGTCGGACGTGCCGCTGCCCGTCGAGCTCGGTGGACACGAAATCCGGCGCTCGCTCGATGACGAAATCAAGGAGCTGGCGCCCGATCTCGTCTCGATCAACACCTATTCGGACAGCCACGCCGCCTATGCGATCAAGGCGATGGAGGCGGGCGCTCACGTCTTCGTCGAAAAGCCGCTGGCGACCACGGTCGCCGATGCCGAACGTGTCGTTGCCGCCGCCAAGGCGAACGGCCGCAAGCTGGTGGTCGGCTATATCCTGCGCCATCATCCTTCGTGGATGCGGCTGATCGAGGAAGCACGCAGGCTCGGCGGGCCCTACGTGTTCCGCATGAACCTCAACCAGCAGTCGAGCGGTCCCACATGGGAGACGCACAAGCAGCTGATGAAGACGACGTCGCCGATCGTCGACTGCGGCGTCCACTATCTCGACGTCATGTGCCAGATCACCGACGCCCGGCCGGTGCAGGTGCGCGGCATGGGCGTGCGGCTGACCGAGGAGGTCGCACCGCACATGTACAATTACGGGCACCTGCAGGTGCTGTTCGACGATGGTTCGGTTGGCTGGTACGAGGCGGGGTGGGGGCCGATGATGTCGGAAACCGCTTTTTTCGTGAAGGATGTGATCTCGCCCAATGGCTGCGTTTCGATCGTCATGGACGAGAGCGCCAAGTCCGACGACATCGACACCCACACCCGGACGTCGGTCATTCGCCTCCACAGGTCCGAAACCGGGCCCGACGGAAAGTTCCTCAAGTCCGACGACCATCTTTCTATGGAGGGCGAGCCCGACCATCAGGCGCTTTGCGACCGTGAGCAGGCCTTCGTTCTCAAGGCGATCCGCGAGGATCTCGACCTTACCCGCCACATGGACGACGCGGTCAAGTCGCTGCGCGTCTGCCTTGCCGCCGACGAGAGCGTGCGGACGGGCCACGCGGTCAAACTCTAACAGATTGGACGGAAGACGCCGTGGGTTCCCTAAGGCTCGAAAACATCAAGAAATCCTTCGGTCAGGTCGAGGTGCTCAAGGGTATCGACCTTGACGTGAAGGAGGGCGAATTCATTGTCTTTGTCGGGCCTTCGGGCTGCGGCAAGTCCACGCTGCTGCGCATCGTCGCCGGGCTCGAGGATGCCACCTCGGGCGAGGTGCTGATCGACGGCGCGAAGGTCAACACCGTCCCGCCGGCCAAGCGCGGCATTGCGATGGTATTTCAGACCTACGCGCTCTATCCGCATCTCACCGTGCGCAACAATATGGGACTCGGCCTCAAGCAGGCCGGCGCGCCAGCCCCCGAGATTGCCAAGCGCATCGCCACCGCCTCGACCATGCTGTCGCTCGATCCCTATCTGGAGCGGCGGCCGGCCGAGCTTTCCGGCGGACAGCGCCAGCGGGTGGCGATCGGCCGTGCCGTGGTGCGCGAGCCGAAGCTCTTCCTGTTCGATGAGCCGCTGTCCAATCTCGATGCCGCGCTGCGCGTCAACACGCGGCTGGAGATCGCGCAGTTGCACCGGCGGCTTTCGGCGACGATGATCTACGTCACGCATGATCAGGTCGAGGCGATGACGCTGGCCGACAGGATCGTCGTGCTCAACAACGGTCACGTCGAGCAGATCGGCGCGCCGATGCAGTTGTACAACGCTCCGGCCAACGAATTCGTCGCCGGCTTCATCGGCTCGCCGAAGATGAATTTCATCGACGGCGGCCGGCTCGGCGAGAGCGTCAAGACCATCGGCGTGCGGCCGGAACACCTGTCGGTCGATGCCGCAAAAGGTGATTGGAAAGGCACCGTCATCCATGTCGAGCATCTCGGCGCCGACACCAATCTCTACATCGACACGGAAAAGGCCGGCTTGCTGACGGCACGGATTTTCGGTGAGTACCGGGCTGAACCCGGCTCGACCGTCCATGCCACGCCGGAACCCGCGAAAACCTATCGGTTTGACGAGGAAGGCAGACGCATCGAATGACGGGTACCGACGCCTTGTCCGCGAAACCGCAACCTTGCCTGCCTTTCCCACAAGTTCCATAAGATAGATTATCTGACAAACCCCCGTGCCGGGGCGCGCGGCTCAGGGCTCGCGCTGCGCGAGATTTCGCAGCGGAACCCATCCCTGCCTCCCGTCGGCTGAACGGCACCAGGCCCAGCCATGTGTTTCCATGGCAATGGAGAGTGTTTCGCCCTCGAAGCAGGTCAACTCCATCGCGGAATAGTCATGCCTGGCGTAAAGCTTGCCGTGACTGGATTGCACGATGGTGTCGGGCACCCATCCAGCCTTTCCGTCCGGTCCCTCGGCCCAAAGCCAAGCGTGTCCATCCCAGACCTCTTTCTCGCCGGTCAGACGGATCGGATCGCCGGCATTGAGCACGACCGGATCAGCGTAGGAAGCCGCATGATCCCGGATGACGGTTTTCATGTCGAGAAACTCCATGATCGCCTTTGTCACAGCCACAGAAGATTTTTGGAACGCCGTGGTCAATCCGCGTCGTTCCTTGCCGCTTCGATGAGCCAGGCGCGGAAGCTCATCATCGCCGGCGTTTCGGCGCGTGACTGCAGGCGCGTCAGCCAATAGCTGCCGATCGTCACCTCGACGTCGAATGGCTGCCGGATCGTCTCGGCGCGCAGATGGCGCGAAAACATCGATGGTGGCGCCAGGGCGACGCCTGCCCCTTGCAGCGCAGCCTCCATCATGGCGAGCGAAGAATCGAAGACGAAGCTTTTCGTCAAGGGCATGTTTGCAGGCAGCCCCGCCGCCGCAAGCCATTGCGGCCATTCATCCGCCCTGTAGGAGCGCAGGAGCGTATGCTTGGACAAATCGGCAGGTGTCTTCAGATCGTCGGCGATCGATGGCACGCACAGGACGGATAGCGGCGCCTCCAGAAGCCGCACCGCCTCAACCCCGTGCCACGCGCCCGTTCCGAAACGGATCGCATGATCGAGCCCCTCGGCGGCGATGTCGACGCGGTTGTTGTTCGTCGAAAGGCGCAGATCGATGAAAGGATGTCGCGCCTGAAAGTTCGGCAGGCGGGGCAACAGCCAGCCGACCGCGAAGGTTCCGACGGCCCCTACCCTCAGCACCTCGTGGTAATGGCCGCCTTCGAAGCGTTCCAATGTTCCCGCGATGCGATCGAAGGCGTCGCGCAGCGTCGGCAGCAGCGTCTCGCCTTCCTGCGTCAGCATCAGGCCGCGAGGAAGCCGCTTGAACAGCGCAGCCTTCAAGAGGCTCTCCAGGCTCTTCACCTGATGGCTTACGGCGGCCTGAGTGACGTTCAACTCGATCGCCGCCTTGGTGAAGCTCAGATGCCGCGCCGATGCCTCGAAGGCTCGCAGCGCGTTCAACGGCAGATGGGGTCGGACCATTCGGATACCCAAATTTTTCTAATAGCTCGCGCTAGATATCGTCGTTTGTTGGGCGGGAACGGAACTCGTATATCGGCCACGCGCATCCGATGTGGATGCCGGCGACCATTTGGGCAAGCGCGATCGATTACATGAACCATGGGGATTATGTAGCTGTTATGAAATGTTTTTCCTTTTGGCACTTTGGAATTTTCACGGCCACTTCCTTGCTCTTCGGCACGGCCGTTCAGGCGGCCGACCAAAGCCTGATCGAGAACGTCGTGAACGAGGCGGTCCGTCAGGTCATGGAAGAGAACGAAATCCCCGGAATGACCGTCGCGATCACCGTTCGGGGTGAACGACATGTCTTCAACTATGGTGTCGCTTCCAGGGAGAACGGGCGAAAGGTCACCGACAACACGCTCTTCGAGATCGGCTCCATCAGCAAGACCTTTACCGCAACGCTCGCCTCCTATGCCGAGGCGCGGAGCGCCCTCTCCTTCTCCGACAATGCCAGCGAACACCTCCCGGCGCTTGCCGGCAGCAGCTTCGACCGCATTAGCCTCCTCGATCTCGGCACCTACACGGCGGGTGGCCTGCCCTTGCAGTTTCCCGACCACGTCACCGATCGGGAAACGATGATCGCCTATTACAAGAGCTGGCGCCCAGCCCATGACACGGGCACACAGCGGCAATATTCAAATCCGAGCATCGGTCTCTTCGGCCATATCGCAGCCGCGAGTTTGAACGAGCCTTTCGATGAGTTGATGGAAGAGACCATCTTTCCAGCGTTCGGCCTGTCCAGCACCTACATTCGCGTCCCCGAGGATCGCATGGACGACTACGCCTACGGCTATTCGAAAGCCGGCAAGCCAATCCGGGTGACGCCCGGTGTTCTGGATTCGGAAGCCTATGGCGTGAAGACGAGATCGGCCGATCTGATCCGCTTCGTCGAGGCGAACATGGACGGCTCGGAACTGGACGAAACGATGCTGCATGCGATCGCCTCGACGCATACCGGCTACTACAAGGTCGGCGACATGGTGCAGGGGCTGGGATGGGAAATGTACGCCTACCCCGCAACGCTTGAAACGCTGTTGGCCGGCAACTCCTCCGACATGGCCCTCAAGCCCAACGAAGCGAGCAAGCTCGTTCCGCCGCTGGCGCCGCAAAGGGACTTGCTGATCAACAAGACCGGCTCGACCAACGGGTTCGGCGCCTATGTGGCCTTCATTCCTGCGAGGAGTGTCGGCATCGTGATGCTGGCGAACAAGAACTATCCGATTCCAGCACGGGTGAAGGTCGCCCATCGAATATTGGAAGCGCTGGCGAGCGGGTCCGGATCGGAGCAAATCCGCTGAAGGCCGCCTTTCGGGCGGCCGAACATCCAATCGGCTGCCTACGGCATGTCCGGCACGCCGGCGGGCAATTCGGCCAGGGACATGCGTTGCCATCTAGCTTTCAGGCGCGAACACCGGAACGACGAGCCCGTCTTCCTCCGCCCAAAAGCGGACCGTCACCCGTTGACCGATCGAAAGCCGCTCGGGATCGCAGTCGACGATATTGGTGAACACGGAGATTCCCTCGTCGAGCGTGACATAGGCCGGCACCTTGCCGCCGCCGCGCCGCAATATGGTGAAGCTGTAGATCGTTCCGCCGCCCGATGCGTCGACCCATTCCGTCTCGCCGCCGCCACAATGCGGGCAATGGCTGCGCGGGTACCAGTGATGCTTCCCGCAAGCCGTGCAGCGCTTGATGACGAACCGGCCATGCGCCGCCTCGCGCCAGAAATGCCCCGTCTCCGGGTTGCCGAATGTTTGCGGATCGGGCACGTGGCCCCTCGCCTCTGCCATTATCTTTGCCTTTCAAGGATAACCACGCTGCCGCCATGACGCATGGCGAGCGAGCCGCCTATGCCGCTGGCGAGCGCGAGATCGCAGCCCGGCACCTGAACGGCCGGATGCGCTTCGCCGCGCAATTGCCGCACCGCCTCGATGATCTTGGTCATGCCGCCGCGGTTGTTGGGGTGATTGTTGCAGAGCCCGCCGCCGTCGGTGTTGAAAGGCAGGCGGCCGGATCCGGATATCAGATTCCCATCAGCGACGAACCGTCCCCCCTGTCCCTTCGGACAGAAGCCGAGATCCTCGATCTGCATCAGCACCGTTATGGTAAACGAATCGTAGATCGAGGCATATTTGATGTCGTCAGGCGTCACGCCCGCCTCGGAGAAGGCGCGCGGTGCCGCCGCGGCGATCGCCGAGTAGGTCAGATCGACATGGCCTCCGTCCTGACCCTTCATCGCTTCGCCCATCCCGATCACGCCGACGAGCGGACGGGCGAGTTGCCGGGCGATCTCCGGGCTGGTGACCACAAGGGCGCCGCCGCCGTCGGTGATCACGCAGCAATCAAGGCGGTGCAGCGGGTCGGCGACCAGCGGCGAATTGACCACCTCCTCGACCGTGACGACCTCGCGCAGCAAGGCGCGGGGATTGTGTTGCGCGTGGTGCGAGGCCGCCACCTTCACCCATGCAAGCTGCTCGCTCGTGGTGCCGAATTCATGCATGTGCCGCCTGGCACACATCGCGTAAGACCCTGCGATGACGTTCCCAAAGGGCAGCTCGAAGGGAATGTCCGGTTGCGCGTGATGGTAGGGCCGCGGCGCGGTGCCGGTCGACGCACCCTCGGCGCGCGGCCGACCGCCGAGCGTCACGAGCGCGACGCTGCATTTGCCCGCGGCGATCGCCTCCACCGCATGAGCAACGTGGATCATGTAGGAGCAGCCACCGGTATCGGTGGTGTCGATGTGGCGCAGCCTCAGATTGAGATAGTCGACGATGGCGAAGGCGCCGATGCCGGGCATGTCGTTGCCGCAGAAGAAGCCGTCGACGTCGTTCAATCCGAGGCCGGCGTCGGCCAGTGCGCCGAGCGCCGATTCCGCGTGAAGCTGCGCAATGGTCTTGTCGGTTGCCAGGCGCGTCGGATGTTCATACGCGCCCATTATATAGGCGCGGCTCTTGCGTTCGGTCATTTACCGTTTCTCCGTCAGGTCCGAGCATCGATCTCGGCGAGCGAGCCGCCCGTATCGGCCAGTTCGCGCAGAAACCGGGTCGGCCGCAATTCCTCTTCTCCGAGCGTCTCGGCCATCCGGTCGAGGTCGTCGGCCAGTCTTTTCAGACCGTAGGTCTCGGCGTGATGCATCGGCCCGCCTTTGTCGCGCGGCCAACCATATCCGTGGAGGTAGACGACGTCGATGTCGCCTGGACGCTCGACCATACCTTCCTCGACGATCCGGAAACCTTCATTGATCAGGGGGAACAGCAATCGCTTGCGTATCTCCTCGCCGCCGACGCGCCGGCGGGGGACCTTCAGTCGGCCAGCCACGCCGGCAACGATCTCCAGGAGTTCGGGATCGTCGACGCCGGTTCGCACCCCTTCCGGATAGAGATAGTAGCCCTTGCCCGTCTTCTGCCCCCAGCGTCCTGCATCGGCGATCGTATCGACCGGCTCCATCCGCTCGCCCCGTGCCTTGCGCAAGCGCCAGGCGACGTCGATTCCAGCAAGATCCTGCATCTGGCAAGGTCCCATCCGGAAGCCGAAATTTGTGAGCACGGTATCGATTTCGCGTGGCGAGCAACCCTCGAGCAGCAGCTTCTGCGTCTGAACCGTGCGCTGCCAGAGCATCCGGTTGCCGACGAAACCGTAGCAGACGCCGACGACGACGGGAATCTTGCCGGTTCTTCGCGCGATATCCAGTACGCTCGCCAGCGTCTGCGGCGAAGTCGCCGCGCCTCGGACCACTTCCAGCAGCTTCATCACATTGGCCGGGCTGAAATAATGCATGCCCACGACCCGCTCCGGCCGTGCCGTCTCCCGCGCCAATGCATCGATGTCCTGATAGGATGTGTTGGAGGCCAGGATGGCATGGTCCGGCGCCAGCCGCGACAGTTCCGCGAAGATACGCTTCTTGAGGTCCATATCCTCGTAGACCGCCTCGATGACGAGATCGGCCTCGGCCACGCCTTCGGCAAGATCGGAAAACCAGCGCAGGCGGGCACGGGCAGTCTCGGCGGCACCGGCGCTCATACGTCCGCGCCCGACGAGATCGCCATAGGTGGTGTTTATGCGAGTCCTGGCCGCATCCAGACTTTCCACGGCCGCGTCGACGACACATACGGCGTATCCGGCGTTTGCCAGCGTGATGGCGATGCCGGCGCCCATCGTGCCGGCGCCGATGACCGCCACGGTATCAACCGGCCGGCGCGGTGTGTCGCTCTTGACGCCAGGGACATGACGGGCGGCGCGCTCGGCGAGAAACGCGTGGATGCGCGCCTGAGCCACCGGACTCGTGCGCAGGCGCGTGAAGGCCTCGATTTCGCGAGCGAGAGCCTCGTCAAAGTCGCGATCGAAACTGTCGGCGACTGCCGCGATCGCCGCCTGGGTTGCCGCTGTGCCGTTAGTTCCAAGCTCCGCAGCCTTGCAGTCGAAAGCCGTTCGCGCCGCTTCGATGTCGGTCATGTCTCCCGAGGGCTGACGATCCCGCGCCCGTGGCAGAAGCGACCGGGCGAGCAGCCTGTCGACCCAGGCGAATGCATGTCCCAGCAGATCGTCCTCGACCACCGCATCGACAGCGCCGAGCCGCAGCGCCTCCTCGACTTCCAAATGCCGCCCCGACACGATCATCTCCAGTGCGACCGCTGCGCCGACGAGGCGCGGCAGGCGCTGCGTTCCGCCCGCGCCTGGAATGAGGCCGAGCGTGGCTTCCGGCAGGCCTACGCGGTTTCCAGCTAAGGCGACGCGGGCATGGCATCCCAGTGCTATCTCGAAACCGCCGCCGAGCGCGGTTCCCTGCACCGCCGCGACGACGGGTTTGCGCATGCCTTCCACATGGGCGAGGAAATCGCCGATCGTCGGACCCGTGCGCGGCATGTTTATGAGCTTGATGTCGGCTCCCGCGACGAAGACCTTGCCTGTTCCGGTGAGAACGACACCTCGAATCGCCGGGTCTTCGTCCGCCTTGCGGATCAGTTCGTTGAGCGCGAGCCGCACATGTGGCGACAGCGCGTTCACCGGGGGATTGTCGACCCGCAGCACCGCGATGCCGTCGTTTACCTCGTAGACCACACCTTCGGTCATGCCGTTCCTCCTTCCGAAATGCTTCTCAAGCCGCTTGTTGCAAGGCCGGCAGCGAATGACGGATGCGCTGGCGGTGGAGGACGGGAGCTCCTAGCCAGGCGTTGAGCTGCATGATGCGCTTGACGTAGAGGCTGACGTCGCATTCGTGGGTGTAGCCGATGGCACCGTGAAGCTGGATCGCCTGCCGCGCCGCAAGAAAAGCCGCGTCGCCGCACCGGCTCTTGCAGCCGGCTACACGCGCCGCCCTGGCTTCCCCATCCGAGAAGAACCGGGCAGCGCTCGCCAGCACGGAATTCGCCAGCTCGATCCGGACGAAGAGATCTGTCGCGACGAACTGCAGCGCCTGATTGGCGCCGATCGGACGGCCGAACTGCTTGCGTTCGCGCAGATAGCCGAGGGTCATCTCGAACACCGCCTCGGCCGCGCCCACCAGCTCCGCCGAAACCGCCAGTCGCGCGAGGTCGAGGATGATGTCGAGGCAGCCTGCGCCGCGCTCGGGTCCGCAAATCACCGCGTCGTCCGTCAGCACGGCACCGTCCAGGATGACGGTCGCGAATTCGGTCTTGTCCACTCCAGTACCGGCGTGGACGGTCATCGAAGGTGCGCCGGCCGGTATCCAGCCGAGCACCACGCCCTCCGAAGTCCCCGCGGCGACGACGATCGCGTCGGCCTGGCTCGCCCAGGGCACGAAACGTAGGGTTCCGTCGATCGTCCACCCTCCGACGATTCGACGCGCCCGCGCACCGCAATGCTCGGCGTCGATGGCGCCTCCCTTCCCTTGCCAGGCCAGAGTTGCAACGATTTCTCCCGCGCAGAGCTGCTCCAGCCGGGCGGCGAAGGCTGGATTGCCTGCCTCGGCCAGGATGCCCGCCGCCAGAACGCCGCTTGCCAGCACCGGCTCGGGAAGGACCTTCCGGCCCAATTCCCGGTGCAGCGCGACGAGGTCGCCAGCGTCCAGCTCGCCCTCGGACGAGAACATCATGCCCAGCCAGCCGAGTTCGGCCATTTTCCGAAAGAATTCGCGATCGAACATGCGGGTCTCGGCCAAGGCGCGGATATCGGCCAGCGGGCGCGCCGCGAGGAATTCGGCCGCGTTGGCCCGCAGGATTCGCCGGTGCTCGGGCTCGTGGGTGGTGACCGCCTTGGCAAACATTCGCTCTCCCCTTCTGCAAGTCGCAAATCCTATTGCACGCGCGCTTCAGATGGTCAAGAATACGAATAGTGTTTTAATATGTGAATAAACAAGGAGGAAGGCCATGGCCCATTACGACTATGCCGGGACATCGGTATTCGTCGCGGGAGGGACGAGCGGCATCAATCTGGGCATCGCCGACGCCTTTGCCCGGGCGGGCGCCAAGGTGGCGGTGATGAGCCGCAGCACGGAACGCGTCGATGCCGCCGTCCGGCAGCTCTCGCGCCATGGCCGCAAAACACTGGGGCATGCGGGAGACGTGCGAGACATCGATCAGGTGCGGGCCGCCATGCAGGTCGCGCATGATGCGCATGGCCCGTTCGACGTTCTCGTCTCCGGCGCCGCCGGCAATTTCCTGTGCCCGGCGCTCGACCTGTCGCCAAACGGGTTCAAGGTCGTCATCGACATCGACCTCATCGGGACGTTCCATGTCATGCGCGCGGGCTTCGATTTCGCGCGCCGGCCGGGTGCCTCCTTCATCAATATTTCCGCGCCGCAATCCGTGTCCCCTGCCCCCATGCAGGTGCATGTCTGCGCAGCCAAGGCCGGGCTCGACCAGATCATGCGGGTTCTTGCACTGGAATGGGGCGAGCACGGCGTACGCGTCAATTCGATCATGCCCGGACCGATCGAGGGAACGGAAGGGTTGAGCCGGCTGCTGACGGAGACGGAGCGGCCGCAATTCGAAAGCCGGGTTCCCATGCGGCGCGTGGGACAAAAGGAGGACGTTGCCAACATGGCGCTTTTCCTCGGCTCGCCGTTGGCGAGCTACGTCACCGGCGCGCTGATCCCCGTCGATGGCGGAGTCTCGCTTCTCGGTGGCCGCAACTATGCGGGCACGCCCGCGCCGACCCCCCGCGATTGAAAAACTCCAGCATAGATAGACGAGA
The DNA here is from genome assembly GCF_001014615.2 of Aquamicrobium sp. LC103. Classification (GTDB taxonomy): domain Bacteria; phylum Pseudomonadota; class Alphaproteobacteria; order Rhizobiales; family Rhizobiaceae; genus LBCQ02. The sequence continues at coordinate 243,535 of NZ_LBCQ02000012.1, forward strand.
AGGATCGAGAAATGACCGAACAGGTTGTCACCCGCGAACTGCGCGACGGAGTCGCGATCTGGCATATGAACCTGCCGCACCTGCGCAATCCGTTGTCGAGCGAGTTGAAGGCCGCCTTCGCCGAAGGCATCGCCGACTTCGCCAAGGATGGCGAACAACGCGTTCTGGTCATCACCGGCAGAGACGGCGCATTCTGCGCCGGCGGGGACCTGCGCACGATGGACAGCACGCCGGGAACCGTGGCCACGCGCCAGCGCATGCAGGTCTCCCATGCCTTCGTCCGCGGCTTCGCACGGGTCGAGAAGCCGATCATCATGGCGGTCAACGGCGCCGCGGTCGGCGCCGGCGCCTCGCTGGCCATGCTGGGCGACGTCGTCATCGCTTCCGAATCGGCCTATTTCGCCGCCGGGTTTCCCCGTGTCGGCGTATTGCCGGATCTCGGCCTGCTCTGGACGTTGCCGCGCGCCATCGGCTTGATTCGGGCCAAGGACTTCGTGCTGAGCAACCGCACCTACAAGGCCCGCGAGGCGCTGGAGATCGGCATGATCAGCCGCGTGCTGCCGGATGAAGGCTTCCTCGACCAGGTGGTGGAGCTTGCCGCTTCCATCGCGCGGGGACCGGCTGTATCACTCGGCATGTCCAAGCTGCTCATGGATCTCGGCCTGGACGACACTCTTGACGCCTACCTGCTTCGCGAGGAAATGGCACAGGCTGTCGTATTCGGCACTGAAGACTTCCGCGAGGGCACGCTCGCATTCCGCGAGAAGCGCAAGCCGGCGTTCAGGGGACGGTGACGAAATACGTGCAGACAGGCCTTGCAGAAAGACAGCCACGAAAGCCGGGAACGGAATGAACGAGAAACAAGCCACTCATCACGCCACACCCCGCTCGGCCGATCGGCTGCTGGCCATATTGGAGATGCTTGCCGAGGACGAGCGCGGTTGCACCCTCGCCGCCTTGAGCAAGCGCATGGGGACCCCCAAGAGCAGTGTCCTCAACCTCATGCGCGCGCTCACGCAGGCAGGCTATGTCGATCATGTCGAGGGCGTTTACCGGCTGGGAGGGCGCGCTTTCCGGCTGGCCTCGGCGATCGTCGCGCGCAGGCGCTTTCCAGAGGCTGCCCTGCCGATCCTGCGGCGCCTGGCGGAGACCACCTCAGAGACGGCGATGATCTGCGAGATGGCCCCCGGAGGCGACGAGTTCGTCTACATCGCGAAGGCGGAATCGACGCAGGCGCTGCGCTTCGCCGCAACCGTGGGTGACCGGCGTCCGCTCTACGCGACGGCGGGAGGGCTGGTGCTGCTCGCCTATTTGCCCAAGCGTTTCGTGGACGACTATCTGAGCCGCACGACGTTCAGCAAACTCACGCCTTACACCAAGACGAAGCGTGCGGACATCGAGACCATGCTGCAGGAAGTCCGCGAACGCGGCTACGCGTTGACCACAGCCGGTTCGACGCTTGGCCTCACGGGGATCGCCGCGCCGATCTTCGGCACCGGCGGGCTGGTCGGTGGCGTCGTGCTCGGCATCCCGACGGAGCGTTACCAGCTTCACAGCCAGGAACTGATCGCGGAGACCTGCGCGGCGGCGCGGGATATCTCGGAAGTTCTGGGCCAGATCAGCCAGACACAATCCGTCTGAAAAGCGACGGGCGCCGCGCCGTCGGCGCCCCCGTCCCGTTTTCTACATCCGGCTCGGCAGCATCAGAACGATCTGCGGGAAGGCCGTCAGCAGCAGCACGACGACGATCTCCGCCGCGATGAACCAGGTCAGGCCGCGAAAGATCGTCCCGAGACTGATGCTGTCGCCGACGATCCCCTTCACGACGAAGGCGTTCAGTCCGACCGGCGGGGTGATCAGTCCGATCTCGATGAACTTGACGACCATGATGCCCATCCAGACCTTGTCGTAACCGGCGGATTCGAAGAAGGGCAGGAAGATCGGCACCGTCAGAAGCAGGAGCCCGAGCGGATCGAGAAACATGCCGAGGATCAAATAGACCGTCGCGACGAAGAGCAGCAGCAGCGCCGGACTGAACGCCATCGTTTCGGCAAGTCCTGCCATGTATTGCGGCAGGCCGCAGAAGGTCAGGAAACGGCTGAAGAAGATCGCCCCGAACGATATGAACAGGATCGAGGAGGTGCTCTTCAGGGCCTCCACGACCGAAGAGCTGATCACGCCCATGGTCAGCGTCCGGTTGACCGCCGCCATCGCGAGCGCCGCGAGCGCGCCCACGGCCGCCGCCTCGGTGGTGGTGGCAAGCCCTGTGTAGAGCGAGACGATGACGATCAGGATCAGGATGGGAAGCTGCCAGATTTCGGTCAGTACCTTGAAGCGCTCGCCCCAGGTCACTTTCTCGATGAGCGGGGGCGCGAGCTTCGGGTTCCATGAACAGCGCGCAACGATCATGATGGCATAGACGACCGCCGTGAGGATGCCGGGCAGGATGCCGGCGATGAACAGCTTGCCGATCGAGGTCTCCGTCATCATGCCGAAGATGATCAGCATGATGCTCGGCGGAATCAGCGAGCCGAGCGTGCCGGCGGCCGCGACCACGCCCGTGGCGAGGCCCGGATCGTAATCGTAGCGGCGCATTTCCGGGATGGTGAGGCGGCCCATGGATGCAGCCGTCGCCATGCTCGAGCCGGAAGCGGCCGCGAAGCCCGCGCATCCGAAATTGGTGGCGACCGCCAACCCTCCCGGAAGCCGCGAGAACCAGAGCCGCATCGCCCGGAAGAGGCTGGTGGTCAGGCCGGAGTAATAGGCGATCGCCCCCATCAGCAGGAACATGGGGACGGACGACAGTTCCCACTTCGCGACGAAGGCATAGGGCATGCTGCGCGCCGCGCCGTAAACGGCATCGAAGCCGCGCACGAGGCCGATACCGACGAGCGACACCGCTCCCAGCGCGACGGCGATGGGCACACGCAGCGCCAGCAGAACGAGCAGCACGACGATTCCGGAGAATCCGATCATCAAAGGTGTCATTTTTCAGGCTCCGGATCAGTGGGCCGCGGGATCGGGCGGAGGCAGGCGGAAGCCCGAACGGAAACTCTCGGCGAGCTGTGCGAGGATTACGAGGCACATGGCGGCAAGGCCGAGGGGCACCAGAAGGCGGGTCGGCCACAGCGGAAAATCGGTCTGGATGACCGTGACGACCTCGTTGCGCGTGAACGAGCGTACGGTCTCCTGCCAGCCCCACCACCCGATGAACGCGACATAGGCGAGCGTGAAGAGCTGCGCGCCCCGGTCCACCCAAAGGCTGACCTTCGGTGGCATCAGTTGCGAGATGACTTCCACGATCACATGCCCCCGCTCTTCCTGGACGCGCCCGAGCGGCAGGAACACGACCGCCACCATGTAAAAATAGGTGACGTATTCGAGTGTGCCGACGATCGGCGTGCCCAGCAGGCGCCGGCTCAGAACGTCGGCGCAGATGTGCAGCATCATGGCGATCATCGCGATGATCCCTGCAATCATCAGCAGGGAGGTGCCCGCCCGGACGGGGCCGGACGGTACCTTTTGTTCGGCTATCGTGGTCATGGCCGCTCAGTCGATCTTGTCGTAGATTTCGGTCTTCAGGGCGGTCGCGTATTTGCTCCAGTCATCGCCCGTCTGCGTCATTACGCCGTCCCACTTCGTTATAAGCTCCTGAAATTTGGCGAACAGCGCCTCGGGCTCCTCGACGCCCCGGCTTCCGGCGAGTTCGCCGATGCGCTTGAGTTCGTCATGCTTGAAAGTTTCGAGGGCCTTGACGAGCGCCGGATCGGGCTCGGCAAAGACGACGCCGGCGTCTGTCGCCACCTTGCGTGCATGCGCGTCCTCCGCGATCGCGCCTTCGGTCAGATTGGCCATGGCCTGCGGGATGTTGCCGATGAAGGCTTTCTTCTCCTCGTCGGAGAGCCCTTCCCATACCGAGCTGTTCAGATTGAACACATGGGCGCCGTGGAAGGTGCCGATCGGCAGGTCGACGACATATTTGGCGACCTCGTAGAGCGAATAATTGGTCAGCGCCGGTACGTTGATCAGCGTGCAATCCACCTGTCCGCGCTGCAACGCCTCATACTGTTCGCCCGAGGTGATGTTGACGGGCGTCGCGCCGATCGAGGTCGCGAACACCGCCCAGGCGCCCGTGGCGCGGATGCGCGCGCCCTTCAGCGATTCGAGCGTCTCGAACGGCTTGTTGCAGATCAGATGATAGGGCGAGCTGGCGTAGACGGCCATGATCTTGAGATTGTTGTCCTCGCCTTCCTTCAGGCAGGACGGACAATTGAGAAGCTGCATCTCGTTGATTGCGGCCGTCATCACGGCCGCATCGGACCCCAACATCGCGAGCTCCGTAAGGATCGTGCTCGTCTTCAGGTCGTTCGGGGTATAAAAATCGACGATCGTCGACATGTCGATCAGCCCGTCGCGGATCCCCTGCAGAGAGTCGCGTCCGCTGACCAGCGTGCCGTCGGCCGCGAGCTCGAAGGTCAGCGAGCCGCCCGTATCCTTCTCGACCGCACGCATCCACGGGATGACGCTGGCAACGTTCGTCGCATGTCGCGCGGAGAGGTAAGTTCCGTAGGTAAGCGTCTTCGCCTCGGCAATCATCGGAGCCAGGGCGACAGCCGCGCCAGCGGCAGCAATGCGGATCGCATGTTTCATGTTGTTCCTCCCGAAAACACGCCGCGCCATTAGGGGGCGGATCGTGCAAATCTCCCAAATCCGGCACCGAAAAGGTCCCTCCCGGTCGGGTGCAATATGCGTAGCAGGCGGCACCCTATCGTTCAAGAATAAAAATGATGTTCTGATAATTGACCGATTGAAAGGCGCCAGCTACGCTCTTCATGTTCCGCGCGAGAGAACCCGTTGGGCGCGGGAACGAGGGGAGAGCATGCCGACATGACCGACTATAATTCCATGCCAGAAGCCGAATTCCGCGCCATGGTGCGCGAATTCGTGACCAGCGCCTTTCCGCCGGATTTGCTGCACGTCGCGCGCCGCGTCGGTCCGCTCGAAGTGACGGACTACAACCGGCGGATGGCGAAGAAGGGCTGGATAGCGCCGGCATGGCCAGTCGAATATGGCGGAATGGGGCTCGACATCGCCCACCAGATCGCCTTCGCGGAAGAGCTGAGCGCCATCGGTGTTCCGCGCCTGCACGAGATGGGTCTGGTCATGCTTGGTCCACTCTTGATGCAATTCGGCACCGATGAGCAGAAGAAGCGCTACCTGCCGAAGATCGTCAGCGCCGAGCATGTCTGGTGCCAGGGATATTCCGAGCCAAATGCCGGCTCCGACCTCGCTTCGCTCCGGCTCGCGGCCGTGCGGGAAGACGCCGAATGGATCCTCAACGGTCAGAAGATCTGGACCACCATGGCGCATCAGTCCAACATGATGTTCATGCTGGCCAGGACCGACCCGGCGCCACGCATCCGCCAGGAGGGCATCAGCTTTTTCCTCGTCGATCTTTCCACCCCCGGCATCACCGTCCGCCCCATACGCACCCTCTCCGACGAGTTGGAGTTCTGCGAGGTGTTCTTCGACAATGTGCGGGTGCCGGCCGAAAACCTCGTCGGCGAACTGCACAAGGGCTGGACCATCGCGAAGGCCCTGCTCGGCCACGAAAGGCTGTTCGTTGGGAGTCCGCGCTATCTGAAGGGAGCGATCGACCGGCTCGACGCACTGGCTGCCACGGCCGGCGGAGAAGCGCCCGGTTTCAGTGCCGAACGCTATACGAAGCTGCGCCTCGACTACGAGGACTTCCTGGCGCTCTACGCCGACTATTCCAATTTCGTGAAGAATGGCGGCGAGCTCGGCGCCGAAGCCTCGATCCTGAAGTTGATCAGCTCGGAAACCTACCAGGCGGTCACCGAGGAAATCCTGGCCATCACCGGCGAGGCGGGCGTTACGGCCGATGGCGGCAATGCCGAGCAGGTGGAAGGGGCCACGATGTTCTTCCAGTCGCGTCCATCGACGATTGCCGGCGGCACCAGCCAGGTGCAGCGCGGCATCATCGCCAAGGCGGTTCTCAACCTTCCTTCCGCCTGACGTCCGCCTGCTTCCCGGTCCATCCTCACCGGCATCAAGGTATCCACATGAGCGACGCTTATGATTTTTCGTCCATCAACTACCTGCTGAACCCCGCATCCGTCGCGGTGATCGGCGCTTCGGCGGACCGAAGCCGCATTGGCGGACGGCCGATCTGGTGGATGCTGGAAGCCGGCTTCAATGGCGCGATCTACCCCGTGAACCCCAACCGCCGGGAAATCCAGGGACTCGAAGCCTACCCGTCGATCGAGGAACTGCCTGAGACGCCCGAGGCGGCGATCGTCGCCGTCCCTGCGCCGCAGGTTGCCGATACATTGCGTTCGCTCGGCCGGCGCGGCTGCCGCGCCGCCGTCGTCTTTTCCTCCGGCTTCGCCGAGATGGGCAGCGAGGGCGCCGCGGCCCAGGCCGAGCTCGCCTCCATCGCACGCGAGTTCGGGTTGCGCATGCTCGGCCCCAATTCGCTCGGCATGTTCAATGCGCGCTGCGCCTGGTTTCCCACCTTCACGACGACCTTCGAATCCGGGTGGCCGCTCGACGGCGGCGTCAGCATCGTCAGCCAGTCGGGTGCCTTCGGCTCGCACCTGGCGACACTGGCACGCAATGCGGGCATCGGCGCGCCGCTCTGCGTGATGACCGGCAACGAAGCCGACGTGTCGGTAGGCGAGGTAATCGGATGCCTCGCCGCCGACCCGAATACCCGCGTCATCGCCGCCTACATGGAAGGCATCAAGAACGGTCGCACCTTGATGGCCGGCCTGGCCGCCGCCAGGGAGGCGGGCAAGCCGGTATTTGTCATGAAGGTCGGCCGCAGCCGGCTCGGCGCCCAGGCGGCCGCCTCCCACACCGCCTCCATCGCCGGCGACGACAAGGTCGCCGACGCGATATTCGAGGAGTTCGGCGCCATCCGCGTGCAATCGGCCGACCAGCTCCTGGATTTCGCCCGTGTCGCGGCACACGGCATCTATCCCGCACCCAACAGGCTCGGCGTGCTGACGGTGAGCGGCGGCGCCGGAGTGCTGATGAGCGACGCGGCCGATGAACGCGGCGTGTCGATGCCGGAAATGCCGTCTGAAACGCAGCGGCGCCTGCAGGCCGTCCTTCCCTTCGCCTCGTTCCGCAATCCGGTCGACTGCACCGCCCATATCGTCAACGATTCTTCGCTGCTCCACACCTGTCTCGAAGCGATGACGACCGAGGCGGATTACTCGTCGATCATCGCCTTCTTCGCCCAGGTCGCCGGTACGGAGAGTTTCGGCAAGCTGCTTTACGAGGAGCTTTCGGAGAAGCGGCGGCGCTTTCCCCATATCCTGATCGTCCTCGTGGCCGTGCTTTCCCGAGTACAGGCCCGCCGCTACGAAGAGATCGGCGTGGCGGTGTTCGAGGACGCGGACAGGGCCGTCGCCGCCGTGGCCGCGATGGGCCGCATCGGCGCGAGCCTCGCATCACGGGCAACCACCATCGCCACGGCGGCCGCGCCAGAAGTCGTTCTGCCGAAGAACACGCCCAGCGAAGCCGAGGCCAAGAGGCTGCTGGCCGCGCATGGCATCGCATTCCCAGAAGAGCAGGCCTGCGCCAGCGCGGAGGAAGCGGTCGCGGCGGCGGAGCGCATCGGCTATCCCTTGGTGCTGAAGATCCTCTCGCCCGACATCCATCACAAGACGGAGATCGGAGGCGTCTTGCTCGGCGTCGTGGACGCCCCCGCGGTGAGGGAAGGCTACGCGACGCTGATGGAACGCGCGCGACGAGGCGCGCCGGGCGCGCGGATCGAAGGTGTCCTCGTCGCGCGGCAAGTTGCCGGCGGCACGGAGGCGATCATGGGGATCAAGCACGATCCCGTGTTCGGCCCGATCGCGGTGTTCGGCCCCGGCGGCATCTTCACCGAGCTGATGGACGACTCCGTGCTGCGCCGTTGCCCCTTCTCCGAGATGGAGGCGCGCGCGATGATCGAGAGGACGCGCATGGCGGCCATGCTCAAGGGCGCTCGAGGCAAACCGCCGGCGGACATCGACGCCGCGGCAAAGCTGTTGTCCAGCCTATCCCGCTTCGCCGCCGGCGCCGACGCGCGCCTTGCTGGCATAGATCTCAATCCGGTCGTGATATTGGAACAGGGCAAGGGAGCACTGGCTCTCGATGCGCTTGTCGAGGTGGTGCCTGCTCCCTAGCCGCCCGGTTTTCTGGATCAGCTCCGTATCGAGGGCGGCGGGAGTTCACGCGCCTCCACGAGACGGCGCGTGACGACGAAGGGCGCGGCCGCCAGGAAAACGGCGAAACAAGCAACGATGAAAGCCGCTGTGTAGTCGCCCGTAAGATCGTGCAGCACGCCGGAAAGCCATGCTCCAAAGGCCGACCCGAACGACATGATCATGAAGATCAGGCCGTAGATCGAACTGACTTTCCCCCGCGCGAAGATGCGGGCGTTGAGCGCGCTGATGACGGGGCCACGCGCGCCCTGGCTGGTTCCGAAGGCCAGCATGTAGAGCAGCACCCAACCGGCATGCGGCCAGAAGGCAAAGAAGCAGAGACCGGCGATGCCGATAAAGGTGCCGACGAAAGACACGACCGTAGCGCGGCGCACTCCGAAGCGCACCATCGCCCAGCCTGACATCATGACGCCACAGATCGACAGCATGCCGGCAATTCCGAAGGCGAGCGCCGCGTCGAGCGGCGGATAGCCGCGGTCGATCAGGAAGGCGATCACCTGCACGGAGGTGAGATAGGCGGCGACCGCCGTGAAGAAGAAGGCCTGCACCAGAAGCCAGAACTCGAGCGTCCCGATGGCCGAGCGGACCGTCCATTGCGCATGGGTTTCGCCGGTCCGCGCAGCGTTTGAGCGTTGCGCCGGTGCGCGGGCGCGTGGGTTGCCGGGCGCACCGACCGCGATGCGGCTCCATGGCAGGAGAAGCAGCAGCGGAACCATCGCAAGCAGGCACATGAACATGATGCCGTAGGTCTCGCGCCATCCGAACGCATCGATGCCCGCCTGCGCCAGCGGCACCACCAGCAGCATGCCGGAGCCGAAACCGGCATAGGCGAGCGCAACGCCGACGCTCATCTGGCGATCGAACCAGCGGCCGATCAGCGCCGCCGCCGGAACCATGCCCATCAGCGACGAGGCCATTCCGCACATCACGCCGATCGCCAGGTAGAGCTGCCACATCGCCGACGTCTGCGAGGCGAGCAGCATGGCACCGGCCATCAGCGCGACGCCGGCCAGATAAGAGAGGTGTGGCCCCCAGCCGTCGAGAATGGCGCCCGTGAGCGGCGACATCACGCCGAGCGTGATCAGATAGGCCGAATAGACCTGGGTGAGGTCGGAATGGCGCCAGCCGAACTCGCGTTCCAGCGGAAGCATGAACACCAGGTAGGTGTCGACCACGCCACGAGCCACGAAGTTGCAGGCGAAGCCGATGACGACGACGAGCACGGCAATGCGCGTCGTGCTCCAGAATCCCGGCTGCGCATCCCTGTCAGCCGTCGTCATGCGCGCATCACTCCCCTGCTGTTGCGAGGATGTTGCGCGCCGCCCGCTCGTGCGGCTTGTCGATCATCTTGCCGTCGATCTGAACGACGCCCTGGTCCGGATTGTCCTCGAACGCCCGCACCACCGACCGCGCCCAGGCGATTTCCGCCTCCGTCGGTTGGAATGCGGCGTTGACCGGATCGACATGGCTGGGATGGATGACTGCCTTGGCGGAAAAGCCGTCGCGACGGGCGGCGCGGGCCTCGGCCGCCACATAGTCGAGGTCGCCAAGATTGGTGCAGACCGTGTCGATGGCCGCGACGCCGGCGGCCGACGCCGCCATCAGGCAGAGATTGCGGGCGAGCAGAAACGGACCGCTATAGACCTCGCCGTCGCGATTGCCGGTGGCGTTTATCGAGGCCGTCAGATCCTCAGCCCCCCAGAGCAGGCCGCGCAAACGCGGATGCGGCCGATAGGTGGAAAGCCCCAGCACCGATTCGCCGGTCTCGGTCGCCACCGCGATCACGCCGACTGTTCCCCTCTCCCGCCCATTGGCAACCTCGAAGGCGGACAAGTAGTGGTCGAGCACGTCGAGGTCGTGGCCGCCGCGACACTTCGGAAGCATGACGGCATCGGGCGCGTGCGGCATCACCGCGGCGAGGTCGTCGAGCGTCGATCCGGTATCGAATGCATTGACGCGGACGACGAGAATCTTGCCGGCGCGCTCGGAGCGCAGCATCTCGGCGACGGTTTCGCGCGCCTCGGCCTTTGCGGACGCCGCGACGGAGTCCTCCAGATCGAGTACCAGAGCGTTGGCGGCGGTGCCGATCGCCTTGGCGAATTTCCTCGGGCTGTCGCCCGGCACGAACAGGAGCGAACGCATCACGCCACCGGCATTTTGCGCATCATGCCGCTGCGGCGGCAGGAGGCGACGATTTCGCCACGCTGGTTGGTGCAGATATGCTCGAACTCGACGATGCCGGCATTGGGGCGCGAGGCGCTTTCGCGCTTGCTGACGATCTTGGTTCGGGCGCGCAGCGTGTCTCCGGCGAAAACCGGCTTCGGAAAGCGCACGTCGGTCATCCCGAGATTGCCGATCGTGGTGCCTAGCGTCGTGTCCTGCACCGACATCCCGACCATAATGGCGAGTGTATAAAGGGAATTGAAGAGCGGCTGCCCCCATTCCGTGCCCGCGGAAAAATGATTGTCCACATGCAATGGCTGGGGATTCATCGTCATCAGGCTGAAGGAAATGTTGTCATGCTCGGTGACTGTCCGCGAAAGCGGATGTTCATATTCTTTCCCAACCTCGAATTCCTCATAATAGAGTCCGGCCAATTTCCTCTCTCCTATGCTTCTTGTGTTTTCTAAATCTGTGCGCCTATGTCGTTGAAATCACACGGATCAAAGGACTACCCCTGAACGGCGCAATTCCTCCAGGCGATCGAGTCCGATGCCCCATAGGGCGAGCGTGCCGCTCACCTCCCCGTCTCCACGAGCCGGCCCCGATGGCGCCTCCGCCGGCGTTCCGGAGAAGCGCGGCCCAGGCGCGGGCTGAACCTTGCCGTCGATCTCGACATGGGCAGCGCGCGCGACATTATGGGGATGCCCCATCGCCTCCTCGAAGGTGAGCACCGGCGCGACGCAGGCGTCGGTACCCTCGAAGATTTCGATCCAATGCGAGCGCGGGCGGCTCGAGATGCGCTCTGCGATCAGGCGCCGCGCTTCCGGCCAGTTTTCCCGCCGCTCGACGTCGGGAAAGTCCTCGGGATCGAAGCCGAGCCCGGCCATAAGCTCGGCGCGGAACTTGGGCTCGATCGCCGCGACGGACAGATAGGTTCCATCGGCGCATGGGTATACGTCGTAATGCGGCGCACCCGTGTCGAGCAGGTTCTCGCCGCGCGAGCGATCATGGATGCCGGCCCCGATGAGCCCGAGAAGCGGGATGGAAAGCAGCGAAACTCCGTCGATCATCGCCGCGTCGACCACTTGTCCGCGCCCGCTCGTGCGCGCGCAGAGGATGGCGGCAAGCAGGCCGAAGGCCATCAGCATGCTGCCGCCGGCATAATCGCCGAGGAGATTGATCGGTGGCGTCGGGGCGTAGCCCGCCCTTCCCAGCCGGTCGAGCACTCCGGTGACCGCGAGATAGTTCAGGTCGTGTCCGGCGGTGCTCGAAAGCGGCCCGTCCTGTCCCCAGCCGGTCAGACGTCCATATGCAAGCCGTGGGTTGAGCGAAAGGCACGGCTCCGGACCTAATCCCAGCCGTTCCATCACGCCCGGCCGAAACCCTTCGATCAGCCCGTCGGCGCGCGCGATCAGCCCGAGCGCGAGCGCGACGCCTTCCCTGTGCTTGAGATCGATCCGTATCGACATACGCCCCCGCAGCGCGAAATCGAACTCGCGGGGCCGCGCGATTCCGACGCCGGAAGCAGCGATGCGCTCTATACGGATCACCTCGGCGCCGAGATCGGCCAGCAGCATCGCGGCCAGAGGCGCAGGTCCGATGCCCTCCATTTCCACGATTTTGAGGCCGGCGAGCGGTCCTTTTCTGCCGTTCACGCTCATTGCAGATGCTTCCTGCCGTCATGCCAGGCGCGTGCGAGCGGCTCGCGCCATTCAGGCGCGGCGATCGCGATCATGCGCCGAGCCCGCTCGTCGAGACTTTGGCCGCGAAGTTCCGCAACGCCGTGTTCGGTCACGATGGTGTCCGCGTCGGAGCGGGCGCAGGTGACGGTTCCGACCTGCGGCACGATGCGGCTCATGCCGTCCCGCGTCGCTGCCGGAAGCGCGACTATCGCCCGCCCGTGCGGCGACTTGCGTGCGGCACGCACGAAATCGACCTGGCCCCCGACGGCGCCGACATAGCGATCGCCGGCCAGTTCGGCGCCGACCTGCCCGGTGAGGTCGACCTCGAGCGCGGAATTGATGGCATGAAAACGCGACAAGCCGGCGATACGCGCGAGGCTATGGGTCTCGTCAGGCCCGGCCAGCCGCAGTTGCGGATTGCGATGGGCGAATTCATAGAGGCGACGACTGCCGAGAAGGATGCCAGTGACCGACACGCCGGCATCGATTTCCTTGCGCGCGTTGGTGAGCGCGCCCGCTTCCGCCAGGGCGACGAGCCCATCGGATGACGCGCCTGAGTGAAAGCCCAGATCCTTGTGGCTCGTGAGCGCATGGAGAACCGCTGCCGGGATGGAGCCGACGCCAGCCTGCAGCACCGCGCCGTCCGGCACTAGGGCCGCGACATTCGCCGCGATGCGTTTTTCCGTTTCACCAAGCACGGGCGGCGGGATTTCAAGCGGCGGAAACTCTGCCTCGACTACCGCCGAGAACGGCAGGTCGAGTTCGATGTCGCCGCCGCGGCAGGCCGGCAGCGCCGGGTTCAATTCCGCCACCACGCAACGCGTCTTTTTGACGACCTCGACCACGAAATCGCGTGCCACGCCGAGATTGTAGCCGCCACCGGCCAGGGCCGGGCGCAACTGGATCAACACGCAGGCGACCGCCAGCCGTGGACCACCGATTTCCTCGGCGAGATCGGAAAAATGTTCCGGATAGATCGAAAGCCTGCCGGCACGCGCGAGCTTCGCGGCGGCGCCGATGGCGCCGTAGCTTTCGAAGGCGATGTGAGCCGGAGCTTCAGTCGTGAAGGTATCGGAATAGGTCGGACCGATGAAGACGCTGCATGACGGCAGCCGCTCGGCCTGCCGCATCAGCGACCGGGTCAGCGTAAGCGGCTCCGCCGTCCCCTGCCCGACCAGCACGCGATCGCCTTCCCTGATCAGGGAAGGCAGGTCGAGAGCTGCGGCGGAGATCGCGGACATGGCGCGTCAGTAGGATTTCGCCAGGCCGAGCACGCGTTCGGCGATGAAGCTCAGGGCGAGTTGCGGGCTGATCGGCGCGATCCGCGGCACCATCACCTCGCGCAGATAGCGCTCGACATGGTATTCCTTGGCGTAGCCGAAGCCTCCATGGGTCATCACCGCGGTCTGACAGGCGTCGAAACCGGCCTCGCCGGCCAGATACTTCGCCGCATTGGCGGCGGCACCCGCCGGCTTTCCGGAATCGTACTGCCACGCCGCATTCATGACCATCAGCCAGGCGGCTTCGAGATCGCACCAGCATTTGGCAAGCGGGTGCTGGATGCCCTGGTTCTGGCCGATCGGGCGGCTGAACACGACACGCTCGCGCGCATATTGCGTGGCCTTGCGCAATGCGGCCATGCCGAGTCCGACCGCCTCCGCCGCGATCAGGATGCGCTCAGGGTTCATCCCGTGCAGGATGTACTCGAAGCCGCGCCCCTCCTCGCCGATCAGATCCTCTTCGGGTATGCGGAAATCCTCGAAGAAAAGCTCGTTGGAATCGACGCATTTGCGGCCCATCTTCTCGATTTCCCGCACCTTGATCCGCTCGCGGTCGAACTTGGTGTAGAACAGGCTGAGGCCGTGGGTTGCCTTCCTGACCTCTTCGAGAGGCGTCGTGCGGGCAAGCAACAGGATGCGGTCGGCGACCTGCGCGGTTGAAATCCAGACCTTCTGACCGGTGACGTGATAATGGCCGCCGCGTTTCTCGGCGCGCAGCTTGAGTTGCGTGGTGTTCAGTCCGGTATTCGGTTCGGTGACCGCGAAGCAGGCCTTCTCGCGCCCCTCGGCCATCGGCCTGATCATGCGGTTCTTCTGTTCCTCGGTGCCGAAGACGTCGACCGGCTTCAGGCCGAAAATGTTGATGTGGACGGCGGACGCGCCGGACATGCCGGCTCCGGATTCGGCGATGGTGCGCATCATGATCGCCGCCTCCGTGATGCCGAGCCCCGCGCCGCCCTGGGCCTCGGCGGTGCAGATGCCAAGCCAGCCCTCGCGGGCGAGCGCGTCATAGAAATCCTGCGGGAAGCCGCCTTCCTTGTCGCGCTTCAGCCAATAGGCATCGTCGAATTGAGAGCAGATGCGCTCAATCGCGTCGCGAATGGCTTCCTGTTCGCTGGTGAAACCAAAATCCATCTTTATCCTCTTTCGTCCTGTGAGGCCGGCTGCGCGGCAGCCGCAACGATCCCGCGTTCTAGAAGCGTGCTAATCCTGTCCTCGTCGGCACCGAGCTCCCGCAGCACCTCGACCGTGTGCTCACCCATGCGCGGCGCGAGGCGCCGCGTCTCGACGGGGGTTGCCGACATGCGTACCGGATTGGCCATCGTCACGATCTCGCCCTCGCTGGGATGCTCCACGCGCTGGAAAAAGCCGACTTCGGCGAGGTGCGGGTCCTCGAGCACCGTCTCGAAGCTGTGCATTGCCATGACCGGAATATCGGTCTCGTCGAGAAGCGCGATCCACTCGGCCGAACTGCGCGTCGCGAACAGCTCGGTGAGCCAGCCATAGACATGCGCCACATGCTCCATGCGGGCGCCGAAGCTGGCAAAGCGCGGGTCGGTCTGCATCAGATCAGGCTGGCCGATCGCTTCCAGGAAGCGCCTCCAATGGTCGTCGGTGTAGACGAGCGCGCAGACATGACCGTCCGCGGTCCGGAACGGACGACGGTCGCGGGCAAGCTGGCGCGCATAACCGCCGGCGTCGAGCGGCGGGTCGAAGGTGAGGCCGCCGAGATGATCGCCGAGAATGAAGCCCACCATCGTCTCGAACATCGGCACGTCGACGCGCTGGCCGCGGCCGCTGCGATCGCGTTCGAGAAGCGCTGCAAGGATCCCGCTCAAGGCGGTCAGACCGACGATGCGGTCGGCGATCGCTGACGGTACGTAGCGCGGCTCGCTCGACCCCGAAAGCATGAACAGGTATGGCAGCGTCGCGCCACCCTGGATGAGGTCGTCATAGGCTGGCCGGCGGGCATAGCGGCCATCCTGACCGTACCCATACAAGCCGGCATAGATGATGCGCGGATTGATCGCCGAGACTTCCTCGTAGGAGAGTCCGAGCCGGGCCATCGCCGCCGGGCGGATATTATAGACCAGAGCGTCCGCTTCGCGGCAAAGATCGAGCAGCAGCAGCCTCCCCTCGGCCGTCTTCAGATTGACGACGATCGACCGTTTGGAGCGATTGGCGTTGAGGAAGATCGGTCCCATGCTCGGCGAGCGGCCCGGACCTATCGAACGGACGAGGTCACCGCTCGGCGGCTCGACCTTGATCACGTCGGCGCCGAAATCTCCCAGGAACTGAGTGGCGTACGGCCCCATCAGCACCGCGGTGAGATCTATGACCTTCAATCCGGAAAGCGGGCCCATTCGCCGGCCTTTCTGCATTTGTCCGCATTTATGAATTTCTTATACATATATTTGGATCACAGTCGAAACGCGCTTGCAAGCTCGAAGAGCAAGAAATCCATGTTTTCGCGAAGCTTTTCTGAATCCCTTTTGTTCAATCGCGCGCAAATACCTGCAGCCTCCGTCCAAAAATTTGGACGAAGGCATGCCTGTTTCGGAACAAGAGAGAATCAGGCGGCCGGCGGCCCTTCCATGAGGCGCAGCGGCGTGTAAACCATCACCGTCTCGCCCCGCTGGTTGACGACCGCGTTGCGCGTACGCACCAGTCCGCGGCCTTCCTTCGAAGCCGCGCGTTGCTCGACGACGGTGATCTCGACATGGATCGTATCGCCTTGCTGCACCGGGCGCTCGACCGTCAGTTCCATATTCAGGAAGGCAAGCCCGGTGCCCTGGGCGGTGGCGTTCAGCACCAATCCTTCCGCGAGAGCGAGGACCAGCGCGGCCGGTGCAGGCCGCCCCGGAATGGCGGAATGCGCGGCGCGAAACTCGGCGTCCACGAACAGCGATTCGAGCATGCCGGCAACCGAGACGAAATTCACGATATCGGTCTCGGTCAGCGTCCGCCCGAAGGTGCGGAATGCGGCTCCGATCGGAAGGTCCGTCCAGTAAAGTCCCTTGCCAACGAGCTGCATTCCCTTTCCTCCCCGCGCTTTTTACTGGGCGGCGCCGAGGGCGTCGCGGAACGCGCC
This sequence comes from Aquamicrobium sp. LC103, assembly GCF_001014615.2. Lineage (GTDB taxonomy): Bacteria > Pseudomonadota > Alphaproteobacteria > Rhizobiales > Rhizobiaceae > LBCQ02. The sequence goes on from NZ_LBCQ02000012.1 coordinate 259,988, forward strand.
GAGGATCGTCTTGCCGGGCTTGCCGCGCTGATCGAGTTCATCGGCCCAGCGATTGCTCAAGGTTCCCAGCAGCTCCTCCAGCTTCGCCTTGTCGGCGTCGGGCAGGCTGACGAAGGTCACGCCGCCATCGGCGATCGTCTGCTTGTCGACACCGTCGAGCTTGTCCGCGACCTCACAGCCATGCATGGTCGCCGCCTCGCCAGCCTCCGCCAGGATCTTTTGCGTCTCCGCGTCGAGTTGATCCCATTTCTGCTGGCTGATGACGTAGGTGACGACGAAGGACCCGAAATTCACGTCCTGCGTGGCGTATTTGAGGAATGGCAGGACATCGTAGGGCAGGATAGACGAGTGCGGGAACAACAGCCCGTCCAGCGTGCCGCGCGACAGCGCGTCACGTGCCTCTGGCGCCGCCATCTGCACCGGCACCGCGCCGATCGAGTGCGTCGCGATCTCCTTCGCCCCGCCCGTGGTGCGCAGCTTCAGGCCCTTGAAGCTGTCGAGGCCGGAAATCTCGCGCTTCGCCGTGAAAACCTGATAGGGCGGCAGCACCATGACGAGCAGCACGCGAACGCCGTTGGGCGCGAATTCGGCCTGATCCAGCGCGCCGCCCGGCTTGGCGATCTCCCAGAACGCCTTGGTGCCCTGGCAGGAATTGGTGAAGGCCTCCGGCATCTCGCCGACGGAGGACAGGGGCAGCTTGTCGCTGACATAGGACGGGCCGACATAGCCGATGTCGAGCACGCCGCTCTGCGTCAGCGACAGGAGGTCCTTGGCCTTGCCCATCTGTTCGGCGGGAAAATACTGGAAGTCGATCTTGCCGCCCGACCTCGATTTGACGTCCTCCATCCAGAACTTGGTCATGTTTTCCGCGATGTAGTGGCCGACGGGAAAGGAATCCCCGATCCGCAGGGTCTCGGCGACCGACGGCATGGCCGAGACTGCGAGAAGCGATACCAGGGCTACTCCCGCTTTCAGATATTTCAGCATGATCATTCCTCCCAGCTTTTGATTGATTGCGTTCCGGATCAGCGCATCGTGGACGGAAGCCACAGGATTATTCCCGGAAAGAGCGTCAGGAGCGCGATCACGACGAGATGCGCCCAGACATGCGGCATGACGCCCCTGAACAGTTCGCCGAGCGGCCGGCGTGTGTATCTTGCCACCACGAAGACGTTCATGCCCAAGGGCGGCGTGACCATGCCGACCTCCGCGGTAACGACCACGATCACGCCGAACCAGATCGGATCGAAGCCGAGCTTGAGCACGATCGGCAGCACGACGGGCACGGTCAGGATCAGAATGGCGATCTGGTCCATGAAGAAGCCGAGGATGATGTAGCCGACCAGGATCAACGCCATGATCGCCAGCGGCGCAAGCGGCAAGGCCGCGACCCACTCGCTGAGGTCGTTGGTGACCCGTGTGATGGTGATGAAATAGCCGAAGACGTGAGCGCCGAGGATGATGAACAGGATCATGCAGCTCGTCTGCGCCGAGTTGCGCAGCGCGGCCCACAATGTCGACGGCGTCAGCTTGCGCTCGCGGATGGCGAGAAGCATGGCGATGAAAGCGCCGATGCCAGACGCCTCGGTGGGCGTGGCGATGCCGGAATAGATCGTGCCGGTAATCGCGAGGAACAGCACCAGCATCGGGCCGACCCGCTTCAGCGAGGCGAATTTTTCCGCGAAGGAGTAGCTGCGGCCACCCGGCGCCGACTCCGGCCACAGGATGACGAGGATCCAGACCGTCAGAATGATCGCCACGGTGACGATGAGGCCGGGAATGATGCCGCCGATGAGCAGCGCCGAGATCGAGACGTCCGCCAGGATGCCGTAGAGGATCAGCGCCACCGAAGGTGGGATCAGCATCGCGAGCGTGCCGGAGATCGCGACCACGCCGCCGGCGAGCTTCGGCTCGTAGCCCTGCTTGATCATCTCCGGCAGCGAGGTTGCGGCCAGCGTCGCGGCCGCCGCGGTGCTGGAACCCGAGATGGCGCCGAAGCCCGCCCCAGCGATCGCCGTCGCCATCGCGACACCGCCGCGCACGCGCCCCACCCATATGGTCGCGGCGCGGAACAGGTCGCTCGCGATGCCCGACAGGATGACGAACTCCGCCATCAGGATGAACATCGGGATCGTGATCATCTCGTAGGAATTCGCGGTGGTCAGCGGCGTCGTACTGAGAATGCCGGACAGGATCGGCATGCCACCGTAGAGATAGAGGCCGACGGCGCCCGACACCGCCATGCCGAAGGCGACCGGCAGACCGATGACGAGCAGAACGCCAAGCAGGAGAAGAACGAAAAGGACAAGCATGGATCAGATCTCCTCGACGCCGGCTTCGGTGGGCGGTGGCGGCATGTCGACGACCTCTCGGCCGATGATCGCGGATGCGAAATGGCCGTAGACCCTGAGGAGACAGCGCATAACCAGTACCGAGGAGCCGACGACGACGAGCAGGTAGGCAATCCAGGTGGGCCAGGGAACGAGCGCGGCGATGCGCTCATCCTGCAGGAAAGCGGTCTTGAGCCGCTGGCCCGCCCCCCACACGATCAGCACCATGACCCATGTCGACAGCGCATATCCTGTCCCCAGCAACAGATGCCGGAGCCGCAGCGGGATGAGGCGCTGGAAAATGTCGACGGCGATGTGGCCGTGATGGTTGAGCGTGTCCGGCAGCGCAAGGAAGAACACCGCCACCATGAGGTAGAGGCCGATCAGGTCGTAGGACCAGGTCAGGGGCGACGAGATGATGTAGCGCAACGTCGCGTCGAGGGTGACCACCAGCATGATGGCCGCCATCGCGACCGCCGACACCGCCATCAGCGCCACCTCCAACGAGGCCAGCGCACGCGAAATGCCGACGGTCTCCGCGGCATTGGACCTACGTTCCATCCTTTTCCTCCCAGTCTGGCGCATGGATCGCCACGGATCCTACGAACCCAATGACGAATTGTACATATATTTGTCTTTGATGTTCGGAAATTTGGATTCTTATGATGACATTGCCGGTAGTCAACCTAAAAATGGAGAAGTTGTCCAAATTCTTGGCATTCAAGGGGCGCAAGGAATCGAACTCGGTATTCGATTGGGGTTACCGCCCGTCGAGTTGCCATATATATAGACACGGACGCGGTGGGATTCGCTGCCGCATCTTCGAACGGAGAAATGACGGTGCTGGTCAGGCAAGTCGCAAATATGCTCGATCTACTCGAGTTCTTCGCCGCTCACGGCAAGCCCGCGAGCCTCGCCGAGGTATCGCAGCATTTCGGCTGGCCGCGCTCGTCCACCTTCAACCTCTTGTCCACGCTCGGCGCGCGCGGGTATCTCTTCGAGCCGGAAGGACGCGGCCGGTTCTATCCGACTCCGCGATGGCTGGCGATCGCGCAGACGATCTCCGCAGCCGAGCCCATACCGGATACGCTGGTGAGACTCGCCGGAGACCTGAACGACCGCACTGGCGAAACGGTTTGCATCGGAGCCGCCTCCGGCGGAAGCCTCATGTTCCTCGAAGTCGTCCAGTCCAAGGCCCGCGTTCGTTATGCCGCGGAAGTCGGGCAACGCATTCCACTGCATGCGACGGCTTCCGGCCAGGCGATCATCAGCCAATGGCCGAGCCGCCAGCGCAGCGCGCTGCTGCGCAAGGTGGTGTTTGAGCGCTACGGGTCAGGAACGCCGATGAGCGTGGAAACCGTCGAGGATCAGATCCGTGCCGGCCTGTTTCGCGGCTGGTTTCGCTCGGCGTCCAACTACAGCGTCGATCTCGGCGGCGTTTCTCTGCCCATCAACATTTCAGAACGCATCTTCTCCGTCACCGTCGCCGGCCCGCTCAACCGCGTCGAAGTCAGGATGCCGGAGATCGCCAGGATCATGCACGCCGCCGTGGCGCAGCATTTCGGACCGCGCTATCTGAGTGAGGAGATCAAGGGCTTGACGACGCCGCCACTCGACAGCGTGTGAATGACTGCAGAACGTCTTCTTATATGGACGTACCTTTCAAATATATAGACAAGCTGTTGCGGCTATCGTAGACATCCTCCAGTCAGCCTCGGCATCGCCGAAGTCGTCATCGCTGATCGCATCAGGGAGGATTGCGGAATGAACATCGCCAGTTGGCTGCACTCGACCGCGCGTGCCAAGCCGGACACGCCGGCGATCTTTCTCGGAACGCGTCCGATCGCGACCTATGGTGAGTTCCTGCGACGCGTTCGGGCGCGCGCTGCCGGCATGAGCCTGTCGCACGGGCTGCAGCCGGGCGATCGCGTGGCGGTTTTCCTGAAGAACATTCCAGAATATCTGGAACTGTTTTACGCGGTGTGGTGGGCGGGCGCGATCATTGTCCCGGTGAACCATAAGCTGCACCCGCGCGAAGTCGCCTGGATCGTCGAGAATGCGGGCGCGCGGCTGCTGTTCTCCGAGGACGGGGCCACCGGGTCGGAGACGCCGCTGCCGGAAGGCTGCCGCGAGATAGCGGTCGGCTCTCCCGAATGGACAGCACTCGAAGAGCAAGGCGATGGCACCGAAGCGCCGGCGGAGGTGACGGGCGAAGACACCGCATGGCTGTTCTACAGTTCCGGCACCACGGGCCGCCCGAAAGGCGTGATGCTGACGCACGACAATCTCCGGACCGCCAGCCTCGCCTACGCGCTCGACGTCGACCAGATTGCGGGTGATCAGGCTACGATCTACGCCGCGCCGATTTCGCATGGCGCCGGCATCTACAATTTCGTGTTCGTGCGCGCCGGCGGCGGCCACGTCTTCCCCGTTTCGCGCGGCTTCAATCCCGAAGAAATCGCGGATCTGTCGCGGCATTTCGGGCAGACGGTCATGTTCGCCGCCCCGACCATGGTGAAACGACTTGTCGAATGGTCGAAGACGTCCGGCTATCGCGGCGATGGCATACGCACCATCGTCTATGGCGGTGGGCCGATGTACGCAGCCGACATTGAAGAGGCGCTGCAGCTTTTCGGTCCGCGTTTCGTACAGATCTACGGTCAGGCCGAAAGCCCGATGACGATCACCTCCTTGCGGCGCGAGATTATCGCCGACCGCACCCATCCCGACCATTCGGAGCGCCGCGCGTCGGTCGGCCAAGCCATGGCGAGCATCGAGATGAGGATAGCAGGAGACGGCGGTCCGCCCCGGGAGGGCGAGCCGGGCGAAATCCTGGTGCGCGGCCCCACGGTGATGAAAGGCTACTGGAACAATCCGGAAGCGAGTGCCCGGACGCTTGCCAATGGATGGCTGCATACCGGCGACGTCGGGCGGATCGACGGCGACGGTTTCCTGACGCTCACCGACCGGTCGAAGGATGTCATCATATCGGGCGGAACCAACATCTATCCGCGCGAGGTGGAGGAAGTGCTCGCGCGCCATCCGGCCGTCCTGGAAGTCTCCGTGGTCGGCGCGCCGAGTTCGGAATGGGGCGAGGACGTCGTCGCCTTCGTCGTTTCCCGCCCCGGTGCCACCTGCGCGCCGGTCGAGCTCGAGACCTGGTGCCGGCGGGAGATCGCGTCCTTCAAGAAACCGAAACGTTACGTCTTTTGCGATGAACTGCCCAAGAACAGCTATGGCAAGGTGTTGAAGACCGAGCTGCGGGCGCGGTTGGCAAAGACGGACGAGGCCAGCTAGCGCCACGCTTCCTCAGCGCAGCGAGGAGAGCGCCTGCGTCTCCTCCTCCACCGTCATGGGCGGTGCCGCATCGATCGCCTGGAGATAGGCGTCGAGCGCCTCGGTCGAGGACGCCGGCGCGTATCCGCCACTGTCGGCGGGCGCGACGACGGCGAAGGTCACCCGCCAGCCGGGATCGGCGAAGCAGGCGACCGAAATCACGGTCGAGCTTTGCGCCGAGTCCAGCTCGAATTCGCGGCAAAGCGTCTGGGCATTGTCGCGGAAGGTGGCGATCGCGCGAAAGCGCTGGTTCGAGCCGGCCAGCTGCCGCTCGTCGCCCGCCGCCACCGTCCGCAAAGCCTCGACCAGGCCCGGGTCGCTGACAGCGACCAGATCCGTATTGCCGACCGGCGCGGACGCGCCGTCCGCGCCCAGCCAGTAGCCGCCGAGTGCCGCGAGCAGCGAGGCGGCGATGGGAACGATCCAGCGGGCACGATTGCCGTCGTTCGCCGCCCGGCGCGGGAACGGGACCACGGAGGCGTCGGCGGGCTCGGAGGGTTCGCGGGGGCCTTCCGCCGCCTTCTTCTCGGCGACCATTCTTTCGACCGCAGCGGTGAGATGGTCCGGCACCGGCTCTTCAAGCAGAGGCGCGAGCGCGTCCTTCGCCGCCGCGCGCGTCTCCATGAACATCGCCACGCGCGTCACGAGCTCGTCGTCGCTCTCCATCGCTCGTTCGACCTGCGCCGCGGTATCGGGGTCCAACTCCCCATCGGCGAAACGCATCAATATCTCGTCGGAAAATTCGGTCGTCATCGCTTAGCCCCGTGCACGATGTCAGAACGCATGTTCTCCCCGGTTATTCCCGCCGCGTCCGCCAAATTTTTGCGAGCGCGTGCAAGCCTGCTCATAACCGTTCCGATCGGAATTGCCAAAACGTCGGCCGCTTCGCGATAGGACAATTCCTCCACGCAGACCAGAAGCAGCACTTCGCGCTGCTCGTCCGGCAGATCGGCGATCGCTTCGCTGACGCTCTTGAGCGTCAGGCGGGCTTCGACCTCGCGTTCGCCGGAGGCGCCGGCGATGTCCTGGCGCTCGGAAATATCCTCGTGGACGCCGGCCGTCTTCTGCCGGCGGATGGTGTCGATCCACAGGTTGCGCAGGATTCGGAACATCCAGGCGTCGAAACGGGTGCCCTGCTCGAAACGCTCGGCATTGGCGAGCGCACGCTCGCAGGCCGCCTGAACCAGATCGTCGGCCACGTCCCGCGAACCGCACAGGGAAATGGCGAAGCGGCGTAAATTCGGCAGGAAGGCGACGAGTTGATCTTCGACTCGGCCGGTCCTCGGGCTCATTTTTTCGATATCCGATTGCAGATCGTGGAATAACGCCCGGGGCAGTGCGTTTTCCGGCAACCTACAATCAATGACCGGCCGTTCCAAGTGACTAGTTGGGCGTCCTTTGCTATGGCCATGTTCAGAGAGGAGAATGAAGCGATGCGCAACTCTCTTGCGGCGATCCGCACACCGGCACTGCTGCGCCTTCTGTTCGTGTTCGTGCTTTCCGGAAGCATGCTGATTGGCGGCGATTGGACGACGCCCGAGCTTATGGGCGTACAGCCTGCTCTTGCCGACGATGACGATGACGATGACGACGATGATGATGGTGTCGGCAACGTAATCCGCATGTTTCGCGGACAGTTCGCGCCGCGCCTGCCGCGGCCACAGCGTCGCAGCCCGCAACGCCGGGCACAGGTGCCTGCCCCGCCTCCCCCAACCCGCGCGCCGGACGAGATCGTCGGCCTCGGCTTCACTGCCGCCCAGCTCGATCAGATGACCGCCTCGGGTTTCGAGGTCCTGGAACGATCGCCGATCGCCTCGGCCGATACCGAGGTGATCAAGCTGCGCATCCCGTCAGGGATCACGCTGGAAGCTGCGCGCGAACAGGCCGTAGCCACCGCGCCGCAGGCCGTTCTCGACTTCAATCATTATTATCGCCCTGAACAGGGCGCCGAGCAGCCTTGTCTCACCGACGACTGCCTGGCGCGCGTGCTTGTCGGCTGGCCGGCCGGGCAGGAGGCGCCTGGCGCCTGCACAGGTACCGTGCATGTCGGTCTGGTCGATACGGCGATAAATGCGGAACACAGCGCGTTCGAAGGCGCCGAGGTCGAGGTCATCCGCCTCGTCGACGAGAAACTACCGGAATCGGGAAAGCAGCATGGGACGGCCGTGGCGGCGTTGCTGGTGGGAGCTCCGGAAAGCCGCACGCCCGGCCTCGTGCCAGGCGCCAGGCTGATCGCCCTGGATACGTTCCACAAAGCCCGCCGCAACGACGAGCGCGCAGAAGCATACAATCTCGTCCGCGCGCTGGATTTGCTCGTCGAGCGCCAGGTGCACGTCATCAACATGAGCCTTTCCGGCCCCGACAACGAGCTGCTGGAACAGGCGGTGGGAAGGGTGGCCGAACGTGGCATCATCATGGTCGCGGCCGCCGGCAATGAGGGGCCGAGATCCGAGCCGGTCTATCCGGCCGCCTATGAGGAAGTCGTCGCGGTGACGGCGATCGACCGGCGCAAGCGCCCCTACAGGCGCGCCGGCCGCGGCGAGCACATCGACTTCGCGGCACCCGGCGTCGCAGTGTGGACGGCAGCTTCGATAAGCGGCAAGCGCACAAAGACCGGCACTTCCTTCGCCGCCCCCTTCGTCACCGCCGCGGCAGCGTTGATGAAGACGGCAAATCCCGATCTGACGACGGAGCAGATTCGCGAACGCCTGACGCGCAGCGTCGAGGATCTGGGCGATCCCGGAAAGGATCCGGTCTTCGGTTGGGGGCTCCTCAACGCCCGCGCCATATGCGGCGCCACGCCCTGAAGCGACCTTGGCGGCCTGTGCGGACACATTCATCTCTCCGCGCAGGCCGTTTTTATCTTTCAAGGAACTTTCGACGGCCGGTTCGAGATCGCCGACCGGAGCCGTTTCGTCATGCCGCCTCCACGGCCAGGCGGTTGGCTAGCAGCATTTGAACGAGCCGGTCGATGTCGGCCGCGATCCGCTCGGGCTCGACGTCGGAAAAGGCCTCGCCGAGCGCGCAGGTGAGCTCCTGGACCGAGACCGGCTCCTCCATCAGCATCCAGACCGCCGCCCCGACGGCATCGAGCGCGAAGATGCCGCCGTGTTCGGGATCGGCAAGGAAGGCGGAACCTTCCGTCCGTTTGCAGACGATGCCCGGGCGTTGACAGATCATGCGTTCGCCGCGCTCTCCGCCATCCCGCAGCGGCTCAACACGCTCCACGGTTCGGATGGGAAGGGCCGTCCGTTCGAGTGAAGCCCAAAGCCTGCATGCCGGCTCGGCTGCGCCGAAGCTGCGCTCCAGAACCATGGCGGCTTCGCCAAGATCGCCGTAACGCAGCAGGAAGGCGGGATTCTCATCCGTCAGCCGGTCGATGCGGCCGACGATCGCCTCCGGCGCCGCCGCCGTACCGAAATTCTGGATGAGCAGGCTGCGCATCGCGCTCGCCTTGTCGACCGCCTGGAGCTGCGCCCCGCGCTGCCCGGAGCTACGCTCGAGGAAGACGAAGGCGGCGAGTTCGTGCCGTTCGCCGAGCGGGCATTTGAGCGAGGACGGCAGGTGAAGATAGCGGTAGTAGCCGTCGTCGGGACCGGCGGCGCGCCATGCCGAGAAGCGGAAACGCAGGCCGAGCGCGCGCGGAAGCGGAACCCTGAGACGAGGGGCGACTCCCGAGGCGATGGCGCGAATACCATCTCCGGCGCAGTCGAGAGGGAGAATGTCGTCCGCGACGACCTTGTGAGCGCGAAACGCCAACGCCGCGCCAAGGGTGCTCTTGCCGGCGCGATGCGTGCTCGGAAAGACGATCGTCCGCCCGCCGATCGCCACCGCACCGGCATGCAGGCACAGCAGATCGGCTTCATCCTCGATCATGCGGTTGAGCAGGACGACGATCAGGCTGCAGGCGGCGCTGACGGCGCTCGGCTCATGCAGGGTTTCGCGGCCGGCCTCCTCGATCGCGAAGCCCTCTTCATTGCGCGATATCGAGAGGGCGGTGCCATCGACCTCGCCCGCCAGGACGGCAAAGGACCAACCTTCGGTGACCGCAAGAAGCGTGTCGAAAACCTCGCCTGCATCCACGAAGCGAAGAGGGAGGGCGGTGAGGCTGCAACGAACGAGCATTCGTCGTCTCCATGAAAGAAGCGGCCGGGCGAAGAGCCCGGCCGCCTTTGACGGTCTCTTGTTAGAAGCGGAACAGGCCGCCGAAATCGCGCGCCGCCTGCCGCAGGCCGCGCCCGAGGGACCCTCCCCCGCCGGCGCGATAGCCACGTCCGCCGGAACCACGGCTTCCGCGTCCGCCACGGCCGC
>NZ_LBCQ02000013.1 GCF_001014615.2 Aquamicrobium sp. LC103
CCTCGGCAGGAGGCCCGCCCCCAATGCTCCCTCGCACAATGGCGGCTCACTTCCTCCAAACGAAAAAATCGCGCCTGCCTTTCGGCTGTGGGGCGATAGCTAAAGGGGCTCTCGATATGACAGGGATCGATCTTTCGGCAATTGAAGACGCCTTTACGTCTCCCCGGAAGCTTGCCACTCCTAAGGTTTAAGGTAGTTCCCGATGGTGGCGCGCTTGCCTGTTAATGCAGCTTGAGGAAACCTTCGTCCAACTCATGAAGCTATTTAGCCCGCCAACGCGTTATTTAGCGAAAAGCGATGGCCGATAAGAAACGTTTTGTTGATCTCGCCTCGCCGATGCGACGCAGCAGGTCCGCCATATGTTTCTGCGCATGGATCTGGCCCTATCAGGTGAGCGCAAGCTTAGCCGTGCCCACCGACGTTTGAATGCACACGGAAGGATGGCAGAGCTTCATAAACTGCTCGCCATGCGATCGACTGCCTCGATCAGAGTGGCGCGGGTGCAGCCGAAGTTGAGGCGGATGAACTGGCCGTAGGCGGTGCCGAAATCGGTGCCGGCGCTGAAGGCGGCCTTGGCGTGGTTGAGGAAATGCTCTGCGGGGTTGTCGAGGCCTAGACCCGAGCAATCAAGCCAGGCGAGATAGGTCGCCTCGGGTAGTTGCATGGTGACGCCGGGGAGGCGTTCCGACACGGCACTGGCAAGATAGTTGCGATTACCCTCCAGGTAAGTCACTACACCGTCGCGCCAATCCGTAGCGTCGCGGAAGGCGGCCAGCGTGGCTTCGAGGCCCAATATGTTGACGCTATCCACCATCCCGAGGCGCGAGCCTTCGAAACGCTGGCGCAGTTCCGGGTTCTGCACGATAGCAAAGGCCGTCTTGAGACCGGGAATGTTGTAGGTCTTGGCGGCCGACATAAGCGTGATGCAGCGGTCGGCTATGGTCGGATGCAGGCTGGCAATGGGGATGTGGCGCCGGCCATCATAGACCAGCTCGCAGTGGATTTCGTCGGAAATGATCGGCCTGTCGTTCGTCGCCTCGGCCAGCGCCAAGAGATCGCTGCGATCATAGACCTTGCCGGTGGGGTTATGCGGATTGCACAGCAACATGGCATCGGCGCGATCCAGCAGGCCCTGCTGTTCGGCGATGGGGCGATCGACCCGGATGTCGATCGCTTCGAGCGACCATTGCCGGGGCGTATTGAGAATAGGACGATAGATCGGGGTTTGGATGGCGAGACGCTGCCCGGGCTCGAGCAGTGCCTTGATGGCCATGTTAAAGCCGGGCTCCACCCCGGGCAGGAAGACCACGTCCTCCGCCCGGATCGACCAGCCATATTTTGTCGCCATGTCCGAAACGATCTGGTCGCGCAGTTCGGGACTGGCCGAGCAATAGCCGAATACCGGATGCTGGAGCCGTCGGGTGATGGCTTCGACGATGGCGGGCGCCGCGGCAAAATCCATGTCCGCCACCCACATTGGCAGCACGCCGGGAGGATATTTGCTCCACTTGTTGCTGCCGGTGTTGCGGCGATCGATGCTGGCGTCGAAATCGAAAGACACGGCTAAAGTCCCCGGATCAGGCCGCCATCGACGCGGAGCATGCTGCCGGTGACATAGCTGGCCTGCCGGCTGGCGAGAAAGGCCACGACGGCGCCGAATTCCTCGGGGCGGCCATAGCGGCCGGTCGGGATCTCTTGGCGCGACGCCTCTTGCACGGCTTCGATTGTGCTGCCGGTTCGGCTGGCCTTGCCGCTATCGAGTTCGCGCACCCGATCGGTGTCGATACGGCCGGGAAGCACCATGTTGACAGTGATGCCGTGCCTGGCGACCTCGCCGGCCAGGGTCTTGGACCAGCCGGCAATGGCACCGCGGACCGTATTGGAGAGGGCTAGGCCCGGAATGGGTGCGACGACGCCGGAGGATCCAATCGTGATGATACGGCCCGATTGGCGCTCGATCATCTGCGGCAGCAGCGCATCGGTGATGGCAAAGAGCGACATAGCCATGGCCTGGAAAGCCGCGAGCCAGTCGGCGTTGGTCTGTCCCTGGGCCGGGCCGGCCTTGGGGCCGCCGCTGTTGTTGACCAGGATGTCGACGCCACCCTCAGCGCGCACCCGTTCGATCAGGGCGGCGACCGAGGCGGTGTCGGTCAGGTCGACCTTGTAGGCGCCTGAGCGCGAGGCCGCCAGCACCGTTGCGCCTTCGGCTTCGAGCGCCGAAGCGATTGCGGCGCCGAGGCCGCGGCTGCCGCCGAGAACCAGGGCGCGCTTGCCCCCAAGACCCAAATCCATCAGCCGAGATCCTTCAATTTGCTTTCCTGTCGGGCAATAAGCCGGTCGACATCGGCCACTGCCTTCGGTGCCAGGGGCGCGCCGGGGCGGCGTTGCGCCGGGCTGGTGATGGCTCCGCGCTTGTGCAGCGTGTGCTTGCGGACCGCAAGGCCCAGGCCCGGCTGCTGTTCATAGCGCACCAGCGGCAGGTAGGCGTCGAAAATATCCTGCGCCCGCTCCATGTCGCCGGCCCCGGCAAGACGAACCACATCGACCATCATTTCGGGGAAGGCGAAGCCGGTCATGGCGCCATCGGCGCCGCGTTCCATCTCCTCGGGCAGGAAGACCCCGCCATTGCCGCAGAGGACGGATAGCCGGCGACGCCCCTTTGCCTCGGCGGCGCGAATGTCAGAAATCTTGGCGAGGCCGGGCCAGTCCTCATGTTTCAGCATGACGATGGAAGGCATGGCTTCGACGATCCTACCCAGCAGCGACGAGCTGATGTGAATTCCGGTGACAAGTGGGAAATCCTGCAGCACGACCGGCACGTCGGTTCCGATGGTGTCGATGACGGTCTGGTAATAGGAAAAGATCTGGTCGTCGGTCTTGAGCGTGCCAGGCGGGGCAACCATCACGCCAGCAGCGCCCAGATCCATCACCGCCTTGGTCAATTCGTCGATGGCGGCAAGACCGGGCGCGGAGACGCCGACGACGATCGGCTTGCCATTGGCGCGGGCCAAGGTGCGTCGGGTGATATCCAGCGCCTCGGTTTGGGTCAGCTTGGGCGCTTCGCCCATCATGCCTAGTATGGTCAGGCCATCGGCCCCTTTGTCGAAATAGAAATCGGTGGCGCTATCCACGCTCGCCATATCCACCGCCAAGGTGTCAGTGAACGGAGTGACGGCAATGACGAAAACGCCCTTGCTCTGGGGGGTGATCAACGGCATGGCACAGTCCTGTTCAGGCAAACCAGTGGGAATTGCGGCGCGGAGCATATTTGCCGTCGCCGGGTTTATTGACGATTTCGATGCCGTCCCAGGCGAGCTTACCGCCCACATAGGTGCGGGCTACCCGGCACTCGAAATACCGCCCATTGAAGGGGCTCCAGTTAAGCTCGTCATGCGCCCTGGTTTCGTCCCAGACCATCGGTTCGGGTGAAATCACGGCGATGTCGGCATCGGCCCCAGGTTGCAGAACGCCTTTTTCCGGCCAGAGCCCGAAGAAGCGGGCAGGGCGTTCGCAAAGCTGCTGCACCGTCAGTGTCAAGGCATCGAGATTGCGCTGCATGGCGCCGGTATAGAATGCGGGAAGCAGCGTTTCGAGGCCTGGGACACCGGCCCCAGCATCGAAAATCGAGGGAGTGAGCTTGTTGTCGATCGGCCAGCTGGAATGGTCGGAACTGACGAAGGCGACACGGCCTGACGCCACATCGTCCCAGAGTTTTTCGATCTGGCCGGGGCGGATGGGCGGATTGACCTTCATACGCGCGCCCAGGTCGCCATCCACGTCCGGATCAAACCAGAGATAGTGTACGCAGAGCTCGCCGGTTGAGCGGAAGCCGTCGCGGCGATAGTTTTCAACCAGATGGAAACCGCGTGTCGATGTCAGGTGCACGATATGGGCGTGGGCACCCGACAAGGCTCCGAGCTCGAGGAAATGCGCGGTGGAAGCTTGCTCGGCCGAGAGCGGCCGGCTCGATGAATGCGCCTCGATACCGTTGTAGCCGGCGGCACGAGCGCGTGCGATGCGGGCGCGGACGATTTCCTGGTCTTCGTTGTGAATTCCCAACGGCACGTCGGTCGGCGCCAGGGCTTCGAACAGGTCGAGCAATTGATCGGCGGCGATACGCGGGAATCGGGTAGGGCTCGATTCGAAGCCGGAAATTTTGAAGGCCACGACGCCACCTTCGATCAGTGGCAGGACGGAGGACATGTCCTGGCCCGGCATGACCGTGCCATAGAGGGCGACATTGGCGTGGGCATGTTCGGCAATGGCGCGCGTCTTGTCGTCTAGCCGTTCTGTGGTGTTGAGCGGCGCCGGGTAATCGTAGGGCATGTCGATGATGGTGGTGACGCCGCCGGCAACGGCGGAGCGCGTGGTCGAGGCGATGCCCGGAAGGCCGCCATAGCTGCCCGCATGGGTCTGGCCGTCGATGACGCCGGGGATGATATAGGCACCCTTGGCGTCGAACGTAATGGCGGCATCGGGCACCTGGCCGTTGCCGATCGCGGCGATCCTGTCCCCTTTGATTGCAATCCAGCCATCGGAAATCGGGCCGGTCGGCGTTACCACCGTCCCCAGGATCACCTCATCCATGTCAGTGCGCCTTCATGCGGTATTGAAGATCAAGGGTGGTGCAGGCAAGGGCGACGCCTGCCTGCACCGGATCGACGATGGGCAGCCCAAGGGCTTCTTCCATGGCCGCGCGATAGCTGCCGAGGCCGGCGCAGCCGAGAATGACGACGTCGGCGCCGTCTTCGTCACGCAGCTTGCGGCCCGTGCGGACCACGGTTTCGACCACGTCTGTCGCCATAAGTTGGGGAATAGTCATGTCGATGGAACGGTCACCGGCGAGCCGGCCATCGATCCTGAGCGTCTTGAGATAGTGCAAGTGTCGCTCAATCGAGGAGGGGCCGAGCGAGACGATGCCGAAATGCTGTCCAAGGCCGAGGGCGGCCAGATAGGCAGCTTCGGCGATGCCGATCACCGGGCGCGATGTTGCGGCGCGCACCTGTTCGATTCCGGGGTCGGAAAAACAGCTCAGCACATAGGCATCGGCCTGGTGCTCGCCAATCCGCTCGATGATGTTGGGGATGACCATTTCAACATGCGCATTGGTCTCGATGCCCGGCGGGGACTTGGCCAGCTCGGTTAGCTTGATGTCATGACGGCTGTTGCCGGTGACAATCGACAGACAGTCCTGCATGGACCGCGTCACCGATGGCGAACTGTTGGGATTGATGACAAGGATGGATGCCACAGCCGGAGTCTCGCATTGAATATTCCACGTAATATACTACAGTTCAGGGGGCGTCAAAGCAGTTTGCAGCCCTGATAGCCAAACCGTGATGCTTGCCTTATGTTGAGGCAATCACAGAAGAATCGGGCCTTTCCGGCCTTTTGAGGACGTTTCCGTGTCAATCACTGGTTCGCCGGATAAGCCCAAGAAGTCACTGACCGATCAAGCCTATGGAGCATTGCGGCAACGGATCATTACCGGGGTCCTGCCGCCCGGCCGGGAGATGAGCGAGCTGGAGCTGGCCGACGAATTGTCGATGAGCAAGACACCGGTGCGCGAGGCTCTGTCGCGGCTGGGCGTCGAAGGTCTGGTCGAAGCTTTTCCGCGCCGTGGCTATCGCGTCACCAGCGTGACGGTCAAGGACATGAACGACCTTTTCGCAGTGCGCGCCATGCTAGAGGGCACGGCCGGCGC
Source organism: Aquamicrobium sp. LC103 (assembly GCF_001014615.2). GTDB lineage: Bacteria > Pseudomonadota > Alphaproteobacteria > Rhizobiales > Rhizobiaceae > LBCQ02. The sequence continues at coordinate 5,705 of NZ_LBCQ02000013.1, forward strand.
ACTGGCTGCCGTCAACCTCACCGAAGCGGAACTTGAGCGACTCGATGCCCTGGCCGATGCCAGCTATATCCGCGGCGAGAACATCAGCACTCAATCATTCGTCAAGGCCAACGAGGATTTTCACTCGGCCATTGCCCAGGCAACGCGCAATCCGCGCCTGCACAATCTAGTGGTTAGCCATCTTGAGGAATGCGGGCGGTTCTTTTACATGGGCGCCCAGGCGCGCGACGTGAATCCGGAAACGACCAACGATCATCATCGCATCGTCGCCGTGTTGCGCGAGCGCGATCCGGAGCGGGCCCGCACCGCCATGATCGAACACAACGAAAATACCCGCCAGGGCCTATTGCGCGCGCTTCTCGACCAATCGGACAGCACGCTGTCCTTCTAGCTCAGGCGGCGGCCCATTCGGCACCCGGCGTCTGCACGATGTGGCCGGGGGAGATTTCTCGATAGTCGCGGTTCGGCCGCACATAGCCGAGCGAGCGAACCGGGCTGCGGATTTCGTCATTGTCGGGCACGCGTCGTAAATGGCGGCGGGTAGGATCGGCCACGGGCACGGCCGACAGCAGCTTTTTGGTATACGGGTGCTGCGGATTGCCGAAAATCTCCGCCCGCGGCCCGATCTCGACGATCTCGCCAAGATACATCACCGCGACGCGATGGCTGACGCGCTCCACCACGGCCATGTCATGGGAAATGAACAGGTAGGCGAGGCCGAGCCGCTGCTGCAATTCCAGCATTAGGTTCACCACCTGCGCCTTGACCGAAACGTCGAGGGCCGAAACGGCTTCGTCGGCGACGATCAGGTTTGGGTTGAGCGCCAACGCCCGGGCGATGGCGACACGCTGGCGCTGGCCACCGGAGAACTCGTGCGGAAAGCGTTGCGCCATGTCCGCGCCGAGCCCGACGCGTCTGAGAAGTTCGGTGACCCGCTCGTTCACGTTCGCTCGTGTCTCCAGCTTATGGGCCAGAAGCGGTTCGGCAATGGCTTCGCCGATGCGCATGCGCGGATTGAGGCTCGAAAACGGATCTTGAAAGATCATCTGCATATGCTTGCGTCGCGCATTGAGCGTGCGCTTGGGCAGGCTGAGAATGTCTTCGCCTGCGACCCGGATCGTGCCGCTGATCGGCTCGATCAGCCGCAGCACCGAGCGCCCGGTCGTCGACTTCCCACAGCCGGATTCGCCGACTAGTGAAAGAGTCTCGCCCTTCCGCACGGTGAAGCTGACGTCCTCGACGGCATGGACACGGCCCATCACCTTGCCGAATATGCCAGAGCGAATATCGAAACGGGTGGTGAGATGTTCGACCTCGAGGGCGGGCTCGGGCTGCACCGTGTCGGTGCTCATCGGGGCAGGGGTAGTCACGCCGGTGGCGACGTCGATGATCGGAAAGGCGGTGGGTTGGCTCTGCTCGGCCATCGAGCCCAGTTGCGGCACTGCGGCCAGCAGGGCGCGCGTATAATTCTGCTGCGAGCGGGCGAAGATGTTTTCGGTCGTGTCGGTTTCGAGTGCATGCGAGCGGAACATCACCACGGTGCGGTCTGCGATCTCGGCAACCACACCCATGTCGTGGGTGATGAACAGCACGCCCATATTCTCTTCGCGCTGCAATTGCTTGATCAGCTCGAGGATCTGCGCCTGAATGGTGACGTCGAGTGCGGTGGTCGGCTCGTCGGCAATCAGGAGCCTCGGCTTGCAGGCCAGGGCCATGGCGATCATCACCCGTTGCAGCATACCGCCCGAGAGCTGGTGTGGATGTTCGTCGAAGCGCCGTGTGCCGGATGGAATGCGGACGCGGTCGAACAAGCGGATCGTTTCGGCGCGCGCCTCCCCCTTGCTCATGCCCCGGTGGCGGATCAGCGTTTCCGCCACTTGCCGGCCCACCGTCAGCACCGGGTTGAGGCTGGTCATGGGCTCCTGGAAGATCATGCCGATGGCGTTGCCGCGCACCCGTCGCATCTCGGCTTCCGGCAAGTCGAGCAAGTTGCGCCTTTCGAGCAGCACCTTGCCGGTCACGCGGCTGGTTTTGGGCGGAAGCAGGCCCATGATCGAGAGCGCCGTGACGCTCTTGCCCGAACCGGACTCGCCGACGACGGCCACGATCTCGTTGGCGCCGATATCGAAGCTGACGTCGTCGACGACCTTGTTCCACTTGCCATCGCGACGCAACTCTGTGGTCAAGTTCTGAACGGAGAGAATGGGCACGGGTTTGTCCTGGTCAGTAAGCTTCATACAACAACCAGCCGATGGCCAGTGTCAACATAATATGCTACGTGATATTTTAGATCGGAGTTTTTGCCATGACCGACCCCATTCGCAGCACGGTGCTTGTCACTCCGGCCGAACTCAGGGCCATGATGGACGAGGAGCGCGATCTGGTGATCCTGGCGGTCCAGTCGATCAATCCCTATACCGGCGCCGACTCCATCCGCACCATAAGGGTGCCGGGCGCCATCGACACCGAAGCCTATAGCGATTTCCAGTCGCCATCTTCGCCAGAGCGCGGCGCGCGGCCATTGCCCGATATCGTGGACTTGCAGACCAAGGCACGGCGCTGGGGGCTTAGGCCGGAAGCCACGATCGTCGTCTATGACAGCGACCGCAGCATGGTTGCGGCCCGTGCTTGGTGGGTGTTGCGCTGGGCGGGCCTGCCCGACGTGCGCGTACTCGATGGCGGAATGCCGGCATGGATCGCTGCGGGCTTGCCTGTAGATGAAACGCCCGGCGTCGCGATTCCAAGCCAGATCGTCCTCAGCCCAGGACACATGCCCGAACTCAACGCCGACACTGCCTTGGCGTTGGCAGGTGACGGCGTTTTGCTCGATGCGCGGATCCGCCCCAATTATGTCGGTGGCCCGACCACTGCCGGCATGCCGGCGCGTGGACATATTCCAGGGGCCGTCAGTGCGCCCGCCCCGGACAACGTCACCGATTACGGCAATTTCGCGGATAGTGTCGCCCTCAAGGGCATCTACGAAGCCTTGGGGGTCGATGGTACCAAGCCGGTCGGTGTGTATTGCGGCGCAGGGATGTCCGCCGCCCATTCCGTTCTGGCGCTTGCCGCCATTGGCGTGGAGGCGAGTCTCTATGTCGGCTCGTGGTCGCAATGGGCAGCGGATGCGGCACGCCAGGTCGTCCGTGGTGGTCGCCCGCGCTGAAGAATTTTCATTCCTGACTTACGTGCAACAGGGGATGAAATGTTTCAACCTGTTGGCAAGAACGCAAATTTTGAGGCGACAAAATATCGTCACGGCGCACACTATTTGTGCAACAACCGAACATTACTCAAAATGAGAGCAGGCTCGCTTTACAGGCCTCGTTTCGTGGGATATTTCGTAGTATATCAGTAGAGATATGAAGCCAGCTGAAGCCGCAGTTCCTCGCTAGACCGCGAAAGGGTCACCGATGAAGCTCCTCAAATTCTTGGCCGGTGCCGCGATTGCCCTGCCGTTGGTGCTGGGCACGGCCCACGCCCAGAACACCGATCCGCTCAAGACTCTTGTCGTTGCCGTGCCTTCGGACGCCGTTGGCCTGGAGCCCGGCGCCAACAAGGCAGAGCCTATCGGCAGTGAAGTCATCCTAAATGTTTTCGACACGCTGGTTGCTTGGACCGCCCCGGACTTCGCCGAGCTCGAAGGCCGCCTCGCCGATAGCTGGACCGTCTCCGACAACGGCACCGTGTTCGATTTCAAGCTGCGCGAAGGCGTCAAATTCCACGACGGCACCGACTTCGACGCCGAAGCGGTCAAGTTCTCGCTGGAGCGCACCAAGGAGATCAATTCCTACGTCGAGGCGACCTTTGGACTCATCTCGGACATTTCCGTGGTATCGCCGACCGAGGTGAAGATCACCCTCAGCGAACCCTATCCAGCGTTCCTTTCCATCCTTGCCCAGCCGCAGGCCGCCATTGTCAGCCCCACGGCGGTCGAAGCCGAAGGCGGAGGCTTTGCCACCCATCCGGTGGGCACCGGCCCCTTCAAGTTCAACAGCTATCAGGCCGATACCAATATCGTGCTCGATGCGAACCCCGACTATTTCCGCGGCGCGCCCAAGCTCGAGCGCATCATTTACCGCGTCATTCCCGACGCCTCGACCCGCCGGCTCGAGCTCGAAAATGGCGGCGTCGACGTGGTTCAGCAGCAGGGTCAGCTTTCGGCCATTGCCGCCGAGGATTTTACCGCGCTCCAGTCCAATCCGGACGTGACCATTCTGGAAGCCCCCAGCCAGATCATCCGCCAGCTCGAATTCAACAACAACAACCCCGACAGCCCGGTTGCCAATATCAAGGTTCGCGAGGCCATCGTGCACGCCATTGACTATGATGGGCTGCTACAGGGCGTCTTCGGCGGCACCGCGGAGCGTGTCTATGGTCCGTTGACCACCAATAGCTGGGCCTTCAATCCCAAGATCAAGGACGAAGCCCCGACCTACGATCCCGATCTAGCCCGGTCGCTGCTGGCCGAGGCTGGTGTCGATCCCGCTAGCCTGAACTTCACCCTCTATAGCTTCCAAGGCCCGCTTTGGGGTGCCGTGGCCACCTTTGTCCAAGCCAACCTGGCCGATATCGGCATCAACGCCACCATCGCGCAGACCGAATTCCCGGCCTATCGCGCCCTTCAGACCGCCGGTCAGTTCGACCTTGCTCTCGATGGTCGACAGCCCTGGTACAACGACCCCGATGCGCACATCACCATCGGGTACCTCTCGAGCCTTGCCGATACGGCAATGACCTTTCGCATGCCCCAAGACGCCGACCTTGATGGCCTCATCACCAGGGCACAGCAGGAAGTCGACCAGGAAACCCGCAAGCAGCTCTATTTCGAAATCCAGGAAAAGGTCGCTGCCAAGGTGCCCGGCGCCTATCTCTTCAGCCCCAAGCTGATCGTCTTCACCCGCGCCAATGTGAAGGGCCTGCTGATCAACAGCGCGCCTCCGCTCAATGAATATTGGGGTGTTTCCAAGGAATAGTATTCCCGCTCCTCCCGCGGCCCCGTCCGCTGGCCGCGGGAAACTCTTGTATTCTCAAAACCGAGGCAGGCCATGGGCAGCTTTCTCCTACGCCGATTGCTGGCGCTGATCCCGGTCCTGGCTCTGGTTCTCGTTATCGTATTCTCGCTCGTGCGGTTCATTCCGGGCGATCCGGCCGTGACGCTGCTTGGCCCTGGCGCTACCGATCAGCAGATTGCCGGCCTCCGCGCGCAGATGCGTCTGGACGAGCCGTTCTACCTCCAGTTCTTCAACTATGTCGTCGGCCTGCTGCATGGCGATTTCGGCACGTCGTTGAAGAGCGGCACCCCAGTATTTCAGGAAATCCTGCTACGCCTTCCGGCGACGCTCGAGCTCTCGATCTGCGCCACGCTGGTGGCCATCATCGTGGGCATTCCGATCGGCGTTCTGTCCGCCACCCGGCCCAATTCGCTGTTCGACCACTTCACCCGCGTGTTCTCTCTGGTCGGGGTTTCCATGCCGGCCTTTTTGCTGGCGCTGATCCTGCAGCTCATCTTTGCCACCTATCTCGGATGGCTGCCGGTCTCGGGCCGCATGAGCCCCTATATCGTCATGCAGCCCATCACTGGCTTTGCCATTCTCGACGGTCTGCTCACAGGCAACTGGCAGGCGGCGTGGAGCGCGGTCCAATACCTGATCCTGCCCACCGCCGTGCTGGCCTCGTTCCTCGCCGCGACCCTGGGGCGTTTCGTCCGCAACACCATGCTCGAGGTGATGTCGGAGGATTTCATCCGCACGGCCCGTGCCAAGGGGCTATCGCAGGGACAAGTCGTGCTCGAACACGGTTTGCGCAATTCGCTCCTGCCGGCCATCACGGTGGTCGGACTCAAGTTCGCGGAGATGCTCGGCGGTGCCATTCTTACCGAAACCATCTTCGCCTGGCCCGGCATCGGCCGGTTCATGTTCGAGGCCATCAAGAACCGGGACTATCCGGTAATCCAGGGCACGACACTGATCTTTTCGCTGTTGTTCGTGCTGACTTCCGTCTTGGTCGACCTCCTATACGGCGTGCTCGATCCTCGCGTTCGCAAGAGGATGAAATGATGCCGCTCGTTTTCTTTCTCCGGCGCAATACGCTGGCCACGCTCGGCCTCATCGTCCTCGTACTGATAGTTCTGGCTGTAGTCTTCGGCCCGATGATCAGCCCCTATACGCCCACCAAGCTCGATGTGCTCAACAAGCTGCAAGGCCCGAGCCTGGCGCATTGGCTCGGCACCGACAGCCTAGGCCGCGACGTCCTGACCCGTGTCTTGCATGGTGGCCGCTTTACCCTTGCCATCGGTATCGGCGTCGTCGCCATTGCCTTCCTTGTCGGCGTATTCTTCGGAACGCTGGCGGGCTTTATCGGCGGCGCGGTGGATATGGTCATCATGCGCTTCGTGGATGCCATGCTGTCCTTTCCAGCCTTGGTTCTGGCGATTGCGCTTGCCGCCGCTTTCGGGCCCAGCCTCAACAACGCCATGCTGGCCGTTTCCATCACGCTCGCCCCGCAATTTGCCCGCGTGGCCCGCAGCCAGGCGCTGGCGGTTTCAGTCAAGCCCTATGTCGAGGCGGCCGTTTCGCTGGGTCTGCCCACGTCGCGCATTCTCTGGCGCTATATATTCGCCAACGGGCTTGGCCCTCTGCTGGTGCAGGCGTCGCTGAGCCTCGGCAGCGCCATCCTGCAAACGGCAAGTCTCGGCTTTCTGGGCCTTGGAGCGCAGCCGCCGCTGGCCGAATGGGGCGCCGACGTGTCTAGCAACCTGCAATATCTGCGCGAGAGCCCCTGGGTGGCCTTGTCGCCGGGCATGGCGATCCTCCTGGCCGTACTCTGCTTCAACCTCATCGGAGACAGTCTCGCCGACTGGTTCAACCCGCGCCGCCGCAACGAGCTCGACTGATGCTGACCATCGCCCTTGAAAAGCTCGACTTCCTGCCGGCCAACCGGGTGACCGACGATACGTCCATCCTGACGCTCAAGAACCTGGTGTTCGAACCGCTGCTGCGCTGGCACAAGGGTGGGCTTGTGGCTCCGGCCCTGTTCTCGCATTGGACGCATGACGCGGCGGGCCGGCACTGGCGCTTCTTCATTCGTTCCAATGCCCAGTTCCACGACGGAGAAACCTGCCGGCCGCAGCACATCATCGACTTCATCTCGGGTATCCTCAATTCCACCGACATGTTCGGCATGAAATGGTCCTATGCCCGGTACCTTGCCAATGCGCAGATCACGGCCGGGCCCGACAATTCGGTGCTGGTCGACAATCCCGAGCCCTTGGCCGACATCCTCGACATCTTCTCGGAATTCTACATCTGTCGCGAAAATGCGGTCGGACAGGCGGTTTTGGGCACCGGCCCTTATCGCGTCGACGCTTTCGAGAGCGGCGTCTCGGCCGTGCTTTCTTCGACCGACGATACTATAGCCGTACGCTGTGAGAAGAGCACCGAGGCCCGTTACGACCTGCTCAAAGCCGGGCAGGTGGATGCGGCGCTCAACCTAGAGCGCATGCATGGCCCGATCGATTTCGACCCCAAATGGCAATGGGGCAGGGCGGTCAACACGCTCTCGGTCATGTACTACCTAAATTGCAGCAGCGGGCTCTTTGCCGCGCCTGAGGCTCGCTTGGCTGCCAATCTCGCCGTGGACAAGGTGCAACTGATCGATACTCTGTTTCAGGGCCTCGGCGCTCCGGCGTCGACCGTGGTCAGCCCATTTCATCTCGGCATGTCCCAACCTATCGCGCCGATCCCCTATAATCCCGATGCCTCCCGGCGCTTGCTTGATAGGGCTGGCGGGCCGTCCGAGATCATCCTGCGCACGCCGCTCTATATGCCCGAACGGGCGCCGCAGATCAGTGATTTCGTTGCTGAAGCGCTGGGCGCGGTCGGCCTCTCGGTCCGCATCGAAACGGAAAATGATCGGCCGGAATATGCCCGGCAGGTAGGGCGCAAGGAAATAGGCGACATGGCCATTTTCGACTCCTCCCCGCAAAGCACCTATCGGGTGCTCAACGACAAGATTTCGAGCGTCACCCGCGCAGTCTGGTGGCAGGGCAATGACGACGCCGAAACCGAGCGGCTGATCGCTGCAGCCAATCATGCGGTGTCGAACAGGGATCGCGAGGCGGGCTACGCCGCGTGTCTGCGACGTCTCAACGCCAACCCACCCTGGCTCTATCTCATGCATCCCACCGACATTTTCGCCGCCAGGCCGGACGTCACCGGTCTTGGCATCGACCACAAGGGTATCCTCGTCATCCAATGAGCAAAGACATGGCCAAAGATTACGGCATCACCTTCTTCTATTATCCCGATATCCATGCGGTGACCGAATTCTACGAGACCGTCCTGGGGTTCGAACTGGTGCTCGACCAGGGCCTGGCGCGCATCTATCGCATCGCGCCCAACAGCTATTTCGGCATCGTGGACGGCAATCGCGGTCATCTCCGCCATCAGGAAAAAAGCGCCGTGTTGCTGACCATCGTGGCGCAGGACGTCGAAGGCTGGCACGAAAAGGTCAGTGCCGCCGGTGTCGCCGGGCTCACCGAAATTCGGCGCGGCAATTACTGCGACCATTTCTTTTTCGAGGATCCCGCCGGTTATGCCCTCGAAATCCAGCGCTTTCACAACCCCGACGTCGCCAAGCTCTTCGCATGAGCGCCCCGCCCTTCACGCTGCGGGTCAATTTCAGCCACGAGGACAAGGCGGCCAAGGGCCTGCGTTCTCTGCGCGACCCCCGAGCCGCGCCGCAGGCACCGGTCTATTTCACCGCCCGCGAGGCGGTGGAGATGTTTCCGCGCCTGCTGTTGTTCGGCCCGCGCGGCAGCGGCAAGTCGGTCTTTGCCCGCCAGCTCGCCGATGAAACCGGCGCTCAACTCGTCACCATCCATGGCCCCGACAGCCTCTCCGGCGTTATGCCGGCGGAGAGGCTGCTCATCCTCGACGGTATTGATCGCCTTGGCCCCGATGGCGAGGCGCTTCTGAACGACATCCTCGCTCAACAGGGGGAGCGTTCCTTGCTCCTGCTCGGCGATGGTGCCGTGGTGCGGGGCTGGCGCATGCCCAGCGGCATCGCCGTCCACGCCCTGCGCCCGCTGACCGTGGCGGAACGCGCCGATTATCTCAAGGCCCACGCCATCGTCGCGCCTGCGGCCCTCTCCGATGCAGCATCCAATCCCGCGCTGTTCGCGCTGGCGCGAACCGTCTCGTCACCGGCCGATACGCCCGGAGCGCTGATCGATATCTGGCTGGCCGGCCAGCCGCCTGAAGCCGCTAAAGCCGGCTTTGATGCCCTTGCGGCTGGTACCTCGTCCAATCGCGCTGTCGATGGGCTCTTGGCCGCCCGTCATATGCGGAGCCTTGCCGCCACCGAGGTGGCCCGGCATTTCCTGGCGGCCCCCGATCTCTGGGGCGACAGCCTTGCATGCCTTCTCGCAGGCGACCCGTCTTTGCGCGCGCCGCTCTCCGCGCTGCTGCTGGCCGGTGATGAGGACGCCGCTCTCAAGGCTGCCTTGCTGCTGGCCGGGCCGGAGGAGGACGCCGCCGTTGCCGGTAAGTTCCTGCACCTGATCGAAACCGGGCGCCTCTCGCCATTCGACCGCGACCGCGCGGCGCGCTTCCTCGCTCTTTGGGGCGATCCGCGCGATCTCGACGCCCTCTGCGCCGTGCCCGGCGGCGCCTTCACCATGGGTTCGGATACGCATCCCAATTCCCAGCCGGTGCACAGGGCGACGGTTGGCGATTTCCGCATCGGGCGCTATCCGGTCACCAATGCCGCCTACCACCGCTTCGTCACCGCCACTGGCCATCAGTGGGTGTCTCCTGAAGCCGGTGTCGCCGAGCGCCGCAATGCGCCGGCCACCGATCTCACGTGGCGCGATGCCCGTGCCTATTGCGATTGGCTAACCCAGGTGTGGCGCACTGAAGGCCGCATCGCCGCCACCGAATATGTGCGTCTTCCCACCGAGCCCGAATGGGAACGCGCCGCGCGTGGCGACCAGGGCGATGGCGGCGACGACATCGTCTATCCCTGGGGTCAGGGCTGGAACCCGGCGGCGGCCAATTCGGAGGAGAGCGGCCTCAATGCCCAATGCGCCGTCGGTCTGTTCCCGGTCGGCGCCTCGCCCTATGGCTGTCTCGACATGGCGGGCCAGGTCTGGGAATGGACCACGACCCTTTGGGGCGACGGAATGGCTACGCCGTCCTTCCACTACCCCTATGCCGACGACGGTCGCGAAGACCCCGAAGCCCGCCCCGCCATTCGCCGCGTCCTCCGCGGTGGATGTTTCTCCAGCACAAGCCTGAAAGCCTGCTGTACCTACCGCGGTAGCCTCGAACCCGACGGCTTCTGGCGCGGTAACGGCTTCCGCATCGTGGTGGCGAAGGAGGATCCGACAAGCAGAGGCCACAAGGCTGAGTGCTGACTAGCACGGAGATCCATCATCTGAATCAAACTGGGTTTGAATGATGCCTTTATGTCAAAAGCTGACAGCCTGTTCCCACCCCATCTCTGTCATTTCCACATTTATGAGTTCACGGCCGAGCAAGCTCATCGGCGAAATCACGACGGGGCGCATTGATGTCCGTCAGGAGTAGGCCGGAAGTTGTCTGTCAGGGTGGCTTCAAAAAGCTGCCGTACCGGCTCCGGATCGATGCCGTCGGTGATGAAAACAAGACGGGTTTGGCGATCCTCACTGGGCCAGGTGTCCACGACTGTCGGAGGAAAGACAGCATGCTAAACGACACATGGATGATGCGTGGCCGTTCCGGCTCGTCCTGGTCCAGCACCAGGCCCTTCCCATCGTGGTACGGGCGATCTGCGCCTTGCCGATATGCACGAGATCATGGTCGAGCGCGACATCACCGAGTTCGTTGATGATTATAGCCGTGTCGGCGAAGGCCGGATCTGCAAGAACGCGATTGAGAAGCGTGGATTTTCCAGCTCCCAGGAAGCCTGTCAGCACAAAAACCGGTGTCTTATCCATGCGCGCAGCTCTCGCACAGTCCCGAAAGCTCCACGGTGGTTGCCGTTGTGCGAAAGCCCTCTTTCCTGGCTAGTCGCCGCAACAACCGGTCCAGTTCTGCATCGTGGAATTCGCTGGTTCGCCCACAGTTCCTGCAAATCGCAAAAGCGGCGTGACCATGGTTGCCGCACTCGGCCGTACAAACCGCGAAGGCGCTCAGACTTTCGATCTTGTGGACAGCTCCATCGTCGATGAGCTGCTCCAGGGCCCGATAAACCTGGGGCGGGGAACGTAGCCCATCATCGCGCAAAAGCTCGAGAAGCTCATAAGCCCCCAGCGGCTTTTGCGCTCGCTCCAGGGCATCGAGAACGAGCTGGCGATTGCGCCCGGGTCGGCGGTTGGAGTGCGCGTTAGCGGTGACGGTAATAGCGCCGCTCATCGGTTATGCTATAACATTTTTCATTGACGAATGTTCTAACATAACATAGTCGGTCGTCAAGGCTGGAGCCGACCGGCTTCGACGAGGACGGAACGAAATGTCTGCATGCGTGACCTTCGATGACCTGACGCTGGGCTACAACAGTCATCCGGCGGTGCATCACCTGAACGGAGTGGTTGCCAAGGGGTCGCTTACCGCGATCGTCGGAGCCAATGGATCGGGCAAATCGACCCTGATGAAAGGGATCGTGGGGGTGCTCAGACCGATGGCAGGGGCCTGCAAGGTCGCGCCAGACGTTTCGCTGGCCTATCTGCCGCAACAGTCGGAGCTGGACCGCTCGTTTCCAGCCCGCGTCGTCGATCTGGTCACGCTCGGCCTGTGGCCAAGGCGCGGCCTTCTCGGCCGCTATCGCTCGCAAGACCGAGAAACGGTGACAAAGGCGCTATCGGCGGTCGGGATGGAGGGTTTCGAGAAACGGCCGATCGACACCCTGTCGGGTGGGCAGTTGCAGCGTGCCTTGTTTGCGCGTGTGCTGGTGCAGGACGCCGATATGATCCTGCTCGATGAGCCATTCAATGCCATCGACGCCAGGACGATCACCGACCTGATCGCCTTGATAAAGCGCTGGCACGGCGAAAAGCGCACCATCATGGTTGTGGTGCACGATCTCGATCTGGTCAGACAGCATTTCCCGGAGGCGCTGCTACTTGCCCGTCAACCGATAGCCTGGGGCGACGCCCGCAAGACGCTTGCGCCGGAAAATCTCCTGCGTGCGCGGCAGTTCCACGAGGCATGGGATGAGAACGCGCCATGGTGCGCGCCCGAAAAAGCCCATAACCACTACAATCCGGCTCATGTAGACAGCCATGGCCATGTGGTTCATGCAAGTCACAATGGCGCTGCCTGATGCTTGCGCTCTTCAACTACGTGATTGCGCCTTTTGTCGAGTTCGCCTTCATGCAGCGGGCGCTGGCCGGCGCTCTGATGCTTTCAGTCAGCGCCTGCCCGGTCGGAGTGTTCCTGATGCTTCGGCGCATGAGCCTGACCGGCGACGCGATGGCGCACGCGATCCTGCCGGGCGCCGCCGCGGGTTTCCTGCTCTATGGCCTGCAGATCGTGCCGATGACAATCGGCGGGCTGATCGCCGGCATCGCGGTCGCGATCGGCGCAGGTACGGTGGCGCGGCTGACAATCCAGAAGGAAGACGCGTCCATGGCCGCCTTCTACCTGATCTCGTTGTCGCTCGGCGTGCTGATGGTGTCGATGCGCGGCTCAAGCGTCGACTTGATGCACGTGCTGTTCGGAACGGTCCTTGCGCTTAACAACGACGCGCTGACGCTGATCGGTCTGGTCGCGGCACTCACGCTCGGCATACTCGCCATCTTCTGGCGGGCGCTCGTCGCCGAATGCCTGGACCCTCTTTTTCTGCGCTCAGTGTCGCGGCTGGGGTCGCCGGTGCATTTCATCTTTCTGGGGTTGGTGGTCGTCAACCTCGTGGCGGGCTTCCAGGCACTCGGAACGCTGCTGTCGGTTGGGCTGATGATCCTTCCGGCCGCCGCGGCCCGCTTCTGGACCCAGAGGGTCGAGATCATGTGCTTGCTGGCGATCGTACTCGGGATGCTGTCGTCGGTCTGCGGACTGCTCCTTTCTTACCATGCCTCGCTGCCTTCCGGCCCGGCGATCATCCTTTCGGCGGGCGTGGCCTATCTCGCGTCGGTGGTTGCAAGCCCGCGCGGTGTGCTGCTCACCCGCCGCCAACGCATGGCGCATCGAACTGCCTGACATCAAAGGGTACCGGAATGAAAAAAATGAAACTGACAAGAATTGTCGCGAGCCTCGGTATTGCAATCTCTGCGCTTGTACTGCCGGCTCGTGCCGAGACCGAAAAGCTCTCCGTCATCGCCACGTTTTCCATCATCGGCGACTTCGCGCGAGTTGTCGGAGGCGATCTGATCGAGCTCAGAACTTTGGTCGGCCCCAACAGCGATGCCCATGTCTATGAGCCGAAGCCGGCTGACGCCATCGCTTTGGCGCGCGCCGACGTCATATTGGTTAATGGGCTGATGTTCGAGGGCTTCCTTCAGCGTCTTGTCGAGGCGAGCGGCACATCGGCAGCGATTGCGACACTGACCGATGGTGCGAATGTCGTTCATGACCCTGATGGCGGTCACTACCACTACGTGAACGGCGAGGCGATATTCCACGAGGCGCCGAACGACCCCCATGCCTGGCAGTCGGTCTCCAACGCGAAGGTTTATGTCGAGAATATTGCCGGCGCCTTTTGCTCCTCCGATGCCGAAGGTTGTTCGACCTATGAGGCGAACGCTGCAGCCTATCTCGACGAACTGAGCGCTCTCGACACGGAGATCAGACAGGCTATCGCGGATGTTCCCGAGGGCCGCCGCGTTGCCGTTGTTGCCCACAACGCCTTCCGCTATTTCGAGCGTGATTACGGCGTGATCTTTCTTGCACCCCAGGGTGTGTCAACGGAATCGGAAGCTTCAGCCGCGGATGTCGCCTCGCTCATTCGCGAGATTCGCGAAAAGCGCGCCGCAGCCGTCTTCGCGGAAAACATCTCCGACGCGCGCCTCGTCGAGCAGATTGCCTCGGAGGCAGGTCTCGCACTTGGCGGCACGCTCTATTCCGATGCGCTTTCGCCAGCCGGCGGCCCAGCCGCCACCTACGTCGATCTGATGCGCCACAATCTGGCAATCCTCACGGCGGCGCTGACTGCCGATTGAGAGTTGGCCGCTTGCCGGCGGCAGCATCGTGCTTGCCGCGCTTCCACATTTTTTTCACTGAAGGAGTAATGAGAATGTTGCGACAACTCGCTTACACAACGGGGCTCGCGCTCATCTTGTCGGGCAGCGCCCTCGCACAGGAGGAAGCGCATAATGATGAAGACGTCACCCTCTACCGCGTCTTCGTCGGCGACCATGCCGCCCCCAGGATTACGGCGTTCGATCTGGAGACGCCCGACAATCGCTGGACTTTCGAGACGATTGGGCAAAACAAGCTCTATGGCGTGAACGATGGCGCTGCCGTGGTGGCGGTCCAATCCGACAACGATGCGGTTCATTTCTTCAACAGCGGTATCTCGCTGCATTCACATGGCGATCACTCCGATATCGAGATTGCCGACCCGGCTGCCGTCAAGGAGACCCTGACTGGCCCACGTCCATTCCACGTCATCGATCACGGCGGCAAGGTGGTGATCAATTTCGACAAGGGAGGGTATGCGGAGATCATCGATGCGCATGAACTCTCGCATGGTGAGTTGGAGTCGAAGCGTTTGCCTCAGGCACGTGCTCACCACGGCTTCGTCGCTCCGATCGGCGATGCGTGGGTGACAAGCGTCACCTCGGACGCTCCCGTTGAAGGGGATGCAGCGCCCAAGCGTATCGGCCTTCAGCCGGTCAACGAGGACGGCACTCCGGCTGGTGATGTCGCAACCTGCACGGCGATCCATGGTGAAGCCTTTTCCGGCGCCTATCTCGCAACAGGCTGTCAGGAAGGCGTCCTCACGGTCATGGCTGGCAAGGATGGCCTGGTGACCGAAATGCTTGAATATCCAGCGGAATTGCCGAGCGGCCAAAGCACGGGCACCCTGATTGGATCAAAAAGCATGCAGGTCTTCCTCGGCAATTACGGTGCCAAGGGCCTGGTGGTCGTCGACCCCGTCGATGAGCCGCATTTCCGCTACGTCGAATTGCCGTTTCGCCGCGTCGATTTCGCTCTCGATCCAGCCAATGCCCGTTTCGGTTACGTGCTGACCGAAGACGGAACCCTGCATCAGGTCGACGTGCTGGATGCCAAGGTCGCCAAGAGCGCCAAGGTAACGGAACCCTATTCGATGGACGGGCACTGGAACGACCCACGTCCACGGCTCGCCATGGCCGGCGACGAAATCGTCATGAGCGATCCCAAGGCAGGAGTGGTGCGACGCATATCCAAGGAACAACTCGAGGAGGTCGGCAGTATCGAAGTCGAAGGTATGCCCTACAATGTTGCCGTTGTCGGCGGCAGCGGCAAGGTTCACGAAGGACACGGAGAGAGCGGCCACGCCCACAGCCATGATCATGGCGAGGATCAAGTTTACAAGGGCTACTTCGAAGACAGCCAGATCAAAGACCGTGCCCTGTCCGACTGGGAAGGCGACTGGCAGTCGGTCTATCCCTATCTGCAAGACGGCACGCTTGATCGGGTCATGGACCATAAGGCCGAAGAGGGGGACCAGACTGCGGAAGAGTACAAGACTTATTATGAAATCGGCTACCGGACCGACGTGGACCGGATCGAGATTCAAGGCGACACTGTGAAGCTCTTGACGGACGGGAAGCCTCTCGAGGCCCGCTATGCCAGCGACGGTTATGAAATCCTGACCTACAAGAAGGGAAATCGTGGCGTCCGATTCATCTTCAAGAAAACCGAAGGGGATGACGCCGCCCCGCAATACATCCAGTTCAGCGATCACAAGATCGCGCCGGAAGCGGCCGACCACTACCATCTATACTGGGGCGACGACCGTTCAGCGTTGCTGGAGGAAGTGACGAACTGGCCGACCTACTATCCATCCTCCATGGGCAAGGAGGAGATCGTGCGCGAGATGATGGCCCACTGACCCAGCTGTCTGACTACAGCGGCTGCGCCCGGCTCGTGCGGCCGGGCGCGTCGCCCTTCGCATGTGCGCAAAATGAGGCCCATTGAGACGCAGCGGATGATGCCCTCCGGATCGGTGATTTCTCTGCCGAAGCGCAATCAATCCTGTCGGAGGATGCTTTGTTGTTCTGCTGCATTTGCCGCTTTCCTCAAGTAATCAGGCTTGGTTGGATATGTAGCAACATTACATCCGAGGCATGCAATTTCGGGTTTTGAAAAGGCATGGCTTGATGCCAGCCAAGTGATTGGCTAGGAACGGTTGTCGGTTTCCGTAAGGAAATAACAGGGAATTCGGCGCGGCTTTCATCGGCTGCGAAACGAAACTGCCCCCGCAACTGTAGGCGGAAAGTCCATCTCGATCATGCCACTGGGATTAGCCCCGGGAAGGCCGAGACAGACGATGACCCGTCAGTCAGGAGACCTACCGACACCCGTAACTAAACGCGCCGGGCGGGGTGTCCGGGGAGGTTGTCAATGACGCTAGCCATATATGAAGTGCAGCCGCATTTCGTCCGTTGCGACGCGATGAAGGTTGACGCCGTCCTGACACGAATCCTTCGGCCCCTGCCAGAAACCGACGGGAGTTTATCCGCGTCATGACTATCTCACGTCTTGTATTTGCCGCCACCGGCATCGCTTTCCTCAGCGCCACAGCGGGGGCTGAACCCACCAAGTACCCGCTGACCCTTGAGAATTGCGGGGAGACAATCACCTTCAAGGCGGCGCCTTCGTCGACCGTGACGATCGGCCAGGCGGCAACCGAAGTGCTCTATTCGCTTGGCCTCGGTGACAAGGTAAGCGGCACCTCCGTCTGGTTCAACCAGGTCTTGCCCGAGTTCAGTCAGGTCAACGATCGTGTCGAACGCTTGGCTGACAACGATCCGAGCTTCGAAAGCGTGCTCGCGAAGAAGCCGGAGTTGGTGACTGTTCAGTTCATCTGGCATGTCGGTCCGGAGGGGATCGTGGCGACCCGCACCCAGTTCCACGACGTCGACATCCCGAGCTATGTGCTGCCGACCGACTGCGTCGCCAAGGACAACACGGTCGGTGTCGATGGCACGCGCAGCAAGCTCTTCTCGACCGACGCCATCCATCAGGGCATCCGCGAACTGGCGCAGATCTTCGACATCCAGGACAGGGGCGAGGAACTCGTCGCCAGCCTGACCGAGCGCGAGGACAAGGCGGTGGCCGAAGCCATGGCGTTGAACCTCAAGGACGTGTCGGCGGTGTTCTGGTTCTCCAGTGCTGAAATGGACATCGACCCCTATGTCGCGGGGCGCAAGGGCGCGCCAGCCTACATGATGGGCAAGCTCGGGATCCAGAACATCGTCCAGTCCGACGAGGAATGGCCAGTGGTCGGTTGGGAAACCATCGCCAAGGCGAACCCGACGCTGATTGTCATCGCCAAAATGGACCGACGCCGTTTCCCGGCAGATGACCACGAGAAGAAGCTGGAGTTCCTGAATTCCGATCCGGTCGCCAGCCAGATGGACGCCGTGAAGAATAACCGGATCGTCATCATGGACGCACATGCAATGGACGCGACCATCCGCACGATAGCCGGCATCGAGGTCCTGTCCAAGTCGCTCAAGGATTTTGGGCTGGCACAGTGAGCTCTATCACCTCGCAAACGATCAATGTCTCGCGGCTCGGCAGGGGGATCCTAGGCATCGCCGCGCTCGTCGCGGCAGCGCTTGCTGGGGTCTGTATTGGCGAGACGCCAATCCCTGTCACGATCGTCCTGCAGACTTTGGCCAACAAGATTTTCGGTTCGGCTTATCAGCTCGACCCGATCGACATGGGGATCATCTGGAACTACCGCCTGCCGCGCACGATCGTTGCAGCCTGTTGCGGGTCGGGGCTGGCGATCTCCGGCATGGTGCTGCAGTCGCTGCTGCGCAACGCGCTGGCGGACCCCTATCTTCTCGGCATTTCCGCAGGTGCCTCGACTGGCGCGGTCGCGGTGACTGTCGCCGGATTGGGGGGAGGGGCGATTTCAATGTCGCTTGGAGCTTTCGGTGGAGCCGTTGCGGCCTTTGCCATGGTAGCGATGCTGGCGCGTGCTGCCGGCGGTGGCGTGACGCTACGTGGCACGGGGCAGATCGTGCTGGCAGGGATTGCGGGATCGCAGCTCTTCAATGCGCTGACCTCCCTCATCATCACCAAATCCGCGAATGCCGAACAGGCCCGCGGCATCATGTTCTGGCTTCTGGGCAATTTGAGCGGCGCCCGATGGCCAGACGTCTGGCTGGGGTTGCCGGTTGCTCTGGTCGGGCTGGCCGCTTGCATCTGGTATGCGCGTGCGCTCGATGCTTTTGCTTTCGGCGCGGAGTCGGCATCGTCTCTCGGTGTGCCGGTGCGCACCGTGCAAGTTGTCCTCATCGGGTTCACCGCGATGGTGACGGCCGTAATGGTGAGCATCGTCGGCTCGATCGGCTTTGTCGGTCTGGTCATCCCGCATGCCGCAAGGTTTCTGGTCGGAGTGCGCCATGGTAGGCTTGGTCCTCTAACGGCTCTCATCGGCGCTGCCTTCCTGATCGCCGCAGACGTGTTATCGCGCACCATCATTCCCGGTCAGGTACTGCCAATCGGCGTCATTACGGCGCTTGTAGGTGCGCCGGCGTTCGCGCTGATCCTGATCCGCGGGCGACGGGCACGATGAAACTTGAAGCGCGTAATCTCGGTTGGTCGGTGCGGGGAAGACCGATCGTTACTGGCGTTGATCTTGCAGTGAACAAGGGAGAAACGCTTGGGCTGGTCGGGCCGAATGGTTCCGGCAAGTCGACGCTGATGAAGCTTCTGGCGGGCATCCGGCAGCCGACGTGTGGTGATGTCCATATTGATGGTAAGGCGCTTCATCGGATGCCGCGCCGTGTCGCCGCGCAGCTTGTTGCATTCCTTGAGCAGCAGACCGAAACCACCGAAGCCATCACCGTAAAAGATGCGGTGGAGCTTGGTCGCACGCCGTGGCTGACGCCGCTGCAGCCATGGTCCCCGCAAGACGATTTCATCGTAGCGCAAGCGCTGGCTGACGCCGACATGGAAGGGTTCGAACACCGTTCCTGGATAACCCTGTCGGGTGGCGAGCGCCAGCGTGCCCATTTGGCGAGGGCGCTTGCTCAACAGCCTCAGATCCTACTGCTCGACGAGCCTACAAACCACCTCGATATCCAGCACCAGCTATCGATACTCGAGCTGGTCGCGGAATTGCCTGTCACATCAATAGTGGCGCTCCATGATCTCAATCAGGCACTCTCCTGCGATCGTGTCGGCGTGCTTTCCGGCGGCCGGCTCGTCGCGCTGGGCTTGCCGCGCGAGGTGCTGACTGTTGAGCGGATCGGCGCGGTATTCGGCGTTCGCGCGAGCATTCTCACCGATCCGACCGACGGCGCCCAAATGTTCCGTTTCTACCCAGCTTTCTGAAGGGGCAACTCATGCGCTTGCGAATTCTGAGCTTATTCCTATCGCTCGCAACGTCGTCCGCTTTTGCCGAGACATACGAGATCAAGATGCTCAATCGCAACGAGGTAGGATCCCATGGTCTACGAGCCTGACCTTGTCCAGATCACACCAGGCGACACCGTAAAGTTCATCGCGGTAACAAGCGGCCACAATGCTGCGATTATCGACGGCATGGCGGGCGTGCCGGCGCAAGCGATTGAATGAGATCCTCGCCCGAAATGGTTTCGACAAATGACCGACGAGTACGTATTGTCCCGACCTAATTTCGACCTCAAGGACGAGATTCATGAGTATTGGTCGCACCGCGCAGAAACGTTCGATCTTGCTTTCGGCCACTACATAGCCGCCGGCCGCGAGGCCGAAGCCTGGGCTGCCCCTATCCGCGATCAGCTCGGCATGTCGCCTCGCAAGGTGCTGGAGCTTGCCTGCGGTACCGGTGAGGTGACTCGGCTCCTGCATGACCTCGGTCATGACCTGACCGCGCTGGATTTCTCCGAGGCCATGCTGGCGAAGGCGCGCGCGAAACATGCAGGAAAATCTGGCCCGCGCTTCCTGCTTGCTGATGCCGGCGACACCATGGAGCCTAATGCATCCTATGATGCGATCGTCTGCCGGCATCTGGTCTGGACGCTGACCGATCCGGCTACGGCATTCGCGGACTGGCTGCGTATTCTCCGCCCAGGGGGGCGGCTCATTGTCTATGACGGCGATTGGACGAAGCCGAAGGCGTCTATGCTGTGGGTGGCAAGATTGCTCTCGTTTTGGGAACGGGTTTCGCCGGATCCCTATTACGACGGGGCCATGAGCGAAAAACATGCCGAGATCATGCGGCGGCTTCCCTTCAGAGAAGGTCTCACCTTCGATCGTCTAGCGTTGGAATTGGCAGCGGCGGGCTTTGTCTCCATCCGAGAACTATCGCACCAACCTATCGCCCGCGCGCAGCGCAGAGGCCGTGGGTTGCGCAATCGGCTACGAACTCTTGTCTATGGCCGTTTCATCCTGATCGCCCAAAAGCCCGGTGGCTAAAATCTCCAACCTGTCCCAGGAATGCATCATGAACATTCGGCCCGCTCTTGCCGGTCTTGTCCTATCCGTTCTGTTGACCCCGGTCGCCATGGCGCAGTCTACGAACTATCCGATGACGATTGAGAATTGCGGACGGATGCTAAGGCTTGATGCAGCACCACAAAAGGTGGTGTCACTCGGGCAGGCCATGCACGAGATTCTGTACGCGCTGGATCTCGGAGACAGAATGGTGGGGACAGCGGTCTGGCTCGGCCCAGTCAAGGAACAATATGCGGCGGCAAATGCCGCGGTGCCACGCATAGCCGACGAGGCTCCCAGTTTTGAAAGCGTCATATCTTCCAAGCCTACTTTGGTTTTGTCAGAATTCGAATGGCATGTTGGACCACAGGGAGCAGTGGGGACGCGGGAACAATTCGCCGACGTTGGCATCCAGACTTACATCGCGCCCATGGACTGCACGCGAAAAGACAATTCCTCGGGCGGCAATGGAAGGCGCGTCGAACCCTTTACGATGGATCAAGTCTATCAGGCGATAACAGAGCTTTCGCAGATATTTGATGTCCAGGATCGCGGCAAAGCTCTGGTTACCGGCCTGCGTGAACGCGAGGCGCTAGCTGTGGCGAGCGTAGCAAAGGCAAGGGATATCCCGGTGCTGGTTTGGTTTACCAGTCCTGAAATGGACATGGACGCCTCGGTCGCCGGCACCAACGGGGCGCCGCAATACATCCTATCGAAGCTGAATGCCCGTAATGTCGTGACTTCCGATGAGGAATGGCCATGGGTGGGTTGGGAAGTGCTCGCCAAATCCAATCCTGCGGTTATCGTGTTGGCTGGAATGGATCGTCGCTTTAATGTCGGGGACGATCCCCAGAAGAAGATCGACTTCCTGACCTCCGACCCGGTTACCAGCCAGATGTCGGCGGTAAAGGCCCGGCAGTATTTCGTTATGCGAGCAGAATCGATGAATCCAAGTATGCGGACCGTCGATGGAATTGAGCTTTTAGCCGAAAAGATGCTGGATTATGGTCTTGCCGAGTGATCGTCGCGAAAGCGGTCGCCTGGTGGTGGTGCCGCGCCCGCGATGCAGAAGGTAGCAGTCGCATCTGTCTACTCGACGCACGTTGCAGACGGTGATCGTCATCGTCGATCCATCCCAAATGCTCTACAAGGTCTGCTGTCGTTGTTTTAGCTGCAAACAAAGGTGCGGTCGTCATAAACTCGCAACGAGGCTATCGGCCCGCAATGAAGTCCAGCCCGATGTCGAGGATCGGCGCGCTGTGGGTGATCCAGCCGACGGAGATCAGGTCGACGCCGGTGGCCGCGATTGCGGCAGCGGTTTCAGCGTTGATACCGCCGGAAGCCTCGGTAATCGCACGGCCAGCCACCATCCGAACCGCGCGAGCGAGATCGTTGAGCGACATATTGTCGAGGAGGACCGCGTCGACGCCGAAAGTCAGAACTTCCTCGAGCTGGTCGAGCGTGTCGACCTCGATCTCGATCTTCACCACGTGACTGGCATGGGCCCGCGCGCGCTCGACCGCCGCAGCCACCCCGCCCGTGATTGCGATGTGGTTGTCCTTAATCAGGATCGCGTCGTCGAGGCCGAAGCGGTGGTTGGAGCCGCCTCCCGCGCGTACGGCGTGCTTCTCGAGCGCGCGCAAGCCGGGCGTGGTCTTGCGCGTGCAGACGATCCTGGACTTGTGCCCGCGCACGGCTCGCACCAGTGTCGCCGTTGCTGTCGCGATGCCGCTCAGGTGGCAGAGGAAGTTGAGCGCGGTGCGCTCGGCGGTGAGTAGGCCGCGCGCCGAGCCGCTGACAGTGGCGATCGTCTCGCCGGCCGTGACGGCGTCGCCGTTCGTCCGATGCACCTCCAGCCGGATCGCCGGGTCGATCAGCCGGAATGCGAGCGCGGCGACATCGAGCCCGGCGATGATGCCGAACTGACGGGCGACGAGCGTCATGCTGGCATCGGCATCGAGGGGGATGATCGCATCGCTCGTCAGGTCGCCGGCCCGGCCGAGATCCTCCAGAAGGGCGATCCGAACGATGGGTTCAATAATGATCGAGGGCAGGGGAGGCAGTGTCATCTCAGGCGGTCCGTTCGAGGGGAGGGACGGGTTCTGCGGCGAGATCGGCGGCGGCTTCCAGCGCATGCGCCATGGTCAGGCGTGAGCGGCCGGCCGCGTCCGCTCTTGCCGGAAAGTCGACGCGGAAATGCGCGCCACGGCTTTCGGTACGTTGTGAGGCGGCAACTGCGATCATCAGGGCTACCATTGCCGGATCGGCCTCGGGCCCGTCGCTACTGGCCATGGGTAAGAGGGCGGTCAACGCTTGTGCCATGTCGCGGCCGCTGCGCTCGAGGCCGAGGGCCGCCGAGGCGATGGGGCGCACCAAGGCAGGATCACGCGGCGCGGGCAGATCGTTTAGCACCGAAAGATGGTTCGGACCCGTCGGCGCACCGGCAACGCTGCGCGCTACGTCGCGGGCAAAGACCGCGGCTTCCAGGAGCGAGTTGCTGGCGAGCCGATTGGCGCCATGGAGGCCGGTGCACGCCGCTTCACCGCAGGCCCACAGACCAGCCACCGAACTGTGCCCGGCAAGGTCGACGGCGATCCCACCCATGTGATAATGCGCGGCCGGGAGGATCGGAATCGGCATACAGGCGGGGTCGAGTCCCGCGGCCTTGCAGGCTGCGTCGATGGCGGGAAAACGGTCGGCAAAGGCGTGGACCGGCCAATCACGGGCGTCGAGATAGACACGGTGTCCCTTGGCCAGATGTTGTGCCACGGCCCGGGCAACGATATCCCGCGGTGCGAGTTCCTCACCCGAAACATCGGCGAGGAAGCGTCGGCCTGTCTCGTCGATCAGCATCGCGCCTTCACCACGGACGGCCTCGCTGATGAGCGGCATTGGCCGCGATGGCGTATCCAGCGCCGTCGGATGGAACTGTACGAACTCCAAATCGGCCAGAACCGCGCCGGCACGCGCGGCCAGCGCGAGGCCCTGGCCGAATGAGCCCATCGGATTGGTAGTGTCGAAAAAGAGCCCGCCGATGCCGCCGGTTGCGATCACGACACGACTGGTCGGCAGGACGGCTGCATCCCCAGGAGCGGCGACTAGAAGTCCCGATACCGCGCCGTCATGCATGACGAGGCGGCGTGCATCCGCGCCCTCGATGGAGGTGATCGATGGCGTGTTGCGCACCGCTTCAACCAACGTCCGGATCAGCTCGCGGCCGGTGCCGTCGCCAGCCGCGTGCACGATGCGCCGGCGGCTGTGCGCCGCCTCCAGGCCGAGCCGCAGGTTACCGTCGTCATCGCGGTCGAACTGCGCACCGAAGCTGGACAAGGCATTGATCGCGTCGGCGGCGGCCTCGGTCACGCGATCGACGACCTCGGCGTCGCAGAGCCCGTCGCCGGCTGCGATGGTATCGACGGCATGGAACGAAGAATGATCGTCTGGTCCGAGGCTTGCAGCGATGCCGCCCTGCGCCAACAGGCTGGAAGACTGAAACCCCAGTGACGCCTTGGAAAAGAGCACGACGGGCTCAGGCGCCAGATGGAGCGCCGTCATGAGTCCCGCGATGCCACCGCCGATTATGACCGGCTGACCGGCGAGCGCGCCGAAGTGCCGATTCATATAGCTAGCATCCGCTCGACGGCGCGGCGCGCTGGCTCGGCCAGTGCCGGCTCGATCGTCACTTCGTGCCGGTTCTCTTCGAGCGCGGATCGGATATTGGCAAGCGTGATGCGTTTCATGTGCGGACAAAGGTTGCAGGGGCGCACGAAATCGACCTCTGGATGGGCGACGGCAACGTTGTCGCTCATCGAACATTCGGTCAGGAGCACGACGCGGCCGGGCTTTTCTCGTCCCACATAGTCGGACATGGCGGCTGTGGAGCCGGAGAAATCGGCTAGGGCGACCACCTCTGGCGGGCACTCGGGATGGGCGAGCACGACAACACCGGGATTGTTCTCGCGCAGATCGCGGATGTCGGCCGGCGTGAAGCGCTCATGCACCTCGCAATGCCCCTTCCAGGCAATGATCTCGACATCCGTCTCGGCGGCGATGTTTCTCGCCAGATATTCGTCAGGCAGCATCATGACACGGGATACGCCGAGCGATTCGACGACTGCCTTTGCATTGCCCGAGGTGCAGCATATGTCGGATTCGGCCTTCACGGCGGCGGAGGTATTGACGTAGGTGACGACCGGCACATCAGGATAATGCCGCCGCATTAGGCGCACGTCCGCAGGTGAGATGGACTCGGCCAGTGAGCAGCCGGCTTCGAGGTCGGGGATCAGCACTGTCTTGTCCGGATTGAGCAGCTTCGCCGTCTCTGCCATGAAATGTACGCCGGCCAGAACGATCACGTCGGCCCGGGTATCGGCCGCCTTGCGAGCCAATGCTAGGCTGTCGCCGACGATGTCTGCTACGCAGTGGAAGATTTCCGGCGTCTGGTAGTTGTGCGCCAGGATGACGGCGTTGCGCTGCCGCTTCAGCGCAAGGATCGCCTCGATGTCGTCGACGAAGACCGGCCATTCGATCGAAGGGATGACGCGCTTTACCCTGTCATAGAGCGTTCTTGCCGGCATCGGTACATCGAGCATGGAAACCTCCTGATATGCTCAAAGTGAGTATAAACAGGCATATGCTTACTTTGAGCATAAGAAGAGTCAAGCCTTAGCGATGGGCAATTTCGTGCCTGCGACAGTTCGTTCCACCAGCACGGCGGGGCGGAAGCGGAACAGCTTGGCGGGGCGCCCGCCGGTCTCGGCTGTGGTCTTGCCGGTTTCCTCGACCAACTCCTGCTGCTCAATGAGGCGACGGAAATTCTGCTTGTGAACCGGCCGGCCGGCGAGCGCCTCGACGGCGCGTTGCAGGTGGAGCAGGGTGAAGACCGGTGGCATCACCTCGAACACCACGGGTCGATATTTGATCTTGGTGCGGAGCCTGGCGATGCCGGTCGCCAGGATGCGGCGATGGTCGACCGCCATCTGGTTGCCCGGCACCGTTTCATCGCGACCAGCCTCGCGGTTCCGCCGCGCTTCAGGCACCAGGCCCGCTTCATAGAGCAGTTCATAGCGCTGCAGTACCAGTTCCTCGTTCCAGGCGCGCCCGTCGAGCCCAAAGCAAAGCGCGACACGTTGCCAGCGTTCCTCACGGTTGCCCGCGCCGGCCTCGTCGGCCCAATGCCTCAATCGCGGCAGGATGGTCTGCTCGATCACGGGCGGCTGCGCCGTGCGGTGGTCTTCCCACGGAAAATAGCCGTACCAGCTTCGCCAGTCGCGTTTCGACTGGTACTCGGTGTTTTCGTCGCGGGTGAGGCCCAGATAGCTGATCGAGATCGCCCGGCGCGCATGGTCTTCGGCCATGCGGTCGCGGTCGGCGAAGGTGTAGAGTTGCTCGACATAGCCCAACGGATGGCCCGTCTGCTGTTCCACCCAATTGCGCAATCCCGCCTGCAGCGACCGGTGCCCGAGTTCGAACGGTCCCGATGGCAGCGCGCTTCCCCGGCTGATGGTCAGAGCGACTGGCTGACCATCGATTATAGCGGTTACAACGGCAATCAGCTCGACCTGTACGTCGTGGCGTTGATCGGTTTCGTCTTTCGCGTTCATCCGTATCGCACGGCCCCTGTTTCTGAGCGTCGTGGTGCAGGATGTATCAGGAGGAAGGAGAGGGCGAAACTGCGGTTCCGCAACGCCCCCTCGCCGATATTTGACGCCTCGACCCACCTAAACTTTATCACGATCAGGATCCGTCATCGCATCGTCATGCCAGATCCACCATTCGTAAGGTGGGGTCTGAGGATAGCCCTTGGCCGAGTCTTCCCACGTCTCTTGGCGACCAAGTGCGGTGATGTCGAGGTAGTTCCAGGTGTTCCCCATTTGCTCGTCGCCGCGGCCGTTGATGAAGCCGGTGCGGAACACGACGTCGCCGTCACGGATGAACGCGTTCGTGCCGTGCCATTCGTCCACGCCGAAGTCGGCATCGAAATCGTCCGTCAACGTGTACCACGGGATATGTTCCCAGCCCATCTTTGCCTTTAGGCGCTGAAGGTCGTCTTGCGACCCGCGCGAGACGAAGGCGAGGCTGGTGTCGCGGGCGCCCAGATGTGCCGGATGCGCGACCTGATCGGCGACCATGGAGCAGCCGATACAGCCGCGTTCCGGCCAGCGCCCGACGCCGGGCTCCATGAAAGCGCGATAAACGATCAACTGTCGGCGGCCATCGAATAGGTCGAGCAGACTCACGCGGCCATTCGGCCCTTCAAAGGCGTAATCCTTCTCGACCGCCAGCCAAGGCATCCGCCGGCGTTCGGCGGCCAGGGCGTCGCGGGCCCGCGAATGCGCCTTTTCCTTCACGTGCAACTCCTCCCATGCGGCCTTCCACTCCTCAGCCGACACGACTGGCGGAGTCTGCATTCCGACCAGTTTGTTTCCTCGGTCATTTTCAGATGATGTGGTCATGGTTCTCGATCCTCCAGGTTAGGTGCGTTCGAGCCGAGATCTCACGTGGTCTGTTCGGTGCTGCTCGCATTGAAGCAACAACGTCAGCCGTTGTCCGCTCACAAATTGTCGGAATGTCCCGACTCCAAGCGACGCCATTGAGAAATGGGCCGGCCATCGCGACGAAACGGATGGTTGGTTTCTCCCCAGTGCTGTGGCCAGCCGGCGGGCGAATCTTCAAAATCCTCCTGCCGCCCATAGACGGTCAGGTCGAGCAGACGGTAACTGTTGTCCATCGCCTCGACGCCGCGCCGGGTCGTCCAATAGGTCTCGAACACGTCGGATCCGCGCCGCAAGTAGCAAACGAGGTGCATCATTCCGATGCGGCGGCCGACCAGCAGCGTGCCGAGCGAATCTTGGGCCGAGTACCAGGGCATCTTCCAACCCATGAAGTCGCGGTATCGCAAGCTCTCCTCAAACGACCCCTGGGAGAAAGTGGCGTAAGTGACGTCGCGGGAGTGAATATGGGAGAGTTCGCGCACCTGCGTCGTGAAGAAGGTGCAGCCCTCGCATTGCTCGGGCGCCGGCTGGCCATCGAACCACATGTAATAATACGCGATGAGCATTTGGCGCCCCTCGAAGGCATCGAGCAGCGTCGTAGCTCCATTTTCGCCTATGAGCGGCGTGGCGCCATCGACTCTAACCATCGGCAGCCGCCGACGAGCCGCTGCGATCGTGTCGCCTTCTCTCATGTGTGCCTTCTCTCGAACCCGCAATGCGTCCAATTCTGCTTGGAATGTGGCGCGATCGACGACTTCAGGGGCTGCATAGTCCATCTTCTGGGGCATGATCGTCTCCTCTTGGTTCTGAATGGAAGTGAAAGGGTGCGGCCGCGGTAGGCGCCGCACCCATGTTCACTCGGCAGGGGCCAAAGCCGAAGCAGAATCCTGCGAAACCCCATCGGGGCCCCGTTGCGTTGCGATGAGTACAGCCGCAAGAATGGCACAGGTCGCGGTCACATAGAGTGGAGCGCTCGTCCCAACGAGATCCATAGCGATACCGCCAGCGATGGCACCCAGAGTGACGCCGAACTGAATGACGGCCAGAAAGAGCCCACCCACGCCCTCGAGCTGATCGGGCGCGGCGCGACCCATCCACGTCTGGGTCATCACCGGTCCCGCGCCTATGGCTATGCCCCAGGCGGCGGCGAAGACGAGGATCGCAATGTAAGCGCTGTCGAGCGTCAACAGGCCGACCGTAGCGATCGCCAGAACCAGGAACGTGGCGCCAAAACCGTCGCGCAACATGCGATCGGCGAATACGCCCGCGATTCCACTCCCCGCCAGACTGGCTAGGCCGAGGGTCAACAGAACGGCGGCGATGGCAGTTGGATCGAGCTTGCCACTCGTTTCCAGATAGGGCCGCATGAAGGTGAAGCCGCTGACTTCGCCTCCAAAGAACAGCAGTCCAACGACCAGTCCCACCCGCACAGGTCGCCGTTTCAGCAGGCCGAACAGGCTCGAAAGACTCGTTGCGTTTGTCGCCGGCACGCTCGGCAAGCAGACGATCTGCAACAGCAGCGCGAGCAAACCGCACCCGGCCGCGGCCGTGAATGCCGCTCGCCAGCCGAACGCTTCTCCGATCAGGGTGGCAAGCGCCGGAGCGACAACGAGCCCCGCCGAGAGCCCCATGAAGACGATCGACATGCCCTTGCCCATGTCCTCCATGGTGACGAGCCGGACGACAGTTGCGCCAGCCAGGGCAAAAAATCCGCCGATGGCCACGCCCAGGAGCATGCGGGCGACCAGCAGCACGAAATAGTCGGATGTGAAGGCTACCGCGATGTTGGATGCGATCACCAGGGCGCAGAGGGCCAGATTGATCAGCTTGCGATCCAGGCGGCCGATGATGAGTGCCACTGTGGGCGCTGCGATGCCGGCAAACAGCGCCGTGAGGGTCACCGCCTGACCGGCGGCGCCTTCCGTAACACCGAGATCGGCGGCCATTGGCGTGAGTACTGCCATGGGCAGTAGTTCGCTGCTGATCAGAGCAAAGCTCCCAAAGGTAAGGGAAACGACTGACAGCCAGGTCGATATCGGCCATACGCTGCTCTTGGGGACAGTTTGGGACATCTTATCCTCCTAATTCGATTGCCGCGGCTGCTGGCGGCGCGCGTAACTATTCTGCTTGCGGGTACTCATCATGCAGACGAAGCCAGCTCATGGTGCCTCCGGTCTCGTTGCGGCCCCTGGGCGTTAAATCGAGCCAGTTGAAGGCGCCCATCAGCAGTTCGGTGCCGCGGTGATAGGTCGAATAGGTATGGTAGATGTCGCCATCTTCGTCCTTGATGAAGACGCTGACGCCGAACATGTCCGGGGACTTTTGGATCCTGATCTTGTCGTAGTTGTAGAACGCGCGGCCGGCGGCACGATCTGCCTCGGTAAACGACACGCCGAAATCATAATTGAAGTCGCCGTCTCCGGACGAGATCCAGCGAAAGGCCCAGCCCATCCGGGCCTTCACCTGCTCGATCCGCGCGATCGGCGCCCGTGATATCGCGGCGAAGGCCAGGTCGGCCTGCTCGAAATGCTGCCGCGCCGCATCGACGTGATCCATCGTATACGAGCAGCCTGGGCAGATATGATCCGAGCCGGGCGTGAGCATGAAGTGATAGATGGCGAGCTGGCTGCGATCGCCGAACAGGTCAGTCAAGGTGCATTTGCCGTCAGAGGCGTCGAAGACATAGGATTTTTCGATCTTGAACCATGGAAGACGCCGGCGTTCGGCGCGCAGGGCGTCGAGCGCATGGGTCATCTCGAGCTCCTTGGCCAGAAGCGCCTTGCGCGCCGCAAGCCAGTCTTCGCGTGAAACGATGGTCGGATGCATGATCAGTCCCCTTGAACCTGCGGGTTGGGTCGAGTGAATTGTCGCGAGAGAGCGGAAGCGAGCTTCAGCCAGGGCGACAGGTGGAAAAAGCTCATCAGCAGGTACATCCACACCATGCCGCCGATCGGCAGAATGCCGGTTCCCGACGCGCAAATCATCGCTTGCATGTCATTCGTCGAAATCCAGGCCATCGAAGCGAAGGTTGGCGAAGCTGCAAGAGCGAGCCAGCCTCCAGCATCGCGTGACTGCTGGGTATCGGGAGGGCGTTTTCTTGCTAGTATGGACGTCGTCGTCATTTCGAACTTCCAGTTGAGTTTCGCCGATACTTTTCGGCGCTGAACCTGACAAAGATGTACTGCTGACGAGCGGGAGAACGTGAGTAACAAGTGTGACAGGATTTGAATGGACGCTCTGACTACCGCCGCGGCGCGCGCGCTCGCGGCGGGCGATCCGCTCGCGGCGCTCAAGTACATCGCCTTACGCGACGATGCCCCGGCGCTTGCCCTGCGCGGCATCGCCATGGCGCAGCTCGGCGACCTTGCGCGTGCGAAAGAGCTGCTGGCAAACGCGGCGCGCGCTTTCGGCTCCAGGGAGCCTATGGCGCATGCGCGATGCAACGTGGCCGAGGCCGAGATTGCATTGGTCTCGCGCGACCTCGGCCGGCCTATGGAGGGGCTCGGCGCTGCCCGGTCGACACTGGAGGCGTCTGGAGACCTCGCGAACGCCGCGCATGCCGGCTATCTCGCAGCAAGGCGCTTGCTGTTGATCGGCCGTCTCGACGAGGCGGAGCGGATACTCGACGAACTTGATGTGGGTGCGTTGCCGATGACATCGCGAGCGGGCTTCGAGTTGGTGGCCGCGGGCATTGCGATGCGCCGCATACGCGCGAAATCGGCCCGTGAGGCGCTCGTTCGCGCAGAAAGTGCCGCGGCCGCCATCGGCAATGCTGCATTAAAGGCTGAAGTTGATCGGGCTGTGCAGGCCTTCGAAGCGCCTGCCGCGCGGCTGGTAGCGGGCGATCGGGAACGGCTCCTTCGGCTTGAGGAGGTCGAGGCGCTGATCGCATCGGATACGCTCGTCATTGATGCGTGCCGGAATGCAGTGCGTGCCAAGTCAACCATCGTTTCTCTGGCCAGTCGCCCAGTTCTATTCGTACTTGCCCGACTGCTCGGTGAAACTTGGCCGGAAGATGCATCGCGGGAAGAGCTTCTCGTCCGCGCCTTTCGCGCCCGGGAGGCAGATGAATCGCATCGTGCGCGACTGCGGGTCGAGATCGGGCGCTTACGCGAGGCGATCAGACCCCTGGCGGAGATACACGCCACCGAACGAGGGTTCGTATTGGAACCATATGGGCCCGGCGCGGTCGCGGTGCTTGCCCCGCCTGTTGAAGACGAGCATGGCGAAGTGCTGGCACTTCTCGCTGATGGCGAGGCCTGGTCAAGCTCCGCGCTGGCGCTGGCGCTCGACGTCAGCCCGCGCACGGTGCAGCGCGCGCTCGACACACTTGCGGAAAACGGCAAGGCGGAATGGTTTGGCCAGGGACGCGCACGCCGTTGGATCGCCGTGAGCGTGCCGGGTTTCCCGACAAGCTTGTTACTCCCCGCCATCGGCGTCGTGGGCTAGGATGAGCACATGAAACACACAGCCGCCGAAATCATTCGTGAGTATGGTCCCTTTCCTGGAGTGGATCGCGTCCATGGGGTCAGCTTTGACGGCCACCAGGTTTGGATGGCGACAGGTGCCAAGCTGGACGCGTTTGATCCGGACAGCGGGGAGATATTGTGCTCGCTCGATGTTGCTGCCGATGCCGGTACGGCGTTCGATGGCGAGCATTTGTTCCAGATCGCGGAGGCGGTGATCCGCAAGATCGATCCAAAGACCGGCGAGGTGCTCGCCACGATCCCGGCGCCAGGCGATGGTGGAGATTCCGGGCTTGCCTGGGCTGAAGGCTCGCTCTGGGTCGGGCAACATCGCGGACGCAAGATCCATCAGATCGATCCCGAGACGGGAAAGGTGTTGCGCACGATCGAATCCGATCGCTTCGTCACCGGCGTCACCTGGGTCAACGGCGAGCTCTGGCATGGTACGTGGGAGAACAACGTAAGCGATGTCCGCCGCATTGATCCTTCGAGCGGTGAAGTGCTGGAGCGATTGGATATGCCTGCAGGGACCGGGGTGACGGGCCTCGAGTCCGATGGCGGCGATCGCTTTTTCTGCGGGGATGGAATCATCCCCAGGGTGCGCTCGATCCGCAGGCCAAGGCGAACTTAAGTAGCCATGTGAGGCGACAAGAAGCCCCTGGACGGATTTGTTCACTTTTTGCGCGAGAAACGGCTTGAGATGGGATCGGGGGTTCCTTTCGAATGTATCGCGTCGGGAAGATTGCCTGCTCGGGATCAGATGGAGCATAGCCTTGCCGCCCTTTCGCTGCGGGCGATAATTTGCGGTCAAAGGTTGCGAGTTGGCCTCCATGATATTTGGCAAGCGCAAGCAGATAGGCCCTCGCCAAGGCTCTGGCGAGCATCGGAAAGAACGGTGCGACGCTGAAGGTGCCGCATCGGCCGAATGATCGTGTGAAAACCGACCACCGCGATGCGCAGACACTGGCCAGGCTTTGCGCGCGAGGCTTCAATTCCGGAGCCGTTGCCAAAAAACGCGACCGCCTTGGAACCAATAGCTTCGACGATCGTATGAATTTCGTGTCGAGATTCACAAGGCGGCGAGAGATTTATGACCGAATACCAAACATTGCGATATTCATCCTCGCCTGTGCATTCGATCTATTTAGCTCTCGTCGCCTTTCCCATTGCCTGCTTCAGCCTCACCGTTCTGAGCGACATCGCCTATTGGCAGACATCCAACCTGATGTGGCTACATTTCTCGGAATGGCTGCTACTGGCAGGCTTGGTGTTCGGCGTCCTTGCCGCTGCCGTGCGGGCTTTGGACTACCTTCTCTACAGAACGAGGCCTGTTTGGCTCGCGGTGCTCGGTGGAGTCGTTGTCTTGTGCCTGGCAGCCCTCAATAGCTTCGTCCACACGGCGGACGGTTGGACTGCGGTCGTTCCATATGGCCTCATCTTATCGATCGTGACCGTGCTCGTGATGATTGTCACAGGGTGGCTCGGCTGGAGGGGAGGGCGCCATGCTTAGGAACTCGCTGCTTCGAGGAACCACACTCGCGAGCGTTTGCATCGTTCTCGTTGCCTGCGGCTCCGAAGACTTCGACACAACCCAGCAGATCGGTCCTGATCCGGTACTTCCAGAACCCACGCAAAGCCTCTGGCCAGACCTCAAGGTTGCAGAGGTGGTGGGATGGCAGGAAGGAGAAACGCCGACCGTTCCCGACGGCCTTGTCGTTACCCCCTATGCGCGGGACCTGGCCAATCCACGGACGGTTCACACGTTGCCGAACGGTGATGTACTGGTTGTCCAGTCCAAAGCGCCGCCCGGCAAGCCCCTCAATCGCCCCAAGGACATCATCCGCGACTACATCATGGCGATGGCGGCGGGAAGCGGAGGCGAGGAGCAGGAAACGAACCTCATCACGCTTCTGCGCGACACAAATCGAGATGGCGAAGTCGATGAGCGCGTCGACCTTCTGACTGGCCTGACGTCGCCGTTTGGCGTCGCATGGCACGACGGAACGCTCTATGTCGCGGCGGCCGATGCAATTCTCGCGTATCCGTACCAACTCGGCGACACGGAAATCACTGCCGAACCTTCCGTCCTCACGCCGCTTCCCGGTGGTCCGATCAATCATCACTGGACCAAGGATCTGGCTCTGAGCCCCGATGCTCGCTTCCTCTACGCGTCGGTGGGCTCGAATTCGAACGCTGGCGAACGTGGCCTCGAAGCCGAAAAAGGGCGCGCCGCGATCTGGCAGGTCGACAGAGAGACAGGCGCCTCGAGGGTGTTCGCGTCGGGACTGCGTAATCCCAACGGGCTGAACATCCATCCCGAAACGGGAGAGCTTTGGACCGTTGTCAACGAGCGTGACGAACTCGGCCCCGACCTTGTCCCGGACTATATGACCTCCGTGCAAGACGGTGGCTTCTACGGGTGGCCATGGAGCTATTACGGTCAGCACGTCGACGAGCGGGTACACCCACCTCGGCCAGATTTGGTCGAAACCGCGATATCGCCCGACTATGCCTTGTCCAGCCACGTGGCTGCGCTCGGTCTGGCCTTCACCAACGACTCCGCCATGCCGGAAGAATTTCGCGCCGGTGCCTTTGTCGGTAACCGCGGAAGCTGGAACCGAAACGCATTCAACGGCTACAAGGTGATTTACGTCCCGTTCGAAGATGGGAAACCATCCGGAACGGCGCAGGACGTGGTGACCGGGTTTCTCGATGGCGACAGGGCGAGGGGGCGGCCAGTCGGGCTAGCGATCGACGGTACCGGTGCGCTTCTTATCGCTGACGACGCAGGCAACACCGTCTGGCGGGTGGCCGCCGCCGATGGCTCGGTCACGCCTGAGCCAATTCCAACGGACCGGGTGTCGGTCGAGGCTCCGCCTGTGGAAGGCGCAGTCGGTCCCGGTGGTGCTCCTGCTGAAGGATCGGTCGCTGCGGAACCACCTCAAACCGACATCGCACCAGCGGTATCGCCCGAAGACGGTGCACAAGAGCCGCCAAGCGAGAATTAGGCTAGACCGTTTCAGGTTTTGACGGAAGCGTAGCCTGCATTGATGAGATAGTTTCGGCATTCGTCAGGCTCGATGGTCGAGACGAGATGTCCGAGATGCCGCCATGTGTCGGTGATCGTTCGTTTCTGGGCGTGGCGCATCCAGTGTTTGATCTTGGCGAAGGCTTGCTCGATGGGATTGAGGTCGGGGGAGTAGGGCGGCAGGAACCAGAGCCTGGCCCCGGCCGCGCGGATCATCTGGCCGACGGCGACCGACTTGTGTGAACCGAGATTGATGGGGTGGACGCCCCCTGACGGCATCGCTGTGCCAAAGTGGTGTCGTTGATCATCACTTGAACGGAGGCGTCCATGTTGAAAGTTAGCACAATCGGGTTGGATCTGGCGAAGAACGTGCTCCAGGTGCACGGCGCGGCTGCATCAGGAGCTGTGCTCTTCCGCAAGAAGCTGCGCCGCGACCAGGTGCTCAAATTTCTTGCTTCGCAGCCGGCTTGCACCGTCGCTATGGAGGCCTGCGCCAGCAGCCACTACTGGGGGCGCGAGATCGCAAAGCTGGGACATGAAGTGCGGCTCATTGCGCCAGATTACGTCAAGCCTTTCGTGAAGCGGCAAAAGAACGATGCTGCTGACGCCGAAGCGATCTGCGAAGCAGCCCAGAGGCCGACTATGAGGTTCGTGGCGGTAAAGAGCGAGGAGCAGCAGGCTGCTGCGATTGTGTTTCGTGCCCGCGATCTTGTGGTGCGTCAG
This sequence comes from Aquamicrobium sp. LC103, assembly GCF_001014615.2. GTDB lineage: Bacteria > Pseudomonadota > Alphaproteobacteria > Rhizobiales > Rhizobiaceae > LBCQ02. The sequence continues at coordinate 40,974 of NZ_LBCQ02000013.1, forward strand.
CGGACCCAAACCATCAACGCGATCCGCGGCCATCTGGCCGAATTCGGGATGGTAGCGGCGCAGGGCCTCTTTCACGTCGCCAAGCTCGTGGCGGCGATAGAGGACGACCGCTCCGGCATCCCTGAGATGGCCCGACCGATCCTGCGCCTGCTTGTGGAGCAGTTGCGATTCCTGGACGAAAGGGTGGCGCGGCTGGATCGGGAGGTCGCGCGGCGCGCCAAGGAGGATGCAGAAGCCCGACGATTGATGACCATCCCTGGTATCGGACCGATTACCGCGACGGCTATTATTGCGTTGGCCCCTTCGGCCCAAACCTTCAAGAAGGGGCGCGACTTCGCGGCATGGCTCGGTCTCACACCGCTGCAACGATCCTCAGGTGGAAAACAGAAGCTCGGAGAGACGTCCCGCATGGGCGAGCGAACCCTGCGCCGGCTGCTGATCATCGGGGCTAGCGCTGCCGTTCGCTGGGCCATGCGAAAGGGCTCTACGGCGGATCCCTGGCTCTCGCGCATGCTTGAGCGCAAGCCGCCCATGCTGGTGATCGTCGCCTTGGCCAACAAGACGGCGCGTATTGCATGGGCCTTGATGGCCAAGGGCGGGGCCTACCGAGTACCGGCCTTGGCGGGATAGTCCGCTCCCTCGAGCGGACTGCCAAAGTGTGAGAAGGTCAAACGGAGAGTATGGCGCAACGGTCAATGAGACGGGATCGGGAAAACCAGATCATGGATACGCGCCTTGAGCGCGCGAGGTTGAATTGGACCCGCTCCGCGAACTCCCATACGGGCCCGCGGCATGTGATGGCCGCATCAGAGGCCGGACACATGTCAGCACCAGACCACGCTCCGAACTCTTCAAAAGATTCTTCTTGCGCCAACGGGGGCGTCCACACATGCGCCAACGGGGGCGTCCACACATGCGCCAACGGGGGCGTCCACACATGCGCCAACGGGGGCGTCCACACATGTCCATGACGACGGTGTCTCCGGGTTCGAGCACGGGCACGAGTTGCTGCTCGACATAGGCACGGAAGCATTGGCCGTTGATCGGTCCGTCGAAGACGCAGGGCGCCGTAAGACGATCACACCGCAGCGCGCCGATGAAGGTCAGTGTGCGCCAGTGGCCGTGTGGGGCGAAGCCCCGCAGACGTTGGCCCTTAGGCCCCCATCCTCTGAGCGGTGCCATGTTGGTCTTGACCCACGTCTCGTCGATGAAGACCAGCTTGCGCGGATCGAGGCCGGTCTGCCAAGCGCGCCAGCGCCGCCGCCGCCGCGCGATGTCGGCGCGCGCCTGCTCAAGGGCGAACAGCGTTTTTTTTGAACCGAAGCCCCTCGCGCCGAAGGAAGCGCCACACCGTGTCGTGCGAGACCTTCACGCCACGCAGTGCCAGTTCGTCCTTCAGTCGATGCAGCGACAGATGCGCTTCCTGATTGATGCGCTCGATGATGAACGCACGGTGCGGCTCCAGCACGCGCTTGCGGTGCCCGCCCATCTTGCCGGGCGCAACCGACCCGCTCGCGCGAAAGCGCTGCGACCACTTCACCGCCGACGAAGCCGCAATGCCGAACCGGGCCGCCACAGAGCGACAGCTTTCGCCAGCCTCGACCGCCGTCACAACCCGTTCACGAAGATCCCTGGAAAGAGATGCCGTCATCAGATGCTGGCCTCCAATCCAGCAAGCATCTTGAATCACAAAACACACCAAATCGGAATCCCAAATCGATTCCATCAATCACTGAAACGGTCTAGTGATAAGGCGCTATATGCGAACAAGGAAGTCGCCGTCGGCATGGCGGTTGGAATCGCAACAGGCGCGGCCATCGGCTCGAGCACGGATGATATCGGAATTGGGGTTGGCGTCGGTCTGGCACTTGGCCTTGCCCTCGAACGCCTTGGAGACCTCGACATCGACACACCCGAAGGTCGCGCGATCTTTCTCGCGGCACGCCGTCGAAACATTCGGTTAAGCCGCGGGCATGGACTGAGGAGCACAACGCGGACACTGGTGGCGGGTTCGCTTTCCCGCTGCCGAGGAGGATAACCTCCGCGCGTGCGGACGAGGCATACGATTGCTTGCGATCCTCATCGGGGTACTTCAGGTTCCGTCCGCTGCGTGGCCCGTCGGTAGTTGACGATCAGATCGTTGAATTTGCCTCCTTGCACGGCGACGTGGGAGCGCAATGTCTCCGATGCGATCTCGGCGTCGCCGTCGATGAGGGCATCGAGGATCCTGCGATGTTCCGCCAGCGATTGCGCCATGCGCCCGCGCACTTTCAATTGCAGGCGCCGGAACGGCTTCAGCCGGCGGTGGAGCCTCGCCGCCTCGCCGGCGAGAAACGCATTGCCCGACGCTTCGTAGACCAGGTGATGGAAGGTCTCGTTGGCCCGATAGTAGATGTCGATGTCGTCGTCCGCGACGGCTTGCTCGCATGTTGCGACCGTTTCGGACAATCTCGTAATCAGGACCGGGGTCATCCGACGGCTGGCAAGCCGCCCGCAGAAGGCTTCCATTTCCGCCATCACCTCGAACATCTCGATCAGTTCCTCGAACGCGGGGTGGCGGACGAACGCACCGCGGCGTGGCTCCAGGCTCAAGAGGCCGGACGCGGCAAGCGCCTGAAATGCCTCGCGAAGAGGCGTTCGAGACACGTCGAAACGCTGAGAGAGTTTAACCTCATCCAGCCGCTCGCCATTGTGGAAGACGCCCTCGACGATCATCTGTTCGAGTTTTTCGCGAACCGTGTCCGAGCGACTGCTCATCTACATTTCCTATTCTTGATCACGTGCAACAACTCCATTCTTGCATACAAAATAGTTGACATAAAATGCAATCAACGATCTGATCGCGTCAGGATGCGAGATCGGGAGGCACTCTGCCCAAATTGTTGGGAAATCTCTGGGAGGAGAAACGATGCTGAAATCTCTTGCGGCGACAGCCGCCATATCGATTGCCGTGTGCATGAATGCCGGCGCCACGGAATTGCGACTTTCGCACCAATTCGCCCCGAACGACATACGCCACAAGATCGCGCAGATGGTCGCCGACGACGTGGAGGCGGCGAATGTCGATCTTTCGATCAAGATCTTTCCATCGAGCTCGCTGTTCAAGGCGAACGAGCAATACATCCCACTTACACGCGGCCAGCTCGACATGACCGTTTTCCCGTTGTCATACGCCGGCGGACAGCGGCCCGAATACAATCTCACCCTGATGCCCGGCCTCATCAAGGATCATGATCACGCTGCGCGAATGAACACCAGCCCGTTCATGAAGGCGCTCGAGGAGATCATGGCCGAGGACGACGTCATGGTTCTCGTCCATGGCTATCTGGCGGGTGGGTTCGCTTCCAAGGAAAAGTGCATCACCAAGCCCGAAGACGTGAAGGGCATGACGGTGCGCGCGGCCGGCAAGGCGTTCGAGCAGATGCTGGAGGGGGCGGGCGCCTCGATTTCGTCCATGCCCTCGTCAGAGGCCTATAACGGTATGCAGCAGGGCATTCTGCAAGCGATGAACACGTCCTCCTCGTCCTTCGTTTCCTTCAGGCTCTACGAGCAGGTCGACTGCTACACGCCGGCATCGGACGTTGCGTTGTGGTTCATGTACCAGCCGATGCTCATCAACAAGACGACATTCGAAGGGCTGACGCCGGAGCAGCAGGAAGCATTGCGTACCGCAGCCCAGAAGGCGGAAGCCTTTTATCTCGAGGAGGCGAAGAAGGAGGATTCGGCGTCGATCGAGCCATTCCAGAAAGCAGGCGTGGAGATTGCGAAAATGACGCCTGAGGACTTCGATGCCTGGAAGAAACTCGCCGAGGAAACATCCTACAAGGCTTTCCTGACCGAGGTTCCGGAGGGGCAAAAGTTACTCGATATGGCGTTCGAGGTTCAGTGATCCGGACCACCGGGCGCATCGCCGTCGGTGCGCCCGAAAAGCCAACGCGTAATCCTGGAACATCGCTATGGACAGTCAGATTTCGGCCACCGGAATCCGCAGGGGTTCTCATCCTGTATTGAACTTGATCGGCGCTATCTCCACCTTGTGCGGCTGGTTTGCCGCGGCGCTCATCGTCGCGTCGATCTTCGTCACGTGCCAGATGGTCTTCGTGCGATACGTACTCGGACAGTCGACGATCTGGCAGACGGAGGCGGTCATCTACATGATGATCGCCACGACGACCATAGGTCTCGCCTATGTTCAGCGGCTTCGCGGACATGTCAATGTTGACCTGGTTCCCGCCATGTTGCCGATCCGAGCACGGCGCGTCCTGGCCTATGTGGTGCTGATCCTCACCATCGCGATTGTCGCGACGATCGCCTGGTACGGACTGCATGCATGGTACGAGGCGTTCACGCGCAACTGGAAATCAAGCACCGTTTGGGGCGTTCGCCTATGGATTCCATGGCTGGCTTTGCCCGTCGGATTTGGTCTCTACCTACTGCAGCTGCTTGCTGATCTTGCCGCGCTCTATCTGCGGATCGATGAACCCTTCAGTCTGGAGCAGCGCTGATGGATCCCCTGACGCTTGGCCTTCTTGTGGCCGCTGCCACGATCGTCGTCTTGTTTTCGGGCGCATCGGTAGCCATCGGCCTTCTGGTCGTATCCGCCTTCTTCCTCCTCGTTTTCGACGGAACGCGTTCGCTTCAAATGCTTCCCGAGGTCTATTTCGCCGATCTCAACAGCTTCACCATGCTGTCGATCCCGATGTTCATCATCATGGGCGCCGCCATCGCCTCGACGCGTGCGGGCGGCGACCTGTTCGAGGCACTCGAGCGTTGGATGACCCGGGTGCCGGGCGGTCTGGTGGTTTCCAATCTCGGCGCCTGCGCGCTGTTCTCCGCCATGTCCGGATCAAGCCCCGCGACCTGCGCCGCGATCGGCAAGATGGGCATTCCGGAAATGCGAAAGCGCGGCTATTCGGACGAGGTTGCCGCCGGGTCGATCGCTGCCGGCGGTACGCTCGGCATCCTCATTCCGCCATCGGTCACGATGATCGTCTACGGCATCGCGACCGAGACGTCGATCGGCCGGCTTTTCCTCGCGGGCGTCCTGCCGGGAATCATGCTCGTCGGGCTGTTCATGGCCTGGACGATCTACAGCACTTGGAGGAGCGGGGCCTTCCATCTCCTTTCGCAGCGTCGATACTCGCTCGCGGAACGTCTGGAGATCATGCCGCGCGTCGTCCCATTCCTCCTTGTCATCCTTGGCGTGCTCTATGCGATGTATGGGGGCGTGGCCACGCCTTCGGAAACAGCGGCTATCGGCGCGCTGCTTTGCTTGCTCATGGCAATCGTCATCTACAAGATGTGGCAGCCCGCAGCGATCTGGACGGTGCTGCGCGATTCGACCAAGGAAGCCGTGATGATACTTTTCATCATCGCGGCGGCCGGCGTCTTCGCCTATATGATGTCATCCCTGTTCATCACGCAGTCGATCGCCCAGTGGATCGCGGAACTCGATGTCAACCGCTGGGTGCTGATGGCGGTGATCAATCTGTTCCTGCTGGTCGCCGGCTTTTTCCTTCCGCCGGTCGCTGTCATCCTGATGACCGCGCCCATCTTGATGCCGATCCTCACCGCGGCGGAGTTCGATCCCTACTGGTTCGCCGTCATTCTCACGATCAACATGGAAATCGGTCTGATCACGCCGCCGGTCGGCCTCAATCTCTATGTGATCAATTCCATCGCGCCGGATATATCGCTGAAGACGATCCTTAGGGGATCGCTGCCTTATGTACTGTGCATGGTGGCCGCCATCGTAATCCTCTGCTTCTTTCCGGGGATCGCGACCTGGCTGCCGGATATGGTGATGGGACCGGCGATATAGCAACGGTACGAGGGCGGCAGGCGCCACTGCCGTTCCCAATCCGAACCGGCTTGAACGAGGTGAGGCGATGAAGGCATCGGGCTTTTTCGGTGAATTGCTGGCGACACTTTTCGAGCGCACTCCGTGGATGGAAGGACTGGCGGGCGAGCGACCCGTGGAGGAGATGTGCGAAGCGCTGATGTCCGGCCATGGCGAGGTGTCGGGCATGCGCATCGCCCGTGCCATTCTCGAACGCTATCGCGCGATGAGCGATGCCGACAAGGTCGCATTCTTCCAATACCTGACCGAAGGGCTCGACGTGGACGCCGCTGCGATCGAGAATGCCGCCAGGGAATATGCGGCAAAGCCGGACGGCTTTCGGCTTGATGCATTGAACCATGCTGCGGAGCCGCGTCGCCAGGAGCTTCTGCGCCGTCTCAATCAGGCGCCTGGAGCAACGGGCGAACTCGTGCGGATGCGGCTCGACCTGCTCGCAATGGTGAAGGCGCACCCCGAATTCGCCCGCACCGATCTCGACTTTGTCCATCTCTTCAAGTCGTGGTTCAACAGGGGGTTTCTGGTTTTGCGCCATATCGACTGGCGCACGCCGGCGAACATCCTGGAGAAGATCATCGAGTATGAAGCCGTTCATGCGATCAGCAATTGGGAGGAATTGCGCCGTCGGCTGCTGCCTTTTGATCGCCGATGCTTCGCTTTCTTCCATCCGGCCATGCCGGACGAACCCCTGATCTTCGTCGAAGTGGCACTGTCGAACGGCATTCCCGGTTCCATACAGTCCGTTCTGGCGGAAACACGTCGTCACATAGAGCCGAAGCTGGCGGACACGGCCGTGTTCTATTCCATTTCCAATTGCCAGGAGGGCCTGCGCGGCATCTCTTTCGGCAACTCGCTCATCAAGCAGGTGGTGGAGGAACTTCATCAGGAAATGCCGCATCTGCAGAACTTCGTCACCCTGTCGCCGATACCGGGATTGGCACGCTGGCTGAGCGGGCGAGCCGAGGATGGCGACGAGCGGGCGGCGCGCATTCTGGCGGCCGCGCAAAAAGGTCCGAAATCGCTGGAGAGCACGCGCGATGAATTGCGCGAGATGGCAGCGATATATCTGCTGGATGGCAAGCGCGAAGACGGCTTGCCGCTCGACCCGGTCGCCCGTTTCCATCTGGGAAACGGCGCACTGGTGCATGAGGTGCATGCATTGGCCGATCGTTCGGCCAACGGGCTGAAGCAATCCTGCGGCGCGATGGTCAACTATCTTTACGAACTCAAATCCGTGGAGCAGAACCATGAGAATTTCGTTGCGCGGCGGATCGTGGCAAGCTCGCGCGGGATGAAGACCTTGTTGAAGGCCGCATTGGTGGCAAAGGGAAGAAGAACGAATGCCTAACATGCTTTATCATGCCTTGTTTGCACCTCTTGCTGGCCGGGAGACGCCTTTTCTCTATGGGCCCGATGGTTCGGTGACGACCGGTGTCCAGTTTCACGACATGATTTTGCGCTTTGCCGCGACACTGGCCGCCCTCGGCCTGAAGCCCGGCGATCGGCTTGCCGTTCAGGCGGCGAAGTCGCCTGACTCCCTGGCGCTTTACGGGGCAGCCGTTGCGGCCGGTGTCGTCTTCCTGCCGCTGAATACGGCCTATACTGCCGCGGAAGTCGCCTATTTCGTCGAGGATTCTGGCGTGCGCCTGCTCATCGGCGATCCTGCCCGCGAGGCGCAGCTCAAGGACGTGGCCGACAAGGCAGGTGCGCGTTTTCTGACCATGGATGCCGATGGCCGTGGTTCCTTCGCCGACGAAGCAGCGAACCGGACGGCCGATTTCGCCGTGGTCGACCGGGAACCGGAGGATCTGGCGGCGTTTCTCTACACTTCGGGCACCACGGGCCGTTCGAAAGGCGCGATGCTGTCACAGCGCAATCTCCTGTCGAATGCCGAAGTGCTCGTCGATCAGTGGCGTTTCACCGAGAAGGACGTCCTGCTCCACGCCCTGCCGATCTTTCATACGCATGGATTGTTCGTCGCGTCGAACGTTATCCTGCTCGCCCGTGCGTCGATGATCTTCTTGCCGACCTTCGATCCTGAAGTGATCGTTCGTCTGATGCCACGGGCAACGACGATGATGGGCGTGCCGACCTTCTATACCCGCCTTCTGGACGATTCCCGCTTCGATCGGGAATTGACCGGACATATGAGACTCTTCATCTCCGGATCCGCCCCGTTGCTTGCTGAAACGCATGTCGCGTTCGGGGCACGCACCGGCCACAAGATACTCGAACGCTACGGCATGACCGAGACGAACATGAACACTTCCAATCCCTATGACGGGGAACGGCGTGCCGGGACGGTCGGTTTTCCATTGCCGGGTGTCGAACTCAGGATCACGGATCCGGCAACGGGGGAAGCGGTTCCGAACGGCGAGCCTGGCATGATCGAAGTGCGTGGGCCGAACGTCTTCCAGGGCTATTGGCAGATGCCGGAGAAGACCAAGGAGGAACTGCGCGACAACGGGTTTTTCATCACTGGCGATATCGGCCAGGTCGATGCGGACGGCTATGTCAGCATCGTTGGTCGGCAAAAGGATCTGATCATCACCGGCGGCTACAATGTCTATCCGAAGGAGATAGAGACCATCTTCGACGAGCAGCCGGGGGTTCTGGAATCCGCCGTCATAGGCCTCCCGCACCCCGATTTCGGTGAAGCGGTGGCCTGTGTTCTCGTGCCGGAGAAAGGCGTGGCACTCGATACCAGCCTGCTTGTCGAAGCAATCAGGGATCGCGTCGCCCGCTTCAAGCAGCCGAAAGCGCTGTTCGTCGTCGATGCCCTGCCGCGCAACACGATGGGCAAGGTGCAGAAGAACGTGCTGCGCGACACCTACCGCACGCATTTCGGATGAGATGACCGATCTGGTGATGTGCGCGGCCCGGCTGCATGGCCGCGCGTCGTCACCTCGACAAGCGTTGCTCGTCATCAATCAGAACGAGGCGGGAGGGGGCTTTCTCGCCCCAATTCCACAACACGATGTTCAGATCGTTTTTGGTCGTTCCCGCCGCGAAGCTTCTTACCAGCAAACCATTGCAGCCTTTGGAAATGAGACGCCGGGCAAATGTCTGCGTTCTTGCCTCTCCGCCGGCCTTCATCTCATCGCGCCAGCTTCCGCTGGCGAGTGTCGCGGCGTCTATCCCCTCAACGTGGAGGGTTTCTTCATCCCGGCTGTCGAAGACATTTTCGATCTCGGCGTGATAAGAAACCAGGGTCGTTGGCTGGAGATTGCCGACCTGATTGGCTTCACGCAGCGCTGTCACGATCGAAACTGAACAATAGAGCGCGGCTATGCCCTTGGGGTTGAAGCGGCCGCCATACAGTTCGGCGCCCCGACCGGACAGCGGTTCGCGGGCATAAATCGGGTTAAGCGCTCGATAGAGCTTGCCTCGGTAAATGAACGGCACGGTCAGGCGTAAACGCCGGCATCGACCGCGTCGATATAGTCGAGCACCTCATTGGCTCTGCCGGAAAGCACGAGTTGCATCGCCGTCTGACCGGAAAATCCCGGCAGCGGCTCGGAACGATACCAAGCATAGGCCATGAGCGCCGAGCCGAAGCGGGGCTCGACCTTGTTGATGATCTCGATCATCTCACGCAACCGGCGCTGGGTCTTGTCCGAACGAACCCGATCCTTGCGCTGGATCGCGTCCTTACCCAATCCTGCCGTACGGGCAACTTCCTCGCTGGTGGTGCGCAGGGCATCCGCGATCTTGCGGGGCGCAAAGAGCCCATTGTCCGAATATTGCGCGAGGCCCATGGCGTTTACCCCTGAATGCCTATTATTATGACGCAATATAGCGTCAGTATGGACGGCATTCAAGGTCGGTTGCAATCAGCTTCGCCTCCTATAGCTGACCGGTAAGGGGTCTCGCTCTCAAAAGCCTCCTGCACAACCGTCCTTGCGAGGATCGGAGCCGGCGACATAGCCGCCTTCAATGCGCTGGACGAGTTGCGCGCCACCGAACCCGAAATTCGCATCCGGTGTTTCGGAAACGACCGCATGCCCGAGTTCGGAAAGCCGCGCGACGGTCGCGGGCGCCATGCTGCTTTCGAGCGCGACATCGAGCCCGGAAATGACGCGCCAGCGCGGGGCGTCGGCGGCCGTTTGCGGATCCTGCTCCCAGACCTGGGTGCGCAGCATCATCTGGAGATGGCCCTGGGCCTGGATCGGTCCGCCCATCAGTCCGAACGCCATCAGCGGCCCGGAGGGACCCGTCACGAAGCCGGGAATGATCGTGTGGAATGGTCGCTTGCTCGGACCGACCTGGTTGGGATGGCCTGGCGTGGTGGTGAAACCGAATGCGCGGTTCTGCAGGCTGATGCCGGTCCCCGGCACGACCACGCCGGAGCCGAAGCCGGCATAGTTGGACTGGATGTAGGAAACCATCATCCCGTCCGCATCGCCCGTTGCAAGACAGACCGTCCCGCCGTCGCGCGGTGCGCCGACGGGGAAGGACGAAGCCTTGCGGGGGTCGATGAGCTTGCCTCGCGCAGCGAGATAGCCGTCGTCGAGTAGATGCGAGGCCTTCACCTCATTCATGTGAAGTTGGTCGGCCACGAAGGCATGGATGTCCATGAAGGCGAGCTTGATCGCTTCTATCTGCAGGTGGAGCGCTTCCGGGCTGTCCGGGTCGAGCTCGGCGATGCCGCTTCCCTTGAGCATGCCGAGCGCCATCAGCGCGGCTATTCCCTGTCCGTTCGGGGGGATCTCGTGGAGCGTGGCGTCGCCGAAATCCTTGCTGATAGTGCCGCACCAATCATTGCGGTGAGCTGCCATGTCCGCGGCCGTCAACGCGGCGTCGTGTTGCTTGGCAAAGGCTTCTATCCTTTCGGCCAGTTCGCCACGATAGAAGGCCTCTCCCTTGGTCTTGGCGATCAGGCGAAGCGTGCGCGCCATCGCTTCGCTGTGGAAGAGTTCGCCAGTGGCGGGCGCACGGCCGCCGGGCATGAATGCCTCCGCGAAGCCCGGCTGCGACTTCAGCTCCTCGGCGCCGCGCTGCCACTGCTCGGCGACGATCGGCGTCACGTGGTAGCCGCGTGAGGCATATTCGATCGCCGGTTCGAAAAGCGCTTCGAACGGCAGTTTTCCGAACCGGCCCGAAAGCTCCACCCAGGCCGAGACCGCGCCGGGCACCGTGACGCTTTCCCATCCGCGGCGCGGGACGCCGGGCTTTCCGGCAAAACGGTCCGGGGTCCAGGCGGCCGGCGACCTGCCGGACGCGTTCAGGCCATGCAATTCCTTTCCGTCCCATAGAATGCAGAAGGCGTCGGATCCGAGCCCGTTGCCGGTCGGTTCCACTACGGTCAGCGTGATCGCCGCGGCGAGCGCCGCGTCGAGCGCATTGCCGCCCTTTCTGATCATCGCCAGTCCGGCTTCGGTGGAAAGCGGATGCGAGGTCGCGATCGCGTTGCGCGCCATCACCGGCGAACGCCGGGACGGGTATTTCGGATTGACCGGATAATGCCTGGCAAGAGTCATGATGGGACTTTCGAAATGAGCACGGAAAGGGGGCCGGCTGCGTCCTCTTGCGGCCCGTCGGAAAGCTGATCGCGGTCGAACAAGTCCTCGATCATCTGCAATGTCTTTGTGTAATGCGCCACAAGCAGTTCGCAAGCCTCGTCCTCGCTTCCGTGAAGAACCGCCTTCATGAGGGCTTCGTGTTCGCCTTGCCCGTCGCGCGGGACCTGGCGATAAGCATTGGAGATCGACACGTAGCGCGCGGCATGGTCGGCTAGGATGTCGCAGAACTCGATCAGCCAGCTCGAGCCGCAATTGGCGAGCAGCGAGCGATGGAAATTACGGTGCGCATCCTCCCAGGCTGCCCTGTCCTCGGCGTTTTCGGAGCGAAAACGCGACAGGCGATGGAAAGCAACCACGATCGCCTCCTCCCACGCATCGTCGCGGTGGCGCATGGATTCGCGCAGGACGTGTGCTTCCAGGAAGCAACGGGTCTTGACCAATTCGCGCCAATCATCGAGCGCGATCGTCGGCACGGAGAAGCCACGCTGCTCATGGCGTTCCACCAGCCGCTCGGAGGATAGACGAGACAGCGCCTCCCTTACCGCGTTGCTGCCGACGTCGTACATGGTGGCGATGCCTTCGATGCGCAGCTTCTCGCCCGGCCTGAACACACTACGGATGATGTCGGATCGCAGCTTCTGGTAGACCGTCGTGGCGAGAGTGGTCTTGTCTGTTTGCTTTGACATATGCGCTTCGTTCCTGATCGCGGATTATTTTCCCGCCCTGCTGGCGATATCGCCGCTCGTACGATGCCAGAAGACAAATTTGTACTGCATCCAGGAAACCATACCGAACATCAACAGGCCGAGAAAACTGAGATAGATGATCAGAGAGAACACGCGCGGCGTGTCAAGTTGCGCTGCCGCGACGCGGATCAGTTCCCCGAACCCGCGCCCGCCGCCGAGGAATTCGCCCGCAATGGCGCCCGACACCACGCTGATCGCCGCGATCTTGAGCCCGGTGAAGAACTGCGGCAGTCCGGTCGGGATCTTGAGCTTCAACAGGGTCTGCAGCCTCGAAGCACCGATGCTCTTGAAAAGCATGCGCGCATTCTCGTCCGCTGCATGCAGGCCTGCCGCAGTGCCGACCACGATCGGAAATACCGAGATGAAGGCGGCAAGCGCAACCTTCGACGAAATGCCGAAGCCGAGCCAGGCGACGAAGAGCGGCGCGAAGGCGAGCTTCGGCATGGTGTCGATGGCAACGATGTAAGGCATGACCGCACGCTCGCCAATCGAGGTTTCCCCGACCAGGATGCCGAGGGAAACCCCGATCGCGAGCGCGACGACGAAACCCCAGATCACCTCCTGCGCCGTCACCCAGAACGCCGCTAGCATATAGCTGCCGGAAAGAAGGCTGCGGCCGACAAAGCCCAGGTCGACGATGGTGGCGGCCGGCGAGGGAAGGATCAGCGGCGAGACGATGCCCGCCGAGGTGACGAGTTGCCAGAGCCCCAGAAAGCCCACCAGCAATATCAGCATGGAAACCCAGCGCGGCACCGCTGAGCCCAGTGACGTCCTCTCGGTCCAGATGGTGTCACCATCCGGGGAGGCAGCAGGTCCGGCCGCCGACAGTTCGCTCATAGGAACGCTCCCTTGTCGAGAAGATTTCGGATCGTACTCACATGCTCGCCGAAGGCCGGCAGCGTCGTCATTTCGAGTGCGCGCGGGCGCGGCAGGTCGATCTCGACCGTGCGGACGACCCGACCTGGGCGCGCCGACATCACATGCACCACGTCGGACAGGATGACCGCCTCTGAAATCGAATGCGTTACCAGGAACGCCGTGGCATTGCGTTCCATGCAGATGCGCTGCAGCTCCATGTTCATGAAATCGCGGGTGATCTCGTCGAGCGCGCTGAAGGGCTCGTCGAGGAGCAGCACCTCCGGCTCGGAGACGAGCATCCGGCAGATCGCCGCGCGCTGGGCCATGCCGCCGGACAGTTGCGATGGATACGAGCTTTCGAAACCCTTCAGTCCGACGAGCTCGAGAAGCGCCGTCGCACGCGGCCTTGCTGCGTCCGCCGCCGCCTGCCCCTCGCGTATCTCGATGGGCAGCAAAATGTTCTGCAAGGTCGTTCGCCACGGAAAGAGCGTTGCCTGCTGGAACATCATCCCGATGTCCGGGCGAGCGCCCATCACGGGCGTGCCCGAGAGAATGACGCGTCCCTTGGAAGGCGGGGTCAGCCCGGCCATGATCTTCAGGAGCGTGGATTTTCCGCATCCGCTGGAGCCGATGACGGAGTGGAACTCGCCCTTTCGAAGTTTGAGGTCCACGCCCTCGAGGGCGACGACGGCGCGGTCTCCGTAGTGTTTGGAGACGTTTGACAGCTCATAGATGGGCGGCCGGAGTTCGCTTCCGGCCGTGATTGTCGCGGACATCACTTCGCGTTCCACGCTTCCACGAACTCATTCGTGTAGGCTTGTGTCAGGTCGGGCAGAGGTCCGTCGAGGTCGCCCGACGCGACAAGCGTCTTCTGCCACAGCTCCCACGATTTCGGTTGCTGGTAGCCGTAGCCCTTGCCCGGGTCGAGCGGAGCCGTGAGATTGAAATAGACGTCGAGGAGAGCATTGGCGAACTCCATGTCCTCGAGCTGCTGCGGATTGCCGAGCTTGGCATTCTCCAGCGTCGCCTCGCGGTTTGCCGGATCGATCCCGAACTTGATCCCCTTGACGAGCGCGCGCCCGAAGCGCTCCAGAACGTCGCGGTTTGCCTCCAGATATTCGCGCGTGACGACATAGCCATTGCCGAAGAACGCTTGAAACTCCGGCGGAGTGAGAATGCGCAGATCCACGCCGCGCAATTGCAAAGTCGCGACGCCCGCGGTGTCCGAAGCGTAGGCGTCGATCGATTTCTGCATGAAGCCGGCGACTGCCATTCCGCCTTCGCCCACCGTTATGAAAGAATAATCGTCACCTTCCTTCATGCCTGCGGCATCAAAGATCGAGCGGACGAACGCAACCTCCGCGCCGTCGGCGGTTCCCACTCCGATCACCTTGCCCTTGAGGTCGGTCGGCGATTGATAGGGCGAGTCTTCCGGGACGACGAGGTTGAACTGGCTGCGGGTGAAATAGTTGTAGATGTAGACGAGATCGGCACCGCCTTCGCGCGCGTTGAGAAGAGGGCCGGGACCCGGATGGCCCAATTGCGCCTGACCAGCAAGCAGCGCCTGGATGACCTGCGACGATCCATTGACGCTCTGCGGTTGGATGACCAGGCCTTCTTCCTCCAGATAACCTTCTCCCATTGCATTGTAGAGCGCGAAATAGCCGAGGCCGCCGGGGCTCGGCAGTGCGAGCGTCAGCTCCTGCATCTCCTGCGCGAAAAGCTGCGACGCCGACATCAAAAACGACAGCGACGCGGCCGCCGCGATGAATTCCCTGCGCTTGATCATTGTTTGTCCCCTTCTGGTTGTCTGCTGCAACCGCGACAGGATGCATCAACCAAACAGGCTGTCAACAGAAATTCATATTTTTGATAACCGTATCATAATATGCATATTTAACTGGACAGGGGCAAAATCCTGCATATGCTCGCGTCGATTGAAATCATGGGAAAAACGATGACGACCAACGAGAAGCTTGCTGTTCCGGCACCTTTCCTGCCCACCCTTCCGATCGTGGGATCGGATGCGCGATTTCCTGTGCGCCGCATCTATTGCGTGGGCCGCAACTACGTGGCCCACGTGCGGGAAATGGGGGGTGACGAGACGCGAGACTTCCCGTTGATTTTCCAGAAGCCCGCCGATTCCGTCGTGCATGACGGTGGGGTGGTCCCATATCCGCCGAAGACGGACAATTTCCACTATGAATTGGAGTTGATGGTGGCGATGAAGTCAGGCGGGTACAATATTCCCGAGGCCGAAGCGCTTTCCCATGTCTTCGGCTATGGCATCTGTCTCGACATGACCCGACGCACGGTGCTCGATACGCCCGACAGTCTTCGTCTTCCTTGGGAGCTTAAGAAATCCTTTGACCATTCGGCTCCCTGCGGACCGATTTTCCCCGTCGAACAGGTCGGTCATCCTTCGAGTGGGAGCATCCGGTTGGAGGTCGACGGAGTTGCCAAGCAGGATTCCGACCTTGGTTTGATGATCTGGCGAACGCCCGAGATTATCTCGACCCTCTCGCGCTATTTCTCACTCGAACCTGGCGACATCATCATGACCGGCACGCCCGATGGCGTCGGACCCGTCGCTCCAGGCAACGTGCTGGTCGGCAGCATCGAAACGCTCGGAACGCTGACGGTGACGATCGGAGAACCAGCGGCGGTTGCCGCCTGACGCGTTCCTTGCGCTCGGCAAGCCGAAGCGGAACACGCGTGACGGCGGCATCAAGCCGATGCCGCCGCTGCCTTCGCGAAGTGCTGCTCGATCTGCGAGCGGTGGGTGTTACTCCACCAGTTCGAACTTTCCGTCCTTTGCCGTCAGGAGCACGACACCGCGCTCGTCGAGGCCGTAGTGATTGTCGGGCGTGAATTCGAACACGCCCTGGCTGGCCGGGAAGGGACCTCCCGTCTCGATCGCGTCGCGAAGTGCCGCACGGAATTCCGGCGTGCCCGGTTCGGCGGTCTTGCGCGCGATCGGGACCGCTTTCTTCAGGATCGCCATGGCGTCGTGAATGTGGGCGCCGAACTGCGTGCGGGTGCCTTCTCCGAAACGCTCTTCATAGGCCGTGACATAGGCGACGCCCTCTGCCTTCGTCTCGGAATCGTCGGCCTGCAATTCGGCGACCATGACCGGGCCGGAAGCGAAGATCGTGTTTTCGGCGGCTTCTTGAGCGATACGCAGGAAGTCGAAGGTCACGGCGCCATGCGTCTGGTAGATCGGGCCGGCGTAGCCACGCTCGCGCAGGGCGAGCTGAGGCAAGGCAGCCCCGGTTCCGGAGGCGCCGACCAGGACGGCGTCGGGCCGCGCGGCGACGAGTTTCAGCACCTGCCCGGAGACCGACGTATCCGGTCGGGCATAGCGTTCGTCGGCAATCATCTCCAGGCCATACTCCGCGCCGATCGCGCTCATCTGGCTCACCCAGAGGTCGCCGTAGGAATCGGAGAAGCCGATATAGCCAACGGTCTTGATGCCGTCCTTCTGCATGCGCGCAAAGAGCGTGCGCGCGATCAGCCCGGCGTCCTGTGGCAGGACGAAGGTCCATTTTCCCGCCGCGACGTTCGGCGGCACCGGCGAGCCGGCAAGATGTGGCGTGCTGGTTTCCGCCGCCACGCCGGAAATGGCGATCGAGGCGGGCGTGAGCGCCGAGCCGACGATGACGTCGACCTTGTCGTCGGTGATGAGCCGGCGCGCATTCGTCGTCGCGATCGATGGGTCACCCTGGTCGTCGAGAACGATGACCTTGAGCTTCTCGCCGTCGAGTTCCTGCGGCCACAGTTCGACCGAGTTCTTCAGCGGAATGCCGAGCGCCGCGCCTGAGCCCGTGGACGATACCGTGACGCCGATGGTGATATCGGCGAAGGCGGAGACCGCACCCAGCGGGGCTACCAGAAGCGCGACCGCGATCGCCTTTGAAAGACATTTCATATTTTCCTCCCTGAGACTTGTTCCCGATTTTCTCGGAATTGTTATTCAATATAATCGTGCCGCGGTTCCGTCAATTCAGGTAGCGGGCGGGCTGGTGCGAGCAAGGGTGGGTTTGCGTCGTCCGCGTATAGGCGTGAATGCCGAAGAGATGGCAGCCCTATCGTATCGTCGGATCGAGCTTGTCGCGCAGCCAGTCGCCGATCAGGCTGATCGAAAGCGTGGTGAACATGATCACGAAGGCTGGCATCAGCATGATCCACGGCGCCAACGTCAGATATTCGCGGCCGTATCCAACCATGTTGCCGAGGCTGGTCATCGGCGGCTGCACACCGAGGCCGAGGAAGGAGAGGCTGCTTTCGAGCAGGATGATCTCCGGGAAGGTGAGGGTCATCGAGACGATCAGGGTGGAGGCGATGTTGGGCAATATGTGCTTGAAATAGACGCGCGAAGGCGTCGCGCCGAGTTGGACGACCGCACCCGCATAGCCCTGTGCATTGGCGGAGATGGCGAGGCCGCGCGCGATGCGGGCATAGCGTTCCCAGCCGAAGAAACCCATCAGGCAGATGAGCAACATGAGCGAATTGCCGAAGAAGGCGAGCACCGCGAGCGATAGGATGAGAAACGGAAGCGCGGCCTGAAAATCCGCCAGCATCAGCACGATCTGCTCCACTATGCCGCGGAAATGGGCGGCCAGAAAGCCGAGCAGCGTTCCGAACACCGCGGAAATGATGGTCGCGCTGAAGGCGATGAGAAGCGAGACGCGGATCGATTCGATCAGCCGCGAAAGCACGTCGCGGCCGAGCTCGTCGGTGCCGAGCAGATGCGCGGGATTGCCTGGCAAGGAAAGACGGTTCTGCAGATCCATCGCGGTGAAATTGTAGGGCCGTATCCAGTCGGCGGAGAGAGCGATGGCGACCATCAGCGCGAGCCAGGCGAAGCCGAGGACGACGAGGAAGGGCGGCAGCCTGCGCTTGCCTTTTGAGGAAGCAGGCGTCGCCTCTGTGGAGTGGAGCACGGTATCGGTCATCTGCTTCAGGCTTTCGCGTAATTGTTGCGCAGGCGCGGATCGAGATAGCCGTAGAGGATGTCGACCACGAAATTGGAGACGACCATGGTCACCGCGATCAGGAGCAGGATGCACTGCACCACCGCGAGATCGCGGTTCGACACGGCGATTACGAGCAGTCGGCCGACGCCGGGCCAGGAAAACAGCGATTCGATCACCACCGCGCCGGCCACCAGTGAGCCGACCATGAAGCCGACGATGGTCACGATCGGGATCGCGGCGTTCGGCATGGCGTGGCCTCGTATGACGCGTGGCCATGAAACGCCCTTTGCGCTCGCTGTACGGATATAGGGCTGGCCGAGCACCTCGATCATCGCGCTGCGGGAGAAGCGGGCGAGGACGGCGGCGCCGCCGATGCCCATGGTCGCGATCGGCAGGGCCGCGTGAAGCCAGCTATCCTGTCCACCGGAGGGGAGCCAGCCGAGCGTAACCGAGAATATCAGCACCAGGATCAGGCCGAGCACGAAGCTCGGCATGGTGAAGCCGACGACGGCGCCGATCATGACGATCCGGTCGACGATGCTATCGCGATGGAGCGCCGCATAGACGCCGGCGGGAATGCCGATCGCAAGCTTCAGGATGAGCGTCGGCACCGTCAGCTGCAGCGTTGCGGGAATGCGCTCCGCCACCAGCTCGATCGCCGGGCGGCCGTCACGCATCGACATGCCGAGATCACCCTGGAGGATGGCGCCGAAATAGCTGAGGTACTGCACCCATATCGGATCATTGAGCCCCCACGCTTCGCGAAAAGCGGCCACCGCCGAGGGAGGCGCCTCGGGGCCGAGGATGATCGTTGCCGGGTCGCCGGACATGCGCAGCACGACGAAGGCAAAGGTCACGACCAGGGCAATGGTCACCAACGCCCGGAAAAGCCGCAAGAGGAAGAATCGAAGCATGGATCAACTCGCAATCGAGGCGGGCACCTGCGCGGGGCCGAGCAGGTGGCATGCGACCTCGCGTTCGGCCGCGACGGTGAGCAGTTGAGGGTTTTCGGTCCTGCAACGTGCGGTCGCGAAGCGGCAGCGCGGATGGAACGCGCAGCCGGAAGGGCGCGACGCCGGATTTGGCGGTTCGCCTTCCAGGATGATCCGGTCGGTCAGCGAGGTGCCAGGGACCGGAACGCTGGAGACGAGCGCCTGCGTGTAGGGGTGGAACGGCTTGGAAAAAATCTCGTCGGAGGGACCTTCCTCCACGACGCGGCCGAGATACATCACCACCACCCGGTCGCAGATGTTGCGCACCACCTTGAGGTCGTGGCTGATGAAGATCATGGCGATGCCATGCTCTTCCTGAAGGTCGCGCAGGAGATTCACGACCTGCGCCTGGATCGACACGTCGAGTGCCGAGACTGGCTCGTCGCAGACGAGAAGCTCCGGGCCGCAGGCGATGGCGCGGGCGATCACCACGCGCTGGCGCTGGCCGCCGGAGAGCTCGTGCGGATATTGGCTCGCTTGGTCGGGGCGCAATCCCACCGCCCGCATCAACTCCGCGACGCGCTCCTTGCGCTCCTCCGGTGTGCCGATTTCGTGGATTTCGAGAGGCTCCTCGATCTGTTCGCCGATCGGAATGCGGCGATCGAGCGCTGCAAGCGGATCCTGGTAGACGAGTTGCATTCTTCTGCGCAGGCCGCGCCATTCCGGCGTCTTGAGACCGGGCATCGCGGCGCCGTCGAAGGTGACGCGACCGCCGGTCGGATCCTCCAGCCCCAGCACGAGCCGTCCGGTCGTCGATTTGCCGGATCCGGATTCGCCGACGATGCCCAGCGTCCTGCCCTTGTCGATGGAGAGCGATACGTCCTCCACCGCCTTGACGAGCGTCGGCTTGGTGAAGGCGCCGCGGCGCGACGCGTAGGTCTTGACCAGATGCCTGGCCGAGAGGAGCGGCATGCTCATGCGGTTTCCAGTTCGCCTTGGCGGGTCCTTGCCTTGGCCGGTCGGCGCGCCGGTGTTTCGGCGATGACGGGATTGAAGCATGCGACCGCGCGTTCGTTTTCTTCCAAGAGCGCGGGTCGGGCCTCCGCGCAGCGAGCCGTCGCCTCGGTGCAGCGCGGCGCGAAGGCGCATCCTTTCGGCAATCGGGAAGGCTGGGGAACAGTCCCTTCAATGGGCGAGAGACGAGCGCGACCGCCGTCAAGGCGCGGGATCGCGCCGAACAGGCCCTTGGTGTAGGGATGGCGGGGCGCGCGGAACAGGCTTGCCGTCGAGCATTTCTCGACGATGCGCCCGGCATACATTACGCAGACGCGCTCGCAGATCTGCGAGACGGCGCCGAGATCGTGGCTGATGAAGACGACGGCCATTCCGGTTTCGGTGCGCAACTGCGCCAGGAGATCCAATATCTGCGCCTGAATGGTCGCGTCGAGCGCCGTCGTCGGCTCGTCGGCAATCAGGATGTCGGGCTCCCCGGCAAGCGCCATGGCGATCATCAGGCGCTGGTTCTGGCCGCCGGAGAACTCATGTGGATAATTGTCCAGCCTGCGCGCCGCATCGGGAATTCCGACGAGCTCGATCAGGCGGCGGGCTTCGGCACGGGCGGCCGGTCCCGTCATGCCATGGTGGAGGTGGATCGCCTCCTCGATCTGCCTGCCTACCCGGATGACCGGATTGAGCGAGCTTGAAGGATCCTGGAAGATCATCGCGATGCGGCGCCCGCGCACGGCCTCGAGATGCTTGCGCGGCGCCTCGACGAGATTCGTACCCTCCAGCATGACCTCGCCGGTGACCTGCGCCTTCTTCGGCAGCAGGCCGAGCGCTGCCAGCCAGGTGACGGATTTGCCGCAGCCGGACTCGCCGACAAGCCCGACGGCCTCGCCCCGCTCGATGGCGAGATCGATGCCGTGCAGCACATGCACTCCATCGAACGCTACTTTAAGATCGCGGATGTCCACCAAAGGCATCGCCGACCCTCCTGTCCCTGTAGTTGACGAGAAGACCGCGCGTCGGGAAGACACGCGGTCTGCTTTGGAGTTAGCTCCAGTTGCCCGGGCGGAAGTCCATCGCGAAAGCGGAGGCCGCCTTCCATTTCAGCGCCTTGGGCTTGGCGGTGAAGACCGCGTTCTGATGCAGCACGGTATAGGCCGGATCCTCGCGCTCGCAGATCTCCAGCATGCGGCGGAAGGCCTCGCGCCGCTTGGCGCGGTCGGTGCTGGTCTCCAGAACCACCGACATCCGGTTGACCTCCTCGTTGGTCCATTCGCGTACCTGCTGCTGCTGGCCGTTGGGGCCGTGCTGGGCCACGATCGAGGAGACCGGATCGGAGAAGGTGGCCGAATTCGACCAGTCGCGAACGGCGCGGTTCGGCGTATGCTCGAGAACCTGGCTCCAGTTCTCCTTCATCTCGATCTCGACGTTCAGGCCGACCTGCTTCCACATCTCGACCTGGATCTGAGCGGTGGCGGTCTGGTTGGTGTAGTAGTTGTTGAGAACGCGATAAGGGATCGGATCGCCCTTGTAGCCGGCCTCCTGGAGGAGCTGGCGTGCCAGTTCCGGGTTGTATTCCGGCACCTTCCAGTCATCGAAGAACATGTCACCGTAGAAGGGCCACTGCAGGCCGTTCGGGATCGCGGTGCGCCCAGCCCACAAGGAATCGACGATCGCCTGCCGGTCGATAGCATGCGTCATGGCGCGGCGCACCAGCGGGTTCTCGAGCTGCGGATGGTGCTTGTCGAAGACGGTGATGCGGTGGTTGAGAATGGTTCCGCCCAGAACCTCGAAATCCGAATTGGATTCGACGCCGACGATCTGATCCGGCGGAATATCGCAGGCGAAATCATATTCGCCGGAAAGCAGGCCGTTGATGCGCGAGGCGACTTCCGGAACCTCGACGAAGCGGATCTGTTTGAGCGGCGGCAGGCCACCCCAATATTCATCATAGGAGACGAGCAGCAGGCTCTGGTCGGGCTTGTAGTCGGAGACCATATAAGGGCCGGTGGTGATCGGCCTGCGCGCCCAATCGTCGTAGCTCTTCGCCTCTTCCCAGGCGCGACGGTTCATGATCTGCGCGCCGGCCTGGAAAAGGCGGCCTTCGATCGTCACGTCGGGCGTGCCGTTGACGAAGCGCACGGTGTTGCGGTCGACGATCTCGACGCCGAGCAGGGCGGGCCATTGGCGGCGCGCATTGGCCGGTATCTCGACAGGCAGTTCCTTGGCCTCGCGACCGCGGGTTTCAAGGCCCGCGACATAAATCGTCTTGCCTTCGGTCGGCTGCGAATCCGCGAACATGCGCTCCTGGCCGAAGGTGAAGGCGACGTCCTCGACGGTGAGCGGATCGCCGTTGTGGAACTTGACGCCATCGCGCAGCTTTAGCTCGACGGTCCTGTCGTCGACGCGCTTCCATTCGGTGGCAAGCAGTGGCACGGGACCCTGGTCACCGAGCCAGTTGCGGCCGATCAGGCCTTCCCACAGATTGGGATAAAGCGAGCGCTCGCCGACATTCGATTGCTCGCGAATGCAGTCCAGCGTGTTCGTGTTGGAGATCTTCTGGACGGCAATGGTGACCGAGGCGCGATTGTCCGACTGCCCGATCGCAAAGCGAGGGAGAGCTAACGAACCGGCCGCGCCGGCAGCAAGGCCGAGTGCTGCGCGCCGAGTGATATTGACCATGGATATAGTCCTTCCGTGCTTGGCCGCGGAGCCTTCATAGGCGGGGCGGCGGCTTGTCTGCTCGAGATTTGATGTCGCCGCGAGGCGGCTTCACGGACGCGGACAATGTCCAAGCAACATGTCGGTGAGGCTACAGAACGATGAAAGTTCTTTGACAAGACCCGTTTCTCCACAGGACGGTTCCTGACGGGAAAGGCTGTTGCCGTAGACCGAACGAAAAACCGGCCGGCGGCCTCTGCTGCCGGCCGGTTTCGATAGCGAGAAGGTAGGGCGGTCTATTCGACCAGACCGAGGGATTCGAGATAGGCGGCGGAGGAGCGGATGTGCTGCGGCTGCCTGAGTTCGAGGATAAGGCGCGGATTGCTCCCCAGCGCGGAAAGCGCGGCAAAGACGGAGTGCCAGCGGATCGAGCCCTCGCCGATCGCCCAGTGCCTGTCGGCATAGCCGTCCGCATCCTGGAGGTGGACGTGCTGAAGCCGGTTGCCGGCGGCATGCACGTAGTAGTCCACCGGCGGCGCGCCGGTCGATCCGTGCGCATAGTGGGCATGACCGGTGTCGATCGAAACGGCGATGGCGGGAGAGGCGAAGCTGTCGACGAGCGCGCAGCGCACATGTGGATCCTTGTCCTCGATGTTTTCCAGGACCATGGTGCAACCCATATCCGCGGCACGTCTGACCGTGTCGCCCAGGGTCGCGTGCGTGTGCTCGATGAGGCGCGCGCTTTCGCCGGGATTGTTGTCGAGGTTGTGATAGGACCACGTGCTGTAGGGGCTGTGGATGACCATCTGTGTCGCGCCGATCGCGGCGCATACCTCCAGGCCCTGCTTGAGACGCCTATTGACGACCTGGCGGATTTCCGGATCGTGGGAGGCAAGCGTCAGGCCCCAGAACGGGCCATGGATGCCGAGCCGCCCGGTATAGCCGTCGAGAAGCTTCTTCGCCCGCGCGGCCAGACCGCTCCAGTCGCCGCCGAGAACATCGGCGGTGGTGAAGTCCTGCAGTTCGAGGTCGCGCTGCTTTTCCAGTATCCAGTCGCGATGGATTTCAAGGGCGTCGAGCTGCATTGCCGCGCCGACGATAGGCCGAGAAGTCATAGATATATCCAGTCCAGAAAGGGGGATTGCTCAAAGAGCGAAACGGGTTCTAAGGAAAACCCGTCGGCACTATCGTCGGCTCGTGTGTCAGGCGTGTTACAGGAGATGTGCAGAGGCGCTCAGTTCACGGCCTCGCCGCGGCGGTCGCGGAAGGTTCGGGCGAAGCCTTTCGTCGGGTTGGCGAATTTTCGCGCCCCCGCAACGCAGAAGATGACCGCGACGGTGACCGCGAGCATCAGCGGGCTCACTTCCTCGCGGAGGAGCATCGCGGCGAGCGCCAGCCCGAAGAAGGGCTGCAGAAGCTGCAACTGGCCGACGGCCGCGATGCCGCCCTGCGCCAGCCCGCGATACCAGAAGACGAAGCCCACCAGCATGCTGAAGACCGAAACGTAGCCGAGGCTGAGCCAGGCCGAGGGACTCACGCCATCGAAGCTCGACGGCCAGGTGGAGAGCGTCAGAACGGCCATGAACGGCAGCGAGAGGACGAGCGCCCACGAGATCACCTGCCATCCGCCGAGATGTCGCGAGAGCTTGGCGCCTTCGGCATAGCCGAGCCCGCAAACGACGATGGCGGCAAGCATCAGCAGGTCGCCGACGGGCGACGCCGAAAAGCCTTGCGTCACCGCAAAGCCTGCTACGAGCGCGCTGCCGAGGCAGGAGAACAACCAGAAGGTCGCGCGCGGCCGCTCGCCGCCGCGCAGTACGCCGAAGATCGCGGTCGCGAGCGGCAATAGGCCGACATAGACGATGGAATGCGCCGAGGTGATGTGTTCGAGCGCCAGGGCCGTCAGCAGGGGAAAGCCGACCACCACGCCCAGCGCGACGATGATCAGCGATGCGATGTCGCCGCGCGCGGGGCTTTTCTCCCGGAACGCGAGCAGGAGAATGAGCGCGAGAATTCCCGCTATGGCCGCGCGGGCGACCGTCAGGAAGAGCGGATCGAAATCCATCACCGCCACGCGCGTCGCCGGCAGCGAGCCGCTGAAAATCAGCACCCCCAGAAAGCCGTTGACCCATCCGCTCGCCGTTCTTTCCATCGAAGCAAACTCCTTTTTCGTTCTCGCATGCTATCGGCGGCGGTGCATGGCGTTTCCAGAGACAATAGGATACAGTTGAGACAAACTGTAATGGTATCGGAAGCAGTACGGATGGATAACCGCTTGAACTCCGCTGGAACCGAAGGAACCCTTGTCGGCAAGGTGATGGAAACGATGCGCCAGCGCATCGCTGCGCGCAGCCTGACGCCGGGCGAGCGCCTGCCCTCAATACGCGCGCTTGCCGGCATGATGCAGGTTTCCAAGTCCACGGTGGTCGAAGCGTATGAAAGGTTGGCGGCGGAGGGCACGATCCGTTCACGACCGGGTTCCGGCTTTTACGTAACGGCGCCGCTCGCGCCGCTGTCTCTTGCCGAGATCGGCCCGAAGCTCGACCGCGAGATCGACCCGCTATGGATTTCGCGGCAGTCGCTGGAGGCGGGCGAGGGGATGCTGAAGCCTGGCTGCGGCTGGCTTCCGCCCTCCTGGATGCCGCAAGACGGTCTGCGCAAGGCGTTACGGAGCCTCGCGAAGGGGCACAGCGCCAGCCTGGCCGACTACGGCACACCGCTCGGCCTGCCGGCGCTGCGCCGGTTGCTCGCGCGGCGCATGGCCGGGCACGGCATCGAGGCTTCGCCGGAACAGATCCTGCTGACGGAATCGGGGACCCAGGCGATCGACCTGCTCTGCCGGCTGTTGGTGGAGCCAGGCGACACGGTCCTCGTTGACGACCCCTGCTACTTCAATTTCCAGGCCCTCCTGCGGGCGCATCGGGCGAAAATCATCGGCGTGCCCTACACGCCTTCCGGCCCCGACCTCGAGCTCTTCGCACAGGCGCTCGGGGAGCACCGGCCGCGCCTCTACATCACCAATTCGGCAATCCACAACCCCACGGGCGCGACGCTGTCGCCCGTCGTCGCTCACCGCTTGCTGAAGCTTGCCGAGCAGGCGGGGACGGCCATTATCGAGGACGACATCTTCGCCGATTTCGAGCATGCACCCGCGCCACGGCTGGCCGCCTTCGACGGGCTCGACCGCGTCGTCCATATCGGCAGCTTCTCGAAGACGCTGTCGGCCTCGGTACGCTGCGGTTTCATCGCTGCGCGGCCCGACTGGATCGAAAGCCTCGTCGACCTGAAGATCGCCACCAGCTTCGGCGGCGGCCGGCTGGCGGCCGAGTTCGTGTTCAACCTGCTCAAGGACGGCTACTACCGCAAGCATATGGAACATCTGCGCGTTCGGCTTGCGCGTGCCATGGAGGAGATGACGGGGCAACTCCAATCGCTCGGCATTGTACCCTGGATCGAGCCTCAGGCGGGGATGTTCCTGTGGTGCAGGTTGCCCGGCGGGCTCGACGCGGCGGAGGTGGCGCGGCAGGCCCTCGCCAAGGATGTGGTGCTGGCCCCTGGCAATGTCTTCAGCGTCTCGCGCTCCTGCGGCGAGTTCCTCCGCTTCAACGTCGCTCAGTGCGAAGATCCCCGGATTTTTCGGACGCTGGAAGCTGCGATGGCAAGATAGCGGTCGGATCGCTTTGCCCGATCGCGCGTTAGCTGTTTTCAATCGGGAGAATGGTCATGAACGTCGCAAATCTTCAGCTCGAAGGCCTTCTGATGGCCATCGCCGCCGTCAATCAGATCCTGGTCCGCAAGGGTGTCGTCGATTTCAAGGAGATCGACGTCGCGCTGAGCAAGGTGGAGGCGGCTTTGACGGGAGACGAAAGGGTCTACGAGGACATGTCGCCCGCAAATCGCGATGCGGTTTGTTTTCCGGTGAGGCTTTTGAGGATGGCCAACAATTCGCAAGGCGACGGCAACATGCCGACCTTCGCGGAATTGACCAGGACGGTGGCTCGGACAAAGGAGCCCTACAACGATCAGATGTAGGAAATGGCTTGGGGTCGAACCGTGAAAATTCTTCCCAATTTCTTCCAAATTATGAGAACGGCGTTTCGTGAAACGGGTGTCGCGGAGGCTTCCATACGCTGAAAATCCCGCCAGCGACGGCTAGTTTGCGCGCAAATTCCATCCTAGGAGCATTTCTCATGCGTTTCGCCCCCATCGCAATCGCGTTGACGCTTGCATTTGCAACGCCCGCCTTCGCGCAGTCAGCCGATATTCGCCCCCTCGTCGATGCCGAATGGCTGAAGGCGCATGCCGGCGAGGAAAACGTCGTCATCCTCGACATTCGCGATAATATCGAGGGTACCGATCTGGGCAGCGAGCCCTATATCGAGAACTCCGTGGTCGCTCCATATGCAAGCGCCGGCTGGCGGACGGAGGTCGACGGTGTTCCGGGAATGCTGCCGCCGCTCGAAGAGATCACCGCGCTGATCGGCAATCTGGGCATCGACAATGACGATCATGTCGTGATCGTTCCCTGGGGAACGGATTCCTCCGAGTTCGGCGGAGCGACGCGTGTCTACTGGACCTTCAAATATCTCGGCCACGACGCCGTCTCGATCCTCGACGGTGGCTGGCGTCAGTATGATGCGGCGGGCGGCGCGCGTTCGGCGGAACTTGCCAAGCCGCAACCCGCCGAATTCACCTACGAGCTTCAGGACGAGCTGCTTGCCACCACCGCGGATGTCGAGGCCGCACTCAAATCCGGCGTCAAGCTCATCGACGGCCGTCCGGCCGAGCAGTTCGAGGGCAAGTCAAAGAGCCCGGTCGTCCGTACCGAAGGTACCATTCCCGGCGCCGTAAACATCGTCCACAGCGATCTCTACAGCTCCGACCATGCGCTCTTCGCCCGTCCGGAAACCGTCGAGGCTCTCTCTAAAGGCGTCGGCCTTGCGGCGAACGAGGAAAACATCACCTTTTGCAACACCGGCCATTGGGCGTCGATCGCCTGGTTCGGCTTGAGCGAGGTGCTCGGCAACAAGAAGACGAGCATGTATGATGGTTCCATGGCCGAATGGACGGCGGATTCTTCTCGCCCCGTGGAATAAAATTCCTGCATCTCTATTATGGGCGGCACGGATGTCCGATCCTTCGGGCATCCGTCGTTTCTGACGACCTGCATCGCCGCTTGCCGGCCGGATTTTTGCAATGGCAGACATCTCATTTGAAAGACCTACTTACCTGCCGCGGCCGACGGCCGACCGTGCGCCGATGCTGGTGGCAGGCGGCGCGCTGGTTCTCGGCTTCCTCGCCATCGCCGCGCTGATCGACCTGCGTCAGGCGACGCTGTTCGTCATCGGTGGATTGCTGGGTGCGGCGCTCTATCACGGCTCCTTCGGCTTCACCGGCGGCTGGCGACGCATGGTCGTCGAACGCCGCGGTCGCGCCATGCGCGCGCAGATGCTGATGATCGGTGTGGCGGCACTCGGCATGATCCCGCTGCTTGCCGCCGGCAGCCTCGGCGGACAGGCGCTGGTGGGCGCGATGGCGCCGGTTGGCGTTTCGGTTCTGATCGGTGCGGCAATCTTCGGGCTCGGCATGCAGCTTGGCGGCGGCTGTGGATCGGGCACGCTCTTCACGGTTGGCGGTGGTTCCTCGCGCATGCTGGTCACGCTGATTTTCTTCATCGTCGGGGCGGTCATCGGTACGGCCCACCTGCCATGGTGGCTTGGCCTGCCGTCGCTGCCGGCGATCGATCTCGGCCGCGAATTCGGCGTCGGCACGGCCGTGCTTGCCACGCTCGTCGCTCTCGGCCTCGTCGCTCTCGCGACCGCGTTGATCGAGCGGCGCGCGCACGGCAATCTGGAAGTCGAGCCGGGCCCGTCGCGGCCGGGCTGGAGCTGGGTGCTACGCGGCCCGTGGCCGCTGGTCGGCGCGGGGCTGCTCATGGCCGTCCTCAACATCGCAACCCTGCTTCTGGCCGGACATCCCTGGTCGGTGACCTTCGGCTTCGGCCTGTGGGGCGCGAAGGCAGCCCAGTCCGTTGGCATTCCGGTCGAAAGCTGGGAATTCTGGAACTGGCCCGGCCCGCAGGCGGCGCTTTCCTCGAGCGTGCTGGCCGACGTCACCTCAGTGATGAATTTCGGCATCATCCTCGGTGCCGCGCTGGCTGCGAGCATCGCCGGAAAATTCGCACCGAAGGTCAAGGTGCCGTTGGCCTCGATGCTGGCGGCGGCGATCGGCGGCATCCTGATGGGCTACGGCGCACGGCTTTCCTTCGGCTGCAATATCGGCGCGCTGTTCAGCGGTATCGCGTCGGGCAGCCTGCATGGCTGGCTCTGGTTTGCCGCGGCTTTCGTGGGTTCGCTTGCCGGGGTCTGGCTGCGTCCCGTGTTTGGTCTCGATGGGTTCGCCAGGAAATGACGGCAAGAAACACGCTACTTTTCGGTGCGGCACTCGCGGCGGCCACGGCCGCTGTCGCTGTCGACCACTATAATCATCCGGCTCCGAGGGCTGCCGCGCAGACGGCGCCGGCTTCGGGCGCTGCCCCGTGCTCGGCCGCCGCGCCGTGTGCCGCAGCCGCTCCCCGTCCGCCCGCCGCTCCCTGCGCGGCTGCCGCGCCGTGCTCCGCCGGAGCTCCGGCCAAGGCGCCCGCGCCGCCACCCCCGGCTCCGGCGCCCAAGCTCGCGCCACCGCCACCGCCACCCGCTCCCCTGCCGGTGGAGGCGGAAAAGCCGAAACTCGCGCCGCCACCGCCGCCGCCGGTTCCTTTGCCGGCAACGGAAGGATCGAACGGATGAGCGAGGACACGAAGGGCCAGGCGCTGCGCGAGATCGCCTTTTGCGAGGCGATCCTCGCCAAGGCCGGGCTCAACGTGCTTCTGGAAACCTTTCGCGACGCGGCGGAAATCACTGCCTGGGAGCATTATCCGCCCGGCGACGTCTTCGATGCACAAAGCGGCGCGCAATGGTTCTATCATTGCCATCCGGCGGAGGAGGGCACGGCCGAGCACGGCCATTTCCATTGCTTCGTGAGGCCGGACGGACCGGATGGGCCGATTCACCATCTGGCCGCGGTCGGCGTCGACGCTTACGGTCGCCTCCTGCGGCTATTCACGGTGAACCAATGGGTGGTCGGCGACGATCGTCTCGACGCCGAGGCGGCGATCGCGCTCTTGCCGCGCTTCGACGTGCAGATGCCGCGCCCCTCCTATCTCGTCAATCGATGGTTGACCGCGATCTTCGCAGCCTATGAGGAGGAGATCGCCGTACTGATAAGCGAGCGCGACCGCGTGATCGCCGCTCACCGCCCGGCTAACGGCTCGTCACCCCTCGAGGACCGCGCGTTGGAAGTCACCTCCGAACTGAGAATCGCGCCGCAGGTCTGACGGTTATCGCTTTGATTGCGCCCTGTGCAACAGCCAGGTGGGAAGGAGCGCTGCGAGAAAAACGATGGTGACGATCAGGAAGCCGTCGTGGAATGCGAGCGTATTGGCCTGGATCGCAATGGTCTGGCTCAGGAAGTTGATCGCTGCCGGAATCTGCTGGAAATCGGGCAGGCCCGCGGTTCTGATGATGCCGGCGATCTTGCCGAGCAGGTCCATGGTGGCCGGATTGTCGCTCGTCTGCGTCGCGGTCAGCGCGTCGGCGTGAAGCATCGTGCGGCGTTCGAGGAACACGGCGAGCAGGTTGACGCCGAACGCGCCGCCGAGCTGGCGGATGAAATTGACCGCACCGGATCCCTGAGCCACGAGCTCACGGGGCAAGACCTTGAGCGAGCCTGCGGTGAGCGAGGGAAACACCAGCCCCAGTCCGATCCGCGAAAGCACGGTCCACCAGGCCAGTGTCCAGAAGGTCGTATCGATGCTGACGGACGCGGTGAGATAGGATGAATAGGCGAAGATCAGCATACCGCCGCCGATCAGGTAACCTGTCGGCAGCCGGTCGGAGAGTCTTCCGGCGATGGGAAAGACCAGCACCAGCACCAGTCCCGACGGCATCAGCAGCAGGCCGGCTTGGGTGGGCGTGAGGCCCTGTATCGTCTGAACGAAGAGCGGCAGCAGATAGGTCGACCCGAAGAGCCCGGCGCCCATGATGAAGGCGACGAGCGAGGCCGCGCTGAACGGCAGACTGGCGAAAAGCCGTAGATCGAGCATCGGCTTTTTCGAGGTGATCTCCCACCAGACGAATCCGCTGGCGGCGAGTATCGCAATCACGAACTGCAGCAGAATCGGGTCCGAGGTCCAGCCCTGCCTCTGGGCGTTCGTCAGCGCGTTGAGGAGGGTGGCGAGAAACAGGCTGAGCAGCGCCATGCCACCCCAGTCGAAGCCAGGTCGCGGACCGGTTTGCGTCCGCGTCGGCAGGAACAGGTTCGAAAGCACGATGCCGAGCACAGCAAAGGGAATGCCGAGATAGAAGACGAAGTGCCAGCTGAAGGAATCGATCAGAATGCCGCCGATCCATGGTCCGAGCGCTGGCGCCAGGACAACGCCGATGCCGAATATGCCCATGGCCGCGCCGCGCTGATCGGGCGGAAAGACCTGGAAGAGCAGGATCATGGCGAGCGGCTGGACGACGCCGGCCGCCGCTCCCTGGATCACACGGGCGAAGGTGAGGATGTTCTCGTCGGGCGCGATGCCGCCGAGCACGGAGCCGACCATGAAAAGGACCAGGGCGCCGATCATGGTGGCGCGCTGGCCGAAAGCCTTGTCGGCCCAATCGGCCAGCAGCATGGTCGCCGTCATGGCGGCCAGGAAGCCGGTGGAAATCCACTGCGCCTGGACCTGGCTGATGCCGAATGCGCCCATGACGTCCGGAATGGCGACGTTCACGATGGTGGTCGACAACACCACCGCGATCGTCGCCACCATCACGGTGCCGGTGGCAAACCAGCGATAGGAGGAACCGTAGCGGGCGAAGAGCGCTTCAATCGACGACATCGACGCTGACTTCCACCATCATGCCGGGGCGCAGCCGGCCCTCGCTCTGGTCGATCGAAATGCGCAGCGGCAGCCGCTGCGTTATCTTGGTGAAATTGCCGCTGGGATTGGGACTGGGCAGGAGTGCGAATTGACTGGTCGCGGCTTCACCCAGACGCTCGACCTCGCCCTGAAGCTTCATGTCAGGGAAGGCATCGACGGTGATCTTCGCCGGGGCGCCGAGCTTGACGCGGCCGAAATCGGTTTCCTTCACGTTGGCATCGACCCAGACCGTGTTGGGATCGTGGTAGATGAGCAACCTCGTGCCGGGCGAGACATATTCGCCGGCATCGATGAAGGTACTGTCGATCACACCGTCGAAGTCGGCGCGGATCTCACGATGCGAAAGGTCAACCCGCTTCTGTTCGCGCTGGGCGACGAGCGCTGATTTCTGGGTTTCCAGAGTTGCGATCTGGTGGTTCAGGACATCGATTTGAGCGCCCTCCGAGCGGACGACCGCGAGGTTGGAATTCGCCGTTGCGATGCCGGCGGCGGCGGCCTTTTCCTGTTGTTCGGCCGTGGCGAGTGCCGCCTCGGCCTCATCGAGAACCTGTGCGGAGGTGACGTTGCTTCTGGCGAGGCTGTTCACGCGCTCGAAGCGGCTGCGGGCGCTGCGCAAGGCGGCTTCGCTCGCCGCGTGGTTCGCCTCCGCCGCCCTGACCTCGCTCTCGCCCGCCTCCAGCTTGCTTGCGACCTGAGTGCGAATCATCTCCTGCTGCGCGCCGTATTGGCTCTGCTGTGCTCCTATCCCGGCGATCTGCGCGTCGAGCGCCTTCAGCTCGAGAAGCGTTTGCTCATTGTCGATCGTCGCCAGCAACTGTCCTTTCTTGACGGCATCGCCGGCAATGATCTCGACGGAGGTGACACGGCCACTCGCCTCGCTGCTGACCGTGACGAGATTCGCCGCGATCCGCGCATCGTTGATCGCCACATGCGACCAGCGCTCCGCGAGCCAGGGCGCGGCGACCGCGCCGAGTGCGATCAGCACCGCCACGGCGATGATCGGCCGCAGGTGGCGGCTCCTCTTCGGCGGCGTCTGGAGTGGCTCGGAGGTGGCCGATATCCGTTCCAATATTTCGGGAGACGCGTCGCTGTCCTTCTGAATCTCGACGATCTTGTTCAATTTACAAATTCTCCAATCTGTCGCCGACGGTCTTGAGCGTCCGCCATGCCTGGTCGAGCTCCCCGATGGGGATGTCGGCGAGAATTTCGAGGCGCAGCTCGTCCGCTATGCGGGTTATTTCCGCGATCACCGGCTCTGCCTGGGGCGTGAGGTGAATGAATTTGACCCGCCGGTCGTCCTCGCAGGCTCGGCGGGTGACGAGGCCCAACTCCTCGAGCTTGTCGAGCGTACGCACGAGTGTCGGGCCCTCGACGCTGATACGATCGGCAAGCTCGCGCTGCGGAGCGGCCCCGAACTTTGAAAGTTGGAGCAGCACGACCCAGCGCGCCTGCGTCAGCCCTGTGTGCTTCAGGCGCTCGTCGAGACGCGTGCGCCAGCGACGGCTGACGCGGCTGAGCTCGACCGCGAATTCTGTTCCGATGTCCATTCCGATAGATTCCTATCAAATAGGGTGCTATCCATATTCTCAGATTTGATGAACCGCAACCGGGAAAGAAAGGGCGCGCAATGTATGGGAAGGTTTTGCTTGCTTACGACGGTTCGGTCGAGGGCAGATTGGCATTGCGCGAGGGGGCGAAGCTGGCGAAGCTTTGCGGGGCGGAGGTTTTCCTGCTCGCGGTCGTCGACATCTCGGTCGGAATCATGCTTGCCGAAGGCGCGGCACCTGGCGCCGTCGAGCAGCAGAAGGAGGTCTATCAGAAGGTGCTGGCGGAAGGCGTCGAACGGCTGGAACAGCACGGCTTTGCACCGCAAGCCAGGCTCGAATTCGGCGACCCAGCGCATGAGATCGTTGCCGTGGCCAATGAAATCGGCGCCGATCTCGTCGTGGTGGGGCATCGGCATCAAAGCGCATTTGCACGCTGGTGGAATGGATCGGTGGGAGCAAGCGTGCTTGAAGGGCTGCGCTGCAGCCTTCTCATTGCCCAAAACGATGCCGGAGAGACGGCAGCTTCAGGAGAAGTTTCCGACGATTGACGCGATCGACCTCGCCTCGTCGGGTGAGGAAGTTCGCCGATGCTCTAACCGGCCTCGCGCCGATTGAGGGGGCCGATGAGCGCCTGAAGGTCGGTGAGCCGGCTGCTCGCCTGTTTCTGGAAGATCGAGATGAAGGCGTTAGCAAGCCGCGAGGGAACTCGTTGCTTGGGCAGGATTGCCGAGAGCGCCAGTCGCACCCGGGGCTGGAAGGGGCGGATGGCGAGGTCGGAATAGCGTCCGGATGACGCCGTCATCTCGTCGAGCAATGCGACCCCCCAATTTTCCTGAACGAGCCGCGCGGCCACATTGAGGAAGCGGACCTCCACGGTCGGCGAATAGGGCGCCGCTGCCTTCGAAAAGGCTTCCGCGACGAGAAGGCCGATCCCGTTGCTGGTATGTGGGGCGATTAGGTTCTGCTCGCGCAGGTCGCCGGGCGTTATGAAGGGCAGGGCGGCAAGGCTTGAACCCTGCTGACAGACGCAAACGGTCGTCAGCTCCGCAATCGGCTTGAGACTCAGGCCGTGCCGCTCATGTGCCTCCATGCCGAAACCGACATCGGCAAGGCCGCTCTCAACCGCGTCGAGAACGCTGTTGAGTGGACGGGTATCCAGCGAAAGATAAGCTGCGGGATGCAGTTTCAGGAACTGCGCCATGACCGCCGGCAGGATGGATTCGGAAAGCTCGGCGGTGGCCACCACGCGGATGCGTCCGATGCGGCCCGCCTTGAGGTCGGCCGCGCGCTGGTTGACCGCCTGCTGATGATGGAAAAGCGGCTCGGCCTCCTCAAGCAGCAGCTTCGCCTCCTCCGTGGGCACGAGGCGGTTGCTGATGCGCTCGAAGAGTTTGAAGCCGAGCTGGGATTCTACGTGCTTGATCGCGTTGCTGACCGCCGATTGCGACATCGAAAGTTCCTCAGCCGCCGCGATCGTGGTGCGGCAGCGCATGACGGAACTGAAGATTTCGAGCTGTCGCAGGTTCATACGCGGTTCCACCCGTCGCGCGGCATTCGTCCTCCGTTCAGCTAGCCGCCTGCTCCCGCTCCAATGGCGCCAGTCGCAGGCGACGGAAGTTGCTCACCCGATCCTCGAAGGGACCGAAACCCTTGATCGCATGAAATTCCGGTGTCTCATAGGCCTCGGGGCCGGTGATCTCGTAGACGGCCACATATTTGGGGCCGCCCTCAACGCACCGGTGCCGTTTCGCCGAGAGCCACCCCGGACAGGCTAGGATATCCGGAATGTGGATCTCGTCGTACCAGGCATTGAAGTCATCCTCGACTTCGGGATCGATGTCGACCAGAACAATATGCTGCATTGCCATCGCCGTCAGACTTCCAGGACGCCGGCGGTCGCAAGTGCTGCGCGCAGAAGCTCGGTCTCTTCCGCCGAAAGCGCCTTGATCGGCGAGCGCGAGGTCGCGGTTTCGAGTCGTCCGAGAAGCACGAGGCAGGTCTTGAGCCTCAACGTCGCCAAATGGCCCGGCGCACCGTAGACGATACGCGCGAGGTCGTAGAGGCGTTCGTGAATCGCGCGGCCTGCGGCAATGTCGTCCGCCAGCATCGCGCGCTCCAACTCCACGATGAGTTCAGGGATCACTGCCGCCAGGCTGACCAGACTACCCTCGCTGCCGATGGCGAAGCAGGTGAACAAATGCTCATCGCCCGAAGCCATGACGCCGACATCCGGCCGCAGCTTTTTCGTGAGGCGTCGCGTCGCCTCGTAGGCGGCGGTTTCCCAGCTTCCTTCCTTGATGCCGACGACGCTGTCGATCTCAAGCAGGCCGGAAAGAGTTTTCTGCGTGAACGCGGTGCGGCCCGAATTGACCGATCCCTGGAAGAGGAAGACCGGCAGGTTGGATGCTTTTGCTATCGCCCGGTGATGCCCCTGGATCACGCGGTCGTCGGCGCCCAGCGCCCAGGAATAGGGCGGGAACACCATCACGGCGTCCGCGCCCGCTTTGGCGGCGTCCTCGGAAAGCTGCACGGCGAGATCGGTACTCTCGGCATTGATGCCGGCGACGATCTTGCGTTCACCCGAGGCCTCGCGGGCAATGCGCATGACGGTGGACTGTTCGTCTCGCGAGAGCGCGAAATTCTCACCGGCATGGCCGTTGACGAGCAACCCTGCCATGCCGGCGGTGGTGACGACGGATTTGAGATGCGCGGCGAGCGCGGTTTCGTCGACGACGCCCTGCGGCGTCATCGGGCAGATGGTTGACGCGTAGACGCCGCCGAAGGGGTGGGACGTCGAAATCGTCGGCGCGCGCGGCGCCGATTCGGGTTGATGGACGTTCATGAGGAGAGCCCGCTTTTCCGGGTGATTGCGACTATGGCGTCTTCGATGTCCGGTGCGACCGGCATCAGCGGCAGCCGCGGTGAGGCGTTGTCGATGATCCCGAGTGCCTTGAGCCCGACCTTGATGCGCGTATGCATGTCGATGAGAGGGGCCGCGCCATAGATCGTGCGCACGATCGGATGCAGCCGGTCGCTGGCCGCGCGCATGGAGGCGAGGTCCTTCGCCTCGGCGGCTCTCCAGAGGTCCGAAAGCCAGTCGGGCGTCAGCGATGCGAGCCCTGAAAGGAGCCCGTCGCCGCCGACGGCCAGTTGCGGCATGAACCAGTCATAGTTCGAAGGAAGCATCGCGACGTCGGAGGCCGCGGCCTTGAGTACGCGGAAGTTTTCTTCATAGGCGAGCATGGTGTTGCTGCCTTCCTTGACCGCGATAACTTTCTTCAGGGAGGCGATTTCGCACAAGGCTCTGGTCGAATAGCCAAATCCCGATGCGAGCGGAAACTGGAAGACAGACGCCGGTATGTCGAGCGAGGAGGTCACCTTGTCGAAGAATGCCCGAGGCGCGTCGGTCGAGGCCGCCCCTCCGCCGAGTGCGGCCGGCGGAAACACGACATAGCAATCCGCGCCTGCTTCGCGCGCCGCCTTCGCCTGGGCTATCGCATCGGCGACGCCATGCGGGATGACGCCGGCAAGCAGCGGCTTCTCCTTGCCGATGACCGCACGGGTCCGGCGGATAACCTCGGTGCGCTCTTCTTCCGAAAGTGACGTGGCTTCGCCGGCATGACCGTTGACGAACACGGCCGCGACCGTATCCGGCACGGCGCAATAGGCGAGGACGCGTTCATAGCCCTTCCAGTCGATCGCTCCGGTTTCGTCGAAGGGCAGCACGGTGGCGACGGTCACGCCGCGAAGATCTTTGTGGTTCAGCATGTTCTCACGCAGGTTTCGGGCGAGGATACTTCAGGGTGGCTCGCGCTTTCAGGACTTCCTTGCCTTCCTCGTTGATGGCCGAGGCCTCCCAGACGAGCGTTCGCGTCTCCTCGTGCTTTTCGGCTATCCAGACGTCGACGGTGATCGTATCGCCGTAGAACACCGGGCCGGTGAACCAGAAGCTGTCCTCGATCGATACGCCGAGCACGCCCGCCAGTTCCGCCGTCAGTACGCTGGTGCACAGGCCGGCCACCATGATGCCCGGCGCGAGGCGACGACCGAAGCGCGTGCCCGAAGCATAATCCTCGTCGATATGCACGGGGCCGAAGTCTCCGGTGGCGGCGATGTATAGCGCGCCGTCGGCTTCGGTCACCGTCTTGGCCGCCGACACCCGGTCGCCCACCGACAGATCGCTGAACGGAATGACGTCGTACATGGCTCAGGATTCTCCGGCCGGGACGAGACGTGCCTCGCCGGAAGCGAGCGCGGCGCCATCGGCGTTGAGCGCGAGCTTGAAGGCAAATGAACCGCCCTCGTTGGAGACAAGCGTCGCGACGGCTTCGACCGTGGTGCCGACGGTGATGGCTTTTTCAAAGTCGAGACCGTAGGAAGCGATGCGATGGCCGGAGCCCGCGAGCCGCGACAGGCACGTGGTGAGCAGCGACGCCGCGGCCAGCTCGAACACGGATATGTCCGCAAGCCCTGCAGCCTTCGCCTTGCCGCGATCGACGTAAAGGCCGCCGAGATTGCCGCTGATGCCGGTGAACATGGCCTGTTCGGCAACCGTCATGGTCTTGCGGAAGGTGACGCTGTCGCCGACGGACGGTGCCACGAACTGGTTCTTGATCGTCATAGCTGTTCCTTAGATCGAAAGGCCGTTCTTGATGACCGAGCGCGCCACGAGCATCCGATGGATCTCCGACGTGCCGTCATAGATGCGGGTGACGCGGGCATCACGATAGATGCGCTCCAGCGGCAGTTCCTTGGTGAAGCCGTAGCCGCCGAAAACCTGGATTCCGCGGTCGGCGACCTTGCCGAGCATTTCGGACGCGAAAACCTTGATCATGGAAACCTTGTCGCGCGGGTCGAGGCCGAGATCGATGTCGCGCGCGCAATCGAGCACCATGCTGCGCGCGGCGAATATCTCGATCGCGGAATCGGCGATCATCTTCTGGATCATCTGGTAGTCGCCGATGGGTGAGCCGAACTGCTTTCGCGTGGCGGCGTGCTGGCGCATCATTTCGAGCACGCGCTGGGCCATGCCGACACAGCGCGCGCCTATATGGCCGAGCCGTATCGCCGACACGCTCTGCATGATGAGCTTGAAGCCGCCACCGACCTCGCCGAGGACGGCATCTTGCGGTATCCGGCAGTCGGAGAAGACGAGCTCGGCATGACCGTAGCCGCGATGGCCCATCATCGGTTGCGTGCGCGCGACGGAGAAACCGGGCGTATCGCGATCGACCAGGAAGAGCGTGATGCCACCGCGCGCGCGTTTTTCCGCATCGTTCAATGCCATCACGATGACGTAGTCGGCGATGTCACCGTCGCTGATGAAATGCTTGGTGCCGTTCAGCACCCATTGGCCGTTTTCGAGCCGCGCCGTGGTCGAGATCGAGGCGGCGTCGGAACCGGCGCCCGGCTCGGTGATCGCCATGGCGCAGATCTTCTCGCCCTTGACCGTGGGGAGCAGGTATTTTTCGCGCTGGGCGGGCGAACAGGCCATCAGCATCGGATAGACCTGCCCGAAAATCCGGCGGATCAGTGCGTCCGAGGTCTGGCCGAGCTGTTCCTCAACCAGGCACATGTCGAGCGTGCTCAGCCCGCCGCCGCCGACCTCCTCGGGCATGTTGAGCGCATAGAGGCCGAGCGCGATCGCTTCCTGCTTCAGCGCTGCGA
Organism: Aquamicrobium sp. LC103; assembly: GCF_001014615.2. Taxonomy (GTDB): domain Bacteria; phylum Pseudomonadota; class Alphaproteobacteria; order Rhizobiales; family Rhizobiaceae; genus LBCQ02. The sequence goes on from NZ_LBCQ02000013.1 coordinate 79,713, forward strand.
GCTTTTCGGGTGGGATGTTGCCGAGACGCTCGACCTCCATCTCCAAAGGCTGCACCTTTCCCTGGACGAAGCGACGGACGGTTTCCACCGCCATGCGGCATTCGTCTGAAATCATCATCATGTTCATGGGCGGACGTTCCCTCGTTGTCAGGCGGCGGCGGGGACGGGGCTTGCGATGACCCCGTCCTCCGCCAGCCGGTCGATTTCGGATTCGCTCAAGCCGATCTCGGATAGGATGGCGCGGCTGTCGCAGCCGGGGCTGAGCGGCATGGTGTCGATGCCGGGCAAGGCGCCGTCATAGCGCAGCGGATGCGCGATGAGGCGGATCTTGCGGCCGTCGACTTCGTATTCGCGGAAGGCGCCCATATGGGCGGCCTGGCGATCCTCGGCGAGTTCGTCATAGGATTGCACGCGCTCGAACCAGATGCCGTGCGCGTCGAAGCGGGCTGCAAGGTTCGCGAATGTATGGCCGGCAAGCGTCTTCGCCATTGCCGCGGCGTAGCGCTCCCGCTCCGCGTATCGGTCGATGCCGGCAAGGGCTTGAAGCTCGTCGCTTTCGAGTGCGGCCGCAAGCTTGACCGGGTCGTTCATCGAAAGGACGATATGGCAATCAACCAGTTTGTAGGCTCCATAAGGCGCGTCGTGATACCAGCTTCCGATATTGGGCCCGCGCCGCATCACGTCACCCTGCACCTGGCGCATGAAATACATGGTCAGGGCCTCGCTCTGGAGATCGATCGCGGCCTGGAACAGGCTGGCTTCGACGCGGGTTCCCTCGCCGGTCTGCAGCTTGCGCACGAAGGCGGCGAGAATGCCCATGGCAAGCAGGGAAGCACCGTGCTGGTCGGCGATCGCCGCGCCGACGATCGTGGGGCCGGCCTCCGACGATCCGGTGGCCGCGACCAGGCCCGAGCGCGCCTGCATCAGCAGATCCTGGCCCGGGCGCCCTGCATCCGGACCGTCGGCGCCAAGACCGGTAGCGGACGCATAGATGATGTCCGGCTTGCGTGCCTTGATCGCCTCGTAGCCGTAGCCCAGCCGGTCGAGCACGCCGGGCCTGAAGTTCTCGACGATGGCGTCGGCGCCGTCGATCAGCTTCAGCATGATGTCGCGCGACTTCGGGCTCTTCAGGTCGATCGCGAGGCTGCGTTTGTTGCGGTTTGCCGAAAGCAGGAAGGCGCTGACGCCGCCGGCATAGGAGTTGCCGCCGGACCAGCGCCGCTCGAACGCGCCCGCAAGAGGTTCTATCTTGATGACGTCGGCGCCCATGTCGGCGAGATATTGCGTTGCCGCCGGGCCTTGCAGGTAATGACAGAAGGAAATGATCCGCATTGCGAGTTTCATGCGGACCTCCCGGCCCCGTCGGCGCAGGCGACGACGCCTTGCGAGACGAGACCGTCGATCTCGTCCTGCCCGTAGCCGGCTTCGGCAAGAATTTCGCGAGTCTGCGCGCCGAGCTTCTGCGGGGTACGGTGCACGGCGGGCGCGGCGCCGTCATAGCGCACCGGATGGGCGACGAGCGTCACCGGCGCGCCGGTCGCGCCTTCGACCGTGCGGAACGCTTCCAGATGCCTTAGCTGCGGATTGGCGGGGAGGTCATCGTAATCCTCGACCCTGGCATTCCAGATCGCGGCGGCGTCCAGCAGGCCGATCGCCTCGTCGGTGGCGAGCGTGGCAACCTTTTCCGAGACGAGCCTGGTGATATCTTCCCGGCGCGAGAAAGCATCCGCTTCCGGTATGTCGAGCAGCGCCTCGACACCGAGCGCCTTTCCCAGCACGGCCGGCGGGCTCATCGAAATGGCAATGAAGCCGTCCCTGGTGGCATGGATGCCGTAGCCGCCGGCGCTGAACCACGAGGCCACGCCGCCCGGTCCGCGCGGCGAGGTTCTTGGCGCGCCGTTTAGCCAGGCAGTGATGGATTCACCCTGTAGATCGATCGCGGCCTGGAGCAGGCTGACGTCGACCCGGCCACCCTTGCCGCTGCGCTCGCGCCGGAACAGCGCCGCGACGATGCCCATCGTATAAAGTGCGGCCGCGTGCTGGTCGATGACGACCGAACCGATTGGGACGGGCGGGCCGTCGGCTCGCCCGGTATGGGCCGCCAGCCCCGACATCGCCTGAAGGAGCAGATCCTGTCCTGGCCGCGATGCATAGGGGCCGGTGGGACCGAAACCGGTCGCGGCGGCATAGATCAGGCGTGGATGTTCCGTGACGAGCTCATCGGGGTCGAAACCGAGGCGCGCCATGGCGCCCGGACGGAAATTCTCCATCATCACGTCGGCGGAGCCGATGAGCCGGCGGACTACCGCCTTGCCCTCCTCGCTCTTCATGTCGACGGCGAGGCTGCGTTTGTTGCGCCCGGTGGAGAGGTGGTTCACGCTCTGCCCGTCGACGAAGTGCCCGGCAACCGCCCAATTGCGCTGGAAGGCTCCGTCCAGCGGTTCGATCGCGACGACATCGGCGCCCATGTCGCCAAGCAGTTGTGCCGCGGCCGGTCCGGCGAGGAAATGGTTGAAGCTGAGAACCTTGATGCCGCTGAGGATGTCCATGGCGCCGATTTTCCGTTTGCTTTTCGATGAGACTACCAACGCGCGCTCGGGCTCGGCAGTATCGACATCTATGATCTTTCGACCTGTGAGTATTTCTCCGGCAGATAGTTTGCTTGCCGGCGCTCACGCCGCATAGGCGCTCTTTTCCCGCTCCAGAACGCGGCCGTGATCCTTGCCTGCGACGATCTTGCCGTCCTCGACGACAATCGTTCCGCGCGAGACGGTCATCACCGGCCAGCCGGTGACCTCGAAGCCTTCCCAGGGCGTATAGTCGGCGCCGTGATGCAGGATCTCCTGCCGGATCGTTTCCTTCCGGTTGGGATTCCAGAGCGCCAGGTCGGCATCGAAGCCGATTCCAATCGACCCCTTGCGCGGGTAGAGCCCGTACATTTTCGCGTGATTGGTGGCCGACAGCTCGACGAATTTCTGGGGCGTGATGCGACCTTTCGAGACGCCTTCCGAAAACAGTATCGGCAGCCTCGTCTCGACGCCCGGAATGCCGTTCGGAACCCAGCGGAACGAGGTGCGCGCCTTCGGATTGAGCTTTCCGTCAGTCGAGTCGTAGCGAAACGGACAGTGGTCGGAGGAAAATGTCTGGAAGACGCCTTGCGCGATGCCTTCCCAGATCGCCTTTTGACTATCGCAATCGCGTGGTGGCGGCGAGCAGACATATTTCGCGCCCGTCATGTTGAGCCCCTTGAGGCTTTCCGCCGTCAGCGTGATGTATTGAGGGCAGGTCTCGGCATAGACCTTCAGGCCGCGCTGCTGCGCCCAGCGCACCTGCTCCATCGTCTCTCGTCCCGAGACATGGACGATCATCATCGGCACGTCGATCAGCTCGGCATGGCTGATCGCCCGGTGCGCGGCCTCGCGCTCCACGATTTCCGGGCGCGACACGGCGTGATAATAGGGCTCGGTCTTGCCCGCCCGCTCCAGCCGCTCCGCCAAAAACTTGATGGTGTCGTAGCCTTCGCAATGGACCATCACCAGCGCCTGCGTGGCGCGCGCGACGTCGAATACTTCGAGCAATTGCCGGTCGTTTAGAACCAAATCGTCATAGGTCATGAAGACCTTGAAGGAGGTGTATCCCGCCTCGACCAATGCCGGCAGCTCCTGGCCGAGCACCGCCGGTGTCGGATCGGAGACAATGAGATGGAAGGCGGTATCGATGTGGCACTCGCCTTCGGCTAGGGTCCGGTACTCCTCCACCGAGCCGCGCAGCGACGCGCCGCGCTGCTGGAGCGCGAACGGCATGACGAGCGTGTTGCCGCCCGCCGCGGCGGAGGCCGTGGCCGATGCGAAATCGTCCGCCATCACGATGCCGGGGCCGGAGGGTTGCGCGATGTGCACGTGGCTATCGATGCCGCCCGGCATGACGTAGAGGCTCGAAGCATCGATTTCCCGCTCGGCCCCGGCAACGGTTTCGGCTATGACGGCGATCTTCTCGCCGGCGATCCCGATATCGGCCTTGAACATGTCGCTGGCGGTGACGATGGTGCCGCCGCGTATCGCGAGGTCGAGCTTGGTCATTCCGGTTGCGCTCCTTTGCAAGACAGGTCCGTCAGAGGCGTTCGAAGGAAATCTCCCGCGCGCCTTCCCAGAGCGCCTTGCGGCCGAGGGCGGGCAGGAGGTCGACATTGTCGGTGATGGTGAGAAAGTGATTTCCGGCGAGCTGGCCGGCCATGCTGGCGAAGTTCACCCGGCCATAGGCGAGCAGGATCTCGGTTTCGCTGACGCCGCCCGGATAGAGGATCACCTCGCCGGGCGCTGGATAGCTGGTGGCGTTTTCGTATCCGACGCCGAATTCCATGGCGCCCAGCGGAATCCACACGGCCTCGCCGCTCCAACGCACGTGGATCGCCTTGTTGCGGAACGGCAGATAATTGAGGAACGCCGCGCAGGTGTCGGGCGCCTTCTCCTTTTCCAGCCTTGCCTCGAAAGCGACCCCCGCCAGCGTGATCCTGAGCTTTTCCATTTCCGATCCTTTTCCAGACGCGGCAGTCAGCTGCGCATCAGTGCGCGTGCCTCGGCGGCAGCGGCGGCGCCGGCTTCGAACAGAAGGTTGATGTCGTTGGCCGCGACGACGTAGCTCGCGCCGAGAGCAAGCGCGTGCGTGTGCACGAGGCTCGGCGGGACGCCGATCACGCCGAAAAACTTGCGCGCGTCCTTCGTCGCTTCCGCGATTTCACGGAAAGCCGCGAGCACATCTGGATGACCGATATTGCCGGTGTGGCCGAGGGATTGGGCGAGGTCGTTGCCTCCGACCAGCAATCCGTCGACGCCTTCCAGCGCCGCGATCGCCCGGACATCCGCGACCCCCTCGCGGCTCTCGATCATCAGGACCACTTCCAGCGCGGTTTCGCTCAGCCCGATCAGGTCCCGGACCGGCATCGGCCGGAAGCCGATGGGCGCGATCGGTGGCGGAATGGAGCGTGTCCCGTGTGGGGGAAAGCGCACTTTTTCGACGACGAATTTCGCGTCGGCCAGGCTGTCGACGTGGGGCACGATCAGGCCGGCCGCGCCGCAATCGACCACCCGCGTCAGCATTTCGGAGCCGATGCCGGGCACCCGGACGTGGACGGGAAAGCCGGCTTCCCGCCCCGCGACCGAGAGCGTTGCCGCTTCGCCGAGCGACATCGCGCCGTGCTCCATGTCGGCGAGAAGGAAATCGAAGCCGCAATGGCGCGCGACCGCCATCATTTCGAGCGAACGGAAGACGCAGGCGGCAAGCCCGATGCGCGCACTCATCCTTCCAATCCTCGCTCGGGCTTGCGAACCTTGAAGAGGCGGGCGGGATTGTCGGCGATCATGCGCCGCAGGTCAGCCGCCGCAATGCCGCTGCCGGCGAACATCATCACGAACTCGCGAAACGCCTCGACCGGCGGCGGCAGGACTAGCGCGCCGCTGTCGCTCGACAGGACGATGTTCGCGGAGCCCACGGTTCCGATCACCTCGAGTGCGGCGGCAAAATCCGCGCGCGGGAAGCGATGACGTTCCGCGTCGATCATGGTCTGCGCAATATCCGTGGCATGGCTGAAGACGAAGAAGGAATATTCGAGCATGCAGCCGGTCTCTGCGATCGCGCCCGCTTCCTCGACCGTCAGATAGCCCGCCGGCGCCAACATTCGGCTGCAGCCTCGCTCGGCCGCGGCCTGTGCGACGCGAACGGCTTCGGGGCCGGAGAGGTGGCCGAGATTGAAGACGATGTCGGCCTCGACGCACAGATCGATGATTTCCGCGACCGCGTCGGGAAGCGGCCCGCGCTCGGAAATCGACAAGGTGGTCTCGACATAGGCCGGGCCGCGGTTTTCCGAACGGGCGACAAAAGCGGTGTGATGGCAGGGCAGCGACACGAAGCGCGCTCCGCCTGTTCCATAGCCCATGTTCAAAGCCGTCGCGACGACACGTGGAGAAAGGCCGCCCGCGTAGGGTTCGAGAATGACGCCGCCGAACACGTCGACGCCGAGGTGACCAAGCTCTCGGTTGGCGAGCGCCGCCAGGCCGGACGTATTGGCGAACACATCCATCAGACCGAGACCGGAAAGGCCGGCGCGCGAGGCCGCGCGCACCGCATCGAAGAGAGTGACGGTGCGTTGGTTGATATGAGGGCAGCAATGGACATGGCTGTCGACGGCGCCGACAAGCAGTTCCATTCCCGGAACAATCGCGATTTCACGATCCACGGTTTCTTCCATGACGCGCAATTCTTCCTCCCGATGGTCGTGCCATCGCGCGGCGATGACGGAGGGCCGGGGCCATGTTCGGCCCCGGCGGTACTTCGCGATTTACTTGTTCAGGGCCTCGAAGAGGGCGCGCTGCGAGTCGCTCTCCAGGAACTTGTCGTAAAGGTCCTTCGATGCTTCGCGGAAGCCGGTGGTGTCAGGCTCGACGATGGTCACGCCTTTTTCCTTCAGATCGGCGAGCAGAGGCTGCTCCTGCTCGATCACATACTGGCGCTGCCAGACCGCCGATTCCTCGCCGGCCTCCAGAAGCGCGGCCTGTACGTCCTCGGGCAGGCTTGCGAATTTCCTCTCGCTCATGAAGATGTGCGCGGTCAGGTTCAGCCATCCGACCAGGGAGAAATGCTGGGCCACCTCGTAGAAGCGCTGGGCATCGTAGTCGGATGTCGCGCCTTCCGCGCCGTCCACGATGCCGCTCTGCAGCGCCCCGTAGAGTTCGCTATAAGCAAGCGGCGTCGGGTTGGCGCCGTAGGCGCGGAACGCCTGGACATGCATCGGCTGCTGCATCGTCCTGATTTTCAGGTTGGCGATGTCACTGATGGAATTGATGTCCTTCTTGGTCATCAGGTGGCGGATGCCGGAGGAGTAGGAGCCGATAAGCTGGAAGCCCGACGCGGTGGCGGCATTCTGCATCATTCCCTTCGCCGGTCCTTCGAGGGCTTTGCTGAGGGCGGCGACGTTTTCGAACATGAACGGCATATCGAGGACACGCAGATCCTTGACGAAATTGCTGAGAAGCGAGTTGGAGGTCATCGCCATGTCGACCGTGCCGAGAAGCGCGCCTTCCACAAGCTGGGACTCGTCGCCGATCTGTCCGTTCGGGAATATCTCGATCGTGGCCTTGCCGTTCGTCTTCTCCTCCAGAAGCTCGCGGAGTTTCTGCAGACCCTTGTCCTGGATGGAGCCGGTGACGTTGGTGTGCCCTGCCTTGATGGTGATCTCGGCGGCCTGCAGCGGGCCTGCGACCGAGAAGGCGAGCCATGAAAACACGGCGGTTGCGATTATCTTGTTCATTTTTTCGGTTCCCCTTTAGTTGACCTGGTTGATTTCACGGAAAGAAGAAGCGCGGCAGCGTCAGCACGATCCACGGAACATAGGCTGTGAGGATGAGCACGATCGTCATCGGAATCAGCGGTATCCAGACCCGGCTCACCACCTGCTCCACCTTACGGTTCGAGACCATCGCGGCGACGAAGAGGCAGATGCCGTAGGGCGGCGTGACGAGCCCGATCGACAGGTTGAGCGCGGTCATCACCCCGAACTGGACCGGATCGATGCCGTAGCCGATCGCGATCGGCATCAGCACCGGCAGAATGATCAGGATCGCGGAGATGCTTTCCATGAACATGCCGATGATCAGCAGGAACAGGTTCACGATCAGTAGGAAAATTACGGGGGATTCGGTAACGCTCCTGAACCAGGCGTCGAGCATCTGCGGCGCGCCCAGCGTGGCGATGATCCACGAGAAGACGCTGGCGGTGGAGACGATGATGAGCACCGCGGCTGAAAGGCTGATGGCTTTGAGGAAAAGCGCGGGCAGGTCGCGGAAGCCGATCTCGCGATAGACGTACACGGAGATGACGATGGTGACGAGGACTGCCATCGCAGCAGCTTCCGTGGCCGTGAAGACGCCTCCGACAATTCCGCCCACGATGATGAGAGGCAGCGTAAGGCCCGGAATGGCGGCGAGGAATGCGCGTCCGAGGCGAGCAAGAGAGAAGGGCTCGCTGTCGCGATAGACGGCTCCGCCGCGCCGTGCGAACAGCCAGCAGGTGAAGGCGAGTCCGGCCGCGATCATCAGCCCGGGCACGATGCCTCCGAGGAACATGGCGCCGATCGACAGGTTCGACGTGATGGCGATGACGACCATGATGATGCTTGGGGGAATGATGGGCGCGAGCGCGCCGGAGGCGGCGATCACCGCGGCGGAAAGGTCGATGTCGTAGCCGCGCCGCCGCATTTCCGGCGTCAGGATCGACCCCACGGCCGCGGTGTCCGCCGAGCCGGAGCCCGATATCGCCGCCAGACCCGTACCGGTCACGATGGCGACCATATAGAGACTGCCGGTTATCCAGCCCACCAGAGCGGCGGCCAGGTCGACGAAGCGCCGGGCTATTCCGCCCTCGGCCATTATGATGCCGGCGGTGACGAAGAAGGGAATCGCCATCAGCGGAAATGAGTTGACGCCGCCATAGACGCGTTGCGCGACAATCGATAGCGGAACATCCGTCATGGTGACGATCGCCAGCAGGGCGGCGACGCCGAGCGCGAAGACGACGGGAAGTCCAGAGAAGATGAGGAGCAGAAAGCCGCCGAATGCATAGGTCATTCGATCTCTCCGCCTTGGTTGGCCGCAGTGATGGAGGGGTCGCGGATTTCCGGCAGCGTCGCCAGGGCGAACTCCAGCAGGAAATAAGCCATTCCCGTCGGCAGCGCGAAATAGGGAAGGGCAAGCGGAAGCTGCAAGGCGGGCGAACGAACGATGAAGCCGAGCGCGAGCAGGCTGAAGCTGCCGATGATGACGACCACGAGGAACCAGGCGGCGAGGATGAAACCCGCACCCTTGACGATACGCTGAACGAAGATCGGGCAGCGTGCCACGATGACGTCGATCGCCACATGGTGCCGGTTGCGCATGGCGATGCCGGCGCCCAGCATGACCAGCCAGATCTGCGCGAAGGTGGCACTCTCCTCCGACCAGGAGATGGAATAGTTCAAGGCATAGCGCCCGAGCACCTGCGCGAGGATCAGGAACACCATCGCGCAAAGCAGGGTGATGGCAACCGCGTCCACGACACGGCGCAAGAGGCGCAAGGCAAGACTTGCCGCCGACAGGATGCGCGCGATCGCACCGTTCTGTTCCGGTGTGTTCAGACTCTCGATATTTGATCCGTCCATCGTGGATCGTTCCCCATTCTGGTTATTGAGTGATGGCCGAAAACGAAGACCGATGGAGCACGATGCATATGCCTCGTACCCGCCTGCCTTCGACAAGTTGCTAAGCTTCTCCTTTTCTCGGAAGGGGCTGCACGTCCGCCCTTCTTCGTTCCGATAGAGCGAACTGTATCAGCGGCGCGGGCAGCGACCACTACCACAAGCTATGATTTTTCCTACAGAGAGTATTTGTAAATTTGATAGTCTCGCCGTTGGTCCGGTTTCAGGCGGAGCCTAGGTTTCGAAACGGGTTCGATAAGACATCCGCATAGCTGTTTCCCGGCTGGAAGCTCTCGCTGAATCCATTCTTGCGAACAAACAATGAAGGGGGCAGGGCCGGCTGGCACGGTATTCACCGTCTAAGATAGGTTTGACGAATGACTCTCCGCCTTCATGTTGGGCAATGTCCAAACTGCTGCCAAGGCCGACTATTTCTGTTTCGGAACCTGGCGTATGGAGACATTTACGGGCACTGTGAGGAGTGCGATCAAGGCTATACGACGCCGGATGAGCTGGAAGCTAAACACGGTGGTTTTCTCACTCTTCTCGATGCCGAATGGGCGACAGAAGAAGAGGTCGGCTGCAGCGTTTGGACAAACTATTAGCTTTGGGCGGCCGATTCGTAGACGGGGAAGGGCGGCAATCGCTGTTGGAGATGGTGATACACAACCAATCCCTTACTCTCCAAATTGACCGTTCGTGGGATGAGGTGTTGCTCCGCACTGCGCAGTTGAGACCCAAGCATAGCCAGGCAGCATTGCTCACTTGGACGTTGGAGCCGCCGGCAATCGACGCTGGTGTCCCCGCCGAGGTTGCCGCGGTAGTATCAGAGGTCGCTACATTCCTCGGATCGGTGGCTTTCCGAATATTCTTTCCAGATGACTTGCCCACCGGGATGATAGTGCTTTGCGCGCCTAAACGATGGCTGCCGGTGGCGTTATACCAGCGGTTCACCCGGAGTTGGCCCGCCGACATTGCCGTTGCCGCAGAAGCAGCCGCCGCCGCCGAGATGTTTCTCCAGGATTGGCAACTCCAGGGGCAGATGGCTTTGGTGTTGGGTGCCAAGGGCCTGGAGGAGGAGACGCTCGATCGCCTACGAAAGGCCCGGAACTGGAACAAGATGTCATTCCCCACAGGGGTACGCTTGCTTGTTGCGCCCGCTGTAGATGGCGATGGGATTTTGCTCGCGACACACAGTGCACCCGAGATGGATCGAGTGCTCGGACTTATGTCGGCGGCCTTTGCGAGAGCCGGCCTTCCCTGCACGATGGTCGGTCCGCCTGAAACCACCTTGCAATCAAATCAACCAAGGTAACGGGTACAAACCCTAGGGGAAGAGATTGTTGGGTGGGACGGGGGCGGACCGATGATAGACAGACGTTGATGATCGGCGGCGGTCAGCTACTTGACATCATCATCGGCATCGTCAGGGTTATCGACTTCACAGCCGATGCCATGGCATCCTTGATAGTTGCCCTGAGTGTCGAAATTCGGGTTGCCGTCTCTGTCAAAACTCGGCCTTGTATCGATGTCGCTGTCATCGCGGCGCCGAGCTTCCCTGCGGTCGCGGTCTCGCTGTTCCTGTGCTGCCATACGATCTAGCGAGCGCTCTTCTTCTTCAGCGCGTTGTGAGTTTTGTACCATCATGCAATTGGCGAAATTATCAGTCCCTGGCCGGTAGCCGAAGGAGGCGCACTTTTCCTGGTCCATAGCGCGCTGTTCCTCGGGGCTTACGCAGCCTGCAACCGCCAACGGCACAAGGGCGATCAGTAAGTATCTCGCTTTGAAGCTCGGCATTCTTGTCCTCTCAAGTTATTCCGTCGCAACTGGCGCACGCGAAATCACGGGGGCATTTTGTGATATTGGCATCGATCGCGAGTTGCCGACGTTGAATTTCAGATCGCGAAGAAACCCAAGCCGCAACCGGAGGTAAGCATATGTCGCGCTGACCGACAAGCGGCTGCCGCGACGTCTCAACTGGAGTAATCGCGCTTGCAACGATCGCAAGAAGTGGCGGGTAGGGTTAATGGCTCCTTCGCGCGCGTACTGTCACATTCCGCGCGCGGTACGTACCCATTGTTCGATCCCGGCGAGGTTTTCTGGCTCGGGGAGCCCACATTGGGCAAGTTCAGGCGCCAGCCTGAGGGTGATACCCTCCTTACCCTGCGCGAGGGCATTGGCGATCGGGCCACTGGCGATCTGCGTGGTCACGTTCTGGAGATCCGACACGCCCTCGCACAAGTGGACAACGCCCCCGCCGGCACTCCACCATACGAGGTCTTCGCCGACCAACTGTGTCACGACCTGGGATTCAACGGCAGCCTGCTCCTGCGACAGTGGCTTGAAATCGACGCCGAGCACAGTCGCTATGATCGCGACGACGATGGCCGCCGCTCCGGCAATGCCTTTCTGTTTCGTGTTCATGTCCTTGTTCAAGAAGATCATGACGATCAGCGGCAGGAATGCCAGCAATGAGATAAAGGCACCGAACTGGTTCTGGATGAAGAATTTCACCGGCTCCTTCTTCGATGCCGGATCATATCGGTTCGCCTTCTTCCACAGTTGAGAACCGATAATCGCGAGCACGCCGATGACGGCAATGAAGCCTAGCAGCAACCACCAGCGCCACTGCGGAAAGCCTTGGTTGGCAACCAGCTCATCGAACGGCGGTCGCAGTATCCAAAGGATGGCGACCAACTGAAGCACGATAGCGAGCAGCCACAGCCCAAGGGCAATGATTCGCAAGCGTACGGCCTGCGTCTTCGCTGCAGGTGCCGGCGTGAAGGGTGGTTTCTCAGGTTGATCGGTGGACCTTGCCGGAGCTTCTGTCATGGCACTCCCTCCGTGCCCCCTGCAGCAAGGTGGCGCAACCGCGACGCGAGTGCAAGCCCAGCCGGTGGTCATTGAAGAGAAGTGAAAGCCAAATACTATTTCTGCAGGCTCCCCTTTTGACCCCCGCAGGCGAATCTCTAAGAGTTATTCTCCCAGATAAACATGCACTGGGGGATAGGGCCTGACGGAGAGAGACGCCGTTGAAGAACTTGATACTCGCATTTCTCGAGCACGCGGTGGTGACGGCGCTGTGCTTCCTGGCAATCCCGGTGGCGTTCTATGTGGCCGGCTATCTGCCTGCCGAGGTGGTTCACGAACGTCCGGTTTTGATCCTGTTCGTGGCCTGGGTCTTGACCGTCGCGGCGCTGATCGCCCTCTATCTGGCGATTGCTCGCTTGATCGGGCGGGTAGCGCCAAAAAGAAACCCGCGGCGCGCCATGCGATAGCGGAAAGAACGGCGATATCCGCGCCATCCGGCACGCGCCTAGCAGAAACAACCACCCATGACAGGCCCTGAGGCCGGCTATCATGGAGGTCGACTCGACAACGCGAGTCCCGCCTTTGAAGACGACGCGATGCGGTGCGTCCAGCGATCGTCGTGACCTTTCGGCCAAACTGCTTGCCCTTGGCGCAATTCTCATGCGAGCATCAAGACAGGAGGAGCCGTCCATGGTGTCGACGCTGTCGCACATCAAGGAGATCGAGCGCGTCGCCATGGGGGCGGCGAGCGGTCGCGATGCGCCCGTCGTGCAGTCGTGGCTGCGCTGTCTCAATGACTACAATCTCGATCCAGCTGCCGCCCAGGAGGCCTATATCGTCCCCGATGCGATGCTGCGCGAGCATCGTGAGCAGGCGGAGGAGTTGATCCGGATAGGGCGCTCGGGCGTCGAAACGCTCTTCAGGCAGGTCGCGGAGCAGCACTATGTGCTGCTTCTGTCCGATGCGCGTGGCGTCACCGTCGACTTCATGGGCGATCCGACCTTCGACAACCAGCTCCGCAAGGCAGGGCTCTATCTCGGCTCGGAATGGTCGGAAAACCGCGCCGGCACCTGTGCGGTCGGCGCCTGCATCGTCTCTGGCAAACCGGTCGTCATCCACCAGGACGATCATTTCGACACGAGCCATATCGGGCTTACCTGTACGGCGGCTCCGATCTTCGACACGCTTGGCGACCTGACCGCCGTGCTCGACATCTCGCAGCTTCGCTCGCCGACCGCCAAGGCAAGCCAGAAACTGGCGCTGCATCTCGTCTCGGCGACGGCGCGGCGCATCGAACTTGCCAATCTGATGGCGCGAACGAGGAACGACTGGGTGCTGCGCCTCGCGCGCTCACCCGAATTTCTCGATGTCGATCCCGATGCGGCGATCTCGCTCGATGGTGCGGGCCTCATCACGGGCATGACGCATGGCGGCTTCGGCGCGCTCGCCCGCGCCATGGACCTCGGCGGCGTCACGACCCGCCGGTTCATTGGCCAGCCGATCTCGCGTTTCTTCGACATCGAGATCGATGACCTGCCGCGTTTCATGCGCGGCCGGGCGGACGGGGAGAGGGTTCTCAGGGCACGAGACGGCTTTGTGCTCTTTGCAGGCGCGATCGCGCCGGCGGCGAGCTTCCGCCGCATGGCCGAGGCGTCGCCTCGCCTGCCGCGGGCGCTGCGCGACCTTAGTTTCGGTGATCCCGCCATGGCGACGCTGCAGGCCCGCGCGGCGAAGCTCGCCGGGCGCAACATTCCGATCCTGATCAGGGGCGAGACCGGCAGCGGCAAGGAGCATCTCGCCCGGGCCATCCACGACGGTTGCGGCAGCGCGGGCAAGTTCGTTGCGGTCAATTGCGCTGCCATTCCCGAACACCTGATCGAATCCGAGCTGTTCGGCTACGCGCCCGGAGCCTTCACCGGGGCGGCTCAGAAGGGCAAGTCCGGCCTGATCGAGGCCGCGGACGGCGGAACGCTTTTCCTCGACGAAATCGGTGACATGCCGCTCCTGCTGCAAAGCCGGCTCCTGCGCGTCCTTTCCGAAAACGAGGTGCAGCCGGTCGGCGCGCTGAAGCCGCGTCCTGTCAAGTTCCGGCTGCTTTCCGCCTCGCACCGCGATCTCGGCTCACTTGTTGCGCAGGGACGTTTCCGCGAGGACCTCTACTATCGCCTCAACGCGGCCGTGCTGATCTTGCCGCCGCTGCGGGAGAGGAAGGATTTTGACCGCATCGTCGACCACCTTCTTCACCATATCGGGGCCGAGAACGACGAAGCCTATGGGCTCGACGATGTGGCAAGGCGCGCGCTTTCCCGCCATGCTTGGCCGGGCAATCTGCGCGAGCTCGCCAACACGTTGCGGGTTGCAGCGGCGCTGTGTGACGACGGCACGATCGATATCGACTGTCTGCCGGAGCATTTTCGCCGCGATGCAAGTTCGACGGGCGAGGATGACGGTATGGCCGCGCTGCGCCGTGCGCTCGCTGAGTGCGACAACAACATTTCCGCGCTCGCGCGAAAGCTCGGCGTTGACCGTTCCACGATCCATCGCCGACTGAAGCGCACGATGCGGCATTGATCACGCAGCAGCGCAACAGGTGTTGCGGAAAAAGTGTTGCACGCAGGAAGCCGGAGCGTCTCGAGGGAGTGATTTGTGGAGCTAAGTAATTGGAATGATTGCCGGGCAAGCAACAAGCGTTGATTGGCACGGCCTTTGCCAGAGCTGTTGAGCCGTTCGGGAGATGAGATGGAGGTTGGTACCCCTTCCGCTCGCGACCGGACCAGGATCGTGACGGCCGATCGAGCCGCCCCGACGATCATTCGGACGGCGAAGGAGCCGTCGCGTTCATCAACGGAGCAAGGGAGAGAGTATATGCTCAACAAGACACCAGCGGCCCGCGTGCAGGCCTTTCTCGACACGTTCGGCGAGGCGCTTGAAGCAGGAAGGATCGACGAGGCGGCATCGATGTTCGTCGAAGAATGTTACTGGCGCGATCTCGTGACATTTTCCTGGAACATCAAAACGATGGAAGGGCGCGAGCAGGTGCGCGACATGCTCAAGTCGCAGCTCGATCACGTGAAGCCCTCCAACTGGCAGGTTGCTGAAAACGAGGAGGTCACGGAGGCCGATGGGGTGACTGAGGCCTGGATCACCTTCGAAACCGGCGTGGCGCGTGGCTACGGCCTCGTCCGCCTGCGGGACGGACTGATCTGGACATTGCTGACCACCATGGTCGAGCTCAAGGGACACGAGGAGAAGGCCGGTTTCACCCGACCACTCGGCGCCAAGCATGGCCAGAACGTCGGCGCAAGGACCTGGAAGGAGGAGCGTGAGGAGGAGACAAGAACGCTCGGCTACGACAAGCAGCCCTATGTCGTGATCATCGGCGGCGGACAGGGCGGCATCGCGCTCGGCGCGAGGCTGCGTCAACTGGGCGTTCCGACGATCATCGTCGAGAAGAACGAACGGCCCGGCGACAGCTGGCGCAAGCGCTACAAGTCGCTCTGCCTGCACGACCCGGTCTGGTACGACCATCTTCCCTATATCGATTTCCCGAAGAACTGGCCGGTGTTCTCGCCCAAGGACAAGATCGGCGACTGGCTGGAAATGTACACCAAGGTGATGGAACTCAATTACTGGACCAAATCCACCGCCAAGTCGGCGAAGTATGACGAGGCGAGGAAGGAATGGACCGTCGTCGTCGATCGCGACGGCGAGGAGGTGGTGCTGCGGCCGAAGCAGCTCGTCTTCGCCACGGGCATGTCGGGCAAGGCCAACATCCCGGCCTTCAAGGGCAAGGAAAGGTTCAAGGGCGAGCAGCACCATTCCTCGCAACATCCCGGCCCCGACCAGTACAAGGACAAGAAGGTGGTGGTCGTCGGCTCCAACAATTCCGCTCACGACATCTGCGCCGCCCTACACGAAGCGGGTGTGGACGCGACGATGATCCAGCGTTCGACGACGCATATCGTCAAGTCGGACACGCTGATGGAACTCGGCCTCGGTGACCTCTATTCGGAGCGCGCGCTCCAGTCGGGGATGACCACGGCGAAGGCCGACCTAATCTTCGCCTCGCTGCCCTACCGAATCATGCATGAATTCCAGAAGCCGATCTATGACAAGATCCGCGAGGTCGATGCGAAATTTTACGACGATCTGGAGAAAGCCGGTTTCCGGCTCGATTTCGGTGCCGACGATTCCGGCCTCTTCATGAAGTATCTGCGTCGTGGTTCCGGCTACTACATAGATATCGGCGCCTCGCAGCTCATCATCGACGGCAAGATCAAGCTGGCTGCCGGCCAGGTGGAGGAGATCACCGAGGATTCGGTGAAGCTCGACAATGGCGAGGAAGTCCCTGCCGACGTCATCGTCTACGCGACCGGCTATGGTTCGATGAACGGCTGGGTGGCGGACCTGATTGATCGTGAGACCGCTGACAGGGTCGGCAAGGTCTGGGGCCTTGGCTCCGATACGCCGAAGGATCCCGGCCCATGGGAAGGCGAGCAGCGCAACATGTGGAAGCCGACGCAGCAGGAGGCGCTGTGGTTCCATGGCGGCAACCTGCACCAGTCACGCCACTATTCGCAGTTTCTGTCGCTGCAGTTGAAAGCGCGTATGGAAGGAATCCCGACCCCGGTCTACGGGCTGCAGGAAGTTCACCAGAAATCATAACAATTATTGCCGGGTGAATCGCCTGCATCTCCCGGTTTGAAAAATCCAGCGGCGGGCGGCAGAACTAGCCGTTCGCCTTCGACATCTCGCTTTCGAGCACGTTTCGCGTCACGCTCCAGCCATTGAGGTGATGCGCGCGCAACACCTCGCGTAGCAACGCGCCCTCGCGTTGCTTGAGCGCGTCGAGGATCTGCTCGTGCTCGAACACCGCTCGCGCCCAGCGTTCGGAACGGCGGTTGCCTGCATAGCGATATCTGCGGATGCGTGCGCTTTCGGCCGCGTAGATGCGCGACAGGGTCGCGTTATGGGCACAATCGACGATCCGCTGATGAATGGTCTGGTTGGTGTGGAAATATTCCATCAGTTCGCCGCGCTTGTAAGCGTCGACCATTGCCGTATGCAGTTGCTCGATCTCGGCGATCATCTGCGGCGTCGCCCGTTCGCAGGCGCGCTCCGCCGCCACGCTCTCCAGCCCGATCAGCACCTCGATCGCCGCCTCCACCTCCTCGGGCGAGATGCTGACCACCGTCGCTCCGCGATTGGGCTCGATGCGGACGAGACCTTCTCCCTCGAGGATCTTGAACGCTTCGCGCAGCGGCGTTCGTGAAACGCCGAGCTGCTCGGTCAGCACGCGCTCGTTGATTCGGGTGCCTGCTTCTATGTCTCCCGCGACGATCATGTCGCGGACGCGCTGGGCGACGAAGGACGAGCGGCGGCCGCGCGGCCAGGTTGCTTCGGTCTCGGAATCGCTGGTCATTTTTGAGGCATATTGCATGCAAACATCCTAGCGACACGCGAAAAAAGGCACAAGCCAATTGACTCTATACCCATATTGCATGCAATAAATCGTCAGGGAGTCTCCCGCACGTCATAACCGGCAAAGAAATATGTCGTTGGGTTCCGCCTGCCGCGCCGATTGCATGCAGTGCAAGACGCGGAGCAAGCGGGGAAGGTGCGGGACAGCCATGGGGATTGAAAGTTCAGGTCAGAGGCCGCGCGGTGGCGCTGGGCGATTTTCAGGAAGACGAAGAATTTCTCGATGAATTATCACGCATACTTCAATGTCGGCGGCCGTATCGTCGAGACCTGCATCATAGGAACCGGAGGCTTTGGGCGCAGCTTCCTCGCGCAGGGGCTGCGGGTGCCTCTCATGCGTGCCCGCGTGGCAGTCGACGTGGATGCGGAGACGGCTGCGCAAGCGATGCGCGAGGTTGGTATCGCGCGCGAGGACATTCGTGTCTGCAACACTCCGCAAGAGGCCGAGCGCGCCTGGAACGAAGGCGCCTACGTCGCCGCGGGCCAGTATGATCACGTGGCCCGCCTGCCTGTGGACGTGGTCGTGGAGGCCACCGGACATCCCGAGGCCGGCGCGCGCCATGCGCGGCTGGCGATCGAGGCCGGACGACATCTGGCACTGGTTTCCAAGGAGGTCGACAGCGTCGTCGGTCCCGGCCTCGCGGTCATGGCGAGGCAGCACGGCAAGGTCGTCACGCCAGTGGACGGCGACCAGCCGAGCCTGCTCATCGGATTGGTGAGCTGGGCCGAAATCCTCGGCTTCGAAATCATCGCCGCCGGCAAGTCGAGCGAATACGACTTCGTCTTCGATGCCGCCGCCGGAACACTGACGAGCAACGGACGCACGGTGTCCGCGCCGGAATTCGGTGCCTATGCGCGTCTCGACGGACGCGACGCTTCGCAGGTGGTGGCAGCGCGTGCCCGGGCCGCGTCCGCACTGCCGCAGCGCGCGGTACCGGATCTGTGCGAGCTTTCCGTCGTCGCCAACGCCTGTGGCTTTTCGCCGGACCGGCCTCGGCTGCACGCGCCGATTGCCCGGATAGACGAGGTGCCCACCATTCTCTGCGAGGCCTCCGAAGGAGGCTTGCTTTCCGGTACCCGCAAGCTCGATGTCTTCCATTGCCTGCGCGAGCCCGGCGGTATCAGCTTCGCTGGCGGCGTCTTCGTGGTGGTGCGTTGCGAGGACCGCCCAACCTGGAAGATGCTCGAGGAGAAGGGGCACGTCGTCAGCCGCGACGGCAACGCCGCGATGGTCTATATACCGCGTCACCTTCTCGGGCTCGAGGCGGCGACCAGTATATTGGCGGCCGGCGTGAACGGTGTCTCGACGGGCGCGGCCGAGCCTTCCCACCATGTCGATCTGGTTGTGGTGGCCGATGCCGACCTGCCGGCCGGCGCGACGTTGGCCATGGGCGGCCATCACCATTCGATCGAGGGCGTCTCGTCAATGATGCTGCCGGCCGCCCCGCTGACGCCGGACGCGCCAGCGCCATTCTATCTCGCTTCGAACAGGCGCCTGGCGCGGGCCGTCAAGCAGGGCGAGGCGATCCGGATGGCCGATCTCGAAATACCGGAAGACAGCGAGCTGATGAGGCTGCGCCGCCTTCAGGATGCTCATTTCTTCGCCGAAGGGCGAGCTGAAACCGGACAATTCGCTTGACATTCACCATGCCCGATATGGGAGGAAGACCATGAATATGAACATCACCCGTCGCACATTCCTGGCCGGAGCCGGCGTGGCCACGGCAACGCTTGCCATGCCTCATCTGGCGCGCGCCAATGCCGCGCAGACGCTGCGGCTTGCCCATCCGCATCCCGACACGGACAGCTGGCAGGATATCGGCCTGTGGATGGACGAAGCCCTCAAAGAGAGGACAGGCGGCGAGCTCGGCCTCCAGCTTTTCCCCAATGGCGTGCTCGGCAGTGATTCCACCATGATCAATGCCGTGCGTGCCGGCACACTCGACATCATGGTGACTGGCAATCCCTTCTTCACCGGACTGGTGCCGCAGCTCAACGTTCTCGACCTGCCCTTCCTGTTCAAGGATCGTGACCATGTGGCGGCGGTTCTCGACGGCGAGATCGGCGACGAGCTGCGGGCGGGTTTCGCGGAGGCGGGGCTGGTCGCGCTCGCGACATGGGAGACGGGCTGGCGCAACGTCACCAACAGCCGCCGGCCGGTCAACAAGCCGGAAGACCTGCACGGCCTGAAGATCCGCACCACGCCCAACCACGCCCACATCAAGGCATTCGTGCTGCTCGGCGCTGCGCCGACGCCGATGGCTTTCACCGAGCTCTTCACGGCACTCGAGATGCGTTCGATCGACGGACAGGAAAATCCGACGACGCTGATCCTCAATTCGAAATTCTACGAGGTGCAGCGCTACCTTTCGCTGACGCAGCACGCCTTCACCTCCTCGCCTCTGGTGATGAACAAGACGAAATTCGAAGGCCTGGATGAAAAGCTCGGCGGCATTCTTCTCGAAACCGCGAAGGAGGCCGCGAAGAAGCAGCGGCAACTGAATGCCGAGCGCGAGGTGACCAGCTTGGAAGCGCTCAAGCAGGAAGGCATGGAAGTCGTCGAGGAACTGGATCGCGAGGCGTTCCGCGCCCTCGTCGCCGGTCCGGTCCGCGACGATTTCGCGGCCAAGTTCGGGCCGGAGCTGCCCGACCGCATCGCCGCACTGGCGGGCTGATAGTATCAAAGGAACCTGACGCATGCGCATCGTCGATTTGAGTATGCCGGTTAGCGAGCATTTCCGGTGGCAACCCGAAGTCACGGTCAAGGGTGACAAATCCGCCGGTGACCAGTTTCGCGTCACGCGGCTTGCCACCACCTGCCACGGTTTCACGCATGTCGATGCGCAGGCGCATTTCATCGCCGGCGCGCCCACCGTCGAGGCGACGCCACTCGACCAGGTCGTCGGCACCTGCCGCGTCTTCGATCTTTCCGGCGTGGAAGCGAACACGGCGATCACGCCCCACGCTCTTGCCGCCGCGGATCCCGGCGGCGCGGAAGGCGAGATCCTGCTTCTCGCCACGCAATGGGACAGGAAGCGGGACTACCAGACGAGGGAGTTCTGGACCGAGGCGCCGTGGCTTACGCGCGAGGCGGCGGAATGGCTTCTGGAACGCAAGCCCAAAGCGCTCGCGGTGGATTTCCCGCAGGACTACCCGATCCGGCTCCTACTCGACAACGTGCGCGTGCCCGATGAAGAGCACGTCACCCACGATGTCCTCCTGCGCGCGGGCGTTACGCTGGTTGAGTATGTCGTCAACACTGCCGCGCTTGGCGAGAAGCGCGTGCTGCTTTGCGCCGCGCCGCTCAAGATCGTGAATGCCGACGGTGCGCCGGCCCGCGTGTTCGCGATCGAGGGGTACGGCGAATGACGGCGAGAGACACGGGCGGCGCGCTGCTCCGGATAGCCGATTTTGGGTTTCGCGCCGTGGAGGCGGCGCTCGTCGTCGTGCTGGCCGCAATGGTCGTGCTGGTCTTCTCCAACGTGGTGATGCGTTATGTCTTCGATAGCGGCATCACCGTTACCGACGAGCTGTCGCGCATGATGTTCGTCTGGATTTCCTTCGTGGGTGCGATCTCGGTCGCACGTCGCGGCGAGCATCTCGGCGTCGACCTGCTGACCGCCACGCTTTCGCCCGCGGGCAAGCGTGTCTGCCGCATCATCGCCGACATCGGCATCGTTCTATGCAGTACGATCCTCGCCAACGGCGCCTTCACCCAGACGGTTGCCAACATGTCCAACATCGCTCCGGTCTCCGGCATTCCAACCGGCATTACCTATGCTGCGCCGTTCCTGGCAGGCATGGGAATCGGCGTGATTGCCCTATTCGATCTGTTCGGCGCCTTGCTGTCGTCCGGCGTGGCCGAGTCGGGTGACCAGCCATGATGGTTCTCCTCATCTTCATCGTCGTGCTCGTGGGCACGATCCTGGCGGGTGTTCCCATCGCCTTCGGCCTGCTCCTGAGCGGCGTCGCCATGATGTGGCATCTCGGTGCGCTCGACTGGCAGTCGATCGCGCTGCAGATGACCAATGGCGCGGACAGCTTTCCGCTGCTCGCCATTCCGTTCTTCCTACTCGCGGGCGAGGCGATGAATGCAGGCGGGCTTTCGCGCCGCCTCGTCAATTTCGGGCTGGCGCTGGTCGGGCACCTGCGCGGCGGGCTCGGCTATGTCGCCATCGTCACCGCGATACTGCTGGCGAGCCTTTCCGGTTCGGCGATCGCCGACACGGCGGTGCTCGCGGGAATGCTGATCCCGATCATGCGTGAGGCCGGCTACCATATGGGCCGCTCCGGCGGGCTGATCGGCGCCGGCGGCATCATCGCGCCGGTACTGCCGCCGTCGATCGGCTACATCGTCTTCGGCGTCGCCGGCGGCGTCTCGATCACCCGGCTGTTCCTGGCCGGCATCGTTCCGGGCATCCTGATGGGGCTGGCGCTGGCGCTGGCTTGGTGGTGGCTCAGCCGCCGTGAGGAAACGGCCGTGTTCCCGCGCCGCTCCGCTCGCGAGATAGGCAAGGCCGCGCTTGATGCAGGCTTTGCTTTCATCCTTCCGCTGATCATCGTCGGCGGCTTGAAGGCCGGCGTCTTCACGCCAACGGAAGCAGGTGTCGTCGCCTGCGTCTACGCCATCTTCACCGGCTTTTTCATCTACCGCGAACTGTCGCTTCCGCGTCTCTACGAATGCTTCGTGCAGACCGTCCGCACTACGGCCGCCGTCATGTTCCTCGTCGCCGCCGCGAGCATCACGGCATATATGATCGCCATCGCAAACGTACCCGGCGAAATCGGGGCCTGGCTCGGACCATTGAGGGAGAGCCCGCTGCTGCTGATGGTGGTCATCACGCTTCTGGTGGTCGCGGTCGGAACGGCGCTCGACTTCATTCCGACGATCCTCATTCTCACTCCCGTGCTGTTGCCGATCGTCAAGCAGGCTGGCATTGATCCGGTGTATTTCGGCGTGATCTTCATCATGACGGCGGCGATCGGATTGATAACACCACCGGTAGGAGCGGTTCTTAACGTCGTATGCGCGATCGCGAAGATAAGATATGTCGACGTAGTGAAGGGGGTGGCGCCTTTCATCCTCATTCAATTGTCGCTGCTTGTCCTGTTGATCCTGTTTCCGCAGATCGTGATGGCTCCGGCGAAGTGGCTCTACTGAGCCGGTAGAAGGAAGTGACGAAATGCTGCTTGGCGCGATTGCCGACGATCTGACCGGTGCCACCGACCTTGCGCTGATCCTGTCGCGGGAAGGCATGCGGACGATCCAGGTCGTCGGGGTGCCCACCGACGCCACGCAATTCGGCGCTGCCGATGCGGTCGTGGTGGCGCTCAAATCACGCACGATCCCGGCGAGCGAGGCGGTGGAGCACTCGCTGGCTGCCGCAAGGGTCCTTCTAGCTGCCGGCGCGCGCCAACTGTTCTTCAAATACTGTTCGACCTTCGATTCCACCGACGAAGGCAATATCGGTCCGGTCGCCGATGCCTTGATGGAACTGACCGGCGAAGCGTGCACCATCGCGTGCCCGGCATTTCCGGCCAATGGCCGCACCGTCTACAAGGGACATCTTTTCGTCGGCGATGCCCTGCTCTCGGAAAGCCCGATGCGCGACCACCCGCTCACGCCGATGCGCGATTCCAATCTCGTACGCGTGCTGCAAAGACAGACCCGTCGACCGGTCGGGCTCGTTGCTCACGAGACGGTGCGCGCCGGCAGCGAGGCGATCGCCTCGGCGCTGGCGGCGCACGAGGGCATGCTGATCGTCGATGCGCTGACGGAGAGCGACCTGCGCGCCATCGGAACGGCGGCAAGCGGCATGAAGCTGGTGACCGGCGGCTCGGCGGTCGCGCTCGCGCTGCCTGAGAATTTCCGACGCCAGAGCCTGCTCGGTCCGGCCGCCGCGAATGTGGAGTTCGAAGCGACGCCGGGCGCAGGCGTTATCCTCGCCGGCTCGTGCTCGGCCGCGACGAGGCGTCAGATCGCCGTCGCCAAAGCCGCCGGCGTGCCGGCGTTGCAACTCGATGCGCTCGACATCGCCGCGGGGCGGACGACATGCGACGAGGTCGTCGAGTTCGTCATCGACAACGGCGAGGGTGACTATCCGCCGCTCGTCTATTCCAGCGCCGATCCCGATGTCGTGGCGCTCGCCCAGGAAAAGCTCGGGCGCCTGGAAGCCGGTGCGGTGGTCGAGGATCTGCTGGCGGCGGTCGCCACTGCCCTCGCAGGACGCGGCTACACGCGCTTCATCGTTGCCGGCGGGGAGACCTCCGGCGCGATCGTCAACGCACTCGGTGCCAAGGCGGTGGCCATCGGGCCCGAGATCGATCCGGGCGTTCCCTGGGTGGTCTCCATCGGCGGCACGAGGGTTTCGCTCGCGCTCAAATCAGGTAATTTCGGGTCCGACGATTTCTTCGTCAAAACCTGGAACATGGTTCGATGACAGCGATCCTTTCGGAAGAAATCCGGTTGCGCGACGAGATCTGCGCAGTCGGCAAGTCCATATTCGACCGCGGCCTCACCTTCGGATCGACCGGCAACATCAGCGCCCGCTTGAGCGATGGCTCCATGCTGATGACGCCTACCAACGCCTCGCTGGGGTCATTGGTGCCGGAGCGGCTTTCGCGCTTCACCGCCGAGGGCGTATTCGTAGATGGCGACAAGCCCACCAAGGAGGCGTTCCTCCATTCCTGCATGTATTGCCAGCGCAAGTCGGCCGGAGCGGTGGTCCATCTGCATTCGACACATTCCGTGGCGGTCAGCATCCTTGCGGACGTAAACCCTGAAGACGTGCTGCCGCCTTTGACGGCCTATTACGTCATGCGTGTCGGCCGCCTGCCGCTCGTGCCTTATTTCGCGCCGGGCGATGAGAAGCTGGCGCTGGCGGTCAAGGGCCTCGCGGTGGAAAATCATGCCGTATTGCTGGCCAATCATGGCCCGGTCGTTGCCGGTTCGACGCTGCGCGAGGCGCAGTACGCCACCGAGGAACTGGAGGAGACGGCGCGTCTTTTCCTGATGCTGCACGGGCGCGAAATACGTCCGCTGACGCCCGAGCAGGCCGCTGGGCTGAGGAAGCCCCGTTAAACTCATTTCTGGACGGCCCTTCAGAGCGCCGCCCGTCCCTTCGAGCGCGTGGCCTTGATCTGCCCGCTAACGCGGTCCCGTCCAACGATGATGACCGTTCGGATGGCTTCGGCGGCGGCATCGCCGTCGCCAGCTTCCACCGCCTCGACTATGCGGCGGTGCTGCTCGACCGAAACGCGATGGGTTGCATTCTCCACTGGAGAACTCAGCTTGAAGGCGGATACCAGGGCGGCCTCGATGAGATTGCCGACCGAAAACATGAACGGGTTCTTCGAAACATCCAGCAAGGCGATGTGCAGCTCGAGGTCGGCAAGTGCAAAGGCTTCCTTGGAACGCGCCGCCTCCATGCTATCGACTATCCCGTAGAGCTTTTCGACGTCCGCCGCAGTGGCGTTGCGGGAAGCGAGCTGCGCCGCCGACGGCTCGAAGGAGAGCCGCATGTCGCAAAGATGGCTCAGGAATTCCTCCGTAACGCCCGCTTCGAAATGCCATGTCAGCACGTCGGCATCGAACAGGTTCCATTTTGTCCGTTCGGTGACACGGGTGCCGATGCGCGCGCGCGGGAAGACCAGGCCTTTCGCGGCAAGGGTCTTCATCGCCTCTCGCAGCACGGTGCGGGAGACGCCGAAGCGCTCCGCGAGCTCGCTATCTCCCGGAAGCAGGGTACCGATCTCGTATTCGCCGTTCACGATCGCCATGCCGATCTCGTTCACCACATAGGAGTGGTTGTTGCGTACGACGCGTCCGGAAATGGCGGTCCTGAGCAAATCCATGTTTCCCTATCGTGCGCTCTTCAGCGCACCGGCGTTGCGGTCGGCAATCCAGACCAGCCCCTTCTGCAGTACGATGAAAGCAAAGAGCAAGAATCCGATCACGATCTTGGTCCACCAGCTCGAGAGCGTGCCGTCGAAAATGATGTAGGTCTGGATCAATCCCATTATCATCACGCCTATCAGAGTGCCCGCCACGAAGCCCGACCCGCCTGTCAGAAGGGTGCCGCCGATCACCACGGCCGCGATCGCGTCGAGTTCCACGCCCACTGTGGAGAGCGAATAGCCTGCCGATGTGTAGATGGAGAAGACGATGCCGGAAAGCCCTGCGAGAAATCCGGAAAGCGCATAGATTTGTATCGTCGTGCGCGCCACGGGCACCCCCATGAGCCGCGCCGTCTGCACGCCGCCACCGAGCGCGTAGACATTCATGCCGAAGCGCGTGCGATGTGCCAGGATCATTCCGGTAAGAAACACGAGAAGCATGATTCCACCGATCAGCGTGAGCCGGCCCCTGCCGGGCATCAAATAGTAGAAATCCTGCAGCCTGCCGTAGAATTCGTGCGTGATCGGCACGGAATCGATGGTCAGCACATAGGCCATGCCGCGGGCGAGGAACATGCCTGCGAGCGTGACGATGAAGGGTGGCATTTCGAGATAATGTATCGTGGCGCCCATGGCGGCACCGAACAGGGTCGTGATGACCAAAAGCATGGCGAAGACCGCCACGGGGTGCAGCCCGGTATCGCGCAGGAGGACGGCGATGAAGACGCCGGAAAACGCGATGACGGAACCGACCGACAGATCGATGCCGCCGGAGATGATCACGAATGTCATTCCCACCGCGACGATGCCGAGAAACGCATTGTCGGTGAGCAGATTGCCGATCACGCGAGTGGAGAGCATGGCCGGGTACTGCGAGTAGCAGACCGCATAGGCGAGCAAAAAGATAATCACGGTTGCCAGGAGGGGGAGCGAGCGCGCGTTCATTGGACGACCGTTTTCGCGTCAGCGGGCGACGACTGCTTGTTGCGCCTGAAGTATATGAATGCCGATTGCACGGTGGGCGACTGCAGGACGAGTATGACGAGCACGATGCCGGCCTTGATGACGAGGTTGAATTCCGGTGGGAAGCCCGAAAGCAGAATGCCCGTGTTTACCGCCTGAATGATCATGGCGCCGATCAGGGAGGCGACGATGGAGAAGCGTCCGCCGAGCAGTGACGTGCCGCCGATCACGACGGCGAGGATCGCGTCGAGCTCGAGCCACAGCCCGGCATTGTTGGCGTCCGCGCCACGGATGTCGGCGGCGGCGATGATGCCGGCGATCGCGGCGCAGAGGCTCGAGGCCATGTAGACGGCGATCAGCAGAACGCGCGTGTTGACGCCGGCCAGCATGCTGGCGCGCGGGTTGATGCCGATCGCCTCGATCAGCATGCCGAGCGCGGTGCGCCGCACGACCAGCGCGACTATCACGCCGGTGAAGAGCCATATCAGCACTGGCATCGGAACGGTCAGGAAGGTTCCGGAGCCGATGAAGATCAGGCCCTCGTGGCGGAACGTCAGGATCGCTCCCTCCGTGATGAGCTGGGCGATGCCGCGTCCGGCGACCATCAGGATGAGCGTGGCGACGATCGGCTGGATTTTCAGGACCGCCACCAGGATGCCGTTCCAGAGTCCGCAGGCGAGGCCGGTGCCGATCGCCAGCGCCAATGTCGGCACCAGGCCCATTCCCCGATCGACGGCGGAGGCCGCAACCGCACCGCAGATCGCCATGACGGCACCAACCGAGAGGTCTATGCCCTTGGTGGCGATGACCAGCGTCATGCCGATGGCGAGAAGCGCGACGGGTGCGCCGCGATTCAATATGTCGATTGCGCTGCCGTAAAGCCTGCCGTTGGCTATGCTGATCTCGAAGAAGCCGGGAAAGACGATGGCGATCGAGGCGAGAACGGCGGCGAGCGTCACGAGCTGGGGCGTGATGCGGCGCAGGAATCTACTTGCAGCACTCATGTCGCGGCCTCGTCGGCGCGCCCGGCGTCCGGTCGGGCTATCGCGGCGACCATGTTGTCGGTGGTGATGTCCTCGCCCACCAGTTCGGCGACATGGCGGCGGTCGCGGACGACGATGACGCGGTGGCTGTAGGCGACCAGCTCGTCGAGTTCCGACGAGATGACGAGAAGCGACATGCCCTGGGCGCACAATTCCTCGATCAGGCGAATGATTTCCGCATGCGCGCCGACATCGATGCCGCGCGTGGGTTCGTCGAGAATGAGGAATCGCGGATGGGTCGCCAGCCAGCGTGCGAGCAGGACCTTCTGCTGATTGCCGCCGGAAAGAAGCCCCACCGGCTTTTCGGCATCCGGGGTGCGGATGTCGAGGCGGCGGATGAACTCTTCTGCCATCGCCGCCTGTGCGCGCGCCGGCAGCGGCTTCGTCCAGCCTCGGCGCGCCTGCAGCGCCAGCACGATGTTCTCACGCACGCTCAGATCGCCGACAATGCCGTCGCCCTTGCGATCCTCCGGGCAGAAGCCGAAGCCGCCGGCGATTGCATCGCGCGGCGAGCCGAGTGGAAGCGTCGCGCCCTTTTCTTCTACCTTGCCGCTGTCATGCGGTGTCACGCCGAACAGCACCTCGGCGGTTTCGGTTCGGCCGGATCCGAGCAGTCCGGCGACGCCGACCACCTCGCCGGCGCGTATGTCGAGGTCGAAGGGCGCGATCCGCCCGCTTTTGCCGAAGCCCTGGAAGCGGATCGCCGGCATTCCCTCGGGGCGGTCCGTCCGTCCACTCTCGCGCGTCTCCTGCTTGAGTTCCCGGCCGAGCATCATGTTCACCAGTCGGACGCGGTCGACGTCGGCGGTCGCCTCGGCGCCGACCAGCCTGCCGTTGCGCAGCACCGTGATGCGGTCGCTGATCTCGAAGACCTGATCGAGAAAATGTGAGATGAAGACGATGCCGAGCTGCCGCTCCTTAAGCGAGCGGACTACCTCGAACAGCATCTGCACCTCCTGGGCGTCGAGGCTCGCCGTTGGCTCGTCGAGGATCAGGACTTTGCCGGACAGGGACACGGCGCGTGCGATCGCCACGACCTGCTGCACCGCCACTGAAAAATTGTCGAGATTGCGCGAGACGTCGATGTCGAGTCCGTACTGCGCAAGCATCGTGCGCGCCGCGGCATTCATGGTCCGACCCGAGATCATTCCGAAGCGGACCGGCTGGTGGCCGAGCAGAAGGTTCTCAGCGACGGAAAGATTGGGCAGGAGATTAACTTCCTGATAGACCGTGCCGATCCCGAAACTCTGCGCTTCCAGCGTGTTCCGCGGATCGATGGGCATTCCATCGAGAAGAATGTCGCCGCCGTCGCGCCGATACGCGCCGGTCAGGCATTTTATCAGCGTCGATTTTCCCGCGCCGTTCTCGCCGAGAAGCGCGTGGACCTCTCCCGGATGAAGCGTGAAATCCACCTTGTCGAGCGCAATCGTGCCGGGAAACGTCTTCGTCACGGCCGTGGCGCGAAGGAGAGGCTGACTGCCGGACACGTCTTTCCTCCCTGTGCTTCATGACCCGCGCGCGGCGCGCCGGGATCTGCCGTCGGGCATGGTCGCGCCCGACGGCAGAGGTTCAATAGCCGAGGTCCTTCTTGGCTTCGTAGACCGCCTTCGGGTCGTCGGCCTGGGTGTAGAGCTTCGACTCCGTCTGGATGAACTTCGGCGGCGTGGTGCCGTCCTTCATGAAGGCCGCCAGCGCGTCGAAGGCAGGGCCGGCCATGTTCGGTGTCAGCTCGACCGTGGCGTTCGCCTCGCCGGCGGCCATGGCCAGGAAGATGTCCGGCACGGCGTCGATCGATACGATCAGAATGTCTTCGCCCGGCTTGAGACCGGCTTCCTTGATCGCCTGGATGGCGCCGACCGCCATGTCGTCATTGTGGGCGTAGAGCGCGCAGATGTTGCGCCCGCCATTCTCCGCCTTCAGGAAGCTTTCCATGACTTCCTTGCCCTTGGCGCGCGTGAAATCGCCCGTCTGGCTCCGGACTATCTTGAGATTGCTCTTGTCGGCGATCGCTTCCTCGAAACCCTTCTTCCGATCGATCGCCGGCGAGGAACCCGTGGTGCCTTGCAGCTCGACGATGTTGCACTCCTTGCCGTTGGTCTCGGAAACCAGCCATTCGCCCGCTACCTTGCCCTCATGGACGAGGTCGGAGCCGACCGCGGTCAGGTAGAGATCGTCGGATGAATCCACCATGCGGTCGAGCAGAACGACGGGGATCTCGGCCTCCTTGGCTTCCTTGAGGACGGCGTCCCAGCCGGTCGCCACGACCGGGGCGATCAGGATCGCGTCCACGCCCTGCGCGATGAAGGAGCGCAGCGCCTTGATCTGGTTTTCCTGCTTTTGCTGCGCATCGGCGAATTTCAGGTCTATTCCGCGCTCCTGGGCCTGCTGGCGGGTCAGCGTGGTTTCCGCGGCCCGCCAGCCCGATTCCGAGCCGATCTGCGAGAAACCAATCGTCTGCGCCACGGCGCCGGACGCCATGAAAGCCATTGACGCGAGAACACCCGCGCCAATCCACGCTTTTCTCGAAAGCATCATTTCCTCCCTGGAACTATAATGGGCTCCTCACCCGGAAATAAAAAATCATACTATATGATTTTTGTAAACGCGAAACGGATCTGCCCGTACTCGACCAAAGGTGGGTTCGTTCAAGGCATGACGACGGCCCTTGGGCGGCCTCCGCCGCTGGGCGCAGATCGGGCAAATTCGGGAGAAGGGCTTGCCGCGAGGCGGAATGGCTCGCTATACCGGGATCGCTGGATCGGTTTCCATGGCAAGACCGCATTCCACCCCGTGTTGTCGCCGGCTTTCCACATTGAGCAACTGAGCTCCGCCGGCGATCATGATTTCGCGGACTCCATAGGCAAGATCGTCGCCCGCCCGGGAACATCCTGGGGCCGTGGCAAGTTAACGCGAGGAGAAATCCGAAGAGGCTCCGATATGATTGCAGTTTCCCGACAACCGTTCGAGCGGGAGGCGTTCGCATGAGTCGGCTGGTAATCGCTTCCAACCGTGTCGCGGACCTCCGGCAGACGACACAGACGGGAGGGCTGGCGGTGGCGCTGGCCGACGCCGTGCGAGAGCGCGGCGGTGTATGGTTCGGCTGGGACGGCGAGATCGGGGAGGTGGACGAGCCGGAAGTCGATCAGATCGATAATGTCACGCGCGTCGCGCTGCCGCTCTCCGAGGATGACTATACGAACTACTATCTCGGCTATGCCAACAGCGTGCTGTGGCCGCTGTTTCACTATCGGCTCGATCTTATCGACTATCGTCCCGCCTTCTTCGAAGGCTATCGTCGCGTCAACCGCATGTTCGCGCGCCATCTGGCGCAATTCCTGAAACCGGATGATTGCATCTGGATTCACGACTATCACCTCATCCCGCTGGCCGGCTATCTCCGCGAACTCGGCTGCCGTCAGCGCATGGGGTTCTTCCTTCACATTCCCTTTCCGCCGTCCGACCTTCTCGAGGCGTCGCCAAACCATGCCGAACTGGTCGATTGGCTGCTTCAGTACGATCTCGTCGGCTTGCAGACCCACACCGATGTGGGCAATCTCACCCGCTACCTGGAGGACCACACCCCCGCGGTGCCGGTGCGGGAAGGACGTTTCCTGTTCGGCGAACGAACGGTTTCGGTCGAGCGGTTCCCGATCGGCATCGATTTCGAGATTTTCGAGCAGATGGCGCAACGCGCGCCGGACGACGTGGCCGTCGACGTGTTGCGCCGAAAGGTGCTTGGCCAGAAGCAGATCATCGGCGTCGACCGTCTCGACTATTCGAAAGGCCTGCCGGAAAGGCTGCGTGCCTATGGCCGGATGCTGGCACAGCATCCCGAGCTGGAAAAGTCCGTGAGCTTCCTGCAGATCGCGCCGCTGACGCGAGGCGATGTCGACGCCTACGCAAATATAAGGCTGGAGCTTGAAGCGCTGGCCGGCTCGATCAACGGCCAGTTCGGCGACTTCAACTGGACACCGATCCGGCATATTCATCGGCCGGTACCGCGCGAGAAGCTGGCCTCGCTCTTTCGCGCTAGCCATGTCGGCTTCGTCACACCATTGCGCGACGGCATGAACCTTGTGGCGAAGGAATATGTCGCCGCACAAGATCCGGCCGATCCCGGCATGCTCGTGCTTTCGCAATTCGCCGGAGCCGCCGAGGAAATGGTCGAAGCGCTGGTCGTCAATCCCTACGACGTCGATGAGATGTCGCGGCGACTGCATCAGGCGCTGGTGATGCCGCGGGACGAGCGCCGGCGCCGGCACGAAGCGCTGATGGAGAAGGTGATGCGGCATGATGCGAAGGCCTGGCTGACGGCCTTCCTGGAAGCCCTCGGCGACTTGGCCGACAAGCCGGCTGATCTGTCGTGAACGGCACGACCG
The DNA here is from genome assembly GCF_001014615.2 of Aquamicrobium sp. LC103. Classification (GTDB taxonomy): domain Bacteria; phylum Pseudomonadota; class Alphaproteobacteria; order Rhizobiales; family Rhizobiaceae; genus LBCQ02. The sequence goes on from NZ_LBCQ02000013.1 coordinate 111,509, forward strand.
TTCTCGGCTTTCCTACCGCATGATGCGGGTCGAGAGGATAATGGAGGAGAGCGTTCTCTCCACGCCCTCCAGTTCGCCGATGAGGTCGATGACTTTGTCGAGATCGCTTACCGATTCTGCAGCGACGATCGCTATCAGATCGAACGACCCGCTGACCGAGTGGAGAGACCTGACCTGATCGATCGCCGAAAGAGCACGGGTGACGCTCGCGGAAGCCTTCGGCGAGATGGTGATCAGCACATGTGCCCTGACGAGGCCGCGCTCGTACTCATCGGAAAGCCGCACCCCGTAGCCAGCAATGACGCCTTCGCGCTCAAGCTTGTCGATCCGCGCCTGGACGGTGGTGCGCGACGACCCCAACCGGCGCGCGAGCGTCGCCGTCGGGGTCCGTGCGTTCTCCTGAAGTAGGGAGAGCAGCAGCCGATCCTTGTCACTTATAGGCATATCGTCGAATCGTTCCGTCGAAACGTGTAAATTAACTGGCATTCTGCTCTATTCGAAGCTGTGAAACAACATGCCTGTGTCGCATCGTGCTCCGTGAAGTTGCATGGGGAATCGCAGATGAAAGACATAGTGGTACTTGGAGCGGGAAAAATCGGTTCGACGATCGCAAGGTTGCTTGCCGGGTCGCGGGATTACGCGGTGACGGTAGCGGATCGCAGCAAGCCGCATCTCGATGAGCTTGCCGGCGAGAGCGGCATTGCGACCGTGCTGACGGACATCTCCGACCAGTCGGCGCTGGAGGCGCTTTTCGCCGGCAAGTTTGCCGTGCTCAGCGCCGCGCCGTTCCATCTGACGACGACCATCGCGCACGTCGCGGCCGCGGCCGGCGTCCACTACCTGGACCTGACCGAGGACGTTGCCTCGACGCGCGAGGTCAAGAATATCGCGGCGAGGGCAGGGACGGTCTTCATCCCGCAATGCGGGCTGGCGCCCGGCTTCATCTCTATTGTCGCCAATGATCTCGCCAAGCGATTCGACACGCTCGACAGCGTCCGCATGCGGGTCGGCGCGCTGCCACAATTCCCGTCGAACGCGCTCAACTACAATCTCACTTGGAGCACCGACGGCGTCATCAACGAATATATCGAGCCTTGCGAGGCGATCGTCGACGGACAGCTCGTCGAAACGCGTGCGCTCGAAGAGCGCGAGGAATTTTCGCTCGACGGCGTACGGTATGAAGCCTTCAACACGTCAGGCGGATTGGGAACGCTTTGTGACAGTCTTCAGGGCAAGGTGCGCACGCTCAACTATCGGACGATCCGCTATCCGGGCCACGTCGCGATCATGAAGATACTGCTCAACGATCTCGGGCTAAGGGACCGACGCGACCTGCTGAAGGACATCCTGGAGAACGCCCTGCCTTCGACCAGCCAGGACGTGGTCGTCATCTTCGTCACGGTGAGCGGGCAGATCAACGGCCGCGCCGTGCAGCAGACCTATGCGAACAAAATCTACAGCCAGGTCATCGGCGGGCGCCTCTACAGCGCGATCCAGGTGACGACCGCCGCTTCGATCTGCGCCGTTCTGGACATGGTGGCGCAGGGAGCGCTTCCCGCGAAAGGTCTGATCCGCCAGGAGGAGATCGGGCTCGATGCGTTCCTGTCAAACCGCTTCGGCGGGTATTACGCCGAGCAGCCGAGCTTGCGCGCGGTGAGCTGACGACGCGCAGCAAGGCCCGCCGATTGGATTCGGATCAGGGCGCGGGCGGGTGGGTTCGTCCGCGCCTTGGTCGGCGTTGTTGATCTAGTCACAGCAAGCTTTCCGACGGGGCGGGAAGCGACAGTTTGCTCAGGGACGCATTCCGATCTCCCAACCGTTCACGCGATCACCCTTTGTCGGGGTGTAGTCGATGTTATCGGCTACACCCCAGATCAGATTGTGGTTCCACAGGAAGCACGCGGCGTCGTCGGCGACGATGGCGTCCATCGCGTCGGCCAGAAGCCCGCGACGAGTATCGAGGTCGAACTCGGTGCGCTCGCGCTTCAAAAGTTCGTCTACCTGAGTGTTGGAGTATTTGAGACGCGGCGAGCCGCCGGTCTCGAAATACTGCGCCAGCGCGGGGGAGGGATCGAGCATATTGCCGCGCCCCATGTAGTAGAACTCGACATTGCCGGCCTGCACGCCGCTCCACAGCACCGGCCATTCCGGCGTGTGCAGGCTGATATTGAGGCCGACATCCTGAAGCATCGAGACCACGGCTTCGGAGATCTGGCGATCGGAAGTGTAGCGGCCCACCGGCGTCTGCAGCTGGAGCGGTGCGCCGTCATAGCCGGCTTCTTCTAGGAGGCTGCGGGCGAGGTCGGGGTCGAAGCCCTGCATCTCCTGCGGGTTCTCGCGGAAGCCGAACTGGCCCTCGACCACTGGTCCGTTGAGCTTGGTTGCGTTGCCACCCAGCAGCGCGGCGATGATGGCATCGCGGTTGATCGCATGGCAGATAGCCTTGCGCAAGCGCGCATCGTCGAAGGGAGCCGCCGTGGGCTGCATGGCAAGGAACATCATCTCCGCCGAAACGACTGTCTTGGCCGAGGCGTTCGGCAGGCCGTCAACGCGCTCGCGCAATTGCGGCGGGATGCTCTGCGCTATCTGGATCTCGCCGTTGGCGAGGGCGGTGACGCGCTGCTCGGGTTCGATCATGACGCGGAAGATCATACGGCGGGGATTGTCCGGGCCGACGAGCGGATGGTCATCGACGCGCTCAAGCACCATGTGGCTATCGGCCTGCAGGTCGACCAACCTGTAGGGGCCTGCGCCGTAGGGATGCAGCCGGTCGGCGTCGCGCGCGCCATACCGCTCGTGGACGGCCTTCGACGTGATCTGGATCGTCGCCAGATAGTTCGGCAGCGTTGCGATCGGCTCCGTTGTCAGGATGCGCACGGTGCGGTCATCAACGATCTCCACGCTTTCGATGTAGTGGACAGATGCTTGAGAAACACTGTCTGGATCGGACCTTGTCCGCTCGATCGAGTGGACGACGTCTTCGGCTGTGACTGCATCGCCGTTGTGGCGCGGCCAGTCGTCGCGCAGCCGCACGAGCCAGCTTTTCTCGCCGTCCGGCCGAACCTCTTCGGCAAGGAAGGGCACGAAACGCCCCTCATCGAAATCCCAGCGTGTCAGGCAGCCATAGACCTGGCACCAGGTCATGCCGACGAGCACAGCCGAATTGGCATAGGGATTGTAGCCGGTGATGCCCTCGGTGATGGCGATGGTGACGTCGCCGTCGTTGGCCTGGGCGCTCGCCGCAAGCATGCTCGACGCGACGAATGCTGCATAAAAACTGCGCTTTTTCATTGATAGTACCTCGTATTGAGTTTGTATGTAAGGATCAGGCGTCCGCGCGGACGAAGTGCTGGTGGCTGACTTCCCGCATTGGGCTCGTTGGGTGATCCGCGCCCAGCGGGCGGATCGGGCTCATCATCGCGCGGGCCTCCATCTGCCTTGCCTTGCGCAAGGCCGGGTGTGCCACGGGGACAGCGTCGAGCAACTGCCTCGTATAAGCGTGGCGCGGGTCGCGCAGCACGGCATCGCGCGGGCCGATCTCGACGATCTCGCCCAGATGCATCACCGCAATGCGGTCACTGACCTTCTCGACCACCGCCATGTCGTGCGAGATGAACAGGATACCAACGTCGAAATCGCGCTGGATTTCCTCGATCAGCGCGAGGATCTGCGCCTGGATCGAGACGTCGAGTGCTGAGACCGGCTCGTCCGCGATGATCACGCTGGGCCGCAACGCGAGCGCGCGGGCGATGCAGATGCGTTGGCGCTGGCCGCCGGAGAAATTGTGCGGATAGCGCTTCGCCGCCGCGATCGGCAGGCCGACCCGCTCGATGAGCTCGGTGACCTGTGCGCGGCGCGAGGCGGCATCGCCGCGCTGGTGGATTTCCAGCGGCTCGGCGATGATCTGCTCGACCGTCATGCGTGGATTGAGCGACGCATAGGGGTCCTGAAAGATCATTTGGATATCGGCGCGCGCCGCCATCATCTGTGCCGCCGTCAGCGACGCGATGTCCCTCCCGTGCAGCCGGATCGCGCCGGAGGTCGGTTCGATGAGGTTCATGAGCGCCTTGGCGGTGGTCGACTTGCCGCAGCCGCTCTCGCCCACGATGGCGAGCGTCTCGCGACGGTGCACCTTGAACGAGACGTCCTCGACCGCATGGACATTGGCGGCGACGCGCTGGAGCAGACCCTTGCGCACCGGATAGCGCACCACGAGGCTGTCGACCTCCAGTACCGGGGCGTCGTCCGTCACCGGTTCGAAGGCGGGCGCCGCATCCGCACCCGCGCCGAGCTTGGGCGCGGCTGCGAGAAGCGCGCGGGTGTAGTCGTGCGTGGGTGCCTCGAAGATGGTACGGACATCGCCGGTCTCGACGCGATCGCCGCGCAGCATGACGACGACTCGGTCGGCGATCTCGGCGACCACCCCCATGTCATGGGTGATGAAGAGGACGGACATGCCCGTCTCGCGCTGGATCGTCTTCAAAAGCGCGAGGATTTCGGCTTGCACCGTGACGTCGAGTGCCGTGGTCGGCTCGTCGGCGATCAGCAGGTCGGGCTTGAGCGCCAGCGCCATCGCGATCATGACACGCTGACGCATTCCGCCGGACAGTTCGTGTGGATATTGCTTGAGCCGCTGCTCGGGCTCCGAGATGCGTACCTGCCGCAGCGCCTCCAGGCAGATGCGGTCGGCATCTGCCTTTGACATCGTCGCATGGCGCAGCACCGCCTCACGCAGCTGGAAGCCGATGGTCAGGACCGGATTGAGCGAGGTCATCGGGTCCTGGAAGATCATCGAGATGCGCGACCCGCGGATCGAGCGCATCTCGTTCTGGTTGAGGCGGAAGAGGTCGGTCCGCCCGCCGTGGTTGTCGTAGAGCCATGCCTCGCCGCTGGCGATGCGCGCGCCCGAGAACTCGACGAGGCGCATGATCGACTTCGCCGTGACCGACTTCCCCGAACCCGATTCACCCACCAGCGCGACCACTTCGCCGCGCGCGATGTCGAGGTCGAACGATTTCACCACGGGCTCGGGAATGAGCCCGAAGGTAACCTGCAGGTCGCGCAGGCTGATGAGGGGGCTCGGGGCGGTTTCGGTCATGGTGCGGCGTAGGCCCTGATCTCGACGAGGCAGTCGCGGCGCGCGGTGGTGCCAGTCACCACCGACAGCGCGGGCGGCTCGTGGCCTTCGATCCACGTGTTCCAGGCATCGCGGAACTCGGCGAACTGCGAAATCTCGGCCAGCCACACCTGCACCATCAGGAGCTTCGCGCGCGAGGAGCCGACCGTCTTGAAATGGCTTTCGATGACGTCGAGGATCCCGATCGTCTGTTCGGCGAGGGTGCCGGACTTGTCAGGTGCGGTGAGGCAGACGGAGACGAGTTCGGACGTTGCCGCACCGAGCGCGATGTTAGGACCTCCAGGCCGCGTGACGCGGCCGAGCTTGACGATGTCCATGTGCTCATTCTCCCCCGTTGCGGCAGGCGGTGACGATGAGTTCGACGAGAAGATCCTCGCGGTAGAGATCGCCGGAGACGCAGGTGCGCGCCGGCGGGTTCTCGGCATCGGCCCATTCGTTCCAGACCGAATTCATTGCGCTGAAATAGCGCATGTCCTTGAGCCAGACATGGACGACGAAGATCGAGCCCTGGTCCTCGCCCATCTCGGCCAGCAACGCGTCGAGACGGGTGAGCGCCGAGCGCATCTGGTCCTTGATGTCGCCGTCCAGCGTCTCGGGATGGATGCCCGAGAAGAAGATCCAGTTGCCCTGTGCAACGATCTGCGACCTGCGTGCGCCGTCGAGCGTGTCGATGTGTCTGCGTTCGATCATGATATCGGCTCCTATATGTTCTTGAGTTTCGGATCGAAGTGGCTTCTGAGTGCGTCGCCGACAAGGTTGATCGCCAGGACGGTGATGAAGATCGCGAGGCCCGGAAACAGCGCCATCCACCAGGAGGTGCTGATGTAAGCGCGCGAATCCGCCAACATGCTGCCCCAGGTCGGAATGGTGGGCGGGACACCGAGCCCGAGAAAGCTCAGCGACGCCTCCGAGATGATGGCGGTGGCCATGGCGAAGGTACCTACCACCACCATCGAAGGCACGATGTTGGGCAGGATGTGACGCGTCAGGATGCGCGCGGGCGATGCGCCGAGCGAGCGCGCGGCGACGACGAATTCGCGGTCGCGTAGCGCCATCGCCTCGGCGCGGGCAAGGCGGCAATAGGGAATCCAGCGCTGCGAGGCGAGCGCGATGATGATGATGCCGAGGCCCTGGCCGAGAAAGGCGACGATGGCGATGGCCAGCAGCAGCGGCGGGAAGGCCCAGAACACCTCGAGCATCTTCTGGATGAGCGAATCCGTGCGTCCGCCGAAATAGCCCGAGATGACGCCGAGGAAGATGCCGACGGCGCCCGACACGAGCACGACCGCGACCCCGATGGCGAGCGAGATGCGCGAGCCGTAGATGATGCGGCTCAAGAGGTCGCGCCCGACATGGTCGGTGCCGAGCAGGTGCGGCCCGCCCCATTGCGGCGCGGTCATGGCGCGCATCAAATCCTGCCGCGCGGGGTCGTGCGGGGCGATCCAGGGTGCGAAGATCGCCGCGGCGATCAGAAGCGCGATGACGGCGATGCCGAACACCACTTTCGGGGCCAGCAGATAGTTGAAACGGTGGCGGAAGCCGAGGGTTGCGGCGCTCATGGTCATTTCATCCGGATGCGCGGATCGATGATCGTGTAGAGGATGTCGATCGCTACGTTCACCAGCACGAAAAGGGTCGTGTAGATCAGCACGAGGCCGACGATCAGCGGATAGTCGCGGAAGGTGATGCTCTGGATGAGCAGCATTCCGATGCCAGGCCACGAAAACACCGTCTCGACGATGATCGCGCCGGAGATCAGTGCGCCGAACTCCAGGCCGATGATGGTGACCACGGCGACCAGCGCGTTGCGGAAGGCGTGGCGCCAAAGCACCAGCCGTTCGGAAAGCCCCTTGGCGCGCGCGGTCATGACGTAGTCCTCGCGCAGCGCCTCGGCGACCGTGGCGCGGGTGAGCTGCATGATGATGCCGGTCATCGAGGTGCCCAGCACGATGGCGGGCAGGGCGAGATGGCGAAGTGCTGTCCACAGCACGTCGAAACGTCCTTGTATCAAAGCGTCGATGGTGAGGAAGCCGGTGATCGACGGCAGGTCCATACCCCACGGCTCGCGCCCGCCCGAAGGCAGGACATTGAACACGCCGGCGAAGACGAGGATGAGCAGGATGCCGAACCAGAAATTCGGCATCGACACCCCGAAGAAGCCGACCAACGAACCGGCATTGTCGAGCAGCGAGTTCGGCCGTGCGGCGGAAAGCACGCCCAACGGAATGCCGATGATGACGGCGAGCAGCGTCGCGTAGACGGCAAGTTCGATGCTGGCGGGAAGCCGCGCCAGCACGAGGTCCATCACCGGCTCACGGTAGCGGAAGGACGAGCCGAAATCGCCCAGCACGGCGTTCTTCAGGAAGCTGAGATACTGGACAGGGGCGGGGCGATCGAGGCCCCACGCCTCCACGATCTTCTGCCTGTCCTCCGGCGAGGCTTCGTCGCTGACCAGCATACTGACCGGATCGCCCGGCGCGAGCTGGGTCAGTGCGAAGACCATGAGCGAAACCATGAAGAGGACCGGAATCACCCCGATCAGACGTCGGACGAGATAGCTGGCCATGTCTGCTTCCTTCGGGAATGCCCGCCGCCCCAATCCGCTTGAGGGGCGGAGGCGAAACGGGCGGTTGCTGCCGTCAGTTCTTGCGGATGTGAATGTCCCAGCCGTCGACGCGGTCGGCCGGGCGGGGTGTGAAATCGATGCCGTCGGCAACGCCCCATGCCATCTGATGCAGCCATAGGAAATGCGCCGGCGCGTCCTCGGTGATCAGTCGCATGGCCTCGCGCATGGTGTCCAGGCGCTCGTCGACGTCGAAGGTGCGGCGCTCGGCCTGAAGCAAACGGTCGACTTCCGGGTTGGAGTAGTCGAGGCGCGGCGAGCTGTCGGTCTCGAAATACTGCCGCAGCGCCCTCGACGGATCGAGCATCTGTCCGCGGCCCATATAGTAGAACGGCACGCCGCCGGCCTGCACGTCGGCCCATAGCGTCGCCCATTCCGGCGTGCGCAGGTTCACCTTGAAGCCGACATCCTCCAGCATCGGCACCATCGCCTCCGCGATTTGGCGATCGGCCGTGTAGCGGCCGACTGGCGTGTAGAAATCGATCTCGACGCCTGACAGGCCTGCCTCCTCCAGCAGCGCGCGACCACGCTCGGGATCGTAATTGTAAGGGGTCGTATAGCCGGGCTCGTAGCCGAACTGCCCTTCGCCGACCGGTCCGTCGAGCAGCGTCGCCCGGCCTCCCAGAAGTGCGGCGACGATCGCCTCGCGGTTGATGGCGTGGGCGGCCGCCTGCCGCGCCTCTTTCACGTCCCACGGATGGGTGCTCGGGTTCATCGCCAGGAACATCATCTCGACGGAATTGGCGAAAGCGGCGTGCGCGTTCGGCAGGCCGTCGACGCGCGCCACGAGCTGTGGCGGTACGCCCTGCGCGATCTGGATCTCGCCATTGGACAGCGCCGTAACACGTTGCTCCGGCTCGGCCATGATGCGGTACATAATCTGGCGGGGATTGGTCGGCGACACCATCGGATGGTCGTCGACGCGCTCCAGGATCATGTGATTGCCGACCGACACCTCGACCAGACGATAGGGGCCGGCGCCGTGGGGATGATTGCGGTCGGCGGCCTGCCCGTACTCGTCGTAGAGACGCTTCGAGGTGATCGGAAGGAGGCTGAGATTGTCGGGCAGCGTCGCGTCCGGCTCCTTGGTGGTGATGCGCACGGTGCGCTCGTCCACGGCCTCGGCGCTCTCGATGGAGACGACGACGAACTGGCGCATCGAATCGGGATCGCTGCGCGAGCGCTCGATCGAGTGGACGACGTCCTCGGCCACAACCGGGTCACCATTGTGACGCACCCAGTCGGAGCGCAGCTTGACTTCCCAGACTCGCTCGCCGACCGCTTCCATGCTTTCGGCGAGAGAGGGCACCATGCGCCCCTCCTCGAAATCGAAACGCGTGATGCAGCCATAGACCTTGCACCACAGGCTGCCGATGAGGACGACCGCATCTGCATAGGGATTATAGCCTGCAATCGTTTCGGTGATGCCGACGGCGATCCTTTCGCGCGTCATTTCTTCAGCCTGCGCCGGTGGGGCTGCTGCGAGAAGCGCGGCGACGGCAGCGCCCATCAGAATTCTGCTATTGCTCATTCCTGCCTCCATTGTGGACCGCGCCGACCGCTCCTTTGGAGTTCTGTGGCGCGGCTAAACCCAGTGTTCCCGTCAGCTTCGGTTGCGAGCCCGAAGCGGCGGGACCATTACACGGCTTTCCCGATAAGTAAATACTTACTTACGTCATTTTATCTGCTAGAATGGCATTCGCTGTAAAGCTGCAGACCGGATAGACCAGGGGTGGGATTTGCGCGAGCGCAGAGGGAGGATCGTCATGCCAGAAGCGACTTCGCAGGAGAAACAGATGTCGTCGAAGGATACCAAGGAGCGGATCCTGCAGGCTGCCCTGGCGGAATTCTGCGACCATGGATATGCGGGCGCCAACATCGCGCGCATCGTGGCTTCCGCAGCGTGCAATGTCCGGATGATCTATCACTATTACGACAACAAGGACGGGCTTTATCGCGCCTGCCTCGAGCGCGTCTATGCGGAGCTGCGCGAAAGTGAGGATAAGCTGCATTTCTGGGATTCAGCGCCGTCGGAAGGCATTGCCCAGCTCACCCGCTTCACGTTCGACTATATGTGGAACAACCCGCAATTCCCCCGAATGATGCTCAACGAAAATCTCAACGAGGGACGCTTCGTTCGAGAGATCACGAGCGTCAATTCCAGATCGCGCCCGCTGCTCGAGCACATTGGCCTCTTGTTGGAGCGCGGAGTGGAAACCGGCGAATTCAAGCGCAGGCAAAAGCCGCTTGACGTCTATCTGACGATCCTGGCTCTTTCCTTCATCCATATTTCCAACCTTCATACCTTGATGGCGACATTCAGTTTCGATGCTCGTTCGCCCGAGTTCCTGCATCGACGCAGGGATCAGGCCGTGGACATCGTGCTGGCGCATCTGCGCGGCGCCTGACCTTCCAACAGACCCAACCAGAGTTTCCTGATGACCCAACATGCACCCCAGCGCGACGGGGGAGTGCTCGCGACCGCCATGGTCACAAGCCCTCATTCGATCGCGAGCGAAGCCGGTCGAGCTGTCCTGGCTGCCGGCGGCAACGCCATCGAAGCCGCAATCGCCATGGGTGCGGTGCTTGCGGTCGTCTATCCGCATTTTTGCGGGCTCGGCGGTGACGCAGTCTGGATCGTAGCCGACGGTGAAGGCAATCGGACGAGCTTGCTCGGCATCGGGCAAGCCGCGGCCGCGCTGCAGGGCATCGAGGGCACCGTTCCGACTCGTGGGCCGCTTTCGGCTCTGACCACGGCCTGCGCTGTCGACAGTTGGGGCAAAGCCTACGAGTTCTCAAAAATCCGTTGGGCCGGAGGCCATCCCTGGTCGTCCCTTCTCGAACCGGCAATAGACCTCGCCGAGCGCGGCTTTCCCGTGAGCAGTTCGCAGTCGTTCTGGCTCGATTATCGGCGTGCTGAATGGTCAGACTGGCCCGGTTTCGCGGAGCTTTTCGGAAGCGCGGGCGAGGCCGGTTCACCATTCAAACAACCTCGCCTTGCCCGTGCTCTTTCACAGATTGCAGCCGAGGGGGCGCGCAGCTTCTATGAGGGGGATCTGGCGCAACGAATCGCAGCCGCCCTGAGGGAGGCCGGCTCCCCCATCCGCGCGAGCGATCTCGAGCGGACAGCGACACGTATGGCGGATCTCGAAAGCGTCGACTATCGCGGATTGACGCTTCTGGCGCCGACGGCGCCGACGCAGGGCGTGACGACGCTTTCCATCATGGCGACGCTAGAAAAACTCAGCATTGACGCGGTCGAGGAGGGCTCGGCCGACTTCTACCATTTGATCGTTGAAGCCATCAAACAGGCATTCCTGGAACGCAACCTGATAGGTGATCCGGACTATCACGCATTCGATGGATCGATGTTGTCTGAAGCTGCCATCGTCAGGAAAGCAGCAGCAATTGATCGGCAAAAGGCGCTCCCGTGGGCGAGGAAGTTTACCACCGGTGACACGGTCTTCTTCGCCGCCCACGACCGACAAGGTCGTAGCGTCAGCGTCCTGCAAAGCATCTATTTCGACTGGGGAAGCGGGGTGGTCGCCGGTGACACGGGCATCCTGTGGCAAAATCGGGGAGCTGCCTTCGCGCGTGCCGGCCAACCGGTCAACGGCCTGCGATCGGCGGCGCGTCCTTTTTATACATTGAACCCTGGCTTGGCATTGAAGAATGGCCGGCCACATCTGCTTTATGGAACGCAAGGCGCCGATGGCCAGCCTCAGACGCTGGCGACACTGCTGGTGCGCTTGATCGACCACAATCTGTCGCCGGCAGAAGCATTGGCGGCCCCGCGCTTTTTGCTTGGCCGCACCTTTTCCGACAGCAGGGACAATCTCAAGCTCGAGGAAGCCATTCCTGCAGGCACATTAAAGCAGCTCGGCGCAATGGGGCACGAGACGGCCCTTCTGCCAGCCCATAGCCCCCTTTGCGGGCTCGCCGGCATCATACGGGTGAACGATGACGGTGTCGTTGGCGCCCATGATCCTCGTGGCGATGGGTGCGCGGTCGGCGTCTAGCCCCAATGCGAGCCGAGCAAGGCTATTGCTGGAGCGCCTCACCACGAGAGCGGCGGCAAGCCTCGATGCGCGGCCAACGAACGTGATGTGAATTCCTCAAGCACTGGCAGACCCGGAGCCCTTATTGGTCGGCTGGCAGTCGACGCGGTAGAGCCTTCCGAAAATAATGACGCACCAGGAGCCGTCGCGCTCCAACTCGCCGTTGCATGATCCCCGGATGCCGTTTTCGAACTCCGAAAACGACGCCGATGACCGGGTGGCGCAACCCCTTCAGATGTGACGACGTCATCATCGAGGTTCCGCCGATCGACGCCATCGTGTTCCCGAGGTTCCGGCTTCCAAGACAATCTCGCCGATAGGGCAAAAAGCTCCACATTTTCGCCTGACGGTCCGGAACCAGCGGTTCTTGAGGATTGCCTGGGGCGCTCGCGCTAGGGACCTCGAAATAGGGCCTTCGCATTCGGGCGCAACTTGCGCGTTATCAAGAATGTATTCTCATTATGTCGTCCCCGCCTGTCGTTTCGGCAGGTGATCGACGAGAAATAGTGGATTTTTGCCGATTGACAAACCCAAATCGCTGCGGATAAAAATAAGAATGCATTCTCAAAACTGCAAAAACGCAGAGCGAAGATGCTTTCTTGGTTAATGGGGAACTGACATGAGATTTTTCGGCATTTCGAATGCTGCTGCGACCGTGGCAACGCTTGCGCTTCTGGGTTTTACCGGCGTCGCGAACGCGGAGACCGAACTCACCAAGCTTCTGCCGCAGGGCGTGCGCGATGCGGGTGTTTTGAAGGTCGGCGGCCCGACAGCGATCTCGCCTTATATGTATGTGGACGAAAGCGGCAAACTGGGCGGCGTCATCCATGATCTGATGAACGCCGTCGGCGAAAAGCTGGGCGTTCCGGTCGAATTCAGCAACATCAACTACTCGGCTCTCATCCCCGCCCTGCAGGCAGAGCGGGTGGATGTGGGTATCGGCACGTTCACCGACACGCTGCAGCGTCAGGAGCAGATCGACTTCGTCGACTACATCAAGACGAACATGGTTTTGATGGGTCGCCCCGAGACGGAAGAACGTATCAAGGCAGTCGCGGATCTGTGCGGTTTCACCGCCGCCTCGCCAAGCGGTACGACCTCCGAAATTGTGATGAAGGCGCAGGTGGATAAGTGCAAGGAAGAAGGTAAGCCGGGCATGAACGTGCTTATCGTCCCGAGCCCGGCAGAAGCCCAGCTTCAGGTGCAGACCGGCCGCGCAGACGTATTCATTCAAGCCTATGGCGTCGGCATCGGCATCCAGGCCAGCGGCCAGGGCCTCGAGATTCTCGGCGAGCCGTTCCGTCCTGAATACCACGGCGCCGGTATCAGCAAGGGCAATAAGGAACTTGCCGATGCGCTCATAGCAGGCTTCAAGGCCGTAATGGAGGACGGCAGTTATGCCGAGATACTGGCCAAGTACGACATCAGCGTGCTTGCGCTTGATGAGCCGGTCTTCAACGGCACCTCGACGAAGCCGCTGGCTGAGTAAGCCGTCGGCATTCGTAGAGAAGGATCGGATCATGGCTGTCCAGGAACCCGCTGAACCCATGCTGCTGCCGCCGCGCCATCACTGGCGCGCCGTTGCGGCCGTCGCAGTATCGGTGGTGCTCGCCGCCTTCGTCGCTTCATTGGCAGGCAATCCCAACATGCAATGGGATGTGGTAGGTAACTACTTGTTCAGCGGCCAAATTCTCGATGGTTTGGCCAACACGATCATTCTGACCATTCTGTGCATGGCGATCGCCATCGTGCTCGGGATCATAATCGCCATCATGGCGATGTCGGGCAATCCCGTGCTCTACTGGGTTGCCCAAGCCTATATCTGGTTCTTCAGAGGTGTGCCTCTGCTGGTCCAGCTTGTGTTCTGGTTCAATCTGGCGCTGCTGTGGCCGCGGATCGGACTATCGCTTCCCTTCACGGATATCGACTACACGATCTCCACCAACGTCCTCATAACGAGCTTCGTGGCTTCGGTGCTCGGTCTCGCTCTGCATGAGGCCGCTTACATGGCCGAGATCGTTCGCGCCGGTCTCCTCGGCGTGGACAGCGGACAGTCCGAAGCGGGTCGTTCACTCGGCATGTCGGACGGACAGCTCCTGCGCAGAATCATTCTGCCCCAGGCCATGCGCATCATCGTTCCACCGACTGGAAACGAGGTCATCTCCATGCTGAAAGCAACCTCGCTTGTCGCTTTCATTGCAGGCGGTGACCTCATGACCGCGGTGCAGAACGTCTATTCGCACAATTTCCGCGTCATGCCGCTGCTGATCGTTGCAAGCATCTGGTACCTCATCGTGACCACGCTCGCGACCTTCCTGCAGTTCTATCTCGAAAAGCGGGTCGGGCAGGGCTTTTCTTCCGTCGCCAGCCGCTCCAAGCGTGCCTAGGGAGCCCAACATGCAGGCAATGGTCCAGATTTCCCGGCTCAACAAATCCTTCGGCGCGCATCACGTCTTGCAAGACATCAACCTCGATATCGAGGCAGAAAAGGTGACCTGCGTCATCGGCCCCTCGGGGTCGGGCAAGAGCACGATGCTTCGCTGCATCAATCGCCTCGAGACGCCAAACTCGGGCACCATTACCGTGGACGGCGAATTGATCGGATACGAGCGCGAAGGCGCCAACCTTCGCGAACTCTCCACCAGGCGCATCGCGCAGCAGCGCGCCAGGATGGGCATGGTGTTCCAGCGCTTCAACCTCTTTCCGCATCTGACGGTCCTGCAGAACGTCATCGAGGCGCCAATCCAGGTTCGCAAGATGGCGAAGGCGCAGGCCGAGGCCGATGCGATGCGCCTGCTGGGCCAAGTAGGCCTGACGCAGAAGGCGTCGGCCTATCCATCCGAGCTTTCCGGCGGGCAGATGCAGCGTGTCGCGATTGCGCGCGCGCTCGCGATGAAGCCGCAGCTCATACTCTTCGATGAACCGACAAGCGCCCTTGATCCCGAACTTGTCGGCGAGGTTCTGGAGGTGATGCGCGAGCTCGCCACCACCGGCATCACCATGGTCGTCGTGACGCACGAAATCTCCTTTGCGCGCGATATCGGCGACAGGCTGGTGTTCATGGCCGATGGGCAGATCGTCGAGACGGGCGAGCCCAAGGAGATGCTTGCAAACCCCATTCAAGCCCGCACAAAGGAATTCCTGTCGCGCATCAAGTAGCGAAGATTCCAAAAGGAAGGGGAGCAATCATGAAGAAGGACGCGGCTCAGATGGGACGCGGGGCAGCCGCGCACCAGCGAACCGAAATGCGGCGGGCCCAGCTTCTGGAAGCCATGGCGGCAATGATGCGCAAGGGTACGTTGCCGCATACGCTCTCCGACCTGGCCAAGGCGGCAGGCATGTCCACGGCCACGTCGTACCGCTACTTCCAGTCGCTGGACGAAGTCGCGCAAGCCTATCTGGTGAAGGTGATGACCGAGTTGCGCGACTTCGCGAACTCGCGACCCGAGACCGGCCGCGAACTGCTTCATGTGGTGAGTCGCTTCTGGATCAATGTGGTGATGGAGCATGGTGCGGTGCTGGTCCAAATACGCTCCAGACGGGGCTTCTTCGACCGCCTGCACGGCAAGGTGGCGAGCACGGTGCGAGGGCATGAGGCACGCAAGCGCGCACTCTATGGCGTGCTCCTTGAAGAGGGCCTGCCGGTCAGCCTGCAAGAGGATGCGGCAATGCTTTACAATACCATGTTCGACCCTCGCGACATTCTCGATCTCATCAATCTGCGCGGTCTCGACCCGGACCGCGTGACCGATGTGCTCATCCAGTCCTTTGTCGGCGCCTTGAAAGGCTGGCACCGCGGCATGGGTGACCTTCATCCCGCGATCACCGCGGTAAAATAAGCCTACAGGAGCAGAGAATATGATCGGGTTCAGGGTGGTCGAGGTTCAGCGTCGCGTGTCACGCGATCTCGTCGAGCAGTTTCGCGAGCTGCCGGTCGCCAATGTGAGCGACTGCATGTCACGCATTTCGTCTCTTGGCCCGGAACTGCGACCGTTGCATGGCGGCGGGACGGTGCTGGCGGGACCCGCCGTGACGGTACGCACCCGTCCAGGCGACAACCTCATGATCCATAAAGCCATCGACATCGCCGAACCCGGCGACGTGATCGTCGTCGACGCCGGCGGCGACCTCACCAACTCCCTCATCGGCGAGCTGATGCTCTCGCACGCGATTACGCGCGGCATTGCCGGGTTCGTTCTCAACGGTGCGGTTCGCGATCTCGGATGGATCAAAGCTCATGACCTGCCGGTCTACGCGGCGGGTGTGACCCATCGAGGTCCCTATAAGGATGGGCCGGGCGAGGTGAACCTTCCCATCTCCATCAACGGCACCGTCATCATGCCGGGCGATCTCATCCTCGGTGATGAGGACGGCGTTCTGGCCGTGGCCTATGACGAGGCTGAAAGCCTGCTCCCGCAGGTCGCGGCCAAACATTCCGCCGAGGTCAAGCAGCTTCAGGCGATCAGCGAGGGGCGCAACAAACGCGAATGGGTGGACGATACGCTTCGCCAGCGCGGTTGCCTTATCGGCTGAGCCAGCCTCACCCCATTGTTTCCGGCGCTTGCCAACTGGCCGCGCCAAGGAGAATCGACATGCTGTATTTTGCGGATTCGCTGAAGCGAATGAAACCATCGGCGACGATCGCCGCCACAAGCAGGGCCCGCGAAATGAGAGCGGCAGGCCGCAGTGTCATCACACTCAGCTCCGGTGAGCCGGATTTCGACACACCCGATAATATCAAGGCGGCGACCTGGGAAGCCATCAAACGTGGAGGACTTGGCTACCCGCCCGTCGGTGGCATACCGCAGTTGCGCGAGGCCGTCAGCCGCAAGTTCGAGCGCGAGAACGGCCTGAGCTATTCATCGAAGGAGATCATCGTTTCAACGGGCGGCAAACAGGTCATCTCCAACGCGCTGCTGGCTACACTCAATCCGGGAGACGAAGTCATCATGTCGGCTCCCTATTGGGTCTCTTATCCGGAGATGGTCGCGCTGTTCGCCGGAACGCCGGTCGTCGTCCACACATCGGCGGAAGCCGGGTTCAAGATGACGGCGGCTCAGCTCGAAGCGGCGATCACGCCACGCACGCGTTGGCTGATCCTCAATTCCCCGTCCAATCCGTCGGGCGCGGTTTATTCCGAGCCTGAATTGCGGCAACTGACGGATGTGCTGTTGCGCCATCCCAATGTGATGGTGATGTCGGACGACATCTACGAACACCTCATCTACGAGGACGTGCCTTTCGCAACGCCGGCAGCGGTGGAACCGCGCCTCAAGGAGCGCACGCTGACGATCAACGGCGTATCCAAGGCTTATGCCATGACCGGCTGGCGCATCGGCTATGCCGGCGGCCCGGCAGCGCTCATATCCGCGATGGAGAAGGTGCAGGGACAGTTGACGTCGGGCGCCTCCGTTCCCTCGCAATGGGCAGCGGTCGAGGCGCTGAACGGCGATCAGGATTTTCTCGAGGAGCGCCTGGAGGCTTTTCGTGAACGTCGCGATCTCGTCGTTGCAATGCTCAATCAGGCCAGCGGCATCTCCTGCCCCGAACCTGAGGGCGCCTTCTATGTCTTCCCCTCCTGCCGAGGAACCTTTGGAAGGCGGACGCCGGGCGGAAATGTGATCGGGAAAAGCCAGGACTTTACCGATCTGCTGCTCGAGGACCAGGGCGTGGCGCTCGTGCACGGTGAAGGTTTCGGCACACCGGGTCATTTCCGCATTTCCTACGCGGCAGCGAAATCGCAACTCCAGGAAGCTTGCGAGCGTATCCAGCGCTTCTGCGCGAGTCTGCTTCCGCAGAACTGAGAAGGTAAAGAAGATGAACTACGCAGTTTCCGTCGGAACCGCCACCGCCAAACCGGGCGAGCGCGCGAAGGGCGTCATCGAGGTCAGTAGGCTGGCCAGCGGCGACATGGTCACGCTGCCGGTGCACGTCATCAACGGCGCCAAGGACGGGCCGCGTTTATGGATCAATGCCGCGCTTCACGGCAATGAGTTCAACGGTATCATCTCCGCTCTGCGTCTCGTGGAGGCCATCGATCCTGCGGAATTGTCCGGCGCGGTGATCATAACCCCGATCAGCAATCCGCTCGCCTTTTACGCGCGCGCGCGCTTCAGCCCGCAGGATGGCGGCAATCTCGGCGAAAGCTACCCGGGCGCGGCGACCGGCCCGATTACCAAGCAGATCGCGTTTCATCACTTCAACGAGGTGAAGAAGAATGCGGACTACCTGATTGACCTACATGCATCCGGCGTCACCAACCGTTCGAAGTCGTATTCGGTACTGAAATATTCCGGGCATCCGGAGACTGAAAAGCGTGCGCTGGACCTCCTGCTGGTGAACGGCATTCATCTGAACTGCAGCGTCGATACGCTCGGCAAGAACGACGAACCCGTACCGCTGACGGGCTCGCTGGATCTCGAGTGCATGCAGATCGGCATACCTTCCTTCATGCTCGAACTCGGGCATGCAAACCGCGTGGAGGAGGACGTCGTCCAGTCCGGTTTCAACGGCCTGGTAAATTCCCTCCGTCATTTGAAGATGATCGAGGGCGAAGTGGTAAAGCACGAAGGACAGGTCGTAACGACCGAGCGCTTCATTGTTCGCTGCAAGCGGAGCGGCCTCGTCGTACAGGCGGTCCAGCCTCACGACCATGTCCACAGGGGTGACATTCTCTGCCGCATATACGATCCGTTCGGCGAGCTATTGGAAGAAGTATGTGCCGAGAAGGATATGCACATCATCAGCCTCAAGGAAGATTGCGTGGCAAGCTCCGGCGATCGCGTCGCATTTGGCGCGGCTTGAGACCCGGTAGTACCGTCGCCGCCCTATAGGCTTAACGAGTGCATGAGTGGGATTATCGGCCGCGATTGCCAAAAAGCATTGCGGTCTCCCGCCCGAGCGGTGTTGTCAGCCTTCGGTTGCTCTTCTTCTAAGGTAGAAGTCGGCACGAGAACGCACGGATGGATTTCGATCGCTCGCAAGCAGTTGGGCGATCTGATCCATCTCTGCTGTTGCCTCGCCTCGCGTGACAATCAGAACATCACCTGCAACCTTGCGAACATGCGCTGATTTATCCTGCGCTGCGTTTTGCAACAATGCGTGGAAATCGACGGTGCGTTCAATGTGGCGCATTCCGAATTCGGCCGTTCGCCTTTTTAGGCCGTGGACTTTATCAGTCCATTCGTGCCTATAGCCAATGAACCACTTGGCACGTCGCATTAGCAGCGCGTCGATCGCGACAGCACGAACTCGCGGCAATGTGGCATCCTGTGCCAGTTCTTCAAGATGATGATCAAAATCTGATCGTTGTAGCAATTCCTGCAACGTGTGGCCGACCCTTCCGGCGCGGATGGTCAGAAACCGCTCCTTGAGTTGCATCAGGACTTCGGGCCGATAGATCGCATTCTCTAGCTGATGCTGTCCGTCCCGATCCCAGCGTTTGAGGATACGGGATTGCGGCAGGAGAAAGACGGCACTCTCAGCGACAATATCTGGTTCGGTGGTTGGGAATGCTTGCTTGGCGTAGTTGAGGGCGGCATTGCGGACATTTCCAACCCAGTCATTCAGTCGATAAACGATTGCCGAGAATTCAAATGGCGACACTGGACTGGCGGCCAGACGTTGAAGCGCGGCTTGCCGAACGAAGCCATTGCTATGGAACTGAAGGAACCATCCGAGATCGGGATGTTTGGTCAGTTGATCTAGAATGCGGGGTTGAGGCTTGAACAGCCGACGTAACCGCTCGGTCAAGTCGGTCGAGGGCTTCACGCCTTGATACATTTGCCCGATCTCACGGATTTCGTCGGAGGCTCGCGGAACGGCACAAGCGGGCACAGCACTCAAGCTGCTTCGGAAATGACTGAGCTGCTGGCAAATTGGCTGGTTCTCTCGGATGGCCTTGCCAAGATCGTGGGTTGCCTTTTGCGCTTCGAAGGGCAAGATCGATCGCTTGCGATGAGAAAATTGGGCGGGATAATCGATAATCTTCGGCACTGTTGCATTCCAAATTGCAAATCAGAAAAACAGTCCACCCGAAGATGCGGGTGTCAGTGCCATTCTTCAACGGCAGGATTGTCCATTCAATCCACAACCATAAGGCACCGGAATGCCCGCAGTCAGCTCGCTGCTGGTGCATTTCGGCAGAAGTGCCCAAAACCATTTGTAGCACTCGTTGGCGAAAATCGGGCTTTGGACGGGAACTCCGCAGATTGATCCGTTATTGCGGAAAGCCGCCGAGGTGTAAGCAGGTGCGCGAAGCGAGCACTGCCGCGTCATCCGCCGCCTGTCGCGATGTCTTGCCGGTGAAAATGGCATAGAGAAAGCCGGCCGCGAAGCTATCGCCCGCGCCGGTCGTGTCGAGCGGCGTTATCTTCTCCGCACTGCGCTCGAATGCGTTTTTCGAAAAGAAGATGGAGCTGCCCGCGCTGCCGCGGGTAAGCACCGCATTGCGTGCCCCTTTCGACAACAGACATCGTGCTTCGGCCTCGACTTGATCGTGGCTTCCCTCGAGCGAAGCGAAGACGATCGCTAGGCCCTCAACGCCGAGGTGCCGTGGCTGTGAATTGACGGAAATGTCCTGCGACACCGACACACCAGCTTTTGCCAGTCGCCGTCGCAGCGCACCTCCGTCATTGAGCCAGCCGATATGGACATGATCCATCGTCAGGAGCGCGTCGATTGCCGCGCCTGTCGGCGCGTAACCGTCGCAGGCTCCGAAATCCTCGTGGTCCATATGGCGGTCGCCGGCCGCATCCACCGAAATGATGGTGTGAGAGGTCGGCGCGGACCGTCGTACCAGATGGCTGGAGTTGACGCCGTTGGCGCGCAAGGCGGAGGCGACGAGGTCGCCTTGCTCGTCGCGACCTACCGCGCCGAAATAGAACGCATCGGCGCCGAGTCTTGCCAGTTGCACCGCCACGTTAAGGGCGTTGCCCCCCACCAGACGCCGGTCGATGGGTGGCAGCAGCACGTCGATGCAATTGTCGCCGACGGCGGCGATGCGGGGCTTTCGCTCAATAGGCGACACGGCGGTAGTAGCGGCGGGTCGTGAGGGGATGGTTGCGCAGCACTTCGAGATGTGCGGCGGCCCGCTCGAGGACCGTCGCCAGAAACGCCGGCGACAGCCAGGCCCGCAGTTCGTGCGACAGCCCGTCGGCGGTAAAGCTGTTCGTGTCGAGTACGGTCAGGCTTCCGCCGATCTGGGGCACGAAGCGCTCGACGCGATCCGCCAGCGGGCGCATCTCGTCCTCACCCTTCAAAAGCACCACGCTCACATCCTTCTCCACCAGTTCGAGCGTTCCATGGAAGAAATCGGAGGCGTGCACGGGGCGCGTCCTGATCCATTGCATTTCTTCGAGAATGCACATGCCGAAATAGAAAGCTTCCGGCCATGCATTACCCGCGCCGGTGAAGATATGATAGTCGCTTGCAGCCAACGTGCGTGCAAAATCCTCTGCCTGCGGCTCGAAGGCCTCCTTCATTGCCAGCAGGGCGGCCGGCACCTTCTTCATCTCGGCGAGAAGGATGTCGTGATTGTCGATTTCGCCGAGGTGCTTCATCACCGCCAGGGCCGCGATCAGCGATTGGATGTAGAAGCTCTCCGACGATGTGTCGTCGGCTGCGAAGTTGACAAACACATGGTCGCCGCCCTTGCCGAGCGGCGTGTCCGCGTGGCCGACCAGCGTGAGCACCGTCGCGCCTCGACCCTTGGCGAACTCCAAAAGCTCCACGCTTTCCTTGGTCGTGCCCGACAAGGAGGGCAGAATCACGATGGAACCCTTGGTCAGATTGACCGACCCGCCCGCCATGATCTCGGCGATGTTGTCCGAGAAGACCGGAAAGGTGGATTTGCGGCGCAGAAGCTGCACCGCCGGTTGCATCAGGATTGCGGCGCCGCCTGCGCCAAGGAAGTGAATGTTGGGCGCGCCCTCCTTCATGAGCCTGGTTATGGTCCTTTCCAAGTCTTCGGCGAGCGCGACGGCGCCGGACTGGATCTTCAGAAAGCGTTCCTTGTCGAAATTCAGCATCGTGTTTCCTTGTCGATGACGGTGTCGCAGCATGGCGTTCGGGCGTAAGTTGTCAGACAACATTGATGTGAGACTTTATGCGGCAAGTCAAGAGGTGGGAAGGAAGTCCATCGACGTCTGACATCGTAGGCCGTTGTCACTCGGCAAAAAAGCTGGCACCTCTTGGAGAGATTTATGAGGGTCTGGAGACGCGGAATGCTGGAAAACGGTGGTGCGGGAAAGACGGTGGCATTGCAGCTCAGGGATCGGATTCTCACGCTCTTGACGGAAACGGGAGTCCGACCGGGCGAGAAGATTCCGACCGAGGCGGAGTTGAAGGAGACGTTCGGTGGATCGCGCCCGACGATCCGCGAGGCGCTGAAGCTTCTGGAGCAGGACGGGGTAGTCCGCGTCGAGCATGGCCGCGGCCGGTATCTGACGGCAGCGGGGTCACTGCATGTCGATAGGCCGATCACCAAGTTCGAGAGCATAACTCATATGGCCGCGCATTATGGTTATGCTTTGGAAAACAAGGTGTTATCCATTCAGGAAGAGAAGCCGGAGCGTGACATCGCGCGTTTGATGGAGCTCTCTGCCGAGCAGACGGTGATCCGGCTGGAACGGTTGCGCCTGCATGGGCGAGAGCCGCTGGTCTATTGCGTCGACTTCGTGCGCCGGGACGTGGTCAGCGACCGCATCTTCGATGTCGACTGGTCGGGATCCCTGCTGGACGTCCTGGAGGGTTATGGCGCGCGTCCGCGCATGTCATCGGCCAAGGTGCGGGCGCAGATGCTGCCGGACGATGTCGTGCTGCGCCATGATTTGCGCGACTTCGGCCCGGCCCTCGTGATCGAGGAGACGACGTTCACTGATGCCGGTGTTCCGGTGAACCACGCGATGGATTTCCACAGGGGCAGCCATTTCGCTTTCAGCCTGCTGAGAAAGTGAGAACGCAAACAAAATTCTTGACAGACGTCTGACAACAGGTTCCGATTACAACGAGCGTCGCGGATCAACGCGTGCCAAGGGGAGCCGATCGTATGGACGACACAACGCCTGCACTGAGCACCGAACAGACAGCGCTGCTGGATTCCAGGATCGATGCCCTGGCGGTCGAGGCGATCGAGCTTCTCCGGCGTCTGGTGAAGACCAACAGCGTGAACCCACTGTTTCCTGGCATCCAGCGTGAAGACGTGGTGGGCGGCGAGACCGCCTGTGGCGCGCTTCTGGCAGATCACATGGGCCGGTTCGGCTTCGTAACCGAGACGGTGGCGCCCGATCCACAGCGCGCGAACACGATCATGCGCAAGGCGGGTGCGGGTGGCGGCCGGTCGCTATTCATCAACGGCCATGTCGACACTGTCGCGCCGTTCCGTCCGGCAGAATGGATCGGTGGTGGTCCGTGGTCCGGTACGATCCGCGACGGCAATCTTTACGGACTCGGCTCGACCGACATGAAATCGGGACTTGTCGCTGCAGCGCTCGCAGCGTCTGCGATCGAGGCGGCGGGACTGCGCCTCAAGGGCGAATTGCAAATCCACGCTGTCGTCGGCGAAGAGACCATGAGCCATGAACTCGGCACCACCGCCGTGCTTGAGGCCGGCTTTGGCGGTGATGCGGCGATCGTGGTGGAACCCACCTCTCAACCGCGCCCGCTTTCGGTTACCGCCGTGTCGGCCGGCAATTTCAACCTCCAGATCGACGTCAAGGGATACGGCACGCATTCGGGTAATCGCGGCCCGTCTATCCGCGCGGGCGGGGAAGGCAACGCAGCCGGCGTCAACGCTGTCGAAAAGGCGATCCTCGTCGTCCAGGCGCTGCAGCAGCTCGAACAGGAATGGGGTATCAGCAAGTCGCATCCCGCCTTCCCGGCCGGTATCTTTTCCATGGCACCGGGTGTCTTCCACGGTGATGCCGGCGTTCCGAGCGTCGGCTACCTGGCCGAAGCCGCCACGATCGGCTACCTCGTCTGGTATCCGCCGAACGAGAAGCCGGAAGATATCCGGGCCGAGATCGAGCGGCACGTGCATCATGCAGCCCAGCTCGACAGCTGGCTTCGGCACAATCCGCCCGTGTTCCGCTGGGAAAGCCACTGGCCGGTGTTCGATACGCCGGTGGGCCACCCGCTTGTACGCTCGCTCGTCGCCGACCGCGCGGCGGTGCTCGGACCGTTGCCGGCGGGCGTGGCGCAGACCCATTCGTTCAATGCGGTCTGCGACGCATCCTTCATCGCCGCCAAGGGCGTTCCCGTCGCCACGATGGGACCGGGCGACCTTCGCTGCGCCCATGCGGTCAACGAGTTCGTGCGGATTTCCGAAGTGACGGACTGCGCGCGCATCCTTGCGAGAACCATGGTGAGGTGGTGCGGTGTCGCCTGAAACCGTCAATTTCAACCGGCGAGGACGCGACCTCGACTTCGGCAATCCTGCACGTGGCGTGGCCACGTGCGCAAAAAACCAGCCAGGGGAGTAACTGCATGGCATCTCCGATCCTTCAGGCCCGCGACATTCACAAGAGCTACGGCTACATACGCTCGCTACAGGACGCCAGCCTCGAGGTATTTCCCGGAGAAGTCGTCGCACTTATCGGAGATAACGGTGCCGGCAAGTCGACCCTGACGAAGGCATTGTCGGGCGTCATCCGCATCGACAAGGGAGAAATCCTCGTCGACGGCAAGCCCGTCACCTTTGCGACACCGCAGGATGCGCGCGAACACGGTATAGAAACGGTCTATCAGGATCTCGCACTGGCGGTCGATCTGAATCCCGCCGAGAATGTCTATCTCGGCCGTGAAATCCCCCGGCCCGGTTTCCTCGGCAAACTCGGCTTCATGGATCGCAAGGCGATGCAGCGCGAAACGGAGCGCCGTTTCAGGGATCTCGGCGTCAACCTGAAGGATATGCGCAGCGCGGTGGCCAACCTGTCGGGCGGCCAGCGCCAGGGCGTTGCGGTCGCCCGCGCGCTGATCTGGGCCAAACGCGTCGTCTTCATGGACGAACCGACCGCGGCACTCGGTGTCGCCCAGACGCGCAATGTCCTCAACCTCATCAGGCGGGTACGGGATCAAGGCGTCTCCGTGGTGCTGATCAGCCATTCGATGCCCGATGTCCTGGCGGTGTCCGACCGCATCGTCGTCCTGCGCCACGGCTCGACGGTGGCGCGATTCCAAAAAGGCGATGCCAAATCCGACGACCTGGTCGCAGCGATGACCGGATCCCTGCAGATGGAAGGAGCTGCCTGATGAGCACGATCGAAAGCAGCAAAGACAACGCAGAGGTCAACGACCCGGCCGCACGTCCGCAGCCCTCGCTGCTGCGCCGCTTGCTGGTGGACCGCCCGGAAATGATGATCATTCTCGCATTGGTGATCATCGCCGGCTTCTTCGTTGCGGTGCGTCCTGACGCGTTCTTGAGCGGCATCAACATCCGCAACATGTCGATCGAGGCGGGGATGATGATGTTCCTCGCCGTCGGCATGACCTACGTCATCATTACCGCAGGCATCGACCTTTCCGTCGGCTCGCTTCTGGTGCTGTCGGGCGTGTGCGCGGTGCTGGTGATGCGCATGATCGGCATCGACCATCCGGCCGCGCCCTGGGTCGGGCTACTCGTCGCGCTCGGATGCGGAACCTTGTGGGGGCTGCTCAACGGCTTCTTCGTCGCGGTCACAAGGCTGTCGCCGCTCATCGTCACGCTAGCCAGCATGGGTATCGCGCTCGGCATCGCGCGGCTGCTTTCGGGCGGCGTTGATATCACCGGTGTGCCACGCTCCGTGGTCAACACCATCGGCATCGGCCGGGTCATGGGCATTCCGGTGATTTTTTTGATTGCGACCGCTTTCGCGGTCTTGGCGGGCGTCATTCTGCATCGCACCCGCTTCGGGCTGCACACATTCGCCATCGGCTCGAATCCGCAGGCGGCTGAACGCGCCGGCATCAAGGTGCGCCGCCATCTCGTGATGGTCTACGCGATCTCCGGCTTCTGCGCGGGCCTTGCCGGCTACATAACCCTGTCGCGTTTCGCGTCGACCACCATCGCCGGTCATTCGATGGACAATCTGCGCGCAATCACCGCCGTGGTTCTGGGTGGTGCGAGCCTGTTTGGCGGTGTCGGCACGATGTTCGGGACGTCGGTGGGCGTTCTCATTCCGGTGGTACTGGCTTCGGGGCTGGTGATCGTCGGGCTCCCGAGCTTTTGGCAGGAGGTTGCCGTCGGCATCGTGCTTCTCGCCGCGGTTCTCGTCGACCAATGGCGACGTAGCAGCCGCAGTCGATGACCGCTCCTCGATCGCGAGCACCGGCCTGCCTTTGACAGCGACAAGAATACATAGAGGCGGGAAGCAACCTGCCCGCGAACCTTAAATCCAGATGGAGACGAACATGAAACTTGCTCGATTGGGAATGGCGGTTGCCGCGATGGCGGTGCTGGTGGGACAGTCGCATGCGCAGGAGGAGCGTCCCAAGGTGGAACTCGTCCTGGGAATTCAGATCGGCTTCCATGAAGCCATCGCCTGCGGTGCGCGTGCCGCTGCCGAAGAGTTCGGCGCTGACGTTACGGTTCAGGCGGCAAAGAACTACGGCCCTGCCGATCAAGTGCCGTTGCTGAACTCGGTGCTGGCGCGCAGCCCCGATTTCATCATCCTCGATCCAACCAACCGCACCTCGCTGGTGGCGCCGTTGATGGATGTCGCCTCGCAGGGCGTAAAGGTCATCGCGGTGGACACCACGCTTGACGACACGTCGATGCTGACTGCTCGCATCGGCACCGACAATGTCGAGGTGGGCCGCCAACTCGCGCGTGCACTCGCCGAGCAGGTGGGTCCCGAAGGCGGCAAGGTCGTCATGGTCGGGTCCAGCCCGGGCATCTCTACCGTCGACCAACGCATACAGGGCTTCGAAGAGGAAATCGCCACCATCGAGAACATCGAGTTCATCGGCACCCAATATGCCGGCAACGAAGTCTCGCAGGCGCAGAACATGTTCTCCTCGCTGCTGTCGGCAAATCCCGATCTCGTCGGTGTCGCCTCTCCGTCGGAAAACCCGTCGATGGGGGTGGCGGGCGCGATCCGCAATGCCGGTGTGAGCGATACGGTGTCGGCTGCCGGCGTTGATGCGAGCGAAGCGCAGATCGAGCTGTTGCGCGAGGGCATCCTCGACGCCCTCGTGATCCAGCAGCCTTACGAGATGGGCTATCAGGCCGTCGAGGCGGCGGTGAAGGTCGCCAATGGCGAGGAGGTTGCCGCGGAGTCGGGCACCGGCGCGATCATCGGCACGCAGACCAACATCGATGATCCGGAGGTCTCCAAGTACCTCTACAAGGGCAGTTGCATCTGACCGCCGGCACCGCGTCCGGGGTGCAACTCGCGCCCCGCGACGCTACTTCAAACATGGGACCATGCGACTGAAAATGAGCACTGTGCTTGGAATTGATATCGGCGGCACCTTCACCGACCTGATCCTGATGCGCGACGACGGCGCTGTGGTGGAGAAGGTTCCGAGCACGCCCTCCAACCCGGCGCAGGCGATCGTCGATGGGCTGCGGGTACTGAAGGAACGGCACGGCGTAGATCTGGCAACGCTGGACCTCTTCTGCCACGGTTCGACAGTGGCGACCAACGCGCTTCTCGAAAGCAAGCTGCCGGCGACCGCGCTGGTCGTGACCAGGGGCTTTCGCGACGTGCTGGAAATCGGCTCGATGATGCGGCCGTCGCTGTTCGATCTCAAGGCGCAGAAGCCGCGGCCGATCGTGCCGCGCGAATTCGTCTTCGAGGTTGAGGAGCGCATCGGTCGGACGGGCGAGATCGACATTGCGCTGACGCAGGCAGCCATCGACGGCGTGATCGAGACCTTGCGCGCGGCGTCCGTGCGCTCGGTGGCGATCTGCCTTCTGTTCAGTTTCCGCAACGACGTGCACGAGCGCGCGCTGGCGCAGGCGATCCGCGTTGCGTTGCCGGACGTGTCGGTGACGGTCAGTACCGACGTCGCCCCGGAGATCAACGAATATCCGCGCGCATCGACCACGGCGATCAGTGCCGCGCTCGAACCGCTGGTGGCGCGCTATATCGACGAGATGAGGTGCGGCGTCGTCTCGGAAGGGCTGATGGCGCCGGTCTATGTCATGCAGAGCTCGGGCGGGGTGATGACGGCGGAGGAAACCGCCGTCAACGCGCATCGCATGATCCTGTCGGGGCCCGCGGCGGGCGTTCTGGCCGCGCAACGGCTCGCCGAATCGACGCCCTATGCCGACATGATAACCTTCGACATGGGCGGCACCTCGACCGACATCTGCCTGATCAAGGACGCTCGCGCCGATCTGGAGCGTGAATCCATGTTCGAGGGCAGGCCGCTGCGCGTGCCGCAATTCGCCATCCACACCATCGGAGCGGGCGGCGGTTCCATCGCGCGCGTCGATGCCGCCGGCATGTTGAAGGTCGGCCCGGAAAGCTCAGGCGCGATGCCCGGCCCTGTCTGTTACGGACGCGGCGGCACGCAGCCGACCGTCACGGACGCACATGCCGTGCTGGGTCGCATAGATCCCGGCAATTTCCTCGGCGGCGAGATGAAGCTGGACGTCGAAGCGGCCCGCCGCGCCATCGAGGAGCGGATCGCAAAGCCGCTGGGGCTGAGCGTCGAAGAGGCCGCGCAAGGCATTCTCGACATCGCGGACGCTGCCATGGCGCGTGGCGTACGCGTCGTCAGCGTCAACAAAGGCCACGACCCGCGCGACTTCGCGTTGATGCCCTTCGGCGGTGCGGGTGCCATGCACGCGCTGACCGTCGGCGCGCTGGTGGAAGTGGGCCGCGTGGTGGTGCCGCAGCGCGCGGGCATCTTCTCGGCGGTCGGGCTAGCCAGCTCCGACGTGAAATACGACTTCATTCGCATCGTGGAAAAGCCGCTCGACACAATGCCACCAGAGGAGTTCCAGGCGATCTATGAGCCGCTGGATCGGCAGGCGGTGGAACGTCTCAACGACAAGATGCCGGCGGGCGCATCGATCGACCTCGTCCGCACGGCGCAACTTCGCTACATGCGCCAGGACAATAAGGTCGAGATCGAGTTGTCTTCGGGCGATATCACCGCCGAGGCGCTGGAGAAGCTGGCGACGGAGTTCCACGAGGCGCATAGCTTCCAGTTCGGACACAACGATCCGGAAGGCCGCATCGAACTCGTTTCGCTGTCGCTGGAAGCGTTTGGCCGCATGGGACATGCCCGCTCCGAAGCGATGGCTGCGCCGCCCGACGCTTTCGTCGCCGCGCCGCGCTCGACGCGGCGCGTCTATTTCAGGGAAACCGGTTGGGCGGACGTCGGCGTCTATGACCGGCGCGACCTGAAACCGGGAGCGTCACTGACGGGGCCGGCCGTGGTCGAGGAGCGCGAGGCGACCATCATCGTCACGCCGGACGTTTCGGGCCGCGTCGATGCAGGCGGCAACATCATCCTCGAACGCATGCAGGCCGGGGCAACAGAATGAAGCACGATCCGATCACCACAGAAGTCGTGCGCCACGCGCTCGAGACCATCGCCGAAGAGATGGGCACGTCCATGCGGCGCACGGCCATCAGCGTCGTCATCAAGGATCTGCGCGACTATTCCTGCGCGGTGTTCGATGCGAAAGGCCGGCTGCTGGCCTGCGCTCTGGATATTCCGGGCCTGATGGCGGCGATGGCGCCGGCGCTGCAGGCGACGCTGGCGAAATGGGGAGACGACGTCGCGGAAGGCGACGTGTTCATCACCAACCATCCCTATATGGGCTGCGCGCATACGTCCGATATCAACGTCTTCGTTCCCGTCTTCGGCGACGATGGCAAGCTCGTCGGCTTCACCGGCGCGATAGCGCACCATGCCGACTGGGGCGGACGCGTGCCGGGCACGGCGGCCTATGACAGCCGCTCGCTCTATCAGGAAGGCGTGGTTCTGGCGGCGCTGAAGCTCTACGAGGGCGGCAAGCCGGTTCAGGCCATCTTCGACATTATCCGCGAGAATGTTCGCCATCCCGACCAGAACATGGGCGACCTGCGTGCGCAACTGGCCTCGGCGCGTGCGGGACGCGACCGTTTCGCCCGGCTCGGCAAGTCCTACGGCGCGGAAAATCTTCGCGCGATCCTCGCTGGCCTCATCGACTACACGGCCCGGCGCGTGCGCGCCGAGCTGGCCAGCCTGCCGGACGGCACCTGGAGCGCGGAAGGCGCCATCGACGATAACGGCATCACGCCCGGCGCGCGGGTGCGCTACGTCGTCGACGTGACGCTGAAGGGGGAGGCGATCACCTTCGATTTTTCGCGCGGCGACAGGCAGATGCCGGGTGGCATGAACATTCCGTGGGCGTCTCTGCGCTCGGCGGTTCAATATGCGCTGACCTGCATCCTCCCCGACGACATCCCGGTCAACGAGGGCGTCATGGACGCGGTGGAGATCCTCGCGCCGGTGGGCGGGGCGGTGAACCCGGCGCATCCCGCCGCAGTCGGTGACAGGCACATCGCCTGCGAGCGGCTGTGCGACGTGCTGGTGAATGCCATGGGCAAGATTTCGCCGGAACGGACATCGGCCGGCTGGTGCGTGGGCTTTCCTGTGTTCATCTGCGAAAGCGTCTCTCCCAAGACGGGCGACAGCGCCGTGCTGCTGGGCATCATCGCCGGAGGCGCGGGTGCGGCGAACGACCGTGATGGCGCCAGCGGCATCGACGTGCATCTGTCCAACTGCGCCATCATCCCGGCGGAGAGCATCGAGAGCAACTACACGCTGCGCATCGACCGCTACGAGCTGATTCGCGACAGCGGTGGCGCGGGCGAGTTCCGCGGCGGGCTCGGCATCCGCGCCGATTACCGCAACATCTCCGGCAAGGCGATGGACGTGCAGACCGAGGTCGAGCAGAGCGCGGCCGACTCGCCGCCATGGCCGCTGCCGGGCGGACAGCCGGGCACCAACTGTTCGGTCTGGATGCTGGCCGACGGCAAGGAGGAGGCCCTGCCTTCCAAGGGATATTTCTCGATTCCACCCGGCGGCGTCGTGTCGATGCGCGGCGGCGGCGGCGGCGGCGCGGGCGATCCGCGCACGCGGCCGGTGGAACATGTGTTGGCGGACGTGAAGGCGGACCTCGTCAGCGCCGAGGCGGCCAGAAGCATCTACGGCGTCGATCCGGCAACCGGAACGAGGGTCTGAGAGCGATGGAACAGGCGCGCCGGAAGGGTACGGCCTTCGGCACACCCTATTGGAATGAGGGAGTCGACAGGGCGGCGACCACGCCGGTCGCCGAGCTGTCTGCCTCGGCCGACCTCGTCGTCATCGGTGCGGGATATACCGGCCTCAACGCCGCGCTTGCGGCAGCAAAAGCGGGGCTCGACGTGGTGGTGCTCGACCGCGAACATCCGGGCACGGGCGCCAGCGGCCGCAATGGCGGCCACGTCTCGACATCGATGAAACCGGGTCTGGCCGAGCTTTCGGCGAAGGTCGGCAAGACGAAAGCCCGCGAGATCCTTTCGCTCGGCTTTTCGGCCGTCTCCTACCTGAACAGGCTGATTGTCGACGAGGGGATCGACTGCCAGCTCGAAAATTGCGGTCATTTCACCGGTGCGCACAAGCCGTCCGCGATGGCGGGCCTGAAGGCCTGGGCCGACGAGCAGCAGGCGCTCGGCAATCCTGTCGAGATGGTCGCGAGGGAGGACCAGCGCGCCTATTGCGGCAGCGACCATTTTCATGGTGGCGTTTTCATGCCGGCCTGGCAGTCGATCCACCCCGGCCGTTATGTGAACGGGCTTGCGGCGCGCGTGATCGCCGCGGGGGCGCGGGTCTTTTCCGGGCAGGACGTCGTGGGGCTGACGCAGTCCGCGGCGGGGGTGGAGGTCACGCTCGCCGGCGGCGCGACGATCGGGGCGAGGACGGTCGTCGTGGCGACGAACGCGCATACCGGGTCGATCACGCCGCGCCTGCGCCGGCAGATCATCCCAATCGCCTCGGTGCAGATCGCGACCGAACGCCTCGATCCGGAACTGGTGCGGCGGCTGCATCCGCGCCGGGCGATGAGCTACGACAGCCGCCGGCTGGTCACCTATACGCGCCCGTCGCCTGACGGGACCCGTGTGCTGGTGGGTTCGCGCGTGCGCTTCACCCCCGGCGATCCGGAAGCCTCGCGCGCCCCGATGCATGCGCGGATGGAACGGTTCTTTCCCGAGCTCGCCGGCATGCGCAGCGACTATCTCTGGGGCGGGCTGGTCGGCTACACCTTCGACCATCTGCCGCATATCGGCACCGACGGCGCGATTCACCACGCCATGGGCTACTGCGGCACGGGCGTGGCGATGGCGAGCTATTTCGGCCACCTGCTCGGCCGCCGCGTGGCGGGGGACACGGATACGGTGACGCCGCTCGACGGCATGCCTTTCGCCTCCGCGCCGTTCTACCGCGGCGAGCCGTGGTTCCTGCCGTTCGCCTTCGCCTGGTACGCGTTCAAGGATCGCTTCGGGTGAGGTCGCTCACGATTCCGCTGGACGACCTGCCGTTACGCGAGGAACTGCCGGCGGATCTGGTCGAGGATGGCGGCGAGCTCTGGCAACGCGGCGCCCGCCTCGTTGACAGGAGCGTGCCGGGACACGGGCGCATCACGGCGGGAAGCTGGCTCAGCGGCCGGTTCGAGACGAAGCCGTTCGTATTCGGCGGTTGCGAGTGGCTGTTCGTGCTTTCGGGCCGCATCGTCTTTATCATTGAGGGACAGCAATACGAGATCAGGCGGGGAATGAGCGCGCTGATCCCACGCGGGCTTTCCTGCCGCTGGGTGCAGCCCGAACCGGTGCTGAAATATTTCCTGCGCTGGGACCATGACGGCGACGATCAACCGCAGCGATTCTGGTCGTCGGCGATGCTTGGTGTAGACGCTCCGCGCGGCGTGTTTTCCATCTCGGCAGGCGAGGCCTCCTGGCGGCAGGGAACTTCGTTTGTGACTTTGCTGACACGGGCGGGGCATCTTGAACTTGCCGGCGTCTTTTGCGCTCTCGGAGCCTGAAACCGGCAGCAGCCCAGGGGCTTCATGGCTCGGAGTGGGAAGCCGCCATACGTGCATGACAACGGTGGAGCCGTTTGCTGCCTATCCGGTTTTGACCGAGGGATCAGTCAAAGCCGTCTTTCGGCTGACGACCCCTTCCAAGACGTTCATTGGGCTTGATCAGACGACCACAAACCGGACATTCTGCTCCGAAGAAAACCGTGTCGCGGGTATTGGGATTTTTGCTACAGGAAGCTTATGGAATGGCCTCTGTAAAAGACCTTTTCGTTGTAACCCATACAGAGTCCGTCCACCATCTGGAGAATAGGGTTGGGGGTTGGTACGACACTGATCTAACTCCTCGTGGCAGGTGGGATGCGGAGGCCACGGCCGAACGTCTGGCCGTGTTGGTTGGTCAGAGACAGGTTGAAATCTACAGTTCCGACCTTCGCCGAGCGTCCCAGACGGCCGCCGCTGTTGCTCGGCGCTTCGGCGTACATGTGACGGAAACCGCCGATCTGCGCGAGATCAGCTACGGTGTGGCAGGCGGACAACCGCAAGATTGGCTTGATGCTCGCTATAATCCTGTCTCAGATGGCAATCGGCTAGATCACCATTGTGGGATTGAAGGCGCCGAAACCCGCCGGGAGGTTGCAGCCCGCGTATTTCCTCGTGTGAATGCGATTGTGGATCGACCGTGCGGAACTCAGATCATTGTGACCCACGGCTTCACACTTAGTTTCGTCATCGCTGCGTGGATGAAGATACCGATTGATGGGACCGGCTTCCTAAGTTTTCCCGCGAAATCAGGAAGCATCACGCATCTGCGTGAAGACGACTTTTTCCGAAGCCGGGCTTTGATCAGGTTTGCTGACGCGTCCCACTTGAACCCGGAATCGTCTCAGAAAGCCTAAGTTCCGCGACTGAATCGAGACCGCTGATTCTTCGGAGAAATTTCTGTCGCGAAAGTCGGGTGCAAAAGTCCGACTTGTCCGCCAGATTTTTGCGACGCTGGAAGACCGCTTCCACCCTCTGCGAGCCCGAAACCTGCCTTTCCGCATTCCACCCAGACCTTGCCGATTGTGGTTCGTCGGGTTCGGGGTCGGTAACTGCCGGCCCGCTTTCCGGGCGCGATGTAGCGTCACCGCAGCTACCGAAAAGTTTGAGATGCCTACTGTGTACCGCTTGAAGCCAAAGAGATTTATCGACCTCAATCAAATGTCATCCAGCGGCCAGATCGGCCGCCTTGTGTTCC
This sequence comes from Aquamicrobium sp. LC103, assembly GCF_001014615.2. GTDB lineage: Bacteria > Pseudomonadota > Alphaproteobacteria > Rhizobiales > Rhizobiaceae > LBCQ02. The sequence continues at coordinate 145,562 of NZ_LBCQ02000013.1, forward strand.
TGTAGGGCCGGATGAAGAAGTTCTTGGTCGAAAGCGCACCCGTATCGACCTCGATCACCTTGCGGGCGATCGGTTGGAACGCAGCACGGAAATGCTGCATCGACTTGACGACAAGTGTGGATTTACGTTGCGGCTCCACGCCGAGGGAAGTGAATTGCGCCAGATCCGTTGCCTGGCCATTGTTGGTGATCACCGCGATCTCGACCCCATCAACCCGCAGAAGCGCGCTGAGGCCATGATTGCGCCATGCCCCACCACCCATGGGACCATAGGCGATGAAACGGCCATCCGACAGCGTGACGACCTCCGCCGTGATGTCTAGAGGCGAGCCGCCGACGGTGGGGTCGACCTTGCCGCCCAATTTCAGGCGCACCCTGTTGCCCACGCCTGCTTCCTGTGCCCTCAGGACCGCTTCGGGATCGCAGATGGCATAGAAGCCGACATTGGTGAGCCTCGCGTCGAGAATTGCGCGGAGCAAGGTTGTCGCGTCGCCATAGGCGCCCGATCCGGGATTGTCGGAATAGTCGGAAATCACGAGAGGCTTGCCTTCGGTTGACGGCAGGGCCGCCTCGGCGATTGCCTCCTCAAGTGGCGTGAAGGTGATCGTGGACCAGTGGCGTTCCTGCCAGACATAGTCCATCAGCTCTTCCGCAATCGCCCGGGCCCGGGTTCCGTCTTCGGCGGTGACGGCGATCGAGGGGCCGATGTCATGGACATCGGCCGACGAGAAGCCTGCCTGGACGCTTACGACGAGCGCTTCGCCGGAAGCCTCCAGCGCGTCCGCCCGCTTCAGCAGTTCCACCATCGGCGCGGACGTCGTCCGGCCGCCATCCATGGCGTAGAGGATAGGGCGGCGGGCGATGGCGACCTTCGGCCGGATCGCGCCCTGCATGGCACGATCGAGCAGGGCGGCCGCTTGGTGGCCCCGCTCATACTGGTCGATATGCGGATAGGTGCGATATGAGATCAGGGCGCTGGTGTTGTCGGCCATGCGCTGCGTCACGGTGGCGTGGAGATCGAGCACGACCACGATCGGAATGGCAGGGCCGACGGTGGCCCGGATGCGCGCAAGCAGCTCGCCTTCGCCGTCGTCATGACTTTCGGTGGACATGGAGCCGTGCAGATGCAGCAGGATACCATCCACCTCTCCGGTCGCCGCCAGAAGGATCGCCGCGAATTCCTCGAAGCATGCGTCCGTTACGCGTCCAGCCGGCGTGGCTCCGGCAACGAGAGGGGTGACGATCGTCCAACCGAATTCTTCGGTCGCCTCATAGCCCGCGCCCATGAAGGTACGGGTATTCACGAATGCTGCGGATATTTCGTTCTCCAGATAAAGACTGCACTTCTCGAAACTGGTCCGGTCGGTCTTCTGCACGCTGAACGTGTTCGTTTCGTGCATGAACTCGGCGATCAATACGCGTGCAGGCATATGTCGAGGCCTCTTGTTGAATGAGCGTCGGTAGCGCCGAGGTCGGACGTGACGGGCACCACTATAGCCAGAAGCAGAATTCACGCTTCAGATATCATTGTTCCAGAGAGCGCAGGTGGCGTGGTCTGGCGTGCCGGTCTGGACCGATGACGCGCGGTCTGCAACATCTATGCAGACCGGGCATGGCGCGCCATGCGGAGAGAGAGACGAGGAATGGGGGAGTGGGATGGCGACCGCACGTGAACTGGGGCTGGTGACAGGAGGCCTGCGCGTCGGCCCGCTCAACGCGATCACGGATGTGAACGGCGTTTCGGTCGGCCATCGCACGCTGTCGGGTGACGGGCTAGCGACGGGGGTCACCGCGATCCTGCCGCACGCGGGCGATCCGTTCCGGCTCAAGCCGCGGGCGGCCGTCGACGTCATCAACGGTTTCGGCAAGTCGGCGGGCCTTATGCAGGTTGCCGAGCTTGGCACGCTCGAAACGCCGATCCTGCTGACGAATACATTTGGCGTTGCCGCCTGCATGCAGGAACTGATCCGCAGGGCGATCGCGGCCAATCCTGGGATCGGGCGCAGCACCTCCACGGTCAATGCGCTTGTCTGCGAATGCAACGACGGTGGCATCAGCGATATTCAGGCCATGGCCGTCACGCCCGAGGACGCCGGCGCCGCGCTGGATGCCGCGAAGCCCGGTCATGTCCCACAGGGTACGGTCGGCGCGGGCACGGGCATGACCGCATTCGGCTTCAAGGCCGGCATCGGCACGTCCTCGCGGCTGATGCGCATCGGCGACGAGGACTTCACGCTCGGCGCGCTGGTTCTCGCAAATTTCGGACCGGTGGGGCAACTGGTGCTGCCAGACGGTCGCCGCCCCGTGCCTGGCGCGGTTGCCGAGACGGAAAAAGGCTCGGTGATCGTCGTTCTGGCCACGGACCTGCCGCTGGGTGACCGGCAGTTGCAGCGCGTGGCGCGCCGGGCCGGGGCGGGTCTGGCGCGTCTTGGCGCGTTCTGGGGCAACGGCAGCGGCGATCTGGCCATCTGCTTCACGACTGCCGATCCGGTCGAGCACGAACCGAAATCCGCCTTTGCATCGCTGCGCCGGCTGGACGACGGCAAAATCGATCTGGCTTTCCGCGCGGCTGCCGAGACCACGCAGGAGGCGGTCCTGAACGCGATGTGCGAGGCTCAGGCGACCCGCGGTCGCAACGGCCGCATTTATCCGGCGCTGGCCGACTGGCTCAAGGAGAACCGTTGACATGAAGATCTTCATTTCCGCCGATATCGAGGGCACTGCCGGCATCAATCATTGGGACGAGACGATCCATGGCCATGCCGACTGGACGGAATACCGCGCCCTGATGACTGCCGAGGTGCTTGCCGCCTGCGAAGGCGCACGTGCCGCCGGCGCAACCGAAGTGGTCGTCAAGGACGCGCATGACAGCGGCCGCAACCTGCTCGTCGAACGACTGCCCGACTATGTCCGGATCGTGCGGAATTGGTCGGGGCATCCGGACCAGATGATGTTCGGTGTGGATGACAGCTTCGCCGCCGCCATTTACACGGGTTACCATTCCAAGGCCGGGACCGAGGACAATCCTCTGGCCCATACCTCTAATCTGAAAATCTCGCGGCTGCTGCTGAATGGCGAGGTGGCGTCCGAATTCACCATCAACGCGCTGTGCGCGGCGCTCTACGGCGTGCCATCGGTGTTTCTGGCGGGAGACGCCGGCATCTGCGCCGACGCGCGTGCGATGATCCCCGGCATGGCCACCGTGGAAACGCTGTTCGGCGCCGGTCCGGCGTCCAATTCCATCGCGCCGGCACGCTCCTGCCGGCTGATCTGCGAAGGGGTCGAGGCGGCGCTGGCGAACGGCGCCGGCGGCGTTCCTTCGACCAACGGTCCATGGGAGGTGGTGGTGGAATTCGTGAACCCGGTCAACGCGTATCAATCGCGCTGGTATCCGGGGGCGACGGCGCATGGCCCGCGGGCGGTGGCCTTCGAGGCAAGCAATTTCTTCGAGATCTTGCGCGCCCTGCGGTTCATTAAGGGGTGAGGGCTGCCCGGATCTGCGCGGCGGCATCCCACATCGTCTCGACCGCCTTCATCCTTTTGGCCGAGTGGCGGTAGAGCCGGATTTCCAGATCGAGCAACCACTCCCGGGAGGCGCTTGCGGCGACCAACCTGCCATCGGCCAGTTCCTTGGCGACTAGGCTTTCGGGCAGCCAGCACAGGCCGGATCCGGTGAGGGCGACGGTCTTCAGGCCGGCGCTAATGGTGTTCTCGTGCACCGTCCGACGTCCGAATGGCGGGCGTTTCGCCAGAAGCTGGGCAAGGGCCACGCCGAAAAAGGACGAATAGCCGTAGGAGAGGCAGGGCACCACCAGCTCGCCGGATACCGCCCGGTCGAGGATGCCCGCCCCCGGATGAAGCGCGTCGGCGATGCGCACCTGCGGTGCTGCCACCGGGATCAGGCGGTCACGGCCAATGGTCAGATATTCGAACTTGTCCCGGTCGAGGTGAAACGGCACCTCGGGATGCGCGTAGGTCAGGAACAGGTCCGCCTCGTCCATCACCATCGCCTCGACATTGGCCTCGATGCCGCCGCGGTCGGGGATGAAGGCGGTGCCGAGCGGCCCGGCTATCGACTCCAGCCGTCCGAGCCAGTCCGGAAAGAAAGTCAGTGTGAGCGTGTGCAGGGCGGCGATGCGAATGAGACGCGCTTCCGGGGCAGGGCGGAGCGTTTCGCGCATGGTGTAGAAGGTGCGGATCGTCTCTTGCGCCACCGGCAGGAAGCTGCGGCCTTCAGGGGTCAGTTCGGCGGGCATGGTGGCACGGCTGATCAGGGTGACGCCCAACCATGCTTCGAGCTGCCTGATCCTGCGGCTGAAGGCTGATTGCGTGACATTGCGCAGTTCCGCCGCACGGGAAAAGCTCGAGGCGTCGGCGAGCGCCACGAAATCTTCGAGCCACTTGATTTCCAACGCAACGCTCCTTTCCGCTCGGCAGGAATATCAACTGCGCGTCGTGGGACGACATCGGCCGTTAGTTATACTGATTTTGCATAATCATTTGTCAAAAGCGAATTTGCCAAGCGCCGCTTCGGGGTTCCACTGTTGGTCGCAACGCAAGGGCGCAGGAAGACGCCCGAGACACTATGAGAGGGGAATGTATGGTGGGGATTGCCCGGCGATCGGGGAAATCCGGCCGATGTGGTGCGGGGTCGGGGTGTGGCGTTATCCGTTGCAAGCCCGTTGCTGTACGTCCAGACCGCGGTCCGACGCTGCAATCGTCCAGTTCCGGGGGGTATCTTGTCCAACAGCATCCTTGCTGATCTCATTCTGCACAATGGAGACATCTGGCGTGGCCGCGAGGACGGCCGCTGTCAGGCACTTGCCGTATGGCAGGGCAAAATTCTCGCCACGGGTTCGGATGCCGGCATCCTTGCGCTGAAAGGACCGGAGACCGAGGTGATCGACCTTGAGGGACGCTTCGCGAGTCCCGGCCTGATCGACAACCACCTGCATCTGATCTCGACCGGGCTGGTGATGGGGATGGTGGATGTCACCCCGGATGCCGTGCCGACGCTGGAAACTATGGTCGAGGCGATCGCGACCCGCGCCGCCCGGACCCCGAAGGGCGCCTGGGTGCTGGCCCGCGGCTACGATCAGGTCAAGCTCGACACCGGCGCGCATCCGACCCGCGAAGACCTCGACCGTGCCGCGCCCGACCACCCCGTTCTGGTTACCCGCGCCTGCGGCCATATCGCGATCGCCAACTCGAAGGCGCTGGAGCTCGCCGGCGTGTCGGAATCCACACCCACGCCCGAAGGCGGCGTCATCGGGATGGATGGAAACCGGCTGAATGGTCTTCTGGCGGAGAACGCCATCGGCCTTGTCAGGTCCGCCATTCCGGAAGTGCCGGAGGACCGGCTGGTCGAGGCGATCGAGCTGGGTGGCCGGCTGTTGCTTTCCTACGGCATCACCAGCACCATGGATGCGGCGGTCGGGCAGGTGTCCGGGCTGCCGGAGATTCGCGCCTACGAGCTGGCGAAGCTGGCGGGCCGCTTGCCGGTGCGAGTCTGGCTGACGCTGCTCGGCGATCCCGGCAAGTCCATCGTCGAGGATTGCTGGAAGATGGGGCTGGTCTCAGGGGCGGGGGACGACATGCTGCGCGTCGGCGCGGTCAAGATCTTCCTCGATGGCTCGGCCGGTGGTCGCACCGCCTGGATGACCCAACCCTACAAGGACGAGCCCGAAAACCTTGGCGTCCAGATGCTGCCCGACGAGCAGGTCTTCACTCTGGTGAAGGACTATCACGGCAAGGGCTATGCGCTGGCCTGCCACGCGATCGGCGACGGGGCCATCGAGCAGCTCATCACCGCCTACGAGAAGGCGCTTGCGGCGTCGCCCGATCCGGAGCGCCGGCACCGGATCGAGCATTGTGGCTATCCTAGCGCGGAGCAGAACCGGCGGATGAGGGCCGCCGGCATTCTGCCGGCGCCGCAGCAGGCCTTCATCTACGATTTCGGCGACAGCTATGTCTCCGTGCTTGGCGAAGAGCGTGCCGCGGGATCCTATCCGATCGGCACCTGGATGCGCATGGGTCTGCGGCCCTCGACCGGGTCCGATTCGCCGGTGTGCTCGCCCAATCCATTCCCGAACCTCTACACGATGATCACACGCCGTACCTGGAAGGGTACGGTCCTGCGCGAATCCGAGTGTCTGAGCCGCGAAGAGGCCTTGCAGGCCTTTACCGAGCATGGGGCCTACTCGCAGAAGGCCGAAGGCGTAAAGGGCCGGCTGGTGCCGGGGCAATGGGCCGATATCGCGGTCTTCAGCGAGAACTTGCTGGAGGCTGCCCCCGAGACCTTGCGGGACACGACGCGCTGCGTGCTGACTCTGCTTGCAGGCCGCGTCGTCCATGATGCACGATGAATAGAAGGGCGGCCCGCATAGAATTGCCGCCACGGAGGAGACAACGACAAGAATAATAAACTGCGCCGGAGCGTAACGGGCCAGCGCGCCACCAGAGGAGAGACGAAATGCTGAAGACCCTTTCACTCGCCGCGTTGCTGAGCCTCGGCACCGCGACGCTGGCATGGGCGGACGAGCCGCGCCATGGCGGCACCTTCAACTTCACGGCGCCCTACGGCTCGGCCTTCGCGACGCTGGACACCCATTCCAGCCCGAACATCCAGGAACAGTTCCTCACCTTTGCCATTCACCGCAGCCTGTATTCGTGGGATTCCCATGCCAACACCCCGGTGCTGGAACTGGCGGATTCGGTCGACGTGTCCGAAGACGGCACCACCTACACCTACCATCTGAAGAAGAACGCGAAGTTCCACAACGGCACGCCGCTGACCGTGGATGACTTCATCTTCACCTATGAGCGCCTGGCGACCGCCTCGAACGCGCTGCCCGGTGCCAGCTACATCAACATCATCAAGGGCGTGCAGGAATTCGGCTCGGGCGCAGCGACGGAGATCGAGGGTCTGAAGAAGATCGACGATCACACGCTGGAAATCACCCTGGATGCGGCCGGCAATCCCGGCTTCAACCTGATGGAACCCACCACGGCGATCTATCCGGCGGACGTGCCGCTGGAGCAACAGGCGATCAATCCGGTCGGCCTTGGCGCCTTCGTCTTCAAAGAGCACGTTCCCGGCTCGCAGATCGTGGTCGAGCGCTTCGACGACTATTACGAGGAAGGCAGGCCCTACCTCGACAGGGTCAACATCATCGTCATGGCCGAAGGCTCGGCGCGCGACGTCGCCTTCCGCAATCAGGAAATCGACGTCTCGATCCTCGGGCCGGTCCAGTATTCCGCCTATCAGGCCGACCCCGCGCTGAAGGACAACATTCTCGAGGTGGCGGAAACCTTTACCCGCAACATCGGCTTCAGCCAGACTCAGGTCGAGGCGTTCAAGGACAAGCGCGTTCGCCAGGCCATCAACTACGCGATCAACTCGGATTTGATCATCGAGCGTCTGGTCAAGGGCAAGGCCGTGCGCGCCACGAGCTGGTTGCCGTTCGGTTCGCCCGCCTTCGACACCGAGGCCGAGCCCTATCCCTACGATCCGGAAAAGGCCAAGGAACTGCTGAAAGAGGCCGGCTACGAGAACGGCTTCGAGTTCGAGGTGACCGCAACGTCGAACGAAAGCTGGGGCGTACCGATCGTTGAGGCCATCCTGCCAATGCTCGCAGAAGTGGGCGTCACCGTGAGGCCGCGTCCGATCGAATCGGCAGCGCTCGGCTCTACCATCTCCGCAGGTAATTTCCAGGCTTATATGTGGTCGAACCTGACCGGGCCGGATCCGCTGACGGTGATGCGCTGCTACTGGTCGCAGACCCCGCAATCGGCCTGCAACTACACCGCCTACTCGAACCCTGAATACGACAAGATCTACGAAGCAGCCCGTGCCGAGCGCGATCCTGAAAAGCAACTGGAGTTGCTGAAGGAGGCCAACAACTTCATCCAGGAAGAAGCGCCGGTCTGGTTCTTCAACTACAACAAGGCGGTCATGGCCCATCAGCCCTGGGTCCACGGGCTGGTTCCGAACGCGACCGAGCTCGCGCTCCAGCCGTATGACGATATCTGGATCGACGACACGGCACCCGCCAGCCGCCAGTAGGAAGGCGACACCGTCCACGAGGGGAAGTTCCCCTCGTGGACTGCCCTCGGATTCGTTCGCGGGATAGTCGCCACCCATCCCCGACGCGGCCTGACCGGGACCAGCTCATGCTACGTTTTGCGCTTCGACGTATCCTCCAGATCATCCCTACAGTGATCGTCGTCGCCCTGTTGATCTTCGTGATCTTCAGCGTCGTTCCAGGCAGCTTCGCTGCCAGCCTTTTCTCGGACGGCCGGACAAATGCCGATCCGCAGCTCGTCGCCCGGCTCACCGCCGAACTTGGTCTCGACAAACCGCTGCACGAACGGTTCTTCACCTATCTGTGGGACCTTGTGCGGTTCGATCTGGGCACGTCCTTCCGCACCCGCCTGCCAGTGATCCAGATGATCAACGAACGTATGTGGGCCTCGCTGGAGCTGGCCGCTGCAGCCATGGTGTTCGCCATCGTGATCGGCGTTCCGCTCGGCTTCATGGCTGCTCTGCGTCCCGGCTCGATCCTCGACACCGTCACGATGATCGGCGCCGTCTCGGGCCTGTCGCTGCCGCAGTTCTGGCTGGGCCTGCTGATGATGATGCTGTTCGCGCTGCATCTGAACTGGCTGCCGAGCTTCGGCTACGGCGGCGGATCGTTCCGCAACCTGATCCTGCCGGCCATGGCCCTCGGCGTGACCCCGCTCGCGCTTTTGGCGCGTACTACCCGCGCCGGCGTTCTGGACGTGATGAACTCGGACTTCATCCGCACTGCCCATGCCAAGGGCATGAGCGAGAGTGCCGTCGTGCGCCGTCATGTCGCCCGCAATGCGCTCGTGCTGATCGTCACCACCGTAGGCCTGCAGTTCGGGTCGCTGATCGGTCAGGCCGTGGTCATCGAGAAGTTGTTCGCATGGCCGGGCATCGGCTCGCTGCTGGTCGACAGCGTGGCGATCCGCGACATCCCGGTGGTCCAGGGCACGATCCTCGTCATCGTGCTGTGGTTCCTCGTCATCAACACGCTGGTCGATCTGCTCTATGCAGCCATCGATCCACGGATCAAACAGGACTGAGCAGCGATGCGTCTTGGCTTCAACCTCGTCTTCGGAGGCTTCCTGACTGTCGTGGTCATCCTCGCCGGCATTCTTGCTCCTTGGCTTGCTCCGTTCGATCCGGTCATGGATGCGAACCTGATGAACGCGGAGCTGCCGCCCGACGGTGAATTCTGGTTCGGCACCGACAGCCAGGGCAGGGACGTCTACTCCCGCATCCTTTACGGCGCCCAGATCTCGCTGACGGTCGGCATTGTCTCGCAGGTCATCAATTCGCTCATCGGTGTGACGCTGGGAATGACTGCCGGCTATTGGGGCGGCTGGTGGGACGACCTCGTCAACGGGATGACCAATGTCATGCTCGCCATCCCCTCGCTGATCTTCGCCCTGGCGGTCATGGCCGTGCTCGGACCGGGCCTCGTGTCGCTCCTGATCGCGCTTGGCTTGACCAACTGGAGCTGGACATGCCGGATCGCCCGTTCCTCGACGCTGTCGCTCAAGTCGCAGGGTTATGTACTGGCGGCGCAATCGCTCGGCTATTCCGACCTGCGCATCATGTTCACGCAGATCCTGCCCAACATGATGGGGCCGATCCTGGTCATGGCGACGCTCGGCATGGGTAGCGCGGTGCTGTCGGAGGCGGCGCTCAGCTTCCTTGGTCTCGGCATCCAGCCGCCGTTCCCGTCCTGGGGTTCGATGCTGACGGATGCGCGCGAGATGATCCAGCTCGCGCCCTGGGTCGCCATCTTCCCCGGCCTCGCCATTTTCCTGTCCGTGCTGGGGTTCAATCTGCTGGGCGACGGCCTGCGAGACAGTCTCGACCCCCATATGAGGACCCGCAAGGCATGACCGTTCCGCTACTCGAGGTCAAAGACCTTCACGTCGGCCTGCCTATCGGCGGCGGCCAGACATACCCGATCCTAAAAGGGGTTTCCTTCCAGATCATGCCGGGTGAGGCTTTCGGGCTCGTGGGCGAGTCGGGCTCTGGCAAATCGGTGACCTCGCTGGCCGCGATGGGTCTCCTGAAAAAGCCCCTGCGCACCACTGCGGGGCAGATTCTGTTTCATGGTCGCGATCTGCTGAAGCTGTCGAGGCGCGAGATGCGCAAGCTGCGGGGTGACCGCATCGCGATGATCTTTCAGGAGCCGATGACCGCGCTCAACCCGCTGGCCACTGTGGGGCGGCAGATCGCCGAGATGTTCTACCTGCATCAGGGCAAGTCGTGGGCGGAAGGCGAGAAACTGGCGGTCGAGGCCTTGGCAAACGTGCGCGTGCCCAACCCCGACCGCCGGGCGAAAAACTATCCGCACCAGATGTCGGGCGGCCTGCGCCAGCGCGTGATGATCGCCATGGCCTTGGCCTGCGATCCCGACCTGCTGATCGCGGACGAGCCGACCACCGCGCTCGACGTGACGGTTCAGGCCGAGGTGCTGCGTCTCATCAAGGAGCTTTGCACCGAACGCGGCACGGCAGTGCTGTTCATCAGCCACGATCTCGGCGTCATCGCTTCGACCTGCCAGCGTGTGGGTGTGATGTATTCGGGGGTGTTGGTAGAGGAGAACTGGACCGAGGCGCTGTTCACCGATCCGCGGCACGAATACACCCGCGGACTCTTGGGCGCGCTGCCGCGTCTCGGCAGCCGTTCCACACAAGGCCGGCACCGGCTGGTGGATATCGACAGCATCATCCCCGACCGCTCGATCCTGACACAGACGCGCTTCATCAGCCCGCGCGGGGAAGGAGCGTCGGCTTGAGCGCGCCCATTCTCGAGGTCGATGACCTGCACGTCCGCTTTCCCATCTCCGGACGCGGCATACTTGGTGCTGGAAAGCGCACGCTCTATGCAGTGACCGGCGTCAGCTTCTCGCTTGCCAAGGGCGAGTGCCTGTCGATCGTCGGCGAATCCGGGTGCGGCAAGTCCACCACGGCGCTGTCCATCATGGGACTTCAGGAGCCGACCGAAGGCACGATCCGCTTCAGAGGCAAACCGATCACCGGACCCGGCGCGCCGAGCCGCATGGCCCGCGCCAAGGCTGCGCAGATGGTGTTCCAGGATCCCTATGCCAGCCTCAATCCGCGTCAGACGGTGAACGCGTCTCTGGCCCAGCCTCTGAAACTGCACGGCATCGCCGGCTCGGAAGCGACCGACCGCATCGCCGCCATGCTCAGGAGCGTCGGCCTCACCGCCGAGCAGGGCAGACGATATCCTCACGAATTTTCGGGAGGCCAGCGGCAGCGTATCGGCATCGCCCGGGCGCTGATCCTCGAACCAGAGATCGTGGTGCTCGACGAACCCGTCTCCGCGCTGGACGTGTCGATCAGGGCGCAGATCATCAATCTTCTGCAGGATCTGCAGGAGCAGTTCGGCCTGTCCTACGTGATGATCTCGCACGATCTGTCGGTCGTCGAGCACATGAGCGACCGGGTACTGGTGATGTTTTTCAGCCAGATCGTCGAGCAGGGCGGCTGGGGAGAGATATTCGAAAATCCACAGCATCCCTACACCAGACGCTTGATCGACGCGATTCCCGATCCCGATGCCGCGCTCGGCCGTGCCCGCAAGGCGACCGAAAAGGTCCACCCCGTCCCGCCGCCGGGCTGGCGCTTCAGTTCAGACGGCAGTGTGGCGCCAGACGTATTCTCGCCACCGGAGGCATCCGAACTCGTCGATATCGGGCCCGACCACAAGGTCCGCCTGTTGCGCGCCTGACGCTAGGCCGAAGGTCCCGCTCGCTGTTTTGTCTACGACGGCGGAGATGGCGGAACGAAATACCGTTCAGCCGAAGCGCCAGACCAACCTTGCCACGCAAGGTTTGGACTTGCCGCTCGCCACCAGCCACGAGGATCGCCTGATCCACGCCGGGTACAGGACAACAGGCCGCTCAGCGGATCATTCAGTACCAGTTGCAGGTTGTCCCGGCTCCATCTTGCGAGATGTCGGATAGCCCAGGATGCCTGTCGGCGCGAATACGTAGCAGTTTGTCCGAAGCGGATCCCCGGTCACGGCGATCATGAAGTCCTCGGGATCATGCACGATCGGCACAAGCCGCTGCGGATCTTCAGTTTCGAGAAAGCTGGCCGGCGTCTTACCCATCCGTACATAGTCGGCGATGTTCCAGATCGCTTTACGCGTCTCGTCCCCGAAGACAAGGTGCTTCTCGAAATCATCGGCCGGAATGCGGCAGTGCTCGAAGAGACAGCGCTTCAGATCGCTCTTGCTCCAGCCGCCTGCGGCGATCGATCGAGCGATGATCGGGGTGAGGAGCAGCAGCGGCCGCAACATGCCGTCGCCGAAGCCGAGCGTGTACCGCACCTGCCATGTGATCATTTTGCGAATGGCGCCGGCCAGCACCACTGCGATCTCCTGCGGCCGGCTGCCGGAGACGTTGGGCAGCACGTCGCCGCCGGAATAGCGAGCGATGGTCACGACACTGTCATCCTTGCCGTAGCCGGCCTCCTCGGCGATGGAGGGCCAGCCGATCTCGGCCAGCACGTCCTCGTTCTCGGCCATGACCACCCGCCAGGTATTGCCGAAGGTGGCCTTGTCCCGTTGGTGAGGCAGGAAGCCGGCGACGTTGCGGAAATAAAGACGAAAGAAACGGCCGACCGATGTGTTGGCGCGAAAGCCGTCGCGCAATACGCCCTGCTCGAAGTTGAAGCCCAACTCACCGATCGCGGGACCGTTGAGCATGATCAGCGTTTCGGCTCCGCTGCTCGAATTGCGCTCGATGCCGAATGCGGGGTCGCACATCGCCTCGGCGATGGCGATGAGCGCCGGCATATGTTCCGGACGGCAGCCTGCCATCACGCCGTTCACGGCAACACTCCACACAGTTGCCGCGCGATTGTCCGACACCATGACGCCGACCACCTCGTCCGCCTTGCGTCCCGTATGTTGCAGGAATGCCTCGACACGCTCGATCGTGGGCGGGATGATGGGCAGACCGTCGGACCACCCCTGCCGTTCGTAGTGGCCGAGAACGGCATCGAGATCGCCTTCGAAGACGATCTCCCGCGGCTCGTATTCCACTGTCGTGGCCCGAGCCGGTGCCGGTTCGACCGTCGATACTGCCGTGACGATCGCATCGGCTGTCGTCTCCGACACGGCCCGTCGCAGCTCGTCCGTGGACATCACGTCGACGTGGCCGGGAATACGTGCGAGTGCCAGACCCGGCAGACCTAGCCCTTCGGCGTTGACGGAGGCCTGGCCGAGAAACCCTTCGCAGATGAGCGAAATGGTCGGAAAGCCCGCCTTCTCGCAAGCCAGCGAGGCTCTTAGCACCGCTGGGGTGCAGGAGCCGCAGCAACCGATGCCCGAGAGCACGAGGTCAACGCCAGCCTGGCGGAGCCGGGCGGGAAGAGCAGCGAGTACTTCGGCCTCATCGCCGCCATGAGTGCTGCCGAACGTTCGCCATGACACGAACTCCGCGCCCGGCAGTCGTTCCCTGAGGGGATCCTCCAGCATCTCGAAGATCTCGTCTCCGCGGAACAGGAAGTCCCACAATTGCGCGATACGCAGCCCTTCCATCTTTGTGGGGCGCGCCGCATAGCGGGCATCCGCGGCCACGCGGACGCTCCCCGGCCATACCGTCCGGAAGTGCCCGGGATTGTCGCCTAGCATCGATGCACAACCACTCAACATGTATAGACAAGATTGGTTGAGATGCTACATTGAAGTAGGGTTAAGTCAATGCCCAAGGGAGCGGACGTGGTCGGGCTGCTGCGGCGAAATCGATACGATCTGGCGGTGGTCGGTGGCGGAACGGCGGGTCTGACGGCGGCCTGGCATGCCGCCCAGCGCGGCCTGTCGGTCCTTCTGATTGAAGGTGCATTGCAACCCGGTGGGCAGATCGCAACGGTCGGACAAATTGAAGGCATGCCGGGTATCGCGCTGTCCGGGCCGGAATTCGCGGCGTCGCTACTCGCGGACGGTAGGAACGCTGGAATCCGCCTTCTGATGGCTGAAGTTTCGGCGATCGAAACGGCGCATGAGGGCTTTGCCCTGCACCATGGCGGAGATTTTGTCTTAGCCCACAACGTCGTGCTCGCGACTGGCGGGAGGTCGCGCAGCCTCGGTGTCATCGGTGAGACGGAATTCCAAGGGCGGGGGGTGGCGCATTGCGCCACCTGCGACGGTCCCCTCTGCCGCGGCCGTGACATTGCGGTCATAGGCGGTGGCGATGCGGCCTTGCAGGAAGCCCTGCTCCTTTCGGCGTATGCACGGACGGTGACGGTGGTCATACGCGGACGCGCACGCGCTCGACGCCATTACCTCGAACGGGCAGAAACGCGAGCCAATCTGCGTTTCGAGTGGGATTCCACGGTCACCGGGATACGGGGTGCCGACGGCGTCGAGGCGATCTCGCTGCGCCACGCGGACGGCCGTGAGAGCGAGCTCGAATGTTTTGCGATCTTTCCGAGGATCGGCTGCATGCCAAACAGCGAGATCGCCGGGGGCATGGTCGACAAGACCCCAGATGGATACATCCGCACGGGCGCCGGTCTGGAGACCAGGACAGCGGGACTGTTCGCGATCGGGGCCGTTCGCGACGGCTTCCCGGGCGACTTGGTCGAAGCAGCAGCGGAAGGAGCCGCGGTAGCGCGCAGCGTGGCGGGCCGGGCTCGCCATTCTTATTCACGCTTCAATGGAGGAAACCAGCAATGACCATCTTCTCTGAATCGAAGCGGCAAGCCCTGCTTTTGTTTGCTGGGGCCGCCCTGGGCATCGGCGCGGCCGGCACCGTGTCCGCTGCGGATACCGTCCGGTACGGTATCGCCGGCCTCTCCGCCAATCATGCGCCTGCGCTGCTCGGTGAAGCCCAACCCGAGGTTTTTGCGAAGCACGATATCGACATTGAGATCACGGACCTTCGTGGCAACAGCGCCAACTGCATAGCGGCGTTGCTGTCGGAAGCGATCGATGTCTGCCAGGTGGGCTCTCCGACGGGCGTTGATGCGATCGTGGAAGGCGCGCCGCTGAAGGCTGTGGCCGTGACCGCCGGGCCGGTGAGCGAACTCGTCCTGTCGAAGCAGACGGCCGACCGACTGGGTATAGCGGCGAATGCGCCGGTCGATGACCGCATTGCGGCCCTCAAGGGGTTGCGCATCGTGTCGGCGGCACCCGGATCAGCCCACTACATCACGCTCGACCGGATGCTGCGAGAGGCAGGGCTGACTATCTCCGACGTGCAGTATCGGACGCTGGGCGACGTGGCTGCCATGATGGAGTCGATCCGCAACGACCAGATCGATGGGGCGATGTGGGGCATCGGTGGTCTAGGCGGAGTTCTGGCGGACGGCAGCGGTGTGCGGTGGATCAGCCTTGCCGGCGGCGACGTGCCGGAGCTGAAGGCGGTGCCTTACGTCACCGTCTACGCGCGCACGGCCTGGATCGATGAGAACACCTCGGTTGTGAAGCGCCTGCATGCGTCGCTTGCCGACGCGATCGCGATGATCAAGTCCGACCCGGATGCGATCTCTCCGGTGATCAAGGCGAAGTATTTCGAGACGCTGGACGCGAATCTCTGGCACGACGGCTTCCAGCAGGCCGCGGGCTCGTTCCTCGACGGCGCCAAGGTGACGCGCGCCGGCTGGGAGCTACTCCTCGAGCTCCAGGCCGAAAGCACCGGCAAGGATTATGGCTCGGCCGGATACGAGGCGGTGATCCTGGAGATCGCGCGTACCGAGTGAGGACCGAATGGCCGGGCGTCTTGCGACTGCTGCTGCTGACCCGGTCGGCAAGATAACCAACGGGATTTGTGCCGGCGGCGGGTCACCGCGCGCTTCGTTCAATTATCATAGGAGGAATCTACATGGCAGGGCAGGCCAACTGGCTGGAACTGGACGGCAAGGTCGCCGTGGTTACGGGCGGTGCCGGGGGCATAGGGAGTGCGATCATTCGCCGCCTCGCGCATGCGGGCGCGGTACCGGTCGCGCTGGACCGCGACGAGGAGCGGCTGGCCGCCCTCAAGTCCGAAATGGCGGCGGAAGGCCACGAGGTGCTGCCAGTCCAGTGCGACCTCGCCGACGAGAAGGCGATCGAGACGGCCGCTGCCGAGATGCGCCAGCAGGTTGGGCCTGCGGACATACTGGTGAACAATGCGGGGTTGGCCAAACCCGGCCGGCTCATGAGCCTGCCGCTGGAGGACTGGCACGCGCTGCTGGCGGTCAACCTGGATTCGTACTTCCTGTGCGCCCGCGCTTTCGGCGCGCACATGGTCGAGAAGGGCCGGGGCGCCATGGTGCATATCGCATCCGTCGCCGCGCACAATCCGCGCGTCGTCGGCGGCGCCTACAGCGTCAGCAAGGCGGGCGTGCTCATGCTGTCATCGCAACTCGCCGGTGATCTCGGCGCATCGGGCGTCCGTAGCAACGTGGTCAGTCCTGGCCTCTTCATGACGCCGATGAGCGTCGCCAACTACGAGAACGATCCGACCATCCGCGAACGGCGCGAGGCCATGATTCCCCTCGGCCGCATCGGCGAGACGCAGGAAGTGGCGGACGCGGTGCTGTTCTTCGCGAGCGACCGATCGAGTTACATGACCGGCCAGTTCCTCGTGGTGGACGGCGGGATGAGCCAGGGCATACTGACCTTGCTTCCCTGATCGTTGTCCTCAATCGGCACGGACCTGCCGCGGCGGGATGCCGTAGAAGCGCTTGAAGGCCCGGCTGAAACTGGAGGCGTCACCAAAGCCCCAGCGATAGGCCGTGTCGGTCACGGAGGCGCCGCGTGCCAGTTCTTGCCTGCACATCTCCAGCCTCCGCTGCAAGATGGTGCGGCCGACGGTCGTTCCCTGCTCCTGGAAAGTGGAGTGCAGGTGGCCTGCCGTCACGCCGAGTTCCGCCGCGACGGCGCTCGCCGCCAGGCCCGGCCGATGCAGGTGGGCTTCTATCAGCGTGACCGCGCGATCGTAGAGCTTTCGCGGAGAAGTAGGGCGATATTCGCTCTGGCGGCCGCCGCACGCCGCGGATACCAGGCGCAGCGCGTTGGACAGCAGAAAGTCACGTTCGCTTTCGCTGAGGGCGTCGATCTCATGCCAGACCGTTTCCAAATAGCGCAGCGCCACTGCGCCGGAGCCCCTGCTAGTGGCGATCGGAACCGCGCAGAAACGCTCCGGCTCGGGCATCATCTGGCGGACCATCTGGCCGGGAAGCTGGTGGCACATGAATGCCCCGGAGGTCCGCCGTTCGAACTCGTAGGGAATACGAGTGTTGAGCAGTACGGCGCTTCCCGGTTCCAGCATCGCCTCGCGGCCGAACTGGCGATAGACCAGCGAACCGGTCTGCGGTCCGATGAGGATGAACTGGTCTTCCGCCCTCTGTTCGATGCTGGACGCATTGCGCGAACCGCGTATCGGGTCGGGGTGATAGACGAGGCCTTCCGTCACCGCGAACGCACCAGCCTGTCGCCGGCGCAGACGCGTCGACACGGGCGTACGCATGCCGTCCACCACGACGGGGAAGAAGACTTCCTGCACCGCGCGGCAATAGCCTTCGAAGGAATTAGCGGTTCGCGCCTGCACTCTGCGTCTCCGGATCTTGGAGGCATGGGCGGTTTCGTAGCAAGACCGACCGTCCCCCACAGTATCAGCCCACGCTTTACCATAGCCCTTGCCTGACTCTCGGACAAGTTGGCCCGACTCCCTGTCATGTGCGGCTGCGTTCCAAAGCCTATCCTACAGGCATGGTTTCGACACATGACAATACACAGGCCACGTTGCCTGCCGACGCCGCTTCAATTCCGGCGCATGTCCAGTCTCGCCTGGTCTACGATTTCGATTTCGTGCTTGCCCCACTCGGCGCACGGGAGCCGCAGCGCGAGGTCGGGAGGCTGCTTTTCGCCGAGGCGCCGGAAATATTCTTCACACCGCGCAATGGCGGCCATTGGGTGGTGACGCGTGCGGAGGTCGCCGTCGACATGCTGCGCAAAAGCGAGCTGTTCTCGGCAAATCCGCGGCACAACCCGGTGCGCGCATTCAAGCCGCCGTTACTCCCCGTCCAGTCCGATCCGCCGGATCACACCGAATACCGCAAGGTGCTGGGCGCCTTCTTCGCCCCCGGCAACATGCGCAAGCTAGAGCCGGATATCCGCACCTTCGCGGCCTCCCTCATCGACGGTGTGTTGGGCAATGGCGGCTGCGAGTTCATCGAAGAGATCGGCGAGGTCTTCCCGATCATCATCTTCCTGCGGCTGGTAGGCGCGGACATGCGCGATCGTCCGAGGCTTCTGGCCATGGCGCAGAAGTTCACGCGTTCCACCGATCCGCAGGACCGCGCGGCCGCCATCGCGGAGCTCGCCGCCTATCTGCGCGGGTTGCTCGAACAGCGGCGTGGCGAATCGGGAGACGACATCCTGAGCCGCTTCATCAAGTCGGATTACCAGGGACGTCCGCTGCACGCTCACGAGGAAGAGGGGCTGTCGACCCTGCTGTTCCTTGGCGGGCTCGACACGGTGAAATCGGTGCTGTCGTTCATCATGCTCTACCTCGCCCGCAATCCCGACCAGTTCGCAAAGCTGGTCGAGGAGCCGGACAAGATACCGGCAGCCATCGAGGAACTCATCCGAATCAACGGAGTATCTGTTCCCGAGCGCGGCGCTACGCATGATTTCGAGTATCGCGGCGTGCGTTTCCGCGAGAACGACAGGGTCATCTTCCTAACGCAGGTGATGGGTTTCGACGACCGAGCGGTCGCGGAGCCGGAGCGGGTGGATTTCGACCGGGAAGCGAGTCCGCACCTGAGTTTCGGCGCTGGCCATCATCGATGCGCCGGCTCGCACCTGGCCCGCATCGAGATAAGGGTCTTTCTCGAAGAATGGGTGAAGCGCATCTCGTCTTTCAGGCTCGATGCCGAACGCGGGGCGAAGATGGCTCCCGGCGTCGTCTGGACGCCCGATCGCGCATATCTGAAATGGGAGGCTCCACAGCCATGAGCGACGAAGTAGCCGTGCTGACCGTGCGGGTCGACCGCAGCATCTGCGCCGGGCATGCCCTGTGCGCGATGCGCGCTCCAGAAGTCTATGAGCTCGACGCGGAAGGGTTCTGCGCCTCCGACGGCAGGCAGGTGTCGGCGGTGTTGCGCCAGAAGGCCGAGCTTGGCGCCCGAATCTGTCCTGAAGCGGCCATCACATTGGAAGAGATAGGGTGAGCGCGATGGCCGACATCAACGCGGACGCCGCCGCATCGGTCGTCGTCCGCTTCCGCCTTGCCAACGGCACGACCGTGGAGGCGAGCGGCGCATGCGGCGCCAGCGTCATGGAAACCGCAATCTCCGGCTCCGTTCCGGGCATCCTGGCCGAATGTGGCGGCGCGCTTTCCTGTGCTACCTGCCATGTCTACGTGGACGAAGAGTGGCTCGACCGCTTCGGTCCGATGGATCCATTCGAGGATGAGATGCTGGAGGGCACCGCGTCGCCGCGCCAACGAGGCAGCCGCCTGTCGTGCCAGATCAGGCTTTCACCGGAACTGTCCGGAATCGTGTTGACGATCCCGCCGACACAATACTGACAGTCCGGTCCGCATGCGTGCCATATCATAGCTAGCCGACTGGGAGGATAAGCCAGTGAACCGCGTAGTGAAGTCAATATTGGGTGCGGGGGGCACGGTATTGTCCCTGGCGGCGGCATCGACCGCAAACGCCCAGGATACAATTCGCTGGGGAAACATCTCGGCCGCCGCGCTCAGCCACATGCCCTCGGTCATTCTCGAGCTCGACCCCGACATCGCCGCCCGACACGGCCTTGAGGTCGAGATCGTCGACTTCCGCGGCGGCAATTCGAACTGCATCGCCGCGCTGCTCAGCAGGGCCGTTGAAATCTGCCAGAATGGCGTATCCAGCGGCATGCACGCGATATCCGAAGGGGCGGGCATCCAGGCTTTCGCGACGATTTCCGGCCAATATGTTGAGATCGTGCTGACGGACGACGCCGTGGAGCGGATCGGGGTAGGCCCGGACGCGCCGGTTCAGGAGCGCCTTGCGGCCCTGAAGGGCCTGGAGATCGCGTCCGGCCCGGCCAGCACGACGATTTACTACATGTTGCAAGGCATGTTGGAGCAGGCGGGGATGGATGCCTCGGAGCTCAACATGCGGGTGCTGGTCGATCCGGTGGCGATGGTCGAGGGCGTGCGCAACAACCAGTTCGACGGCGCCATGTGGGCGGTCGGTTCGCTGGGGCCGACGCTTGCCGACGGTTCGGGCGTCCGCTACCTCTTGATGAGCCGCGACTTCCCGGAGATTGCGCAATATGCGGCGGTTGCGGCCTTCGCAAACGCCGATTGGCTTGAAAGCAATCCGGATCTTGCGAGGCGTGCTCGGGAGGCCGTGTCCGATGCCATCAAGGCGGCAAAGGCGGATCCCGCCAGATACTCCAAACTGCTGAAGGAGAAGTACCAGCCAGACCTCGAGCAGGTGGTCTGGGACGATGCTTTCGAACAGGCGCTTGCAATCTATATCGACGACGTCAACGGCAGCCGAGAAGGCTGGGATTTCTGGTTGAAGCGCATGGCGGCCGATACCGGAAAGGACTATTCCAACGTCTCCTACGACAAGGCTGTGTGGAAAGAGGCACAGTCCGATTGAGGCTGGGGGCCGTGACTCGTGTGAGCCGGTCCGCCCCGCCGACACCGCATATCAGGCCAGGGAATCTTGCAATGAACTACATCTATCGGATGCCGGTCGGTTTCGGCCCGTCATGGGGACCCCGGCAAGGGCCGGGCGGCAGGCGCTTCGAGGGATCTGTCTCGCGCACGACCTTCCTCACCTGGACCTACGCCACCGAGCCGGACCAGATGGCGCAGTGGCTGCCGCCGGGTTTCAGGCCCGCAGCCGATCCCGTGGTGACGATACGAGGCCTCTACAACAAGGATTTCGCCTGGCTCGCCGGGCGCGCCTACAATTATGTCGAGGTGCTCTTCCGTGCCGTCTTCAAGGGCGCGCAGGATGAAGTTGAGGGCGACTATGTTGCGGTCATGTGGGAGGGCATGGCGGACGCCTGCCTCGTCGGCCGCGACGAAGCGGGCCATCCCAAAATCTACGCCGAGGTGCCGGACACGGAGACGCGTGACGGCAACACTTATGGCGAGATGAGCTGGGAGGGCTTCAAGTTCTTCGAACACGAATATGAAGGGCTGGTGCTCGGCCCGTGGCCGCACGACAAGGAGGCGACCACGCCCATCGCTCCGATGGAGCAGAGCACAATGGTGCGGCCGCGGCTGCACTACAAATATTTCGCCAATGCCGAGACTATGGAGGTGCCGGATGTCGCCTATACGGTGATGACGCCGGCCGGCTCCTATGAGCAGCGCATACTGGAGCGCTGGACGGGTCCTGCGCGTGTCGAGTTCGTTCGCTCGTGCTGGGAGGATCTGCCGACATTCGGCTACATGTCCAATGCGATGGCCGACCTCCCCGTGGTGGAGGACAGGGGTGGTGCTATGACCCGCGTCCTGCGTGGCTTCAACGATCTGCGAGGCAGCCTGAAGATACTGAAGTAGGCGGTGCGGCATCCGGCTGGGATCGCACGATGACGTCTGTCCGCCGGCGGCGGAGGAGGGGGAGGAGCAGGGACGATGTTCAAAGGGTTCGAGCGCAAGCTGGTCGATGTCGGCGAGGTATCCATTAACTGCGTGACGGGCGGGCAGGGCTCGGCGGTTCTGCTGCTCCATGGCTACCCGCAAAGCCTCGTGGAATGGGCAAAGGTAGCGCCCTCCCTGGCCAGGGAGTTCACCGTCGTCTGTGTGGATCTTCGCGGCTATGGCGACTCGTCGAAGCCGCGCGGACAGGCTGATTTCTCGAACTACTCATTCCGCGCCATGGCGGCCGACCAAGTCCGGCTCATGGCAGCGCTCGGCTTCGAACGATTCCACGTCGTCGGGCATGACCGCGGCGCACGCGTTGCACATCGCATGGCGCTTGATTGGACCGATCGCGTCCTGTCGCTTGCCGTGCTCGACATCGTGCCCACCTATGACATGTACAACAACGTCACCCGTACGCTCGCGGCAACGTTCTGGAGCTGGTACTTCCTGCCGCTCGCTGAGCCGCTGCCCGAGCGAATGATCGGTGCCGATCCGGACTTCTTCTACGAAAGCCTGATGGCACGCGTCGGCGGAAACGGACCGCAGTTCTTCGAGCCGGAGATGATGGACGAATACCGCCGCTGCTGGCGTGATCCCGACGCGATCCACGCTTGGTGCTGCGACTATCGCGCGGGTGCCTCCATTGACCTTCAACATGACGAAGCCGATCTCGGGCGCAAGATCGGTTGCCCCACGCTGGCCCTGTGGGGGGCTGACGGCAAGATGTGCAAAATCTTCGACATCGAGGCGCATTGGCGTGAGCGTTGCTCGCATCTCAGCACCGCTTCCGTGCCGGGCGGCCACTGGTTTCCCGAACAGAGTGCGGCGGAAACCGCCGCCATCCTTGCCGCGCATCTGCGGGGAGAACTGCCGCCAGTGTCCTGAACCTGACACGATCGCGAATACGGGAGGAACACGCATGACACATCGATCCCACAAGATCGCTTCACGATTCGTCGCACCCGTCCTTGCGGCCGGGTTCGCGCTCCTTATGGCCAGTTCTGCCTTCGCCGAGCCGGCCAAGATCCGTTGGGGCAACTCGTCTTCCGCTTCCATGGCGCTGTCGACTGCCGAAATGGTTGCGCTCGATGAGGAGTTGCAGCGCAAGCACGATATCGCGGTGGAAATGACCGATTTCCATGGTAACTCAGTTAACTGCATTGCCGCGCTCGTGGCGGATGCAGTCGACATATGCCAAGTGGGCATCACGACTGGCTTGAACGCGATCGCTGAAGGCGCAGAATTCAAGGCGATTGCCGCACTCGGCGGGCAGGTGATGGAGATCGTCATTTCAAAAGACGTCGCCGAACGTGTCGGCATGGATTCCGACACGCCGCTGGACAACAGGATCGAAGCGTTGAAGGACTTGCAAATCGTCGGAGCCGGGCCGGGCACACCAACCTATATGCTGCTGGACGCGATCATGCAGCGTGTCGGAATGACGGTCGTCGAAGACCTGAATTTCCGGACCCTTACAGATACGGCGGCGATGAACGAGGGCATTCGCGGTGGCCAGATCGACGGTGCGCTGTGGTCTCCCGGCGGGCTGGCGCCCGTCCTGTCGGATGGCAGCGGGGTGCGGGTGCTCAGCCTGGCCACGGCGGATATCCCGGAGATGAGCAACATCGCGTTGACCGGCGTCTTCACCAAGAGCGCGTGGCTCGACGGCAACCCGGATGTCGCCCGGCGCGCCAAGGCAGCACTGGTCGAGGCTGTGGCCAAGCTGCGGGCGGACCCCGAGGGCTACAGCGCGGCCTACAAGCAGGCGCAGCTCCCCGAATTGCCGGAAGAGATGTGGCAAGAGGTGCTGACCCAGAACCTGCTGGCTTTCTTCGGCGACATGACGGGCACGAAGGAAGGCTGGGATTTCTGGATCGAGCAGATGACGGCGGAAGGCAAGGAGAACGCGGAGCGCGCGTCCTTCGACAATACCTTCGTCGCCGTCGAGTAGACTTCGGAGAGAATTGTCTCCAGTCTAGGCCCGGACGCGTCGGCCTGCGTCCCGAGCAAGGCTGCGTAGAACGATGTAAGAACGATTTTGGAGGCTCCGGTTTGACCGGGGCCTCCTTTGGTTGCGCGCCGATGAGTTGCGTGCCGGCAACCCGCAGGGGGCTGGAGGAGAGGGCCGAGCCGGCCGCTGCCCGCGATGCGTACGACAACGGTATTTGCATGAAAATGGCCACCCCGTTTCCGAGGCGGCCATGCTGTGTCGATCTGCCCTGCTTCCAAGATAGTTCGGAGCGGAGGAGCTCTCCGTTCCGCTGTCGCGGATCAGCTATTCGAGCGTGTCGAAGGCGTGGGCGAACGCGGCCTTTTCGGAACCTTCCTTGCCCTCGGTTTTCATGATGTCGATCCAGAAGTCCCAGCCGGGGGCGGTACCGGTCATGTCGTCAAAGAACGCCACGAGGTTCTGGTCGACGATGTTATTCCACGTTTCGTCAGGCATGGCCTCGAGATAGGTCTTCTTGTATTCCTCGCCGTAACCTCGCGGATCGGCACGCCACTTCTGGAGCGCCTCCACCATGGCGGCCTTCGCACGCTTGGCGGTGTCCCGGTTTGCTTCGAGCCACGAGGTGTTGGCGTAGATGGCCGTCAGCGCGACGCCTTTGAATTCCGGGAAGTCGCCGCGTGCCAGGCTGATGACCTGAACGGCGCTGCCGTCCCCCAATGCCGGGCCTAGAGCTCCCAGCGACCACCACACACCGTCGATCGCGCCATTGCGCACGCCCTCGTTCATCGCGGTTATATCCACCAGCGTCCGGAACTGCAGGTCGTTGATGCTGAGGCCCGCTTTTTTCAGCATGACATCGAGCAGCATATAGTTCGGCGTGCCCGGGCCGGAGCCGGTGATCTGGAGGCCCTTGAGCTTGCTCAGGCGCTCCTTGATAGGCTCGTCGGCGGTCACAGCCACGCGCTCGGCGGTGGCCTTGTTCAGGGCGAGCTCGCCGACCTGGCCGCCCATCATAGAGAACGACTTGATCGCCGCGCCCTCAGCGATGGCATAGAGGCCCGTCGAGATTCCGGTCTGGCAGAAGTCGACCGCGTTGCCGATCAGGGCGGCCATGCAGTTGGACGAGTTGCCCTGGAAATTGATCATCTCGACCTTGATGCCGTGCTTCTTCTGCAATTCGGGGTCGAGCGCGAGAATGGCCGAAAGCGCGTGCGGCACGGCCGCGGGCGCGGTATTGCCCCAGCGGATCGTCACTTCCTGAGCGCTTGCCGCCGGAACGGCAAGCGCCAGCGCGACGCCGAGCATTACAGCTTGCGCGCGACCCCGAAGGCCGGCCTTGAGAACGGTCATGTGATTTCCTCCCGAATGCAGCGATCTCGCTGAAGCATTTCACTGGCATGTACCGGCAGCGGTCTTGCGGCTCGAAAGCCGACATTGTGCGCCTTCTCCCCCAGCATGCCCGAATTCACGATAACCAGGGAAACGATGCTGCGTCAACAATAGAGAATAGTATTCTCTATTCAGAATATAACGACCTAGCGATGCTCAGGTTCGGAAATGAGATCGGCCGCCTTCTCCGCGATCATCATCGTAGCCGCCATCGTATTGGCCGAAACCATCGACGGCATCACCGACGCATCGGCCACGCGCAAGCCGTCAATGCCGTAGACACGCAACTGGGCATCCACCACCGCCGTCGGGTCGCTGCGCGGCCCCATCCGTGTCGAACCGACCAGGTGGTAGGTTCCATGTCCGCCGGCGCGCGCATAGGAAAGCAAGTCTTCGTCGCTTTGCGTAGCTGGCCCCGGCGTCGTTTCGCTCTCGACCATTCGAGCCATGGCGGGTGCAGCCATGATGGAGCGGGCAAGCTTCATGCCTCCCACGAGGACCTGCTTGTCGCTTTCTTCCGCCAGATAGTTCGGTTGGATCGCGGGCGGAACGGAAGGGTCGGGCGAGACGATGCGAACATAACCGTGGCTGTTGGGGCGCAACTGCCACACACCGACCGTAAAGCCAGGAAATGCGTCCAGCTTGCCGGTCAGGCCCTCGGCGAAGGATGCCGGTGTGAAGGTTATGACGATATCCGGCCGGTCAAGATCCGGCCGCGATTTCCAGAAGACGTTGCCCAGCACCAGCCCGAAACTCAGGACGTTGGGACGCCCCGCCAACCATCGCGCAATCTGTCCGAGCAGACGCGGTCCCCGGGTCAGTTCGTTGATCGTGGTGACGCCGCGGGAGCGGTAGACCATGCGCGCGGCGTAGTGATCGCGCAGGTTGAGGCCGACCCCGGGCAGCGCTTGCTGCGCCGGTACGCCTATGTCAGCGAGATGTGCCGGATCGCCGATCCCGGAAAGTTGTAGCAGCTTGGGTGTGTTGATGACGCCGGCGCAGAGTACCACCTCGTGTTGGGCGCGGACCTGCATCTGTTGCCCATGCCGCCGGTATTCGACGCCGGCTGCGCGCCTGCCGTCGAGCAGGATGCGTGTCGCCGGCGCGTTCGTGCGGACATCAATGCGTCCGGAGCGTTGCGCGGGTCGCAGCAGACGTTTCAACGCATTTTGCCGCCATCCGCGCTCGATCGTATATTGATAGCGTCCGGAGCCGTCCTGTCGTGCGCCGTTATAGTCCGGGTTGAACGGGATGCCGACCTGCCCGGCCGCAGAGACGAACGTGTCGACGGTTTGCTCGCGCCACTGGAGATCGGTTACGGGAATCGCGCCAAGCCCGCCGCGGTACTGGTCGTCGTCGGCGATACCGACACGCCGTTCCGTCTTCCGGAAATAGGGCAGCACGTCCGCATAGGACCAACCGGGATTGCCCCCGGCTGCCCAACTGTCGAAATCCTTTGCCTGCCCGCGCACATAGATCATGCCATTGATAGACGCGGAGCCGCCGAGCACGCGGCCCTGAATGGCGGATAGTCGCCGTCCATCGATGTGCGGCCCCGGTTCGGTCTGGAATCCCCAGGTGTAGCGTGTGCCGAAGACCACCTTGATAAATCCGGCGGGGATGTGAAGCCAGGGGTCCCGGTCGCCCGGACCAGCTTCCAGCAGGCACACGGTGACGCCCGGTCGTTCGGCCAGACGCGCCGCGAGAACACAGCCCGCAGCACCACCGCCGACGATCACATAGTCGAATTCTTCCGCCATGGGATTTGCACCAGGTTCTCAAAACGAGCGCGGTAATCCGAGTATCTTCTCCGCGATGTAGGAGAGAACGAGGTTTTGCGAGATCGGCGCGATCTTCCAGACGCGCGCTTCGCGAAAGTAGCGTTCGATGTGATATTCACGCGCATAGCCGTAGCCGCCCAGCGTCTGCATGGCGCGGTCGGTCGCCTCGAACGCGGCTTCCGTGCCGAGATATTTGGCGATGTTGGCGAGATCGCCGCAGGGTATGTCGTTGTCGTAAAGCCAGGCCGCCTTCAGCGTCAGGATTTCGGCCGCCTCCAGCTTGGCGAGCGAATCCGCCAGCGGGAACTGGACGCCTTGGTTTTGTCCTATCGCGCGGCCGAAAACGGTGCGTTCCCCCGCATATTGCGTGGCGCGACGGATTGCGGCGCGACCAAGCTGGATCGCCGAGTAGGCAACGAGAATGCGCTCGGCGTTAAGGCCGTCGAGCAGATGCTGGAAGCCGCGCCCTTCCTCACCGATCAGGTCGCTTTCGTGCACGCGCAGATTGTCGTACCAGACCTCGCAGGACGAGATCGCGTTGCGACCCATCTTCGGGATCGGGCGGATGGTCACCGCCGAAGGATCAAGATCGGCGAGGAACAGCGTCATACCGTCCGTCTTCTTCTTGCACTGGTCGAGCGGAGTGGTACGCGTGAGCAGCATCACCTTGTTCGACTGCTCGGCCTTGGAGGTCCAGACCTTGCGTCCGTTGATGGTGTAGTGATCGCCGTCGCGCTTGGCGGAGGTGGTGATTTTGGTCGTGTCGGTGCCGGCATCGGGCTCCGTCACGCCAAAGCAGACATGCAGATCGCCGGACACGAGGGAGGGAAGGTACTTTTCCCGCATCGCATCAGAGCCGAACTTGACGACAGGGCTCATGCCGAAGATGCCGACATGGACCGCCGTGCAGCCGGAAAGGCCCGCACCCGAGCCGGAAACCGCGCCCATGATGAGCGCTGCCTCGGTCAGGCCAAGGCCAGAGCCACCATATTCCTCGGGAATCGTGACGCCAAGGAAGCCGTTCGAGACGAAGGTGTTGTAGAACTCCCACGGGAATTCATGCCGGTCGTCCTTGCCTTCCCAGTATTCGTCCGGGAAGTCCGTCATGATCGCCTCTACCGCGGAGCGAATGGCGACCTGTTCTTCGGTAAGGTTGTAGTCCATGGCAGGTCCTCCTCCGCGATGGATAGGTCCACGGACCGAACGCATGTTCGGCCCGCTTCATGTCAGGCTAGTTCGACCGTGCAGCTTCGAGCACGACGTTCTCGAACACGGCGCGCGTGTAATCCTTGCCCGAGCTCGTCTGCTGGATTTCAAGGAAGCGCTGCCAGCTTTCCGCATCGACGCCCGCGCCCTGGATGAAGGTCGGGATCGCCTGCTCGTATCCGTCCTTCCAGAGTTCGGCCTCAAGGTCCGGGAAGTATTTGGCGCGGATCAACTCCGCCGACTCCTCCGGCCGGTCGCGCAGGCGTGCATTGGCATCTGCATAAGCGGCGTGGATACGCCGCGCCACGTCCGGATGCTGCTCCACCCAGTCCTTTCGTGCGAACGCGGTAATGAAAGGCAGGCCCTGGAAATTCTCGACGTCGCCGCGCGCGAAGCTGATCCAGCGCACGCCCTTGCCTTCCAAGACGACCGGGCTTAGTGAGCCCACGGTCCACAGCGCGCCATCGAGGGCGGCGTTGCGGATGCCCTCGATCATAGCGGGCACTTCCGCCAACGTGCGGTAGCGAATGTCGGAGATCGAAAGACCGACCGTCTGCATCATGGAGTCGAACATCGTGTAGTAGGCGCTGCCCGGCGCGGAGGTGACGATCGACAGGCCGGAGAGCGCCCGGATACGGTCCTCCACCGGAGCGTCGGCATTTACCGACAGCGATTCCACGGCTTTCGACGACAGCACGAACTCACCGTTCGGGCCCGACACGATAGCTACAGCCACGAGATCAGCGCCTTCTGCAATCGCATCCGTGCCGGTCGGCGTGCCAACCTGGCAGATCTCGACAGCCTCCGAGATCAGGGCGGCGATGCAGTTGGGCGACGCTCCGCGCAGGTCGGTGACCTCCAGTTCCAGGCCTTGGGCTGCGAAGATTTCAGGATTAGCGGCCGCTAGCGCGATCGGCGCGTGCGCGATGTTGATGGCCGCTGCGGCGACGCGGACCTTGTCCTGTGCTTGCGCGAATGATGGCAGTGCGGCCATCGCCCCCGCGATCGCGGCGGCTGCGATAACCGACTTTCCGAGATTCTTAGACATGAAATCCTCCCTTGAGTGCGCACGCGCCCGGCCATCGGGCCGCTCCCGCGAAGCTATAGCGGAGCGCAGGGTATACCTCAATCAGTATTCTTTATAGGGAATATAATTCTCTATTGAGTAAGGCGGAAATCTTGAATGGTGGACGGCCGAGGCTCTCTTGGAGGGGCTATCGCTGGCGGCGTGTTGTTTAGTCCTGTGAGCGTATTGCGCCCGATTTCTTGAGCATCAGGCCGGCGCGAACCGCGGTGACGACCACTTCGTCGCGCTGGTTGTAGCCGTAGTGCTTGAAGATCACGACGCCGGCGTTCGGATGCTTCCTGCTCTCGCGCCTGGAGACGATGTGGGTCTCGCCGCGCAGCGTGTCGCCAATCCGCACCGGGTTGGGAAAGCGGATTTCCTCGTAGCCAAGGTTGCCGAGCGTCGTGCCGAGCGTCGTGTCTCGTACCGAAATGCCGCCGATGAAGGACAGCGTCCACAGGCTGTTGACGACACGCGTGCCATGCAGCGTGTTCTTCGAAAATTCGTCGTCGAGATGCAGCGGTTGGTCATTGTGCGCGAGCGCGGTGAACAGGATGTTGTCGACATCCGTGACGGTGCGCGTGACGACATGCTTGAACACCATGCCCGGTTCGAGTTCCTCGTAATATTTGCCGCTCATCGCTGGCTCCTTGCATATCTGAAATTGCAGCTGCGTCAGCTGACGAAATCGGCGAAGCGCTTCAGCTCGTCGATCTGCTCGCGCGCCGACTTGCCGGTGAAGCGGGCATGAAGGTGCTTCGCGCCCAGGTCATGCAGCGCCTTGATCTCATCCAGTACCTTCTCCTTGGGCTTGCCGCTTGGATGAATGCCGATCTCCAGTGCCAGTTCGGTCTCGGGATCGCGGCCCAGGTCGCGAGCGTATTGGTTGACGCGGTTGATGGAGGCGATCGCCTCGTCGTTCAGCGTGCGCTCTCCATTCGGCACTGCGAAAAGCGGGCACCAGCCGTCAGCCAATTTGGCGATGCGCTTCTCCGCGGCTTCCGGCGGCACCGGATTGTCGGTACGGCCGGCGCCGAGCCAAATCGGGATAGGCTGCTGCAACGGCTTCGGATTGATGCCGACATCGCGCATGGTGTCGAACATGCCCTCATGCGTCACGGTTTCCTCTGTCCACAGCCGGCGCAGGAGAGGGATTTGCTCGTCGGCGCGCTTGCCGCGATCCTTCAGCGACCAACCCATCGCCTCGAACTCGACGGAATTGTAGCCAAGCCCGCAAGCAAGGAGCGCACGACCGCCTGATAGGAAGTCGACTTCCGCCGCCTGCTTCGCGACCAGCGCCGTCTGGCGCTGCGGCAGATTGAGCACGCCCGTCACGAGCTTGATGTTCTTGGTAAGCGCCGCGAGATAGGCCATCAGCGTGAACACCTCGTGATGGGCGCTTACGTGCGTGTAGGGCGTCTGGTCCATCTCCGGGTGCTTTTCGGCGACCACGCCCACCACGTGATCCACGAAACGCATCTTGTGATAGCCGAGCTGATCGGCCGTGGTGATGAACTCCATCATGCCGTGCCAGTCAGCATTATGCGTGAACTCGTTCACGTTCACTGCGAATTCGACGGTTCCGTCACCCAGCAAGGCTGCCTCCCAATCAATAGTTATCCATACAACTTTGTATCGTAGATAGAAAGATGTCAAGGCATATGACCGTGCTGTCGTTGGATATCGATGTAGCTGCCTGTTCCGCACGAAAACGTGCCGATGGCTGATTTATGGGCTTCGATCTAGTTGCCGCCGGCTTGACCAGACAAGATGGCTTGATCGGACCATCTTTCCAGCGCTTCACCAAGGCTGAGTGACACGCGTCGCTCGGTGAATATCCGCGAAGGGGTTCGGGAAAAGCGCGGCGCTGGAGCCGGCTGCGTCAATCCCTCATGCTCGACGAACGTTCCCCGCGCGGCAAGGTGAGGGTGCTTGGGCGCATCGCCGAGGGCGACGACTGGCGTGAAGCAGGCATCCGTGTGCTCGAGCATCGCCAGCCATTCGGCGCGAGGCCGCGTTGCAATGCGCTCTGCAAGTCTCCCACGCAGGGTAGCGAAGGCCGCCGAGTCCATCCGGTCCGTGAAGTCCTTCGCCTCGAAGCCGAGATGGCGCAGCAGCTCGGCATGAAACTGGGGTTCGATCGCGCCCACCGCTACTTCGAGCCCGTCGGCGCAGCGGTAGACGCCGTAATAGGATGCGCCGCCGTCGAGCATGTTGGCCTCGCGACGGTCGGCCCACATGCCGGCGCAGCGCATTTCCACGAATAGCGACATCAGCGAGGCCGCGCCGTCCACCATGGCCGCGTCCACGATCTGCCCGCGGCCGGTGCGAGCGGCGGAGATAATGCCGGCCAGCACTCCAAGCGCCAGATAAAGCGCGCCGCCGCCATAGTCGCCAACGAGGTTGAGCGGCGGCACCGCGCGCTCCGCCGTGCCGATCGCTGCGAGCGTGCCGGTGACGGCAATGTAGTTGATGTCATGACCGGCATAAGAAGCAAGTGGCCCTTCCTGCCCCCAGCCCGTCATGCGGCCGTAGACCAGACGGGGGTTCAGGGCGAGCAGGGGCTCGGGGCCGAGCCCGAGCCGTTCCATGACGCCTGGCCGGAAGCCTTCGATCAATGCATCCGCGCCGGCCAGAAGCGCCTTGACCTGCTCGATGTCGTCCGCGTTCTTGAGGTTGGCGGTGACGGTCGGGCGGCTGCGCCCGGTCACCTTGTCGGGAACGATCGGGCTGGCGTTCGGGCGGTCGATGCGCACGATGTCGGCGCCCATATCCGCAAGCAACATCGCAGCGAAAGGGGCAGGCCCCAGTCCCACGAATTCCACGATGCGCAATCCGGCAAGCGGGCCTTCCGCCTCGTCGCTCATCGTGCTTGCGGGGCCGCTTTATCCGCGTGGGGCTGGATCATGTGTAGGCCTGAGCCGAGGTGGGCAGCTCCATCGATCTGGATCAATTGGCCGGTCATCAACGAGCCCGCCGGGCTGGCGAGAAAAGCGACCAACTCGGCAACCTCCTCGACCGATGTCGCCCTTCGCATCGGCGTTGCCTCGATCAGTGAAGCGAGCATCGATTGCGCAGAGGGATTGTCCAGTCCCTCGCTCATGACCACGCCGGGACCGATGCAGTTCAACCGAACGCCGTCGGCAGCCCATTCGAGCGCCATGGTGCGTGTCATGGCCAATACCCCCGCGCGTGCCGCCAACGAATGGGCCAGCCCCATGGACCCGCGATCGACTCCGGAGAGCGAGATCGAGATGACGGCTCCGCGCGAGCTTTTCAGGAAAGGATAGGCAGCCCTGGTGACGGTGAAGATCGCGCTGAGGTTGACGTCGATCACGGCATCCCAGCCTTTGCGGCTGATCTCGGCGGCGGGCGCGTAAAACTGTCCACCTGCATTGTTGACGAGCAGGTCTATCCCGAACTCCTCCCCCGCGCCCGCGACAAGAGCTTCGGCTGCCTCGGGATCGCGGAGATTGCAGGGCTTGTAGACGAACCGACCGGGCAATGCGACCGCCATCCGGGCCGTTTCCTCAAGCTTGTCATCGCGCCTGCCGGTGCCGAAAACCGTCATGCCGAGTGTTGCGAGCCTGAGCGCGATCGCCCGGCCGATGCCGGAGCCGGCGCCCGAGACAAAGGCGGACTTCCGTTCGAGTAAGCCCGGATGCAGAACCTCGCAGGCCTGTCCGAGAGCGTTATCGCGCATGATGTTTCCTCCCGTAACCAGACAGCCTAGCGTTGCCTCCGCATAGCGGCAAGAGATTATCTCTATACAGAACGATATTCTTGATAAAGAATATATTCGATACATAGGAGCGCGTATGATCGATCCGCGTGAACTGCTGCGTCTCGACATTCCGGTGACCGAGCAACGCTGGGACGAGCGGGACTGCGCGCTCTATGCGCTCGGCGTCGGCCTCGGTGCCGATCCGTTGGACGGGCGGCAACTGTCTTTTCTCGACGAGCGACGGATGATCGTGGCCGCGCCCACAATGGCCACCGTTCTCGCCTACAAGGGGTTTTGGATCGAGCAGGTGCCGGCCGGGGTCGAGGTCGCCGGTGTGCTGCATGCCGAGCAACGTCTTGAACTCCATCGTCCCTTGCCCTGCCGCGGATATGCATTGCGCAAGACGCGGCCGACCGGCGTGGTGGACCGGGGCGATCGAGGTGCGCATATATTCATCCGGGAAACGATCGAGCATGCCGAGGATGGCGGTCCACTGGCGACGCTCTCTTCCCGCATCGTCAGCCGAGGTGATGGCGGCTGCGGTTCCACCCGCGAGGCTCCGGGGCGGCGCAGGGCCGTGCCTGATCGGGTACCCGATCTTACCTTCGAAGTGCCGACGCTGCCGCAACAAGCGCTGCTCTATAGGCTCTCCGGCGATCACAACCCGCTGCACCTGGATCCGACTTTCGCTCGCGGTGCGGGTTTCGGACGTCCGATCCTCCACGGGCTGGGGACGTTCGGCATGGTCGGCATGGCCCTGCTCGGCCGACTGTGCGACTTCCGGTCCGAACGCTTCCGGTCACTCGACGTGCGGTTCAGCGCGGTCGTGTTTCCCGGCGAAACGCTTGAGGTTTCGGTTTGGTCGACAGGCGAGGGCGAGGCGATGTTCAGTGCGGGGGTGGCCGGACGCGGCGCCGTGCTGGACGCCGGCGTGTTCGGTTTCGCGCCGTGACGCTACTTTCCCGTGTATGAGGGCGCGCGCTTCTCGACGAGCGCCGCTACGGCTTCCGCCTGATCGTCGGTGTTTTGCACGATCGCCTGGAAAGCCGCGGCCAGTTCGAGGCTGTCCGGTAGCGACATGGAAGCCGACTGGCGCATAAGGCGCTTGTTGAGGCGGACGCTGCGCGGAGGGAAAGTGGCGATCTTCTCGGCGACCGCAATAGCTTCATCGAGCAGGTTCTCCGCCGGGACGATGCGCGTCGCCAACCCCCAGCGTTCTGCGCGCTCCGCCTCGACCATCTCGCAGGTCAGGGCCATCTCGACCGCTCGTGGCATTCCCACAACCCGCGGCAGGAACCATGCGCCGCCATCGCCGGGAACCAGGCCCACGCGAAGAAAGCTCTCGGCGAACCTCGCGGCGGGCGATGCGATGCGGATGTCGGCCATGCAGGCGAGGTCGCAGCCGGCGCCGATCGCGACGCCGTTCACCGCCGCCACCACCGGAACATCGAGGGCATGAAAAGCCAACGGTATCTGCTGAATGTGGTTGCGATAGCCTTCCTGCATGTCATGCGGGCTGCCGGCGAACATTTCGTGCGATCTGTTGTACATGTCCTGTACGTTGCCGCCGGACGAAAACACTTCGCCCGCGCCGGTCAGGACGATTGCGCTGAGCGAGGTGTCGGCGTTTGCATCACGCAGGAACGAGACGAGGTCGTGAATGATGCCACGGGAGAGCGCATTTCGGGTCTTCGGTTCGTTAAGGGTGAGGACCGCGACCCGTCCGTGGCGCTTGATGATGACTGGCTGTTCCGACATGCACTCCTCCAATTCAGGCCGCCGCCCGATCAACGATGGCCGACCACAGGCCGTCTCCGCCTGCAGCGCAACCTATGCGGCCGATCTCTGCCTCGCACCAGCCCTGCGCGCCCCAGCGGTCACGCCAAGCCCAGAGACGTTTGGTGAAACGATGGAGGTGATGTTCGTCGGTGAAGCCGATCGCTCCCATCACCTGATGTGCATTGGCCGCGATGACGGTGGCGGCGCGAGCCGCCTGTGCCTTTGCGGCCAGCCAGTCTAGCCTTGTCGCAGTACCACGATCGATGCCGGCGAGCGCGGCTCCCACGGCGGCTTCAGCGATTAGCCGCTCGGATGCGGCGTCGGACAGCATATGTTGGATCGCCTGGAATTTGCCCAATGGGCGACCGAACTGCTGGCGCGTGTTTGCATGATCGGTGGCGATATCGATCACGGTCGACATCGCCCCCAGCATTTCGGCGGCTTGCAGCAGGATCCCGCCAACGGCAATCCGCTCGACTGCAACCGGATCGGCGTCGATCTTGCGGGATGCGCCGAGCGCGGCCATGGGCTCATGCGCCAGAGATTCAGCCGCGGCGCCGCCGATCGTCCCCGTATGCAGGTTTGCGCCGCTCGTTTCCAAGGTCACGACGAATGCCGTTTGCGCTTCGTCGAAGACCGGCACGGAAGACGGAAGCAGATCGTTGACACCCAAACCGGCGCTGTAAGTGGCTGCCGTCGCGTCGAACCCGGCGAGTACGGCGAGAGGCGCGGCAACCAGCATCTCCACGATCGGAAGCGGCGCGGCAGCCTGTCCCCAGCGGTAGGCGATCGCGGATGCTTCCCGATAGCTCACTCCAAGGCCACCCGCATCCTCTCCGGCTAGGGCGAGGAGCAGGCCTGCCTCCAGGATGGCATTGCGCAGGATCGGTGCCTGCGCGTTCCGCTCCAGTATGCGAGCGGCCGTCTCTTCCAGCATTCTTGCCGTTTCGCTCACCTGAGACCGAGCTCCCTTGCGATGATGCCCTTGAGGATTTCACGTGTTCCGCCGCGTAGGCTGAAGCACGGTGCGTTCAAGATGGCGGTTGCAAGCGCCGCTTCGAACGGTGCGCCTGTCGCTGCCGGCACGATGTCGAGCATGCGGCGTGCGACCTCGGGTATCTCCTGTTCCAGCGTGGTGCCCATGTCTTTCATGGCCGTCGCCATGCCGGTGACGGGCAACCCGGCGGAAAGGCGCCCGGAGATCGCGACCGAGAGCGCGCGAATGCTGACGACCCGCGCCAGCAGCCTGCCGATGGCTGCTGCGTCATGGCGGTCGGGATTCCGGCCGGCGGCCTGCGCCATGATGGTCAGCACGCCCATGGTGGAGAGAATGCGATCCGGGCCGCTACGCTCGAAGCCGAGTTCTTCAGTGACCAGTTTCCATCCATCACCGCCTTCGCCCAGCAGGTTCTCGGCTGGAACGAAATTCCCGTCGAAAAGCACTTCGTTGAGTTCGTGCACGCCAGCGAGATTAACCAGCGGGCGGACAGACACCTTGGGGTCGTCGAGCGGGACGACGAACTGCGAAAGCCCGGCATAACGGTTCTCGCCCTTTTGCTCGGTACGGCACAGCACGATCAGGTAGTCCGCATGCTGCGCGTTGGTGGTCCAGACCTTGCGGCCGTGGAGCGTGTAACCGCCGTCCACCCTTTCCGCGCGGGTACGGATCGACGAAAGGTCGGAACCGGAATCCGGCTCGCTCATGCCGATACCGAAAGTGCATTCTCCAGCCGCAATGCGCGGAAGGATGGATTTGCGGACCGCCTCGGTGCCGTGACGCAGGATCTGCGGTCCGCTCTGGCGGTCGGCGATCCAGTGCGAGCCGAGCGGTGCACCGGCAGCCAGCAATTCCTCGCAGACGACATAACGCTCCGCTGCGCTCCGCTCATGCCCGCCATGTTCGCGCGGCCACGTCATGGCGATGTAGCCGCGCTCGGCGCAGCGGCGTGAAAATTCACGGTCGAAGGTCGTCCAGGTCTGCTGACCAAACGTAATGGAGCCGGCCTTGCGCTCCTCCGCCACGAACGCCCGCACCTCTTGGCGCAAGGAGTCGAGACCAGCCAGCGGGTCGTGTCCGTCGCCGAGATGCGGCGGAAGGGACATAGCGGTCATTCGGTATCTTGTCCTCCGTTGCCTGGGGTGGCCAGCTTCCTGCGCGGTCGTTCTATCGCGGTTCCAATTCCTTATCAAGAATGATATTCTCTATTGGAAAAATCAGAAAAGCCCACGAGATTGTCAGCTTAATCTGGCAAACATATATTCTCTATGGCGAAAACTTGCTAAAGCGACCTTGGGATTCTAGGAGCTGATGATGAGCAGGGTGTCCGCACAAGCGGTCGAGAAACCGGTCCGCCGACGGTTGCCGCAAGACCTTGACGGCGACGATGCCGCCAAGATAGCCCCCTCGGGTAAGCTCGTCGGCGCGGTGACCGGGGCGGTCAAGATCCTGCGATATCTCAGCAATGCGCGAGAGCCGGTTGGCGTATCGCGGATCGCCAAGGACACGAAGGTCAACACCTCGACTTGCTTCAACATCCTGCGCACGCTCGCGGTGGAAGACCTCGTCACATTCGATCCCTTATCCAAGACCTATTCGATAAGCCTCGGCATAATGGAGCTCGCCCGTGGGGCGACCGCGCTCGGTGGTGACCTGTCGGTGGTGCGGCCGCTAATGGAGCGTATCGCCAACGCCCGGAACGTGACGCTCACGCTCTGGCAGCCTGTTTCCGCGAGCAGGAAGGTACTCGTCTACAGCGCGCTTGCACGCAGCGCGATGCGCATCCACATGGCCATCGGCCAGCGCATGCCGCTTTTCATCGGTGCGACAGGCCGCCTGTTCGCTGCGTTCACCGATATTTCCGAGCGCGAGCTGGAGACGCGGTTTCGTGAAATCAACTGGAACTTGCCGCTGACATTCGACGAGTTCAGGAAGCAGGTCGAAGAGGCGCGCGAGTCCGGCTGGGCTCGTGACGACGGCAACTTTGCCGCTGGCACGATGTCGATCGCGGTGCCGATCCTGGATCGCGATGGCGTGGCTGTCATGGCGGTAACGGCGACGATGTTCGCCGGCCACTACAGCGACGACAGCCTGCCGGAACTCGTGAACGACCTGCGGGAAGTGGCCGCTTATGTCGCGCGTGTGATCGAGCACTGATCCAGTGCGCAGCGCCGATCAAGCCGTCATTGCTCTTCGGCAGCCTTCCATACGCGCGATCCGGCGATCGCCTCGGGCGACAAGATAGATGCGAGCTCGTCGAGTTCATTGCGGCTCAGCCGGATCGCTTCTGCGCCCACGTTCTCTTCCAGATACCGGATGCGCTTGGTACCCGGAATCGGCAAGATGTCGTCGCCCTGACCGAGAAGCCAGGCAATGGCGATCTGACCCAGAGTGGCTCCCTTTTCAGCCGCCAACGACTTGATCCTCTCCAGCAGGACGAGATTCTTGTCCAGATTCTCGCCACGAAAGCGGTCCGCGTTGAGGCGCAGATCGTTGCTGGCAAGCGTCGAGGTGTTGGTGACCGCCCCGGTGAGGAAGCCGCGGCCCAGCGGGCTGTAGGCGACGAATGTCGCGCCGATCTCACGACAGGCCGGAAGGATCTCGTCTTCCACGTCGCGATGCCACAGCGAATACTCGGACTGTAGCGCGGAGATGGGATGGATCGCATCCGCGCGGCGCAACACGTCCGCACTGATCTCGGAGAGGCCGATGGCTCGGATCTTGCCGGCCTTCACCAACTCACCCAGCGTGCCGATCGTGTCCTCAAGCCTGGCGGAGTGGTCCATGCGATGGATGTAGTAGAGATCGATGTGGTCGGTACCCAGCCGCTTCAGGGAAGCGTCGCAGCATTTGCGGATATAATCGGGCGAATTGTCCAGGTCGCGATCGTAAAGGCTGCCGCTCGGGCCGTTCGGATCCCGCACGACACCGAATTTGGAAGCGATCACCAGCTTGTCGCGCCTGCCGGTCGCGAACTTGCCGACAAGCGTTTCATTGTGGCCGCGCCCGTACATGTCGGCCGTGTCATACATGGTCACGCCGATCTCGAAGGCGCGCTCCAGCGTGCGCATGGAGTTCTCATCGTCGCGATCACCGTAGAACTCCGACATGCCCATGCAGCCGAGGCCGATTGCCGAAGCGTGAATGTCGGTCTGCCCGATACGTATCCGGCGCATGAAAACCTCCGATTTTGCGATCAAAGTCGCTCAATGATCGTTGCGGTGCCGAGCCCGCCATTGCAGCACATGGTCTGCAGGCCATAGCGGCCGTTGCGCTGCTCCAGTTCGTTGATGAGCGTCGTCATGAGACGTGCGCCGCTGGCACCGAGCGGATGACCAAGCGCGATGGCGCCGCCATTGACGTTGAGCTTTTCTGGATTGCCGCCGGTTTCCGCAAGCCACATCAGCGGTACAGGCGCGAAAGCTTCGTTGACTTCATAAAGATCGATATCGTCGATCTTCAGACGGGCACGGGCAAGCACCTTGGACGTGGCAGCGATGGGGCCGGAAAGGACCAGTTCCGGATCCGATCCCACCGTGGTCATGGACACGATGCGCGCTCGCGGCTTGAGACCCGCGCGTCGCGCCGTTTCCGCCTCCATCACGAGCAGAGCGGCCGCACCGTCGGAAATCTGCGAGGCATTGCCTGCGGTCACGCGACCGTTCTCGCGAAAGCTCGTCTTCAACGTGGCGAGCTTCTCTCGCGAGGTGTCGCGGCGGATGGTCTCGTCTTTCGCCAGAATGGTATCTGTCGCCTCAGCGCTTCGCTCATGCCAGTCGCCGATGCGGATCGGTACGATCTGGCTGTCGAACCTGCCTGCATCGGACGCTTCAGCTGCGCGACGGTGGCTTCCGATCGCATAATCGTCGAGCTGGTCGCGCGACAGGTTCCAGCGGTCCGCCAAACGCTCCGCGCCTTCGCCCTGCGACACCGTCTCGAAGCGATCGAGCACGGCGAAGCCGAAGGGGTCGCCATGAATGTCGCGGTTGCTGCCCATCGGCACGCGGCTCATGTTCTCGGCGCCGCCAGCGACGACAATGTCGGCGGCGCCGCTGACGATCGAGCCGACGGCATTGTGCAGCGAGACCTCGGACGAGCCGCATTTGCGGTCGATCGTTAAGCCCGGCACGCTGATCGGCCACCCGGCTGACAGCAAAGCCGTGCGCGCGATGTTGGCGCTCTGCTCGCCGATTTGAGTGACGCAGCCGAAAATCACGTCGTCCACAATCGCCGGGTCGATACCGTTGCGCTTCACCAGGGCGTCCAGGACGATAGCGCCGAGATGATCCGCGCGCACCCCGGCTAGCGCGCCGCGAAAGCGGCCGATGGGCGTGCGTACGGCGTCGACGATGACTGCTTCGCGCATCAGAACGGCCTCAGACCGGAGCCGGGGACCTTTTGACCGTCCTCGTATCTGTAGACGCCGTGCCCTACCTTCCGCCCGTACCTCCCGGCCTTCACCATTTTGATGATCAGCGGGCAGGGGCGGAACTTCTCACCGAGCGTGCCATGCAGGTAGTGCAACACCGATAGCCGCGTGTCCCAGCCGGTCAGATCGCCCAGTTCAAGCGGTCCCATCGGATGGTTGAAGGCCATTCGGAGCGAAGTGTCGATGTCCTCGGCGGTAGCCACGCCTTCCGACAACATCCACATGGCCTCGTTGCCGAGAAGCGCCGAGATGCGGCTGGTAGTGAAGCCGGGGGCCTCGTTGACGACGATTGTCGTCTTGCCGATAGCTGCCCCGATCGATTGCGCGCGCCTCACGGTCTCGTCGGCGGTCGCGATGCCTCGGATGATCTCCAGCAGCTTCATCTTGTGGACTGGATTGAAGAAATGCATGCCGACAACACGCTCGGGATGCTGCGAGGCGGCCGCGATCTCGGTAATGCTAAGCGCTGAAGTGTTGGTGGCAATGATCGCGTTGCTGTCCAACACCGTGTCGACGGTACGGAAGATGTCGAGCTTGACCCCGATCGATTCCGAGGCTGTCTCCACGACGAGCGTAGAGCCGCGGGCGGAGCTGGCGAGATCGGTGGAGACGGTGAGGCCGTCAGCCACGCGCTCTGCGACCGATGCATCCACCTTGCCGAGGCGGATGCCGTCGTCGACGATCCTCGTGACGGTGGCCTTGGCCTTCTGCAGCTGGTCATCCTTGATGTCGACCATGACGACCGGGGACCCCGCCACCGCGAATGCGTGCGCGATACCCAGGCCCATCTGACCCGCACCTACCACGACTGTCTTGCCCAGCGTTGTCACGTAGTTTTTCCTCATGCACTGTGGAGCGCGGCATCCCGTCGACGCCGCCTATTTTCCGGTGAAGACCGGCTTGCGCTTTTCCTTGAAGGCGCGCGCGGCCTCCATCCTGTCGGATGTCGTCGAAAGGAGCGCGAACAGGTTGCGCTCGAACGCCTGGCCTGCCGCGAGCGGAAGGTCGCCCGCGGCGCGCGCCGCTTCCTTTGCATAAGCGGTCGCGCGTGGTGCGCGCGTCGCGATCCGTCCGGCAAGCGCGATGGCTTCTTCGAGCAGGTTCTTGCGATCGGCGACCAACCTGGTGACGAGACCTATCCGAAACGCTTCGGCGGCGTCGATGCGATCGCCCGTCAGGAGCAGATCGAGCGCGCGACCGTGGCCGACGAGGCGCTGCAGACGCTGCGTGCCGCCAGCGCCGGGAATTAGGCCGAGGCCGGTTTCGGGCAGCGCAAAGGTCGCATCGGCACAGGCGACGCGGATGTCGCAAGCCAGCGCCATCTCCATGCCGCCGCCGAGGCAGTGACCGTGAACGGCTGCGATGACAGGCTTCGTGACGCGGTCGAAGGCATCGATCCAGGCGCGCCGCATATTACGCTCGCGCACCTCGATCGAGGTTTCCGCCTCCCGAATCTCCTTGATGTCGGCGCCCGCACAGAAGCCACGCGCCGTGCCTCCATGAAGGAGGATCGCGCGTATCTCGACATCGTCTTCCAGTCTCTGCAGCGCCTGCGGAAGCTGCAGCCGTATCTCCTCGTTGATCGCGTTGATCTGGTCGGGTCGATTGAGTGCGACAACTGCGACGCCTCCCTCGATTGTGACCTCGACAGCACGAGGGTTGTTCTTTGTCGTTTCGGTGTTCAGCATGCCTCGATCCATCCTGTCGGTCGGGCACGGACGATTGTCCGACCACGCCTGCCATGTGTCGTCGGTTCAGACATTCTTGCGTTGTCCTGAGGCGCTCCCGGTCAAGCGCTGGCGGTCCCAGGTCGCGGGGGTTACGCCGGCTTCCCGAAGCTCCTTCTTCTTCACCTTCTCGGAAGGAGTCTGCGGCAGGCTTTCCATCACCTCGACATATCGCGGCACCATGTAGCCAGCCATTCGCTCTTCGCACCAGGCGATCAACGCGTCGTATTCGAGGGCGCCGCCGGGGTCTTTCAGGATGACACAGGCCTTCACTTCGTCCTCGCCGCCGGCTTCGTCCGCCTTCACGCCGACGACAGCGCATTCGGCGATCGCGGGGAACGAGCGCACCACCGACTCTACCTCGAAGGACGAGATGTTCTCGCCTCGACGACGGAGCGCATCCTTCACGCGATCGACGAAAAAGTACCAGCCGTCGGCATCGCGCCGCAGAGCGTCGCCGGTATGGAACCACAGGTTCCGCCAGGTCTCCACCGTCTTCTCCGGCATGCCGAGATAGCCGTTGGAGATAGTGCCGGGACGCTTGTGGCGCATGACAAGTTCGCCGATTTCACCCTCCGCAACCTCCTCATCGGTTTCGGGGTCGACCAGCCGTACCTCGAACCATTGGTCGACCAGCACGCCGGAAGCACCCGCCGGGCGTTTTGCGCCACGCGGCGTCATGAAGACGTTGGAAATCTCGGTCTGGCCGAAACCGTCCATGAATTCGATCGGGCCGAAACGCTCGACGAACTTCTCCGCGAGATCGACCGCCAACGGCGCGGCATAGATCATGCGCAGTTGGTGATCCTTGTCCTCAAACGAAGGGGGCGTAGCCATGATGAAAGCCATGGTGGCGCCGAGAAGGTTTGCTTTCGTCGCTCCGGAACGGCGCGCGCGGCCGAAGAAGTCGGAGGCGCTGAACTTGCGATACAACACCACATGCGCGCCAGCGATCAGCGTCGGGTAGATCGTCAGGAACTGGGCGTTGCCGTGGATGAACGGGAACGCCGTCATGTAGATGTCGTCCTCGGTCAGCGCCATCAGCTGCAGATCTTCCTCGGCGAAGAAGTAGAACTGCGAGTGCGGCATGATCACGCCTTTGGACCATCCCGTAGTGCCGGAGGTGTAGAGTATTGCCGCCGTGTCGAAGCGGGTCACCTCGATGCCGGGATTGGATTCGTCGTCGCTGTAGAGCTCCGCGTGGTCATGCAGGCGGATACGCTTCAGGGCGTCGGCTGCAAGGCCTTCCAAGCCGCCGATGACATAGCAGCGCTCGACCGTGGAGATGCTGTTCTCGACCTCTGCCACGCGCGCGACCAGTTCCGGCTCGGTCACCAGCACCTTGGCCTGCGTAAGCTTGATCTGGTGCTCGAGGAAGGCTCCTCGCTGCATCTCGCCCACCGGCGCCTCGACCGCGCCGATTTTTTGCAACGCGAACCAGGTGAGTACGAATTCCAGCGAGTTCGGCAGGTAGAGCACGACGATGTCACCCTTGCGCACGCCGCTGGCAGACAGGCCATGCGCGATGCGGTTAACCTGCGCATTGACCTCACGGTAGGTCAGCGGTTTGCCTTTGTCCGTCCACTGCAGGAACGGACGGTCGGCGCGCTTCTGGGCCTGATGTTCGAGAATCTTCGGCAGAACCCACATGTCCTGCGGAAAGGTCGGTTCGAAATGCGGATAAGTAAGCATGTCGTTTCCGTTCAGCCGTCACCCCGCCGTGCGGGCAGAAGCCGGTACAAGGAACTGGCCGATCTGGGGAGTTGCCCGCGGGCGCGTGTATCTCGCTGACAATTTTTCGTTGCTCCTCCCGGTCGGACACCCCTCCGGCGCTTCCAGCCAGATTGCAGTCTCATCGACTGTGCAATCAGCCTCATGCTGTCTAACTTCCGCGGACGAGGAATTCAAGCATAATTCTATATACAGAATGACATTCTTTATTGAGATAAAGCTGACACATGATAGAACCGTCCAGCCGGCAGGCCGGCGCAGGGTGGAGTCGGGAGGTTTGCGATGAGCGAATGGCACCTATGGCCGTGGCCTTTTTTCGAGGCTGCGCATATCGAACTGGCTGAGCGCGCGGCGGCATGGAAATCGCCCGTCGACCACGAGGTTTCCGAGGCCGAGTTTCCCACGGCGTGTCGCGAGATCGCACGATCGCTGGGTGATGCCGGCCTGCTCGCACCCGCCGTACCATCTCGGGACGCGGAAGGACGCTGGAACATCGACGTACGTTCACTCTGCATCGTGCGCGAGGCGGTGGCCTATGAGAGTGCGCTGGCGGATGCGGTGCTGGCCATGCAGGGCATCGGCACGGGCGCGATCTGGATGCATGGCAGCGAGGAACACAAGGCGCGCTATCTCGATCGCGTGCGCCGGGGCGAGGCAATCGCGGCCTTCGCTCTGACCGAGCCGACTACCGGCTCAGACGTTGCGAGCATCACGACCACGGCCCGGCGCGAGGGCGACCATTACATTCTCGATGGCGAGAAGACCTTCATCTCCAACGCCGGCATCGCAGACCACTACATCGTCGTGGCGCGCACCGGAGAGGCGCCGGGATCGCGCGGGCTGACCGCGTTCATTGTCGATGCCGACAATCCGGGCGTCGAGTATGGCGCGCCGATCGAACTCATGGCACCGCATCCGCTGGCGCCCATGTCCTTCCGCAACTGCCGCGTGCCGGGGACCGATGTGATCGGGGAAGCGGGGCGCGGCTTCGGCGTAGCCATGGCGACCTTCGACGTTTTTCGCACGTCAGTGGGTGCAGCGTCCGTCGGCATGGGGAGGCGCGCCTTCGACGAGACGCTGGCGCATGTGCGCACGCGCAAGCTGTTCGGCGGCGCGATGGCCCAGATCGCCGGCGTTCAGACCAAGATTGCGGACATGTCCATTGATCTGGAGACTGC
This sequence comes from Aquamicrobium sp. LC103, assembly GCF_001014615.2. Lineage (GTDB taxonomy): Bacteria > Pseudomonadota > Alphaproteobacteria > Rhizobiales > Rhizobiaceae > LBCQ02. The sequence continues at coordinate 190,181 of NZ_LBCQ02000013.1, forward strand.
GGCGCTTGCGGTTTACCGGGCTGCATGGGTGAAAGACACGGCGGGCGGACGCGGCACACGCGAGGCGTCGATGGCCAAGCTGATGGGTAGCGAGGCCGCGGGTCGCGTGATCGACTCTGCCGTGCAGCTCTTCGGCGGCCTGGGCGTCACGCGCGGCTCCATCGTGGAGCAGCTTTACCGCGAGGTGAGGCCGACCCGCATCTATGAGGGGGCGTCGGAGGTGCAGAAACTGGTGATCGGACGTTCGCTGGTCGAGGGCAAGGGATGAGTATCGCTCGCAAGACCGCGCTCGTCGGCGTTGGTTCCACGCCTTACTACAAGCGCGGCAAATCGCTGCCGCAGACCATGAACGAGCTTGTCTGCAAGGCGATCCTCGCGGCGGTGGACGATGCGGGCCTGTTGGTTGGCGATATAGACGGCTTCGCCTATTATTCCGGCGGCTTCGACACGCCTTATCTGATGGAGACGCTGGGAATCCCGGAGCTGCGCTTCAGCGCGACCGTGACCGCGACAGGCGGCGGCTCTGCCGGAGCGGTCCAGATGGCGGCGATGGCGGTGGCGAGCGGCGTCGCAAAGACCGTGGTCGTCGTCGGCGGCAATCAGCAGGCGGCGCTTCGCTTCGGCGCTTTCACGTCCGGTTATGCGCCGAGCGCGGAGGGGGCGTTCTTCGCGGCCTCCGGGCTTGTCGGTCCGGGTCATATGTTTGCGCTGCTTGCGCGGCGCCACATGCATGTCTACGGCACGAAACGGGAGCATTTTGCCGAAATTGCCATGGCGATGCGGGCGCATGCCATCGGCAATCCGAATGCGGTGATGCAGAAGCCACTGACGCTGGACGACTATTTTGCCGCGCCGCTGATTGCCGATCCGCTCTGCCTCTACGATTTCTGCTTGGAAACCGATGGCGCGATCGCGGTGGTTGTCACCTCGGCCGCGCGCGCGCGAGATCTCAAACAGGTCCCGGTGGTCATTCACGCTGCGATGCAAGGCGGCGAACGCGGCTGGGGTCGTTCGCTCTACTGGATGAACATGCCCGAAGAGCACTTCCTCACCTCCGGTCACCGTTTCGTGGCACGCGAACTCTACCGGATGGCGGGGCTGACGCCTGCTGACATCGACACCGCTCAGCTATACGATCACTTCACTCCGATGGTGATCGCGCAGTTGGAGGATTACGGCTTCTGCAGGCCTGGCGAGGGGGGCGAATATGTCGCCAGCGGAGCGATCCGATATGAGGGAGGTTCGCTGCCGGTCAACACGGATGGTGGCCAGCTGTCCTGCGGTTATATCTGGGGCATGACCCATATACGCGAGGCGATGGAGCAGATTCGCGGCACCGCCTTCAGGCAGGTGCAGAATGTGAATTTCGCGCTCGCTACCGGCGGACCCTCGAACCTGCCGCTCAGCGCCGTGATTCTGGGGAAGTGACATGACGAGCGACACCGCCAAGGTTCCGGCCGAAGAAATCTTCGAACTCATTACCGACCAATGGACCGGGCCTTACTGGGATGCGGCACGCCGGCATGTGCTCACCGTGCCGAAATGCGCGTCCTGTGGAAAGTTCCGCATGCCGCCGACGCCGTTCTGCCCGCACTGTCTCTCGCAGGAAATCGAATGGCCGGAGCTTTCGGGCGGGGGTACCATCTACAGCTACACGGTGGTCACCCGCGCTATCATCCCGCAGATGGAGACGACGCTGCCTTACGTTCCCGCGCTGGTGGAACTTCCCGACGCGCCGGGCGTGCGGCTCGTCACGAATATCGTCGACGTGCCCGTCTCCGAAATCAAGGTCGGCCAGGCGGTGAAGGTACGTTGGCATGACCGGCGCGACGGCGTGACGGTGCCCTGTTTCACCTTTTGAAGATGTCCTCGGCGACCGGAGATGCTGCATGCCGCGACTTCTGATGATAAGCTTTAACAACGCCAAACCCGGTCGGGATGACGACTTCAACCGCTGGTACGACGAGCAGCACCTACGCGACGTCCTGGGCGTGAAGCATTTTGTCAGCGCGCAGCGTTTCTGTATCGATCCGGCGGCCGGCGGTGCAAGTTTCGCATTCGGTTACATGACGATCTTCGAGGTCGATTCCGACGATATCCCGGCACTTACTGCAGCTCTGGCTGAACGCAGCGGCACCGATCTGATGCCGCTCACCGATGCGATGACGGACCAGCGATTGCGGCTGTGGGCCGCTCCGATCGGACTTGAAGAGGCCTCCACTTCTAGGACGAATCCACATTCAGCACTGTAGCGAAAGCACAATCGCTGCGAGATGGGTGATGTTGTGCCGACGGACCGCCTCTGTCGTCGCCTCTCGTGAAGATGGCGGCATCAAAGTTCAGGATCGATCACCTAGCTCGCGCTACGTTTCAGAAGCAACGCTGCCGCTTCCGGTGTCCGCATGCCTTTCCTCACGCCGGCCGCGGCTGCAAGCGCGTTGGCCGCGCTGATCGTCCCGTCGTGATAGGTGCTAAGGCCGTCACCCATCCGTGCGGTGCGTCCATCGACGCAGGCAACAGCGAGATCATGTGCCTCCACGGCGAGCATGCCCTGAATGCCAGAGCGGTCACGCCCCATGCATCCATCGGAAGCGATGAAGCCGAAGGGGCGGGTACGCAACATGTTATGCACGGCCCGTAGAGCCGTATGCCCGCCCGAGACGAGTACGTTCCGGTGATCGATTTCCGGAATGCCGAAGGCGATCGAATCGAGACAAACGATCTGCCGCCCGCCGGGCGTCTCACTGATCACGGTCCGGTTGGTGATCTCGTCGGGTGCCTTGGGCTGTGGATCGATGTCGAGCAGCATTCGCGCCGCGTGCTTCACGCTCATGCCACGAACGACGCCACAGTCGCGGGCGAGTTGGTTCATGAAGCTGATGCGCCCATTCTCGTACATGTCGCGCGAGTCGCCGAGCAGGACGGTCATTACGTCGGCCATGGCACAGGGAATGCCTAGCGCCTCCAGATAATACATTCCGCTGATTGCATATCCCTGGGGGCCCCCGCAGCAGTCAACGCTGATAACTGCGCGCGGCCTGTACCGGCCGATGAAGCGGGCGGGAAGGATGCCACCATAGGATGCGTTGACGATCACGTCGCGATCGCGGTTATCGCCGTCCACATCATAGGCGGCGTCAAGCGCCATGATCCGGCCGCGCCGCGTCGCCAGAACCTCATGCTGCTCCAGTATAAGTACCATTCCCTACTCCTCCCGCGATCGCAATCTGCGCCAACGTATCATTCTGATTAGAGAATGCTATTCTCATTTATTGACTTGGCCGGATGTCGGTCCGAATGTGTCCAGGTCCAAAGGGAGGATTTTGACATGAGAGGATTCTTGACCATCGCACCTCGCGGATGGCGCGCCTTGGCACTGGCCTGTTCCGTCGGCTTCGTCGTGGGGTTGGCAGGCGTTGCCGGCGCACAGGAAACGGTTCGCTACGGGCTGGCCGTGGCGTCGCTCAATCATGGGCCGGCCCTTCTTGCGGGTGCCGATCCCTCCATCTTCGCCGGCCATGGGTTGAGCATGGATGTCACGGATTTTCGCGGTTCGGCAAACAATTGCGTCGCGGCCCTGCTATCGGACGCGGTCGATCTCTGCCAGATCGGCACGACCACCGGTGTCGACGCGATCGCCGAGGGCGCCGATCTCGTTGCGCTTGCGGTTACAAGCGGGCCGGTGGCTGAAATCGTGCTCTCGTCCTCGGCCGCCGCGAAACTGCCGGTCGCGGCAGACTCGCCGATGGAAGAACGACTGCGGGCGTTGAAGGGGCTGCGGCTCGTTTCGGGTGGAACCGGAACGGCGAATTACGTGATTCTGCGCCAGATGCTGAGCGATGCCGGTCTCTCAATCGACGATATCCGGCACAGCGCGTTGCAGGATTCGGTGGCAATGCTTGAGAGCCTGCGTCACGACCGAATAGACGGCGCGATGTGGGGCGCCGGTGCCACCGGCAAGATGCTGGACGAGGGCGTTGCAGTGCGCTGGATTTCCACCGCTAGCAAGGATCTCCCGCAAATCAGCAGCATCCCCTTCGTGACGATCTTCGCCAAGCGATCCTGGACTGAAGCGAATGCTCAGAAGGCGGAGAAGATCCATGCCGCGCTGGTCGAGGCGATCGACCGCATGGTGACGGATCTCGAAGGTAGCTCGAGGCTCTTGCGCGAAACCTATTTCCCCGAACTTGATGAGGCCATCTTCAAGGATGGTCTGACACAGGCTGTCGCAGCCGCCGGCAATTTCCCGGAAGCGAAGGCGACGGCGTCCGGCTGGCAAACGTTGCTTGACCTGCAGCAGGCGAATACCGGCAAGGATTACGCGAACGTGTCTTTCGAAAGGGTGATCATGCCCTTCGCGCGCGCCGACTGATCGAGCGCTGAATTGCCGCCTTCCAGAAATCGTCAAGCGGGTTCGGAGGGCCCGCTTGCTGCACGCGCGCTGAGCACGGCGAAGGCGAGCGCGCTGATACCCAGCGTCGAGGTTACGCAGAGGACCAGGGCCGTCGAGACGAAGATCGAACCGCCGAGACCGCTGAACACTACGCTTGCCGAGGCGGTCAGCATTTGCGCGCAGCCGAAAAGTCCGGTAGCCGAGCCGATCATCGTGCCGCTTTCCGATACCGCGCGTGTGAGGGTTAGCGGGCTAAGCAGGCCCACGCAGACGGTGAAGAGGTAGCTCGGTATGATGAATCCGGGCACGGTGAGCGTGCCGGTCAATCCCTGAACGAGCAGGCTGGCGGCCATCATGAACGCCACCGCCGAGCCGTAGGCGAGCAGTCGCTCGAAACTCATACGGCGCACCAGTGAGCGCGAGACGAGGCCCCCCGAGATGATGCCGGCGATGAACACGATGTAGAACAAACTGACTTCCCAGGCCGGGCGGCCCAGCGTGCCCGTCACGATGAAGGGGGATGCCGTCAGCAATGCGAATTGTGGTGTCGTGCACAGCGCGCCTCCCGCGACATAAGCGAGGAAGCGGGGCCGGCGAAGAAGAGCCAGGTATCCCGAGAAAAGGTCGGTAAAATTCGCGATGCGGATGGCTGAGGTTTCCCGCAGCCACAAGATCGTGCCGGCCGCCACGCACCAGCCCATGAGCGACAGTGCGAGGGGAATCGCGCGCCAGTCGAAGGCTGCGGCGAGCCATTGGCCGATGATCGGTGCGGCGGCGGGTGACAGCAGGATGAAGTTGTTCACCGACGCCATCCGTGCGACGGCGTCGTAGTCCTTGGCGGTGTCTTGGATGACCGCGCGGCCGAGCGTGAGTCCCGCACACCCGCCGAAGGCCTGCAGCATTCGGGCAACGATCAGCGTGGCGAGGTTGGGAGCGAGCGCGGCGGCGATGCTCGCGGTCGCGTAGAGGCACAAGCCGGCGATCAGTACGGGGCGCCGTCCGAACCGGTCAGAAAGCGGCCCATAGATCACCTGTCCGAACGCCAGCGAAAGCATATAGGCGCTGATGACCAGTTGTACCGAGCCCGCGCTGACCCCGAAATCGGCGGCGATCATCGGCAGTGCCGGCACGAAGGCGTGAATCGCCAGGGTCCCTGATCCGGTCACGAAGACGATCAGCCAGAAGGGGTAGGGAGCGGGTGGTGGGTATGCCTTCACCGGGATTGCCGGGCTGCGTCAGGCCAGATCCCACAGTTCGAGGAATTCCCGCGCGGTGACTGCATGGGCAATGTCGATATGCTCGCCTCTGTACATGACAGCGCCATCGCCCTTCTTCTCCGCCTCGGCGAAGGCCGCGATCAGACCCCGGTAGTGGTCTATCTCTTCGGCGCTGGGCGAATATATCTCGTTGACGACGACGACCTGCGCCGGATGCAGTACAATCTCGCCCGTGAAACCGAGCTGCTTGTTGAATTTCGCCTGTCTGCGCAGACCCTCCGCATCGTGCACGTCCTGCCACATGCCGCCGATCGGGAACGGCTTCTTCGCTGCCCTGCTCGCGATGACCGCGCGCGAGCGGTGATAGAGCGTCTCGGTGCCTTCAGCCGTCCAGGTGAAGCCAAGGTTACGCTCCAGATCCGCTCCGCGTGCGGATACGGCTATCAGGTGGTCGAGGCGCGGATGCGAGGCGATTTCGAACGCGAATTGGGACGCCCCGGCGGTCTCGATCGGCACGACGAGCCGGGTCGAGCCGATAGCCATGCCTTTCTTCTGCTCGATCTCCGAAATCAGCCTATGCAGCAACTCGATATCCGTGGGGTCCTCCGCTTTGCTGACGAAGATGCCGTTCAGCCCCGGCTGCACCACGGCGCGCAGATCGTCCACGTCATAGCTGTGGTGGCCGCGGTTGGTCCGCACGAACAGCTTCGACTTGCCGCCTGCAAGATCCGGGATCGCGGCCGCGACCGTTGACCGGGCTTTCTCCTTGAGGGCGTGCGGGACGCTGTCCTCCAGGTCCAGAACGATCGCATCCGCGCCGAAAGTCGGTATCTTAGCGATCCAGCTCGCCTTGTGGCCGGGGACGAACATAAGGCTGCGTATAGGTTTCAAGGTAGCCTCCCAGCTATGCGCCCCGGCGCGGTGCCTGGGCTGGAACTTGTCTGCACAAGATTTGCATTGCCTCGGCATGCGGTCAAGGCGGTTTTATTGTCAAAAGGCGCGGATTTTTAGCGGCTAGCGCTTGCGAGAACCAAAGCTGAATTGACAGTTGAGGGCCAATGATCCTAAAGATGTCCCATCAACTTACGGTGCTAGACACGCGATAGGAGGAGGCCTTTCATGCTCGAAGGAATCAAAGCCGGACCGAGGTCGCGTGACGCGATTGCTGGGCTGTTCGAGACCAGGGCTCTCGCGATTGTCGGAGCGACGCCAGATGCCGGCAAGCTCGGCAGTGCGCCGATGGCGGCGATGCGCAATCTGGGTTTTCAGGGCGAAATCTTCGGCGTCAATCCGCGTTACGAGGAAGTGCAGGGCTTTCCCTGCGTGGAGTCGGTTGCAGACCTGCCAAAGCATGTGACGGCCGCCATGGTTCTGGTTTCGGCCGAGCCCGCCATGGAAGTGGTGGAACGATGCGGCGCACGCGGCATCCGCTCCATCGTCCTTATCCCGCAGGGGTTCGGAGAGGCAGGTGGCGTGGGGCTCGAGCGCGACGAGCGCATCCTGGCTGCCGCTGACAAATACGGCATGGCGATTGTCGGACCGAACACCAACGGCATCAGCAACGTGGCCACGGGGATGGCGATGTCGATGGGCCCTATCTTCGCCATGAATGACAAGGTAAAGCCTGGCCGCGTCAGCGTCGTTTCGCAGAGTGGCGCAATGGTGTCGAACATGCTGAGCAAGATGGGCGCGCGGGGCATCGGCATCGCCAAGACAGCCACCTGCGGTAACGAGCTCGTGCTCACCATGGCCGATTACCTCGGCTACATCGCCGACGACCCGGAGACGGACGTGGTGGTGCTGCTCGTCGAGACGATCCGTGACCGTGAAGGTCTTCGTAACGCTCTGGCGCGTTGCCGCGCTTCCGGCAAGCCGGTCGTCGCGGTGAAGACGGGCGAATCCGAGATGGGCCAGAAGGCTACGCTTTCGCATACGGGCGCAATCGCCGGCTCGTTCAAGAACACGGTCGCCTTCCTGGAAAGGGAGGGCGTGATCGTCGCTTCGGACATTGAGATGATGGCTGCGGCTGTGGAGCTGCTGGTGCGCCACAAGTGGCCGCTCGAAACACCTCAGCGCATCGGCATGGTGTCGATATCAGGCGGCTTTGCGGCACTCGCGGCCGACGAGATGGCGCGGCTCGGCCTGTCGCTGGGCGAGCTGTCGGCCAATGCGGTGGCAGAGTTGCAGCAGCTGCCGAACCAGAGCCACGCGATCAACCCATATGATTTTGCGGCTCAAAACGCGATCATCCCGAGTGTGCTCGATATCTTCCGGCGTGATGGCTACAACCAACTTGTCTTTGGGCTATCGCTTCTCAAGGACGGTATCCGTGAAACCGTGCAGAAGATGGTGATCGATGCCAAGAAGGCGGGCTACGATCAGATATACGTCGTGTCCCCGGAGACAGAACCGGATGAGAAGGCGGTTTTCCAGGAGGCCGGCATCACCGTTAGCGAGGATACTCGCCCGCTTTTCGATGCCATGCGAGTGCTGGGCCGCTGGCGCGGGCCGTCGGCTGCCGTCGCGGAGCCCATCCGTTCCGACTGGGTGTCGGTCGACCTGCCCGCCGCGGACGGGCTGATGGACGAGGTCGCCAGCAAGGCGGTGCTTGCCGAGCTGGGCTTGAAGATCCCCGTCTCGCGCGTCGTAGGCACCACCCCGGATCTCTTGGCGATCGAAGGACTGTCACGGCCGCTCGTGATCAAGGGACTTTCGAAGACGATCGCCCACAAGACCGAACACGGCATCGTCGCGCTGGGCCTGAAAAATGACGAGGAAATAACCGCCGGGTGGAAGAAGGTGGCCGAAGGGCTGGCCAGGGCCGACCCGTCCAGTGACCGCCTGTTGGTCGAGGAGATGTCGTCCTCCGGCCTGGAAGCGATAGTCGGCATGCAGAACGATCCGGCCGTGGGACCGGTCATCATTATCGGCGCCGGCGGTATCCTGGTCGAACTGATCGCCGATGCAGCCATCCTCATTCCGCCATTCACCCGCGAAGAAGTACTTGAAAAGCTCGACCGCACACGCTTCGGCACGTTGCTGCGCGGTTATCGTGGCAAGGTCTTCGACCGCGAGGCGCTGGCCGATGCGGCGGTTGCGCTTGGTCGGCTCGCGCTGTCCGAGCCGCGGCTGGACTCGATCGACATCAATCCGGTCTTCGTGCATGAAAGGGGCGTTGTTGCCGTGGATGGCAAGATCACGCTTAAAAGCTGAGGGTCGGCACGGTCATCAACAGGCTAGCATCGTTCCTCGCTTGCGTTTTCGTTGAAAACCTAAGGGCTAGGCACTAGCCTGCCTGCATCGAGGTTCGAGGCTGGGGGTGTAGCAGATTTCTGAGGAAACCGACACGCAAGAATCCGGTGGCGCGAAAGGTTCGCGAGGCTCCATGGGATATCGGCAGATCGCCTCCACGCTGATCGACGAAATTCATCGCGGTAACTGGTCCCTCAACGAGCGGCTGCCGTCGGAAATGGATCTCGTTGAACGTTTCGGCGTGGGCCGCAACACGGTGCGCGAGGCACTGCGCGAGTTGCAGGATCTCGGTTATCTCAGCCGGCGCCGCGGAACGCGCTCGGTACTCATTCGCACCACACCGGAGAGCAGTTTCGTCAATTCGGTGCGTTCCGTCGACGAATTGCTGGAATACGCCAATACCACGCGCACTACCCTGCTTGCCTCGGAGAACGTTATCCTGTCGCAGGACAAGGCGCGGCAGCTCGATTGTCCGCAAGGCAGCGAGTGGCTGCGGCTGCAATTGCTACGCCGGCGAGAGGCCGGCGGGCTGCCGTTCTGCTACTCGGAAGTCTATATACATCCGAAATACCAGGACGTACTGCCTTACGTGGATGGTGAGCACAACATCTACACGATCATCGAACGGCGCCACAATATCGTTATCCGACGCGTGGTTCAGGAGATCGAAGCGGCGGCGGCGGATGAAAACATCGCCTCGCGCCTGCACGTACCGGCCGGTTCGCCGATTCTGCTTGCTCGCACGAAATTCCATGCCAGCGACAACGAGCTGGTCGAGGTCGGGATGGCGCACTTCGCCACTGGCCGCTATCGTGTGCGCATCGCTCTGGATCGCAAGTCGCGGCCCGACTGATCAGGCCTACGCAAAACGCGCCGGCTGGATTAGTTCGATGCTGATGCCGTCGGGATCGCGCAGGTAGACGGCGCGCGCGCCGACATTCGGCCCTGCTGTGCTGACGATCATGCCGCCTAGGGGATTGAGTTCGAACGACGCGGCCTTCTCGACCATCGCGCCGATGTCGCTGACGTCGTAAGTCAGGTGGGCGAAACCGGTATCGCAGGGGCGCGCATCGAGCCTGGAGCGATCGTTTGGGCCGAGATAGCTTATCAGTTCGACACCGACCAAGCCGGGCTTCCGCAGATGGGCGACCATGATGTCGGCGCCTTCGATGCCGGTGAGCAGCGCTACGTTCCCAGGCTCGCGCGGAGCGAGGGAGACGAGGTCGTAGCCGAACAGATCGCGAAACATCGAGACCGAGCGCTGTAGGTCTGAAACGGTGAAGCCGACATGATTGGTGCCGACGACGAGTTCGCTCACATTTCCCTCCTTACACCGGCGAAGCCATTTCGGGTTGTTGCAGGATTCTGCGCCAGATTTCGAGATCCCTGGGCTCATCGATGTCGTGCGCCAGCGTAGGCTCACGAACGATGCGCGTGCACAGGCCGGCTTCCGCGGCCGCGGCAAGATGCCGATCGAGGCTGCCGGCGCCGTAGAGGAATGGAAAGTGGCGGAAGGCAGCGTTCGTCATTGCGAGCAGGTTCGTACCGTCGTCGGCGCGATCGGGTGCAATGGTCACATCGGCGGCGTGCGACAGGAAGCGCGTGATCGCTTCCGTATCAGCCAGGGGAAGATCGGTAGGCATTATGAGCACGCGCTTCGCGATTCCCGGCAGTGACGCGCGAGCCTGCGATATTGCTGGGTTCAGACCTAGATCCGGATCACCGATTGTTGTAGCGCCCGCTGAACGCGCTATCTCGGCCGCCCTGGGATCGGTGGTCAGCACCACGATCTCGGGCGCCGGCAGCAAGGCGTTCAGCCGACACAATGTAGAGATGAGGAAATCTTCGCATAGCTCGGCGCGCTCGCCCGTGGACAAGACGGGCGCGAGCCGCGATTTGCCGAGCGCGAAAGCCTTGCAGGGAACGATTGCAACCAGGTCAACCATGGCGCAGCGACCTCGCGAAATCCAGGGTTTCCCGCGCCAGCCGGATGCGATCCGCTTCGTCGCGCATCAGCGCGTCGGTAACGAGCACCTTCATGCCGAGCGCCTCTATCGCCGGCGCTTGTTCGGCGTCGGCATGGTCGATGACAAAGCCGTCGGCAAGCCCTGCATAACGTTTGGCGACGGCGAAGGCCGTCGCCGGCATGTCGAGCTCGCGCATCATCTTGGCGGCCGGTCCTTTCACAGCCTGCCCGGCGATGATCGGCGAGATCGCAATCACTGGCACGCGCTCGAGCTCCGTTCGCATGCCGGGAACCGACAGGATGGGTTCGACGCTGACAAAGGGATTGGAGGGGCAGATGAGAATGGTGTCGAGATCGGGATGCCGCATCGTGGTCAAGATTTCCGGCGTCACCGATGCCATCTCGATGCCTGCGAGACGAAAGCCGCTCACAGGTATCTCGCAGCGTAACCGCACGAAGTAGTCTTGAAAGGGCAGTTCGCCATCACCGGAGAGAACCATGGTCCGTACCGGTTCATCGGCCATGGGCAGGATGACAGCTTCGATGCCGAGTCTGGCCGCGAAGCGGGCGACGATGTCCGTCAGCCTTTCGCCGCGCGCCAACCCCATGGTGCGCAGGACATGCATGGCGAGATCCCGGTCGCCGAGCCGGAACCAGTCCGGGCCGCCCAGCCTGCCGAGTTGGTCGAGGAAACTCCAGCTTTCGCCTTCGATGCCCCAGCCTTGCACGCGATTGGCGATACCTCCCAGCGTGTAGAGCACTGTGTCGATGTCGGGGCAGATCGAAAGCCCGACATGTTCGAAATCGTCGCCCGTGTTCACGATGACGCTTAGGTTTTCGCCAAGCAGGTTGGCAAGACCGTGCACCAGCTTGGCTCCACCGACCCCGCCGGCAAGTGCGACGACCCGGCGACTCATCGGAAAAGATCCATGGTCCTCGCCCGGACGAGTTCCCGTGCACTGCCCTTGCACAGGGGGTAGGGAAAACCGCGCATATGCACTACGGGTGTGCGCTCGTCAGCCTGACCCATGACGAGAGAAGCAGCGGCGGCGAGCTCGTCCGCTACTCCGAGTTCCGTGGTCAGCAGCGGACGTCCGTTCATGTCCGGATGGCCGCGCATGTCGATCAGGCCCGGCACGCCGGCCACGCCGATCGCCGTGCCGGTGGTGCCAAGACGCCAAGCGCGCCCGAAACTGTCGATGATGACGATGCCGATGTTAACGCCGGTTCGGGCTTGCAGATCGTCACGCAGACCCTCAGCGCTGGCGTCAGGATTCTCGGGCAGCAGCAGCACCGTCTCTCCGTCGACGGTCACGTTCGACGCATCTATGCCGGCATTGGCCATGACGAAACCGCGGCGATCTTCGACGATGATCACGCCCGGTCGACAGCGCAGGACCTCGACGGATTCGCCCAGGATCAATTCAACGAGGCGTGGGTCCTTCTGCGCCGTTGCGGCCAGTTCGCGGGCGCGTCGGCTGGGCGTGACATCGGCAAGCCTCACCGCGCGGCCCTCAGCCTTCGACACGATCTTCTGCGCCATAGCGATCACATCGCCGTCCGTGATCGCAATGCCGCTTGCCTCGAGCCCGGTGAGGATTAGCCTCGTCAGGTCATCGCCCTCAGAAACTGCCGGCATGTCCGGCAATGGGGTGATCACGAGCGGCGTGCGGGAAGCCATGGCGTCAGCCGCGCGGCTCGGCCGGCCGATCCATGCCGGTGATGCGAATGCCCGAGCCGGCGAGCTTGTAGCGGCGGTTGATGGCGATCAGCACCGAGGTCAGCGCTTCAGCGGCAGCCGAATTGCAGACCGGCCCGCCATAGATGCCGCGCAGGCCCATAGTGCCCACCAGACTCACGACCGTGTCGCAGGCAGCGCCATCGTCGCCAAAAATAAGCACGTCGCAATCGACCTCGTGGTCGAGGTCGTCCAAATTATGCGCGGAGACGTTTTGGAACGCCGCCACCACCCTGACCCCGGGGCCGAGCTTCTCCTGCATCGCGGCGACGGCCGAACCGCCGGCCGGAAGCTGCACGCGGCTCACCTTCGGCGGTACGAGTGGCACCGTCGCGTCCACCAGGATCTTGCCCTCGAGCTCGGCTTTCACCTGCTCCAGCGTACCTGCCTGTGCGGTGAAGGGCACGGTGAGGACGACGATCTCGCCCGCCGCCGCCGCACCTTTCAGGTCGGCGCCCGAAACGGAACCGCCGCCCACGCGGGCATTGATCTCGGCAGCGCGCGCCTCTGCCTTGGCCGCGTCTCGCGAGCCGATGATGACCTTGTGCCCTGCCACAGCGAGCCGTAATGCGACGCCCCCGCCTTCGCTGCCAGTACCGCCCAGTACCGCGACCGCCCCAATGGTTTCCATCAATATTTTTCCTATGCGATTTCGGCCGTAGCGGCCGTGCGTTTCTTCCCAATCGGGCCCATGACCAGAGGCGCAAGTTGCTCGGCCTCGTAGGAGGCGGCAACCTGCCCGGCCGCCGGCTTACCGTATAGCGTCGTGCGCTGTTCGGCCCGTCGATGCGCGCGCGCGATCAGGGTGTCCATCGCCTCCGGCGGCAGCTCCTGACCGTGTTGGGTGCCGGCCGCACGCGAGATGCTTTCGTTCATCAGTGTGCCGCCCAGATCGTTGGCACCGGCTCCGAGGCAGGCGAGCACGCCTTCCGCGCCGAGCTTCACCCACGAGACCTGAATGTTGCCGATCAGCGGATTGAGCACCAGCCGAGCCACGGCATGCATGAGCATCGTCTCGCGGAAGGTGGGGCCCTTGCGCGCCTGCCCCTTGAAATAAAGTGGCGCTTCCATGTGCACGAAAGGCAGTGGCACGAACTCCGTGATGCCGCCGGTGCGTTCCTGCAAGTCTCGCAGCGACAGCAAATGGCGCGCCCATTGCCGATGCGTGTCCATGTGACCAAACATGATGGTTGAGGTGGTGGGCAAGCCGGTGCGATGCGCGGCCTCCACGACATCCAGCCACTTCGCAGAATCCAGCTTGTCCGGGCACAGGATGCGTCGGGCCTCGTCGTCCAGAATCTCGGCGGCCGTACCGGGAAGCGAGCCGAGGCCAGCGTCACGAAGCCTGCCGAGAAAACGATCGAGCGTGATGCCGAGCGTCGCTGCTCCATGCGCGACCTCCAGCGGGGAAAAGGCATGGACATGGATGGTGGGCGCGCCACGCTTGGCGGCCGCCAACAGGTCGAGATATGCCTGACCGGTGAAAGCAGGATGGATACCGCCCTGCATGCAGACCTCGGTGGCGCCGCGCTCCCAGGCCTCCGCCGCCCGCCGCGACACTTCTTCCAGGCTCACCGCGTACGGCTTGCCCCGCAGGTGCTCGGCCCCCTTGCCCTTGGAAAAGGCGCAGAAGCTGCATTTATAGGTGCAGACATTGGTATAGTTGATGTTGCGGTTGACGACGTAGCGAACCTTGTCGCCGCTCACCTTGCGCCGCAGGACGTCGGCCGCGGCCACCACGACGTCGAAGTCGCCGGCTCGCGCCGCGAACAGCCTCGCGATTTCCGTCTCGTGCAGCCGCTCACCCGCCATCGCCCTGTCGATCGATGCCTCGATGCCGCTTCTCGCCAAACGCGTGATGGCCGGGGTAGGGCGCTTCGGTGAGACCAGGGTTCCTGGGGACCATGGATCGGCGCGTGCCCAGCCCTCCGCATCCGAATGCTGGAGCGCGGCGGTCTGCATGGCCGGCGTCAGCCAGTGCTGCCGCTTTGCCAGATAGGAAGGATAGATCGGCAGTCGGGCAATGAGCGCCGCGCCTGATCGTTCGGTTGCGATGCGTAACTTTTCCAACGTCGGCCACGCCGCTTCCGGGTTCACATGGTCCGGCGTGACCGGCGATACGCCGCCCCAGTCGTTGATGCCAGCCTCCAACAGGCGTGGGAAGTCGTCGAAGCTGAGATTGGGCGGTGCCTGGATGTTCATCCGCGGCCCAAGCACGATGCGCGCCACGGCGACCGTCCACAGCATTTCGTCCATCGGCAGCGCAGGATGGTTGGCCATGCGGGTGTAGGGCTTGGGCTGGAAATTCTGGACGATCACTTCCTGTATGTGGCCGTGACGCTCCTGCAGCGCGCGAATGGCGAGCAGGCTCTCGATCCTGTCCTCACGCGTCTCGCCTATACCGACGAGGATACCGGTGGTGAAGGGAATGGCGAGGCGTCCGGCCTCCTCCATCATCTCGATCCGGACCCGCGGATGCTTTCCCTTCGAGCCGAAATGCGGCCCGCCGCGCTCCAGCAAGCGCGATGACGTGCTCTCCAGCATCAGGCCTTGCGAAACGCTGACGTCGCGCAAGCGCGCCATCTCCTCCCCCGACATGATGCCGGCATTGATATGTGGCAGCAGGCCGGTCTCCGCGACGACGCGGCGCGCGACCTCGATCAAATAGTCGATCGTGGTGGCACATCCGAGTTCCGCCAGTTCCTCGCGCGCGACACGATAGCGCTGCTCGGGCATTTCGCCCAACGTAAAGAGCGCTTCGGTACAGCCCGCGGCGGCCCCGGCGCGAGCGACCTCCAGTACTTTTTCAATAGACATGAACGCGCGCATACCCGCGTGCGGGGGATGCGCGAAGGTGCAGTAGCCGCATACGTCACGGCAAAGTTGCGTCAGCGGCAGGAACACCTTCGGTGAAAAAGAGACGGAAGCGCCATGACCAGCCGCCCGCAGCTCCCGAGCCTGCGACATGAGTTCGCCGAACGGGCGCTCTAGAAGCGCCGAATGGTCCACCGCTAAGTCTGAGAGGTCGAGTCCCAAGCCGCTCATATACAATCCCTTGAAGCCAGTCGGACAGGTGCCTTGAGGTGCGCCGCAAGCTAGACATGTTGATATACGTTCTGTCAAGATGTCCAGACAACATGCGAAGCATGGTTCCCGGCCGGCGGCTTGGAAAATCTTATTAGATAGAGAATGATATTTTCTATCGAGAAAGAAGCTTGCCTTCGGAATTCGTTTTGATATGGTCCTCTTGGGAGAAGCGTGGGCATGGCCTGCGCGTGTTCGCATCGGTATGCGCCAAGACTCGTCGAGCCTTGGGGTTCATGGCGCAACGGTTGCTCGTGAGGAGGAAAAAACAATGAAATATGCTTCGATCGGTTATGGCATCGCTGCGGCTTTCGTGGTCGCCTCCGCGGGGTATGCGACCTCGGCGACCGCCGAGGATCTTGTTCGCATTGCCACTGCTTCGACCTCCGTGGCACATGGCCCGCTGCCGCTCAGCATGGCCGATCCCTCCATCTTCGGGAATAACGGCATCCGCATCGAGGTTACCAATCTGAACGGGCAGTCCGCGAACTGTATCGCGGCGCTGCTCTCGGAATCGGTGGAGCTGTGCCAGGTGGGTACACCGACCGGCACCGACGCCATAGCCGAGGGCGCCAAGCTCAAGGCGGTCGCCGTCGTCACGGGACCCATCAATGAGATATTCATCTCCAAGAAGGCCGCCGAGGCTTCCGGCGTGTCTCCGGATGCGCCCGTCGAGGAGCGAATCAAGGCTTTGAAGGGCCTCAACCTCGTCACCGCGGCGCCCGGTACCGCGCATTACCTGACGCTCGCGGCCACGCTCGAAAAGGGCGGCTTCACCATGGACGACGTGCGTTACCGCACGCTCGGTGACGTAACGGCCATGATCGAATCCATTCGCGCCGGCCAGATCGATGGCGCGTTGTGGACGATCGGCTCGTTGGCTCCGCTGCTCATGGATGATTCCGGCGTGCGCTGGATCAGCATGGCGCGCGGCGACATCGACGAGTTCAAGACGCTCCCTTATGTCACCGTCTATGCGCGGGCCGACTGGGTTGATGCCAATCAGGATCTGGTCGAGCGTCTCCACAAATCCTACGCCGACGCCATCCAGCAATTGAAGACCGAACCGGAACGTACGTCCAAAGTGTTCAAGGATGCGTTCTTCCCCAACCTCGATCAGGCGTTGTGGGACGATGGGTTCAACATGGCGCGCCAGGCATATCTCGACGGCGCCAAGACGACTGCAGCCGCCTGGCAGCAGTCATTGGACATGCAGG
The DNA here is from genome assembly GCF_001014615.2 of Aquamicrobium sp. LC103. Classification (GTDB taxonomy): domain Bacteria; phylum Pseudomonadota; class Alphaproteobacteria; order Rhizobiales; family Rhizobiaceae; genus LBCQ02. The sequence goes on from NZ_LBCQ02000013.1 coordinate 207,048, forward strand.
TGAAAGGCACCGGCAAGAACTACGAGGCTGCCAGTTTCGAGGCTATCGTCATTCCTGCGGCCAGGGCCGAGTAATTACTATAGAGGTGTACGGCGCGGTGTCGTTGAGGAAGGCCGTGCCGCATGACAATTTCGGGAGGATTCAGCATGTTGCTCGAATTGCGCGACATATATTTCCGGTATCACGGCGAGGCGCCGATCCTCGAAGGCTTCGATCTCGAGGTGCAAGACGGCGAGTTCGTCGCGCTGCTGGGTCCAAGCGGCTGCGGGAAGTCCACATTGCTGAACCTCGCGGCCGGCCTGCTCGATCCGCTTTCCGGCGAAGTTGATTTCGAGGGCAAGGAGCTCAAGGGGCTCAACCGAAATGCCGGCTACATGACCCAAGGCGACACGCTGTTGCCCTGGATGACCGTGACCAACAACATCGCGCTACCGCTCGAACTCAGAAATTTTCCGAAGGCTGAGCGTCAGCAGAAGATCGAGCGCGCACTCAGGCTGGTGAATTTATGGGACGCCCGCGACAAGTTTCCATCCGAACTTTCCGGCGGCATGAAACGCCGTGCCCTGCTTGCCCGATCGATCATCTATGATCCACCGATGCTGCTGATGGACGAGCCCTTCGGCGCGCTCGATGCACAGATGCGCGAGACGATGCATCAGGAATTGCTCGACACGGTCGGACGCACCGGCGAAGGCGTGCTCTTCGTCACGCACGATATCGCCGAAAGCATCCTGCTCGCCGACCGCATCATCGTGCTCGGCGGCAAGCCGCTCAAGGTGATGGAGGAAATTCATATCAAGTGGGGCAAGGATCGGGATCTCGACCAGATCCGTAAGGACCCCGAATACACCGCGCTCGAGACGCGGCTGCGCGACCTGCTGCGCGCTGCGCATTCGTGACGTCATGATGGCCCAAACCCAGGAAGGCAGGCCCGCCATGAACATGATGACCAAGGTCGAGTCTGACAAAGAGTTGGCACAATCGACCCGGGCGAAGCCCCGCGGCCTCACGAGACCCGCTCCGGTGCGAAAGAGTCCCGCCCGCTACCGGCTGGAGAATCTTGCGTTGCAGGTATTGCTGATCGGCGGCTTCCTGCTCCTGTGGGAATACGCCTCTGATCGTTGGGTGCCTAAGCTGATGGTTAGCAAACCAAGTGAAATCGGCGCCATGATGCAGCGCTGGCTGATGGATGGCACCTACATGACAAACTTGTGGGTCACCATACAGGCGACCTTCTTCGGCTTCACCTTCGGTGCTGGCGCCGGGATGATCGTCGGTTTCCTGACCGGCTCGTGGCGCAGGCTCGGCGATATATTGCAGCCGATCGTGACCGCCTTCTACACGCTCCCGCGCTTGGCGCTGGCGCCGCTCTTCCTGCTTTGGTTCGGTCTCGGCATCGAGTTCCGTATCGTCTTCGCCGCGACGATCGTGTTCTTCCTAGTCTACTACAACACTTATTTCGGTGTGCGCGAAGTGAGTCGCGAGCTGATCTCCGCCGTGCGCATCATGGGTGCATCGCGGCTCCAGGTGATGACGCGGGTGATCATCCCCTCCGCGCTGGTGTGGGTCGCGGCCGGCCTCAAGATCTCGGTCCCGTATGCACTGGTGGGTGTCGTCGTAGCGGAGATGCTGGCGTCGGACCAGGGAATGGGCTTCCTGCTGTCCCGCTCGGCCAGCCAGTTCTCGGCTTCCGGATCGTTCGCGGCGATCGCCGGCCTGTTGGTCGTGGCGCTGATCGTCGACTGGATCATCACGAAGATCACTGACCGCGCCCTGCGTTGGAAGACAGTGGCCGAGCAGAATTAAGGTTTGCAGTCCTCCCACGACTGACCTGGAGCGGCCCCCGGGCCGCTTCTTTTTTTGCAGTCGTTCTTCGGCTTGCTCAAGACGCGTCCGAGCGACGCACCGGCATGCGTCAAACGTTCGACATAAAAAGAAAAAGGGCGGCCGTCGAGCCGCCCTGTCGCTCCTGCGCCATATTGCGGACCCGTCAAGTCTTGGCGATCGCCACGTTCTTGATGCGGATGTATTCCGCCAGCCCGTCGCGTCCGCCCTCGCGGCCGTAGCCGCTGAGGCCAAGTCCGCCGAAGGGAGCGTTCTCGCGCGCGGTCGCCGCGCCGTTGACGATGACGTTGCCCGAATGCAGTCGGTGAACGAGATTCAGCGTGCGCGGTAGATTGGCCGAATGGATGTAAGCACCGAGCCCGAACCTGGTAGCGTTGGCGATCTCGACAGCCTCGTCCTCGTTTCGGAAGGGGATCACCGAGATGACCGGGCCGAAGCACTCGTTCTGGCCGAGTGAGCTTTCGGGCTTCACGTTGGCGAATACGGTTGCCTCGACGAAGGCGCCGTTCTCCAGATGCCTCGGCTTGCCGCCGCCCATCAGCAACTCGCCGTCGCCGTCCGACTTCGCCTTTGCAATGGTGGACAGGAGTCGCGACTGGGCCTGGAAATGCACGACCGGACCGAGGTCGGTCTCCTCGTCCATCGGATCGCCCATCTTCAGCGAAGCAACCTCCGCCATGACCTTGTCGAGAAAGACCTCGGCGATGCTTTGCTCAACCAGCAGTCGGGTCGGTAGAACGCAGCCCTGGCCGCTTAGGAAAAGCGGCTGGCGAGCCGAATGGCGCACCGCCACATCCATGTCCGCGTCGGCGAAGACAAGGTTCGCCGACTTGCCGCCGAGTTCGTAGAGGGCGGGCTTCGACTGGGGAGCGATCGCAGCGGCGATGCGGGAAGCGGTGTGACCGCCGCCGGTGAAGGCGACCTTCGCCACACGGTCATCCAGCACCAGCGCCTCGCCGGCCTCCGCACCTCCGGTAACCAGGTTCAGCACGCCTTCCGGAATGCCTGCCTCTTCCGCAAGCTGCAGCAGCAGGGCGGCCGTAAAGGGCGTGAACTCCGGTGGTTTGATGACGACGGTGTTGCCGGCGGCCAGCGCAGGGCCGACCTTCATGGCCAGGCCCATCAGTGGCCCGTTCCACGTTACGATCATGCCGATGACGCCGAAGGGCTCGCAGATCGTGTAGTCGAAGACGTTGTCGTCCTGGAAGGTGGAGACTACCCGGCCTTCCATCTTGTCCGCCCAGCCCGCCGCATATTTGGTCCAGGCGGCGAACTTGCCGGGGATGGCGCGCACGGACTTGATGGGCGTGCCGACCTCCTTTGCACCAATCCATGCGAAACGTTCCGTCTCGCGCAGCACGAGATCGGAGAGTTTGAAGAGCAGGTCGCGGCGAATGGCCGGCGACGTAGAGCGCCAGCCGGGCAAGGCTTTCGCAGCGGCGTCGATCGCGGCTTTCACCTCCCTGGCGCCTGCGATCGGCACTTCTGCCTGCTGCTCTCCGGTGGCGGGATTAATGTGAATATGCGTTCCGCCGGAAGACTGCCGCAGCAGGTTTCCGCCGATGACCAGCCCGGCTTGCGGAAGGCTGAACTGCGTGGCTGCCGCCTTGACGTTCATGATGTTTCCTCCTTGCCACTGCTATCCGGCGCGGATCATGTCGGCGGTCTTCTCGGCGATCATCATCGTCGCGGCGTTGGTGTTGCCGGACACGACAATGGGCATCACCGACGCATCGACGATACGCAGACCATCCATGCCGTGCACCCGCAACCCGCTGTCGACGACGGCCATTGGATCGTCGGCGCGGCCCATGCGGGCGGTGCCGCTCGCATGGTACCCGCAAAGACCCTGGCTACGGGTATAGGCAAGCAGTTCCTCGTCGCTGTCCGTCTCGATGCCGGGCATCGTCTCCGTTTCGGTCAGCGCCGCCATCTGCGGCGTGGCCATGATCTTGCGCGCTATTCTGAGCGCTTCCACCGCCGTGCGGCGGTCGCTTTCTTCCGCCAGGAAGTTCGGCTGGATCGATGGTTTGGCCATCGGATCCGACGAGACGATCTTCATCCAGCCGCGGCTGTCGGGCCTTAGCTGCCAGACACCGGTGGTCATGCCGGGGAAATCGTCGAGACGGCCGAGGAAACCCTGCTTGAAGGTGCCTGGGGTGAACGTCACCACGATGTTCGGGCGGTTGAGCTCCGGCCGCGTCTTCCAGAACGCCGCGCCGAGGACTACGCCCATGCCAAGGATGCTGGGCATGCCCAAGCCCCAGCGGAGCATCTGACCGAGGAGACGCGGGCCCGAAGCAAGGCCGTTGATCGAAACGGCGTTCTTCGCACGGTAGGTGAGCCGAGGGGTATAGTGATCCATATAGTTCTGGCCCAGCCCCGCGAGCTCATGCACCACGGGCACTCCGGCATCGTTCAGGACGGTGGATGGGCCGACGCCCGAGAGCATCAGCAGCTTCGGCGAGTTGACCGCACCGCCGCAAAGAATGACCTCGCGTCGCGCGCGCACGGTCCTCGTCGTCGAGTCGCCCGTCTTGCGGTATTCGAGGCCTACGGCCTTCCTGCCTTCGAATACGATACGGGTTGCGAGCGCATCGGTGCGCACCTCGAGATTGCGACGCCCAGCCGCCGGTTTGAGGTAGGCTTTTGCGGCGCTATATCGCTTGCCGCGATCGATATTGTACTGGTAGCGGCCCACGCCTGCCTGATCGCGACCGTTATAGTCGGCATTGTAGGGGATGCCGATCTCCTGCGCTCCCGCCATGAAGGCATCGACAAGCTTGTTCTTCCACGACAGGTCCATGACCGGGATGCCGCCTGCGCGGCCGCGAAATTCCGCCTCGCCCTCGCCGATGCGCCGTTCAAGCTTGCGGTAGTAGGGTAAGATGTCGTCATACGACCAGCCTTCGTTGCCAGCGGCCGCCCAGTCGTCGAAATCATCGCGCTGGCCGCGCACCCACACCATGCCGTTGATCGAGCCGGACCCCCCGAGCAGCTTTCCCTGGATCACCGGCAGCTTGCGATTGTCGATGTGAGGGCCGGGTTCGGTTTCGTATCCCCAGGTCAGGCCCGGATCGAAGATCACCTTGATGAAGCCTGCCGGAATGTGGATGAACGGGTTCTTGTCCCGGGGGCCCGCCTCGATCAGGCAGACCGACACTTCCGGCTTTTCCGAAAGGCGCGCGGCGAGGATCGCACCCGCCGAACCGCCGCCGACAATCACATAGTCAAACTCTTCGCCGCTGGTGACGCCCATGTCCTTCCTCCAGATCAAGGCCGCCGGAGCTGCTCAACGGCGCCGCCGCCCCTCCCGGGCGTTCCGTTCGACGTTTCTACAACCGGTGGAAACTCGCCGCAACTTGTTTTCTCATGGAAGAATGATATTCTTTATATGGAATATTGGAATTGCGGTGCAAATGGCCGCAGCGGAGCAAGGGGAGGAAACATGACGGACAAGGAGATCGCAACGCGACTAAGGCGTCTGGAGGATCGCGAGGAGATACGCGTCTTGGTCGCGCTCTACAGCAAGCATGTCGATGACCATGATTTTTCGGCGCTGGCGACGCTATGGGCGCCCGATGCACGCTATTCTTGGAAGGATTCCCCAGACGTCACCATCGGCGGCGAGAAGGTCGCGGCTCTCCTGAAGAGCAGGATCGAACCGACGGGACCGAGCTTTCACGTCAACCACGACCACGTGATCGAATTTGGCGACGATCCGGATCATGCGACAGGGCTGGTCTGCGCGCATGCCGAGACATCCGGCCCGACGGGGCAGAACATGGCCGCGATACGATATCACGACCGGTATGTCAGGCACGGTGGACAGTGGAAGTTCGCGGAGCGGGCCCTCGCTTTCCTCTATTTCACACCGGTCGGCGACTATCACGAGATCATGCGAGCAGAACACCGGATGCGTCTGCCGAATGGGAAAACCCTTCTGGCGCACTGGCCGACGTTCCAGAGCTAAGGCCGGGATCTAGGGCCGGGATAGGATCACGAAAGTGCCGCCTCGCTTCGCCGCATCTTGCGTTTCGCAGTTGGCATTCGCCACCACATGGGCTGTTCAAATGAGGGCTGCGCCTCTGGACGCACAAACTTGCTTCGCGAATTCGACATGCCGCTAGAGATTCTCTATAGAGAATTATATACTGTATTGAGAATGACCTATCGATACTGGCGGCCAATGACGGGAGGAGATTTTTTATGACTACGAGACTCCGCGCCGAAGATGGCGCGCTGGTTCTGTCGCTTGCCCGTGCGGCTTCGCGGCGGCTCACGATGGTGGCGCCGGATGCGAATATCCCGGTGATCTCGTCCGCACAGACCCTCGACAGGTAGCGGTGATGACTGGTGCGATGACTGGCAAGGGATCGCACTTCGTGAATCCCTTTTTTGAAACCATGCCACGCGACGCGCTCGACGCTTTCGTCGAACGCGCCGTGCTCGGCCAATTGAAGGCCGCCGCCCGCGACGTACCTTTCTACAAATGGTACTATGCGCGTGCCGACTTCGACCCGGCGCGGCTTTCCACCCTGGCCGAATTCCGCGCAGCGGTGCCGTCTGTGACGAAGCGGGACTTCCTTGCTTTCCAGTCGGAGCATCCGGACGCCGGCTTCGATCCACGTGCGCGACAGGTCCATCTGACCAGCGGCACCAGTGGCGTGGGACGCGAGGTTCACACGCGCACGCAGCACGACCTCGCTGCGATTGGCACAGGTGGCGGCTACGAATTCATCTGGGCTGGGATGCGCCCCGGCGACCGCGTCATGCTGACCATGCCCTATTCACAGACCATGGCCGGCCCCTATTTCCAGGGGTCGTGCGAGGCTGCCGGCGTCGTGCCGATCAACGCATTCGCGGCGGACACCACCGAACGGCTTGAGCAGCTCTACAGGTTCCGGTGCGCGGGCCTGGTCGCCACTCCTTCTTATGTGCACCGCTTGACGATCGCCGCGCGCGAAGCGGGCCGAACGCCGGCGAAGGACCTGCCGGAACTGCGCGCTATCTTCGTTTCGGGTGAAGCCTACGGGCTGGAATGGGCAGCCGAAACCATGGCGTTCTGGGGTGCGCAGATCGCGGAAGGCTGGGGCGCCACGCAGACGCTCGGCGTCGCGATGGCAAGCGCCGGGTCGGGCGCCGTCGAGATCGGGCCCGATGGTACGCCGCGCCGAGGTCGGCTCTACGGGATCGACCATCGCTGTTACATCGAGGTGCTCGAACCGGGCACCGACACGCCTGTGTCCGCTGGCGAGTATGGCGAGATCGTCGTCACCACGCTGCGCACATACGGCTTGCCCTGCATCCGCTTCCGCATGGGCGATCGCGTGCGCCTTCTGGAACCATCCGGGGCCGTGCAGCGGCCGTTCTCCGCCTATGAGGCGGGCTCGATCACGCGTGTCGACGACATGATCAAGATGCGCGGCATGAACATCTGGCCGAGCGCCGTGGACGAGATCGTGATCGGTGGGCCGGTGAGCGACTATTCCGGCCGCATCTATACCGATACGGGCGGCCGCGAGGCGATCGAACTGCGCGTCGAACTCGCCGATTCGGTCGAGAGGCCAGATGAATTCGCCTCGGGACTTTCGCGAAAGCTCAAGGAGAAGGTCGGGGTCAAGATGGACGTCGTGCTGATAGAGAAAGGTTCGATCGGCGAGGTCCAGTTCAAGGCGCAGCGGTGGCGCGATGAAAGGGCGGTGCGGCGATGAGCGAAGAAACCCGTGATTCCGTTGCCTCGCTCGAGGATGTCGCCGCACATCTCCAGAACCTGCGGTTGGGCGCGCAGCGGCTCTCGCAGGCGGCCGCGAAGCTCGAGGCTACCGATATCGTCGTCCGCTTTGCGGAGCGCATCGAGGCGCTTGTGGCCGAGGCGGCATGGGAGTTGGGCATCGGCGCCGATCCGGACGAGCAGGTGCGCGTCGCCGCACCGAATCTCGATCATATCGGCATCGCGGTCCCGGATCTGGCTGCGGCAACCGCATTGTTCGCGGATTGCCTAGGCGGGAAACTCGTCGCGGGCGGTACGACACCTGATGGTGTGTTGACGAGCACGCATGTACAATTTCCCGGTGGCGGCAAGATCGAGCTTCTGGTGCCCGCTGGTGATCACCCCATCGGTCGTTTCATGGAGCGCGAGGGCCCTGGCATCCATCACCTGACATTCGTGGTGAAGGATGTCCGTGCGGTGGCGCAGCGCCTGTCGGAGGCCGGCCACCGTGTCGTCGATGCGGATTTCGAGAATGCGGAATGGCGCGAAGCCTATGTCAGCCCGCGCACGGCTTTCGGTTGTCTGATCCAATTGGTCGAGCCGCTGGAGGATTATGGCGATCCGGTGGAGGGGATCACCATCGAGGAAATAACGGGAGGCCGCTGGACTTGGGTGAACCATCACCCGGCCAAGCGCGCGGAGGGCTAGGGAAGGCGTTCGTGATCGGCTTCCCGCCGGTTTCCGACGCATGCCGAGACGCGGGATCGAACCCTGATCCTGACCGTGTTGAGGAGATAGCGGCATGATTGTCGATCTGCAGCCATTGGTGGGCGCGGTTTTTGCCCGTAAGGTAGGCGCCGAGCCGGTTTCCGAAGTGGGCATCCGTCGCTACGTCGAGGCACACGAACTGGAATCTCCACTCTTCCACGACCGTGCTCAGGCGCGCGAGGCGGGTCACAACGACATCATCGCCCCGTGGTCCATGCTGCTCACCATGGCGATGGGCGCTTACTGGAAGCCCGGCGACCCGACCATTGAGCCCGGCATGTGGCCGCCCTTCGCATGGGGCGAACTTTCTCTTCCTGGCGGCGAGATGGTGACCAGCGAGGTCGGACTCGAATTCTTCGAACCCCTGCAGCTTGGCGACATCATCCACTCCGAGTACCGGATCGCGCGGGTGACGCCGAAAAACACAAAGGTCGGCTCGGGCGATTTCATCGACTTCGAGATCAACTTCACCAATCAGCACGGCAAAACGATCGCGGTGGAGCGCTGCACCGTCTACCGCTACATGCCGCACGGGCACGGAGAGGACGTTGCCAATGGTTGAGCCAACGCGCGTCGACGAGATCGTGCCCGGCGCTTCCTTCGGCACCAGTACGCTGCACCTCTCCCTCCACCGCCTGATCATGATCGCGGGCGCGAATCGCGATTTCGCGCTCAGCCACAGCGACAACGAGGCCGCTCGGCAAGCCGGCGCGCCCGCCGCCTTCGCCGATGTGATGCTGTGCTTCACCCTGTTCGAGCGGCTGCTGCTTCAATGGTCGGGACCCCGCGGGCGGGTGAAGCGGCTTGGGCCCTTCAAGATCCGGGACTTCGTCACCTGCGGGCAGGATTCGGTGACCACAGGCACCATTATCCGCGTCGATGAGGTGGAAGGTCCCGATGGCGAGCCGTGGCTGGAGGTGGAGGGCACGGTCGAGATCCGGCAGCCTGATGGCCGCACGCCCGTTGCCGGTAAGGCCACGATGCTGGTACCGCGCAACTGATATATTTTCCTGGAAGTGGCGGCGGTTCGGCGCCTGTGGCCGGCGTGCCCACGATCGCCGCGAAAGCGCTTCTCGCTTGCGGACTTCATCATCCATCGCCGACTTTCAAATAAAAAGCGCTGAGTCCGATTTGAGGGAAAACCCCAAAATCTTAAATCGCTAGTCGGGCTGAGCATCCAACGGATTGGGCACCGCTTCGGCGTCATGGGCGCCGCCGAGGGATTGTTCCTCGCCATGGATGTAGCGGCGCGCGGCACGGGCGGTTGGCGCCGCCGGCGCCGGGCCGAGCGTCCGGCCCTCCACCAGGTCGCGTTCGTTCTCGACCATGAGCTGCAGATTGTAGGCGTTGGCGCAGCCTGGGGCCAAGTGGGGTCCGAGCTCGGGAACGAAGGTCATGTCAGTGGCGGCAGGTGAGGGGGGATTGTCCGCCGGCTCGCCAAGGCAGGCATTGGGCACGAGCATCGCGCCGCTGACGCCTTTTGCGCCGCCGGTGGACGCGTCCGTTGCGACGTAGCTGTAGTCGGGAGAATAGTCCTGAATCTTTCCGGCGCAGCCGGCAAGCGCGGCGATCGACAAGGCAGCCATCACCTGCAAGCGGATCGAGGGGCGGATGAAACCGTGCTGCTTCATTTGACAATCATCCCCATTCCGGACGTCTTTTTGGGCCTGGGCTGCGCCGCGGGGCGGTCCATGGGCGTTGCCATGCTGCGGGAACTGACGGGTCTGACGAGATAAGGCGTGATCAGGATGACCAGCTCCGTCTCCTCCTTTTGGAATCGCTGTGACTGGAAGAGGGCGCCTAAAATCGGAACGTCGCCGAGGATCGGGAATTTCTCCAGATTGCGGGCGAACCGCTGCTGGAACAGGCCGGCGATCGCGAATGTCTGACCGCTCGCCACCTCTACCGTCGTGTCGGCACGCCGCACCACGAAGGAGGGAAGGCTGAAGCCGCTGACATTGACGCTGCCGCCGTCGGAAAGCGAGCTCACTTCCGGCTGCACATTGAGCGCGATACGATCGTCGCTGATCAGCGTGGGCGTGAAGCCGAGCGAGACGCCGAAGGGCTTGTACTCGACGGTGACCGTCTGGTTGCCTTGCGGAATGGGAATCGGAATCTCGCCGCCGGCCAGGAAGCTGGCGGTGCTGCCGGTGACAGCGGTGAGGTTGGGCTCGGCAAGTATCTTGACGATCCCGTTGCGCTGCAGCGCCTCCAGAAAAACCTCTATGTCGACATTGTTGGACTTGATGCCGAAGCCGAGGTTGGGCTCGCCCGTACCTCCCCGCTTGAACATCCCGAAGCTGAAATCGCCCTGGGTAACGGACGCACTCCAGTCGAGGCCATAGGAAAGCAGCTCGGAGCGGGAGACTTCCGCGAAGCGCACCCTGATATTGACCTGCTGCGATCCGGCAATCGCCGTGTTGTTGAGGGGCGCATGTTCGGGCGGGGAATAGGTGCGCGCGACATTGTCGACGTCGACCGCCTCCTCTACGCTTCGCACGTGCCCCGTGGCCACGATGCGATTTCCGAAGATCGACAGATCGACCGCGGATTCAGGTTGCAGCTTGCGGTTGGCGTCGCGGGCAGGACTGTTGTCGACGCTGACGCGAAATTGCATCGAGGCTTCGATGCGCTGGTCCGCGGTGATTGCAATGAGGTTGGTCACGCCCGGTTTGAGGCCGAAGACATAGACCATGTCGGAGGAGACGATCTGGAGATCAGCCACAGTCGTGTCGGCGATCAGAACGGATTCGACCGGCTCGTTGAAACGCAACAGGCGTCCCTGTCCGACATTGAGATCGGTGCTCGTCTGCCCGGAGGAAGCTGAAAATGTCTGCGCCGATGACGCGCCGGAGCCGGCAAGAAGCGCCAGGCCAAGAAGCGCGATCACCAGAAACGGCGCGATCAGCGACCGGCCTCTTCGAAACCGTTGGTCCGACACGCAGATGACACCCCGAATGCTCATCCCATCCCCTCTTCAAAGCGTATTGTATGCATTGTTTTTGCGTCACCGACCGAGCCTGGAATCGTCCTGCGGCCCTGCAACGGACAAAGGTTCCCGCCTGCGAAATTCATCTTTGCGAAGAGTGATGGTCGCAAGCGGCTGCACGTTGAATTCCGGCGCCAGTTCCTGGAAGGAAAGCACCGGCAAGTCGATGCCTCGCTGCAGAAGCAGGGTCCGCAGATGACGGCGCAAATCCATCGATGTCAGGACGACCGGATCGGTGTCGGCGGAAGTTTCCGACAATGCCTGCTCTATCTGACCGACGATGGACTGGACGTCTTCGTCGGGAAGACTCAGGAAAGTGCCGGACGGCGATGACTGGAGTGCGCCCCGCAGCGCCTCTTCCGTTGAAGGTCGCACGATATAGGCCGCGATGATGTTGTTGCGGTCGGCCGCCCTGAAGCTGATCTGCCGTTTCAGCGCGGTGCGTACATATTCGGCGAGCACTGCGGGGTCGTCCTCGCGCCGACCCCATTGCGCAATCGATTCAAGGACGATGCGCAGATTGCGGATGGGTATGTTCTCGGCGACCAGCCGCCGCAGGATCTCGGCAATCTTCTGGAGCGGCACGGCCTCCTGGGCTTCCCTCAGAAGATCGGCGTATTCCGCCTCCAGCTGTGACAGCAATTTCTTCGTCTCCTGAATACCGACGAAATGGCTGGCGTAAGCGCGCAGCGCCCGTTCGAGCGCATGGGCGACGATGTCCGCGGGCTGGAGGAAATCGATGCCGGCTTCCGACAAAGTGACAACATGGCTGGTCTCCACCCACGCTGCCTTCCGCCGACCACGAGGATCGCCGGTTTCTTCATAGGCGATGCCGAGCAGGTCCAGATGCTCCGGATCTCCGATGGCCAGCATGCGGTCGGCGGGAATGTCGATGGTGACGATAGGGGCGCCTTCGAGATCTATGCGCGCGCGGCGCGCGTCCAGTCCAGAATCCACATGGACGCCGATTGTGGGGACATCCATGCCGAGATCGGAGAGAAGTTCGCCGCGTATGCGCTCGCCATTCGCCCGAAGCTCCTCCACGGAGGCGGTTTGGCCCACATCCGCGCCGAGCCGCACCAGGATCGAGGTGGCCGGCGGAGAGGCCGAGAACTGCGCCTGCGATACGATTTCCCCCTCGATTTCCCCCTCCCGCGAGATCGCGGCAGAGCTCTGCTCACCTTCCTGCTTCTTCGTGTTCCGATGAACGCCATATGCTCCGGCCCCGAGAATCGCGCCCAGCATCAGGAAGATGAGCGTGGGGAAGCCGGGAACGAGGCTGAGGCCTATCAGGATCACCGATGCGAGGGTGAGAACGCGGGTATCGCGCAAGAGCTGGCTGGAAATCTGCTCTCCGAGGTCTCCACGTTCGTCGATGCCGGCCACGCGGGTGATCAAGGTTCCCGATGCTATGGCCGTCAGAAGGGCGGGGATCTGCGCAACCAGCCCGTCGCCGACGGTCAGCAGGGAATAGGTCGCTGCGGCCTCGCCGATCGACATTCCATGCTGAAGGGTGCCGACTGCAAAGCCGCCAATCAGATTGACCAGTATGATGACGATGCCGGCGATGACATCGCCCTTCACGAATTTCATCGCACCGTCCATGGCACCAAACAGCTGGCTTTCACGCTCGAGTTGCTTGCGCTGCCGCCGCGCCTCGGCCTGGTCGATATCTCCGTTGCGCAGTTCGGCGTCGATGCTCATCTGTTTGCCGGGCAACGCGTCCAGGGTGAAGCGCGCGGCCACCTCCGCGACCCGCTCGGAGCCCTTCGCGATCACCACGAACTGAGCCACCGTGATGATGAAAAAGACGACCAGCCCCACGGCGATGCTTCCCCCGACAACGAAAGTGCCGAAGGCGGTGACGATTTCGCCGGCGTCCGCCTGCAGAAGGATCAGCCGCGTTGTGGTGATCGTGATCGCCAGGCGAAATAGAGTGGCGATCAGGATCACCGAGGGCAGCGAGGAGAATTCCAGCGGATGGGTGACATAGATCGCCGACAGAAGGATCAGCACACTGATCGCGATGTTCATCGTGATCAGCAGATCGACCAGCTCCGTCGGCAACGGAATCAACATCATCACGACGGCGACCAGCATCAGGGTCGCGATGACAAGATCGCTACGGCGCGCGCATTTCGCAAGAAGCGGTAATATCCGCTCAGACAGGGTCGACATGTTCACGCAAGGTAAGAAAGCTGCGGAAAGAGCGGCGTGCTTCCTCCGCCTCGCCGGCTACGAGCAGCGCCCGGCTCTTCATCAAGGCAAGCGCGGGATGATCGGCACCTTCCAGTCGCTCCAGCCGGGAGATGGTGGTGAGGGCTCTGTCTGCCTGCCGGTCGAGAATGAGAAGATGCGCTAGCGTGCGCAGAATGCGTGGGTTGTCCGGTGACAACTGAATCGCGATCAGCAGATAGGCCACGCCGCGCTTCGCTTGGCCGTGGCATCCGTAGAGATAGCCCAGCAGGTGGAGAAGCTGTACCGTGTCGCGTGCCTCGGTCAGAACCGGCGTCCTTCCCCCAACCTGGCCTTCAGGTCTTGATGACGCTCAATCTCCTCCTCCATCAATGCGGTCGCGAAATCCCGAAGCTGCTCGCCACCCTCGAGGGTGGGCACGAGATTGGTTACGCAGTGCTGCAGTATCGAAGCCGATTCACGCAGGATTGCCGGATCGGGAATGTCCGGCGAGATGAAGTCGAACAGCATGTCGTTGATGGATCGGCGCGGCGCCGCCCCGGCTGAGTAGGACGTCTGATGTTGGGATATCGCCGAAGCGGATGTTCCATCCGAGTGGCGTATCCGGCCGGACTGACGTTCCACGGCGTTCGCATGCGTGCGCCTCCGGGCCGAAAGAAGGCTCTCGATGCCCTGGCCGGTCGGACTCGGCTTGGGAGCATCGATCCGGGGTGCATCCACACGGCGTGTCATCGATAGTTCAGTGCGATCGTGGAATTGTCCTTCGAAAGCACGAGCTTCTGCTCGCCGATCTCTTCGATGATCCAGCCTCCGTTGACGAACGAACCCTCGTGATAGCGCGCGCCATCCGCCGTGATGATGTAGGGTCGCTCGCCGTACCAGATCGCCTGCAGGGCAAGGCGCGGGGCCACGGTGTTGCTGTCGCCGACCATCACATTGGAGACGAGAAGGATTTTCTGGCCATGTGTCCGGTCGAACCACGATTGCGCGGCAGTCCACGCCGCGCTCTGCGCTCTGGGGATGGTCCCCGATACGACGATGCGGTCGTCCGCGACGTCGATGCCGAGTCCGCCGATCCCGACTTGCTGCAACTGACCCTCAAGCTCCCCGCGCGCCTGCTCGACCGCGGATGAGCCAGTCCGGCTCGCGAGCGTCGCTTGCGGCGGCGCCGTGCCAGCCAGCGCGAAGACACCGCCTGTATCGGCCCGCTGCTCATTGGTGTCGGGCGCGGCCCGCGACAATGTGTTGGACGCGATCGACAGGGCGAAAACCGCCACGAACAGGCCGGCAGCGACCATGATCGGGCGATTGGAGGGTTTGGCGTCGACGGTGATACCCGCCGGGTTGGCAAGCCTTACCCGCGCATTCCCCAGAGCGAGCTCGATCGGCAGTTTGCACCGGCGGCCCTGGCCGTGTGGAACGAGATCGCCGTTCGCAAGACGCACCGGTCCGCCAATCGCCTCTATGTCGACCCGGTCGTGCCGGAAAAGCAATCTCGCATGGTCGGCCACGACGCCGTCGTCGATCAGCACGATGTCCGATTCTGTATTGGACCCGATGGTCGCCACGCGCGCATCGAGCTGCGCCCTGGCCCCCGAATGAAGGCCGCCGACGACGTCGAAAGCTATGGGCGCGGTGGTTTCCGCGCGGGGGATCAATGCCGCCGTCGCTCGTGCTGCCGCCTTGTCGCGAAATCCGCCCAATTGTCGCGAAACTCGGCGAAGGGTCGCCGTTTCGGGCAGCCTGGCCAGTAGTCTCGTCAGTTCCGCAGCCATTGGTCACAGCCTCCCAGGACAAACCTCGGGCACAGCTCGGCGAGCGCGCATGAACCGGTGGGATCAAGGATGTGCCGTCGCGCAAGCCGACGGCACATCCGCAATTTTGATGCGGAGCTTAGGCTTTCTGGCCGGCTTCGCCCATTTTCCGCGAGATGCTCATGTTCACGTCATGCTGCGACTTTGCCATCTCGGACTTGATGCTCAGCGCAAACATCTTTTCCTGATGCTTGATCATCTTGTCGAGATTGCCCTCGTTCGAGCCGGGGGTGATTCCTGGTAGTTCTGACATCGCCTGCTCCTACAACACAGTCCGTTCATGAATGCCCGGGAGCGCTCACTCCCCAGCGTTCGCAATGCAGCCTACGGTAACGAATTCGAGAATGAAAGTCCATTTGGAATGTACATGGTAAAAGAATTCCAAGTGTTGCATTCCGACCTGTGGGAGGTTAGGTTGTTCGGTGGGGCATTTTGGGGCTTTTGAGATGGAACGAGGACCTTTGACGGAACTGCTTATCGAGCGTTTTGAGACGCTGCCGCCGCAACTGAAAGTCGCGGCGCGTTTCGTGCTTGATCATCCCGACGACGTGGCGTTGATGTCGATGCGCGAGCAGGCGGGGCAGGCGGGCGTGTCGCATAGCACCATGATGCGCCTGGCGAGATGGCTTGGGCTGAACGGCTACGAGGAGATGCGCGCCCTTTATGCCGAAGCGTTGCGGGAGTCGCGCCTGTCGGGTCATGCGGACGTCCTGCACGACTATCCCGACGGAGAAGAAAGCAACTATTCCACCGTCGGAAGGGTGGCGGACACGCTTGCCGCCCAGGTCGCGGCATTGGGCGACTATGTCAATGCGAGGCAGTTGCTGGCCGCCGCCGACAGGCTGGCGAGCGCGCGGCGGCTTTTCAGCCTCGGCTTTCGGCGGGAGCACGCCGTGGCTCATCATTTCGCCAGCACGCTTGTCATGACGGGCAGGCAGGTCGCGTTGCTCGATGGAATAGGTGGAACGGGGATCGAGTTGCTCGGCGATGCGGGACCGGAAGATGCGATGCTTGCATTCGCGCTTAAACCCTATGCGCGTGCGACGGTCGAAATCGCGCAGCAGGCGCAGCGTCGCGGTGTCGCCGTGGTGGCCGTCACCGATAGCAGCGTCTCTCCTCTGGCGCGCCTGGCAAGCGAAAGCCTGATCGTGACCGCAAGCTCGCAATCCTGCTTTCAAAGCGTCGTGCCGGCGCTTGCGGCCGCGGAGATTCTCGCTGCCCTGATTGTCGCCCGCGATGGCGCCGGCGCCGAACAGGCGCTGAGGGCGGCTGAAGAACGGCTGGCCGCCTTGAACGTCTATTGGAAGTCGCCGTGAAGCGTTCGAGGGTTGCCTTGCTGTTTTGAGTTCCGTCTGCACGCCTTTGATCCGGTTTGAAGCATTGCGGGATTTGGAGGGAT
>NZ_LBCQ02000014.1 GCF_001014615.2 Aquamicrobium sp. LC103
CCCCTTGTGGGCAGGGGTAATAGGTGGGGGTCGCCTCGCGCGGTATTCGGGAGCATCGGCATGAGCGGGCGCGAGGCGATCCTGGGAAAGGTGCGCAAATCGCTCGGTGCGGCAGGCGCAGGCGATGCGCGGCGCGCCATCGTCGAAGCGAGGCTGGCCACTACCCCCAAGGGCGTCATCCCGGCGCGCGGGCAGCTCGGCGCCGAAGAGCGCACCGCGCTGTTCTGCGAGATGGCGGAGAAGGTTTCGGCAAGCCTGGAGCGCGTGGCGAGCTACGCCGACGTGCCGGCCGCGGTGGCGGCCTATCTGCGCTCCAAGAACCTGCCCGCCTCGGTCCGCATGGGCGACGACCCGCGACTGGCCCTCGGCTGGCAAAAGCAGCGCGCGCTCGAGGTCAAGCGCGGCCCCTCCGACGGCAATGACGAGGTCGGCGTTAGCCATGCCTTCGGCGGCGTGGCCGAGACGTCGACCGTTCTGATGCTCTCGGGCGCCGACAATCCCACGACGGTGAATTTCCTGCCCGAGCACCATCTCGTCGTGGTCGATGCGAAGGACATCGCGGGAGATCTCGAAACCGTGCTCGCCAGGGTGCGCGAGACATACGGCAAGGGGCAGATGCCGCGCACGCTCAACATGATCACCGGGCCGTCGCGGTCCGGCGACATCGAGCAGAAGCTGCTTCTCGGCGCGCACGGCCCCCGCGCCCTGCATCTGATCGTCGTGGACGGCTGAGATGGCCGGCGGTGTTCACTTCCGTGACGCCGCCGCACCCGACGGCATGCGCCTTTACGCGATCGGCGACATACACGGGCGCTTCGACCTCCTTCGGCTGATGCACGAGTTGATCGAGACGGAGATCGCGAGGGACCGCCCATCCGACTGGCGCATCATATTTCTCGGCGACTACGAGGATCGCGGACCGGAAAGCAGACAGGTCATCGATTATCTGGCGAAGGCCACCGAACGCGATCCCCGCACCGTCACGCTCGCCGGAAACCACGACGTCATCTTCGCGGGCTTCCTCCTCGACATCTCCCATTGGGAGCAGTTCATGAGCTTCGGCGGGGCGGAGACCGCGCGCTCCTATGGGATCGAGCTCGCCACTTCCGGTCTTGCCGCCATGCGCGAGAGCTACCTCGCGCTTGTCGAGGCCGTCCCCGACGAGCACCTCGACTTCCTGCGGACGCTGGAGCTCTCGGCAAGCTTCGGCGACCTGTTCTTCTGCCATGCCGGCATCCGGCCGGGCGTTCCACTGGAAAAGCAGGACAGCATGGACCTGCTGTGGATACGCGGCGAGTTCCTGAACCACGCCGGACTGCATCCGAAGCTGATCGTCCACGGGCACACGCCGTCGGGCGGCCCGGAAGTGCTCGGCAACCGCGTCAATGTCGACACGCTCGCCTACGGCTCCGGGCGGCTCACCGCGCTGGTGGTCGAAGGGAAGGAAAAGCGGTTCCTGACCGCCGAAATTCGCTGAAGCGATATCAGTAGCGGGTCAGCGATATGCCGTAGCCGTCGGTGCCGACATGGTCGCCGGCCGCGTCCGCCGAATAGATGCCGACGCCCCACATGATGATGCCGGTGAGCATGAAGAAGGAGAGGAGGGCTGCTTTCACGGGCGTCATCTCGATTGGTGTCCCACCACTAATGCGATCAACAAGTTACCATCCGGTTTCAACCCACGATGGTCCCTGGCCCTTGAAACTCGCATCGCGAACAATAGTTCCGATGTGTTTCAAAACCATGTCATGCCGGTTGAAGGATTGTCGCGGCGAACGCCGCTCTCGGAAGGGGCAGATAATG
Organism: Aquamicrobium sp. LC103; assembly: GCF_001014615.2. Classification (GTDB taxonomy): domain Bacteria; phylum Pseudomonadota; class Alphaproteobacteria; order Rhizobiales; family Rhizobiaceae; genus LBCQ02. Next base: position 1,804 of record NZ_LBCQ02000014.1, read on the forward strand.
CCGCCGATGGTTAAAATCCAGCGGATTCCGGACCGTTTCAACTGCTTTGTCCGGGTCGTGTCATAAATGCAACGCGGCGTCCGGCGTCCGCAGACCTATAGTCCTCAACGCGCCCGGACGGTGCCCATCCACGCGCGGGCGATGGCAAGTCCAGCAGCGTCGGCGGCAGGTCCGAAACGCTCCGCCTCCGCCGGCATCCGCTCCGGCCAGTCGGGCTCGCGATCCTTCAGCAACGCCGCGAAATCGGAGCTCCATTGCTCGACCAGCTCGCGATCGGCTTCGAAATGGAACTGGATGCCATAGGCGGCCCGGCGAACGCGGAACGCCTGGTTGTGCGTGTTGAGGTTGCCGGCGAGGCGCGTCGCCCCGCGCGGCAGGACGAAAGTGTCGTCGTGCCACTCGAAGATCGGGAAGGCTTCCGGCACGCCGGCGAAGATCGGGTCGGCCACGCCGTCCTCGGTGAGCAGTACCTCGCGCCAGGAAAACTCCCGCGCGCCGCCGATGATGTTCTCGGCACCGTAGGCGCGGGCGAGCAACTGGCTGCCGAGGCAGATGCCGAGCACCGAGCGGTCCGCATCGCCGAAGGCGCGCATCAGACGGCAGAGTTTCGGAAGATAGGGATACTCCTCGTCGGCCCGCGCGTTCTGTCCGCCGCCAAGCACGATCAGCGCGTCATGGCCGTCGGGCGAATCGGGCAGCGCCTCCCCCTTGTGGGCCCTCACAAATTCGACCTCGGCGTCCGCCTCGTCGAGCGCGGTCGACAATTGGCCGAGGCCGGTGCCGTCATAATTCTGGACCACGAGAACTTGCATGGAATTCCGTATGCGTGGTGATGTCGAAGGGTTCGCCGAGCGATAACATGCGTTCGGCGCCCAGCAAAGGGAGGCCGCTTGTGCCACTGCAGAACCGCGTCGACCCGTTCGGGGAAATCCGCGCCGATCCCGAGCACGGCATGTTCACCGGCAATCGCGGCGTCATCCACGATCCGGAAACCCGGACGTTGCTGCGCAGGCGCTGGACGAACAAGGCCTGGATCGTCTGCACGCTGGAGCTCGACGGACGGCGGCGCGACGTAATGGGGCGCAACCGGCCGGGCGGGCGCGCCGGTTGGACCGAGCTTTTCTTCCTCGACGAGGTGACCGCGCTCGCGGCCGGGCATCGCCCCTGCTTCTACTGCCGGCGAGCGTGTGCAAACGCATTTCTCGACTGCTTCAGGCGGGGTAACGGCGAGATCGCGAGGGCGCCCGAGATGGACGCGATCCTGCACGCCCAGCGTCGGGCCTCTGCCCGTCAGGCTCCCGTTCGCATCGATTCGTTCAACGGCATGCCGGACGGGACGATGGCAGCCGTCGATGGACAAGCCTATGCATTTCGCGGTGGACGCGCCCTGCCCTGGAGCTTCGGCGGATATCGTGGAAGCGTCGCCCTGCGCGACCTGCCGTCGGGCCCCGTCTCGCTCCTCACGCCGCCCGCCACGCTCGCCGCGCTCCGTGCGGGCTACGCGCCCGCCTGGCACAGCAGCGCAGCTGCCGGATAGGCAAGGACTATCCGGCGCGGTGCCGCCGGTGGACCGCCAGGAACCCTTCGAAATATCCGGCCGGAACGCGCACCGTCAGGCTTGCGCGCCGCCCGAGTATTTCTAGGACCAGCCCCTCGCGCGCATAGGCCTCCATCGCCGCTTCGTCGAAGGGGATGCCGACCCGCTCATAGGTGATGCAGCCGCCGCCGCAGACGCGTTCGGCGTCCAGGAACTGCGTCTTCAGCTTCTCGCCCTTCGAATAGGCCTGTTTGAGATAGACGCGCTTCGGGAAATCCCCTTCGATCAGAAGCTGGAAGGAATTGTGCAGGTCCGGATTGCGCGGATCGAGCCAACTCCTGAGCTTGTAGCGATGCGATCGCAATGGATCGTAGTTCGTGTCGTAGAAGACCACCCCCGGTCCGTCGACCTGTGTCCAGCCCGTATGCGGGTCCACGCGAGCGGTGGTCCGCGCCGCCACGCGCGACGCGTCCGAATAGATGCCGTCCATCAGGATGGAAACGCCGCTTTCGTGAGTCGAACAGCCGTTCAGAAATACCGCCAGCAGGATTGCGGCAAGCCACCTCCGTCCCATAGCCCCCTTCCCCCAAGAAACAAAACGGGAACAAACCTACCCTGGATTGAGGTCGCGTGCAACATTCGCCCGATCAGCCGTCATCCTACTTGACCGGCGCGGCGGGCTTGCGCATCAAACGCTCATGCGAGCGAACTACAAGATGCAGCGGCTTTACGTGACCGGCGACCTGCGCAAGGGCGTAGGGATCGAGGCCGACAAGGCGCAGAGCCATTACCTCGTGCACGTTCTGCGGCTTGCGCCCGGCGCCGAAATCCTCCTCTTCAACGGCCGCGACGGCGAATGGAGCGCACGGGTCGCCGCCGTCTCCAAGAAGGCCGCGACGCTTGAAGTCGGGACGCAAACCCGGCCACAGCCGCCGACCCCCGATCTCGTCTACGCATTCGCGCCGCTGAAGGCCGGACGCCTCGACTATCTCGTCCAGAAGGCCGTCGAGATGGGTGCGGGCATCATCCAGCCGGTGATCACCCAGCACACCCAGGCGTCGAAGGCGAGCCCGGAACGAATCGAGGCGAATGTGATCGAGGCGGCCGAACAATGCGGCGTGCTGGCGGTGCCCTCCGTGCGCGGCCCCGTCAAGCTCGACAGGCTGCTCGCCGACTGGGAGAAGGACCGGCGGCTGATCTTCTGTGACGAGGGTACGGAAACGAACAACCCTGTCCCGTTGCTTCGCGGCATAGAGGAGCGCAGGATCGGTCTGCTGGTCGGCCCCGAAGGCGGCTTCTCCGACGACGAGCGGCGGCAGCTCCGCGCGCTTCCCTTCGTCACGGCGATACCGCTCGGACCGCGCATCCTGCGGGCGGACACGGCGGCCGTCGCCGCCCTTGCGCTGGTGCAGGCGACGATCGGCGACTGGTAGCGATCATTTCCTGTCAACGTGCTGTCAGGATTTTTTGCTTGATCGCGGACGCGGCTTGAGGTCAACACTCGCGCGCCGTCGAGAACAACGGCAGGGAAACGCTTGGGGAACCGCACATGGCGCGCGATACGACCGACTTCCGCCCGATCGAGAAGATGGACGAACTCGTCGGCTATCTCTCCGCCGGCAACAGGCCGAAGGAAAAGTGGCGGATCGGCACCGAGCACGAAAAGTTCCCCTTCTATGTCGACGGCAACGCGCCGGTGCCCTATGGAGGCGATCGTGGCATTCGCGCGCTGCTCGAGGGCATGCAGCGCGTGCTCGGCTGGGAGCCGATCGTCGATGCCGGCCATATCATCGGCCTGGTGGAACCGACCGGCCAGGGCGCGATCAGCCTCGAGCCCGGCGGGCAGTTCGAGCTTTCCGGCGCGCCGCTCGAGACGATCCACCAGACCTGCCGCGAAGGAAACGCGCATCTGGCGCAGTTGCGCGAGATCGCCGAACCGCTCGGCATCCGCTTCCTCGGTCTCGGCGGCAGCCCGAAATGGACGCTTGCCGAAACACCGCGCATGCCGAAATCGCGCTACGACATCATGACCGCCTACATGCCGAAGGTCGGCACGAAGGGGCTCGACATGATGTACCGCACCTGCACGATCCAGGTGAATCTCGATTTCTCCTCCGAGGCCGACATGCGCCGCAAGATGCAGGTCTCGCTGAAACTCCAGCCGCTGGCGACCGCGCTCTTCGCCAACTCGCCCTTCACCGAGGGCCGCCCGAACGGACTGCAGAGCTGGCGCGGCGACATATGGCGCGACACCGACAACCAGCGCTCGGGCCTGCTGGAGTTCTGCTTCTCGCCCGAGTTCGGTTTCGCCGACTACGTCGAATGGGCGCTCGACGTGCCGATGTATTTCCTCATCCGCGAAGGCCGCTACTACGACGTCACCCACGTCACCTTCCGCCAATTCATGGACGGCGTGCTGCGCGACACGGTGCCGGACGGCCTGCCGACGATGGGCGACTGGGCAAACCACCTTTCGACGCTCTTCCCCGACGTGCGGCTGAAGCGTTTTCTTGAGATGCGCGGCGCGGATGGCGGCCCGTGGCGGCGCATCTGCGCCCTGCCCGCCTTCTGGGTCGGCCTGCTCTACGACGACGAGGCGCTGGATGCCGCCGAGGCCATGACCCGCGACTGGAGCTTCGCCGAGGTGAACGCCATGCGCGACACCGTTCCGATGGAGGGCCTCCACACGCCGTTCCGCAACCGCGTGCTTCGGGAAGTGGCGCGCGAGACGTTGGAAATCTCCCGGCTCGGCCTCGCCAATCGCGGCCGCAAGAATCGCGAGGGCTATGACGAAACCAGCTTCCTCGCGCCGCTCGACGAAGTGGTCGCGCGCGGCACGACGAGCGCCGAGGAGATGGTTCGGGCCTATAACACCCGCTGGGGAGGCTCGATCGAGCCGGTATTCCTGGAATACGCCTATTGAGGGATCCGGGGCAGGCCTGCAAACATCGCGATTGCGCAAGTGCAGCTTTCCGATAATCTCTGGATCGCCATGCGCCCGAACGGGCACATGGCGATCTGTTTCTTCATCTGGGCATCGGAATGGTCCGTGAAACCGGATGTCACCTTTCGGTCCGATGCCCTCAGGAGGCTCATCGGAGGATATAGCCATGCCCTCGCTTTTCGACATGCTTACCAATGCGCAGAACGGAAACGGCATGGAGGCCCTGTCGCGGCAATACGGCCTCTCACAGCAGCAGACGCAATCCGCGGTCGAGGCGCTCCTGCCGGCTCTAAGCCAGGGATTGAAGCGCAACGCGTCTGATCCCTATGGCGTCGGCGCCTTCCTGAGCGCGCTTTCCACCGGCCGGCACGCCAAATATTTCGACGACGCCAACCAGGCCTTCTCGCCCCAGGGCGTGCAGGAGGGCAACGGCATTCTCGGCCATCTCTTCGGCTCCAAGGAGTTGTCGCGCGCCGTCGCGAGCCAGGCCGCCCAGGCGACCGGTATTGGGGAAGCCACGCTGAAGCAGATGCTGCCGGCCCTGGCGACCATGATCATGGGCGGCCTGTTCAAGCAGACGACTGGCCAGCAGCAGGCTGCGGCGGGCTTCGGCGGCCAGGGCAATCCGCTCGGCGAGATTCTCGAGCAGATGATGCGGCAGGCCGGCGGCGGTGCGGCGGGCAATGCGCGGGCGCCCCAGCCACAAGCACCTCAGCCGGGAGCCAATCCCGCCGACAACCCGTTCGGCAAGATACTCCAGGACATGTTCGGCGGCGGGCAGCAGACGAGCCGCGCGCCGCAGGCGCCGCAATCCCCCTATGGCGACAATCCGCTCGGCAAGATCTTCGAGGAGATGACACGCGGCAGCCAGCAGCAGGCTTCGCCGCAGCCTCGCACAGCGCCCAGTCAGCAGCCGCAGGCCAATCCCAGCGGCCGCGAGCGCAATCCCTACGACGATCTGTTCGGGCAGATGTTCGAGACGGGTCGCCAGCAGCGCGACGACTACCAGAAAAACATGGAATCGGTGGTCGATCAGTTCCTGAAGGGAATGGACCGCTACAGGCGCTGAGGGCTCCGCCAGCCAAGACTTCCCGCCAAAAATGAAAAGGCCCGGTCCTTGGGAGGACCGGGCAGTGAGCAGGCATGCCGGGGGAACCGGCGGGAGTGTGGGAAGTGCCTGCGAAACTTTTCGCGTCAGCAGACGCGCCGCGCGCCCTCTTCGGTCGAAAGGCGCTCGCGCACGATCATGCTGAGATGCGCGGTCGGATCGGTGCTCATCGGCGAGCGCATCGCGACCAGAAGATCGGTACGACGCAGGCCGATATCGGCGAGCTCGTGGTCCGTCAGATCGCAAAGTCGATTGATCTGCCGGCGATTTTTCATGCGTCGAAGGAAAGCGCGAAGACCGGTTGCCACGCGCGTCACGACAGCAACCGCGCGCGTTCCTGCGGCGACGGAGTGCGTGGGGTGGTCGAGGGCGGTCATCTCTACTCTCCTTCGGGTTTTCGGCACACGGGCATGCCCCGACGGCCGCACGGGAGGATGCAGCAGCCGCGGGAAGCGGAATTTCGGGCCTTTCAGGTTGACGATGGCAAAGTCTCACGCGGTCATTGATTAGTCTAACGAATGTTTCTAATGTTTATGATCAATCAACCTGATGGATTGTTCCCATGGCCGCGCCGCTCGATCTGGATCAGCTCCAAACCTTCATCTCCATCGCCGACACGGGCAGCTTCACGCGTGCGGCCGAAGAAGTTCATCGCACGCAATCCGCCGTTTCCATGCAGATGCGCCGGCTGGAAGAGCGGGTCGGAAAGACTCTTTTCGAGAAGGACGGGCGCACCAACAGGCTCACCGAGGAGGGCGAGCGCCTGCTTAGCTACGCGCGGCGCATGATGCGCCTCAATCGCGAGACGCTGGCCGCCTTCGACGACGCCAGCCTCGAAGGCCATATCCGCATCGGAACGCCGGACGATTACGCCGACCGCTTCCTGCCGGAGATCATGGCTCGCTTTGCGCGCTCCAATCCCCGCGTCGAGCTTTCGGTGATCTGCGAGCCGACGATCAATCTCGTCGACCACATCAAGCGCGGCCATCTCGATATAGCGATCATCACCCACGACAGCGACAAGGGGGCGTCGGAGGTGGTGCGGCGGGAACCGTTGCTCTGGGTCACCTCGGCCAACCATTCGATCCATTCCGAGGACGTGCTGCCGCTTGCCGTCGGCCGGCCGAGCTGCATGTGGCGGCGCGCGGCCTGCGACATGCTCGACGGGATGGAGCGGGACTACCGCATCCTGTTCACGAGCTGGTCGGCAACGGTCATCATCGCCGCCGTGCTTTCGGGACTGGCCGTCTCGGTGCTGCCGGAATGCGCCCTGCGGCCCGGTATGCGCATCCTCGGCGAGGCCGACGGCTTCGGCACCCTGCCCGACTGCCGCATCGGCATCATCCGCGGCCATTCCCACCAGCCGCAGCTCGTCGACGCGCTGGCGCGCCACATCTCCGACAGCCTCGACAACATTTCGGTCCCCTCACCCGAGGAGCCGGGCCATTTCGATTTCGCCGGCATCGCCTATGGACGCGGAAAGCGGCTTCGTCCGAGCCAGATCCTTCCCGGATGGTGAGGATGAGGCAGCAGGAATTCATGGAAGGGGTCGCCACAGCGCTGGGCCGGGAAGAAAGGGTCGAGGCGCTTTTCCTCGGCGGCAGCTTCGGGCGCGGCACGGCGGATGAATTCTCCGACCTCGATTACGTCGGACTGACCGGCCATGGCGACCACGATGCGGTGGTGGCGCTCTGGCGTGAGACGATCGAAGCCATTTCTCCGGTCGTCTTCTGGAACCAGCGCGTCGGCCCGCCGACGCTTCTCAACGCGATCACGCGTGACTGGCTGCGTATCGACCTCTGGCTGATCGACAAGGCCTCCTTTCTCAGTCACGCCAGACCGCCCTTCGATCGCTACTCGCAATCGACGCTCCTTCGGGTGGTCGACCGGGGCGATGTTTTCGCGGAACTGCCGGAATCCCCGCCCGGAGCCGCCCCGGAGAAGCGGCAGGTGGAGTACGTCATCAACGAGTTCATCCGAGTCCTCGGCCTGATCGCCGTGGGCGTCGGCCGCCGGGAATATGTGCTCGGTGTCACCGGAGCGGGCCTGCTGCGCGATCTGCTGACACGCCTGATGATCGAGGAAACGCTTTCACCGGAGCGCGGCGGCGCACTGCATCTCAGCCGCACCATCACCCCGGCGCAGATGGACGAACTTCTGGCGCTGCCCTACCCGTCTCCCGTTCGGGAGGAGGTACTGGAAGCGCACTGGGCGCTCGCCCGCACCTTCTTCCCGAGGGCGCGCGCCCTTGCGGACCGCCTCGGCATCGCATGGCCCGAGGCGTTCGAGCAGGCGACGAAACGGCACCTCCAGCGCAGCTTCGGCGCGGAGATGGAGCCCTGGTAAGGGCAAGACGCTGCCTCGACAGGCATGGGGGTAAGTCCAATATCGGCGCCCGGCCAAAGGCGCCGTCCTTGACGCCGCCACATCCCCTGATGCCAAGTTAGCCGCATGAGTGACATTCTGCCCGCCGATTCGAAAACCAACGCCGCCGAGTTCACCGTCTCGGAGATTTCCGGCGCGCTGAAGCGCACCGTCGAGGACGCCTTCGGCAATGTGCGCGTGCGCGGCGAGATTTCCGGCTATCGCGGGCCGCATTCCTCCGGCCATGCCTATTTCGCGCTGAAGGACGATCGCGCCCGCCTCGAGGCCGTCATCTGGAAGGGCACGATGTCGAAGCTGCGCTTCCGGCCCGAGGAGGGCATGGAGGTCGTCGCTTCCGGCAAGCTCACCACCTATCCCGGCTCGTCGAAATACCAGATCGTCATCGACAATCTGGAACCGGCGGGCGCCGGCGCGCTGATGGCGCTCCTGGAGGAGCGCAAGCGCAAGCTCGCCGCCGAGGGCCTGTTCGATCCGGCGCGCAAGCGGCCGATCCCGCATATGCCGCGCGTCGTCGGCGTGGTGACCTCGCCGACCGGCGCCGTCATCCGCGACATCATCCACCGCATCACCGACCGATTTCCGCTGCACGTGCTGGTGTGGCCGGTGCGCGTGCAGGGCGACACGACCGGCGCGGAAGTCTCCAATGCGGTCGCCGGCTTCAACGCGCTGCCCGCCGATGGGCCGGTGCCGCGCCCGGACGTGCTGATCGTCGCGCGCGGCGGCGGCAGCCTGGAAGATCTCTGGGGCTTCAACGACGAGGCGGTGGTACGCGCCGTGGCGGCTTCCGCGATCCCCGTGATCTCGGCGGTGGGTCATGAGACGGACTGGACGCTGATCGACCTTGCGGCCGACATGCGCGCGCCGACGCCGACAGGTGCCGCCGAGCTCGCCGTACCGGTGCGCGCGGAGCTCGAAGCCAATCTCTCGCGGCTTTCCGCGCGCCTCAAAGGCTGCGTCCTGCGCCACATGGATCGCAAGCGCCAGGGGTTGCGCGCAGCCGCGCGGGCGCTTCCTTCCGCCGACCAGTTGCTCGCCATGCCGCGACGTCATTTCGACGAAGTGACGAGCCGGCTCGCGCGCGCGCTCACCGTCAGCACGGAGAGGAAGCGGGCGCGGCTCGACGCGATCCGGCTTTCTCCGGCTACGCTCGACAGGCGCATCGCCGATGTCAGACGGACGACCGACCGCGACATGGCCCGCGCCCATGCCGCGTTGCGCTCGCTGATGCGCGAGAAGCGGAGCCGGCTCGACCGGACGGCGCAGCGCGTCGGTCCGCAGCCGCTCTTGCGCCGGCAGCAGCAAGCGAGCGAAAGCCTGGCTGTCCTGGAACGGCGGCTCGACCAGGCCGCGCGGCTGCGGCTCGAACGGCTGCGCGGCCGCGCCACCCAGTGCGAGCGCCTGCTGGCGACGCTGTCGCATCAGTCGATCCTGGAGCGCGGCTTCGTCCTCGTCAGCGATGCGGACGGGATGCTGATGAAGCGGGCCGCCGACGTGGCGCCCCATGCCGCGCTTGCGCTGCGCTTCGCCGACGGGCAGGTCGGAGCGATCGCGACGGAGGCGCCGGCACGGCCGAAACCGCAGCCGAAACCGAAAAAGGATCCCGGCACGCAAGGCTCGCTTTTCTGAAGGGGCTACCGTGTCGGCACCGGACCATCCGGCCCCGGGTCGGGCATCGGTCCCGGCGGCGTGGGCGGCTGAGGATCGGGAACGGGACGCGGCGGCCTGGCCGCATTCCTGGCGGAAATTTCCTTTCCGAGATTAAGCCGAATTCGGATCGACATGCCGCTGCCCTCCTGTCGCATTCAGAACTTGCCGGCCGCCGGTTTGTTCCCATCTCCGAAGCACCCGCCCTTATGCGGAAGCACGAGCAGCTCACTTTTTCCCAAGGCCCGCGGCTGGTAGGGTCCGGCGAGTTTTTCGAGGAGGCACTTTTGCAGCGATTCGAAAATGCACGCGCGGCCGCGCTTGAGCTGCGCCCTGACGATCCGGTCTATTGCTTCCGGCCGCAGGTGCTGCAGGCCGACTGCCGGCAGTTCATGGAGATGTTTCCGGGCAAGACCGCCTATGCGGTGAAGACCAATGGCGAGCAGATGGTTCTGAAGGCGCTGTCGGAAGCCGGCGTGAAGGCCTTCGACGTCGCCTCGCCGGCGGAGTTCGCCGCAGTGCGGGCGGTCGCGCCGCAAGCGGAGATGCTCTACATGCACCCCGTCAAGGCGCAGTCGGACATCCGCCTGGCGCTGGAGAGCTACGGCATCCGCGTCATCGCGATCGATCACGAAGACGAGGTCACCAAGCTCACCCGCGTGGTGCGCGCGCTCGACATCGATCCGGGCTCGATCACGGTCTATGTGCGCATCCAGACCAAGGGGCTTGCGGCCTACGAGCTTTCCAAGAAGTTCGGCGCCGGGCCGGCAGCGGCGGTGGAGCTCATCCGGCGGCTCGACCGCACCGGCTACAAGGTCGGCATCTGCTTCCATGTCGGCAGCCAGATCGAGGATCCGGACACCTACGAGCGGGCGCTCGCCTCCGCCGACTGGGTGCGCAATCGCTGCGGCGTGCCCATCGCCGGCCTCGACGTCGGCGGCGGCTTTCCCGCCGAATACGGCCACGACCCGAACCGCAGGAAGCCGGAGATGCCTTCGCTCGGACAGCTCATGTCGCGCCTGCGCAACGACATCGCCGAATGGGGCTTCGACGGCACGCCGCTGGTGGCGGAGCCCGGCCGCGTCATCGTGGCGCGCGCCTTTTCGCTGATCGTGCGCGTGCTCCTGCGCAAGGGCCGCAGGCTCTACATCAATGACGGCATCTGGGCGTCGCTGTCGGATTCATGGACCGGCAAGATCACGCTGCCGGCGCGGTTCATCCCCGATCCGGCTATCAGGAACCGCAATGGAAACGAGGGCAACATCGTGCCCTTCAAGGTCTGCGGCGCGACCTGCGATTCCGTCGACATTCTCTCCCGCCCGTTCTGGCTGCCGGAAACGGTGGACACCGGCGACTGGATCGAGATCGGCCATATCGGGGCCTATTCGCTGTCGCTCAGGACCCGCTTCAACGGCTTCTATCCCGACACCTTCGTCGAGGTCTCGACGCCGTTCGACGAAGGCGGCATGCCGGAAGGCTTCGCGAGCCTGGAGACGATGGCGGATTAGAATGGACGCGGCGAGGAGCGGCCCGATTGCGCGGGGCCGCCGCCGCTATTTGCTCGTCAGCTCACAAATTCGACAGAAGCGTCGGTGTCGGCCAGCCGTCGACGGGAAGCCCGAGCCGCTGCTGTTCCTTGCGCACGGCCTCGCGCGTGTTCATGCCGAGGATACCGTCGATGCCGCCCACGTCATGGCCGAGCGAGGCGAGCTTCTCCTGCAACAGCTTCATCGTTTCGCCGACGAGGCCCGGTTCGGGATCACGCGGATCGAATTTCGGCGCCCCGGCAAAGCGCGTGGCGAGATTGGCGGCGGTCAGCGTGTAGACGAAGGACTGGTTCCATTCGAGATAGATGTCGAAATTGTCGAAGACGAGAAAGGCCGGTCCCCGGCGCCCCATCGGCAGGGCGATGCCGGCATTCGGCAGGCTTGTGTTCAGCGCGCTGCCGTCGCTCCCCGTCACGCCCCAGGCGGCCCATTGCGACATCGGAAGCTTGTTCGTGCGGCCGGTTTCCTGCCACGGCAGATCGTCCGGCAGGCGAACCTCCTGCATCCATGGCTCGCCGGCCCTCCAGCCCCGCGACTGAATCTTCTTGGCGGTCGTCAGGATGACGTCGGGTATGCTGCGGCGCACGTCCACTATTCCGTCGCCGTCACCGTCGACACCGTTCTTCAATATGTCCGAGGGCAGCATCTGGGTCTGGCCGATCTCGCCGGCCCATGCCCCCTGCACGTCGGCGGGCAACGTGCCCTGGTCGATCAGCGTCAGCAGCGGCACGATCTGCGAGCGGAAAAGCTCTGGCCTGCGACAGTCATGCGCCAGCGTCACCAGCGCATTCAGTGCGTTGAAATCGCCCTGGCCGGCGCCGAAATCGGTCTCGAGCGCCCAGAAGGCGGTGACGACCGCGCCGGGAACGCCGTAGTCGCGCTCCGCCCTGGCGAAAACGTCGGCATATTTCTTCAGATTGGCGGCGCCGTTCTGCAGCCGGTAGGAATTGATCATCCGGCCGGCGAATTCGGTGAAGGTCTGGTTGAAGACACCCTGCGCGCGGTCGCGTTGGAGAACGCGCTGGTCGATCTGGGCGTTGCGCAGCGCGCTCATGCCGCGCTCGCCCACGCCCGAGGCCGCGGCTTCCTGTCCGATCCCCGCCTTCCAGGAGGGGAAATCGCCGCCGCATTGCTGGGCCAGGGCCGGAGAGGCCAGCGCAAGGGTTGCGGCAAGGGCGGCAAGGGTCGTCTTCATCAATCCTGTTCTCCAAAAACACATATCCGCGCGAGGCGATTGTCGCGCAAAGAACCGCAAAAACGGGCATAAATTCGGCGTTACTGAATATGCTGCTTCAGCCAGGCGCGCCACTGCGCCTCGGTGCCGTTGAAGACGTTGATGTCGGCATCTCCCTTGATGCCGGGCACCATGCCCGTCCCGGTATATTGCCAGAACAGGAAAGGATGGTTGCCGTAGCGGTCGTCCGGATGGGCCGACACCGACCGCAGCCACCAGTCATAGCCCTTGAACTGCGAAAGGCCGTTATCGTCGAAGAAGTCGATCGAAGTGTAGATGATCGGCCGCTTGCCGTAATGCCTGGTCAGGATGTCCAGGAACACCTTCATTTCGCTGCGGACCACCGAGGCTGGCGGGCGCAACCTGCATGTCGGCGAAAGATGGTTCCACTCCATGTCGAGCACGTGAGGCAGCGTGTTCGCCTCCTTCGGCACGTTGCGGATGAACCATTCCGCCTGCTCGCGCGCCGGCCGGCAGAAATAGTAGAAATGATAGGCGCTGCGGGGAATGCCCGCGGCTTTCGTGGCCTGCCAATGCTCGTGGAAGAGGTCGTCGAGACGATCACCGCCCTCGGTCGCCTTGATGAAGGCGAAGGAGATGCCGCTGCCCCTGGCGGAGTGCCAGTCGACGCTGCCCTGGTATTTCGAGGCGTCCGTGCCGTGCACCGCGTAAGACCAGGGGTGGCGGTCCTGCCAGTCATGCGGCTTGCGGTCCTCGAAGCGCGGATAGCGCACGGTCACATGATGGGTGGCCGTGGAAGAGCGGGTGCTGGTCGGTGCGATGTCGCCGAAATCATAGTTCACGCTGGTGCATGCGGCAGTGAGAGCTGCCAGCAGCAGGGCCGCGTAACGGCGCATCGTTCTCCCCTCCCCTCAATACGGCTTTCGCAATCCGTCGAATCAGCCGATCTTCTCTTATCGAATAGTTAACGGATAGCAACGTCCGCGTCATCCGCCGTTAAGTCTTCGATTGAAACGGCAGCGATTTTTCCGGCAGGCTTCGAACCATCGAAGAATTGAGGAACCGTCGGAAATTGGGAGGGGCTTCAAGGTGGGCATCGTCGGCAGGATCTCGAAATGGATGTTGGGCGCGCTTCTGGCGCTGGCGGTGGCGCTCGCCGGATGGCTCTATTTCGCACCACCGGCCCTGATACGGCTTGGCGCAGGCTACAGCGCCAAGATCGTCTGCTCCAACGTCTTCCTCGCCGGGCGCGACGCGAACGAGGTGCTGCGGGTGGATGTCCAGGCGCCGGGCCATCCCCTCCTGAAATACATGTCCGTCAATGTCGACGAGGCGGCGGGAACGGTCACGGCCGGGCTTTTCGGCGTATTCGGGCGAAGTGCCGCGGTCGCGCGACCCGGTACCGGCTGCGCAACGGTGCCGGACGGCAATTTCGCCGCGGCGCGGACGTTCTCGACCATGCCGCCACCGACGCATCCCATTGCCGACGCGCTCTGGCCGGATGGCGAGGAGGTCGAGCCGTCGCAGGATCCCGCCATCGCGGCGGTCCTCGACGACCCGGCACTCACCGGACCGGGCATGCGCGCGGTCGTCGTCGCCCATGCCGGACGCATCATCGGCGAGCGCTATGCGCCGGGCTTCACGCCCGAGACGCCGTTGCTCGGCTGGTCGATGAGCAAGACCGTGACAGCGGCGATCGTCGGCACCTTGCTGCGGGACGACCGGCTCTCGCTCGACCAGAACGGCCTCTTCGAGGCCTGGAGCATCGACGAGCGCTCGGAAATCACCGTCGCCGACCTGATGGCGATGTCCAGCGGCCTCGAATTCAACGAGGATTACGGCGACGTGACGGACGTCACGCGCATGCTCTATCTCCAGCCCGACATGGCGGAATTCGCGCTCGACAAGCCGCTCGCCCATCCGCTCGGAGAGTTCTTCAGCTATTCGAGCGGAACGACGGTGATGCTTTCGCGGATCTGGCAGGACGCGTTCGACGACGGCAACGCCGCGCTCGCCTGGCCGCGCGAGCGGCTCTTCGGCCCGATCGGGATGAACAGCGCGGTGATGGAAGCGGACGCGCGCGGAACCTTCGTCGGCTCTTCCTATGTCTACGCCACGGCACGCGACTGGGCACGCTTCGGCGAATTCCTGCGCAATGACGGCAACTGGCAGGGCAAGCAGATACTGCCCGAGGGCTTCGTCGCCTGGATGCGCGAGCCCGCACCGGCCTCGAACGGCGAATATGGTCGCGGCCAGGTGTGGCTGCAGGGTTCCGCGGACGAGCGCAATGGCGAAGGATCCGACCAGCAGGCCGGGGTGCCGGGCGATACCTTCTGGGCACTCGGTCATGACGGCCAGTCCGTGGCCGTCATTCCCTCGCGGGAATTGGTGGTGGTCAGGCTGGGGCTGACGCCATCCGATCTCGGCTACAAGCGGCAGGCACTGACGGCGGCGCTCGTCGCGGCGCTGGACTAGGCTTTAGTGACGAGCCGGTGCCAAATCCACGGCAGTCAGCCCAACAGCCAGATCAGCAGGAACATCGCGACGACGATAAATGCCAGCAATCCCCACTCGCCCCTCGTCGGCGGCGTGCGACCGTGGTTTCGTGATTTTTGGTAGTTCATGATGGCTGCCCTTGCCCGGCGCCATTCCTATCCACTTTGCGAAAGCCCTGCAATCGTCCGCTTCGGCGGAAACCGGAACTTTTGCATGCGCAACGTGACTTGGAGATTGGTGGTACCGTTGGCTGGGGTCGAACCAGCGACCTCCGGATCCACAATCCGGCGCTCTAACCAGCTGAGCTACAACGGCACATGATTTGCGCTGGTTGGCGACGCTATTACGGGCAAACGCAACCGATTTCAAGTGCGCAGACGGCGAAGCTTGTTCCAATGTGCGAGTTTTTCACCGCGCCTCGCAAATGCTCGAGGCATGCCCAAAAAAAGGAAAAAGGCCGGGGGGAGGAGGTCCCGGCCTTTTCCTGTGTCAGACCGGCGGGAGGAGGATGCCGATCTGGACCCGCGGGTTGGAAGGGAGGAGGTTTCCTTGCCGCGGGTATTCCAAAAAAGGTCAGGCGACCTTGAGTTCCTTGGCCGCCTTTTCGAAGACGTCCTTCATCGGCTTGGAGACTTCCTCGGCCGCCTTCGTCGATACGGTCTGGAAATCCTTGGCCTGCTCGACCGCGAATTCGACCTGCTTGCGCAGGAAAGCCGTCTGCAGCTCGACCACTTCGGAAAGCGACTTCGCCGCGACGAGAGCTTCGAGATGCGCAAAACCGGATTCGGCGTTGGTGCGAAGCACGGAGATCGACTTCAGCGAGATTTCGTTGCCGGCGGACTTCGCCTGCTCGAAAGTGGCTTCAAGTGCCTTCTGGGCGGATTCGGCGCCCGACTTCCACTTGGCATAAACTTCCTTCGACTGTTCGACGCCCTTCTCGGCGAAGGCGCGGAACTGGTCGGTCGCCTTCTCGGCGTCGAATTTCGGAAATTCGAGCGCTTCGTCGGCCTTTCCTGCGGTCTTGCTCATCAGCCAAAATTCCTTACGTTCGTGGCAGAGGGAAGGTTTTCCTCCCGCGTATATTTGCTTGACTGCTTATATAGCGGGCTCTTTTGTGCATTGCAACATTTTTGTTTGCACCGCATCAAAGCCGCTCGATCGATTAACCAAGCCGGGAAAATCAGCCCAAGCCGGGCCGCCTTGCTGTGGACGTGCCGGCGGCTTGATTTTACTAATAAAGGGTTAAGTCCGCCCGCGCTTGCAAAGGTTCCGTATCAGGCATGGCTCCAGGCCCCTATTCGTTCATCGACATCGCCGTGCTCGAGGAAGTCCGCGCCCGTTTCGCGGAGGGCGACGCGCTCGCGATTCTCTCGACGGACCTGGATCACGTCGTGTGGGCGAACGGCCCCGGCGCCGCGCTGTTCGGCTATCCCGACATCGAGGCGATCATGGGCGCGTCCGCCGGGCTGGGACTGCCCGCCAGGCGGCAGATTTCGTCCGTATCCGGCTTTCCAGAACTGGGCCGCGACCGGTCCGTCACCGTCAGGCTCGCCAGCGGCCTTTCCAGCCGCGCCATATCGATCCTCGTGAGCGGCATCGGCCTTCCCGACGGCGAACCGGCGATCCTTCTGGCGGTGCCCGCGAAGATGTCGTCTGCCCGCGGCGCGGGAGAAATAGCGGCGCGCGCGGTAAGCGGCTTCACGGAGGCCGGCTATTTCGCGGCGCTCCTCGATGAGGAAGGGGCTGTCGAAGCCGCTTCGGAAGGCTTCGCCGAACTCGCCGTCAGCGAAATGACGCGGCGAAGGCTCGTGACCGAAGTACGCGGCGAGACCGACCGTCTCGTCAAGCGGCCGATCGAGGCTGGAGACGGCATGATTCCGGCGGGTATCGCGCGCCTGACCGACATGCCGGCGAAGCATCTTCTGGTTGTCATCAACGAGAAGGTTTCCGCCGTGGAGCCTCCGCCGGCCGATCTTCCGACCAGCGGGGAAACCGGGTCCGGCGCGGAACTGACGCCAACCTCTCAGCCCGGCACATCGGCGGCCACTCCGAAGCCGACCGCGCAGAACACCCATTCGGAGGACCGTTGGTATTTTCATGGCGATACGATCGGCGAACGCCAGCGCCAGCCGGCCAAGGCCGCGGCCGTCCGCCCCGTCTCCCATCCTGAAACGATCCCTGCCTCGCGGCCCGAAGCCACGCCGGAAGCTAAACCGGACCATGCGGCGGCGCCGGTGCGCTTCGTCTGGCGCACCGACGCCGAGGGTCGGTTCAGCACCATCTCGGAGGAATTCGTCGAAGCGGTGGGCGCGGGTGCTGCCGACATCATCGGCCGCAAGTTCGGCGACGTCGCCAATGTCTTCGGTCTCGACCCCGAGCGCGAGATCGCCGGACTGCTCGAGCGTCGCGACACCTGGTCGGGACGTTCGGTGCTGTGGCCGGTAACGGGAACCGCGCTGCGCGTGCCGGTCGACCTCGCCGCCCTGCCCGTCTACAACCGCGACCGCGATTTCGAGGGGTTCCGAGGCTTCGGCGTGGCCCGCATGGCCGACGCCGTGGCCGACCCGGAAGCGCTCGGCTTGTCGCTCGCCACGCCAGGTGAAACAGCCGACGAGCCACCGGCCGAAGATGCTTCCGACGAAGAACCGGCATTTCTGGAAGCGCCGGCGGAGACCGTCGACGGCGACCCCCCCCTCACGAACGAGGTTCCTGCGATCGCCATCGACGCGGAGCAGGAACATCGCCTGAGCGACAAGGTGATCCGTCTCGCCGAGCACCGATCCAACGGACCCGACAAGAGCCTGACCGCAGGCGAACGCAACGCGTTGGAGGAGATCCGCGCCCGGCTGCGCCGTGATTTCGAGACGACCGGCGAGGAGCCGGAAAGCGCCGCGCCGACCGTCTTCGGCAAGAGAAAATCTCGACCGGCAGTGGAAGACGACAGCGAACCGGCCAACGCCGTGCAATCCGCGCCGACCGACGAGCAGAGCCCCACCAAGGAAGAGCAAGAAGCCGGAACCGCATCCGAAAGCGTCGCACCGAGCGGGAGCGCCCCCGAAGAGGCGAGGGAAGCGGAGCCTGCTTCCGCGACCGATCCCGCGGAAGCCGGCGGCACGGAAGCCGTCGTCGCCATACGGCAGGCGGTCGAAGCGCCCGAAATCGCGACTGCCGGCTTCCTCCCTTCTGCGTTTTCCGCGCGGCCCGAGGCCGACCGCCAGGAGATCGACACCGGCATTCTGGCCGGCCTGCCGCTTGCCGTGCTCATCCATGCCGGCGACGCGCTCTATTACGCCAATCCGGAATTCCTAACCCTCACCGGCTATGCGAGCCTGCACCAGATCCAACGCGAAGGCGGCCTCGGCCGGCTTTTCGTGGATTGTGATCCCGACAGCGCAGCCGCGGGACCGGAGGCGCGCAAGCTGCGGATGCGCGCGCTCGGCGGCGACGAGTTTCCGGTCGAGGCGCATCTGCAGTCGATTGCGTGGAACGGCGGCAAGGCACTGCTGCTTGCCGTGCATCGCCCGCCGATCGATAAGCCGGCTCTCGCCGCCCAGCTCCCCGCTCCGGCGATGCCGGAAGCAGCCGATACGAGCGAGCTGGAGCGCCGGGTGGCCGAGATGCGCGCCATCATCGACACGGCGACCGACGGCGTCGTGCTGATCGACAAGGACGGGACGATCCGGAACATCAGCCATCCCGCCGAAGCCCTCTTCGGTTTCGACAGCGCGCAAGTGGAAGGCAAGCCCTTCACCTCGCTCTTCGCGATCGAGAGCCAGCGCTCGGCGCGCGACTATCTCAGCGGGCTGTCGGAAAACGGCGTGGCGAGCGTCCTCAATGACGGCCGCGAGGTCATCGGGCGCGAGGCCGAAGGCCGCTTCATCCCGCTCTTCATGACCATCGGGCGCCTGCCCGGCGACAGCGGCTTCTGCGCCGTCGTGCGCGACATCACGCAGTGGAAGCGCGCCGAGGAGGAACTGACGCAGGCACGCGCCCAGGCCGAGCGCTCGTCCTCGCAGAAGACCGAGTTCCTCGCCCGCGTCAGCCACGAGATCCGCACGCCGCTCAACGCGATCATCGGCTTTTCGGAACTGATGATGGACGAGAAGTTCGGGCCGATCGGCTCCGACCGGTACCGCGACTACCTGCGCGACATCAACCGCTCGGGCAATCACGTCCTCGACCTCGTCAACGATCTGCTCGACATCTCCAAGATCGAGGCCGGCGAACAGGAGATGAACTACGAAGCCGTCTCGCTCAACGACACGCTGGGCGAAACGGTGGCGATGATGCAGCCGCAGGCGAACCGCGAGCGCGTCATCATCCGCTCCAGCCTCTCCTCCCGTCTGCCGGAGGTGGTGGCCGACCTGCGCAGCGTGCGCCAGATCGCGCTGAACCTGCTTTCCAACGCGGTGCGCTACACCCAGGCCGGCGGCCAGGTCATCGTGTCGACTTCCTATGAAGCAAGCGGCGACATCGTCATGCGGGTGCGCGACACCGGCATCGGCATGACGCTTTCCGAGATCGACCAGGCGCTGAAGCCCTTCAAGCAGATCAACGCGCTGAAAAGAGGCCGCAACGACGGAACCGGGCTCGGCCTGCCGCTCACCAAGGCGATGGTGGAGGCAAACCGCGCGCGTTTCTCGATCTCCTCCACGCCCGGCGAGGGAACGCTGGTCGAGATCACTTTTCCGTCAACCAGGGTGCTGGCGGACTGACCGCGACTCATCGATTTCCTCGCATTCCCGCGGGCAAAGTTGATAAAAGTAGTTTAGAATAATTCTAAACTACTGAAATCATTTGCCTTTACCTTGACGCCTGCCGAAAATGCCCACAATAGACGGCGGTTCCCACGAGGGAACCATAGAGAAACTCGCTCCGGGGAATTTGAACCCCCGAGGTTTTGGAGGACCACATGACCACGGGAAACGCGTCTTCGACGTTCGGCCGACTTGCCGCCGCCGCGCTCGCGGCAGGCATCGCCTATGTCCCCTTCGCCGCCTCGGCGGACGAAGTCGTCAATATCTATTCCTATCGTCAGCCGGCGCTCATCAAGCCCGCGCTTGACGCCTTCACCGCCGAAACCGGCATCCGCACCGAGATTCTCTTCCTCGACAAGGGCCTGGAAGACCGCATTCTCGCCGAAGGCTCGAATTCGCCGGCCGACGTGATCCTCACCGTCGACATCGCCCGCCTCACCAACGCCAAGGAAAAGGGCGTGACGCAGGCGCTCGACGACGAGACCGTCAACGCCAACCTGCCGGCCGAGTACCGCGATCCCGAGGGCCATTGGTTCGGCATCACCAAGCGCGCGCGCGTCGTCTACGCCTCCAAGGACCGGGTCGGCGACGAGCCGATGACCTATGCCGAACTCGCCGATCCGAAGTGGAAGGGCAAGATCTGCATGCGCTCCGGCCAGCACGACTACAATCTCGCGCTGTTCTCCGCCGCGATCGCCCATTGGGGCCCGGAAAAGGCCGAGGAATGGATGACCGGTCTGAAGAACAACCTGGCGCGCAAGCCCGACGGCGGCGACCGTCCGCAGGCCAAGGCCATCATGGCCGGCGAATGCGACATCGCGCTCGGCAACACCTACTATGTCGGCCTGATGCAGACCAACGACAAGGAGCCGGAAGAGAAGGAATGGGCCAACGCCATCAAGGTGAAGTTCCCGACCTTCGAGAACGGCGGCACGCATGTCAACGTCTCGGGCGCCGCGCTCGCCAAGAACGCGCCGAACCGCGATAATGCCGTCAAGCTGATCCAGTTCCTGTCCGGCCACGAGGCACAGCAGATCCAGGCGGAGCAGGCCTTCGAATATCCGGTCGAGCCCGGCCTTGAGCCCTCGCCCGTCGTCAAGGCGTTCGGCGAGCTGAACGCCGACACGCTGCCGCTGGCCGAGATCGCGAAGAACCGCAAGGAAGCTTCCGAGATGGTCGACCGCGTCGGCATCGACGACGGTCCGGCCAGCTAAGCGCGAACCTGATCCTGAGAGATCGGAAGCCGGACCGCGCAGGTGGCCCGGCTTTCGCATTTGAAACGGTGACGATTTGGCAAGCCTGAGCGAAACGGCGGCCGGCGGGAAAGGCCATCCGCGGGAAGCACGCGCGCCCCGCGCGCGGCGCGAGAGGCATTCGCTCACGAAACTGTTCGCCCTCGTCGTCTGCGCGATCGTACTGATGCCGATCCTCACCCTTGCCGGCATAGCCCTGACCGGCACGGGCGAGATGTGGCCGCATCTCGTTTCCAACGTGCTGCCGCGCGCAACGCTGACCACGCTGCAATTGCTCGCCATGGTCTCCGTGCTGTCGGCATCGATCGGCGTGACGAGCGCCTGGCTGGTGGTGGCCTACGAGTTTCCCTTCCGCAAGACGCTCGCCTGGGCGCTGGTGCTGCCGCTCGCCGTGCCGCCATATCTTGCCGCCTACGCCTTCGCGGAATTCTTCCTTTTCACGGGGCCGGTGCAGACGCTCTACCGCGCCATGTTCGGCTTCCAGACGGCGCGCGACTACTGGTTTCCCGACCTGCGTTCGACCGGCGGCGTGGCTTTCGTCCTCGCCTTCGTCCTCTATCCTTACGTCTATCTCACATCGCGCATCGTCTTCATCATGCAGGGCCGCAACATCGCCGACGTCGCGCGCACGCTCGGCGCCAGGCCCTCGGCCGTGTTCCGGCGCATCCTGCTGCCGGTGGCGCGCCCGGCCATCGTCGCCGGTGTGGCGCTGGTGCTGATGGAGACGCTGAACGACATGGGCGCTGCCGAATATCTCGGCGTACGCACGCTCACGCTCACGGTCTTCTCGACATGGCTCAACCGGGGAAGCCTCGAGGGCGCCGCGCAGATCGCGATGCTGATGCTCGTGCTGGTGTTCGCGCTGCTTCTGGCGGAGCAGTGGGCGCGGCGGCGCCAGCGCTTCCATGCGGCACGCGCGACGCATATCGTCGCCCGCCCGCCGCGCACCCGCCTCACCGGCTGGAAGGGGCCGGCCGCGACATTGGCCGTGCTGATGCCGGTGCTGCTCGGCTTCGGCGTGCCGTTCTATATCTTCGGAAGCTATGCGTCGCGCCGCATCGACCAGCTCTTCGATCCGGCTCTGCTTCGTGCCTTCACCCACAGCGTGACGACCGCCTCGACGGCCGCGATGCTTGCCGTCTTCGTCGCCCTCCTGCTCATCAACGCCGCCCGCGTCGCGCGCTCGCGCACCGTCAGCCTGCTGACGCGGTTCGCGATGATCGGCTACGCGCTGCCGGGCACGATCATGGGCCTCGGCCTGCTCTTCGCGCTTGCCCGCTTCGACAATGCGCTCGACGCGCTGATGCGCGAGCATTTCGACTATTCGACCGGGCTGTTGCTCACCGGCTCCGCCACCGCGGTGGTGCTCGCCTGCTCGATACGCTTCCTGGCGCTCGCGGAAGGGGCGATCCATTCCGGCCTCGAGAAGCTGCCGCCAAACATCGACCATGCCGCCCGCAGCCTCGGCCAATCCTCGTTCGGCAGTGCGTGGCGGGTTCTCCTGCCGCTGCTCAAACCGGCGATCCTGACGGCGGCCGTGCTGGTCTTCGTCGATACGATCAAGGAACTTTCCGCCACCATCCTGCTGCGCCCCTTCGGGTTCAACACGCTGGCCACCTTCGTCTACGAACAGGCCTCGCGCGGCGTGGTGCAGGACGGCGCGGTCGCCGCGCTCCTCATCATCCTCACCGCGCTCGTTCCGGTCGTGCTCTTGTCGGGAGCGCTGATGCGCGACCGCGAGGCGATGCTGTGAGCCCAAAAGAAAAGGCGCCGCAAGGGCGCCTGAAGTGATTTGGCTGTCAAACGAGGGGCTTGAGCAATTCTCCGGCGGGGGCTCGGAGAGGTATCCAACCTCAAGTTACGCACGACTATCGTGGCCGGACCTTAACAAAGCCTTACCGGCGGTCCGCAAAGTTTACGAAAGCGTATCACCCGTGAAATCTCGGTAAATTTCCGGGTGACCGTTCGTTAACCTCAATCCTGCAGCGCCGGGACATCCTTGAAGAGGTCGAGCGCTTCCGGATTGGCCAGCGCTTCCTTGTTCTTGACCGCACGGCCATGGACCACGTCGCGGACGGCCAGCTCCGTGATCTTGCCCGACTTGGTGCGCGGAATGTCCGCCACGGCCACGATCTTCGCCGGAACGTGGCGCGGGCTCGCGCCGGTACGGATCTTCGCCTTGATCCGCTTTTCGAGGTCGGCGTCCAGTTCAACCCCCTCGGCAAGCCGGACGAACAGGACGACGCGGACGTCGTCGTCCCAGGTCTGGCCGATGCAGATCGCCTCGACGATCTCGTCCATCTGCTCGACCTGATTGTAGATCTCCGCCGTGCCGATGCGCACGCCGCCCGGATTCAGCGTCGCGTCCGAACGGCCGTGGATGACGATGCCGCCATGTTCCGTCCACTCGGCGAAATCGCCGTGGCACCAGACATTCTCGAACCGCTCGAAATAGGCCGAATGATACTTCTCGCCGTCCGGATCGTTCCAGAACCTGATCGGCATGGAGGGGAATGCGCGCGTGCAGACGAGTTCGCCCTTCTCTCCCCTTATCGGCCTGCCGTCGTCGTCCCATACGTCGACCGCCATGCCGAGCGCCGGGCCCTGGATTTCGCCGATCCACACCGGCTGGATCGGAACGCCGATGACGAAGCAGGCGGCGATGTCCGTGCCGCCGGAAATCGACGCCAGGTGTACGTCGTTCTTGATGCCGTCATAGACGTAGCGGAAGCCCTCCGGCGCCAGCGGCGAGCCGGTGGACGAGATGACGCGGACGGAGGACAGATCATGTGTCCTGATCGGCTCCAGGCCCGCCTTGCGCACTGCGTCGATGAACTTCGCCGAGGTGCCGAAATAGGTCATCTTCTCCGCCTGCGCGTAGTCGAAGATGACGTTGCCGTCCGGGTGGAAGGGCGACCCGTCATAGAGCAGCAGCGTCGCGCCGGAGGCGAGGCCCGTCACCAGCCAGTTCCACATCATCCAGCCGCAGGTGGTGAAGTAGAAGACGCGATCGCCCTCCCTGATGCCGGCATGGAGCTGATGTTCCTTGAGATGCTGGAGCAGCGCGCCGCCGGCGGAATGGACGATGCATTTCGGAATGCCGGTGGTGCCGGAGGAGAAGAGGATATAGAGCGGATGCGAGAAGGGCAGCCGCGTGAATTCCAGCGGCGCCTCGGGAATATCCCCGATCGCGTCCTCGAGGGACGACGCAATGCCGATCGCTCCCGCGACCTTTTGCGCCTCGCCCAGATAGTCGACGACCAGCACGGCGCGCAGGCTCGGCAGCTGGGCGACCACCGCAGCGACCTTCTCGCCGACCTCGATGCGCTTCCCGTTGTACCAATAGCCGTCCGGCGCGACGAAGACGACCGGCTCGATCTGCCCGAAACGGTCGAGCACGCCCTGTTCGCCGAAGTCGGGGGAACAGGACGACCAGATCGCGCCCAGCGAGGTCGCGGCGAGCATCGCGGCGATCGTTTCGGGCATGTTGGGCATCATGCCGGCCACCCGGTCGCCGGCCTTCACGCCGTGCGACCTCAGGAACTGCTGCAACCGCGAAACCAGTGCGCGCAGCTCGTTCCACGACATACGGCGCTCGACCTTGTCCTCGCCGCGGAAGACGAGCGCGTCGCCCGGTCCCGACTTCCTCAGGAGGTTTTCCGCAAAGTTGAGGCTTGCGTCGGGAAAGAAGGACGCACCCGGCATCTTGTCGCCATCGGTGAGGATGCGCCCGCCGCGTTCGCCGACGACGCCGCAATACTCCCAGATCAGGCTCCAGAACGCTTCCCGCTCCTCGACCGACCAGGCATGGAGCGCCCGGTAATCGGTGATCGCCCGACCGCTCGCCGCACTGGCCCGCGCCATGAAATCCGTCATCGGCGCTTGCGCAATTCTCTCGGCGGACGGGGTCCACAGCGGGGTATTCTGATTCATCTCGCTCCTCCCAGGCGGCGTTCGCGGCCAGTGCCATGCGCGCCGAAAATCTCGCATCCGGTTAAGCATATCGCAACGCAACAAGGCAAGATGGATGGGTCGGCGCGGACGCAACTGTTGGAAATTGCCTTGTCCGGGCCACAAAAACTTGAAAAGCGGTGTCCGCGAGTATTGGGTAGCGGCGCGGGGGTGTATTTGACACGCCTGATGGCGGCAGCGAGGTAGGATGAGTCAATCGATGGTCAGGACGGGCATCGCCGCTTTGGCCGCGCTCATCGTCGCCGCGATGCTGTTGATCGGCGTATTGCCCTGGCTTGCATCCACGCAGATCGTCCGCGACCGCATCGCATATGAGCTCAGCCTGTGGAGCGGCTACCGCGTGTCGCTCGGCGAGGCCCCGGTGCTGCATGTCTGGCCGACCTTCAGCGCCACCCTCACCGACGTGGCGCTTCACGAGTGGGCCAGCACCGACGCCCCGCCCGTGATCGAGGCCGACCGCGTCGATGTCGAGCTTTCCGCCCTCGCCGCGCTGCGCGGCAATGTCGTCTTTTCCAGCCTGTCGATCTCGCAACCGCTTTTGCGGCTGACACGACCGGGGTCCGTGATCGATCTGCCGGCATCGCCGGGCGGCGGGCGCATGATGCACGCGGTGGAGACGGCCCGCGCCGTGATCGCCAACAATCCCGGCTCGCCCGATCTCGGCGCCCTGCCCTCCAACGCCTTCGGCACGGTCGAGTTCAAGGAGGGCCGCATCGTCCTCGATCGAGGTCGCGGCGGAGAACAGAACCTCGTCACCGGGCTGGCCGGACGCATCTCCTGGCCGGCGCTCAATCGTCAGGCGACACTCTCCGCCAGCGGCATCTGGCGCGGCGAGAGCATCTCCGTCGAAGGGTCGAGCCAGCAGCCGCTGGTCCTGCTTGCCGGGGGAAACGCACCGGCGAGGGTCGCGCTGAAGTCCGCGCCGCTCAACGCATCCTTCGAAGGGGTCGCCAACCTCTCGGAGAATTCGTTCTTCGACGGCGCGATGAGCCTTTCCTCCCCTTCGCTGAGGCGGGCGCTGGAATGGTCGCAGACGAACATCGCCGCGGGCGCCGCGATCGGCTCCATCACCGCCACCAGCAAGATGACGGGCAACGCGAAGCTCTTGAAATTCGATACGCTGGAGATCGATCTCGGCGGCAATGTCGGCAAGGGCGTGCTCAACGCGGCGTTCGCCGACGTACCCGGCATCAACGGCACGCTCGCCTTCGACAAGCTCGATCTCGGCTCGTTCCTGGCCGCGTTCACTCCGTTGGCGACCGGGCGCGCCGACATTCACGACGAGATCGACACCGCTTTCGCGGAGCAGCTCAACCTCGATGTGAGACTGTCCGCCGCGAACGCCACCCTCGGCCGGATCACGATGAGCGAAGTGGCCGCCACCGCGCAGATCAAGGCCGGGCTGACGGTATTCGACATTTCGGATGCGACCGCCTTCGGGGGAACGCTTCAGACCGGAATGCGGATCGACCGTGTCGAGGAGGGCAAAGCCGTCGAAATGCGTCTGCTGGCCGAGGAGGTCGATGCGGCGGCGTTCGCGAAGATCTTCGGCGATACGCGCCTTTCGCCGCAGGGCAAGGCGAATGTCTCGCTGATGCTGAAGGGAACGGGCACGGACTGGAACACGGTGCTGGGCAATTCGCAGGGCTCGGTCACGGCCACGCTCGGCGCCGGCACGGTCAACGGCTTCAATCTCGCCGCCTTCACCGAGCGTTTGAAGGAAGGCGATTTCTTCTCCCTGGCCGAAGTCACCGACGGTTCGCTCGCCGTGCGCGGCTTCGACCTGAAGGCGACGGTGACCAGCGGCGTCGCCCGCGTCGAGAAGGCCAACCTGCTTCTGGAGAACAGGATCATCGCCGTCGAGGGCATCGCGCCCTATTTCGGCCGGGCGCTGGCGCTTTCGGGCGACATCGCGCCCGTGAACGCGGACGGCGCGCAGGGCGAGCCGGAGGCTTCCTTCTTCATCGGAGGCGCCTGGGACGCGCCGTTCGTGTCGCCCATGCGCCGCCTGGGCGACCTCGATCCCGCGAACGAATAGAGCGGCAGCTACTCGCCGCGCTGCGCTGCCTGCTCGTCGCGCTGGCGCTGGATGTCGCGGCGCTTGTTGACGATCGACGCGATGATGACGCCGGTCGTCACGATCGCGATCAGGATGGTGCACACGGCATTGATCTCGGGCGTCACGCCGAGCCTCACCTGGCTGTAGATTTTCATCGGCAGCGTGGTGGCACCGGGTCCCGAGGTGAAGCTGGCGATCACCAGATCGTCGAGCGAGAGAGTGAAGGCGAGCATCCAGCCTGAAACGATCGCCGGCAGGATGACCGGGAGCGTCACCTGGAAGAAGGTGCGCACCGGCGTCGCGCCGAGATCCATCGCAGCTTCCTCCAGCGAGCGGTCGAAGCTCATCAGGCGCGACTGCACCACCACCGCCACGAAGCACATCGAAAAGGTGATGTGCGCCAGCGTCACCGTCATGAAGCCGCGGTCGAAACCGATGGCGACGAACAGGAGAAGCAGCGACAGGCCGGTGATGACCTCCGGCATGACCAGCGGCGCGAAGACCATGCCTGAAAAGAGGAAGCGTCCGCGGAACCGCGTGTAGCGGGTAAGCGCGATGGCGGCCAGCGTGCCGAGCACGGTCGCGACCGAGGCCGAGATGAAGGCGACGCGCGCGGTCACCCAGGCGGCATCGAGCAGACCCTGGTTGGAGAACAGCGACACGTACCAGCGCGTCGAGAAGCCGCCCCAGACGGTAACCAGTCGCGAGGCGTTGAACGAATAGATGACCAGGAGCACGATCGGCAGGTAGAGGAAGGCGAAGCCCAATACCAGCGAGGCGACGTTGAAGCGGCTCAGCTTCGCTTCCATGTCAGCGTCCCTGTTCCTGGGCGCGCGCCTGCGCCCGCTGGAAGAACATGATCGGCACGACGAGGATGAGAAGCAGGATCACCGCCACCGCCGACGAGACCGGCCAGTCGCGATTGGCGAAGAACTCGTTCCACAAGGTCTTGCCGATCATGAGGGTCTGCGATCCGCCGAGCAGGTCGGGAATGACGAATTCACCGACGGCGGGGATGAAGACCAGCAGGCAGCCGGCCACCACGCCCGGCATCGACAGCGGCACGGTGATCTTCCAGAAGGCGCCGGACGGCGTGCAGCCGAGGTCCTGCGCGGCCTCGATCAACGAATAGTCCATCTTCTCCAGCGTCGCGTAGAGCGGCAGCACCATGAAAGGCAGGTAGGAGTAGACGATGCCGATATAGATCGCCGTGTTGGTGTTCATGATGAGCAGCGGCTGGTCGATCACGCCGAGGAAGAGCAGGAACTGGTTGAGCAGCCCTTCCGGCTTGAGAATGCCGATCCAGGCGTAGACGCGGATCAGGAAGCTCGTCCAGAAGGGCAGGATGACCAGCATCAGCAGCATCGGCCGCAGCGAGGCCGGCGCGCGCGCCATGCCGTAGGCGAGAGGATAGCCGACGAGGAGGGTCAGCAGGGTCGAGACCGCCGCGATAATCAGGCTCGACACATAGGCGTTGAAATAAAGCGGATCGTCGACGAGCCAGAGGTAGTTCTCGAAGGACAGTTCCGACAGGCCGGAAAGCAGCGCCGACATTCCATCCGTGAGGCTGAACACCGGCGTATAGGGCGGCATCGCGATCGCCGTCTGCGAAAGCGAGATCTTGAAGACGATGAGGAACGGAACGAGGAAGAAGAACAGCAGCCACAGATAGGGCGCGACGATGACCAGTCGGCTGGTCAGCGCGGAAACGACGCGGTTTGCAAGGCTGTCTCCCGCCTGTGCCGTCATTTCGCTGCCGCGTTCCACCGCCTCCGCCATTGCCCCTCTCCTATCTCGTCAGGACGACACCGGCGTCGGTGGGAAACGAAATCCAGGCGCGATCGCTCCAGGTGAGCGCATCCTCGACCACGCGCGCGGCATTGACCGCGCTGGTCTTCACGATCCGCCCGTCGTCGAGCTTTACGTGGTAGACGGTCATGTCGCCGAGATAGGCGATGTCCCAGATCTCGCCCTCGGCCGCGTTGAAGCCGTTGGCGGGCTTCCTGGAGGAGACCTTGATCTTCTCCGGCCGGATCGCGAACCAGACCGGCTGGCCGGGAGAGGCTTCCTCGCCGGCAATGTCGGTACGGATCGTCATGCCGCCATTGTCGGCGATCGTCGTGCCCTTGGCGTCGCGCTCGCGCACCACGCCCTCGAAGAGGTTCACCGAGCCGACGAAATCGGCGACGAAGCGCGAGGCCGGGGCCTCGTAGATTTCGGCGGGCGTCGCGACCTGCATGACCTCGCCCTTGTCCATGATCGCGATGCGGTCGGCCATGGTCATGGCCTCTTCCTGGTCGTGGGTGACCACCACGAAGGTGAGGCCGAGTTCCTGCTGCAGGTCCATGAGCTCGAACTGGGTTTCCTCGCGCAGCTTCTTGTCGAGCGCGCCTAGCGGCTCGTCGAGCAGCAGCACCTTCGGCCGCTTGGCGACCGAACGGGCGAGCGCGACGCGCTGGCGTTGCCCGCCTGAAAGCTGATGCGGCTTGCGCTTGGCGAACTTCTCGAGCTTGACGAGCTTCAGCATCTCGGCCACGCGCGCCTCGATCTCCGGCTTGGGCATACCGTCCTGCTTGAGGCCGAAGGCGATGTTGGCCTCCACCGTCATATGCGGAAACAGCGCATAGGACTGGAACATCATGTTCACCGGCCGGCGATAGGGCGGGATGCCGCTTATGTCCTGTCCGTCGAGCAGGATGCGGCCGGAAGTCGGCTGCTCGAAGCCCGCCAGCATGCGCAGCAAGGTGGTTTTGCCGCAGCCGGATGCGCCGAGCAGCGCGAAGAACTCGCGCTCGTAGATGTCCAGTGTCAGATTGTCGACGGCGGTGAAGTCGCCGAAGCGCTTGGTGATGCCCTCGAACGAAATATAGGGCCTGGCGGCAGGATCGTTCCACGGAGCGAAACTCCTGCGAATGCTGCCGAGCGATTTCATGTCCCTATCCGATGCTCCCCAAAACACATGCGGGACGAAAGAAAAGCCCCGGCAGGATGCGCCAGGGCTTCGTTCGCAATCTTATTGGCCGGTGACGATCTTGGTCCAGCTCCTCGTCACCTGGCGCTGGAACCGCGGCTCGTAGGGCTGGATCGTGAACAGCTTGGCGAGCGCTTCGTCGTCAGGATAGATCGAGGGGTCGTCAAGGATTTCCTTGTCGATGAACTCCTGCGAAGCCTTGTTGCCGTTGGCGAAGTAGACGTAGTTCGTCGCCTTGGCGATGACCTCGGGTTCCATGATGAAATTCAGGAACTCGTGTGCCTCCTCGACATTCTTGGCGTCGGCGGGAATGGCCATCTGGTCGAACCACATTTCCGCGCCTTCCTTCGGCACGCTGTAGGCGACTTCCACGCCCTGGTCGGCTTCCTCGGCGCGGTCGGCGGCCTGGAAGACGTCGCCCGACCAGCCGATCGCCACGCAGATGTCGCCATTGGCGAGCGCGTTGATGTATTCGGAGGAATGGAACTTGCGCACATGCGGCCTGACCTTGAGCAAGAGCTCCTCCGCCTTGGCGAGGTCGTCCGGCTCGGTGCTGGTCGGCTCGATGCCGAGATAGGCGAATACCGTCGGGATCACGTCGGTCGGCGAATCGAGGAAATAGACGCCGCAGCTCGCGAGCTTGGCGATCTGCTCCGGCTGGAAGACGACATCCCAGCTGTCGATCTCGTCGATGCCGAGCGCTTCCTTCACCTTCTCGGTATTGTAGCCGATACCGACCGTGCCCCACATATAGTTGATCGAGTAGTCGTTGTTCGGATCGTAGCCGGCGGTGCGTTCCGAAACCACGTCCCACATGTTGGAGAGGTTCGGCAGCTTGTCCTTCTGCAACTTCTGGAACACGCCCGCCTGGATCTGCCGCGCCAGGAACTGCGCCGTCGGCACGACGATGTCGTAGCCGGAACCTCCCGCGAGAAGCTTGGTCTCGAGGATCTCGTTGGAATCGAAGACGTCGTAGACGACGCGGATGCCGGTCTTCTTGGTGAACTCGTCGATGATCGAGGAATCGATGTAGTCGGACCAGTTGTAGACGTTGACGACGCGCTGTTGAGCATTCGCGGCGAAGCTCGTCGCCAGCACGCAGGCGGACGCAAGCAGGATTGCCTTACGGATCATCTTATTCTCCTCTTTGCCGGAGCAGCATGTGCCCCTACCCCTGATCCCGGCTCGTTTTCATGGAAAATCAGGCCGGGTTTATCATTGAGCCTATTGGCCTTTTTGCAGTGCGACAAGCACCAATTCGCCGCGCTGCCTCAAAGATACGTGCTGCGCTCCAGCGGCGTGATCTCGCTCCAGAACGCGATGATTTCGGCGCGCTTCAGGTCGCGATAGACCTTGGCGAGGAGCGGCCCGAGCGCGCGATCCACGAAGGTGCTTTTCGCCATCAACTGGAGGGCGTCGTCCATGTCGTCGGGCAGGAACAGGCCTTCGTCGTCATAGGCGTTGCCTTCCACCGGCGGCGGCGGGACGTAATCGTTCTCGATGCCCTCGGTCATTCCCTGGATGATCGCCGCCATCACCAGATACGGATTTGCGTCGGCGCCGGCGATGCGATGCTCGACGCGTCGGTTCTCCTCGTTGGACACCGGGATGCGCAGCGCCACGGAGCGGTTGTTCTCCGCCCAGACGGCGCGCGTCGGCGCGTACGAGCCCGGCGTGATGCGGCGGAAACCGTTCCAGGTGTTGATGAAGAGCAGCAACGATTCCGGCATGGTCCTGAGCAGGCCGGCGACCGCCGCTTCCAGCTTCTTGCGCCCGGAGGGGCCTCCGAAGATGTTGCGGCCGTCCGCGTCGAGCATGGAAGCGTGGACATGCATGCCGTTGCCCGCATATTCGAGGAACGGTTTGGCCATGAAGGTCGCCGTCAGGCCATGCGCGCGGGCGCAGCCGATGACGATGCGCCACAGCATGATCACGTCGTCGGCCGCGCGCAGCGGATCGGCGCGGTGCTTGAGGTTGACCTCGAACTGGCCGGGCGCGGCCTCCTTGATGATCGTGTCGATCGGCAGGTTTTGCGCGGCGGCGGCGTCGCGGATCATGTCGAACAGTTCCGCGTGCTCGGCGAGATCGTCGAGCCCGTACATGCGCAGCCGGTCCGGCCCGGCCGTGGCGCCCACGGGACCCGGCATGCCGTCGTCCCAGTCGAGCTGCGGGTCGAGAAGATAGAATTCGAGCTCGAACGCGACGACGGGGAAGAAGCCGCGCGCGTTGACCTCGGCCACCTTGCGCTTCAGCACCTGCCGCGGATCGGCCATGAAGGGCTCGCCCTCGGGGCTGAAGGTCTGCAGCAGCACCTGCGCCGTCTTGCGCTTGGCCCAGGGAACGATCGAGAGGGAGCCGCGCGTCGCCCGGCAATAGCCATCCTTGTCACCGGTCTCGATGTGCAGTCCGGTCTCGACGACCTCCCGGCCCCAAACGTCGAGCCCGTGCAGCGACATCGGAAAATTGACGCCTTCCTGGAAGGCCTTCTTCAAGGCGTCGCCCGGCGCCCACTTGCCGCGCATGACGCCGTTCGGATCGACCATCAGGAATTCGACGGCCTCGATGTCGGGATGTTCTTCGATGAAGGCCCGATATTCGTTTTCGTGATCGGGCGAAATGAACCGCTTGTCCGGAGGCGGAGAAAGCGCGCTTGCCGGCGCTTCAGATGCGGTTTGGTGCTTCTTGGTTGGACGCTTGTTCCCGGGCTCCAATACGCCCGTCGACATGTTTCGCAAGATGAGCCTGTCACGTTGTTGACGATGACATAGCCTCCTCTGCGGCTCGGAGCTTGTCAATGGGGAGAAGGCATTCCCGTCACGCCCGGCCTGGCGGGGCGCATCTGGCGGCGGAATTCCAGACCGATATGGGTGAGCAGCGCGGCGAAGACGATGGCACCGCCGATCATCGTGCGCTGCGACGGGATCTCGGAATGAACCAGCCAGACCCAGACGGGGCCGAGCAGAGGCTCGAAAGTGCTGATCAGGGCCGCGTAGGCGGCCGGGATCATCCGCGCGCCGGTCGCGAAGAAGGCAAGCCCAAGGCCGAGATTGAGCGCGCCGAAGGCGAACAGGAAGCCCATGTCATGGCCGGTGACGGCAAAGGAAGACAACTGCGTGGCGGCGAACGATCCCGCGATCATCGTGCCGAGGCAGGTCGCCGGCGTCATGCGCACATGCGCGTAGCGGCGGGTGATGACGGTCGCGCAGGCGAAGACGAAGGCGATGGTGAGCGCCAGGCCATCGCCTATCGGCGAGACGCTGCCGTCGAAGGATTCCGAAACCATGATCGCCACGCCTGCGATGACCGCCGCGATCGCCACCCAGGTGGGCGTCGAAATCCTTTCGCGGAAGAGGATGAAGGCAAGCAGCGCGGCGATCAGCGGCGCGCCCGCCTGCATCAGCAGAATGTTGGCGACGGTCGTGTAGCCGAGCGCGACGACGAAAGAGGTGGAGGCGGTGGCGAAGCAGCAGGCGACCGCCACGCCCGGCAGGCCCATGTTGGCGAAGAGCCGCACCGTGCCGGCAACGCCGTCGCGCCAGAACATGTAGCCGAGCAGGAAGGCGGCTGCCCAGAAGGAGCGCCAGAACACCACCACCCACGAATCGTCGACCTCGATGAAGCGCTCGATGGCCCCGCCGAAACTCCAGAAAAGCGCGGAAAGGAAGACGAGGAGAAAGCCGATGCGCTCGTCGCGCGAGCTCACCTCCGCCGGCGCGGGCGCGGCTTCACGCGGTGGCAAAGTCTCGGCCATGGCAGTTCGGCTCGGCAAGGGTTGCGGCGCTCCGCAACGTCGGCGCGCTAAGCTTCGCCTAACGCGAATTGCCAACCGCCCGCATGGTCCAGCGTCTCCATCTCATTAGCACACGGTGAAGGAAGAGGCAGGCTGCGGACTTGCGATCTCCCACCGTCATGGCGGAGTATCGGCAACGATCATCGATGGCACGAGGGAGAACCGTATGAAGGCCGCTTGGTATGAAAGGAACGGCAAGGCACGTGAAGTGCTCGTTGCCGGCGAAACGGAAACGCCGCGGCCGGGAGTCGGCGAGGTGCTGGTGCGGCTTTCCACCTCCGGCGTGAACCCTTCCGACGTGAAGAGCCGCGCCGGACGGCCGCTCGCCTTCCCGCGCATCGTGCCGCATTCCGACGGCGCGGGCGTGATCGAGGCTGTCGGCGACGGCGTCGACAAGGCTCGGATCGGAGAGCGCGTGTGGACATGGAACGGTCAGTGGAAGCGCCCGTTCGGCACTGCCGCCGAATTCATCGCGCTGCCCTCGGCTCAGGCCGTGCGGCTGCCCGACAATGTCGATTTCGACGCGGGCGCCTGCCTCGGCATTCCCGCGCTCACCGCGCTCCACGCGGTGGAGCTGCATGGCGATATCGCCGGCAGGACCCTGCTGGTCACAGGGGCGGCCGCGGCGGTCGGCGACTATGCCGTTCAGATCGCCAAGCTGCGCGGCGCGCAGGTCATCGGTACGGCTTCGGCCACGCGCGCCGATCATGCGAAAGCCGCCGGCGCCGACCATGTGATCGACTACAAGACCGAGAATGTCGCCGAGCGCGTCAGGGAGATCACCGGCGGCCGGGGCGTGGACGCGGTCATCGACATGGATCTTTCGTCCACCGCGGCCCTCCTGTCCGAGGGCGTGCTCGCGCCGCACGGCAAGATGGTGTGCTACGGCTCCAACGTGCCGGGCGATATCCCGATTTCGTTTCCGGCAATGCTGTGGGGCAGCCTCACGCTCCAGGTCTTCGTCGTCTACGAGCTGCTGCCGGAGGAGAGAAAACGGGCGGTCGGCGAGTTGAACCGCCTGCTCCAAGCCGGCGCCTTGCGCCATTCGATCGGCGCGACCTTTCCGCTTGCGGAGATCGCGGCCGCGCACGAAACCGTCGAAAACGGTCGCATCACCGGCAATGTGGTACTGAAGATCGATTGAGGATGCCCGGCTCCGTGGGCGGTCATCGGCGGTCGCCGAAACATTTCCCGCTTTTTTCGGGGTGACCAACTTTCACTGAAAATCAAAAGCCGAAAGGCCGGTCACCATCTCGTCGAGGCCGAGAGGACGCGTGACCGGCGGCTCGGCACGGGCAAGGCAGCCGGGCCGCTCGCACAGGCGACAGGCGGGTCCGACAGGCGTCGCCTTCGATCGTGCCTTTCCGCCCGCGCCCGGTTCTCCCGGCAGCGCGGCGGCATAGACGACCTCGTCGCGGAAGGCGATGTCGCAGGCAAGCAGGATCGCGGTGCGGCGCGGGCGTTCCGAGAACGCGCCCTGCGGGCCTTCCAGCGTGCGCGCAATGGTGAGGAACTCCGCGCCGTCCGGCATCTCGACCGCCTCGACGAGGATCTGCCCCGGCTGTGCGAAGGCCGCATGGACCGGCAGCTTCGGGCATCCTCCGCCGAAGCGGCTCTGCGGGAAGCCCTGGCTGCCGGCCTTGCGGAAGCGGTTGCCGGAATTGTCCACCTCGAGCATGAAGAACGGAACGCCGGAAGCACCCGCTCTTTGCAGCATGGTCAGCCGGTTCGCCGCCTGCTCGAAGGAAACGCCGAAACGCGAGCGCAGCACGTCGACGTCGTAGCGCGCCCTCACCGCCGCCGAAAGGAAGGCCTGATAAGGCATCATCAGCGCATGGGCGGCATAGCGCGCCAGCTCGAAGCGGGCGAGGCGGCGTGCCTCGTCGGAGGAAAGCTTCAGCGCCTTGATCTCCCCGGCGATCCCCACCTGCATGCGGATGAGCGAGGCCTCCATCGCCACCTCGCGCAACTGATCGAAGGGCGAGAGCCTTTCAGAGATGAAAAGGCGCTGCGAGTGCCGGTCGTAGCGGCGGCGCCAGTTCGGCATGGTGGCGACGGGAAGCACCTTGACCACGATGCCGTGCTCACGCTTCAGCCAGGCTTTCAACGCCGCCATCAGCTCGTCGCCGGGCTGCAACAGTTCGATGAAGGCCTCGGCCTCCTCCTCGAGCGCGGTGAAATGGTTCGCCCGGCGCTCGAACACCTCGCGAACCTCGTCGATCGGCAGCCGCGCGGCCGAAAGCGTCGTGGCGTGCCCCTCATGCGCCAGCAATTCGGAAAGATCGGAAAGCCTGCCGGCCTGCTCCTTGTAGGCGCGGAAGAGCTTGATGATGGCCGCCGCCGCGTTGGGAGCCGCCTCGGCGATCTCCACCAGTTCCTGGTCTCCCGGCAGCTCGCCGGCAAGCAGCGGATCGACGAACACCTCGCGCAGCGCCGCGATCGAGCCGCCGGCCTCGCCCTGAAGCTCGTCGGGGTCGATCTTGTACACCGAGGCCAGCCTCAGGATGAGCTGCACCGTCAGCGGTCGCTGGTTGCGCTCGATCAGGTTGAGATAGGAAGGCGAGATGCCTAGCCCTTCGGCCATCGCCGTCTGGGTCAGGCCCTTCTGGTTGCGGATGCGCCGGATGCGGGGGCCCGCAAAGATCTTCTGCTCAGCCATGGCACGGTTCCTGTTCCCTTTCCTCGACGGAAAGTGTCAGCCGCCACATTTCCTCGATTTTACAAACCTTCACAATCCAGACCAGCCCCTTCATCGATTTAGATATTTACAACATTCACAAATTTACAGCGCGCCATTGTAAAACTCAAGACAGCGTTACCCGAATTTTTCGAATGTTTTCGCCATTTTCCTCGTTCTTTGCTGCAGTGCGATGTAAATCTCGTCGCGTTCAGATTGCCATTCGGCACCAACAGCAATGAATTCCGCGGAGAAGGCTATGACTGATTTTTACAACCTCGTCCCCACGGCTCCTGAGGGCCGCTTCGACGGCATCGAGCGCCCTTATGCCGCCGAGGACGTGAAGCGGCTGCGCGGTTCGGTTCAGATCAGGCACAGCCTTGCCGAAATGGGCGCCAACCGGCTGTGGAAGCTCATCCACGAGGAGGATTTCGTCAACGCGCTCGGCGCGCTGTCCGGCAACCAGGCCATGCAAATGGTGCGCGCCGGCCTGAAGGCGATCTATCTTTCCGGGTGGCAGGTCGCCGCCGACGCGAACACGGCCTCAGCGATGTATCCGGACCAGTCGCTCTATCCGGCCAATGCCGCGCCGGAGCTTGCCAAGCGCATAAACAGGACGCTGCAGCGCGCCGACCAGATCGAGACGTCGGAGGGCAAGGGCCTTTCCGTCGACACCTGGTTCGCGCCGATCGTCGCCGACGCGGAAGCCGGCTTCGGCGGCCCGCTCAACGCCTTCGAGATCATGAAGGCCTTCATCGAGGCGGGCGCGGCGGGCGTCCACTATGAGGACCAGCTCGCTTCGGAGAAGAAATGCGGCCATCTGGGCGGCAAGGTGCTGATCCCGACCGCCGCCCACATCCGCAATCTCACCGCCGCGCGCCTGGCGGCCGACGTGATGGGCACGCCGACCCTGGTGATCGCCCGTACCGACGCGGAGGCCGCCAAGCTGCTCACCTCCGACATCGACGAGCGCGACCGGCCCTTCGTCGACTACGACGCCGGCCGCACCGTCGAGGGTTTCTACAATGTCAGGAACGGCATCGAGCCCTGCATCGCGCGCGCCGTCGCCTACGCGCCCTATTGCGACCTGATCTGGTGCGAGACTTCCAAGCCGGATCTCGAGCAGGCGCGCAGGTTCGCCGAGGGTGTCCACAAGGCGCATCCCGGCAAGCTGCTCGCCTATAACTGCTCGCCGTCCTTCAATTGGAAGAAGAACCTCGACGACGCGACGATCGCCAAGTTCCAGCGCGAGCTGGGCGCGATGGGCTACAAGTTCCAGTTCATCACGCTGGCCGGCTTCCACCAGCTCAACTACGGCATGTTCGAGCTGGCGCGCGGCTACAAGGACCGCCAGATGGCCGCCTATTCGGAGCTGCAGGAAGCCGAGTTCGCGGCGGAGACCAACGGCTACACCGCGACCAAGCATCAGCGCGAGGTCGGCACCGGCTATTTCGATGCCGTGTCCATGGCGATCACCGGCGGCCAGTCGTCGACGACCGCGATGAAGGAATCGACCGAGCACGACCAGTTCCGCCCGGCGGCGGAATAAGGCCGAGGGAACGCCCGAGGGCGAAGGACGCAACAGGAGAAGACCAATGGCACCGAGAACGCGAGTCAAGGAAAGAGCCGAGGAGCAGTCCTCGACCATGAATTCCGACCAGCAGGCGGCCATCCGTATGGTGGCTAACGACCTGCACCGGCTGAACCAATCCGTCATGAAAGCGGTGGAGGCGGGCGTGTCGGTGGAACTGGTCCGCTCCGCCCGCCATCATGGAGGCAACGGCAATTGGGGCGATCTGCTCATCCCGGTGATCGTCGCCAATATCCCGAGCGGCGCATAGAAGCCCGCTGAAACAAGTGCCGGGGCGGCGTCGATTACACCGGTGGCGCCCCGCTGATTTTGCGTGGAAGACGGGTTTTACCTGATACTTTCGGTCAGGAAGACGGGAACCAGCTTGACATCCAGGCGCGAATTGCGACTATCGGTTGCAATACCGCATCCCTCACGGGGGCCAGGAGGTCGGTAGCATCCCAATGTCTCAATCGAAACGGAAACAGGACGACGGCGCACCCGGTCCGACCGCGGCGGCCCGAGACATATTCAACCATGAACTCGTCCTCGTGGTCGGCTCGTCTCCCGTCAACCGGATCGTGATATCGCGCATCGCCGAGCGTGCCGGATTGAAGACGCTCTCGGTCGATATCGACGCAGCGGCGGCCGCGCTCGCCTCCCGCTCTCCCGGCGTGGTCCTTCTCGACGGCGGCCCGGACAACGGCGATTGCGACGACCTGCTGGAGGAGCTGGCGGCGCGGCGGCTTTCTTCCGGCGACAATCTTCCCTTCGTGGTCATGCTCTCCCCCGTGCTTCCGCCCGAGGGGCGGCATCCGAACAGCACGATCGACCTGGTCGTTGCCAAGCCGATCACGCCGGACCGGCTGCAGCCCATCCTGCAGAACTACCGGGACGGCATCGCCGGCTGAAAGACCGCGGATAACGGCTTTATCGCGGGCTCCCCTTTCCTTCCGACCCGCAGCACGGCTATAGTTCGTCCATCTCAAACGATCCCTTGGTGATTGATGCCCGTCCAGAAGAAGGAATCCCGACAGCCAGGTCGCGGAGGACGCGCCCGTGTGCCCACATTCGTGAAGAACCAGCGCGGTGTCAGGAACTGGAAGGAGGCGAGCGGCTGGCTCGAATGGCGCGGCATCGAGGACATCGAATGCATCACGCCGGACCAGGCGGGCGTTGCTCGCGGCAAGATGATGCCGTCGAAGAAGTTCACCTCCAACACCTCGCTCGCCCTGCCCTCGGCGGTCTTCATGACCACGATCTCCGGCGGCTACCCCGAGGACGGCAACGGCTTCGCCTATCCGGAAGACGATGGCGACCTGAAGCTGCTGCCCGACCTCTCCACGCTTTCCGTGGTGCCATGGGAGAGCGACCCCACCGCCCAGGTGATCTGCGATCTGGTGCACCAGGACGGGCGCTCCGTCGAATTCACCCCGCGCAACGTGTTGAAGCGGGTCGTGGCGGCCTACGCCAAGCACGGGCTGAGGCCGGTGGTCGCCCCAGAGATAGAATTCTACCTGGTGCGGAAGAATCCGGATCCCGACTATCCGCTCACGCCTCCGGTGGGCCGCTCCGGCCGGCCGATCGGCGGCGGCCAGGGCTATTCGATCGCCGGCGTCAACGAGTTCGACGAGCTGATCGACGACATCTATCATTTCTCCGAGGGCCAGGGCCTGGAGATCGACACGCTGATCCACGAGGAGGGAGCCGGCCAGCTCGAGATCAACCTGCGCCACGGCGACCCGGTGGAGCTGGCCGATCAGGTCTTCATGTTCAAGCGCACGATCCGCGAGGCGGCACTGAAGCACGAGACCTATGCCACGTTCATGGCGAAGCCCATCCAGGGCCAGCCGGGTTCGGCGATGCACATCCACCAGTCGATCGTCGACAAGAAGACCGGCAAGAGCATCTTCTCCGGACCGGGCGGCGAGGAAACGGAGGCGTTCTTCCACTTTATCGGCGGCATGCAGCGGCACATCCCCAACGCGCTGGTAATGCTCGCGCCCTACGTGAACTCCTATCGCCGGCTGACGCAGGCGGCCTCGGCGCCGGTCAACACCAAATGGGGCTACGACAACCGCACCACGGCGTTCCGCGTGCCGCGCTCCGACCCGGCCTCGCGGCGCGTGGAGAACCGCATTCCCTCGTCCGACGCCAACCCCTATCTGGCGCTTGCCGCCTCGCTCGCCTGCGGACTTGTCGGCATGCTCGAAAAGATCCCGTCGGAGGCTCCGGTCGGAACCTCGGTGAACGAGGACGAGATCGAGCTGCCGCGCGGCCTTCTGGAGGCGGTCGAACTGTTCGAGGCCGACGACAAGCTGCGCGACATCCTCGGCGATTCCTTCGTCTCCACCTACGCGGCGATCAAGAAGGCGGAGTTCGAGACCTTCATGGAAGTGATCAGCCCGTGGGAGCGGGAGTATCTGTTGTTGAATGTGTGAGGAAGCGAAGAGGAAATAGCGAGTAGCGAATAGAAGCTCCCGCATCCTCGACGTCGCCCTCACAACTACTCGCCATTCGCTATTCGCCATTCGCCATTCGCCATGACCCACACCTCCCCCATCTCCCCCGGCTATTCTTGGTACGAAGCTACGGTTCCGGAGCGGCCGGAATATCCGGCGCTCGACGGCGACCGGCAGGCCGACGTCGTCGTCATCGGCGGCGGCTTCACCGGACTTTCGGCGGCCGCGCATCTCGCCAAGGCCGGCACGGATGTCGTCCTCATCGAGGCGCACCGCTTCGGGGACGGCGCCTCGGGGCGCAATGGCGGGCAGTTGGGCACCGGGCAGCGGGCATGGGCGGAGGAACTGGAGGCGGAACTCGGCTTCGCGCGCGCCAAGGCGCTGTTCGATCTCGCCGAGGAGGCCAAGGCGCATCTTCTGGAATTCGCCGCCGCCAACGAGATCGACATCGACTACATGCCCGGCCAGATCTCCGTCGCCCACAAGAAGCGCTATGTCGACGCCTACAAGGCGCATGCCGACATCATGGCGGAACGCTTCGGCTATCCGCACATCACCTTCCTCGACGCGGAGGAAACCGCGAGGCGTCTCGGCTCGACGCATTATTTCGGCGGCACGCGGGATGCCGGCACCGGACACATCCATCCGCTGAAGCTGGTTGTCGGAACAGCGCGCGCGGCGGCGGCGGCCGGCGCCAGCCTCTTCGAGAACACACGCTCGACCGGCATCACATCGCAGGGCGGCAAGGTCCGTGTGACGACGGAGCGCGGCACGATCACCGCCGACAAGGCGCTGATCGCCGTCAACGCCTATGGCGGCGATCTCGAACCGGTCAGCGCCGCGCATGTCATGCCGATCGGCTCCTTCATCGGCGCGACGGTGCCGCTGGGCGACGACAGCCCGGTCATTCCCGGCGGCGAGGCGGTGGACGATTCCCGCTTCGTGGTGCGCTATTTCCGCAAGTCCAAGGACGGGCGCCTCCTTTTCGGCGGGCGCGAGATCTACGCGCCGGGCGACCCGCAGGACATCGCCATCCATATCCGCAGGCAGATCGCCGAGATCTATCCGGCGCTCAAGGACGTCGAGATCACCCATTCCTGGGGCGGCTATGTCGGCATCACCATGCCGCGCAAGCCGTTCGTTCGCGAGGTCATGCCCAACGTGATATCGGCGGGCGGCTATTCCGGCCACGGCGTCATGCTGTCGAACTTCACCGGCAAGCTCTACGCCGAGACCGTGGCCGGCAATCGTGACCGGCTGAAGCTGCTCGAGGAGTTGAAGATCCCGCCCTTCCCGGGCGGCCGCGCCCTGCGCTCTCCGCTGCTTTTCCTCGCGCTCAACTGGTATGCGCTCCGGGACCGGATCTAAGGATCGGCCAGAAATCGTCGATTGCGGTGTCGCCTCGCTCGCCGTGGGGGACGTCCGCTCATCCCGCTCCCCATGCAATTGCATTGTGCAACTGGTTGTACCATAAGGAGTGATGCGATTGTGCAACCGGTTCCATCGAGGCCAGCGGCAATGAACGAACAGAAGCGGTCGGGATGCCCGATCAACCTTTCGCTGGAAGTCTTCGGCGACAAATGGAGCCTTTTGATCCTGCGCGACATGATCTTCGGCGGCCGGCGGCATTTCCGCGAGTTCCTGCGCCTGCAGGAAGGCATCTCGACCAACATACTCGCGGACCGGCTGAAGATGCTTCTGGCGGAAGGAATGATCACCAAGGCGGACGACCCCAGCCACAAGCAGAAGGCGATCTACAGCCTCACCGAAAAGGCGATCTCGCTGGTGCCGATCATGGCGCATCTGGGCGCGTGGGGACGCAGGTGGCTGTCGGTGACGGAGGAATTGTCGATCCGCGCGCAACTGCTCGAGGAGGGCGGGCCGGCGATGTGGGAGGATTTCATGGCCGAGCTGCGCGCCGAGCAGATCGGCCCCGACGCACCGGGAGCGCGCATCGCACCGCCCGGCTCCTCGGTGCGCGACAGGCTGCAGGCGGCCTATGAGGACGTGGTGGCGCGGAACCGCTGAAGCGTCATCGTTGCGAAAACCGCACCTAGAAAGACGGGAAGCGGTCACGCGCCCTCCCGTGCGCTCAGATGCAGCGGCCGCCGTCGACCTCGAGCGCGACGCCGGTGATGAACTCCGCCTCGTCCGAGGCGAGCCAGAGCGCTGCATTGGCGATGTCGAGCGGCGTCGACAGGCGGCCCAGCGGGATAGAGGCGCGGAACTTGGCGCGCAGCTCCGGCGTGTCCTCGCCCATGAACTGCGCCAGCATGCCGGTCTCGCCCGCGACGGGGCAGAGGCAGTTGACGCGGATGTTCTTCGGCGCGAGCTCGATCGCCATCGACTTGGTGGCGCTGATCGCCCATCCCTTGGAGGCGTTGTACCAGACGAGGCCCGGACGCGGGCGCAGCCCGGCCGTCGATGCCGTCGTGATGATCGAGCCGCCGCCCTGCTTCTCCATGATCGGCACCACGGCGAGCGCGGCATGGTAGATCGCCTTCATGTTGACGGCGGTGATGAGGTCGAACATGTCCTCCGGCACGCCCAGCATGTCGCCGTTGCGGTGGGTGTAGCCGGCATTGTTGACCATGATGTCGATGCGCCCGAACGCCTTCATCGCGGTATCGACCATCTCGGCGATCTCGGACTTCTGCGACACGTCGGTCTGGACGCAGACCGCTGCCTCGCCGATTTCCCCCGCGACGCGCTCCGCGCCCTTGATATTGAGGTCGGCGACGACGACCCTGGCCCCCTCCTCGGCGAAGCGCTTCGCCATTCCCTCGCCGAAGCCCGACGCCGCTCCGGTCACGATGGCGACCTTATCCTTGAGACGGTTCATTCCTTCCTCCTTGTTCCGGACGGCAGCGATACATTGGCGCGCTTCACCGTCACCACACCCCGTTTCCGGTCTGGTCATTGTCCCTCGACACTCTCGAAACGAGATCGAAGGGAAGACGGGCGGCCGAAGGCTCGCTCATCTGATTGAGTATGCGCGACCCTTCGGCCACCCATCCGGCGATTTCTGCCCGCGCCCGTTCCGCTGTCTCCGGCATCGTCGCGGGACCGTTCCCGCCCAGATGCCAAGAGTTGTGTGCACCGCTCCGGCACGCCCGGCCCGTAGTGGTCGGGGAGGAACCTCTGGACACGGTCTCCCCGGCCGCGCAGCCACGTTAGCCGTGCGGCGGAGGCGCCGACCCCTTTCCGCACGTCCACCGTCGCGACCGGCGTTCCCACGAAAGAGGCCGGCACAGGATAGAGGAGACGCATGGGGGTGTGGATAAATTTGCCCGATACCGACCGACGATCATCCATGATTGAAGACGATCGTCTTCGTCGCCGACATGTCGTAGAGCGCCTCGAAACCCTTCTCGCGGCCATGGCCGGACTTCTTGAAGCCGCCGAAGGGAAGCTCGATGCCGCCGCCGGCGCCATATCCGTTGACGTAGACCTGGCCCGCGCGCACCCGCCTGGCGACCCGATGCTGACGCGCGCCGTCCTTCGTCCACACGCCCGCAACCAGCCCGAACTCGGTGCAATTGGCGAGGCGGACCGCCTCTTCCTCGCCGTCGAAGGGGAAGAGCGCAAGGACCGGGCCGAAGACCTCCTCCTGCGCGATCGTCGCCCGCGGATCGACCGAGCCGAAGAGCACCGGCGCCTGATAGAATCCGCCCTTGGGCGCATCGGGCGCGATGGAGCCTTCGGCGAGGATCGCGATGCCCGCCTCCCTCGCCGCCGCGATCATGCCGGCGACGCGCTCGCTCTGCCTGGCATTGATGAGCGGGCCGAGGTCGAGATCGGCATCGTGCGGGCCGGCCACCAGCCTGGAGAAGCGCTCCGCCAAGCCGGCCGCCACTTTCTCGTAGATCGGACGCTCGATCAGCACGCGGCTGCCCGCCGAGCAGGTCTGGCCGCCGTTCTGGATGATCGCGTTGACGAGGACGGGAAGCGCGGCGTCGACATCGGCATCGGCGAAGACGATCTGCGGCGACTTGCCGCCGAGCTCCATCGTGACGCCGCGATTGTTGATCGCGGCCGCCTGCTGGATCGCCGTTCCGGTGAGCGGCGAGCCGGTGAAGGTGACGTAGTCGACCAGCGGATGCGCGGACAGCGCGGCGCCCGCCTCGCGGCCGTAGCC
Organism: Aquamicrobium sp. LC103; assembly: GCF_001014615.2. Lineage (GTDB taxonomy): Bacteria > Pseudomonadota > Alphaproteobacteria > Rhizobiales > Rhizobiaceae > LBCQ02. The sequence goes on from NZ_LBCQ02000014.1 coordinate 46,309, forward strand.
GGTGACGACGTTGAAGACGCCTTCCGGGATGCCCGCTTCCAGCGCGAGCTGCGCGATGCGGATCGTCGTCAGCGACGCGTCCTCGGCCGGCTTCACCACCAGCGTATTGCCCATGGCGAGCGCGGCACCCGCGACGCGCGCGAGGATCTGCAGCGGATAGTTCCACGGGATGATGCCGGCGACGACGCCGTGCGGCTCGCGCAGCGTCAGCGCGGTGTAGCCGTCGAGGAAGGGAATCGTGTCGCCGTGGATCTTGTCGCCCGCGCCGCCATAGAATTCGTAGTAGCGCGTCGTGGCGGCGACGTCCGCCCTGCCCTGCCGCACCGGCTTGCCGGTGTCGCGCGATTCCAGCGCGGCGAGCTCGTCGCCGTGCTTCTCGACGAGGTGGAAGAGGCGCGTCAAGCAGCGGCCGCGCTCGGCCGCCGGCATGCGGCTCCACGGCCCTTCGTCGAAAGCCCGCCGCGCCGAGCGCACCGCGCGATCGACGTCGGACGGGTTGGAGGCGGGGATGGATGCGAAGACCTCGCCGTCGGAGGGAGAGACCACGTCGATGCGCTCGCCGGAAAGCGCGTCCACCGCCTTGCCGTCGACGATCTGCATGAAGGCGATGCCTTCGGCCACCGTGCGTGAAAGATGCGTGCCCATCGTCGTCGCCTTTCCTTCCTCATGCGTGCGGGATTGAAATATCCCCCGGGTCTGCCACTTTGCCAAGGTGTGAAGCCACCGACGACAGGCCAGTGCCGGCATAGATGAAATGCCAGATGCGCTCTGGCATAATTAAATCGATTAGATTATATGCGCCATGCGAGGCCAACCGCAGCAACCGAGAGCCGGATATGACCAGTCAGACAATTCCAGTCGATCCCTTCGATTTCATCATCTTCGGCGGTACCGGCGACCTTTCCGAGCGCAAGCTGCTGCCGGCGCTCTACCAGCGCCAGCGGGCGGGACAGTTCTGCGAGCCCACCCGCATCATCGGCGCGTCCCGCTCGGCGATGTCCGACGAGGAATTCCGCACCTTCGCCCGCGAATCGATCTCGAACCACGTCAAGAAGGAAGAGATAGACGACGCCGAGGTCGCACGCTTCGTCGAGCGGCTCTCCTATGTGCCGGTCGACGCCAAGACCGGCGACGGCTTCGACAAGCTCAAGCAGGCGATCGGCGACAGCGACCGGATCAGGGCGTTCTATCTCGCGGTCGCGCCGGCGCTCTTCGGCGACATCGCCTCGAACATCGAAAAGCACGGGCTGATCACCAAGAACTCGCGGATCGTCGTCGAGAAGCCGATCGGCCGCAGCCTCGCCTCCGCCCACGAGCTCAACGATGCGATCGGCCGCGTCTTCGAGGAGCACCAGATATTCCGCATCGACCATTATCTCGGCAAGGAGACGGTGCAGAACCTGATGGTGCTGCGCTTCGCCAACATCCTTTACGAGCGGCTGTGGAACTCGGCCAATATCGATCACGTCCAGATCACCGTGGCTGAGACGGTCGGCCTCGAAGGCCGCGCCGATTATTACGACAAGGCCGGCGCGCTGCGCGACATGGTGCAAAACCATCTGCTGCAGCTTCTCTGCCTCGTCGCGATGGAGCCGCCGGCATCGATGGACGCCGAGGTGGTGCGCGACGAGAAGCTCAAGGTGCTGCGCTCGCTGAAGCGCATCAACGGCAACGAGGCGCCGAAGCACACGGTGCGCGGCCAGTACAAGGCCGGCGCGTCGGCCGGCGGCGCGGTCAAGGGCTACCTGCAGGAGCTGAAGAACGGCGAGAGCGACACGGAAACCTTCGTCGCGATCAAGGCCGAGATCGCCAACTGGCGCTGGGCCGGCGTTCCGTTCTATCTGCGCACCGGCAAGCGGCTGGCCGAGCGCGTCTCCGAAATCGTCATCGAATTCAAGGCGGTGCCGCATTCGATCTTCGACCAGAGCGCGGGCGCGATCGTGCCCAACCAGCTCGTCATCCGGCTGCAGCCCGACGAGGGCGTGAAGCAGTTCATCATGGCCAAGGATCCCGGCCCCGGCGGCATGCGGCTTCGGCACGTCTCGCTGGACATGACCTTCGCGGACTCCTTCGAGGTGCGCAATCCGGACGCCTATGAACGGCTGATCATGGACATCGTGCGCGGCAACCAGACGCTGTTCATGCGCCGCGACGAGGTCGAGGCGGCGTGGAAATGGATCGATCCGATCATCGCGGCCTGGGAAGAGAACGGCCAGGCCGTGCAGGGCTATACGGCCGGCACATGGGGCCCTTCGGGCGCGATCGCGCTGATCGAGCGCGACGGGCGCACCTGGCACGAGAGCATGTGAAGCGGATGCGGGTTCAAGCCGACTGGAACGAGTTTTCGTCCTCCGAGGCGCTCGCGGAGGCGCTGGCCGACCGCGTCGCCTCGCTGCTCGCCGCCGCGATCGAGAAACGCGGCTCGGCCTTCCTCGCGGTCTCCGGCGGCAGCACGCCCGGCCGCTTCTTTCGCTCCCTTTCGACCCGCGGGATCGACTGGCGGAGATGCACCGTCACGCTGGTGGACGAGCGCTTCGTGCCGGAAAGCTCGCCACGGTCCAATGCGGCGCTGGTGAAATCGGCGCTGTTGCGGAACGAGGCCGCGAAGGCGCGCTTCGTCCCGCTCTACGACGTCGCCGAAACGGCGGAAGAAGCAGCGGCTGGGGCGGCCGCCCAGCTCGGGGAACTTCCCTGGCCGCTCGACGTCGCGGTGCTCGGGATGGGCGCGGACGGCCATACGGCCTCCTTCTTCCCGGACGCGGCGAACCTGCCCGACCTGCTTTCGCCACGGCAGGAAACCATGGTGCTGCCGGTGCAGGCGCCGAGCGCGGGCGAGCCCAGGCTGACGCTGCCGCTGGCGGCGATCACGAAGGCCGGCTTCGTCGCCCTTCACATCGAGGGCGAGGAGAAGCGGCAGGTTCTGGAAACGGTGCTCGAGGGCGGTGCCGACCTGCCGGTCGGCGCCGTTTTCAAGCACTCGAACACTCCCGTCCAGATCTACTGGGCGAAGTGAAGGAAGACGACGATGACGGCCAGATCGGATATCGAAAACATCACGCAGCGCATTCGCGAGCGATCGCGCCCGACGCGGGAAGCCTATCTCGCCCGTCTCGATGACGCGGCCGGACGCACCGCGCATCGCGGCGTGCTTTCCTGCGGCAACCTCGCGCACGGCTTCGCGGCCTGCAATCTTCACGACAAGGAGCTGCTGGCGGCCGACAGGGTGCCCAATCTCGGGATCATCACCTCCTACAACGACATGCTCTCGGCCCACCAGCCCTTCGAGACCTTTCCGCAGCTCATCAAGCAGGCGGCGCGCGAGGCGGGCGGCGTGGCGCAGGTGGCCGGCGGCGTGCCCGCCATGTGCGACGGCGTCACCCAGGGCCAGCCCGGCATGGAGCTGTCGCTGTTCTCGCGCGACGTCATCGCCATGTCGGCGGCGATCGGCCTGTCGCACAACATGTTCGACGCAGCCGTCTATCTCGGCGTCTGCGACAAGATCGTGCCGGGCCTGCTGATCGCCGCCCTCACCTTCGGCCATATCCCGGCGGTCTTCGTTCCGGCGGGCCCGATGACCTCGGGGCTGGCGAACGACGAGAAGGCGCGCGTGCGCCAGCTCTACGCCGAAGGCAAGGTCGGCCGCGCCGAGCTGCTCGAGGCGGAATCGAAATCCTATCACGGCCCGGGAACCTGCACCTTCTACGGCACGGCCAACTCCAACCAGATGCTGATGGAGATCATGGGGCTGCACACGCCGGGTTCGTCCTTCGTCAATCCCAACACGCCGCTGCGCGAGGCGCTGACCAGGGAAGCCGCCAGGCAGGCGCTCTCGATCACCGCGCTCGGCAACGCGTTCACGCCGGTCGGGCGGATGATCGACGAGCGCTCGATCGTCAACGGCGTGGTCGGCCTGCACGCCACGGGGGGCTCGACCAACCATACGATCCATCTGATCGCGATGGCGGCGGCGGCCGGCATCCGCCTCAACTGGCAGGATATTTCGGAGCTTTCCGACGCGGTGCCGCTGCTGGCGCGCGTCTATCCGAACGGGCTCGCCGACGTGAACCATTTCCATGCCGCCGGCGGCATGGGTTTCCTGATCCGCGAGCTGCTCGACGCGGGCCTGCTGCACGAGGACGTGCAGACGGTCTGGGGCGAGGGCCTGCGCCCCTACACGATCGAGGCGAGGCTGGCCGACGACGGCACCGTGGCGCGCGCGCCCGCGCCGCTCGAAAGCGGCGACGCGAAGGTCCTCGCGCCGGCGTCAGCCCCGTTCCAGTCGACCGGCGGGCTCAAGGTGCTGAAGGGCAATCTCGGCAGCGCTATCATCAAGACCTCGGCGGTGAAGCCGGAGCGGCATATCGTCGAGGCGCCGGCGATCGTCTTCCACGCGCAGGAGGAACTGAACGCGGCCTTCAAGGCCGGCAAGCTCGACCGCGATTTCATCGCCGTGGTCCGCTTCCAGGGGCCGAAGGCGAACGGCATGCCGGAACTGCACAAGCTCACCACCGTGCTGGGCATCCTGCAGGACCGGGGCTTCCATGTCGCGCTGGTCACCGACGGGCGCATGTCGGGCGCCTCCGGCAAGGTGCCGGCGGCGATCCACGTCACGCCCGAGGCGCTCGACGGCGGCATGATCGGCCGCATCGAGGACGGCGACGTGATCCGGCTCGACGCGCATGCGGGAACGCTGGAGGCGCTGGTCGCGGACGACGTGCTGGCGGGCCGCAAGACGACGATCCCCGACCTTTCGGCCAACGGCTTCGGCATGGGGCGAGAGCTGTTCGCGGGCTTCCGGGCGCTCGCCGCGCGCGCGGACCAGGGCGCCAGCGCGTTCGGGATGGCTTGAGGCGTCCGCCTCAGCCGGTCCCGCTCGCGTTCGGCGCGTTGTCCGCCCGCCTGACGTGCTGGAGCGCCTCGGCGTAGGCGATCAGGCCGGCGACGACGATGCGCCGCTGATCGTCGGACAGATGCCGAAAGGCGCCCGCCACCTGGCTTTTTCCGAAATTGTCGATCGCCGCGAGCGTCGCCCTTCCGCGTGTCGTCAGTGTCAGGAGTTTCGACCGGGCGTCGTCCGGATTCGGCCGTTCCTCGATCTCGCCGGCATCGACCAGCTTGCGCAGCATCCGGCTGACGCTCGATTTCTCGAGGTTGAGGATTTCCGCGAGCGTACCGGCCGCCAGGGCGTCGTTGCCGCCAATCTCGATGAGCGCGTGAACGGCCGAGGCCGGCAGGCCAGTGGACGCCAGCGTCGGCTTCATGAAGCCGAGCTCGCGCACGATCCTGCGCGAGGAATCGCGAACCTTCTCGATCTCCGACATTTCACTTGCAGTCATCGCCATGATTCCCTTGCCTGGATTTAGTTGTATGATACAACTTTCTCGAAATCAAACCGGGTGCACATATAAGCGGGGACGGACATGGCGGGAGAAGCCGGAAACTCAGAAGCACGGGCGGGACACGCCCGAATGGGCGGCCGCGTCTGCCTGATCACCGGAGGCGGAAGCGGCATCGGCAGGGCAACCGCGCTCATGATGGCCGCGGAAGGCGCGGCGGCGGTGGTCGTCGCGGGGCGCCGTTCCGGGGAAGGCGAAGCGGTCGCGGAAGCATGCCGCGCCGCCGGCGCCAGAAGCCTGTTCGTGCGCACGGACGTGACGAACGAAGAGGACGTCGAGCATCTCGTGAAAACCACGGTGGAGCGGTTTGGGCGGCTGGACGTCGCATTCAACAATGCCGGCCATCAGGAACGCCACGCGCTGATGGAAACGCAGGGCACCGACGTGTTCGACACCGTTTTCGACACCAATGTGCGCGCGGTGTTCCTCTGCCTCAAGCATCAGTTGGCGGCCATGCTGCCGCGAGGCAGCGGCAGCATCGTCGTCAACACCTCGGTGAGCGGCATACGAAATCCCAATCCCGGCCTCGCGCTCTATTCCGCATCAAAGGCAGCGGTGATCTCGCTCACACGCTCCGCGGCAATGGAGTGCGCCCCGCGCGGCGTGCGCATCAATGCGATCGCCCCTGGCCGGGTGGTCACCGACATGATGATGGCGGCCGTGGCCGGCGTCGGCCGCATCGACGCCGTGGCCAAGGGGCTGCCGCTGCGCCGCATGGGCCGTCCCGAAGAAGTGGCGGAAGCGGTGGTGTGGCTCGCGTCCGATCAGTCGGCCTATGTCGTCGGGCATGTGCTGGCCGCCGACGGCGGCTTCCTCGCCGCCTGAGATATCAGTAGGTCGTGCGCCTCTCCTCGCTCGGCGGACGGCCGAACATCAGCCGGTAGCTCTGCGCGAAATAGGAATGCGAGGTGAAGCCGGTAGCGATCGCCACGTCGAGGATCGGCATGTTGGTCTGGCGCAGCAACTCGCGCGCCCGCTCCAGCCTGAGCCGCATGTAGTAGCGTCCCGGCGTCATGCTCAGGTGGCGCAGGAAGAGCCGTTCGACCTGTCGCACCGACAGGCCGGCCGACTTGGCGAGCTGCACCGCGGAGAACGGCTCGTCGAGATTGTCCGCCATCAGCTCGACGATCTTGCGCAGCTTCTCCGACTTGCCGGTCAGGTCGCGTTCCGGCCCGACGCGCTGGCGATCGCCCGCCGAACGGATGCGCTCGTGCTGGAACTGGTTGGCCACCTCGTTGGCGAGGTTCTGGCCGAAATCGGCGCGCACGATCTCCAGCATCAGGTCGATCGAGGTCGTGCCGCCCGCGCAGGTGTAGCGCTTGCGGTCGATCTCGAAGACGTTTCCGGTGCAGTCGATTTCGGGAAAGCGTTCCTTGAAGCCGGCGCGGTTCTCCCAATGGATCGTGCAGCGATGGCCATCGAGCTGGCCGGCCTCGGCGAGCGTATGCGAACCGACGCTGAGAGCGCCGAGCGCGCCGCCGCGCCTGCCCCAACTTCGCAGCGCGCCGAGCACCTTGCTCTTGCCGGGAAACTCGGTTGTGAGCCCGGCGCAGACGAAGAGGATGTCGACGGCAGGAATGTCGGCGACCGAATAGTCGATCTTGAGCGGCAGCCCGTTGGAGGCGATCACCGCCTCGCCGTCGGCGGAGACCGTCGTCCAGCCGTAATAGTCGCGCCCGAGCAGGCGGTTGGCCGAGCGCACCGTGTCGATGGCCGCGGCAAGCGAGAACATCGAGAATTTGTCGACCAGAAGGAAGGCGAACTGCCGATCGGTTGCTGACGCGTCGATCATGATCGGCGGCTCCGCATGTTCACCTGCCCGGCGGAAAACCGATCGCGGGATTGCCGCGACCGTCGGCGAAGATCGAGGAAAGGCAGGCCGGTTTCATAGGGGAACCACCATACCGTCAGAATTGCGGAGGCGTGCGGCCGGCCGAACGGCAGGCAGAGACGAGCGTGCTCGCCATCAGCATGGCGATGGTCATCGGACCGACGCCACCGGGAACCGGCGTGATGGCGCCGGCGCTTTCGGCCGCTTCCCGGAAGGCGACGTCGCCGACCAGCCTCGTCTTGCCCTCGCCCCTCTCCGGCGCGGGAATGCGATTGACGCCGACGTCGATGACGGTGGCGCCCGGTTTGATCCAGTCGCCCTTGACCATCTCCGGACGGCCGACGGCGGCGACGAGAATGTCCGCCGTGCGGGCCAGCGCCGGCAGGTCGCGGGTGCGGCTGTGGGCGATGGTGACCGTGCAATTGGCCGCAAGCAGCAGGTTCGCCACCGGCTTGCCCACGATGTTGGAACGCCCCACCACGACGGCGTTCAGCCCGGAAAGGTCCTTGCCGCGCGCCCGCTCGATCAAGATCATGCAGCCGGCCGGCGTGCACGGCACGAAAGCCGTGCCCAGCTCGCCGGTGCCGAGCTTGCCGACATTGATGAAATGGAAGCCGTCGACGTCCTTTTCAGGCGATATCGTCTGGATGATGCGACCGGAATCGATATGGGCCGGCAACGGGAGCTGCACCAGGATGCCGTGGATCGCCGGGTCGGCATTGAGCTTCTCGACGAGCGCGACCAATTCGTCCTCGCCGGTCCCGGCGGCGAGCGTGTGCTGCACCGAATGGAAGCCGCATTCCTTCGCCATCCTCGACTTGGAGGCGACATAGACCTGGCTCGCCGGATCCTCGCCGACGATCACCACCGCAAGGCCCGGCGTCACGCCCGCCGCCTCCAGGAGTTCGGCGGCGCCGCGCTTCACCGTCGCGACGACTCCCTCGGCGATCAATTTTCCACTGATGATTTCGGCCATGCTCTCCCCCGGCAATACGGATCGCCACCGGAATAATCATCATTTCGGCCGGCGGCAATCCCGTCATTGCGCCGTCCGGTGCCGCTAAACCGAAAGTGAGGACGAAATCAGGTGCCGTAACGGCGCACCCGGTCGCGACTTTCGGCCAGGTCCTCGATCGCTTCGCGGATTTCGCGAAGGCTGGAGCGAATCTCCTCGAGGGTGTCGTCGTCCAAATCCCGCACCCATGTGTCGTCATGCAGCGCGGCGCGGAAGTCCTCGAGCCGGTCCTCGTCCAATTCGGGAATCGGCCAGCCGTCATTGTCGCCTTCGAAGACGCGCGGCTCCTCGGCAAGGAACGGAAGCGGCCACAACTCGCGCGGCCGCCGCTCGAATTCTTCCTCTTCAGCTTCCCCGGGAGCCGCGCCGAACCCGGCTTCGGGCGTCGAACCGCTCACGTGGCTCTGGCGGGCATCGGTCAGCGCCGGCGCGCGGTCTTCTCCGCTCCCCGCCGCGCGGCGGCCGAAGGCTTCGCGGATGCCCGCAATTCCCACGCCCCCGAGCAGGCCGAAAAGCATACCGAGAAGCAGCGAGGCGGAAAGGCCCGGCCCGGCGGCCGCGGCGGGCGCCGACGCCCGCGAAATGACGCTCACCCTGTCTCCCCCGGCGATCGTGCGCGATGCGCCGTCGCGCATCCTCGACAGGAAGGCGTCGTAGGCGAGCCGCTTGTCCTCGGCGTCGCGCTCGAGCTCGCGCAGCCTGATCATCTCGCCGCCGAGATCGCCCTGGCGGGCCTTCATCCGGGCAAGCCGCGCGGCAAGGTCCTGTTCCTGCTGGACCGCGCGCTTCAGCTGGACCTGCAGCGATTCGCCGATCCGGCGCCGCTCGGCGTCGAGCTCGGCGCGCGCGCCGTCGAGCTGCGCCTGCACGGCCAGCCGCTCGGGATGGCGCGGCCCCAGCTTGACCGAAAGCCTGTCGGCGGTCTGCTTCAACGCCGAATATTGCGCCCGCAGTTCCGTCATCACCGCCGAATTCAACTGTTCCGGCAGCGAGCCGCCGACGATCGCGTCGACATTCGCGTCCCGCGCCGATTCCGCCGCGGCGTTCAATTCGACGGTCTTCGCCCTCGCCGCCGACAGCTGCTCGTTCAGCCGGACGATCTCGTCATCGGAGATCAGGCGGCCCTGCGCGTCGACGATGCCGTTATCGGTCTTGAAGGTCTCAACCGCCCTTTCCGCTTGTTCGAGAGCCGCGCGCAGTTCCTCGCCGCTCGAGGGGGCGGCGGCGAAGCCCGTCCGGCCATGGCTCTCGATGAAGATGTCGGTCACCGTGTTCGCCAGAAGCGCGGATTTCTCCGCGTCGTTCGCGGCCGCACCGACAGTCACGACAAAGGTTCCGGGGCTGCGCTTGACGTCCAGGCTCTCGCCGAGCTTGCGCACCGCGGCAGCCCTGGCCGGCAGCTCCACGCCGCCAAGGATGGCTCCGAGGCCGGACGCGCGGCCATTGAATTCCGGGTCGTTTGCCAGGTTGAGCCGATCGACCGCCACATCGAGCACGCTGGTGGATCTGAGTATCCGCGCCTGGTTCTCGACGACCGCGAGCGTGCTTTCCGGCACGGCGAAGGATGCCCCCTGCTCGCCCGAAAGCACGCGCGGCTCGACCAGTATCTCCGCCGTCGCGACATATTTCGCCGGTGACGCGAAGTGGAACGCCGCCGCCGCCAGGGCGCCAATCGCGGTCGCCGCGAGCAGCAAGGACCTGTTGCGGGCAATGCCGCCGAACAGCGACCCCACCGTCGGCCCGCCCGCGATTGCCGCGGCGGCGCGACGGGTGTCGACGGTTTCGGGCTTCACGAGCGCTGCCTGCTCATCCTCCTCATACGCCCGGGCGTGGTCGCCGGTGAGCGCGGCATCCGCCGAAACCGCGTCGTCGGGCGATTGCCCGACGGGTCTTGCGCGGCGCAGGAGCCTGCCGAAAAGACCGGGGCTTGCGACGTCCTCGCGCTCCGCTTTCATCGATGTGCCTTGCTGCCCTTCGTCGGACATTTCGCCGTCGCTTTCCCACAACGCCCGCGCGCGCCGGTGGCGCGCGACGGGATCCGCGCCCGGGTCGGCTTTTCCGCGAAGTTCGAGAAGAGACCCGCGCCGGGGCTCGCCATGCTTCATATCGGAAGTTTCGCGGCCCTTTTCGTCCATGCGATCGAAATAAGACATTCTGCGCCCCTGCCTGCGTGGTCCCGAGCACGCACCCCCAAAGAAACATGGTTAATGCAGGCTAAACGCGGAGCGGTAACAAAAGGTTAATTTCGAGCCATCGGCAGCTTGCCGTTGCGCGTCGCCGCGCGACGGTTCAATAAGCGTCGGAACGAACTTACAGGAGCGTGGGATGTCCATCGAAGTTGTGCTCGTCGGCTGCGGCAACATGGGATACGCGATGCTTGCCGGCTGGCTCGCCTCGGGCAAGCTTTCGCCGGACGGGATCGCCGTCGTCGAGCCGGCGGACGCGCTGCGCGGAAGAGCCCGCGAACTGGGAGCGACCGCCGTCGCGAAAGCCGACGAGCTTGCCGCCGGCACCGCGCCCAGGCTCGTCGTCTTCGCCGTCAAGCCGCAGGTGATCAAGGACGTCGTTCCCGCCTATAGGCGCTTCGCGCCGCGGGCAACCTTCGTCAGCGTGGCGGCGGGAACCCCGATCGCCGCCTTCGCCGCCGCGCTCGGCGACGACGCCGCCATCATCCGCTGCATGCCCAACACGCCGGCGGCGATCGGCAAGGGCATGATGGTCGTCTTCTCCAACGACCATGTGAAAGCGGAGACGATTTCCTTCGTGCGCGACCTGCTCTCGGCGAGCGGCGAGGTCGCGACCATCGACCGCGAGGAACTGATGGACGCGGTGACCGCCGTTTCCGGTTCGGGACCGGCCTATGTGTTCCACTTCATCGAGTGCCTGCGCGACGCCGCCGAGAAGGCCGGCCTGCCCAAGGACGTCGCCAGGCTCCTGGCGATGCAGACGGTCTACGGCGCGGCGAGCCTTGCCGCCGAGAGCGGCGAGGAGCCGGGGGAGCTGCGCCGCCAGGTGACGAGCCCCAAAGGCACCACGGCCGCCGCGCTCGACGTGCTGATGGGCGAGGACCGGCTGAAGAAGCTGGTGACGGAAGCCGTGGAAGCCGCAAAGGCGCGCTCGGCGGAACTGGGGAAATAGGGCGCTTCGGTGCGTCCTTCGAGGCTCCCCTTCGACCCTTCGACAGGCTCAGGGCTCAGGGTCGCACCTCAGGATGAGGGAGGTGGGCTGTGTGCCCGCAACTCAGAATGAGGGAAGCGGTTGTTTGCTCGCGCCTCAGGACGAGGGGCAGGTTGATCGAGCCCGCGGCCTGTGGATCGATGCGCGACGGCCTTCATCCCGAGGCGCGACCTGAGCTTGTCGGAGGGGAGGCTCGAAGGACGCACGATCGGGAAATCAGCCCGGCGCCGCCACCAGCTCGTCCTGCAGCCGGCGCAGTTCGACCAGCCGCGAGGCTTCGTTCGGCGCGGCGTTTTCGTAGGTGAGAAGCTCGCCCTTGGCGATCGGCTTCAGCACCTTTCCATCCTCCAGCAGGCCGCAGGGAACGGCGCCGGCCTTGCGGGCATCGCCGGCCGTCATGATCCACGAGCGATAGGTGTATTCGCCGATCGCGTCGAGCCGCTCGCCCGGCTTCAGGTCGCGCTTGGCGACCGCGCAAACCTCGGCCACCGGCTTGTCCAGCGGCACCATGTCGGCCTTGCCGTAGAGCACGGCGCGCGCGCAGGTGAGCGGCACTTCCAGGCTGGTCAGGTGATAGGGGCGGTAGAAGGTGTAATACGGTCCCTCCCCCAGCTTCAGATCGTTCATGCGCTCGCGCAGGCGCGGATGCGCCATTTCGGCGATGACGAAGACGCCCGGCGCCACGCCCTTGCCGATCGAGAAATCCACCACGCCCTTGCGGGACAGCACGCCGCCGTCCTCGACCGGGCAAAGCACGCTGGAAAGCTCCTCGCGCGTCGCCGCCGGCCCGTGCATGCCCGGCTTGTCGGGCACCAGGCCGGTGGCGTTGGCGATCGCCGCCATCTCGACCATGGTCTTCGACCCGTCGACGAACTCGACCAGCATGCGCGGGTTCATGTTGCGCCGCTCCGCCTCCGCCCGGTACTCGTCAGGGGTCGCGTCGTGGTTCAGCGGATTGTTCTTGCCCTTGCCGGCGGCCACCACGTCGTGGCCCATGGCGGAGACGAACTCGATAAGCTCCATGCAGGAGGAAGGCTCGTCGCCCGCGCCCAGCGAATAGACGACGCCGAGCTTGCTGGCCGCGTGCTTCAGATAGGCGCCGATCGTCACGTCGGCCTCGACATTCATCATGACGAGATGCTTGCCGTGCTCCATCGCCCTGATGCCGAGCTCAGCTCCCACCGCCGGCTTGCCGGTGGCGTCGACGACCACGTCGACCAGGTCGTGGGTCGCCACCAGGGAGGCATCCGGGACGATCGCCGTCCTGCCGGCCTCGATCAGCGCGGTCATGGCCGAAGCGGTCTCGGCGCCGCCGGCGCTTTCCTCCGGGCGCAGCGCGATGCCGATCGCCTTTCGCGCGCGCTCGCCCTGGGTGTCGGCGATGGCCGCGACCTCGATGCCCTTCATCCGCGCGATCTGGGTGACGATGTCGGTGCCCATCTCGCCGCATCCGACCAGCCCCACACGCACGGGGCGGCCTTCCTGCGCCCTTCTTGCAAGATCCTGCGCGAGACCGATCAAGGCGACATTGGTCATGGGAATGCGTTTCCTCGAAAGCTTTTTATTCGGCGCACCTAGACCGCCGTGGCGATGGTTTGTCAACCAAAGCATGCCGGTGCCGCGACCGCCAGACGCGTCACGCAAAGTTGGTGCAAGTTTGGGCCTTTAGGGTAGCGGGTGAAACTTTGCCGGAGAACCTTGCCTTCATGGGCTCACGAGCGACAGACCTTCCCGCCCGCACATCCTCGCTTGCCGCCCGGCTCGCGGCGACGGCGACGCTCGCACAGGCGGCGATCCTCGCCGGCATGCTGGCGTTCACGGCGCCCGAAATGCTTTCCTCCTGGACGATGATGGCGGCGTTATGCGGAGTTCCGGCGGTTCTCGTCGGCGGGGCGGTATGGGCGACGGCATCATTCCGCGTGACGCGGCCCTTGCGGGCAGCGACCGCCTTCGCCGAAAGCGTGGCCGCGCGCGACCGGCCCCCCGCCCCGCCCGCGGCAGCCGGCGCATTCGCGCCGCTCATGACGGCTTTGGCGAGATGCGACGCCGCGCTGACAAAGCGCGAAGCGGCGCTTTCCGAGCAGGAAGGGAGAGGAGCAAGCGAAGCCGCCGAACATGCCCGCACGCTCGGGATCGCGACCTCCAGGGCGAAGCTCCAGGGCGCGATGGCGAAGCTGCTCGCCGCCGCCGTCTGCAGGGTCGCGGCCGGCGACCGCAGCGTCCGCATCAATCTCGACGTGCCGCAGGAGCTTCGACCGCTGGTCGGCGATTTCAACACCGCCCTCGTCACGATCCAGGCCGCGCTCAAGGCGATCGAAGACGCGGCAGGGCGGCTTCTCGGCAATGCCGGCGACATTCGCGAGGCCGCCACGATGCTGGCGGGCCGAACCGAGAAGCAGTCGGTGAAGATAGCGGAGACGGCGGCGGCGATCGCCTCGGTGCGCGAGCGAAAGGGCGACGGCAAGCCGACGAGGATGCGCGGATTGATGGAGACCGCGACGGACAATGCCGGGAACGGCAGGCGGATCGCCGGCGACGCGGCCGCGGCCATGGCCGCCATCGCGCAGACCTCGCAGGAGGTCGGCAAGATCACCGGCGTCATCGACGAGATCGCGTTCCAGACCAACCTGCTGGCGCTCAACGCCTCGATCGAGGCGGCGCGCGCCGGCGATGCCGGCCGGGGCTTCATGGTGGTGGCAACGGAGGTGCGGGAACTGGCACAGCGCTCCGCCGACGCGGCCGCCGAAATCAAGACGCTGATCAAATCCTCCACCGGCCAGGTGGCCGCCGGAAGAAAGCTGGTCGCGGAGGCGGGCGAGGCCGTCGGGGCGGTCGACGGCGACCTTTCGGCGATGAGCGGGCTTTTTGCCGATATCGCCGAGGACATCGCCCGTCTGGAGAAGAGCGCCGGGCTTGCGGCCCATATACTGGAGGGCATGACGATCGCCGTCGCGCGCAACGCCGGCGCGGCGGAAAGCTTCGCAGATGCGAGCCTCGTCATCGAGCAGGAGGCGAACCACCTTCTCGATATCACCGTGATGGGACGGCAGCCCCGCTCCGATGCGGATGGGCCGGTGCAAATGCCGGCTGACGACGGCGATCGGCGGGAGCACGCCCCGGTTCCGGTTTCGGTGGGAGCGACGGCGCTCGAGACCTATGCCGCAAGCCTGTCGGAAGAGGCCTGAGCACCTTCCATCAGACGAACTTGCGGAACATCCGGGTCTGGTCGAACAGATCCTCGAGCGTCTTCATGCGCTGGCGCGTCTCATCCCAGCACGCATCCTGGACGGCGGCGACGAGCGCCTCGGCGATGAACAGCGTGACCACCGAGGAATCCCAGGCCGACGGCGCCTCGATGCGCGCGTGAAAACTGTGGCGGGCGAGCTTGGCCGCGGGCGAGCCCCACTGATCGGTGAAGAGCACGATCTCGACGCCGCGCGCCTTCGCCATTTCGGCAAGCCGCAGGATCTCCTGCTCGTAGCGCCGCACGTCGAACGCGACGAGCACGTCGCCTTCGCGCATGTTGAGCACATAATGCGGCCATGTGTTGGAGTTGGGCGCGACAAGCGTGACGCCGTCACGGATGACCTGCATATGGGTGAAGAGATAGTCGGCGAGCGACCTGGTGATGCGTCCGCCGACGATATGCACCGTGCGCCGCTTGTCGGCGAGCAACTGGACCACCTCGTTGAAATTTCCGGGATCGAGCTGGCGAAGCGTCTGACGCAGGTTTTCCGTCGCCGCCTCGGCAAACCGGTTGAGGATATGCGTGTCGGGCGCGTGCTCCGACCAGCGCTCGTGCTTGGCTATCGGGTTCGAGATCGTCGCCTCGAGCTCGGAGCGAAGTGCCGCCTGAAGTTCAGGAAAGCCGGCGAAGCCGAGTTTCTTGGCCATGCGCACGACAGTCGGAGTTGAAACGGCGGAAGCCTGAGCAACGGCGGTAATACTGTCGAGGCCAAGCACCGGGTAATTGGCGAGCATCGCATTCGCCAATTGCCGCTCGGCGCGGGTCAATTCCTCGAACCTGCCGCGAATCCTTTCGGCGACCGTAAAATCCTGCCCCGTCTCCATCTTCGCCCCTCCTTCGAAAACAGTCCGGATTCGATTTTGAAAAGAACGTACCACGATTACTCGAATAGAAGAGAATTTTACAGAAATCGGCTTGACTGTCTCTTTCGGTCTGAAAAGATGATCTCCTGCTTCTCACGGGGGAGAGACAGGTTCTTGAACGGGAAGGCTCCAGATTCGGTCGAACCGAACGATGTTTCCGACACCGCGCGGGTGTTCAACCCGGCGGGGGCAGGCGATTTCCTGATCGTCTGCGAACACGCTTCCAGGTTCATTCCGGCCGAGTTCGGCACGCTCGGCCTCGACGCGGCCGCGCTTGCGAGCCACATCGCCTGGGATCCGGGCGCGATCGAGGTCGCCCACGAGCTTTCGCGACTGCTCGACGCCGCGCTTGTGATGCAAGGCGTCTCGCGGCTTCTCTATGATTGCAACCGGCCGCCGCACGAGCCGAGCGCGATTCCCGCCGTCAGCGAAATCTACAGGATTCCCGGAAATGCCGGCCTTTCGGACGCCGAGCGCAGGATACGCGCCGAGCGCTTCTATGTTCCGTTCCGCCGAACGCTGAGCAACCTCGTCGACGAGCGCACCGCCGCCGGGCGCGAGACGGTGCTCGTCACCGTGCATTCCTTCACGCCGATCTATCACGGCCGCCGGCGCGAGGTCGAAATCGGCATTCTCCACGACAGCGACCCGCGCCTCGCCGACGCGATGCTTCGGGCCGCGGCGGGCGGCGACGGCGGGCATGTCGTGCGGCGCAACGAACCCTACGGTCCGCAAGACGGCGTCACCCACACGCTGCGCGAACACGCCCTGCCCCGCGGGCTCGCCAATGTGATGATCGAAATCCGCAACGACCTGATCGCCGACGAGCATGGCCGGCAGATGATGGCCGCGCTTGTCGCCGGCTGGCTCGCGCAAGCCCGCCGGCGGGTCGACACCGTGCCGGAAGAAGCCGCCCGGCTGGAAAGCAATTCGATGGGGAAGCGACGATGAGACATGTCGAGACACCGTCCGCCCGGCGGCGGCCGAGACGCGGGAGGCCGCGACGTGCCTGAGCCGGTCAAGCTGTTCGTCCGCTCTGTCGACACGTTCAACCGCTGGGTCGGGCGGTTCTCGATGCGGCTGATCTTCGTGATGGCGGCGGTCCTGCTTTACGCGACCTTCTCGCGCGTGGTGCTCGGCATCCCGATCAACTGGGTCATGGAGATGTCGCAGTTCCTGCTGTCGGCCTACTATCTCCTGGGCGGCGCCTATTCCATGCAGCTCGACGCGCATGTGCGGATGGACCTCTTCTATGGCCGCCTGAGCCCGCGGAGGCGGGCGGCGACCGACGTCTTCACCATCCTCTTCATCATCTTCTATCTGGCCGTGCTTTTCGCCGGCGGGCTTTCGTCCACCGAATATGCCTGGAGCTACAACCAGAAGAACTACACCGCATGGGCACCGCCGATGTGGCCGATCAAGGCGATCATGACCTTCGGCATCTTCCTGATGCTGCTGCAGGCGATCTCGGCCTTCCTCAAGGATTTTGCAATGGCGCGCGGGAAGCCGATCGCATGAGCTCCGAACTGATCACGCTCTTCATGTTCGCCTCGATGCTGCTTTTGATGTCGACCGGGCAGCGCGTCTTCGGCGTCATCGGCTTCGTCGGCACGGCAGCCGCCCTGCTGCTGTGGGGCAAGGGTTCCTCGGAACTTCCCTTCAGCGCGGCCTTCCAGGTGCTGAACTGGTTCCCGCTGATCACCGTGCCGTTCTTCGTCTTCATGGGCTACATGCTGTCGGAATCGGGGATCGCGGGAAATCTCTACCGCATGTTCCACGTCTGGTTCGGCGGGGTGCGCGGCGGGCTCGCGCTCGGCACGATGGGGCTGATGGTGCTCATCTCGTGCATGAACGGGCTCAGCGTCGCCGGCATGGCGATCGGCGCCACCGTCGCCCTGCCCGAACTGCTGCGCCGCGGCTACGACAAGGTCATGGTGACGGGCGTCATCCAGGGCGGCTCCTCGCTCGGCATCCTCATTCCGCCCAGCGTCGTGCTCGTGCTCTACGCGATGATCGCGCGCCAGCCGGTGCTGCAATTGTGGCTGGCCGGCATCGTGCCGGGCCTGATGATGGCGGCGCTGTTCTGCCTCTACATCTATATACGCTGCCGCATGCGCCCCGAGCTCGGCCCGGCCTTGCCCGCCGAGGAGCTGGCGCAGATCACCACCGCGGAGAAGCTGAAGCTGCTGCGCGAAGGCATCCTGCCGCTCGTCATCTTCGGCACGATCATGGGCCTGTTCATGACCGGCGTGACCAGCCTCGTCGAAAGCTCGGCCGTCGGCGCGCTGCTCGCGACGCTCGCCGCGCTTGTGACCGGCAGACTCAGCCGCAAGGTCGTGGAGGACACCACGCGCAACACGCTCGCGGTGAGCTGCATGTTCCTGTGGATCATCCTCGGCGCGCTCTGCTTCAGCGCCGTCTATGACGGTCTCGGCGCGGTCCGCGCGATCGAGAACATACTGCTCAACACCTGGGAGCTGGACCGCTGGGAAATCCTGATCCTGATGCTCCTGTCCTTCGTGGTGCTGGGCATCTTCCTCGACGACACGGCGATGCTGGTGATCGTGGCTCCGCTCTACATCCCGCTCGTCGTCTCGCTCGGCTTCAACCCGATCTGGTTCGGCGTGCTCTACACGATCACCTGCCAGATCGCCTACATCACCCCGCCCTTCGGCTACAATCTGTTCCTGATGCGCGCCATGGCGCCGCCGGAAATCACGCTGGTCGACATCTACCGCTCCATCGTCCCGTTCTTCTTCCTGATGGTGCTGTCGATGATCATCATCATGATCTTCCCGCAGATCGCCCTGTGGCTGCCCGGGCTCTACACGGGAAGGTGACGCGCATGGCGGAACGGGCACACGAAGACCGGCGATCAAGCCGGCGACGAAAAGAGGGACGGAACCGACCAGATCGAAACCGCAATGGGAGAATGTGAAATGAACGAGCGCAGCAAATTCAGCAAACGCGACTTCCTGAAGAAAGCCGGCCTGACGACCGCCGGAGCGGTCGGCGCCACCACGCTGGCAACGCCCTATGTCAGGGCGCAGAGCCCGATCCGCTGGCGGCTCCAGACCTATGCCGGCCCGGCGCTGGCGGAGCACGTCATCAAGCCGTCGATCGACGCCTTCAACAAGGCGGCGAACGGCGAGATGGTGATCGACCTCTACACCTCCGACCAGCTCGTGCCGCAGGGCGAGCTGTTCCGCGCCGTGCAGCAGGGCACGATCGACGCGGCGCAGTCGGACGACGATTCGATGGCCTCGCCGGTCGACGTCGCCGTCTTCGGCGCCTATTTCCCCTTCGCCTCGCGCTACGGGCTCGACGTGCCGGTGCTGTGGAACTGGTACGGGCTCAAGGAGATCTGGGAGGAGGCCTATTCGGAAGTGCCGGGCGTGACCTGGCTTTCCGCCGGCGCCTGGGACCCCTGCAATTTCGCGACGACGAAGCCGATCAGGAGCATGGAGGATTTGAAGGGCCTGCGGGTCTTCACCTTCCCCACCGGCGGCCGCTTCCTGTCGCGCTTCGGCGTGGTGCCGGTCACCCTGCCCTGGGAGGACATCGAGGTGGCGATCCAGACCGGCGAACTCGACGGCATCGCCTGGTGCGGCGCGACCGAGACCTACACGGTCGGCTGGGCGGACGTGACCAAATACTACCTCACCAACAACATCAACGGCGCATGGGCGGGCTCGTTCTTCGCCAACACCGAGAAATGGGAAGCGGTGCCGGACCATCTGAAGGCGCTGTTCCAGATGGCCATGGACCAATCGCACTACTACCGCCAGCACTGGTACTGGTGGGGCGAGGCGCACTACCGCACGACCGGCGGCAAGCTCGAGCTGACGACCATTCCCGAAACCGAATGGAAGGCGGTGGAAGACGAGGCGCTGAAGTTCTGGGACGAGATCGCCCAGACCAGCGAGCGCAACGCCAAGGTCGTCGAAATCCTCAAGAAATACGCCGACACCATGCGCAAGGCGGGCGCGCCCTACCGCTACGGCTGATCGTTTCAGGTTCTGTCTGAAGCGCGCGCCCTCTGGCCGGAGGGCGCGCGCGATTCCACCGGTCGGCGAACGCGATCATCGGGTCATCCGAGCCCGCCCGCCCCGACGGGCGGCCGCATCGCCAACGGCGTTTCGGCGCCTGTCGACGGCGTTTTGCGTCACCCACGAAGATCGAGAAGAAAAACTTTGCCCGTCTTTCGGCGACGGGACGGAGAGCAGGAATTTATAAAAAAATGCCCCCGTCACTATTTCCAATATACTTGGATATAGGGTCGGGGGCAAACCCTTGACTGGAGATCAAGTAACGCGAAAAAGCCATACTGAAATAATATTGTCAATAGCGAGAATCTTGACAGTGAAAAATAAAACATTAGCTTCGGTACCTAATAAAAAACTACATATGCACCTAACTAAATAATACATAGACACCTATTTATGTGCCGTTTTTGCCACAATAGACCGAGCAATAGACTCCTCTCCGCCACAATCACGCCCACATAGCTTGCCTGGAACCTCGGTCAAATGATTAATGCCCGCGGAAAGAGGGGCGAATCTCGCATCTTTTCGGCAGAGGGGCCTGCAACGCAGGTTCATTTTATTGAAGCGACCAATATTTATTGGAGGTACAAGATGAACATTAAGAGCCTTCTTCTCGGCTCGGCAGCGGCTGTCGTCGCTGCAACCGGCGCTCGCGCTGCTGACGCGATCGTCATTCCGGAGCCGGAGCCGATGGAATACGTTCGCGTCTGCGACGTGTACGGCGCTGGCTTCTTCTACATCCCCGGCACCGAGAACTGCCTGAAGATCGGCGGTTACATGCGCTACCAGCTCACCTCGTTCGATAACCTCGACGCTGGCGACGGTGGCTATGTGAAGTACGCGCGCTTCGCGCCGACCTTCGACGTTCGCTCGGAGACCGCCTGGGGCACGCTGCGCGGCTTCGCCGAGATCGAGTTCAACTGGGGCGACACCCGCGTGAACCCGGCTTCGACCTATCTCCCCGGCTACGGCAACAACGCCACCAACCTGCTGCACGCCTTCATCGAAGTCGGCAATCCGGGCGGCGTGCTGCGCATCGGCCGCACCGAGAACCCGTACGCCCGCTTCCTGGGCTTCGGCCACTCGGGTTGGATCGACAGCGGCAACTACGGCTACATCAACTCGGGTGAAATCAGCTACACCTTCAAGTCCGGCGCCTTCTCCGCCGTCGTGGCGCTGGTCGAAGACACCGCCGACACGAACTGGATGCCGAATGTCGAAGGTGGCGTTCGCTACGACTTCGCCGCCGGCTCCTTCATCGGTGTCGCCGCTGGCTATGACGACGCATCCGAGACCTGGGGCGCCAAGGCCGTCCTCGACTACACCGCCGGCGCGTTCTACGGCGAGCTCGGCGTGTTCTACTCCGACTTCGATTCTGCTCCGCTTGCCCCGATCGGCCCGTACGTGATCCTCGACTCCGCCGGTCGTCCGACCGACTGGTCGATCCAGAGCGACATCGGCTACACCGTCAACCCGCAGGTTCGCCTCGGCCTCGCCGGCCAGTACTTCTTCGAGAGCGAGACCTACGAAGTCGGTGCCCAGGTTGCCTACAGCCCGTTCGGCAACAACGGCCTCGTCGTGAAGGCCGAAGGCCGCTACTACTCCGACATCAGCGACGTTGCCGACGATCAGGACGCCTTCGGCGCCTTCCTGCGCTTCGACCGCAACTTCTAATCGGCTTCAAGGCTGATTTGAGAGAACCCGGCGGGTGACCGCCGGGTTTTTTCGTGTCCGACCCCTGGTTCGAAGGCTCGTGCCGGGAATGTCGTCCGATGGCGGAACAATCCGCAGCCGGCCGGATTGTGCAGACGGGCGGCCACCCACAACCAGCGGAGGACAAAAATGTCAGTTGCACGCCATACCGAAATCACCGCCAGCGGATCGTCGATCGAGGATGCAATCAATTCGGGACTTTCCCGCGCCTCCAAGACCCTCGACGAGATCAAGCAAGTCTGGGTGAAAGAGATTTCCGCGAAGGTCGACGGCGGCCGGGTGACGGAATATCGCGTCGACATGAAGGTCAGCTTCGTCCTGACCGATTGACCGCCCGACAATCGCGACGGCGACGCCTGCCTCACAATTGCCGGCGGGCGCGTCTATCCCATATCTCCAATGATGGAGGTACGGAGATGTTCGTAAAGCCCTTGATCATGTCGGTCGCGATCGGCCTTGCCGGACTGACGCTTTCCGGCTGCGTCTATGACGCCGGGCCATATTATGGCGGCTACGGCCCCTATTACGGCGGCGGCTACTATGCCGGCACCGCGCTGATCTACAGGGAGCGCGTGAGGCCGCGCTATCCGCGCTACTACAGGGACTATCGCCACCATCACCGGGCCGACGACTGGCCCCGCCGGCACTATCGCGTCTATCGCGATCCGACCTGACGGCCGCAGTCCGGCGAGCGGTTCCGGCGCGCAGCGATCGCGCGGCAACGGCCGCACGGGGCATGGAGGCGCGCCGCCGCTAGGCTTCCTCCTCGCTCATTCCCCTGCGCCAGTAGGAAACGACAAGATGCTCGTGCTTCTTCAGGCCGATTTCCTTGCGCAGATAGGAGCGCAGGGCACGGAAAGCGTCGAACTCGCAGCCGGCCCAGGCGTAGACAGCCGATCCATCGCGCGGAAACCCGGTTCGACGAACGGCGTCGGCGAGAAGCGTCGTCGAGCCGGCGGGAGCGCCCTTGCGGAAGAGCCATTCCACGTCCACCGCCGCCTTGAAATGGAGGGGCTGAATCTCGCGCTCGTCCGCGACCTCGATCAAGGCCTTGCCGCGCGCGCTCGCAGGCAGGTGCTCCAGCATGCGGCCGATTGCGGGAAGCGCGGTTTCGTCACCGGCGAACAGGTACCAATCGGCCTCGGCGAGGCCGCCTCCGCCGGGCCCGACGATCCCCACCCTGTCGCCCTTGGCCGCGTTCTCCGCGAAGGCCGAACCCGGCCCGGCATCGGCATGAAGCACGAAGTCGACGTCGATGCGGCAGGCCGCCACGTCCACCGACCGCACCGTATATTTGCGGAACGAGGGCCGCCGGTCCGGATCCGCCCATCCGACGAGCCCGTTCGGCCCGACCGTCGGCCATTGCGGTTCGCCGACATCCGGATGCTGGACCAGTATGTTGAGATGCAGCGCCTCCATTTGCGCGAAGCGGGCGACATCCTCGCCGGCAAGGGTGATGCGGCGCATGCGCGGCGTTACCTGGCCAACCCCCGCCACCTCGAATATCTGAAAGTTCGGCGGGCGCGAGAGCTGGCGGCCGTCGCCCTCCCAGGCGATCTCGGGAACGGACGCACCGGAAAATTCGAGGATGTGGGAGGCTACCGTCATGCGGGCGTAGTAGAGCTCTTCCAGGTTCGCGGCATCGACGTCGACAAGGGTCGCGGCACCTTCCCGCGTGAAGCGGACGCTCGTGCCGCGCAGCTTGAGAATATGGGCGCCGCCGCTCTTCTCGACCTCGGCTCCGTGCTCGAGCATATGCTCGCAAAGCGGGCCGACCACCGCCTCGGGATCGGCGAGAAGAACGCGGGCCTGCGCGGAAAACCTGTTCATCAGCTTGCCGTTCCCTCGAGGTCATGGCGCGGTGCCCGCCTCGTCCAAACCGACCCAGAACGTTCCCTCGATCGGAACCGCCATGAAGCGCTCGTTGATCTCGGCCAGCGTGTCGGCGGGATCGAGATCGGCGAAGAGATCGGGATGCGTCCATTTCGCCAGGCATTCGAACACGAGCACGCTCAGCGCCGAGATCGAAAGCTGATGCGATACGGCAAAGGCCCGGCCCCCGCGCACGGCGGAAAGCGCGGAGAGATGATTGCGGCCCACCACCGCGCTCAGGGAAGCGCGCGCCGCCCCGGCATCGATCGCGCCGCCGACCACAAGCCCGCCCTGCGCCGCCAGATGCGGCCCGCCTGTGCCGACATAGACGTCCGGGTCGGTCGTCAGCACGTATTCGGGGCTGAGCTGGCCGTCATAGCCGGGAACGAGGCCGGCGCCGATATTGTGCCCGCCCGCCAGCTCCAGATATTGCGTGATGCGGTTGTCCGCGCCCGGCGTGTTGCAGCAGACAGAGCCCGCGTGAGCATCGATCAGCACGCTGGGGCGCCGCGTCGTTCCTTCCAGCCGCTGCTCGACCCGCCGGTAGCGCGCCCGCACGAAATCCGCGAATTCGCCGGCCTGCTCCTCACGCCCCAGCGCCTTCCCGAGGAGCTCCATGGAGAACGCCGTCGCCTCGTCGGGGCCGCGGCCGGCATTCGCCGGTCCGTCGAGAAAGATGACCGGAATCCCCGCCGCACTCAGCCGGTCGGCAATGTCTTCCCAGTCGTGCTGCCAGATGCTGACCACGAACAGATCGGGCTCGACGCTCAGGATCGTTTCCACCGAGACACCCGCCGGCACCACGGCGCCCACCACCGGAATGTCGTCGACCGCGGGAAATTCACGGCGAAAGGCCGCATACATGCCCTGGTCGAGACGCCGCGGAGCCGCCCAGCCCGCGAGCCGCCTCACCGGGTCGGCGTCGATCAATGCGAGCGACAGCAGCAGGAGGCTTTCATTGGTCGCGATGCGCTGCGCCGGCGCCTGAAGGCGCACCTCGCGACCCGCCGCATCGGTCATGACGATCTCGGCACGGGCGGCGCCACACCAAGCCGACGCGATCAGGCCGGCGAGCAGAAGCAGGCCCAGGCGGTGGAGCGCTCCCGCGACCGTCCTTCCTCGTCTCGCGCTTCCGGGATGCAATCGCCTCACCACGTGTATTTCAGGCTCGCGGTTATCGAGCGGCCGGCGCCGTAGTTGCAGCTGCCGCCGGTCATGTTCAGGCAATGCGACACATATTTCTCATCGAACAGATCGCTGACGTTGACCCGCAGGCTGGTGCCCTCGAATTCCTTGCGCATCGCGCCGAAATCGTATTCCGCGCCGATGTCGACGAGGGTACGCGAGGGGATGCGCAATTCCGGCCGGTAGGTGCTGTCGGTCTGGTAGGAAGACATCGCGCGGACGCCGGCGCTGAGCGAGAGGCCGGGTACCGCGCCTGGCCGGTAGTTCACCCACACGCCGCCCTGATGTTCCGGCAAGCGCAGCATCTGGCGGCCCAGCGCCGAAGCGTTGTTCGAACGCAGAACCTCGGAATCGCTGTAGGCGTAGGCGGCCATCAGGTCGATCTCGGGCGTCAGCTCGTATTTGCCTTCGATCTCCAGCCCGCGCACCCGCTCCCGTCCTTCCTGGACATAGGTGGTCGGCCGCGTCGGATTGGGGTCGGTGGGATCCGGCGTCAGCGAGTTCTCCAACGTCATCTGGAACAGCGACACGGTGATCGCGCCACGCGCGCCGGGCGGCTCGTATTTGACGCCGACCTCGAACTGCTCCGCCGTCTGCGCCTCGAACGGATCTCCGAACCTGTCGGTGCCGAGGACGGGCAGGAACGACGTCGAATAGCTGGCATAGGGCGCCAGACCGTTGTCGAACAGATACATGAGTCCGGCACGCGCGGTCAGCTTCTCGTCCCTGGTGGTGACGGTGGGCGTTCCGGCGGCAAGCCGATTGGTGCTGTCGATTTCGGAAACGTCGTAGCGAAGCCCGAAGGTTCCCAGCCAGCGGTCGTAGCGGATCTGGTCCTGCAGATAGACACCGACCTGGTTCTGCTTCTGCCGCACCGAAGTCTGGTAGGCGGGAATCGGGATCGGATAGCCGTATACGGGATCGAGGAAGTCGAGCGGCGGCGGCACCGGATCGCCGAACGCCGAATTGCCGAAATTGGTGTCTGAAATCCCTTGCAGATAATCCAGGCCGAACAGCAGCGTGTGATCGAAGGCGCCGGTCGCGAACTCCGCCTGGGCCTGGGTGTCCACCGCGAAGGTCGACGTCCAGTCGTCCGAAACCGCGGCAACCCGGCTGAGCTCGTTCGACGGGGCGCCCGCGAACGCGAAGGCCGGATTGACCAGCGCCAGATGCATGTTCTGGTCCGAGCGTCCGTAGCGCAGGTTCTGCCGCACGGTCCAGGTCTCGTCGAAGGAATGCTCGAACTCGTAGCCCAGGTGGAAATAGTCGCGTTCGAACACGCCCTCGTCCGGCTCGCCAAGGAACAGGTCGCGAGGGATCTGTCCGGCCGGATTGGGCAGCAGCGTGCCCGCCGCCGGATAGAAGCGCGGGCTGAAGACCGGGCGGTCATGCTGATAATAGCCGTAGAGGGTGAGCGAGGTCTCGGCGGTCGGGCTCCAGGTCACGCTTGGCGCGACCATCACCTGCCTGTCGCGCTCATGGTCGATCTGCGTGTGCATGTTCTTGGCAAGGCCGATCAGGCGGTAGGACCATGCGCCGTCCTCGGTCAGCGGCCCGGTCATGTCGACCGCGCCCTGGATGCCGCCGAAAGCGCTCGTCTGAACGACCGCCTCGCGATGCGGCGTCGTCTGCGGGCGCTTGCTCACCTGGTTGACCAGACCGCCGGGAACGGCGCGGCCATAAAGCACGGATGCCGGCCCCTTGATCACCTCGACGCGCTCGAGCGTGTAGGCGTTGATGCTCGGCGTGGCGTAGTTGCTGGGATCGCCGGCGATCGCCAGCCCGTCGAGCCACATGGTGGAATAGCTGTTGAAGCCACGGATATAGAGCCAGTCATAGCGCATGTCGTAGCCGTTCGGATCGGGCAGAACGCCGGGCGTGTAGCGAAGCGCCTCGGCGACCGTGTTCGCTCCCTGCGCATCCATCTGGCCGCGCGTGACGATGCTGATCGCCTGCGGTATCTCTCGAACAGGAGTATCGGTCTTGGAGGCGCTGATGCTGCGTTTTGCGACGATCCCGCCGTCCGGTCCGCGGGCGCTCTCGCCCTCGACCACCAGCGTGTCGAGTACGGTGGTCCCATCCTGGGCCTGCGCGGGCAGGACAAGCGCGCCGAGCGCGCTGCAGATCACGCTGGAGGCCCAAAGCGCGGCCCGGCTCCTTGCGGCAGCGGCCCGGGGAGTTGCCGCCCTCGCTCGGCCAGCCTGCTCGAGCACCGGTGAATGCCCCTGCGAAATGTCGATGCCGCCCACGATCGTCCCAGCCCCGCTCCAAAATCTTCGACTGCTATAACTTGACCAATGTCATCAAGTTAAATTACCAGTAGGGCAACATGGCATGACTGACAACGTTCGGACCTTTGCGCGACGATCAGAGAGCTTTGCGCACCAACGAAATTTCATGCCGGCGATGGCGCGCCCGGCCCGTAGCTGGACTGATCCGCGGGAGCGCTCGAAGACGACACGGTAGAGGCCTGCCCAGATGAAATCCCCGCCAGACGCGCATCCGGACGCCTCCGCGGAAAGCGGAGACAGGCTGCGCGTGCGCGATTTCATGCGAAGGGACGGCGTGGGCGTGGACAGTCAGGACGACCGCCTCACCCCGGAGGACACGCTGATAAGGGGGCAGTTCCTGCACAAGGAGTTGCGGCGCGGACTGTTCGTTCATGGCAGCGACGTCGTCGAGGAGAGGCCGTTCACCGTCACCTCCCATCTGCGTGCCGGGCTCTCCTGCATCTTCTTCCTCGACGGCCAGGTCGACCTCGAGCTGGGCGACCGCCGGTTCGAGTTCAGGAGCGACGTCGACGCCATAAGGGGCGCGGCGATCATGAGCGTCGACGCGGAAAGCTTCCGCCGGGCGTCGTGCGGGAGGCAGCATGTCCGCCACCTCGTCGTCTCGGCCACGCCCGAATGGCTCGATGCGGACGGTCTGGAGGACGTCCGCGACGGCGGCCTCGCGACGCGCCTGCTCAAGGACCACCTCACCGACCATCGCTGGACATTGACGCCGCGCGTTGCCGAACTCGTCCGCCAGGTCGTCACGCCCTCGGCCTTCATGCCCGAGTTGCGCAATCTCTACCTGGAGGGCCGCGCCGTCGAAATCGTCGCGGAAACGATCGCCGCGGTGACGCGGACAGA
Source organism: Aquamicrobium sp. LC103 (assembly GCF_001014615.2). Lineage (GTDB taxonomy): Bacteria > Pseudomonadota > Alphaproteobacteria > Rhizobiales > Rhizobiaceae > LBCQ02. Next base: position 73,788 of record NZ_LBCQ02000014.1, read on the forward strand.
TCGCCGCTCGACGCATGGCCCAGCCCTTTCGCGCCACGACATGATGCGGCTTCGACGCGCCAGGGACGTCATCGCCGCGCGGCTGACCGAACCGCTGAGCGTGGACGCGATCGCACGGGAATCCGGCGCCAGCGCCAGCGGGTTGCAGCGGCTTTTTCGGCTGGCGGAAGGTCGCAGCGTCTTCGAATATGTCCGCCAGCTTCGTCTCGACCGCTCGTTGGCCGCGCTGCGGACGGGCGAATGCAGCGTTCAGGAGGCAAGCGCCATCGCCGGCTATTCGAACGCGGCAAACTTCGCCACCGCCTTCAGGCGTCAGTTCGGCATCACCCCGCGCGACGCTCTGAACAGACAGTGATCCACGGCCATAGCCGGCGGCGTTGTCCCAGCGGAGCGCCCGACGGACGGGCGCCCGCCAGATGAGCCCGCCCGGGCGCTTCGCGACGATCGATCCGGAAAACAATCCCGCCCGCGCGCAGCTCGTCGTCAGCTTGCGATCGTCTCGGCGATGAGGCCTAGAACGCCTTCCGCATCGACGTCGATGCAGGCGAGCTGACCGGGGTTGCCGTCCCAGGCACCGGGCGGAAAAAAGCGGCCGTCCGGCTTCTGGATCGTCTGGCCGACGGCAATGCCCTCCGAGACCACCCGTATCGCACCGCCGCGGGTGGCGAACAGTTCGGGAGCGACCAGATAGGCGCAGGCACAACTGTCGTGGACGACCATGCCATCCTCGACAAAGCGGGTGTAGAAATCGATGTAGTGCTGCGACATCGCCGCCAGCAGCTTCGTCCGCTCGCCTCCGCGCTCCGCCAGCTGCGCCATCGTCGAACGCGTGATCACCGTTTTCATCGTAACGTCGAGCCCGACGGCGACGACCTTCCACGGCGCGGTGAAGACGATGTCCGCCGCCTCCGGGTCACCCATGATGTTCGCTTCCGCGACGGGACTGACATTGCCGGGGACGGTGAAGGCGCCGCCCATCAGGATGACCTTCTTGACGAGCCGCGCGATTTCGGGATCGTCGCGCAAGGCCAGCGCGAGATTGGTCATGCGTCCCACGGCTATGATGGTGACGTTGCCCGGATCCGCGCGCACCGCGTCGATGATGAAACGATGCGCCGGACGTTCGTCCGGCCGCGAGACGACGACATCGGGCAGCGGAACGTTGCCAAGAGCGTTGTCGCCATGGACGATGCGCGGCGGCTCGCCATATTCGCGGCGGGGATCGAGCGGCATACCCGCGCCCCTGGCGACGGGCGCCTCGATGCTCCACTCCTCCTTCAGATAGAGCGCATTGCGCGTCGTCGTGTCGATCGTGCCGTTTCCGAAAACGGTCGTGATGCCGATCAGATCCACTTGCGGATGCTGGTGCAGGAACAGCAGCGCCATCGCATCGTCGATACCCGGATCAGTATCGAAAATGACCTTATGCATGTAGCGCTCCGCTCATGTCTTCCTCGTCGTTAGAGGGTTGTGGAAATGGGAATGCGCGGTCATCCGCGCGGTGAAGCCTTGAAGAAAGCGTGATTTCTGTACGTATCATGATTTTCTAGTTGGAAAATTTATTGCTAGATAGACGATATCGTGCTTATCATTTGGTGCCATCAAAGAATTGCACACATAATAGGCAGAACGCCTTCCCTCCTCCAAAGGATCACCCATACATGCTGTCCCATAAAGTGAGTGCCGCGGCAGCCTCGATCGCGCTGGCCGCCCTGTTCGCAACGCCGCTCGCCGCACAGGAGACCCGGACGCTCGTCGTCTCCGAGTGGGGTTATGGAGCCGATCAGCTCCAGGAGTTCCTTTACAAGCCTTTCGAAGAAAAATTCAATGCCAAGGTCGTCATCGAGACCGGCAACAATCCCGACCGTCTCAACAAGCTGCAGATCCGCGGCGGCGTGGACGTCATCATGCTCACCGACGCATTCTCGCAGCAGGGAATCGACGCGGGCGCGTTCGCCGAGATCGACCCGGCGCTCCTGCCCAATCTCGCCGATGTCTACGATATTGCGAAGGCCCCGCAGGGCGGGACGTTCGGCCCCGGCTATACGGTCGGCCGCTACGGCATCATCTATGACAGCGCCAAGGTGAGCGACCCGATCAGCTCCTGGAAGGATCTGTGGCGCGAGGAGTTCAAGGGACGGGTCGCGATGCCCGGCTTCAACACAACGTCCGGCCCGATGACCGTTCTGGTGGCCGGCGATCGCGTCGGCGTCGATGCGTTCGAGGATCCGGATGCGGCGTTCGCGAGCCTCGCCGAACTCAAGCCGAACATCGTCAAGACCTACAATTCCGGGTCGGAGCTGGTGAACCTGTTCTCCACCGGCGAAGTGATCGTCGGCGCGTTGCAGGACTTCGCGGTGCCCGCCATCCAGGCGGCCATTCCGACCGCGAAATGGGCGCCCCTGGACGAGGGCAATTTCGTGATCTTCAACACGCTGAACATCGCGGCGAAGTCCGAGAACAAGGACCTCGCGCACGAGTTCATCAACTTCCGCCTCGACCCGCAGGTGCAGAAGGACCTGGCGATCGCCGTGGGCGACGGCGTGGTCAACAAGACGGTCGAGCTGACGCCGGAAGAGGCGAAATATGCCGCCTACGGTCCGGAAGCCATCGAGTCGCTGCGCAAGCCCGATTATCGCAAGCTGCTGGACTCGAAGGAAGACTGGTCCAACCGCTGGAACATGATCTTCGGCCAGTAAGCGCAGGCAGCCGTCTTGTCCGCTCCGCTCATGCGCCACCAGTTCGGCCGCGTCGCGCCGCTGCTTCTCGTGCTTCCCGGCACGCTGGTTGTGGTACTGATGCTGGTCCTGCCGATCGGCGACACGTTTTCCGAAACCATCGGTCCGCAGGGCGACAGGCTTGCCAACTACGTGAAGTTCTTCTCGAGCCAGTACAATTGGCTCGTCCTGAACCGAACCCTCAGCGTCGCCGCCATGACGACGCTGATCTCCCTGTCGCTGGGTTTTTTCGCGGCGATGATGATCTCGCGCAGCCGGGGCCAGCTGCGCCAGGTGCTGATGATCGCCTCGGTGTTTCCACTGCTCACCGGAGCGATCGTCAGATCCTTCGCCTGGATGGTGATCCTCGGCAGGAACGGCATGGTCAACCAGAGCCTGCTTTCGCTCGGCCTCGTCGACGCGCCCGTGCAGCTCCTCTTCACCCAGACGTCGATGGTGATCGGCCTTGCCTATCTCTTTACTCCGCTTGCGATCCTGTCCCTGGTCGGCGTCCTCGATGCGATCGACGACAGCGTGCTGGAAGCATCCTCCTCGCTGGGGGCAAGTCCGCTCAAGGTGTTCCTTCAGGTGACGCTGCCGCTCGCAATTCCGGGGCTCATCGTCGGCGGCGTGCTGGTCTTCACCGGCAGCCTGGCGGCGTTCGCGACCGCCCGCCTGCTCGGAGGCGAATCGCAGATGATCCTGCCGACACTGCTGCATGAAAAGGCGATGGTGTCCTTCGACTGGACCAGCGCCAGCACCATCGCCGCGGTCATGGTGGTCATGACCATCGCCATCATTCTCGTGGCGAACCGCATCGCGCGGCGATTCAATCCGGCGATGGGGTGATCGCGATGCGCAAGTCCCTCCACCCATTCGTGCTCGTGATGGGCACCGGCGTCTTTCTCTTCCTGCTGGCGCCGCTCGTCATCATCCTGGGCGCGGCGTTCAGCGATACGACCTATCTCACCTTCCCGCCGCAGGGCCTGTCGCTGCGCTGGTTCGAGAACGTGCTTGCCAAGCAAAGCTTCATCGAAGCCTTCAAGACAAGCCTGATCGTCGCCACCTTCGGCACCACCTTCGCGCTCATCGTCGGCGTGCCGGTCGCCTATGCGCTCGCGCGCTACCGCTCCGGCCTCCCGTCCTGGTACGGCTCGATCTTCTTCCTGCCTGTCCTCGTGCCGGAGATCGTGTTCGGCTTCGCTCTGCTCAAGACGGTGATCGTCGCGCTCGAACTGCCGGTGATGACGGCGCTGCTCGTCGGCCACACGATCCTTGCCATCCCCTATGCGGTGCGCGTCGTGGGGGCGAGCCTCGCCGCCTTCGACTTCAGCGCGGAGGAAGCCGCCAAAAGCCTCGGCTGCCCGCCGGTCAAGAGCTTCTTCGTCGTCATCCTGCCCAACATCGCGTCGGGCATCGTGGCGGCCTTCATCCTCGCCTTCATCACGTCGCTCAACGACGTTTCGATCTCGCTTTTCCTGACCGGCCCCGGCGTCAGCACGCTGCCGATCGAGCTGTTCACCTATGTGGAGCAGTATTTCGACCCCTCGGTCGCGGCCGTCTCCGTGCTGCTCATGGTGCTGACCGTCGCCGTGATGGTGATCGTGGAGCGCAGCCTGGGTCTCTCAGCGGTCATGAGGTAGACCATGAGCAACGCGTCCCTTTCCCTCGAAGGCATCAGCGCCTTCCACGACTCCAACAAGGTTCTCGACAACCTCAACATAGACGTCGCCGCGGGCGAGCTCGTCTCGCTGCTCGGCGCCTCGGGCTGCGGCAAGACCACGACGCTGCGCGTCATCGCCGGCTTCATGCAGCCATCGCAGGGCCGCGTGGTTCTGGGCGGACGGGAACTCACCCACCTTCCGGTTCACAGGCGCGACATCGGGCTCGTCTTCCAGAACTATGCGCTGCTGCCTCATCTGACGGTGGTCGACAACGTCATGTTCGGCCTCAAGCAGCGCGGCGTTTCCTCCAGCGAAAGACGCCGCAAGGCCATGGAGATGATCGAGATCGTCGGCCTCTCACGCTTCGTCGACCGTCTGCCGGCCGCTTTGTCGGGCGGCCAGAAGCAGCGCGTGGCGCTGGCGCGCGCGCTGGTGATCGATCCACCGCTGATGATGTTCGACGAGCCGCTGTCCAATCTCGACGCCAAGCTGCGCGTGGACATGCGGGTCCAGATCCGACGCCTGCAGACGGCCGGAGAGCGCACCGCGGTCTACGTTACCCACGATCAGGAAGAAGCCTTTTCGATCTCGGACCGTGTCGCGATCATGGATGCGGGCCGCATCGTGCAGCTCGACGCGCCGGAAGTGCTCTACAAGCGGCCGGTGAACGCCTTCGTCGCGCGCTTCGTGGGTTTCGAAAACATCGTCCCCATCGAGGTCGTCGGCCGCGATGGCGGCGACGCGACCGTGCGGCTCGGCAAGGACACGCGGATCGCCATGTCCGAAAAGGATTTCGGGCCCATTCCGGACAAGGCGCTGCTCGCGACACGACCGGAAGGGCTGCAGCTGGGTGGCGAGCCGGGACGGGCCATTCCGGCCACGCTCGGCCTTCGCACCTATCTCGGCCGCGCCTACCAATACCACTGCGCAAGCGATGCCGGAACGCTTCTGGCGCATGGCGACGTCGAGAAGCCGCAGGCGCCCGACCAAACCGCCCACCTCGCGATCAATCCCGCGCAGAGCGCGATCCTGCCTTACGAAACACCGGCCGCCAGCCAGGAGGATGCCTGATATGTCTCACCGCTATGTCACAATCGGCTGCGCCCAGATGGGTCCCATTGCGAAGGCCGAAACGCGGACGCAGGTGGTGGCGCGTCAGATCGAGCTGCTGCGCGAGGCAAAGAGCCGCGGCGTCGAGTTCGTCGTTTTTCCCGAACTCGCCTTCACCACCTTCTTCCCGCGCTGGCTGATCGAGGACCAGGCGGAAATCGACAGCTATTTCGAAAGCGAGATGCCGGGTCCGGAAACGCGTCCGCTGTTCGAGACGGCGGCCGAGCTCGGCATCGGCTTCTATATCGGCTATGCCGAGCTTGCGCAGGAAGACGGCCGCACGCGCCGTTTCAACACGTCGATCATCGTCGACAAGACAGGCGCTATCGTCGGCAAATACCGCAAGATTCACCTGCCCGGCCACGTGGAGCCGGTGCCCGGCCGCGAATCCCAGCATCTCGAAAAGCGCTATTTCGAACCGGGCGATCTCGGTTTTCCTGTCTGGCGCACCCTGGGCGGCATCGCGGGCATGTGCATCTGCAACGACCGACGCTGGCCGGAGACCTATCGCGTGATGGCGCTGCAGGGCGCGGAAATCGTCTTCGTGGGCTACAACACGCCCGACGACCACACCGGCGTGTTCGATTTCGACCAGCTGACAGGCTTCCATCACCAGCTTTCGCTGCAGGCGGGCGCCTACCAGAACGCGACGTGGGTGGCGGCGGCGGCGAAGGCCGGCTGCGAGGAAGGCTCGAACATGATCGGCCTTTCGATGATCGTCGCGCCCTCCGGCCAGATCGTCGCCATGGCTTCGACCACCGGCGATGAAGTCATCACCGCGCGCTGCGACCTCGAAATGGGTGCGCTCTACAAGCGCACCATCTTCGACTTTGCACGACACCGCGAGCCGGCCCATTATCGCCTGATCGTCGAACGCAAAGGGCCGGTTCTTCCGGATTGAGGTGGGCATGACCAGCACGAAGAACAGTGTCCGGACCGAGGAGCCGAAACCGTCTCCCGAGCGTGCCGCCGACAACCCGGTGGGACAGATGCTCGCGCGGCTTCGCTTCGAGAACAGATGGACGCTGGCGGACGTGTCGAAGCGCACCGGTGTCTCGATCTCCGCCCTGTCGAAGATCGAGAACAACCAGTCTTCACCCGCCTACAGCGTGCTGGTCCGCCTGGCGGAAGGGCTCGGCATCGATTTCGTCGATTTCCTCGGCTCTTCGAGCGAGCAGTTCGCCACCGCCGCGCGCGTGGTGACGCGCCGCAACGAGGGCAGGCGCTACGCAACGGACATGGGCGTCTACGAAGCGCTCGCGACCGACCTCGCCGCCAAGTCCCTGCAACCGATGATCATCGAGATTCCCTATCGCCATCAGTCCGACAGGCCGGTTCGTTCGGCCCATCGCGGGGAAGAGTTCGTCTACGTCATCGAAGGCGACGTCATGTTCCACATGGAGCCCTATTCGCCGCTGACCTTGTCGCAAGGCGACTCGATCTATTTCGACGGCTCCTCCGCGCACGGATTCTCCTCGCTCAGCGATCGCCCGGCCCGGATTCTCTCGGTCTGCCTGGTCGGACGCGGCGACGTAAATGCAAGTGCCATCGACAAGGACACTCCGGTAAAATGACGACACTTCCCGAGGATATCTCGCTCGACGCGGGCGCCGAAATCGCCATCAGGCAGGATTTGACGCTCGTCGCGCTGGGCAAGCGGCCCGCCGATGTCGCGCTGCGCGTCGGCCGCCTGCTCGACGTCAACACGCGCACATGGCGCGAGGACCAGGAGATCGTCATCAAGGGGCGGCGCATCGCCTTCGTCGGCGAAGCGGGCAGCTATCCGGGCGAGGTCGCAAGGCGCGTGCACGAGCCGGACCTCGCCGCCGTGCCGGGGCTGGGCGAAGTGCACAAACACATCGAAAGCTCGCACCTGACGCCGGAGTGGGAAGCCGCTTTGGTGCTTCCGCGCGGCAATACCTGGACCTGCGAGGCCAGCCACGAATTCTCCAACGTCAATGGCGCGAAAACGCTCGAATTCTGGCTCAGGGCGCGCCAGGCCGGTTCGCCCCTGAAGATTTTCCCGCTGCCGGGATCGGCGGTGCCGCCGACGGGTTACGAACATGGCGGCGGCTGGCTCGGTTATGACGAGCAGCGCGAATTCCTGCGCCAGAGCCTGATGACGGCGGGTCTCGACGAGGTCATGGACTGGCCTGCCGTCTGGAACCCCGAAAATCCCTCCTACGACCGCCTCTGGGGCATGATCCGCGCGACCTTCGAGCAGCGCGGCGTGGTGGAGGGCCACGCGGCGGGCATCCGCGACATTCCCACCATCAACGCATTCGCGGCCGCCGGCCTCGCCTCCGACCACGAAGCCTGGACGGTCGAGGAATTCTGGGACAAGCTCACCCACGGCCTGTTCATGGAGTTGCGCCCGCACAGCCTGCCGGAGGTCATCGCCGGACTTCTGGAAAAGGGTCTCACCGACTGGTCGCAGATCGCGCTGACAACCGACGACCGCAGCGCGTCCGATACGCTCAAACTCGGCGCGACCGACCACAATGTACGGCTCGCCATCAAGGCAGGCCTCGCGCCCGAGATCGCCATCCAGTGCGTGACGATCAACCCGGCGCGCCACATGCGGCTCACCCCCTGGGTCGGTTCGATCGCTCCCGGCCGATATGCCGACATCGTGCTTCTTTCGGACGTGGAGGAGTTCGGGATCGCGAAAGTCTGGGCCGACGGTGCCCAGGTCTCCGAGGGCAAGACCTATCTGCCCGACGTGCCGAAGATCGACTGGCCGCACTGGGCGACGGACACGATCAATATCGGCAAGACGCTGACGGCCGGGGATTTCGCCATTGCCGCGGAGCCCGGCAGGGAGACGATGAATGCCGCCGTGCTGCGCCCCTTCCACTGGACCGACGATTTCCTCACCTTCGAACTGCCGGTGATGGACGGCCTCGTCCAGCGCGACGAGAGCCGCAACATCACCAAGTTCTCCATCGTCGACCGCTTCTCCGGCAACGGCGCGGTTTCGAAGATGTTCTGGCTCGGCTGCGGGCCACGCACGCCGGACACCGCGCTCGCCTGCTCCATGGCGCACGACAAGCACAACGTCTGGTGCGTCGGCTCATCGGACGAGGCGATGGCCACGGCGGTCAACGCCTTGGCGGCGAACGACGGCGGCTGGGCGCTGGTGCGCGAAGGCGAGGTCGTCGCGCGCGTGCGCTACGAGATCGCCGGGCTGATGTCGTGCCGCCCCGCCGAGGCATTGCACGAGGAGATGCAAGCTCTCTACGCGGAAGGCGAAAAGGTGGACTGGATGTACGAACCCACGTTCCAGCCGCGCTGGTTCCCCGGTTTCCCGGAAAGGCTCGCCTTTGCGACGCTCACCTGCGCGCCCTGGCGCTGGGTTCTGGTCGCGCCGAGCGACTACGCGCCGCAAGGCCTCGTGAACGTCCAGACCGGACAGACCCACCCGGTCGTGTTCTGATGGCGGGGACCACCGCATCCGCCGGCTTGCGGCAGCCGCTCGACCTGTCGCGCCGCTTTCCCGGCTTCGGGGATTTTTCCGCGCCGCAAGTCGTGGTCGATGCCGACGCTCTCGCGGCCAACATCGCGCGAATGGGAGGGATCGCCGCGGGCAAGGTCGCGCTTCATCCGCATGTGAAGACGCACAAAAGCGGCCAGATCGCAGCCATGCAGCGCAAGGCGGGGGCCGCCGGATTCACGGTCGCCCGCCCGAACGAAGCCGTGATGCTGCTGCGCAACGGCCTCGGACCGGTGACCCTGGCCTATCCGATGATCGATGCCGGCGCGATAAGCCGATTGGTTTCGAACCCTGGCAACGGAGACGTCCGTTTCGTGGCCGACAGCGCCCAGGGGGTGGACGCGCTCGCGAGCGCCGCGAAGACCGCAGGGCGCGCGCTCGACGTGTTCATCAAGGTCGATGTCGGGCTTCATCGCTGCGGCGTCGATCCGCATGGCGATGCCGCGTCCTTGCTCGCACGGAAGATCGCGGGGCACCGCCACCTTCGTTTCATCGGGCTCCTCGCCCACGCGGGACACGCCTATGGCGCGGGCGATGCCGAAGGCATACGGTCCATCGCGAGGCAGGAACTCGATCTGTTGTCGTCCCTGCGCGACCGGCTGGAAGGCGCGGGCATCGGAATTCCCCTCGTCTCGGTGGGCAGCACGCCGACCCTGCTCGCCAATGCGGGGTTCGACGGCATCGACGAGGTTCGTCCCGGCAACTACGTTTTTCTCGATCTTACCGCGGTTCGGCTCGGAATAGCGGAGCGCAACGATCTGGCGCTGGGCATAGCCGCCCGCATCGTCTCCGCCAACGGCACCTACGCCATCGCCAATGTCGGCTCCAAGACGCTTACTTCGGATCTTGGCGCGCACGGCTCATCCACGGCGGCAAGCTTTGGCGAGGCGTGGATCGAAGGCGAGGCCAGACCTTTCTCCGTCGAAAAACTCTCCGAGGAACACGCCTTTCTGCGCCTGGAAAGCCGATCCCTCGCCATCGGAACGCCCGTGCTGATTTTGCCGAACCATTCCTGCCCGGTCGCGAACCTGTCCGGCGGCCTGGCGCTCCTCCAGCACGGGGCGGCGAGCCGTCTGTTTGCCATCGACGCGCGATCGAACGACGAGGTGCCCGCCGCGCGCGAGTAGTTCCCATCAGATGCCGGTAGCATGCGGGGGCGTTCCAAGCGACGATTCCATTTCATCTGGAAACGCCCTAGAGGCAAGGCCGTAGGGACGGTCTTCCCCGAGCCTCCCGTCGCGAAGGGTCGATGAGAGGCGTCGAACAATCCGTCGGTCATGACAACACCCCAGGACAAGGCTATCCTGTTTTCGCCAGACCGGAACCCATCATCTTCGGTCACTCTCTCGATTGCCGGCCTGTTCAGCGGTCAGCGGGCCGCTGAAAATTCAAGGGATCCCAGTTGCATCATGCTGCAACACGGCTTTTTGGAAATTTTAAGGCTAAGTCCTTGAAATCAATGGTGCCCAGGGGCGGAATCGAACCACCGACACGCGGATTTTCAATCCGCTGCTCTACCAACTGAGCTACCTGGGCATTCCGTGGAAAGGGAGCCGCAAACGGCTTCCTTTCGAAACGGCGGTGTTGGCGTTCCGCCGGAAAGCGCGTGGGTTATAGCACGAGTTTGCCCGCTGTCCAGCGCTACCGGCATGATTTCGGCACTTAATTTTCGCCGACCCGCAAGGCCGCCGAAACACGCGGCGCCACGGGCAGGAATCGCCCAATTCAGCTCGTTCCGAGGAAAGGCAGGGCCCGAAAGTTTCACGCCAGGATCGAGGAAAGCGACACCCGAGCACCGTCACGGTTGGAAGTGAATCAGCGCTCGTCCTCGTCGAGATTTTCGTCGGCCTCGGTGACGGGAATCGCATAGGAGCCCGACAGCCAGCGGTTGAGGTCGATGTCCTTGCAACGCGGCGAACAGAACGGATAGGTCTCGCGCGACGACGGCTTGCCGCATTCGGGGCACGGCCGCTTCGGGCGCAAGGGCGTTATCTTGCCGGTATCTGCCATGTCACGCGCTCCTCAGGCGTTGGCGCCGGAGAGCCATCTGGAATGGACCTCGAACCCGTCCGCCGTCAAGAGGCCCACGGTCTCGTAGAGCGGCAGGCCGACGACATTGGAATAGGAGCCGACGAGCTTGATCACGAAGGCGCCGGCGAGCCCCTGGACGCCGTAGCCGCCCGCCTTGCCGCGCCATTCGCCGGAGGCGATGTAGCTTTCCATCTCGGCGCGCGACAGGCGCTTGAAGCGGACCCGCGTCTCCACGAGACGCTGGCGGACCTTGCCGGAGGGCGTGATCAGGCAGACGCCCGAATAGACGCGGTGCGAACGCCCGGAAAGGAAGCGGAGGCAGTTCATCGCCTCCTCCGACAGTTCCGCCTTGGGCAGGATGCGCCTGCCGACGGCCACCACCGTGTCGGCGGCAAGGATGAAGGCGCCTTCCGCCTCGCCGTCGCGCTTCAGGCCATCGAACGCCTTCTCCGCCTTCTCGCGGGAAAGGCGCTTGGCCAGCGATCGGGGATGCTCGGCGCGTTGCGGCGTCTCATCGATATCGGCCGGAAAGAGCCTGTCCGGCTCGATTCCCGCCTGCTGCAGAAGCTCGACCCGCCTTGGCGACCCCGAGGCCAGAATCAGCTTCTGTGATGCGTTCATTGAAAACCTGTCGCCGAGTTCGACCCGCCAAGCGGGTGTCAGCTATTTGAAGCGGTAGGTGATGCGACCCTTCGTCAGGTCGTATGGCGTCATCTCGACCAGAACCTTGTCGCCGGTCAGCACGCGAATGCGGTTCTTGCGCATGCGTCCCGCCGTGTGGGCGATGATCTCATGTTCGTTTTCAAGTTTCACCCTGAACATCGCGTTCGGCAACAATTCAGTGACGACGCCTGGAAATTCCAGGACTTCTTCCTTCGGCATCCGATACCCATGGTTTGAGCTGCAATCCGGCGAGCCGGCCGGAAATTCCGCCGGAACCTATATGATTATCCGACCTTTGTGAACACGCTTATTCAGCTTGGCGTCGGGCAGGTCGATCAGCGCCGAAACGGGCCGCGATACGGGCCGCGATGCGCTCGCGCAGGTCGCGATAGGCGGCCATGATCTGCTCGCGCGTCCCGCTCACGTCGGTGGGATCCGGCATCGGCCAGTATTCCACCTCCACCGCCATGGAGCGCGTCAATTCGAGCGCGGCATGGTGCGCTTCCGGCGCGAGCGTCACGATCAGGTCGAAATAGGCGTCCTCCATGTCTTCGAGGAGCAGCGGCTGGCGGTCGCCCAGCGACAGCCCCGCCTCCTCGAGCACCGCGTCGACGAAGGGGTCGCGCCGCCCGGGCCGCACGCCCGCCGAGGCGACGAACACGCTCGAGGGCAGCATGCCGCGGGCAAGCTGCTCGGCGATGGGCGAGCGAATCGCATTCATGCCGCACAGAAAGAGGATGGAGTGCGGCAGCGCCCGGGATTTCGCGGCTTCGTCAGGAACCGGCACGCCTACACTCCGCACCGACCGGCAAGTCCATGCCGCGTTTCAGCCCCCGGATGTTCCGTCGATCCTAGCCCCGCCAATGCAGCACACACACAAGGGTGAAGAGGCGGCGCGCCGTGTCGAAATCGATCTCGATCTTGCCCGCCAGCCGGTCCAACAAGGTCTGCGAGCCCTCGTTGTGAAGGCCGCGGCGACCCATGTCGATCGCCTCGATCTGGCTGGGCGTGGCGCTGCGGATCGCCTCGTAATAGCTTTCGCAGACGAGGAAATAATCCTTCACGATGCGCCGGAAGGGCGTCAGCGAAAGGATGTGGGCGACCACCGTCTCGCCGCTTTCGCGCGAGACGTCGAAGACGAGTTTCGAATCGACCAGCGACAGCCTGAGCCTGTAGGGCCCGAGCCCGTCGTCGCCGACGGGGCGGAAGCTGTTGTCCTCGATCAGATCGAAGATCGCGACGGCGCGCTCGTGCTCGACATCGGGTGTGGAGCGCCCGATCGATTCGTCCAGCTCCACATCGACCAGCCGGGCTCTTTGATCGCGCGCATCCATCGCGTTCAGCCCCCGGGATTGATCCGGATGGCGACGGATGCGGCGTGGCCGTCGAGATTTTCGGCCCTGGCGAGCGCGATCGCGGCCGGGCCGAGCGCGCGAAGCTGTTCCGGACCGAGCTTCAGGATCGAGGTGCGCTTGACGAAATCGAGCACCGACAGCCCGGACGAGAACCGCGCCGAGCGCGCGGTCGGCAGAACGTGGTTGGAACCGCCGACATAATCGCCGATGACCTCCGGCGTATGGCGGCCGAGAAAGACCGCGCCGGCATTGCGTATCCTGGCGAGGAATTCCTCCGCGCCGTCGATGGCGAGCTCGAGATGCTCGGCGGCGATGCGGTCGACGAGGGGAACGGCGTCCTCGAACTTCTCGACGAGGATGACCGCGCCGAAGTCGCGCCAGCTCGCGGCGGCCGTCTCGCCGCGCGGCAGACGCCCGATCTGCCTTTCGACCTCGCGCTCCACCGCATCGGCGAAGGCCTCATCGTCGGTGATGAGGATCGACTGCGCGGCGCTGTCGTGCTCGGCCTGCGCCAGCAGGTCAGCGGCGATCCACGCCGGATCGTTGCCCGCATCGGCGACGACCAGCACCTCGGAGGGTCCGGCGATCATGTCGATGCCGACGGTGCCGAACACCCGGCGCTTGGCGGCCGCGACGAAGGCGTTGCCCGGCCCGACGATCTTGGCGACCGGCCGGATCGTCTCGGTGCCGTAGGCAAGGGCCGCGATCGCCTGCGCGCCACCGACCCGGTAGATCTCGGAGACGCCGGCAAGCCGCGCCGCGGCGAGCACCAGCGGGTTCAGCTCGCCGCGCGGCGTCGGCACGGTCATGACGATGCGGTTCACGCCGGCGACCTTCGCCGGCACGGCGTTCATCAGCACCGAGCTCGGATAGCTCGCCGTGCCGCCCGGCACGTAGAGCCCGACCGCCTCCACCGCCGTCCAGCGCGAGCCGAGCTCGACGCCGACCGCGTCGACGTAACGATCGTCCTCGGGCTTCTGGCGGGCATGGTGGGCGGTAATGCGGCCATGCGCGAATTCCAGCGCGGCCATGGTTTCGGCATCCACCTCGGCGAGGGCCGCGTCGACCTCCGCCTCGCCGACGGCGATGCCGAGCGTGGAAAGGTCGGCCTGGTCGAAGCGCTTCGTGTAGTCGACGACTGCCGCGTCGCCCTCCGTCCGCACGCGGGCGATGATGTCGCGCACGACGTTGTCGACATCCTCCGACACCTCGCGCTTGGTGGAGAGGAATTCGGTGAAACGCGCTTCGAAATCGGCGGCGGTCTGGTCAAGTCGCAAGGTCATGATGGTCCGTCAATTGTCGTGCCGAGGCCGGCCGATCGCTTCCCACGACCCGCCGATATCGGCGAGGCTCGCCTCGATGCACTCGACCTCGAGGCGCAGGATCGCGCCGCCGGAAAAGAGAAGATCGACATTGCCCGCGGGCGCCTCGGCCGGCTCGAAGCGGATGGCGAGCAGGGAGAGCACCTCATCGGGCTTCTCCTTGGCGACGCCGCTGGCCTTCACGCCCAGCACGCGATCGAAATGCAGCACGGCGCGGCGGCGTTCGTCGTTGCGGCGCAGGAACTGCTTCCTGTTTTCCCAGACGAAGCGGTTCATCGCCAGCACGAAGCGCTTCTCGCCGGCGAGATAGGTCAGGTCGCGCACCTTCATGACGGCGTCCTGCACGTGCGCGGAGATGATTTCGAGGTCCTGTCGGTCGAGGGCGACGAGCTTCAGTTGTGACATGCCGGGCGCTGCCTTGCGGTGCGAGAAGGTCTTCGCCTCGGTGTTATGCCGTCTTACCTTGCGGCGCAACCGAAAGAGAACGCGGCGGCCGGCCCGTCGCGGCCGAAATCGTCAGGAAGACAGGCGCTCGACGGTCGCGCCGCAGCCCGAAAGCTTCTCCTCGAGCCGCTCGAAGCCGCGGTCGAGGTGATAGACGCGGTTGACGATGGTCTCGCCTTCCGCCGCGAGCCCGGCGATGACCAGCGAGACGGAGGCGCGCAGATCGGTCGCCATCACCGGCGCGCCCTTCAATTGCGACACGCCGTCGACGATCGCCGTCTGGCCGGAAAGCGTGATCCTGGCGCCGAGGCGGGCGAGCTCCTGCACGTGCATGAAGCGGTTTTCGAAGATCGTCTCGGTGATCTTCGACTGGCCCTTGGCCATCGTCATCAATCCCATGAACTGCGCCTGCAGATCGGTGGGAAAGCCGGGGAACGGCTCCGTGACCACGTCGACCGGCAGGATGCCCGAGCCGTTGCGGCGGACGCGGATGCCCGAATTGACCGGAGTGATCTCCGCGCCGGTCCGCGAGATCACCTCGAGCGCGGTTTCGAGCAGGTCCGGCCGCGCGCCCTCCAGAAGCACGTCGCCGCCGGCCATGGCCACCGCCATCGCATAGGTGCCGGTCTCGATGCGGTCGGGAATCACCCGGTGCGTGGCGCCGGAAAGCGAGGCCACACCCTCGATGACGATTCGCGGCGTGCCGGCGCCGGAAATTTTCGCGCCCATCGCGTTGAGGCAGTCGGCGAGATTGACGACCTCCGGCTCGCGGGCGGCGTTTTCCAGGACGGTCTCGCCCTTGGCGAGCGAGGCGGCCATCATCAGAACGTGGGTCGCGCCCACCGAAACCTTCGGGAAGACGTAGCGGTTGCCGACAAGGCCCTTCGGCGCGCGGGCGAGCACATAGCCCTGCTCGATCTCGATCTCGGCGCCGAGCGCCTTCAGCCCGTCGATGAAGAGGTCGACCGGACGCGTGCCGATCGCGCAGCCGCCCGGCAGCGACACCCGCGCCTCGCCCATGCGCGCCAGCAGCGGGCCGATCACCCAGAAGGAGGCGCGCATCTTGGAGACGAGCTCATAGGGCGCGGTGGTATCGACGATGTTCCCGGCGGTGAAATTCACCGTGCGCGCATAGATGGAGGCCTGCTCCTCGCGCCGTCCGTTGACCGAATAGTCGACGCCGTGATTGCCGAGGATGCGCGTGAGCTGCTCGACATCGGCCAGATGCGGCACGTTTTCCAGGCTCAGCGTCTCGTTCGTCAGCAGCGAGGCGATCATGAGCGGCAGCGCGGCATTCTTGGCGCCGGAAATCGGGATCGTGCCGTTGAGCTCGTTGCCACCGACTATCCTGATGCGATCCATCGAAAATCACTTTCCCGGAATTGCTCCGGCTCTGGAGGGTAAGAATTGGCGAGGCCGGCCCGTCTATCCCATCGGCGGGCGGCGTTCAAGAAATGCTGTCTTTCCCAAGGAAGCGTCCCCGCTTACCCGGATTTAGTCTTCGACGCGGTCGAATCATCCTTCAAAGGCCCCTCTGGCAAAAGCCCCTCCGGCCGGCTGTCGGCCTCTCCGGTGCGCCGGGACCGCGACTGAGCCTTCCTGCGCTGCAGATTCGCGCGCAACTGGCGGGCAAGACGCTCCTTCTTCTCGTCCCTCGCGTCGTTTTCCGCTGAACGGCTGTCGTCTGGCGGGCACATCAACCTACTCCGGCTACGGTTTAAATATGGTGATTAGACGGCGTCCCAGCCTATACCAGAACCGAGGGAGGGGACAAATTCCGGCGATGCGCGGGGAAATGCGAGAATGCCGCTTTGCCCGCTTGCACTTCCATGATCGATATGGCAGAAGTCCGCCGCATTCGCGACCTGCTGCGGTAGCTCAGTGGTAGAGCACTCCCTTGGTAAGGGAGAGGTCGAGAGTTCAATCCTCTCTCGCAGCACCAGTTTCCCCAGAAACCCTTTGCTTACCAAATCCCGCTTATGCTGGTTCCCGCAAGAGACGGCATAGGATTGACGATCCATGGCGAAAGTTCTGGCGGGCCTGATGCTGGGCCTTGTGCTGGCCGTCGCCCAGCCGAAGCTTTCGGCGGCGGCGGGCCTCGTGGCGAATGTCAGCATATCCTCGCAGACAATGACCGTGACCCATCGCGGCCAGGTGAAATACCGCTGGAAGGTCTCCACCGCGCGCAAGGGCAAGGTGACGCCGACCGGAAGCTGGAAGGCGAAGTGGCTGTCGCGCGACCATCGCTCGAGCCGCTACGACAACGCGCCGATGCCCTACGCGATCTTCTACAGCGGCAACTACGCCATCCACGGCACCAACCAGGTCAGCCGTCTGGGCAGGCCCGCCTCCGCCGGTTGCGTGCGGCTCAACACGCGCAACGCGGCCATCCTCTTCAGGCTCGCCCAGAAGGAGGGGCTGAGGAACATGCGCGTGGTCGTCCGGCGCTAGGGCAGTTCAGGTTTTCACCGACACACACCCTCCACCACTTCGTGGTCCCCCTCCCCCCAAGAAAATGGGGGAGGATCCACGATGCGACCGGCCGCGACGCCGGTTCCTCCCCTGCGGAGCGGGGATCCGAAGGACGGGCGAGACAAGCGGCTCGCCCTGAAGGACCGCGCGAAGCGTGATGGAGGGGGCGTTCCAAGCGACGATTCCATTTCATCTGGAAACGCCTAGATCGTCTCAGGCCTTGCCCGCAGCGCCGCCGCCAGCCTTGCGGACTCCGTCGCAGGGAGGACCCGAGGTCGCGAACCGCCGCGGCGCTCGATCCCTGTTCGTTTACGGGAAGATAGTCCGAAGGGCCGGAGGGCGCGCCGTTCGCAGGGGCGATCCCGCCTCGTCCGGACATGCCCCGGTCACTCCGGGCTGGCGCGGGTCGCCGGATCGAATTCCGGCTGTTCGGCCTCCTCGGTGGGCTGCTCGGTGAAGCCCTTCAAGCCCGAGACCTCCTCCACGTCGCGCGGGATTTCGAGCGGGCTCGCGACATAGGCGGCGACGAGCCGGGCGACGGAGATGAGCGCGTGCAGGTGGATGCGCTCGTAGCCGTGCGAGGCGTCGACGCCGAAGGCGACCAGCGCGGTGCGCACGTCGTGCCCGGCCTCGATGGCCGAGGCGGAATCGGAGCGGTAGTAGCGGAAGATGTCCTTCTGGAAGGGAATGTCCCCGTCCCGGCAGAGATCGACCAGCTTCTTGGTCAGGTGATAGTCGAAGGGACCCGCCTGGTCGGCCATGGCGATGGTGGCGCCGAATTCGGACGAGTTCTGGCCGGGTGCGGACGTGCCGTTGTCGATCGTCACCATGGAGGCGATCTCCGGCGTGACGATGGAGGCGGCGCCCACGCCGACCTCCTCGGCGATGGTGAACAGCCAGTGGATGTCGACCGGCGTCCTCACCTTGTCGCGCTCCAGCGCCTCGATCGACGCGAGCGCGATCGCCACGCCGGCCTTGTCGTCGAGATGGCGCGCGTTGATGAAGCCGTTGTCCAAAAATTCCGGCTGCGTGTCGACGGCGACGAAATCGCCGACGTCGATGCCGAGCGCCCGGGTCTCGGCGCGCGTCTGCGTCACCGCGTCGATGCGCAGCTCGACATGGGGCCAGCCGACCGGCAGCGTGTCCACCTCCTCGTTGAAGGTGTGGCCGGACGCCTTGAGCGGCAGGATGGTGCCACGGAAGCTGCCGTTTTCCGTATAGAGCGTGACGCGCCCGCCCTCGGCGAAGCGGGCCGACCAGTGGCCGATCGGCACCAGTTCCAGCCGCCCGTTCTCCTTCACCTGCTTGACCTGCGCGCCGAGCGTGTCGAGATGGGTGACGACCGCGCGGGCCGCCTTCCGCCGGCTGCCCTGGCGCACGGCGCGGATCGCGCCGCGCCGCGTCAGTTCCGGCGTCAGGCCGAGCCGCTCCAGCTCCTGCGAACAATAGCGCACCACCTGGTCGGTGTAGCCGGTGGGGCTGTCGATCGAGAGCAGCGCCTTCAACTGGCGGAGGAGATAGGCTTCGTCGATTTCCAACGCCCGACCCTCTACATCTTGCCGAGCGCGTGGGCGGCGGATTTCTGGCCCGACAGCGGAAACAGGAGGTCGAGAAAACGCTCCGCCGTCGGCTGCGGCTCGTGGTTGGCGAGGCCGGGACGCTCGTTGGCCTCGATGAAGACGTAGTCCGCTTCACTCGGCGAGCGCACCATGAAATCGACGCCGACCACGGGAATGTCGATCGCGCGGGCGGCCTTGCAGGCAGCGTCCACCAGCTTCGGATGGACGATGCCGGTGACGTCGTGGATGGAGCCGCCGGTGTGGAGATTGGCGGTCTTGCGGACGACGATGTCCTCGCCCTGCGCCGGCACGCTGTCGAGGGCGAAGCCGGCACTTGCCAGGCAGCGCTCGGTCTCGCCGTCGATCGGGATCGTGCTTTCCCCGCCGGTGGCGGCGGCGCGGCGGCGCGACTGGCTCTCGATCAGGCTGCGGACGTCGCGGCGGCCATCGCCGACGATATGCGGCGGACGGCGGACGGCTGCGGCGACGAGGCGGAAATCGATCACCACGAGGCGAAGATCCTCGCCGTCGAAACAGGCTTCCACGAGCACGCGGTCGCAGACCTCGCGGGCATTGGCGACGGCGCGCTTCAGATCCTTCATCGTCTCCAGCCCGACGGCAACGCCCCTGCCCTGCTCACCGCGCGCCGGCTTGACGACGACGCGCCCGTGCTCCTTCAGGAAGGCGGCGAGCGCCTCTTCGTCGCCGTCGAACGCCATCTGCTCGGGCACGAGCAGACCGGCGCCCTCGACGACGCGGCGCGTCACCGCCTTGTCGTCGCAGATCGACATGGCGACGCCGGAGGTGAGCTCGGAAAGGCTTTCGCGGCAGTGAACCGAGCGGCCGCCCTGCGAGAGACGGAAGAAGCCGCCTTCCGCGTCGGTGATCTCGACATGCACGCCGCGGCGGCGCGCCTCGTCGACGATCAAACGCGCATAGGGGTTGAGCGCATCGTATTCGGCGAGCGGGCGGGCGAAGAGCTTCTCGTTGATCGGGTTCTTGCGCTTGACGGCGAAGACCGGCACGCGGCGGAAGCCGAGCTTCTCGTAGAGCGAGATTGCCTGGGCGTTGTCGTGCAGCACGGAAAGGTCCATGTAGTGCGCGCCCCGCGCGGCGAAGTGCTCGGCGAGCCGCCGGACCAGGAATTCGCCGATGCCGGGATGGCGCGCCTGGGGGTCGACGGCGAGGCACCAAAGCGAGGAGCCGCTCTCCGGATCCTCGAAGGCGCGGCCGTGGTCGATGCCGGTCACCGTGCCGATGATCTCGCCCGAGGCTTCGTCCTCGGCGACGAGATAGGTGATGGCGCGGTTGTCGCGGTTCGACCAGAAGAAATCCGGGCTGACGGTGACCATGCCGCGCGCGGCATAGATGCGGTTGACCGCGCGCGCATCCGCCTCCGAGGACAGCCTGCGGATGAAGAAGCCGCGCGGCTGGCGCCGGCTCGACCGGTAGGTGGCAAGGTCGAGCCTGAAGGTGTGCGAGGGGTCGAGGAAGATCTCCTGCGGCGCCATGGCGAGCAGCACGTGCGGATCGCGCACGTAGAAGGCGATGTCGCGGCGCTCCGGCCCTTCCTTGCGCAGCGCGTCGACCAGCTCGGATGGCTTGTCGAAGGTCTGCGCGAAGATCAGCCGGCCCCAGCCGCAATCGACCGAGGCGGCGTTCTTGCGCGCCTTCGTTTCCGATTCCGAGAGCCCCATGGGCGGCTTCATCGATTCCGAGCGCAGCCTTTTCAGGCGATGCGCCAGCGCCTTGTCCGAGCGGCCGCGAACAGGCTTCTCCTCTCCATTGTTCCTGGCCATCACCTTATATCCCATGAGTCTGCATCCACATTTCGAGAAGCCCGACCTGCCACAGCTCGGAGCCGCGCAGCGGCGTGATGTGGTCGGAAGGCGCCGCGAAAAGGCGTTCCAGATAATCCTCGCGGAAGATGCCGCGCTCGCGCGCGGCGCGCGAGGTCAGCGCGTCTCGCACCATTTCCAGATAGGGACCGTCGACATATTTGAGCTGCGGGACGGGGAAATATCCCTTCTTGCGGTCGATCACCTCGTGGGGAACGACGAGCCTGGCGGCGTCCTTCAGCACGCCTTTGCCGTTGTCCTTGAGCTTTTCCTCGGGCGGGATCTTCGCGGCGAGCTCGACCAGTTCATGGTCGAGGAACGGCACGCGCGCCTCCAGCCCCCAGGCCATGGTCATGTTGTCCACCCGCTTCACCGGATCGTCGACCAGCATGACCTGGCTGTCGAGCCGAAGCGCGGCATCGACCGGGGTGTCGGCGCCGGACATGCGCAGATGCGCGGCGACCAGATCGCGGCTGAAATCCTCGTCCGCCAGCCACTCCGGATTGACGTGCTCCTTCAGCTTCTCGTGCGAGCGGTCGAAGAAGACGCGGGCGTAGTCGCTGGTCACGTCGTTGGAACTGGCGAGCGGCGGATACCAGTGATAGCCGCCGAAGACCTCGTCGGCGCCCTGTCCCGACTGGACGACCTTGATATGCTTCGAGACTTCCTGGGAAAGCAGGTAGAAGCCGACATTGTCGTAGGAGACCATCGGCTCGGACATCGCCGCGAAGGTGCCGGGAAGCGCCTCCATCAGCCGGTCCGAGGGCACGAAGATCTTGTGGTGGTCGGTGTCGAAATGCCTAGCGATCAGGTCCGAATAGACGAATTCGTCGCCCTTCTCGCCATTGGCTTCCTCGAAGCCGACGGAAAAGGTCATCAGCCCGTGCTGGCCCTGCTCGGCGAGGAGGCCGACGATCATCGAGGAATCGACACCGCCCGAGAGCAGCACGCCGACCGGGACATCGGCCACCATGCGCCGCTTGACGGCGGTGCGCAGCGCGTCGAGCACAAGGTCGCGCCATTCCTGCGAGGAGAGCCCGGACATCGAGGCGTCGCGCTCATAGGGCGGGTTCCAGTAGACGGTGTCGGCCTTGCGGCCGTCGGGCTCGATGACGCGGATCGTCGCCGGCGGCAGCTTCCTGACGCCGTTGACGATGGTGCGCGGCGGCGGCACCACGGCATGGAAGGAGAGATAGTTGTGCAGCGCGCGCCGGTCGATCGACGTGTCCACGTCGCCCGCCTTCAGAAGCGCGGGCAATGTCGAGGCGAAGCGGATCGCGTGCGGCGTCTCGGAAAGATAGAGCGGCTTGATGCCGAACCGGTCACGCGCCATGACGACGCGGCCGCTGTCGCGCTCGTGGATGACGAAGGCGAACATGCCGAGGAAGCGGTTCACGCACTCCTTGCCCCAGGCATGCCACGCCTTGAGGATCACCTCGGTGTCGCCGTGGGAGAAGAAGCGGTAGCCCTTGCCTTCGAGCTCGCGGCGCAGCTCCGGGTAGTTGTAGATGCAGCCGTTGAACGCGATGGTGAGGCCGAGCTCCGCATCGACCATGGGCTGACGCGCCTTCTCGGACAGGTCGATGATGCTCAGGCGCCTATGCGCCAGCGCGGCATTTCCATGCATCACCAGGCCGGAGCCGTCCGGCCCGCGTGGCGCAATCGCGTCCATCATCCTTGCTTGAGCCAATGCCGAGGGCTGCGCCCCGTCGAAACGTATTTCTCCGCAAATTCCACACACGGTTCCGGCCGAACCCTCCGTTGTTGTTTACTTTGGATCGCTATTAGTTATATATCTGATCATTAGATGTCAAATTATTGGTCACGCCCATGACGCTGCAGCCGATGAACGCCGAGCACTCGCGGAGGTTCCGCGCAACCGAAATGAAAGCACTGGAAAAGTCGATCCGCCGCATCGTGCGCGCGCACGACCTGCAGTCGAAGGCGCTCGTCAAGGCGAGCGGACTGACGGCGGCGCAGCTCGTCCTCATGAAGGGAATTTCGGAGCTTGGCGAGGTGACCTCGGCGGCACTTTCCGCCTATGCCGACATCAGTCCCGCCACAGTCGTCACCGTGCTCGACAATCTGGAGGAGCGCGGGCTCATCCAGCGCTACCGCTCGGGCAGCGACCGACGCATCGTGCACACAAGGCTGACCGAGCGCGGCGCCGAAATGGTCCGCCAGGCGCCCGAACCGCTCGGTGCCGCCTTCGCCGCCCGGTTCTTCGCGCTCGAGGAAAGCGAGCGCCGGACCATGGTCGCAAGCCTGATCCGGCTCGCCGACCTGATGTCGAGCGCGGCGCCGGCGGCGGTGGAGGAGAAGCGGGGGTAGGATTTGGGCGGCAGCCTCAATTCCCCCTTGACGCTCCCCTCATTCGGCCGCTTCGCGGCTACCTTCTCCCTGGTGGAGAAGAGGAAGGCGGCCTTCACGAGCGAAGCGGAGGCCGGTGAACGGCCTACTCGGCCGCGTGGCGCACCGTCGTCCGCCGCGTCTCGACGTTCTTCGCGGCGAGGTTCATCTCCCAGGACAGCGCGCTGGCGACGATCGAATCGAGATCGTCGAGCTTCGGCGCCCAGTTGAGCTCACGCCGCGCGCGATCCGAATCGGCGACGACGGCGGCCGCGTCTCCCGGTCTTCGCCCGGCATAGTCCACCGTGAAATCGCGACCATGCACGCGCCTGACGCTGTCGAGCACGTCGAGCACCGAGTAGCCGTGGCTATAGCCGCAATTGGCGACGAGATTGGCGCCGCCGTCGCGCAGCCGCACCAGCGCCAGCCGATGTGCCGCCACGAGATCGCTGACATGGATGTAATCGCGGATGCAGGTGCCGTCGGGGGTTGGATAGTCCGTGCCGAAGACCTGCATGGACAGCCGCTTGCCGAGCGCGGTCTCGCTCGCCACCTTGATCAGATGCGTCGCGCCCGGCGTGGACTGCCCGGTGCGGCCGCGCGGATCGGCGCCCGCGACGTTGAAATAGCGCAGGGCGGTGTAGCGGATACCGTAGGCGGCGGCGGCGTCGCGCAGCATCCATTCGCTCATCAGCTTGGAGCGCCCATAGGGCGATTCCGGCTTCAAGGCCACGTCCTCGCTGACCGGCTCCATGCCCGTCGCGCCATAGACGGCTGCGGTGGAGGAAAAGATGAAGTTCCGGACCTTGCCGCGCACGGCGGCCTCGATCAGCGAGCGCGTCCTCGAGGTGTTGTTGTCGTAGTAGGCGAGCGGGTCGGCGACCGATTCCGGCACCACGATGGAGCCGGCGAAATGGACGATCGCGTCGACGCCGTGTTCGGCGATCAGCTCGCCGACCAGCCGCGCGTCGCCGACGTCTCCCACGACGAGCTTCGCTTCCGGAGCAACCGCCCAGTCGAAGCCCGTCGACAGGCGGTCGAGCACGACGACCTCCTCGCCGGCGTCCAGCAGTTCCCAAACCATGTGGCTGCCGATATAGCCGGCGCCGCCCGTCACCAATACGGCCATCTTGCCGCTCCCGCCTTTTTCCTGTTTCGCAGGCCCGTCCGGCGACTTGCGGTCGCTCGGCGATACCTGTCCCTGCCGTTGCGGAGAGCCTGCGCGGCAAAAGCTGAAGAAAGGGTAGGAACTCCCGTTCCGGCGGCTGAAGGACGGGCCGTTTCGCGCTATAGGGTTTGCGAGCGGTCAAGAACGTCAATCAAATTTGAGCCAATCTCGCTTTCGACGTTCCGACGTGGCATTTTGACCGCAAGCCATGCGTGGACGCGGGGCGCCTGAATGTCTATTCTCGCGTCGAAATCCAGGATGACGATATGGACTATCAACGTTTTTTCGACGAGGCGATCGACCAGCTCCACGCCGAACGGCGCTATCGGGTGTTTGCCGATCTGGAACGCAAGGTCGGTTCCTTCCCCACCGCCATCTGGCGCGCCAATGGCGAAGCGCGGGATATAACGGTCTGGTGCTCGAACGACTATCTCGGCATGGGCCAGCATCCCGACGTCGTGGCGGCGATGCAGCGCGCGGCCGGGCAGATGGGCTCCGGCGCCGGCGGCACGCGCAACATTTCCGGCACCAACCACCCGCTGGTCGAGCTCGAGCTGGAACTCGCCGACCTGCACGCGAAGGAAGCCGCCCTCGTCTTCACCTCGGGCTTCGTCTCCAACGAGGCCGCCATCTCCACCATCGCCCGGCTGCTGCCGGACTGCCTCATCCTGTCCGACGAATTGAACCACGCCTCGATGATCGAGGGCGTGCGCCGCTCGGGCGCGGAAAAGAAGATCTTCCGTCACAACGACGTCGCGCATCTGGAAAGCCTGTTGCAGGCCGCAGGCCGCGAACGCGCCAAGCTGATCGTCTTCGAGAGCGTCTATTCGATGGACGGCGACATCGCGCCGATCGAGGCGATCGCCGATCTGGCGGATAAGTACAACGCCATGACCTATATCGACGAGGTCCATGCGGTCGGCATGTATGGCGCGCGCGGCGGCGGCATCACCGAGCGTGACGGCCTCGCCCACCGCATCGACGT
This sequence comes from Aquamicrobium sp. LC103, assembly GCF_001014615.2. Lineage (GTDB taxonomy): Bacteria > Pseudomonadota > Alphaproteobacteria > Rhizobiales > Rhizobiaceae > LBCQ02. The sequence continues at coordinate 98,958 of NZ_LBCQ02000014.1, forward strand.
GATCGAGGGCACGCTCGCCAAGGCGTTCGGCACGCTCGGCGGCTACATCACCGGTACGCGCTCGGTCATCGACGCGGTGCGCTCCTACGCGCCGGGCTTCATCTTCACCACCGCCCTGCCGCCGGCGATCGCCAGCGCGGCGGTGACCTCGATCCGGCATCTCAAGGGGTCGCAGGGAGAGCGTGACGCGCAACAACGCCAGGCACAGCGCACAAAGGACGTGCTCGGCGAGGCCAGTCTGCCGGTGATGCCGTCGGAAACGCATATCGTGCCGGTGCTCGTCGGCGACCCGGAACTCTGCAAGATGGCGAGCGACCGGCTGCTCGGCAAGCACGGCATCTATATCCAGCCGATCAACTACCCGACCGTGCCGCGCGGCACTGAGCGGCTGCGCATCACGCCGACGCCGTTCCACTCCGACGAGCTGATCGAAACGCTCAAGGAAGCCCTCATGGAAACCTGGCAGGCGCTTGGCATTCCCTTCCGAGACGCGACCACCCAGCCGCAGGTGGAAAAGACCCACCGCGTCATCCCGCTCGTGGTCTCGAAGTCCGGCGGCTGAGACCGCCGGCCTACGCCGTCTCGATCCAGCGCGCCAGCCTTTCGGCAGCCTCCTCGACAAGGTCGAGGCGGCGGTGGAAGCACAGCCTGAAGAACGTCTCCCCGCCCGGGCCGAAGGCGGTGCCAGGCGCCAGTCCGACATTCGCATTGTCGACGATGTCGAAGGCGGCCCGGCGCGTGTCGCTCACCCCGTCGACGGCGAAGAAGAGGTAGAAGGCGCCCGCAGGCGCCGTCACCTTCACCCGGCCCGTCCCCGCCAGCCTGTCGCAGACCACGTTGCGTGCCTTCCGCGCGCGATCGACCTGCTCGGCGATGAAGCCGTCGCCATGGTCGAGGGCCGCGGCCGCGCCTTTTTGCAGGAAGGCAGGAACGCCGGAATTCGAATACTGGATCAGGTTCTCGAAGACCTGCTGCAGCGCGGGATGCACCTTCAGCCAACCGACCCGCCAGCCGGTCATCGCCCAGTTCTTCGAGAAGCTGTTGACGAAGAGGATGCGGTCGTCCGGCTCCATCACGTCGAGAAATGACGGCGCGCGGCGACCGTCATAATGAAACAGCGAATAGATTTCGTCGGCGATGATCCAGAGGCCGTGACGGCGCGCCACGTCGAGGATCGCCGCGAGCGTGTCGCGGTCGGCGACCCAGCCTGTCGGATTCGACGGGGAATTCACGAACAGCGCCTTCGTCGCCGGAGTGACGGCTGCCTCGATACGCGCCACGTCGCAGGACCAGCCATTGTCGGAACGATCCAGCACCACAGCTACCGGCCTCGCCCCGGCGACGCCGACTGCGGCGGCGAAATTCGGCCAGGCGGGGCTCAGATAGACGAGCTCGTCGCCGGCGCCCGCCACCGCGTCAATCGCGAGCCGGATCGCATGCATGCCCGAGCCCGTGACGACGAACTCCTCGCTGGCGAAGCCGCGGCCGAAATGCCGCGCATAGTAGCGCGCCAGCGCCTCGCGCAATTCGGGCACGCCGCGCTGCCACGTGTAGAAGGTCTCGCCGGCATTCAGCGCGGCGGTCGCCGCCTCCGAGATGAAACCGGGCGTCGGAAGATCGCCCTCGCCCGCCCACAGCGGTATGAGGTCTTCCTTCGCGCGGCCATGGTTGACGACGGCGACGATGCCGCTTTCGGGCGCAAGACGCGCGGCGGCACGCAGATGATCGAGCTGGGACATCGGGATCCGTTCAAGACAAAGCCCCGGCCTTGGCGACCGGGGCTTCGAACGACTAGCCCGACTGCTATTTCTTCGCAAGCAGGTCGCGGATTTCGGTCAGAAGCTGGACGTCGGGTGCAGGCGGCGCCGCTTCGGCCTCCTTCTGCTTCTCGAGACGCTTGCGCATGTTGTTCACCGCCTTGACCATCAGGAAGATGATCCAGGCAAGGATCAGGAAGTTGATGACGACCGTGATGAAATTGCCGTAGGCGAAGACCGCGCCCTGCTCGCGCGCCGCCGCCAGCGAGGTCGCCGTCACGTTCGCGGACAACGGCAGGAAGTAGTTCGAGAAGTCGAACCCGCCGAAGATCGCACCCACGATCGGCATTATGATGTCGTCCACGAGCGAACTGACGATGAGACCGAACGCTCCGCCGATGATGACACCGACGGCAAGGTCCATCACGTTGCCCCGGGCGATGAATTCCTGGAATTCCTTGATCATCCTGCTCTCCTCAAGAATATCGGCCAGCCGGCAACCGAAAAACCGCTGGTTGCACGAGTCGCTAGTCGCTGTCCGCAAGCGGACAATAGCAAAAACAACGGTTTCGATAAGCAGGAAAGAGCATTGTTCAGTGAAAACAAGAACCGGCACGCGTCTTTCCTATTGATATCAAGACGAATGGACAGGCCGGCCGAGCTGTGATTGCCTGCCGACAGGAACTGCCCCTCGCGGGCTCGGGAGGTTGAAGCCTGGTGCACGGCTGGGTCGTCATCATAATCGCGATCGCCTATGTGACGCTGCTCTTCGCCATAGCCAGCGTCGGCGACCGCCATGCGGCCAGGCACGGACCGGGCCCGGCGCGGCCCTATATCTACGCGCTCAGCCTCGCCATCTACTGCACGTCATGGACCTTCTTCGGCTCGGTCGGGCTTGCGAGCGAGCGCGGCTTCGAATTCCTGACGATCTATATCGGTCCGGTCCTGGTCTTCATCTTCGGCTACCCGCTGCTGGTGCGGGTCATCAAGCTCGCGAAGACCGAGAAGATCACCTCGATCGCCGATTTCCTCGGCGCCCGCTACGGCAAGAGCTTCGCGGTCGCCGCGATCGCCACCATGATCGCCATGTTCGGCACGGTTCCCTACATCGCGCTGCAATTGAAGGCGATCTCAAGCTCGGTCAGCCTGATGGTCGAGCACTATAACGGCGCGCCGCCCTCCTTCGATTTCATCATCGGCGACATCTCGCTCGCGGTCGCTTTCCTGCTGGCGCTCTTCGCGATCCTCTTCGGCACTCGCCACGCCGACGCCACCGAGCACCAGGACGGCCTGATCCTCGCCGTCGCGGTGGAATCGATCGTCAAGCTGGCCGCCTTCCTGGCCGTCGGCATCGGCGTGACGTTCTTCATGCTCGGCGGACCGGGCGATCTCTATTCGATGCTGAGCGCCAACGCCCAGGTGACCGCCGCCTACAATTACCCGACCTCGCTCGCCACCTGGATCGTGATGACGCTTTTGAGCGGGATCGCGATCATCATGCTGCCGCGCCAGTTCTACGTGACGGTCGTCGAGAACCGCTCGGAGCAGGAGCTGCGCAAGGCGAGCTGGCTGTTTCCGCTCTATCTGGTCGCGATCAACCTCTTCGTGATTCCCATCGCCTTCGCCGGGGTGAGCGTGCTCGGCACGGAATCGAACGCCGATCTCTACGTCGTGTCGCTGCCGCTCGAATACGGGCACGACATGCTCGCCATGCTCGCCTTCATCGGCGGCCTCTCCGCGGCGACGGCCATGGTGATCGTCGCCAGCGTCGCGCTGTCGATCATGATTTCCAACGACCTGGTGCTGCCGCTGTTCGTCCGCGGCATATTGAAGCCCGAGCTTCAGGAGACGGAGGACTGGACGAAGGTCATCCTCAACGTGCGGCGCGCGGCGATCTTCGTCGTCCTGTTCGCGGCTTTCCTCTACTATCGCGAGACGACCACCAACACGCGGCTCGCCTCCATCGGCTTGATTTCCTTCGCGGCCGTCGCCCAGTTTGCGCCGTCCTTCTTCGGCGGACTGATCTGGCGCGGCGCCAATGCGCGCGGCGCATTGATCGGCATGAGCTGCGGCATCACCGTCTGGGCCTACACGCTGCTGTTTCCCTCGCTCGCGCCGCCGGACACGGAAATCCTCGTCACCGGCCTCTTCGGCATCGAAGCGCTCAGGCCGCAGGCGCTGTTCGGCACGGTCGGCGAGCCGCTCAACCATGGCGTGATATGGAGCCTTTCGCTCAACACGCTCTTCTTCATCCTCGGCTCGCTCTCGCGCGCATCCGTTCCGCTGGAGCGCATCCAGGCGGCGATCTTCGTGCCGCGCGACACCAATCCGATGCCGAGCCTGCGCCGGTTCCGCACCACGGTGACGGTCAACGACCTGAAGGACACGATCGCCCGCTATCTCGGCGTCGAGAGGACGGAGCGCTCCTTCCAGAGTTTCCAGAAGCAGGAAGGACGGCCGATCAACGGCAACGAAGCCGCCTCCATGGCCATGATCCGCTTCTCCGAGCAGCTTCTGGCAAGCGCCGTCGGCTCGTCCTCGGCGCGGCTGATCCTCTCCCTGCTCTTCCAGCGCAATGACAGCAATCCGCGCGGCGCGCTGCGCCTGCTCGACGACGCCTCGGAGGCGCTGCAGCACAATCGCGACCTGCTGCAAACGGCACTCGACCAGATGGAGCAGGGCATAACCGTCTTCGATCAGGATTTCCGGCTCACCTGCTGGAACCGGCAATACCGCAAGCTGTTCGACCTGCCGGACGAGATGGGCCAGGTCGGCGTTTCGCTGGCCGGCATTCTCGGCCACCTGGCGCAGCGCGGCGACATCCCACGCGAGGCGGTCTATACGACGCTCAACCGGCTCACCGGCTTCGGCACGCCCTGGCAGCTCGAGCTGCGGACCAGCGGCCGCATCATCGAGCTGCGTTCGAACCCGATGCCCGACGGCGGCATCGTCGCCACCTATACGGACATCACCGCGCGCGTGCAGGCGGAGCTCGCCATCAAGCGTGTCAACGAGACGCTGGAGCAGCGCGTGGTCGACCGAACCGCCGAACTCACGCGCGTCAATGAAGAGCTGGCGCTCGCGCAGATGCTGGCCGAAGAAGCCAATCTCGGAAAGACGCGCTTCCTCGCCGCGGCCGGCCACGACATCCTCCAGCCGCTCAATGCCGCGCGCCTCTATTGCTCGGCGCTGCAGGGGAGCGTCGGCAAGGGCAAGACCGCCGAAGCCGTCGGCAACATCGAATCCTCGCTGGAATCGGTCGAATCGATCCTCGGCGCGGTGCTCGACATATCGCGGCTCGACACGGGCGCGATGAAGCCGGTCGATTGCGTCTTCCGGCTCAACGGTCTGCTGCGCCAGATCGAGACCGACTTCCAGCCGATGGCGGCGGCGAAGGGCCTCGACCTGCGGATCATTCCTTCCTCGCTCGCTGTGGAGACGGACCGCAACCTGTTGCGCAGGCTGGTGCAGAACCTGGTCTCGAACGCGGTGAAGTACACGCGCAAGGGCCGCATCCTGGTCGGCGTGCGCCGGCGCGGCGCGCTTCTGGAAATCCAGGTGATCGACACCGGCATCGGCATAGAGGCGGACGAGCTGAACACCGTCTTCCGCGAGTTCACGCGGCTTCAGGACGGCGTACGCGAAGCGCAGGGACTCGGACTCGGCCTTTCTATCGTCGATCGCATCGCCCGCGTGCTGAGGCTCGAAATCCGCATCGAATCCCACAAGGGCAAGGGCACGCGCTTCTCCGTGCTGCTGCCGGTGGCGCAGGCCCAGGACGGCGCAGGCATGGCCGAGATACGCCCGTCGGTACGTTCGAACGCGATGCTCGACGGCGTCAACGTGCTTTGCGTGGACAACGACGCCCGTATCCTGCAGGGCATGCGCCTGCTGCTCGAAGGCTGGGGATGCCGGGTCTCCACCGCCACAGGCTCGGCGGAGCTGGACGAGCCGGGCGCAGATCTGCCGCGGCCGGACGTCGTGCTTGCCGACTATCATCTCGACGCCGAGAACGGTCTCGACGTCATCGTCGCGCTCAGGGCGCGCTTCGGTGCCGAGCTTCCGGCGGTGCTGGTCACCGCCGACCGTTCGAACGAGATGCGCGCGGCGGCGGCCGAACTCGACGTTGCGGTCATCAACAAGCCGGTCAAGCCCGCCAATCTGCGGACCGTGCTTACGCGCTACCGCAAGATGCTCTCGGCCGCCGAGTGACGGCGATCATTCCAGCGCGGTGATCGGCTCGGCGCCGATCTTGGAGAGCCTGATGACCGCCTGCGTGCGGCTGTCGACGCCGAGCTTCTGCAGGATCGCGGAGACATGCGCCTTGATGGTCGCCTCCGACACGTTGAGCTCATAGGCGATCTGCTTGTTCAGAAGGCCTTCGGCGAGCATGCCCAGCACCCGGTTCTGCTGCGGCGTCAGCGTCTGCAGGCGGCGGATAAGGTCGGAAATGTCGGGGTCCGCCTCCTCGCCGAGGTCGATGCCATCCGGCGCGACCACACCGCCCTCGATGACCGCGGACACCGCCCCGCGGATCGCTTCCATGCTCGCCGATTTGGAGATGAAGCCGGACGCGCCGAGCTCCAGCGCACGGCGGATGGTGGCCACGTCGTCATGCGCCGAAACGACGATTATCGGAACGGAGGGATCGAGCCCCCTCAGCGCCACCAGCCCGGAAAGGCCGCTGGCACCCGGCATGGTCAGGTCGAGCAGGATCAGGTCGATCTCGCCGCCTCCCGACATCAGCGCCTTGACCCCGTCGAAGTCGCCCGCTTCCAATATCCTCGCGCCGTCGCCCATGCCCGTAAGCGCCTGGATCAGCGCGCCGCGAAACAGCGGGTGATCGTCCGCCACGACGAATGTAAAGCCAGATGCCAATACGCTCCTCCCTTTCCCCCGAAGCAGGAATGTAGCCTTCCGCGCATCCTATCGCGAGCACGATTATGCCCCCCGGCAGGTGCAATTCAAGTGATGGCCCGCCATTCGCCGCCAGGAAGGCACACCTGAATTTTACTTGCGGGAACCATTTCCCCGGATGCAGTGTTTTTCCGGGGGAATTTCCTCGGAAACGCCTTCATGGAAGAGGTACGCCAGATAGCACGGATGTGCGTGGGCCGCGCGGTGATGTTCGGCACGCTGGCGATACTCTGCATCATGGTATCCTTCGCGTTTTCGCTTGCGCTCGCCTTTCGCGCCGGCGCCATACTGATGCTCCTGATGGCCGGGATACTGCTCATCAAGGCGCATCTGGCGCTGCGGCAGAAGCCGAAGAACACCGAGGTCTGGATCTATCTCGACGACGGCGCGCGGCCGCGCAACGACCATGCGAACCGGCTGTTCGCACGCGTGCTCCATGAGGTCTATTGCAGCTACGCGCAGACGACATTCGTGATCGCATGCTCCATGTTCGCGATCTCGCTTGCGCTGTCGGCGGTGCTGTAGGCCTCAAATTACCCCGTGGCTCACACCAATGTTCGGGCCGGACGGCCCCGTCAGGTTCTGTCGGGGGTGGGTTCCGCCGTTCCGCCGCCCTCGCGGGTTTCGGTGCCGAAATCCTTGACGATGTCCATGAAGCGCCGGAAGAAGCGTTCCATGTAGCCCAGCGATTGCTCGAATTCCTCCTCGCTCGGCAGGCCGGCGGTCGGGCTCGAGCCTTCGAGCTTCGCGACGCGTTCTTCCAGAGCCTCGATCTTTCCCAGCATTTCGTCGAGGCGGTCCTCGTAAGCCCCGCGCTCCTCGGCCGCCAGCTTGCAGACGAGCTGCGCGTTGCGCTCCTCACAGATCGACATCTGCCCGGTGACCGTGTCCATGCGGACATAGCCGTCGTCGGTCTTTTCCAGCCGATAGCGCTCGACATCCTGCGCCGACGCTGCGGGAGCCATGGCAAAGGACAGGATGGCGGCTGCCATCAGTAGCGGCTTCGACATTGTTGCCTCCTTCGAACGGTCTCGGAAAATCACCATTACTTTGCGCCGGAATTGCGGTTTGGGCTACAAAACTGTTGGCAACTAGGTTTGCCCGCCCCAGGCTCGGCTTTTCAGATGACCGTAATAAGACTATAGCCGCCGCATGAGTTCCCTGATCTACAAGATCTGCCCCGAGCCGCTGTGGCGCGAAGCCGAGCGCGCGGGCGTCTTCCGCGGCATGGAAATCGACCATGCCGACGGTTTCATCCATTTCTCCACCGCAGGCCAGGCGCGCGAAACCGCCGCGAAGCATTTTTCCGGCCAGCGCGATCTCCTGCTCATCGCGGTCGACGAGGCCCTTCTCGGCGACGCGCTGAAATACGAGGTCTCGCGCGGCGGCGCGCTGTTCCCGCACCTCTATTCCGAGCTCGACATGAAGGCCGTCGCCTGGGTGAAGCCGCTGCCGCTCGGCGAAGACGGAAGCCACGTCTTTCCGGAGCTCGAAGCATGAACAGCCTGGTCGACGCGATCGGCCGCCGTTTCCTGTTCTCGTTCGATCCCGAAACCGCGCACGGCCTTTCCATCACCGCGCTCAAGGCCGGCCTGCCTAAATGCCGCAACGTCCCCGACAGCCCGGCGCTGGCGGTGGACGTCGCCGGGCTCCGCTTCCCCAACCCGCTCGGAATGGCGGCGGGATACGACAAGAACGGCGAGGTGCCCGACGCCCTGCTCGGCCTCGGCTTCGGCTTTGCCGAGGTCGGCACCGTCACGCCGCTTGCCCAGCCGGGAAATCCCAAGCCGCGCATCTTCCGCCTCGCGGAGGACGAAGCGGTCGTCAACCGGCTCGGTTTCAACAACAAGGGGCATGGGAGCTGCCTCGAGCGGATGCACGCCCGTTACGGCAGGCCCGGCATCGTCGGCATCAATATCGGCGCCAACAAGGACAGCGCCGACCGCATCGACGACTACCGGCTCGGCGTCGAGCGCTTCGCGCCGCTCGCCTCCTATCTCACCGTCAACATCTCCTCGCCCAACACGCCGGGACTGCGCAATCTGCAATCGCGCGAGAGCCTTGCCGAGCTGCTGTTCGAGGTCACGCAGGCAAGGAATGTTGTCGCCGGCGAAAGCGGCCGCCACACGCCGATCTTCCTCAAGATCGCGCCGGACCTCGCCGACGCCGAACTCGAGGACATCGCCGCCGAGGTGACCGGCAACAAGGTGGACGGATTGATCGTCTCCAACACGACCTTGTCGCGCCAGGGCATCACCAGCCGGCAGGGCAGCGAGACCGGCGGGCTTTCCGGACGGCCGCTCTTCGTCCGCTCGACGGCGATCCTCGCCAGGATGCGCCACCTGCTCGGGCCGCAGGCGGTCATCATCGGCGTGGGCGGCGTCGATTCCACCGAGACGGCGATGGAGAAGATCCGCGCCGGGGCCGACCTCGTCCAGCTCTATACCGGCATGATCTATGCCGGCCCCGCCCTGCCCGGCCGGATCGTGCGCGGCATGGCCGACTATGTCCGGCGCATGGGCCTGTCGTCGATAACCGAGCTGCGCGACAGCAGGCTTGACCACTGGCTCGGAATATCCCCGGACGCCGCCTGACGATCAGGTGCCGAAAGCCTGGCGCGAACGCCTCGGCAGCACGGAAAGCAGGCTCAGGCCCCGCGCCAGCAGGAAAAGGTGCAGCGCGGCCCACAGCCCGTGATTGCCGAAGGCCGAGCCAAGGGCCAGCAGGCCGACGATATAGGCGGCGAAGGACAGGAGCATCATGTTGCGCATGTCCCGCGACCAGGTGGCGCCGATGAACACCCCATCCATCTGGAAGGCGAGCACGCCGCTAAGCGCGGTGAAGGCGGCCCACGGCAGGTAGATCGCCGCCGTGGCCCGCACGTCCTCGGCCGTCGTCACGACGGCGACGAGACCGGCCCCGAAAAGCAGAAACAGCGCGGTGACGAGGCCGGCGACGCAGAAGCCCCACCAGGCGGTGAGCTTCACGGCACGCGCGAATGCGGGCCGGTGGCGCGCGCCGAGCGCCCTGCCCGCGAGCTGTTCGGCGGCGGTCGCGAAGCCGTCGAGGAAGTAACCGGAGAGCAGGAAGAAATTCATCAGCACCGCGTTGGCGGCGAGCGTCAGCGTGCCGAGCTGCGCACCCTGCCGCGCGAAGAGCGCGAAGGCGCCGAGCAGCACGAAGGAACGGATCATGATGTCGCGGTTGAGCGCGAACATCGCGCCCAGCGCCTGAACGTTGGCGAGCGCGCCCCTGGCCAGCGGCGGCAGCTTGCGGAAGCGCGCGACGAGGATCGTCAGGCCGATCAGCGCCGCCGTCACCTCCGCGATCACCGTGCCCCAGGCAACGCCCGCAATGCCCCAGCCGAGCCATAGGCCAAGAATGACGGAAAACACGATGTTGGTGACGTTCAGCACGAGCTGGAGCGCGAGGCCGAGCGTTGCTTCGCCCCTGCCCAGCACGTAGCCCAGGATCGCATAGTTCGTGAGCGCGAAGGGGGCGGAAAGCAGCCGTATGAGCACATAGGTGGCCATCGCCGCGGTGACGGCCTCCTCGCCGCCGATGAAGCGCCCGCCGACTTCGGCGATCAGCGGCGCGCACAGGATGAGGAGGCAACCGAGCAGGAGCGCCACGACGAAAGCACGCCAGAACACCGCCTGCTCCTCGGGCCGGTCGCCGCGGCCATAGGCCTGCGCGACGAGGCCGGTGGTTCCCGAACGGAGGAAATTGAAGGTGGCGAAGACGACGTCGAAGACGATGGCACCGGCGGCAAGCCCGCCGATCAGCGCGGCATCGCCGAGTTGGCCGATGACGGCTGTGTCGACAAGGCCGAGCAACGGCGTCGTCACATAGGCGAGCATCATCGGCAGGGCGATGGAAAGCACCAGCCTGTTGTTGACGTCGAAGGGACGCACGGCCCCTCCCCTCGCAGCATCGTCCCGGTTCACCGCTCCCCCCTGATTTGGGCGTGGCGCGTGCCGGAGGACGCTCCAACCGCTCGCGCCGATATTCCTACGGAGCACGAGCGCGCATCGCCATGCGCCGGCGTCACCGCCGGTAGTTGAGGATGCGCAGGAGGATGAAGGCGGGAACGACGATCGCCGCGCCGAGCAGGAAATAGCTCCAGAAGCGGTAAAGCGCGTCGAAACCCAGATTCCATATCTGCAGGAAGAAGTCCCGAACGCCGTAGAGCACGTCAAACGGCGACCAGCCGAAGGCACTCATCACGATGCCGACCAGGAAGGACACGACAATCAGCTTCAGGAGGATGCGAAGTGGCGTGTCGCCGAGGAATCGGTTGATTGCGGACATTTCCTGTTCTCCAGCCGGCATCTGCCATCTCCAGATACGCGTTGTGCGCGGCCGCTTCAAGCCGGGAGGCTGGAGCGGGCGAAGGGAATCGAACCCTCGTATGCAGCTTGGGAAGCTGCCGTTCTACCATTGAACTACGCCCGCGACCGGGCAATTAATCCGCGACGAGGGGCTCGCCTGTCAAGCGGCAAGTTTCGTGCGGCAAGTTTCGTCCGGCCGCCGAGGCACGGCTTGACGCGCGGCGTTTGCCGAAGCACTTGTGCGGAAAGCTGCGACCAACGGGAACCTGCCGACGTGCCGATCATCAAAGCCGTTCTGGAATCGCGCCGCTTCGAGGCGGCCATCACCTTCCTCATCATCGTCAACGCGATAACGCTCGGCCTGGAGACCTATCCGGCGGCGGTGGCGTCGTTCGGCCCGCTTCTCTTCTTCATCGATCGTCTCATCCTCGCCGTGTTCGTCGCCGAGCTTCTCGCCCGCTTTGCCGTCTATCGCGGCGATTTCTTCAAGGATCCCTGGCGGGTCTTCGACTTCCTGGTGGTGGCGATCGCGCTCGTACCGGCCACGGGCAACCTCTCCGTGCTGCGGGCGATGCGCATCCTGCGCGTGCTGCGCCTCGTCAGCGTGGTGCCGTCGCTGCGCCGCGTCGTCGGCGGACTGGTGGCGGCGCTTCCCGGCATGGGGTCGATCGTGCTTCTGCTCGGCCTCGTCTTCTACGTCTTCGCGGTCATGGCGACGAAGCTGTTCGGAGAAAGTTTCCCCGAATGGTTCGGCGATCTCGCGTCGTCGGCCTATTCGCTGTTCGAGGTGATGACGCTCGACGGCTGGTCGTCCGGCGTCGTCCGTCCGATGATGGAGGTTTATCCGTGGGCGTGGCTGTTCTTCCTGCCCTTCATCGTGGCGACCTCATTCGCCGTCCTCAACCTCTTCATCGGTATCATCGTCTCGGCCATGCAGGAGGAGCATGACAAGACGGCGTCGCTCGAACGCTCCGAGCTCCAGAACGAGCAGGAACTGATCCTGCGCGAGATCCGCGCGCTGCGGGACGAGGTCAGGCAGTTGCGGCAGGCCACCGGTGGCGAACTCGACCGCCGATAGCGAGGCGGGCGGAAGTCAGCCGACGCGGAAGTGCTTGGAAAGCTTGAGGCCCTGCGCCTGATAGTTGGATTTCAGGTCGATGCCGTAGAGCTTTTGCGGGCGGGAAAGCATGTGCTCGTAGACGAGACGGCCGACGATCTGACCGTGCTCGAGGATGAACGGCACTTCGTGGCTGCGCACCTCGAGCACCGCGCGGCTGCCGGTGCCGCCGGCCTGGGAATGGCCGAAACCGGGGTCGAAGAAGCCCGCATAGTGAACGCGGAACTCGCCGACCAGCGGATCGAAGGGCGTCATCTCGGCCGCGTAGTCGGGCGGCACATGGACGGCCTCGCGCGAGACCAGGATGTAGAATTCGTCGGGATCGAGGATCAGCTCGCGGCTGCCGCGCTGGTAGAGCGGTTCCCAGAAATCGTGGAGATCGTGCGCGGCGCGCTTGTCGACGTCGATGACCGCCGTGTGGTGCTTGCCGCGATAGCCGATCAGCCCGTCCCCGTTGCCGGTGAGGTCGATCGACAGCGCGATGCCGCCGCCGGAAATGTTCGGCTGCTCCGCGGCCACCAGCGTTTCGGCCTGGTGCAACGCCTGCAGCTCCGGCTCGGACAGCAGCGCCTTGCCGACGCGGAACCTGATCTGCGACAGCCGCGAGCCGGCCCGCGCCACGATCGGAAATGTGCGCGGGCTCACTTCCATGTAGAGCGGGCCGTCGTAGCCCGCCGGTATCTTGTCGAATTCCTGGCCGTGATCGGCCATCACCCGGGTGAAGATGTCGAGGCGGCCGGTGGAGCTCTTCGGGTTCGCCGAGGCCGAGACGTCCTCGGGCAGCGCAAGGCTTTCGCGCAGCGGCACGATGTAGACGCAGCCGGTCTCAAGCACCGCGCCAGCCCGCAGGTCGATCTCGTGCAGCTTGAGCCGGTCGAGCTTGTCGGCCACCTTGTGGCCCGGCCCGGGCAGGAAGCTCGCGCGCACCCGGTAGGCCTTGTCGCCGAGGCGCAGATCGAGGCTCGCCGGCTGGATCTGGTCGGCGTCGAGCGGATGCGCGGCTTTCAGCGCCCCGCTGTCGAACAGGCCGGCAATGTCGCGATCCGGAAGGATGCCAGAGATACGCACGATCAGCTCCATTCTTCGAGCATGAGGTTTTAGGGTCGGACCCTAATGATCACGCCGGTTGACGCAAGCCGGCGCAAGGTCTAAAGGACCGGTTATCCCGTGGTGATTTGCCGGTCGGCTTGCAGCCACGTTAAACAAGTCGCTAAAGGGCCGAGATGAAACCGGCATGCGACTTCGCGGCCGGTTTTTTTGTTGCTTGAGGCAAGGTCTATGACAAACGACACGAAGCGCACCTGGAAGCCGGCCACGACCCTGGTGCATGGCGGAACGTTGCGGTCGGAATTCGGCGAAACGTCGGAAGCGATATTTCTCACGCAAGGGTTCGTCTACGATACGGCCGAGGCTGCCGAGGCGCGCTTCAAGGGCGACGAGCCGGGCTTCGTCTATTCGCGCTACGCCAACCCCACCAACGACATGTTCGAGAAGCGCATGTGCCAGCTCGAAGGCGCGGAAGACGCACGCGCCACGGCCTCCGGCATGGCCGCCGTCGCGGCAGCGCTTCTGTGCAGCGTCAAGGCGGGCGACCACGTGGTCGCGGCACGCGCCCTCTTCGGCTCCTGTCGCTGGATCGTCGAAACCCTGATGCCCAAATACGGCATCGAGTCGACACTGGTCGACGGCACCAAGATGGAAGAATGGGAAAGGGCGATCCGCACCAACACCAAGCTGTTCTTCCTCGAAAGCCCGACCAATCCGACGCTGGAAGTCATCGACATCGCCGCCGTCGCCAAGCTCGCCAACGCGATCGGCGCGCGGGTCGTCGTCGACAACGTCTTCGCGACGCCGCTGCAGCAGAAGCCGCTGGAACTCGGCGCGCACATCGTCGTCTATTCGGCGACCAAGCATATCGACGGCCAGGGCCGCTGCCTCGGCGGCGTGGTCCTTTCCGACAAGAAATGGATCGACGAGAACCTGCACGACTATTTCCGCCACACCGGCCCGAGCCTCTCGCCGTTCAACGCCTGGACGCTGCTCAAGGGGCTGGAAACCCTGCCGCTCCGCGTGCGCCAGCAGACGGAGAGCGCCAGCCGCATCGCCGATTTCCTCGCGGAGCGTTCGGCGATCTCCCGGGTCGTCTATCCCGGCCGCAAGGATCACCCGCAGGCCGATATCATCGCCCGTCAGATGAAAGGCGGATCGACGCTTATCTGCCTCGATCTCAAGGGCGGCAAGAAGGCTGCGTTCGACTTCGTCAACGCTCTCGAAATCATCAAGATCTCCAACAATCTCGGCGACTCCAAGAGCCTGATCACGCATCCGGCGACGACGACGCACAAGAACCTCACCGACGAGGCCCGCGCCGAGCTGGGCATCACCGGCGGCACGGTGCGTCTTTCGGTCGGGCTCGAGGACGGCGACGACCTGATCGAGGACATCGAGCGGGCATTGGCGAAGGCTGCCTGAGCCGGCTCGTCAGCGCAACGTGCGCCAGGCAAGCACCACGCGCGAGATCGCGGTGTAGAAGGTGAGAGCGGCGAAAGCGTAGGCCAACGCGGCAAACCATTGCGGGAACAGGCAGAAGGCGGCGAAGAACAGGATCGTCTCGCTCGCCTCTGCCAGACCGGTGGTAAAGAACAGCGACTTCTGGCCGCGCGCCGACGTCTCCATTTTCCGCCGTTCCGCCATCACCGCGTAGGCGAGGAAGCTCGACCCGTTGACGTAAAAGGCAACGAGGAGCACCGCGCCGGCCACCGCGTTGGCGGCCGGGTCGGCAAGCACGAAGGCCATCGGGATCGCGCCGTAGAAGGCGAAGTCGAGGACGATGTCGAGATAGCCGCCGAGATCGGACTTGCCGCCGATGCGCGCCACCGCGCCGTCGAGCCCGTCGCCCAGGCGGCTTGCGAGCAGGAGGATGAGGCCGGCGAGATAGGCCCCGCCGGCGATGGCAGCGGCGGCGGCGAGGCCGACGGCGAAGGCGCCGATCGTTATCGCGTTCGCCGAGACGCCGCGACGGGCGAGGACGGCCGCGATGCGGTCAAGCATCGGATCTATTCTCGGCCTCACCCACCCGTCGAGCATCGATGCGTCCTCGCTTTTCCCAAGGCGACCATAGATCGGGCGAGGCCGCGGCGCCAATCCCGGCCCGTCACGGCCCGAACAAATTTCCGGTATCCATGTTGACCGGCCCTCCGTTCGTGCCAAATCTCCCTTCATGCTTTCAGGTTGAAACGGATGTACCGCAGCAAGACACGCAATATCGAGGTCGAGGTCGAGCCCTTCTATCTCGAGGACCGCTCAAGCCCGGCGGAAAGCCGGTTCGTGTGGGCCTACCGGGTGACGATCGCCAACAATTCCGACGAGTTCGTCAAGCTGATCTCGCGCTACTGGCGCATCACCGACGCGTCCGGGCGGACCGAGGAAGTGCGCGGACCGGGTGTCGTCGGCGAGCAGCCTGAACTCAATCCGGGAGACAGCTTTCAGTATACGTCGGGTTGCCCGTTGCGTACGCCCTCGGGCATCATGGTCGGCGCCTATACGATGAAAAACGCCGACGGCGAGACCTTCGACATCGACATTCCCGCTTTCTCGCTCGACATTCCGGGCGAGGCGCGTTCGGTCAACTGATCCTGGACCTGGCGCGAACGGGTGCAACCTTCGCCCGCCGGGGGGCGGGCAACAGCGCCGGCGTCCCCGACTGCCGGTTTTCCTCGATGATGCGGAAAGCCGCCCAGGCCGCGACGGCGAGAAACAGAAGCCTCATTTCGTGACTCTCCTATTGTGCCACATGAACCAGTGTGGAACGGATTTTGTTCCCCGCGTGTTGACGAGACAGGAAAGAGGGAGACCGGCATGGCAAGCGGAAAACCAATCACGACGGCGCCAAGGGACGGCAGCAAGATCACCGTCTATTGGACGGACAAGGACGGGCAGGAAAACGAGTCCATCGCCCAATACCGCTCGCTGGAACAGCTGAAGAATTCGGGCGGGGAATGGGATGAGAGCGACGCCGGCTGGTGGACCTTCATAGACGGCGACACCCAGCAGCGCATCGAACCGCATTCCTGGAACCCACACCCGGACGAAGAAGACGAGGAAGGGGGCGACAAACCACGCCCTATGTAGCGGGTTCGGTTTCCTCGGGGTCTTCCCCCTCGGGAAAGAGATTTCGGTCCATCAACGCCCTGCCGAAACGATAGACGATGTCGGCGGCTATCTCGTGCTTCTCGCCGATGAGACGGTTGTAGACCTTGCCGGCGGCAAAGTTCATGCGCCGGTGGGCTCCGGGATCCGCTTCGTGGATGATCTGCGCTATGCAGATAGCGATCTCACAGATCGCCTCGGCGACCTCTTCGCGCTCCTGCGCTGGTTCTGCAACACCGTCCGGCATATTGCCCATTCATGAATCCGCCCCCGCAGATTCGCGAATCCTGCCGCGCATCGGTTTAATAATGCTTAACCATGACATCGCAGACAGTGACACCTATCGCAGGACCGGCGGCTTGCAGTCGGGATTCGACCATTGCTCGCAGGGCAACGACGCCCTTTCCGGCGGGCCGGTTTCCGAAGTGTGCGAGACGAGCTGGGCCAGCCCGGCCGCGAAAGCGGCTGCAACGAGGTAGATTATCGCCAGGCGAAACAGCATCGGCCATCCGGCAGGTTGCGCCCCTCGCCACCATCCGAAGCGGCACCGATCTTCGGCGGTTTGCCGTTTACGAACGCTTACCCCTAGCTTTAACCATAACTTGGTAACGCTTATCGCGGAGTCAAATCAACCCTTGACCGAACAACTCACCGGATCGGCGTCCTCGCCCTGCATGAGATCGTAGAAATCGGCGTCGTCGCCCTTCGTCCACCAGACATATTGCGCGCCGGCATATTTCGCGCCCGAGGCGGCAATGACGTTCGACGCCACGATGGTTTCATCCGCCAGGGTCAGCACCGCCAGCGAGACGTTCTCGGCATTGACGTATTCGACCGCGATTTCCCGATCGCCACAGACATAGGTCGCGCTGGTGCGCTCGACCTCGCCCTCGCCGGGGACGTCGATGGTGATCTCCGCCGCCTGCAGCGGCAGTGCAAAAGCAAGAAAAACGGCTGTCGAGAAAATGATACGCATAGTGGACCTCCATTCCGCGCCGCGCGCCGACACGGAACGAGGCATCCCTCAATCCGTTCCGGCGAATTCGGCCGGGTCGAAACTATATTGCTTCGAACAGAACTCGCAAGAAACGCTTATCTCCTCGTCCTCGGTGCTCTCCGCGATCTCCTCGGCGGTGAAACCGTCGAGGATCGAACGGATCTTCTCGCGCGAGCAACTGCAGCGGTCCGCCACTCCGACGCCTTCGAACACGCGCACGCCGTGCTCGTGGAAGAGGCGGTAGAGCAGCCTTTCGGAGCCGACCGTCGGGTCGAGAAGCTCGTCGGGCTCGACCGTGCCCACCAGCGCCTGGACTTCCGCCCAGGCGTCGTCGGTCGGGTCCGGCGCGTCGCCATTGTCTCCGTCGCCGCCATGCAGGTCGGGAAGACGCAGGCGTTCCGGCGCGTCCGGCAGGAACTGCGCGAGCAGGCCGCCGGCACGCCAGTGCCAGCGCGATCCGCCGTCGTCACGCACCATCTGCCGCGCGACCGCCAGCCGAACCTCGGTCGGTATCTGCTCGGATTGCCGGAAATAGGTTCGAGCGGCCTCCTCCAGCGAGCTGCCGTCGAGCTGCACGATGCCCTGGTAGCGCTGCATATGCGCACCCTGGTCGATCGTCAGCGCGAGCACGCCGGCGCCGAGAAGATCGGCGGGCGAGGCCTGGCCGGCCGCGACGGCCGCTTCGAGGCGCTCCTCGTCGAAGCGCGCATAGGCGCGCAGCGAACCAGGCGTCGTGAAATCGGCGACAAGCATGTCGACCGGCCCTTCCGAACGGGTTTGCAGGATGAACTTGCCGTCGAACTTCAGCGACGTGCCGAGAAGCACGGTCAGCGCCATCGCCTCCGCGAGCAGCCGCGCCACCGGTTCGGGATAGTCGTGGCGTTCCAGGATTCCGTCGAGGATGGGCCCCAACTGCACGGCGCGGCCGCGCGCGTCGAGCGCCGCCACCTCGAAGGGCACCACATGGTCGTCGCCGGCGAAACCGAATTCGCCGAGCTTTCTTTCCGTCTCAGCCAATGGAGCAAATCCCGTCAGAGCATCCCGCGCGAACGGCAACTTGCCCTCGCGAAAAACGCGTTCAAATCAAAAACAATGCGCCAAGCCCATCAAATAGGTTTGGGCGAGCCGGGTATCAAGCGCTCAAGCACCAGGCAAGCACGGCCTTCTGCGCGTGGAGCCGGTTCTCGGCCTCGTCGAACACCACCGAATGCGGCCCGTCGATCACCTCGTCCGTGACCTCCTCGCCGCGATGCGCGGGCAGGCAGTGCATGAAGAGCGCATCGGGTTTCGCATGCTTCATGAGCGCTTCGTTCACCTGATAGGGCGCGAAGATGTTGTGGCCGCGGGCGCGATGCTCCTGGCCCATGGACACCCACGTGTCGGTGACGACGCAGTCCGCGCCGTCTACGGCGTCGCGCGCGTTCGCTATGAACTTCACGCGGCCGCCATTGGCCGCCGCCCAGTCGACATATTTCTCCTGCGGCTCGCTGCCCCCCGGGACCGCGATATTCAGCCGGAAATCGAACCGGGCCGACGCCTCGACCAGCGAATGCAGCACGTTGTTGCCGTCGCCGGTCCAGGCGAAGAGCCTGTCCTTGACCGGTCCGCGATGCTCTTCGAAGGTCATCACGTCCGCCATGATCTGGCAGGGATGCGTGTCGTCGGTCAGGCCGTTGATGACGGGGACGGAAGCGTTCTCCGTCAGTTCCACCAGCCGCTCGTGCGTCGTGGTGCGGATCATGATCGCGTCGACATAGCGCGAAAGCACCTTCGCCGTATCGGCGATGGTTTCCGAGCGGCCGAGCTGCATTTCGGTGCCGGTCAGCATGATCGTCTCGCCGCCAAGCTGGCGCATGCCGACATCGAAGGACACGCGGGTGCGTGTCGACGGCTTGTCGAAGATCATGGCGAGCACCTTGCCGGCAAGCGGCTTCTCGGTCTCGCCCGCCTTCAGCCGCGCCTTGCGGGTGCGCGCATCGTCCAGAATGGCGCGCAGATCCGCCGCCGAAACTGAGGAGAGGTCCGTGAAATGGCGAAAATCGGCTCCCATGGGTTGCTCCTTTCGCTCAGTTGCTTGTCTTGGCGGTCACCGCGCCGAGCTTGGCGGCGGCGCTGCGGATGCGGTCGATGCCGACCCGGATTTCCTCTTCGCTGACGGTCAGCGGCGGCAGCAGGCGTATGACGTTGTCGCCCGCTGGCACGACCAGGAAATGCTCGTCGCGAAGCGCGGCGTTGACCGCGGCGTTCGGCGCGCGGCATTTGAGGCCGAGCATCAGGCCGACACCGCGAACCTCCTCGAAAACGTCGGGAAACTCGTCGACGACGGAGGCAAGCCCCTGCTTGGCGAGCAGCGCCTTGTCGCGCACCGACTGCAGAAAGCCTTCCTCGAGAACGACGTCGAGAACCGCGTTGCCGACGGCCATCGCCAGCGGATTGCCGCCGAAGGTGGTGCCGTGGACACCGGCGGTCATGCCCTTCGCGGCCTCGTCGGTCGCCAGGCAGGCGCCGACCGGGAACCCCCCGCCGATGCCCTTGGCGATCGCCATGATGTCCGGCGTGACGCCCGACCATTCATGGGAAAAGAGCTTGCCGGTGCGGCCGATGCCGCTCTGGACCTCGTCGAAAATGAGAAGCAGGCCGTTCTGGTCGCAGAGCTCGCGCAGCTTCTGGAGAAAAGGCGCCGATCCCTCGCGGATGCCGCCCTCGCCCTGCACCGGCTCGATCAGGATCGCGGCGGTCTCGTCCGTTATCACCTTCCTCACGGCTTCCAAATCGCCGAACGGAACCTGGTCGAAGCCCTCGACCTTGGGGCCGAAGCCCTCGAGATATTTCGGCTGCCCGCCGGCGGCGATCGTCGCCAGCGTCCGGCCGTGGAAGGCTCCCTCGAAGGTGACGATGCGATAGCGGTCCGGCTGGCCGTTCACATAATGATAGCGGCGCGCGGTCTTGATCGCGCATTCCAGCGCCTCGGCGCCCGAATTGGTGAAGAACACCTTGTCGGCGAAGGTGTTCTCGGCCAGGCGCTCGCCGAGGCGGCTCTGGCCCGGAATCTGGTAGAGATTGGAGACGTGCCACAGCTTGCCCGCCTGTTCCGTCAGGGCGGAAACGAGGTGCGGGTGGCTGTGTCCGAGCGAGTTGACCGCAATGCCGCCGGCAAAGTCGAGATATCGCTCGCCGCTTTCCGTCACCAGCCAGCTTCCCTCTCCCCGGTCGAATGCCAGGGGCGCGCGGGCAAAGGTCTCGTAAAGCGCCGAACCGCTCATTATATGGGTCTCCGGATACTCGTTTGCCGAGCGGACAAAGCCTTTCCAGGGGCATTTTCCGCCAAGCCGCGGACGAAATCAAAAAAGCCGCCCAAAGGGCGGCGAGGAAGAACTTATATCGGGTTTTTCGGCTGGTGTGTCAATCGAAAGGTCTCGGCGAACCAGGCCTCCGCAACTCTCCCGCAGCCTCCATCGGGCCGCGGGATGGCAAGTTGGGGAAAACCGAAAAAACCGATTCGTCAAGCTGGCCGGACTCTTGTCACGGAGTCCGCCGATAAGGTAGTTTGAGGCCGGAAATAACTAGATTTCGTGCGGCGGATCTAATCACACCAGTAGATGTGGTGCCCTCCCGGCATTGCCCGGGCGGTTGTGGATTCCGATTCCCGCATGCTGCAGCAGGAGCATGTCCCGATGAACTGGACTGACGAGCGCGTTGAACTTCTCAAGAAGCTCTGGTCGGAGGGCTTGAGCGCAAGCCAGATCGCGAGCCAGCTTGGCGGGGTCAGCAGGAACGCGGTCATCGGCAAGGTGCATCGTCTCAAGCTTTCGGGACGCGGTCGTGCCTCGGCCGCTCCCTCGCGCCCGAAGAAGGCCGCCCAACCCAGCGCGCCGCGCACGGTGACCCGGACGTCGCGTCCCGTCGCCGCCTCGGTCGGCGCGACCGCGCTGCAGGTCCAGTTCGACGCCGAGCCGGTGGCACGTCACGCCCTGCGTCCGATTCAAAACGTCGTCGTCCCGATGTCGCGCAACCTGAAACTGGTCGAGCTCAGCGAGCGCACCTGCAAATGGCCGAACGGCGACCCGCTCGCCGAGGATTTCAGCTTCTGCGGCAACGATGTGGGCGAAGGCGGCCCCTACTGCGCGTACCATTCGCGCGTCGCATACCAGCCGGCGGCGGAGCGTCGCAAGGCCCGCTGACGCAGGCGTCGAGCTGCATGAAAACCAAAGGGAGCGGTCCTTGCCGCTCCCTTTTTATTTTTTCGGTAATGGAGAGGATCGCCACGCCGGTCCCGAGACGACGCCGGCGATGAAGGGCAACCCGCGTTCCGCCCCCTCAGCCTTCCACCACCACCTTGTGGCTCTTGTCTTCCTTGGGTCTTTCGATCGGCATCTGCTCGCCGGTGACGATGTAGTAGACCGTCTCGGCGATGTTGGTGGCATGGTCGCCGATGCGCTCGATGTTCTTGGCGCAGAAAAGCAGATGGGTGCATGACGAGATGTTGCGCGGATCCTCCATCATGTAGGTGAGGAGCTCGCGGAAGAGCGACGTGTACATGGCGTCGATCTCCTCGTCGCGGTCGCGCACGAAACCGATGCCGTCCACCCCGCGCGAGGCGTAGACGTCCAGCACCTGCTTCAACTGCGTGAGCGCGAGGTTCGACAAAGCCTCCAGCCCGCGGAAGAAGCGGATGGGCTGGCGCGCGTCCACCACCGCCACGACGCGCTTGGCGATGTTCTTGCCGAGATCGCCGACCCGCTCCAGATCGGCGGAGATGCGGATGGTGCCCACGATCTCGCGCAGGTCGTCGGCCATGGGCTGGCGCTTGGCGATGAGCACGATGGCGCGGTCGTCGATCCAGCGCTGGCCCTCGTCGAGCACGACGTCGTCGGCGATGACCTTCTGGGCGAGATCGACATCGGAATTGATCAAAGCGGCGACGGCCTGCTCGACCATGCGCTCGGCATGTCCGCCCATGGCGGCGATGCGGTTGCCCAGCATCGCAAGTTCTCCGTCATATGCTCGAACGATGTGATGCGACTGCATCATGATCCGCCTCAGTATCCTCAACCCGCGATTCGCGACCTTCCAACCTTTCTAGGCCAGGCTGATGACAATAAAAAGAAACCCGGCTTCATTCGCGTCAAGGCGCGGCCCGCGCCTCAGCGCAAAGGCAGATAGACGGTGAAGGCCGCGCCCTTGCCGACCTCCGATTTGATCGTGAGACGTCCGTCGTGGCGCGTCAATATATGCTTGACGATGGCCAGCCCCAGCCCGGTGCCCTTCTGCGAGCGGCTGGTCTCCACATCGACGCGGTAGAAGCGCTCGGTAACGCGGGGAATGTGCTCCTCGGCAATGCCGGGGCCGAAATCGCGCACCGTGACGGCTGCCTCCGGTCGGGGACCGACCATCGTTTCCTCGATGGCGACCTCCACCCGCTTGCCGGACTGTCCGTATTTGCAGGCGTTTTCCAGAAGGTTCTCGAAGACCTGGATGAGCTCGTCGCGGTTGCCGGAGACCTCCACGGCATGGTCGGGAAACGTCTTGTCGAAGACGAGCCCGGATTCCTTGGCAAGCGGATTGAGCGAGTCCGCCACCGAGCCCACCAGTTGCACGAGGTCCACCCTGCCGGCCGATTTGACGTGCGGGCGCATTTCGAGACGCGACAGCGACAGAAGGTCGTCGATCAGCCGCGCCATCCGCTCGGTCTGGGTCTGCATGATCTGGAGGAAGTTCTCGCGCGCCTTCTCGTCGTTCCTGGCCGGGCCGCGCAAGGTCTCGATGAAGCCCGAGATCGACGCCAGCGGGGTTCTCAGCTCATGGCTGGCATTGGCGATGAAGTCGGCCCGCATGCGGTCGATGCGCCGGCTCTCGCTCTGGTCCTTGAAGAGCACGGCGAACAGGCCGGTGTTCTCGCCGACGGGCATGGCCGCGACCCGGTAGACCCGCTCGATGGGAACCTTCTCCGCATAGTCGACGACGGCGGCGGGCTTGCCTTCCCGCACATCCAGGAAAAGCTGCTGGATTTCGGGGGCGCGGAACTTGAGCTGCATCAGCGAGCCGGTGGGCAGCGGCTCGAATGCCGAGAGCGCGGCCTGGTTGGCGTGAACGGTCGAGCCGTTGCGGTCGAAGATGATCAGCGGATCGGGCACGGCGGCGGCGAGATCGAGCGCGCTCATGCCGGCCATGTCGCCCGCATGGGAGATGGCCGCGCTCGTTTCCTCGTCTCGACGAAAGGCGCGGCGCGGAGCCAGCACCGCGACGATGACGACGAAGAACATGGCGAGGACGGAGTGCCAGAGCCTGCCGCCGGCAAGCACGCCCACGGCCAGGATCGCGGCCGCGGCGGCCATCAGCGGCCAGCGTGCCGAATAAAGCCGCGCACGCGCCAGCGCCGCCATGCGGCGCCCCGTTTTCGCGCGCGTCGCATCTACCATCCGCAAACTCCCGCCATCCGTCACCAAAAGGGAATCAACTTGCCGCTGGACCGCGTCGAGGCCACCCAATAGCATGGATTCGGGGGAAGACAGCCAGGAATGTCGCCATGCCGAGAGACGATGCAGCACCATCGAAGGAGAGGACCAAGCCGATCGCCATCAGGATCGACGGCAAGAAGCGTTCCTTCGACATCGACGACCCGAAACTGCCGGACTGGATCGCCAAACGCCAGTTGAAAGCCGGCGGCTACCCCTATGACGAAAAGCTGCCGTCCAAGGACTACAAGGAGACGCTGGAAGGCCTGCAGGTGGAGCTGGTGAAGCTGCTCGCCTGGATGCAGGCGAGAGGCGAGCGCGCGATGGTGCTTTTCGAGGGCCGCGACGCGGCCGGCAAGGGCGGCACGATCGCGGTCCTGCGCGAATACATGAACCCGCGCGTCGCCCGCAACGTGGCGCTGCCCAAACCCACCGAGACCGAGCGCGGGCAATGGTATTTCCAGCGCTATGTCACGCATTTCCCGACCGCCGGCGAGTTCGTGACCTTCGACCGCTCCTGGTACAATCGCGCGGGCGTCGAGCCGGTCATGGGCTTCTGCACGCCCGAGCAGCACGAGAAATTCCTCGCCGAAACGCCGAGCTTCGAAAAGCTGATCGTCGACGAAGGCATCCGCTTCTTCAAGATATGGCTCAATATCGGCCAGGAAACGCAGCTCAAACGCTTCCACGACCGTCGCCACGATCCGCTCAAATCGTGGAAGTTCTCGCCGATCGACATTGCCGGCGTGCAGAAGTGGGAGGATTACACGAAGGCGCGCGACCTCATGTTCGAGAGGACCCATACCGAGCACGCGCCCTGGACGGTCGTGCGCTCGAACGACAAGCGGCGGGCGCGGCTCGCGGTCATCCGCCGCATCCTGCTTTCGATCGACTATGCGGGGCGGGACACGAAGGCGATCGGCGAGGAAGACCCGAACATCATCGGCGATCCACAGGCGATATTCTGACGACGCTACGGACGTCGCCTGCTGACATGCGGCGTCTTGTTCCAGTGATGCGGGCGGCGCCAGATCTCCCACAGCGAGCGCCAGGCGGCGACCGACAGCATGAGCCAATAGACAGGCGTGAAGACGACCGCCCGGCGAAGACCACTTCTCTCGCCGGAAGCGAGCGTCTGCGCGCCCAGCGCCAGGAAGGCTCCATAGCCGAAGGCGATGTTGGCGAGATCGACGAAGAAGATGATCGAATTCGACAGGCTTACCGTGCCGGTGACCGCGAGCTTGCCGATGGTCCACAAGATGGTGACGACGAAGAAGGGGTGCACCAGCGCCGAGATCAGCAGGCCCAGGAAGAGTATCTGCGAGACGATGAAGGTACCCGTCCCGACCTGCCTCGCAAGGACGACCGGGCTGCGCATATGGACGAGCCAGGTCTGCAGCCAGCCCTTGAACCACCGGGTGCGCTGCGGCAACCAGGTGGCGAAATCCCTCGGCCCGTCCTCCAGCGTCGGATGGGCGATCGTCTTCGTGCGGTAGCCGAAACGGGCAAGCCGCAGGCCGAGATCGGCATCCTCCGTCACATTGTAGGGGTCCCAGCCGCCGATATCATCGAGAGCCGCGCGACGGAAGTGGTTCGAGGTACCGCCGAGCGGAAGCATCAGCCCCTGCCCCGCAAGCCATGGCAGAAGGCCGCGAAACAGCCCCGCATATTCGAAGGCGAAGAGGCGCGGCGTGAGACCGTCCTGGAAATTGGCGACCACCAGCGGCGCCTGCACGCAGGCGAGGTCGTCGCCGCCGGAGCGGAAGCTCTGCCACGCCTCCCTCAGTTGAAGCGGGTGCGGCCTGTCCTCGGCGTCGAAGAGGGCGACGATCTCGCCCGAGCAGAACGGCAGCGCGTAGGCCAGGGCCTTCGGCTTCGTCCTCGGTTCGCATGGCGGAACCTCGATGATCTCGATCGAGGGATGGAGCCCGTGGGCGCGCAGCGCTTCGAGCGTTTCCGCGTCGTCCGCCTCGCAGACCAGCTTGATCTCCAGCTTGCTTCGCGGCCATGACAGCCGCCCCAGCGCCACGAGAAGCTGCGGCACCATCTCCGCCTCGCGGCGAAGGGCGACGAGCACCGAATAGCGCGGCATGTCCGCCGGATCGTCCTCGGCGAGCGCCGGCAAGCGCAACGGTGCCGCCACCGTCAGCGCGAGTACCCGCAGCACGACGCAGCACGCAAAGAACAGCGTCGCGGCGAGATGAAGCGTCACCAGCGTCTTGTTCGTGTCGAGCAGCAGTCCCAGCGGAACGGCGACGAGAAGCGCGCCGACGACAAGCCCCTGCCAGGCATTGCCGACGATCCTCGCGGAGAGCCGGGGATCGCGCGTGAAAAGCCCGTGCACGGCATCGCGCCGCAAGTTTTCCCTGCTTCTTTCGGCGATCGCTCGGCGAAGGACGTCATGTGGAACGATGCGGATGCGCGCGGCAGTTTCCGGATTTGCCGCCAGCCGCCGCAGCCAGTCGAGATCGTCGCCGTCGGGAACCACCAGCAGAGCCGTCTCGCCGCGTTCCTCGATCCTCGCAATCAGCCGGCCGCGCGGCCGCTTCAGCGCCGCAAGGCGGTGGTTCTCCCGCATGAGCAGCCTGTCGGGATCGACGCGCGCGACAAAGCGCAGGCCGAATTCGGCCGCGACCGCGCTTGCGAAGCCGGTCGGCTCGATCGCTCCGGCGGCAAGCAGCTCGGCCTGCAACGAAGTGGCGTTGCGGCTTGCCAGGAACGCCGCCCTGAGCGCGGCCGATCGCCCGACGGCAAGTCTGTCGAGGATGTTCCACCAATCGCGCGAGATCACGGAGGAGAATTCCGTCCGCGAGACGGAGTGCAAATCGTGCGCGTGCCGCTCTCCGGCGAAATCCCGGAAGCCGGAATGAAACGCCGGCTCCGTCTCCTGTCCCCACAGGACGGCCATGCCCCCTCCACCCAAAGCGGCGTTCCTGCCCCGATGCGAGGCGGCGCCGTCTGTCGTTCCCCAAGCTTTTTCAGGTAAGCGCGCCCGGAGGAAATTTGCAATATGGTTGTTCGTGTCGTGGATCAGGCTCCGCTTTCCCGTTCAGCTCTGTCGGATTTTTCGTCGCCTGCCGCCCGCGTTGACATCGCCCGCGCTTGCTGGGAGAGATGCGGGCGTCCCCCAAGGCTTCCGGATCGTCCATGGCTCGCAAGTTTCTTCCCGCCCTTTCGGCCATAATGCTTACGGCAGCGGCCGTGCTCGCAGGGTCGATCGCCGCGTGGGCGCAGGAACCCACGATCCCGAATTTCTGGGACGAGAAGGAGCGGATGGCGAAGCCGGACCTGTCGCAGGTGGCCCGGGTCCGCTTCCTCACCACCATCGACTTCCCGCCCTTCAACTATATCGATGCCAGCGGCCGCCTGGCCGGCTTCCATGTCGAACTCGCGCGGGCGATCTGCGCGGAGCTCGGCATCGTCGCGCGCTGTCAGATCCAGGGCCTGCCCTGGGAGGAACTCGAGGAGGCGATCGAGCGCGGTGATGGCGAAGCCCTGATCACCGGCACCGCGATCACCGCCGAAAACCGCGAAAAATACGCCTTCACCCGGCCGTATCTCGGATTTCCCGCGCGTTTCGTGGCGCAGAAGGCGGCCGATGATTTCCGCGAGCCGATGAACGCGGCGGTCGTCGGCAAGAAGATCGGCGTGCTTTCCGGCTCGTCGCACGAGGCCATGCTGCGCGCCTATTTCCCCGGCGCGGTCGTGACCGCCATCGAGGAGAGCGAACAGCTCTATGAGGCGCTTCGGGAACGGAAGGTCGACGGTGCCTTCGGCGACGGCATGCGCATGTCGTTCTGGCTGCAGGGATCGGAATCGCGTGATTGCTGCCGTTTCGTCGGCGGCCCCTACATCGCGCCGGAATTCCTCGGATACGGCATGGCCATCGCGACCAGGCTCGACAATCGAGAACTCGCCGAGGCCTTCGACTACGCGCTGCGCGAGATCGGCGTGAAGGGCAAGTTCGCCGAACTCTATCTCAAATACTTCCCCGTAAGCTTCTACTGATCCCCCGGCAGGTCCCACCGGCGGCCGGCCCTTCCCCTGAAGGGCAGCATCAGCGCCCAGACCAGGCGCGACGGTTCGGCTCCGCGATATTCGTGGAGGCCGATCTCCATGCCGTCATGGCCGCGCGCGGGCTGCGCGACATAGGTGCCGAAGATCCTGTCCCAGAAGGGGAAGTTGAAGCCGTAGTTGGAATCGGTCTCGCGCCTGATGCTTGAATGATGCACCCGGTGCATGTCGGGCGTGACCAGGAACCGCCTGACGACGCGATCGAGCTTGAGCGGGAGCCGCACGTTGGAATGATTGAACATCGAGGTGCCGTTGAGCACGATCTCGAAGATCAGCACCGCCAGCACCGGCGGGCCGAGCGCGATCACCACCGCTGCCTTCCAGAACATCGACAGCAATATTTCGAGCGGGTGGAAGCGCAAGCCGGTCGTCACGTCGAAGCCGGTGTCGGCGTGATGCATGCGGTGGATGCGCCAGAGCAGGCCGATCTTGTGGCTTGCGACATGTTCCAGCCAGACGGCGAAATCGAGAATGACGAAGGCGGCGACGCCGGCAAGCACCGGGTCGATGCCCGCCAGGCGCAGGATGCCCCAGCCATTGGCCTGCGCCCAAACGGCGGCGCCCACGGCGGCCGCGGGAAAGACGACGCGCAGCACGAGCGACGAGATCACCACCATCGACAGGTTGGTGAACCATCGCCGCGACTTCAGCGCGCCCGCCATCTCGTCGCGCTCGAGCCGCGGCGACCAGAGCTCGAAAGCCGCCATCGCGCCGAAAATCGCCAGGAAGGCGACGGCGCGCACTGCTGCTTCCGAAAGATTCAGCGCATCGATCATTCAGCCATGCTGAGCCTTTACCGGAAAAGGATCAACGTGGAATGACGCCGCCGCTCAGGCGATCGTACGGTGGCGGATGCTCGCCGCGCGTTCGATCGCGGCGACGGCGAGCGGATCCAGCGCGAAGCGGTTCTTCATGATGTCCAGCAGCCGCGTTTCCTCCACGCCGACCGCGAGGTCGACGGCCGCCACGTCGACCGCCAGAGCGTAGGCGGTCTCGCGGATATATTCGGGCAGCGCCTCCCTGATGATCGACAGCAGCCCATCGAGCCCGGCCTCCTCCTGGAGAAGCTTCTGGCATTGCTGCGCCACTTCCAGGGTTCGCGCCTGATCAAACCCCTCGAAGACCGGAAGCGTGCGGATGATCGCGCCGATGCGCGCCAGTTCGGAATCGCGCATGTTCCGATCCGACGCCGATATGATGACCATCAGATAGACCAGCGCTTCCTGCGGTGTCGGCTTCGTCATGCCCGTTCTCCATTCGCCTTGTTGTGACCGGATGAAGGTAGGAACGCGAAACCGCCCCCGCAACGAAAAACATGGGCCGCGATTGACGCATCTGATGGACGCGCATAGACGTTCGGCGCGGCCTCGCGGCCGCAAATGACGGACAGGACGCAACAAGATGACCCACACGCGATCGAACTCGCTGATAATCACGCCCGAAATTCTCGAAGCCGCGCGCGCAAGCAAAGCCTGGCCGTTCGAGGAAGCGCGGAAAATCATCGATCGCTACAAGGGGCGCGACTGGCCGGAAACCGTCCTCTTCGAGACCGGCTACGGGCCTTCCGGACTGCCGCATATCGGCACGTTCGGCGAGGTGGCGCGCACGACCATGGTGCGCCATGCCTTTCGCATCCTGACCGAGGACGCCGTTCCGACCAAGCTCATCTGCTTTTCGGACGACATGGACGGGATGCGCAAGATTCCCGAAAACGTTCCGGCCCGCGCCGCGCTGGAGCCCTATCTGCACATGCCGCTCACCGTGGTGCCGAACCCGTTCGGCGGCGACTACGAGAGCTTCGGGCATCACAACAATGCAATGCTGCGGCGCTTCCTCGACGCGTTCAAGTTCGACTACGAATTCGCCAGCGCGAGCGAGTACTACAAGTCCGGCCGTTTCGACGCGATCCTGAAGCGCGTGGCCGAGCGCTACGACGCCATCATGGCGATCATGCTGCCGACGCTCGGACCGGAGCGCCGCGCGACCTATTCGCCCTTCCTGCCGATCTCGCCGAAGACCGGGCGCGTGCTCTACGTGCCGATGAAGAAGGTCGATGCGGAGGCCGGCACCATCACCTTCGACGACGAGGACGGCGAGGAGACGACACTGCCTGTCACCGGCGGCAAGGTGAAGCTGCAATGGAAGCCGGATTTCGGCGCGCGCTGGGCGGCGCTGGGCATCGATTTCGAGATGTTCGGCAAGGACCATGGGCCGAACATGGGCGTCTATGACCGCATCTGCGAGGCGCTTGACGGCCGCGCGCCCGAGCATTTCGTCTACGAGCTCTTCCTCGACGAGAAGGGCGAGAAGATCTCCAAGTCCAAGGGCAACGGCCTGACGATCGACGAATGGCTGACCTACGCGCCGACCGAAAGCCTCGCGCTGTACATGTTCCAGAAGCCGCGCACGGCAAAGAAGCTCTATTTCGACGTCATTCCGCGCGCCGTGGACGAATACTACCAGCTCCTGGCGGCCTATCCGCGCCAGGAGTGGAAGGAACGGCTGGGCAATCCGGTATGGCACATCCATGACGGCAATCCGCCGGCGATCGTGCTGCCGGTCAGCTTCGCGCTGCTGCTCAACCTGGTCTCGGCCTCCAACGCGCACGACAAGGGCGTGCTCTGGGGCTTCATCTCGCGCCATGCGCCGGGCGTGACGCCGCAGACGCATCCCGAGCTCGACCGGCTCGTCGGCTTCGCGCTCCGCTACTTCGACGATTTCGTGAAGCCGACCAAGGTGTTCCGCGCGCCGGACGAGGTAGAGGCCGCGGCTCTCCAGGCGCTCTCCGACAGGCTCGGCACGCTGCCGGCCGACGCCGACGGCGAGGCGATCCAGAACGCGGCGCTGGACGTGGCGCGCGGCGTCGAGCGCTACCAGGATCATTCCAAGAAGAGCCCCGAAGGGGGACCCGGCGTGTCGGTCGCCTTCTTCCAGATGATCTACCAGGTCCTGATCGGACAGGAGCGCGGGCCGCGCTTCGGCTCGTTCGCGGCGCTCTACGGCATCGCCGAAACCCGCGCGCTGGTCGGAAAGGCCCTGAAAGGCGAGCTAGTCGCCTGATTGCCGGGAAGTGATCGGCGCCGGTCCGAACAGGCCGAGCCGCGCCTTGCGCGCGACCTCTTCCGCCTCGACGTAGGATCCGTTCGGCTCGGCGCGCACCCAGCCATGGCTGACGAGCCATTCGGCGGCGTCCTCCTTGCCGAGCGTGCAGCCGGTCACGTGCTCGGCCTGGCCGGGCACGGGCGGCACGACGCAGTTGAGGGCGCGCCCGCGCAGCCAGTTGCGGAACGCCGTCCGCGCATGAATGCCGCACGGCCAGGACAACCCTTCGGGGGTGGTGCAATTCTCCCCGACATCGGTGGGTTGCACGCCTTCCAGCCGAACGCTGTAGCCCTGGGCCTCGAAGCGGCCGGCGCCGGCGGTCGTCGGGCGATAGAGGATCGTTTCCTTCGGCGGACCTTCCGACAGCGACCGTGCCCGGCCCAACGGCCCGAGCGGATCGCGCGGGTCGACGCGCTCCAGTCCTCCCTCGCCGACGGGCGGTGCGGCCACGACATCCGGAACGACCGGCCGAATGCGGCGGCTGACTTCCGGCAAGGGCGGCGGAGGCGGCACCGGCCTTTCCACGATCCTGGCCGCCGTGGCGGCCTCGGAAGCCTTCTGCGCGGCGAGATCGACGGCGAGGATATGATCCCTCGCAAAAACGCCGGTCAGCGTGGCGGCGGCGAGGCCGGTGAGCGCGACGGCTATGCCCGCTTTACGCATGAGGCCTTACTGGCTCGCCCAGACGATGCGGGCAAGCCACTCGACTTCCGACACGAGGATGCTGCGGTCCGAATGCTCGGGATTGAGCGAAACGAGCTCGATGAGGCTCGTCGTGCGCCGCGCGAGGATTTTCGCCATCACCTCGCCGGCATTGGTCTTCAAGACGACGCGGTCGCCCCTGCGGATGGCGGCGTCGGGCTCCACGATGAGGACGTCGCCGTCGCGATAGAGCGGCAGCATGGAGTCACCCTGAACCTGCAGCGCATAGGCGCCGTCGCCGGCGCCGGCCGGCAGCTCGACGAGTTCCCAGCCCTGCCCGGCCGGAAAACCCGCATCGTCGAAATAGCCGCCCGCGCCGGCCTGGGCAAAGCCGATCAAGGGCACGGTGGTGCGCCTCGCGGAAACCGCCTGCGCCGACTTGCCTTCGATGAGCACCAGCAATTCGTGCAGCGACGCGCCGGTCGCCTCCATGACCTTCGCCAGCGATTCGGTCGAAGGCCACCGCGGCCTGCCGTCGGACGAAAGCCGCTTGGATTTGTTGAAGGCGGTCGAGTCCAGCCCGGCCCGCTTGGCAAGGCCCGACGCCGAGAGGGAGTAACGCTCCGCGAGACCGTCGATCGCGGCCCAGACCTGATCATGCGAGAGCATGACGAGCTCCCTTGCGAAAACAGGAAAAAATACCTTTATCGACTAGTTAGCCGTCCCTCGGAGGCCTGTCCAGAGCAAAAGTACGGTCCCTAAGCTTCTCCGCCATCACGGTCACGCGAACGTCAGCCGCGGAAGGGTCCCCTTCCGGTTTCCAGCGCATGCGCCAGATAGTCCAGCCGGTCCTGCCCCCAGAACGGCTCGCCGTTCAGCACATAGACCGGTGCGCCGATCGCGTCGGCGGCGACGGCGTCGTCTGTGTTGCGCTGGTATATCGCGGCGACCTCCCCGCCTTCGGCGGCGGCCAGCACCACTTCGCCATCATGTCCCTCGGCTGCAAGATAAGCGGCGAGCTGCGCGCGGTCGGACACGTTCTCGTCGCCGACCCACACGCCGCGATGGACCCGCCAAATGAAGCCCGTCGGGTCCTTGCCGCTTTCGATCAGGGCAATGATCGCGCGGTCCGCGAGCGAGGAGTCGACCGGGAAATATTTCGGCTCGACATTGAGCGGAAGGCCGCGAATGTCGGCGACGCGCTGAAGCTCGATCCGGCGATAGCGCTTGCGCGTGTCGGATCGCTGGCTCAGCGGAACCGAGCCCGACTTCTCCCAGACGCCCATGAGCTTCATCGGCTTATAGCGGATCGTCGCGCCGTGCTTCACCGCAAGGGCATGAAAGGCCTCGTGCCCGAGATAGGCGAAAGGCGAAACGCATACGAAGTAGTAGTCGATTTCGATCTCGGGCAAGCGTGGCTCCTGAATGGCTCAATGATTGATGAAGTCCGTCGAATCGATATCGCGCGACGAATGAAGAATTCTTACGATCTCAAGCCGTTCCTCATAGGAGCGATAGTAGATCACGTAGGGAGGTACGGTCATTTTCCGCATCCCCGAAAAGCCGATCCAGCTTGCTGCCGGCCCGATGAACGCTTTCTCCGCAAGCAGCGAGATCGTTCTTGTGAATCGCTCCAGCATGCGTATCGCAGCGTGTTCGTCGTCGGCTGAGATGTAGTCCAGAATATCCCGGAGATCGTGTGCGCCAGCGGCGCGAATACGACCTCAAGCGCCATATCGCGCTTTCAATCCCGAAAGGACCGCCTCGCCGCGAATGCCCTTGTCCGCATCGAGCTCGGCGACACCTGCCGAGAGGTCATCACGAAGCGCGAGAAGCTTATGAACCGAATGCAGCAACTCGTCTCCAAGTTTCTCCTGGAGCTCGGTCGGCAGTTTTTCCGCTTCGGCTATAGCGCGTTCAAGCTTGGTCATCGGCTGCACCTCATCACCGCACGATAGCGCAATGCCGGATTTGCGCAAGGAACTAGCCTTCGCCCTTCGCCAGCTTCCTGAGGCCCGCATGCGACGCCATGAAGATGCGCTCCTCCTCGCTCGGCGGGCGCGGCTCGATGCGTTGCCCGAGTTCGGCGACGAGGTCGTCGATCGGCACGAAGCGGCGGTTGCGGAAATCGTAGATGCCCGCGGTCGTCATGACCAGCGCCGCCGTCTCGCCATCCTCGAAAACGAAGCGGTGACGGCCGATGACCTGCGTGCCCTCCCAGGTCTCGACGGTGGAAACCACGTCGAACTTGCGCCACAGCCTGATCTCTCGGACATAGACGGATTGCAGTCCGCCCATCATCGGCGCCCAGCCCCGGCCGCGGGCAAGCTTGATCAGGCCGGCGCGCATGAAGATATCGATGCGGCCGACATCCGCGAGCATCATGTAGCGCGCATTGTTCAGGTGGAAGTTGGAATCGATGTCGGTCGGCAGGCAGCGGAAGGTCAGCCTGCTCTCATCTCCCATGCGGTAGACGCCGCGCGATTTCGCGGTCAGCGCCATTCTGGCGAGACGGGCCCAGACGTACATGAGATGCTCCATTCCCCGTTCACGGGGAGAAGGTGGCCCGAAGGGCCGGATGAGAGGCAGAGCCTATCTGGCCGGACGAAGTACCGCCCCTCACCTGCCTGCCGACCGGCCCTTCGCTTTCGCTCCGGGCGTTCGTCGCTCGAAAAGCCAAATCGTTGGCTTTTCGTCCGCTGCGCGGATCACTCCTCACCCCCGCGAGCGGGGAGAGGAACGCCGCACCCTACGCCGCCTTCTTCATCTTCGGATACGGGTTGAAGCGGTCGTAGAAGGTCTCGCCCTTCTCCGCCATGTCGAGGAGCAGCTTCGGCGCCTTGAACTGCGCCCCGTATTTCTTCTGAAGATCCTTGGCGAGCCTGACGAACTTCTTGGCGCCGATCCCGTCGATGTAGGACAGCGCACCGCCCGTATAGGGCGCGAAGCCGAAGGCGAGGATGGAACCGACATCCGCCTCGCGCGGGTCGGTGACGATGCCTTCCTCCATGACGCGGGCGGCCTCGAGCGCGATGGTGAAGAGGAAACGGCGCTTCAGCTCCTCGACGTCGACCTTGTCGGGATCCTGCTGCGGATAGAGGTCCTTCAGCTCCGGCCACAGATGTTTCTTGGCCGGCTTTGCCGGATAGTCGTAGAAGCCCTTGCCGTTCTTGCGGCCATGACGCCCATGGGTGTCGACCATGGTGTTGATCAGCGCGAACTGATCCTTGTCGACCGCCTTCTCGCCGAGGTCGCGGATCGTCTGCTTCATGATCTTCTGGGCGAGGTCTATCGCCGTCTCGTCGGTGAGGGCCAGCGGTCCGACCGGCATGCCGGCCATCTTCGCCGCATTCTCGATCATCGCCGGCGGCACGCCCTCGATGAGCATCTGGAAGGCTTCCGACATGTAGCGCAGCACGCAGCGATTAACGTAGAAGCCACGGGTGTCGTTGACGACGATCGGCGTCTTCTTAATCGCGCGCACATAGTCGATGGCGACCGCCAGCGCCTTGTCCTCGGTCTTCTTGCCGAGGATGATCTCGACCAGCATCATCCTGTCGACCGGCGAGAAGAAGTGGATGCCGATGAAGTTCTTCGGCCGCGCCGAGTTCTTCGCCAGCGAGGTGATCGGAATCGTCGAGGTGTTGGAAGCGAAGACGGCGTCCTTGGCGATGACGGCTTCGGTCTTCTCGGTCGCGCCCTTCTTGACCTCGGAATCCTCGAACACGGCCTCGATCACGAGGTCGCAGCCGTCGAGGTCCTCGTAGTCCACCGTCGGCGTGATGAGCGAAAGGAGCTGCTCCTTCTCCGCCTCGGTTGCGCGGCCCTTCTTGATTGCGCCGTCCACCAGGCCAGCCGAGTGCGCCTTGCCCTTTTCGGCGGAGGGCATGTCGCGGTCGAGAAGCACGACCGGAATGCCGGCCTTCGCCGTCACATAGGCGATGCCGGCGCCCATGAATCCAGCGCCGAGCACGCCGATCTTCTTGAACTTCGTGTCGGGAACGCCCTGCGGCCGGCGCGCGCCCTTGTTCAGCTCCTGCAGCGAGACGAAGAGCGAGCGGATCATCATGCGCGCCTCGGTGGTGCGCAGGATCTCGGTGAAATAGCGCTGCTCGATCCGCAGCGCGGTATCGAACGGAACCAGCAGACCCTCATACGCGCATTTCAGGATCGCGGCCGCGCCCGGATAATTGCCGGAGGTCTCGCGGCGCAGGATGGCGATCGCCGGCGGCCAGAGGTTCGCGCCAGCCGCCGAATAGACCGGCCCGCCGGGCAGCTTGAAGCCCTTCTCGTCCCAGGGCTGGACCGGCTTCAGCCCGTCCTTGATCATCTTCTTCGCCGTCTCGATCAGCTTGTCGGGAGCGGCGATCTCGTGGATCAGGTTCATGCCCTTCGCCTTCTTCGGCGACAGGTTCTGGCCCGAGGTCAGCATCTGGAGCGCCGATTGCGGATCGGCGAGACGGGGCACGCGCTGGGTGCCGCCGGCACCGGGGAAGATGCCGACCTTCACCTCGGGAAGCGCCATCTTGACCGCATCGCTGTCGGCCGCGACGCGACCGTGGCAGGCGAGCGACATCTCGAAGGCGCCGCCCATGCAGGTGCCGTTTATCGCCGATACCCAAGGCTTGCCGGAGGTTTCCAGCTTGCGGAAGAGGTGGCTCATGCGACCGGCATTGTCGAACAGGAGCTGGATCGCCTTCTGCTCGTCCTTCGCCTGCTCGTCGGCGAAGAGCTTGAGCATCTTCTGCAGCATGGTGAGGTCGGCGCCGCCGGAGAAGGTCTCCTTGCCGGAGGTGATGACCGCGCCCTTGACCTTCTCGGTCGAGGCGACATGGTCGACGATCCTGTCGAGCTCGTCCATCACCTCCTCGGTAAAGACGTTCATCGACTTGTCGGGCATGTCCCAGGTGACGAGCGCGATGCCGTCGGAATCGGTTTCGACGGTGAAGTTCTTGTAGTCAGCCATTTTTCTCTCCTCCGGCCCGATCAAACCCGCTCGATGATCGTCGCGGTGCCCATGCCGGCGCCGATGCACAGCGTCACCAGCGCGGTGTTCAGGTCGCGACGCTCCAGCTCGTCCAGCACCGTGCCGAAGATCATCGCGCCGGTGGCACCCAGCGGGTGGCCCATGGCGATGGCGCCGCCATTGACGTTGATCTTGTCGTGCGGAATGTCGAAGGCCTGCATGTAGCGCAGCACCACGGACGCGAACGCCTCGTTGAGCTCGAACAGGTCGATGTCGGAAAGCGTCATCTTCGCCTTCTTCAGAAGCTTTTCCGTCACGTCGACCGGGCCGGTCAGCATGATCGCCGGCTCGGAGCCGATATTGGTGAAGGCGCGGATGCGCGCGCGCGGCTTCAGGCCCATCGCCTTGCCGGCCTTCCTGGAGCCGAGCAGAACGGCGGCCGCGCCGTCGACGATGCCGGAGGAATTGCCGGCATGGTGGACGTGATCGACGGCCTCGACCTCCGGATGGCGCTGGATGGCGACGGCGTCGAAGCCGCCCATCTCGCCCGGCATGACGAAGGACGGGTTGAGCGAGGCGAGCGACTGCATGTCGGTCGAGGGCCGCATGTGCTCGTCATGATCGAGGATCGTCAGGCCGTTCTGGTCCTTGATCGGGATCACCGAGTTCTTGAACCAGCCCTTTTCCCAGGCCTTCGCGGCGCGCTTCTGGCTCTCCACCGCATAGGCGTCGACGTCGTCGCGCGAGAACCCGTATTTGGTCGCGATCAGATCGGCCGAAACCCCCTGCGGCACGAAATAGCCCGGCAGGCCCACCGAAGGGTCCATGAACCACGCGCCGCCCGACATGCCCATGCCGACGCGGCTCATGCTTTCCACCCCGCCGGCGATCACGATGTCGTCGGAGCCGCCGGCGATCTTGGCGGCGCCGAGATTGATGGCGTCGAGGCCGGAAGCGCAGAAGCGCGAGATCTGGATGCCCGGCGCCTCGGTGGCGTAGCCGGCCTCGAAGGTCGCCGCGCGCGGAATGACCGAGCCGGCCTCGCCGACCGGATCGACGCAGCCGAAGATGATGTCGTCGACCTGGCTTGTGTCGAGACCGTTGCGGTCGCGGACCGCTTCCAGCGTCTTCGCGGCGAGGCGCACGGCCGGCACCTCGTGCAGCGAACCGTCCTTCTTGCCGCGGCCGCGGGGCGTGCGCACGGCGTCATAGACATAAGCGTCAGACATTCGTTTCTCCCTGTTTTTGCGAACCGGAGCGAAATCCGGATCAATTGGTACGAAGCTTCTTTCCACCTGCGTCTGAACGGCTGGCGGCCCGCCGCAGTTGCGTTCCGCTCTCCATGGGGAGACGGTCATCGGAGCAGAGGGAAATAGGAAGCACCTGTTTCATTTCGGCTCCTACAAGCTCCTCGCAATGAGCAGCTTCATGATCTCGTTGGTGCCGCCATAGATGCGCTGGACGCGGGCGTCGCGATACATGCGCGCGATCGGATATTCGTTCATGTAGCCATAGCCGCCGTGAAGCTGCAGGCACTCGTCGACGATCTTGCCCTGAAGGTCGGACAGCCAGTATTTGGCCATCGAGGCCGTGACCGGGTCGAGCCCGCCATTGACGTGGCGCGCGACGCAATCGTTGTAGAAGACCCTGCCGATCGTGGCCTCCGTCTTCAGCTCCGCAAGCTTGAACTGCGTGTTCTGGAAGTCGAGGATCGCCTTGCCGAAAGCCTTGCGTTCCTTGACGTAGTCGATCGTCAGCGCCAGTGCCCGCTCGACCATCGAGATCGCGGTCGTGCCGATCTGCAGGCGCTCCTGCGGAAGCTGCTGCATCAGCTGGACGAAGCCCTGGCCTTCCTCGGTTCCCAGCAGGTTCGAGGTCGGCACGCGAACGTCGTTGAAGAAGAGCTCGGACGTATCGTTGGACTTCAGACCGATCTTGTCGAGGTTGCGGCCGCGCTCGAAGCCGTCCACCTCGTCGGTCTCCACCACGATCAGCGAGGTGCCCTTCGCGCCCATCGCCGGGTCGGTCTTGGTGACGACGACGATGAGATTGGCGAGCTGGCCGTTGGTGATGAAGGTCTTGGAGCCGTTGATGCGGTACTGATTGCCGTCCTTCTCCGCACGCGTCTTCACGCCCTGAAGGTCGGAGCCGGCGCCGGGCTCGGTCATGGCGATGGCACCGATGAGCTCGCCGGTCGCCATCCGCGGCAGCCATTTCCTCTTCTGCTCTTCGGAACCATAGTGAAGTATGTAGGGCGCGACGATCGAGTTGTGCAGTGCGATGCCGAAACCGTCGACGCCGACATGGCTGATCGCCTCGATGATCGCGCTTTCATGGGCGAAGGTGCCGCCCGAGCCGCCATATTCCTCGGGCATCGAGGCGCAGAGCAGGCCGGCCTCGCCGGCCTTCCTCCAACTCCCCCGGTCGAAAATCTCCGCCTTCTCGAATTCCTCGTAGCGCGGCGCGATCTCGTCGGCGAGGAAGCGGGTGGCCATGTCGTAGAGCATGCACACTTCCTCGTCGGCCCAGGAGGCCTTCGGAAGAGCGAGAACTTCGGCCGGATTTGTCGCCATCAAACAGTACCTCCCGCACCAATCATATAGTGAAGACGTTCAATCTTGAACAGACTTCCGCTGGAATAGAGGTTAGAACGCCTCCTCCGCAAGCGCCATCATGGAATCGGCGCCGCTGGAGATGCGGGCGAGATGCGCTGCCGATTCCGGCATGATGCGGTCCATGTAGTAGCGGGCGGTCGCGACCTTGGCCTCGCAGAAGGCGGCCGAGCCGTCAGCGCCCTCGGCGAGCTTCCGTTGCGCGGTCTTCGCCATCCGCGCCCACATGTAGCCGAGCGCGACGAGGCCGAAGAGATGCATGTAGTCGGTGGAGGCCGCGCCCGCGTTGTCCGGCTTCTGCATGGCGTTCTGCATCAACCACATGGTCGCCGCCTGGAGATCGTTCAGGCCCTTCTTCAGCGCCTTGGTGAACGGCGCCATCCTTTCATCGGCGCGGTTTTCCTCGCAGAAATCACCGACCTCCTTGAAGAAGGCCTGTACGGCGCGGCCGCCGTTCAGCGCCAGCTTGCGGCCGACGAGGTCGAGCGCCTGGATGCCGTTCGCGCCCTCGTAGATCATGGCGATGCGGGCATCGCGCACGAACTGGCTCATGCCATGCTCCTCGATATAGCCATGGCCGCCGAAAACCTGCTGCGCCATGACCGCATTGTCGAAGCCCTTGTCGGTGAGCACGCCTTTGACGATCGGCGTCATCAGACCCATGTGGTCGTCGGCCGCCTGACGCTCCTTCTCGTCACCGGAGCGATGGGCGACATCGGATTTGAGCGCGGTCCACAGCACCAGCGCGCGGCCGGCCTCGTTGAAGGCCCTCATGGTCATCAGCTTGCGGCGGATGTCGGGGTGGACGATGATCGGGTCGGCCTTCTTGTCGGGCGCCTTGGGGCCGGAGAGCGAACGTCCCTGCAGGCGCTCCTTCGCATAGGCGACCGCGTTCTGATACGCGATCTCCGAGACCGCGAGGCCCTGCAGGCCGACGCCGAGACGGGCTTCGTTCATCATCACGAACATCGCCTTGAGGCCGCCATTCTCCGCGCCGAGCAGATGGCCCTCCGCGTCGTCGTAGTTCATCACGCAGGTGGCGTTGCCGTGAATGCCCATCTTCTCCTCGATCGAGCCGCAGGAGACGCCGTTCGGCCCGCCGGGATTGCCGTCGGCATCGAGCCTGAACTTCGGCACTATGAACAGCGAGATGCCCTTCACGCCTTCCGGCGCACCCTCGATGCGGGCGAGCACCAGATGCACGATGTTGTCCGCCATGTCGTGCTCGCCGGCGGAGATGAAGATCTTCTGGCCGGAAATCCGATAGGAACCGTCGCCGTTCGGCACCGCCTTGGTGCGCAGCAGGCCGAGATCGGTGCCGCAATGCGGCTCGGTCAGGTTCATCGTGCCGGTCCACACGCCCTCGACCATCCTGGGAACGAAGGTCTGCTTCTGCTCCTCCGAGCCGTGCGCGAGGATCGCCGCGATCGCGCCCTGGGTCAGGCCCGGATACATCATCAGCGCCATGTTGGCGGACGACATGTACTCGCCGACCGCCGAATGGACCGAATAGGGAAGCCCCTGCCCGCCATATTCGGCCGGAACGGCAAGTCCCATCCAGCCGCCTTCGCGATACTGGCCGTAGGCTTCCCTGAAACCCTTTGGCGTCGTCACGCTGCCGTCGCCCTGGCGCACGCAGCCTTCCTCGTCGCCGACGCGGTTGAGCGGGTGAAGCGTGTTTTCCGCCAGCTTCGCACCTTCCGCGAGGATCGCCTCGAGCACGTCGGGCGTCGCGTCCGAAAATCCGGGCAGGTTGGAATAACGCTCGTAGCCGAGCACATCGTTCAGGACAAAAAGCGTATCCGCGACCGGCGCTTTGTAAGTCGGCATGACAATCCTCCAACAGGGCGTGCAAGCACTTCCGCGCGGCGTCCGCCGGGCGGAAGCGAAGGTTGCGGCGAAGCTAGCAAACTTTGACGTTTGCGTAAACGTCAATTTTTCGGGAGCAGCGGATCAGAGGTATGCGCAAACGCGAAAAGACGCCCGTGGAAAACCACGGGCGTCCGGGCCGACCCGACGG
This sequence comes from Aquamicrobium sp. LC103, assembly GCF_001014615.2. Classification (GTDB taxonomy): domain Bacteria; phylum Pseudomonadota; class Alphaproteobacteria; order Rhizobiales; family Rhizobiaceae; genus LBCQ02. The sequence goes on from NZ_LBCQ02000014.1 coordinate 140,097, forward strand.
GACCGGAAGCTTTTTAGGCGGAAGCGATCTGGCGGTCGGCGAGAGCGGCGCGCCAGGACGACATCGCGTTCCTGAGCTCCGACATCGCCTCTTCGATCGCAACCCGCTGCTTTTCGAGCTTGGTCAACTGGCGCTCGGACTTGTCGAGCACGAGCTTGAGCTGCTTGATGTTGCTGCCCTTCGGATCGTAGAGATCCATCATCTGCTTGACCTCGCGCAACGAGAAGCCGACGCGGCGGCCAAGCATGATCATCTGGAGGCGCTTGACCTCGCGCTGGCTGTAGAGGCGGGTATTGCCGTCCCGCTTGGGGCTGATCAGGCCCTTGTCCTCGTAGAAGCGCAGGGTGCGCAAGGTAACGCCGAAGTTCCTGGCCATATCGCCTATGCGAAGATAATCGTCAGCAACTTCCGTGGAGTTGGCCATGCTCTCGCTGGCCGGCATCATGTTCATCATTTCATTTTTCCCCGTCACTGCGCTCCGACGGAACGCAGAGAGGAAACCGCAGGGGCGAGCAGCTTCCATTTTCTGGTGAGACATTGCGACAGGCGGCCCCGGGCCAGCCTTTGCGTTTTGCGCGCATATAGGCGCGGGAAGTTTTCGCGGCAAGTGCGAAAAGACGCCGCAGGACTCCCGTGAGCCGGTCGAACATTTCGATTTGGTAAACGCGATTAAGGGATTGTTTACCACGATGGAGGAATGGTGCGGATAGCGATTTCCCGTGGTTATCCCGTATCTCGTTGCTCACGGACCTTCCCTGGAAGGACAGTCTTTTCGCCATTCCCCACATGCACGAGGGGGACGGCGAGCGGCGGAAACGCAAGGGCGGGCCGGATTTCCCGGCGAAAAAGGGGCGGCGGAAAATTCGATGAACAACAGACGGTCCTATCTCGAAAGCCTGAATACCGGTCGCCGGCGGCGTCCGAGTTCGGCCATCGAACACCTGGCCCAGACGCTGGAAGAGCTGGAAAGCCGCATCGCCCGTCCGCAGGCAGGCGGGACGCCGCAGGCCGATCCCCGGGCCAGCGCGGCCAGATCGGCGAGCGAGGTCAGCGCACTGCGCGACGAGCTGCGCCAGCAGATGAGCACCGGGCTGCGCCGCGAATTCGCCGCCCTCAAGGCGGATATCGAGCGCGCCTTCGCGACGCCCCGCGCCGAGCCCCAGGCGGCCGAACTCAGCGCCGAATTCGAACGGCTCTCGGGCATGATCCGCCAATTGGCCGAACGCACGGACGACCGCCAGATCAACCTGCTCCGCCTCGAGATGGAGCAGGTGAAGAATGCGCTCGGCAAGCTCGCGCGCGAGGAGACGCTGCAATCCGTCGACCGGCGCTGGGACGAATTCGACCAGCGCTGGAGCGCCTTCGAGGACCGCCTTTCGAGCAAGCCCGACGCCGACCCCGCGATCCAGGCGCTCACCAGCCGGCTGGAGGAGATCGGCGGAGCGGTGAACAGCCTGCCCTCCTCGGTCACGCTGCGCTCGCTGGAAGAGAAGATGAAGCTGCTCGCGACCGCGGTCGACCGCTTCGCGCACCAGCAGCAGGACCGTGGCGGCCCGGCCGCGATGGAAGCGATAGAAGAGCGTCTCGACGAGATATCGCGGGCGATCGCCGCGTCCTCGGCGATCGCCCACACCGCCAATTTCGATCCCGAGCCGTTCCAGCGGATCGAGGCGCGCATCTCCTCGCTCGCGCATCAGATCCAGGAACTGATGGAGGACGACACGACCGGCGTGCTCGCCGGTCAGCTCGCGACGCTGTCGGAGCGCGTGGACGACATCGCCAAGCGGGTCGATCTTCCCGACCAGGCAATCGAGCGTTTCGCCGACCAGATCACCGCGATCGCGGCGAAGCTCGACAATGCCGCACCCGCAATGCCCGACATGGACCGCGTTTTCCGGTCGCTCGAAGATCGTTTCGTCATGCTCTCCGACATGCTGGACCAGCGCCAGGGCGACGCGATCGAACAGAGCCAGGCACTTTTCCAGGAGCTCGAAAGGCGGCTCGAGGAAGTGGCTTCCCGGATCGATGCCGCCCCCGACATGCAGGACCGCGGCGGCCTGATCGAGGCGATGGACGAGCATTTCGCGGAGCTCGCCGCCAGGCTGGAACGCAACGGCGCTGCCGCCGGCGACGCCGCGATCCGCTCGATCGAAACGCGGCTGGAGGACATCTCGCTGCGGCTGGAGCGTACGGCGCATGCCGAGCTGGGGCTCGACAAGGATCTGATCCTCAGTCTCGAGGCGCAGGTCGCGGCGCTGTCCTCCCATCTCGCCACGCCCGCCGGCGATCTTGCGCCGAGGCTCGACGAGATCGAACGATCGATCGTCGAAGGACGCCAGGACGTCATCGTCGCCGCGCGCCAGGCAGCCGAGGACGCGGTCCGTTCGTTCGCCGGATCGGCCGCCGAGACGACGCTCGTGAAAGGGCTCGCGGAAGACCTTCGGGCGCTCGAGACGCTGACCCGCAAGTCGGACGACCGCAACGCCAAGACCTTCGAGGCCATCCACGACACGCTGCTGAAGATCGTCGAGCGCCTGGCCACGATCGAATCCGGCGCGGCGAGAACCCCGGACGACCGCGCCGCGCCATCCGGGCGGCAGCTCGGCGTCGCCGCGCCGTCGATCCAGAGCGACCTCGACCAGATGGAACTCGTCGGCCTCGAAGCGGACGAAGCGGAAGCCCGCACGCCGGCGACCGCGGCAGCGCTTGCGGCCGAAGCCGCGCTGGCCGAGCAGGAAGGCGCTTCCGAGACCGAGAGGAAGCGTTCGGTTCTCGGCGGGCTGACGCGCGCGCTTTCCGGCAGGAAGGCCTCCGGCCGGGTCAAGCGGGACGCTTTCGAGCCAGCCCCGACCGTCGCGAAGTCCGCCGCGCCGAGCGTCGAACTCGACGAGCCGCTGGCGCCGGAAATCGCCAACCAGCCGCTGGAGCCCGGCTCCGGCGCACCGGACCTCAACGCGATCATGCGCCGCGTCCGCGACGAGCGCGGCCCCGCGCTTCGCGGTAGCGAGCCGGACGCCGCCAAGTCGGATTTCATCGCCGCCGCCCGGCGCGCGGCGCAGGCGGCCGCCGCCGAGGCCGAGATGCTGAAGCGCCCCGCCTCCAAGAGCAGCACGACCGGCTTCAGCATCGGGGGGCTCCTGAAGCGCAACCGCAAGCCGGTGATGATGGGCATCGCCGCGATCCTGATGGCGCTCACGGCCATGCAGCTCGGCAAGTCGCTTCTGGCCGAGAACGCGGAGCTTGCCGCGACAGATACGCCGACGCCCGTGGCAGTCGAGGAAGTCGCCGACGAGAAGACGGCGGCGGTGGCGCCCGCCGAGACGGAAGTTTCCCGGGACAGCGGCGCGGCGACGGCCGCCAACCCCGAAGCCCCATCGGCGAAGGCGGCGATGATGACCGCTGCCTCCACCGCCGACGTGACCACCGAATGGCTGGACTCCGTTTCCGCGGCGACTGCCGCGCCGGCAATGGAGGAGGAAGCCGCAGTCGCACCAACGCCGGTCACGCCGGCAGAGGCCGCGCAAGAAATCGGGGCGGCGGCAGCCGGCGAAGCGGTTGCGGCGATCCCGCTCGAAGCCGGGCCCGTCGCATTGCGCGAGGCAGCCGCCGCGGGCGACGCGAAGGCGCTCTACGAGATCGGCAATCGCTACGCGGAAGGCCAGGGCGTTGAAACAGACCTGGCGAAAGCGGCCTCCTGGTACGAGCGCGCGGCCGAATTGGGGCTTGCACCGGCCCAATACCGCATCGGCAATCTCTACGAGAAGGGCATCGGCGTCGCGCGTGACGTCGCCAAGGCGAAGACCTGGTACCAGATGGCCGCGGCGCAAGGCAACGCCAGCGCCATGCACAATCTCGCGGTGCTGTTCGCCATGGGCGCCGACAGCGTAGCCGACAACGAATCGGCGGCGCGGTGGTTTCTCGAGGCCGCCGAGCTCGGCGTGAAGGACAGCCAGTTCAATCTCGGCATCCTGTCGGCCAAGGGCGTCGGCATGCAGCAGGATCTGGAGGAAGCCTACAAATGGTTCGACCTCGTCGCCCGCACCGGCGACAAGGACGCGGCCGAAAAGCGCGACGAGATCGCAAGAACGCTCAATCCCGACCAGCTCGAAAAGTCGAAGGCGGCGGCCGAGCTCTGGCAGCCGAAGGAGATCGACGCCCAGGCCAACACCGTCGAGGTTCCGGACGGCTGGCGCGAAGACGGCACGACCACCTCCAGCATCGACATGAAGCAGGCGGTGAAGAACATCCAGACGATCCTCAACAAGAACGGCTACGACGCCGGCGCGACCGACGGCGTGATGGGCCAGAAGACCAAGAACGCCATCTCCGCCTTCCAGAAGGACAGCGGCATGGCGGCGACCGGAGAGGTCGACGAGCCGCTGGTGCGCGCGCTGCTCGCCCGACGCTGACGCCGCCGTCCGGCAGGGCTCGCGATCTCCTTTCCCGCGAAATGGCGGGAACAGGAGCTTTTTTAGGCAAAACAAGGCTTAAGCCGTTTGACTTCGCCTAATTGTGGGCGCAAGAACGATATATTTTCCAGACATCATTCCGGCAGGAACGGGTCGCTGAATTAGACACTAGTAATCGAGTTTGACGGGTGGGCATTTATCTCCCGATCGCAGAAATGTCGGTGAACATGCTCGTGCTCCTGGCGATGGGCGCGGCGGTGGGGTTTCTCTCTGGAATGTTCGGCGTCGGCGGCGGGTTTCTGATCACGCCGCTTCTGATTTTCTACAACATCCCACCGGCGATCGCGGTCGCCACCGGCGCCAACCAGGTGGTCGCCTCGTCGATCTCCGGAGCGCTGGCGCATTTCAAGCGGGGAACACTCGACTTCAAGCTCGGCACCGTGCTCCTGCTCGGCGGCATCGTCGGATCGAGTCTCGGCGTCTATGTCTTCTCGCTTCTGCGCAGCGTCGGCCAGCTCGACCTGTTCGTCTCGCTGCTCTATGTCGCGCTGCTCGGCACGGTCGGCGGGCTCATGCTGGTGGAAAGCGTGCAGGCCATGCGACGCGCGGCCGGCGGCAATGCGGCGAGCCTGCGCAAGCCCGGCCAGCACAACTGGATCCACCGGCTGCCGCTCAAGATGCGCTTCCGCGCCTCCAAGCTCTTCGTCAGCATCATCCCCGTCCTCGGCATCGGCGCCATCATCGGCTTCCTCGCCTCCATCATGGGCGTGGGCGGCGGCTTCATCATGGTGCCGGCGCTGATCTACCTGCTGAAGGTTCCGACCAACGTCGTCGTCGGCACCTCGCTCTTCCAGATCGTCTTCGTGGCCGCCTACACGACGATCGTCCATTCGACGGCCAATCAGAGCGTCGACGTCGTGCTCGCCTTCCTGCTGATGATCGGCGGCGTGGCGGGCGCGCAGTACGGTGCGCGCGCCGGACAAAGGCTGCGCGGCGAGCAGCTCCGGGCACTGCTTGCCCTGCTGGTGGTGGCGGTGGCGCTGCGGCTCGCCTTCGACCTCTTCGTGCGGCCGGCCAGCGTCTATTCGCTCACCTCGCTGGCGGGGGCGTGAAGCGATGCTCGCCGGACGCGCCGCCCTGTCGCTGCTGTTCCTCCTCGTTCCCCTCGCCGCCCAGGCGCAGATGGAGGATCCCAACCCCGAGCGCATTCAGATCGGCCTTTCGACCGACCGCATCTCCATCACGTCGGACTTCTCGGGCGCCGACCTCACCATTTTCGGCGCGCTCGACAATGCCGACCCGCTGATCGCCAGGCAGGGGCGCTACGACATCATCGTGGTCCTGGAAGGACCGGCGCGGCCGGTGGTGGTGCGGAAGAAGACGCGTGTGCTCGGCATGTGGATCAACACCCATTCCGAGACCTTCATGAACGTGCCGATGTCCTATTCGATCGCGACGACGCGCGCCATGCAGGACATCACCAACCAGCAGAGCTACCGGCGGCTCGCGCTCGGCGCGGACTACGTCACCGTCTCGCCGCTCGACCGCGAGGGCAACCGGGCGACGATCGAGGAATTCACCGCCGCGCTGCGCGATCGCAAGAAGGCGACCGGGCTTTACAGCGAGCGCATCGGCGGCGTGCAGTTCCTCTCGCAGAGCCTCTTCCGCGCGACCGTTCACCTCGCGCCCAACGTGCCGGTCGGCACGCACCGCGCGCGTGCCTTCGTCTTCAAGAACGGCGTCTTCATCAAGGAGAACTCCGCGCAGCTCGCGATCCTGAAAGCCGGCTTCGAGCAGGCGATCTATCGCTGGGCGCAGGACCATGGCTTCTTCTACGGCCTGTTCGCCGTCGCGCTCGCCTTCGTCACCGGCTGGCTCGGCCGCATCATTTTCCGCAAGGATTGAGAAGCGCCTCAGCCGGCGCGCAGGACGCGGTGCTCCATGCGGTAGACGCGGCTTTCGCCCAGCATGTAGGCGACGAAGCTCTCCCAACGGAACAGGCGCCGATAGGCACGGTCGAGCACGTTGAGCGTGCCGGTATAGGCGCCGAATGCCGGCATGACGAGCCGCTCGCCGTCGGTCGCGAAGCATCGCCGGCGCACCGCGCGGCCGCGCCGCACGATCATCGCGCCGGGATGGAGATGGCCGGCGATCTCGCCCGGCTCGGCGCCCGTCGCCGGTTCATGACGAAAGCGCAGCCTGCCGAGCGCGACCTCCGCGGCGGTCGTTCCCGGCAGGTCGGCGGGCGCATCGGGATCGTGGTTGCCGGCAACCCAGATCCAGTCGCGCCCCGCCATCAAGGCGAGAAGCTGCTGGCGATAGGTTTCGGGCATCCGCCCCGCCCCGCCGCCGTCGTGGAAGCTGTCGCCGAGGCTGATGACGGTCTCGGGGCGGTGGTCGCCGATCACCCGCGCCAGAAGGGCAAGCGTCGCGCCGGTGTCGTAGGGCGGCAGCATCTGGCCACGCCGGGCATAGGACGAGCCCTTCTCCAAATGCAGATCGGAAACGGCGAGCAGCTTCCAGTCGGGCAGGTAGAGCACGCCGCGCGGATCGCAGACCGCGACCTCGCCCGCGATCTCTATCTCGCCCTGCCTGAATTGCGCCCTGCCGGCTTCGATCGTCATTCGGGTCCCATGGCTTCGAGAATGAGGTCTTCCTCGGTCTCCGACAGAAGCGCCTCGTCCGCCTCACCCTTCACCCGTTCCTTGCCGATCTCCAGCATGACCGGCACGGCGAGCGGCGATATCCGTGTCAGCTGCTTATGCACGATTCGTCCCTTGATGCGCGATAGCATCTCGCCGAGCCTCCTGACATCGAGCAGGCCGGTGGCGGCATCCGATCGCGTCGCGCGCAGCAGGATGTGGTCGGGATCATGCGTGCGCAGCACGTCGTAGATCAGATCGGTCGAGACGGTCACTTGCCGCCCGGTCTTCTCCTTTCCCGGATGGCGCGTCTCGATCAGGCCCGAAATGACGGCGCAGGCACGGAAGGTACGTTTCAGAAGGTAGCTGTCGTCCAGCCAGGCCTCGAGATCGTCGCCCAGCATGTCCTCGTCGAAAAGCGTGGAGAACGGCAGCTCGCCGCTTTCATGCATCGCGCCGATGTCGCCATGCGCCCACACGGCGAGCGAATAATCGGTGGCGACGAAGCCGAGCGGACGGGCTCCCGCCCGCTCCAGCCTGCGTGTCAGGAGCATGCCCAGCGTCTGGTGGGCGAGCCGCCCCTCGAAGGGATAGGCGACCATGTAGTGGCGGCTGCCGCGCGGAAAGGTCTCGACCAGCAGGTCGTCCCTGCTCGGCAGCACCGATTTGATCTTCTGGATCGCCAGCCATTCCGAAACCTGCCCGGGCAGCGCCTTCCAGCGCTTCGGGTCGGCGAGCATCGCCCGCACCTCGCCGGCCAGATAGGTCGACAGCGGGAACTTGCCGCCCGCATAGACCGGAACCTTGGCGTCCTGGCCCGGCGCGTTCGATACGTAGCATTCGTTCTCGCGGATGCCCTCGAAACGCAGCACCTTGCCGGCGAACAGGAAGGTGTCGCCCGGCGACAGCGCCTCGATGAAGGATTCCTCGATCTTGCCGAGCACCGGGCCGCCAGCGACATTGGCGCCGCGCCCGCGCTGGCGCGTCATGCGCACGTTGAGCATCGGGAATTCGACGATGGTACCGACATTCAGCCTGTACTGCTGGGCGAAGCGCGGGTGCGAGACGCGCCAGAGCCCGTCCTTCGTCTGGCGGATCCGCGCGTAGCGTTCGTAGCTTCTGAGCGCGTAGCCGCCGGTGGCGACGAAGTCGACCACGCGCGCGAAAGTGTCCTCGTCGAGCTCCGTATAGGGCGCGGCGGCCCTGATCTCGGCCAGCAGTGCGGCGGCATCGAACGGTTCGGCGCAGGCCATGCCCATGACGTGCTGGGCAAGCACGTCGAGCGCGCCGGCGATCAGCGGCGGCGTGTCCTGGGCGCCGAGATAATTGGCCTCGAGCGCGGCGCGGCACTCGAGCACCTCGAAGCGATTGGCCGGCACGAGGATCGCCCGGCTCGGCTCGTCCATGCGGTGGTTGGAACGGCCGATGCGCTGCGCGAGCCGGCTCGCGCCCTTGGGCGCACCGACATGGATGACGAGATCGACGTCGCCCCAGTCGATGCCGAGGTCGAGCGTCGAGGTGGCGACGATGGCGCGCAGGCTGTTGGCCTCCATCGCCTTTTCCACCCGCCGCCGGCGCGCCACGTCGAGCGAGCCGTGATGCAGCGCGATCGGCAGCGATTCCTCGTTTATCCGCCACAGCTCCTGGAACAGGAATTCGGCCTGGCTGCGCGTGTTGACGAAGAGCAGCGTCGTGCGGTGGTCGAGGATCGCGCGGTAGATGTCGTCGATGGCGTAGCGCGCCGAATGGCCCGCCCACGGCACGCGTTCTTCCGATTCCAGTATGGTGATGACGGGCCTGGCGCCGCCCTCGACGGTGATGATGTCCGCCATCGCTCCCGGCGGGTTCTGCGGAACCAGCCAGCGGCGCAGCTCGTCGGGCTGGGCGACGGTGGCCGAAAGGCCGATCGTCCGCAGGTCGGGCACGAAGCGGCGCAGCCTGGCGATGCCGAGCGAAAGCAGATGCCCACGCTTGGAGGTCACCAGCGAATGCAACTCGTCGAGCACGACATATCGGAGATCGGAGAAGAAGCGCTCGGCATCCTTGGACGAAAGCAGGAGCGCGAGCTGCTCGGGCGTGGTGAGCAGGATATCGGGGGGCGCAAGCTTCTGGCGCTGACGCTTGTGGGACGGCGTGTCGCCGGTGCGCGTCTCGATCCTGATGTCGAGTCCCATCTCCGCGACCGGCCTGCCGAGATTGCGCTCGATGTCCACGGCGAGCGCCTTGAGCGGCGAAATGTAGAGCGTGTGGACGCCACGCTGCGCCTCTCCGGGCCTACGCTTCGGCCGACCAGCGAGATCGGTCAGCGACGGCAGGAAGCCGGCGAGCGTCTTGCCCGCTCCGGTCGGTGCGATGAGCAGCGCCGAGGCGCCGCTTCGCGCGCGGGCGAGCAGGTCTAGCTGATGCGCGCGAGGCGCCCAGCCGCGCCCGGCGAACCAGCGCGCGAAAGGTTCGGGCAGTTCGATGGCGCCGTCGAGCGAAGCGCTGTCCAATATCCTGGTCACCGCAAAGAAGTAGCGCCGGGCGCTTTTCGAGCCAAGTCGTTAGTTCGCGACCTAATGCAGCGCCTGCACGGCTTCATCCCGCTCGACCGGCAACGGCACGTCGACGACGGCATTCGCCGCCCGCCGCACAGCGACCACGATCAGCCCCTCGATCGGCTCGCCGCGGTCGAAGCGGAGCACGGCATTTTCCATGCCCGCCAAGTCAAAGCCGTTGACCCGCAGGAGCTCGCGTATGTGCGCCTCGGAATGCGCGTAGCGCCGCGACGGTCGCAGCACCAGGTCTTCCGCGCCATCGTGCCTCTCGACCGAAAAGGCGAAGACACCGCCCGGCAGGAGCATGCCGGCGACGGTCGCGAATACCCGCTCCAGCCGTCCGACATAAAGGAACACGTCGGCCGCGGTCACCAGGTCGACCTTGCCGGCTGGCGGTTCCAGCGTCTGCAGGTCGCCCCGCTCCAGCGCATCGTAGATGCCCTTGGCCGCCGCCTTGACCAGCATCTTCGCGGATATGTCGCGGCCTTCGAGATAGCTCGACATCACGCGCAGCCGCTCGCCCATCAGGCCAGTGCCGCAGCCGAGGTCGACGGCATGGGCGAAAGAGGCCTGGCCGGTTGCCGCGATGGCTTCGGCCAATCTTTGCGGCACGCTATAACCGAGGCGCTCGACCAGGGATCTGTCGAATTCGTCGGCATATTGGTCGAACAGGGTCTCGACGAAACGGCTTGGAACGGCGCCGAGACCGCTTATCGCTCCGGCAAGCTCCAGCTTGAGCGCCGCACCCAGCCGATCGTCGGCATCGAGGCGCAGCGCCTCGCGCCAGGCATCGACGGCATCCGAAACGCGGCCGGCGGCCTCGAACATCTCGCCCAGCCTGAACCAGCCGCCCGACCAGTGCGGCACAAGGGTGAGCGCTTCGCGCATGAGTTCGGCCGCCGCGGCGGGGTCACCCGTCGCGGCCAGCATCTCCGCATAATCGGCACGCCGGTCCGCGACCAGATCGCCGGAAGACAGTTGCAGCTTTTTCATGGGGCATCCATCGCTCGCCGGACGGCGAGCGGACGGCTTATCCTTCAGGTCCCGAAAATTTGCAAGGGCTTTCCTGCGGGCTGCGAATGCCTATCTAATTGGGCGCATGAACGCGCATGAAATCCTGCAACCGAGACCCGAAGGGCTTTATTGCCCGCCCGGCGATTTCCACATCGACCCCGTGCGGCCGGTTTCCCGCGCGCTCGTCACCCACGGCCATGGCGACCATGCGCGCGCCGGCCACGGCCATGTGCTCGCCACGCGGCAGACGCTCGACATCATGGCGCTGCGCTATGGCGAGGACTTCGCAGGAACCACCCAGGCTATCGGCTATGGCGAGCGGATCGCGGTGAAGGATGCCGCGGTTTCCTTCCATCCCGCCGGGCACGTGCTCGGCTCCGCGCAGATCGCCGTCGAGTGTCGGGGCAAGCGAATCGTCGCTTCCGGCGACTACAAGCGGCGCAGCGATCCCACATGCGCCGACTTCGAACTCGTTCCCTGCGACGTCTTCATAACGGAGGCGACCTTCGGCCTCCCGGTCTTCCGCCATCCGAGCGCCGGGGGCGAGATCGAAAGGCTCCTGAAATCCGTCCGCCAGTTTCCCGAGCGCGCGCACCTCGTCGGCGCCTATGCGCTCGGCAAGGCGCAGCGCGTCATCCGCCTGATCCGCGACGCCGGCTACTCCGAGCCGATCTACATCCACGGCGCGCTGGCGAGGCTTTGCGACTACTACCAGGCGCAGGGGGTGGATCTCGGCCCGCTGGAGCCGGCGACGGCGGAAGGAACAGCAAGGGATGAATTCGCCGGCAAGATCGTCGTCGGCCCGCCATCGGCCTTCGCCGACCGCTGGGCGCGGCGCTTTCCCGATCCCGTCACCGCCTTCGCCTCGGGCTGGATGCGCATCCGCCAGAGGGTCAAGCAGCGCGGCGTCGAGCTGCCGCTGATCCTTTCCGATCATTCCGACTGGGACGAGCTGACGGATACGATCGCCGAGACCGGCGCCGGCGAGGTATGGGTGACGCACGGCCGCGAGGAGGCGCTGGTGCGCTGGTGCGAGCTCAACGGCATCAAGGGCAAGCCGCTGCATCTCGTCGGCTACGAGGACGAAGGCGACTAGACGACGATGCACCGCTTCGCCGAACTCCTCGACCGGCTGCTGCTCACGCCCTCGCGCAACGCGAAATTGCGGCTGATGATCGACTATTTCCGGGAGACGCCCGACCCGGATCGCGGGCTGGCGCTGGCGGCCATCACCGGCAATCTCTCCTTCTCCTCGGTCAAACCGGCGATGCTGCGCACGCTCGTGATGGAGCGCATGGACGCGGTGCTGTTCTCCTATTCCTACGATTATGTCGGCGATCTTGCCGAGACCATCTCACTCGTCTGGAACACATCCGTTGGCGCGCAGGCCAACGACCGCGAGATCAGCCTGTCCTTCGCGGTCGAGCGCCTGCTGTCGGCGAGCCGGTCGGACGGGCCACGCGTTCTCGCCGATCTCCTCGACCGGCTCGAGGCGCCCTCCCGTTTCGCCGTCATCAAGCTCGTCACCGGCGGGCTCAGGGGGGGCGTGTCCGCCCGCCTCGCCAAGCAGGCCCTGGCCGACTACGGCGAGGTCGAAGTGCACGACATCGAGGAAATCTGGCACGGGCTGAAGCCACCCTATACGGAGTTGTTCGACTGGCTCGACGGCCGGGCCGCGAAGCCAGAGCGCACCGCGCTCGCGATGTTCCGCCCGGTGATGCTTTCCAATCCGGTCGAGGACAGCGACCTCGCCCGCATCGAGCCCGCCGACTACGCGGCGGAATGGAAATGGGACGGCATCCGCGTGCAGGCGGTCGCCGAAGGCGGGCTGCGCCGGCTCTATTCACGCACCGGCGACGACATTTCCGGTGCGTTTCCGGATCTCGTCGAGGCGATGGATTTCGCCGGAGCGCTCGACGGCGAACTGCTGGTAGGCAGGCCGCCCGAACATACGGGCAGCTTCTCCGATCTGCAGCAGAGGCTGAACAGGAAGACGGTGGCGCAAAAGACGATGCGCGACTATCCCGCCTTCGTGCGCTGCTACGATCTCCTGCAGCAGGGCGAAGAGGACCTGCGTGCCCTCCCCTTCGCCGAGCGGCGGAAGCGCCTCGAGGCATTCGTACCCACGCTCGATCCGGAACGGTTCGACCTGTCGCCGCTCGTGTCCTTCGGCGACTGGCAGCATCTCAATGCATTGCGGCTCGACCCGCCGCACCCGATCATCGAAGGGGTGATGCTGAAGCGGCTGGATTCCGCTTATGTGCCGGGCCGTCCCAAGGGTCCCTGGTTCAAATGGAAACGCGATCCCTACACGATCGACGCGGTGCTGATGTATGCGCAGCGCGGCCACGGCAAGCGCTCCAGCTTCTATTCCGACTATACGTTCGGCGTGTGGACGGGCCCGGAGAACAAGCTCGAGCTGGTTCCGGTCGGCAAGGCATATTTCGGCTTCACCGACGAGGAGCTGAGACAGATCGACAAATATGTGCGCGACAACACGGTCGAGCGCTTCGGCCCGGTGCGCTCGGTTCGCGCCGACCCGAACCACGGGCTGGTGATGGAAGTCGCCTTCGAGGGGCTCAACCGCTCCACCCGCCACAAATCGGGCGTGGCGATGCGGTTTCCGCGGATATCGCGGCTGCGCTGGGACAAGCCGGCGGCGGAGGCCGACCGGCTCGAAACGCTCACCGCAATGCTCGTCTAGGGCAGTTCAGGTTTTCACCGAAACACCTCCTCCACCATTTCGTGGTTCCCCTCCCCCATGAAAATGGGGGAGGATCCACGGGGCGGCCGGCCGCGACGCCGGTTCCTCACCTGCGGAGCAGGGGGGTCCGAAGGACGGGCGAGACAAGCGGCTCGCCCTGAAGGACCACGCGAAGCGTGGTGAGGGGGCGTTTCAAGCGACGATTCCATTTCATCTGGAAACACCCCAGGGAGCCGGGCGGTCAGTTCGCCGGCGAGACGCGGATTTCGTAGATATCCACCGCCTTGTTGCCGTTCTCGATGTCCGACCTGATGGCGATCGCGCCCGACGCGCCGGGATTCGCGTCCGGCAGATCCATCTCGAACAGGAAGTCCTCGCGCGTCGCTCCGACTGCGTAGCGCTTGCGACCGCAATCGCCGAGCTCGCCGAGATTGCATTCGACGGAAATCTGCGTCTCCTGCCCATCCTCGGCGCTGGCGACGATATTGAAGACGGCCCGCCTGCCGGCGATCTGTTCGAGAACGCCCTGTCCGACATCGAACAGCACGGCAGCGCCCGACGTTCCGGAGCGGATGCGGATGAATTGCTGGCCGTCCTCCTCCATCGCCTCGGCGGTCGAGCCGCCCGGAGCGGTGACCGTGGTCGGGTCCGAAGGCTGGAAGACGGGAATCCAGTTCTCCAACTGCTCCGCGCGACCGGGCGCAAGCGGCTCCGAACTCGTTTCGGGCTGATAGTCCTCGCCGCCCAGTTCCTGGGGGGGGTTGGGAACGCTCCGGTCGCGCTGCGCCTGCGACTGGAAAATGCCGCTGCCGATCGACCACCAGGCGCCGATCGCCAGGAGGCAGAGCGCGGTGACGGCGATGAAGCCCATCACATAGGGCCGCCCCCTGCGTCGCGGCTTGCGGTATTCGCCGGCGGGCGCCTCGACCTCCCTCGCCCCGCGCGCGCCAGACCAGTCGTCGCGTTCCATGCGCGGCTCGAACACCGGCTCCCTGCGTGGCGATTGAGCACGCGAGCCGTTGCCGCCATTCGCGACCGGCGGCGCCGCCGAAGCAGTTCCGCCGGCGACATCGGGATCCACCGCCGGCACGGCCGGGATGAATTCGGATTCGATCTCCGAGATCTTCGCCGACAGCGCCTGACGGCGCCGCATCGCCGTTTCGACCGTCGTCTGGGGATTTGCCTTCAGCGCCTTGTCGAGCGCGGCGAAAGCCGACCGGTAGACCTTCTCGCGAAAAGCGCGGTCCTGCGAGTCGCCCTTGCCGAAAGCATTTCTGATCGCTTTTTCGAACGGGTCCAACGGCCGCCCCTGTCGCAAACGGGAATTTTTCCTACGACATGGTTAGCCTTAGCCGACCGTTCAATCAACGGCAGGCAGCGCGGAATGCCCAGGAAGCTGATCCCGCAGGTCCGTCGCCGCTTTTCCCATCGCGGCAGTTGCTCCGGATTTCCGATCTGCTAAGAAGATGACGTTTACGCAAACGTCAAAACATCGACTGGGAGAGACGCGACGATGGCGCTGCCGAACATCCTCAAGGAAAACCTCCGCATTCCGGCCGTCGGCTCGCCGCTCTTCATCATTTCCCATCCGCCGCTGGTGCTCGCGCAATGCAAGGCGGGCATCGTCGGCTCCTTTCCCGCGCTCAACGCCAGGCCCGAGGCCCAGCTCGACGAATGGCTCGCCGAGATCACCGAGGAGCTGCGCGATCACGACGAGAAACATCCGGACCGCAAGGCCGCGCCGTTCGCCGTCAACCAGATCGTCCACAAGTCGAACGCGAGGCTCGAACACGACCTGTCGCTTTGCGTGAAATACAAGGTGCCGATCGTCATCTCCTCGCTCGGCGCGGTCGAGGAGGTCAACCAGGCCGTCCATTCCTACGGCGGCATCGTGCTGCACGACATCATCCATGACCGTCATGCCCGCAAGGCGATCGAGAAGGGCGCGGACGGGCTGATCGCGGTGGCGGTGGGCGCCGGCGGCCATGCCGGCACGCTGTCGCCATTCGCGCTGATCCAGGAAATCCGACACTGGTTCGACGGGCCGCTGCTGCTTTCCGGCGCGATCGCCAATGGCGGCGCGATTCTGGCAGCCCAGGCGATGGGCGCCGACATGGCCTATATCGGCTCCCCCTTTATCGCCACGACGGAAGCCCGCGCGAACGACGATTACAAGCAGATGATCGTTGAGGCGAAGGCGGCGGACATCGTCTATTCCAACCTCTTCACCGGCATTCACGGCAACTATCTGAAAGGCTCGATCCGCGCCTCCGGGATGGATCCCGACAATCTGCCGGTCTCCGATCCCTCGAAGATGAATTTCGGCAGCGACAAATCGAAGGCCTGGAGGGACATCTGGGGCTGCGGACAGGGGATCGGCGCCGTGACGGAGATCGTCGGCGCCGCGGATCTGGTCGATCGGCTGGTCCGGGAATATGAGGAGGCGAGGCACAAGCTCGCCGCCTGATGGAACCTGGAATACCGGAAATACCGGAAATACCGGACGCTGAGGATCGAATGGCCCGCCGCTCGAGACGAGATTAAAGCGCCGCGGCGCGCGCGAGCAGGATGTCGCGCTCGCGGCCATTCCTGGTCAGCGCCGCCGCCTTCTCGAACTCCGCCCGCGCCTCGTCCTTACGGCCCAGCTTCTCGAGAAAATCACCGCGCACGGTGGGCAGCAGGTGATAGGGCACGAGCGACGGTTCTTCCCTGAGCCCCTCGACCAGCTCCAGTCCGGCCGCCGGTCCATAGGCCATGGAAACCGCCACGGCGCGGTTCAGCTCGACGATCGGCGACGGCATGATTTCGCCAAGCGCGGCATAGAGCGCCGCGATCCGCGCCCAGTCCGTGTCTTCAGCCTTGCGCGCCCTTGCATGGCAGGCGGCTATCGCCGCCTGGACGACATAGGGGCCAAGCGCGTCGGAAAGCGACTCCGCGCGCTGCAGGGCGGCAAGCCCGCGCCTGATCAGCAGATGGTTCCAGCGCGAGCGGTCCTGATCGGCCAGCAGCACCGGCTCGCCCTTCGGCCCGACACGGGCGGCGAAGCGGGACGCCTGGATTTCCATCAGCGCGACAAGGCCGTGCACTTCCGGCTCGTTCGGCGCCAATTGCGCGAGGATGCGGCCGAGCCGGAGCGCCTCCTGCGACAGTTGCGGCCTGATCCAGTCCTCGCCGGCCGTAGCCGCATAGCCTTCGTTGAAAATCAGATAGACCACCTCCAGCACGGAAGAGAGCCGCTTCGCCATCTCCTCGCCGCGCGGCACCTCGAATGGAACGCGCGCCTCCGACAATGTCCGCTTGGCACGGACGATGCGCTGCGCGACCGTCGGCTCCGGCACCAGGAAAGCCCGGGCGATCTCGTCAGTCGTCAGCCCGCCGAGCAGGCGCAGGGTCAGCGCCACCCGCGCCTCCGAAGAGAGGATCGGATGGCAGGAGGTGAAGATCAGCCGCAGAAGGTCGTCGCCGACATGGTCGTCCAGCGCCTCGTCGGGATCGGGCGGTGCGTCGGTTTCGATATCGTGGCCGATTTCCTCGAGCTTGCGGCCCAGGCGCTTGTTGCGCCGCAGCAGGTCGATCGCACGGTTGCGGCCGGTGGCCATGAGCCAGGCGCCGGGATTGCGCGGCACGCCCTGCTCCGGCCACTGCTTGAGGGCGACGACCAGCGCATCCTGCGCGAGTTCCTCGGCTATGCCGACGTCGCGCACGATCCGCGCCAGCCCGGCGATGAGCCTCGGCTGCTCGATCCGCCAGACGGTTTCTATGGTCCGATGTACATTCTCCGTCGTCACGGCGGCGGATCAGATCACCGGACAGCGCTTCGCGCAAGGGCGGATTGGCGGGTTTGAAGGCTCGATCATCGAGCGGCCACCCTACCCGCCACAGGCCGCTACCGCGCCTTTCGGCCAGCGGCCTCGTGCATTTCCGTGAATCCGGCAGTCGCCTGCTGCAAGTCCTCCGGAAAGTCGGAGAATTCCTGGACCTGGCGGATCTCGATCGTCTCGTTCTCGGAGGCCGGGCAACGCTTCGCCCATTCGATGGCTTCCTCGCGCGAGCGCACATCGATCATCCAATAACCACCCAGCACTTCCTTCACCTCGGGAAAGGGCCCGTCCGTGACCGTCGGCTTGCCTCCCTTGAACGACACGCGCGCGCCCATGGAAGGCGGGTGCAACCCGTCGAGCGCGAGCAGCACGCCCGCATTCTGCAGTTCCTCATTGTATTTCATCATCGGCCCGACAGCTTCCGCGTCGGGCATCGTGCCGGGCTCCGCATTCTCGTAGCCGCCGGGAATCATAAGCATCATGAAACGCATTTCGGTTATCCTTTCCTGATCCGAAGGCCGTGCCCCGCAGGTTTTCGGCGCGGGGCACGTGCCTTCATCCGGACGACGAACGGCATGCGGCGGAATCGACAGCGATATCGCGTTTCGCCGGTTTTTTCTCCTCAGCCCAGGCGAAGCGAGCGCAATCGCAGCGCATTGGCGATGACCGATACCGAAGAGAGGCTCATCGCGGCGGCGGCAAGCATCGGCGAAAGCAGCATGCCGAAGACCGGATAGAGTATTCCGGCCGCGATCGGAACGCCGAGCGCGTTGTAGACGAAGGCGAAGAACAGGTTCTGCTTGATGTTGCGGATCGTCGCCTGTGCAAGGGTACGCGCCCTGACGATGCCGTTCAAATCGCCCTTGACCAGAGTGATGCCGGCGCTCTCCATCGCCACGTCGGCGCCGGTGCCCATGGCGATGCCGACATTGGCGGCGGCAAGCGCCGGCGCGTCGTTGACGCCGTCGCCGGCCATCGCGACCGAGGCGCCCTTGGCGTGAAGCTCGTCGACCAGCGATTTCTTCGCTTCCGGCAGCATGTCGGCCCGCACCTCGTCGATGCCGAGCTTCGCCGCCACCGCCCTGGCCGTACGCTCGTTGTCGCCCGTCGCCATGACGATCCTGAGCCCGCTTTCATGCAGCGCGCGGATCGCATCCGCCGTCGTCTCCTTGATCGGATCGGCGACCGCCACCAGGCCGGCAAGCCTGCCGTCGACCGCGACGAACATCGCCGTCTTGCCATCCGAGCGCAGCGCGTCGGCCCTGCCGCCGAGCGCATCGACGGCGATGCCCGCATCCGCCATCATCGCGGCATTGCCGAGCTCGACGAGGCGTCCCGCGACCTTGCCGCGCACGCCCTTGCCGGTGACCGCCTCGAAGTCGGCGGCATCCGAAATGCTGGCGCCACGCTTCTGCCCGCCGGCGACGATCGCCTCGGCCAGCGGATGCTCGGAACCCTTTTCCAGGCTCGCCGCGAAGCCGAGCAGTTCCTTGCCGTCGAGGCCTTCAACGGCGACGACATCGGTGAGGACGGGCTTGCCCTCGGTGAGCGTACCGGTCTTGTCGACGATCAGCGTGTCGACGCCGGCGAAGCGCTCCAGCGCCTCGGCATCCTTGATGAGCACGCCCGCCTGCGCGCCGCGCCCGGTCGCCGTCATGATCGACATCGGCGTGGCGAGGCCGAGAGCGCACGGACAGGCGATGATCAGCACCGAGACCGCCGAGACGATGGCGAAGATCATGCTCGGCTGCGGGCCGAACAGCGCCCATACGATAAAGGCGACGATGGCCACCAGCACCACGGTCGGCACGAAGTAGTAGGACACGCGGTCGGCCATGCCCTGGATCGGCGCGCGGCTGCGCTGGGCCTTGGCGACCATTTCGACGATCTGCGAGAGCATGGTCTCGGAGCCGACCTTCTCGGCACGGATGATCAACGTTCCATTGCGGTTGAGCGTGCCGCCGGTGACGAGATCGCCCTCGGTCTTCTCTACCGGCACCGGCTCGCCGGTGAGCATGGATTCATCGATCGACGTGCGGCCTTCCAGCACGACGCCATCGACCGGCACGCTGTCGCCGGGCCGCACGCGCAGCCTGTCGCCGGTCTCGACCTCATCAAGGGGCACGTCGGTCTCGCTGCCGTCCTCGCCGAGGCGCCGCGCCGTCTTCGGGGCGAGGTCGAGCAGCGCGCGGATCGCCGAGCCGGTGCGCTCGCGCGCCCGCAATTCCAGCACCTGACCGAGGAAGACCAGCGTGACGATGACGGCCGCCGCCTCGAAATAGACGGGCACGGTATCGCCATGGCCGCGGAACTGGTGCGGGAAGATGTCGGGGAACAGCGTCGCCACCACGCTGTAGAGATAGGCGGCGCCGACGCCGATCGAGATCAGCGTCCACATGTTCGGGCTGCGGTTGACGATCGATTCCCAGCCGCGATGGAAGAAGGGAATGGCCGCCCACAGCACCACCGGCGTGGCCAGCGCGAATTCGAGCCAGATCGCGTTGCGCTCGCCGAGCCAGTCGCGCACCGGCAGGCCGAGCATCGGCCCCATGGTGACGGCGAGAAGCGGAAGGGAGAGCACCGCGCTCACCCAGAAACGCCGGCTGAAATCGATGAGTTCGGGGTTCGGCCCCTCGTCGCCGGTGGGCACGCCCATCGGCTCCAGCGCCATGCCGCAGAGCGGGCATGAGCCGGGCTTGTCGCGCACGATCTCGGGATGCATCGGACAGGTATATTGCGTGCCCTTCGGCATCGGTTCGGGCTCCGGCCGATCGCCGAGATATTTTTCGGGCTCCGCCTCGAACTTCTCCTTGCAGCGCGCGGAGCAGAAATAATAACCGGTGCCCTCGTGCCGGGCGAAATGCTTCGCCGTGGCGCGCTCGACCTTCATGCCGCAGACCGGGTCTGTCGCGGTCATATAGTTTTCAGGATCGGCCGCGAACTTCTTGCGGCAGGAATCGCTGCAGAAATGGTAGACGTGCCCGCCATGCTCGACCGTCGGCTTGCCCGCGGACGGGTCGACCGTCATTCCGCAGACGGGATCGCGAATGACGGCTTGCGTCGCCGCGGCTTCCGATTTTCCGCCATGGCTGGAGTAGCATGCGCCGCTCCCGTGATGATGGTGGTGGTCGTGATCATGAGACATGGTTGCATCCTTGAACTGCGATTTGCAGCAGTTGTAGGTCTTCCAGTAACTGGAAGGTCAAGGGGCTTCGCAACACAAACTTTCAGCCCGGGAAATGGTTCGGCGGCCGGCGGTGTCAATCGCGGCAGGCCCGACATGCACGCTTCGCGGGCCATCGACCACGCGGCGCGTCCAGGCTTGCCCCCGACGAACCCGCGCCCAAAAAGAAGGGGCCAAGCCGGCCCCTTTCAGATCGACGCGTTGCGCGGCAGAGGGTCAGGCGTTGGCGCGCACCACGGCACGCTTCGCCATCACCACCACCAGATTGGCACGGTATTCGGCCGAAGCATGAATGTCGGTCATCAGATCATCGGACGGAACGCTGACGCCTTCGAGGGCGGCAGGCTCGAATTTCTTCGACAGCGCCGCCTCGATCTCCCCTGAACGGAAGACGCCGTCCTCGCCCGCGCCGGTCACGGCGGCGCGCACGCCATCCTTGCCCTTCGCGACGAAGACGCCGGTCATCGCATAGCGGGAAGCCGGGTTCGGGAACTTCTCGTAGCCCGACTTGGCCGGCACGGTGAACGTGACGGCCGTGATGATCTCGTCCTCCTTGAGCGCCGTTTCGAACAGCCCCTTGAAGAACTTACCGGCGGGGGTTTCGCGCTTGTTGGTGACGATGATGGCGTCGAGCGCCAGCATGGCGGCGGGATAGTCAGCCGCCGGATCGTTGTTGGCGATCGACCCGCCGATGGTCCCCATGTGGCGCACATGCGGATCGCCGATATGGGAAGCGAGGTGGCTCAATGCCGGGCAAGCCTTGGCTATCCTGGCGTCGGTCGCGACCTCGGCATGGGTGGTGGCCGCGCCGATCGTCACGGTCTTGCCGGAAACCGCGATGCCTCTCATCTCGGGAATGTGACGCAGGTCGACCAGATCGGCCGGAGCGGCGAGCCGCGTCTTCATCGCCGGGATGAGCGTCATGCCGCCCGACACCAGCTTGGCGTCGTCGGATTTCTTCAGGTGCTTGACCGCGTCGGAAACCGAGGCGGCGCGGTGATAGGTGGTTTGATACATGAGTGCCTCCGGACAAAGGGAGTAGGGGAAATAAGGGAGTAAGGGAGTAGGGAAGAGGCTCGAGGGTCGGCGTTCAAAATGGCCTATTCGCTTACTCCCCCGCTCCTCTCTTAATGCTTCGTTGCCGCCTTCAGCGCCGCCCAGACCCGCTGCGGGGTGGCCGGCATCGTCAGGTCGTTGTTGCCGATTGCGTTGGTGATGGCGTTGATGACCGCGGGCGGCGAGCCGATCGCGCCGGCCTCGCCGCAACCCTTGATGCCGAGCGGATTGCTCGGGCATGGCGTGTTCGACGTCGAGACCTTGAAGGACGGCAGATCGTCGGCGCGCGGCATGGTGTAGTCCATGTAGCTCGCCGTCAGGAGCTGACCGGAGGCCGGATCGTAATGCGCGCCTTCCAGCATCGCCTGGCCGACGCCCTGCGCGATGCCGCCATGCACCTGTCCCTCGACGATCATCGGGTTGATGATGTTGCCGAAATCGTCGGCGGCGACGAACTGCACGATCTCCGTCCTGCCGGTTTCGGGATCGACCTCGACCTCGCATATGTAGCAACCCGCCGGGAAGGTGAAGTTGGTCGGATCGTAGAACGCGCCCTCCTTCAACCCCGGCTCCATGCCGGCCGGCAAATTGTGGGCGGTATAGGCGGCGAGCGCCAGCTGGAACCACGGCACCGACTTGTCGGTTCCGGCGACCTTCAGCTCACCGTTCTCGATGACGATGTCGCCCTCGTCGGCCTCCATCAGATGCGCGGCGATCTTCTTGGCCTTGGCCTCGACCTTGTCGAGCGCCTTGACGATGGCGCTCATGCCGACGGCGCCGGAGCGCGAGCCGTAGGTGCCCATGCCCATCTGCACCTTGTCGGTGTCGCCATGGACGATGTTGACGCTGTCGACCGGCAACCCGAACCTGTCGGAAACGAGCTGGGCGAAGGTCGTCTCGTGACCCTGGCCGTGGCTGTGCGAGCCGGTCATCACCTCGATCGTGCCGACCGCGTTGACGCGCACCTCGGCCGATTCCCACAGGCCGACACCGGCGCCGAGCGAGCCGACCGCCGCCGAAGGCGCGAGCCCGCAGGCCTCGATGTAGCAGCTCAGGCCGATGCCGCGCAGCCTGCCGGCCTTTTTGGCCTTGTCACGGCGTTTTGCGAAGCCGGCATAGTCGGCGGCCTTCATGGCGGCGTCCAGAGAGGCCTCGTAGTCGCCGGCATCGTAGTTCAGGATGACTGGCGTCTGGTGCGGGAACTGGCGGATGAAGTTCACGCGGCGCAGTTCGGCCGGATCGACGCCGAGCTCGCGCGCGGCGGTCTCCATCACGCGCTCCAGGAGGTAGGTCGCCTCGGGCCGGCCGGCGCCGCGATAGGCGTCCACCGGCGCGGAATTGGTGTAGACGGCCCGCACATTGGCGTGGATCGCCGGGATGTCGTACTGCCCGGACAGAAGCGTCGCATAGAGATAGGTCGGCACCGAGGAGGAGAAGAGCGACATGTAGGCGCCGAAATTGGCGATGGTGTCGACCTTCAGCCCGATGATCCGGTTGTTCTTGTCGAAGGCCATCTGCACCTCCGACACATGGTCGCGGCCATGCGCGTCGGTCAGGAAGCTCTCGGTGCGGTCGGCCACCCACTTCACCGGCACGCCGGCGCGCTTGGAGGCCCAGAGGCAGACGATCTCTTCCGGATAGATGAAGATCTTCGAGCCGAAGCCGCCGCCCACGTCGGGCGCGATCACCCTCAGCTTGTTCTCGGGCGCGATGTTGTAGAAGGCGCTCATCACCAGCCGCGCGACATGCGGGTTCTGCGAGGTCGTCCAGCAGGTGTAGTGGTCCTCGGCCTTGTCGTAGTGGCCGAGGGCCGCGCGCGGCTCCATCGCGTTCGGAACCAGCCGGTTGTTGACGATATGCATGCGCGTCACATGCGCGGCTTTCGCGATCGCCGCCTCGGTGGCCTTGGCGTCGCCGATCTCCCAATCATAGATCAGATTGTTGTCGGCTTCCGGGTGAAGCTGGGGGGCGCCCTTCCCCAACGCCTTGACCGCGTCGGTGACCGCCTTCCTCTCCTTGTAGGTCACCTCGACGGCCTCGGCCGCGTCGCGCGCCTGGCCCTTGGTCTCGGCCACCACGATCGCCACCGCATCGCCGACATAGCGCGCCCGGTCGACCGCAAGCGGCGACCACGCGCCCATCTTCATCGGCGTGCCGTCCTTGGAATGGATCATCCAGCCGCAGATGAGATTGCCGACGCCGTCGGCTTTCAGCTCGCGACCGGTCAAGACGGCGATGACGCCGGGCATCGCCTGCGCGGCCTTGACGTCGATCTTCCTGATATCGGCGTGGGCGTAGGGGGAGCGAACGAAAGCGGCATGCTTCATGCCCGGCACGACCATGTCGTCGACATAGCGACCCGCCCCCGTGATGAACCTCTTGTCTTCCTTGCGCGCCACGCGGGCGCCAATGCCTTCAACTCCCATGAGCGTTCTCCTCCAGAACCGATGCCGAAGGGCAGTAGGGAACAAGGGAGCAGGGACCGAAATTTCCCTACCGCCTTGCTCTCTTACTCCCCATTCCCGTCTCTAAGCAGCCTTTCTCGCCTTCCCCTTGCCTGCCTTCGCCATCGTCTTCGACGCGGCGAGCACGGCCTTCACTATGTTGTGATAGCCGGTGCAGCGGCAGATGTTGCCTTCCAGCTCGGCGCGCACGGTCGCCTCGTCCAGCCCCTCGGGATGGCGACGGATCATGTCGGTTGCGGCCATGATCATGCCCGGCGTGCAGAAGCCGCATTGAAGGCCGTGATGCTCCTTGAAGGCCGCCTGGACCGGGTGGAGATCGGCGCCGTTCGCCAGCCCCTCGATCGTGACGATCTCCGATCCGGAGGCCTGCGCCGCGAGGATCGAGCACGACTTGACCGCCTTGCCGTCCATGTGGACGACGCAGGCGCCGCATTGCGACGTGTCGCAGCCGACATGGGTGCCGGTGAGGCCGAGATGCTCGCGCAGGTAGTGCACGAGAAGCGTGCGGTCCTCCACCGCACCGGAGACTTTCCGGCCATTCACGACCATCGAAACTTCAGACATGAAACCTCCTCCATAGCGCCCTGTCCTCACTCTGCCCCCGGCATGGCGGAGATCGAGCCTGGCGAAACTGTAACGCAGTCGCGCAAAGAGTCCATGGGGTGGCGGTGCCTGCGACCTTCGTCGCGGCAATGCCGGCAGAGGGCCGCCATCGTCCGCAAGGGCCCCGTCCTCCCGGAGAGCTTTCGACAAACGCAAAACTGGCGCTTGAATTTCCCGCCGAGTGCGGCTATCACGCGCTCACTTTCGTCGCCGGCCTCGCCGACACGGATGCCGCTTTAGCTCAGTTGGTAGAGCACATCATTCGTAATTAGCGGGTCCGCTAGAGAATGAGCTTCGAAGCCAATGGGTTGGGGCTGGTGACTGAAAGTTAGTAGGGCCATAGTATGGCCAGTTTGAAGGGTTAAGCCGCTTTAGCTCAGTCGGTAGAGCACATCATTCGTAATGATGGGGTCGCGTGTTCGAGTCACGCAAGCGGCACCAATTTTCCATCGCCAGTTCATTTGACTTTCGGGCGACCGGCAGCCGCTATCTCGTCTCGGCCATAGAGAGCCGTTTGACCGCCCAGTCGAAGAAGCTGCCCTGCCTCGGCGGCAGTTCCGACGGGCCCTTCCGGTGGACATGGAAGCCGACGAAGGCGGGATGGTCGAGCGGCTCGAGCCCATAGGCGGGATCGAAGATGCGCAGGGCGTCGTCTCCGGTCCAGTAGTAGAAGCTCTCCTTCGGCGCGGCATCGTCGAAGAAGCCGTGGCGGGCCGCCAGCCGCGAGATGCCGTCATTGCCGAAGATGGTTATGCCGATCGAGGCGGGCGAGACCTCCTTGCCGATGAGCCTGTACCATGCAGGGCGAAACATTCCCCTCACCGGTCCCAGCCATTCGGGCAGCACCTCCGTGCCGTGGATATAGCGCTCGAAATCGGCGACGACCGGATTGTCGGGCGGCAGGTAGAGCGCCGACACGCCGACGCGCTTGCGGTTCTCGCGCGCGAGATACGGTTTCGCCGGATCGGGCGAGAACGGCTTGACCAGATAGACGTCGGTGTCCAGCCACACGCCCTGGCGGTGCTTCATCAGCATGATCCGGAACAGGTCGCTGAACTGGACGATGGTGACGTAGTCGCCGATATCCGGAAAGTTCGGATCGAGCCGCCGGAACGTCTCGATCGGCAGGATCGCCGCGGCGTCGTGCGGTTCGACGCCGGCGGGCAGGTTGTCGACCTCGCCGTAGGAGAAGAGTTTCACCCTGTGCCCGGCCTTCACCATCGAGGCGAGACAGACCCGGTCCACGTACCGCAGCGAGCGCCCATACCAAAAGGTGCAGATATGCATTCCCGTCCCCGTCGGTCGCTGCCTTTGTCGCGGCGTTTCGATTCCGGACGCCAACATACACAAGCGTGGCAAAAAGTGACCCGTGCCGATCGTCGCGGCGCGACCGGATCGCATCGACGGACGTTTCGACCACACTTCCTTCGCGCCCTTATAGCCGCCCTGATTGGACATTGCAGCTTCGAGCCAATAGCCTGCGCGCCGACGCAAACAGCGAAAGGCAACACGTTTCAGGCATGGAATTTCTCGATACCTATCCCTGGGTGACGACGATCCTCGCGGCCGTCGCCCTCATATTGGCCGCTCTCCTCTCAACCTTCGTCGTCAAGGCGTTGCTGTTGCGCGGCCTATCGCGACTGGTCGTCAAGACGCCTTTCGGCCGGGATCCGGAATTGTCGCGCCACGGCGTGGTGGAGAAGCTGTCGAACGCGGTCCCGGCAATGGTCCTGTCGGTGGGCGTGACGTTCGTTCCCGGACTGCCGGCGGTCGTCACGGCGGTGGTGAGGAACGTCTCCAACGCCTTCATCATCCTGACGCTGGCGATGGCGCTCGCCGCCGTCGTCAACATTCTCGACACGATCTACCATCGCCGGGTGGAGGCGCGGCAGCGGCCGATCAAGGGTTATCTGCAGGTTCTGAAGCTGGCGATCTATCTCGTCGCCATCGTCCTGATGATCGCCACGATCATGGATCGCTCGCCGGTCATCCTGCTTTCCGGCCTGGGAGCGATGGCGGCGGTCCTCATTCTGGTTTTCCAGGACACGCTGCTCTCGCTCGTCGCCAGCATCCAGATATCCTCCACCGACATGCTGCGGGTGGGCGACTGGATCGAGATGCCCAACCTCAACGCCGACGGCGACGTGATCGAGATCGCCCTGCACACCGTCAAGGTGCAGAACTGGGACAAGACGATCACCACCATCCCGACACGCAAGCTGATCACCGATCCGTTCAAGAACTGGCGCGGCATGCAGGAATCGGGCGGCAGGCGGATCAAGCGCTCGGTCTTCCTGGACCAGAACACGATCCGCTTCCTCACCGACGAGGAGGCGGCGAGCCTGGCACGGATCGGCCATCTCGAAACCTACATGCACGACAAGACCCGCGACATCAGCGACTTCAACGCAAGGCTGGGCGAGCGGGCTTCCGTGCGCGCGAACATGCGAAGACCGACCAATGTCGGCACCTTCCGCGCCTATGTGGAGAATTATCTGCGCAACCATCCGCGCGTCCGGCAGGACATGACGCTTCTGGTGCGCCAGCTCCAGCCGACGGCGGAGGGTCTGCCGCTGGAAATCTACTGCTTCACCAAGACGATCGCCTGGGCCGAGTATGAAGGCATTCAATCCGACATATTCGACCACATCTACGCGATCCTGCCTGAATTCGGGCTGCGCGCCTTCCAGACGCCGGCCGGGCACGATCTGAACGAGGCGGCCGCAGCGTTCCTCACCAACCGGAGCGAGCCGGCCGCCGCCTGACCATCGTTCCGCGCCGCCGCCGGGTGGCGCGCGGAACGGCCGTCCGGCCTCAGGCCGCCCGCCTGGCGAGCCTCTTCCTGATGCTTTCGACGTCGGCACGCGGCGTCGCCGCGAACAACGTCTTCGTATAGTCGTGCTTCGGGCTCGAGAAGACCTCCTCGCGGGTGCCGTATTCCACCGCCTCGCCGAGATACATCACCATCACCTCGTCGGCGATGTAGCGCACCACCGAAAGGTCATGGCTGATGAAGACGTAGGTAAGGCCGAACTCGTCCTGGAGATCGGCGAGCAGGTTCAGCACCTGCGCCTGCACGGAAAGGTCGAGCGCCGAGACCGGCTCGTCGAGCACGAGCAGCTTCGGGTTGAGCATCAGCGCGCGCGCGATCGCGATGCGCTGGCGCTGGCCGCCGGAGAACATGTGCGGATAGCGGTTGAAGTGCTCGGGCGACAGGCCGACCTTCATCAGCATCTGCATGGCGAGGTCGCGCCTTTCGCCGGCCGGCTTGTCGGTGTTGATGACCAGCGGCTCGGCAAGCACGTCGCCGATCTTCTGCCTCGGGTTCAGCGAACCATAAGGGTTCTGGAACACGATCTGCACCTTGCGGCGCTGTTCGGCGGTGAGCCCGTTGGCAAGAATGTCGATCTTCTCGCCGTCGATGGTGAGTTCGCCGGCCGTCGGCGCGTCGATCATGGTGAGGATGCGCGCCAGCGTCGACTTGCCGCTGCCGCTCTCGCCGACGATCGCGAGCGTCTTGCCTTCCTCGAGGCTGAAGCTCACGCCCTTGACCGCGTGCACCGTGCGCGCCGGCGTGAAGAGCCCGCCGCGCATGTGATAATCGCGCACGATGCCGCGCGCTTCGAGTATCGTCCTGCTCATCGCGCGCTCCCCGATGCCGGCATTTCGAACGGTCCGGAGATCGTCGGCAGCCTGTCGCCCACCGCATTGTCGGGCAGCGCGGCCAGCAGCGCCCTGGTATAGTTGTTCTTGGGCGCCTCGAAGAGCGTCAGCACGTCCGCCTCCTCCATCTTGTGACCCTTGTACTGGACGATCACGCGGTCGGCGGTCTCGGCGACCACGCCCATATTGTGCGTGATCATGATCATCGCCATGCCGCGCTCGGCCTGCAGGCGCATCAGGAGGTCGAGGATCTGCTTCTGGATCGTCACGTCGAGCGCCGTGGTCGGCTCGTCGGCGATCAGCAGCTTGGGATCACAGGCCAGCGCGATGGCGATCATCACGCGCTGCGCCTGCCCGCCCGACATCTGGTGCGGGAAGGATTTGAGCCTCTGCTCCGGCTCGGGGATGCCCACCGCCTCGAGCAGCTTGATCGCACGCTCGCGGCGCTCACGGCGATCGAACCCCATATGGACCCGCAGCACTTCCTCGATCTGGAAGCCGACGGTGAAGCACGGGTTGAGGCTCGCCATCGGCTCCTGGAAGATCATCGCCATGTCCTTGCCGACGATCTTGCGCCGGTCGGAGGGCGAGAGCCCGAGCAGGTCGCGACCACGGAAGGTCATCCTGTCGGCGCTGACCTTGG
This sequence comes from Aquamicrobium sp. LC103, assembly GCF_001014615.2. Lineage (GTDB taxonomy): Bacteria > Pseudomonadota > Alphaproteobacteria > Rhizobiales > Rhizobiaceae > LBCQ02. The sequence goes on from NZ_LBCQ02000014.1 coordinate 168,838, forward strand.
CCGTCCAGGGCAGAAGCCCCATCACCGCGAGCATGGAGACCGACTTGCCGGAGCCGGACTCGCCGACGATGGCGAGCACCTCGCCCTCGTCCACCTTGAGCGAGATGCCGTCGACGGCGCGGAAAGCACCGGCGGAGGTACCGAACTCGACGACGAGATTCTCGATTTCGAGAAGGGCCATGGTCAGCTCCTCTTCAATTTCGGATCGAGAGCGTCGCGCAGGCCGTCGCCCATGAGGTTGATGGCAAGCACGGTGATCAGGATCGCAAGGCCGGGGAAGGTGACCACCCACCAGGCGCGCAGGATGAATTCGCGGGCCTCGGCGAGCATCGTGCCCCATTCGGGCGTGGGCGGCTGTGCGCCCATGCCGAGGAAGCCGAGTGCGGCGGCGTCGAGGATCGCGGTGGAGAAGGACAGCGTCGCCTGGACGATGAGCGGCGCCATGCAATTGGGCAGGATGGTGCGGAACATCAGCCGCAGATTGCCCGCGCCGGCGACGCGCGCTGCGGTGACGTATTCGCGATTCTTCTCGCTCATCACCGCGGCACGCGTCAGACGCACGAAGTGCGGCTGCAGCACCAGCGCGATGGCGATCATCGCGTTGGTGAGGCCGGGGCCGAGGATGGCGACCAACACCAGCGCCAGCAGGAGCGACGGGAAGGCCAAGATGATGTCCATCAGGCGCATGATCACCGTGTCGATCCAGCCACGGAAATAGCCGGCGATGACGCCGATGATGATGCCGCCCACCAGCGCGATCGAGGTGACGATCAGGCCGATGAACAGCGAGTAGCGGGCACCGTGGAGAAGCCTGGAAAGGATGTCGCGGCCGACGGCGTCGGTGCCCAGCGGATAGGCGGCGCGCCCGCCCGCTTCCCAGAAAGGCGGAACGAGAATGGCGTCTCTGAACTGTGCGTTCGGCGCATGCGGCGCGAGAACCGGTGCGAAGATCGCGATGATGACCAGCAGGACGAAGACCCAGAGGCCCATCACGGCCCCGCGGTTCTCCGAGAAATAGTACCAGAACTCGGCGAGCATCTGGCGGCGGGTGCCCTCCTGCACGGGCGCGGGAACGGTTGCCATGTCTGTCATAGCGTCCTCCTCAATGCCTGATGCGCGGGTTGATGAGGCCGTAGAGCAGGTCGACGGCGAGGTTCACCAGCATGATGATGCCGGCGATGATGAGCAGTCCGCCCTGAATGACCGGATAGTCGCGCCTGAACACGGAATCGACCATCCATTTGCCGATGCCCGGCCAGGAGAAGATCGTCTCCGTCAGGATCGCGCCGGCCATCAGCACGCCGATCTGCAGGCCGATGGTGGTGATCACGGGGATCATCGCGTTGCGCAGCGCGTGCACGCCGATCACCCGGAAGGGCGAAAGCCCCTTGGCGCGGGCGGTGCGCACGTAGTCCTCGCCGAGCACCTCCAGCATCGCCGAGCGCGTCTGGCGCGCGATGACGGCGAGCGGGATCGTGCCGAGCACGATCGTCGGCAGGATCAGATGGCTGACCGCCGACTTGAAAGCGCCGGCCTGGCCGGAAAGCAGCGAGTCGATGAGCATGAAGCCCGTGACCGGCGGGAAGAAGTACATCAGCGATATTCGTCCCGACACCGGCGTCCAGCCGAGCACGCCTGAAAACAGAATAATCAGCAGCAGGCCCCACCAGAAGATCGGCATGGAATAGCCGACGAGCGAGACGCCCATGATCGATTGGTCGAAGAACGAGCCGCGCTTGATGGCGGCGATGACGCCCGCCGGCAGGCCGATGAGCATGGCGAATATGATCGCGCAGATCGACAGTTCCAGCGTCGCCGGGAACAGCGTCAGGAATTCCTGCGCGACCGGCCGCCTGGTGACGATCGAATTGCCGAAATCTCCCTGCAGGACGCCGGTGAGATAATCGAAATATTGCACCGGCAGCGGCCGGTCGTAGCCGAGCATCTTCGTAAGCTGCTCGTACCGCTCCGGCGCCATCACTCTTTCGCCCGACATCAGCATGACGGGGTCGCCAGGCAGGACGCGGATGAACGCGAAGGCGATGATGGATACCCCGATGAAGGTCGGGATCAGAACGGCAAGTCTTCCGAGTATGAAGCGAAACATGGTGCTTCCAATCTTCGAGGCGTTGCTCCAGCCCCAATTGCAAACGAAGCGCGCCGGTTTCCCGGCGCGCTCCAATTTCAGCTCGACACGAGCTTATTCCACTAGGTCGACGCCGTCGAAAGCGAAGTCGCCGAGCGGGCTCTGGACGAAGCCCTCGACCTCCTTGCGCATCGGCACGATCGACAAGGAGTGGTCGAGCGTCGCCCACGGGGCCTCGCGCTTGAAGACGACCTGCGCCTCTTCATAGAGCTTGGTGCGCTCGGCCTGGTCGGTCTCGGTCTTGGCGGTGTTGACGAGCTTGTCGAACTCCTCGTTGCACCACTGCGCGCGATTGTTGCCGCCCACGGCGGCGCAACCGAGCAGGGTATGGAGGAAGTTGTCCGGATCGCCGTTGTCGCCGGTCCAGCCGAGGATGACGGCACCGTCGCGATCCTTCTCCTTCGAGCGGTCGAGATATTCGGCCCATTCGTAGGACACGATCTCGACATTGACGCCGATCTGGGAGAAGTCCGACTGGATCAGCTCCGCCGCGCGGCGCGCGTTGAGCATGTAGGGGCGCGACACGGGCATCGCCCAGACCTTCATCGAAAGGCCGGAGACACCGGCTTCCTCGAGCATCTTCTTGGCGGCTTCCGGATCGTATTTGTCGTCCTCGATGCTCTCGTTATACGACCACATCGTCGGCGGGATCGGGTTCTTGGCGGGCGTCGCAGCCCCCTGGAACACGGCATCCACGATCGCCTGCTTGTTGATCGCCATGTTGAGCGCCTTGCGCACCTCGGGCTTGTCGAACGGCGCCTGCGTGGTGTTGTAGGCGAGATAGGCAACGTTCAGGCCTTCCTGCTCCATCACCTTGAGGTTGGAATCCGCCTTCATCGCCTCGACGTCGGCCGCGTTCGGGAACGGCATCAGGTGACATTCGCCGGCCTTCAGCTTCTGGAAGCGCACCGAGGCGTCGGGCGTGATCGCGAAAACCAGATCGTCGATCTTCTGCGCGCCGCCCCAATAGTCCTGATTGGACTTGTAGCGGATTACGGCGTCCTGCTGGTAGGCGACGAAGGTGAACGGGCCGGTGCCCAGCGGCTGCTGGTTGAGCTGGACCATGTTGCCGTCGGCTTCGAGCTTGTCGGCGTATTCCTTGGACATGATCGACGCGAAGGGCATGGCCAGATTGGCGAGGAACGGCGCTTCCTTCTGGTTCAGCACGAATTTGACGGTCATGTCGTCGACCTTCTCGATCGACTTGATGAGATCGGGGAAGCCCATGCCGTTGAAGTATTCCCAGGCGGCGCCCGCGACATACTGGTGCCACGGATTGTCGGCCTTCAACTGGCGTTCGAAGGAGAAGACCACGTCGTCGGCGTTGAGCTCACGGGTCGGCGTGAAATAGTCCGTGGTGTGAAACTTGACGCCCGGGCGCAGCTTGAAGGTGTACTCCATGCCGTCGTCGGAAATCTCCCAGCTTTCGGCGAGACCGGGTTCCGTCTCGGTCGTGCCCGGCTTGAACTCGAGCAGACGGTTGTAGACGGTGTGGGCGGCGGCATCGAAAGTCGTGCCGGCCGTGTAGAGCGACGGATCGAAGCCTTCCGGCGAACCTTCCGAGCAGTAGACGAATGTCTTCGCGCTCGCCGCGCCAGTCAGCATGGTCGCCGCCACGAGCGCAGCCGCGAACGTTGTCTTTCTCATTTAAGTCACTCCCTGCAGGTTTATTGGTCTCGCTTGAGGCGGACCTTAGAAGCGCGCATATAAGCAAAGTTCAGAAGCTTAGGGAACTACTAGTTTGATTTCCCTATCGTAAGCAGCATAATGTTCCAACAACGCGCGCCTTATGGGTAATAATTTTCAACACTGACTTCGGTTTCCTTTTCAAACATTGCGCGTTTTACGCCGAGGGGCGGTCGACCGGGCGCGCATGAAATTTCCATCCACAGGCATCGGCCTCTCACATGCCCTGTGCATCCGGATTGCGGAGACGACGAGACGGCCCCATGTTGATGGTGAACGATGTACAAGCGCGGCGGGAGAAACCGGCATGCGCGCACCCCGTGAAAGGAGGGATGGAATGGAAAAGAATTGGGTCGACGAAGTGCTGGAATTCTGGTTCGTCGAACTGACGCCGGAGGACTGGTATTCGGGCAAGGGCGATCTCGACGACAGGATCCGCGACCGGTTCGGCCCGCTCTATGAAAGGCTGAAATCGGAGATCGACGTCGAGGCGATCGACGATCCGCGCACGGCGCTTGCCGCGGTCATCGTCTTCGACCAGTTTCCCCGCAACATGTTCCGCAGGTCGGCCGCCGCCTTCGCCACCGACGACATGGCGGCCGGCGTCGCGCGCCGGGCCGTCGATGCCGAGTTCGACAGCGGGTTGACGCCCGAGCAGAAGCAGTTCCTCTACATGCCCTTCATGCATTCGGAGGTGACGGCCGACCAGGAACGCTGCGTCGATCTCTTCAAGACGCTCGCCAACGAGGAAGGGCTCAAATACGCGGTGGAGCATCGCGACATCGTCGCGCGGTTCGGCCGCTTCCCCCACCGTAACCGCGCGCTCGGCCGCGACAGCACCCAGGACGAGATCGACTTTCTGAAAGGTCACGACGGCTACGGGCAGTAGGCGAGGGTGAAGAAGCAGTGCTCTGCGAGCGGCAACGGCTTTTTACGTCAAGGTAAGGCTTGCACGCGCCTTCGTTGTCGCCATAGATAGATAGATCGTCAGATTTAGCCCAACGGGCGCATGACTTATCGATCCGCCGCCAAAGATACCCATAAAGGCAACGCTCGGCGGATCGGGAAACGAGGAGGGAAAGACTTGGCCAAAGCATCGATGAAATCCGCTTCGACCAAACCGGCGGAGAAGAAGCCGTCCACGGCAAAAGTGAAGGCGGAGGGCGAAAAGAAGAAAGCGACCGCCGCGGCAAGGAAAACGGCAGGCAAGACATCTCCCGCGAAAGCCGACGCGGCGAAGCCGGCGAAGGCCGCTTCCGTGAAGAAGGCGTCCGCGGAGAAGCCCGCGGCGGCGGCCCAACCCGCGAAGAAGACGCCGGCGCCGAAGGCGGAAGCGACGGCAAAGCCGGCTGCCAAGCGCGCCGCCAGGGCTTCGACCGCCAAGACCACCTCCGTGGCGCGGAAGCCCGCGACCGCAGCGACCAGGAAGGCCGCGTCCACGAAAGCAAAGGCGGAGAAGCCCGCAAAGCCCGCCGCTTCCAAGACGGCGGCAGCCAAGGCAGCCTCCAAGGCGGCGACGGGACCGGCCGCCGCGAAACCCGCTTCGAAGGCGAAATCCGCCGCAAAGCCTGCATCCGCGAAGGCGAAATCCGCCAGGCCGCGTGCGGCAAAATCCACGCCGGCGGCAGCGGTGGGCCTCGTTTCCTCCGCCGCCGTAAGCGAGGTGGCGAAGCCGGCCAAGCCTGCAAAGGCCACCAAGTCCGCAGCCGGCAAGCCTGCCACCGCCAAATCTGCCGCCGCCAAGGCCCCAGCCAACAAGGCCCCAGCCAAGGAGGCGACGAAGACCATGACCGTCGCGAAGGCGAAGCCGGCCAAGTCGAAGACACCGGCCGCCAAGAAAGCGGCAACCGCCTCGCCCGTCAAACAGGCCCAGGCGAAATCCAAAGCGAAAGTCGGCGACAAGCCGTGGATCGCCAGCTATCCGCCGGGCATCGCAGCCGAGATCGCTCCGATCGAGGACGCCTCGCTGGGCGACATGATGGTGAAAGCCTGCAAGACGTTCGCCTCGCGGCCCGCCTTCACCTGCATGGGCAAGACGCTCACCTTCGCCGAGCTCGAAGCGCAATCGGCGCATCTCGCCGCCTATTTCCAGTCGAAGGGCATCGCGAAGGGTACGCGCATCGCGCTGATGATGCCGAACGTGCTGCAATATCCCGTCGCGATGATGGCCGTCCTGCGCGGCGGCTACACGATCGTCAACGTCAACCCGCTCTACACGCCGCGCGAACTCGAGCACCAGCTCAAGGATTCGGGAGCGGAAGCCATTGTCATCCTGGAGAACTTCGCGAAGACGCTCGAGACGGTGGTGAAGAACACGCAGGTCAAGCACGTCGTCGTCGCCTCCATGGGCGACATGCTCGGCACGCTCAAGGGCGCGATCGTCAATTTCGTCGTGCGGCGCGTGAAGAAGATGGTGCCGAACTGGTCGCTGCCGGGGCACGTCAAGTTCAACGACGCCCTCAACGCCGGCCGCACCAGGGCATTCAAGAAGGTGGACGTCAGCGGCGACGATATCGCCTTCCTGCAATATACGGGCGGCACGACCGGCATTTCCAAGGGCGCGATCCTGCTTCACCGCAACGTGCTCGCCAACGTCGCGCAGAACGCGCTGTGGGTGGAAAGCGCCTACGCCAAGAAGCCGAAGCCGGCGCATCTCATCTATGTCTGCGCGCTGCCGCTCTACCATATCTACGCGCTGACGGTGAACGCGCTCATGGGCATCCAGCAGGGCGCGCAGAACATCCTCATCGTGAACCCGCGCGACATCCCGGCCTTCGTCAAGGAATTGCAGAAGTATCCCTTCAACGTGTTCCCGGGCCTCAACACGCTGTTCAACGCGCTGCTCAACAACGAGGATTTCAGGAAGCTCGACTTCAAGCCGCTGCTCCTGACCTTCGGCGGCGGCATGGCGGTGCAGAAGGGGGTGGCGGACCGCTGGCAGAAGCTGACCGGCGGGATCATCTCGGAAGGCTACGGCCTGTCCGAAACCGCTCCCGTCGCCACCACCAACCGCTTCGACGCGGACGAGTTCTCCGGCACGATCGGCCTGCCGATCCCGTCCACCGAGATCTCGATCCGCAACGACGACGGCAAGGAGCTGCCGCTCGGCGAGGTCGGCGAGCTCTGGATACGCGGCCCGCAGGTCATGGCCGGCTACTGGAACCGTCCCGACGAAACCGCCAAGGCGATGACCAAGGACGGCTACTTCAAATCGGGCGACATGGGCTTCATGGACGAGCGCGGCTACATCAAGGTCGTCGACCGCAAGAAGGACATGATCCTCGTCTCCGGCTTCAACGTCTATCCGAACGAGATCGAGGAGGTGGTCGCGCTGCATCCCGGCGTGCTGGAGGTGGCGGCCGTCGGCGTGGCGAACGAGAAGTCCGGCGAGGTGCCGAAACTGTTCATCGTCAAGAAAGACCCGAACCTGACGGCGCAGGACATCCTCGATTTCTGCAAGGACAAGCTCACCGCCTACAAGCGGCCGAAGGAGATCGAGTTCCGCGCCGAGCTGCCGAAGACGAATGTCGGCAAGATATTGAGGCGGGAGCTGCGCTGACGCGGGTGGTGCGTCCTTCGAGGCTCGCTGCGCTCGCACCTCAGGATGAGGGAGGTCGTGGATCGACCTTCCTCCTTGGGGGCTCGACGAACACCGGGGGCGGACTCAAACCTTAACCGCCTCGCCCGTGGGGCTCACCCGCACCTCGGGGTCAGGGAGGTCGTGGATCGACCTTCCTCCTTGGGGACTCGACGAACACCGGGGGCGGACTCAAACCTTAACCGCCTCGCCCGTGAGGCTCACCCGCACCTCGGATCAGGAAGGTCGTGGATCGACCTTCCTCCCGGTGGGCTCGATGGAACACCAAGGGACGGACTCAAACCTTAACCGTCCTGTCTTGAGGCTCGCCGCACCTCGGGGTCAGGGAGGCCGTGGATCGACCTTCCTCCTTGGGGGCTCGACGAACACCGGGGGCGGACTCAAACCTTAACCGCCTCGCCCGTGGGGCTCACCCACACCTCGGGGTCAGGGAGGTCGTGGATCGACCTTCCTCCCGGTGGGCTCGATGGGAACACCGCGGGAAGTGCCCGAGTCCTGACGGCCTCGTCCCAAGACGGCACGCATCCGAACATCAGCCGATCTTCTGTCGAGCCCACCGGAAGGAGACGATCCACGACCTCCCTCATCCTGAGGTGTGAGCGCAGCGAGCCTCGAAGGACGCATTATCCTGATCTGCCTAGCTCGCCTTGCGCTCCGCCAGAAGCCCCGGCAGGTCGACGATCGAATCGAGCACGACATCGGCAAGCGGCGAGAGCGTCTGGCGCGTGCCGGTGCCGGAAAGCACGCCGACCGCGAGCCCGACGCCGCCTGCGCGCGCCATTTCGAGGTCGTGGCGGTTGTCGCCGACCATGGCGAGCTGCGAGGGCCTGAGCCCGGTGAAATCGCAGAAGGCATGGATCGTGTCGGGCGCCGGCTTCGGATTGGCCACCGCGTCGTAGCCATAGGCGGCGTCGAACATCTGCGCGATGCCGAGCGCGACCAGCGTCCTTTCGGCGCCGCTGGTGGAATCGTTGGTGGCGACGCCGAGCCGCAGGCCGGCGGCGTGCAGCGCCTCGATCGCCTCGTGGCAGCCCGGCAGGGCAACCGACCTGGCCGCGCCGTTCTCGACCGCGAACCGGTCGAAGGCGTCGACCATAGCCTGTCGGGCGTCACCCGTCAGGCGCGGGTACCAGAGGCCGACGATATCGGCATTGGTGCCGGCCGCGAAAACGGAATCGGGACGGAAGCGATGCTCGATGAAGTCGAAGCCGGCCATGTCCATCAGGCCATTCGCCCTTTCGCGGTCTCCCGTCGCCGCCTCCAGCGCCAGAACGTCGCCCACCGCGAACCATGTGGCATGGAAATCGACAAGCGTGCCGTCCTTGTCGAACAGAATTCCCTTGATGTCGGCCAAGCAATCTACTCCGGCCGGCGCAACTGGCGCATGTGGCGCACGAGGCCCGCCGTCGAGCCGTCGCGGCCGGCAGGTTCCTCCCTGCCCTCCACGATCGGAAGCAGGCCGGTCGCCAGTTCCTTGCCGAGCTCGACGCCCCATTGGTCGAAGGCGTTGATGCCGAAAAGCTGCGCCTCGACGAAGACCCGATGCTCGTAGAGCGCGATGAGGCGGCCAAGGGTTGCCGGATCGAGCTTGCGATAGAGCAGCGTCACCGAAGACCGGTTGCCCGGGAAGACGCGGTGCGGTGCGATGCGCTCGACCTCGTCGGCGGCCATGCCCTTCGCCAGCATCTGGGCGCGCGCCTCCTCCAGCGTGCGGCCCTTCATCAGCGCTTCCGACTGGGCCAGGCAATTGGCGATGAGCAGGTCGTGATGCTGGCGAAGCCCGGGCTCGTGGCCTTCCGCCGCGATCAGGAACTCGACCGGAATGACGTCGGTGCCCTGGTGAAGAAGCTGGAAGAAGGCGTGCTGGCCGTTGGTGCCCGGCTCACCCCAGACGAGCGGACCGGTCGGTGTTGCGACGGGCGAGCCGTCGATCGTCACGCGCTTGCCGTTCGATTCCATGTCGAGCTGCTGCAGATAGGCCGGCAGGCGCGCGAGGCGCTGGTCGTAGGGGATCACGGCGCGGGCGGGATAATCGCAGACGACACGATGCCAGTAACCGATGAGGCCCATCATCGCGGGGATGTTCTCCTGCAGCGGCGCTGTCTCGAAATGGCGGTCCATCTCGTGCGCGCCGGCGAGGAATTCGCCGAACCTTTCCGGGCCGATTGCGATCATGATCGGCAGACCGATCGCCGACCAGAGCGAATAACGTCCGCCCACCCAGTCCCAGAAACCGAAGATACGGTCCGCGGGAATGCCGAAATCCGCGACCTTGTCGAGCGCGGTGGAGACGGCGGCGAAATGCGAGCCCACCGCCGCCGCTCCAAGCTTCTCCTCCACCCAGCGCCGCGCGGTCGCGGCATTGGTCATTGTCTCGATCGTGGTGAAGGTCTTGGAGGCGACGATGAAGAAGGTGGTCTCGGGGTCGAGTGGCGCAAGCGTGTCGGCGATGTGTGCGCCATCGACGTTGGAGACGAAATGCGCGCGCGGGCCGTCATGGTAGGGTGCGAGCGCCAGCGTCGCCATCGCCGGCCCGAGGTCGGAACCGCCAATGCCGATATTGACGATGTCGGTGATCTTCCTGCCGGTCGCGCCGACGATCGCGCCGCTGCGCAAGCCGTCGGCGAAGGTGCCCATCGCGTCGAGCACGGCACGCACCTCGCCGGACACGTTCTCGCCGTCGACCAGGATCTCGCGATCGGAGCAATCACGCAGAGCCACATGCAGCACCGCCCTGCCCTCGGTCGCGTTGATGCGCTCGCCGAAAAACATGGCCGCGCGCCGCGCCTCCACGCCCGCGGCATTTGCAAGCGCCTGCAGCAGCGCCAGCGTTTCCGCCGTTACCGCGCATTTGGAGAAATCGAAAAGCAGGTCGTCGTGTCGGAGCGAGAAGCTGTCGAATCGGTCGGGGTCCTGCGCGAAAGCGACGCGCATGTCGAACGGACGGGACGCCGCGTGGTGATTCTTCAGCGCGTTGAGTGCGGAGGAAAAGCTCTGCGTGTCCAAGGTTCGCTCCTGGAATGAGAGGGCCGGCGCCTGCCGACAGGCGCTCGGCGTTTTACGCCCGGGGCGGGTGGTCGTTCAAGCCGCAAATGGACCAAGGCGGATCGATCACTGGCACAAATTGGTATGATCAAAATATTTCATTGGCGCAAATCATTGGACCAGACTTGAATGGGCTGAGCCAGCCACGGGCTTTTCTTGTGCACGAGGAACAAGGCATGCCTACGCGAACCGACCCCGCCATCTGGTCCGGATTGTTCCGGATCTCCGCCGAATCGGGCCAGACCCTTCAGGCCCAGATCAGGCAGGCCATCGTCGCCGCGATTCTGGATCGGCAGATCGCAGCGTCGATGCCGCTGCCGTCCTGCCGCATCCTCGCCGAGAAGCTCGGCGTCGCGCGCGGAACCGTCGTTCTCGCCTTCCAGCAATTGGTCGATCAGGGGTTTTTGATCGCGAAGGAGAGGCGCGGCCATTTCGTCAATCCGGAGGTTCTGGCGACGCCCAGCCGCATCCAGCAGGACGGCGTGCGCGGTCCGGCCTCGTCGATCGACTGGAAGGCGCGCCGACAGATCGCGGCTTCCGACATGCCCGAGCCGACCAAGCAGGAGAACTGGATCAAGTCCTCCTACCCGTTCGTCTACGGCCAGTTCGACCCGGCGCTGTTTCCCACGGCCGAGTGGCGCGAGTGCAACCGCATGGCGCTGGCGGTGCTGGAAATCCGCGACTGGGCGGCCGACATGGTCGACCGCGACGATCCGTTGTTGATCGAGCAGATCCAGGCGAGGCTCCTGCCCAGGCGCGGCATCTTCGCCAATCCCGACGAGATCATCGTCACGCTCGGGGCACAGAACGCGCTCTACATGCTCGCTACCCTGCTCATGACCAAGGGTTCGCAGGTGGCGATGGAGGATCCCGGCTATCCTGACGCGCGCTCGATCTTCCGCCTCGCCGGCGCGGAGGTAACGCCCGTACCGGTCGACAAGGACGGCATCGACGTTTCGGCGATACCCCAGAATGCCGGCTTCGTCTTCGTCACGCCCAACCACCATTGTCCGACCATGGTGCCGCTCAGCGAGGCGCGGCGTCAGCGCCTGCTGCAGGACGCCGAGCGCTACGACCGCCTGATCATCGAGGACGGCTACGACAGCCAGCTCATGGACGAAGCGCCGCAACAGGCGCTGCGCAGCGTCGACCGCTCGGGGCGCGTCATCTATGTCGGCTCCATGTCGAAGACGCTCGCGCCGGGCCTGCGGCTCGGCTATATCGTCGCCTCGGCCGGCCTCATCGCCGAGCTGCGCGCGTTGCGCCGCTTCATGCTGCGCCATCCGCCGGCCAACAATCAGCGCGCCGTCGCGCTGTTCCTTTCGCTCGGCCACCACGAGGCGCTGGTGCGCAGGCTCTCCACCGCCTTCTCCGAGCGGCGCAAGCGGCTCGGCCAGGCAATCAACGCATTCCTGCCGGAATGGCGACTGAACGAAACGCCGGGCGGAACCTCGGTATGGCTCGAAGGCCCGCCGGGCACCAATGGCAAGGCATTGGCCGAGGCGGCGGCGGCGCGCAGCGTGCTCATCGAGCCGGGCGCGCGCTTCTTCGACCAGCCGGAGCGCAACAGCCGCTTCCTGCGGCTGGGCATCTCGTCGATCGCCCTGCAGCATATCGAGCCGGGCATTCGCGAGCTCGCCACCGCGGCCGGACGGCGCCCCGCGGCCGCCTGACCCCTGCCGGCCCGCCGCTTTCGTCCTCCTTCTCCTTTCACAAACCGGAGAGGAAGGGGCGTGCCCGGCAGATCGCGCGCCCCCGTGCCGATGTGGCTCATGCGCAGGCGAACGGTTGGCACAAGCCCGCTCCCGAGCGTCGTTTCATATTCGGTACCCGTGCACGAGCGGCCGCCTCTTCGAAGGCGGCGGCTCCTGAGCGGCACCGCAATCCGCCGAGGAGCGCGCGCATGTCGGTTGCCATGAACGAGAACCATCCCGCTGGTTCGTCCCGCTCGAAAAGAACCGAAGCGCGCCGGGAACCGCCATCCGGGAGCGATGTCGGACCAGTGCGTGCCGGACTGGAAGGCGGAAGCTACAAGCCGCTTTCGCCAAACGACATCGAGCGCGTCCACGAGGCCGTGCTGAGCGTGCTCGAAAACATCGGCTTCGCCAACGCCATCCCGAGTTGCCTCGACGCGCTGATCCGCGCGGGCGCGATCTTCGGCGACGACGGCAGGGTCCGGTTTCCGCGCGCGCTGGTGATGGAGACGGTCCGCAAGGCGGCGCGCGACTTCACGCTTCACGGACAGGACCCCAGGCACGACATGCGCCTGCAGGGCACCCGCGTGCACTACGGCACCGCCGGCGCGGCGGTCCATCTGGTCGACGCGGAGAAAGGCGAGTATCGCGAATCCCGGCTCCAGGATATCTACGACGCCGCGCGCCTCGTCGATCTCATGGACAATATCCATTTCTTCCAGCGGCCAATGGTGGCGCGCGACATGGTCGACCCGGCCGACCTCGACCTCAACACGCTCTATGCCTGCGTGACGGGTACCACGAAACATGTCGGCACCTCCTTCACCGTGCGCGAGAACGTCGCCCCCGCGCTGGAGATGCTCTACACGATCGCCGGCGGCGAGGAGAACTTTCGCGCCCGGCCCTTCGTCTCCAACTCCAACAGCTTCGTCGTCTCGCCGATGAAGTTCGCCGAGGACGCCTGCGGCGTGCTGGAGGCCTGCGTGCAAGGCGGCATTCCGATCCTGCTCCTTTCCACGGGGCAGGCCGGCACCACGGCGCCCGCGGCGATGGCCGGCGCGGTGGTGCAGGCGGTGGCCGAGGTGCTTGCCGGCCTCGTCTATGTCAACGCCATCAGGCCGGGGCATCCCTGCATCCTCGGCGCCTGGCCCTTCGTCTGCGACCCGCGCACCGGCACGATGGCCGGCGGCTCGGGCGAACAGGCGCTGCTGACGGCCGCCTGCGCGCAGATGGCGCAGTTTTACGACCTGCCGGGAGGATCGGCGGCAGGCATGTCCGACGCCAAGCTGCCCGATATCCAGTCCGGCTACGAGAAGGGCGTCACCAACGTGATGGCCGGCCTTTCCGGGCTCAATCTCGTCTACGAATCGGCCGGGATGCACGCCTCGCTGCAAGGCTTCTGTCTCGAAAGCCTGATCATCGACAACGACACGATCGGTGAGTGCCTGCGTTGCGTGCGCGGCATCGAGGTTTCCGACACGTCGCTTTCGCTGGATGTCATGGCGGAGACCTGCCTGAACGGACCCGGCCACTATATCGGCCACGACCAGACGGTCCGGCTCATGAAGACGGACTATTTCCACCCCGCGATCGCGGACCGCCTCGGCTCCAAGGAATGGGCGGAGCAGGGCAAGCCCGACATGCTCGGCCGCGCCGTCGCGGAGAAGAGGCGCATCCTGGCGAACCACTTCCCCCGCCACGTTTCCAAGGCCACCGACGACGCGCTGCGGGCGCGTTTTCCCAACATTCAACTGCCGAGAAAAGCGATGGGGCTTTGAAGCTCAGTCTTCCTCGGCACTCAGGCCGAAGAGTTCGACCACGCGCGGACTGATCAGCCTGGCGTGGAGCGCCAAGAGGACGAGCTGGGCATCGAAACTCTCCTCGGCCTCGAGCGCCTGCTCGACCCTTTCCTCCGCCGCCCGGACGGCACTCTCGCCGTTGACACGGCCGAATGCGTCGGGCCCCAACACGCAATAGCCGAAGATCTCGGCCACCCCGGCATAGGCATGGGGCGGCGGCTCGTCCTCGCCTGCGTGATCCTTCATGAGATTGACGATGGTGAGCTTGGCGCCCTCGGGCACCAGCGCCGGATGAAGATCGACGCGTTTGAGCGCCTCGTCGAGCTGGCGCAAGTCGCCCGAGCGGCCGAACCTGCCGAAAAGGCCGAGAGCTGAGCGTCGTCTGGTCATGCGGCTTCCTGCCTTTCTCCTGCGCCTAGGTAAGCATGCGAACCGGCATAGGCAATTCGCAATGTCGGCGTAAGCAGGCCGCGCGGTGGTTTTCCGACCCGCCTCGATCGATTCGCTATGTGATTTGTCGGCGCTCCGTGGCGGGTTTATCCTCGATCCGCGCCCTCCATGGGCGCCTTCACATCGGGAGGAAAGAATGGCACGCAAATATATAGACTGCCGTGAATTCCCGAGCGACATGCGGTGCACGGTCGCCATATCGGCCGACAGCGACGACGAACTGATCGAAGCCGCCATCCAACATGCCGTGTCGGTCCATGGGGAACATGACACGCCTGAATTCCGCGCAGAAATCCAGAAGGCGATACACGAGGGAACTCCGCCTCCGACGGTGGCATAGCGCCATCGCCGAATTTCTCCGGACCGCGTGCGGCGCGCCCTGGAAGCCGCATGCGGCTCGTCCAGATGTTTGCAGCCGCGACGCGATCTGCCAACGACCTTCGTCTCGTGGACAAGGCGTCGCGGCTGGGTTACTTCCTAGCGGACCAATCGGAGGAGGCGATATTCATGGCGATGATCATCGAGGGCGAGGAACGCATCGAGGCGCCGATCGGAAAGGTCTGGGCCGCGCTCAACGATCCCGACATTCTCAAGGAATGCATTCCCGGCTGCGAGAGCCTGGAGAAAAATTCCGACACCGAACTGGCGGCGATCGTGACCCTCAAGATCGGCCCGATCAAGGCCAAGTTCAACGGCGAGGTCGAGCTCAAGAACCTCAAGCCGCCGCACTCCTATACGATCCAGGGCGAAGGCAAGGGCGGCATCGCCGGCTTCGCCAAGGGCGGCGCCGACGTGACGCTGAAGGAGGACGGCGCGGACGTGACGGTCCTCACCTACGAGGCGAAGGCAGATGTCGGCGGCAAGATCGCCCAGCTCGGCAGCCGCCTCATCACCTCGACCTCGAAGAAGCTCGCCGGCCAGTTCTTTTCCGCCTTCAACGAAAAGGTCAGCGGAAGCTGAGGCCGGCGCCTTCCACTAACCGCTCTTGCGGCCGGTGAAGACCGGCGGCCGCTTCTGCAGGAAGGCCGAAACCCCTTCCTTGTAGTCGTCCGAACGGCCGGCCTCGCGCTGCAACGCCCGCTCGACGTCGAGCTGCTCGTCGAGCGAATTGACCGACGCCGCCTGGATCGCCTTCTTCGTCAGCGCATAGGCATGGGTCGGCCCCTTGGCGAAGCCTTCGGCCAGCGCGACCGCCTCCTCCATCAGCTTGTCGTCGTCCACGGCCTTCCAGATCAGGCCCCAGGCGGCGGCGTCCTCGGCCGAAAGCGGATGGGCGGTCAGCGCCAGCGCCTTGGCGCGAGCCTCGCCCAGATGCCTGGTCAGCCAATAGGTGCCGCCCGCATCCGGGATCAGGCCGATCTTGGAGAAGGCCTGGATGAACCTCGCGGACTTCGCCGCCAGGACGATGTCGCAGGCAAGAGCGATGTTGGCGCCGGCGCCCGCCGCCACGCCGTTGACGGCGCAGATCACCGGCTTTTCCATGGCGCGCAGCTTGCGTACCAGCGGATTGTAGAAATTCTCCAGCGTCCTGCCGAGATCGGGCGCCTCGCCCAGCATGGCGGGGTCGCGGTCGGCAAGGTCCTGCCCCGCGCAAAACCCCCTGCCCGCGCCCGTAAGCAGGACCGCCCGGCATTCGCCGCTTGCCTCGCATTCCTCCAGCGCTGTCCGGAGCGCATGATGCTGCACCTCGTTGAAGGCGTTCAGCCGGTCGGGCCGGTTCAAGGTGATGACGTGATAGCCGTCGCGGCGTTCATGGATGACGACGTCGTTCAATGTTTTTCTCCTCCCCGCCGGCGCGCCCGGCCCAGGCTGCTGTGATCTGGAACTTACTCGAAGATGATCGCCGGCGTGGCCGCCTCGGAGGCAGAGGATTCCTCCCGCAACCTTTCCCACGCGCGCGCCGCGATCTCGCGATAGACCTTGGCCTGCGGCCCGTCCGGCTCGGCCACGACCACCGGTGTGCCGGCATCCGAGGTTTCGCGAATGTTCATCGTCAGCGGCACCTCGCCCAGGAAGGCGACGCCCAGCCGTTCCGCCTCGCGCCTGGCGCCGCCATGGCCGAAAATGTCGTAACGCTTGCCGGTGTCGGGCGCGAGGAAATAGCTCATGTTCTCGACGATGCCGAGCAGCGGCACGTCGACCTTCTTGAACATGTTCAGCCCCTTGCGGGCGTCGATCAGGGCGAGGTCCTGCGGGGTGGAGACGATGACCGCGCCGGCGAGCGGCACCTGCTGCGCCATGGTGAGCTGCGCGTCGCCGGTACCTGGCGGCATGTCGACGACGAGGACGTCGAGCTCTCCCCACTGCACCTCGCGCAGCATCTGCGTCAGCGCCGACATGACCATCGGCCCGCGCCAGATCATCGGCGTCTCCTCGTCGACGAGGAAGCCCATGGACATGACCTTGACGCCGTAATTCTCCATCGGGATCAGCACCTTGCCGTCGGCGGTGCCGGGCCGGCCGTGGATATTCAGGAGCCGCGGCATGGAGGGACCGTAGATGTCGGCGTCGAGAATGCCGACCTTCAGGCCGTTCGCGGCAAGGCCGAGCGCGAGATTGACCGCGGTGGTGGACTTGCCCACTCCGCCCTTGCCGGAAGCGATGGCGATGATCGACTTGATCCCCGGCACGCCGCGTTTGCCCTGGCTGCGGGAGGCGGGTGCCTGTGGCGCAGGCCTTGGCTGCGGCTTCGGTGCAGCGGGGCGCGGCGGAGGTGCTGCCTCCATGCCGCCGCCCTTCTTTTCCGCGGTCAGCGCGACCACGGCGCCCTCGACCCCTGGCATCGACCTGACGGCGCGCTCCGCCGCCGCCCGCAGCGGCTCCAGCTCCTGGGCGCGCGCCGCCGGCACGGTGATCGAGAAGAACACCTTGTTGCTGGCGATGAAGATATCCGAGACGAGGCCAAGGGAGACGATGTCGCCCTCGAAATCGGGGCCCTTGATCGTCTTCAACTTGTCGATGACAGTTTCTTTCGTGACGGACATGGCGCTTCTTCTGTTCGTTCGCTGAAACTGAGATAGTGCAATTCGCCGTTCGAACCAAGCGTTCGTGAACGCGCCCGCCTCCGCCCGCAAGCGACCGCGAAGGCGACCAGTCGATTTTGCCGCGCGCCGGCACCCGGGATGGGCGAATGCTTGCTTCACCGGCCGATTTCCCCGAATGTCGGGATAGGATCATCCAAAGCGCGCCGCGGCAAAATGATAGACAAGCTCGAATTCTTCCTGGCACTCGCGCGCGAGCAGCATTTCGGCCGCGCCGCCGAGGAATGCGGCGTCACGCAGCCGACGCTCTCGGCCGGCATCAAGCAGCTCGAGGACACGCTCGGCGTCATGCTGGTACAGCGCGGCTCGCGCTTCCAGGGCCTGACGCCGGAGGGCAGCCGCGTGCTCGAATGGGCGCGCCGCATCGTCGGCGATACACGCACCATGCGCGAGGAGATGCGCGCGGCGCGGCACGGGCTCGCCGGCCATGTGCGGCTCGCGGCGATCCCGACCGCGCTCGCCATGACGCCGCGCCTCACCACGCCGTTCCGCGAGAAGCACCCGGGGGTCACCTTCTCGATCCTCTCCCGCACCTCGATCGAGGTGCTGACCTTGCTCGAGAATTTCGAGATCGACGCGGGCATCACCTATCTCGACAACGAGCCGCTGGGGCGCGTGGCGACGGTGCCGCTCTATTCGGAGCGCTACCAGCTCATTACCGCGGCCGGAAACACCTATTCCGAGCGCAAGTCGGTGAGTTGGAAGGAAGTCGCCTCGCTGCCGCTCTGCCTGCTGACGCCCGACATGCAGAACCGCCGGATCATCAACCAGCATCTGGAAGAAGCCGGCACGGCGGCCCGCCCGACGCTGGAATCGAACTCCATGATCGTCCTCTTCTCGCATATCCGCACCGGCAAGTGGTCGTCGATCATGCCGCTCAACCTTGCCGAGACGTTCGGCTTTTCCGAGCCGATCCGCGCGATCCCGATAATCGAACCCGACGCCAGCCATCTCGTCGGTCTCGTCGCCGCCTATCGCGAACCGCATACGCCGCTCGTCTCCGCATTGCTGCACGAGGCGCGTTTTCTTGCCGCCGAACTCGGCACATTTCGATAGAAATCTTCTATCGAGCAACGAAACTGCTCTATTGATCCCTTGAAATCGCTATGTTTTCCTTCCCTGAATACGAAGAATTCAGGGAGGGCCGCTGCATGACGATGCAGCACGCAAGTACCGATATCGCGTTCCGGACCGCTCAGGTCGTCGACGGGCTGAAGGATCTGGAAGGCCCCCTTCTGCCCATCCTCCACGAATTGCAGGAAGAATTCGGCTGCGTGCCGCCGGAAGCACTGCCGGTGATCGCCGAAGCGCTGAACATTTCCAATGCCGAGGTGCACGGCGTCGTCACGTTCTACCATGACTATCGCAACCAACCTGCCGGCCGGCACGTTCTGAAGGTGTGCCGGGCGGAGGCCTGCCAGTCGATGGGCGGCGACGCGATTGCCACCCAGATCAGTCGGGCACTGGGCATCGGCTTCCACGAGACGGCGAAGGACGGCTCGGTCACGCTTGAGCCGGTCTATTGCCTCGGCCTTTGCGCCTGCGCGCCGGCGGCCATGCTGGATGGCGAGGTGATCGGCAGGCTCGACGCCGGCAAGATCGACGAGATCGTTCAGGAGGTACGCTCATGACGGTCACGATCTACATTCCCCGCGATTCCGGCGCGCTGGCGCTCGGCGCCGAGAAGGTTGCCAAGGCCGTTGCGCGCGAGATCGAGGCGCGAGGGCTGGAAGCGTCGATCGTCCGCAACGGCTCGCGCGGCCTCTATTGGCTGGAGCCGATGGTGGAAGTTGCGACGGAGGCCGGGCGCGCCGCCTACGGCCCGGTCGCGGCCAAGGACGTTGCCTCACTGTTCGATGCCGGTTTCATGGAAGGGAGAGAACATCCCCTATCGCTCGGCGATCCGGAAAAGATCCCATTCCTCGCCAAACAGACCCGCCTCACCTTCGCGCGCTGCGGCATCACCGATCCGCTCTCGCTGGAGGACTACGAAGCCCATGGCGGGCTGGCGGGGCTGCGGAGGGCGGTGGCGATGGCTCCGCTCGACATCGTCACGACCGTTACGGAATCGGGATTGCGCGGGCGCGGCGGCGCGGGTTTCCCGACCGGCATCAAATGGAAGACGGTTCTCGATACCGCCGCCGAGCGCAAATACATCGTCTGCAACGCGGATGAGGGCGACTCGGCAACCTTCGCCGACCGGATGATCATGGAGGGCGATCCCTTCGTGCTGGTCGAAGGCATGGCGATCGCCGGTATCGCGACCGGCGCGACGAAGGGTTTCGTCTATATACGCTCGGAATATCCGCATGCGATCGCGACGATGCGGAAGGCCGTGGAGGTGGCACGGGAAGCGGGCGTGCTCGGCGTCAACGTGCTCGGCTCGCCCAATGCATTCGATATGGAAATCCGCGTCGGCGCCGGCGCCTATGTCTGCGGCGAGGAAACCTCGCTGCTCAACAGTCTCGAAGGCAAGCGCGGCGTGGTGCGCGCGAAGCCGCCGCTGCCGGCGATCCAGGGACTGTTTGGCAAGCCGACGGTCATCAACAATGTCATCTCGCTCGCCTCCGTGCCGATCATTCTCGACAGGGGCGCCGAATTCTACAAGGATTTCGGCATGGGCCGCTCGCGCGGCACGATTCCGATCCAGATCGCCGGCAATGCCAAGCATGGCGGGCTGTTCGAGGCGGCTTTCGGCCTCACGCTCGGTGAGATCGTCGAGGAGATCGGCGGCGGCACGGTCACCGGCCGCCCGGTCAAGGCGGTGCAGGTCGGCGGTCCGCTCGGCGCCTATTTCCCGCCGTCGCTCTTCGACACGCCCTTCGACTACGAAGCCTTCACGGCGAAGGACGGGCTGATCGGCCATGCCGGCATCACCATCTTCGACGACACCGCCGACATGCTCAAGCAGGCGCGCTTCGCCATGGAATTCTGCGCCATCGAAAGCTGCGGCAAGTGCACGCCCTGCCGTATCGGCTCGACCCGGGGCGTGGAGACGCTCGACAAGGTCGCGGCCGGGGTCGAACCGGAGAAGAACCTCGCCCTGGTCAGCGACCTCTGCAACACGATGAAATTCGGATCGTTGTGCGCGCTCGGCGGCTTCACCCCCTATCCGGTGATGAGCGCGATCCGGCATTTCCCGCAGGATTTTACACCGAAAGCAATGGCGGAGGCCGCGGAATGAGCGACAACAAGGTCAAGGGACCAGCCTCCTACTTCCCGTCGATCGAAAAGACCTACGGTCAGCCGATCGAGCACTGGAAGACGCTCATTCGCGACCGGATCGGCGCCAAGCATATGGAAATCGTCAACTGGCTGAAGAGCGAGCACGGGCTCGGCCACGGCCATGCAAACGCGCTCGTCGCGCATACCCTCGCCGAGAGCAAGGACCGCTAGGAGCATTCCCATGGGTCTCATCCACGAAATCGACTATGGCACGCCCGCCTCGAAAGCGGAAAAGCAGGTGACGCTCACCGTCGACGGCTTCGAGGTCACGGTGCCGGAAGGCACCTCGATCATGCGCGCCTCGATGGAGGCAGGCATCAAGATCCCGAAGCTCTGCGCCACCGACATGGTCGACGCCTTCGGCTCGTGCCGGCTCTGCCTGGTCGAGATCGAAGGCCGCGCCGGCACACCGTCCTCCTGCACCACGCCGGTGGCGCCGGGCATGGTGGTGAAGACGCAGACCTCGCGCCTAAAGGATATCCGCAAGGGCGTGATGGAGCTCTATATTTCCGACCATCCGCTCGACTGCCTGACCTGCGCGGCCAATGGCGATTGCGAGCTGCAGGACATGGCCGGCGTGGTCGGCCTGCGCGACGTACGCTACGGCTATGACGGCGACAACCACGTCTTCGCCAAGGACCGGTCCGACGGCGGCGAGAATTTCCGCTGGATGCCGAAGGACGAATCCAATCCCTATTTCACCTATGATCCGTCGAAATGCATCGTCTGCTCGCGCTGCGTGCGTGCGTGCGAGGAGGTGCAGGGCACCTTCGCGCTGACGATCGAGGGACGCGGCTTCGAAAGCCGGGTATCGCCGGGCATGCATCAGCCCTTCATCGATTCCGAATGCGTCTCCTGCGGCGCCTGCGTGCAGGCCTGCCCGACCGCGACGCTGACGGAGAAGTCGGTCATCGAAATCGGCCAGGCGGAGCATTCCGTCGTCACGACCTGCGCCTATTGCGGCGTCGGCTGCTCGTTCAAGGCCGAGATGCGTGGCGACGAGCTCGTGCGCATGGTGCCCTACAAGGACGGCAAGGCCAATCGCGGACATTCCTGCGTGAAAGGCCGTTTCGCCTGGGGCTACGCGACGCACAAGGACCGCATCCTCAATCCGATGATCCGCGAGAAGATCACCGATCCGTGGCGCGAGGTGAGCTGGGAGGAAGCGTTCGCGCACATCGCCTCCGAATTCCGCCGCATCCAGTACCAGTATGGCAAGGGCGCCGTCGGCGGCATCACCTCGTCCCGCTGCACCAACGAGGAGACCTACCTCGTCCAGAAGCTCGTGCGCCAGGGCTTCGGCAACAACAATGTCGACACCTGCGCACGCGTCTGCCATTCGCCCACGGGTTACGGCCTCGGCCAGACCTTCGGCACGTCGGCCGGAACGCAGGATTTCGATTCCGTCGAGCACACCGACGTGATCATGGTGATCGGCGCCAATCCTTCCGCGGCGCATCCGGTTTTCGCCTCGCGCATGAAGAAGCGCATCCGCCAGGGCGCCAAGCTGATCGTGCTCGATCCGCGTGTCACGGAGACCGTGGATTCCGTCCATGCCAAGGCGACGCATCACCTGCCGCTGCTGCCGGGCACCAACGTCGCCGTCATCACCTCGCTCGCGCACGTCATCGTCACCGAAGGCCTGTTTGACGAAGCCTTCATACGCGAGCGCTGCGACTGGTCGGAGTTCGAGGACTATGCCGCCTTCGTCGCCGAGGAGCATCACAGCCCCGAAGCCGTGGAGAAGCTTTCCGGCGTTCCGGCGGACGCGATCCGCGAAGCGGCGCGGCTCTATGCGACGGGCGGCAACGGCGCGATCTATTACGGCCTCGGCGTGACCGAGCACAGCCAGGGCTCGACGACGGTGATGGCGATCGCCAACCTCGCCATGCTCACCGGCAATATCGGCCGGCCGGGCGTCGGCGTGAATCCGCTGCGCGGCCAGAACAACGTGCAGGGTTCCTGCGACATGGGCTCCTTCCCCCACGAGCTGCCGGGCTACCGCCACATCTCGGGCGACGCGGTCCGCGACATCTACGAGAGCCTGTGGGGCGTGAAACTCGACAACGAGCCGGGCCTGCGCATCCCCAACATGCTCGACGCCGCAGTCGAGGGCTCGTTCAAGGGCATCTACATCCAGGGCGAGGACATCCTGCAATCCGATCCCGACACCAAGCACGTCGCGGCCGGTCTTGCCGCGATGGAGTGCGTGGTGGTGCACGATCTCTTCCTCAACGAGACCGCCAACTACGCGCATGTCTTCCTGCCGGGCTCGACCTTCCTCGAGAAGGACGGCACCTTCACCAATGCGGAGCGCCGCATCAACCGCGTGCGCAAGGTGATGGCGCCCAAGAACGGCTATGGCGACTGGGAGGTGACGCAGCTGCTCGCCCAGGCGATGGGGATCGGCTGGAACTACGCCCATCCGTCCGAGATCATGGACGAGATCGCGCGGACGACGCCCTCCTTCGCCAGCGTCACCTACGATCTGCTCGACAAGGTCGGCTCGGTGCAATGGCCCTGCAACGAAAAGGCGCCCGAGGGCACCCCCATCATGCATGTCGACGGGTTCGTGCGCGGCAAGGGCAAGTTCATCCGCACCGAATATGTCGCGACCGACGAAAAGACCGGCCCGCGCTTCCCGCTGCTTTTGACCACCGGCCGTATCCTCTCGCAATACAATGTCGGCGCGCAGACGCGGCGCACCGAGAACGTGATCTGGCACGACGAGGATCGGCTGGAGATCCACCCGCACGACGCCGAGCAGCGGGGCATCCGCGACGGCGACTGGGTGCGCATACAAAGCCGCGCCGGCGAGACGACGCTACGCGCGCTGATCACCGAAAGGGTGGCGCCGGGCGTGATCTACACCACCTTCCACCACCCCAACACGCAGGCCAACGTCGTCACCACCGACTTCTCGGACTGGGCAACGAACTGCCCCGAATACAAGGTCACCGCCGTGCAGGTCGCCCCATCCAACGGACCTTCCGATTGGCAGGTCAACTACGACGAACAGGCGCGCAGGAGCAGACGCATCGCCGCGCGGCGGCTGGAAGCGGCGGAGTAGCGATGATATCGAATGCCTCGATATCCGATCGTTGTGCTTTGGTGCGTCCTTCGAGGCTCGCTCCGCTCGCACCTCAGGATGAGGGAGGTCGGTTGACTGCACCTAACCTACAGTGGGCTCGATACCGTCAGTGGGCTCGATGCACAACAGACCTCATCCTGAGGTGCGACCCTGAGCTTGTCGAAGGGGAGCCTCGAAGGACGTACGTCATCAGGAGCGGCTCGGTCTTGGAGCGCGTGTCATGACGCGCCCTCCCCTCAACTCCACGGTCCGCATCGCGCGACGGGCCGCCGGCACGAGCGCCGCAGCGCGTATGGTGCCGGAGGAAACGCCGATCGCGCTGTCCTATGCAGGCACGACGCATGCGGTGATGATGGCGAGCCCGGCGGACTTCGAGGATTTCGCGCTGGGCTTTTCGCTCACCGAGGGCATCGTCGGCTCGCCTGAAGAAATCGAGGCCATCGAGATCGAGGACCATGGCGCCGGCATCGACATCCAGATCCGGCTGAGGGACAAGGCCAATACGCGCTTCCAGGCACGACGCAGACGGCTGGCCGGGCCGGTGGGCTGCGGGCTTTGCGGCATCGAATCCATCGAGGAGGCGATGCGCTCTGTCGACCATATCGGTGCGTCGCAGCTTACACTTTCCGAGAACGACGTCGTGCAATCGGTGAAGCTTCTGTCGAAGGTTCAGCCCCTGCATGCCGAGACCGGCGCGGTCCACGCGGCCGGTTTCTACCAGCCCGGAGAGGGCATCGTCGCCGCGCGCGAGGATGTCGGCCGTCACAACGCGCTCGACAAGCTCGCCGGAGCGCTGTCGAAGGCCGGGATAGCCGGCGCGTCGGGCGCGGTGGTGGTGACGTCACGCGTCTCGGTGGAAATGGTGCAGAAGACGGCGGCGATCGGCGCGCCGGTGATCATTGCCGTCTCCGCGCCGACCGCCCTCGCGATCAGGACGGCGGACGAAGCCGGCATGACGCTGGTGGCTCTGGTGCGGGGCGAGGATTTCGATGTCTTCACCCGTCCCGAGCGGGTGACGATGGGAGCAAGCAAGCATGTCGCATGACAAGATCATCCGCATGGCCAACCAGATCGCGACGTTCTTCCAGTCGAAGCCGCGCGAGGAAGGCGTGGCGGGCGTGGCCGAGCACATCAACAAGTTCTGGGAACCGCGCATGCGCTCGCAGCTGTTTTCGAAGCTGGATGGCGACGCGGAAGGCCTGCACGAGCTGGTGAGGGAGGCCGCCCCGCTGATAAGGCGGCCCGCCGCGCCGGAAGGCGCCGACGAACCGCCGGCGGGGATCAGCGCCTTACAGCGCTGACCACGCTTCCCCCGCCCTTTTAGACTTCCGACCGCAGCGGCTTCAGCGCCGCCGCCCAGCGGTGGAGTTCGTCGAGCATCGTCCTCGCGCCGTTCTCGATCAGGTCATTGGGCTTGAAAACGCCCTCCTCGTCGAGGAGCTGGGTGACCATGGGGACCGGCACGCCTTCGGGGATCGGCATCACGCGCAACGTCGTAAGAAGCTGCTTGGCCGACTGCGCCGCGCGCAAACCGCCCGAAACGCCGCCATAGGAAAGAATGCCCGCGGTCTTGTATGCCCATTCGGCGACGAGATAGTTGAGCGCGTTCACGAAGGATGGCGGGGCGAAGTAATTGTATTCCGGCATGACGAAGACGAAGGCGTCGGCGGACGAAACGCTCTCGCTCCACTTCTTCGTGTGGGCATGCTCGTACTGACGCAGGCGCGGGTGCTTCGGCTCGTCGAATACCGGCAGGTTGAAATCTGCGAGGTCGACGAGCACCGGTTCGAACCTGCCATGGGCCCGCGCGAAGTCGTGGAACCATTCCGCGAGCGCTGGGCCGACCCGGACGGGGCGCGTGCTGCTGATGACGATGTTGAGCTTCAGGGTCAATTCCGACATTCCTTCTTGTTTTCCTTGGGGAGGAGACGGCTTTAAAGCCGCGTGGCGAGAACCACGCAAGAAGGCATCAAAAGGTAACCCGGTTACCCCGGCGTCACCGCCTCGGCTGCTGGAAGGAAAGGCGGCTGCACGCGCCGCGAAAAGTCGATGGAATAGCTCCGGACGGCTCTAACCGCCGCGAACGGCCAGCGCGATCGTCTCGCGCAGTTCCTCCATGCCGTCCCCCTTCTCCGACGAGGTGGCGATGATTCCGGGAAAGGCGGCAGGGCGCTTGCGGATCTTCTCCGCGGTCTCGGCAAGGAGGCGCGGCACGCCGGCCGCCTTGATCTTGTCCGCCTTGGTGAGAACGATCTGGTAGGAGACGGCCGCCTTGTCGAGCAGGTCCAGCACGGCCTCGTCGTTCTTCTTGATGCCGTGGCGGGCATCGATCAAAACATAGACGCGCTTCAGCGTCACCCGGCCCTTGAGATAGTCGAAGACCAGCCTGGTCCAGGCGTCGACCTGCTCCTTCGGCGCCTTGGCGTAGCCGTAGCCCGGCATGTCGACCAGCGCCATTGGCGGCAGGTCGCCAGCCTCGCCCGAATAGCCGTCCGGCACGAAATAGTTGAGCTCCTGGGTGCGGCCGGGTGTGTTGGAGGTGCGCGCCAACCCCTTTCGGCCGACCAGCGCGTTGATCAGCGACGACTTGCCGACGTTGGAGCGGCCGGCGAACGCGATCTCCGTCGGTCCCTCGGGGGGAAGGAATTTCATTGCCGGCACGCCGCGGATGAATATCCAGGGCCGAGAAAACAGGTCGTCCGCCTTGCCCGATCTTTCGTCCGCCATGTGCCGCCTTTCAAGCCGTCAGGACCGCCATCTTCGGCGTCAAGGCAAGGCAATCAAGGTTCCGCGCCTGCTTGTCAACCGGCGACACGCGCATGCCGCGCCGATGAAGATGCACGAACGGGCGGACCGTCGCCGATCCGCCCGTATTTGCCCGGCGTTTCCGGCTTCCCTAGACCGCGCGGAGAAGCGCGACGACGAACAGGCCGCTCGCGACCAGGCCTGCGATCGCGCGGACATGGTTCCACATCGTCCAGCGCGTCAGGTAGTCCTCCCACAGAGCCGCCGCCGCCGTACTGTCGGCGCTGACCGCCGCAAGCGCCTCGTTCATCGGCACGTTGAAGGCCATCGTCACGCCGATGACACCTATGAGATAGAGCAGGCTGCCGGCAAGCAGCCACCACGTGCCAGGCGAGGCCGGATTGACCAACGCGATCACGCCGAGCACGAGGCAGAGCGCGGCCGAGCCGAAGAAGGCCATGAAGAAGAGCGGATTGAGCACCACGACGTTGATGCCTTGCATGGCCGCGACGGCTCCATCGGCGGGCAGCCTGCCGAGTGAAGGCATCACCGTGTTCGAGAAGGCGAAGAAGAAGCCGCCCATGAGGCCGGCGCCGAGCGCGGCGGCGACGGCGAGCGCAGAGGTGAGCGTGCTCATGGCTCAGCCCCAGACGCCGGAGGCGGCGGTTCGCGCCGCATAGTCACGGAAGTCGCGCGGCGGACGGCCGAGCGCCTGCTGCACGCCCTCGGTGATATAGGAATTGCGGCCGTCGAGAACCTCGCGCGTCAATATCCCGAGGAGACCGACGAGATCCTCCGGTAGCCCGGCCTGGCGCAGGCCCGCGAGATATTCGTCCACGCTCACCGGAACGTACCGCACCTTGCGCCCAGCCGCTTCGGCGATCTCGGCGATGGCTTCGTCGAAGCGCATGAGGCGTGGACCCGTCACCTCGTAGATCCGGCCTTCATGTCCGGGCTCGGTAAGTGCCGCGGCCGCGATATCGGCGATGTCCTCGGCGTCGACGAAGGGCTCCCTCACCTCGTCGGCCGGAAAGATCACCTCGCCCGACGCGATGCCCTCGACGAAGAAATTCTCGCTGAAGTTCTGCGCAAACCAGGCGGCACGCACGACCGTCCAGTCGCCACCGGAGCGTGCCAGCGCCGCCTCGGCCTCCTGCGCCTCCCGCTCGCCCCGGCCGGAAAGGAGAACCAGCTTCCTCAGCCCGTGCTCCACCGCGAGTTTGGCAAGGGCGCCGACGGCGTCCGCCGCACCCGGTACGGCAAGGTCGGGATAATAGGTGACATAGGCGGCATCGGCACCTTCAAGCGCGGGCGCCCATGTCGAACGGTCGAGCCAATCGAAGGCCGGGCGCGCCGAGCGCGAGCCGAGCCTGACCGAAACGTTGCGCGCCTTCAGCCTCTCGGCCACCCTGCTTCCCGTCTTTCCCAGCCCGCCGATCAAGAGAACCGGAGCCTGTTCATTCGCACTGATGCCGCTCATCGGAGCCTCCATAATATGAGGATTACTCATGTTTGCAAAAACGTGATAAACCCTCATATTATCGAAGTCAAGCGTGA
>NZ_LBCQ02000015.1 GCF_001014615.2 Aquamicrobium sp. LC103
CCAACTCCCCTGCAAGAAAGCCAAACAGGAAGGCGCCCGCCTTACCCGTTTCGGCGCTTTTCACCGATTTCTTGTCTGCGGCTGACGAAGCGTCACCTGTGCGCCGAGCAATTTAACTTGCCGTTGCGACAATCGAAAATCCAAATGGAACAACTATTATTTATAAATTCCTATTTTAGAAGTTATACACGTGAGAGAATAATTTATATACTATTTTGATATTTTGCTGGCTTATTTTAAAATAAAGCAACATGGATAAATGATAATAAATATTACTTTTACTACGCCTTGCGCTGGAAATTCATTCACCCGCCAAGAGGTCCGGCAAGCTCCGCGGAGCCCCTTGCCCGCGCATTCAATCTCTGCGCAACGAGGCCGGCGAGTATCTCCGCCGCCGCCAGGGTCGGGGTGATGCTCTGGAAGTAGAAGCGCTTGACTGGCCTGACCAGAATGCTGACGCGTGCAAGGCGAACCAGCGGCGAGAGCCGGTCGTCGGTGATGGCCACAATCGTGACGCCATGGCTGGCCGCTTCGCGGGCAATTTCAACCGTCAAGCGCGCATAGGGCGCGGTGCTGATCGCCAGCAGGGCATCGGCAGGGCCAGAGTCCTCGAGAGCACCGCCCGTTTTCAACCCGATTTCCCTATCGATCAGGACGGTCGAGTTGTGGAAATGCGATAGCGCGTAGTTGAACTGATGGGCCACCGCGTATTGTGACCGCAGCCCGAGACAATAGACCTGCGGAGCTTCGGCAAGAATCCGGGCAGCCTCCGCGAACGGCTTGGGCAACTCCAATCCTTCGGTCAACCTGGTTGCCTGTGCCGAAAACAAGGCATTGAAGCCGTCGATATCGACCTGCGCACCCGACTGCACCGCCCCATCGACGGATTTGCCCACGCGGTCTATGGCAGTCTGGTATCGGGACTGCACCTCCTCGTACTTGTCGAAGCCGATCCAGTGCACCAGCCGCATCATGGTCGAATGGCTTACCCCCGCCCTGCGGGCGAGCTCGCGCATCGAGCACCAGGCAACTTCCGTCGGCTCATTGAGGATATAATTGGCCGCGATCTTCAATTGGCGAGGAAGTGTCTCGAATTGATCTATCAGTAGATCTTCCACTTCCCGGAACGCTTTTTCTTTTTGCTGCAAGGAATGCCGGAACTCGTATTTTTCGGCGGTTGACGACCTCATATTCATTCGTCCGATGCTGATGTGTTGTTTCGTGACGACGCGCCATGTTCCGATGAGTGGTATGGTCTGGGACGTTGCGCGTAACGACGGCTTTCCGCGTCGCACCGTGGGGTGCGCCCGTCGATGTGAAATCCAGTGAACTAGGAGCTGCGGATTCCGCCGGGCAAGGCTTCGGCGATTTCGTGACAAGTCATCGGCGATTGCGGTCCGGGCGAGCCTTTCCGACGCCGGCTTCGCCGTGGATCGTCTGCCACGCATGGCCAAGGACGGAAATATCGCGATCCAACCTTGGGGCGCCCAGTCGGCATGTCGACAATCGTGTCACCATCGGGGCTCCTCGACATTGACGAGTTCGCCCGTATCTATGTGTCCCGTGTCACAACTTGATGACAATGCGCGAGACAGGCGCGTGTCGGCTCTTCACCGACGAGGTGCATGCACCGCCACCAGCCAGTGACCGGCTTGCGCATCCACATATTCGTGCCAAGATCGCCGCATGATCACCGGCGATTCCTCCACCGCGAGCGAAGTGAAGCTCGATCTCATCGACAAAAGTTTCGCCACGGCCCTCGATGAAGAGGCGATCCGTCTCGGAGGCATCACGATTTTCAATGTGCGGGTGGTCGGAGATCCGGCAATTCAACGGATCGCCGCGATCAGATATGCATCGAAAGTCACCCTCGTCACGCTCGCACTCGACGGGTCGACGGTTTCATCCGTGGATGCGGGGCGGGAGTTGCGCGACTTCATCGCGCCGCTGGAGATGTGGACGGCGCTGTCTCTTCGCGAGCAGGCAGAAGCAAGCGTAGCCGGATATACGGATCTGCTCGTGGGGGCGCTGCGATCGCAGGGACACGTTCCGGGCTAGTTGCCGATGGCAGCGCAAGCTGACAAGCGCGACCCGTCGAACGGACGAACGTTGATGAATGAACCTTCCCGCGATGCGGATATCACGGACCGTCAGGCCACGCTTTCAAAGTTTCCACAGTTGTAGAGGCAACTGGCTGAGCGTTTCGACGCCTTTACCTTCTTCGCCTATGATGAAGGTCTGGCCGACGCCCGCGACCAGACCAGTCTCGGTATTGGGGATCATGATGTGGACGAAGAAGACCATGCCCGGTTCCAGTACCAGCGGATTGCCGGTGTAGATCATGGGCGGCACATCCATCCATGTCGGCTTGAAGGTACATCCGAGCGCATAGCCGCAGGCAGCATAGCGCTGCTTCGCATAGCCTCCGGCATCCAGCACGCTGTAATGTATGTCGTTGAGTGTGCCGAGCCGTTCGCCGGGAACCGCCGCTTCCTTGATCCGGTTCAGCGCGTCGATGGCGACATCCATCTGGCGCTGCTGGCGCGGGTCCACCTTGCCGGTTACAGCGGTGTGCTCCACGACGACATGGTAGCGACAGGCCGAGCCGGCCAGTTCGATCAGGATTTGATCGTTTTCTTCCAGCTTGCGTGGCCCGCCCATGCCGCGCCCGAAAAGCGCGCGCGACCCCACATTCAGGAGAGGCCCGCCAGCGGGCATGTCGGCGCCCGCCGCAAGCTGAGCGGTGACGGCTGCTCCCGACATGGCCGTGTCGAATATGCCCGGTGTCGCCGCATCGAAAGCCGCCTGCACGGCCATGTCAGCCAGACGCCCGGCCATGCGCATCATGTCGCGTTCGGCTGGTGTTTTCACCAACCGCAGCCGTCGCACGACATGCGAAGCGTCGCAGAGCGTCGCGAACCCATTCAGATTGGTCGCGACGCGCTGCCAGTTCGCCACCGTCAGCCCGTGGCTGTCCATCTCGACGCCGACTTTTCCGCCCTTGAGGCCGAGCTCGTCGAGAATGTCGCGTAGTTCCGCTGCCGGGTCGGCATCTTCGGCGTTCAACCAGATGCGGATTTCATCATAGAGCGATGCGACTTCCGCCTGCCGTTTGTCCGGCATGCGGGTCAGCAGAACCAGTTTGTCGTCATTGGCGGTCAAGACACCGACCTGAAAGAAAACGAACCCGGCAGTGTCAAAGCCGGTGAGATAATAGTGGCTTTCCTGCGCAAAGATCAGCAGCGCATCCAGCCCTTCGGCGACCAGTCGCGCGCGCGCCTGCGCGAGGCGGTCACGATATTCGGATTCGGGAAAGCGCAGTGCAACTTCGCGGCCTGACATGGTCCAGGCAGCGTATTCCTGATCGAGAGCGATCATGCGACCTCGCAGATTTCGCAGATGGTCAGCAGATAGATGCGGATGCAGTCGAGATAATCGGGAATGTCGACCCGCTCGTCCGGCATGGTGTTGTAGCGCCCGCCGGGGCCGCAAACGACGCCGGTCATGCCGCCATGCTCATAAAGATGCCCGGCATCGGTGCCGAAAAAGCCCGGCGGAGTGATTGCGCCCGTGGGCTGCGGTTCGTTGCGTATCGCCCCGTAGGCGGCGTTGAGCGCGGTGACGATCGGGCTGTCCTTGGCTACCTCGAAAGCGGGCATGACGGGCCGTCCTTCCCTGGCTTCCGTGCTCAGCTTGGCCTTCAGGCCCGGATAGCGGGCGCATAGCGAATCCAGCGCCTTTTGGATGTCGGCCAGCGCGTTCTCCTCGGTTTGGCCGGGGCCGTAGCGGCCCGACCCTTTGAGCCGCACGAAATCGGCCACCTGGGGAGGCCGCCATTCATGCAGGTCGCGCCCCAGCGCTCCGTGCACGACACCGACATGAACCCGGTTGATCGAGCGGTGTTCTTCACTGGGCGCATCGGAGAAGGTCAGGCCGTGCAATTCCGGTATCAGTTCGCACGCGGCGAGGATCGCATCGACCGCCGCTTCGCGCTTCGAAAGATGGCGGGTAATGCCTTCCAGTTCGATGACGAACGTAAAGGCCGCCGCGTGCATGGTGATGGCCTGAAGATCGGACGGCTCGGAATTGATGAAATAGTCCGCTCGCAAGCCCGCCTTCACCGCCGCATGGGTGCCGATACCGCCCTGAAGCTCGCCGATGACGAAGGTGAGGATCACATCGCCCTTCAGCCTTATTCCGTTCTGGATGAGCGTTCGCACCGCGCAAAGATAGGCGGCATCACCCGCCTTCATGTTGGAAACGCCGATTCCGTAGATGAAGTTCTCATCCACCTTTCCGGCCCAGGGATCCACGGTCCAGCCTTCGGTGGCGGGGTTCGTGTCGAGATGGCCGTTAAACAGGATGCTCTTGCCGCCGCCGGTGCCACGCCAGATGCCGATGGCGTTCACGCGATCGCCGCAGACCGGCATCAAGTAGGCTTCGTCCATGCCCATATCGCGCATGAGTTCCACCATATGTTCAGCCAGCGCCCTCTCGCCCGGCGTTTCGGAATATGATTTGTGTCGCACCATGTCAGAAAGGGTTTCGAGACAGGCTTTCTCATCGATCGTGCGGGCGATGTTCAGGGGAGTAATCATGGACGAGGAACCTCAGGATGTGTGAGCAGGGCGTGTCGGAACGGCAACTGCGTTCAAGAGCGCGCGCGTGTAGTCCGCGCGTTCGGGCGCGACTGCATCCGCCACGTCAAACGTATCCACCAGCGTTCCGCGATGCATGACGACGATACGATGTGCAAGCTGGCGAATAAGGTTCAGGTCGTGGGTGATGAACAGGCAGGCTGCGCCCGAGCGCGCTTGTAGTTCCACCAGCAGCTGGGCCACCGCCGACTGGACCGAGACGTCGAGCGCAGCGGTGATCTCATCGCAGATCACTAGCTTCGGCTCGGCTGCGAAGGCGCGGGCGATGGCTACACGCTGCTTTTGTCCGCCGGAAAGCTGGTGCGGATAGCGATTGACGAATTCTGGCGGCAGCAGCACCGTCTCCAGAAGCTCGCGCACCCGTTCCGGCACTGCGTGGGCGGGCGCCAAATTGTAGAGCCGCAGCGGGCGGGCAAGGATCCTGCCGATTGTTTCACGCGGATTGAGGCTGGCGTCGGGATGCTGAAAGACGATCTGCACCTGTCTGCGATAAGCCTTGTCAAATGCCTTCCAATTGTCGAAGTGCCGTCCGTTGAAGGTGATGCGCCCCTCGAACGGGTTGAGCCCGATTGCAGCCCTTGCAATCGTAGATTTGCCGGAGCCGCTTTCGCCCACGATCCCGACGAGCTCGCCAGGGCGCACGTCGAAGGAAATCTGCTTTGCCCCATAATGCGCTTTCGCTGCCGGGTTTACGATGCGGGTCAGCCATGACGGCTCGTTGTAGCGCACGCTGACATTCTCCACGGCGCAAAGCGGTGCGGTGGTTTCGGGAGCGGGTGCGGCGATTCGGTCCTGGGGGCGAGGCAGGGCAGCAAGCAGGTTTTGCGTATAGGTATGCTTCGGCGTTTCGAATACCGTCTTTACATCGCCTTCCTCCACCACTTCGCCCTTGTAGAGCACGGTGACGGTATCGGCGATCCGGCGAACCAGCCCTAGATCGTGCGAGATATAAAGCGCTGCAACGCCGGTTTCCTTCCGCAGTTTCACGAAAAGTTCGAGAATCTGCTTGGCGGTAAGGATATCGAGTGCGGTGGTCGGTTCGTCGAAGATGATAAGCTCGGGATTGCAGGCGAAAGCGGTGGCAATGATAACGCGCTGCTTCTCGCCGCCCGAAGCTTCGTGCGGATAGCGCTCCATCATAGCGGCCGGATTCTGGATGCCGGTTCGCGAAAGCGCGGCTTCGGCTTCAATACGCGCGGCTTCCCGGCTCATGCCGCGATGGCGGCGCAGCACCTCCATTACCTGGTCACCAAGCTTCATCGACGGATTCAACGACGAGCTGGGATCCTGGAATACCATGGATATTCGTCGTCCACGCAGATCGCGCAATTCGCTCCGGCTTTTTGCCAGCACGTCCTCGCTGTTGAGCAGGATCGCGCCGTTCAGGTCGCGGGCGTTTGCCGGCAGACAGCGAGTCACCGCCCATGCGAGGGTGGATTTGCCCGAGCCGCTTTCACCCACGATCGCATGGGTTTCTCCCGACATGACCTTGAGGGAAACGTTCCTGAGCGCTTCGACCGGACCATCTTCGGTCTGGTAGCTCATGGAATAGTTTAAGACCTCAAGAACCGGACGCTGTTTGACGGAGGCGGTCATCAATGATTCCGTTTCGGGTCGAACACGTCGCGCAGGGCGTCGCCGAACAGGTTGAAACCCATCGCGGTTATCGCGATTGCAAGGCCGGGCATGGCGACGCACCACGGGTTGCGGAACATGAACTGCCGCGCTTCGGCGACCATCAGCCCCCATTCGGTCGAAGGCGGCTGCGCGCCCAAGCCGAGAAAGCCGAGCGTCGCGCCGATCATGATGGCGAAGCTCACGCGGATCGTGGCCTCGACGATGACGGGGCCAAGCGCGTTTGGAAGCACCTCTCGGAACACGATCCAGTTTTGACTTTCACCACGTGCAATAGCGGCGAGCACGTATTCGCGCGTGCGCACCGACAGGACCGAGGAGCGCGCCACACGCGCCATTCCGGGCGTGAAAGTCACGGCTACCGCCAGCAGTGCCTGTGTCGTGCCTCCGCCGAGAAAGGTGACTATAAGCAAAGTGAACAGGAGCTCCGGCATGGCCAGCATTCCATCGAGAATGCGCATGATGATGCTGTCGGTGCGCCCGCCGGCGACCCCGGCGATGACACCGATGATGGAGCCGACGCCGACGCCCAGCACGGTTGCGCCGATGCCGAAAAGCACTGTGGCGGGAGCGCCGTTCAGGATGCGTGAAAGCAGGTCGCGACCATATTGGTCGGTGCCGAGCAGGAATTGCAGGCTCGGGCCTTGCAGGCGGCTTTGCGCGTGAAACTGCTGCGGCTCATAGGGCGCGAGCCACGGGCCGAACAGCGCCGCCGTCAAGACGATTGCAAGCAGGAGCGAACCTATCAATCCGCTCGGCGATGATAGGAGCTTACGCATAGCGGACTCTCGGATCCAGCTTTGCGATGACGAGATCGGCCAGCAGGTTGGAGAGGGCGTAGACCACCGCAAGAAGCAGTGTGATCGCTTGAATGACCGGCAGATCACGGTTTTGCAGCGCGTAGATCAGCAGCCGCCCGAGACCGGGCCAGGCGAAGATCTCTTCAACCACTATGATGCCGCCGAGCAGATAGCCTATATCGAGCGAGATGACGGCAACGGCCGGGGCAAGCGAGTTCGGCAGCGTATGGCGCCAGATCACGCGGCGCTCGCTCAGCCCCTTTAACCGCGCGGCGCGAACGTAGTCCGAAGCCAGAACCTCGGACATTTCGGAGCGCACCTGCCGTGAGATGTGCGCCATGAGAATCAGGCCGAGCGTCGCGGCGGGCAGGACCACATGGCGCAAAAAGCCGGGAAAATCGTCGAAGGGCGCAACGAAGCCGCCCGCCGGAAAGATGGGATTTTCGGGTTTGGCGAAGATCACGAGTAAAAGCGTAGCGGTTACGAATTCAGGCAGGGCGGTGCCGAGATAGGAGAACACGCCGATGACCGCGTCGACGACCGTGCCTCGCGTGAGCGCGGCGAGCGCGCCCAGAGGAATTGCGATCAAGGTGACGGCCACCAGAACGATACCCGCCAGCCAAAGCGAATTGAAGAACGCGCTTCCGACGACTTCCGACACCGGCAGTCTCAGACGCAGCGACATGCCGAAATCCCCCTGCAGCACGCCGCCGATCCAGTGCAGGTACTGAACCGGCAGTGGCCGATCGAGGCCAAGCTGTCGCTCGAGCGCGCTAAGGTTTTCGGCGGTCGCATTCTCGCCCAGTATCATCAGCGCCGCGTTTCCTGGCAGCACATTGGTGATGACGAAAACCGCGACCGTGACGATCGCCAGAACGATCAGGACGGCGCCGAGGCGACGCAGTAGGTAGGTCAGGCTCACGCGAACCGATCTCCGTTAGTTAGCGATCGAGCCAGACGTTCTCGACGTAGAAATAGCGAGAAATCGGTGCCACCTGCCATTCATTGGTCTTGTCGCTGCTGGCGGTCAGGACGTCTTCGAAGAACGGCACGATGTAAGGCGTATCACGCAGTTCGAGCGCCTGGGCGTCAGCGTAGATTTGCGCACGCTTCGCCTCGTCCGTCGTTTCGCGTCCTGCTGCGATCAGCGCGTCGAACTCCTCGTTCTTCCATTCCGTGTCCTGATAGGAAGCGTTCGACGTCAACAACAGATTGTATGTCTCGTCGATGGTCGGCTGCATACCCCAGTAGCCGATATAGAATGGTCCCTTCATCCACACGTTGGCCAGATAGGTATCGTGCGGCATGGTCTCGATTTCGATGTTGAAACCGGCTGCGGCAGTCGTTTGCTGAATGGCGATCGCGGTTTGAGAGCGGATCGCCGGGCGGTCGGAAGCGACAAGCTTGACGCTGATGCCGTCAGGGTAGCCAGCTTCGGCCAGAAGCGCCCGTGCGCCTTCCGGGTCATAGGCGATTTCCGGCTTTTCGGTCGCGAATTGCAGTTCGGGCGCAACCAGTGAGTCATAGGCCGGTCGGCCAAGCCCTTCCAATAGCATGTCCACCAGAAGCGGGCGGTCTATTGCCATTGAGAGCGCCTTGCGCACCCTGACGTCATTCCACGGTTCAGCGTCCTGACGCATCGCGACACAGACATAGCGGCCGGAATTGACACGCTTGGCCTCGATGCCGGTGCTCGATGCGATACGCTGGAAATCGGCTTGCTGAACTGTCAGCATCACATCCGTCGTGCCGGACAGGAAGTTGGCGCTTTCGGCCGCGAGGTCGGGGAAGAGCATCATATCCACGCCGTCGAGATAGGGCTTGCCTTCAACGAAATAGTTCTCGTTCTTGGCCAGCCGCACCATTCGCGCGCTGTCATAGACCTCCAGCTTGAACGGGCCGGTGCCGTTCGCCTTGGTCTCGAGTTGAGCCAGGTCGCCTTCCAAGGCTTTGCGCGACAATATGCAGGTGTTCGCATGCGCGGTGGAGAAGGGAAGATCGGCAAAAGGAGACGAAAGAGTGAAGCGAACCGTCGTGTCGTCCAGCGCCTCCACCTTCTTCACCATGTTCACGACGGAAGATGCGGCGGCGGGAATGTCGGGATTGAGGATCGCCTCGTAGGTGGCGACCACATCGTCGGCGGTAAAAGGCGTGCCATCATGGAAGGTGACGCCGCTACGCAGGTAATAGGTGAATTGCGTGGCGTCTTGCGATGCTTCCCATCTTTCCGCCAGGTCCGGGTGCGGCTGGCTGTCGAGGCCGATGCGCGTCAGGCGCGAATAAAGCATGTCGATGCAGGGGTATTCGGCGGGACCCGAAAGGGTCAGCGGATTGAGCGTGGCGATGCGGGTCGAGTGGCTGATTTTCAGCGTGCCGCCGGGCTTCGGATTGGCGTCCTGTCCGAATGCGATGGACGGCAGGAATCCTGTCGCAGTGGCTGCGGCCATGCCGAGAATGACGTGGCGGCGCTTGAGTGTAAACTGGCTCACGAGTGTTCTCCTCTTATATGGCCCATGGAGGGCCTTTTTTTGGCGAAGCGCTTCCGGCGCCTCATCGGTTTTTGGCCCCACGCATCACGTGATGACTGTCAGGTCGTCGGGCAAATAGGTTAGAATTTCGGGCTTGCCTTCCGTAACCAGCAAGGTGTGGCCGACGCCCATGGCAAGGCCGTTGTCCTGCACGCCGTTCATGACGTGATAGAACAGCGTCATTCCCGGTTCGCAGACGGTCGCGTTGCCCGAATAGATCATGGGCGGCACATCCATGGATGTGGGAGCATAGGAAATTCCGACGGAATAACCTGTCGCGCCGTAGCGCGAGGCGGCAAAACCGGCGGCATCCAGATGGTTGGCGTAACAGTCGAAGATTTCTCCCAGCGTTGTGCCAGGGCGCGCAAGATCGGTCATGCGGGCTAGCGTTTCGCGCGCCACGTCATACATGCGCCGCTGCTCGTCCTTCAGCTTGCCCAGCACGATCAGCCATTCCGTCTTGACGTTGTAGTGCTTGTAGGGAACCGGATATTCCACAAGAATCTGGTCATTCTCCAGCAAGCGACGTGCCGTCGCCACGCCGCGCCCAAAGACCGCCCTTTCACCCGAATTGAACAAGGGTGCATTGGGCGGCATGTCGGCACCGTCACCGAGGATCGAGGCGAGGTATTCCGCTTTGAGATCGCTGTCGAGAATCCCCGGGCGCGCCGCGGCAATGACCCGTTCGAGCGAGCGGTCGCATATGCGGCCCGCCTCGCGCATGATCTCTATTTCTGCTGGCGACTTCCGCACACGCAGCTTGCGGATCAGGTGGTCGTCATTTTCCAACTGACACCATTGGCCGAAGGTCTGCTGACAGCGCCAGAGATTCCAGCCGGTCAATCCGTGCGTATTGAGTTCAATGGCAATTCGCTTGCCCTGCAATCCGTGCTCGGCCAGTATTTCTTTGAGATCGGCTGCCGGGTTGGCATCGTCGGCATCCCACCAGATACGAATGTCTTCGATGGTGGAGGTCATACGCGCCTGAAGAAGGTCCGGCCGCCGTGTCAAAAGGACCATGGGCCTGTCGTCAGCCGTCACCAGCGCGCACTGGAAATACACAAACCCGCCGCTGTCATAACCGGTCAGCCAGAACAGGCTTTCCTGAGAAAAGACGAGCATCGCATCGAAGCCTTCATCATTCAGGGCTTCCCGCAATCGAACTTGCCGAGCCTCCAGTTCATCACGCTCGAAGGGAAGCATGCTTTGCGGAGCAAACGCCAAGGTCGGATCCTTTCCCAATGGTCTCAATGCCGAGGAGCAGCAGGGGAGATTTCTGAAGGATCGTATGGCTTGGTATACCATTAGTCAACCGATGGCATTCACATTGCATATTGCATGGTGTTCGGGTTAAGAATAAGCAGGCCGACTATCCCAAGCGGGCGAAATCCTGCCCTCAATTTGTAGGTTGTGCCGGTTGAAGCGGCACATTGCAGCCGGACGCAACGAGGACTAGCGAAGGAGCACGATGCTGCACGCGCCAGATAAAAGGCTTGCCTTGCAGGCTTACGAAGAAATTCTCAAAATGATCGAAGGTGGTGAGGCGCGCCCGGGCGATTTGGTGACGGAGCGGCGTCTGGCGGACAGCCTGAACATGTCGCGCACGCCGGTCCGCGATGCACTGCTGATGCTGGAAAGCGAGGGATTGCTGATCCGTCAGGGAAGCCGCGGCCTTCAGGTCAAGCAGATGCGCATCGAGGAATACATGGATGCGTTGCAGATTCGCCTCATGCTTGAGCCGCGCGTGGCGCGTATGGCGGCGGGCAAGGTTCCGCATGAGGAAATACAAAGGCTGACGGCAGCCCTGGAACAGCTTCTGGCTAAAGGGAAGACCGAAACCGATCGCGCCGTGGTGCGCGAACTCGATGAAAATCTGCATAGCGGATTGGCCCGTGCGGTGGGCAATCCTCAACTCGCCCAGATTATCCAGAGCTTGCGCCGCCAAACACAGATGTTCGACCTGCGCGCCATGCCTGAGCGATTTGAAACCACCTGCCGCGAGCATCTGAAGGTCTTGGCTGCGGTGGAGGCGGGTGACGGAGAGGCTGCGGAAGCAGCCATGACCGAGCACATTGTCAATGTGCAGGATAGCATTATCGGAAGACTGACCCGCAGATGACTCCTTCAGCGCAAGATATTGTAACCCCTGTCCCGGAGGGACAAGGGGCAACTTCTTTGCTGCCCAATGGTGCGCCGCAGCCGGACATCCCTCTTGCGGTGAAGCTGTTTGCCGAGCTCGAGCAGCGCACGGGCGTAGGTCGCCCTGGACACGGCATCAATCGCACTTCCTACGGGTTGGGAGAGCAGATTGCGCATGAGATTGTTCTGCGTGAAGCAGGGCGCATGGGCATGGTTTGCGAGGTCGACGCAGCCTGCAATCTCTACATGACGATGAAAGGCCGCGAGAACGGCCCAGCGGTCATGGTCGGTTCGCATCTGGACTCCGTGCCCGCAGGCGGCAATTTCGACGGAGCCGCCGGTGTGCTGGCCGGATTGGCCGTGGCTTCCGGCTTCTTCAAGGCAGGGCGTAGGCCCGCGCGCGACCTGACGCTAATGGCGATCCGTGCCGAGGAAAGCACTTGGTTCGGCGCTTCTTATGTCGGCTCGCGGGCTGCGTTCGGCAAATTGACGAGCGACGAACTGGACCATGTGCTTCGTGCGGGCGACGGCATTCCGCTCGGCAAGGCCATCGACGCGGCGGGTGGAGATGCTGAAAAGCTGCGCGCGGGTACGGCTCATCTGGACCCGTCGCGCATAGCCGCCTTTCTTGAGCCACATATCGAGCAAGGCCCGGTTCTCGTCGGTGAGGAACGGCCTATCGGGTTGGTGACAGGCATTCGCGGTAGCTTTAGGCATCGCCACGCATGGTGTGAGGGTAGTTACGCGCATTCCGGCGCGACTCCTCGCGCCTACAGGCGCGACGCCGCTCTTGCCACCGCGCGACTGGTCGTTGCGATGGATGACGCGTGGAAACGCCTGACTGCCGCTGGGCGTGATTTGGCGGTGACGTTCGGGCAGGTGGCTACAGGCCGCGATGCCGCTTTTTCCAAGATTGCCGGACGAACCGACTTCTCGCTCGATGTGCGTAGCGAGGATCTGGAAGTGCTGGACTTCATGCGCGGCGAATTGGCCGAGGCCGTCGCGGCCATCGAAGCGGAATGCAATGTCCGCTTTCATCTGGGCGCTGAAACCGGTAGCCAGCCTGCCCGCATGGATAGCGACCTTCTCGCCCACCTTGGCCGCATCGTCCAAGCGCAGTCGATTGACGCCCGGAAAATGCCATGTGGCGCGGGACATGATTCGGCGGTTTTCGCAAAGATGGGCGTGCCGACTGCGATGATCTTCATTCGCAATCGCAACGGCAGCCATAATCCGCAGGAGGCGATGGAAATCGACGACTTCGCGGAGGCAGCGCGCGTGCTGTCGGGTTTCTGCGAGGAGGGACCTCAGGAACGCCGCTGAAATGAACTGCGTGACTGTCCACCTGATCGACTAGAGAGTTCTCGACATATTGCATGACCGCTAACGCGGCCATGCCTGCGAAGGCTTCGACCTCATAGGGCGGCCAGATTCTCGACTTCTATGGTACACCGGCCATCGGCTGTCGCCAAAATCGATGCGTTCCAATCGCCATGCTCTTGTTCCTTGGCCGCCCGAATTATCGCGCATGATCGCCGGATCACCTGCACGTATCTTTCCCAACTATGTTCACCGTGCCGACGACTGCCATCAGCTTCCGAAGATTCCCTGCAGATCATTCGACCGGCTTCATGATCATGCCACGCTCTCGGAGAGCCGCACCGCACTTTTTTCCTCCGGAGGAGCCTGTTCCATTGTGATTTGGTAGGCCTATGGTATACCAATGGCGCATCAACAGGCGACCCGTGCCGAATTGGCTCGGTTTAGCCGCCTAAAAGGGGGCTTCATGTCCGGAAAACGGTTGCTCTACCTCGGAAACGGACGGCAATTGCAGTCGGTCGCAAAACTCGATGAGCGGTTCGAGGGCTGGGGGCTAAGTGTAGATCGCTATTGGGCCTATGGCAGCGCGTTCCCCGACAGTCTCGAGGGCTACGACGGCATCTTTCTCTCGGGCAGCCCCCATGGCGCTTATGAGGACATCGACTGGATACATCGCGAGCACGAACTTATACGCGACGCGGCGCAAAAGGACATTCCGATGCTCGGCGTCTGCTTCGGCCACCAGATTCTCGCTTCCGCGCTTTGTGGCAAGGAACAGGTCTTCCGCCGCGACTTCTGCGAAATCGGCTACAAGGATCTGCCGCTGGCTGCCGCCGCTGCGCAAGATGCCTTGACGCAAGACTGGGGCACGGCGGTGCGCATGTTCGTCTGGCACAATGACGAGGTACGCGGAGACCATCCGGATATGGTGGTTCTCGCCTGGTCCGACATCTGCCCCAATCATGTCTGGCGGCATCGCCAGCATCGCGCCTGGGGCGTTCAGGGACATCCCGAGGTCACGCGGACGCAGGCTCCCGCGTGGTTCGAGCAGAACCGGGAACGTATGGTAAAGGATGGCGGTGACGTCGATGCCTTTATCGCCGCCGCCGACCCCCAGATCGAGGCCGGAACCATCCTGACCCGCTTCGCCGAACTTGTTAAGAGAGGCTGATTTCGGGTGCAGAACAACTATTGGTTCGATCCTTCTGAATATCGCGCAAGACTGGCGCGCGTTCAGTCCGCGCTGAAAGCGCTAGGGCTTGATGGCATGGTGGCCTTTCTGCCCGAGACGGTGACATGGCTGACCGGTTACTTCACCCGCGCCTATGGGACGTTTCAGTTCGCCATCATTCCCGCCAACGGTGAGCCGACGCTCTTTGCCCGCGATGTTGAGGAATATTATCTCGACAGCACCTGCGTGTTTCGCGACAGGGTGCTGTGGTGCGACAGCGATGACAGGCTGGCGGTTGCGGTAGGGGCAATAACCTCCCGGCTTGGCCGCGCGGCAGCCATCGGCGTGGAAAAGAGCGCGTGGGTGCTGAACGCTGCACGGTGGGAAGCAATCGCCGCGGCGTTGCCCGGCATTCGCATCGAGGACGTTTCCGATCTCGTTTCGGAGATGCGCAAGATCAAGTCCGAAGCTGAGATAGCCTATCAACGGATTGCGTCGCGTGCCGCCGAGGCAGGTATGCGCGCCGGCATCGAAACCGCGCGCGTGGGTGCAAGCGAGCGCGAAATGGCGGCGGAGATTTGCGCCGCGATGATCCGAGCCGGGTCCGACTTGCCAGGTCCAGGCGTTCTGTCTTCGGGCGAGCGCGCTTTCCACTTGCATGGTGGCTACAGCGACCGCGTGCTGGAGCACGGCGATATCGTGCAGCTCGAAGTGACGCCGAACAGCCATCATTACCATGCCCGTTTCATGCG
The DNA here is from genome assembly GCF_001014615.2 of Aquamicrobium sp. LC103. Lineage (GTDB taxonomy): Bacteria > Pseudomonadota > Alphaproteobacteria > Rhizobiales > Rhizobiaceae > LBCQ02. The sequence continues at coordinate 15,004 of NZ_LBCQ02000015.1, forward strand.
CCCCATGAAGGTTGCCGAAGCACGCGATGAGGATTTCTCGACGGTCGAGAAGCTGATCCGTATACAGGACGCTGCCCTCGCAGAAGTTCGGCCCGGTGTCCCGGCAACGGTTCCCGATGCGGTCTACCGTGAAGGCGTCATGTCGGCGGGCCTGCGTGAACACTACACCAACAAGACGTTCTATTCCGTAGGCTTGCTGCTGCATCCCAATGGCGGTGAGCCGCTGGAGGCCCATCCGGCGGCTGACTGGGTCTTTCAGGAGAACATGGTCTTCCACACCTATGTTCTGGCGCGAGGCTTCGGCATGTCCGAGACGATCCGCATAGTCGCCGATGGCTATGAGCGGCTGACCAGATTCGACCGCCAGCTTTTCGTCACGAGCCACTGAAGACTGAACTGCCTCGGATTGCCGCCGACGAAGGGGTGGATGGCCGGCGGATCAGCGGAGCCTGGTTGCCCTCGAACAAGCAATCGCGTGAGCCTTCCAGACGAATGATGCCTGGCCCGCGCGCATTGGGTTCATCCGGCCTTTCGTTAACCATAAGTTGAACCAACCTGCTCGTCAGGTTGAAATTGGGTGGCTGAAAAATGGGGGAATCACGATATATTTCATTTTGCATCCGGTGGGGGGCACCGGAGACCACGAAAATGAACCACTCAGGCACAACCGTTCATTGTCGTTCGACACTGGAAAAGAAACCCTCGAATCTTGCTTGGCGCGAAGGCGCGCGATCCGAAAGGCGCGTCTGCTAGATTCGTTCTCTCGATGTACAGGAATGGCGATGCTGACGCCGTTCGCGAATTTCCGATAAGAGAAATACACGGCATCAGCCAAATCGATACCTGCCGAACGCTGTTGACCAGTGCTGGTTGCCGGTGGCAGAGCACCTATGTGTCGATGCAGATCGAGGACCCGTACGAACGGAGTTTCCCCTCCAGTCCGCATCTTTTCATCGGGCTCGTGCGCTCCGGATCCGCCAGGCTGGCCTACAGTCTGAATGCCGGGGAGATCAGTTCGAACCTCCATTCCGGCCAGGTCGGCATTCTTGCTCCCGCCCAGTCGGTTCGGTTCAGGTTGAACAGGCGGCTTCACACCACGCATCTCTATCTTCACGCATCGCTGCTGGCGGAAGTCGCGGCCGATATTTTCAACCGGGATCCCGCCTCGATCGAGGTGATCACCAAGTTGCCGTTCATCGACCCCTTGCTCGAAGGACTCGTCGGCGCGATCGGCGAGGCAGCTGAACTCAATCCGGAAACCCCCGATCTCCATGTGGAGCATCTTGCTAGGACGTTGGCAGGCCACGTTCTGCAACATCATTCCAGCGCCGGTCCGTTCCGCGCCGCGGACGAACCGGCACACGGCCTCACCAGACGGCAGATGGCACGATTCCAGGACGTCGTGGAGGCCAGGATGGGCCACAAGCTGTCCTTGGCCGATCTTGCCGAAGGCAGCGGGCTTACCGCCGGGCATTTCACCCGCCTGTTCAAGCTGTCCACCGGCAAGACGCCTTATCAGTACCTGCTGCACAGCCGTGTGCGGCGCGCGCGCTATCTTCTCGCGAAAACCTCGCTTCCCATCCTGCAGATCGCTTCCGAATGCGGATTTGCCGATCATGTGCACTTCACGAGGGTATTTTCGAGGACGGTTGGCCGGCCGCCGGCCGCCTTCCGTAAACTCGCCAACGATTGAGCACTTGAGAAAAAACTGAATCTTCGCTAGACGGCAGCCGCGTCGAGGCTGCCGTAGCTTCGGCCATCGGCCGAACCTGCTTGCAAGGCCGGCGCGATCGGCCAGCCCTCGCCGCCGCCCATAATATCCGCAAGCATGCCTGCCCGGCCGGCGGCATGCGCCAAAGCGCGTGCAATGCGGATATCAGTCAACAATTCGCAATAACCGACAAAGACTTCGCGTCATCGGCATGGCTTCCTAAGGGCTGGATTCCGCTGAATCCGCACGGGGGGCCTATGACCGTTTCGGCTTCATGTTCAAAGTTGCGCGACCTTGTCGTCGCGAAGCCGACGCTACGGTCGTCCAGGCCCGCAACGCGGATACCGGGCGCCTGCCGCGCCCAAGCCACCTCTCCGGCAGCGGTCGACCGATCGTTCATATCCGGCTTGCGTCTGCAAAGCGGTTGCTTCCGCTTCAGAGGCGGCGGCCGCGGCGAAAAGCGAAACGCGGCGCCTGGCAGGCGCAGTTCATCTTTCCAACCGGGGTTCACCATCCGAGCGGCACGCACGGCCGGATGAAGCTCCGAGCAATCGCAACTTGATCAGGCAACAGACGAGGGAAGCGAAATGGCGGCGACGGTAACACTCAAGGCGGACGGCTCGGTTCGGACGGTCGCATCGGACAATATATCACTGACCGCGCCAAGCGTGGTGAAGCTGTCGCTGGCACCCACGCAGGTGGCGGCTTACGTCCGCGACGGGTCCGATCTGGTCATCCGGCTGCACTCGGGCAGAACGATCCGGATCGAAGATTTCTTCAGCCAGAACAACGACCTCGTTCTGGAGGACGAAGACGGCAGGCAGTGGCTGGGCCAGCACAGTGATGGCCTCGCCGACTTCCAGTTCACCGAAATCCAGTCGGTGGACCAGCTCGTCGGTGCCGGGGGCGGTATTCCACCGGCGTTGCTCGCCGGGTTCGGTGCGCTGGCTGCCGGAGGCGTGATCGCCGCGGCCGCCGCTTCAGACAATGATGACGATAGCGACGCAGATGCGGACGCGGATGCCGATGCGGACGCCGACGCTGATGCTGATGCGGACGCAGATGCGGATGCCGACGCAGACGCTGATGCTGATGCTGACGCCGATGCCGATGCAGACGCTGATGCTGATGCGGACGCAGATGCGGATGCGGACGCCGATGCCGACGCGGATGCTGATGCCGACGCTGATGCGGATGCGGACGCTGATGCGGACGCCGACGCTGATGCGGATGCCGACGCCGACGCGGATGCCGATGCGGACGCGGATGCTGATGCGGACGCCGATGCCGACGCGGACGCCGACGCTGATGCTGATGCGGACGCCGACGCGGATGCTGACGCCGATGCGGACGCGGATGCCGACGCAGACGCTGATGCGGACGCAGACGCCGACGCGGATGCTGACGCCGACGCTGATGCCGACGCGGATGCGGATGCCGATGCGGATGCCGACGCAGACGCTGATGCGGACGCAGACGCCGACGCGGATGCTGACGCCGACGCTGATGCCGACGCGGATGCGGATGCCGATGCGGATGCCGATGCTGATGCGGATGCGGATGCGGACGCCGATGCCGACGCTGATGCGGATGCGGACGCGGATGCCGACGCAGACGCGGATGCAGATGCTGACGCCGACGCGGATGCGGATGCCGATGCGGACGCGGATGCCGATGCAGACGCCGATGCTGATGCGGACGCAGACGCAGACGCCGATGCTGATGCGGACGCAGACGCCGACGCGGATGCGGATGCCGATGCCGACGCTGATGCCGATGCGGACGCTGATGCCGACGCGGATGCGGACGCGGACGCCGACGCCGACGCCGACGCGGATGCTGACGCCGATGCGGATGCCGACGCTGATGCCGATGCGGACGCGGATGCCGACGCAGACGCTGATGCGGACGCAGACGCCGACGCGGATGCTGACGCCGACGCGGATGCCGACGCGGATGCGGATGCCGATGCGGACGCGGATGCCGATGCCGATGCGGACGCGGATGCCGATGCCGATGCCGATGCGGACGCTGATGCCGACGCAGACGCTGATGCGGACGCAGACGCCGACGCGGATGCTGACGCCGACGCTGATGCCGACGCGGATGCCGATGCGGACGCGGATGCCGATGCCGATGCGGACGCTGATGCCGATGCGGACGCGGATGCCGACGCAGACGCCGATGCTGATGCGGACGCAGACGCAGACGCCGACGCCGATGCTGATGCGGACGCAGACGCCGACGCGGATGCTGATGCCGACGCGGATGCGGATGCCGATGCGGATGCCGACGCAGACGCTGATGCGGACGCTGATGCCGATGCGGACGCGGATGCCGACGCAGACGCTGATGCGGACGCAGACGCGGATGCTGACGCCGACGCTGATGCCGACGCGGATGCCGATGCGGACGCGGATGCCGATGCCGATGCCGATGCCGATGCCGACGCAGACGCCGATGCTGATGCGGACGCAGACGCCGACGCTGACGCCGATGCGGACGCAGACGCCGACGCGGATGCGGATGCCGATGCGGACGCGGATGCCGATGCGGATGCGGATGCGGATGCGGACGCAGACGCCGACGCCGACGCGGATGCTGACGCCGATGCGGATGCCGACGCTGATGCGGACGCCGACGCTGATGCGGATGCTGACGCAGACGCGGATGCGGATGCCGACGCTGATGCCGATGCGGACGCGGATGCCGATGCGGACGCTGACGCCGACGCCGACGCGGATGCCGATGCAGACGCCGACGCCGACGCGGATCTCGAGGCATTCGACGACGTGACCGGCGCCGAGGTCTCACTCTCGCCGGTCGTGACTCAGCGCGAGGAAACCGCTTCGAACACGGTGCTGATCAATGTCGGCAACTTCACTCAGTCCTACGAGTTCGAGGTGCCGGACGGTGTCACCACCGATGCCTCCTTCCTCGTGCAGGTGGAAGGCCTTTTAGGGCTGCTCACCAATGTCAACGCCGTACTCGAGGTGAACATAGACGGAGAGTGGGTGACGCTGGGCGACTCCTCGCAGGGCGGGCTGCTCGAACTGCTCGGCCTGGCCGGCCAGGGCATCCAGATCGATGTCGCGGATCTTGAATCCGGCTCCTATCGGCTGACCTATAGCGGCGGCGGGCTGGTCGGCGCGCTGACCACGATCAATATGACCGCAACGCTCGACGATACCAGCCTGACCGAGTTCGAGGGCATTGCCGGCGCGGCCGTCGAGGGCAACCTGCTCGACGGCAGCGGCAGCGACGGCGTGCCCGACACCGTGCCGGCCGACGGGCTGACGGTGCTGCAGATCGACATCGACGGGACCGGCAACTTCGTCGAGGTGACGGATGGCATGACGGTGGTCGGCCAGTACGGCACGCTCACCATCAATGCCGACGGCAGCTACAGCTACCAGGTGAACGGCGATGCAGCGGCCGTCGGCAAGGTGGACAGCTTCGCATACAAGCTCGTTCATCCGACGGCCGGCGAGGCGACCGCCAATCTCCATGTCCAGATCGGCAGCCCCGAGGCCACCCTTGTCTGGGACGAAGCCGACCCGTCGGCTCCGGCGACCACCATCGTCGCGAATGACGACACCGGCTCGGCAGGCATCGAGATCGTCAACGAGGTGACCACCGGGCTAGATTCCAACTTTGCCGAACTTTCCTGGCTGGCGGGGCTTGGACAAACCCTGACGACGGAAGGGTTCTTCAGTGTTGATGCCGATACCGTCGCCGATGTTCAGATCGGTGTTCAAACCGGAACGCTGCTCGGACTTGGTGGCACCCTGACGCTCACGGTCGAGCAAAATGTCGGTGGAACCTGGCAAATGGTGGAGACCGCCTCCGGTGGCAATTTGCTGGATCTGATCGGACTGCTTCCTGGCAGAACGGGTATGTTGCTCGAGGGCCTGGGCGAAGGCGACTACCGCGTAACGGTGGCATATCAGGTTCCCCTCGGAATCGTTGGAAGCCTGACCACCGAGGTTGGAACGACAACCACCCACCTAAACGTGGATGTCCCCGGCGAGTTGACGCCCGCCACGGGCAACGTGCTGGCCGACGACACGCTCGGCTCCGTCTACACGACGCTGAGCGTGATGGACGAGCTGGGCGAGTTCGTCAGGCCGGGTGCCGGAGGTCTCACCATCGTGGGCGATCACGGCACGCTGACGATCTCGTCCAACGGCGACTACACCTATGCGCCCAACGCGGAACTCGCCTCGATAGGTCTCAGCGACAGCTTCACCTATCAGCTCCATCACCCCAACGGCGACACGGTCACCGCCAATCTGGTGATCAATATCGAGGAAGGTGCGACCAGCGGCGTGATGATGGCGGCGGCCGAGACCATAGCGATCGACGACGGCTCCTACGCCGACGATGTCGTCCCGCTCCAAAGTTTCGGGGTCGAGGACGACGGAGACGTGCCGCTTGCGACGGGCCTGAATGGTTCGGCCGACGAGTTGCTCGCCGACTCTGACGCGGACGCGGAAGGCCTATCGTTGGAAGGCCTGCTCACAGACGAGACGGAAGGTGCCGATGGTTCGGGACCGGGTGGAGCGGAGATTTCCTCCATCCCGCAGGTGCTCGACGATCCGCTCGGTTATCTGGTGACCGATGCGACCGACGACCTGGACCAGGCACAAGGTTCGGTGATCTGACCGTAATGTGCAACGCATGAGGAAAGGCACCGGGCCTGCACGAGGTCCGGTGCCTTTTTGCACGAGTGGTCAGCCTGCGGCGCAAACGCCGCACAGACTGCAGAAGGAGCATCTATGCGAAAGCTGTGGCCAGCCGGAACCGTCACATCCATCCTCGGCGCGTGCGCGATCTCGCTTGGCATTTTGGGCACCGCGGCGCCGACCACGGCGACGGCGCAAGGAAGAAATTCGGCTTTGACGCTTGACGAAGCCGTCCGCCGGGCGGTGTCCTGGCATCCTTCCATCAACGAGGCGATCGGTCGGCTGAACCAGCGGGGCGAGCAGATCAACGTCGCGAAGTCGGGATATTATCCCCGCGTGCGCGGCGGCGTGAATTCGGGCTATGACAGCACGGATCAGGACGGTTGGCGACCCAGATTCAATCTCGGCGCATCGCAAATGATCTACGATTTCGGCAAGGTGTCCAGTTCGGTCGAAGCCGCCGAAGCGGGTCAGAATATCAGCCGCGCGCAATTGCTGCTCGCCGTCGACCAGCTCATCCGTGAAACCGCCGCCGCGGTCATCGAGGTGCAGCGCAACCGCGCCCTGCGCGGCGTGGCCGAGGACCAGGTCGCCGGCGTGCTCGTCATCAGCAAACTGGTCAAGCAGCGAAGCGACAAGGGCGCAAGCACGCGTTCCGACGAGATCCAGGCGGAGGCACGCGTCCAGGCGGCACAGTCGACGGTATTGCAGATCGAAGCGGAGCTGAACCGTTGGCAAAGCAGTCTGGCTCACCTCGTCGGCGGCCAGGGGCCGTTCCTGGTCTCGGCCAATGTTCCGAAATGGCTTCGCGGCGCATGCGATACAAGGACGATGGATTGGAGCCGCGTACCAGCCATGATGAGGGCGGAGTGGCAGCGCAAGGAAGCTCTCGCGCAACTGGACGAAAGCCGTGCGCAGGTGTTTCCCACATTGTCGCTGGAAGCCGGCGTCGGCTACGACCTGAACCAACACCGGGACGCCTCGCGCGACCCCGAATTCACAATCGGACTCAACTTCACGGGAAACCTGTATGAGGGCGGCGCCGGCGCGGCTCGCAGGAATGCCGCCGCCCACGCCTTGAGCGCGGCGTCCGCCGCGCTCGACAATGCGCGCTTCGAGGTGCGGCGGAGCCTTAGCGAAGCCAGCAGCCAGATAAGCGGCCTGTCGCGGCTTCTGGGCTCGCTGTCGGCCCGCGACGGGATGATGCGCGAAACGCGCGACCTCTATCGCCAGCAATATGTCGAATTGGGCACACGCACGCTTCTCGATCTCCTCAATGCCGAGCAGGAATTGCACGCGGCACGCTTCGACACGGCAAACACGGTGCATGACCTGCGCAGGCTGGGCATGGAATGCGTGTTCAATTCCGGGCTGTCGCGCGAGGTCTTCGCTCTCAAAGGCATGGTGGTGAAAGGAGTGGCGTTGCAGCCGTGAACCAGGAACAGATCGTAACGCAGGAGAATGGGGCAACGTTCGAGGAAAACGCCGTTTTCCATGCCGACCCGTGGTTGGATGCGCTGCGTCACGTCGCGCAGCACTATCGTTTGCCGATATCGATGCAGGCGGCACGTCAGGCCGCCAGATGGTCCAATCTGGAAACCGACCGGGAAAAAATAGGCGCCCTTGCGCGGACTATTGGTCTGCGCGTCAAGTTCGCCGAACCAGGCACAATCGAGCTGTCGAGCTGGCAGCTTCCGCTGATCGCCCGGTTGCGCGGTGGGCAGGTCGGCGTGGTCAAGTCACTCGGCGCGGCGGGCGAGGCGAGCGTGATCCTCCACGGCGATCGCGGGTTGGAAACCCCGATCCCTATCGAGGAGCTGCTGCGGAATCTGGAGGCCGTCGTCATTCCGCGTCCGGCGCGGGCAATCCCCGATGCCCGCGTCGACGCCTACATCCGCCCCTATGAGGATAACTGGCTCCGCCGCATCATCCTGCGCGACCTGCGGCCCTATGGACATGTGATGCTCGCATCGCTGGTCGCCAATTCCCTCGGTCTCGCGGGAATTCTCTTTTCCATGCAGGTCTACGACCGCGTGGTGCCGGCGGAATCGTTCAACACGCTCTACCTTCTCTTCGGCGGCGTCCTTCTGGCGGTCGTCTTCGACTTCATCATGCGCCGGCTGCGCATGAACATCATCGACCTGCTCGGCAAGCGCGCGGACCTGCGCATCTCGGATCGCGTGCTCGGCCATGCGCTACGAGTACGCAACCGGGCCAGACCCGCCTCGACCGGAACCTTCATCGCGCAATTGCGGGATCTGGAGCAGGTGCGCGACATGCTGACTTCGACGACGGTCGCCGCGCTCGCCGACATCCCGTTCTTCCTGCTGTTCCTCGTCGTCTTCTGGTACATCGGCGGGACATTGGTCCTGGTACCGATCGGCGCATTGCTGCTGCTGGTGATCCCCGGCCTGCTGGCACAACGCAGGCTGCGCGGCTATGCGAGCGAGGCGATGCGCGAATCTTCGCTGCGCAACGCCATGCTGGTAGAAGCCGTTCAGGGCATCGAGGACATCAAGACCCTGCAGGCCGAGGAGCGGTTCCAGCAGCAGTGGAACCATTTCAATGCGGTGACCGGCGAGGTCCAGATAAAGCTGCGCAGCCTGACCAACACTCTCACCGTCTGGACGCACAACGTGCAAACCGGCGTCTTCGCGGTGGTGGTGCTGCTGGGCGCGCCGATGGTGATGGAGGGCGATATGACGACCGGGGCCCTGGTCGCGGCCTCAGTGCTCGGTTCGCGGATGATGGCGCCGATGGCGCAGATCACCCAGGTGATGAGCCGGCTGCAGCAGGCCAAGGTCGGCGCCGAAAGCCTCAACCAAATCATGAGGATGCCGATCGATCATCCGGAGCAGGAGAGCCGGATCCATTGCCCCCGCATCATGGGAGGCTTCAATCTGAAATCGGCCGTATTCCGGTATGGAGACGACACTTCGCCGGCGGCGCTTGCGGTGCGTGATCTGCGGATCAATCCTGGCGAGAAGATCGCCGTTCTGGGCAAGAACGGCGCCGGAAAGTCGACGCTGCTGCAAGCCCTGTCGGGCCTGCTCGAGCCGAGTTCCGGGGAGGTGCTGCTGGACGACATGGCGCTCCAGCAGATCGACCCCGCCGACGTTCGGCGCGACGTCGGCATGCTGACGCAGAACGCCAGGCTGTTTCACGGCACCTTACGCGACAACATCATGATGGGCGCACCGCATGCCTCCCAGGAGGAAATCCTCGGCACCCTGTCGATGGTCGGAGCGGATGAGTTCATCCGCAAACTGCCCAGGGGGCTCGAGCATGTGGTGCTCGAAGGTGGCCATGGCCTGTCGGGAGGTCAGAAGCAGGCGATCCTGCTGGCAAGATTGCTGATCCGCCAGCCGAACGTCGTGCTTCTCGACGAGCCGACCGCCTCGATGGACGAGGCGACGGAGCGCCACTTCATCCAGCGTTTCATGGGCTGGAGCGGAGAACGAACGGTCGTGATTGCCACGCACCGTATGCGCGTGCTCGAACTGGCCGACCGGATTCTCGTCGTCGAAAATGGGCTGATCGCCCTCGACGACACCAAGGAGGCCGCGCTCCGGGTGCTGCGGGGGCTCGCGAATGTAAAGCCGGCCAGCGCAAAAGAGCACGCGACCGACCGATCGGCGAGTTCTGTCTCGTGATGTTGAGACGACCCTGTGGGAGAGGCTGAAGCCATGGCATATCTGCGTAGCGAAGGCGAGCGGGCATGGGTGTTCGGCGAGGCCGACGATGTCCGCCTGGTACGCTCGACCCGCGTCGTGTGGGCGCTCGCCGCATTCTTCGGAGCGGCGTTGGCATGGGCGTTCTTCGCCGACCTCGACGAGGTTTCGACCGGCAGCGGACGCGTGGTACCGACGATGCGCGAGCAGGTGATCCAGTCACTGGAGGGCGGCATACTGGCAAAGCTCCATGTGCGCCAGGACGACGTCGTGCAGCCGGGACAGGTGCTGGCGCAACTCGACCCAACCAGGACCGAGTCCAATGTCGAGGAAAGCGCGGCCAGATATCGCGCGGCACTCGCCAGTTCGGCGCGCCTTCAAGCGGAGGTCAATCAGCTTCCGCTGGGCTTTCCCCGCGAGCTGGACAATTATCCGGAGTTGAAGGCCGCAGAGACCGAACTCTACGACGCGCGCCGGCGGAGCCTCGACGAATCGCTGCGCTGGATACGCGAATCGATCGAACTGGTGCGCAGCGAACTCGCCATCAGTGAATCGCTGACCGCCGTGGGCGCGGCCAGCAATGTCGAGGTGCTTCGCCTGAAGCGGCAACTGGTCGAATTGGAGCTGAAGCAGGTCGACGTCAGGTCACAATATGTCGTGCACGCGCGCGAGGAGCTGGCGAAGGCGAACGCGGAAGTGGAAGCGCTCTCCTCGGTGGTCAAAGGCCGTGCGGATTCCCTTTCGCGCCTGACTTTTCGCTCGCCCGTGCGCGGCATCGTCAAGAATATCGAGGTATCCACCGTCAACGGCGTGATCCCACCCAATGGCAAGCTGATGGACATCGTCCCGCTCGACGACCAACTCCTGATCGAGGCCCGTGTTTCGCCCCGCGACATCGCCTTCATCCATCCCGATCAGCGCGCCAGCGTGAAGATCACCGCCTATGACTATGCGATCTATGGCGGGCTGGAAGGTAAGGTGACGTCGATCTCTCCCGATACGATCCAGGACGAGATCAAGCCGGACGTCTACTACTACCGTGTCTTCATCCAGACGGAATCCGACGCGCTGGAGAACAAGGCGGGACGGCGTTTCCCGATCGTACCGGGCATGATCGCGACCGTCGACATCCACACCGGCAGCAAGACCGTGTTCGAATATCTGGTGAAACCCCTGAACCGCGCGCGTGAAGCGCTACGGGAGCGGTGAGAAGGAGAACGTCCTTTCGATGCTGAGGCTTTTGAGGTGGTTCCTCGTCTGGCTCGCGATTCCGGGCGCATCCCACGGCGCGTCCGAGGACGATCCCCGGCTCGGCCCGTTTGAGAAGCCTCGCCCGAGAGAACTCGTCACCGTGCGCGGCCAACAGACTTTCAACGCCTATGAAGCATTGTACGGCTCCTTCAGCTCACGCGCCCAATGCGCCGAGGTCCCGAACGCGCTTTGGATTGAAGTCGACGGCAAGGGCGACTGCATCAGGTTTTATGCCGAGGGCCTGAACGATGACCGGAATGCGGAGGTTCTCGTCTATTTCGGCGGCGATGTCATCCTGCGCACGTCCAAGGGTGTGCGGCTGGTCTCGCCCGGCTATTTCAGGCAATCGCCGGACGGTATCCATACCGACATGGCGCAATGGTCGAGGCAGGCGCGCATGCCCGCGATCTATCTGGCGCGTCCGGGCACCCATGGCTCGTCGGGCGACCACAATCAGCGCCGCTATCGGCGCGAAGTGGCGCTGATGGACCAGGCGCTGGAGATGATCAAAAGCCGCTATGGCATTTCCTCCTTCATACTCACGGGCCAGTCCGGCGGTGGCCATATGGTCGCGTCGCTATTGAACAGGCGCTCGGACATCACGGCCGCGGTGATCTCTTCCGGCCTCGTCTCGGTGAAACGGGTGATGAACTATTGGGACAGGCGGCGGACGATTCCCGGCTGGCTTCTCTACGACGCCAGCGAGTTCTACGACCCGGCCGACGAAGTCAGTAAAATCCGTAGCGCGCCCGCGCCCGGGATCTATGTGATCTCCGATCCGGAGGATCACGTCGTTCCCTTCCTGAGTCAGCTACACTATGTCCGACGGTTGCGCAGGGCCGGCTTCGAGCCCCAGCACATCTACGCGCATGCGACGGACAGGAAGCGGCATGCCCTCGCCCGCCATGCCCGCCTCGCAGCGGCATTGATCGCGCGCGGCGAGGACATGAAGTCCATCAGGCGAGCGCTGGACGAACTCGACCTTGAAGGAATGGAATGACTTTCGACTGCCTGATCGGCATTCAGGAGGCGTAAGCGTCCATCAGCGTGCGAACGGCTTCGTCGCGCTCGGCCTTGGTTGCCGCGCCGAGAATGACGGCGACCCATCGCCGCTCACCCCGCAGGGCGGAGAAGACGACATTGTTGCCGTGCCCGGCAAGCGTACCGGTCTTCAACCCGTCGGCGCCGTCCACCTGCGACAGCAGCCTGTTCGTGTTCGGGTACTGCTTGCCCTTCCATTCGAAGACACGCTGCGCGCACAGCCTGGACACGTGCGGCTGATGGCCGATCACGTGCCGCGCGAGCGCAAGCACGTCCTTCGCTGTCGACCATTGCCGCCGACCCAGCCCGCTTGGCGTGGCAAAACGTGTATTCTCCAGACCCAGCTCCGCCGCCCGTGCGTTGAGTGCGGCTGTGAAATTCTCGATGGAGCCGCTGTGCCATTCCGCGAGCGCGTTGGCGGCCTCGTTGGAGCTAACGATGGCGGCGGCGTGCATCAGCGTATCGATCCCGACGCGCTCGCCAGCCTCAAATCCCCACCAACTGTTCACGTTCGCTGCCCTGGGCGAAACCTCGATCATCGTCTCGCGCGAAATGCCAAGGGCCCGCAACCTCTCCTCGACCAGGCACAAGGTCACCAATTTGGTTATCGAAGCCGGCGCGCGCGCCTCGTCTTCGCGCTGCGCGAAGACCACCCTGCCCTCCTTGCCGTCATAGAGCAAGCCGCTCAGGCCTTCCGGCCGTCGCATGCGACGGCCAGGTGCGCCAACGGTCGGAATTGGCGCGGATAGCCCCGTCGCCCTTTCCTTCATCCATGCCACGACCCGGTGGATGCCGGTGCTGTTCGAGCCTTTGAGCAGCACCACGTCGTCGTCGGCCAACTCCTCGCGCAGCGCAGACTTCAGTTCGTTGAGCGAGCTTGCGTGGCGACCACGGCGAGCAGGCGGCAGCCTCTCCCAGAAGCCGGCATAGAGTTCACCCATTACATAAACGCGGTCGATCGCCTGGCTTTCGACCAGTGGCGCCAGCTCCGTATGGAGAGATTGCGCCCCGGGGCCAAGTTCCGCCATTTCACCCAGGACCGCGACCCGCCGCCGGGTATCTCCCTTGTCGCCAAGATGCTCGATGGCCGCCCGCATGGAGCCTGGATTGGCATTATAGGCATGGTCGATGACGGTCAGGCGCAGCCCGTCCATCATCAGATCGAACTCCTGGCCGCGCCCGGATATGGCGGCGAAGTCCTCGATCCGCTTCAACGCCGGCTCCAAGGGGTAGCCGAGCGCGGCAACGGCGGCGAGTACGGCAAGACTGTTGAGCGCCATATGCGAGCCGGCCGCTCCAAGCCGGTAGATGATCTCCCGTCCAAGCGCACGGGCGATCACACGTTGCTCGACCGCGTCGTAGCCGAGGAGCTGGAAATCGCTCTGCGGCGCGGTGCCATAGTGGACGATCCTGAGGCCCCTCGCCTCGGCCGCACCACGGACGATGCCCCATTCCAGCATGTCGCGGTTGAGAACGGCCACGCTTCCCGGCGACATGCCGAGGAAGATCATGCTCTTGGTGCGGGCAATGTCCTCTATCGTGCTGCTTTCTCCCAGATGAGCCGGCTGGATATTGGTGAAGATGGCGATATGCGGGCGCGCGATGAGCGCGCTTTTTTTCATTTTCCCGATTGCCACCTCCAGCACCACATGCGGCATGCTCCAGCCGATCGAGGCAAGATTCCAACTCACGCCATGCGGCAGGTTCGCATTGTGCGCGCTCTTCGCGGACTGGCCGTAAGGCTGGAGCGCATCGGCCAACATAGCCACAGCCGTGGTCTTACCGGCGCTTCCCGTGACCGCAAGCACCTTGCCCGTCATCCGTGTGCGCGCATATTCGCCCATTGCGAGGATAGCGTCGCCCGGGTCGGCGACATGCAGCACCGGCAGGCCGGGAAAATTCTCGCGCGCGCTCACGTCGCTGGTTATCACGCCGGCCGGAGGCGGCTGCATCCGCCGGATCGCGCCGACAGACACCCCCTTTTCTTCCTCGCCGCTTCGAGCGGCCACCAGATTTCCCGGCTCCATGGCCGGTGCATAGATGCACAGGCCACTGGCCGACCAGCCGGGCGGTGGTTCTGTCAGCCATGTGCCTCGTGTCGCCTGCTCGATGTCGGCGGCGTTCCAGTCCGGCGTAGCCTCGACCCTGGCATGTAGTTGATCCCGCGTCCGCGTCGGCTCAGGGAAATCGGCGGCGGGTTCCAGTCGGTCTCTCCCAGACTTGAGATATTTCAGATAAGCCACGAAGCCCGACAGGTAGTGCTCGACGTCGTCGATGCGGATCCGGAAGGCATGGTGGCGGATGAAGAAGCTACCGGCGATCTTGCCCGGATTGGCGAAATACATCGCAAGCTCCGGCCAGAAATGACCATTGAGCAGATAGTGCGCCCGCGCATGCAGCGCGCGATGGAATTTGCCAAGATCGACCTTGTCGAGCAGATGGTGAAGATCGGGCTCAGCTCGCAGGCGGCTGACCATCTGCTCGGCAGCCATCATCAGTTCGAGGAGTGTCGGGAACGTCGTTATGCGTTCGATAACGAAGTCCAGATAATCGACGAAGTTGCGGATTCCGAAATCGTAATAGGCTTCGAGCGGCCTGTAGCGCGTCAGTTCATTCACGCAGTAGCCGAGCCAATGGTCGTGCGCCTGCCAATGCTTGGCGGCAATGAAATGGCTGAACGCCTTTTCCACTGCATCCAGCCACCGCGCATCGCGCGTAAGGCCGTAGAGGCGCATCAGCCCGAAGGCGGCCTCGCCATCGTAATAGATGATACGGAACTCCTCCTTGACCGATAAGGAAGGATAGTTGAGCACGTGGCTGAACTTGCCGCTGTCCGGATCCTGCATATGCAGGATCCCTGTCGCAAGCCGCTCAAGCAGCTCGAGATGGTCGCTTCTTCCGGTCAGCTCGCTGTACCTGACGAGCGCCAGCAGGCAAACGGCGTTGCCGCCCAGTTTGATTTCGCCATTCTCCTCGACGAGAAACGCGGCCCCAACGCCGGATGGAAGCTCGACCTGCCTGATGAGCTCGTGCGTGAGATAGTGAAGCGCCTTGTCGATCGCCGCCTTGAGCGCGTCGTCGCGCGTCACCTCCCACGCCTCGATCATCGCATAGAGCGAGCTCGCGTGCCGCAGGCAGTTGTAGGTGTCGATCCTGCGGTCGAAGCAGGGATGCCAGCCATAGTGGAAACGCCCGCTCGGCCGCACCTGGCTCGCCAGATACCTGCTTCCGCCCGCAACCAGTTCCTCGACATGTTCGGGCTCGAGCCGCTCGATGATGCGCCGACCCGCATTCAGACCCGCACCGGGGAGGAGGTAGACCTCGCAAGTCCCCGCGCTCGCGAAGGCGCCGCGCGCCGAGAACAGCTGCACCTCGCCATCGTCCGAGAAATCGACATCGGACAGCTTGTGGCGGATGCCTGCGTAGCGAGCGAAATTCTTCGTGTTCAGGACCGCATGCGCGACCGTCGTGCCGCCATAGAGCATCGCATTGGCGTTCAGCTCGGTCTCAAGGAAGGCATGCTTGAAACCAGCATCCAGCGACAGGCCGCAGCGGAAATAGTTGCGTTTGGTCCGTTCAAGATGCTGGCGTAGTGTTTTCCACGTCAGCGTCCTTGCGGTCTCGACCCAATCCACGCGCAGCCATTCCACCGTCATCCTCGCGGCGGCAGCGGCTTTCTCGGCACGCCCGACGCCGATCTTCCAGGCATCCGCGAAGGTTGTTGCCGTGGCAGTGACGACCGCGGCCCTGCTTTGCCCATCGCTCAACGAGAAGAAGAGGACGAATGCCGGCCACGGGTCTGCCAGCGGTTTGACCTGCTGCTCGATCTGGGGGCGCAGTCGCGCAAGCAGAACGGGGAGGCTTGCAACTTTCAAATGTAAAGCATCCATGTCCATGCACGTTTTGGCAGCATCGCCAGTAGGTGCCAAAAATTCAACAAAATAATCGCCACAACGTAAACTTTGTCCACGGACCAAGGCCTTGGTTTGGTTGATTGATTCAATGTTTACTCAATTCGATTCCACGACAGCCGCAAGCCGCCGTGCGGTCTGTCCATGCTTCTATCCCGGATCGACTGAGGAGATTCACAATTGCGCCGGCCTCCGCGCCTTGTCTCGTCGGTGGCGGGATTACGTTTCGCCAATGACGAGGGCGCATGAAACTGCTATATTTTATACCGAAGCGTGAGCGGGTCGCCGAAACGACCGCCGTGCCACGCGTTTCACAGCCGAGGCCGTCCGGGGAGCGGGTCGCCAGTGCGCAGACGGCTCGATCCTGCCGGACAGTCCATGGAAGAATACCGCAAATGCTTGATGCCAGGGCACCGCGACCGGCTGCTTGCCCTTGAAGTTTCCCCCGTTCCAGAGAACCAGGATCATCATCGAGAACCCGTCAAGGCA
This sequence comes from Aquamicrobium sp. LC103, assembly GCF_001014615.2. Classification (GTDB taxonomy): domain Bacteria; phylum Pseudomonadota; class Alphaproteobacteria; order Rhizobiales; family Rhizobiaceae; genus LBCQ02. The sequence goes on from NZ_LBCQ02000015.1 coordinate 31,763, forward strand.
CTTCCAGCTGTCCAGGCCATACCCGGCGCGCCGAACGCCAGCGCCGGATTCATGATAGTTCGCAAGGCCGTTACAACCATGGCGCAGCATCCGCCGCCATCCGCGCCTCCTGGCGTTTGCTTCTTCGGGCCGATCCGACCCGAACATTCATATCGATCGATAATTCAAGACCCTCCATGTCGCGACAATGAGCAACCCTAACGACGAGTATGATCGCTTCCTCTCAGGGCTTGGGGGGGATTGCGTTCTTTGTGGTTCGAAGAAAGCCTTCGCCTGGCTGGACAAGGACGAGATCGACGCAGGCTATGAATCCCGTCACGAGACCACGCATTTCATCTGGCTCGGCGAAGACACGGGTGACCGCCCGCAGGGCTTCGTCTGTGACGCATGCATAGACCGGCTGGTTTTGGATGAACGGATCGAAGCCTATTACAGCGATCTCAATGGCCCCCTCGCCGACATTTCGAACAAAGCGGCCCTGAAGGCCCATGAACTTGGAGCCCAGCGCATGCGAGCGCTCCTCGCCCTGCCCTTCGATGCGTCGGGCCTGGTTTCACCGGAAGCTTTCGCAGCACTGCCGCCGGCACTGCGCTGCTATGGTGGAAACGAGCCCGCTCCAATCTGGAACATCATCCTCGACTTCGTAGGCTACACGGCCTCCCGGGACGATCCCGAGGGTTCAGGTCGCCAGCACGCCCTGGCCAGGGCTGCGATCGGAATGCTGCGAGGCGTGGAATTCACCGAAGCCGCGAAAACATGGGTTTCCGAGCGATCGAAACAGCTCCGGAGCCGGAACGGCACGCAAACACCGCCGGGCGATGAACCGGAGCCCGAATGGTAAGCCCGAGGGTCCCCACCCTCGCTCGATCTCATATCACCGCCGGTAAAAGCAATCTGCTGTGCCGCCGGCGATGCGCAAATCGGAAATGTGCGCGACGAACATTCATCGACCGTCTGGCGACGGCCGCCTCCTTGTGCGCGCTGGACGACAAGGGACGTTGAGATTGTCGGGCGCCCATCCCGGCCTCTCGATCATTTAAGGTCGCGCAGTTCGGCAACTATCTGCAGCGCCAGCAGCTTCGAGTAGGTTCGCGACTGCGGCACCCCTCCCAACTGCAGCCACAGGCCCTTCTGCCCCGTTGGCCGCCAAGCACGCCGCAATTCACCGCCTTCGTCCCAGCCCCATACCTTGCCAACCTTGTCGGCAACGTCATCGCCGAAATAACTGCGCACATCTGCTTCCTGATTCAGATAGCCAGTCGCCAAGACGATCACGTCGGCCGATAGCAGGCTCCCATCATCAAGACGTGCGCCACCCTTCTCGTATCCAGTGATCTTGTCGTTCTGGATAAGCTTGATACGTCCGTCGATGATGTACTCGGAGGCGCCCACGTTGAGATAATAGCCGCCGCCACGATGCAGGTAGTTGGCGAAGTATCCACCCCCCAGGTAACCCGGATCGGTGCGGAAACCGACCTTCTCCAGGCCCTCAAGCAGATCCTTGTCCATCTCCGTGACCATGCGCGAGAAATCACGATAGCTGGCAAGGGTGGCATCGAAATTGTTCGCGATCGACACGACATCGACCTCATCAATGGAACGGCCCTCCTTGTACAATGCGTAGATGAGATTGGCCGGGTCGATGTTGACGACCGTGGTTGGACTACGCTGGACCAGCGTCACCTCACAGCCGCGCTGCGTCAATTCGAGCGCGACGTCGTGCCCGCTCGTGCTGGTGCCAATAACGATAGCCCGTTTGCCTCGATAGTCATCGGTCGGGCGTACATCGGCCGAATGCACGGTGGTTCCGGCGAAGCTGTCTAGTCCCGGCAGCCGTGGATAGTTTTTTCGGCCCGAAACACCGCCGGTCGCCAGCACCACATGCCTTGGACGCACGGTACGCTGTGATCCGTCGGGCATGCATAGCCGCGCGCTCCAGGTGCCTGCCTCCTCGTCATATTCCGCGCCCTCGAAACGCACCGACGTCCAAACCGCCAGTTCCATCGCCAGCGCATAAAATTCCATCCAGGCGGCATACATGTCCTTGGGTAGGTAAGCCGGCCAAGTCCGAGGATAACTCACATACGGAAAGTCGATCGTGTAGATCTCGTTATGTAGTTGGAGCGTATGGTAACGGTTACGCCAGACGTCACCCACGCGTGGGAGGGATTCGATCACCAGCGTGCGTACGCCCATGGCCTTCAGACGGGCCGCGATCATCAATCCGGAATGCCCCGCGCCAACCACCAGCGCTTCCGGCTCCTCCGTGTCGAACCTGCTGTCTTGTTCCAGACGGTCGAGCCAATTGTCACCTTCGGCATGCACAGCCACCCGCTCTGGACGATGTTCGCCAACCGCCTCGGGATACCCATCGAGTGTTTGCAGCGAGGTCATCAGCCCCCACGCCCGGTAGACGCCATCGCCGCCTTGTTCGAGCCGCACCACGCCACTACCCGCGCCGATTCTTGCGCGGAAGGCCACGATGACCTCGATCACCCGCCTGCCCGATCGCGTCAGGTGACGCGGGGCGCTATAGCGCGGATCGATTGCAAAACCATGCACACCCCGCTCCGCGCCTTCCGAGATCAGAGCGGCAGCGATTGTCTTGCGGCCACTCAACGACCGGAAATCCCACTGGTGCGCGAGCAAATCGCGCCAATATCCATCCTCCGTCAGCAGAGCCTCAACGCCGGCTTGGTCTTTGGCCTCGAGAGCGGAAGTGAAGCATTCCAGCCAGTCCTCGGCTATCCGGCGTTCCTGTGCGCAGTCGGCAATGGTATTTTGCACGGTCTTGTTCATCAGTTTCCTCCTGCAGCGCTGGTAAGGGGAGTTTGTCTGTCCGACGCTGGGTTCACCGCATGCGACGTGCGAAAAGGTGCTTCATCAAGCCCACGATCCCTTGCTTGAATGCCAGTACGCACAGGATGAAGATCAGGCCCTGCACCACCGTCACCCAGGCACCGAAGGGCGACAGGAAGTATTGCATCGACACGATGATGCCGGCGCCGATCACGGGACCAAACAACGTGCCGATGCCACCAAGCAGCAGCATCAGAATGGGTTCGGCCGTCGTCGTCAGATGCAGGTCGGTCAGCGTCACCACCTGCATGACGATCGCCTTCAGCGAGCCGGCAAGCCCAGCCAGCCCCGCGGAGATGACGAAGATAAGCAGCTTGTAGCGGCGCGCGCTGTATCCGAAGGTCTGTGCCCGTGCTTCGTTGTCCCGGATCGCCTGAAGCACGCGGCCGAAGGGGGATGTCATCACCCGGTGGACGAAGAGCAACGTCAAAAGCAGCACGACGGAGACGAAGACGTAGAGGTTGGTCGTGTCCTGCAGGTCGACGACACCGAACAGCACACCGCGCGGGATTGGCTGCAGCCCGTCCTCGCCGCCGGTGATCTGCGGGTTCTGCAGTGCGGCGAAATAGACGAGCTGCGCCAGGGCCAGGGTCACCATCGAAAAATAGATGCCGAGGCGGCGGATCGCGATCGCGCCGAACAAGGTCCCCAGCACCAGCGATGCCGCCGTGCCGGACAGGATCGCCGCCTCCGGCGGCCAGCCGAGGCGCGCGGCGACGTAGCCGGCCGTGTAGGCTCCAAAGCCGAAATAGGCCGCATGCCCAAAAGACAGCAGACCACCATAGCCCAACAGCAATCCGACCCCGGAGGTAAGGATGGCGAAGCACATGACCTTCATCAGGAACACTGGGTAGACGAACTGCGGCAGGATCGCGAGCAGCACCGCCAGCACCAACAGGAGTTGCCACGTCAGAAGGTCCGTGTGTCGCTCCCGGCGCACGACCGGTGCCGCGAAGTCTGCTCCAGTTGCTGGCGGACTGACCCTAGAATTGTCGAGGACGGGTTGAACGGTCACATCTGCCTCCCGAACAGGCCGTAGGGGCGGACCATCAGCACCAGGATCATGATGATGAAGATCACCATACTGGCGGCTTCCGGATAGAAGATCTTGGTTAGGGCCTCGATCACGCCGAGCATGAACCCGGTGACGACGGCCCCGAGAATCGATCCCATGCCGCCGACCACGACGACCGCGAAGGCGATGATAAGCAACTCGACGCCCATCAGCGGGTTTACTGCATAGATCGGCGCAGCCAGCACGCCCGCGAAAGCGGCAAGTGCTGCGCCCAGGCCATAGGTCACGGTGATCAGCAACGCTACATTGACGCCGAACGCACCGACCAGATCGGGGTCTTCCGTGGCCGCGCGAAGGTAGGCTCCGAGGCTGGTCTTCTCGATCATCAGCCAGATGATCAGGCACACGGCGATCGAAGCCGCCAGCACCCACAGCCGGTAGTTCGGCAGGTACATGAAGCTGAGACGCAGCCCGCCGGCCAGTTCGGGCGGCACGCGATAGGGTATGCCAGCCGATCCGAAGGCGATCTGGAAGCCGCCTTGCAGCACCATCGCGATGCCAAAGGTCATTAGCAGGCCATAGAGGTGGTCAGCCTCAGCGAGGGGAGCGATCAGCGTACGCTCGATCGCGATGCTGATCACACCCGTGATGACGGGCGCCAGCAGCAGTGCCCACCAATAGCTCAGGCCGAAAAATTCCAGCAGCATCCAGGCGATGAATGCGCCAACCATATATTGGGCGCCATGCGCGAAGTTCACCACCCGCAAGAGGCCGAAAATAACCGCCAGCCCCAGGCTGAGCATCGCATAAAACGCGCCGTTGAGTAGCCCCAGCAGCAACTGGCCCATAAAGGCGCTCGGCGAGATGCTCAAAAACTCCATATCCTAAACCCCGAGATAGCGTTTCAGCCTGCCGATGTCCGAACCAGCGGCGCCGGCTGTCTGGAAACTATCGACAACTCGTCCATGCTCGATCACGTGGAAGCAATCAGTGACCGACCACGCGAACTGGACGTTCTGTTCAACGAGGACGATGGTGTATCCGCGCTCGCGAAGTTTGCGCAGCATGGCGCCGATCTGTTCGATGATGACGGGAGCCAACCCCTCTGTCGGCTCGTCCAACAGCACCAAGGGCGCCCCGGCGCGCAGAACCCGCGCGATGGCCAGCATCTGCTGTTCGCCACCTGAAAGCCTGGTTCCCTGGCTACTCATGCGGCGTTCGAGATTGGGAAAGAGCTGGAAGATCTCGTTCCTGCTCAGTGAGGCTTTACCGACGACCGGGGGCAGCATCAGATTCTCATGGACGCTGAGACTGGCGAAGATGCCGCGGTGTTCCGGGACGAAGCCGACACCGCGCCGGGCGATGTCGCGTGATTTGAGGCGGATCGTCTCCGCATCCTCGAGCACGACCGAACCGGTGCGTTTCTTTATCAACCCCATGATTGCGCGCAAGGTGGTGCTCTTGCCGACCCCATTACGCCCGGTCAAGCTGATCACTTGCCCACGCGAAACATCGAAGCTGATCCCATGCAGAACATGGGATTCGCCGTACCACGCATGCAAATCATTGACGGCAAGCAGCGGCGCTTCGGCCTGACGCTGGACAGCCTCACCCATGTCCACCGCTCCCGATATAGGCCTCGATCACCGCCGGATCTGACGACACCTGCGCGTAGGAGCCCTGCGCGAGCAGTTTGCCCTGCGCCAGAACCGAAATTTCCTGCGCGAGCGAGGCGACGACGGAAAGGTTGTGTTCGACCATCAGGATGGTGCGCGACATGCCAATGTCGCGGATCAGCTCGGCGATCCTGTCGATCTCCTCGGTGCCCATACCGGCCATCGGCTCATCGAGAAGAAGGACTTTCGGGTCGAGCGCCAGCGCCGTCGCCAGCTCCAGCGCACGCTTGCGGCCATAGGAAAGCTGGCCCGCCGTATCAGCGGCGCGGTCGGCCAGCCCGACGCGGTCCAGCAGATCGATCGCACGCGCGTTCAGCCGATGCATGGTGCGGCCGGAACGCCAGAACGCCATGGTGCCCGGTTCGCGGCGGTGCAGCGCGATGCGCACGTTCTCCAGCAGGCTGAGGCTTGGGAAGATCGCGGAAATCTGGAACGAGCGTATCAGGCCCAGATCGGCAACGGTTTCGGGCGACAGCGTGGTGATGTCGCGACCGTCGAAGCGGATGGTGCCCGATGTGCCCGGCAGGAAGCGGGTCAGCAGATTGAAGAACGTCGTCTTGCCGGCCCCATTCGGCCCGATGAGCGCGTGGATCGTCCCCTCGCGGATGCCGAGCGTTATTCCGTCCACGGCCCTGAACGCTCCGAACGACCTGACGAGGTCCTCGCAGGACAGAATGTAGGTGTCAGCCATTCGTCTCCTCCTCCGAAGGGCCGCTAGTGGTAGGTCCGTCCCCCATCGACCGCCATCGTCGTGCCGGTGATGAAGGAGGACGCGGTCGAGGTCAGGAAAAGGGCGGCCTGCGCCACCTCCTCGTCCCGTCCCAGTCGACGCAGCGCATAGCGTTGCAGCGTGTTCTGCAGATCGTTGTGATTGGGAAGCGCGGCGGTCATCGGCGTATCGATCAGTCCCGGGCAGATCGTGTTGACGCGGATCGCCGGCGCAAATTCCATGGCCAGCACCTTGCCGAGCGTGATCAGCGCGCCCTTGGACGTGGCGTAAGCCGAACGTTGCGGGAAGGGCGACAGGCCTGTCCCGGAGGACAGGTTGACGATGGTGGAGCCCGCCACGGCGCGCAAATGCGGTTCGGCGGCGCGGCACAGAAAGAATGGTGCGTCGAGATTGACCGCCATTACCTCGCGCCAGCGGGTCGGGGTCGTCTCCGAGACCGAACCAGCTGCGTGGATGCCGGCGGCGTTGATCAAACCGTCCAGATGACCCAACCGTTGCGCGGCTTCATCAACGATGTGACCGATCCGGTCTGTATCGCGCAGATCGCATTCCAGCGCAATCGCCCCTGTTTCGCCGGCAACCTCGCCGAGCTCGGCCGCCTGGACATCGACCAACGCGAGCCGCGCGCCCTCGGCAGCAAAGAGGCGGGCGATGGCGCGGCCGATCCCCTGTGCCGCCCCCGTGATCAGCACCGCCCTTCCGGCCAGGCGGTCCGCGGGTGATGGCGCGGACAGATCCTTGCGGTCATCGCTCATGCTGCACCCTCGGTGGTTGCGAAGAGGTCGATGCCCCGCACCCGGACGGGAACACGCAGAACCGTCTTGGGCGCACACATATAGAGGATGTTGCGCTTGGAGCCGCCGAAACACAGATTGATCACCGCGCTCCCGGTCAGGATCTTGCCAAGCAGCCGTCCATCCGGCGAATAACAGTGCACGCCGTCGCCGGCGCCCGCCCATATCCGGCCGGCATCATCCAGCCTGATTCCGTCGAACAGACCGGCCGAGGCCTCGACCACCACGCCGCGATCCGTCAGCCCGCCATCGGCCGACACGTCGAACCGGCGAATGTGGCACGGATGATCGGGACCCATGGTGCGGGCGGTGTCCACGACGAAAAGGCTGCGCTCGTCCGGCGAGAAGGCGAGCCCGTTCGGCTGCACCATCGTCGTGATGACGGCGGCAAGCTGGCCTGTCGCCGGGTCGAGCCGGTAGACATAGGCGCCATCCTGCTCGCTCGGGGCGCGATTGCCGAAATAGTCGGTGTTGATGCCGTAATGCGGGTCGGAGAACCAGATCGAACCGTCAGACTTGACGATTACGTCATTGGGGCTGTTCAGCCGCCCCTCGCCATGGCGTTCGGCAAGGACATGGATGCTGCCGTCATGTTCGGTGCGCGTCAGCCTGCGGGAACCATGCTCGCAGGTGACAAGCCGGCCCCGGCGGTCCGTCGTATTGCCGTTGGCGTTGCAAGAAGGCGAGCGGAAGACACTGACCGTTCCGGTGATCTCGTCGAAGCGCATCAGCCGGTCGTTGGGAATGTCTGACCAGATCAAGCTGCGCCATGCGGGAAAATAAGCCGGGCCTTCGTTCCATCGCCCGTCGGAGAAGATCACCTCGGACGCTTCGTGATGGAAAAACAGCGCGGCGGCTGGGTCGGTCATCTCATAGAGCGCTGTCATGATGAGCCCCGTTGCGTGGAAGATGGGATGATGGCGTCGCCTTACCGCCGACCTTCGACGAGCGGCTGAAACCGTCATAGAGTGCGAGCCTGTGCGCCGATGCCGTGCCCAGCGCCGTGCCCAGTCGGACGATGCGCCGGACGTAGACGTTGAGCGGATATTCCCAGGTGAGACCGATGCCGCCATGCAGGTGAATGGCAGTTTCGGCGATCTCCCGCGCCGTGTTGGGCACGTAGGCAAGCATCACCTGCACCGCCTTTACAGCGGCTGCGCAAAGCGCCTCTTCGTCCTCGCGATCCGCGGCATCGCTTGCCGCGGCCGCGTACTCGACCGCGACTCTGAGATTCTCCAGCGACAGATAGGTGTCGGCGGCGATGTGCTTCAGTGCCTGGTTGGCGCCGATGGCCTGGCCGAATTGGGTGCGTTCGTTCATGTAGCCGACCGACAGCGTGAAGCAGTGTTCGGCAGCACCAAGGAGTTCCGCGCAACGCAGGATCGCAAGCCGGTCGGCGAAACCCTGGAGACGCACGAGCCGCGCATCCGCCACCGGCACATCGACATTGACCTCGCAGGCATCGGCTTCGGCCTCGATGCGAGCGCGTCCGGCAAGCTCGAAACGGCTGGCCGGCAGTAAGACGATCTCCGCATCGTCATCGACGCCGACGACAATCCAGTCCCCGGCGCGCGGATGCTGGATCGTCACCTTGCCGCGCAACCGGCCATTCGCCCGTGTCAAAGTACCGGACAGTGGCGCCACCACGCGCGCACCGCCGGCGAGCACAGCCTCGCATTGTTCCGGCACGGCCGTTGCAATGGTATCGGCAAGCAGCAGCGTTTCGGCCAGCGTCCCTGCTAGACCGGCGCGCCCGGCCTCCTGCAACACAACGACGGCTTCAGCAAGCCCGAGACCCAAGCCGCCGTTTGCTTCGGCGACGAGCAACCCGAAGATCCCGAGTTCCGCCAGAGCGGTATCGCCGCGCCCAGCGGCATCGCGATCGAAGGTCGCGGCCACCGACGAGCGCAACATGTCCTGCTCGAGCGATTGCTGAAAATTCATTGGCCGACCCTCCGTTCGCCGCGCGGCAGCCCTAGGACACGCTCCGCGAGGATGTTGCGCTGGATCTGCGAGCTTCCGGCGTAGATGGTCTCGCCACGTGACGTGAAATAGATCCGCCGGAACCGTTCGGCGATCGGTGAGAGCGCGTCGAACTCCGGGCCGAGAAGCTCCAGCGCGAGCCGGGCGATCTTCTGGTGCAGGTTGCTCCACAGCAGCTTAAGGAAGCTCGCTTCCTCGCCGATGCGCGCACCGGAGGAAAGCCGGCTGATGAAGCGAAGATTGTGATAGCGCATGATCGATAGCTCGGCGACGATGCCGCCGATCTCGGCGCGAAGCGCATCGCCGACGTCGTCGGCATCAAGGGCGTAGTCCACCAGCGCGCGCAGTTCCTCGGTGAAGCGTGCCTGACGGTAGAGCCGGGTCGTCGCGCGCTCGAAGCCCAGCACCTCCACCGCGACCTTCCAGCCCGTATCGAGCGGACCGATCAGCATCCCGTCGTCGATCTCGACATCGGTGAAGAAGACCTCGTTGAAGTGACGCAGGCCGTTCATGTGCCGGATCGGCCGCACCTCGATGCCCGGCGTCTCCATCTTCACGATGAACAGCGACATGCCGCGATATGGCGAGACGTCCATGTTGGTTCGCGCGAGCAGGATGCAGTGATTGGCGAAATGGGCATAGCTGGTCCAGATCTTCTGGCCGTTTATGATCCATTTGTCGCCGCTGCGCCGGGCTCTCGTCTTGATCGAAGCGAGATCGGAGCCTGCATTCGGCTCGGAAAAGCCCTGGCACCATGTGTCGTCCATGCGCAGGATGCGCGGCACGTAGTGGCGCTTCTGCTCCTCGGTGCCGACGCTGAGGATGATCGGCGCAACGAGTTCGCGGCCGATCGTGTTGATGCTTTCGGGTGCGGAGGCAGCACCCAGTTCCTCGTTGACGATCAGGTCGTCGACATGATCGCGCCCCTGTCCGCCATAATCCTTCGGCCAGGCGATCCCCGAATAGCCGGCCGCATAAAGGCGGCGCTCCCAGTCGATCAGCAATTCCTGTTCGGCTTCTTCCGACTGCGCGGGCCACAGGCCGCCCTGCGTCCAATTGCTGGGCAGGTTTTCTGCAAGCCACGAGCGGACCTGCTCGCGATAGGCCTGCTGCTGTGGAGTGAATGTGATGTCCATTTTGTCTCGGTCTGTCATGAGATGCTTCAACGGCCGGTGAAGACGGGAGCCCGCTTTTCGCTGAATGCGAGCATCGCCTCCTTGGTGTCTTCGCTGCGGCCGAGCTGGATCGTCATCTCCTGCTCATAGCGATAGCCGTCACGCAGGCTGAGCTGCTCGATATTGTTCAGCGACTGCTTGGCCAGTTGGGTCGCCAGCGGACTGAAGCCTGCGATGCGCAATGCCATCGCGCGCGCCGTGGATATCAATTCGTCTGCCGGCACACAGGCTTCCACCACGCCCAGACGGTAAAGTTCGGCCCCGTCCATCCGGTCGCCGGTCAGCATCATGCGTCTTACCCTGGAGCGGCCGAACAGCTGCATGGCGTGGCGGCATCCACCCATCAGCCCGACCGTGACTTCCGGCAGGCCGATGACCGCCGCCTCCGACGCGATCAGGACGTCGCACGACGCGACAATCGCAAGCCCGGCCCCGAGCGCGGGGCCGTTGATAGCGCCGATCACCGGCTTGGTGCACTCGCGCACCGAATGATAGCTCTCTCGGGCGCTGCGCTGATTGCGCCTGCGCGTTCCCTCGCCCCAGACCTTGCCGGCGCGCGCCTTGATATCGACGCCTGCGCAGAAGGCACGACCCTCTCCGGTGAGAATGACCACGCGCACGTCGTCGCGGTCGGACAGGCAGTCCATCGCGAAGATCAGTTCTTCCTGGGTCAGATCGTTCTGCGCGTTGACGGGCGGATTGGAGATCGTGACCGTTGCGACCAGATCTGCGATTTCGATCCGGTGGTGGGTCAACTTGAACAAGTCCATCTGGTCAGCTCTCATGGGGTTGATATTGTGGAGATGTGGGCGTGGAGAACCTGGCGCGCAGGTCGATCTTGCGGATCTTACCGGCGGCATTCATCGGCATCGCATCGACGATCTCCAGCCGTTCGGGGTATTTTTGGCGAGCGATGCCCGCGGCGTTCAGGTGCTCGCGGATTTCGGGAAGTGAGAGAGAGGCGCCCGGCTCCAGGACACAAACGGCCACCATCATCTCGCCTCGTTCCGCGTCCGGAACCCCGATGACGGCGCATTGGCGGACCTGCACAATCTCGACGATGAGGTCCTCGACCTCCTTGGCACTGATGTTTTCCCCCTTGCGGATGATGATGTCCTTCTTGCGCCCGACGACCGTGACATAGTTGTCCGCATCCAAATGACCGAGGTCTCCGGTCCGGAGCCAGCCGTCGGGCGTGAAGGCGTACCTGTCGAGGCGGCTGTCGACATAGCCGAGAAAAACCTCGTCGCCCTGCGACTGGATCTCGCCGATCTCGCCGGGGCCGAGCACCCTCGTTTCATCGCCCAAATCGACAATGCGGACCCTGTTTTGGGGATGAACCCTGCCATCGGTGGTAGCGGCCTTGGCGGGATCGTCATGCACGCCGCCGGAGATGGTGGGGTGTTCGCTGCAGCCATAGGTGCGCATCGCGCGGATGCCGCGTTGCTGCGCCTTGCGGATCACGTTCGGCGGCACGTCGGCGCCACCACAGCGGAATATCCGCAAGGGTCGGATCTTCTCGGCAAGCGCGGCGTCTTCAAGCAGTCCCTGTAGGAACGGTGTCGCGCCCACGGTCCACACGCATTGCTCCCGCGAAATCAGCTCCGCGGCTTCATGGATGTCCCATATGTCGAGCAGACAGACCTTTACGCCGAGCATCGGACCGGCGACGCAAGCATAGGCGAACCCGGTAATGTGCGTCAGCGGCGAGCCCATGAACAAGGTGTCGTCGGCCCCAAGCTGGGTTGCCCTTGCAACCGAACGTGCCTCGCTCAGCAGTGTCGTCTGTGAGTGGCGTACGCCCTTGGGCTGGCCCTCGGTCCCCGAGGTGTAGAGATAGAGCGCATCCTTCGCGGGATCGGCTTCCATGAAGGCCGAGGCACCGCCCCCGGCCAGCAGTTCGCGGCCGCGAGACAGAAGCGCCTCGAAGTCGATCGCATCAGGATGGCTGCCACGACAGACGATCATCCGTGCATCGACGGCCCGAGCCAGCGGCGCCATCATCTCGGCGAAAGTGAAACCACGATAGACCTCGGGCATGAATACGAAGCGCGAGCGCGCATCCTTCAGCAGGAAGCCGACTTCCTTGCTGCGGTAGATCGTGATGATCGGGTTGCAGATCGCACCGATCCGCAGCGTTGCCAGGACGATCAGAACCGTCTCGGCCCAGTTCGGCATCTGGTAGCTGATCGTGTCGCCGGGACGCGCGCCGAGATCGATTAGTCCGCAGGCGAGCGCCTCGGCGTCGGCACAAAGCGTCTCATAACTCATCCGCCCGCCTGAATGGACCAGCGCGGTGCGCGCCGGCTCATGTTGCCGGTGGTTATCCAGATAGCCCCAAAGCGTTCGGGGATGTGTCCGCTGCCGGGGCACCATTTCCGTGATCCTGATCAATGAATTCCAGTCCTGAACGGCGCGCCGGACACTTGGTGTCGCCCGCCAACCCATCTAGTTCGAGGTGAGGAGCGAGCATTCGCTGGTGCCGGGCGCCCGCAGAACTTGTTCAGCTGGCACCTCACGGATCAGTTTCAGGTAATCCCAGCGGGCCGTGCTCTCTTCAGGCGTCTTCACCTGGAAGAGGTACATCGGGAAGGTTGTACGACCATCGGCGCGCAATTCACCTTTGCCCAGCACCTTGTCGTCAATCGGCGTGGCACGCATCGTGGCAATAACGTCGGCTCCATCGCTTGACGAAGCGTTCTCCAGCGACTTCAGATAATGAGTCACCGAGGAGTAGACGCCCGCCTGCTGGTAACTCGGCGGACGGCCGCCCGAGCGCTCCATAAAGCGCTTTGACCATTCACGCGTGGCTTCGTTCATGTCCCAATAAAAGGGCATCGGGACATACAGGCCACCGGCGAGATCGAGCCCTGCACCATCGATGTCGTTCTGCGACAGCACGAAAGCAGCGATCTTCTTGCCGCTTGCCTCGCTGACACCGAATTCGGCGAGTTGCTTGATCGAGTTCTGGGTATCGGTGCCACCATTGGCGAGGCCGATAACATCGGCATCGGATCCGCCGACTTCCAAAGCGGCAGCCGATTGGTCGGCCGCACCGAGCGGCATACGGATCGCCTTGACAACCGTGCCACCGCTCTCCTTGACGATGTTGGCGCTGATGCCTTCAAGGTCATGGCCAAACGTATAGTCGGCGGTAAGATAGAACCAGTTCTTCGAGCCCTCGGCGAGCAGCGCATTCGTCAACGCGGCGGCCATGCTGTAATTGTCCCAGTTCCACTGAACGCTGTGACCATTGCATTCCCTACCTCCCAGGTCACCGGTACCGGCATTCGAGAAAAGCAGTCGGTCGTGGTCTTTCACCATCTTGTTGACGGCCAGCGTACCCGACGATATCGGCACGTCGATGAACAGATCGACGCCCTGCGTCTCGATCCACTCCCGCGCAACGCCTGTCGTCACGTCGACCTTGTTTTGCGTATCTGCCGAAAGCACCTCGATCGGCAGGCCACGCACCTTCCCACCAAAGTCCTCGATCGCCATGTTGACGGCGATAACCGAACCTTCGCCAACGACTTGATTGTAAAGGCCGGTCATGTCGGTTAGCACGCCGATGCGAATCGGCGCGGTGCGATCTTCGGCGGCAACCTGCGCCGTCGACGCCATCAAGATGGCGGTCAGCGCCAGCCCCGTCTTCAAACCCGACGTCAGTCTCATTGCAGCTCCTCCCAGCTTGGATGCCGCAGAACCAGCGATCTCGTCTGCCGGCCTGCAGCGGAATTCGATCAATCGTTGCAAAGCATTCCCGCGATCTGCCGCGCCGAGGATGTCCTCATCACCCGCGGCGGATTGAGCATTCCGCCATCGGCCAAGATCACCTGCCCGCTGAGGTAAGAGGACAGATCCTGAACCAGAAACAGCGCAACACCTGCGATATCGGGGGTGGCACCAGCGCGCTGCATTGGCGTGTTGGTCTCAACCTCGTACCACTGCTCAGGCGCAAAACGCGCCAGCATGCGCTCGGTGCGGACATAACCCGGTGCGATGGCATTAACGCGGATACCGCGATGGCCAAGCTCAGAGGCAGCCCCCCGCACAAAGTGATGGAGAGCTGCCTTGGCGGATCCATAAGCGATTTGATTGGGCAGGCTCGCGAAGCCTGCGGAGGAACCGACCAGCACGATCGCCCCGCCACCCGTGCGCGCCATGCGATCGGCGGCGACACGAGTGACATGAATCGCCTGAAATAGGTTCAACTCGAAGGTGCGCTCCAGGAATGGGGCGTCGATTTCAGGAAGCGGCCTGCCGTGCGAAGCACCGACGATGTCCACGACGGCATCCAGCCTGCCGAGATGTTCGATTACAGCGTCGAAGACGGCTTCGACTTCGGCTTCTTGCCGAACATCGGCGCTGAGGGCGCAGCCCCCGACTTCGTCAGCAACCTTTTGCGCAACATGTATATCGATGTCGATGCAGGCCACATTGGCACCCGCCTGCGCAAGGGCATGACAGGTTTGCCGTCCGATTCCGCGACCTGCGCCGATGACGGCAACGATCCGACCGTCCAGCCGCAGTAGCGCGCCATAATCGGGAACCGATTCCTCGTCGAATTCGATGCTCACACCCTGCCTCCTCCAAGATGAGCCATCCCTAACACAACGCTACCTACCGATCAATCGGTAGGTAAAAAAATTCGATTTCCATATATCTAATTGATTTTATGTATTAATATCACATTTTTCCGATTCTATCCTTGAAACTTGCGGCATTGTCCATATCGGCGGAAAGCGATTCAAATATCAAAGAAACGGGAGGTGAACTGCCTAAAATTCCAAAGGATAGTATCTAACATACTGTTTTAGTAGCTTTTTTCGATCCCAACCAACCGCGAGCAGTTATTGACAGGCCTTGACCATATCTGTAAGTCGATATCTATCGATCGGTAGGTTGCAAGAGACGGGATTTCGTGGTTTGAGACGAGCTGTGGCTGATGTGAGCGCGCCTTCGAATGCCTGGGAGCCGACCGGCGGATCGAGCGAGGGAAATCCCCGCGCGGCGGAGATTTTACGCGAGTCCGCCAAGCTGTTTGCCGCCAACGGCTATGACGGCACTTCGGTCCAGGACATCGCGAGCGCTGTTGGGATCAAAAAGGCGTCGATCTATCATTTCTTTTCCGACAAGGCCGAGATCCACAGCACCATCGTGCTTGCCTCGATCACGCGGCTGACGGCTTTGGTGCACGAAAAGGTTCAAGGACGCATGACGGCCTGCGACAAGGCCGAGGCCTTCGCCCGCGCTCATGCCCAGCACATCTCGGAAAGCGCACCCTTCTATTTCACCGCCGCCCTTGGCTACAACGAGATCGCCGATCCCAATGCCAAGGCGAAGGTCCAGCGCATGCGCGACGGCTATGAAGAGACGCTGCGGGGCATCATTCGGGAAGGGATCGAGAACGGCGAATTTCGCGAACTGGACGTCAAGCTGGCTGCTCGCGCCATCATTTCCTGCCTCAATTGGATGGCGAGGTGGTGGCGCCCCAACGGACCGGAGACGGCTGAATCAATCGCCTCGAATTACGTGAAGCTGATCATACGCGGATTCCTGCCCTAACCTGGTTCCCAAGTCGCGAACCCGTGACGACGGCGCCGCGGCTGCGGGCGAAAGATGATTGATTGTACCGGCGACCGGGAGGGGTTCGGTCGTAGCCGGATTAAAACGGGAGGCTATTGAACCATGGACGCGCTTTTCCGCCCCTTCACCTTCAAGGGGCTCCAACTCAAGAACCGCATCGTGATGGCGCCGATGTCGCGCTACATGGCGATCGACGGGATACCGGGCTCCGCCAACGCCGCCTACTACCGTCGCCGGGCCCGGAACGATGTGGGCCTCATCCTTTCGGAAGGTACAGCCATCGCGCGGCCGGCCTCTCGAAACAATCCAGGCATTCCGTTTTTCCACGGGCCGCAAGCGCTGGAAGGTTGGCAAGGCATTATAGCCGCCGTGCATGCCGCCGGTGGAAAGATGGGCCCGCAACTTTGGCACACCGGCTCTTTCCGCAAGCTCGACTGGGACACGCCCGAGCCGGTGGAGAGTCCGTCAGGTCTCGTATCGCCTGGGATCCATCGTGGCGTGGCCATGAGCGAAACAGACATCGAGGCCACGATCGCGGCATATGCGGCAGGCGCCGCAGATGCCAAGCGTCTCGGCTTCGACATTGTCGAGGTGCATGCCGCACATGGCTACCTGATCGATCAGTTTTTCTGGGCCGACACCAATCTTCGCACCGACGACTGGGGCGGCAGGACGCTCGCGGAGCGGTCTCGGTTCGCACTCGAGATCCTAAAGGCGATGCGCGCCGCGGTCGGGCCCGATTTCCCCATCATCATTCGCCTGAGCCAGTGGAAGCAGCAGGACTACGGCTATCGTCTGGCCCGCACACCGCGGGAGATGGAGCTTTGGCTTGGTCCTCTTGCCGACGCAGGCGCGGACTTCTTTCACTGCTCCCAGCGCAGGTTCTGGGATGCGGAGTTTCCCGAGGTCGACGGGCCAGACGGACTGAACTTCGCCGGATGGGCCAAAAAGCTGACCGGTAAGAAGGCGATCTCGGTGGGATCGGTGGGTCTTTCAGGAGAGTTCATCGATTCATTGCTGAAAGGCAATACATCTTCCGCCGCGCCGATCGACCAGCTGGTCCGCCGCATCGAGCGGGACGAATTCGACCTCATGGCGGTGGGACGCGCGCTGCTGAGCGACCCGGAGTGGGTCACCAAAGTGCAACGTGGTGCATGGTCGGACTTGCGCGGCTACAATCCAAAGGATCGGAGCGTTCTCTATTGAGAGCCCCGGCCTGATTGCAAAAAATCCCCCGCCAACTTTCAGCAGCGAGAATAATGGCCGTTCGTGGAGCCCATGGACGATAAACCGGTCACCCTGATGAAGCACGGCAAGGTGAGGTGACAACTGGACGACTGCGGCAGACGTTTCTGATGCCCGACGCGCGCTATTCCGCCTCCTCAACCGATAAAAGCCCGCCGGCCGATCCTCTTTTGAGGCGAGTCGGCTTAGTCCGGCAACATCATTACGTTACAGATCATGCACGGCTGGCTCCCACCACCCCTCGCTCCATCAGGTCCGTGATTTGGTCCCTGTGGAAACCGAGTTCCGACAGGATCTCGGTCGAATGCTGTCCCAGAAGAGGGGCTGCGAATCTGATCGCGCCCGGCGTGTCGGACAGTTTCACGGGAAGTCCGGCCATCCGGATCTCGCCGCTGACGGGATGGTCGACGCTAACGACCATGTCTCGTGACAGCACCTGCTCGTCGATCACCACCTGGTCGATTGACTGGACCGGTGTCGACGGCACATCCTGAGCGTTCAGGATATCCACCCACTCCGCAACCATCTTGGTTCGGAAGATGGCGTTCAATTCGTCGATGAGAAAGAGGCGGTGCTTGGCGCGATCGGTGCCGGTCTTGAAGCGCGGATCGTTGATCCATTCCGTACGCCCGGTTGCCCGGCAGACTCCTTCCCACATCCGATCGGTAAAGGCGCCCACGACGATCCAGTCGTCCGCCGCCTCAAACGCACGATAGGCGGGCGAAAGCTGCATTGCGGCGCCACGCCGGACCGGCGGGGTGCCGGATGCGAAATAGTAGGTCAGATGGTAGGACAGCATGGCCAGCTGGCCCTCCATCAGCGACGTATCCACCCGCTGCCCCTTCCCAGTGCGTTCGCGCGCGGCAAGCGCAAGCAAGATGCCGATGGTGCCGAACATGCCCCCGCCGATGTCAGCCACGGAAATACCTGCCTTTACGGGCCCACGACCCTCCTCCCCCGTCACACTCATATTGCCTGCAAAGGCCTGCATGAAGATGTCGTTCGCCCGGTCACCAGCGCGAGGTCCTTGGCGTCCAAACCCACTGATGCCGCAGTAGATGAGCCGCGGGTTGATCTTGCTGAGTTCGTCGTAACCCAGCCCCGCTCGATCGAGTGCGCCGACCCGGAAATTGTCGATCACCACATCGGATTCCCTGGCGAGCTTCCTGATGATTTGCCTGCCTTCATCCGATTTGAGGTCGATCTCGAGACTGCGCTTGTTGCGATTGGCGGCAGCGAAATAGTGCGATGTCCTGCCCTTGAAGAACGGCGCCCAGTTCCGGCTTTCGTCTCCGCTGCCGATCCGTTCGACCTTGATGACGTCGGCACCATAGTCGGCAAGCATCAGGCCGCAGAACGGGCCAGCCATCGCAATCCCGATTTCGATGACCTTCAATCCGCGAAGCGGAGCAAAAATGTCGTCCATGATCGTTACCGTGACTGGAGGGTGGCAAGAGCGACCGTGTTTTCGATCACGCCGATACCCTCGATTTCGCATCGAACGACATCGCCCGCCTGCAAATATTGACGTGGGTCCATCGCATATCCCACGCCGGATGGTGTCCCGGTCGCGATAATGTCGCCCGCCTCAAGAGTCAGGCCCGCCGAGAGCGACCCCACGAGTTCCGGGATCGTAAAGATCATATCCTTGATACGCGCGTCCTGGCGGCTCTCGCCATTGACGCTCAAGCGGATCGCAAGATTCGAAACATCCCCCAGCGCGCTCTTGTGAACGATCCATGGCCCCATCGGGCAGCTTCCATCGAGGCCCTTGCCCTTGAACCATTGATCATGGCGACGCTGCAGGTCGCGAGCGGTCACGTCG
Source organism: Aquamicrobium sp. LC103 (assembly GCF_001014615.2). Lineage (GTDB taxonomy): Bacteria > Pseudomonadota > Alphaproteobacteria > Rhizobiales > Rhizobiaceae > LBCQ02. The sequence continues at coordinate 50,654 of NZ_LBCQ02000015.1, forward strand.
TTGCAAATCATGTAGCCGAATAAGTGCTCCTCCACCCTGTCCTGGGCGATGTCGCGCCCGGCTCGGCCAATCACCACGGCGAGTTCGACTTCGTAGTCGAGGCGCCGCGTGACCTTCTCGTGAAGCAGGATCGGCTCTCCTGGTCCGACGACCGACGTGGCAGGCTTGGTGAAGAACTGCGGGTATTTTGGCAGATCGGTATTGAGATCACGCGATCGGTTGTCTTCGGCGATGTGGTCGGCATAATTGCGTCCTACACAAAAGACGTTTTTGCCAGGACGCGGTATCGGCGCACGAAAATCGGGGCTTTCGATCCGCGCCGCTGAAGGGAAACCCTTAGTCCTGGTCACCCGGCAAGCCTCGACCAATTCGTCTCCGAAGGCGATGAAGTCGGCAAGGCTTGGATTTTCATCAACGCCGTTTAGCATGTCCTTCAAGCAGGCGGCCATCAGATACCAGTCGTTGCCGTCAAGCGACATGACAGGCGCGTGCTCTCCTTCCACAAAAGCCGTTCCGAACCTCATCGTGCTTTCTCCACATTCCGTTTGGCTCGCAGGCCGCGGCCATGAAGAACCGAAATCCGGGCAGCGGGAAAGGGGAGCCGCAGCAGATTTCAGCTATGTGAAAAGAGAGGTTTTGGCCTAGCTATTCACATATCTGAAAATAACATCGAGGCGGCGGCAGTTTCGGTGGCTAACGAGACGATATGATACCTCGGAATTCTACTGGAGTTATCAAATGAACGCGAACGTAAGTGATATATTTGTAAAATCGTCATTCCGTACGATAAGAATATTTGAATGTTTCTCTTTCACTCAGAAGCCGATGAAGCTTGGAGAGATTGCGGACATGATCTCTTGTCCACCATCCAGTACGTTCGCTTTGCTTAGATCGCTTGAGGCACAAGGTTACATAAGCTGCGATCACTCAAGTAGAACGTTTGTTCCCACCTTGAAGGCAGCTCTCCTGGGCGCATGGATCAACGACAGCATGATCTCGGACGGAACGATCCTGCGGCTGATGATCGGCTTGCAGGCCAAGACCGGCGCAACCGTTGTGCTGGGCGCCTTGAGCGGACTGGCCGTCCAATACATCCATGTCCAGCGCTCCAGCGCCTTCCCGCCGAACAGCGAAATCACCGCAGGTAGCATGCGCCCCCTTCTGCGTTCGGCGATGGGACAGGTTTTCCTTTCAGCAATGCCTCCCGAGGACGTCCCGCCCATTATCCGCCGCTTGAACGCGGAAGAGGCCGAGCCCGATAAGTGGGTGAAACAGCAAGACATTATGGAGCGGCTCGCCCGCTTCCGTGACGAAGGCTACGCCCACTCGGAAGGAGCCGCGACCAAGGGCGCGGCAATGATCGCGGTGTTGCTCGCCACCCCACCGCACCAGCCTCCCCTGGGTCTGGGCGTGGGTGGCCCGATCTCCTTCATCCGGGCCAACAAGGCGGCGATCGTCAAGGCGCTGAGGGCGGTCGTGGCGCGGCGGCGGCAGACCATGGAAAGACAGTGGGGACAGCAGCAACTCAAGGCTACCGAGACAAACCGGAAATAGTCCGAAGAACCCGGAAAGGGTGTCAAGCCCCGCTGTTTTTCACCATTTGCCGCGGTTTGACCCTCAAAACGCATGCCGCTTAGCATCTGGAGACTGCCGCACCGTTACCGGAGGAGATTGGTGACGCTGCGGCTCGGATGGAGGAGACATCATGATCAGGAAGTATCTGCGCCTCGTACTCGCCGGCGCCCCGATGGCCCTCGCAGCAGGCCATGTCCACGCCCAGTCGGAAATTCCGGCCAACCTAGAACAGGCCGGCGGCATCGAAGCCCTCGCGGAACTGGCAAAGGCGGAAGGCAACCTTCTCGTTTACGGTGCGCCGAGCCAGGACAAGTTCGAGGTATGGGTACGGGATTTCGAGCAACAATACGGCATCGACGTCCAGTACTATCGCGGTCCGACCAATACGATCTTTCAGCGCTTCGTCCAGGAGCAGCGTTCCGGGCGCAATCAGGCCGACATCGTCGCCCTCAGCGATCTGACGGTGATCGAAACGGGAGAGGAAGCAGGTTATATCGCCAGCTACACGCCTCAGAACGCGGCTCTGTTCCCTGAGAACATGCGCAAGGACGCGATCGCCTACCCGCTCTTCCTGACCGTCTCGACGGTCGGCTGGAACACTCGCGTCGTTCCCGAAGACCTGCAAAAGGCTCTGTTCGAAGATCCGTTGGCAGCGCTTCTCGATCCTCGCTTGAAGGGCAAGATCGCCGTCGTCGACGTGACGGCCGGTGGTCCCCAGCTCGCAACGAGCGCCAATCTCGTCTACAATCTCGAGGACCAGTATGGCTGGGAATATCTGGAAAAGCTGGCGGCGCAGGATCCCGCCATCATCCGCACCTCACCCGTCGTGCTGGATGGCGTGATCGCCGGCGACTACTGGGCGACGACCGACGCCTATACCTCCCTTTTCGCCGCACAGGCGGTCAATGGAGCGCCGATAGCCTTCCAGGCGCCGGATACGGCGGCGGCGTCGATCTTCTATACCTCTGTTGCAGAGAACGCCCCAAACCCCCACGCGGCACGGCTCTTCACAGAATGGGCCACCAGCCTGGAGGCGCAGAACTCGCTCGCGGAGATCACCGAAGGCGATGTGGTCATCGAGGGTTGGGAAGACCGGCGCAAGGTAAGCCGGTTCGACTGGTATCGACCCGCAAGCACGCTCTACGTCGAGTGGCAGTCAGACGAGCGCTTTCGGGATGAGGAGCTTCGCTCCTTCTATGCACGTTGGGCCGAAGTCTACGGGCAATAGGCCGTTTCCACACTCCCAGGTTCCATGATCCCGACCTCTTCGAGGCGGTCGGACAATCGAAAGGTCGCGTCTCATGGGCACTTCGCTCGACTGTCAAATCCTCCGCAACGTGTTCGGCAGCGAGCGCATGCGCCATGTCTTCGATACCCGCCAGCTGCTTCAGGGCTGGTTCGAGGTCTGGGCGAGCCTGGCCGAGGCAGAGGCGGACGTCGGCCTGATCCCCCGGGAGGCCGCCTCACGCATCCGGCACGCAACCAGGTCGGATGAATTCGATGTGGAACGGATAGGAGAGGAGGTGCGCACCGGCCGGCATTTCTTGATGCCGGCGATCAACGCGCTGACTGCGGCTTCCGGCGACGCCGGCCGCTACGTTCACTGGGGAGCCACGACGCAGGACATCACCGATACCGGCATGGTGCTGCAGCTTCGCAACGCTCTCGACATCGTTGAACCCTCGCTTCAACGCCTGATCACGATCCTCGCTGGCCATGTAGAATCGTCAGGCCATCATCCCATGGCGGGACGCACGCATTGGCAGCATGCCGTTCCCATAACGCTGGGTTTCAAGTTCGCGCTCTGGATCGACGAACTGGCACGCCACGAGGCAAGGATCCGCCATTGCCGCGAGCTCATCTCGGTCGCCGAACTCCACGGGGCGGGAGGAACCCTCGCCTCGCTGGGGGCCGACGGCCTCAGGGTGCGGGCGGCGTTCTGCAAGCGGTTAGGCCTCGCTGAGCCGGATATCGCCTGGCACGGATCGCGGGATCGCCTGACCGAGCTCGTCTCGACCATCGGCATGATCGCGGCCACCCTGGAAAAGATCTGTCTGGAAGTCGGCCGGCTGTCGGGGAACGACATCGGCGAACTGCACGAACCGCGCCGCAAACGTCAGGTGGGCTCTTCCACCATGCCGCAAAAGCACAACCCGATCTTGTGCGAGCGCTCAGTCGCAGGCTGCCGCATCGTGCGCGGCATGGTGCCGGTGATGCAGGGTCTCATGGTCGGATGCCACGAACGCGACCTTGCATCGGTCTCGGGCGAGTGGTTGCTGATCCCGCAATGCCTCATCACCTTCGACGGCTCCCTACAGTACACCGAGACCATCCTCGCAGGGCTCCAGATCTTCCCGGACAAGATGTTGGAGAACTTGCAGATCACCGGCGGTGGCATCGTCTCCGAGGCCGTCATGTTCGGGCTCGCCGCCCAGATGGGCCGAACCCAGGCCCATGACGTCATGGTGGAGGTTGCACGTGCCGCATCTGAACAAAAGCGGCCGCTCCTCGAATTGCTTCTGGAGCGGGAAGACGTGACCGCGGCCCTTACCCGCGAGGAACTGCTTGCTCTGGTGAAACCGGAGAACCATCTGGGGCTGGCGCGCGAGCTGACCGATGCCGTGATTTCCCGCCGAGCCGACGCCGGCTGAACCGGATCCACGAGGATCGAGATGACTTCAATGAAATCCGCTTCCGCAGCAATCAACCTTCCGACGTCAGGCCTGTTCAAGGAGCGCCGCTTCCAGACCCTGATGGAAGTCGCCTTCGGAATTTTCGTCATCGGCTCGCTGATCGCAATCATCGGCCTGCCCTTGCTCTTCATCGGCTTGAGCTCGGTTTTAAACGATCCTTTCGATCTCGCTTCCGGATTTTCGATCGATACGCTCGTGGCCGTCTACACCTCCCCGCGTATCATGAGGTCGCTCTGGCAAACCATCTGGATGTCGGTCGCCGTGGGCATTGCCGCGACCGCGATCGGCGGGCTGCTCGCGTGGCTGGTGACGCGGTTCCGCCTTCCCGCGCCTGGGCTGCTCGAGATGCTGGTTCTCATGCCGCTCTTCATGTCGCCGTTGATCGGCGTGATTGCCTGGGTTTCGCTCGGCGCTCCCAATTCCGGCCTCATCAACGAGTTCATCGACATGGCGGGCGGGCCGGACTGGATGCGCATCAACATCATGTCCGTGACCGGCATAGCCTTCGTCAAAGCGGCCCACTACATTCCCTACGGCTACCTTTTCATTTCCAGCACGCTGCGCAACACGGATGCCAATCTCGAAGAGGCCTCCTATGTTGCAGGCGGCAGCGTGCCGCGCACAGCCTTCAACATTCTTCTGCCGCTGCTGCGCTCCTCCACGCTCTCCTCGATCCTGTTCATCTCGATATTGTCGAGCGGTGAATTCTCGGTCTCGGCTATCCTCGGTGCGCGAACAGACTTCGTGCCACTGTCGGTCCATATCTATGAATCGGTCCACGGCTTCCCGCAGGATTTCAGTCGTGCCACCGCGATCGGTACGATGCTCATCATCATCAGCGTCGTGGCGTTCTATTTCTATCGACGCTCGATGCGGGAGAGCCAACGCTTCGTCACCGTTTCCGGCCGCGGCTTCGCGACCAGGCAGATCGACGCCGGCGCGGTCATGCCGCTCATCCTCGTCGTGTTCGCGTTCTACACCTTCGTGACGGTCATTCTTCCTTACGGGGCTTTGCTCTTCATGGTGTTCGCAAAATTCCGCACCGGTTCGCTCGCAACGACCGAGTTCAACCTCGACACGCTGAACATGGTGCTGCAGGCAACCAGCGTGCAGCTGGCGACGGTCAACACCTTGATCATCAGCATCATCGTGCCGATCGTCTGCGTGTTCTTCGCGCTGGTGCTTGTCTATGCCAACGATCGGCTGAGACTGAAGGGATCGGAGGTTGCAAACTACCTCGCTTCGATCCCCATAGCGATCAGCGCCATCGTCTTCGCCTCGGGGATATTCGTCGTCTACATCTACACCCCGCTCTACGCCACGATCTGGCTGATCGCGCTAGGGCTTGTCGCCAACTACATCACCCACGCGATCCGCATCGTCAGCAACGGGGTGACGCAGATCGACCGGTCGCTGGAAGAAGCGGCGAGCATTAACGGGGCATCCAGGGGAACGGTGCTGCGCACCATCGTGGCGCCGCTGCTACGTCCTTCCGTCTACGCGGCAATGGTGATGATTTTCGTATTCTGCGTCCGCGAGGTGAACACCGCCATCCTGCTGTATTCGCCCAATTCGATCCTGCTTTCCGTCTTGTCCTGGAACTACACGTCGGACGGCAACATGGCCGCGGCCTCCGTTGTCGGTGTCGTCCAAACCCTGCTGATGATCATCGTGATCGTGGCTGCTCGCGTCTTCTTCGGCGTCAAAGCATCCAAAAGCCCGGTCTGACGAGAGGAGATTGCCCCCATGAATATGCCACTTGGAACCAAGGCGGCCGGTCTCGACGTCCGCAAGCTTGTCGCCAGCTATCGCGGCCTGACGGCGGTCGACGGCATCAGCTTTTCGATACCGCCATCGAAATTCCTGACACTGCTCGGCCCCAGCGGTTGCGGTAAGAGCACAACCTTGCGCAGCGTCGCCGGGCTCCATCAGATCGATGCGGGCGAAATCCGAATTGGCGAGATTCCGGTTGCGACCGCCGACCTGCACATCCGGCCGGAGCATCGCGAGATCAACATGGTCTTCCAGTCCTATGCGATCTGGCCTCACATGACGGTAGCGGACAATGTCGCCTACGGGCTGAAGATGAAAGGCTTGCCGCGCGAGGTAATCCGCAAGCAGGTGACGGACATGCTCGATCTCGTCGGCCTGACCGCCTTTTCCGACCGGATGGCGACCGGTCTCAGCGGCGGCCAGCAACAGCGCGTGGCGCTGGCCCGCGCGCTGGCCACTCAGCCGCGAATTTTGCTCCTCGACGAGCCGCTTAGCAATCTCGATTCCGTATTGCGCAACCGGATGCGCTGCGAAATCATGCGCATCCAGCGCGAGCTCGGCACCACCACCCTTTATGTTACCCACGACTGCGCCGAGGCCCTGTCTATGTCGGATCGGATCCTGGTCATGGACAAGGGGCAGATCGCGCAGGCCGAGACGCCAGAAGGCCTCTATCGCTACCCGGCAAGCCGGTTCGTTGCGGAATTCATCGGCCAAGCCAACGTCGTGCTGGGCATCGTCCTCGATGTGGCGGAGACGGAGATTCTCGTGGAAGTATCGGGCCTTGGACAAGACCTGAAGCTGAACGCACGCCGGCGCCCCGAAGACAAGCCGGCCAAGGGCCAGATAGTCGATCTGATCATAAGGCCGGAGAGCCTGCGCCAAGCCACGCCGCAGGATACCCAGGTCGTGTCGGGACGCATCCTGCAAAAGGAATTCCTAGGTAGCCGGACAGAGGTCAGCGTCCGGGTCGGGGAAGAAACGCTGAGGCTCGACACCGTCGATCGGGTCGAGGGCAATCCCGGAGACCGGCTGCAACTCTCCATGCCAAGCGACGCGATCGTCTGGGCGCCCGCATCATCCAACTGACACTGAACACGGATTTGAGATTCATGACTGCTCGCCAACCCGAACACCTTCTGCTGGACACGTCGGATCGCATCTGGCGGGTCGTTATCAACCGACCTCAGATACGCAATGCCCACGACACTCAGACGTTCAAGGAACTTCACGCGGTATTCGACGAGGCCGAGATGGACCCCGAATGCCGTTGCGTGGTGCTCACGGGGGCCGGCGACATCTTCTGTGCAGGCCAGGACCTCTCCTTTACCCGAAAAGCGGGACCTCGCGAGTTCGACGAGTATGGCCGCTGGAATGTCGCAACCCGTCAGAAGATCCAGCGCAATCACAAGCCGGTTCTGGCTGCCGTCAACGGCCCCGCCATCGGCGGCGGGGTCTATCTCGCGACCGCCTGCGACCTAGTGGTGGCAGTGGACAGCGCGTATTTTCACATGCGGGAGATACACGCAGGCAACCATGCAGGTGGCCAGAACCTCTTCACGATCGGGCGCGCACGCTCGCTCGAGATGGCTCTGTTGGGCAACCGGCTCGATGCCGCAACCGCTCTTTCCTGGGGGCTGATCAACAGGGTGGCGAGCAAGGACGAGTTTGCGTCCTGCGTAGACGCTGTCGCCGGCGAATTGGCGGATCTTCCGCCGTTGGCGGTGCGCTACACCAAGAGCGCGACCAACATTCTGCTGGATGCCGCCGGCTTTTCGGCGCAACTCGAGGCCAGTGGACCGATGCAGCGCTATCTGTCGCTCTCGCCGGATGGTCGTGAAGCGAAGCGCGCCTTCGAGGAGAAGCGCAAACCGCGGTTCACCGGCCAGCATCCCCATGTCGACAAGACATGACAGCAGCTCTGCGGGCGACAATCGTGAGCGACCTCAGAGATGTCGGAGCGAAGTATCTCTCCTTCATTTGTGCCGGAATTCCGCCGCACGCTTCTCCGCGAACGCCTGCATCCCCTCGCGCCGGTCGGCCGTGGCGTAAAGTGCGTGAAACAACCGTCGTTCCAGCCGCAGTCCTTGTGTCAGTCCGTCGGATGCCACGCCAACCGCCTCTTTGATAGCCATCACCGCAGGCAGCGAGGCTTCCGAGATGCCATGCGCAAGCTGCATCGCCTCGTCCTGCAATCTGCCCCTCGGCACGACGCGGTTGATCAGGCCCAGCGCTTCGGCTTCTGCTGCGCTCAGGGCGCGCCCGGTCAGCATCAGTTCCATCGCCTTCGCCTTACCTAGCGCCAATGCGAGCCGTTGCGTACCGCCCGCCCCGGGCATGGTGCCGAGGCGTATTTCCGGCAAACCGAAACGTGCCGTCTCGTCCGCCAGGATTATGTCGCACATCATCGCCAATTCGCAGCCGCCGCCAAGTGCCGCGCCGGAAACGGTGGCGACAATCGGTTTGCGGATTTCGCCGACCACTCCAAGATCCGCCAGGTAATTGCCGGTCAATGTGCCTGGAAAGCTCACCGGCACCGCTTCCTTTATGTCTGCTCCGGCGCAGAAAGCGCGCCCTTCTCCCTTAAGGAGCAAGCAGCCGATGCCGTCATCGACATCCATCATGCGAACGAGCTGCGCCAGCTCCGCGACCATCGCGGCGTTGATCGCATTCAGTGCTTCCGGCCGGTGCAGGGTAATGATCGCCACACGACCTTCGCGGCTGAACTTTACGAATTGTCGGCCCGCCTCGGCTGACGCCTCTTGCGCCTGCTGGGTCATTCGCGCGCGCCTTTTGACAAGAGAACCTGCAGACTTTCCCAGACATCGGGGTAGTCGGCAGCGAAACCTGCAGATATCGATGCGACAGGCTGTCGCCATGCCCCATCGGCCTCGACGCGGACCACCCGCGCGCCGTTGGTCTTCAACTCTTCCATCTCAGCCTCGTCGTCGGCGAGCATGACTTCCCAGGCGCTTGTGACCTTGCTCTCCACCGCCTGCGTCAAGGCCGCCCGCTCGTCTTCGGCGAGTGCGTCAAACTGTTTGGCGCGAATGATCACCGCATAGGTGATCATCATGAGTCCTGGGACCTGCAGGGCGTTCGGCACTTCCATGCCTAGCTGCGATGCCCAGCCACCGGGCGATGTAAAGACTCCCTGAACGCGATTCTCGGCGAAAGCGTTCTTCAACTCGGGAAAGGGCATGACAACTGGCTCGGCGCCATAGCCCTGCATGATCGCCTCATAGATGCCCGAACCCGCCACCCGGATCGCCAGCCCACTAAGCTCGGAGGGTTCATCCGGCATTTCTTCGCTGAAGGCGAACAACTGGTCCGCTCCCCTCATCAGCCCCAGAACACGCCATCCCTTCTCGTGTGCGAGCAGGTCGAGTTGCGCGACAACGCCGTTGCGCACGACAGGATTGGCCATCAATGTATCATTGAGCGTGAAGGGTAGGTTCACGAAACCCATTCGCGGGTCGATACGCTCCAGATTGGAGGCGTTGACCAAGGCGACATCCGCGACCCCGTTCTCCAGCGCCTCAACGCCTGCATAGCCGGGATGGACCACGCCGCCCGGATTGACCTGTAATGTCAGTAATGCGGGGTCCGCGGATGCGGCGGAAACCATCGCCTCGATATGCGGTATGCGGGGATGATCGGCGGTGATGTCATGCACAAGCCGCAAATCTCCGGCCGCGACGGGTAAGGCGGTGGCAAGGATCAGCGCGGCACATGCGAAAGACCGTACGAAAAAAGCCATAGTATCCTCCCTGATATCTCTTTTGGGCTTAGTATTTGAACGGCCAGCGGCGCAGGCGCTCGCGGGCACGCATCGCGAGGCTTGCCAGCCCACGCGGTTCAAGGATCAGGAATCCGATGATCAGCCCTCCGAAGATCATCAGCTCCAGGTTCGCCACCATATCTGGCCGGATTGTTCCGCCCAGGAGCGTCGCCAGATTGGTGATCGCCACCGGCAAAAGCACGATGAAGCACGCCCCGAGGAAGGAGCCCGCGATGCTGCCGAGGCCCCCGATGATCACCATGAACAATATCTGAAACGACCGGTGCATGGTGAAAGCTTCCACATCCACATTGCCGAGATAAAGGAAGCTCCACAGCGCGCCCGCCACGCCACAGAAGAAGCCGCAGACGGCAAAGGCGGTGATCTTGGCGCGCGGCACGGAAATGCCGGTCAGCACCGCCGCCGTTTCCTTGTCGCGCACGGCCAGCCAGCCACGCCCCTCGGGCGAGCGGACAAGATTGCGCGCCAGAAGCGCCAAAAGGACCGTGAAGATGAATGCGATCTCATAGCGCGCCGCAACCGACGTCATTGGGATACCGAACAAAGACAGAGGCGGCGCGCCGACGATGCCCGAGGCGTTGTTCAGATATAGCCACGGCACGTGAGTGCAGATCCATTCGATCAGGAACTGCGCCATCAGCGTCGCCACCACGACGTAAAGGCCGCGGATGCGCAGGCTCAAAAGCCCAAATAACGCGCAGACCGCACCGGCGACCACGCCGGCCAACAGGAATGTCACCGGGAAGGGCAGCGCCGGCACCCGGATCACAAGGTTGACCGCCGCGTAGGCTCCCACCGCCATGAACCCGCCCGACCCCAACGAGATCTGCCCCGCATAGCCCGTCAGCACATTCGCCCCGATCGCCGCCAGCGACAGTATCAGGAAGGGCAGCAGGATCGAGCCCAGCCAGTAGCTGTCGGCCATCCGTGGTAGCACCACGCCGCCGATCACCAGCAACGCTAGGAAAGCCCACCTTTCCTGCGCCACGGGAAAGAGCTGGAGTTCCTGCGCATAGCTCGTCTTCATCGAACCCACATGACGATAGAACATGCTCAGACCCTCGCCACGCCGGTGCTGCCGAAAAGGCCGGTCGGGCGGAAGACAAGCACCGCCACGGCCAGGGCATAGGGGAACCAGTTCTCGATCCCGCCACCCACATAGGGGCCGATATAGACTTCGGCCAGTTTCTCGCTCGCTCCGATCAAAAGGCCCGCGACGATCGCCCCGGGGATCGAGTTGAACCCGCCCAGAAGCATCACCGGCAGCGCCTTTAACGCGACCAATGTCAACGCAAACTGCACGCCAAGCCGCGCGCCCCAGACCAAACCGGCCACCAGCGCGATCACGCCGGCCGCGCTCCAGACCACGGCCCAGATCATGCCCAGCGGCACACCCGCGACCTGGGCGGCTTGCGTATCCTCGGCCACCGCGCGCAGGGCACGCCCGATCCGGGTCAGCGTGAAGAACAGCGACAGGCCCAGAACCAGCAACGCCGCAACTGCCGCCGTCATCAGATCGGCGCGCGACACGAGAATATCACCGATAAAGATCGGATCCTCGGGCAGGCCAAGGTTCAGCCCGCGCACATCGGTGCCCCATATCAGCTGCGCCAGCCCCTCGATGAAGATCGAAAGGCCGATGGTCGCCATGAAGACGATCATGTGATCCTGTCCCAAAAGTGGGCGCAGTACCGCGCGTTCGATGGCCATGGCCAGCACCACCATCGCGGCCAGCGTCACCATCAGCGCCGTCCACCATGGCAGCCCAAGTTCGGTGAATCCCACGAAGTTCAGCGCCGCAAACAACACCATCGCGCCCTGCGCGAAGTTGAACACGCCCGATGCCTTGAAGATCAGGACGAAGCCAAGCGCCACGAGCGTATACATCACCCCCGACAGAAGCCCGCCGATCAGCACTTCGAAAAAGAACGAAAGGGGCGACATCTCAGCCCTCCATTGATGCGGTATCGGCGCTGGTGCCCAGATAGGCGCGGATCACCTCGGGATCCGCGCGGACCTCGGCCGGGGTGCCGTCGGCGATCTTGCGACCGTAGTTCAGCACCACCACGCGGTCCGACAGGCCCATGACCACACCGATGTCGTGTTCGATCAGCACGATCGTGGTGCCCAGTTCGGCATTGGCGGCGCGGATGAAGCGGCACATATCCTGCTTTTCCGCATGGGTCATACCGGCCATGGGTTCATCCAACAGCAGGATGCGCGGTTCGCCTGCCAGTGCCCGGCCGAGCTCGACCCGCTTCTGCACCCCGTAGGGCAGGGTCGACACCGCCTGGTAGCGGATCGGCGTGAGGTCGAGAAAATTGAGGATTGCTTCCGCCGCCGCGCGCTGCTCGCTTTCCTCGCGCATCACCGAAGGCAATCGCAGCCCCCGCGCGAGGAAGGCGCCGGGAAAGCCGCTGCTGACTTTGCCCGCTCGGCCCGCGACGATGTTGTCGATGACATTCAGCCCCGGAAACAGCGCCACATGCTGAAATGTGCGGCCGATCCCGCTGGCGGCGGCCTCGGCCGGCTTCATCCGGGCGCGCACCTTGCCTTCAAAGGTAATCGTGCCTTCGCGTGGGGTATAGACCCCGTTCAGCGTATTCAGAAACGAGGTCTTGCCCGCTCCGTTCGGCCCGATGATCGACAGGATCTCGCCCTTGCGAACCTCCATGGACACATCGCTCAGCGCGCTGACGCCCCCGAAAGCGACCGAAACGCCCCGCGCCTCCATCACCACGGGATGATCGCCATGGTGCCGGCGCGCCGCACCGGCTGGTGCGATGGCTTGCGGGGCTGCACTGCGCAGATGGCGCGTTTCGCCGAGAAGCGTCAGCTCGCCAGGCGCGAAACCGCCAGTGCGCAGCGTCCAGCCAGCAAGACCAGCCGCGCGGGCGGCATTCTCCAGCGCCTGCGACAGCGCCTGGGGGCCACCTGCATCGGCCAGCAGGGCGGCTTCGGCCGGATCGGTGGCGATTTCGGCCTGAAGCCCCTCAAGATCGTGCCAGACGCGGGCGCGGTCGACGACCGGCGCATCACGCAGCAGGGCCTCGGCTCGCGTTTCGGCATCACGTGCCTGCCCGTTATCCAGTCCGAGACCTATCGCACGCAGCTTGCCCAGCGCACCTGGCGCGACAAGGCCAGCGCTCACCACGGCCAGCCGACACCGCAATAGGCCAATCGCATTGCGCAAGGAGGCCGCGAAAAGCGGACCGCCGATACCACGCGCACGCGCCACCATATCCCCCCTTCGGCCCAAGCGGCGGCGGATATCGCGGTCGATCAGCTCCCAGACCCGCGCCGGAGCCACCAGGGCGTCGGGGGTCACGTCCAGCAGATCCAGCGGGAAGGTCGCGGGGCCCTCGACACAGTTCACCTCGGCTCCGGTTGCAATTGGCAACGCCAGCGACAGCGCCGCGTCCTCGATGGACGAAACCGGCAGGAAAGCGATCAGCCGTGCCCCCGTACCGATCCCCGGCACCAACCCGGTCGCAGCTGCGAGCAAGCTTGCCAGGTCATGCGCAACGATGGCGGGTGGCGCTTCGCGTCCTTCGTCATGCAGCAGGATCCGGCCCGGCGAGACGGTGGTGGGTACAGCCCCGGCGGTGCGATCCAGATCGGCCAGAGGCAGCGTCTGGCCCGGCCACCAGCGGGCGGCATGTTCATCGGCGGTGATGACCAGCGTGGCACCACCGCCGGGTGGGCCGAACCGACGCAGAAATTCGGGGCCAAGCGGCATCGCATCGGCCCCAAGCGCCTGCGCGGCGATGAGGGCCGTGTATAGCTCGGGCAGGTTCTCGCCGATCACGACGACACGGGCGCCAGGACCGATATCGCGCGCCGACATCGCCGCAGCTTGTCGTAGGGCCAGATCGCGCAGCGCCCCGCGCGACCAGCATTGCCAGATGCCCGCGCGCTTGTGGCGCATCAGCACATTGCTCGGCGCCTCGGCACACAGCCGGTCCAGAGCCGCGAGCAAGCTTTCCCCCACCTCGCGCGGTTGCGAAAGCTGCATCACGGCTTGCGGCATCCTAAGCGCCCTTGCTTCCATCGAGCTCATGTCAGCCATCTCTTGCGTTCGGTGAAGCCCGCCATGCCTTCATCGGCAAATCCCAGATAGCTGGCCTTGATCTCGGGGGCTGAGGCCAACTCGGCCGCCAGCCCATCGCGAATGACGCGGCCGTTCTCGACCAGATAGCCATGGGTCGCGAAACGCAGCGCGACGGCCGCGTTCTGTTCGGCCAGCAGGAAGGTCACGCCCTCTTCGCGGTTCAATCGGGCGATGATGCCGAAGATATCCTCAACCAGTTGCGGGGCCAGCCCCATGGATGGTTCATCCAACAGGATCATCCGGGGCCTTGCCATCAGCGCACGCGCGATGACGCACATCTGCTGCTCGCCCCCCGACAAAAGCCCGGCATGGGATCTGCGGCGCTCTTTCAGCCGGGGAAAATAGCTGAAGATCATATCCAGCGTCTCGGCCACCGCCGCGGCACCGTCGCGCCGCGTGAAGGCACCGACACGCAGATTATCCTCGACAGACAGGCCGCCGAAGGCATGGCGCCCCTCCATCACGAGCGAGATTCCCCGTGCCGCCATCCGCGAGGCGTCCAGCCGGTCGATCCGCTGGCCGTCATACTGGATCGTGCCCTTGGTGATCTCCCCCCTTTCGCTACGCAAAAGGCCCGAGATCGCTTTCATAGTGGTGGTCTTGCCGGCACCGTTCGCACCCAGAAGAGCAACGATGCCGTGGCGCGGAACCGACAGCGAAAGCGAATGTAAAACCATCGCCTGACGCGAATAGACGACCTCAATCGCATTCACGGCCAGAAGCGGTTCGGCCACGGCGGAGACGCCCCGCCCGGCAGAATCGGCCACGGTGTCGGCGGGACGCTCCATCTGCCTCAGCCCTCGGATGCGCAGTCGCGGGGCGCAATGCCCTTTTCGGCGGCGTAGGCGGCAGCCGATTGCTCGATGAGAGGGCGGACGATTTCGGCATCGGGTTCGATCCAATCAGAAATGGTAGTCCATTTCTCGCCGTCCCATTGCTGCATGATTGCACGACCGCCGCCCTCATGGTCTTCGCAGGTGATCGCAATCTCGGCCATCAGCCCTTCCAAACCCAGCTCGCGCAGCCGGTCGGTGCTCAGTGTCAAGTGCTCGAGACCCCAGCGGACCTCGTCGCCGGTCAGCGGACGGTTGCCGAATTTCTTCATCGCGGTGCGCATGCCTTCGGTCACCACGACAGCGTGCACGATGCCGCGCACGAAATAAGCCGAGCCGATCCGCTCCTCCGACACATGGCCCTTGCCCTTGGCGTAAACATGGGCGCGGATGTCGTCATAGACGGGATAGTTGCCGCCTACCGTGTGAAAACTGCCGGTAATGAAGCCCTTGGCCGCGTCGCCGGCGGGGACCACATCCTCTTCCGATCCCGACCACCACCACCCGATGATCTTGTCGCGCGGAATACCCGCACGCTGTGCCTCTTTCAGCCCGGCAGCAGTGGCCGCACCCCAGCCACGAAACAGTACCCAGTCCGGCCGAGCCTGACGCACCTGTAGCCACACCGCCCGCTGATCCAGCCCCGGAGGTGCGATCGGAAACGTGGTGAATTCGAACCCGTATTTCTCGGCCTGGGTGGCCAACACCGGCTCAGTTTCGCGCCCGGCGGCAAAATCCATCACCACATTGGCGATCTTCTTGCCCTTCAGCGCTTCGAATCCGCCCTCCTGCTCGGCGATCCAGCGGATGGTGGCGGTGTTCTCGCTCCAGTAATTCGCGACCGCCGGGAAAATATAGGGAAAGACCCGCCCGTCTGAACTGTCGGTGCGCCCATAGCCCACGGTGACGCTAGGGATCTTGTCGGTAGTCATCCGGTCAATCAGCGCATAGACCCCTCCGGTGCCGGAAGGCGTGAAGGCCGCGGCCCCCGTCGCTCCCATGCCCTTCTGGCGCTCATAACATTCGATCATGCGGTCGGGCTGATAGGCGGTTTCGCATTCCTGATAGGTCAGCTTCACGCCGTTAATGCCGCCGTCACGCTGGTTAAGCATCTCAAGATAGTCGGCATAGGCGCCATAGATCCCCACGCCTCCGGCCGCATAGGGACCGGTGCGATAGATCGACACTGGCATGAACTGCTCTGCGGTCTGCGCATACCCGCTCCCCGCTGACACGAACAGACAAAGCGCGGCCAAGCCGCCCTGCACAAATTTCATGGACTTCCTCCCTTGCGTGGAACGGGCCTCCTAACCCGTTTTGGTCCGACCATTAATTCTTAAACTTTCAGAAAACAGACCGTCAAGAAAATTCTTTCACCAGATATTCTGCACGATCATCGCGGATATGCGACATATTTCAACAAATATGGTCCGACAAAAATATTGACGCGGCCTTTTTAGTCCGACAATAAGTCACATCATGAAAGCGGATCGGCACAGAAAATGCACATCGAATCGACCAACGCGCCCCTGCCTGCCAACGTAGCGTTGCGGCCCGACCATCTGCAGGTACCGCTCGATGCCCGGGCGGTTGCAGCCGAGATCGCTCGCAGCGGCCTGGCACTGGACCACTCGGTCCCCCCCCGACAATTCGCGGGCGGGCTCGCGAACCTGAACTACTTGATTCGGTTGGAAAATCGCTGGGCCGTGCTGCGTCGTCCACCATCAGGGCCGCTGCCGCCCGGAGCCAACGACATGGCGCGCGAACACCGTATCCTATCGCGACTGTGGCAGGCCTTGCCGCTAGCACCCCGCAGCCTGCATCTGTGCACCGACCCTTCGGTGATCGAGGTGCCGTTCCAGATTTTGGAGTTTCGCGGTGGACTGACGCTCCGCGGCGCCAGCCTCGCCCCCCTACTGGAAACGCCCCAAATTGGCAGGGCGCTGTCGGTGATGCTGGTGGAGACGCTGGCGCAGGTTCACGCGGTCAGCCCCGAGGCCGTTGAGCTTGGAAGCCTCGGCCGACCAGAGGGTTTCTTTCACCGACAGGTAAAGGGCTGGCTCGGTCGTGCTGTCGATGTCGCGGGAGGCGATCTGCCTGCTACTGCCCGCCAGATCGCCGACTGGCTGGAGGCTTGCCCGCCACCACAGGACGAAGGCCCCGTGCTGCTGCATTCCGATTTCAAGCTCGACAACCTACTGCTGGATTCCACGACGCTCCGCGCCACCACCCTTGTCGACTGGGACATGGGTACCCGTGGTCCTGCGATGTTCGATCTGGCCACCATGCTGTCCTACTGGACCGAGCCCGGTGATCCACCCTGCATGCATCGTCTTGCCCAGATGCCCACCAGCCGCCCCGGCTTTACCAGCCGCGAAGAGGCCGCTACCGCCTATGCCCGGCAAACGGCGCGCAGCATCGATGATATCCGGCCCTGGCGGGTGCTGACCGTGCTGAAATTGGCGGTGGTCTTCCTTCAGCTGCACCGCCGCCATGTCACCGGCGAAACCGCCGACCCCCGCTATGCCACCTTCGGCGGGTTGGGCACCGATCTTTACGCCTTCGCGCTCGATATCGCGCGCGGGCGGCTATTTTGAAGGAGACAGGATGGACTTCTCGCTTTCCCCTGATCTGGACACGCTGGAACGCCGTGTTCACGACTTCGTCACGGACCGGATCATTCCCTTCGAATCCGATCCGCGCCGGGGCGCGCACGGCCCCGATGACGGACTGCGAGCCGATCTGGTCGCCCAGGCGCGCGCAGCGGGCTTGCTGACCCCCCAGGTATCGGCCGAATTTGGAGGCATGAGCCTGTCACATCTGGGCAAGGCCGTGGTTCTTGAGGCTTCAGGTTATTCGATGCTGGGGCCCATCGCCATGAATTGCGCCGCACCCGACGAAGGCAACATGCACCTGATGGAGTCGGTGGCCACCCAGAACCAGAAAGAGCGCTGGCTGCGCCCGATGACCGAGGGCCGGACCCGGTCCTGCTTTTGCATGACAGAACCGCACCCCGGCGCCGGGTCCGACCCCGGTCTGCTGAAGACCACTGCCGTCAAGCAGGGTGACCGCTTCGTCATCAACGGCACCAAATGGCTGATCACCGGGGCTGATGGCGCGGCCTTCGCGATCATCATGGCACGCACCATTGTCGACGGGCAGGACCTGGGCGCCACGATGTTCCTATGCGACCTGCCCGCCAAAGGCTTCACCGTTGTCCGCAGCCTCGACACGATGGATTCCAGCTTTGCTGGTGGCCATGCCATAGTCGAATTCGAGGGGTTGGAAATCCCCGAAACCGATGTCCTCGGCGAGGTGGGCCAGGGTTTCCGCTATGCGCAGGCACGGCTGGTTCCGGCGCGGCTGACACATTGCATGCGCTGGCTTGGCGCCGCCCAACGCGCCCATGACATCGCCACCCGCTATGCGAAGGAACGCGAGGCTTTCGGCCAAACCTTGATCCGCCACGAAGGCGTGGGTTTCATGCTGGCCGATAACGAGATCGACCTGCATCTGACCCGCCTTGGCGTGCGTCATTGCGCCTGGCTTCTGGACCAGGGCGCGCGGGGGTCGTCCGAAAGCAGCATAATCAAGGTCCATGCCTCCGAGGCCTGCTTCCGCGTAGCCGATCGTGCCGTGCAGATCTTGGGCGGCATGGGCGTCACCCGGGAGACGGAGGTGGAGCGCATCTTCCGCGATATCAGAGCTTTCCGCATTTATGACGGTCCCTCAGAAGTGCATCGCTGGAGTATCGCGCGCAGGCTGGAGAGGAGGACGGTATGACGACGGTATCCCCACTGAGACAGGCGCTTGACGACCTGTTGGGAAAGGTTGTGATCGTGACAGGAGGAGGGCGCGGTCTGGGCCGCGCCATCGCCGAAGGCTTCGTGGCCGAAGGTTGCCGCGTCGCCATTATCGGACGCGACCGCGAGACCTTGGAACACGCCGCCGCCGAGATGGGAAGCAAGGTCCTGCCCTGCCCCGCCGACATTGCCGACGAGGATCAGGTCGCGGCTCTCTGCGCCACCGTGCGCGACCGCTGGGGCCGGATCGACGTGTTGGTGAACAATGCCGGCGTCAACCCCTTCTACAAGCGGGCCGAGCATACCGACCATCGTGAGTGGCAGCAGATCATCGACGTAAACCTGACCGGGGTGTTCTTCGCCTGCAAACATGCAGGCCGTGTCATGCTGGATCAGGGCGCGGGCTCCATCGTCAATATCACCTCGGTCGCGGCCAAGGTCGCGCTCGACCGCACCACGGCCTATTGCGCGGCGAAGGCTGGGGTCGAACGGATGACGGCCGAGCTTGGTTTCGAATGGGCCAGACGCGGGGTTCGGGTAAACGCCGTCGGCCCCGGCTATTTCGCCACCGATCTGACCGAGGGCCTGCGCGAAAACGAGGCGCTGGCGGAAAAGATAACCGCCCGCACACCGATGGGCCGTTTCGGTCGGCCCGACGAGCTGGTGGGGGCTTGTCTGTTTCTAGCCTCGGACGCTGCCGGCTACGTGACCGGCAGCACACTCATGGTCGATGGAGGGTGGACGGCATGCTGAACCCGCAGATGCCCCCCAAGACGGCCCTCGACGGATTGAAGGTGCTGGATCTGACCCGCCTTTTGCCGGGTGCCTTCGCAACACAGATCCTGGCCGATATGGGCGCCGATGTGCTGAAGGTCGAACAGCCCGGCAGCGGCGACTACAACCGCGCCTTCGCCCCCATCGCCAAAGAGGAATCGGGGTCTTTCCTGCTGCTCAACCGCAACAAGCGCAGCCTGACCCTGAACCTCAAGACCGATGAGGGCAAGGATATCCTACGCGATCTGGTGCGCGGTGCCGATATCCTCATCGAGGGTTTTCGCCCCGGAGTGATGGACAGGCTGGGCATTGGCTATGAAAGCCTGCGCCAGATCAATCCCGGGCTGATCTACTGCGCCATCTCCGGCTATGGGCAGACCGGCCCATGGAGGCTGCGCCCCGGCCATGACATGAATTATCTGGCCGAGGCAGGGGCGCTGCAACTGTTCGGCAAGGCTGGCGAGGGGCCGATTGTACCGGGCCTGTCGATCGCCGATGTGGGTGGCGGCTCGCTGATGGCCACCACAGGAATTCTCGCCGCGCTCTGGTCGCGGATGCGGATGGGACAGGGTCAGTTCGTCGACATCTCGATGCATGACGGCGCGATTTCCTGGCTGTCTCTGCACGGCGCGGAGACGCTTTTCGCCGGAATAGAGCCTAAAGGCGGAGAACGCCCCTTCATCGGGCAGGCCGCGTGTTACAACATCTACGAATGCGCCGATGGCCGCCATGTCGCGCTTGGCATAATCGAAGAGCATTTCTGGGAACGCTTCTGCCGCGTCTTCGGCACACCAGAGTTCATCGGCAGGCAATGGCCGGAGGGAGACGAGGCCAGAGCCCAGAAAGCTGCCCTCCAGGAACGTTTCCTGACGAAGACCCGCGATGAATGGGTGGCCGAGTTGGACTCGGTCGATATCCCGTTCGGCCCTGTCCTCGGCATCGCCGAGGCGCTGGAGACCGACCACGCCCGCGCCCGCGAAATGCTGCTGGAGATCGACCATCCGGCCGAGGGACGCGTACCGCAGTTGGGTTTCCCAATTAAGCTGTCGAACACGCCCGCAACGATCCGTTCGGCACCACCATTGCTCGGCGAACACACGGACGAGGTTCTGGAAGCCCTCGGCTACGATGCACCCCGGATCGGCGCCCTGAAAGAGGCAGGCGCCGTCTGACGGACAGGAACGGACTTCATCCAAGGGAGGAAGGACATATGCCCCGCAACATGCAGGATTACGACGCGACGCGCGCCAGCTTTCGCTGGCAGGTGCCCGAAAGGTTCAACTTCGCCACCAATGTCGTCGATCATCTCGCCGGCGAAACCGACGGTCTGGCGCTGATCTGGGCCAATGCCGCCGGCGAGGAACGGATCTTCCGTTTCTCGGACATTTCGGCGGCGTCCAAACGCGCGGCCTCGGCGCTTGCGGCGCGGGGGATCGGCAAGGGCGATGTCGTGCTGGTGATGACCCCGCGCATCCCCGAGTGGCAGATCGCCATGGTGGCCTGCCTGCGTCTTGGCGCGGTCGCCATTCCTTGCATCGAGATGCTGACGTCAAAGGATCTGGCCTTCCGCATCTCTCACGCCGGAGTCAAGGGCGTGATCTGCCGCGCCTCCCACGTCGCCAAGTTCGACGGCATTTTAGAAAACACCCCTGTCCGCCTGTCGATCGGCGGCGCGCGCGCCGGCTTCGACGACTGGGACAGCGCGCTGGCCATGGCCGAGCCAGAGATCACACCGGCCGAGGTCATGGCCGACGATCCGGCGGTGCTTTATTACACCTCGGGGTCCACTGGTATGCCCAAGGGCGTGCTGCACGCGGCGCGCGGGATCTATGCTTGGCGCGGCTCGGCCGAATTCTGGCTGGACCTCGGCCCCGGCGATATCATCTGGTGCACCGCCGATGTGGGTTGGTCGAAAGCCGGCACCTCGATCCTTTTCGGGCCATGGAGCGCGGGCGCTTGCAGTTTCTTCTATGATGGCCCCTTCGATCCGGCCGAACGCCTGCGCCTGCTGGCAAAATACCGTGTCACCGTATACTGCGCCCCGGGGACCGAATTGTTCCGCGTCGTCGACGAGGATATCGCCACCCATGACCTAACACGCCTGCGCCATACGGTATCGTCGGGCGAAACTCTCAACCCAGTGGTTGCCGACCGCTGGCGCCGGCGCACCGGCATCCCCATCCTCGAGGCCTATGGCCAGACCGAAACGCTGATGACGCTCTTGAACTACGCCTGCAAAGAGGTCCGCGATGGGTCGATGGGCCTGCCGATGCCTGGATTGGACCTCGACGTGATCGACGACTCCGGCCGCCGCCTGCCCGCCGGAACCGAGGGCGAGATCGCGATCCGCCTGCCGGTGCCACAGATGATGCTCGGCTATCTGCACGACGAAGAACGCACCCTCAAATCCGTCATCGACACACCGGACGGCCAGTGGTTCCTTACCGGAGACCGCGGTGAACGCGATCTGGATGGATACTTCTACTACAGGGGCCGACGCGATGACGTGATCAACTCATCCGGTTATCGCATCGGGCCAACAGAGGTCGAGAACGCCCTTCTCGAACATCCCGCCGTGCTCGAATGCGCCGTCATTGGCAAGCCCGATAGTGAACGCGGCGAGATCGTAAAGGCCTTCATCGTGCTGCGCGAGGCGCAGCAGATGACTGAAGCCCTCGCCCGCCAGATACAGGAACATGTAAAGAAGTGTACGGCACCCTACAAATATCCAAGAGAGGTGGAAGCGGTGACAGATCTGCCCAAAACTCAGACCGGCAAGATCCAGCGCAAGGCGTTGCGCGACCTTGAAAAGGCCCGCATTTTCCGGACTCCAGAGACAGGCCCCGAAATCTGATGCAATCTGACGCTACAATGCCACAGCCCGCCTTTCGCGCCTTCGCAGCCGAAATCGAGCGCAAGATCATATCCGGCGAGATTAAGCCGGGCGACGCCCTTCCCTCCGAAGCCAAGCTGGCGGAAGAATTGGGCGTCAATCGCTCGACCGTTCGGGAGGCCATTCGGGTTCTCGAGCAGAATGGTTTTGTCCGACGTGAGGTAGGGAAAAAGAAGCTCTTCGCCTCCTTGCCGCAATCAGGTGAGATCTCGCAGCGGCTGAAGATGGCCATGGTGCTCAATCAGGTCACCTTCGAGGAATTGTGGGAGGCAATGTATGCATTGGAGCCTGCCGCCGCGGATGCCGCCTCGCGGCGACGGACGGAGGCTGATATCGAGGCACTCGAGCGGAACCTGGCCGACACAAGGGAAGCGCTGGCAGATTCCCTGCGATTGACAGAACTCGACATCGAGTTTCATCAGATAGTGGCAAAGGCAACCGCGAACCGCGCAATCGAAGCCGCACGGCTGCCTATCGGTGAACTATTCTATCCGCCCTTTTTGGCGGTTATGTCGCGCTTGAACGCAAAGGAGCGTTTGCTTTACGCTCATGAGCAGATCGTCGATGCCATTCGTAAAGCCGATGCGCCGCGTGCCCGTGAATGGATGGAAAAGCATATCCTCGATTTCCGTCGCGGATACGAGCTTGCCAATTTGGGCATGGAGCGTCCGGCAATCCTGCCTGCGGGACAGATATGACAGCGATGCACCCGACGGACGGACGGGCACGTCACGTATTGGAAGCGATCAGTTCCCGCCGGGCAATCCGCGCCTTCCGGCCTGATCCGGTTCCGCACGCGGCGATAAGGCAGATTCTGGATGCCGCCGCGCGCGCGCCCTCGGGGTCGAATATTCAGCCTTGGCAGGTTGTCGTCGTTACCGGCGAGGCTCTTCGTCTGCTCGGAACGGAACTGGTCCGACTGTCTCTGTCGGGCGAGGCGGGCGAGACTGAATATGCCTACTATCCTCGGCAATGGCGCGAACCTTATCTGGCGCGGCGGCGAAAGGTGGGATGGGCACTTTACGGCAGTCTTGGAATCGAACGCGGTCAAACCGACCGGATGGCTAGGCAGCACGCGCGCAATTTTTGCTTCTTCGATGCCCCTGTGGGACTAATCTTCACACTTGATCGCGACATGGAGCAGGGCAGTTGGCTGGATCTTGGAATGTTCGTGCAGAATGTGATGATCGCAGCATGTGGGCTGGGACTTGATACCTGTCCGCAAGCAGCTTTCTGTTCCTACCACCAGTTGATTTCCAAGCGTCTCTCGATCCCGGCCGATCGACAAATCGTCATGGGAATGGCGCTCGGCTACGCCGACCCCCGCGCCCCTGAAAACAACTTCGAAACTGAACGCGAACCTGTCGAGCAGTTTGCACGCTTCATCGACACCTTGCATTCCAATGAAGGTCGAAATGGTCCGCGTGTATCGGATTGTCCAGACGCACAAATCACATAGGCTGCCCTTACGCCCCGAGATTTGCGCGCGAACCAATTCAATAGAGATTTCCTTTCTGCAGGTCTCGAAGGAGGCGATCCACGGCAACGCGATCAGGGAAGCTAATTCGACCGCCCTCGCTGGCGCACTTCAAGGCCGCAGCGGCCGCTGAGAACCGAAGTCCTTCCTCTTCGGACATGCTGTTCGCCAACGCAAAGGCAAAGGCGCCATGGAACACGTCACCTGCGCCGACCGTTTCAATTGCTCGCACGGGAAATGCGGGTAAGGACTGGATTTCGCCGCCACGCTTCAGCCATCGAACGCCTCTGCTTCCAAGGGTCACTGCCACGAAAGGCGCATCGGCGGCAGCCCGGCGCAAACCTTCGGCGGGATCGTTCGTGTTGTAGATTTCAGCAAGGCCCGGTTCGGAAAACACCGCATGGCTTGCGCAGCGCACCGCTTCCACCGTGCGCGGATCCGCGCCGGCGTCGGCGTCTAGAACGGCTGGAATACCTGCCTGCCGTGCTGCCGACAGCGTCGCCACCGCGCCCTCGATCCAGCGATTGTCGGCCAGCACGGCGTTGAGCGTTGCAACGGCGTGAAGAGGAAGCCACGCCGGATCAGGATCAAGCGCGTCGGAGCGATACAAAACGATCGCCCTATTGCCAGCGCGATCGCTCAGCACCAGCGAATGGGAAGAAATCGCGTCGTCCACGATGCGGACGGTGTCAATGTTGACTTGGTCCTGCTTAAGCCCCTCGAGGACGCGCGCACCCTTGTCGTCACCGCCGAGGCGGCCCCACCATGCAGCGGAGCCGCCCAGCCGCGCAATCGTCACGGCTGCATTGGCCGCCATGCCGCCGCCCGTTTCGAAGTAGGACAGTGCCCGCGTCTTGCCATCCTCGCCTGGCAGACGATCCACGCCATAAACGAGGTCGAGTACCGCACCGCCGATGCAGGCAATTTGCACAGTCATTCCATCCCCGGCTCGGTTAGCAGCTGACATGCGGCTGATCATGCGCTTTTTCGCATATCGGGCCGCAGGCTCGTTCATGTCATAGGTACGCGACGGTTTACGCGCCGACCGCGCGATCAACGGTGTCGCAAAGGCGCTTGAGGCGATCAACCCCATCGATTTCAAGCGCATGTTTCATGTCGGCGGCACCGATCGTGTTCTTCCACACGGCGCGGCCGGCCAGGAAACCGCTGGCGCCTTCGCGGCACGCCCATTCAACGGCGGTCGGGAACTGATCGGGCGAAACGCCCGACGAGAGAACGACCCAAGGTGACTGGATGACACGGGTGAGTTCGGCACAGCGGCGACGGACTTCTGCTTCCTCGCCCGCGGCTCCCTGCAGGGGAACCTCGGCCTTGTAGAGATCCTGCCCGCGATTACCCAACTCCTTGGCGGCGGCCAGAATACCTTCTTGGAGATCATAGGCGCGGCCGTCGCGCGGCTTTCGCGACACCGGCTCGATGACGCTGATAAGGTCGGCGCGACGGCAGCGGGCGATGAACTCGTCCACCATGGCGATACGTTTCTCGGCGGCCTCGTCCGGGCGCCAGACCACCAGAAGCTTGAGCGCCTTGGCGCCCTGTTCCTTGACCTTCTCCGGAATGACGAGGTCATTCAGCGTCACATCGCCCACGATCTCGTCGGCGCTTGCATGAAACTGGTCGGCAGCGGCGATCAGACCGCATCCGGGGGCGATAACCTTCTGTTCCATCGCCGGCGTCCAGGCAAAGTCCCGGTCGATCAGCACAGCCGAAGCATAAGGCGTCAGGGCCTTGAGCGCTTCCAGCTTGAAGTCGACGAGTTGCTGGTCGCTAACCGGGCCGCTCTGCTTCTCGGCAAACATGGCACGCATCGATTCGCGCTGGTCGATGGCGAGCATTGCGAAAGCACCCGAAGGGCGCGCGAGGGCGGAAAGATCACGGGCGGCATTGGTCATGGACGATGATAGCTCCTTGGATGCGTTCAGGCGCTCAGCGCAGATCATCTGCGATCGCGCGCGCAACGTCTGAGGTTGTGGCTGTGCCGCCCTGATCGGGCGTGCGGATGGTCGGATGTGCCGTCACGCGTTCGACGGCGGCGAGGATGGCCGCGGCAGAGGCGGTCTCGCCGAGATGCTCCAGCATCATCGCGCCGGACCATATCGCGGCGATGGGGTTGGCAAGCCCCCTGCCCGCTATGTCGGGCGCAGAACCGTGCACCGGCTCGAACATGGACGGGACGTCGCCTGCGGGATTGATGTTGGCCGCGGGCGCGAAGCCCAATCCGCCCTGAATGGCAGCGCCTAGATCGGTCAGGATGTCGCCGAACAGGTTAGACGCAACCACCACGTCAAGTGAGTCCGGCTGCATCACGAAGCGCGCTGCAATGGCATCAATATGGTAGCGGGTGACCGTGACATCCGGATAGTCCGCCGCGATCTCATCCGTCACGTCGTCCCAGAACACCATGGAATGCTTTTGGGCATTGGATTTGGTCACGGAAGCGAGGCGTCCACTGCGCTTGCGCGCCTGTTCGAAACCGTAGCGCAAGATGCGTTCCACGCCGCGCCGCGTGAAAATCGCGGTTTCCACGGCAACTTCGTCCGGCCCGCCGACATGAATGCGCCCACCTGCCCCGCTATATTCGCCTTCCGTATTCTCCCGGATGCAGAGGATATCGAACGCCTCCGCGCGCAAAGGGCCTTTCACCCCCGCCAGGAGCCGATGGGGTCTTGCACTCACATAAAGATCGAAGGACTTGCGGATCGGTAGCAGAAGGCCGTGCAACGAAACGGAATCGGGCACGAGCTGCGGCCATCCGACAGCGCCGAGGAGAATGGAGTCGAAGGCGCGCAAGCTCTCGATGGCTTCTTCCGGCATCATCCGGCCTTCAGCCAAGTAATAATCGCAGGACCAGGGAAACCGGGTCGTTTCGAGCGTATAGCCGAAGCGCGAGGCACCCGCTTCCAGAACCTCGACGGCCGCGTCGGTAACCTCGCCGCCGATCCCGTCACCGGGTATCAAGGCAATGCGGTGCTTCCTGGTGGATGAAATCGCCATCAGAGACCAAGGCCTCCGATGCAGGTGTATTTGACGTTCATATAGTCACCGAGACCGTATTTGGAGCCTTCCGAGCCGAAGCCGGATTCCTTGACGCCACCGAACGGTGCAACCTCGGTGGTCACGATGCCCTCGTTGACGCCGACGATGCCGCATTGAAGCCGCTTCGAAACGCGGAAGGTGCGGCCGAGATCGCGCGTGTAGAAGTAGCAGGCCAAGCCGAATTCCGTGGCATTGGCACGCGCGATGACCTCGTCTTCGGTTTGGAACCGGAAGACGGGCGCGACCGGCCCGAAGATCTCCTCGCGCGCCAACGTCATGTCGTCGGTGGCATCGGCAATCACGGTGGGCTGGAAGAAGCTGTCGCCACGCTCGTCGCGGCCACCGCCCACAACAATGCGGCCGCCCCTGGCGGTAGCATCCGCCACCATGGTCTCGGCCTTGGCAACGGCGTGACCGTCGATCAGTGGGCCAATCACCGTCCCGGCTTCAAGGCCCGAGCCGACGCGCAGCGCGCTTGTCGCGGCTGCGAGCTTTTCCACGAAAGCATCATGAATGCCGGACTGCGCATAGAACCGGTTGGTGCAAACGCAGGTTTGGCCCGCATTGCGGAACTTGGCGGCAATCGCGCCTTCGACGGCCCGGTCGAGATCGGCATCGTCGAACACGATGAAGGGGGCATTGCCGCCAAGCTCCATCGACATCTTCTTGACCGTGCCTGCCCCTTGCGCGAGCAGGGTTTTGCCGACCTGCGTTGAGCCGGTGAAGGTAATCTTCTTCACAAGCGGGTTCGCGGTCAGTTCGCCGCCGATGGCGCGCGGAGAGCCTGTGACGACATTCAGCACGCCGGCCGGAATGCCGACCATCTCGGCCAGAAGAGCCCAGGCCAGCCCAGAATAAGGCGTCTGGGACGCGGGCTTGGCGACAACCGTGCAGCCTGCGGCAAGCGCCGGGCCGATCTTGCGCGCCAGCATGGAAGACGGGAAGTTCCACGGCGTGATCGCGCCAACAACGCCGATCGGTTCCTTTGTCACGAGGATCTGACGGTCACGCCACGGCGATGGAATAACGTCGCCATAGGCGCGCCTGGCTTCCTCGGCGAACCAGAGGATATAGCTGGCGCTCATGCCCACTTCGCCCCGGGCTTCGGCCAGCGGCTTGCCCTGCTCACGTGTCAACAGCTCGGCAAGCGCATCCTGATGGTCAAGGATCGCGGCACTGAGATCGCGCAGGAATACCGCGCGTTCTGCCGCAGGACGGGCACCCCACTCACCAAGAGCGGCCTGCGCCGCCTCGATCGCGCGGCGCGTCTCGACCGCGCCGGCATCAGGAACCGTGCCGATCGCCTCGCCGCTGGCTGGATCGCTCACCGTGATCTCGCCGCCGCCGTCGGCGCCGCACCATTGACCGTCGATATAGATCCGCTCGCGCTTGAGCTCGTTCCAGTTCATGATCGATCCATTCCGTTGCAGAGAGGAAGCGCCGATGGCGTCAGCCGTTTGGCTTGATGCAGATCTTCAGCCCGTCGCCGCGATGAGCGGTAGCGAAGGCTTCGCCGATGTCTTCCAGCGCGAAGCGATGGGTAACGATACTCCTCAGGCGCAGACGCGGCAGGATCTCCATCACGCGGTGATGCGTGTAGGGATTGCGGATCGAGCCGACGATGGTGATTTCGCGCGCAAACACGCGGTTCGGCTCGATGGAGGCTCGCTTGCCGGGAGCCGCGACGCCGAAGAACAACACGCGTCCGCCGTGGCAGACCAGTTCGATAGCCTGCTCCGCCGTATCCGGGCGGCCGGCGGCCTCGATCACTACATCCGCGCCGAGCCCACCGGTCGCGCCGTTGACGAAGGCTGAGAGATCCTCGCCGAGAGGATCCACGACCTGGTCGTAACCGAAGGTACGGATCTGGTCGCGGCGGCCGGCATTGGGTTCGGAGATGATGATCTTCGCGGCGCCGCGCAGCTCGGCCAAGCGAGCCAGGATCAGCCCGGCGGCGCCACCGCCCAGGATCACCACTGTGTCCCCCAGCCCGACATCGACCCGGTCGATGCCGTGCATGCAGCATCCCGTGATTTCGCCCAGTGCGGCTTCCTCGGCGCTGATGCCTTCCGGCACACGATACACCGTATCCATGCGCACGGTGGCATATTGCTCGAACCCGCCGTTCAGATTGATGCCCCAGGCAAGCCGGTCGAGGCATAGATGCGGCTTGCCGAGGCGGCAAGGCTTGCAGCATCCGCAATAGACATGAGGCTCAACCGACACGAGATCGCCCGGCTGGCAGATCCGCACCGAACTGCCCACGCGTTCGACATAACCGGAAAATTCATGACCGAGCACCACCGGTGGCTTGGCCCAGAACTTTCCTTCCAGGATGTGCTGGTCGGTGCCGCAGATCGTGGCGGAATCGATACGGATCAAAACCTCGTCGTGACCGGGCTCCTGGATGGGAATATCCTGGAGCTTCAGGGCCGCAGTGCCGTCGAAGATTGCTGCTTTCATCTCGGTTGTCCTTGTGCCGGCGGCGGGAAGCTGTTCGTCAGATGCGGGCGCCGTTGGCGTCGAACGCCAGGGCCTTGCCCGGTACGAAAGCAAGTTGCAGGCGGTCGCCGGCCTTTGGCACGACATCGCCCGGCAGGCGTACCATTACGGGCGTGTCCCCTACCGTCACCGACAGCAGCGTGTCCGAGCCGAGCGGCTCCACCACGTCGACGACGCATTCCACGCCGTGCCCGCCCGGTGCCGTGATGCCGATATGTTCGGGGCGGATGCCCAATTCGCCCGGCGCTGCCGCGCTCGAGCCGAGACGCCGGACCTGCACCTGGTCGCCAGTGGCGAGCGTCGCCGTTTCCCCGTTGATATGTACGGGCAGAAAATTCATGGCTGGGGAGCCGATAAAGCCCGCCACAAACCGTGTGCGCGGTTCATGATAAAGGTCAGCAGGCGTACCGATCTGCTCTACCGCACCACCCCGAAGCACCACGATGCGGTCCGCCATGGTCATCGCCTCGACCTGGTCATGGGTGACATAGATCATGGTGGTCTTCAGGCGGGCGTGAAGGCGCTTGATCTCGGT
Organism: Aquamicrobium sp. LC103; assembly: GCF_001014615.2. Taxonomy (GTDB): domain Bacteria; phylum Pseudomonadota; class Alphaproteobacteria; order Rhizobiales; family Rhizobiaceae; genus LBCQ02. The sequence goes on from NZ_LBCQ02000015.1 coordinate 80,482, forward strand.
CCGCACCTCCACCCGCAGCTTGGCGTCGAGGTTCGAAAGAGGCTCGTCGAACAGGAAGACATCGGGCTCGCGAACGATCGCGCGGCCCATGGCTACGCGCTGCCGCTGGCCGCCCGAAAGGGCACGCGGCTTGCGGTCGAGCAGATGGCCGATCTGCAGGATTTCCGACGCTTGGGCGACGCGGCGCTCGATCTCCGCCTTGTCCGTGCCGCGCATCTTGAGGCCGAACGACATGTTGTTGCGGATCGTCATATGCGGATAAAGCGCATAATCCTGGAACACCATCGCAATGTTGCGGTCGCGTGCTGGCACGAAGTTAACGACCCGCGAACCGATCGCAATCTCGCCGCGCTGGAAGCTTTCGAGCCCCGCAATCATGCGCAACAGCGTCGACTTTCCGCATCCTGACGGGCCGACGAACACCATGAACTCGCCATCTTGGATGTCGAAGGACAAGTCTTCGATTATGGTGTGCTCGCCGTAGCTTTTGACGACATTTCGGACTGCAACGGAACTCATGCGTGGAAACCTTCCGAATGGGAACTGAGAGCGCGGCCGTCAGCCCTTGACGGCGCCGAAGGACAAGCCGGCCACCAGCCAGCGTTGAACCATGAAGGTGAGAACGAGAGGCGGCAGCGCGATCACCGTCGCGGCAGCCATGAGCGCGCCCCAGTTGGTTGTGCCTTCACCAATGAAGTTGAAGGACGCGACAATCGCCGTTTTCGTGTCGAAGCCCGACAATGCGAGCGCAAACAGGAAGTAGTTCCAGGAGAATACGAAGCTCATGATCGTCGCCACGACCACGCCCGGATAGATCATCGGCAAAACCAGGCGCACGAGGATCGTAGGGCCTCGGCAGCCGTCGATCTGGCCGCTTTCCACCACTTCGCGCGGCATGCCGTCGAAATAAGGAAGCAGGATCCACAAAGCGAGCGGCATGGTCACCACCGCATGGGCCAGCACAAGCGCGGTGTAGCTGCCTGACAGGCCGAGATTGGAGAACATGATGAACCACGGCAACAGGAACAGCGTGCCGGGGGCCATGCGTGCAAAGAGGCTAACCGTCGCCGGCCACACCATGCGATGCCAGGAAATCGCAAAGGCCGCGGGAATGGCCAGTACCAGGCCGAGCAGCGTCGAAAGCCCCGCAACGACGAAGGAATTCCATGTGTAATGCAAGAATTCGGTACGCCCAAATAGTTCCTCGTAGTTTTCGAGCGTCGGCTCGAACACCAGGCTCGGAGGATAGGCCGTAACTTCCAGCGGGCTCTTGAAAGAGGACAGAGCCATCCAAAGGATCGGCGACATGAAGATGATCGCGCCGAGCGAGAAAAGAACGGTGGGAAGCAGCGTGCGCTGTTTGTTATCCATTACCAAGACACCCGCTTACGAAGACCTGCAAAGAAAAGAACCGAGCCGAGCACAAGCAAGGCAAGGACGATCATCACCGCCGCGGCGTAGCCGACATCCATGAAGTCGAAGCCGAGTTTGTAGGCATAGATATTCAGCGTGGTGGTCGAATTGCCTGGGCCACCCTGCGTCGTGATGTAGATGATGTCGAAGAAGCGCAGCAGATCGACCGAACGCAGAACAGCCGCGGTCAAAAGCGTCGGGCCCAGCAGCGGCAAGGTAATGTGCCAGAAGCGCCTGAACCCTACCGCGCCGTCGATTTCAGCAGCCTCATAAACGCGCGCCGGCAAGGACTGCAGCCCACCGAGAACGATCAACGCAACGAACGGCGTCCACTGCCAGGTGTCGATGAGAGCAATCACAAGCAGCGACCAGTTCGGGGACGCCAGCCACAGCAAGGGCGCGAAACCGAGGCTCTGGACAATCCAGTTCGCCGCACCGAGGCCGGGATCGAGCACCACGATGGCGATCATGCCGACAACGACCGGCGGCAGCATGAAGGGTGAAAGGATCGCGGTGCGTACAAGGCCGCGCACGACATCGTAGCGGTTTAGAAGTAGCGCAAGCGCCGTACCTAGAACCAATTGCAGAACGAGCGCCGACAGGAACAGCCCGAACGTGATGCGCAGCGCGCTCCAAAAGGACGGATCCGCCGCCAAACGTTGGAAGTTCGCGACCCCGAACCCGGTTGCCGGGGATCCGCCACCGAAGCCGAGATAAACAGCATAGCCCAGCGGGAACACCACCATGGCGAGCGTGAGAATAACGGCCGGGATCATCATCCACCGGACAGACATCGCGGTCTGGCCGGTCTGGGGCTGATGGGGCATGGGAAGGGAACTCCTGACGGATCGGGGCGGTGTCGAACCGGACGCGCCGAATTGCAGCGCGGCCGGTATCGCCATCGTTACGGGCAGGGCTTAATCCTGAAGCGCCTGAACCTGCTCGGTTACCGCACAAGCTGCGGCTTCCGCGTCGTTTTGGCCAAGGATCACCTGCTGCACGACGCTGGACAGAATCTCACGCGCTTCCGGCGTGCGGGTCAGCGTCGGCGTCTGGTAAAGCGAGGTGCCGGTCTGCGAAATCTCGAGCAGCGCCTCCAGCCATTCGCCGCGAGGGCGGCTTTCACTTGCCCAGGCCTTGAAGTCGTCACCATTGAAGACGGAAACACGCGATGGAGCGATGCCGTTCTGGGCGAGCGTGTTCTGAACTTCCTTGCCGGTTGCCCATTGCAGGAAATACCAAGCCGCTTCCTGCTTCTGCGACTTGCCGGAAATGGCGAGGCTCCAGTTGATGACGATCGGCTTGGAGGTGCCGTCGGCACCTGGCGGCAGAACACCAACCGCAATGTCCTCTGAGCGGCCGGGATAGCGCATGAGGGTGGAGAACTCGTTTGAGGACTCGTTCGACATCGCCACTCGCCCCTGGGCGAGGAGATCTATAACCTGCGTGAAAGTGTGGTTGGTCGCGCCGGGCGGGCCGTATTCGCGCAGCAGCGAGCCATAAAGATCGATGCCCTTGATCGTACCCGGCAGGCACAGCGTGGCCTTGCCGTCCGCATCCTTGAAATCGCCGCCGCTGTTGTAAACGAAACCGCCAAGCGGATAGCCGACGGTGCCGCGCAGACCGCGCGCGGCCCAAGGTGTGATCGCGCTGTCGCATTCCTTCAGCTTGGCGGCCGTGGCGGACAGTTCCTCGAGATTCGCGGGCTTTTCCAGGCCGCACTTCTCAAAGACGTCCTTGCGCCAGTAGAACAGCGGGCCCTCGACATTGATCGGCAAGCTGGTGACCGTCTCGCCCACGACGCCGCTATCGCGCAGCGCCTGCGAGAAATCTTCGTATTCGAAGGCGGGGTCTGTCGCATCGCCCTTCAGCAACGAAGTCAGATCGGCATACCAGCCATTGGCCTGAAACAGCGGCGCCTCGCGTGACGGCAAGGTCATGAACACATCGAGGTCGCTCGATCCACCCTGCAGCAGCGTGGTCAGGCGCGCGCGATACTGCTCCTCGCTATAGGTCTCGACGCGCAGCTTGATGCCGGTCTTCGTTGTGAACTCATCCAGCCGGTCGCGCATCTGTTGCGTCCAGGCGAGATTGTTGAGCATCAGATTGACGGTCTCACCGTCATGCTTGCGCCAATCAAAGCCATCCTGCGCGTGCGCCGGCACCATTGCCAAAGCCAGAACAGCGGACATTGCAAAGAATCTCAAATCAACCTCCCTCAACTGCCAACCCTCGACGGGCGGACTCATATGGACCGCGGCAAACGCCCTTCGGTCATCCAGCAGGCCGCAACGCCGCTCTCCCAGACAAAGCCAGATATTCGTTTCTGTTGTTTTTTGTCAACCTATGTTCGTTTTATTTCTTTTGCGAATTTCGAGCGGCCTAGCTTGGCCACTGCAGCGAAATCACGAACCAGGAAGATGCAGGGAGACACCGAAGCTGTTCACCAGTTCAATGCTGGCGGCGGGCGGTGTTTCATTTGTGAGGAGTCTGTCCACGCTGCGCAAATGTGTGCTGCGCACAATTCCAGTGGATGCGAACTTCGAGGAATCAGCGACCAGGATCGTCTCGCGCGCATTGGCGATCATAGCCAGCAATGGCGGAACAAGGCTTTGGTCATATTCCAGCAATGCGCCATCGGCCGCAATGCCGCAGGTGCCAATCAGAGCGAAATCCAGGGAAAACCGCTCGATGATGCGCGCCGCCTCGTCGCCCGTCAGTGATCCGCTGGCTGGGCGCATCGCGCCCCCAACGACATGGATCTCGAAGCCTATTTTATCGTAAAGCGAGATAGCTGCATGGAGGTTGTTGGTGACGATTGTCAGCCCTTCGCGCACCCGCAGACACTGCGCTGCAAGTGCCAGGGTCGAGCCACCGGCAATGAACAGCGATGAGTGGTCGGGGATGAGGTCCGGCAAAAGCCCCGCAGCGACCTTCTTTTCCTCAACATGGCTTGTGCTACGCACCTCATAGGTAGCGGCGGAAGGCGCTTCCGGCAACCGCGCACCGCCGTGGTAGCGTTGCACCTTCCCATCTCGGGCAAGAACATTGAGGTCGCGGCGAATCGTTTGTGGCGACGTATCACAGGCTGCCGCCATATCTTCGATAGTAACGTAGTCCTGTGCCTGAAGAAGGCCGAGAATGACATCGAATCGCTCAAAACTGCGCATCATCGCGCTGGCCCCTCGTTCGTTTTGTTGCGTTTCGTTATACAGACGGGACGAAAAAGGCAATGGGAACCATGACGACTCATGCTTCCATTGCAGCATCCTTTCTTCCTGGGCGAGGGCTTTGACGTCGAAGCTGGAACGCACTCCGACAACCCCGGCCTGACGTCATGAAACTATACGTTGCGACGCCGACACCACCGAGCCCGTTGCAATCCGGTCAATACCTCAAACGGAACGGCCTCGCGTGAGTACCGTCGATGACACGAGGCCATGGACAAGGCGACGGCGGAAAGCCGCTTCGATCTCGTCGTGCTCGAAGTCATGATGCCGGGCGAGGATTTGTGCGCGTCACTGCAGCGCACCGACAATCCCACATCCAGTCGTCCTTTGAGACGATCAAAAAAGTAATTCAGACGCTCCAGCATAGTTCGTGCAGCGCGAGGCCTCTATCGTTGATAGTGACGAACAGTTGGCTTCGGGAACAAGATTTTGACCCATGAACGAACGGCATGCCGAAATATCCACGCCGCCATCCAGCGTAATGCCTATGCGTGGCTAGTTGTCGTTGCCGCTCTCGCTGTACCGCCTTTGCCAGCAACCGCCAACGCCCAACAGGCCGATGGCGAGCGGCTGTTCCGCCAGCGTTGCGGCACCTGCCACAGCCCCGATCCAGGTCAGAACAGAAGCGGCCCTCATCTCGCCGGTGTGATCGGACGTGCGGCCGGCAGCATCGAGGGTGCGCGCTATTCGAAAGCAATGCGCGAGTCGGGCGTAGTCTGGAACGACGAGGCCCTCGACAATTTTCTCGCCGCCCCGCGCCGCATGGTTCCGGGCACGACGATGACCGTCGGTGTTCCGGATGCGGCTCAGCGCGCGGCAATCATTACCTATCTCGAAAGCCAATAGCCGAAAGCCACCAGCACGAAGGAGGTACGCCCATGACAGCGTTTACGATCAACGGAAGCGCGGTCGATGTCGCCGCCGAACCCGACACGCCCCTCCTGTGGGTGATCCGGGACGAGCTCAAGCTCACAGGCACCAAGTTCGGCTGCGGAATAGCCATGTGCGGCGCCTGCACGGTTCATGTCGACGGCGAACCGATGCGTTCCTGCCAGACACAGCTCCAGGACGTCGCCGGCAGGCAGGTGACGACGATCGAAGGTCTTTCGCCGGATGCCAGCCATCCGTTGCAGAAGGCATGGATCGTCGAGCAGGTGCCGCAGTGCGGCTACTGCCAGTCTGGGCAGATCATGCAGGCGGCGGCACTTCTTGCAAGCAATCCGCAGCCCAGCCGCGAGCAGATCATAGAGCACATGGACGGCAATATCTGCCGCTGCGGGACCTATGGTCGGATCATCAGCGCCATCGAGCGCGCCGCGCAGGAGGCCTGAGCCATGACCGCGAAATCCGGGCTTCAGGCCACCGCCCTATCACGGCGCAGTTTCCTCGTCACGGTCGGCGGTGCCGGCATCGCAGTGGCGTTCGGCGGCCTGCCTTCCGTCGCGCTTGGCGCCGAGACTGCACCGGTGGCGATTGGCGGTTTCGCACCCAATGTGTGGGTGACCATCTCGGCCGATGGCACTGTCAGCATCATCTGTCCCGCCTCCGAGATGGGTCAGGGCGTCATGACATCACTGCCCCTGCTGATCGCGGAGGACATGGACGCCGACTGGAACAAGGTTCGCGTCATTCAGGCTCCGTCCGACGCGGAGAAATACGGCAATCCCGGTTTCTACGGCATCCAGCTCACCGGCGGCAGCGAGACCATGCGGGGTTACTATCAGCTGCTGCGGCTGGTCGGTGCACAGACGCGCAAGGTCATCCTGGCGATCGCCGCCTCCCGGCTGGATGTGCCCACGGGCGAGCTTACCACCGAACCGAACCGCGTCGTGCATTCGGCTTCAGGTCGATCGCTAGACTATGGCGAGATCGCCGCGGCGGGCGAGCTTCCCGATCCGCTTCCGGAAGCAACCGAGGCCGATCTGAAGCCGGTCGACCGGTGCCGTTATATCGGCCGCAGCGACATCGGCCGTATCGACGTGCCGGCAAAGGTCGACGGCACCGCGCGGTTCGGCATCGATGTCGAACTGCCTGACATGCTTTACGGAACGGTGCTGCGCGCGCCGGTTCCCGGTGAGCAGCCGGAAAGCATCGACGATGTCGCGGCCAGGGCCGTGAAGGGCATCACTCATATCATTCGCCTGTCGCACGGCGTTGGAATCATCGGGGAGAGCTACGACGCGGCGCGACGGGCCAAGGAGGCGCTGAACGTCACCTGGAGCACCTCTTCGCGGGTCCGGCGCTACGACAGCGCTCTCCTGGCGGAAACCTATCGAGATCTCGGCCGCGACCTTGACCAGCCGGGCGTCGCCGCGCACACGCAAGGCGACGCCGCCTCCGCGATCGCCAGCGCCACGCGTATCGTCAGTGCCGACTATGTCAGCGACCACGTCCACCACGCGACCATGGAACCGATGAACGCAACGGCGCTGGTCTCCGGTGGAACGGTAGAGGTCTGGGCACCGACCCAGGGGCCAACCGCGACGCTGGGGTTCGCCGCCAACGCCGCCGGCACGACGCCCGACAAGGTGAAGGTCCATACCACGCTGTTGGGAGGCGGCTTCGGCCGCAGGGCGGAAGCAGACTTCATCATCGATGCCGTCTTGCTCGCCAGGGAGGTTCAGGGGCAGCCGGTCAAGGTCATCTGGAGCCGCGAGGACGACGTCCAGCACGGCAAGTACCGGCCCCTTGCGGCGCAGCACGTGCAGGTCGGCCTGGACGAAGGCGGCAACATCGTCGGCTGGCGTCATCGCGTGGTGGCGGACTCGATCTTTGCCCGCACCATGCCAGACATGTTCGCCGGCGACGGAGGCCTCGACACGGTCGTCACCGACGGCACGATCTTCAACTATCGCGTTCCGGCGCATCTCGTCGAGTTCATCCGCCAGGACAACGGCCGGGATGTCGGATTCTGGCGCGCGGTCGGGTACGGCCAGAACAATTTCGGCGTCGAATGCATGATCGACGAGGTCGCCGCCGCCAAGGGCGTCGACCCCGTCGCGTTCCGGGTGGAATTGCTGGCCGAAGCACCGCGTGCCCGCAAGGTGATCGAGGCCGTTGCCGAGATGGCTGAATGGAACCGCGAGCGCGAAGGCCGGGCACTCGGCCTCGCCTATACCGACGCCTTCGACGCGCATTGCGCGCAAGTCGCCGAGGTGTCCCTCAACCGCGAGAGCGGGGAGATCCGCGTGCACAACATCTGGTGCGTCGTCGATCCGGGGGTGGCGGTCCAGCCCGTCAACATCGAGGCCCAGGTCGCCGGCGCGATCGTGCATGGTGCCAGCCACGCCCTCTACGAGCAGATCAACATCGTTGACGGCGAAGTCCAGGAAACGAACTTCGACACCTATCGGGTGATGCGGATGTCGGAGATGCCGGAAATCCATGTCCGCGTGACACCAACGCCGGAGAACAAGCCGGCAGGCATCGGCGAGGTCGGGCTTCCGCCGACCGGACCGGCGATCGCCAACGCCGTGGCGCGGCTCACCGGCGGCGTGCGGCTGCGGCACTATCCGTTCCTGCCGGAGCGGGTCAAGGCGGCGCTCGACGGGTGATCGTCAGCGGAGGGAGCGGCACGATCACAAGACATCACGGTGAGCATTCCATCATGCGCATTTTTGTAACTGGGGCCGCCGGCTTTGTCGGTTCGGCCATAGTCGAGGAGCTGATTGGTGCGGGTCATCGTGTCGTCGGATTGGCACGGTCGGTCGCGACTGCCTCGGCGTTGCTCGCCGGCGGCGCCGAGCCGCTGCGTGGTGACCTGGACGATCCCGAGATCTTGCATGCGGACGCGGCCGGCGCGGATGGCGTCATACATACCGCGTTCAATCATGACTTCTCCAATTCCAGGCAAGCTGCGAAATGGATGGCGGGTAATCGAAACGTTGGGAGCCGCACTCGCCGGCTCGGACCGCCCGCTGATCGTCACTTCCGCCATAGGCATCCTGCCGCAGGGCGAGGAGGTCGACCGGCCCGGATACTTTCACGCCCGCGGCCCGAACAGCACTGGCTGGGCTCTGAAGCTGATACGTAGGTGGTATCGCGCTGGAATGACGGGCGGGCGCAGCGATACCGCATCCTGGGAGACTACAATCGCACATGCCAACTACGTGATTGGGAAATCGCAATCCATGCTGGCAATCTCGACCATATTTTCACGCTCGCCCGGAGAGCGCATGGATCCATTGTCGGAAGTGCTCTCGCTGCTAAAGCCACGCGGTTATCTTTCGGCCGGCTTCGACGCCGGCGGCGAATGGTCCATAGAATTCTCCAATCAGCATGACACGATCAAATGCTATGCTGTCGTCTCCGGTGGATGCTGGCTCGCGGTCGAGGGTATTTCGGAGCCGGCACGCCTTGAAGCGGGAGATTGCTTCGTATTGCCGACCGGGCGTCCCTTCCGGCTGGCGAGCGATATGGCGATCCAACCGGTTGACTCCAAGACGGTCTTTCCACCGGCACGTCCCGGCGGCGTCGTTCGTGTCAACGATGGCGGCGGGGTGTTTCTGGCGGGCAGTCGCTTTGCCGTATCCGGCAGTCACGCCAGCCTCCTGCTGGATCTGCTTCCGCCCATCGTGCACATCCACAAAGAATCCGAACAGACGGCATTGCGCTGGTCGGTGGAGCGCATGATGGAGGAGATGCGCGAGAGCCAGCCGGGCGGTTTCCTCATTGCACAGCACCTCGCGCACATGATGCTCGTACAGGCGCTGCGCATGCACCTGAGCGACGAGCTCAACGGCAGCTCCCGCTGGTTCGTGGCTCTGGCGGACAAACAGATCGGGGTCGCGATCAAAGCCATGCACGCGAACCCGGCATATCGCTGGACCCTACAGGAACTCGCCGAGCGCGCCGGCATGTCACGCTCGACCTTCGCGCTGAGATTCAGGGAGACGGCTGGCGAAACACCGATGGAGTACCTCGCGCGCTGGCGCATGCTGCTGGCTGCGGACAAGCTTGAAAACTCAAATGATCCCATCGCGAGAATCGCGATCGCGCTCGGCTATGAATCGGAGAGTGCCTTCAGCACCGCCTTCAAGCGCGTCATGGGCTGCGCACCCCGGCAGTTCGGGCAGGGCCGCCCGCCGGTTGCACCTCCGCTCAATGCGGCCAATCGCTCAGGGCAAGCCGCGAAATAGCGTGAGGACTACCGTCCTCGTCCGCCTCATGCTGTTCATCTGCATCGCGATACCGCTGGGCTTCGCCTCGCGGCGGTATCCGCCGAACCTCCATTGGAGGTCGATACCGCAAGGAAGAAACCTGGAAGATCGCTGGATGCAAAAACGCGTCAACCACCATCCTAGCACTATCGCTCAGGCATTTGCGGAAAAGCTATTCTGGAAGAAGTTACAGTCCGATGAGCGACCCTTTTAGGGCCTCCAAGACCTTCACAGCGTTGTCTCGGGCAATTTCCGTGGTCTTCGCAGAGGACTGGATCGTCAGCCTGTCGCCACCCTTCACGGCGAAAATGTTCACGCCTGATTGGCCGCCGCCAAGGTTTCGGAGTGTGACCTGCCTGGCGATGGCTGTCCCGGCTTCGATTTCCTCGATCTTGCAAATCCCTTGCTTCGTACAGACGTCCTCGAGTTCGGCGATGTAGGCTTCATCAGTCCGGTTCGCCTTGCCGATTTCGTCTGTTTGTCGATCGAGAGTCACCGAAACGATCTCGTCTTCATCCATGCCGCAACAAGATATGCTCATATTGGTAGGGGTTGCCCAATGATATGCCTCCTTGTCAAATTTGGCTGCGACGGCTTTCTCCAGCGTCGTGAGATCGTGGATTTCAAATCCCTCGGCGAACGCTGCGGTGCCAGACAATGTAAGCGTCATCCCGACAATTGTTACGAACTTCGTCAGTCGCATCGTCTCTCCATTAGCGGTCGGCCTACCTTCACCAGTCTGCGCCATTTGCTTATGGCTTTATTTGGGAGAGCTGTGGAGAGGAATAACGCAGACATAGTTCTGTTTCTTCGTTCGCCTCGAAGACACGTCCGACCTTTCTCAGTTTTATATTGATCTGAGCCACCCCTCACCATTGTCGACGGTCGAATCTCGACATTGCGCGATCGCTTCGCCCGTGATCTGAACGGTCGGGTAGGCAGGAAGATCCGGCTGAGGGTCGAAGTGAATTTGTGAGACGTAGCGCATGAAATGATTGCCATGCGCATCGGATACGTTGTGGCGGAAGCAAAACGCGACATTATCCGTCCGCCCGCAATAGCGTGCGGTTACAACCAGCGCTTTTGACGACCTTACCCATTCTTGCTTCATCCAAGGCTGCCGGAATTTTTCGACCTTGTCGATCGTCACATGGTGGACCCGACCGCCGCGAGCGCAACACACCTCAGCGTGCCATTTCAATGCGGCTGATTGCGCTGCCGTCTTCAACGACAAATCGGTTACGCCGCCTGAGGCATCGATGTGCCGGGCTGGCAGGCGCACCACGACAAAAATCTCATCCGTGGGCGCCGACCAACCCGACGTCCACACCTGGAACATCCTGGTTTTCCCAAACATCCTATTTTCGAAGGCTGCAGCCACATCAAGCAGTGAACGATTGCGCATCCGTCATACCCTTCATGTAAATCTTCCGAACCTCCAACCGCCCGTTATAAAGAGACGTCCTCACGTGCTCCTGCGCTGGTCGGAGGTGGCGAATACCCATCCTTGATCGCCGGCAGGCGCAACAGTTCGCTTTTCGTCCATTCATAGGCTGCCCGCGTCACTTCTCGGTGATTGTCGAAATTGATCATCGAGGCCCCGGGGAACGCGGGCGGATTAAGCACGAGATCATCCGGTTCAGCCGTAAAGTTGTAGTTCTGGTGCACCAGCATGGTTCGGTAAAGCATGGTGACGATGCTGGGCATGCGCTTGCGCGATTTGCCTCGTTTCAGAAAAGAGCGGATGACTTCCGACCGGCCTGGCAGGTCCGCATAACCAATATTATTTAGCCGACGAATATTATCTCGTCCAAAATGCACGACTACATTGGGACCTGACTTTAACTCCCGCATCACATCCAAGGGCGCATCGTTCATGATGCTGCCATCGACGAGCATCATACCGTCCTCGGTGATGAAGGGAGGCAACACCCACGGGCGCTGCGCATGGCTCGTGCGACGATGATTCGTCGGCAGAAATCCTTGTGCGAACTATTGAGATATCGCATCTTGGCAAGGTGGAGGATCAAGCATGCTAAAATTGTTGCAAGGCCTAGTCTGCGGCGTTGCGCTGCTGGCGATAGATGGAGCGGAAGCCCACGCGGATACCGTGCTCTTCGAAAACGTAAGAATCTTCGACGGAAAGGGAGCGACTTCTCTTTCGGCGCCGTCAAACGTGCTGGTCAATGGCAATCTGATCGAGCGCATCTCAACCGATCCCATAGAGATCGAAGCCACAAAGCGCATTGCCGGCAACGGGCGCACGCTGATGCCGGGGCTGATCGATGCACACTGGCACGCCATGCTGATCGCGACCACTCCGCTGGAGACGATGAACGACATCGGCTTGGCCTATCTCGCAGCCGGCGACGAGGCGGAAGACACGCTGATGCGCGGCTTCACCACGGTTCGCGACGTCGGCGGGCCGGCGTTCGGCCTCAAGCACGCGATCGACCGGGGCTTCGTCGAAGGGCCGCGCATCTATCCCGCCGGAGCCATGATCACGGTGACCAGCGGCCACGGGGATTTCCGCCAGATGAGCGACCTGCCGCGGAAGCCCGGCTTGTTTACCCCAATGGAGATAAACGGCGGCAGCATCGTCGTGGACAGCCCCGACGAGGCGCGCCTGCGCGCCCGCGAGCAGATGATGCAAGGGGCCGTGCTCTTGAAGGTGACGGCGGGCGGCGGCGTGTCGTCGCCCCACAGCCCGCTCGACGTCACCACATTCACTTTGCCGGAATTGCGGGCTGTCGTCGAAATCGCCGAGCATTGGGGCACCTACGTCGCCGCGCACGCCTTCACGCCGGAAGCGATCGAAATGTCGATCGAGGCCGGCGTGAAATCTATCGAGCACGGCTTTCTGATGACCGAGGACGACGCCAAACTGATCGCGGAAAAAGGCATCTGGCTGAGCCTGCAGCCGCTCCATGAAGCGATGAGGACGGGCCTCCCGGAGGGTTCGGTCGAACGGGCCAAGGCCGAGGAGGTATGGCCCGGCATCGACCGCACCTACAGGCTGGCGAAGAAGTACAAGATCAAGACGGCCTGGGGCACCGACGTCCTGTTCTCGCGCGCGATGGCCGCACAACAGGGAGCAATCCTTGCCTCGCTCGGCCGCTGGTACACACCCGCCGAAGCGCTCACGATGGCGACCGGCACCAATGCCGAACTGCTGGCGCTGTCCGGTAAGCGCAACCCCTATCCGGGGAAGCTCGGCGTGGTGGAGGAAGGCGCGCTGGCCGACCTGCTGCTCGTTGAGGGCAATCCGCTGGAAAACCTCGACCTGGTGGCCGATCCCGAGAACAATTTCAAGGTCATCATGAAGGACGGCGCGATCTACAAAAACACGCTTTTGAATTGATCGTGGCGGCGTATGAACACGCCCGATCATACCTGTTGCGCCGGCGCCTTCATGACCAGAAACCGCCCGTCTGCTAGCGACCGCAAATCAGACCTTGGGACCAACAGGATGTGCACCCGAAAGCAGACGTTTCTTGCGTCTACCGTGTTGTGTCTATGGACGCCAACCGAAAGGGCGATAGGAGCAGCGCCAGACCACTCGCTAGCATGATCGTGCCAGCGAGAGCGAGAGCCGCATTGTTGCCAAGCTCCAGAGCGATCCACCCCCCAAATGGTGCGGCTACAGCGATGAGACCCCAGTTTATCGACCTTATCGTGGTGTTCATGCGTCCGCGCAAGCGCGAGGGCGTCAGGGCATTCCGCAGGCTCATCTCCAACGGACCTCGCATCCCCAATCCGAATCCGTAGAAAAGCTGGACGACGCAAAGCCCAACCACTCCGATATCGCTGGGCGCAATAGCCGCAGCGAACCAAGCGAGCCCGGTAATGAAATCTGCGGACAGGATAGCAACACCCATCCCAATGGCGCGCGCTATTCTCTCAGCGAGAGCCGCGCCGACAAGTCCTGCCATGCCAGCACATGCCAAGGTCAATCCAATCGCGGCGGCGTCCAAACCCAGGCTTGATGCGTAAAAAATATATACCGTTCCGGCCACGCTGTTTCCAATAAACCAGACGTGGAGGCAAAACGCATAAGGTGCGAGGACCCGGTGCCTGTACACCCAGGCGATGCCCTCCCGCAGGTCCGCGAGGATCGACGTCCGCTCGGTTGAGCGCTCGCCGGCAGAATTGGGTACACGCAAGAGCAGCAGCGCCGAAGTGCCATAAGTCGCGGCGTTGGCGAGCATTGCAAACGGAGCACCGGCGAGACGAACGAGAATTCCACCCAGCAAAGGCCCTAATGTCTGTGCGAGAGTATATGTCTGGCTCAGCTTGACATTGCCAGCAGCGAGCAGGTGCCGTGGAAGAAGGTCCGCCGTATATGACTGGTGGGCGCCCCCTTGCAGTACCGCAGCCGTGCCGAGAAGGAAGACGAGGAGGGCCAGCAAGGTCGGGGTGAGCAGTCCCAACAATGCCAGTACCGCAATAGTGGAGAGAAGACAGCTGCTAGCGACATCCGTAGCGATCAGCAAGGACCGTCGGCGCAAGCGGTCAACGACAACGCCTGCCAGGAGCCCAAAGAGCAGGGATGGCAGCCATTGCGCTGCCCTTACCCAGCCGACCTCAAGCGGATCGGCGGACATGGTTTCGATCAACAGCAATTGCAGGGATAACGTGAAAATAGAGGTGCCAAAGTTCGAAAGGCCGTCGGCAACCCAGAGCCGGAGAAACCCTGGATGACCAACCAAACGTCGAAGCGAGACAGGCCCCTCTTGATCATCAATCTTGTGCATTGCGCCTGAATGCCGGAAGAGTATGAACGATATGTTCGTGGTAGCAGGGCAGACCCATTGCCGGTCGAGGCCGCCGCCACCATTCGGTATCGGCGCCTGCAGGCGTATCAGGCTTGCAACTGATAGCGACGCTAAACCAACGCGCGTGAACGTCCTGAGCGTGGTGCAGGCTCGCAGCGACATTGGTTGCCGCCGCGAGCCGCCGTCTTAGCTCAGTGGGACCACAACTATGTGGAAGGAACCCGGACGCTGATCTCCTAGGCCGTCGACCATCCGATGTCTGATGTGCGACTCGGTGACATAGGCGGTTCCATCATCAGTAACCGTAAGGTTGACGGGGCTCCTCAGACCCTCTGCGATTACTTCGATATTACGTTGACCGGCCGCAAGTGGATCGGCAATCCGCAGCACCCGGCCGTTACCCGATTGCACGGCGCTTTCGAGCAGGATTAAGGACCCGTCCGGCGCAAACCGCATGCCGTCCGGATTCTCGATCCTTCTTGCGAGTTCTAGTTGCCGCAGGTTGCCATTCTCGTACAGGTAGAGCTGGCCAGAGCTGAAATTGCCGATTGCAACCGTTCCATTCTCGGCCCTTGCTATGCCGCCTGCGCCGATACCGGTTTCATCGGTTAACCGGTCATCCTGCAACACAGTTTCGAAATCCGTGCTGCCGCGAACCAGACGCAGCAACCGCCCGCCGTTGCTTTCGGTAATTAGAATGCTGCCTTCGGGTTCGACCGCTATATCGTTGGTGAAGCCGATCGTGAGCGGCGTGGTCTGAAGCACCTCGCCCGTATTCGCATCAAGTGCAAAAATGCGCGGAATGCGAGGCTCTCCCTCCGGAAGGAAATCGGGCGAAGCACCCCAAAGTACGTTGCGTTCTCTGTCTAACCGAAGCGATGTGCCGGCAAAAATGTCTGGGGCTCCCTCATGTAGCCTCGACCATTCGCCACCTGGTGAGCGTCGCAAAACGCCGCCTCGGGTGATCTGGCCAACATACAGCGTGCCGTCATTGGCATGGGTTATACCGTTCGGATAAACGCCACCTTCGGGCAAGGCGATACGCGCCAGTTGATCAGCCGAAGAATTGGCGTTTGCAACCCCCACGGTTAGCAGCATTGCGCAGGCGAGCGATGTCAGTATCTTGATCATGCTTGGTTCTCCGTTCTGTGGTTGATCGGTCGTCTAGGCTCTGTGACCTGGAATGGTGTAGCCGCCATCGATCAGGATGTTTTGGCCCGTCACAAACCTCGCGGCGTCTGAAGACAGCCAGACGACCACATTCGCGACGTCCTCGGGCGTCCCCAGACGACCGGCAGGCGTGTGATGAATGAACGGGCGGGTGGCGTCGTTGTCGGCTGCGGCGAGCCGGAACATTGGCGTGTCGATTATGCCGGGATTGACGTTGTTGACGCGGATTCCATCAGGTGCCCCCTCCTGCGCGAGCGCACGGATCATCCCGTCAAGCGCCGACTTTGATGCCGAGTAAGCCGACGACCCAGGAAATGCGCCATGGGCCAGCCATGAGGACGTGTTGACGATCGATCCGCCTTTTCCCGAGCGCATGGCGATCATCTGATGCTTGCAGCATAGCCATACCCCTTTCAGATTGACGGAGATGGTCGCATCGAAGTCGGCTTCGGTCATATCCCTGGCCGGCAGGAAGCTGCCGAGAGTGCCCGCATTGTTAAAGCACGCGTCGATGGCGTCGAATTTGTGGAGCGTCGTTGCCAATAAGTTCTCAACATCGACATTGGCCGAGACGTCGGTGGGGACAACCAGTGAAACAGCGCCGTGGGCGTCGACAAGCTCGGCGGTCTCTTCCAGCGCACACGTTTGGCGTCCGGCAAGAACGACTCCGCGAGCGCCAGCCCTGGCATATGCGACCGCTGCTGCGCGACCAATGCCGGAACCGGCTCCCGTGACCAATGCTATGCGACCTGCAAAATCAGACATTCAACTCTCCTTTCAATCGATGAAAGGGGAGATGGGCGTCTTTCTCCTGACAATTAATGGGCTATTGTGCCATCAACTGATGCTGTACCAGCAACAATAAGGGCTTGGTATGGAAAGGCCACTGGCGAGCGAGAGCCTAGCGGAATTCGTCATGGTCGTCCGCAAGACAAGTTATGTAGCCGCTGCCCGCGCGCTTGCCCTCCACCCCTCGGTCCTCAGCCGCCGGATCAAGGCGCTCGAAACTGAGGTGGGGGTGCGCTTGCTGAACCGCGACACTCGTAATGTGACGCTGACCGAAGCAGGCACGGTTTTTTTCGAGCACGCGATAGACGTCCTTTCCCGACTCGACGACGCTCGCGCTGCCGTATCGCGCTACGCGGAGCAACCGGCCGGCATGCTGCGCCTCGCCCTGCCGAATATATTCGGCCAGACCCAGGTCGCTCCGCGCCTACCAGCCTTCATGCGCACTTATCCGCATCTACGCTTGGATCTGCACTTCAGTGATCATGTCGTCGATCTTGTGAGCGACCGCTTCGATGCCGCCGTGCGTATCGGCGCCAGCGAAAGCGGCGGCGATTATCGGATCAAGAAGATCGCAGAGAACGACCGTTTCTTGGTAGCCTCTCCGTCTTATGTCGAGGCCCACGGAAGCCCTATCCACCCGGACGAATTACAATCACACCGCATGCTGCACTTCTCTACCCTCGTTCATGGTGCGCGTTGGCGATTCAGCGGACCAAACGGTTCCGTGGACGTCTCAGTCGATCCTGTCTTGAATTCGGACAACGTCGCGGCATTGCATCATGCAGCTCTCGCCGGCCAAGGCATCGCCATTCTTGCGGGCTTCGTCGCAGGACCCGACATCGAGGCCGGTCGGCTGGTACCGGTAATGGAAGAATACAAGCCCGCGCCCAGCACAGTCTCGGTCATCTATCCCCGCGCACCGATCGTTCCAAGAAAGGTCCGAGCGTTCATAGACTTTATAAGTGCAGAATTCTCTGTCTAGTCGCCGAATGGCTGGTGCTCGCGCACCATCGGCCTCATGCTGCAATTGCAGTGAGCTAGCGCTGCAAACCTCGCGATCGTGTGTAGCGATTGGACCAGACGGCCGCATTTTACATCTAGTCGCCAAAAGCGGTCTGGAAGGAAACCACCCCTCCAATGCGAAGCAAGGGGCAGGGGTAGGCTAGGACCTCTTAATGGACGTAGAGACTTGCCTGTTCTACCCCTGAAATCGGACATTTTGATCTCTTTTCGCGCCAACTCTAAGGTGACCCCATGCTTAGGCCTTTTGTCCCTTCGCAAGATCACGAGGGGTCGAGGCAGTTCTACGAGGCTCTTGGGGGGCGACCCGAAGCTCTCCACTCTGCTTGGCGTTGTGCACGCTCTTTGGCGTCAAACTCGCAGTCGCTCCTGCTTAGGCGTAACTGTGGTACTTGACGCATCCCGCCGCCGACATATGTCAGCCGGATCGCCTCTTCGAATGAACGAAGGCGACGGGATCGACGTTCAGCGCAGGCAGTGCTCCGTCGATGTCTCCGCGTTCCAGGCTCTCAACGATGCGACCAAGCTGAACATCGGACACAATGTCGGCAATCGCCTTGAGAAAGGCTCGCTGGATGCTCGGCTCAAACTCTGACGCCAATGCCTCCAGTTCGTGTCGAGCGGTCGGGCGGCGAACCATTACGCTTTCACTGAAAAGGCGCTTCAACATTGCGATACCCTCCGGAACCGGCACCTAGCCGCCGCGTTGGTGGCATCAAGGAGACCCCACGAATGAACGATGTAATTGCTGTTCCGCATCTCGACCTCGATCGCTATCTAGGCCGCTGGTACGAGATTTGCCGCCTGCCGCTGAAATACGAGGACGAGACTGCTACCGACATCACCGCAACTTACTCGCTCGCGGATAACGGCAAGGTTCGCGTCGACAACCGATGCTTCGATGCGGAGGGCCAGCCGACGCAAGCTCTCGGCGAAGCCTCACC
Source organism: Aquamicrobium sp. LC103 (assembly GCF_001014615.2). Lineage (GTDB taxonomy): Bacteria > Pseudomonadota > Alphaproteobacteria > Rhizobiales > Rhizobiaceae > LBCQ02. The sequence continues at coordinate 98,982 of NZ_LBCQ02000015.1, forward strand.
CGTCGACGAGGCAAACTCGCGGCTGAAGGTTAGCTTCCTGCCAAAAGGCTTGCGCTGGATTCCCTTCACTGAGGGTGATTACTGGGTCCTGAAGATCGATCCCGATTATCAGGTCAGCCTTGTCGGGACGCCGGACCGAAAAAACCTTTGGGTTCTTTCCCGTTCACCAGAGTTGCCACAGTCGACGACGCAGGAATATCTGGACGAAGCCCGGAGCCAAGGTTTCGATCTTTCATCGCTCATCATTCCGAAACATACCGGCAGAGAAGTCACAGAATCGATGCTAGAGGAGCGCTGAGCTATCCCTTCCATGTTGACGAAGTTGCTCGCGTGACCCGAATTAACTGCATCCCACCAGCCGAACTCACAGCGCAGCACCTTATCGCTGAATACCGAGAACTGCCGCGCATATTCCGTCTTGTACGCGCTGCAATCGCTCGCGGGGAACGTCCAGATGATCACCGCAACCCACATGAATATCGCCTAGGAGTAGGCCACGTCCGGTTCTTCTACTCCCGGCTTGGTTACCTTGCGAGACGTCAGGAAGCGCTGATCAAAGAGATGGTGAGCCGTGGCTATTCGCCCAACTTTACAGACCCTGCTGGGCTGCTGGCGGGAATAGCGGCTGAATGGTGTAACGACTGGACACCCTCGGAAGCCGCCATTGCACTCAACAGAGCTCGGATAGCTGAGCGTCACGGCGCAGGGCGCCCAGGATCACAGTTTGAAGGACCATGACACTGCTGCCGAACCCGAGCACAAGAGGCGCGGCAGCAAGAAAGCTGCCTAAACAAACTAGAATGCCTGATGATGGCGTCCTCAGGAGAGGCGCCAACAAGTCTCCAAACTATCCCTCACCACGAACCGGTGCGACCACCGGCACACCAGCTGCCGGCACCGTCAGATCGCGCACGATGGTGACGGGCCAACCGTTTACGGCGAGTGCGTCAAGCAGAGCACCGTCGAATGCGGCTGCTGAGGGTGTCATCGCCATGGCCAGACGTTGGACATCCTGGCGGCGAGCGACCCGGCTGCCATCAAGGTGACAGCGCAACGATTTCTATCTGCTAAAGAAGGTTTTGACGCTCCAGCCTCTCGAGTAGTGAGGCCAGCCGATCCGCCTCGGCCTGCACGGCTTTCCGGTCGCTGACATCGGAACGTACGGTCGGAGGCGTCGCTGTAACCTCGACAAGATTCGTCATCTCGTTAGGATCGCGATGGAGATCGTATAGCTCCCATTCCTGGGCAGCCTGCCCCGCGGGGTCGAAATATCGGGCCAGCTTATAATGCGCCGTACGCACGCAGCGTATATGGTTAGGTTGCTTAACAGCACCGGGTGTCATCGTCACTGGCCCTTTGCCGTATTTACCCTCTCGTACGGCATCGACTGTCTGCTCATAAACGCCAAATTGTTCAAATGCCTGACGTTGATGGGAATCCAACGTTACGGGTAAAGGCGCAGTGATCTCGTCATCGGTGATGAACAGGACTCCCTCGCGTGTTTTTCCATCGGGCTCGATCACCGTGTCATCCGGCCATTTCCCATAGATGAGCGGGGTCAGATTAACCCCCGGCAGCGATGGCACCGGGCGCCGTTCTGCCAGCCGGCGGTGGATCTCCGTCCGCTCGATCTCATCAACTCCTGCCAGTCCGAGCACTGTTGGCAGAATGTCGATATGGCTGGTGACAGCATCGACCTGACGTAGAACGGCACCCTGCGTTGGCTCTGACACGCCATTCGAAACTGCAAGCCGGGGATCGCGGATCACGACCGGCACATGCAGGGCCTCAGCATAGACCGAATGCCATTTCTCCATCATCATGCCGTGCGCGCCAGCATACTCGCCGTGATCGGCCAGGAAGATCACGACCGTATTGTCGGCCTGGCCAGAATCCTCAAGCGTCTTCAGTACGGCTTCAATGTGCTTGTCCACCACGGCGTGCAACCAGCCGTATAACTGGAGGAACAACCGGCAGTTCAGATCCGGATTGTCGGACAGGCGGAATGGGATGCAACTTTGCAGGGCAGTTTTCACTGCAAGCGCCGCAACCTCTTCCAGATCGTCTTCGGCTCTCTTGGCGACGCTCAATCCCGTTTTCGCGGCGAGTGCCAGCCCCATCTTATAGGCGTATTCGTGCTGGCAGCCAGGCTTGCCCGCCAACGTTTCGTCCTGGGTTGGAACTGCATTCGCGCAGTCTTGAGGAAAGCCCAAGGGATTGAGCGGTATCCGCGCGGTGCCGCCGGCGGGCGGTGGCATTACATCCTTCGAGCCCGGCACGAACAGGGGGCCGAAGATCGGTTGCGTCATCCGCTCAAGGCTCCCGCCATCCGGAAGTTCCACCGGTTGCGATGTTTCACCCGCGGGCAATGCCTGTGCGATAACGCCCGGATAGGTCGCTATATCGTGGGGATTGGCGAACGACACGACGGCAAGCCACGGCTTCGAATCCTCTGGATCGGGTCGCGCACCGTCAGGATCGCGTTCCACATCCAGCGCATAACGGCGAGTATAGTCGAGGCCCAAGGCCTTGCGGCGAATAAAGGTGCACGCCAGATCTGAAAACCCCGCGTCGCGGTACATCCCGAGGTCGTTCGGCAAAGGCCCGTGCGGTTCGGGGTACGATGTCTCCCAATCGTCAAAACCATAACGGTCGAGCGAATGGTCCGGCGGGTTGCTCACATGCCATTTGCCGAAATAATGCGTCGAGTAGCCCGCTTCACGCATCCAGGAACCAAGGGTCGGGATACCGTCCGGTTCAAGCCAGGGAAAAGCGGGGGAATCGCCGCTCTTGAACAGCCCACCGGTTTGCGTCACACCCGTGCGCGTACCGTACTGACCCGTGTAGATCGCCGCACGGCTGGGGGTGCACGCACTCGCGGCAATCGTATGGTTCCGCAACACAACCGCATCCTTGCGCAAGCGGAGCAGACCGGGAAAGAACCGCGCATAGGGATTGCTGTCATCCACCTCGCCCTGAAAGCCGAGGATCTCCTTCAGATCTGGAGTGAAGCCGCCTTCCGGACCATAGGAAAAGCGCGGAAAGCGGTACTGGTCGCAGGTGATGAGCAAGATGTTCGGGCGGCGGGAAGCGGTCCTGTCTGCGGTCATGGGGCCCTCCGGAATACAAACGGTCTGCGGTCTCTGCGTCTGGAAAGAGCGGCGCTCAGAGTATGCCGCCCCTTGCCGAACTATTGGTAGCAGGGACAGTCGATGGCATAAGATCCTCACTGCTCGCCACAGCACCGCGCGCTTCGGCAATGATCACTGTCGCCGCCTTCTCACTGATCATGTAGATGGGCAAAACGATGAATGTGCCAGGTATGTGCGGAAACACGCTCGCATCGACAACGCGAAGATTCCTGGTGCCTCGCACCCGGAAATCCCCGTCGAGCACCGCTTCGGGATCATCGCTCCCGCCGATCTTGCAAGTGCACGAACAATGATGCCCCCACGCCTGATCCCTGACCCATTGTGTGAGCGCCTCATTCCCTTGAATATCTGGACCGGGCAGCACCTCCCGCGTCACATACGGCGATCCATTCATCATGCTCCGCGCGAAGCCGACCGCCTCCACGACTGCGGCGATATCGCGGCCGTCGGTGTCGTTCCCCTCCTCGAAATAATGGAAGTTCACGTATGGTCGATCGAATGGATCGGCGCTTTTCAGCTTGACCTCGCCGGCCGTATTGCGGGTATGTGCTTTGAGGACAGCCCAGGTGAAACGGTTCCGCACGGGCTCGAAATGCGAGAAGTAACGCGGAAAATAGCCTTGGAAATGAGCGGCAAGGGCGAAAACGAATAGATCTGGATCAGGCTGATCTGGGCTCGACCGCTTGAGAAAGGCGAGCGCACTTCCGCTTGACGTGTAGACGCCAGTGCGTGTGGCCTGCCACTGTGCAAGCGCTGCGTCGAAGTCCGGATCATCGCCGAAGGTAGCGTCGGCGTTCACGGTCCAGTCGGAGTCCATCTCGAAGACGACCCCCACTTCATAGCGGTCCTGCAGATTGCGCCCGACGCCGGGCAGATTCACGCGCGCCGAAATTCCATGCTCGGCAAGATGCTCCTTTGGCCCGATACCCGACAGCATCAGCAGCTGCGGAGTGTTGAAGGTTCCGCAGGCAAGGATGACCTCTCGTGTCACGTGCACTTTCCCGGATGTCGGTTCGGTCACCTTGCACCGGACACCGGAACTGGGGTCGGCCCTGTAAAGATTCCGGCCCGCCAGATATTCTACGCCTACAGCTACGTTGTCGTCGCCATCCGCGAACAGGATTCGGGTGACGTATACACCGGTCCAAATTGTCAGGTTCTCCGGAAATTGCGCAGCCACCTGACGGATAAACTCGCGTGGACCGTTGCGGGCATGATCGGCGGTCGCGAGCGGAATTGTCAGATATCCCTCCCGGCCTTCTTCCGCGACCTTTCGCGTATTGGGATCGAGCAGCGGATTGATGGGGCCCATGGTGTGAGCCTGGTTCGCGACTCCCACGGCGTATTGCAAGGTTGTCTGGAGTTGCCAGTCCTGCGGACTTCCGCTGGTATCGGACTTTTCCGTGACGAGCCACCCGCTGCTCCCATGCCCGGTGGCAATAACTTCAGCAGGACTTAGATACTCGCAGCGCTCCAGCTTCTCGTAATATTTCCGCATCGAGGCCGCGTTCCAGGATTCGTCGCCGGTAATCTCCGCAATGCGGTCCCAGTCACTGTTCGAAGGGTATACGGTGATCAGGGCGTTGTGGGCAGTGCAGCCGCCCAGAGTGCTCGCACGTGGATAGAGAACCCCATCTTGGCTCGGCACGAATTTCGGGTCACGTTCCTGCTGCGCCTGGTCGGCGTAATGGCGAACGTAATAGTCCCATCGGTAAGTTTCATCCTCGGTCGAGAGGCCATTGAAACCTGGAACCGAATAGTTGAGGCTGTCCTCATCGCCGCCCGCTTCCATCAGCAGCACCTTGAACCCAGCCTTTGCAAGATTGGCGGCCAGGGGCCCGCCACCGGCGCCGGAACCCACGATGACATAGTCGAACTGAGCGTTGTCGATCACTGCTCCCTCCGTCAAAATCCTCCCCGCCTGAAGTATTGATAGTTTGCATGGAAGCTTACCTACATGTCCATCGAACAATTCCCATGAATTCTTACAAAATCTTACATTATATTTTCCTTTTTTAGATGTGAATAACTTAAAGAATATATTCGAGTATGATCTTCGGAGTTGCACACACCCTCGACACCCACAAACAGTCGCCACGGGGAGAGAGCGCGACACTCGAACCGTGTCTCACACTGGTTAAGTCAAGCGCCGTTCGAAGATGGGATGGGTCGGAAACACGATCGGAATACCTCCGGCGTCGTGGACACCGTCACGTACCCGCTGAACGAGCTCGACATGGACCCGATTGCAAGGCGTTAGATCACTGCCGCTCTGGACTATGCCGATCACTGGCCTGCCCGAGCGCTGTTCCTCCGGCGTGACACCGTAATTCATGAAGCGCTCGAGATAGAGGGCCGTCATGTTGAGATGGTCGGGATTGTCGAACAAGTCCTGGGAGCGCAATCAGCGGGTTTTCAAGTCGGTCATCGGTTCACGCACCGTTTGCGGTTGATTGTTCGTTGGATCGTTCGAGCTGGAGCAGCAAAGCGCTGTGATCCATGTCGCCGCCACCGCCGGCCACGAACGCATCGAATTGCCTGTGGATGTCCTGCGTCAGTGGCAAGGAAAGGCCGAGCGTTTCCGCAAGGTTCATCACCGCCTTCAAATCCTTCAGTTGCAGGCGGGAGGGTCCACCCGGTTCGAAACGACGCTGGACCATGCGCTTGCCGTGCAGCTCCAGGATACGGCTTTCCGCAAAGCCACCGCGGATAGCTTCGCGAAACGCTTCGCGCGACGCGCCCGCGGCTTCGACCAGCACCATCGCCTCGGCTACCGCACCGATCGTTATCGCTACGATTTGCTGATTGGCGAGTTTCGCGACTTGTCCGGCACCGTGCGGACCGACATGAACGACTCGGCCGAGCAATGCGAGGACGTCTTTGATACTCTCGATGACCTTGGCGTCGCCGCCGGCCATGATGGCGAGATTGCCTTCCGCTGCGCCCACGACGCCGCCGGATACCGGCGCATCGACATGGCGGACGTCGTTCCTCGCCAGATTGGCGGCATGGGTGCGGGCGGCATCAGGCGTGATGGAACTGCAATCGACGACGATGGAACCGGCTGCCAGTCGCGCCGCGAGACCGCTGTCGAACAGCACCTCGGAGACGGCGGCCGCATCGGTCAGCATCGTGAAGACGATCGTCACTCCGAGCGCGGCTTCCTCGGGCGTTGCCGCAAGTCGGGCACCGTGTGCGACCAATGACTGAGCCTTGGCGATGTTCCGGTTCCAGACCGTGACCTCGTATCCGCCGCTCAGAAGACGCCTGACCATGGGGGCGCCCATCAGGCCGGTACCAAGGAAGGCAATCCGCGCGCCCGAAGCTGTTGCCGCGTTCATGCTGGTCTCCTTCGTGTTTTGCCGATGCGGCTCACAGCAGTCCACGCTGCGCAAGGTTGGTCATCAGTGCGCCGAGGCCGAAATCCCATTCGGGGCAGTTATCCGACCGGTCGACGACGTTGATTAGCCTGCCGAACCGCGGCGAGGAAATCTCCACCCGGTCGCCAATCTCGTGGGTGAAGCCGAGGCCCGGGCCGTGCCGGTCCTGGACGGGGGCAAACAGCGTGCCCAGGAAGAAAACCACGCCGTCTGGATATTGGTGATTCCGGTTCAGCAGTTGCGACACGAGCGCTTCGGGCGTACGGCTGATCGCCCGCATCTGGCTCACACCTTCCATGCGGAAGCCGTCTTGGCCCTCGACCAGAAGCGAAACCTCCGCCTGCTTGACGTCGTCCAGGGTGAAACGATCGTCGAAGAGCCGAATGAACGGACCGATTGCTGAGGACCCGTTGTTGTCCTTCGCCTTGGACAGCAACAGTGCGGAGCGTCCTTCGAAATCCCGCAGGTTGACGTCGTTGCCCAGCGTCGCTCCGACGATCTCCCCGCGAGACGTCACCGCCAATACGACCTCCGGCTCGGGATTGTTCCACTCGGATTTCGGGTGAATGCCGATCGCGGCACCACATCCGACGCTCGACAGCGGTTGGGCCTTCGTGAAGATCTCCGCGTCGGGGCCGATTCCAACCTCCAGATATTGCGACCAGAGGCCCATGTCCTGCAGCAGCTTCTTGATCTCAGCGGCCTCCTGCGAGCCGGCCCGGACGTTCTTGAGACTGTCACCGAGCACGGGCGCAAGGCGTTTGCGAACCTCGCTGGCGCGGCCGGGATCACCCTTGGCCTGTTCCTCGATCACCCGTTCCAGCATGCTGCCGGCGAAGGTGACACCCGCGGCCTTCACCGCCTGCAGATCGGTCGGCGCGAGCAATTCGCCGACATCTCCCGACAGAAAGGCGTCCAGTTCCCCGAGATCGGAAAAACCCAGCGGATCGGCGATGTCGGCATGCAGCTCAGGTCGCTCCAGCACCTGGGAAAGGGTCGGCGCAAGCGTCGACAGATCACGCACGCGTCCCCGATGCAGCAGCACAGGACAGGGTCCGCCCGCCCGTGTCGACCATACTCTGCCCAGCAGCAACGCCCGTTCGGCGTCCTCAGGCAATATGAGCTCGCTCGTCAATTGGGCCGACATCGCGGTCCTCCTTGCTGGAATCGGTTTCAGACTGTGAGTTTAAGATCGGGATGGAGCAAGGCGCTCGGCAGGTTCTGGTAGCATACCGGCCGCCGCAGACAGTTACATGGTTACCGCCGAAGGCGGACTTTCCATGGACAACTCGATCACTCGTTTGGCAGCGACATAGTCGCCAATGGCCGCATCGAAGGACAGGAAATGCGGTGCTCTTAGATGAGCGTCGAAGGCGGACTTGTCGCGATAGACCTCATAGAGCACCACGCGCTCCTCGTCGTCGGCGCGCGACAACACGTCGAACACCAGACAACCCGGCTCGTCGGAAAGCGAGCTGCGTGCATTTTCCAGCATCAGCGGCATGAAGGCGGTGCGACAACCAGGCTTGAGATCGAACTCGACAAGTATGGTGTAATACGAAGCGTCTCTGGTCATCCCAACTCCTCGATGACTGCCCGCGTGATCTCTTTCGTGCCATCGCGGCCGCCGAACTCGAACGGCGTGATCCGGGCCGCATAGGCGCGGTCCACCGCGGCATCGAGAGCCTCGGCGGCGTCCTGTAGCGCCTGGTTGTCGCGCCGCGTTCCGAGCCATTCGAGCATCATCGAGGTCGAGAGGAGCATCGCGGTCGGATTAGCCTTGCCGCTTCCCGCAATATCCGGCGCGCTGCCGTGGCTCGGCTGGAACAGGCCGTGCTCATCGCCGATCTCTGCGCAGGGAGCCAGCCCCATGCTGCCGACGAGACCGCCGCCTATATCGGAGATGATGTCGCCGAACATGTTCTCCATGACGAGGACATCGAATTCCCAGGGCTTGCGCAGCAGATCGAGGGCGGTCGCGTCGATATAGGCGTGATCCGCCTTCATAGTCGGGAAGCCGGCAGCGCGTTCGTCGAATATCTTGCGAAAGAAAGCCATCGCCACGAAGACGTTCGACTTGTCGACGCATGTGACACGCCCGCTCCTGCCGCGCCTTTCCTGCCGCCGCTCGGCAAGGCGGAAGGCGAAGTCGAACAGCTTTTCGCTCGTCGCGCGAGTAATGACCAGCGTTTCCCTGGCTATCTGGTCGTTCTCGACGGTGCCCTTGCCGCGGGAATAGAATAGTCCTTCGGTGGACTCGCGGATGATGGCCAGATCTATGTCGGCCGCACGCGGATCGGCGAGCACGCTCGGTGTGCGCGGCAACCGGCGTACGGGCCGGACGCCGGCGTAAAGTTGGAACTCGCGGCGCATGTCGAGATGCGGCGCGATCTCGGTACCGTCGGGATAGCGGACATCCGGCAGGCCCATTGCGCCGAACAGAATCGCGTCCGCCTTGCGCGCAGCCTCGAAACTTTCATCGCTCAGCGCCACGCCCGTCCGACGGTACAAATCGGCACCGCCGTCGTGATATTCCATTTCCAGCTTGAAGCCGAAGCGTTTTTCCAACGCCGCGAGCACGTGCAGGGCGCTGTCCATGACTTCCACACCGATGCCGTCGCCCGGCATCATCGCGATCTTGATCTTTGACACTGTGAGTATCCTGTTGCTGCCCATGGGCACTTCGTTCTGACCTTAGATTGCCGAGCGTATATGGGCGAAGCGAGGGTTCGCCTTGAACACGTCGTGCCTCGCCCCCCCTGCCCGCAACTCGGTCCCGATCTTCTTCTCGATGCGAAGAAGTTCCTCGGTGTCCTCCACGATCTGGCCGACCACCGCGGCGGGTATGACGACGACACCGTCACCGTCGCCCACGACATAGTCGCCGTCGCGGATCTCCACGCGCGCGCAGGTCTGACCCGGCAGACGCACCGTTTCGCCCGCCACGGTCTGGCGCCAGCGGCGCGCGCCGTTCACCGGCGTGATCGTGCGCTGCACGCACTGCAGGCCGAGCTCACGGATTTCATCGGCGTCGCGGATGGCGCCATCGGTCACGATGGCGGTGCAGCCGCGTTGCTGAAGGCTGTAGGCGACGAAGCCGCCGAGCAACGCACCGGCCTGAAAGTCACCCGCCTCGATCACCAGTACCGTCCCCGGACGCGTAATCCGTTCCATCGTATCGGCAGCCACGGACGCCTTCTGCGTCCTGCCCTGCACGAACGGCTCACCCTTGAGACATGCGGCGCGCCCGGCGAACCGTTGCCCTGGAATCAGCGCGAACAGGTCGGAAGACAAGGCATGGTTGACCAGGCCGGCCTCATCGAGCACATCGCTGATCTGGCCGGTCTCCAGCACCGAGAGCCGCTCGAGGAAGGGGTCGTTCCTTTCGATCGTCATGATCATCCCTCCAGCACGGCTGATGCGGCGATACCCAGCTGCCCTGCAACCGCGACAACCTCGTCGACGACGGACTTGCCGAGCACGATGCCTTCGGCGCGCTGCTTCTTTTCCTTGCGGAACTCGATCTCGCCCGGCATCAGGATTTCCTCGGTGCCAGGCGCAAGCTCGGACGCCTTCATGATGCGGATGTATTCATCCATCCGCGCCTTGAAGGACGGTACGTCGACGAACGAGGCGATGTTGATGGCGATCACGAAGTGGCCGTTGCGCTGTGGCGTGTCGAGATCGTCGTAGAGATTGGTGAGTTCCTGGCCGAACTTGCCGCCCGTCAGCAGGCCGGAGAGGATTTCGCAAGCCAGTATCAGGCCCCACCCCTTGTGCCCGCCGATCGGCAGAATCCAGCCGCCGTTCTTGACCCAGTTCGGGTCGTTGGTCGGTCGGCCCTCGGCGTCCACCAGCCAGCCGTCCGGCAACGACATGCCCTTCTCGGCATAATAGAGGATCTTGCCTCGCGAAGACATGCCGAGCGCGGCATCGAGCAGGATTGGCAGTTCCTTGTCCGTCGGGACGCCGATGGCGATCGGAAGCGGTCCGGTCAGCATCGTCTTGCCGCCCCACACCGGCATGATCGGCGAGCCGTTCGTCGTCGCGATGCCGATCATATCCTGATCTATCGCCTGTTTGACGTAGTAGGCGTTCTCGCCATTGTGGTTGGAGTTACGGATACCCACCGCCGCGATACCCGTCATCCGGGCCTTCGAAATGGCGATGTCCATCGCGTGTGCGGTCAGGACGGAGCCAAGTCCCTCACCGCCGTCGATCAACGTGGTGGCGGCAGTCTCCGCAACCACCGTGCCCTTGGAGTTGGCTTTGAAGCCACCCTGCTGAAGGCGCCGGATATAGACGGGCAACCGGAGCACGCCGTGCGAGTTCATTCCGCGCGCATCCGCCGACACCAGCGACCCCGCAACGATCCTGCCATCGTCCGCCGAAACGCCAGCCTTTTCGAGCATAGCCGTTATTAGTGTTTCGAGACGTTCCGCGTCGACAAGGTATGAACCGTCGTCAAGTGTTTTCATGAGAATTTCCTTTCGAAATGAATCGGCGGCGGCCCTTATTGCGAGCCGAGAACGAGGTTCGGGAGCCAGAGTGAAATCTGGGGGAAGAGCGTCAGGATGAGCACCACCGCGCAACCGGCCAGAAAGAACGGGAACGTGGCCACGGCGCCGCGTTCCAGCGAGATGTTTCCGATCTTGGAGGCAATGGCGAGAACGATGCCCACGGGCGGGGTCAGAAGGCCGAGGCAAAGATTGGCCGTAACGATCACACCGAAATGAACCGGGTCGATGCCAAGCTGCTGCGAGACTGGGAACAGTATCGGCAACACCATGATCTTGGCTGCGTTCACCTCCATGAAGGTGCCGAGAATCAGCAGGACCAGATTTACGAGAAGCAGAAACGCAATCGGCGTGTCGGCGATCGAAAGGATCCAGTTGGCCATGGCTTCAGGCGTCCGGGTGTAGGCCAGGACCCATGCAAACAGTGAAGCCGCACCGATGATGATCATGACCACGGCGGTAGACTGGATCGTGGAGCGCAATGCCTGGAGAAACGTCTGAAGCGTCATCTCGCGATAGATGATACCGACGCCGAGTGCGTAGACGACGGCAATTGCAGCAGCTTCAGTAACGGTGAAGACGCCCATGCGAATGCCGATGAGGATGAATATCGGCAGCACCAGCGCGAATGCCGCCCCCCGCGCGGCGGAGAAAACCTCCCTCGCCGGCGCCGGCGGCAGGATCGGCATGTCATCGCGCAGGGCTTTCCAGACCACCACGGCAACAAGGGCCAAAGCCCAAATGGCAGAAGGAACGATGGCGGCAAGGAATAACCGCATGATCGAGGTGTCGGTCAGGAAACCGTAGAGGATCCAGGCGATCGACGGCGGGATCATCGGCGACAGCGGGGCCGAGGCAGCTGTTACGCCGACGGAGAATGCTGCCGTATAACCTGAACGGACCATCGCCGGGATGAAGGTGCGCCCAAGTGCGCTGGCATCGGCAACGGCAGAACCGGAGATTCCGCCAAACAGGACTGAGGCAAGGACGTTCGAAAGAGCCAATCCGCCTCGAAACCTGCCGACAAGGGCATTGGCAAAACGCACCAGGCGATCGCTCAGGCCGCCAAGGCTGATCAGCGCACCGGTGAAAAGAAAGAACGGAATGGCAAGCAGCGAAAAACTGTCCAACCCGGCGAACACGCGCTGAGGGATGATCAGCGGATTGATGCTGGCCCCGAAGAAGATGGCCAGGGAACTCGATACGATAATGGCAAAGCCGATCGGCAGGCCGATGACCATCAGCGCCGTGAAGGAAATGGCGAGAATCGTGAGCATGATGGCCTCAAGCCTTTGGTCCGGCGATGCGCCGGGCAACGAGAAAGAACGCGATCAGAGCGGCGCCGATGGGTATGGCGGCGTAGGCGTAGCTCATCTGGAGGCCGAGGCCCGTCGCGGTGCGGCGCGCGCCAGATACGGCGAAGCCGTAGCCGTAGTAGGCAAGGCCGCCTGCCATGGCGATCACGATGACATCGCGCAGCCAGCCGAAGAAGCGCTGCCAGGACTCAGGCAAGATGTCGACGAAGATCGTCACCGCGACGTGGCCGCCATGTTCGAGCACATAGGCGCTGCCGAGCATGGTGACCCACACGACGAGGAAACGCGCGAGTTCTTCCGACCAGATGGTCGGGGACGCGAAGAAGTAACGTGCGATGACCTGCCAGACGATCGCCGCCACCATGGTCAGGAAAAGCGCGATCAGAAGCTTGTCGAGCACGCTCTCGACAATTCCGAGTAACTTGTTCATGGAGATTGGGTCCTGGTGAAGGAAGCCGACGGGCAATCGCCACAAGGCGGCCGTCAGCTCCTGGAAGCTGGTTGCGTCAAATCACGAGGCGAAACGCGGTTCAGTCTTCACCGGCTCTCTGGAAGCGGTCGATCCATTCCTGGAAATCCGCAGGGTAGTTGGCCTTCATCGGCTCCAGCCGAGCACGAAACGCTTCCACGTCGGGGCGAATGATCTCGACCCCCCGTTCGGTCAGATAGTCCTCATAGGTGACGATGAGCTTCTGCATCTGCTCGCTGCCCCATTTCATGGCAGCCTCGCCTTCCTCAATGAGGATTTGCTGGACCTCCTCGGGGAGTCCCCGGAAGTATGCGGAGTCGAAAATGAACGTGTAGTACGCGTTCACATGGCCGGTCATGATCACATACGGCACGGCCTCATAGTATTTCGAGCGTATCTGCGCCTCGAGCGGATTCTCGGCGCCGTCGATAATGCCCTGCTGCATCGCCGTGTAGACTTCGAGGCTGGGCATCGGTGTCGGGCTGGCGCCAAGCGCTGTCCATGTGTCGCGGAAGATTTGCTGGTTCGGCACGCGCAGTTTCAGCCCGGCCAGGTCGTCCACGCTCTCGATGCGTTTGTTGACCGCCATCTCGCGCGGTCCGCGAAAACCCGCGCCCACCAGTTTGAAGCCGGATCTTTCCTCCAATTCGTCATGAAAGGCCTTGCCGACATCCGTCTTTTCGGTGACGACCCTGAAGTGCTCGTAGTCGCGAATGAGATAAGGATATGAACCGAGACCCGCGAGAGGCTCGTAATTGTCCAGGTGGCCGACTTCCTGAATGACGATATTGGTGGTGCCGAACTGCAGCGCCTCAATGGTTTCCTCGGCGCTACCGAGCACGCCCGAGTAGGACATTTGGATGATCACGTCGCCACCCGTCCGCTCCGCGACTTTCTCGGCGTACCGGTCACCTACCTTGGACCAGATGTTGTCTGGTGGAGCGATCGTGGCCGCCTGCAGCGTGATTGACTGGGCTACGGCGTGGCCCGAAGCGAGCATCGTCAGCAGGCCAACAAGCGCCGGCATTGCGGAACGGTGAAATTTCATGGTGATCCCTCCCTAGAATCATTGACGAGCGAAGCCTGATGGCTCAAAACAACCATCGATGATCAGCGCTAACATTCCAGTGTTAGCGTCTATCATAAACTAATGTCAATGCATTCGGAGCGCTATTTTGACAGGTGACACGACGATAAGGCGCCAGCCCCGCGCGACAGCCAAACAAGCGAGCATGGCCGACGTGGCCCAGGCCGCGGGTGTTTCAATGATCACGGTGTCCCGCATGTTGCGCCAACCGGACGTCGTCGCCGAGGCAACCCGCCTGCGCATTGAGAAGGCGATGACCGAGGTCGGATATGTTCCCAACCTCATCGCCGGCGGCCTCGCCGCCACGCACACCCAACTGGTCGCCGCCATTGTGCCATACATCCATCATGGCGTCTTCGCCGACGCGGTGCAGGGGCTTTCCGATACACTCAATGCGCGGGGCTATTGCGTGCTGCTCGGCAATTCCGGCGGCTCGACCGACAATGAGGAGACGATCGTGCGCGCACTGCTAGGGCATCGGCCGGCCGGGCTGGTGATACAGGGAGCAAACCACACCGAGCAGACGCGGCGGCTGCTAACGCGCGCAAGCATCCCTGTCGTCGAGATGGGGACCTTACCGGAAGACCCCATCGACATGAGCGTCGGTTATTCCAATACGGCTGCCGCCGTCACGGTGATCGATCATTTCGTGGGCACGGGCCGTCGCCGCATCGGCTTCATTGGCCATGCGTCTCAAAACAACGACCGGCACCGCCAACGCATGAAAGGCTATCGCCAGGGCCTGGAGAAGGCGTCGCTGCCGTTTGATCCGTCGCTTCTCGACGAGGCCGAATTCTCGATAGCCGACGGGACCGCCGCCTTCGTGCGGCTTCTGGAGCGCTCGCCGGACATGGACGCGGTATTCTGTTCCTCCGACCTGTGGGCGGCGGGAGCAGTTTTCGAATGCCAGCGCCGAGGCATCGCCATTCCCGGACGAATGTCGATCTGCGGCTTCAACGATCAGGAGATCGCAAGCCAGATGAACCCCCAACTGACGACCATTCGTGTTCGCCGCGAAGAGATCGGGGCGATAGCCGCGGACATGATTCTCACCCGGCTCGCCGGCGAAGAACCGGCAAGTACCCAGGTCGATGTCAACTACGAGTTCGTGATCCGGGGAACCACCGGCTGAGGTCCGCCTGTCGCCAAGGCCCTTATCGTCGCACTTCGGCGAGAACCCACATACTGCCGTCCTCGACTTAAAATCCACATGTTGCGGATTGGCTACGACTTGAATTGGCGCTGCGGGTTTGCAGCAGACTTGTTTTTCTTGTTAAACATTTCTGCATCGATGGAGAGGAGCGTCTGATGGGAGGTCGGCATGGCATGTCATGGAGCGCAAAACTTGCGACGGCTTTGCTACTGTTTTCCTGTAGCATTTCTCAAGCGAATGAACTCGTCATCGCTATGCCGAACTGGTTTTCAGGTAGGGCCAGCGCCAATATTCTGAAAGTGGCCTTGAAGAATGAATTTGGCCTCGAGGCGAAGGTGGCCGAGGCGGGCACGCTGACCGCCTTCGCAGGGCTGGATGCAGGCACGGTGGACATCCATCCAGAAGTCTGGCTTCCGAACCTCGACAATCTCGTGAAAAAATATGTGACGGATGCCAAGACGGTTGCACTTAGCCCGGTCGGCGTCGAGGCTTGGCAAGGCATGTGCGCGACACGCGCAGCCGCCGATGCCGGGATCAGCGATATTGCCGACCTGAACGACCCGAAAAAAACGGCTGTTCTCGATACCAATGATGATGGCCGCGGCGAAATCTGGATCGGCGCGCCAGCATGGTCTTCGACAGCTATCGAGCGCATCCGCGCAAACAGCTATGGCTACGGCAAGACCGTAACGCTGCTCGATATGCAGGAGGACGTCGGCATGGCAGCAGTGGATGCGGCCGCGGCAACCGCCAGCCCGCTCGTCTTTGCGTGCTATGCGCCACACGCCGTTTTCAAGCTGCACGATATCGTACGTCTTTCAGAGCCGTCCTACGATCCGGCAAAGTGGAACATTCTACTGCCGTCGGAAGATCCGCTATGGGAACAGAGTTCCACCGCGGCAAGCGCCTGGGACACGGCCCGCTATCACATCGCCTATGCGACATCGCTTCGCGACAAGCATCCCGAGGTCGTGGAATTCCTTGACCGGGTCACCTTCACACCCGAAGAAGCGACCGAGATGAGTTATGCGCTTCAGGTGGAACGCCAGGATCCCTACGACTTCGCCAAGCAATGGGTTTCAAAAAACGCGGCGCGGATCAAGGAGTGGGCCAAGCCATGAATTTGACCGTACACCGCTGTGGGTCGATCAAGCGAATTGCTTCTTTAGCCCTTGCCGTTTCCATCGCGTTGGTAGCGCCAGCTTCTGCAAACACACAGGTCTACGACCCACAAACACGGACCTGGGTCGACTACGGCAGGACAGAGGCTTACCGCTACTACAAGAAGCACGGCCAGGTTCCCGAGGCGTTCCGCAGGCAAATCGTACGATTCCGCACGGCCGAACAGCCCGGCACGATCATCATCGATGGTAATCAGCACTTCCTTTATCTCGTGCAACCGGGACAACAGGCGATTCGCTACGGCATCGGCGTTGGGCGCGATGGCTTCGGCTGGGCAGGCATTGTCCGAGTTGGCCGCACAGCGGAGTGGCCCACCTGGACTCCACCGGCCGAAATGGTCGCGCGTGATCCAAACGCCGCCAAATGGGCCGGTGGCCAACCGGGCGGGCCGGACAATCCACTCGGCGCACGCGCACTTTATCTCTATGAAGGCAACCAGGACACGATCTACCGCATCCATGGCACGCCGGAGCCATGGACGATGGGCCTTGATGTTTCCTCCGGCTGCATTCGAATGAACAATGATGACGTGATTGACCTGCATTCCCGCGTCCAGGTCGGAGCCAAGGTCATCGTGCTCATGCAGGGCGCAGCACTCTATAAGGGAGTGTGAGGTGGGACCCCACAGGGAGTAAAACTTCAATGAGGAAGAAGACCGATGGGCCGGACCGGATGGGCTGCCCCGCGTTTGGTAGACAGGCGGCAATTCTATCGAGTGTGCTGTTTGTCCTGGGGCTGAGTGCATGCCAAAGCACGCCAGACCCAACACCCGAGCAAATGTCGCGCACCAAAGTGGAGACTGCTCCAGCCGATCTTCAACTCCTATGCGCCACCACGGTCGCCCAATCGGGAGGCGTCGACGAAAGCCGGGTGTTACCGGTCGGTTCGCGTAAGCTCGATGCTCGCACCTACCATGTTGACCTCAACGTCGATGGCCGATCGACAAGTTGCGTTGTCGACGACGACGGAAAAATCCTCTCTGTCGGAGCGATCGCCGCAAGCTGACTTCGTGCCTGCCCCGCGAACGGGTCCGTACCCTGTTGATGATATAATAGATGAACCATTGGTGGTTCTGGATACGGTCAGCAGAGCCACGCTGACAACGCTCCAACTCCTGAAAGGAAGCAGCCCGGCATCGCTTTTCAGGCAAGTACCGGGCGCCGGGCCCTTTAAGCATTAACTCGCAGCTTCTGCCGCTGCTGGAGAGCGCATCAGCATGCCGAACAAATCGCGCGGATCGTCCGGGTCGGCGATTAGATCGAGGAATTCGAGCGCATCACCACCGACCGTCAGATCATAGACATAGCGCAGCGCCGAAAAATCCTCGATGGCGAAGCCGACCGAATCGAACAGGGTGATCTGGCGCTCGTCGCGCCGGCCGGTGGCGTGGCCTTCTATCACCTCCCACAGCTCGGTTACGGCATGGTCCTCGGGCAGCTGCTGGATTTCGCCCTCGACACGCGTCTGCGGAGGAAATTCCACGAAGATATCGGAGCGCAGCAGGATATCGCGGTGAATCTCGGTCTTGCCGGGGCAATCGCCACCCACCGCATTGATGTGCACCCCGGAGCCGACCATGTTGTCGGTCAGGATCGTGGCATATTGCTTGTCGGCGGTGGCGGTGGTGATGATCTCTGCTCCCTCGACGGCCGCGGCCGCGGCATCGCAGATCTCGATCGAGGCGAACCCCTGACGGGCGAGGTTGCCGGCGCATTTGCGCGACGCTGCCGGATCAATATCGTAGAGACGCAGCCTGTCGACGCCGAGCAGCGCCTTGAAGGCGAGCGCCTGAAACTCGGACTGCGCGCCGTTGCCGATGACCGCCATGGTCATTGCGCCCCTCGGCGCAAGATATTTGCCGGCAACAGCCGACATGGCGGCCGTGCGCAGGGCGGTCAGCATGGTCATTTCAGAAAGCAGCACGGGATAGCCGGTCGAGACATGGGATAGCAGGCCGAAGGCAGTCACGGTCTGGAGACCTTCGCGAGTGTTTTTCGGATGGCCGTTGACATATTTGAAACCGTAAAGCGTACCATCGCTGGTCGGCATCAGCTCAATGACACCGTCGACACTATGCGACGCGATGCGCGGCGTCTTGTCGAAGCTCTGCCAGCGACGGAAGTCCTCCTCGATATAGCCGGCCAGCTCCGTGAGGAAGCGCTCTATGCCCACCGAATGCACAAGCCGCATCATGCGGTCGACACTCACAAACGGCACGACATTCAGTTGCTTGTCCATTCAGGCTGCCCTCTTCTTTCCTATTATCGTCTTTCCGAGCAGGCTGCCCACCAGTTCTATGGCGAGACCGGCCGTGCGGCCACGTTCATCAAGCGTGGGATTGAGTTCGACCACGTCCAGACTCGTGACCAGCCCGCTTTCGTAAAGCATCTCCATTGCCAGATGAGCCTCGCGGAAGGTGACGCCGCCCTGAACCGGTGTGCCGACGCCCGGAGCCAGCTGCGGATCAAGGAAATCGACATCGAAGGAGACATGCAGCAACCCGTTCGCCGCGCGCACCTCATCGAGGAAGGTTTCCAGCAAAGGGCCGATGCCCTTGCGATCGATGGCGCTCATGTCGTGGACGCGCACCGGCGAGGTGGCCAGCGCCTCGCGCTCGGCCTTGTCAACGCTGCGCAGGCCGAGAATACAAACGCGCTCCTGTGACAGCGGAGCGGCCAGCGGCGGGAAATAGCCTTCGAAGTCCGGCAGGCCGCACAGATAGGCCAGCGGCACGCCATGCAAGTTACCGCTGGTGGTGCTGTCCAGCGTGTGGAAGTCGGAATGGGCATCCATCCACAGCACGAAGAGTGGCCGGTCCTGCTCGGCGGCGCGGCGGGAAAGGCCCGACACCGAGCCTGCCGAGATGCTATGGTCGCCGCCGAGGAAGATAGGGAACCCGTCGGCGCTTGCCGCATAGGCCATTTCCGCAGTCGCCTCGATCCAGGCGCTGACCTGCGACAGGAACCTCAAATGGTTGCGATGGACAGGCATGGCGCGCGGCTGCGGCGCTGGAACGGCGCCCAGATCGACGACTTCATGGCCGAGCTCGCGTAGCGCTGCGGCCAGCCCGGCGCCTTTCAGCGCCTCGGGACCGAGCGCACACCCCGGAACGGGCTGTCCCTGTTCGACCGGTACGGAAATCAGCTTGCAGTTCATGGCCGCCCTCGTTGTCATCCATTCAAGAAGACCCATTTTTCGCGGCACTTGGAAGTAGCCAGATTGCCTAATCTGGTCAGAAGACTTACCATTATGGAAAGGCTTATTGACCGAAATGGACAGAAAATGGACGCAGTCGACCAGCGCCTCATCACCATATTGCGTCACGACGGACGGAGCAGTCTTTCCAATCTGGCGACAGAACTCGGTCTGACCCGCGCCACCGTTCGCGCGCGGCTGGAGCGCCTGAAGAACAGCGGCGAGATCATCGGCTTTACCGTCATCCTGCGTTCCGATGCCATTGACCTGCCGGTGCGCGGCATCATGATGATCGAGATTGGCGGCCGCAGCGCCGATGCCGTCATCAAGGCGCTTAACGGATATTCGGAAGTAAGCGCCATCCACACAACCAACGGCAAATGGGATCTGGTGGTGGAGCTCGGAACATCCGACCTGATCGAATTCGACCAAGTGTTGCGGCGTATCCGGCTGATCCCCGGCATCACCAACTCCGAAACCAGCCTGCTGCTGGCCACGCCGCGCAGCGTCAAGGCAAGGCTTTAGACCCTTGCCGTGTATGTCTGGCTTTCTCCCTGAAAGTTCGCCCGGTTCGAGCGTAGGAGTTTCGGCTATTCAGTCCTGCCCTATATATGATCCAGGGCTAGGCAATTTTTCGAACACGGCTGGCTTGTTCGACGAATGCCTTCGGGGCCAAGTCCAGAGGGCACTGTGGGGCTGTCTTCGTTGTAAATGGCACCAACATCATTCGTTCGTCGATCAGGCCACCACCTTTCTTCGACAGCTTGCCTAGGTTCCGCCAATCGATACCGCTGAGCCCAAGCTCGTGCCGGACCGCCGGTGCATCGGTGTCTCCCGTTCTCCATGACGTCGCGCGGCCGGAACTGGAAGCGGGTTCGGTGCGCGTCGCATTGAAGGCGGCGTCGCTCAACCATCGCGAGTTGTGACAACCAGCAGATTTATCGGGCAATGCATCGGGCGCGTCACGTCAAGGCGGTGAGATCGCCAGCCCACTAGGAACTAGCGCTCGCTTCAGTGGCATGAGAGCATCGCCCCCTCCCCAAAAATGGAAGAGCACCGCGATCACGGCGCTGGCCTCGATACGTCCATTCTTCTTCATGTCCCTGTCACAGAGACTCGTTATTGAATGAGTCATTCGAATGAATCCGAGGGCACTATGGGCCTCCAGCAATGGCAGATGATCCGCGACCGGATCGCAGACGATATAGCCGCCGGTGAGCTGGCTCCCGGCGCGCGCCTTCCGACGGAAACGAAACTTTGCCAGCTTTTCGGCGCGGGGCGGCATTCCGTCCGGCGCGCGGTGTCAGCGCTCGCGATCGAAGGCAAGCTCCGGGTCGAGCAGGGCCGTGGCACCTTCGTCGAGGATGCGCCCCTCATCGACTATCATATCGGCCGTCGAGCCCGCTTCCGTCAGAACCTCCGCTCGCAAGGCGTGGTCCCCGCGGGCGAGGTCATTTCCGCACAGGTGATGCCGGCGTCCACGCGCGTCGCGCGCGCACTTCAACTGAACGAAGGCGATCCCGTGCTGCGGATACTGACACGCGGTTTCGCCGATAGTGTCCCGATCAGCATCGGCCTTTCCTTCCACTCCGTCGCACGGTTTCCAGACATGGCGGCGCAGCGTCAAGCGGGCCGGCATGTAACGGAAATCTATCGCGACGCCGGTATCGGCGACTATTTCCGCAAATCAACAACCGTTTTCGCGCGGCGCGCCGAGCCCGAGGAGGCCGAACTCCTCTCCCAGCACCCGGACCAGCCCGTGCTGGTGGTGCGCAAGACGGACGTGGACTCTCAAGACCTGCCCATCGCCTATTCCGAAGGAATCTGGGCGGCCGACCGAGTGCGCTTCACATTCGATGTGGATCCCGTCACGGCCGCCGGATTCGATCCGCCGAACCAAGCATAACCGAAAAAGGCGGTACGCCAGCATGGGCGATCCGCCAGGCAAAAGAGGACGACAATGTCTGAACGAGTGAGGGCTCCCGGAGACGGGGGCATGACGGAGCACGCGCATCTTTTGGGCATATTGGCCCGCGCCAGGCCCGAAGGACTGAAGGCGCTGGCCGAACGGTTGCTGCCCAACCTCGGCGTGATCGAGGTACTCCAAAGCCGGACCGGGCTCGTGATGCTGCCCATGCGCGACACGGTGAAGGGCACGGATTTCCATCTGGGCGAAGTGCTCGTGGCGGAGGCTCACATTCGAGCTCCTTCCGGCGAGGAAGGCTACGGAATGATCGTCGGCCGCGATCTCGATCGGGCAATGGCCATGGCCGTGGTGGACCTGACGGTAGCGGTCGATCTTTCTCCCACCGTCGCGGAATTCGTCGAGCGCGAAGCCGCCCATCTGGCAGCGATGGACCGGGAAACCTTGCGCGCCGTCGAGGCGACCCGCGTCAAAATGGAGACTTTCTGATGGAGATGATCGTCCCGCCCCGGCCGGATGCTGGCGAAACACGCGACAATCAAACTTTCGAGGCGCTGATGTGGGCAATGTCCCGGCCTGGCAAAGTATACGAGATAGCGGAACCCGGCCTGCTGTCAGTCGCGATGACACTCGTGGACATTGAAATGCAAGTCTATTGCGACGACTCCGCGCTCGCCGAGGCGATCTCGCGGACCGGTGCCTGCAAGGCGGCGGCGGACGAAGCTGGATATCTCTTCGTGGCGGGCGACCCGATGCCCGCGATCAGGACAGCGGACCCGGGCACCGCGCTCTATCCCGACAATGGCGCGACGATCGTGATTGCAGCTTCCATCTCCGGCGGCCCCCGGCTGCAGCTCACCGGACCCGGCATCATGACGACCATCGAGGCGAGCCCGGATCTGCCGCTTGCGTTCTGGGTCGAGCGTGCCCGCCGTTCGGCCTATCCGGCGGGACTGGATCTGATCATCGTGGAGGAACGCCGCGTTATCGCGCTGCCGCGCTCCACTCAAGTGGAGGTGCTCTGATGGCTTACGTTGCAACGAGAGGCGGCGAGAGCGCGATCGTCCAGTCCGAACGGCTCTACCGCGCAGGTCTTGGCGCCATCGACGCCGATCGCGTGGCGGAAGTCGGCAGCGCGCTGCCATGGCTGGTGGACCGGGTGATGGGCGAGGCGTCTCTCTACGAACCGGAGAGCGCCGCGCTGGCGCTGGCGCAAACTGGCGGCGATCTCTACGAAACCGTGCTGTTGCTGCGCGCATGGCGTACGACGCAGCCGCGTCTGGCCATAGCCGAACCGGTCCTGCAGGAAAACCTCTTCACCCACCGCCGCATCTCCGCGGCCTTCAAGGATATCCCGGGCGGTCAGATTCTGGGGCCTACGCTCGATTATTCCCACCGCATCCTCGCAACTTCGGTGCTGGAGGGAAATCCCTTCATGCCCGAACCCGTCGCGCCAGCCGACGAGCCCGCACCGGCACGCCAACCGAGCCTTGCCGCCTGGCAGAAGGCCCAGGGGCTTGTGGCCGACCCGCCCCGGGAAGAAGTTGCGCCTAAGGACATCCCGGATCTCACGCGGGAGGCACTGTTGTTCCCCGCGCCCCGCGCGCATGTGCTGCAAAGTCTTGCCCGTGCCGATACCGGCGGCGTGCTCACCCTCGGCTATTCGGCGATGCGCGGCTACGGCAATGCCCACCCGACGGTGAACGAGCTGCGGCTGGCGGAGGCGGAAGTCTGTGTCAGGCATCCGCGCGGCACGGTATTTTCTGCCGGTCGCGTGAAAGTCAGCCAGGCCGAGGTCGCCGCCAAGGAGGCCGAAGGTATTCGGCTTGGTTTCGCCGCGACGCTCGGGTGGAACGAGATCAAGGTGATTTCCGCGGCCACGCTCGATCTCAACGCGCCGGGTGCTGCCAAGGGTTCACCGGTCGAGGAGGAGTTCGTGCTCTACCACACCGAGCCGGTGGAAGCGTCAGGCTTCTGCATCCACTTCAAGCTGCCGCATTACGTGACCTTCCAGTCCTCGCTCGACGCCATCCGCAACGCGAAGACGAAGGATGCAGTACCCGCGAAACCCACTCCCACAGCGGCCAAGACAAAAACACGCGAACTCGAAAAGGAACCGGCCGAATGACCGCCCTGTCCGAACTCACGCGCCCCTGGGCGGCAATGAGCTATGGCTTTCTGGACGCCTCCGCCAAGCGCGAGATGCGCCGCAAAATGCTCAAGGCCATCGCCGTTCCTGGTTGCCAGATGGTCTACGCGAGCCGGGAGGTGCCGATGGCGCGCGGCTGGGGCACTGGCGGCCTTCAGGTGACGCTGACGCTCGTCAATCCCGCCTCCGTGGTCAAGGTGATCGACCAGGGTGCTGACGACAGCGTCAACGCGGTTTCCATCCGCAAATTCCTCGCGCGCGTTTCCGGCGCGAGGGAGACCTGGGACACGCTTGAGGCGACGATCCTGCAATCGCGCCACCGCATCCCCGAAGAGCTGATGCGCGAAGATCAGATCCTCGTGCTTCAGGTTCCGAACCCCGAGCCCCTGCGCCCGGTCGAGCCGAACATGTCGGTTGCCCGCGAGATGCATGCCGATGCGGATTACGGACGGCTCTGGCTCATCCTCTACGAACAGATGGTGCGCTCTGGCCGCATCATGCAGGGCGCGGCCTACCCTTCGCTGGTCAATGGGAGACATGTCATAACCCCTTCCCCCATCCCTCGATGGGATGTGCCGAAATTGCACATGGCGCACCACCTCACCTTTCTTTCCGCCGGTCGCGAAAAGCGCATCTTCGCAGTGCCGCCCTTCACCTCCGTCGAGCCGCTGGTGTTTTCCGACGTGCCATACAAGGTCGAGGAGCACGGCGACCTCACCTGCCACCGCTCGGGCGTAAAAGGCTATTTCATGAACGAGATCCCGCAGGATGACGGAAGCTCCGCCTTTGAGCTCTCCGACAGCAATCTCGGCATCAAGGCGATCCAGGCGCGCGACGGCGAACCGGTGAAGATCGGCGAAACCTGGTACAACAGCGGAGCGATGCAGTGAGCGCCACAAGCGAAATTCTTCCCCTCGATGCGCCGCGCCTCCTAACCGCGACGCCGGTCTTGCAGATGGAGAGCGTCAGCCGCCGCTTCGGCGACGTCGTCGCGCTGGAGGATGTCTCCGCAACGGTCTACCCCGGCGAGGTGCTGGGTATCATGGGCGAATCCGGCTCCGGCAAGTCGACGCTTCTGCGGCTGATGAACCTCGAGGACAGCCCGGACAAGGGCGACTACCGGCTCGACATTCCGGGCGCTGCCGGCAACCTCTTCGACCTCGACCGCTATGGGCGCCGGATGCTGCGCGCGCGCCATATCGGCATCGTTTATCAGAACCCGCATCTTGGCCTTCTGATGCGCAACTCCTCCTCCGGCAATGTGGCGGAACGGCTTCTGATTGCCGGCGAACGGCGTTTCTCGGAACTGCGTGCCCGTGCTGGCGACGCGCTTGCAGCCTCGGAATTTCCGCTCGAACGCATGGATGCGCCGCCTATCGAGCTGTCTGGCGGCATGCAGCAGCGAGTGCAGCTGGCAAAGGCGATAGCACTCGAGCCGGTGCTTCTTCTTCTGGACGAGCCAACCACAGGGCTCGATGTCTCCGTGCAGGCGCTCGTGCTCGACACACTCAAGCGCCTTCAGCGCGACCGTGCCATCACCATGGTTCTGGTCAGCCACGATCTGGGCGTCATCCGCACCATGGCCGACCGCGTAATGGTGATGCGCCGCGGCCGCGTCGTCGAGGAGGGCCTTGCCGACCAGATCTTCCAGGACCCGCAGCACGAATACACCCAGGCCCTTGTCCATGCCAAACTGTGAGAGCGACATGACCGACGATATCGCCGTGCTCGCGCATCCGCGAACAAAAGTGGCCCAGTCATCCGCAACCCAAGCAGTGCTGGAGGTGGAAAACCTTACCAAGCACTTCGAGATGCATCATCTAGGCGAACGCCTGTTTGCTTTCGAAGGCGTAACCTTCCGTCTCTTCCCCGGCCAGTTCCTACTTGTGACGGGGCGCAACGGTGCGGGAAAATCCACCCTCCTGCGCACGCTCTATCGCAGCTACCGGCCGAAGGGCGGCCATGTTTGGCTCGACACTGCGGAAGGTCGGATCGATCTCGCGCGCGCCGCGGATGTCGATATCGCGCTTTTGAGAAGACGCGAGATCGGCTTCGTCACCCAGTTCCTGAACCCGCGCCCGCGCGTGACGGCCGAAGACATCGTGGCCGAGCCGCTGCGGCTCGCCGGCCGCCAAAAAGGCGAAGCGGTTGACGAGGCGCGGCGCTGGCTCGGCGAGTTCGGCGTGAAGCGCGAACTCTGGGCCGCCTACCCTTCGACCTTCTCGGGCGGCGAGCAGCAGAAGGTGAACCTCGCCCGCGCGCTCATCCTACCCCAGCGCCTGCTGATGCTGGACGAGCCGACCGCCTCGCTCGACGTGAATGCGCGGCACGCGCTGATCCGCCGTCTGTCCGCACTGAAAGAGGCGGGTATCGCCATGGTCGGCGTTTTTCACCACCGCGCCGACATCGCCGACCTCGTCGACAGCGAACTCGATCTGACCACGCAAGAGGTACACCATGTGGCTGAGTGATTTTCGCATTGTTCTGCCCGACCGCGTGATCGAACGCGGCTCGGTCTGCATCGAGGACGGCTTCATCAGGGATATCGCCGAGCGGCCGATATCCGACGCGGCACTCACCGGTAACGGGCTCATCCTGCTACCGGGCTTTATCGACATGCACGGCGACATGATCGAGCGCGAAATCGAGCCCCGCCCAAATGTAAACATGCCAATGGAGCTTGGCTTGCGCGATCTCGACCGCAAGCTCGCCGGGTCTGGCATTACAACGGCCTATGCCGCGCTCTCCTTCAGCCCCGCCTCCACCTATGGTCATCTACGCAGCTACGAACACACCAGTGCGGTGATCCGTGCGCTCTACGCGATGAAGGACCGGCTTCTGGTCGATCATCGCATCCATGCCCGCTTCGAGATCACCTTTCCCAAGGCGCTCGAAGTGATCGACGAGCTGATCCGCGAAGGGACGGTGGATCTGATTTCACTCACCGATCATACACCCGGTCAGGGGCAATATCGCGATATCGAGCGGGTTGCTCAGCGCATGGCCGCCGAGAAGGGTGTGACACGCGAGGAGGCCGCTGCCCTCGTCGCACGCAAGATCGAGGAGCGCACACGGCCGGCCGAAGAACTCGCCGCAACGCTCGCCCGAATTTCAAAGACGTGTCACGCCCATAATGTGCATCTGGCGAGCCATGACGACGACACCGTCGCCAAGGTCGAGATCATGGCGCAGCTTGGCGTCACGATAAGCGAGTTTCCAGTGACGGAAGAGGCCGCGCGCGCCGCGCACGATTACGGGTTGTTCAATGCGATGGGTGCCCCCAATGCGATGCGAGGACAAAGCTATTCAGGCAATCTTTCCGCGCGCGAGGCGCACCGCCAAGGCCTCCTCGATATCCTCGCTGCGGACTACCATCCCTCTGCGATCCTGCCGGCTGTGCTTGAATTGGCGAAGATTGATCCGGAGGGACTTACGGGTGCTGCCCGACTTTCCGCGGCGAATGCGGCACATGCACTCGGGCTCGACGATCGCGGAACAATCGAGATCGGCAAGCACGCCGATCTGGTTGTTGCGGACGACACCGGCATCGGCCACGTCGTCGCGACGCTTCGCAACGGTCGCACGATCTTTTCCGACGGCCGCCTGCTTCTCTCCCGCGAGAGAATGGCGCCGGTTCATGCCGACTAAAGTCATTCGAATGTCATGACGAATTCATCCGAATGATAAACCACCGTTACATACAGCGGGCACGATGGCGACATGAAAACGGATAGCCTCTCTATTAACGGACTTTCCCGCCGCTTTGGCGCCACCCGCGCCGTAGACCGCGTGACGCTTGACATTCCATCGGGTCAGTTCGTCGGGGTCATCGGCCCCTCGGGCGCCGGCAAGTCGACGCTGCTTCGGTTGATGAACCGCCTGATCGATCCGACGGAAGGTTCGATTCATTTTGGAACGACCGAGGTAACCTCGCTTCAAGGCAAGGCGCTGCAACACTGGCGAAGCAACTGCGCGATGATCTTCCAGCAGTTCAATCTGGTGGAACGGCTGGATGTCTTGACCAACGTGCTGGTGGGCCGGCTTTCGGACCACAACATCGTCTCATCGATGTTGAAGCGCTTTTGCGATGAGGAACGCGCGGAAGCAATTCTTGCCCTCGAACGCCTTGGACTGGCGCATAAGGCACTTGAGCGGGCGGGAAATCTCTCAGGCGGGCAGCAACAGCGTGTGGCGATCGCCCGCGCTCTGGTCCAGAAACCCCGTATCATGCTGGCGGACGAACCGATCGCCAGCCTCGACCCCGGTAATGCCACGCGCGTGATGGAAGCGCTCCGCCGCATCAATCGCGAGGACGGCATCACGGTTATCGTCAATCTGCACACGCTGGATACTGCTCGCACCTATTGCGACCGCATCATCGCCATGCGCAATGGCCAGGTGATGTTCGACGACCGGGCAAGGCAACTTACCAACCGCATCGTTCGTGATCTCTACGGCGCAGAAGACATGCCGGAGATCGATGAGGAAGTCACATCCACAGCCGTGCGCGAGCTCGTCACGGCCTAACTCGGAAGGATACAGATATGCGTATTGTCACTGCTGCGCTTCTGACGCTTGCCGCCGCCAGTTCGGCAGTCGCGCAAGACTGGAAAGAAGATTACAAGACCGTCCGCATCGGCGTCACCTCGGCCGAGAACGAGGCCGACCGCATGGCGCGCTGGGAACCCTTCCGGGAATATCTGGAAAAGACACTGGGCGTCAAAGTGGAGATCTTCACCGCCGGCAGCTATGACGGCGTCGTCCAGGCGCTCGCGGCCGACCAGATCGAATGGGCTTCTCTCGGCTCTTCCGCATATGCGGCCGCATGGACCGCGAGCGAAGGCAAGGTGCGACCCATTCTCACCGCGCAGGAAAAGGACGGATTGACGGGCTACTACTCCGTGATCGCGGTGCGATGCGATTCTGGATACAAATCCATCGCGGATCTGAAGGGCAAGGTCGTGGCCTTCGCCGATCCGGATTCCACCTCCGGCTATGCGGTGCCTTATTTTAATCTCGTCCAGCAGGACATCGAGCCCTCGACATATTTCTCGGCCACCCCGTTTTCGGGCAGCCACGAGGCCGGCGTGCAGGGTGTCGTCAACAAGCAGTTCGACGCCGCCGCCACTTACATCAACAACGAGGCGACCGGCATTCCCCAGCGCATGGTCGAAAAGGGCATGATACCCGATGGCGAAATCTGCTTCGTCTGGCGGTCGCCCGAAATCACCAACGGACCGGTCACGGTTCGCACCAATCTTCCCAACGAAATGGTCGATGCGGTCAAGGCCGCCTATCTTGCGGCTCCCACCGCGGCACCCGAAGCTTTTACGGCGATCAGCGGTGGCGAGGCCGCCAATACGCAAGGCTATGTCGAAGTCACGCATGAGCGCTATCAGTGGATCGTCGACATGCGCGAGTGGCTGAAGGCACAGCGCCGGAGCTAAGCCTACGCCTGCGGCAGCTCGCTCGGGCTGCCGCACTCCGTCCCTTTCATCATCCTTACCGGTTGCTCGCAGCACGAACTGCGGCAGCAACAGGACCGCCATGACGCAGACATGCTCCGCCCTTGACACCTTCGAGGCCGACTATCGCCGGCACAGGACGCGTGAACGCATCTCCTTCTGGACCGTTGCGCTGGCGTTGATGGCAATTTTTCTGATCACTGCCGAGTTTGCCAATTTCTTCACCGTCACGCAGGTGACCATGCCCGATGGCAGCCGCGAAGAACGCTGGATTCTTCTCGCGGGCCTTCCCCGCCTGGGCGAATACATCTCCCGCACCATCCCGGAACTGGCATGGTTCACGCTCAGCCAGGATCTCGTCAACTGGTTCTGGCGCTGGCCGATTTGGATGGAATTGCTCTTGGAAACGATCCTCATCGCCTTCATGGCCACGATGTTTGGCGTGGTGGGAGGTTTTCTTTTGAGCTTTCCAGCTGCGCAAAATCTTTCACCGCGTCCCTGGATGATCTGGATAAGCCGACGATATCTGGAGATCGCGCGCACCGTGCCAGAGCTCGTCTGGGCACTGATCTTCGTCTTCTGCTTCGGCGTAGGACCAATGGCCGGCGTGCTGGCGATTGCCCTCCACTGCACGGGTTCGCTTGGAAAGCTCTATTCCGAAGCCAACGAAAATATCGATATGCGATCCGTGGAAGGCGTGCGCGCGGCAGGCGGCAGCTGGTTCGACCAAATGCGCTACGGCGTCGTGCCGCAGGTTCTGCCCAACACGTTGAGTTACACGCTCCTGCGCTTCGAGATCAACGTACGCTCCTCCTCCATCATCGGCTTCGTCGGCGCAGGCGGGCTGGGACAGGAACTGCGCACCGCCGTATCGCTGCAGGAATACACCGATCTTTCGGCACTGTTCGTCATCATCTTTGTGGCCGTTTTCGTCATCGACTGGGCGTCGGAAAAGCTGCGCCACCGCGTCATCGGTCTGGAAAGGATTTGAGATGTCGGCCGCTTCGCTTCCCGCCTCGATCGAGATCTCCCGGCTGAAGGCCGAAATGCCGGCCGCCTTCCGCGCGCCCTTCGCCATCCGGCTGCGCCGGGCGCTTCTGTGGGCAGGCTTCGTTCTCGTCTTTGCCTGGTGTCTTTACGATTTCGGTTTCTCGCCCGCACGGATCGTCGAGGGGCTCAGCCGGCTCGGCTCGGTGCTTTCCTTCATGTTCCCGCCGCATATCTGGACCGAGTGGCAACCGCTGAGCGACGTTCTCAAAGGTCTGGCCGAGACATTGGCGATGGCATTTCTCGGCACCTTGCTGGGTGCAGCGATTGCGCTACCGCTCTCGTTTCTGGGCGCAAAGAACATCAACCGCCTGCCCTTCCTGCGCTTTGGCGTGCGCCGTGGCTTCGACGTCATCCGGGCATTCGAGACGCTCGTTCTCGCGCTGATCTTCATCCGCGCCTTCGGCCTTGGACCGCTCGCGGGCGTGCTGGCCATCGCTGTCGGCGAGATCGGCGTTCTGGGTAAGCTCTATGCCGAGGCGATCGAGAACACCTCGAAGAAACCCGTCGAAGGCGTCATGGCGGCGGGCGGTTCGCGGCTCCAGTCCATCCATTTCGGCATCATGCCACAGGCCCTGCCGGTGATCCTGTCGATCACGCTCTACAATTTCGAAAGCAATGTACGCTCGGGTACCATTCTCGGCATCGTAGGTGCAGGCGGAATAGGCTTCCTGCTTTCCGACCGCATCCGCGCCTATCGCTGGGACGAAGCGTGGTCAATTGTCATACTGATCATCGTGATGGTGTACATCATCGACTGGCTCTCAACCAAAATCCGCACCCGGATCATCAGAGGACCTGAAACCCCAAAGACTGTCGCGGAATAAGAAAACATAGCCAACATACTGACGTGCCTGCCTTCCCACGCACCATGGCACGGCACCTAGTGAGGGATCGCAAAGAAATGGAACTTGCCTGCTCGTTCAATCGGTACGACCGCTTTCCGCGTTCCCGATTTTAAACAGTTGCTTGGCGGTTCGGTGAACCAAAATATGGTTATGATCAGACAACAAGGGTGAACCAGGAGCTGAAGCCCGCCGCTAGGGTTGGTGTCGTGTAGGCCACAGAGGGGCGGAAAAAATTTGCCGACACGCGGATGAAATCGGCATGCCGCTCCGTATATCGCACATGAACACATCGCGCTCGCGCTTCGACGTCATCGGCCAACTGGGTGCGCTCAGGCGCTATGCCCGATCGCTGACCCGTGACGGGGCGGACGCCGAAGACCTCGTGCAGGACGCGCTCGTGCGGGCCTATGAACGCCGCTC
Organism: Aquamicrobium sp. LC103; assembly: GCF_001014615.2. GTDB lineage: Bacteria > Pseudomonadota > Alphaproteobacteria > Rhizobiales > Rhizobiaceae > LBCQ02. The sequence goes on from NZ_LBCQ02000015.1 coordinate 130,286, forward strand.
GAGCTTCCGTGCGGGCGGCAACATGCGTGCCTGGCTGCTCTCTATCCTCCACAACGCCTTCATCGACCGCGCGCGCAGCCGCAGGTCAGAAGCCGCAAGGCTCGAGCGCGTGGCCGAGGTTACGCCGCAGTCGCTCGACGCGCCTCAGGACCATGCCGTCCGCCTGGCCCAAGTGCGTGCGGCCTTCATGTGCCTTCCCGAGGAGCAGCGGGCTGCGTTGCATCTCGTGGCGATCGAGGGCCTCTCCTACCAGCAGGCGGCGGACATGCAGGCAGTTCCGGTGGGCACGCTGATGTCGCGCATCGGCAGGGCCCGGGCCGCGCTCAGGGCGCTGGAGGACGAGCCGGACGAAGCCCCGTCACTTAGGATCGTAGGAGGCCACGATGTCAGACGTCCTTGACCCTGTCACCGAGCAGGATCTCGATGCCTATGTCGACGACCAGCTTGAACCCGGCCGCCGGATTGAGGTCGAAGCCTGGTTGGCGGCGCGTCCCGCCGAAGCCGCCCGCGTGATGGCCGACCTCAGATCGCGCGACGAACTGCGCCTGGCGCTTGCGCTGCCCGGCGCATCGGGCCGTCCCGCCACCAGCGAGGCCGCGCGCCGTCTCGAACGCGGCCTTCGTCGCGGCCGAGTGTTCGCGCGCCTGCAGCAGGCCGCCGCCGTCGCGATCCTTCTGGGAGCAGGCTGGGCGGCGAACGAGATCGCCGGACCGCTTTCGGTGACGGAATCGGTCGCCTCCGCTCCCCCGCCCGCCTATGTCGAGGATGCGATGCGCGCGCACCGCACGTCTGTGATCCGCGCAGCGATGGCGTCCCAGCCGGAGGTGCCTGACTACGACCCAGAGGAGATTCGGGCCATGACCGCCATCGTCATGCCGATGCTGCCCGAAGAATGGCGGGTGAAAGACGTGCAGGTCTTCCCCTCCCGTTTCGGCCCCAGCGTCGAACTCTCGGCCGAGACGGACGAATTCGGCCCGGTCTCGCTGTTTGCGGTCAGACCTGGCACCTTCGACGTCGTTTCCCCGACACTCGTACCCGCAGGGCGTACATCGGCCGCCTTCTTCCAGATTGGCGAGGTCGCTTACGCTGTCGTCGCAGCCGGAGACGTCCGCGAACTCGACCGCGCGGCCGAACGGCTCGCCGACACGCTTTATTGATCCACACAAAGAGGAATCCCCCCATGAGCAGCCCGCAATACGGATACCGCGCCGGCTTCGGCCAACAGAGCGCCGCCCTCTTCGACGAGGGGCTGCGCCAGCACATGCTGCGTGTCTACAACTACATGGCCCTCGGCCTGGTGCTGACGGGCGTCGTCGCCTTCACCGTGGCCTCGGTGCCCGCGCTCTACGTGCCGATCTTTTCGACCCCACTGAAGTGGGTGGTGATGCTCGCCCCGCTCGCCTTCGTCTTCCTGTTTTCCTTCAGAATCCAGACCATGTCGGCGTCAGGCGCTCAGGCCATGTTCTGGGCCTTCTGCGGCGTGATGGGTCTTTCTCTCGCCTCGGTCTTCCTCGTCTTCACCGGAACCTCGATCGCCCGCACCTTCTTCATCGCGGCCACGATGTTCGGCGCGATGAGCCTCTATGGCTACACGACGAAGACGGACCTGACGAGGTTCTCGTCCTTCCTGATCATGGGCCTGATCGGAGTCGTCATCGCCGCACTCGTGAACCTGTTCCTCCAATCGTCGGCGTTGCAGTTCGCGATTTCGGTAATCGGTATCTTCGTCTTCCTCGGCCTGACAGCGTGGGACACGCAGTCGATCAAGGAGCAGTACGCCGAGAACTTCGATGCCGAATCCAGGCAGAAGCTGGCGGTCTGGGGCGCATTCTCGCTCTACCTGAATTTCATCAACATCTTCCAGCTGCTCCTCAATTTCACGGGCGAGCGCGAGTAGTCCGACGAAGACCCAACCAGAAGAAGGATTCAAGGATGGATCGCAACGACCAGCAGGCAATCGAGCAGCTCTTCGGCAAGCTCGCCGCCGTCGAGCACCAGTCGCCGCCGCGCGATGCGGAATCGGAGACATTCATCAGCAAACAGATCGCGGTCCAGCCCGGCGCACCCTACTACATGGCGCAGACGATCATCGTGCAGGAGCAGGCCCTCGAAGCCGCGCAAGCGCGCATAGAGGAGTTGGAGGTCCAGGCTGCGGCACCGCGCCGGTCGGGCGGCCTGTTCGGCGGTCTTTTCGGCGACAACCGCCAGCCGCAACGTTCCGGCTCGGTACCACGCATTGGCAGGCCGGGTGGCGCGACTGCCGCCCAGCCGATCCCAGCGGCCTCCCAGGCCCAACGCGGCGGCAGCGGGTTCCTGGCGGGTGCCGCGCAGACCGCGATGGGCGTTGCCGGTGGCATCCTGCTCGGCAACGCCATCGCCGGAATGCTGGGGGACTCGGGCGAAGCGCAAGCGGCCGAAGCCGATCCCGCGGCGGAAGAACCCGCAGCCGACGAGGCGGGCTTCGACGACGGCGGCGACTTCGGCGACATGGAGTTCTAGGCGCATTTGGAAAACGCCACACCACGCGCGTGGCCCGAACGGCCACGCTTCGGGAACCCGAATGCCTGACGACGACCCTTACAGTACGTGCTTGAAGCACCCGCGCTCCCGTTGCCGGAGTGTCGGCGCCTGGCCACTCGCAAACGGCGCGGCCGTTCTTCATCCTCCCGCAATTGAACCCAGGAAAGGCGGTCGCCTGACGGCACCGTGCTGATTTCTCATGCTCTTTGAATGGATGGCCGATCCCGCGGCTTGGGCAGGCCTCATGACGCTGATCGTGCTCGAGATCGTGCTTGGTATCGACAATCTCGTCTTCATCGCAATCCTGGCCGACAAGTTGCCGCCGCACCAGCGCGACAAGGCGCGCATGATCGGTCTATCGCTCGCGCTCGTCATGCGGCTCGGCCTGCTCGCATCGATCGCGTGGATCGTGACGCTGACGCAGACGCTCTTTTCGGTCGCCGGATTCGACTTCTCCGGCCGCGACCTGATCCTGATCTTCGGCGGCGTGTTCCTGCTCTTCAAGGGTACGATGGAACTGCATGAGCGGCTTGAAGGCTCGGTCAGCCACAAGGAAAAGAAGCTGCAGCACGCCGTCTTCTGGCAGGTGATCGTCCAGATCGTCGTGCTCGACGCGGTCTTCTCGCTCGACAGCGTGATTACCGCCGTCGGCATGGTCGAGCACCTTTCGGTGATGATGATCGCCGTGATCGTCGCCATCGTCGTCATGATGGTGTCGTCGAAGCCCCTCATGGCCTTCGTGTCGAAACACCCGACAGTCGTCATCCTGTGCCTCGGCTTCCTGATGATGATCGGCTTCAGCCTCGTCGTGGAGGGTTTCGGCTTCCATATCCCGAAGGGTTATCTTTATGCGGCCATCGGGTTTTCGGTACTGATCGAGGCATTCAACCAGATGGCCCGCCGCAACAAGGAGAGGCTGGTGACCGCTGGCGACCTTCGCGACCGCACCGCAGACGCCGTGCTGAGACTGCTCGGCGGTAAGCGCGGCGACATGCCACTGGGCGAAACAGCGGAGGCGATCGCCGAACATGCCGAGGAACAGCAGCTCTTCGCGCGCGAGGAGAAGGAGATGATCCAGGGCGTGCTGACGCTTGCTGACCGCCCCGTCATCTCCATCATGACCCCGCGCACCGAGATCGACTGGCTCGACCTGGATGCGGACCAGGAGACGCTCAAGACGAAAATCCTGGATCTGCGCCACTCGCGCTTCCTGCTCGCCCGCGGCAGCCTAGATTCCTTCGTCGGGGTCGCCTTCGCGAAGGACCTGCTGCGCGACCTCCTGCAGGACGGGCGGATCGACCTTGCTCGTTCGCTGCGCCAGCCGCTGGTCGTCCACGAAAGCGTCACCGCGCTGCGCGTTATCGAGCAACTCAGGAAGTCGCCACTCCAGATGGCCGTGATCGTTGACGAATACGGCGCGCTGGAAGGCATCGCCACGCCGACGGATATTCTGGAGGCCATCGCGGGCGATTTCCCCGAAGAGGACGAGGAGGCGCTCGTCGCGGAACAGGCGGAAGATGGCTCCTGGTTGGTCGACGGCTGGATCGACGTCAGGCGCGCATCCAATCTCCTGGAGACCGACCTGGTCGACGAGGCGGATCGCTATTCGACGCTTGCAGGCTACATCCTGTGGCGGCTCGGCCATCTTCCCACGGCGGGCGAGAAGGTGAACGCGGGCGATCTCGAATTCGAGGTCGTGTCCATGACCGAGCGAAACATCAACAAGGTCAGGGTTCGTCGGATAGTGAATTCTTACTGATCCTCGCTGTTGCTATGGCATTCAAGCAGCCGCCCCACGCGATGGAGTTCCCATGAACCGTTGGAACTCCTGGTCGAACGGCTGATGCTGTCCGTGCGATTATAGACAAGTTCGCCATGCACGACCGGCCCAACGCGATGAAAAAGGTTCTCGGACATTAGGCGAGTAATGCGACCGCGCGGTTTGCTCGGCTGAGGCGGCTCTTTGGTTTCGTTCGCCCGCCGAATGCTCTAAATATCTGAATCAAGCGCATTTTCGCGCAGCAGCCATTCGGCATGGGAGGGTGTGTGCAGCGAGCCGGCGGAACGACCATAAAGAAGATCGCGGAAGAACTTGGCGTTCATCCGTCAACCGTGTCGCGCGCGCTGAATCCGACCACACGAGGGCTGATCGGAAAGGAAACCAGCGAGCGCATCGAACGCGCCGCTAAGAAGCTTGGCTACTATCCAAATGCCGCCGCGGCCAGCCTGCGCACCGGCCGTTCGAAACTGATCGGCGTCTTCCTGCCGGATATCAGCAATCCGGTCTTTTCACCGATTCTCAGCGGGATTGCCGAGGTGACGTCCGACGCCGGCTTCGCCACGATCGTCGCGGATGTCGGCTCTGAGGCCAGAAGTCAGACCGAACTGATGTTCGAGCTGGTAGCGCGGCGTGTCGAGGGACTGGTGCTTGCCACGGTCAGCCGCAATGACGATCTCGTTCAGCAGTGCATGAACGAAAGGCTGCCGGTCGTCCTGGTCAATCGCGCGGAAAGCCTTATGCGCGTCTCCTCCGTCACCTCCGACGACGTGCATGGGATGCGGCTGGCAATCGAGCATCTTCATGGGCTCGGCCACCGCCGAATCGGCCACTTAGCCGGCCCGCAGCACCTGTCCACCGGCTTCTTGCGCAGCAACGGCTTCAAGGAGGCGGTGGCGACCTTGGGTATAGACCCCGCGGACGCCCCCATCGTCGAAAGCAGTGCCTATACCCGCCCGGCAGGCGCGGCGGCGATGCATGCCCTGCGCGAACTCAGGCCAGACCTGACAGCGGTAGTCGCCTCGAACGACCTGGTTGCGCTCGGCGCTTATGATGCGTTGCGCGATGTCGGGCTGAGCGTTCCCGATGACATCTCGGTGGTCGGACACAACGATATGCCGCTGGTCGACATGGTGCATCCGCCCCTCACCACGATCCGCATCAGCCACCGCGAACTCGGTCGGGAAGCTGCCCGCCTTTTGATGAGTGAGATCAATCACGATGGCAGCGCTAGGCGCAGCATCGTGCTCGCGCCGGAACTGGTGGTGCGAAGCTCTACTCGCAAGGTCTGAAAAGATCGGTCCGAAGGAGGCGCCTCCTAGGCGGCCACTTTGCCCGGGAACTTCGGAATGGCATCGAGCAACGCGCGAGTGTAGTCGTCGCGCGGACGTTCGAAGACGCTCTCCACGCTGCCGAGATCGGTGAACCGGCCATGCTGGAGCACGCCGACGTGATGGCACAGATTCCGCACTACGCCCAAATCATGCGAAATGAACACGTAGCTCAGGCCGCGCTCTTCCTGCAGGCGACGCAGCAACCCTATGACCTGCGCCTGCGTGGAGACGTCCAGCGCGCTGACGGCCTCGTCGCAGATGACCAGGCGCGGATCGCATGCCAGCGCGCGAGCGATCGCCACACGCTGCTGCTGGCCGCCGGAAAGCTCGTCGGGATAGCGGTCGCCGAGATGGCGAGGCAGGCCGACATCGTCGAACAGCCGGGCCACGCGCTCGTCAAGTTCGCGGCCCTGCAATCCCAGATGGAACCGGACCGCCTCGCCCACCGTGTCACGCGCCAGCATGCGGGCGTTGAGCGACAGACGCGGGTTTTGGAACACCACTTGCACCGCGCGCCGGTAGGTGACCGGCGTCTTGCCTTCCGGCCAGTCGGTGATCGTCTGCCCCTCGAAGGTGATGCTGCCCGAGAGCACCGGAATCTGCCGCAGCACCGCCTTGCCGATGGTGCTCTTGCCGGAGCCGGATTCGCCCACCAGTCCAAAAGTCTCGCCCCTCTTGACGGAGAAGGAGACGCCGTGCACCACTTGGCCATAGCGCGGCGTGCCCCAAATGGAGCGGCCCTTTTCGTAGCGGATGGTGAGGTCCTCGACCCGCAGGATGACGTCGTCAGCCACAGCGCTCATCTCATCGTCTCCATGGGACCGTCCAGCATCTCGCGCGCCCGCAGCAGCTGGCGCGTATAGGCATGCTGCGGATCGGCGAAAATCTCCGCGGTGGTTCCCTCCTCGACCATCTCACCAAGCTTCATGACGCCGACGCGGTCGCAGAGCTGGGCAACGACGGCGAGATCATGAGTGATGAAAAGGACCGACATGCCCAACGTCTCGCGGAGCCGCAGCAGCAGGTCTAGCACCTGTTTCTGCACGGTCGCGTCCAGCGCGGTCGTCGGTTCGTCGGCGATCAACAGCTTCGGCTTGCACATCAACGCCGCCGCGATCATCGCGCGCTGCGCCATGCCGCCGGAGAACTGGTGCGGATAATCGTTGAGGCGGTTACGCGCGTCGACGACCCCGACGAGATCAAGCAGCTCGGCCGCCCTCTCAAGCGCCTGCTTGCGCGAGATGCCCTCGTGGCGGACAAGCCCTTCGATCATCTGATCGCCGACCTTGTGGACGGGCGACAGCGCCATCATCGGGTCCTGGAAGACCGCGCCGATGTCGCGGCCCCGGATCGCCCGCATCTGGCGCTCCTCCAACCCGACCAGTTCCCGACCGCCGAGCAGAATAGAGCCGCCGGCCACGCGCCCAGGTCGCGGCACCTGACCGAGGATCGAGGCGGTGGTCATCGACTTGCCCGAGCCGGACTCGCCCACCAGACCGTAAATCTCGCCCGACGCGATCGAGAAGGAAACGTCGTTGACTACCTTCTGGAACGCTCCCGCATGGCCGGGAAACTCGACGCTGACATTCGACAGGCGCAGCACGCTGTCGGTGTTGCGCTTCTCCACGACTGCCGGCGCCGCATGCGCAGCCGGGGCAGACGCCGGCTCGGACTTCTTGCGTCTTGTGATGACGAGGTCGCTGTTGAAAGCGTCGCGAAAGCCGTCGCCGAGCAGATTGAAGGCGAGCACCGTGATGGTGATCGCCGCGCCGGGCACCAGCGACAAAAGCGGCTGCTGGATCTGGAAGCGGCGCGCATCGTCCAGCATCGCGCCCCAGCTCGGGCTACCCGTGGCGACGCCGAGGCCGAGGAAACTCAACATGGCTTCCAGCAGGATCGCAACACCGGCGAGGATCGACGTCTGCACGGCGATGGGGCCGATGGCGTTGGGCAGGATGTGACGGAACAGGATGCGCGGCACCGAATAGCCCTGGATCTCGGCCGCCTGGACATAGGCCTTGGGACGCTCGGCAAGAACGACGGCACGGGTCAGGCGCAGATACGACATCGCGAAGCCCAGGCTGACGGCGAGCATCGCATTGGTCAGGCCACGCCCGAAGATGGCGATGAAGGTGAAAGCGAAGAGCAGCATCGGGATCGCCTGCTCGACCTCGACGAGACGCATGACGACGCGGTCCCACCATCCGCCGCGATAGGCGACGAAAAGGCCGATCGGCACGCCGACCAGCAAGGCCGGCCCCACCGCCATGGCCACGGCATGCAGGGCGACGCGCCCGCCCCACATCGCCCGCGACAGGAGATCGCGCCCGAGATCGTCCGTTCCCAGCCAGTTCTGTGCCGAGAAACCCTGGAGGCGCCGCATCACGCTCGACGCGTTGGGATCGTGCGGCGCCAGATAGCTGGCGAAGATCGCGACCACCACCAGCATGATGACCCAGCACAGCGCGAACACCGCCGAGGGTTGCGAAAGCAGCCGCGCGAGGAAGCCGGGCCGCCGGTCGTTCGTCTCCGCAAGCGCCGTTTCCAGCGGCGCCTCCAGCGAATTCGCTGTCTGGTCGCTCATGTCAGGACGCCTCTGTCATGGATGCAGTGACCGCGATCATTCCGGCCTCACCTTCGGATCGAGAAGCCCGTAGCCGATGTCGACGATCAGGTTGACTACGATGATGAAGACGGCGACCACAACCACCACGGCCTGGAGAACCGGCGTGTCGCCGCGATTGATCGAATCGAGGATCAGCGAGCCGAGGCCGGGCACCGAGAACACCTTCTCGATCACGAAGGAGCCGCTCAACATCAGTGCCGTCAGCATGCCGATGATCGCGAGAACGGGCATCATCGCGTTCTTTAGGCAGTAGCGCATCACCAGTCGCCCGCGCGGGCAGCCGCGGGCCGTCAATGCGCGGGCATATTGCGAGTCGAGCTGCGCGAGCATCGACGATCGTGTGTGCCGGGCGATGTTGGCCGTGGCTCCGAGGCCGAGCGCCAGGCAGGGCAGGATGAAGCCCCTGACCCAGGGCCAGATGCCGGCGGAAGGCGGTGTGTATCCGGCGGCGGGCAGGAGCCGCAACTGCACGGCGAAGAACAGCACCAGCAGCAGCGCCAACCAGAAGCCCGGCATGGCGAGCAGCACCGAGACGATGCCGGTAAGCGCGCGGTCGATGAATGAGTTGCGGTTGAGAGCCGCGATGACGCCGGTCGGCACGCCGAGCAGAATCGCTATGAAGATGCCTCCGAGCGCCAGCGTCAGCGTGATCGGCAGACGATGCGCGATCTCGGCAGACACTTCCAGCCCAGTGACGTAGGAACGGCCGAGATCGCCGCGCAAAGCATTGCCGACCCATTCGAAGAACAGGACCGGAGCCGGCCGGTCGAGCCCCATCTCCGCGGTCAGGCGGGCTACCGCTTCCGGTGTGGCGCCGTCGCCGAGGATGGCGGCCGGCGCCTGCACTGGAACGAAACGGAAGAGGATGAACGCGACCAGCGCGACGAGGATGACGACGGGAAGCGCGGCGACAGTTCTAGCGAATGTCAGTTTCCACATCCTGGCCTCGTTCTATTTTCATGGAAAATAATCGCCTGTCCTTTTGCAAACGGGCGAGGGGCGGCTTAGCGCCGCCCCGTATCACTTCGCCATCTTCACGTCCTTGTAGCGCAGGGCCGAAGGCTCCCACGTGGTCGTGGCGATTTCCGCGATGGTCTCGCCATTGTAGTGGACGACGCCCGCGGTATCAAAATAGCCGCAATCGAGCGCCTCGTCATGGATGATCTGTGTCATCTCCTGAAGCAGCGCCGGCTGCTCCTCGGCCGTCGCGGTGAGGGCCCGCTGGTAGAGTTCCTCCAGACGCGGGGGCGGTGCGACCTTGAACGTATTGGCCGGGCCGTCCTCTGCGAAGCGGAACGGGTAGTAGTTGAACATGCCGCCGTTCTCCGGCGTCATCGTGTTGACGATGAACGGGTAGCGGCCGGAATAGAAGGTCTGGAAATATTCCGGCGTCGGCATCATGACGATCTCGGCGTCGACGCCGATCATGCCGAAGCTTTCCTTGGTCAGCTCCGAGATGATGCGCATGAAGTCGGGGGAAGGGAACTGCAGCGACAGGTTCGAGACGCCGGCTTCCGCCAGCAGCGCCTTGGCACCCTCTATGTCGTATTCATAGGCCTTCAAGCCAGAAAGATGCGCAGGGTCGCCCTCGTCGAAACGCTGGCTCGGGAACTTGAGCAGTCCGTCATAGCGCGCGGCATTGATGTGTTGGAGCGGCATCGCCATGCACAGTGCCTTGCGCACGCGCACGTCGCCTAGCGCGCCGGCGCGGTCGAACATCAACAAATGATAGCGCAGCGTGCTCCAGACGTGGTTGGAGAAGCCCTGCGCCTCGGCGGTCGGCATCTGCGTCGGATCCCCGTCGACCGCGTCGACCTGGCCGGCCAGCAGCGCGTTGTAGCGCGAGGCGGCATCGGGCAGGTAGGAAAGCTCGACGCGCTTCGGACCGACCGATTCCGGATCATAATAGTCCCCGAAATAGTCGAAGACATAGGTCGAGCCGGAAACGGTCTCGGACTGGTTGAAGACGTAGGGGCCGGTGCCGACTGGTTGGCGTTCCCAGATGCCGTCTGCCAGCGCCTTCGGGCTGATCATGTTCAGGCCGCGCTGCGTCAGGGTGAAGGGAAGCGACGGGCTCGGACTCAGCAGGTCGAAGCGTACGGTGTGGTCGTCGACCTTGACCACCTTGTCGATACCCCCGATGGCCTCGCGCCAGCGATTGGAGGCCTTCTGCACATTCTCGATGTTGGCGATCACGGCGTCGGCATTGAAAGGCGTGCCGTCATGGAAGACCACGTCCTCGCGCAGCTTGAAGGTAATCTCGGTCGGCGTGACAGTCCACTCGGTCGCGAGCGCAGGCTCGATCGTGGTGCCGTCCGGCGCCATCCGCATAAGGCCTTCGTAGACGAGCTGTGTATAGGTGGTGTTGGGAGGAAGCTGGGGGTTCCAACCCTGGGGTTCGAAGCCGATGCCCCAGCGCAGCGTTCCATGAGGTTCTGCATAGACGGCGCCGCCGGAGAAAGCGACGGCGATGCAGCTTGCGACCGCGGTATATTTAGCGCAATCGATTGCTTTCCTTAGCATTTGGCACTTTCTCCTTAAGTGCAGCAAAAAACCCTCCATAAGATTGAGGATTTGCTGATTTCGTGTTCCCGAGATGCAGTTAGCGCTTATTGTTAGTTTACGAATTCGTAAGTCATCATGCGAACGATTGCAAGCCTATCGCGGAGGTATCGGATCACCCGGCGGGCCGGCGCTTTCGAGCCCTGTATCGCTCACGCTTTCTTCTCCGTCAGAGGCATGCAAAGAACGATCAACGCGGGGACCTGGCCGCGGTTTTCCAGCTTGCGCGCCTCGCCCGGCGCGATACGGCAACTGTCGAGCCTGTGCAACACGGCTTCCTCGTCGCCGGTGCCGACGACGATCTCGCCTTCGACCACCAGATAGAGCTTTTCATATGGCGAGGCCGAGAGCGACGTATGGCCGCCCGGCGCGATCTCGGACATGCCCATCCAAAACGTTTCCGACGGCCCCGCCTCCATGCCCTGGAGGCGCAGGCAGCGCATGTCGAAATGCTCCGGCGGGTGGTATTGCGGCGCGGCCTCGATCCGGGTCACGTTCATAGGGCCGTCTCCGGCATGATGAAGACGCGGTCGCGACTCGAAGACATTACGGCGCCATAGGCTTCGGCTATCCGGTCCAGCGGAAACTGCGCGTCCGGCGTTACCGCGAAGGGTTTCAGCGCGCCGTTTTCGAAACCCGGCAAAAGCTCGCGAAGCACGTCGCCCGTTTCCGCGCAGGACAGCGCCAGCGTGTCGATGCCGTGATAGCTGTGGCGGCCGCGATAGAACTCGAAGATGTTGAAGTCGACCACCGGGTTGATAGCGGCGATCAGGATCTGTCGGCCAAGCTTGGCGAGGCTCTTATGGGCGGCGGCGAAATAGGGGTCGCCGACAGTGTTGAAGACGATGGTCGCGCCGCGTCCACCGGTCAGCGCCATGACGCGTTCCGCGACGTCCTCGCTGCTCACGTCGATGATCTCCACCCGAGCGACGGAATGGCCGGCATAGTCTTCCGGCCGACGGACGACGCCGATCACCCGCGCGCCGCGCCAGGTAGCGATCTGGGCAGCGGCCTGCCCGACCTTGCCGTTGACGCCCATGATGACCACGACGTCGCCCTCGCCCGGCAGCCCCGCGCGGCGGAAACCCTCTATGGCGGTGACGAAGGGAACGCCGATGCCTGCGGCTTCCGCGAAGCTCAGACCGGCCGGCTTAGCGACCAGCCCGCCCTGCGGCACGATCACATGCGTGCCGTGGCTGCCGTCGCGGCGGATGCCGAGGTCGCCGGACGAGCCGAAGACCTCCTTGCCGACCAGCCCGGACGGGCCGGCGACGACCGTGCCGGCAAAATCCCGGCCCGGCGTGCGCGGGAAGACGGCATAGGGCATGAGCCCCGTCGCGGCCTTCACGTCGGACGGATTGACGGCTGCGGCATGGACCCGCACGACCGCCTCGTCGTCGCTTTTCAGGACCAGCGGCCCAGTCTCCACGGCAGGGGCGAGAGAGTGGATATCGGTCGCCTTTGCAAGGAGGCGCGCGCGCGTGGCCGGCGTTTCGAAGGGGACGGCCGCGGAGGCTGCAAGGTTCAAGACAAGACTCCCGAATGAAGTGAAGGAATGATGTGCGTCATGACGCGACCGCCTGCGGCAGCGACAGCATGGCGCGCGCCTCTGCGGTGCTTGTCAGCGTGCCGCCGAGGTCTTCGATGATACGCCGTGCCTTGGTGACCAGCGCCGCGTTGGACGGCGCCAGCTCGCCGCGCGAGAGATAGACGCCGTCTTCCAGCCCGACGCGGGCATGACCGCCGGCAAGGAAGGACTGCGCCACCATCGGGAACGCGGCGCGGCCGATGCCGATGGCCGTGAAGCGCGCGCCCGCCGGCAGCATGTTGCGGGCGTAGAGCACCGTTTCCGGCGCGGGCTGGAAGCCGTATTTCACGCCCAGCACGAAGGAGCAGAGCGCCGGGCCCGCGAGCGTGCCATCTGCCAGCAGGTCGTTCATGAAGGCGATGTCGCCGCTGTCGAACAGCTCGATCTCGGGCAAGGCGCCGGCGTCGCGGATCACCTTCGCCATGCGGCGCACGTTGCGCGGCGTGTTGATGACGACCTCGCCGCCGGAGTTCATCGTGTTGAGGTCGAGCGTGGCGATCTCGGGCTTCAGCGCCGCGATATGGCCGACGCGCTTTTCCGGCGCCATCAGCGTGGTGCCGGGGCCGGCGATCTTCGGGTCTTCGTCCGAGGGCACGAAACGCCCGCCGGGGCCGGTCGTCAGGTTGAGGATCAGGTCCGGCCGTGCCTTGCGCAGTGCCTCCACGACCTGCGCGTAATGATCGAGCTCCATCGAGGGACGCCCGGTCTCGGGGTCGCGCACGTGGATATGGACCACGGCGGCGCCCGCCTCGGCGGCTTTCAGCGAGGAATCGACGATCTGCGCCGGCGTTATCGGCAGATGCGGCGTCTGGTCCGGCTTGGTCAGATTGCCGGTGATGGCGCAGGTGAGGACCACCTTGCCCTTGTGCATGGCGACGCCGCTCACAGCAGCCTCCCGCCGTCGACCACCAGCGTCGTGCCGGTGGCATAGGTCAGATGCGTGGCGCAGGCGAGGATCGCGTCGGCGACGTCATCCGCCGTCGCGACGCGTTTGAGCGGGATCGTCTGGCCGATCTTCTGGTTGAACTCGGCACCGCGGCCGGGCACGAAGCCGGTATTTACGACGCCGGGCGAGACGCCCATGACGCGGATTGATGGGGCCAGCGCCCGCGCCAGCGACTTCACCAGCGTCTCGGTGCCGGCCTTGGCCGCGCAATAGGCAATGTTGGAGCCCGCGCCGTTGCTGGCCGCGATCGAGGAGATGAACACCGCCAGCGCGTCGTCGCTGGCCTTCATGAGCGGCATCAGCTCGCGCATGGTGGCGAACTGCCCGCGCCAGTTGACGGCGAACATGCGGTCGATGAAATCGTCGTCCAGCGCGTCGAGATCGGCGTGGGGGACGGCCTTGGTGAAGCCCGAGGCGTGCACGAGAATGTCGACGCGGCCGAAGCGCTGCTCCAGCTCGCCGCGCAGCGTCTTCAGCGATGCGGTATCGGTGACGTCGGCCTCGAAGGCGGCATATCCCCTGCCCTCCAGCCCGGCCCTGAGCGCGGCGGCCTCGCGATCATCGCGCTCGCCACGGCGGAAGGTGACGGCGACGGTCGTGCCGGCCTGCGCCAATGTCGCTGCCGTCGCGGCACCCACGCCGCCATTGCCGCCTACCACCAGAGCGATCTTGCCCGCAACGCTACGCATGGCGCACCTATTTGATTGGAGGAACGGGCAGCCGGGCCTCGCCGGGCTGCATGACGAATTCATAGTCGAGCACGCAGCGCTCATCGGCGGCGCCCTCGTTCTCGGTCCGGTAGCTGCCGATCAAAGCCGGTGTGACGCCGAAGACGGGATCGTCCTCGAGATGCGCGTCGTCGCCCGGGAAGACCTGGGTGATCAGCGTCTTGTAACCTTCGCGATGGACGAGGAAATGCAGGTGCGCGGGCCGCAGCGGCTGCCGGCGCTGGGCGCGCAGCATGTCGCCCGTCGGGCCGTCCATCGGCACCGGGTAGCCCGCAGGCCGCACGCTGGTGAAATGGAAGCGGCCATCCGCATCCGCGGTGAAGACGCCGCGCAGGTTCATGTCGGCCTGCTGCTCGTCCTGGTTCTCGTAGAGCCCGGCGGGAGACGCCTGCCAGACGTCGACGCGCGCCCCTGCGATCGGGTTGCCCGCGTGGTCGCGGACCAACCCGCGCATCAGCAGCGGCGTTCCCTGCGTTTCGCTTCGCAGCAGGCTGGCGCCGCTTTCCAGCTCGGGCGCGTTGAGCCGCCAGAACGGGCCGAGCAGCGCCGAGGCGGTCTCGGTCACGCCGCCGGCCCCATTGTTCATCAGGCACACCAGCGTCGAGACGCCGAGCGCGTCGGAGAAGAGTGCCGCCTCGTTGTGGCGGTCGTTGCTCGCCTGGCCGATGCGGTTGACGAAGTCGAAGGCGAATTCGAGCTCTTCTTCCGAAACGCTCACCTCGCGAACGAAGGCATGAAGATGGCGCACCAGCGCCGACAGGACCTCGGCATGACGCGCGTCCGGCGCCCGGCCGACGGCCTTCAGCACCGCTTCCGTGACATCGCCCTGGTCCTGGATGAGCATCATTGCGCCTCTCTGGTTGCGTACAGGCTAACAGCAATCGATTGCATAATGTCAACTGGAAATTTGCTTATCAGAAGATGTGTCGCTGCATCTGGCCCATTTCTATAGTGTTTCTGGCGGTATTGACGCCACAAAACCCAATGCCTAATCTGCAATCGATTGCGATTATGAATGTATGATCTGGCGATCGAAAGGCTAGGAGGGGCGGCGGTTCGCGGCCTTGTCGCGGCCGGAGCCGTGCGGCATCGGCTGGCGCGGAAAACAGGTGGAGCTGACATCTTGAAGAAGACGCTGATCAAATGTGGCTGGCTGGTCACGCAGGACCCCGCCATCGGGGATTTCACCGGTGGCGAATTGCTGATCGAGGGCGATCGCGTCCTTGCCGCGGGCAAGGCGCTCGACGCCGCCCATGACGAGGTCATCGACGCGTCCGACATGATCGTCATGCCGGGCCTCATCAACGGCCATATCCACGTCTGGCAATGCGGCCTGCGCGGCATCGGCTCGGAATGGATGGGGCCGGACTACCACGCCAACATCCACGCCAACATCGCCACCAAATACGGCCCGCGCGACAATTATCTCGGCAATCTCGTCGGCGCCCTCACCCAGATCGACAGCGGCGTCACCACGGTCATCGACTTCTGCCACAATCTGAAATCGCTGGAGATGGCGGAAGCCGCCATCGACGGGCTGGACGAATCCGGCATCCGCGCCGTCTTCGCGCACGGCACCGCCAAGCCGCCCGCGGCACCCGGCGAGACGCCGTTCACCCACGTCCCGCATCCGCGCGACCGCATCGAGGCGCTGCGCAAGGGCCGCATGGCTTCTCACGACCAGCGCGTCACGCTGGCCATGGCAATCCTCGGGCCGCATTACGGCACGCAGGAAGTGTTCGAGACCGACGTGCGGCTCGCCCGCGAGTTCGGCCTGTTCTCCACCACCCATGCCACCAAGCCGAACGACAAGTGCATCTCGCCGCGCGGCTATCTGGCGCTCGCCAAGGCCGGGCTTCTGGGTCCCGACCACAATATCGTACATGGCAACTATATCGACGACGAGGAGCTGAAGGCGATCGCAGGTTGCGGCGCGACGGTGACGGCGACCGTGCTGGTCGAGCTGCACGGCCACGCGCCCGACCCGCTGGTGATGCGCATGCGCGCGCTAGGCTCGATGCCCTCCATCGGCATCGACGTCGAGCCGATCGTTACCGGCGACATGTTCCGCGAGATGCAGGCCGCACTCTCGCACGCCCGCTGGTCGGCCCACCGCGACAACGCCGCCGAGGGCAAGCCGTCGCTCTCCGTCATGCCGGTGCGCTCGCGCGAGGCACTGGAATGGGCGACGATCGGCAACGCGCAGGCGATGGGCATCGACAGGAAGGTCGGCAGGCTGTCGCCGGGCATGAAGGCCGACATCACCATGCTGCGCGCCCGCGACCTCAACATCTTCCCCGTCCACGACCCGATCTACACGATCGTCGAGCAGGCCGGCGCCAAGAACGTCGATACCGTCATCGTCGACGGCGTGGTGCGCAAGCGCGCCGGCAAGCTGCTCTTCGACGAGGCGCTGCTCGCCACGCGCATGGACGAGATGCGCGCGTCCGCCCTGCGGGCGATGGACGAAGCCAATTTCAAGCTCAACGCCGCCTGAGCGGACCGGGAGGAACCACGATGAAGAAGACACTCATCCGCTGCGGCTGGATCGTTTCGCTGGACGACACGATCGGCGACGTCGTCGGGCAGGACATCCTGATCGGAGACGACAAGATCCTTGGCGTCGGCACCAATCTCGGCGAGGCCGACGAGGTCGTCGATGCGCGTGACATGATCGCCATTCCCGGCATGGTCGACGCGCATCTGCACACATGGGAGACGGGCCTGAAGGCGATCGGCTGCGACTGGCGCCAGGGCGAGTATCTGCGCGACGTCTTCGCCGGCATGAGCACCTGGTTCGAGCCGGACGACAACCACATCGCCACGCTGGCCGGCGCGCTGAGCCGGCTCGACGCGGGCGTGACCACCCTGCTCGACTACTGCCACAACGTGCGCTCGACCGAGCAGGCGGAGCGGTCGGTGGACGCATTGGAGGAAGCGGGCATCCGCGCCGTCTTCTGCCTTGGCACCGGCGTCTACCGCCCCGACCAGAAGCCGACCGACGCGGAGCTGCAGCGCATCCATCCGCGCGACCGCGTCGAGCAGATCCGCAAGCGGCTCTCCAATGAAGAGCGTCTCGTCACCATGTCGCTGGCGATCCCCGGTCCGCACTGGGCCGAGGAGCCGTCGATCCGCGCCAACCTCGCACTGGCCCGCGAGCTGGGACTGCGCACCTCTTCGCATGCGACGAAGCGCAAGAGCCAGGAGCTGATGCCGGACGGCTATGCCAGCCTGACCAGGGAAGGCCTGCTGGGCCCCGACCACAACATCGTGCACGGCAACTATCTGCCCGACGACGAGCTGAAGCTGATGGTCGATGCCGGCATCACTGTCACCTCGACCGTGCAGACCGAGATCCGCGGCTATGGCCGTCCGCCGGCGGTGAGCCGCGTGGTGAATTTCGGTGGCCTGCCCTCGCTCGGCGTCGACGTCGAGCCGAAGATCCCCGGCGACATGTTCCGCGAGATGCAGCTGGCGCTGGCCTACGCGCTCAACGAGCGCGTGCGCGAGGATATCGTCAAGCCGGAGAAGCCGGTGGAGAACAAGCCGATCTTCGCCCGCGACGCGTTGAAATGGGCGACGATCGGTGGCGCCGAAGCGCTCGGTCTCGGCCACCGTATCGGCACGCTGACGCCGGGCAAGCAGGCAGACATCGTGCTCTTGCGCGCCAACGACCTCAACCTGTTCCCGATACGCAATGCGCTCTTTTCGGTCGTCGAATTCGCCCATGCCGGCAATGTCGACGCGGTGATGGTCGACGGCGAATTCCGCAAGCGTGACGGTAAGCTGCTGTATGGCGAGGACAAGGTGCGATCGGTGCGCGCACGCCTGATGGAATCGTCCGACCGCATCATCCACGAAGCCGGTTACAGGATTCGCTGAAAGCCCACAGGCTCGGCAGCGAGTGGCTTGTAATCCAGTGAACCGACGCCATACCAGATGCTCATGATAGCTGGCGGCAATCGTGAATTCGTGGGTATTGGACGAAGCGCGGGATGTGGGTGACAAATCTTCGCGCTCGCGCTGTGGGAAAGAACACCAACTAGGCATTGACGGCAGAGACGCGGCATTGCACGCCTTGTCTCTCGAAGAGAGCCGGTTGGAGCTCGGTGCCGAGTCCTGCTGATTCCGGCGGCTGGATATGGCCGTTTTCCATTCGAGGCAATTCAGTCACAAGGTCGCGATAGTATCCCTTGAGAAACGTGCGAACCACCTCCTGTTTCAAGGCGGCCGGTGACGCGATTGCCTGATGGATACCGGCCAGGAGGACGATCGGTCCAGTCGCATCATGTGGCGAGAACGGGCGCCCGAAGCTTCGGCAGAGGGCCGCAATGTCGCGTGTTTCGCTGACGCCGCCGATCCAGCCGGTATCGAACATGACAATGTCAAGCGCCCGGCGCGGCAGCATTTCGCGAAGCCAGTCCACGGTCGCGTAGGCTTCCGCTCCGACCACATGGCCTCGCACATGCTCTCGGAAGGTTTGAAGGTCGCCCATATTGTGCATCTGGACGGCATCTTCATGCCAGGCCACGTCAAAGTCATTGAGCGCGGCGGCGATCTTGAGCGCTCCCGGCAACTGCCAACGCGTGTGATAATCGACGTAGATGTCGATGCGCGCGCCAACCGCCTTCCGGATCTTTTCGACCGATTTGATGCCGTCCTTGAGGTCAGACAGCGAGATGTCGTAGCCGCGGGTCTTGTCGGCATAGGCGTCGAAAGGCGAGTATTTCATCGCTGTAAACCCCTCCGCCAACAGTTCCTCGGCAAGCTCACCGGGCTCTTCGAGATTGTCGCCTGCTATCCCGCCGCGACCGCCCTGGACATTGGTCGTCCCTTCCGCACCCGGTGCATAATGCATCAGGCGGCGTGCCACGCTGTCGCGGCCGGGTCGAACGCAGGTGTTGTAGACCGGAATTCGATCCCGGCAGGCACCTCCCAGAAGCTGGTAGAGTGGTTGGCCCAGCGCTTTTCCCAAAAGGTCCCAAAGGGCGATGTCGACAGCAGACACCGACTGCAGTTCGATCGAACGCGTCGGAAAACCCTGGAAGCGATTGTCGAGCCGGTTACGCATGTCCGAGACCAGCCCGTTGATGGCCATCGGATCGCGGCCGAGCAGCAGCGGCGCCAGGACGTCGTGAGTATAGGCAGCCACGGCGGCGGCGTTACGGAAAGTCTCGCCGAGACCGGTCAGGCCCTCATCGGTGTGGAGGCGCACCCAGCACAGATTGTAGAATGGCGGGACCTGAACGGTTTCAACGGAGGTGATCTTCACGCACTATCCCTTCAGCCGGCTGTCGAGAGAGTCGCGAAGGGCGTCGCCCAGGAAGTTCAAGGCCAGCACGGTCAGGAATATTGCAGCGCCCGGGAAGACGCCCATCCACCACGCATCCCAATATTGCATGGAGACCGACAGCATCGAACCCCAGGTGGGCGTGGGCGGCTGAACCCCCAGGCCGAGGAAGGAGAGAGCGCTTTCGGTGATCAGCGCCGTGGATGCCTTGAGCGAGGCATAGACGATCACGTTGCCACGTACGCTCGGCCAGATGTGCCGCCAGATGATGCGCGCGTTTGAAAAGCCCGCCGCGCGCGCGGCCTGGACGAACTCCACGTCGCGCAGCGAGAGTACCTGGCCGCGCACAAGGCGCGCGAAGCCGGGAATGTTGACGATGGCGATGGCGATGATTGCGTTGATCAGATCCGGCCCGAGCGTGGCCACGATGGCGAGCGCGAGGACCAACATCGGAAAGGCGAGCAGCCCGTCCATGATGCGCATGACGAGGTCATCGAGCCAGCCGCCGTAATAGCCGGTGATCAGGCCGATGGCGACGCCGAAAACCAGCGCTATGGCGATGGAGATACCCATCACCTTGAGCGAAGCCGTCGCGCCGTAAATGATACGCGAGAGAATGTCGCGGCCGAGTTCGTCCGTTCCCAGCCAGTATTGGGCGCTCGGCGGCAGCAGGATGGCCTCGTAATCGATGGTGGCAGGGCCATGGGGGCTGATCCACGGTGCGGTTAGGGCCGCGACGACGAAGACACCGAGAACTATGATGCCGATCCGTCCAAGGGAATGGCGCCAGACCTTGCGGAGGATGGCGAAGATGGGGCTGCCCCCGGCCGGAAGACCGGATGCGGCGATAGTGGGATTGGCTTCTACGGTCATGTTCGCCTCACAACCTCACGCGACGGTCCACGAGGGTGTAGCTGAGGTCAGTCAGGAGATTGACGACCAGCACTCCCAGCACCACGACCAGGATCGCGCCTTGCACCACCGGAAAATCGCGCTCGAAGATGCCGTCGACGATCATGCGGCCGAGGCCGGGTAGAGAAAAGACCGTCTCCGTGACGACGGCTCCGCCGATGAGCGCGCCCATTTGCAGGCCGACCACCGTGATGACGGGAATAAGCGCGTTACGGAGGGCGTGGAGGACGATGACGCGGGCCTCGCCCGCTCCCTTCGCGCGGGCGGTGCGGATGTAATCCTGCGACATCACCTGAAGCATCGCGGTACGGGTCTGGCGCATGACGAGCGCTGCCTGCGCCGTTCCAATCGTGATGACCGGCATGATCATCAGCTTGAGGTTGGTCAGCGGGTCGGTGTGAAAAGGCACATAGCCTGATGGCGGCAGCCAGTTGAGGCGGATCGACAGCAACATGATGAGAAGGATGCCGACCCAAAAATAGGGAATTGCCATGCTGGAAAGCGAAAGCGCGCTGACCAGGCTGTCGATCCAGCTGTTGCGCTTCAAGGCCGCGATGATGCCCAGCGGCACGCCTATTACCAGCGATAGAATAACCGCGAGGATCGCGAGCTCGAAGGTGACCGGAATCCGCGCCGTCAGCATCTCCGCGACCGGCTCGCGCGTACGCAGGGAACGGCCGAGATCGCCGGACAGGGCACGCGTGAGCCAGCGACCATACTGGACCATTATCGGCTGATCGAGACCCAGCTCCTCGCGCAGCGCGGCACGGTCGGCCGCGTTCGCATCCTCGCCCAGTATCGTCGTGGTGGGATCGCCTGGCAGCATAAGGGAGGTCGAGAAGACCACGAGGCTCATAACCAGGAGCACGGGAACAAGCTGGAGAAGACGGCGCACCAGAAACGCAATCACGATGAAGATCCTTCAGCCGGCGTCATGACTGCTTGTCGGTTTCGCTGGAGAGCACGGCGACGATTGCCGGTTCCGTGGCATCGAAATGCCGTTGCATGGCGGCGAAGGCCGCCTCGGGATCGTGCGCCTCCACCGTCGCCAGGATGTCGACGTGTCGGCGGAAAGTTTCGTCGGGGTCGCGGACGTGCCGCTGGGCATGGAGGCGGCGCATGCTCTCCTCAATAGGAACGCTCAGCGCCTCAAAAAGCCTGGTCATCAACACGTTGCGGCTCGCCTTCACCAGGATCATGTGAAAGGCGGCGTTGGCGGGGATCCAGACCTCCGAATTGGTGCGGTTTTGACCGAGCACCTCCACCTGCCGACGCAACGCATCCAACTCCGGCTCGGTGATGTGCCGAGCGGCGAGCGATACCGTGTGCGTCTCGAGCGCACGTCGCAGATCGACCACCTCGCGCAAGCCGTTCGCTGACATGCGCACGGCGATCTGGAAGTACTGCGCGAGCGGCTCCGAACCCTGCTCACGAATCGTGGTCGACTTTCCGTGGCGGATCTCCACCACGCCCATTTCTCCCAGACGCTGCAAAGCCTCCCGTACCACAGCCTTGCTCACGGCGAAGCGCCGGGCGAGCTCGCTTTCGGCGGGCAATTCGTCGCCCGGCTTCAAGCTGCCGCTGCATATCCATTCCGCCATGTGCTGGACAACCGTGTCGGATAGCCTGGGACGGGCGATATTTTCCACTTTCACATCGAACATTCGGCACCTCTCTTCAACATATTCGATCAGTAGATATCTACTGTCAAGTTGACAAATCTGTTTCCGCTATTTATGCAAAACGGAGAAACCTGGCTAGGGAGGAGAACCAAATGATGCTGGGAAAACTGGGCAGGGCACTCGGCGTCGCCGCCGTGCTCTCTTGTGCAGCAGACGCGGCGCTCGCGCAGGACGCGCCGGTTCGGGGCGGCGTTTTATCGGCGGCGATGGATCTCGAGCCGGCGACGCTCGACCCCGCGTTCGGCAATGCACCGGGCAAGGACCGATCGGTCTACAATCAGATCTTCGAAAATCTCTTCTACCAGAACCATGAAGGAACGCTGACGCCGCAACTGGCGGAAAGCTGGGAGATCGCGCAAGATGGCCGGTCCGTCACCTTCAAGTTGCGACGGGGCGTGGTTTTCCATGACGGAACGCCCTTCAACGCCGAGGCGGTGAAGTTCAATTTCGACCGGATCGTCGACCCCGGTGTGAAGGCGCGGGCGCGCCAGTTCGTTGCCGATCTTGGCTCGAGCGAGGTCGTCGACGAGTACACGGTGCGCGTCAACTTCAGCGCACCTTCCGGCGCCGTCCTCGCAGGCCTTGCGAATGAGGCGGGGATGATCGTCTCGCCGACGGCGCTGAAGGCGGATCCGGAGGGCTTCGCGCGCAATCCGGTAGGCACCGGGCCGTTCCGCTTCGCAAGCTGGAGGGGCGGAGACCGCATCACCGTGGAACGCTTTCCGGATTACTGGGGCAAGGCGCCCGATGGCGAGCCTCTCCCCTATCTCGACGGAGTGGTCACGCGGTTCATCTCCAATTCCGCCGTGAAGATCGTCGAAGTCCGTTCGGGAAACGTGCATCTCGGCGACACGATTCTCGACAAGGACTATGCGCAGATCGAGGCCGATCCGAACGTCGACACGTTCCCGAACCATGTCGGCACGGCGCAGTTCAGCTCGTTCAATCTCACCCGACCGCCCTTCGACAACATCGACCTGCGTAAGGCGGTTGCGTACGGCATCAATCGCGAGGTGATATCCCGGGTCATCACGGGCGGAACCGGCATCGTGACCGCAACCTTCGAACCGCCCTCCTCCTGGGCCAGCGACCCCAACCTGAAGCCGCACGCCTACGACCCCGATCTGGCGCGCAAGCACTATGAGGCCTCTGGCCACAGTGGCCCGCTGACACTCAGCGTAATCCAGCGCGACCCCGACACGCGGATTGCCCAGATCATCCAGTCCCAGCTGGCCGAGGTCGGCATCACGATGAAGATCGAGACGCTGGAACGGCAGGCCTGGCTCGATAAGGTGCTGAGCTACAATTACGACATGGCCCTGCAGCGCGCGAACACCCCGCGTGTAGATCCCGACATGAGCTTCAGCACCTACTACAGCCGCAACGCGGGATCCAACTATCCCGGCGTCCGCGACGAAGCGATCTTCGATGCTGTCGACCGCGCACGCTCGACCAACGATCAGGCCGAGCGAGCCAAGATCTACGGCGATATCCAAGGCATGCTGCTGGACAACTACTATCAGACCTACTTCTTCTTCAGGAACAACATGGACATCATCCGCACCGGGGTGAAAGGTGTGGAGCGCGACTTCAGCGGGCAGTGGATATTCACGCGCACCTGGCTCGATGAGACGGACTGACGTGTCGCGTTCCGATCCCGAAAACCCGCTGATCGACGTGCGGAACCTGACTGTCACGTTCCCCGTGCAAAACGGCCACGTCCGGCCGGTGGATGAGGTGAGTTTCAGCATCGGACCGGGCGAAACCGTCGCGATGGTCGGAGAATCCGGTTCGGGAAAGTCGGTGACGAGCCTCGCGATCATGGGGTTGCTGCCGCCCCAAGCGCAGGTGGGCGGCCAGATTCTCTGGCGCAACAATGGGAAGGCGCACGACCTCGCGGGTCTTCCCCAGCGGGCGATGCGGCGCATCCGCGGCAACGACATCGCCATGATCTTCCAGGAGCCGATGACCTCGCTCAACCCGCTTCATTCCGTGGGGCGCCAGATCATCGAGGCCATCCGGCTTCACCGCTCCGTCTCCCGTGCACAGGCACGGGAGCTGGCCGAATCCATCCTGGAGCTGGTGGGGCTGCCCGAGCCGGCCCGCCAGCTCGACCGCTGGCCACATGAAATGTCGGGCGGCCAGCGACAGAGGGTGATGATAGCCATGGCGCTGGCCGGCCGGCCGGCCCTGCTCATCGCCGACGAGCCGACGACGGCGCTCGACGTCACCATTCAGGCCCAGATCCTCGATCTTCTGCGCCGCTTGCAGACGGAATTGGGCATGTCCATGCTCTTCATCACCCATGATCTCGGCGTGGTGGCGGAAATCGCCGACCGTATGGTGGTGATCTATGCCGGTCGCATCGTAGAGTCAGGCCGTGTCGAGGAAGTGCTTTCCCGGCCAACCCACCCCTATACACGCGGCCTGCTCAGGTCCGTGCCGGCGATGAAAAGTGCTGCGCGAAGGTTGGAGGCCATTCCCGGAATGGTGCCCGATCTTGCCATGCTGCCCCCAGGCTGCCGTTTCGCGCCGCGCTGCCGCTATGCCCAACCCTCCATATGCGACGCACGCGAGCCAGCGCTGGAGAATGCCGGTCAGGGACGATCCGTGCGCTGCGTCCGCTGGCGCGAGATTGAGGAGGCCGTCGATGTTGTCGCCTGAGACACCAGCCATGCCGTCGGAAACATCCGACGTGCTGATCGAGGCGCGCAACCTGCGCAAATGGTTTCCCATCCGTCGAGGCGTTCTCGGTCGGGTGACCGCCCATGTGAAGGCCGTCAACGATGTCTCCTTGTCGATACAACGCGGCGAAGTGCTTGCCGTGGTGGGCGAGAGCGGCTCGGGAAAATCCACCCTCGGACGCCTCATCCTGCGGTTGATGGAGGCGACCAGCGGTGAAATCCGGCTTGGAGACGTGGACCTCACACATCTTGGTGCGGCCGAGCTGCGTGCCATGCGCCGGCGCATGCAGATCGTCTTTCAGGATCCTTTCTCCTCGCTGAACCCGCATATGCGTATCGGCGATGCGCTGCTCGAAATCCTGACCGTCCAGCGCATCGGCGCCAACGCGGCCGAACGGCGTGCTCGTGTAGGGGCGCTGCTCGAGCAGGTCGGCCTGAGGCCCGGAGCCGCGGATCGGTTTCCGCATGAATTCTCGGGCGGGCAGCGCCAGCGCATCGGCATCGCGCGGGCACTCGCCGTCGAACCGGAATTCATCGTGGCGGACGAGCCGGTCTCCGCCCTGGATGTGTCGATTCAGGCCCAGGTGGTCAACCTCCTGCAAGACCTCAAGGACGAGCTTGGGCTGACCATCATGTTCATCTCGCACGACCTCGCCGTTGTGCGACACATCGCGGATCGGGTGGCGGTTCTTTATCTGGGCCGGCTCATGGAGATCGGGCCTGCGAGGGACGTGTTCGAGCGGCCGCTTCACCCCTATACGCATGCATTGCTTGCGGCGGTTCCCGATCCCCGTGGCGTGCGCAAGGACCGTATCCTGCTCAAGGGCGACATCCCGTCCCCGATCAAGCCCCCCACGGGTTGCGTGTTTCGTACCCGATGCCCCTACGCGCTGCCTGCCTGCGCCGAGACGGCCCCCCCTCTCCGCACTGCCGAGGCGGGACGACAGAAGGCCTGTATTCGCGAAGACATCCTTCTCCCACCCAGAGAGTTGCAATGAGCATCACATCAAAAGCAGAAAGCCCGCTTTCCGAAGAGGTTCGAGAAAAACTCAGACGGGTCAGCGTCGCGACCTTGACGACGCTGCTTCTGCGGCGCGGTCTCACCAACACCTTCATGAAAGGGGTGCGCCCGGTGGCTCCCGGCAAACGCCAGATGGTCGGCGAAGCCTCCACGCTCAGGCTCGTCCCCTACCGCGAGGATCTGGGGAACATCTTCAGCCGCGACAACAGGAGCGATCTTCAGCGCGTCACGGTGGAAACCATGCCTCCTGGTCATGTTCTCGTGATCGACTCGCGCGGCGATGCGGGTGCCGCCTCGTGCGGCGAGATCCTGATGCTGCGCATGATGGTGCGCGGAGTGGAAGGCGTGGTGACCGATGGCGGCTTTCGCGACAGCCCGAGCATCGGGGCCCTCGATATTCCCACATTCCATCAGGCGCCGGCCGCCCCGCCCATCATGGTCAGGCATCATCCCATCGAGGTAGGAGGCGTGATTGCCTGTGGCGGACTGACGGTCTTTCCCGGCGACATCGTCGTAGGCGACCAGGAGGGCGTCGTCGTCATCCCGCGCGCGCTTGCCGCCGAGATCGCGGATGAAGCCGTGGAAAAGGAAGACGTCGAGGAGTTCATCGCGCTGTGTGTCCGCGCCGGTGAATCCATCAACGACATCTATCCGCCGACGCCACTTCTGCTGGAGCGCCATGCCGAATGGGTCCGCGGCGGGCGCAAGGCGAACGCAAAGGAGATGCTGCGAGCATGAAAATCATCGACTTGAAGTCACGTTGTGTCGCCATACCGCTCAATTCGCAGCTGCGCAGCAATACGGGTGTCCATCCCGGCTATTTCATGCGCACCATCATCGAGCTCGTCACCGACGAGGGGCTGGTCGGACTCGGCGAAGTTGGCGGCGGCGACCAGCGCGGCGCGCTGGCCAAGCTGAAGAGCCGGCTCCTCGGTCTCGATCCCTTCAATACGGAACTGATCAAGGCGAAGATCCTGCGCAACACCTATTTCCAGTCCAACGCGCGCATCTACGCGGCGATCGAGATCGCCTGCCTCGACATACAGGGCAAGGCGCTGGGACGGCCGATGCACGACCTGCTCGGGGGCAGGATCCGCGACCGTGTTGCCTTCATCGGGTATCTCTTCTGGCGCTACGACAAGCCCGGCGGCGGTGACGACGACACGGCGGAGCATGTCGCCGAACATTGCGAGGAGCTTGCCGAAAAGCTCGGCGTTCGTTCGATGAAGCTCAAGGCCGGTGTGATGGAACCGCGCGAGGAGGCGCGCGTGCTCGAATTGTGCCGCGACCGCCTGGGGCCCGAGTTCGGGCTGCGCATCGATCCCAACGGCACCTGGTCGATCGGCACAGCCGTGCGCATCGGCAAAAGGCTTGAAGAGCTGGACATCGAATATTTCGAGGACCCATCCTGGGGTATCGAAGGCAATGCCGCGGTCCGCAGGCAGGTGCGTGTGCCCATCGCCACCAACATGTATCCGGCGCGCTTCGACGATCTCGGCCCCGGCATTCGGCTGGGCGCCTGCGACGTCATCCTCACCGACCTCCATTATTGGGAAGGGCCTCGCGGGGTAAAGGACCTCTGCGCCGTCTGCCGTAGCTTCGGCATCGGGGTTGCCATGCACAGCGGATCGGAATTCGGCATCGAGCTTGCCGCGATGCTGCACACCGCCGCCACCATTCCCGAGATGATCTATGCCGGCGACGCGCACTATCACTACCTCACCGACGATATCATAGCCGGCGGCCCGTTGCGCTATGTGGACGGGGCGATCGCCGTGCCCACCGGCCCCGGTCTGGGGGTGGAGCTCGATCCCGAGAAAATGGACAAGTACGAGCGCTACTTCGAGGAGAAGGGCGACTACTATGCAAGGTTCCGCACCGACCCGCGCCGCCCCGACTGGCATCCCGTCATTGGAGGACGCTAGCGCCTTCATCCGGCGCCTCCGCCGCTGGAGTTTCGGCATACTCCTCCCCTTCTTCACGGAGAAGGGGGTGGCGGAAAGCGGAGCCTTCGTGGAAGAGTTCGATCTGACACAGCGACCGCTGCCGGCCGCAGCCATCCACACCCGCGTCCAGGCAAGAATGGTCTATGTGTTCGCCCACGCGGCAAACATGCTCAACGAGCCGCGCTACGCCGAGATCGCCCACTCCGGCTTCGAGAAGACGGCCCGAACTCTCTGGAACCGCCGGGAAGGAGGCTGGATTCACGCAGCGTCAGCCCACGGCGACGTGCTGGACGTTCGGTGCGATGCCTATGATCAGGCATTCCCGCTTTTGGCGCTGGCCCATCTGCGGCGCCTCGGCATGACGGATGCGGATATCTGGATCGAAAGATCGTTGGAGGCGCTCGACCGCAGGCTTGTCGATGCAAGGCATGGCGGATATTTCGAGGAAGCTCCGCGCGAACCCTCCAGGCACCTGCTGCGGCGGCAGAACCCCCATATGCATCTGCTCGAAGCTTTCCTGGCTTTGGAAGAGGCCGGCTGGACCGGAAACGCTCGGGAGCGCGCAACGCATATCGTCGATCTCTTTTCAGCGCTTGCCGAACGGGACGGCGCGATCGGCGAATATTTCTCGGAGGATTGGAGCACGCCCCCTCCTGACAAGGACACGCGTCAGCCCGGCCATCAGTTCGAATGGGCCTGGTTGCTCGACAATTACGCCAGAGGTAAAGGCGGCAGCTCGGCGCTCGCCAACCGTCTGGCATCCTTCGCCTGGCGGAATGGAATAGAACGCGACCCGGCGCATCCTCATGCGCTTTTCGAGGAGGTCGCGCCCGATGGTAAGCTCATCACGCCAAGCAAGCTGCTGTGGCCGCAGACCGAAGCCGTGCGCTACTATGCCAGACGGGCCCGTCTCGGCGACCGCGAGGCGGAAGCCCGCGCAAACCGCCTTGCAGAAACCATCCTCAGCTCGTTCGTGATGAGCGGCGGACCACTCTGGCACAATCAGATCGATCGCAACGGGAAACCGCTTGCGCGGAGCGTGCCTTCGCGCGTGCTCTACCACATCGTCGCCTGTGCGGCCGACGCCACAATAGCGCAGGGAGGAACAACGTGATGGCGGACGATCGGCTCGCGCCGGAATGGCTTATTCCGCTTGAGGAAGCCCGGCACCTCGCATCCTCCATTCTAACCGCCGCGGGGACCTCGCCGGCGCATGCGTCGATCGTTGCCGAACATCTCGTGGAGGCGGAGATGACCGGCCATTCCTCTCACGGCCTTCGCCTTCTTCCCATGTATCTGCGGCGTCTGGCCAATGGCGAGGTCTCGGGCACTGCCAGCCCCACGATCATCCAGGACAGCGGAAGTATCGTCTTCGTCGAGGGCAACCGCGCTTTCGGACAGGTCGCGGGCGATTTCTGCGCCCGTCTCGGCGCGGAACGCGCGGGCAAGAACGGAATTTGCGCCGTGGCGCTTTCCAATTCCGGTCATCTTGGACGGAATGGACGATGGCCGGAAATCGCGGCCGATGCCGGCGCGATCTCGATCCACTTCGCCCATGGCGTTGGTGGCGAACCCAATGTGGTGCCCTATGGCGCGCGCGAGGCCCGTTTGCGGTCCTGTCCGGTGGCCATGGGCGCGCCGGTCGCCGGCGGGGAACATGTCATCCTGGATTTTTCCGTCGCGGAACTGTCCGGGAATTCGGTCCGGCTTGCCTTTGAGGAGGGCCGGCGTCTGGAGCACGCAAGTCTCATTCGCCGCGACGGGAGCAGCAGCAACGATCCTGCCGACTTTGTCCGCGGTGACGGCGCCATCGCCGCCTTTGGCGGCTACAAGGGTTACGGCATCGCCGTCTTCGCCGAACTCCTCGGGTCGCTCTTGCCGCGCCACGGAGTGGCGACCTTGAACACTAACAGCATGTTCTCGATTTACATCGCCGCTGACGACACGCGGCCCGGCTTCCAAGCCGCGGCCGATGCCTTTATGAGGGAAATTCGCTCGGCCGCTCCCAGAAACGAAGATTGTATCGTGACTGCTCCTGGAGATCGGGCACGCCGCCGGCGTGAGGAGGCGCTCAGGAAGGGCGTGATCGGCGCCTCGGCGGCCCTGGCCAAAACTCTCCGCGAAACATTTCGCCAGGCAGGACTGGCGATTGAATTCGCCGAAAGCTGGCGCGCTTCAGAAAACGGTCGGCCGCGATGAACCGGGAAGCCAGGGCATCGGGCAAACAGGGTTTGCGTGTTTTGATGACCGGCGCCGCCGGGCGAGTGGGTCGGCAGCTTTCCCGTGATCTGCGCTTGCTCGGGCATGACGTGACGGGTTGCGACATCGTCGATGTGCCCGGCCTCATCAAGGCCGATTGCCTCAATACGGAAAGAATGGCCGAGCTTTGCCAGGACATGGATGCCGTCATTCACCTGGCAGGCATCCCCAACGGGGATCCCGGCTGGGAGACCCTCCGACGATTGAACATCGACGGGCACCGATCAATGTTGCAGGCCGCTCTTTCAGCGGGCGTGAAGCGCTTCGTCTTTGCCAGTTCCATACATACGATAGGTGCGATGCCGGTCGATATACGGTTCACCCCGTCCCTGCCGCCTGCGCCGAGCGGCATCTATGGCGCGACGAAGATCGCGGGAGAGGCGCTGCTCTATGTCCATACTCTCGGCGGTGAGATGAGCGGCATATCGGTTCGCATCTGCACCTATTGCGAGGAGCCCCGCAACGCCCGGGAGTTGAAGACTTGGTTCAGCCACGCCGACGCGGCGCATCTTTTCGATCGCTGCCTCAGAGCGCCTTTCGGCGGATACCGCATGGTATGGGGCGTCTCCGCGAATGCGCGGCTGGTGAAGGACGACCCGGCCGCCACCGAGATCGGCTACCGGCCGCGCGAAAATGCCGAGGCCTTTGCGGAGGTGCTGGCCAAGGCCGGCGTCGATGTCTCCGCCTTGGGGCCCTGGCCGACGATTGGCGGGCGAATGACTGGTGCCGACATCTTGCAAACAAGCGGCCCTGGTTGACCCGCCTTGCCGGCGCTGCTGTGTGATTTTTTCGTGCTTGGTTCCGAGTTTCGACGGCGGTAAGTCGGCCGCTATGCCGATGCGCCGGCTTTGAAGCGGCCAACGGGTACGCCGGCGACATCGACCTCCATCATGAAAACGTTCCCGCATTCATCTCCCGCTTCGTCGGGGCGGCGCAGGCTCGTGAAGAACAGCGTCTTCATATCGGGGCCGCCGAAACAAGGCATGGTAGGCGCCCTGACCGGTACATGAATGCGTTCCAAAAGCCGTCCACTCATGTCGTAGCGGTTGATGCACCCGGCCGACACGCCCGCGCTCCAATAGCAATCCTCGAGGTCGAAGGCACCTCCGTCGGGGCGACCCTCCGCCTCGCCAGGCGTCGCGATGCGCGCACGCCCGCTCAGTTCGCCCGTGGCAGGATCGAGAGCGTAGCGGTCGATCCATCCCCCACGGGAATCCGTGTGAATCATCACTCTCCCGTCATGCGAAAATGCGAGGCCGTTGGACGTATGAAGTCCCTCCACCTTGCGCTCGCACCGCCCGTCGGGCGTGACCCGATGGAGCGCTGCGGTTGGGGCGCCAGCATGCATGCTGCCGACCCAGAAGGCGCCATCCGGACCGACCTTCCCATCGTTGAGGCGGTTTGCAGGGCGTTTCTCCCCCTGCTCGGGTTCCGGGTCCACCAGAAGTGTCAGGGCGTGACTATGGACATCGAACAGGTAGACACCCGATGTCAGCGCAACAACCAGACGATCATCATCCGTCAGTCCGAACGAGCAGACCCGCTCGGGGAAATCCCAATGAGAGAGTTCGTCTTTGTTGAAGTCGTGAACGTATATGCGGCCATGAGGAATGTCCGTCCATAGCAGGCGGTTTTGCCCTCCATCCCAGACGGGGCACTCTCCAACCGTGCAACGGGTTTCAGCGAGCCGGCTGAATATATAGGGCATGTTTCTCCCTTTCCTGCGTCTGGTGTGGCCGTCGCATTCTTCTCCGTAAGTTGAATGGCAGATCCTTTAAGACGCTGTCGGTACTGGGCGGGCTGTCGTGTCCTGGCGCGGCCGGGGCGAGGTAAGAGAGCTCCGGTCTGTTTCGAACCCGGCACCACCCGGGACCGTTCGAGTTCAGTTCCTGCCATCGCCTAAACCTTCCGCTAGCACTCACGCTCTGTCCGCACCGAGAGAAATGAGCACGTCGCCCACCAGGCCATCGCTGCAATCGCCAGGCAACCGGCTATCAATGATTCTGCCCCGAAGAAGATTGGCGACAATGCCACCCCGATCGCCGCGAGCCAATAGCTGAGATAGCGGATCCAGTTCAGCGCCCCATCGAGGCGTATCGACATGGAGCGGGTCACCAGCATGATCGCCGCTGTGGTTGATGCGGCTACGATAACGATGGCTGTCACGCTGCCGATCATCAGAAGGGCGGGATCATAGATCCAGATGAAGGGAACCAAATAGGCGACGAACGAAAAACGCATTCCAGCCCAGCCGGTCTTCCACATGTCGGCTTGCGCAAGCCCCGCCGCCAATTGAAGAACGTCAAAGATTTAAGCATACGTCGCTCTGCCGTCATTCGGCTCTTGTCGGGTGTCGCCGTGAGCCAGCGCAGTGATCCTGATCCGGATCATGCCAGCGAGCGGCCGCGCTTGACCCCATTCCAGCATCAGAAGCGTGCGCCGAGCCTTGCACCGAGGGTGTGGTCCTGATTTCCCGAACCACCAAAGCTGGTGCGATAATCGAAGCCCAGGCTCCAGTCGTTTTCGATCTGCATGTCGAGCGAAAGACCGAGCGTCACGAAATCTCGCATCTGCGGATCGACGTCGATCGCATGAGGCAGCCCGCCAAGGTCGGTGTAGCCGAGGCTGGCTCGTGACGACCCCGCGAAATCGCGCGTGTATTCGGCCCGGACACCTGGCGTCAGCAGGCCCCAATCCATCCGGAAGGCATAATTGGCGCGGATGCCGAGGACGCCGGAGAGCGTGTCGACCGTCTGCCCGCCATAGGTGAGCCCGTAGATATTCCCGCCGGTCTCCGTGAACCCGTCGAGCCAGGAGCGCGAGAACGCGACCGTTCCATAGGGCGAGATCAACCATGTTTCGTCGCGGAATTCATAGGCCGCGGTAAGCGAGCCGAAGATCTGTCTGCCGCTCCTGTTGCCGGTGGCGAACGCGCCATTGGAGGTGACGTAGCGGGTGGAATCGAAGTCCAGCCAACTTCCGCCCAGCAGGCCATCGATGAACAGGTTGTCGATGGGCTTATAGCTTCCATAGAGCGCCGCGCTGAAGGCATTGGCGCGGCTTTCCGTGCCGTTCTCGCCGATATCGGTGCGATCCCGGCCATAGCCGATGCCGACGCCACCGACGAATTGCTCGGAGAAGCGATAGTCGACGCCGCCCGAGACGCCGACCATGGTGTGGTCGAGATCTAGGCCACCAGTGTCGCGCTCACCGAAGTTGACGAAGCCGCCGGACCAGACCGCGAAGGGTCCAAGGTCGGGACCGACGAAGGATGAGGTACGACCCGTCTCCCCTACTCCGTCGGGCATCCGTCCGGCTTCCGGACCATAGGCAAGCATCCCCGGCGTCGCTGCCCCATGCGGCGCGGCAACGGCGGAATGGCTGTCGGCGACCAGTTGGTCGATTGCCTGCTCGGCAGAACCTGGATCGTGCTGCGTGATGCCGATCCGGATGTTCATGCTCGAGGCGCGCCGCGCGCCCTCATCGTGGAGCTGCTCGAGGCGGCTGTGGAAGTTGCGTATCTGGTTCTGGGCAAAGCGTGTCGCCGTGTTCGTCTGTGCGTTGATGAGGCCGATGACTTCCGGATCAAGAGACGGATCCGGCCGCACGAGGGCGGCGCGCATCACTGTCACCGTATAGGTCCGCATCGTCTTGCCGTCCTCGGCCGTGACGACGATGGGGATCGCCGTTTCGCCGATGGCGAGCGTGACCGCTTGGCTGGCGCTGCCGGAAGCGACTGCTTGCCCGGCGACGGTGATCGTGGCATTCGGCTCGGCGGCCGTCGGCGTCAATGCAACGCTCTCGATCGCGTTGTCGATCTCGACGGCATAGTCGGTTCCTGCCGGATCGAACGCCGGATCGAGCGCGCCGACGCTCGGCAGCAAGCTCGCGAGGGTGGCATTCGCGGAGGCCGTGCGAGTGACTGTCACCAAGTAGGTCTGGCTCGTCGTGGCGTCCTCGGCGGTGACGACGATGGGGATCGTCGTTGCACCGACCGTAAGCGCGATCGCCTGGCCGGCACTGCCGGAGGTAACCGCTTGCCCGGCGACGGTGATGGTCGCATTCGGCTCGGCGGCGGTCGGCGTCAGCGCGATCTCCTTGGTCGCATTGTCGACGGCCACCGCATAGCTGGTCGTTGCTGCATTGAAGGTGGGATCGAGGATGCCGACGCTCGGAGCAAGACCTGCCAGGGTGGCGTCCGCGGAAGCGGCACGGACGACCGTCACCGTGTAGGTCCGTATCGTCGTGCCGTCCTGCGCGGTGACGACGACGGGGATCGCCGTCGCGCCGACGGCGAACGCGATCGCCTGGCTGGCGCTGCCGGAGGCGACCGCTTGCCCGGCAACGGTGATGGTCGCATTCGGCTCGGCGGCGGTCGGCGTCAGCGCGATCTCTTTGGTCGCATTGTTGACGGCCACGACATAGCTGGTCGTTGCCGGATCGAAAGCGGGATCGAATGTCCCCACACTCGGAGCGAGACCTGCCAGGGTGGCGTCCGCGGAGGCGGCGCGGGTGACCGTCACCGTGTAGGTCCGTGTCGTCGTGCCGTCCTGCGCGGTGACGATTGTGGTGATGGTGTTGGCCCCGACATTGAGGGAGATCGCGCCGGACTGCCCGCCCGAAGCGACGGGCGAGCCGTCGACGATGATGGTGGCATTGGCGTCGGCCGCCGTCGGGGTGACCGTGATCGACCCCGTCGCGTTGGGAACCGTCGCCGTATAGGTCGGGTTGCCGGGCGCGAAAGCGGGGTCCAGCGCCCCCTCACTCAGCACCAGAGCCGACAGAGTGGCGTCGATCGAGACAATGAACAGCGCGTACCTTACCGTCGTGATCGACGGCGTGCCGCCGTTGTCGTCGCTGGCAGTCACGTCGAAATTGAACGTGCCGGGGGCAGTCGGCGTGCCCGACAACGTCCCGTCGTCGTCGAGATCCAGCCCAGGCGGCAAGGCGCCGGCGGTTATTGCGTAGCTGTAGGGCGAGACCCCGCCGGTGGTACTGAAGCTCTCTTGGTAGGTTGATCCGACAGTGCCGTCGGGCACCGTCGAGGGCGCCAGTGTCAGCGTCCCGCCGCTCACGATCAGAGTGTAGGCGCGGCTTCCGCTTCGACCGTGGGCGTCCTGCGCCTGCAGCCTGAAGACGAACGCGCCGTTTGCGGTCGGCGTACCCGACAAGGTCCCGTTATCGTCGAGGTCCAGCCCGGGCGGCGGATCCCCGCTTTCCACAGAGAATGTGTAGGGGCCGATGCCGCCGTCGGCGGACAGGGTCTCATTGTAGGCTGTGCCTGCGGTGCCGGCGGGCAGACTGGCCGGGGTGAGCGTGATGGTCGGCGGATTGACGTGCACCGTATAGCTGATGGCCACCGAAAACGGCGCGCCGCTCCCGGTCGAACTGTCGGTCGCCGTGACCGTCACTGGAAAATCGCCGACCTGGGTCGGCGTGCCTGACAAGACGCCGGTCGTGGTATTGAGGCTTAGCCCGGCCGGCAGAGCACCAGTCAAAGCATAGCCATAGGGCGCTGCGCCACCCTCGGCACTGAAGGTCTCGCCATAGGCGACGCCATAGTCCAGCACCAGCGTGCCCGCAGCCGGCGATATGGTCAATGCAGGGGGGCTCACCGTGATCGTCACCGTTGCCGGCGCGGATGCGCCGGCGTCGTTGGCGGCGGTGTAGGTGAAGCTGTCCGTCCCGGCATAGCCCGGTTCCGGCATGTAGGTAATCGAGGTGCCGACGGCTGTAGCCGTCCCGTGGCTGGGTTCATCGGCGATGGCGACCGATGTGGGCGTGCCGCCGGCGATGTCCAAGGAGATCGGATTCGCTGTGCTGCCGTAGGCTACGGTGGCGCTTACCGGGTTGGTGGTCACCGGCATGTCGATGATCGTCAGCGTGTAGCCTGCCGACGCCGAACCCCTGACTGCCGCGATTGCGGTGACGGTGATGGGGAAGGTTCCGTGCTCCGTCGGGATGCCGGAGATCACGCCGGACGCCGCATCGATGTCAAGGCCGTCCGGAAACCCGAAAGCGACGTAGGTGATGGAGCCGTCGCCGCCGGACGCACTGATCGATGTGTTGCTGTATGGGCTATTGACGGCGCCCGGTGCTAGGGTTGTGCCCGCAGGCGGCGTCAGAACCACAGGCGGCGCGGGTGCGATGGTGATAATGTAGATGGCCCCGACCCTTCCGCCCAGGGTCGTGGCGGTCGCGGTGACGGTAATCGTGCGGGTGCCGGCCGACGTCGGTGTGCCGGTGATCGCCCCCGTGCTGGAATCGATGGAGAGACCGTCCGGAAGCCCGAAGGCGTCGTAGGTGATGGCGCCGAGGCCGC
Source organism: Aquamicrobium sp. LC103 (assembly GCF_001014615.2). Taxonomy (GTDB): domain Bacteria; phylum Pseudomonadota; class Alphaproteobacteria; order Rhizobiales; family Rhizobiaceae; genus LBCQ02. The sequence continues at coordinate 166,483 of NZ_LBCQ02000015.1, forward strand.
CGGAAGCGCTGATCGCGGTTTCGCTATAAGCCGTTCCGACCTGTCCTGCGTCCAGAATTGTGCCAACGGGAGGCTCCAGGGCAAGCGGCGGGGCAACCGTCAGTGTGGCGCTGTTGGACGCAGTGCTGCCGCCCGGTCCGGTGGCGACGACGCGATATATGTAACCACTCATCGAGGCGTCGGCCCCGGTGATGCTCAGCGTCCCGAGCGTCGTGCCCGAATAGACGCCGCCGTCCGAAATGTCGGTGAAGGCGCCCCCGGTCATGACCTGCCACCGATAGCCGGTCGCGTTTACGGCCGTGGCGGAGAACATCGTGCTACCCTCGACGAGAATAGTGCTGTTGGTGGGGTGCGCGACGAAGACAGGGAGCGGCGGCACCGGGGCGATGCCGATCGTGTAGGCGCGGCTTCCGACCCGACCGTGGGCATCCCGTGCCTGCAGCCTGAAAACGAACGTGCCGGCGGCGGTTGGCGTACCCGACAAGGTCCCGTCATCGGCAAGATTCAGCCCAGGCGGCAGGTCTCCCGTGTCCACCGAATATGTATAGGGCCCGATGCCTCCGCTTGCGGTCAGGTTTGCACTGTAGACCGTGCCCGCAGTGCCGCTGGGCAGGCTGGCCGGGGTGAGCGTGATGGTCGGCGGATTGACGTGCACCGTATAGCTGGTGGCCACTGAAAACGGCGCGCCGCTGCCGGTCGAACTGTCGGTTGCGGTCACCGTCACCGATGGAAAGGTGCCGATCTGGGTCGGCGTACCCGAGAGCGTGCCGGTCCCTGTATCGAAGCCAAGCCCGGCCGGCAGGGTGCCTGTCAAAGCATAGCTGTATGGCTCTGCGCCACCGCTGGCGCTGAACGTCTCGCTGTACTCCTGGCCGTAGTCGAGCGTCAGGGTGCCCGTTGGTGGGGTCATGCTCAATCTGGGTGGGTTCACCCTAATGGTCACCATCGCCGGCGCGGATGTTCCAGCACCGTTGGTGGCGGTGTAGGTGAAGCTGTCAGGCCCGGCATAGCCAGGTCCGGGCGTGTACCTAATGATGTTCGTCCCTGAGACGACCGCTGCACCATGCGACGCCGCGGTCGCGATCGACACGCTGTCCGGCGTGCCGCCGGTGATGTGCAGCATGATCGGGTTCTCGACGCTGCCGTAGGCCATCGAGGCACTGACCGGGTGGGTGATTGGCACTGGGTCGGTATAGGTGAAGCCACCCCCGGCGGTGACGCTGCCGCCTTCCGTGGTAATGACTATGTCGAAAGTTCCCGCGGAATGGGGTGGCGTTTCGAACTGGATGGAGTTGGAAGTCCATGCAAGTGGTGGCGTGGATACGCCGCCGACTGTCACGCTCGGATAGACAAGGTTGGTGCCCTCGACGATGACCCGCGTTCCACCTGTAGTCGGGCCTGTGTTCGGGCTGAACGAGGTGATGGCCGGTGGGCCGATATACTCGAAGCCACTCCCCAGCGTTGCCGACCCGCCCGGCGTGATGACCGAAACATCGACGAAGCCGGCAACGTGCGCTGGGGCAATCGCCGTGATCCGAGTGGAACTGTCGACGGTGTAGCTTATGGCAGCTACGCCACCGAAGGTGACCGATGTTGCGTCCGTCAAGTCTGTGCCGGTGATGGTCACCGTCGTGCCGCCCGCGGTGTGGCCTCTGTACGGCGTCACGCTGCCCATCCTTGGCATGGGTGCAACATCGTCGTTCAGGATTGTGACAATGCCGACGGTGTCGCCTGGGATTGCGCCGGTGATGTTGGTGACGTTGACGAAGAACCTCTCGTCTGGCTCAACGACGGTATCCCCGAATATATCGACGGAGAACCACACGCCGCGCGATCCTGGACCGATGGCGCCGGTGCGACTGGTGGCCTCATAGTCCTCACCGGCGATGGCTGTGTCGTCCGCGGTGGCGATATGGAAGCTCACGCCGCCTGCCGGAGCGGGCTCGGTCAGCGTTATTCCAAGGACGGCGGACGTCCTGCCCGAATCGCCCTCCATGACAGACACGCTGACGACCGACAGTACGGGCTGCGCGCCGATGTGAAGCGGATAGGTTTGCGAAACCGAGTCCGCGCCGGCGGTCGCCATCACCGTAACCGTGTAGTCACCGGCCAGGGTCGGGGTGCCGGAGATGACGCCGGTCGTAGCATTAATCGAGAGACCGGTCGGCAGACCGCTGGCGGAATAGGTAATCGCCGAGGACCCGCCAGTGGCGGAGATCGCGTTGTCGCTGTAGGCAAGGTTGACCGTGCCGGCGGTGAGCGCCGTGCCGGGCGCCGGTGCCAACGTGAGGAGGGGCCAACCGCCAACGGGACTGCAGCTGAAGTTGTGGATGAAGACGGATTGGCCGCCTGTGCCAACGCCCTGCAACTCCAAGGTCAGGCCAGCAGCGGCGTCACTCGCCGAAAACGTGTGGCTTCCGCTCGAATTACTGACGGGGCCGTAATAACCTTCCAGATCGCCTATCCCAAAGTAGCCGTCTACGGGCATGCTTATGCGCCAGGACACGGTGTCGCCGGGATCAAACCCTGGAAACTCGACGTATTCTGTCCCTCCGTGTAGCCAAATTATTGTTCCTGTGGCGTAGTGGTTGTTGAAGGCCGTACAGCCAGCTGAAGCCGCCCAGGTGGCCTGCGTGAATCCGAGGCCGGCAATTGCAAAGAAGAAGAGGCCGAGCAGAAACCGGCGCCCGGCCTTGACCGCCCGCAACACGGTATCGGTGCATGCTCGGGACTGAACCCGGAACATGTTGATCGTCAGGAACCGGCCATGCCGCATCGAGCGCCCCTCATGCCGGGCGCTTGAAACGAGAAAGCGCTCCGGATTAACCATCGGCGACAGCATTTGAGCAGCGCTTCAGCCTCATTTGCGATGGACGAGCATCGCAAGATGAAGCTCGCGAGATCTCGAACGCAAACCGGCGGCCCCCCGCCCAATATTCGCCCACGCCTCATATAAAAGAGTGCCGGAAACACGTATGTCGGGCGCGAACCTACAACGCTAAATTTTTGTTTCTGCGACGGAAAAGGCTAGGCTGACGCGGCATCTCGCGTACTATCGTTAGGAGCCTTCGTCTTCCTGGGATTACTTCGTTGACTGACCTGCCCGGCCGCGTTCTCATCGTCGACGACCACCCCGTCGTGCTCTACGGGTTGCGCTTTCTGTTCGAACAGGATGCACGCTACATCATCTGTGGCGAGGCCGCCGACAGCCTATCCGCCCGAGAGCAGGCGGAGATGCTGCAGCCTGACTTCGTGATCCTCGATCTCGTGCTTGGCGGCCGCGATGGCATCGAGCTTCTGCAGGACCTGACGGCGATCGTCCCGTCGGCGCGCATCCTCGTCTATTCCAGCCAGAACGAATGGCGCTTCGCAAGACGCACCATCCAGGCCGGAGCCAAGGGCTACGTCGCCAAATCCGAGGGCCTTGCGGTTGTCGGCCGGGCTCTCGATGTGATCGCCGCCGGCGAGACCTTCATCAGCGAAGCGGTTCGCCAGCGGCTGGTGGATGCTTTCGAGACGAACGTCGTGGATCCGCGGCAGACAAGCATCGATCAACTCTCCAATCGCGAGCTGCAGGTGCTCAGGATGATCGGCGAAGGAAGCTCGAGCCGCGATATCGCAAACGCGCTGAAGCTGTCGATCAAGACGGTCGGTACATATTGCGAGCGTATCAAGGTCAAGCTGCAGCTCGAAAGCTTGCGCGACCTAGAGGAACTGGCGCGCGATCATGTTCTGGGGCGCCACCCACGATGAGCGTCACTTCCTGGAGCATCCGGCGGCTGCTCGATCCCCTGGGCGGCGACAGGGCCGACGAGCCGGACCGCAAGTTTCGGCTCAATCTGCGACGGGTGGAACTGGCCTCCATCGCCATGATTTTCAATGCGGCGGTTGAAGGCACATTCAGTTTCTTTCGCGATAGCCCCGGCCTCGGCCTGCTTGCCGTCGTCGCCAGCATCGGCGCGATCGGCTTCATCGTCGCGTCGCGTCGCGGTCAAAGGGAAACCAGCCATGCCGTCTCGCACCTGCCGGAAATCTTCGTCATTTACGCGCTGGTCTGCTCGCAGGGCGCGGGCTACTTCATCGCACAGAGCGGCCGGATCCCAAGTGGCTATGCCATGGTCTATCTGGCTTGCGCGGTCTTCTTCCTGATCCCGCCACGCCGCTTCACGGTGATCGGCATCGCCACCTTCGCCCTTTTCGTTCTCTGGGTTTCCACACTTGATGTCTCGCTGTTCGAAAAGGTGGTCGCCGCCTTCAACACGGCTCTGGCTGTCGTCGCGGGTATTTTCGGCAGACGAGGCCTCGACCGCATGCAGGAGGTCGACCGCCAGCAAAGGGCCCAGATTGCCGCCCAGAACGAGGCGCTGGTCGAGGCCAATCAGCGCCTCGCCACCCACAATGCCGAGCTCAACAGCCTGATGGCCATCGCAGCCCATGACCTGCGAAGCCCTCTGTTCGGCTTGGGAAACCTGCTGGACCTCGCCGCGGCCCGCCCCCCTTCCTCCCTCGCAAGCCTACGGGACTTGCTGCGGGAGGCGAGCAACAGCATCGCCGGCATGCTGGGACTCATCGGAAGAATGCTGGAAGCCCATGAGATCGAAAGCCGATCGCCGCGCACGCTGCAATGCCGAGACCTTGAAAAAATGCTCGAGACCGCCGCTCGTCGAGCGCGTGCCGCGGCAGAGCGCGGACGCGTCACCTTGATCGTCGAGGGCCAGTCGCCATTGGTCCAGACGATGGTTGATCCGGACGCCCTCGATCAGATTCTCGACAATCTGATTTCCAACGCGATCCGATTCTCGCCGGCCGGTTCCACGGTTCGCCTGAGGACCGGCATCGCGGATGGCGCATTCATCGAGATCGCCGACGAAGGGATCGGCGTTCCGCTGGACGAGAGGGACCAACTCTTCGGCAAGTTCCGCCGCGGTGCATCCCGCCCACTCAACGGGCCTCGCGGCTCCGGCCTCGGCCTTTACATCGTCCGTAGCCTCGCGACCGCGATGGGTGCCGAAAGCGGCTACCGCCCGGGAAAAGAGAGGGGCTCGGTTTTCAGAATCGATTTCGGTTGAGCCTCCGACTGCTAGATATTCGATCCCAGTCTTTGATGGTGCATCCTCATCACTCGAATCAAAGGATGCGCTATGGGCCAGGTTCACCATGGGGCGCCACCTGGGAATTCCAGGCCCGGCCAATCACATGAACGGAACCGCTTTGCTGCAGGCGACATGACGCGCGTGGAGATACGTACGGCCATAAGAACGCTTATGCGCCCATATGTTCGCCTACCAGGAATTAAGGCGTGAACAATTGCCGACCGGCAGGCGCGAATCCTACTGCCCGCGCTGACCTACGCGGCGGCCGGCGCGGGTCGGGCTCGTCAGGCAGCGAAGGAAAGCTGCACCTTGACGGCCTCCGTACGATCCGCAGCGAGCTCGAAGGCGGCAATCGCGTCATTCAGATCACGTGTGGCAGAGATGATCGGCCGCACATCGATGCGCCGTGCGTCGATGAGCCCGACGGCTTGCGCATATTCGCTCACGAAGCGATGGGTGCCTGCAAACGTTACCTCCTTGCCGACGACCAAATTGAGCGGCACGGACACCTCGCCGGCGACGCCGACCGCCACGATCGTCCCCTGCGGCCGCGTTGCGGCGATGGCGGAACTGATCGCGGGCGCGGCCGCCGAACATTCAAAGGCGACATCGAACGTGCCCTTGTCGGCCGCGTAGGCCTTGAGCCTGTCCGGCTCGGAGAGCACGTTCACCGTCTCGTCTGCGCCCATCCGGCGAGCGACGGCGAGCGGCGCATCCTGAAGGTCGGTGACGACGATGCGCCGCGCCCCCGCGTTACGTAGGGCAGCGACGGTGAGTGCACCGATCGGCCCCGCGCCCGTCACCAGGACCGACTTGCCCGCCAGGTTGCCGGCCGTGGCGCCTGCACGGTTCAGCGCATGGAGGCAGACGGCGAGCGGCTCCGCACAGGCCGCCTCGGCGAGGCTCACTTCTTCATTCGTCACGGGCACGCATTGATAGGCGTCCACCACCATCAGGTCGCGGAAGCCACCCTGCTCGTGCGGGAAGCGCAGGGCGGAGCCGAAAAAGCGCATGGTCAGGCAATGCTGTTGCAAACCTTCGAGGCAGTAGCGGCAGTGGTTGCATGGCCGGCTCGGATTGACCGCGACGCGGTCGCCCGGCGAGAGGGCATCGACCCCCTCGCCCACCGTCTTCACGGTGCCCGCAACCTCGTGCCCGAGGATGATCGGCTCGCAAACCCGGATGGGACCGAAGCCGCCATCCTGGTAGTAATGGAGGTCTGAGCCACATATGCCGCCCGCTCCCATGGCCACCAGCACCTCGCCCGGCCCCGGCTCGACCACGTCGAGTTCCTCGACGCGGATGTCGCCCATGCCGTGCAGTCTCAAGACGCGCGTCTTCATCGATCCGTCTCCTAATTACCCATCAGCGTGTTCGGCAGCCAGGTCGCGAAAGGCGGATAGTAGGACACCAGCAGCAGCACGATAATGTTGGAGATCAGGAACGGGATGATCGCCTTGATGACCGGCAGCAGCGGAATGCGTGCGATGTTGCAGGCAACGAAGAGGCACACGCCCACCGGCGGCGTCGTCAGGCCGATCATCAGGTTCAGCACGGCGAAGGTCGCGAAGTGCAGCGGATCGATGCCGACGCTGGTCGCCAGCGCGAGCAGCGGCACGAACAGGATGATCAGCGCCGCGATCGTCTCCATGAACATGCCGACGATCAGCAGCAGGCAGTTGATGAGGAGAATGACGAGGATCTTGTTGTCCGTGATCGAGAGCACGGCGCCGACGACCATTTGCGGAATGCGCTCGGATGCGAGGATCGAGCCGAACACATTCGCGAAGCCGACCAGCGCCAGGATACCAGCCGACGAGACCGCGCTGTCGATGATGATCTTCGGGATGCGGGAGACAGGCAGCTCGCGATAGACGAAGACGCCGATGACGAAGGCATAGATGCTCGCGACGATGGCGGTTTCGGTCGGCGTGGCGATGCCGGTCAGCAGGCCGCCGATGATGAGGCCGATCATGGCCAGCGCCCAGAAGGCCGAGAAGAAGGCGGAGAAAAGCTCGCCGAAGCCCTTCCATTCCATGCGAGGGTAGTTGCGGCGCACGGCAATGATGTAGCAGGTGATGCCCATCGCAATGCCCATGAGAATGCCCGGAACCGCACCGGCGAGGAAGAGCTGCCCCACGGAAATGCCGGAAAGCGCGCCGACGATGATCATCGGAACGCTCGGCGGAAGCATCGGCCCCACAGTCGATGACGCGGCGGTGATGGCGGCGGAGAAATCTGCCGGATAGCCCGACTTCTTCATGCCGGGAATCATCACGCCGCCGGTCGCCGCGACGTCCGCGACGGCCGTGCCGGAAACGCCGCCGAACATCATGGAATCGGCGACATTGGCCATGGCGAGGCCGCCACGCATCCAGCCCACCAATGCATTGGCGAGGCGGATGATGCGCTCGGTGACACCGCCATAGTTCATGAGATTGCCGGCAAGGATGAAGCCCGGAATGCATAGAAGGACGAAGACGTCCATACCCGCATACATGCGCTGCGGGATGATGACGACCGGGAGGCCCGCCGCGACGATGTAGGCAAGCGAGGCGAGGCCAAGGCAGACAGCGACCGGCACGCCAAGGGCGAGCGTTCCGAAGAACGTGGCGAGAAGCAGGAAAAGTTCCATGGTGCTAGATTTCCTCGGGACGCTGAGGACGTCCGTCATCCGTGCCGGCGAGCATTCCGATCACGCGGACAAGAGCGAATACAAAGAGAAGAATGGAAAGGAAGAGCACGCTGGCATGGATATAGTCCATCGACCAGCGGAGGCTGGGCGCACGCTGGAAAGCGCCGATCTGCGTGAACTTCCAGGCAGGGAAGATCATCGCCGCGCCGATAACGGCGGTCAATGCCGCGGACAACAGCCGCATCCACCAGGCGATACGCTCCGACACCGCTTCCTGAAGAAGATCGACGTTCACGAGTTCCCCGGTGACCAGCGACAATCCCACGCCGAAGGCGGTCATGTAGAGCAGCAGGTAGCGGGAAGCCTCCTCGGTCCAGACCGGCGAGTAGAGGTCGAAGGTCCGCGTGACGATCTGGATGGTCACAACCACGATCAGAAGGAAGAACGAGAGGCCCACCGCCACCCGGCTTACGGCGGTAAGCAGCCTGGTCAACAAAGCCAATGAATGCATAAAACTTCTCCCGCTAAGACGACGACGCGGCCGAAGGCCGCGCCGTCATTTCCGTGTCCGAATTGCGATCAGCGATTGAACAGTTGCTCGACGACCGGGCGGATTTCCGCGTCGACGCTGTTGATGACCGGCTCGCGGGCAGCCGCGGCGAAGGCTTCCTGATCGACCTCGACGAAGGTCATGCCCTTGGCCTCGAGATCGGCGCGGATGGCCTCCTCATCCTTGAGGAACTGCTCGCGCTCGAATTCCTGCGCGCGGCGGGCAGCCTCCATCACGTGGCCCTGGTCCTCCTCGGACAGCCTGTCCCAGACCTGCTCTGCGATGGTCAGGTAAATCCATGAACGGACATGCTCCGTCAGGTTCACATGGCTTTGCACCTCGTTGAAAGAGGCCGACTGGATCAGCGCCAGCGGATTCTCCTGACCGGCGATGGTGCCGTTCTGGAGCGAGGTGAAGACCTCGGAGAAGGCCATCGGCGTGGGCTGCGCGCCGAGCGCGGTCCAGGCGTCGACGAAAAGCGGCACGTTCGGCACGCGCATGCGCATGCGGTTGAGCTCGGCAGGCGTGGTGATCGCGCGGTCGGCGGTCAGGTTGCGCGGGCCGCGCGCGAAATAGGCGATCGGGCGGACCTGGGCGCGCTCGATGACCTGCTCCTCGATCTGCTTGCCGATGTCGCCGCTGGCAATGGCGTCCATTTGCTCCAGCGTGGTGTAGGCATAGGGCAGCGCCAGAAGCGCGGCCATCGGCGCCCAGTTCTGGAGGCTCTCGCCGGTGATGGTCATCTCGACGGAGCCGAGCTGCATGCCGTTGATGAGGTCGATCTCGCGGCCGAGCGAATCGTTCGGGTAGACCTGCACGACGATCCGCCCGTCGGTGAGCGCGGAAAGCTCCTCGCCGAACTTCAGCGAGGCCTTGTGCCACGAGTTCTGCTCGTTGGCGAGGTGGCCGAGCTTGAGCGTCACCTCCTGCGCCCTCGCGGCCGTGGAAATTCCCGCGGAAAGGGTTGCGGCGAGCGCAATGCCCGCCAGCAGCGTCTTGAAATCAAATCTCGAAGTCATGTCATGCCTCCCTGGCCTGATGTTGTTTGAGAATTGCCCCGCTATCGAGCGGCGTTGAAAAGCTCCGGACGGGCCTTCGCCAGTTCCGGAAGCGATTTGAGAATTTCACGCAGGTGGGCGCGCATGGCGGCCTCGGCTCCCACGACGTCGTTTTTCACGATAGCCTCCACCACGTCCTCGTGCTGACCGATCAGGCGGCGGATATGCAGCTTCTCGACGCTGAGATAGCGGACGCGGTCCATTTGCGCCTTCACGTCCTCGACCACGCGCCAGGCATAGGCCTTGCCCGCCATCTCGGCGAGCGTGCGGTGGAAAAGCTCGTCGAGCTTGACGAAGCCGTCATTGTCGTCGTCGGCGACGCGCTTTTGGCGCGCGATCTGGTCGGTGAGCTCATCGGCGATCGCCTTGTCGGCACGTTCGGCCACGATCTTCACCACATCGGCCTCGATCGCCTCGCGCACGAAGCGAGCATCCATGACCGCCTCGGTGGAGATACGCGCGATCATGGTCCCGCGCTGCGGACGGACCTCCACAAGGCCGGCTTCAGCAAGCTTGATGAAGGCTTCGCGCACGGGTTGGCGGGAGACATCATAGCCGCGCGCGATCTCGGTCTCCGAGATGATCTCGCCTGGCAAAAGCTCGGTGCGGACGATGCGGCTGCGCAAAAGCCGATAGAGCTGGGGCGCGATCGCGGTCCGAGCGTCGATGCCATCAAAATTGTTTGCGCTTGCAGCGTCGGCCACGGCGTCTCCTCCTTGGCCGAACTATCCTCCATACTTCCATACTAGTCAACGCCAGTGTATGACGCAGCTGATGAACACGGGTCGTAGTGCGTCGCCAGACGCACGCCCATCGAGAAAAGAGGCAGGAATATGCGGCAGACTTGGCGCTGGTTTGGTCCCCACGATCTCACTTCCGTCGACGATATGAGGCAGGCTGGAGTGGAGGGAGTGGTAAGCGCCTTGCACCACGTTCCGACCGGAGCCGTCTGGAGCGAGGCGGAGATCGCGAAGCGCCAGGAAGAGATCCGCCGCATGAAGGACGGCTCACCCTCCGAACTGAAATGGGAAGTGGTCGAGAGCCTGCCCGTCTCCGAGGATATCAAGAAGCAGAAGGGCGCATGGTGCGAGCACATCGCCAATTACAAGCAGAGCCTTGAAAACCTGCGGACGCGCGGGCTCGAGACGGTTTGCTACAATTTCATGCCCGTGCTCGACTGGACCCGCACCGATCTCGCCTGGCGCGTATCCCATGGCGGCACCTGCATGCGCTTCGACCTGATCGATTTCGCGGCCTTCGACATCCACATCCTCGAACGCGAGGGCGCCGCCGCCGATTTTGGCGAGGAAGTAGCCGAGGCCGCCGCGGAGCGATTCGCCGGCATGAGCGAGGAGCGCAAAAAGAAGCTCGCCGCCAATGTGACCGCAGGCCTGCCAGGCTCGACGGAAAGCATGTCGGTCGCGGACGTGCGCCGCCATCTCGCCGAATATGACGCCATCGACGCGGAGCGGCTGCGCGCCAATTTCATCGCCTTCCTCGAAGAGGTGACGCCGGTCGCAGAAAAACTCGGCATGCGGCTCTGCTGCCATCCGGACGATCCGCCCTTCCCGCTGCTCGGCCTGCCGCGAATCATGTCCACGGCTGATCATTACCGCCGCATCCTCCGCGCGGTGGACAGCGCCGCCAGCGGCATGACGCTCTGCTCCGGCTCGCTCGGCGCACGCCCCGACAACGACCTGCCGGCGATCATGCGCGAATTCGCCCCGCGCGTGCATTTCCTGCACCTGCGCAACGTAACGCTGGAGACACCCGGCATCCCCGCCTCATTCCACGAGGCGGAGCACCTGGGCGGTGGCACGGACATGGTCGCGCTTATCGGCGAAATCCTAACGGAAGAAGCGCGCCGCAGGGCCGAGGGCCGCGCCGACGACCAGATTCCGATGCGCGCTGACCATGGCCAGGACATCATCGACGATATCGGCCGCAGGGGCCAGCCAGGCTATCCCACGATTGGCCGGCTGAAGGGGCTCGCCGAACTGCGCGGCATCCTGACGGCGCTCGCGCATCCCTCGGTCGAGTACCGGGCATAAGCCTCCGCCCCTCGGCGACAAGCTATCAGGCGAGTTTCTTGCAAGGGACAGCTTGCGGGCCGGAAGCTTCAGGGTGCCTGCAAGGAGAATGCTGACATTCCACGATTGATGGCCCGCCGTTGTAAGATGGCGGCCTCAACTGTGCCGTTGGTCAGCGTAGAGCGCCTCGACCTTTGCGATTTCGTCGTCTGTCAGCGCAGCGAATTCCTTCTCCCGCGCCCGCCTGACCGAACCCCGGACCGCGCTCGAAGCTACGGGCAAGGTCACGCTCTGCCGCCGCAAAGTCCTGTCCCGCGCAAAGTCCTGTCCCGCGCAATATACACTGAAACCTATTCTTCCGTGGAGGAGTTGACCCGCTTCGCTAAGGGCACGCCGATCCGCGTCGGCATGGTGGAGGACGTGGTCGCGGATGCCACGCTCGCGGAGAAGCTTTGCGCACGCGAGGGGCAGGGCTACGTCCGCATTACCGGCGCGCTACGACAGGGAGGACGCAGATGTCCCCGTCGGCCATGTCGAGGTTTATGTCGACACGACCTATAGCGGAATACGCGACCACGTCCGCACGATGAAGGTGTCGGTAGCAGAGACCATAGAGAAGCTTTACGGCATCGCGATCGCCCGCATCGAACAGGAAATCGCCGTCGAATTGCTGACAGTCGACCAAGCGGCGGCACTCGCGGTTACTCCTGAAACGCCGGCCCTAGTGATCCGCCGCTGGTATTCGGGCGAGAATCTTCGAGATCGCTTTCAGCCGTTATCCGATGGGCCGCTTCGCCTATCGCAACGTTCTGCTGCGCCGGGAGCAGTAAGAATCGTGCAAAGCCTATCTGCAAGACGCGCTTAAGCGCCTAGCGTCCGGCGGCAATGCAACGAGACTTTCTTGACCGCGCGAAAGGCGGAGTGGTGACGCCCTACCTCGTAGTCTCACCATCCGGACGAAGCACTTGAGGCGCTGGCATTGCCTGCCATCATGGATGGCCGCCATCGCATCCTTCCTGTTGAAACAACATCTGATTGGCTGGAAACGCCTAGGTCGCACCTGTTGTTCAACCGGGCAAGGGACTCAAAACTAATCCTTGGGACGCGCGGGATGTGGGTGGCAAATCTTCGCGCTCGCGCTGCAATGAATGAATCCGGCGGCTTCCTGACGCGGGGCTCGAATGCGCCCATTCCCTTTCAACAGGCAAGCGGAGCGATGTCATAAACCTCGCTGATTGTCAGCATCCTTACCAGCATCCGGCGCTGATGATCCCGCCCTCCGAAGAATATCGCCAAAACCCTGATCAGGTGCTTTTTTTCCAAGACTTCGAAAATGACGGCCCGTATGGTCGCCGATAGCCGCTTTAGCGGAAGCGATATGCTGACGGTGCGCGTCATCGGATGCGGAATGTGATCCCTGATACACACGGATAGAGGCTGGCCTCGTCTTCGTCGAGGAAAAGCTAGGTATCCGCAGCCATCACCAGCCCCATTTCCCAACCGCCAACCTGACTCTGGAAAACCGTCTGCTAAAAAAGCATCAGCGCGGGTGCAGTCAGTTCAAGAGTTGCTAAAAAAACGCACGCCAAGGTCGAATGAAGTATGAACAGGATCATCGCTCTGCACTCCGAAGCGATGCCGTACGGGCCTATACCAGATGGCATGCCGCGGAGTGGTTGCCGGCTATCTCCCTAAGGGCCGGCGCCTCCCCTCTACAGCGAGCGACCGCCATAGGGCAGCGAGGATGGAAATGGCATCCCATCGGGGGATTGAGCGGGGACGGAAGCTGTCCCTTGATTGCCACAAATCTCCGCTTTTTGGCCACCAGCTGCGGCATGTCCGCCAGAAGGGCGCGCGTGTAGGGATGTTGCGGATCGGCGAAGAGCCGGCCCGCAGGAGCGATCTCGACAATGCGGCCGAGATACATGACGCCGACCCGGTCGGCAAGCAGTCGTACGACACCCAGATCGTGGCTGACGAACAGGTAGGTGAGGCCGAGCTGGGCGCGCAGCCGCATGAACAGATTAAGCACCTGTGCCTGGATCGATACGTCGAGCGCCGCGGTCGCCTCGTCACATACCAGCACCGACGGCTTCACCGCGAGTGCGCGTGCGATGCCGATGCGCGCCCTCTGCCCGCCGGAAAACTGGTGCGGATAGTGGTTGCGCGTTGCCGGATCGAGCCCGACTTGCCGCATGATGCCATCGACATAGGGCACGATTTCGCGCGCCGGAACGATGCTGTGCTTCACCGGCGCCTGGCCGATCGTGTCAACGACCCGCATGCGCGGATTGAGCGACGCCATTGGGTTCTGAAAGACCATCTGCGTCGAAAGCAGGGCCGCCTTTCGGCGACGATCGTCCAGGCGGTTCAGATGTTCGCCACCCATCAGTATCTCGCCGTCATCGGGTTCGAGAATCCCGGCCAGCATCCGGCCAAGCGTCGACTTTCCGCAGCCCGATTCCCCCACCAGTCCCACGACCTCGGCCCTGTCGACACGGAGGCTGACCCGGTCCACAGCACTGACGACTTCCTCCCGATAGTTCGCGCCGACCAGATTGGCGACGCGCTCCACAAAATCGAGGCTGCGTACGAAACGCTTCGACAGGTTGCGAACTTCGACGGCCGGCTCGCTCATGATCTCGCCCCAATATCGATCACCGGATGGAAGCACCGGATCGACCGCTCACTTGCCTCGCCCCAAGAGACCAACGGAGGCACCTGCCCGCAGACCGCCGTCGATCGCCGGCAGCGCGGCGCGAAGGCGCATCCCGCCTTGAGACGCGCCAGCGAAGGCGTCGAACCAGGTATCTGCGCAACTTCGGTTCCGGGGATGTTGTGACTGGGGACACAAGCGATCAACCCTGCCGTGTAGGGATGCGCGGGCGCCTCCAGCAACTGATCCACCCTGCCGGTCTCGACCAGACGACCCGCATACATGACTGCAATACGATCCGCGAGGCCGGCAACGACAGACAGGTCGTGCGTGATCCAGATCATGGCAGTGCCCGCCTCCTCCGCGAGGGACTGCACTTCCGCCAGAATCTGAGCCTGAATGGAAACGTCGAGCGCAGTCGTCGCCTCGTCGGCGATCAGCACGGCCGGCCGGTGCAGCAAGGCGATCGCGATCGCGATGCGCTGACGCATGCCTCCGGAGAACTGGTGCGGATAATTCAGCATGCGCTCTCGCGGCGATGGGATTCCGACCCTGGAGAGCATCTCGCATACACGCTCGCGGGCCGCACGCTCGGATACCGTATCGTGCGCCCTGATCGCCTCGATCATCTGGGTATCGATCCGCAGGACAGGATTGAGCGTGCTTGTCGGGTCCTGAAGGATCATCGCCATGCGGCGGCCCCTGATGCGGCGCAGCTCGCTCTCCGGCATCCCGATCAGCTCTTCTCCCTCGAGCATGACGGACCCTCCAGTCAGGCGGCCCGGCCAGCCGATCAACCCCATAAGCGCAAGGCCGGTCACCGACTTGCCCGAACCCGATTCGCCGACGATCCCCATTACCTCGCCGGCAGCAAGGTTGAAGCTCACCCCATCCACCGCTGTAAGCGCACCCCCGCGGGAGGCGAAGGCGACCGAGAGGTCTCGCACCTTAAGAACCGCGTTTCGGAGTGGCGCCGTGTGATGGCTGGATGTTTCCTGGGAGGGCAGGACGCGAGCAACGCTGGGAGCGGAAGTCGTCATCAGTTCGCCAGCCGTGGATTGAGAACGTCGCGCAGCCGGTCGCCCATCAGGTTGATGGCCCCCACGGTGATGACAAGGACGACACCCGGATAGGTCGATATCCAATACTGTCCCGACAGAAGATAATTGTAGCCGGAGGCGATCAGCATGCCCAGCGATGGCTGGGTGACGGGCACGCCTGCTCCCAGGAACGAAAGCGTCGCCTCGAGCGCTATGGCATGCGCGATTTGCGCTGTCGCCACAACGATGATTGGCGGCATGCAGTTGGGCAGGACGTGCCGGAACACGATCTGCGTGTTCGACAGCATCAGGCACCGGGCAGCCTCCACATATTCCGCACCGCGCTCGACAAGCGCGGCGGCGCGCACCGTGCGAGCGTAGTAGGCCCACTGTACGATGACGAGTGCGGCGATCACCTTATCGATGCCGCGGCCGAACGCGGCAAGTAGCACGAGCGCCACCAGAATCGATGGCAGCGAGAGCTGCAGGTCGACGACGCGCATGACGAAACTGTCGACCCATCCTCCGACATAGGCCGAGATGACGCCGATGATCGTGCCGAGCATGCAGGCGATCGCCGTCGCCAAGAACCCGACCGTCAGCGAGGTGCGTAATCCGAAGAGGATTGCGGAGTAGATGTCGCGACCCTGCTCGTCCGAGCCGAGCCAGAGCACGCGACCGCTATATGTGCTTTCCCCCGGCGGCAGCAGGCCGTCCATTATATCAAGCTGCGAGAGGTCATAGGGGTTCTGGGGAACGAACAGGGGGGCGAAGAAGGCCATCAGGATGAGCGTAGCAACGGTGATCGTCGCGGCGGTGGCCAGCGGGCTGCGGAAATACTCGCGCACTTGCCGCCGGAGCATGCTTTCTCCTTCCTCGACACCGGCGGTCTCCGTGGGAAGTTGGTCGACGGTGCTCATGCCGACTTCCCCCCTCCTGCCAAGCGGACCCGTGGATCGATCGCCGCGTAGGCGAGGTCGGCCAGAAGATTGATGAGCACGAACACCACGACCGTGACCATCAGGTAGGCGACGATCACCGGGCGGTCCAGCTGGCTGATGGAATCGATCAGCAGCTTGCCCATGCCCGGATAGGCGAACACGGTTTCGGTGACGATCGCGAAGGCGATCAGCGAGCCGAGCTCTAGGCCGAGCACCGTAATGACCGGGATCATGATATTCTTGAGGATGTGCACCCAGACGATCCTGGTGCGGCTCAACCCCTTGGCACGGGCAAAGACTATGTAGTCTTGCAGTGCCACTTCGCGCGTTGCCGCCCGCGCCACCCGGATCAGCAGCGCCACCTTGAACAGCGACAGGTTGACGGCAGGCAGCAGGAGATGCCGCAACCCGTCGAGGCTGAACAGGGCGGATTGCAGCCCCAGCAACATGCCGGGATCACCACGCCCGCCGGCGGGAACCCAGCGCAGGACGATCGCGAAGATCAGGATGAGCATTAGCCCCTGCCAGAAACTGGGAAGGCTGAACCCGAAGATGGAGCCGACCATGATGCCGCGACCGCCCAGCGAGTCCGGCCGGAGGCCGGCATATACGCCCAACGGAACCCCGATCGTCACGGCGAGGAAAGCTGCCAAAAGCGCCAGTTCGAGGGTCGCAGGAAAACGCTCGAGCACAAGCTTGAGAGCCGGTTCTCCATACACGAAGGACCGACCGAGATCGCCTTGCGCGGCATTGGAGAGGAAGAGGAAGAACTGGACATAGATCGGGCGGTCAAGCCCGAGCCGCTGCCTGACGCCTTCCAACTCTGCCGTGGTGGCATCTTGCGGCGCGAGCGTCGAGACGGGATCGCCGATCGCATAGATTGCTACGAACACCAGCAGCGCTATGGCAATGAGCACGAAGACCGACTGGCCGAGGCGGCGAATGACATAAGCGTGCATTGGCGACGGACTCCTTTTGCGGCAAGGCGGCTTCGTATGCGGCGTCGGTGCCGAGCGATACTATGAGCGACAGCGCGACCGATGGCATGGTCAAATCCGGCGCCTGAGCCAAAATCCCGATGTCCTGGCAGACGGGCCGGCCCGCAGCGTCAGCCGCGTACCGGCTGCCGGTCATTCCGCCCTAATGTCTGTCGCAAGGGTTGCCTGATCGGAACGGCCTGTCATCCCGATCCCCGGGCGAACCGCCCAGTTGGTAATCTCGAAGTAGAGGGGTAGCAACGCGACGTCGTCGATCGCCAGTTCGCTCGCCTGCGCCAGGATGGCGTCGCGTTCCTCGTCGTTCATCGTCCGCATCGCCTTTTCCAGGATATCGTCGAGCTCGGGATTGGAGTACCGGCCACGGTTGCCACCACCGGCTCCCTTCTCGGGATCGAAGGTGCCGATCGTCACGAGCATGCTGACACCCGTTTCCCCGGTAACCGAGCCCCAGCCACCGAAGAACGCGCTGATCTGCCGTTCGCCCAGCCTTGCCACGTAGTTGTTCCACGGCAGCATCTCGACCTCGGTCTCCACGCCGATGCGGCCGAACATTTGCGCCACCGCCTGCAGCACCTGGCTGGCATTTAGATAACGGTCGCTCGGACCAGTGATCGTGAGACTGATGCCCTCGGATAGCCCCGCTTCGGCAAGCAGCTCGCGGGCAGCCTCGGGGTTGTATTCAGGAATGCCCAGCCTGTCGGAAACACCAAAGAACCCATCGGGCAGGAACTGTCCCGCCGGCATGACCTGTCCGGCCATGATGCGCGCGGCGATCGCTTCGCGGTCGATGGCCATGGACAGCGCCTTGCGCACGCGTAAATCCTTCAGCGGGTTCTTGCCGCCGGGGCTTGTGGCGAACGGGCTCTCGTCGCGGTCTTGGTCGAGGCCGATGAAGATGACGCGATTCGACGCAGCACTGACGATCTTGAATCCTCCGCTCCGGATGCGCTCGATATCCGTGGGAGGCACCGAGTCGATGACGTCCACGTCGCCAGCCAACAGCGCCGCCGAGCGGGCGCCGTTGTTGGCGATCAGGCGCACCGTCACCTTCTCCCAACTCGGCTGTTCGCCCCAATAATCGGGATTGCGCGTCAGCTCGATCATCTCGTTCGGGACGTAGCGCTGCGGGATGAACGGACCTGTTCCCACGGCAGCGGCAAGACTGTTGTAGTCTGTCGTCGCGGCGTCAGCGTTGGCGGACGAGATGATCGAGATGTAGCTGAGCTCCACCGGTAGCGTCGGATTGGGATAGGCCGTTTCGATCACGACGGTGAGCGGATCCTTGACGACCACTTCCTTGATGGAGCGCGTATAGAGCGCGAAGCTCGACGGGCTGCCCTCGACATCGGGGGCCCGCGCGAGAGAAGCGGCCACGTCCTCTGCGGTGAACGGGTCGCCGTTGGAGAAGGTGACGCTATCGCGCAGCCGGAATTCCCAATGCGTGTCGTCGATCGCTTCCCAGCTCGTCGCGAGGCCCGGGATCGGGCGCTGCAGTTCATCCGTCGATACCAACGCGTCGAAGATGTAGCGCGAGACCATGATGTTGGCCGTGGCGACAAAGAAGTGAGGGTCGAGAGACGTGAACGCCCCGCCGATGCCTATTTTCAGTTCCTCCGCTTCAGCGGTCTTCGGAGCTGCCAGACCCGTGGTCAGAAGGCCGAGCAAAAGCAATGTTCTGAGCATCATCATGGTTGAAACCTCTGTTCCGCTCTGGTCGTTCTTATTATCTAGCCGGCGTTATCTCGCGCCGATTTCGTCGCGCATTCGGCGCTCGACGTCCTCCCGCCCGGTTTCAGGCCATTCGGAAGCGACGGCGATCGCTTTGCCGGAGCCTTCGGCCGCGGTGAAGAGCCCCTTGGCAGCGATCTTCACGGTCTCATCGCCTATCAGCGAGGGCGCGTGCACCTCAAGAAGTGTGCAGCCTCCATCGCCGACCCGCGACCAGTGAATGGCTCTGCGCGGTATTCGAAACGCGTCGCCCGTCCTAGCGAGAAAACCGCCATCGTCCACGTAGAGCCAGATTTCGCCCTCCAGAACGTAGTTCAGCTGCTCGCAGTCGTGACGGTGCGGCTTGGAGTGATAGCCGGGTTCGCGACGGGCGATCATCAGGCTGGCGTCGTTGCCGTGGACGACCTTTGCCGTTACGGAACCGCCCGTCACCCGGCTGGCGGGAACTAGCACCGCGTCGGGAACTTCATCAAGCGCGATGCACAGCCCCTTGTGGGATGCACTGCCGATATAGTCGTCCATCTTGATCTCCTTCTATTCTGCAGGCCGTAGAGACCCCGGACCGAATCTCACGTGTGGCCTCGTGGTCGATGGTCAATGCGGTCGCGTCCAGAACGACCCCGTATTCGGCGCTTGCGCTCTTGAGCGAGACCAGTCCCTCCTCGACATCAAAGCGCACGCTTTCGGGATCTCTCCGCATCGGATCGCCGTATCCGCCGCCGCCGGGAAGCGTCAGGCAGATCGTGTCCTGCGGTTTGAGGCGCATGGTGGCGCCCTGCTTGCACGGTGCTCCGTTCAAAGTCAGAGCGTCACCACGGCCCTTGCCGCCTCCCGACAAGCCCAGCACCGGATAGACGGAGTCCTCATGGCGCATCGCGCCGCGGGCTGACAACAGGATTTCCGACGGAGGCTCGATCGGGCCGTCGGCAATTTTGAACTCGACGGTTTGTCCCAGGCCGCCCCGCCAGGTGCCGGGGCCTCCGGTGTCCGTCGCGAGTTCCTTGCGCAGGAACACCAGCGCGGTTTCGTTTTCAGTAACCTCAATGGGGATTGCCGCCGTGTTGTAGGGGAAGCTGAGACAGGATTTGCCGTCCGCTCCCCTGGAGGCGCCGTAGCCGCCCCGATCGGACTGGAGGGCCAGGAAGGGCGATCCGTCGTAGCGCGTTCCCCGCGAGTAGATTCCACTGATCGGCGTCGATCCACAATCGGCGATGAGGCGTTCGGGCATGACGTCGCGAAGTGCGCCGAATATCAGCTCCGGCAAACTGTGCGAAATCACGGCGCGTCCCCACGTTGGGGCTGGCCGGCGGCAATTCAGGATCGCCCCTTCCGGACAGAGGAAGGAGAAGGCCCGGATGCAGCCTTCATTGTTGGGGACATGCGGGTCGAGCAGCAGCTTGAGCGCGTAGAAGGCATAGCCCTTGGAGTAGTAAAGTGGGCTGTTGATCGCGGCCTTAACCTCGGACGAGGTGCCCGTCATGTCGAGATCGATGGCGTCGTTACGGATATGCATCGTCAGCTTCATCGGGATGGATTCGGTGAGGCTGCCATGCGGTGGAAGGGTCACGGTGTTGACGTAGGTGCCGCGCGGCAGCGACCTGATCGCCGCGCGCATGCTGGAATCCGACAGAGCGATGATGCGGTCGGCAATGTGCTCCATCGTGTAGTCGGGATAGTCTCCTAGAAGGCGCTGGACGCCTTTTTCGCAGATGTGCAGAGCCGATAACTGCCCGCGCAAATCACCGTCGACCTCGTCGGGCGTACGCACGTTGGCGCGGATCATCGCAGCGATCGAGGGATCCTCCTCGCCCGCTTTGAAGAGCTTGAGGGGCGGTATCTGAATTCCCTCTTCGTAGATGTCGCGAGAATCGATGTCGGCGCGCCGGCCCCCAATATCGGAATGGTGGACGATACACAGTGCGTAGCCGACGAGGTTCCCGTTGTGGAAGATCGGCTTGGCGACGGTGATGTCGAGAAGATGGCCGCTCGACAGCCAGGGGTCGTTGGTGATTAAGACGTCGCCTTCCTCGACGTTGTCGCCGAAGATCCGGACCAGATGCTTCATCACCTCGCCGATCACGCCAATGAACCCGCAGGTCGTGCGCGTTGAGTGGGCGAGCATATAGCCCTTGGTGTCGAAGATACCCGTGCAGTAGTCGTGATAGTCTCGCACAACTTGCGAGTAGCAAGACCGGACAAGCCCGTTTGCGGCTTCATCCACGGTGGCGATGAGACGATTCCAGATGGCGCTGAGCGTGATGCTTTCAGTGGTCATTGCAGGCTCTCTCAATGCTCGGCCGTCGCGACGCCGACGTCGATGATGATTGCGCCGCTGGCATCGACGCGGACACGGTCGCCGGGCCAGATGACCGTCGTCGATTCGCGTTCCTCGATGATCGCCGGGCCGTGGAAGGACGCGCCCGCGCGCAGTGAATGGCGCAGAAAGACGGGCGTGTCGATTTCCATGGCCGGCGAGAAGTAGACCTTTCTCATTCCAGCGGCCACGGACGCAGCGTCCGAAGCTGTTTGCGGGGGTCTCAGGTCGGGATTGGCTCTCGCGACGACGACGCGCATGGCTGCTATCTGCAGCGGCTTGCCGTCACCCGCGCGTCCGAACATGCGTCGATATTCGTCGGCGAAGTCGGCACGGGCGCGGGCGCGGGTGGCCGCGATCGTCCAGTCGCCGCTGCCGTCCACCTCCACCGCCGAATCCTGCCCGCGATGGCAGATCTCAACATGACGTTCCACAATATAGCCGCTGCGGATGCCGCTCTCGGCGAAGGTCTCGGCCTCGAGCCTCTTGAACGCGCGCTCCACCTCGGGGGCGTCGGCGTCATCCAGCGAGAACCGCACCGCGCGGATGCGTTCGAATGCCGGACGGGCCGCAAGCAGTCCAAACGCTGACATGACGCCCGGCAGCGGGGGGATGACCACGTGAGGGCAGCCCATCCTCCGCGCTAGTGCGACCGCGTGCACTGGCCCTGCACCGCCGGATGCGATCAGCGTGCAGCGGGTGGGATCGTCGCCCTGTTCCGAAAGGTGCAGCCGCGCCGCGGACGCCATGGTCTCCGTCACGATGTCGAAGATGCCCCACGCGGCGGCTGGCACGCTGAGCGACATGGTCTCGGCAAGGGCCGCCAATATGGACCGCTCCGCCGCCCCGGGATCCAGCGGAAAGTCCCCCCCGAGAAACGACGCCGGATCGATGAAGCCCAGCACGAGATCGGCATCTGTCACCGTAGGCAGTTCACCGCCGCGTCCATAGCATGCCGGCCCTGGTTCGGAGCCTGCGCTGTCGGGGCCTACCGCAAGCAATCCCATGGCGTTGATGCGCGCGATGCTGCCGCCGCCCGCGCCGATCTCAAGCAGATTGTAGACCGAGACGGCGAGGCGATAGCCACTACCCTTGCGAAAACGGTTCACCCGTCCGACCTCGAAGTCCTGGGTTCGGGAAACCTTTCCCTCCCGTATCAGGCAAAGCTTTGCCGTGGTGCCGCCCATGTCGAAGGCGAGGACACGGTCAATGCCGAGCAGACGGCCGTAATACTGCGCGGCTTCCACGCCGGCGGCTGGACCCGACTCGACCAGTTGGACAGGATTCTTCGAGGCGGTTTCTATCGGCGCAATGCCGCCGTTGGACAGCATGATCGAGACGGAATCGCTGCGTCCGGATTCGCGCAACCGGCCTGCCAGCTTCTTCATGTAGCCGGCCGCGATCGGCTGGACGTAGGCATCGACTACAGTGGTGGACAGGCGTTCGAATTCGCGGGGTCGCGAAACCACTTCGTGTGAAAGCGAAACAGAGACCTGCGGCGCGACCTTGTTGATGATCTTCCTTGCGGCGCGCTCGTTCGTCGGATTGTTGTAGGAGTGCAGGAAGAGAACCGCGATCGAATCGACGCCCGCCGCCACCAGTTCGCGCACCACCTGCGCGACCTCTTCCTCGTCGATGGACTCGACAATGCTTCCGTTCGTCAGCGTCCTTTCGGCAACGCCGCGCCGCAACGCCCGCGGCACGATCGGTTTCGGGAAGCTCTGGAAAAGATCATACACGTAGTAGCGGGTCTCATTCCCCATTTCGAGAATGTCGCGAAACCCGCGTGTCGTGATTAGCCCCGTCTGTGCGCCCTTGTGCTCGAGGATCGCATTGGTGATCAGCGTTGTCGCGTGCACCACTTCCGCCCGAAGCGGCGAGCCACCTCGGGTTTCGATCTGCTCGATTCCCGTAAAGATCGCCTGCTCGGGCGCGGCGGGCGTCGTCAGGCACTTCTCCACGGTGACGTCGCCCGTCGAGGAGTCAATCATCACGAAGTCCGTGAACGTTCCTCCAATGTCGATCCCGAGCCGGTTTTCCATCGATACTTCTCCCATGTCTTTCCGAAAGGGATCATAGCGGCCCAGTGGAGTCAATAAAAATCGACATTATCATTGTCGACAATTATCCTATCGACAATTTACCCCTTTAATATTGACTTTTCCGATTCCTGCAGGACTCTGCCCGCTTCCAGTGCAACACCTAGCGACGGAACGCTCGATGCGCCTTTCTAAAATCCCGGAAACACTCTCCCTTTCAGAACAGATCAGCCGACAGCTCGGCGAGGCGATCATCGCCGGCGAATATCAGCCAGGAGACAGCATCACCGAGAAGATTGTCTCCGACCTTTTCCAGGTCAGTCGGGCGCCGGTCCGGGAAGCCTTCCGCATCCTGGAGCGCGACGGCGTGCTTCAGATCATACCCCGGCACGGTGCCCGGGTTACGGAGCTCAGCTACGACGATCTGCTCGACGCCTTTGAGGTGCGGGCGATTCTCTTCGGCGCCGCGACGGGTCAGTATGCGGCCAAGGTGACCGACGAGCGGCTTGCGGAGTTCGGGGGATTCCTGAGCGAATTGGCAACGCTCGTGGACATCGACGATGAGGGGGCGGCGTACAACCGCCGCTCGGCCGGGCTCAGCAGCATGATCATCGACAACTGCAGCAACCGGCGCATGATGCGTATGTTCCACCAGCTGGATTTCCAGGTGGGCCGCTACAGGAGGCTTGGCCTTGCCACCCCGGAGATGCGTCGTCATTCCCTCGACTACTGGCAGCGCCTGTATAATGCGTGCAAGGCCGGCGACATAACCGGAGCCGAGATGCTCGGCAGGGAAATGATCAGTCGGACGCGGGAGGCTGCCAAGGCTACCTTCGCCGACAAAGAGATGACAGGCCCTTGAGAAGGTCCGGTTCTTGGTCTTACGCATAATCGGCTTGGATTCTGCCGCTACGCAGCTGGTACGGGAACACGCGCGAGCGCTTCACCTCCCCAGCGTCAGTCAGGCGCCGGGCAGAATCTCGGCAAATCCTTCCACCATACGCTGCGAAATATTCGGCGCGAGACGCGTGTACCTCCTTGGCAAGGCGATTCCATCTCGTCCGGAAACGTTCTAGAAGCATAAACCGTGGTGGAGGGCCGATTATCGATGATGGACGTTCTTTCGCGCGCATCTCGCCTGGATCTGCAGCTGAACCCGTTTCCCCATCTGGTCATTCAGGACGCGCTGCCTCCGAACCTTTATGCGGAGCTGTCCGCGTCGTTCCCGCCTCCCAAAATCATCGCCGGGCGGCAGGCCGCAGCAAAGCTGGCGAGCAACCGCCGGTATTCGATGTCGGCCTGGCCGCTGATGTTGCGCGAGGACGTCGCCGCGCCATGGAAGACGTTTCTGGAACGGCACACCGCGCCGGATTTCGTCCGCACCGTGGTCGCACTGTTCGCGGGACACTGGGACGAACGCGTGGCAAGCCGGCTGAAGATTGCCAGCGAAGACGGGACCGTCGGTTTACTTTACCGGGACGCAAACGCTGGCGGCAGGATACTCGCCGACGCCCGGATCGAGATCAACGCGCCGGTCTCCGCCGATGCGTCTTCGGCGCGCGGTGCGCATCTCGATACGCCAAACAGGCTCTATAGCGGGCTGTTCTATCTGCGGGAGGAAGGAGATGATTCGACGGGTGGCGAGCTTGAACTCTTCCGCTGGAAGTCCAGGCCTACCGAAATTCTCGACGTCAACGAGCTCCCCCCCGATTCGGTCGAACGCGTCACCGCCATTCCGTACAGAGCAAACCAGCTCGTCATATTCCCGCAAAGCATCCATGCGCTGCATGGGGTCGGTATCCGCCACACAACGCCGCACATCCGCCGCTACGTGTTCATCACCTCGGAATTCGAGGATGACTGGCTGACGGCGGATCGCCGCGCCGAAGACATGCCGGAGCCGGTCTGATGAGACTGCTCATCTACGGCATGCAGTCAAGCGGCGCGACGGCTTTCGCCCTGTTCCTGGCCCAACGGCCGGATTGCCTAGGCTTGGTGGATATCCTCAACAACTATGCCGCGCCGGCGCTCGATACGGATAGGGATGTCGTCGCCAAGGTCGTGGTCACCACCGCCTATCCCCTGCAGGTTCATCAGGAGCGCTTCCGGCCTGAAAGAACGATCCTGTTCCTGCGCGACCCGCGCGACAATTACGAAAGCCTGAAGCGGAAGCCATATCGCAATCATTCTGGCCTGATCGACGAAAAGTTCATGCTGCTGGATGCGGTTTTCGCCGAGCGGGAGCGGTTCGACGCGGTGATAGAGTATGAGGATTTTGTCGGAAGAAAAGCCGACGTCCTCGGAACGATCGCCGGCTTCGGCTGGCCGGTGGAGGAAACTTACCACACGTTTCATCGCACACATGTCGAACTGGCGTCTGCGCTCTGGAACGCCGATCCGGGGCTTTTCGAACGCTTCGAATTCTCCTATGGCAACGTCCAGTCTGGTGAGGTTTCCCAACGATTTCGGGACAAGACACGTTCCGACGGGCTCGAGGATCATCTCGCCACGCTCTGTCCGTGCCTGCTCGATCATTACCGGCGGCGCGATGCGGATCTGGATGCGCGGTAGACGATGAAGCTCATTGCGGCCGCCATTCGAGCGCGATGTAGCCGCGGCTTTCCGTGCCGATCTCCCTGATACCGAGGCGCGCGTAGAGCCTCCGCGCCGGATTGTAAGGGGTGACCGAACCGCGCATCGTCATGCAGTCCCGCCGGCAGTCCTCCATCAGGGATTCAAGCAAGGCGGTACCCAACCCCGCGTTGCGGTGTGCCGGATGGAGCGCCATGTCGACGATCCAGAGCTCACCGGGCCGATTCGCCAAGGTAATCACCCCGACGGGTTTTTCGAGCTCTCCCGACGCACCGGAAGCAGCAAGCACTATGAGATGCCGCGCATCGGGATATGCCGCCCCCAGACCCTTTTGATGAATGCGGTACTGCTGCTCGGCCATCCCGTCGCGTATCTCCGGAGACAGGCCGCCAAGCTCGCGCTCGCGCGCTCCCACGAACATTTCGCGGAGGAACGGTGCGTCCGGGGCTTCGGCGGGACGCAGGGAGAAGGTGGACGATCCGATCATTGCCTATCCTGCTCGCCCGCTGCTAGAGACGTCGAAACACGAATGTAGCAATCATCCGAGCGGGGGTTTTGTTCGATGGTGTATGAAAACGTCCTGCCTGTGACCATGGAAGAATTCGAGCCGTATCTGGGCCGCACCTTCAATGTCCAGAACACCGACGTGGCGGTGGAGCTCAAGCTGGTGGAAATCGAGGACTCCACGAAAGGCCGTCCCTGGCCTCGGGATCTCCCGAAGCCGTTCCTGATGATCTTCTCCGGCCCGCCGGAACGGATCCTGCTGGAGGGGCTGCGCGTGCTGCACCTGCCCGGCGGCCCGACCTTTCAGCTTTATGTCATCCCGATTCTGACGCATGACCCGTCATCGACGGGCCAACAGTACCAGGTCGTCATCAACTGAACGCGGCAACGGACCGTCAATTGCGTGACGGGAAAACGCCTTCAAGAGCGATGACGTAGTTCAGCACCTGAAAAGGCTGGACGACGCTGAACGGCAGGGAGTTGCCGCTCGGACCGATCGCGACGGTGCCCTGCACCTGGCCGCTCAATTCGCCGGAGACACCGCCCAAAGCAACCTGGGTGCCGCCAGCCGGCGCGTAGATTTTCGTGGAATTCGGAGAAACATCGCCCAGCTGCTGGCCGGCCTGCGGCGCATCGTTGCTGGCAACGGCCGTCGTGGCATTCAGCGACATGCTCACGCTGGGAAGCCCCGTCGACGTGAAGGTGGCCGGGTGGACGTGGGAGGGCATCTGTGCAGACGTCAGCGTGACGTTTTCCGTGCCGCTGACCTGCCCCAGCGCGTAGTTGGTGGTGCCGGGCGATTGACCCTGCCCCACCGGGACACGGCCCTGCAGGTTGGGCAGCCCGAACGTCGTCTGTCCGTTGCCGCCATAGGTGACGCCAAGCAGCGAGAACAATGCCGAATTCGTGCTGATCGCCATCAACTGACCCTGGCAATAAGCCCAGCCGCGTGGCGCGAAGTTCGGCGCCCAAATCATCACCGTGCCTAAAAACGGTTCACTCATCGCAAACTCTCCTCGTGGTTGTCGAAGCAGCCACGCCGCACAAGCGCCGCAAGGCAGGGCTGCCTCCGGTCCGTTGACCAGATATCTGTCCGCGGAGCGGCACAGTCGAACTCAGGGTTGAAACTAACCGCCCTCCCGCGCCGGAAATCATAGTTCCTCGTTGCATGAAGTAAACCCCGGAATACACAGATAAATCGTCACTGTCGTATTTGATATATATTTAAAACAACAGAATCCCGTTCCGGCAAAAAGGCGATCAAAAGAGAAGGTCGCGGAAAGGTGCGGCGACAACCAAGATCATAATCATCAAGATCACGATGTGAGGTAGAAAAACAACACGGCACCTTAAAAGGCTCAGAGAAGACATAAAAAGGCGACAATGTCGCCATTTTTTTGATATGGACGCTCAGGGGGTGCATTCGCAATGCTTCGAGGATGAGGGCATTCCCTGCCCATAGGCCACGCAGGGAACACACTCGATGCGCGCACTTCCCCTCGCCCATATGCGAAGCTGCCCCGCTGCAACCACTCGTAGCATCGCTTCCGATATTGCAGGACGACTGGGGCAAGTCCTCGTCTGCTTTTTAGCCGTTCTCCTGCTCGTCTTCGCGTTTCCTCAGCAGGCGCTGGCCGAATCGGCCGCGTGTACGGCGCTCAACAGCGATTTCGGCAACGGAGCCACGATCACGATCTCCCCGCCCATCGGAAGCGCGGATTCCCGCGACGAAGGATACGGAGCGGCATATGGCGACGCCGAGGACTTCGAAGTAGGCGAAACGATCACCTGGTCGGCAAGCTCGAGCAATTCGGGAAACGAAAACATCTACTTCACCCTAGGGTCCAATGCCAACACACTGGTCTACTTTGATAATGCCGGCGGAACGGAGTTCAACGAATCTGGCTCCTTTCAACTGAACGATTCCGTCGACGGGGTCATTTTGACCGTGTATGGCTCCGTCGATAATACTGGGCAGAATCCGCCCAGTTCGCTCGATTTCAGCATCCGCTGCGACGGCGTGGCGCCCCCGGTTCCCGAACCGACGATCACCAGCGTAGTGCCGGATCAGGGTCCGGAAGCGGGCGGCACGACCGTCATCATCACCGGTACGGACCTGACTGGCGCTACGTCCGCCACCTTCGGCGGCACGCCTGCGACGAGCTATACGGTCGACAGCGATACGCAGATCACGGCCACAACGCCTCCCGGTACAGCCGGCGCGGTGGACGCGGTGGTGACGACGCCGGGTGGTAGCGCGACGCTGGTGCGCGGCTTCACCTATACGA
>NZ_LBCQ02000016.1 GCF_001014615.2 Aquamicrobium sp. LC103
CGCCAGCGCGGCGCCTGCCGCCGACACGCCGGCCGATCGCGGAGCCGCGATCTACGCCGCGGCTTGCGCCGTCTGCCACGACGGCAGCAGGCAGCCCCCCTTCGGCGGCGTTTCCCTGCGCCTGTCGACGGCGATCAACGCGTCCAATCCGCAGAACGCGATCAACACGATCCTGTTCGGCCTGCCGGCGGCCAGCGGGCGCCAGAGCGCGATCATGCCGGATTTCGGGGCGACCCTCAGCGACGAGCAATTGACCGATTTGCTCGCCTATCTGAGGGAGGAATTCGCCGGGCGGCCACTCTGGCCGGACGCTGCCGATCGCGTGGCAGCCACACGCAGTGGGGATTACCATGTCAGCGTTCGTCCGGCCGATGGCATCGAACGCGGCCCGGACAATATAGGAGCGCAGGACCGATGATGAAGCTCGATATCAACGGCGCAATCCATGAAGTCGAGGCGGACCCTTCCACTCCGCTGCTCTATGTGCTGCGCAACGATCTCGAAATGAACGGCGCCAAGTTCGGCTGCGGCCTTGGCCAGTGCGGCGCCTGCACGGTGATGGTGGACGGAAAGGCGGTCTTCTCCTGCCTTGTCCCGATCATGCTTGTGGAGGGCCGCAAGGTCAAAACGGTCGAGGGTCTCGGCACGATCGATGATCCGGCGCCGATGCAAATTGCGTTTATCGAGGAGCAGGCGGCGCAATGCGGCTACTGCATTCCCGGTATGATGATGCGGGCTCAGGCGCTGCTCGAATCCCGGCCGGATGCGAGCGACGCGGAGATTAGGACGGCGCTGGAGCCCAATCTCTGCCGCTGCGGGACGCATATGCGCATCCTGCGAGCCGTCCAGCGAGCGCGCGAACTCATGAAAACGGCCGCGGCGCCGGCCGCCAATGGAGGGAAAGCCTGATGAACGCCTCCAATTTCCCGGCTTTTTCCCGACGCGGTTTTCTTTTCGGCTCCGGTGCGCTCGTCGTCAGCTTTTCCATCGTTCCGCATGTTCTCGCTCAAGAGGGAGAGGTGCAAGGCGCTACTCCGGCGCCGGCGGAGCCGGATTTGCCCGGCAGCCTGGGCGATACCCCTTCCCTTGATGCGTGGATTCGGATCGAGGCCGACGGCGGCATCACCGTTTTCACCGGCAAGGCTGAGCTTGGACAGGGTACCAAGACTTCCCTACGGCAGATCGCCGCCGAGGAGCTGGAAGTCGAGCCTGCGGCAATCAACCTGATCACCGCCGACACGGCGCTGACGCCGAACGAGGGCTATACCGCCGGCAGCCAGACAATCCAAAACAGCGGTACGGCCATCCGCTACGCTGCCGCGCAGGTGCGCCAGATTCTCCTCGGACAGGCGAGCGAGAGGCTCGGCGTGCCGGCGGAGCAGCTTCGGGCGGAAGGTGGACGAGTACTCGGCCCCGGCGGCGCGTCGCTGGGCTATGGCGAGTTGGTCGCGGAAAATCTGCTCCACGTCAACGCCGATCCGGCCACGGTGCTCAAGGCCCCGGACACCTATCGAGTGATCGGCAAGCCTTTCGCCAGGGTCGACATTCCCGCCAAGGTGACCGGTGGAGAGGCCTATGTGCAGGACATGCGTCTGCCCGACATGGTCCATGCAAGGGTGGTGCGCCCGCCCAGCTACACCGCAAGTCTGGCCGAGCTCGACGAGCAATCCATCGAGGCCATGCCGGGTGTCCTGGCGGTGGTGCGCGACGGTGATTTTCTTGCCGTGGTGGCCGAACAGGAATTCCAGGCCGTGCAGGCGATGCGGGCCCTGGCCGCTGCGGCCAGATGGGAGGAGCGGGCGGCACTGCCCGACCAGCAGCAGCTTGCCTCCTTCTACGAGAGTTCCGCGACCGAAGTCGGGTCTGTCTCCTCGGTCGGTGGGGAAGCGATTTCCGGCGCGAAGACGATCGAGGCGCAGTTCATGCGCCCCTACCAGATGCATGGCTCGATCGGGCCGTCGGCAGCCGTGGCAATGCTCGAAGATGACAGGATGACGATCTGGACGCATACGCAAGGCGTCTATCCCGACCGCGGCGCCATCGCGCAAATGCTCGCCATGCCCGCGGAGAATGTGCGTTGCATTCATGTCGAGGGATCCGGCTGCTACGGTCACAACGGCGCGGACGATGCCGCCGCCGACGCGGCACTGATCGCCAGGGCGCTGCCCGGCCGGCCCGTCAGGGTGCAATGGATGCGCGAGCAGGAGCATCTGTGGGAGCCTTACGGCCCAGGCATGATGATGCGCACGCGCGCAACGCTCGATGCGGGCGGCAAGATCGTCGATTGGCACTACGATTTGTGGAGCAACACCCACAGCACGCGACCCGGCTCGGCAGGATCGCTTATCGCCGGCCGCCTCATGGGCCGGCATTTCCCGCAAGATTCCGCAACGCTCCGGATCTCGCCGCTGGGCAATGGCGACCGCAATGCCATACCGCTCTATGAAATTCCGAACCAGCGGATAAACTGGCATTTCATTCCGGACATGCCGGTGCGCGTGTCGGCCCTGCGAGGGCTTGGCGCCTATGCCAATGTCTACTCCATCGAAAGCTTCATGGACGAGCTCGCGCTTGAAGCCGGGGCCGACCCGGTCGAGTTCCGCCTGCGCCACATGACGGACCCTCGCGCGCGCAAGGTGATGGAGGTGACGGCGGATGAGTTCGGCTGGTCATCCGATCCCATGCCGGAGCGGCGCGGAAGAGGCTTCGCCTTCGCCAAGTACAAGAACCACGCCGCCTATCTCGCCATAGCGATCGAGATGGAAGTGGATGCCGATACCGGCCTTCTGCGCGTGTCGCATGTCGTTTCGGCGGTGGATTGCGGCGAGGCGGTCGCGCCGGATTCGATCATCAACCAGACGGAGGGCGGCATTCTCCAGTCGCTGAGCTGGACACTCTATGAGGCTGTCCACTTCAACGACACGCGCGTCACCAGTTCCGACTGGTCGGCCTATCCGATCCTCCGCTTCAGCGCGGTGCCGGACAGCATCGACGTGCATGTCGTGGATAATCCCGGGACACCCTATCTCGGCGTTGCGGAAGCCGCCCAGGGGCCGACCGCCGGAGCGCTCGCCAATGCGTTTCGCAATGCGACCGGCAAGCGCATCTACGACCTGCCTTACACACGCGAGCGGGTGAGGGCGACACTGGGTGTTTGACCTCGCCCGACAAGGCTTCGGGCGAGTGCCAGTTCGTCGGCTTGTCCATGAGCCCGGGAAAAGCTCACTTTTTGCTGGCTTCGTAGCGCGCCTTGTTCTCGGCATTGGGCGGATACAGGCCCGGCAGAGGGACACCGGCCTCAACCTCGCCCATGATCCATCCCTCCAACCGCTCCTGCTCCGGCGCGAGCGCGGCCACATCCTCGACCAATGAGGCAGGGATCAGGACCGCACCGTCCTCGTCGATGACGATCATATCTCCCGGATAGACGGCGACGCCGCCGCAGGCGATGGGTTCCTGCCAGTTCACAAAGGTCAGGCCCGCGACGGAGGGCGGGGCTGCGACGCCGTTGCACCAGACTGGAAGCCCGGTGGCGCGCACGCCCGCGACATCGCGCACGACGCCGTCGGTGACAAGCGCGGCAACGCCGCGCTTGTGCATGCGGGCGCAGAGGATATCGCCGAATATCCCGGCATCGGTCACGCCCATCGCGTCGACCACGGCGATACAGCCCTCGGGCATGGCCTCGATGGCAGCCCTTGTCGAGGTCGGCGAAGACCAGCTCTCGGGCGTGGCTAGGTCCTCCCGGGCCGGCACGAAGCGCAATGTGAAGGCACGGCCGACGATGCGCGGCTGGCCGGGGTTGAGCGGCCGGGCTCCTCGCAACCAGACATTGCGGAGCCCTTTCTTCAGAAGAATCGTGGTCAGCGTTGCGGTGGTGACGCCGGAAAGAGTTTCGATGAGCTTGTTTTCGTCGCTTGCTTCAGAGGTCATGTTTTCTTCTCCTCGTATCTCTTTGCCGTCTGCCGTGACTTATACGCGATACCTTGCGATCAACTCGGCCATGCGCTCTACCGCCGCCACCGCCGCTTTATGATCCTGGGAGAAGTTCAGCCGGACGCTATTTGCGGAATGCGGGGAGAATTCGGTTCCGGGCGTGACGACGACACCAGCTTGAATTCGCAGGAGCTTGACGAAATCCGAGTGAGAAACGCCGAGGTCCGGAAGACGCGGAAACAGATAGCTGCCCGCCTCGGGGGCGCGCGCAAAGGCGCCGTCAATCGCCTGCAGGACCTTCAACAGGTCGTCGCGGATCGCCTGATGCAGCCTTATGCGTTCGTCCATCCAACCCTCGGGCTCGTTGAACCAAGTCCTGAGCACCGCCTGGCTGTATCCTGCGGCCCTGAGCGAGACGATCGCCTGAAGCTTCTCCATGCGGTTGATGATCGTGCTCGAACCGAAGGCGACGCCGAGGCGGTAGCCGCTCAGCGATTCCGTCTTCGACGGCCCCATGATGGTGACGACATTCTCGGCATCGATCTCCTGGGCGCGTAGATGAGTGTAGGAGACGCCTTGGTAGCGCAGCCGGGAATAGAGCTGGTCGACGATCACTGTCGCGCCGTACCTGCCTGCGAGTTCCGCGATCCGGCGAATCTCGTCCTTCGAATAGACGACGCCCGCGGGATTGTTCGGATTCGAGAACAGGAAGATCTTGGCGCCTGCCTCGAAGGCCGCCTCGAGCTGGTCGAGATCGAGGCCGGCGCGTCCTTCCTCCGTACCGGAATAGTCGAGGCGAACCGGAATCATCTCGCCCTCGAAGAACTCCACCAGCTTGCGGTTGGCGAAATAGTCGGGCTGGACGATCGCCACCTTGTCGCCTCGCGAGACGGTAGCGGCGACGGCGA
The DNA here is from genome assembly GCF_001014615.2 of Aquamicrobium sp. LC103. Taxonomy (GTDB): domain Bacteria; phylum Pseudomonadota; class Alphaproteobacteria; order Rhizobiales; family Rhizobiaceae; genus LBCQ02. Next base: position 4,845 of record NZ_LBCQ02000016.1, read on the forward strand.
GAAAAAGCGCCCCTTGCGTGCCGGGAGTGATGATCATGCCGTCACGCGCGTTGACCGGAGCGCCGGTGAAGGCCGCCAGCTTTTCGGCCACCTGCTCGCGGATGTCGATGTCTCCACGATATTCTGTGTAGGCCTGCCTGCCGCCAAGCGAAACGCCTTCGGAGAACGTTTCGAACGAGCCGGGGGTCGGCTCGAACGCGTCAACGTCGCCGTGCGAGAAGTCGACGGGCGTGCCCTCCAGTACCTCGCCGCGCAGCAAGGCCACGAGGCCGGTGGATTGCTGCCGGACTTCCTGGCCGGGGGCGTTGTCGGTGCCCAGCCTGGAGAATTTGCTCAAGATCGACATTGGGTACTCCGTGAATCCAGTGGCGCAGCCATCGCCAATTTTCCCGATTGTATCTTCGCGGAATAAATGAAAAATCTCTTTTCATGTAGTTTTAGAAGATAGAATAATTATCTTTATGGACATCCGATTCCTCGAGAGCTTCGTTGCCGTCGCCGATTGTGGATCGATCGCAGTGGCCGCGCGCCGGCTGAACCTGACCCCTGCGGCGGTTGCCCAGAGGCTGAAGACGCTCGAGCGCGAGCTGGGGCATTCGCTCGTCAGCCGCGTCGGCCGGACGGTGCGGCCGACGGCATCGGGGCTGGCCGTGCTGCGGCACGCTCACCAGCTGATCGAGGGCGCGCGCGATTTAAAGGCGATAGCGGCCAATGACCTGCCCGCGGGTCAATTGCGGCTGGGCGCGACGGCGACCGCGTTGACAGGATTGCTCCCGGAGATCATCGCCATCCTCAGCGCACGTTATCCGCAGATCGAATACCACATCCGGCCCGGCGCTTCGGTCGATCTTTACCACGGCGTCCTGGCCGGCGAGATCGACGCGGCGGTCATCGTGCGGCCGCAGTTTCCGATGCCGAAATCGACCGGCTGGCTGACCCTCCGCCAGGAACCTCTGGTCTTGATCGCCCCTGTCGATCAGCCGCTGGATAGCCCAAAGGCGCTCATCGAGCGGTTCCCGTTCATACGCTACGATCGCAACCAGTGGGGAGGGCAGATCGTCGATCGATATCTACGAAACCACGATCTCGAAGTGCGGGAATGGCTCGAGCTCGACGCCCTCGATGCCATCGCGGCGTTGGTCGATCGCGGCCTTGGTGTTGCGATCGTACCCGACTGGGCTCCGCCCTGGCCCGACGGCTTGAAGCTTCGAAAGATACTTCTGCCGGACGGAGAGATACGCCAGTCGGGCGTGTTCTGGAGCCGGTCTGGCCCGCGAATCGCCGCCGTGCGCGCTTTCGTCGAAACCTGCGAAGAGATAGTCGGGAGAGGGCGGGACGTCCGCGCGGCGGTCGCGGCTCGCTCGCAACGAAGTCGGTAGCCGAGGGATGCCGGTTGCCGGGGCGGCGTCGCGCCATCCCGACAAGCGAAGGTTTTCGTCGTGCGACGTCAGCCTGATCGCGGGATCAGGCTTCCCGCAGCCTGGCCTCGGTGCGGGCCATCAGCCGGTCGATCTCGGCTATGTCCGTGGGCGAGAGCTTCGGCCCCGGCGCGCGCGTGGCGGCCGAGGCGATGGCGCCGCGTCGCATCATCACATATTTGCGCACCGCGAGGCCGAAGCCGGGCTGCTGTTCATGGCGCAGGATGGGGAGATAGCGGTCGAACAGATCTTCCGCCGCGTCTGGCTGCCCGGCTTGATGCAGCGCGACCGTCTGCACCAGCGCCTCGGGATAGGCAAAGCCCGTCATCGCCCCATCGGCGCCGCGCTGGAGTTCCTGCGGCAGATAGAGGCCGCCATTGCCGCAGAGGATCGACAGCCGTTCGACCCCCGTCGCCTCTTCCTGCTTGCGCAATGCGGTGATCTTGGAAAGCCCGGGCCAGTCCTCGTGCTTCAGCATCACGATTTGAGGGCGCTCGACGGTTAGGCGGCGGATCAGGGAAGCGGAGACCGGTTGACCGGTCGCGAGCGGGAAATCCTGAAAGACCAGCGGCACGTCGCTCCCCAGCGCGTCGCAAACCGCATGGATATAGGCCTCGATCCGGTCCTCGCGCGGCGGGCCCGCATTGGGCGCAACCATCAGCCCGGCCGCTCCGCGATCCATTGCGTAGCGACCGAGATCGGCGAGGTTGCGGAGGCCGGCATCCGAAACGCCTACGACGACCGGCAACCCACCGGCCGTCTCGATGACCGTATCGACTACCTGGCGTCGCTCGGCGGCCGTCAGCTTGTCCGCTTCGCCCATCATGCCGAGGATGGTCAGGCCGGAGACGCCGTGACCGAGATAGAAATCGACCAGCCGCCGCAGGCTTTCGAGATCGAGCGCGCCGGCATCCGTGAAGGGGGTCGCGGAGATGATGTAGACGCCGCTTGTCGCCCGGTTGATCTTCTGTGCCATTGTCTTCCCCTCAAATAGCCGCGCTGCGGCGGGTCTCGATATAGATGCGGCGCAGGTCGCGGGTCAGGGCCCCCGGCGTGCCGTCGCCGATCGCGGTTTCGTCGATACGGATCACCGGAACGACGAAATTCGTGGCGGACGTTATGAAGGCTTCGCGCGCCGAAAGCGCTTCCGCTGGCGTGAAGGCGCGTTCCTCCACGCGGATGCCGTTCTGGGCGGCCAGCTCGAGGACCGACCCGCGCGTGATGCCGGACAAGAGCGCGTGCGAAAGGTCGCGCGTCACGAGGACACCGTCCGCCGTCACGATATGAGCGTTCGCCGCGCTGCCTTCGGTTACAAAACCGTCCTCGACCAGCCATGCATCATCCGCACCGCGCGACATGGCTTCCATCTTCGCCATGGACGGATAGAGGAGCTGTATCGTCTTGATGTCGCGCCGTCCCCAGCGAAGGTCGGGCAGGAGCGCTACGGCGATTCCTTTCTCCGCGACCTGGTTCTGCAGCACGTTCTTGGCCTGGGTGAACAGAACGAGCGTGGGCGGCGTCCCTTCGGCGGGATAGGCGAAATCGCGATCCGCCACGCCGCGCGTGAGCTGGAGATAGATCATGCCCTGATCCAACCCGTTGCGGGCCACGATCTCGCGATGAACCGCGAGCAGTTCCTCCTCGTTCAGCGGCAATACCATGCCGAGCTCGCGGGCGGAGCGGTGCAGTCGCGCCGCATGCCCGGCATATTCGACCAGCTTGCCGTCCAGCACGCAGGTCACCTCATAGACCCCGTCGGCCATGAGGAAACCGCGATCGAACACGGAAATCCTGGCCTCGTTTTCGGGCAGCCACTCGCCGTTGAGGTAAACGATCCTCGTCACTTTTAAATCCTTCAAGATTTGGCAAAAGGCGCGATTTCGATGCCGTTTTCGACAAGCGCGCCGCGCAGAGTGCGTACGATTTCCACTGCTCCGGGCGTGTCGCCATGCACGCAAAGCGTGGCAGGTTCCACGGGAAGCTTTTTGCCGCCGGTGGTGGGGATATGACCGTTCATGACCATCTCCAGAACCTGATCGAGACTGTGCTGCGGGTCATGAATGACCGCACCGGGCTGGCTGCGCGGAGTGAGTTCGCCCGCGTCGGTATAGCTGCGGTCGGCATAGATCTCGCAGGCGACCTGAAGGCCGGCGTTCTCGGCGACCTTGTACGTCTCCGAATAGGGAAGGGTGACGAAGACCAGCGAAGGGTCAACCGCCTGGATCGCGCGCACGCACAGCGCCGCCAGATCGGGATCGACCGCCGCCATGTTGCCGAGCGCGCCGTGCGTCTTCACATGGGTCATGGGGTGGCCCTCGAGCGCGCACATGCCCTGCATCGCCACGATTTGGTAGATGATCTGGGTTTCCAGATCTTCCGGCCGCTCGCCCGAGATTCGGCGTCGGCCGAAGCCGTAGAGATCGGCAAAGGACGGATGTGCCCCGACCGAAACGCCGTTCTCCTTGGCCATCCGGATCGTGCGACGCATCACCACCGGGTCGCCTGCATGGAAGCCGCAGGCGATGTTTGCGGTGCTGACCAGCTTCAGCATCGCCGCGTCGTCGCCGATCGTAAAGGCGCCGAAGCTCTCGCCCATGTCGCAGTTCAGATCGAGTTTTCTGGTCATTCCCGCTCCCGCGATTCCGGTTTTTCCCTAGGGGTGGCCACTTTCGATTGACAGCCCGCCGCAAGCCGCCTCATATTGGAATACAGGTGGTATTCCGAAATCTCAAGTTCTTTCGAAGCCATCTCAATTCAGAAGGGGAAAAATCATGAAGCAGAAAAACATCTTCGCATTCGCGGCTGCCTGCGTCGTTTCGATTTGCGTGACGAGCGCTCATGCGGAAACTGCCTGGGACATGGCGGTCGTATGGCCCGAGGGCAATTTCCACACCCAGAACGCCATTGCTTTCGCCAAGGAGGTAAAGGAGGTGACGGACGGCGAGGTCGCCATCACCGTGCACTCGGGCGGCGCGCTCGGCATCAAGGGCCCGGAGGGCATGGCAGCGGTACGTGACGGCCTGGTGCCGATCGCGGACATCCTCCTGAACCAGCAGGTGGGCGAGGCCCCCGTCCTCGGTATCGAAACGTTGCCCTATCTGGCGCCGACCATGTCGGATCTCGCCCTGCTGCACAAATTCTACAGGCCCAAGCTGGAAGAGATTGCGGAGGGCATGAATCAGAAGTTGCTCTACATGGTGCCGTGGCCGGGCCAGGCGGTCTTCTCACCCAGCCAGATCGATACGCTCGACGACATGAAGGGGCTGACAATCCGCGTGGTGGACGCCAATGGCACTGCCTTCTTCGAGGCGCTCGGCGCGACGCCGATCCAGATGCCTTGGGGTGAAGTCGTTCCCTCGCTGGCCGCCGGCACGATCAAGAGCGTGACCACGTCCTCCTCCTCCGGCGTCGACGGGGCGTTCTGGGAATTCACGAAACACATGAGCACCTTCAACTGGCAGGCGTCGTCGAATGCGGTCACCGTCAATCTCGACGCCTGGAATGCATTGCCGCCGGAAACCCAGACCGTCATCGAGGAGGTTGCCGCGCGAATGGAAGGCCAGTTCTGGCTCAACAGCCGCGCCGAGGACGCCAAGAAGATCGCGCTCCTGAAGGAGCATGGGGTCGAAGTGCTCGCACCTTCCAAGGAATTGAGCGAAGCGCTGCTCGAGAAGGCCGTGCCGCTGTGGGATGAGTTCAAGGCGCGAGTGCCGGAAGCCGCGCCTTATGTCGACGCCTATCTCGCCGCCCGCCGGTGAGGCTGGTTCCGCAGACCCGGCATCCCTTCGGGGATGCCGGGGCCGCTCTCGACGACAGCCCCCGGCAGGGGGCGCTCAGCTCTAAATGGACAGTAACATGACGCTACCAATCCCCTCTCGCTTCCGAGGCATCATTGCCTTCATCGACGGGCTCACGGAAATCGGCGGCATTGTCGCGGCACTCAGCCTTCTGGGTATCCTCGTCCTTATCGCTTCGGAAATCTTCGCCCGCAATGTTCTGGGCCTTTCGCTTCACTTCTCCTGGGACCTCGCCGGGTATCTGATGGGGGCCTGCTTCCTCTTCGGCTGCGCTCCTGCCTTGAAGGGCGGCAGCCATGTGCGGGTGACGGCGCTGCTGGAGGTGCTGCCCGTATCGACAGCCCGGGTTCTCGAGCGGTTTGCCTGTCTGGTCGGTCTCGTCATCTGCGTTGTCCTCGCCTGGGCGCTCATCGACATGGCGTGGCTTTCCGGACAGCGGGGATCGACCGCGGCCACCGCCTTCAGAGTTCCGCTGGTCTATCCGCAGGCGGCGCTCGCGGCGGGTGCCGTGCTGCTCACCATGCAGTGCTTCGCCCAGCTTCTGCGGCTCCTGCGCGGCGAGATGCTCGCGACCGGTCCCGGGCTCGAATAGGGGGCGGCAATGGGAAAGATCATCACCACTCTTCTCGGTCTGATGACGCTGCTTCTCGGCAGCGGCATCTGGATCGGCATCGGGCTCATCGGCACCGGCGTGGGCCTTCTCGAACTCTTTCGCCCGCAGATGCCGGCTTTGAAGCTGATTGCCCAGCAAGCCTGGAATACGGTGGTCTCGCCGGAGCTTCTGGCGCTGCCGCTTTTCATTCTGATGGCCGAGATCCTGTTTCGAACCAGGATATCGGAAGCGCTCTTCACCGGCCTCTCGCCGTGGCTTCGGCGCGTTCCGGGACGCCTGAGCCATCTTACGGTAATGGGCTGCACGCTCTTTGCCTCCGTCTGTGGGTCTTCCGCGGCCACCACCGCGACGGTCGGCAGGATCACCGCGAAAGAGCTGATCGGCCGCGGCTACAACCGTGATCTCGTGACCGGCAGCCTTGCCGGCGCCGGGACGCTCGGCTTCCTCATTCCGCCGTCGACGATCATGATCATCTACGGCGTCATGGCCGAGGAATCGATCCTGCGCCTGTTCATAGCGGGCATCCTGCCGGGCTTTCTGCTTGCCGCCGCCTATATGGGCTATCTCGGAATCCGGGCGTGGCTGAATCCCTCGCTGGTAGGCACTCCGCCGCCTCCGACAACCCTGTGGGAGAAGCTCGTTGCACTCAAGGACCTGGGGCCGCTGCTGCTTCTGATCATCGGCGTGATCGGTTCCATGTACGGCGGCATCGCCTCGCCGACCGAGGCGGCCGCCGTGGGCGTTCTGGCGGCGATGGGTATCGGCTTCATGCAGCGCACCCTTGATCTCAAGGGCGTGCTGGTCGCGGCACGGCAAGCGGCGGAAAGCTGCGCCATGATCGGCTTGATTATGATCGGCGCGATGTTCCTCTCCACCGTGATCGGCTATCTCGGCGTGCCGCGATTCATTGCATCCGAAATCCAGAGCTGGGGCATGCCGCCCTTCATGCTGATCGTCGTGCTGCTGGTCTTCTACGTCATCCTCGGCATGGTGATGGAGGGGCTCGGCATCATTGTCATGACCTTGCCGATCACGCTTCCGCTGGCCATGGCCGCGGGCTATGACAAGGTCTGGTTTGGGATATTCATCGTGATTGTCGTGGAAATGGCGCAGATCACGCCGCCGGTGGGCTTCAACCTCACCGTGATCCAGCGTCTGACGGGTGACAGCATGGGCCGGATCACGCGCGCCGCCATGCCGTTCTTCTTCATCATGTCGGCTTTCGTTCTGTTGATTGCTTGGTTCCCCGGCATCGTCAGCCTGGTTCCAGGCATGATGGGTGGCCGTTGACACCCTTGAGCCCGATCTTCGAATGAGACCCGACCAGATGACCCCGACCATTCACCCCTGCGGCGACAGCGCGCTGATGCTGCAGCTCGGCGACAAGATCGACGCGGAGGCAAACGCCCGGATTATCGCCCTTGCCGCAAGGATCGAAGCGGCTGGGGTGATGGGCGTGGGGGAGGTGGTGCCGACATACCGTTCCCTGCTCCTGCGCTATGATCCCGAACGGATCCGGGGCGCGGAAGTCGAGCGTATGCTGCTGCGCGGCTACGAAGGACTTTCGGACACGGAGACCGCCGGCCGACATTGGACGGTTCCCGTCGTATACGGTGGCGAGGTTGGCCAGGATATCGAGGAGATGGCGCTTGCCAAGGGACTGACGCCTGACGAGATGGTCGCGCTGCATTCCGGCGCCGAGTATCGCGTCTACATGATCGGTTTCGCGCCCGGCTTCGCCTATCTGGGTGGTCTACCCGAGATCCTTCATACGCAGCGGCTTGCCACGCCCCGTCAGAACATTCCCGCGGGCGCCATCGGTATCGGCGGGCAGCAGGCGAGCATCAACTCGGTTGCGGGGCCTTCGGGCTGGCGCTTCATCGGCTGGACGCCGGTAAAATCCTTCGATCCCACCCGACCGGAGCCGTTTCTGTTCAGGGCGGGCGACCGCATTCGTTTCCGCGCCGTGGAGGTGGATGAGGGAAAGCTTCTGGCGGAACGAATCGAGGCGGGAGAAGCCGTCATCGAACCCGAGGCGGCGGCATGAGCATCGAAGTCCTGTCCAGCGGACCCATGCTGACGGTGCAGGATGCCGGTCGTTGCGGTCTGCGCCACCTCGGCGTCTCGAATGCCGGACCGATCGATGGGCCGGCCATGGCTCTCGCCAACGCGTTGTGCGGCAATCCCGTCGATGCGGCGGCGCTGGAGTTTGCCGGTCCTGGCGGCAGTTTCCGCAGCACGCGTGCGGTGCGTTTCGCCGTGACGGGCGGGCTTTGCGACATCCGCATCGAAGGCCGCCCGGTGCTCGCGAGCATGAGTCACCGGCTCAATCCCGGCGAAATCCTGCGGGTTGGAGTGCCCGACGGCGTGGTCTGGGGCTATCTCGCATTCTCCGGCGGGATCGCCATCGCTCCAGTGCTGGGATCCCGTTCGACACACCTGCGCAGCGGGCTCGGCGGTGTCGAGGGGCGCGCGCTACGGGCGGGAGACGTCCTGCCCCTCGGCCCGGATGAAATCGATGCGCCCTGCCTGCGTTCTGGCAATACGCTGCGTGGATCGAAGGTCGGCGAGCCGATCCGCGTCATCCTCGGTCCGCAGCAGGATTATTTCTCGGCCGAGATACTGGAGCGGCTGACAACCGAGGAATTTACGGTCACGCCGCAGCGCGACCGTATGGCGATGGTGCTGGGCGGCGTCGACATGCCCGCCGCCGGCGGGCACGACATCGTCTCCGACGGCACTGTTCCCGGTTCGATCCAGGTGCCGGGCTCCGGCCGGCCCATCGTCCTGCTGGCGGAAAGCCAGACCACTGGCGGCTATCCCAAGATCGCGACCGTCGTCTCCGCCGACCTGCCTCGGCTGGCGCAACTCCCGGTCGGAACCCGTTTCCGATTCGGTATCGTGTCGCGAGACGAAGGCGAGGAGCTCTGGCTCGCCCATTGCCGCAATTTGAGGGCGACGCTTGCCGATCTGGTGCCGAAGTCGGAAGGGGTGCTCCGCTCGGACTATCTGCTTTCCTGCGATCTGGTCGGCGGTATCTTCTGCCCCGAGGAAGTGGTCTGGTCCGAGCTTTCGCAAGGCAACAGGAGGTCGGAATGAATGGCTCCTCGAATCTGGCGCGCAATGCGCGTCGCCGGATCATCGACATGATTCTCAACGGTACGCTGAAACCCGGCGACGCTCTTCAGGAGGCGGCTCTGGGAGATATCCTCGGCATGTCCCGCACCCCCGTGCGCGAGGCGATCAAGCGGATCGAAAGCGAAGGGCTCGCCGTTTCCGCGGGCAGGTTCATCCGTGTTCGCCATCTTACGCCGGCGGAGATCGAGGAGATCTTCTTCCTGCGGCTTCAGCTCGAACCAATCTCGGCGCGCGCGGCGATCCGGCTGCCTGCGCCGCTGATAGACGGGATGGAGGCGCGTATCCGCACTTTGATGACGGACGGGCCGGATGGCGATGATCTGCAATGGCGCATTGACGACGACTTGCATGCCATGCTGGCGCGCGCGGCCGGAAATCGAACCACCGAAAGCGTAATCGCCGGACTGCGCAATCGCACCTGCGTCTTCGACCACAATCAGGTGCCCGAGCGCTTTCTCAAGGGCTGCGAGGAGCATCTCGAGATTCTGGCTGCGATCCGATCCGGTGATGCCGATGCGGTCGAGACGGCGGTGGCAAGGCATCTCGAACACGCGCGCGACGCCGTTCTCGCGCGCCTGCAGCAACTCCAGTCCCAATCCAAGCCAGAATCATGAAGTGCCTTATCATCCAACCGATCCACGAGGCAGGTCTTCGCCTGCTTGAGGAAAACGGCATCGAACCCGTCCTGTGCCCGGCATCCGACATGACCACCGTCGCACGTCATATTCCCGGCTGTGATGCCGCGATAACCCGCGATGCCGGCCTGAGCGCGGAGGCTTTCGCCGTTGCCGACCGGCTGCGGGCCGTCGTCGTCCACGGCACCGGCCATGATCCCGTCGACAAGGCAGCGGCGGCATCGCGCGGCGTGATCATCGCCAACACGCCCGGCGCCAATGCCCGCTCCGTGGCGGAGCTGGCTCTTGGTCTTGCCATCGCCGCGGCGCGTCGGATTACCGCCGCGGATCGTGCCGAGCGCTCCGGACAGGCAGGCTTCCGTGAATCCGCCCGCTTCACGGAACTTTCGGGCAAGACGGCGCTGATCATCGGCTGGGGCGCGATCGGTCGCGATCTCGGGCGGATGCTCGACCAGGCATTCTGCATGCGGGTCCTCGTCTACTCGCCGCGGGCGCCGGCGATCGAGCGCTGCGAGCGCGTTTCGACGCTTGCGGAAGGACTGGCCGAAGCCGATCTCGTTTCGCTGCACACTCCCCTTCGGCCCGAAACCCGTAACCTGATGGGAGCCGAGGCGTTCGCGGCGCTCAAGCCCGGCGCCATTCTGGTCAATGTGGCGCGCGCGGGTCTGGTCGACGAGACCGCGCTTATCGAGGCGCTTCGCTCCGGTCGACTTGGCGGCGCGGCTCTCGATGTCTATTCGCCGGGGGCGCCGCAGGGAGCGCTTGCGGATTTTCAGAATGTGATCTTCACCCCACATCTGGGCGGAACCACCGAGGAGGCGCTGCGCCGCGTGGCCGAGGCCGCGGCAAGCCATGTGATCTCCGCCCTTGCGGGAACCATGCCACCCACGGCGCTCAATCCCGAGGTCTGGAGGAAATCGGAATGAGCCGCGTTGCAGCAGCAGAGACATCCATGATCCTTGGCGAGACGATTTCGCGGGTTCTGTCTCGGGTGAACGCCCTTTCCGATGTCGGCCCGGGCTGGACGCGTCCTTCCTATAGCGACCTGGAAAGCGCCGCCCACGTCATTATCGAGGACGAGGCGCGCCGACTGGACCTTGATGTTCGGCGCGACGCGGCGGGCAATCTTTTCGCGCGTATGCAGGGCAGCGACCCGCAGGCGGTGCCGCTCTATGTCGGTTCGCATCTAGATACGGTGAGCCAGGGCGGTGCCTATGATGGCCAGGCCGGCGTGGCGGCGGCGCTGGCGCTGGTCGCGGCGTTGCGCGCCGAGGGGATTATCCCGCTCATGGATATCGTGGTCACCGTAACGCGAGCCGAGGAAAGCGTCTGGTTTCCGGTCTCCTACATCGGCTCGCGGGCCGCTCTCGGGCGGCTTGACCGCGAAGAGCTTCAGGCCAAGCGGGTCGATACCGGACAGAGCCTCGCCGATCATATGCGGCGGCAAGGCTATGATCCCGAGGCCGTCCTTGACGCGACGCCTCCCGCGCCCGCCAGGTTTCTGGAGTTCCATATCGAACAAGGGCCGGTGCTGCATGGCGCGGGTGAGCCCTATGCGATCGTCACCGCCATCCGCGGCGGCCTGCGCTACCGTTCCGCGTCGATCCATGGCGTCTGGGCGCATTCCGGCGCCGCGCCGCGCGAGGGCAGGGCGGATGCCGTCGTGGCCCTCGCCGATCTGATCATGGCGATGGACCGGGTCTGGGCCGAGATGCTTGGCGAAGGCGCCGATCTGACCGTGACATTCGGCCGGGTGGATGCGGCAGGTCCCGCCCATGCGATGGCCAAGGTGGCGGGTACGCTCGAGTTCTGCCTCGATATGCGCTCTTCCGACGTGGCCGCGCTCGATACTGCCGATGCCCGCCTGCGCGCCGAGATCGCTCGGATAGAGGCGGAGCGTCCGGGAATCCGTTTCGACCTCGGCCGGCAAAGCCGCAGCCATCCGGCTGCCCTTTCCGCTGCCATGGCTGATCTGGTCGAACGTGGAGCCGCAATGCGCGGCGACCGACCCCGCCGGATGCTCTCGGGCGGCGGGCATGATGCAGCCGCGTTCGCGGCCGCGGGCTGGGAAAGCGTCATGGTCTTTATCCGAAATTGGGACGGCAGCCATTGTCCCGAGGAAGGCATGGACGAAGCCGACCTTGTCAGGGCCGTGGAGGCCGTTCATGCTGCCCTCGTTGGGGGAGGCGGTTCATGACATCCGAGACACTGGCCCAGATGGCCTATCGCCGGATTAAGCAGGATATTCTCGAAGGCCGTATCCCGCCGGATACCATCGTGTCGGAGCGCGAGCTTGCCGAGAAGCTGGGGATTTCCCGCACTCCGCTGCGTTCCGCGCTGTCGCGCCTGGAGCGCGAGAACGTCATCGGCCGGCTGGACAACGGCGTATTGTTGGTGCGCTCGGTCTCGGTCGAACAATTGATCGAGATCGTACAGTTGCGCCAGATGCTGGAAAGCGCGGCTGCCGCGCGTGCCGCCGCTTTCGGGCTGACGCCGGAGCTTGAACGATTGCGCGAGGTGATGGCGGCTTATGCCGACGGCCTCAATGTCGCATTCGACGATTTCTGGAAGGAGGACGACCTGTTCCACGTCGCCGTGGCGCAAGCAGCGCGGCTGGATATCCTGCCGGGAATTCTCGCCGAGCAGCGCGCAATCGCCCGGCGCTGCACCATCACCCGCACTCATGACCGTTTTGCCGATCAGGCACGCGAACATATCGCCGTGATCGACGCCATCGCCAGGGGCGACGCGGAAGCCGCGCGCGACGCAATGTCATGTCACTTCGACAATGTGCGCCACCGTTTCCTCAACTGGCTTTCGCGTCATTGAAAGTAATCTGAAATGTCCATGGAACTTGCACTTGCCCGCCCGGAAAGCGGTCCGGCTCGCGGCTCGGAGGCGGTATTTCCCGCGGAGGAGTTCGCAACACGTATCGATCGTATCCAGAAAGCGCTTGCGCCGCTCGGCGCGGACGGGCTGCTTCTTACCGGTCCTGAAAACATCTTCTGGGCGACTGGCCGACAGACCGCGGGCTATTTCGCTTTCCAGGCGCTGGTCGTGCCGGCAAATGGCGATCCCGTGCTGCTCGTTCGTCAATTGGAGACGACCGGCGCGCGCGCCTCGACCTGGCTTGCGGACATCCGGGCATGGGAGGATGGCGAGGATCCGGCCAGGGCGCTTGGCGCTCTCGTCGCCGAATTGAAGCTGAGGCATCTCGCGATTGAGCGCAACGGGTGGTTTGTGAGCCCTGATCTGTTCGATCGCATCGCGAGCGAGCTTTTCGGCGCGCGCCTTTCGGACGGCTCGGGGCTGGTGGAGGGATTGCGGCTCGTGAAATCGGCGGCCGAGCTTGCGGCGATCCGTTTGGCCGCGTCCTATGCCGAGACCGGACTTTCCGCCGCGATCGATGCGTGCCGACCAGGCACCAGCGAAAACGAAGTGTCGGCCGCGATGATGGCCGCCGCCATTTCGGCGGGATCGGAAGCCATGGCGATGGAACCGCTCGTTTCTTCCGGGCCGCGCTCCGGCATTCCCCATGCCACATGGCGGCGGCGGGTGATGCGTGAGGGGGATGGAGTGTTCCTGGAGCTTGCCGCCAGCCGCGATCGCTATCACGCCGCATTGATGCGCAGTGTATGGATCGGGGAGGCGCCCGCCGACGCGCGGCGCATGATGGACACCGCCCTGCGTGCACTGGACGCCGCTCTGGGCGCGATGCGACCCGGCGTCGCCGGCTCCGCTCCCCATGATGCGGCGCAGATCGTGATCGACGCCGCCGGACATACCGCGGCCTTTCGCAAGCGCACCGGCTATTCCATCGGGGCCGCTTTCGCGCCCGACTGGGGCGAGGGGGCGATCATGTCGCTGTTTTCCAACGTGTCGCGCCTTCTGGAGCCGGGCATGGTCTTCCATCTGCCGGTGACCTTGCGAAGACACGGCGTATTCACCGTGGGCGCCTCGGAAACCGTTATCGTCACCGAAAACGGCGTCGAGCCGCTTTCCGGCTTGCCGCGAGGGATGACGATCCGCTAGGTCCGAACCCGATCCCTTTTGCAAGCGAGCGCGGGTATCCCTCCATGCCAGAAAGAAAGCCAAGATGAACTACGTCCTGCCGCCTGCTCTTCCGGCCTCGGTTCCAGTCGCCGGCCGCGACGAGCGATTTGCTGTCCGCCGCATTTACTGCGTCGGCCGCAACTATGCCGAACATGCCCGTGAAATGGGTCACGACCCGGAGCGTGAACCGCCCTTCTTCTTCTCCAAGCCGGCTGATTCGCTTCTGACGGACGATCGCGATTTGCCCTATCCGTCGCAGACCGGCGATCTTCATTTCGAGGGGGAGCTGGTCGTCGCGCTCGGCAAAGGCGCGCGGGACATCGCCGCCGACGATGCGCTGCAATTGGTCTGGGGCTATGCCGCCGGCAACGATTTCACGCGACGCGATCTTCAGGCCGTGGCCAAGAAGCTGGGACGGCCCTGGGACCTTGCCAAGGGTTTCGACCATTCCGCGGCCTGCGGCAGGCTGCATTCGGTGGCCCAGGTCGGCCATCTCGCAAGCGGCAGGATCCGGGCGCTCGTGAACGGCGAAGTCCGCCAGGACGGGGATCTGTCCCAGATGATCTGGTCGGTGGCCGAGATCATCGCCACGCTTTCGCAATCCGTCGCGCTCGAAGCGGGAGACTTGATCTTCACCGGAACACCCGCTGGTGTCGGCGCCGTGGAACGAGGAGATATCGTGGCGGTGGAGATCGCCGGTCTCAGTCCGCTGGTCACCGCTATTCGCTGACCTGCGACGGCTTGTTTGCGACAGCCGCATAATTGCTGCGCCAATCGCCTGCAGGCTGATTGCCGAACCGCCCCTTCGGGCGTGTTTTTAACGCGCGATCAAGGGTCGGGCGTCCCTTCGCGCCGGCGAACCATCTCGGCGATCCACAGCGGTGCGTAGGGTGGCGTGCAGCCGGGCGATGCGGGGTAGTCAATGAGAACGGCTAGCTGCTTTCCGATTCCGATTGCCCGGGCGCGATGTTCCGGATGACGAATGCCGATCTCGGCGAGGCAATGGTTCATGGCCCATTGCTTCTCGGCGGGAGCCTGCTTCATTTCGTTTTCGATCTGGCTGAGCAATGCATCGAGGTCGAGGCCTTCCGCGTTCTTGACGACTCTCTCGACCGTCAGGCTCCAGCCCGCGCGTCCGACCAGATTGTCGCCGTCCTTCCAGCCGAGACGAAGTTCTTCGCCGTGGCGGCCAGGCTTCACCACGTTCACGATGAACCAATCGAGGAGCTTGGGAGATCGGATGTCGTTGACCATCGCGTCGAGCTCGCTCGCTGAAAAGGCCTTCGGCCTGCAGACCAGCGTCGCGAGAAGGCGAGCGGCGGTGTCGCCTGTGGCCCAAAGCTGAAGCGCGAGTTCTTGTTGCGTCTTCAGACGCTTGGCAAGTGAGCGAAGGTGGGTGAGGTTGACGCCATGATCGTCGCCGCGGCGCTCGTTGACCGCGCGCATCTTCGGGTCTTCGAGCGTGGCGAGCTCGCGCATCACTTCCTTGGTGGTCGCGCCCGTCGACATGATGCTTCCCCATGTTTTCAGCCCGAGAGGTCTCCCGCACCCCGAACGGCTCCATCATAGCCCATGAGCAGCCTGGCAACAAAGCCGCCGAGCGGACGACATCTCGCGGCCTTCGTCCGGAGAGGCACGCGGATGCCCGTAGGCGAACTGCATATTTTTCCCGTCCGTTGTCGAAAGCGGCCGCGCCCATTCGTCCTTATTGTGTAGCGCGGGGCCGCAACGGCCCGAAGGAGAATAGAGATGAGGAAGATCATCACTGGTGCATTTGTGAGTCTCGACGGCATCATGCAGGCGCCGGGCGGGCCGCAGGAAGATCCTACCGGGGGCTTCGAATATGGCGGTTGGGCCGCCCCCTATTTCGACGGTGCAATGGGAGAGGCCGTGGGCGAGATATTCGCCGAGCCCTTCGACCTCTTGCTCGGCCGAAAGACCTACGACATTTTCGCTGCGCATTGGCCCTATGTCGGTTCCGACGATCCGATCGGCCCGTTGTTCGACCGCATCACCAAATATGTCGCGACCAGAAATCCCGATCTAAAGCTTGATTGGCAAAACAGCCAAACGCTCGGCACCGACGTGGTCGCCGCGGTGACCAAGCTGAAAGGGGAGGCGGCGCCCAATCTGCTCACTCAAGGCTCGACCGAGTTCCTGCAAACCCTGTTCAGGAACGACCTCGTCGACGAGCTCTACATCTCGTTTTTTCCGATCGTGCTCGGGAAAGGCAAGAAGTTGTTCGGTCACGGCGCCGTGCCGGGGGCGTTGAAACTCGTCAGTTCCAGGGTTTCTGGTTCCGGCGTGACGGTCAACAAATACGTTCGCGGCGGCGACATAGTCACAGGCTCATTCGAATTCGAACAGCCGACCGAAGCGGAACTGGAACGGCGCAAAAACCTGACTTGAGGCGGAAGGGAGGCGCTCAGTCATTTCTCCCGATGCAGAGCTTCCCTGAACCTCTTCCCTTCCGCATGAATGCCGTTTGCAGGGAAAGACATCGCCTTCCACAAGGCGATGTCGATCGTGGGGAAGCTACCGCTGCTTCAATTGACCACCGCGGCGGGATCGCCCGGCTCCTGAATGGTGCTGGGTGGCGGCGGTGCCTCGAACGTCCCAGGTTCCGGCGCGCCGCTGGCGGGTTGCGAACTGTTGCACCCGGAAAGCACGAGCATCGCGAGACCGATTGCGGGAAGGACGGCTTTGTAAAACATGTTTCCTCTTGGTCTTTGCCCGCCGCCGGTCGCATAGGGCAGAAGGCGACCCGACCGGTCAACCGAACCCGGGCTCAAGTTTGATTTCGGTCATTCATGATGGGCCGGCCTTCGAGGTTGAATGCGCGAAATCATCGGGCGCGGATCCAGTCGGCCTTCGGTCCGGTCGTCGGCGTCACACGCTGATCTCTCCATTGATCTAGCGGGCGGCGAGATGGATCTCCTTGCTGAAGGCATTCGTGAACGCCACGCCGCCCTTGTCGTTGGTTGCCTCGGCGAGCACGACGTCCAGAAACTCGCCCGTGACCCGTGCCACGGCAAAGCCGCCCATGAAGGTGGCCTTGGGCTTGAACAGGTCGATCCCATCGCTCTGATAGATCATCGGCGTCTCATGCTGATGCCCGTGAAAGAGGCCGATGACATTGTGGTCTTCGATCGCCGCAAGCAGCGCCCGCCTGTCGTCTCCGCTCCACCAATGCGGAGCGCCGGACCCTTCGGCATCGAACGTATGCCGATCCGGATCCCAATGCTCGGAGGAGAAC
Organism: Aquamicrobium sp. LC103; assembly: GCF_001014615.2. GTDB lineage: Bacteria > Pseudomonadota > Alphaproteobacteria > Rhizobiales > Rhizobiaceae > LBCQ02. The sequence continues at coordinate 21,755 of NZ_LBCQ02000016.1, forward strand.
GCGTCCCAGCCATAGTGCTGGAACAGGATGACTGGTCGACCGTCGCCGGCATTATCGGCCAAATCCTGCTTCAGCCAGGGAAGACTGTCCGCCGCGCCCCGGGTCTTGTCTCCGCCGAAGCGGTGAAGCTGGACGAGATGCAAGCCGCCCCAATCCCATGAATAGCAGTCGGACGAGGCATCGTAGTTGCCCGCCGGGACCGGTGGCTTGAAGAACACGCCGGGCCGGTGATTGATTTCCACGTAATCGCGAAGTTCGCGGCGATACCAGTCGACATGCGGCGGCGGTCCGTTCTGATCGAGATCGTGATTACCGAGCCCGGCATAAACGGGGAAATGCACCCGGTCTTCCCCCAGCCCCTGCTGATAGCGGTGGCTGAACTGCAGAAGCTGCGTGCCCTCATCGGGCATGGTTATCTGGCCGCCTCCGTCATCCGTCATGTCGCCGCCGACGACAAGGCCGGCCGGCGTGGAGATCGATGTTCCTGCGCCGCGAAGCCCCGTCGTCACCCCACCGATTTCGGTCGGCCAGCTGTGTCCGGCGATGTTGTTCAGCGCAGCGATGTGGCGGAGCAGGTTTTCATCGGTTTTTCCCTCCTCCTGGCAATTTGGACTGAGGCCGGTGGCCATGCGACAGGCATGCACGTCGGCGGTGAAGAGAAATGTGACGTCGATTGGCGGAATGGGATTTCGCGATTGACCGAAGGACATCGCGGGCAGAAGCCAAGACGCGGTGGCACAGGCGCCCGCGCCCAGCAATCTTCGCCTGGAAAGTGGTTCGAATCTCCTCATCCTGGGTTCCCGGCATCCGACTTCGGGATCATCCCGAAATCGTGCTGCGTGTTGAACGCCGATTCGGAGGCGGGCTGCGTTCCGGCAACCGTCACTCTGGAAAGTGAGCGACGTCGGGCGTCGTCGCGTATCCTTGCCGGCCTCTGTTCGGCGTCATCATACTCAATGGCGTCAGTTAACGCTGGAACTGCGCCGATTGCCAGTCCGAGACGATTAAAGGGCGGGCAGTCCTGCGCCGCACACGGGTACGGTCACGGTTTCGCCGGCGGCAACGCTTACCTTGCCCTGTGCGAGCGCAGCCACCGCCGCGGCGCCGCTGAGATCGGCGGCGAGACCAAATTCGAACCACAGCCAGTCGGCCGCTTCCTGCATGGCGTCGTCTTCGACCAGAACGACCTCGTCGACGACCGAGCGCGTCAGTTCGAACAGTTTTTCATCGGTGCGCCTGCAGGCCATGGTCGGCACGCGTGTTGTCACTTGCGCGAGCGTCATGACCTCACCGGCGGCAAGCGAATCGTGAAGCGTCGGCGAGCCGACCGGTTCCACGCCGATCACCCGTATCGACTGCTTCAGCGCCTTGAGTGCGACGCCCGCGCCGGTAATGAAGCCTCCGCCGCCGACCGCGATGACCACGACGTCGGTTTCCGGCGCATCCTCCATGATCTCAAGGCCCACCGTCCCTTGTCCCGCGACGATGAGCGGATCGGCGAAGGAGTGGAAATAGATCGCGCCTTCCCGCCTGGCGAAGTCGAGCGCGGCTGCATTGGCCTCGTCGAACTCGTTTCCGGCGATGATCGGATTGGCGCCCCATTTGCGGATCTTCTCGATCTTTTCCGGCGTTACGTTGGCGGGCAGGAAGAGCGTGGCCGGTACGCCGGCGACAAAGGCGCTGCGTGCCACGGCGAGCCCGTGATTACCCCCCGAGGCCGCGACGAGGCCGCGTCGAACTTCATCGGGAGAAAGCGAAAGCAGCTTGTTCGAGGCTCCCCTTGCCTTGAAGGATCCGGACGGCTGCATGCACTCGAGCTTGAGTTTGAGATTGCCGGCGGTGACTTCCCGGTGAAGGCCGCTGGCGTCCATCAGCGGCGTGCGCCGTACGAGCGGCCGGATGCGCTGCGATGCTGCCTCGATGTCCGCCAGTTTGATCATCACAGAACTCCTTTGAAGGGCGCGGCAACGACGAGGCAACAATTGCCGGGGCGTACCCTGCCGGGCTGCCGTCGGCCGTAGAGGATACCATCCTGTTGATAGGTCAACTCGCTCGGCGTCCGTGCCGGATCGTCCGGGAAGTGGATGCGGCCCGCCGGCTGGCCGGCCGAGACCTTTTCGCCGTTGGCGTGGAACGGCTCGAATATGCCATCGCCGCTCGCGAAGACATATCCCTTCTCACCCGGAATTTCGAGGATCGTGCGTTCCTCGCGCACGGCGTGAGCCACGGGCCGTTCGATCACGCCGAAATGGCCGAGCACGTTGCGAATGCCGTTGCGGCAAATCTTCAGCGCCTCGATGCCGACGGTGCCGCCGCCGCCCATTTCGGTGCCTACCGTCGTCAATCCAGCTCCGACGGAGCTGGCCGTGGAAGTGCGCGTTTCCCCCAGATTGCCGATGACGACGGTCAAGGGAGCATCGAAGGCAAGCACGGCCTCCACGTTGCGGCGATGATGCTCCTCGCTCGGGGCTGGTTCCACGATGGCGCTGGGGAGAATGTTCAGCGAGGAACCACCCGAATGCAGGTCCACGAAAGCGTCTCCGAGAGGATAGACCACGTCGTGCATGAAGGCGGAGATTTGTTGCGACAGGGAGCCGGCCGGATCGCCTGGGTAGGTCCTGTTCAGATTGAGGCCGTCGACGGGCGAGGTGCGTCGCCCGGCCATGACCGCCGGGATGTTGAGCGCCGGAAGAACGATCAGCCGGCCCTGGATGCTTGCCGGGTCGAGATCACGGATCAATTCGCCCAAGGCGATGGGGCCTTCATATTCGTCGCCATGATTGCCCCCGGTCAGGATGACCGTCGGTCCGCTCCCATTGCTGATGACGGCGAGTGGAATCCGCGTGGCGCCCCAGGCGTCTTCATGCGGCGAATGCGGGATATTCAATGTCCCGACCTGCTTTCCCTGGCGTTCGAAATCGACCGTCCAAAATGCCGTGCTGCGTCGCGCCATATTCGCAACTTCCCTCCGAATTTCCACAAAATGCAAATTGAGCGTTGTCAATCGCATCATAAATGATAACGTTGTCATAACTCGCCTGTCAGAGACCTACAAGGGGGCGGGACGCATTCAGAGGGGAGCAATGGGGATTGAAGCGAAGATAGATGGAGCCATCCGCGGCGTGCCGGTCGATCTGCCGGATTTCTCGGATGACTCGGTCGCGAAACTGGGATGGCGTCCAGAAGCAGGCGATACAGGATTGCCGGTTCTCACGCTCGATCGCGCCGCCTATCTGAACAACGTCGACGCCATGTTCACCTATGCGGCAGCGGTGGGAGTGGACATCGCGCCTCATGTTAAAACGCCGATGGCGCCTGCACTCGCCGACGATCTCGCCGCGCGTGGCGCCTGGGGCCTTACGGTTGCGGATGCGCGCCAGGCGTTCGTGTTTCTGAAGGCCGGGTTTCGCAAGCTGGTTCTCGCCAATCAGATAGGTGGCGCACGCAGCGGTCAGCGCCTCGGTCGCATGCTCGCCCGGTTTCCGGACGCGGAAATGATCCTGTTTGTCGACGGCGTCGAGGCGCTCGCGGCCGTGAATGCGGCAGGCGAGGCAGCCGGTCGCCCTCTCGATGTCCTGGTGGAGGTGGGCGGCGCAAGAGCCGGGGCGCGAACGATCGATGACGTCGCCGGCATCGTCTCGGCGGCGACGCGCGCCTCCTTCGTCCGGCTATCCGGGGTCGCGGCCTATGAAGGGGCGTCGGCCACCGCGGATGCGGATGGAACCCGTCGCGCGATTGCCGGTCTTCATGCCCTGGCCGGCGAGGCGCTCGCGCTGGTGCGGCAGGCGGAGCCCGGGCGCCGGCTGATCATAAGTTCCGGCGGCTCGTCCTTTTTTGATCTGGTCGTCGCGGATTTGGCCGAACTGGCGCGCGCGGACGGAAACACCCGGCTTCTGCTTCGCAGCGGCGCGATTTTCTTCCACGACCATGGTGTCTACCGTCGTGGTCTCGCCGAGCTGGATCGGCGTCGAGGCTTCGCGCCGGCCGGTCTCGGTCCTGCTTCCATGGCGTTCCGGCCTGCCTTGCGGATATGGGCGGAAGTCCTTTCGCGTCCGGCCGCGACGCTCGCCATCTGCGGCATGGGGATGCGTGACGTTTCCTTCGATCAGGGCTTTCCCGAACCGCTGGCCGCATGGCGCGAGGGGAGGCGGATCGCTCCTGCGGAAAGAACGGTGCGCAAGCTGAACGACCAGCACGCCTTCCTCGCCATAGCGCCCGACGACGGTCTCGAGGTCGGCGATATCGTCGAGTTCGGCATATCGCATCCCTGCACCTGCATCGACCGCTGGCGCTGGATATTCGAGCTCGACGAGGCGGGTTCGGTGCGCCGCCTGGTCCCAACCTTCTTCGGCTGACAATCATGGGAAATCTAAACTTTCGACCCCTGTGGCGTTATCAGGACGCGATCATCGAAGGCATCGTGACCACGCTGTGGCTGACGGTGATCGCGACGCTCGCCGGGCTCGTCATAGGCACGATCTGCGCCCTCGTCCTGCGCAAGGGACCGAAGCCGGTCCGCTATCTGATATACACCTATATCGAGATCATCCGGAACACGCCGCCGATCATCCAGATCTTCATCGTGTTCTTCGTGTTTCCCGGCTTCGGCGTTCGGCTGGACCCGTTTCCCGCCGCATCGATCGCGCTCAGCCTCTATTTCGGCGCCTATGCCTCCGAAATCATCCGCTCGGGTCTCGATTCCATTCCGCGCTCGCAGGTCGAGGCCGGTCATTGTCTCGGACTCAGCGGCCCGCAGGTCTTTTTCCACGTCGTGCTCGCGCCGGCGTTGCGAAACATCTACCCGTCCATCACCAGCCAGTTCGTGCTCGTCCTCCTCGGCACGTCGATAGCCTCGCAAATCTCGACCGAGGAGCTCTTCCACACCGCCGGTTTCATCGACAGCCGGACATTTCGAAGCTTCGAGGTCTATGCCCTCGTCGCGTTGATCTATGTGCTGCTGGTGACCGCCTTCCGCCTGCTCTTCGCACTCATCGGAAAGCTGGCTTTCCGCTGGCCGACACGGCGCTGAAGGAGAAACCGTCATGCGTCAGTTCTCTATGATCGATTTGGTGGCCTTGACCACGGCGCTTCAATACACGGTGCTGCTCGTGGTCCTGGCATTGGCGTTCGGAAGCCCGCTCGCGCTTTTCCTGGCGTTGTTGCGCACCACGCAGTCCACAATCCTGCGATTGTTCACGGCCTTCGTGCTGCAACTCGTCCAGGGCATACCGCTGCTTGCGCTGCTCATGTTCTTCTATTTCGGCCTGCCTGTTTTCCTGGGTGTGCAAATCCCGCCGCTGGTCGCGGTCACCGTTGCCTTCACCATCTACACCGCCGTGTTCCTCGGCGAGATCTGGCGTGGCGGCATCGAGGCGGTGAAACAGACGCAATGGGAGGCCGCCGCATCGCTCGGCATCAGCCGCTGGCAGCAGTTCCGCTATGTGATCGCGCCCCAGGCGATGAAGATCGCGCTTCCCGCCACGGTCGGCTTTCTCGTGCAGCTCATCAAGGGCACCTCGCTGGCGGCGGTCGTCGGCTTTGTCGAGCTGACACGTGCCGGCCAGCTTGCCAGCGCGGCGACCTTCCAGCCCTTGCTCATCTATTCGGTGGTCGCGGCGATCTACTTCGCGATCTGCTTTCCCCTGACACTCTGGTCCCGGAAATTGGAGGCCGTCCTCAATGGCTCTCGTTGAAATTCGCAACGTTCAAAAGTCCTTCGGCGCGCTGAAGGTCCTGCATGACGTCTCGCTTTCGATCGAGGAAGGCGAGATCGTCACCATCATCGGACGCTCCGGATCGGGCAAAAGCACGCTGCTTCGCTGCATCAACGCCCTGGAGGAGATCGACGGCGGCGAGATTCTCATCGAGGGACAGAAGGTCTACGGCAAGATGCCGAACCTGAAGGAGCTTCGCCAGCGCGTCGGCATCGTCTTCCAGTCGTTCAACCTGTTTCCGCACCTGAAGGTCGAGCGCAACATCACTCTTGCTCCGACCCTCACCGGCCGCGCCTCGAAGAAGGATGCGCGCGAGCTCGCACTGAGCTGCCTTGCCAAGGTGGGGCTCGAGGAGAAGGTCGACTCCTATCCCGAGCAGCTTTCCGGCGGTCAGCAGCAACGTGTGGCGATCGCCCGATGCCTCGCCATGTCGCCCCACCTCATGCTCTTCGACGAGGTCACCTCGGCGCTCGATCCGGAACTCGTCGGCGAGGTGCTGAAGGTCATGGAAGACATGGCGCGGCAGGGCATGACGATGGTCCTCGTCACGCATGAGATGGGTTTCGCGCGGGACGTGGCCACCAAGATCGTCTTCATGCATCAGGGTCGGGTCTGGGAAGAGGGGCCGCCCTCGGAACTGTTCGCGAATCCGAAGACTCCGGAACTGCGGGCCTTCATCGGCTCGACCCGACAGACTTGAAAAAACTTCATAAAACTGAGGAGAACCAATCTATGCGCATATTCAAGATGATGATGACGGCGGCGCTGCTCGTTGCGGCGCTGGCCTTGCCGGCGAAGGCAGACAAGCTGCAGGATATCCTCGGCGCGGGGAAGGTGCGCGTGGGCGTGCTGCTCGATGTCCCGCCCTGGGGATTCACCGACGACGCGGGTCAGCCGACCGGACTTGACGTCGAGGTCGCCAACCTCATCGCCAGCGAACTCGGCGTCGAGCTCGAGCTGGTGCAGCTAACCGGCACGAACCGGATTCCGAGCCTGCTTGCCGGCCAGGTCGACCTTCTGATCTCCGCAATCGGCGCGACGTCGGAGCGGGCTCAGCAGGTCATGTTCTCTCAACCCTATGCGGCGGTTCAGCTCGGTGTCTACGGTCCGTCCAGCATCGAGGCGACCGAAAACGTAGCCGATCTGGACGGCAGGCAGATCGCCGTCGCACGCGGCACCACGCTCGATCTCTGGCTGACCGACAATGCTTCGGGCGCGCGCATTTCGCGCTTCGAGGACGTGCCGTCCACATTGGCCGCCTATCTTACCGGCCAGGCCGAGATGTTCGCCGAAAACAGCGCGATCGTCGTCAACGCCAAGAAGGATCACCCGGACGCGGACATGGAGCTGAAATTCTCCATTCGGCAGTCGCCGGCCCATGTCGGCGTGCCGATGGGCGAGCACAATCTGCTTCAGTGGGTAAACACCTTCGTCTTCGCAAACCGCCTGAACGGTCGCCTGCCTGAGCTTCAGAAGAAGTGGTTCCAGGAAGAACAGGGCGATCTGCCGGCACTTTGAGCAACTCGAGGGTAAAGCACAGGACTGAATGATGACCATCAAACGTTTCCAGGTCGGACCGCGCATGAGCCAGGGCGTGGTCGCCCAAGGCATGCTTCATATCGCCGGACAGGTGGCGGACAACAGGAAAGGCTCGATCGAGGAACAGACGCGCGAGGTGCTCGCCAAGATAGAAGCGCTCCTTCGCGAGGCGGGGACCGACAAGTCCCGTCTGGTGACGGTCAACGTCTTCCTGCCGAACATCGCCGACTTCGATGCCATGAACTCGGTTTACGACGCATGGATCGATCCGGCAAATCCGGCGGCTCGTGCCTGTGTCGAGGCGCGGCTTGCCGATCCTGACCTGCGGGTCGAGATGACGGCCAGCGCGCTCGTCTGACCTTCCCGGCGGCCGGGTTTTCCCCGGCCGCCGGTGCCGTTTCAATTAAACTCGGCTTCCGGCGTCGCGCGAGACGAGGAAGCCGAGCCGATCCGGAGCAGCCCGCGCTGCCATCCCTGAAAGGATTTTTCTTGCACTCCGGTCTCCTGCATTCGCTTGATTTTGCCGCCGAGGGGCGGCAGGACGGCTTTCTCAGCATCCCTTATTCGATCGATCGCTCCCCCTATTTCCAGATTAAGATTCCAATCGTCCGCCTCAAGAATGGTGACGGTCCCCGTCTCCTCCTGATGGCTGGCAACCATGGCGACGAATATGAAGGTTGCATGGCCCTGGCCCTGCTGACGCGCCGCCTGCGGCCGGAAACGATCCGGGGCGAACTCACGATCCTTCCCTTCACGAACGCGCCGGCGGTGTTCGCGGCACGCCGCCGCTCGCCGCTCGACGACGGCAACCTCAACAGGGCGTTTCCCGGAAATCCGAACGGATCGCCGACCGAACGACTTGCTGCCTTTCTGGAACGCGATCTTTTTCCGCGCCATGACGTGATGCTCGATCTTCATTCGGGCGGCACGAGCATGGCTCATCTGGCGACGTCGCTCATCGAGCGCCAGGGACCGGCCGAGTACTTCGCAAGGACGCTGGAGCTGATGCGCGCGCTCGGCATGCCATACGGCTTCATAGCGGAGAACGGTTCCGATGCGCCGACCTCGCTGGCCGCTGCTGCGCGGGCGGGTATTGTCGGCCTGAGCGGCGAGTTCGGCGGCGGTGCGACCGTCACGCCCGCGAGCATGGAAGGCGCGATGTCCGCGATCGACAACCTGCTGATCGCCGTGGGCGTCTTGGATGGGCCCGTTCTCCTCGAGGAAAAACGACACAGCGAAACATCGCTGCTCGTGCTGAACAGTCACGAGCAAGCCATCTATGCAGACCGGCCAGGTTGGTACCAGCCGGCGCGCGACATCGGCGACGAGGTGGAGGCCGGCGACATTGCCGGTTGGTATCACGACTTCAATCGGCTTGATGCGCCGGAGCAGGTCTTGCGCTTCGGTCGAGCCGGCATCGTGCTGTCGCAGCGGCTGCATGCGATGTGTCAGACTGGCGACTGTCTTGTGCAGGTTGCGGTGCCGCACGTATAGAGCGTTTTGAGCGAAGCAATCGCGAGAGTCCGCAATGCCTCATTTTCCCTCTGAGATGGCCACGCCGGACCCGGTCGAACGTGTGCCCGTCACGGAGCCCTCGGACGGCATCCCGCCGATCGGCCAGAAGGTGAGGATCGAGGAGGTCGCGGCGCTCGCAGGCGTATCGCCGATCACCGTCTCGCGCGCGCTGCGCAATCCCGCCATCGTTTCGGAAGCGCGCCGGAAGCGGATCGAGGAGGTCGTCACCAAGACCGGCTACGCTTCCAATCCCCACGCCAGCGCGCTCAAGAGCGGCCGCTCGAACCTGGTGGCGGCCTTTCTGTCCAACATAACCAGCCAGCAATACACCGCCGCCGCGGAAGGGTGCGCGAAGGTGCTGGAGGAAGCGGGCTATCATCTGGTCATCGCTCGCACTTCCTATTCCTATGCGCGGGAGACGACGCTGATCCGGGCGCTGATGACGATGCGTCCGGCCGCGGCCTTCATCACCGGTGTGATGGAACTGGAAGAGAACCGCATCTTCCTGCGCAACCTCAAGGTTCCGATCGTGGAGAGCTGGGCCTATGCCAGCGATCCGATCGACATGCTCGTCGGCTTTTCCAATACCGACGGGGTGCAACTGGTCGTCGATCACCTCGCGGAGAAGGGCTACCGAAAGGTCGGTTTCGTCGGTCGCAGCAGCGGCCGGGGCACGATCCGGCTGAACGCGTTCCTGAAAGGGGCGGAAGCGGCCGGAATCGAGATCAAGGCGACCTTGACGGTGGCGAACGTGCAAGGGATCGCGGACGGCCGGCAGGCACTGCGCTCGATGCTCGCTGCTTCTCCCGACATGGACGCCGTCTTCTGCGCCAATGATCTCCTCGGTATCGGCGCGATGCTCGAAGCCCGCGCCATGGGCCTCAACATTCCGGGGGATCTGGCAATCGTCGGTTTCGGCGATAGCGAGGTGGCAGCGGAGGTGCCGCCGGGCATGACCACGGTGGTGGTCGATGCCCACGCGATCGGCGAAAAGGCGGGCGAGATGCTTCTGGCGCGCCTTACCGGGCAGAAAATCGAACGTCCATCCTGCCTCTTTCCCGTACGGCTCGAGGTGCGGGGCTCCTCGTAGCAGGCACGGCGGCGCCGGGCGCTGCATCAAAGCCGGCATCTCGGGTCGGCAATGAACTTCAAATGGAAACCGCGGGCGGCAGCTATCCGCAGTCGAAGTTCTTGTTGCTCGGGAACTTCCCGTGAGCCGGCTTTGCCTTGCTTGCGCTTATGAGAACGCTTGTCTTCAGCATAAAATACTAAAACCTGCCAAGCATTCGAAGTTATCGATGTGTTTCTTCCCAGTACCATTAACTCGCAAATGTCGTGCTTAAGCAATCGCTGAAGTAATCATGATCATTGCGAGGAGATCAATAATGAATGGGGAAGACAAGAATCTCGGCATGGGCCGCTCCATCCGGCGGCGCGATTTCATACAGGGAATGGCCGTGGCGGCAGGGGGCGCTGCCGCGCTTGCGGCAAGCTCCAAGGCCTTCGCACAGACCGCCGGTGGCACGATGGTGGCCGACGGGCCGCCGTCGCCCGGCAGCTACCCGCCGCTGCGCGACGGCATGCGAGGCATGCATCCAGGTTCGTTCGAGGCAGCTCATGCCTTGAGGGACGGTCAGGAATTCGGCGCGCCCGAGGACACCAAGGAGACATATGATCTCGTTGTCGTCGGCGGCGGGCTCAGCGGCCTGGCTGCGGCCTATTTCTTCCGCAAACGCGCGGGAGCATCCGCGCGTATCCTGATCCTCGACAATCACGATGATTTTGGAGGGCACGCCAGGCGAAACGAGTTTGTCCACGACGGCAAGCAGCTCATTGCCAATGGGGGCTCCTCCTACATGGTGGCTCCGTCCCAGTGGACCTACGAGTCGATCTCCCTCATCAACGAATTGGGTATCGCGAAGGGACATCCGACCGACAAGGTCGACCGCGAGCTCTATCGCTCGCTCGGTCTCAAGACCGCTACTTTCTTCCGCAAGGAAGTCTACGGGGACGACAAGCTCGTACCGGGAGGAACGCCGCTCAACCCGACGCCGGAGTTCCTTGCCGACACGCCGTTTCCTCAGGCGGTACGCGATGACCTGTTCAAGCTGGTCAAGGGCAAGGTCGACTATCTGGCAGGTCTTAGCGTGGACGAGAAGATCGCGAAGCTGAAATCGATCAGCTATCGCGACTACCTTCTGAATGTCGCGAAGGTACATCCCGATGTCGTGCCGCTCATGCAGGGCATGTGGTGTCTTGGGGCCGATATGGGCACGGCCTGGTTTGCCTTCTTCCGGATGAGGCCCGGTTTCGAAGGGCTGGGCCTGGAGCGTCCATGGGGTTCTCCCGAAAGCGAAGAACACATGGCGGACGATTTTTCGCTTCCGGCCGGCAACAGCGATATAGCGCGCCTCATCGTTCGCGCGCTCATACCGGAGGCGCTTGCGCCCGGTGATTTCGCGGAAGTCGAGACGAAACGTGTCGACTATGCCGCCCTCGATCAACAGTCCTCGCCGACGCGCATCCGTCTGGGCAGCCTTGCCACCCGCGTGAAGCCCGCCGGCGGCAGCCGTGTGATGTTCGAACCGGACGACGGCGAGATCGAGGTCACCTACATCAAGGACGACAAGCTGCAGCGGGTGCGCGGCAAAAATGTCGTGCTGGCCTGCATGAACAATGTCATTCCTTATCTTCTGCCCGAGCTGCCGGAGACCCAGAAGGATGCGCTTCGCCAGGCGGTGCGCGCGCCGAACCAGATGACGAACGTCCTGTTTCGCAACTGGGAGGCCTTCGCGAAGCTGAAAGTCAGCAGCGTGACCTTCCCCGGCACGTTCTTCGGTCGCATGGGATTGCCGACGCCGCGTTTCCTTGGGGAGATGACGCCGTCATTGGCTCCGTCGGAGCCGATAGTGGTGAGCTTCGGAACCGGTTCGAACTCCGGCATTTGCTCGAACGAAACCATGGTCGGCGAATTGCTGGGCGGGACGCCTCCGGAACCCGGGACGCCCATGGACGAGCAATTCCGCATGGTGCGCGCCGGATTGCTCGAGACACCTTTCGAGACGTTCGAGCGCGCAGTGCGCAGGCAGGCGGCAGCCGTCCTCGGTTCGGGCGGGTTCGACCCGGCGCGCGACATATTGGCGATAACCGTCAATCGCTGGCCACATGGCTTCACGACGGGGCGCAACACGCTGTTTGAGCCGGCGAAGCCAGACGACGTCTCACCGACGGTGATCGCCCGGCAGCCCTTCGGTCGAATTACGATCGCGAATGCGGATGCAGGCGGGGTGAGCACCGCCGGAACCGCCATCGACGAGGCTTTCCGCGCCGTGCGCGAATTGGAACAGCGAAGCCTCGGCTTCTACGAGCAGATTTGACGAGGCTGGTCGCCGGAGGCGCATTTCCGATGCGTCCCCGGCGGCCAAATTTTCGGGAAGGTCGACCGGTCCTTCGCTGCGACGGTCGCATTTGATTAGCCGGATCGTTCAATTTCTCTCTTCGCAATTGCACAAATCTATGCGAAGTGCCCCTGCGTCTGACGTAAGGGAAGGGATATCATGAGCGTGACGGGTCGCAAGGAATTGATCACCCCGCCGGGTATCGTGGCTGCGAAGGGGAAGCTCCCCATCGTCTGCCTGACCGCCTACACCACGCCTGTCGCGACCCTTGTCGATCCTCATTGCGATCTCGTGCTGGTGGGCGACAGCGTCGGAATGGTCCTGCACGGAATGCCGTCCACGCTTGGCGTGACGCTCGACATGATGATCCTGCATGGTCAAGCGGTTCGGCGCGGCCTGAAGCAGGCGCTGATGGTTGTGGACATGCCGTTCGGCTCCTACGAGGAAAGTCCGGAACAGGCTTTCCGCAACGCTGCCCGCGTGATGGCGGAAACCGGTTGTGCCGCGGTCAAGCTCGAGGGTGGCGAAGTGATGGCGCCGACGATCCGCCATCTGACCGCGCGCGGGATTCCGATCATGGCGCATGTCGGCTTGACGCCGCAGGCGGTCAACGCATTTGGCGGCTATCGGGTTCAGGGCAAGGGAACCGACGCGGAGCGGGTAATCCGCGATGCGGCGGCGGTGGCGGAAGCCGGCGCCTTTTCCGTGGTTCTCGAAAAAGTTCCTGAAACGCTTGCACGGCGGATCACCGGGGAGGTGGCGATACCGACGATCGGCATTGGCGCGTCGCCCGCCTGCGACGGCCAGATACTCGTGGTGGACGACATGCTGGGCATGTTCGATGCGTTCCGTCCGAAATTCGTCAAACGCTATGCGGAACTGGCGCAACTTGCCGGGAGCGCGATCGAAACCTACGCGCGGGAGGTGCGGACGCGCCGGTTCCCCGGACCCGAGCATGTCTTCGCTGAAGCCCGACAGACCACGGAAGGAGGATCGTCATGAGCGTCCCGATCGTCAGCACGCTTGCCGAGCTGCGGGCCACGGTAGCGGCATGGCGAAGCCGGGGGCTTCGCATCGCGGTGGTGCCGACGATGGGTGCTCTGCACGAAGGGCATCTGAGTCTGGTTCGCGCCGCGCTCGCCGAGTGCGACCGGGTCGTCGTGACCTTGTTCGTCAATCCGAAACAGTTCAACAGCGCTGCCGATCTGGCCGCCTATCCGCGCACCGAGCGGGAGGATGCCGCCAAGCTCGCGCCGCTCGGCGCCCACATGCTCTACGTCCCCGGCGTGGACGAGATCTATCCCGAAGGTTTCGCTACGACAATATCGGTGAGCGGTGTCAGCGAAGGCCTGTGCGGCGCGCACCGTCCCGGCCATTTCGACGGTGTCGCGACGGTCGTGGCGAAGCTGTTTCTGCAGACCGGCGCCGATCTCGCCTTTTTCGGAGAGAAGGATTTCCAGCAGCTTCACGTGGTGCGAAGGCTCGTCCGCGATCTCGACATACCGATCGGCATCGTCGCCTGCCCGACGGTGCGCGAAAACGACGGCCTGGCAATGTCGTCTCGCAATGTCCGGCTCCTTGCCGTCGAGCGCCGCGCCGCGCCGCGATTGGCCGGGATCCTGTTCGAGACCGCGGAGCAGCTTTCGAAGGGCGCGCCTGTCGGGACCGCGCTCGCGCAGGCCGAAAGCGCCATCGTCGCGGCCGGATTCGAAGAAGTCGAGTATCTTGATCTGCGCGGCGAGGACGATCTTGCTCCGTTGACGACGGTCGATCGCCCGGCTCGCCTGCTGGTCGCGGCGATGCTGGGGGGAACGCGCCTCATCGACAATGTCAAGGTCTCGCCCTCGCAGGCCGCCATGAGTGACCCGACGAAGTTCAAAAAGGTGGCCTAGGAATCGGCGGTCGTCGGGGAATGGAGCGACTGCCCTGAGTTTTTCAGGCGGTCGAAACGCGGATATTTCGGCCGGTTGATTTTCGACCTTGGGTTGTGGGCGCGCCGTGGAACACGCTCGGCGCGGCCGCCGGCTAGCTCGAATGGCGCATCAGGTCCTTCTTCATCTCGTCGAGGAGTCCGCCGATTTTTTCCTTCAACTCCGGCGTTCCCAGGCTCGTCGGATAGGAGATCGCGACACCGATCACCTCGAGGCTGTCAGGGTCGCGGAATGCGATGCCTTGCGAGGACACGCCCTCATAGGCTTCGTCCGATGAGGAGGACCGGCCGGTTTCCCGGACGCGCGCGATTCGTTCGATCAGCTCGTCGACGGTCCGGGGCGCATTCCGGGATATGAACGGCAGTTCGTCCGGCACACGCTGGCGCCATTCATCTTCATTGAGCAGTGCCAGCATTGCGCGGCCGTTCGAGGTCGCATGCGGCCAAGCGCGGTAGCCCGGTGCCGTGGCGATGGCGATCGGACTCGATCCTCGCAACATGCGCAGCACCGCCATTTGCGGCCCGTCGAAGACGGTGATGTAGCCGGTATGTCCGCCGACGGTGCAGACATGCTGCAAATGCTCCTGCACCCGGTCGAGAAAGCTCTGTTGGGAGTGGCAGATCTGCCCCAGCTCGAAAAGACGGATGCCCGGCGTGTACAGCCTGCTCGCGGGATCGAACTGAAGGAGGCCGCTCTCGCGGAGCGTCTTCATCACGCGCGACATGGTGGCCTTTGGACGACCGACGCGCCGTGTCAGCTCGGCCTGGGTGAGCGACGGTTCCTCGAGCGAGAAACAACCCAAGATGGCGACGGCATCCTCAAGCGAGCTCATTGATCAACCTCTGCTGGTAATTTGCACCAGTATTGTTCCATTATTGGAACCTAATGTCAAATATGAAACTTATGCTGGACTCGCCCATTCGTGCCGCCTATAAGTGGGGCAACATTCTTCATGCTTAAAAAACAGGCGGACGGGCCTGCCCCGGTCGATTTCTCGACGTGGCGGAAGAGGTCTCCCCGCCGACCCGGGACGGCAGAATCCACGTGAAGAAGACAGGCTTCCGCCGGCGATGGCGGCATCCGTCGGGGCCAGGTCGGCCCCGCCTAATGGGGATATGAATGCAATCGAATTCCAAGAATTTCCGGGCCGGCATCGATATTGGCGGTACATTCACCGATTTCATCCTGTTCGACGAGGCTGCGGCCTCCATTCGCCTGCACAAATGCCTGACCACGCCGAGCGATCCGTCCAAGGGCGCGCTCGGCGGTCTTGCCGACCTGGTTTCCGCTGCCGGCATCGCGGTTTCGGAGCTTGGCGAGATCGTGCATGGGACGACGCTGGTGACCAACGCGGTCATCGAGCGCAAGGGAGCGCCGGTCGGCCTCATCACGACGGAAGGCTTTCGTGACGTGCTCGAGATCGGCTCGGAGCAGCGTTACGACATCTACGACCTCTTCCTGACTTTCCCCGATCCGCTGGTCAACCGCTCGCGGCGGCTCGAGATTTCCGAGCGCGTTGGCGCGGACGGCGGCGTCATCCGGCCACTGGACGAGGTTTCCGTCCTGCGCGCGGTGAGGAAGCTCGCTGCGGACAAGGTCGAGGCGATCGCTGTCTGCCTCATGCATTCCTACCGCAATCCCGCTCACGAGCGACGGGTGCGGGAAATCATCAAACAGCATTATCCGGACATCTCCGTCTCGATCTCGTCGGAAGTCGTGGCGGAAATCTCCGAATATCAGCGTTTCGTGACGACTTGCGCCAATGCTTACGTTCAGCCGTTGATGGATCGCTATCTGCGCCGGTTGGAGCACGAGCTCAGGGCGCGGGGCTTCACGGGCGCTCTGCGCTTGATGCATTCGGCGGGCGGCCTGGTCTCGTTGGAGGAGGCGCGCGAATTCCCGATCCGGCTCCTGGAGTCGGGGCCCGCGGGCGGCGCGCTCGCCACCGCATGGTTCGGCAAGGCCGCCGGCAAGGAAAACGTCATTGCCTTCGACATGGGCGGCACCACCGCCAAGGCCTGCATGATCGAGAACGGCATGGCGCACATCGCCTCCTATCTCGAAGCAGGCCGTGTACGCCGCTTCAAGAACGGCTCGGGCCTGCCGATCAAGTCGCCTGTGGTCGACATGATCGAGATCGGCGCGGGCGGCGGCTCCATCGCCTCGATCGACGAGGTCGGCTTGCTGCAGGTGGGACCGCATTCGGCCGGCGCTTCGCCGGGGCCGGCTTGCTACGGAGCTGGCGGCGACAAGCCGACCGTGACGGATGCGAGCGTCGCGCTCGGCTATTACGACCCGTCCTTTTTCCTCGGCGGCCGCATGACGCTCGATCTCGACGCCGCCGAAAAGGCGCTTAAGACGATCGCCGAGCCGCTCAAGGTTTCGACCGTTGAAGCCGCCTGGGGCATTCACCAGGTGGTCGGCGAGAACATGGCGAGCGCCGCGCGCATTCATCTCGTCGAGAAGGGCAAGGACCCGCGCGGCTATTCGATGATCGGCTTCGGCGGGGCTGGTCCCGCCTTCGCTGCGCGGGTGGCGCGCATCCTCGGTGTTTCCGAAATCATCATTCCGCAGGCAAGCGGCGCGGCATCCGCCTTCGGCTTCCTCACGGCGCCGCTCTCCTTCGATCTCGTGCGCTCGCAACCGGTCGAGCTTTCGCCCGAGCTCGATGCCGCGGCGCTCAATGCCGTCTATGGAGAACTGGCCGAGGAGGGCAAAGCCAAACTCGTTGCCGCGGGCACCGATCCCGGGGATGTCGTGCTCGAACGCACGGCCGATATGCGGCTCGTCGGCCAGCTTCATGAAATCAACGTGCCGATTCCGGCCGGCGAACTGAATGCGGAAGCCTACGGGGTGATCCGCAAAGCCTTCGAGGACGTTTATTCCGCGCGCTACACCCGCGTGCCTGCGGAAGCGGAACTGGAAATCCTGACTTTCCGCATCAGGGCGAGCGGTGCGACGCCGCAGCTCTCCATCAGGCAGGCGGACATGCCGCAGGGCGGAGAAGGTGCTCTCAAGGGCCACCGCAGGGCTTATTTCGGCGAGGGTTTCGTCGATGCCGCCATCTACGACCGCTACAAGCTGACGCCTGGCATGACGGTCGAGGGACCGGCAATCGTCGAGGAGCGCGAATCCACCACGGTGGTTCCGCCCGGTGACGTGCTGACCGTCGACGCCGCCGGCAATCTGCGCATCGCCATCGCGGTTGCGAGCAAGGGCATGGACGTGGTGACGCCGGAGATGAGCAAGTCCCAGGCGATCGAGAAGATCGAGTCCGATCCGATATCGCTCGAGATCATGTGGAGCCGCCTGGTCACCGTCTCGGAAGAGATGTGGCACACGGTCTGCCGTACCGCCTATTCGCTGATCATCTCGGAATCGCAGGATTTCGGCTGCTCGATCCTCGACGCGACCGGGGAGACGCTCGCGCATTCGAGCCGCGTGATGCCGGTCTTCAATCTCACCTTGCCGATGGTGGTCAAGGCGGCGCTTGCCCGCTATCCGGTCGAGACGCTGGAGCCGGGCGACGTGCTCGTCTGCAACGATCCGTGGCTCTGCGCCGGGCATCTCTTCGACATCGCCGTGATCACGCCGGTGTTCAACGGCGGCAAGGTCGTGGCCGTCATGGGCACGGTCGGCCATGTCGGCGACATCGGCGGCACGCGCAACGGCATGAAGGCGACCGAAGTCTACGAGGAAGGCCTGCAGATTCCGCCGATGAAGCTGGTCAAGGCCGGCGCGGAGAACGAGGATCTCTTCCGTCTGATGGCCGAGAACATCCGTGATTCCCAGCAGGTCCTGGGCGATGTCCGCTCGCTGATCGCGGCCAACGAGACGGGCGCTCGTCGCCTTTCCTCCTTCATGGAAGAGTACGGTCTTTCCGATCTGCAGGCTCTCGCCGAGGTGGTGCAGTCACGTTCTGAAAAGGCGATGCGCGAGGCGATCCGCGCGCTGCCGGACGGCGTCTACGCTTCCGAGATCACCTACAATCCGCTCGGCACGCCGATGAGCGTGCCCGTCAAGATCACCATCAGCGACGACGAGATCGAGCTCGACTTCGAAGGCGCCCCGCCGGAAGTCCCCCTCGGCGGCATCAACTGCACGCTGAGCTACACGACGGCGCATTCGACCTACCCGTTGAAATGCATGCTGACGCCGAACGTGCGGGGCAATGCCGGTTGCTATCGCCCCTTCACCGTCAAGGCTCCGAAAGGGTCGGTCCTCAACTGCAACAAGCCGGCGCCGGTCAGTCTGCGCACCCGCACCGGCTGGTACACGTCCCCGAACATCTTTCGCGCCATCGCCGGCGCCGCGCCCGACAAGGTGGTTGCCCACACCGGCCTGCCGAGCCTGATGACGGTCTACGGCAAAACGCCGGAAGGCAAGGTCTTCTACGACCATCTGCTGTCCGGCGGCGGCCAGGGCGGCAGCGCGGCAAAGGACGGCAAGTCCTCCGTGCTGTGGCCGACATCGGCTGCGACATCGTCGATCGAGCTTCTGGAAAGCCGGTCGCCGGTGGTCGTGCTCGAAAAGGGCTTCGTGAAGGATTCCGGCGGCGCGGGCGAATATCGCGGCGGCCTCGGCGCGCGTATCCGGCTTGCCAAGCGCCACGATGACGGCCTGCCGCTCACCGTGTTCGTGTCACCGGAAGGCGTGAACGCGCCGATCGCGGGCTTGTTCGGCGGTGGTACCGGCCTGCTTGCGCACGGCCATGTGCTCGACGGCGAGGATAAGGTCGTCGAGGACGTGGGCAGCGGCGGCCTCGTCGTCGTCGACCGCGCCGACCGCGTGGTGGAACTGCAGCTCGGCGGCGGCGCCGGCTACGGAGATCCGCTCAAGCGGTCCGTCGAGCGCGTCGAGGAGGATGTGCGCGAGGACTATGTCAGCGCGGAAACGGCAGAGAGCGTCTACCGCCTTGCCGCCCGCAAGAAGGAACTCGCGGCCTGAAGCCTTGAACTATCGCGGGCCGGTTACGAAGCCGGCCTGCCCGTCAAGAACCGGCGGTGCCGGCAACAAAAGGGGAATGGATATGCTGAAACTCAACAAGCGACAGTTTCTGATCGGAGCCGCCGGCCTGACCGCGGCGGCGGCCATGCCGTGGTCCGCCGGTGCGGCGGGAAGAAAGATCATGGTGTTCGCGAGCACCGTCGACATCCCGAATTTCGATCCGCATGTGGCTACGGGCTACGCGCCGCAATGGCTGTTCCGCAACACCTACGATGCGCTGGTGCGTGTCGTCGGCAACCCGCCCGAACCGGCGCCGGGCCTCGCCAAGAGCTGGTCGCACTCAGAGGACGGCCTCACCTATACGTTCGAGCTCGACGAAAACGCGAAGTTCCACGACGGCTCGCCGGTCACCGCGAAGGACGTCGAATACTCCTTCGCACGGCTCCTGCGCCTGCAAAAGGGACCGGCATGGATGGTCGAGGGCATTCTCGACGAAACCAGCGTGAAGGCGAGCGGTGAAATGACCGTCACCATGTCGCTGAAGAAGCCGTTTGCGCCGCTCCTTTCCGTGCTGCCCTGGATGTTCGTGGTCAACTCCACCCTGGTCGAGGAGAATCTCGGCAGCGACGATGGCCAGGGCTGGCTGCTCGCCAACGTCGCGGGCTCCGGCGCTTTCAAAATGGGTCGCGCCAGGCCCGGCGATCTCTATCAGCTGGTCCGCGTGGAGGACGACTGGCACAAGGGCGGCAACATCGAGGGCGCGATCTGGAAGATCGTCCGCGAGGCGGCGACCACCCGCATGATGCTCCAGCGCGGCGAGGTGCATTTCGCGCTCGACCTGTTCGCCGAGGACATGGACGCCATCAAGGACATTCCCGGCGTGGCGCGGATCATGGAGCCGGACTATCGCAGCTTCTCCATCAAGATGAACACGGCCAAGGGACCGCTGGCCGACAAGAACCTGCGCAAGGCGATATCCTACGCCTACAACTACCAGTCCATGCTCGACGCGGCCGGTCCGGCCGAGCTGATGAGCGGCCCGCTGCCGACGGGCATGTTCGGCCACGATCCCGATCTCGCGATCTACCGGCAGGACATGGCGAAGGCCAAGGAGTATCTGGCGCAGTCGGAGCACAAGGACGGGGGCTTCACGCTCACCATGATGCATGCCGCGGGATACGAGAACCAGCGGCGCTGGTGCATGATCATGCTGGAATCTCTCAAGGCCCTGAACATCGGCCTCGACATCCGCCCCATGGTCTGGCCGGACATCGTGGCCATGGCGAGATCGCCGGAAACGATGACCGACCTCTATTCGATCTTCCAGTCGGCCAATTACGCGGATCCGGACAACACCGCCTTCGCCGGCTACCATTCGTCGCGCAACGGCCAGTGGCAGAACCCGGTCTACAGCAATCCCGAGGTCGACAAGCTGATCGAGGACGCCCGCGCGGAGGGCGACCCCGCCAAGCGCGCCACCCTCTACAGGAAGTTCCAGGAAGTCGTCATCGACGACGCGCCGGACATTTTCGGCGTGCTGGAGCTGCGCAAGTTCGCCATGCGCGACAACGTGCAGGACTACGCCTTCTGCCCGGTGGCGGCGAACACGATGGAGGTCTGGCCGCTCTCGCTCGCCTGATGTCCTGTCGCGGGCGTGCTCGCCGCGCGCCCGCGGACAAGCTGGAGCCTGGAATGCTGTTGTTCGTATTGCGCCGGTTGGTGCTCGTCGTGCCGATCCTGATCGGCCTCACCTTGTTGCTTTTCGTCGTCGCGCGCCTGCTGCCCGGCGACCCCGTCGGCCTTGCCGCCGGTCCGAATGCCACGCCTGAGCTGATCGCCTCGCTCCGGCAGGAATTCGGCCTCGACCAGCCGTTGCCCATCCAATACTGGACCTATCTCACAGGCCTGGTCACCGGCGACTGGGGTATGTCCGTCTTCACCCGTCGCCCGGTCTTCGAGGACGTGCTGACCTATCTGCCCGCGACGCTGGAGCTGGTCTTCGCCGCGCTCATCATCGCGGTCGTCGTCGGCATCCCGCTCGGCCTGCTCACCGCCGTCTACCGCAACGGCGTTCTCGATTACGCGACCCGCACGCTGGCGCTCGGCGGCATCGCCATGCCGCGCTTCTTCCTCGGCCTGCTCCTGCAGCTCGCTTTCGCCGCCTGGCTCGACATTCTGCCGCTTTCCGGCCGTTACCCGTTGATCGAGATTCCGCCCGAGACGGTGACCGGATTCTACACGGTCGACGCCCTGATCGCGGGCGACTGGTACGCCCTGCGGATCGCGCTGGCGCATCTGGCGCTGCCAGCGATCGCCATGGCGCTGTCTCCGCTCGCCACCATCATGCGCATGATGCGCGCCTCCACGATCGAGGTCCTGCAGCAGGATTATGTGATGACCGAACGCGCGCTCGGCCTGTCGAACCGGCTGATCCTCTTCAAATACGTCCTGAAGAACGCCATGACCTCGACGCTGACGGTGATCGGCCTCTACGTCTCCTGGATGCTCGGCGGCACGGTGCTGGTCGAAACGGTGTTCGACTGGCCGGGTCTCGGCCTCTATGCGACGCAGGCGATCCTCACCCAGGATTTCATGCCCGTCATCGGCGTCACGCTGGTCATCGCCATCATCTATCTCTTCACCATGCTCGTCGTGGACGTGCTTTACGGCGTCTTCAATCCGAAGGTGCGATACGCATGACAACACCTGAGCCGCTCGCCATTCCTCGGCGCAACCAGTCCGCGAGGCTGGAGAACTGGAGCCGGGCCTTCTATCGCTTCCGCCAGAGCTGGCTGTCGATGGTCGGATTGGCAATCGTCGTCGCCCTCATCGTGCTGGCGCTGCTTGCTCCCTTCATCGTTCCGTATCCGGAGCATGTCGAGGGCGTGACGAACACGGCCGCCCGCTTCCAGCCGCCCTCGGCGAGCGCCTGGTTCGGCACCAACGCGCTCGGGCAGGACATGTTTTCCCTCGTGCTCGTCGGTTCGCAGGTCTCGCTCTTCTCGGGCCTCGCGGTCGTCTTCATCGCCGTCGTCGTCGGCACGGCGGTCGGCGCCATCGCCGGCTATTTCGGCGGCTGGATCGACGAGATCCTGATGCGCGTCACCGATCTCCTGCTCACCATTCCAAGCCTCATCCTGGCAATGGCGGTGGCCGCGGCCCTGGGCACCGGCGTGTTCAACATGATCATCGCCATCTCGCTGACCTGGTGGCCGGCCTATGCCCGCCTGGTGCGCGGCGAGGTGATCGGCAAGAAGGAGGAGCAGTTCATCGCCGCCGCCCACGCGCTCGGCGCCGGCTGGCCGCGAATCCTGTGCCGCCACATCCTGCCCAACATCGTCTCGCCGATCATCGTCAAGGCCTCGCTCGACATGGGCTTCGCCATCCTCACCGTCGCCTCGCTGGGCTTCGTCGGCATCGGCGTGAAGCCGCCGACGCCGGAATGGGGCACGCTGCTCTCCGGCGCCCGCAGCTACATGCCGGACTATTGGTGGACGGCGGTGGCGCCGGGAATGGCGATCTTCCTGGCCGTGCTCGCCTTCAACCTCCTCGGCGACGGGCTGCGCGACGTGCTCGACCCAAAAGCGCGGCGATAGGGGGAGAGATGGCGCTTCTCGACATCAGGAACCTCAATCTCGCCATGCGCAGCTATGAGGGCGAGACGCAGATATTGCACGGCATCGATCTCGTCATCGAGCGGGGCGAAATCTGGGGCATGGTCGGCGAGACGGGCTCGGGCAAATCCCTGACGGGACTTTCGATCTCCCGGCTCATCCCGACCCCGCCCGGCCGCTACCTCGCCGGCTCGATCGAATTCCAGGGCACGGACGTTCTGAAGGCCGCCGAACGTGACATGCGGCGCCTGCGCGGCAGGCATATCGGCACGATTTTCCAGGACCCCACGACCAATCTCAATCCGGTCTTCCGGATCGGCACGCAGATCGTGGACGTCGCGCTGCATGCCGGTCATGCCGACCCTACCGTGCTCGGCCTTTCGGCCGGTGCTTCGCGTCGCGAATTCAAGCGAGCCGCGCGAGAGAAGGCGATCGAGATGCTCGACAAGGTGGGCATACCGAAGGCAGCCGAGCGTATCGACGACTATCCCCACCAGTTTTCCGGCGGCATGCGCCAGCGCGTGCTGATCGCCATGGCGATGATCGGCAAGCCGGACCTCTTGATCGCCGACGAGCCGACGACGGCACTGGACGTCTCGGTGCAGGCGCAGATCCTGCGCCTGATCCACGACCTGGTCGCCGAGCGCAATATCGGCGTGCTGCTCATCACTCACAATCTCGGCGTGGTCGCCCAGATATGCACGCATGTGGCGGTCATGCATCGCGGCCGCATCCTCGAATCCGGCAAGGTCGGCGACGTCCTCAAGCGGCCCGCCCACGTTTACACCCAGGCGCTTCTGAATTCCGTGCCGACCGTCCACACCAAGCGCGGCGAGCTGCGCGGCCTCAGCGGCCTGACGCCGGAGAGCTTCGCATGAGCCTCGTCATCGAAAACGTGACAAAGACCTTTCCGGGGCAGCGACAGGGACTGTTCGGCCGTGGCGACAGCTTCACCGCGCTCGACGACGTCAGCCTGCGCGTGGCGAAGGGCGCGAGCTTCGGCCTCGTCGGTGAATCCGGCTCCGGCAAGACGACGCTGACCCGTTGCATCCTGCGGCTCGAAAGCCTGACCTCCGGCCGCATATTGTTCGACGGCGCCGACGTACACGCGTTGGCGTCCGCCGAAATGCGTCGGCTGCGCTCCCGGCTCCAGATCGTCTTCCAGGATCCCTATGCCTCGCTCGATCCGCGCATGACGATCCACGACATCGTCGCCGAGCCGCTGGTCATCCATCGAGACGTGGTGAAAATGACGGAGCGCCAGCGCACCGAGCGGGTGGCCGAGCTTTTGCTGCAGGTCGGGCTCGGCACGCAGCACCTCTTCCGCTATCCGCACGAGTTTTCCGGCGGCCAGCGCCAGCGCATCGGCATCGCCCGCGCGCTCGCGGTGCGTCCGGAATTCCTCATACTGGACGAGCCGACCTCCGCGCTCGACGTCTCGGTGCAGGCCGAGGTGCTGAATCTCCTCCATCGGCTGCAGGTCGAGCTCGGGCTGACCTATTTCTTCATCAGCCACGATCTCGGGGTCATCCGCTACATTTGCGACGATGTCGCGGTGATCTATCGCGGCAAGCTGGTCGAACAAGGCCCGGTGGCTGAGATATTCGACCGGCCGCAAAACGACTATACACGTATGCTGCTTAACGCGATGCCGGACCCCGATCCGGACCGCTCGCCGTTCCGCCGGCCGGCGGAGGCCGGGGTTGGAGCATGATACGGAGAACAGAATGACCCTTCACGAAGAACTGACGGCGATTGCCGAGGAAGCCAGGTCCTGGCGCCGCCAGATCCATCAGTATCCCGAGCTTCTCTTCGACCTTCCAAGGACCGCGAAACTGGTGGCGGAGAAGCTCGAGGAGTTCGGCTGCGATGAAGTCGCTACCGGAATCGCCAAGTCCGGCGTCGTCGGCGTCATCAGGGGGCGCCGGGGAGAAGGGCCGACGATCGCGCTGAGAGCCGACATGGACGCGCTGCCGATGTCGGAGCAGACGAACCTTCCCCACGCCTCCAAGGTGGCTAACATGATGCATGCCTGCGGGCATGACGGCCATACCGCCATGCTGCTCGGCACCGCGAAGCATCTCGCCGCCTCGCGCGATTTCGCGGGCACCGTCGTGCTGGTGTTCCAGCCGGCGGAGGAGGGCGGCGCCGGCGGACGGATGATGATCGAGGAAGGCTTGCTCGAACGCTTCGGGATCGACGAAGTCTTCGGCATGCACAACGAACCCGGCCTCGCCGTCGGTTCATTCGCCACCCGTCCCGGCGCGATCATGGCGGCGGGCGACCGTTTCGTCGTGACGCTGAGAGGGCGAGGCGGCCATGCGGCAGCTCCGCATCTGGCGCGGGATCCGGTTCTCGCCGGCGCGCATCTGGTCACCGCGATCCAATCCATCGCATCGCGTCATACCGATCCGTTCGATCCGGTGGTGGTTTCGGTCACCTATCTCGCCGGCGGCAGCGCGACCGCGCTCAACGTCATCCCCGCCGCTATCGAGATTGGCGGTACCATCCGCACCATCGCCACCGAAACCCGCAAGGCCGTGGAAGCGCGCTTTCGCGATATCGTGACGACGACCGCCAGGCTTTTCGAGGCTGAGGCGGAGATCGACTGGCGGCCGGGCTATCCGGTCACCTTCAACGACCCGGCGATGACCGGCGCGGCGATTGCCGCCGCGGCGTCGGTTGCCGGGGCCGAAAGGGTCGACGGGGATTATCCCTGCACGATGGGTTCGGAGGACTTCTCATACATGCTGCAAAAACGGCCCGGCGCGATCATCTGGCTCGGCAATGGCGATTCCGCCGGTCTTCATCACCCTGCTTACGACTTCAACGACGACGCCATCATCCACGGCATTGGCTACTGGGCGGCGCTGGTCGATGCACGCCTGAACGACCGAGACGGCTGAGCTCGGCTCTCAGGGCCGCCCGCTTCGCATTCCCGCCGCTCGATGGAATGGGTCATTGCATTGATCTTTCCCTTCGCGGCGAGCGCATCGGTTCTGCCGAGGCTTCTCAGATCCGGCGTCACACCGGCGAACACGGTGAGCGGTCGCCGTTCGCCGCGATCGGGCGGCAGGCGCGGATATTTTCTTCGAAGATCGTCACGCTGGCGCATCAGGTCGCGACACGGGACTTCGTCATAGACGAGCGACGACTGGACCTCCGCCTCCTCGGCTTGCGGAACGGTCTGGCATCCCGAAGCCACCAGGCCGATTGATATGATGGCCGATCTCCAGCATCCGACGGACATTCTCGCCTCCTTCGCGCAGCCATTGCCCCACGAAGCCACACTGGTTGCGTGGGCAGCCATCTTGATGCGCGTCGACTGTGACATTGCGATGGAATTGCGCCGTGGCCAGATCGGCTTTCCAGAATAGATGTGGATTGGCGGGTTGCCGGGAATCGTTATGCCTCATAGTCTTTCTGGCTCGAGCAAGGCGGATCTGCTCGACCATAAGAGGAGGCTAAATTAAATGGACCGAATTTCTAGTGTCGCAGGCCTAGTTCTTCTTGCTGCGGCTGCTTCAAGTTCTGCATTGGCGCAAGGAGAAACGGAAGCGGTCAAGGCGGATATTATCATCGAGAACGGGTTTGTCTTCGATGGCACGGGGGCGCCATGGATGAAGGCGGATGTGGCGATCGCGGGAGAGCGGATCCTGGCGGTAGGTGAGTTGGAGGAGATGGAGGCGGATAGGCGCCTCGACGCGACCGGCCTTTACGTCTCGCCCGGGTTCATCGATGCCCATACGCACGCGGGTGTCGGCCTGGCCACCGCCGAGCTCTCTCACGGAAAGCCGCTTCTGGCTCAAGGGCTCACCACTGTCATGGTGAACCCGGACGGGGGCGGGGAAGTTGATCTCGCCGCGCAGCGAAAAGCGTTTCTTACCAATGGTATCGGCCCGAATATTGGCATGATGGTTCCGCACGGATCGGCCCGCAAGGAGGTGATGGGGGAAGAGGACAGCCACGCATCCCCCGAGCAGCTTGAACGAATGAAGGATCTGGTTCGCGCCGGGATGGAAGAGGGAGCCTTTGGAATGTCGAGCGGGCTTTTCTATGCGCCCGGCTCGTTCGCCGACATTTCCGAGGTCGTCGAATTGGGAAAGGTGGTCGGGGAATATGGCGGCCTCTATACGAGTCACATTCGCGACGAAAGCGACTATACGATCGGCCTGATCGCCTCGGTGGACGAGGTGATCAAGGTTGCCAGGGAAGCCGAGATTCCGGGCATCGTCACGCATGTCAAGGCGCTTGGCCCGCGCGTGTGGGGGTATTCTCAGGCCGTGATCCAGCGCATCGAGCAGGCGCGCGCGGAGGGCGTGGAAATGTGGGCCGACCAATATCCCTATGACGCATCCGCCACGGGGCTTTCATCCGCTCTGGTCCCCCGTCCGGCGATGGCTGGCGGCACGAAGGCGATGCTCGAGCGTTTCGACGATGCGGACCAGATGGACGAGATGCGGCCGCAGATCGCCGAGAATCTCGAGCGGCGCGGCGGCGCCGACCGTATCCAGATCAGAACCTTCCCGCCTGATACCTCCCTCGAAGGAAAAAGGCTGAGCGAGATCGCGCAGGCGCGCGGACTGGATCCGATCGAAACCACGATCGGAATGCTGAAGGAGGCGGATGGGGACGTCGGCATCGTCTCCTACAACATGCTCGACAAGGACATCGCCAATCTCATGCGGCAGCCTTGGCGAATGACGGCCTCCGATGGCGATCTCGTGCCGATGGGCGAGGGGGTTCCGCACCCGCGCAGCTACGGCACGTTCCCGAGAATGCTCGCCAAATATGCGCGCGACGAGGAGGTGGTGCCGCTGTCGACGGCCATCCATTCGATGACCGGCCTGCCGGCGACGGTGCATAGAATGAAGGATCGCGGTTTCATACGCGAGGGCATGATCGCCGATATCGCGGTGTTCGACCTCGAGAACCTGCGGGAGGTGGCGACATTCACCGACCCTCATCAGCTTTCGGAAGGGATCAGGTTCCTCGCCGTGAACGGAGAGCTGGCGATCGACGATGGCGAATTCACCGATGTCCTGAGCGGCAGGGTCCTGCACAGGAATGGCGAGGACCGGCTGCGGACGCAGTGACGTTCCCGACTTCGGTGCCTGCTTTTGCCGGCACTCACGTGCCGACCGGGATCCAGGCTTCGGCTAGTCGATCGAAGCCGTGGACTCCTCGTCAGGCCTCGTGGTCCATGGCGACGGGAACGAGCGGAGCTTGATGATCTCCGTTGCCGCCACCAAGACCATCTCCGCCAGATCGTCCTTGGTGAAGGATGCGGGATCCTTTGCCATCTGGAGCAATTCCTCCACTATGTCTTGCTCTTGGTCCATCTCGCCACCCCTTGCCTGCCGATCGTGAAAGCTTCCCAGCGATCGGCGGGCGAACATAGCTGGCAAATAGCTGTGTTCGTTCGACAATTTGGAGGAGGGACATGTTCGCAAAAGGCAGTCGGCCTACGCACCGGCGCGATTGCGGCAAAGGGGGCGAAAAGCGGGCGGATATGTGAACAATGAAAAACCCCGGCCGAAGCCGGGGTAAATACGTCGAATTCCGATGGTTTTCGCGCGATCAGTTCAACGTGATGCCCTCGGAGCGAATGATGTCCCCCCAGACCTTCATGTCGCGCTCGAGGATCGAGGTGACCGCCGTCGGCGCACCGGGATTGTTGGTCAGGCATTCGGCTTCCATGCGTTCGCGGATGCCTGCGTCCTGAAGTGCTATGTTGAGCGCCTCGTTCAGCCGCGTGACGGTGTCGTCCGGGGTTCCGGTAGGAACCATCAGCGAGTACCAGAAGGAACAGAGCAGGCCCGGATAGCCGGCTTCCACGACGGTCGGCGTGTCGGGCAGGCGCGCCATGCGGTCTGATGTCGTCACCGCAAGCATCTTCACCTCGCCGGACTTCTCATGCTCGATGAGAGAGGCGGGAGTGGAGAAGTTCAGGTCGTTCTGGCCGGCGAGCAGATCGAGGATCTGCGCGTTGTTGTTGCGATATGCGACCGGGGCCGAGGGAAGGCCGGTCGCCTTGCTGAAGAGGACGCCGAAGAGATGCGTGACGCTGCCGGGTCCAAGCGTGGCGTAGTGCAGAGGCTTGTTCCTCTCCTTCGCCCATTCGACGAGGCTCTTCATGTCGTCGACCGGGGCGGTCTTGGTGTTGACGGTGACGGTCAGCGGACCCTCGAGCATCATGCCGACGGGCTGGAAGTCCTCGATCTTGTAGGGAAGAGCCGAACGCAGGAGCGTGTTCAGCGGCAAGGTGCCGGTGGCGCCCACCAGGACCATGGTCCCGTCCTTGGGGCCACGCGCCACGCTCTGGGTTGCCACGATGCCGTTGCCGCCGGGCTTGTCCTCCAATATCACCGTCTGCCCCAGGGTTTTCGACATGTTGTCGGCGATCATGCGGATGATGTTGTTCACGGCGCTGCCGCCCGCGTAGGGATAGACGATGCGGATGGTCTCGCCGGCGGCGCGGGCGATCGTCGGCATGGCGAGCGGCGCAAGTGCTCCCGCGGTCATCAATTTGAGCGCATTGCGCCTCGAAAGCTGAAACATGCTGGTACCTCCCTGAAGCTTGTTCTGTAGCTAAAACAGTTCGCTCTATAACTAGTGACTGTCCGGTCAGTCAACAGCGTCCAAGGTCGATGATGTCAATTATTGGTTCTTGTCTGATCGAGAGTTGGCTGCTAGTGACTGACCGGTTGGTCAGCATGACTCGGATCAACGCGACGGCATCAAGCGGAAGTGGAGGGACTAAGGATGAGCGACGATTGCGTCAAATTGGAAGTGAGCGACCACATCGCTCTCGTTACACTCGACCGCCCGCCTGTCAACGCGCTCGACCGTCATATGCGGCGGCGGTTGATCGAGGTGTTCGATGAGATTTCCGACCGCGAGGATATTCGCGTCGCGGTGCTCACCGGTGCCGGCAAGGTCTTCTGTGCCGGCGCCGATCTCAAGGACCGTCCGGATGCGGAGAGGAAGGGCGATTTTCTCGAGCACAATCGCGTCACCCGCGAGACGGCGAATTCGATCCGCGAGTGCGCCAAGCCGATCGTCGCCGCGGTGAACGGTCCGGCCCTTGGCGCGGGACTCGGTCTCATGGCCGCGTGCGATATCTTTTACGCCAGCGAGAACGCCGTCTTCGGCATGCCCGAGATCGATGTCGGTCTCGCAGGCGGCGCCTCGATGCTCAAGACGCTGTTCGGCCGTTCCACCTTGCGCCGGATGTTCATGACCGGAGTGCGCCTCAGTGCGGCGGAACTTCACCAGCGGTGTGTGATCGAAGAGGTGACGTCGCCGGAGGATTTGCTGCCGACCGCGATGAAGACGGCCTCGCAGATCGCTTCCAAAAGCCCGATGGCCATCATTCACGCAAAGCACGCGTGCAACATGGTCGACCTGATGCCGCAGCGGGATGCCTATCGTTTCGAGCAGAACATCACGATGACGCTTTCCAAGACGGAAGACGCGAAGGAAGCTCGCATGGCGTTTCTGGAAAAGCGCAAGCCCGTTTTCAAGGGGCGCTGAGCCTTTGATGGTCGAGAGCATGACATTGGGACAAGGACTGGACGCGCTTTTCAGGCCGCGCTCCATCGCCGTTATCGGCGCATCGCAGGACGTGACGAAGATCGGCGGCCGGCCGCTGCAGCTTCTGCTGAAATACGGCTACGAAGGACGGATCTATCCGGTCAACCGCAATGGCGGCGAGGTGCAGGGCCTGCCTGCCTTCGCCTCGGTTTCCGATATCGCGGAGGCTCCCGAGCTGGCGGTCATCGCGGTGCCCGCGCAGGCCGCCCTCCAGGCGGTGGAGGAGTGCGGCGCAAAGGGCGTTTCGGCGGCGGTGGTGCTTACGGCGGGCTTCTCCGAGATGGGCGAAGAGGGTGCGCTGCTGCAGGAGCGTATCCGGGAAACGGCGAAGCGCAGCGGAATGCGCGTGCTCGGACCCAATTGCCTCGGATCGATCGGCATACCCGAACGGAGCATCGCGACATTTTCCATAGTCATCGAAGAGAGCCTGCCGAAGCCCGGCAAGGTCGCGATCGTCTCGCAGAGCGGCAACCTGGCGAGCTTCACCATGCGCCAAGCCGCCGACCGGGGAATAGGCATCAGTCGGTTTCTCGCCACGGGCAATGAGTGCGACGTCGATGTCGCCGACGGCATCGCCTATATGGCGCGCGATCCGGAAACCGAGATCATCCTGTGCTGCATGGAAACGGCACGCGATGCCGGCAAGCTGATCGGCGCGCTCGATCTGGCGCGCGCGGCGGGTAAGCCCGTTTTCGTCCTGAAGATCGGCTCGTCGGCAGCGGGAAGTGCCGCAGCAGCCTCGCATACGGGCGCGCTTGCCGGTTCGGACGCTGTGTTCGACGTGGTGTTCCGTGAGAGCGGCGCCGTCCGCGTCCACAGCATCGAGGAATTGATCAACGCGGGTCTGGCAAGCTCCGTCACCGGCCGGGGGCGGTTGCCGAAGGGCAATCGCGTCGCCCTGCTTGCCGCATCCGGCGGGTTCGGCGTGATGATGGCGGATGCGGCGAGCGCGCGCGGCCTCATCATGCCTGCCCTGGCGGAAGAGACGCAGCGCCGCATTCTCGAGGTCGTGCCCTACGCCTCGCCACGCAACCCGGTGGATACCACGGCCCAGGTCTCGGCGCGCCCGGAGCTTCTCGCGCGGGTGCTGAACGCGGTCGTGGAGGATGAGAGCTGCGACGTCACGATCATCCTGATGTCCAGCTCTTTGTTCGTGCCGAGGCTGCGCGACGTCTATCTCGCGGCGCTGGAGCAGGTGGCGCGGCAACATCCCGACAAGCTCCTGGTCCTTTGCTGCCGCGGGCCGGAGGACGCGATCGCACGCCTCAACGAGATGGGCTTCATCACCATAGAGGGGATCGATGCGGTCTGCTCGGCGGTCGCCGCGCTCGTACGCCTGGGTACGACGAAGGCCGAGGGAACACCGCGCGAAAAGGTCGAGCCAGCGCCGCCGCTGCCGGCCGCTGCCTTCGAGAACGAGAGTTCGGCCAAGCGCGTCCTGGCGGAAGCCGGCATTCCGATCCTGCGCGAGGCGGTGGTCCGGAGCGTCGACGAAGCGGCGAAAGCCGCCTCCGAGATCGGCTATCCGGTCGTCATCAAGGTGCTGTCGCCCGACATCGCGCACAAGAGCGAGGTCGGCGGGGTCGTCGTCGGCATCAAGGGCGAGGAAGAGCTGCGCAAGGCGTTCGAAGGCATGATGGCAAGCGTTGCCGACAAGGCACCGAATGCGCATGTCGACGGCGTTCTCGTCGTGGAGATGGCCGAAGGGGGCGTCGAGCTCATTCTCGGTTCGAAGCGCGATCCCATCTTTGGTCCTGTCGTGATGGTCGGGCTCGGCGGAATCTACGCCGAGATCATGCAGGACGTCGCTCTTCAGATCGCTCCCGTAAGTGAGGAACAGGCCTTCTCGATGATCCGGTCGCTCAAAGCCTTTCCCCTGCTGGACGGCGCGCGGGGCCGCCCCAAGGCGGATGCGCGCGCGGCGGCGAAGGCCGTTGCGGCCCTTTCCCATTTCGCCGCCAGCCATGCATCAAGCGTGGCCGAAATCGACATCAATCCGCTTCTGGTGCGGGCGGAAGGGCAGGGTGCGGTCGCCCTCGACGCCCTCCTCGTCTCCGCGACCGAGACGTGACCCAGGAACAGTCCATGAATGCGCCTTTTTCCAATTCCGATGCCCCAAGCCTGACGCTGTCGGGCGAGGCCTTGCGCACGCATGCGCGCGAGTGGCTCGAAAAGAACCTTCCCGAGAAATTCCGTACCGACCGGATGGTCGACGCTGCACCGACACTGGAGGAATCCAAGACCTACGAAGCCGCCTTGTATCGGGCGGGGCTCGTCGGCATCACCTGGCCGAGAGCCTATGGCGGCTATGGCCGCACCTTGCGCGAGCATCTGGTCGTCAGCCAGGAGATCGGCAGCGTGCCGATGCCCGAGAGCGTGAACTCGATCGGCAAGGAGCTTGCCGGCCCGATCATACTGGCGATCGGCAACGAGGAGCAGAAGAAGAGCTATCTTCCGGCCATTCTGGAGATGCGCGAGATCTGGTGCCAGGGCTTCTCGGAACCCGGCGCCGGCTCGGATCTGGCGGGCCTGCGCACACGCGCGGAGAAGATCGGCGGCAAATGGCGCGTCAACGGCCAGAAGATCTGGACCAGCGGAGCCTATCGCGCGCAGCGCTGCCTGCTCCTGGCGCGCACGGGCACGGTCGAGGATCGCCATCGCGGCCTCTGCCTGTTCGCCGTTCCCATGGACACGCCGGGCATCCGGGTCAACAAGATCAGATCGATCGACGGCAAGGAGAGCTTCTGCGAGGTCTTCTTCGACGATGTCGAGGTGGACGAGGCCGATGCGCTGGGCCTTCCCGACGAAGGCTGGAACGCGGCGATCCGGGTCCTTTCGATCGAGCGCGCCACCAACCGGATGCACCGGAGCTGGCGGTTCGAGAACGAGATGCGCCATCTGGTGTCCGCATGCAATGCCGATCCAGCTTTGAAAGCTCTCCTCGATGACGGCTATTACCGGCGCCAGCTCGCCCGGATCGGTGTCGATCTCGAAGTCCTGAAAGGGCATATCGAAACCGTCGTCGAGGCGCTCAGCGACGGCCAGTCGGTCGGCGCGCGCGGCAGCATCAGCAAGCTGCACTGGAGCGAGGCCCATCAGCGCTTCGTCGCGCTTGCCTTCGAGATGCTGGCCAAGGCTTCCAAGCCCGACCTGCCCGAAGTGCGCGCCGTGCGGAGCCGGTTCGAGAATCTCTATCTGCTCTCCTTTGCCGAAACGATCTATGCGGGCACGACCGAAATCCAGCTCGGCATCATCGCCGACCGCATCATGCAATTGCCGAAGGGAAGGAAATAGAATGACGAGCGAGACCGATTCCCTTGCTCCGGCGGATTTTGCGGAGGCGGCAAAGGCCTCCATCGCGGCCTCGACGGAGCTCGCCATGGCTGATGTCGCGACGCGCCTGGCGCAGGACGGTATCGCCGGAATGTTGGCGAGCGAGGATGCCGGCGGCCTCGGCCTGCCGGTCCGTTACGCGGTTCCCGTTCTCGCCGCGGCCGGCGAAGCGCTCTTTCCCTTCCCGTTGATCGAGACGCTCCTGGCGGCGCGTGCGCTCGACGCATGCGGTTCCGGGTCCGCCGCCGGCGTGATAACCGGCGAGACCGTCGCGACGATTGCCTGGGGTGGTGCCGCCGATGTGGCGAGGGAAGGAGACAAGATCACGTTGAATGGCGTCGTCTCCCTTGCGCCGCATGCCGACAAGGCGGATCTGGTGCTCGTTGCACTCGACAACGGCGAGGCGGTTGCCGTGCCAACCGCGGGGCTCTCCATTGCCGCGGCCTGGGGCATCGACCATGAGCGTCCCTGCTTCGAGATAAACCTCTCGGGGGTCGAAGTGGATGCGTCCTGCCTGATCCCGGCGGCCTCCTGGAAAGAGCTCATCGAGGACGCGCTCGTCTCGCGCGCCGCGGTGGCGTTGGGCTGCGCTGCCTCCTGCCTCGCCATGGCGGAGGAACATGCCAACACACGCATCCAGTTCGGCCGGGCATTGTCCGCCAACCAGGCGATGCGGCATATGCTTGCGCGTATGAAGATGCATGTGGAAAACATCCGTGCCGTCATCGACAGCGGCTTCAGCGCAGCCAATTCCTCCAGTCCGGCTCTGCGCCGGAAGGCGGCGTATCTGGCCGCGGTCTCCAGCGGAATTTTCGTGGTGGAGCGGGCAATCCAGGTGCATGGCGGCATGGGGTTCACCTGGGAAATGCCCTTGCATCGCCACTTGCGCTGGCTGCGGTCGCTCCAGACGCAGGGCGACAGCGACGGTCTTCTGCTCGAGGTCGCCGATGATCTCATCGGCTCCGCGGCAGCCTGAAACCAGATGAAATGAAAGTGCATCACCATGATCAGTTTTGACGGCAAGGTCGCCCTCATCACCGGGGCGGGCCATGGAATCGGGAAGGCGACGGCCAAGCTGATGGCCGCCCATGGAGCCATCGTCGGCGTGAACGACCTGAAGCAGGAATTCGTCGACGAGGCCGTGGCCGAGATCGCCTCCGCCGGCGGCAAGGCGATCGGCGTCGTACAGAATGTCGGCACCCGTGAAGGCATCCGCGCCGCAGTCTCCTCCCTCCATGAGCAGGCGGGGCGCCTCGATATTCTCGTGAACAATGCGGCCTGGGTCCGCTACCAGTCCATTCCCGACATCCAGCCCGAGACGATGGAACGGATGCTCGATGTCGGGTTCAAGTCGGTGATCTGGGGCATCCAGGCCGCCGCCGAGGTGATGGATCCCGAAAGGGGCGGAGCGATCGTCAACGTGGCTTCGCTCGCCGGCTTCCGCTCGGCGGTCAACAGCCTCGTCTATAGCGGCATCAAGTCCGGCGTCATGGGCATCACCCGCGCCGCGGCGGCCGAACTGGGCACACGCAACATCCGCGTGAACGCGGTCGGTCCGTCGGCCGTGCCCACGGAGGGCACCGAGAAACATCGCAACGCGGAACGCGATGCGAAGCGCATTGCCGCGACGCCGCTCGGTCGTTTGGGGAACGTCGACGACATCGCCAAGGCGATCTGCGTGCTGGCGAGCGACGCCTCCTCCTTCGTCACGGCACAGGTGCTCTATGTCGACGGAGGCGCGTCCCGCACGAGCTTCTGAATTGAGGAGAAGAATGAGGGAGGAAAGTTTGACCGAGAAACGTGTCGCGCTGGTGACGGGCGGAGCCTCCGGCATCGGTTGGGCGACCGCCGCCCGGCTTGCGTCAAGCGGTTCGCGGGTCGTCGTGGCGGATCTGGATGCCGCGAAAGCCCGCGAACGGGCGCGGGAGCTCGGGCCGGATCATCGGTGGCTGCGGGTCGACATGGGCGATTTGGCGGGGGCCGTGGACATGGTGCGCCAGGCGGCCGCCTTTGGCCGCCTGGACGTTCTCGTCAACAATGCCGGGCGCACCACCAGCGGCGGCGTGCCGCTCGTCGAGGACAGCCGCGAAACCTTCGACGGCATCATGGCGGTCAATCTGTCGGGCGGGCTTGCCGCGGCGGAGGAAGCCGCGCGCATCATGGCGATGCAAGGCGGCGGCGCGATCGTCAATGTCGCTTCGGGGGCCGCGTTTCGCGCCATTCCCTTGCGCAGCGCCTACAGCCCTTCCAAGGCGGGCGTGCTTGCGATGACGCAAAAGCTCGCCGCGCGCTGGGCGCCGCACCGCGTGCGCGTCAACGTCGTGGCGCCCGGCTTCGTCGGCACGGAGCTTCTTTCCCGCCTGATCGCCGAAGGCCGGCTCGATCCCTCCGACGCGCTGCGCAAGATACCTCTGGGACGCATGGGCACGCCCGAGGAGATCGCCGATTGCATCGCCTTCATGACGTCCGAGGCCGCCGGCGCGATCACCGGCTGCGCGCTCAAGGCCGACGGCGGATCGCAGGCCTTCGGCGGCAGCGGCGAGGCGGCGCGGAGGCTGGGGGCGGAACCCGCTTCGCCGCCGGAAGGCTTTCCCGTTGCCGCCATATTCGGGGCCACCTCCATCGGCATCGCCTGCGCCGAGAGGCTCGCCGGACGAGGCATGACGGTCGTGCTCGCTGACGATCGGAAAGCTTTTTCGTCGCCCTGTGCCGCGCGTTCGCAGCGTTTCGCGACGAGCGACGTCAACCTTGCCGATGATGCGGCGATGCGTGGTTTCCTCTCTTCCCTGGCCCGAAGTCATGGCCGTCTCGATGCCGTCATCGACGCGCGGGTCGATTTCAACGCCGCCTCGCGGTCAAGGACCGCGGCGGACACGCACGGCCTGCTGCGGGCGTCCGGGCCGATTCTGCTTGCCCAGGGATACGGAAGCATCGTCAGCATCGTCCGCTCCTGGGCGTGCCTCGACGATCCGGCGGAAGCCGCGGAAGAGGCAGCGATCGAGATGCTGTCGCGGACGGCGTGCTGCGAATGGGGCGGCTCCAACATCCGCGTCAATACGGTGGCCGTTACCGGTCCTGACGATGGACAGGACGCCAAACCCGCCTGCCGCCCGCTGGTTGCCTTCGACGTGGCGGCGGCGGCCGGCTTCCTGATCTCTTCGCAAGCATCCTACGTCACCGGCGCGACGCTCGATGTCGGCGTCCACGCCTTGGCGGGAGGGCAGGCCGCATGAGCGCGATCGTGCCGAGCGAGGCGGAAAAACGGCTCAAGGACGCCTTCATCCGCGCGCGCGGCTATTGGCGGCCGTGGACAGAGTTTCTGTTGCGGCACGATCCGTCCTTCCTGGACCTGTACGCACGCTATGCCGGCCATCCGGCCAGCCGCGGCTTCCTGTCGGAGAAAACCGTGGAGCTGATCTATGTCGCGCTCGACGGATCGGCCACGCATCTCTTCCAGAGTGGGCTTTCGCTGCATATGCGGCTGGCGCTCGAAAAGGGGGCGAGCGTCCGCGAGGTTCTGGGCGTGCTTCGTCTCGCCACGGCACAGGGTCTTCAGGGCACGTTCGCCGGCCTCTCCATCCTGGGCGAGGAAATGGAAGCGGCCGGACTGCCGCCGGTCGAGAGAAGGCTTTCGACAGAGGAGCAGGCCCTGAAGCGGCGCTTTGCCGACCTTTACGGGAGCTGCGAGCCGTTCGCGGAATTGCTGCTCGAGCGTGACCCGGACTATCTCCGCCTCGTCTGCGAGCTCCTCGAAGGATCGGGGGAGAAGGACGGGCTCGATCCGGAAACCGGCCTGCTGGTGGAAATCGCCCTCAGCGCGTGCTTCACCGGCCACGATGCCACAACGTTGCGGTCGGCAATCCGCCGGGCTCTGCGGGCGAAACTCGATCCGAACGCCATCGTGGAAGTTCTCCAACTGACCGCCCATCTGGCAGTCCATTCCTGCTCGGTGGGTATCCCGGAGCTTGAGCGGGTGCTGGCCGGGATCGAGGGGAGTCTGCGTTGACTGTCCGGTCAGTCATATCGTATAGGTCTCGCCGCTCGATGTGCGCCGGGGCTTGGAGGAGGCGGACATGCTTGCCCTGCATTGAGGCATTCGGTTCCGCGCGGCTTCGCCGCGGACCCACCTGGCAGTAACTCAACTCGGAGGAGCCAATGTTGAGATCCATTCCTCGCAATGACCTGATATCCGGCCTGGTCGTCATCGCGATCGGCGCTTTCGCTTTCGTCGAGGCGCTGAACTACCCGCTGGGCTCCACCCGCAATATGGGGCCGGGCTATTTTCCGATCATGCTGAGCACGCTGATGGTTCTCTTCGGCCTCGGCATCATCTTTGTCGAAGGGCGTCGCTCGCAATCCGAGGAAGCCGGAACCGAAGCGGTCGTGGCGGGTGTCCCGCTTCGTCCCATCCTCGCCAACATGGCTGCCTTCACTTCCTTCGCCCTGCTCGTCGAAGGCGCGGGTCTCTTCGTCGCCGCGCTGGCGGCGGTCTTCCTGGCGGGGCTCGCCAACAAGGAAACGTCCATACCGAAAGCGGCGATCATCGCCGTGGTGGTCTCGGCCTTGTGCTGCCTCGTGTTCGTCTACGGCCTGCGCCTTCAGATGAGGATCTTTCCCTGATGGATTTCTCCCAGCTTTACGATGGGCTGGCGCTGGGCGCCGCCCTGGTCTTCTCGCCGGAAGGCCTGTTCTACTGCTTCCTGGGCGTCTTTCTCGGCACCTTCATCGGCGTGCTGCCGGGCATCGGGCCGATGGCGACGATCGCGATGCTCATCCCGATCTCGTTCCATCTGGAGCCGGCCTTCGCGCTGATCACGCTCGCCGGCATCTATTACGGCGCTTCCTACGGCGGGTCGACCGCCTCGATCCTGCTGAACCTGCCGGGAACTTCCTCGAGCGCGGTGACGGTTCTGGACGGCTACCCGATGGCGCGTCAGGGCAGGGCGGGTGTGGCGCTGTTCATCACGGCGATCGCCTCCTTCATCGGCAGCATGGTCGGCCTCGTGGCGCTGGTCATTGCCGCGCAGCCGCTGGCCAAGCTTGCGATCGAATTCAGCGCGCCGGAGTATTTTTCCCTGATGCTCCTGGGCCTGCTCGCCTTCGCCCTTCTTGGCGGGCAGCGGCCTTTCCGTGCACTTGCGATGATGTCCTTCGGGCTCCTGCTCGGTCTTGTCGGCATCGACATCAACAGTGGCCAGTCGCGCTATGTCTTCGGGATCCCGCAGTTTTACGAGGGACTTTCACTGGTGGCGCTGGCCATGGGCCTCTTCGGCCTGCCGGAAATCTTCCAGAATTCCGGCAATTCCTCGCCGAAGGATCAGAACATGCAGAAAGTGACGCTGCGCTCGATGCTGCCCACGCGAGAGGACTGGCGGCGTTCCTGGATGCCGATGCTGCGCGGCACCGGCATCGGCTCGCTCTTCGGCGCGCTGCCGGGCACGGGCGGCGTCATCGCCTCCTTCATGTCCTACACGGTCGAAAAGCGCGTGAGCAAGGAACCCGAGCGCTTCGGCAAGGGCGCCATCGAGGGCATCGCCTCGCCCGAAGCCGCCAACAACGCAGCCGTGCAGACCGGCTTCATTCCGACCCTGAGCCTCGGCGTGCCCGGCGATGCCGTGATGGCGTTGATGCTTGGCGTGCTCATGATCCACGGCATTGCTCCCGGCCCCAACCTTGCCAACGAAGCGCCGGATCTCTTCTGGGGCGTCATCGTCAGCTTCGCCGTCGGCAACGTGATGCTGGTGATCCTCAACATCCCGCTGATCGGGCTGTGGGTGCGGGTTTTGCGCATTCCCTACAACATCCTCTTCCCCACCATCGTCCTTCTCGTGCTGGTGGGGGTCTACTCCGTCAACTATTCGGTGGTGGACATCTTCGTCGTCATGGCCTTCGGCGTGATCGGCGTGCTGATGCGGATGATGCGCTTCGAGGCGGCGCCCGTGATCCTCGGCTGCGTGCTCGGTCCGCTGATGGAAGAGAATTACAGGCGCGCGCTGGTGCTCGCGGACGGCGACTTCATGCATTTCGTCGAACGGCCGATCAGCGCCGTGCTGTTGATGTTCTGCGCCGCCCTGGTCGTCTTTTCCGTCTATTGCAACGTGCGTATCTGGGCCGCGCGGCGGAAGAAGCCGGCGGCTGCCTGAAGGAAACGGAAGGGCGCGGGCTTGCCGGACCGGCAGGCCCGCATTCCCGCCGGCGACAGGAACCACGGCGTGCGAGGAGGCATCGCAAGGAGAAACGTCCGGGGTGACGGCGCGAGATCGTCAATCGCGCGGCCGGAGGCCCTCGAAGATCATTTCAAAATACTGGCCGGCGATCTCGTGCGGGGTCATCGACTTCTTCGGATTGTACCAGCGCGGCATCCAGTTGAGGGCCGACAGGACGAGGCGTCCCGCCATGGCGACATCCACGTCGGATCTGATCTCACCGGCATCGATGGCTTCCTGGATGATCCCGCGCAATTGGCGCTCGTAACGGTCGCGCCGTGTCAGGCGCTCTTCCTGCTGGCGCAGCTCGGGGTCGTTCCAGAACGCCGTGGTGGACGCCATCCATGCCCAGCGGTTCCTGTGAAAATGATCGGCGGTCGCTGTCATGAACGCGCGCAGCTTGTCGGACGCCTTTTCTTCCCGCCGGACGCATTCCTCCACGTGAGTATAGAGATGAGCACTCACTTCACTTGCGACGATCGAATAGATTTGATCCTTGCTCTCGAAATGGTGGTAGAGCAGAGCCTTCGATATGTTGCAGGCGTTGGCGATCTCGCGCATCGAGGCGCCCTTGTAGCCTCTGCGGGCGAAGATCTCCGCCGCCGCCGCCTTGATCTGTTCTATGCGCTCGGCGGAATGCATCTCCGTGCGGCTCTTGCCCGTGTTGACCGATGTGTCCACCGCTTGCTCCAACTACCGATCCTTCAACCGTCGGCACGCGGCCGCGGTTTCGATTCTACCTTTTTACTATCATAGAGTTGATGAGAGCCAACAAGAATGAAAGTCAGCGTTACTCGTATCGGCACTTCC
This sequence comes from Aquamicrobium sp. LC103, assembly GCF_001014615.2. Lineage (GTDB taxonomy): Bacteria > Pseudomonadota > Alphaproteobacteria > Rhizobiales > Rhizobiaceae > LBCQ02. Next base: position 62,358 of record NZ_LBCQ02000016.1, read on the forward strand.
GTGGATCGGCTTGGCGAGAGTCCGCATTGGGACGAGGAGACCGGCAGCCTTTATTGGATCGACGCGGTTGAAGGGATCGTTCGCAGCTTTCATCTCGAGACGGGTCGAACCGCGGAGTGGCGTCTGCCGCCGCCGGTAGGCTCCATGGCGCTCGGCACGACCAACACGGCGATCGCCGCCCTGAAGGAGGAATTTGCACTGGTCGATCTGGCCGAGGGCGGTGTCAGGACCCTGCGCGGCATCGACGTCGACCATCCGGATGTGCGCATCAATGACGGCAAGGCGGATCGTGCAGGAAACTTCGTCGCCGGCACCATGCATACGGGACGTTTGGAAGGCGAGGCGCCGCTGGGCGGTATCTACCGGGTACGGCCGGGCGGAAGGCTGGAGCGTCTCGCCGATGGGTTCGGCGTGGCGAACGGACCGTGCTTTTCCCCGAGCGGCGGCACGCTCTATATCGCCGACACGTCCACGAGGAAGATGTGGGCCTTCGACTATGCGCCGGATGCACCATTGGGCGAAAAACGCCTCTTCGTCGACACGGATGCACTCGGCTCCGGTATCGATGGGGCGACGGTGGACGCGGAGGGCTGTCTGTGGGGCGTGCTGGTACGCGCCGGAAAGGTGGCGCGGTTCACGCCCGCCGGCCGCCTGGACCGGTTGATCGACATGCCCGTGACACACCCTACGAGTCTCGCCTTCGGCGGGCCGGATCTGGACCTTCTCTTCGTGACGAGCCTGTCGCGAAGCGCCAATCTCCAGGCGAACGAAGCCGAGGCGGGCGGGCTCTTCGCCGTCGAGGGACTGGGTGTGCGCGGACTTCCGGCGAGCCGTTTCGGGCGGGCCTGAGCGGCCCGGGATCTCACAGCCTGCTCCGGCCCGCGTGCTCGACGAGAAAGTCGAGGAAAACCCTGATCTTGCGCGGCAGATATGAGGTCTGGCGGTAGGCAGCATAGATGCCGCCGTCGAAAGTGGTGTTGGTGATGCGGTAGTCGGGGAGGAGACGCAGAAGCGTTCCGTCCCGAAGTTCGCTGCGCACGGTGAAGTCGTCGAGAAGCGCCACGCCGTCACCGATGACGGCCAGCCGGCGGATAAGCTCTCCGTTGTCGGTCCCGAGCGCGGAATCGATCTGCAATTCCTGCAGCTTATCGTCCTTCATGAACCTCCAGACCGCCGGTTCCGGCCCCAGGAGGTAGGTGAGGCAGTTGTGATCCTTCAGGTCGCCGGGCTCCGTCACGGTCGAGGAGCGGGCGAGATAAAGCGGGGAAGCGACGAGGATGCGCTGGCTGGAAAGGATCTTGCGCTGGACGAGACTGGGGTCCTGCGGCGCCGAAAAGCGCAGGTCGATGTCGTACTCCTCCTCGCGCAGGCGTATCTGCCGTTCCGACAGCGTCAGCTCCAGCCGGATTTCCGGATAGGCTTGCTGGAAGAGCGGGAGGAGGGGGCCCAGCACCTGCAATCCGAACAGCGTGCGCGAATGCACCCCGAGAACGCCCCTCGGCGTGGTCTGAAGCGCGGCGGCCTCGTGGTCGGCGTCGGCGATCTCCTCGAGGATGCGTTCGGCGCGGGCAAAATAATGCGTGCCCGCCTCCGTCAGTGCGACGCTGCGCGTGGTACGCGAGATGAGTTGGACGCCGAGCTGGGCTTCGAGTTCGGCGATGTGCCGCGACACCGATGCAGGAGACAGGCCCGCCGCCTTGGCGGCCTTGGAGAAACTGCCTTCGCGGGCGGCGCCGACGAAAATTTCCATCGCCCGCAGCTTGCTCATACACACCTCACTTTTTCATTTTCCGGAATAGTGATGTTCGAATTGAAGCAATTGTTATTCGAAATTTCGCCAATTAGCATCTTTGAAATTCAAAAAACGAGGAGCGATGAGATGGATTTCGGCGTCTTCATTCTGGCCCAGCAGCGCGGCTATCATCAGGCCCCCGAGACGGTCATCCGCAACGCCATCGAACAGACGGTCGCCGCGGAGGCCGCCGGCTTCTCCAGCGCCTGGTACGCGGAGCATCACTTCAACAACTACAGCCTTTCGCCGTCGCCGTTGATGATGGTTTCGCATGCGGCCGCGCTGACGAAGAAAATTCGCCTCGGCTCGGCCGTATGCATCCTGCCGCTCTATCAGCCGGTCCGCCTTCTCGCGGAAATCGGCATGGCCGACGTGTTTTCGAACGGCCGCCTCGAGCTGGGCGTCGGCTCCGGCTACCAGAAGTTCGAGTTCGACCGCTTCGGGGTGAAGATCGAGGAATCCCAGGAGATCTTCAACGAGACCCTCGACGTCCTCCAGAAAGCCTTCGCCGAGAAGGTCTTCTCCTATGAAGGCAAGCACATACAGATCCCGCCGACGTCGATCGCCGTGCGTCCTCTGCAGAAACCGCTGCCGCCGCTCTGGATCACGTCCGGCAATCCGCAGACGCTTTCCCGCGCTGTTCGCGAGGGACACAATATGTTCGTGACGGCGCTGCTCAACGGCATGGATGCCATCAAGACGCTGCGCGGCAAGCTGGAGGACGTGGCAGCTTCCGAGGGCAAGCAGATCGACGATCTGGGCTTCGGTTTCCTGCGCTGCGCCTTCGCCAGCGACAATCAGGCCGAGATCGACAGCTATCTGGACAATGCCCGTTTCCAGCGCCGCATTTCCGAGAGCCTCAAATATCGCCGCGCCGAGAGCGACGACGGCTACATGGTCAAGGAGGTGCCGGGCCAGAACGACCCGACATTCGAGCAGCTTCGCGCCAACCTGCCGGTCGGCAGCGTCAATCAGGTCATCGACCGGATGCTCGAGGAGATCAGCGTGCTCAAGCCCAAGCTCATCGCCATCCAGACCCAGCTCGGCGATCTCGATCAGAAGATGATGCTGAAGCAGATCGAGCTGTGGGGCGAGAAGATCATCCCCGCGATCCAGCGCGAGCTGGGACCGGGCAAGACGTCTTCCGCGCAGGCCGCCTGAGGCAGAGCCATGCTGATCCGGGTCACGCAACATGGCGAGCTGGTGCTCGAGGCAGCGGAGGATTTCCGCCGCTTCTCCATCAGCATCGACCAGAGCGCGGGCGAAGTCGCCCGCGCGGCTCTGACGCGCATCGCCCGTTTCGACGGGGACCAGTACGCATGGGTTCGGCAGGACGGGCTGCGCTCGCTCTCGCCGCTGGCGGGGGAAAGTTCCTGGGAAGAGGGGTTGGCGCGCATGCTCGATTTTGCCGCGACCAAGGGCTGGCTCGATCCCGACGGGGCGATCCGTGCCCATATCGAAAACGCCGAGGCGCTGGCGCGCCAGGGCAGGGAAGCGTTGCCGGGCGTCAACGCGCAGTGCTTCAAGGACGCGATGCGCAATCTGGCGGGCGGCGTCGCCCTTGTCACGACGGGCGAGGGAAATCGCCGCTCCGGCCTGACGGTGACGGCGGTCACCTCCGTGTCGGCGGAGCCTCCCTGCCTCCTCGTTTGCGTCAACACGTCCTCGGCCAGCCATGATGCCATCCTCGCGAACGGAGCCTTCGCTGTCAGCCTGCTTGGCGCGCGTCACGAAGAGGTGGCGCTGCGCTTTGCGGGCGTGGGCGGCATCAAGGGAGCCGAACGCTTCCTGGGGACGGATTGGGTGCCCGGGCCGACGCGCTCGCCGATGCTTACGGACGCGCTTTGCGCGATGGATTGCGAGGTGCTCATGCACCAGGTGGTCGGCAGCCACGGCATCTTCATCGCCCGTGTCGTCAGCACGCGCAACGGTGCGGGCGAGCCGCTGGTCAATTTCCAGGGCAAGCTCAGGGCATTCTGCGGCAATTGACGGACACTCGCGCTGGAAGACGAGACATGACGACAGCCTCATCAAGCACGAGGGAGCCTGCCGCCGCGGGCTCCCTTTCCGGCCTTCGGGTCATAGATGCAAGCCGTGTTCTCGGCGGCCCCTATTGCGCGCAGATCCTCGGCGATCACGGCGCCGAGGTGATCAAGATCGAGCCGCCGCAAGGCGACGAGACGCGCGCCTGGGGGCCGCCTTTCCAAGGCGACGCCGCAAGCTACTTTCTCGGCCTCAACCGCAACAAGAAGTGCATCGCGATCGACCTTTCCCTTCCTGCGGGGCGTGAGCTGCTCCTGGAGCTTCTGGCCTCGGCCGATGTCTTCATCGAAAACTTCAAGACGGGAACGCTCGAACGCTGGGGCATCGGCTGCGATGTCCTCCAGGAGCGCTTCCCCTCGCTCGTGCATTGCCGGGTCTCGGGCTTCGGGGCGGATGGGCCCTATGGCGGCCGGCCGGGTTACGACGCCGTGATCCAGGCGCTTTGCGGCCTGATGAGCGTGAACGGCGAAAAGGGCGGCGAGCCCCTGCGCATGGGAATTCCGGTGGTCGACATGGTCACCGGCCTCAACGCGGCACTGGGCATTCTGATGGCCCTTCAGGAGCGGCAGAGGAGCGGGAGGGGACAGTTCGTCGAAGCCGCGCTCTATGATTGCGGTATCTCGCTGATGCACCCGCATCTGCCGAACCACTATCTCGGCGGCAAGGTGCCGGCGCCATCCGGCAATGCTCACCCGAACATAACGCCCTACGACACCTATGCGACGGCAAGCCAGCCGCTGTTTCTGGCGGTAGGCAACAATCGACAGTTCGAGCGGCTCTGCGGCGAGCTGGGCAAGCCGGAGCTTGCGGGCGACGAGCGGTTCGCCACCAACGCGGCGCGCGGCGCCAACCGGTCGGCGCTGAAGGAGGAAATCGAGGCCTTGCTGGCTTCTCACGAAGCAGATGAAATCTCGCAGCGTCTGATTGCGGCGGGTGTGCCCTGCGGCCCCGTGCGCAGCATCGATGCCGTCGTGGCGGACCCGCATACGGCGGCGCGCGAAATGATCGTCGACATCGGCGACTACCGGGGCACGGGCAGCCCGATAAAGCTGTCGCGCACGCCGGCGACATATCGCCAGCGTCCGCCGGCCTTCGCCGAGCATACGGACGAGATTCTTCGGGCACGAGGCATATCGATCGAGCAATATGCGGATGCGGTGCCGCGAACCCGCAAGCCGGATTGAGAAGGCGGAGCCATCGGCTCCCCGGATGGACACGAAGCGGGCGGCGGCGGAATTGCCGCCCGCTTCTTTTTCCGCCTCAGAAGGTCTCGCCGGCCGCCGCCTTCTCCAGGAGCAATCCGGCCGGCTCATAAACCGCCTTGCCCGTACGCTCGTGCCAATGGCGCAGCCGCCCCACGATTTCAGATAGCGTTTGCAGGCCAGCCCAGAACATCGGGCCGCCCTTGGACAGCGGGAAGCCGTAGCCGCGGATCCACACCACGTCGATGTCGGAAGCGCGCGCGGCGATACCCTCCTCGAGGATCTTCGCGCCCTCGTTGATCATCGGATAGACCGTGCGTTCGACGATCTCCTTCTCGGAAACCTCGCGGCGGGTGATGCCGAGCTCGGCCCGTTTGCTTTCTATGAAATCCAGAACCTCGGGGTCGGGAATGCCCTTGCGCGAACCGCCTTCGTATAGATAGAAGCCGCGGCCGGTCTTCTGGCCGAAGCGGTCCTGTTCGCAAAGCCAGTCGGCGATGATCGCCTTCTTGCCTTGCGCCTTGCGATTGCGCCAACCGATGTCAAGACCGGCGAGATCGCTCATCTGGAAAGGTCCCATCGGCCATCCGAAGGCGGTGAATGCCTTGTCGACCTGTTGCGGGGTCGCGCCGTCGAGGAGCAGCGCTTCGGCTTCCTCTCGTTGCGCCGCCAGCATCCGGTTGCCGACGAAGCCATGGCAGACGCCGACGACGACCGGCGATTTGCCAATCCTGCGCGCGGCGGCAAGGGCGGTCGCGAGCACGTCCGGCGCCGTCTTCGCGCCACGCACGATTTCCAGGAGCTTCATGACGTTGGCGGGCGAGAAGAAGTGAAGGCCGACCACGTCCGAGGCCCGCCCGGATGCGGCGGCGATCGCGTCCACGTCCAGATAGGAGGTGTTGGTCGCGAGGATGGCGCCGGGCTTGGCGACGCCTTTCAGCCGTTCGAAGAGTTCGCGCTTTATGTCGATGTCCTCGAAGACCGCCTCGATGATCAGGTCGCAATCGCCAAGATCGCCGAAATCGGTCGAGCCGACGATGCGGCTCAGACGGGACGTCTTCTCGTCTTCACCCAGGGAGCCGCGTGCGACGGAGGCCGCGTAATTCTTCCGGATGGTGGAAAGGCCGCGGTTCAGCGCCTCGTCGCTTATCTCGAAGATCGTTACCGGGAACGCCGCATTGGCGAAAGCCATCGCGATGCCGCCGCCCATGGTGCCGGCGCCGATGACGCCGATCTTTTCGATCGGGCGCGGTGTCACGTTCTCCATGCCGGGAAGTTTCGCCGCTTCGCGCTCGGCGAAGAACACGTGACGCATGGCGCGCGATTCGGTACCGCTCATCAGGGCCAGCGCCGCCTCCCGCGCCCTCCGCATCGCCTCGTCGAACGGAAGCTCGATCGTGTCGCGCACGCTTTGCACAGCCACGATGGGCGCCTGGAGGCCGCGCGCCTTCCCCTTGAGGGTTTCCGCGATTGCCTCGAACGCGCGCATGTCGGTCTCTGCGATCTTCTCGTTACGCTCGCGCACAGGAAGGGGACGCGCGCCCTCGGCGAGCCTTTCTTCGGCGAACTTCACCGCCGCCCCCACATGCGCGCCGTCGGCCAACGCGTCGACGAGGCCCACGGCATGCGCTTCCTCGGCCGAGACAGGATCTCCCGTCACGATCATTTCCAACGCCTTCACCGCGCCGGTCACGCGCGGCAGACGCACCGTGCCGCCTGAACCGGGGATGATGCCGATCTTCACCTCCGGCAGGCCCAGCCTGGCGCCTCTGTCGGCGACGCGGTAGTGGCAGGAAAGGGCGAGCTCGAGCCCGCCGCCGAGCGCGTTGCCGTGAATGGCGGCCACCGTCGGCTTCTCGATGGAATCGATGAGCGCGATGAGGTCGGGAAGGATCGGCTTCATCATCTGTTTCGGCGTTCCGAACTCGGAGATATCGGCGCCGGAAATGAAGGTCCTGCCGGCGCAGGCGATGACGATCGCCTTGCAGGACGAATCGTCCCTGAGCTGCGAAAGCGCGCCCACCAAAGCCTGTCGAAGATCGAAGCCGAGCGCGTTGACCGGAGGGTTGTCGATGGTCGCGACCGCTATGCTTCCCGTGCGGGTGACCGTAATCAGATTGCTCATATGAAACTCCAGAGAAAGGCGAACAACCGGCAATTCCGCGTGGCAGGAACGTTGTCGGTCGGCGGGGATCGGGAAGCGCCCATTTACTTTCCGACCAGTCAGTATATAAATATCGCATGACAAGGAGCCCGTCCAGTTCCAATCCTGACGCGAGCGTGCGCCTCGGGCGGCCGCCGAAGCTCGACGACGCGCGCGCCCGCATACTGGCGGAGGCTGCCGCGCTCTTCGCCGAGCAGGGGTACGAAACCAGCTCCCTTTCGGAGCTTGCAGCAAGGCTGGGGCTCACCAAGCCGGCGATCTACCACTATTATTCATCCAAGCAGGACCTGTTCGACGCGGTGATCCTGGAAACCCTCACCGGCCTCGTCGCCAATGTGGAGGAGGCGCTGGCCGATACGACCGGCCCTTGCGAAAAGCTGCGCCGATTCATGGTCGGCCATGCCCGGTATTTCGCCGGTCACCGCGACGGCTTCGTCACCATGCTGGTTGGGTTCGGCGGGATGAAGAACACGGAGTTCCGCGAGGATTCGCTCGTGCTTCGCAGGCGCTACGAGCAGCTTCTTCGCGACATCGTCAGCGAGGGCGTGGAGACCGGAGCGTTCCGCCAGGTCGATCCCGTGGTGACCGCCCGCGCCATACTTTCGATGCTGAGCTGGATGGTCCGCTGGTTTCAGCCCTCGGGCGGAAAGACGGCGGAAGAGATCGCCCTCGAATATGTCGAGCTCCTCGCGCTCGAACGCTGATTTTTCACGGAAAGGCAGAAAAGACGATGGCCCTGGATGCGGCGACATTCGACATGCTTCTCGATACGGTTCGCCGGTTCGTGGCCGAGCGGCTGGTCCCTCTCGAACGCGAGATTTCGGAACGGAACGCGATACCCGACGACGTCGTCGCGGGGATGCGGGAACTGGGCCTGTTCGGCCTCTCGATATCGGAGGAGTTCGGCGGGCTCGGCCTTTCCATGGAGGAGGAGGTGCGCGTCGTCTTCGAACTCGGACGCACCTCGCCGGCATTCCGCTCGATCGCCGGCACAAATATCGGCATAGGCTCCCAGTCCATCGTCCTATCCGGCACGGCCGAGCAGAAGGACGAATATCTGCCTCGCCTCGCCTCCGGCGAGATCATAGGATCCTTTTGCCTGACCGAGCCCGACGCCGGATCCGACGCCATGTCGATCCGCACGAGCGCGCGGCGCGAGGGCGACCACTACGTCATCAACGGCACGAAGCGCTTCATCACCAATGCCCCGGTGGCCGACCTCTTCACGGTGATCGCCCGCACGGGCGAGGGACGCTCCGGCGATGCGATCTCGTGCTTCCTGGTCGAGAAGGGGACGTCCGGTCTCGTTCTCGGCGAGCCTGACAAGAAGATGGGCCAGCAGGGCGCGCTCACCTGCGACGTGATCTTCGACGATTGCCGCGTTCCCGCAAGCGCGCTTCTGGGCGGTGTCGAGGGCAACGGCTTCCGAACGGCCATGCGCGTGCTCGACAAGGGCCGGCTTCACATCGCGGCGCTGTGCGTCGGGATCGCGGAACGCCTCATAGAGGAATCCTGCCGCTACGCGCTCGAGCGCAAGCAGTTCGGCAAGGCGATCGCGGATTTCCAGCTCGTCCAGGCGATGATCGCCGACAGCCGCACCGAAACCAGCGCGGCGCATTGCCTCGTGCTCGAAGCGGCCCGCAAGCGCGATCGGGGGGATGACGTCACGCTCGATGCCGCCTGCGCCAAATATTTCGCGTCGGAAATGGTCGGCCGCGTGGCCGATCGCGCGGTGCAGATCCATGGCGGCGCCGGCTACATGGCCGAATATGCGGTGGAACGGTTCTATCGCGACGTGCGGCTTTTCCGCATCTACGAGGGTACCTCGCAGATCCAGCAACTCATCATAGCGCGCGAAACGCTCAAGCAGGCCGCGGCCTGAGCTTTCCGGAAGCGTGAAACCGGTATTGGCGCGGTCGTGACGTCCTTGCCGCTTGGCGCGGATTTCAGTTTTGCCGCATCACCGTTCATCTTCGCGAAAGCGATGCAACATGTCCTCGGTCGCCGCGGCATGCTGCATGCGGATGATCGCTTCGGCGAGTTGCAGGTCCTGGCGCCTGATCGCATCGATTAGCATGCGCTTTTCCCGTGCCAGCCCCGATTGCCGGCCCTCGCCATAGCCGAAACGGCGACGGAAGGCGCCGATGAGTTCCCAACCGCGCAGGAATATGCGGTGAGCTTCGAAGTTGCCGCCGATCTCTACGATCTTGGCGTGAAACTCTCGATTGAGCGTCAATCCGGTTTCAAGATCGTTGCGCGCGATCGCCTCCTCGAAGGCGGTGGCGATCGCTTCCAGCACGTCGATCTTTTCAAGCGTCATCATCCTGATGCCGCGCCTGAGAGCAAAGACGCGCAATTCCGTGTTGATCTCGAACAGATCCTCGACGAAATGCCGATCAAGCCGCCTGACCGTGGCGCCCCGGTTAGGCTCGATCTCGATCAGCCCCTCGCCCTCGAGCTTGCGCAGGGCCTCCCGCAACGGCATCGGGCTGAAGCCGAACTGGCTGGAAAGCTCGGCGACCTTGAGCCGCTCGCCGGGGCCGTATTGTCCGGACAGGATTGCTTGCCGGATCATGCCGGTCGCCTGTTCGACCGAGGTCGAGGACAGATCCTCGCTGCTCTGCTCGCGGCCTCCGTTCGTTCTGGTGCGACGCGCCTGAGTTGCCATTCTTTCGTTCCGACTGCCTTATGGCGGCGGCGCGCTCATTGCGCTCCGCAGCCTTCCCAAACTGGCCTGCCCGCAAGCAGGTGTCCAAAATCGCCGACGGGTGTCAAGCTTGGCCCGTCGCGCGACATTCCCGACGTGCCGGGTCAGGACGCGGCGTTGCGCTTCCTGACCATCGCCGCATGCTCGGCACCGATCACCACGAGATCGTCCTGGTTGATCAGCTCCGTCTTCTCGATGACGATGCCGCTGCCGTTCCGGCTTTCGCGCTTGCTGTCGAACACGACCCTGACGCGCAGGCTGTCGCCCGGAAAGATCGGCGCCCGGAACCTCACCTTGTCCCAGCCAAGCGAGGCGACGGAAGTGTTCTCGTAGAGCTTGAGTTCGGATTTGAGACCCTCGATGAGGGCGAGGCCGAACAAACCGTGGGCGATGGGACGTCCGAACGTCGTCCTGCGGCAGTATTCCTCGTCGGTGTGCAGCGGGTGCTGGTCGCGCGTGACCCTCCCGAAGGTCAGCACGTCGTCCATCGTCACGTGGTGAATGTCGGTGACGATTTCGTCGCCTATGACCACGTCTTCATAAAAGAGGTCGATGAAGGCCTCTCGCGGCTTGGTTGGCATGGCTCTCTCTGATTTTGGCACTGGTGTCGTCGTCTCGCGGTGCGGCCGGGGCTTTTCAGACATATTGCCGGAGGCCGGCCCGATCGACGGCTTGGGCGATCAGGCGGGTGGTATCGGCGGGCACCGGCAGAAGCGGCGGCCGTGGCCGGGCGCTCGCGATGACGCCGAGATGCCGCAGGCCGATCTTGAGCCTGGTGTGCATGTCGATCAGCGGCGGCGCGCCGTAGATCGTGCGCACGACCGGATAGAGGCGGTCGTTGATCGCGCGCATCACCTTGAGGTCCTCCGCCAGCGTCGCCTCCCATAACTCGGCCAGGAGATGCGGGATCATGCTGGCCATGCCCGACAATATGCCGTCGGCGCCGGTCGCCATCTGCGCGAAGAGCCAGTGATAGTTGGACGCGAGGATGGCGACGTCCGGCCGGGCGGCCTTGATCCTGCGGAGATTGTCCTCGTAGAGGGCGATGTCGGCGCTGCCCTCCTTCACGGCGATCACCCGTTCCCGCTTGCAGAGCTCGACGAGGACGGACGTGGCGAAGCCATTGCCCGACGCCACCGACTGCTGGAAGATCGAGACCGGAATGTCGACGGCATCCAGTATCCGGTCGACGAGGTCCACCACGTAGCGGGGATCGCCGGAAGCGCCGGCCGCGAATTGCGGCATCGGAAAGACGACCGCGACGTCGGCGCCGTGCTCCTGCGCTTCTCGGGCCTGCCTGACGGCGTCGTCGGTGGAGTAGGCGATTATGCCGGTCAGGAGCGGTCGCTTCTCGCCGATGAAGGCGCGGGTGCGCTTCAGGATCTCGACGCGCTCTTCAGCGGAAAGCGTCGCGCCTTCGCCGGCATGGCCGTTGACGAAGACCGCGTTGATGCCACGCGGCGTCGTGCAATAGGCGAGAAGCCGCTCATAGCTCTTCCAGTCGATGGCGAGATCTTCGTCGAAGGTGAGCACTGTGGCGACGGTCACGCCATCGAGGGAGATGTGTTTCATCGTGTTGCTCCTATGGTTGCGGCAAGCATCCCGCCGAGGCCCATGGGGCCTTCCATGAAAAGTTTCGCATCCATCAGCCTCAGATCCCGGGAGATGCGCGGCGCGAAGGAGATCTGATCGAGGATGTCTTCCTGCAGACGGACGCCCGGCGCGATTTCGGTGAGCACGAGGCCGTCGCCCTCGAGCCGGAAGACCGCGCGCTCGGAAACGAAGGTGACGTCCTGGCCTTTCTCACGCGCAAGGCGGCCGTTGAAGCTGACCTGGCCGACGGCCGGAACGAATTTCCGAAACTTTCCCTCGCGGCGGATCGTCAGCCGACCGTCGCCGACCGCAATGTCGAGCCCGCCTCCGGTCAGCGTGCCGCTGAACACAAGGCGCCGCGCGTTCTGGGTGATGTCGATGAAGCCGCCCGCGCCGTCGTAGCGGTCGCCGAAGCGCGTCACGTTGACGTTGCCGTCGCCGTCGACCTCCGCGAAGGACAGGAAGGCGCAGGTGAGGCCGCCGCCGTCATAGAAATCGAACTGGTAGGGCTGGTCGATGATGGCCCTGGGATTGTAGGCGGTGCCGAATTCCCGCGCATAGCCGGGCACGCCGCCGATGACGCCCGCCTCGACCGTGAGCGTCATGATGTCCTCGATGCCTTCCTCGGCGACGACGTTCGGGATCATGGCGGATATGCCGACGCCGAGATTGACCACGTCGCCCGGGCGCAGCGCCAGCGCCGCGCGGCGCGCTATGACCCGCTTCTCCGTCAGCGGATCCGGTTTCAGCGCGGAGATCGGCATGCGCGTCTCGCCGCTGCGGCTCGGATCGTAGGCTGTCGTATAGGTCTGCATCTGGTCCGGAGCGAGCACGAAGTGGTCGATCAGGAAGCCCGGGATCTTCACCAGCTGCGGGTTGAGGGTGCCGCGCTTCACCTGCCGTTTCACCTGGCAGACCACCGTGCCGCCGGCATTGTGGACGGCCTGGGCGATCGACAGATCCTCGCGCGTCGTGGCTTCGTGCTCCATGGAGACGTAGCCGTCCTCATCGACGCTCGTGCCCCTCAGAAAGGCGATATTCGGGGTGGGCGCGCGGTAGAAGAGCCATTCCCGGTCGGCGAGCTCGACGAGCTCGATCATCGGCGTTCGCGTGCGCGCGTTCATCCTCCCGCCTTCCTGGCGCGGGTCGATATAGGTGTGAAGGCCGACATGGGTGACGACGCCCGGCTGCTTGGCGGCCATGGCGCGGAACATCTGCGTCATCACGCCCTGGGGGAAGTTGTAGCCCTCCATGTGCTCCTCGACGATCAGCTTCATGAAGGGAAGCTGCAGGCCGAAATTGCTGCCGAAGACGCGGGTGACGAGATTTTCGTGAGCCAGCTGGCACAGGCCCTTCTCGGTGACGGCACCGATGCCGGTGACGTGGAGGAGCGTCAGGCCCGCGGGGTGCGCCTCCGCCAGGAAGCGTTTTTCCAGGCTCTCCAGAACGGTTTCCGGAACGCCGGTGCCGCCATTGCCTCCGACGACGAGAATGTCGCCGTCGCGCACGAGGGCGGCGGCTTCGTCGGGCGTGATGAAACTGACCATGCGTGCGTCCTCAGGCGTATTCTTTTTCGAGCTGGCGGGCGATGATCAGGCGCTGGATCTGGTTCGTGCCCTCATAGATCTGCGAAAGGCGCACGTCGCGGAACAGCCGTTCGATGCGGTACTCCCTGGAGTAGCCGTTGCCGCCGTGGATCTGCAGCGCATTGGAAATGTGCTGCATGGCCATGTCCGTCGTGAACAGCTTGGCGTGGGCGGCTTCCTTGGCGATGGAACGGCCGGCGTCGTGCAACCTCGCCGCATGATGGATCAGCAGCCTGGAGGCGGCGATGTCCTTCGACATGTCCGCCAGCATGAACTGGATCGCCTGGAACTTGATGATCTCGGAGCCGAACTGCCTGCGGCCCTTGGCATAGGCGATGGCGTCCTCCATGGCCGCCTGCGCCATGCCGAGCGCCATGGAGGACATCATCAGCCGGGAGAAATTGAAATTGCCCATCGCCATCTTGAAGGCGTCGTTTTCCGGGCCGATGCGATTTCGGACCGGCACGCGCACGGCATCGAAGCTGATCTGGCAATCCTCCAGCCCGTGCATGCCGAGAAGCTCCTCCGACTTGCCCAGCGTCACGCCCTTGCGGTCGGCCTCGACGAGAATGCAGCTTATCCCCTTGTGGCCGGCATTCCGGTCGGTCTTGGCGAAGACGACGACGAAGTCGGCGATGCGCCCGAAGGTCACCCACGCCTTGGTGCCGGTGATGACGTAGTCGTCGCCGTCCCGTTCCGCGACCGTGCTCATCGCGGCCACGTCGGAACCGCAATCCGGCTCGGTTGCCGCGGTGGCGGGAATGATGTCGCCGCTCAGGATTCCGGGAATCAGGCCCTTGTGAAACTCGTTGCCGTGCTCGTTGAGGAAATGCGCGGCTTCGACGGGGATGGCGTAAGCATTGCCGAGCGTCCCGGAGCCCCGCGCGATCTCTTCCATGACGAGGCATGCCGTGGTCGTGTCGAGCCCGCTGCCGCCCGCCTCCGGGGCCAGCGACACACCGAACAGCCCGAGCGCCGCCATTTCCCTGTAGAGCTGCCTCGGAAACACGTCGTCGCGATCGATCGCGCTCGCCGCGGGGGCTACGGCCTCGTCGGAGAAGCGCCGGACGCTGTCGCGCAGCATCCTCTGCTCCTCGGTCAAAAAGTAGTCCATGACTGCCTCTCTGGTGGCTTTTGTGATTAGTATTTGATCAAATATGAAGTCTATGCGTCGGCAAGCGCGCCGGCGTGCGCTGCTTCGTCGGGCTCTCGATCGAAGAAATAGATCACGACCGATTTCGGCGGCACGTCGTAGGCCGCGACGAACGCATCCGTCAGCAGTCGCGCCGCCGTGCGACGCAGATCCACTGAGCGTCGGAACGCGTGTACTTTCACGAATATCCTTTTCATTTCAGCCGAATAGCCATGAATTCCACGGTGAGCATAGCTGTTCGCGCCAATGTCGAAGAAATAGGCCGACACGATATCCGGTGCGATGTCATAGGCCTCGCAAAGGGCTTCGGTCATCAATTCCGTCGCGCGGCGCCGCTGTCGCGGGGTGGCCTCGAAATCAAAAACCTCCAAAAACGGCATGGCTTCTCCTGGTCAAAAAACTGGCAAATTTCGAAATGCATATTTCGAACGCATTTCAGCTTAATTGGCAGTTGACATTCGAGCTGATCAAATGTCAACCTAATTTGCATATTTTGGATCATATCGGCGGCGGACGGATCTGCGGTCGCCGCAAGGAAAGAGGAACCACCGATGGCCACCTTCCGGGGCAGCTATACCGTCATGGTGACGCCGTTCGACGAAGCCCTGCGGGTCGATGAGCCGCGATTGCGCGCCTTTGTCGACTGGCAGATCGAGCAGGGGGTGCAGGGGCTCATTCCGCTGGGCAGTACCGGCGAGTTCCTGTCGTTGACGCGCGAGGAGCGCAGGCTGGTGGCCGCGACGGTGATCGACCAGGCGCGCGGGCGCGTGCCCGTCATCGTCGGCACGGCCGCGGAATGGACGGACGAGGCGGTCTCGCTGAGCCGGGAGGCCGAGGAGCTTGGCGCCGACGGCGTCATGGTCGTGCCGCCCTATTATTCGTCGCCCACGGACGAGGAGCTGTTCGTGCACTACCGCCGCATAGGCGAGGCGCTTTCCATCCCCGTCATGGTCTACAACAATCCCAACACCGCCAATGTCGACCTGAGCGCGTCGCTGGTCGCCCGGCTGTCAGAGATCGACAATATCTCCTACATCAAGGAGTCGAGCGGCAGCGTCTCGAGAACCATGGACATCATTCGACTGTGCGGCGACCGCATCATCGTCTTTGCGGGCTACGATGCCTGGGAGAGCTACCGGGTCGGCGCGCAGGGCTACGTCTCGGTCTTCTCCAACATCGCGCCCGCGCTTTCCACCCAGCTCTTCAAGCTGACGGTCGACGAGGGCGACGGCGAGGCGGGCCGACAGCTCTATCATCGCATTCTGCCGCTGCTGCAGGCGCTGAGCGGCGATCTCTACGTCTCCGCGACCAAGGCGGCACTCGCGATGATCGGGCAGCCGGTCGGCTCGCCACGTCCGCCGCGACTGCCGCTTCCGGAGACGAAGACGGCTTCACTCAGGCAGGTTCTCGACGGAATGGGATTGATCGCGGCCAGTTGAGGACGATGCCGGATTCGCCCGTTCCGTAACACCAATAAAAGTAAAAACAGCCACCAAAGGGGAATGCATCATGACTATGAAATCGATGTTCGTTGCAATGCTCATGTCGGTCGCGTCGCTGGCATCCGTCGCCGAGGCCGCGGAAGTGACGCTGAAGGCAAGCCACAACGCCAATGCCGACGAGCCCTACAATCTCGGCATGGTGCGCATGAGCGAGCTCCTTGCCGAGAAAACCGGCGGCAAGGCCGAAATCAAGGTATTTCCGAATGCGCAGCTCGGCGATGAGATGGAAAGCATCCAGGGAACCCAGATCGGCACGATCGACATTGCGGTGACGGCCAACGAGACGCTCGTCAACTTCACGCCCGACATGGGCGTGCTCAGCATGCCGTTCCTTTTCGAGAATGCCGAGCAGATGGACCACGCGCTGAGCGCGTCGGAAGTCCGGGACTATGTCAACGAAGTGCTCGGCAAGCAGGGCTTTCGCCTGATCGGCTTCTTCTCGGCCGGCACGCGCCACATCATGACCAAGAAGCCGGTCGCCTCGATGGAAGACCTCGCCGGCATGAAGATCCGCACCATGCAGAATCCCGCCCATCTGGCGGCGTTCAAGGACTTCGGCGCGAACCCGACTCCGCTGGCCTACAGCGAACTCTACGGAGCGCTCGAGACGGGCGTCGTGGACGGTGCCGAAGCCGCGAACACCAACTACTATTCCAAGAAATTCTATGAGGTGGCGCCGAACTGGGCGATCGTCGGATGGCTGGAGCTCGTGGCGCCGGTCATCATGGGCGAGGCGCGTTTCCAGTCGCTGCCCGAAGACGTTCAGAACGCTCTCATGGAAGCCGGGGTCGAGGCCGCAACCTACCAGCGGCAAGCCTACCGCGAGAGCGATGCCAAGCTCTACGAAGAATTGGTCAAGGCCGGGGTCAACGTGACCAAGCCGGACATCGCGCCCTTCCGCGCGGAAGCCGACAAGATCTACTCCACCTACATCACGACCGACGAACAGAAGCGCCTTGTCGAGCTTCTCAAGGACGTGAAGTGACAGAGAACGGGCCGGATGTCCTCGACATCCGGCCGCTGCTTTTCAGGAGTTCGGATCGATGTCTGTGGCCATGAATGCCCTGAGTACGTGTATCCATGCCTTGCGCAAGGCGATGTCGGCGATCGTCATATTGCTGTTCTCGCTGATGATGATCGCCGTCCTGGTGCAGGTCGGCGGGCGCTATGTCTTCAACTATTCCATTGCCGGCGCCGCCGAGATCGCGACATTCAGTCAAATCTGGCTGGTGATGCTCGGTTCGGGCATCGCCATGGCGCGGCATCAGCATGTGGCGATCGATTTCCTGCCCGCGCAATTGCCCCTGCCGCTGGCGCGCGCGGCAAGCATATTGATCGTCCTGGTTACCATCGGTTTTCTGTGCGTTCTCGCTTACGGGAGCGTGCCCCTGCTGCGCCTGGGAATAATGCAGACGTCGTCCGCGATGCAACTGCCGATGTGGGTGATGTATCTGTGCCTGCCGGTCGGCGCGGCCTATGTCGCGCTGGAGCTTGTCGTCTCCATCGTTGAACGCTGGGACGATCCGTTCGCCGCAAATCAGTCGGACTTTGAAGAGGAGGCAGCATAATGGCCGTGATATTGGGTTGCTTCCTTCTGCTTCTGCTCCTCGGCGTCCCCGTCGTTTTCGTTCTCGGCGCATCCGCCGTCATCGCGCTCGTGACGACGACCGAGGTTCCGGTGGCGATCGTCAGCCAGCGGGTCTTCGCCGGGCTCAATTCCTTCACCCTGATGGCGATTCCGTTTTTCGTCTTCGCCGGCATCATCATGGATGCGGGAGGCATTTCGAAGCGGATCGTCAATTTCTCGTCCGCCCTGATCGGCTGGGTGACCGGCAGCCTGCTGCTCGTCGCTTGCGTCGCGGCGGCGGGTCTGGCCGCCATTTCCGGCTCGGGCTCCGCCGACACGGCGGCGATCTCGTCGATCATGCAGCCGCAGCTCAAGCGCCGGCGCTACGACGTCGATTTCGGCGCGGCCGTCATCGCCTGTGCGGGGTCGCTCGCCCAGGTCATCCCACCGAGCCTCACCATGGTGATCGTGGCCGTCGTGGCCAATCTGTCGATCGGTGCTCTCTTCCTGTCCGGCGTGGTGCCCGGCCTACTGTGCATCGCCGCCATCATGATCGCCGCCTATGTTCACGCCAAGCGGGGCGGCCCTCAATATCGCGAGACGGAGCCGTTCACCTTGGCGCGACTCGGCCGCACGACATATCAGGCGCTGCCGGCCTTCGGCATGCCGCTTCTGATCCTCGGCGGCATTCTCGGCGGCGCCTTCACCCCGACCGAGGCGGCCGCGGTGTCGGCCTTCTACGGCCTGATCGTCGGCATGTTCGTCTATCGCGAATTGAAGGTCTCGCATTTGCCGCAGCTCATCCTGCGCGCGGCTTCCCTGTCGGCCGCCGTCATGCTGATCATCGGCACCGCGAGCGTGTTCGCCTGGCTGGTCGCCAATGCGAACGTGCCGACGCTGCTCGGCAACTGGATCCGCGATCTATCCTCCGATCCGCTGGTCTTCCTGATCATAGTGAACGTGCTTTTCCTGATCATAGGCATGTTCCTGGAGACGATCGCAGCGATCCTGATCGTCGTCCCCGTGCTCATGCCGATCGCGCTCGACTACGGGATCGATCCGATCCACTTCGCCCTCGTGATCGTGCTCAACTGCGCGATCGGAACGGTCACGCCGCCCTACGGAATTTCCCTTTTCGTGGCCGCGAGCGTTGCCAACCGTCCGGTCATCAAGGTGGCGCGCAAGCTGCTGATGCCTTTTGCGGCGATGATGGCCATTCTGGTGCTGACCACGTTCGTTCCCGAGCTTTCCCTGGCGTTGCCGCGGATGGCCGGCCTCATCCAGTAACTCCCCGTTGAAAGGAAGAACATGTCCGGATTGACCGTCAAGGCGGGCCCTTATGAGTTCGCGGCCCGTTTCGAGGAAGACAAGGCGCCGAATACGGTGGCCGCCTTCCGCAAGGCGTTGCCCTTCGTCAGCCAGATCGTTCACGTCCGCTGGAGCGGGGAGGGGGTGTGGGTTCCGCTGGGCGACCATGATTTCGGCGTGGGCTACGAGAACCATACGAGCCATCCGGCGCCCGGCCATATCCTGCTCTACCCCGGCGGTATCAGCGAAACCGAAATCCTGCTGGCCTATGGCGGCGTCGACTTCTCCAGCAAGATGGGACAGCTCGCCGGCAATCATTTCATCACGCTCACGTCGAATCTCGACAAGCTGCCGGAACTGGGCAACGCCGTTCTCTGGAAGGGCGCCCATCCGATCTCCTTCGAGGAGGCCTGAGCGGGCCGGCGCATTTCCGCAGGGCGGAAGCGCACCGAACGGGGTGGCGAAGAATGGCCGGGAATATGAGCATGACCATTGCCCAAGACATGGAACCGGTCGATTTCGGGACCCGCCTGCGGCAGCATGCGGCCGAGCGGCCGGATCAAACGGCGATCACCGTTCTCGGCGCCGATGGCGCGGTCGAGCATGTGACCTGGGCCGGGCTCGACGCGATGGTCGACCGCGTCGCCCATGTGCTTCAACGGCGTCCGGTTCGCGAAGGCGAGGTCGTGGGCATCGGTCTCGCCAACGGCCTGCTGCACATTGCCTCGGTTCTGGCCTGTTGGCGCCTCGGCTGCACGCTCATGGCCTTCGATCCCGCCTCGCCGCAGGCGCAGATATTGTCCCTGCTCGAAAGGGCCGGGGCGGTGTGCGGGATCGTGGAGGACGAGGCGGGCAGAGGTGACGGGCTCTTCCTCGGCCGAAGCGAGCTCCTCTCGCTGCAGCGCCTTGCCGCCGGGGCGAAAATGGCGGACCGGATTTCCCGGCCGGGCAAGATCGTGCTTTCCGGCGGGTCCACCGGCATTCCCAAGCTCATGGTCGACGACCAGCCATGGGTCGGCGTGCCCGGCCGGCCGTGGGGCAATGTCGCGAAAACCCTGCGGTTCCGGCCCAACCAGAACCAGCTCGTCTGCGGAGCGATGTCCCACAACGCTCCGCTGACCTGGGCACAGCTCGGCCTCTTCGAAGGGCATCATCTCGTCGTCATGGAGCGTTTCGACGCGCTGCGCGCCCTGCGGGCGATCGACGCATATCGGATTCAGTTCGTCATGGTCGTGCCGACGATGATGGTGCGGATGCTGGACGTCCTGGAGAATGCAGGCGTCACCTTCGCGACGCTCGAGGCTTTCTACCACACGGCCGCCGTCTGCCCGGCATGGCTCAAGAAGGCATGGATCGAAATTCTCGGCGCTGACCGGGTCATGGAGATGTACGGTTCGGGCGAGAATGTCGGCCAGACCATCATCACGGGGCGGGAATGGCTGTCGCATCCGGGCTCCGTGGGCAGGCCCTTCGAGACCGATGCGCTTGTGCGCGGCCCGCAGGGCGAGGAACTGCCCCCCGGAGAGGTCGGCGAGCTTTTCATGCGACGCTGGTCCGGCGACGGCGGAACGCGCTATCTCGACCCCACCGTGACCGCCCGCACGGATATCGATGGCTTCACCAGCATCGGCGACATGGCCTGGATCGACGGCGAGGGCTATGTCCATCTCGCCGGCCGGCGCGACGACGTCATCAATACCGGCGGTGTCAAGGTGTACCCGGAAAAGATCGAGGCCGTGCTCCTGGCGCATCCGGATGTCCGCGACGTCGTCGTCGTCGGCATGGACGATCGCGAATGGGGCGAGCGGGTGCATGCCGTCATCGAGCCGTCCGAAGGCAAAAACCGCATCGAGCTGAGCGAGCTGAAAGCCCATTGCGCCGCGCATCTTGCCCCGGCGGAAGTTCCGAAGAGCATGAGCGTCACGGACCGGCTTCCACGCGACGGTTTCGGCAAGGTGAAACGTCGGCTGGTTCGCGACCGGATGAGCGATTTTGCCGGCACTTCCGGTGAGGTCGCGTAGGTTCCGCGAGCCCCGCAAGGAAGACATGGCGTGCCGGCAACGCCACCCGTCGGGGTGAGGCCGCCGGCGCAATCGTGGCAGGCATTGCGTCTTCGAAGGGCGCGCCGCGGCTCAGGCCATCGCCACCGCCGCGCGGGGCCGCACGCCGAGCAGGATGATCACGGTCGCCAGCAGGAGAAGCAGACCGGCCGAACCGAAGACGCCGCTCGCGCCGCTGATGTCGAATATTGCTCCGCCGGCGGCCGCGCCGATTGCGATGGCGAGCTGGATTGCCGCGACGATCAGGCCGCCGGCGCTTTCCGCCTGATCCGGAACCGTTCGGGTAAGCCAGGTGGACCAGGCCACCGGCACGGCACCGAAGGCTAACCCCCACAGGGCCACCATCACCGCATCCGTCACCGGCGTGTTGCCGAGGCTGACGAGGGCAATGCCGAGGACGCCCATCAGAAGCGGCATGGACAGCAGCGTCAGCCGCAAGCTGCGCTCGATCATTGGTCCCGCAAGGAGCGTGCCCATGAAATTCGCGATGCCGAATCCCAAAAGGATCGCCGATACCGCGCCGATGCCGACGCCCGTGACGGTCTCGAGGAAGGGGCGGATATAGGTGAAGAAGGCGAAGTGTCCGGTGAAGACCAGCATGACCGCGAGCATTCCTAAGCCCACACCGGGCCGGCCGAGCACCTCGGCCAGTGTCCGCAGGCTGGAGGAGCCATGCGGCGTCATTTTCGGAAGCGTGGCGAGCTGCACGATCAGCGCGATCATTCCGAGGCCGGCCGCCATGAGGAAGACGATGCGCCAGCCGGCGATCTCGCCGACATAGCTGCCGACGGGAGCGGCCAGGATCGTGGCGGCGGAAACGCCGCTGAAGATCATCGCCAGCGCCCGCGGCACCAGCGCCTCCGGCACGAGCCGCATGGCAGTCGCCGCCGACATCGACCAGAATCCGCCCAGCGCGATGCCGAGCAGCACACGTCCGATGAGCAGCAGGGGAAGGCTGGGCGCGAAAGCGACCATGAGGTTCGATCCGACCAGCAGCATCGAAAAGGCCAGCAGCACGCGCCGCCGATCTATATTTCGCGTTGCGGCGGAGATCACGAGGCTGGTCAGCAGCGCCACAACCGCTGTCGCCGTCACGGTTTGTCCCGCCATCCCCTCGCTGATGCCGAGATCCGCCGCCATCGGCGTAAGCAGGCTGGCGGGCAGGAACTCCGCCGTCACCAGGCCGAACACGCCGAGCGTCATCGCGACGACGGCGCCCCAGGCGGGTTCCTCCTCCACCCGCTTCGTCTGCGCCCAGTTCAAGGATTCGCTCATCCGTAAGCCCTTTCGAGAAAAAGAGTATTTTGCAGTGCAGCAGAAGTAGGATGGACTTTTCAGACGTTCTATGTCACGAAATCCGGAATGTTTGATCGAACGTCCGAAAATCGCTCGAGGGGACAAACCAGCTCCATCCCCACCGATCTCGTGAGCGAGTTGCTCATGGGCATGCGTCTCGTCGGGCTCGACTACCGCCGCATCGAGATTGCGCCGCCCTTCGGGCTGCGCTTCGGTACGGTGAACGGGCGGGCGCAGTTTCACTTCATCGCCCGTGGCCCGGTGTTCCTGCGCGGCGAAGGCGGGACCCTGCACGCCATGAACACCGGCGACGCCGTGCTTCTTCCACGCGGCGGCGTGCACGATCTCGTCTCCGAGCCGGGCCTCACCGGCCACGACGTCGCGGCCTTCGAGGCCAGAACGCTCTGCAACGGCGTCAGCGCCATCAAGTCGTGTTCGGGCGAGGAATGCCCGTCCACGAATGCGCTGGTCTTCAGCGGCTGCATGGAATTCGACCTTGGCTCCATGCATCCGCTGGTCGCGCTGATGCCCGAGGTGATGTTCGTCGGTACGCTTCTCGAACGCTACCCGGAAATCCTGCCGATGCTGGAGGCGATGGAGCGCGAGACCCGGAGTGATCGCGCCGGTTTCGCTGGAATTCTCGCCAGGCTTGCCGATGTCGTCTCGGCGTTCGTGGTCCGGGCCTGGGTGGAATGCGGCTGCGGCGATGCGAGCGGTTGGGTCGCGGCCCTGCGTGATCCCCGCCTTGGCCGGGTCATCGCCGCCCTCCATCGCGATCCGGGCAGGAACTGGACCGTGGCCGAGCTTGCGGCGGAAATGGGCAGCTCCCGTTCGGTCTTCGCCGAACGCTTTCTAAGCACGACCGGAATGACCCCCGTACGGTACCTGACGGAACTCAGGATGCGGCTCGCCGCGCAGTGGCTCGGGCGCGACCGGATGCCGATCGAAACCGCCGCCCACCGTCTCGGCTACGGCTCGCAGGCCGCGTTCAGCCGGGCCTTCAAGCGGGTGATGGGACATGCACCCGGCGCGGCCAAGGAAGCCAAGGCGGGCTAGGGTCACGGGCGGTCCGATGTCGCCGATGTGTGACGTGCCGGAAGCGACGGCTATCCCGCCAGATCCTGCTCGACCAGCGTCGTCCAGTAGCGTATGCCCGGCACGATCGCCGCATCATTGAAATCGTAGCGGGTGTTGTGGTGCAGCGCGCCGTCCTCCGCTGGCCCGTTGCCGAGCCACACATAGGCGCCGGGAACGCGCGTCGAGAAGATGGCGAAATCGTCGCCCGCGGTCGAAGGTGGGAAGCTTGCCAGCGCGTTTTCCTCACCGAGCGCGGCGCGGGCCGCGGCAAGAGCGCGTGCGCTCGCATCCTGCTCGTTGATGACCGCCGGCATGCCGCGCCTGTATTCATAATCGCAGCCAATGCCGCTGGCGGCCGCGATGCCCCGGGCGATCTTTCCGATCTCTTCCTCGATCTGGTCGCGCACGGCATGGCTGTAGGCGCGCGAAGTCCCTCCGATCCGCACTTCGTTGGGGATCACGTTGAGCGCCTCGAAATCGCCTGCCGCGATCGCGCAGGCCGAGACGACGGCGGCCTCGATGGGATCGGTTTTTCTCGAGACGATGGTCTGGATCGTACCCAGGAACTGGCCGGCCGCGACCGTCGGGTCGAGCCCCAGATGCGGCTTGGCGCCATGCGTTCCGACGCCCCTGAAAACGACTTCCCAACGGTCGGACGAGGCAAGCTGCGGGCCTTCGACCGCGGCGATCTTGCCGATTTCGAGCCCCGGCATGTTGTGAAGGCCATAGACGCGATCGACCGGAAAACGCTCGAAGAAACCGTCGTCGACCATCGCCTGCGCGCCGCCGCGCCCTTCCTCCGCCGGCTGGAAGATGAAATGGACGGTGCCCGAGAACCGGCGCCGCCGGGCAAGCAGCCGGGCAGCACCCAGCAGCATCACGGTATGGCCGTCATGGCCGCAGGCGTGCATCTTGCCGTCGAATTTGGAACGATAGGAACGGTCGAGCGCGGTTTCGGGCATGGCGAGCGCATCCATGTCGGCGCGCAGCGCGATCGCCGCGTTGCCTTCACCTATCCGAAGGGTTCCGACCACGCCGGTGCGTCCCATCCCGCAGTGAACTTCCATGCCTTCAGCTTTCAGGAAGTCCCGCACGATCGCGCTGGTGCGTTCCTCCTCGAAGCCGAGTTCGGGATGGGCGTGCAGGTCGCGCCTCAGGGCCACGAGCTCGTCGATTTCCTCGGGAGTAAGGAAGTTCTCGTCTGTCACGTCTGGACTCGTCCGGTCTCGCGGGTAGAAGGATGAACTTGGAAATCGCGCCTTTTGGCCCCGAAAAGCAACCCCTCGGAAAGCAAATCCCGTGGCTTTGTCCCCTCACCAGTTCTGGCAGGAAGTCTATTCTCCCGGCTCTTTCGCCGAGGAGACGCGGGAGGGATATCGCGAGATCTATCCCGCCACGCTCCCCGACGGCCGCGTCGTCGCGCTTCCCGTGCGCGTTCTCCCGGGCAATGGAGCGCGCGCGGTTGCCTCGCTCATTGTCAACCAGGCGAGCTTCGCCGTCGAGGATACGCTCGCCGCCTTCATGGCGGAAGATGCGCGCCGTTTCGTGCCGGACATCGTCGTCGGGGTTCCGACGCTCGGCCTGCCGGTCGCGGCCAATGTGGCGCGACGTCTCGGCCACGCGCGCATGGTGGCGCTCGGCACGTCGCGTAAATTCTGGTACGACGAGCGGCTCTCGGAGCCGCTGCGCTCGATCACCAGCCCCAATGGCGAAAAGCGGCTCTATCTCGATCCGCGCATGCTGCCGCTCCTGGAAGGCAGGCGCTTCGTCGTCATCGACGACGTGGCCAGCACCGGCTCGTCGCTCGCGGCGGTGCTGCGCCTGCTCCACGGCGCGGGGCTGAAGCCGCAAGCCGCCCTTTTCGCCATGCTGCAGGGTGAGCGCTGGCGCGCGGCCGTTGCCGCCTCTCCCTGGCCGGACCTGCCGGTCCTTGCGCCGATCGCTACGCCTTTGCTCACCATGGGTGCGAGCGGGCTTTGGAAGGCTGCGCCGCCCTGACCCCGTCAGGGGTGCAACAGCCCGGTAAACAGCGGCCGGACATAGCTCTTCATCGCCGCGTCCGCATCCTCGGTTGAAATCCACCGGTGAAGCTCGGCCGCAGAATTCGACGTCGTGTAGAGGAGTTGCCCGGCGATCCTCGCGTCGATAGGGCGCATGGAGCCGTCGGCGATGCCGTCCGAAACGATGCCGGCGAAGCGTTCCATGAGTTGGTTCATCCGCGCCACCCATTTCGGGCGCATCGGTTCCGGCATGGCGGAAAGAGCGGCGATGCGCAGCAGCGGCCCACGCGGAGAGAACTGGAAGCGGGTAAGCGCGGACACGGCCCCGCAGGCGCGGGACCAGCCGTCGGGCACCGTATCGATCGCGGCGCTTTGCGCATCGTGAATCAGCGAGAAGGTACGTTCGAAACAGTCGGCTACCAACTCGTCCTTGTCCTCGTTGTGATGGTAGAACGAGCCCTTCGTGACCGACAGCCGTGCCGATATCTTCTCCACCGATGCGCCGCGATAGCCATGCTCGTTGATGAGGAAGGTCGCCGCCTGCAGGAAGCGTTCGCGGGAACTGTCACCCTCCGACGAAACATGCTTTTGAAAGGACAGGAGCTCCGGAGGGGAAAAGTCCCGCGCTCCTTCTCCCATGCCGTCGGTGAGGATATCGGCGAGCCGCGCGGCGACGCGGGGATAGTCCGCGAGGTCGTAGCGGCGTATCCAGTTCTGCACGCTGTGCACCACGGATACGATGAGATGGGTGCGGGCAATGAGGTCCGTGCGTTCGACCTCCGGCATGTC
The DNA here is from genome assembly GCF_001014615.2 of Aquamicrobium sp. LC103. Taxonomy (GTDB): domain Bacteria; phylum Pseudomonadota; class Alphaproteobacteria; order Rhizobiales; family Rhizobiaceae; genus LBCQ02. Next base: position 88,197 of record NZ_LBCQ02000016.1, read on the forward strand.
GTTCGCCAGGAGGAGCTGCCTGATGCTGCGGAACATGTCGACATAGCTGGCGAAGACCGCGCTCGCATGCGGCTCTTCAAGCGCGCGCAGATCGTTCGACGACAAAAGCTCGGCGCGCGAGCCAGTGGCGATTTCGGCGTGCAGTTGAACATAAAGCGTCAGGAAGCGCCGCAGCCGTGCCCGGGCGGTGATCTCCTGGTCGGCGGCGACTGTCGCGGTCCGTATGATCGTTTCGATCGTTCGCAGGAAGCAGGCGGCCGCCAGGTCTTCCTTCTTGCGGAAATAATAGCTGATCGAATTGGTGAGCAGGCCGACTTCCGCGCCGACGTCGGTGAGGGTGGTTCCCCTGACCCCGTGCTGGTTGAAGAGCCTGGCCGCGGCTTCGAGAATGAGCGTCCGTTTTTCGCCGAAACGGCGGGTCTGACGGGCGGCGACGGCCGGCGATCCGTTCATGGGATTTCTTCGTTCGGTTGCCCGTGCCCGCGATGCTTCCGCGGACACGGGATTCGGATAGGCTTTACTGGCTGACGCTGTCAACGGGGACGATTTCGCCGCCTTCGACATAGGCGACGACGATCCTGGCATTGGTGCCGCCCTTTTCGTCCACGCTGTCGATGCTGGCGGGATTGCGCTCCGGCGAAAGCGAGCCATAGGCCTCGCTGAGCTTGGCCATGACCGCCTTGGGATCGTCGACGGAGCCGGCGAGCTTCATGGCCTCGGCCACCGCGTTGAGCGCTGTGTACATGTAGGAGGTCTCGGTGCCGGGGATCTTGCCGTTGTTTTCCTTGGTGAAGCGTTCGACAAAGGCCTTGGCGCCTTCGCGCTGGTCCGAAACCAGCGGCATCACGCCGATGGAGTTCTCGAGCTGCGACATGTCGTTGATGACACGGTCGATCTCGTCGAGCTTCGCCTGGTCCATGATGATGAAGCCGCCCTGGAAGCCGAGCTCGCGCGCAGTGCGCATCACCAGCGCGGTGGGCTCGGAGGCGCCGCCGACGAACATCACGTCAGGGCTCGCCGCAAGCGCGCGGCTGACGCCGGAATAGAAGTCGGTGTCCTTGTTGTAGGACATCGGGTTCTCGGCAACGATCTCGCCGCCAGCTTCCTCCCAAGCCGGCTTGAACAGCGCCGCCCAGGCCTTGGCGTAGTCGTGATCGCCGCCGACCATGGCGAGCTTCGGTCCGGACCGCTCCATCGAGGTCTTCACGAAGGTTTCCACATAGCCCGCGAAGGAGGGCGGAATGCGCAGCGTCAGCGTGTTCCCGCGCTCGGTCATTTCCGGCACGCTGGTATAGGCGCCGAGAATGAAGCCGTCCTGCTGGTTGAACTCCTGCAGGGCGAAGGCGCCGCCCGAATGCGGGGTGAATATCACCGGCGAATTGTATTGCGTGGCGAGCCGCTTGGCGTTTACCGCTGCCTCGCTCGGCGCGTATTTGTCGTCGAGCGCGACGATCTCGAAATTGTAGGTCTTGCCATCGACCTCGATGCCGCCCGCCTGGTTGATCTCGGCCGCCGCCATCTGCAAGCCGGTCAGCGTGTTCTGCCCGTAGAGCGCGGCGCCGCCCGAAAGCGGACCGGTAAAGCCGATATTGATCTTTTCCTGCGCGAACGCCGCGCCGCTCATCGACGCTGCCACCGCGACGCCCGCGGCGAGCGACTTCATCTTCGATAGAATGCTCATTCGTTCCTCCGTGGTGAACGGCTGGCGGAACGCCGGCCGACTAGCCGCCGATATAGGCTCGGCGAACCGTTTCATTGTTGAGGAGCTCTTCCCGGCTCCCTTCCAGCACCACGCGCCCGCTCTCCATCACATAGCCGCGGTCGGCGATCTGGAGAGCCGCGTAGGCATTCTGTTCGGCCAGAAGCACGGTCGTGCCGCCGGCGTTGATCGACTTGATCGTATCCAGCACCTGGCGCACGACCAGCGGCGCGAGGCCCAGCGACGGCTCGTCGAGCAGGAGGAGCTTGGGCCTGCCCATCAGGGCGCGGCCGATCGCCACCATCTGCTGCTGGCCGCCCGACAGCGAGCCTGCATGGTCGTCGCGTTTTTCCCGAAGGATCGGGAACATCTCGTAGATTTCCTCGAGCCGGGTCTTGAGCCCTGCCTTGTCCGCCCTGTGGACATAGCCGCCGAGCATCAGGTTGCGCTCGACGCTCATGCTCGCGAAGAGCTTGCGGCCCTCAGGACATTGGACGAGGCCGCGCGAGACGATCGTGTTGGGCGAGGCGCGCGTAATGTCGGTGCCGGCAAGCCTGACCTTGCCGCCGCTGAGCTTGCGCAGGCCGGAGATCGCCAGGAACATCGAGCTCTTGCCGGCGCCGTTGGCGCCGAGCATCACCACCAGCTCGCCTTCGCGCACGGAGAGGTTGATGCCGTCGAGAGCCCGGAAGCTTCCGTAATTCAGCTTCACGTCTTCAAGCTGCAGCATCGTGGCCCGCTCCAAGATAGGCTTCGATCACGAGAGGGTTCGATCTGATCTCGCCAGGGCTGCCGTCGGCGATCTTCACCCCGTGGTCGAGGACGATGATGTGGTCGGCCAATCCCATGACCATGTCCATCTTGTGCTCGATGAGGCAGATGGTGAGGCCTGACGCCGCCATCTTGCGGATCAGGTCGGCAAGCCCGGCGGTTTCCTCCGGATTGACGCCGCCCGCCGGCTCGTCGAGGAGGAGGACTTTCGGATCGGTCGCCAGGGCCAGCGCGAAGGCGATGCGCTTGCGCTCCTCCTGGGTCACGTCCGCCGCCAGCCGGTTGGCTATGTGGCGCAGGCCGACGAAATCGAGCGCTTCCTCGGCCTTGTCGCGGCAGATGCGTTCGTCCTCGCGCAGCCGCGCCGTCTGGAAGATCGCATCGAAAAGACCCGAGCGGGTACGCAATCGATGGCCGACGATGAGGTTGTCCATCACGGTCGCGCCGTCGAACAGGCTGGTCGTCTGGAAGGTGCGCGCGATCCCCAGCCTCGCCATCTCGTCGGGGCGCTTCCCGTCGACTTTCTCCCCCTCGAAGCGGAGTTCGCCGGAGGTCAGGGGGAAGGTCCCGCTCACGAGGTTGAAGAAGGTGGTCTTGCCGGCGCCATTGGGGCCGATGATGGCCGTGATCTTGCCGCGCTCGATCCGCGCGTCGACGTCCTTGACCGCGTTCAAGCCGCCGAATCGCTTGGTCAGGGCCCTGGTCTCGATGATGATCTCAGACATTGGCGCGCGCCTCGTCGTGGAGTTCCTTGGACTTGCGCTTTGCCGCGCTGGCAGCGCCGCCGCTCTCGCGCCGCCTCGCCTGCCAACGCGTGTAGGTGCCGATGATGCCGTTGGGCCAGAACATCACGAGCAGGATCAGCAGCGGCCCGAACACGATCATGCGGTAGGTTTCCAGGAACTGCAGCGACTGCGTGATCCAGGTAAGCGCAATGGCGCCGAGAACCGGCCCCATCAGCGTGCCGATGCCGCCGACGAGCACGAAGGCGACCATGTCGAAGGTGTGGTACTCGCGCGCGAGGTCCGGTCCGAGAAAGCGCACGAAACCGGCAAAGAGACCGCCGGCCAATCCGGCGTAGAAGGTCGACAACGTGAAAGCGAGGACCTTGGTGCGCATCAGGTTTATGCCGAGCGCCTCCGCGAGCTCGTCGGAGTTGCGGATGGCGACGAAGGAGCGCCCCACGAGCGAGCGGACGATCCGGCGCTTCACGAAGATGGCCAGCACCAGGAAGGCGAGCACGAGGAAATAGACCGAGCGCGTGTTGTCGAAGGTGAACGGGCCGATCGGGGAGGGCGCCGGAATGCCGATGACGCCGACCGTGCCGTGGGTGAGCGTGTCCCACTTTTCGATCAGCAGATAGATGATGTAGCCGACGCACAGCGTGAAGATGGAGAAGAAGTGGGTCTTCAGTCGCAGCGAGAGCAGCCCGCCGAGAAAACCGAGAAGCGCGGCGAGCGGACCGGCGAGCAGGAAGGCGATCCAGAACGGCACGCCGTAGTCCACCGTCAGAAGCCCGACCGTGTAGGCGCCGATGGCCATGAAGCCGGCATGGGCGAGGTTGAGCTGGCCGGTATAGCCGACGATGATGTTGAGACCCATCGCCGCGATCGCCCAGATGAAGGCGAGCGCCATCACATAGACCTGGTATTCGTTCGAGGCCAGGAACGGAAAGGCGACGGCGATCGCGAGCAGTGCGGCGTAGAGCCCGTATTCGAGACGGCTGTCGAGCTTCATTAGCGCACCTCGCTTGGGAACAGGCCTTGCGGCCGCAGGGAAAGGATGATCACGAGGAGCGCGAAGGCGATGATGTCCTTGTAGGCGGGCGAGATGTAGAAGGCGCCGAAGGCTTCCGCGAAGCCGATGATCATGCCGCCGACGATGGCACCGGGTATCGATCCCATTCCGCCAAGGATGATGATCACGAAGGCCTTGAGGATGACGAGGTGCCCCATCGCCGGGAAGATCAGGTTGATCGGCGCGAAGAGCGTCGCGGCCACCGCGGCGAGCGCGCCGGAAATGGCGAAGGTCAGCAGCGATACCTTCACCGGATCGATGCCGACGAGCGCGGCGCCCTCCCGGTTCTGCGCCATCGCGACGATGGTGGAGCCGGTCGTCGTCCTGCGCAGGAATATCTGCAGCCCGATCATCAGAATGAAAGCTGCGACGATGATCAGGATGCGCTGGGCGGGCGCGGTCAGGTCCGCGAAGCGCAATATCTGCGTATAGGGGGCCGGCAGCCTGTGGAAATCGGCCCCCCAGATCGCCTGCACCACGGCTTCGAGGAAGAGCAGCAGCCCGATGGCCGCGATCATGTCGTGGAGCGCCGGCGCATTGCGCAATGGATGGAAGATCAGCCGTTCCGAAAGCATCGCCAGCACCGCGACCGCCGCCGCCGAGCAGAGCATCGCCAGCCAGAAGTTCAGCCCGAACGACCCGGCAAGATAGAACGATATATAGGCGCCGACCATGTAGAACGCGCCATGGGCGAAATTCGGAATGTGCAGGATGCCGTAGACGAGCGTCAGCCCAAGCGCGACCAGGCTGTAGACGCTGCCGAGCGTCAGTCCGTTAAGAACCTGCTGGAAGAATATGTTCATGGGCTGCGGCTCCTCCTCCAAGGCGCTGCCTGATCCTGTCTTGCGGCGTCAGGGCTGGACGTGCTCCTCCCGCCTCTGCCGCCGATCTCGTTTCGACGATGCCGCCTGGGGCGCCGCGAGCCTTTCCTCTCAGGCTCGTTCCTCAATTTTCATGAAGATGGCATGGTCGATATGCAGGCGTCAACATGCCGAAAACAAGATAATACGGGCATAATTCGCATGTCTGGATCGTAGAGAATTTGGCTATCGAAAAACAGGTACGGAAATCGAGAACCGGCGGAATCCGCGATGCCAAGGAGCGATGGGATGCCGAAGGCGCGCCGCCGCTCGCATCAGTGCGGCGGCCGCCGGTTCCGAGGTCGCGACGGTCAAGGTGAGGAGCGGTCCCGCGACATGGCCGAATATGCCGAGCGATGCCAGCTAGAAGATCGACCAGCCGGTGAGGGAATCGAAGGTGTCGAGGGCAAGGGCGGCGGTGACAGAATTGCCGTGCTCGTCCAGGCCTGGTCCCCAGGCGACAGCGGCGCAACGATCGGGAACGACGGCAAGTATGCCGCCACCGACGCCACTTTTGCAGGGCAGGCCGATGCGGTAGGCGAATTCGCCGGCCGCATCGTAGGGGCCGCAGGTGAGCATCAGCGACACGATGCGGCGTGCGTCCTTCGGCGTCAGCAGCCTCGATCCGTCGGCGCGCAGACCGTGCCGGGCGAGCAGGAGCCCGGCACGGGCGAGTTCCTGCGCGCTGATCGTGATCGAACACTGCCTGAAATAGTGGTCGAGGGCATGCTCGACGGGATTGAGCATGTTTCCGAAGTCGGCCATCAGATGGGCGAGCGCCCTGTTGCGATGCCCGGTCTCGGATTCGGAGGCGGCGGTGACGCTGTCGACGTGCAGGTCGGGGTTGCCGGTCTCGGCGCGCAGCAGGCCACGCAGCGAGCCGAGCGCGTCTCCCGTATCGGCGAGCAATTGGTCGGTGACGACTATGGCGCCGGCATTGATGAAGGGGTTGCGCGGAATGCCCTTCTCGAACTCGAGCTGGAACAGGGAGTTGAACGCGCTGCCGGATGGCTCGCGATGGACGCGCTTCCAGATCGCCTCGTCGTCGTGGCTCAGAACGAGAGCGAGGGTGAACACCTTGGAGATGCTCTGCAGCGAGAAGCGGACGTCCTGATCGCCGACGCCGTAAACGTCACCATCGACGCTCGCCACCGCGAAGCCGAACTGCTTCGGATCGACCTCGCCGAGGGCCGGGATGTAGGTGGCGACCTTGCCTTCGCCGATGTGCGGGCGAACGGTCCTCAGGACTTTTCGGGCGGCCTCGTGGAGATCAACCATGAGCGTGGGCCTTCTTTTCGGACAAGGCTCGTCGTTCCGGGGGAGGAACACGCCCGGAAGCGAGGCGCGCCGCCCGGTCCTCGGGCGGAAGCCAGCTATCCTTGCGGAACCATTCGAGCACGATGGGAGCGGCGGTGAAGATGATGGCACCGCCGGCGACGAGGGCGACGTAGATGGCGGGATTGCCTATGGGCAGTTGATCCGGTGGGACGAAGGCGAGCACGAAGGCGAACGCCACGGCTGCGAAGCCGATTCCCGCCACGAGCCACATGCCGACATTGCCACCCGGGACTTTGAAGGAACGTTCCAGATCGGGCTGGGTGTAACGAAGCCGGATCGCGGCGGCATACATCAACAGATAGACGATGATGTAGAGGCTGACGGCCATCGCCGTGATGAGGAAGAACACCACGGAGACATCGGTCACGACCAGATAGATCGACGACAGGGCGGTGACGACGATACCCTGGATGATCAGGATGTTCTTCTGCACGCCCGTCTTGGTGGTTTTCTGCATCCATGGCGGCAGCTTGCCGTCGTGGGCCGTGGCGAGCAGGCCGCGGCTCGGTCCCGTGATCCAGGCGAGGACGCCGCCGAGCGCGCCGTAGCAGATGAGCAGGCTCAGGACCGGAACCGGCCAGGTCGAGCCGAGCATCGCGGTGAAAACGGTCGAGAATGCATCGAAGACGCCGGTCTGGAGGTTGATCTGCTCGTAACGGAGGATACCGGCGATCGCCAATGCGCCGAGCGTGAATATAGCAAAGGAGACCAGGGCGGCGATCATGATGACGACCGGATAGCCGGTCTTGGGATTGCGCAACTCGTTGGTGTGGACCGCCTGCGATTCGACCCCGGCGAAGCTGAGCAGGATGCCGGCGAGGAATGCGAGGCCTCCCAGGCTGGTGACATAGGGGAACCAGCGCGGGTGGGGATGCCCGTCGGTGGCCACGGCAACCGACGGATCGGTGGCGACGTTCCACCCGATGGTGTGGCCCGACATCACCCACCACAGGCAGGCTCCGATCAGGATGAGGCCGGGTATCGCGGTGCCGAGGATGAAGCCGTATTGGGTGACCTTGGCGGCAAACTGGGTGCTGACAAGCGCGACTAGGGTGCACAGCCAGAACGCGACGACGGTGAAGAGGCCGACATAGATGTTGTTGTTGGCCAGGTCGGGCGCACCGAAGGTAAAGGCGAGCGCGGCCGCGGCAAAGCTAAGCCCGGTGGGATAGAAGACGATGTTCTGCACCCAGGAGAGAAAGATGGCGATGAAGCCGACTGGCTTGCCGAATGCCTCGCCCACCCAGACGTAAATTCCACCCTCGCGGTTGCCGAAGGCGCCGCCGAGTTCGGCGGCCACCAGACCTGCCGGAATGAGGAAGAGGATGACCGCGAAACCGATGTAGAAGAACATTTCCATTTCTTCCTTGGCCATCATCGGCAGGCCGCGCAGGCTGGTGACGATGGATGCCGCGGTCATGAATCCCAGTGCTGAGACGGTAATGGTCTTGTTCACGATCGTCCTCCGGACCCGAAATGACGTGAAGTCGTCCTGAAAAACCGAAGTAGGCGCATGGTCAGCATTTGCTGACGGTCGTCACCTCGTGGTGGTGAAGCTTCGGCGGTGTCGAGGTGCCGCCATGCTGCTTCAGCCAGTCGCAGGCGTGGATGATGTCCTTGGCCAGCCCGTTGATGACGTTCAAGTTGAGATGCGGGCGCACCACGACGCGCAGGCTGTTCACCGATTCCGCGTTTGGCGGCATCGAGTAGGCGGAGAGCACCCAGCCGCGCTCGCGCACCTTGGCCGAGACGTCGAATTCGTTGAAGTTCTTGAACTCGTCCTTGAGCGTCAGCGCGACGACGGGAATGCGCTGGGTCTTGTTCATGATCTCGAAATAGCCGCTTTGGACGAGCAGCTCGCGCAGATGCTGCGCGTTGTCGACCGTGTGCTGCATGATCTCCTTGTAGCCGTCGAAGCCGAGGCGCACGATGGTGTAGTACTGGTAGGCGATCTGCGCCGCGTTGCGGCTGAAGTTGAGGGTCGCCGTCGGCATCTCGCCACCGAGATAGTTCACGTAGAAGACGAGATCCTCGTTGAAGATCTTGCGCTCCCTAAAGACGATCCAGCCGAGGCCGGGGGGCACCAGCCCGTATTTGTGCCCGGACGCATTGATCGACTGGACGCGCGGCAAGCGGAAATCCCATTTGTAGTCCGGATAGAGGAACGGGTTGACGAAGCCGCCGGAGGCGCCGTCGACATGCATGGGAATGCTGATGCCGGTGCGTTTCTCGTAGGCGTCCAGCCAGTCGTGGATTTCCTGGAAATCGTCGTCCTCGCCCGTGAAGGTCTGGCCCGCGATGGCGACGACGGCGATCGTGTTCTCGTCGACCAGTTCGTCGAGGTGCTCGGTCGTCAGCCGGTAATTGCCCGGCTTCAAGGGCGCGATGCGAGGCTCGACGTCGAAATAGCGCATGAACTTCTTCCAGACGATCTGGACGTTGCCGCCGGTGACCAGGTTGGGCTTCGAACCATCCTTGCCGGCGGCCTCCCGCGCCTGCCGCCAGTTCCATTTGTGGGCGAGGCCGGCGAGCATGCAGGCCTCCGAAGAGCCAACGGTGGCCGTACCGTAGGGCTCCACGCCCTTCGGACCGTTCCAGAGCTCGTGCAGCCATCGCACCATGCGGCTCTCCATGGCGAAGAGCTGCGGGTACATGTCGTGGTCGATGTAGTTCTTGAGGAAGTTTCTCCGGCCGACTTCCAGCGCCTCGGGCTCGGTGAAGGTGGTCACGAAGGACGAAAGATTCATCACCGGTTGCGAATCCGACCAGGCTTCGCTGTTGACGATCGCCTCGGCGGCAAAGGCGGAGATGCTCTTGCGGGGGAAGCGATCCTCGGGGATTTCCTCGTTGAAATCATCGTAGAAGATGTCGAAAGGGGACTTGTGTTTCATGGTGCGACTCCTGTCCGCGCCCCGTTGGAGCGATGTATTTTCAAACAGTGAGCGGCAGTCCGTTGACGGACCAGGGGGCATCCGCGAGGCATCTATCTTCGCAACCGCAGATTTTAACCGGCTATCTGCGTCGTGTTCGGTGAATGCATATGAGAAAGGCTGGCGGCTATCGTGTCCCGGCAGAAAATCCGCCGATTTCGCTGGCTCTGCGGCACGTCCATTCTCCTCTCCTCGCCAAATGATGCGTCAGAGCGTGAATGACCCCTTCCATTTCCCCGTAACTTCGATCCTGCACTTGAAATGGCGGATTGTCCAGAAGCTTTTCTGTCAAATCCGCAGTTAACATCATGATAATTATGGTAATACCCGGGACTTTGCAGTCCATTCTGGTTTGTTAGTTTCTGCTAATGGAAAAGGAGCTTTGAATGCCGGTTTATCTTCTTGCGTCTTTTCGATTTCGCCTATTAGTATCGGCGCCGAGACTATGCCTGACGATTTTCCCCTGAAAGGGAGTGAGGTTGGACATGAGCAACTGGTCCCGCGCCACGGCGATTTCGTCTCTGCTTTCCTTCCTCGCGATAGCCGGCTGCTCGCAAGAGGCCGAACAGCCGCAACCTCCGCGTGCCGTCCGCGTCGTGGAAATCGATCCCCAGAACGCGCCCCTCGCGGCCGCGCAGGGAAGCGGGCGCATAGAGGCGCGCAGCACGGCCAGCGTCGGCTTCCTCGTTGCCGGGCGCTTGACCGAGCGGCCCGTCAACGTCGGTACTTCGGTTGCGGCCGGCGACCTCATCGCGCGGATCGATCCGACGGATTTCCAGAACAAGGTCGTCGCGGCCCAGGCGCAGGTCTCGGCGGCTCAAGCCACGGTCGATCAGGCCTCCCCGCAGGAAAGCCGGCTCAAGAAACTGCTGGAGGACGGCTTCGCCACGCGCCAGCAATATGAGGCGGCCCTCCAGGCGCTGCAGGGCGCGCAGGCGCAGCTCAACGGCGCCTCGGCCAATCTGAAGCTGGCCGACGACCAGTTGAAATACACCCAGCTTCTCGCGCCGACCGACGGGGTCGTCACGGCCACCGCCGCCGATGTCGGGCAAGTCGTCGCAGCCGGACAGACCGTGGTCGAACTCGCCCAGCATGGCGAACGCGACGCGGTCTTCGCGATCGCGCCCCAGCACGTGGCCTATGCGCAGATCGGCATGCCGGTGAAGGTGTGGCTCCAGGACAAGCCGTCCGAGACGACCGCCGGAACGCTGCGCGAGGTGGCGCCGAACGCCGATCCTGTCACCGGCACGTATCAGGTCAAGGTCTCGCTGCCGGACGCTCCCGCCGATATGCGCCTCGGCGCGATCGTCGTCGGGCATGCGGAAGTGGAGGGCGGGCTGATGGTGCGGGTGCCGAGCACCGCCCTGCTGCAAACGGGCTCGGAGCCGCAGGTCTGGGTCGTTTCCCAGCCCGCGGGCGAGGTCGCGAAACGCGCGGTCACCGTCCTGCGTTACGAGGCCGACGGCGTGATCATTTCGGACGGGCTGGAGAAGGGCGATCTGGTGGTGACCGCGGGCGTCAACTCGCTCACCGACGGCCAGAAGGTGACCGTCCAGAAAGCGGCCGCGCAATGACCCGCTTCAACCTGTCCGATTGGGCGGTCCGGCACCGCACGCTCGTCCTGTTCTTCATGATCATCTGTCTCGTCGGCGGGGTTCTTTCCTTCTTCAATCTCGGACGTCAGGAAGACCCCGACTTCGCGATCCAGACCATGGTGGTGCAGACCGTCTGGCCGGGCGCCACCACCGGCGACACGATGCTGCAGGTCACCGACCGCATCGAGAAGAAGCTTCAGGAAACGCCCAATCTCGACTTCATCCGCAGCTTCACCAAGCCGGGCGTGTCCGTGGTCTTCGTCAACCTGCGCGAATCCGTCGACGCCGAGGACATTCCCTGGATCTGGTACGAAGTCCGCAAGAAGGTCTCGGATATCGCGCAGACGCTGCCCGACGGTGTACGCGGCCCGTTCTTCAACGACGAGTTCGGCGACGTCTTCGGCAATGTCTACGGCCTGACGGTCGACGGGTTTTCCCAGCGCGAGGCCAGGGATTTCGCCGAGACGGCGCGCTCGAGCTTCCTGCGCGTGGCGGATGTCGGCAAGGTCGAGCTTTTCGGCGCGCAAGACGAGAAGATCTATCTCTCCTTCTCGCCGGCGAAGCTTGCGGCGCTCGGGTTGAACTTCAACCAGGTGCTCGCCGCCATCGGCGACCAGAACGCGGTCGCGCCAGCCGGCGTCATCTCCACCCGGCAGGAGAACATTCTCGTCGAGGTCTCCGGCGCGATCGAGAGCGAGCGCGGGATCGAGGCGATCAACTTGTTCGTCAACGGCCGGTTCTATCCGCTGACCGAGCTGGCGACGATCACGCGCGGTTATGCCGACCCCCCGTCGAAAATGTTCCGCGTCAACGGCAAGGCGGCGATCGGCATCGCCGTCTCGATGCGTTCCGGCGGCAACAATCTGACCTTCGGCGAAGGGTTGAACAAAGCGGCCGCGCAATTGCAGCAGCAATTTCCAATCGGCGCCGACATCGTTCTCGTCTCGGACCAGCCGCAAGTGGTCAGTCAGGCGATCGGCGGCTTCACGCGTGCGCTCTTCGAGGCGATCGCCATCGTGCTCGCGGTCAGCTTCCTGAGCCTCGGCCTGCGCGCCGGCCTCGTGGTGGCGCTGTCGATCCCGCTCGTTCTCTCCATCGTCTTTCTCGGAATGGAAATGCTCGGGATCAGTCTCCAGCGTGTATCGCTCGGCGCGCTCATCATCGCCCTCGGGCTCCTCGTCGACGACGCGATGATCACGATCGAGATGATGGTTTCGAAAATAGAGGAGGGGATGGAGAAGCTGAAGGCGGCCACCTTCGCCTATATCTCCACCGCCTTTCCGATGCTGACCGGCACATTGGTGACGCTCTTCGGCTTCCTGCCCGTCGGCTTTGCCGACAGCATGGTCGGCCAATACTGCTTCTCTCTCTTCGCCGTCATGACGCTGGCGCTTCTGTCTTCGTGGTTCGTCGCCGTGATCTTCGCGCCGGTGATCGGCGTGACGGTTCTGCCTTCGCAACTCACCAAGAAGAAGGATTCGGGCTTCGTGGCGCGGTTCCGCGGGAGCTTCCATCGCGTGCTCGTCGGCTGCATGCGCCATCGCTATTTGACGATCGCGGTGACTTTGGCGCTGTTCGTCGCTGCGCTGTTCGCGCAGCAATTCGTGCAGAGGCAGTTCTTCCCGGCATCCGACCGGCCCGAGCTGCTGGTAACGCTGACCTTGCCCAAGAACGCCTCGATCTTCGCCACGGCGGAGCAGGTGGACGCGGTCGAGAAGCTGATCGAAGGGGATGCCGATATCGAGCGCTATTCGTCGACGATCGGCGGCGGCGCGGTACGCTTCTATCTTCCGCTGGACGTGCAGCTCGACAATGATTTCCTCGCCCAGTTCGTGATCGTCACCAAGGGGTTGGAGGAGCGCGACCGGTTGCGGGCGAAGCTCGAGAACGCATTCGCCACGGGTTTCGACAATGTGCTTGCGCGCGTGTCGCCGCTCGAACTCGGCCCGCCCGTGGGTTGGCCGGTGCAGTACAGGGTGAGCGCCTCGACGCCGGACGAGGCCCGCGACATCGCCGGGCGCGTGGCCGATGCACTGCGCGCGTCGAATGCGGCGCGTACCGTCAATCTCGACTGGAGCGAAAAGAACAAGACCGTTCGCCTCATCGTCAACCAGGACCGGGTGCGCCAGCTCGGGCTGAGCTCGCTTGCGCTCTCCGAGCTTCTCTACACGGTCTTCAACGGCGCGCCGGTGACCGAAATTCGCGATTCCATCTATCTCGTCGACGTGCTTGCCCGCGCCGGCGACGAGGACCGTCTGTCGCTCGACACGCTGCGCAACATGCAGGTGAACCTGCCGACCGGCGGCGCCGTGCCGCTCGCCGAGATCGCGTCGCTGAGCTACACGCTCGACGACGGCTATATCTGGCGGCGCGACCGTCTGCCGACGATAACCGTCCAGGCCGATACGGCACCGGGGCTCGAAGCGCCGACCGTCTACCAGCGTCTCGCCGCGCAGATCGACGAGATCGGCGGCTCATTGCCGCCCGGCGCCGCGATCGTCGAGGGCGGCACCGTCGAGAAGAGCGCTTCGAGCAACGCCTCCCTGCTGGCAAAGGTGCCGTTGATGGTCATGCTGATGCTGATCGTGCTGATGATCCAGCTTCAGAGCTTCTCGCGCCTGTTCCTGGTCATCAGCGTGGCGCCGCTGGGCGTGATCGGCGTCGTCGTCGCGCTGCTTCTCACCGGCTCGCCGCTCGGCTTCGTCGCCATTCTCGGCCTCATCGCCCTCGTGGGCATGATCATCCGCAACTCCGTCATCCTCGTCGACCAGATAGAGCACAACCGTGCCGCCGGCGCCGATCCCTGGACCGCCGTGGTGGAGGCCGCGCTTCACCGCCTGCGACCGATCCTGCTGACGGCTGCCGCCGCGATCCTCGGCATGGTGCCGATCATGCGCGACGTGTTCTGGGGGCCGATGGCGTTCACCATCGTCGGCGGGCTCGCCTTTGCGACCGTGCTGACCTTGCTTTTCCTGCCGGCGCTTTATGTCGCGTGGTTCCGAGTGGAGGAGCCGGAATCGGACGTTCCGCGAAAATCGCCCAGCGAGGGTGGTTCCCTGGCGCTGGAAACCGGGAACTGACCGGTCTCGATCTCGGAGCCGGCACGCTTTAGGAGAAAAGCGCCTCGTAGATCAGCTTCACCGAGAGCAGGCTGAGCAGGATGAGGATCGCGCGGTCGAAGGTTTCCTTGGAGAAGCGGCGGGCGAGAGCGGAGCCGACCGGCATGAAGGCAAGTATCGGCGCCATGGCCGCGAGGCTGATGGCGAGTCCTTTCCACGAGAGGATGCCGACATAGCCGAGCGAGGCGATCTGCAACGCGGTCATGACGGCAAAGAAAACCGAGATCGTGGAAATGAAGAACGGCCGCTCCAGCCGTATTGCGTTGAGAAAGGTGATCGAGACGGGTGCGGAGATGCCGGACGAGCCCTGCAGCATGCCGGCGATCATGCCGGCGGGGATGCTCAGGCGCTCGGCGAAGGGATAGGCGATCTTCCAATTCGGCTTGCCGATGCGCAGGAGTACGTAGAAAAGCACGGCGGCCGCGACGATCATCGACAGGATGGCCGGAGAGAAGGAGGCGAGCATGAAGGTGCCGATCAGGGCGCCGGCGCCGCCGGCGAGCGCGAAGCTCCAGACGAACGCCGACGGCAGCCTGTGGGCGCGAAAGAGCCAGCCCTGCCACATATTGGTGAGCAGGTTCGGCATCAGCATGACGACGACGGCGAACTTGACGTCGAAGACCATGGCGAGCGCCGGCACGGCGAGGATCGGCGCGCCGGCCCCCGTCGCGCCCTTGAGCACGCCGCCCATGGCGAGGCACACGAAGATCAGCGCGAACTGCGCCAGGTCGATGGTCATGTCCTGATGTGCTCTCGCCTGTCTCGGGCATTTGTCGTTCAGTTGCGGTCGGAAACGGCGATCCGCAGCTCGAGAACCGCCTGCCGGCGCTCCTTCCTTATCACCCCGATGGCACGCTCGAGCGCGGCGGGCAAGTCCTCGCCATGCTCGACGCGCTCGGTATAGGCGCGACTGGCCGCGGCGACCATGGTGTAGTCCGGCGCCGGCTCCAGCGAGGTCAGCGGCATCTGGTTGGCCTTCGCCGCCGCGCCGCCCGGATACGCGCTGACGACCGAACGGCGCACCGCGTTCCACAGTCCGTTGTTCTTGATGATCGTCAGGATCGGAAGCTCCAGCGCCTCGGCGATCTGGTGGCAGGCGACCGGGTTGGCGAACATGTAGGAGCCGTCGCCGATGCAGGCGATCACCAGACGTTCGCGGTCGGCGAGCTGCGCGCCGAGCGCGGCGGGCAGCGCCCAGCCGAGGCCGCCGGAATGCGGATTGTTGAAAATGCGATTGGGACCTTCGACCCGCATCGCCCCGGCGACGACGCCGAGCTCGCCGAATACCACCGCGCGCTCGTCCATGGCCTGTGAAATGCAGTGGCTCATCCATTCCGCGCTCATCGGGCTCGCCTTGCCCTGCTGAACGAGGGCGGCCGCCGCCGCGAGCCGCTCCTGAGAGCGCCCGGCTATCGCCGCACGGCGTTCGCGATTGTCGCCGGCCAGCGGTTCCATCGCGCGGCGCAGCGCCTCGATGCCGGCCGCTGCCTCTCCGGTTATCGCAAGGTCGGCCTGGTAGCCGCGGATAGGCATGCGCTGGAAGAGCGGATCGGGAGCAAGGTGGATCACCCTGGTCTGGTCCGAGGGCCTGTGTAGCGATTCCATCCACGGCACGCCGCTGTCGACGACGAGGATGACGTCGGCTTCCGCGATCGGCCCCTTCACGTCGTAGCCGAGGAACATCGGATCGTCGGAGGCCATGACGTTGCGAATGGAGAACGGCTCGACGACGGGAATGGCATGAGCGTGGGCAAGTTTCGAGATGGCCTCGGCCGCGCGGCCTTCCGTGTCGCCGCGCTGGCAGATGATCAGCGGGTTCTTGGCCTCCGCCAGCCATTTCGCGGCTTGTGCAATCGCGTCCGGATCGGGGAAGGGCGCGGTTGCGGCCGCTTGATGCGCGGCGGGTCGGGCCGCGTTCGGCGCGATCCTTTCCATCAGCGGTTCGCGCGGCAGGCTCAGATAGACCGGTCCGCGCGGTTCGCTCATGGCGAGGCTCGCCGCCCGTGTCGCCAGGAGATCGCCCTGTTCGGGATAGCGCATCTCGTAGTGGAACTTGCTGACGTTGCTGACGAGGCTGCTCTGGTCGTACATTTCCTGGCCGTACTGGATCGGCGTG
The DNA here is from genome assembly GCF_001014615.2 of Aquamicrobium sp. LC103. Taxonomy (GTDB): domain Bacteria; phylum Pseudomonadota; class Alphaproteobacteria; order Rhizobiales; family Rhizobiaceae; genus LBCQ02. The sequence goes on from NZ_LBCQ02000016.1 coordinate 104,422, forward strand.
ACGCGCGCGCCCTCCCGTCCGCTTTCGGTGATCGGCGTGCGACCGGACATCATCAGCACGGGTATGTTGTCGCTTGCGGCGTTGATCATGCCCATGGCGGAATTGGCGAGCCCGACATTCACATGGACCATTGCCGCCTGCAGCTTTCCGCTGACGAGATAGTAGCCATGCGCCATCGCCACGCCCGCGGTTTCGTGCGGCACGGTCACCGGCACGGGAACGGAGGACTGTTCGAGCGCGGCCAGCGCCTCGATGATCGGCGGAAAATCGGTGCCGGCATTGGCGAAGACGTAGTCGACGCCGGCGCGCTTCAGCCCAAGCAGGAGGTTCTCCGCGCCGGTCAGGCCTTCGCGGGTGGCGCTGTCCGGTGAAGCCGGATGTGAGTTGAGCATCGATTCCTCCACAATCTCATATTCTCATATGTTTGCGCGCGCTGCGCGGTCTTCGCCAATGCCCAGGAAAACTCAAAAAATGGCCGTAATTCCTCGGAAGCTTGGCTTCTCCTGGTGCAGTAGCGTGAAAAATGCACTTGTAATGTAGGCAAATGCAAGTGCATCATGGAGCAATAATCTCTTTTTATGGGATTTTTGCATCATCTGGAAACGGAGATGCCGAGGAGCAACCGGAGGAGAAACATGAAAGCCTTTTTTGTCCCGGCCGTTTTCGCGGCCGCGGTCGCATTTGCCGGCCCCGCCTTGGCCCAGACCGTGGGCATCGCGACGTCCAATCCCGGCTCGATCTTTCACAATATCGGGACGGCGGTGGCGAGCGCGGCAAGCCGCGCGGGCCTCAACGCAACCATCCAGCCGGCGACGAGCCCCAACCAGTACATTCCCTTCGTCGCGCGCGGCGGCATCGAATTCGGCGCCGCCAACCTGCAGGAAGTGAACTACGCGCTCGAGGGCAAGGAGTGGTTCGAAGGCTCCGTCAATCCGGATCTGCGGATCGTCGGTCTCGTCATGCCGCTCGTGGAGGCGATTTTCGTGCGCGCGGATTCCGACATCAAGTCGATCGCCGATCTGCGCGGCAAGCCGATGGTCGACGGCTATACCGCCCAGAACACCATTCTTCCGCAGCTCGACGCGATGTATGCGACAGCCGGCATGACGCGTTCCGACATGCAGCCGGTGCAGGTGCCGAGCGTGGTCGGCGGCGCCGACGCCTTCATCGCCGGCGACAGCGTCGGCTTCATCTTCGCCCATGGCGCCGGCAAGGTGCGCGAGGCGGATGCCGCCGTCGGCGGCCTGCGGGCGCTGCCGATCGAAAACACGCCGGAGAACCTGGAAAAGGCGCGCCAGTTCTGGCCGGTCGCCTTCTTCGCGGACATGGAGCCGGGGCCGAACGCGCCCGGCGTTGAGGAGAAGTCCACCTTCTTCGCCTATCCGCAGGTGATCTTCACCAACGCCAACGTGCCCGACGACGTCGTCTATCAGATGACCAAGGTTATCCATGAGAGCAAGGAGGCCATGGCCGGCACATTCGCGCCATTCAGGGCTTTCAACCCCGATGAGATGGTGGGCGAGACGGGGACGTCAGAATACCACCCCGGCGCCATCAGGTACTACAAGGAAATCGGTATCTGGAAAGAATAGATGACGATGGCTCAGAATTTGTCAGGAAAGCCCGCGCTCGGGCTTTCCCCTTCCATCTGGCGGCCGATCGTCGAAATCTTCGCGGTCTGCCTCACCGTGCTCGCGATCGCCTGGGCGCTGGCAGTGCCGCGGGCGCTCGGCGTCGCCTTCTATCCGCAGCAATTCATGGCGGGCATTCTCGCCTTCACGCTGCCGATCGCGTTCCTGATGCTGCCGGCGGACCGCACCAGCGACCGCACGACGGTTCCCTGGTACGACTGCATCGCGGCCGTGGTGTCGTTCGCCGCGCTCGCCTACATCACGCTGCGTTATTCCGCCGTCGTGAACCTGATCTTCGCGAGCCCGCCGAGCGCCTATATTCCCGGCGCGATCGTCATCCTGCTTCTCCTGGAGGCAGTACGCCGGGCGACCGGCTGGGCGCTGGTGATCATCATGGCCGTCTTCATCCTCTACGGATTGTTCGGCAACTACATGCCGGGGCGGCTTGCCGGCCGCGCCCAGGACTGGCAGATGCTTGCCGGCTACATGGCCTATGACAGCAACGGCATCCTAGGACTTCCGCTCAGTGTCGCGGCAACGATCGTCGTCGCCTTCATCCTGTTCGGCAACCTTCTGGCGGCGACCGGCGGATCCAAATTCTTCACCGACGCCGCGCTTCTCGGCATGGGCCGCTTCCGCGGTGGTTCGATGAAGATCGCGGTGGTGGCGTCCGCATTGTTCGGATCGATATCGGGCTCGGCGGTCGCCAATGTGGTCGCGACCGGCATCGTCACCATCCCGATGATCAAGCGCGACGGCTATCCCGCCCACAAGGCCGGGGCGATCGAGGCGGTCGCCTCGACCGGTGGGCAGATGATGCCGCCGGTCATGGGCGCGGCCGCCTTCCTGATGGCCGAGTTCCTGCAGATCTCCTATGCGGAAGTGGTCATGGCGGCGCTGGTTCCGTCGCTGATCTACTATGCGGCGCTGTTCATCCAGTCCGACCTGGATGCCGCGCGCCTCGGCATCTCCCGGGTGCCGGAATCCGACATTCCCGATCGCCGCATGGTGCTGGGCGGATGGCATTTCATCCTCGGCTTCGCGGTGCTGATCTATGCGCTCTTCGCCTTGAACTGGCAGCCGGAGCGGGCCGCTCTGACGTCGTGCCTCGTCGTCATCGCGACTTCGATGATCTTCGGCTATCATTCCGCTCGGCCGACGATCAGGTCGCTTCTGGAGACCATACCGGGCACCGGCAAGGCGGTGGTGGAGATCATCCTGATCTCGGCGGCGGCGGGCATCGTGATCGCGATCCTCAACGTCACCGGCCTGAGCTTCAACCTGACCTATGCGCTGGTGCAGCTCGGTGGCGGCAACCCGCTCATTCTGCTTCTCCTTTCGGCGGTGATATGCATCGTGCTCGGCATGGGCCTGCCGACGCTCGGCGTTTACGTCCTGCTCGCCGCACTGGTGGCGCCGGCGCTCATCGAAGTGGGAATCAACCCGGTTGCCGCGCATCTGTTCATTCTCTACCTGGGGATGATGTCGATGATCACGCCGCCCATAGCCATCGCCGCCTTCGCGGCCGCGAGCATCGCCAAGGCCTCGGCCATGGCGACCGGCTTCGCGTCGATGAAGTTCGGCTGGTCGGCCTTCGTCATACCGTTCCTGTTCGTCTTCTCGCCCACGCTCATCCTGATCGGAGAGCCGGTCGAGATCGCGATCGCGATCGTCACGGCGGTGCTCGGCGTATGGCTGGTCTCGGCCGGCCTGTCCGGCTATTTCGTGGCCAAGCTGACGCCGATGAGGCGGGGGCTGTTCATCGTTCTCGGCCTGCTCGCGCTTATCCCCGCCGGCACCTTCCCGGGGGCCGTCTATACCGATATCGTCGGCGTCCTGGGCGGGCTTGCGATAATGGGGGTCGAGTTCGCGGCTTCGATGAGAAAGAGCGAGAAGGCGGTGTCTTGACGAAGAATGGCGGCAACAGTCTCGAACGTGTCCTGGCCGTTCTGGAGGTTTTCAGCGAGAACCACCTGGAATGGACGCCCGAGGAACTGATGGAGGAGTTGGGCTATAGCCGCCCAACCCTCTACCGCTACCTCAAGACGCTGCGGGAAGCGGGTCTTCTGACCTCGATGCCCAATGCCGGCTTCACGCTCGGGCCGAAGGTGGTCGAGATGGACTACCTGCTGCGCAAGTCGGATGCGCTGATCCTCAACGGATCGGCGCATCTGAAGAATCTCACGGAGCGATATAGTTGTACGGCACTCCTGGTGCGCTGGTATGGCGACAAGTTGCTCTGCGTGGATTCCCTGGCCTCGGTGAAGAACCCGCGCAGCTCCTATCCGCGCGGCCGCCCCATGCCGCTCGGGCGCGGGGCGATCGCCCGTTCCATCATGGCTTTCCTGCCGCGCCGGCATTTGATGCCGATGATCGAGCGAACGTTCGACGAATTGCGCGCGGTCGGCCTTGGAAATACGCCCGATGAGATAGTGGAAAGCCTGAAACGCGTGCGAAAGGCCGGTTATGCCGTAGCCTTCGGCGAGGTTACGCCGGGCGTGGTGGGCATCGCCGCGCCTGTTTTCGATGCCGGCCAGAGCCCGATCGCCAGCGTCTGCGTGACGATCGCCGGCCATCTCGTCAACGGCAAGACCATCGAGGAGATCAGCCTTGAGGTGCGCGGCGCCGCGACCCAGGTCAGCGAGGCGCTGTCGCTGCATCGTCATGGAGTGGATACGACAGATATTCTCACAGAGTGAGATTTCATATTGACTTCGATGGCTAGGCGCCGCATCTTGCCCCGACATTTCGGGAGCGAGACTTCATGCAGAAAATCGACATCTTCAATCACATCTGGCCGAAGCCCTTCTTCGATGCGCTGATCGCGCATATCGGCGAGATGACGGACATCACCATGCGCTCGGGCGCGGTGCCGATGATGACGGAACTGGACCGTCGCTTCGAGGTCATGGACATATTCGGCGACGATTATCGCCAGGTGCTTTCGCTCGCCTCGCCGCCGCTGGAAAAGCTTGCAGGTCCGGAAAAGGCGCTGGAACTGAGCCGCATCGGCTCCGATTCCATGGCCGAACTGGTCGCGAAGCATCCCGACCGCTTCCCCGCCTTCATCGGCACCGCGCCGATGAACAATCCGGATGCCCTCGTCGAGGAATGCCGCCGCGCGGTCGAGGATCTCGGCGCCGTCGGCATGCAGATATTCACCAACATCGCCGGCAACCCCGTCGATCTACCGGAATACGAGCCTTTCTTCGAATATATGGCCAAGGCGGGCAAGGCGGTCTGGCTCCACCCGGCGCGAGGGGAGAATTTCCCGGACTATCTCAAGGAGAAACGCTCGGAATATGAGATTTGGTGGACGTTCGGCTGGCCATACGAGACCTCGGCGGCGATGGCGCGCATGGTGTTCTCGCGGCTGTTCGACAAATATCCGGGCCTCAAGGTTGTCACCCACCATGCCGGCGGCATGATCCCCTTCTTCGAAGGCCGCGTCGGCCCCGGCTGGGACCAGATGGGCAAGCGCACGACGGATCGCGATCTTGGCGCAGTGCGCAATGCGCTGAAGCGTCCGCATCTCGAATATTTCAAGGAGTTCTACGCCGACACCGCTTCGTTCGGTTCGCGCAAGGCGATCGAGCACGCGATCGAGTTCTTCGGCGAGGACCGCGTCATGTTCGCCTCCGATGCGCCCTTCGATCCGGAGGGCGGACCGATGTATATCCGAGAGACGATCCGCATCCTGGACAGCCTCGACGTTTCGGACGAGGTGCGCCGCAAGCTCTATCAGGACAATGCGGTGAAGCTGCTCGGGCTGAAGCTTTAGGAGGCAGCTATGGCGAACACTCTCCCTGAAGCCCGCAACTATATAGACGGCGAGTGGCTGGGTGGAGGCGCGGCGCTCGACAGCCGCAACCCCGCCGACGGAAAGGTGCTCGGAACCTATGTTCCCGGCACTAGGGCACTGGCCGACCAGGCGGCAGCCGTTGCGCGCGAGACCTTCGAGCGCAGCGCCTGGGCGTCGTCGCCGCGCCTGCGGGCCGCGGTGCTGTTCGAATTCGCCGATCGCCTGGAAGCCGCCAAGGAGGAGATCGCCGATCTGGTCGTGGCCGAAAACGGCAAGCTCAGGCGGGAGGCGCTCGGCGAGACGATGGGCGCGATCTCGGAGGCCCGCTACTATGGCGGCCTCGCCCGCACCGTGCTCGGGCGCACCATGGAAACCGCGCCGGGCAATTTTTCCATGATGAACCGCGAAGCCGCCGGCGTCGCCGCCATCATCGTTCCGTGGAATGCGCCGGTCACGCTTTTGGTGCGCTCGCTCGGCCCCGCGCTCGCCGCCGGCTGCACCACGGTCATCAAGCCGGCGCCGCAGACGCCGCTGATCCATGCACGCGTGATGCGATGCCTGGCCGAATGCCCGTCGCTGCCGAAAGGCGTCGTCAACTCGGTCAACGAGCACGGCTCGGAGGTCGGCGAGGCGCTGGTCGCCTCGAACGACATCGACGTCATCTCGTTTACCGGGTCGAGCGCCACGGGCAAGCGCATCATGGCGGGCGCCGCCCCGACCCTGAAGCGGCTTTCGCTCGAGCTCGGCGGCAAGGCGCCGGCCGTGGTCTTCGCCGACGCCGATCTCGACCAGGCCTGTCGGGAACTCACCGGCGGCGCGCTCACCATGGCGGGACAGATCTGCATCGCGGCGGCGCGCTTTCTGGTCGAGAAGTCGGTCGAGAAGGAATTCACCGATCGCATCAAGGCCGCTTTCTCGGCAGTGCGCGTCGGGCCGGGCGCCGATCCGCAAAGCCAGATGGGCTCGCTGATCGACCATCCGAACCAGGACCGCGTCCTGCGCCTCATCGAGCGTGCCGGCGACGAGGGCGAACTGGTGCTGAAGGGCGGACCGGCCGCCGGCGCGCTTTCGGCCGGCGCCTTCGTCACTCCGTCGCTTTTCCGCATCGAGGATGTGAATTCCGATCTCGTCCAGGAAGAGCTCTTCGGTCCGATCGTCTCGATAGAGACCTTCGCGGACGAGGCGGAAGCCGTCGCCAAGGCGAATGCGACGCGCTACGGACTTGCCGCAAGCGTGTTCACGCGCGACCTCAACCGATCGATGCGGATGTCGCGGGCGATCCGTTCCGGCACCGTCTGGCTCAATTGCCACGGCAGGCTCTTCGCGGAGGGCGAGACGGGCGGCTACCGCCATTCAGGCCTCGGCCGGCTTCATGGCGTGGAGGGGCTCAACGACTTCCTCGAAACCAAGCATGTCTATCTCGAGGCCGGAACGGCCTGAGCCGAACGGAATCGCGTGAACCGATGGAAATGACCGCCGACCGCGCGGCGCGGCGGCTGAGGGAATGATGGATCGGACTATGGAGAATGCGGCGGAAAAGGCGGCCGACGTCGTGATCGTCGGCGGCGGGCCGGTAGGCATGGGGCTTGCCATCGAGCTTGGCCAGAGGGGCGTCGGCACGATCGTCGTCGAGCGCCATGCGTCGCCGCAGCCCGTTCCCAAGGGCCAGAACCTGACGCAGCGCACGATGGAGCATTTCCATTTCTGGGGCGCGGAGAAGGAGTTGCGCGCGGCCCGCACCGTGCCGAAGGAATATGGCATCGGCGGCCTGACTGCCTACGGCACGTTGCTCGGCGACTATCATTACGACTGGCTGCAGCGCGAGCTCGTGCGGCCGTTCTACTACACCGACAATGAGCGGCTTCCCCAATATGCGACGGAAGAGGTGCTGCGGGCGCGGGCGGCCCAACTGCCGACGGTCGAACTTCTCTATGGATGGAGCGCCGCGGGGATCGAGCAGGGCGAGGACGGCGTCGCCGTCCTCGCCAAGCGCAAGGACGGCGACGAACATCTCACGGTGCGGGGCCGCTATGCCGTTGGCTGCGACGGCAGCCGTTCGCTCGTGCGCGAGGAGGCGGGCATCGCCCAGACGCGTTCCGAGCACGACCGGCTGATGGTGCTTCTCGTTTTCCGCTCGACCGGGCTGCATGAGCTCCTCAAGCGGTTTCCGGGCAAGTCGTTCTACAATGTGCTGCATCCGGACCTGAAAGGGTATTGGCAGTTCTTCGGCAGGGTCGATCTCGGCAATACCTGGTTCTTTCACGCACCGGTGCCGGCGGATACGACGAAGGACAATTTCGACTTCAAATCCTATCTCCACCGCGCGGCCGGCGCCGAGTTCGACGTCGATTTCGAACATATCGGCTTCTGGGACCTGCGCGTCGCGACCGCCGACAGCTATCGCAAGGGCCGCGTCTTCATCGCGGGCGATGCCGCCCACAGCCATCCGCCCTATGGCGGCTACGGCATCAATACCGGCTTCGAGGATGCGAGAAATCTCGGCTGGAAGCTTGCCGCCACGCTGCAGGGTTGGGCGGGACCGCGTCTGCTCGACAGCTATGACGAGGAACGACGTCCGGTCTTCGCGTCCACCGCGCGCGACTATATCGAAAAGGCCATCGAGAGCGATCGCGCGTTCCTCGAGGCTTTCGATCCCCGGCGCGACCGCGCGGCCTTCGAGGCCGAGTGGATCGCAAGGGGCTCCGGCGCACGCGGCGAGGTGAACGCCTTCGAGCCGAACTATCGTGGCTCGCCGGTCGTGGCCGGTGCGCCGGGCGCGAAGACCGACGCCGTCGGCGGCCACAGCTTCAGGGCGCGGCCCGGCCACCATCTGGCACCGCGGCGGCTGCCGTCGGGCGCGAACGTGTTCGAGAAGCTGGGGGAGGGGTTCACCCTGCTCGCCCTTGACGGCGATGCCGACGCAATCGCGGGTTTCAGAAATGCCGCCGCGCGTCTGGACCTGCCGCTGGAAATCGTGGCCGAAGCCCGCGAGGGCGAAGTGGATGCCTATGAAGCGCGCTACATCCTGGTGCGCCCGGACCAGTTCGTCGCGTGGGTTTCCGACGAGACCCCCGCAAACGCGCTCGAGGTGCTTGAGCGGGCGATCGGCGGCGGAACGGGCAACGGAACGGCCGCGACGGCGCCGAGATCCTTGGTGGAGCACGGACCGGCGGGCGAAAGATAAAGGGCTTGGCCAAGGCCATCGCTCGCGTCGGCGCTGGAACATCGTGCTCCGCATGCGATCGCCCACTCCGCGCGGCATGGCGAGGCGTCCACCGATAAATTCCCACGAAACCGGGCTTCGACAACGCTCAATAAATCCGTTGCCGACGTATTGACGTTGAGCAAAGGAAAATTATCGTGTACCTGAATGGCAGCGCTGCCATTCTCGAAATTCCCGGCCGTCGCGGTCGGCCCAACGTGCGGAGTTCTGCCATGACTCGTGATGCCAAGCCCGGAAACCTCCGCTCGCGTGCGTGGTTCGACAATCCGTCGAATCCGGACATGACGGCGCTTTATCTGGAGCGCTATCTGAATTACGGCCTGACGCTTGAGGAGCTTCAGTCCGGAAAGCCGATCATCGGCATCGCCCAGACCGGTTCCGACCTTTCGCCCTGCAACCGTCACCATCTCGAACTTGCGAAGCGGGTGCGTGAAGGCATTCGCGAGGCTGGCGGGATCGTCATCGAGTTTCCCGTCCATCCGATTCAGGAAACCGGCAAGCGGCCGACGGCCGGGCTCGATCGCAACCTCGCCTATCTCGGCCTCGTCGAGATCCTCTACGGCTATCCGCTGGACGGCGTGGTGCTGACGATCGGCTGCGACAAGACAACGCCCGCCTGCCTGATGGCGGCCGCGACCGTGAACATCCCGGCGATCGCGCTTTCGGTCGGTCCGATGCTCAACGGATGGTTCCGCGGCGAGCGCACGGGCTCGGGCACGATCGTATGGAAGGCCCGCGAAATGATGGCGGCGGGCGAGATCGACTATGCCGGCTTCATCAAGCTCGTCGCGTCCTCGGCACCCTCCACCGGTTATTGCAACACGATGGGTACGGCGACGACGATGAACTCGCTGGCCGAGGCGCTCGGCATGCAACTGCCTGGCTCAGCCGCCATCCCGGCTCCCTATCGCGATCGGCAGGAGGTTGCGTATCTCACCGGGAAGCGCATCGTGGACATGGTCTTCGAGGATCTGAAGCCTTCGGATATCCTCACCCGCGACGCCTTCATCAACGCCATCCGCGTCAATTCGGCGATCGGCGGCTCGACCAACGCGCCGATCCACCTCAACGGACTTGCGCGCCATGTCGGCGTCGAACTCTCGATCGACGACTGGCAGACCTATGGCGAGGACGTTCCGCTGCTGGTCAACCTGCAGCCTGCCGGCGAATATCTCGGCGAGGACTATTATCGCGCCGGCGGCGTTCCGGCCGTCGTCAACCAGCTCATGCGCGAGGGGCTGATCGCCGAGAATGCGCCGACGGTCAACGGCCGCTCGATCGGCGATAATTGTCGCGGCGCGGAAATCGTGGACGAGAACGTCATCCGCCCGATCGATCGTCCGCTGAAGACCCACGCCGGCTTCCGCGTGCTCAGGGGCAATCTGTTCGATAGCGCGATCATGAAGCTGTCGGTGATCTCGCAGGAGTTTCGCGAGCGCTATTTGTCGAACCCGGACGATCCGATGGCCTTCGAGGGCAGGGCGGTCGTCTTCGAGGGGCCGGAGGACTATCACGCGCGCATCGACGATCCGTCGCTCGAAATCGACGAGCGTTGCGTGCTCTTCATGCGCGGCGCCGGGCCCATCGGCTATCCGGGCGCGGCGGAGGTCGTCAACATGCGCGCCCCGGATTATCTCTTGAAGCGCGGCGTGCATTCGCTTCCCTGCATCGGCGACGGCCGGCAGTCGGGTACCTCGGGCTCGCCGTCCATCCTCAACGCTTCGCCTGAAGCCGCCGTGGGTGGCGGGCTTGCGCTGTTGAGGACAGGCGACAAGGTGCGCATCGATCTCGAGCGCGGCTCCGCCGACATCCTGATCTCCGACGAGGAACTGGGGAGCCGTCGAGCTGCCCTGGCGGAAGCCGGCGGCTATCAATATCCGGCGCACCAGACGCCGTGGCAGGAAATCCAGCGCGGCATCGTCTCGCAGCTCGAAACCGGCATGGTGCTCGAGCCCGCGGTGGCCTACCGCCGCCTTGCCCAGGGCGGCGTCGACGGGAAAAGCGCCACGGTTCCCCGCGACAATCATTGACGCAACGAGCCGCGAGGGACGGCGCGGCGCAACAATCGACGAACGACATGGCCGGCCTGGCCAAAGGGAGGATATCGATGCGGATACTGATACTCGGCGCCGGCGGAATGATCGGACGCAAGCTCACGGAGGCGCTGCTGGCGCAGGGCAGCCTCGGCGGCCGTTCGGTCACGGCGATCGACGCCTTCGACGTGGTGGAGCCGGCGGCGGCCTCCGATCTGGTCGAGACCAGCGCCGGCGACATTTCCGATCCGGCCACGATCTCCGCGCTGGTGGCCAAACGCCCCGACGTGATCTTCCACCTCGCGGCCATCGTCTCCGGCGAGGCGGAGGCGGACTTCGAGAAGGGCTACCGTGTCAATCTCGACGGCACGCGCGATCTGCTCGAGGCGATCCGCAAGCAGGGCGAAGCCTATTGCCCGCGGCTCGTCTTCACCTCCTCGATCGCTGTCTTCGGCGCGCCTTTCGAGGAGGCGATATCGGATACGTTCCTGCAGGCGCCGCTGACGAGCTACGGCACGCAGAAGGCGATCGGCGAACTGCTGCTCGCCGACTATACGAGGAAGGGTTTCGTCGACGGCGTCGGCATTCGCCTGCCAACAATCGTCGTGCGGCCGGGCAAGCCCAACAAGGCGGCCTCGGGCTTCTTCTCCGGCATCATCAGGGAGCCGCTCAGTGGCCTCGAGGCGGTGCTTCCGGTCAGCGATGACGTTCGACACTGGGTTGCGAGCCCGGCTGCCGCCGTCGGTTTCCTGATCCACGCGGCGACGATGGACACCTCGGCGCTCGGGCCGCGCCGCTCGCTCACCATGCCCGGTCTTTCGGTGACCGTCGGCGAGATGGTAGAGGCGTTGCGCGAGGTTGCGGGAGACGAGGCGGTCGCGCTGATCCGCCGCGCGCCGGACGAGACCATCGCGAAGATCGTCGCCGGCTGGCCGCGCAACTTCGCCGCCGACCGCGCCTCCGAGGCGGGGTTCGCGGCCGACGCCGATTTCACCTCGATCATCCGCGCCCATATCGCGGATCTCGCGGAAGAGGGGCAGCGATCATGACGGGCCGGCCCCGCATAGGTTTCATCGGCGTTGGGCTGATGGGCCATGGCATCGCGAAGAACATCGTCGAGGCGGGCTACACGCTTACGGTTCTCGCCCACCGCAATCGCAAGCCGGTCGAGGATCTGAAGTCGCGCGGAGCGGAGGAGGCGGAGGACGTCGCCGCGCTCGCCGGCAAGTCGGACGTCGTCTTTCTGTGCCTGCCGGGAAGCCCGGAAGTGGAGGCGGCGGTTGCCGGCATTCTTGCTTCCGGCGCGGCGGGCAAGACGATAGTCGACTGCTCGACGAGCAATCCTGTCTCGACGCGCGCACTAGCGGGCGCATGCGCCGAGGCGGGTGTCGTGCTGGTCGATGCGCCGCTGTCACGGACGCCGAAGGAGGCCTGGGAAGGCACGCTCGACACGATGGTCGGCGCGTCGCCGCAGGATTTCGAGCGACTCCGTCCCATCTTCGAATGCTGGGCGGGAAAGATCGTCCGTGTCGGCGAGACCGGCGCCGGCCATACGATGAAGCTGCTCAACAATTTCGTCTCGCTCGGCTATGCCGCCGTCTACTCCGAGGCGCTCGCGATCGGCGCCAAGAGCGGCATTACGGCCGAGGTGTTCCACGGCGTCATCGGCAGCGGGCGCATGGATTGCGGCTTCTACCAGACATTCATGAAATATGTGGTCGAGCGCGATCGTGATGCGCACAAATTCACGCTGCGCAACGCGCACAAGGACATGCGCTATCTGGTCTCGCTCGCCAACGAGAGCGGCATAGCGGCCCATCTTTCGGCCAGCGTGAAGAATGGACTTGCCACCGCCGAGGCCCTCGGCAGAGGTGGCGATTATGTGCCGATGCTCTCGGATATCGTCGCGGAGTTGAATGGCTTGACGCCCGCCAAGGCGTAGCGCGACCTGGTCTAACGAACCCGGGGCCTGGAGCGCCCGGATTTCAGGAGGAGAAAAAGAATGAACCGGATCGATCTCGAAGGGCGCACGGCCGTCGTCACCGGCGGCGCGCGCGGCATCGGATTGGCGACGTCCGAACGGATCTTGGCGAGTGGCGGAGCCGTCATCATCTGGGACATGGACGGCAAGGCGATCGACGAAGCCGTCGCCAAGCTCGGCGCGGGGGCGAGCGGCCGGGTGGTCGAATTGACCGACGAGGCGTCGGTCGTGGCCGCCACCCGGGAAGCCTTCGAGAAGGCCGGCAAGGTCGACATCCTGGTCAACAATGCCGGGATAACCGGTGGCAACGCCAAGACCTGGGAACTTTCGCCCGAAATCTGGCGCAAGACCGTCGAGGTCAACCTCATCGCGCCTTTCCTGACATGCCGCGCGATGGTGCCGCTGATGATCGAGAAGGGCTATGGCCGCATCATCAACATCGCTTCGATCGCCGGCAAGGAAGGAAACCCCAACGCGTCCCATTATTCCGCGTCGAAGGCCGGCCTCATCGGCCTCACCAAATCGCTCGGCAAGGAACTCGCGGGGTCGGGCATTCTCGTCAACTGCATCACGCCGGCGGCCGCGCGTACGGCGATCTTCGACCAGATGAGCCAGGAGCACATCGACTTCATGCTGTCGAAGATACCGTTGCAGCGCTTCGTCGAACCGGCGGAGATCGCGGCGATGATCTGCTGGCTCGCCTCGGAGGATTGCTCCTTCTCCACCGGCGCCGTCTTCGACATTTCCGGCGGTCGCGCCGTCTACTGACGGGAATTCATTCCGATTTTCGCATCGCCCGCGACGAAAGTCGCGGGCGATGTTTCGTTTGCCGCTATGTCTGGTCGGCCTCGCTCATTTGGCCGGAGCGGCGCTGCCGGATCACCCCGACGAGCACCGAGAGCCAGACCAGGATCAGGAAAACCCCGAGTCCTGCCGCGATCGGACGATCGAAGAAGGCGACGATCGATCCGTCGGACTTGATCATCGTGGTGATGAAGTTGCGCTCCAGTATCGGGCCGATGACGATGCCGAGAATGCAGGGCGCAATCGGTATGTCGTTCTCCTCCATGAAGAAGCCGAGCACGCCGAAGACGAGCATCACGATGATGCCGTAGGCGGTGTTGTTGGAACCGAATGCGCCGACGATGCAGAAGGCGAGGATAATCGGCATCAGCACCGTGCGCGGTGCCTGCAGCAGGCGCTTCGCCAGCTTGATCGCGACCCAGCCGAGCGGAACCATCAAGAGGTTGGCGAGGATGAAGATGAGGAAGACGGCGTAGATCGTCTGCGGGTTGAACAGGAACAGCGTCGGCCCGGGATTCATGCCCTTGACGTAGAGGACGCCGATGACGATCGCCGTGATCGTGTCGCCCGGAATGCCGAAGACGAGCGCCGGGATCCACGCGCTCGACAATGAGGCGTTGTTCGCCGAGGTGCTCTCCACGATGCCTTCGAGATGGCCGGTGCCGAACTTTTCAGGCGTCCTGGAGAAGCGGCGGCTGACGGCATAGCTGACATAGGCCGCGACGTCGGCGCCCGCGCCCGGCAGGATGCCGATCAGCGTTCCCATGACGTTGCCGCGGATCTGCTGGCGCCAGTAGGTCTTCACCATGCCGCCCCAGTTGCGGAAGATGTTGCCCACCTTGCCCTGGACGCCTTCCCAGGGCGGTGCGCCGGCGGCGATCGTGCGGAACACTTCGGAGACCGCGAAGAGGCCGATCATCGCCGGGATGAAATCGATGCCTGCCATCATCTCGGTCGAGCCGAAGGTGAAGCGCGGGACGCCGGCGGGATTGTTGAGGCCGATGGTCGCCACGAACAGGCCGATCAGCAGGCTGACCGCGCCCTTGAGCGGCGACGCGGCCCCGATGAAGGCCGAGCAGGTGAGGCCGAGCAAAGCCATCCAGAAATATTCGGGCGAGGAGAAGTTGAGCGCGATCTCGGCGAGTGCCGGTGCCGCGAAGATCAGCACGGCCGTGCCGAAGAGGCCGCCTATGGCGGAAAACAACACGCAGGCGCCGAGAACCGTCTCCGCCTGGCCCTTGCGCGTCATGGCGTAGGCTTCGTCGCTGTAGGCTGCGGATGCAGGCGTTCCCGGCATCCGCAGCAGCGCGCTCGGGATGTCGCCGGCGAAGATCGCCATCGCCGCGCATGTCACCATCGCGCCGACCGCCGGAATGGGGTCCATGAAGAAGGTGAGCGGCACCAGAAGCGCCGTCGCCATGGTGGCGGTCAGGCCGGGAATGGCGCCGACGAGCAGCCCGAAGAGGGCGGCCATCAGGAGCGTGGTCAGTACCTGCCACGTCATGACCAGTTCGAATGCGGCGATGATCGGATCCATCGGTCGATCTCTCCTTCTACCAGGGCATGCGGGGCATGAGCCCGAAGGGGAGCGGCACGAGCAGGATGCTGCGGAAGATGTAGTCGGTCACCAGCGTCGCGCAAATCGCGTAGGCGATCGCTTTCCACCACGGCACGTGCAGCATCCTGAAGAGCACGATCAGGATGAGCGTCATTACCGGGATGAAACCGATCGTCCGCGCGAACAATATGTAGGCGACCACGCAAAGGATGGTGACGAGCACGGCAAGCAGGGCGCCCGGCTTGCGGGTCCATTCGGTCCGCATGATGAGGGGCACGCCTGCCGAGCGCCATCCGGCGGCCAGCATGGCGAGCCCGCAGGCGGCGAAGCCTATGGCGATCGCGGTCGGAAAGGCGGCAGCACCGTATCGCTGGCCGGGTATCGCGGGGAAGGATTGGGAATAGATGCCGCCCGCGAGCCCGAAGACGAGCAGCACGGCACCGAGCATGGTATCGCTGAAACGCATGAGATCTCCACCTGTGGCGGGTGGCAGGAACGCGAAGAGGTGACGTGGGCGGTGGCCAGCCTCCCGCGCTCCCGCCGTTTCGTCGCTACTTGGCCAGTCCGACCGCCTTCATGGTCTCGCCGAGAGCCTTGTTGCTCTTGTCCATGAAGTCGCCGAATTCGGCGGCCGGAGCCCAGCGCACGCCGAAGCCCTGCTTTTCCATGAAGCCGCGATATTCCTCGCTGTCGTAGACGGTCTTCAATGCCTCCGTCAGCTTCGCCGCGACGTCTTCCGGCAGGCCCTTCGGCCCGACGATCCCACGCCAGGCGCCGATCTGCCAGTCGGAGCCGGCCGCTTCCTTCAGCGTCGGCACGTCGGGGAAGAGCTCGCTGCGGTCGGGCGACATCACCGCCAGCGACTTGACCCTGCCGGCGTCGATCAGGGAACGCGCCTCGACCAGCGAACAGGGCACGATGCCGACCCCGCCGGCAACGAGATCCTGCAGTCCGGGCGCGGCACCTTCGCTCGGCACCCAGGACACCAGTGCCGGATCGATCCCCTTGTCGTTCAGCATGCCCGCGATGGCGAGATGCCAGATGCCGCCCTGTCCGGTGCCGGATGCGCGGAAGGTGCCGGCCGGGCTCGACTTGATCGCTTCGAGCAGTCCTTCGAGGTTCTCATATTCCGAATCGGCTGAAACCTGCACGCCGGCGGCATCCTCGTTCATCAGCGCCAGCGGCGTGTAGGCTTCCCATGTCAGATTGGTGAGGCCCTGCCAGTGCATCATGCCGATTTCCACGGTCGCGATGCCGAGCGTGTAGCCGTCCGCCTCTGCTTCCGCGATCGCGGAATGGCCGACCACGCCGGAACCGCCGGTGCGGTTGGTGACGTTCACCGGCTGGCCGAGTTCCTTCTCCAGGAGCGAGCCGATGATGCGTGCCGTCGCATCTGTTCCGCCGCCGGCACCCCACGGCACGATGATGGTCAGCGGGCGATCGGGATATTGCGCCATGGCCGGCGTCGCCAAAGGCAATATTCCGGCAACGACGCCTGCCGACGCCATCAGGCCCAGTAAGGTTCTTCGAAGCATGCTTTTCCTCCCTTTGCACTTCAGTGTTGAAACCGTCGCCGAAGCGCAAAGGCGCGGTCCGCGCCTTTGGGCCGCGGCATTATCTATGACGTGGCCCCCGCTATCAGTTCGAAGGCCACTTCCACCACCGTCGGCGGTCCGCCCTCCAGGATCAGGCTGGCGGCGATCTCCCCCACTTCCGCGCGCGGCGTCATCACGGTGGTGAGCGGCTGCGGCGCGAAGCGGCCGATATCCAGCCCGTTGAACCCCATGATGGCCAGTTGCGACGGCACCGAGATTCCGGAGACGATGCAATGGAAGAGGCCGCCCATGGCGAAATCGTCATTCGAAAAATAGACGGCGTCGAGCTTCTTGCCGCGCGCGAGCAGGCGCTCGAGCGCGGCGCGTCCCGCCTCGGTGGACGAGGTGCCGGCTATGAGCTCCATGTCGGCGAGGGCGATTCCGCTTTGCGACAGCACGGTCC
The DNA here is from genome assembly GCF_001014615.2 of Aquamicrobium sp. LC103. Lineage (GTDB taxonomy): Bacteria > Pseudomonadota > Alphaproteobacteria > Rhizobiales > Rhizobiaceae > LBCQ02. The sequence continues at coordinate 121,452 of NZ_LBCQ02000016.1, forward strand.
GAAAGCCTTCGTAGCGCTTGGCCGATCTGGAGTCCGCGTCGAAGGCCGGGCCGATATAGCCGATCCTGCGGTAGCCCTTTTCCAGAAGATGGCGGGCGCTCGCCGCACCCGCCTTGTGCTGCGAGAAGCCGACGACCAGGTCGATGCCTTCGCCGTCGGTGTCGAGAAGCTCGGCCACCCTCACGCCGCTGCCGACGAGCATCGAACGGGTCTTCTCCGTGTGCTCGAGACCCACGACCAGAAACGCCGCCGGCCGCCAGGCAAGCATCGACTGGATCAGCACTTCCTCGCGCCCGAGATCGTAATCCGTTACCCCGATCACCGACTGATAGCCGAGCGGGTCGAGCGACCGGCCCGCGCCGCTCAGAAGATCGGGGAAGACGATGTTGTGCAGCGAGGGTATGACGATCCCGACGAGGTTCGACCCGGCGGAGGCGAGGGCGCCCGCCACGCGGTTCGGCACATAGCCGAGCTCGTCGACCACCTGGATGACGCGCGCGCGTGTCTCGGCGGAAAACGAACCATGATTGCGAAGTACCCGCGAAACGGTGCTCATGCCGAGGCCGGCCGCCTCGCTGACTTCGCGAAGCGTGACGGTCTTGCCGGCCTTGGGACCCCTGGTTGTTTCCGACATTCCTCCAGCTTTCTCCAAAAGCCCGATGAGCTTTTTTGTCCCCGCGAAGCCTTTGGAGAGACCGTCGCGAAATCGTTCTACACTAAAATGGCAGCGCTGCCAAATACAGCCTTGTCATGCCGGAAACGATGGGTTACCGATTTAAAGCAGCGCTGCCATGCCGCAGCGAAACGCCGCCGGAGGAGCGGCCAGTTCGGGCAAAACCGGACCAAGGGAGGATACCGGATGAATTCTCGCCGCAGGCGCGGGCATGACTGAAGCTTCCGGATCGAGCGGCCCCGTGGCCTTGGTCACGGGCGGCGGAACCGGCGTCGGACGGGCGATCGCGGAAGCACTCGCCACCGCCGGCTACCGCGTGGTTGTCACCGGGCGACGCATCGAAGTGCTGGAAACGGCCGCCGCCGAAATGACTTCCGCGGCCGGGCGCCCGGTCGTGCCGATCCGCGCCGACATCTCCGATCCGGCGTCGGTGAAGGCGCTGTTCGCGGAGGTCGTCTCGCGCTTCGGCCGGTTGGACCTGCTCGTCAACAATGCAGGCATCAACGCGCCGCTTCTTCCTCTGGAGGAGGTTTCCTTCGAGGAGTGGAACGCGGTCGTGGCTTCCAATCTCACCGGCGCCTTCCTTTGCACCCAGGAGGCGGTCCGCCTCTTCAAGGCGCAGAGCCCGCAAGGCGGCAGGATCGTCAACAACGGCTCGGTGTCGGCGACGACGCCGCGACCCAACTCCGCGCCCTATGCCGCCACCAAGCATGCGATCACCGGGCTGACCAAGGCGACTTCGCTCGAAGGCCGGGCCTTCAACATCGCCTGCGGCCAGATCGACATCGGCAATGCGGCGAGCGCGATGACGCAGACGATTTCCAAGGGTGTCCTGCAGGCGGACGGCCGGACCGCCGCCGAGGCGACGATCGATCCCCGCCTGGTGGGAGAGGCGGTCGTCTACATGACGGGACTGCCGCTTTCGGCGAACGTGCTTACGATGACGGTGATGGCGAACCAGATGCCATTCGTCGGGAGGGGGTGAAGTTACGCAGCGGACGAGCGGTACGGAACAAGGCCGTCGTCCAATTCATGGTGCTGGGAGGAGTTAATGGCATCTGTCGAGATCGCCGACGTACGAAAGTCCTTTGGAACGCATTCCGTCATAAAGGGCGTGAGCGTCGACATCGAAGACGGCGAGTTCGTCATATTGGTCGGCCCTTCCGGTTGCGGAAAATCCACCCTGCTGCGCATGCTGGCGGGCCTCGAGCACATCACGTCGGGCGAGATCCGGATCGGCGATCGCGTCGTCAACAATCTCCCGCCCAAGGATCGCGACATCGCGATGGTCTTCCAGAATTATGCGCTCTATCCGCATATGACCGTCGCCGAGAACATGGCCTTCTCCCTGCTCCTCAAGGGGGCGTCGAAGGTGGAGATCGAGGAGCGCGTGAAGCCCGCCGCGCAAATTCTCGGGCTTTCCAATCTCCTGCAACGCTACCCCCGCCAGCTTTCCGGCGGCCAGCGCCAGCGTGTGGCGATGGGACGGGCCATCGTGCGCGACCCGCAGGTCTTCCTCTTCGACGAGCCGCTTTCCAACCTCGACGCCAAGTTGCGGGTGTCGATGCGCACGGAGATCAAGAACCTCCATCAGCGCCTCGCCACCACGACGGTCTATGTCACCCACGACCAGATCGAGGCGATGACGATGGCCGACAAGATCGTCGTCATGCATGACGGCGTCGTGGAGCAGATCGGGGCGCCGCTGGAACTCTACGACCGTCCCAATAACCTGTTCGTGGCCGGCTTCATCGGCTCGCCGGCCATGAACATGCTGCACGGCAGGCTCGACACGGACGATGCGGCTCGCTTCGTCACCAGCGACGGCATCGCGCTGCCCGTATCCCGGTCGCCGCAGGAGGCGAGGGGAAGGGAACTCGTCTACGGCGTGCGCCCGGAGGGGATCGTGCTGGGCGGCCCGATCGGCATGGAGGTGATCGTGGTGGAGCCGACCGGCTCGGAAAGCCAGGTCGTCGCTAAACTCGGCGCGGCGGAGATCACCTGCGTCTTCAGGGAACGCGTGACGGTGCGGCCGGGGGAGACACTCAACGTTTCGATCGACCCTGCCGCGATTCATCTTTTCGACGCGCAGACAGGCATCAGGTTCGCCGCTTAAGCCGAAGCGGGAGGAGATCGCCGACGGGCGGAGGACCCGGAAGCGAAAAGCGAAGGCGCGGCAGGTCAGGGAGTTTGAGCCGCGCGGACCGATAACGTTCCGAACAAAGGAGGAAAGACGCATGGCTATCACTCGCAGACAGGTACTCGCCGGCACGACCGGCCTCGCCGCGACGGCCGCCCTTGGCGGGCAGTTCGGCGTCAAGCATGCCTTTGCCCAGGACAGCGTGCCCACCTTCACGCCGGAGGAGGGCGCCAGCCTTCGTCTCCTGCGCTGGGTTCCCTTCGTCAAGGCCGAGGAGGAGGCCTGGAACGCCAACACCAAGGCCTTCACCGAGGCGACCGGCGTCGAGGTCCGCATCGACCAGGAAAGCTGGGAGGACGTGCGTCCCAAGGCTGCCGTGGCGGCGAATATCGGATCGGGACCGGACATGGTGATGGGCTGGTTCGACGACGCGCATCAATATCCCGACAAGCTGGTCGACGTGACCGATCTCGGGACCTCCCTCGGTGCTGCCCATGGCGGCTGGTATCCGGGCCTCGAAGGCTATGCAAGACGTGGCGACCAGTTCATCGCCCTGCCGCTGTGCGCCATCGGCAACGCGATCTGCTACCGCCAGAGCCATATGGAAGCGGCCGGGTTCTCGGAATTCCCGAAGGACACGCAGGGCTTCCTGGAACTCTGCAAGGCGCTGCAGGCGAAGGGAACGCCGGCGGGCTTCCCGCACGGCAAGGCGGTCGGCGACGGCAACAACTATGCCCATTGGCTGCTCTGGAGCCATGGCGGCAAGATGGTCGACGAGCAGGGCAAGGTCGCCATCAACAGCGCCGAGACCAAGGCGGCCGTCGAATACGCCAAGGCGCTCTATGCGACCTACATTCCCGGAACGGAAAGCTGGCTCGACATCAACAACAACCGCGCCTTCATGGCCGGCCAGGTTTCGCTGACGGCCAACGGCGTCTCGCTCTACTATTCGGCCAAGAACGATCCCGCGATGGCGGACCTCGCGGAAGACATCCGCACGGTCAACCTTCCGATCGGGCCGGTGGGCGAGTCGGTGGAACTGCACCAGACCTCGACGATCTCGATCTTCAACCACACGAAGTTCCCGCAGGCGGCGAAGGCCTATCTCGCCTTCATGTACCAGGCCGACAAGATGAACGCGTGGATCGAGGGCGCCAGCGCCTATTGCTGCCAACCCCTGAAGGCGTTCGAGAACAATCCGGTCTGGACCTCGACGCCGATCCACGAGCCCTATTCGCGCGCGTCGGCAAGCCTGCGGCCGAACGGATATGCCGGCCCGCTCGGCTATGCATCGGCGGGCGTGATGGCCGACTACGTGCTCGTCGACATGTTCGCCGAAGCCGTCACGGGGCAGCGCTCGACGGAAGAGGCGATCGCCAATGCCGAGCGCAGGGCGAACCGCTACTACCGCCTCTGACATGGCCGAAACGCCGCCTCGCCGCCGAAAGCGGCGCGGCGGAAAAAAATCGCAATGCGGCAAGCGGCCATTGAGGTCGCTTGCCGAAAAGCGGCGGAGAGACCGGCTCCGCTGCCTGAGCAAGGAGATCGGCAAGCCATGTCCAATCCCGCCGCAACCGAGCACAAACCATCCTTCCTCGAGCGGCTTTCGCAGAGCCGCAACGGGCTCGGCTTCCTGTTCATGCTGCCGGCAGCCGTCTTCCTGCTCTGCTTCCTCACCTATCCGCTCGGCCTCGGCGTCTGGCTTGGTTTCACCGACACGTCCATCGGGCGGACCGGCATGTTCATCGGGCTGGAGAACTACATCTGGCTCTGGAACGATTCCGTCTTCTGGCTCTCGGTGTTCAACACGCTGCTCTACACATTCGTGGCATCGGTGCTGAAATTCGTGCTCGGCCTGTGGCTGGCGCTGATCCTGAACGAGCACATGCCGTTCAAGAACCTGTTCCGGGCGATCATTCTCCTGCCATGGGTCGTGCCCACCGTGCTCTCGGCGCTCGCCTTCTGGTGGATCTTCGATTCCCAGTTCTCCATCATCTCCTGGGTGCTGATGGAATGGGGCATCATTTCCAGGCCGATCAATTTCCTCGGCGATCCCAACAATGCCCGCGCCTCGGTCATAGCCGCCAATGTCTGGCGCGGCATTCCATTTGTCGCGATCTCGCTGCTCGCGGGATTGCAGACGATCCCACAATCGCTGCACGAGGCGGCAGCCCTCGACGGCGCGACGTCCTGGCAGCGGTTCCGCCGCGTGACGCTGCCGCTGCTGACGCCGATCATCGCCGTCGTGATGACTTTCTCGGTGCTGTTCACCTTCACCGATTTCCAGCTCATCTACGTGCTGACGCGCGGCGGGCCGGTGAACGCCACACATCTCATGGCGACGCTTTCCTTCCAGCGCGCGATTCCCGGCGGCCAGCTCGGCGAGGGCGCGGCGATCGCGGTCGCGATGATCCCGTTCCTGCTCGCGGCGATCCTGTTCAGCTTCTTCGGCCTGCAGCGGCGCAAGTGGCAGCAGGGCGGAACGGATTGAGGAGGATGAGATGAGCCGATCCACGACAGCAGCCGAAACCATGCAGGACGACATTGTCGGGATGGAGCAGTTCAACACGCTGCCGCGCCGGCTGGTCGTGCTCTATCTGCCGCTCGCCGTCTTCGTTTTCGTGCTGCTCTTCCCGTTCTACTGGATGGCGATCACGGCGGTGAAGCCGAACTACCAGCTCACCAATTACGCCGCCTACAGCCCGTTCTGGGTCGTCCAGCCGACGCTGGAGCACATCCGCTACCTGCTCTTCGAAACCTCCTATCCCGGCTGGCTCTGGAACACGATGATCGTCTCGGTGTTCTCGACCGTCATCTCGCTGGCGGCTTCGGTCTTCGCGGCCTATGCGATCGAGCGGGTAAGATTCACCGGCGCGCGCGTCACCGGCCTGATGATCTTCCTCGCCTATCTGGTGCCGCCGTCGATCCTGTTCATCCCGCTGGCGTTCCTCGTCTTCCAGATCGGCATCTTCGATTCGCGCCTCGCGCTGATCCTGACTTATCCAACCTTCCTCATACCGTTCTGCACCTGGCTGCTGATGGGCTACTTCCGATCGATCCCGTTCGAGCTCGAGGAGAGCGCGCTGGTGGACGGCGCGACGCGCTGGCAGATACTGACGAAGATCGTGCTGCCGCTGGCGGTGCCGGGCCTTATCTCGGCCGGGATCTTCGCCTTCACGTTGTCCTGGAACGAATTCATCTATGCACTGACGTTCATTGCATCTTCGGAGAACAAAACCGTGCCCGTGGGCGTGCTGACGGAGCTGGTGCGCGGCGACGTCTACGAGTGGGGCGCGCTGATGGCCGGTGCGCTGATCGGCTCGTTGCCGGTCGTCATCCTCTACTCCTTCTTCGTCGACTATTACGTCTCATCGATGACGGGAGCGGTGAAGGAATAGAAAGGGGCGGCGCAGGGCCGCCCCGCTCGTCCGGCGCTTTGATCCGGCGGTCGGCGGTTACCGCCCAACCGCGTAGGCCTGCATCAGCCGCGGCGTGGCGGCGGCTCTCAGTATGCCGTCCTCGTCGCGCGCGGCCGCGACCATGCGGCCGATCGTCCATTCCGGGGTGACTTCGAGCTGATGCCCGCGCTCGCGCAACGCCTCGATGGTCGCCTTGCCGAAGTTCTCCTCGATCGCAAGGTGCCCCGGCTTGCGGTCGCGCGGGTAGAAGGAATTCGGGAAATGCGAGGTGTGCGACATCGGCATGTCGATCGCTTCCTGCAGATTGAGGCCATGGTGGACATGGCGCAGGAAGAACAGGAGCTGCCACTGCTCCTGCTGATCGCCGCCCGGCGTTCCGAACGCCATATAGGGCCGCCCCTCCTTGTGGGCGAGGCTCGGCGTCAACGTCGTGCGCGGCCGCTTGCCGGGTTCCAGGCTCGCCGGAAGTCCGGGCTCCAGCCAGAACATCTGGGCGCGCGTGTTCAGCATGAAGCCCAATGCGGGAATGTAGGGCGAGGATTGCAGCCAGCCGCCGGAGGGCATGGCGGCGACCATGTTGCCGTCCTTGTCGATGACGTCGAGGTGGACCGTGTCGCCGCGCCGCGCGGAACGCATGTCGGCCATGGTCGGCTCGTTCGAGGCCGCGTTCGGGTTGGAGATGCGTGAAAGCCGTTCCAGCGCAAGCGTCATCCGCTCGAACTGGTCGCCGTAGCCGCCGATCCTGCCCGGCCGCAGCTCCAGTGACGCCTCCCGGCCGATGAGCCCGCGGCGGGCGTCATTGTAGGCATCCGAAAGCAGGGTCTCGATCGGCACCTTAACGAAATTGGGATCGCTGTAGTAGAATTCGCGGTCGGCGAAGGCGAGCTTCATCGCCTCCGTCAGCGTGTGGACGAAATCCGGCCCGCGCGTGTCCATGGCGGCAAGATCGAAGCCCTTGAGCAGGGCCAGCGTCTGTAGGAATACCGGTCCCTGACCCCATGGCCCGATCTTGTTCAGCGTGTAGCCATGATAGTCGTAGGTAAGCGGAGCTTCGTAGCTTGCCTGCCAGCGGGCCATGTCGTCCGCGGTGATGACGCCCTTATGACGGTTGCCGCTCTCGTCCATCACCTCGTTGCCGGCGGCGAAGCGTTCGATCTCCTCGGCCACGAAGCCGCGATAGAAGGCGTCGCGCGCCTTCTCGATCTGGTTCTCGCGATTGCCGCCGGCGGATTCCGCCTCGCGGATGACGCGCCGCCACGTATTGGCGAGTGCCTCGTTGCGAAAGAGCTTGCGGGCCTCCGGCAGCCTTCCGCCGGGGGTGAAGAATGCCGCCGAGGTGGGCCATTCCCGCTCGAAGAAATCCTTCAGCCCGGCGATCGTGTTGGCGACGCGCGGCAGCATCGGATGGCCGTTTTCGGCGTAATGGATGGCTGGCGCGAGCACTTCCGAAAGCGGCAGCGAGCCGTGATCGCGCAGAAGCTGCATCCAGGCATCGAAGGCGCCGGGAATGACGGTCGCCAGAAGCCCGTTTCCGGGAATGAGCTCCAGGCCTTGCGCGGTGTAGTGGTCGAGCGTGGCGGCTGCCGGCGTCGTGCCTTGCCCGCACAGCACCTCGGTTCTGCCGGTGCGCGCCGAATGGAAGACGATCGGCACCTCTCCGCCGGGTCCGACCAGATGCGGCTCCACCACCTGCAGCACGAAGCCCGCCGCGACCGCTGCGTCGAAGGCGTTGCCGCCGCGTTCCAGCATCGCCATGCCGGAGGAGGACGCCAACCAGTGCGTCGTCGTGACGACGCCGAACGTGCCGAGGATTTCAGGTCTGGTGGTGAACATGGACTGCGTTCTCCGTAAACTAATGATCGCGAGGGTCGAGCGCGTCGCGCAGGCCGTCGCCGAGAAGGTTGAAGCCGAGCACGACCAGGAAGATCGCTCCGCCGGGGAAGACGGACATCCACGGCGCCTGCGTCATGAAGTTCTTGGCGGTGTTCAGCATGGAACCCCATGAAGGGTTCGGCGGCTGCTGGCCGAGACCGAGGAAGGAGAGGCTCGCCTCGGCGATGATCGCCGTCGCGATGGTGATCGTCGCCTGCACCACGATCGGCGGCAGCACGTTGGGGAAGATGTAACGGGTCATGATGAGGACGTTCGGCAAGCCGATGGCGCGCGCGCCTTCGACATAGTCCTCGGTCTTGACCGAGAGCGCCTGACCGCGCGTCAGGCGAATGAAGATCGGCGTCGCCGAAAGACCGATGGCGATCATCGCATTGGTGAGGCTCGGCCCGAGGAAGGCCGCAAGCGCGATCGCGAGGATGAGGAAGGGGATCGCCAGAAGCGCTTCCGTCACCCGCGACACCGCCGCGTCGATCCAGCCTCCATAGAAGCCGGCGAGCAGGCCGAAGGGCACGCCGACGAGGACGGCGATCGCGACCGAGATCACGCCGGCCATCAGCGAGGCGCGCGAGCCGAAGAGCATGCGCGAATAGATGTCGCGGCCGAGCTCGTCGGTGCCCAGCCAGAATTCGGCCGAGGGCGCCTTCCTGATGGCCGTGAAGCTGGTCTGGAACGGGTCGTGGGTGGCGAAGAGGGGCGCGCCGATCGCCAGGAGCACGAAGATGACGACAAGCACGCCGCCCAAGACGGCGCTGCGGTTGGCCATGAACTTGCTCGCCGCGCGCCCGAGTTTGCGCCTTGGCGCGATCGCCTCTGCCTGCACGCTCATCGCGGATGCCTCAGACGTGGATTGATGAGGATGTAGAGTATGTCGGCCACCAGGTTCATGAAGATGAAGCCCACGGCCGTGCAGAGCACGACGCCCTGGACCACGGCATAGTCGCGGGTGAAGACGGCGTCGACGATGAGCTTGCCGAAGCCGGGAATGGTGAAGACCTGCTCCGTCAACACCGCGCCGGCGAGCAGTTCGCCGAAGAGCAGCGTCGAGAGCGTGACGATCGGCATCAGCGCGTTGCGCAGCGCATGTTTCAGGATGACGGATTTCGGTAGCAGGCCCTTGGCGCGCGCGGTGCGGATGTAGTCCGACGACAGCACCCCGAGCATGGCGGAGCGCGTGTGGCGCATGAGATAGGCCGCAAGTGCCGTGGCCAGCACGAAGGACGGCATCAGCATCGTGCGCAACGACTGTATCGGGTCGACCGACAAGGGCACGTAGCCGGAAGCCGGCAGCAGCCGCCATTGCACCGAAACGATCATGATCAGGATGATGCCGAGCCAGAAATTTGGGATCGACATTCCCGAAAGCGCGACCGCGTTGGCGGCGTAGTCGGTCGGCGTTCCCTTCCTGACCGCCGAAAGCACGCCGGCGGGGATGCCGATCAGCATCGCCATTATGATCGCCATGACTGCAAGCTGCAGCGTGACGGGAAGTTTTTGCGCGATCAGGGTGGAGACGGGCACGCCGGTGCGGATCGACTGACCGAAATCGCCCTGGAGGACGTTGCCCAGCCAAAAGAAATACTGGACGTAGAAGGGGTCGTCGAAGCGGTACTTTTCGCGCAGATAGGCCAGCACCTCCGGGTCGCGTTCCTCGCCGGCGATCGTCAGCAGCGGATCGCCGGGAAGGATTTTCTGCAGCCCGAAGACGATGAGCGACACCAGGATCAGCGTCGGGATCGCGACCAGCACACGCCTGCCGATAATGTTGAGCATCTTGCCTGCCTATTCCGCTCGACGACCCCGACCAGCTTCGATCATTGCGCCAGCTTGACGCCCTTCAGGCGCACCATGCCGTCGGGCGAGGGCGCGAAGCCTTCCACCTTGTTCGACAGGACGAACGGCCAGGGCTGGTGATAGACGTAGATGATCGGCAGATCGTCCTGCAGGATCGCCTGCGCCTTCTCGTAAAGCTCCTGTCTGGCTTCCACGTCCGGGGTCTCGCGCGCCTCGTCGAGCAGCTTGTCGACCTCCTCGTTGCAATAGTCGGAATCGTTCAGCGTGCCCTCGCAGGTGACGAACTGGTGCAAATTGCCGTCGGGGTCGACGCGGCCCGACCAGCCGATCTGCGCGGCCTGATAGTTGCCGGCCTGCATTTCCTGCTGCATCGAGGCGAACTCGGTCGGCCGCAGGCTGATGTCGAAACCGGCCTCGCTCGCCATCGCCTGGATCAGCTCGTTGGTCGCCATGGCGGTGGTGTTGTTGCCGAAGACGAGCTCGAAGGAGACACGCTCGACACCGGCTTCGGCAAGCAGCGCCTTGGCGCGTTCGACGTCGCGCGTCACCACCGGAAATTCTGGGCTGTTATAGGGGCTGGCGGGCGGGAAGGGCTGCTGGGCCGGCTCGAACAGGCCGTTTCCGACGACCTCGTTGATGATGTCGCGGCCGATGGCGAGCTGGAATGCCTGACGGACGCGCTTGTCCTTGCCGAGCGGATTGTCGGCGCGCGGATTGGCGCCGGTGTTGATGGTGATGCCCTGGTAGCCGAGGCCGGGAATGGGCATGAACTGCAGGTTGGCGTCGTCGCGCACGGATGCGGCGTCGGACGGGTTCAGGCGTTCCAGCATGTCGAGGTCGCCGGCGCGCAAATTGGCGAGCCGCACGGTGGAATCCGGAATCGGCTGGAAGACGAGCCGGTCGAAATGGAATTCGTCCGCGTCGCGGTAGTCGGCGAATTTTTCGAGCACGATACGGTCATTCTGCACCCGGCTTACGAATTTGTAGGGGCCGGAGCAGACCGGATTGGTGCCGATGTCGGTTTCGAAGGTGGCCGGCGACAGCATCATGCCGGCGCGGTCGGAAAGCTGCGCCAGCAAGGTCGCGTCCGGTTGGGAAAGATTGAGCGCGACGGTGAATTCGTCGACCACCTCCACACTATCGACCGAGGCGAGCTCGCTGCGGCGAAGGCTATCGGGAAGCGTGCGAGCGCGATCGATATTGGCCTTCGCGGCCTCCGCGTCGAACTTCGATCCGTCATGGAAAACGACGTCGTCGCGCAGCTTGAAGGTCAGCGTCTTGTTCTCGTTGCTCCAAGCCCACTCGGTTGCAAGCTGAGGCTGGAAGTTCAGTTTCGGATCGATGTCGACCAGCTTGTCGCAGAGCGAGGTGAAGACGATGCGGCCGACGAACGTGCGTGCCCTGTGCGGATCGAGCACGTCCGGATCTTCCTGAAGCCCGATGCGGAAGTCCTGGGCGGAGGCCGAGGATATGGCCAGGATTGTCGTCGTCAGCAGTGCGGCGAGATATGTCTTCATTTTGCGGTTCCCCTTTATTTGTTGTCCCGGCCGGAAAACCGGCCGGGTATCGGTCATTCTGCCAAAGTGACGTCCGCCAGGCGGATCATGCCGTCAGGATAGGCGCGGAAGCCTTCCAGCCCCGCCTTGTGGGCGAAGGGCCACGGCAGGTAGAAGAGGTAGATGACCGGCATGTCCTCCTGCAAAATTGCCTGCGCTTCGTCATAGAGCTTCTTGCGAGCCGCCTGGTCGGTGACGGTGCGCGCTTCGTTGAGCAGGCGGTCGATCTCCTCGTTGCAATATTTCGCGTCGTTCAGCCCGCCTTCGCAGGTGACGTACTGGTGGATGTTGCCGTCGGGATCGACGCGCCCGGACCAGCCGGACTGTCCGACCTGGAAGTCGCCGCTCTGCAGGACCGACTGGAGGGCGGCGAACTCGGTCGGACGCAGGCTGATGTCGAAGCCGACCTCGGCGCCCATCGCCTGCACCAGTTCGAACACCTGCTGCATGATGGTGTTGTTGCCGTAGGTCAGCTCGAAGGCGACGCGCTCCTGGCCGGTTTCGGCGATCAGCGCCTTGGCGCGCTCCACGTCGCGGCCGCGCGAGCCGATCTCCTCGTTATAGGCGAAGCTCGCCGGCGGAAATGCCTGCAGCGCGGGCTGGTAGGTGCCGGCGCCGACGACCTGGTTGAGCACATCACGGTCGATCGCCAGGTCGAGAGCCTGCCGCAGCCGCTTGTCCTTGCCGAGCGGATTGTCCGCCTTGGCCCCGTTGGCGATGTTGACCTCGATCGCCTGATAGCCGAGGCCGGTGACCGAGGCGAGCTTGATCGAGGCATCGCCCTCGACGGTCGCGAGATCGGACGGAGCCACGCGCTCGATCATGTCGACATCGCCCGCCCGCAGATTGGCAAGCCGCACCGTGGCGTCGGGGATGGGCACGAAGGTGACGCGGTCGAACTGATATTTGTCGGCGTTCCAGTGCTCGGCGAATTTCTCGAGCACGATGCGGTCGTTCTGCACGCGCTCGACGAATTTGTAGGGACCGGAGCAGACCGGTCGCTGGCCGGTATCGCCCTCGAAGGAGGCCGGCGACATCAGCATGCCGGCGCGGTCGGTGAGCTGGGCAAGAAGGGCGGCATCGGGCTGGGACAGCTTGATCGTCAGCGTGGTCGCATCGACCACCGCGATTTCCGAGATCGAAGCGATCTCGCTCTTGCGCAGGCTTTCGGCATCGGTACGCGCGCGGTCGAGATTGGCTTTGACCGCCGCGGCGTCGATCGGCGCGCCGTCATGGAAGGTCGCTCCTTCGCGCAGCTTCATGGTGAGCAGGGTGCCGTCGTCGTTCCAGCTCCATTCGGTGGCGATCTGCGGAATGATGTTCAGCTTCTCGTCGATGTCGACCAGTTTGTCGCAGAGCGAGGTGAAGACGATGCGGCCGACGAAGGTGCGGGCACGGTGCGGGTCGAGGACATCCGGATCGTCCTGAAGAGCGATCCGGAGGTCCGCCGCCGATGCCGAGGCGGTTGCCAGCAGCAAGGCGCCGAGGGCTGCCGTCACGAGCTTTTTCATGGTTGTCCTCCTGTGGGATTGTGATGGGGGGCGGCCTGTTCCGCCTTGCGCGTCTGATAGGTCCGATAGAGTTCGAGCCGCATGTCGAGCGTCGCGCTCGCCAGCGGCGGGTCGCCCGGGTGCTCCGCCGCCGCCTGTATCTCGCGCCAGAAATGGCACGCGACGCTGCGGCCTTCTCCTACGGGCTCCAGCGGGGGATGTTCCTCCGAGCATCTGGGTCGTGCGTGCGGGCAGCGCGTATGGAAGCGGCAACCCGAGGGCAGCGCGGTCGGGTTCGGAACGTCGCCCTGCAAGAGCTGACGCTCGGTACGCCCTTGCGGCACGGGCGAGGGGATCGCCTGCAGGAGGGCCTGCGTATAAGGGTGCAGCGGCTTTTCGTAGAGCGGATCGACGTCGGAAAGCTCGACGATCTCGCCGAGATACATCACCGCGACGCGATCGCTCATGTGGCGGATCACGGCGAGGTCGTGCGCCACGATCACCAGGGTCAATCCGAACCGCCCCTTCAGATCCTCGAGCAGGTTGATGACCTGCGCCTGGATCGAAACATCGAGCGCCGAGACGGGTTCATCGCCGATGATGAGCTTGGGTTCGCCCGCGAGCGCCCGGGCGATGCCGATGCGCTGGCGCTGGCCGCCGGAAAACTCGTGCGGATAGCGGTCCGCATATTCGGGGCGCAGTCCGACGGTGCGAAGGAGCTCGGCGACCCTGGCGTTGACCTCGCGGCCACGCGCCAGCCCGTGCAGGCGGATCGGCTCGGCGATGATGGCGCCGACCGTCATGCGTGGATTGAGCGAGGCGAACGGGTCCTGAAAGATGATCTGGAGATCGCGGCGCAGCCGGCGCATCTCCTTCGCCCCGAGCCTGGTGATGTCCTGTCCCTGATAGAGGATTTCGCCCTCGCTCGGCTCCAGCAGCCGCAGCAGCAACCGGCCGAGCGTGGACTTGCCGCACCCGGATTCGCCGACGATGGCGAAGGTCTCGCCCTTCCTTATGGCGAGCGAGACGTCGTTGACCGCGTGCACGACGGGCGAGGATTCGAAGAAGCCGCCGCGCCCGCCGAACCGCTTGGAAAGGCTGTGGCCTTCCAGAATGATGTCGACGCCTGCCGGTGCGCGGGATGCCTCGCTCATCGGCGCGCCTCCATTTTCTGTTCGAGAGGGGCGTACCAGCAGGCCGCCTCGTGTCCGGCGCCAAGCTCGGCCAGCGGCGGTGCCTCGTCGAAACAGCGGCGGTCGGCGAAGGGGCAGCGCGGCGCGAAGCGGCAGCCCTTCGGCATCAGCTCGAGCGGCGGCACGGCTCCCTTGATCGTGGCGAGCCGGCCCTGCCGCCGGCCGAGCGACGGAACCGAGCCGAACAGGCCGATCGTGTAGGGATGTTGCGGATCGTTGAAGATCGCGTAGGCGGGACCCTGCTCGACGATGCGTCCGGCATACATGACCGCGACATGGTCGGCGACCTCGGCCACGACGCCGAGATCATGGGTGATCATGATCATCGCCGTGCCGGTTTCGCGCTGGATCTGCTTGATGAGGGCCAGGATTTGCGCCTGGATGGTGACGTCGAGCGCCGTGGTCGGCTCGTCGGCGATCAGCAATTGCGGGCGGTTGGCGAGCGCCATGGCGATCATCACGCGTTGGCGCATGCCGCCCGACATCTGGTGCGGATAGGCGTCGAGACGCTTCTCGGCGGCGGGCAGGCGCACCCATTCCAGCATTTCCAGCGCCTGCCGCCGGGCCTGCGCCTTGGAGACCTTGCGGTGGCGGAGAATGCCTTCGATGATCTGGTCGCCGATGGTGAAGGCGGGGTTCAGCGACGTCATCGGCTCCTGGAAGATCATCGCGATCTCGTTGCCGCGCAGGTCGGCCCGCGCGCGCTCCGGCATGGCGAAGAGGTCGTGTCCGCCGAACGTCGCCGTGCCGGAGAGTATCCGCGCGGGCGGCGAGGGCAGCAGGCCCATCAGCGCGAGGGAGGTGACGCTCTTGCCGCAGCCGGATTCGCCGACGAGGCAAAGCGTCTTGCCGCGCTCCACCGAGAACGACACGCCTTCGATGAGGTTCGCCGGCGCATTCGCTGAGAAGGTGAGGGAGAAATTCTCAACCGCAAGAGCCGGGGCGGCAGCATCGACGTCTTGTGCCCGCAATTGCCGCGTCGACGCGATCGAGACCGTCATGCCACCTCTCCGCGAGTTTCGGCTTCGGCCGTCAGATCGTTCGCCGCTTCCCCATTGCCCAGGACGATCGACTGCAGGTTGGCGTTGATCGCGCTCAGATGCTGGCTCATCGCCCGTTCCGCCGCGGCGCCGTCGCGCCTGGCGATGGCCGAGACGATCGCCTCATGTTCCTGAAAGGATTTGCCGCGTCGCTCCACGGTGCGCGCCATGGCGCGTAGCCTGCGCCAGTCCGGCTCCTGCCGAATCCGTTGCACCACGTCAAAAAGGGCGAGCAAAAGTCCGTTGCCGGCGCATTCGGCGATGCGGCGATGAAACGCGCTGTCCCACAACTCCCAGCCGTCATCGTCCCCCGCGGTCGCCGTCTTCTGGGCAAGCCGTTCCAGCGAGGCGATGTCGTCGGCGGAACAGCGCAGGGCCGCCATGCGCGCCAGCGCCGGCTCCATCTGCATCCGCGCCTCCATCACCTCCGAGGGATTTGTGCGCTCGGCGAGATTGCCGAAGAATTGCGGCTGGATCGCGGGACGACGTCCGACAAAGGTTCCCTTGCCCTGCTGCCTCCAGACCAGACCCTCGGCCTCGATCACTTCCATCGCCCGGCGCACGGCTCGGCGGCCAAGGCCCATGGCAAGCGCTAGCTCGCGCTCGGGCGGCAATTGCCATTCCGCATCCTCCCGATGTTCGCGCACGAGCTGACGCAACCTCTCAAGCGCGATGGAGGAGTTCAATGTCGATCGTTCCGGCTTCAAGTTCCTGCCTCTGACGAGACCATTATTTTGATTGGTTCCCTTGGGGCATCCTTCGTTTATGGCGGGAACATGTCAAGCTGGAATCGAGGATAGGGGGCGTTTTCCGCCGCCCGCCGATACGGTCCTGGGGCGTCGTCTTCGTCGCCGTCTTGGATAAGCCGGCGGCGAGTTCCAGGGTCACCCGCAGATCGTGGCCGAACGCTTCAATTCAGGGTGGAAAACCATTAAAAGGCTTGCTGGGGGCATTGTGAGACGATTCGCATGCTCGCCGTTCTTGCCGCGCCGTTCGCGCTGACCTTCCGCCTCCTCTCCCGCTTTTGGCCGCAGCTCATTGCGATCCTGGTGGCGGGCAATCTGGCGCACGGGCTTCTCATGTCCTTCGCCGCGAGGATGGCCTTCGTCCATCAGATGGCGGGGCTTGCCCTTCTGACCCTGGTCGCGCTCGTGCAGCTCGTCATGACGGTCGCGATGTTCCAGGTGCTGCTCCCGGGGCTGCCAGGCATCCGCGCGGCGCAGGCGGAAGCGGCGGACGGCGGCGAAACAGGCGGCTCCGCGTTCGCCTCCATGGTGACGATCGCGCTCCTGCCGTTCTTCGCCTATTACGCGGCATGGGGGTTCCTCGGGGACACAGTGCGGCAATATTCGCGCGTCGTGCTCGACATGGTGCCTTTCGGCGAGCGCATGGTCGTGCTCGATTTCCTCGATTCCCGCTGGCTGTTCCTGTCGGTGGCGATCTCCTGGGCGATCAGGCGGCTCGCCAAGATGGCTCAGACACGCTCCACGTCTCCGTTCTGGCAAATCGTCGTCGTCATCTGCGAGACCAACTGGATCTTCGTCGGTCTCTACGTGATCAGCCGCTGGAAGGACCAATGGCTCGCCTGGGTGATGAGCCGCGAGTTCTGGAACTACTTCCAGGTGATGAGCGAGGGCTTGGTGTCCTCCGCCCATGCTGCCGCGACGATGGTGCCGGTCGAGATATCCTCGATCAGCCTGGTGACGACCTTGAACAATCTCTTCTGGTACATGATGCTGCCGGTGATCTGGCTGGTGATGACGGCGCTGATCTATGGCTACGACGTGCGCGACGACAACGAACTGAGGCGGATACATCGTCGTGTCGAGCAATTTGGCGAGCGCTACAAGGCGGTGCCGAAGTTCCTGCGCGACTTCGTCGAGCATTTCATCAACGGCTACCGCTCGCGTTACCTTCCGATCGCCAACGGCGTGCGCATCACGCTCAGTTCGGGCGTGCTGCTGATCGCGGCGCTGATCGTGGGCTATCGCTTCATCGACTGGGCGGCGGCATGGCTCTGGCTCGGCTCGACGCGCCTGATCGGGCCGCACGAACTCGACACGTGGCAAGTCCTTGCCAAAGGTGTGTCGCTGCTCTTCGGCAGTCCTTTCCAGGATTCCTCGACAGGAATTCTGATAGAGCCCGTACGGATCTGTTTTCTGGCGGCCGTGCTGGAATCGGCATTTTCGCTGCCGAAGCGGGTGACGGTGGCCCAGCCCGCCGGCGAATAGTCAGCCGGAGGGGCGCAGGTAGCGAAGATAATAGGGCCGTTCGCTGCCGAGGCCGAGCGTCGGCCGGATGGTGGCGACCGCATCTTCCGGCACGAGGAATGCTTCCCTGATCTTGAGCGTGTCGCCGGTCTTGGCGCCTGAAAAAACCGCGGAGTTGCAGGTCATCTGCTCATCGGAGGAAGGCAGCAGTCGGACGCTGGTCGGGAGCCACGAGCGGCCGCCGGCATCGACCAATGTTATCCTGCAGCCCATCCAAAGGCGCTCCAGGTCAGGATCGCCCACCTTTACCGTATAATCGACGAAGATGGGAACCGCGCCTTCGGGCAGGCGCAGGGAGCTCGTGTCGTTCAGCGTCGACATCGCCTCCAGACGCCAGTCGCTGCCGCCGAAGGTCACGTCGGTTCCGACCTTCGCGTCGCGGGCGATGAGATCGTTGCCGCGTAGCAGGAGGGAGACCTGATCGTAGCCTGAGAACGCAATCGCCGCCGGCAGCAAGATCGTCAGCGCCCAGAGCGAGCGACGGCGCCATTTTTTCTCGGCGGCACCCGTCTCGACCACGCCATGCTGCAACGTCTCAGCCGCGCTCATCGCTTCTTCCCTGTACCGGGCGATTCATGTCGTAGACGGGTATCACTGTTTCAGGCGTCCCGTCCGGCTTCAGATCCAGTTGGTCGAGCGCGACGCGCGCCTCGGAGTCCAGCGCGAAATAGGACCTGTTGGAAACGAGCAGGGTGGCGCCGTTCACCTGCGAGGGCGGAATCTCGAACACGAAACGCCCGCGCGCCGGCAGACCGGGCTCGACGGCGAGCGGAGGAAGGCCGGTCGCGTTGGAAAGACGTTTGGTGTGGTTATAGCGCAGTCCCGTCGGCCCCTGCCAGGTGGCCGAGCCGACGGTCGTGGAGGTCGTGCTCGCGCCCAGGCCAGTGGTGATAATCGCCCACAGGCCGCTCGTCGTCAGCGTTTTCTCCTCGCCGAACTCCTTGATGGCAAGTTCGTTCGCAAACTCCACCTTCTCGATCGTCACGTCGAAGAGCCGCGCCTCGACGTTTTCGCCCATGCTTCCATGGACGGGGATGGGGCCGATCAGGTCGGCATAGCGCGGCTTGGAGATCTGCATGCCGTAGCAGACAAGCGCGGCAAGCCCGATTATGCCGAGATTGGCGATGCGCCGCATCATGAGGCCGTCTCCGTTTCGACCGGCACGGTGACGCGGCCCAGCACATGCTCGTTGAACCAGCCGGGCGTGCCGTAGAGATTGTCGATCGGCTTGTAGATCTTCGATCTGATGGTGAGTGGCAGGCGGTCTGGCAGGTCGACCGTGTCCGGCACCATCCAGATATACGCGATGCGCTCTGTCATGCCGGGGTGAAGCTCCGGTGTCAGGTGCGGGTCACGCGTCAGGGCGACGAAGGACGCTTTGTCGGCCGAGATCGCCGGGTCGAGCGTGATCAGCGAGTGATAATCGCCGGTGGAGCTGGCGGTTCGGTTGGTCATCTCGGCCTCCACGACCAGGGCGCGGGTTCCTTCCGTGACGGGCATTCCGAATATGCGCTGATCGGTGACGACGAATGCGCGCAGCGGCACGACGATCCATTGACCGGTCTCGATCGGCTCGCCGCTGTCGAAGCTGGGAATTTCCGGTTCTTCCAGGGCTCCGAACGCCCCGAGCATTCCGGCCACCAATATCGCGGCGATCGTACCGGCGCCGATGGTGAACCAGGTCTTCATCCTGCTGCGAAAGGTGTCGAACATGGATCGCGTCCCGCTCTCCGAATCCATCACCGCCCCGCGGGTCCAGTCTAGGTGCTAAATCGACAAGATGGAACCAGGAGTTGCCGCCAACTTCCGCGAGCAACCGCTATCCCGCCTTCATCGTCCGTCCGGTCCAGGCTTTCGAGGCGCGTCCATGCGCTTCCTCATAGGGCAGTTCGGATCCGTCGATCGCCATGAAGCCCAGCGCGGCCGTTGCAACGATCGTTGCGGTCGCGCGCTCGTCCCGAACGGCGCCGGTCCACACCCCATGCCAATACTCCAGGCTTGAAAAGCCGGTCCGGCTGCCGCTTCTCACCCTGGATTCCTGGATCGCCGGCACCACGACGTCCCGCGGTTCGTTACCCGTCAGACAGGCCAGGCGCATGGCGCGAAACGGCGTAGCCTGCGCAACGTCGCGATTGGTCGTCACCGCCATCAGGCGCGGCCATCCGAGCATCGCGGCTGCGTCGCGATGCAAATGGCGCGAGGACGCCGTCGCCACTCCCAGCAGACTCGCCGGCGCGCCGAGCGGGTTGATGAGGTGCACGAGCAGGTTGAGGGGCGATCGCATCTCGAAAAGGCTGTAAAGGCCCACGAGCGCCTGCAGTTGCGGGTCGATAGCGGAGAGCGGCAGGAAGGCGATGGTCTGGCTTCGAAGCGTCTCGCGCGCCTCCTCCATGGAAAGGCATTGCGGAATGCCGGCAAGGCCTAGCGCGGTCGAGACCTGGCCCATGCCATGCCCGAAGCCGTGCAGCAGCACCCTGTGCCCGGCCTGAGCGACGAGCCGCGCGGCCAGAAGGAACCATGGCGGACTCGACATTCTCGGCGACAGATAGGCCGGCCAGTCGAGGTCGACCGCGCCCGAGCCCAAGGGCAGCGCGCCGGCATGACGGCGGGAAGACGCAACGAGGCCGGCCAGTTCGTCGGCGGTTATGCCGCGATAGTGCATCGCCACGAGCAGCGCGCCGATCTGCGTCGGATCGGCTTCGCCCTCGAGAATGATGCGAAATGCATCCTCGGCCTCGTCGGTGGTCAGCGGACGCGATC
This sequence comes from Aquamicrobium sp. LC103, assembly GCF_001014615.2. Lineage (GTDB taxonomy): Bacteria > Pseudomonadota > Alphaproteobacteria > Rhizobiales > Rhizobiaceae > LBCQ02. Next base: position 141,677 of record NZ_LBCQ02000016.1, read on the forward strand.
GGCCCGCGCCGGCACCAATGGTCGCGATGTGCCGGGCGAGCCTGTGCTTGGGCTCGGCATTTTCGTCTATCGCGGCCAGTCTTCGGGCGAAATCCTCCGGCAGCGGCTGGCCTTCGAGCAGGACGGTCGGCCGCATCGCCAGCGGCGGCGCCTGAAGGATGGGCCGGCGCGCCTCCTCCGGCCCGAAGCCGGCGCCTTGCTCTGGCTCGGCACGAATATTCGAAGGATCGATCAGCGCTTCCGCTTCCGCTGAAAGGGCGCGCAGCCTTTGCCGCAGCTTTTCGGCCAGCGGCGTCGGCAGCATGCCCTTGCCGGTGCGTATCACGATCGGATCGTCGTAGATCGCGCGAATCTGGCTGAGCAGTCGGCTCATCGCCGGCGCGCCGAGATCGAGCCGGGCAGCCGCCTGGGAGACGCTGCCTTCCACCAGCAGGGCATCGAGCGCGACGAGCAGCCTGAGCCGCGCCAGCGGAGAGGTCGGCAGGTCGGCGGCGTCCGCGAGATCTTCCGATTTCCGTTTCTTTTCCGACGAAGCGCGCGCGTTGGTCTTCACCATGCCCTCTCAAGTCGCGTGCCTTCCCGTCTTCGGGCGGGAGCAAATTGCGTTTTCCTGAATTTGGAAATGCTCTGAAACATCGCGGTTGATTCACCTGCAGTCGAATTTAATAGGAGTGCCGAAGTCAAGTTTAAACGGGGGCGAAAGTGATGACAATGAACGATGCGGCTCTGCGGTCGGGGGCGGGATATATCGCGTCGACGCGAAAAATGCTCCTCGGCGGCACCTGCGTTGCCATCCTGTTCGCCGCGCCGGCTATAGCCCAGGACGCAATCGAAGAGGAAGCGGTCACAAGCGCGGAAGTCATGCAGCTCGAAACGCTGGTCGTTACCGCTTCCTCGGTTGCCACGGATATCCGCAACGCGCCGGCAAGCATCTCGGTCATCGATAGAACCAGCCTCGAACAAAGGGCCGTAACCGACCTTTCCGAGGCCATCCGTACCGCTCCGGGCGTAAATGTCGGCTTCGGTTCGAGCGGCACGCGAGGCATCAGCATTCGCGGTTTGGGCTCCGGCTATTCGCTGATTCTGGTGGACGGCAAGCGCGTGAATGCCGGGCTGACCACGCTGCGGCATTACAATGGCGACCTGGACTGGGTTCCGATGGAAGCCATCGAGCGCATCGAGGTTGTGCGTGGTCCGATGTCGACACTCTACGGTTCCGACGCGCTCGGCGGTGTCATCAACATCATCACCAAGAAGAGCAGCGAGCGATGGACCGGGTCGCTGACCACCGAATTCCTCCAGCCCGAAAGCAAGGCGACCGGCAGCACCAAGCGGCTCAATGCCTATGTCAGCGGACCGCTTATCCAAGACACGCTCAACTTCACGGCTTTCGGCAACATCAGCAAAAAGAACCCGGACGACCCGACATTCTCGGATGATATCCAGACGCCGCGCGGCACCGAGGACTTCGACCTCACCGGCCGGTTCACCTGGACTCCCACCGACAATCAGGTGATTGATTTCGAGCTTTCCCATGGCCAGGAAAAATACGACCCCTACGTCGCTCCCGGCGAAGAGCCCGCCACGCCGACGACGATCAAACGCACGACGGCGTCGGTGCGCCATGTGGGCGAGTGGGACTTTGGTACGTCCACCATCACCGCTTTCATGGAAAACGCAAAGAACGAGCACGAAATTACCGATAGACAAGGCAATGTGCTCGGCGACGGCATAACCGTCCGCAACTACACGCTGGACGGCAAGCTGGCCATGCCGCTCGAATTTCTGTGGCAGCAGAACCTGACGATCGGCGGCGAGGTGCGGTATGAAGAACTCGACGATCCCGAGAATCTGGGCAAGGATAATTCCGTCATCGGCACGAGCGGCTCGCCCGTTACGGATGCCTGGACCGCGGCTCTGTTCGCGGAGGATCAGATCGAATTTCGCGACGATTTCCGGATGACCGCCGGGCTGCGCTACGATTATCACGACCGGTTCGGATCGCATTTCAGCCCGCGCACCTATTTCATTTATGACGCCACCGAAAGCCTGTCGTTCAAGGCGGGATGGGCGCAGGCCTTCAAGGCACCCAATCTGCGCCAGCTCGACCCGAACTGGGTGCAGACCTCGCGCGGCCGCGGCTGCGGCGCGGTGGGCGGGCCGTGCGAAATGGTCGGTAATCCGGATCTCAAGCCGGAAACCAGCAACAGCTTCGAATTCGGCTTCTATTACGAGAATGCCGGCTGGCAGGGCGGCCTGACCTATTTCTACAACGACATCAAGGACAAGATCACCTCGGCTCGGATTCCCAGCCTGGTCACGCCCGACGGCACGAAATATGTCCAGCAGATCAATGTCGATCACGCTCGCAGCCACGGCATCGAGGGCAACCTCACCATCCCGATCCATCCGGACGTCACCTGGACGAACTCCTTCACCTATCTCTTCGAGGCGAAGAATCTCGAGACCGGCATGCCGTTGTCGGCCGATCCCGAACTGTCGCTGCACACGAACATCTCGTGGCAGATGACCGAGAAGTGGAACGTCTCGACCGCGCTCAGCTACTATGGCAAGCAGGTAGACTACACGCTCACGCCGGAGACACTGGTCGCGCAGAATGTCGATCCATATTTCGTTGCCGACGTCGCGATGCGTTACGACTTCAACGAGAATTTTTCGACCAAGTTCGGCGTCAACAACATCTTCGATTCGCAACCGGAGACGGAGTCGAACTTCAAGGAGAACGGCAGGACCTACTTCATCTCGCTGACCGGTAGGTTCTAGGACACCGGCCGGCACGGCGGAAGAAAACGGAGAAATGCAAATGGCGGAACCTTCGACCAGGGATGATGCGAAACCTGCCGCGCCGTCCGGGCGCCCGCAGCTCAAGGTGTGGGCGGCGCGCGTACGCGCCTCCTCCGACGCACCGGCGAACATGCGCCGCGTCATTCTGGAAATCCCCGGCGCGGAGCAATTCAGCTACGAGCCGGGCCAGGCCATGGTGGTGATGGTGCCGCTCGCCGACGGCACGGTCGGCCGGCGCGACTACACCATCCGCGCGCTCGACAGGGCTGCCGGCACGATTGCGATCGACATATTGAAGCATGGCGAAACGCCGGGTCCCGCATGGGCGATCGCCGCCAAGCCGGGCGACACGATCGAGATCAAGGGACCGCGCGGCAAGACGGTGTTCAGCCCTCGGGCGGATTGGCATCTGCTGACCGGCGACGAGACCTGCATTCCCGCGATCGCGCACATCCTGGAGACGATGCCCGCCGGAACCAAGGCCCATGTCTTCATAGAGGTGGACACGCCGGCCGACGAGATAAAGCTGGAGACGCGGGCGGAGCTTTCGCTGGTCTGGCTCCATCGCAACGGCGCTCCCGCCGGGCCGGGAAACCTCATGTCCGACGCCGTGGCGGAATTCGAGCTGCCGGCGGGACGCGGGCAGGCCTACATCATCGGCGAGACCAGTAATGTGCGCAGGCAGCGCCAGGATCTCGTCGCGCGCGGCCTGTCGCGCGAGCAGATTCTCTCCGAAGGCTATTGGCGTCCGGGCCGCATCGGCGGCCACGACCATGTCGACGACTAGCGCCCATTCAAGATTTTATGAAGGAATATCAACGATGAAGAAGCTTCTGTTCGCAGGCATTGCGATAGCCCTGTCGCATTTCGTGCTTGCAGCGCCGGCGCAGGCCGCGACCATCACCGTGACACATGCCCAGGGCGGGACCGAGCTGCCGGAGAACCCGCGGAAGGTGCTGGTGTTCGACCTCGCCTCGCTCGACACGCTCGATGCGCTCGGCGTCGAGGTGGGCGGCGTGCCCTCCGGCAACCTGCCGGCCTATCTCTCCAAATATGCTTCCGACGACATCGCCAAGGTCGGTTCGCTCTTCGAGCCCGATTTCGAGGCCGTGAACGCGGCCGAGCCGGATCTCATCATCGTCGGCGGACGTTCATCGCCGAAATATGCCGAACTTTCCCGCCTCGCGCCGACAATCGACATGACTCTCGACCAGTCCGACTATCTCGGCAGCATGAAGAAGAATGTCGAGACGTTGGCGAGGATCTTCGGCAAGGAGGAGGAGGCTGCCAAGCGCCTCGCCGCGCTGGACGAGGCGGTCGCCGGGCTCAGGAAGAGCGGCGGGGAAGCAGGTAGCGTGCTGGTCATTCTCACCACCGGCGGGCGCATGAGCGCGCATGGTCCGGGCTCGCGCTTCGGCGTGGTCTATGCCGATTTCGGGCTCAAGCCGGCCGCCGAGGGACTGGACACCGGCAATCACGGCCAGGCCATCTCGAACGAGTTCATTCTGGAAACCAATCCGGACTGGCTCTTCGTCGTCGATCGCGATGCCGCGATCGGCCGCGAAGGCCAGGCGGCACGCCAGTTGCTCGACAATGAGCTCGTCGCGCAGACCACCGCCTGGAAGAACGACCAAGTCGTCTATCTCGACCCTGCCTCCTGGTACCTCGTCGGCGGCGGGCTGACGGCGATCGGCAACAGCGTCAAGCAGATATCGGACGCCTTCGCGCGGAATTGATCCTCGCTACGACGACATTTATGGTGGCCGACCCTTCTGGGTTGGCCGCCTTGTTGTTATGAGGTGCCGAATTCGTCCGGAAGTTTCTCTTGAAACCGCTTTCGCCTGCCACTCTCCTCCCCGCTCTCCTTCTGGTCGCAGCGCTCGCTGTCGGCAGCCTTTTCGTCGGCGTCAGCGATGTCTCGCCGAGCGCGCTCTTCCGGGAAGGTTTCGACGGGCGGGCCGCACAGGTGCTGCTTGCCAGTCGCGTGCCGCGCACGCTGGCGTTGATCCTGGCGGGGGCGGCAATGGCAGTGGCGGGCCTTATCATGCAGATGCTGGTGAGGAACCGTTTCGTCGAGCCTTCGACGGTCGGTACGGTGGAATCGGCGACGCTCGGCATACTTGTCGTCACCATCTTCGCGCCTGACCTGCCGGTCTTCGTGAAGATGCTGGTCGCGGCCGCCTTCGCGCTCGCCGGCACGGCGCTGTTCCTGCGCATCCTGCGTGCGGTACCGCTGCGTTCGATTCTGATGGTTCCGCTGATCGGCATCCTGCTTGCCGGTGTCATCGGAGCCATAACCACCTTCTTTGCCTATCGCTATGATTTCCTGCAGTCGCTGAATGCCTGGACGACGGGTGACTTTTCGGTCGTCCTGCGCGGGCGCTACGAGCTTCTCTGGATATCGGCGGCCATGACGGCCGCCGCCTATCTCGCCGCCGACCGCTTTACCGTCGCAGGGCTGGGCAAGGAATTTTCCACCAATCTCGGCCTCAATCACGAGCGCGTCGTCGCGCTCGGGCTGGTGATCGTGGCGCTGGTGTCGGCGGTCGTGGTGGTTTCGGTCGGCGTCATCCCGTTTCTCGGACTGATCGTTCCCAACGTCGTCAGCCTGATGATTGGCGACAATGTGCGGCGCGCCCTGCCATGGGTCGCCATCATAGGTGCCGGCTTCGTGCTCGCCTGCGACATCGTCGGGCGGCTGGTGATCTATCCTTACGAGATCCCGATCGGAACGATCATGGGCGTGGTGGGAAGCTTCTTCTTCCTCTACCTGCTTTTGCGGAAGAACGCCCGTGTCGCCTGAGACGAGAAACAAGCGGGTCGCCGCGGTTTGCATCGTCCTGGCCGTTTTGGCGGCCGCGGCGATCGTCGCCTTCATGACGCTCGGCGCGCGCGGAAGCTGGAGCTTCATCCTGCCGTTCCGCGGGGCGAAGCTGGCGGCCTTGCTGCTCGTCGCGGTGTCGATCGCCGTCTCCACGGTGATCTTCCAGACGGTGACCAACAACCGCATCCTGACGCCGTCGATCATGGGTTTCGACGCGCTCTACGTGCTGATCCAGACGGTGCTGGTGTTCTTCCTTGGCGCGGTTCAGGTCTCGGCAGCGGATCCGCGCCTTCTTTTCGTCGCCGAAGCGGCGATCATGACTGCCTTCGCCGGCTTGCTCTACCGCTGGCTCTTCACCGGCGCGGTCCGCAGCCTGCATCTTCTGATGCTCGTCGGCATCGTCTTCGGCATCTTCTTCCGCAGCATTTCCAGCTTCCTCCAGCGCATCATCGATCCGAGCGAGTTCCTGGTCCTGCAGGACAGGCTCTTCGCCAGTTTCAACACGGTCGATTCGACGCTGCTCGGCATATCGGCGCTGATCGTGATGCTGGCCGTTGCCGTGGTCTGGCGGCTCCTGCCGGTGCTCGACGTGCTGGCGCTCGGCCGCGAGACCGCGATCGCGCTCGGCGTCGACCACCGCCGCATGGTCGCGGTCGTTCTTATCCTGGTCACTGTCCTCGTCGCCGTCTCGACCGCGCTCGTCGGACCGGTCACCTTCTTCGGCCTGCTGGTGGCGAACCTCGCCTATCTCGCCGTGCCCAGCGCGCGGCATCGGGTCGTGCTGCCGGTCGCCGCGCTACTGGCGATCATATTCCTGGTCGGCGGCCAGGTGATCCTGGAACGCGTGCTCGCCTTCGACACCGCGCTTTCCATCGTAATCGAATTCGTCGGCGGCCTGGTCTTCATTGTTCTCGTCGTCAGGGGTGCTGCTCGATGATCGAGCTCGACAAGATCACCAAATCCTATGGGGAAACGGTCGTCGTCGACGGCGTCTGCATCTCGCTGCAGAAAGCCGGCGTGACCGCGATCATCGGACCCAACGGAGCCGGCAAGTCGACCCTGCTGTCGATCGTCGGCCGTATCCTCGGCGCGGATGCGGGAACGGTGCACATCGACGGCATGGACGTCGCGCGGACGCCCGGCGACGCGCTGGCGCGGCGCTTGTCGCTGCTGCGCCAGGAAAACCACATGTCGGCGCGCCTGACGGTACGCGACCTCGTCACCTTCGGCCGCTACCCGCATTCGAAGGGGCGCTACACGGCCGACGATGCCGCGCATGTCGAGCGGGCGATCGGCTTTCTCGGTCTCGAGCCGCTCGCCGACCGCTTCCTCGACGAACTGTCCGGGGGGCAGCGCCAGCGCGCGTTCATCGCCATGGTGCTGTGTCAGGACACCGACTACGTGCTTTTCGACGAGCCGCTGAACAATCTCGACATCAAGCACGGTGTCGCCATCATGCGGCTCATCCAAAGAGCTGCGCGGGAGCTCGGCAAGACGGTCATCGTCGTCCTGCACGACATCAACATCGCGGCCGCCTATTGCGACCGGATCCTGGTGATGAAGGACGGCCGCATCGTCGAGCATGGCGAGCCCGCCGAAATCATGAAGGACGAGCTTCTCAGCGCGATTTACGAGGCGCCGATCACCGTCCATCGGATCGAGGATCGCCTGGTGGCGATCTATTGATCCGGCGGCCCGCCGGCAAAAGGAAACGGGCTCCCACCGAAGCGGAAGCCCGTGCAAGAACGTATTTCGATTAAAGGCTTATCCCTCGCACTTCCAGTACATGCGCGAGAAATCGTAGTCCCAACTCTGCATCGGAACCTCCTTGTAGCCCTGCAGGCACTTGTGCGCCGCCATGCGCTTGAGCTGCGTCAGAAGCGGCACCTCGGCCTGCTTGTCGTGCAGCTTCGCCTGGATTTCCTTGTAGACGTCGTTGCGGGCGTCGGCATCCACCGTTTCCCGCGACTTGTCGATCAGCCCGTCGATCTGCGGATCGGCGGCCCAGGACATCGACGACCAGGTGCCGGCCGCCTTGGAGTGATATTGCACGAAGAACACCGAATCCGGCGAGGGATAGGTCGGGCCGTAGAAGACCTGCGTCGTGTTCGGCGTCGTCTCCGGCTTCGTTGCCAGCTCGGTGATGCGGTTCCACGGTTCCGGCTGGAGGTCGACGGAGAAACCGATCGATTCCAGCGTCGCCTTGAACAGAAGCCCGATTTCCTCCTCGAACGCCGTGTTGGCGACGTAGGAGTGGCTGATCTTGATCGGTTCCTGACCGGCATATTTCGACTTAGCGACTTCCTCGGCGGCCTTTTCGAGGTTGAACTCGGGTTCCGGGAGGGTGTCGAGGAAGGCATCGGCAAAAAGCGGCGCCAGCGCGCTCTTCATCTCCCCGCCCGGATAGATCACGTCGCGGATGGTCGCGTAATCCATCGCATAGGCGATGGCGCGGCGGATGTGGACGTCGTCGGTGGGCGCGAGCTTGTTGTTGAGCTTGAGGTAGAAGCCGGTGGCCGTCTGCGCCTTGATCACCTTGTAATTGTCCAGCGCCTCGATCGCGGCGTAGGTTTCGTTGCTCTGGTACTGCGAGGACATGCCCAATTCGCCGCGCTGCGCCAGCGCCCGGACAGTGGCCTCGTCGCGCGTCACCACGAAGCGCAGTTCGTCGACCGGCCGCTCGTTCGGCCAGCCGGCGTGATAGCCCTCGTAGCGCCGCAGGATCATCTCGGCGCCGCGGGTCCAGCCGGTCAGGCTGTAGGGGCCCGCGCCGGCGCTGTTTTCTCCGAGATAGTTTTCCGCCCACTCGCCGTCATTCTGCTCGCCGAGCAGGTCGGAGTTGACGACCAAGATCAGCGGCGTGTTGGAGATGAAGGGCGCGTAGACGCGTTCGAGCTTGATCTCGACCGTCATGTCGTCCACCGCGCGGACGTTCTCCGGCTTGACGAGATCGGAGAACAGATAGGCCGGACCCTCGTTGAGCGTCAGCAGCCGCTTCATCGAATAGACCACGTCCTTGGCCTCGACCGGGCTGCCGTCCTGGAAGGTGGCGCCTTGCTTGAGCTTGAAGGTGTAGGTCTTGTTGTCGTCGGAGACTTCCCAGCTCTCGGCGAGCTGCGGCACGACGGCGCCGTCGCTGTCGACGGTGGTGAGCGCGTCGTAGAGGTTCACCGCCGCCATGTATTCGGTGTAGTCGGTTATCTTCGCGGGGTCGACGGTGCCGAAAATCTGCACCACGTTGACGACGAGCGAGAGCTTGTCCTGGGCGAGCGCGGGAGACGCCAGCGCGGTCGACGCGGCCAGCGCGACCGCCAACAGGGATCGCTTGATGATTTTCATTGCAGGTTCCTCTTCTGTAATGCCCGTTCAGCGGGACAATTGGTTGATCGGCACGTAATCGCGCTCGTATCCAAAGTAGCGGGGGCCGACGAGCTCCAGCCCCTCCGGCGTTGCCCACTGCGGATCGCAGGCAAGGCCGATCATGGTCACCGCGAGACCGTAACGAAGCTGCTCAGTGGTCACCGGCAGTCCGCCATCCGCATCGAGCGCGCAGATCAGATCGGGCGTCACGGCGAGGAGATCGCCCCGGTCGTCCTCGCAAATCAGGAACTCGTTCTGGAAATCGACGGTGAAGGTGCGGCCTTCATCCTGCTCCATTCCCTTGAAGACGGCGCGGCCGCGCGCAAATCCACCGATCGTACGCCGATCGATGTCGACGACGCGCCCGCTGAAAAGACGGTTTCCGTCCAGCCGCCGCACCAGGGCGTCGGCCGGATTGCGGCTCGCCTTGCGCTCCGAGGCCATGGTCTCACCGATCTCCTTGATCAGCGACATGGAGCCTCGCAGGATACCACGCTTCACCTCCGCGCCGCTCATCGGATAGAGCGCGACGAGCGCGGCCCCGCCCATCTCCACCGTCTGACAGCGCGCGAGACGTTCCGTCCATCGGTTCGAAATGGCGTTGATGACGGAGCTGTTGCCCTTGTCGTCGGCCAGCACCATCGGGGTGGCGGAAATGCCGTGGATGGTGAGCGTCACCATCTGCAGTTCCGGGAAAGCGCGGCCCATTCCGTCGCCATCTATCAAGGGCAGGCCGGTGGCGGCGGCCACCGCATACGGGATCGTCGAGTTGAGCCCGCCGGCCTCGATGCAGATCAGCGCGTCGGCCTTGCGCCCGAGGAAGGTTTCGAGCTGCGCGAGCGCCTCGCGGGCTTCCTCGCCATTCGGCAGCTTTTCGAGCATCACGGTCGGCGCGCCCATCATGCAGACGGGGATGCACAGCGCGTCGTCGGCGAGCTCATCGACGGAGATGACCTTCACCGGCCCGTGCCGCGCAATCGCCTGCCTTGCCATCAACTTGCCGATATAGGGATCGCCGCCACCGCCGGTGCCGAGAAAGGCACCGCCGAGGGCGATCGCGTCCATGTCCTCGACATTCACCATGAAGGACGCCATCGTCATGCCTCCTGTTCAGTGCTCATCGGTTTGAAAACGACGTCCTTGAATCCGAAGCCCTTCGGCCCGACGACCTCCAGCGCCTCCGGGCTGCGCAGCAGCGGATGGCAGGGGATGGCGAGCACCGCAACGCGCTGGCCGTAGCGCAGCATCTCGGTGGTGATCGCGGCACCGCTGTCGGCATCGAGGATGACGATCAGGTCGGGGACGATCACTTCCACGGTGCCGTTGCGGGAGAAGATCAGGAATTCGTTCTGGATGTGAACGGCGGCCTCGTCGCCCTCATAAGCCTCGAAGCCCTGGATGATCGCCTCGCCGCGCACGAAGCCGCCGGCAAGTTGCCGCTTGAGGTCGGTGATCTTGCCGCGGAAGACGACCTTGCCGCCTTCGTTGGCGCAGACCGCCTCGACCGGGTCGCGGTTCGCCTTGCGGGCGCCAAGCACCGCGTTTCCGAGCGAGATCGCCTTGGTGTAGGAATCGGGTATCGCGAACTGCTTTACGAACTCGCCCGACATCGGCGCACTGGCAAGCGTCGAGGCTCCGCCTTGCGCGACCACGCAGGCGCGCGCCATCCGCTCATGCCAGACCTCCGAAATGGCATGGTCGAAGATGACGACGTTGCCGTGGGGGTCGCACATGACGCTCGGCGTCGAGCGATGGCCGTAGATGGAATAGGTGGTCATCTGCATTTCGGGGAAGGCGCGGCCCATGCCGTCGCAGTCCACCACCGGCAGCCCCGCCATCGCCGCCGTGATCAGCGGCTCCATCGAATTCTGGCCGCCGATCTCCTCACAGGCGATGGCATCGACCTTGATGCCCAGCCGCTCCTCGAGCGCGCGGACGCAGCGCAGGCCCTCGCGCCCCTCCTTGATGCGCTCATGCGAGACGAGCGGAGCGCCTATACCGCCAAGGGAGACGACCTTGGCATCGTCGGGCAGATCCGTGAGCGGCATGATCTCCATCGTGTAGCCCTCGCGAAGGGCCTGGCGCGCGCGCAGCTTGCCGACATAGGGATTGCCGCCGCCGCCGGTGCCGAGAATGCCGGATCCGATTTCCAGCGCCTCGATCATTCCCTCGTCGAGACGCCATCTGTTGCTGGTACGATCAAGCATCATAGCCACCCATCTCACCCACCACCTTGACGTGAATGCGGGTCGCATTGCCGGGCAAATAGGCCAGCGGCACGTCCTCGCGTTCGATCGTCTCGATCGTCGCCGCGTCGGCGCCCGAACGGATCGCCTTCTCGCGAGCCTCGTCCTCCGCCTGCTTCAGGCAGATGTCGCGGGTCAGGCCGTTCTCCAGCGAGAAGATCCGATCGACCTCGCCGCTGATCTGCGCGATCGCCGCGCCGACCGCATTGGCGACGGCGAAGTTCTCGGGCCTGATCACCTTCAGGTCCCCGAGTTGGTCGGGCATGAGGATCGAGCCGCCGCCGACGGCGATCACCGGCACCGGCTCGGGCGAAAGGCGCGTGCGTTCCACGGCGCGTTCGAGCATCGCGGCGATCTCCGCCTGCGCGGCCTGGAGGAGTGCCGGGTCGAGCGAGCGGACCGCGTCGGCCGAGCCGACCTGAGCACTGCCGCTCGCCACCGCGATGTCGGTGGCCGTGAGCGTGTCGCCGCCGAACACCAGCGCTTCCTTGGTGATGCGGTAGCCCACGGATTGGGGGCCGACCGCGACCTGGCCGTCCGATTTCCGCCGGACCAGCGAACCGCCGCCGAGGCCGATCGAGAACACGTCGGGCATGCGGAAATTGGTCCTGACGCCGCCGATGTCGACGACGGTCGCCGCCTGCCGCGGGAAACCGTGCTGCAGCGAGCCGATATCGGTGGTCGTGCCGCCGATGTCGACCACGATGCCGTCGCGCACGCCGGTCAGGAAGGCCGCGCCGCGCATCGAATTGGTCGGGCCCGACGCGAAGGTGAGGACGGGGAATTTCTTCACCGTTTCCGCGCCCATAAGCGTGCCGTCGTTCTGGGTGATGAAGAACGGGCAGTCGAGGCCGGCCGACTGCAGCGCCTTGGCGAAGGCTTCAACCGTGCGGTCGCTGAGCGCCAGCAGGCTCGCGTTCATGATCGCCGCGCTCTCGCGTTCGAGCAGGCCGATGCGGCCGATATCGCTCGACAGGACGACGGAGATGTCGGGGCGCTTCCTGAGCAGGCGCTCCCTGGCCGCCTTCTCCATCTCGGCATTGATCGGGCCGAAGACCGAGGTGATGGCGGCTGCCTCGATGCGCTTGGCGGCGAGATCATCGGCTATGCGGTCGATCTCGTCGAGGTCGAGCGGCGCGATCTCACGACCATCGAACTCATAGCCGCCGCGCACGAGATAGCCATGGCCGCCGGCCGCCTCGCGCAGGTCGTTCGGCCAGTCCACCATTGGTGGCAGGCAGGCCGTGGCAGGCAGGCCGAGCCGGATCGCGGCGACGGGGTTGATGTGCTTGCGCTCGATGACCGCATTGGTGAAATGCGTGGTGCCGATCATCACATTGGTGATCTTCGCGCGGTCGACGCCGGCCTTGGAGATCGCAGCCTCCATGGCCTCGAGCACGCCGGAGGTGACGTCCTCCGTGGTGGAGGCCTTGACCCCCGCGAGCACCGTGCGCCCCTGCATGACCACCGCATCGGTGTTGGTGCCACCGACGTCGATCCCTAGACGATACATGACTGTCTTTCCTGCTTTGTTGAGCTCATTTGTCCTCAGGCCGCCGTGTCGACGAGATATCGGCGTCGATCCTCGTCGCTTACGGCGGGCTTCCGCTTTTCTTCCTCGTCGCTGATCACCGGCACGGCGGCGATCAGGGCGCGGGTATAGGGGTGTTCGGGTGTCTCGAAGACCTGGCGCGGCTCGCCGGCCTCGACGATCTCGCCACGCAGCATGATGGCGATGCGGCTGCAGAAATTGCGCATCAGCGAAAGGTCGTGGCTGATGAAGAGATAGGTCAGCCCAAGCTCCTCGCGCAGCCGCGTCAGAAGCGCGATGACGTTCTTCTGCACCGACACGTCGAGCGCCGATGTCGGCTCGTCGAGCACGATGATCTCCGGATCGGCCGCCAGCGCTCGCGCGATCGCGACGCGCTGCTTCTGGCCGCCGGAGAGCTCGTGCGGATATTTCGAGACGTAGTGATCGGGCAGGTCCACCTGCAGCAGCAATTCGCGGATCCGGTCCTCCACCGCCTTGCCGCGCATGCCGGCGAAGGCGAGCGGCACCCGCAGCGTCTGTCCGACCGTGCGCTTCGGATTGAGCGAGGTGCCGGGGTTCTGGTAGACGATCTGAATCTTGCGCCGGAAGGCGGCGCTGCCGCGCTGTTCCTCGACCGGTTTTCCGTCGATCCGCAGCTTGCCGTCGGAGGCGCGGATCAGGCCCATAATCATGCGCGCCACCGTGGTTTTGCCAGACCCGGATTCGCCGGCGAGGCCAAACACCTCGCCGCGGCGAATGGCCAGCGAGACGTCGTTGACGGCGACGTGCCGGTGCCCCCTGCCGAAGAGCGGCCGGTCCTCGAATACCTTGGAAACACCGTCGATCTCGACGATCGCATCGCCCGCCGCGGGTTCCTGATCGGTCACGTTCGCGCCGTAGAGCGGGGGGATCGCGTCGATGAGCTGTCGCGTATAGGCCTGCCGCGGTCGCGAGAATATCTCCGAAAGCGGTCCGTGCTCGACGATCTCGCCATGCCGCATGACGTAAATCTCGTCGGCCATCTGGCGCACCACGCCGAGATTGTGGGTGATCATCAGCAGCGACAGCCCGTTTTCCGCGACGAGCCGGTTGATCAGCTTCATGATCTCGTCCTGCGTCGTCACGTCGAGCGCGGTACCCGGTTCGTCGGCGATCAGCAGTTGCGGCTGGTGAAGCAGCGACAGCGCGATGAGGACGCGCTGGCGCATGCCGCCGGAAAGCTGCGAGGGATAGGCCGCGCAGACGCGCTCCGGATCGGCGAGCTGCACCTTGCGCAGCACCTCGAAAATGCGCTGGCGACGCTCGGCCGTCGACGATCTGTTGCCGAGCCGCAAATCGGCGAAGCGCATCACGTCGTCGAGATGCCGGCCGATCCTGAACACCGGATTGAAGGAGGAGAGCGGGTCCTGCATGATGATCGAGAAGGCGGTGCCCTTGAGCGCGTCGCGCTTGCCCCGGGGCATCGCCAGCACGTCATCTCCCTTGAACAGGATGCGGCCGCTCTCGATCTTCGCGTTGCCGGGCAGGGTGCCCAGGATCGCCTTGCTGGTGACCGACTTGCCGGAACCGGTCTCGCCGATCAGCGCCACGCGTCCGCCCTGCGGAATGGCGAGCGTCACATCCTTCAGGACGTGCAGGCGCCGGCCATAGGTGTGGAACGAAACGTCGAGCCCGTCGACCTTGAGGAGTTCGCTCATCGCTCAGACCTCCACGTCGAACATGTCGCGCAGGCCGTCGCCGAGCAGGTTGAAGCCGAGCGTGGCGTAGAAGATCGCGAAGCCCGGAGCCAGCACTCCCCACCACATTTCCGGCAGGAACTGGCGCCCGTCGGCGACCATGGAGCCGAGATCCGGCGTCGGCGGTTTCACGCCGAGGCCGAGGAATGAGAGCGTCGCCCCGAACAGGATGACGAAAGCGGCGTCGAGCGTCGTCTTGACCGATATCACGGAGATGCAGTTGGGCAGGATTTCCCGCGTGAGGATGTGCCAGTGGCTCGCGCCGGCGAGCCGCGCCGCCTCGACGAAATCCTCCGAGGCGATGGATTTGGAGACGCGGTAGACAAGCCGCGCATGCCAGGTCCACCACAGAAGCGTGATGGCGATCATCGCATTGACGAGATTGGGTTCCAGCACGTTGCCGATGGCGAGCGCCATGACCAGCGGCGGGATTGCCAGCATAACGTTGGTGAAGCCGGTGATGATCTTTTCGGTCCAGCCGCTGAAATAGCCGGCGAGGAGGCCGAGCGCCGAGCCGATGGGGACGGCGATCGCCAGGACGCCGACGACCAGCAGCAGCGATATGCGGAAGCCGAAGATGACACGGGTCAGGATATCGCGACCGACCTTGTCGGTGCCGAGCCAGTAGGTCCAGTCCGGCGCGGCGTGGCGGGCGCGGAAATTGACCGCCGCGCCGACATGCTCGGGGTAGGGCGCGATCAGCGGCGCGAAGACCGCCAGCACCACGACGGAGATGACCATCAGTGCACCGATGATGGCGGTCGGGTTCCGCGTGAAGCTGTACCACGCCATGTAGCGCGGGGTGAGGGCGTTCGTGAAATCGGTTTCCGTCGCGGCCATCAGTTGGTCTCCTTCAGCCGCAGGCGCGGGTCGATCACCAGGAGAATGAGGTCGATCACGATGTTGGCGACGATGAAGAACAGGCCGGAGATCAGCACCACGGCCATCACCGCGTTCAGATCTTTCTGCAGGATCGCCTCGAGCCCGTAGGAAGCGAAGCCGCCCCAGGAAAAGACCAGCTCGACGACGAAGGCGTTGCCGATCAGCGAGGCGAACTCCAGGCCCATGATCGTCAGCGGCGCGATCGAGGAGAGCTTGAGGAGGTAGCTGAAGACGATGACGCGGTCCGGCACGCCGAAGGATTGCAACGTCAGCACGTGATCGCGGCGCTGATGCTCGATCATGGCGGAGCGGGTGATGCGCGTGATCTGGCCGATGCCGGACATGGCGAGGGCCAGCGCCGGGAACAGCACGCGCTGGAAGGCGTCGGTGAAGACGTCTAACCGGCCATGGACGAGGGAGTCGACCAGCAGCAGCCCGGTCGGTCCAACCGGTGGACTGAGCCCGTGATTGATGCGGCCGATGATCGGCCAGTCGGTGAGGAAATAGGCGGCGAAGAGCTGCAGCAGGATCGCGAAAAGGAAGCTCGGCATCGTCACGCCGACGATGGAGAAGAAGCGGCCGGTGTTGTCGATCCAGCTATTGCGGTAGCGCGCGGTGACGACGCCCAGCGGGATCGCCACCAGCGTCATGATCACGATCGTGACGATGACAAGTTCGAGGGTCGCCGGCAGAAGCGCCGCTATCTCGCGCGTCACCGGGCGGCTGGAAATCAGCGAACGGCCGAGATCGCCGTGCAGCGCGTTCCAGATATAGGCGAAGTACTGCTTGATGACGGGCTCGTCGAGACCCATCGCCAGACGCATCGCGTCCACCTGTTCCTGCGTGGCGCTCGGGCCGAGCGCGATGCGTGCCGGATCGCCGGGCACCACGCGTGCGAGCACGAAAATCATCAGCGAAAGGACGAAAAGCACGCCGATGAAACCGGCGATCCGCTTGGCGAAGGTCTGGAGGTAGTTCTCCTGCATCGAGGCCCCTGTCATGCCGCGCCTTCAACTGGGCGCGGTTTCCAGGCTCATGTTGCGACTCCGGAGAGGCCGTCTTCAATAAGTTTGAAGTATAGGTTTTCTCAATTCTGGTATAGGTTTTCAGCCGATCCAGCCGAGCGCGCGGGCCGACGAGATCGCCTCCGCGCGCTTCCGGCATCCCATCTTCCGGTAGATGTTCGTCAGGTGGAACTTGACCGTGACCTCGGAGAGCCGTAGCTGCCGCGCGACGAATTTATTGGTGCCGCCTTCCGCCGCGAGACGCAGAACCCGCAGCTCCTGGTGCGTCAACGGCGTCCTTGCCGGTTCGGCGCGCGCCATCAGCCCCTGCAGCTTCCGCATCACGCTTCGCCGCTCGGTGGAGGCAAGCGCGTGGCCGGCGATGCGCTTGTCGTCCAGGAGCGTGTCGAACAGCGCGGTATCCCTCAGCAGATGGGTGACGATGCCGATGCGGGCGATGTCTTCCAGCAGGTTGGAAAACAGCCATCGGGCGCGGGTGACGTCGCGATGCATCCTCGCCAGATAGGCCGCCCAGAGTTGCAGGCGCCCGCGTTCGCGCTCGCCGATATTCTCGTTGCGCAGCAGTGCCTCGACCTGATCGCGCAGCATGGGGCGGCGCGGCACGTGCTGGATGAGGTGGCGCAGCCACGCCATCGCCAGCTCGATCTCGATCGGATCGACAAGCCGGGTCAGCGCCTCCTCGGCGCTCTCCACCCATGTCAGGTTGATGCGTGATTGCACCGTCATCAGCTTGTCGGCGGCGGACTGCCAGCGGTTGGCGGACTGGAGGATATCGACCTCCCGCATGGTGATGGCGAGGTTGAAGCGTCGCGAGCGCCACTCCTGTACCCGCCATCTGTCGAGAAAGCTGATCGCGGCGCCCAAGCCGACCTGACGGCTCAGCACCTGGCTGCAATAGACCAGCGCGAGCTCGACCACGGTCGGCCAGATTTCGCCATAGGCGAACTTGTCGAACTCCTCGGTGATGAAGCGCACCAGCGCGTCGGGCTCGCCCTTCTCGAAGCCGACGACCGCCTCGAGCAGGTGAAGCAGGCGGCGGTCGGTGGGTGTGTCGAAACTCACGCGCTCGAGCGAGGCGCGCGCGCCCCTCAGCGAGATTTCCGCCTGGCCGAGCAGCCCGCGCCGCAACAGGATGACGACACTGTGCAGCTCGATATAGAACACCAGAAGATGCGCGTCCGCCTGACTGTAATGATAGTGAGCCCGCTTGGCGATGTCCTCGGCGATGTCGAGTTCCTGCCTCTGGTAGGAGACGGACAGCATCGCGTTGTAGAAGCCGCCCCGGTGAAGGTGGTCGTCGATCGGAAATTCGGCCAGCATGTCGAAGAGCCGTTCGCGCAAATCGTTTGAGACGACGTAGTCCTCGTAGATCGCCATCACGAAGCGGAACGCGCGTACCGGAAGGGAATATATCGCGCGAGCGCGGATCACGGCATCCAGGCTCAGCATGTCGTCGCCGTAGCGGCGGACCATGAGAAAGCGGGCATGGGTCACGTTGCCCGATTTCAGCGCGTGCATCGCCCGAGAAAGGATAAGTGTCTCATCGGTTTCCGCGAGTTCATTCGGAAAATGCTTGAGCACGTCGAGGCAGGCGTCGTTTCCATGATAGTGGATGAAGTAGACCCCGCCTTGCCGCCGATAGAGCGCAAGGGCGCCCTGGTGGTCGCCGCGATCCTGCAACGCGCGTATCTCGGTGACCGGGTCGGGTGCCGCTCCCGCCGCCTGGTTTCCGGAGAAAGCCGCGTGCAGGAGAACCGCCGCCTCGGCCGAATGAATGCGCAGCCGTCGCGCACCGGGTTCCCAGCCGATCACCGATGGCATCAGCGCGGCGAGCCGTTTCGCCGCCGCTGCCTCGCTGCCGATGATCGGGATGCCGGCTGCAAGCTCGTCACAAGCGTCCGCCGCCAGGCGCCGGAGCAGTTCCCTTTGCCGGCCGGTAAGAAGCTTCGCGAGGTCGGCGACGACGGCCGGTGCCAGCTTGTCCATGAAGCGCCTATATCGAGGCGAACGCGCAGGGACGCAAGTACCGGCTTGCCGGAGAACCGGATCAAGCGTGAAAAAGCCCGCCGTGGTGGTCGCGGCGGGCTCGAGCTCCGTGCGGGGCGCGTCTCAGTCGAACTGGAGCGCGCGGTCGCCGGCCTCGTCGCGGATGCGGGTCGGAAGACCCATGCGATCGAGGAGGGCGAGGAAAGGACGTGGTGGCAGGTCCTCCACATTCGCCATCTTGCCGACGTCCCATTTGCCCTCGGCAATCAGCAGCGCGGCGGCGACCGGCGGCACGCCGGCAGTATAGGAGATGCCCTGGCTGCCGACTTCCGCATAGGCTTCGGCGTGGTCCGCGACGTTGTAGACGAAAACCTCGCGCTCCTTGCCGTCCTTCGTGCCCTTGATCAGGTCACCGATGCAGGTCTTTCCGGTATAGCCGGGCGCCAGCGACGAGGGATCGGGCAGCACGGCCTTGACCACCTTGAGCGGCACGATCTCCTGGCCCTCGGCCGTCTTGACCGGCTGCTCCGAAAGCAGGCCCAGATTCTTCAAGACCGTGAAGACGGTGATGTAGCGCTCGCCGAAACCCATCCAGAAGCGGACGTTGGGGACGCCGAGATTCTGGGAGAGTGAGTGGACTTCGTCGTGGCCGGTCATGTAGGTGGTGCGGGAGCCGACGACCGGCAGATCCCAGTCCTTGCGGATTTCGAACATCTCGTTCGAGGTCCATTTGCTGTCCTGCCAGGACCAGACCTGACCGGTGAACTCCCTGAAATTGATCTCCGGATCGAAATTCGTCGCGAAATAGCGGCCATGGTCGCCGGCATTCACGTCGATGATGTCGATCGAATCCATGCGGTCGAAATACTCGTCCTTGGCGAGGCGCGCATAGGCGTTGACCACGCCGGGGTCGAAGCCGGCACCGAGAACCGCCGTCACTCCGGCCTTCTCGCATTCCTCGCGCCGTTTCCATTCGTAATTGGCGTACCAGGGCGGGGTCTCGCAGATCTTGAGCGGGTCTTCGTGGATCGCGGTGTCGATATAGGCCGCCCCCGTCGCGATGCATGCCGAAAGGACCGGCATGTTCACGAAGGCCGACCCGACATTGATGACGATCCGGCTTCCCGTCTTCTCGATCAGCGCCGTCGTTGCGGCAACGTCCGTTGCATCGAGCGCATGCGCCTCGATCCGGCCCTGCGTCTTCATGCTCTCCTTCTCATGAACGGAGGCGATGATCGCTTCGCATTTCGCCACGGTGCGCGAGGCGATATGGATGTCGCCAAGCACGTCGTTGTTCTGCGCGCATTTGTGCGCGACGACCTGCGCCACGCCGCCGGCACCGATGATGAGGACGTTTTTCTTCATTTCGGGGGTTGGTCTCCTTTTTCCTGTGATCCCCGAGCCTTCTAGGAAAGGCTCTGCTCGTAGTCCGCGAAGGTGAACTCGCGCGCCAGCCTCACGCTGCCGTCGAGCTCGCGTATGGCGATCGAGGGCATCCTGACGCCATTGAACCAGTTCTTTTTGACCATGGTGTAACCGGCCGCGTCCTGTATCGAAATGCGTTCACCGACCTTCAGTCGTTCCGGAAAGCGGAATTCGCCGAAGACGTCGCCCGCCAAGCACGACTTGCCGCAGACCATATAGGCGTGCGGGCCCTCGTTCGGCTCGATCTCGGCGCTCTCGCGATAGATCAGGAGGTCGAGCATGTGGGCCTCGATCGAGCTGTCGACGATGGCGAGGTCCTTGCCGTTGAAGAGCGTATCGAGGACGGTCACCTCGAGCGTCGTGCTCTTGGTGACCGCGGCCTCGCCGGGCTCCAGATAGACCTGCACGCCGTATTTCTCCGAGAATCCCTTCAGACGTTTGCAGAAGGCGTCGACCGGATAGTTCTCGCCGGTGAAATGGATGCCGCCGCCGAGGCTGACCCAGTTCACACGGTGAAGAAGGTCACCGAACTGGTCCTCGATTCGCATCAGAAGCTGGTCGAAGAGGTTGAAGTCCTCGTTCTCGCAATTGTTGTGGATCATGAAACCGTCGATGCGGTCGATCACGGAGCGCACCTTCCCGGCATCCCATTCGCCGAGCCGGCTGAACGGACGGGCGGGATCGGCAAGGTCGAATTCGGAGGAGCTGACGCCGGGATTGAGCCTCAGGCCGCGGATCATCGACGCGGTCTTTTCCTCGAAGCGCTCGAGCTGGCCGATCGAGTTGAAGATGATCTTGTCCGCGTTGGCGATCACTTCGTCGATCTCGTCGTCGGCATAGGCGACGCTGTAGGCATGCGTCTCGCCGCCGAATTTCTCGCGCCCCAGCTTCACCTCGTAGAGCGAGGAGGACGTCGTTCCGTCCATATATTCGCGCATCAGGTCGAAGACCGACCAGGTGGCGAAGCATTTGAGCGCCAGCACCGCCTTGGCGCCGGATTCCCTGCGGATGCGGGCGATCGTTTCCAGGTTGGAAAGCAGCTTGCGCTTGTCGATCAGATAATAGGGCGTGCGGATCATGGACGGTATCCGGGTTCTCATTCTCGGGAAGGTGGGGTCATACGCAACGCCTCGACCGGGAACAAGCCATCAGGAGGCATTTGGCAGGGGCTCGATGTCGCGGCGAGCGCAGATGTAACCCGCCAATGTGACAGATGGACGGAAAACGCCGCGGAAAACCGGGCGCGCGGGCCGGCGCTTTTCAGCGCATTGTCAGGCAGCGACCGACAGGGCGTCCGAAGCCGATTCCCCGGTGGGTTCTCCAGCCAGCTTGACGGCTGCCTTGATCGGCAGATGATCCGACGCGACGCGTGCCAGCGGCGTATCGTGAACCTCGACATGCGCGACCAGCTCGCGCTGGTTGGCGATGACGCGATCGAGCGGCCAGATCGGAAACCGCGACGGAAAGGTCGGCAGCGGCGGGTGGGCAGGCCCGAAGGCCTCGTGCAGGGCCTTGAGCGAAGATTTCGTGCCGTCCCGGCGCTCGTTGAGGTCGCCCATGAGCAGGGTCGGGGTGTCGCTGTCGGCCAGAGCCTCGGCCAGAAGCATATCCACCTGCTTGGAGCGGGAGCGCCGCAGCAGGCCGAGATGGGCGGCCACCACGCGCAGGCGGCCGTCGGTAAGATCGAGGTCGACCATGAGGGCGCCGCGCGGCTCGACGCCGGGCAGCGTCACCTCGCGCACGTCCCTGATCGTGCCGTCCCGAAAAAGCAGCACATTGCCGTGCCAGCCATGGCTCTTGCGGCGCCTGGAAAGCGGGACGGGAACGAGCCCGGTTTCGCGGCCGATGTCTTCGAGGTCGAGCAGGCCGGCCCGTTCGCCGAAGCGCTTGTCGGCTTCCTGCAGCGCCAGCACGTCCGCGCCGATCTCGCGTATGACGGCCGCGGTGCGCTCGGGATCGAAGCGACGGTCGGTGCCCACGCATTTATGGATATTGTAGGAGGCGACGGACGTGTGCGGCCCTTCCGGGCGCTGCTTCGGCGCATTCCGCGCACATGATCTCCATTCCGGTCTGAACTCCGCGATAGGACGCAGAAGCAAGGAGGATATGACCGGGCTGGCGTTTCTTCGGATCATGCGTGTGAAATTCTCCCGTGGTCGGAGGCTCGACATTTCGGCGGGCGCGGCCGTACGCATATTCTCGGCGTAACGGCTCTGACACTGATGATTGTCAATAATATGGTTGTTCGCCACGTATTTTTCCACATTGGGCCCGATCAGGACATAGGAAGATGGTCGAAGACAACGGAGGATCATGAACACTCTTCTGATCTTGGCGGCCTCGGCTGCCTTGTTCATGCTGATGTCGACGCTCGCCGTCTATTCCTTCGGCCGCTTCGCGAGGCAGGCGAGGGGAGCGAAGAGCTTTGCCTTGCCGGTCCGCGACGGGGAGACGCAGCTCGACGTGATGACCTCCGGGCTTGGCGCCGGCGATGGGGGCCAGCACGGCCTGATGCTGCTGGCCGACAATATGAGGGCCTTCGCGCTGCGCGTCGATCTTGCGCGCAACGCGGGGCGCGGCCTCGATCTGCAGTATTATTACTGGAAGGACGACCTGACCGGTGGGCTGCTTGCGCGGGAAATCGTGAGAGCGGCGGATCGCGGCGTGCGCGTCCGGCTGCTGCTCGACGACATCAACATGCGTGACGACCGCGACCATCTCGCCCTCGACCGCCATCCGAACATAGAGATAAGGCTGTTCAACCCAAGCCGGAACCGTGCAGCCGGGCTGCGTCGCGGCTTCGAGCTTCTGCTGCGTATCTTCAGCTCCACACGCCGGATGCACAACAAGATGTGGATCGCCGACGGCAGGGCGGCGATCATCGGCGGCCGCAACATAGGCGACGCTTATTTCGACGCCTCCGATGCCGCCAATTTCCGCGACATGGATCTGCTGCTGGTCGGACCATGCGTGACGCAGGCGGAGAATATCTTCGACGATTTCTGGAACAGCGCCGCGGTGCTGCCGATCAGGTCGCTGGCCGACCGGCGGGTCGGCGATCTCGACCGGTTCCGGGAGAAGATGGAACGGATGATGCAGGGGCCTTCGACCAAGCCCTATCTGCAGGAAATCGTCGAGGAGCACGGACGCAGGCCGATCGGCTTCGGCAGTTCCGCGTTTCACTGGACCGGCGAAGCGCAGGTGATTTCCGATCCCCCGCAGAAGGCGGATGGTGGGAGGCGGGCAAATTGGCTCGTCGAGGCCATCTTCCCGATGATCATGGAGGCGGATCGGGCGGTCGGGATCATCGCTCCCTATTTCATTCCAGGCGTTACGGGCGTGCGCCGCATGGCCGATCTGGTCGCCAGGGGGACGGAGGTGACGGTTCTCACCAATTCTCTCGCGGCCACCGACGTGGCCGCGGTGCACGGAGCCTACGCGCCTTACCGAAAACCGCTTCTGGAAGCGGGAGTGCGGCTTTACGAACTCAAGCCCGAGTTTCCGCGGCAGAAATTGACCCTGTTCGGATCGCGCGCGGCGAGCCTGCACACCAAGGCCTTCATGATCGACGGCGAAAGCGGTTTCGTCGGCTCGTTCAATTTCGATCCGCGCTCGTTTTCGCTGAACACCGAAATGGGCGTGCTGTTCACGCATCCGGCCCTGGTCGAGGAGATGAACGTCGAGTTTCGGGCGCAGCTCGGTTCCGAAAGCAGCTATCACGTCGTCCTCGACAAGGGGAAGGTGAGGTGGGAGGACGGCGCCGCCCCGAACCTTCTCTACAAGGAGCCGCAGGCGAATTGGGGACGTTGGCTCGTTGCAACGATAATCGGCTGGCTGCCGCTCGAATCGCAATTGTAGCCGCCGTCGCGAGCGAACGCCGGATGCTCGATCGATTTCAGGAAGCTCTGTCGACCAGCCGGTATTCGTATTTGTCGCGGATGTGGGCGTTGAAGAACCGTCCCTTGGAGGCTGCACGCTTGAACGCCGCATAGGTTTGCGGTGACACGCCCTCGTAATCGTACCGGTTTCCGGAGGGCACGAACCACACCGACAGCGTGCGTGCCGTCGGGTCGTAACTGGTCCTGCGAATTGCGGTCGAAGGCATGACTCCCTTCCTCAGACGTCCGGAGAATAAACCCGGACCGCCGTCGGGGGTTCCGTGATGCGCGTCTTCAAAAACGCGACTTAAGGCTCCGTGTAGCCGACGACCTCGAATTCGAAGCGCGCGGCGGTGGCCGGGTCGGTGGAGAACAGGAGCGCGCCCCGGCGGGAAGAACCGGCCGGAACGTAGGTGAACTGAATTTCCCGCTCCTCGACGCCGCCGGGCCCCGGATCCAGCGTGCCGCGAACCACGACGTCGGCGGCGGTTTCGTCGCCGTGGTTGCGTAGAAGGACGGTGACGTGAAAATCGCCGTCGATGTTCTCCACGCTTTCCATCGTGGCGGTGAAGCTCGGAGGCCGGCCGTCGGAGGAGATTGCCTTGTAGCCGAAATAAACGAGTCCGCTGCAGACGAGGACGCCGGAGGCGACGCCGATGATCCATTCCACTGTTTTGGCGGTGACGATGGGTGCCTTTCCGCCCTTGCTCTTGTTCCATCGCTTCGTTTGGCTCATCGGCGTGCCCGTTTGAAAATCAGAGAATGAGGCGGGCAGCGGCGGCGCCGACGGAACACGGAAAACCAAGCACCACGACCGCCATAGCAACCTGATTGAAAGATACGCCATCCGTTCGGCCGAAGATCCACAGCACGGCCAGGCTTATGAGGGCGGCGACGACATAGCCCGGAAGGGTGACGCGGATGAATGCGCTCCACCAGGGCGTGTCGGGGGATATTTCGGTGCCCCCCGCAAATCCGACCGCGAACACGAAGCCGTGCATGAGCGCCAGCGAAAGCAGGATCAGCGCCACCGCGTGCCATTCCGCCATCTGATAGGAGATCAGGATCATCTCCTCGGTCGGGGCGACGTTGAAACCGAGAAACAGCGCGCCGATCGCCATGATGAACAGCTCGCCCGCATAGGTCTCCTTTTTCTCCGCCTCCCGCGCCTCGTCGGACGTGATGAACTGGGCGCGCGCCAGCAATGCGCCTATGGCCGCCGGCACGGTCTGGATCGCGATCTTTCCGAGCATCTCGTTCCACGACATGTCGGAGCCGATCACCGCCATCGTGCTCAACACGACAAGGCTGACGAACGCGCCGACGCCGCATGCGAGGAGACTGTCCAGGAGGTCGTCGCGCCAGCCGCGGGTTTCCTCGAAGCCGATCTTGCGTGACAGACCCATGAGCAGCGGGATGGTTATCGCGATGAGAACGACGAGGCGCGCGCGCTCCATGTAGAAGCCGAGCCACCACATCTCCATCGTCATCAGCATGGGCAGCGAGAAGATGAGCGCACCACCGGCGGCGCGACCGAGATCGCGCATCACCTTCTGCATATCCGATTTTCGCCCGAGCGATCGGCTGGACAACGGGTTTCGTTCCTTCGCACATCTGTCCCCCTAGAAACCGGGAGGCCCGATATCCGGTTCCATTCGAGGCCTGGCGGCCGGTGCGAGACGGTGGCGCGATTTGCGGAACCGGCGGGGCTTCGGATGGTTTTCTCTCCAGCGAGACAAACTTCCCATGGGGAGGAGTATGATGCAGGTTCCCTTGCAGATCGCGTTTCACAAGGTCGAGAAATCCGATTGGGCCGAGCGCGAAATCAGGGCGCGGGTCGACAGATTGACCAAGCTCTACAACAAGGTCGTCGGCGCCAGCGTCACGGTCGACCAGCGGGCGACCAATGTCGAAGGCACCATCCCGCCTGTCGTTCGCATCGAATTGAGCATGCCGGGCGCCGCGCCCGTGGTCGTTGCCTATGAGCCCGAACGGCTGCAGAGGCGATTCCAGAGCCCCGATCTGCGCAATGCCATCAACGACGCCTTCGAAAGCGCGGAGCGACAGCTGGCCGGATTGAAGGATCAGCGCACCGGGCGGCCCGAACAGTTGGATCACGAGGCGCGGAACCAGTTTCTCGGACAGATTGCCGAGATGCATCCGGAAGAAGATCATGGCTTCCTCATCACAAAGGAGGGCAGCCTGCTCTACTTTCATCGGAATTCGGTCCTGAGCGAGGATTTCGACGAATTGAAGCGTGGCGACGAGGTCCATTATGTCGAGCAGATGGGCGATACCGGCCCGGCAGCCGCCAAGGTGAGAACCCCGTCACGTTGATGCATTCGGCGACGATCGAGGATTTCGGGAACCCCTATTCGTCGCTGCCAGCCTGACGGCCAGCGGAAATGCGAGCAATGAGCTCTCCAGCGAAATCCCGGGCCCTGATGGTCAAGCATCAATTGGAGCAGCGCGGCATTTCCGATAAGCGCGTGCTCAGGGCGATGCGACGCGTGCCGCGGGAGAAGTTCATTCCCGATCATCTGCGCGACCTTGCCTATGAAGACGGCCCCTTGCCGATAGAGGAAGGGCAGACGATCTCGCAGCCCTACATCGTCGCCTTCATGGCCGAGGCGGGCGAATTGAAGCCCGGGGACAAGGTGCTGGAGATCGGCACCGGCTCCGGCTACGCGGCCGCGGTCATGGCCGAGATCGCGGGCAGGGTGATCACCATCGAGCGCCATGCGGCCTTGGCCGAGAAGGCGAGGCAGCGCCTGTCCGATGCCGGATACGCCAATGTCGATGTTCGCACCGGAGACGGCACTCTCGGCCTGCCCGGCGAAGCCCCTTTCGATGCGATCATCGCGACTGCCGGGGGCCCGCGCGTTCCCGAAGCCTGGAAGGCGCAGCTTGCGGTCGGCGGCCGCATCGTCGTGCCGGTCGGACAGAGCCGCAGCATGCAGGATCTCGTGCGGCTGACGAGGATCGGCGACGACGAGTTCAGGCGCGAGCCGCTGGGTCCGGTGCGTTTCGTTCCCCTGATCGGAGAGGAAGGCTGGGATGAGGGTCTCCACTGGTATTTCGGCAGGGACGAATAGGGCGCGCGGAACATAGCGCACCGCCGCCGGTTTGGCCTCGTGAGCTTTTGAACGAGGAATTCAGATGGCCGCGAAAAGGAAATGGTCCGCCGAGGTGACCAAGCACAGCGATGCGCTATCCCTCGAGGAGAACATCTTCGAGGCTGACAGCCCACGGAAGATCGCCGCCTCGCTGAAGCATTCAGCCGAGCACAGCGAGAAGCGCAAGTCGGAACCGTACCGCTCGGCAATGTCGATGCTGACATTCTACATCAACCGCGCCGGTAAAAATCTCAGCGCCGAGCGGAAGGACACCCTGGAGAAGGCAAAGGACGAACTGCGCGTGCTGTTCGGCCGCGAGAAGAAATAAGGGAGAGTTCGAAATGAAGATCGACCCGGAGATGCGGCAATGCATCGACGATTGCCTCGAATGCCACGCAACCTGCCTGTCGACGGCGATGAACCATTGCCTGGAAATCGGCGGCGCGCATGTGGAGAAGAAGCATTTCACGCTGATGATGGCGTGCGCGGAGATTTGTCGGACCTCGGCCCATTTCATGCTTGTCGGCTCGCCGCTTCACCGGCGCATATGCGGCGAATGCGCCGACATCTGCCTCGAATGCGCGGCGGATTGCGAACGCCTCGGAGACATGGAGGATTGCGTGGCCGCATGCCGGCGCTGCGCGGAATCCTGCCGGCAGATGGCGAGCTGAGGCCGACGGCCGGTTCGGTGGACGTTCATTCGACGATATGGGGCGTGTGCCGTTCGTCCTGCGCGGGAACCGCCTCGATGCGGGCATGCCTCGGATCGAAGGCGCCGTGTCCGGCGATCGCCGTCGCGCCGGGCTCGGGCGTCTCGTAGGCCCACATGAAGTCCTCCGCCGCCTCGCCGACGGCGCTGACCCGCCAATAGCTGGCAGTTCCCTTGGACGGGCTGACCGTGCTGGTGCCGGTCTTTTCCAGGAAGTCGAAATAGATGTCGTCGAAGGGAATGTAGAATACCGGCTCGTTTCCACTCTCCCGCACGAGCTTCGCTCTGTCGGTCGACGCGATGGTCGCGTCCGAAAAGGTGACGTTGACGGTTCCGTGGAAAGGTTCGATCGAAACGGCTTTCTCGTGCGTGGTCATGTCCGGTCTCCGTTCGGCTCGTTTGTCGGAAGAAGTGTCCTCGACCGCTAGACGTCGTCGAACTTGCTGCCTTCCTTGCCGGGATTTCGCGAAAGCACGCGCTCGTCGGCATCGTCGGGCAGCGCCTCGTCGCTTTCCTGGTAGGGATTGTCGTCGTCCTCGCCGGGCAGGTCGCCCGACGGCTCGACTTCATAATCGGTCTCGAAGTTTTCCGGCAGGCTTCCTGGTCTAAGCTCGCCGCCTTCGACCTCATCCCAATCGGCTTGCTCTTCGACAGGCCCGTCCGGCGGCAGCCTGTCCTCGGGTTTTCTGTTCGGGCCCATTTCCGCTTTCCTTTCCCTTCTGATATCCACCCAACCGAAATGCAGCGCGTTCGTTCCCTGCCGTGAAGACAAACGAGGAAGTCATGTCGCTTGCGCAATTCTTCAGCCGGCCGGCGGTCATCGTCGCACGGGAACTGATCGGCGCGGAATTTCGCGTGAACGGCGTCGGCGGCGTGATCGTGGAGACCGAGGCCTATGAGCCCGACGATCCGGCCTCGCATAGCTATGGTGGGCCGAGGGTCCGGAACCGGGCGATGTTCGGCCCTCCGGCCCATGCCTATGTCTACCGCTCCTACGGTATTCACTGGTGCATGAATGCCGTCTGCCTGCCGGGAAGCGCGGTGCTGATACGGGCGCTTGAGCCGCGCTGGGACATGGCGCGGATGGAACTTCGCCGCGGCGCGACACGACCGCGACTGTTGTGCTCCGGCCCGGGCCGGCTCTGCCAGGCGCTCGGCATCGACGGCACGATGGACGCGCTGCATCTCGGCCGGGCTCCCTTCGTCCTGGTGCCCGCGGCCACGCCGCCGCGTCTCGTCGCCGGGCCGCGCATCGGCATCAGCCGGGCGACGGAAAAACCATGGCGTTTCGGACTGGCCGGTTCGACGTTCGTAAGCAGCAGGTTTCCTCTCGACGTCACGTAGAGCGCGTCACGAACACGGGACTTTCCATCCTCTCGTCCTGGTGATTTATTATCCTTGCGCAGGTCCGCGACAGCCCGTCTGTCTCCACCTTGCGGGGGAGTTCTCAGGAGGGTCGAGCGTGTCCGGATCCGACAGCGAAATCCAGGGGTGGAAGGCCCGCCATGCCGATTATCAGCTTGCGGCAATCGTCCAATCCTCCTTCGACGCCATCATCAGCAAGGATCTCGGCAGCATCATAACGAGCTGGAATCCCGCCGCGGAGCGCTTGTTCGGCTACAGCGCCGAGGAGGCCATAGGCAAGTCGATCCTGATGCTGATCCCGCAAAGCAATCAGGGCGAGGAAAAGGAGATCATCGACCGGATCCGTCGCGGCGAGTGGATCGAGAGCTACGAGACCGTGCGGGTCCGCAAGGATGGAACGTCGGTGCTCGTTTCGATCACGGTTTCGCCGATCAGGGACCAGTCCGGCAGGATCATCGGCGCCTCGAAGATCGCCCGCGACATCACCGCGACGAAGGAAAGCGAAAGACGCATCCGCATGCTGCTTCGCGAGGTGAACCATCGCGTGAAGAACCAGTACGCCGTCATTCTCTCGATCATCAGCCAGACCAGGAAGCGCTCGCGCGATCCGCTGGATTTCGAGGCCCAGGTGCGGGAACGGATCATGGCGCTCGCGCGCTCGCACGACCTTCTGGTGTCGAGCAACTGGTCGGGCGCGGCGCTCTCCGACCTCGTGCGGCAGCAGTTGAAGCCGTTTCGCCGCGATCGCAGCATCGACGCCTCGGGGCCGCCGCTCATGCTCACTCCGAACGCCGTCCAATATCTCGGCATGGCATTCCATGAACTCGGCACGAATTCCGCGAAGCATGGCGCCATGAAGGGACACGAGGGGAGAATATCGGTCACCTGGGAGGTGGAGCGAGCGCTGGAGCCATCTCTTTTCCGGCTGTCCTGGCAGGAAACCGACGGCGGCATCCAGGCAGGGGAAAGCGGAAAGGGATTCGGCACCTTCGTGCTTCTCAGGATCGCGCCTCAATCCCTCGGCGGCGAGGCCCAGGTCGAGCGAACGAACGGAGTGCTGACCTGGACGCTGACCGCGCCTCTCGACGCGATCAGCGACGGGTGACGGCGGCACGCGCAAAAAGCCTGCTCCGGTTTCCCGAAGCAGGCCGACGCGAGAAAGCTCGGGGCTATCTGTCTTTCTCGCCTTGCTTGCCACCCCTTTGCTGCTCCTGCATCCCGCGATTCTCGCCACTGCCTTGCTGGCGCATGTTTCCGCCTTGAGCCTGCTGCTGGCGACGGCTCTTGTCGTCGTTCTTGTGGCTCTGCTTGCCGGCCTTGGCATGTTGCTCCCGGGTGCCACCTTGGTTGGCCATGGTGCTTCTCCATCTGTTCAGCGGGCTAGCTCCCGCGCCCATTTAACAAAACCGACGCGAGGCCGTTCCAGCGATTCACAAATCGTGATGCGGGGATCGGCAGGAGGACCAGGAATGGCTCCTTGAGCAATGCCGAAGCTCAATAAATTTTCCGATTTCTGTGGTGCGGGCCTCGCTTTTTTCGTAGGTATCGAGCCACGGAAACATAAAATGCCATACCAGACGAGGGGCTGGTTCCGCGCATTCGCAGCGATTTGGAAACGGAATGGACAAAGAGCAATTCGATATCGGAGCACGACTCCGGGTCATGCGCGGCGCAAGCGGACTTTCGCAGCGGCAACTGGCCGAACGGGCGGGCGTCCCGCACGCGCAGATCTCCAATGTCGAGAAGAACAAGGTGAGTCCGTCGATTTCAACCTTGAGGAAAATTCTGAGCGGGCTCGGCGTTTCCATGGCGGATTTCTTCGAGCCGGAGCGGCAGCTTCCCGCGGGTCCTTTCTTCGCGGCCGACGAACTCGTTGATTTAACCTCGAAAGTCGCGGTGAATGCGATCGGCGACGGCAACGGAACCATGTTCTTTCGCCAGATCGGCGACGCCCGCAATCACAATCTGCAGATTCTCCACGAGGTCTACGAGCCGGACGCCGACACGGGCGAAACCCTGCTGCAGCATGCGTCCTCCGAGGGCGGCTATGTCGTCGAAGGCGAGCTCGAGGTCACGGTGGGGGACGAGGTGCGCGTTCTCAGGACCGGCGAGGCCTATCTCTTCGACAGCCGCGTTCCGCATCGTTTCCGCAATGTCTCCAGGAGCCGCACGGTGGTGATCTCGGCCTGCTCTCCCCCTTACCTCTAGTGGATACTATCTTGTCCGGTTGTTGCTCAAAATAATGAGCAGTGATAATGGGACGTCATCTCTCATCCAAGGTGACCAGCATGACCATCGCAGCACAATTGCAAGCCCGTCAGAAGGCGTCCGTCGCCGGCGGCGTCGGAACTCGCGGAATCTTTGCGGAAAAGGCGGAGAACGCCGAACTCTGGGACGTCGAAGGCAAGCGCTATATCGACTTTGCCGCCGGCATCGCCGTCAACAACACCGGCCATCGCCATCCCAAGGTGATGCAGGCGGTGCAGGAGCAGGCGGCGCGCTTCACGCACACCTGCTTCCACGTCGCGCCCTATGAAGGCTATGTGCGGCTTGCCGAGCGGCTGAACGCGATCGCGCCGACGGGCGCGGAAAACCGCACCATGCTCGTCACCACGGGCGCCGAGGCGGTCGAAAACGCGGTCAAGATCGCGCGCGCTTATACCAAGCGCTCGGCGATCGTCGCCTTCAGCGGTGCCTTTCACGGCCGCACGATGCTTGGCATGGCGCTGACCGGCAAGGTCTCTCCCTACAAGAAGAATTTCGGGCCGTTCCCCGCCGAGATATATCACGCGATTTTCCCGAACACCTACATGGGCGTTTCCGTCGAGGATTCGATCCGGGCGCTGGAGACCCTGTTCGCCGCGGACGTCGATCCGGAGCGCGTCGCCGCCTTCATCGTCGAGCCGGTGCAGGGCGAGGGCGGTTTCAATGTCGCGCCCAGTGAGTTTCTCGTGCGGCTGCGCGAAATCGCCGACCGTTACGGCATCCTGCTGATCGCCGACGAGGTCCAGGCCGGTATGGCGCGCACGGGCAGGATGTTCGGCTTCGAGCATGCCGGCGTGAAACCCGACATCGTCACCATGGCCAAGGGACTTGCCGGCGGCTTCCCGCTTTCGGCGGTGACCGGCCGCGCGGAAGTGATGAACGCCGCTCATACGGGCGGCCTCGGCGGCACCTATGCCGGCAACCCGCTCGCGGTCGCGGCCGCCAATGCCGTGCTCGACGTGATCGAGGAAGAGGGGCTGTGCGAACGCGCCGCGATGGTCGGTGAACGCATCACCTCGCGTCTTCGCGCCATCGCCGACCGCCAGGGCATGGAATGCATCGGCGACGTTCGCGGGCTCGGCGCCATGGTGGCGTTCGAACTCGTCGAGGACAGGGCGAGCAAGGCCGCCGCGCCCGATCTGACCAACCGCATCGTCGCGGAGGCCGAGAAGCGCGGCCTCATCCTGCTTTCCTGCGGCACGCGCGCCAATGTCGTCCGCATCCTCGCGCCGCTGACGATCGGCGAGGAGACGCTGGCGGAAGGTCTCGACATTCTCGAGGCTTCGATCGAAGCCGCCTGTTCGACCATGGGAGCCGCCTGATGGGTACGACCAACGACACCTTCGCCTTTTCCTGGTCTGATCCGTTTTTGCTTGAGGATCAGCTTGATGAGGATGAGCGTCTAATGCGGGATGCGGCT
>NZ_LBCQ02000017.1 GCF_001014615.2 Aquamicrobium sp. LC103
GCCGGGACAGGGCCGTGCCGGCAAACAAAGACCGCCAGAGATGCGAGGGGATGTCATTGGCTATTGAGAGGCTCGCTACCGGGCCCCGTAGCGATAGCTTGGCAGCGAGCCCCGCCAATTACAAGGTAGCTGGCGTTGCCATCGTCAACCATAGTCGCACAGTTGTCACTTCACCTTGACGTACCCCCTTTGGGCCATCAGGATGGCAAAAGCGAGGCCCGCCAATCGTCTCGGGTAAAGGCAGATGACGGCTTCATGCCGATGCGGCTTGGTATCAGCAGCATGATAATGCGCCTAAGCGACTACGTTGTCACCTTAGCCATTAGCAGGCTCTTTTCCTTTCGCTCTACCGTGGATTGCTTGACGAAATGCCGCCGCGCGCCACCTAATCAGGTATCGACAGCCACTTTCACGGGCGCTGTCGGCTGTAAGTGATGCCGCTCAAATGCCTGCTCCAAGAATACAATATCGATCCCATGGATGCCGCGATCATCGAGGGACTGTTCAATCAGGGCGCCCGCGAGGGAGAAGCTTGGCAGGAGCGCTATGACAGGGCGAAGGTGCTTGTCGAGCTTTTCGCGGCCGGTGTTCGAGACCAGGACGCGCTGATCGGCGCACTTACGAGGCACAACAGGGCAAGCTAGATTGCTGCTTCAGCTGCGGAAACACCATCTAACAATAAATCTACCCGGGTCGATCAGCATCGGCGGATACTCTTGAGCAGAAGGTCAGTTTTTCATCGAGATGGGAACTATACATCTGAAGGGTGCGCTGGTCATGGTCGAAGAGGCGCACCCCGACGATCGGGGCGACCTCGAAAACAATGCCGATCTCGGGGTCGGGTGCCGCTAGGACACTTCGTTATCGCGCTGCACATCGACAATGAAATTGCGCATCATGCGCGCGCATTCCTCGTGATGCGTCTCCAGAAGCAGATGAGTGCCGTCATAGAAGTGCATGTCGATCCGGTCGAGATCCCTGGCATATGCATTGGCTTCTGCGATTTCATAATACGGGTCGTGACGGCCCCAAAGAAGCAGTGCAGGGGGCTGATGGTCGCGATGGTAGGCTTCACATGCCGGAAAGCGGGCCACATGGGAGCTGTAGTCGGAAAAGATGCGGAGTTGGATGTCAATGCGTCCCGGCTGGCTCATGCGCTCCCAGTCGAGATGCCAACCATCCGGCGCGACAAGCGGCACCAGACGTTCCGGGATGTCACCGACATAGGTGTGCTTCACGCCCTCGAAATTCAGCCATTCGGGAATCTTCGCGAGGTTTTCCGGTGTAGGATCGGCCCAATAGGACTTTACGAGATTCCATGGCTCTCCAAGGCCCTCTTCATGGGCATTGCCGTTCTGAATAATCAGCCCGAGCACACGTTCAGGATATTTCATCGCCAGGGAGTAGGCGACAGGCGAACCGAAATCGTGAACGTAAAGGAAGAACCGATCCATGCCGACCTCGCGTAGCAACGCGTCGATGGTTTCGGCCATGGCGTCGAAGGTGTAGGAGTAGTCCTCGGGCGCTTCCGTAAAGCCGAAGCCCGGCAGGTCAGGCGCGACAACATGCGCGACTTCGGACAGCGGACCGATGACATGACGGAAATAGAACGACGAGCAAGGCTGGCCGTGCAGAAGCAGCAGCCCCGGCGCGCCACGATTGCCTGCTTCTCTATAAAACAGGTTGACGCCATCGATTTTGGTCGCGTGATGCCTGGTTGCGTTGATCGTGCGCATGGTCCCTTTCCCGTGCTGCTATGTCAAATGAGAAAACCGTATAAAGTGGATATAACGGTTATCATAATGTAACTGCATAATCCATTTTATACGGTTAGGTTCCATGTCAAAAAAATCGGACACCGTCTGGACGCCCGAACACTTCATAGGTGGTCATCCAGCGATTGACCTCACCAACACCGTCTTCACCCGGTACCTGCCTGACGACGACAACGACTTGTTGAACTCGCCACGGGATGTCGGAAATTGGTTCCAGTTCGCGGGACTTGCCACGAAGGCTCAGGCAAATGCGATTTCCGGTATTTTAGTCCCGGCTTTTGTGGAGAGTGTTCGGAAACTGAGAGAGGCATCCTTCTCGGTTTTTGATGCGCTTGCCGCGGAAAAGCCGCCGGCACCGGATGCGTTGGGCTTTTTGTTCGAGCGTGCCGCCGAAGGATTTTCGACGCATCGGCTCAAGCCGCGTGAAACCTATACGGCATCGGAAATTGCGCACTTCGATGATCCCAAAGCGATCGTCGCTTTCCTGGCGGTTATCTCGGTCGAAGCATCCATTGTTCTGCCGCGCCAGAGATTGCACGCGTGCCCGCGATGCGGTTGGCTTTTCGTGGATACATCGCGAGGTGGAAGGCGGCGCTGGTGTAGTATGCAGACCTGCGGCAATCGCGAGAAAGCATCGCGGCATCGGCTAAGGGCTGACCTTATATAAATCCATATTGATGTCAGCGGCCGCTTTTGGGCACCAGGTCACTTAGCTCGATGTCTTGAATAATGAAGAGTTTCGGACGCCCGAAGATCTAGCGCGGTTTCCCGAAAGCTGTCGTGCGTGCAGCGACTAATCTTTTAGCATGATGGAAGCTGGAAGCAGACGGACAACTCCGGCCCCTGATTGGGCAAAGCTGACATTCAGCGCAGAGATCAAGCCTCGCGCCTTCATCAGCAACGCTACCGCAAGATGAAGGTGCGACGTGTCGTTGGCGATCTGTGAATCAACGATGATACCGTAGGACAAAAGCGCGTTAGATATTTCCGCAGCCTGTCAGCGTCGTTGCTGCTCTTCTTGTCCGTGACACCGCAAAAGTTCGCGCCTGGCGGCGCTGAGCGAGGTCGTTCGCCTGCACACCGTGACGACGGTCGCGAGTCGAGCCCAGGATTTCCGCGACACGCTCTCATTTTTGCGATGGAAGGCCGTCTTGCTCAATGATTGCAAATTGCTATATTGCAAGAAACTCCATCATTACGGGGAATTGAAAGATGCCTTCCGTTACTGTCCGGAACGTACCCGATGAGGTTCACCGCGCTATCCGCGTGCGGGCCGCACAACACGGCCGCAGCATAGAAGCCGAGATGCGCGCGATTCTGGAATCCGCCGTGAAGCCGCAAGGCAGGGTCAAGCTGGGTTCGCTGCTGACCGAGATTGGGCGCGAAATCCAACTGACCGGCGAGGAACACGCCCTTTTCGACAACCTGCATGATAAGACGCCGGCGCGCGCAGTGGATTTTGAATGATCCTCTTGGACACGAACGTAATTTCGGAGCCGCTGCGTTCATCGCCGGATGCCCGTGTAAGCGACTGGATCGACACGCAGCCGCTCGAAACGCTGTACCTGTCGGCAATGACCGTGGCGGAGCTGCGCGCCGGCGTCGCGCTGATGCCGAATGGCAAGCGTCAAATGACACTGCATGAGCGCATTGAAAAGCGGGTGCTGCCAATGTTCGCTGGCCGCGTGCTTTCGTTCGATATGGCTTGCACGCATGCCTATGCGGAACTGCTGGCGAACGTTCGCACGGCGGGTAGCGGGATCGAGACGGCTGACGCCTGCATTGCAGCCGTCGCCCTTGCCAACGGGTTTTCCGTTGCCACGCGCGATGAAAGCCCGTTCCGAGCTGCCGGGCTCGATGTCATCAACCCGTGGAAGGCATAGAAATAAGAGCCGAAAAACCAACGTTACACACTCAACGTGGCGCGATTTTCTGCTGACTGTCGAGAACCGCGAAGCGGCAGACCCGCCATTGGCAGGAAGCGGTGCGATGGCCGGCTCGCGGAAGCCTCGCCACGTGACCAGCAGCGCTATCGCGCCTGGTCAACACGCTCAACGAGGCCTATGTGAAGGCACGCTATTCCGAGCACCGCCAGATCAACGAGGAAGTGCTGCGGGACTTGATGTAAAAAAAACCATCAGGATGCCGCTAGCGCAAACGCCAGGAACGCAACCCTAAGCCAACGACAGGGATTGCACGGTCTCTAGAAGGACGTTCGCTCCATGAACGAGATGGTCATCGGGAGTATGCTCCTTCGGGCTGTGACTGATCCCGCCGACGCTCGGCACGAATATCATCGCAGTCGGTGCGATGTCCGCAAGCAACTGTGCATCGTGTCCGGCGCCGGAGGTCATTCGGCGCGAGGAAAGTCCTCGTGCCGCTGCCACTCTCTCGATCGTGCGAACAAGATCCTTGTCGAACAGTACCGGATCCGTCATCGCAAGCCGCTCGGACGAGATCGCGCAACCGGTCTGACCTGAGAGGCGATCAAGGTAGCCGGCGAGCCGTGTCTCCGCGGATTTGAGGATTGTCAGATCGGGGCTGCGCATATCTACCGTGAGAGACACCTTTCCCGGAACAACGTTGACGGCATTGGGGGAGAAGTTGATGCAGCCGACGGTGGCAACGAGGGCCCCGGCCCCGGCATTTGCCAACTCATCCAGAAACGTGGTGATCCGCGCCGCGGCGACACCGGCATCACGACGCATCGACATCGGCGTCGTGCCGGCATGATTGGCTTGTCCCTCGACAGTGATCCTCTGCCACGAGATGCCTTGCACCCCCTCGACGACCCCGATGTCGACGCCTTCCCTCTCCAGAACCGGTCCCTGCTCGATGTGAAGTTCCAGGTATGCACGAGGCCGGAAGAACCCTACGGGCTCGGCACCCGCGTAGCCGATGCGCTCAAGTTCTTCGCCGAGCGTTGAGCCATTGGTGTCGAAAGCGCCTAGCGCTGCATCGGCCGAAAGCGCTCCCGCAAAGACCGCGGACCCCATCATGTCCGGTGCGAAGCGGACGCCTTCTTCATTGGTGAAAGCAGCGACCGCGATCGGAAAATCCGGAACCTTCCCGCTCTCCATCAGGGTCTGGATCACTTCCAGTCCCGCGAGAACTCCGTAGCATCCGTCGAGCTTCCCTGCATCGATCACCGTGTCGATGTGGGAACCGACGAGCAGGGGACCAGGACGATCGGGCGACAGCTCCCCCCATATGCCGAAAATGTTGCCTAGCCGGTCGACCCTGACATCCAGCCCGGCCGTCTGTACCCACCTTATGAAGGTGTCGCGTCCGAGCTTGTCCGCATCGCTGGCGGCAAGCCTGGTGAGGTGGCCAGAGGGATCGCGGCCTATCTCTCCCAGTTCTCTGAGGCGGCCGAGCAGACGGTCTGCGTTGATCGAAATCTTCGACATATAGCGTTTCCCCGTAGTCAGAGCCGCATGAACTCGGCCAGGCGGTCGCCATGCTGCAAGCGATCTTGCAGCGCCGCCGGGCTTCCATCGAACTGGACCCTGCCCTTTTCCATGAAGATGATCCTGTCCGAGACCTCCATGGCGAACTTCATTTCGTGCGTAACGATGATCATGGTGCGGCCGGATTCAGCCAGGCTCGCGATGATCCTGAGCACCTCGCCGACGGTTTCGGGATCAAGGGCGGACGTCGGTTCGTCGAACAGAAGGATGGAAGGCTCCATCGCCAGGGCGCGCGCGATCGCGACTCGCTGCTGCTGGCCGCCGGAGAGCTGGTGCGGATACTTGTTCTCGTGGGCGAGCATTCCCACCTGGCCTAGAAGCCCCCGGGCGGCTGCCTCCATGTCCGCACCCGACGCCAGATTGTGATAGGCTGGGCCTAGCATCACGTTCTCCAGTACCGTCTTGTGGGGAAAAAGATTGAAGCTCTGGAAAACCATGCCGATGTCGAGCAGTTGGCGCCTGTCTGTCTTGATGCGCCTAAAGCCGACATCCTGCGTGCCGACGAGCACGGGCGAGCCCTTGCAGTAGACGATGCCGCTGTCGAGCATTTCCAGGCCGTTGAGGCAGCGGATAAGCGTCGTCTTGCCGGAGCCCGATGGTCCGATAATCGAAACGACTTCGCCCGGCGCGACGACCAGGTCCAGATCGCGGAAGACATCGACGCTTCCGAATTGCTTGCTTCCCTTTTCAAGCCTGATCTCGGCGTCCGGAGCCTTTATCCGGTCGCGGCGGTCCTTCAGGCTGATAATTCCGGGCTGATCTGCGTCCGACAGCGCCGCCTTCCTGCGCGAGAAGTCCAGATGGCTTTCGAGACGCTTCAATAATGTGTCGAAGACCGTCACCACGAGGACGTAGTAGAACGCGACGGCCAGCATGGTCTCCATGACCTTGAAGTTCTGGGTGTAGTAGCGCTGGCCGACGAGGAGGATTTCCGCGAGCGAGATGACCGACACCAGCGAGGTCAGCTTGACGATGGAGACATATTCGTTGCCAAGTGCGGGAAGAGCGATGCGCAGAGCCTGCGGAATGACGATCAGTCTCTGGAGGCCGAACTTCGACAATCCCAGAACTTGCCCGGCCTCGTACTGCCCCCGGCCGATCGCCAGCAGCGCTCCGCGGTGGATCTCCGCTATGTAGGCCGTCTCGCTGAGGACGAGCGCGATGAGGCCCGCGATGAACGGTTGGGAAAGCAACGCACCGGCGGAAGGGATCGCCTGCGGAAGATTGTAAACGAAGATCAGCAGGACAAGCAGCGGAAGGCTTCTGAAGAACCATATGTAGGTGGCCGCGGAGCGCCGAAGGATCCAGATTGGCGATTGTCTCGCCAGCGCCACGCCGAAGCCCATGACGACGCTGATCACCCAGCTTGCGATGCTCAGTTCGATCACGGTGAGGGTGGCTTGCCAGAAGTCGCGGCTCCAGAACAGGCTCAGCGTGTATTGCCAGTCGAAGGTCATGTATGACGTTCCCGGTGCGTGAATCTGCGGACGATCCGAAGACCGTCCGCATGAGTCGAAATCAGTTCGTTTCCGTCAGGGACTTCTGAATTTCCGCTTCGGTCGGCATCTCGAGGTTGTACTTCTTGAGAAGCTCACCATAAGCGCCCGAGGCGATCAGTGCGTCGAGCTCGGCTTGCAGGGCGTTGCGAAGCTGATCGTTTCCCTTCTTGACTGCGAGCCCGATCACGACCGGAAAAAGGATCTCCTCGGAGGTGACCTTCAGCCGCTCCCCCGATGCAGTGACCGCCGCTTGGGAGACGCCGGCATCGTCGAAGACGACGTCAACCCCGCGTGACAGAAGCGCCTGTGCCGCTTCCGCCGAGGTCGCGTACTCCTGGATGGTCATCGGGCTGGAGCCACAACTTGCCTCGGATGCCTTCTGCAGCTCCGGAACCCATGCCGCCCCCTTCAGGTTGCCGACCCGTTTGCCGCAAAGGTCTTCCGGCTTCTTGGGCGCGAACGTGTTGTCGCTTCGCACCATCAGCGAGCCGCCGGTCTTTGCGTAGGGAACGTAGTCGACGACCCTTGCGCG
This sequence comes from Aquamicrobium sp. LC103, assembly GCF_001014615.2. Classification (GTDB taxonomy): domain Bacteria; phylum Pseudomonadota; class Alphaproteobacteria; order Rhizobiales; family Rhizobiaceae; genus LBCQ02. The sequence goes on from NZ_LBCQ02000017.1 coordinate 7,277, forward strand.
TGTCGGGGTGACGTAGAGAGCCGAGGCGATCAAATCGTAACGGTTCGCCTGAAGCCCGGAAATCAGGTTGGCGAAACGTGTGTCCGTGAAACGCGCCTCCAATCCCAGCTTGGGGGCGATGAGCGCCATGACGTCGGCGTCCAGGCCCTTGGTCACGCCGTTTTCGACATAGTCATATGGCGGATAGACCTGATCGGAGCCGATCTGGATGGTTCCCGGTTCGATCGTCTGGATCTCGGTTGCCATGCCTTGGCCGGCCGTCAATGTCGCGGCAGCGATTGCCAGAATTGCCAGGAGGCTCCTGGCTGTCGTGTGAGTGCGGAAAGCAGTTGTTTTCATGTCAGTTCCCCTTTTTGTGGGCCGTCTTGGAAGCGGCCCCTGTTGATGAAGCCTGTCAGCGGATGATCGGCATCTCCCGCGGCGCCCGCGTGGTGAGGAGACGGGGCCCGTCCTTCGTCACCGTGATGTTTTCCTCGTGGACGATCATCTTGCCCGGGGCGTATTCCATGCCGGGTTCGATGGTCAGGACCATGTTTTCGACGATCCGGGTCCCATCGCCCGGACGATGCGATGGCGGCTCCGTCAATTGCAGCCCCAGCCCGTGTCCCAGACGGCCGACATTGTTGCCGATCGCCCCCGCATCCTCGATGATCTTCGACATGGCCCGCCAGATGTCGTCGGTGGTCGCGCCCGGAACGGCTGCCGCGATTCCGGCCTCGGTCGCGAGCCAAAGCGCCTCGTGAACGCGGGCCGCCTCGCTCGAAATCCGGCCGATCGCGTAGTTCCGGTCGAAGTCGCAGAAATAGCCGTCGAAGGTCGATCCAGTGTCGATGAAGAGTATGTCCCCGTCTTCCAAGGTGCGGTCATGCGGGCCGCAGACGATCTGAGGAACTCCGCCTGGGCCGGAGATCGCGGGCATGAAGGGGGTAGCGTCCGCGCCGCGGCGAGCGATGTCGATGCGCAGCTTGCGGACCGCTTCCCGCTCGTTTTCGCCGATCGATATTTGGCTCGGAAGCGCCTCGTACGCATCGCTGGCGATCCGGCAGATATAGGCGATGTGCTCGATCTCGGCAGGTGTCTTGACCATCCGCATTTCCCAGATGGCGGGCGAGCCGTCGACGATTTCCGAGCCAAGATTTTCTCGCAGCTTGAGAAGATCGTTGACGGGCATGCGCAGGGCCATTTCGCGCCCTAGCTCGGCACCAACCCGGCCAAAGCGGCGCGGAAGGTGCTCCAGCGTCCCCTTCAACAGCGAGATGCCGTCGTCTTCCGGCACCGGCGCCGGCCAGGTGCGGATGTCGTCCACCCAGGTAAGCGCCATCTCCGGCGCGCCGATTTCCGGGATTACGGCGATCGGCTCTCCTTCGAGCGGAACGACCACGAACCACGGCCGCGTCGGGCTTTCCCAGAACTGGGAATCGAAACCAGTGAAATAGCGGACATTCGGGGGAGAGGTGACGAAGACGGCGTCGAGTTCGGCCTTGCGCATGATCTCCTGCGCCCGATCCACGCGGCTCTCGAATTCCCCCGGGCTGAAGCCGCGCTTGGGGACGACAATATGTGTGCTCAACTTTCGATCTCCATGTTGGTTGGCTTGCGGCCACGCGGCATTCACGCCGAGCTCGCAACCTCGTCCGGACGCTCGATCAGAGCGGGATCCATGCCGACGATTGCTTTGAAGGAAGCCGGATCCGTCGCCGTTTCGGTGTTGATCAACAGCACATGGCTCGTCGGCCCCAAGCCGAGAGCGGCTTTCATCGTAGTGTCCGCTCCGGCTACAAGGAGGCCGGCGAGGCCAGCAGCGCCGCTTTCGCCGGCCACGACGTTCCGGTTCGCGAGCAGGCGCATCGCATTTTCAGCGTCGCCCTCGCGGATCGTCATGAACCCGTCGGCAACCTTCTTCAGTGTTCGCCAGGCGATCAAGGACGGCGTGAAGCATTCCAGCATCGCCATGATCGTCGGCTCGATCGACGGGACACTCGTGAGTTCGCCCGCGCGGGCGCTTTCATGGAGGCACGCCGCGCGGTCAGGCTCGACAACCACGACGGTAACCTCGCGTCCCAGCCGCTCCCTGAGATAACCTGCTATGCTCGCGGCGAAGCCGCCGACGCCTGCCTGGAGGAACACGTGCGTAGGCAGCGGAAACTGCCGGTCATGCAGTTGCTCCAGGGCTTCCTGGGCCAGGATCGTATAGCCCTGTCCGACGATGGCCGGGATTTCCTCGTAGCCCTCCCATGAAGTGTCGGACACGAGCAGCCATCCACGCTCGGCGCTCACCCGCTCTGCTTCGCTGACTGAAAGGTCATAATTGCCGTCGACCCGCACGACCTCGTCCGCGCCGAGCCCCTTGGCGCGGGCCTGGGTGACCCCCGCATGAATGAAAATGACCGACCTGCAGCCCAGCAATCTCGCTCCGGCCGCGACGGACTTTCCATGATTGCCGTCGGTTGCGCAGCATACCGTGACAGTGCTGGCGAACTCCCGCGCCGTCGGCGACAGAAGCTGCGTGACACGGACTTCCCGGCCTAGGTGCTTCTCGAGCAAGCGCTTGAACAAAACCATCACTGCATAGGCGCCGCCAAGCGCCTTGAAGCTTCCCTGGCCGAGGCGAAACGCTTCGTTCTTCAGGGCGACGGTCCCGAGTCCAAGCCGAGCCGCGACTTCAGGTAACGGGATCAGAGGCGTCTTCTCGACTTCTCCCCACAATGCGAGAAACGGCGCAACGCCTGCCGGGGCCCTTGTGCCGAGATATTCGCGTTCCCTTCCGGAAAGCGGGGAACCAAAGTCGGAAGATGTGTTTCGTAGCAGGGTCATATCCGTCTCTCACTCTTGACGAGAGATTATTGCCCTTGGTGCAAGATTTGTGCTCTCATTTGCCCATTCGCTTGCAAATAAATTGCAGCGAGCTTGCCAAGCACGGAGTAATTTCTCGATGAGTCATTCCCCTCTCGAAAACCTGGATGACCTCGATCTGAAGATTCTGCGGCTCGTACAAACGGACAATCTGATGCCGCAGCGGGAAATTTCCGAGCTCGTCGGCCTTTCAGCGCCTGCCGTGGCCCGACGGCTTCAGCGGCTTAGAAGCAGCCGCATCATCCAAAAGGACATCGCGATCATCGATGAAAGCGCCGTCGGCAGGCCGTTGACGATCGTGGCCGAGGTGACCACCGAAAACGAACGTCTCGACCTTCTTGATGAAATGAAGCGGCGCTTTTCAGGCTGTCCTCAGGTCCAGCAATGCTACTACGTGACGGGCGAGACCGATTTCATCCTCATCATGAACGTGAAGAACATGGAGGAATACACCGCCCTGACACGGGAGCTCTTTTTCGAGGGCGGGAACGTAAAGAGCTTCAGGACCTGCGTGGCAATGCAAAAAGTTAAGGCGAACGGACCGGTGCCACTATTGCCATGATCGACTTCGGCGACTCAAGCAGCTTCCACCCGACAGGCTCAGGTCTAGACCTGAACCCGCCCCTTAATGGTCATGTGATCTTCCCGGATCAACTGCCTGAGAATGGCGACGAAATTTTTGACCGGTCGGCCTTTCGGTTTACCCTTGGGGTAGATCAGGATAGCGCTGTGCGTGGGCGCGGGCAGGAATGGGCGGGCAACCACGTCACCCTGCAGATAGGGCATGGCGACGAACGGATTCACCACTGCCAGACCGATGCCTTGCGCCACCAGCGCACAGGCGATCGAGCTATAGGGCGTTTGCACCACATCGTTGACATCGACACCCGCGTCTTGCAGGACTTTGTCGAACATTTCCCGGATCTGCTCACCACGCGGCACGGTGATCAGTGGCTGGCCTTGAAGGTCGGCGGGCGTGATTACGGCTTTGCGCACGAGGGGATGATTTGGTGGCAAGATGCAGACCGCATCGATATTATAAAGCTCTTCGCGCTCGACGGCGTCGCCAGGCGGCGTTGTCGATACCAACGCGAAATCGCAGATATGTTCCTGCACCCATCGCGAGAGCACATCCGAGTGCGCCGCGTGAATAGAGATCGTCACTTCCGGGAAGGTATCGGAAAAAAGCTTCACCGCCCGGGGGATTACTGCCAGGGAATGCGACTGCACCGAGCCCAGCCTCAGGATGCCGCTGCCGGAGCGGTGGATACGATGCGCTGCTTCTGTCAATTGCCGCAAGCCGACGAAACTGCGTCGTACTTCTTCGAACAGAGCCAGGCCATCCGAAGTCGGCTGCAGCTTGCCCGGCAGACGGTCAAACAGCTTTAGGCCGGTCTCGCTCTCGAGCCGCGATATGGCCCGGCTGATGTTGGGCTGCGAGGTATGGAGGAGAGTCGCGGCCGCCGTCATCGACCCGCTTCGCATCACGGCATTAAACGCTTCGAAATGGCTGAGCCTGATCATCGCCTGTGCTGGTGGATGCCTTTTCGCCCCGGATACGCCCCTCATCCGGGACGGTACCAAGAGAATGCACCCAAGGCGATAGCCGACGTCGCCACCACAATCGCAACCCCGCCAATAAAGATCGGCTCGATGCCCTGTCCAAGGTCGACCCACAGACCTATCGCAACCGTCGAGGCTGCGGAACAAACAAGCGTCACGCATTGTACGGCAGAACGCGCGGCGCCCAGCCGCTCATTGCCGTAAAGATCGGCCAACAGGTGCGGAGTACAGGCGAAATAGAGTCCTGTGGAAAAGCCCCCACCTAGAAAGTAGGCGAGGATATTGATTTCTACAGGGCCTAGGGCAGCAATTGTCATGCCGATGGCAGCAGGCACTGCGTGAAATCCCACGACGCGTACCGACGTCCAGCGCTCAACCAAAAAGCCGGACATCAGCATGGCCGAGGTTTGGGCGACTGCGTAAAGGCCCATACCCCAACCGATCCACGCGGCCCCGTTACCGCGCTCTCCTAGCCATACTGCCTGATGAAACAAGACGCCTGAAAAGATCAGTGGCACACACATGAGCACCGGCAGGAAAGGCAGGACTCGGCGGTCGATCACCAAGCGCTTAGCAGGTTCGCGCGCCCCATCCACATTTGCGTGCACTCTTTGCTCAGGGGCTAGCAGCCACAAGAATAGGGGGATCACCACGAGCGCAACGGAAAGGGCGATCAGCAGCCAAATCTGCCGCCAACCCAACTGCGCCAGGAGCAGCACGGCCAAGCCCGGCAGCAGCGATGGTCCGAGGGCATAGCCGATCGCCGGTAGTCCGGCGAGTCGCTTCCGCCGGCTGCCCAAAAGGCGCACCGAAGCGGTGAGCGCTGCATGGGTGAAGAGCCAATCGCCCAGGAGCCGGACGAACAGCACGCCGACCGCGAAGACAATCAGCCCTGGTGCGGCTGCGATGGTGGCGCTGGCAAGTGAGAAGATGGAGAAAAGAATGACGGTATAAGCGCGCAGGCTGATGCGATCAACCAGTCCCCCAAGATAGAACATCGGCACCACTGCCGCGAGCGTGGAGATGGCGAAGATCATCCCGATGGTCGTCTGGTCAGTGTCGAATTCGGCGGTGATCGCAGGCCCGAAAAGGCCCAGAAAATAGCCGGTCCCTAAAGTCGACAGAAAGATCATCGCTGTCGAATAGGCGATGGCGCGAGGCGTTGAGATGGTTGTCACGGTGCGCTCACATCGCGAAGACGGAAAGGGGCGGCGTGTGGCCGCCCCCTCTAGATCAGGCCATCAGCCACTCGTTGAAGCGATTGGTCGCTTCTTCCTGGCGCGGACCCCAGAAGCGGAAATCGGTTAGTGCCATATTGGCGATATTGTCCGGGTGGGTCGGCAGAATGCGGGCGCGCTCCGGCTCGATGAAGTCGAGGGCCTTAGGATTGCACGGGCCGCTGGCCATGCGTTCACAGGCAATGGCCTGACCCTGCGGACTCGAACAATACTTGATGAAATCGCGGGCCATGTCGGCTTTGGGACTGCCCTTGGGAATGCACCAGCCATAGTTCATGAAGAAGCCGCCATCCCAGGTGATACCGACGGGAGAACCGGAATCGATAACCGACTGCGCACGCGAATTGAAGGTCGGGCAGATATCGAGTTCGCCGGTCTGCAGGAAAGTCGGGGTCTGTGCCGCCGAGGTCCACCAGACATCGATGTGAGACTTTATCTCATCGAGCTTGGCGAAGGCGCGTCCCCAGCCCGCTTCATCAGCCAAAACGTTCGACACTTCCGCAGGCGCCACGCCATCGGCAACCAACGCGAACTGCAACGTGTCGCGTGCGTTCTGTCGCAGTCCGCGTCGGCCTGGAAACTGCTCCGGATTCCACACGTCGGCATGCGTGAGCGGTTGGGAAAATTTCTCGGTGCGATAGGCGAGGATAAAGGCCACGACATTGGAACCAATGAAGGTGCTGCTTTTCATGTTGTCCGGAATGTCTTCCGTCTCGCCGGACAGATCGAGCTCTTCCAGAAAGCCGCCTTCCTCCAAAGTAGCGGCGACGTCATGGCCGATACCTTCGCAGAAATCATAGCGATAGGTGCCGGTTTCGACGATAGCGCGCACCTCGGCAACCGGGCTCTCGCGCCGTTCGACTGGAATCACTTCGATACCGGTCTGCTCGAAATAGGGCTTATAGAATCCCTCGGTATAGGCTTGGGTCGCCACGCCGCCGGTATCGCCGACGGTCAGACGATTCTCCTGGCCCCTGGCCCCGGTCCAGACTGCAGGCATGGCAATGGCGGCCGCAGTGCCTGCCAGTGTCTTCACAAATGTTCGCCGCGTTGACTTCAGCATAATCATCCCTTGTTCCCTTCTTTGATTGGCCCCGGACAATTGGTGTACGAGGCTGCTGTCGCCCAAGCCTCCTGCTCTTGGGCAGTTCGTGAATAGGCCTGATCGGAATCAGGCCATCAGCCACTCATCGAAGCGGTTGGTCGCTTCTTCCTGACGCGGACCCCAGAAGCGGAAATCAGTGAGTACCATGTTGGCGATATTGTCCGGATGGGTCGGCAGATCGCGAGCCCGCACGGGATCGATGAATTCCAGCGCCTTGGGATTGCAGGGGCCGCTGGATCTCAGTTCGCTGGCAATGGCCTGGGCCTTCGCATTCGAACAGAACTTGATGAAATCGCGGGCCATGTCGGCCTTGGGGCTCCCCTTGGGAATGCACCAGCCATAGTTCATGTAGAACCCGCCATCCCAGGTGATACCGACCGGCGAGCCTTCGTCGATCACCGACTGGGCACGTAGATTGAAGGTTGGGCAGATGTCGAGCTCGGCGGTCTGCAGGAAGGTTGGCGTTTGCGCCGCGGAGGTCCACCAGACATCGATATGAGGCTTGATTTCATCCAGCTTCGCGAAGGCACGCTGCCAGCCCTCTTCGTTGGCCAGCACATTGGAAATGTCCGCGGGCGCAACTCCGTCTGCAACGAGGGCGATCTGTAACGTGTCGCGAGCATTCTGGCGCAAGCCGCGCCGGCCCGGGAACTGTTCCGGATTCCATATATCAGCGAAGTTCAGCGGTCGAGAAAACTTGTCGGTCCGGTAGGCAAGGATGAACGCACCGACATTCGAGCCGATAAAGGTGCTGCTCTTCATGTTGTTGGGAATGTCTTCCGTCTCGCCGGACAGATCGAGCTCCTCGAGGAAGTCGCCTTCTTCCAACGTGGCGGCAACGTCATGTCCGATGCCTTCGCAGAAATCGTAGCGATAAGTGCCGGTTTCGACGATTGCCCGAATCTCCGCCACTGGACTTTCGCGGCGTTCGACCGGGATGATCTGTATGCCTGTCTGTTGGAAATAGGGCCGGTAGAATGCTTCGGCATAGGCTTCTGTTGCCACGCCACCGGTGTCGCCGACAGTCAGCCGGTTCTCCTGGCCCCGGGCGCTGGTCCAAATTGCCGGCATGGCGAAGGCTGCTGTCGTGCCGGTGATCGTCTTGATGAAGTTCCGCCGTGTTGGCTTGAAAATGGTCATTACTTTGTTCCCTCCCTTGGGGTGCCCGGCACGTGATTTGCCGGGTCTCTATCGTCCAAGCCCCCTGCGCTTGAGCAATTCGGACGCCGTGATCACCAGGATGACCATGATGATAAGAATGGTCGAAACGGCCGCCAAGGTCGGCTCCACGCTGTGGTGCGCTTCGGTCCACATCCGCTTCGGCAGCGTCGTCGAGAGGCCCGGGCTGATGAACAGCGCTACGGTCACTTCGTCGAACGAGCGAACGAAGGCAAAGAGGAACGAGGTGACGAAGCCAACCTTGATCATCGGCAGGGTGATAAGCCGGAACGTGGTGAGTGGAGTTGCTCCCAGCGTCCAAGCAGCTTGATCGAGGCGCTGGTCATAGATCGAGAGCGTCGCGATCATGGTCAGCACGACATAGGGCACCGCAAATACGGTGTGGCCGATGACGAGGCCGATATCGGTGCCGACGAGCCCGATGGAGGAGAAATAATAGAACAGCGACAGCGCTACGATGATGTTGGGCGCAACGATGGGCAGCAGGATGTAGGGCAGCACGATCGCCTTACCCTTGAACTTGCTGCGTGTGAGCGCAAAGGCTGCCGGCACACCGATAGCAAGCGACGCCGTGGCTGTAACGAGGGCAACGATGATGGAGCGCACCGTCGCCTCACGCCAGACCGGGCTCGTGAAATAGGCCTCGTACCATTGCAGGGAGAAGCCGCGCGGCGGCCACTCCATGAACGAGGAACCGGTAAATGAGACCGGCACGAGGAAGAAGGTCGGAGCGGCCAGAAACAACACGATCAACAGGGTCGGGACCGCCAGAACCCAGCGAAAAGCACCTTCCTTGACCTTGCGCTGCGGCAAAGCGCGTCGGATAGCGCGGCTGACCGCCACGGTGGCTGTGCCGAGCGCCGCAGTAATCGAGCGCATTGCCTTGCCGCTGGCACCACCGGCCTGTTGGGTACCTGAGATCGACGCGATCCCCAGAAGCTTGTCGAAGATCAGAATGATAATGACCGACAGTACGAGCACCATGACCGATACGGCTGCCGCCAGGCCCCAATTATAGAGTTCGTCGATCTGCTGGATGATGAGTTGGGCGACCATAGTCTCGCGCGGCGAGCCCAGCAGCGAAGGCTGCACGAAGATGCCCATCGAAACGATAAAGGTGACAAGCGCGGCCGAAGCCACCCCGGGAAACGAAATCGGAAAGAATACGCGCCAGAACGTGTCGCCTGGTTCTGCGCCCAGCGTCGCCGCAGCCGAATGCAGATTGCGGTCTATGTTCTGCATCGTTGCGAGCATCGAGAGCACGGCGATCGGCATCAGGGCGTGCACCATGCCGATCAACACACTGAACAAATTGAAGAGAAGGTCGGCTGGCACTTCGGTGATGCCGAGGTTCACCATCGTTGAATTGATGACGCCATTGCGACCCAGCAGCAGCATCCAGGCGAAGGCGCGGACGAGCGCACTGGTCCAGAACGGCAACAGCACGATGATGAGAATGAGATTGGTGCTGCGTCCCTTGCTGGTGGCCAGGTAATAGGCGACCGGATAGGAGAGCAGCACGGTGAACAGCGTCACCCAGAGCGAGATGCTGAGCGTATTGAGGAATATCGACCAGGTGCGACCGCCGAGGGCCTGCCGGTAAAAATCGAAGGTCAGGGCGCCCGAGCGGTCGAAGGCACTGATCGCCAGCATCGAAAACAACGGATAAATGAAAAAGATGAAGAGAAACGCCAGGATCGGCAGCAACAAGATGCCGCCGCTCAGCTTGATACGGAAGGGATTGACGGGTCGGGCCAGCTGATCGACCGCGCTCATTTGAGGTCGCTCCCTACAAAGCTAATCGTGTCTGCCGGCCGCCAGGTGAGCTGAACCGATTCGCCCTTCTGGCGCGGCAGGGAGGAGGCGGTGGTGAACTCGACCGCCACCACCGTGGTAGCGTCGGCCAGGCGAACGTGATGTTCGGTCATGGTCCCGGTCATGACGCTGTCAGTGACGGTGGCTGACAGGACGTTGAGCCCGGCAGACTGTCCGCGGCTGACACTGAGGTTTTGCGGGCGGATCATGCATTGGACCGCTTCGCCCTTGGTAAATTTCGACACGGGGCGAAGGGCCTTGAATGGCGCCTGTCCATGCTGTTCGACGATGACGAAATCTTCGTCCTCGCCGGCAATTGTGCCCTTGAGAAAGGTAGCACCGCCGAGGAAATCGGCGACGAAGCGGTTGCGGGGCTGGTGATACAGCTCGGCCGGCGTGCCCAATTGCTCGATGCCCCCATCGCGCATCAGACAGATGCGGTCGGACATCGTCATGGCTTCGCCTTGGTCATGCGTGACGTAAAGGACGGTTGCGCCGAGCCGCTTGTGGAGATGCCGAATCTCCATCTGCATCTGGTCGCGCAGCTTCTTGTCGAGGGCGCCGAGGGGTTCGTCCATCAAGATGATCGAAGGACCGTAAACGGCGCAACGGGCCAAGGCCACACGCTGCTGCTGCCCACCGGAAAGCTCGCGCGGCAGGCGATCCGCCATCTTCGACAGTTCAACGATATCGAGTAAGCGCTTTACTTCGCGATCGATCGTCGCATTGTCCAAGCGGCGCATCCGCAACGGGAAAGCCACGTTTTCATAGACCGAAAGGTGCGGAAAGAGCGCGTAGTTCTGAAAGACGACGCCGATATCTCGCTTCTGCGGCGGCAGATCGGTGGCAATCCGGCCATCGATCCAGATTTCCCCGCTGGTCGGCGCCGTGAGCCCGGCGACCATCATGAGAAGCGTGGTCTTACCCGAACCCGAAGGGCCGAGCAGGGTTAGGAATTCGCCATTGCCGACTTCGAGGCTCGTCGGTCTCAGCGCCTGCAGTTGACCGTACTGCTTTTTGAGATTGTTGACTCGCAGCTTGGTGGCTCGCAGTGGGGCGGCTCGGGTTCTTGGCGTTTCAAGCAAAGTATCGACGGCCATTTTACGAGGCTTCCGGGTTGGTGGCCTGCGGCACAGCGGCGGTGACGATGATCTCGATCAGCACGTCCGGCGCGCCCAGGTCGCATTGTGCAGTGGCCCGTGTCGGCGCGGCGTCGGGGGCGGTCCAGGCGTTCCAAACCTGGTTCATGCGCTCGAAGTCGCGGTCCAGGTTCTTGATCCAGATCTGCGCGGTCAGCAGGTGCGCCTTATCGGTGCCAGCCTTGGCCAAATAACCCTCGATCTTGGCTAGCGTCTGCCGCGTCTGACCTTCGATATCCTGGCTGCGATCGTCTGCCGTCATGCCGCCGACGAACACCATACCGTTGTAAACCACCGCCCTACTGCGGCGGATGTCTGTCTCGATGCGCTTGATCATGTTCATTTTGCTGTCTCCCGAAGTTTCACCGTGCGGCTAGAACTGACCCAGCCGGATGGGCTTGATGGGCGGCCTGATGCGGTAATAGCTCACCTCGTCTTCGCTGACCTTTCGGCCTTCGGCGATGAGCTGGGTGACGGTGAGGCCGCAGAACCGGCCTTGGCATGGCCCCATGCCGCAGCGTCCGAAGGCTTTGGTCTGGTTGGGACCCTGGCAACCGGCCGCGATATATCCACGAATATTGCCCGCCGACACATTCTCGCAGCGGCACACCACGACGTCGTCCGCCTGGGGTATGCGGTTCTCCGCTTTTGGGGCGTAGAGCGCGTCGAGAAACGGCCGCGACTGCGTCAGCTCCTTCAGCTTCGACCAGAGCGGCGCTGCCGCCTGTTCCTGGTTAGCCAAGACGCCTATCTCGGACGCTACCGCCTGAGCGGCCAGCGCGCCTTGCACTTCGGAGGCTGCCGCACCCACGATGCCGCGGCCGTCGCCTACGAGATAAACCTGGGTATCGGCCACCCGACCATAACGGTCGGTCACCGGTTCGAAGCAGTGCTGAGTGCTGTTCCAGCGGTGTTCGGCGCGGATCGACTGGCTGATCTGGATATTGGGAACGACACCCTGGTGCAGCAGGACCAACGATGCCACCACACGCCGCCGTTTGCCGCGATGAGTGAAGCTCAAAGCTTCGGCCCGTTCCTCGCCCTCCACCGCGAGATCGGCAGCGCCAGCGAAAAACGGCACTTTGGCCTTACGTATGTCGGCCAATAAACCAAGGCCCTTCTTGAGATCGCGCCAGCCGCGCAGCGCGCCGCCGATATGCTTGGCGGCACGAAGATAGTCATCTCGCGTCGTGGTATCGACCAGCGCGGCAATCCTAGCGCCGGCGCGCAGATACTGTGCGGTCAGCAGGTAAAGCAGTGGTCCGCAGCCGGCCAGCACCACGTCCTGGGACGGAACGGCATGGCTGGTCTTGAGCATTATCTGCGCCGCGCCGGCTCCCATCACGCCAGGCCGGGTCCATCCCGCAACGGGAAAAGGACGTTCCATGGCACCGCTGGCGACCACGACGAAGCGCGCTTCGAGGCTCTTCGACCGCCCTTCGTGTAGATAGAAAACCGCGCCGTCCGTACTGGCTTTCCAGACGCTCGCGCCCGAGCGGTAATCGGTGCCACTGGTACGGAACGCTGCGGCGAGCTTCGCGCCCTTGCTGTAATCGACACCGAGAACTCTGTTGGCTTCCGCATGCGGCCGCTCGATGGCGCGGTAAATCTGCCCGCCCAGTTGCGCCTGCTCGTCCAGAAGACAGACGGACAGTCCATGCCGCCGCGCCTCCACAGCTGCCGACATGCCTGCTGGCCCTGCGCCGACAATCGCCAAATCCCAGACTTCGACGCTCATGCTGGCACTCCTTCATCTGCCGGCGCCAGCAGCGCTGCCCCATCCTGACGACTGACTTGCATGCCGTCCTTCACCTCAACCAGACAGCTTTGCACCGACACCTGTCCGTCGATCAGCATCAGGCATTCGAAACAGACGCCCATCATGCAAAACGGCGCCCGCTTGTCCTGCGAGACGGGATTGAGCCGCGTGTAGTCGATACCGGCCAGCAACAAGGCCGCGGCGACGCTCACGCCGGCGGGCACCACTAGGGGCGCTCCCTCGAAATGAATGGTGACGGTCTGTCGCGAGGTGCCAGCCATGGTTGCGAAAATCGGCTCAGTGCGCATAGGTTTTCCCCACCGCTTCCGCGGTAAAGCGCCCGCCGCGGAAAACCTCGAAGCCTTGCGGAACAGCGGCGAGGCCCGAAACCCAGGGGCCAATAATCAGGCTGTGGACCGAGGCCAGCGTCACACCGCTATGGCTGGTGACCACATAAGCACCGGGGCAGGCAGTGGATGCCTCATAGATGGGAAATCCGTCATTGGTCATGACGCGCAGCGCCCCCCAGGCGCGGACGAGCGTCGCATCGGACAGGAACGGAAAAGTCTGTACGGCACGCCGCGCCAACCATTCGATGCCAACAGGAGTACTGCGATCGTCGAGTCCCGTGTCTTCGCTGGTAGAGCCAATCTGGATGCTGCCTTCATCCGTCTGACGCAGCTTGTTGGTCGGATAGCGCAGAAAAGGCTTGAGGCGTTCGGTTACCAGGACTTGGCCTTTTTCAGGAAACACGGGAGCGTGCAGTCCGATGCGCGGTGCGAGGCTGGCATTACCAAGCCCCGCGGCCAGCACCAGACGTTCGCCACTCCAACTACGACCATCGCGAGCCGTCACGGTGAAGTCAGCGCGATCATCGTCATTGAACTGAGCATCGACGACATCCACACTGCTGACGATCCGGCCACCATGCTTGGCGATTCCGGCATGCAGCGCATGGAGAAGCTTCAGCGGATTTGCGTGGCCGTCGAGGGGGCAGAAGCTGCCGCCGACAACATCTGCGCCGAGCCCCGACAGGTGCTGCCGCAGCTCATCGGGCTGCATCATGCGGAACGGAATGCCGCCGGCTTCCTGATCAATCCGCGCCAAGAGCTTCTGACGGGCGATGACATCTTTTTCGCTGAAGCCGAGCCAGAAACCACCGGGCTGACGGAGCCCCACATCGATGCCCGTCAGTCCCAGGAGCTCGTTGCTGAGCTCCGGCCAACGCTGCACCGCTTCGCGGCTCCAGGTGGCATAGCGGATCTGATTGCCACCCTTGCTGTGAAGCCATACCAAACCGAAATTGCCGCGAGAGGCGCGAAATGCAACGTCGCCTTGGTCAAGGAGCAGTATCGGTACATTGGCACGGGCAGCGCCATACGCGATCGCCGCCCCAACTAGACCCCCACCGACGACGATGAGCTTTTCTCGTTCCAAATCATTCCACGAAGCCCTGCATGACGCCAAGCATCACGACCTCGCCCCCTTCTTAGGCAACATCAACCACTTGCCCAATGATCGGGCAAGAAAAGCCTATGAGGGGGTTCTAATGGTTGCAAATAAAAATACGTATGAGGTTCATGCAACCAGGATATGGTGGTGCCGAGAACTGTTCATGATCATGCTCGCCTTCGTCGATCAGTTGCGCCGTTTCGGCAGACTATCTGATCAGGCGGTCACTTCGCCCTCGGTCGTCAGGGCGGCACGCAGGCGACGAATCTCTCGATTGAGGGCGATCATCTCTGGTGCCGTCATGCCAGCTTTGGCGAATAGCGCCTCGCCGAGACAGCGGCTCTGTTCGCTGAGCGCCTTGCCCTGATCGGTCAGGTTGACCCGAACGCTGCGTTCATCCTCGGCGCTGCGAGTGCGGCGCACGAGTGACGCGGCTTCCAATCGCTTGACCAGAGGGGTGATCGTGCTCGGCTCAAGGTCGAGCCGGGCTGCGATTGCGCTGATACTCCGTCCATCCCTCTCCCACAGGGCGTTCAGCACGAGATACTGCGGATAGGTGATGCCAAGCCCATCGAGCAGCCGCCTGTAGAGCCGGCTGACCGCCAGGGACGTGGAATAGAGCGAGAAACAAAGTTGGTCCTCGAGGGGGATGTTTTGGGTCATGACTCTGCATATCACGCAATTGTTTATCGCGGCAAATAAAAAGCTGGACAGCCCGCTCACAACGCGCTAGGCACACGATTATCGCGATAATGATTTTCGCGATATCAATCCAAGGAGACCGCCGATGCCCGTCAATGTTCTGTACAGCACCAAAGCAACGTCCACCGGTGGCCGCGATGGCAAGTCGCGGATCGAAGGCGGAAGGGAGATTTCGCTGTCCACGCCGAAAGAGTTGGGTGGTAGCGGGGGAGACGGCGCAAATCCCGAACAGCTCTTTGCTGCCGGCTATTCGGCTTGCTTCCTCGGGGCGCTCAAAGCGGTTGGTTCCCAAATAAAGGTCAAGGTTCCGCAAGATGCCGCGGTCACCGCGACTGTCGGGATCGGGCCTCGCAGCGAGGGGGGCTTCGGCATCACAGCCGCGCTGGCGATTAGCCTGCCAGGCCTTGCCCGCGAAGACGCTGAGCGGCTGGTCGAGGCCGCGCATCAGACATGCCCTTACTCCAACGCGACCCGCAACAACCTCAATGTCGAACTGACGCTCGTCTGAGTTCTGATCTCGCCAATGCCCTACACTTCGGGTCGCCCTGGGGCTGCGGAAAGGAATCGAAATGTTTGGAATAACGCCACTCGGCTGGCTGCACACGCTGGGCAGCCTGCC
Organism: Aquamicrobium sp. LC103; assembly: GCF_001014615.2. Classification (GTDB taxonomy): domain Bacteria; phylum Pseudomonadota; class Alphaproteobacteria; order Rhizobiales; family Rhizobiaceae; genus LBCQ02. The sequence continues at coordinate 22,701 of NZ_LBCQ02000017.1, forward strand.
CGCCATTCCCGCCGCCACCTATATGCTTATCCGCCATGGCCGGATAACACCGCGCTCGATCGCCGGGCGGATCTACTTCGTCAGCATGGTGATCGGCGGGCTCACGGTTTTCCTGGTGTCTACCGCACCTGAAAGCCCGATTATCGGAGCGGCCGCCCTGTTGGTTCTTTTTGCCGGCTACACGGTCGGACGGATCACGATCTTGGGCCGCGTGCGCTGGTATCTGGAAACCTTTCTCCTGACCATCACGGTTTTCCTGCTGATGGTTCCGACGGTCTCCGAAATATTGCGCCGCGTTCCCGATGGCCACCCGATCGCGGCCGACCCGGACTCTCCCATTCTGAAGGGGGTGCTCGCGAGTCTCGTGGCAATGCTGGTTTTCGGTCTTGCCGCGCAGTTCATCTACCTTTTCAAGTTCAAGGTCGGCCAGACAGCACGATGAAGGCCGGCGTCGCGATTAGCGACGTCGACGAGGCGGTCCATTGGTATCGCATTGAGCCGATCACCGACTAGCCACAGCACGGGGCAAGCTTGCTGCGGACGAGGCGTCATAGTCGGAGCTTCCTCATGCTTATCGTAGCGAACATCCTCACGCGCCTCGCTGAAGAATGCGCGGAAGCGGGCAGAGCGTGTCGAAAGCGTTTAGCTTCGGCGCCGATGGGATCCAGCCGGGCCATCCGGCAGACCTCCCCTTCCCTATCTATGACTTCACCGATCAGAAGCGATAGGTCAGGCCGAGAACCGGGCCGCTCAGACGCGTATCAAAGACATGACCGTCGTGATCGTAGTCGACGTCAAGTACCTTGTAGCCAGCAGAAACGGAGAGGTGGTCGGTAAAGATGTAATTGACGGTTCCAAGCGCCGACCAGGTGAAATCGGATCCTGCGCCGAAGCCGCCAATATCGGCCTGAACCTGCAAAGAGAGCTTTTCCGTGATGCGGAAAAATGCACGCGCGCCAACTACCGGGTCTATCCACCCGAAGCTCTCGCCATAGCTGCGCGACGTCCCCAAGGCGCTGACCGTCACATCGTTCGAGATATGCCAGAAGCGTGCTCCCGCCAACGCATCGAGCGTGAAGTCTGGCGTGTCGAGAACGCGGTAACCGCCCTGCAGGGTCGCCGTGAACTGCTTGGTGTCGACGCTGGCATCAACAATGGTGCCCGGTGGGATCGGAATTGGCAGTGGCGGCAAAGGGCCAAACGCGTGGCTGTCTGACGTATCGACATACATCGCGTCACCCGAGAAGATGAAGCGGTCGTAGCGCCCCCACACATTGACGAAACCGCCGAAGTTGAGATCGTCCATGACGTCGGAGAAAGACTTCTCGACACCGATCGTCGGAGCACGCCGAAACGGCGAAATATTTCCATCAAGACCAGCGGCCCATATATAGGGTGTGACCTGCAATGCCCAGTTCGGACGATCGACCACAATCGGAGCCGGCTCCAGCGGTTGAGCCGGGATGGCGTCGGCAGCATATGCCACCTGAGCACCGAGGATCATCACGACGGCAGCAAGATAGCTTTTCACCAGAAATCTCCCTTCAAACCGAAAGCGTATTCTTATGGATACGCCCGTCCTTCAAGATGAGCTTCATCGTTCGATCCGGGTCGGCGATCAGTTCGATATCCTCAAGCGGGTTGCCATCTATTACGAGAATGTCCGCATAGGCGCCTGCCTCGATGCGTCCGAGCTTTGCCGGGTAGGGATCGCGTGGCCCGGAAAGGCTCATAAGATCGGCGTTACCACTGGTCAGAAGCCGCAGTACCTCCGCGTTGTCGTACCACCGGGAGAATTTGACGAGCTGCCTGCCCTGTGTCGCCGTTCCGTTCGGACTGAACAGGATGTCGGTGCCCAGAGCCATCCTGACATTGTACTTGCGCCCCAGCTCGACCGCCCGAGCCGTGCCTTCTGCAATCTCCTCCTGCTGTGCGCGCTGCTCGGGATTCTGCTTAAGGTTGGCATCCTCATCGGCCAGGAACGGCTGAATACTCCACCAAGCATCCGCATCCGCCATGCGCTTCACGGCGTCCTCGTCGGCAAGCTGTCCGTGCTCGATCGATTTCACGCCGCTTGCAAGTGCGCGCTGGATACCAGCAGACGTATAAGTGTGGACGCAGACATAGGTGCCCCAGTCCGTGGCCGCAGAGACGGCCGCTCTCATCTCCGCCTCCGTATACTGGAGTGCGTCGATTGGATCGTAGCTGGAACTGACCCCGCCGCTACCCATGATCTTGATCTGGCTGGCGCCCAGCATGAGCTGTTCGCGCACCCGGCGAAGTACCTCCGCCTCTCCGTCGGCGATCGCCGCGATGCCCGCCTCCTCGGTCACGTTGAGATCGCTTTGCGATGTGCGCGGCAAATCGGTTCGCATGCGGAAGTCGCCATGGCCGGAGGTCTGCGAGATCATTGCGCCCGAAGGGTAGATGCGCGGGCCCGCAACGCGGCCCTCATCGATTGCACGCTTCAATGCGAATGACGGGCCACCAACGTCCCGCACTGTGGTAAAACCGCGGAGCACAGTCCGCTCGGCCTCCTGTGCAGCAACAAGGTGGACATAAGGAACATCGGCGGTCATTGCCGCCATCTGCGAAATGCCAGCGAGGATCGAATGCCAATGAGCATCGATCATACCGGGCATCAGTGTCCGCCCGCCGCAATCGATAATGTCCGCATCAGCGACCGTGTCTGCGGAAGCGACCAGAGCCTTGATGAGCCTGTCTTCGACCAGTACGCCCTGGCCTTCGACGAGTCTGCTATTGGTCCCGTCGAAAATATTCACATTCGTGAGCAGGATTGGTTTCGCCGGACTTTGTGCAAATGCAGGGCTGACGATGCCGAGAGCAGGAGCAGCAAGGCTTGCGGTCAACCCCTTCAGAACCGAACGGCGCGACAGCCCCTTGTCAATGCGCGTGAACAATTGCTGAGCTTGTGGGCTATGGCATATGCAGCCCAATCCGTGTGTAAGGTGCCCGTATTTCCGACCTAAACGAATCGTCAAAACACGTCCTCCACTTGCTCATTACACATTGAGCAGACTTTACTTGCTCCAGCAAGGCAGCAAGTCTCGCTTTCCTCCTTGAAAAGGCGAAAAACGAGCGGAAGACAATGACCATCATTTCCTTCATCCGATGCGGCCGAGTTGGAACGTCCGGCCGAACAGTTTCCGCCCCCCGCGTCGGACACTTGCGGAGCATTTTACATGCTTGCCGTTCCCAAACTGTCAGCCCACCCTGGATGCGCCGGCCCGATCGAGGCTGGCAAGAACTCGCACCCTCCACCGCGACGGGGCCGTCCTCGCCGCCGCATCCTGTGCTTTTTGCATCGCTGCGGCGGCCAGGACGAGTACTATCGATTCTGGTTGAGGCTTATTGCGATTCCTTCCGGACACCAGCCGCCTCCGAGATCGTGCGGTAGGCTGTCTCGGCCTCGTTCACCAGTTCGACCGTATCGGTCGCGTTGCGATAGGCATAGCCGATACCCGCATTCGCATAGCCTTCCTTCAGTGCCGGATCGTTCATCGCCTGCTCAAGGATGCGTTCCCAACCTTTGCGAATGTCCTCCGGGGTATCCTTCGGGATCACGAGCGCGCGCCAGATCGCGAGATTGACCTCGAGCCCAAGCGACGTGAAGCTTGGCACGTCCGGCCATGCGGCTAGCGGCTCCGAGCCGTTATGTGCCAACGGCTTCAACTCGCCGGCATCGACCTGAGCCTTGATCTCGGAAGGATAGAGCGCGCCTGCCTGAACGTCGCCGGAGAGCAACGACAGCACGATCTGGGCACCGCCCTTGATGGGCACGCGCAGGAACTGCGCGCCCGTGGCTTGCTCGATCTGGTAGCGGGTATAGTCGTGGTTGGTCCAGTTGCCCGAGACACCGAAAGCGACGGCCTGGGGCTCAGCCTTTGCCGCTTCGATGAACTGGTTCACGTCCATCTCGCCATAGGGACCGTTCGCAGCGACGACCAGCACGTTCTGGTCTGCCGAAATCTGGCCGATATAACCGTATGAATCCTTGTTATAGTCGACGCCTTCGATACGAAACTGATCGGAAACGATCGAGACCGACACCTGCCCGATCGTGTGGCCATCCAGCTCAGCATCGCGCATTTCGCGATACGCGACCACGCCTCCACCCGCCGGTTGGTTGATGATGTTTATAGGTTGTCCCGCATACTTCTCCATGACCGCGCCCAGCAGGCGTGCGTTGTTGTCGTGGCCGCCGCCCGCGCCGGATGGCACGATCAGATCGACCGGGCGCGTCGGGCGCCATTCCTGCGCATGCGCCGGCAGAGCCATCGCAAGCGCGGCGATGATTGCGGCCGATCCGACCGCTACCTGTCTGAACATCGTTGTTTCCTCCTTGACGATGACGATTCAGTCTTCCTGAAATGCAACCTTTCGGGTGCGTCTGATCTTGGGCAGTATTGCGAGGACGAGCAGCGCAACGGCCAGCAGCAGCAGGCTCGCCGTCAGTGGACGGGTCAGCAGGGCGCCGAAGTCGCCGCGCGAAAGCAGCGTGGCGCGTCGGAAGTTTTCCTCCAGCATCGGCCCTATGATGAAGGCGAGCAGGAACGGCACCGGATCACAGCGCAGCTTGTAAAACACGTAGCCAATCGCCGCGCAGATCACGGCGAGATAGATGTCCGTCGTGTTGTTCTGCACGCTATAGAGGCCGATGCAGCAAAAGAGCAGGATGGCCGGGAACAGCAGGCGATAGGGCACCAGCAGCAGCCTGACCCACATGCCGATCATCGGCAGGTTGAGAATCACCAGGATCAAATTGCCGATCCACATTGAGGCAACGAGCCCCCAGAACAGCGTCGGCGCTCCGGTAATGATCTGCGGCCCGGGCTGGACGTTGTGGATGAGCATGGCGCTCATCATCATCGCCATGATGCCGTTGGACGGGATGCCGAGCGTCAGCAACGGAATGAACGAGGTCTGGGCGGCCGCATTATTGGCCGACTCCGGCCCAGCCAGGCCTTCTGGCGCGCCCTTGCCGAACCGGTCCGGATCGGCAGCCACCCGCTTTTCCATCGTGTAGGACGCAAAGGCCGCCATCGTAACTCCACCGCCAGGCAGGATACCGAGAAGCGACCCAAGCCCGGACCCGCGCAGGATAGCCGGCATAACCTGCCTGAGCTCGCTCCAACGTGGCATCAGACGGCCGATTTTTGCCGACACGAGTATCCGTTTCTCGCGCGCTTCGAGGTTGCTCAGGATCTCGGTGATGCCGAAGAGGCCGAGTGCCACGACGACGAAGCTGACCCCGCCTGAGAGCTCTGGGATACCGAAGGTAAAGCGGTCTATGCCCGAATTGATGTCGGCACCGACCAGGCCGAACAGGAGGCCGAGCATCAGCATTCCGAGCGATTTCAAGATAGGGCCCGATGACAATACGATCGCAGCCACGAGTCCGACCACCATGAGAGCGAAATACTCGGCCGCTCCGAATGTGATCGCAAGCTTCGCCAATGCCGGAGCGAACGCCGCGAGCACGAACGTTCCGAGCGTGCCTGCGATCAGGGATCCGATGGCGGCGATTGCGAGGGCAACGCCTGCTTTTCCCTTTTGCGCCATCGCATAGCCGTCGAGAGTGGCGACCACGGCGGACGATTCACCTGGAAGCCGCAACAGGATGGCGCTGGTCGAGCCGCCATACTGGGCCCCGTAATAGATACCGGCGAGCATGATCAGCGCAGACGTCGGCTCTAGCGCGTAGGTGGCTGGCAGCAGCATCGCCATTGTCGCAAGAGGCCCGATGCCGGGCAGGATACCGATCAGCGTGCCGAGCGTAACGCCGACGAAACAATAGAAGATGTTCCACGGCGTTATGGCCACCGACATGCCGAGAGCGATATTGGAAGCGAAATCCATTACAGACCTCGCGGCCAGAGCGGCATCGGCACGCCGAGCGCTTCGACGAAGACAAGGGCGCTGAAGATGGCCAGCCCGCACGCGAGCAGCACAACCTCCCACCATCGACGCTCCGAGCCGGCAAAGCTCGCGACAACGACCATCAACACGGCCGAGACGATGAGGCCAAACGGCCGGAGTGCCAGACCGAAGACGATCATGCCACCAAGGACAAATAGCGCCGGGCGGACATGGAATTCCGCAGCGCACTCCCCGCCGGCAGGAGCGAGGAAGGCCTTGCCGCAAAGCGCAAGCCCGATGAGCACCACGCCACAGCCAAGCGCGAGCGGGAAATAGCCTGGGCCCATCTGTACCGAGGTGCCTAGTTCGTAGCCGCGAGCGATGAGGATGAAGCCTCCGCCGAACAGCATGAACAGAGCCCCGCTCAGGAAGTCGGAACTGACGACGATCCGGTTCAAGCTGCTCCTCCTCGTTTCTGTATTCGACGCCAGGCCGGCGTTACGCCGCGACGAGGCGTCAGGAATAGCGCTTGCGGTAGAGCGGACGGAGTTCGTCCAGCGGGCGCTTGCTCTCGATCAGGTCGCGCATCGTCGCCTCCTCCGCGAGAATACCCTTGACCTTTTCGAGCACGGTCTCGATGAGGTCAAAGGGGATCGCGCAGATGCCCGACCCGTCGGCGACGATGAGGTCGCCGGCCTCGACCATGATGTCGTGTACCGTTACCGGCCCGTTGAGCTCCATCGCCTGCATGCGAAACTTACCCGTGATCGGCGTAACGCCCTTGCACCAGACCGGGTAGTCGGCGTTGCGTATCGTATCGACGTCGCGAACCGCGCCATTGACGATCGCGCCGACGAAGCCGCGCGACTTCGCCACGGTGACCGACTGCCCGCCCATGTTGGAGACCTCGAGATTGCCCCCGAAATCGCAGACCAGAATGTCACCTGGCTCTCCAAGGTAGTAGGATTCCCGGGTCGACATCTGGATGAAGTCCTTGTCAATGTAACCTTGTGTCGAGGTCTTGCGCTCGGGGATCGATCGAACGGTCACAGCCGTGCCGACAATCTTCTTGCCGGGAAGGAGCGGCGGCATGTGCGAGCCGGCGATCGTGCCGCGGATGCCGAGCGAATCGAGCACATCCGAAATGGTTGTCGTCAAGTCATCGAGCGCTTCGAACTCCGCAATGACTTCCTTGCTGGGACGCGGGAACCTAATCTTGGAGATACGTTCCTGGGGAACCTGACCCCAAACGCGACCTGCAAGCTTGTATTCTTCATAGTCGCGATCGATCTGATCTTTGTTCTTGGTCACGGGATGCTCCTGTATTGTTGTCGGCGCCCGTCAAAGGGTCGCGAGGGGAGAACGCAGCGCAAGTTCGAGCCGGGCAGCTTCGCTGCGCAGTCGGTCGACATGCTGATCGATGAGATCGGGGCTGAGCTTGCTCAGTACGCCCGCCAGGCTCAGCGCGCCGACACGGCCGCCGTCTTGCGTCACAGGCACGGCGATCGCGAAGCCGTAAGGAGTGATCTCCCCGCGACTCACGGCGAACCCATTGGCAGTGATCTCGTCGATGTCCTTCAGAATCGCCGGATGTTCGTCTTCGGAAACCATTGCCATTGCCCGTTCACGGGTTTCGGCGTCGGCGAAAGCAAGCAACACCTTGCTGCTTGCACCGAGATGCAAGGGTCGGCTCTGACCTTCGCGCGCGGTGAACCGCAAAGCTTCGGTGGACTCCTCCGCCACCACGACCACACGGCGCAATCCCTCGACGCTTGAGAAGAAGGCCGTATCGCCCGTCTCCGCGACAAGCCGCTTGAGAACGGGTCGGATCGTGGCATCCACCCGCGAAAAGCGGTCATTCATCAAAGAGCCCAGTCGGTAAAGCACGCCGCCCAGTTCGTAGGTGCCGTCGGTCGAATTGGATTGCACGAAGCCGTGGTTCTCGAGCGTCCCGAGCAGTCGAAGCAGTCGGCTCCTGTTTTGGCCGGTCCGCTCGTGCAGGTCTTTGAGCCGTAACGGCACATCCCGGTCGAAGGCTGCAAGAACCTCCAGGGCGGCGGAGACTGCCACAATATGGCGATCGGCTTCTTTCAATTTTCTACTCTATAGAAATATGTTTCTATTTCGTTAAACTAGCCTGTATTTCAAGCCCGAGTCAAGGCAGCCAGTAAGTTGACCGACGCTCGCTGCAAGATACGGGACAGCGGGACCCGCGCGTCTGAAGTTGATCGCCAACGCCCTTCAGTTCCGCCTGCATCCATGCGCGATCACCATCAAGAACAACCGTTCCTCGGATCGGATGGTGTTGGCAGCAGACATCAGGGCGATGTCCATGCATCACTTTTCGGATCAGGCTGTAGGAGGCATATCCGAAGCCTTGAGGGCTCTGCGTATATGGCGATATGCCGGTACGCCATTTTGAGTTTCATGGGCACGCGGACTGAGCGCAATGAGTGTCCGCCGCGAAAAGAACGTCCGCATCGCGGCGGCGAGCCGGGCGAGACGGTTTGCGCAGTTGCACACCGATATGCTTTACCTCCGCAGCAGTCGTTCGCTTAGCGACGAACCGCTCGCCGAACGGCGGTTGCAAGGGCTCGCCGCCCACGAAGCCGACATATAATCGCATCTATATAGGAGGCTATGAGGCGAAGACCGCATCGGTACCATGCCCGCCCAAGGGACAAAAACTGACCGGCCGGTTTCGAATCGAGCTGCCGCTAAGCCGCCATTTCGTTGCCCACGTCAACCGGGTGCAAGCGGTGGCATGAGGCAGGACAGCATCCTGAGCCTAACCGGAAAATATTGGAATGGGCGCCGTGAAGCTGGGTTCTTCTTTATAACCGTGCGACGTTGCGATCAGAACCGCATGTGCGCCGGCGGGAATTACATTGCGCTTCATGAGGCTGCGCAGACCGGTCAAGGCCGAGGCGCTCGAAAGCTCCAGATAAAGCCCTTCCAGTGCCAGCCGGCGCTGATCCTCGATGACGGCCGGCTCGTTCACCGCTACGGCCGAGCCGCCCGCCATACGTAGTGCGTCGAGCGCTTGGTAGGCAACGGTGCTACCTCCAAGCGACGTCATCAATGTTTGCCCGGAGAAAAGCGTGCGGTAATCCTCGCCGCTCAGAACACGCTCGATGCGCGGGAACGGCTCCACTGCATGGACCCGCGGCACATCGGTCAAATATCCGGCCTGACGCAGATCATGAAACCCGCGTGCTACGCCCCAGAGCACGTCACCACGTGAAGTCGGCACCAGAACGTCGGTGGCAGGCGCATCCTGCCACTGCAAAAACATCTCGAAGGCTATCGCCCGATATCCATCAACGCCGAACGGATTGCTGCCAACGGCCGGGATTATGTAGTTGGTCGCGGGATACCACTCTCCAGCACGCGCTTTTCCAGCAATCAGATGCCACCGATCATCGACCGTGGATGTCGCGATGAGCCGGGCACCGTGCATTTCGATGGCTCGACGCCAATTGTCTGTCATCTTTTCCGTCGTCACGACCACACATTCGATGCCGGCGGCCGCCGCGTATGCGGCCAGCGACACACCCGCATTACCGCTGGAGGCGATAGCGACGGTTGGAAAGCCGGCGCTCTTCGCACGCTGGATAAACAGTGCGCTCATCCGGTCCTTGTGCGAACCGGTCGGGTTCGCGCCCTCGTACTTGGCCGTCAGCCGGGCTATCCCGACATCTGACGCCAGCCGAGGAAGCTCTACCAACGGGGTGTCGCCCTCCCCCAACTGGGGATCGCTTGCATATACCAGCCATTCACGCGCGTTGAACGGCGCACCGGCGGCCGCCAGCCTATAGTCGAAGACCAGGCTCGATGGCAGGGAGGATGCGAGACAAGCAGGACATCCTTCCAAATAATCTGCCACCGGGAAGCAAGCCTGGCAGCGAATGCAGCGCATTCCGACTATCTTTGAGTTCAGGGGTAATGGATCGATTGCCGGCACTGTCATTCTCGCGTCTCGAGGTCGCGCATCTGACCGAAAAGGCAGTCACCGCGAGCCGTAAGCGCGGGAAACCTGCGGCAGGCCACCATCCCGGACACCTGGAAGCGGATCGGATGAGGTTCTTTCATCGGATGCTCGAACGAATGGATCAAGCCGGCCAACTGGCCTGCTGAAACTTCGTCTCCGAGGTTTGCCAGCGGCTCGAACAGGCCATTGAAATCCGCATAAACGAAATATTCCCGACCCGGCACTTCCATCATTCGCGTGGCTGGTGCCTCCGGAACGGTCCCGTCGTCGCGGATTCCGACGATCTGCAGCAACCTGCGAACACCGGCATCGGCCAGGGACTTGCCCCGCACGCTCAGCCTGCCACCTCCGCCGAGCTCCGTCGTCAGGACCGGCACGCCCATCGTCTCGGCAGTGGCGGACAACGTCGTCGCGCCTCCACCGCCCCGGCCGTCGCTGACGTAGCTGAACGGCGCCCCGAAAGCCCTGACCAGTTCGTGCATTGCCTTCTGCCTCCCTGGGTCTTTTGAAGGCCGTATGAGGGCGCAATGGACATATTCGAGCGAGCGTCCGCCGGAATGCAGATCGACGACGAGATCGGCCATCGGCAGAAGAACGGTAGAGACGTAATGGGCGATCATCTGGGTCGCGGAACCGTCTGCGCGGCCGGGGTAGAGACGGTTCAAATTCCCGTCATCCATCGGTGATACCCGCCGTCCTGCGCCGACGGCAGGAGAGTTGAGCGCAGGTAATATGATGATGCGGCCACGGATCTCCGCCGGCTGGATTGAACGAGCTAGGTCGTGAAGCGCGACCTGTCCTTCATATTCATCTCCATGGCTACCCGCGATCAGGACGGCCGTGAGTCCGGTTCCGTTCTTGATGCAAACCACCGGAATGGGAACCCATCCATAGGCGGAGAGGTCTGTCGAAATCGGCAGCCGTAGACAGTCCGATTGCTTTCCGTCCCGATCGAAGTCGAGTGGCGTCCATATGCGTGTTTGGGAAGTCATGGATAATGGCCCGGAAACTGCTGCATGCCTAAAGAATGACGGGGATGCGTTCGGGTGACAGATCGCTGATGAACTCGACGCCATCGGCGCCCACCGCAACGACCTCTTCGAACTGAAAGACTGCTCCATCCCGCTCGAGCTTCGGCTCGAGGTGCAGGATCATACCGGGCCGGATGACCGTCCTGTCGGACGGCGAAATCGACGGCGGCTCGGTGACATCCAGCCCTCCGCCATGGCCAATCCGCGAAACGGCGCCATAAACCTTGCCGAGGCCGGCATCGCTCCACAGTCTTTGAAATTCGGCGTGAACATCGCAGCAGATCATGCCGGGTCGTACTGAGGATGCAAGCGCGATCGTCAGGTCGCGTATCGCTGTGTAGACCTCCTCCTCCCACCGAAGAGGTGCTCCCGCGCGCGCGGTGCGATTGCGATCAGCGGGGTACCCGCCATAGGTCGCCCGGAAATCCGTCCAGACGTAGTGTCCTGTCTGAAGGTGACGCGTACCGGGCGGGCGGCAATAGATGAAATCGCCCTTGCTGAACAGCATCGCGATCGGGTCAGCGCTTTCAGCGCCGTTGGTGTAGATCCGAGCCTGTAACATGCGGCAGAGCTCGAACTCGGTAATGCCGATGCGCGCTTGCGCAATGGCTTCGTCGAATGCTTCGTTGACGATCGCCAGTGCGATGCCCTTTCGCTCGATCTCCAGCGGGGATTTAACCAACCGTACATGCCACAGCGTCGACGCCGCGCTTGCAAGACGCCGGTTCGCCGATAGCGACTGCAGCGCCTCGATCAGTTCGAGCGACCCCCGCCCCAACATGTCCTGCCCGTAATCCAGGGCAATTGTCGGAGTCGAGGTCCCCACGGTGACCTGGACGGCGTCGACCACCATCGCCACGGCCTCCACAAGATAGCCATTGTAGTATCGTGCCACGAAGCCGCGAGGTCGTGTCTCCACATTCTTACGTTCCGCGAGGCTTCCGATCACGATCAGTTCCCGCGCCGTGACCAGAACGAAAAGCGGCCTCGCCTTGTAGGCCCACGATAGCGTCTGCAAGTCCGTGACATACTCGACATTCTTCTTGTCGGACAGGACAATAGCATCCAGCCCATCATGCTCCATTCGGGCGCGAAGGCTCGCCAGCCGCAACCCCAGTTCGGCCAGCGGCACGTCGACGGCGGGAGCCGGAGGAAGCACGATCGAGCCAGAGGTCCGGCGAACGCTCACGCTTCCCGCTCCCCGAAAGCCTGCTTACCTACAGGAAGCGTTACGGAACAAGCCAGCCTGTCGAAGGGCGACTCCACGAGACCTACCACGGAAATATCCGGTCTCGTCGTCTTCTGGTGATACAGCCGGCGAAGCATCGGATACCCGCTCGGGATCGAAAAGGCTTGCTGTGCGGGAACGGAAGCCGGCGCGGCGTCGATGATGAGGTGAATGTCTGTCAAACCCACGCCGTGGTTCTGCAAGGCGTCCGTGACGAGGCAATTGCTGAACTCCTCGACGATCTCATCGGGCATATCCGTCGAGACATATGTCGCGTCATACATGACGGGCATACCGTCAGCGTAGACGATCTTGCGCACGCACAACTTAAGCGCATCGGAGTGATCGAATGACAGCAAGGCAGGATCAACGATCTTCTCCCTCGTGATAGACAGAAGGTCCACCGTTAGCTTGAGACCGCGTCGGCGCGCATCCTCGGTGGAAGACATACCTACGCTGAGTTCGCGAAGGAAACGGCGCTGCTGTTTCACAAAGGTGCCTTTGCCCGCTACTGCCGTCAAAACTCCGAATGATTGCAGGTCGCGCAGCGCACGCTTCACGGTGATGGCGCTGACGCCGAACTCCTCGCTGAGCTGAGCCGCGGAAGGGATCGCTTCTCCCTCGATGTAAAGTCCCGCCGCAATGCGCCGTCGGATTTCCTCCCGCACGCCCTCGTGCAGCGAACTTCCGTTCAGCAGCACTTCGTTACCCGCCATCCTGATTTCGCTCCGCTCTTCCAGCCCTCTTTTTTTCAACGATCCGTACCGCAGTCGAGGGTTATTGACATACCTGGTATACCTAGTATGTTCGGGCGACGCTGTCAACTCTTGGAGGGGTTCATGCAAACCAGAATGAAGAACGCGAAGCGCGCACTGATCTCGGGCTTTATCGCATACGCAATGCTGGCTGCGACTACAGTCCAGAGCGAGGCGGAAAGCACACGTGAAAATATTTTCTCATCGGGAAAGATAACTATCGGCATCCACAATCAGGCGCCGTGGGGATTCCGCGGTCCCGATGGCGAAGCCACGGGATTCCATCCGGACCTGATCCGTTCTGCTTTCAAGCCACTCGGCGTAACCGAGATAGAGTTCATCATTTCCGATTTTGGCGCACTCATCCCCGGCCTGCTCGCTCAACGCATAGACGTGGTCGCATCGGGTCTGGCCGTCACCCCCGCCCGCTGCGAGCAGGTTGCGTTCAGCGAGCCGGATCTGGCGATCGGCGATGCGTTGATCGTCAAGGAGGGCAATCCTCACAATCTCCACAGCTACGCGGATATCTCTGCTAATCCAAATGTCCTCATCGGCGGCTCACGTGGCAGCGCCAACATGGGCAATGCAATAGCCTCCGGCATCCCCACCCCCCAAATACAGCAGTTCCAGAATACCGAAGCATCCGTCTCGGCCATCATGGCAGGGCGTGTTCAGGCGGTGACCTTCTCGACCGCAACGGTGGTGTCGGTCCTCTCGGACCCGAAGATCACGGGGTTGGAGCGGGCCACGCCTTTCCAAGGCTTTGTGAAACCTAACGGTCTTCCGGCCGCCAACTACGCCGCGATCGCCTTTCGCAAGAACGATCTGGATCTGAGGGATGCCTATAACGAAAGGCTTGCCGCGCTGAAGGCCGACGGCACGCTCACGGCCATCATGGAGAAATACGGCTTCACCACCGAAGAAGAAGCACCGGATTTCATCGTGACCGCGAAGCTCTGTTCGGGCGAACAATAACAGGCTGGAGACTGCATACCGTGAGCCTGTTGGAAATCATCGCGGGCATCTTCGAGGGGTTTCGCGTAACCGCGACCGTCACGGCGCTCGGTCTTCTATACGCGATTCCGTTCGCATTCGTCGCCGGCGTGCTGCAGCATTTCCTCCCGGGTGTTCGCAGGGTGTTGGTAACGACCGTTATCGAGTTCTGGCGCAGTTCGCCGGTCATCGTACTGCTGTTCGTCTTCTACTACAGCCTGCCTGCCTTCGGCGTCCGCATGTCGGCCATGACGGTAGCCTCGCTGGTGCTCGGTCTCAACATCGGCGGTTACGGCAGCCAGGCCGTCCGCGCAGCGTTGCAGGCCCTGCCGCATGGCCAGGTGGAAGCGGGATTGGCGCTCGGACTACAACGCTGGACGATCCTTCTTTTGATAGAGCTGCCACAAGCTCTGAGGTCGATGGTGCCAACCTTCATGAATCAGCTCATCCAACTCATCAAAGGCACAGCGCTCGTCTCCCTGATTACGCTGACTGACATGACCTACCGGGCGAAGGAGCTGGCACAGGTGGAATACAACCCCGTCGGGATCTACTCAGGGTTGCTCATCGCCTACCTGATCATCTGCTATCCGGTCACCGTCCTGGGCCGCTCCATCGAGCAGCGCGCCAGCTACGCAGAAAGCAAGCATCGTGAATTTTGATCTCGAGTTCGCCATATCGACGGCACCGCTTATCCTATCTGCGTTCTTCACGACGATCTGGGTTACGGTCGTCAGTTCGATCGGCGCCGCTCTTCTCGGTTTCACCTGGGAAATCCTGCGCCGCCTCAATCGCCCGCTGCGCTCTCTAATGCGGTTCGTAATCGACGCCATCCGCTCCACGCCGCTGCTGGTCCAGATCTATTTTCTCTACTTTGTTCTGCCCTATTACGGCGTCACGCTTCCCGCCCTCGTGGTAGGGGTCTTTGCTCTAAGCATCTACTATTCCGGATATCTGGCCGAAGTGTTCAAGGCGGGCATCGACGCAATCGATTCCGGCCAGTTCGAAGCTGCCAAGGCGCTCGGAATTGGAAGAGCAGATACGATCTTCCTCGTCATCCTTCCCCAGATGCTGCGCAACATCGCCGCTCCGATGGGCAACTATTTCATCTCGCTTCTCAAGGCCACGCCCTACCTCGCCGTCATCGCAGTGCCCGAAATGTTCGGCAGCGCCCTCGATATTGCTTCCGAAACCTTCCGCTACGCCGAGCCCGTCCTCGTCGCCGGCCTGATCTTTCTCGCGCTGGCGGTGGCGATCGCGCAGGCCGTGAAAGGTCTCGAACAGCGGCTTCTGGCATCGAGCAAACGATAGAATGCAACCATGACCTTCGGGACGCGAAATGATTGAGAATCTGACCGGGACTGTCGAAATCACCGACCTCGACAAATGGTACGGAGACTTCCATGCGCTCAGGCGGATTTCCCTGTCGGTCGCGGATGGAGAAAGAATCGTCATCTGCGGCCCCTCCGGTTCGGGCAAGTCGACACTCATTCGCTGCGTCAACCAGCTTGAAACGCATCAGAAGGGAAAAGTGTCAGTCGGCGGGCTCGAACTGAAACCCGGGGCAGGCAACCTCGCGCCGATCCGCCGTCAAATCGGCATGGTATTCCAGCAGTTCAACCTGTTCCCTCACCTTAGTGTTCTCGGGAACTGCACACTGGCGCTGACCCGTGCCAAGAAGATGCCGCGCACTGAAGCTGAAGCATTGGCGATGGAAAACCTGGAGAAGGTGCGCATTCCCGATCAGGCGCGTAAGTATCCTGCACAGCTCTCTGGGGGGCAGCAACAACGCGTTGCGATCGCCCGTGCGCTCTGCATGCAGCCGAAAGTCATGCTCTTCGATGAGCCCACGTCGGCGCTCGATCCGGAGATGATCAAGGAAGTGCTGGATGTGATGTCGGCGCTGGCGAAGGACGGCATGACCATGATCTGCGTCACACATGAAATGGGCTTCGCTCGAGAGGTCGCGGATCGTATCGTCTTCATGGACGAAGGCATGGTCATTGAGGAGGCCACGCCGGATGTGTTCTTCAGCAACCCACGGAACGACCGAACCAAGAAATTCCTAAGCCAAATCCTTCATTAAGGAGATCCTCGAGCACGCTCGTGCCATGTGTTACCGACATCCGCGCGAGCTACTCAAAATCGGGAACACGGCCGGAGCCCATCGTTAGTCATACCGCCATAGAGACGTCCGGGGCCAAGAGCAGTCGGTCTGCTTGCAGAAACTGCAGGGTCCGGAAAAGCTTGCCAGCATGGCTCCCGCATCGCGGCGCATTCTCGTCCAGACCGGAACCGCGAAGAGCATTGTTTCGAACGGCATGATTTCGTGATTCGACGTTTTAGCTGGACATGGGATAATTATGTTGATATCAACGTAATTATCAAACCGACCACCACGGAGGAGACCATGTTCAAGGATTGCAATTCCTCGGCCATCGTTGCCGTATCCGACATCGCGCGTGCGCGGCGCTTTTATTCGGACGTGCTTGGCCTTGATCTGGTCGAAGATGAAATGGACGAGGTGATGGTGTTTCGCACCGGCAAGACGCATCTCGTCGTCTACCGTTCGGACACAGCGGGAACGAATCGCGCCAACGCCGTGGTCTGGGATGTCGGGGACGGGATCGATGCGATCGTCGCCGACCTTGCCGCGAAGGGGGTCGTCTTCGAGCACTATCCCGAAATCGGGGAGTTCCGCGACAATATCCATCATGCCCAAGGCATGAAGCTCGTCTGGTTCGAAGACCCGGACGGCAACATCCTGCACATCAACCAGATGCCCGGCGACTGACATCGCCGAAAGAGAGGAGCAGTCTCATGAATGCCATCGTTTCCGACCGGAAGCCTGTAAGGATCACCGCCTATGACTGGGTGCCGGGTTTCGCGCAGGGGCTGGTCCGCGATCTACGGTTACGCTGGGCACTTGAGGAGGCGGGGCTGTCCTACGAGGTCGAACTCGTGCCGCAAGGCACGCAGGCCCACGGGCACAACATGTCCCGTCAGCCCTTTGGCCAGATACCGACGCTGACGGCCGACTCCGGGACCATGTTTGAGTCCGGGGCTTGCGTGTGGCGCATTGCCGAGGCGAGCGAAATCCTCCTGCCGAAGGACAAGGCCGAGCGCGACCAGTGCCTGTCCTGGATGTTCGCCGCGCTGAACACGGTGGAGCCGCCGCTGAGCATGATGGCGACACTTTTCTTTTTCGAGCAGGAGCCGCGGCATTTCGGCATAGCGGATGCCGGCGCGGTGGCGACGATCCGGCCTGCCGCACGGGACGGCGCCGTCCTGCGATTGAAGCAACTCGCCGATGTGCTCGGCAAGCGGCAGTATCTGGTCGCGGACCGCTTCACGGTCGCAGACCTGATCATGGTGACGGTTCTGCGCATCGCCGACAGCTTCGAACTCCTCGACGACCAGCCAGATCTTCGCGATTACGTCTCTCTGCATGCCGACCGCCCTGCGTTTCGGAGAGCGCTCGAGGGGCAACTGGCGCCGTTCCGGGAGAACGCGGCGAAATACGAAAAAAAGGGCTGACGCGTCTTCCGACCATTCGTGCCCGACAGACTCTCAAGGAGATTACCATGCCCTTCATCGAAGGATTCGTAACCGCCATCCCCACCGCCAACCGCGAGGCCTTTCTAGATCATACGAGGAAGGCGGTACGCTTCTTCCAGGAATTCGGCGCGGGCCGGATCGTGGACGCATGGGGCAACGACGTGCCGAAAGGCGAGACGACCGACTTCTACCGCGCCGTCGAGGCGAGGGACGACGAGGCGATCGGCTTCGGCTGGATCGAATATGCCGACCGCGCGATACGCGATACGGCGTCGGAAAAGATGATGAACGACCCGCGTATGGCCGAGATCGGCGAGATGCCCTTCGACGGCCAACGCATGATCTTCGGCGGTTTCGAGCCGGTCGTCGATCAGGGCGAAGGCGGCAAGGCCGGCTATGTGGAAGGCTTCGTCGGCGCGGTGCCGACCGCCAACAAGGAAAAGTTCATCACACACGCCGAAAAGGCCGCACCGCTCTTCCTGCGCGAGGGCGCGCTGCGCGTGGTCGAGTGCTGGGGCGCGGACGTGCCCGAGGGCAAGGTCACGGATTTCTACCGCTCGGTGAAGGCCAGGGACGATGAAACCATCATCTTCTCGTGGGTAGAATGGCCGGACAAGACGACCCGCGACGCGGGACAGGCGAGGCTCTTCGCGGAGATGGAAGCGCATATGAAAGACAACCCGATGCCCTTCGACGGCAAGCGGATGATCTTCGGCGGCTTCGAGATCGTCAACGACGCCAGGGGATAAGACAATGACGAACCGGCAGGGAATTCCTATCTGGTATGAACTCATCACGGCGGACGCCGATGCGGCCGAGCGCTTCTACGGCAGTGTGCTTGGCTGGCGGTTCGAGCGTATGCCCGCAACCCCGGACATGGACTATCGCATCGCGAGCGCGCACAGCACGGCGGTCGCTGGGCTGATGCAGCAACCTGACGGCCAGCAGATGCCGTTGCGATGGCTCATCTATTTCGGCGTCGAGGACGTCGACCACAGCGCGCGGGACGCCGGGCAAGCGGGCGCATCCGTTCACGTGCCGCCAACCGATATTCCCGAAGTCGGACGCTTTGCCTTTCTTTCCGATCCGCAGGGCGCGCTCTTCTACCTGATGCGCGGCGCAAGCGAAGAAGACAGCCGGGCATTCCGGTGCGGCGAAAACGTGCCGCAGGGCCATGCGATCTGGAACGAGCTCACAGCGGCTGATCCTGACGCCGCCATCGCATTCTACGGCGCGCTTCTCGGCCTGCGCCGGGAGGGCGGAATGCCGATGGGGGAACTCGGCGACTACAGTTTCATTCATGCGGGGCCGGACTGCATCGGAGCGGTGATGGGCGAAGTGCCGAACGGACAGCCGGGCTGGCTGGTGTATTTCTCGGTCGACGATATCGACGAGGCCGTGAATCGGCTTGGTCAGGCCGGCGGGCGTGCGGTTCAGGGACCCGACGAGATCCCCGGCAACTGCTTCGCGCTCGTCGCCGAGGACGACCGGGGCGCACGCTTCGGCCTTGTTGGACCGCGAACCGGCTGACACCGCCGGCATGGCGGCAATTCATCCGCGGTGGCTGGCGGTTTCGCGCCAATCTCTGCCAGAGCTTCAGAAGCGAAAGGACAAGCAATGACGATTGCCAAGAACACCATCTGCATCTGGTACGACAAGGACGCCGAGGCCGCGGCCCGATTCTATGCCGAGGTTTTTCCTGACAGCTCGGTGACCGCCGTCCACCGTGCTCCGAGCGATTATCCGGCCGGCAAGGCGGGTGACGTGCTGACGGTCGACTTCACGGTCGCCGGCATCCCCTGCATCGGCCTCAACGGCGGGCCGGCATTCAAGCACAGCGAAGCCTTTTCGTTCCAGATCGCCACCAACGATCAGGAAGAGACAGACCGCTACTGGAACGCCATCGTCGGCAATGGCGGTCAAGAAAGCGCCTGCGGCTGGTGCAAGGACAGATGGGGCGTCAACTGGCAGATCACGCCGCGCGTGCTGACGGAGGCGATGGCAGCCGGTGGGGCTGAAGCAAAACGCGCCTTCGAGGCGATGATGGACATGAAGAAGATCGACGTCGCCACGATCGAGGCAGCGCGGCGAGGCTGATGACGCCCGCGTATGTGAACCTCACATGGCAAAGGCAGGTTTCGTGGCCGACGACAAGCCAATCACGCTTATCTCGCGGCCCAGCTCACGGTTGCGCGGGACAAGCTCAGGCCCTGAGCGAGATAGATCGCGTGACGATGGTCAACCCCTTGGCTCGGAGTTGATCGGACCGGCGGATCTTAGGCAAACCTGTGTGAGACTGTCGACCAGGCGCCCCTCCTCGTCGGTTTCAAGCGCATTGCTCAAGGGTCCGACCAGGGCTTCCACGATGGCCCCGACAATGCACATGGAGGTGACCCGGGCGTCCTGGTAAACGAATTCGTCTGCATTGATGCCTTCGTTGATCACATCTTCTATGATCGCACGATAGGGCTCACGAAACCTCAGCCTTTCCGCATCGATTTCCTGATTGACGGATTCGACCAGCAAAGCCCACGCCAGCTTGCGGCCCGCAAGCGCCCGTCGGGCGAATGTCTCCACCATTCGTGCCAAGCGTTCGCGAGCTGTGCCGTGCGCTTCCGCAACCTCGCGAAACGCCTCGATCTCATGTCGGGACGCTCGCTGATACACCTCTGAAAAGAGAGCGGTCTTCGAGGGAAAGTGAACGTAGACGCTGCCTGTCGAAACACCGGCCTCCTTTGCGATGTCGGGAATACCCGTGCCTCCATAACCGGATTCTGCCACGAGACGATGCGCCGCCGTCACGATCTGTTCGCGTGCGGCGTCGATCCGGCTTTGCATCTTAGGCGTTCGGCGATAAACCATTAAGAATTGAACTCCAGTTCATTCTTTTGTATGGTGCCTTCTTATAACAGATTGACCCTTCGTGTCTCGGTCTTGAGGAGGTCAGGATGAAGCACTTCAAGCGGACCTTGGCAACGCGCCGCTCATTGCCTTTGACGAGAAGCGCGACGCCCGTGAGGAAACGCTGCGTTTCATCGTTGTCGATGCCAAACACGCTGCGTGAGGTCCGTGAAGTCTAACTGTCAGCCGCGATCTGCTCGGCCATAGTATGGCGCCGACCTGTTCACCTCAGCCCGCAACCCACGTTTTCCTACCTCCGCTTCTTGCATCGCCCCCTACGGAGATATTCCCATGAGACTAGTCTTTGCAGCCGCTTTCCTTGCTGGCTGGCTTTTCGGACTTTCGGCGAACGCACAAAATCCCGAAGCCGACGTTGCCTTCGAAATGCCCGTCGATGTCAAAAATTGGCGACCGGACATCATCGGGCAGAACGGTGTGTATCGGTTTCAGCAGGTGCAAGGCGGCTGCCAGATCACCTTCGTGCAGAATCTCGGCGCTGATGCGGCAAAGGCCGCGGGGCGCACGCCACACGATACGATCGAGGCCTATGTGCAGCAATTGAGTGTGCAGGTCGGCGACTTAACGAGGAGCAAGACGCCGGATATGGAGCTGCACGCCAGCAACGGCGAACCGGTGGCCTTCTTCTCGGAGGAGATCAGCTATCGCGGACAGGATGGCACTGATTATCGCAACCGGATAGCGACCCAATGGGTAAATGCGGTGGAACTGCTGATCATCGCCGCCTGTCCGTCCAGCGAATGGGAAGCCCAATCAGCAGCTATCGACGCTTTCATCACCAAGGTGTCCGTACATCGCTGAGGGGCAAGCTATGCAGACTGCTCTTGAACCAATTGATACGTCGCAGGAAACGACCCTGGTCGCGGTGCCACAAAAGGTTTGGCCATTCGCCCTCGGCGCGTTTTTGATGGCCGGTCTTTGCGGTGCGGCCGTCTGGCCGCTATTTCGCGAGCCTAGCATCCTTGAGCGAGCGTCTCTCTGGATCGGTGTTGTTTTCTTCGGAGGCGGCGGTGCATTCGTGTCGCTGCAGGGATTGGGCGTCGTTCGGCCGGTTATTACACTATCGCCAGAAGGCTTCACTGCGACACGGGTTGCCTCACAGATTGTTCCTTGGAGCGCCGTCCTGGGCGTTCGGACATGGTCTTCGATGGGAAGCACGCTGATCATCGTGAAAGTAACGGACGAGGTTTGGCGCGGACCGGGGATTTCGCTGACGGCGCGCTTGACCCGTGCTGCCAATCGCTGGCTGGGCATTGACGGACTGGCCATCTCGTTCATGGGAATGCCGATATCCACCAAGGATCTGCTGAAGCTGTTCCGCACCTATGCGCGGGAGCACCGGCGGCCGCGGAAATAGAAATGGCATGAAGTGTGGCGCCTCGGCGAACGGCGTGACCAGGCCGGAAGGCAATCACCAGGAGAAACGGATATGCGCCAATACAATGTAGCTCGAATCTCGTCAAATACCCGAAAAGCAGGAATCGTATTTGGCGGATGGTACAGTGCAGCGTTTCTGGTGATCCTTGTATTAAGCCAACCAGCCTGGACGCACACAGAACATTTCCCTGAAGCACAAGAAACGAATGAGCAATTGATCGCGCTTTACGACGCTGCCGCAGATTTGTGCGTCCGCAGTCCCAGCCGAGACGTCGAAGTGGCGGTCGCCTGCCAATCGATAGCGATCTATGGCATGGCCCTCAACGAGCGCGGCATGTGTCGCGGGAAGAAAGACGAGGCCAACGCCTTCCATAAATGGCACGAATGCCAAACCGACTCGATGCGCTTTCCTGAAGTCGAGGTCCCTGCAGGTTTCCAATAGTCGTCGCCGGAAAGAGCGGTTCTTGATCGAAGCGTCACCGGCATTCGCAATACCGGTAGTTTGCTCAGGACCCGTCAGCCGCGACGCGCAGCGTCATCACCCTCGCCTTTTGCGTCTGGAAAGAGACCAGATTCGCGTAAGCGTACCATATTCGTCAGAACTGGACGTTGAAGCTCGTCTTCACGCCGTGATCCTGTGCTCGCGAAGCGATCTGGCCGGAATAGTGGATGGCGAAGCTAGCCGTCGACGAGACATCGATGTCGACGCCGGCCTCCAGCGTCAGCGCATCACGCGCGATCGAAACGCCCGATACCGTGAACGCATCGCCACCTCCGAAGTAGAGTGTCGCATCTGGCGTGCCATTGCCAAAGGCGTGACGCCAGCCGACCATGCCGGTGAGGCGGGCGGTCCTCGCCTGGCCCATGGCCAGTTCCGTTTCCGCCCGCACGCCGAGCGTGGTGTAGGTGGCATCGACGGTCTCGCGAGCCGCATTCAAAGCCGCGGCCCCGCCATCCTCAGCAAAGCCTCGCGTCGAATGGCGGACATGGGCGAGGTTGGCGAAGGGTTCGAAACGCGCGGCACCTGCCGTGAAGCCGTAGCCGAGCTCGCCGAAGAGCTGCCCGGTGCCGGCCCGGTAGCTCGATGAGAGCGTATCAGAAAATCCGTTGAACGCTGCGGTGCGGTCGATCTCCATGTCGTGCCAGCTATAGGCTCCGCCGAGACGCACGCCGAACCCGCCGATCTCGGTGCCGCCATAGGCACCGAGATGATAGCTCGCCGCCGAGCCGGAAGAGCTCCGGTCGTCGACGTCGAACTCCGTGTGGCCGTAGCCGGCAAGGAGGCCAAGGCGCCAATCGCCGGCAGCCGCATCGGTGCCGAGCACGAACCCGCCGAGCGACCGCTCGAGCGATGCGGCGTTGCCGTCGCTCTCCCATTCGCCGCGGGCGCCGAAGCCCTGGCCCCAGAACTCGATCCCGTCGAGCACAGACGCCGTTTGCGGCGCCGCCACGCTGTCCGATGCCGCGCGGATCCGGCTGATGGCCGCCTCGCGCGTGAACCGGCTGTCCTCGACGAGCACGGTCTTAGCCGAGGCATGGATCTCACCCGAGACCGCGTCGAACGCGTCTCGCGCATCCTCGATGTCACCGAGCGCGGCAATGGCCGAGAACACTTGCCCGGCGCCGACCGACTGGATGCCGCTGGCAGCGGCCTTCTGGTTGGGGGTCAGCGCCACATCGGCAAAGTCGGTCGTCTGGGCCAGCGTCACGTAGGCGTTGCTGGCGTCGTAGGTCAGCATCGGCGTGATGAACAGCGAGCCCGAGGCGAACGCCACGCCATCGAACCCGCCGACCACCCCGCCGCCGGCGGTGACGATGGCATATGGAGTATCGATGCTGACATCGGGGAGGGGCAGCACGTCCACGAGCCCGCCATTGATCGTGGCCGTGCCGGCCGCATTGACGAGATCGGCGTTGCCGAGGCCGTTGACTTCAACCACGAGCTGACTGCCGGCATCGAAGATGATGCTACCGACATCGAGCGTGCCGATGGAGTTGCCCGGCGCTACCGTGCCGTTCGAAGCGACGGTCACGTCGCCCGCCGCGCCCGATCCGCCGAGCGTGCCGCCGGCATCGACATCGACGGTGCCGCCCAGGACGCCGTCAACGACAAGCGTGCCGCCCCAGATCCTCGTCATGCCGGAAAAGAGCGCGCTGTCTGCCGTCAGGATCGTCCTACCGCCGCCGTGCTCAATATCCGCATTGCCCTTGAGGATTGGATCGAACCGGTATTCCTCGTCGGTGTGGGAGAAGAACAAGCTGCTATCGCCAGCGCCGAACTGGATCCTGGTCGCGCCGATGGTTCCCGCGCTATTGCCGTTGCCGATGCTGATGGTGCCGTGGGAGCCGGCCTGCGTACCGACCAACACCGTGCCCGCGCCGCCGCCGACGGTGACCGACCCGCCATTCTCGACCACCAGCGTGCCGGCGCCCGCATCGCCGAGGGTTAGTGTCCCCGTCGAAATCGCGCCGCCGTCCGCCCACAGGGCCCCGCCACCAGCGACCGCGCCCACCACGGTGTTCCCGACGAGGCTCGCGGTCGCGCCGTCCGTCACGGCAAAGGTGCCGATGCCGGATTCGCCGATGGTGGCGTCCCCCAGCCCCTGCCAGCTCGATCCGGATCCACTGACCTCGGCTATCCCCATGGAACCATTCGACTGGCCGATCAGCAGGTTCCCGTCATGCTTGACTGAAGCGCCTCCCGCGACGGTGAATTCGCCGAGACCGGACTTGGCGATCTCGATCGCTACGCCCGCTTCGAGCGCGGTGCTCGCCCCCATCAAGGCTATGGTGCCACGCCCGTTGACGTCGGCGCCGAGCCGGACATAGCTGACTGCATCGATCCTGGCTCCGCCGCCGGCGGTCACGATCCCCTCGCCAAACTGGCCGACATAGATGTCGTCGGCAGTGTTCGCCCAGACCGTGCCGGGGCCGGACAGATGCACTTCGCCGACGCTGCCGGCCTGCTGACCCATCGAGGTGATACCAGTTTCGAGCCATGCGCCATCCGAGACGGAAATGGTCGCCTTGCCTGCCTCGGCGATGGTTACCAGGTTGGCCGTAAAGGTAGAGCCCTGCCCTTTGATCACCATGTCGGCAGTGCCGGTTGCGCCTATACCGAACACTGCATTATGCCCGGCGTTGCCCAGCGCCCCGCCGTTTTCGATATACAGGACTGCAGAACCATGGACGCCAGCCATCAAGTCGCCGAAGATCAGCCTGGCACCCGTTCCGCTGACGGTCACCCGACCGCTGCCGGTTGCATCGTCACCCAAGTTCAGGGTCTGCGCCACGTCCAGGCTGGCACCGTTCCGCACCTGCAGGTCGCCGCGGCCGCCATTGCCGATAAAGGCATGTTCCTGAACCTCCCAACTGGTTCCCTCACCGGAAATGTCGAGAGAACCGTCTCCGGACTCAAAGACCCCCAGGGTCAACAATCCGCCGGTGACCGCCACGGCACCATCCGTCAGGCTGGCGGTTCCCTTCCCCCACGAGCCTATCCCCAGATGATCGGTTAGCGCAAAGCTCGAGCCGTTGCCGGTGACTGTCAGTGTTCCCTCGTTGAAATGGCCCACGACAAGATCCGTCGAACTGAGCGAGGCGCCATCGTTGACCGTGACAGTGCCCTTGCCACTTGAACCGACCTGGATAACCAATCCCGTAGCCGTGAGATCCGAG
The DNA here is from genome assembly GCF_001014615.2 of Aquamicrobium sp. LC103. Lineage (GTDB taxonomy): Bacteria > Pseudomonadota > Alphaproteobacteria > Rhizobiales > Rhizobiaceae > LBCQ02. The sequence continues at coordinate 48,111 of NZ_LBCQ02000017.1, forward strand.
CCGGTTCCGGAGACGGTCACCGTGCCGACGCCGTTGTCGGCACGGCCCACAACGATGACATCGGCCGAAACGATGCCGCCATTTTCTATGATAAGTGTGCCGGCCCCGGTATCACCGACTATGAGGGTCTCACCCACCAGGTTCCATGGGGAGGGATGATCTCCCGGCACCGTGACGATCTGGCCGCTATCGATGCTTTCTTCGGCGCGGGCGGGCGTGAGCGCCAAGGTGAGCGCGGTGGCCGATACCCCGGTAAGCGCCATTGTCATGAGCCGGCGGTAGGCGTTGGCCTTCCCCCGGAAGGTGGAAACGAATGTCGACATGCAATCCTCTCGCCCCGCGACTCGACACAGCCCGACACATGCCGGAACTGATCCGGTTCGCTTTTCGATGGGAAGAGGAGCGCCAATCAAGCGGAATGCGCGACCCGCCGGCAAATGTGGCCGCGCGCGCAAGCAAAGTGGCTCTGCCTGCAAAATCCATGGTTAACAGCACGATAACGCGGCGCGCTTCAGCGCAGCTCGCGAATCCAATGCCACATATGGCGGGCAGCGTCCGCCTGCCAAACTGTAAGGCTACGCCCTTCCGCGGCGAGCGCGCGCGTCTCGCGAGGGGTCATCTCAAAGGCGCGGCGGAAGGCGCGGATGAAGCTCTTACGGTGGGTGAAGCCATAGCGCCCGGCAATCTCGGCGACGCTCTCGTGCCGGTGTGCCGGGTCCGTCAGCTCGGCGCGGCAACGGCGCAACCTTTCGGCCTGCACATAGTGCGTGAACCCGCCATGCGGCTCGAACAGGTAATAAAGTTTGCGCGTCGACATGGCGAACGCCGCCGCGACGCTTTCGACGGAAAGAATCGGATCGGCGATGCGCGCTTCGACATGGCGGCGGATTTCGCCGGTCAGCGCCATACGTACAGCGGCAGCGTTCTCATCGGCCACCGCAGCATTGACGGCTGCCGCGGCCAGCTCCAGCGTCGGACCAACGATGGTCGCGACCTCCCCACGGCGCATTCTTGGCGCGGCCTGGTGGAGGCCTTGCAAATGATTGCGCAAGAGCACCATAAGCGGCGTCTCACCGGGAATGCGGCGCAGGTTCTGCGCATCGGGCGCCTTAAGAAGCGGCGCAAGCAGGCGGCGGGGAACGGTGAGGTTGAGGCTCGAGAAATCCGAAGTCGCCGTAGCCTGGCGTTGGGCGAGGTCGGCGATCAACATATCGCCCGGTCCGGCCTCGTCCTCCGTCCCTCTATCGCGTCGCCCGTGCCGGCCGGAAACGCAGATTTGAAAGGTGATGTGGTCGAGGCCATCCCGACCGATCCGGGTCCGTGAACGATCGAAGCTCTGCGCAGCGCACCGATAGTAGGTCAGTACCACCTCGCCGAAATGAAACGCCTCGGCGTGGCAGTCCAAATTCTCGTCTCCACCGCCGATGAGGCGCACGTCATAGAGCGCGCCGATCGATTCCTGCCAAACGGAATGCGCCTGCCTGAACGGCAGGCTTCGCGTGTCCAGCACCGAGCGCGGAACTTGCAATGCGGCATCCGTCAGCGTCGCTATAGGCATTTCGGGTTCCGGCAGCGTGCGGTCCGCGGCAAGCTATTCCATCGCCGCACACTCGTAAATCGGGCAGTTTCAATTTCCCGATACCTTCCGTTGAACACCGCTGGAGCCGTAGCCGGCGAGTTCGACGCGCGCGACTAGAAAACATGCCGTTCGTCAAACTTGCGCTCGTCTGCAACGCCAACAATGTCTAAATCGGCGCCACTTGCGATCTCCCCCGCTTCAACGGGGGCAGAACGATATCGCGGGGGCCAGATTAGATCCGGCCCCCACGATATCAGGATCAACAAGCTCGATCAAAGAACGAGAAAGCCCGCGTCAACAGGATCGTCACGGTTGATGGTCCACCTTGCGGTGCCGAGGAGACCCGCAGTGCCCTTGACGGTAGGACGAACGGCACGAGTATTGCCGAGCGTCGTTTCACCGATCAAGCAACCTTCGAACGTGCCGCTGCCGAGCAGACCCTCCGACTTGATCGGCTGGTTCAGGGCAAGTTTGCCACGCGCCTCGAACATCGCCATCATCGCGCTGGTTCCGGTCCCACCCGGCGAACGATCGAGTTGGCCCGCGCTGAAAACGTGAACGTTCTTGTAGAACGCGCCTTCGATCGTCGGCTCGTGCCAGAAGGTGACGAAGTTGAGATCGTTGATATGGCCTTGCGTCGGATGCTGGATCGTCAGCTTGTCACGCAGCATGTCGCGGGCGATGACACCGAGGCGCGACAGCTCGCTGCCATTCTCCGGCGAGATCTTCAGCTTCGTACCGCACAGATCGATGATCCCGAAATAGTTGCCGCCCCAAACGAGATCAGCCTTGAGTTCGCCGATGCCGGGTAACTCGAACGGGATGTCCTGCTCGGCGACATAGGCTGGCACATTCTCGAAGCGGGTCCAGAGCACGTCGGTGCCTTGCGAGGCAACCTCGGCGACCACCAATCCGGCGGTCGTTTCGAAGCGTATACGCGTCGTGCCATTCTCACCGGGTGCGACGAAGCCATGGGCAACCATCGCCATGGCAACCGCAATGGTGCCGTGGCCACACATGTGGGAATATTCGGTGCCGTCAATATAGATCAATCCGGCATCATATTCCGGCGAGGAAGGCGGGGTGAGGAACACACCGAACATATCGCCATGGCCGCGGGGCTCGCGCATAAGCGCCTTGCGCACCCAGTCGTAATTCGCCTTCAGGAAGGCGCGCTTCGCAACGATGGTCGAGCCGACCGGATAGGGGATGCCGCTGTGGATGATGCAGAGCGGCTCGCCCTCGGTGTGGGTATAGATGACATCGAAGGCATTCTGAAACTTCATGATTGGGCTCCTGGCAGACATATGGTCAATCGTCATTGGTGGTAAGGAAATCGAGACCGACCGTGAGATCGATCAGGATGATTGCGACGGCGGCTGCGACGATGGTCGCCGAGGAAACAGCGGCGATCGACGGGTCGACCGAGTACTGGACGTAATTGAAGAGCTGGACCGGGATCGTGTTGAGTTCAGCGGTCGTGTTGAAGATCGACAGCTCGACATTGATGAAGGAGGTGATGAAGGCGAAGATTGCACCGGCGACAAGCCCGCTGCGAATCTGCGGTAACGTCACCAGAAAAAATGTCGTGACCCCATCGGCGCCGAGATCACGCGAAGCCTCCTCCATCGCCTGCTGTTCGCGCGACAGAAGCGGCAGCACGGTTCTCAACACGAAGGGCGTGACGATCACCACGTGACCTACGAGCAGGGCCCAGAAGTTCCGCGTCAGCCCGATCGACCCGCCGAATTGCAGGAGCGCTGCACCAAGCACCAGATGCGGAAGGACGAGCGGCGAAAGCAGGAATGCAGAAAACGCTCCCTTGCCCGGAAAATCGTAGCGCGAAACGGCAAGAGCGGCTGGCACGGCCAGCAAGATGGCGATCAGCGTTGCCGAGGCAGCAAGCCACGTGCTCGTCAGGAAGCTTGCGACATAGGTCGGATTGGAAAATATTACAGCGTACCATTTCAGTGTGAGGCCCTGTGGCGGGAAGGCCAAGAATTCGCTCGTCGTCAGCGAGGCGCCAACGAGCACTGCGAGCGGTAGGACGAGGAAGGTCATCCCGAAGAGAGCGACGATGCAGATCAGGTTGCGCAGGATCATGTCATCGCGCTCCCAGCCGTGAGACCAGCGAGGAGATCCCGATGATCGCCATGGTGAAGACGAGCAGCGTCACGGCCAGCGCCCCACCGTAGTGGAAGTCGAATACCGAGGAGTATTGTTGGAAGACGAGGACCGCGAGCACGGTCACCCGGCCGCCGGAGAGAAGTGCCGGCGTGACGTAGGCGCTGACAGCGAGGGCGAAGACAATGATCGCGCCAGCAGCGATGCCGGGGGCCGTCAGCGGGAAGGTCACGCGCCAGAAGGTGGCCGCCGGGCTCGCGCCGAGATCCGCGGATGCCTGCTCCAGCGAATGGTCGATCTTGGCAAGCGCGTTGCCGATCGTCAGCACGACGAAAGGTAGCAGGATATAGACGAGGCCGATCAGGATACCGGTTTCGGTGCCGAGAAGGCGCAACGGACGCTCGGTCAAGCCCGCCATCTGGAGTGTCTCATTGACAAGGCCGTTGCGACCCAGAAGCACCATCCAGCCAAAGGAGCGAACGATATTACTGGTGAAGAGAGGTAGGATCAGCAGGATGACGCAGAGCCGCCGCCAACTGCGGAACTTGACGATCCGCACCAGATACCAGGCGAGCGGATAGCCGATTAGGATGCAGATCAGCGTCGTGACTATTCCTAGGCGAAACGTCGTCGCGATCACCGACCAATGATAGGTATCCAGCAGAATACGCGCATAGTTGGCCAGCGTCGGCACGCCATCGCCATTCGTGAAGCTCGCGGTTGCGACGACTGTCAAAGGCACGAGGAAGAAGGCCGTGAAGAATAAGAGCGGCAGGAAGACGAGCGCCGCAACGGTCGAGCGCGAGTTGATCATGACCTTTCGGACTCGATGATGTGGATGTCGTCGCCAGCGATGACCAGCGTGACTTTGTCGCCAGGCTTGAATCCTCCGTCGGAGAGACCGAGCCTGCGGGCTACGATCTCATAGCCGAGCGACGTACAGTGAATATCGGTCGTGCCTCCGATGCTCGCGACCGCCGCGACTTCGGCGGTAATGCGCACGTCATTTTCGGATAACGCGGCCGTATCGCCCTCTCGCAGGATACGGACATGTTCCGGCCGAACCACGCCGAGCCGGTTCGTGGACTGGTCGGCGGGAGCAAACACGATCTCGAAACCGTGTGCGCTGTCGATTGATAGCAGGTTCGCCTCGCCGATAAATTCGGCCACGAAGCGGTTGGCCGGACGGCGATAGATTTCGGCACCGTTCCCCACCTGCTGTATGCGTCCCTCCGACAGCACCGATATGCGATCCGACATCGCCATCGCTTCTTCCTGGTCGTGCGTGACGAAAACGAAGGCGACGCCGAGCTTCTCCTGCAGTTGCTTCAGTTCGACCTGCATGCGCCGGCGCAATTGAAGATCGAGCGCGCTCAGCGGTTCGTCGAGGAGAAGCAGTTTTGGACGATTTACGATGGCGCGGGCCAAGGCAACACGTTGCTGCTGACCGCCTGACAACTGACGCGGATAGCGATCGCCCATTTGCCCAAGTCCGACGAGCGAGAGCGCCTCACTCGCCCGTTCTGCGGCTTCCACCCGTCCTGCCCCGCTACGCCGGGGTCCGTAGGCGACGTTATCCTGCACACTCATATGCGGAAAGAGCGCATAGTTCTGGAAGACGGTGTTGAGCGGCCGGCGATGCGCCGGCACGTTTGTAATGTCCTCTCCGTCAATGCGTATCGTACCGCGATCGGCTGTCAGGAAGCCGGCGATCAGCCTCAGCAGAGTCGTCTTGCCGCAGCCGCTCGGGCCAAGCAACGAGACGAATTCGCCTGCTTCGACATTTAGCGAGACGTCCTTGAGCGCCTGATGGCTGCCGAACGACTTCGATACGCCTTCGATGGAGAGGAGAGCCATGGACCTGACCTATCGGGCGAGTTCGCGATTCCACATATCGGTCAGTTCCGCCCGTTTGGCGTTGACCTCGTTCCAGTCGAAGAGCAGCAGGTCGTCCACCGAGCCGCTCTCGCCCCAGGGAAGCTTCCCGGCAACCTCTTCGGGGACCTCGACATTCTTGACGGCAGGGCCGAGGTAGAGGTTTGCCGCGAGGCAGGATGCCGCCTCCGCGCTGAGCGCCGTATCGAGGAACTTGGCGGCGGCTTCGGGATTGGGGCCACCCTTGACGAGATGAAGTCGTGCGTCGGTTGCCCACACACCTTCCTTCGGCACAACAAAGCCGATCGGCAGCCCGGCATCGGCGAGACCCCACGCACCGACATTGAAATGCGCGCCGATGATGATCTCGCCGCTCTGGAAGGCGTTGCTCGCGGCACCCGAGGAATCAAAATACAGCGCAGCATCTAAGCTCTTTAGCTTCTCAAAGGCCGGCGAGAAGTCGTCGGAGGTTCCACCAAGCATCTGATTGAGAAAGAAGATAAAGGGAATGCCGGAAGAATTGCTGGGCGACGGGATCGTCACCGCAAAAGCGTAGTCGTCATTCCAAAGATCCTCCCAGGAAGCCGGCGGTTTGGAAATTTCCTGGGTATTATAGGTAAGACCGAGCGAATAGAAGCCGCCGCTGACGGCATAGACGCCATTGTCGCCTTCATAGACGGCAGCATCGGCCAGATTGGCCGCGTTGGGAATGGCCTTGAGATCGATCGGCGCCAAGACGCCTGCCTCTTCGGCAAGCTCGCTGATGCCCCCATCCAGAAACGCGACATCAAGTGTCGGAGCGCCGGCCTGCTGCTGCAGCTTGGCAAGCGTCGTGGTGGACGTGCCGATATCGGGAACGACTTTGATGCCCGTCGCCTCGGTGAACGGCGTGCCGATGCAAGCCTGGAACGCATCGCCCCAATTGCCGCCGTACCAGGCTACCGTTATGGAGTCGCCTTGAGCGTGAGCCGGCGCCATCGCTGAAAGCGCGATGGCGGAAGCCGATAGGATAAGTGCTGTCGATTTCATGGCATTCCCCCTTTTCGGTTATTGTCGGGAAAACTATGCGGGGATCCTGAGTGGATGCTTGAAGCCTCCGGCCCTTGGCTTGAATATAAACGACATGATCTGCCCCTTTTGAAGGAGTATGTTCCTTGCCCGATGATCGGCGTCCGGCGCTGAGCGTCGGATTTGTGCTGCTAGACAAATTCACCCTTGCAGCCTTTGGAGGGCTGATCGACGCGTTGCGCCTTGCCGCCGATGATGGCGGCAACAGCCGGCAGATCCACGCGGCATGGACGGTGATGACGCCTGGTTCGGGAGACCGCATCGCGAGCTGCGGACTCAAAGTCACCGGCAGCAACGAGGTCGTGCCGCCGGAGAATTTCGACTATATTGCCGTTTGCGGCGGCAACAGCTACCTGGACGAAACGCCCAGGCCGCAGCTCGATGCGTATCTGCGTGATGCTTCAGCGAAGGGTGTGCGCCTTCTGGGCATATGCACCGGAAGCTTCAATATCGCCCGCGCCGGTTTGGCGAAGGACCGCACGGTCTGCGTCCACTGGAACGTACGAGACGCGTTTGAAGAGCGCTTTCCCGATATCGGCATCTCCGTCGATCGGCTCTTCATCGACGAAGGGGACCTGATTACCTGCGCCGGTTCCACCGCGGCGATTGACCTCGGGCTTTATCTCATCTCGCGCCATTGCGGACGCGATCGCGCTCAACAGGCGGTGCGCCACATGATGCTGAGCGGAATACGCGCTCCAAACCTGCCGCAGGCCTTCTTTCATCAGGATATCAGCGGCGTCAGCGATGCACGTGTGCGCAAGGCGCTTCATTTTATGGAGCAACAACTCGATCACCCCCCACCGCTGCCGGCCATCGCGCGCTATGTCGGTATCAGCGTACGGCAACTGGAACGGGCCTTCCGCGCCGAAATGGATACCACACCATCACGCTACAACCGCGTGATGCGACTGAACTACGGCCGATGGATGATCGAAAACCATACGGAAAGCATCACACGCATCGCGCTCGACAGCGGCTTCTCGGATGCCGCGCATTTCTCACGAGAATTCCGGAACCACTTCGGGCTCTCGCCCAGCGAACATCGTAGATCGCTGTCTGCTCATTCTGCCGTCTGAAGCGGTGCGGGAGGCAAGCGAGCAACGACGTGAAAACTCCCTAGGTATCCGAGTCGCTCGTCAGCCGTGCCATGACCTTTGAGAACGGTGTGTCCATAACGGGAAGCGTAACGGCCAGATCGCCCAAGATGCGAATGAATCTGTGAACGCCGGACTGAAGGAAATCCACGAACTCATCTTCCTGAACGAAACGGCCCCTGCGGGTGGACCGCACCAGGTACAAGGTACGCTTGGGGGTAGGATCCACGATGCGGCGGCAACTTAAGCGCCCTGCCTCGACATAGTCCAAAACGCTGGCATACGGCATGACGGAGGCGCTGGCGCCATCGGCGACCAGGCGCTTGAGCATGCCGATCGACGACACCTCGTAGCCGATGCGAAGCGGCAGGGCGAGTTGGTTGGCAAGGGCCTGCAGTCGTACACGGATGACATCGCGTTCATTCGGCAGGACCAGCGGCATGGCAAGAACACTGGAAAACGCTATCGGCCGGGGATCGTCTTTATCCGTGGCCGCATGGACAAAGACGACTTCCTCCTCGATCAACGGGATGCGCAAGAGGCCCGGTTTTTCCGGTGCATCATAGGCCAGCGCGATGTCGACCTCGCCGCGATCCAGCGCATCGACGAGTACGCTCGACATCTCCTCGACAAGGCTGAGTTGGATGTTGGGCAATGCCGCGTCGGCGTCGCGAATGAGCTGGGTTCCAATCAGCGCCGTCGTGCCGTTGGTCAGCCCGAGAACGATGGTCTCGCGCTCGCCGCGTCCCGAGAGCGCGACTTCCGATCGCGTGCGCTCGACCAGTTCCAGAATCTCCAGCGCACGGACGTAGAGACGCTGCCCGGCCTCGGTGGGCGAGACGCCACGCGAGTGCCGGATCAGCAACGGCACGCCCAGCTCTTCCTCGAGTTGTCGAATCTGAAGCCCAAGCGCCGGCTGCGCGACGAGCAGCGTCTCGGCCGCCTTGGTTATGTTGCCGAACTCGACCGTCTTCGCGAAATATCGCAGTTGCCGAAGGTTGATGATGTGCCTCCCACCTCGAACTTCATCGATGCCGGTGAAGTTCGGAGAGGTAAGGCTCTATCCTTGCGAACGCAAGCAGCCATGCGATCGGAAACTATCCGGCCTCGGGGTAGTTCATGACTTGGTATTCGAGGCGGTAGACGGCGCCTACCGGTTTCGAGGCGCCCACTTGTTCGCCGATAAGCGTCTCGGCTTCGGCCTTGAGCTCTTCCAATTCCTCCAGCGTGGAACCCTCGATCAGCATGACACGGTCGGGAACCGAGATCGTTCGCCCCCGGTTCAGCGAAGGATCGACGGCGCTGAGCGTGCGGTCGCAACGGATGAGATGCACCCCGGTCACGCGCGGCCGATCGATCCATGGCGCGATCAATTTCGAGACCGGCGCATCGTCGCCGTCTTCGGGCATGTCGTAACGGACCGAAAGAACATAGCCGCCATCGCCATAGCCCATGGTCGAGACGATGCGGCATACGCCCCGCAAATTGTTTCGGAAAGATGGCAACACCTTGAGCGACCATTCCGTGGGATTTGACAGGCGCTTGCGATAGACGTCGCTGATCAGAAGCTCGGGTTCCGAGGCTTCATAAAGCGTCAGGAATTCCTCCCCGCCTCCGGTGGAAATGAGCCGGCGCCCGCGCAGGAAACCGGGAACTCCCATGCGTTCCTGCATGTGTTCGCGCGGATGCCATTCAAAGAATTCGTCGCGCATTTCCGGCAGAATGTCGTTCCAGATGGCAACGATGCCCTTTCCAACAAGCGGCATGAAATCTGTCCTTCGATTATCGTGTTGTGGTTGCGCGGAGGCGGTGGGCATGATCGGGATTGAGTGCCCCGAACGGAATGCGGCCCGCGAGAATCTGCGCGGTCTGAGCTACGGTGTCGGCAGGGTGCCGGGCCGCGGCCTGTGTGGTGAGATTCCCGATATGTGGCGTTGCGTTGACGCAGGCGTGAGTGGCAAGCGCCGGGGATGGTGTCTGGTCGGGTCCCCAGCCGACATCGAGTCCCGCTCCCCTTATGCGGCCTTCATCGAGCGCGGCGACCAATGCGCGCTCATCAACAATGTCGCCGCGCGATGCGTTGATCAGGAACGCGCCTTTCTTCATGGAGCCGAGGGCCTTCTCGTCCAGAAGGTTCGCGCTTTCGCCCGTCGCCGCAAGGATAGGGACAACGAAATCCGAAACTTCCAAAAGCTCTTGAAGGGATACGGAACGCGCAGGTGGTTCAACCTCGGTATAGGGGTCGTATGCCAAGACGCTGACGCCCATCACGTCGAGCACTCGGCCAAGATGGCGGGCGATGCGGCCATATCCGATCAACCCGGCAGTGCTGCCGGCCATCTCGAGCCCATGGCTTGGACTACGCACTCCTCCGCTGCGGTAGGCCATGACATAGTCGGGTATGTCCCTGGCGCAATTCAGCATATGCGCGAGGATCAGTTCAGCAGTCGACGCGATATATCCGGGGTTCGAGCGGGTAACGAGAATGCCGCGTTTGCTGGCGGCGGCGACATCCACATGGCGCGTCTCCACGCCGCTGCGCACGATTGCAACGAGATCAGGCAAAGCTTCCATGACCCCGCTGCTCACTGCCGTGGCACGGTCGAGGATCATGACACGGCAACCGGCTGCGGCCTTGGCCAAATTGATACCAGAGAGCGTATCGTCCGTCCGGTTCAAAACGACCTCTCCGAGCTCTTGCAGACTCGCGAGAGCGTCCTTTCCGTACCACCATGTGCGGGCGGTTTCGGGATGCGAGAGAAAGATGCGAGCGCTGCTCATGGTTCGACCTTCCTTCTGCGCCGCAGCGATCCATAGACTGTCACGATCAGAAGGATCGCGGTTGCAGCCAGAAGCCCCGCGCTGATCGGGCGCTGGACGAAGACCATCGGGTCGCCGCCCGAGATCAGCAGTGCCCGCGTCAGATACTGTTCGACGAGCGGCCCGAGGATGAAGCCGAGGATGAGCGGCGCCGGTTCGAACCCGAAGCGGATCATCGTAAAGCCCATGACGCCGAACGCGATCATTACCCACACGTCGAATACGTTGAGATTGACGCTGTAGACACCAATGCACATGAACACGAGAATTGCTGGCATCAGGATCTGCCGCGGCACGGAGAGCAGGCGTACCCAAAGGCCGATCAGCGGCAGATTCAGGATCACCAGGATGATGTTGCCGATCCAGAAGCTTGCGATCAGCCCCCAGAAAAGAGTGGGTTGCGCTTCGATGAGCCGTGGTCCTGGCTGGATACCGTGCATGATCAGCACGCCGAGCAAAAGCGCCATAACAGCATCGCCTGGAATGCCCAACGTCATGGTTGGGACAAACGCGGTCTGCGCGGCGGCGTTGTTGGCGGATTCCGGCGCGACAACGCCTTCGACGGCGCCGGTGCCGAATTTCTTGGGGTTCTTCGCGACCCGTTTTTCGACGACATAAGCCATGAAAGAGGCGATGTTTGTGCCCGTACCGGGCAAGGCGCCGATCAGCGAGCCCAGCATCGTTCCGCGTGCGGCCGGCGCCGCCGATTCGCGCACGTCCTTGCGCGTAGGGATCAGCGAGCGCAACGTAACGCGATAGACGCTTCCTGCATGACCGCCGCCGGCAATGTTCGAGATCACTTCGGATACACCGAACAGCCCCATCGACAATGCCACCAGGCTAATGCCATCGGCAAGCGAGAGAGAGCCGAACGTGTAACGCGGCAAGCCCGTCTGGACGTCCGTGCCGACCTGACCCAGCAAAATTCCCACAAGCACCATGGCGATGCCCTTAAGAGGCGAGCCGGCCGCCAGCGTCGAGGAGGCGACAAGGCCGAGCAGCATCAGCGCGAAATAGTCGGCGGCCGCGAAAGACATGCCGACCTGCGCCAACATCTCGGCGAACATGGTCAAAACGATGATGCCGAACGTCGCGCCGATAAACGAAGCGAACGTCGTCATGGCAAGCGCGACGCCCGCCCGCCCCTGCTTGGCCATCGGATAGCCGTCGAGGCACACGACGGCCGAAGAAGGAGTACCGGGTAGATTGAGCAGGATTGCCGCGGTCGAGCCGCCATACTGGGTACCATAATAGATTCCGGCTAGCATGATGAGCGCGGTATCGGGCGGTACGTAGAAGGTCAGCGGCATCAACATCGAGATCGCAGCCAGCGATCCGATGCCGGGCAGAACGCCGACAAACGTACCCAGGAATACGCCAAAGAAGCAGTAGAGAAGGTTCATCGGCGTTGTTGCCGTGTCGAACCCCATGGCGAGGTTAGCAATCATTTCCTGCATCACGGCCCCCAGGTCGCAACGGGGATGTTCATGCCGAGGCCGTAAATGAAGAGAGCGGTCGTCAATGCAGCCAGACTTAGGGCGACCACCACCGCCTGCAACGGCCTGCGCTCCCGCTCGGCGACGCCGACCAGCAGCACCAGTACGATGACGGCCGGAGCCATTCCGAATCGGCTGACGACCAGACCGAAGACGATCAGCGCAGCGGAAACCAGCAGCAGAGCGCGCCATTCTCCCTGAACGGGCTCGTCAGTCTGATCGCTTTCATCGACTGGTTCTGGCGCCGCTCTTGTCAATACTGCGCCAGCTGCGATCAGGAGGCCGGTGAAGGCGACCATCAGACCGACGAGGAAGGGGAACATGCCGGGTTGCATCTGGCTGAAGGAGCCGAGACCGTACTGCAGGGCGCCGATGCTGAATGCGACGCCGGAAAGGGTCACCACTGCGCCGGATAATATCTCTCGAAGGGTTTGCTTTCTCATGCCGGCACGCTTTCGATAGGCGCGACAACCGATGGCCGCCGCAGGGCGCCGGCCGACGCATAAACATCCTCAACAAGCTTGAGGGTCTTCAACTGGTCGCTCGCGGAGGTCTTGAAGGGCTCTCCGGTCGTCAGGCTTTTGACAAAATGTTTGATCGCGGCGTCGAAACAGCCTTGGCGAACGTCGTCCTCGACATATCGTATCGTCTCTTCCTCCGCGCCGTGAAGGCGCAACACGGCGTCGTCCAGCGTGATGCTGCATCGCGTGCCCGCGATTTCGAGCCGATTCGGGGCACGGAAAGTATGTCCGGCGGAAGTCATTACGCCCTCAACGACGACCGCATGGCCCGCATCGGCTTCAAGGAGAATGGCGGCCGCATCCTCGCCGATGATGCGGTCGCTGTAGCGCGACAGGCGCGATGCGACGACGCTCATTTCGCCGAAGAGAGAGCGCGCCGTGTCCAATTCATGAATAAGGGATTCGGCGACAAGCAGCCGTTCTTCCTTTGCAACGAAGGGCTGGCGGCTAAGCGACGGGATGATCCCGTCCGGCCGCTCCAGCATGTTGGAGCGCCACAACGCCATGCGCGCCTGCGTTACTGTTCCGACCCGTCCGGTCGATATCCACTCACGTATTTGCGTGAAGTAGGCGCGATAGCGCCAGTTCTCGTTGACCATCACGCGAATACGCCCGCCAATCTCGGCGACCAGCGCTTCGGCTTCTGCGAGTGTGGGGCATAGCGGTTTTTCGCATAAGGCGTGCAGACCGTTATCGGCGGCAACGCGGATCATCGCGGCATGCGTGCCCCGCGGCGTCACGATGTCCACTGCATCGACCCCGGCTTCGGCCATCATCGCTGTAGGGTCGGTGAATACCTGCTCGATGCCGAATGCCTCTGCCTGGGCTGCGGCACGGTCGCGCATCGGATCGCAGACCGCAATCACCTTAGCGTTTTCGCATCGCGACCAAGCGACCAGATGGTCGCGGCTGATATGCCCGCATCCGAGCAGACCGACTTTCAACGTGTTCTGCGACATGGAACCTCCCGTAATGGGCTAATCTCGTTACTCAGTTGAGCGGCACCGCCGTTCAGTTCGCGTCGGCCGAGACCATCGCGAGAAACCGCTGAAGATCCTCCATGGCGGCCTTTGCGCGAAACTCCTCCGGCAAGTGCCGGATACTGGCATCGGCGACTTCGTATTCGATCTCCAGATCGGCAGGCAACGCTGCCAGCAACGCGCGAAGGGGCAAGTCTCCCTCGCCAAGCGGCAGGCGCGCGGTTCTAGCCTCCCGCATGAGCTGGTCGTCGGATGCGGCGGCACCGTTTCGCTGACGTGCGTCGCAGATTTGCCAGAACGCGATCTCTCCGCCGTCGAGCGAGGCGATGTCGTCGACGCTACCTCCCGAACGCTCAAGATGCAGAGCGTCGATCAGAAGACGCGATACGCTTGCGCCGCTGTCCTTGATGAAGGCCCTCGCCTCGGCGAGATCACGTACGGTGCTGTAAGGCAGAAACTCCAGCGCGATCCGCATGCCCGCCTCCCGCGCCATCTCGTCATAGGCGGCGAATAGCGAAAGCGCCTCGTCGCGGCCCTTCATGAAGCAGTTCACGACAAGCGTATCAGCGCCGAGTCCTGCCGCTGTCTCGACAACGCCCTTGAGATGGTCCCGCGTCAGCCCCGGATAAAACTGGAAGGCCGAAATGTTGGAGATGACGACGCCCAGATCGCGCGTCAGTGCGTGCAGGCGTGTTATTTCGGTGCGGTCGCCAATGATGTCCTGGAAAGAATCGTCGCCGACAAAACGGCCGCAAATGCGGATACCGGCACCGTCGAACCCGGCCTTCGCGGCGGCCGCGATGGTCTTGCCGGGTGTCGTGCTGAGAGTGAGGTGGGCGATCGACTTGCGCATCGTTCGTGCCTTTCGGGCATTGTCAGGCGAGGGCTTGAGGCATGATCAGATTGTAGAAGGAAGCGAGCCCGGCGAGATCGCCAATAACCGCTTCTGGAAGGGCGACGCCGTTCGCCAGCGCTTCTCGTTCGCGTCGCTCCGCGCCTTCTCCGGGAAGCAGGATTTCCTCCACGCCCGGGCGGCGCGCTATGTCACGCATGCTGTTGCGCAATTCGTCCATTCGTTCGGCGAACTGCCCAGGCGCAACGAAGCGCGACAGGTCGAGCGCCATGTGGAAATGGCCGTTGCCCACGCGTTTGTCGGTGGCTGTGAACCATTGCGGAATCCCGCCGAGGATCGACGCGCCTGCAAGGACGCCTCCCAGTACCTCGCCGACGACGGCCAGGCCGTAGCCCTTATGGCCGAGCGCTAGAAGTGCCCCTCCTGCCGGAAAGTCTTCCGGCCGCGACGTATCGTTGCCTTGCGCATCGACTACCCAGCCATGGGGTATTTGCTCTCCGGTCTTTGCGGCATGACGAACTTTACCGCCGGCGACGACGCTCATGGCGATGTCGAGAACGACCGGCGCGCCGCGCCCTCCGGGAATGGCGAAAGCCAGGGGATTGTTGCCGATGCCGTTGGCACGGCCGCCCCAGGGCGCCATGCCTGGATGACCGTTTGTCCACGTCATGCCGATCATGCCCGCATCAAGCGCCAGCATGGCCGAATGGGCGCATGTTCCGATAAAGTCGCTGTTGCGAACCGTCGTTACCCCTACACCCGCTTGGCTCGCCTTTTCGATGGCCAGCCTCATGCCATGGCTCGCCGCGACGGGGCCGAGCGCACCGTTCGCGTCCAGCACCGCGATGGCTGGTGCGTCCACGACGGTCTGCAGTTGCGCTTGCGCGTTTGCGCCGCCATCTCGCACCCTTGCAATAAGGAACGGCAGCCGGATCAGGCCGTGCGAGGCCGCGCCGCGACAGTCCGCCTGCACCAGCGCATCGGCAACTGTCTCGGCGTCGCCGGACCGTAGCCCAGCCGCCTGCAGGGCGCTCGCCGCGAAAGCATGAAGCTCGGCCACGGCGAAACGCTTGGTGGTATCGGATGTCATGTCAATATCGATCGGTCAGGATGCAGACATTCCGGCAGCCGATGCGATTTCTCCGAACAGTTCGTAATCGGAGTTGATACGTTCGGCGAATTCTTCGGGCGTGCTGGCGACGTTGCGCAGGCTGCCCTGCTCGATCCGGTCTTTAAGCGCCTGCTCCTGGGAAGCTTCTTTGACTCCTGCTGCAAGTTCATCCACGATTTCACGCGGGGTTCCCGCAGGCGCGTGAAGGCCGAACCAATCGACGCAGGACGACAATGTGTCGTAGCCGAGATCGGCACCCAACGGAACGTCGGGATACGAGGCGTTGCGTTCGCGACCGACTACCAGAAGCGGTTTCAACTGTCCCTCTTCGATATAGGGAGCGGAGATGGGATAGGAGTTCAGCGAAACCTGGACTTGGTTATTGAGGAGATCCGGCATCAGCGCCGAGCCGCCAGCGTAGTGGATACCGCGCAGGTTGATCCCTGCGGCCTGGAAGGCCGCCTCGGTGAAGAGGTGCAGGTTGCCGCCGGCACCCGACGTTCCATAGAGCACAGCGCCGGGGTTGTCCGTTGCCGCCGACACGAGATCTTCGAAGCTCTCGAACCCTGACCCGGCGCTCGCATTGAGCAGGAAATCGCCCTCGGCGAGCAACGAGATGTGTTCGAAAGCCGCGCGAGGATCGATGGTCAGGTTAGTTGAGACGTGCGGGACGACGGTCAGCTGTCCGACAGCGGAAAACAAAAGCGTGTTACCGTCTGGGGCCGCATTGGCCACAGCCGTCATGCCGATCGCGCCGGCAGCGCCGGTCCGGTTCTCCACGAGAACTGGCTGGCCGAGCCGTTCGCTCAGGCTGCCGGCCAACAACCGTGCCAGAGCATCGGTCGTGCCGCCGGCCGAGAAGCCGCAGATGATGGTGATGGGGCGCGAAGGCCAGCTTTGCGCACGCACGATGGCCGGCGCCGCCAGCATGGCTGTAAGCGCTGCGCCACCCGTCAGAACGCCGCGCCTCGTCGGATGAAAAATCATTGCATTACCTCCCTGTCGAACCGGCACTCAAAAACAGGACCAAGGCTCCTCCCGCCGGATCAACTATGTTGTTAGAGGCAGGCGGTGCCACACTTCAAAAACAGATTGCTTATGTCTGCCATACCGATTTTGCCTGACAGGCATAAGGCGGCTCTTCCAGCGGGCCTGATCCGGGAAGATTCAAAGGCGAGCCGGGGATACAAATCACCTCGCAGGTTCAACGTCAGCAGGTAACGTCACCACCACGGTGTCCGCATCGGTCCCGGGATGGTGTCTGTCGTGCTGGCACCCTGCCATAGGATATCGCGGCACACCGATCTGGTTGTTATTGGATTATCAGATAGGGAGCTCTGCGCCGGGATAAGCCGGTTAGCAGCTCTTCTTTCAATGCCGCGGCGCTAGCTCCGATTGTTCCGGTGAAAGCTGGTCCAGCGTCACCTGCGCGAACCGCTCGATGAATAGGGCCTCCGCCTGCGCCATCGTGTCCGATAGGGCAGCGTTCACGCTCTTCTCGATGAGACAATCGGGATGGTCACTGCGATAGCCGATGGCAAACAGAGTGGGCCGGTTGAGAGCCTCGTAAACGGCCAGCAGGGTGATCTCGCCCAGCGGACGGGCCAATTGCCAGCCACCTCCATGCCCTTTGCCGGATTGCACATAGCCGGCCTCCCGCAAGCCAGCCATTGTCCTGCGAAACACCGCAGGATTGGTGCCCATGCTTCTGGCAAGAACCTCGGAGGTCAAAGGTTGGTCGACCTGAGCCAGGTGCAAAAGCACGTGCAGCACGTCCGAAAGCCTGGTGTCCTTATTCATTCAAAATCCCGGCGTTGAGGCGATCGGCGTCTGAGAACACGGAATCGCCCGGTTGTATGAGGCAGCCATAAAATTACGTATCAGTTGTTGATACATGAAATACGCCCTGTTATGTATCTCCAACTGATACATGACGTAAGGTTCCTATGTCCAGCTTTGACAACTCACTCCTTCCAGAAAATCCCGTCCTCCCTTGCGATGCTCATTTGATCGATACGACGGTTCATGACCCCAGGCGAGGACGCAGCTTTGCCGATCACTCCGCTGCCTTTTATCTGGTGCGTGCGCGCTCGGTTTGTGTCTTAGAAACGGGCGAGCTTCATTCTGAGACAGCGGTATGAACGACAATCTCACGCCGTTCATGAACCCTGCCGCTGTTGCGTCCTATGGCGAGGAAACCCCGAAGAAAGTGCCGGGACTGGCGGATCTTCACCGGATGACGGCACTGCTTCTTGCCGAAAGAGAACCGGGCCCCGCCCACATGCTCGTTGTCGGCGCGGGGGGCGGGTTGGAACTGAAGTTCATGGCGCAGGCACGACCGAATTGGCGGTTTACCGGCGTCGATCCTTCGCCTGCCATGCTGGACCTCGCACGCCAAACGACCTCGCCTTTCGCCGATCGGATCGCACTTTTGGCCGGAACCGTCGACCAGGCACCATCCGGCCCCTTCAATGGCGCGACATGCCTGCTCACCTTGCATTTCCTCGACAGGAACGAACGGTTGCATACGCTGAAGGAAATCCATCGCCGCCTGAAGCCGGGCAGCGTCCTCGTGATTGCGCACCACACCTCGCCTAGTGGCGATCCGGAGCGTTGGCTGGCACGCTCGGCCGCCTTCGCCAGTCATTCCGGTACCGATCGGGAAACGGCTGAGACCGCCGCGAAGGCGATGGCCGATCGTCTGCCCCTCCTGTCCCCCGCAGCAGAAGAAGAGCTTCTGCGCGAAGCCAATTTCGTGGAGCCGGCGTTGTTTTACGCCGCCTTTTCGTTTCGAGGCTGGGTGGCGATCGCCGGCCAGTCGTGACCGCTTCATCCAAACGAATAAGGATCGAGATATTGCCGATAAAACTCTACAACTTTGCCTTCGGTCCCTATCCCCAGAGGCTGAATATTTATCTGGCAGAAAAGAACCCGACGAACGTGGAGCGGATCATCTTCGATGAGCCCAACGAGGGTGCCGATGTACCCCCCGCGTCGGTCAAGGCGCTAACGCCCACCGGCTCGATGCCGATCCTTCAGGACACGGACGGCATGGTGATCGGCCAATCTCTGGCAATCCTGGAATATCTGGAAGATAAGGTTTCTGGCCCTGACATGCGCGGGGCCACGCCAGCCGTGCGGGCGCGAACCCGTCAGTTCGTCTATGTTTTCGATGAAGCGTTGACGTTCTTCGGCCTTTGGGCCCGCCATGGTAGTCAAATCGGCCACGGCGTGGTGCGCACGAGCCGGGAAGTCGCAGAAATATGCGCCGCCCGGTATTTCGATCATCTACGGCTGCTCGACCGTATTATGGGCGACGATGCCTTTATCGCCGGCGATCAGATCACGATAGCCGATTGCATCGCGATGGCGACCTTACAATATGCCGACGACTTCTATGCCGTGCCGATTCCGTCCGAATGCGTCAAACTCAAGAACTGGTTCGATCGCTTCTCTATGCGTCCGAGCGCCGCACAGCCCAAATACCCGGAGATCAAGCGCGCGCAAGCGATGGGGCTGATGGAGCAGACCAATATAGCCCTGTAGCTTGGAGCGATTGGATTGATGGCCGCCAACATACCCTTGCCACCGGTCATGGGCACACCGATCGGTGTGCCCAGGATTGAATATTGCGGTGGTCGGTGCGGTGCTCAGCGGTTGGCAGATGGCGGCACGCTCATGAACGAGTGCCATCCGCCCGCTCGCTGGTTGAACGTCGGAGATTGTTCTCGAATAGGCCGATCAACTGGGTTTGCGAAGAAGCTGGATACCCCAAGCCAGATAACCATCCTCGGCACCTTTGATCCAATTGGTAAGGCCAATCTTCATCTTGTCGAGATACTCGGTTGAGGCACCGTTTTCGCGCAATCTGTCATAGTTGGCGTCCAGTTCCTCACGCACACGCTCGTAATGGATGCGCAAATGCCGAGTCATGTCATCTTGACGCAGCATCTCAAAGCCGAGGGCTTCTGCCACTTCTCGATAGAAGCGAAACGAGGCGAGGTTGCTCAATTGCAATCGGTCGTAAACCGGTTGCAACACGCCTTCGGGCACATCATCCTTCTGGCAGGGGTCCGTAAATACGAAGTATCCACCCGGCTTCAGCACACGCCAGACTTCCTCCAAAGCTTTCTCTCGCTGATCGGAATGCAAGAGCGCGTCCTGGCTCCATACGAGGTCGTATGCCTCGTCGGTTTCGGGGATATCCTCGAAGGCGGCGTGAACGATGTTGATGCTGCTTGCGAGGCCTGCGCGTCGTGTTTTGGCGCGATTATAATCGTTCTGCATCTCGGAGATATTCAGACATGTGGCCGAACAACCAAAGTTGCGCGCCAGTCGACGCATCGAACCGCCATAGCCGGCGCCAATGTCTAGAACGCGTGTCGATTGACCGAGATCCGGGATAAGGGCTGCCATGCGGTCGACGGTCTCATCGCTCGCTATACGAATATCATGTGTGCTGTCGTAGATGCCGATATGAAGGTCTTCGCCGCCCCAGATAGTGGAGTAGAACGTGTCGGCGTCGTTGCTGTCGTAATAGCTCTCTGCAATATCGCGTACACTCGTCGAGACCGAGGCGCGCTCGTTTGAGCGGATGAATTGCAGCGTGGTTTTCTCCGCTACATGAATGAAGAAATCGGGATCGTTCTCGGCAAAGGTTTCTTGAAAATCGCCGTAGGTGCGTACACGCTGAAAACCAGCTTCAGAGAGAAGGCGGCGGACGTAATTCTTGCGGATCGGACAAAGATTCAGAGTGTATTCGGCACCGTCGGGGAAAGTGTAGAGCATGCGCACGAGACCCTCATCGACATGAGAAGGTTCAGCGCTGACTTTGTCGCCACAATAGTAATACTTGTGTTTTGAAGAAAATCCCTCATCGAGCATCGTGTCATAGTTGCGCTGATCAAGGATCAGAATGCCGTCGTGTTTGAGCGCGGCATAGAATTCGGCAAGGGCACGGCGCCGATCTTGCTCCTCATGCAGATGGGTGAACGAGTTTCCGAGGCAGATAATCGCGTCATACTTTCCGTGGATATTCTGATTGAGCCAGCGCCAGTCTGCCTGCACGGTCTTGAGGATCAGACCGCGCGCCTGGCCGTTTGTAAAAGCCTTGGCAAGCATCGACGCCGAGCCGTCGGCAGAGGTCACGTTGAAGCCGGCTTCCGTCAGTCGCACGGAATGAAAGCCTGTGCCGGTGGCGACGTCTAGCACCGTCTCTTTGCCTCGCGCCTTCAAAACGTCGATGAAGAACTGGCCCTCGCTTTCCGCTCGTGCACGCCAATCGATCAGTTCATCCCATTTCTCCACAAAGGTCGTCACGTACTCGTTACGATATTGGTCGGTTTCACGATCTTGAAGTGGGTCGCCGCTATAGACCTGGTTGGTCAGTGTGAGCTCTGCGTTGGTCGCATTGGTACGGAACATACTGTCTCCTCTCGTTCTCCGTGGTCGTAGGGCAAGCCACAGTGCATCTACCTGGCCTGCGAGAGATGCAGACACGCATGTGCGGCAGCGGCTAAATGGCTGGTGGGGCGGCCGTGCGTTACGGCACGTGTCATCTCCGCCCGGAAGAAGAATCGCCATATATTTTGATTGACGAAGCACCTGAACGTTTGGCGCCAACCGAAAGCGTTTCTATAGCGCGTCAAGATCCACTGAATCAAGGGATCGGTAAAATGAATCCCCGCTTCATTTCCTTTGAAGGGCGAAGCACCTAACATCGAGACGGTTGGGCGACTGTCTCAAAATAGCTACTTTTCGCATCGGCCGAGCAGCGTATCGGACCTGCGAAAAGACAAATCGTACAGTGTCGAGAAGCGACCAGTTGGACGGAAATACGAGCAGAAGAGCGGGCACGGATCGAACCGGCATCATACTGGAGCCAGCGAGAACAAATGCGGCATGATTGTAGATTCGAGGCTAGCGGCCCTTGACGTTGGATTCATTCGATTCATAGGCCGATTGGCGATCAACGGCACCAACGTCGAGTAGTGGCGCGGCATCGAGGGAACCAGCATTGAGCATGGCTCCGACCTGTTCGAGTGTCGCGACAATCATCGCTTGCTGCCAGTCCGGCAGTGCCTCGAACTGACTTGCGAATGTTTTCTGGAGTGGGTCGGGAGCTGCTTCAAGAAGCGTGTGTCCTGCCGCGGTCGGAGATACCAATACAACACGCTTGTCGCGCTCACTGCGTGTGCGTGCCACCAGTCCCCGCGCCACAAGCTTGTCTACAAGCGAGGTCGCCGTCGCCTGTCCGACACCCACTTTGCCGGATATTTCCTTTGGCGAAATCCGTCCGGCCGCCGCGACGATTTCCAGTACGATCAGCTGCGCCGTGGTCAATCCCGTAGCACGCGACAGAGCGCGCGCATTGAGCTCCGTCGCCCTCAGAATCCTACGCAAAGCGATGAGACTGGTCGTGGAGCGGTGTTCCATGAAGTCGCCTAGAAGCCGATTACCGTGGTCATGGCAATGTAAATCCGTAGGTATGCGAGATAACACAAACCGCTGATTGCCGCACACAAATCGCAGTGAACATCGCTTAAGGCGAACTCCGACCGTCGGATGAAAACTCGCTGGCAGGTCAGAACGCAAAAAACCGCTTGGCACGTTCCACTTGAGCCGCTGATCGGACCAACCTTGCCGTTGAGTGCCGATGCGCCAATTCGACACCGAATTCCGATCGTAGCACCAAATGGGTTGACTCGGCTTTTAACAAGATACAGTGTCTCTTATGTAAGAACATAGTTTCTTTATTTGAAACTTTCCTGGGGAGGAGCAGATGGTTCGTCCAGTAAGCGTAGCCGCTGGCTGCGCGGTATTGATCGCGTGCGTCCCGGCCGGTTCAGCCAGTGCGCAAGAAACCGTTTCATTGAGGGTGGGTGATGTTTACCCGCAGGGCCACTACATGGCGGAAGCGCTCGTGAAGCCGTGGATGGACCAACTTAAAGAACGGCTCGGCGAGCGGGTAGAGGTAAGCTACTTCCCTGCATCGCAGCTCGGTAAAGGGCCGGACTTCCTTTCCCTTACTCAGAGCGGCGCTGTCGATGTGGGCGTCATCGTTCCTCCACTCGTTCCAGACAAGTTTCCGCTGTCCGCCGTTGCAGAGCTGCCTGGATCTTTCTCCGAAGGCTGCGAAGGCACCAGGGCATTCTGGAAGCTTGCCCGAGAAGGCGTGCTGAAGGAGGAGGAGTTCGACCCGAACGGCATCCATCTGCTGCTTGCGCTTGTCCTGCCTCCCTACCAGTTGTTCAGCTCGAAGCCTGTTGAAAGCATCGAAAGCTTCCGGGGGCAGAAAATATACGCCACGGGCGGAGCCAAGGACCTCACCGTGCGTGCGGTTGGAGCAGTGCCCATCAGGCTGGCCACCAACGAGCTCTACGAATCCTTGTCCCGCGGAACAATCGACGGCGGCCTGATGGGCTTTGGAACAGCGCTGTCCTACAGCGCGACGGAATACGCTCGATACGCAACGACGGGAGAGAATTTCGGCAGTGGCGTCATCACATACGGAATAGCGAAACCCCGTTGGGAAGCCCTGCCGGAAGATGTCCGCGCGGCGATGGACGAACTTGGTGAGAAAATCACGTTCGACGCATGTGCTGCCATCGACGCTTCCGTCCCGCAGGATGCAGCCAAGATGAAGGCGGGCGGCGTAACACTGGTCAAGTTACCGGAGGCCGACAGGTCCAAGGTCGACGCCGCGATGGCAGGTATCGCGAACCAATGGGCGGCAGAGCTTGACGGCCAGGGCCGCAAGGGCACGGCAGTGCTCGATGCTTTCCGTTCCGAACTGGGAGGACACTAACATGACCGCTTCATCACTGAAGCTCCGGTGGTGCATTCTTGGGACTGGCATTGCGTTCGCACTCGCCGCCGGAGCCGCGGCGGCACAGGAAACGATAAGCCTGCGGGTTGCAGACCATTACGCTCCGAGTTCGCTGACACGGCAGTACACGATCCAGTACTTCATGGACCTCGTGAAGGAGCGCAGCAGTGGCCGCGTCGAATTCCAATACTTTCCGGCCGAGCAGTTGGGGAAGGCCCGAGACATGCTTGCTCTCACCCAGCAGGGCGTCGTCGACATCGGCCTCGTTGCGCCTTCCTACGTCCCGGAGAAGATGCCGCTGTCGGCAGTCGCCGAGCTGCCTGGAACCTATGCCAGTTCATGTGAAGGCGGAAAAGCATACACCAAGATCGCCGCCGAAGGACCGTTGGCGGAACGCGATTTCATGGAAAACGGGATCCGGCCTCTGATCGTGTTCATGCTGCCGCCATACCAGATAGTCACTCGCGATCCGGTGACGTCGCTCGACGACTTCTCGGGCCTAAAACTGAGATCCGGCGGAACGGCCCAGGACCAGACAATCACCGCACTGAACGCCGTTCCGGTCAGGATGAGCGGAGTGGAGGTTTATGAATCCCTCAGCCGCGGGACGCTGGACGGCGCGGTCTTTCCTCTTCAAGCGACAATCGACTTCCGGCTCTCAGAAGTCCTAAAGAATACGACGCGCTCGGCGAATTTTGGTGGCTTCGCGACGACCTATTCGATCTCCGAACGGGCTTGGAACGGCATTCCCGACGATCTGAAGACGGTCATCGCCGAGGCCGCGTCCGAGACTGAACGTCATGCTTGCGAAAGTCTCGACCGCGACGACAAAGGTCCTGCTCTCGAGCGGCTCGCCGAAGCAGGCGTGCAGGCTACGGAAATGCCAAAGGCGCTCGCTTCAGAGGTCGCTGTCAGGCTCAAGGACATTGGAACCCGGTGGGCAGCCTCCGTCGACGCCCAGGGTCTCGCCGGGACGCAAGTCCTCGAATCCTTCCATGAAGCACTCGGAATGGGAAACTGACACGATGAACGCCAACGCAGACCAGCGCTCGCTAATTGCGGCCGACCTGCCGGAGAATGACCTCGAGATCGCCCGGTCGATGATCGGGATGCCGATCCGAGCCGAACTCTGGAACAATGAAGCCACGCGCGACACGATCAGGCACTACGCCTGGGGCATCGGCGACGACAATCCGCTCTACAGTGATCCCAAATATGCGGCGGGCACGAGATGGAAGGGCCTTATCGCGCCACCGACGTTCTTCTTCGGGGTTTTCGATGCGGTGGTCGCGCCTGGTCTGCCCGACGTTCAATGGTTTTACGCAGGAGCGGACTGGACGTTCTTTGAACCTGCACGACGAGGCGACGAATTCTCCGTCAAAGCCGAATATTCCGACGCCAGGCCAGTCGGCGGAGATATGGTCGGGAGAATGATTTTACAGACTGGCACTGTGGAATACTTGAACCAGGATTCGAAGCTGCTCGCCCGTGTTGAAAGCCACTGCTTTCGGGTACCCCGTCCAGGCGCAAAGGGAGCTTTGAAGTACGAGGCGCGCGATCCGCAGGCCTATTCCGCAACGGAACTGGAGGACATCCAGAAAGCCGTCCTTACAGAATATCGGCGCGGGGCCGAGACGCTGTTCTGGGAAGACATCGAACCAGGAGAAGTATTGCCCGGAACAACGCGTGGCCCCCTCACCCTCATGGACATGACATGCTACTACGCGGGCGCAGTCGGCACCTCGGGATACAAGTCGACCAAGCTGCGGTGGAAATACCGGCACTGGGCACTGAACGACCCCGAGCGCCTGCCAAACAACTACGATCCCAGTTATTATGCGGCCTCGGTCCTGCCCTCGATCGGGCATCAGGACGCGAAGGTGGCCGTCAGCGAGGTCGGAATGCCCGGCCCCTACGACAACGGTCCCCAGAGGATCGGCATGGTGTCAACCTGCGTCACCAACTGGATGGGCGACGATGGCTTCATGCGGTCGCTTAGCGTGCGCCTCCACAAGCCCGTCATCTTCGGCGACCTCACAATCACCACTGGTGAGGTAACGGGCAAGCGCATCGAGAACGGACAGGCGCTCGTCGACATCGCGCTTCGCGCCACGAACCAGCATGGCGAAACCACAGCTTCCGGCACCTCCTGCGTGGAGCTGCCGAGGCGGCGATCATAGGGAGACGTCGATGTCCGACTTCCTCCTGAGAACCAATCGAGCAGTCCAGATAGTGGAGGAATTCCTTCTTGTCCTTGCCGGGATTGTCACCCTCGTGATCATGGCGGTGGTCGGCGCAGACGTATTCATGCGGTACTTCATGCATCGGCCATTCAGTTGGTCCTATGACTTCATTGGCATCTACATGGTGCCGCTGGCCTTCTTCCTGGCACTCTCGGCCACTTTCAGCCGCAATACCCACATCTCGGTTGACATCCTCTACCTGCGGATGAACCGCCTCTGGCAGCGGGCCGTGCGCCTCGCCGTGGCGGTCGCAACGCTTCCCATGGCAGCCTGGATCGTCTGGCTCTCGGCCATGGATGCCGAAGCACGCTGGGCCAAGAACGAGGTCATTTCCGGTGCTGTTCGGTGGCCAACTTGGCTTCCGGCCGCGATCGTCGCTGCTGGTTTCCTCGTCCTGACCATCAGGCTGGTTCTCGATCTTGTCGCGCTTCTCCACGCGTTGCTGACGCACACACGCGATGTGCCTGGCGAGTCTCCTGAACGTGCCCGCACCCACACAGAGGTTGAAACGCTGTGACCGCATTGCTCGGAACGCTGTCTCTTTTTGGGTTGCTTGCGATCGGTATGCCCGTGGGCTTCGCCATGCTCCTCGCCGGAGCTTTCGGTCTCTGGCTCTTCGGCGGCACGACGCTTCTTGTCGGATACCTGACCACCACGCCGCTCGCATCGGCATCATCCTTCGAGTTGATCACGGTGCCGATGTTCATCCTGATGGCCGAATTCGTGATCCTGTCCGGCGTGGCGAACTCCCTGTTCACGGCTGCGGCCACTTGGGTCGGCCGCGCGCGCGGCGGCCTTGGCATTGCTACAGCCGTCGCCGGCGCAGGATTCGGAGCAATCTGCGGCTCAAGTACCGCTTCGGCTGCCACGCTTTCCGCGACAAGCGTCCCTGCCATGCTTGAGCGCGGATACGAGCCGAAAATGGCGACGGGCGTGGTGGCAATCTCCGGCACGCTGGCCATGCTCATTCCGCCTTCCATCGCACTCGTGCTCTATGCCATCATCGCTGACCAGAACATCGGCGACCTGCTGATCGGTGGCGTGGTTCCGGGCATCATTGTCACTCTGGCGATCGCCTTGACGGTCTACCTGCTGGCGTTACGACGGCCGGAGTCGGCTCCCCGCGGCCCCTCGTTCACTATGCGGGAGAAGTTCGCCTCCCTAAAGGTGGCAGGGCCCGTCATTCTGCTCTTCATGGCGGTGACCGGAGTAATCTATCTCGGCGTGGCCACACCGACGGAGGCCGCTGCCCTCGGGGCAATCGGTGCCTTCCTGATCTGCCTGGCCTACGGGAAGATCAGCCGTCGCACCATCGTTCAGGCCATCACGCGCAGCGCGGCGACGACCTGCATGATCTTCCTCATACTGATGGGGGCCAAGTTTTTTGGATACTTCTTCACCCTCACCCAGGTGACACAGAACCTCATCGGCTTCGTCGACGACCAGCAACTCTCGCCGGCCACCGTCCTGGTCTTGGTCCTAGTCCTTTACTTCATACTCGGCTGCTTCATGGATCAGGCCGCCATCTTGATCCTCACGGTGCCCGTGCTGCTGCCACTCATGATCTCCCTGGGCTATGATCCCGTGTGGTTCGGCGTGGTCGTCATCGTCATGGCAGAGATCGGGTTGGTGACGCCACCACTCGGCCTCAATGCGTTCGTTGTGGCGAAGTATACGGGAAGACCGCTTGAGGAAGTTTTTTCCGGGCTGTGGCCGCACATCCTTGCTCACCTGATCGTCGTCGCCATCCTCTGTCTCTTTCCAGAGACGGTGCTATGGCTGCCGGGTCAGATGCAATAGCCGGGATTACGCACGTGACCAAATTCTCCCCAGACGATTTTACCTACCTCAACACGGGCACCAAGGTCGTCATGAAGGCCGGCGCCGCCGACTTGATCGAAACGGAGCTCGAGCGGCTGGGCTGCCGTAAAGTCATGGTGATAACCGGGCCAAGCGCCAGCAGGTCGGCGGCGTTCGGCGAGATATCGGCAGCACTGGGCCACCGCCTCGTGTCGGTCGTCTCCGACATTCCCGCCCATACTCCGGAAGATTTCGTTATGAGGTCCGCCGACGAGGCCCGCAGCCGGGGTATCGACGGTCTTCTCGCCTTCGGCGGCGGCAGCGCGTCCGACTGCGCCAAGGCAATCGCCATCGTGCTGGCGGAAGGTGGATCTATCTCCGAACACAGCTCGAGCTTCACACCGCCCGACGACTTCAGGCCAAAGGAACTCCATCAGCCCAAGCTCCCGATCATCGCCGTGCCGACCACGGCATCGGCAGCGGAGGTCACGCCGGGCCTCGGAGTCCGCGGGGCCGACGGCCGGAAGATGCTATTCTGGGACGTGAAGCTCTGTCCCCGCCTTATCGTCCTTGATCCCGAGGCGAACCTGGAAGTTCCGTCACGAGTGATGGCGGAGACAGGGATGAACGCCTTGGCTCACTGCGTCGAGGGGCTGTATTCACGGCTCCGTAATCCGATCTCGGAGGCGATCGCCCATCAGGGATTGAAGATGCTCGCCTCGGGCCTTCCCGCAATGGTCGCCGAGCCGGACAACACCAATCATAGGGCGCGCGTACTGGCAGGAGCTCATCTGTCTGGAATGGTAATCTCCAACGCCCGAGTGGGAATCCATCACGCCATCTGTCATTGCTTGGGAGCGCACGCAGGTCTCGGGCACGGAGAGTCGAACTCGATCATGTTGCCTTACGCGATGGCCTTTAACGGCGATGCGGCGGCTGGCGAGTTCGTCGAGATGGCGGTCTCGCTCGGGGCGGAGCGCACGACAGCTATCAACAACCCGACGGACATCGCGGTCGAGCGCGTGAGGGCACTGCAGCGCGTAATCGGCGTTCCCTCAAGGCTCAGGGATACGAAGATTGAACGCAGGGCCCTGCCGCACGTCGCGGCACAGACGTTACTCGACCGCGGAGTGTTTTTTAACCCACGCCGGGTGGAAACCGCCGAGCCGATCCTCGACATTCTGGAGGCCGCGTGGTGACACCGCAGTCTGCCATCCCGCGAGAGGCTGCGGCATGAAATCGCTGGATTCAGCCATGCGCGTTCTGATGGCCTTCATGGCGGACCGCCGCAGCATGGGCGTTATGGAGCTGTCTGAACGGCTGGACCTCCCGAAGAGCCAGGTGTCAAAGGTGCTCGCGACCCTGAAAAAACACGGGCTGGTCGTGCAGGATACCGAAAGCAGGCGCTACGTGGTTGGCATCAGGGCATATGCCCTGGGATCTCGGTACGTCAATTTTGATCCCCTGACACGCGAATCCTTGCCGGTCATGCATGCCATCGTGCGGCAGACGGAACACAGTGCACGTCTGTCGGTGCGCGACGGTGACGAGGTTCTTTACCTGATCGGCGTGGAAGGTCCGCAATTCTTCGACACCGGCTTCCGCGCCGGACGATGGCTTCCCTGGCACGGCTCGTCGGCAGGCCGGGTGCTTCTCGGATATTTGCCGGACGCCGATCTCGACCGCATCCTGGCCGCGAGGCCTCTGGAGCCCGTGACTGCCCATACGACCGTCAACGTCGAAACGCTACGGCGAACGATCAAGGAATCGAAGCAGCGGGGATACGATGTCCAGCGTAACGAAACGACCATCGGGGTTGCCACCATCGCCGTGCCCATCATCGGACCTGCAGGAGACGCAATAGGCGCCCTGAGCCTCGTGTTTCCCGAGAGCCAGCTGTCTCGGAACGATGAAGCCGCCTATGCCTCAAAGCTGCACGGCGGTGCCCGGCTTATCTCGCTGCGTATGGGCAGCATGTCCTATCCCTTCACCACCGCCTAGTCGGCCTGACCGACGATGATGGCAAATTATGTCCAGAAACAGGAGGAAATCCATGGACGCTAACGTGACAGCCGATGCCGTAGCCGCGGGCCGCGAGCACTTTATGGAAACACTCGGCAACGTTCCCGAACCGATCCGGGCGATGATGGAGTATCTTCCCGAACACTTCGCGGGGTACCTCCAGTTCCGAGAAGCGATCTACAGTAAACCATCGGAATCCGGACATCTGGATCTGAAGACGAAGGAGCTGATCTACACGCTTCTCGACATCCTCACCCATAATTTGGACGGCGCGAAGAACCACGGCCGGGCAGCATTCGAGGCTGGCATGACGAGCACCGAACTCGCCGAAGGCTGCATGCAGGTCATGCATGTGTGCGGCGTAACGACGTGGGGGAAGACTGGTTACAAGGTCGTCGACTTCATCACCGAGCTCGAACGCGGCCGCGGCTGAAGGCAGCGTGAAGGTGGCGCGATGAACTTTGCAGGTTTCCTCGAAATGCATGCCCGCGGTCAACCGGATGCCCTGGCCGTCGTCGACCGTAGGCAGAGGCTCTCATACGCAGAGCTGGACCGAGAGGCCAGTTGCTTTGCCGACCATCTGAGGGAGCTTGGCCTGTCGGAGAGCGACCGGGTTGCCGTCTACATGCCCAACAGGGCGGAGATGGTAATCGCATTGCTGGGAACGATGAAGTTTGGGGCGATAGCTGTACCACTGAACTGGCGGCTTGCGACCGCAGACCTCATCGCCCCCCTTGCTCATCTCGCGCCGTCGCTGATCGTTACGACGGTGGAGCTGTCCGGCAACCTGCCCGAGGGCTGCCGGACCCTTGTGTGTGGAGAGAGCCATGGCGAGGGGACGTTCTGGCAGGCGCTGGCCGGTCGGGACAATCGCTTCAAAAGCGTGGGACGGCAATCCACCGATATTGCCAACCTGCTCATGACTTCTGGCACCACTTCGGTACCGAAGGCCGCGATCCACACTCATGGCATGCGCGTAGCGATCGCCGCCACCATGGCCGACTGCTTCGAAATGTCGTGCCGCGATATCGGCTTGGCGATTTCACCGCTTTTCCATACAGGTGGCTTCAGCGTGTTTGCCAATGCAATCTTCTGCGGCGGCGCTCTTGTCCTCCAGGAAAAATGGAACGTCGAGGAATTTGTTCGCTTGGTGGCAACAGAGCGGGTGACCTTCCTGCACCTTGTGACGACCCTGGTCGTCGACATCGTGCGCGCGGACGCAAATTTGTTTGAAGGGCTCGACAAGACCATCCGCTTCACGTGGGGCGGAGGGCATTCGGCGGATCCAGGATTGTTCGAGGAGTTCGAACGGCGCATCGGCGGCACCTTCTCTCAAGGATACAGCCGAACCGAAGGCGGGATCACCTATAATCCGATCGACCGCGCCAAACGCTCGTTTATCAACAATGGCATCCCTAACCGGAACAACTCGTTGATCGCGATCCTTGACGAGTCCACCTCGTATCCGCGCTCGGATGGAAAGATGGGCGAGATCGCGGTCGCCGGCGACGGGGTATCACCGGGCTACTGGGATCGCGACAAGGTGGTATCGATCAGCGCCAAAGGTGGTCTATGGCAGCCGACAGGCGATCTCGGGCGGTTCGACGACAATGGCGCCCTTGTCTTCGTCGGTCGCGAAGACCACTTGATCAAGACCGGCGGCGAGAACGTCTACCCATCGGAGGTGTCGGACGTCCTGCTGGCTCTTGACGGAGTGTCAGATGCTGTCGTCGTAGGGGTTCCCGACGAGAGGCTAGGCCAATGCGTCGCCGCTCTGGTAGTTCCTGCTTCAGACGACATTAGTCCCGAAAGCATCAGACAGATCTGTCGTCGGTCCCTGGCAGGCTTCAAGGTGCCGAAGCATATATCGCTTGTTCCTTCTCTGCCAAGGCTCGGATCCGGCAAGGTTGACTTGGCAGCGTGCAATAGGTTTCTCAAGGACAGAATGGCTGAAACGACATCTGCAGCTTGCTAGGCACTCGAAGGTTTTGACATCAGTAATTAGCTGCTTGCGGGCCGAAGATGCTTTGTTGTCCAACGTTTCTGATCGGGGTAGAATGTCGGCTTCCCACCAGATCGAGCATCCGGCAATTGCGGTTATAGCTCGACCGCTGACGACCTCATTGGGGACATTTCGCAGAGGTCCGGCTATCTAGCAAATTGCAGCGCGTCTCCGTTGAGGCAACGAGGTTTCAGATGGCAGCTCAATACTCCCGAGAAGTTCTCACTGATCCGTATGGCTTACTATCGGCGTTGCGGGACTTTTTCCTGACTTCGGAGATGAGAATTTAGTGCAGGACATTCGCACGGGTGATGCCAACCTCCACACAGTAATGACAGCATTTTCATCCTCGTTCGATGCTGCTGCTGAAAAGCCCCCAACTGACGGGTCTTGCTTGTCTGATAAGCCACTGCGTCGCGTTTCCCGACCCTCTGGAAAACGCGGTCGGCACCTGCTTCCTCGAGTATCTGCACCAAAGACAGACGGCGACTTCTTCGGAAACGCCTTTCGTCCGATGTGATTGCCTACGTTCTCGCCCACTAAGATCGTCTGCCTCGGCGACCGCTATCCAACGCTCACATCACGCGCCTCATCCTCCGCGAACCGCCGTCAGCCAGCTTCCTGCTTGTTGGTTGCGAGATACACGCTCCGATCTGGAATCTACAATCTGCGCCATTTTGGTGCAGCCAAAAACAACGGCCGCCGACCCATTGCACGTTCGTCAGCTGTGGCTCCTGCTGCACCCGGACGTTGCCGGTATTCGAGATGACGATTGACTTTCAGTGGCAATTTATGCGCAAAAGATAATTGAAATCGAAGACGCGACGGGAGATGAAATTTCCCCACATCGCGCTGAATCCGGCCTTTCATGTGGAAGAGCCAGAATAAGCGCAATTGGAATCGATAGGGTCGGCACTTCATTTTTGCACATAGGTGAGCAGTATGCCTTTGAATCAAATCCTCGATAAATTCGCAGATACCCTCCCGTTCGATATCTATTGGCAGATCAAGATCGTCGCTACTGGCGAAACGCTAGGGCGAGGCGAGCGTACCGTTCTTCCGTCGGCAAGCGTGCGCAAGATTTCGGTACTGATGGCCGCTCTCCGTGCGGTACACGAGGGAAGGCTCGATCTTTCCGCGCCGGTGACGATACGCGCCGAAATGCAGGAGGGGATTCTCTCCGGCGTGTGCCAGTATATGACGCCGGGTCTCGTCATACCGATGCGCGATGCGATGCTGCAGATGATCATCACCAGCGACAACATCTGCACCTACGAGGTGATGAAGGATCTGGAGGTGGAGGAGTTCACGGACTACTGCCTGCGCATCGGTATGGTCGACACCGTGCACCGCACCCGCCTTCCTCCAGTCGGCCTGGCAGCGGATCATCCGTTGGAAGCGGTGACGACTACAACGGCCAGCGATCAGGTTCACTTGCTCGATCTCATCCTGCGGGGCTGCGACGACACCGCGGCCGCTGATCAGCTTATGGTCACTCCCGAACTTTGCCGCATGGCGATGCAGTTCCTCACCTGGCAGCGCTATCACAACATGATCCCGGCGCTCCTGCCGCTGGGGACCATGGTAGCGAACAAGACAGGCTGGGGCCAACGCGGTTGGATGGATGCCGGCATCGTTTTCCGTGACGGCAAACCTCTATACATCGTCAGCGCGACGACCGATCAGGTGCCGGATACGATGGCGGACGGCCTGCCGGGACAGGCGGCGGCCACCCACGCCATAGCGCGCCTGTCACGCGCCTGTTGGGATTGCCTCGCCTGATCAGAATGCCTCGATATGGGCGACGATAATGCGCTCCAACTCATAAGGATTGTGGGTCGCGATCGCGTCAACGATCTTGTGGTGGTCCCTGCTGCTGGCCTCCAGCCCTTCACGGGAGCGCCAGCGCCCCGTGGTAGCCTGATGGCTGCGGCTCCTTAGCTGCTTGATCATGTCCGAGAGCACGGCGTTGCCGGCGATAGCATAGAGCTTCTCGTGGAACTCGTAGTTGGCGCGCGCCTGGTTTCGACGTCCTTCCGTGGAGATGGATTCGTCGAAGGCCTCGGCCAGCGCGCGCAACTCGACCACGTCGTCTTCCCGCGCGCGGGCGGCAATCATCGGCGCGGCGCTGCGTTCGAGCACGATGCGGACGAAACGCGTGTCCTCGCGTGCGGTTTCATCCGGCATAGCCACGCGGAAACCCGCATTGGCGACATGGTCCACCAGACGGAGGCTCTTAAGTTCGTCGAGCGCCCTGCGGATATGGAACGGACTTGCCTGATGGTTGCCCTGAAGCTCGTTCAGCTTCAACCAGGCGCCCGGCTCGTAGACACCGAACACGATGTCGTTGCGGATCTCCTGCACCAGCGTGGCAAGCTGTTCCGCCGCTTCCTTCGATTTTGCCATGCGCTCCTCTGCCAGGTCATTTCCGATCCTAAAACAAATGCCAGCGCCATTCGAGACGCTGGCAGAATACCGTCCAACTTTCCGGACGGACTACTTGATCGCGACGTTCCAGAGGCGGATCGCTTCCAGCGGCGAAGCCTTGAAGCCGTCGAGCCTGTTGTTGACGCCATAGGCGACCTCGACGTGATAGAGGCTCACGGCTGGGACCTCTTCGATAAACTTCTCGTAGAGCTGGTTCGATATCGATTTCATCTTGGCATCGTCCGCGGTCGCCATGCCCTCGTCAAGCAGGGCGATCGCTTCGGGATCCTTCCAGACCTTACGCGATTCTGGTCCGATGATCCGTTCCCATGCACCCATAGGGTCGAACCGGCCAGAATATCCGAACGATTGTGCCTGGTAGTCGCCTTTGGTGTAGTGCTCCAGCTGGAGGCCCCATTCCAGTGTCTCGATCGTGGCATTGATGCCTGCGGCCTGCAGCATCGCCTGGACGATCACCGCCTGATCGAACATCAGCGAATAGGCCTTGTTTGCGATCAGTTTGATCGGCTGGCCGGCATAACCCGCTTCGGCCAGCAGCGCCTTTGCCTTTTCCACGGACGGCGCCATGTCTGCCGGTTTCTGGTAGATCTTGCTCGTCGGAGAAACCGGTGTCGTGCTGCCGGGCCAGAGTCCGAATGAAACGCCGCCGCCGACCCCGTTTACATCGATCGCCGCGGCGATCGCCTGGCGGATGCGCACATCCTTCAGCAGCGGATCGTCCATGCCCAGAAGCAGCGAATACCAGACCGTCGTGGGAGACGACGAGACGTGCAGGTTCTGCTCGGCCTCGAGTTGCGGGATGGATTGAACCGTAATCGGCGCGACGTCTATGTCGCCGGAACGCAGGCCGACTGTGCGGGCGGAGGGGTCCGCAACAACGCTGAAGCGCACGGCCTCGACCAGCGCCTCCTTGCGGCCGGCCATGCCGGTAGGTTCGTCGGTGCGGGGCGAATAGTCGGCAAACCGCGTCACATCCGTGTATTCGCCAATGCGGCGCTCGCCCAGCACGAAGGGGCCGGTGCCGATCGCCTTGTTCCAGCTACCGTCCTCGGCGACCGAATCGGGATGAAGGATCGGCGTTTGCGCGCAATCCGTCCGGGCCATGTTGTAGAGGAAGCTGCCGCTCGGCTGCTCCAGAGTGAACACCACCGTCATCGGGTCCGGCGTTTCGACAGAGGCGACCTTGATGGCGCCGTCGAAGACGCCTTTGCAGCGCCAGATCGAATTCTCGGCCATCAGATATTGCCAGCTCCACTTGACCTCGGCCGAGGTCAGCGGCTCTCCATTGTGGAATTTGACGCCCTCGCGCAGGCGGAAGACGTAGCTCTTGCCCTCGTCCTGCACCTCCATGGATTCCGCCAGCACCGGTTTGACCTCCAGGGAGTCGGTGAAGCCGACGAGCCCTTCCACCACGTGAAGATGCACTTCGTCGGACATCCCGTCGCGCTCGCGGCGTGGGTCCATGCCCCTGATGTCCTCCGCCATGGCGACGGTAACACGATCTGTATTTTGTGCAAAAACTGGCATGCTGCTCGCCGCCGTTCCAGCAAAAAGCAGCGCCAATCCCATTGTACGTCCACTCATGACTACCCCTTATAGCTTTGATGTTCAGGACGATGACAAAGTTTATGCGCAAAAAATTCAACTGCGCAATCGAAAAATCGTTTGCGCTGGTGCTTCGTCTATACCGGCCTGGCCGTTTCAGCCGATGCGGCCTTACTTTGCGGATCGATCGATGGAGACGCTTCCACGAGGGCGCGGGTATAGTCGTGGGCCGGCGCGTCCAGAACTCTGCCCGCGGGCCCTTCCTCGACGATTCTACCGGCCTGCATGACAACCACCCTTTGCGCGACGCGGCGCACGGCGGTCAGGTCATGGCTGATGAAAAGGCAGGCGAAGCCATGCTGGCTCTGCAGCTTGCGGATCAGGTCGAGCACCTGGGCCTGGATAGTCATGTCGAGTGCGGAGACAGGCTCGTCGGCCACCACCAGCCTGGGTCTGCGCACGAGCGCGCGGGCGATCGCTACGCGCTGGCGCTGCCCGCCGGAAAGCTGGTGCGGATAGCGGTTCCCGAAATTCGCCAGGCCAACTTCACCCAGAACCTCGCGAACCCTTTCATCCTTCTGCGCGTCCGACATCACCGGCACATGACGAAGCGGCTCGCGCACGATGCGGCTGACGCGCTGACGCGGATCGAGAGAAGAATAGGGATCTTGAAAGATGAGCTGGCAGGCAAGACGCGCTTCGCGGTTTGCTTTCCCGCTATCGTCGACGATCTCCTTTCCAAGGAATTCGACCGTTCCCGCCGTCCGGGCGACCAGGCCAAGCATGGCTCGGCCAAGAGTGGTCTTGCCCGAGCCGCTGCCGCCGACGACAGCAACGGTCTCACCCTCACCGACGGAAATGTCGAGTTTCGAGACCGCCTCGAACTCCTTGCCGGTGGCACGATTTCGATAGGAAACGGTCAGGCCCCTGGCTTCCAGCAGCTGCCTATTCGCGCCCGACCGGGGCGGTGGTGAAAGATCGCCTTTGCTCGCAGCCGCGATCAGTTCCTTAGTATAAGCATTGGCCGGGCGCCGGACGATTGACGCCGTGCTCCCGCTTTCGACCACCCTGCCCTCGCGCAGAACCGCGGTATGCTCAGTATAGCGGTCAACCAGGCCGAGATTATGGGTTATCAGCAGGACGGCAGTGTCGAAATCGCGCGCCAACTCCAACATCAGGTCGAGAACTTCGCGCTGGCTCAACGTATCGAGCGCCGTGGTCGGTTCGTCGGCAATCAACAGTTTGGGACGGAGCATCATCACGGAGGCGAGCAGGATACGTTGCCGCATGCCGCCGGAGAACTCGTGCGGGTAGGCCGTCAGGACGGATCTCGGGTCGCGAAGCTGCACGCGCTCGAGCATCTCCACCGAACGCTGCCTGATCTCGTCACGCGTCAGGCTTGTGTGAAGCCGCATCGCTTCCGCCATCTGCGTACCGATCGTCATGACCGGGTTGAGCGTGACCATCGGCTCCTGGAAAACCATGCCGGCGACCGGTCCGCGCACCTGTCGCAGGCGGCGCAACGAAGCCGCGGCAACATCCTCGCCGGCAAGCATGATACGTCCGCCTGTGATCGACAGGCCGGGCGGCAGGAGTTTTATGATCGAACGCGCAGCCATCGTCTTGCCGCTGCCGGACTCGCCGACCAGAGCGCCGATGGTGCCACGGTCGAGCGTATAGTCGATCCCGTGCAGGATCTTCATGCCGCCGGGCGCAGAGACTTCCAAGTTCTCGATTCTGAGGAGCGGCATGTCCTGCGTCATGCGACAGCCATCCTGGGATCAAAGCGGTCGCGCAGTGCGTCGCCGACCAGATTGGAACCGAGAAGAGCGAGCGCGATGCACAAACCCGGTGAAATGCTCAACCACAAGGCCTGTTCGAAATAGGGGCGGCTTGTCGCCAGCATGTTGCCCCATGTCGGCGCCGGAGGCGGTACGCCTAGGCCGAGAAAGGAAAGCCCGCTCTCTGCGAGGATGACCCAGCCGAACATAGACGTCGCCAGCACGGAAATCGGGGCCAAGCAGTTTGGGAGGATGTGCGCGGCAAGTGTGTAGAGTTCGGAATTGCCGATCGATCTCGATGCCTCGATGAACTCCTTTTCCCGTACCGACAGAACCGTGCTCCGCACAACGCGGACGACGGCCGGCATATAGGCAATGGCCAGGGCCAGCGTTATGCCCATTCCGCCGGCCCCAAGAATCACGATCAGCACAAGGGCAAGCAGAATGCCCGGAAAGGCCAGCACGGCATCTGTTACCGCCATCAGGACGCGGTCGAACCAGCCGCGCAAACCTCCAGAAACAAGGCCGATCATCGTCCCGAACACGACGGCAAACAGCACTGTCGCAGTGGCGATTCCCACACTTGTTGCGGCGCCCGCCATGATGCGGCTCAGTATGTCGCGGCCGAACTCGTCAGTGCCCAGCCAGTACTGTCCCGACGGCGGCTGCAACCTGTTCATCATGTCAAGCAACATC
Source organism: Aquamicrobium sp. LC103 (assembly GCF_001014615.2). Classification (GTDB taxonomy): domain Bacteria; phylum Pseudomonadota; class Alphaproteobacteria; order Rhizobiales; family Rhizobiaceae; genus LBCQ02. The sequence goes on from NZ_LBCQ02000017.1 coordinate 86,000, forward strand.
GGATCATAGGGCGTCCAGACGATCCCCAGTATGGCAGCGACAAAGAGAACAGCCAGTATTGTCGATCCGATCAGCAGGTTGAAACGTGTCGGCATAGCTAGACCCTCGCCACGCGCGGATCGAAGACCGGATAGAGCAGGTCGACGACGAGGTTGATCATGACGAAGACGCTTGCCGTCAGTAGCAGGCATCCCTGCACCACCGGGTAATCGCGCGCATAGATGGAATCGACGAGAAGACGCCCGATGCCGGGAAGCGTGAAAACCGTCTCTAGGACCGCGATGCCCCCCAGGAGATTTCCGAGCAACAGGCCTATCAGCGTCAGTGTCGGGCCAAAGGCGTTCGGCAAAACGTGTTTTGCCAGCACCTTCCATTCCGAAACACCTTTGGCGCGGGCATGCGCCACATATTCAAGCCGCAATATCTCGATGGCGCTGGCACGCGCCATGCGTATCAGGACGCCGGCCTCGATGAGAGCCAGTGTTGCCACCGGCAGAACGATGAAGGAGATCGCCCGCAGGAAGTCTTCATTGAAACCGACATAACCGAGCACCGGTAGCCAGCCGAGCTTGAGCCCGAACAAAAGCAACATCAGCAGGCCGAGCCAGAAACTGGGGACGGAAAGCAGCAGTGTTGCCAGCGTGACGACCAGAAAGTCGGACAAGCTGTTCTGGCGCCATGCCGCGAAAAGGCCCGCAGGAATGGCGATCAGCACGGCAAGGCTCATAGCAACCAGAACGATGACCGCGCTTACCTGGAAACGGTCGAGAATAAGCGGGAGCACTGCCTGTCCCGTTCGCGTGGAGGTGCCGAGATCACCTCGGAGCACGTCGCCTACCCAATAAAGGAACTGGATGGGCAAAGGCTGGTCCAGTCCCCAGCGCTGCCGCAGGATCTCAAGCTGAGCCTCGGTCGCGGATTCGCCGAGCATCAGGGAGGCGGCATCGCCCGGCACCAACCGGATAAGAACGAACACGGTCACCGCGACCAGCGACAAGGTGATCGCACTCATTCCCAGCCGCTTGAGCAGATAGGCCGCCATAGCTTCGTTCTCAGGCCGCCATCGCCGGATCACCCGACAAGGCGTAGGTGCTCGATTTTGTGTTGAGGGCGGGTAGTGGCGTCAATTCCATGGTGCCGGCCGTGCTGTCCATGACAAGCATGGCCACAGTCGCCGTGAGCGCGCCATAGGGATTGGGACGCGGCGGTCGGCAAACGGACCAGGGGTCCCCGAAATTGTCGCGCAGCGCCTCGACCAGATCGGCCTTGCTGATCTTGCCACCCTTGAGCAACAGTCGTTCGCGCACGCGGTGATCCCGATAAAGGCTGTCTGGCGTCGTGAGGATGCCGGTATCCTTGTATTTTGCGAGGCCGGCCACGCTGGTCCAGTGATTGGCATGCACAATCATCCCGTCCGTTGGATAAACCGCGAAGGTTTCGGCCGGCGCGCATTCGAAATCAATGGCGACTCCATCGCGATGGCTGAGGATGAGATTGTTCGACGTGAGCGTCTCCGTCGATGCGATCACTCCGATGGCCTGTGCATAGGTTTCCGCCTCGAGCACCTTGCGACGCACAAGCGCCAGCGGGACGCCGGGTTTGCGAAAATCCTGGTCGGATTCGATATAGTTGGCCGTAACCGCCAGACCATCCGCGTTCATGCCGGCCCGCGCCACAGCACCCGCCTCGGTGAATGTCAGGACGTCAGGCCCGTCGTCGCGCCTTATCCGTACGACCACGGACGTCGATGCACATTCGGCCTTCCAGTCCCAATTGAGCGCGTGGATCAATTGGCCCGTCGCAGACGCCTGCGGCAGGATCACCACGCCGGTGCACCCGTCCGGCTCTTCCTTTTCGCGCTGCCTGTTCGCAACCACCCTCGCCTCGTGCAGAAGCTCCGTGCGGGCATTGAGGAGAACGATCGACTCGAACTCGACGCCGGCACCTTCCGCTATACCTTCCATTTCTTCCACCAATGTCGGCGCGAAATCGCGAATGCGCGGAAGATAGGATTCGACGTGTCGACGGATCGACGCGGTGTCGAGGCCACAGGCGGAGAACTGGGCGAGATAGTGCTCGATACCCCGCGCTATCCTTGCGGATGCAAATGCTCCGTACTGCCGACCTCTGTCGCGAGGCCCTCCTGATATTTCGACGAACGGGAATTGCATGGGTTGCATCTCTGCCTCAATATTTTTGCGCATAAATTCGTAGCGGCATAAAATTCATCTGACAAGCGTCTTCGTGAAAGCGGGGGCCATTTTCATCCGGCCTCCCGCTCCGCCATCAGCCGGGCGATTGCCAGATCGCCACTTTCTCCGCGTTGCGCCAGATTGGCGATCACGCGCAGACGATCTTCCTGCGGATGCGTCTGGCTGAGCTTCTCGACCCCTTCGATCGCGCGAGCCTTCACGCGAAAGGAACGGATGTGCGGCAGGAGCGCCTCGACACGGCCCTGCGGCGCATCTTCCAGATGCCAGGCATCACCTCTCCTTGAGCTCAGCCTTTCCGCCGTGAGCTGAAGTACAGCAAGGCTTTCTGCTGAATCGTCAAGGGGCGTCAGCGTTCCCTGCACCTGGGCGGCGATATAGTTCCAGGTCGGAACCTGAGGCTTTTGCCGGTACCAGGCGCCGGATATGTAGGCGTTCGGACCGGAGAAAATCAGCAACGCGTTTTGGTCTGGATGAAAGCCGTCCGCCTGCGGATTTCGCCTCGCGATATGGCCGACGAGATCCATTTCCTCCGCCCCCATGGTTTCGAAAAACACCGGAGTAGCGGTGGCATGCATACCTTTCTCGTCGGTCGTCACGACCGCTGCAAAAGGATGGTCTCGAATGATCGAGCGGGGATTCGCGGCAGCATAATGCGAGGGAACGAACATCGAAGGCAAAATTTCCCATTGATTTTTGCGCATAAAATGTCAGAATTTTACGCGAAATCAAGTGGGGAACAGGAAGCAGAATGACGATCGACCCGGATATCGAGGCCATGTTGGCAGCGGCCGCGCCCCGGCGTGTGACGCCAATACGCGAGGTTTCGGTCAAGGACATGCGCGCGGGTTATCGCACCCGATACAACGAGCGAAGCGTCATTCCATCCGAGCCCACATCGCAGCATCGGATCGAGATCGGGAAAGGAGCCGATGCGTTTGCCGTCGTGATCTACAAGCCGTTAGGGTCGGCCAAACCTCTACCGCTCATAATCTATTTCCATGGCGGAGGTTTCGTACTCGGCGATGCCGAAGCGTATGAGCGCCAGTCTCGCAACATCGCGCTCGCCTGCAATTGCGCCGTCGCCTTCGTCGATTATCGGAAAGCGCCCGAATGCCCGTTTCCGGCAGCCGTGGACGACAGTGTAGCGGCGGCCCGATGGCTACTCGCCAGCGCATCCAAGCTGGGCCTGGACGCGAAGCGTGTGACGCTGATGGGCGACAGTGCCGGCGGCAATCTCGCCATCAACGTGGCCCGCTATTTCGGCGCGGAAAACCGGGACCTGTTCCGCCTGCTTTGCTTGCTCTATCCGGTCACCGACTTCAGACCGTATTTCGGCATGACCGCCGCGTCAGCTTCGGACGAAGAGTTTGCCCTCGGCAAGGGGCTGGATTTCGACCACATGTGCTATTTTGGCGAGCAGTATCTGGTTGACGGCGCACTTGCCGACGATCCAAGTGCTTCTCCCATTGTCGCGACCGATCTCGACGTCCTGCCGGATACGGTCATCTTCGCAGCGCGAAACGACGTCCTTCGCGATCAGGGGTGCGCGCTCGCTGACCGCCTGTCGGCTCAGGGCGTGAGCGTGGAGTATCGCTGCTTTGATGCGATGATCCACAACTTCATGGGCCATAGTGCCGTATCAATCAAAGCCAAGGAAGCTTTCAACGACGTTATCCGACTGTTGAATGAGAGACTTGCTGTGCTCCACGGCGCCTGCGCCGAAAAGGTTGAGTAGCTGACGCGGGCGTGATTTCGAATTGGGGTACCGAAGCCTGTCAGCGAGATCGGATGTGGACGCAAGACCGCGCCGGTGTTCGCCAAACAGCGACTATTCGCTCAGCACTGTCCATGGCGGGCGGTTTGGACCGGCCCCGGCTCTGCCGTCCGCGGGGAGCCTAGCGAATGAAAAGTTTCGGGGCGGTGACAAGACTCTCTACGTCGAGCCCAAAACCGTCGTATACGACGCTGCCATCGGGCGCGATAACGACGAACCAAGGAGTACCGCCGGACCAGTATGCCTCCATGATCGCAGGCACTATCTCTGTTGAGGTGGAGTTGGCGGCGGCGTGCCCAAAGGGAACCCGTAGTCCGTATCGTCGCTGATTTTCCCGCAGACGGTCGAAGGTGTTGACGTCCGATCCTTCGAACACGGTCTGGATGGCTGCAAGGCCAACGCCTTTAAATTTCTCGGCAAGAGTCACGAATGCGGGAAAGCCGTGTGCATGGCAGCCCGCACACCAGTCCTGAAAGAAATAGAGTATTCTGAAGCCTTGCCCCAACTCTGCCAGGGACAAAGGGCCGCGCTCGTCGCCGCTTTCATCGATCCACCGGACATGCTCGAGCGGAGGTGCAGGCAGACCCACAATTCCCGTTTTCATGAACTTCCCCATGAGCGGCTCGCGGCGTTGTACCGCGAGCCGCGGGTTTACTTTAAACGGCAGCACCGGCCCTGTGCGGCAACACCCAATCGGGGCGTGCAAAATGGCAGGTATATCCGTTCGGAATACGTTCGAGATAATCCTGGTGCTCGGGCTCTGCCTCCCAGAAATCACCGACCGGCTCGACTTCGGTGACGGCCTTGTCCGGCCATAGTCCCGAAGCATCGACGTCCGCGATCGTATCGAGCGCAACAGCCTTCTGCTGATCGCTGGTGAAATAGATCGCGGAACGATAGCTCGTGCCACGGTCGTTCCCCTGACGGTTCGGCGTCGTCGGATCATGGATCTGAAAAAAGAACTCGAGCAGCCGACGATATGTGATCTGCGAGGGATCGAAGTCGATCTCGATCGCCTCGGCATGGGTGCCGTGATTGCGATAGGTCGCATTCGGCACGTCGCCACCGGTGTACCCGACCCGGGTCGAGATCACACCGGGCAGCTTGCGGATGAGATCCTGCATGCCCCAAAAGCAGCCCCCCGCGAGAACAGCACGTTCAGTCTTCATCAGATGTCCTCCACCTGGTTGAGATATTCACCATAACCCTGCTCCACCATCTCGTCGCGGGGCACGAAGCGCAGCGAAGCGGAATTGATGCAGTAGCGCAGGCCGCCGCGATCACCCGGTCCATCAGGGAAAACGTGGCCGAGATGGCTGTCGCCATGCGTCGAACGCACCTCCGTCCGGATCATGCCGTGGCTTGTGTCACGCAGCTCGTTCACGTTTGCGGATTCGATCGGCTTGGTGAAGCTCGGCCATCCGCAGCCCGACTCGTATTTATCCGACGATGCGAACAGCGGTTCGCCCGAGACGATGTCGACATAGATGCCAGGTTCTTTGTTGTAGAGAAGCGCACCAGTTCCAGGACGTTCGGTCCCGCTCTGCTGCGTCACCCGATATTCCTCAGGCGACAGCCCGGCGATCGCAGCTTCTGTTTTCTTGTAGGCAGCCATGAATTTCTCCTTCGAGCTCATGCCAGACAAAATGGATATTCGATCCGAAGGTGTCCAATACGCGGCGGCTATAGTTTCGATGTGCGGCTGACATGTCCCAAGAATTCACGACCGCACATAACGCTCGATGAGCACACGGAGCTGTCGCAGTGCCGCTGCCGTTCCGGATCCCGAAATCGACTGAAATGCGACCGAGCGCGACAGCTCCAGCGTATCGACCGGGCGCAACGTCAGACCGTTAACGATTGCCGACCGCTCGGGCAGCATGCAAACACCTACGCCTTCCGCCACGGCTTGTTGAATCAAATCCTCCCGTTCGGACCTGAGACGCGGGATCATGATAATCGCGCGCTCGTGTAGATGGTTTTGCACGCGCGTGCGGAATTCGCATTGGAGCCGATCGAGGTACGGTTGCTCCGACAGCTCGACAAGCGAAACCGAAGCCTGGTTTGCCAGGCTGTGCCCCTGTGCCATTGCCAATAACAGTCGCTCGTTGAACATTTCGACGGTAGCGACCTTGGTGTTTCCGGCTATTGGATCCGTGCAGAAACACCCGTCAATTTGGCCGCTGAGGAGGAGATCCAAACCCTGGTCGCGCGTAATCGGCTGGAGAACCAGTTCGAGCATCGGCATTTGGCGAAGGGCATGATTTAGGAAACCCGTAATCAGCGCCGGCGCGATGGTATTAACGATACCCAGCGTCAAGGTTTCACGGCGGCCGCGAACCCGATTGAGGGATATCGCCCGAACCCGCTGCTCACGATCTACGATTGCAGCGAATTCGGAGCGGATGTCGCGTCCGAGGGCTGTCAGTCGACTATCTTTTCCGTCGCGATAAACCAACGTTCCGCCCAACTCCTGTTCGAGCCGCTGTATCGCGCGGGTGAGTGTGGGCTGAGACACCCCGCTTCGCATGGCCGCTTCGGTAAAATTGAGGGTGTCCGCCAGGTTCAGGAAATAGCGAATCTGGTTGAATTCCATTGTTCTTCCTCCAGCGCCGACCTCAGTTCGAGCAAGCGCTGTCGACCGCAGCAATTAACGAGCCGCATGGAAACTATACATGCCAGCTATTGGCAATTTTCGCTCCGCACTGCGACAACTGAAATGACCAACGAACTACCAGCTTGCTACCCATACCCGCCAGCAAGCGGCATTTCCACCAGAGAGGCTAACGGCCAGGAGACAATTCCGATGAAAGCAATTGTGGTAACGGATCAGTCTGCGGGGACGGCTGGGATGAAGCTGGTGGAACGGCCCGAGCCACAGGCAGCGATAAACGACGTGGTCGTTCAGGTTCATGCGTCAGGATTCGTTCCGACTGAGCTGGAGTGGCCTTCGACCTGGGCCGATCGCCGCGACCGTGACCGGACGCCATCGATCCCTGGGCACGAGCTGGCCGGAGTGGTCACCGCTCTAGGCTATGGGACCACGGGGCTGTCGGTGGGACAGCGGGTGTTCGGCCTCGCGGATTGGCATCGAGATGGCACGCTGGCGGAGTATGTAGCCATGGAGGCCCGTAACCTCGCGCCATTGCCGGGCGATGTCGACTTCATCGTCGGCGCGAGCTTACCGATATCGGGCCTGACCGCGTGGCAGGGACTGTTTCAGCACGGCCGCCTTCAGGCAGGCCAGAGCGTCCTCAGTCACGGCGCGGCTGGCGCAGTGGGTTCGATGGTGACGCAACTCGCACGAGAGGCCGGCGCCCATGTCATCGGAACCGGACGTGCCGACGACCGTCAAAAGGCACTCGACTTCGGCGCAAATGAATTCGTCGATCTCGAGAACGACGCCCTGGAAGACATAGGCGGAGTCGATCTGGTGTTCGATGTCATCGGCGGGGACATCCAGAAACGCTCCGCAGCCCTGATCCGAGCCGGAGGGATGCTGGTGACTGTCGTCGGGCCGGCTGAGTCACGGCCCACCGACGGCCTGGCGATTGACTTCGTTGTCGAGTCCGATCGTCGCCAACTGAATGAGATCGTCCAGCGCATACGGGACGGACGACTGCGGACGAACATCGGTAAAATCGCGACCCTCGACGATGCCGTCGCCACCTTTAACGCGACCGAGCGACGCGCGGGAAAGACGGTTGTCCGCGTTCGCTCGTGATGACTCCGAGGAACAGCCCTTCACCTGCAGCGTGAGCGTGCGCACGAATACGCAGAAGGCGGCAGAGAAAGGTTTCCGCTGTTTCTTGACCGAGAGAGATGAGGCAACGGCGCAATGTCTGCTTGCCCTCCTCGCGTTGTCCAGCCGGACGGTCCCGCTCCCGGCGCCCTGGATTGCCGCAAGGCACCCGCGTGTCACTCACGCCGCCCGACCCCCTGACATTCGCAGATAGCAGATAATGTCGATGCTGCGATCGAGCTTGGGGCCGTGCCGGTCTCTGTCCATGCGCCGCTCTTTCCACTCTATCGATCGGATCGACAGAGTGCCGCAGCACGCAATGCCATTCTACGCTTGGCGGCGATTCCGGAAACGATGTTCCCATATGCCGCCAGAATTGAAAGTCTATTAATCTAGTCGACATTACAGATTTTGATACGCTTCCAGCATAACAAGGAGGCGCCGATGAATACGGTCAGTGCAATTGAATTCGGTGAACAGATTCGATCGATCGAGGAGGGTTCGCCGATCCTCGGCCCTGAAGGCAAGGAATTGCGCCGCCAATTGCTGTCGGCGATCGAGCATCTACGTTCGCGCGGACTCCTCACCAACCCGCGCTCGGCCAATGCCAGCGTGCGTCTTACCGACACGGATGACCATGTCCTCGTTACCGCCCGCGGCATGACCGCAGACATCGGCGAAAACGATTTCGGCGTGGTGACGCTCGATGGTCAGTTTGTGAGTGGCAGCCTTGGGGCGGGCGTACGCTCGGTCATTGCAATGCACACCCATGCCTACAAGCGTCCGGGTGTCGGTGCCGTGATCCACACCCATTCGATCAATGCTACCGCCTTCGCGGTCGCCCAGGTTCCTATTCCCGTCCATTACGAACCCATGGTGACCCGGGGCCAAAAGGTACCCGTCCCGGTCAGCCCCTATGGGGAACGGAATTCCGGTGGGTTGGTCGGGCAGCTCGACGGTTTTCTGGCCACCCAGCCGGATACGCGCGCCGTCCTTCTGTCCAACCATGGATTGCTGGTGTTCGACGAGACGCCACAGGCCGCCGCACAGCTTGCCGCGACCATTGACGAGGCAGCGTCAATCTTCATTCGTGCCCAGGCTCTGGGTGGATCCCAGCCTTTCAATTTGAGCTGATCAAGAGGCTCCCATGGATATTCTCTGGTATGTTGTGAACCGCGACGGTCGTTACCCCTGGGACCCAAGTTGGAACCGGCCTGTCGGCATCGACTATCTGCGCGCGCTAGCGACCACGATCGACGCTCGCGGTTATTCGGGCGCACTTTTCGCCACCCAGCCCAATGGTGGACTTGATCCGTTCATCACTGCAGCAAGCCTTGCGGCGCACACGCGACGGATGCGGTTTTTGCTGGCGGTTCACCCGTCGCTGTTCACGCCGAGCCAGTTGGTGAAACTGACGACCACGCTTGATCACAATATCGGCGGCAGGCTGGTCCTGAACATCGTGAATGGGCATACGAGCCTCGCGCCGGCCGGCGTGCATCTTGCGCATGACGAACGCTACCGCAGGTGCGACGAGTTCCTCGAGGTTTACCGGCGCATGATGTCCGGCGAGACCGTCGATTTCGATGGCGAGTTCATCAAGGTCAGCGGGGCGAAGGCGGAGTTCCCATCCCTGCAGAAGCCCTATCCTCCGCTCTGGTTCGGAGGCTCGTCGGACGTCGCCATCGACGTGGCGGCCAAGCACATCGACAAATATCTGACTTGGGGCGAGCCGCCGGCGGAAACCGCCGCTGTCGTCAAGGATGTCCGTGCGCGGGCGGCCCGGCACGGCCGGAGAATCGGCTTCGGCATCCGGCTCAACCTCATCGTGCGCGATACTGACGAAGAAGCCTGGGACGCAGCCCAGCAAATGCTGGATAGCGCAACGGATGAAGCGATCGAAAAGGTTCAGCAAAACAATCGCAAGCAGGACGCAGTCGGCCAGGACCGTCAATCGGCATTCCATGGCGGCAAGCGCCCGAAACACGCGCGCGATCTGGAGCTCCATCCCAATGTCTGGTCCGGTTTCGGGCTGCTTCGCAATGGCCCCGGCATCGCCATCGTTGGTGGCCCGGAAGCCGTTGCTGAACGCTTGATCGAATACAAGTCGATCGGCGTGGAATCCTTCATCCTGTCAGGCAATCCGTTCCTCGAGGAAGCTCACCGATTTGCCGATCAGGTGATGCCGCTGCTTCCGCTCGACGACAGCTGGCAGCAACCGCATGAGCGTGCCGAACCCTATGCCTGGCCAAGCGAGGCAAAGGGCATTCCTTCCGATAAACGCAAGCCGGAAGCGGCCTGACGTATCCCCCAAAAGAACTGGCGAAATCGGGAGAAAATCGATGACCGCTGCAATCACCCGGCGCCATGCTTTCTTGGCCGCCCTCACCCTGTCGGCGGCCGCCGTGCTGTCGATAGGCACAATCCCTGTCGCATCCTCTCAGAATTTCGAGAAGATCCGGATCGGGGCCCCGTTCGGCGCCGTTCCCGGCATCAAGACCGCTATTGAGGAAGGTATCTTCGAGCGCGAAGGCATTGAAATCGAGATCGTGACGCTTGCCGGCGGCCCCAACATCCTGGCAGCGACCGTCGGCGGTTCGCTCGAAATCGGATACGCCGATCTCTTCGCTTGGATCGGTGCCCGTGAGAACGGGTTCGACCTGACCTTCCTTCAAGCGGCCAACGGGCGCGGCAATTCCGACTACATCATAGCCTCCGCCAATAGCGGGATCGAAAAGCCCGCAGATCTCGCAGGCAAGAAGATCGGCACTGCCGCGCACGCTCAGTCCCGCCTGCGCGTTCGCCTCTACCTGGAACGTTTCGGCGTCGATCCCGACTCGGTCGAATATGTCATCATCAATCAGCGCGAAACTGTCGGCGCCGCGCTTGCGTCCGGCCAGATCGATGCATCGATTGCTTCCGACCCGCATGTTGCCCAGTGGGAGCAGCAATATGGCGTCAAGATTCTGGAAGGCCGGCCGTGGGAGCAGATTCCCGAGCGCACGAGCACGGCCGGCTATTTCGCCACCACGGCTTGGATCGACGCCAACCCGGATCTCGCTGAACGCTTTGTGAAGGCTGCCCGTGAAGGCTCGAGCATCTACAATGCCTACACGGCCGAACGGAAGGCCGGGATCTCGCTCAAATATGACGACATAGACCTGTTCGAACTGGAAAAGCAGGTGCCGGGCGTAATCGAGCGTCTGAACGACGTCAATGCGGCTCAATCAGGCCCGGCCGATCTTGGCGCAATCCGCGAGTGGCTGGAGATCGCGCATGCCAAGGGTGTGATCAACCAGGTCATCGATGTCGAGCCGCTTCTGTACAAGACCGCGACCGCGCCGAGCCTCTAGGAGACACCGATGGCCCGGGTTCATCCTATTCAGGAGCGTGCGCATGCCACGCCGCCGATCAAGGTCAGCCACCTTTCAGTGCGCTTTGATGGAAAACACGGCAGCGTCGACGCCCTCGCGGACGTATCGCTGACGGTCAAGAGCGGGGAATTCCTCGCACTGGTGGGGCGTTCCGGCTCAGGCAAATCCACGCTTTTGCGTGCGATCGGCGGATTGACGCGAGCCAGGCAGGGCGGGGTTAGCATTGGCGACGCACGCGTCGATGCGCCGCCCGCTCAAATCCGCTTCGTCGCGCAGGACTATTCCCAATCGCTTCTCCCGTGGCTGACGGTGCGAGAAAATGTGCGCTTCGGCGAACGTCACGCGGTCGAAGGCAGCAGCGGTGGCGTCACTGCCGTCGAGCAAATCATCGATCGTGTTGGCTTGTCCCACGCGATCGACCGCTACCCGCGCGAGCTCTCCGGCGGCATGCAGCAACGCGTGGCCATTGCGCGTGCAATTGCCTCGCGCCCGAAGATCATCCTTCTGGACGAAGCCTTCGGTTCGGTGGACGCGCTCAGCCGAGCAATGCTGCAGGACATGATGCTCGATTTGTGGAAGGAGTTCGGCTTCACCGCCGTGCTCGTCACCCACGACATCGATGAGGCCATCTACATGGCCGACCGGGTCATCGTGCTCAACCCTGATGGGAAAGGCATCGGCGCCGAGGTCGATATCTCGCTCCCGCGCCCTCGGGCGCAGTTGGAGACGCGCGAACATCCCCGTTACCTGGAATATCGCCGCGAACTATTGGGCAGCGTTCTGGCAAAGCCGGCTGAAAACAAAGCGAGGGCGGCATGACGATCGCGCCATTGGAAGGCCGAGGCATCGCCGAAAACGAAAGTAAACCAGGGCGCCTGTCGGTTGCGGCGGCAAGGTTTTTCCAGAGCCGTTCGCTCGGTTGGTTTGCGCTGCTTGTTCTCGTGATGGTTTGGGAGGTGGTCGCGCAGGTTAGCCCGTCGCCGGGGTTGCCTGCTCCGTCGCGTATCGCGGCTGCATGGTGGCGCGAGATGACAGTTGGGCAACTGAGGTGGCAGCTTGCCGACACGATGATTTCGATGGCCTACGGTTTCGTCTTGTCGACGATATTTGGTGTGGTGATTGGGGTGGTCATGGCTTGGGTGCGCGTCTTCTACGCGCTGATGGAGCCGCTGGTGGAACTGCTTCGTCCCATACCGACCATCATCTTCGTGCCTGTCATCATCCTGTATGTAGGCCTCGGCCGCGAGATGAACGTCATCGCCATCCTCATATCGGCGACGATCCCCATCCTTATCGCATCTTATGCGGGCGCCCGCGGAGTGTCGGCCGCGCTGCGCGACACCGCCGCCACCTTCAACCTGTCCTGGTGGCAGACCGTGCGCGAAATCGTGGTACCGGCCGCGGCACCCGAAATCTTCATCGGCCTGCGGCTGGCGCTTGCAGGTTCGTTCGTTATCGCCATCGCGGCCGGCATGATCGCAGGCAATTCCGGCGTCGGCTATTATATCATCCACGCCCAGCAAACGCTCGATATCTCCCGCATGTATGCGGGCGCGGCAACCGTTGCCGTGGTGGGTTATCTGCTCAATGCCGGTTTCCTGCTCGTAGAGCGAAAGGTTCTCCATTGGCATCTGGCGAACGATCGCGCGAGAACCGGCGAATGAGCTTGCATTCGGCGTATGACGAAGTCTGGTACACACGATGCCAGGTGCCGACCGCCAGCGGGATAGCGCTTGATCTCGGATGGTTCGGGGAGCGGTTCGCCCGAGACGGTGCGCAATTCGGAGTGTTGCAGGATGCACCGCTCGAAATCTCGCTGTCGCACTACGACCACTCCCTTCGCACGCTCTTCCGAGAAGGCGGAAATGTTCCGGCCATCGTGGCCTACGCGGAAGGCGCTCCCACCCGTCTGCTCGGCTTGACCTTCATCGACGAAGGACAGGCGATCGTCGCGCACCCCGGTAGGGTTCCTGCGGCAAAGGATATTGCTGGCGCGCGCATTGCCGTTCCCGCATTTGCCATACGGAAGAACGCCAGCCACGCCAGGGCCATGGCCTTGGGCGGGCTTGAGGCGGCCCTGGGTTCGCTCGAACTTGATCCGACGGACGTCACGATCGTCGAAACGCCACCTCAGCGGACCGTGCCGCCGGGACGGCTGCGTACCGAACTCGGGATAAAGGATTGGCCATCACTGCACCAGATTGCCGATGGTCAAGCAGATGCGGCCTACATCAAGGGCGCCGCCGCGCGCGAGGCCGCCTTTTCACTGGGTCTTCACGTCATTGTGGAGATTGACACCCTGCCGATCGAGGCACGCGTGAACAACGGCACGCCGAGGCCGATCACGGTTCACGCGGAGCTTCTGGAGCATCGGCCGGAATGGGTTCTGGATTTTCTTGCACTGACCTTGAAAGCGGCGGACTGGGCTGCGGCAAATCCTCGGCGCACGGCGGAGATCGTCGGTCAGGAAACGGGTGCCACGGCCGCGCGCATCCAGGCGCTTTATGGCCCTCAATTCCACATCGGTCTTGCGCCGACGCTGGATCGGCAGCGCATGTCGCTGCTGCAGCTACAGGTCGACCGCCTCGCTCGCCACGGCTTCATCGATGACGGATTCGACGTGACCGACTGGGCGGAGCCGAAGCTGCTCGAAACCGCTGCACGGCTTGCATTAACATCACGGCCGACCACGCCCGCTTTCTGACAAAACATTCAAGGGATATGGCGCCAAATTATTCGGAAAACGAGCGACGTTGCTCCTCAAGAGCCAGACGGTTGTTATCGACGGATCTCTGAGAGAACCGCCCTTCGCCGTATGCAATCTCTGGACCCGCTCGCGCACAACACTCAGCCTTTTCGGGCCTGTCTTCATCACCTGCAAGGGTGCACCTCCTCTGAGGTTGGAAGGAAGTCCGTTTGCAGGAAAAGCTGGTGGAAAGTGGAAGTAAACGGCGAGAGCTCTTACAACACCACCGTTTTCCTGTGGTTCAGAGCGATTGCGTTCCAAACGCAAAACTCTGCCGGAAGCCGGAGTTTTCGTTAAACTTCCGGTTACTGGGCTCACAACTACTGATACCAGCATTCGTCGGCAGTCCCTGTGTGATACTTCGCTCACCATAAGCTGCCGGTCGTCTTCAGTTCATTTTTGTTCGGTCACCCACGCGCCGGCATCGCCGTAGCGTTTGCCGACAAATTTTTCTGGCGCCAGCAGATCACCGAGTGTTCTAATGTCCTCGCCCGAGAGCGAAATTTCTGCGGCAGCAACGTTCTGCTCCAAATGTGCGATCTTGCGTGCACCTGGGATTGGAACAATGAAATCACCTTGGTTGATAACCCATGCGAGCGCGAGCTGCGCGGCCGTCACACCCTTTTCAGCAGCCATCTCCTCTAGCATTTTCACCACTGAAGCGTTGGTCACCATGTTCTCGGGACTGAAGCGCGGGAGCGTGCGCCGAAAGTCCCCGGCATCGAAATCCTCCAGCTTCTGGATCTTGCCTGTCAGGAAGCCGCGACCAAGCGGGCTGAATGGCACGAAGCCGATGCCCAGTTCACGACAGGTGTCGAAGATTTCGCCTTCCGGATCGCGGGTCCAAAGCGAATACTCGCTCTGCAGGGCGGAAATCGGATGGACGGCGTGTGCCCGGCGGATAATTTCGGCGCCTACTTCGGAAAGGCCGAGAGCGCGCACCTTGCCTTCCTTCACGAGTTCCGCCATTGCACCGACAGTATCCTCGACAGGCACCTGCGGGTCGATGCGATGCTGGTAGAAAAGGTCGATCATCTCGATTCCGAGCCGCTTTAACGATGCCTCGGCCACTTCGCGGACATGGTCAGGCCGACCATCCACGCCGGCCATGGCTTCAACGCCCTTCTTGCCTGTATCGATCCGAAAGCCGAACTTGGTCGCGATTACCACCTTATCCCGGTAGGGCTTCAGCGCCTTGCCGACCAGGATCTCGTTCTCAAACGGGCCATAGACCTCGGCCGTATCAAAGAATGTGACACCAAGTTCGACTGCCCGGTGCAGCGTGCGGACAGCGTCCTGTTCGTCCTGTCCACCGTAGGCGTGGCTCATGCCCATGCAACCGAGTCCGACTGCAGAAACCGCAAGATGGGGGCCAAGTTGGCGTGTTTTCATCAATTGCTTCCTTCAATTGTTTTCGCCCAGGATTCAGCCTTGGAGGAATACCAATCCGGCCGGTGTTCGCTGTTTTTTGTGATCAGGCTTCAGGGCAATGACGAGATTAGCCTATTGATGGCTCCTCAATTGCGGCAATGCACAATTAGTATAAGCGCCATTGAGGTTTCGTCTTCTAACATAGACCTCACCCATTGATGCTCTTCGACGCCTTGGCCTCCGAGGGACACGCGACCCCTGCCGCAACGCGGATCGGACTCACCCATCTTCCTGACTGACATTCGCAGTGGTTACTCGAACACAGTTCCAGATTGCTAGACATGTACAAACGCGACCGAGTTCTGAATGAGGTTAGTGATCTGATAACCGTGGCGTCTTGAGGACCGCACGTGACAACGTGCTTGAGTTCGATTGACGCGGTCAAACGTCCGTAAAGCCTACGCGTTGGTTGAATCCGGAATCATGATCGGAAAGATAGTGCTCGGAGGTTACTGGGCAGCGGCTATGAAGCGATCTATTGCAAGCGGGACATCCACGAGCGTGTGGCCAAAAGGGCTATCCCACTCGACACCTATTGCCTTCGCGTTGTGCCCGTTCTCAGCTTTTACGCTCTCCAGCGCGCCTTGAGAAAATCGATTAAGGCACGGAGCTTTGGCATCACATGTGTGCGTGATGGATAATAGAGATAGAAACCGGGTGATGACGGCGTGATATCCTCGAGAACGCGTTCAAGTTGACCGCTTCTTACGAAGCCATCGACAAGTTCATCAAGCTCGTAAGCAAGTCCCAGCCCTTGGGTTGCCGCGAAAATTTTGGCATTGCTCTCGTTTACGATCAGGCTGCCCTTCACCGCTACTTTGAGTTCCTCCCCTTCCCGCTCGAACTCCCAGCGATACAATTCACCGGAGCTGCTTCCCCGAAACTGGATGCATCGGTGAAATCTTAGGTCCTCGGCCGTGGTGGGCCTTCCATGGCGAGCAAAATAGTCCGGCGAGCCCACCACCGAGAGCCTTAGTGGCGGTGTTAAGCGGACTGCGACCATGTCAGCCTCGAGCATTTCTCCCAATCGTATTCCAGCGTCAAAACCCTCTCTCGATAGATCGGCAAAGCCGTCATCAACAAAGATCTCCAATGACACATTGGGATATATGTTCGCGAAGTCTTGCATGATCGGCTCGATGACGATTGGCATGGCGACCCGGGGTAAGTTAATTCGCAACAGGCCTTTGGGTTCGCTGCTCAGTTCTCTTACGGCAAGCAACGCCCGCAACGTGCCGTCGACAAGCGGACCAGCGTTGGTCACGAATTGCTGGCCTGCCTCCGTCAAACCGACACTCCTCGTCGTGCGGGTGAGAAGCGGCACGCCAAGTCGAGATTCAAGCTTGGATACAGTCTGACTGAGGGCGGAGCGAGTCACGCCAAACGAGCGTGCTGCCTCGGTGAAATTACGAGTCGACGCGACTTTGAGGAATGCCACAACACCATCGAGATCATCCAATTCCATACGTTAATTTTCCTAACGTATTTGTCCAGCTCTCGACAGCTTATCAAAACAAACGTGGTCGTGCAGACTCTTTTGCCATGCGATCGATATGCCGAATACAGAGTAAGGAGATAACACGATGAGCTCTGGCAATAGTTTTCAGACTCACGATAACGCGCGACGTGACTTCCTTCGCAATAGCCTGATTGTCGGTACGGTCGTCTCGAGCTCCGGCATGGCGAACACATCGGCAGAGGGACGGGAGGCCACCACGAACGGCGTGCTTGCCGGCCGGGTAGCGTTGGTGACAGGCGCCGCCCGCGGCATCGGACGCGCCATATCCGAGGCTTATGTGCGCGAAGGCGCTGCTGTGGCGATGGTGGACCTCGCCGATCCGGACGCCGTTCCTCCGGTCGACGGTTATCGTACCGCCAATATGCAGGAGTTCGACGAAGCTGTAGCTGCTGCGGTGAGGTTCGGCGGGCGCGTGCTGAAGATTCAAGCCGATGTCCGTATACCTGACGAGATGGGGACGGCGGTGGAACGCGCGATGTCGGAGTTCGGAGGTCTCGACATCGTGGTCGCTAACGCGGGTTGTGTGCGCTGGCATAGTTTTGCCGAGGGTACGGAACTTGATTGGAAAAGCGTCTTCGACGTCAACGTCCATGGCGTATTCAATAGCTTCAAGGCGGCCATACCCGCGCTGCGACAGCGCGGTACAGGTCGACTGATCGCCATCTCTTCCATCGGCGGGCGCCAAGGCGTCCCCGGCAACGGCGCTTACACCTCGACCAAGTGGGCGGTCATAGGCCTCACCAAGCAGGCGGCGCTCGAGTTGGGGCCTGATAACATAACGGTCAACTCTATCGCGCCAGGTCCGACCGACACACCCATGTACCGGTCGCAAGGCCAGATCCGATCGATGGGAGTAACGACATCGGAAGATCAGGATCGCATTATCGGCCCCATGCTGCCGCTTGGAGATCTTTCTGTGTTGGAACCAAAGGCCATCGCAGATGCTGCGGTATTTCTCGCCAGTGAAGCTGCAAGTTCGATTTCCGGTATCTCGCTCGATGTAGCGCGCGGATACAATGCTTCCTATACGGCATGAGATCAGCGTTCCAGCAATTCCGATCCGTGCGAAAGTGTCGAGCGATCAAGTTGGCAGGCGCACGCATCAGTGCGTCGTTCCAGCCAGTTCCGTTAAGGACACGCACAAATCGGCCAGTTGCCCAGGCGCCCGATTCGAAATCGTGCGGAGAAGCCTTTGGTCTGCCGTCACAAAGCGTGCCTGCTTCTGGCGCGCTAGCGCGAGATAGATACAATCATAGGCGGGGTGCGACAGGCTAATTGCCAGTTCGGTGGCGGGTTCCAGCAACCCTTGCATGGATGCGAAATCGATACCCGAGCGTTCAAGTAAGCGGCTCGCCAGTATCGCTTCCTCGAGAAGCAACTGACCGCGCTGAACCTTTTTGTAGAGGATGTTGGCGGATTCAGCGATCAGCAATTGAGGCGCAACAAACTGAAACGCTAACCTCAATCCGAGGGCGTTTTCCGTGCCCTCTTCCTTGATCACCCACTTCACGGCGATGCTGGCGTCGATGACAAGCGTCTCCTTCAGCGCTCGTCACGTCCTTCACGCAACAAGACTTCGGAGGGGGTCTGCTGGCGGGATGCGGTCAGTCTGCGCAGATCAAGGGCAAGATCATCGAATGTGGGCTCAACCTCGGCTTGCAGCGCCTGGCGTAAGATCTCCCGATGCTCGGCTTCCGCCGACCGGCCATGGCGGGCGGCGCGAATTTTCAGTTTGACGATCAATTCGTCGTCGAGATTTCGAACGTGCAGGTTGCCAGGCATGATGATGCTCCCAATGAGATCATTGAGAGCAAAGATAGCAACAGGAAAAACGCATTTCAAGGAAAACGCGGAAGGGAGGACGGAGAAAACAGAAAAGAGATCGGGCATCCGATGCGACCAATCGGATATGAACCAAACACTGGTCGGGGTGAGGGGCGGCGTCGACTATCGCCGCCTATGGCAGCTATCGTCCTATGCCGGTTTTTTTTCATTGACGACCTGGTCGGCTACAGCACAATGAGCTTTGACAGCCTTCGCTATGTGGCAGCGGTTGACGGTTTCGCCGCCGATGCGCGCAGCGGCGAGCAGCTCTTTGCCTCACCAGAAGCTGCTCCTCGATCTCTGACCGAAGCGCTCACCAAGCATCCGCAGTGAACGTGCCCCCAGCCTTGCGTCGGCTCGGATCTGGCGACCCGGCAGCGCTCACGCCTATCTGAGGTTGGTGCGGTCTGCTGCAGAGGTGGCAATCACTCAAATGTGCGCGCTTCCGTGGAATACTGCGCAACGGCATTCCACTGAAGGTTACACCCGGCGCCGGGTTTATCGGAAACTTGGAACTTACCATTTCGTATCGTGGGAAAGCTTTTCAACAGCGTGCGAACTGGATCGGTGCCCGTGTGCTCGGGAATATACTCGACCGCCATGATTGCGTTGTGCGCGCAAGCGAGATGCACATGCAGATAAGGAAACACATGGGGAATTGCCTTTCTGCCATGGGCAGCGGCAAGCGATAACGCATTCATGGCGGTCGTTATGCCTCCGCTGCCTGTGGCGTCCACCCGCAGGATATCAACATTTTGTACAAGATCGGCGTAGCTATAAAGATCAAGTACATCCTCGCCCACGGCAATAGGCGTCCTGAGCTTGGAGCGTAATTCTCCGACAAGGCGCCATTGCTGAGGCAGAAAGGGATCCTCGATAAATGCAAGGCCACAGTCATCGATCCGGCGGCATGTATCTAGTGCCTCGGAAATCGTCCGCCACGACCAGTGAGTCTCTACAGCCAACGATGCACACCCCTCAAAACGGGATGCAAGCGCTCTGAGATAGGTGGCATTGGTAATTGCGTCCGTTCCCTTGATCATGATCTTGATCAAGGTTTCACCATTCTCGCAGTGGCGATCGATTTCGCCTTCGATCTCGGTTATTGGACGATCGGCGTAAGAGAAGCCGACAACCGGCATCGCGCGAATCTCGGTTCGCAGCCCGCCAAGCAATATGTAGAGAGGAAGCCCGGCAACTTTCGACGTAATATCCCAAAGAGCAACGTCGATCAGACCCAGCGCCCGAACATAAGATGCCCTTGCCGGCACCTGAGACGTTTCACTCTCGAAATTGAAAGCTTGGCGCATGAGCGCGTCTTGCCCCAAGAGCCGTGGCGCCAGCGCCTGCAGACTTTCGAACGATTGGCTTCCGCTCTTGTATCCGATCGCAAACCCTTCGATGCCGGCATTTGTTACGATACGCAGGCAGACGTAGTCACGGGATGTGATCCTGACTGAACCGAGATTGATAGGCTTCTGCAGGGGAAGACTGCAACTCGCGATCTCCACACGCTTGATCTTGATACCGCTGTCAGCCATCGTTGGCGCTCCTCTATCATGCAGGCAAGTGTCAGCCATCGAAAACCCATGCTTGTCCGGAATTTTGCCAAACAAAACTCTTCAGCATATTCGGGTTATGCTGACGGGCACCCAATAGAATTACGGATCTTTTAATTATGACGAACGTGAACTATTTTATGAATTCCTTATTCACCTTACATACGTAAGTAGATTTTGGATTCATGATCTGGGTTGCTCGCCCCTCGGCGATCGACGACAGAAGCATGTACGCATCGGGCTCTGAAAAGCCGTAGTCGTCGGCCAGCCAATAGATCATTTCCCGGTAGGCAACGCGCATCGCATCCTCAAGAGGCCGACCTAGGCCGATCACGCCGATATGCGTATCGTTCTCAAACCGGGGCCATACCATGCGCGAAGGCCGGTCCTTAACCTCGACCGCGAGCGTGACGCGTGCTCCGATATCGATGGCGCCCACTCCGCAAACCTCGCCATCTCCCTGACGCGCGTGGCAATCACCAATATACAGATAGGCTCCATCGACCTGAATCGGCAGATAGATGGTACATCCGGGCGCAACCTCCTGCACGTCGATGTTACCGCCGTGTTCGCCGTTATCGATGCTCAATATGCCGCCGAAGGACGGCGCGACCCCGATGGCTCCAACCATTGGCGCAGCAGGAATCCTGCGGTTTTCGTCCCAATGAATTATGCCATCCGCGACGCGTATCGGCTTGAACCTGGTGAACTCGGGCTGGCGCTGAAAGATCCAGTCTTGGAACAGGCCGCTGTGCGGCATGAGACCCGTAAGCCCGAATTCATCCAGTTGCATGGATTTGATCTGGACGCAAAGCACCTGGCCCGCTTTGGCACCTTTCACCTCAATCGGCCCGGTGAGGGGATTGAAATACGGGAACCGGAGATCTTCTGGCGTCACCACGGATTCAAGTGATGTGACCAGACCGCCGTTATAAGCAATCTCACACTCTATGGTGACATCATCCCCTGGGGAGATGTGATCGACATATGCATCAGCAGCGGTCAGCTGATATTTGAGATTTTCTTTGCTGATAAACTTTTCTGGCATCACTTTATCCAATCACGCTTGGGTTTAGCGGGGGGCGAGCAAATCTGCCTGGGCATCGATGGCATAGAGATAGCTATGGTAGCCAAACCCCGCGACGACACCCTTCGCAACCTTCGAAACGTAGGATTCGTTGTGAGACCACTCGCGACGATGGATGTTCGACAGATGCACCTCGACGACCGGGGACTGCGATATTTTCAGCGCATCGGCGATCGCGACGGACGTGGCCAGCCAAGCACCCGGATTGATGACAATAGCGGCGTTCAAAGATCGGGCTTCATGGATCCAGTCGATCAGAAAACCCTCATGATTGGTTTGCCGGAAAAACGTCAGGTCGAGATTGCGCAGGCCAGCACGTTTACGGCACATAGCCTCAATCTCTTCAAGGGTTGTGGTGCCGTACACCTCCGGTTCGCGGGTGCCGAGGAGATTTAAGGAAGGTCCGTTCAGAACAACGATCTTTGGTACCATGGCGCCCTCTTACTGGGTCAGCGTTGTCAAAACAGGCTGAAGGATCCGGTTCGTCGTATATCTCACCAAAGGCCCGTCCTTGTCGGTTTCCGCCCAAACCGTTTGCCACTCCTCATCTTTCATGAAAGCGGCCATCTTCTCTTCCCGCTCCGCGAGGTTCTTCCACTCGAGTATGTATATGAACTGATCGTTGGCCTCTCCGATGACGACCGTCCAGCATCCCACCGGCCGGATTCCCAGTCGCTTGAAAATGCCGATCGTGTGGTTTTCGAAACGTTGAACGACATGTCCGAGTTTCTTGGGCGCGGCGTGGTAAATTCGCATTTCGTGGATCATGGTGCTCTTCCTCTCTGGCGACTGCTTTATCCCTCAACCCAGCCATAACGCAATTGTGGCGAGGAAAAAGGTCCAATATCTGACGAAATGAAGGGTCCAGTTTATCTCGTAGCCGAAGCTTTGGGCGAGCTTCCGATCTCGGATCGTTGTCCCGAGTTCGGATATTCTTTTGAGGCCTGACGTTGCGGCAAAGCGTAAAGCCGCTGCATCCCCGTGCCTTACGCGGCGTTGTCCGAGAAACCAAAATAGGCGGCGTCCAGAGCATTGCCATTGGCCAGATTGCCCGGTGCATCTTCCAGGACGACATTGCCGTTACGCAGCACATAAATTCGTGATGCCAGATCCATGATCCGGCCTGTCGATTGCTCCACGATGAGCAGGGTCAAGCCGGTCTGGTTGAGCTGGCGAAGGCTGCTATACACCTGGTCGATCATCAGGGGAGCCAATCCCAGCGAAGGCTCGTCGATCATCAGCAGCGTGGGACGTTGCAGGATCGATCGGGCAATCGCCAGTTGCTGCTGCTCGCCGCCGGACAAGTGGCCCGCGACGCCGTTATAGCGCTCCCGAAGGATGGGAAAGGTCTCGAGCACCATCTCCATATCGGCACGGACTTCCATCGCATTCTTTCTGATCATCGCACCGACCAGCAGATTTTCCTGTACTGTCAGCGTCTTGAAGATGTGCCGTCCTTCGGGAATCAAGGCGAGCCCCTTCCTGCATACCTGCTCCGGCGCTTTTCCATCGACGCGCTCTCCCTGGAAGGAAATACGCCCGGATGTCGGTGCCATTAAGCCGGAAATGGTCTTCAGCAAGGTCGACTTGCCGGCGCCGTTGGGGCCAACGACGAAGACGACCTCCCCTTTATCCACCCTCAGATCGATATTCTTCAGCGCCGTCAGGCGACCATAGCCCGCAACGACCTGCTCTATCTTCAGCATTCAATCCTCCCTGTGGCCGGGCTCATGGCAATGCGTTATTGCCGCCAAACCCGGTTCATCCATCGTTGTTGCCTCACGAAGAGCGTTGCACGCTCGCCACTTTCCGCTCTTCAATAGCGAGACGGTCGCTTCGGGCAGGCCAGGGCCAGCGGAATTCCTTGCCGCCCATGATCCCGTCCTTGCGGAAGATGAGGATCAACAGCATTGTCACCGCCAGCACGAGTTCCTGCGTTCCGGGCGGTACGGCGAAGCTCAAGCCTCCAATGGAGTATCCCGCCTCCGCCTGCCTCAACACTTCGGTCACCGCGCTGATCAGCGCAACACCGACCACGACGCCCGCCAGACTATGCATGCCGCCAATGACCAGCATGGCGACGATGATGAATGTGTGGTTCAGGAAGAAATTGCTGAGCGATACCGTACCCATGAAGTGGGCAAAGAGGACGCCGGCCAGCCCCGCGACGAAGCCCGACAAGGTGAACGCGATAAAGCGCGACCAGTAAAGCGAGACTCCGGAGGCTTGCGCGGCCACTTCTTCCTCGCGCGTGGCCCGAAGCATCAGACCCCAACGGGAATTCTGAAAAAGATAGGCCAGCACGATGACCACGACGGTAGCCGCCAGGGCACCCCAGATCGTTACGTAGACCGGCAATCCCACGATCGTTGAGTTGCCCATTGTAACCGTGGTCCAGTTCGCAAAGACAACGTTCATGATAACCAGCAAGGCGAGCGTGGAGATCGAGGCGCTGAAGAACGAAAGCCTCATCAGAACAAGACCCGACACCAACGCCACCGCGCCCGCCAACCCTACGGAGGTCAATGCTGAAGGAATGAGTGGGAAGGTGTTGTCGCGCACGAATGCGGGAAGCCCCGACATGATTGTGGGCTTCATCATCGAGCAGCAGGTCTGCCATGCCGATGCGTAAGCGGCGACCGCGCAGAAGGTCATGTGTCCGAACGACAAGATGCCGGAATTGCCGACGAACATGTAGAGACCGACCGCGAATACGAGCCGAACCAGCGCTTCCGTAGACACACGTTGCATGTTGCCCGTTCCGAATTGATCGATAACGAAAACAACGATTATCAGCGGTACAACCAGTGCGATTACCGGGAACATACGCTTCAGAATCAGCATCACACTCTTTCCTTGGCTGTTTTCGCAAATATGCCCTGTGGACGCACGAGCAGTATGAGGATGACGATGCTAAATACGCCGGCATCGCGGAACGGGCGGAGCTCGGCCGGCAGATAGGCTTGCAGAAGAACGCTCAGTATTCCCATAATGTAGCCGCCGACGACGGCGCCGGGTAACGACCCCATTCCGCCGATCACCGTGGCGAAGAAAGCAAAGATCGTGGGCATCAGGCCCATCCTGATGTCCAAAGTGCCGGTCTGGATGATGACTAGCAACGAGATCGTGCCACCGAGGATACCGCTGATTGCGAAGGCAATCGCAATGACGCGGTTTGCCGGCACGCCCAACAGCCGGGCCATCTGAAAATCCTCTGCCGCAGCGCGCAATTGTATTCCAATCGGCGTTTTCTTGAGGAACAGCACCAGCACGATCAGCAGCGTCAGGGCAACGACCATGGTCAGGAGCTGGACGCCTGGCAGCCGGACACCGAAAATCTCCACGGCTCTGCTCAATGCGTCTCCGATGCTCACCGTTTTCGGGCGCCCGCCATGCACCATCAGGATCAGGCTTTGCAGGAAATAACTTACTGCGAAGGACGAAATGAGAAGCGAGGTCAAATCGGAATTTCGAAGCGGACGGAATGCCAGCCGCTCGGTAACCAGCGCAAGCACCACCACCGTGAGGATTACGCACAGGATCATCGCCGGCCAAGGCAGGGCACCGAACATCAGCGCGGGTGTCGCGGCAGCGGATGGAACAACCAGTGAATATGCCCCGATGGTGATGTAGTCGCCTTGGGCGAAGTTGATCAGCCTCATAACCCCAAAGACCAGACCGATCGCCAGCGCGACGAGGGCATAGAGGCTGCCGATGGCAACCGCATCAATCAGAACTTGGATGAAATGTGTCATGGGATCACCTTTAAATGACTGCTTCCGGGCGCGAGGCCTGCTCGCCGAGATATGCCCTGAGCACTTTCGGATCCTTCTTCACCTCGTCCGGAGTTCCCTCCGCAAGACTTTTCCCGCCATCCAGAACATGAATTCTATGGCAAACCCCCATGATGACATGCATATTGTGTTCGATAAGAACAACGCCGCAGCCGAATTCCTGAGGAATTCTTGTGATGATTTGCATAAGTCTATCGCATTCCTGCTCATTCATTCCCGATGCGGGCTCGTCGAGCAGTGCGAACGAAGGCCGCAGGGCCAGCGCGCGGGCAATGCTGATGCGGCGCTCATCGCTGTAGGGAAGGGAATCGCACTGGCGGTCGGGATCCTCCCGATAGCCGATCCAATCGAGAATATCCCGAGCCTGGGAGGTTGCGGCCCGGCGCGACAAGCCGATACCGAGGCCCGGAATCACCAGATTCTCCAGAACGGTCAGCTTGGGAAACAGACGGGCCGATTGAAAGCTGCGGCCAATACCGGCGCGCGCCATTTTTCGGGCGGACAGATTGGAGACATTCTCGCCGTTCAGCTTGACGGTTCCGGGGTGCGGCATCTGGAAACCGCTCAGAACGTTGACCATCGTTGTCTTGCCGGCGCCGTTGGGCCCGATCAAGCCGAGAATGTCGCCGGATTGAAGGCTGAGGTTTACGCCGTTCAAGGCTTTGACGCCGCCGAAATGAACGTGGACGTCTATGGCCTCGAGCTTCTCCTTGCGGGACTCCGACATTGAGATCCAGGTCTCCATTTTTTGAAACCGCACCTGTCGACCAATAGGTGTCAGAACTTGTGATCGGTTTATGGAATGAACGCGTTCACCGCGAACGCGCTGCAAGATGCAGCAAAGGGTGCATATGCCAGCGGGCCCCGCCGCAGATGCATACGGAGCGTGCACGGCGCAAAGCGCCGCGCACCGCATGATACCGTTAATTGCTGCTCCTGAGGAGCAGTTTCAGGTCTGGAACAAATTGGTTGCGGAATATCTCCACCGACCGGAATGAACCATTTTCGACCCGCGCAATGAGTTGCGGACGGCTGACCTGGATATGAATCTGGTCGCTATACGATGTCGGGCCGCAGGTGGTGGGCTGATCTTCGAACTGGTTCATCACCGCGAGAACAACCTCCGTCTCCACCGATTGCGCCTGTTCGACGGCCGCCGCCCATTGCTCGATCGTGCAATAGCCGAGTATCGAGAACTCGGTGGTCGGAAGAGCACCCCACCGCGCCTTGTACGCTTCGATGAACTTGTTCACTTCAGGGCGCGGATCGTCGCTGATCGACATCAAGGTCGGCACGTAGAAATCCTTGAGGTTCGGCACGCCGCCGAGCCAGTAGTCGCCGCTCATGCCCGCTTCCGCCAGGATCGGCGTGTCAATTCCCGCAGCACGGACCTGCCGGACCGCAGAAGCCCCTTGGGGAAGACCGGAGCAAAGAAAGATGATGTCGGGCTCGCTCGCCAAACCCTTGATCCGCGTTATCTGAGCGGCGATGGAAGTATCCTCCATGCGGAAGGAGTCTCTTCCGACAAGTTCGCCTCCCTTGTTCTCCCAACCCGCGACGAAACCGGCACAAGATGATTTATGGGCTTCCAGCGACACGTCCTCGAGCATGAATGCGGTTTTTGCATTCATCTTGTCATGGGCATATTCGGCCATGACGATACCGGCGGCCTGTCCCGCGGAATGCGCGGAGAAGACGTTCGAGCCAACCCCCTGAACACCCATCTTGGGATCGCTTGCCCCTGTCGATATGGCAATCAGGTTGGCGTTCTGCGCCATGAAGGCAGCCGGCGCGCCATAGTCGAAATCTGGCGGCACGACGAGCATATTGGCGCCCCAATCGATAAGCGAGGCTGCGACATTCGCCGTCAGTGTCAGGTCCGTCTTGGTATCCGTGACCTGATATTCGATCTTGCGGCCCAACAGGCCGCCGGCTTTATTGATCTCCTCGATCTTCAGGATCGCGGCCTGATGTGGCTCCTGATCGTAGGCCGCCAGCCAGCCCGAGAGCGCGGTCGCAAAGCCGATCTTGATCGGCTCCGCCTCCTGCGCCGGGGCAACTGAACTGGCCAGCGCCATCGCGACGCCACCTAATCCTGCACAAAGAAAGCTTTTCACACTGTAATTCACGGGAGGCCTCCCATTTCCGGCCGGGTTTCAGATTTCATTGAGTTGGCAGCAGCAAGCCATCAAATTGAAATTGATCGTTTTTTTATGCGTTTTGGATCTCGTCCAACTGGCTGCATGATTGCCGTTTGCGAGAAAAGTGTACCATGGAGCTTAACCTACGGAAGGTCCAATATGGTGAAAGTTGATGGGTCCACTTTGATGTTAATCCCGTGCAGCCTTCATTTTGAGGGACACAATCTGAGGATGCGAGGTCGCGCTTTCACCGCGCTCGCGCCACCCCTGCGCGCGGCAAAAGCCCAAACAATCACAGCCGCAGGTTGGTGGAATCGCTAAGCACCCTTTGCCGCAGTTGAGCAAAAGGAGGTGTCGGTTGGAGCGCGAGATCTATGCGCCTTCACTCGCTCTGATTATCTCCACGAGAGTAGAAAGATGCGTTCGCATGGAAGATTCATCGAGTGCGGCGTATCCAAATACGAGGCCGCGAATGGGGTCGCTGAAATGGCAATATCGTGAGAGCGGTACAACGTTGAGATTCAGCTCATTGGCACGTCTGGCAATGGCGGCATCGTTGAACGACCGCTTGAAGCGGAATGCGACCTGGATTCCGACATCGGCCTCGAACGGCTCCATCCATTCGCCCAGAAGATCGCGGGATAGTTCAAGAAATACTTCCCGGCGCTGGGCATAGAGCCTGCGTGTCCGGCGCAGGTGGCGCGCGAAGTGACCGCTCATGATGAAATCGCTGAGCGTGGCCTGGAGAGGCAGGCTTACCTGATGACCGCAGTAGAAAGCCGCACGATTGACGCTCGGCTCGATCGACCGCGGCAGCACCACGAAGCCAATCCGGATGGCAGGGAAGAGCGTCTTGGCGAATGTGCCGATATAGATCGTTCGTCCGAAACTATCATTGCCCTGCATTGCTGGAATCGATGCGCCGGTTAACCGATATTCACTGTCGAAGTCATCCTCGATAATCCATGCCCCCTTGCGATGGGCGATCTCCAGCAGACGCAACCGCTGTTCCATGCGCATGGTAAGTCCCAGCGGCGCCTGACAGGATGGGGTGGAATAGATCAGGCGAATATCGCCGTCCGGTACGCGGTCGAGATCCCAGCCGCTGGAAGTAACGTGCAGCGGCTTGATATGAGCTCCGGCGGCACTGAATAAAACGCGGGCATTGTCGTAGCCCGGCTCTTCCATCCAGACCGTATCGCCGCGGTCCAAAAGAACGCGCGACAAAAGATCAAGCCCGGATTGAGCACCGTTTGTGATCAGGATCTGATGCGCTTCACACCGCACACCACGATAAGCTTGCAGATAGCTGGCGATTGCCTTTTTTAACTGCGGATATCCGGTAGGATAGTTGTAGTTGAACAGATCAAAATTCTGGCGAAGCAGATTTCCCCCCAGAAGCCGATTCCAGGTTTTGAAGGGAAAACTGGCGACGTCGGGCGTGCTCGGCCTCAAGGCGGTATGAAGCACCGAGAATTGCGGAAGTTCAAGCGAGTCGAACGCATGCCCGAAATTGGAAAGGTGGCCGGTTTGCTTGCCGCTGTCGTCATCAATAGCAGACGAGGGCGATAAAGGAAGGTCAGCCACGCAGGTGTTGGATCCCTGTCGGGTCTCGACATAGCCCTCGCTATCCAGCTGCTCGTAAGCCCGGACCACCGTGTTGCGCGAGACCATTATTCTCTTCGACAGCTCACGTGTTGAAGGAAGCTTGAGTCCGGGCGTCAACACACGCCGCAAGATCAGGTCGCGAAGGGCCGCATAAAGTTGGCGCTGGATGGGTTCGGGGCTGTCCCGATCAATCAGGAGCGCGTCAAGCGGTAGCTGGCCTGCGCGAAAAGTGGACCTTTTGTTTCGCAAGGAATTGGACCTTTCGTATCTCCACTTCCGCATTATCTTCCCGGCAGTTACCAAAATGGATTTCCAGTGGCAACTGTTGAAGATCTTACGAAGTTGGAGAGATGTTATGACTTATGCGGCTAATCAGGCAGAGTCCGCTGAAAACGACTCAATAAACTGGTCCTCCGGCGCGGCCTATGTTGACGGCAAGTTCGTGCCTCTCGCCGAGGCCAAAATCCCCGTCACCGACTGGGCGTATCGCCGCTCGGATGTTGTTTACGACGTTGTCAGCGTGTGGGACGGAGTGTTCTTTCGCCTTGATGACCATATCGGCCGTTTTCGCCGCTCGATCGAGCGTTACCGGTTCAGCCCGAAGGAAACGGACGAAGAGATCCGCGAGATCTTGCATAAGCTCATGGCGCTGTCGGGGCTGCGCAGCGCGTATGTGGCGATGGACTGTCTGCGCGGTCAAGGAGCCCCGGGCGTTCGCCACCCTGCCAAGGCCAGGAACTATATCGTCTGCTGGGCGTCGCCGTTTTCCACCCTTGTCCCGTCCGACAAGATCGAGCGTGGAATGCATATGATCGTTTCGTCGACGCCGCGTATCCCCCAGGTCTGCGTTGATGCCACCGCCAAGAACTTCCATTGGGGGGATATGAACATCTCGATGTTCGAGGCGGAGGATAAGGGTGCGGATTATCCGATACTTCTCGATCTGGATGGAAACGTAACGGAAGGCCCGGGTTTCAATGTCTTCGTTGTCACCGACGGTGTTGTTGCAACTCCGGATTACGGCATGCTCGAGGGCATCAGCCGGAAGTCTGTCCTGGAGATCTGTGACGATCTGGGCCTCAAGCTGGAAGTGCGCAGGGTCTCTGCCAAGGAATTGCGCGATGCCGACGAGATCTTCGTCTCTTCCACCGCTGGCGGCGTCATCGGCGTGAGCCGGATTGACGGCCGGATCATGAACAATGATCGCCCCGGGCCAATCAGCCAGAAAATTCGTGAAACCTATTGGGCGAAGCGTACCAGTGGCTGGCATGGCGAGCCGGTGAAGTACGACCTCGTCTGAGGCTTGCATTCGGTCTGCCCGGAACACGATGGTCTCGGTTCCAGGCAGACTTACTTACATGCCAACCAGGACAGCTATGGAAATCTGCAATGAGTGAAACATCGACCATGATGCTGACGATCTTGCTGCGCCATGATCAGTCGCGAACCGTCGGGCAACTTCAGGAACAACTGAATGAGCAGAATTGGCTTGGCGCCTTTCCGCCGGAGGGAACGGAGATCGTTTCCTGGGTCATCGCAATGGGTCTTGGGCAAATCGTTACGCTTCGCTTTCCCGCCGAAAAGCTTCGCGATGTGAACCGGTCTATCGAAAGTTCCGCATGGGGTGCCTTCCGCAGCGAAATGTACGCCACCTATGATTTTCTACCCATCGCCCTTCAGCAACGAAAGATGGCCTGATCGCGGCACTCGACAAGAGGCTTCAATGACCAAGCTTTTGGATCTGCCCCGTGTCTGCTTTGGAACCTCGCCCTTAGCCAGCGTGCCGGAGCTTTATGGATATGAGGTGCAGGCCGAGCGTGCGCGAGAGACGATCCGTGCGGCATTGAAAAGTCCTTTTCGCTTTCTCGACACATCGCGAAACTACGGGCCCGGGCGCAGTGAAACCCTCATTGGAGAGGTCATTCGTGAGATGGGCGGGCCGCCCGACCAATTCACGATCGCGACCAAGCTCGATCGTGACGCGGCCACGAACCGGTTCGATGGCGAGCAGGCGCGTCGCTCGCTTGAGGAGAGTCTGAACACGCTCGGGTTGAGCAAAGTTGATATTCTTCATATCCACGACCCGGAATATGCGCAGGATATTCAAGATGTGACGAAGAAGGGCGGAGCGCTAGATACTCTTTTCAAAATGAAAGAGGAAGGTTTTACGGACGCCGTCGGAATTGCGATGGGAAATATCACGCTGTTGTCCCAATTGCTGGAGGGTTGGCCGTTTGACGCCATGCTCACGCACAATCGCTTCACGCTGCTTAATCGCCAGGCCGATCAGGTCATAACACAGGCGGCCGCCCTCGGAATCGCTGTTTTCAACGCAGCTCCTTATTCCAGCGGAGTATTGGCCAAAGGTGAGAATGAAGTTCGAAGATATGTATACCGGGACCTGAATCCCACCGAACAGGCCCGGATTGCGGCGCTACGGAGGATATGTGACACCCACGATATACCGGTTGGAGCTGCTGCATTGCAATTTTCGATGAGAGACCGCCGCATCACGTCGACGATCTGCGGCATTTCCAAACCTGAGCGGGTTGCCCAGACCGTTGAATGGTCCACCTGGCCGATACCAGAAGCTGTATGGGCAGAGTTGATGGAGTTGCCCTTCTCTATCGAGGATCCGCAGCAAGGTTCTCATGACAGGCATCGATAGATTGATGGTAAGCGACGTTCCCGGGCGCCTTGCGCATGGCAAGGCGCGACCTCATGGATCGGGCAACGCGCGATAGCTTGGTCGAATGCTACCAGGTCCTGATAATGCTACCAGGTCCTGATCCCGGCGCTGACGCATGCGGATGACCACATGTGCTCGCCGCCACGATCGTCAGACGTTGCACCGTTATCGTGACGCAGAACCTCGCTGACTTTCCAACCAAGGTTTGGAGCCGTCGGCATCGACGTGCAACACCCAGACGACCTTTTGGTCAATCACCTCGTGCCAAGGCTGTTCTGAGCCCCACATTGTCAATCGGCCGTGCCGTCGTTCGCGATGACGAAAGACTCGACCACTCGACCATTCGTCATTGGCTACAGGGATCGAAAGCCCCTCGCAGCGTTGCGAGCATGGAGGTGCTCGGTCGCATCGAACGCCGGTACCGCCTTCCGGCAGGATATTTCAAGGCGAAGCTGCCGCATCAGACTCGGTCGGCCTCGGGTTATGTTCTCGACGATATTGCCCCGGCCGAGCGACGGCGACTCGCTTGGCATCTGCCCGACGATTTCAACATACGCCCGCGCCAGGAACAGGAGGAGATCCTCGAATGGGTTCGGCGCGTAATCATCAGGGTTCGACCGACTACAGGCGCTTCCAGGCAGCCGCGATGAAGCAGCGCTACGCGATCCGCTTCCAGGAATCACTTACGGTCAGGCTGTCATCGCGGGCGAACGCTATCGAGACAGATGCGAGGAGCAGGACGAAGACAGCGTTTCCTTCGCTGATCCCGACCTGCGATCCGGCGTCATCGACGCCCCACCTGTCCTCGCCATGGAAATGGTCGAACTCATCCGCTTCAAGACCGCAACGCTCACGGCATTCGGTCTCCAGCGGAAAGGTGTTTGGGGCGAAGAGACAGCATCACAGAAGGTCGAGCATCTCGGCCTGATGTTTGGCGCCCTGGCCGCCCATTCGCGGGCCCCCGTACGTGGCTACGGCGTGGCGCCGCAGCACCTGACCTTCGGGCTGCTCGTCTTCCCCTCGATCTGGGACTGGTACGTGCAATGGCGCGAGAGGCGGCGCGGCTTCTATACCGCCTGGGAGGTGGATATGCTGCGCATCTCGCTTGCCCTCACCCGAAAGGAAACGGGATGGCTGCGGCAGCATCCTCATCTCGGAACGCGGCTCCAGCCTATCGCCGGCCTGGTTACTCAGGAAGACATCGACCGCGCATGTGCGGACTGGGACGATGCCTGCGACGTCTATTTCAAGCATGCGTCCTCCCGCGTGAAGGAGATTCAACGTGTCGCGCGGGTCCATCGCGACCCGTTCGAGCCGATCATGCCGGTATTGGAGGCCGAAAGCCCGGTCGGCGAATATCGGAAGATCACGGAGGAAATCCTCCGACTCATGCCGGACGAGCGGCTCTATCGTCGCCCGGCGGCGGAAACCGTCCGCTCGTTCCTGATGCTGCGCTTTGGGCTGCACCTTGGATTGCGGCAGAAGAACCTTCGTCAGCTGATGGTCTGTGAACGCGGACGACTGCCCCGGTCCGAGCGCCAACTCGCCGACATGAAGCGCGGCGAGATCCGATGGAGCGAACGTGACAAGGGTTGGGTGGTGCTAATCCCGTCGGTCGCCTTCAAGAATACCAATTCGTCCTATTTCGGGAGCAAGCCGTTCCGATTGATCCTGCCCAACCTCGGCGGCCTCTATGATCACATCGAGGCCTATACCGATCGGCACAGGCGTGTGCTTCTCGGCGGCGCCGAGGACCCGGGCACTTTCTTCGTCAAGACGGTGAAGACGACGAGCAAGGATGCTTCCTACGACCAGAACACGTTTTATGAGGCTTGGCGCCTGACGATCCAGCGATATGGGATCTACAACCCCTACACGGAACGGGGCGCGATTCCCGGCCTCCTCCCTCACGGCCCGCATAATGTCCGCGACGTGTTGGCGACGCATATCCTCAAGCAGACAGGTTCCTACGAGCAGGCGAGCTACGCCATCCAGGACACACCAGACATGGTCGCGCAGCACTACGGTCGTTTCCTGCCGCAGGACAAGGCAGCTCTCGCCGCTCGGATTTTGAACCAGGTCTGGGAAGCGGCGTAGGCGGATTTCAAGGGGGGATCTAGGAGCTCGATCCCTCTTGATCCGCCATCAGACACGGCCGGTATGGGCCGGCAGTTGTCAGTCCGGTTCCGAAGAGCAAGACCGACAAAGCAGACGTCCAGTAGCGGTTCGGATCCCCTCCGGCGGCCCATCAATCGCGCGCCAGGGCTTCGATCGGGTCCAGATTGGCCGCGCTGCGCGCGGGCAGGAAGCCGAAGACGACACCGATCATGGTCGAACAGGCGAAGGCGATGATGATCGATCCCGAGGAGAAGATCATCTTGAAGTCGGGGCTCAACAAGTTGAAAAGAGCGCCGATGCCGAGAGCAAGCATGACTCCCATCAAGCCGCCGACAAGACAAACCAGAACGGCCTCGATCAGGAATTGCGAGAGGATGTCGCTGCGGCGCGCACCGACGGCCACGCGGACGCCAATCTCCTTGGTGCGCTCGGTGACCGACACCAGCATGATATTCATAACGCCAATGCCGCCGACAATCAGCGAGATTACCGCGACTGACGAAATCAATAGCGTCAAGGTTTGCGTGGTGGTCTCGATGGTCTCGCGGATGGTCGCCGAGTTGGTGAGGAAGAAGTCCTTCGCGCCGTGCCGACGCTCGATAAGGCGGGAAACCGCAGCCTCGACATTGCCCGGGTCGACATCGTCGCTGATGCGGACAGTGATGCCATCGACGTTCGGGCGACCCAGCATGCGACCCATGACGGTCGTGTAAGGCGCATAGACGGTCAGGGTATCCGCCGCCGGTCCGAAGGAGTTCTCCTGTTTTGTCACCCCCACCACCCTCGCCGGCATTGTGCCCAGAAGGATCACCTGCCCCACGGGATCAGCCCTGTCAGGAAACAGGTCGCGTGCGGCGTTCGCGTCGATCACCACATTCTGGCCGTAGCCTATGACATCCTGGGCTTCGAACAATCGTCCCTGCGCCAATTCAAGCCCTCGTGCGCGAAAGAAGTCGGCGCCGACGCCGGTGACCGCCGCATTGACGGCCACGGCGGCGCGCTTGACAGTCACGCTGGTCGAGACGGTTGGCGTCACGCTGTCAACGTAGGGCTGGCGCGCCAGCGCATCGGCGTCGGCAGGAACAAGGGTCCGTATTCGGCCCGCCTCGAGATCGCCGAAGCCTTTCCCGGCCCGCACCTCGATCGTATTGGTGCCGAGCGAGCTGATACTGTTCAGGATCTGTTGCTGCGAGCCGGCTCCCAGGGCCGAGATCGCGGCCACCGAGGCGATACCGATGATGATGCCGAGCATGGTCAGAAGCGAGCGCATCTTGTGGGCCCAGATCGCCGTCCCGGCCATGCGGAAGGCTTCGGTCATCCGATCGATTGCGCCACGCCAGCCGGCGTCCGGCGCGCGCTCCCGGACGGGACGCCCCGTTGCGGCCGCCTTCGCTACATTGCGCACATCGGAAATGATGACACCGTCGCTGATTTCCACAACCCGATCCGCATGGTCGGCGATCTTCTTGTCATGCGTGACCAGAATGATGGTGTGCCCTTCGGCATGAAGTTCGCGCAGGATATTCATCACCTCCGCGCCGCTGTGCGTGTCCAGAGCCCCGGTCGGTTCGTCGGCCAGAATTATCTCGCCGCCATTCATCAAGGCGCGGGCGATCGACACCCTCTGCTGCTGGCCGCCCGACAGCTTGCCGGGGATATTGCCCGTGCGCTCGGCCAGGCCCAGCCGGGTCAGCAAGGTGATCGCCCGCTTGTGCCGGTCGGATCGGCTGCGTCCGGCATAGATGGCCGGCACCTCGACATTGCTGGCCGCGCTCAGGTCGCCAAGCAGATGATAGCGCTGGAAGATGAAACCGAACCGCTCACGGCGTAACGCCGCCAGTTCGTCCACATCCATCTTCGACGTCTCGCGCCCTTCGATCCAATAATTGCCTGTCGTCGGCCGATCGAGACATCCAAGGATGTTCATCAGGGTCGACTTGCCGGAGCCGGAGGCGCCGATAATGGCCATCATCTCGCCGGCCTCGACATCGAGGTCGACATCCTTCAGCACCCGCAC
Source organism: Aquamicrobium sp. LC103 (assembly GCF_001014615.2). Classification (GTDB taxonomy): domain Bacteria; phylum Pseudomonadota; class Alphaproteobacteria; order Rhizobiales; family Rhizobiaceae; genus LBCQ02. The sequence continues at coordinate 121,636 of NZ_LBCQ02000017.1, forward strand.
CATCTCGTCGCCTGCGGGGAAAGCGCGGGATACCCCTCGTACGCGTATCAGCGGCTCGGTCATGACGCGCCCTACCGGTTGGGCCCGGCCAGTTGAGACTGGCCGTCTGCGCGTTCGTCTGTGGACGCGCCAAGGATGATGATCTCACCAGCCTGAAGCCCTCTCAGGATCTGGATGTCCGCGCCGTTGTCGATGCCGACTTGCACCTCCCGCATCTGTACCTCGCCCTTCGCGTCGAGCACGCGGACATGCGCCGTATCGCCGCCCCGGGGCGCGCCTTCCACTGCGCTCAGAGGAACCAGCACGGCGCCGCTGACCCGACTCAGGACGATGGACACCTGCGCCGTCATGGCGGGTCGCAACACCCCGTCCACGTTGGCGATGTCGATCAGCCCCGTGTAGTAGATGGCCCCACTGGTTGAGCCCCGCACGCCTGCAGCAGAACTGCCTTCGTTGGCGATGGAGGCGGGGGCTGGTTCGACCTGGCGCAGTTCGCCATCGAAACGACGCTGCGGGGCGCCAAGAATGCTGAACCAGACCGGCATGCCCTTGCGTACACGCACGACGTCAGCCTCGGAGATATCCGCGCGCACCGTCATTGTGTCCAGTTGCGCGATCATGACGATGGTCGGCGCGGTCTGAAGGGCATTGACGGTTTGGCCTTCGTCGGTGACGATCGCAACCACGGTGCCGGCAATAGGGGCGGTGATGCGGGTATAGCCAAGCTCTACCCCCGCGGATTCCAGTGCGACCTGCGCCTGGCTGATCTGTGCGTCCAGCGCCTGGACCTCCGCCCGCGCACTGGCCAGGGCGGCCACAGCAGCGTCATACTCGGCGCGCGGCGTCGAGGCAGCGGCCAGCATCGCGCGGCGGCGCTCGAAATCCTTCTCGGCCAGAGTCAGACCGGCCATGCGCGCGACATGGACGGCGCGGATGTTGGCAAGGGCAGCCTCCCGGTCCCGCAAGGTGTTGCGCTGGGTCTGGGAATCGATCTCGGCCACCAACTGCCCGGCCTCGACGACGTCACCGATCTTGACAGCCAGACGCTCCACGCGACCGGAGGCCTGGGCGCCGACGCGCACCAGTTCCAGCGGTTCGAGCACCCCGGTCGCCAGCACGACCTCCTCGATGTCGCCAGTACGCGCCTGCGCGGTCACCAATTCAGGCTTCGCCGGCGGACGCAGAAACAGAAACCAGACGACCAGCAGACCAACAAGGGTTGCCGCCGCCAGGGCCAGACGCTTTCGGGTTATGTATCGTGTCATTGAGCCTTGGACCGCGCTATTGAGAATCGCGGGCGTTGTCACTCACGAGTATTGCCCCAACATTACGGAGCGGCCTGCCTGGCAGACGCGCTCCCTAAAGCGTGTCGCGATCTTTCAGATTCACTCCGCACGCTTTAGCGTCTTGTTTTTTTCGCATGTCTTTATCCCGAAACCGGTCTCCACTTTCGGGAGACATGCGCTAAGGATGTTGGAAAACGCGCATGCCGCGCCAGCGCACGGCAAAGGTGCTGCCCTTGCCGGGGGCCGAAGACAGCTCGACGTAACCGCCGTGGCGGGTCACGATCTCGTTGACCATGCTGAGCCCCAGGCCGGCTCCCGAGCCGTGCGGACTGACCCGGTAGAACGGCTCGAATATGCGCGCATGCTTGTCGTCGGCTATGCCGCAGCCCTGATCAGCCACGGTCACGCTGCCGTCAGATTCGACGGCGATCGATATCAGCCCGCTTCCCCCTCCGTACTGGATCGCATTCCGCACCAGATTGACGAATGTACGCTCCAACGCCTCCGCGTCCCCACGTACGAAAGCGTCTTCCGTGTTGCTGTCGAACTCAATCTCATAGCCTTCCGCAATAGCGAAGGGGGCAATGTCTGCAACCACCTTCGACACAATATCATTGAGATCGACGGTTACGTCTTGCTGAGGCTTTTGCCGGTACTTTTCGGTGTCGAGAAGCTGGTTCGTGATCGCTGTAAGGCGCTTGATGCCCGTCTGCAGGTGCATCTTGACCTCACTTGCCGGGAGCGTATCGATTCTCACCTGGAGTATGGCGATCGGCGTTCGAAGTTCATGCGCGGCGTTGACGAAGAAGCGCTCCGTCGACTCGAAGCCACTATCGAGACGACGCAGCGCCCTGTTGATGTCACGCACAAGACGAAGGACCTCATTGGGCAGGCCCCGCTCTTCCACCAGAGCGCCACGGGTGTCGAGATCGATCCGGTCGAGGCGCTCCTTCAGATTGCCGAAAGACCGCAAGGCCCAGCGCGTGACGAACGGCACGCCGATCAGGGAGATGACGACGAGAATCAGCGCCGGCACGCCGACGGCAAAATTCCCCAGCAGGACGGTCACGCCATATTGGGACATGGGAGCACCGCCGGCAAGTATTGTTGCCTCACCGGCCGGGGTCTCGAACCGCTCCATTCGGGCTACGCTCAATGGATCGTCAAGATAACCATGGAGTTCGACGCTTCTGAACGTCTTCAGGAATGGCGTATTGCCGGCAATGCCCTGGGGAATTGCGCCGTGTGAGAGGACACCACCATTGCCCAGGTCCGCCACGAACCACAGGTCGGGCGCGTCCTCCATCATCTCCGTCAGTTTGGCCGTCGGCTCCAGACGGGCCCGGCCATCCGGCCCGAGATCGACCGAATCGGCGATTTCCTGAGACAGCCAGATGGACGTGATCGCCACGTCGGGTTTGATGCCGGACAACAGATAGAAAACCAGGCCGAGCGAGACGACGACCGCGCAAACCTGCAGGACGATGAAGCCAAGTGTGAATCGCCAGCGCAGAGATGAGCTTTTCATCCTATTTCTGCTCATGAAGGTAGTAGCCAATGCCACGAATGTTCTTGATGACAATGTCCGCCTCGGCATCGCTGAGCTTCCGGCGCAGACGAGACATATTGGCCTCCAGCGAGTTCGACTGGATCTCGTCGTCAAAGGAATAGACCCGCTCTTCCAGCGAGGAGCGCAACACGGTACGACCACGGTTTCTCAGAAGCGTCTCGATGATGAGCAGCTCCCGGCGGGTGAGAGAAAGCCGCACGCCGTTCACATGCACATCGCGTGACGTGCGATCAAAGATGACATTGCCGGCAGTCAGGACCGATGGTCCGGCTGTCGGAGCCCGTCTCAGCACAGCGCTCATTCTGGCAATCAGTTCAGGGATTTCGAACGGCTTCGGCAAATAATCATCGGCGCCGTCATTCAGACCGGAAATCCGTTCATCCGTCGATGTCAGAGCGGAGATGATGATCGAACGGGTGCTTGCTCCCGCGAGACGCAAATCTGCCAGAAACGAGCTGCCGTCGCCATCCGGCAGTTGCCTGTCGATAAGGACGATGTCGTAGTCGGCCACCGCAATCGCTTCCCGTGCCGTAGCCAGATCCCCTACCGCGTCGAGAACAATGCCGTGCTGGGAGAGAGCGGCTCTCAGCGCGTCTGTCATTTCCGGATCGTCTTCGATAAGCAGGAGTTTCATCGTGGCCTGATCGGTTAAGTTCCGGACAGTCGTCGTCCGACAGTCTTTACAGCAAAACCGCGCCTCGGGCTCAGATGAGCCCGACTATCATGCGATCCTGGTCGTACGGTTATTGGGCGCCAGGAACCTGTTGCAAATGTCGATACCGAACAAACCAAAGTTGGCCCGGCATCCATCTGGTTTTTGACCGTGCACCGACAAGCCAGTACTCCTTATCGGCAGCGCCCGTATTGATCCTGGTATCTGCAACCGTAGTGACGACGGTCACGTTGTTCCCAGCGCTCACGGCGGTTCCTGTCGTTACGCTCGCTGACATTGCCAACGACTGCACCTCCCACACCACCGGCCGCAGCACCTACCGCAGCGCCTTCCCATGTGCCGCTTGCCAGCCCACCAATGATTGCGCCGCTGGCCGCACCAATACCGGCACCCTTTTCCGTCTGGCTGCACGCTGTCAGCGTCAGACAAATGAGTACGCCTGAAATGATCTTCTTCATCTGCGTCCTTTCGATCCATATCATGCTCCGGCCGCCCGTCGATCATTAAGGCGAGCCGAGGTGGAGGTGTATGGCCACCGGGGATTACGTGGAAGTTACACAGGACCGTCGGCATCGATGCCGGTCGAAAGTGAAAATTCGTGCACGAAAAACGGGTTCTGTCGCGAACACTTTTCAAAGATTCGACGACACAGGGGCGGCTCGCGCTTGGAGCCGCTTCATGTTGGCGTTGGTGCGTAGCGTCGGCAATTTACCTACGCCCTAAAGACAGTATGAGCACGCTTCGGGTCATCGACTGGATGCACGCCCTAGCTAGGCTGATGTTCGCAAGGCCTCATCAAGCGAGCGGCGCCCATTGCCAGCAAGCCAGGACCTGAAGGTGAGGAGGTCGGGGTTCATTTCGCGCATGACTTCCAAATCGACGTGCTCTGCAAGCGGCCCGTCTTCCAGGCTCTTCGCCATATGCGCGAGATCCGTGTTTGCAGCGAGAATGTCATCGGGAAAACGTTCATAGGAGATTGGACGACCGGCGACTTCGCTGAAGGCGATCTCAAGCTCGCGCCCAGTAAGGCGGTCGCTCGCGATCTTAAGCGTCCTGCCGCCAAAGCGGGGCTTGTCGGCAAGCACGGCAGCAACAAACCTGCCGATGTCTTCTACGGCAGTAAGCTGAATAAAATGGTCCGGTCGGATCAGGGATATTAGCCGGCCCTCATCCAGACCGAAACCGGGTCGCACGAGCATCTCCATGAAAATCATCGGCCGGATGATGGTTGTAGCTATGTCTAGTCCTCGAACATGCGCTTCGATACGAGGCTTGGCGTCAAAACGCGGAACGCCTGTCAGTTCATTCCCCACGCTGGCGCCCGACGAATAGGCAAAATGGTTGATGCCGGTTTCGGCAGCGATATCGGCAATCGAAATGCCGTGACGGACTTCATCCTCGGCGGCCAGGTTGGCTGGCAGTACGCTAAAGACGCCGTAGGCGTCTTTCATCGCTGAGCGGATCACATCTGTCTCTTCGAAAGAACCCTGCACTAGCTCCACGCCTGAATTCCGCAATTGCACGGACGCAGCTTCGGTGGGATCCAAAACAAGCGCGCGAACAACCCAACCCGTATTCAACAAGGCTTTGGCGACAGATCCACCCTGTCTTCCGGTAGCGCCGAAAACCAGAATGGGGTGCTTGCTATTGGTCACTTGAAACCCTCGCGTTAAACAAGGGCCATCCATATATACGAATCCAATTTCGTCGGAAGACGGCACATTTTTCAGCATCAGGCACACGGATGATACCCTTGGACGAAGAGATCGATGCCGGCACGCTGCACGGGTCAGAGAACGACAAACAATTCAGGCCCATTCCGTCAAACGGGGTCTGCAGCCTGCTGAGTGACAAATGGACTGTGCCGGTTCTTTGGCGTCTTTCTCTCGCTGAGGATCGTCGGCTCCGCTTTTCAGCATTGAGAAAAGAGACTGGTGAAATCACCCAGCGCATGCTGACGCTCACGCTGCGCAATCTCGAGCGCGACGGATTTATTATACGCCACTATTTCCCTGAAGTGCCACCGCGTGTCGAGTATGAGCTGACGGAGATCGGCCACGGAGCCTTGCGCGCTCTTGAGGAGTTTAACTTCTGGGTCCGCGACAATTTGAACTCCATCACGGCAAACCGGCGCGCTTACGACCAGACGGAGTTGTAATCCAAATCCCGAGGACAACGAGGCGTCACCATTGACCTTGGCGGTCGAGCAGTATGTAACCGTCAGCAAGTACGCTGGCGCGTTCCTGCATACCTTCACGTTTCACTCGGCGCGCCGCCACGATCCACTGCTTGGGGCGATTGCGTTGCTGAAACGGCTCTACTCGGACACGCGTCGGAGACTCCTGGATCGCGTTCCAGTCACCCACCTCAGTCAGGTCGATTGAAAACTCATTTTCGGGCAGGGGAAGCCGATCGCCGGCCGTATGAGATTGCAACGCTCGCGGCGCTACGAGATCGGCTTCGGAGACCTTCTGAAGCGCGAGGTGCTTCGTCTGAACAAACATCAAGGTTCGCCGGCGCAACCAGGACGACGGACACCACCCCTATCGAGACAAAACTCGCCGTAGAAGCCACCTCATGAACGACGTTGTGCAACATTCCTCGATAGCTGTCACGGCCAAAGCCATGACAGCCGCTAGCGCCGCCGGCGCAGCAGCATGTCGTAGGTGGGCACGCTGCCTGCTGGCTGCGGCGACTGCACTTGCAACGATCGCCCTTGCTCCGTTTATAGGACAGGCTGAAACGCCTTGTTTCTGTTTCTCGACACCATAAGTTTCCCCTCAGGTGGCGACCTTTGGACACGAAACTAGCCCCTATTGGTGGCAGGGCAGAGCATTCGGAAAGTCTACAAGGAATTTGAAGATGATATGAAGCCGTTCCCGGTGTCCCTCACGTGAGGCCATTTACAACACGGGCTTGGTAGGGTGCACGGGCAGCAAGCCGGTCGCGGTATAATCCCAGCGCCCGCAGGTCGGGCTTGTCGACCGCAAGCAGGAACCAGCGATGCAGGGCCGGTCCGGCGGCAATGTCGGCAAGCGTGAAGGCGTTGCCGGCAATGTAATCACGGTTTTGCAGTTGCGCGTCCAGAAGTCGAAAGGTTGCAATCACCGGCGCGACCAGCGTCTCTTGAATCTCTGCGCCCTTAATGCTCTTGCGAAGCCGTCCAAGCGGCGGCACGAGCCCAGTCGCGCTCCAGTCCATCCACATATCGACGCAAGCGCGTGCGCCGACCTCCGTTGGCCACAAAGCGGCGGCGCCGAAACGACCTGCAAGATAGCGCAGCACCGCATTCGATTCCCAAACAATCACATCCCCGTCGACGACGGTCGGTACCTTGCCATGAGGGTTCATGGCCCTATAGGCGAGCGTGTCGGTGCCACCAAACCGGCCTCCGCATTCTATTTGCTCGAAGACCTGCCCGATTTCGTCGAGCAGCCAGTAAATCTTGGCGGAGTTGGAGGAATTGGAACGGCCGTAGACCTTCAGCATGGCAGAAGCCCTCTCTTCTAGCGCGAAATACCGTCTATGATGGCGGAGACGTCCCGAGCCGTGTCGAGCGCCAGTATCATTTCGAACAGGTCCCGTGCTTGTTGCGCATCGGCGCGGCCGCGCAGGCAGTCGATGAATTTCGCCTCGCGTTCCGCGTCGGAGAGCGGTCGGTCAGGGCCGCGCCCCAGCGCGGTCGAGGCTTGCGCGTCGAGGAGGGTACCGTCGCAGAGCGTCACGCGAAGCTCAGCCAGATATTCGTCGGCCCCACTTCGCCTATGCACGGTGGTCTTCTCCATCAGCGCCGCCACATCCGGCGTGAGAAACGACACGTCGTCGAAATCACCGAGGCCGATCGCTCCGGTCTGCAACGCCTTCGCGGTCAGAAACTGGATGCTAAACTTGGCATCAAGCCCGGTGCGCGGCGCAGCACGGTCGGTATGGGCAAGCCGGCGCGGATGCGACCAGATATCGATCCGCTCGATCCGTTCGGGCGTAATTACCCCTTTTGCGGCATGAATCTCCAGCGCGGCATCAATGGCCGAATGCGCGCTGCCGCAACACGGATGCTGCTTCACAGACAGGCCGGAGCCGAGGATTTCGAGCCCTTCATCCCAGCCGTTCAGCGCGCACTGCGGATCGAAAGCAGCAGCACCGTTGAACAGATTGAAGAAGCCATAGTTGTGCTCGAATGCGTCTAGATTGGCCCGCATCCCCTGCGATACGGTTGTGGCAGCCAGGAGGCCGTTATAGGCGGCCTGACCGACATGCAGTGGCTTGACCGGTGTGCCGAAATTCGCCTTCACGCCGCTTGCCAGAGAGACCGCAACGGCAAGCGCCTGAGCCAGGAGCCCATCGTCGAATCGCAGCAGTCGGGCTGCGGCTGCTGCCGCGCCGAACACGCCAAGCGTCGAGGTTGGGTGCCATCCCTTTTCGTAGTGATGCGGCATGACGGCCCGCGCCAACCGGATTTCCACTTCGATGCCGGCCAGATAGCTTTCGACGACTGCCCGCCCGTCCAGACCGCGCTCCTGCGCCAGTGCGAGAATGGCGGGCACTACAGGCGCGGAAGGGTGCGCGCCCATCACGGTGCTGCAATCGTCGTAGTCGAGCGCATGAGCGGACGTGCCGTTGAGGAGCGCTGCATGCAGTATCGAATAGCGACCAGGACGGCCGATGGCGCAGACAGTGCCGTGACGACCGTCGGCACCCAGAACCCTGGCGATCGGGTCGAGGAACGGTGCCGCGCTGCCGGCGACCATCACCCCCAGAGTGTCGGCAAGCGCGCGGGTTGCCAAGGCGACGGCCTCCGGCGGGCAGGTGTCGAATGAAATCGCATTGGCACGCTGGGCCAGATCCAGAGAGAAGCTCATCCGTGTCACCTCGCAGATCCGGATCGGTCGGAGGTCGCTTTCTCGATGGCCTTGGTCAGCAGGCGCATCGATCGCAGTCCGTCCAGTGCCATCAGCATGTCGAAGATCTCCGAGGCGCCGGCCGCACTGACAGCGCGGCTCGCACAGTCGGCGAACTTAGCCGCCAGCATTGCCGGCGGCAGCGGCACTTCCGGCCCTCGCCCGAGCGGAGCCGTGACGGCTTTCATGCAGACCGTGCCATCGGCCAGCGTGACGCGCAATTCAGCGCCGTAGTCATTCGTCAAATCGTCAAGTGGCTCCATGACGACGCGGTCCATCACCCGCGTTACGACCGGATCGTGCAAGGCATCCTCCTCGAAATGATCGAGCGTTACGGCACCGTCGACGAGCCCCCGCGCTACAGCGTAGGGCAGCGAAAACTTGGCGTTCAGCGCGCTGGTTGCGGGGTTGCGTACATGGGGAAGAAGGCGGCGCGGATGCATGCGCACCAGCACGGAAACGATCGCTTCCGGCGAGACATCGCTTTCCTCACGCAAGGCGATCGCCGCATCGATCGCGCCATGCACGCTGTAGACACAGGGATACTTCTTGATCGAGATGCCGGGATCCAGCAGATCGAGCGGCTGCCCCCAGTCAATCAGCATCTTCGCCGCGTCGTGATTGCCCGGTCCGTTGAAGACGTCAAGGAAGCCCTGGCGGTCTTCCAGTGCCCCCGGGGCTGCAGCGAGCCCCTTCTTCGCCAGCAGGGCCGCAAAGAGCCCGTTGCGCGCGGCTATCCCGGCATGCATTGGCTTCGTCGGCGTGCCGAAATTGGCCTTGACGCCGGAAGCGAACGATACGCAGGCTGACAAGGCATGGGCCGTTTGTTCGGCTGAAAGTCCCAACAGGCGCGCGGCAGCCGCGGCAGCACCGAAGATGCCGAGCGTCGCCGTAGGATGCCAGCCCTTCTCGTAGTGGTGAAAATTGACGCCTCTGGCCAGCCGCGTCGCCGTCTCCACGCCGACGATATATGCATCGAGAAAGTCGCGACCGCTGGCATCCCGTTCCTCCGCCAGCGCCAGCAGACCGGGTACGATGATGACCGTGGGATGGCCCGATAGCGATTTGCTTGTGTCGTCGTAGTCCAGCGCATGGCCGGCGGTGCCATTGACGAAAGCAGCCTCGAGCTGTCCCAGCCGACGATTTCGGCCAAGTACAAGGCAGGCGCCTGGCGCATAGCTATCGGCGTTGAGCGCTGCATCGGTCGTCTCGGTGTTGGCGCCCAGAAGCGTGCAACCGATCATGTCGGCGATCGCGTCCTTCGCCCATTTGACCGCCCGTGGGTCGAAGGTTTCGCGATCGAGCGCCAACGCTCGTTCGGCGATCTGCAAGGCCAGGGGCATGGATTGCGGTCTCCGGATGGTCCGGCTCGCATCGACCGGCGCGTATGAACAAGCTGGAAGGCGGGTGGCCGGCAGGGCCGGACACCTGCGGCCGTGCGACGCCGCTCCTGCCGGTGGTGTGTTTTAGTCTCCGGGTCGCCTCCCTCCCGTGCGGAAGTCTCGGCGGCCGAACGAACCTCATTTGACAACTTAAGTGCTAATGTATACCGATGTTTTTCAGGGTGCAACGTGTCTTTTCAAGTTTCGCCCTGGCCCCTTCGGGTCGACACAGGCAGGCAGTGTTGGAGAACCATCTCATGAGCGGCGATTACCGGCCCGATACCGTTCTGGCGCATGCCGGACGGGACCCGAAGGCGCACAAAGGCGCTGTCAACGTCCCGGTCTACCGAGCATCCACAATCTTGATGCCGAACCTGGCAACGCTGGATGCCAAGGAAACGCTACGTGTGCGCTATGCTCGGCGCGGCACGCCGACGACGCATGCGCTCGAAGAGGCGGTCTGTGCGCTGGAGCACGGCGATCACGCGCTGGTCGCCCCCTCCGGCGTAATGGCGATCAGCGTCGTCCTGATCAGCTACGCCGAGCCTGGTGCGCACATTCTGGTGACCGACAACACCTATGCGCCGGTGCGCAAGTTCTGTGAGGGCGTTCTGCGCCGGATGGGCGTTGAAACAACCTATTTCGATCCAGCTGCAGGCGCCGAAATCGAAGCGCTTATCCGCCCGGAAACTGGTCTTATCTGGATGGAATCGCCCGGCTCGCAGACCTTCGAGATTCAGGACGTGAAAGCGATCGCAGCGATCGCCAAACGCCGCGGCGTCACCACTGCGATCGACAACACCTGGAGTGGCGGGCACTTTTTCAAGCCACTGGAGGTGGGCGTGGACATCTCGGTCCAGGCCGGCACGAAATATATCTCCGGCCATTCCGACATCATGCTCGGAACAATTGCCTGTAACGCGGCCTGCTATGACCGCCTTCGCGAAATCTACCTGCGTTTCGGCGTCTGCATCAGCCCTGACGATGCCTTTCTGGCATTGCGCGGCTTGCGCACCCTCAGTCTGCGGTTGCGTCAGCATTACGAATCCGGGCTGATGGTCGCGCAATGGCTGGAGCAGCAGGGCGAGGTCATCCGCGTGCTTCATCCCGCCCTGCCCTCCAGCCCCTATCACAATCTGTGGAAGGCCCAGTTCACGGGCGCTTCCGGCCTGTTCGGAATGGTGATCCACGAGCAGGACCGCACCCGTCTCGCGCGGATGTTCGATGGTTTCGGCCTGTTCGGCATGGGCTCGAGTTGGGGTGGCTTCGAAAGCCTGATGACGCCGACCAATCCGGCTGCGAACCGCAGCGCCACCCATTGGGACCCGAATGGGCAGACGATCCGCATCCATGTCGGCCTCGAAGATCCACGCGATCTCATCAACGACATTCGCGCGGGATTCGACCGGCTGCGCTGAATTCAGCTGCCCTGCCCGAATTTTCGTCGTTCCGCAAAGCAAGGAACCCCTCTGATGACCGAGCCGCATCAACAGTCGGACCGTTCAGCCACCCTCGCCAGCTTTGTCGCGCGAGCCACCACGATGCCCCTGCCAGAAGAAGTTCAGGAAGCTGGCAGGCAGGCACTGGCCGACTACATCGGCGTCTCGGTGGCCGGGCATGCAGATCCTGCCGTCAAGGCGCTGCGCAAGTTGGCAAATAGCTGGAACGCACCCGGCGGCGCACGCATCTTCCTCGGCCCTCAGACCCAGCCGGCGGTTGCAGCACTCCTTAACGGTACGATGACCCATGCGATGGACCTGGATGACGTGCATTATGCCGGTGGAGGCCATCCGAGCGGTCCGTGCTGGTCGGCGGCACTCACACTGGCACAGCATCACGGACTGGCGGATACGACGGCGCTGAGAGCGTTCGTGACCGGTTACGAAGTCATGTCCCGGCTGGGCGGCGGCGGACAATCAGGAGTAGGACGCACGCTCCAGCATCGCGGGTTTCACCCCACTTCGATTTTCGGCCGGGCCGGTGCGGCGGCAAGCGCCTGCGTGGTCCTCGGGCTGACAAAGGAAGAGGCGGCGAGTGCGCTCGGCGTTGCGGCAACGACGGCCGGCGGGCTGGTCGGCTCCTTTGGCACGCATTCCAAGCCGTTTCATGCCGGCAAAGCAGCGATGGACGGCATCATGGCCGCCGAAATGGCGCAGAGCGGTTTCCTGGCGGCCTCTGACCTGTTTGAAATCGATAAGGGCATCCTTCCATCCTTTCTGAAGGATGCCGAATACGTGCTGCCTGAACTCGACTTCACACAACAATGGTATGTGCTGCGCAACGGCTACAAGCGTTTTGCCTCCTGTCGCGCCACCCATGCCGCGGCTGAGGCTGCGCAGGGCGTGAGAGGCAGGCTCGGCAATCGGCGCATCGAAGCGATCAGGGCATATGTCAATCCGATCGCGCTTGTCGCCGCCGGAAATCCTGCCCCGAAAACCGGGCTGGAAGCCCGTTTCAGCACCCATTGCTGTATCGCCATGGGCCTGGCTGGCTATCGCCTTAGTGCGTTCGATTTTACCGATGATATCATCAACGATCCGATCGTTGCCGATCTCACGCCGCGCGTCACTTGTATTCCAGTGAAGGGACAGTCGGAAGTCGCCGCGCGTCTCGAAATCACCCTTTCGGACGGCCAGACACTTGAAGCCGTGGTCGATGTCGTGCTCGGCCATCCCGACACGCCTTTGAGCTGGGCGCAGATCGAAGACAAGTTCAAAGGTCTTGTCGAACCTGTTCTGGGTGGAACAAGAGCCAACGGCCTGTTTGTCACCGTGCGCCGTTTCGGGGAAGGGATGGATGGCCTGGCGTCGATTGCCTCACTGCTAGCTGGCGACACCGGTACCTGACGCCCGCTCCAGGGCGCCGTGTCTGTGAACTCCAACCGTTCCGGCTTGGCTCACAGCCCTCTTTTGGTTATCGATTAACTTGGATGGTGTCTTTGCGGCCCTGTCGTGCCGGCTCGCACGCGGCGCGCGGCCGGTGGGAGGGACAGAGCAGATGGCCGCACGTGGTAAGGCAAGAGATAAGGACGAGGCCGCTGGCGGGGCCGCGGGAGCGACACCCAAGGCATCGCAATATCCTATCAATTCCGGCGACCTGACCTCGGAGGTCTATCACAAGGTCCGCGACGCGATCCGCAAGGGCGCGCTGTCAATTGGCGAGCGAGTGACGGAAGCCGAGCTGGCGGCCCGGTTTGGCGTGTCGCGCACGCCGGTGCGCGATGCAATCGTAAGGCTGGAAGCCGACGGTCTTTTGACGAATGAGCCGCGTCGCGGCCTCATCATCACCGATCTGTCCCATCAACAGATCGTCGAGCTCTATTTCATGCGCGAGGTGCTGGAGGGAGCGGCGGCACGGCAGGCCGCACAAAGCGCCAGCGACGTCGAGTTACGCACCATCGCTGAACTCAATGAATCCGAACTGCATCATCCGGGCAATTACGAAGAGCTGAGCGAGATCAATCTGCGGATCCACCAGATGATCCTGCTGGCGGCGCATAATCGATATCTCCTGCGCAGCTTGTCACAGCTATCCGTGACCATGTCGCTTTTGCCTAGCCTGCTGTCGAAGGGTGATCGCGCCCGGCAGGCCACCGCGGAGCACAAAGCCATTGTGAGCGCCCTTCTGGCACGTGACAGCGAGGCGGCCGAAGCGGCAGCACGCGAGCATGTACGCTCGTCGCTCCAACACCGCATGCTGCTGGCAATCCGCAACGGCTGATCCGGCGGATCGCGCTAGATGTCAAAACCGAGCCGCTTCGCAACGCTCCAGATCGGACCAATCAACAGGTTGTTGATCAGCATGCGCACGATGTGAAATCCGAGCACAAGCGGCACGCCTATATGCAGCGTGGCGGCGGTGACGACCATTTCGGGCGTTCCACCTGGCGCCAGTCCGAGAATGACCGCCTCGCTCGGCAAACCGGAGATGACTGAGAGCACAACCGCACCTGTGGTCAATACGACAAGCAGAATGCCAGTCGAGACAAGTGAGGCGACGGCCAGGCGGCCGCTTGTGAAGAGAAAGCGCCTCGTCAGCCTGACGCCCAGCCCGGCGCCCATGCCTATCTGCGCCACGTTGACCAGCCAGGGCGGAAAGCCGGTGGGCGCTTGCCATAAGGCCGTGATGCTCATCGAGCAGATCAACGGGCCGATCAGCCATGGATTTGCTGCCTTCAAGCGCAAGAGCAACAGCGCCCCGCCAATCGTAAAGCCAAACAGAAGCACCAGATTCGACCAGTCGATCGGCGGCAGATCGGGACGGAAGATGCTGTCGTCTCGCACGGAACCGAACAGCGCGACCGCCGGCGGAATGGTCAGCACGACCATGACCATGCGGATCGTCTGGGCGAAGACCACCGGTGCAATCTGCGCTCCGGCACGCTCGGCGAGAACCGGCATCACGGCAATACCGCCCGGCACGGTGCAGAAATAGGCCGACTTCCTGTCGAGTTTCGCCAGCCGTGCAAAAAGCGGCGTTAGGCACAGGCCAACGACGACGATTAGCGTCCCGGCTGTCATGATGATCGGCAGCGCGGCCAAAACCGCTACCAACACCGGCGCGCTGAAGCCCAACCCGAAACTGGTGCCCAAGACAATCATCGCAAGCGGGCGCGTTGCGCGCGGCAGCATGACAGGCCTGATCCAAACCAGAACCGTAGTGCTCACCATCGCGCCGATGGTCCAGGCGAGCGGCACATGGGCAAGTGAAAACAGGTAACCGCCCAGCGTCGCAATGCCCAGTGTCAACAGGAACGAAAACACCCTTCCGGAATAGGCAGCGGGCCTGCAAAGCATCAGGATGCTACGAACACGGCGCGCAACGCGGCCGGGATCGGTCCATCATCAGGTTCTGCCAATCCGCTCACCGCCGAAAACAGCGATGGCGCCAGTTCGCCCTCACCCACGCTTCGAAGGCAGTCCACGAATTTCCGGTGCACATCCTCGAGAGACGTCGGATTTTCAGCATGCCCCTTCGGCCGTCTCACCGGGTGGCTTTCCAGGCGCGTGCCGTCCTTCAGGATCAGCGCAGCCCGATCGGCGCGCGCCCAGCCATCAAGATCCGGGTCGAAATCGTGGCTGAGAACCCGTTCGACCTTCCTCATCAGAGGCCGCACGGTCGGATCGGCGAGCGTGGCGTCGGAGAGTTCCGAAAGGCCAACCCAACCACGCATGAGTGCAGCAGCCGCGAAGAACTCAAGGCTGAAACGGGCCTGCGCAACCGTTTCCGGATCGCGATAGCGCAACGTGTCGGAGTGGCGAGGGCTCAACCGGATCTCGATGCATTCTACCGCATCCGCCATCAGCGAGGTCGATCCCAGTTCGAGCACGGCGTCGATCGCGCGGTGTCCGGCATAACAGACCGGATAGCGTTTGATATTGGGCGCGTTGCGGCCGAGAACCGGGCCGTGTCCGTCGAGTTGGATCGGTCGCTCCAGATCGACCTGGCCGGCCGGCGAATAACTCGCCAGAAACCCGTTTGGCGCTTCCAGCGCATCAGGCGAAGCCGTGAATTCTTGTTGGGCCAGGAAGGCCGCGAGGACGCCCGACTGCGCAGCGCGTCCGGCATGAAACGGCTTGATCATGCTGCCGAAATTCGCCATCAGCCCCGCGCCTTGCGAGGCGCCGATCGCCAATGCCCGCGCCATACCCTGCTCGTCCAGCCGCAGCAGCGACCCAACGGCCACAGAGGCCGCAACGGCGCCGAGGAGTCCGGTCGGATGCAGTCCACGGGCGTGATAAAGCGTGGCCTCGCGCGCTGCGAGCTCCGCCCAGGCTTCATAGCCAGCGACATACGCCAGAACGACCTCGCGGATACTCGCCCCGCGCGGCGCGGCAACCGCCATGATCGCCGGGATCAGAACCGCGCTGATATGACCGCCGAAGGCCACGTCGTCAAAATCCAGTGCATGCGCGGCCGTTCCGTCGACAAGCGCCGAATGCGCGCTGTCGCGTGGTCCTGCTCCGATGGCATCGAGCGTTTGTTTGAGGCCAGCCACGGCAGGTTCACTGCGAGCGGCGATCATCACCCCGACCGTATCCAGAAAGGCAATGGCGGCCCGCTCCGAAACCAGCGGATCGAGTACCGTCTCGCGCAGGCCAACCAATGCCTGCGCCAGCTTGAGCGTGAGCGGGTAGTTCATCGCGGCACAGAGGTCAGCCAGCTGCCCGCAACCGCGCAGTCGCGTCGCGGTCGAGCCGGCCGGATACGTCGAACGCAACCTTGTATTGCTCGCGCGCGCCCTCGACAGTGACATAGCCGAGCATCACGTCCTTTGCCACAGCTTCGGGGTCACGGGCCAGCGGACTGCCATAGCCACCGCCACCCGGCATCTCGATGATGATCGTATCCTTCTCGGGAATCGTCTGAATGCCCTTTGACTTGACGCGTGCAGAGCCGGAGCCGAGGCTGAGCCGGCCCTTCGCGCCAGGCTGCCCGCCCTGACGTCCCTTTGGCGCATTCTCCACCCGCTCATAGCGGGCATAGAAAGTAAGCGGAGCATCAGCGCGGTTGCCGATCACCATGGTCTGTCCGAGACCACCGCGATATGTACCTGCCCCGCCGGAATCTTCGCGAAACTCCTTCTTCCAGATGACCAGCGAAGTGATAGCCTCCGTCACCTCCACCGGCACGTTACGGATGCCGGAGGGGAACGGCGTTGCCGAAAGGCCGTCAAGACGCGGCCGCGCACCGGCGCCGCCGCTATGGAAGGTGGTGACCATGAAGCCGCGATCCTGGCCGCTCGGCTGAACGCCGAGCCGGATGTTCCAAAGCGTACCGGTGCTTTCAGCCGGCACGACGTCGTCGATCGCCTGCTCGAAGCAGCCGAAGACGAGATCGGGGAGGAACATTCCTATGGTGGAGCGGGCCACGACGGGGCGCGGGAAGGATGCATTGGCGATGCAGTCCTCCGGCGCCGTAATCGTTATGCAGCCGAGCGTCGCGGCATTGTTGGGAAGGCTGGGCGCGACAAGGCATTTTACCCCGAAGGCTGCATAGGCTTCAGTGTAGCACATCGGGCAGTTGATGCCGTAGCGCGAAGCTGGCGATGTGCCGGCGAGATCGATATGAACGCCCATCTCGTCCACCGTGACGGCGGCGTGAAGGTCGATAGGGGCTTCGTAGCCATCGATGCGCATATGGTTCCGCCAGGTGCCACGCGGCAGCCTGGCGATCGCCTCCATCATGGCCTGCTTGCTGCGCTCCAGAATCTGATTGCCCACGGCCTCGATGTCGTCGAGAGCATATTCATCCATTATCTTCTGCAGCCGCGCGCCGCCGATATCATTGCAGGCGACGAGTGCGAAGATATCACCCTCGACCTGGATCGGTTCCTTGACGTTGGCGCGCACGATCTTCAGCAGATGCTCGTTCATCTCGCCGCGATCGACAATCTTCATAATCGGGATGAAAAGCCCTTCGCCATAGACATCGCGCGATTCAGGCGAAGGTCCATTGCCGCCAATATCGACGACATGAGTGGTGCATGCAAACAGCGCCACTGCCCGACCGTTGCGGAAGATCGGCGTTACCACCGAAAGATCGGTGAGATGGCCGGTTGCCTTCCAAGGATCATTGGTGATGTAGGCGTCGCCTTCCTGCATCGTGTCGATAGGATATTCATCGAGGAAATGGCGCACGGAACGCGCCATGGAGTTGATGTGGCCGGGTGTGCCCGTCACGGCCTGCGCGATCATTTCGCCGGTCCGGTTGAAGACACCGGCGGAAACGTCGCCGGCCTCGCGGGTCGAGGTCGAGAAGCCCGCACGGATAAGGCTGCGCGCCTGTTCCTCGACGGCGGCGATCAGTCGGCTCCAGATCACTTGCAGTTGGATATTCCTGGTCGCGTCGCTCATGCTGCGGCCTTTCCGGTCTTGAGGATGAGGTTTCCGTAAGTGTCGGTGCATGCGGTGAAGCCAACCGGAACCATGGTGTTGGTTTCGGCCTCGGCGATAATCGCCGGACCCGCCACACTGGCGCCGCACCCCAGGTCGGTGCGGTGATAGATATTTGCCGGGTTGTCCTGCATCGAAGCGAGATCGACCAGCGTCTGGGTGCGGCGTGGAGCGGGAGCAGGACTTGCCGTCGCGCTATCGGCCGCTGCCGCTTCGGGCGTCGGCGCGGCCAGGGTGAGCGTCCAGGTCAGGCACTCGATCTCCATCTTGGGAATGATCCGTCCGAAATGCCTGCGATACTCCATTTCGAAGAGTTCCCGGATGCGGGTCTCGGGATCTCTGTCCAGAACATCGGCGGCAAGATAAACCTGTACTTCGTGGCCCTGGCCGCGGTAGCGCATGTAAACTGAAATCCGCTCCTCCAGCGCTGCGGCGGTCGTCACACCCAGCCGCACGAAGCTCTCGGCCTCCTTGCGCATCTCGCCAAGAACGGAACGCGCCAGTTCCACGTCGAAGGCCGACAGAGAAATGAGCCGAGTGCGCACCGCCTCGTAGGAGACGGGCGCGAGGAGGAAGCCGTGCGCTGAGCCGACGCCTGCACCACGCGGCACAATCACCGTGTCGATCCCGAGCTTCTGGGCAATGCGCGCAGCGTGCATCGGCGCGGCGCCCCCGAAGGCGATCATCGTGCGCCCTTCCAGTTCGGCGCCGTTGTCGGTCGCGTGCACGCGGGCCGCGTTGGCCATGTTCTCATCCACCACCTCGACAATCGCGATGGCGGAAGTCCTCGCATCCATCTGCGCGCTGGCGCCGATATGACACTGGAGGGCAGCGCACGACGCGCCGATGTCAAGGCTGATCATACCGCCGGCGAAGGTCTCGGGATCGATCTTGCCCATCACCAGATCGGCATCGGTGACGGTCGGCTTCGTGCCGCCGCGCCCGTAGCATGCAGGACCGGGTTCAGAGCCCGCACTTTCCGGGCCGACCTGCACGCGACCGAGCGCGTCCACCGCGCCGATCGAGCCACCGCCAGCTCCGATCTCTACGAGATCGATGACGGGCACCCGCAACGGCATGCCGCTGCCGCGCAGAAAACGATAGGCGCGCGCGACTTCAAGCGATCGGCTCTGATGCGGCATGCCGCCATCGATCAGCACGAGCTTGGCAGTCGTGCCGCCCATGTCGAAGGCAAGCGCTTCGGGCAAATCCAGCTTGCGCGCGATGTCGGCCGCCAGCACCGCGCCGCCGGCCGGCCCTGATTCCACCAACTTGATTGGCTGCGCGCAGGCAATCTCGAGGCTGGTCAGGCCGCCGCTCGACATCATCAGCATGACCTGTGCGTCGATGCCCGCATCTTTCAGGCCGACGTCCAGGCGGCGCAGATAGCTTTCCATGATCGGCTGCACATAGGCGTTGGCGCAGACCGTCGAGCCCCGTTCGAATTCGCGGATTTCCGGGCAGATTTCATGTGACAGCGTGACATTGAGGCCCGGCAGCGCGTCGCGCAGGATCGCGCCGACCCGCGTTTCGTGCTCGCCATTCGCATAGGAGTGAAGCAGGCAGACGGCCACGGATTCGACGGTCTCGCGTTCGAGCACGGGCACCAGCGCCCTCACCGACTCCTCGTCCAGATGGCGCAGGACCGAGCCGTCGGCGGCCAGCCGCTCATCCACTTCGAGCCTCAGATTGCGCGGCACCAGCGGCTCCGGACGAACCATGTAGAGGTCCGACACCTCGAACCGGTGCTCATAGGCCATTTCCAGTGAATCGCGGAAACCGGCCGTCGTCAAAAGCGCGGTCCTGGCACCCTTGCGCTCGATCAGCGCATTGGTGGCAAGCGTCGTGCCATGGACCACAAGACGGATATCGGCGGGCGACACGCCGCTTCTTGCGAGAAGATCGCGCGTGCCTTCCAGAACCGCGCGCTCGGGCGCGGCATGGGTCGTCAGATACTTGCCCGAGACATGCTGGCCGGGCGCGATCTCCAGCACGATGTCGGTAAAGGTCCCGCCGATATCCACGGCCAGACGCGCCTGCCTGCTATCCGTCATTGTCTTTTTCTTCCCTCTTTTTCCGGGCGCTAGGCAGTGCCGGCGCTCTTAATACGAATGGTCGGAGACGGCAGCAGCCGAAAACAGGCGGCCGGGTGCTACTCCCGCGAGCGGCGCGCCGATCGCGCGCAGCGCTGACCAGAGCGAGGCCAGATTGGAGCTGACCACCGGGCGGCCCAGTTCGGCTTCGAGCCGGTCGATCTGATCGAAGGTCAGGAGATTGGTGCAGCTGATAAAGACCGCATCGGCCGCCCGCGCCTCTTCCTCATGCGTCAGAACCAGAGCCGCGACCTCTTCCGAGGCGATCGAGGCAATGGGTCGGCTGGCGTCGCAGTGAAACGCCGCGCATGCGGTGACCGTGATGCCGTGAAAGGCGAGGAAGCGTGCCTCCGTCTCGTTGATCTCGTCGGGATAGGGCGTCACCATTAAGATGCGGCGGGCCTGCAATGCCTGCAGCGCCTCGATCACTGCAGATGACGTGGTCAGCGCCCCGATTCCGGTTGCCTGCGTAATGCGCCGGGCAATCTCCGCCTCCTCGCCCTCGCCTTCGATAAAGCTGCCGCTCGTGCAGGCATAGAGGATGAGCTCCGGCTTCAGCCGCACGAGATCGGTCGCGCCGCGGATGGCCAGCGCGTTCATCTCTAGCAGAGATTCCCGGTTGACCGTTTCCCAGTTGGGCCGCGAGACCCGGCTCCAGTTGATCGTGAAACCGGGCGGCAGATGCGACGGCAATTCACGCTCCAGGGTCATGTTGCCGCCGGGCATGATCACGCCAAATCTGCGCAGGTCCGCATGTCTCATAGCAACCGTCCGCCGTGCTCCTCGACTTTCCGTCAAGCGCGGCTGACGACCGTCAACCTGCGCGTCATGCTCATTGCCGCACACAATACACACAACAAGAACACTTGCATACTAATGTTTTTAGTTTTGTAAAATCATTTGTTTCGCGCCGCGAAGATCGGCGGCTTCAGCGCGCGAACTGGCGGCAAGTCGCCTTCGAACCGCTCAACCTCGACCAGGCTCAGTTGCCCGGTGCACCCCTGCGCCAGGCTCGACGTGCCGATATCGCGGGTTACGATATTGGGGTTGCCGTGAACGCACCCCGTCTGCTCGGTCTGCGGATCCGCAGGATCGAACCATGCGCCGGTGGAAAGCTGGATGACGCCGGGCATCACCTCGTCGCTGAGCCGCGCGCCTGCGAGACAATAGCCGCGATCGTTGAAAATCCTGACGACATCCCCATCCACGATGCCCCGCGCGGCGGCCGTATCCGGATGCAACCGCGCGGGCTCGCGGTCATGAATTTTGGAAGCCAGGCTGACCACGCCGTAATCCAGCTGACTATGGAGGCGCGTCGAAGGCTGGTTGGCGACAAGGTACAGCGGGTAGCGCTGAATTGCCGCCGAGCCGTAGCCTTCGGCCGGTGGATACCAACTCGGATGGCCGGCGCAGTCGGAATAGCCGAAACCCGCTATCTGCCTTGAGAAGATTTCGATTCTGCCGCTTGGGGTCTTGAGACGATTGGCCTGCGGGTCAGCACGATAGAGACGAGCCGGGCCGCCTTCGTCGGCCAGCACCGGAAGATGCAACTCACCATGTGCCCAGAAGCTTTCGAATCCGGGCGGCGCGTCGCCGCGCTGCTCGAGCGCTGCGCGCGTTGTCTCGTAGAGATGAGCGAGCCAGTCGCGTACGCTGCGCCCTTCGGTAAAGGCGGCTTCCGTCCCCAGCCGGCGCGACAATTCGGTGAAGATCCAATAATCGTCTCGCGCCTCGCCGACTGGTTTGGCAATCCGATGCATGGCAAACATCAGAGGGTCGAAGGCCGAAGCGCCGATATCCTCGCGCTCCATGGTCACGGTCGCCGGCAGCACGATATCGGCATGCCGCGCCGAAGCTGTCCAGCCCGTCTCATGAACGATGATAGTCTCCGGTCGGGCGAACGCCCTGCGCAACCGGTTGAGGTCCTGGTGGTGATGAAACGGGTTGCCGCCGGCCCAATGGACGAGCCGGATTTCGGGATAGGTCAGGTCGCGACCATTAAACGGATAGGTTTCGCCGGGATGCAGCAGCATATCGGCGATGCGCGCAACCGGGATGAACTCGGAACACGGATTGCTGCCTTGCGAGAAGGTCGGCAGCGGCACGGCCAGCGCATCCTTGCCGATGTTGCCCAGCGCGCCCAGCGAATAGGCGAAACCACCTCCGTCTAGCCCGATCTGCCCCAGCATGCTGGCCAGTGTGACTGCCATCCAAACCGGCTGTTCGCCATGTTCGGCGCGCTGAAGTGAATGGCTGACCGTGACCAGCGTGCGGGACCGCGCCATCTCCCGCGCGAGCGCCCTGATGTCGGCAGCCGAAATGCCGCAAATGGCAGCCGCCCACGCGGCAGTCTTCGCTATGCCGTCGCTCTTGCCCAGCAGATAGAGTTCGAACTCTGCGTAGCCTTCCGTGTACCGATCAAGAAAAGCCGAGTCATGCAGCCCCTCTTCCACGAGCGTGTGCGCAAGACCGAGCATCAGCGCCACATCGGTGCCTGGCCTGACCGCCAACCAGCGGCTCAAGGCCTCGCCCGGCATATCGTCACGCAACGGGCTCACATTGATGAAGCGTGTCCCGCGTTTGGCCGCCTGGGCGATACGGCCGCGCACGATATGATGACTGTTGCCTCCGCCATTCACCATGGCGTTCTTGAGCGCCATTCCCCCGAAGGCGACCACCATTTCGCTGTGTTCCGCAACGGCCCGCCAGCTCACACTGCGCCGCTCGAAGCGGTCATAGTCACCAAACACGTGCGGGATAATGACCATGGCCGCGCCCGCGCTGTAGTTGTTTACGGAGCGCGTATAACCACCCAACATGTTGAGGAAGCGATGGATTTGGCTCTGTGCATGGTGAAAGCGGCCCGCGCTCGACCATCCATAGGAACCGCCGAACACCGCCGAAGGACCGAAATCGGAATAAACGCGCCGCAATTCGCCGGCCGCAAGATCAAGTGCTTCGCTCCACGAAACCTCGACATAAGCGTCACGCCCGCGACGCGGGTCGGCGCCCGGACCATCCTCCAGCCAGCCCTTGCGCACAGCGGGTCTGAGGATACGACAATCGCTGCTGAGTGCCGCCGGCAGATTGCCCAACAGCGGTGACGGATCGGGGTCGCTGGCCAACGGCCGGATTTCCGTGACGCCGTCGGCGTGACGGGCTCGAAAAGCACCCCAATGGGAACTGTGCTGCAGAAGGTCGCCCGTCATCATTCGGCCGCCAGACGAGGCTGCCGGGTCTGCGCTGCAGTTTCGGCCAGCGATGTCAACTGGGTCACGATCCCGTCGCTATCTGCCTGGGCAAAATGGCCCGGTCCCACCTCGAGCATCATACGTTTGGGCGCCTGAAAATCTGGCGCGCGGATCGGACTGCGCAATTCACGTGCCGGGACCCGCGTTTCTGTCGCTCGACGCTGTGGATCGGGAACCGGCACGGCCGACATCAGTTCGCGAGTGTATGGATGTGCCGGGTTCCCGAAGACCGCCTGGCGCGGCCCGATCTCCACGATTTCGCCGAGATACATCACCGCGACGCGGTGGCTGACCCGCTCCACCACCGCCATGTCGTGCGAGATGAACAGGTAGGAAAGGCCTAACCGCTCCTGCAGCTCAATCATCAGATTGACGATCTGCGCCTTCACCGAAACATCGAGCGCGGAGACCGCCTCGTCGGCGATCAGAAGTTTCGGCTCAAGCGCAAGGGCGCGCGCGATCGCGATGCGCTGCAGCTGGCCGCCCGAGAACTGGTGCGGATAGCGACTCGCCATGTCGGGATGCAGGCCCACCCCTTCCAGGAGTTCGTATACCCGTGCCCGTATGCCGGCGCGCGACAAGCTCGTATGGAAAGCGAGCGGCTCGGAAAGCGCCTGGCCCACCGTCATGCGCGGATTGAGACTGGCGAATGGATCCTGAAACACCATCTGCACGTCGCGTTTGCGCGCCAGCTGCTCCTGGCCCGTCAGTCCTGCAAGCGGCTTTCCGTTGAAGGTGATACCGCCGTCCTCATACTTGGCCAGTCCCATGATGGCGCGCGCCGTCGTTGACTTTCCGCACCCGCTCTCGCCGACCAGCGACAGGGTCTCCCCAGGCTTGACATCGAAAGACACGTCCTCAACGGCGTGGACGCGCCCGCTCACTCCGCCCAAAATACCGGAGCGAATGTTGAACCTCACCTTGAGCCCGCGCACGGCGAGCAACGGCTCGGCTTGCTGGTTTGGTCGAGCGACAGTTTCCTTCGGCTCGGAAACGGCGCCGGTCTGATGGTCCACCAGAGGAAAGCTCAAAGGTGCATCGCGATCGCGCATCGAGCCCAGATGAGGGATCGAGGCGAGTAGCGCCCTCGTATAAGGATGGCTCGCCCGAGAAAAAATCTCGGCCGTGGTGTCCGCCTCGACCAGCTCCCCGCGATACATCACCACCGTCCTGTCCGAAACTTCCGCCACCACGCCCATGTCATGCGTGATGAACAGGACGGACATCCCGTCCTCCTGCTGCAGTGTCTTGATCAGTTCAATGATCTGCGCCTGGATCGTCACATCGAGTGCCGTCGTCGGCTCGTCGGCAATAAGGAGCTTGGGCTGACAGGCCAGCGCCATGGCGATAGCGACTCGCTGGCGCATGCCGCCCGACAGATTGTGCGGATACGCGTCCAGCCGGTTTTTCGCCGACGGAATGCGTACCCGGTCGAGCAGGCGCACACTTTCTGCCTGTGCTTCCGTCTGGCTCATGGCGCGATGCTCGACCAGCACTTCGGCAAGCTGGAAGCCGATCTTGTAGACCGGATTGAGGCTCGCCTCCTGAAAGATCATTGCGATGTCGTTGCCGCGGATCGCGCGCATGGCCTCGTCGCTCAGCGCTGTCAAATCCTTACCGTCGAAGGTAATGCGCCCTTCGATCCGACTTGATGCGGGGGGCAGCAACCGCAAGACCGACATGGCGGTAACACTCTTGCCCGAACCGCTTTCGCCCACCACCGCAAGGGTTTCGCGTGCGCGGATGTCGAAGGACACGTCACGCACCACCGGCGACCATTGGCCGTCGTTGCGAAAAGACGTTGTGAGATTCCGGATGGAGAGAAGCGGTGCGGCCATGTCACGCCCTTCTTCATTTGTCTGCAGTGGAGCCTCCATGCGCTGTCCCGTCATTGCTCAGCTCCGGTTGCGAGGGTTGAGAACGTCGCGAAGCTGGTCGCCGACGAGATTGATGGCAACAATGGTGATCAGCAGCGCGATCCCTGGAAACAAGCTCATCCAGTAGTAGCCCGCGAGCATGTATTGATAGCCATTGGAGATAAGGAGACCGAGGCTAGGTTCGGTGATCGGCACGCCGACGCCAAGAAATGACAGCGTCGCCTCAAGCGAGATGGCACGCGCGACTTGAATGGTCGCGATCACGATAAGCGGCGGAAGGCAGTTTGGCAGCAGATGCCGCAACAGTATACGCCGCAGCGGCAGCCCCATACACACGGCCGCCTCGATATACTCCTTCTGGCTCTCGACCAGGGCCGAGCCACGCGCAGCGCGAGCAAATGTTGCCCATTCAACGAGAACGAGCGCCAGCACGACGTTGAGGATGCCCTTGCCGAGGAATGCAAGGATCATCAGCGCCACCAGGATAGCCGGAAACGAGAGCTGAAGGTCGACGATACGCATGATCACCGCTTCGGTGCGCCCGCCCGCATGGGCGGCGATCATGCCGAGTGTAGCCCCGATCAGCGCCGCGGCGATCGCGGAAGTGAGCCCCACCCCCAGCGAAATCCTCAATCCGTAGAGGATGGCCGAGAACATGTCCCGCCCCTGGTCGTCGGTGCCGAGAAGGAAGGTGAAACCGTGCCCCAGCGAGGTGCTGCCGGGTGCCTGCTGGCCGTCCATGATGTCGAGCTGCATCAGGTCGTAGGGATCTTGCGGCGACAAAAGCGGAGCGAAAATCGCGGCGAGGCAGATCGCGACCAGCACTGCGAGACCGGCAAGTGCCAGCTTCGATCGGCTGAACTGGCGTACCAGCTTGCGTATCGGCGAAACCGTGGGAGCAGTAACAGGGCTCTCGATCGGATTGGAGAAGGTGTCCGTCATGTCAGGCCCCTTTGGTGCCGTCGAGCCGCACCCGCGGATCGAGGAGCGTGTAAGCAACGTCGACGACAAGATTGATCACGACGAACAGGACGACGATGATCATCAAGTACGCAACGATAATCGGCCGATCGAGAACATTGATGCTGTCGATGATCAGCTTGCCCATGCCTGGCCAGGCAAAGATGGTTTCCGTCACGACCGAGAAGGCGATTACCGAGCCAAACTCCAGCCCTACCACGGTGACGACCGGGATAAGCACGTTCTTCAGCGCATGTACGAAGATGATGCGGCGGTTGCTCAAGCCCTTGGCGCGCGCCAGCCGGATATAGTTCTGAGGCATCACCTCGCGCACCCCCGCCCGAGTGAGGCGCAGGATCAGGGACGTCTTGAACAGCGCCAGGTTCAGAGCAGGCAGAAAAAGATGTGTCAGCCCGTTCACGGTCAGGAACGACCACTGCGTGCCGAGCACTGTTACGGTTTCGCCACGCCCACCATTGGGCAGCCAGCCGAGTTGAACGGCAAAGACCATGATCAGCAGCATGCCGACCCAGAATGTGGGCAGGGAGAAACCAAGAATGCTGCCGGCCATGATCGTGCGCGAAATCGGCGACTCCGGCCGCAGGCCGGCATAGAGGCCAAGCGGAATGCCGAGCAGGATCGCGATCAGCATTGCGAAGACTGCCAGTTCAAGCGTCGCCGGCAGGCGTTGGAGAATGACCTCCAATGCAGGTTGGTTGAAGATGTAGCTTGTCCCCAAATCACCCTGCAGGGCATTGGATACAAACGCCAGATATTGCCGCCACAGCGGCTGGTCCAACCCAAGTTCCGCGATGATGCGCGCACGTTCCGCCTGATCCGCCTGTGGCGAGATGAGGATATCGACAGGATTGCCGATCACATTGACGCCGATGAAAACGATCACCGTCATCGCAACCAGGATCAATGCCGCCTGGAACACACGATGAAGAAGGGAAGCGAGCATGTTGCAACCTCTGGCTGAAACGTCGACGGCAGGGCCTGCCGATTTGCGGACACGCGCTGCGGCGGGCCGAAGCTCTGCCACAGCGGCGAATCCAGGTCGCGTGCCTAACGCGAAATCAGCGGGCGGAATGGAAATCCATCGCCAGGGTGCGTTCGTCGGACCGCCCGGCAAAGGTCATGCTGTCCTGAAGGCCCCAAACGCTGACCGGATAATAAAGCGGAATGTAGGCGACGTCCTCGATTGCCATGGCGCAGGCAGACTGGAAGATTTCCAGCCGCTTGGCGTCATCAATGGTCCGCATGCCTTCCTCGATCAGCGCATCGACGTCAGCGTTTGAATAGCGGGTCCGGTTGTTCGATCCCAGACCACGGTCCTTGTCCACGCTGTGCACGACATTGCGCAAAGCGCCCGAGACTTCGCCGGTGGCTGCGCTGTAACCGACGAGGAAAAAGCTGAACTCGCTCCCGTCTTCCGGGCCGCCCGACGAGGCGCGCTTGTAGAAGACGTTGCCGGGCATGGTGTCCACCTGCATGGTAATGCCGATGCGGGTCAGCATCTGTGCGATGGCCTGGACAACGGCCGAATCCCGGATGAACCGATCGTTGGGCCCGTGGATAGTCAATTGAAACCCATCTGCCAGGCCAGCTTCAGCAAGCAGGCTCTGGGCCTTTTCCGGGTCGGCGTCCTTGAGCGGAATATCGGGATTGTGACCGAAGATTCCCTCCGGCACGAACTGACTTGCCGCCGCACCATTGCCTGCGAGGATGTGGGTGGCGACCGCCTTCTTGTCGATCGCCAGGTCGATGGCCTGCCGCACGCGACGATCGAGGAAGACGTTGGCGATCTCGCTGCCGTCTTTGGCCCGCACGAAGGGCGAGACCTTGCGACCCTGGTCCATCGACAGGAATACCATGCGATTGGCCACGTCCTTGACTAGGTTCAGTCCCGCAGTTCCCTCGAGATGAGCAACGTCGGCCGGCGGAATGTTGTCGATTACGTCGATGTTGCGCGATTGGAGTGCAGCCACCCGCGCGCCGCCAGCTGGAAGCGGCTTGATGACGACCCGCTTCCAGTCCGGCTTGTCACCCCAGTAGGCGTCATTGCGTTCCAATACGACCTGGGCCCCGGGCGTATATTCGACATACTTATACGGCCCGGTGCCAATCGCGGCCTTGCCACTGTTGAAGTCGGCGCTCGCAGCGCCCTCCGCCACGGCCTTCGACAGGATCGCCGTCGTCGAAAGCTCGTTGGGCACGAGAGGATTGGCGGCATCGGTGCGCACAAGAAGTGTCAGATCGTCGACCTTCTCAAACACCTTGTCAGATAGATAAGCGCGCATGTTGAAGATCGCGCCGGTGACGTTCTGCGCCCGCTGGGCGCTGAAAATCACATCGTCTGCCGTAAAGGGACTGCCGTCATGGAAGGTAATGCCTTCGCGCAGTTTGAATTCCCACGTCTGGTCATCGACCGGTTTCCAGCTCAATGCCAGTCCGGGCACGAGTCCCTGCTTTTCGTCGAGATGAACAAGTCGATCGAACAGATGCTGCGACACCGAGTTGTTGGGCGTGACGATGTGCCAATGCGGATCCATCGAGGAGGTTTCGCTGGTAAAGCCGAGCGTAAGCGTTCCACCCTTTTCCGCTGCCAGAACCTTGCTGGCGGGCGACAGGAAACCTGACAATAAGAGAGCGCCGGCGCCCCCGACGAATGTCCGTCTATGAATTATCATGGTTGTTCCTTTCTCTGGAATACGAGCCGGCTTCTGGTGTCCAGTCATCGCAATCGAAACACTAAAAACATCGGTATGCAAGAGTTTTTATTTCGAGATGTTCGCTCGATCCTGTCATTTTTTGCCCGAAATCAGACAACTGGAGGTCAATCGCTTCTTGCTCTGCGCTGTCGTTCAGACCAATCCGCGATGGCTCCGGAACAGTGGCAGGACATTTGCCTCAAGCTGGCGTGCTGGTCCGCACATAGGGCCGTGCAAGCACGCGCCCTTCGAACAGCCGACGTGCAGTCCGCAGTACACTGGCCAGGATCTTTCCATCACGCAGCCGCAGCTTGACATCGAAATGGCCTTTTGGATGCTCGATCCGGACCGTGGTCGGTAGAGGTCTCAGGCCGATGACCTTCGCTGCGATCGTTTCCGGGGTGACGCAGGCTGTCGCCAAACCGACCGCGCCGGTGGTGGCGAGTGCCGGGTGGCATTCGGCTGGCATGAAATACCGCACGCGCAGATCGGCATCGCCGTCCGGCCGCGACAGAAGAACCGGTTTCGGTATCACCTGATTGCTGACATTGCCGAAGCCTATTCGGCGACCAGCTTCCATCCGGAGTTCTTCGAGACGTACAAGAAATCCCCTGTTCTCGTTGAGCATCGCCGGCGATTCCGCGCCGCTCAAACCGAGCGCAGTGGCCTCAACCAGCATCATCGGCATCGCACAGTCTATGCAGGTCACCTCGATTCCGTCGATCATCTCGCTGGCTCTTCCGGTCGGAAGTAGCTTACCGGTACGCGCGCCGGCCGCATCGAGAAAGGTCAGCGCAATCGGCGCAGCGCTCCCCGACACCCCATCGATCGACGCATCGCCCAGATAGGCGACTCTGCCGTTCGGCGTCGAAATTTCCGATTCGATGATCTTGCCGGTGTTGACGTTGTGGATGCGGATCATCGTCTCGCCCTGCTGAATTCGCACCAAACCGGCCTCTGCCGCGAAGGGACCAACGCCCGCCAGCATGTTGCCGCAGTTGGGTGAAGTGTCTACGAGCTGGCGGTCGATGCGCACCTGGGCGAAAAGATAATCAACGTCGGCACCAGGCACGCTCGCGGGACCGACGATAGCAACCTTGCTCGTCACGGGATTGCCGCCGCCCACGCCATCAATTTGTAGCGGGTCCCCAATCCCCATTACCGACAGCAGCACGTGATCGCGCTCGGCCGTGTCGAGCGGCAGATCGGAAGACAGGAAGAAGGCTCCTTTGGAGGTACCACCTCGCATCAGAACACAGGGTATCGAGAGAAGGTCATTCATGTGTGAAACCACCCCATTGATGCGTATCACGCATCATTAAGCTGCTTTGTTTCACTTACCGGCGTAGGTATGATTTGTGAAATGCGAAGATTCGGACCATTGATGCGCCACGCGCATCATGAGATCTTCGGGTC
The DNA here is from genome assembly GCF_001014615.2 of Aquamicrobium sp. LC103. Taxonomy (GTDB): domain Bacteria; phylum Pseudomonadota; class Alphaproteobacteria; order Rhizobiales; family Rhizobiaceae; genus LBCQ02. The sequence goes on from NZ_LBCQ02000017.1 coordinate 151,651, forward strand.
GTGGAGCACGGGAGATAATGCGGCGTCATGCGGATCAATTGCGAAATTCTGGACCTACGCTGCTTCCTTATGGTCGTGGAGCTGGGCAGCTTTCACCGCGCCGCGGACACGTTGAACTTGTCGCAGCCCGCTCTAAGCCGGCGCATTCAGAAGCTGGAAAGCGTGATCGGGGGCGCCCTGCTCGAACGTAGCACACGCCATGTTGCTTCAACGGCGATGGGCATGGAGCTGCTGCCGCTGGTACGGCGCATGCTTGAAGAATTCGACGCCTCTTTATTCACCACCCGCGAAGCCGGCGTTCAGCGTTCATACATTATCAACATGGCCTGCATCCCAACGGCGGCCTTCTACTTCCTGCCCCTGGTGATCGGCCGGTTCTCACAGGAATATCCGCTGGTCCGCTTCTCGATCCTCGACCTTCCGGCCACGCAAGGCGTTCAGTCGGTAGCGCGAGGCGAAGTCGAGTTCGGCATCAATTTCATGGGCAATTCCGATCCGGATCTGGAATTTATCCGGCTGATCGAGGACCCATTCGTGCTGGCGGCTCGCAAGGATCACGACCTGGCGGGCAAAAGCGTCGTGAGCTGGTCCGAACTGTCACCCTATCCGCTGATCACGGTGCATCGCTCGTCGGCGAACAGGACCCTGCTCGACGCATCGCTTGCGAAATCGAATCTTCGCCTGCCATGGAGTTACGAGGTCACACATCTGTCCACGTCGCTTGGACTGGTCGAGGCCGGGCTGGGCATTTCAGTTCTGCCAAGACTGGCAATGCCGCAAACCGATCATCCTTTTCTCGTGCCGATCCCGATTCGAAACCCCGAAGTCTCGCGGACAATCGGCATTCTGAAGCGCCGTGGCGTCAGTCTTTCCCCTGCTGCCGAGCGGTTTTTGAGAATGCTGATCACGACCTGGACCGAGGGCTGAGGCCTCCGACGCGGCACGGATGAGTTCACACGCTTCCTGCAGGCGCTCGGCTGCAGCGTCGCCGGAACACGCGGACCACTCCTGCCAGCTGGGCTAAACTTCCCGAATAAACCGTCTAATCAGGCCGCTTACGGCAGAGGCCTGTTCAATATTTAGAAAAGGGGCGGCGTCGAAGGATCCCGTGCGCCCGCGAGAAGCCGGATCGGAACCTCTATCGTGGCCACACGATGGGAGACAATAGAGCCCGTTTCGGTGATCTCGCCGAACCAATGCGGTCGCCTTCGTCGGAGCCTCGTCCCCAGAGGCGGTAGAAGTGATGGAGTGGACCATGACCATGGCCGACATCCAGTTCCCCGCTCACCGCGAGCGCGCCGTGCATATAGCCCTTCGCCGTGCGCACACTGTCTTCGACCGGCGTCGACGGCAGCAGCGCCGCTATGGCTGCTGACAGCGTGCAGCCTGTGCCGTGATCGTTCTTCGTCGCGATCCGCGGAGCGGACAGTTCTATGAACCGCTGCCCGTCATGCAGCAGATCGGTGCTCTCCTCCGACCCTTCCAGATGTCCGCCCTTGAGCAATACCCATTGCGGACCGAGGCGATGGAGAGCCGCCACACACGCCCGCATTTCCGCCAATGTCCATTTCGGCTCGAGCGCAACGAATGACCGCACCCCTTGCGTATTCTGCGCGACCACGGCGGTGATGACTGACGCGGCATAGGCACCGAGAGCCGAGAAGGTCTTGATGTCGGCCTGTATGCCTGCCCCGCCGGAAGGATCGGTGCCGGCGATGGTGAGAACGTTGGCGATCATGGCGCCAGCTCCCTCCGGGCGAACTCCGCGCCTTGCCGGGCCACTGCGGCAACATCGAGGCTGAGTGCGAGTTACCTTGCTCCAGCTGATCCAGCGCAAACCAGCGGGCTTCAAGCGCATCGTCACCGGCAACGGGTTCGCCGGCAATCCAGGAGCAGACCACCGCGACAAGCACGTAGTGGTGGCGAAGTTGCCCATCCTTGTCGCGATCGAACGCGTCGACGGCCGCGAAGACCCGTTGTGCAGTGGCCTGTACTCCCGTCTCCTCGCGCAGCTCGCGGACTGCCGCTGCTTCGATAGTCTCACCCATATCGATCTTGCCGCCCGGAAAACCCCATCGACCGGCATCTGGCGGATTGGCGCGCCGCACCAGAAGCACACGGCCGTCCCTGATCACCGTCGCGATCGTCGCAGCGATCGGCCGCGCTACACCAGGATCTGGAGATTTGATGGAGACTTGGTTTGACATTTCGGCCTCGCGCTGAGGCCGGCAAAGGAGAGAGCCCGCGAGACCTGTCCCTTCGCCGGCATGATCCGGATCAGGTTCGAAGGGTCGCTGCGCTGCCTTGCGGCCCAGCAGAATCTCAGCCCCTTGCGGGACACCCCTAGGTAGGGCGAGGTATAGCAAAGGTTCCGCCTGAATGCACGTTGCATTCGAGGCGCAGCAGACGGCAAGCCTGGCCGCGTGAGGCAGATGCAATTATGCTTCGGTAGCAAGAGTTCTCGCCCTATTCATATGGATTGCTCACTTCGCCGCGCCCGGAAGGGCGCGTGAAATCGTCGAAGCTCGACGACGGCATTCGCACGGTGTGGACGCCGTTCGTGATCCACCCCTCCCGCAGACCCAGGCTCGCATGAAGGTTGGCGTGGAAGTCGGCATCGGGCTCGCTCGGCGCAAGGATGCCGTTGATCTCGGGCTGCCCCGGATGGAAGACATGGCTGTGCAGTGCGACCAACACGTCCCACCCTTCCCGCTTGTCCTCGAGCACGGGGGTGACGATGACGTCCATATTGCCGAGGCCGTCCTGATTGTTGGTGTAGAAGTAGACGCGCAGCCGTTCCTCGTCGGGCGAGCGCAATATGAAGCTCCCGAACTCCGTGGGATCGGTAAACGTGTTCATGCGCGCGTGCTGATGGCCGTACATCAGCATTTCCAGACAACCGGCCGGTCCGATCCAGTCATCCGCGTTGCGATGCACGATGCGGCTGTTTTCGATGGAACTGCCCTCCAGCAGGTGCACCGGATCGGTTTCGATATCCAGATCGGCCACCTCGCCCCTGAATTTGCTGTAAGCTTCACTGCCGGGTGTCGTTTCGGACCAGAAGACCGGATTGTCCTCGACCTCCCATACCTTTAGTAGCCTGCTGCCGATCTCGTGGGGGTCACCTTCCTCGACGAGCACGGTGGGCGGAGTGCCGAATCTGCAAGCCGTCTCTGCACGCACGGGGAGCCCGGCAGCGAACAAGCACACGAGGGTGACGACAAATATGCGAGGAAGAAGCAAGCGCGCCTCAACACTGTTGGATGAATGAGGGTTAGTCTTCGGTTCTCGTCGCTTCTCGCGCCTGCAAATGCTTGAACAGAGCGGCCTTGTCTTCTTCAGGGCTGATGAAGCCGTCGTCGTCCGTGTCGATCTGGTCGAAGACCTCATCGGTAACGTTCGCATTGCCGGCCTTCGCCTCATCCCTGCTGAGCTTGCCGTCGCCATCGGTGTCGCCAACATCCCATTCGGCCTGCCACGCGGCTTCGTCGAAGTCTGCTGGCGGTTCTGTCTGGGCGAAGGCGGGGATGGCGAGGCTCGCGGCGAACAAGGCGGCAATGGCAATTCTCAAGGCATTTCCTCCGAAATCGATGTGGGCTCACGATCGTCAGCTTAGGGCGCTATGAGGCCATTTTCGGGCGTTCCGCGGGTTCTACAGGAGGAGAGATCGTCTATGCGCGTCCGAGCAGCAGGATCATGGCGGTCAGCAGGAATGCCGCCCCAACCATGGCTGGCACGCCCAGGATTTCGTCAAAGACGACTACGGCAAATGCCGTCGCCGTAAGCGGCTCGATCAGGGCGCTCGGTCCCCTGTTCGTTTTCCTGTTTCAGATCGTTGAAGGCCGGGTGTCCTACGCGCCGGCCACGATGACGGGACCGATGATCTACTTCGCATGGGCGGTCCTGGCGGCGTATGGTGGAGCCAAACACGTTCGTAGGATGTCCATCGGCGGCAAGCGGAAGGATATTGCGATCAAGCTCGACCGTGAGCTCGCGAAGCTGGACACGACCCATCTGCGTTGAAGGCACGCGGCGATGCATCGGTCGCGTAGCCACAGACACGATCGATCCAATGGCTTGACCTTGTCGGAACGATCATCACCTGCAGACGTCTTCCGTCGGGCTCGTTCGTTTAGGATATTCAGCCTGGAAGTGGGCTCGCCGAGGTTTCATTGCTGGGATAAAGGTGCGGCGGACAGACGCTAGCGAGCATAGACCCAAGTGCCGCGCAGCACCTCGGCTTTTAACACCCCCTCTAGCCAGTCGGCAAAGACCTGAAGACGACGCGAAAGATGCTGTCGATGGGGATAGAGCAGCGTCATCGACATGGGTTCGGCGCGATGGCCGGGCATCACTTCGACCAGTTCTCCGGCATCCAGGTGAGAGCGGACATCGTATGCGGGAATCTGGATGAGGCCGAGACCGGCGAGACAACACGCGATATACGCCTCGGCGCTGTTGACGGTGACGCGGCCGCGCATCGGCATGGACCGCTGCGCACCATCCTCGATCCATTCCCAGCCCTCGACGCGTCCGCTCGATGGCGAGGCGTAGTTGACCGCCGAATGGATGGCGAGATCCTGCGGAGATTGTGGAACGCCATGCCGCTTCAGATAGGCGGGGCTCGCGACGTTGATCAGCGGCAGTTCGCCGATCGATCTTGCAATCATTCCGGAATCGGCCAGCGGGCCGACGCGCAGAACGCAGTCGACGCTTTCCTCGATCAGGTTCACGGCACGATCGGTAACGCCCAGATCGATGCCGATTTCCGGGTACGCGTCGAGGAATTGAGGAAGCGCCGGCGCAATGATCAGGCGCCCGATGCGGCCGGGAACGTCGATGCGCAACCTGCCCGATGGTGTTGCTGTCTGGCGAAAGAGGCTTTCGGCCTCCTCCACATCAGCGATCAGCCGCAGGCATCTCTCATAAAAGGCGATCCCATCCTGCGTCGGCGATACCCGTCTCGTCGTGCGATGGAGAAGCCTCGCTCCGACCCGGCCTTCCAGTTCCTGCACCGCTGCCGACACCGACGAGCGCGGCACGCCGAGCGTATCGGCCGCCCGCGTGAAGCTCGAGCATTCGACGACGCGGGAGAAAATGCGGAACAGATCAATACGGTCCAATGCGCAGCAGCTCTATTATCCAGGAATAACGACAGGAGATGTCAGAACGGCCATCTTTATTGGAATATCCTAGACGATAATCTCTTAACCTGAAAGCGGCTGCATGGCGCGGTCGCATCGGCAAAGGAGGCTGACGCAATGACCGACCATTCAATCAGGGGCAAGACCATCATCATCGCCGGTGGAGCAAAGAATCTGGGCGGGCTCATCGCCCGCGATTTAGCCGAACAGGGCGCAAAGGCCGTTGCTATCCACTACAACAGTGCCGCCACGAAAGCGGAGGCGGGCGCCACGGTGGCTGCCGTCAAGGCTGCCGGCGCCGAGGCTGTCGCGTTTCAGGCAGATTTGACCACGGCAGGCGCTGTGGAGAAATTGTTTGCCGATGCGGTCGCCGCCATCGGCCGTCCCGACATCGCCATCAACACCGTCGGCAAGGTGCTCAAGAAGGCGATCATCGAGATATCGGAAGCCGAATATGACGCGATGACCGACGTCAATTCCAAGTCCGCCTTCTTCTTCCTCAAGGAGGCCGGCAAGAACCTCAATGACAACGGCAAGATCTGCACGCTCGTCACCTCGCTGCTCGGCGCCTACACGCCCTTTTATGCAGCTTATGCCGGCACGAAGGCTCCGGTGGAGCACTTTACGCGGGCAGCGTCGAAGGAATTCGGCGAGCGCGGCATCTCGGTGACCGCGATCGGTCCCGGCCCGATGGACACGCCATTCTTCTATCCGGCAGAAGGCGAGGATGCAGTCGCCTACCACAAGACGGCTGCAGCGCTGTCGAACTTCTCCAAGACCGGCCTCACCGACATCGAGGACATCGTCCCCTACATCCGCTTTCTCGTCACGGACGGCTGGTGGATGACCGGTCAAACCATCCTCGTCAATGGTGGCTATACGACCAAGTGACGTCATCGGTGGCCTGCCGATGCGAAGGCGGGTCGCCCTTGGCAAGGATCATAGGATCGGGGGCAATTCATGCACATGCTGCTCGTTATCACTGGTGGATTAATCCTGTGCGGGGTCTTTGCGCTCTTCGGCAAACTCTGGGGCGGCGACATGGCGAGCGTCGCGAACTCGCTGAAGCTGTTCGTCCCCGCCTGGCTAGTCATTGCGCTCATCAACATGTGGGTGGGGTCACCAAGGCCGGCTACACGTTGGCCCAGGAGCTTCCGATCCTGCTCGTGGTCTTCGCCGTCCCGGCTGTGATCGCTGCTGTGCTGGCCTGGCAGATGGCAAGAGGTTGATCGCCGCTTGCCGCAACCATCCGGGCCAGGTCCTAATCCACGGTGATCCACCGCGCGAGGGCGGCCCGGTCAATTCGGAGACACCTACGTGGTCACCACGCTTAAGGTACGACAGCCGGAAGATGAGGCGCTGATTGCGAACGTCATCGGCTTCTGGAAGGAGGCCGGCGCGCAGGGCCGATGGTTCGGCAAGGACGACGGGTTCGACCGGAAATTTCGGAAAGCTTTCCTCGGCGTGCACATGGACGTCGCCACACGCCGGCTCGATGGCTGGATGACGACGGCCGAAGGAGCCCTCGCGCTCTTGATCTTGACGGATCAGTTCCCGCGCAATGCGTTTCGCGGGACCGGGCACATGTACGCTACCGATCCCCTCGCCCGCTGTTATGCCCGGCACGCATGCAAAGCTAGGCACATGGAGCGCATCGAATCGGATCTGCAGTTGTTCTTCTGTCTTCCATTTGCACATTCGGAGGACGTCGCCGATCAGGATGTCTCGGTGAAACTCAACGCAAAGCTCGGCGAGCCTTGGCTCTCGCATGCCGAAGGTCACCGAAACATCATTCGCCGCTTCGGACGATTCCCCCATCGCAATCAAATGCTGGGGCGAGAGACGACACTGGAGGAGGCCGCATTTCTGCGCGATGGAGGGTTTCGAGGATAGGATGCGGCGATAGGTATCAGACAAATATGGGAGGAACACGAATAGTAAAGGTTAAGGCTGGGGGCTGATTGACGACATGTCGGGTTTTCTTGTTCTGCTTGCACAGGCAGCCATTTATTTTGCCGCGATGGCGGTCATCTTCAACTTCAGGACAGTGATCGGGATCGGCGTCTTTTATTGCGTTCTCGGCGCGATGCATTTCCTCGAGACCTATCTCGCCGCCGTCTTTTTCATCGAACTCCCTTTCGGGCTGATCTCGCCGGGTTCGACCGTGATGTTCGCCGGCAAGTTGGCCTTCTTCCTGCTGCTTTATATCAAGGAGGATGCCGAGAGCATGCGCCAGCCGATCTACGGGCTGCTGATCGGCAACGTCCTGATGGTGGTGCTGGCGATGATCCTTCGCGCCTACAGCGAGCCGGTGAACCTGCCGGGATACAATCCGGATTTGCGTTTCCTCGACCAGATCGGGTTCCTCATGATCTGGGGCACTGTCCTGCTCTTCATTGACCTGATCGCGCTCGTGATCATCTACGAGCGGCTCGGCGCGCTGGTGACCAATACGATTCCAGGTCGCATCTTCATCAGCCTGGCGATCGTGCTGAGTTTCGATCAGGCGCTCTTTTATGTAGGATTGACCCTCCTCACCGGCGTGCCGGTCTCGGCCTTCTATGGTGGCTGGATCGCCAAGATCGGGGCAGCCGGCTTCTTCAGCCTCATGCTGACGATCTATTTGCGCTTCATTGAGACGACAGCCATTCGTGCTCGCCCGCAGGGCGCCATCGATGTGTTCGATCGCCTCACCTATCGCCATCGCTACGAGAAACTGGTCGAACGTATCGGCAAGGACCCACTGACCGGGCTTCAGGACCGGGGCCGCTTCGATGCGCAAGGGCCAAAGATGTTGCAGGTAGCCCTGCGATCGGAGCGGTCGGTCAGCCTGATGATGATCGACATCGACCACTTCAAATCGATCAACGATCGGCATGGTCATCCCGTCGGAGACAAGGTCATCCGGGAAGTGGCCAATGCGATCATGCGCACCAAGCGCGAGGCGGACGAATTGTTCCGCTATGGCGGCGAGGAGTTCGCGCTGCTCTGCCCGGAAGCGCCACCGGGCGCGATGGCGCTGGCTGAACGCATTCGCGCCGCCGTGGAGGCTATTTCGCATCCCGATCTCGACCGGGCTATCACCATCAGCATCGGCATCGCGACCTTTCCGACAGACGCGAACGGGATTCAAGAGCTGCTGACACGCGCGGATAGCGCACTCTATGAAGCCAAGGCCCTCGGGCGAAACAGGGTATTCAGCGCCGCCGCGGCTGGACAACGGCCATGGCCATGATCAGCCTGGCGTATCTCAAGGGACGGCTATCCGCCCCTGGCAGCGGCACATCCGTTCAACACATCATGGGGCAACGACCGCTGAAACCGGCGCAGATCGCCCAGCATGCTTTCAATTATCGTTAACAGATTACGAACGATACTCGCTTCGAAACGACTTGGGATTCAGCGGGGGCAGAATCAATTGAAGAACGTCAAAGACTTAAGTGTACGTCGCTCCGCCGTCGTTCGGCTCTTGTCGGGTGTCGCCGTCGTGCCACCCGTGGCGCTTGCGGTAACTCTCCAAATGGAGCAACCGGCGATCGCCGGCGATTGCACGCCAGGCCCGACATCGGTCTGCTCGGGCCAGGCTTCCGGCGCCGACACGATGCAAAGATTTGACTACAACGGCCCTGTCGAGGTCACCACCGATCCGGGTTTCGAGCTGAACGTCACGGGCGGCGATGACGGCATAGCGATATTCGGCGAAGGCGGCGTCACCTTCACAGACAACCACGCGGCCACGATCACGACGGACGGCTATTTCGGCCTTCTCATCGAAAACGAGAGCAGCGGCAACGTCAGCGTCACATCGACGGGATCGCTGATCTCCACGGGCATAATCGCCCCAGGCCACGGTGGCGACGGCATCCGCACCTACAATTCTGGGGCGGACACGTCGGTTCGCATCCACGACACGGAAGGCACCGGTAACGGGGTCACCGTCGATCACCAGGGCTCAGGCTCAGTCCGTATCGTCTCGACAGGGCAGGCCACGGGTCACAACGGAAATGGGATCTATGGTTATGTCTGGTCCGGCACCGGCATGACGGTCGAAGCGGTCAATACCGAAGGCGCCATAGAGGGCATCTTCGCCAGGAACGGCACCTCCGGGGCACTGGTCGTCACCTCGACCGGGCTCGCCGTCGGCACCTCCGCGCGCGGCATTCTCGCCGACAACTATGGCACCGATGTCAGCGTTACTGCCGCGCATACGCACGGTGGCAGCATGGGAATCCGCGTCAATAACCGCGGCACCGGTTTCCTTGAGGTAGATTCCACCGGCACAGCCGAGGGCGGTACGACCGGACTGCACGCTTACGGCGCCGCGTCCAGCGCAAGTGCGACGATCAATGCCGTCGATACGGTCGGCGGGCGATGGGGCATCTACGCAACGCATAATGGCAGCGGTCCGGTGACGGTAACCTCGACAGGCACGGCGACAGGTCACGGCGACGACGGCATTTTTGTTGAGACAGGTGCTGGAAGCTCTGCCCTGAATCTCAATGCAAATCATGCCCAAGGCGGCGAGAATGGCATCAAGACCATCCATGGTAGTACCGTCGGCACCCTCGCCAATACGGCGACGGTCACTGTCACCGGCAATATTCAAGGCGGCACGGGCTACGGCATCGCGACGGAATCTGCCTCTGGAGTCTTGACGAATATCAACGTCGCAGCCGGTTCGGTTGTGGAGTCGGTTTCCGGCAATGGCATCTCCAACAACGATGGGGACAGCAATGTCGAGATTGCCGCCCTCGGCACGGTCAATGGTCGCGTCGACCTGGGCTTGGGCAGCGACACCATGACCCTCAGAGGCGACTTTTCGGGTATCACGGTTCTCGACGGCGGCGGCGGAGGCACCGATGTCCTGAACTTGTTCAATGCTGCCAACGCGACCCATGCGGGAAGCGACATCGTCAACTGGACCGAGATCAATCTCGACAACAGCTATCTGACGCTTACCGATGGTGGCGTGGCCATCGGCACGCCCGACGACATAACGACCGGCATCTTCCTGCGCAACGGCTCCACACTCGACACAACACAGGACAACTTTTCGCTCGACGGCAATCTGTCGCTTGCCGCCGGCACGCGGTTCTTGGCGTCAGGCAATGGTAGCGGAACCACGACCATCAGCGGCAGCGTGATCAACGCAGGCCTCATCTCGGCACAAGGCGGCGGCGCCGGCGATCTTCTCAGGATCGACGGTAATTATACGGGCAACAATGGCACGATCGTTCTCGACACCGAGCTGGGAAACGACACGTCTGCAACCGACCGGCTGGACATCGCGGGAGACAGCTCCGGCACGTCGTCGGTCCGGGTAATAAACACTGGCGGCGCTGGCGCGGCAACAAACGAAGGCATCGAACTGATCACGGTAGGCGGGACCTCGGATGCTGTCTTCAGCCTCGTTGGGGACTACCAGGTCGGCGGCGTTCCCGTCGTCGTCGCCGGCGCCTATTCCTACCAGCTGTTCAAGGGCAACAGAACCGGTACGGAGACGAACAACTGGTATCTGCGTTCCGAGTTTATCGACCCGACTGACCCCGATCCCGTAGACCCGGAGGAACCGCTCTACCACCCGGGCGCGCCGGTCTACGAAGACTATCCGCAGGCGCTGCTCAACCTGAACAACCTGTCCACGCTGCAACAACGTGTTGGCAATCGCTTCTGGCTGACCGACGGTCCTACTTCCTCTGAAGGTCACTCGGGCGCATCCAGCACGACCAGCGGCATCTGGGCGCGTATCGAAGGCGCGCACAACAGCATTGACGCACGCCACGCGACTGCCGGAACGCACTTTGACCAGAACATCTTCGAGGTGCAGGCCGGGATCGACGGGCTCCTCCTGGAGAGCACGGCCGGCTCGCTCATCGCCGGTGTTTCAGCCCACTATACGCACGGCACCGTCAAAACGTACTCCGCCCACGGGGATGGACAGATCTCCACCAACGGCTATGGCCTCGGGAGCGCACTGACTTGGTACGGGGACAACGGATCCTACATCGATGGCCAGGCGCAGATGACATGGTACGGGTCGGACTTGAGCTCCATCGCCGCCAGTCGCACCCTGGTGAGTGGAAATGATGCGTTCGGTTATGCGCTTTCGCTGGAAGCCGGAAAGCGTGTCACGATCCAGGACGGTTGGTCTGTGACGCCACAGGCGCAACTTGCCTATTCCCGGATCGATTTCGACAGCTTTGCCGACAGTTTCGGTGTGGAGATCGGTCGTGACAATGGCTCAAGCCTTCAGGGACGCCTTGGCCTTACGCTTGACCACGAAAGCAGATGGCAAAACGCCGACGGTCTAACAAACCGGGCGCATGTTTATGGCATCGCCAACGTTTACTACGAGTTCCTGGATGGCACCAAAGTCGATGTAGCCGGCGATAATTTTCACTTCGAAAAAGACCGCCTCTGGGGCGGTCTCGGCGCCGGTGGAACCTATAGCTGGAACGATGATACCTATTCCCTCTACGCCGAGGGTCTTATCAATACGAGCCTTGCCAATGTCGGCGACAGCTATTCGCTGCAAGGCAAAGTCGGCTTTCAGGTAAAGTGGTGACGATCACTCACCTCGGGGCCTGACGGCCGCAACGTCAAAATGTGTCGTAGGTTTCGGGGAATTTTGCGACGCACCGCGCGGCGGGCTGCATCCTCGCCGTATCTTTTGCCTGCGCGGCGATCTGGCGGCCATCCTGCGCTTCGTGGCGGGCAGGAAGAAGCCGGCAGTCCTGTCGGAGATGGCGGTGATCGACGGCCTGCTGGCGGACAACCGCGATGCGCGAGGTCCCAGAAACGCAAAAACCTCCGCAGCTGGGGCTTTGGAGGTATCGCAG
>NZ_LBCQ02000018.1 GCF_001014615.2 Aquamicrobium sp. LC103
CAGGACCGGAGCGGAGTACGCCGCCGCCGCGAGCAGGCCGATCTGCTTCAAGGCCCGACGCCGTCCGATGACGCCTTCGGCAGAGGTCGTGCGGTCTTTGGTGCTGTCATGTTTCATCGAAATCTCCTCTGGTTCATTTGACGAGCGAGGCCGGCGAAACGCCCTTGCGATGTCGACCTCATTGTCGAAAACGGGCGACCTCGCGTCTTATTCCCCGGCGGCTTCGTCGCTGGCCGTTTCCCTCGCGAGATGCGGAATCCTGCACATGTATTCCGGACGACCGCCGAGTTTCCTGAACGTGCCGCGCAGTTCCGCGCAGAGTTCGGACAGCGAATGGTCGCGCCAGACAAGACGGTCGCCGACGAGCTTCGGCCGATCCGGCAGGACGCCGTCAAACTCGAGCTTCTCGGTCCATCTCTCGAGATTTTCCTTTGTGTCCAATGCTTTGGCATTGCCACCAAGCTCAAGGAGCGCAATGGCTGCACACAAGGTCATGGCTGCTGCCTTCGTTTTATTCGATGGGTTCGGCATGGCTGGGTCTCCGTATGTTTCGGCTGAAGGATCTGCGAAGCCGATCTCCGCAGCGATCCAGCCCGGTAAACGGAGCACCGTGCCGGTTATTTCATCGGCTGGAAAAAATATGGCATGGCAGGCGCCCGCCGCGTCGGGAGCGCGAGGAATGCCGATCGCAGGAGAAGTGTCGCCGTCCGAACGAAGTTATCGATCGCCCAGCGGATAGTGACAGGCATATTTCTGTCCTGTCGATCCCGCGACCAGTGCGGGTTCTTCCATGCTGCACAGGGCTTCCCGGCGAAAACAGCGGGTATGAAACCTGCAGCCGGCGGGAGGGGCGGCTGGACTGGGCACATCGCCCTTGAGCACGATGCGCTCGCGCATCTTTTCCAGCTTCGGATCGTGGAGGGGAACGGCGGAAAGCAGCGACTTGGTATAAGGATGGCGCGGGCTTTCATAGAGCACGTCACGCTCGGCGAGCTCCACTATCTTGCCGAGATACATCACGGCGACACGGTCGCACAGATGCCTCACCACCGACAGGTCGTGCGAGATGAAGAGATAGGCGATACCGGTCGACTTCTGAATTTCCTTCAGGAGGTTCAGAATGCCGGCCTGGATCGATACGTCGAGGGCGGAAACCGGCTCGTCGAGAATGATCAGGTCGGGCTTGACGGCGAGCGCGCGGGCGATGCCGATGCGCTGGCGCTGGCCGCCGGAAAACTCGTGCGGATAGCGCGAGGCATGTTCGGGCGCGAGGTTGACCTGCTCCAGCAGCTCGGCGACGCGACGGTCGACCTCCTTCCTCGTCAGGTTCAGAAGGCGAAGCGGCTCGGCGACGATGTCGTGAGCACGCATCGACGGGTGGAGGGAAGCCTGCGGGTTCTGGAAGACGAACTGGAGGTTCTTGCGAAGCGGCCGCATTTCGGCCTGCGTGAGCTTCGCAATGTCCCGTTCCTTGAACCAGACCGAGCCACCCGTCGGCCGCGTGAGCCTGGCGATCGAACGGGCCAGAGTCGATTTTCCGCAGCCCGATTCACCGACGAGGCCGAGCGTTTCCCCGCGGAAAAGATCGAAGGACACGTCGGAGACCGCCTGGATCGTTCGCGCGCCGCCGCCGAAGGAGAAGCCGCCACCGCCCGGGAATTCCTTCACCAGCCCACGTACCTGCAACAGGGGAGCCCTGTCGGCGGCTTGGTTGAGCGGCCCGTTCATGACGTCCCCTGACGGGCTGAAAAATATCCGCCGACCTGTTCGGCGCGGTGGCAGGCGACGCGCTCGATCCCGAAATCACGATCCGGCGGCTGCTCGATCCGGCAGCGCTCCATCGCTATCCTGCATCTTGGATGGAACGCGCAGCCGCCGGGAATGGAGAACAGCGACGGCGGCGCGCCGGCGATCGCGTCGAGGTGCTCAACCCGGCGATCGACCCTCGGCAGGCTGTCGAGAAGTGCGCGCGTATAGGGGTGGCGGGCGCTCGTCAGGATATCGTTCACCGGGCCGTAGTCGACGATCCTGCCGGCATACATCACCGCCATGTTGTGCGCCGCGCCGGCTACGACGCCGAGGTCGTGGGTAACGAGCACAAGCCCCATCTTCCGTTCCGCGCAGAGCCGCTGCAACAATTCCATGATCTGTGCCTGGATGGTCACATCCAGCGCGGTCGTCGGCTCGTCGGCGATCAGGAGATCGGGATCGTTGGCAATGGCCATGGCGATCACCACGCGCTGGCGCATGCCGCCGGAAAACTCGTGCGGATACTGCGCCGCGCGCTGACGCGGCGATGGGATGGAGACTGTGGCCAGCAGTTCGATCGCCCGCTCCATGGCTTGCCTTGCGCCAATGCCGCGGTCGTGAATGCGCACGGCCTCCGCGATCTGGGCGCCGATGCTCAAAAGGGGATCAAGAGAAGTCATCGGATCCTGGAAGATCATGCCGATGCGCTTGCCCCTGATACCTCGCAGAAACCGCTCAGGCCGCCCGACCAGCTCGTCGCCCCGGAACCTGACGGAGCCTTCGATGCGCGCGGAGCCGGGAAGAAGGCCCATGACGGCCATCATGGTCGCGCTCTTGCCCGAACCGGATTCGCCGACGAGCCCGAGCACCTCCCCCGGATCAACGCTGACGTTCACGCCCCTCACCGCCGTCAGCCTGCCACCGGCCCTTCCGGCGAACGAGACCTGAAGGTCGCGGATGGAAAGCAGAGCCTCGTCACTCATTTCGACCTCGGATCGAGTATGTCTCGCAGCCCGTCGCCGAGGAAATTGAAGGCGAGCACGATGCTGAGGATCGCCAGGCCGGGGCCCGCCGCAATCCACCAGCGATAGAAATGCAGCGCGCCCTCGGAGATCATCTGCCCCCATTCCGGCGTGGGCGGAACCGCGCCGAGGCCGATGAAGCTGAGGCTTGCCGCGAGGAGCACGATCTGGCCGAAATCCATCGTCGCGTTGACGATGATCGGGCTCCAGCAAAGGGGAAGGATATGCTTGAAGAGGACGCGAGCCGGCCCCGCGCCCGACGCGACGGCCGCCTCGACATGCTCGCGCTCCCTTATCGCGAGGACCTGGGCGCGCATGAGCCGCGCATAGATCGGCCACCACACGATCACCATGGCGATGGCCGCGTTGCGCAGGCCCGGCCCGAGCGAGGCCGTCACGGCCATGGCAAGCAGGATCGGCGGAAACGACAAGGTCACGTCCACCGCGCGCATGATGATTTCGTCGACGAGGCCTCCGAGATAGCCGGCGAGCGCGCCGAGCACGGCCCCGATCAGCACCGCGCATCCAATGACCGCGATAGCGATCGGCAGGGATTGGCGCACGCCATAGAGCGAGCGCGAGAACACGTCGCGGCCGAGCGCGTCGGTGCCAAGCCAGTTCTCCCATGTCGGCGGCGAGAACCGCATGCCGGCGAGCATGGTGGGATCGTATGGCGTCCACCAATGCACGGTGAGGAGCGTGACGACCCAGAACAACGCGATGACAGCCCCCAGTATGACCGGGGCGGTTGCCCATTCGGGCCTGTGGAAACGCGGCGCGGACAGGGAGGTGATGCTCATCGCTCTGACTGCCCCCCGAGCCGAACCCGCGGGTCGACCGCGAGATAGGCGAGATCCGTGGCGAGATTGGCAAGCAGGAACGCGGCGCCGCCGACGATCGTCACGCCGATGATGGCCGGATGATCGAGGCCTCGGGCGGCGGCGACCGCGTAGGAGCCGATGCCCGGCCAGGAGAAAATGGTCTCCGTCAGGATCGCGCCGGTTATCAGATAGGCGAACGAGAAACCGAGGATCGTCAGCGTCGGAAGGAACGCGTTGCGCAGCGCATGGTTGAGCAGGATGCGCATGCGGCTTGCGCCCTTGGCGCGGGCGGCTGTGATGAAGTCCTGCTGCAGCACGTCGAGCATCGACCCGCGCACCATGCGCGAGACGATGCCGGTCACCGTCCATCCGAGCGCCAGGGCGGGAAGAATGAGATGCGTCGCCGCGTCGACGAATTTCGACCAGTCGCCCGCGATCAGACTGTCCACCGTATAGAAGCCGGTGACGAAAGGCGGCGCCTCGATGCGAGGATTCAGCCTCCCCGGTCCCGGCAGCCAGCCGAGGCTGACCGAGAAAATGTAGAGCAGGATCAGGCCCGACCAGAAAACCGGGATCGACGAGCCGACGAGCGCGAACAGGCGCGCGAAGTGATCGGTCAGGCGATCGCGGAAATTCGCCGCCATGACCCCCAGCGTGACCCCGGTGACGGCTCCGACCAGCATTGCCGCGATGACCAGCTCGAGCGTCGCCGGAAGACGCGCCAGCAGGTCCTGCGAGACCGGCTGCTTGGTGCGAAAGGAAACGCCGAAATCGCCCGTGAGGAGGTTCTTCAGGTAGATCAGATATTGCTCCGGCAGGCTGCGGTCCAGCCCCCAGCGTTCCTTCGCCGCTTGCACCACCGCCTGGTTGCCCATCTGCCTTTCGCCGACGATCGAGGTCAGTGGGTCGGCATTGGTAAAATGCGACAGCAGGAAGGCGACGGTGATGACCCCGAGCAGAAGCAGGGGCATCGTGATCAGCCGTTTGGCGACGTAACCGATCATGCGACGCCCCTCCTTCGCCTATTTCCGGCTCAGTTCGGCGAGCGGAAGGTTGCAGCAGGCGCTGTAGCGGACGCCGGCCACGTCGTTCCTGTGGGCGAGAACGAGGTTGGGGCTGACGACCGGGATGATGATCCGGTCGTCGATCATCTCCAGCGCGATGTCGCGATAGATCGTCTCGCGTTCGGCATCGGGCGCGGCGAGCGCCTTGCCCAGCAGTTCCGCTTCCTTCTGGTTGAGCAGGTCTTCCTTGCCCTGACTCGCACGGGTCAGCCAGAAGGAGTCCGGCACCATGCCGAAGAACTGGACATATTGCGCGGACCCGAAATAATCGGGCGCGTAGAAGCGCGCCGAGAAGGGCGCCCCCGGCTTCGCCACCTGCTCCCGCCACACCGCCGAGGCGACCGGCTGGATGTTCAGCTTTACGTTCACGCGCGCCAGATCCTGCTGGATCTTCTGCATAAGCAGGACCAGATCGACGCCGTAGACGTTGAGCTGCGCCACCGGCGCGTCGAGCTCGAAGCCGTCGGCGAGCCCGGCCTCGGCCAGCATCGCCTTCGCCTTCTCCAGATCCTCAACCGGCATCGGCAGATCGGCGGTTCCGGGGAAGCCGTTCGGGATCGGCGAGGCCTGCGGCTTCCCTTCGCCGCCGACCGTGAACTGGATCAGTCCCTCGTAGTCGATCGCATATGCGAGCGCCTGGCGCACCTCCTTGGTCAGCGGAACCTTGTTGCCTTCCGCGCCGGGGCTGAACATCACATAGATGAAATTGTAGGAAGGCACGGTCTCCAGCGTCAGGTCGGGGGACGCGATCGTCTTCGACGTGTCGGGATCGATCTGCATGGCGATGTCGGCGGCGCCGCTCTGCAGAGCCTGGGCCTGCGACACCGCATCGGCCGTCTCGTCGATGACGATCTCGGCGATCGCCGGCTTCTCGCCCCAGAATTTCTCATTGCGCACGAAACGCAGCTCGTCGTCAGGCGCGTAGGATTTCAGCATGTAAGGGCCGCTGCCGGCCGAATTGGCCTGAAACCAGCTTTCGGCGGTGTCGGCCGTCGCCGCATCCTCCGCGGCCGAAGCGCCGGCCTCGCTCGCGACATCGCTGTTGACGATGCCGGTATAGGGAGCGGTCAGGACGCCCAAAAATTCTGAGTTCGGGCTTTCCATCGTGACGACGACCGTTTTCTCGTCCGGCGTCTCGATCGACTTGACGAGGCTCATCATGAAGGACGCGTCCGCCTTCAGGTTCTTCAGCCGCTCGAAGCTCCATTTGACGTCCTTCGCCTCGACCGGGCTGCCATCGGAGAAGACGGCATCGGGTGAGAGCATGAACGTGAAGACGGTCTGGTCGTCATTCACCTCCCAGCTTTCGGCCAGCTGCGGCTCGATCGACTTGTTGTCGGCACCGAGTGCGACGAGCCCCTGATATGTCGAACTGAGATAGATCTGGCAGGTGTCGCAAAACGCCCGCGATGGGTCGAGCGAGTTGATCTCGAGATGCCGCGCGATGATCAGCGGCTGCTCCTGCGCATGCGCCGGCGTGGCCGAAATGATGGCGGTTGCCGCAACGCCCAATGTTGCCGTTCGGCAATTCGCAAACAAGCTCCGTAGCATCCTTATCTCCCATTGATGCCGCAAGGCGTCGGTCCGACCGATCGCCCCGCGCTCTGTTTCGTTCCCTGGCGGTTGATCCGCCTTTTCGTTCAGTTCATCTCGTTCAGAAGCCCGCGCGCCGCGCGGGTGACGCCCTCGGCGTCGAGGCCATAATGCGCATAGAGCGCGGCAGGCGGCCCGATCAGTGAAAACTCGTCATCGATGCCGTGGCGACGGAACGGAATGGCCGGCCCGCCGGCGATCACTTCGGCCACCGCGCTGCCAAGACCGCCGATGACATTGTGCTCCTCGACCGTGAGGATGGCAGCCGTCTCGCGCGCCGCCGCCCGCACCGCGTCGACGTCGAGCGGCTTGATCGTGTGCATGTCGACGACGCGCACGCTCTTGCCTTCGGCCTTCAGCGCATCGGCGGCCGCCAGGCTCGCATGCACCTGGGATCCCGTCGTGACGATCGTCAGATCGCGGCCTTCGCGAAGTGTCTTGGCCTTGCCGAAACGGAAGTCCGAGGGAACCTCGCCGTAGACTTCCGCGTCGCGGCCGCGGCCGAGCCGAATGTACATTGCGCCCGGATGATCGACCGAGGCGCGCAGGATCGCCCGCAACTGGTTGGCGTCCGCCGCACAGACAACCGTCAGATCAGCGATCGTGCGCATCATTCCGATGTCTTCCAGCGAGTGATGGCTGGTTCCGTAGAAGCCCATCGAGATGCCCGAGTGATGGCCGATGATGCGTACCGGCATGCGCGGATAGGCGCAGTCGGTGCGGATCGCCTCCGCGGCCAGAATGCCGCAGAACGAAGCGAAGGTCGCGACGTAAGGCACCATGCCGCAAGAGGCGAGGCCGGCGGCCGCGGTGATCATGTTGCGTTCGGCTATTCCAAAATCGATGAAGCGGTCCGGATGGCGATTGGCAAAATCGCGGGTACGGCTGGAATTCGCCAGATCCGCGGTCGCGACGACAATGCGCGGGTCGTTTTCGGCCAGGTCGGCAAGTTCCTCGCCGAGAATGAATGCGGGCATCGCCTTGGCCGGCGTGCCGCGCACGGATTTGCTGTCCTTCAACGCGATGTCGGTGTCGTTGCCCCGGAAGAGCGTGCTCTGGTCCTGGCCCGCATTGCCTGCTCGCACGCTCATCACGCATCCTCCCCGACATAGGGCTTGAGACCTTGGGATATCTCCTCGAAAGCGTCATCGTAATCGGCGCCGACGAGATTGCCGACATGCCAATCGAGCGACAACTCCATGTGCTTGACCCCGCGTCCCTTGATCGTGTCGGCGACGATCATCTGCGGTTTGCCTTCCCCGGCGGGCGCGAGTCCGTCGAGCGTCGACAGGATTGTTTTGAGATCATGCCCGTCGATGCGCTTTACGTCCCATCCGAACGCCTCGAAGCGCCCGTCGATAGGTTCGACCGACATCACCTTTTCCGTCGGGCCGTCGATGCTGAGCTGGTTGCGGTCGACGATGGCAATCAGCCCGCGCAGCTTGAAATGGCCTGCGGCCATCGCGGCTTCCCAGATCTGGCCTTCGTTGAGCTCGCCGTCGCCGAGCATGCAATAGGTGCGATAGTCGCGCGCCTGCATGCGTCCGGCGATAGCCATGCCCAGCGCGATCGAAAGACCGTGGCCGAGCGAGCCGGACGAGAAGTCGATGCCTGGAATCTTCTTCATGTCGGGATGGTCGCCGAAAGCACTGCCGAGCCGCGTGAAATCGTCGAGCTTCGAGGGGTCGTAAAAACCCAGGTCAGCGAGCACCGGATAGAGCCCGATCGCGGCGTGTCCCTTGCTCAGCACGAAACGGTCGCGGTCGGGCCATTTCGGATTGGTGGGATCGATGCGCAGATGAGCGTAGTAGAGCGCGGAGAGCAGCTCGGCCGCGGAAAAGGTGCTGGAATAATGGCCGGCGCCGGCGATGCGTGTCAGGCGCAGCGTCTCCAGCCGGATGAATTTTGCGCGATCGGCGAGAAACTCCTCCGAAACGTTTCGGCCATGTCCCCGACGGTTTTCAAGGTTCACCGTAGTCGCCTCCTCTGATACATGATATATCTTCTTGCTCACCCGTCAACGGCAATCAGGCCGCAAACACAAACCGTGAAGTGCTATAGCTTCGCGACAATCGACATCGCCTCGTCGGTTGCCGCGAGCGCCTCGTCGATGTCGGCATCCGTGTGTGCCGCCGACAGGAACATGGTGTGTGTCGGATGTATGTAGACGCCGCGCGCCAGCGCCTCCAGACAGAACCGGTTGCCGATCTTCAGATCGGCATCGTCCTCGAACAGGAAGACCGGCATCTGCACCGGCCCGCTCTGCTTCAGACGCATCCCGTGGCGAACGGCCTGCCTGTCGAGCCCGTCGCGGAGACGCTGGCCGACGGCACGCATGCGTTCGACCCCTCCGGTGTCGCGCAGCTTGTTTATGGTGGCGATCGATGCCGCCATCGAAACCGCCGCGGTCCAGAACGAGCCGGTGGTGAAAATTCTGGTCGCGGCTTCGCGGAACCGGTCATTGCCGGTGACCGCGGCAAGCGCATGTCCGTTGGCAACCGCCTTGCTCCATGCCGCGAGGTCCGGCTTGACGCCGACGGTCTCCCAGCTTCCGCCGAGATGAAGGCGCAAACCGGCGCGCACGTCGTCAAGGATGAGCGCGGCATCCGCCTTCGTCGCGAGGCTGCGCGCCCGTCGGGCGAATTCGACGGTTGGGAGCACATGCTCCTTGCCGAGATCATGCTTGAACGCGGACGCCAATATTGCAGCGAGGTCTCCCCCGGCTTGTTGCACGGCGGTTTCTAGGCTCTCGACGTCATTGTAGTCGTAATAGATCAGGTGCGCGCGATCCTCCTCCGTCACGCCAGCCACGGAGGGCGTGCACCAGGGGATCGCGCCGTGATAGGCGCCGCGCGCCAGGAGAATCTTGCGCCGGCCGGTTCCGGCCCGCGCGATCGTCACGCAGGCCGTGGTCGCATCGGTGCCGTTTTTCGAGAACATCGCCCAGTCGGCGTGCGGGACCGTGGCGACGAAGAGTTCCGCCAGTTCCACCAGCCGCGCGCTCGGCCCGTTCATGCCGTCGCCCAATTCACGCTGACGGGCGGCGGCGGCTTCGACGTCCGGATCGTTGTAGCCGAGAATCATCGGCCCCCAGGCGCACATGAAATCGATAT
This sequence comes from Aquamicrobium sp. LC103, assembly GCF_001014615.2. Classification (GTDB taxonomy): domain Bacteria; phylum Pseudomonadota; class Alphaproteobacteria; order Rhizobiales; family Rhizobiaceae; genus LBCQ02. Next base: position 9,363 of record NZ_LBCQ02000018.1, read on the forward strand.
AGCCGCGCCCGTTCGCGTCCCATGTCCTGCAGCCCCGGGCGCGGGAAAAATACTGCGGATATCCTTCCGGAAGACGAGCCGCATTCTGATGCCCCCACATGCCGCCGGGGATGACCTTGGACGCGCGGGCGCGCAAAGGCAGATCGGCCTCGATGATTTGCCGGTTCATTCAACGTCTCCTTCCCGACGATCCGCGAACCACTGCTTCGAGTGGATTGTCATAGATGATATATCATGTATCATAGGTCTCGCAAGTGCTCGAAATGCGATGTCTGAAAGGGCGAGGAAGTCATGCATCCTATCTTCGGGGTTATCGCCGACGACCTGACCGGCGGCATGGAAACGGCATCGATGCTGGTCGCGCTGGGCGTTGATGTGCAATTCGTCACCAATCCCGAGATCGCCGGGGAAGTCGGTTCGGCGCCTGTCGTCGTGGTCGCGCAGAAAACACGCGTAATCCCCGCGCCGGACGCCGTTCGCAAATCGGACGACGCGGCCCGGGCACTGCTGGCGCTGGGCGCCAGGCAGCTCTTCTTCAAATATTGCGCAACTTTCGATTCGACCGATGAAGGCAACATCGGGCCGGTCGCCGACCGGCTGCTGGAACTGACCGGTCAACCGGTGACGATGTTCTGCCCGGCGGCACCCGAGGTTGGCCGCACGGTCTATAACGGCCATCTCTTCGTCGGCACGCAGTTGGTCTCCGATTCGCCGAAGCGTTTCGATCCGCTGACGCCGATGACCGATCCGGATCTCGTTCGCGTCCTGCAACGGCAGAGCACGCTGCCGGTCGGCCTCCTGCCGCACCATCTGGTTCGCACGGGCAAGGAGCGGCTGAGCCGGCATGTCGAGAAGGAGCGAGCACGAGGGCTCCACCATTTCATCGCCGACGCCATCTATGAGGAGGATCTGACGGCGATCGCCGAACTGACGGTGGATTGGAAGGTCGTCACCGGCAATTCGCCCGTCGTGCAACATTATCCGCCGATCTGGCGCCGGCGCGGCCTGCTCGACGAGAAACCGTCCAGCCAACGCCTGCCTGCGGTCGGTGGGCATGCGGTCGTGCTTGCGGGCAGTTGCGCCGAACGCACTTTCGAGCAGCTCGCCGCCTTCGAAGCGTCGCGCCCCGTTTTTCGGATAGACCTGACTTCCGTCGCCAGCGGGAACGAAGCAATAGGTTCCGCCCTGGAATGGGCGCGAGCACGGATCGAGGCGGGCCCCATCGCCATCGCGACGTCGGCAACGCCCGAGAAAGTCCGCGAGGCGCAGGACAGGCTGGGGCGTGACGGCGCGGCCGGCCTCGCCGAAGCGATCCTCGGCGCACTGGCGGTCGAATTGCGTGAACTGGGCGCGCGGCGCTTCGTGGTGGCCGGTGGCGAGACGTCCGGCACCGTCGTGGAGCGCCTCGGCATCGACCGGCTGCGGATCGGCCGATATGCCGGCCCCGGCGTTTCCCGCGCGACATCCGAGGTGGGCGAGCCGATCGGGCTTTGCCTGAAATCCGGCAAGCTCGGGCCGGTCGATATGTTTCTTCAGGTTCTTGAACAGATGACGGTCGAGGAGGTGCAATGACGATGCGTGACGAGGAGCGGCAATTGCGCGAAAAGCTGCTGACGGCGGTAAAGCTGCTCGAAGACAAGGGCTTCAATCACGCCAGCACCGGAAATCTGAGCTGCCGCGACGGCGATGAAATCCTCATCACCCCGACAGGTGGCAACAGCGGCAACCTGACACCCGGGCGTATCGTTCGCCTGACCCGCGGAGGCAAGGTCGTCGGCGAAGGCATTCCTTCCAGCGAATGGCATATGCACACCGCCATCCTCGGGGCCTTCCCGCACGCTAACGCCGTCGTCCACACTCACGCCGACGCCTGCGTGGCCCTCTCCTGCCTACGCAGGCCGATCCCAGCATTCCACTACATGGTCGCGGGGTTCGGTGGCGTCGAAATCAGATGCGCGCGTTACGCCACTTTCGGCACCGCCGATCTCGCCACCTCGGCCGTCGAGGCATTGCAGGGCCGCACGGCCTGTCTTCTCGCCAATCACGGCATGATCGCGATGGGCAAATCACTCGACGCAGCACTCGCGGCGACCATCAAGCTCGAAACGCTCGCGCGGCAATATCTGCTCGCGCTGAGCGCCGGCGAACCGGTGCTGATCGACGAGGAGGAAATGTCCCGCGTCGGCGCGCGTTACGGCAATTACGGCGTGGGCATCCTTCCCGGCTGATCGTTCGGAGGCATCGATGCGGATTACCGGAAAGACCGGCATCATGTTCGTGCTCGCGCATCCCGTCGGGCACGTGCGAGCGAGCGCGGTGCTCAACGAATATTTTCAGGCGCGAGGCCTCGATTTCGCCGCCGCCCCTCTTCAAGTCGCGCCCGAAGATCTCGGCATCGTCCTCGACGGCATACGCGCTATGAGCAACGTCGCCGGCTTCGGCGTGACGATCCCGCATAAGATAGCCGTGATCCGACACCTCGACGCGATCACCGAGGAGGCACGCCGCTGCGGCGCGGTCAATTTCGTGCGTCGCGAGGCCGACGGGAACCTCATCGGCACCAACCTCGACGGCGTCGGCTTCGTCACCGGGCTTCGGGCGGCCGGTGTCGGGCCCGCCGGCAAGAGCATATTGCAGCTTGGCGCCGGCGGCGCCGGGCGAGCCGTCGCGTTTGCATTGGCCGCGGCGGGTGCTGGCGTGTTGACCATCGCGAATCGTGACGGGACGAAAGCCCGCGAACTTGCGCGGGCCGTCGCGACGGGCTTCCCCACGGTCGAAGTTCACGCCGGCAATGCGGCACGAGGACCGTTCGACTTGTTGGTCAACACCACGTCGCTGGGCATGAAACCCGACGATCCCTTGCCCTTCGATCTCGAACTCGTCGAGCACACCCCGGTGATCGCCGACATCGTCATGACCCCGCCTGAGACCAAGCTGCTTGCCACGGCCTCGCGCGCCGGGCGCGCCGTCGTGCCGGGACGGGCAATGCTCGACGCGCAGATGGATCTCGTCGCGAAATTCCTCAAAATTCACTAGCCGTATGAAATATGATATATAATATAAACAAAACGCGATCGGAGATGCACGATGGTTTGCTCCTTCAGGCATGACAGGTCTCACACCCTCTCCCGAAAGCTGAACGCGCCATGGCGCAATCCGCCTCGCGACGGCAGGTCGTCGGCATGAAGGCGGACGCGCCAAGGGTCGCTAGCGGCGCCAACATCACGATCGACGGCCTTGCCAAGCGTTTCGGCCAGGTCACGGCGGTCGATCATTTCAGCGTCGACATAGCGGCCGGCGAATTCCTCGCGCTTCTGGGACCGAGCGGCTCGGGCAAGACCACGGTTCTCATGAGCATCGCCGGCTTCGAATTCCCCACGGAGGGCAGCATCCGCATCGGCGGTGAGGACGTGACCTATACGCCCGCCAATCGACGCAATCTCGGCATGGTGTTCCAAAAATACACCTTGTTCCCGCATCTGAGCGTGCTCGACAATGTGGCCTTCCCGCTGAAGATGCGTGGCGTTTCCAAGCCGGAACGGCACAAAAGGGCCGAGGCGGCTCTCGCGACCGTGCGCCTGGCCGGTTACGGAAGCCGCATGCCGAACCAGCTTTCCGGCGGACAGCAGCAGCGCGTCGCGCTCGCGCGCGCGATCGTCTACCATCCCAGGGTCTTGCTGATGGACGAGCCGCTCAGCGCGCTCGACAAGAACCTTCGCGAGGAAATGCAGCTCGAGATAAAGCGGCTGCATTCCGAGCTCGGCATCACGGTCGTCTTCGTCACCCACGACCAGGCCGAGGCGCTCACCATGGCAAACCGGGTGGCGGTGCTCAAGGATGGGCGCATCCAGCAGATCGGGCCGGCGCCCGAGCTCTATGAGCGCCCCGCAAACCTGTTCACCGCCGGTTTCATCGGCGAGATGAATTTTCTGCCCGGCAGGCTCGCCGCCGCCGGGAAGACCCCCTCGATAAAGCTCGATGCCGGCCCCGAATGGCGGCTGCCCGCCGCCGCGCTGATCGACACGCCCTCCCCCGGACAAAGCGTCGTCGCCACCGTTCGCCCGGAACGGGTCTCGCTGGGTTCCGAAGGAGCCGCTGGAGCGATTCCGGTGCGTGTCCAAGACGTTGTCTACGCAGGCGCCGCCGTCCTTCTCATCGGTGTGGCCGACTGCGGCACGGAGCTTCGCGCGAGGCTTTCGGGCGTCAGCGAAGTCGCCGACCTGCGGCCGGGCGACATGGCTCACCTCGTCGTGCCGCCCGAAGCCGTCCTCCTCTATGCCGGAGCGGCAGCGGCATGAGCATTTTCGCCGCCACGCCCCCCGCGACCGCGTCCGGCGCTCTCGCCAGGCTCATGCGGTCCGACGGGCGCAGGATCAGCAGCCTCGGCTCGCTGCTTCTGATGGCGCCGTTCTTCCTCCTGATGGGCTTCGTCTTCGTCTGGCCGATCGTCAATCTCCTGGCGATCAGCGTGCTTGAACCGCAGCCGACATTCGACAATTACGGCCGCGTGCTCAGCAATCCCGTCTACGCACTGGTTCTGATGCGCACGCTCTGGATCGCCGTGCTCGTCACCGGCCTCACGCTTCTCTTCTCCTACCCCGTCGCCTATGCGATGACCCGCGCCAAAGGCCCGACGCTGGTGCTGATCACGGCCTGCGTGCTGCTTCCCTTCTGGTCGAGCGTGCTGGTGCGCACCGCGGCCTGGGCCGTGCTTCTTCAACGCAACGGCCTCGTCAACCAGGGCCTGCAATGGTTCGGCCTGACGTCGGAGCCCGTGCGCCTGCTCTACACTCAGGGCGCGGTCGTCGTCGCGATGACGCATGTGCTGATGCCGTTCATGATCCTGCCGATCTACGGTGCCCTCCGCAACATATCGCCCGACTACATGCGAGCGGCAGCCGTGCTCGGCGCGAGCCGAAGCCGCGCGTTCCGGGAGGTGATGCTGCCGCTCAGCCTGCCGGGCGTGCTCAGCGGGTCGATCCTCGTCTTCCTCACCGCGCTCGGCTTCTTCGTCACCCCGGCCCTCCTCGGCTCACCTCAGGAAATGATGATCGCGACGCTCGTCTCGCAGCAGATCCGCGAGACTCTCGACTGGCCGTTCGCGGCCGCGCTCGTCGGCGTTCTCACGCTGTTCGTCTCGCTCATCGCGGTGATCTTCTCGAAGGCGGTGCGCTTCGACCGGCTCATGGGAGGGCGCGAATGAACCCGCGACTGGACTACGGCCGCCTGTTCCTCAATGCCTATGTCTACGCGGTTCTGGCATTCGTTCTCGTGCCGATTGCCATCATCCTGCCGATGGCGTTTTCCGAGCCGTCCTACCTGACCTTTCCGCCACAGGGCTTCACCCTCGATTGGTTTTCGACCTATTTCGGCGATTCGCGCTGGATGGCGGCGACCTGGCTGAGCCTCAGGGTCGCCACGCTGACCGCGATACTTACCGCCGTCATCGGCACCATGGCGACCTATGCGATGGTGCGCGGCAGGCGCGGTTTCGGCTCGGTCTTCCAAGTTCTGCTGATGGGGCCGATCGTGATCCCCCACATTGCCATCGCGGTCAGCCTCTACATGTTCCTGAGCGCCATGGGCCTGCTGGGCACGATGTTCGGCTACGTCCTTGCACATACAGTGCTGGCGATGCCCTTCGTGGTGTTCACGGTCGCCGCCGCACTCTCGCGCGTCGATGCGGATCTCGAGGCGGCCGCAATGAGCTGCGGCGCGTCGCGGTTCACGGCCTTTCATCAGGTCACGCTGCCGCTGATCCTGCCGAATGTCGCCTCCGGCGGCCTCTTCGCTTTCATCATCTCGTTCGACGAGCCGGTGGTTTCCTTCTTCCTCGCCGGCATAAGGGACAAGACCCTGCCGCGCATGATGTTCGATGACATCGAGCAGAACCTCACGCCGGTCATTCCGGCCGTAGCCGTCATCCTGACCTTGGCGTCCGTGGCGATCATCTTCGGCACGGCGCTGCTGCGCCATCGGGCGCAGCGCATGCAGGCGATCGGGCGGGAGGCCTGATCGTCAAGTCCAACCAGCCAACGATAAAAACGGAGTGGAACATGGAAAGCAGGAAGGTCTTCTCAACCGCGGCGGTCGCGCTTGCGGCAATATTCTCGCTGGCGCCGGCCCAGGCGCAGGATCTCGGCAAGGAGCTCGTCATCGCCACCACCGGTGGCCTGATGCGCAACATGCTGGAAGAGCATATGTACGTCCCCTTCGCCAAGGCGAGCGGCGTCGAGGTCATCCCCTTCGATATCGAGGTGCCAGACCAGTGGGCGCGTGCCGAGGCGATGGCCCGCACCGGAAATATGGAATTCGACATCGTGACCGCGACCGGGCCGGACCTCGTCGACAAAGCCGAGATCCTGCACGAGATCGATTGTTCGGCGCTCAAGAACGTCGTCGAGTTCGGTGTCGATGGAGCGTGCGAGCCCTATGGCGTAGCGCGCACGACCGGCGGCATGCTCATCGCCTACGACAAGGAAGCATTCCCCGAGGGACCAGAGAACTGGGCGGATTTCTGGGACGTGGAAAAGTTTCCCGGGCCGCGGGGACTGCCGGATACGGGCGATCGCGACTGGTGGGTGCCCGCAGTCGCGCTGCTGGCGGACGGCGTCAAGCCGTCGGAACTTTTCCCGATGGACCTCGATAGGGCCTATGCCAAGCTCGATGAGATCAGGCCGCATATCGCGGTCTGGTGGAAGACGGGCAATCAGGTTCAGCAGATCATGCGCGACAAGGAGGTCGTCATGACCATGTCCTATTCCGGCCGCGCCCTGGCGACGATCAAGGAAGGTTCTCCGTGGGCGATGGCCTGGGGCGACGCGCTGAAGGACACCGGCTACATGTCGATCATGAAGGACGGGCCGAACGTCGCCGGCGCGCTTGCCTATCTCGACTTCTTCTATGGCAATGCCGATGCTCATCCGGTCTTCATGCGCGCCGTCAACTATGCCACGTCGAGCAAGGCCGGCCTCGAAAAGATGCCTCCGGAGGAACGCGTCCTCTACGCAACCGCGCCGGAGAACTATTCGAAGCTCGTCCAGCCCGACTTCAAATGGATCGGCGAGAACCGCGCGACGTTGCGCGATCGCTGGACCGCCTGGCTTACTCAGTAGTACTACCGGGACAAGGAGGAAGCGCACGCTCCTCCTTGTCCCTTCAACAGGCGAATGCGGTGATCCTTATGCAACCTCTCGCGGATATTCAGACGAAAAGCTTGTCGTCGCAGATCTACCTGCATCTGCGCCAGCAACTCATGTCGGCACGCTTCCATCCCGGCGACCGGCTGAAGATCCGCGATCTTGCCCAAAGCCTCGGCACCAGCGAGACGCCGGTGCGCGAAGCGCTCCTGCAACTCGTCAAGGACGGCGCGCTGGAGATGAAGCCCGGCTATTACATCCGGGTTCGGCGGGTGAACCTGAAGGAATATCTCGAAATCCGCGATATCCGCCTTCTGCTCGAGCCTCATGCGGCCCTGCAGGCGCTGCCGCATATCGACGATGCGTTCATCGATGAGCTTTCAGCCATTCATGACGTGCTCGTGCGCGCGGAGCGCGACAAGGATTATTCGACCGCGCTTCAAGCCAATTACGATTTTCACTTCTCCGTCTATCGCAAGTCGGAGATGCCGCATCTGATCGAAATGCTCGAACGCCTGTGGATCCAGATCGGGCCGCTGCTGACGTTCCTCTATCCCTACGGACATCCGACCTATGACGCCGATCATCAGCATCTGAACGTGCTCAAGGCGCTCAGGGCGCGCGATCCGCAGGCGATACGCGCGGCCTTCGAGGCGGATCTGATCGAAGGCGGGCGCAACTTCCTCCGCTATCTCGAAGAGATCGAAGGCAAGGACGTACCTGAAGCGCCCGACAATGAGGCGCCTCGGCGCCATACAGGACGAAGAGCCGGATAATGGATCACACGAGCGACCCCAACGCGGTACGGCATACGTTCGACCCGACCAGGTTCGACCTGGCGCGCGAGTTCCGCGACAGGCCGCTCGGGCCTTACAGCCTCGACCTGCAACGCCTGCTCGTGCGCATGCGATGGGGGCCGACGGCGGGCCGCTACGTGCTCCTGGTCCTCGAACCCGGAAAGCGCTGGCAACTCGGACAATTGCCGCCGAAGCGCGGCGACAAGGTCAAACTGTTCGAAGGCGTCGAATTCAGTTCATTGGCCGATGCCGAATGGCACGTCTTCCAGCTTCGCTGGAAAGAAATCGCTGGAATCCCTCTCGACCTGGAACGATCATGAGCGTCGAAACCAATCGCTTCCTCGGCTATCCCGATCGCCTCAGCGTTCCGACGGGCGAACGGATCGTCTTCCATCTGAGTTCAGCCGAAGCAGCCGTGGACGCCGCGATCGTACGCTTTCGTTGCGCGGATGCCGACGCGAGCGGACCGGGGCTCAGATACACGGTCCTTCCCTCCCCTGTCGATGGCGAGCATCCATGCACGGACCAGGAGATCAGGCCCGGCTCGGCGGCGATCGTGGAAGATGTCGGCCGCCTTGCCTTGCAAGGGTCCTGGTCGATCGGATGCCATGTCTGGCCAACGCGCCTGGACGACGAGAACCAGACGCTGCTCGCCCGCTGGTGTGACGAGACCGAGACTGGCTACGCCCTGTGCCTCAGCCCGCAGCGCGGGCTTTGTCTGCGGCTCGGAGCCGCCTCCGAAGGCCCGGTCGAAGTTTTCACGGACGCGCCTTTGCGGCCACGGCATTGGTACTGGGTCTCGGCTTCGTTTTCCGCCGAAACCGGCAAGGCGGTGCTCACGCAATGGCTGCTTGCCGACGGCGGGACGCCCGAGGAAATCATCGAACGCGAGTTCGACGTTTCGGGCGAGTGGGCCCTCGACGCAGGCATTCCCTTCGTCATGGCCGCCCACGCGGCCGCCAATTCGCCGCTGAAACTCGCCGGACATTTCGACGGCAAGCTGGATTCGCCAAGGATAGCGGCAGGTATCCACGCCGCCGCGGCGCTGCGCCATATCGAGCCCATGGCGCGCTCTGGTGCTCCCTCCAGCGAGGTTATCGCGTTCTGGGATTTCTCGATCGGGATCGACACGCTCGTCGTGCGCGATCTTTCCGCCAACGCCCTTCACGGCCGGCTGCACCAATTGCCGCGTCGCGCCGTCACCGGCGTCAACTGGAGTGGAACGGTCCACGACTGGCGACTCGCTCCGCGCGAATACGGCGCGATCCATTTTCATTCCGACGACCTCTACGATTGCGGCTGGACGCCGACGCTGAAGCTCGACGTGCCTGCGGACTGGCGCTCGGGCTTTTACGCGCTACGGCTGCGCCTGCCGGGCGAGGGAGATCGGGGAGCCCGGGATGTCGCGGTCGAGAGCTTCATCCCCTTCTTCGTCACGCCAGGAATCGGCCGCCCCCGCGCCCGGCTTGCGGTGGTGGCATCGACGGCCACCTATCTCGCCTATGCCAACAGCGCGCTGCGGCTCTATCACGTCCATTTCCAGGGACTGACCGAGCACGTGCTCCAGCTCACCTTCGACGACCTCTACCTGCAGGAGCACCCCGAGCTCGCGCAATCGACCTACGACACGCATGTCGACGGCAGCGGCCGCTGCTACAGTTCCTGGCTGCGGCCGATCCTCAACATGCGGCCGCGCGCCAACCCCTTCAACCTGGTCAGCGACACCCATTTCATCGACTGGCTCGAGGAGCAGGGCATCGACTACGACGTCATCACCGATGTGGAGCTCGACCGCGAGGGCGTGCGTGCCGTCGAACCCTATCGCGTGGTCTGCACGCTTACCCACCCGGAATATTACACGTTCAACATGATGAACGCCCTGCTGGCATACCAGAATGCCGGCGGGCGGCACATTTGCATGGGCGCCAACTCGTTTTACTGGCGCTGCGCCTTCCATCCCGTTGCCCCGGCCGCACTGGAGGTACGGCGTGGCATGGCCGGGACGCGAACATGGGAATCTCAAGCCGGCGAAGTTCATCTCGCCGGGACGGGAGAGCCCGCCGCCCTTTGGCGGCACAGCGGCTTTGCTCCGCAAAAGCTCGTCGGCGTCGGCTTTGCCGCGATGGTCTACGACCATCCAGGCTATTATTTGCGAACCGACGCCAGTGACGACCCGCGCGTCTCCTTCATCGTCGAAGGCATCGAAAAGGAAGAACGCATCGGCGATTTCGGCGTCCGCATCGGAGGAGCCGTCGGCATCGAAATCGACAGGCACGACATCGATCTCGGCAGCCCTGCTCACGCGATCGTTCTCGCCACCTCGCACGGGCTCGGCACGGGCGCCCTGCCGACGCCGGAGGAGTTCCGCACGATGGTGCACGGACTCGACGGCGAGCAGAACGCCCTCGTGCGCGCCGACATGGTGTTCTTCGAGACGCCCAATGGCGGCGCGGTCTTCGCGACCGGGTCGATTTCCTTCGCGCTCTCGCTCAGCACCAACGATTACCGGAACAATGTCAGCCAACTGACGGGCAACGTCGTTCGGCGCTTCCTTTCCGACGAGCCGTTCGCGATGCCGCGGCCGGCGGCCTGAAATCAAGTTTCGATCGAGGAGGCGTCATGTCCCGAAAGCCCGAGTTCCGCGGGCCCGAGCACGGCTCGTTCAATATCGCACCGCGCGTGGCCAAGGCGATGCATGCCGACGACCATTGGCACAGCAAACCCTGGTACGAGGCGCCGCGCGAGGACCCGGCGTTCCCCGAAGTCTACACCTACACCGACGCCATGTCCTACGATCCCGGCGACGAGGTACGGTTCCATTCGAGCTCGACCGCGCGGTCGTGGTCGCTCGAAATCTACCGCGACGGGGCGGAGCCTGAAACGGTCCACAAGGCCGAACTTCCCGGCTCGTTCCATCCGATGCCTTCCGAGGCCTATCGCAATGGATGCGACTGGCCGGTCGGCCACAACTGGCGCCTGCCCGAGGACCTGCGCTCGGGCTTCTACCGCGTCGTCTCCACCTGCATGAGGGCCGACGGAGGCCGCTTCGTCCAGCACCATTTCTTCGTCGTTCGACCCACCGCGGAAACACGCCGCGCAAGCATCCTGATGATCCTGCCGACCGCGACCTGGACGGCCTACAACGACTGGGGCGGCGCCAACCATTATTTCGGGATCGTCGGCCCGGAGCGCGACCGGCCCTCGCCTGTCCTGAGCCTCCAGCGGCCATGGACGCGCGGCATCGTGTGGCTGCCGGCGGGCGCCCCGCGCATTTGCGCCGATCCCGCGCCGGAAATGGGCGACGCGCCGCGATATCCGATGAAGGAATGGGCCTTCGCCAATGGGTTCGGCCAATATTACGCCGCCGCCGGCTGGGCACAATTCGACCGCCATTTCGTGGTGTGGGCGGAGCGCGAAGGCTATGAACTCGACTTCATCACGCAGACGGACCTGCATTACAGCCCGGAACGTCTCGACGCATATCCCTGCGTCGTGATCGTCGGCCATGACGAGTACTGGACGCGCGAAATGCGCCTCAACATAGAGGGGTACGTGGATCGGGGCGGCAATCTTGCCCGCTTCGGCGCGAATTTCCTCTGGCAGATCAGGCTGGACGACGACGGACGGACCCAGCATTGCTACAAGTTCAAGGCGGGGGAGGAAGACCCCGTTCGCGGCACGGATGCCGCCGAAACGCTGACGACCGCCTGGGAAGACAGGCACGTCGCATGGCCGGGCGCGTCCACCGTCGGCGTCAACGGGATGCAGGGCCTCTATGCCTCCTGGGGCGGATTCGCACCGCGCGGACAGAAGGGCTTCACCGTCTATCGCCCGGAGCACTGGGTCTTCGAAGGCACCGGGCTTCACTATGCCGACATATTCGGAGACAAGGCGCACATATTCGCCTACGAGGTCGATGGGCTCGACTACACCTTCCGCCACGGCCTGCCCTACGCGGTGCCGGCCGAGGGCATACCGGACGATATCGAAATCCTCGCCATGGCGCCTGCGGTGCTTGCCGAAGACGAGCCCGAGGGTGACGGGTTCCGCTATTATGTACGCGGCAGCGACCATGAAGGCCTCGTTCAGGCGGCCACGGGAGAAGCGACCCGCGAGAATCTGAAGCGCTACAAATACGGCTCCGGCATGATGGTGAACATGAAGCGCGGCAAGGGCGAGGTCCTCACCGCGGCCACCTGCGAATGGGTAATGGGGTTGAAACGCGGCGATCCCTTCACGCAGCAGATCACACGCAACGTTCTGGATCGCTTCTCCGCAAGGCGGTAGCGTTCATCCCGCAAGCGCTCGACCGCGGATCGAAACGGGCGCCGCGGCTTTTGTTACGGGCAGCCGCAACATTCTGTAACAAAGCTTTATTGTCCACCGCCCGTCGAATCTCGCAATTTGCCTTCGCGGCGGACCGTTTCACGGGCAACCGCAGGGCCGGTGCCACTCCCAAGCCCCCCGCCCCAAAGTGGCCCGGCCTGTTCTCCTCCCTTGTAGCCCAACGGCTCAGGCGCCTTGGAGCGGTTTCTCCGGTAGCAGCCTCTATACCTGGCGCAGCAACGCCAGGGTCGCTTCGTCCTCGCGCCCGGAGAAAAACACGCCCAGCGCGTCGCGAAAGACATTGTCGTCCGCCGCCTCGGCGCGCGCGAACAAAGTCATCGACGAGCCGAACTTCATGGCGTCGAGCGAGCCGAGGATGGTTTCCGCGCTTTCCGCGGAATGCATCAGCATGGCCCGCGTCGCGTCCTTCAGACGAGGTCCGAGGAGCGGATGGCGGAGATAGGCGCGCGCTTCGTCGAGAGAAGCGATGCCATAGCGCTGGGCGGCCGGGGAACGCCCGAGGCCACGCAATTGCGGGAAGACGAACCATATCCAATGGCTGCGCTTTCGCCCGGCGCGCAGCTCCCCGATCGCCGCGTCAAAGGCCGAAGCTTGAGCGTCGACGAAGCGCTGAAGGTCGAAAGGATCGTCGAACGGCATGCCACCTGTTGTCCGCGCGAAGGCCCGCAAGGTCAATACCGTTGCGGCTCGCCGCAGGGTCGCGCTCGCTTTGCCGAGCTACTGCTCCAGGAACGCGCGCGACATGCTGTCGGTGACCGGCTTGGTGAGATAGGAAAAGAAGGTCCTCTCCGCCGTCTGGATCATGATCTCCACCGGCATGCCGGGTGTCGGCGAAAAGCCGGGCACGCGTGCCAGCTCGCTGACCGGCAGATTGACGCGCGCCAGATAGACCTCGCGCTTGCCGTCACCGGCCGTGTCCGGCAGGGAATCGGCCGAGACGTAGTAGACCTCTCCATTCAGCACGGGCGTGGTACGGAGATTGAGCGCGGTGAGCCGGACCGTCGCCTTCTGTCCTATCTTGACGTTGTCGATCTCGGTTCGCGGCACCTGCGTTTCGATGATCAGCGGAACGTCGGTCGGCAATATTTCCAATATGCTCTTGCCGCTTTCGATGACGCCGCCGGACGTGTGGTAGAGCATGCGCACGACCGTGCCTTCGACGGGCGCGACGATCGTCGCCCGCCCCAGCACGTTCTCGGCTTCCCGCATCTGCTGACGCACGCTGTCAAGCTCGGCTTCGACGCTCTGCAGCTCGTCGAGCGCCGCCTGCTTGTAGGCGGCCATGGTCTGGCCGATCTGCTGCTCATGCTTCTTTATCTGGGCGAGCGTTTCTGAAACCTCGGCCGCCAGCCGGCCCATCTGCCCTTCCGCGTCGGCGATGGCACGCTCGATGGCCTTGACCTCCGTGTGGCGCAGGAGCCCCTTTTCCATGAGGATTTTCTTGCCCACGCGTTCTTCCTGAAGCAGCACCAGTTGCCGCTCCATGGAACCCTGCTCTTGCCGATAGCCGCCTGCCCGGAATTCCAGCGCCCTTATGTTCTGGCTGAGCAATCCGATCTCGCTCTCGAGCTTGCTGCGGGAGGCCTCGAAATTACGTTCCTGGCTCAGCATGATCGCCTCGACATCGTCATCCGAGCGGTTGTCCATGATGATCTCGGGAAATGTCACTTCCTTCTCGCCGGCCGCCTCCGCCATCAACCGTGCGTGAATGCCTTCGAGCCGCAGCCTGCGAAGGAAGAACTGGCGCTCGTTGGCGCGCGCCGCGGTCTCGTCGAGCTTCACCAGCGGCTGGTTGAGCTCGACATAATCGCCCTCGCTGACCAGCAATTCGTTGATGATGCCGCCTTCGAGATGCTGCACGATCTTGTTCTGCCCGGTCGCCACGAAGCTGCCCTGGGTGATCACAGCCGCGGCCAGCGGCGCGGTCATCGCCCAGGTGCCGAACCCGCCGAAACAGACCGTCAGAAGGGCAAGCCCGACGATCGTCTGCTTGCTGATGGAGCGTGGAACGTCAGCATACCATTCCAGATCGTGATGCAGTGCCGAATTGCTCATTTCCCGCCCCTTCATTCGAACTGGGTCGCCAGCGGCCCGGCGCCGCCGGGAGCCATGCCGCGCGCCGCCAGCGCCTGCAGCACGTCCTGTCGGCCGCCGAACAGCGCCACCGTGCCATTGGTGAGCAGCAGGATTTTGTCGACGTTCCTGAGAAGCGCTGGTCTCTGCGTGATCGTGATCACAGTGATCTTCTCCCGCTTGGCATGCGCCAGCGCGCGGGCGAGCGCGGCATCGCCGGCGCTGTCGAGATTGGAATTGGGTTCGTCGAGCACGACCAGGCGCGGATTGCCGAAAAAGGCCCTCGCAAGCGCGATGCGCTGCTTCTGACCGCCCGAAAGCGGCGCTCCGTCGGCGGCCACGAAGGTCTCGTAGCCTTGCGGGAATGTCGCAATCATCTCGTGGACGTCGGCCAACATCGCGGCCTGGTAGATGTCGGCATCGCTCGCGTCCTCGCGCATGCGCGCGATGTTCGCCTTGATGCTCGCCGGGAACAATTGGACGTCCTGCGGCAGATAGCCGATGTTCTCGCCGAACTGCCGCTGATCCCAATTCCGCAAATCCATCAGATCGAGGCGGACATTCCCGGAAGTGGGCAGGATCGAGCCGACCAGCATCTTGCCGAGCGTCGTCTTGCCGGCGCCGGAATTGCCGATGATGGCGAGGGAATCGCCGGGCGCGAGCGAGAAGGTGATGCCGTTGAGAACCACCCGCTTCGTGCCCTGCGGCACGAACAGCAGGCGCTCGACATCGAGCCTTCCCTCGGGGCGCGGCAAATGGAGGCGTTCGAAATTGAGCGGCGAGGATTGCAGCAGCGCCGATATGCGGCCGTAGGCGGCGCGCGACTGCACGAACTGGTTCCAGCCCTCGATCGCGCCCTCGACCGGCGCGAGCGCGCGGCCGGCGATGATGGAGGCGGCGATCACCATGCCGCCGGTGATCTCGCCCTCGATCGAGAGAAACGCGCCCCAGCCAAGCATGGCCACCTGCGTCAAAAGGCGTGCCGCCTTGGAGGTCGCGGCCGAAACGATGTTGCGGTCCTGCGCGATCACCTGGGCCTTGAGCGACCCTGCCGTGTCCTTTCCCCATATCCGTACGGCCTCGGGGATCATCGCCAGCGCGTTGATGATCTGCGAGTTGCGCGACATGGAGTCGAGATGAAGGTTCGCCTTGCTCTGATGGGCGTTGGCTTCGCCGAAGGGCGCGGCCGTCGCGCGCTGGTTGAGCGCGGCAATCACGAGCAGCGCCAACATCGAGCCGACCACGATGAAGCCCAGATGGATATGCACGAGAAAGACCGCGAGAATGAACAATGGCGCCATCGGCGCGTCCAGGAATGCGAGCAGCGTGCCGGAAACCAGAAATGAGCGAAGCTGCTGGAGATCACCGAGCGTCTGATATTCACGACCGTTGCTGTTGAGCGAGGCGCGCGCGGCGGCGCTGAGGATCGGCGTGCCGAGCTGCGCGGCCACCTCGACCGCCGTCCGCATCAGGATGAACCTGCGGATCGCGTCGAGCGCCGCCTGCAACAGGACGGCACCCACGATCACGATTGTCAGCATGATCAGCGTGTCGATGGATCGGCTGGTCAGCACCCGGTCCGAGATCTGGAACAGATAGATCGGGATCGCCAGGACGAGGATGTTGCTCGCCACGGTGAAGATCATGACGACGAGCAGGTTCTTCCGGACCGCCTCGATGCCCGCCTGGAGGTTCTGCGCGAAATTGATAGGGCCGAGACGGCGATGGAAATGTCCGCCGCCACCTCCTCCCCCGCCGCCCTTGTCGACATCGTTGCCGCCGCCCGTCGGCGAGCGGTCTTCGACCTTTATCGGATCGCGGTCACCTTCGATGATGAGCGTACCCGGCTTGCCTGGCCTTGCCTCGAAATCCTGTCCAGGTTGCGCCTCGGCGCGGTTGTCCTGCGCTTCCGGACGCGGTTCGCTCTCCGCCCGCCCGGCTCTATGTGCCTCGTCGCGGATCGGAACGGACGAGCCGGCCGCGGCCTCAATCCGCGGCTCCGTCAATTTCCTTGCGGTTCCCGTCGGGATCGCCCGGCTTCCCTCGGTTCCGACCGGAGCTTCCGGGTCCGGTTCCAGAATCTCCGCCTGCGGCGAAGGGTCCGCCACTTCAACGGAAGACGTGCGGTTTGAGAGCGACTGTGTCGCCTGTTTCAATTCCACGATCGCGCGGTCCAGTTCGGCCATCGAGCGGTCGACGATCTCTTCCTGCTTGTGAAGCATCTGCGAGAGAGACCTTGCCGAGCCCGGTTCACTCGTGCGGGTGAAGCCGGGCTCGCCACTCTCGCCGGTAAAAGGCCGCCAGGGCTGCGCGCGCGTATGTTCCATCTGGTCCTCTGAAACGGGGCTCAAGCAAGCATCGTCTGCATGACGTCGGGGTGCGGAGCGTCGTGATGGGCGGGATGCGGCATGGCGTCGTCGTCCGTCCCGGCGAGCTCGTCGTCGAGGAACGCGATGGCTTCGTTGACCAGCTTGTCCGGATCCTGTCCGCCGAGTTCGGGATTGCTGGAGATCAGCTCCGCCTGGATCAGGATCTCATCGGAATATTTGTCGCCGCCGACATAGGTTTTTCCGGCGGAATCGAGATCGGTGATGCCCGCGATGTTGATCAGCGCGTTCGAACCGGTGCTCAAGGTCCAGTCGGCATCGGGGAAGCTGTCCTCGATGCCGTTCATCGCAAGCGCGACCTGATCGGAATCTCCGAGGATGTTGGTCTGCTTGATGTATTGCAGATCGAGGATGCTCCCCGATATGTAGAGGACGCGCAGCCCTTCCAGGCCTGAAAAGGCGTCGTCCTTCAATACGCTGGACGAGAGCGAGTTTTTGCCGGCCTTGAGATCTCCCGCGGTGTCGAGATAGTAGGAAGGCAGCGCTTCGAAGCGGTCCGCGGCGCCGATATTGACGATCTCGGCGGAATTCCAGAGCAGATTGCCGCTGGTGGACAGCGAGGCTTCGCCGGTCATGTGGAAACCTGCGACGCCGCCTATCATATCGTCGTCGAGCAGAACGTTCATCTGATGGATGAAGTTCGCGTCGTAAATATCCCCGCCTACTATGATCAAGTCATAGTAAAGACCGAGCTCGGTCAGCGAAACATCGTTGCTCGCCATATTGTCGCCGGTCGTCACCATCGTCTTCACGCCCGACGACGACAGCACGTGCACGTCGTTGTCCATCATGAAGCTGAACTGCTCGATCCAGTTCATGATCAAGAGGTCGCCGTCGATGCGCGTGACGACCCAATCGGTTGGGAAACCGCCGAGCGCGGCATCGGCCTGACCGTCCCCGGCCGGGTCGACCCGCGAGAAAGTAGCGATGTTGAAGGCCTGCGTTGCCTCCGCCGGATCAAATGTCCAATCGGCGAGGCTGGAACCGATCGCGTCGCTATCGCTCCAGACGTTGATCTGAACGATCGCGTTGACTTCGGTGTAATTGCCAAGCGTCGCGACGACCGCGCCGGCCTGCCAGTTGTTGGTGAGAAGGGCCGTGTTGACCAGGGTATTTTCGCCGGCCACCACTTGCACCGAGGGATCGATCGCCACCAGGCCGCCCCCATCGACGAAGGTAGCGGTTTGCGTCGGCGTCTCCTCTTCCTCCTCGTCTTCCGCGGGGAGATGGTCCTTGAGCTTCGGAAGTTCGTCGACGGCTTCGCCGTTCACGAAGGAGCCCTTGATCGTTTCCTGATGAACGACATGGACGTCGCCGTCATCCTGATGTTCGACGACGAAACTTTCCAGCGCCGAGGCCGCGTCGAGGATGAAGTCTTCGATCCCCTCGGCGGAAGCCGGCACGTCCTGGTGCCCGAACGGCGAAAGCCGGGCGGCGCCGTGCAGCAGCGATGCCAGTTCGGCACCCGCATCCATCTCGGGACTGAATACCAGCCCGTGTCCGCCGGCGCCCACATAGTCGTTGTCGGAAAGATGGATTTCCTGGTTCGCGACGACTGCGATCGAGCCGGGAGGATCGATGGTGCGCTCGAAAGTCGACGTGAGCGGACGAACGCCTTCGGAAATCAGTTCCATATGTGGTGGAACGACGTCGGACCACGGAATGAGAATCGGTATCGGCTGAAGATCCACGTGGGACCACGGGATCACCTTCTCCAGCTCGGGGCCGAGCAGTTGGTAGCGCAGGCCGGGATCCATCCCGACGAAGTCGAACGGTGCGCGTGAGCCGGCATCGACGTCCGGCAGCGGAGGCTGTGTCTCCGCCGAGGCGCGCAGCGCCTGAAATTCCTCGTAGTCCTTGCGCAGGCGGGCCTGCTCGACCTTTATCTCGAACAGTCCGATGAAATGGGCGATGGTCTCGGTAATCTTGTCCATCAGCACAGGGGTCGCCTCCCGTCATGGGATCGGACCCGCCCAGGACCGATCTTTCATTCTTTTCCCCCCAAGGAGCCTGCGCGGGTCGCCCCGCGCAGGCCATGGATTGATTTCCGCGTTTGCGGACTGCACCTCCCCTAGACGTCTTCGCCGGTGAACGTGCTGGTGAGATCGCCACCGACCACGGTCATGTCGATCGTGTTGCCTTGGAGGTTGGCTCCCATCACGATGCTCTGGTTGAAGGCGGACACATCGATGGCCGCTTCGGCATGAGCTTCCGAAATGCCGTTGACGATGCCGTCGTCGCCATTGCCGGAACCCCACTGGCCGCCGGCACCGCCGGCGCCACCAGCGCCGCTGATCGCGTTGCCGCCATTGCCACCGTTGCCGCCGTCGCCGCCCCAGGCATAACCGCCATTGGCCGCACCGCCGGTGCCGTCGCCGGCCCAGGCGCCGCTTAGGCCTTGCCCGCCGGTGCCCGCGCCGCCGGTCGAATCACCGATCGTCGCCGCGCCGCCGGTTGCGCTGCCGCTCGTGCCTGCGCCGCCAGCGCCTGCGCCGCCCGTACCGGAGCCACCGGCTCCGCCTGCGCCGCCAAGTCCGGCACCTATGCCGAGCCCGACGCCGGCGCCGAAGCCGAGGCCTGCACCCAGGCCGCCATCGGCCGCGCCGCCGTCACCGCCGGCCGCGCCGTTGCCGCCGCTGCCCTCGCCGCCAGAGCCGCCCGTTCCCGAGCCGCCCATGCCGCCGGGGCCGCCGCTACCGGCCGCGCCACCTGCGCCACCGGCCGCCGCCGCAGCAGCAGCGGCTGCGTCTGCCGCGGCGCCGCCAAGGCTGGCCGCAGCCGCGGCTGCTGCCGCATCCGCCGCCGCCGCGCCGTTGCCGCCGTCGCCGGCCGAACCACCGGAGCCACCGGAACCGCCGGCTCCACCGGTGCCCGCCCCGCCGCTGCCGCCGGAACCCGAACCGCCGCTGCCGCCCGCGCCGCCGGCACCTGCCGTGCCGCCGTCACCGCCGGAGCCGACGCCGAGTCCGAGGCCGCCAAGGCCGAGGCCCGTGCCGGAGCCGGAACCGCCGGCTCCACCGGCCGCGCCGGTGCCCGCACCGCCGGTGCCTGCACCGCCGCTCGCCGCACCGCTGGCGCCAATACCGCCGGCCGCGATACCGCCGAACGCGATACCGCCGAGGCCCGCGCCACCGGTCGCCGCGCTGGAGGCGTTGCCACCGGTGCCCGCGCCGCCGGCCGCAGCGCCGCCATTGGCGTTGCCGCCGCCTGCGCCGTTACCGCCATTGCCGCCCCAGGCGTCGCCGCTCGATCCGCCGCCACCGCCCGCGTCGATGCCTTCCGCACCGTAGGCCGTGCCGCCGTTCGCATCGCCATTCTGCTCGAAAGGCGCGAGATTCTGCAGGGTGGCATTTTCGAGCGTGTCATTGTCCTCGAGGTTTGCGACCTGGTTCTGCAGGAAGGCGCTGTCGTTTCCAGCACCGTTCAGCGAGCCGTTGAGAATGTCGTCGAAGGAGACGTCATCACCGGGATTGTAATGAATCTCACCATCGCGATTCACGAACAGGTTGCCGACCGAGGATTGATTGAGATCGATATCGGCGAAGTCGTCGTCGGTCGGATCCCAACCGTCGAGGTTCAGCCCGACATTCACGTCCACGGTCGTCTGGCTGGTGTTCGTATTGGTGTTCGTGTTCGTGCTGGTATTGGTGTTCTCGTTACCGTTCAGGTTCAGGTTGCCATTCCCGTTGAGGTTCAGGTTTCCGTTTCCGTTCAGGTTGCCATTGCCGTTACCATTGGCGTTGGTGTTTTCATTCACCGACTCCTGGTACTGGTCCTGGCTTTGATCCTGCCCCTGGTCCTGGCCTTGATACTGGTCCTGGCTCTGATCCTGATGCTGGTCCTGGCTCTGGTCGCCCGGGTCATAGACGAGATCGTCGAAGGCGACATTGTACTGGTCGTCTCCGAACAATTGGATACCAAACTGCTGAGTACCGTTGTTTTTGCTACCCATTTCAATGTCCTCGGTTGAGCCGCGGACAGCGTAACCACCCTTCATCTATTACGGCGGCCTTGAGCTGCACGCGGACGATTGAGTGCTGACTGCACCGTGCAGTTACTCACCAGGATCGCCCGCGGCCGAAGCCGTCGGCTCTCCTCCCCAAAACGCGTGCGGAGGTGTGCGGGCCTTCACCCCACACTAAGACATATGGCGCCGAACACCTCCGCTTATGGACTGCCGCAACAGGCGGATGCCTGTCGCTCCGGCAGTCCCGGCCCGCGCCCAGGATCGAAGCTTGTTCCTCGAAGCCCCGAAACGCTAGCTGCCTATTAGAGCTATCCGGACCCTACGCCTTTTGATCGCGGCGACAGCCGCGCTCCGGCCCGTGCGATGCGCTCAAGCCTATGATATAGCTGCATTTATTCCGGAGCATGTCGACCGTGCGACAATGGCCTACCACCTTCGGTGAGTATCCGGGGCCTCGGAGGAATGGTATTGGCCGAATGCGCCCCGGCTCGCCGGCGTCGGGACGGGTCGATCGTGTCGAAACATCGACCGTCTTGTATGATGGATCGCGATCTGCCGCCGCGAATTCGCAGGACTGAGGATGGAACGGAAGGCCGCTCTTACAACTACAACGCAGCCGCAAGCGAAGCGGGATGCCGTCACGGGTCCGCGCTTTCAGGAGATCCTGCTCCTCATCGGACAGTTGAACTACACCTGGACCAACACGGAAAGCCTGCTCATCTATCTGATCGCCGGTCTCGCGCGGGTCGACAAGGAAACCGCCATCGTGATTTTCCTGACCCTGAACACGACCCGGGCGCGCATCGAACTGGTGGAACGACTCACCAAGCTCGCAAAAACGCCGACCGAGCACAGGCGCGAAATCCTCGCCATAACCGAGCAACTGACCAAACAGGCGAAGCTGCGGAACAAATACAGCCATTGCATCTACTCGTTCGACGAGGCCGGCATGTCGGGCAGCACGCAGCTCATGCGCATATTTGATGAGAAAGACGGCATCAAATATGGAAAGGTTGAAGAACTTAACGATATAGAGGTCGGCAAGGTAAAGAATTGCATTAACGAGATACAAAAAATAAATCAGAACATATGGTCCATTGTCAGGAAATATTCCTACCCTTGCTGACTGACGGGCTACCTCTTGGGGAGGTCTGTTTCCTCCCGCGTCGACGGGCGCAGCAACGCGTAAGCTCCCGCCTCTCCCGATCGTTGCCCGCGAGAATTCCCGACAGCCGCCGCTGAACCAGCATCCCGCGATTGTGATCGATTTTTCGATTTACACGCGCCAAATTGCGTCCACAGTTATGAGGAACCTTGGACGTAGGAAGGAGTTGATTCGAGTAGGCAAGCGTTGGTCAGGCAATGACCCTGTTGCAATCTAACGGCACCGTCGCGAGAGAGCACCATGCAAGCGAGAGAATCCAGCGTCTTCGATCTCTTCTCGGAGATTTACACCAGCGCGGCACAGGAGGAGATGAGCCTCCAAGAATATCTGCTAGCATGTCGCGATGACAAATCCATGTACGCCACCGCCGCCGAGCGGATGGTCGATGCGATCGGAGAGCCCACCCTAATCGATACCAGCGGGGATGAACGTCTCGGCCGCATCTTCGCCAACAGGACGATCAAGCTCTATCCGTCCTTCGCAGATTTCTACGGAATGGAAGACACGATCGAGCGGATCGTCGGCTATTTCCGCTACGCGGCCCAGGGCCTGGAGGAACGCAAGCAGATCCTCTACCTGCTCGGACCGGTCGGCGGCGGCAAATCCTCCCTCGCCGAAAGTCTCAAGAAGTTCATGGAACAGCGGCCGATCTACACCCTCATGGTGGGCGGCAAGATCAGCCCGATCTTCGAATCGCCGCTCGGCCTGTTCCATCCCGAGCGCATGGCGGACCTCCTGGAAGACAAATACGGTATCGCAAGGCGCCGGCTCACGGGCCTGATTTCGCCGTGGGCGGCAAAGCGCCTCGACGAGGTCAACGGCGACATATCGAAGTTCAGCGTCGTAAAGATGATGCCTTCTCGCCTGCGCCAGATATGCATCGCAAAGACCGAGCCCGGCGACGAGAACAATCAGGACGTTTCCTCGCTGGTCGGCAAGGTGGACATCCGCCAGTTGGAGAACTACAGTCAGGCCGACCCTGATGCCTATTCCTACAGCGGCGGCCTGAACCGCACCACCCAGGGCCTCCTGGAATTCGTCGAGATGTTCAAGGCGCCGATCAAGGTGCTGCATCCGCTGCTCACCGCCACGCAGGAGGGGAACTACAACGGCACCGAGAATTTCGGCGCGTTTCCCTATCAGGGCATCGTCGTCGCCCACTCCAACGAATCGGAATGGCTGCACTTCAAGAACAACAAGAACAACGAGGCCTTCCTCGACCGCATCCTGGTCGTCAAGGTGCCTTACTGCCTGCGCGCCACGGAAGAGAAGCAGATCTACGACAAGCTGCTTCGCGAAAGTGAGCTGGCGGAAAATCCGTGCGCTCCGGAAGTGCTGGAAATCCTCAGCCGCTTCACCGTCTCGACGCGCCTTTCCGAGCACGAGAACTCGCCGCTCTTCACGAAGATGCGCGTCTATGACGGGGAGAACCTGAAGGACGTCGATCCCAAGGCGAAGTCGGTCCAGGAATACCGCAACGCCGCCGGCGTCGACGAGGGAATGACGGGCGTCAGCACGCGCTTCGCCTTCAAGGTGCTGTCGGAGACCTTCAACTACGATACGAAGGAAGTCGCCGCCGATCCCGTCCATCTCATGTACATCCTGGAGCAGGCGATCCGGCGCGAGCAGTACCCGAAGGAGGTCGAAACATCCTATCTCGACTTCATCAAGTCGGAGCTGGCCGCGCGCTACGCAGAGTTCATCGGCCACGAGATCCAGAAAGCCTATCTGGAATCCTATAGCGAGTATGGCCAGAACCTCTTCGACCGCTACATCGCCTATGCGGACGCCTGGCTGGAAGACCAGGATTTCAAGGATCCGGATACCGGCCAGATCCTGAATCGCGAGATCCTCGACAGCGAACTCTCGCAGATCGAGAAGCCGGCCGGCATCGCCAATCCCAAGGACTTCCGCAACGAGGTGGTCAAATTCACGCTGCGTGCCCGTGCCAAGAACCATGGCCGCAACCCGTCATGGACGAGCTATGAAAAACTGCGCGAGGTGATCGAAAAGCGCATGTTCGGCCAGGTCGAGGATCTGCTGCCGGTCATCAGCTTCGGCTCGAAGAAGGACACCGCCACCGAGAAGCAGCACGCCGAATTCGTCCAGCGCATGACCGGCCGCGGCTACACCGAGCGGCAGGTCCGCCGCCTCGTCGATTGGTACATGCGGGTGAACAAGGCAGGTTGAAAATGCGGACGTGCAGGTTGACCAATGCCGAATTTCATCGATCGGCGCCTTAACCCGCAAGACAAGAGCCTGGGCAACAGGCAGCGTTTCCTGAAACGAGCGCGGGAAGAGCTGAAACGCGCCATCAAGGAAAAGATCAAGTCCGACAAGATTGCGGATGTCGGCGGCCGGCACAGCGTGGCGATGCCGATCCGCGATACAAACGAGCCGAGTTTCCAAAGCGCGCGCGGCAGCGGAGAAAGGCAGTTCATTCTGCCCGGCAACAAGGAGTTCGTGCCGGGCGACCGGCTCCCGAAGCAAACGGGCGGCGGCGGTGCCTCGGGCACCGGGGCCGGGATCGGCGGAAGCGAGGACGATTTCCAGTTCGTGCTGTCGCGCGACGAGGTTCTCGACCTTTTCTTCGAGGATCTCGAGCTTCCCGACATGGTGAAGCTCAATCTCAAGGAAACCGTGGCCTTCAAGTCGCGCCGCGCCGGCTTCGCGACGACCGGCACTCCGACCAACATCAATGTCGGCCGCACGATGCGCAACAGCTATGGCCGCCGCATTGCGCTGCATCGGCCGAAAAGATGGCAGGTGGAAGCGCTGGCGAGCGAGATAGAGAAGCTGGAGGGCGGGGAAAAACCCGAGGCCGCCCGCAAGCGGCTCAAGGCGTTGCGCGAGGAGATGGAAAGGCTGGAGCGACGGCGCAAGCGCATTCCCTATGTCGACCCGGTCGACGTCCGCTTCAATCGCTTCGAGGCACAGCCCCTGCCCAATGCGAGCGCCGTCATGTTCTGCCTCATGGACGTTTCGAGTTCGATGGGCGAACGGGAGAAGGATTTAGCCAAACGCTTCTTCGTGCTTCTGCACCTTTTCCTGAAGCGCCGCTACGAGCGTATCGACATCGTCTTCATCCGCCACACGCACGAGGCGCACGAGGTCGACGAGGAAACCTTCTTCTATTCCACGCAAAGCGGCGGCACGGTTGTCTCCACGGCGCTCGAGGAAATGCTGCGGATCATCGCCGAGCGCTATCCGTCGAACGAATGGAACATCTACGCCGCCCAGGCCTCGGACGGCGACAACATGGCCGGCGATTCGGAAGGTTGCGCGTCGCTCCTTCAGGCGCAGGTGATGCATCTTTGCCAGTATTACGCCTATGTGGAGATCATCGACGAACGCGAGACCGAAATCTTCGGCATGACCGACAACGGTACCTCGCTATGGCGGTCCTACCGCACGGTGACCGAGAAATGGCAGAATTTCCAGATGACCAGGATCGCGAAGCCCGCGGATATCTATCCGGTCTTCCGCAGCCTCTTCGCAAAACAGTCGACTGTGCAGTTGCGTAGCTGAACGGCGGTGGCATGAATTCGGGTTCGACCTCAACTCTTCTGTTTCAGGGCTCGGACTGGAACTTCGAGAAGATTTCCCGCGCCTATGATGCGATCGAGAAGATCGCTCTGGATGAATTGAAGCTCGACGTCTATCCGAACCAGCTCGAGATCATCTCGTCCGAACAGATGCTCGACGCCTATTCCTCGGTCGGCATGCCGCTGATGTATCAACACTGGTCCTTCGGCAAGCGTTTCGTCTTCGAGGAGCATACCTATCGCAAGGGCCTGCGCGGACTTGCCTACGAACTGGTCATCAATTCCAATCCCTGCATCACCTATCTGATGGAGGAGAACACGATGGCCATGCAGACGCTGGTGACGGCGCACGCGGCGTTCGGCCACAACCATTTCTTCAAGAACAACTATCTGTTCCAGCAATGGACGGACGCCAGCGCCATTCTCAGCTATATGGAGTTCGCCAAGAAATACATCGCCAAATGCGAGGAGCGTCACGGCTCGGCGGCGGTGGAGGCGATTCTCGATTCCGCTCACGCGCTCATGGAGCAAGGTGTCTTCCGCTACCGGCGTCCCCCTCGCCTGTCCTCTGAGAAGGTTCGCGAACGCACCCGCGACAGGCTGGAATACGAGGAGCAGACCTACAACGATCTCTGGAGGACGCTTCCTTCGGCGGCGGACGGCGATTCCGACGGGGCCGAACGAGACGCGCAGGAACGCAAGAAAAAGCTCAATCTTCCGGAAGAGAACCTGCTCTATTTCCTCGAAAAGACCAGCATGATCCTCGAGCCCTGGCAGCGGGAGATCCTGCGGATCGTGCGTGTCATCGCCCAGTATTTCTACCCGCAGCGGCAGACCAAGGTGATGAACGAGGGATGCGCCACCTTCGTCCACTACACGATCATGAACAGGCTTTTCGACCAGGGGAAGATCAGCGAAGGGGCCATGCTGGAAATCCTGCAGAGCCATTCGAGCGTGGTCTTCCAGCCGGCTTTCGACGATCCGCGTTTCCCCGGCATCAATCCTTATGCCCTGGGCTTCGCGCTGATGCAGGACATCGAGCGGATCTGCACCGAGCCCACATCCGAGGATCGCGACTGGTTCCCGGGCATCGCCGGCGGCGGCGATTGGCGTGACACGCTGCTCGACGCATGGGCCAACCATCGGGACGAGTCCTTCATCCTGCAGTTCCTGAGTCCCGCCCTGATCCGAAAATTTCGCCTGTTCAAACTGACCGACCAGGCGAACCAGAATTTCTGCGAGATTTCCTCGATCCACAATGAAAGCGGCTATGAGGAAATACGTGCCGCACTCGCGCGCAGCTACGATATCGGCGCGAACCAACCAGACATCCAGGTCGTCGATGTCGACCTGCTAGGAGACCGCCAATTGCGGCTGCAGCACAACGTCAAGAACGGCGTGCTCTTGGACGAAGGCAGCCGAGACGAGACCCTGCGCCATATCCGCCATCTATGGGGGTACGATGTCAGCCTGACCGGCATGGATGCCGAGACCGGCACGACGATGTACGAATGCTCGACCAAGCAGACCGCAGCTTAGGGAAGCGGCTTTTCCCGCACCCGCCGCTTCGCCCTTGAAGTCGATACCGGTCTCGGTCTATAGGCTCCCTGGGGCAATTGGGGGCTGAAAATGCGCGACAAGCTGGAACAACTTTCGAGGAAGCTGCGGGAAGAGCAGAAGGCTCTCATCCTGGCCGCCGCCCAGACGTCGACCCTTCCGAGCAACAGCACGCTCAAGCGGGTGGCGGAGCTCGAGCTCAACATCGCGGCCATCGAAAATACGCTGGCCGAAGAGCGGGCTTAACGCTCCTCGCCTGGCCGCCATTTCGAGAAAAAGCCGGCTCGTCCAGACCGCGCTCGTCGCCGGCTACCCTTTTTACTTGTCAGCGTCTCCTTCCTGCCCATTTTCGGTTGTCTGTTCGCGCAATCCGAGACGGACCAAGAGGAGAAGTCATGCCCCTCGCCGACCGCCTGGTGGCGTTTTCCCTGATGCTCGCTCCGGCAAATGCCGCTTTCGCGCAATCCGCTATGCAATTTCCCGACGCATCCGAGACGGTTCCCGAACTCGTCGAATTGTGGGATCAAAGCAATTCGACATGCCGCGGGGCAAATGGCGGGGATGTGAGGGTGGCCGCGGCCTGCCTGTCGCGGTCGGTCTACGGCGTGGCGATCAATGAACGAAACTGGTGCCTCGGGAAAGACGGCCAGGCCAACGCCGAGATGGTGTGGCATGAATGCGAGACGGATTCGCTGCGTTTTCCCCCGTTCGACGTCCCCGAACTCTGACTTGATTACCCACGGCAAATGTGGTGCCTGAAGGCATGCGAAGATTCTGCCTTTCGGTGCTTCTGTTGCCGATCGCCCTCTCGCCCGCCAACGCATTGGACGCGAGGTTGAAATCCGGACTTATGAAACTCGATCCCGATACGAGGCTCGAGCAGAGGTGCGATGTCGAGGTTCTCGAGCGCATCCGGCAGGAGAACAGGAACTACGCGCCGGATCGGGTGGTCGCCTACGCCACCGGCACGCCCAGGCTGGAAGGCGACGAGATCAGGACGCGTGGGGCCGCTTTCCGCAGCAAGGGCCAGTGGTACCGGCTGCGGTTCAAGTGCCAGACGACGCCGGATCATATGACGGTCGTCGCCCTTCGCTACAAGATCGGAGACCTCATCCCCACCGAGGATTGGGACAAATACTATCTTTGGCCTTGACCTCCCCCGAGGCCAGCTTCCGAGATGTGCCGGCGATCGCCTCACCCTTCCTCGAAGCCGGTCAGAACGCCGACCGCGTTGACGCCGATTTCCTCCACCGCATAGCCGCCCTCCATCACGAAAAGCGTCGGCAGGCCGAGTTCCGCGATGCGTCGCCCGATTTTCGGATAATCCTCGCTGACGAGCTTGAAATGGCTGATCGGGTCCCGCTCGAACGTATCGACGCCGAGAGAGACGATCACCACGTCCGGACCGAACGCCGCGAGCTCGTTGCAGGCTGCGTCGAGCGATGCGCTCCACTCCTTCCAGCTCGTGCCGAAGGGCATCGGATAGTTGATGTTGAAGCCTTCACCCTCGCCTTCTCCCCTTTCGTCGGCATGGCCGAGGAAAAACGGATATTCGTCCATCGGGTCGCCGTGGAGGTTGAGAACCTGCACGTCGGAACGCGCATAGAATATCTGCTGCGTGCCGTTGCCGTGATGATAGTCGACGTCGAGGATGGCGACGCGCCTGGCGCCCTGGTCGCGGAACCATTGCGCCGCGGTCGCGGCATTGTTGATGAAACAGTAACCGCCCATGAAGTTCGAACCGGCATGGTGGCCGGGCGGACGGCAAAGCGCGAACACCGCGCGCTCGCCGGCCTTGACGAGGCCCGCCGCGGTCAGCGCGGTGTCGTGCGAGGATTTGACCGCGTCCCAGGTGCCTTTCACGAAAGTCGCGCCCGCGTCGAATGAATAGTAGCCGAGCTTGGCTTCGATCGCCTTCGGCGGAACATCGCCGCGCAGCCCGCGCGTCGGCCACGTGAACGGCATCGCCGTGCCCGTGCGGCCCGACCTCTCCCATTCCGGATAGACCGTCGGCAAAAAGTCGATGTAGTCGGGACTGTGCACCTTCCTGGCGGTCGTCAGTTCGTGCGCGTCCGGTTCCTGCACCGGCCCGAGCCCGACGGTGTCGATGCGTTTCCTGATGATTTCCGCGCGCGACGGCTTTTCGAAGGCCGGCACGATCTCGCCGGCGACGAGCTCCACATTTCCCGCATGACCGGCGTGGCGCGGTGAAAAGACTGTTTTCATGATGTCCCTGCTCTGGCTCCGTTTCGTCGGAGCCTAGCGTTCGCCGCGTAGACGAGGCAAGACCGTCCGCGTCTCGCCGAGACACTGGGTCAAAGACTATTGCGCCTGTGGCCTGTCGCCTGCAATTTTTCAGCGGTGGTAGCCTGCTGGAAAAAAGGGGAAGCAGGAATGACCTTCGCCGATCTCATCGTCACCAATGCGCGGATCCTCACCATGGACGAGGGCAATCCCCGCGCCGAGGCGCTGGCGGTGAAGGACGGCGAGATCGCGGCGGTCGGCAAAGCCGGCGAGATAGAGCCGATGCGCGGCCCGGATACGCGCGTGATCGACGCCGGCGGCGCTTCCGTCCTTCCGGGCTTCATCGAAAGCCACATCCACCTCTTCATGGGAGCAGCCGAGCTGGTTCACCTGCAGCTTTTCGGCGTGAAGGGGTTCGAACGTCTCAGGGAAACCGTGCAGGCCTATGCCGCCACACGCCCCAATGACCGCGTCCTCTTCGGCCAGGGCGCCGACTACACGATACTCTCCGAGAACGAGACGCTGACCCGTCATCACCTCGACCGCATCGTCGCCGATCGGCCCGTGGCCCTCGTCGCGCCCGATCACCATACGATGTGGGCGAATACGAAGGCGCTCGAGATGGCCGAACTGCTTCGCGGCAGGAAGCTCAATCCCGGCAACGAGATCGTGATGGGCGCCGACGGGCTCGCGACCGGCGAATTACGGGAATCCGAAGCGATGACGCCGGTCGTCAGGCTTGCGGGCGAAAGTCGCGTGCGCCTCGGCATCCAGACGGGCGGCGAACCGGTCACGCCGCCTTCGAAGGAAGGGTGGGAGGCCGACAAGGAGATCATGCGCCGCGGCCTCGCCTATGCGGCCGAGCACGGCATCACTTCCTTCCACAACATGGACGGGAACTTCTATCAGCTCGAAATCCTCGCCGAGATCGAGAAGGAAGGCGGCCTCCTCTGTCGCGCGCAGATACCTTTCCATTTCAAGAAGCCGATGACGCTTGCCGATCTCGAAAAGGCGTCGCGGATGGCCGAGCGCTACGACGGTGAATGGGTCTCGTCGGGCATGGTAAAGGTCTTCATGGACGGCGTGATCGATTCCGGCACCGCCCATATGGTCGAGTCCTATGCCGATCGTCCGGACTGGCGTGGGGAACCCTATTTCAGCGACGCGGAATTCGCCGAACTAGCCACCGAGATCGACCGGCGCGGCCTGCAGATCGCGGTGCACGCGATCGGCGACGCGGCCGTGCGCACCGTGCTCGACGGCTACGAGGCCGCGCGCGAGACGAACGGTACCCGCGACAGCCGGCACCGCATCGAGCATATCGAGGTCACCACCAAAGAGGATGTGCCGCGCTTCGCCGAGCTCGGCGTCATCGCCTCCATGCAGCCTCCCCATCCTCCCGGCTCCATGGGGCTGCCGCTCGAGCCGACGCTTTCCAAGATCGGGCGCGAGCGCTGGCATCTCTCCTATGCCTGGCGGACGATCAGGAATACCGGCGCGCATGTCGTCTTCGCTTCCGACTGGCCGGTATCACCGGTCGATCCGATCGCGGGCATCCAGGCGGCAATGCTGCGCAAGCCTTGGGCGGAGGGGCTGCCGGATCACAGCTTCTCGCTTCACGAGGCGATCGCCGGCTATACGGTCGAGGGCGCCTACACGCAGTTCATGGAGCACCGCAAGGGCAAGCTGAAGACCGGCTATCTCGCTGACATCGTTGTTCTTTCGGGCGATATGGAAGCGACCGCCGCGGAGGATCTGCATGATATCCGCCCGGTCTTCACCATCTGCGGCGGCAGGGTGACCTATGCGCGCTAGAGCCCGGCACATGGATTGGGCGTCCGCACTGGAGAATCGCGATCTCTGATCATCATCATAGTTGCCAAGGCTTGACGCATATGGTGACATCCATCGGGGAACAGCACGCCGCGACATCGAATGTCGGCACAACAATCGGGGCGTAGATGCCGGAAAAACCGGACAGAAGTGCGATCGAAATCCGCAATGTCAGCAAGATCTTCGGGTCTGGTGACGACCAGGTAAAGGCCCTCGACAACGTCTCCGTCGACATCAGGGAAAACGAGTTCTTCACGCTTCTGGGCCCGTCCGGCTGCGGAAAGACGACGCTTCTCAGACTGATCGCCGGCTTCGACTTCCCGACCGAGGGCGAGATCAGGCTTCACGGCGAGGACATCGCCCCGCTGCCCCCTTTCAAGCGGCCGGTCAACACCGTCTTCCAGAACTACGCGCTGTTTCCGCATATGACGGTCGCGCAGAACATCGCCTTCGGGCTCGAGATGCTCGGCCGTCCGAAACAGGAGATCGAGGCGCGGGTCGCGGCCATGCTCAAGCTGGTCAAGATGGAGCAGCTTCGCAACCGCAAGACCAGCCAGATTTCCGGCGGCCAGCAGCAGCGCGTGGCGCTCGCCCGCGCGCTCGCCCCGCAGCCGAAGGTGCTGCTTCTCGACGAGCCGCTCTCGGCGCTCGACTACAAGCTGCGCAAGGAGATGCAGATCGAGCTGAAGCGGTTGCAGGGCGAAACGGGCATCACCTTCATCTTCGTCACCCACGACCAGGAAGAAGCGTTGACCATGTCCGACCGCATCGCCGTGATGTCGGCCGGCAGGATACTCCAGGTCGGCTCGCCCTGGGAAATTTACGACCATCCGGCGGAACGCTTCGTCGCCGATTTCATCGGCGAGACCAATTTCCTCACCGGAACGGTGAAGGAAGCCGGCAATGGCCGCGCGCGCCTGCTGCTCGGCTCCGGGGCGGAAATCGCCGCCAGCGCGGCCTCCGATTTCAAGCCGAATGCCGAGGCGACGCTGATGGTGCGCCCCGAGCACGCCAAGCTGGTCAAGGGCAAGGGCGACCTCGGCGGAACGGTGCAGAACATCGTCTATTTCGGCACCGACACGCACATCCATGTCCGTCTCGATGGCGGCGAGATGTTCATCGTGCGCCAGCAGAACGCCCGCAGCGCCGGCTGCGGCTTCGAGGAGGGCGAGAAAGTCGGCGTCAGCATCGGCGACGACGCCGCGCAAGTTCTGAGAGACTGAGGATGTCGAGCGCAAGCGAAGTCGCCGACGCCGCCGAACGCAAGGATGTGAGAGGCCGCTGGCTGCTTTCGCTGCCTGCGCTTCTCATCATCGGCATCGCCTCGGTCTTCCCGCTTCTCATCGTCCTCGTCTATTCCTTCCTGAAGCCTGGCTCCTATGGCGATGTCGTCTGGCAGTTCTCGCCGGATGCCTGGGTCGGCGTCCTCTTCCAGCGGGACATATTCGACGGCACGTTGTCGATCGCCGACGCGCATCTTTCGATCTTCTGGCGCTCCGTGCGCCTATCGCTGATGACCACGGTGCTGGCGCTGATATTGGGCTTCCCGACGGCGTACTTCATCGCCACGCGCCCGGAGCGCACGCGTGCCATCTGGCTCTTCCTGATCACGATCCCGTTCTGGACGAACCTTTTGATCCGCACCTTCGCGATACAGGAGGTGATCCGCAACGAGGGCGTCGTCAACGGCCTGCTGATGAAGCTCGGCGTCATCTCCTCGCCGATACAGATGATGTTCACGGATTTCGCGATCATGATCGGCATGGTCTACGTCTATTTCCCGCTCATGGTGCTGCCGCTCTATGCGAGCATGGAAAAGCTGGATTTCCGTTTGGTGGAGGCCGGATACGACCTCTACGCGACGCGGCTCAAGGTGCTTTGGCGCATCATCATTCCAATGGTGAAGCCCGGCATCATCGCCGGCTCGATCCTGGTGTTCATCCCCTCGCTCGGCGCCTATGTCACTCCGCGCGTTCTGGGTGGCGGCAGGAACCTGATGCTCGGCAATCTGATCGAGCTGCAGTTCGGGCAGGGTCGCAACTGGCCGCTGGGTGCCGCACTTTCGATCACGCTGCTCGTCATCGTCATGGCGGCGCTGCTCATCTATGTGCGCAAGGCCTCGAACGGAGGCGCGCACCATGGATAAGACCTTCTCCATCCAGCGCATGCCCGGCTTCGCGACCATCGCGCTGTTCTGTTTCGCGCTCCTCTATCTGCCGATCGCGACGCTGGTCGTCTTCGCCTTCAATGACGGCTCGTCGATCGTCATGTGGGAGGGACTGTCCCTGCGCTGGTTCCGCCAGGCCTGGAACAACAGTCAGGTGATCGACGCGTCGATACGCTCGCTGCAGATCGCCTCGGTCGCGGCGGTCCTGGCCACGATTGCCGCGACGATGGCCGCGATCGCCACGACACGAACGCGAAGCTATCGCGGCCTCACCTTCAAATACGCCTTCATCAACCAGCCGCTGATGGTGCCCGAGATCGTGACGGCCGTCGCGCTCCTGGTGCTCTTTTCCCGCATCAAGGTGATGACCGGCTATTCGGGTCTCGGCTATCTGATCCTCGCGCACACGGCGTTTTGCATTCCCTTCGCCTACCTGCCGATCCGGGCAAGGCTCGAAAGCATGGACCTGTCGCTCGAGCGGGCCGCGGCCGATCTCTACGCCACGCCCTGGAAGACGTTCCGGCGCATCACACTGCCGCTGTTGTGGCCCGGCATTCTCGCCGGCTTCAT
The DNA here is from genome assembly GCF_001014615.2 of Aquamicrobium sp. LC103. Taxonomy (GTDB): domain Bacteria; phylum Pseudomonadota; class Alphaproteobacteria; order Rhizobiales; family Rhizobiaceae; genus LBCQ02. The sequence goes on from NZ_LBCQ02000018.1 coordinate 43,154, forward strand.
GCTGGCATTCGTCATCTCGCTCGACGACGTGGTGATCACCGAATTCGTCAAATCGGCGGGACAGGATACGCTGCCGACCTATATGCTCGGGCAATTGCGGCGCGTGGTGACACCCGAGATGAACGCGATCTCGACCGTCTTCCTGCTGATATCGGTCGCGATCGTCACCTTGTTCTTCCTCATCAGCAGAAGGAAAGTCTAGGTCGGCTGCAAGCATGTGGCGGATCTTGCCTAAACAGGAGTCGAGACATGAAACGAACGACGACGATCACCGCGCTGGCCGCCATTCTTCTCGCGACAACCGGGCTTGCCCGCGCCGAAGGCGAACTGAACATCTTCAACTGGGGCAACTACACCAATCCGGACCTCATCAAGAAGTTCGAGCAGCAGTTCGACGTCAAGGTCACAGTCACCGATTACGATTCCAACGACACGGCGCTCGCCAAGGTCCGCCAGGGCGGACACGGCTTCGATATCGTCGTCCCCTCGGCCAGCGTCATTCCGGTGTGGATCAATGACGGCCTGCTGCTCGAGGCCAAGCCAAACGAGATGGAGAACTTCAAGAATGTCGATCCGCGCTGGGTCGACGTGCCGTTCGATCCCGGCCGCAACTATACCGTCCCGTGGCAATGGGGAACGACCGGCGTTTCGGTGAACACCGCCGACTACAAGGGCGACATCAACACGTCCGCGATCTTCCTTGATCCGCCGGAGGAACTGGTGGGCAAGATCAACGTCATCCCCGAGATGATCGACGTCATGCACATGGCGATCCACTATGCCGGCGGCGAGTACTGCACCGGCGATCTCGAAGTGCTGAAGAAGGTCCGCGACAAGTTCGTCGAAGCCAAGCCGAAATGGATCTCGATGGACTACGGCAATATCGAGAAGATGGCCAAGCGCGACTTCCTCGCCACCGTCAACTGGAATGGGGCGTCGCTGCGCATGCGCCAGCAGAACCCGGACATTCACTATGGCTATCCGAAGGAAGGCTATCCGATCTGGATGGACAACGTCGCCATCCTCAAGGACGCCAAGAATGTCGAGAACGCCAAGCTGTTCATGAATTTCATCATGGATCCCGAGAACGCCGCCCTCATTTCGGAATTCGCGAAATACGCCAACGGCATCAAGGGCTCGGAAAAGTTCATGTCGGAGGAACTGTCCACCGCGCCGGAGATCATCATACCTGAGGAGTTCGTCGCGGCCGGAAATTTCAGCCAGACCTGCCCGCCGGAAGTAATGGAGCTCTACACCCGGATATGGACGGAAATTCAGAAATAACGCTTCCCACGGATCCTCGATCTCGAACGAAGAAAGCCCCGCAACGCGGGGCTTTCTCTTGTAAAATCACCGAGATCAATGACGGGAGAGCCAGCTGTCGATCTCCCTTTCCGCTTCCTCCTCGGCCTTGCCGTAACGAGCCTGAAGGCGGCCGGCGAGCTGCTTGCGGTTGCCCTTGATCACGTCGAGATCGTCATCGGTGAGCTTGCCCCACTGGGTCTGGACCTTGCCCTTGAACTGCTCCCAATTTCCTTCGATCTGATTCCAGTTCATCTGAAACTCCTTCGGTACGTTGCGACGAAATCGGCTCTGCAGGAACAACGTGCATTCGTAAGCAGGGTTCCGACGCGAAACCGGAAAGCCAGCGCAAGCACTGGAAAAGCCGTCACTTCAATCCTTGTTGACTTGACCGTGAGCCGCGCCCTCTCACTTGTGCGCCCGACAGATCGAAAAGGAGAAAGACTTGACTGACACGGCCTCTTCTTCAGGTGCGCGCAACGATCGCCGCCTGCTCATTCCAGCACTCGGCGGGATCTATTCCTCGCTGCATGACAGCGCCGAGACGATCCTCCGCGTCGTGGCCGGCCTCGCGCTGGTGACCCATGGAATGGGTAAGATCTCCGACCCGTTCGGCGCCGTGGGAATGGTCGAAAGCCTCGGCTTCTATCCGGGCGTGTTCTGGTCGCCGCTTCTCGCAGCCACCGAATTCTTCGGCGGCATATTGATCGCGCTCGGCCTTTTGACCAGACCCGCCTCCTTCGCGGCGCTCATCGTGCTCCTGGTCACCGTTTGGTTCCACTGGATCACGATGGAACAGGGTTATTCCGGCGCGGAGAAATCGATCCTGTGGTCGGCGGTCTTCCTTTACTTCGCCGTACGCGGCGGCAACCGCCATTCGCTGGACGCGCGTTTCGGACGGGAATTCTAAACCCGCGTCGCGAGCGTCCGGCAGCCGCGATCTCGGACACCGTTCAGCTATAGCTGCGCGGGAAGGTCGATATCGCCCGCGAGGCGGTCACCACTCCATGTCGAAGCGCGGTCTTGAGATTTGCGCCTGAGACAAGCGATGCCATGAACGCGGCGTTGAACGTGTCACCCGCCCCGACGGTGTCGATCACCCGCACGGCCGGCGCCTCGACGGCGATTTCTCCACCCGCATGGAAGGCGCGCACACCGCGCGCGCCTTCCTTGACCACGAGCGTCTGTCGAGGCCGCAGGCCGGATGCGATCCGCCTTGCAGCGTCGTCGTCGCCGCGTGCATAGCCCGCGGCCTCCTCGGAATTGAGGAGCGCGAAGTCGGCCAACCGCAGCCAGCCGCCCATCAGCTCGACGGTTTCCCCGGTCCAACCCTGCGGCGGCCAGCCGGGATCGATCGCGGTCAGCCAGCCCCTCCCCGACAACTCGGCAAGCAGCCTTTCGGTGCCTGCGCATATTTGCGGCATGAGGAACCCGCCAGAGACGATTGCCATGGCACCTTCGCGAGGTGCCGCCGGCAATCGGGCGACAAGGTCGTCAAGCGGCGCTTTCTGAAGATGTCCCGGCGTCGTGAAGAAGGCGCGGTCACCGCCCTTGTGCACGATGCCGACCGTGATCGTCGTATCGCAATCGTCGATAAGCCAGTCGCAGCCATCCGACGCGAACTGCCCGCGCAGCCAGGTGCCGTTCGGATCGTTGCCGGTGGAAGCGAGGAGGCGGTGCGCAACGCCCAGGCCGGCGAGCGCCAGCGCAGAGTTGCCGGCCGAGCCGCCCGGCCGCATCTCGCTGCGCTCCACCATGATCTCGGTGCCGACCGCGGGCCAGCCGTCGACCTCGCCCAACACGAGATCGACATTGACGTTGCCCAGCACCAGAATGGACGGAACCGCGGCTCCCATCACCGTCAGCGACCGCGCGCGACCGGCGGAACATAATCCTCGAGCTCGGGCGCGGGGAAGTTCACCGTCTGGCCGGTCTCCGCCGAACGGTAGAGGCCCATCAGGATTTCCACCACCGCGAGGCCGTCGTGGAAGGTTTCCAGCGGCGTCTCTCCGTTGCGGAAACACTCGACCATGTGGCGGTTCTCGTCCGTATAGCCGTAGACACCCGCCTCGTCCTCCAGCACCGGCATCAGGCCCTGCTCGGCATTCTGCTTCTCGACCAGGTCCTCGCCTTCCGAGCCGGTGACCTCGCGTGACATGAAGACTTTAAGTCCGGTTGCCAGAGAATTGAATTCCATCGCATATTCAGGACCGAGAAGCTCGAGTTGGATGCGAAGCCCCGCCCCCACATACGCCCAGGAGGTGGTCGCCTCGATCATCAGCTCGTTGCCTTCATCGTCTTCGAGCGCAACCGTGCCACGGGCGAAGTCCTCGGAGGGGCGGTTGCGGTAGTCGACCTCGGCGCCGTAGCGACGCTTCAGCTGGTCGGCATAGGCGGGCCGCGTCCATTTCAGGTTCGCCACGGTGCCGTTGACGGCCTTCACCTTGAGCGAGCCGCGCGGCGCGCCGGGCGCGGTGAGCAGGTGCCGGGCGACCTCCACGCTGTGGCACATCATGTCGGAGAGCACGCCTCCGCCCTGCTTGTCGCCCTGCCAGAACCATGGCTCGTGCGGGCCGGAATGCTCTTCCGCCGCGCGCGCCAGATAGGGCCTGCCGGTGGCCGACGCCGCACGCCGCCAGATGATCTCCTTGCCGCGCAGCACCGGTGTGGCAAACACCTGGTTCTCCAGATAACCATGGTTCAGCCCGGCGTCCTCGGCGAGGCGCAGCATCTCGCGTGCCTCCGAAACGGTGCGCGCGAGCGGCTTTTCGCAGGCGACGGCAAAGACCTTGCTGCGCCCGGCCTTCACTTCGGCATGGATGATCCGCATCGTGTCGAGCCGCGTGTAATTGGGCGAGAGTATCCAGATAGCGTCGATGTCTCCCGCCTGCAGTATGGCTTCGAGGCTCTCATGGGTCCGGCAATCGCCGAGGCCGAGTTCCGCGACGGCGTCGGCAAAACGCCGACGCTTCTCCGCGCTGCGGCTGTAGACACCGGTCACGTCGACGTTGCGCACACCCACCATGGATTTGAGATGGAAATGGGCGATGAAGCCGGAGCCTACGAATCCGACACGCAATCTTTCCTTGGGCAAACCGGTCATGGTTCACGCTCTCCCTGTTTTCTGTCGTTCAGTTCTTCGGCGGTGCCGTCGTGCCACGCAGCTTGAGCGTGGTCGGCAGGATAAGTGGTTCCGCCGGCCCATCCCCGCCGGAAAGCATGTCGAGCAGCGCCGTCATCGCCTCCCTGCCGATCTCGGCACGTGGCTGGCTGATCGTGGTCAGCGGCGGATAGAAGGCTTCGCTGAGATAGAGATCGTCGAAGCCGACCACGGAAACATCGCCCGGCACGTCGCGGCCGAGCCGGCGCAGTTCGTGAATGACGCCAAACGCCATCTCGTCGTTGGCGACGAATATCGCGGTGGGCGGCTGCGGCAGCTCGAAGAGGCGCCGGCAAAGCTCCTGCCCGGTACGCAGCAGATAGTCCCCGCGCTGCTCGTAGCCTTCTGGAATTGAAAGGCCGGCCTTCGCCATCGCGCCGCGGTACCCTTCCAGCCGCCGCACCGACATCGCCTCCGGCAGAGGTCCGGCAATATGGGCGATGCGTCGATGGCCGAGTTCGACCAGATGGCGCACCGCCTGGCCGGCGGCCGCGGCATTGTCGATCTGCACATGCGGGAAGCCGGACCCTTCGATCATTTCCAGCGCCACCACTATCGGCAGATCGGCGGAGATTTCCGAATGGCTGCCGGGCTTCGAAGGCAGCTTCCCGGTCATGAGGATCATGCCGTCGGCATGCCCGTCGCGCAGCATGTCGAAATATTCGATCTCCCGGTCGGGGTCGTTCTCGGTATTGCCCATCAGCACGGAGTAGCCGGCCGCGCGCGCCGCCGCTTCCACCCCCTTCATGATCTCCAGGTAGAACGGATTGCCGACGTCGCGCACCACCATGAGAACGGCCATCGCGCGACGTGTGCGCAGATTTCGCGCGCTGACATTCGGGCGGTAGTTCAGCTCCTTTGCCGCTTCGCGCACCCGCGACAATGTCGGCTCGGCGACGAGGCCGGTGTCGGCCAGCGCGCGCGAAACCGTCGCCGGAGAAACGCCGAGCCGCTGCGCGATGTCCTTTATCTTCGGCCGTTCGCTCATGCCCGCATTGCCCGTCCGCGCCCGTAGAACAGCATCAGCACCAGAAGCGTGGCGCCGAACACCATCTGCCTGCCGGACTCGTCGATATTCACGGTGGTCAGGATACTCTGCAGGATGACGAGCAGCACCGCGCCCGCCATCGTGCCGGTGTAGCCGCCCTTGCCGCCCGCCAACGGCGTGCCGCCGAACACCACGGCGATGATCGAGGGCAGCATGTACTGTTCGCCGACATTGGCGAAGGACGAGCCGGAATAGCCGAGCAGGCAGATGCCGGCGATGGCGGCGAAAATACCGGACAGCATGAAAAGCGCGATGCGCACGCGCTTGACCGGCACGCCGGCCATGTAGGCGGCCTGCTCATTCGAGCCGATCGCGTAGATGCGGTGGCCGAACACCGTGCGATGGAGAATGAAGGCCATGACGAGGCCGATCGCAATCCACAGCCAGATGATCCCGGGCAAGCCGAGCAGGAACGGCCGCGTGACGAATTCGGAAAGCGCCGGCGCCGCCCGGCCGGAGGGTATGCCCTGTCTGATGACGACGAGCAGGCCTTGCAGCACGCCGAGCATGCCGAGCGTCATCACCAGCGGCGGAATGCGGAGCAGCGTGACGCCGAGGCCGTTGAGCAGACCGAAGAAGGCGCCGGTCGCCACACAGGCGAGGATCGCCAGCGGAATGCCGGAATCCATCCCGCTCATCAGATTTCCGGCGACGATGGCGGAGAGCGAGACGACCCCGCCGACCGAAAGATCGATGCCCTCGCGCCCACCGAGGATGACGAGGTTCTGTCCCGCGGCGACGATGCCGAGAAGCGCAGCCACGATGAGAAGACGCAATATCTGCTGGACAGAGGCAAAGCCCGGCGACAGCGCCTCGCCGAGGAAAAGCAGCACCACGATGAGCGCGATCGCGACGACCAGCGGCTTGCGCACCATTTCGAGAAGCATGTTCCCGCTCATGCGCGCGCCCTCCGTCCGACCAGAATGCCGGCCATGAGCGCGAGCAGGATGGCAAGTCCTTGCACGAGGTTCTGCCATTCCGACGGCGTGCCCATGAAATAGACCAGCGAGCTGATCAGCCCTATGATCAGCGCGCCGATGACGGAGCCGACGACGGTGCCGAAGCCGCCTGAAAGGGCGCTGCCGCCGAGGACCACGGCGGCAACCGCCGAGAGCGTCATCTTGCCCCCGACGAGCGGGTCGCCGCTCGCCGTGTCGCCGGTGACGCAGAAAGCGGCAAGCGCGGCGAAGAGGCCGCAGAGCGCATAGCCCTTCATGCGGATCGCCGTCACCGGCAGGCCGCTCTGGAAGGCGCCCTGCGCGTCGTCGCCCACCGCCAGGAGCTGCGTGGCAAGGCGCGTGCGGGCGAGCAGGTAGAGCAGGACCGCCAGCACGACGACCACATAGAACACGAAAGGAATTTCCGCGAAGCGCCCTCCATAGGTGCGCCAGAAGGCTGCCGGGGCGGGCGCGCCGGCGACCGGCAGCACGTAGAGCGCCAGCCCGGTGAAGAAGATGCTGGTGGCGAAGGTCGCGACGATCGCCTGCAGCCGGAAGGCCGCCACCACGATGCCGTTGATGATGCCGCAGGCAAGGCCGACGCCGATGCCGACCGCCATGGCGCCCAGCACAGGCAGCGCCTCGCCGCCCCATTGCTGCATCAGGACGATGATGGTGACGTTGACGAGCGAGACGATCGCACCGACCGAGAGATCGATGTCGCCGGCATAGACGACATAGGTCTGCGCGACGGCGAGCAGCATCAGCGGCATGTAGGTCTTGAGGAGCCCCGTGATGCCGACGAGCCCGATGCTGCGCGGCTGATAGAAACCGTTGAGGGCGAAGAGCACGACGAGAATGACCAGCGCCGGCAGGAACGGAAAGCGCTCGAACAGTCGCTTCAGCCCGCTCGTCTTCCTGGGGATGAGTGTCGCTTCGGCAGCCATCACGCGGCCTCGTATGCGGCGTGGTAGAGATTGTAGCGCGTGCGGTCCGCGCCGGTGAGTTCGCGGGTCACGGACCCTCCGTTGAAGACGAGGATGCGGTCGGCATTGTTGAGAAGCTCGGCATCCTCCGAGGAGTAGAGGACGATCCCCATGCCCTCCTCCGCGAGCTTGCGGATCAATGCGAAGAGATCGGCCTTGGCCGAGAGGTCGATACCCTTGGTGGGATCGTCGAGAAGCAGAATGTCGGGCCGGTCGATCAGCCAGCGCGCGATCACCACTTTCTGCTGATTGCCGCCCGACAGCGAGTTGATCGGATGGGACAGCGTCGCGAACTTGGTGTGCAGCGCCTCGAGCGCCCGCAACGCCTTGTCGCGCAGGGCAGACGGCCGGGCGATCGTCAGCCGGTTGCGCAGATAATGTATGGGCGTGACGTTCTCGATGATCGGTCGGCCCTGGATGACGCCGTCACGGCCGCGGTCCCCCGACACATAGGCGACACCACGGCGGATCGCATCGCGCGGCGTGCGGGCGGCCAGCCGCTCGCCCTTGAGCATGATTTCTCCCGCCGAGACCAGGCCGGCGCCGAATATCGCGCGCAACACGGAAGACTGGCCCTGCCCGTGCAGCCCGCCGAAGCCGAGGATCTCTCCCCTCGCGACCTCGAAGCCGATATTGACAAAGCCCGGCCCCGAAAGGCCGCTCACCGACAACAACACCTCACGGGTGGTCGTTCTCGCCTGCTCGGGCTCGGGCGTCTGTGGAGCAAGCTCGTCCTGTTCGCCCACCATCAGCCGCACCACCGCGGCAGGATCGGTTTCCGCGATGCGGGAAGTGCCGACGGTCTCGCCGTCGCGGATCACCGTCACCCGATCGCCGATCGCGAAGATTTCGTCCATGCGGTGCGAAATGAACACCATGGCGCGCGCCTCTTTCTTGAGGTCGCGCAGGATTTCGAAGAAACGGTCGACCTGGGCGCGGTCGAGGGCCGAGGTCGGCTCGTCGAAGATGAGAACCGGTGCCTCGCTGGCGAGCGCCTTCATGATCTCGACGAGTTGCCGCTGGTCGGCACGCAGGCTATTGACGGGGGCGTCGGCCGAGAACCCCTCGCCTGCAACGTCCTCGAACAGCCTGACATAGCGCGCCGCCCTTTCTTCCAGCGTGACCTTGTCGACGAAGACACCCGCACTGACCGGCATGTCGGGAAGGCAGATGTTCTCCGCCACCGTGCGATGCGCGGCGAGGCTGAGTTCTTGGTAGAAGATGCCGATGCCGAGCGCGCGCGAGGCCTGCGGGCCCGACACTGCCACCGGCTTGCCGTCGAGCAGCACCTCGCCGCTGTCGGGACGCACGCTGCCGGCGACGATCTTGCAGAGCGTGCTTTTGCCCGACCCGTTCGAGCCGATCAGCACATGCACCTCGCCGCTTTCGATCTCGAGGTCGCCGCGCCGTAGGGCAACCGTGGCGCCGTAAGCCTTGCTCACGCCGCTCAATTTCAGCTTTGGCATCGGATTTTCCTCTTCAGGACCAGTCCGGCGGCACGAGACCGATCATGGACCTCGCGCCGCCGGCTCGTGAAGAGCCTACTTGAAGAGCGCTTCGGCGTCTTCGATCGAAAGCTGGCTGGTGTAGGAATAGTAGCCGGGCTTTCCTTCGACGGCCTTCGCGGCTTCTTCGAGATTGCTGGAATCGATGAACGGGATAGGCAGGTACATGGCGTTGCCATACTGCCCCGCCGTCGCCGGTTCCTTGAGCTCGCGACCGTCCAGCATGAGAACGGCGACGTTCAGCGCGCTCGCCATCACGCCGGGCGGGTTCACGGACGCGCCGGAATTCAGCTTGTCGGAAACCCACAGGTCGATGAAGTCCTTGCGGATTTCGCCGGTGGCCGCGATGTCGCCGGTCTTGCCCGCATCCATGATCGACTTCCAGGCGCCGGCGGCCATGCCGTCCTGCACCCAGACACCATTGATGTCCGGGTAAGTAGCGAGCAGGTTCTGCATCGCCTGCTGGCCCTGCGCCTGATCCCAGTTGGCGTTCACCTCGTTGACGACCTTGATCTCGGGATATTCGGCGAAGACCTCGCGATAGCCGGCAACGCGCATCTCGTTGGCCGGGTGCCCCGCAACGCCGTTGATCGCGACCACGTTGCCCTTGCCTTCCAGCGTTTCGGCCAGCCACTTCGCGCCGGCCGCACCCCACGCCTTCTGATCGATGCCGACATAGATCGCGTCGGGCGAGGAGACCTCGGCATCGGTCGAGATGACGAGGATGCCGGCTTCCTTGGCCTGGGCGAAGACCGGATCGAAGGCCGTCGGGCTGTTGGGGTTTATGATGATCGCATCGACGCCTTCATTGATGAAGTTGCGGACATGGGCAATCTGCCCCGGCACGTCGACATTGGCGCTCTGCACCACGACCTCGACATTGTGGCCCTTTTCCTTCCAGGCTGCGGCGGCGGCCTGTGCTTCCTCGATCATCTGCGTGCGCCATTCGGAGCCCACCCAGCCGTTCGAAAGCCCGATCTTGAAGTCTGCGGCACTGGCGGAAAACGCCGTGACGGCGATCGCCGCCACGGTCGAAAGTGCGAGTGCAGTCAATTTGCGCATTCTATCCTCCCATATGAAAAGCGTTGTGAAATCGACTGTAATCAGAAAATGAAATCGATTTCAATCCGGCTTTTCGGTCAAAAACACGCGAGCCGCGCTTGCGGATCGCGTGGTTTGTCCCAGACGGGCCTCCAAGGCTCCCGGAGAAAGTGGCTAGGCAGCGACGCCCCTCGACGAACGCGCGCTGACGAAGCCCTGCAGGGCGGCAAGCGCGCGTTCCGTCACCTCCGCGATCTTTGCGTCGGAGCTCAATTGCGGCTCCTGCCGCGCAAGCTTTCGCAGATTGCCGGCGGCGCGATGCGCGAGCACGCTGTTCACCGGCTTTGCCAGCACGCTCCTGCTCAGGCGACCCGAGCGGCCGTTCGGATCGCCCCTGCCCCCCGACATGCCGACCCACAGCTCCATCAGGCTGGAAGGCTGCAGCGCGTGATGTCGCACCTGAAGCGACAGCGCGCCGGACCAGTCCTGCCACTTCTTGTGGTGACCCGGATTGATCGGCAGAGCGGCGATCCAGGGCGTGCGAAGCGCGTCCGCGACGATCGCGCCGTGCATCGCCTCGGTGATGAGCACGCGCGTGCCGCGCAGCTCGGAGATGACCTTCTCGACCGGATCGGTCGGATCGATCAGCCGAACTCCCGCCAGCCGGCAGGCCTCGCGCCACAGCCCGCGATCGAGGCTCTCGTAATGCGGCATGAAGCCTACGTCGATCGGATCGGAGGCTGCGGGAAGATCGAGCGCACGCAGGAGGATCGCCGAATCGCAGATCGCCTTTTCAGGCGGCAGGTTGAGCCTTTCCGCCGTGCGGGGGCCGCGCACGAAGACGACATCCCACGAACCGTCATGGACGTCGGGAGCGCCGGTATAGCCGGCATAGCCGGAGCCGAGAACATATTTGCGCGGCTGCTTCGGGTAATTGTCCCAAAGGATCGAACCGATACCGATGAACAGCTCGTTCTCGTCTTCGTCGAGAAAGCCCTCGGGAAGCAGCCCCTGCCACATGTAGGTGTTCAGTTCGTCACCGAAATTGGCGACGTGGTCCTTGAAATAGATGAGCTTCATGGGGCAACGGGCCTCCGTTTGAGGAACAGGCGGCTTGCCTGAAGAAGCCGCCGGTGGGCAAAGGCGGCAAGCACGACGATATAGACCGCGGCTCCGCCGGATATTTGTGCAGCGAGGGTTTCGACCAGGCCGTATCCGTCGGTGTAGCCGCGGATCGTGAAGACGGCCGCGAGCATGGCGAGGCTCGCGACCGTGGGCGCGACGAAGGCGGCGAGATAGGTGACCGCGTCGGTTTTCAGCAGCCTGAGCGTCATCCAGACCGTTGCCGGCCAGAGCAGGAAGGTCTTGGCCGCAAAGGCGAAGGCGACGACCGTGATGCCGTAGCGATGGAAGAGCAGGACGACCAACGCCGTCGCTGCCTGCTGGGCGATCTGGTAGTACATCCACCACGAGACCCGCCCCTGGCTGTTGATCAGCGAGGACTGCAGAAGGCCGATGCAGGTGAGCAGGCCGACGAGGCAGAAGGCCTGCAGCGCCGGCACGGCCTCCAGCCAATGCGGGCCGAAGACCAGCGGCACGAAGTCGGTCGCGACAGCGGCAAGGCCGACGAAGATTGGAAACGACATCGCCGAAGAGGCGAAGGTCGCGAAGAAGAAAGTCTCGCGCAGCTTCTCCTCCTCGCTCTGCATGGAGGAAAGCACGGTGAAGGAAACCATCTTCAGGGCGCCGCCGATGAGGTCGCTCAGAAGCTGGTGGATGCGCCGCGCGAAGCTGAAAATGCCGAGCGCGGCCGTTCCGAGCAGCGCCCCGATGAGAAGCTGGTCGACGCTCACCATCTGCAGGATTCTATGGCCGGAGGCGAACATGCCGTAGCGGGTCACCTCGCGAAGCGCAGCATTGTCGAAGCTGAAGGACGGCCGCCATCTGACGGAAAGCACCGAACCGGCGCAGGCGGCCGCCGATGCCGCGAGTTGCGAGATGGCGAGCGCCCACAGGCCGTAGCCCAGGAAGAGCAGGGCAAGGCAAACGGCGGCCGCGACAAATGACGCGATCGTCGTGCGCATCGCCAGCTTGTTGAACGACATCGACCGCGCAAGGAGCGAGTTCGGCACGATCGCCGCCATGTCGAAGATCACGCGCAGCCCGATGACGGCCAGAAGCGGCCGCAGGCCTTGTTCGCCAAGCAGGGTTTCGAGCCAGGGCGAGGACGCCAGAAGCATGCCATAGATCACCAGCGCCGCGACGAGGCACAGCCAGAAAACGGCGTTGAGATGCCTCGCCTCGATGTCCTGGCGCTGCACCAGCGCCTCGCCGAAGCCGCCCGGTCCGAAGGCGCTGCCGAGCATGGTGATGCTGGCCGCCAGCGCCACCAGCCCGAATTCGGCCGGCGAGAGATAGCGCGACGTGATCGCGAACACCGCGGCCGCCACGGCCGCGGGCGCGAAGCTGTTGAGCGCCGCCCAGAAGATGCCGCGCATGGCAGCCTGCGCACGGCCGGTGCGCAGATGGGCGAACTCCGCCTTCTGCTCCCCCTCTTGCGCATTGGTGCGGTCAAGCAACAGCGTTTCCTTCAGGCGCCTCGCCGGCTGGCGGAAACAGGATCACGGCAATCATTGAAGATTGCACGCGACCGATTCCGGAAACTGGCATTCTTCGCCCAGTTCGGTGAACGAAATCTGATCGATCTCGAAGACGACGCGCCGGCCTGGATCGGTGAACGCGCCCATCCAGTCGTTGAGCGTATCGGTGCCCCAGAAGCTGAAGAAGATCTTCTGGGGATGGCTGGGCAGTGTCGGGCCGCTGGCCGTATGGACGAGCTGGCCGTTGACGTACCAGCGTATCTGCTCCGGCTCCCAGACGATCGCATAATCGTTGAATTTCCCGTCCGTGCCGCCGGCCACGTCTATCTTGCTTCCGTGATGCGGCTTGCCGTCGACATAGGTGTTGACCTCGATCTTCGAAGTATCCTTGGTCAGCGCCTCGAAGTCGATCTCGTCATGCGGCTGGCCGCTCTGCGGTCCGATATAGGTGAAGAACGCCGCATTGAGGCCGGAGCCGGTGTCGGTCTTGAAGCGCGCTTCGTAGATGCCGTAGCCGAACCGCTGCGTCGTCTGGATTTCCGAGCAGGAATACTCGCGGTCCTTGTAGGGGCGCTTTTCGAAGCTGAGCGTCAGCTTGTTATCAGCCACCTTCACCTGGTTCGACGACCAGGTGCAGTTCTGATGGTTGCCGTTGGACCATCCGTCGGAGACGTACCAGCGCGAGCGCTCGAAGGTCGAAAAATCGTCGACGAAGGATTTGGACCCTTCCTCGGCCAGGGCGACGCCCGGCCCGGCAAGCCAACCTGCGCCGATCAGAAGGAGCGCCTTGAACGCGTTTTTGGCGGCAAACTGGTTTTTCTCCGTCCCGTGTCGAGCCTGCATCGTCATTTCACTCCGTTGCCTGTTTCAGTTCGATCTTCCACTGAGGGCATGCGGATTTCACTGCCCCGGAAGTGCTTGCCCGTTCATCAGCGAGCGGGTGACCTTCAGCACGTCGCCGGGCAGCACCGGCGTGTTCTCGGATGCGTCGATCTCCTGCGACTTGCCGTCGACCTGGCGCACGATTGCGAAGGAGAGCGCGATCTCCTCGTCGCCGAGCGCCGTCGATCCGGAGAGGCTCAGTGCTTCCGAGATAAGACCCCGCTGCGTGCCGAGCTTCAGCACCGTCTGGTTGAGTTCGGCTTCGACCTGCTGGCGCTCGATCGCGAGGTCCGAGCTCATATTGTTGCTGATCTCGATCGCTTCCTGCGAAGCCTTGCTGATGTCCTGCTTGGCGCGCAGGATCGCGGTTTCATGGTCGAGCAGCTTGCCTTCCATATCGGCGATCGAGCGCTCGGTGCTGAGCACCCTCGTGTTGACCACGAGCCCCCTGTCGGCGAGCGAGCCGAGGCCGGAGAGTTCCTCCTTGGCAAGCTCCATCTGCCGCTTCTGCGTCTTCACCTTCTGCTCGAGCGAGGAGATCTCGCTCTGCAGGAGCTGCTTGAGGTCTTCCAGCGCCTCGAGGCGCAGGCTCAGCGTTCTCTGCCGGGCCGTCATGATCGCCTGCTCGTCGGCCATGACAGCCGCAAGCTCGGGGTTTGATTCATAGCCCTTCGGAGGCTCGAATTCCTTCTTGCCGCCGATCTCGGCCTCGATTCGCGCGCGCTTCACCAGAAGCCGCAGGCGCGTGTCGGCGAGCACGTCGTAGCCGCCCTTGGCGTTCAGCAGGTCGCGTTCGAGCCGCGTGCTCTCGCCATCGCGTCGGCTGCCGCCGGCAACGCTGATCGCCTTCAGCACCGTCAGATTGGGCGCGTAGGGATATTGTCCCGGCGCACGCACGTCGCCCGATATGTAGAAGGGGCGATACTCGGCCAGTTCCACCGAGGCCTCGGGCCGGTCCGAAAGGCCGAGCTTCTCCTGCAGGGATTTGGCGATCAGCTCCGCGACTTCCGCCGTCGTCTGCCCCCTCGCCGGCAGTTCGCCCACCAGCGGAAGGGACAGGGTTCCGGCGGGACTGACGGTGTATTCGCCCGTCACGGCCGACCAGTCGCGGAACGTGCCTTCGACGGTCTGCCACTCCACCACGCGGATCATGAGCTTGTCCTGCGTGTCGAGGTGATATTCCTGAAGCTGCGCATGGGCCGGCCTGACGAACGTCGCCGCGAGGAGGGCGGCGAAAGCGAACAACCCCACCCGGCCCCTATACATATCGAATGCCGCAAACCTTCCGAGATTTTGCATCGCATTCACTCTCTTTCTGAACCCTGACGGCACTCGTAAAAAAACAACTGGCCATGCCGGCGGCCCGGCACGGCGATCGGCGCGATCGGCGTCAGTAGCTGCCACGCGACATGCAGACGGCGGGCACGGTCTTGACGATGATCACGATGTCCCGGGCAAGCGACCAGTTCTCCACGTAATGCCTGTCGAATTCGACACGGGCATCGTAGGAGACGTCGTTGCGTCCGCTGATCTGCCAAAGTCCGGTAAGGCCGGGACGCGTCTTCAGATAATGGACCGCGGCATTGCCGTAATTCTCGAGCTCTTCGTGGACGACGGGCCGAGGGCCGACGATGCTCATCTCGCCCCGCAGGATGTTTATGATCTGCGGCAACTCGTCGAGGCTCAGCTTGCGCAGAACCACGCCGACGCGGGTCACCCGCGGATCGGTCTTGAGCTTGCGCGTCGCTTCCCATTCGGCGCGAGCCTCGGGATTATCCCTGAGGTAAGTCGCGAGGGCCTGCTCGCCGTTCACGACCATTGTGCGAAACTTCAGGCAATGGAAGACGCGGCCTCCCCTGCCGACGCGGCGATGCCCATAGAAGATCGGGCCGCCGTCCGACAGCTTCACCAGCACCGCAAGCAGCACGAAGAGCGGGCTGACGAGGATGAGGCCGAAGGTTGCGCCTATTATGTCCAATCCGCGTTTTGCGACTCCGCCGAGCGCCGGCGGCAGTTCTCTCTCGGTGGGCTGGAAGCCGACATTGATCGACTTGGCGATTCCCTTCATGCGAAACTCCAAGCGTTGGCGAAAGCGCATAGACCATAACAAAAAAATGGTGCGCCGCAACATAGTATTTACTCGATGGGCAGAACCTACAGCCAGCTAATTGTGTGTATTAGATGGCACTAATTGCACACGATTTGGGCTAATGACCGCGATTCAGTCATAAACGGTAAGATATCGTGATTTCAGAGCTATCAGAAATTACTCATATTGAAATACGGTGAAACAAAATGTGTGACCCATTCTTATATCGACTAATCACAACGTGCTAATCTATTCGTGTTTCGCTAAAGTAACGGAAAATTGTATTTCTTTTCTGACGGCTAAGTTGAACCTCATGCCGCACGGGCGCTCACACTTTGCGGCGCAGCATCCAGCGCTCCTATTGCTGTTAAAGCCGTTCCCTTGCCCTACCCGGTTTGCTTAATGTATTGTCGCTATGTGGGTGGCCTGCTGGCTTTCCGCGGCTGAAAAACTCGGGAAACGCAATCAAAGATCGGCTACGTCTTGGCGTAGACAAGGGAGGCAGATGATTATGTACCATCGTCCGGACGGGGCTCACGAAGACTAGCGGCCTGTCGCATGTCCTTGCCCAAATTCGTCATCGGGATGGTTTTCGTGATCCTCGTGGTCGCGGGGTGGTCCTATGCCGATTCCGCTTCCATCGGGACGATCGCGCTGCGCATCGTCATCTGCGCGGCTCTGCTGCAGATCGCCTATTTTCTGGTGGTGCTCGCGATGGTTGCGCTGACGCCGAAGCCGACGCAGGCCCAGAAAGAAGACCCCGCGAAGGTGCAAGAACCTTCGGCAAGGGTCGGCGCGGGCGAAAAACTCACCACCCGCCACACCACTTCCTGAAAACATTTCTCCTTCGCTCCCGATGAACCCATCGCGGCGTTGATGCCGTCGCCCGCGATTGCCTCGCCGGCCCGACGGTGGCAGACTTTTTGCGCCGCACTATAAATGATGCGGCAATCGTGCCCCGGCGGGGCGCGGCAAAACTGGATTTCTCTGCATTTTACCGGAAAAGGCGGCACCCATCATGGTAGACATTCTGGTCGTGGGCGGCGGCGGCTATATCGGCTCGCACACCTGTCTCGAGCTCGCATCGCGGGGTCACAGGCCCATCGTCTACGACAATTTTTCTAACGGCCACCGGGAATTCGTGAAATGGGGACCGGTCGAGGAAGGCGACATACGCGACCGCTCCCGGCTGGACGAGGTCTTTCGCAAATATGCTCCGGCCGCGGTGATTCATTTCGCCGCCCTCATCGAGGTGGGCGAATCCGTCAGGAATCCGATCGGCTTCTTCGAGAACAATGTCTCCGGCTCGCTGAACCTCTTTGCGGCAGCCGCGGCTGCCGGCTGCAAGCGTGTCGTCTTCTCCTCCACCTGCGCCACCTATGGCGAACCCGTGCAAAATCCGATGCGCGAGGACCATCCGCAGCATCCCATCAATCCCTATGGGCGCAGCAAGCTGATCGTCGAGCAGATCTTGTGCGACCTCGATATCTACGAGAATTTCCGTTCGGTGGCGTTGCGCTATTTCAATGCCGCCGGCGCCGATCCCGAAGGGCGTATCGGCGAATGGCACGACCCCGAAACGCATGCCGTCCCGCTCGCCATCGACGCGGCGCTCGGCCGCCGCGACGGGTTCAGCATATTCGGCAACGACTACGATACGCGTGACGGCACCTGCGTGCGCGACTTCATCCACGTCATGGATCTCGCGGACGCCCATGTCCGGGCGGTGGAGCACCTTCTCGACGGCGGCGCGAGCACGGCACTCAACCTCGGCACCGGCGTCGGCACGACCGTGAAGGAACTTCTCTCGACGGTCCAGCGCGTTTCCGGCAAGGATTTTCCGATAGCGGTCGCGGAACGACGGCGCGGCGACGCGCCGATGCTGGTGGCGGACTACTCCCAGGCCCGCGAGGTGCTCGGATGGAGCCCGCAGCGCGATCTGGACACGATCGTGCGAAGCGCATGGGAGTGGCATTCGCGCGCGAATGTGCATTAGACTTCGCGCGACCGCATCGGAGAGGAGTTCGCCCGTGGCCCTTGGCTTTGGTTTCAAGACCCGCAATCCCGCCCGCGACCGGGAAACGGACATGGCCCGGCTTCAGCGTCTCGCCGCCGCGATCCAGGCGATCTCCGACGAGGTCGCGGCTGAAAAAACGGGCCTCGAAAAACGCTACAAGGCGGTCGCCGCCGACGCCGTCTTCCTCGACGAGGCGGTCGGCAATGACGAGGTCGGACAAGCCAATTCGGCGAAGGTCGACGGCATGGCGGCAACGCTGATCAACTATGAACGCCGCGTCGCCGAGCTGTCGCGCCAGCTCGGTTCGCTGGAAGAGCTCCAGCAATACGCACGGAAATTTATCGTGACTTAGACGCGGCCCGGTATCAAGATTTGGTCGCCGATTGGTCCCAAAGCAGCCCAACTTTCCGCTACCTTGGCGCACCCAGTAGCGTCGCTTTGCAGGCAAAACAATTGTCGCAAGGCTTGTCGCATCGTGATCGTCAGGCACCGAGATCCGGTTGACAATTGCTACGCTGCACAAAAGTATATTGCAACGCACAATGAATTGGGTCAGTTTGTGCGAGGGGGTGCAACAATGGTCAGTCAGGTGACATGCTGCACATTCTCTACATCGTTCACGATGTTTCCGATCCGGCGGTTCGCCGGCGGGTCAAGATGCTCAGGACGGGTGGCGCGGAAATCGTGCTTGCCGGTTTTCGCAGGACGCAGGAGCCTGTCGCCGATATCGAGGGCATTCGCCCGATCGATCTCGGCGCCACGCAGGACGGACGGTTCGCGCAGCGGCTGCTTGCGGTTGCCGGCGCAGCGCTGTCGATCAGGTCTAAATTCGGAAAACTCGCCGAGCCCGACCTTGTCATCGCGCGCAATCTCGAAATGCTCGCGCTCGCCCGACGGGCCAAGGCGGCTTTCGGCTGGCGCGAAACGCCGCTCGTCTACGAATGCCTCGACATCCACCGGCTCGTCCTTCGCCCGGACGTCGTGGGCCGGGCCATGCGCGGCGCCGAGCGGCTTCTCGCCCGTGACGCACGCCTGTTGATGACCAGTTCGCCGGCCTTCGTGGCGAATTATTTCCAGCGTTACGGGCAGGTTTCCGCTCCGATCGAGCTCGTGGAGAACAAGCATCTCGAACTGTCGGAAACAGCACCGCCGCGAAGCGCGGCAAACACGCCGCCGCCGTGGCGCATCGGCTGGTTCGGCGCCTTGCGTTGCAGGAAGTCGCTCGAGCTTCTCGCCCGTTTCACGCGGGCGGAGAAAGGCCGCTACGAGGTCATCCTTCGCGGCAGGCCGGCGCTTTCCGAGTTCCCGGATTTTCACGGTTTCGTCGAGGCGGAGCCCTATCTCACCTTTGCCGGCCCTTACCGGAATCCGGAGGACATCGCGGAAATCTATGGCGGCGTGCATTTCTCCTGGGCGATCGATTTCTTCGAGGAAGGGCAGAATTCCGAGTGGTTGCTGCCCAACCGGCTCTACGAGGGCTGCAGGTTCGGCGCGATTCCGATCACGATGAGCGGGACTGAAACCGCTCGCCATGTCGGCGAACGCGGAATCGGCGTCGAGCTGCCGGAGGCGACGCCCGCGGCGATTTCGGCGGCGCTGAGCGCGATCGACGTCGAAAGCCACGGCGCGATGAGGACCCGCGTGCTCGCCGCCGGGCCGGGCGCATGGTCCTATGACGCTGCCGATTGCAGGGCTCTCGTCGCTCGCCTGAGCACCCTTGGGAAAACCCCCAGGCCATATCCCGCGGGGGCGGGAATCATAACGGATTCACCATGATGAAAGAGGGGCGCAGCATGTCCGAAAACGAGAAGCTGCCATCCGTTCTGATCATTATCCCCTGCCTCGACGAAGTCCACCACATTGGGGGACTGCTGGGGAGACTGCGCGACGCAACGGCTCGTCTCGATGCGAAGATCGTTGTCGCCGACGGCGGCAGCACCGACGGAACCGTGGCGATCGTGGAAAAGATTGCGTCGGAGGACGCCCGCGTCGCGTTCCTCCACAATCCGCGCCGCCTTCAAAGCGCGGCCATCAATCTTGCCGTCGAGCGTTTCGGCGACGGTTGCGAATATCTCCTGCGCATCGACGCGCATGGCCGCTACCCCGACGAATATTGCGAGCGCCTGCTTCGCGACGCACTGCGAACGGACGCGGATTCCGTCGTCGTCCCGATGAAGACGGAAGGGCATGACCTCGTTCAGCAGGCGACGGCGGCGGCGCAGAACTCGCGTCTGGGCACCGGCGGCTCGGCGCACAGGCATGCGTCCACAGGCGCGTGGGTCGATCACGGCCATCACGCGCTGATGCGAATCGAGGCCTTCAGGGCTGTCGGCGGATATGACGAGACCTTCAGCCATAATGAGGATGCGGAGCTGGACCACAGGCTGCGCGCGGCCGGCTACCGGATCTGGCTCAGCGGCACCACGCAGATGACCTACTATCCGCGCAACACGCTGAGCGGCCTCTTCCGGCAATATCTCGGCTACGGGCGCGGACGCGCGCGCAACATGTTGAAGCATCGCAGCATGCCGAGGATTCGTCAGGCCCTGCCCCTGCTGGTCTTCCCCGTGTCGCTGTTTTCCGCCTTCTGGTTCGTGCACTGGGTTGCGGCCGTTCCGCTCGCGGTGTGGGTGTTTGCCTGCCTCGGCTATGCATCGGCCATGGCGCTGCGGCGAAGCAATCCAAAGCTGGTACTGGCAGGTGTTTCGGCAATGGTCATGCACCTTGCCTGGTCGCTGGGCTTCTGGATGCAGCTAATGACGATATCTCCTCGACGGCAGGCCGCCTGATGACGACGCCCCGCGTGGACATATGCATCTGCACCTTCAGGCGCCCGGAGCTCGCGGCCGCCCTCAGGTCGGTCGCGGCGATGAATTTTCCAGCCGGCTACGAGTTCGCGATCATCGTCGCCGACAATGACGAGCATCCTTCCGCGCAGGAACTGGTCAAGAAGATCGCCGCCGAGATATCCCTGCCCGTCACCTACCGTCATTGTCCCGCCCGCAACATCTCGCTGGCGCGCAACGGCTGTCTCGATGCCTCCTCGGCCGATTACGTCGCTTTCCTGGACGATGACGAAACGGCGACGCCGCACTGGATCGCCGAGCTTCTGGAGACGATACGGACAACCGACGCCGACGTGGTGCTGGGACCGGTCCGCGCCGTCTATGGTCCCCAGGCGCCGGCCTGGATGAGGGACGGCGATTTCCACTCCACCCTGCCCGTCTGGGTGAAGGGTGAAATCCGCACCGGCTATACCTGCAACGTGCTCATGCGCATGTCGGCGCCGGGTATAGCGGGTCGTCGGTTCAGTCTCGAGCGCGGACAGTCCGGCGGCGAGGACACGGAGTTCTTCGATCTCGTCCACCGCGCCGGCGGCACCATCGCCTTCGCGCCTCGAGCCTGGGTCGAAGAGATCGTGCCGCCGTCACGCTCCAGCTTCGAATGGCTGGCGCAGCGACGTTTCCGAATCGGGCAGACGCACGGCCATCTGCTCAAGGCCAAAAGCTCGGCGCTGCGTGTGCCCGGCCACTTCGCGGCCGCTTCGGCGAAGGCGGTCTACTGCCTGGCGGGCGCGATGCTGACGGCGGTGTCGCCGGTCCGCCGCAACCGAAACATCCTTCGCGGAGTTATGCATCTCGGCGTCGTCGGCGGCCTCGCGGGATTGCGCGAATTGCGGCTCTACGGTCTGCCCAAACAGGACGGGAGGACGCGGCATGCAGCATGACGACCGCCCGCGCCATCATTCACTTCCATTCAACAACAATCGAGAGGACGTTTCATGAAGAAGGTCAGAAAAGCGGTCATTCCGGTTGCAGGTCTCGGCACGCGCTTCCTTCCCGCCACCAAGTCGGTGCCGAAGGAGATGCTGCCCGTGGTCGACCGGCCGGTCGTCCAATATGCCGTCGACGAAGCTTTCGAGGCCGGCATCGAGCACATCGTTTTCGTGACCGGGCGCAACAAGCAGGCGATCGAGGATTACTTCGACGTCGTGCCCGAGCTGATGGGCACGCTGCAGCAGGGCGGCAAGACCGAGCAATATGGCTCGCTCGAACGTCTCCTGCCGCAAGCCGGCAGCACGACCTTCACCCGTCAGCAGGCGCCGCTCGGCCTCGGGCACGCCGTCTGGTGCGCGCGCGACGTGATCGGCGACGAACCCTTCGCCCTGCTCCTGCCCGACATGGTTTCCTTCGGCAAACGCGGCTGCCTCGCCGAGATCATGGACGTCTATTCGGTGAGCGGGGGCAACGTCATCGCCGTCGAGCAGTGCGATCCTTCGGAAACCCACAAATACGGCATCGTCGGTCGCGGCGGACCTATGGGCAGCGGCTTCGAGGTCACCGAGATGGTGGAAAAGCCCGCGCCCGGCAAGGCGCCGTCGAATTTCTACATCAACGGACGTTACGTTCTCCAGCCCGAGATATTCGATCTTCTCGAAAACCAGGAGCGCGGCGCCGGCGGCGAGATCCAGCTCACCGACGCGATGGTGCGGCTCGCCGACAGCCAGAAATTCTATGCCAAGCCCTTCGACGGACGCATGTTCGATTGCGGTTCCAAGGAAGGCTTCATCGAGGCGAACGTGGCCTTTGCACTGTCGCGCAGCGATATCGGCGGCACCGTCCTGGAGCTGGTGGGCGATCTCATCCGCGCCCACGGCCGCCGCGACGCGGCCTGATCGGGCCGCTCGAATACCCTTAACCGGAAAATCGGCGCCCCTTCGACGAGGGGGCGCGATCCTGAAGAGTTGGAACGCAGATGACCTATGCCAGCTTCCCGTTCGACGGCAAAATGCCGGCACAGCCCCCGGGGGAGCGCAATGACGATCTGATCGACATCGAGCGCCTGCTGCGCATGGCGTTGCGGCAGGCGAAGGTCGTCATCGTCTGCGCGGTCATCGGGCTCCTGCTGGGCGTGGTCTACCTGCAGACGACGCCGCCGAAATACACGGCGGTCGCACGCGTGCTGATCGACGAAGGTCTGAGCCGGATCACCGAGGACGCGGAAACCACGCCGCTCAACATGCAGAGCGACGGGGCGGTGCTCAGCCAGATCGAGATCCTCACTTCCTCCCGGCTGGCCGGAAACGTGGTCGACCATCTGCGCCTGACGGAGAACGAGAACTTCATGAACCCGCCCTCCTCCCTCTTCGGGCGGATCGTGGGCGGCCTGAGGGGTCTCGTTGGATACCTGCGCTCGCAACCGGAGGCGAACGACGGGGATTACGACGCCGAGACCCTCGCGGCGATGAAGGCGGCCGCGACCCGGCAATATGCGATCGAGCTCCTGCAGAAGAATGTCGTGGCGAATCGCGTCGGCCGCACCTTCGTGGTGGCGGTCGCCTATCAATCGCACGACCCGCAACTCGCGGCCGAAATCACCAACGCCTATGCCGACGCCTATCTGTCGCATCAGCTGGACGCCAGCTACGAAGCCTCCGAGCGGGCGACCGTATGGCTTCGCGACCGGCTGGACGAATTGCGCGCCGGCTCCCAGAACGCCGCCCTCGAGGTTGAAAAATACCGCGCGGAGCACGGTCTGTCTGCGTCGCAGGGCCAGCTCCTGACCGAGCAGCAGCTCACCGAACTCACCGGCCAGTTGATCGAGGCGCAGGCCGACACGGCGAAGACGCAGGCCCGGTACCAGCAATACAAGGCGATCGTCGATGCCGGTTCGGCGGAAGCCGTCGGCAATGTCGCGATCACGTCGGACCAGCCTCCGACGTCGACCATCGCGACGCTCAAGGAGCGCTATCTCAACGTCACCCGGCGTGAACAGGAAATCACCAGGAATTATGGAGAGGATCACCAGCAGGCCGTTGCGTTGCGGCGCGAGCAGGCGGAGCTGACGCGATCCATATATGCGCAGCTGCAGCAGCTCACCGAAAGCTACCGCAACGATTTCGAGGTTGCGCAGGCTCGCGAAACCGCTTTGCGCCGCACGCTGTCCGACGCGCGCGGCGAGAGCGCGGAGGCGAACCAGTCGCGTGTCGTGCTGCGCGAACTGGAGCAGCAGGCGTCCGCGCTCAGTGCGCTCTACCAGACCTTCCTCTCGCGCTACGAGGAGACTCAGCAGAAGCAGTCCTTCCCGATTGCCAAGGTCCGGGTGATCTCCGAAGCCACGACGCCCAAGGCCGCGACGAGCCCGCGGACTTCGATGGTGCTCGGCATCGCCCTCATTCTCGGCGGCATGCTCGGCGGCGCCCTCGGAGCGCTCAACGAATTCAACGAACGCTTCTTCCGCACCGGCGAGGACGTGCGCGACCAGCTCGGCATGAAGTTCCTCGGCTATCTGCCCCTGATCGGAAGGGCGGAGGTGAAAGGCAAGACGCCGGCAGCGCCCGGTGCATCGCCGGACAGCAAGAAGGCCGAGCGGGCGACCGCGCTGATGGAACGCAGGGCGCGTATGCGTGTCACCGTGGACGCGCCCGCCTCGATGTTCGCGGAGAGCCTGCGCAACGCGAAGATCGCCGGCGACGTGGTGCTTCAGAATTCACGCAGCAAGGTGATCGGCGTGGTGTCGGTGTTGCCCGGCGAGGGCAAGTCGACGGTCGCCTCCAATCTGGCCGAGCTGCTGGCACTGAACAATTCGCGGACGCTGCTCATCGACGCCGATCTGCGCAATCCCGGCCTGACGCGCGGCCTCGGCATAAGATCCGAGGCGGGCCTGATGGAAGCGGTGGTGAACCTGCAGAATTGGCGCTCGCTCCTCAAGCACGACCGGCAGACCAATCTCGCCATCCTGCCGGCGGTGGTGCGCGGCCAGTTCTCGCATACGAGCGAGCTGCTTTCCTCGCCGGGCATGCACCAGTTGATCGAGCAGGCAAGGGAAAGCTTCGAGCACATCATCGTCGACCTGCCGCCGCTCGGCCCCGTGGTCGACGCCAAGGCGTTCGAACCCTGCGCGGACGGCTTCGTGGTGGTGGTGGAATGGGGCCGCACGCCGCGTGCCGTGGTGCGCTCGACGCTCGCATCCGAGCCGCGCATCGCCAACAAGGTGCTCGGCGTGGTCCTCAACAAGGTGAAGCTCGCCTCCCTGCCCAGATATGGATCCTTCGGCAGCTCCGAACAGTTCCTGCGCAGATATTCGAGCTACTACCTCGACAACACCGAAACCCGGGAGAAGGAGCCCTCCTGAGGGTCAGCCTGTGAGCCGTCACGTGTCACGAAAAGATCAGCCGTCCGCGGGAGCCGTATATGCGCAGGGCGGTCAGCCGCCCGCTCTCGAAAGCGCCCGTGTCGATGCCGAAGCGGCGGCCGAGCGGCCGCGGGTCGCGTACGCGCGTATGCCCGTGAACGATCCATTTGTCCGACGAGAGCCGGGCATTCAGGAATTCGCTTCTGATCGTGACGAGATCGTCGTCGCTTTGGGCATCGAGAGAAATACCGGGACGAATGCCGGCATGCACGAAGACGAACCGCTGCGACTTCACCATAACGGGAAGCGAGCGCAGGAAACCGGCATGCGCGGCCGGGATGTTGGCGCGGATGTGGCTGTCGATCTCGCTGCTCTTGCGGAAGACCCTCGCCAGATGATCCGGGTCGATACCATAGGAAAAGAGCGTCGGCAGGCCGCCCATCGAAAGCCAGATATCGAGGCCCAGACGGCCTTCCAGATAGTCCAGCATCGCGATGTCGTGATTGCCGGCCAGGCATATGCGGCCGAAACCTTCCGGCGCGACATGAAGCAGATGCGAGATCACGCGGGCGGATTCGGGCCCGCGATCGACATAGTCGCCGAGCAGGATCATCAGCTTGCGACCGGTGAAGCTCCTCGCATCGGCCACGATCTTTTCCTCGAGGGAAAGGAGCTCGGCAAGACATCCGTGAACGTCGCCGATTGCATAGACAAGCGTGTCGTCGAGATCGAGCGTGATCCGTTCGCGGGTCTGGCGGGCGAAAGGGTTGAGTTTCCGCAAGAACACGTTGCGCTGCCTGTCTCCGTCTGTGTGGCGATTCCGTTCAGGGCCGCCGTTTCTTACCCGGCTTATACGCCAAGCGCGCGACAAGGAAGGGTGCGACGCAACATCGCGTCACCGCAAGCGCGACACGTCCGTGGCCCGCAACCGCCGGTCAGGTGGGATCATGGCTGAGCTGATGCGGATCAACGGCAAGGGGCGGCAGATGGCGGGGCCCAGGATCTCCGTCGTGATGGCGAACTACAACGGGGCGCGCCACATTGCGCGCGCGCTGG
The DNA here is from genome assembly GCF_001014615.2 of Aquamicrobium sp. LC103. Classification (GTDB taxonomy): domain Bacteria; phylum Pseudomonadota; class Alphaproteobacteria; order Rhizobiales; family Rhizobiaceae; genus LBCQ02. Next base: position 68,912 of record NZ_LBCQ02000018.1, read on the forward strand.
ATTCCGTGCTTGCCCAGACCGTCGCCGATCTGGAGATCATAATCTCCGACGATGCCTCGTCCGACGAAAGCCTCACGATCGTTACGGACTATGTGCGGCGGGACCCGCGCGTTCGCCTCATCGCCGACGGCACCAATGGCGGCCCGGCGAGGGCGCGCAACCGGGCGTTCGACGCGGCACGCGGGCAATGGATCGCCATCGTCGATTCCGACGACATCCTGCATCCGGAGCGCTTCGAGCGGCTTCTGGCGGCCGCCCGGCACTACGATGCCGACGCGGTCGCCGATGACCTCCTGCACTTTGCCGACGACGGCGCGATGCCCTCCTCCTTGCTTCTCCATGGCGAGGCTTTCGCCGCCCCCTTCAGGTTGACCGCGGACCTCTTCGTGCGCGGCGACATCAAGGGCAGCCGCATTCCGAATTTCGGCTATCTCAAACCGATGATTCGCGCCGAGGCCTTGCGCGGTCTCCGCTACGACGAGGGGCTTCGCATCGGCGAGGATTACGACCTCGTTCTGCGGCTCCTGCTCGGTGGACTGAAATTACAGGTCGTTCCGGAGCCCACCTATCTCTATCGACGGCACAGCCAGTCGATCTCGCACCGCCTTTCGATCGATACCGTTGCCGGCATGATCGACAGCCAGAAGCGGCTTCAGGCGACGCAAGACGACCTCGCGCCGGCCGTCAGGGACGCGCTCGCCGCGCGGCTGGCCGGGCTCGAGCGTGCGCTTGCCTTCGAAAAGCTCGTCGCAAGCGTCAAGGCGCGACAGGCGGCACGGACGGCGGGCCTTCTCCTGCGCGATCCCCGGCTTCTCTTCCCGTTGTGGCAGTCCGTGCGATCGCGGCTTTCGCGCAAGGTCGCCTCGCGACCTCCGTCACCCTTGGACGGGCCGGCAGCCACCGGCCAGCTCACGGTCGTCCTAACCGATGCCGACCCCGCCTCGCCTCGCCTGGATGAGATGACGGCGTTTGCGCAAAGCCACGGTTCCGCGGAAATCCAGGTCGAGCACGTCCCTCCCTACAGCCCGCCCGGCGGCACCAATTGGAACGGCGGCGACGAGGCGCGCGCGTCCCGCTGCCGGCTTGCGACACTTGCCCGGCGGCGCGAATTGACGCTCGTCCGCGACGGCAAGGCGGGAGACTATGCAGCCGGGTTCCTCCCCTTAGACGGAACGCCGGGGACATTGTCCGAATCGGAGGCAGCGATATCTTCGCGCGATGCCGCTCTTGCCGAAGACGAGGTGGCCCGATGAATGCGCCGGCGCAACTTCCGCTTGGGGAAAGGCGGCGCGGCATCTGGATCAACGTCGCCGCGGTGCTGACCTTCTGCGCGCTCACCGTGCTGATCCTCAACCCGATCTTCCGCTCGCTCGCCGCCCTCGCCTTCCTGGCCTTCGGCAGCCTGCTGATCGTCTCCAAGCCGAGGGCGAGCCTCGACGTCATCCTGCGCTACTGGTACCTGATGATCCTGCCGGCCTATTGCCTAGTCTCCGTCCTGTGGTCGCAATTCCCGTCGATCACGCTTCGCCATGGGCTGCAGCTTGCCATCACCTTCGTGATCGCCATCGTGATCGCCAACCGCGTCTCGCCGGCCTCTCTTTTCCGCTATCTCTTCGGCATATACGGCATCGGCGTGATCGGCAGTCTGATGTTCGGCCATGTGCGCGACGATATCGGAGCCTGGGTCGGAATCTTCGGCAGCAAGAACGCCTTCGCGGCCGTGGTCTCCGCTTTCATCCTGACATCGCTTGCCGTGCTCATCGACAAAACCGCTCCGCGTCTGATGCGGCTCGCCGCGGTGCCGGGGCTGATCGTTTCCGGGCCGCTGCTCCTCCTGGCCCAATCGACCGGGGCGATCATCGTCATGATCCCCGCCGTGGCGATGGCACTCCTGATCCATTTCAGCCGGCGTTTCTCGAAGGTGCAGAGGATTTGCCTCGGCACGCTGATCGGGCTCGGCGGCACGATCGGCATCATCCTGCTTTCGACCTACGGAGACGCGCTCTTCGCCGGCCTGCTCGACTATTCCGGCAAGGACACGACGCTGACCGGCCGGACCGATCTGTGGGATTTCGGCAAATACATTATCGGCCAGCATCCGGTCCTCGGTGTCGGCTACCAGGCCTTCTGGGTCCAGGGATACAATCCGGCCGAGGGGCTCTGGGCGGATTTCGGAATCCAGGAACGTCGTGGCTTCAATTTCCACAACACCTACATAAACAACGCCGTCGAGATCGGCGTGCTGGGGCTCGGCTTGCAAATCGCCATGCTTTACGGCGCCTTCATCGGCAGCATTTTCTGGGCGTTCCGCAACCCTTCGCCCACCAGCGCCTTCTATTGCTCGTTCCTGACGATGGTGATCGGCGGAAGCTTCGTCGAGGTCGCCGTCTTCTTCCAGTTCAGCGTGACCTCGGTCCTGGTGATATGCGCGCTCGTCTATACGCTTCAGGCGAACGCGGCGTGGAAGGCCTGGGCCGCCTCGCTTGCCGCGCAGCGGGCAATGTGGCCTCCGGCCGCCATGCATCCCGCCCCGCACCACCGATTCTGATCCGACAGCCGTTATGGAGATGCATGAAATGAAGGAAGAGAATAACGGTCTTGTCCAGGTGCGCACGCCGACCTACCGGCGCCCGGAAGCCCTGACCCGCTGCCTGAATTCCCTGCAGGCGCAAAGCTGGAAGAACTGGATCTGCAACGTCTATGACGATGACCCCGACGGTTCCGCCGAGGCGGTTTGCCGAAGGCTGGGCGACAGCCGCATCGTCTATACACGCAACGAGCCGCAGAAATTCGCCTCGAAGAACATCGACCAGTGCTTCTCGCTCACGAACGCCAACGATGCGGATTATTTCTGCGTCGTCGAGGACGACAATTCCATCCTGGAAAGCTTCTTCGAATCCAATATCGGCATCATCCGCGAGCAAGGCGTCGAGATCGTCCTGCGCAACCAGCTCATCGAACACAGGAGCGGCACGCCCGATGCCTATCTGAGCGAAACCGGTATCCTCGACGACCTCTTTCGCGAGGGCATCTACACGCCGGAGAAGTTCCGCCTCGCGCTGATGATCGGCATCGGCGTATCGAATGGCGGGCTGTTCTGGACGCGCTCGACGCGCTGTCCGCTGGAGATCCAGTATTCCTGTACCGCCACGCTGCAGGAATACATGCGTACCTTCTCCATATGCGAGCCCATTTACGTGGCGATGGAGCCCCTCGCCGTCTGGGCCGAGAATGCCGAGCAGACGACCCGCAACGCCGAATTGCGCAGCGGCTATCTGCGGCGCGAACTCGATCTCAAGAAGGCCGTCCGCACGCTGCAGCGCGTGTCCTGGGAAAAGGCGGCCGAGGCCGACAAGCTGAACTTCATGTCCGACAAGGCGTTCACCGCCGCTCCCGAGAACCGCGCGAAGGGGATCGCCAAGGCGCTTCCCCTCCATCGCTACGGCGGCAGGCTGGGTGCCAGGGAACGCATCGAGCTTACCTTGCGCGGCCTGATGATCGACTTGATCGGCAAGACGACCGACGATTTCGACGCCTTCGTCACCTCCCGGCTGACGGCCGACGGCGAAACGCGTCAATCGTCCTGAGGACCGTCAGCATCCTCGCCTGTGCCGGCCAGAAGCCCAAGGGTGCCGTCCAGGTCGGTCAGCAGGACCTCCTTGTTCAAGAGCCCCGCATCCTCCAGCCTTTCGAAGTCGGGTAGATCGCGCAGCGTCTCGAAGCCGAAATGGGAGAGGAATTCGGGCGTCGTAACATAGGTATAGGGCGCGCCGGGCGTGGGGCTTCGCGGCCCGAAGGTGATGAGGCCCGCCGAGCGCAGCTTGCCGATCAGATCGCGGCTTATCTCGCGCCCGAAGAAGGAGGAAAGCTCGCCGCGCGTGATCGGCTGGAAATAGCCGATCGTCATCAGAACGAGCGCCTCCTGCTGGCTCAGCTCCGCTGCCCGCTCGTCCGAGCCGTTGCCTGCCCTGATGGCGTTCGCGAAAGCCGGCCTGGTGCGATGCTGCCAGCCTCCGCCGACCACGACCAGCTCATACGGACGATTGCGCAGCTCCTCCTTTATGTCTTCGATGATCAGATCGAGATTGCAAGCGTTTCCCACCACCCTTGAAAGTATCTCGCGCGACACCGGCTCCGGAGAAGCGAAGATGAGGGCCTCGACGCGGCCCATCCATTCACGCCAGCGCATCTGCGGCGGCAGGTCGGCAAGCTCGCGATCGAAGAGGACATCCTCCTCCGGCCCTCGTTTCGGTTTCAACGCCTCGCCCGTCATGGTCACAACCCGTAGATGCGGAACGTGTCGCGGCCGGTGAGCTCGCGCACCGCGCCAAGCTCGACGAGGCGGTCGAAGAGACGGCGCAGCGCCCGGTCGGACAATCTCGCGCCCGAGGCGGCCGCCACGGTCAGGGCATCCTCCCGCAAGAGCCGTTCGACGATCGCGTCGGCTCCCTTCGCCCGAAGCTTCGGCGCCACGACAACCAGCCTTTCGGCGCGCCGCGCGATTTCCATGGCGCCATCGCACGCAGCCGCGGCCGCCCGCGCATAGGCGTGAGCGCATGCAAGCTGCCAGCTCTCGTCGCCGGGTCTCGCCGCCCGCCCGTTGGCGCCGGACCGATCGAAAATGCGGGTGGCAAGGAGAGGCACGGGATGCGGCCAGCGCAGCTTCGTCGAGAGCACCAGATCGGCCAGCCACAGGCCCAGCGGCATCGCCTCGGGGCTCGCCGCGACGACCATGCGCACCGCCTCGGCCGCGGCGACAAGTGCGGGTGCCGTCGGGTCGCGGGCAAGCGTCTCGCAAGCCGAGGCAGCTTCCACAAGCTCTTCCTCCGGCCTGAGGCCGAACGCCTCGATCGCGGCGGCGACACGTACCCGGCCAAAGGCCGCATCACTGGCTGCAAGCTGCTTCCAGCCGACGAGCATCCTTCCCGCCGGCCCGAAATCGTCGCCGGGTCGTGTGAGAAAGAAGGCGTCGCGAAGCGCCGCGACATCCTCGGTTCTGCCGGCCCGCCTTGCACACGCCTCCGCCGCCGCCAATGCGAGGCGCTGGCGCCAGGCACCCGCGGACCGCTCCCCGCGTCGCACGACCGCGTCGAGCGCGGAAAGCGCGGCGCCCGCCGAGAAGGCCGCCGTTTCGAGGTTTTCCGGCATTCGTTCGAGCCGCGCCCAGGAAGGCACGCCCACGTTGAGCACTTGCTCCCGGCTGTCGGCGTAAGTCGTCCCGCTCGCGCGTTTGCGCCGAAGAAGCGGAGGGCTGTCTGCAACTTCCATTTCCGATACGGGAATCATGATGCGAGCCTAACGCCACGCGGCGCTTCTCGCAGCTATTTTCGACAACAACCGCCGGGCCATCCGCACTTACCCACGGAACTTTGACGATGGTTCACGCATTGCTGCAAGATCGGCAGGGAGGGAATATGAGCGCTCGGGATCTTCGAAGGAACTACCTTACCAGACCGATCTATCGGTGGGCGCGGAGCGTCATGCCGCCGATCTCGGAGACGGAACGGGACGCGATCGACGCCGGCACCGTCTGGTGGGACGGCAAGCTCTTCACCGGCAATCCGGACTGGGAGGAATTGCTGGCCATGCCGCCCGCCCGGCTCAACGCCGAGGAGCAGGCGTTCATGGACGGTCCGGTTCGCGAATTGTGCGCGATGGTCGACGACTGGCAAATCGCCTGGCACGATCGCGACCTTCCCCCCGAGGTCTGGGCCTTCATGCGCGAGCAGAAATTCTTCGGCATGATCATACCGAAGAAATATGGCGGGCTCGGCTTCTCCAACACGATGCATTCGGAAGTGGTCCGCACCGTCTCTTCGGCAAGCGTCGTCGCCGGCGTGACGGTGATGGTGCCGAACTCGCTCGGCCCCGGGGAGCTGCTGATGCATTTCGGCACCGAGGAACAGCGCCAGTACTGGCTGCCACGCCTCGCCGAAGGCACCGAAATCCCGTGCTTCGGCCTGACCTCGCCGGATGCGGGATCGGACGCGGCCGCGATGACGGATACGGGCTTCGTCGAATATGGCGAGCATGAGGGCGAAAACGTCCTCGGCGTGCGCCTCGATTTCCACAAGCGCTACATAACGCTCGGCCCGGTCGCCACCGTAATGGGGCTCGCGTTCAAGATGCATGATCCCGACAATCTGCTCGGGCGCGGCGAGGAGCTGGGCATAACCGTGGCGCTGCTGCCGACCTCCACGCCGGGCGTCAGCCACGGCGAGAGGCATATCCCGCAATTCACCCATTTCCAGAACGGTCCGCTCTACGGCAAGGACGTGTTCATTCCGCTGGACTGGATTCTCGGCGGCAAGGAACAGATCGGCCAGGGCTGGAAGATGCTGATGACCGCGCTCGCGGCCGGCCGCGGCATATCCCTGCCCTCGCAATCGGCGGCGTCGGCGGCGATGTGCGCGCGGGCGACCGGCGCCTATGCGCGCGTCCGTACACAGTTCAACGTGCCCATCGGCATGTTCGAGGGCATTCGCGAACATATGGCCGATCTCGCCGCCAATGCCTATCTGATCGACGCGGCGCGCCGGCTGACGATCGCCGCCCTCGACCAGGGCCACAAGCCGTCGGTCATTTCGGCGATCATGAAGTTTCACGCGACCGACCGGATGCGGGAATCGATCGAGAAGGCCATGGATATCCACGGCGGCAAGGCGATCATCGACGGGCCGCGCAACTACATGGGTGGTCACTACCGCTCGGTCCCGATCGGCATCACCGTCGAGGGCGCGAATATCCTCACCCGCAACCTGATGATCTTCGGCCAGGGCGCAATCCGCTCGCATCCTTTCATGCTGAAGGAGTTGCTGGCGCTTTCCGACAAGGACGAGGAGGCCGGCCTCGAGGAGTTCGACCGCAATTTCTGGAAGCATGCCGGGCATGCGATCGCCAACGGCTTGCGCGCCTGGGGGCGCGGCTGGACCGGCGGCGCCCTCGCCCCGGCCCCCGAAAGTGCCGCGCTCAAACATCATTGGCGCCAGCTCTCGCGCTTTGCGTCGGCTTTCGCGCTTCTGGCAGACATGGCGCTGCTCACTCTCGGCGGCGAGCTCAAGCGCAAGGAGATGCTCTCGGCAAGGCTCGGCGACATCCTTTCCGAACTCTACCTCCTCGGCGCGGTGCTCAAGCGGTACGAGGACGAGGGACGGCTCGTGGAGGACAAGCCACTCGTCGACTATATCATGATCAAGGGTACCGGTCGCATGGCGATCGCCTTCGACGGCGTCCTTGCCAACCTGCCCGCGCGTCTCGTCGCCTGGAAGACGCGGTTTCTGACCTTCCCGCTCGGCGTGCCACGTCGCAGGCCGCCAGATCGGCTCACCAACATGGTGGCGGAAATGCTGATGAAGCCCAGCGCGCAGCGCGACAGGATCGCTCCGGACCTCTATCTGGGCGAGGGGCATGAGGAACATGCGCTGAAGGATCTGGAGGAGGCGTTCCGCATGGTCAACGAGGCCGAGCGGATCGAGAAGCAGATGCGCCAGGCCAAGGTGCGCGACGCAACCGAGGCGCAGGAACGCGGCTTCATAAGCGCGGAGGAACGCGACCAGCTCATCCGCGTCAAATCCGCCGTCGGTCGGGTGATCGCGGTCGACGCATTTCCGATGGAGGAAGTCTCCCCCGTCTCCTCGCAGCATCGCAAACGCCGATCCTCGAAGCCAAGGAGATCCGGCCGCGAAGCGGCGGAATGACCCCGCGGACGGCCCTTCTCCCCGCTCTGCGCAGGAAGCCGCGAAGCGATAAACGCCCATGCTCGACAAACACCCTGCCCTCCATTAGTTGAAGCGGTCAGCGCGACGGACCCGACGAATCGTGCAGAGGCGTCCGACTGACCAGCAAAAGGGGGCAGCCTTGACCGATATCCCGGCAATAATCGCCGAGCATTGGGAACTTGCGATCGGCCTTCTGGCGGCGGGCGCCTTTGCCGGCATCCTTGCCGGCCTGCTCGGCGTCGGCGGCGGCATCGTCATCGTGCCGGTCCTCTATCTGTTGCTCGATTCCTTCGACGTCGACAATGAAGTCGCCATGAAGATCGCCGTGGCGAGCTCGCTTTCGACGATCCTGGTAACCGCCATCTCGTCGGCGCGAAGCCACCGCAAGCGCGGCGCGGTCGACGAGAAGCTGCTCAAATCCTGGGGCGTGCCGATCTTCATAGGCGTGGTCCTCGGCACTATCGCGGGCGGCTATCTTCATGGCGACGTGTTGACCGCGGTCTTCGCGACCGTGGCTCTCATCGTGGCCGCCAACATGGTGTTCCGCGGACAGGGAACCCAGCTCTATGAAGGCTTTCCGAACGGCTTCATCCGCAATCTCTCGGGCCTGGTCGTCGGCGTGTTCTCCGCGATGATGGGCATAGGCGGCGGAACGCTCGCCGTGCCGATCCTCACGACCTTCGGCTACGATATCCGCAGGGCGGTGGGAACATCTTCGGCGATCGGCTTCGTCATCGCCGTACCGGGCACGATCGGCTACATCCTCGCCGGCTGGGGCGTCGAAGACCTGCCGCCGGGATCGCTCGGCTATGTCAATATCCCCGCCTTCATCGCCTTCGTGCCGCTGACCGTGCTTTTCGCGCCGGTTGGCGCAAGGCTCGCGCATGCCATTCCCCCGAAGGCGCTGCGCTACAGCTTCGCCGTGTTCCTGCTGATAACCGCGATACGCATGTTCGCGGGCCTCATCGATTGAGCGCCGCGACCGCCAAAATATGATGTTGCCTGTCTAGTTTTTTGGTGCCAAGGATTCCCGACGGGAAGCTTGCCCGTGTGCCGCTGAGCCAGATGAGGACTTGATCATGAGGCCCGTTCAAATCGCAGCCGCGGGCATCGCGGCCGTCACGCTCGCCCTGCCCGCCTTCGCGGTCGAACCCGAAGACGTCCTGCAGACCTATTCCGACATCGCGCTTGCCACCTACGAGGACAGCCTGACGACGGCGAAAGCGCTTGACGCGGCAGTGAAGGCACTCGTTGCAAGCCCTTCACAGGAAACGCTTTCAGCCGCGCGCGAGGCCTGGCTTGCCGCGCGCGTTCCATACCAGCAGTCGGAAGCGTTCCGCTTCGGCAACCCGATCGTCGACGATTGGGAAGGCCGCGTGAACGCATGGCCGCTCGACGAGGGGCTTATCGACTATGTCGATGCTTCCTACGGTTCGGAATCCGACGCGAATGATTTCTACACCGTCAATGTCGTCGCCAACGGCACGATCAGCGCCGGTGGCGAAACGCTCGATACGGCGACGATCACGCCGGAACTGATCCAGTCGCTACACGAACTCGGCGGTATCGAGGCGAATGTCGCCAGCGGTTACCACGCGATCGAGTTCCTGTTGTGGGGCCAGGACCTGAACGGCACGGGTCCCGGCGCTGGCAACCGACCCCATACGGATTTCGACACCGCCAACTGCACGGGCGGCAATTGCGAGCGCCGCGCGCGATATCTGACGGCCGCATCCGAACTGCTGATCGCGGATCTCGAGGAAATGGTCGCCAACTGGCAGGCCGACGGCGAAGCCCGCAAGGGGCTCGCCGAAGCCGCGCCGGAAGCCGGCCTGACCGCGATCCTCACCGGTCTCGGCTCGCTTTCCTACGGCGAAATGGCCGGCGAGAGGATGAAGCTGGGCCTCCTCCTGAACGATCCCGAAGAGGAACACGACTGCTTCTCCGACAACACGCACAATTCGCATTTCTACGACGTGCGCGGCATCGTGAATGTCTGGAACGGCTCCTATGAGCGGATCGACGGCACCAAGGTGGAAGGCGGCAGCCTCGCCTCGCTCCTGCGCGAGAGGGACGCCGCCCTCGCCGACGAGATGGGCGCCAAGCTTGCCGCCACGGTGGACGCCTTCACGACGCTCAAGAAGCGCGCCGACGACGGCGAGGCCTACGACCAGATGATCGGCGAGGGCAATGCCGAAGGCAACGCCGCGGTCCAGGCGGCCATCGACACGCTCGTCGACCAGACGCGCTCGCTGGAACGGGTAATCGCGGCGCTCGACCTCTCGGGCGTGACCATCGAGGGCTCCGACAGCCTCGACAATCCCGACGCCGTTTTCCAATGATCGCCTGAGCGGGGGCTCCCTCCGCTCCCGGAGCCAAATCATGCGGGCGCGCCTGCGGCCAGATATCCTGTTTTTCCCCGCCCTCCTGTTGGGCGCCGGCCTGGCATTCGCATCCTCGTCCCAGCGGGACGACCTCGACGCCGGCGACGCCGCCCGCGTCGCCAGGGTGACGAAACCGGCCGCCTCGTTCGAGGCAAGCGAGCGTTTCGAGACGATGCAGGGCGGAGCGGCGACCTCGAAGAAGCTCGTCAACGCGGATGTGTTCTCGCATCCTTCAGCAAATCTCGATTTCGCCGACCAGCAGCGCTTCCTGCTTGGCAACGGGCTTTTCCGCAAGGACTGGGTTTCCTCTCCATCCTCCACCCAGGCTTCGGACGGGCTCGGTCCGCTCTTCAACGCGCGGGCCTGCCAATCCTGCCATTTCAAGGACGGGCGCGGCCATGCGCCCATCGGCCCGGGCGACGGCGCGCTTTCGCTGCTTGTCCGCGTCTCGGTGCCTCCGGACGCCGAGCAGGCGGCGACGATCGCGTCCGGTGCATTGGCCGCCTCACCCGATCCGGTCTACGGACTTCAGATTCAGGACAATGCGGTCGCCGCCCTTCCGGCCGAAGGCAAGGTGCGGATCGAATATCAGGAGATCGAGGTTCCACTCCATGGCGGAGAGACGGCAAGCTTACGCAAGCCATCGCTGTCGATCACCGATCTCGGCTACGGCCCGCTCCATGGCGAGGCCATGCTGTCGGCACGCGTCGCTCCGCCGATGATCGGCCTCGGCCTCATCGAAGCGATCCACGTGAGCGATATTCTCGCGCGCGAAGACCCGGATGATGCGGACGGCGACGGCATCTCCGGGCGCGTCCATTGGGTGCGCGACGCAAAGGGCGACAAGCAACCCGGCCGTTTCGGCTGGAAAGCCATCGAACCGACCGTCATGCAGCAGACGGCGCATGCCTTTTCAGGCGACATGGGATTGTCGACGCGATTGGCGCCCGATCACTGGGGAGAATGCACCAAGGCGCAATCCGCCTGTCGCGCCCTGCCGCACGGTGCGCAGCCGCATCTGGGCGCGGAGGAGGTGTCGGGAGACCTTCTCGACCTGGTTTCCTTCTATGCTTCCAACCTCGCGGTTCCGGCACGGCGCGACACGGCCGACGAGCGCGTGCTTGCCGGCAAACGTGTCTTCTATGAAAGCGGCTGTGCCTCCTGCCATGCGCCGAAATACGTCACCCGCCGCGACGCCGGGGACCCCGCGCACCGGTTCCAGCTCATCTGGCCCTACACAGACCTTCTCCTGCACGACATGGGCGATGGTCTTGCCGACGATCGGCCGGAGGGCCGGGCGAGCGGCCGGGAATGGCGCACGCCGCCGCTATGGGGCATCGGCCTGACGAAAACGGTCAACGCCGACGCCACCTTCCTGCATGACGGGCGCGCCCGCACGCTCCTCGAAGCGATTCTGTGGCATGATGGCGAGGCGCGGAAGGCGCGGGAGCGGGTGGTCGAGATGGAGAAGGAAGATCGCGTCGATCTTCTCCGCTTCCTGGAGTCCTTGTGATGAAACAGGCATTGCTTGCCGGCGCGATGCTGATCCTGGCGCTTGCGCCGACCGTTGCGCAGGACCAGGCATCGGCCATTCCGGCCGATATCGGCGCGCGCGTGGCCGAGGGCTTCGCGGCTCCCTCGCTCACGGCCTTTTCCGCGACCGCGAACGAATTGAGGACGGAGATCGGCGGCCTCTGCGACCGACCCGAACCCGCGCGACTGTCGAAGGTCCGCGAGGCATTCGTCCCGCTCGTCGCGGCCTGGGGGCGCGCCTCGATGCTGCGCTTCGGCCCCTTGCAGGAGGAAAACCGCTTCGAGCGCATCTTCTTCTGGCCCGACGCACGCGGGGTGACGCTGCGACAGGTCGAGGCATTGCTGGCCGAAGGCGATGCCGCCGTGCTGGAGCCTGGCGCGCTTGCCGCAAAGAGCGTCGCCGTGCAGGGCCTGCCTGCGCTCGAATTCGCGCTTTTCGGCACCGGTTCCGATACGCTCGCAGATGGCGAAGGTTCCTTTAGATGCCGCTATGCACTCGCGGTCGCCGCCAATGTGGAGGCGGTCGCCGGAGCAATCGCGCAGGCATGGCGGCCCGGCACCGCCTTCCGGACCGCCTTCGTCTCGCCCTCCTCGGCAAGCGACCCCTATCGCTCCGCGGAGGAAGTGGCCGGCGAGATCGTGAAGGCGATCGGCACCGGGCTGCAGTTCACGCGCAATGCGGAGCTGCTGCCGGCGCTCGGCGAAAGCATCGCCAAGGCACGCGGCAAGCGGGCGCCTTTCTGGCGCAGCGACACGACCTTCGTCCTCGTCTCGGCACAGATCGAGGGATTGAAGACTTTCGCGGAAGCGGCTGGATTTGCAGCTTCTTCTTCCCCCGACGTACGGGACGCGGTCGCCTCTCTCCTGTTCGACCTCGACCACGCGATTTCGACGCTTGCCGAGGTCGCGACCCCGCCGGCGGAAGCTTTCGGCACGGCAAGCGACCGCGACCGCCTCGCCTATGTCGGTGTCGCGCTGGAAGGGGCCAACCATACGCTTGGGGAAAATCTCGCGGCCGCCCTCGGTCTGAGGATGGGTTTCAATGCGCTCGACGGAGATTGATCGCCGGACCTTTCTGGCACTCGCCGGCGTCGCTGCGCTTGCACCGGCGCAGGCCGCGCGCGCGGCCGAGGAAGCCCTGTTTCTCGGCGCGCGGCTCAACGCGGGCAAGTTCGAGGCAGCCGTCATCGACGAGCGCGGTCGCGACCGTCTGGTGCTGCCGCTCGAAGCACGCGGCCATTCCTTCGCGATCGACAGGGCGAACAGCCGCGCCGTCGCCTTTGCCCGTTCGCCGGGCCGCTTCGCCGTCGCCTTCTCTTTGAACGGGGCGACGGAGCCTGTGGCGATCGCCGCCGCGCCCGGCAGGCACTTCTTCGGCCACGGCATCTTCACGCCGGACGGGCGGCTGATGATCGCGACGGAAAACGACTACGAGGCCGCAAACGGCGTCATGGGCGTCTACGACGCCACCAATGGCTTTCGCCGCATCGGCGAATTCCCGACCGATGGGATCGGCCCGCATGAGGTGCTGCTTCTCAATGACGGGAAAACGCTGTGCGTGGCCAATGGCGGCATCCAGACCCATCCCGATTTCGAACGCGTCAAGCTGAACATCGCCATGATGGAGCCGAGCCTCGCCTATGTCGACATCGCCAGCGGCGAGGTGGTCGAGAAGGTGAAGCTCGTGCCGGAATTGCACCAGCTTTCGATCCGGCACATGGCGCTCGACGCGCGGGGGAAGGTGTGGTTCGGCTGCCAGTATGAAGGCGCGGCGGGCGACGAGCCGCCGCTGGTCGGCCGCCACAGGCGGGGCTCGGCTATCGAGCTTTTCTCCGGCCCGACGGCAATCCTTCGCGCCATGCGCAACTATGTCGGCTCGGTCGCGGTCGACGCGTCCGGCTCGATCCTCGGCACATCATCGCCCCAGGGCGGCGTCGTCGTCTTCTGGGACACGGCCACCGGCGACTGCCTCGGCAGCAGACTGCTTGCCGACGGGTGCGGGATCGCGCCTTCGGATGCTCGCGAGATGATCGTGACGAGCGGGCGCGGGGCGATCGTCAAGGCCGATCCCGCCCATATGACCACGGTGCTTCGCGAGAATCCCGCCGCGCCCGCGTGGGACAACCACCTGCGCCGGATCTGAGGTTCGAGGCAGCGCGGCTTTCCGCTGCCGGCACCTATGTGCCGCGAAGGATGCAGCGCGCGGCGTAGCCGGTCGGGCTCGCCGTCGGAAAACTCAGCGGTCCCGTTCCGCGACGGAAAAGATGATCTCGCCCTTGCCGAGGACGGCGTTGTCGCCGCCATATCGGCCGACCACCCCGCCGAGAAGCGGCTTCCTGGATATTCCGTCCGCGATGAGATGGCGGTCGACGAGGGCGGCGAAAACGAGGTCGGGCGAGCCGCTTTTCACGAAACTCGGCGAAAGCCGCCTGGGCGACCGGTCGAGCAGGATCGAACCGCGGCGCATGAGATAGCCGGGCAGCTTGCCGACCTCGCCGGCGATCGCCAGCGTTCCCGCGATCATCCGGCAGCCGGCATAGTCGCCGCTTCCCTTCAGGACCGCGATGAGACCGCGCCGCATGCGGTCGCCCGCGCAGTCTCCCGCCCTGCCGCGCACGACCAGGACGCCGCCGGCCATGCCGGCCATTTCACCCGTCAGCGGTCCGCCGAGCCGATCGCCGGCGTCGCCGCCGATCTCCAGCCGCCCGCCGCGCATGGCCGAGCCCGCATGTGGCCCGGCATCGCCCTCGATCGTCAACGCACCGCCTGTCATCTTCCGTCCGGCCTGCGCGCCGACATTCCCGACGACGCGAATGGAGCCCTCGTCCAACCCGCTGCCGACACAGTCGAACCTGTCGCTTCCGCCTTCGAAGACCAACTGGTCCGCATCGTTTCCAGCAACGCTGAAAAGATCGCCCACCGTCAGCGCATGCTTGGAGATTCCGAGCCGGATTTTCTCCATATCACGCTTGGCCATGCCCGCGAGGGAGCGCGGCACCAGCGGCGAAAGGTCAAGCCGTTCAGGCGGTTGCGCCCTTAAGGTGAAGGTCAGGGCGCTCACGGCAGCAAATCCTTCAGGTGATAGTGAAACTTGCCGAGTTTTCCGCCGTAGTTTCCCGCGGTTATGCGCGACGCGCCCATCTCGGAGCCGAGATCGGTGACCGCCTTGATGCCGGCCTTCATCGCCGCCGCGACCGCGTCGCTGTTCTCCCCGTCTATGACGATTTCGAGAACCGCGTTGGTGTCGGCATCGAGCGCGCTTGCGATCACGCCCCGCAATATGGGCGCGAAGGCATCATTTGTGGAGGCGATCATGCCCTTGTACTTGCCGCCGATCTTGGAGCCCGAGCGTACGATGCCGCCCGGAAACGGCATGATCGCGCCGCGCACCTTGCCGATCGCCACCACCGCCGCCTCCGCCGCTCTCAGGGCCTTTTCACTGCTGCCGGCGAGCAGCAGCAGATTGCCACCACCGACCGCCCCCTTGGTGAGGCCGGTCGTCGCCTCGCAAAGGAATTCCCCGTCCATCACCGGAATGCGCCAATAGTGCCTGCCGCCGAGCTTCTTCGAAATCTGCCAGCCGTCGCCGAAATAGCGGATCGCGGCGCCGAGCTTGAGCTGCGTCTCACCGTCGAGACCTGCAAAGCATGCGCTGCCGGGCGCGGTGAGCACGCATTGGCCTACGCGGTTCTGCAGCTGCTTCTGCAATTCCTCCGTGCTGACGGCGAACATCATGACCCGGCACCCGGGGCGGCCATCCGGGGTCTCGGCGGGATCCATCTCCACGTCGATCGCCGCCTCGCAGCCGCAGCCGATCACCGAAGTGGCAAATCCCGTCATGGAGATGGCGGCCTGCCGCGCCCACTTCGCGTCGGGTCCGGTGATGACGATCGCCGTCGCCCGCATGCCGAAGGCCTCCGCAAAGGTGTCCTCTATGGCGACGCCGTTGACGTTCATGCTCTGCATGGCACCTCGCCGAAGGGATTTTCCCGTGCGATCGCCCAGTCCGGGAAGGTGAACCAGTCGAGCGACAGGCCGTAACGTTCCTGATGGTAGGCTTCGAGCCGGCGGACCATCGCCTTGTCCGGCGACGGATTGAGCCGAAGCGCCCTGCCCCAGCGGTATTTCTCGATCTCGCCGTCCCTGACGACCAGTTCGCCGTTCTTGAACACCAGCGCGGCCGCTTCGAACATTCGCGCCACGTCATCCTGTTTGCGGTAGACCGCGATGTCGGCCAGGGCGCCGGCACCGAGGTGCCCGCGATCGGCGAGCCCGAGGAGTTTCGCGGGCGCGGCACGCGTCATGATGGCGACCTCCTCGAAACTGTATTCGCGCTCGATCGCCGGCAGCGTCGTCAGCGAAAGCGCGCGCTTGGGCAGGCCTTCGGCGACCTCCCGCCGCGCCTCCTTGCGCATCAGCAGCTCGAAAAGCCGCGGATAGGCGGTGAAAGGCGCGCCGTTCGGATGATCGGTGGTGAAGAAGACCCGCCACGGATCGTCGATGAGCAGGAAGAGTTCTAGCCCCACGGCCCATTGTACCGAGCCGTAGAAGTCCTTTCGATATCGGTAGGGCACGATGCCGCCGCCATTGCCGTCGCCGTCGATGATCACGCTCTTCCTCGGATCGGCGCCGCCGCGCGCGGAGAACTGGCGCATGACGTCGGAAGAGATCGTGACCGTCTGGCCGAACATGACCTGGCCGATGTCGATGGTGATCTCCGGCGTGGCGTTCACCAACTCGGCAAGCCGAGCGCCCGCCGACGAGAATTTGCGAGAGCCTTCCGTGCCGTAGCCGTAGAATTGGAGATGCGCGAGATGCAGCGGCACGCCTTCGGCTGCCGCAATCGTCGCCGCCGCCGTCTCCGCCGCGCCCGGCGCGCCGAGATTGTTGCAATGGACGTGCAGCGGATGCGGAATGCCGAGTTCCGCCACCGCCGCTTGCAGCGTCTTGACGATCCGGCGCGAGCTCACGCCGTAGGAGGGCACGACGTCGTCGAGCGAGAAGGTACGTACATTCTCCTTGAAGGCGGTCGCCGCCCCCGCATTGATGACCTTGACGCCGAGCGCGCGCGTCGAGGCGACCGTCCAGGCGACATAGTCCTCGATCATGGAGGAGGACGCGTCGTCGCGGATCATCGACAGGAGAAAATCGTCATTGCCGAGGATCGCCAGCGTCGCCTTGTCGATGATCGGTATGTCGGCGAGCTCGAGATGGGTGTGAAGCGCGCTGCCCGGAGACATCGCCGGCTCCACCACCGTCGTGAAGCCCATCCGCGCGTAGAGCCGGCCGGTCTCGAACGCCGTCCAGCCGAGGCTGGAAAGCGGCGTCACGGCGGGTCGCGACGCATGCGCGGCATAATGTTCGGGCAGAAGCAGGCGCGCGGTGTTCACGTTGCCGCCGCCGATATGGGAGTGGATGTCGATCGCCCCCGCCATGACGATGCATCCGGAAGCGTCGAAAGTGGCGTCGGGGCGCCGCGAGGCGGGCGGCTCGACGATCGTCTCGTCCTCGATCCAGAGATCGCCCGTGCCGGAACGGCCATTGAGGGGATCGACGATCTCGCCGCCCGAAATCCTGGTCAGCATGGCGCCTCGGCTCCCTCGGGCAGGTGGGCGATGATGGCGCGAAGGACGGCGGCGGCGGGCAATTGCGAGGATGACCGCGCCGCGACCGCCGCAAGGGTTCCGGTCCTGACCGAATAGGAAACCGCGTCGTGATCCAGACCCGGATCACCGACCGCAATCGTGACGTCGGCACCTACGGCCGGCCGCGCGGTCTTTGCAACGGCGATCAGGCTCGCACCCGCTGCCGCCGGCGGAGCCTCGCCGCCCGTTGCGGAAAGCCACAGATGCAGATCGGCTTCACCCGCATCCAACATCCGGCCGGCGTTCCACCGCCACGGATCGTGCTCCGGATATCCGCGCGAGAAGCCGGTCCGGAGCGGGAAGCCCGTGGTCCATGTCGAAGTCAGCGCGGCTCCCCATGCTTTTTCGCTCGCCGGCAGGTGCAGGGTGGATGCGCGCTTGCGGCGGTTGATATCCGAGACGAGACCTTGCAGCATTTCCAGCGTCAATCCGTCGGCCTCGCCGCCGCCGAACAGGAACACCGGAAATCCCGCCTCGGCCAGCGCCCCCTTGAAACCGTCGATATTGGTCACCTCGGCCGTTACCTTGCGCCCGGCGCAGAGCGCGCGAACCGCTGCGAGCGTGCCCGCAAGATCGGTTCCCTCGCAGGAAAGGAGCGTGACTTCCCTTCCGCCCAGCCGTTTGGGAGCGCCGCGATCCGCTCCGATGAGGAACAGTCCGCGTTTGCCGCCTGTCGCGAGGTCGGGGACGGAGATGGCCAGCTCCTCGACATAGGCGCGATGGCTTTCCGGGATTTCGCCCACGAAGACGATCATGTCGGCCCGCCGTCGGGCCTCCCCCGGCAAGATGAACATTCCGCCGCTCGCGGCGATCACCGCGGCCTCCCGCGCCGCCGCTTCGCCATTTACATAGTCGCAGGACGCGCCGACACGCGCGGCAAGCGCGAGCGCGGCACGCGTGCCATGCACATCCGTATCGAGGCTGAAAACCGGGCACCGACTCGACACAAGCAACTCGGCGGCTTTTTTTGCCGCGCGCGCCAAAGGCACTTCCCGGTTGCCGATCCACGCAACCGCCATAATCGTCCAAAACTTTCTGGTGCCGGGGAAATGTTAGCGCAAAGCGTTTTCGAGGTGAAGCCGTCCCCGGAATTTTGGCGCGATCCGGCCAACGATCGCGGTTCGAAGCGTCGAAGGACCCCGCTCAATCATATTTCACATAGGCAAAGCGCTGGTCGGTCTGCGGCGTGCCCTCGAGAGCGCCGCCTTCCGCGCCCGGCTGCCACTGCACGACTTCCTCGATCTTCCTCGCCAGCTCGAAATCCTTGTCGGTGACGCCCTTTGCGGCATGGTTCGTCAGCCGCACCTCGACCCAGGCGTAGGAGGCGGTGATGTCCGGATGGTGCCAGGCCGCCTCCGCGAGATGGCCGACGGTGTTGATCACCATTAGCGTCGATTTCCAGCCATGCGTCTTGTATTTCCGCCGGATCCAGCCGTTCTCGTAATACCATTTCGGCAGTTCGGCCTTGAGCCTTCCGTCGATCTCGGCCTCGGAATAGACGCGTTCCTTGCCGCGCTTGTCGGTGTCGTCGGTCATGGTTTCCTCCGCCTCGTTTCGCGATATCCGCAAAATGGCGGAATGAGGGTTCCGCCGCTTGCCAAGCCGCCGAAAGCGGCTATCATGAATATCGGCACCTAAACTCTCGTGATGCATGATGATGCACCCACAAGGGGGCAGATGTCCAATTCCATTACAGTAAAGGTGCCGGCCAGGCTTCACCTCGGCTTCCTCGACATCGAGGACGAGGGCGGGCGGCGCTTCGGCAGCATCGGCCTTCCCCTCACCTCGCCCGAAACGGTCCTGACGCTTTCGCGCGCCGCCGTGACATCCGTTGAAGGCCCGGATGCGGATCGTGCCGCTGGCCATCTGCGCGGATTGTGCCGCCATCTCGGCATCCGCTCGGAGCATCGCCTCATAATCGAAGACGCCATCCCGAACCATGCCGGACTTGGCTCCGGCACGCAGATCGCCTTGGCCGTCTCGGCGGCTTTGCGCGGACTGCACGGCCTGCCGCCCGACATCACCGGCGACGCCCTGCTGCTCGGCCGTGGCGCGCGCTCCGGCGTCGGCATTGCGAGCTTCGAGGCCGGCGGCCTGATCGTCGACGCCGGCAGGCGCCACGCCGGCAGCCTGCCGACCGTGGTCGCGCGAGTGCCCTTCCCCGAGGAGTGGCGCATCCTTCTGGTTCTCGACGGCGCGAGCAGCGGCCTGCACGGCGCGCAGGAGCTGGAAGCCTTCCGCTCCTTGCCGCCATTGCCGCGGGAGGTGGCGGGCGAGAACTGCCGCCATGCGCTGATGGGCGCGCTGCCTGCCCTGGCCGAGCGCGACATCGCCGCCTTCGGCTTTGCGATATCCGCCATCCAGCGCAACATCGGCACCCATTTCGCTCCCGCTCAGGGCGGGCTCTTCACCAGCCCGCGGGTCAAAAAAATGATCGAAGCGCTCGCACGGGCAGGAGCCGTCGGCATCGGCCAGAGCTCGTGGGGACCGACCGGCTTCGCCTTCGCGCCTTCCGAGACCTCCGCCAGCGAGATGGTGCGCGTCACCGAAAAGGACCACGCCGACGGCCTGGAGATCAGAATCGTCGGCGGCAGGAATTCGGGCGCCGAGATCATAGCGCGGCAATTCAATCTCGTAGGAAGCTGAGTTCAGCAGGGAAGGTCATCCGCCATGGCCAGCAAGCACATTCTGCACATGCTCACACCCCTCAAGCATATGAGCCCGTTCGACGTGAACATGGCGCTCGACGCCGGCTTCGACGCGGTCCTGCCCTATGTCGACGTGGGCATCGCCGAGGTCACAAGCCTGGTGCAGGACGCGATCTTCTCGCGACCGCCGAACGCCGGCGTAGATACCGGCATCTTCATCGCCGGCAAGAACGCCGCGCTCGCGCTCGACATGCTCGACGCGGCGAAGAAGGCGATGGTGCCGCCCTTCCGGGTTTCCGTCTTTGCCGATCCGGCGGGTTCCTTCACCACCGCCGCCGCGGTGGTCGCCAAGGTGGAAAAGAGCCTGAAAACGAAATTCGGCCGCGAGTTGAAGGACACGCGGATCGCGATCTTCGGCGCGACAGGCGTGGTCGGTTTCTGCACGGCGGTTCTCGCGGCCCGGGAAGGCGCGAAGGTCGCGCTCGTCGGTCATGACGGTCCGCAGCGCGTCAGCGAGGTGGCGTCCGAAATCCGGGCTCGGTTCGAACTGGACGTGGCTGCCGACGACGGCTCGAGCGAAGCCAAGAAGAAATCCATCCTCGCCGCCAGCGAAGTGGTTCTGTCGGCGGCGAAAGCCGGCGTGGAGGTGATTTCGAAGGAAATGCTCGACGAAGCGGGCGGGCTGCTGCTGGCGGCCGACGTCAACGCGGTTCCACCCGCCGGCATCGCCGGCCTGGGAATAAGCGACGACGGCGTGCCGCTTGCCGGCACGACGGCTGTCGGGATAGGACCGCTTGCAATCGGAAACGTGAAGTACAAAACCGAGTTCGGTCTTTTCAAGAAGCTGATCGAGGCGGAAAAGCCCGTGATTTTTGATTTTCAGGATGCCTTTTCCCTTGCACGAGAAATCGTCACATAAAGCCCGCCCCCTGCTGATCGCGGCGATTTCCGGCCGCGCGCTGGCGGCCGCGGCGCGCAGGGCCGGCTATCGTCCGCTCGTCGCGGATTTCTTCCGGGACACCGACACGGTGGCGATCGCGGAGAAGGCCGTGCGGGTGCCCGGCAGTATGCAGGCAGGCTTCGAGCAGGCGTCACTGATCGAGGCGCTCGATGAACTGGCAGGCGACGAACCGCCCGTCGCCGTCGTCTGCGGTTCGGGCTTCGAGCGCCGGCCGGAGATCGTCGACGAGATCGCGCGGCGCTATCCGCTTGCCGGCAATTCGGCTTCGACGATCCGCAGGATCAAGGATCCGCATTTGTTCGCGGCCGACTGCGCGGAACTGGGCATCCCGCACCCGGAACATCGCTGGGAACGCCCCGCCGATCCGGAAAGCTGGGTTTCGAAGCAGGCAGGCGCGGCCGGCGGCGGCCATATCCGCCGTGCCGACTCGGGCGAAGACTTGCCCGGCATCTATTTCCAGCGCTTCGTCGCGGGGGAAAGCATCTCGGCGCTTTTCATCGGCGACGGGCGCAACGCAAGCATTGTGGGTTTCAGCAGGCAGTGGACGGCGCCGACACCGCAGACCCCATATCGTTATGGTGGCGCTGTGCGGCTTCGCCGCTTCAACCGCCACGAGGCAGCACTGATCGAAAGCTGGCTTTCCGGGCTGACCCGGCGCGCCGGCCTCGTCGGGCTTTGCAGTGCGGATTTCATCCGCAGCCGTGGCAGCTATCGTCTCGTGGAGATCAATCCCCGGCCCGGCGCGACGCTGGACATTTTCGACAGCGAAGCGGCGCCTCTGATCGAGGCCCATCTGCAGGCCTCGCGGAGCGCGCCGCACGCGCTCCCGCGCTTCCGCGATTGCATGGCCTCCATCATCGTCTATGCCGACAAGCCGGTAGAGCGTTTTCCCTCCTTCTCCTGGCCCGAATGGGCGGCAGACCATCAATCGCCCGGCACGACGCTTTCGGCGGGCGATCCCATATGCACGGCCTTTGCGAGCGGCCGCAGCGCGCTCGCCGCGCAACGGGCGGTCAGGGACCGTGCCCGCGAAATCGAACATCGCGTGGAAGGAGCCCGGACATGATGGACGGTTCCGCATTCCTGAACGAGACCGCGCATCGCATCGCCGACGACATGGCCGGCAACGCGGAACACCTGCGAATAACGGTGGCCGAGGGACCGATGGGTGCGCGCTTGATCGATGCCGGCGCCGCGGTTCTCGGAAGCATCGAAGCGGGCCTGGGAATCGCGCGCGCGACGATGGGCGGGCTCGGCGAGGTGAATGCCGCGATCGACAGGACCGCCGAAAAATGGCCGCTGAACATCGAGGTGCGGTCGTCGCAGCCGGTGCTTGCCTGCCTCGCCAGCCAGTATGCCGGGTGGAGTCTCTCCGACGGCGGCTATTTCGCCATGGGCTCGGGTCCCGCCCGCGCGCTTGCCCGGGTCGAGCCGCTCTTTTCCTCGCTTGGCTATCGAGAACGAGCGGACGCCGCGGTCCTCGTGCTCGAAACGTCCGAGCCGCCTGTCGAAGCCATTGTCGAAAAGGTCTCCCAGGCGACGGGCGTCGCCGCCGACCGGCTCACCTTCATCTACGCGCCGACGCAAAGCCTCGCCGGCACGGTCCAGATCGTGGCGCGCGTGCTCGAGGTCGCGCTGCACAAGGCCAACGACCTCGGCTTTCCGCTGGAACGTATCGTCGACGGCGCCGGGGCCGCGCCGCTGCCTGCACCCCATCCCGACTTTCTCACGGCGATGGGCCGCACCAACGACGCCATCATCTATGGCGGCATCGTCCAACTGTTCGTGAAAGGGCCGGCCGCCGACGCCGAGGCTCTCGCGGAAAAGCTGCCCAGCAGCGCCTCGCGCGAATATGGCGAGCCGTTTTCCGACATCTTCAAGCGCTTCAAGGGCGATTTCTACGCCATCGATCCCTTGCTGTTCAGCCCGGCCGAAGTCATCGTAACGGCGATCGAAACCGGCGAGACGTTCCGCAGCGGCGGACGCGATCTTGCCATGCTCGAACGATGCCTCGGCTGAACGGTAAGGATATCCTGTGGCAGGTAAGATACTGATCGCCAATGACGGGCCGGACAAGCAGTCCCGCCGCCTGGCCGCCTCGTTTCGCCGACGCGGCTGGCAGGTCGCGACAGCGCCGCTCTCGGCGATCGCCTTCGACACCGGCCGTCGCCACGGTCTCGCCATCCCCGGCCTCGACGACGAGCTGCCCGACGGCGTCATCGTCCGCTCGATATCGGCCGGATCCTTCGAGGCCATAACGCGGCGGCTCGGGGTTCTCCACGCGCTGGGCAGGCTGGATGTCCCGGTCTGGAATTCCGCTCAGGCAATCGAACGCTGCGTCGACAAATCGATGACCACGTTCCTGCTAGCCGATGCCGGACTGCCCACACCCGCCACCTTCACCGTCGAGAAAATGGCGGCGGCGAGGGAGGTGGCGGAGCGTGAACTGGCGTCGGGCATGCTGGTTTCCAAGCCGCTCTTCGGCGCCCAGGGACGTGGCATCAGGCTGATCCGCTCGGTGGCCGATCTGCCCGGCGACGACGAGGTCGCCGACGTCCACTATCTCCAGCGTTATGTCGAACGCGCGGGTCCGCCGTTCCACGACTATCGCGTCTTCGTCTGCGCGGGAAAAGTGCTCGCCGGAATGACGCGCCGCGGAGAGGACTGGATAACCAATATCGGCCGCGGCGCGGCACCTGAACGGTTTTGCGAAGCCTCGTCGGCGGAACTCGGCGAATTGGCGCTCGCCGCCGCCGCCGCCGTGGGAGCGGACTTCGCCGGCGTCGACATCGTGCGGTCCGTTGAAGGCGGGCTTCACGTGCTGGAAGTCAACAGCATGCCGGCTTGGTCAGGACTGCAATCCGTCACGCCGGTCGACATCGCCGACGAGATAGCCGCGGCCATGACCGCTTTCCTGCGTGCCCGTCGCCCGCTCCGCGTCGTCGCGTCGTCAAGCCCATGACGCGGCTCGAAGAAGGCGAGATCGCCCGCGCCTACCAGGAAGCATGCCGGGCGGAGATCGAGGCGCTGAAACCCGGCAACGTCCATGTCTTCTCCGACGGGCATCGGATGACGGCCGATCAGTTCCGGTCGAGCGCCCGTGTCTCGGCGCCCTTCGTCGCGGCAGCCTCGCGAACCGTTGGCGAGCGCATCCTGGAGGCGGTCCGGGCGACACGGCAGGCGCTCGGCATCAACACCAATCTCGGCATCGTGCTCTTATGCGCGCCGCTTGCCCGCGCGGCCGAGCGGTCCGGCAGCCTGCACGAAAACCTGCGAAACGTGCTTGCGGCGCTGACGGTCGCCGATGCTCGTGATGCGTTCGAAGCCATCGTCCTCGCCTCGCCCGCTGGCCTGGGAGAAGCCCCGGCGCACGACGTCCGTGAGGTTCCGTCGGTCACCCTGCTCGAAGCGATGCGCGCGGCGGCGGACCGCGACACGATCGCCCGGCAATATGTCGGCGATTTCGTCGACGTCTTCGACATCGGCATGACGGCGCATCGCCAGGCGGAGGAGCATGGTGAAGGCGGCATGTGGCCTGTCGTTCACACCTATATGGCGTTTCTCGCAAGCCTGCCGGACAGCCATGTCGCACGCAAATTCGGCGCCGATCTCGCACGCGAAATATGCGACGAAGCGGCCGAAGCGCTCGCCCGTCTCGGTGCAGCCGAGGGCGAGGACGAGCGCATTCGGCTGCTTTCGGCATTCGACGCCAGCCTGAAGGAGCGCAACATCAACCCCGGCACCTCGGCCGACCTGACCGTGGCCTCGGTGTTTGCCCTGAAACTTGTCTCTAGCCGTCGCTAAAACTTGCATAATTCTGGGGTTGATGGTTCAATTTCTTCTAGCGGAAACCGTGTTTCCGCGACTATCTAGCCAACCGGCCCGAATCTATCCGGGCGCTGCCAACAAGGATAGTCGTCCATCGAGCGTCCGCTCGGTTGCGGCGTCTTTGGACACCTCACTTTGTATCTTGGAGGAGAATTGGCATGGCAAAGATTACGAAAGTTTCTGTCGGTGAATCGCTCGTCGGAGAAGGCAACGAGGTTGCCCATATCGACCTGCTCATCGGACCCCGGGGGAGCCCCGTCGAGGCTGCATTCTGCAATGCGCTCACGAACAACAAGGACGGTTTCACGACGCTGCTCGCCGTGATCGCGCCCAACCTGCCCTGCAAACCCAACACGGTGATGTTCAACAAAGTCACGATCAAGGGCGCCAAGCAGGCGGTGCAGATGTTCGGCCCCGCGCAGTTCGCGGTCGCCAAGGCGGTCCAGGACAGCGTGGCCGAGGGCGTCATCCCCGCCGACGAAGCCGACGACCTGTTCCTCTGCGTCGGCGTGTTCATCCACTGGGAGGCGGAGGACGACGCCAAGATCCAGGATTACAATTATCGCGCCACCAAGGAGGCCATTCAGCGCGCCGTCGAGGGCAAACCCACCGCCGCCGAGGCGACGGCCCAGCGCAACAACGTGAAGCACCCCTTCGGCGCGGGTTAGACAAGAGACAGCCCCGCACAGGTCCAACCGTCTGGCGGACCGGACGGTCTGCTGCGCCGGCTGAAAAGAGCGCTGGGGCTATAACGCCCTGGCGAAAAGGCAATCTTCGGATGGGGACTGCTCGCGGCTCTCATCCGAAATCCGCGAGCTGTTCCCGACTCAAGGTGCCGTCGTGCAGCGAGGTTGCAACCAGCGCGGCCTCGATGCCCAATAGGGACAGCTCGCGGATATCCGCCTCGTTGCGAATGCCGCCGGCGGCGACGACATCGCGTCTGCCCGCGAGAGCCTTTATCTGCCGCAGGCGCGCGTAATCGGGACCCGAGGCCGAACCGACCCTGGCGAGCGTCATCACGATGATCCTCCTCGGCCAGAGTTCCGGGTCGGCGAGCAGGTTCGCCGGTCCGCGATAACCGTCCGAGAAGAAATCGAGGGAGAGGATGAGAGCCGGATGATCCCTGAAGCGCCGAAGCAGTTCGATATCCGGCCGGGATTCGGAGCCTATGACGGGCCGCAACGGCGGATGTTCAAGGAAACGGGAAAGGCTCCGCTCGTCACGAAGTCCCGCGTCCACCCACAATTCGGGCGCGGCCGGCATCTCGCATAGCCGGCCAAGTGCTGCATCATTGTCCCCCCTGCCCTCGATCGCATCGAGATCCGCGACGTAGAAGGTTCGAAAAGGATGAAGGCCACGCAATCCCTCGGCCACCCCGACTGGATCGGCGCTCGCGCTCAACGGCGTGACGATCGGGCGGTATTCGTCGCGGCGGCCGGCTTTCGCGCGCACCACCACGCCGCCCTTGATGTCCAATACCGGAACGATCCGCAAAGCCGGTCCCTCCCTCTTCAATTCATGAAAGCGTGAAGCGTGGAAAAAGAAAAGCACATCGTCGCCGGCTTCGACATCGGAGGCGCGCATCTGAAGGTCACCCGCGCGGAGGGCGGCCGCATCGTCGACGCCATGACGCTGGCGACGCCGCTATGGATCAGCCTCGATACGCTGACGAACGCCTTCGCCGAGGCGCGTCCGCTTTATGAGGATGCGTCGCTCGCCGCTTTCACCATGACCGGGGAACTGTCGGACGCCTTCGCGACGCGGGAGCTCGGCGTGTCGGCACTTCTGGATCAGATCGCGGCGAATTTTCCGGCCGTTCCCAAGCTCGTCTATGCGGGGCGCGCCGGCTTCGTCCCCTTCGAGGCTGCCCGCCGTCACGTCGACGACGTCGCCTCGGCCAATTGGCATGCGACGGCGTCGCTGGTCGGCAGGCTCACGGGCGATGCGCTCTTCATCGACATGGGCTCGACGACCACGGACATCATCCCGCTGAAGGATGGAAAGGCGGTCGGCGACGGTTATACGGACGCCGAGCGGCTGCTTTCGGGCGAGCTGGTCTATACCGGTTTCACCAGGACCTTCCTCTTCGGCGTCGCCTCCAACGCTCCGGTGCGTGGCCGGCTGACGCCGCTGATGAACGAGTATTTCGCGGCCATCGCCGACGTCCATCGCGTTCTCGGCGTACTGGACGAAACCGACGACAAGCATGCCTCGGCCGACGGCAAGGAGAAGACGGTCGCCGGTTCGATCGCGCGGCTTGCCCGCATGGTGGGCCGCGACACGGACGATCTTTCATTTGAGGAATGGCGCGAAATCGCGGAATGGTTCAGCGAGCGGCAATTGCGCACGATCCACGACGCGGCCGTGCTGGTCGCCGGCAAAACCGGCCGCGGCGCGCCGATCGTCGGGGCTGGCACGGGCCGGTGGCAGCTTCGTCGGCTGGCCGAGCGGATGAAGCGGCGCTTCGTCGATTTCGCGGAGATCGTGCCGGCGCGCGAGAAAATCCGCAACGAGGCGAGCAGCGCGGCGCCGGCAAGCGCGGTGGCGTTGCTCGCGCAAGAAGCGAAAGTCTACTGATCGGCGAAGTGCCGGTCGACCCGCTCCATCAGCCAACCCCATGCTTCCTTCTCGTCGGGCCCGGCGGTCTTCTCGATGGCGATCGAGAGATAGGCGATTTCGGATTCGATCTTTTCCGGCGGCAGCATGTGCAGCCGGCTGACCAGAATGGCGAGCTCGACAACCGCGGCCCTGGCGCGGTTGAAGCCGGTGAAGGGCGCGTGCGTCTCCTCGCCAACGACGCGGCAGAAATGCCGCGGCCGCAGGGGATCATCGTCAATGCCGACGACTTCGAGCACGGAGTGGGCGAGCGCAGCCGCGAGGCGGGGGACGGCAAGGCCTACGACCGGAACGGTCGGCCAATCCTTGCGGCCCGTGAGGCAGCCGGCGAAGACGCGTACGTCGTCGACGTAATTGGCGACCGCCAGCGGAACCTGTTCGAGATTGGTGAGCGTGGTCGAAGGCCGAAAAGGCGCGATCACCCAGCCGTCCTTTTCGGCGATGATGCCAAGCGGCGCGATGTGGACCTTGCCTGTCCTGTCGATGGTGGTGACGATCGTTTCGCGAATGAAAGGCATGGCTTACTCGCTTTTCCTCGCCTTCAGCGTGTGCCCCGCCTCGGCAAGACGCGTACGGTCCGCTTCCGGAGCAGGCGCCGCGACACCCCAGTCGAGCGGTTCGTCCTGGGCGTAGCGCTTGCCGAGCCGCCAGGCGATCTCGGCCTTCATCAGCTCCGCGCCGAGATAGAAGGCATGGGCGCCGTCGCGCTCCACGCCAAGGTCGGCAAACAGCGCGAAGGCGTCCGCCGCCACGGCGTGGCCCGCCTTGTTGAAGATATGTATGCCGTCCTCCGCCGTCATGATGCGGAAATTCGCGTCGCGCACTTCGGCGGCGAGCGCCTCGATGTCCTCCAGCGAAGCGGCAAAGGGCTTGCGGTCGTGCACCTGCAGCAGGCCTGGATGATAGCCGCGCGGCAGCGCGCCGTCATTGCGCGCGGCAAACAGGATGCGACGGGCCAGATCATGCTCCTCGACGGTGCGGACCGTGTGCGGGCTCACATGCACGGTGAGCACGTTGCGGACGCCGAGTTCCGAACAGATGCCGGCCAGGACCGCGGTGACGCCGGAACTGTCCGCGTCGGTGAGCTCGGTGAGGTTGCCGGTTCCCATCAGAAGCTCGATGTCGGGCCAGCGCCGGCGCGCCTCGATGAAGCGCCCGAGCGAGGCGGTGAAACCGAAATGGATCGGATCGAGCACCGGGTCGGCGATGAAGGCGATCCCTGCCCCGACCGCCGCATCGATCGCCCGGCCGAGCGAGTCGAGATCGCCGGGCGACGAAGGGATCAAGATCGGAATGCAGGGATGGTCGAAGGCGAGCGGCAGCGTGTTCTCGTCGAGGCTTAGGAGATAATCGGCGCCGGCCGCCGCGCCGGCGCGCAACTCCTCGTAATTGGCCGAGTCGACACTGACTGAAAAGCCTTCGCCCCTGAGGACACCGACCGCCTCCGCGAGCTGCGGGAACGGCGTCTCGGGCAGGCAGCCGAGATCGATGACGTCGGCGCCGGCGCGGGCAAGCGTCTTCGCCCGCGCGACAAGGGCGTCGAGCGGGAGCATCGGCGCGTCCACGATTTCGGCAAAGATGCGCATGTCATGGCGCGACAGGTCGGGCGGTGCGCCTGCGCGACCGAGAAAGGCCGGAAGGTCCGCGATCTCGTCCGGCCCTCTCACGAAAGGGATTCCGAAATGTGCTGAAAGGCTCTCCAGATCGCCGCGGTAGCGGCCAGGCAGAATGACGCGGTCCGCACCTTGGGGCGGCGCCAGCCGTCGCCTGACGATGTCCTCCGTCATCAGGGCCGCAACTTTCACGCCTATATCCACGATTTCCCACGAGAATTCCGTCTCGCCGAGGCTGGAGAGCAGCCTGTCGAGCCGCGCCTTGGCCAGATGGCCGGTGAGGAAGACGAGCCGCTCAGCCATGGCTTTCGAGTTCGGCGCGCCGGCCACGGATCGCGTTTTCCAGATCCGCAAGCGATTCGACCACCGTCGTCCGCTCGAAATCCTTCAGGCGCTCGGTGTTTTCGAGGTCGATCCGCCGCGGATAGACCTTGACCATGCCGTCCGGTGCCATGGTTTCGAGTTCGGGGGCGGTGTCGCAGGCGAATACGATCGACGGCACCCTGCACTTGCCCGCCTGCGCGAAGACGTTTGTTGCCAGCGTGTCGGAAATTCCGAGGACGCATTTCGCAACGGTGTTGGAGGTGGCCGGAGCGACGACGACCGTGTGATAGACGCCGCGATAGAAGCCGCCCACCGGCACCGCGCTCGCCGTCTTGTCGTGGAGCACGCGCATCGTATCGGGAAAATCGAGCTTCAGCCTGTACATGCGAAGCACCTCGGCGGCCGCCTTCGAGACGAAGATATCGCAATATTCGAGTTCGTGAATGAGCGAGAAGCTTTCGACAAAGAAGTGGCCCGATCCGGTGAGTACCCATGCCCAGCGCGGAGTGTGAAGCCTGGCCATCTATCCCGCTTTCCTCGCCTGCCCCGTTCGAGTGATCGGTTCTCCCGGCAAGAGGCCGGAGCGGAACAGAGCACCCGCCCCCGCCAGATGTCGTGGACCGGCGATACGCAGGTCGACCTCGGCCGGCAGCATCGTCGGAAAGGCCGGGTCTACGAGACCCCTGGCGACCAGGGCGCCGACGTCATCAGCCTGCGAAAAGGCATCGCTCTGCTTCACCAGGAGCAATGAATCGGCGCCGATCTTCGATGTCAGCCAGGCGGCAAGCGAATCCGAGGTGACGTCCCAGCTCATCGGAATTTCGGCCGCCGGAAGCACCGTTTCGGAAGGAAACCAGACGGGAACAGCCTCCGGGGCCGGTGCATTTTCGATGTCGGAGAGGGTGCGGGCGGCAACGAAACGCTCGTCGCGGTCGCAAAGCACGTGACCGAACTGTTCCATGGCGAGGATTGCCATGGCGTGGGCGGCTCCGTCGGAAAAGCCCATTGCCTTTTGGGTCTCCCGCACAACGTCGGCGTACGGACCACCGCCCGGCACGATCACGATCGGGAACGAGGCGGCCGTGATCGCCGCGATCCAATTGTCCATCGCCTCGCTGCCGGCAATGCTGCCGCCGAGCTTGACGACCGCTCGCCTCAAGAGGAAACACCTTTCCTGCCGCGAACGACGGCGGTCTCGTGAAGCGCGGCCTTGCCGCGATGCTGTGCCGAGCTGTTTTCCTTCGCGCGCTTGCGTTCGATCTCCACACCGACGCCGCCGGGGCCGAGTTCCAGCTTCTCCACCCGCACCCTGACGCTGACGACGCGCGGATCCTCCAGCACATGCGATGCGACCTGTTCGGCCAGCGCCTCGCTCAGTTGCACGTGGCCACGCGCCACGATGGTGCGGATGCCGTCCATGATGACGTCATAGGAAAAGACATGGCGCATGTCCTCGGGGTTGCTGGTCATGCGCAAGACGTCCGCCGACACGTCGAAGCGCACTTTCTGCGTATGGCCGTGCTCGAAACTGTAGGCGCCGATCTGAACCGGAAGCACGAAATCGCGAACGAATATCCTGTCCGTGCCCAGCGACGGATTGACTGCATCCGGAGAATAACCGCGCGCCAGCAGACGGTAGTCCACACCGGGAGCGGTTGCGGCAAGACGCTCCTCCGGGATCAGCGAGCGTATCGTCTTCACCGCCTCCGGATCGATGGCAGCGGCTCTGCCGGCATCGCCGCACAGCGCGCCCCGGAAGCCCAGGAAGTCGGGGCGGAGCGGCAGCAGTCGCGGTATATCGGGAGCTTCCAGGGAGCCACTCAGGCCGACCTTGAGCCCGGCCGCCCGCGCGGCATCCACGAATGCCGGAATCCGCTCGGGCGGAAGATGGTCGAGGAGACGCCCGTTCGACTTGTCGGCCGTGTCCACCATCACCGCATGAAAGCCATTGGCGGCGAATACCGGCAGCAGGCCGAAATCAGGATCGAGGTCGGAGAAAAGCACCGCAACCAGTTTGGTTTGCCTGGAAAGCGGCGCCAGTGCCGCGGCGCAGGCCGCCACATTCCTGGAAGGGAAAAAACCGATCTTGACGTAGTCGACGCCGGTCGCCGCCATCTCTGTCGCTTTTCCGGCAATGGTTCCCGGCTCCATCGGCAGATCGCCGCATACCGCGCTGACGGGAACCCGGCCGCCGAGCCCGGACACCGTTCGGCGGATCGTATCGACCGTGGCCGCGCCGAGCGCGCCGGTGGTCGGATCCTTCAAATCGACGATGTCGGCGCCTCCGTCGGCGACGATCTCCGCTTCTTCCGGCCCCGTGACGCTCGCCAGCATCTTTGTCATTTCAACGATCTCTCCAGGCTGCGAGACGGGAAGTCCTCTCGGCCACGACATATATGACGGATCATGTCGAAGTCGAAGGCTAAAATCTTTCCAGATGAGATGACAAGTTTCGCCCGGCCGCAAGTCTTACGCGCCGTGACAAAAAGATGACCGGCGGGGTTTGATAATAATTTCAGGTCGGCTACACTCATTCCAGGCACCGTGACTTAACGCGCAGCTCCCGGCAACGGGTTCGGCGCAGGATAGGGTATGGTCTCATGAAGAGCGCGGTGCCTGGCACTCTTGCCGCCTTTTTCTGCTTTTTTTCGCTGATCGTCAATGTTCCCGGCGCGCTGGCACAGGGCGCCGCCCCCGGACAATCCGCTTCCTCGAAAAAGGCGGAAAAACCGGTCACCGAGGTCAAGATCGGCTATCTCAGGGCCTATGCACCACAGCTTGCGCTCTCCGTGCTGGACGTTCCGCCGCGCGACGAGGGCGTCGCCGGCGCCGAACTCGCCATCGCCGACAACAACACGACCGGCTCGTTCCTCGGCCAGAAATTCATGCTGGAGGTGGTCGAGGTGGAACCCGGCGCCGACGTGACGCAAGCCTTCGACCAGCTGGTCGGCAACGGCAATCAATATGTGCTGGCCGATCTCTCCGCCGAGCAGCTTCTCTCCATCGCCGACGCGGCGCGCGACAAGGGCGTGCTCCTCTTCAACGTGGGTGCCGCCGACGACAGCCTGCGCGAGGAAGAATGCCGGGCGAACATATTCCACACCACGCCGACCCGCAGCATGCTGGCGGACGGGCTGGCGCAATATCTGATCTGGAAGCAATGGCGCAGATGGGTTCTCATCCACGGCTCGCATGACGGCGACAAGCTGCTCGCCGACGCATTGAGGCGCGCCGCGACCCGGTTCGGCGGGGAGATCGTCGCCGAAAAGCTGTTCGAGGACAGGGGGACGGCGCGACGGACGGATTCGGGCGTCGTCCAGATCCAGAAGCAGATGCCGGTCTTCACGCAGGACCTGCCGGAGCACGACGTGGTTCTCGTCGCCGACGAAAACGAGGTCTTCGGGACATATGTGCCGTTCCGCACATGGGTTCCGCGCCCCGTCGCGGGAAGCGCGGGTCTCGTGCCCTCCGGCTGGCATCCGGCAAGCGAGCAATGGGGCGGAACGCAGATCCAGAACCGCTTCGA
Source organism: Aquamicrobium sp. LC103 (assembly GCF_001014615.2). Taxonomy (GTDB): domain Bacteria; phylum Pseudomonadota; class Alphaproteobacteria; order Rhizobiales; family Rhizobiaceae; genus LBCQ02. Next base: position 101,708 of record NZ_LBCQ02000018.1, read on the forward strand.
GAAGGCCGCCGACAGGCGCATGATCTCCAGGGACATGTCCGCCTGGATCGCGGTCCGCACGCTGGGCGAGGCAGCGACCAGAACGCAGGGCAATGATTTTGCGAAGATCGACGCCTTCGTTCGTTCCGACGATTTCTCGATCGCCGCCTTCATGGGCCAGAAGCTGACCTTCAGGAAATGGAACCTGCAGCTGCGGCAGCCGATCTTCCTCGGCGACGGGCGCTCCGTCGTCTCGACCTCGCCTCAGGAAGGATTCCTGCACCAGGTCTCCGAGCTCGACACGCTCGGGGTCGACCAGCCGGAGACCGCATGCACGCTTGACTAGACATTCATCGGGAGGAGAATTGGATGGGAAGGATACATTCGCTTCTGGCTGCGGCCATGGCCACGGGCTTCATGGCCACGCCCGCGTCCGCCTACATGGTTTACGTCTCCAACGAGCGGGACAACACCGTCACGGTCGTCGATTCAACGACCATGGAGGTGGTCAAGACCCTCAATGTCGGGCAGCGCCCGCGCGGCATCACCATCTCGCATGACGGCAAGTTCATCTATCTGTGCGCCAGCGACGACGACACGATCGAAATCATAGACACTTCGACGATGGAGATCGTGGGCACGCTGCCGTCGGGACCGGACCCTGAACTGTTCGTGCTCTCCCCCGACGGGAAGACGCTCTACGTCGCCAACGAGGACGACAATCTCGTCACCGTGATCGAGATCGAATCCAAGCGCGTGCTCGCGGAAATTCCCGTCGGCGTCGAGCCGGAGGGCATGGGCATCAGCCCCGACGGCTCGGTGATGGTCAACACGTCGGAAACGACGAACATGGCCCATTTCATCGATACCGCGAGCAATGAGATCACCGACAACGTGCTGGTCGATTCACGTCCCCGCTTCGCGGAATTCACGCCCGACGGCAAGCAGGTCTGGATAAGCGCCGAGATCGGCGGGACCGTCTCGGTGATCGACAACGAAACCCGCGAGGTCACCAAGAAGGTCACCTTCGAGATACCCGGCCTGCGAGCCGAATCCATCCAGCCGGTCGGGGTCCGCATCACCGCCGACGGCAAGAAGGCCTATGTGGCGCTCGGCCCGGCGAACCGCGTCGCGGTGGTCAACACCGAAACCTACGAGGTGGAGAAATACGTCCTCGTCGGCCAGCGTGTCTGGCAGCTCGCCTTCACGCCTGACCAGAAGACCATCATCAGCACCAACGGAATCTCGAACGACATCACTTTCATCGACGTGGCGACCGACGAGCCGGTCCAGTCGGTCACGGTCGGCGCGCTGCCATGGGGCGTCGTCGTATCGCCGAACTGATTTCTCGATGTGTTTTTCAGAGGCAACAAGTGGAGGAAGAATGATGAGACATTACCGCAGACTGGCATTCGCCGCCCTGATCGGCGCGGCATTCGTCGCCTCGCCTTCGTGGGCGGGTTCAGACGACGATGACGACGACGCCCCGCAGGTGACGCGCGCCAGCCAGGACGTGCCGGAACTGATCCTCGGCTCGGCGGAAGACAGTTTCACGGTGAACCAGAAGGATTTCGAGCTGTTGGCCGGCCAGGGCTACCGCTGGAAGATCACCTCCGCGGCGGGGCTCGAGTACAAGTTCCACACCGATCTCTTCCGCAATGTGTGGATGAACCAGATCGTCATCAACGATCTGGAAGTCCACATGAACGGCGCGCCCGCCTGGCTTGAATTCGACGCCGAAGGCACGATGCAGGTGCAGTTCACCACGATCAGACCCGGCATCTACACCTGGTCCGTGCCCGATCTCGCCGAGCGCGGCATGAAGGGCACGATCACGATCAAATAGCTTTCCTGGGCGGCCATCTCGGGTCCATGATGCCGGATGGCCGCCGCAAGGATCACGGGAATGCAGCATGTGAAGACCGGAAATGGCGGAAACGGCATCGCGGCGCTGGACGTCAGTGCCGTCAGCCATTCCTATGGCTCAAAGCTGGCGCTGGACGATGTTTCCTTCTCGATCGCGCCGGCGAGCTTCACCGTCTTGCTCGGCCTGAACGGGGCCGGCAAGACGACGCTTCTCTCGCTGATCAGCCATCTCTACGACACCAGGAAGGGCGCGATCCGCGTCTTCGGCCATGACATACGCCGAAGCTCCGGCGAAGCGCTGCGAAGGCTCGGCATCGTCTTCCAGGCGCGCACGCTCGATCTCGACCTCAGCGTCCAGCAGAACCTCGCCTATCATGCTTCGCTGCACGGCATCGGCGCGGGCGAAGCCCGCGAGCGCATAGCCGCCGTTCTCGATACGGTGGACATGGCCGACCGCCTGAAGGACAAGGCGCGCAGCCTTTCCGGCGGTCAGATGCGGCGCATCGAGATCGCGCGCGCGCTGTTGCACCAGCCACCACTGCTGCTCCTGGACGAAGCGACCGTCGGCCTCGACATCCAGTCCCGTGCCGGCATTCTCGCCACCATCCGCTCGCTCGTGCGCACCCACGGCATAAGCGTCTTCTGGGCGACACACCTGATCGACGAGATCGAGGACAGCGACCACGTCGTCATCCTGCGTCAAGGCAAGGTGGTGGCGGACGGCAATGTGGCCTCCGTCGTCAAGGCCAATCGCGTGCAAACGATCCGCGATGCGTTCTCCAGGCTGAACGAGCGGATGGCGGAAACCCTGCCATGAGCGACGGAGCGACGCAGACCCTCCCCCTGCGCGCGCCGCCTTTCCGGCTGCGCAACTACGCGATCTGCCTGAAGGGCATTCTCATTCGCGAGGGCCTGCGGTTCCTCAACCAGCGCGAGCGCTTCATTTCCTCGCTGGTCAGACCGCTGCTCTGGCTCTTCATCTTCGCGGCCGGCTTCCGGCAGGTGCTCGGTGTGTCGATCATTCCGCCCTACAAGACCTATGTGCTCTACGAGGTCTACATCACGCCGGGCCTATGCGGCATGATCCTTCTCTTCAGCGGCATGCAGTCCTCGCTCTCCATGGTCTACGACCGCGAGATGGGCAACATGCGCACGCTCCTGGTCAGTCCCTTCCCGCGCTGGTTCCTGCTGGTCTCCAAGCTCCTCGCAGGCGTCGCGGTCTCGATCGCGCAGGTCTATGTCTTCCTCGGCATCGCCTGGTTCTGGGGCGTCAAGCCGCCGGTCATCGGTTATCTGCTGGTGCTGCCGGCACTCTTCCTCTCCGGCCTGATGCTGTGCGCGCTCGGCATGCTCCTGTCGTCGCTGATCAAGCAGTTGGAGAATTTCGCTGGCATCATGAATTTCGTGATCTTCCCGATGTATTTCGCCTCGCCGGCTCTCTACCCGCTGTGGCGGATTCAGGAATCGAGCCCGCTGCTACACAAGATATGCCTGGCCAATCCATTCACCTATGTCGTCGAGCTGATCCGCTTCGCCTGCTACGGTCAGATCGACTGGGTTTCGCTCGCGGTCGTGCTGGGCTGCACCGTGCTGTTCCTGGGCGGGGCGATCATCGCCTACGATCCGGCGCGGGGACTGATGATCCGCAAGCAGGATACGGGAGGAAACGGCTGATGAAATACATGCAATCGGTTCTTCTGGCCGCGGCCGCGGCCGCGGCCTGCCTTGCCGCGGCCATGCCGGCGAAGGCCGCTTCGAATACGGACCCCGATTGGCCTTGCATACAGCGCAAGGTGCCGGAACTGTCGCTCGGACAGTTCTGGACGGGCGAGGAATTGCCGGAATCAGCGCGGGGCTGGTCGTCGGACGGCGACATGACCGCCCTCGTCCGCGAGCTTTCCGCCCGGCGCCTTCCACTGGAGGATGCGCAGCGGGAAATCCGCGACTACGCGGCGGACATTTCCCCCGACCAGCTGCACGACCGCATGCTCACGCTCGTCCAGGGCCTGTTCGATCACATGAACATGGAGCGTTCGCAGATCATCTCGGGCATCGGCCGCTACGCCCGCAAACAGGTGGAGCTTGCCACGGCGCTGCGCAAGGAGTCAGCGGAACTCGATGCCCTCCATGCCAAGGGAGACGTGGAAGAGGCGCAACTGACCCGCATCACCGACCACCTCGCCTTTCAGACGCGTATTTTCGAGGAGCGGGTGCAATCGCTGACTTTCGTCTGCGAGGTGCCGACCCTGATAGAGCAAAGGCTCTACCAGCTCACCAAGACCATCTCGGAAGTGCTTGCGCAAAAGGAATAATTCAGGATCCGCCGGGATAGAGCCTGCTCAGATGCGGAAGATGCATCGCGCCCTTGCGCATGAGAAAATCCTGGAACGTGGCCATTGCCGGAGACATGGCGCGGTCTGATCGCGTGACGGCGAACCATTGCCGCCGGATCGGCATGCCGGCAACGTCGAGGACGACGAGGCGTCCCGTCTCCACTTCCGCGGAGATGGTGTGGGCGGAGATGAAGGCAACGCCGAGACCGGCGATGACCGCCTGTTTGATCGTCTCGTTGGAGCCCATCTCTATGCCGAGATCGTCGATCCTTCCCGGTAGTTCGCCGAGAAATATCTCCAGCGATATGCGCGTGCCCGATCCCGGCTCGCGTATCAGGAAGTTCTCCCGCGCGATGCGCGCCTTGGAGATGTCGCGCGCGCGCGCCAGCGGATGGTCGGGCGGTGCGATGATGACCAGCGGATGATCTCCGAACGCCGAGGCGCGCACCGGCACGTCCCTCGGCGGGCGCCCCATCAGCGCAATGTCCAGTTCATGGTTCTTCAGGCTGGCAATGATCTCGGCGCGGTTTCCGACCGAAAGCCGCATGTCGATGGCGGGATACTCCTTCATGAAGGCCGCCATCAGTTGCGGCGCGAAATATTTCGCGGTGGAGACCACGCCGAGCCGCAGACTGCCCGCACGCACGCCCTTGATGGCGTCGATCTCATCCTCCAGTTGCCGCAGCCTTTCGTCTATCGCCTGCGCCGTGTCGATGAAGACGCGACCTGCGGCGGTCGGACGCATCCCCTCGCCCGTCCGGTCGAAGAGGTCCAGCCCGACCTCTTCCTCCATCTGCCGCAACTGAATGGTAAGCGCCGGAGGAGACAAGCCCAAGGCCTTGGCAGCGCTGACGATTTTCCCTTCGGCCGCGATCGCGCGGACGGTGCGGAATTGCCTGAGCGTCAGATTGAACATGCCGTATAGTAAGAGAAATTTATTCTCTCTGTAAAGTAATTAAAATTTACTTATCGCGCCTCGCTTGCTCTCATCCCCGTGAACGATCCCGTTCGGGAGGGTGGAGATGAAAGCCGCGACACTCGACGCATTTCTGAATTCCTTCGCAGGAGCCGGCGACGAGCGCCGCGCCGCAATCGCCGCGGCGGTGCGCCAACTGGCGAAGGCCGCGATCGGGATCAGGCAAAGAATAGGCGAAGGCGCGCTGGAAAGTACCTTCGCCGAAAAGCGAGGCGTCAATTCCGACGGCGACGTTCAGCAGGGCCTGGACATTCTCGCCGACGATCTTCTCCTCGAAGCGCTGCGCCACGCGCCGGTCGCGGCCTACGCCTCGGAAGAGCTGGAGCAGCCGGTCCTGCTCGACGCCGATGCGCCGCTGGCCGTCGCCGTCGATCCGCTGGACGGCTCGTCCAACATCGCCACCAACCTTTCGATCGGCACGATTTTCTCTTTCCTCCCGGCGACTGGCGGCCCGGACCAAAATCCGGCCGCCGCTTTTTTTCAACCGGGAGCGAACCAGCTTGCGGCCGGCTGCTTCATCTATGGCGCGCAACTCGCCCTGGTGCTCTCGGTCGGCAGCGGCACGCATGTCTTCGTCATGTCGCAGCGGCTCGGCACTTTCGTGCAGGCGCATGAAAGCCTCGCCATCCCGCCGCGCACGCAGGAATTCGCGATCAACGCCGCCAATTACCGGCATTGGGACGAGGCGGTGCGGCTCTATGTCGACGACTGCCTCAAAGGCGAGGAAGGCCCGCGCGGCAAGGATTTCAACATGCGCTGGATCGCCTCGCTGGCGGCCGACAGCTACCGGATCCTCATGCGCGGCGGCGTGTTCCTCTATCCCGGCGATCGGCGAAAGGACTACGGCCGGGGACGCCTGCGGCTGGTCTACGAAGCCAATCCCATCGCTTTCCTGATCGAACAGGCGGGCGGCGCGGCGACCGACGCTACCTCGCGCATCCTCGATATCGAGCCGGAAAGCCTGCACCAGCGCGTACCGCTGGTGTTCGGGTCCGCCCGCGAGGTGGCCCGCATCGCCCGCTATCACCTCGACCCCAGCAGCATCGGCGAGCGTGCGCCGCTGTTCGGCAATCGCGGCCTCTTTCGCGCCTGAGGAACCAGCCATGTCAGCCAGGCATCCGATCATCTCGATCACGGGCTCTTCCGGGGCCGGAACGACTTCGGTGAAGCAGATCTTCGAGCAGATATTCCGTCGCGAGAAGGTCGAGGCGGCCTTCATCGAGGGCGACGCCTTCCATCGCCACGACCGCGAGGCGATGAAGAAAAAGGTCGCGGAGGAGACCGATCGCGGCAATCCGAACTTCACTCATTTCCATGCCGACGCCAACGAGCTGGAGATCCTGGAATCCGTCTTCGAGGAATATGGCCGCCGGGGCACGGGCCGCACGCGCACCTATGTCCATGACGAGGAAGAAGCCAGGCTCCACGGAACGCCGCCCGGCACCTTCACCGACTGGCGGCCTTTTCCCGAAAGCGACCTCCTGTTCTATGAAGGCCTGCACGGCTGCGTCGTCACCGATACGGTCAACCTCGCCCAGCACGCCGACCTGAAGATCGGGGTGGTCCCCGTCATCAATCTCGAATGGATCCAGAAGATCCATCGTGACCGGGCGACGCGCGGCTATTCCACCGAGGCGGTGATGGACGTGATCCTGCGACGCATGCCGGATTACGTGCGCTACATCGTTCCGCAATTCTCGCGCACGAGCATCAATTTCCAGCGCGTGCCGATCGTCGACACGTCCAATCCCTTCATCGCGCGCTGGATACCGACGCCCGACGAATCGATGCTCGTCATCCGCTTCGCCAATCCGCGCGGCATCGATTTCCCGTATCTGCTGTCGATGATCCACGACTCCTTCATGTCGCGGGCGAACTCGATCGTCGTGCCCGGAAACAAGCTCGATCTCGCCATGCAGCTCATCCTGACGCCGCTCATCCTGCAACTGATCGAACGCAAGAACCGCGTCTCATGAGGAGAAACATGATGGTTTATCGCCGAACGCCCCTTCGCCCGGCCTGTCTCACAAACCACCCTCTCCCCGGCGGGAAAAGGAGACCTTCGACACTCTCGCGCCTTCACCGAACCATGAAAATGCTGGTGCGGAAGCTGGCCGACCTTGTCTCACCGCCAGGGAGAGGATGGCTCGAAGGGCCCCGTGAGCGGATGGTCCCAATAAGACTTCGAACTACGGACAGCGGGGATATCCGGAACGGGAGGACTTTCACATGAATGAAGTTGTCAGTCTCACTCCCGAATCCGCGATCCTCGAACGCGACATGGCGAACGCCGTTCGCGCCCTAGCCATGGATGCGGTGGAAAGGGCGAAGTCCGGCCATCCGGGCATGCCGATGGGCATGGCCGACGTCGCGACCGTGCTTTTCAACCGCTTCATCAAGCTCGATCCGTCGAAGCCCGACTGGCCCGACCGCGACCGCTTCGTGCTTTCCGCCGGCCACGGCTCGATGCTGCAATATGCGCTTCACCATCTGATCGGCTATCCCGACATGCCGATGGATGAGCTGCGCCGCTTCCGCCAGCTCGGCAGCCGCACCGCCGGCCATCCGGAATACGGACATGCGCTCGGCATCGAGACGACGACCGGGCCGCTGGGACAAGGCATCGCGACCGCTGTCGGCATGGCTCTGGCCGAACGCATGCTTGCCGCGCGCTTCGGCCGGGATGTCGTCGACCACCATACCTATGTGATCGCCGGCGACGGCTGCCTGCAGGAAGGCATCAGCCATGAGGCGATCGATCTTGCCGGCCATCTCGAGCTCAATCGCCTGATCGTGCTCTGGGACGACAACTCCATCTCGATCGACGGCCCCACCTCGCTTTCCACCTCGATGGACCAGACGCTGCGCTTCCGCGCCGCCGGTTGGGACGTGCAGGAAGTGGACGGGCACGACGCCGAGGCGGTCGCCGACGCGATAGAACTGGCGAAGCACTCGTTCAACCCGTCGCTCGTCGCCTGCCGCACCGTCATCGGCAAGGGCGCACCGACCCTCGGTGGCTCGGAAAAGGCGCACGGCGCGCCGCTCGGCGAAGAGGAAGTGGCGGCAACGCGCGCGAATATCGGCTGGCCCCACCCGCCATTCGAGGTGCCCGCGCAGATCGTCGCCGCCTGGCGCGGCGTGGCGGAACGCGGACGGCATGCGCGACGGGCATGGGAAGACCGGCTTTCGGCCTCGCCGCGCCGCAAGGATTTCGAAGGCGCGGTCTCGGGCGCCCTGCCGGACGGCGTCTTCCAGGCGCTGGACGCGTTCAGGAAGCACCATTTCGAGAAGAAGACGAAGGTCGCCACACGCAAGGCGTCGCAGCTCGCGCTCGACGCGATCAACAAGGCGACGGAATTGACGATCGGCGGATCGGCCGATCTCACCCACTCCAACCTGACGATCACCGAGGACATGTTGCCCGTCCTGCCCGGCGAATATGGCGGGCGCTATATCCATTACGGCATCCGCGAGCACGCCATGGCGGCTGCCATGAACGGGATTGCGCTTCATCGTGGCTTCGCGCCCTACGGAGGCACGTTCCTCTGCTTCGCCGACTATGCGCGTGGCGCGATCCGGCTCTCGGCGCTGATGGGCCTGCGCGTCGTCTATGTCATGACGCATGATTCGATCGGCCTCGGCGAGGACGGTCCGACGCATCAGCCGATCGAGCATCTCGCGATGCTGCGCGCCACGCCGAACCTCAACGTGTTTCGCCCGGCCGACATCATCGAGACGGCGGAATGCTGGGAGCTGGCGCTCAAATCCGAAAGCCGGCCGAGCATCATCGTGCTGTCGCGCCAGAACCTGCCGATGTTGCGGGACGCGGATGAACCCGAAGCCCTCTCCGCACGCGGCGCCTATGTGCTGAGCGAGGCACAGGGCCAGCGCGCGGTGACGCTGCTTGCGACGGGCTCGGAGGTGGAGACCGCAAAAACCGCGGCCGGCATCCTGCACGACCAATACGCGATCGAGGCGGCGGTGGTCTCCATGCCGTGCTGGGAGCTCTTCGAGGAGCAGGACGAGGATTATCGGCGGCAGGTGCTGGGCGACGCCCCCCGTGTCGCCGTCGAGGCCGCCGCGCGCCTCGGCTGGGACCGTTGGATCGGCGAGAACGGCGCCTTTGTCGGCATGAGCGGCTTCGGCGCCAGCGCGCCCGCCCCCGACCTCTACCGACACTTCGAGATCATGCCCGAAATCGTCGCCGCCAATGCGCTGACGCTGGTCAACCGCGCTTCGAACGGAAGGTTCTGAGCACCATCGACGCCAGCCTGAGGAATTGCCCGAGAAAGCGGCCGCCCGACCGGCCAAGACAACCAGGAAAGGACAAGAGCCATGGCCAATCAGTCCGAAACCGTCACCGGAGCCGCGCGCTACAGATCCGGCGTCATGGAATACAAGAAGATGGGCTATTGGGAGCCCGATTACGAGCCGAAGGACACCGACGTCATCGCGCTCTTCCGCATCACGCCGCAGGACGGGGTCGACCCGATCGAAGCGGCGGCTGCGGTCGCGGGCGAAAGCTCGACTGCGACATGGACGGTGGTCTGGACCGATCGCCTGACGGCCAAGGAGAAATACCGCGCGAAGGCCTATAGGGTCGATTCCGTCCCCAACGCGCCCGGCCAGTATTTCGCCTATATCGCCTACGATCTCGATCTGTTCGAGCCCGGCTCGATCGCCAATTTGACGGCCTCGATCATCGGCAACGTCTTCGGCTTCAAGCCTCTGAAGGCACTGCGGCTGGAGGACATGCGCCTGCCGGTCGCCTATGTGAAGACCTTCCAGGGCCCGGCGACCGGCATCGTGGTGGAGCGCGAACGGCTCGACAAGTTCGGCCGACCGCTGCTCGGCGCCACGGTGAAGCCGAAGCTCGGACTGTCCGGCCGCAACTACGGCCGCGTCGTCTACGAGGCGCTGAAAGGCGGCCTGGACTTCACCAAGGATGACGAGAACATCAACTCGCAGCCCTTCATGCACTGGCGCGACCGCTTCCTCTACTGCATGGAGGCGGTGAACAAGGCGCAGGCCGAGACCGGCGAGATAAAGGGAACCTACCTAAACATCACCGCCGCCACCATGGAGGACATGTACGAACGCGCCGAATTCGCCAGGGAGCTCGGCTCCGTCGTCGTCATGATCGATCTGGTCATCGGCTATACCGCGATCCAGTCGATGGCCAAATGGGCGCGACGCAACGACATGGTGCTGCACCTGCACCGCGCCGGTCACTCGACCTACACGCGCCAGAAGAGCCACGGCGTCTCGTTCCGCGTCATAGCCAAATGGATGCGGCTCGCCGGCGTCGACCATATCCATGCGGGAACCGTGGTCGGCAAGCTCGAGGGCGATCCGGCCACCACCAAGGGCTATTACGACGTCTGCCGAGAGGATTTCAATCCGATGCGGCTGGAGAACGGCATCTTCTTCGACCAGCACTGGGCCTCGCTCAACAAGCTGATGCCTGTGGCATCGGGCGGCATCCATGCCGGACAGATGCACCAGCTTCTCGACCTGCTCGGCGAGGACGTGGTGCTGCAGTTCGGCGGCGGCACGATCGGCCATCCGATGGGCATCGCGGCGGGCGCCACCGCCAACCGCGTCGCGCTCGAATGCATGGTGCTCGCCCGAAACGAAGGCCGCAACATCGTCCGTGAAGGGCCGGAAATCCTGCAGGACGCAGCCAGGACCTGCCTGCCGCTGAAGCAGGCGCTGGAGACCTGGAAGGACGTGACCTTCAACTACGCCTCGACCGACTCGCCGGACTTCGTGCCGGTCGCGACAGCGGCGGAGTAAAGGTACGCCGAATAGAACAACTTCAGGAGTAACTTCCCATGCGCATCACCCAAGGAACCTTCTCCTTCCTGCCGGATCTCACCGACGAGCAGATCCACGCGCAGGTCCAGTACGCGATCGACAATGAATGGGCCGTCAGCCTCGAATTCACCGACGATCCGCACCCCCGCAACACCTATTGGGACATGTGGGGCCATCCGATGTTCGACAATCCCGACGCCGCCGCGCTGATGATGGAACTCAGGGACTGCCGCAAGGTCTATGGCGACCGCTATATCCGCGTCGTCGCTTTCGACGCTTCGCATGGCTGGGAATCGGTGAAGCTGTCCTTCATCGTCAACCGGCCTGCCGACGAGCCCGGCTACCGCCTGGAGCGGCAGGAGACGGCGAGCCGCACGATCCGCTACACCACCAAGCCCTATGCCGCGGACCGGCCGGCGGGCACGAGATACGGGTAAACACGCAACGAGATAAACACCTCCACGCCGTCGCGCTGCGCGCGCCACCTCTCCTCCTTCCCGGGGGAGAGGTGGCCCGAAGGGTCGGAGTGGGGGTGGTTCAATTCGAACGAAAACAGGTCGAGTATCCACCATGTCAGCGACAGCAGAAGCCCCTGCCCCCGAGGCCCCCGCCGCGATCGACCTCCGCTCGGAGTTCGAAAGCTCGGGCGTCAAGGATGTGCTGGAAGAACTCGACCGCGACCTGATCGGACTGGCGCCGGTCAAGAAGCGCATCCGCGAAACGGCTGCCCTGCTGCTGGTCGAGCGTGCACGGCGAAGCATGGGCCTCGCCCATGAGACGCCGACGCTGCATATGAGCTTCACCGGCAATCCCGGCACCGGCAAGACCACCGTCGCCTTGCGGATGGCCGACTTGCTGCATCGGCTCGGTTATATCCGCAAGGGCCACCTCGTCTCGGTCACCCGCGACGACCTCGTCGGTCAGTATATCGGCCATACCGCCCCGAAGACGAAGGAAATCCTGAAGAAGGCGATGGGCGGCGTGCTGTTCATCGACGAGGCCTACTATCTCTACCGGCCGGAAAACGAGCGCGACTATGGCCAGGAGGCCATCGAAATCTTGCTCCAGGTGATGGAGAACCAGCGCGACGACCTGGTCGTCATCCTCGCCGGCTACGCGAGCCGCATGGACCGTTTCTTCGAAAGCAATCCCGGCTTCCGCTCACGCATAGCGCATCACATCGATTTTCCCGACTATAGCGACGGCGAGTTGCTCGAGATCGCGCTGAAGATGCTCGACCAGCAGAACTACCGTCTCGACGAGGCGGCCGCCGCGGCAATGGTCGACTATATCGCCAGGCGGCGGGAGCAGCCGCATTTCGCCAATGCGCGCTCGATCCGCAACGCCCTGGACCGGGCGCGGCTCAGGCAGGCGAACCGCCTGTTCGAAACTTCGAAAGGACCGCTGGACGCCGGGGCGTTATCGACTATCTGTGCGGAAGACATCACCGCAAGCCGGGTCTTCGCCATGAGGTCGCAGGAAAAGGAAACCAACCCATGACCGCAAAGACCCTGATCGCGCCTTCGGTTCTGTCTTCGGACTTCTCTCGGCTTGGCGAGGAGGTGGAGGCGGTGGCGGCCGCCGGCGCCGATTGGATCCATCTCGACGTCATGGACGGCCATTTCGTCCCCAACATCACCTTCGGCCCCTCCGTCATCAAGGCGATCCGCGGCCGGACGGACAAGGTCTTCGACTGCCATTTGATGATCGCGCCGGCCGACCCCTATCTCGCCGCCTTCGCCGAGGCCGGCTGCGACATCATCACCGTGCATGCCGAGGCCGGGCCGCATCTCGACCGCTCGCTGCAGACGATCCGCGACCTCGGCAAGCGCGCCGGCGTGTCGCTCAATCCGTCGACGCCCGAAAGCGTCATCGAATACGTCCTCGACCGGCTCGACCTCATCCTGCTGATGACGGTCAATCCCGGCTTCGGCGGCCAGGCCTTCATCCCGGCGGTGGTGGAGAAGGTCAGGCGGGTCAAGGCGCTGATCGGAGAGCGGCCGATCGACATCGAGATCGACGGCGGGGTCACGCCGCAGACCGCGCCGCTGGTGGCCGCCGCCGGCGCCAACGTCCTCGTCGCCGGCTCCGCCGTCTTCAAGGGCGGCAACAGCCAGGCCTACGCCGCCAACATCGAGGCGATCAGAAACGCCGCCGACGGGGCGTTGCGCAAGGCGGCGTAGGAGCGATCGGCTAAGGAGACGACATGGCGACAATTCCACCTCTTTGCGACTTCGGCTGGCCGGCGGTTGACGCCACCCTTCCCGGCGTGGATGGGAAGCGGCACTCCATTTTCGACCAGGCCGGGCCGAACGGTTTCGTCATAGCCTTCATCTGCAATCACTGCCCCTATGTGAAGGCGGTGATACCGCGCATCGTCCGCGACGCCGAGGGCCTCAAGGCCGAGGGCATAGGCTTCGTCGCGATCAACTCGAACGACGCGGAAGCCTATCCGGAGGATTCCTTCGACAGGATGAGGCTCTTTGCCGAAACGCACCGGTTCGGCTTTCCCTACCTTCATGACGAGGATCAGTCGGTGGCCCGCGCCTATGATGCGGCATGCACGCCCGATTTCTTCGGCTTCAACAAGGAATTGGAATTGCAATATCGCGGCCGCCTCGACGCCTCGCGAAAGGAAGCAGGACCGGCCGACCTGCGCCGCGATCTCTACGAGGCGATGAGGCAAGTAGCGCGCACCGGCAACGGGCCGCTCGAGCAGATCGCCTCCATGGGCTGCTCGATCAAGTGGAAGGAGCCCGCATGAGCGGCGAACGCGGAGGCGCCTTCCCCTTTCCAAAGGCAGTCCTGTTCGACCTCGATGGCACGCTGATCGATTCCGCGCCCGATATCGCCGCCGCCGTCAACGAGCTTGTGGCCAGGCATCGACTGCCGCCATTCGCCGTCGAGAAGGTCGGAACGATGATCGGCGACGGCATGCCGAAGCTGGTGGAGCGCGCTTTCGCCGCCGCCAACATGCCGCTGGAAGGGCCCGCCCTCGACGAGGCGATCCGCGAGATGATGCCGATCTATCTGAGCCATCTCACCGGCGAGAGCCGACCGATGCCCGGCGCCCGGGAGGCGCTGGCGCATCTGCGTGCAAACGGGATCGCCACCGCGGTCGCGACCAACAAGCCCGAGAAGGCGGCAAACGAGGTGCTTTCGCATTTCGGGCTCGCCGGCATGCTCGCCACGGTCGTCGCCGGCGAGGCGGTCGCCCGCAAGAAGCCGGCGCCCGACGCGCTGCTTCTGGCGCTGGAACGCCTGGGTGTCCCGCCCTCAAAAGCGCTGATGGTCGGCGACAGCAAGGCCGATGTCGGCGCCGCGCGGGCGGCCGGCATGCCGGTGGTGATCGTTCGCGGCGGATATACCCAGACGCCGCCGGAGGAGCTGGGCGCGGACCTCGTCTGCGCCAGCCTGCTCGACCTGCCCGCCGCGCTTGAAGCGTTGCATGGCGCCGCGTGAGGTACGGACAAGCCGCTGGCATCGCAGCGGCTTGCATTCAATTGTTTCAGCTATTTACGGGAATTGCTTGAGATAAGCGATGACGTTGGCGATCTCGTCGTCCTTCTTCAGCCCGGCGAACGCCATCTTCGTTCCCTTGATCATGGTTCTGGGCGCGTGAAGATACTCGGCGAGCTTGGCGTCATCCCACACCAGCCCCTCCTCCCCGGCCTTGACCATGGCGGGCGAATAGCGGAAGCCCTCATGTGTGCCGGCGGTACGCCCCATGATCCCCTTCAGGGAAGGACCCACCTTGTTGGTGTCCTCGTCCGCCACATGACAGGCCTTGCATTTGGCGAAGACCTTCTCTCCGGCCGCGGCGTCCTGAGCATGAGCTCCGCCGGCGGTCAGGGCCATGACCGACAGCACGGACAGCAGTGAGATGCAACGCATTTGGCATTTCCTCTTTTATCGTCAAGGTGCCCTGGACGATCAACGCCGCTTCTATTCCGGTTCCGTGGAACCGGCGGCCTCCTTCCGCGAAGCACGGCGGCATCTGTGAGGAAGCTAGACAATGATGCCGTCAAGTCAACTGGACAAAACCGCATGCGGCGGTTGGACACGCAACGCTGTTGACGGCTTCGGGGGGAGCGCGTAGCGTTCTTCGAGGAAATCCCAGTTGGCACCGGGGATTTTCCCAGATGGATGGTTGCCGCCCGCTTCGGGCAGGCAACGGCAGCGTTTCGACGCGAGCGGAGGTGCCCGCATGAACATTGTCGAACTGATACTCACGATCTGCCTGAGCGGAAATCCCGGCCAGTGTCGCGAGCAGCATATTCAGTTCGAGGATAGCGGGTCGCTGACGAGCTGCATGTTCCAGGCACCCACCTATATCGCGAAATGGTCGGAGGAACATCCGGCGGTCAGGGTGGTCCGCTGGAAATGCGCCTATCCGGAGAAGAGCCGGGAGATCTGATCGCGCGAGCCGCCGATTTGCAGGGAGGAAACCGGCTGATGATTTCGCGACGCGAAATTCTGCTTCTTGCCTCGACCACGGCGATTGCCGTCATCGGGACCGTTTTTCCCGCCGCGACGGCGCCCAAGGTGCGGGTCGGCGCGCTGAAATTCGGCACGGTGAGCTGGGAACTCGACACCATCAAACACCACAAGCTCGACGAGAAAAACGGCGTCGAACTGGAGATCGTCTACTTCGCCGGAGAGGATGCGAGCAATGTCGCCATGCTCGCCGGCGAAATCGACATGATCGTTTCGGACTGGCTCTGGGTCTCCCGCGAACGCAGCATGGGCGAGGCGCTGGCCCTGGCGCCTTACTCCACCGCCGTCGGCGCGATCATGGTCAAGGACGACGCGCCGATCGGCTCGATCACCGATCTCCAGGGCAGGAAGATCGGCGTGGCCGGCGGCCCGCTCGACAAGAGCTGGCTTCTCGTCCAGGCGCTCGCCAGGCGCGACCACGACCTCGACCTCGCGGCGGGCAACGAGGTCGTCTACGGCGCGCCTCCCCTGCTTTCGGAAAAGGCCATGCAGGGCGAGCTCGATGCGGTGCTGAACTTCTGGCATTTCTGCGCGCGGCTCGAGGCCAACGGCTTCCGGCGCCTGCTCGGAGCGGACGAGGCGGCAAACGCGCTGGGGACCTCGGGTCCGGTTTCGGCGCTCGGCTACGTCTTCAACGAAAAATGGGCCGACGACAATCGCGGCACCGTCGCCGGTTTCCTCAAGGCTTCCGCCGATGCCAAGGACCGGCTCGCCACTTCCGACGAGGAATGGAACCGCCTTGCGCCGCTGGTGCGCGCCGAGGGCAGGGAACTGGAGACGCTTCGCGATCGCTACCGCCAGGGCATCCCCCGCCGTCCGGTCGCCGATGAGGAGGCGGACGCGGCAAGGCTCTACGGCCTGCTGGCCGAGATCGGCGGCGAGAAGCTCGTCGGAAGCGCAACCGAGATGGCTCCCGGCACCTATTGGCTGGGTCTGACGCAGTGAGGGCCGAGCCGGTCGACGCTCCGTCCGTGAACGCGCGCGAACCGGCCGCCCGCGCCGGCGGCTTCACCCGTTCCCTCCTGCCCGCGCTCATGGCGGCGGTCTCCCTGGTCGGCCTCTGCCTGGCATGGGACATCGCGGCGGAGATCTGGCCGAGCCGGGCCTTTCCGCCTCCGCTCGACGTTTGGCGCGTCCTCGTCAAGGAGGCGGCCGGCGGCGATCTCTTCTACCATCTGGGCATGACGCTCTGGAGGGTTTCGGCCGCGTTCGTGCTGGCGATGGCGGCGGGTTCCGTGATCGGCATATTGCTTGGCGGCAACCGGCGCATCGATCAGTTCTTCAGCCCCTGGGTGGTGCTGTTCCTCAACATTCCGGCGCTCGTCGTGATCGTGCTCGCCTATATCTGGTTCGGATTGAACGAAGCGGCCGCGATCGGCGCGGTGGCGATCAACAAGATCCCCAATGTGATCGTCACCATGCGTGAGGGCGCGCGGGCGATGGACCCGCGCTATCGGGAGATGGCGCTGGTCTACCGATTCGGGGCTTTCGACCGGATCAGGCACGTGCTGCTGCCGCAGCTCCAGCCCTATTTCGCCGCATCCTCGCGCTCCGGCATCGCGCTGATCTGGAAGATCGTCCTCGTCGTCGAGCTTCTCGGCCGCTCGAACGGCGTCGGCTTCCAGATCTATCTCTATTTCCAGCTCTTCGACGTCGCCGCCATTCTCGCCTACACGCTCGCCTTCGTGGCGATCATGCTCTTGATAGAACTCCTGCTGGTGCAACCCTTTGAACGACATGCGACCCGTTGGCGCCGTCGCCCCGCTTAGGGTCGACATTGCCGAGAAGACGTTCCGTTCCGCCGAAGGCGTGCCGATCGCGGCATTGCGCAACCTGTCCTTCGACGTGCGCCAGGGCGAGTTCGCATGCCTGTTCGGACCGTCGGGCTGCGGCAAGACGACGACGCTGCGCATACTGCTCGGACTGGAGCGGGACTTCACCGGCTCGTTTCAACTGCCCGGCGGCAAGGACGCGCGCGTCGCCGCCGTCTTCCAGGAACCGATCCTGCTGCCGTGGCGCACGGTGGAGCAGAACGTGCGCCTTGCCCTGCCCCGGCAAGAGCGCGGTCGCGCCCTCGATGCCCTCTTCGAAACGCTCGGCCTTGCCGGGATGCGCACGCTATACCCCGCCGAACTGTCGCTCGGCCTCGCCCGCCGAGCGGCGCTTGCCCGCGCCTTCGCGACCGAGCCCGCGGTCCTCTTCCTGGACGAGCCTTTCGTCTCGCTCGACGAACGTACCGCGCAGCGGTTGAGACAATTGCTGCTTTCGGTCTGGTCAGCGCGGCCCACGACGGCGCTGATGGTGACGCACAATCTGCGTGAGGCGCTCATGCTTTCGGACCGCATCATCGTGCTTTCGGAACGGCCGGGCCATGTCCTCGGCACGTTCGATATCCGGCTTCCGCGCGAGCGGCGCGGCCCGCAGGTGATGGAAGACCTGATCCGTTCCTTCGAAGAGAAATTCCCGCGCCCCGACTAGAGTCGCGTCAGGCCGGCGTCAGAAGCAGCGGACGTCGGCTTCCGCCTGGGCGCGCCGGAGATCGGCGCCGGCCGTCCGCGCCGGCGCGCTTTCTCGAAACAGGCCGCTCGCCTCCCCCGTCGTCAGCGCCATGCGCCGGAACGTTTCCGCCGAGACGTACTGATCGTAGGTGATGATCGTGCGAATCACGTCGATCGAGCAGGAACAGCGCTGAAGCATCTCCTGCGTCTGGCCGTTGGACTGCATGCAGCCGAGGACATAGTCTGCGAGCGCCGAGGTCGGATAGTCGTCGGCCGCCCGAACAGACGTTCCCAAGCACAGGGAAGCGGCCAAGCAGATGCCCGCCAAGGAAAATCTAGCCGTAACCGTCATCGTTGCTCCTCCTCGTCTTCAGCATGGCGGCATCGTCTTGTCGTCGTCAACCGGAATTACGAAAGCCAGCCGCGTGACGATTATGGAAGGGAAATTTCCGCCGGAACGGCGTTTCCTTTTTGCGAAGCGCCGCTTTCACCCTCAAGGACGACGCGAAACAAACTGAGTACTTCCGTTGAAAATTCGCAATAATTTCGCCTTTTACATGGCCGACGGCGACAAATACTGCGTTGCAACATAGTTGATTTTGCATCGCAGCAACAGCTCGGGACTTTTTTGCTTGCGCCCCCGGAACTTGTAGCATACGATTTCGATGTTTCCGGCTTCAAGGGCGTCACCGTCATAGGGAGCGGCGACAGTCTTTCGTAGGCCAAGTGAGGTGGGCAGTTATGGTGCCCTCTGCTCATCTGGCTTAGGTCGTGACACGCTGCCGGAAATACTTCCCACCACATGAATCGCTTGGGCACGCCCTTGGGGGCACGAAAGGCGATTCTTGATTGTGAACTTCGGGAGGATTTCAATGCGTGTATCCAGGAAACTAGCCTATATTCCGCTTGCCGCCGCCCTGTTCGCCGGTGCTTCGGCATTCGGAGCGTGGGCGAACGAAGAACTGCAGACCCTGTCGTCGGACGCCAAGAACTGGGCCATGCCGACGGGCGATTATGCGAATACCCGCTATTCCAAGCTCGAGCAGATCAACAAGGACAACGTCAAGGATCTCCAGGTCAAATGGACGTTCTCGACCGGCGTGTTGCGCGGCCATGAAGGCGGTCCCCTGGTGATCGGCGACGTGATGTATGTTCACACGCCCTTCCCGAACATCGTCTACGCACTCGACCTCAAGAATGACGGCAAGATTATCTGGAAGTACGAACCCAAGCAGGATCCGAACGTCATTCCGATCATGTGCTGCGACACGGTCAATCGCGGCGTTGCCTATGGCGATGGAAAGATCATCCTGAACCAGGCAGACACGACCGTCGTGGCGCTCGACGCCAAGACCGGCGAGGTGGCTTGGTCCGTCAAGAACGCCGAGACCGACGGCAGCAAGGGCGAATCCGGCACGGCCGCGCCCATGGTGGTCAAGGACAAGGTGCTGATCGGCATCTCGGGCGCCGAATTCGGCGTTCGCGGCTGGACCGCGGCCTACAACCTCAAGGACGGGTCGCTGGCATGGAAGGCCTATTCGACCGGGCCGGACAACGAGACGCTGATCGATCCGGAAAAGACGACGCATCTCGGCAAGCCGGTGGGACCGGATTCCGGCCTCAACACCTGGGAAGGCGAGCAGTGGAAGACCGGCGGCGGAACGACCTGGGGTTGGTTCGCCTATGATCCCGAAACCAACCTGGTCTATTACGGGACCGGCAATCCTTCCACATGGAACCCGGTGCAGCGCCCTGGCGACAACCGCTGGTCGATGACCCTGATGGCGCGCGATGCCGATACCGGCATGGCAAAATGGCTCTATCAGATGACGCCCCATGACGAATGGGACTATGACGGCGTCAACGAGAACATTCTCGTCGACGACATGGAGATCGACGGCCAGCCGCGGGACGTTCTGGTCCATTTCGACCGCAACGGCTTCGCCTATACGCTCGATCGCGGAACCGGCGAGCTTCTGGTTGCCAAGAAGTATGATCCGACGGTGAACTGGGCGACGGAAGTCGTGATGGACCCCAGCAGCGACCAATACGGCCGCCCGCAGGTCGATCCGAAATATTCGACCCAGCAGAATGGCGAGGACGTCAACACGACCGGCATCTGCCCGGCGGCCCTGGGCACGAAAGACCAGCAGCCGGCGAGCTATTCGCCCAAGACCGGCCTGTTCTACGTGCCGACCAACCACGTCTGCATGGACTACGAGCCGTATCGGGTGAGCTACACCGCCGGTCAGCCTTATGTGGGCGCGACGGTGTCGATGTATCCGACCCCGAACAGCCATGGCGGCATGGGCAATTTCATTGCCTGGGATGCGGCCAAGGGTGAAATCGTATGGTCGAAGCCCGAGCAGTTCTCGGTCTGGTCCGGCGCACTCTCAACCGCGGGCGACGTCGTCTTCTACGGCACGCTCGAAGGCTACATCAAAGCCGTGGATAACGAAGGCAACGAACTCTACAAGTTCAAGACGCCCTCGGGCATCATCGGCAACATCAACACGTTCGAGCACGACGGCAAGCAGTATATCGCAGTGCTGTCGGGCGTCGGCGGCTGGGCCGGAATCGGTCTCGCCGGCGGCCTGCTGGCCCCTGAAAACGCGGCTGCATGGCAGACGGCGGTGTCCGGTGACCGGGCGCCGACGGACGAAGAAGCCAGTGTCGGCACGGCGGGCCTCGGCGCGGTCGGCGGTTATGCGGCGCTTGCCGACTACACCACCCTCGGCGGCCAGTTGACCGTTTTCGGCCTGCCTGACTGACGGGGAATACGAACCTCGGCCCAGCATCAGGCTGGCCCGGAAAAAACAGGGAGCCCGGCCCCCGCGAACGATCGCCGGGCTCCCGTTCCAGCCACAAGAACGAAGCCGTCCCCGCCGCACCCGCAAGACTGTGGTCCATGGCGGCTGGAAATGAGGTCCTGAATGTCAGTGCGTATCATCCTCTCGTTTTTCGCCTTGCTTCTGTTTTCAGCGGGGCCAGTTGCAGCGCAGGAACCGGACAGCAAGGAAAAGGCCGCAGTGGCCACGGAGGAAGACGGCAAATATTTCGATGCCGATGGAAACCCGACATTCAAGATCGAGAACGGAACGGTGGATTGGTACACGTTCAGCGGATATCGCCGCTACCATTCGGACTGCCACGTGTGCCACGGCCCCGACGGAGTGGGCTCGAGCTATGCGCCCGCGCTGGCGACCAGCCTCAAGACGATGGACTACGGAACGTTCATCTCAATCGTTGCCGAGGGTCGGAAGAATGTCGGCGGCGGCAAGGAAAGCGTCATGCCAGCCTTCGGCGACAACAAGAATGTCTATTGCTACATGGACGATCTCTACGTTTATCTGCGCGCGCGCGCGGTCGGTGACATGCCGCGCGGGCGCCCTCCCAAAAAGGAGGACAAACCTGAAGCCGCCAAGGAACAGGAAGCCTCCTGCATGGGCGGTTAAGACCATGCCGGCGCGGTTCCCCTCCCGCTTCGCGCAAACGGCATCGTTGGCGCTCATGCTTGCCGCCGCTCCCGTTCCCGCCCTTTCCCAGGGGGCGGGATTGGGGGCGGCGGGAGAATTGGTCGACCCCGACGTGCTGCGGGTATGCGCGGACCCCTCGAACATGCCCTTCACCGACGAGAGCGGCGAGGGCTTCGAGAACAAGCTCGCCGAACTGGTCGCCGGAAAGCTCGACCGCAAGTCGGTGACCTACACCTGGTTCCCGTCGATCACCGGCTTCGTGCGCAACACGCTGCGCGTCAACAGATGCGACATCATCATGGGCATCGCCCAGGGCGACGAGCTGGTGCAGAACACCAATGCCTATTACCGTTCGGTCTACGTGCTGGTGCACAAGAAGGGCGACGGGCTCGACGGGATCGAGACGATCGAGGATCCGAGGCTCAAGGGAAAGCGCATAGGCGTGGTCGAGGCGACGCCTCCCGCTTCCAACATGGCGGCGGCGAAGCTTATGGGCAACGCCAGAACCTATCCGCTCATGCTCGACACGCGTGTCGCGCCCTCCATGGGCGAGGTCATGGTCAAGGATCTGATCGAAGGCACGATCGATGTCGCGATCCTGTGGGGTCCGATGGCCGGCTACTACGTCAGGGAATCGGGCGCCGACCTCGCGATGGTGCCGCTCCTGAAGGAGAAAACCGGCTCGCGCATGATCTACCGGATCACGATGGGCGTTCGCCCGGCCGACCAGGAATGGAAGCGCAGCCTCAACCGCGTGATCCGCGAAAACCAGGACGAGATCAACAAGATCCTGCACGACTTCAACATACCGCTGATCGACGAGCAGGACCGGCTTATTGCTCCTTAGATCGTCGCGCCTCCCGACAAACGCGCGACCGGGTGGACGAGGCGGCGGCGTCCGAGAAGCAGGCGCCCGGCGGGTTTCCTTGCCCGGGCTTCAGCTCACCAGCTCGGTTTGAATGTCCTTGAAAATCTCCTCCCACTGGTCGTCTTCGACCGACATGAACCCGAAGCTGTGAAGCAGAAAAACCCCCTCGGTCGCGAAGAACGCCAAGCGGAGCCTGCGGCCCTCCTCCGTCGACGGATCGATATCGTTGAGCCGCTCGGAATACCAGGCGCTGGTTTTCCTCAGCCGTTCCTTGTTCTGCAGCAACGCGGCCATCATTACGGCGGAGCGATCCGCCGACGCCCAGTCGGAACGGCGCGTCACCTCCACATGCGCGGCGATTGAGCCCCGAGGCGAAGGGTCCTTCTCCTCCAGCGCGCTCACGCTGGCATCGAACTCGGCCTCCCATCGGTCGAGCATCGCGGCGATCAGGTCGTCCTTCGTGCCGAAGCAATACTGAACCCCACCCTTGCTTATGCCGGTCGCCTTGGCGACGGCGTCGATGGTCAGCCCCCCGACGCCGGCCTGTTTGACGACTTTCTCCGCTCCGTCGAGAACCGCGTTCCTATCGATCGTCTGTCGTCGACCCATTTGCTTTCCTCTTTTCAATCCATACGAACGTATTTATATATCGGAGCGCGATCGCTCAAGGCGGTCGACCGAATTATCCGCATGCAGGTGTATAATGGTAACGCAAAATCGTTGGCTCGTTCTCGCGGTCGTATCGAGCGCGCTGCTTCTCATCGTCATCGACATGACGGTGCTCTACACGGCGTTGCCGACATTGACCCATGATCTCGCGGCCTCGGCTTCCGAAAAGCTCTGGATCATGAACGCATACGCGCTGGTGGTGGCAGGGCTGCTGCCGGGTTCCGGCGCGCTGGGCGATCGCTTCGGCCATAAACGGATGTTCGTCGGCGGCCTCGTCGTCTTCGGCGCGGCTTCGCTCGCCGCTGCCTTTGCCCCCTCGTCCGCGTTCCTGATCGCGGCGCGCGTACTGCTCGCCGTGGGCGCGGCGATGATGATGCCGGCAACCTTGTCGATCATACGCGTCACCTTCACCGACGAGCGCGAGCGCGCCTTCGCCTTCGGCATCTGGGCCGCCGTCGCCTCGGGCGGCGCGGCATTGGGTCCGGTCGTCGGCGGCATCCTCCTGCATTTCTTCTGGTGGGGCTCGGTCTTCCTGATCAACGTGCCCATCGTGGCGATCGCCTTGGTGCTCGCCATTGCGATGATCCCGCGCGATGCCGGCCATGCGGGACGGCCCTGGGACCTTGCCGGCTCGGTGCAGATCATGGTCGGGCTCGTCGGCATCGCCTATGCGATCAAGACGCTGGGCATGCGCGAACCCGACCTCGCGGCGGCAGCCGTCGGAGCCGTCATCGGCTTGGCGGCGCTCGTCATCTTCGTGCGCCGGCAGCGGCGGAGCCCGGCCCCGCTCATCGATTTCACCCTGTTTCGCGATCCGAGGATCTCGGCGGGCGTCACCGCGGCGTTGGTCGCATCGATCGCCCTCGTCGGCGTGGAACTCGTCTACAGCCAAAGGCTCCAGCTCGTGCTCGGTCTTTCGCCTTTGGAGGCCGCCCTGCTGATCCTGCCGATCCCGCTTGCCGCGTTCATCGCCGGGCCGCTCACCGGAGCGTTCCTGCCGCGCCTCGGCGCACGCACCCTGATCTGGAGCACGCTCTTCCTGTCGGCCGCCGGCCTCGGGACTTTCGTCCTTCTTCAGGGCTATTCCCAGATCGGACAGATAGCTGCGCTGGCCGCCTTCGGCTTCGGCGTCGGCGCGACCATGACGGCCGCCTCGACCGCGATCATGGCCAATGCGCCCGTCGACCGCGCGGGCATGGCCGCTTCCGTCGAGGAGGTTTCCTATGAGCTCGGCGGCGCGATCGGCATCGCGATCCTCGGCAGCCTGTGCGCCGCGATATATTCCGCGACAATGACCCTGCCCGGCGGCACGGAAGTTCCGGCGACGGTACTCGACGGCATCGACAACGCCCTGTTGGCCGCGGAATCACTCGACGAGGAATCCGCTGCCAGACTGATCGAGCTCGCCCGCGGCGCCTTCGACCGCGCCTTCGCGATCGTGCTGTGGATTGCCGCGGCGATCCTCGCCATCAGCGCCTTTGCGATAAGGATCGCCTCGACGGACAGGCAAGGCGCGATCGCTTCAAGCAGGCATTGACCGGCTGGCCGCCGGAGCAATCCGGCCGAGACTAGATGATCGCCTCGATCAGGAAGGGTCCCTTGCGGGCGAGCGCGCCGTCCAGCAGCTTGGTAAACTGCTCGACCGTCTCGGCGCGGCCGGCCTCCACGCCCATGCCCCGCGCCATCGAGCACCAGTCGAGCGTCGGGTTGTCGAGGTCGAGCATCCGCCTTGCATTGACGCCGAAATCGTTGACGCCGACATTGCGCATCTCGCCCTGCAGGATCGCATAGGCGCGGTTGGAATAGACGACCGTGACGACGTCCAGTTGCTCGCGCGCCTGGGTCCACAGCCCCTGGATGGTGTACATGCCGCTTCCGTCGGCCTGAAGCGCGATCACCTTGCGATCGGGACAGGCGATCGCCGCGCCGATGGCGAGCGGAATGCCCTCGCCGATCGCGCCGCCGGTCAACGGCACATGGTCGTGGGGATTGAGGCCGGAGGCCAGCGCCGCCAGCTTGCCGCCGGAGGTGATCGACTCCTCGCAGACGATGGCGTTTTCCGGCATCCGCCGCGCCACCGCGAAGGCGATCGTCTCGGCGTTCAGCGCTCCGGTCGGCTCGGCGATCTCGCGCTGGACGAAGCGGTTAGACGCAAAGGGCGCATCACCCGCAATGCCCGCCTCCTCCGCCAGCCGGCGGAGAGCTTCCGCCAAATCCTGCTCATGGCCGGCGAGCTCGACGATCTCGCAGCCCGGCGGCAGCATCGTGCTCGGCTTTCCGGGATAGGCGAAGAAGCCGACGGGCTGCCTGCCGCCAACGCAGATGGCTGCCTCGAAATCCTTCAGGACGCTCACCGCCTGGTCGATATTGTAGGGCACCGGCCGGGCCGTCACGCGTCCGGCCCCACGTTCGGTCCGGTCCGAGGTTTGGGAAAAGAGCGTCGCACCCGTTGCCTGCGCGATGCGGCCCGCCGCTTCCAGCGCGTTTGCCCGCAACGCCCGGCCCGCCAGGAAGAATGCGACGCGCTTGCCGCTCCTCAGTATCGCCGCTGCACGCCGCAATGCATCGGCCGAAATTTCCGGACGCGGCGGCAAGGTGACGGATGCGAGGTCGGGGCGTTCCACCTCGCCCCATGCCGCGTCGGCGGGCAGGATCATGGTGGAGACGCCGCGGTTCATCAGGCTGGCCTTGTAGGCCTCCTCGGTGACGGCGCGCACCTGTTCGGCGGTTTCGGCGCGCCCCACCCAATGCGACATCGGCCGGGCAAGGCTCTCGATGTCGCTGGTCAGCGGCGCGTCATATTGCAGGTGATAACCGGCATGGTCGCCGACAATGTTGACGATCGGCGTTCGCGCACGCCGCGCATTGTGAAGATTGGCCAGGCCGTTGGCGAGACCCGGCCCGAGATGCAGAAGCGTGGCGGCGGGCTTGTCGGCCATGCGGGCATAGCCGTCCGCGGCTCCGGTCACCACGCCCTCGAAAAGCCCGAGCACGCAGCGCATCTCGGGCTTGCGGTCAAGGGCGGCGACGAAGTGCATTTCCGACGTGCCCGGATTGGCGAAACAGACATCCACGCCGTTGACGAGCAGCGTGTCGCAGAGAACATCTGCACCATTCATCGCGGAAAACTCCTTCGGAAAAACTGGTTGCCGGTAGGCCCTCGGGCGAGCGCCCGGCCATTGTTACGCCGCGTGCGAGACGAATTTGGTGACGAGATAGGCCTCGATCGCCTCGGAACCGCCTTCCGTGCCGTGGCCGGAATCCTTGATCCCGCCGAACGGCACTTCGGGAAGCGCCAAGCCGTTGTGGTTGATCGTCGTCATGCCCGCCTCGATGCGCAGGCCGAGCTGCTGAGCCGTCTCCGCCGAGCTCGTGAAGGCATAGCTCGCAAGGCCGAACGGCAGACGGTTCGCCTCCTCGATGACCTCGTCGAGGCTCGAGAAGCGGTTGACGATCGCGACCGGCCCGAACGGTTCCTCGTTCATGATCCGCGCGCTCGTCGGCACGTTGGCAAGTACGGTCGGCTCGAAGAAATTACCCTTGTTGCCGATCCGCCGGCCGCCGGCCTTCAGCTCACCGCCGTGGGAAACGGCGTCGGCGATCAGCCCTTCCAGGGCCGGGATGCGACGCTCGTTGGCGAGCGGCCCCATCTGCGAGCCCTCTTCCATGCCGTTGCCGACGTGGATCGCCTTGGCGGCCTGCGTGAAGGCATCGAGGAACTGGCCGTGGGCGCGCTCCTGGACGAGAAATCGCGTCGGCGAAACGCAGACCTGGCCGGCATTGCGGAACTTGGAGGCCGCGAGCACCTTCACCGCCTTGTCGAGATCGGCATCGTCGAAGACGATCGCCGGAGCATGCCCGCCGAGCTCCATCGTCGCGCGCTTCATATGCTGGCCGGCGAGCGCCGCCAGGTGCTTGCCGACCGGGGTCGAGCCGGTGAAGGAAATCTTGCGGATGACGGGGTGCGGAATGAGATATTCCGAAATCTCTGCGGGCACGCCGTAGACGAGATTGACCACGCCCGCGGGCACGCCGGCGTCAACGAAGGCGCGGATGAGCTCGGCCGGGGAAGCGGGCGTCTCCTCGGGCGCCTTGACGATGATCGAGCAGCCGGCGGCGAGCGCGCCGGAAAGCTTACGCACCACCTGGTTGATCGGAAAGTTCCACGGCGTGAAGGCAGCGACCGGGCCGACCGGCAGCTTGATCGCCATCTGCATCACGCCCGGCGCGCGCGCCGGGATGATCTGGCCGTAGGTGCGGCGGGCTTCCTCCGCGAACCAGTCGATCACGTCGGCGCCGGCGAGTATCTCACCCTTGGCCTCGGCCAGCGGCTTGCCCTGTTCGCGCGTCATGATCGCCGCGATCGTGCCGGCGCGCTCGCGCAGGAGGTCGGCCGCCTTGCGCATCAGCTTGGAGCGCTCATAAGCGGAAGTCTGGCTCCACACGGCAAAGCCGCGCTCGACCGCGGCAAGTGCCGCGTCGAGGTCGGGCCGCGTCGCATGCGCGACCGTGCCGATGGCGTCGCCCGTCGCCGGATCCACCACATCGATGGTCTTGCCCTCGATGCCTCCGCGCCATTCGCCGTCGATCAGTAGCTGCGTGGAGGGATAGGTGAAGTTCTGCGATGCCATCGATAGTCCCTTTCTCAAATCAAGCAGCGCGCACCATGCTTCGAGCCGGCGCGCAACGCAACCTTCTCAAAAGAACGCCTGTATCCCGGTCTGTGCTCTGCCGAGGATGAGGGCGTGGACGTCA
>NZ_LBCQ02000019.1 GCF_001014615.2 Aquamicrobium sp. LC103
ATCGAATGTTCGCTTCGCGCTGTCCAACGTTGCTGGAATGTCCGCACCGGGTACGATCACGTTCAGGATTTTGGCTCGCCCCAACCCTTCCCTTGATCCGGAAGTCATCGGCCTGATCCGGGCGCAGACCGAGACAGCAAAACGCTTCGCCAACACGCAGATCACCAACTTCAACCAAAGGCTCGAGCAGCTTCACAATGAAAGCGAGCGGCGCAGCAATTCGGTCGGCGTCAATGTCGGCGTGCAACAACCTTCGATCACGCCTGATGCCTATGCGCCGCAAGAGGATGCGCACGATCCGGCACTCAAGGCTATCGGCCGAGCCGCGCCTGTCCAGGCGGAGCGCCGCTCCGACCCGCAACCGGCACCGGTCGACCATCCGTTCGGCAATCTCGCCTTCTGGAGCGGCGGCTTTGTCAATTTCGGCACCAACGACAATGGCGCGATCAACCTCGATCATACGCTGGTCGGCGTCAGCGCCGGAGTCGATTACCGTTTCACGTCCGAACTGACGGCGGGCTTTGGTCTCGGCTATGGGCGCGATGTGACCGAGGTCGGTTCCAACGGCACGGAAAGCCGTGCCGAAGCCTTCTCGCTTGCCGCCTATGGCAGCTACCGGCCCGTGCCCGGCCTTTTCATCGATGGGTTGGCCGGCTACAGCGCCATGAGCTTCGACAGCCTGCGCCATGTCACGGCGACCGGTGACTATGCCACCGGCACGCGCGGTGGCGACCAATTCTTTGCCTCGCTCACGGCAGGCTACGAATACCGCAACGAGGGTTTACTGATCTCACCCTATGGCCGTCTGTCCGGCTCGCGTTCCACGCTCGACGCCTTCACCGAAACGGGAGCGGGTATGTGGAACCTCACCTACGGCGAACAGCGTATCGATACGCTGTCGGGCACACTGGGGCTGCGGCTCGAATATGCCATCTCCACGGACTGGGGTGCCCTTAAGCCGCGCGGCCGGCTTGAATACACCCATGATTTCGAGGGCACGAGCCGCGCCAGCCTCGGCTATGCCGACATCGGCACCCCGCCTTACGAACTCGATATCGAAGGCTTCTCGCGCAATCATCTCGCGATCGGCCTCGGGCTCGATGCGCGGATTGGCGAGGACGTGACGCTCGGCTTCGACTATCGCACTGCCTTGGGCACCAATGGCGACAGCCGGGATCATACGTTCGGACTCAAACTCGGCGTGCAGTTCTAACGGAAATCGCATCGGTGCTGCCGTGCTGGTCGTGTAGCGCGTGGCAGCACGTTCCGCTGATACAGACGCGACAATACTTGAGAAGATATTCGAGAGTTGTCGATCCTGGTATTTGACCGTGAGCCAAACCCCAGTGCCATTATGCATGTTCCTGAGGACACCTCAGGTCCCCGTGATCCGACTGACTTCCAGCAAATGATCGCGCATCGCCTCATCGGCTTTCTCGGGATCTCTTTCGGCGATGGCGTCGACGATTTGCAGATGGTGAACGACCAGGATGTCACGCAGATCCGCAGTGAATATCTGGGCGCGCAGGCCGGTCCATCTCTGTTCCACACGAACTGCCTGGATGAGCTGGAAGACGCCTAAAAACAGGTCGTTACGCGCACTTTCCGCTATCTTTGCATGGAAGGCGCTGTCCCAGCGCTCGTAATCCTGACTGTTGCCGGTCGTTCCGCCGCGTTCGGCCAGACGTTTCAACTGTTCGATGTCGGACGGCGTTGCGCGCAGCGCCGAAAGCCTTGCAAGCGCAGGCTCGATCTCGCGACGGACCTCCATGATCTCGAACGGGCTCGTGCGATTGGCAAGGCTTTCCACCCGTGAGGCGTTCGGACTCGTGGGCCGGATGAAGGTGCCCTGCCCCTGCCGGCGAAACACAAGCCCCTGGTGCTGGAGTTCGTCCAGCGCGCTTCGTACTGCCCTGCGGGTAACGCCGAACATCTCCATCAATTCTCGCTCGGTCGGCAGCCGCCCATCCTTGACCAATTCCCCCTCGCCTGTTTCCGCGGCACCGCGGAGGCTGGCGATCATTGCTTCTGCATTGGAGTAGGAGCGGGTCATAGCGACAGATAAAGGTCGTAGAACATGCGGACCGCTGTTATCGCGAGAAAGAACGCGAAACACAACTGAAGCGCGCGCCGTGGAATGGAATGGGCCAGCCTTGCCCCCAGCGGCGCGAATGCCATCGTCAGCGGCACAAGCGCAAGTGCGCCCGCGACGTTCAGGTAGCCGATGGAAAACGGCGGCAAATCCGGTTCGCCGAGGCCAGACAGGACGTAGCCGATCGTGCCGGGGATCGCAATGATGAAGCCGATGGCCGCCGCCGTGCCCACCGCGCGGCGGATATCGAAACCGTAGGCAGTCAGGATCGGCACGCTCAAGGTGCCGCCGCCGATGCCCATCAATGCGGAGATCGAACCGACGAAAAACCCCAACACCGCCTTGATGATACGGCTGGGGAACCCGTCCCGCAACTTTGCGCCATCCTTCTTGAATGCCATCTGGAGAGACACCGCCAGGGCCACCGTGGCAAAAACCGCAGTCAGGATACGGCCGTCGGCATAGCCGCCGAAAATCGTTCCTGTCACGACTCCGACAAAGATCGGCACGCCCCAACTCTTGAGCAGCGATACGTCGATCGCGTCGCGTTTGCGGTGACTTCGGATGGACATGGCCGATGTGGCGATGATCGTCGACAACGAGGTTGCAACGGCGATCTTCATGCGCAGTCCCTCGTCGACGCCGAAGGATGCGAGAATGTGATAGAGAACCGGTACGATCACGATGCCGCCGCCGACGCCGAGCAACCCCGCCAGCAGCCCCCCCGTTACACCGGCTGCAACGATTCCGGCGAGGAATATCGCCAGGGCACCGACGTCACCTTCGAAAATTCCCATCTATGCAAAGCCCATATTAGCGTACCAATTTGCCCTCATACAGCATATTGGTTCAGCTTCCGCCAGAGAAAAAATCAGCATCACGTCGGGCAATCACCAGACGTCAAAGCTGCCCCGCCTCTCTGAAGCTCAAGTTTCGCAATGCCTGTGGATCAGAAAATCGAAAAGAGGCTGTTGACAGGTGGGCGCAATCAATGATTATCTATCGATCAATAAGCGAGCTTATAGTGAATCAATATAATATTGGTTCGCAAAAAGATCGCTGCTCTCGACATCAAGGCCTATCTGGGAGGAAAGGACCATGTCTCGTCGAATCCGCGCGCTGTTTGCCGCTCTTTCATTAACGATCACGGCACCTGTCATGGCCAATGCCGAGCCGGTGAACATCCGCATCGGCTGGTCCACCATGCCGGGACATCTCATCCCCGTGCTGTATTCCAAGCCCGAGATCCTGAAGCACTACGGAACGAGTTACACGGTCGAGCCGATCCGGTTCCGGGGCAGCTCGCCGCAGATCAGCGCCATGGCCGCGGGCGAGATCGACATCGGCGCGTTCGGACCGCTGGTGCTGGCGCTGGTCGTCAACAATGCGCGCCAGGACGTAAAGGTGGTCGCCGACGTGATCCAGGACGGCGTCGAGGACTACCATTCCGAAACCTATATCGTTCGCGCCGATTCAGGCATCGATAGCGTGGACGACCTCCGCGACAAGCGAGCCGGCACCAACGCCATCGGTTCGGCGTCGGACACGGCGATGCGCGCCATGTTCCGCAATCACGACATGCTCGACAAGCGCGACTTCACCATGGTCGAGGTCGCCTTTCCCAACATTCCGCCAATGCTCGAAGAGGGCAAGATCGACATCGGGACAGTTCTGCAGCCGATGTCGGGTCAGTTGCAGGAAACCGGCGACTACAAGGTTCTGTTCACGGCCAAGGATGCCGTCGGGCCGTCTCAGTTGGTCTTCCTCGCGGGCAAGACCGATTTTCTGGAAGAAAACCGAGATCAGATGATGGACTTCTTCGAAGACCATGTGCGCGCCGTGCGCTGGTTCACCGACCCGGATAATCGTGAGGAAGCCGTCGGGATCATCGCCCGTTTCATGCAGCAGTCGCCGGATACGCTCACCCACGTCTTCACCAAAAAGGACTACTATCGCGACCCCTTCATGTTCCCGAACATCGAGACACTGCAGAACAGCATCGACATCGCCGTCGATCTGGGTCTGTCGCCACAGGGACTGGCGGTTGCCCCGGACTATGTGGACCTCAGTTTCGTGGAAGAAGCCAAACGCCGCATCGAGGCGGACAAACAATGACGACCGTCGCCATGGCCGCCGACGCGAGGCACGAGGCAGCCGACCGCGCCCGAACCGGCATTCACATCGATAATGTCACCCATTCCTACGGCGCACGTGCCAGCGGTCGAGGCGTGGTGGCTCTCAACCGCATCTGCCTCGACATCGCCGACGGAGAATTCCACGCGCTGCTTGGCCCCTCGGGTTGCGGCAAGAGCACGCTTCTCTACCTGATCGGAGGATTCCTTCCCATTCAGGAAGGCGCGATCGTGACGACGAACGGCCCTGTAACTCAGCCCGGCCCGGACCGGGCCATCGTGTTTCAGAACTTCGCGCTCTTTCCGTGGAAGACGGTGAAGCAGAACGTGCTTTACGGCCTGAGAAAGCAAGGCCTGAAGGGAGAGGATGCCGAGGAGCGGGCGCGCGACTACATCAACCTCGTTCATCTCTCGGGCTTCGAGGATGCCTATCCTTCGCAGCTCTCCGGCGGCATGCAGCAACGCGCGGCCATCGCGCGCACGCTTGCCGTCGATCCCAAGACGCTGCTCATGGACGAGCCCTTCGGCGCGCTGGACGCCCAGACGCGCCGCGTCATGCAGGAGGAGCTGCGCGCGATATGGGGACGCTCCCGCAAGACGGTCGTTTTCGTTACGCACGACGTGCAGGAAGCCGTATTCCTCGCCGATCGCATTTCGATCATGAGCTCGCGCCCAGGTCGCATCGAACACGTGATCGACGTATCCCTGCCGCGCGACCGCGGCGAGGACACGCTGGAAGATCGCGAATTCATCCATCTGAGCGAGCAGATCTGGCGGCTTGTGAGGGAACAGGCCGTCGCAGCCACGCGAGGGCGCTGAGATGCCGCGGGCTGGAACCGGGACAGGCGGCATCAACATGCTTCTCGACATCAGCCGGGGTGCGTTGAGGTATTCGCCCATCGCAATCCTGCTCATCGTGTGGGAGCTGCTCGGCGCGACCGGTCTGATATCCCGGCAGATGCTGCCGGGACTTGGTGAGATATTTGGCGAACTCGTTGCCGCGGTGGTGAGCGGCGACCTCCTCTACAATTGCGCCCGCTCGCTGATGCGCGCGGGAAGCGGCCTCTTGTGCGCGGTCGTCGTCGGCATAGTTGCCGGGCTGCTGATGGCAAGCTTCCGCCCCCTTCGCCTGCTCATCAACCCGATCGTCCAGATATTCTACCCGATGCCCAAATCGGCCCTCATTCCGGTTGTGATGATCTGGCTGGGTCTAGGCGACGCCTCCAAGATCCTGCTGATCTTCCTTGGATGCCTCCTGCCCGTGGTGGTGGGAACCTATAACGGCGCGCGCGGCATCAACCCGTTCATGATCTGGTCAGCGCGCAGCCTCGGCGCTTCGAAGCTGGAGGTTATCCACGAGATCGTGCTGCCTGGCGCGATGCCGGAAATCCTCAATGGTGTCCGCACCGCGCTCGCCTTCTCCTTCATCCTGATGGTGAGCTCGGAATTCCTGATTGCGACCGACGGCGTCGGCTACATGATTTCGTCGCTTGGCGATGGGGGCATCTATCCCGCGATGTTCGCGGTCATCTTCTTCGTCGCCGGCATCGGCTTCCTGGCCGATCGGATTTATGCAGCCTTCGCCCGCCGGCAACTCGCCTGGAGGGAAGCCTGATGGCCACGGTCCAAGCCACATCGAGAGGCTCCTTGAAGGCAAAGCGCGCAACCCCACGCATCGCGCCGGACAGGCTGGTCGATATCACGGTGCAGGCGGGCGTCATCGTAGTCCTGTGCCTGGCCTGGGAATTCGGAGCACGAGTCGGCGCGATCAACCCATTCCTGCTGCCCTCGCTCTCGGACGTGCTTGCGCGCATATGGGCCGACGCGATGTCGGGAACGGTGTTCGTAGACCTCGGCCTGACCCTTTACAGGACCCTTGCAGGCTTCCTCATCGCCGCGGCTCTGGGCATTCCCATCGGTGTCCTCATGGCGCGATCTGCAACCGTGCGATGGTTCTTCGACCCGCTGATCTCGGTCGGTTTTCCGATGCCGAAGATCGCCTTCCTCCCAATCTTCATCCTTTGGTTCGACATATACGACACGTCGAAGATCATCATGGTCACCTTCTCCTGCTTCTTCCCCATAGTAGCAGCGACCTACGCCGGCACGACCGGGCAGGACAAATGGCCGATCTGGTCGGCCCGCGCCCTGGGAGCCAGGGAACATGAGATCCTGTGGGAGGTACGTCTCCCGCTGGCCTTGCCGCAGATTCTCACCGGGCTTCAGGTTGCCCTGCCCGTCGGCATGATCACCACGATCGTGACGGAAATGCTCATGGGCGGCAGGGGCGTCGGCGGCTCCATGATCATGGCGGGCCGTTTCGCCGATTCCGTCGGCGTCTTCGCAGGCATCGTCGAGATCGTGTTCCTCGGTTTCGCAGTGGTCCGCAGTCTCGAAATGCTGCGCGCAAGGCTGCTGGTGTGGCATCCGGAGGCGCGCAAATGAAAGCGCCAACCATTCCCGCCATCGCGTTTCCAATCGTATTTGGCGACAACGCGCGGCATCGGCTTTGCTGCCGGCGGGATCAGCCGATCCGGCTGCATCATCTCGGCCGTATCCTCCCCGCATCGGACTCGCTGCTTTCAGGCGGGTCGAAGGAAGACATCCTGGTGGCGGCGTTGAAGCGGCAATGCGCGCCGTGGGACCGCACGCTGCTGCGCCTGATCGACCGCTATTTTGAGTTTCTACGCCGCCGACTTCAGGACAATTTGCCCGAAATAAAGCGACGGCTGGGATACTATGAAGGGCTGTATCGATCTGAAGATACACTGTTTTCGGCCCCTGCGCTTCTGCCCCGCGCGCGGGTGAAAACAAGCGGGCTGGAGGATGTGCCCATCGCAGCCGCGATCTGGTCGGGCGAAAAACTCACCGCGCTCTTCGAGGGCCGTGTGGGCGAAACGCCGCGACACGGCCGCGAATACACGCGGAAACTCGAGGCCGCGGGCATTGCCATCAAGCTGACGGAGCCGGAAGCCACAGCATCCAGCGACGACGCCTTCTTCGACGCCCTGCTCGGTCCGGAACTGCGCCACTTCTTCCACACGGAACCACTGCCTTGCGCGCCGCTGCCGCCGGATCTCGCACCTGGATTTCTCGCGAGGCAACTGAGCGCGCCCGCAACATAATAGGAGAATCTGTTTGACGGTGGATCTGATCAAAGGAATGCGTCTCATCGGCCACGATCTGCTCGATGGCTGGGGAGGTATTGGCGAGGGGATGTCTATTCAGGCGACGAGAGACGGTCGCCGCATCATGTGGCTCGCGCATGAAGGCCCGCCGAAGAATTTCACTGGTGTTGACGTGACCGACCCGCGCAAGCCCCGCGTCGTGGTCCAGACGGATCTGCCCAACATGCATGTGCGCTCGAATTCGCTCGAGACCACGGGCGACCTGATGGCCGTCGCCTACCAGACGCTCGAGCCCGGGCAGACGCCGGCCGGGCTCGAAATATTCGACATTTCGAACCCCGAGTCGCCGCGTTCGATCAGCTATTTCGACTGCTCGGGTCCGCACTCGCGCGGCGTGCATCAATTGTGGTTCGTGGACGGCGAATACATTCACTTCGCGGGAGGGGCGGCCGACTTCACCCCTCACAACCAGCTGGACGATCAGCCTTATCGCATTCTCGACGTGCGCGACCCGAGCCGTCCCGTGGAGGTGGGGCGCTGGTGGATGCCCGGCACGGCCGTAGGCGACGCAGAGTCTCCGCCGGAGCGACTGCCGATCGATACCGGTTTTCGCGGCCACAACACGAACGTCTATCCGCAGCGGCCGGACCGCGCCTATGTCGCCTATATCGACGGCGGCGGCTACGTACTCGACATCTCGAACAAGTCCACGCCGCGTGTCGTGTCGCATTTCAACCCGAACCCGCCCTTCCCCGGCTTCACCCACACCGTGATGCCGCTCTTCAGTCGCGACCTGCTCGTCTTCACGCATGAGTGCGTGCTCGACGACGGCGCGGACTGGCCGAAGTTGACATGGATCGTAGATGCGCGGCGCGAGGACAACCTCGTACCCCTGTCGATCCTGCCGATGCCGCAGGTCGAGGAATATGCGGGTCGCGGCGGTAGATTCGGCTGCCACAACGTGCACGAAAACCCACCGCGCGAGACCTCCTTTCAGTCCGACACGCTGCTCTTTTCCACGCTCTTCAACGGCGGGGTCAGGGTGCACGACCTGTCGGACCCGACCCAACCCAAAGAGGTGGCGGCTTTCGTGCCGAGCGCGCCCAAGGGCTCGCGCGTGCCGGCCGCGCAAATCAACGACGTCTATGTGGACGAGAATGCGATCGTCTACGCCGCCGATCGCCATACCGGCGGTCTCTACGTCCTCGAACTCGATATCTGAACCGGAGGAAATCCAATGACGGAAGCAGCCGAAGCCAAGCCACTGACGAAGAACCTGGGCGCCACGAAGGCGGGGGCCCAGGGCCATATCTTCCAGCTTGCCGAACTCGACAAGATCGACGCGGGGACCGGCTATTCGACGGCCTTCGGCGCGGTCGTGGAAGGCGAACGCACGCAGGTGGGTCTCATGAACAAGGCGCGCGGTACAGGCGCGCGACCGCATTCGCACCCCAACGAGCAATGGAACTACGTCATCAAGGGCAGGCTGCGGGTCCACATAGAGGGCGAGGAAGAACGCATCGTTGGGCCGGGGGCGCTGCTTTATTTCCCACCCAACAAGATCCACGCGACGGTGGCCCTGCCAGACGAGGACGTCGTCTTCTTCGTCGTCAAGGATCTGTCGCACGGGATCATCGGCAAAGCCGCGGACGGAACCATGACCGGCCCTCACTACGACGAGGGCTTTGCTCCAAAAAGCTGAATCAAACCGTTTTTCGATGCTGGGACGGGCGGTGGAGGACTGACCGTCCCGGTGAATGCAACCGGGAGGAACCAAGATGAAATTCGGTGCTTTTGCATCCGCATTGCTGTTGTTTAGCGGCGCAGCGCCCGCTCACGCGCAGGACGCTTATCCACAAAAGCCGGTCGAGCTGGTCTGCTCGACCTCGCCCGGCTCCACCGCGGCACAATGGTGCCAGCTCGTGGCGCAGGTGCTGGCACAAGACGGCATGCTGGGCGTGCCGGTGAACGTCGCCTACAAGGGCGCGGGATCGGGCAACGAGGCGGCCGTGTACGTACGCGGCAAACCGGCGGACGGCTACACGATCCTGCACGCCAACGCGAGCTGGAGCGGCTACATGAATCTGCCGACCTTCGAGCCTTCCGTGGAGGATTTCGAGTATCTGGCCCGTATCGAGAAGTTTATCTACGCGCTGGGCACCCATACCGCCATGCCTTATCAAACCTTCGGCGATGCGGTCGCGGCGGCGAAGGAAAAGCCCGGCACGCTCGCGGTCGCGGGCAACAAGATCGGCTCGATCCACCACAAGCATATCCTGTCGGTGTTCAAGGCTGCCGATGCCGAAGCCGTGCATATTCCCTATGAAGGCTCAGGCGACGCGGTTCGCGATGTGCTCGGCCAGCATGTGCCGCTCGGGCTCGGTTCCATTGGCCAGCTCCAACCACACGTCGAAGCGGGAAACATTCGTCCGCTGGTGGTTTTGAACGAGGAACGCGTCGCCGCCTTCCCCGATGTGCCGACGCCGGCCGAGCTCGGTTACGACTATCCGATCAGCCACCAGTGGCAGGGCATCTTCCTGCGCGCCGGAACGCCCGAAGATATCAAAGGCAAGCTGCGCGATGCGCTGACCAAGCTGATGGATAGCCCGGAATACGCGGAATATCTGAAGAACAGTCCGCACGTGGAAAAGAACTTCGAAACCGATCCGGCCGTGCTGAAGCAGTCACTCGAGGACGAGATTTCAGACTACCGCGAGTTCATGCAGGCGAACGGCATCCTGTGAGGCCGAAGGTGTCCGTTGCCATGCGGCGGACACCGACACTTCTCGAAAGGTATCGGACAATGCTCAAGGTCCGCAGCTTCACCGCCGAACTCGTTACGGCGCTGCTTCTGCTTGCCGCCATAGCGGCGCTCTTCGCGCACACGTTCAGTTTCGCGCCATCTCCCGTGCGCGGCTACCCGGGCGCGGGCTTCTTTCCACGGCTTGCACTGATCGGGGCAGGACTGTTCACGCTCGCCTGGATCGGCCTGCTGCTCATCGGCGGCAAGGAAAACCGGACCTCGGACGAGGAGGATCCGACCGAGTTCGATTTCGAGCTAAAGGATTATGCGATCAGCATCGCGGCCGTGCTCGCCTATGTGTTCGCGCTCGACGTCGTAGGCTTCGAAATAAGCACCTTCCTGCTGCTGGCGGTGCTGCTGCTGCCGCGCATCGGCCCCGTGGCCGCGATCGTGGCCGGCCTACTCACCACGGCCGTTCTCTACGGGACCTTCGTGCTGCTGCTGAACGTTTCCGTCCCGCTGCAATTCCTTCCGAGCTACATCAGATTCTAGGACGCCGGCCATGTCGATGATCATCGAAAACTTCATTCCTGCGCTCTGGATCGTCCTGAGCCCGACGAACATCGCCATCATGGTCATCGGCGTGATCGTCGGTACCCTGCTTGGCGCACTGCCGGGTTTCGGCGCCGCACAGGCCTTGGCGCTGATGTTCCCCTTCACCTTTGCGATGGAACCGATCTCCGGCGTCTTGTTCTTCATCTCGATTTACGCGGCCGCGGAATATGGCGGCTCGATCCCCGCGATCCTGATACGAACACCGGGCACGACAGCCGCCGCGATCACGGTGCTGGACGGCTTTCCGATGGCCCGGAAAGGCTTGGCCGGCCGCGCACTGAAGATCTCCCTCTATACTGGCGTATTCGGCAGCCTGTTCAGCAGCTTCGCCTTCCTTTTCGGATCGTCGGGACTTGCCTGGGTCGGACTTCAGTTCGGCCCGACCGAGATGTTTGCGGTGGGCGTCTTCGGGCTTGCGATCATCGGCAGCTTTTTCGGCTCGGATCCGATCAAGGGCTTCATTGCCACAGGCATCGGGCTGTTCCTTGCAACCATCGGCTCGTCCGGTTTCAGCGGAACACGCTTCACCTTTGGCCAGGCGGCGCTTTTGGACGGCATGCCTCTGATCGTGATCATCATCGGTATCATGGCAATGCCGGAGGCGTTCCGTCTCATGATGGCGCGCAAGGGCGAAGACCCTGAACTCGACAAGACCCTGAACCAGTCCGCCGAAGGCAACCACGTCGGCTGGCGCGACATGCGCACCCTGATGCCGACCATGTGGCGCGGCACGATTGTCGGAACGTTGATCGGTGCGATTCCCGGACCGGGCGCAACCGTTGCATCGCTTGTTGCATATAACGAGGAAAAGCGCTGGTCGAAGCATCCGCCGGAAGCATTCGGGACCGGGCTGGACGAAGGTGTCGCAGCGCCTGAAACGGCCAACAACGCCATCGTCGCCGGCTCGCTGATCCCGTCACTCGCGCTGGGCATTCCCGGATCCGGCGCCATCGCCATCCTGCTTGGCTTGCTCATCAGCCGCGGTATTGTCCCAGGACCCCTGCTCTTCAGCCAGGGCGGCCCGCTGGTGATGTCAGTCTTCATCGGCCTGATCGCGTCGGCGCTGCTGATGCTGGTCGTAGGCATCGCCGGCATCCGTGCATTCGTACAGGTGGCACGCATACCGCGTTACATATTGGCGCCGTTCGTTATGATCACGCTCATCATCGGCACGTATTCCTACCAGAATTATTCCGCCCACGTCGTGATGGCTCTGGTGATAGGCGCGGGCGCCTATTGGCTGGAAAAACTTCGCGTGCCGCTGATCCCCATCGTGCTCGCCTTCGTCATGGGACCAATCGTGGAAGCGAACCTCAACCGTGCCATGGTTATCAACGGCGGCGACCTGCAAGCCATGCTGTTGCGACCCCTGGCCCTCGGGATCCTGGTGCTGGCGCTCGTCACCGCCATCCTCAGCTTCAAGCGCTCGCGGTCGGGAAAGACGGCGGCGGCATGAAGTGGGAAAGCCCCGGATCGCATAGCCGGCAGGCAGGAAGGCAGCGCACCATACCTGCCCTCCTGCTCACCGGGTTTCTGGGCAGCGGAAAGACGACGCTTCTCAACCGGCTGCTGCGCGATCCGCACATGACCGACACGGCCGTCGTCATCAACGAGTTTGGCGATGTCGCCATCGATCATCTGTTGGTCGAGAGCGCCATTGAGAACGCGGTCGTGCTGCAGAGCGGCTGCATCTGCTGCACGGTGCGCGGCGACCTGGTCGATACGCTGCTCGATCTCGTGGCCAAGCGCGACCGCGGGCTGATACCGCCCTTCTCCCGCGTGGTGATCGAGACGACCGGGTTGGCCGATCCGTCTCCCATACTGCGCAGTCTCATAACGCAGAAGGCGGTAGCGGACCTCTTTCACATGCAGGCGGTGATCACCACCATCGACGGCGTCAACGGGTTGCGCCAAATCGGCGAGTTCGAGGAAGCGCGCCGGCAGGTGGCGATGGCCGATCTGCTGATCCTGAGCAAGGCAGATCTGGCCGGACCGGCGGCGGCCTCGTCGCTCGCCCAGACGCTGAGGCCGCTCAACCCGTCCGCCGAGCTCCTGCCGGTTCAAAACGGTAATGTAACGGCAGAGCGTCTGTTTGCTGCCCTGCCCGCCAAACCGACGAAAGCCGGCAATCTTTCCTGCTGGCTGAAAGCAGAGGCCTTTGCGGCGGAGGACGACGGGCTTTCAGCACACGGGGGCGAGATTTCGTCGTTTGTCATCACCATGGATGAAGCCATCGATCGGGATGCTCTCAACATCTGGCTCGCCTCCATCATCTCACTGCGCGGCGACGACATCCTGCGCATGAAAGGCGTCATAAATGTCGCGGGGGAAGCCGGGCCCGTCGTCGTTCATGCCGCCGGACCGCTTCTTCACGAACCGGACGCGCTGGATGACTGGCCGGAGGGCGACCGGCGCACGCAAATCGTCTTCATAGGTCGAAATCTGCCGCAGACCGGCATTCATCGGAGCTTTCTGACCATGCTCCGCTGGAAGCCGAACGCCGCAAATCATGAATCTGCAATCAATGAAACGGATCGTTCTTCATGAATGCTGTACAGACGGATGTTCGCACCGTGGTCGGAATCGCGGGACTCGGCATCATGGGCATCGCCTACGCGCGAAACCTTTGCAAGGCAGGCTACGTCGTCGTTGGATTCGACCCCGCACCTGAAGCAGCAGCCGCGCTTGCCGAGTGCGGCGGTGAAGCCCTAGCCTCGCCCCGCGCGGTGGCGGAGCAGGCCGACATTATCCTGATTGCGCTGGCATCCATACCGGCACTTCGCGATGTCACCATGCAGTTCGCGGAAGCGGCGCGCGAGGATCAGGTCGTAGCGGAAATGGGAACCTTGCCGCTCGACGCCAAGGAAGCCGCCCGCGACCTTCTGGCCGCCAAGGGCTGCACGATGCTCGACTGTCCGGTAAGCGGCACCGGTGCGCAGGCGGCGACCGGCGACTTGGTGATCTTCGCCAGCGGCGACTCCGCCGCCTTCGACAAGATCAAACCCGTCTTCGAAGCCTTCGCGCGCGACGTGAGGCACGTGGGTGCATTCGGCGCCGGCATCAAGTTGAAATACGTCGCGAACCTGCTGGTCACGATCCACAACCTCGCTGCGGCCGAAGCCCTGCTGCTGGCGCAGAAATCCGGGCTCGATCTCCAGATGGTCTACGACGCGGTGCGCTCCGGAGCCGGCAATTCGCGCATGTTCGAAGTGCGCGGTCCGATGATGATCAGCGATACGTACGAACCCGCGACCATGAAAATGGATGTCTATATGAAGGATCTGACGCTCATCCTCGACCATGCGCGCGACGTCAGGGCCCCATTGCCCCTGATGACGGCAAGCCTGCCCTACTACATGGCCGCCCTGTCGCAAGGCCGCGACAAGCAGGATACCGCGGCACTTTTCGCGGTGCTCAAAGCTTTGGCCCCATCCGATCGAAAGGAGACCCACATTTGACCGCCCTTACTCTGTCACTTGCCGACCGCATTGCCGACGCCACGCTCGAGGCCGGACGCAAACGCAACGCCTCGCCGCTGACGGTCGCTGTTCTCGATGCCGGCGGGCACGTCGTCGTCATGAAACGCGCGGACAACAGTGGCATACTTCGTTGCGAGATCGCCCACGGCAAGGCATGGGGTGCACTCGGCATGGGGCTTCCAACGCGCACACTGAGCGAGCGGGCAAAGAATGCGCCTGCCTTTTTTGCCGCCATCGCGGCGGCATCCGAGGGACGCCTCATCCCCGTGCCCGGTGGAATCCTGCTGCGCAACGATAGCGGCGGCATCATTGGTGCTGTCGGCGTTTCGGGCGACACGTCCGACATGGACGAAGACTGCGCCATGGAGGCGATCGCTGCATGCGGCTGTATCGGTGACAACGGCCTTTCCTAAACACGCCTGATATCTCACAAACTTTAATTTATGACCACAATGGCTCGATTTGTCCTTGACAAGCCGGGCCCTTTGTTTTTCGATTGATAAATAGCAGATTGTCACCGCTTCACGCTAAACATATCGCGGCGGGCACTGACCGCGGGATGATTTGGCAAGATTCCGTCCAAGCAGACGGTATTCGAAAGCCTTTTACGTGAGATATCAGAAATAGGAATTCCGTTTGGCTCTTGCACGCAACAAGGTCTTCGAGATGGTCCGAAGGGAAATCCTCACCTGTGAACTCATGCCTGGCGTCGAACTGCGCGAGGGAGAGTTGGCCCAGCGCTATGGCGTGTCGAAGTCGCCGGTGCGCGATGCGATGCAGAAACTGGAATTCGAGGGCCTCGTGGAGATCGAGCCCCGCCGTGGCCATCGTGTCCGCCCGATTTCCGTGCGGGATGCCGAGGACCTGCTCGAACTGCGTGTCATCCTCGAAGGTGCGGTGGTGCGCAAGATTTCCAACGAGGCGAGCGACGAGGAACTCGCCGGGCTCGATCGCTTCCGCACCGCCGATATGTCCTCCATCGAGGCTTTCGCGGAATATAATCGCGATTTCCACCACGCGCTCTCCATGCTGTCGAACAACCAGCGGCTGGCGGAGGAAACCAAGCGGGTGATGGAATTCTACGATCGCCTCTGCGTGATCTCCCTTTCCACCCTGAGGCAGGAGGGTGGTTTCGAGGGACCTCTGGCCGATCACAACGCAATCATCGACGCGATCCAGGCACGCAACGGGGCGCTCGCCGCCCGGCTTTCACATAAGCATGTGACCAAGTCTCGCGGACAAATCATGCGAGGCCTGGAAAGCCGTCCGATCGTCGCCTGAAAGCGACCCCTGCTCCTGAAGGGGCAGGCAGGACGGGCCTCTGTGAGGCAGTAGGATTGAAGGGCATGACGCGGGCACCTCGCCCGCGAACGGACTGGCGTGGAGGTCGCCCGCCGAAGGAGTGGGACGGTTAAAGGAAACGCGGCGGACTCAGGGAGGAGATACGCCATGACTGCATTGCCACGCAAAGTGGAAGCCGGCACAGCGACGGACGTCGCCGACATCGTCATAGCCGGCGGCGGCGTCGGAAAGACGTTCGGCGGCGGAGCCGTCGTCGCCCTCGAGGACGCCTCGTTCAACATTCCGAAGGGTTCTTTCGTCTCGCTCGTCGGACCTTCGGGCTGCGGCAAGTCCACCTTGTTGCGGTTGATCGCCGGATTGATCGAGCGCAGTTCCGGCAGCCTCACCGTCCATGGCAGGGAGGTCAGCGGTCCGCATGCCGATGTCGGCATGATGTTCCAGCGGGCGACGCTGCTCGATTGGCGGACGGCGGTCGAGAACGTGTTGCTGCCGACCGAAATTCACCGCAAACCCACCGCCGAGGATCGTTCGCGCGCCGTCGAACTCCTGAAGATGGTGGGCTTGAAGGATTTCGTGTTTTCGTTTCCGAGCCAGCTTTCCGGCGGCATGCAGCAGCGCGTCGCGCTCGCTCGCCTACTGCAGACCGGTGCCGACATACTGCTTCTCGACGAGCCGTTCGGTGCGCTCGATGAATTCACGCGCGAGCGGCTGAACCTCGAGCTGATGCGCATAGTGGCCGAGGTCGGCGCAACCACGCTTTTCGTCACGCACAATATCGGCGAGGCGATCTTCCTGGCGGACAAGGTGATGGTGATGACTCCGCGTCCCGGCCGCCTCGCCCGCATGGTGGACGTGCCGTTTGCCCGCCCACGCCGGCCGGAACTGCAGCAGACGCCCGAATTCAACGCCCTCGTGGCCGAGGTTCGCGACATCCTGGGGACGCATTGATGGTCGTGCTTACCTCATCCACACGGGAGCAGGATCATGGAACCCGACGCGGCGCGGGATCATTCTTCCACGCGGCCGCCTTCCATCCGATCGTCCGCCATTTCGCCATTTTCGCCGTTCTGATCGGCGCATGGGAGATCGGCGCCCGCACCGGCACGATCGACCCGCTGGTTCTGCCCGCCCCAAGCGCCATTGCCGAAGCAAT
Source organism: Aquamicrobium sp. LC103 (assembly GCF_001014615.2). Lineage (GTDB taxonomy): Bacteria > Pseudomonadota > Alphaproteobacteria > Rhizobiales > Rhizobiaceae > LBCQ02. The sequence goes on from NZ_LBCQ02000019.1 coordinate 16,645, forward strand.
GTGGCGGCTGTTCGTCACGCAACGCAACATATGGTGGCATCTGCTCGTCACCATCGGCGAGGTGCTCGCAGGCTTCACCGCTGGCTCGATCCTCGGCATCGGCCTCGCAATCGTCGTCGGACTGAATCCGATGGTGCGCAAGCTGCTGAAGCCCTACGTCATCGTGCTGGAGGCAACGCCGCGCATCGCCATCGGACCGCTCATCATCGCCGCGCTCGGCTTCGGTTGGTCATCCAAGATCACCATCGTGATGCTGGTCTGCTTCTTCGCGCCCTTCATCAACACGCTGAGCGGCATGCTCAGCGTCAACGAGGGTGCCTATGAACTCTTCCGCTCGCTGCGGGCGAACAAGTGGCAGATATTCACGAAGTTGATGCTCTTGGATGCCATGCCGGTCATCATGGCCGGGCTCAGGCTTGCCATGGCTTCGGCTCTCTCGGGTGCTCTCGTTGCGGAGTTCATCTCCGCCTCGGAGGGGATGGGCGTGCTGCTCAAGCGATACACCGCATCGCTCAACATGGCCTCCGCCTTCGGCTGCCTTCTAACGCTCACCGCCCTGGGTTTCGCCATCTACAGGACCATGGAAGCCGTCGGAAACCGGATCGTCTTCTGGCGGCACGCGCCGCAGATGGATGCGGTGTCCCGCCGGCGTCAGGCCCAGTGGCAACGTAACTGGGGGGCTTGAGATGAGTACCGTACAACAGACCGGAGCGACCGATCAGGCGACCTTCCGCCTGTTCTCGATCGCAACCACGCTGCTGCTGCATCTGAGCATCTTCGCCGCGCTGATCGCCATGTGGGAAGGTGTGATCGCCGCAGGTCTCGTGAACGAGTTCCTGCTGCCGCGGCCAAGCCGCATCGCAGCCGCCATCGGAAAGCTCTATCTCTTCGACAGAACCATCTATTGGCATTTCGCGATCACGATGTATGAGGCCGTCGCGGGCTTTGCGATCGGCGCCGCTGTCGGTATCGCCCTTGCCGTCAGTTCCGCGCTCAACGACACTTTCCGCCGCTACGTCGCGCCTTATGCCATCGTGCTCAACGTTACGCCCGGTCTCGCGCTGACCCCGATCGTCATCGCATGGTTCGGTTTCGGCTGGGGCTCGAAGATCGCGCTCGCCGCGATCATCTCCTTCTTCCCCATCTTCGTGAACACGCTTGCCGGCCTCACCCAAAGCGACGCCGACCGGCTGGAAATGTTCCGTTCGCTGGGGGCCAGCCGCTTTCAGATCTTCTGGAAGCTCAGGATACCGGACGCCCTGCCTGTTGCACTGGCCGGGCTCAAGATCGGCATGACGACCGCACTGATCGGTGCCGTCGTAGCGGAGTTCGCCCAGGCTACCGAAGGCGTCGGCGTATTGATGCAGCGCTATTCCTTCAGCCTCGACATGGCTGCCGCCATCGCGACCCTGCTGTCGATGTCCCTGATGGGGCTGATCCTCTTTTCCATCATGGAACTGGTGGACGACCGCGTCGTCTTCTGGCGTCGCGACGCGCGCATGGCCGTCATCTCGAGGAAACGCGCTGCGGCCTTCGCCCGTGAAAATCCGGGACTTCAGACAAACAACAAACATAACGCAGGAGGAAGACAATGAGGAAGCTAGCAGGACTTTTGCTCGCCGGCTTTATCGCCGCACCGTCGACAACCGCCTTCGCGCAGGATGTGACCACCGTCAACGTCATCATGCCCTTGCCGCGCTCGGCGCATTTCTATCCGCTGATCGTCGGCGAGGCTCTCGGCTATTTCGAGGACGAAGGCGTGGAGGTAAATCTGCTGCCGTCCTCGACGACGATCCCTTATGTGGCTTTCGTCCAGAACCAGCAGGCGGATCTTGCCATGCTCGATCCGTCCGAGACCTTCGCCGCCGTTTCGGCGGGCGCCGATGTAAAGGTGGTCTACGAGGTGATGCAGAACGCGCCGGAGGGGATCGCGGTTTCGGCCGACAGCCCTGTCGCGAACGTCTCGGAACTGAAGGGCACGACGGTCGGCCTCGTTTCCGACCGCGACCGCAACACGCTCGGCATCGCGCTGGGAACGGCCGACCTGACGATCGACGACGTAACCACCGTCGTTGTCGGCGAGGCCGGTCCGACCCTTGCTAACGCGTTCAAGACACAGTCCGTATCCGCGATCGCAGGCGCGGTGCCCGACTGGCTGGCGCTTCAGGCGAACGGCATGCAGATCAAGATGATCACCCCGGAAGAGGTTTCGCAGACGCCGGCGAATTCCTTCGTCATCAGCGCCAGCCGCATCGACGAGCTGCGCGAGCCTATCCAGGGCTTCCTGCGCGCCTGGTCGAAGGCCATGCATGTGGCCGAGATTGACCCGGACGCGGTCGCCGAGATGTCAAAGGCAGCCGTGCCGGAGGAGTGGGAGAACGAGGAGTTCGGACGCCAGTTTCTTGACGCGTCAATTCCCATGAATGTGTCCTCGACCGAAAGGGCCGGCGATCTGCAGCCGGAGATCTGGTCGGCGATCCAGCCACGCATGGTCGCCGTGGGCGCGCTGCAAGCCGAGGTCGACCCTGCGACCTTCCTCGACAACAGCTTCATCGAGTTCGCGAACGACTGGGATGCGGAGACCGTAAAGGCCGACGTGAAGGCCTGGAAAGACGCCAATCAGTAAAGCGCCAACGGCGCGCCGGCGCCAAGCGGCGGCGCGCATTTTCACGCAATTAATCAAGGAAAAGCATTCAATGGAACACAGCGTCATTAACACGCCCGAGCTTGGCGAGGCCGTAAACCGCTACGGAGCGACCGCCGCACGGAAAAATCCCGGCAAGCCGCTCAGGCTGGACAGCCGGACGATCGACATCCATGCCCATGTCGCCGTGCCCGAGGCAGCACGCTATGTCGAACCTCATCTCAATATCGGCCAGATCGCGATGGTGCGTCACTCCAACGACGAAACCAAATCGATCAACCGCAAGCAGGACCAGGATCGCACCCTCGCCATGAGCGACATGGACGACCGGCTCAAGGTTCTCGACAAAATGGGCATTGACTTCCAGGTCGTCGCCCCACCGCCTTTCCAGTGCTATTACCAGGTCGAACCCGAGCATGCCGTAAAGGCGACGCGCATGGTCAATGACGGAATCGCCGCTTTCGTCGCCAAGCGGCCCGATCGCTTTGCCGGGCTTGGAACCGTCGCGTTGCAGGACCCCTCCGAGGCCGTGCCCGAACTGGAACGCTGCATGGGCGAACTCGGCTTCAAGGGCGTCGAGGTGCTCACCAACGTCAATGGAGACGAGCTGGCGGATCCGAAATACGCGCCGTTCTGGGCGAAAGCCGAGGAGCTCGGCGCGCTCGTCATGATCCACCCGAACGGCTTCACGCACGGGGAACGCTTCCACGACTATTACTTCTCCAACGTGGTCGGGAATCCGCTCGAAACGACAATCGCGCTGCACCACATCATCTTCTCCGGCCTGCTCGAACGCCTGCCGAACCTGAAGATCCTCGCGGTGCATGGCGGCGGCTATCTCCCGGCCTATTCGGGTCGCATAGATCACGCATGGGGCGCGCGGCGCGATTCCAACGCAGGCCTGCCCAAACCGCCCACCGAGTACCTGCGCAAGGTCTATTTCGACAGCGTGGTCTTCACGCCGCACCAGCTCGACTACCTCGTCGGATTGTATGGCGCCGACAAGATCGTCATGGGAACGGACTACCCCTATGACATGGCGGATTACGATCCGGTCGAGCACGTGCTTTCCGCCTCCGTCTCCGAAGAGGACAAGGCGAAGGTCGGCGGGCTGACCGCAGCCCGGCTGCTGGGCCTCTGAAGCTCGGCATGCATCGTTCCGCCGGGCGATCGGTCCGGCGGACGAAACCTCGGATGCAACGGCATAGCTCAAAAGGGATCGGCTTGCGTCCGCGCTTGGTTTTGTATACGTATTCAAACAGGTTTTGCACGGGAGGAGCAGTATGGCCGTCACCTACCTCAAGAGAGGCAAGCCGCAGGCCGAGCGGGCCGAGGACGATGCCAAGGTTCGCGCGAGCGTCGAGACGATCCTGAAGGACATCGAAACCCGCGGCGACGCGGCGGTGCGCGAGCTTTCCCAGAAATTCGACACCTACGCGCCCGCATCCTTCCGGCTCAGCCGGTCGGAGATCGATGCCGCGATGAACCGCGTGTCCACCCGCGACATGGAAGACATCAGATTCGCGCAAACCCAGATTCGCCGCTTCGCCGAAGCGCAGCGCGCCTCGATGACCGATATCGAAATCGAGACGCTACCCGGCATCGTTCTCGGTCATCGCAACATCCCGGTACAATCGGTGGGTTGCTACGTGCCGGGCGGCAAATTTCCGATGGTCGCCTCCGCGCACATGTCGGTGCTGACGGCGTCGGTCGCCGGCGTACCGCGCATCGTCGCCTCGGCCCCGCCGGTCAAAGGCGAACCGCACCCGGCAATCGTTGCGGCCATGCATATGGGCGGCGCACATGAAATCTATGTCCTGGGCGGCATCCAGGCGGTGGGCGCCATGGCACTCGGCACCGAGACGATCGAGCCCGTGCATATGCTCGTCGGCCCCGGCAATGCCTTCGTCGCGGAAGCAAAGCGGCAGCTCTACGGCCGGGTCGGCATCGACCTTTTCGCCGGGCCGACCGAGACCATGGTGATCGCCGACGAAACCGTCGACGCGGAGATGTGCGCCACCGATCTGCTGGGTCAGGCGGAGCACGGTTACAACTCGCCAGCCGTGCTGGTCACCAACTCGCGCAAGCTGGCCGAGGACACCCTTGCCGAGATCGAACGCATCCTGAAGATCCTGCCGACGGCCGAAACGGCATCCAGAAGCTGGGCCGACTACGGCGAGGTGATCCTGTGCGACACCCATGAAGAGATGCTCGCCGTCGCCGACGATATCGCTTCGGAGCACGTGCAGGTGATGACGGATCGCGACGACTGGTTCCTCGACAACATGACCTCCTACGGGGCGCTGTTCCTCGGACCGCGCACCAACGTCGCGAATGGCGACAAGGTGATCGGCACCAACCACACCCTGCCGACCAAGAAAGCGGGCCGCTATACCGGCGGCTTGTGGGTGGGCAAGTTCCTGAAGACCCACAGCTACCAGAAGGTGCTGACCGACGCGGCGGCTGCCGAGATCGGCGAATACTGCTCGCGGCTGTGCATGCTGGAAGGCTTCGTCGGGCATGCCGAGCAGGCCAATGTGCGCGTGCGGCGCTATGGCGGGCGCAATATCGGCTACGGCGAACCAGCCCTTCATCGGGAGGACGCGGTATGATGGAACTCCCCGGCGCACCGACGTTCCGACTGGAAGGCAAACGCGCTCTGGTGGCAGGCGCCTCGTCCGGCATCGGTCTTGCCTGCGCAACGGCGCTTGCCGACGCCGGTGCCTTCGTAACGCTGGCGGCACGCCGCAAGGCGCAGCTCGACGATGCGGTCGACGCGATGGCGCAGCGGGGCTGGCACGCCGAAGCCGTGTCGCTGGACATCGCGGATGTCGGCGCGACGGAAGCCATGGTCGAGGCAACCGAGCCCTACGACATCCTCGTGAACAGCGCAGGCATCGCCAGACACGGCCCCGCGACCGAGACCACGCCTGAGGATTTCGACACGGTGGTCGGCGTCAATCTGAAAGGCGCATACTTCCTGACGCGCGCGGTCGCAAGGAAACTGATCGCGGCCGGCAAGCCCGGCTCGCTCATCAACGTGTCGTCCCAGATGGGTCATGTCGGCGGTGTCGACCGTGCCGTCTATTGCGCAACGAAATTCGCGGTCGAGGGCTTCACCAAGGCGATGGCGATCGAGTGGGGCAAAGCGCAGATCAGGGTGAACACGATCTGTCCGACCTTCATCCGCACGCCTTTCACCGAAACCACCTTCGACCGCCCCGAACGCGTCGCCTGGATAGAGGAGAAGATCAAGCTCGGCCGCACCGGCACGGTCGAGGACGTGATGGGCGCGGTGATCTATCTCGCCTCGGACGCCTCGTCGCTGGTGACCGGCACCGCTCTTCTCGTGGACGGAGGTTGGACGGCGGATTAGAACGCTGTATGTCTTCCAATCGCGTTACCTCGATAGACGTTGCGAAACTGGCCGGCGTGAGCCAGGCGGCTGTCAGCCGTGTGTTCACACCCGGTGCAAGCGTCTCGCCCCGGATCGTCGAAAAGGTGCGTCTCGCGGCCGACAGGCTGGGATACCGACCGAACCGGCTTGCGCGTTCGCTCAATACCGGACGCAGCGGCATCATCGGGCTGGCCATCGGCTATCTGGAGAACCAGTTCTACCCCGAGCTGCTGCAACAACTTTCCGCGTCGCTTCAAACCAACGGCTATCATGTCCTGGTCTTCATGACGGGCAACCCTGACGAGGATGTCGACAAGGTTGTCGCCGAAATTCTCGACTATCAGGTGGATGGATTGATCGCCGCGTCGGTCGGCATGTCGTCGCAATTGGCGCGGCGGGCGCAGGCCGCCGGCGTGCCGGTCGTCCTTCTCAACCGCAGCCAGGACGACAGCACGATGTCCTCCGTCACGTCCGACAATCATGCGGGTGGGCGCAAGGTCGCCGATTTCCTGGTAGCCGGCGGGCATCGCCGCATTGGCTATATTGCGGGCTGGGAATCGGCATCCACGCAGCGCGATCGCGAGGCCGGTTTCCGCGAGGGGCTCGCTGCGCACGGGGTGGGGCTTTGGGCGCGCGCGCGCGGCGAGTTCGAGCGCGAGGCCGCCGCCGATGCTGCCCGCGAGCTTTTCTCGACCGGTAACCGGCCCGATGCCGTCTTCGTGGCCAACGACCACATGGCCTTTCCGGTCATGGACGTGCTGCGCCACGAATTTGGGCTGCGTATCCCCCAGGACGTTTCCGTCGTCGGCTACGACGACGCACCGCCGGCAAATTGGCCGAGTTATGATCTCACCACCGTCCGGCAGGACCGTCCGAGCATGGTCGCGGCCTGCGTAAAGATCATACTGGCCGGAATCGAGAATCGGGACAGCCCACCGCAGCGCATCGCAATCGACGGGCCTATCGTTATTCGTGGTTCTGCACGCATCCCGCCACGCTAAAGCGAGAGCGGCGCGTTGGCGCTGCGCTTATCCTCCACCGTGGCGAAGGTCAGCGTGGTATCGCCGATATTCTCCAGATCGTGCGTCATGAACTCGCCCTCGGCGAAGTCCATGTGGCGCGTCATGCCGACCTCGTAATCCATCTCGCCCACCTTGCCATCCGAATGGCGGGATCGCGCACGACCTTGCGATGTCGCAACCCAGAAATAGTTCAGCACGTGGGTGTGGAACGGAAGCCGCTCACCTGGTTCGATCGAAATCAGCCAGATGCGATAGCGATCCGTCTCGTTGACCAGCGTGCTCCCCACCCGACCGTTGCCGCCCGCATTCTCAGCCTCGGCGCGCAGTGCCGGCGTCCAATGTGAACCTCCCCCATCGTGTCGCTGAAGCATGTCTCTCTCCCTGAAACGCGGATGTCGTTTGCGCGATTGTCAATCGCTCCTTATTTATATACTGATAAATAAGGAAGTCAAAGCGAGGGAGAGAGATTTATGGGTCGCAAGGCTATCGTTTGCGGCGGTTCGATCGGCGGTCTGTTTGCGGCGGCCATGCTGCGCCGGACGGGATGGGAGGTCGTCGTCCTCGAAAGAACGGCGGTTGAGCTGTCGGGACGCGGTGCCGGCATCGTCACCCACGATCTCCTCAACGGCCTGATCGAGAAGACCGGCGCGACCACGGACGATCTAGGTGTCCACGTGCGGAAGCGCGTGGCATTCGACCTCGAAGGCAAGCCTGTCAAAACCATCGACTATCCGCAGATCGTCACTTCATGGGACCGGGTGCATTCGATCCTACGCGGATTGATGCCGGACGGAACCTATCGTCTCGGCGTCAACGTCACCGGCTATCGCGATCATGGAGATCGCGTCGAAGTGCAGACCGCCGATCACGGCGAGATCGAAGGCGACATTCTCGTCGGGGCTGACGGCTTCCGTTCAGTCGTGCGCGGCGTGATGCATCCGGAAGTCAAGCCGCGCTTTGCCGGCTATGTAGTCTGGCGGGCGCTGACCCTGGAAGCGGATGTTCCGGAGGATGTCCGCAGCGAGGTGTTCGACCATTTCGGTTTCTTCCTGCCTACGGGGACACAGATCGTCGGCTATCCGATCGCGGGCCTCGGCAACGACCTGCGCCCCGGGTATCGGCGCTATAATTTTGTCTGGTACGCGCCGGTCAATGGCAGCGGATTGGACGACATGCTTACAGACGCGCAGGGCATGCGCCATGACCTGTCGATCCCGCCGCCGCTCGTCCGCAGCGACGTTCTGGGGCAAATGCAGGACTTTGCCGCCTCTCACCTGCCCAAGCCTTTTCTCGAAATTCTGGCGCGCTCGGAGCGGCCGTTCTTCACGCCGATCTACGACCACCTCTCACCGACTTTTGCCGATGGCCGGGTCGCACTTGCGGGCGACGCTGCCTGCGTCGCGCGCCCCCATGTCGGCATGGGCGTAACCAAGGCCGCCTGTGACGCGGATGCGCTTGCCCGCCATCTCGCCGGGTCCAATGTGGTGGAGGGGTTGGAGGCCTATTCAAGGGAACGCGTGCCACTGTCGCGCATCGCGTATGAACTGGCGCAGGACCTTGGCAGAATGATCTTCGAAAAACCGGCATCGGGAGGCAATGCGAACGGACGCACGAACCCGAACATCGACACGATCATGTTCAAGACCGCCGTGGTGCCGTCCTGAAACGGCACCGCGGTTCGAAGCAAGGTCAGAGCGCCCGCAGTTCTTCGTAGGACGTGGCGATATGCCTGGCATACCCCTCGCGACCGGCGAGTGTTTCCGCCCAGCGCTTCACGGCTCGCATGGATGACGGCAACAGGCCGAGATCGAGCGTCCGATGCATGAGGCTTCCAGCAGCGATGTCAGCCATGCCGAATGTATCGCCCGCGAGAAACGCGCTTTCCGATAATTTTTTCTCCAATATCGCCAATCCGGCCTCATACTCTGCGCGGGTCCTTGCGACCGTTTCTGCACTGCGCTGCGCTTCCGGCGTACGCACCAGTTGCCAGAAGACGCCGATGAAGGCGGGCTGGAGCGTGGATGTCGTGAACTCCATCCACTGATCCATGATCGCGCGTGCCTTGGCATCATCGGGAACAAGCGTCTGCGAAGCTGAAGGAGATGAGCCCAGATAGCGCAGAATCGCGTGCGATTCCCACAGCACGAAGCCATCTTCCTCGAGCACGGGCACCCGACGCATCGGGTTCATGCGCGCGAACACGTCCATATCCACCACGCCGTATTTGCCGCCGGCGTCGACGCGTTCATAGGAGATGGCAAGCTCATCCAGCGCCCACAGAACCTTCTGAACGTTGACCGAACTTGCACGGCCCCAGATCTTCATTGTCATCTCCTACTTGATCGCCTGCGGATTGGCGGGCGAGCCCGCACCGCCCGGCAGGTTGAGCGGCGGGGCGCAGAAGAAGAACTCGTAGACACCGTCCTCCGCGCAATCTTCCGCCAGTTCCTTCAGGTAATAGATTTCGCCCATGGCGATGCCTATGGCCGGGATGACGACCCAATGCCACGGCTGGTTCGCTTCGTCGGTTTCGTTGGGACGCACCTCGCAGCCCCACGTGTCGGCGCAGATGGCCGCAATGTCCTTCTCGCGAATCCAGTAGCAGGTCTCGAAGGCGAGGCCGGGGGCGTCACCGCCCGCATAGCCGGTCCAGTCCTCGCGCTTGAGACAGTCTTCCTGATGGCCCGTACGCACGATGACGAAATCGCCCTTGCGGATTTCCACATTCTGGGCGACCGCGCAGCCGTCGAGATCTTCATTGGTGATCGCATAGCCGACAGGGAGCATGTCGACGCCCTTCCAGCGCGCGATGTCGAGCAAGACACCGCGACCCACGCATTTGTCGCGATAGTTCTCGATGCCGTTCTTCTGGGCACCGCGCGCATCGACGAGCGTCGCAGGGTAGCCGTTCCACATTTTGTCGTCGAGGAAGATATGCGCCAGCGCGTCCCATTGGGTCGATGCCTGACAGGGCATGCTGATTGCGTCGTCCGCATAGCGCAGATAGGCGCCGATATCCTGATTTCCGGCTGCCGCGTCCGTGCCGGTCGCCAACATGGTGTGAATTGGATTCCAACGGCCGCCGAACAGGCCCGACTGGATCTTCTGATCCAGCGCCAGACCCAATGCGAAAGTCTTGCCCTTACGGATCAGCTTTCCCGCGTTGACGATATCTTCCGGGGTCACATTGTTGAGGGTTCCGATCTGGTCGTCCTCTCCCCACCTGCCCCAGTTGGAAAGCTTTTCGGCCGCTTCGTAGATCGCCGCACGGTTGACGGTCTTCGTCATGAAATTCTCTCTCCCACGCTGTTCAAGTTCACTGCGAATAGGTATTTATCACCTGATAAAAATATTCCACACTGCGTGGTACCATGCAAGTACGAGCTGCATGTTTATGCGGTTGTGCGAGCCGCATTCATCCATGCTAGAAAGTCTCATCCAAGGAGACGTAACGAGGAAACGTGAACCCAAGCGACAAGAAGCCGAAGAGGCTGTCACCCGAGGAACGCAAGCGGCGACTTCTCGAAAAGGCGATCGACTATTTTTCAGAAGAAGGTTTCGAAGGGGGCACGCGCGAGCTTGCCCGCCAGCTCGGCATCACCCAGCCGTTGATCTATCGCTATTTCTCCACCAAGGCGGACCTCATCAACGAGGTTTATCACGCCGTTTACGTCAGCCAGTGGCAGGAAAGCTGGGCTCAGAACCTGCAGAAGCGCGACAGGCCAGTGCGTGATCGCCTCATCGAGTTCTACGATGGTTATACCAACGCGATCTTCAATCGGCACTGGATGCGCATATTCTTCTTTGCCGGTCTGAAAGGTCTCGACATCAACACGCGCTACATACGGCGGGTAAGCGACCATCTGTTGCGTCCGATCTGCCGGGAGATGCGCGCGGAGTTGGGGTTCGATGTCGAAAAACCCTTGCGGCAGGCGGAGTTCGATCTCGTGTGGATGATGCACGGCCTCGTCTTCTATCAGGGCATCCGGGAGCACATCTACAAGGTGCCCTACAAGGTGAACCACGAGTTCTCCATCCAGATCGCGGTGGATATGTATATCACCAAGTCCCGCGAGGTGATCGAGGCGGCGCTGAAGGACCCCGCGGCCGACCTCGCACCCGCCGCAAGCTTCATCCCCGAGCAACTGGTCCAAGTCGCCCCCGACAGAATATGAGCGGCTCATGTCCCTCGTTGCGGCATTCCAGCACCTGGCCGACGAAAATCTCGTGATCACCACCATCATAGCGGGCCCAATGCTGGCACTGTAGCGTCGCAACGGTGTCGTCCAGCACGGGCAGCCCATCGATCCCGCGATGCCAGGCGATGCCATCGAAACGATCATCGACATTGCGCGAGAAGGTATGGCAGATCTCGTGCTGGTGGCTGGCCAGGATGTTGACCGCGAAGCCGCGCGCGGCGGCGAAGTGCGGCATGCTCCACGCCTTGCGGGCAAGGCTCCAAAGTACGAGCGGGGGATCGAGCGACACGGAAGAAAACGAGTTGACGGTGACGCCGATCGGCACGCCTTCCTGCGTCGATGCCGTGATCACGGCCACGCCGGTCGGGAAGCAACCGAGCGTCTTGCGGAAGTCACCGGCTGCGATCTGGCTTAAGGGTTGCCGGACTGTCTGGCTCATCGTCTGCTCCATCAATCTGCTTCCCAGTCTAGCGATTTCCGCAATCACGGCTACACGCGCGGCGTTGTCTGCCGCGACGCTTCCGTCGGCGTGCAGGAAATTGTTCTCGAAGCCCACGCGTGCCTTGCCGCCCAGCGCCAGCACGGCTGCAAGAGCTGCCGTTTCCGGCGGGCCGAAAGCACATGCGGTCCATTCAGCCTTGTGTGCGATGGAGCTGGCGCGAAACGCCGCGAGATAATCGACGAGCGAAGCCGGATCGGTATCGTCGCCGCCATAGCGGCCGAGCACGAACAGGACGTCAAGGTTGACGTCGGGAACGACGCCGCGCTCGACAAGCGTCACGAAGCGTTCGAGTTCCTTAGGGCTATAGAGCAAATACTGAATAGCCCTGTCCCGCGCCACCGCCTGTTCAAGCGTGCGCGTCGCCAGCTCCTCGTGTTCGTCGCTTGGCACCAGCTCGCGCATCGCGACACTGAAAGCGGGTGCGTCGACACCATCGAAAATGTCACCGATCTCTTCGGGGCTGTAGCGCCCAACCGCCTCGGTCGTCACCTGGATGAGCAGCCCGTCGTCGGTGGCGCGCCGGATTGCCTTGACCGCGGAGTTGTAGCGATCGGCGTCGAGCACGTGCAGCCCGGCATCATCGCGAACGTGGATATGTATCGCCTGCGCGCCGGCCTTGCGGCAGGCAATCGCGGTTTCCACCAGTTCGTCTTCCGTGATGGGGAGCGCGGCATGCGCAGCCTTGCCGTGGCGCGCACCGTTGGGCGCCACCATGATGAGCGGGGTGCGCCGGCTCATTCGGCAGCCGCCTGATCGGACGCGCCGATGGCGTCGTTGACGGCCGGCATCACCTTTTCGGCGGCAAGCCGCATCGAGGTCCGCGCCAGTGCCGGGTCGGCCCAGTCCTTGCCGGCATAGAGCAGGGTACCGAAATCCCCCACCTCCTCACGGAAAGCCAGAACGTCTTCCGTCACCTTGTCAGGCGTACCCCAAATGATCAGCTTTTCGCAAATTCCGTCCAACGTGACTTCGTCGTCAGGCTGCTCGCGATGTGTCTTGAACAATTCCAGGCGGTTGTGCTTGCGCATCTTGGTCAGCAATTGGCTGTAGTAGAAGCGGTAGGGGCTGTCCGGATCGGTCGCGTAACGCCTGGCCGTCGCCATGTCATCAGCCACGAAAACGCTCTTGGCCACACGCCAATTCTCCGTCTTCGCCTCACGGCCGACGCGCTCGCAGCCTTCGACATATTTCGGCCAGTGCGAGCGCACCCATTGCGGCAGCAGGAAGTTCGCCGAGATCGGATCCCAGCCGCGTGCGGCCGCTTCCGTCACGCCCTTGGAGAAAGGCGCAACGGCGGTAACGACGACGGGCGGGTGAGGCTGTTGGAACGGCTTGGGCATGATGCCCTGACCGATATCGACGAGTTGCGTACGCTCGGTCGATACGGTCCAGTACCGGCCCTCCAGCTTGTAGGGCGCATCCCGCTTCCAGATTTCGAGGACCATGTTGATGGATTCGAGGAACATGGCGTTGCGGTCGGCATCCAGATTGCCGAAGACTTCCGCGTCCGAGGCAAGACCGCCCGGACTGATGCCGAAATTGAATCGGCCATCAAGCATATGATCGAGCATGGCTACCTGGGCAGCGATCGCCGCCGGGTGGCTGTTGGGCATGTTCACGGTTCCAGTGCCCAGCCTTATGTTTTTGGTCTCCGCCGCCAGAGAAGCGATGAACATAGCGCACGAAGTGATGTTCTCTGCCGCATCCGTCACATGCTCGCCGACATACCCTTCCGAAAAACCGAGCTCGTCGGCGAGAAGGAAAGCCTCACGATCTTCGGCCAGGCTCTGGCGCCAGTCCTTGCCGAGCGGGTGTATGGGCATGGTGAAGAAGCCGATCTTCATGGCAGCAATCTATCCAGTTGGAAAAACCGGATATGAATTTATCGCCTGCTACCATTACTGAAAAATAATAGTATCTTAAATTCAGGATCATGAAATCTGATACTATTGGGGAAGCGTCATGTTGAGCCTACGCCAGATCCGTTCTCTGATCGCAGTCTATGAGGAGCGCTCCTTCACGCGTGCAGCACAAAGGGAAAACGCGACCCAATCAGGCATCTCCCAACACATCTCGGCACTGGAGGAGCAGTTAGGGACGATACTGTTCGAGCGGCGACATGGCGGCCCCGAACCCACGCCCGCGGGAGACCTCTTCTATCAACGCTCTCTCGAAATGCTGCGCGCGATGGAGCGCGGCGTTGCCGAGGTGCGCGCCAGCATCGGGCAGGTGTCCGGCGAGGTCAAAGCCGGCGTCATGCCAACCTTCACGCGCTGCGCGCTTCCGCCCGCGCTCGACCGCTTTATGAGCGCCTATCCGCATGTCCGCGTGGAGGTGGTCGAAGGCTACAGCGGCGCATTGTCCGATATGGTGCGCGCCGGCGAGCTCGATATGGCCCTCGTACCCGCATCGGCCGAGACGACGGGCCTGACCCTCTCGCCGCTTTGCTCGAACCGCGAGATGCTCTTGTCCGGCCCCCAGAGCGGATTGAAGCATCTGCAGGCCGTGCGTCTCGCTGAACTCGGTCCACTCGATCTGATCGTGCCCAGCCAGGCCAATGTGCGCCGCCGCCGCATCGAGACCTACCTGGCGACCAACAATGTGCGTGTCGGCAGACTGCTGGAGATGGATGCCATGCTGGGCACGTTGGAGCTCGTGGCACGCTCGCGCTGGATGACGATACTGCCGGGCGTGCTCTGTATCGCGGACGCCGAGGGACGAGAAAGGCGGGTCAATCCGATCGTCGATCCCGAGATGGTCAGCGAGTTCGTCGTCATCGAGCCCGCGCGCCGCGCCCTTTCGCCCGCCGCGTCCCTATTCCTTGCCGCCATGCGCGAAGAGATCGCAAAGCTCGAAAACTTCCCGATCGCTTGATCCTTCCAACAGGAAGGCGGCCACAGGCCGCCCTCCAACCGGTGCTTGGCAGGCTCAGAATGTCACCGACGGTAGCCAGGTCGCCAGTTGCGGGAACAGAATGACCAGAAGCGCGGCGATGAGGATCATCACACAGAACGGGAACGATCCCTTGAATACATGCTTCAGCTTGACACTCGGATCCGGCACCGCGCCTTTCACCGTATAGACCACCAGTCCGAAAGGCGGCGTCAGCAACCCCGCTTCAATGACCAGAATGCCGAAGATCGCGAAGGCCGTGGAGTCGAGGCCAAGCGCAAGCGCTATCGGCGCAAAGATCGGCACGGTGAGAAGGATGATCGATATGGAATCGATCAGCATCCCCAAAATGATCCAGATGATGATCATGACCGCCACGATGACGATCGTTCCTCCCCCGAGACCGAAAAACAGGTTCTGGATGTAATTGACGGCGCCACCCATGGCGAGGAGGCGTGAATACATCGTGGCGGCGATCAACAGCAGCATGATGGGGCCGGTGGTACGCGCGGCACTGTAAATTGCCTGCATGACCTCGCGTCCTCTCATGCCCTTGGCGACACCGAGAACGAGCGCTCCTATCGTGCCGAAACCCGCCGCCTCCGTGGGATTGAAGACCCCTCCCCAAAGGCCGCCGATCACCAGAACCACGAGCGCGAATATGCCGAGGGCCCCGAAGATCTCACCTCGAGCCAGCGGCGTGATGTCTTCGGCGGCTGGAGGGTTGGGCGCCACGTCCGGCCGCATGCGTGCATGGACGACGCAATAGGCAGCGAACATGATCGCGAGAATGATACCCGGAAGAACGCCCGCAATGAAGAGTTTGCCTACCGACGCTTCCGTCAGAATCGCCCAGACAATGAGCAGGACGGAGGGCGGAATGAGCATACCCAGACAGGCGCTGCCGGCTACAACGCCCACCGCATATTCGCGCTGATATCCAAGCCGGCGCATCTCGGGATAGGCGATGCGCGAAAACGCGGCGGCCGAAGCAACGGAAACGCCAGTCACTGCGGCAAAGATGGCATTGCCGGCTACGGTAGCGACGGCCAATCGTCCTGAAACGCGGCGAAGCAGCCGGTTGCAGACTTGGTACAGGTCACCCGCCGCGCCGGATTTGGAGACGAAATCTCCCATCAATACGAAGAGCGGGATGACGATGAAGGTGTGGCTGCGGATCGCCTCGTAGGCCGAGGAACCAAGCAGCGAGACGGCAACATCGAAGCTGCCCATCATGAGGTAGATGCCCAGTACGCTCGTCATGGCAAGCGCAACGGCGATATGAAAGCCGAGCAGCACGAGAACGACGAGCAGCCCGACCATGTACATGACGATTTCGGCGGCCATTACTTGGGCTCCCTGTCCTGAGCCGAAGAGCGGCCCTCATTGTCGAGCCCCATCACCGCCGCAGCTTCGCGGTCATAGGCGAGGATGCCTGGATAGGCGATTTCGTCCTCGAGCTGGTTCGTCCAGTCGAGCCAGATCATGAGCAGATACGAGATGGCGCACATCGCCGATGTGACGAGCAGAATGAAGTGGACGGGCCATACCGGAATTCGCAAGGCGCCCTCGCCTTCGTATTCGCCGATGCGATATGCGAGCATCGCGGGACGCCAGTCGGCGTAGACGATGAGTGCGAAAAGCGCGAGGCCGAGGAGGTAGGCGAGCGTGCGCAGGAACCTGCGCCCTCCAGGCCCAAGAGACTCGGAAACGAGTTCGGTCCGCAGCATCGAACCCGAGAGGATGGCGAGCGGCAGCTGCAGGAATGTGATCGCCACCACCGAGTTCCGGATCACCTCGGTTGCTCCCTGCAGAGGCGACGAATAAAGCGCGCGCCCGAGCACATCGACAATGATGACCACGGCAATCAACAGCACCCACAAGGCTGAAATGACGTGGATTGTACGTGCGAGGCCCACGAAGCCTTTCACCATGACAACCTCCCAATTCTCACGGAGCGGAGCCGGCAGGCCGGCGATCCGCAGAAAAGAAAAACAGAAACCGCGCGGCCGACCGCATCAGCCTCGGCCCGATAGGCGACCCATTTCGGCCCGATACCAGTCGCCGATTTCCGATGCGCTCATGAAGACCGTCGTATCGTACCCAGCGATGTAGTCGAGCAACTCCTCCAGATAGCGAATGCGATGGGGCACGCCCGTGATGTAGGGATGGATCGAGATCGCCATTACCCGAACATTGTCTTCGCTTTCGGCAAACAGCCGGTCGAACTGGTCGCGCCCCCGGTTGAAGAACTCGACCGAAGGATGATTCTGCAAGGCGAAGACCGGAATGTCGTTCATTTCGACCGAATATGGGATCGTCGTGATCGTCCCATGCGGCGTATCGATGTCCTGCGGAAGGTCGTCGATCACCCAGTCCGCGACATACTCGATGCCGTTCTTGCGCAGGCAATCGAGCGTCTCTTCCGTTTCGGTCAGGCCCGGGCTTTCCCAGCTCCGAGGCGACTTGCCCCAGTAGTTCGAAATAACTTCGACCGCGCGCGCGATTTCCCCCGACTGGTCATCCAGGCTGTGCATGGGCTGCTGCAGGAAGCCATGTCCCATGAACTCCCAACCAGCATCCCGCGCGGCATCCGCAACGCGCGTATAGGAACGGCAGACATTCGCATTGAGGGCCAGCGTCGCCGGCAGCCCGCGATCCGTGATCGCCTTGAACTGGCGCCAGAAGCCGGAGCGCATGCCGTATTCATGCCACGACCAATTGGGCACGTCAGGCAGAAGCGGTTTGCCCATCGGCGGCGATAGGACGGTGCGGGGCATTGCGCGCTCGATGCGCCATTCCTCGACATTCACGATGATCCATACGGCCACCCGCTTGCCGTTCGGCAGCGCCAATTTCGGCCTGTCGATCGAAGCGACATAGGGAACGCGATCGGACAACGCCGTCATCATGCCGATCCCAGGAAGCGGGAGACAGTGGCATTGAATTGTTCGGGACTGTCGATGTTCGCTATGTGCGCGGCGTTCTCGACAAGGGCGAATTCGGCGCCGGGAGTAGCGGCGGCCATCGTCCTCATGGCATCCGGCGGAGCACCCGTGTCGACGTCGCCGCAAACATAGAGCACCGGCAGCGACAGCCTGCCGAGAGAATTTAGATAGTCGAGCCGCTTCAGCGCGGCCGCACAGCCTGCATATCCATCCACCGTGGTGCGAACGAACATGGCCTTCACCTCGGCCAGCCTTTCGGGATTGGCGGAACGCCATTCAGGCGTGAACCAGCGGTCGGCGGTACCTTCCCACAATGCCTCGATGCCGCCTTTTCGCGCGGCCGTCACCCGGTCGTCCCAGCTCTTCGCAAAAGGCTCGGGGGCATCGGCTCGCGCATCGGCACAAACCAGCCGCGTAACGCGATCCGGATAAGCCAACGCAAGGCCGAGTCCCGTCATGCCACCCAAAGACAGGCCCATAAAGGCCGCCTTCTCGGCGCCGAAATGGTCGAGCACGGCCACCGCGTCCGAGACCAGGTCGTCGAAGCTGTAGTCGCCGGCTGGCGTATCGGAACCGCCATGACCGCGCGTGTCGTAGGACAGCACCGTGAAGCGTGCGTCGAGCATTTCACGCTGAGGACCCCACATCGTCCGGTCGGCACCAAGCGAATTGGACAGCAGAATGACATCCCCGTCCGCACCGCTGCGTTCAACGTCGAGGCTCCATCCGCCCCGGTCGATTCTTGACGCCATACAATACCCTCCCTCGCCGCGACGAGCGGCTTCTCCACAATCAGGATACCGGCACGGCGCAGGTGTAGAAATTATTTTCCACGCTATTCACCATCAGGTTTTCTGATAATGCCGGCAAATGACCCTTTAGAGCCTTGCCGTCTCGCCCGTGTCGGCGGAGCGCACGATGGCCTCGTAGAGCGCGATGTTGCCGACCAGTTCCTCGTCGCTCCACGGGTAGGTCTGTCGACCCGCTACGGCTTCGGCGAAGGCCTCCAGATTGGCAATGACGGCATCCGCCCACGGCAGATCTTGCGTAACCGGCTGTTCGCCCGCCCTCGCCACGGTAAAGGTCGTCACGCCGCCGGGCGTATCGGGATGCGTGGCGTTACGCACTTCCACCCAGGCCTTCGATCCGAACACGTGATAGCGCATGTAATGCGGTGTCGCGAGGATAGCATTGAGGCTCGCGGTCATGCCTGCCTCGAACGCGATCTGCGCAACCACCATGTCACCCGTCGGCCAGCCCAGCACCCGATCGCGTGTCTGCGCCTGCACGCTGGTCGCGGGGCCGAACATCCAAAGGAACAGGTCGGTGAGGTGAATGCCCATCCCCGTCATACCGGCTCCCGGCGACAGTGCCTTGTCGGTTCGCCATCCGCCGGCCGGGATACCGATCAGCTTGTCGTGGCTGAAGGCAGCTTCGGCATGCATGATGGCGCCCAGCTCTCCCGCATCGATCATGGCCTTCAGCTTCTGCATCCCCGGCTCGAAACGCCTCTCATGGCCAATGCCAAGAACCTTGCCGTTCGCGCGACATGCGGCCAGCGAGCGTCTCGCACTGTCGGCTGTCAGGCCGAGGGGCTTTTCGCAGAAGACGTGCTTGCCGGCCGCGACCGCGGCGACCACCTGCTCCTCGTGGAACATATGCGGTGTCGTCAACACCACGGCGTCGACGGTGCCATTGACCAGCGCATCCTCGAACGAAGAAACCGCCGCGTACCCCATTGACGTTATCTCGTCATGCAATGAGGCTTGTGTCTCCGCGACGCAGACCACTCGGATTCCGGCATGACCCTTCAGCCGATTGCAGATGTGACGTCCCCACCAGCCGAAGCCTATGACGGCAATATTCAACATGGCTTATCTCCTCCGCTCGGGGGCCCTATTGACGCGGCCCCAACATCGTTCAATGATTAGCAGGTGATAAACAACAGGTCGCCGGCAATCAAGTCGTATCGGCCGTCTCGTTCGCAACTCGACGTACCAGGGAGGAAAGCGTCACATGGATCATAGTTGGAACCGCGTCCTTATCGCCGCCGCCGCGCTCGCAGGAGCCGTAGCGGCTTCGGGCATCACCGCAGCGCAGGCAGACACCTTCACGCTACGCGTGGGAACGGGGCACCCTGCGGGTCCGACGGTCTACGTCAATCTTGTGCAGGACTTCTTCGTGCCGGAGGTCAAGCGCCGGGTTTCGGAGGGGACCGAGCACGAAATCGAATTCATCGAAGGATATGGGGGTGCCATCGCAGGCGTGGCCGATACCCTGGAGGCCGTCGAAACCGGCCTTCTCGACGTCGGCGCCTATTGCTTCTGCTTCGAACCGTCGAAGCTCTTCATCCACAATTTCCCCTACTACACTCCCTTCGGCCCCGAAGATTCCGTGGTGGCACTTCAGGCGACACGCGCTGTCTACGACAAGGTTCCGTGGCTCGCCGAGGTTTTCGAGAAGGATTACAATCAGACCCTTCTGGGTCTCTCGGCATGGGACAACTACCACCTCGGAACGACGATGGAATGGAATACCGTCGCCGATTTGAAAGGCGTCAAAATCGCGGGGGCGGGACCGAACCTGCCCTGGCTCGAATATGCAGGCGCGGTGCCGGTCCAGTCGGCCCTGCCCGACGGCTACATGAGCATGTCTACCGGCGTATACAACGGCTGGATCATGTTCCCGTCGTCCTATCTGGGCTATCGCTACTACGAGCCTTCGCCCTATTACACGCTGATCGGCTTCGGTGCTATGGGCGTCAACGGCCTGACCATGAACAACAACTCTCTGGCGCGTCTGCCCGAGGATGTCCAGCAGATCATCCGCGAAGTCGGCTTGGAGTACGAAAAGAAGAGCGGCGAGGAACTGAACGCCCGTCAGGCCGCCGGACTGAAGGGGCTTGAGGAAGCCGGTGCCAAGATCCGCGAACTCCCGGACGAAATCCGTGCGCAGTGGGCGGAGTCCCTCGCCAACTATCCGAGCATCCAGGCCAGGGACGCCGACGGTCGCGGCATGCCCGGGACCGAGGTGATGCGCGCATTCCTCGACGCAGTTTCCGAGACGGGCCACACCTGGCTGGTCGAATACAAGCTCGAGGATTGATCTCGGTCAAACATGCAAGAGCGGCCGGTTAACCCCCGGCCGCTTTTCTTATGGGATCGGAAGTTCAAGTCAGTCGACCGTGCCCAACGCCCGCAATATCCGTTCGGGCGACATCGGCATTTTCGAGATCGAGCAACCGAGCGGTGCCAAAGCGTCGTTGACCGCATTCATGATCGCGCCCGGAGCGCCCGCCGTGCCCGCTTCACCCGCGCCCTTCGCGCCCAGTTCGGACGTCGATGTCGGCGTCATCACATGGGCGATCTCGATGTCCGGCATCTCGACTGACATCGGCACGAGGTAGTCGGCCATGCTCGCATTGAGCAGTTGGCCGTCATCGGAATAGACGCATTCCTCGTAAAGCGCGCCGCCAATGCCCTGCACCACGCCGCCACGGATCTGTTCATCGACGAGTTGCTCGTTGATGATGGTGCCGACATCCTCGACCACCCAGTGCTTCAGCAGCTTGACGATGCCGGTATCCGTATCGACCTCTACATAGGAAGCCATCGCCCCGTTGGTGAAAACGAACGGCACGTCGGAAACCTTGTAGTGGCGGGTTGCGATGAACTCCGGCGACAGACCGGCGGGCAATTCGTTGCCGCGGTAATAGACCATCCTGGCCAGGTCGGCGAGCGTCATGCGCTCGGTTCCGTCAAGGTCGGTGACCGCGCCCCTGAAGATGTCCAGCGCGCCCGGCTTGGCCTGAAGCACGGCGGCCGCGGCCTCCAACACCTGCGCCTTCAGCGCCTTGCATGCCTGAAGCATGGCTTCGCCGCCGATGCCTGCTCCGCGCGAAGCCCATGTGCCGCCGCCATAAGGCACGACCGCCGTATCGCCGGTCTTGACATGGACCATGTCGAGATCGACCCCAAATCCGTCCGCTGCGATTTGGGCCAGCATGGCGTCCGTGCCTTGTCCTTGCTCCGTGATCGAACTTGCGACATGCAACGCACCCGACGCGTCCAGCCGCGCCGAAGCACCGTCCTGCGCCGCGATCGGCGCCCCACCCACGCCGTAGAACATCGGGCTGGGATTCGTGACCTCGACCATCGAGACGATGCCAATGCCGCGATACACCCCCCGCCCGCGAAGCCGGTCGCGCTCCTGCTTGAGCGCTTCGTAGTCCATCAGGTCGAGCAGTTTCGCCAGGCACTTCTGGTGCGACAGATCCGCAAATTTCATCCCTTGCGCTGACACATGCGGATAGGCGTCGTCAGGTACGAGATTGATCCGGCGTAGTTCCGCCGGATCGCAGCCCGTCGCTTTCGCCAGTTCGTCCATGACGCCTTCCATGATCGCCATCGCGATCGGATGGCCGACGGCGCGATATTGGCAGGTAGGCACCTTGTTCTGAAACACCACCCGCAAACGGCCCCTATAAGCGGGAATGCGGTAAGGCGCACCCGTCAGGTTGATGACCTGATTGCCTTCGATGCCCGAGGAGCGCGGATAGACGCTGTAAGGGCCGATGCCGGTAATGTCGTCAACGTCCAGCGCCTGCAGGAGCCCCTCCCCGTTGATAGCGGCCTTCACACGCACACGGTGCTCGCGCGCATGAATGTCGCTCTGGAAGCTCTCCAACCGGTCAGCCGCGAACTTCACCGGCCGTTTCAGGAGCTTTGCCGCACCCGCCACCGCAATCTCGTCCCCATAGGTGTGGACCTTGATTCCGAAGGAGCCGCCGACATCGTCAGAGATGACACGGACCCGTCCTTCCGGAATGCCGAGATGCTTGGCCAGCACCACCTGGATCATGTGCGGGGCCTGCCCGGAATAATGCATCGTCATGCGATCTTCGGCCGGATCGTATTCGCAAACGCAGCCGCGCGGCTCGAGCGTGACGCCCGTGTGGCGGCCGAAATCGAAACTGCGCTCGACGACGGTGTTGGCGGGATCGGCGAAGGCGGCATCGACATCTCCCGCTTCCACCTTGCGTTCCCAGCACAAGTTGCTGTCGTAACCGGGATGGATCAGCGGCGAGCGCGGCTCCAGCGCTTCTTCCATGTCGCAAACCGCGTCGAGTGGGTCGTAGTCAACGTCGACCAGCGTGGCCGCGTCCTCGGCAATGGCGCGGCTGGATGCCAGCACCATCGCAACCGGCTCACCCTGCCAGCGCGCTGTGTCGGTCGCCACGCATGGCTGCGGGGGCGAGCGCATGCCTGACAAATGAGTCAGCACGCCGACCCAGGGGCTGACGACATCCACGATATCGCGTCCGGTCAGGACAGATGCAACTCCTTCCACCGCAAGCGCCGCGGTGGCGTCGATGGAGACGATGCGCGCATGCGCGAAGGGCGAGCGGACAAAGACGACGTGCAGCATTCGCGGAAGCGATTTGTCGTCTATGTATTTGCCGCGACCGGCCATCAACCGCGTTATGTTGGGTCGCGGCACCCGGGAACCGATGTAGCTGTTGGGCCGGTCGTATTTCGTCAGCGTCATGTATCGCTCCCCGAACGGCGAGCCACGGCGACCTCGACGATCGCATCGACGATCGCCTGGTAGCCGGTGCAGCGGCAGTAGTTTCCTGAAAGGTAGCTGCGCACCTCCTCGCGGGTTGGAACACGGTCGATGCAAGCCAGCAATTCCGATGTCGTGACCAGCATGCCCGGTGTGCAGAACCCGCATTGGAGCGCGTTACGGCGATGAAACGCCGCTTGGATGTCGGCAATCTCGCCGCTTTCCGACAGCCCCTCGATAGTTTCGATCTCCGCGCCGTCCGCCTGGACGGCCAAGGTGAGGCAACCGCGCACGATGTCGCCATTCATGCGCACGGTACACGCGCCGCAGACGCCGTGCTCGCAGCCGACATGAGTGCCCGTCAATTGCAGATGAAGACGCAGGAAATCGGCAAGATGCTGCCTGGGCTCGACAAGAGCCGACACTGCTTCTCCATTTACCTTCAGCCGGATCGGCATCGTTTCGGTCACGCGCTTGCTCCTCCGTCCAAGCTAAGGAGGACCCTCCGCATCAGCACTCCTGCAAGATGCCGCTTCATATTCTCGGATGCGTTGAGGTCACCAAAGACGTACATCTCCCGTGTCGCGACTTCGGCACACTCTGCCGGAGATGCGCCGGACACGAACGCGTCTTCCGCCGCGGTCGAACGGAGCGCCCGATCGGATATGGCGAAATAAGCCATGCGCGCTCGGCGGCCTGTTGTCATAACCGCAAGACCTGCCATCGCGTAGTCGCCATGCCGCCGCGCAATCTCCTCGAAACCATGACGCGCGCCCTCCGCCGGAAGGGGTATCTCGATCCCTGTCAGGAGCTCGCCCTCTTCGAGAGCGGTTTCGTAGAGACCCAGATAGAAATCATCGATGGGAATGCTTCGCTTTCCCGCGGGACCGTTCGCGTGAATGACGGCATCTAGAGCAAGCATGCACGCCGGCATCTCGGAAGCCGGGTCGCCAAGCGCGATGGATCCTCCGATCGTGCCGCGATTGCGGATCGCCGGATGAGCGACGTGAACATATGCCTCGGCTATCAGCGGCAGCCTTTTCCTCACAAGACTGCTTCGGGCCACGGAGGCATGCGTCGTCAACGCGCCGATATGGATGGCATTGCCCCTCTGTTCGATGCCTTTCAAGCTTTCGATTCGCGTCAGGTCGATCAGCGTGCCCGCTTCGCTGACCCGGAAGTTCAACGTCGCCATGAGGCTTTGGCCGCCTGCGAGATACTGGGCTCCCTCGCCGACTTCCAAGAAGAGCCGAACGGCATCCTCGGCGCTTTCCGCGCGCCGATAGCCAAATGCGCCTGGTTTCAACTTTTCCTCCGTCACGACCGTCGAAAGCGCCGACGAGCAAAACGTTATCTATCACTCGATAATTTACAAGGCAAATGTTTAGACCGGGCGGTGCAAGCGCACTCAAAATACCGAAGCGATCGACGGCAAGATGTTGGAAAGCACCGCAACGCAGCACGAGTTCGGTCCCCCGATCTCCGACGCGGTCGTCGACTGGGTGTTACGCCTCACCATCCTGAGATAAGGCAAACGGCGCCGCAGGCAGTTTCCGGTAGTATCGCACCATCGAGGCCGAGATGGCCCTGCTTGACAATGCGAGATTCCCACCTATACGTATAAGTAATACGTATCAGGAGACTTTGCATTGCCACCGCGCCGGCCCACACAAAAGGACATCGCTGGTCTCGCAGGCGTCTCGCAGGCGACGGTTTCAATGGTGCTGAACGACAGCGAGGCACCGGCGATCCCGGCCGAAACGCGACAGCGGATCGTTGATGCGGCCAAATCGCTCGGATATTCACCGAACCGCTTCGCGCAGGCGCTGAAGACCCGCCGGACGATGACGATCGCCTGCATCGTTCCCGATATCACCAACCCGTTCTATCCGTCTCTCATTCGCGGCGTGCAGAAGGCGGCGCAGGCGCAGGGTTACGATGTGATCGCCGTCAACACCGACGGTCTGGCCGAACAGGAGCGCCATTTCGTGACATGGGCCGGCGAAGGGCGCGTGGACGGCGTGATCGGCGTCTTCTTCAACACCCGAGCTCCCGATCTCGCGGCATTGGTCGATTCCGACATTCCCATCGTGCGCATAGAGGCTTCCCGAAAGACGGGCGGCGACCTGGCCATCGACGACCTCTACGTCGACAGCCGGGCAGCCGCGCGTGCAGTCACGGAATATCTCATAGGCAAGGGCCACCGCCGGATCGCGATGGTGGCGGGGATCGGCGGGCCTCAGTCGGAGCGGATCGAAGGTTACCGCGAGGCGGTGGCCGAGATCGGCGAGATGCCGCTCGTCCATGTCGAGCAAAATTTCGACGAGAAAGGCGGACTGCGCGCCGCGGAAAAGCTGTTGGCCAAGGAACCGCATTTTTCGGCCGTCTTCGCTGCCAACGATCTGATGGCAATCGGCGTCATGCAGACGTTGCGGGAACGCCAAATCGACATCCCCGGACGAGTCGCGGTCGTCGGCTTCGACGACATTTCGGCAGCCCGGCTCGTGACGCCGTCGCTGACGACCGTCACGCAATTTCAGGACCGCATGGGAGAACGGGCCGCGGCGATCCTGGTCGAACGCATGCAGGGCAAGCGATCGGGGCCGGGCACGACCGAAATGATGCCGTTCAAACTGGTCGAACGGGATTCGGCCTGAAGCAACGAACTTCAAGGAGGAGACAATGGAGCGACGTGTATTTCTGAAGACGAGTCTCGCCCTCACGGCGGGAACCGTGCTGACAAGCCCCTTGCTGGCCCAGAGCAAGCAGCCGGTGAGCTGGTGGTACGAGACCGCGACACCCGCCAATCAGCGCCACATCCAGGAACTGATCATCGACAAGTTCAACGAGCAGCACCCGGAATACAACTTGACCGTCGACTATCGGGGCGGCGAGCTCGACAAGCAGATGCGCGTGGCGCTTCTGTCCGGCACCGGACCGGACGTCGTCTATACGGCCGGGCCGAGCTATGTCGCACCGATGGCGCAGGCCGGGCAGCTCCTGGCGCTCGACGACTACGCGGAAAAATATGGCTGGAACGACCGCATCCTGCCGGTTTTCCTCGAAATGGGTCGCTATGAGGGCACTCTCTACGCGCTTCCCAAGACCTACGAGACGCTCGGCCTCTTCTACAACAAGTCGCTGTTCGACGAGCATGGCTGGGCTACTCCGACCACCATCGCGGAACTCGAGACGCTCGCCGACAAGATGCTGGAAGCCAACATCGTGCCGTTCAGCGCGGGCAATGCCCAGTGGCGGCCGGCCAACGAACACTACGTGACGATCGCACTGAACTCCATCGCAGGACCCGAAAACGTCCACAAGGCGCTCACCGGCGAACTGCCGTGGACGGCGGAGCCCTTCGTCGCGGCCATCACGAAGCTCAACGACTGGTGGCAGAAGGGCTATTTCGGGCGGAACTACTTCTCCCTGACGATCGAACAGGCGTTCGCCGAAATGGCGAGCGGTCGCGCCGGCATGCATCCCGGCGGCACGTGGCAATTCCAGCACCTGCCGACCTATTTCACGTCACAGAACCTCGAAGCCGGTTTCGTCGGGTTCCCGAGCGCCGACGAAATAGGCGATCCGATCTTCCCGCTCGGTGTCGGCTCGACGTTCTCGATCGCGGCGCAGGCTCAGAACCCGGACGGCGCGGCTGCCGTCATCGACTACGTCTTTTCGGACGAGCTCTACGGAGCGATGAATTCGGTCTGGCAGGGAGAATGGAACACGCCGCTGCGCGACCTTTCGAAGGTCGAGATCAGCGGGGAGGTGTCGCCGGTCTACAGCGCGACGATGGAGGAACTGGCCAAGTCCGTGGACGAGAGTGAATACGGCTACACGACCTGGACCTTCATGCCGCCTGCCACGAACACCTACCTCGTGAGCGGAATAGAGGAAGTCTGGCTGGGCCGGACGACGGTCGAGGACTTCCTAGCGCAATTGGATAGCCGATTCCGCCAGGAGATGGCCGAAGGAAAAGTTCCGGCTATCCCGGCCCGCTGACCGCGCGCAAACCCAAACGGGCGGCGCAAGCGCCGCCCAAGCGGAGAAGCTACTTTGCACAGGCTCTATGTCGTCCCGACATTGATCATCAATGTGGTGATCATCCTGCTACCTGCCATGCTGACGATCGCACTCGCTTTCTTCAGGTGGGACGGTATCACCGCGCCCTCTTTCGTCGGGCTCCAGAATTTCCGGGAATTGTGGGCGGACAACGTGTTTTGGACCGCACTCACCAACAACATCATCTGGACCGCGATCTTCCTCACCCTCCCGATCGCCATGGGACTGCTCGCAGCGACGATGTTGTTGATCGCACGACGGGGCAGCCTCTTTTTCCAGGTCATCTACTTCCTGCCGATGATCATCGCCACGGCGATCATCGCGCGGATCTGGCAGGGCATGATCTACAGCCCCGTCAGCGGCATCAACGGTCTGCTGCAGCGTTTCGGCCTACCGACCTACGACCCCCTGACGCAGCCATCCACCGCGCTGCTGGGCATCGCGACCGTCGACCTGTGGCATTGGTGGGGCTTTCTCTGCGTGATCTTCTTCGCGGCGCTGAGGCAGGTGCCGCAGGAGCATATCGAGGCGGCAAGAATCGAAGGCGCCAACTTCTGGCAGATGATGCGCTACGTGCTGCTGCCCGCGATCCGGCCGACCATCACGCTGATGATGATCATGACGGTCATCTGGTCGTTCCTCGTCTTCGACTTCGTCTACATCCTCACGCAGGGCGGTCCCGCCTTTTCCAGCGAAGTCCTTTCGACAATGGCCTACCGAAGCGCATTCTACGACCTCGCCGTAGGCAAGGCCGCCGCCGTCGCCATCGTCATCAGCCTGTTCGGTCTCGCCGCGACGGCGTTTTACATCCAGGCGCAGGCGAGGGAGTTCGAGGAATGAGTCTCGTCGAAAGCCGCGTGACGCTCACGCTCACCTATATCGCGCTCGCGATCCTGTTGGTGATAACCCTGTTCCCAGTTGCGCTGCTGCTGCTCAATTCGGTCAAGCCGGCCGCTCAGATCGTGCAGAACCCCCTCGCCTGGCCCGAAACCTTCAGGTGGGATAATTTCACCCGCGCCTGGCAGGACGCACGTTTCGGTCAAACGATGTGGAACTCGATCGTGTTGACCGCAACGACCATCGTGCTGGTCTGCACGACGGCGTCGTTGACGGCCTATGTGCTGGCCAGACGCAAGATCAGGACGTGGAAGATCGTCACCTTCTACCTGCTGGCGACGACCACCGCGCCGATCCAGCTCTTCCTGTTCCCGCTCTATTTCGGCTTTGCGCGGCTCGGACTTATCAACAATCCCTTCGCGGTGGCACTGATCTACACGGCGGTCTACTCGCCCTTCGCCATCATGCTGCTGCGTACTTATTTCCTTGCGGTTCCCAAGGAACTGGAAGAGGCCGCGCTGATCGACGGTGCGACGCACTGGCAGGTCTTCACCAGGGTGATGCTGCCGATCGTCTCGCCCGGCATCCTGACGGTCGCGCTGATCATCGGCCTGTATTCGTGGAACGAATTCCTGATCGCGACGACCTTCCTGCAGCGCGCCGACCGGATGACGGCGGTCGTCTCCTTCTTCCTTCTAAGCGGCCAATACAGTTCCGACTGGGGAGAGATCATGGCCGCCGCCCTGATCATCGTGCTTCCCGTCGTAGTCCTTTTCGTCTTCCTGCAACGCCGGTTCATCGAAGGCATGGCGGGCGGGTCCGTCAAGGGCTGATCGAAATCCGAACCGAATGGAGTCCACAGTGAGCATTCCCAACGACTATCTTGAACGTGTCTATGCCGGCGTCCTCGGCAAGCTGATCGGAGTGTATCTCGGCAGACCGTTCGAGAACTGGACGTACCAACGGATCATGGAGGAGCTCGGGCCGATAGAATATTACGTGCACGAGCGTCTCAATCAGCCTCTGGTGGTAACCGACGACGACGTCGCGGGCACGTTCACCTTCGTACGTGCGCTCGAGGATTACGGCATATCGCCCGATCTCAAGGCGGAAGACATCGGCAAGGCCTGGCTCAACTACATCATCGAGGAACGGTCGATCCTTTGGTGGGGCGGCATCGGAAACTCCACCGAGCACACCGCATGGCTCAATCTGAAACGCGGGGTTCCGGCTCCACGGTCGGGTTCCATCGAACTCAACGGCCACACAGTCGCCGAACAGATCGGGGCTCAGATATTCATCGACGGCTGGGCGCTGGTCGCGCCGGGACAGCCGGAGCTTGCGGCCCGGCTGGCCGAGCAGGCGGGCAAGGTCAGTCATGACGGCGAGTCCGTCTACGCGGCCATGCTGTGGGCCGCGATGGAGGCTGAAGCGTTTCGCACGAAGGACATCGACAAGCTGATCGATGTCGGATTGTCCGTCATCCCTTCCGACAGCACGATTGCACGCCTGATCGCCGACATCAGGAAATGGCACGCTGAAAACCGCGACTGGGAGGCCACGCGTCAGCTCATCCAGGACAATTACGGCTACGATAAATATCCGGGCAACTGCCACGTCGTGCCCAATCACGCGCTGATGATCATGTCGGTGCTCTACGCACCCGACGATTTCCAGAAGGCGCAGATGATCGTCAACACGTCCGGCTGGGATACGGACTGCAATGCAGGAAATGTCGGATGCCTGTTGGGAATCATGCTCGGACTGGATGGGCTGGAAGCGGGGCCGGACTGGCGAGGTCCGATCGCCGACCGCATGCTGATATCGTCGGCCGATGGCGGCAATTCGATCAACGATGCCGTACGCATCAGCTACTATCTCGCCAATCTCGGCCTGCAACTGGCCGGCTCCAATCCGCTGGAGAAACCAAAGGACGGCGCGCAGTTGCATTTCTCGTTGCCCGGCAGCCGCCACGGGTTCCGCAAGCAGGACGGTTTCGCCGCCAATGCGCACGTTATCGTCGGCAACGAGGAGAGTGGGCCTTCGCGTGCGCTCGCCATCCGCTACTCCGCACTGGGACCGGGTCAATTCGCGGCGGCGACCTCGCCCACCTTCTCCCCCCGCGAGATGCTCGAGATGCGCACATACGACTTGATGGCCACGCCGCTCGTCTATCCCGGCCAGACGCTGAAGGCGCGCCTGATCGCGCCTGCCGACAACAAGGGGAAGGTCGAGGCACGGCTGAGGATCCGGGTGTACGATTCAAGCGACCAGTTGAGCGACATCGATGGCGATGCCGTGGTGCTCGCACCGGGAAAGGAGACGACGCTGGAGTGGAGGCTTCCCGATCTCGGCGGCCAGCCGATCGCCGAGATCGGGATAGTTTTGACGTCGACGGACCGGCGCGCTGACGGTCGCGTTCTCGTCGACTGGATGCGATGGGACGGGGCACCCGAAGTCACGCTTCGACGGCCCGACGGCGACGGCGACTTCTGGCGCATGGCTTGGGTCAACGGCGTCAGCTTCTTCTCGAAACGGTTCCGCAAGAGCTTCCGGATTTCGCAAAGCCGCGACGAGGGCCTGGTCGCACATGGAACGCGGCAATGGACAGACTACACGGTGAAGTCGAGCATCGTGCTCCACCTCGGCAATCACGGTGGCGTCGCCGTGCGCGTTCAGGGGCAGCGGCGCTACTATTGCGTTCGCATCACCCGGGACAACCGGCTCGAGATCGTCCGCGTCCGCGACGACGAGCGTGAAGTGTTGGCAAGCACCGCGTTCGATTGCGAGTTCGAGACCGAGGTTCCGGTGAACATCCGCGTGTCCGGCGACCGCATAACGTCCGAGGTCGGCGGCAAGCACATCGAAGCGACGGACACGTCGGACAAGCGTTTCCGGGACGGCGGCATCGGGCTGGTCGTGAACGAGGGCGCGCTCTCGGCCGACTATGTGACCGTGTCGGCCTGACCGTGACGCCGCGAAATCCGGATTGAGGAGATTGTCTTGGCTACTGTGACGCTGAACGAGGTTCGCAAGACCTATGGCGGCCATGAGGTCGTGCATGGCGTATCGGTCGATATAGAGGATGGCGAATTCGTCGTGCTCGTCGGCCCATCCGGATGCGGGAAATCCACGCTGCTGCGCATGATCGCGGGACTAGAAACGATAACGGCCGGCACGATCAGCATCGGCGGCAAGGTCGTCAACGATGTCGCGCCCAAGGAACGCGACATCTCGATGGTGTTCCAGAACTATGCGCTCTATCCGCATATGACGGTGGCCCAGAACATGGCGTTCTCGCTCACCCTGGCCGGAGCGGCCGCGGACGAAAAGAAGCGGAAAGTGGCGCAAGCCGCGGAAATCCTCGGCCTGACGCCGCTTCTCGGTCGCTACCCGAGACAGTTGTCCGGCGGCCAGCGACAGCGCGTCGCAATGGGTCGCTCGATTGTCCGCAATCCGCAGGTTTTCCTCTTCGACGAACCTCTGTCCAATCTAGATGCAAAGCTTCGCGTCGCCATGCGCGCTGAGATAAAGGGCCTCCACAGGCGCCTGCGGAGCACGACCGTGTACGTAACACACGATCAGGTCGAGGCGATGACGATGGCGGACAAGATCGTGGTTCTGCAGTCGGGAAAGATCGAGCAGATCGGTACGCCCCTGGAACTCTACGACCGCCCAGCGAACGCATTCGTCGCGCAGTTCATCGGGTCCCCGTCGATGAACATCTTGAAGGCGAGGCGGGTTGGATCGGAACTTCAAATGCCCGATGGGCGCGCACTTGGCGTTCCACCTCCCCGGAATCTGGCGGATGGCGCGGAGGTGTTGCTCGGCAAGCGCCCCGAACATATCCGCATCGCCCAGACCGATGGCGTTGAAGTCCGTACAAAGGTCATCGAGCCGACCGGCTCAGAGACCTTTGTGCAGTTCGAAAGCGTCGGAGGCGAAATTGGCGCACTGTTCAGGGACCGCATCGACCTGCGGGAAGAGGCCCCGATGCGGATCGACCTTGCCCGCGGTCCTACCCATTTCTTCGACACCGGATCAGGTCACCGCTTCATACCCGAATAAGGTATTCGCCTGAGCTATCCGTGGGCGTTCTCAAGAAATAGGCACTCACAACGAGGCATCGACACCCCTTCCGGTGCGCTGTGCAGCATCCCAGCAATGATAGGCGCAGGCGATGTCCTGCGTCGCGATACCGAGCGAACGATAAAGCGTGATGGCCTGATCGTCGGTGCGGCCCGACGCGCCGCCGTTGAGTACTTCGCCGATTTCGGCTACGATATGGTCCTTACCAATCGTGCCAGCATTGATCATGTCTACTATTTCCCCGGCCTGCACAAAGGTCGAATGACGGTAGTCGGCGAAGACCTGAGCGCGCAGCACCGTCTCGTCGTCGATCTCGCGCTTGGATGGGATCGACGCACCGACGACATTGAGGTGCGTGCCCCTTGAAATCCAAGCGCCCTGCAATATCGGGGTGGGTGCGCTCGTGACGGTGCAGACGATATCGGCGCCCGTCGCGGTCGCCCTGACGTCGGTTCCGGAAGAGACCGTCAGATGCGGATACTTGCTGCGGGCGTATTCAGCGAAGTTGGCGGCCGATTTCTCGGTCCGGCTCGCGACGCGCAGCTCCGTGATCGGACGGATCGCGATCATCGCGTCGAGGTGATGACGCGCCTGCTCTCCCGCCCCCACCATCGCGAGAACGGCTGAATTTTCGCGCGACAATGCGCGCGTCGCGACCGCGCTGGCGGCGGCGGTGCGCAAGGCGGTCAGCGGCCCGCCATCCATAATGGCGATTGCGGTTCCGTGCTCCGACTCAAACAACACCATCGCGCCCTGATGCGACGAGTATCCCGCCGCCGCGTTGCCGGGAAACAGGCTGACCAGCTTGATGCCATGGCAGGGCGGATTGCGCATCATGCCGGGCATGATGCCCATCATGTTGGGTCCGCCGGCAGCCATGGTAGAGCGCAGCGGCAATTCGGCTTCGCCGCGAGAGG
The DNA here is from genome assembly GCF_001014615.2 of Aquamicrobium sp. LC103. GTDB lineage: Bacteria > Pseudomonadota > Alphaproteobacteria > Rhizobiales > Rhizobiaceae > LBCQ02. The sequence goes on from NZ_LBCQ02000019.1 coordinate 49,722, forward strand.
TGGCGGCCATGGCCATGGCGACCACCTCGATCGCGGTTTCCGGCGGCAGCAACACCTCGACGTCTTCGCGGGAGAGAACGATCATAGCGCGCGTACTCCGGCATTGCCCCAAGCGGTGGAACCGGTTGACACCAGCCCTAGCTGCTCCTCCAGAATGGCGGTGTAGAGCTCGGGACGCACGGCATAGGGGAAATGACCCCCGCTCTCGAAGCGGTAGGCAATCCCAGGCTTGAGCACGGCACGCACCTCTTCGCGCATGAATAGCGGAATCAACGGATCGTCCGCGCCTTCGATTGTGACGATGTTTCCCGACGGCACGCCGACCGGCGGAAGCTGCGGCGCATACTTGATGCCCTTGAGGCGGTTGCGAAGCTCACGCTCGGGGATGCGGCCGCCGACTTCGCCCAGAAGCAGCTCAACCATCTCGCGCTGGTCGGGATGCGTATCTGCCCAGGCGGTGAGCCCTCGACGGAAACCGGCGCGAAGCTCCGCGATCGGAGCCGCGTCGAGGTCGGAAATATAGGGTGGGGTCTGGCTGACCGGCGCGGTGTCGTGGAGCGTGTTAGCCGCGATCAGGCGCGCGACGCGCGCCGGATGGGTGGCGGCGATGTATTGCGCGAAATAGCCACCCAGCGACGAGCCCAGCATGGTTGCATTGTCGATGCCGCGTGCGTCGAGCAGCGCCGTCAGGTCGCCGGTCCATTCTGCCACGCCGCCGGTTTCCGGATAAGTAACTGAGAGGATGCGCGCGCGACCCTCAAGTGCGGCCATTTGCTGCCAGAAGATGTCGCCGCGCCCGAGCGTGCCGGGGATCAGCAACAAGACAGGACCGTTGCCGGCAAGCTCGACAACGCCCCATTCGCGCCCATTGAGCATAACGCGTTCTTCCGGATGTTCAGCGGCAAAGCGGTCTCTGGATTCGATCAATGCGTTTGTCATGCGAACGGGTCTTCCATTTTCGGCCAGTAGTTGGGTGCGCGTTTGATGTAGGCGATGTTGGCGTAGTCGGGTGTGATCGAGCCCGGCGTCGCGACATGAATGACCTCGGCAGCGATGGGCGCGAAGCCGGCGTGGAAATGCTGCGAGGATTTCACGCAGACCAGCTTCCTCGACGCTAGGTCGATGCCGAGGCCGGTATAGGCTTCGGGATGGAAGGTCTGGGTGCGCAGGTCGTTGACGACGATATCGACGCCGTCGCATTCCAACCATGCCATATTGCCGAGCGGGATCGGCAGATCGCCAAAGCGTTGTGACAGATCAGAGGCGAGCCGGCGGATGGTGACGCGTAGGTCGAGCGGGTCGCCGGACATGGGGCCATATTTTCCGCCAAGCCGCAGGTTGAGCGTTGCCCCTTCGTCGGCCTCGCGGCAGATGCGCATCGCCATCGGATCCCAGAAAATGCCGACGACGGCGTTGGTGATGCCACGATCGAGGATCGCCCTGAGCAGGAAGGTCGCATCTCCCGGCGCGCCGCCACCGGCATTGTCAGCGACATCGGCAAGCACAACCGGCCCGAAGGCGTGCTCCATGCCACGGTCGAGCGCGGCGTCGATGGTCGGGTGGGTGCGATTGAGGCGGCCGCGGATAGACAGAAGTTCGCCGGCGAGTTCCTTTGCGAGCGCTTCTGCCTGAGCGGCGTTGCCGTTGGTGGTGACGAGGCTGCGCGCGCCGGCGCGTGGGTGGTCGCCCCAGGGGAAGCCATGAACCAGCCCGACATGCAGAACGCCATCCTTCCCTTCGCGCGCGCTCATGCCGTCGACGAACGAACGCATCGGCTCGTAGGGCGTGTGCATAGCACAAATGATGCGGCAGTCATGGTCGCGCATCACCGGATTGGTGCGGCCCTCCGCAGCGTCGACGGCGAGCGCGAATAGATCGCGTGCGCGGTCGGGGACGTCCACATGTGGATATTCCTTATATGGAACCAGCAGCGTTGCGTTCTCCATCATCATGTCAGTGAGATGAGAGTGCGGGTCGAGCAAGCCGCCGATAATCACCTTGTCACCGGCGATCTTGCGGCAATGGGAGATGAGATCGCCTTCGCAGTCGTCGTAGCCATCGGCGATCATGGCGCCGTGCATCGACAGGAGCACGATATCCACCGGCATCGCGGCGCGCAGATTGTCGAGGATTTCGCCGCGCAGCGTCTCGTAGGTCGAGCGGACCGTTGGACCGGCGGGCTGGGCGACAGCCATCAAACCCTCGGTGATGTCCCATCCACGCTCCGTCGCGGCGTGCTTCCAGATATGCAGCGGCGCTGTCCAGTATTGCAGCGGCTGCGCGGTGGCGTCGCCGTGGTAGATACCACCTTCCTCAAAGCTCAGCATGCCCGTGGGCAGAGGCGAGAACGTGTTCGTCTCGGTGACAAGACCGGCCATGAACATCTTCATTGTGTCGCCTCTCTGGTAACTCCTGTGCGTTGCGACGAAAGGCGGGATCGACACCTTCAGCCACGCCGTATCGGACCGCCGACGATGCGGGCGGCCAGATGGATGAGGATCACGATGCAGACCGTCGGGATCGCGGCGGCGATGAAGACAAGGTTGAGCCCAAGCCCCGGCGAGGTACGGGCCGACATGCGGATCAGGAAGCTGCGGGCGAGGTCCATGCCCGCGCCGAACAGCGAATAATAGAGGATCGGGCCGACAAATATGATAGCGGTCAGGCCGATCGCGAGCTTGGCAAGGAGCGCGCTGCGATCGCGTGCGTTCTCGTCAATCCACACAACGGCGGGATCGGCTGCCCGTCGGAACGCGGCGGTCGCGCCGAGCAGGCCGCCCCAGACCATTAGGTATCGGGCAAGCTCCTCCGTCCAGACCGGCGGCTGCCGAAGGCCGTAGCGCGAGACGACCTGCAGCATGATCACGCAGACCATGCCCACTAGCGCCGTCTTCGCAAGAAAGAGGCACACACGGTCGATCCCCCCGCTGAGAGCGATGACGGCATCGCCGGCCTTCGTCATTGGCGGGTCTGATCCGCGGCCGCCGTAAAGGCGTCGATAGCGTCAGCGGGCATCAGGCTCGGCCACGCCGCCTTTGACCGTTTGACGAATTCGGCGCGCGATTCAGGTGACAGGCTGGTGACGGTAACGCCCTTCTCGCGGAGCTGGTCGAGTTCCTTTGCAGCAGCGTCAGCAGTCCACGCGCGGTTTTTCTCGTTGGCGAGACTGATGGCAGCATCGACTTTGGCACGGTCCTCATCGGACAGATCTTCATACCAGTCATTCGACATCAGCGCTGAGCGAAACGGCGTGCCGGAACCGGCATCGGTGTAGTATTTGAGATAGTCGGTATGCTGGAAGATCAGCGCAACGACGGGTGGATTCACATAGCCATCGACCATGCCCTGTTGGAGACCCGTCATGAATTCGGGCATGTCGATCACCACCGACGATGCACCCCATTCCTCGATCAGCCGCGTCTGCGTAGCATCGATGGCGCGGATACGCATTCCATCTAGATCGGCCAACGTCTCGATTGGCTTCTTGGAGTTGAAAATACCGACCGTGCCGCCGAGGCCAGTGAGACCGGCGATGCGTACTCCCTGCGTCTGCATGGACGCGTCGATGGAGTCGAGAATGTCGGTTTCGTCCAGCGCACGGAACATATGTTCCATGTCATCGAACATATAGGGAGCCATGAAGCCCTGCACCCGCGGGTCGATCTCGTTGATCATCACGAAGTTAGTGACACCGAACTGCAGCAGGCCTTGCGAAAGCTGGTCCACCACCTCCGGGTCCTTGCCAAGTGCGCCGCCGGGATAGACGGTCGCCTCGAAGCCGTCTTCCTTGAGCTTGATGGCGAGATCTTCCGCCCAGACCCAGTCGCCGCAAACCTGCACGGCGGGGCATCCGACACCAATGCGGATTTCCTCTGCCTGCACGAGTGCTACGCCGCTCATCACGGACGACGCGAGAAACGCCGCGCCGAGCATGAGCTTTGATGACGTTCTCATTTTCATTCCCCTTTATCGTGTGTTGCGATCATTGGACGAAGCCTGCCTGTCTCGGGATATAGAGGGTGATCTCGGGCACCAGCACGAGCACCAGAAGCATGACAACGAGCAGGAAGAAGAGTGGCAGGATCGCCCGGGCGAGCTTCAGATAGGAGACGCCGCTCATGGCCGAGACGACCATCAGAACGCCGCCGACAGGCGGCGAAACGAGGCCGATGGTCAGGTTAAGACAGACCACCACACCGACATGCACCGGATCAGCACCGCCAGCGATCGCGGCTGGTATGAGCAGCGGTACTAGGAGAACCATAGCCATCATGTTGTCCATGAACATGCCAACGACCAGGAAGAACATTGTGATCAGGAGCAGATAGCCGACGCCGCTGATTCCTGCGGAGTCGATGAGCGCGGCAATATGCTGCGGCAGGTTCTGGATGGCTACGAGATAGCCGAAAATGGCGGCGGCAAACAGGATGACGAAGATAGCGCCGGTCAGCAACGCAGCGCGCTCCAGGGCGGCGTTGAGGTGGCCCACGAACTCGCGCATCGCCTTTCGGTTGCCTACGCCCGGCTGCTGGAGAGCATAGGTGGCACCCGTCAAAGTGGCAATGACGACAGCAAGCGCAGCGGCTTCCGTAGGCGTGACGATGCCGAACACGATGCCGCCCAGCATGACGGCCGGCACGAACAGGGCGGGCAGCGCCTTCACCAGCGTTGGAAACACGGCCGGCATTTCGGTGTTGCGCCCGCCCGGCAGATTGTAGCGGCGCGCAGCATAGGCGTTGTAGGCGAACAGGCCGGCCGCCACGAAAAGACCGGGCAGGATGCCTCCCGCAAACAGCGCCGCGACCGATACGTTCATCAGCGCGCCATAGAAGATCATCACCACGGATGGCGGGATCAGAGGTCCGAGCACGGAAGACGCGGCAGTGAGCGCGGTCGCATACTCGGCCGGATAGCCGCGCTTGCGCATTTCGGGCACCAGCGCGCTGGTGGTTGCTGCTGCATCTGCGACCGCCGAGCCGGACATGGACGACATGAAAATGCTGGTGGCAACGTTGACGTGGCCAAGACCACCGCGAAACCGCCCGACGATGAGCATGGCCAGGTCGATCAACGCCCTGGTGATGCCGCCCCGGCTCATCAGTTCGCCGGCGAGAATGAACAGCGGCATAGCAAGGAATGTGAATACGTCGAGCTGGCTTAGAACCCGTTGCGGCAGAATCGCCAGATGGCGCGCCTGATCGGCGGCGAAAAAGCTCAGCACGGCCGCCGCGCCGGTCACGTAAGCAATTGCCGCGCCGCCGGTTAGGGTTGCCGCGACAAACAAGATGATAGCGATCCACGCCATTTCTTGCTCCCCTTATTGCTGACAGGATTTTCCTATTAGAAAATTTTGTCAAACAAATTTTCCGATGATAGGGTTTGCCGAGAATCCGAAACAAATGGAGCGGCGATGGGTGGTCGTGCGGCTAACGAGATATTCGCTTTTGGTCCGCATCTGCGCGCCCTGCGACACACCGCGGACATGACCCTGAAGGAGGTGGCCGCCCGTGCGGGACTGGCGGTCTCCACCATTTCCAAGATCGAAAACGACCGGATGTCACCGACTTATGATGTGCTGCTGAAGCTGTCGAAGGGGCTTGATGTCGATCTGGTGACGCTGATGGCAGGGCCGGCGCGCGCGCTGGTGAACGCTCCGGCAGGTCGTATCGATGTGACACGCGCAGGTGAGCGGCGGGCCTACCCAACCGGTACTTATGTCTACGAGCCATTCGCGATGCGCCTAACGAACCGGCTAATGGACCCGACCTTCGTGCGCGTTATCGCCCGCTCGATCGACGAATTTCCCGAGCTGGTGCGTCATCCGGGCGAGGAATGCGTGTTCGTCATCTCCGGTGCAGTGGAGATGCATCTGGAATTCTACGCGCCGATACGGTTGGAGGCCGGCGACAGCGTCTATTTCGACGGCCGCATGGGCCACGCCTACATCTCGGTCAGCGAAGAGGATGCGCATATCCTCAACATCTGCGCTGGCGTCGGCGAGCAGAATGTGAGCCAGATGACGAACGGGATGCTTTCGGTGCTGACGACGAGTCAGCCAAAATAGTGAGCACCGCTTGCCGAAGGCCCCATGGTACGGCTAAGACATGGCTCCTCCTGACAAGCGATTGTCAGTCCATAAACGGCTCAGTACGTGGCTCTGCCGCCCGAGATATCGAAAGTCGCTCCGGTGGAAAACGAGCATCGCGCGGATGCAAGCCACACGACGAGCTCGGCAATCTCTCCTGGCTGCCCCATCCGACCCATCGGCACCTTGTCGAGAACCAGAGCGCGTTGGGCCTTCGTCATCTGGAAGATCAGGTCGGTTTCGATGATCGCGGGTGCAACGCAATTGACCAGAACGCCCGAGTGGGCGAGTTCCTTGCCCAGCGACTTGGTAAACCCAATCACCGCCGCCTTGGACGCTGAGTAGGCGGCCTGGTTTGGGTTACCTTCCTTGCCGGCGACCGAGGCAAGGTTGACGATCCGGCCGTAGCCTCGAACCTTCATTGGCGCGATGAGGGCCCTACACGACAGGAATGTGCTGGTCAGGTTCAGTGCGATTACGCGCTGCCAATCATCAAGTTCATAGTTCTCGACCGGCGCGGTAGGACCGGTCACCCCGACGCAGTTGACGAGGCAGTCCACATGTCCCGTGCGTTCAAGGGTAACGTTGAGAGCGGAGGCTATTGCAGCTTCGTTTGTAAGATCGCACACGACGTCGTCGGCACCAGCTTGGCTTGGCTTGGATGCGACGTCCCAAACAACAACGCGAGCGCCCTCCTCGCGCGCGGTTCGAGCGACAGCGCTACCTATGCCACCGCCGCCCCCACCGATCACCATGACGCGTCCAGCAAGCAGACCGCCAGCGCATACTGGCGACGAGACGGGATCTCGATCGGTTGGGCTCTTCACACTATCGCTCCCTGATCGGCAAGCCGCTGCCGCAGACGTTGAACCGGCAGTTCGTTAAAGTTCACATTGCCCGAAGCACTGTCTGCAGTCAGCGCGGCCGCGGTGCCTGCGGCCTGTCCCATCGCGAGGCATGTCCCCATCACGCGCGCGGAGCTTTGTCCTTCGCGCGAGCTGGACAAGCACCTGCCCGCCACGAGGACATTCTCAAGCCCTTTGGGAATAAGGCAGCCGAATGGAATATCGTATGATCCGCCTCCCTCGATAATCTCCCAATGCACGCCACGTCCCGGGACCCATACGTCGATCGGATGCCCACCCTTTGCTATGCTCTCGTCGCGCTTCCTCGCGCTGCGCACATCGTCGCCGGTGAGGACGGTTTCTCCAATGACCCGGCGGGTCTCCCGGATCCCTATACGGGGCGCCAAACCGGAAAACTCGGCCCCCTCGAACCCCGGCACCCGCGCCTTCATGAAACGGACGCAAGTCAGCGCCTGATCGAGCAACTCGGTATAGCTGTCGCTCATGCGGCGCGTATCGGTGGCATCGACATTGCTGATCTTGGTGGAGTTGACGCTGACCTCGCGACGCAACGCCGAGACTGGCGCGAACGCGACGATAGACGTCTCGAACATCTCGCCGTCGTCTATGGCTTTGCTCAGAAGGGGCCCTTGAGCACTGAGCGTCACCTTTGGCTGTCCCTGCTTATGAAGACCCGCGATCGCCTCTTCACGCGGGAGAGCGATCGCAGAGAAAGCCTGTTCGGAAATGGCGAAGTTTTCGGGCTGCTCCCTCATAAAGTCCAGCAGCCGTGCGGTATCGACGCCGATCATGCGAAACACCATCGTGATCGATTGAAAAGCGCCTGTAGCCGGATCGCCGGCTTCGTGGGCGGCACCCGCAGCGATCGCGAGATCGGCATCGCCGGAACAGTCTATGAATGTCTTTGCCCGTACGAGAGTTTTGCCCTGTTTGTTGATGAGCAGCAATCCTTTGACTCGCCCCCCATCGCGCACCACCTCGCCGGCAAATGTATAGAGGCGCAGCTCGACACCTGCCCGCGCCAGCAGACGTGTAATGGCGAATTTCATGTATTCGGGGTCGAATGCTTCGTAGTAGATGGGCCTGAAATCCGAAAGCCTGCCAACGTACCCGCCGATCCTGTCACATTCTTCCAAAAGGTCGCGGCCGACACCGCCGACGATCCTTTCCCCATTGGAGGACCACATCCCCAGCAGGTTGATCCCACTGACGAGTTCTCCGCCCACGCCTGGGCCGGCATCCACCAGCAGGGTACGAGCCCCGTTGCGGGCTGCTCCCAGCGCCGCACCGATCCCGCTCGCTCCGGCTCCAACTACGATGGTGTCGTAATGTTCTTCCCTTATCATCTGGGACATTTTCTTCTCACATGATTGAAATTGCTGGTCTGAGAGGCCGCCGGCCACAAGATCATCTGGCGGAGGCCAAGGCATCGCCGCTTTGCTTGTCGAAAAAGCTCAGCTTGCCGCGGGTGAGTACAAATCCGTGTGTCTCGCCCTTGTTCAGGATCACCCCCGCGTCTGTCCGGCACACCACTTCCTGCCCCCCTTCGAGCTCTAGGAGAACGACGCGATCAGGGCCGACCAGTTCCACCTGCTTGATCAGGCCCCGCGCATCGGCCCTATCGTCGCGCGCGGGCTCAATCGCTTCCATGCGGAAGCCGAGGATCACCGCATCGTCGGCTCCTCGCCCAGGGATCACCAATTCCATGCCGGGCGCGGAAAAGACCGACTTACCGTTCCGTGAGCGAAGCGAACCTTCGATGAAGTTCATTCCCCGCTCGCCCACGAAATTGGCGACGAAGGTGTTGACGGGCTTCTCGTAGATCTCGAGCGGAGAAGCGTATTGCTGCAACCTGCCTTCGTTGAAGACGGCAACCTTGTCTGACAGGCTCAAAGCCTCGCTCTGGTCGTGAGTGACGTAGATTGTCGTGGCGCCGACCCGGTCGTGGAGATCCTTGATGTCCCTGCGCATTTTAATGCGCAACCGCACATCAAGGTTAGACAGGGGTTCATCCAGCAAGAAGACCTTGGGATTCCTGATCATCGCACGTCCCAAGGCGACACGCTGCTGCTGACCTCCGGAAAGCTCCTTTGGAAAGCGGTCGAGCAGGTCACCCAAGCCAAGGCTCTCCGCTACCTTGCCGATCGCTTCGGCTATGGCCTGTCGGTCGCGGCGATGCCGTCGCGCCCGCAAGGGAAAGGCGAGGTTTTCGCCGACCGACATGTGCGGATAGAGCGCATAGCTTTGGAAGACCATCGCTATATTGCGCTTGTCGGGCGAAAGATGGCTGACCGGATTGCCGTCGATCCAGATCTCTCCCTCATCAGGACGCAGCATTCCCGCCAACAAGTTGAGCGTTGTGCTTTTTCCCGAACCGGAGGGACCGAGCAGCGACACGAAGCTACCCTTCTCGATATCGAGATCAAGCGCGCTCAGCGCGACTTTGTCACCATAAGTTTTGGTGACGGTTTCAAACTTGACAGAGAGCACCAGAGCCTCCCGCTAACCTTTGACGCTTCCGCCGGTCATTCCGCTTACGAAATGCTTTTGGAACGCTATGAAAACTATAATGACGGGCACGATCGAGAGCATGGATGCCGCCAGCAGAGGCCCCCAATCGCGGCCGAAGAAGCCCAGGAAATTGTAGACCGCGACCGGCAGCGTGCGCGTAGCAACCGAACTGTTCATCACCAAGGCGACCACGAAATCGTTCCAGGCAAAGGTGATGATGAACAGCCCTGCGGCGACCAATGCGGGGGCGCTGAGAGGTGCGACGATCCTGACGATAACGCTGAGCCGTGAATGACCATCGATCATGGCGGCGTGTTCGAGCTCGACCGGCAGCGTCTGGATGTAACCCATGAGCATCCAGACCACGATCGGGAGCTGATAGGCCGTATAGAGCAGGACGAGCCCGGTGCGCGTATCGAGCAGCCCGATTTGTGAAAGCATCGTAAAGGTCGGCACCAATAGCGATGCGATGGGGATGCTCATTACCGCTATTATCACGAACATAATCACTGTTCGTCCGCTAAAATTGGCACGAGCGAGCGCGTAGGCTGCAAACAACCCCACGATCAGCGAGAGCACGAGCGTTGCGGAGGTGACGATCAGCGAATTGACGATGAAATGCTGTACGCCCTCGTCCCACAACCGTTGGTAATGAGCCAAGGTCGGCTCCTCCGGCAGCATGACGGGGGGATATTGCAAGATCGCCCGACGCGGCTTGAACGAAGTCAGCAGCCCCCAAAGAATTGGAAAGAGCACCGCGAGCGCGATAAGTCCGTATACGACGAGCGAAGCAAAGACGCGGCCAAGATGTTTGAGGGTCATCGCCGCTTGCTCCCGAGATTGAACAGGAAGATGATGATGGCCACCAGCGCGATGTTGATAAGGAAGATGATGATCGAGGCGGCATTGGCACGGCCGATCGCGTATTCCTCAAACCCCCTCCGAAACATCCACAGTACGAGCGTTTCCGTGGCTCCATTTGGCCCTCCCCCTGTCAGCACCAGCGGGAACGTGAGGATGTTGACGTAGAAGATGACCAGCCGCACGATCGTGATTAGGATCGCCGTGCGCATCAGCGGCAAGACGATCCGCCGAAAGGTATAAAAATAGGAAGCTCCATCGACCCGCGCCGCCCATAGCAGCGACGACGGAATGCTCTTCAGTCCCGCCAGCAGCAACATCATGGCAAACGCGGAATCGCGCCATACCGCGTTTGCCACCAATGCCGCCATCGCCGTGTTCGGATCGCCGAACACGCTGAACGGTTCGACGCCCAGTGACTCCAGCAGGAGGCCAAACAAACCCGCGTCCTCCGAAAAGACCCAGCGCAACAGCATCGATCCAACGAGCATCGAGATGAAATACGGGATCAGCACTATCGTCCGCATCAGCGAGCTGCTGCGTCCGTCCCGTTCAAACATCAGCGCGAGGCCAAAGCCGAAAGCGAAAGTGAAGATGGTGGCGAACGCCGTGAAGAAGGTGGTCACCCCGACCGCGTTGAGAAATCCCGAATTTCCCAAAGCCCATATGTAATTATCGAAGCCTATCCATCCGCCGGGCACAAAATAGTCATAGCGCTGGAAGCTCACGGCCAGGGCCGAACTGAGGGGCGCGAAAACGAAGACCCCCTCTATGGCGAGCAGCGGTACGAGATAAACCCACGGAAAAGGTGACCACCGGCCCTTTGGGGGAGCGGCCCGAACCCGCTCCCTTGCCGAATGTGATAGCAATGTCATTTAAGTCTCCAGGGAACTCGGAGGCGAATTTCGTTCAGCGCTCTGCCGCGACGCCTTCCACCCACTCTAGTGCCGCGAGCGGATCCTCATTGTTGACGAGGACGCGCTGGGTGGCCTGGTTCAGGTTCGAATACAAAAGGTCCACGCGACATTCGACAGGAAGACTGACGCTGGCGGATGCCAGCGCGCTGCCAATCTGGCCGACGAGCGCATATGCCTCGTCCTGCAATTGGGGCGACTCAAGTACCGACCGGCGCAACGGGGGCTGCTGACCAGTGAGTGCCCATTGGCTCGCTCCCTCGGTGCTGACGAGAAAATCGACGAAATCCAGCGCCAGATCCTTCTGACCGCTTTCTTCCCACACTGACACGTACCAGGAACGCACCACGGTAGGCCCAGCAGCGTCGGCGGTGATGCCCGGCATGGGCGCTATACCCAGTTCACTCGCGTCCCAGGATGCGCTCGTCTGAATCTGGTTAGCGCGGGTCGATGCGTTGAAGATCGCTCCGGCGCGACCCGCGAGGAAAAGATCCCAGGAATCGTCGAGGTTGCGGCTCAGATCTTCACGTGAGGCAATGCCCTGCTCCGTGAAAAGGCTGGCCTGAAATTCGAGCGCCCGCACCCCCGCATCATTTGCGACCGAAAGGGTGCATGCGTCATCAAAGAGCGCAGGCTGTTCTTCCAGAAGGTGGGTGAGCAACGGTCCCTCGACGGCCCGGTCCGGACTTAGCGGTATGGTCACCCCGGAAACCCTGCCCTGCTGAACCGCTCGCAATGCTTCGACAAAGCCCGACCAGGTCGCAAGATCCTCCGCGCCGTAACCCGCCTGCTCCAGCAAATCCTTTCGATAGTAAAGGACGGTCGCGAAAGGAAAGAGGGGAATGCCGACAAGACGATCTCCAAAGCGGGCGTCGTCGAGCAGGCCTTGATACAAAAAGTCGGCGCTTTCCTCCTCGCTCCATTTCGCCACGATGCCGGCGTCCAGGTCGGCCGCTGATTTCGACTCTGCGATCAATCTCAGACTGTTACCGTGCACAAACACAACGTCGGGCGCATTGCCGATGTTGCTTGAAAGGACGAACTTGTTGGCGAGTTCGCTCCAGACCTGCGACTCCACAGTGATCGTGACCCCTGGATGATCGGTTTCGTATCGCTCGATCAGCGCCTTGAACGCGACCTCCCGCGCATCTGAACCGTTCGGGTTCAAAAAGGTCCAGACCGTAAGCGTCTGCGCCGAAGCGGGTGCGGCGGCTCCTAAAAGCAGTGCAGCCAGAAAAGAACGCGAAAGAACGCTGGACAGAACATTTGACATTTGCTACCTCCCATTTGCGCGCTATGCGCACAAAATGATCGCATAACGCACGAGATGACTATGTGGTGCCAGATGACATGTCAAGGCCCCGCACACTGAAACCAAAATGAGAGCGCTCAATGAGCAACAATGACTTTCGCGACAACCGGAATTTCGTCAGCTCTTTTGCGAGGGGATTGGCGGTGATAGAGGCCTTCGACGCCGAGCATGGGCGACTAACCTTGGCCGAAGTCGCCGAGAGGACCGGACTGGATCGCGCCGTTGCGCGCAGACTTTTGCTCACCCTCGTGCAATTGGGGCTGGCGCGCGTAAACGGGCGCAACTACGTCCTAACGGCAGAGGTTTTGAAGCTGGGGTACAGCTTCCAGTCCGCCTATGGCTTGGGCGCCGCTTTGAAGCGACCGCTCGATGCGCTCTCCAGAAGACTTTCCGAACCAGTGTCGGTAAGCGTGCTCAGTGGTTCAGACATTACCGTTTTGGCGCGATCTAACGCCGCCGAGCGTCATTTGGCTCCGACGAACGACGTGGGCACCAAGCTGCCAATTCTCGTTTCCGCGTCCGGCCGACTACTCTTTTCGCAATTCGATGACCAAGAAATTAGCACCCGTCTGCAAAATCTCAGTTTCCGTCGTTACACTGAACGCACCATCGTGGATGTTGATGCCTACTTCGATACGATCAACCGCGTTCGCGCCGATGGTTACGCAGTCCTCGACCGCGAACTCGATGAAAACCTCATCTCCATGTCAGTGCCGCTGGTGGACAAATCCGGTTACATAATCGCCACGCTCAATGCCAGCACGCAACCAAGCCGCAATACACTCCGCGAGGTCGTGGAGAATATCATTCCAATCCTCAAGGAATCTGCCCAAAGCATGTCCGCCGCGTTCCCCTGAATGTGCGCTATGCGCACGGAATATATCTATTGCGCACCAATTTTAGACGTGCAAGATGATCCGTTGAAAAGCGCGGGACCGCAATCGTCGCATCGGGAGAGGTGGATGCAGTTTTCAGATATTCCCCAGACAATCGTCGCGCGGGTACTCGACCGCAGGGGGAGATTGCACGTCCATGAGGATGTCGACCCAGCAAGAACCGCCCTCGTGGTTATAGACATGCAAAACTGCTTTCTTCGCGAGGACATGGCTTTTGCCTATCTGCCTGGCGCCCTGGATCTCGCGCCGTTGATCAATAAGCTTGCCGGGGAACTGCGCAAAGCTGGCGGCAAGGTATTCTGGGTGCGCAACACGATCGAGGAGAGAATGCGCACGGAATGGTCGACCTGGTTCGCTATGACCGGCTTCGATCCCGAACGCGCGGCACGCCGAGAAGTACACATGATGGCTGGGGCACCGGGTCACGAAATCCACGAAGCCCTGGACGTCCATCCGGAAGATGAGATCGCCGACAAATACCGGTTCAGCGCATTTATCCAGGGCGCATCCGATATCGACAGGCGACTGCGGGATCAGGGTATAGATACGCTGATCATTGCTGGCGTCATCACCAATGTCTGCTGCGAATCATCGGCCCGGGATGCCATGATGCTAAACTATAGGGTCATAATGACGAGCGACGCCACGCAGGCCGTGACGACGGAAGAACAGTTGGCTTCACTCTCGATAATCTATTCCAACTTCGGCGACGTCATGGACACCGAGATGATCATCAAGCGCCTACAGAGCGTCACAGCCACATAGATTTTCATCGACAGGATTGTCGCGTTCTCGCGTCCGGCGCGGGGGCCGGCGATTTCGCCCATGGGCAATTTGTGCTTGCGGCGAAACGCCGACAAGCTGCAGCTAGAGGCTTGGGGAAGGCAGGCGTGAAAGCCTATGACAGTCTTCTTTCCGCTGCTATTCCTGGTTTGGAGACGGGCTCATGACGCCCGAGATACACAATCCTCGCCATTCCTGGTCCCAAGGTTCGATCCGTTTTATGCCCAGATACTTGCTTCTTTTCATCACCGCGTTCTTTTTTGTTGGCCAAGCATCGGCTCAGCCCTCGCCAAGCTCGCCACCGGCGGAGAAACCTGCCTCGGCTGAGATGCCCCGTTGCGGAGATGCGATCACCACGACCTGCCTGGTCGAAGAGATCCAGTCGTTCCTTGCTTCCGACATGGACCCGTTCAAACGCGAACGCGCAACGCTGGCGCTGGCACAGGCGCAACTGGCGGACGGACGCGTCGAACAGGCACTCACCTCGTATGAAGAACTCGAGGCGAAGACTGCCCGGGCCGAATTTCTCGTCAGTTATGCAAAGCGCCTGATCGCGGACGGCGATAATGGCGGTGCGCTGGAGCGCTTGCGTGAAGCAAACAGCCTGCTGACCGACGGTGAGAGCGATCTCGATCGTCTGAACGCGACCCGGCAAAGCCAATTGATTGCCGAAACCTTCGCGCAGGCCGGCGCCGCCGAGGAAGGCCGCGCCATACTCGATGACATAGCAAGCTATCGAAATCGGATTCCGCTGAACCCGATGCTTCTGTCACTGGTGCTGCAAGTCAGCGAAGGCCAAGCGGATATTGGATTTCGCGACCAGGCGGCGACCATTGTCGAAGAGACATACAAGCTAGTGCTCGATCAGGGCATGGAGGTCATGCCCGAACTAGTCTTGCAGATCTTCGAGACGTGGGCTTCCCTCGATGCAACGGCGGCGACCGAGGCGGCCGAAGAACTCGCCGCCCTCATTGGCGAGGATGGCCCGTCCGCTTTCGAATTTGCTTTGTGGACGGGGCTGTCCTCGGGCTTGGTAGCTTCCGGCGACGACAACGCCATCTTTCTCCGGCGCGCGCAGGCGTCATTGACCGATGCACCAGAGCGCGGCGCCGCACTGCTGCTTGCGCCGAAACTCTCTGCTGCGATGAAACAGGCCGGAGAAAGCGAACAGGCGCGCGTGCTCCTTGATCAAACCCATACGGAAGCCATGGCACTTGCTTCGGCGATAGAGAAGGCACCCGTATTGCTTGCACTCGCCGAAGGCTTCACCGGCGCGGACGCTCCGGAGCAGGCAGGGGAAATTCTCGAGGAGCTTCTTGCGATGCCAGAAGAAGCAGGTGCCGAAGGCATGATGTTGCGGCATTTCGCCAGTGTGGTTCCCGCCCAGCTCGCTTTGCTCGGAAAAGTCGACGAGGCGTACGAGCTCGCGATGAAGGCCGACGGCGGCAGCCGGGAAATGTCGCTGGTAATGGCGGCGGACAAGCTTGCGACCAAAGGAGAGTATCGCGACGCCATGCGCTTCTTGCGCGAGGTTGAAGGAGAGATCGCCGTGATGATGATGGCGGGGATTGCAGACCGTCTCGCCCACACATCGGACCAGCGGAAAGCACCGTGATGATTCCTGCCCTGCAGGAATGTGCGAAGCTGAAGACGTAACGTCGATGGAAGTCAAAGACTGCCAAAGGCATGACCGTCGGACCAGGCCGGCGGAACGCTTCAAGCGAACCGGCTCGGCCTAGCCGTTTACGGAGCCGAGCGCCTTGGCGCGGGCTGAAACATCGCCTTTCGCTCGGATCGACTGCGCTTGGGCAAGCAACGAGCTGATTTCCTCCGTAGCCAAGCCGGTCGGCGGCGATGATCGTACGTGGTCGGCCTGTCCGATCAACCCATAGGCGACGATCGCGTTTCGCTTGTGATGCAACTGCGCGCCGGGAGCGCCATAGACCTTCTGGATGAGCGGAACCGCCCTTGCCGCATCCCCGGCAAGGGCGGCTGCAAGCGCCATGTTGGTCTGGATATCGAGATCGTTCGGATCCAGCGAAAGCGCATGGGTGAACGTGCCGAGGGCGAGATCGGTCTGGCCCGCGAATGTTTGCGCGACGCCAAGGCGGTTATAGGCCTGGCTCGTGTTGACGGCCCTCGCGCCTTCCGTCAGCGCGCGAATGCCTGCCTGCGGATCCCCATCCTCGACCATCGCCGTTCCCAGCCCGACCAGGGCGGGTCCGTAATTGGGCGTGCGCGCGAGAGCGGCGCGATACGCCTTGGTCGCTTCGGAATGGTACCCGGCCCGCATATAGGCGTCTCCGACGCCCACGAACGCGCTGGCCGGAGCGCCGGGCGCGGACGCGGCCTGCTCGTAAAGCGCGATGGCGGTGTCCGCATCGCCCTGAGCTTCAATGTCCTTCGCCAGTTTCGTCAGGCGGGAGGTTTGGGACGTTTCCGGTGTTTCATTCGCCGCGGAAGCGTTCGAATTTGACGTTGTTGTACATGCGGAAAGCGCTATCATCACAAAAATGGACAAACAAACCATGCGTATCCGCATGTCAGACCCTCTCCTCCGTGCAGCATGGCGGCACCATATAGAAGATTGCCGCTGACGGAAACCGCAAGCATACCAAGCGAGATCGATGGCTCAGGAAAGCGAGGAAAAGCGGCTTCCCGCATCGGAAAAAAAGCTGCGCGAGGGGCGTCGGAAAGGTCGCGTACATAGCAGCCGCGACCTGATTGCCAGCTTTACCATCCTGGCGGCGCTCGGCTATCTGTTCTTCTCCTGGAAAACCATCACCGCAAAGCTGTTCGATCTCGTCGACATGGTCGGCGGCTGGCGCGGTGACGCTTTTGCAGAAACCAGCGATCTGGCCATCCATACCGCCTACAGCGCGCTTTTCTCGATCACGGTTCCGCTTGTATCGATCGTCGTGATCGTCGCAATCCTGACGGGCATCCTGGCAACGCGCGGTCTGGTCTTCTCCTTCGAGCCCTTGAAACCACAGTTCGAGCACATCAATCCTGCCAAGGGCATGCAAAGACTGTTTTCGCTGCGCAATGTCGTCGAGTTCTTCAAGAGCCTCGCGAAGACACTCTTTCTCTCTTGCCTGCTCGCATTCATCCTGCTTGCGTGGCTTCAGCCATTGTTCGAGGCGCCGGCATGCGGCCCCGCCTGCACTGGACCGATGATCGTGACGATTCTGATCCCGCTGGGGATCGCGGCGGTACTCGCCTTCATTTTCATGGGCATTCTGGATGTGCCCATTCAACGCTGGCTCTTTCTGCGCGACATGCGCATGACGAAGACAGAGTACAAGCGCGAACAGAAAGATCTCGAAGGTGACCCGCAAATCCGGCAGGAGCGGCATCGCTTGCGACATGAATCTTCCCGCCCCGTGAAGCTTGGGATCAGGAATGCCACGCTGGTCCTCGTCGACGGAAGCCGGCTCGTGGCATTGAGATATGTCCAGGACGAAACGCCGGTTCCGGTCATCGTCGCCAGGGGGGAAGGCGTCGCGGCCTCTGAGCTTTTGTCGGAAGCCCGCGCCCTCGATCGCGCGGTCGCGCGGGATGAGGAACTTGTCTCCGCCCTGTTCAAACGCGCCCGCACCGGCGAATATGTCGAGCCCGAATTGTTCTCGCCGATCGTTCGCCATCTCGTCCGGCTGCAACTCGTCCAGTAATGCCGGCGGATGTCAGAAAATCTTGAACGCGCCGACGTCCGACCGCCCGTCGACGTCGGTGATCAGCATGTGACCCGGTGAGTGCGTGATGCAAAGCTCGAGCCTTGCGCCTTGCAAGGCGACCGAGGCGGTCGCGCCGCTCGCCCAAAAGACGGGGACCTCGTCCGCGCCGAGTTCCACCGGCGTTCCCCAATCCGGTTCGGCCAGGTCACGGATGCCGATGACCTCCGGGTTCCCGATATGGATCGGCGCGCCATGCGCCTGCGGGTAGCGGGCGGTGATTGCGCGCACCTTGGTCACATCGGTTCTGCGAACCGGCCTCATCGACACGCACATCGTCCCACCGAAAGGCCCCACGCTCGCTGTCTTGATCGTCGTGCGGAAAATCGGCGCGCTCGCGCCCGCTTCCGGATAAGGCATGGGGATTCCGCGCTTGGCCAAGCCACGCTCGAAGGAGAGCGAGCTGCCGACCGCGAATGCCGCGAAATCCTCCCGCCAGAGGCTCAGTATATTCGAGCGCTGTTCATCGAGGACGCCGAAACGATAGACGTCATATCGAGGTACGTCGGTGCGGAGATCCATGGTTCCGAGGGAATCGATCGCCGGCTCACCGGTTCGACTTACCCCCACCAATGGGAGCGGTTTTGGATTGCGCTTGCAGAACCTGAGAAAATCTCCAGCGACCGCGCGCGGAAGGATAATCAGATTCGCCTGCAACCTGTCGCTGGCGAGGCCGGAGGTGGAACCCCGGTAAGCGCCCAGCCGGATCGTTCCACGCAGCTTGTGGGCAGCCATCGTGCTCAGGCTGGCGTGCGACAACGGCATTCTGCCGTAGGCAACGGCTTCCAAAAGCCCCTCCCCTACCGGATTGTCAGCCCACCCGCGATGAACCATCGTCAGCACGGTCGACCCTGTCAAATCGTCAGTTTCTTCACTGCTCAATAAATTGCATTTATTGCCCGCCGCGCTTTCGAACCCGTCAGCGGATCAGCTCCAGATATCTTGACGCATCCCTCAGGAATGCGAGATCGCCGCGCATGTAGTGAATGAGGAAAGACGAGTACAAAACGAGTATCAGGCTGAATACGAGCGTCTTCACTATCAGGGATAGAGCGAAAATATTGAGATGCGGCGCCGCTCGCGCGAGAAGAGCGAGAACGACATCGGAGAGAAACAGCCCCATCACGAGCGGAAACGCCAGCGTCAGAGCCATGGTCAGTATGCGCGTGAGCAATTGCAAGAGCGCTTCGACGGCCTGATCGCCGAAGACGGGCGCCAGCTGATCGATCGGCCACAGGCCGTAACTGTCGTAGAGCAGGGTCAGCATCAATTCCAGGCCGCCCGCCGACAGGAAGATTATCAGCATGACGATGCCCAAAAAGGTGCCCGTTATGCTGGTTTCGTATGTCATCATCGGATCGATCAGGGTTCCCATCGTCGATCCGCGCTGAAGATCGACGATGTCGCCGGCGGCCTCGGCCGCCCAAAAGGGAATTCCAAGCACGAAACCCAGCGTCGCGCCGACGAGCACCTCCTTCACCATCAGAACCACCAGAAGCGGTGTCGCTGCTTCCATCTGCGCCAGCGTTGCGGCGATCATGGGGATAATGGGTATCGCCAGCGCGAAGGCCACCCCGTTGCGCACCACGCCCGTGAGCCGCATCCGGGAGAAAAGCGGCATGACGGCCATCAGGCCGATAAGGCGCGAAAGCGCGAAAGCGCTCGCAAGCACGTAGTATTCCAGGCCAATGATCGTCGGGAAAAGGGCATCGAGATTCATCGGACCCGCTCAGCGCGTCACGACGGGGAATTGATCGAGGGCGGCGGATGCGTGCTGCGCGATCTGATAGCCCAGCAACGGTCCGAAAAAGAGAATGACGAGCAGCACCACGACCAGCTTTATGGATTGTGGAAGCGTCTGATCCTGAATCTGGGTCAACGCCTGGCCAAATCCAACGAGGAGCCCTACGACGAGCGCCGCCACGATGACCGGCGCCGACGTGAAAAGCACGGTCAAGAGAGAACCTTGCACCTGGGCGAGTATGAAGTCGTTGCTCATTGGCTCTGGCTCCGCAACGGGTTCACCCGTAACTCAAGATCAGGCCGTGCATGAGGCGCGACCAACCGTCGACCGCCACGAAAAGAAACAGCTTGAGCGGAATGGAAATAAGCACCGGCGAGACCATGATCATGCCGAGTGTCATGAGGATGTTGGCCACCACCACGTCCACGATCAGAAACGGCAGATAGAGAAGAAAGCCGATCTCGAAGGCTCGCGTCAGCTCCGATGCGACAAAGGCCGGCACCAGGATCGACAGGTCGTCGTCGCGGACGTTCTGCCGCGTTCCTTCCGGCCACAGGCGCTGGGTGCCTTCGAGAAAGAACTGGCGTTCCTCCGGCCGGGTAAAGCGCAGAAGATGCTGCTTCAGCGGCTCGCGGATCAGTTCCGCCGCTCGCGTCATGTCGTCCGTCGTCTCGAACGTGATCTGGCTCTCTTCGAGACGGCCGGAGATCTCGCTCAGCAGTGGCGTCGTCACATAGACCGTGAGGACGAGCGCGATCCCGTAGAGAACGAGATTGGGCGGCGTCTGCTGGACGCCGAGCGCGTTGCGAATGAGAAACAGGACGATCGAGATCTTCAGGAATCCCGTCATCGTCACCACCGCCAGCGGAAAGACACCGACGACGGCAATTGCGACGAGGATTGCAAGAAGGTTCGGCGAACCTTCAAGCATTGTCGAAGATGCGCATGACCCGCACCCCCAGGCCCTCGCCGATGCGGACGATCTCGCCACGGCCGACCCGCTTGCCGTTGGCGAGTATATCGACCGTCGGCTCGGTCAGATCGGGAACGGACATGACGGCGCCGGGGGCGAGCTGACGCATTTCCTTCAGCGGAAGGCTGGTGCGAGCGACTTCGAAAACGATCGAAATCGGCAGATCTTCGAAATCGGAATCCTCCAACTTGGTCGCGTCGGTCTGTTTCGCGTTCATGATCCACTCCCATTTTGAACCCCGGATCGGGGCGAGCGCGCCAAGCAGCTTTCCCCGCTCCTTTCCAAGGAATTGCATCCGCGCGATGAAATGCCCCCCAAACATCGCGAGAACGACGCCTTCCTCCTGTTCCGCGTCGTCCGGCAGGATGACGTCGCCAGGCGCAAGCGACTGAAGCTGGCGGATAGAAAGGCTGGTCACCGCGCGCGCGAAACTCGCATTCGCGGGGATGTTCATGTCCATCGGCGGCAGCGCTTCCTGCATTTCGTCAAGCAGCCTGCCCAGGCGAACGATCCACTCGTCATCGAGCACGAGAGCGCAACGCTCTCCGCCCAGGTCCGTTTCGATGGAGAAGGTGAAGGTCCGGTCGATCCGCTCGTCAGGCCGCCTGTCGAGCGAGCCAAGTTCGATCGAACTGTTGAAGCGTTCCTCGAGGAATGACAGCTCCTCGCTCAGAAGAGCCTCTATCAGCAGGGCGGCTTGCGCAGGCGTCAGGCGATCGTGCAGTCCCTCGGGATCAGCCCTGGAAAGCCAGCCATCGACGATCGACAGCGGCAGTTCGAGACAACCCCGTGCCCGTCCGATCGCGAACCCGAGCACGGCGTGCTGCACGAAATCCGGCTGTGTTGCCGCCCACTCCGCGGCGATCGTTGTCGTCCGCCCGGCTATCGCCATTTCGAGCGGCGCTCGCCGCCGATAAAAGGCATTGATCGGCTCAAGCTTTGCCGCCGCGAGGCAGCCCAATTCGGCTTGCGCCTCGAACCCGCCTTTCACCGCCTTTCTGAAGGGCGAACGGCGAACATTCCTCTTTGCAGCCACGGCCGCTCCACGCATCATCTGGCTCGCTTGTGCTATGGGTTTCCGCCGCCGCGGGCACTCGGAACCAGTTCCTCCTCGGCCGCCAGTTCCTGCACAGCCATGGCACGATGCATGTTGCGCGAGCGAAGCTGCCTCAACGCGCTGTCGAGCTTGCTCACGTCATTGAGCCGCAACGCATGATGTTCGCGCGCCTCCGCAAGTTCCTTTCCGCATTCCTCCTGAACGGCAAGAGCCTCTTCGTGAAGTCTGCGCCGACGATCCACTTCCTGGGCCATTCTTTCGAAGCGGTTCTGAATCACGTGCAAATCCCGGACGGAGACGGCCTGCCCCGTCAGGGCGCCAAGCGAAGCCTGCTCATCCGCCGCCACCTGGTGCAACTGATCGGCCACGGCCTCGGCCGCCTGTTTCGCCTGCGCAGCGGCGCGATCGGTCGCCACTCGATGCCTTGCGACCTTTTCCGACGCCCGTTGTTCACGCAAGCGCCGCAGGTCACGCAGGCGCGCTAGATCACGTTCCTTCACCCAAAATCTCCCGCATGTGCCGATGGGTTCGATCCATGGTTTCCCGCTCGGTCGAGGCCTGCCGCAGGAACGTGTTGATTCCGTCGATCTTGGAAACCGCCTCGTCGGCAAGCGGATCGGCACCCTTTTCATATTCTCCGACGCGCAGAAGCAGCTCCACATCGGCGTGGCGTGCGAGCAGTTCGCGAATGCGTGCGGCATCGGCCAGATGCTGCTGCGTCGCGACTGTCTTCATGAGCCGGCTGCGGCTGCGCAGGACGTCGATGGCTGGAAAATGGTCTCGCTGGGCGAGTTCCCTCGACAGGAAGACGTGTCCGTCGAGAAGTGCCTGCAGTTCCTCGGCAACCGGATCCAGCGTGCCGTCGCCTTCGAGCAAAACGCTGTAGAGCCCGGTGATCGAACCGCGCTCGCCCGGCCCGGAACGCTCGAGAAGCCTTGGGAGCGTGGCGAAGAGCGACGAGGGAAAGCCGCGCCGCGTCGGGGGCTCGCCCGAGGCGAGACCGATCTCCCTTTGGGCGCGCGCAAAGCGCGTGATGTTGTCCATGACCAGCAGGACGTGCTTGCCCCGATCCCGGAAATATTCGGCGATGGTCGTGGCGACATACGCCGCCTTCACCCGTTCAATCGCGGGTCGGTCCGATGTAGCGGCCACGACCACCGTGCGCGAGCGCCCGTCCGGATCGAGCTGGTATTCGACGAATTCACGCACTTCGCGTCCGCGCTCGCCCACCAGCGCCACCACCACGACATCGGCATCCGTCCCGCGCACGATATCGGCGAGCAGCATCGACTTGCCGACGCCCGGCTCGCCGAATATCCCGACGCGCTGGCCCCGGGCACAGGTCAGCAAGCCGTCCAACGCCCGAATGCCGAGTTGAATCGGTTCCGTGATCAATCCACGGGTCAGCGGGGACGGAGGATATGCGTGAACCGGGTAGGTATCTCGCACGACTTCCCGTGGCCAGCCGTCCATGTCGAGCGGCTCTCCCAGAGCATCGATGACATGGCCGAGGAGATGCGTACCGATCGCCACCCGAAGATCCGAGCCGGTGGGGACGACTTCCGTCAGGCTCGAAAGGCCGGCAACGTCGCCCAGCGGAACGAGGACGGCCTCATCATCCGATATGCCCACCACTTCTGCTTTTGCGCGCTGGCCAGTCCGCGGGTCGATAAGCTCGCAGATTTCGCCAAGTCTCACTTCCTCGACCGCAGCATGGATGACCACGCCGGCGACCTTGCGCAATCTGCCCCTTGCCGGACGAGCGACCTCGACGTCCAGTTTATCGCGCAGGCCCGAAACGATGCCCGACAATCTCTGATCGATATCGAGGTTGCTGGTCGTCATTGCGGACGCGCCTTGTCGGCTATCGCGGCGGCTATGGCCTTCAGTTGGCTGTCGAGGCTCGTATCGACCACGGCCGCGTCGGTCGTGACGATGCACGCGGCGGGACGAAGGGTTCGATCGGGCCGGATTTCCAGCGTGAAGCCCACCTGGCTGCCCGCAAGGAGCGCATCCAACTTGCTTTGAACCGCCAAGGCGGCGTCCGGATGCACGCGGATGCGGAAGTATTTGGCGCGGCGCATGTCGGCGACGGCGCGCGCCGCGGCCCTGGCCACCAGCTCGGCTACGTCGAAATCGCCAAGCACCCGCCTCACGATGTCCAACGCGAGTGCCGTCACTTCCTGCTCGAGCATACCCAGATACTGATCCACCTTGACGGCGGTCTCGCTGACGAGCTGCGCGGCTTCCGCCGCGCCGGCCGTTCTGCCTTCCTCGTAGCCCTGGGCGTATTCGCTGGCGTAACCGCGATTGGCTTCGTCGCGGGTGCGTTTTGCATCCTTGCGAGCGCTCGCGAGAAACTCGAAACCATCCCGCCAGGCTGCCGCCTCCTTCGGGCGCAGAATACGCGCGCCACCCGGCCGCCTCGGTAGTTCTTCGAGCTGGGTTGCGTCCTTCACCTTCATGCCCGCCCCTGACCGGCTACCCTGCGGATGATTTGCGGACCTATCTCGAGCAAGGCCGCCGAAGGAACCTCGTCCAGCAATGCCATCGGCCGCAGCTTCAGGCGAAACCGCGTGCCGGCGGCCGGACCGACGACATGGCACCAGGCGGCCAGACAACGCCAGCCATCCGAAGCGATCCTTTCACGAGCGGTGTCGACCGGATCCAGTTCCTGCTTCGGTCCGGCCAGATCCTTGTTGGCCAAGGCGTAGGCGCACAGCTCCTCGCCGAATTCGCGGCGCAGCGGCGCTGCCTCGCTTCCTGTGATCGCACCGGCAAACGCCGACGCCCAATATGTCACGCCGGCACGCATCGCAACCTCGGCCATGGCATCGGGTGGCAACAGCGCGACCCGGCGATCCTCCTCGCCAATGGCTTCCTCGGCGGACCGCTCCGCACCCAGCGCGTAACGCTTCTCGATAAGGTGCGAAAGTCGCGTGCTCAGACGTTTCGTTTCCAAAAGGGTTTTACACGCGGTCGCCGAAATGGCTCTATCGAAACAAGCTGCAAGACGCTCGGGATGAGCGTAGGCCGCCGGGTTCTGCATGAACGACCGCCATTGCGCGATGTCGACGCGATCAGCACTTTCCATCACGGCTTCTTCACCGTGACGGCCGTGTCCAGATGATAGACGTCGCGCCGCTGCCGCCAGTGCTGCAGGCCGAGCCTGCCGGCCAGCGCGACGATCACGATACATAGCCCGTAGAACAGCCATCGTGCGCGCGACAGACTGTCCGGGTGTAGCCAAAGGCCGAAGAAGGAAGCCATGCCGACATCGTTGCGCATCGGTTCCGCAGCCGCTTCGACGGGAACGAGCACCACCGAGACGTTGTCGTAGGTCAGGCCCGCCACTCCGTTCGCCACCAGCATCTTCACCTGCGGGATGAAGTCGTTCATTGGGGTCGTGTCGCGATGGCGAATGAAGACCGATGCCGACGAAGGGACCAGTCGCTGGCGCAAAGGGTCATTCTCGGGTAGCACCAGATGCACCCTGGCAGACAGCACGCCGTCGATATCGGAGATCGTACGCGAAAGCTCCTGGCTCAGCCCATAGATCATCGCCGCACGCTCCTCGATCGGCGAGGAAACGAGACCGTCACGCTTGAAGACGTCCCCGAGGGTCGCGAATTCGGTTTTCGGAAGCCCGCTTTCGTCCAGGATCGCCATCGCGTCGGCGAACCGGCTCTTCTCGACCGTCACCGTCATCTGGCCGCTCTTGTCGGCGCGCCTTTGCGCGGGGATTCCGTTGCGTATCAAGGTCGCGACGATCTCGTTGGCCTGACGCTGATCGAGACCCGTGTAGAGTTCCGTCGAGCATGCCTGCAGAAACAGAATGCCCAGAAGGATGAGGCCGAGACGGCTTCGGCGTATCCCGACGGATATAAATGACGGCAAAGAGACCGTTCTCACCGAGATCCCATCGCCTTTACTGTTGTTTGATCAGCGTGTTGGCGGACGATGTCGCCGCCGTCATGCTGTTGATCGCGAGCGAGACGTTCGAGGCCGCCCACATGACCGCGATCGCGCGATCGAGATTGACCGCCATATCATTCGCCGGCTCGCCGCCGCTCGAACCCGACGCGCCATGCAGGGAGCCCGGTTCGCCTGTATCCTGCGGCGCACCCTCGACCGCCTTGGCCTGGAAGCTCATATGCGCTTCCTTGAAGGCGGCTTGCGCCTGCTGGGCGACGCCTTCCAGATTTTTCAGCGCCGATCCTGCCAGGGCGAGCGGATCGGTAAACTGCGCCGCGCCGCCGAGGTTCTTTTCAAGCGCGACGAGATAATCGAACAGCTGGTGCTCGGTCGCCTGGCTTTGAACCTGCTGAACTTCCGACGGCGCCATCATGCTTGAGGGCACTGCACCGGCTGTCGCTTCCATGATGCGCTCCTGGTCTGCTGACGAAGGCTTCGGGGCTCAGCCTTCGTCGGTTTGGGTTCCCTGTATGCCTTCCATCGCGGCCTCGCCACCCTGACCGGCCTGCTCCGGCTTGGCGTTCGAATGGGTTGCCAGAAGGTTCTCCATCTGCGCCTGCAGTGCGGATTCCTTAGCCTTCACCTTGGGATCGGCCTGGGAAAGAGCGTTGGTTCCGAAATTCTCCACTCGCATCGCCTGTCTCCTTTACTGTTGATTGCGGACCGGGACGTTCTCGGAAGCCGCGCGCTTGCCGCGAAACACACGCACCGAAACGACGTCGCGATCGCCGCCCCCGACCATGCGTCCAGACGCGGACGGCTCCGACAGGATGCCGAGCGATTTCTTGACCGAGGCCAGATAGGCCGGCGGACCGGAAATCGACACCACATTGCCTCCTCCCGAAAAACGGACGGGGAAGCGGGGATCGCTCACGCCGAGTTCGTCGAGTTGCCTGCGCGCGCCCGCGGGATCGTCCAGAGCATGCCGAAGCGTCTCGGTGCGAACCTCGCCTTCGGTGGCGATGTGCAGCAATGTCCCGTCGTAGTACCAGACGAGCCCGTAGCGTGAAGCGACCCATTCCAGGAATTCCTGCGCCGATCCGATCGGCATGCCGGCGCCCAGCCGCCCCTGGACCTTGTCGCTGACCCTGACGGGAATTCCGACATTGCGTCCGAATTCCCGTAAGGCATCGCTTACTGACTGGTCCACGGTAATGTATGTGTAGTCGCCCTCCGGCCAGTGCGGCTCCGCGCAAAGGCCCGCAGATGCGAGAGCGCAAAGACAGCCGCCTGCCACCAGTCCTCGCATGACCTGTCGGCGGATGACGGAAAGGACGGGACTAGATCGCACGCAACCCTCGCATAAGACGTCTCGATCTGTTTTCCGGCGGCACAATCTCCTGTTGAGCCTGCGGTCGTGATCACATCCTATCGCGGACATTGTCGGAATGAAAGTCCAAATGGACTTAACTATCACCTAAAGTTCCAATCGTTGCATGGATGTGAAACTTTGGTACATTCCCCCGCTCGGGGCGCGGGAGGTTCGGCATGGGTTCAGACGTTGCAAAGGCTCAACTCCGGAAAGCCGTTCAGCCTCGCATCATGGCGATGGGCCTGATCGGCGCCTTGAGCATCGCTCTCGCGGGGGTTGTCACCGCCCATGCCCAATCGGGTTCGGGATACGATCCGCGAACATGGAGTTTCGACGCATCGAGAAACGTCGTCTCGCCTTCGGCGCGAGAAATCCGTCCTGCGGTCGCGGCTCGTCCGACGCAGACACCAATTCCGCGCGAGATCGTGAGGTTCGAAGAGCCTCATCCAAGCGGATCGATCGTGATCGATACGTCGAAGCGGCAGCTCTACTATGTCCTCGGCGACGGCACGGCTCTCAAATATGCGGTGGGCGTCGGCAAGGAAGGCTTCGCCTGGGCCGGTAGCGATCGGGTTTCCGACAAGCGCGAATGGCCGGACTGGCGGCCGCCTGACGAGATGCGCCGGCGCGAGGCGGCGAAGGGTCGCATGCTTCCCGCCCATGTTGCTGGAGGGCCGAACAACCCCTTGGGTGCACGGGCCCTCTATATCGGCAGCACGCTTTATCGCATCCATGGCACCAACGAACCCTGGACGGTGGGAACCGCGACCTCCTCCGGTTGTATAAGGATGACCAACGAGGACGTCATGGATCTTTATGAGAAGGTGAAGGTCGGCGCGCACGTCGTCGTCCGGCGCTGAGCTGCCGAGAACGATCGGTGGTTGGTGCGACCGGCATTTTCGCGTAAACGCATTGCAAGCCCCCATCACGACTCTGGTGCATGGAGACTTCATGATCCCCTTTAACATAAAGCAGCTCGAGACCTTTCTCTGGGTGGCCGCGCTCGGCAGCTTCCGTAAGGCGGCGATCAAGCTGAACACCACCCAGCCAGCGATATCGACCCGCATCGCCGGCCTGGAGAAGGCCCTGAGCGCCCGGCTTTTCGAGCGCCTGAACAACAATGTGAAGCTGACGGCCAAGGGTCAGCAGGTCCTGCCGCTGGTTCAACGAACCCTTCGCGCGGCCGAAAGGCTCCAGATGACGGCGAGTTCCACCGCAACCGTGGAAGGTGTCCTGCGAGTCGGCGTGGCCGACACGATCGTACACACCTGGCTTTCCGATTTCCTCAGGAGGTTTCGCGACGACTACCCGTTGGTCGACGTCGACCTTACGGTGGATATCTCGCTGCGCCTGCAAAACGAGCTGACCGCCCGTCATCTGGACATGGCAATCCTCATGGGGCCTGTTGCCGAGCATCGCATTGAGAACATCGGGATACCTCCCTTCCCTCTCACCTGGGTTTGCTCGCCCAAACTC
The DNA here is from genome assembly GCF_001014615.2 of Aquamicrobium sp. LC103. Classification (GTDB taxonomy): domain Bacteria; phylum Pseudomonadota; class Alphaproteobacteria; order Rhizobiales; family Rhizobiaceae; genus LBCQ02. Next base: position 78,218 of record NZ_LBCQ02000019.1, read on the forward strand.
GACTTTCCCGAAGGGAATCAGATCCCGCTGGCCGAACTGCTGCGCCATCCGATCATCACCTACGCCCGTGCGACCCGGCCCTTCAGCGAGCTCCATCGCAAGTTCAGCAGCGAGTTCGACGAAACCCCGCGGTTGTTCCCCGCCGGCTCGCTGGCTGCATCGCTGCGAATGGTGCTGGATGGGCTCGGGATCGGTGCCCTGCCCCACGACGTCGTCTGCGATCACGTGGCGGCGGGAAGATTGCGGACGATCGATTGCGAATGGCAGCCCTCGGCGCTCCGTTTCACGGCTTCCTTCCCCGTAGACCCTCCCAACCCCGTCGCGCAGCAGGCCGCCCAACTCGCCGCTAATGTCGCGGAAGCCTATGCCAGCGCCCGAGGCTCGCCCCGCGGCGCGAGTTCCTAGACGGTCTGCGACATCGGCAGATATACGCGGTCGCCGACATAGACGAGATGCGGGCTGACGATGTGGTCCATGTTGAGCACGATCGTATCGCTGACGTCGACCGAATGGCCGCGGGCTATGCTGCCGATGCTCTGGCCCGTTTCCACGCTCACCCACTCGTAGCCCTGGCTCTCCAGCTCGGGATTGTAGCGCCCTTCGGCATCCTGCGAGCCGTCGGCATGAGGAGAAACGAAGCTGGCATCCACCCAGCCTTCATATTGCTCGCCGTCCAGGCCATATCCGCTGACGGACACCCATTCGGTGCCGGCATCGTCCGACCTCCGCTCGCCGGTTTCCTGAACCAGGGCTCCGGGATGCAGAACCGTAACCTCACCGGAAGCGGTCGTCGGCGCTCCGCGCAGGTTGAGCCCGTCCTGTGCGACGACGACGAGTTGAGGCGCGGGCGTCTCCGGCTCGCCGGGCTCGTCTTGCGGCTCGACCGGAGGCTCGGTCGGCTCCTCGGGCGGCGTGGTGTCGACAGGCGCAACGTCATCCGTCGGTGACGCATCCTCGACGTAATTGCTCCACCATTTTGAAGCCTCCAGGGCACTGAACACGAGGAGGCCGCCTCCGAAGGTAACCGCAAGCGCGATGCGCGGGCCTTTTCCCGATAAGGGACGGAAAGCATCAACCCCGAGATAGATCGAACCCGCCGTAAATAAAGCGCCGCCGACGGTATCGGCCCCGCCGGGTATCCTGCCGATAGTATCCGAGACGGCATCGGGCATTATAGGGGAAAGGTCCGATCCCCCGTTTGTCCATGATCCATAAGTATAGTCGACGCTGCCAGCGGCGTAGAGGGGAAGTGCTGCTTTGTCCGTTGCAGGAAAAGCAGCTTTTTTAGTCCGCAGCTCTTCAAGCGCCTTCCCGGCATATGTGAGATTGCCGGCCTGATACGTGGAATTGATGAGCGGCGCATCCCCGACATTGATCGCCCCGTTGGCAATATTGGGAATGAAGGTCGCAACATCGATCACCCTTATAATTCTGCCGCCTGGCTTGTCGGGCGTGAAGGCCTCCGGGCGAACCGCCTTGAAGAACATGCCCGTCCCACGTATTCCGAAAGCCATCGCGCCGATACCTTCACGTGCCTGTGGCGGAAGGAAACCGAACGCGACGCTGCCGGCCGTGATCGCCGTGTATCCGAACACTAGCGAAGGGTTCATCACACCAAGGATGTTTGTCTGCTCGGGCGACATCTTTAGTTTTTGGTTCCACCTGAGTGCGTTTGTCTGCTCCGGCGTAAAGGTATTGAGCTGGCGGAGGCTAAAAGCAGCCGTCTGCTTGGGCAGGAACCTGCTCACGGTCAACGTGGCAAGATCCGCGATGGTGGGAAGCGAAATCCCTTGAAGCTGCTCCGAGGTGAAAGCCCTCAATTGCTTTTTGCCGAGGGCGTTCAGCTGTTCCCCGGTCACCGCGCCCATTTGATTGAAACTCAGCTCTCCGAGCTGGGCCTGCGTGAATGATGCGAACCGCTCGGGTTCGAGGCCGGAGATGATCTTCAGCCTTGCGGTGCGCAGCTGATCGCCTCCGAAGGCCTGCAATTGGGCCTCGCCCAATGCCGCCCATTGCGGTCCCGTCATCTTGCCCACCTGCTCGGGCGTCAACGCCGAAATCTGGTCGGGGGTGAATGCCGCCACCTGCTCCGGCTTGAGATAGGCGATCCGGCCGGGCTTGATCGCTTCAAGCCGCGAGGGGCGGATGGCCTGCAACTGCTCGCCGCTCAGCGCCTTGAGTTGTTTCGGCCGCAGCGCGGCAAGCTGGTCATAGGTCAGCCGGCCGATCTGCTCGGGCGTGAAGGCCTTGATCTGGGCTTCGGTGAGCTGCGCGAGGTGCTTCGGCGCAATGGCGTGGAGATAGTTGTCGGTCAGGGACGGGATCCCGTCCGTGGTCAAGCTTCTCACCGCCTGTGCCGACGGTGTCGAAACAGGCGGTTCATAGCCGGGATTGGCATGCGAATTGTCCGGCAGGTTCAACAGCGCGACTTCTCCCGTGGCGGGATCGTATACGGCGGTCGGACGAGCCGCGTCGTTCGAGGGCGGCGAGTGCTCGCTGGAAGCGCCCCTAATCCAGGGAAGGACGGCAGCCTCCCCGCCATCCGGATCGCGGACGAGGATATGGGTCTTGTCTGCCACCCTGGGATCGTCGCCGCGCAGCGGCTGCGTTCCGTCCGCGGGCACATACACCTTGTCGGGGCTGGAAGGCGGATGACCTAGCGTCCTGGCCGCTATGGTCTGGCCTGCCGGATCGGTCAGGTTAAGAAGATTATCGCCGGAAGCCCCATTGGCTGTCGGGTTTGGATTGTTTGCGGCTTCGTTTGGATTGAGGCGGATTGGCTGATTGGCCGGGTTTGTCTTTTGTGTTCCTGCGTAGTTTATGATGCCCCTTGCGCCGAGT
>NZ_LBCQ02000002.1 GCF_001014615.2 Aquamicrobium sp. LC103
CGACGTCCACGCCCTCATCCTCGGCAGAGCACAGACCGGGATACAGGCGTTCTTTTGATGCGCGGCATGCCGGAACCGGTTCGGCCCGATCCGCGCCGGGAAATCGAGGAACTGGCCACGTTGCGCGACGTGCTGCGCTACGCGGTCAGCGCCTATGCCGGCGCGGGCCTGCATTTCGGGCACGGCTCGTCGACGGCGCTCGACGAGGCCGTGTTCCTGATCCTGGAAAGCCTGAACCTGCCGATCGACGACTTCAACGCCTTCGCCGATGCGCGGCTGACGCGTCGCGAAAAGGCGCTTCTGGGCGAACGCATCGCGTTGCGGATCGAGAAGCGGCTGCCGGCCGCCTATCTGACGGGGCGTTCCTATCTGGCGGGCTACCCGTTCCGTTCCGACGCGCGCGCGCTCGTCCCGCGCTCCTACATCGCCGAGCTCCTGTCCTCGCCGCTCTTCGATGGGTCGGATGGGGGATTGGCGCTCGTTTCCGAGCCGGAGGAAGTCACCTCCGTGCTGGACCTCTGCACCGGCGGCGGGTCGCTGGCGATCCTGGCCGCCCATGCCTTCCCGAACGCGGACGTCGACGCCGTGGACCTGTCGACCGACGCACTTGCGCTGGCCGCCGAAAACGTCGCCGATCACGGGCTGGAAGACCGCGTCACGTTGCTGGAGGGCGATCTCTACGCACCCGTGGCGGGCAGGACCTACGATCTCGTCATCACCAACCCTCCCTATGTCGGGCGCGAGGTGATGGAGGCGCTGCCGGACGAGTTCCGCCACGAGCCGGCGATGGCGCTCGACGGCGGGGAGGACGGTTTCGACCTCGTGCGCCGCATCCTTTCCGGGGCGGCCGTCCATCTCAATCCCGGCGGCGGCATCCTCTGCGAGATGGGCACGGATCGCGACATCCTCGACGATGAATATCCCCAAATTCCGTTCCTGTGGCTCGACAGCGAGGAGAGCGAGGGCGAGGTGTTCTGGCTGCGCCGAGAGGATCTTCCGGGCTAGACCGCGGGATCGGCGGCGGTGGAGGTTCCGTCCCTATTTTAGGGTGGATTTCCGTCGCGATCCGGCGAAAACTGCAAGCCTCGTGACGGAGTAGGAAATGTCCCGCAAATTCATCACGCATCTGAGTTCGGAACTCGACGAGATCAAAACCGCCGGCCTCTACAAGTCCGAGCGCGTGATCAGCTCGATGCAGTCGGCCGAGATCGAGGCGGACGGCCGCAAGGTGCTGAACTTCTGCGCCAACAACTATCTCGGCCTCGCCGACAGCGAGGAACTGCGCGAGGCGGCGAAGGCCGCGCTCGACCGCTACGGCTACGGCATGGCCTCGGTGCGTTTCATCTGCGGCACGCAGGAGGAGCACAAGGCGCTCGAGGCAAAGATTTCCGCCTTCCTCGGCATGGAGGACACGATCCTCTATTCCTCCTGTTTCGATGCCAATGCCGGCCTGTTCGAGACGCTGCTTTCCGAAGAGGACGCGATCATCTCGGACGCGCTCAACCACGCCTCGATCATCGATGGCGTGCGGCTGTCGAAGGCCAGGCGCTACCGCTACGCCAACAACGACATGGCCGAATTGGAGGCGCGCCTGAAGGAGGCTTCCGACGCCCGCTTCCGGCTGATCGCCACCGACGGCGTTTTTTCGATGGACGGCATCATCGCCAACCTCAAGGGCGTCTGCGATCTCGCCGAGGAATATGACGCGATGGTGATGGTGGACGACAGCCATGCGGTCGGCTTCGTCGGCGCCCATGGTCGCGGATCGCCGGAACATTGCGGCGTCGAGGACCGCGTCGACATCGTCACCGGCACGCTCGGCAAGGCGCTTGGAGGAGCCTCCGGCGGCTATACCAGCGGCAGGAAGGAGGTGGTCGACTGGCTGCGCCAGCGCTCGCGCCCCTATCTCTTCTCCAACACGCTGATGCCGGCGATCGCAGGCGCCTCGCTCAAGGTGTTCGAAATGGTCGAAAACGGCGACGAGCTGCGCCACAGGCTCTACGACAACGCCGAGCGGTTCCGCGACGGCATGACGAAGCTTGGTTTTTCCCTGGCCGGCGCCGGTCATCCCATCGTCCCGGTGATGCTGGGCGAGGCCGCGCTTGCGCAGAAGATGGCCGAGCGCATGCTCGACCACGGCATCTACGTCATCGGATTCTCCTTCCCGGTCGTGCCGAAGGGCCTTGCCCGCATTCGCACCCAGATGTCGGCCGCGCACTCCTTCGGGGACATCGACCGCGCCGTGGCGGCATTCGGCGAGGTGGGGAGGGAATTGGGAGTGATATCGTGAAGTTCCTGGCTCTTTCAGCATTCCGGGGAAGTCTTCCATGTCCAACATGATGCGCGCGCTGGTGAAGGCCAAGGCCGAGCCGGGTATCTGGATGGAACAGGTGCCGTTGCCGGAGATCGGACCGAACGACGTCCTCATCAAGGTCAGGAAGACGGCGATCTGCGGCACCGACGTCCATATCTACAATTGGGACGAATGGGCGCGGAAGACCGTGCCCGTGCCCATGGTGACCGGCCACGAGTTCGTCGGCGAGGTGGCGGATTTCGGCGCGGCAGTGACCGAGTACAAGGTCGGCCAGCGGGTCGCGGGCGAAGGCCACATCGTCTGCGGCCATTGCCGCAACTGCCGCGCCGGCAGGGGACATCTGTGCCGCAATACGCTCGGCGTGGGCGTCAACCGGCCGGGGGCGTTTGCCGAATATGTCGCGCTGCCGCAGCACAATGTCGTGCCGATTCCCGACGACATTCCGGACGAGATCGCGGCGATCTTCGATCCGCTCGGCAACGCGGTTCACACGGCGCTTTCCTTCGATCTCGTCGGCGAGGACGTCCTGGTGACCGGCGCCGGACCGATCGGCATCATGGGCGCGCTGGTGGCGCAATGCGTCGGCGCCCGCAAGGTGGTGATCACCGACATCAATCCCGTGCGCCTCGATCTCGCGCGCAAGCTCGGCGTCCATCATGTCGTCAACGCCTCGAAGGAGGATCTGCGCGACGTCATGCGGGAGGAGGGCATGACCGAGGGCTTCGACATCGGCCTCGAAATGTCGGGCTCAGCCACGGCCTTCCGCGACATGATCGATACGATGAACAATGGCGGCAAGATCGCCATTCTCGGCATCGCGCCGACCGGCTTCGAGATCGACTGGAACAAGGTGATCTTCAAGATGCTGCACCTGAAGGGCATCTACGGCCGCGAGATGTTCGAGACCTGGTACAAGATGATCGCCCTGGTGCAGGGGCCGCTGGACGTTTCGGGGCTGATCACGCACCGGCTCGCCGCGGATGACTACATAAAGGGCTTCGAGGCGATGAAGAGCGGCAATTCAGGCAAGGTCGTCATGGACTGGTAGCCGCCAGGTAAAGTTTTCCTCAGCTTTCCGCGCGGAAAGGAATTCGTTCGTTTTTTCCGGCGCGCCGCCGGTGTATGGACGCGCCTGCGCAAGAACATTGAACTGAATTCCGAGTATCTGAATGTCCGACGAGAAGCTGGAAGGCGTTGCTTTCCCCGCGTGGAGCAAGGCCGGCGCCAGGCGGCGCGAGCTTGCCAATGTCATCCGCTCGGTAACGAGGCGCCACGAGCCTCCCGTCGATTTCGGGTCGAACCTCAAGGCGGGCCTGGGTGCGGTGTGGGGCATGAGCATGGTCGCCTATCTTGCCGTGCTCACGGGTCTGCCTCTGCTGCTTGCGCCGCTCGGCGCCACGGCGGCTCTCCTCTTCGGCCAGCCGTCGAGCCCGCTGTCGCAGCCCGTGAACATCATGGGCGGTTATCTGATCGGCACCATCGCCTGCGAGCTGGCGTTCTTCGCCTTTCCGGGCGAATGGGTCGCCACCGCCGGCGCCGTGGGGGCGGCCATCGTCGTGATGCGGGCACTGAGGGTCACCCATCCGCCGGCCGGCGCCCTGCCGATCGTCGGCTTCAACGGGATGGTTCACGGAACGCAGCTTTTCCTGGTGGGCTTGCTGAGCAGCGTCATATTGATCGCGCTCGCCCTCGTCGTTCATCGCATACCGCCGCGGCGCGAATATCCGATCGGCAACAAGTGAGGGGCTGAGGCTATTCGAAAGCTCGAAGGCCAGCCGCTTGGACCGCCGACGCCAGACGACGATCCAGCGTCGCCAATGGAAATCCGGTGCGCTGCGCGAGTTCCAAATAGGCCGCGTCGTAAATGGTGAGGCTATGACGGCGAGCGACATCCAGTAATTGTTGATCTTCGACGTCGGTATCCTCAGAAATCGAATGCCGTGCAAGAATTTCCAATGCGGTCCGTGTCGTTTCGGAGGTCATTCGCCCACGCCGTTCAGCGACAATCAGCAGATTTCGAACTTCGAACCACCAAATGGCCGGTACCAACGCAGCTTCGCTGATCAAACGCAAACGACATTTCTCTCCCAACGGATGTTTTTCGTCCGGGAGCAGCCATGCAGCGGTCACCGAGGCATCCAAAATGAAGGTCATCAGTATTTGTGACCTTCGTGGCGTGCTTCAAGAATGTCCTCGATAGTTATTCCTGATTTAGGAAGTTTCGTGCGTAGTTCTTCCAACGCCTCCACCGCCTTGCGGGCGCGCTCCCTGTCAAAACCTTCAGGGGGAACGATCCGAGCGATGGTTCTGCCATGGCGCGTTATATCCACGGTCTCTCCGCGCTCGACGTCGCTCAGCAGCGCCGAGAATTTCGCTTTGGCTTCAGTAGCAGGCACGATCTTCATGATTTACCTCATCGGACCGGTCAAAATGACCTCTTATAATATGGAGGGTGGTTGTTTCGACGTCAACGCGGCATCAGGACCCGTTCCAGCGCCTCGAGACCGCGCAGGAGCGCGCCGCGGTCCTCCTCGCTGAGGCTCTCCAGCATCTTCGCCTCGAAGCCCGTGGCGAGCGGCACGAGTTCACGATAGGCGGCGGCGCCGGTTTTGGACAAGGCGAGATATTCGACGCGCCGGTCCGTCGGGCAGGCGTCTCTCACCAGCCATTTCCGTTTTTCCAGCGCCGCCACGGCGCGCGACACCTTGGTCTTGTGCATGGCGGAATGCTCGCCGATGCCGGTGGCGGTCATGACGCCATATTGCCCGAGCGTGGCGAGGAGTCGCCATTCCGGCCGCGTCAGCCCATACTTGTCCCTGTAGATGCGGGCGAAATCGCGGCTCACCGCGTCCGCCAGACGGTTGAACCGATAGGGGAGGAAGCTCTCGAGTTCGAGGATTTCCCGTTCCGCTGCCACGTTTTCACTCCCGCTGTCTCAAAAAACCGCGTCGCGCGATTGATGGTTACATTTTCAATCGTTACGGATGCAACAAATTCGATCGGTCGTCAAACGACGGGAGGTTGTCATGACCATTTCCTACATGCCGGGCTTCGGCAACGATTTCGAGACGGAGACCTTGCCGGGCTCGTTGCCGCAAGGCCGTAACAGTCCGCAGCGGCCGGCCTACGGACTCTATGCCGAGCAGCTTTCCGGCTCGCCCTTCACCGCGCCGCGCGGTACCAACGAGCGCTCCTGGCTCTATCGCATCCGTCCCAGCGTGAAGCATCATGGCCGGTTCGAGCCGGCGGCATACCCTCACTGGAAGTCGGCGCCCAGCCTCGACGATCACGAACTGCCGCTCGGCCAGTTGCGCTGGAATCCGATTCCGATGCCGGACGAGAAGACCGATTTCCTCTCCGGCATGCGGACGATGACCACGGCGGGCGACACGCTGGGCCAGGCCGGCATGGCCTCCCATGTCTATGTCGCGAACACGGACATGGTCGACGATCATTTCTTCAATGCCGACGGCGAGCTTCTGATCGTGCCGCAGGTCGGCGGAGTCCGTTTCGTCACCGAGATGGGTATCATCGAGCTTCGGCCGGGCGAGATCGCCGTGCTTCCGCGCGGACTGGTGTTCAAGGTCGAGCTGATCGACGGCCCCGCGCGCGGCTATGTCTGCGAGAACTACGGCGCGAAGTTCACCATGCCGGATCGTGGGCCGATCGGCGCGAACTGCCTTGCCAACCCCCGCGATTTCAAGACGCCGGTGGCGTGGTTCGAGGACAAGGAGACGCCCTGCCGCATCGTCGTGAAGTGGTGCGGCAAATTCTACGTCACCGAGATCGGCCATTCGCCGCTCGACGTGGTCGCCTGGCACGGCAACTACGCGCCCTACAAATACGATCTGGCGACCTTCTCGCCGGTCGGCGCCATCCTCTTCGATCACCCCGACCCTTCGATCTTTACCGTGCTGACGGCGCCGAGCGGTGAGGAAGGCACGGCCAATGTCGATTTCGTCATCTTCCCGCCGCGCTGGGCGGTAGCGGAGGACACGTTCCGCCCGCCATGGTACCATCGCAACATCATGAGCGAGTTCATGGGTCTCATCCACGGCCAGTACGACGCCAAGGAAGAGGGCTTCGTGCCCGGTGGCATGAGCCTTCACAACATGATGCTGGCGCATGGCCCCGACGCGTCGGGTTTCGAGAAGGCGTCGCGGGTCGACCTCAAGCCGGTCAAGCTCGAGAACACCATGGCCTTCATGTTCGAGACGCGCTTCCCGCAATTGCTTACCCGCTACGCGGCCGAGCATGACAGCCGGCAGGACAATTACATCGACTGCTGGGCCGATCTGAAGAAGCGCTTCAACGGCACGCCGGAAGGCGACTGGAGTTGAACGACCGGCTGGTAATCCTGGGCTCGAAGGGCGGCCCGGCGATCCGGCCCGGGGGACCTTCGCCCACCTCGTCGCTGCTCGAACTCGGCGGGCGCAGGATCGTCGTCGATTGCGGCCTCGGGGTGACACGGGGGCTGGTCGATGCCGGCATGCATCTCGCTTCGCTCGACCTCGTCTTCGTCACCCATCTGCATTCGGATCACGTGCTGGAGCTCGGCGGCCTGATCCACACCGCCTGGACCGCGGGACTGAAGACGCCTGTTCGCGTCTTCGGCCCACCGGGCACGGAGCATGTCTGGCGCCGCTTTGCCGAGGCGCTGGAGTTCGACATCGAGATACGCATCGTCGACGAGGGGCGCCCCGACATTCGCGAACTCGTGGTCGTGGAAGAGTTTTCCGAGGGAGAAATATTCGAATACGAGAGCCTGAGGGTTTCGGCGCTGCGGGTGGATCACCCGCCGGTGGTCGACGCTTTCGCGCTGCGCTTCGAGAGCGATGGCCGTTCGGTCGTCTTTTCCGGCGACACCGCCTTCTGTCCGCCGCTTGCGCAGTTCGCGCGCGGCGCCGACATCCTCGTGCATGAGGCGATGCTTGAAGCCGGTGTCGACCGGCTCGTCGCGCGCACCGGCAATGGCGCGAGGCTCAGGGAGCATCTTCTGGCCAGCCACAGTTTCGCCGACGAAGCCGGGCGCATCGCGGCGGAAGCCTCGGCCGGCCGGCTCGTGCTGCATCACCTGATTCCGGCCGACGATCCCGAAGTGACGGAGACGGATTGGCTGGACGCGGTTCGCAAAACATGGTCCGGTCCGGTGACGGTGGGTCGCGACGGGCTTTCGGTTCCGTTCGACCCGGATAAAAAACGATAGGGAGGTGCAATGAAACTTGCCACGCTGAAAAACGGCTCGCGCGATGGACGGCTCGTCGTCGTTTCGAGGGACCTGACCCGCTGCACGGACGCGTCGTTCCTGGTTTCGACGCTTCAGGCCGCTCTCGACGACTGGGTGCGGATCTCGCCGCATCTGGCGGCCCTTGCCGAAAGCCTCGAGCATGGATCGGTGCCGTCCGAGCGCTTTCACGAGCACGACGCGCATTCGCCGCTGCCGCGCGCCTATCAATGGGCGGACGGATCGGCCTATGTGAATCACGTCGAGCTGGTCAGAAAGGCGCGCGGCGCGGCACTGCCGGAGAGCTTCTGGACCGATCCGCTGATCTATCAGGGCGGCTCCGACAGCTTCCTCGCTCCGCGCGACCCGATCGTGATGGCCGACGAGGCCTGGGGCATCGACATGGAGGGAGAGGTTGCCGTCATCGTCGACGACGTGTCCGCCGGCGCGAGCGTGGATGAGGCGCGCGCCGCCATCCGCCTGATTATGCTGGTGAACGACGTCTCGCTGCGCGGCCTGATCCCGGCCGAGCTTGGCAAGGGCTTCGGTTTCTTCCAGTCGAAGCCCTCCTCGGCCTTCTCGCCGGTGGCGGTGACGCCGGACGAATTGGGCGATGCGTGGGACGGAGGCAAGGTTAGCCTGCCGCTGATCGTCGACTACAACGGCAAGCCGTTCGGCAAGGCCGAGGCCGGCGTCGACATGACCTTCGACTTTCCGACCCTCGTCGCGCATGCGGCGAAGTCCCGGCCGCTCGCGGCGGGTTCGATCATCGGGTCGGGAACGGTTTCGAACAAGCTCGACGGCGGGCCGGGCAAGCCGATCGCCGAAGGCGGCGTCGGATATTCCTGCATCGCCGAAATCCGCATGATCGAGACGATCGAGGGCGGCAAGCCGCAGACGCCGTTCATGCGTTTCGGCGACACGGTTCGCATCGAGATGAAGGACAGGGAAGGACACTCGATCTTCGGAGCGATCGAGCAGACGGTCGAGAAGCATAGTCCCGCTGAGGGGTAGGGAGAGATGGTGCGTCCTTCGAGGCTCGCTTCGCTCGCACCTCAGGATGAGGGAGGTTGTGCATCGAGCGCCAGTCGTGGGTTCGAGCACAAGTCGTGGGTTCGAGAATAAGCGGTCCTCATCCTGAGGCGTGAGCGAAGCGAGCCTCGAAGGATCGCCAGATGTGGGATCGCGGTGATGAAGGGGAAGGTGACGCACGGCTTCGACGTGTTCCTCCGTGACAGGCAGGATGCTGACATGGAATTCCGCGTCCATGGAAAGCGGATCGGGATATCCTTGCGGAATCCGATGCGGCTCATGCCAGGCCCAGATGAGGCTGTTCGTACCTGATGCCCCGCTATGCCTATGCGCCGTTTCCCTATGTGACGCCGCCCGAACTGAGGGGCGAAGTCTCGGCGCGCCGGCCGGTCGTCATCGTCGGCGCGGGGCCGGTCGGGCTCGCCGCCGCGATCGATTGCGCCTTGCGCGGCGTACGCTGCATCGTGCTCGACGACAATGACGTCGTCTCGCTCGGCAGCCGCGCCATCTGCTGGTCGAAGCGCACGCTGGAGATATTCGACCGCCTCGGCGTCGGCGAGCGTATGGTGGAGAAGGGCGTGACGTGGAAGGTCGGCCGCCTGTTTCATCGCGACCGGGAAGTGTGGAGCTTCGACCTCCTGCCGGAGGCAGGCCACAAAATGCCGGCCTTCATCAACCTGCAGCAATATTACGTCGAGCAGTATCTGGTCGAGCGGGTCGCCGACTTTCCGGACCTGATCGACCTGCGCTGGAAGAACCGCGTGACGGGCGTCGAGCAATATGCCACCGGCGTTCGCGCGCGGGTCTCCACGCCTGACGGAGACTACACGCTCGAGGCCGATTGGCTGATCGCCTGCGACGGGGCGCTCTCGCCGATCCGCGTCATGATGGAGCTCGACTTCGAAGGGCGCGTCTTCGAGGAACGCTTCCTCATCGCCGATGTCGAGATGCAGGCGGATTTCCCGCCCGAACGCTGGTTCTGGTTCGAGCCGCCCTTTCACAAGGGTCAGTCGGCGCTGCTGCACAAGCAGCCGGACAACATCTACCGCATCGACCTGCAACTCGGCTGGGACGCCGATCCGGAAGAAGAGAAGAAGCCGGAAAACGTCATCCCGCGCATCGCGAAGGTGATCGGCCATGGCGATTTCGAGCTCGACTGGGTTTCCGTCTACACCTTCCAATGCCGGCGGCTCGGGAAATTCGTCCACGACCGCGTGATCTTCGCGGGCGACAGCGCCCATGTCGTCTCGCCCTTCGGCGCGCGCGGCGGCAATGGCGGCATCCAGGACGTGGACAATCTCATCTGGAAGCTGGCGATGGTGGTGAAAGGCGAGGCACCGTCGTCGCTGATTTCGACCTATGACGAGGAGCGCGTTCGTGGCGCGGAGGAGAACATCGTGAACTCCGCCCGCGCCACCTCCTTCATGACGCCGAAGACGGAGATGGAGCGGATTTTCCGTGACGGGGTCCTGCGACTGGCGGGTGCCCACGAATTCGCTCGCCGGCTGGTCAATTCCGGTCGACTGTCGCGCGCCTGCTCGCTCGCCGGATTGTCGCTCCAGTCGGCGGAGATCGAGGCGTCCGGCGTTCCGGTAGGCGCCGCCATGCCCGACGCGCCGGTGGAGGACGGCGAAGCCGGCTGGCTGCTGGAGCACGTGGGAAAGCGCTTCGCCGTCATGGCTGTCGGGGTCGATCTGCCCGGCGGTCTGCCGGAAGACGTCGATCGCATTTTCGTCACCGGCGATCGCGCGCGCCGCGCGGAGGGCGCTACGACCTTGATCGATGCCCAGGGGCTGGTCACCCAACGCTATGGGGCGGGCATGATCTACCTGTTGCGGCCCGACCAGCACGTCGCCGCGCGTTTCGCCGATCCTGCCGGGAAGGAGGTGGCGGCCGCCTATCGCCGCGCCATTGGAGGATATGATGGCTACTGACGACGATATCGGCCGCGACCGTCTTGGCGCTGCCGGCGACGATTTCTACGCGGAGCTCATGGCCGCGCATGAGGGGCTCACTTTCGAACAAAGCGCGCAGCTCAACGCCCGGCTGGTGCTGCTGCTCGCCAACGAGGTCGGCGATCTCGATAGGCTGAAGAAGGTGCTGACGGCGGCGCGGGTTAAAGATAGCTTGTAGGCTTGGGCAATGTCGCAGGGGGGAAGAGCGTGCAGAGGACGATTTTTTGTAGCTACATTTTTCTTGATATTTTTTATGTAGCTACATAAATTCAGCATGAAGATCGTCTGGGACGAGCCGAAACGGCTGGCGAATCTTGATAAGCACGGGCTCGATTTCGACTGGGCACATGCTGTTATCGAAGGCGACCGCGATAGAAGGTTCAAGGCGATAAGCTACTTTGTCGATGGTGCGGCAGTCGTTATTTATGCGGCTTTGGGCAGCGAGGCGATATCGATCATAAGCTTTCGCCCTGCCAGTGCGAAGGAAAGAAGAAGGCTCCATGGCTAGCCGAAAGACGCTGAAACAGTTTGTGCCAGGCCGTGGCTATTCCAAGAAAGATTGGGATGCGGTCGATAGCCCGGAACTGACCGACGAGGAACTGGGTCGGATGCGTCTTGCTCGGGAAGTCCTGCCGCCTGGGTTCTTCGAGACCCTTGAGAAAAGCCGTCAAACACGGGGACGCCCCCCATTGGACAACCCCAAGAAACAGGTAACGTTGCGGCTCGACGCGGACGTGGTGGAACGTTTTCGCGCAGAAGGACCTGGTTGGCAAAGCCGTATCAACGAGGCCTTGCGGAAGGCTGCGGGGCTTTGAAGCGGAGTGGCGCCAGAGACCTATCTCGGGCGCCCTCCTTTCCTACGGCGGTGACATTTATTCCGCCGCGTCGACCTTCAAGACACCGCGCCTGATCTGATCCTCCTCGATGGATTCGAAGAGCGCGCGGAAATTGCCCTCGCCAAAACCTTCGTCGCCCTTCCGTTGGATGAACTCGAAGAAGATCGGGCCAATCACGGTTTTGGAGAAGATCTGCAGCAGGATCTTGGTCGTGCCGCCGTCGACCACGCCTTCGCCATCGATGAGGATGCCGTGCTTCTTCATGCGGTCGACCGGCTCGTCATGGCCGTTCACGCGGGTCTGCGACATCTCGTAATAGGTCTCCGGCGGGCCGGGCATGAATTTCAGCCCGTTTTCGGAGAGCCGGTCGGTGGCCCCATAGATCTCGTCGGTGCCGACGGCGATATGCTGGATGCCTTCACCCTTGTATTTCCGGAGATACTCGGCGATCTGGCTCGTCTCGTCCTTCGATTCGTTGAGCGGAATGCGGATTTTCCCGCAAGGCGACGTGATCGCCCGGCTGACGAGGCCGGTGATCCTGCCGTCGATGTCGAAGAAGTGGATCTGCTTGAAGCCGAAGAGGTCGCGATAGAAATCCCACCACTTGTCCATGTTGCCGCGATAGACATTGTGGGTCAGGTGGTCGAGATAATAGAAGCCGACGCCTTCGGGTTTCGGGTCGCGCTCGCCCAGCCATTCGAACTCGACGTCGTAGGCCGAACCCTTCTCGCCATAGCTTTCGATGAAATAGAGGAGCGACCCGCCGATGCCGACGATGGCGGGCACGTCGAGCGCTTTGTCGCTGCCCTCATAGGCGGTGGCGCCGTTCTTGACGGCTTGTTCCAGCGCATGTTGCGCATCCACCACCCGCCAGGCCATGGAAGGCGCGCAGGGGCCGTGCTCGGCGACGAATTTCATCGCATGCGAATTGGGCTCCGCGTTCACGACATAATTGATGTCGCCCTGCCGCCAAACGGTGATGTTCTTGCTTCTGTGCCTGGCCACCGGCTTGTAGCCCATGCGGATGAAAAGCTCGGAAAGCTTTTCCGGATCGTCATGGGCGAATTCGACGAATTCGAAACCGTCGGTGCCGGCCGGGTTCTCCTTGGAGATCGTGGCCGGCGGTGCGTCGTGCGGAAAAGGACCCATCGTGTGCCTCCCTTCATGTCCGTTGTTGAAAAAATGATAGCGCTTCGATCCCGCAAGGGGGTTGCATTCGATGCGCCAGACGATGGAAAGTGTGCACGATAATTGCATTGAAATGGGAGAGTTTATGTCTGACACGCAGATTGATGGTTTTGACCGCAAGATATTGTCGCTTCTCCAGGAAGATGCGCGCCTCACCAACAACGACCTGTCCGAGCGCGTGAACCTGTCGCCGTCGCAATGCTCGCGCCGTCGACAGAGGCTGGAGGAGGAGGGGCTCATCCGCGGCTACCGCGCCGTGCTCGACCGCGAGCGACTGGGATTTCCGCTCGTCAACGTCATCTCGGTGACGCTGGCGACCCACAATCGCGACAATGCCCGCCGGTTCGCCGATCTCCTGACACGACTGCCCGAAGTTCAGGAAGCCCATGCCCTCACCGGCGAAATGGACTACATTCTGAAGGTCGTCACGCCCGATCTGAAATCGCTGGCGGATTTCGTCAACGAGGTCCTGCTGCCGCATGAATCGGTCCAGCACGTGAAGACGGCCATCGTGCTGCAGACGCTCAAGGAAACCGGCGCGCTGCCGATCTGAGCGAATGCTATTTCGTGCCTGTTGGAAGCGTTACGAAAATAAGCCTTTTGAACGCTTTATTGTTACATAATTTTCTGTAGGATCGCGCGATCGGACCGGATCAAATCGCGGCGGAGGAACCGCGCCGGTCCGTGGTACTTCAGGGAGGAAATCGAATGCGAACTTCTTCGATCGGGAAATTGGCGCTGGCCGCATCGGTGGCCGCCGCCGGCTGGCTCGCGGTTGCGACTTCGAGCTTCGCGCAGGAGGTGACGCTGCGGCTGCACCAGTTCCTGCCGGCACAGGCGAACGTGCCCAAGCACGTACTCGACCCCTGGGCGGACAAGGTGGAGAAGGATTCAGGCGGGCGCATCAAGATCGAGCGCTACGCCGCGATGACCTTGGGCGGTACCCCGCCGCAGCTCATCGACCAGGCGCAGGACGGCACCGTCGACATCGTCTGGACGCTTCCGGGGTCCACCCCCGGCCGGTTCCCGAGCACTGAAGTGTTCGAGCTTCCCTTCATGATGACGAATGCGGAAGCGACCTCGCGGGCCTATTGGGACCTTTTCGAATCGCGCATGAAGGATGGCGAGTTCAAGGATCTCCATATCATCAGCGCCTGGGTGCATGGTCCCGGCGTGGTCCATTCCAAGACCCCGGTCGAAAAGCTGGAGGATCTCCAGGGCATGAAGGTCCGCGCGCCGACCCGCATCATCAACAGCCTGCTCGGCCAGCTCGGCGCGACGCCTGTCGGCATGCCCGTGCCCGCGGTGACCGAGGCGTTGTCGAAAGGCGTCATCGACGGCGCGGTGATCCCGTGGGAGGTCGTGCCGTCGCTGAAGGTCGAGGAACTGGTCGGCAACCACACCGAATTCGGCGGCGACCACGCGCTCTACACCACCACCTTCGTGCTCGCCATGAACAAGGCGCGCTACGAGAGCCTGCCCGACGATTTGAAGAAGGTGATCGACGATAATTCCGGCCAGGACGTTTCGGCGCTCTTCGGAAAGACGCAGGCCGAGTACGATGTTCCAGGCCGCAAGCTCGCCGTTGATCGCAAGAACAACATCATCGAGCTCAGCGCCGAGCAGGTCGACGCCTGGAAAACGGCCGCCCAGCCGGTGATCGACAATTGGGTGGCCGACATGGACGGCAAGAGCCTCGACGGCAAGGGCCTCCTCGAGGAGGCGCGCGGCCTCATCGACAAATACACGAAGGAACAGTAGCCCGACCCGTCTGACATGCCCGGAGGCAGGGATATATCCGGCCTGCCTTCGGGCGTCATCGAGCGAGAAGGCGGCCCGGAAAAACCAGCCTCCGCGCAAGCTCGCCTCACACCAAAAGCTATTCGCAGCGCTGTTGCCCTCGGTCTTGCGCGGCAGTAGCTTACGCATCGGAGTCAGGGGTGGAGAAACCACATGAAACGATCGGCGGCCATTGAATGGCTTGCGCGCGCGCTTGCCATCGTCGGCGGGCTCGTCCTCGTGCTTATCACGCTGCTGACGGTCGTCAGCATCACCGGGCGCGGTTTCGTGCGCTACGGCCTCGGCCCCATCCCCGGCGATTTCGAGCTCGTCGAGGCGCTGACGGCCTTCGCCGTATTCTCCTTCCTGCCCTGGTGCCAGGTCCAGCGTGCCCATGCGACGGTGGACGTGTTCACCAGCTTCATGCCCGACGGCTTCAACCGCTTCATCGACCTCGTCACCGAGTTGCTGATGACGCTTGTGATGGTGCTTATCGCATGGCGTCTCTGGTACGGCATGATGGACAAGATCCGCTACAACGAGACCACCTTCATCCTGCAGTTCCCGGTCTGGTGGGGATTCGCGGCGGCGATGTTCGCCGCTGTCGTCGCCGTCGTCGTCTCCGTCTACATGCTGCTGGTGCGCGCGGGTGAATTCAAGACCGGCAAATCCGCATTCGCGCCGACCCAGGGGGGCATGCATTGACCAACCTCGAACTCGGCATCTGGTCGTTTCCCGTCCTTCTCGTCCTCATTTTCCTTCGCATCCCGATCGGCCTCGCCATGCTTCTGTGCGGGCTGGCCGGAACCTGGCTGGTCATGGGCTCGACGGCGCCGATCCTGGCGAAGCTGAAGGGCGAGACCTATTCGACCTTCTCCAACTATTCGCTGTCGATCATCCCGCTGTTCCTCTTGATGGGGCAGTTCGCGTCGCTGGGCGGCATGTCGCAATCGCTGTTCAGGGCGGCGAACGCCTGGCTCGGCCACAGGCGCGGCGGCGTGGCGATGTCGGCCATCGGTGCCTGCGCCGGCTTCGGCGCGATCTGCGGATCGTCGCTCGCCACGGCCGCGACAATGGCCCAGGTGGCGCTGCCGGAATTGAAGCGCTACGGCTATTCGGGTGCGCTGGCGACGGGAACGCTGGCGGCCGGCGGCACGCTCGGCATCCTCATCCCGCCTTCCGTGGTTCTGGTGATCTATGCGATCCTGGCGGAGCAGAACATCGCCAAGCTGTTCGTCGCCGCCTTCGTGCCCGGCATATTGGCGGCGATCGGCTACATGATCGCGATCTCGATCTATGTGCGCCTTTACCCCGGTTCGGCCGGCTCCAGCCCGCGCGCGCCCTATTCCGAGCGTTTCCGGGCCTTGCTCGACGTATGGCCGGTGCTTCTCGTTTTCCTGGCGGTGGTCGGCGGCATCTATACCGGCTGGTTCACGCCGACCGAGGCCGCGGCGATCGGTGCCGCCGGCACCGGCCTGATCGCGCTGCTCAACGGCGGGCTGACACGGAAGACCTTCCTGGAATCCATCCTGATGACCGCGTCGGCGACGGCGATGATTTTCTTCATCGTCTATGGGGCGGCGATGTACAACAGCTTCCTGGCACTGTCGCAACTGCCGGCGAACGCAGCCGCCTTCATCACCGGCCAGGGCTTCGACCCGTGGCTGGTGCTCGTTGGCATCCTGATCTTCTACCTGATCCTCGGCTGCTTCATGGATTCGCTTTCCATGATCCTGCTGACGATCCCGATCTTCTTCCCGATCGTCACCGCGCTCGATTTCGGCCTGGGACCGGAGGAGTTTGCGATCTGGTTCGGCATTCTCGTGCTGATCGTGGTCGAGGTCGGGCTGATCACGCCGCCGGTGGGCATGAACCTCTTCATCATCAATTCGATGGCGAGGGACACGCCGATCATCCAGACCTATCGCGGCGTGACGCCTTTCGTCCTCAGCGACATCGTTCGGACGGTCCTGCTGACCATCTTCCCGGTCATCTCGCTGTTCATGGTGCGCTGGCTCTACTGAGCCGAAAAAAAGGCGCGGCCAGGCGGCCGCGCCATGAAAAGGTAAATCGGAAGGTTCAGCCGCGCTGCTGAATCAGCCCGTAGAGATTGGCGCAACGCGTGCCCGAGCGGCAATAGGCGAGAACCGGGCGCGGCAGCTCGTCGAGGGCGGCCGCCTGGTCGTCGACGTTCTCCTGGGTGATCTGTCCGCTGATCACCGGAATGTAGCGGAATTCCAGCCCCGCTTCCTCCGCGGCCTGACGGATCGCGTCGACCGGCGGCTGGCCGGGCTGCTCGTCGTCGGGTCGGTTGCAGATCAGGCTCTTGAAGCCGGCCTGCTTGACGAGCGCCACATCCGAAGCCTCGATTTGCGGGGCGACCGAGTAGTCGTCGTTTATCTGGCGGATTTCCATATTCGCATCCCTTCATGCCCGCCGGCCTCCGCCGACGGCGATTGTCTCCGTACCCCATATAGGAGGCTTGCGGTGTATGTGCCATGCCCCGGGCGGTCGGGCAATGGGGTGCCTGGTCAGGCGGCGGACAGACCGCCTTCGGCCGCAAGCGCGCGCAGGTGATGGTCGGCATCGCCGAAGGCGACGTCGAGCATCGTCATGCGCTTGAAGTAATGGCCGACCGCATATTCCATGGTCATGCCGACGCCACCGTGAAGCTGGATCGCGTTTTCGCCGACGACGCGCCCGCCCCTGCCGATCTCCGCCTTGGCGGCGTGCATGGCGCGCGCCCGCTCGTCGAGATCGTCGCTGTCGGCCATCATCGCGGCGTAGAGCGCCATCGAACGCGCCTGCTCCGTCGCCACGAACATGTCGACCGCCTTGTGTTGCAGTGCCTGGAACTGGCCGATCGGCACGCCGAACTGCTTGCGCACCTTCAGATATTCGACCGTCAGTTCGTGCATGCCCGACATCACGCCGATGGCCTCGGCGCAGAGAGCGGCAATGCCGATGTCGACGACTTCACGCACCAGCGCCAACCCGTCCTCCGCATTGCCGAAAAGATCGGCACTGTCGACTTTCACGTTGTCGAAAGCGACCTGGGCAGCGCGCTGGCCGTCCTGCGTCGGATATCCGCGCCGCGAGACGCCGTCGGCCGCCACGTCCACCATGAAGACGGCGACGCCGTTCTCGTCGCGTGTGCCGCCGGCGGTTCTGGCCGTGACGAAGAGCTTGTCGGCGCTGTCGCCGTGGAGCACGACGCTTTTCGCGCCGTTCAGCACATAGCCGCCGCCGTCCTTCGTCGCGGTGGTCTCGACATGGTTTAGATCGTAGCGCGAATTGCGTTCGGTATGGGCGAAGGCAAGCTTGAGCGCGCCTTCGGCCACCTGCGGGATGAACTCGGCGCGTTGATCGTCGTTGCCGCCGATGCGCAGGAAGCCGCCGCCGAGCACGACCGTTGGAAAATAAGGCTCGAGCGCGAGCGCCCGGCCGAACGATTCCATCACGATCATGGTTTCCACCGGCGTGCCGGCGAGGCCGCCGTCCTCCTCGGTGAAGGGCAGCGCCATCAGTCCCATCTCGGCATAGCGCGCCCACATTTCCGGGCTCCAGCCATCGGACGAGGCCATGTGGCGCTTGCGTTCCTCGAAGCCGTATTTGTCGGCAAGCAGCCGGTCGAGCGAGTCCTTCAGGATCGATTGTTCTTCGGAAAGATCGAAATCCATGTTCCTGGCGTTCCCCTATAGTCCCAAAACGGCCTTGGCGATGATGTTCTTCTGGATCTCGTTCGAGCCGCCATAGATCGAGACCTTGCGATAGTTGAAGTAGCCGGGCGCGGCACTCGCCGCATAGTCGGGCTCGATCGGCGGCTCGTTCGAGCCCTCCATCTCCTCGCCCTGGTAGGGCATCGCGTGCGGCCCCATCACCTGCATGAGGAGATGCGTGGTGGCCTGCTGGATTTCCGAGCCCTTGATCTTCAGGATCGAGGAGGCGGGATCCGGCTTGCCGGTGTTGCCGCGCTTGGCATCAGCGGCGACGACGCGAAGCTGTGTGATCTCCAGCGCCTTCAGGTCAATCTCGATGCTGGCGAGCTTCTCGCGAAAACGCTCGTCCTCGATCAGCGGCCGGCCGCCCGACATTTCCTTGGCGGCAAGCTCGCGGATGCGTGCTATCCGCTGCTTGGAGATGCCGACGCGGGCAATGTTGGTCCGCTCGTTGCCGAGCAGGAACTTGGCGTAGTCCCAACCGCGGTTCTCCTCGCCGACGAGGTTTTCGACCGGCACCCTTACGTCGGTGAGGAACACTTCGTTGATCTCCCTTCCGCCGTCGATGGTGACGATGGGGCGGACCTCGATGCCGGGCGTCTTCATGTCGATGAGCAGGAAGGAAATGCCTTGCTGCTTCTTCGCCTCGGGGTCGGTGCGCACCAGGCAGAAGATCCAATCGGCATATTGCGCGAGCGTTGTCCAGGTCTTCTGGCCGTTGACGACGTAGTGGTCGCCCTCGCGCACCGCGCGCGTCTTGAGCGAGGCGAGGTCGGAGCCCGCGCCGGGTTCGGAAAAGCCCTGGCACCACCAGTCGTCGAGATTGGCGATCCTCGGCAGGAAGCGTTTCTTCTGCTCCTCCGTCGCGAAGGTGTAGATCACCGGCCCGACCATGTTGACGCCGAAGGCCAGCGGTGCAGGGGCCGGAAATTTCTGCAGTTCCTCGAGGAAGATATACTGCTTCATCGGCCCCCAGCCGGTGCCGCCATATTCGACCGGCCAATGCGGCACCGCCCAGCCCTTGGCGTTGAGGATGCGGGTCCAGGTGACGAGATCGTCCTTGTCGATGTGCTCTCCGTCGATGAGCTTGCCGCGGATATCCTCCGGAAGATTCTCCTTGAAGAAGGAGCGAACCTCCTCGCGAAAGGCGACTTCCTCGTCGGTGAAACGAAGGTCCATGTCGAACTCTCCTCAGTCGATTGACCGCCACTCCGGCGAAACGGAGCGAGGGTGCTTCAAGTCAATTGATCTCGAACAGGCCCGCGGCGCCCATGCCGCCGCCGACGCACATCGTCACCACCGCGTATCTGACGCCGCGCCTCTTGCCCTCGATGAGCGCGTGGCCGGCGAGCCGCGAGCCGCTCATCCCGTAGGGATGGCCGACCGCGATCGCGCCGCCATTGACGTTGAGCTTCTCGGGATCGATGCCGAGCCGGTCGCGGCAGTAGATGACCTGCACGGCGAAAGCTTCGTTCAGTTCCCAAAGGCCGATGTCGTCGACCTTGAGCCCATGGCGATCGAGGAGGCGCGGCACGGCGAAGACCGGGCCGATGCCCATCTCGTCCGGCTCGCAGCCGGCGACCGCGAAGCCGCGGAAGATGCCGAGCGGTTCGAGCCCACGCTTCTCGGCGTCCTTCGCGCTCATCATGATATTGGCCGAGGCGCCGTCGGAAAGCTGGCTGGCATTGCCGGCGGTGATGAAGCCGCCCTCGCGCACCGGCCTGAGCCCGGCGAGGCCCTCCGCCGTCGTGTCGGGACGCGGGCCTTCGTCATGCGCGATCTCGACGTCGCGGTGGCTGACCTCCTTGGTCTCCTTGTCGACCACCGCCATGCGCGCCTTGATCGGCACGATCTCCGGGTCGAACAGGCCCGCCTCGCGCGCTGCCGCGACGCGGCGCTGGCTCGAAAGTCCGTATTCGTCCTGCTGCTCGCGCGAGATGCCATAGCGCTTGGCTACGTTCTCCGCCGTGTCGATCATGGGCAGGTAGACGTCCGGCTTGATCTGCATCAGCTTCTCGTCCATCAGCCGGTAGGTGTTGCGATGGTCGTTCTGGACGAGGCTGATCGATTCGAGGCCACCGGCGATGCCCGCCGTCACGCCGTCGTTGCGGATCGCGTTTGCGAGCAGCGCCATCGACTGCAGGCCGGACGAGCATTGCCGGTCGATGGTGGTGCCGGCGACGGTGACCGGGAGGCCGGCCGTCAGCAGCGCGCGGCGGGCGACGTTCAACCCCGTCGTGCCTTCCTGCATCGCGCAGCCCATGATGACGTCCTCGATCTCGCCGCCTTCGAGACCGGAGCGCTTCAGCGCATGCTCGATCGCGTGGCCGCCGAGCGTCGCGCCCGGCGTGTCGTTCAGCCCGCCCCGATAGGCCTTGCCGATCGGCGTTCTTGCGGTGGATACGATGACGGCTTCGCGCATTTGCGTTTCTCCCTTTCACGAAACCTTGGCGACATCACGCCGTTCGGCTTCTTCTTTCTTGAGTTCGAGCTTTGACAGTTTTCCGACCGGTGTGCGCGGCAACGCCTCGCGTATCTCCAGCGCCGACGGCATCTCGTGCGGGCCGAGCCGCGATTTGAGGAACAGGCGCAGCTCTTCAAGCGTCGGGCTTTCCGCTCCGGTCCGCAATTTGACGAACGCCTTCGGCGCCTCGCCGCGATATCCGTCGGGAATGCCGATAACCAGCACCTCCTCGATCGACGGGTGCTCGTAGATCGCCTGCTCGATCATCTGCGGATAGACGTTGAAGCCGCCACAGATGATCATGTCCTTCTTGCGGTCGACGATGGTGAAGAAACCTTCCTCGTCCATGTAGCCGATATCGCCGGTGAGGAATCCTCCGTCCGAAAACGCCGCCCCGCTTTCTTCGCCGCGGTTCAGATAGCCGCAGGTCACGTTCGGGCCGAAGACGCGCAGCTCGCCGACCTCTCCGGTCGGCAGAATACGGGACGGATCGTCGAGCGCCACGATGTCGAGATGGATGCCGGGCAGGGGCACGCCGATCGTCGCCATCTTGTCGGGCCGTCCCGGCGGGATGTTGGTGCCGGCGGGCGAGGTTTCGGTCATGCCCCAGCCGCCGAGAATGTCTCGGCCGGTCGCCGCCCTGAGTTTGCGCGCGATCTCCACCGGGAGCGGCGCGCCTCCCGAGGCGCAGTAGCGCAGCGAGGAAAGGTCGCGGTCCTCGAAACCGGGCGTCGCCGCGATCGCGATCCACATCGTCGGCACGGCGGGGAAGCTCGTCGCGCCGGCCTCGATCTCGGCGAGCGCCGTTTCAGCGTCGAAGCGCGTGTGCAGCCGCAATTCGAGGCCGTTGTTGAGTGCCCGCAGCATGACGGCCGTCAGCGCGTAGATATGGAACAGCGGCAGGAAGAGGAGCACCCGGTCGAGTCCCGGCCGGGTGAGCCCGTGCGCGGCGAACCAGAGATCGTAGGCCGAAACGGCGGAGGAAAGATTGCGATGGGTGAGCATCGCGCCCTTGGGCAGGCCGGTGGTGCCACCGGTATATTGCAGGAGCGCGAGGTCGTCGGCCGCGACCCGTGGAAGCTCGCCCGGACCGGCGCCGTCGACGAATTCCGCGAAGCTCGAAATCCTGTCGTCGTCTCCCGGCAGGGGACCGGCAAGGGGGGAGGGGCCATAGGCGGCGTCCTCGCCGACGACCATTCGGTCCACATGGCCGGCGTCGAGCAGCCTTCGGGCACGGATCGCGAGGTCGCCGACATTGGTGGTGACGAGGAGCCGCGCGCCGCTGTCGGAAAGCTTGTGATTCAGCACCTTCTCGCTGTCGAGCGGCGAAAGATGCACGACCGTGGCGCCCGCCTTCATCGCGCCGAAGAAGGCGATCGGATGATAGAGCGTGTTCGGCAGGAGCAGCGCGACGCGATTGCCCTTGGCGACGCCCGCGCGGACGAAGGCCGCCGCGCAGCGGTCGGCTTCCGCCTGCAGTTCATCATAGGCCAGGACGTTACCGCGAAAGACGAAGGCGGGTTGCCCGCCCCATCTGCGCGCGCCCTCGTCGACGATCCGCTGGACCGGATGGGCCGCGAGCTCCGCCTCCGGCGAAAGGCCCGCCGGATAGGATTTTCTCCAAAGGGCGGGGCCGCGAGGCATCTTCAGGAAGCCGACTTCGAGGTGAAACCGCTGCCCGCTTCCGCCAGCCTCTTGAGGAGAGGAGCTGGCTTGAAGACGTCCTTGCCGGTCTTGCCGTGCCAGTATTCGAGCCGCTCGACGATCTTCCGCAAGCCCTCGAGTTCGGCCCAGAACATCGGTCCGCCCTTGCCGATCGGAAAGCCGTAGCCGTTGGTCCAGACGATATCGATGTCGGACGGCCTGGCGGCGATCTTCTCCTCGAGGACGCGCGCGCCCTCGTTGATCATCGGGTAGAGCGTGCGCTCGGTGATCTCCTCGTCGGAGACGTTGCGTCGGTTGGTTCCGCGCTCGCGCGCCTTCTCCTCGATCAACCTTTCGACCTCTGCATCCGGCACCGGCGTGCGCGAGCCTTCCTCGTAGAGGTAGAAGCCCTTGCCGGTCTTCTGGCCGAATCGACCGGCCTCGCAGAGCGCGTCGGCGATCACCGCCGTCTTGCCGAGCGACTTGCGGTTGCGCCAGCCGATGTCGAGGCCGGCGAGATCGCCCATCTGGAAGGGTCCCATCGGCCAGCCGAAATCGGTGAAGACCTTGTCGACCTGTTGGGGCGTCGCGCCTTCAAGCAGTAGGTCCTCGCTCTCGGCCGAGCGCGCGCCGAGCATGCGGTTGCCGACGAAGCCGTGACAGACGCCGACCACGACCGGCACCTTGCCGATCTTGCGGGCAACGCCGAGCGCGGTGACGAGGACGTCGGGCGCGGTCTTTTTCCCCCGCACGATCTCCAGAAGCCGCATCACGTTCGCGGGCGAGAAGAAATGCAGGCCGAGCACGTCCTGTGGCCGACCGGTGGAGGAGGCGATCTCGTCGACGTCGAGATAGGATGTGTTGGAGGCCAGGATCGCACCGGGCTTGGCAACTTTGTCGAGCTTGCCGAAGACCTGCTTCTTGACGTCCATCTCCTCGAATACGGCCTCCACGATCAGGTCGCAATCGGCAAGGTCGGCATAGTCGGTGGTGCGCGAGAAGCGCGCCATGCGCTCCTGCTTCACTTCTTCGGAGAGCGAGCCGCGCGCGACGGAGATGGCGTAGTTCTTCTCGATCGTCGCAAAGCCGCGGTCGAGCGCCTCCTCGGACATTTCGAGCACGGTCACCGGCAGGCCGCCATTGACGAAGGACATGGCGATGCCGCCGCCCATCGTGCCGGCACCGATGACGCCGACCCGGGCGACCTGGCGGGGCGCTACGTCCTTGCCGATGCCGGGAACCTTGGCGGCTTCGCGTTCGGCGAAGAACAGATGGCGCTGGGCGCGCGACTGGTCGCCGGCGACCAGCTTCAGAAAGAGTTCGCGCTCCTTCTTGAGCGCCGCGTCGAAGTCGAGCGTGATGGCGTTGCGCACCGCCTCGGCGCAGGCGAGCGGCGCTTCGAGCCCGCGCGATTTCCTGGTCGCCTCCTTCACGGCAGCGTCGAAGCTTGCAAGATCGGCGCGGGCGGCTTCGATCTTGTCGTTGCGGTCGCGAACCGGAACGTGCGGCCCGCCCGTCCGGACCTTCGCTTGCGCGAATGCGACGGCGGCCGCGACAAGGTCGCCTTCGGCGACATCGTCCACAACGCCGGCCTTTAGAGCTTGCGCTGCGCCGATAGGTGCGCCGGACACGATCATTGCGACCGCCTTTTCCGGACCGACGAGGCGCGGCAGCCTCACCGTTCCGCCGGAGCCCGGCAGCAGGCCGAGCTTGACTTCCGGCAGGCCGACCTTCGCAGCCTTGTCGGCGACGCGGTAATGGCAGGCGAGCGCCAGCTCCAGCCCGCCGCCGAGCGCGGTGCCGTGGATCGCCGCGACGGTCGGCTTCGAGATCGTTTCGAGCAAGGCGCAGAGATCGGGAAGGGAGGGGCGCTGCAATTGCTTCGGCGTGCCGAACTCGGTGATGTCGGCGCCCGACACGAAGGTGCGGCCGGCGCAGGTGATCACGATGGCGCTCGCCGTCTCGTCGTCGCGCAGTGCCTCCAGCGCCTGGTGGAGCGGTTCGCGAAGATGCAGGCTCAGCGCGTTGACCGGAGGATTGTCGAGCGTGACCACCGCGACATCGCCGGCGCGCGAAACCTCAACATAACCGCTCATCTATTCCTCCCTGTTGATGAACCTGCGCTGGTATGAAGCCGGCTGTCAGCTATAGCCGACGTCTTCCAGGAACCGCCCGATCAGGCGGGTCGTTTCGGCAGGCTTTTCGACGCAAGGTATGTGGCCCGCGTCGGCGATGATCTCGAAGCGCGCGCCCTCGATGAGATCTGCCGTCGAACGGACCAGGTCGGGCGGCGTCGAGCCGTCCTGGTCGCCGACGACGCACAGCGCGGGCAGTTTCAGAGCGCGCGTCGATTCCGTCAGGTCGGCGTCCCGCAGGGCCGCGCAGGTGCCGGCATAGCCGTCGACGGTGGTGCGCGTCAGCATCGCGGTGTAGCCGACGAAATCGGCATTGTCGGGCGAGCGATAGGCCTCGGTGAACCAGCGCTGCAGGATCGCGTCGGCCATGGCGGCGATACCCTTGGTCGTGACCGTCGCGATGCGATCGTTCCACATTTCCGCCGTGCCGATCTTGTGCGCGGTGTCGCAAAGCACGAGCGCCGCCACCAGATCGGGGCGCTTGGCGGCAAGTCCCTGCGCGATGAGCCCGCCGACGGAGAGGCCGACCACGGCCGCTCTCGTCACGCCGAGATGGTCGAGCAGCGCGGCAAGGTCGGCGACATGGTCGTTCATGCCGTAGGGATGCGGCGTCGCCTCCGAGAGCCCGTGGCCGCGCTTGTCGTAGCGGATCAGCCGGTAACGCTTGCCGAGCCCGGCCGCCACTTCGTCCCAGATGCGGAAATCGGTGCCGAGCGAATTGGAGAAAACCAGCGCAGGACCGTCTGCCTTACCGCTTGCCTGGTGATGCAGAACGACGCCGTTGACCCGCGCAAATGCCATGCAGGCTTCCTCCCTTACCGAAACATACTACCGAGTATGTTGCATCTGCGCAGTCGGGTCAATTCGAGATTCGAACTCTTTGTGCCAATCTACGGCCGAGATGGGAACCGGGCTGTTGACAATGTGTGCCCGGTAGGGGGCGACGCGGCCTGATGGCTGCGTCTAGGACGACACGCTATCCAACGCTGACAGGTCCAGCTCGTCCGGCAGCGGCGCGAAATAGGCGTCGACATCCGCTTCGTCTACCTCCGGAAGCGAAGCGGGCGCCCATTTCGGCTCGCCATCCTTGTCGATGATCACCGCTCTGACGCCCTCGAAGAATTCGTGGCCGGTGATGACGCGGTTGACGATGCGGTATTCGATCCGCATGCATTCCTCGAAATCGGCCTTCGCGCCCTCCTGCATCTGCCTCAGCGCGATCTTCAGGCTGGTGGGCGACTTGGTGCGGATCGTCGCTGCCTGCTTCGCCGCCCAATCGGCGTGACCGCCCCGTTCGGCATCGAGGCGCTCCAGGATTTCCTCGACCGTAGCGGCCGAGAAGCAGCGCTCGATCACGTCCTGAAGCGAGGCAAGCGGCGCGTCTTCGGCCGGGGGCTTGCTGAAACGTCCGATCGTGGCGTCGATGCCGCCGTCCTCGCCGAGTGCCTGGGCGAGGTCGTCGACGCGGTCGGAGGAAATGGCGTGAGTGGCTAGCCCGCACCACACGGCATCCGCCTGTCCGAGGCGAGCCCCGGTCAGCGCGAGCCAGGTTCCGGTGCGGCCGGGCAGCCGCGGCAGGAAGTAGGTGCCGCCGACATCGGGGAAGAGCCCGATCCCGGTCTCCGGCATGGCGAACATGATCCGGTCGCCGGCGATGCGGCGGCTGCCGTGGATCGAGACGCCGACCCCGCCGCCCATGACGATGCCGTCGATCAGCGCGACATAGGGCTTCGGATAGGTCTTGATATAGGTATTGAGCCGGTATTCCTCGTGGTAGAAGGCGCGGATCGCCGGATCGCCGGCGCGACCCCAGTCGTGAAGCTGGCGGATGTCGCCGCCCGCGCAGAAGGCCTTCTCGCCGGCCGCTCTGACGATAACCAGCTCGATCGAGGCATCATCCGCCCATTCGATCAGTTGCCGATGCATCTCGTGCACCATGGTGCGGGTGAGCGCATTCAGCGCCTTCGGCCGGTTGAGCACGATCACGCCCGCGCGGCCGTTCTTTTCGACGAGGATTTCCGGCTCGTCCGTCATGCGGGTTATTTTCCTCTGAAGTTTAGCGGTTCAGAAGAAGCATAGCCGCAATTCAAGCTCCGGCTATCCCGAAATTCCGCCAAGCGGATGTGCGCGGTTTGACGAACTAATCGAGCCGGTACGGCACCGGCCCGCGCGCGTTGTGATCGACCACGAGCCGGCGCTTCAATGGCGGCACCGCGCGCTGGGCGCAGTTCTGGCGTTCGCAGATGCGGCAGGAGATGCCGATCGGGTCGAAGGCGGCGCGGTTGGTGAGGTCGAGATCGTCGGCATAGACGAAGTCGCCGGCATGCGTCACCTCGCAGCCGACGGCGATCGCATAGCGCCGCTGCGTGGCACGGAAGCCGCCGCCGCCCTTGGCGATCTCGGTCGCCATGCAGAGATAGCGCGCGCCGTCCGGCGTCTCGGCGAGCTGGCGGATGATGCGGCCGGGGGTTTCGAACGCCTCATGCACGTTCCACAGCGGGCACGCCGCGCCGAAGCGGGCGAACTGCAGCTTGGCGGCGCTGTGCCGCTTGGTGATGTTGCCGGCCCGATCCATGCGGGCGAAGAAGATCGGCACGCCCTTGCGGCCGGGCCGCTGCAGCGTGGAGAGCCGGTGCGCGACCTGCTCCACGCTCGCGCCGAAGCGGGCTGCGAGCAGCTCCAGGTCGTGGCGCAGCTCGCGTGCGGAAGCGAGGAACGCCTCGTAGGGCAGCATCAGCGCGCCGGCGAAATAGTTGCGGAGCCCGATCTTGCAGATGTCGAGGGCCTCGGCGGTGCGGAAATCGGCCGCCTTGGCGATCGCGGTGATGATGTCGTCCCTCTCGAGTTCGGCGATCTGGAACGCGGTCTGGAAGGTGCGGGTGGAAACCGGCGAGAAGGGGTTGAGATGGAGCACGCGCGCGACGGGATCGTATTTGCGCAGAAGTTCCTCGTCGGGTGCGGTCCGCTCGGCACGCACGCCGTGACGCCGCTCCAGATATTCGGGAAGGATCGCCGAGGGGTCCTTGTCGGGAATGCCGAGCTTGGTCGCGAGCTGCTCGGCCGCGAGGTCGAGATCGTGGATGTAGTTGTCGACAAAATGGAAGAAGTCGCGCACCTCCTCGTAAGGGGTGGGTTCGCTGAACCCCGCCGATCTGCCGAGGGTGTCGTCGAAGCTCGCCAATTGCTCCGAATTGCGCCGATACGCCTGATGGCAGGTGATCAGCGCGTGGGCGAGGCCGGGCGCGTTCTGCGCGATCAGCTTCAGTTCCTGGAGGTTCGGCGTGTAGTTCTCGAAGAGAGGGTCGCTCAAAGTTTCGCTCAGCGCCGAAAGCAGCCGCTCGCCTTCGCCCGAGGAGAAATCGGCGATGTCGATCTGGAAGGTTTCGACCAGGGCAAGCAGAACGGCGGCCGAGACCGGCCGCTGATTGTTCTCTATCTGGTTGAGATAGCTGGTGGAAATGCCGATGCGCTCGGCAAACGCGGCCTGGGTTGCGCGGTTTCCTTCGCGCAGTTCCCTGATCTTGCGGCCGATGAAGAGCTTACGGTTACGCATCTTCGCATTTTCGCAGTTTGCAATAGTGCAAATTCTACATTACGCGCCTCCGCCCTTTCAACTCTTTTCGCCGGCAATGATCGGCGCTATGCGGAGTTTCAGAAGAAAGCGGACCGAAACCCGAGGAATGGACACCGATGCGTGAAATTCTCGAGCAGCTCGAAGAGCGCCGCAACCAGGCCCGCCTCGGCGGCGGGCAGAAGCGCATCGATGCGCAGCACGCCAAGGGCAAGCTGACGGCGCGCGAACGTGTCGAAGTCTTGCTCGACGAAGGGTCGTTCGAGGAGTTCGATACCTACGTCGCCCATCGCGCGGTCGATTTCGGCATGGCGGCGCAGAAGTTCCCGGGCGACGGCGTCGTCACCGGCTGGGGAACTATCAACGGCCGGCTCGTCTATGTCTTCAGCCAGGACTTCACCGTGCTCGGCGGCTCGCTTTCCGAAACCCATGCACAGAAGATCTGCAAGATCATGGACATGGCCGTGCGCAATGGCGCGCCGGTTATCGGCCTCAACGATAGCGGCGGCGCGCGCATCCAGGAGGGCGTCGCCTCGCTCGCCGGCTATGCGGACGTCTTCAAGCGCAACGTCGATGCGTCCGGCGTGGTGCCGCAGATTTCCGTCATCATGGGACCTTGCGCGGGCGGGGCGGTCTATTCGCCGGCGATGACGGATTTCATCTTCATGGTGCGCGACTCGTCCTACATGTTCGTCACCGGTCCCGACGTGGTGAAGACCGTGACCAACGAGGTGGTGACGGCCGAGGAACTGGGCGGTGCGCGCACCCACACGCAGAAATCCTCGGTTGCCGATGGTGCCTACGACAACGACATCGAGGCGCTGGAGCAGGTGCGTCGGCTGTTTGATTTCCTGCCGCTGAACAATCGCGAGAAACCGCCCGTCCGTCCCTTCCACGACGATCCGGCCCGCCTGGAAATGCGGCTCGACACGCTCATCCCCGACAGCGCCAACAAGCCCTACGACATGAAGGAGCTGATCCTGGCGCTCGCCGACGAGGGCGACTTCTTCGAGATCCAGGAAGCCTTCGCGCGCAACATCGTCACCGGCTTCATCAGGATCGAGGGGCAGACGGTGGGTGTCGTCGCCAACCAGCCGATGGTGCTGGCCGGCTGCCTCGACATCGACTCGTCCCGCAAGGCGGCGCGTTTCGTGCGCTTCTGCGACGCCTTCTCGATCCCGATCCTGACGCTGGTCGACGTTCCGGGCTTCCTGCCAGGCACCGCGCAGGAATATGGCGGCGTCATCAAGCACGGCGCGAAGCTGCTTTTCGCCTACAGCCAGGCGACCGTTCCCATGGTGACGCTGATCACGCGCAAGGCCTATGGCGGCGCCTATGACGTCATGGCCTCCAAGCATATCGGCGCCGACGTCAACTATGCCTGGCCGACGGCCGAGATCGCGGTGATGGGCGCCAAGGGCGCGACCGAAATCCTCTACCGCTCCGAGCTTGGCGATCCGGAGAAGATCGCCGCCCGCACGAAGGAATACGAGGTCAATTTCGCCAACCCGTTCAAGGCGGCCGAACGCGGCTTCATCGACGAGGTGATCATGCCGCATTCCTCGCGCAAGCGCATCGCCCGCGCCTTCGCGGCGCTGCGCGGCAAGAAGCTCGACGCGCCCTGGAAGAAGCACGACACGATACCGCTATGAGCGAAATGTCCGGAAGCAAACCCGATATGTCTCGTTTCTTCGCATGTAGAGCGGCCTGATGTTCAAGAAAATCCTCATTGCCAATCGCGGCGAGATCGCCTGCAGGGTCGTCAAGACCGCGAAAAAGCTGGGCATCGCGACCGTCGCCGTCTATTCCGACGCCGACCGCGACGCGCTGCATGTGAAGATGGCCGACGAGGCCGTGCATATCGGCCCGCCGCCGTCGAACCAGTCCTACATCGTCATCGACAAGATCATCGGCGCGATCCGCCAGACAGGCGCCGATGCCGTCCATCCCGGTTACGGCTTCCTCTCGGAGAACCCGCATTTCGCCGAGGCCCTGAAGGCGGAAGGCGTGGCCTTCATCGGCCCGCCGCCGGTCGCCATCGAGGCAATGGGCGACAAGATCACGTCGAAGCGCATTGCCGCCAAGGCGGGCGTCTCCACCGTTCCCGGGCATATGGGGCTGATCGCCGACGCGGACGAGGCGGTGAAGATCGCCTCGGAGATCGGTTATCCGGTGATGATCAAGGCGTCGGCCGGCGGCGGCGGCAAGGGCATGCGCATCGCCTGGAACGACGCGGACGCGCGTGAAGGCTTCCAGTCGTCCAGGAACGAGGCGAAATCCTCCTTCGGCGACGACCGCATCTTCATCGAAAAGTTCGTCACCCAGCCGCGCCACATCGAAATCCAGGTGCTGGGCGACCAGCATGGCAACCTTGTCTATCTGGGCGAGCGCGAATGCTCGATCCAGCGTCGCAACCAGAAGGTCATCGAGGAGGCGCCGTCGCCCTTCCTCGACGAGGCGACCCGGAAGGCGATGGGCGAGCAGGCGGTGTCGCTTGCCCGCGCCGTCGGTTATCATTCCGCCGGTACGGTCGAGTTCATCGTCGACGGCGAGCGCAATTTCTACTTCCTCGAAATGAACACGCGCCTTCAGGTCGAGCATCCAGTGACGGAGTTGATCACCGGCATCGACCTGGTGGAGGAGATGATCCGCGTGGCGGCGGGCGAGAAGTTGAGCATCTCGCAGGCCGACGTGAAGCTCGACGGCTGGGCGATCGAAAGCCGGCTCTATGCCGAGGATCCTTTCCGCAACTTCCTGCCGTCGATCGGGCGTCTGACGCGCTACCGGCCGCCGGAGGAGGGCACGCAGGCCGACGGCACGGTGGTCCGCAACGACACCGGCGTCTTCGAAGGCGGCGAGATTTCGATGTATTATGACCCGATGATCGCCAAGCTGTGCACATGGGCGCCGGATCGCGCCGAGGCGGTGGCGGCAATGAGCGCGGCCCTTGACGATTTCGAGGTCGAGGGCATCGGCCACAATCTGCCCTTCCTCTCCGCCGTCATGCAGCATCCGCGCTTCCGCGAGGGGAAGCTGACGACCGCTTTCATCGCCGAGGAATATCCGGATGGTTTTTCGGGCGTCGCGCCGGAGGATGCGGATGTGCGGCTGCTTGCCGCCGTCGCGGCCTATATCAACCTGCGTTGCCTGAAGCGCAACGTGCTGATCTCGGGCGCGCTCGCCAACCATCCGCGTACGGTGGAGCGCGATTGGGTGGTCACGCTTGCCGGCCACGAGGTGCCGGTGACTGCCTATGACGAGGGCGGCCGCACCGTTGTCGGCTTTGATGACGGAAGCTCGGTTTCGGTGGTCGGCGATTGGCTTCCCGGCCGCACGCACGCGATATTCAACATCGGCTCGCAGCGGATGGGGGTGAAGGTCTCCGCCTCCAATTCGGCGTTCCGGCTGCGTTGGCGCGGCATGGATGCGGTCGCCCATGTGCGCTCGCCGCGGGTCGCCGAGCTTGCCCGGCTCATGCCGGCAAAGCTGCCGCCTGACACGTCCAGGATGCTGTTGTGTCCGATGCCGGGCGTTGTCACCTCTATTTCCGTCAAGGAGGGCGACCAGGTCGAGGCAGGCCAGGCGCTCGCGACCGTCGAGGCGATGAAGATGGAGAACGTGCTGCGTGCCGAAAGGCGCGGCGTGGTCAAGCGCGTCGCCGCCGAAGCCGGCGCCAGCCTGGCGGTGGACGAGCTGATCATGGAATTCGAGTGATGACGGCGATGCGCGCCAGGAGGCTCTCATGACCAACCTCAAGCTCGATCAATGGCGCGCCGCCGCCGAGAAGGAAATCAAGGCCGATCCCGACACGCTGACCTGGGACACGCCGGAGGGCATTCCGGTGAAGCCGCTCTACACGGCGGGCGATGTGGCGGGCATTGGCCACCTCGATTCACTGCCCGGCGAAAAGCCTTTCCTGCGCGGGCCGCGCGCGACGATGTATACCGGCAGGCCGTGGACGATCCGCCAATATGCCGGCTTCTCGACGGCGGAAGCCTCGAACGCGTTCTACCGCAAGGCGCTGGCGGCGGGGCAACAGGGCGTGTCGGTTGCCTTCGACCTCGCGACCCATCGCGGCTATGACAGCGATCATCCGCGCGTCGAGGGCGATGTCGGCAAGGCCGGCGTGGCGATCGATTCCGTCGAGGACATGAAGATCCTGTTCGACGGCATTCCGCTCGAGAAGATTTCAGTCTCCATGACGATGAACGGCGCGGTGATCCCGATCCTCGCCAATTTCATCGTTACGGGCGAGGAGCAGGGCGTGCCGCGCGCGCAGCTCTCCGGGACCATCCAGAACGACATCCTCAAGGAGTTCATGGTCCGCAACACATACATCTACCCGCCTGAACCCTCGATGAGGATCGTCGCCGACATCATCGAATATACGGCGAGGGAGATGCCGAAATTCAATTCGATCTCGATCTCCGGCTACCACATGCAGGAGGCGGGCGCGACGCTGGTGCAGGAATTGGCCTTCACGCTGGCCGACGGGCGCGAATATGTCCGCGCCGCGTTGAAGAAGGGGCTCAACGTTGACGATTTCGCGGGCCGTCTCTCCTTCTTCTTCTGCATCGGCATGAACTTCTTCATGGAGGCGGCGAAGCTGCGCGCCGCGCGCCTCTTGTGGTCCCGGATCATGGAGGAATTCGAGCCGAGAAAGCCGTCCTCGCTGATGCTGCGCACCCACTGCCAGACCTCCGGCGTGTCCCTGCAGGAGCAGGACCCCTACAACAACATCGTGCGCACCGCCTTCGAGGCGATGAGTGCCGTGCTCGGCGGCACGCAATCGCTGCATACCAATTCCTTCGACGAGGCGATCGCCCTGCCGACGGAATTCTCCGCCCGCATCGCCCGCAACACGCAGTTGATTCTCCAGCACGAGACCGGCGTCACCAAGGTCGTCGATCCGTTGGCCGGTTCCTACTATGTCGAGAGCCTGACCAAGGAACTCGCCGACGCCGCCTGGGCGCTGATCGAGGAGATCGAGGCGATGGGAGGCATGACCCAGGCGGTCAATGAAGGCCTGCCCAAGCGCCTGATCGAGGAGGCCGCCACGCGCAAGCAGGCGGCGATCGACCGCGGCGACGAGGTCATCGTCGGCGTCAACCGGTATCGGCTCGAGACCGAGGATCAGCTCGACATCCTGGACATCGACAACAGGGCCGTGCGCGAGGCACAGGTTCGTCGCATCGAGCGCACCAAGCGCCAGCGCGATTCGAGAACCGTCGAGGAGACGCTCGCCGCCCTCGCCGAAGTGGCGCGCGGCGGCAAGGGCAACATATTGGCGGCCGCCGTCGAGGCAGCGCGCGCCCGCGCCACCGTCGGCGAGATCTCGAATGCCATGCGCGAGGCCTTCGGCGACCACGAGGCGAAGCCGGAGGTGGTGTCGAAGGTCTATGGTCCGGCCTATGACGACGAGCCGGAATTCGCCACGCTGGTATCGCGGCTGGAGGACTTCAGCCGTTCGCTGGGGGCGAGGCCCAAGGTGATGGTGGCCAAGCTGGGCCAGGACGGTCACGACCGCGGCGCCAAGGTGATCGCGTCCGCCTTCGGCGACATCGGCTTCGACGTCATCGCCGGTCCGTTGTTCCAGACACCGGCCGAAGCCGCCGAGCTGGCGATCGAGAACAACGTCCACGTCGTCGGCATGTCGTCGCTTGCAGCCGGCCACAAGACGCTCGCGCCGCAACTTGTCGAGGCGCTGAAGGCGAAGGGGGCAGACCACGTCATCGTGGTCGTCGGCGGCGTCGTTCCGCGCCAGGATTATCAGTTCCTGCTCGATCACGGCGTCGCCGCGGTCTTCGGTCCCGGCACTAACGTGCTCGATGCGGCGCGCGCGGTGCTCGACCTGATGGAGGGCAAGCGCCGCAACGAGTAGGCGGCCGGGCCCTTCCAGGAACTGCGCTGTACTCCGGAGCGGGCTGGCCCGCCGAACGCCCGCTATCCTGCGCTTTCGTTTTTCGCTAGGGTCGCGCAAAACGAAAGCAGGAGAAGCGCATGTATCTGCCGCCGCGCCAGGCCGAAATCGTCCAGATGGCAAAGGACAGCGGGCGGGTGCTCGTCGAGGAACTTGCAGCGCATTTCGACGTGACGCCGCAGACGATCCGCAAGGATCTGAACGATCTGTGCGACAGGCGGCTCCTGTCGCGCATTCATGGCGGAGCGTTGTTCCCCTCCGGCATCGAGAACGTCCAGTACGAGGCGCGGCGCAAGATTGCGGCCGAGGAGAAGGATGCGATCGGCCAAGCGGCCGCCAGGCTCATCCCCGACAACGCCTCGCTGTTCATCAATATCGGCACGACGACGGAGGCCGTGAGCCAGTTCCTGCTCGACCACCAGGGGCTGATGGTCATCACCAACAACATCAATGTCGCCAACAGGATGAGGGTCTATCCCTCGCTCGAGGTGGTGATCGCCGGCGGCGTCGTGCGCGGCTCCGACGGCGGCATCGTCGGCGAGGCCGCGGTCGACTTCATCAAGCAGTTCAAGGTCGATTACGCCGTCATCGGCGCCTCCGCGATCGACGAGGATGGCGCGCTGCTCGACTATGATTTTCGCGAGGTGAAGGTTGCGCAGGCTATCATCGCCAACGCGCGCCATGTGATTCTCGTCGCCGATTCGACGAAATTCGAACGCACCGCTCCGGTGCGTATCGGGCATATCTCGCAGGTGAACACCTTCATTACCGACATCTGTCAGGTCGAGCGCATCCGCGCGCTGTGCGTGGAGTCGGAAGTCAGGATGATCGAGACGGCGGTTTGAGCCGTGTGGTTTTCGTTTGACATTCGTTATTGGCGCGAAATAATTCCTTTTAACATTTTTCGAAGGTGCTGCTCTCTCCGCCGCCTAGGAGGCTTTTTTGACCGACAGGCAAATCCACGACATTTTCATCATTGGCGGCGGGATCAACGGATGCGGTATCGCGCGGGACGCGGTCGGGCGCGGCTATTCCGTATATCTGGCGGAGAGGGGAGATCTGGCAGGCGGCACCTCCTCGGGTTCGACCAAGCTGATTCACGGCGGGTTGCGCTATCTCGAGCACTACGAGTTTCGCCTCGTGCGCGAATCCCTGATGGAGCGGGAGGTGCTTTGGGCCAACGCCCCGCACATCATCAAGCCGATGCGCTTCGTGCTGCCGCATCAAAAGGGCTTGCGGCCGGCCTGGTTGCTGCGGCTGGGGCTGTTCCTCTACGACCATATCGGCGGCCGCAGGCTGCTGCCCAAGACCCGGACGCTCGACATGCGCTCCGACGCGTCCGGTCGGCCGCTGAAGAAACTGTTTTCACGCGGCTTCGAATATTCCGACTGCGCGGTCGACGATGCGCGTCTGGTGGTCCTGAACGCGCGCGATGCCGCTGACAGGGGAGCGGTGATCGCCACCCGCACCAGGGTGATCGAGGCCCGGCACGAGGAGGGCTGCTGGCGCGTCACGACGGAGGACGTGGCGAGCGGCGAGCGGCGAGCGGCCTTCGCCCGCCTGCTCGTCAACGCCGCCGGCCCCTGGATAGATCACGTGCTGGACGAGGCCCTGGGGCAACGCGGCGTGCACAATGTGCGCCTCGTTCAGGGCAGCCACATCGTGGTGGGCAGGAAGTCTCCCGATTCGCGCGCCTATTTCTTCCAGAACAGAGACGGACGCATCATCTTCGCGATCCCTTACGAGGAGGAATTCACGCTCATCGGCACGACCGACCAGGATTATGACGGGGACCTTCGCGAGGTCGGGATCACCCCGGCGGAGGTGGAGTATCTGTGTGCGGCGGCGAGTGAATACTTTCTCGAGCCGGTGCGGCGCCAGGACGTGGTCTGGAGCTATTCGGCGGTGCGCCCGCTTTACGACGATGGCGCCTCGAAGGCGCAGGAGGCGACGCGCGACTATGTGCTGAAAGTGGAAAACGGCAAGGATACGCCGCCGCTCGTCAACGTGTTCGGCGGCAAGATCACCACCTACCGGCGGCTGTCGGAACACATGCTGGACGAGATCGGCGAGCTGATCGGCGCCAAGGGCGGACCGTGGACGGCGCAGGCACCGCTTCCCGGCGGTGAATTCGCTGTGACGGCCTTCGAGGAGGAGGTGGCGAAGCTCGCCGCCGACTTCCCGTTCCTCGCTCCCGGTCATGCGCGCCGGCTGACGCGGCTTTACGGGACGAGAGCGCGGCTGATCCTGGGCGATGCCAGGTCGCCCGCCGATCTCGGCCGGCTGTTCGGCGCCGACCTCTACGAGGCGGAACTGCATTACCTGATGGAACAGGAATGGGCGAGAAACGCCGACGACGTGCTGTGGCGGCGCACCAAGCTCGGCCTGCGGCTGAGCGCCGGACAGGTTGACGAGATCGGCCGATTCATGCGGGAAAGCGTCTGACGCTGGCGGCCTGCCGGGGAGGGAAGAACTCATGAGCGGATACATTCTGGCCATAGACCAGGGGACGACGTCCAGCCGTGCGATCATCTTCGACGGCCGGATGCGGATCGCGGCCGTCGGCCAGGAGGAATTTCCGCAGCACTATCCCGCTTCCGGCTGGGTCGAGCACGATCCGGAGGAGATCTGGACGAGCGTCCTTTCCACCGTCGGGGCAGCGCTCAAGAAGGCGAAGCTTTCGGCGGGCGACATGGCGGCGATCGGCATCACCAATCAGCGCGAGACGGTGGTCGTCTGGGACAGGACGACCGGCAAGCCGATCCACAACGCGATCGTATGGCAAGACCGGCGCACGGCTGCGTTCTGCAAGAAGCTGATCGCGCGGGGGCTGGAGCGTAAGTTCACGCGAAAGACCGGGCTCCTCCTCGATCCCTATTTTTCCGGCACGAAGATCGCCTGGTTGCTCGACAATGTGAAGGGCGCGCGCAAGCGGGCCGAGAAGGGCGAACTCCTCGCCGGCACCATCGACAGCTTCCTCATCTGGCGGCTGACCGGCGGCGCCGTTCACGTCACCGACGCCACCAATGCCTCGCGCACGCTTCTCTACAATATCGAGAACAACGAATGGGATGCCGAGCTTCTGGATATTCTCGGCATCCCGCGCGCGATGCTGCCGGAGGTGAAGGATTGCGCGGCCGAATTCGGCGTGGTGGACAAAACGCTGTTCGGCGCGGAAATTCCGATCCTGGGCGTTGCCGGCGACCAGCAGGCCGCCACCATCGGGCAGGCCTGTTTCGAGCCGGGCATGATGAAGTCGACCTATGGCACCGGCTGCTTCGCGCTGCTCAACACGGGCGAGCATCTCGTGCGTTCGAGGAACCGGCTTCTCACCACCATAGCCTACCGGCTCGACGGCAAGACCACCTATGCGCTCGAAGGCTCTATCTTCGTGGCGGGCGCGGCGGTGCAATGGTTGCGCGACGGGCTGAAGATCATTTCGCGCGCCGAGGAGACGGGCAAGCTCGCCGACAGCGCCGACCCCTCGCAGGAAGTCTATCTCGTGCCGGCCTTCGTCGGGCTCGGCGCCCCACACTGGGATGCCGACGCGCGCGCCGCGATCTATGGGCTCACGCGCAATTCCGGACCGGCCGAATTCGCCCGCGCCGCGCTCGAATCCGTTGCCTACCAGACCCACGACCTGCTGGTGGCGATGCGGAAGGACTGGAAAGCCAATTCGGCGAAGACGGTGCTGCGGGTGGACGGCGGCATGGTCGCCTCCGACTGGACGATGCAGCGGCTGGCGGATCTGCTCGACGCGCCTGTCGACCGTCCGACCATCCTGGAGACCACGGCGCTCGGCGCTGCCTGGCTTGCCGGCTCGCGGGCGGGGGTGTGGCCGGATGCAGCCGAATTCTCGAAAGCCTGGGCGCTCGACCGTCGCTTCGAGCCGCTGATGGATCCGGCAATGCGCCGCAGCCGGCTCAAGGGATGGTCCGATGCGGTAAAACGCACGCTGAGCAGCTGACGACGGGTTTGGAACGCATGCGCGCCGCCGGCGTTTGCCTGGAAACGAGGGAGACGCCAGATGTCAGCAACTCCGCCGCGACCGACCCCGCCTTTTCCTGATCCCTATCCCGGTCCGACGCCGGCACCGCCCGATCCCGCGCCCACGCCGGATCCGCCTCCGATTCCCGATCCCGCGCCTCCAGGCAGGCCCAGGCCCGTCATCTGAGGCGTCTTTTTCTTTGACGCGGGGGAAAGGCCGTATATGAACAGGTCGAAAGTAGACCATTTGACGCATTTTTTCGGGCGTGACGCGAAAAATTGCGGTCAAGGTCGAATTTTTGGCTTAAAGCCCTTGAATGTAATACCGGAGTATTGCAGTCAACTTATCCCGAAGGAGCCGTCGGCTCGCGAGTAAGCAAGGGTACGATCATGCAGTTGAATGGGGCAGTCGCCGCGCCGCGATCCATAAGGGCTCGCAGCCTGCCATATGTTTTCGCCGTGGCAATGGGGCTTTGCATCCAGCCGTCGTTCGCGCAGGAACAAGCCCCGCCGCAACTCCCCGCAGGCGAGCAGCCCGCTCAGGCGCCCGCGGCGCAGGCCCCCACCACGCAGCCGGCGCCCGCCGGACAGGCTCCCGAGTCAGCGCCGGCGACCGGCGAAGCGGCACCTGCCGCTCCGGCAGCGCCGCAATCGGCGGAGCCGGTGCAGAATGCTCCCGCCGCGCAGGCGCCCGAGGCCGCGCCCGGCGCCGCTCCGCAGGAAGGAACCTCCCAGCCCTCCGTTCCGCCCGCCGCCGCCACACCGGCAGCGCCGATGCCGGGTGCTTCCTCGCAGCAGCCCGCGGAAGCCGCCGCTTCCCCGGCCGAGGAGGCTCTTCCGCCCGGCGCCGTGGGCGGTGCCAACCTGCC
The DNA here is from genome assembly GCF_001014615.2 of Aquamicrobium sp. LC103. Lineage (GTDB taxonomy): Bacteria > Pseudomonadota > Alphaproteobacteria > Rhizobiales > Rhizobiaceae > LBCQ02. The sequence continues at coordinate 38,638 of NZ_LBCQ02000002.1, forward strand.
GCACGATCTTTCGCCTTGGGGCATGTTCATGCAGGCCGACTGGGTGGTGAAGGCCGTTATGATCGGCCTCGCATTTGCCTCGTTCGTCACCTGGACCGTCTGGCTTGCCAAGTCGCTGGAAATCACAGGTGCGAAGACGCGCATTCGCCGCGCTCTGAAGGTGATCGCGGAATCGCGCAGCCTCGCCGAGGCCAACAAGGCGCTCGGCAGCCGCGGCGGTCCCGGCGTTCTCCTGGTCAAGGCCGCCGCCGAGGAAGCCGCCCTCTCCGCCGGCGCGATCGACAGCGCCGGAGGCGCGGGTCTCAAGGAGCGTGTCACCTCGCGCCTCTCGCGCATCGAGGCCCAGGCCGGACGCCGGCTGACACGGGGAACGGGCGTGCTCGCCACGATCGGCTCGACCGCACCCTTCGTTGGACTGTTCGGCACCGTCTGGGGCATCATGAATTCCTTCATCGGCATTTCGCAGGCGCAGACCACGAACCTGGCGGTCGTCGCCCCCGGCATCGCCGAGGCGCTGCTCGCCACTGCGCTCGGTCTGGTCGCGGCCATTCCCGCCGTCGTGATCTACAACGTCTTCGCCCGCTCGATCACCGGCTATCGCCAGTTGCTCTCCGACGCTTCGGCAGCGGTGGAGCGCCTGGTCAGTCGCGATCTCGATTTCCGCAATGTCGTGCCGCTGCGCGGCAACGCTCCTGAAATCGCCTCCGCCGCGGAGTAGTAGCCATGGCCGGAAGCCTCAACAGCAGCACCGAAAGCGACGAACTGTCGGAAAACCACGAGATCAACGTCACGCCGTTCATCGACGTGATGCTGGTTCTCCTGATCATCTTCATGGTGGCGGCGCCGCTCGCCACTGTGGACATCAATGTCGACCTGCCCGCATCGACGGCCACACCCGCGCCCAGGCCGGACGAGCCGCTTTACCTGACGGTGAAGGAGGACCTTTCGCTCGCCATCGGCAACGACAATGTGGCGAAGGACAGGCTGCAGGCGGCGCTCGATTCCGTCACCGAGGGTGACCGCGAGGCCCGCGTCTTCCTGCGCGCCGACAAGTCCGTCGCCTATGGCGATCTGATGGAAGTGATGAATCTTCTGCGCGGTGCAGGCTATCTCAAGGTCGCTTTGGTCGGGTTGGAAACGGTGCCGGCATCGGATCAAAGCTCCGCCGCTCCCGCGGCGCCTGCGCAGCCGCAGTAGGAGTCGCGTTCGACGATGGCAGCGCCAGCAAACCTCACCCTTGCCGGAAGCGACGACCGCGTTTCCATGCGCGAATTCGCCGGCTGGACTGCTGCCGGCGTGGTCGTGCTCGGAGTTCACGCCGCCGCCTTCTGGATGACGGAGAATCTGCGCGAGGCGGTGCCCGCGCAAGGCGGCCCGCCGCCGGCGATCATGATCGACCTGTCGCCGGAGGTCGCGCCCGCACCGGCGCCGGAAGAGGCCGTCGCGCCCGGTCCGGAAGTTGCCGAGGATCAGCCCGAGCCGGTGGAGGAGCCCGAGGAAATCGCCGAGCCGGAACCGGCGGAGACGCCTCCGCCGCCCGTGGAGCCCGAGCCGGTTCCCGAGGAAGTCGTCGAGCCCCAGCCGGAGCCCGAGCCCGTCGAGGAGGTGGCTGAGCAGGAGCCGGTGGAGGAAACGCCGCCGGAACCCGAGATCGTGGAGGCGATCACGCCCGAGGTGAACATCCCGTTGCCGACCGCGCGGCCCGAGCGTCCCCGTCAGGTGGCCGAAAAGGCTCCTCCGCGCAGGGAAACGCAGGCGCCGAGGAAGGAGCGGGAGCCCGCCAGGCAGAGGCCTCAGGCGCGACCGTCGGCGCCGCAGGCGGCGCAGGCCAACCAGCCGCCGCGCGCTTCCGCACGGCAGGGCGAGGCAAGGCGGGCAAGCGTGTCGCCGGAGCGCTGGCAGTCGCGCCTGACTTCCTATCTCAATCGCCACAAGCGCTATCCGCGCGGCGCAAGGAACCGTCGCGAGGAGGGAACCGTCACGCTTTCCTTCTCGATCGATCCCTCGGGTCGCGTCCTGTCCGCGAGCATTGCCCGTTCCTCGGGCTATCCGGAACTCGACAAGGAGGTGCTCGACATGGTGCGTCGCGTTTCGCCGGTTCCCGCCCCGCCGCCGGAGATCGCCCGGCCGCGCATGAACCTCGCCGTGCCGGTACAGTTTTCGATACGCTGAGGCATCGATCTGGCGGGTGGGTAATATCCTCCGCCGTCATCCCGGGTGGCGGCGAAGGATTATTAATCTCTCCGCATCCGCGATGTGCGTCAGGTCTGACGTTCGAGCGCCAGCCTGACGCCGAAAGCGACGAGAACCGAGCCGGTGATGCCGTCGAGCGTCCGCGACACCGCGGGCCGCTGCAGCGTGCGCGCTACCGGGCGCGTGGCGAACGTCAACGCGCCAAGCCAGGCGACGCCCATCAGCGCGTGAATGGCCGCAAGCAGGATGCTGAAGGTGACGACGCTCGCGCCGGCCGGGATGAATTGCGGCAGGAAGCTGACATAGAAGACGCCGACTTTCGGGTTGAGCAGGTTGGTCAGCATGCCGCGCAGGAACCAGCGCGGCCCCTTGGCCGGTCTCCTCTCGCCCGGCGCATCCCCGGAAACCGCCGCCCGCGCCTTGCCCCTGAGGGCGCTCAGGATCATCTGCAGGCCCAGATAGACGAGGTAGGCCGCTCCGGCGATCTGCAGGATGGCATAGGCCGTTTCGGAAACCGCGAGCAGGGCGCCGAAGCCGAGCGCGGCTATGACGCCCCAGCCGAGGACGCCCGCCGAAATGCCGATGCCGGCGAGAAGCGCGTTCTTCGTGCCTTCCACGGCGGCGGTGCGCAAGACCAGCGCTGTGTCGATGCCAGGCGTCAGCGTCAGCAGCGCGGCGGCGATCGAGAAGGCGATCAGGGCGGATGAGGTGTCCATTGCCGGCTTCCTATGGAATGACCACGCCCGCGCGCCCGGATTATCGATCTGCCTGCGGGCCGTCGCGACCCGTTTTCGGATCGATAGGATTGACGGTGCCAAGGTCGAGCAGCTTCTCGAGCTGCGCCGCAGCTCCGATCAGCTTTGCCTCCCCTCGCGGTCTTGCGACGATCTGCAGACCGACGGGAAGCCCTTCGCTGGTGAAGCCGCAAGGCAGCGAAAGTGCCGGAGCTCCGGTCAGCGTAATGGCGTAGGCGATCGCCAGCCAGTCGATATAGGTGGCGAACTTCACGCCGCCGCACTCCTCGACGTAGCGCGTCTCGACAGGGTAGGGCGCGACGATCGTCGCCGGTGTCATCAGCACATCGTAATCGTCGAAGAAGGCATGGGCGCGCTTCATCATCTCGCCACGCTTCGTCTGGGCGCGCACCAGGTCGGCCATGGTGAGCTTGAGCCCCTTTTCGATGTTCCAGATCACCTCCGGCTTGAGCAGGTCGGCGTGGTCCTTCAGTTTCTGCGCATGCGAGGCGGCGAAGCCGGCAGCCCGCAGCGTCTGAAAAGTCTCATGCGCCTCGTTGAAGTCGGGATGAGCATCTTCCACCGTGACACCGATCTCGGCAAAGCGGTAGGCGGCGCGGCGGCAGGTCTCCGCCACCTCCGGATCGACCGGCGTGATGCCGAGGTCGGGACTGAAGGCGACCTTGCGGAGCCGACCGGGCGTTCTGGCGGCTTCGAGATAGCTCCGTTGCTCGCGCGGCAGCGAGATCGGATCGGTGACCTCCTCGCCCGACATGGCGTCGAGCAACAGCGCCACGTCCTCCACCGTGCGCGCCATCGGACCTTCGACGGCGAGAATATCGTCGGCGAGCACGCCGGGGTCGCGGGCGACCCTGCCGGGGCTCGGCCGCATGCCGACGATGCCGCAGAAGCTCGCCGGATTGCGCAGCGAGCCGCCGAGGTCGGAGCCTTGCGCCACCCAAGCCATGCCGGTGGCGAGCGCCACCGCCGCGCCGCCGCTGGAGCCCGCCGCCGAGCGGTCGGTGTTCCAGGGATTGCGCGTTGCGCCGAACACTTCGTTGAAAGTGTTGGCGCCCGCGCCGAATTCGGGCGTGGCGGATTTTGCGTAGACGATGGCGCCATCGCGTTCGAGATGGGTGACCATCACGTCCGATCTTTCGGGAACGAAATCGGCGTAGATCGGTGAGCCGTAGGTGGTGCGCACGCCCTCGACCTCGGTCAAATCCTTGATCGGCACCGGCAGGCCGGCGAGGCGGCCGCGCTCCGCGACCGGCTTCTTCATCAGTTCGCGCGCATTGGCGCGGGAGCGGTCGAAACACAGCGTCGGCAGCGCGTTGACCGATTTATCCACCTCTTCGATCCGTTCCTCCAGCGCGTCGAGCAGGTCGAGCGGCGTTATCTCCTCCGTCCTGAGCTTGTCGACGATTGCGCTTGCGGATTGGCGGATGAGGTTCGAGGTCATGGTCAAGTTGTGTCTCCCATTCAGTTCGAGCCAGCTTTGCGGAAAGCTGGCCGTGAAGACAAGCCTTCCGGCCGCCTGTGCCCGATGAAAGATGCGTGCTGCGCCAAGGGAAAGCTTTTCATTCCGCGCGCAACGTGGTACGAGCCAGCGCCAATCCTGAAAGGGAAGATGACGAGTCGACGCTGGCGCATGCCGCCGGCGCGGCTCATTCCTATATGTTTTCGCGCAACCGAGGACTGGCAATGGCAAGAATAATCGAGACGGCTACCGGCGCATTGGCGCTCACATTCGACGACGTGCTGCTTCAGCCCGGCCATTCGGAGGTCATGCCGGGCCAGACCGACGTCTCGACCCGCATCGCGCGCGACATCGATTTGAACATACCGATCCTCTCGGCGGCCATGGACACGGTGACGGATTCCCGTCTCGCCATCGCGATGGCGCAGGCCGGCGGCATCGGCGTCGTGCATCGCAACTTCACCCCGGCCGAGCAGGCGGAAGAGGTTCGCCAGGTCAAGAAGTTCGAAAGCGGCATGGTGGTCAATCCGCTTACCATCGGCCCCGATGCCACGCTGGGCGACGCGCAGGCGCTGATGCGCGCGCACGGCATTTCCGGCATTCCGGTCGTCGAGAATGGCGGGCTGGGCGGGCATCACACGGGCCGTCTCGTCGGCATCCTCACCAACCGCGACGTGCGCTTCGCTTCCGATCCTTCGCAGAAGGTGAGCGAGTTGATGACGCATCAGAACCTCATCACGGTGAAGGAAAGCGTCGACCAGGAAGAAGCCAAGCGCCTGCTGCACCAGCATCGCATCGAGAAGCTGCTGGTGGTGGACGGCGAGGGCCGCTGCGTCGGCCTGATCACGGTCAAGGACATCGAGAAGTCGCAGCTCAACCCCAACGCCGCCAAGGATGCGCAGGGCCGCCTCAGAGTCGCCGCCGCGACCAGCGTCGGCGACGACGGCTTCGAGCGCGCCGAGCGCCTGATCGACGCGGGCGTCGATCTGCTCGTCATCGACACGGCGCACGGCCATTCGCAGCGCGTGCTCGACGCGGTCGCCCGCGCGAAGAAGCTTTCCAACTCCGTACGCATCGTCGCCGGCAACGTGGCGACCGCGGAAGGCACGCGGGCGCTGATCGACGCGGGCGCGGACGGCGTCAAGGTCGGCATCGGGCCGGGCTCCATCTGCACCACGCGCATCGTCGCCGGCGTCGGCGTGCCCCAGCTTTCCGCCATCATGTCGGCGGTCGAGGCGGCCGACAAGGCGGGCGTCGGCGTCATCGCCGACGGCGGCATCAAGTTCTCGGGCGATCTGGCCAAGGCGCTCGCCGCCGGCGCGTCCGCGGCAATGGTCGGCTCGCTGCTGGCGGGCACCGACGAGAGCCCCGGCGAGGTCTATCTGCACCAGGGCCGCTCCTTCAAGGCATATCGCGGCATGGGTTCCGTCGGCGCGATGGCGCGCGGCTCCGCCGACCGCTATTTCCAGGCCGAGGTGCGCGATACGCTGAAGCTGGTGCCGGAGGGCATCGAGGGCCAGGTTCCGTACAAGGGACCGGTCGCGGGCGTGCTGCACCAGCTTACCGGTGGCCTCCGCGCGGCGATGGGTTACGTCGGCGCGAAGAACCTGACCGAATTGCGCGACAAGGCGACGTTCGTGCGCATTTCCAATGCAGGCCTGCGCGAAAGTCACACCCACGACGTGACGATCACCCGCGAAAGCCCGAACTATCCGGTTGGCGGTTAACCGGCCCGCACCGTCGCGTCGGACGGTGTGCGAGGAGATTGCACCGAGCTCCGGACGGCGCGTCATAATGAGTCACCTGGCGTGTCGTCGAAGCTGATTGTTCGGTTGCCCGAACCGCGGATAAGTCCTGGAACGGACGTGCGTTCCGGGCCATCCGTCGCGCCAATTCTGTCGACAACCCCGCCGCGGAGCTCGCCCGGTCTCGCATTGCGGCGTTTCTTCGCTAAGCTCCGCGTTGCAGACGGAGGTGCCGCAATGAACCAGATCGCCATTTTCTGGCCGATGATCGCCCATGTCCTTCTGGTCTATATCATCTACGCGCTGATGTTCTTCGCGCGCCGCAAGGCGGTGCGCGTGGGCAGCGCGAAGATCTCGCAGTTCCGCGAGAACAGGAACGAGCCGCCGGAAAGCCTCTTCATCCGCAACAATCTCGCCAATCAGTTCGAGCTGCCGGTGCTGTTCCACGCGGTCTGCCTGGCGCTCTACGCGACGAGCGGAGCCGGTTTCCTGGCAGTGGTTCTGGCGTGGATATTCGTGGCCATGCGCTATGTGCACGCGGCGATCCACGTCACCTCAAACCGGATTCTCCACCGCCAGCTTGCCTTCTCGCTCGGCACCTTCGTTCTCGGTGTGATGTGGATCCTTCTGGCCGTGCACCTCCTCCAGATCGCTTGAGATCGGCGCCAACTGCCGCACGACGCCGGCGAGCGCCAGGCACTCGCCCTGACGGCTGGAATTCCTGCGCCAGGCAAAGCCGATGGTCCGGGACGGCATCGGCTCGGCGAAGGGCACCACCTTCAGATCGAGCATCGGAGTGCCCGTCGCCATCTCCGGAATGAGCGTCACGCCCTGGCCGTGCGCCACCATCTGCAAGAGCGTCGTCAGGCTCGTCGCGCCGTAATTCGTCATCGCCGTCGGTCGCACCTTGCCGCAGACGGCGAGCGCCTGGTCGCGCATGCAATGGCCTTCCTCGAGCAGCATCAGCCGTTCCAGCGCCGGGCTTTCCGGCGGCACCGGCGGCGAGACGAAATCCGGATCGGCGGCGGGCACGGCGAGGAAGAACCGGTCCTCGAACAGTTCCTCCACAGTCAGTCCATGGCTGTCGAGCGGCAGGGCCGCGACCATGCCGTCCAGGCGGCCGGCGATCGTCTCCTCGATCAGCGTCGAGGTGATCGTTTCGCGCAGCTCGAGCACCAACGCCGGAAAGCGGCGCCTGATCTCCGGCAGCAGCGACGGCAGCAGGTAGGGCGCCACCGTCGGAATGACGCCGAGCCGGAAACGGCCTTCCATCGGTGCGCGTCCGTTGCCGCCCCCCGCCTCGACCTCGCGAAGCTCCGACAGGATGCGCTCGATTCGGGGCCTGAGCGCACGCGCGTCCTCGGTGAGCTGGACGATCCGGCCTCCGCGATCGAAAAGCCGGCGGCCAAGCCGTTCCTCCATTTCCGCGATCTGCGAGGAGAGCGCCGGCTGGGTCACGCCCACGAGGGCAGCCGCCCGGCCGAAATGCAGCGTTTCGGCCAGCGCCTCGAAATATTCCATCTGCCGGACGGTCAGCCTTATCATAATCTCAGGTTATCGAAACGAATAGGAAACGCAATTTGTTTCTATCGTCGGCCGGCGTTAGTTTTGAATTATTCCAGACTGAGGAGTCCGAATCCGCGCGCCCAGCACGGCCCGGGACCCGCCAGCAGTGATTCCCCGTTGCCGTGACTTCATGCGCAGCGGGCTTAGCAACGCCAGCCGATCGGAGAAGAACGATGGACAAGAAGGTAGAAGAAAACGCGGGCAAATGCCCGTTCACGGGTGGAACTCGGGGGCGTAAAAATAGCGACTGGTGGCCGGAGCAGCTCGATCTCTCGAGCCTGCATCGCAATTCCGACCTGTCCGATCCGATGGGCAAGGATTTCGACTACGCCAAGGAGTTCCAGAGCCTCGACCTCGATGCCGTGATTCAGGATCTTCATGCCCTGATGACGGATTCGCAGGACTGGTGGCCGGCCGACTTCGGTCACTATGGCGGCTTGTTCATCCGCATGGCGTGGCACAGCGCGGGCACCTATCGCATCACCGATGGCCGGGGCGGCGCCGGTGCCGGACAGCAGCGTTTCGCGCCGCTCAACAGCTGGCCGGACAACGCCAATCTCGACAAGGCGCGCCGGCTGCTATGGCCGATCAAGCAAAAATATGGCCGCAAGCTCTCCTGGGCCGACCTGCTGGTCCTCACGGGCAATGTCGCGCTGGAATCGATGGGCTTCAAGACGTTCGGTTTCGCCGGCGGCCGCGCCGACGTCTGGGAACCGGAAGAGCTCTTCTGGGGACCCGAGGGAACCTGGCTGGGCGACGAGCGCTACAGCGGTGAACGCCAGCTTGCCGAGCCGCTCGGCGCGGTGCAGATGGGCCTGATCTACGTCAATCCTGAAGGACCGAACGGCAATCCGGACCCGATCGCCGCGGCGCGCGACATCCGTGAAACGTTCTTCCGCATGGCGATGAACGACGAGGAGACCGTCGCCCTGATCGCCGGCGGCCACTCTTTCGGAAAGACGCATGGAGCGGGCGATCCGTCGCTCATCGGTCCCGATCCGGAAGGCGCGGCGATCGAGGACCAGGGTCTCGGCTGGAAGAGCGGGCATGGCACCGGCTTCGGCGCCGACGCCATTACCGGCGGCCCGGAGGTCACGTGGACGCAGACCCCGACGAAGTGGAGCAACCTCTTCTTCGAGAACCTGTTCAAATATGAGTGGGAGCTGACGACGAGCCCGGCCGGCGCCAAGCAGTGGAAGGCGAAGGAGGCGGAAGCCACGATACCGGATGCCTACGATCCGTCGAGGAAGCATCTTCCGACGATGCTCACCACCGACCTGTCGCTGCGCTTCGATCCGGAATACGAGAAGATTTCGCGTCGTTTCCTGGAGAATCCGGATCAGTTCGCCGATGCCTTCGCCCGCGCGTGGTTCAAGCTGACGCACCGCGACATGGGGCCGAAGGTCCGCTACCTCGGCCCGCTCGTCCCGAAGGAAGACCTGATCTGGCAGGACACGGTCCCGGCGGTTGATCACGAGCTGGTCAATGAGCAGGACGTGTCCGCCCTCAAGGCCGAGGTGCTGGCTTCCGGCCTTTCGGTGTCCGAGCTGGTCTCGACCGCCTGGGCCTCGGCCTCGACCTTCCGCGGTTCCGACAAGCGCGGGGGTGCGAACGGTGCTCGTATCCGCTTGAGCCCCCAGAAGGACTGGGAGGTGAACGAGCCGGCCCAACTCGCCAAGGTGCTGGAGAAGCTCGAGGCGATCCGCGGCGAGTTCAACGCCGCGCAGGCCGGCGGCAAGAAGGTCTCGGTCGCCGATCTGATCGTGCTTGCCGGTGCGGCGGCGGTCGAGAAGGCTGCAAGGGACGCCGGCGTCGACGTGAAGGTGCCCTTCGCGCCGGGACGCGTGGACGCGTCGCAGGAGCAGACGGACGTGCAGTCCTTCGCGCCGCTCCAGCCGCGCGCGGACGGCTTCCGCAACTATCTTAGCGGCCGGCAGTTCATGCAGCCGGAGGAGGCGCTGGTGGACAAGGCGCAGCTCCTCACGCTCACGGGACCGGAAATGACGGCCCTGCTCGGCGGCCTCCGTGTCCTCGGCGCCAATGCCGGCGGCTCGGAGCACGGCGTGTTCACCAAGCGGCCGGGAGTTCTGACGAACGACTTCTTCGTCAACCTCCTCACCATGGATACGCAGTGGCAGCCTGCCTCGGACGGCACCTATGAGGGCCGCGACCGCAAGACCAACGAGCTGAAATGGCGGGCCACGCGCGTAGATCTGATCTTCGGGTCGCATTCGCAGCTTAGGGCGTTCGCGGAAGTCTATGCGACCGACGACGCCAAGACGACGTTCGTCAACGACTTCGTGGCGGCGTGGAACAAGGTGATGAACGCCGACCGCTTCGATCTGGTTTGATATAACCAACGATTGCGATCAGGCGGCCGGCCGAATGGCCTGCCGCCCTCGACATGAAACAGGCGCGGAGCGATCCGCGCCTGTTTCGCTTTTCGGCACTCCTTGGCGAGGCCTATTTCTTCACCGGCGCGTTCATGGCCCAGGAAATGCCGAACGGGTCACGGAGCTGGCCCCAGCGGTCGCCCCAGAACATGACGTCGAGCGGCGAGACCACTTCCATGCCGGCCTTGACCGCCCGGTCCCACCAGGCGTCGATCTCGTCGGTCTTGAGCAGAAGCTGCATCGTATAGCCCTGGGGCTGCTGGTGCGGATGGCCATGCTCGGGATAGGCGTCGCACAGCATCAGCGACGAGCCGTTTACGTAGAGATGGACATGCATCGTCCGGCCCTGCTCGTCCGGCGGAACGGCGAAGGCGGTCTCGGCGCCGAAAGCTTCCCTGTAGAATTCCGCGGCCTTCAGCGCGCCGTCCACCTCAAGATAGGGGACCAGCCCGCCAAGCACTTTCGCGGCCTGATATTCGGTTTGGGTGTTGGTATCGGTCATGTCGGTTCTCCTCTGTGCATGAACGCTTGTCGTCGAATTCTGTCGAGACGACGAAACAGCGGAGGCGGAATCGACAGGCGGGGAGAATTTTTTTTGACAGACGGAAGATGGGCGCCGGCAAGGGCGCCCATCAATGCGCGGCTTCAGACGGTGGACAGCTTCAGGCCGACGATGCCGGCCAGGATCAGGCTGACGCTGGCGATGCGGAACAAGGTCGCGGCCTCGCCGAGCACCACGATGCCAACGACGAAGGCACCGACAGCGCCGATGCCGGTCCAGATCGCATAGGCGGTGCCCAGCGGCAGGGTGCGCATCGCGAAGGACAGCAATCCGAAGCTGACGATCATCGTAGCGATGGTGATGACGCTCGGGACGAGTTTGGTGAAGCCGTCGGACTGCTTCATCGTCGAAGCCCAGACGATTTCGAACACGCCGGCAAGAACAAGATAGAGCCAAGCCATGGCAGATTAACTCCGATTCAACTTTAGTGACTAGGGTGGAGCGCGTCGTTGAGATACATGCAGGTGAGCATCGTGAAGATGTATGCCTGTATCACCGACATCAGCAGTTCGAGCGCGGTCAGCGCGGTCGTCATCGCCAGCGGCAGAAGCGCTCCGGCGATGCCGATCGCGCCGAGCGAGCCGAGGCCGACCACGAAGCCGGCGAAGACCTTCAGCGTGATATGCCCCGCCAGCATGACCGCGAACAGGCGCACGGAATGGCTCACCGGACGCGATATGTAGGAGACAAGCTCGATCGGGATGATGATCGGCGCGAGCACGAGCGGCACGCCTGCCGGCATGAACAGCCGGAAGAACGAAAGTCCGTGGCGCAGGAGTCCGTAGACCGTCACCGTTGCGAACACCAGCATCGCCAGCGAGAAGGTGACGATGATGTGGCTCGTAACCGTGAAGGCGTAGGGGAACATGCCGATCAGGTTCGCCACCAGCACGAACATGAACAGCGAGAACACCAGCGGAAAGAACCGCATGCCCTTCTCGCCGGCATTGTCGCGCAGGGTTTTCGAGACGAACTCGTAGAGCAGCTCCGCCGATGCCTGCCATCTGCCCGGAACCAGACTGCGCCTGGTTGTCGAGAAAAGCAGGAACGCGCCGGCGAGAACGACCGTGAGCACCATGTAGGCCGCAGAATTGGTGAAGGCGATCTCGCTGCCTCCGATCTCCGCGATACGGAACAGTTCCTTGATCTCGAATTGTTCGATTGGCCCGGCCATCAGATACCCCGTGCGTTGGAAGGTGGGTGAAGGATCGACGTGAGGCGGCGTGCCGCCATGCAGGCAGGGCGCATGGCGGTCCTGCGACCGGCAATGCCGTTCGCCACGGATTCAGCTGTCGATTTGAATGTGAAGGGAAAAGTCGAAGGAAGGAAGGCTGTCATCATCTCTCTCGTCGAGATAATGGGGCCGTCCCCGTTCGAAACGTCGGCGCGGGTCGTCCCGCGCGCCGCTTACATAGGCAGATTCAAGGCGGATGGCAAGAAGTGCCGGTCCGCCCGGTCCTTGGAATTTCAGGGCCGGCTCACCGCCCCGGCCGGCCGGTCTTGCCGGGTCGGCGCTTGCGGCGCTCGTCGGCCGGATCCTCGTAGGAACCGATGCCGGCGCGCTCGCGGCGGATCGGCTTGGCGTCGTCCTCCGGCTTTGCTGGTTTCACGCCCTGGACCGGCTTTTCCGTGCGACCGACGGTCATCTCGTCCAGCGTGTTCTTGCGAAAAAGCGAGTCCCGCGATGCAGGCACCGCGTAGTCGCCGGCGCGGCCCATCTCGTCGAGGTTGGGCTTGGCGAAAAGCGACGATCCTTCCGCCTCGTCGACCGTGCGATGCCGCGCGCGGCCCTTGTTGTGCTTGCCTTTTTCGCGCCCGGAGACGGGACTTTGCAGCTCGACCTCGCGGGCCAGTGGGTCGTCGGCGATGGCGAGCTCGGTCTCCCGCAGGCGCTTGATCTCGTCGCGCAGCCGCGCAGCCTTCTCGAAGTCGAGATCGGCGGCAGCGTCGCGCATCTGTTTCTCCAGCGCTTCCAGATGCGCCTTGAGATTGTTGCCGACCATTGCGCCGTCGGCGGCGAAATCGGAGATGTCGGCGCGCACATGATCGCGCTCGTAGACGGAGTCGAGAATGTCGCCGATGTTCTTGCGCACGCTTTCCGGAGTGATGCCGTGAGCCGCGTTGTATTCCTCCTGCTTCTCCCGGCGGCGCGAGGTTTCGGCCATCGCGCGCTCCATCGAGCCGGTGATGTTGTCGGCATAGAGGATAACCTTGCCGTCAACATTGCGGGCGGCGCGGCCGATGGTCTGAATCAGCGAGGTTTCGGAGCGGAGAAAACCTTCCTTGTCCGCATCGAGGATGGCGACGAAGCCGCATTCGGGAATATCGAGGCCCTCGCGCAGGAGGTTGATGCCGACGAGCACGTCGAAGGCGCCGAGGCGAAGATCGCGCAGGATCTCAATGCGCTCCAGCGTGTCGATGTCCGAATGCATGTAGCGCACCCGGATGCCCTGTTCGTGCAGATACTCGGTCAGGTCCTCCGCCATGCGCTTGGTCAGCACCGTCACCAGCGTGCGATAGCCCTTGGCGGTGGTTTCGCGGATTTCGCCGACCACGTCGTCGACCTGCGTCTTTGCGGCGCGTACTTCGACCGGCGGATCGATCAGGCCGGTAGGGCGGATCACCTGCTCGGCGAAGACGCCGCCGGACTGCTCCATCTCCCAACCGCCGGGCGTAGCCGAAACCGCCACGGTAAGCGGGCGCATCGCGTCCCATTCCTCGAAGCGCAGCGGCCGGTTGTCCATGCAGGAGGGCAGGCGGAAGCCGTATTCGGCCAGCGTCGCCTTGCGGCGGAAGTCGCCGCGATACATGCCGCCGATCTGCGGAATGGTGACGTGGCTCTCGTCGATGAATATGAGGGCGTTGTCCGGCACGTATTCGAACAGCGTCGGCGGCGGATCGCCGGGGCGGCGCCCGGTGAGATAGCGCGAATAGTTCTCGATGCCCGCGCAGGAGCCGGTCGCCTCCAGCATTTCCAGATCGAAGCGCGTGCGTTGCTCCAGGCGCTGGGCTTCCAGCAGGCGGCCCGCCTTCTCCAACTCGGCGAGGCGATGCTGGAGCTCTTCCTTGATCGACTTGATGGCCTGGTTCAGCGTCGGGCGCGGCGTCACATAGTGCGAGTTGGCGTAGATCTTCACCGATTTGAGGTCGCCGGTCTTCTTGCCGGTCAGCGGGTCGAACTCGGTGATGCTCTCGATCTCGTCGCCGAACATGGTGATGCGCCAGGCGCGGTCTTCCAGGTGGGCGGGAAAGATTTCGATCGTGTCCCCGCGCACGCGGAACGAACCGCGCGTGAAATTGACGTCCTGGCGCTTGTATTGCTGGGCGACCAGATCGGCGAGGAGCTGGCGCTGGTCGAGCCGGTCGCCGATCTCCATCTGGAAAGTCATCGCCGTGTAGGTCTCGACCGAGCCGATGCCGTAGATGCAGGAGACGGAGGCGACGATGATGACGTCGTCGCGCTCGAGCAGGGAGCGCGTCGCCGAATGGCGCATGCGATCGATCTGCTCGTTGATCGAGGATTCCTTCTCGATATATGTATCCGTGCGCGGAACGTAGGCTTCCGGCTGGTAGTAGTCGTAATAGGATACGAAATACTCGACCGCGTTGTTCGGGAAGAAGCTCTTGAACTCGCCGTAGAGCTGTGCGGCCAAGGTCTTGTTGGGCGCGAGGATCAGGGCAGGGCGCTGCGTCTCCTCGATTACCTTCGCCATCGTGAAGGTCTTGCCCGAGCCGGTGACGCCGAGCAGCACCTGCGTGCGCTCGGTCTCCTGAACGCCCGAGACGAGATCGGCGATCGCCGTCGGCTGGTCGCCCGACGGCTTGAACTCCGTCTCCATGCGGATTTCGATGCCGCCTTCCGACTTGTCCGGACGGGCCGGCCTGTGCGGCACCCAGATCTCGCCGTTCTTGTGCAGCGGATTCCCGCTTTCGATCAGCGCCGAGAGCGCCGCCACCGTGGCGGTGACGCCGGACGACGACAGCGAGGCGGCGTCCTCCAGGCTGATGTCCAGCCCCGCGACCGGATTGAGGCCGGCGGCGGCGCGTTCCTTCGGCGACGCCGCGCCGCCCATCGAGGTTCCGCGCGCGGATTTCGTAGGAGCGGAGGAGCGCGCGGGGATTTTTTTCGCGGGTTTTCCCTTTGATGCGCCTTCACCCGCCTCCTTCGCGATCTCCTCCGCCCAGTTCGAGATCGAGCCGGAAAGCGGTGTGCCGGAAAGTTCCGGCTGCGGCGCCTCGCCGAAGCCGCCGCGCTCCAGCGGTTCGGAAGCGTCGAGATAGTCCGTCAGCGGACTGCCGCGCTTGCGCGCGCCGAAAGCTTTGTCCTCGCGCGCGGCGGCGGGCTTCTTGTCGGGTGATCTGGCCATGGGCGGAATATGGTGGGAGTCCGCGAAAATGGAAAGGGGTAGCCGGTGGCAGGACCGGTGGAGCCCGCCGCTCCTGACAACAGGCTGTCAGGAGCTCGGCGGATCAGCCGGCGCGCTGCAGGCTGGCGAAGAAGAAGCCGTCGGTCCCGGTTCTGGCCGGCGTGAGCACGATGCCGGCCGGCCCGATGCGCGCCGCGCCGCCTGGAAAGCGCGTCTCCCACAGCGCCTGATGGTCGGCGAAGCCGAAGTCCGGATGCCCGCTCGCGAACGCCTCGACCTGCCGCTGGTTCTCCTGCGGGAAGATGGAGCAGGTGATGTAGACCAGTCGGCCGCCGGGCGCCACGTAGCGTGCCGCCTCGGCGAGGATCGCGGACTGTTCGTTGAGCCGCACTTCGAGCTGCCGCGCCGTCAGCCGCCATTTCGCGTCCGGCCTGCGCCGCCAGGTTCCGCTGCCGGTGCAGGGTGCGTCGACCAGCACGAGATCCATCTGGCCCTCGAGCGGTGCGAGCCCTTCCGCGCCGGCGACGGTCTGCACGTTGCGCGCGCCGGCGCGACGCAGGCGATCGAAAATCGGCGCCAGCCTCTGCTTCTCGGCGTCGTGCGCGAAGATCTGCCCGCGGTTTTCCATCGCGGCGGAGAGCGCCAGTGTCTTGCCGCCGGCGCCGGCGCAATAGTCGAGCACCTGCATGCCGGGCGCGGCGCCGGCGAGCTCGCCGACGATCTGCGAGCCTTCGTCCTGGACCTCGAACCAGCCTTTCTGGAAGGCCGCCTCGGCCTGCACGTTCGGGTGGCGCCCGCTGCCCTCGATCGGCGGAATGCGTATGCCCTGCGGCGCGATGCTGCTGACCTCAGCGCCAGTGCCCTTCAGTTCGGCGAGCACTTTGCCGCGGCTGGAGGCGAGCGTGTTGACGCGCAGATCGAGCGGTGGTCGCGCCGCCAGCGCGGCCGTCTCGGCGACCCAGTCCGCGCCGAAAGCCTCCTCGACCAGCGGCTGGCACCAGTCGGCGCAGTCGGCGCGCACGATGTCCGGCGCATTCTCGGTTTTCCGCTCGGCGAGCGCCGCAAGCTCGCTGTCGCCCAGCGGCGGCGGGGCGAAGCGGTCGTCCTCGAGCGCATCGTTGATCTGCGCTCCGTCGAGCCCGCTTTCCAGCGCCAGCGCGCCGACCGCCAAGGCGCGATGACCGTCGTCGTCCATGAGCCAGGCGGCCGAGCGCTTCCTGCGCAATGCATCGTAGACGATATTGCCGATCGCGGCGCGGTCGCCCGCGCCGGCGAACCGATGCGAGAGGCCCCAATCCTTGAGCGCGTCCGCGGCCGGCCTGTGCCGCCGATCGATGTCTTCCAGAATCTCGATGGCTGCCGCCAGCCTGCCGCCCAAGCGCATTCCACTCACCCATTGCCGGTTGCCCGAATGGGTCCTAGCTAGCGGGGCGGCATGCGACATGCAAGCCGTGGCGCCGCCATTTGCGATTGCTCCCGATTGCGGCCTTTGCCATAAGCTGCCTGTGAGAAGGTCGAAAGGGCATCCGCATGGTGCTGAATATCGTTCCGGAAGGTGATTTCGAGGAGCGCGTGCGCGTCAGTTTCGCGCGCCAGGAGATCATGAGGACGGTTGGCGCGGAACTGACCGCCGTCACGCCCGGCATCGTCGAGATCGAGATGCCCTATTCACCGGAACTGACCCAGCAGCATGGTTTCCTGCATGCCGGCATCATCTCGACCGCGCTCGATTCCGCCTGCGGTTATGCCGCCTATTCCGTCATGCCGGCCGATGCCGCCGTGCTCACCATCGAGTTCAAGGTGAACCTGCTTTCGCCCGGCAAGGGCGAGCGCTTCCTGTTCCGCGGCACCGTGACCAAGCCCGGACGCACAATCATCGTCGCCGACGGCCAGGCCTACGGCTACGACGTCGACGGCAATGCCAAGCTGATCGCGACCATGACCGCGACGATCATGGTGGTGAGCGGACGCGATGGCATTCAGGGCTGACCCGGTCGAACCGACCGATATCGCCGGCAGGCAAGTGCTGTTCGTGATGGCCGTCGCGGCCGAATACGGACCGCATCTGCAATCGCGCTTCACGCCCCTTATGACCGGCGTCGGCCCGGTGGAGGCCGCCGCCGTCGTGTCGGCTGCGCTGGCGCGGCTGGAGGCTGCCGGCAAGCTTCCCGACCTCGTCGTTTCGCTCGGCTCCGCCGGCAGCCGGGTGCTCGAACAAACGGCGGTCTACCAGGCGTCCTCCGTCGCCTATCGCGACATGGACGCCTCGCCGCTCGGCTTCGCGAAGGGCGAGACGCCGTTTCTCGGCCTGCCGCGCGCGGTCGAGCTGCCGCTGCGGATTCCCGGCATTCCCGCCGCCTCGATCTCCACCGGCGGCAACATCGTCTCCGGCGCCGCCTACGATGCGATAGACGCCGAAATGGTCGACATGGAGAGTTTTGCCGTGCTGCGCGCCTGCAGCCCCCTCGGCGTGCCCGTGGTGGGACTTCGCGGCATTTCGGACGGCGCCGCCGAGCTCAGGCATGTCGGCGACTGGACCGAGTATCTTCACGTCGTCGACGAGAAGCTCGCGGCCGCCGTCGACAGGCTCGCCGCGGCGGTCGCGGAAGGATTGCTGGAGCGTTCCGGCTCGCCCGCCGGTTGAACTCTCTCAACCGCGACATCAACAATCCGATTCAGTTGGCGATCCGCCGCTCGCAACCCATTGCGCCGACTCGATCTTTTCTCTAAATGCTCGCCATGAACACGACCGCTCACCCCGACACAGTCCTCATCATCGATTTCGGCAGCCAGGTGACGCAGCTCATCGCGCGCCGCATCCGCGAAGCCGGCGTCTATTCCGAGATCGTTCCGTTCCAATCCGCCGAGGAAGCCTTCCGCCGGATCAAGCCTAGGGCCGTGATCCTTTCGGGAAGCCCGGCCTCGACCGTCGACATCGGCAGTCCGCGCGCGCCGCAGGCTATATTCGATGCCGGCATCCCGGTGCTCGGCATCTGCTATGGCGAGCAGACCATGTGCGCCCAGCTCGGCGGCAAGGTGGAGAGCGGGCATCACCGCGAATTCGGCCGTGCTTTCCTTGAGATCGAGGACGACAGCGCGCTGTTCGACGGCGTCTGGGCCAGGGGCACCCGCCACCAGGTATGGATGAGCCATGGCGACCGTGTAACGGCGCTGCCGGAAGGCTTCCGCGTGATCGGCACCTCGACCGGCGCTCCCTTCGCCGCGATCGCCGACGAGAAACGGAAATTCTACGCGGTCCAGTTCCACCCGGAAGTGGTGCACACGCCGGACGGCGCCAAGCTGCTCGCCAATTTCGTCCACCGAATTGCCGGGCTCGAGGGTGACTGGACGATGGCGGCCTATCGCGAGCAGGCGATCGCCGCGATCCGCGCGCAGGTCGGTGATGGGCGCGTCATCTGCGCGCTTTCGGGCGGCGTCGATTCCTCCGTCGCCGCGGTGCTGATCCACGAGGCGATCGGCGAACGCCTCACCTGCATCTTCGTCGACCACGGCCTGATGCGGAAGGGGGAGGGCGAGCAGGTCGTCTCCATGTATCGCGAGCACTACAACATCCCGCTCGTGCACGTGCAGGCGCAAGACCTGTTCCTCGGCGCGCTGGAAGGCGAGGCCGATCCGGAGAAGAAGCGCAAGACCATCGGCCGCCTGTTCATCGAGGTGTTCGAGGAAGAGGCGAAGAAGCTGGAAAAGGAAGGCAGGCCGGCGGAATTCCTGGCGCAGGGCACGCTCTATCCGGACGTGATCGAGAGCGTTTCCTTCACCGGCGGTCCTTCCGTGACGATCAAGTCGCATCACAATGTCGGCGGCCTGCCCGAGCGCATGAACATGAAGCTCGTCGAGCCGCTGCGCGAGCTCTTCAAGGACGAGGTGAGGGCGCTCGGCCGCGAACTCGGCCTGCCGGAGCACTTCATCACCCGCCACCCGTTCCCGGGACCGGGCCTTGCGATCCGCTGCCCCGGTCCGGTGACGCGCGAGAAGCTCGACATCCTTCGCGAGGCCGACGCGATCTATCTCGACGAGATCCGCAAGGCCGGGCTCTACGACGCGATCTGGCAGGCCTTCGCGGTGCTGCTGCCGGTACAGACGGTCGGCGTGATGGGCGACGGCCGCACCTACGAATATGTCTGTGCCCTGCGCGCGGTGACCTCGGTCGACGGCATGACCGCCGATTTCTACCATTACGACATGGAATTCCTAGGCCGCGCCGCCACCCGCATCATCAACGAAGTGCGCGGCATCAACCGCGTCGTCTACGACGTGACGAGCAAGCCACCGGGAACCATCGAGTGGGAATAATTCGCGCCCACCTAGACGCCGCCGATAGCCGCCTATCTCCCTCTATAACCCACTGAAAATAAAAACTTTTCTCTCCGCCGTCTTTCGCCGTCAATCGCCGAGCTAGCCTCGCGATCGACGGCGGAGCTGACGGTATGGGGCTTCTTGTGACATCGCAGATTTGCATATACCGTCATGGCTTAGAGAGCTTGTGACGGTATTTTTTTGATCTTATTCCATTGAGAATAAAGGATAATTCTCCGTCGGGATTGGGCGATTTTGGCCTGACGGTATTTTTAGGGCTCTCTGGCGTTTTTTGAACGATCTAGGAGGGTCCGATGCTTACCGATGCGGCAATCAAGGCGCTGAAACCAAAGGATAAATTATACAAGGTTTCTGACCGTGACGGTATGTATGTCGTCGTGAACCCGTCGGGCGCCGTCGTGTTTCGCTATGACTACCGTATGAACGGTCGACGCGAGACCTTGACCCTCGGCCGATACGGGCCAGCGGGTCTCTCTCTGGCCCGTGCGCGGGAGAAGCTGATCGATGCGCAGCGTTCGATTCAGGAAGGGCGGTCGCCCGCCCAGGAGAAGCAGCGCGAGAAGCGCCGCATCAAGGAAGCAAAGAGCTTTGGCGAGTTTGGCGAACGCTGGCTGCAAGAGCACCGGATGGCTGAAAGCACCCGCGCAATGCGCCGCTCAATCTACGAGCGGGACATCCTGCCGACGTTCCGCAATCGGCTGCTGACGGAAATCACGCCCGAAGATCTCCGGGCGATGTGCGACAAGGTGAAGAAGCGGGGAGCGCCGGCCACGGCGGTCCATGTCCGTGACATCGTGAAGCTGGTCTTCGCCTTTGCTAAGCTGCACGGGGAGAAGGTGGCGAACCCCGCCGAAGAGGTCGGGCCGGCGTCGATTGCGACCTTCGTTCCCAAGGACCGCTCGCTTTCGCCCGCTGAAATTCGGGTGATGCTCGGCCAGCTAGAGCATGTGGCTACGCTGCCGACCATCCGGCTCGGCTTGAAGCTGATCCTGCTTACGATGGTCCGCAAGAGCGAGTTGCAGGACGCGGTGTGGGATGAAGTCGATTTCGAGAATGCAGTGTGGTCGATCCCGAAGGAGCGGATGAAGCGTTCCAAGCCGCACAACGTCTATCTGTGCGAACAGTCGCTCGACATCCTCGTTGCGCTCAAGACCTGTGCTGGCAATTCGCGCTACCTGCTGCCCTCGCGCTACGACGCTGATGCGCCGATGTCGCGCGCGACCTTCAACCGCGTCACCACGGCGGTCGTCGTGCAAGCCAAGAAGGCGGGGCTGCCGTTGGAGCCGTTCACCGTGCATGACCTTCGCCGTACGGGATCGACGCTGCTCAACGAGCTGGGCTTCAACAGCGACTGGATCGAGAAGTGCCTGGCGCACGAGGACGGGCGTTCTTCGCGCGGCGTCTATAACAAGGCCGAGTATGAGCACCAGCGCCGGCACATGATGCAGGAATGGGGCAATCTGATCGACGCATGGGTTGGCGGCCAGAAATACACCCCGACGCTCTATCCGACCTCCATGGACCTTCTGGTCCCGGAGCCTAGCCTTTGACCGGACGGGTCTTCCTGAGCGTAACGTTGGGCGCTGGCGCACGCTTGGCCGTCTTTGCCTTGGAGGCTCGGCGGCGTTCTTCGAGCCAGGCCTCCACTTCGCCGAGGTCCCATACGACGGTTCGGGAGGTCAGGTAGAAGCGCTGCGGAAACTCGCCGCGTTGTTCCATGTCGTAGATCGTTGTGTCGGCCAGCGGAACGATCTCTCGAAGCTGGTGCCTGCGGATGGTGCGTTTGTTGAGAGGGGCCGGTGTCTGGCTCATCGTCCAGCCCCACCGTCTGCGATCCTGCCATTCCATGTATTCATGTCAGACCTCCTTTAATGTGGCCGGCTCAGCGACTTGGGTGCATTCCAGGCGTCTGGCGAACCATGGCGAAGGACCGGCCGCCGGTAGCGTGCCGCATTCGCGTTCACTCGCGCACGGCACCCCAACCAACCGGGTTCGCATGGCGTGTGCGGTGATTAGGGGGCGCAAATCATCGCATATCGTGCGGTGATTATGCTGGTGAGAGCGGAATCCGCCCGACGTGAGCGCAACGGCGTCGCCGGTACGACCCCCACCGGCATGGCGCTCAGCCCGTGGTGCGCCGGGCCTTAGCGAACCCGCGATCGGTCGAGATGAAACGTTCGAGCATCGGCACGATGAGCTTGGCGGGTTCGATGGGCGCACCGCCTTCGGCGAGGAGGCGGCCGTAGTCAGTAAGGTCGCGATGGAGCGCGGCAGGCAGCTCCAGCGCGATCTTCACGGGTTTGTCGTCGGCGATGGGGCCGAGCTTCAGCTTGGTCATGGTCAGCTCCTATAGGGTTCGAGCACCAAATCCTTGGTGACGATGACTCGGACCGGGAAGCCGGGCCGGATGGTCAGCGTCGGCGCGACCTGCAATTGGCGCTGGACGATCTGCTGACCGGCCTGATTGATGGTGTCCTGCGCGCCGTCGCGGATGGCGCGGATCAGGCGGTCGTTATCGTCGGTGGCGAGTTCCGCGCCGACGCCGAGCAGCGTCGAGAGCGCGGCAGCCTTGGCGAGATCCCACCAGTGATAGTCGACGCCATCCTCCAGTCCGGCATAGCCTTGCGTGTCGGCGCCCGGCTGGCGCTCGAGAACGATCGAGCGGCCATTCGGCATAATGAGGCGGTTCCAGACGAGCAGCACGCGACGCTGCCCGAACTGGACGCTGTTGTCATACTGGCCGATGAGCCGCGTTCCCTGCGGCACGAGCAGGGTGCTGCCTGTTGGGCTGTCATAGATGTTCTCCGTGACCTGCGCGGTGATCTGGCCGGGAAGATCCGAACGGATACCTGTGATGAGCGCCGCTGAGATGACGGCTCCGGCTTGCAGGACGAAGGGCGATGCCGGCGGCGTGACGCGATCCGGCGTCACGGTGCGCCGATCGACCGCCGCATTGAGGAAAGCAAGCTGGCGGTCCTCGGCGCTCGGTTGCCCTGTGGCGGCGCTGCCCGGGTCAAACCCCGCAAGGCCAGGCGTGGCTCCCGGCGTCGCGGCGGCCGTCGAGCCCTGCCGCGACTGGAAGAAGACGGTGCTGAGACGCGCGGCTTCTTCTTCTGCGCGACGGCGTTGCTCGGCCTCGTCGACGCCCGGTGTCGGAACGACGGGAGGCGCGACGGGCTGGCCGGCATTCTGTGCGCTCAGGATTGGGCCGCCGAGATCGCCGGGCAGCGCCGGCCCGAGAATGGGACCGGTATAGTCGCGCGGCAGGCCGGCAAGACCGTCGGCGGGCTGGCGGTTGGACGTGGAATAGAGTTCTTCCCCACCATCGCCGCCTGTGCGCGTCTGGAGCGCATAGATCAGCGCGGCGCCGATGCCGACCATGGCGACGGTCGCGACACTCGCGAGCATCTTGCGCGACAGGCGGGTGACGCGGGGTGTTTCGGCGCGCAGACGCATCGGAGCGGCATTGGATTCGGCTTCGCTCATGACTGCGGCCTCCCGTCGGTGCGGACGATCCTGACGCTCTGCTGGCGGTCGCCGCTGCCAAGGCGCAGCTCGGCCGCGCCGAACAGGCGATCGACGATCAGGATGTGTTGATAGATGCGGGTATTGGCGATCTGGGCTTCGCCCTCGGGGCCGATAACAAAGATCGGCGGCATCTCGCCTTGCACGATGCCGCGCGGGAATTCGACATAGACACGGCGGCCATCGTCATAGACGGCGACGGGCTTCCATGGCGGATTGCTGCTGCCGGTCAGGCCATAGCGATAATTGCGCGCGGCCACGGCCGGAATGACCGGCGTTGCCGGAACGGCCTGCCGCCCGCCTGCCGGCTGCGGATAAGACCAGGACACGGCCGGCATGTAGGGCTTCTCGCCGGAACGCAGCTCGACCATGTAGGTGCGCCGGTCGGTGGTGATAACGAGATTAGTTGTGATGTCGGCGCGCGTCGGTTTTACCAGCACATGGACACGGCGGGCGACGCCGGAGCCGGATTCGGTGTCGCCGATGATCCAGCGGGCGGTGTCGCCGGCGGCGATCGGTCCAGGGCCGGTCAGGCTCTCGCCCGGTTCGAGCGCGATATTGGTGATCTGGCCTGGTGCGGCATAGATCTGATAGAGCGCGCCTTCCGACCACGGATAGACCTGAATGGCATTGAAATAGCCTTCGCGGCGCGGCTGCACGCGGGCGGCGGCATTGGCGTTCTCAACGCGGCCGGTCGCCGTGCTGGCAGTCTGGCCGCCGCGTGCGACTGTCCACGCCGGCGGGACATGGATCGGCCTCAGCCGCTCGTCCGTCACGGCGGCGGGAATAGCCGGCAGCGGCGGCACGCTGTTGTCGTAGCTGATTTCTGGCGGACGGTTGGTGGCGCAGCCAGCCAGCATGGTTGCGGACAGCAACAGAGCCGGAATGGTGGAGGTGCGAAGGACTGGGCTCATTGGCTCAGCTCCCGAGACCAGTTAATGGCGTTGACATAGATGCCGAGCGGATTGGCTTTCAGGCGTTCGGCGTCTCGGGGCGGCTGGAGGACGATGGTCAAGATAGCCGTCCACCGCTCCGTCGTCGCGAGCTTGCCATCCTCGTAACGGCGCTCGGTCCAGGCGACGCGGAAGCTGTCGGCCGAGGCGCGAATGACGCTTGAGACCTCAACGGCGATCTGCTGCTTGCCGACCTTGGTGAAGGGGTCATTGGTGCGGGCATAGTCGTTGAGGGCGCCCGCCCCACGATCGGTCGTCCATTCATAGGCGCGAAGCCAGTTCTGGCGCACAATGATCGGATCGGCGGGGATGCTTCTGACCTGCTCGATGAAACGGGCGAGATGCCACGCGATCTGCGGATCGGTCGGGCGGAAGTCGGCAGTCGCCGGGGCGACGGTCTGGGCCTGGCCGAGCTTGTCGACCTGCACCACCCAGGGAACGACAGTTCCCTGCACCGACTGCCAGACAAGTGCGGCGGCGAAGCCACCAGAGAGAACCAGCGAGCCGAAGGCCATTAGCCGCCAGTTCTTGGCCTGCACACGGGCCGAGCCGATGCGCTCGTCCCAGAGCTGCGCGGCCTTCTGGTATGGGGTCTCGGGTTGCGGGGTTTTGCCGTAATGCGTGGCGGGTCGTCGAAACAGGTTCATGAGCGGTCACTTTCGGAAAGGTTGACGGAAGAGCCGGAGCCGTGGCCGTCGCCGGAGCGGACGGCATGGGTTGTGGTCTGGACGCCATGCGAGAGGCGCTGCGAGCGCTGCATTCGCTTCGCCCAATCGGGCTGGTCCTTGGCGGTGTGGATGGCGGAAGCGGCGTCGGCCGCCGCATCGGAAGAACCGCCGACTGCCCCCATGGTCGAAGAACCGCCCGTGACGCCGAAGCCGCTTTTCACGCCATCGGAAAAGCTGGCCTTGACGCTGGCTGCGGCGCGACGCAGCGGAGATATGGCGGCGGAGCCAGCCGCGCGACCGATGCTGCCCATGCCGGATGCGGCACCTGCCGCGCCGGACTGGCCGAGCGAACCGAGGCTGAAGGCGGCGGATGCCGCGCCGGCGGTGGTCGCGCCGCCGCGCGCGGCGGCAGCGCCGGTGGAAAGCGCGGCTGCACCGCCCTTGGCGGCAAGGCCGGCAGCACCAGCGCCGGCCAGCACCATGCCGCCTGCGGCAAGGCCGGTTCCAACGGCAGCGCCTGCGCCGAGCTGCGGGCCGCCGGAGACGAGGCCGTTGGCGATGCCGGGGCCGAAGATGCCGAGGCCGAGAAGCGAGAGAGCGGCGAGCACGACGGCCATGGCGTCGTCGATGCTCGGTGTCTGGCCGCCGAACCCTTGCGTGAACTGTGAGAACAGCGTCGAGCCGATGCCAATGATGACGGCCAGCACCAGAACCTTGATGCCGGACGACATCACATTGCCCAACACCTTCTCGGCCATGAAGGCGCTTTTGCCCCAAAGCCCGAAGGGAATGAGGACAAAGCCGGCGAGCGTCGCCAGCTTGAATTCGATCAGGGTGACGAAGAGCTGGATCGCCAGGATGAAGAAAGCGAGGATCACCAGCGCCCAGGCGAAGAGCAGGCACGCGATCTGGATGAAGTTCTCGAAGAAGGCGACCCAACCCATCAGGTCGGAGATGGATTCGAGCAGCGGCCGGGCGGCATCGAGGCCGGTCTGTGCGACTTTGCCGGGACGCATCAGGTCGGTGGTCGAGAAGCCGGTGCCTGACGCCTTGAGGCCGAGGCCGGCAAAGCTGTCGAAGACGATTTTCGCGAGGTTGTTCCAGTTGGAAGTCAGGTAGGCAAAAGCCCCGACGAACAGCGTCTTCTTCACGAGCCGGGCGATGATGTCGTCATCCGCGCCCCAGGACCAGACCAGCGCAGCCAGCGTCACATCGATGACGATGAGCGTGGTAGCGATAAAGGCGACCTCGCCGCCGAGCAGCCCGAATCCGCTGTCGATGTAACGGGTGAAGGTGCCGAGGAATGTGTCGATGACTCCGCTGCCGCCCATGCGTCACCGCCCTTCGATTGGCGCGGGCGATGCCGTAGCCGGCGTGCGCCCAAGGAAGCGGTTGCGGGTCTCCGCCCAGACGCGCAGGCAGTAAGGGTCATACGCGGCCTTCTGGCCGAGCTGCTGGCATCGGCGCTGGTCTCCGCGCAGCGGATCGGAAGCAGGTTGGAGAATGCGCACCGGCGAAGATGCCGGCGAGTCCCCTTTGCGGGTCAGCTCGATCACCGTCGTCATGACCGCGACGGCGACGAGCACGATAGCGCCGAGGCGGGCCAGCATCTTGCCGTCCATGGGGATGCTCCTTCTGTCGGTTACTTGCTGGTGTTGAACATCTGCGCGTTGCCCGGCTGGTAGCCCGAGCCCGGCGTCAGAAAGCGGCGGCGCTGTTCGCGGCCCTGTTCGGCGGCGGCGGCCCGCTCGGCCTCGGTGAGCGCGCTGGCACGGCCATTCGAGGCGAGCAGCGCCACGAGATCCGAAAGCTGCTGCGACTGCAGTGCGAGAAGCTGGTTGCCCGCCTGCGCGGCTTGCAAAGCCCCGGTCGCGCCCTGGCTCTGGTCGATCAGCGCCGACATCTGCGCGCGGTTGCTGTCGATATTGCCGACAGCACCGGCCTGTACGCGCATGGCATCCTGTAAGCCGCCGACGGTGTTTTGCCAGCGCGAGCGCGCATTGACGACGAGCTGCTGGTCGGTGGCCGACATCGAGAGGTTGCCGTACTGGCTCTGAAACGCCTGATCGATCTTCTGGACGTCGAAGGCGATGTTCTGCGCCTGGCCGAGAAGCTGTTGGGTCTTCTGGACGTTCTGCTGCAAGGTCTGGAGGGCAGAGAACGGCAGGCTGGCGAGGTTCTTGGCCTGATTGATAAGCATCTGCGCTTCATTCTGAAGCGAGGTAATCTGATGGGTGATCTGCTCCAGCGTGCGCGCGGCAGTGAGGACGTTCTGCGCATAGTTCGCCGGGTCATAGACGATGCGCCAAGCATTGGCCGGCGTCGCAATCATCGGCGAGAAGGCCACCGGCGCCGCGGCGAGCACGGTTGCGGCAAGCGCCACGGCGCGCGAGCGGAAAGTACGGGTCTTCATGGCATGGTCTCCTTTTCGGCTTGGGGGAAGTTCGGGATGAGATCGGCCGCCCAACCGGCGTCGCGGGCGCGCAGCCATGCCGCGAGGAAGCCTTCGCGGCCATGCTCGGCGACGAGGTTCGCGATCAGGGTCTGGTCGGATTTGGAGGATGCGGCGCAGAGCGCGAGGCCAACCTCACTCAAGCCCAATTCGAACAGGCGGTTGCCGCGCCGCGACTGGCAGTAATAGTCCCGCTTGGGCGTGGCCCGCGCGAGGATTTCGATCTGCCGGTCGTTGAGGCCGAAGCGCCGATAGATCGCTGTGATCTGCGGCTCGATAGCGCGTTCGTTCGGCAGATGCAGCCGCGTCGGGCAGCTCTCGATGATGGCCGGCGCGATGCTCGAATTGTCGATGTCGCTGAGCGACTGCGTGGCGAAGATGACGGACGCATTCTTTTTTCTCAGCGTCTTCAGCCATTCGCGGAGCTGGCCGGCGAAGCCTTCATCGTCTAGGGCCAGCCAGCCCTCGTCGATGATGAGCAGCGTCGGCCGCCCGTCGAGCCTGTTCCCGATGCGGTGGAAGAGATAGGAAAGCACGGCCGGCGCTGCGCCGGTGCCGACCAACCCCTCGATCTCGAATGCCTGTACGGCGGCCGAACCCAGATGCTCGGCCTCGGCGTCGAGCAACCGACCGTAGGCCCCGCCGACGCAATAAGGCCGGAGCGCCTGCTTGATGTCATTGGACTGGAGCAGGACCGCGAAGCCGGTGATGGTGCGTTCCTCGACCGGCGCGGAGGCCAATGAGGTCAGCGCCGTCCAGATATGCTCCTTCACCTCGGGCGTTACCGGCACGCTCTCGCGCATGAGGATCGCCACGATCCAGTCGGCGGCCCAGGCACGCTCATAGGTGTCGTGGATGCGGGCGAGCGGCTGAAGCGAGACCGAGAACTCGTCGCCCTCGGTCAGCCCGCCGCCGAGATCGTGCCAGTCGCCGCCCATGGCGAGCGCCGCGGCGCGGATGCTGCCGCCGAAATCGAAGGCGAAGACCTGCGAGTGATCATAACGCCGGAACTGCAACGCCATGAGCGCGAGCAGCACGGACTTGCCGGCGCCGGTCGGGCCGACGACAAGGGTGTGGCCCACGTCGCCGACATGAAGGGATAACCGGAACGGGGTCGAGCCTTCGGTCTTGCCGTAAAGCAAGGGGGGCGCACCGAAATGCTCGTCCCGTTCCGGCCCCGCCCACACCGCGGATAGCGGGATCATGTGGGCGAGATTCAAAGTGCTGATGGGGGGCTGACGGACGTTCGCGTAGGCATGTCCGGGCAACGAGCCGAGCCAGGCATCGACGGCATTGACGGTTTCGACCATGGCGGTGAAGTCGCGGCCCTGGATGACCTTCTCGACCAGACGCAACTTCTCGTCGGCAAGGCGCGGATCGGCGTCCCACACCACGATGGTCGCGGTGACATAGGCCATGCCCGCGACGTCCTGGCCGAGCTCCTGCAAGGCCATGTCGGCGTCGGCCGCCTTGTTGGACGCATCGGTGTCCACCAGCGCCGAGGCTTCGTTGGTCAGGACTTCCTTGAGGATCGCCGCGATGGACTTGCGCTTGGCGAACCACTGGCGGCGAATTTTGGTCAGCAGCTTCGTCGCGTCAGTTTTGTCGAGCAGGATCGCGCGGGTCGACCAGCGATACGGGAACGCGAGCCGGTTGAGGTCATCGAGCAGGCCGGGCGTGGTCACGGTCGGGAAACCGATGACGGTGAGAACGCGCAGATGCTGATCGCCAAGGCGTGGCTCCAGGCCGCCGGTCATCGGCTGGTCGGCGAGTAGAGCATCGAGATAGATCGGCGTCTCGGGGACGCGGACGCGATGCCGTTTGGTCGAAACCGTCGAGTGCAGATAGGTCAGCGTCTCTACGTCATCCAGCCAGGCGCACTCCGGCATGAAGCCGTCGAGCAGCGCGAGCATCCGATCGGTACGGTCGATGAAACCGCGCATCACCTCCTGGGGATCGACGCCGGATTGCTCGCGGCCCTCGTAAAGCCATGTCTCGGCCCGGGCGGCGTCCTCGGCCGGCGGCAGATAGAGGATGGTCAGGAAATAGTCCGACACGAAATGGATGCCGGCTTCCTCGAAATCGGCCTTGCGTTCCTCGTCCACCAGGCCCGATGCCGGATCGGGGAACATGCTGTCGGGATAGGTCGCGGCTTCGCTGCGCTGCGCCTCGACGAAGATGCTCCAGCCGGAGCCGAGGCGGCGGAAAGCGTTGTTGATGCGGCCGGCGACCGCGACCAGCTCGGCGGCGACGGCGCTATCGAGATCGGGCCCACGGAAGCGCGCCGTGCGCTGGAACGAGCCGTCCTTGTTCACGACGACGCCGGGGCCGACCAGAGCGGCCCAAGGCAGGAAATCTGTAAGGCGGCTGGCGCTGCGGAGATATTCGGCGAGGTTCATCATGGGCGTCGCCTCCCTCAGACCGCGAGGAAAGCCGGCAGGCGCAGATGGCGCCGCCCGACCTCGACGAATTGGGGATCGCGCTTGGCAGCCCAGACCGCCGCGACATGGCCGATCGCCCAGATGGCGATGCCGACCAGCCAGAGGCGCAGGCCGAGGCCCACGGCCCCGGCCAGCGTCCCGTTGAGGATCGCGATGGAACGCGGCGCACCGCCGAGCAGGATGTGCTCGGTCAGCGCGCGGTGAACCGGGACGGTGAATCCCGGCACATCCAGTTGCTCGAAGGCGACCGCCATCAGACGAGCGCCCCGCCGCCGAAGGAGAAGAACGACAGGAAGAACGAGCTGGCCGCGAAGGCGATCGACAGGCCGAAGACGATCTGGATCAGCTTGCGGAAGCCGCCGGACGTGTCACCGAAGGCGAGCGCCAGGCCGGTCGCGATGATGATGATGACGGCGACGATCTTGGCCACGGGGCCTTCGATCGACTGAAGGATTTTCTGGAGCGGCGCTTCCCACGGCATCGAGGAGCCGGAGGCGTGAGCGGCGGGAACGAGGACGAGATTGACATAGGCGACGACGGCGACGGTCGCAACGGTGCGACGGACGCGCATGGGGATGCGGATCATGAAGGGTCTCCAGCGTTGTTGGGGGTTGCGGGGCTGATGCGGTAATCTCCGTCCGGGCCGAGCCCTTCGACACGGGCGAGTTCGGCGAGCCGGCGCGCGGAGCCGCGGCCGGAGAGGACGGCCACGAGGCCGATCGTCTCGGCGATCAGGGCGCGCGGGACGGTGACGACGGCCTCCTGAATGAGCTGTTCGAGGCGGCGCAGCGCGCCGATGCCGCTGCCGGCGTGGATCGTGCCGACGCCGCCGGGATGACCGGTGCCCCAGGCTTTGAGGAGGTCGAGCGCCTCGGGGCCGCGTACCTCGCCGATGGGAATGCGATCGGGGCGCAGGCGCAGCGATGAGCGGACAAGATCGGAGAGCGTTGCGACGCCTTCCTTGGTCCGCATGGAGACGAGGTTCGGAGCGGCGCATTGCAGCTCGCGCGTGTCCTCGATGATGACGACGCGATCGGCTGTCTTCGCCACCTCGGCGAGCAGCGCATTGGTGAGCGTGGTCTTGCCGGTGGACGTGCCGCCCGCGACGAGGATGTTGGCGCGCGCCGCGACAGCCGCGCGCAGCGTCACGGCCTGGTCCGCCGACATGATCCCGGCATCGACGTAGTTATCGAGCGTGAAGACGGCGACGGCGGGCTTGCGGATGGCGAAGGCCGGCGCGGCGACGACCGGCGGCAAAAGACCCTCGAACCGCTCCCCCGTCTCGGGCAGTTCGGCCGAGACGCGCGGGGATCTGACGTGAACCTCCGCGCCGACATGATGGGCGACCAGGCGCACGATGCGTTCGCCATCGGCGGATGACAGCCTCGCGCCGGTATCGGACAGCCCTTCGGAGAGACGGTCGATCCAGATGCGCCCATCAGGATTGAGCATGACTTCGACGATGCCGGCGTCGTCGAGATAGCGCGCGATGGCCGGGCCGAGCGCGGTGCGCAACATGCGCGCGCCGCGCTGGATCGCCTCCGGTTTCTGGTGAGAAGAAGTCATGCCGTCCCCAAAATGAAGGGGACGCAACAAACAGTTCCCCGATCGGGGATGATTAAAAGAGCCGGAAATCGGGCCTGTTCAACAAGTATCTAGACTCGCGCGGCAGTCGGCGGCTATCGGCGGCGAATAGGATAGGTCGGTTATTCCGGCGAGCCGGCGTTCGTCTTCGGCGCGATGTCTTCGCCCCCTGGCCGAACCGAGTCGAGATCGCGCGAGAGCTCTTTCAGGAATCTGTCTCCAGTCGCCAATCGCTTGCCGAGCGTCTGCATGAAGGCCTCAAACCGCTCCAGGCCCTTGGCTCGGGCCGACGCCTGCGCGGCATCCGGCAGGACCGGGGTAAAGGTCAGCCAGTAGCGGACGAACAGCGAGATGGCCTCGCCGAGCACGGCGAGATCCTCGTCGAGCGTGTCGATCTGGCGACCGAGCTTGTCGAGGCGGCGGGACATGGCCGCTTCCAGCTTCTCGGTAGTATCGCCAGAGAGGAACGATGCCACGGCGGCTTCGACGATGGCGGATTTCGAGCTGTTCCGGCGCAGCGCCAGCGCCTCGACCTGTTTGAGCAAGGCGGGGTCGAAATAGACGTTCATGCGGGTGCGGGATGTCATGGTGCGCTCCTCAAAGCTGTATGCCATCGCCGGGATCGAGCGAGGCTTGCCGCGCGACCATCCGCATCCGCGCCCGCATGGCGCTGGCCTTGGCAGCGTCGACATCGGGCTCATCGTCAAGAAGCTCGAACTCCTGCGCGGGCGACGGCGGCGGAGGCAGGATTTCTTCATGCTCGGGCAATTCCGGCTCGCGGCGGATGCCGGCATTGGCGGGATCGCCGCCGTCTTCGCCGCCGCTCGCCGCGCCGGCATGGCCCGCCGGCGCGGCGACACGGCCGGACCAATCATCGGTCGCGGCGGCATTCGCCGGACCGGCCGCCAGCTCGGGTGGCGCGATGATGCGTTCCTGCAAGCGCGAGTCCTCGAAGTACTTCGCCTTGGTCGCGCGGATCGGCGGCGTGCCCGCCACCATGACGATCTCCTCAGAGGGCGGGAGCTGCATGATCTCGCCGGGGGTCAACAGCGGCCGGGCGGTCTCCTGCCGCGTTACCATGAGATGGCCAAGCCAGGGCGACAGCCGGTGGCCGGCGTAGTTGGTGGAATCGCGTAGCTCGGTCGCGGTGCCGAGCGCGTCCGACACGCGCTTGGCGGTGCGCTCGTCGTTTGTGGCGAAGCTGACGCGGACATGGCAATTGTCGAGGATGGCGTTGTTTGGCCCATACGCCCGCTCGATCTGGTTGAGACTCTGGGCGATCAGGAAGCCCTTGAGGCCGTAGCCCGCCATGAAGGCGAGCGCAGATTCGAAGAAGTCGAGCCGCCCCAGCGCGGGAAATTCGTCCAGCATGAGCAGCAGCCGATGGCGTTCTCCGGAGGTGTTTAGCTCCTCGGTCAGCCGGCGGCCGATCTGGTTGAGGATCAGGCGAATGAGCGGCTTGGTGCGGTTGATGTCGGAAGGCGGCACGACAAGGTAGAGGCTGACGGCCTTCCTGCTGCCGACGAGATCGGCGATGCGCCAGTCGCAGCGTGCAGTCACACGCGCCACCACCGGATCACGGTAGAGGCCGAGGAACGACATGGCGGTCGACAGCACGCCCGACCGCTCGTTGTCGGACTTGTTCAGCAGCTCGCGGGCCGACGAGGCGATGACGGGATGAACGCCGGCTTCGCCGAGATGCGGCGTGTCCATCATCGCGCGCAACGTGGCTTCGACCGGGCGGCGCGGATCGGAGAGGAAGTTGGCGACGCCTGCGAGAGTCTTGTCCTTCTCCGCATAGAGAACATGCAGGATCGCGCCGACCAGCAATGAATGGCTGGTTTTTTCCCAATGGTTGCGCTTATCGAGCGAGCCTTCGGGATCGACCAGGATGTCGGCGATGTTCTGGACGTCGCGGACTTCCCATTCCCCTTGCCGGACCTCCAGCAGCGGATTGTAGGCGGACGATTTCGCATTGGTCGGATCGAACAACAGGACGCGACCATGCTTGGCTCGAAAGCCAGCGGTTAGGCCCCAATTCTCGCCCTTGATGTCGTGGACGATGCAGCTTCCCGGCCAGGTGAGCAGGGTCGGGACGACGAGGCCGATGCCCTTGCCCGATCGGGTCGGGGCGAAGCACAGCACGTGCTCGGGGCCGTCATGGCGCAGGTAGTTGCGATCATAGCGGCCGAGCACGACGCCATCGGGACCGAGCAGGCCGGCGGCGCGGATTTCCTTGTCTTCGGCCCAGCGTGCCGATCCGTAGGTCGCGACATTGCGCGCCTCACGCGACCGGATCATGGACATGGTGATCGCGGCAACGATGGCGAAAAGTCCGCCGGATACCGCGATGATGCCGCCCTCGATGAAGATCGCGGGGGCATAGGCATCGAACGAGAACCACCACCAGAAGAAGGCGGGTGGGTAATAGACCGGCCATCCCGCCAGCTCGAACCAGGGGCTTCCAAGCTGCGCCTGAAAGCCGAGCCGCCACGCGGTCCATTGCGTCGCCAACCACATCATCACGAACACGATGGTCAGGACGACGGCAATCTGGCCCCAGAGAATTCGGCCTCCACGCATACGAGCTCCAATCGGCAAGGTTGTTGGAGCCGATCAGAGAATGCGGGATTTCGGAAGGAGCAACAGTTAAGACGATGCCGGAGGGCGACCGGATACTATCGACGGCGAATAGGATGGCGCGTCAGATCTATTCTGCGCACGGCGTGGTTTCTGTTCGCCGCATCTTCGATGCTAGTGTGAGCAGATTTCGCAATGCGGCGCCGCGATTGTTCGGTGACCAGACCGCCGAGAAAACCACGGGATCAGGTTCATCAATGATCGGAACAAGCGCGACACCGAACATAGGAGAAAGCTGGCTCGCAGCTCCTAACAGCGTGATTCCGAAGCCCTGCGCTACCATCGATAGAAGTGTGCCGCGCTCAACCGCGAATCGATGGATTGCAGGCGGCGGCCACCCTCGGGCAAGCCGCAAGATAATATGGTCATGAACTTGTGGTCCGGTCCCACCATGGCGGACAAGAAAAGTCTCGGCAGCGAGATCAGTCCACCGGACATCTGCCCGGCCGGCTAGTCTATGCTTTGAGGGGAGCGCGACGACGAGCGGCTCAGTCCATATCGGTCGGGAATGGCAATCGGGCAGCTCAAAAGTGCCAACAAGGAACGCCACGTCGAGCTGACGGGAGCGTAGTTGCATAATGGCGTCGCGTGCCGATCCTTCGGCCATCTCAAGAGCTATGGCCGGATATTGCTCACGGTATCGCGTCAGCAGGCGATCGAGAAAGCTGCCTGCTATCAGACCGTGGACACCGACACGCAGGCGGCCGCATTCTCCCGATGCCGCCAAGCTTGCGGATTTTACGGCATTCTCAAGGTGGTCGACGCCGGTTGTCACGCGTTCGACAAAATGGCGCCCAGCTTCCGTCAGCCGAACGCCGCGGGTATTGCGCTCGAAGAGCGGAGTGCCAAGCTCATCTTCCAGCGCCTTTATGCGAGCGCTGACACTCGACTGGCTAGTACCCAGCGCTTTCGCGGCGTGATGAAAGTTGAGATGTTCCGCAACCGCAATTGCCTGGATTAATGAGGCCATAGAGATGCGGTTGCGCAGGATCGCGCAGCAGGTCAGTGAATTCGGTTCTGCTTCTGTTGACCTATGCGTCTGCCCGGCCTTGTTAGCGTCGGCCATGCGATGCGCTCCCCTATGCTCGCTCCACTCGGGGCCATCGCACTCGAAAACGGGGAATCCATCTAGGTTGCGTTTTGCAACGTTGGAAAATGCGGGCAATTGAGTCTCCCGTACTTGGAAGGGAGGCTAGACGTTCAGGAGGCCAAGCTTGGACGCTCTAAAAACGGCCGATGATAACGTCAGGGAACCGAGCTTCCGGCGCGCGCAATGCAAGTGCTCTCTGGCCATCGTACTACTAATTTTCAGATGGGCTGCGATCTGCTTGGGCGCATAGCCACGCGCGTAAAGCTCCAGGCATTGGCGCTGTCGATGGCTTAGGCGGACCTGCCTCCGCTCTTGGGCATGAAGCAGGAATGCGACTTCATGCAGGTAGGGGGCAAGTGCGGAAACAAACGCCTGGTAGCGCCATCTTCTTTGTTCCCACTCCCGGCTGGAATGAAATGACGTCAGCGTTATCAGCGCTCGCTCCCCGGAGGCTCCCCGCAACGGTACAGACACTCCTTGCCGCCCAACACCGAAACTCTCTGCCTCCGCAAATAGCCAGCGCAGCGAGGCACTGCCGGCAACTGCCTGCCAATCAAACGGCAGCTTCCTGTTAATGCCGTCGGCAATCGGGTCAATTCTCAGATAGCCACGATCGAAGTAACGGCCTTCCCATTCCCTCGAATATGTGACGTACCGGATTGGATCGTTAGCAGGCACCGATGAAGTATCAGACATATATGCAATATTAGCGGCGTCGATCTCTGTAGATATTTCCATCAGAACAGATTGTATCTGGTTCTCAAACTTGACGTTCTCTAACCTCCGTACAGCGTCTTGCAGCACAATCATCGCACATCTCCTCCCGGCCTACTCGGCGGGAGATGCTGCATGTATTGCCCGGCTGCAGCAACCGTTCCTTATAGTCCCAAGCCGCGTTGCCGCCCCAACTGCCACGACACCGATCCGCCTTGAACGACGCCACTGAC
Source organism: Aquamicrobium sp. LC103 (assembly GCF_001014615.2). Taxonomy (GTDB): domain Bacteria; phylum Pseudomonadota; class Alphaproteobacteria; order Rhizobiales; family Rhizobiaceae; genus LBCQ02. The sequence continues at coordinate 74,316 of NZ_LBCQ02000002.1, forward strand.
CTCGCGGCCGATTTGGCGGTCGATGACTGGCCGCCATGGAACCAGCGTAAACTCATGGCTCTGTTCGACCACGGCGAACTTGCCGCTCGATAGCTGCACGGTCCCGGTGAACTTGCCGCTGACCGTCTGGCCATCGCTCGCGGCGCGGAATGGCAGGTTCTTGCTCGCGGCCATCTCGCCGCCGATGCGTTCGATCTCCCGTGCGCGCAACGTGGCGAGAAGGTTGCGCCGGTAGAGCGTGCCGCCGTTCGGTCCGGGCGAAGCATCGCCATGGTCGATATGATGCTGGCGGCGGCGGTCCATCGCCTCGCGAACCTGCTGGCCGAAGCCGGTCGGTGCAAGGTCGGAAGCATCCGGCGTCACCAGCCGGCGGTCGAGCCAGGTTGCGCCGTCCGCGCCGATCTGCTGTTCGAGCCGGGCGGCCGAGAGGATGCGGATATTGGCCTGCCGGTTGCGGCCGGCGTCATAGGCGGCGGCGCGGCTCTCGAAGTCCTCGGGGATGCGCCACTGGTCGGCGTCGATCCGCTCGGCGATCCCGGCCCGGCGCAGGGCTTCGAGCCGGCGCACATGGGCATCGACATAGCCCTCATAGTCGCCGCCCGGAACGCGGCCCTCGAACCTGGCCTGCTCCAGATGGCGGCTCGGCCGATAGATGCCGCTCTCGGCCATGCCGGCGATGGTGCGGTCAGATGGCCGGCTCACGTTCTCGGCCGGGCCGATCTCGATGACGCTGCCGATCCGCGTATCCTCGACGCGGGCTGGATCGATGCCGTCGATATGGTGGGTGCGCCCGTCCACGCCGTCGACCACGACGGTCAGGTTCTCGCCCAGCTCGTCGGTGAGATATTTATCGACGACGCGGCCGGTGATCGGGATTTCGGGCGCTACATCGTGAATCTGGAACGTCATCGGATCTCGCTCCAATCCGTTGGCCTTCAGTGCCTTGTGCATATTTCGGATGATGTCGCCGCGCTCGCTCAGCTCGCGCAGCGCCGGTTCCATCCGCTCGCTCAATTCCCAAACGCCGGGCGCGTGCTCGGTGGCGAGGCCCATCTTCTCCAGCTTGCCGAGACGGCGCAGGCGCAGCGTCCGGTCGAACTGGCGGCGATGATCGGCCGGCTCATGGCGCAGGTCGAGGAAGTGGTCCTCGGCTTCCTCGGACATGGCGCGGTCGATGCGGGTGAAGCGGTCCTGGCCGATCTCGGCGGAGAGTTTGCGGCTCTGCTCGATCTCTGTGACGGGGCCGAGTTCGAGCGTCGCCAGATCGCTTGCCCGCTCGCGGATGCCGTTGGCGAGATAGTCGCCGTTGATGACGAGGTTTTCGCCCAGCTCGTCCTTGCCGCGCACGATGACATGGACATGGGGATGGCCTGTGTTGTGGTGATTGACAGCGACCCAATCGAGCCGGGTGCCGAGATCGGTTTCGACTTGGGCCATGAGGTCGCGGGTATGGGCCGTGAGGTCGGAGAGGTCTGCGCCGTCCTCAGGCGAGACGATGAAGCGAAACTGATGGCGATCGTCCGCGCCGCGCTCGACGAAGGCAGCGCCGTCGGCACGGTCCTCGGTCGCGGAATAGAGCTGACCGCGCTCGCCATCGCGCGAAGTGCCGTCGCGCTGGATGTAGCGCAGATGGGCGGCGGATTTGCCGTTCTTGCCCGCGCCCTGGACATAGCGGGTTTTGACGACGACGCGGCGCTGGCCGGGGATACTGTACTTCCATCCACCCGACAGCGTGCGGGCGCGCACGAACGCCGCGCCGCGCCCCCGTTTCAGGCCCGGTGCGCCGCTCGTCCGTGATGCCCTGCCGCCCGTGGCCGACGCCTGCGAGCGGACGCGCTGCGATGATGATCCCGACGAACGCGACGGGCTGTTGCTCTGCTGGCGGGCGATCTTCTTCGCCTGCGTGAGAAAGCTCTTGGCCTTGCCCAGCTTGGGGGCATCGCTGCGGACGCGGCCGGGCCTCGGGCGGAAGCGAAACTCCTGGTCGTCGCTCAAACCTGCGCCTCCGGCCCGAAGGCGTCCAGAGCAGGGAAACGGCCCGATTTCAGCGCATGGTGCCGCTCGAAACCCTGCAAAGCCAAGGCTTTGCGCGTCATCGCGGCACGCGAGACCCAAAACCGAGGTGCCGCCAGCGCCGCCCCAAAACAGTGTGCAGACAAGGGCTTGCCCCGAAACCGCCACCGCATGGTGCCGGTTTCCTTTATCTTGCCCTCCGCCTTTTTTGACCCTTCCGCCCGTCCGACCGGGAATGCGGCCAGGCGCGACCCTGCCTGACTGCACACCGGAACCAGCACGAACGGACGTGGGAACGCCATCCTCATGGCGTTCTCCCGTCGTCGGCCCGCGCGACGAACATGCGGCCGTCTCGCGGCTTTGCATCGCCGCGCTCGCGCACCGGAACGGTCGGGCGAGCGTCGCCTGATGTACCGATAGTCTGCACCGGATCGGCGCTTCGTCCGTCGCTCGGACGCATGACGAAAAGTGGCGCATCACGCCAATCGGGCGGCAGTGCGGATTGCTTCTCCGGCGTCCCGGCCGCGACCGCGCCGCCGAGCGCCGGAGCGAGCGCGGCGACATAGGCGCGGGTTTCGGCCGGCAGCGGACGGCCCATCTCGCGATGCTCGTCATAGCGGCCGGGACCGGCATTGTAGGCAGCGAGCATCGCCGCGACAGTGCCGTAGCGATCCCACATCTCACGCAGATAGGCGGTGCCTGCCAGGATGTTGTCGCGCGGATCGTAAGGGTCGCGGCCGAGGCGATAGCGGCCGCGCAAGCCCGCCCAGGTGTCGGGCATAACCTGCATGAGCCCGATCGCGCCGGCCGACGAGATCGCGCGCAAGTCGCCCGCGCTTTCGGCCCGCAGCACAGCACGAATCCAGTGCTCGGGAATGCCGAAGCGCTGCGATGCCTCAGCAATGTAGCCGCCATGCGGATCGGCGGCGACCGTGCGCGCGGCCGGCGCGGATTGCGCCAGGGTTGTCGCCGGTCCCGCGCCGAGCGCGCCAGCGATCAGGATAACGGCATAGCGCCGTGCCCGCCTTTCCCCGCCGAACCGCCAGCCTGCCGGCGTGCTCGCTGCGGTCGAGGGTGCGCGCGAAGCGCCGGCCGAGGGCCGCCCTTGACCTTCGCTGCGCCCGCCGGCCGACTTGTGGTCGAGCGGGGCGGAGGAATGAGACGGCATTCCCGCGAACAAAGGAATTGGAGCTGTGCGCGCGATGATGACGGGATGACGCATGGCCTCAGTCCCGCTCTTCGCGCGGTTTGAGGCGCGTCCAGTGCAGCGACCATGACGATCCAGCGTCGTCGTCGCGGAACAGATTAGCGCGGATCGGCTGCGGCAATGCCGGATCGTCGAGCAGCACTGAGAGATATTCGCCGGCCTTCTCGCCGGTACGTTTCCACGCCGCGCCGATCTCCGGGCCGTCGTCGGCGCCGTGATGGACGCGGTAGTCCGGCACGTTCTCCGCATCCGAAGGATCGGCGGGAACGATGGTGAGTTTGTGGTAGAGCGTAAGGGTGTGAACGCGCCCGGTGAATCCGGATCCTTCGCGCGTGAATCGACCGATGTGCGGCATGACTGTCTCCATGCGGTGGCGTTGGGAAAGCCATCGGCGGGCACCGCTCCCGCCGATTGGGATGCGGTCAGCGCGTCGGTGCGCGCCAGACGAAGCGGCCGTCGCCGTCCTCGTCGGTCCAAAGCGGCAGCGCGCGACCGATGACGGCGCTGGCCGGAAGGGGGCCGAAGTAGCGCCCGTCCAGGCTGTCGCGGACGTCGAAGTTCATGAGGAAGAGCTGACCGTCGGCGACGACACGGCAACCCCGCCAGACCGGCAGAGCGCGGCCCATCCGGTCGTGGTCGAGCGCATCGCCCATCTCCACGCCGTCGACGGCGATGGCGCGGCCGGTGCGGCAAACGCGCTGGCCTGGAACGCCGACGATGCGTTTTAGGAGCGGCGCACCGCGCCCGACATAGCCGCGTGTCACCATGAATCCGGCGAATGGTTCGGGCGGCGTGACCGCGACCAGCTCGGGCACAGTGAGCCGGTCAGCCGGTTCGATGGTGTAGAAGCCGACCGGCGCGCTGGCGGTGACGTTCCATAGGAGTTTCGTCGGCATGTCGGCGACGCTGGTGGCGGCGATGCCCGTCACGGCGAGCAGCGTCACCGCGAGAATGCGGTGGCGGCTCATGGATCGATCCTCCGGCGGCCGATCCAAGCGGCATGGCGCTCTGGCGTATATGCGGCCGGCTCCAGCCCGGCGCTGAGCCGGTTATGGATGTGCCGCCAGTGATCGGGGGAAGCGTCGGCGGGATCGAGGCCGAGCGCTTCCACCGCGTCGATCGCGGCAAGCGCGCGCTGCACCTTCGGCCAGCCGTCGAGCCGCAACAGGATCTCGCCGCCAGGCCGGACGAAGGGCAGCGTCTGGAACGGCTCACCGCGGCCGATGGCGCGCACGATGTCGATGCGCGAGACGATCGTGCCATGCTCGCTGGCCGCCCAGCGAACGAAGGCGAAGATGCTCTCGGGCGCGAAGCCGACGACGCTCCGGCGACGGTCGAGGATTTGTTCGTAGGCTTTGCGGCCGAAGCGTATCCAGTGCTCGACCCTGCGTTTCTCGAAGGTCAGCTCGACCAGGGTGGTGAACGGTGCTGGCCCGTCCGGCAGCAGACGGCTGTGCGCGCGATGAGAAGGTCTGCCGCTCATGACCGGCCTCCATGGCGGTCGTTGTCGGCGAGCATGTCGCGCAGCACGTCGGCGATGGAGCGGCCGGCCCCGGCACCACGCCTCGCGCGCGCGTGCGTCAAAGAAGAAGAGTTAGATTCTCTGTTAGAGTCTAAGTTAGCAGCCGGATTCCGAGTTTCAGGCCAGAGGTTTAGCTGCGGTCCGTGCGCCTGATGTGCCGATAGGGCTGCGCCCGATGTGCCGATACCGAGTGCGCCTGATGTGCCGATGGTTTCCACAGGCGTATTCACAGGCACTGTGGACAAGGTTTCGGGGCGGATGCGCAGTAGCTCGCGACCGTGCTCGCGCTCGATCTGAAGGCGGTAGCCGGGGAGCGGCTGGCGGGCGGCGATCCGGCGCAGGTCGAGCGCGAAGTCAGAGACACGCGCCATGCTGCCCGACTTCACATGGAGATGCGCGACCTCGAACAGCCAGCCGTTGCGCTGGTGGCCGGCGTGCTTGCGGGCGACACGATAGAGCCAGCGCTCAATACCGCCGGTCAGCCGGAAATAGGCCGGGTCGATGGTGAGGACGAGCGTGCGATCGACGACGCTGTTGTAGAACCATTCGGGCAGGACGAATTCCATACCCTCGACGCGGCCCGCGCGCGTCGTCATCTCCTCCCATTCGTTGATCCATGAGAATTGCCGACGCCGCCAATGCGGGCCGTTGCGGATCGTGGTGGCGATGACGGTCGATTGCAGGCGCGCGAGCGCGGCCTTCAGCAGCACATATTGGCGGTTGCCGGTGGGCCGCCCGATGGCGCGCAGCAGATGATAAGGCGTGAAGCGGAAGAAGCGCGAGGTGCGCAGGCCGTCGTTCTCGGCCGCGACGATCTGCGACGCGGCCCAGATCAGCACGTCGGCGTCCCAGATGGTCGCCATGCCGTGTTCAGGCATGGCGAGCACCTGCACCTCGACATCGGCCGCCTTGTAGAGAATGGGCATGGTGCGCGGCGTCTTCGCCAGCGAGAAGAAGGGCCGTTCCATGAGATCGCGCTGATCGCGCGGGCTGGCGTCGCCCGTCGCGACCACGAAGGGGGCTAGGTGATTGCGCTCGCTCGTGTCGGCCGGCTGCGCGGGGCTGTGATCGTCGTGCAGCATTCAGCACTTGCCCCTCTCTTCGGGCGTCAGCGGACGCGCGGGGAAAACCGTGCCGACATCCGTGTCACGAGTGGATTTGCGGACGCCAATGTCGGACCAGGCTTCGAGATCGCGGATGGTGTAGAGGACGCGGCCGCCGATCTTGCGATAGGTAGGGCCGGTGCCGTAGGTCCGGTGCTTCTCAAGGGTACGGATGGAAATGCCGAGGAAGCGGGCGGCTTCCTGCGTGCGCAGGAGTCGTGGCGGCAGGCCCGCCAATGGATTGGCCATGGAGTCACCTCTGGTTCGTCGTGATGCGCGCTGCCTTCGTGGCAGCGGGCTACGGCGAACCATGGCGAGGGATCGGCGGCGGGTAGCGTGCCGCATTTGCGCTTATGCGCAGGCGGCACCCCGGGGCGTGCAGGCTGGAGTCCCTATTCGGAGACAGGAGCGGCGGGCTTCTGGCTACATGTTATGCCTAGATGACTACTTTGGCGCGCTGGTATTCTTCAGCAATTCGCCCGGCTCGATCCCAAGTGCCTCGGCGATCTGGCCAAGAACCGTGACACTGGCGGACACGTCGCCACGTTCGATGGCTCCGACGTAACGCATACTCAAGCCTGCTCGGCCGGCGAGTTCTTCCTGCGTCAAATTTTCATCATGGCGGATGCGACGCAGATTCCTCGCCATGATCTCCTTGAGATCCATGACAAAAGAGGAACCAGCATAGGAACGATCATTCTAGGAACGATCATTCCCATTCGTATCAGACCATGCTATTCATCGGGTTGTCCTGAAGTGCTTCATTATGTCCGCGTTCTCGATAAAAAAAGGGCAGAATTCATGCGTGAACGGCCTCTGCTTGATCCAGATGTTGAAAATGAAGCCCCCAGGGGAGTCGATATCACCACCTATGACGAACAGCACTACGTAACCTACTTGCGGCTGTTAGATGCCAGCCGAAACGGCGCGGACTGGCAGGAGGTCGCGCGCATCGTTCTGCACCGCGATCCCCTCCGTAATGAAGCAGAGACGAGGCGATGCTGGGAAAGCCATCTCGAACGCGCCCGGTGGATCGCAAACAAAGGCTATAGACGCATTCTCGAACAAGAGATTGCCAACAATCACTTATAGGCTAACCGGAAGATGAGTTCGTGCCGTACGCCATTGACGGCACGAGGATTGAGATGCTTGAGGCGGGATCATTTATTGAGCAGTGGAGATAAGGAAGACGCCATTACAGTCTCGGGCGTCGAGAAAAGATTTGGATGGGGAGGCCGTGCCTTTAAAGCGCTCGATGGGCTTTCTCTTGGTGTTCCGCAAGGCTGCGTGTACGGCCTACTTGGTCCGAACGGTGCCGGCAAGAGCACGTTGCTACGGATCATAGCTGGCCTCGTGCGCCCTGATCGCGGCTCGGTTTCCATATTCGGAGAGAATGCTGGCAGGGAATCGCGACGCCGCCTCGGCATGTTGATCGAGGCCCCGGCGTTCTATCCCTTCCTGACCGCACGCGAGCATTTGGAAATGTTCGCTCGGATGAGCGATACCGTCACGATGGTAGAGCCTATTCTGCGGCGCGTTGGCATCGGCTACGCCGCTGACAAGAAAGTGGCTACATTTTCGTTGGGGATGAAGCAACGGCTGGGGATCGGCTGCGCGCTCGTCGGCCGCCCAGATGCTGTTGTTCTCGATGAGCCGACGAACGGTCTCGATCCGGACGGCATCCTCGAAATGCGTTCGCTGATAGTTGATCTAGCCCAGAGGGACGGCATCACCGTGCTGCTTTCGAGCCACCTCCTCGACGAGGTGGAGCGCGTGTGCGAGCGCGTCGCGATTTTGCGGAGCGGGAGAATGGCGGCGCATGGGAAAGTCGCTGACCTGCTCGACAGCCAAGCTCGCTTTTGGATTAACGTTGATTCACCGCAAACCGTGCTGGAGCGTTTGGCATCGCAGGCCGATGCAGGTGACGGTGGAGTTTATGTTCGAATTGGGCGCGACGATGCGCCTGAACTCATACGCGCGCTTGTAAACGCGAACATCCGGATATTTGAAGCAAAATGGATCACTCCCGATCTGGAGTCGGTCTTCCTGTCGGAAACGCGGAGAGAGCCACAATGAGCGCTCTACTCTCGGCAGAGCTTCTGAAGCTTCTACGACAGCCAGGCATTCTATTCTGGGGGTTCCTGTCGGTTCCTGCTGCCGCACTCGGCCTCAAGATCGCGCTGGAGAGTTTTTTCGTCCTCCGATCAGGAAACCTCCCGCAAACACAAGCCGATGCGCTTCTGTCAGCCGCGCAATCCTTGGGCATCGCAGGCAATCCGATTGCGCAGCTTCTCTATGCGATCGGTGTGTCCTCAATATTCTACGTCGAATACCGCTTCTCGGCTTGGCGCAACCTCCTGCCACGGACAGGGAGGATTCCTCTGCTCGCCTCGAAGTTCGTTGTTTGCCTCCTGTGCATGGCCATCGGTCTTGCTCTGACAATCGTCGGAGACATGATCCTCAATACGGCACTCGGCTTTCTCGGCGGCGGCACCAGCAATAGGACACCAACTCAAGCCGGCAGCGTTCTCGTGCTCAGTGCGGCGTTTGTAATCGCCTTTCTCGAATTAGCGACTCTTGCTGCAGTTACCGCGACGCTTACAATCGTATTCCGGAGTATGATCGCGGCAGTCGTTCCAGTATTTCTGGTAGGGATAACGTGCTCGATCCTGCAAGCTTATTTTGGCGCTGCCATAGCCAGCGTTCCCATGCCGTCTTTTGCTGCCGATGCTGCGCGAGCATGGCTTTTTGCAGGTGCCGAGGGGCCATACGGCATCACGGGTTTCGGCACACTACTGGCATGGCTCTTGTCGGCGGTAGTAGCCGGGTCTCTCATATTTTGGCGTCAGCCTCTGAATACCGAGTAGCAGCGAAAACACTCATATAACTCGCTGAAGCCTTGATGAGTGAATCAACGAAAGACCAATCTGAGGGACATGCAGATCGAATGATGCGGATACTTAAATATGCGGGCGTTGCATTTGCTCTCTTGCTGGTCGGCCTCGTCGGTTATGGCGCTAAGGGATACTGGGATGCGCTATCGGATGCAGAAAGCTTGCGAGCTCGTGCCGACGCGGCGATTGCTCAAGGCCGCGGCGGCGACTCTCTGGGGGCAGCCCAAAGGGCTATTCTGCTTGCGGTCGAAGACCCGAATTTCTCAACGCATTCCGGTGTTGATTTCTCGACCCCTGGCGCTGGGTTGACCACCATCACTCAATCGGCTGCCAAGCGGCTTGCCTTTGAGGAATTTCATCCCGGCATCGGCAAGATACGCCAGACCGGTTATGCGCTAGGGTTGGAGAGGCGTCTTTCCAAGGAGCAGATCCTTGCCCTGTGGCTGGAGACGCTGGAAATGGGCAAGGGGCCAAATGGCTGGATGGTCGGCTTCCATTCGGCAAGCTCAGCGATCTATGGGCGGCCTCCAGCCGAATTGACCGAGGCCGAGTTTATCCGACTTGCGGCGGTGCTGATAGCGCCGGCCTCCTATGATCTCGTTCGAAGCGACGCCAAGCTCGACGAACGCGCCGCCCGTATCCAGCGTCTGGCAGCCGGGGCGTGTGTGCCTGCGGGCTTTTCGGATGTTTGGCTTGAGGGTTGCCAGTAGCGATACACGAATCGTATTCGTGGTCTCATTTTGATCTAATTAGCGTCATGCGCTCTTTTCCTGAGGTAGAGATTGAATGTCCCATAACTCCTCATCGTTCCTTACTGTCTCCCTCTTGGCGATTTCACTGCTGGCAAGCACTTTCGCTGCGCGAGCCGATGTGCCTCCCGCCTCTGCGCAAAGCGTAACCTTGGATCGGGCAACGGTCGCCAAAACGATCGGCGGTATCGCCGCCGAGTTGCGGGAGGGCTACGTGTTCCCGGAAAGGGGTGCGCAGGCGGCGGAGGCGTTGGAAAAGGCGCTAGCGGAAAACGCCTACGGCGGCGTAACCGAGCGAGCGCAGTTTGCGATGCAGCTAACGGAGCAACTCCGGGCGATCACGAAGGACGGTCATGTACGGGTGATATTCGGTTCGCCCTTCGGCAATCAGCCTACGCCAGCGAGCCCGCAGGATGCCGGTTTCGCGGTGAAGCGGCTAGACGGCAATATCGGCTATATTCATTTGACGCGGTTCGTTCCGCCTGAAGTTTTCAATCCGGCCGCCGACGAGGCCATGCGCAGCTTGTCGGACACCGCCGCGCTGATCATTGACATGCGGGAGAATGGCGGCGGGCATCCGGCATCCGTTGCCTATCTCGTGAGCTTCTTCCTCGATCAGGGTGCGCGCGTCCATATCAACGATCTCATCTGGCGCAATCGCGGGACGTTGACGTTCAGAACGGAATCGTTCTGGAGCTCGCCGACGCCAGTGCGTTACGTCGGCAAGCCGGTCTACGTTCTGGTCGGTCCGAAGACCTATTCGGCTGGCGAGGAATTCGCATATGACTTGCAAGCCCTTCGGCGGGCGACTGTAGTCGGCACGTCTACACGAGGTGGTGCGAACCCGGGCGGGCTTAATGAGTTAGGTTCGGACCTCTTTGTCGTGGTGCCGACGGGCAGGGCCGAAAATCCAGTTACCCGTAGCAACTGGGAAGGCGTCGGTGTGCGCCCCGATGTTCAAGCAACGCTTGAGGACACACTGGAAACGGCAATGGCGCTGGCGAAGACACAAGCAAAATTGTGAGATGTGTGCGCCGACAACGACGTTTGTTGTCGGGCTGCGGCATTGAAATAGCGAAGGTCTCTACCGGCGGCGATCCAAGCCAGTGGCGCAGCTCGACGTGCATATGAAAAGGCTGGCTTCAATACCAGTATTCTTTAAGTAACACTGTACCAAAAATTAGATTGACCGATATGAAAAAGCGTCCCGTTTTACATCTTATTTGCGGTCTCCCTGGGTCGGGGAAGACAACGATCGCCAAGGAGTTAGAGCAGACGTTCAATGCTGTGCGCTTGTCGCCAGATGAATGGTTGCACCGTCTCGGCTTCGACTTCTACGACGAAGCAGGAAGAGCTAAAGTCGAGGGGTTGCAGTGGGAGCTTGCACAGATGTTGCTCCGGCACGGTGACGACGTGATCCTTGAGAATGGGTTCTGGTCGAAAGAGGAGAGAGACGGGTATCGCGACGTTGCCGACGGGATCGGTGCGACGACCAAGATACATTTTCTCGACGTCCCTATAGCCGAACTGAAAGCGAGGATTGCTAGGCGCAACCAGGAGCGCGCTGCCGACACGCCCGAGGTCGATCCCGCAAGCTTGGATGAATGGGCCACCATGTTCGAACCACCGGCCGAGGATGAGCTCGGCCGGTGAGGGGGTTAGATGCGCGCACGGCGCAGCGAGTTGCTCTACGCCATTTCCCTTTTGGACGAACTGCGCCAGCACATCATGCACGCTGACGAATGGCTCAACGGTCGAACCCTGGAAACAGCCGTCGTGGCAAAGTTCGACAGGCGGGGGAAGTCCCGCCGTTCTGGCCGCTCTCAAGGCGTCTTATTGCCCATGCGATGCCTCCGCCATCTTGGCGGCGCTGCGCCTACTGTCAGAGACATATCGCACGCAGCTTATTGAACTGCACGGCGGGTTCGACCTTTCGCGCTCGCTCGCGTCAGACCTTGAGGCGATCGATATTATTCGGTCGCAGGCTTGCTGAATTTGATCGGATAATGCAGCAGCAGGCGATAACCGCCTCGCATCATTTTGACCCCATGGGCGACAAGGCGGCGAGCCTTGTTCTTGTGTGGATCGACCTCAAAATCCTCCTTGCTGCCCCGAAAGCCGAGCAAGACTTCTGCGACACTACGGTAGCTCTCGCCGCGTAGCCGGGCGTCGAGCGCACGCAAGGACGTGATATGCCATTGCCGGAGCTGCGCCGGCAATGCGCGATAGTCGCGTCCCGGACGTTGGCCCTGAAGTGCTTTCACCAACCGACGCGCCGCATGAGAACGGAGATCGTAAAAGACGTCGGCGGGCAGGACCGTGCCATAAAAGACCGCCGCATCGGGAGCGGCGTGCCGCAACCAGAATTGATGCGCGACGCCATCGGCCTGCCAGATGCCATGCCAACCATCCTCAGCTTGGCGCAGGTCGAGACCGTCGAGATGCGCAAGCGTGACGATGGGCTCGGTCTCGCCATCATGGTGCTCCAGCGGCATGAGCCGTATGGCCTGCGGCTGGAGGTGTGGACTCCAGAATAGAGTCTGCCGATCCGCCGGGGTTTCAGGATCGGTCGGAAAATCGCAGCCCCCACCGCTGAACAAAGGCTTCCAGGCGCTCAGGGTCTGGCTCGGTCGAAGCGGTTATGGCTTGAAATTCGCGACGATACTCGTCGTCGCGGCGAAGATACTCCCAAGCGAAACCGGCGGCGGGAATGCTCTTGGCAAATTTATATGCCGCCGGAGAACGCCAGTCGATACTCAGCATTGGCGTTGCCTCTCTATTCGGGCGAAAGCACAGCAACACCCGGACGGAAAGGTTCGAATATCTTCGTAAGCAACTGTAGAGGTCTTTTCGCGATAACTGGAGTGGCCGTCGCGATTAATCATTTTGTTATCGTGGTCTTAACAATGCTTGCGTGATTCTGCGAGCCGGGCGGAGCCCGGCGAGCGAGGCTATGGGTCCGGGCATGGCCGCACCGCCGGATCGGCGCGATTTTTTTTCGCCGCTGTCATCGCTGTAAGAGGAAGGGCCGCCGGGGTGCGGCCCTGTGGCGCTCGGGCTCAATTGCCCTTCAAGCGCTGCATACCCTCGGCCAGCGTCCAGAGCGCACGGTTGAGGCTGACATTCTGGTCGATGCCGTTAATGGCGCGGGTCTGAGTTCGGCGAATGCGTCCATCTGACGTCTGGCGGCGCCCCCGCAGGCCGCCCCGGATGAGGTTTTCCTGAATGACATTGAACGTGCTCCAGACGCTTTGGCCCGCATCCTCGCGGCGGCGCGGCATGATGATCTGGTCCGGCTGAACCGGGCTTTCCTCCTCGCCGTAGCGGGCGACAAGGCTGGCTTCGGCCAAAACCCGCTGTTCGTCCCGCGCAAGCCGCGTTTCCTTCATGGTCTCGGTCGCGTCGATGAGGCGCGGGAAGTCGTCGGCGACGGTGAAGACGCCTTCAATGATCTGATCCTGAATGCCGCCCTTGTGGGGAACGCGGATTTCCTCGAAGCGCTCGCCCGCGATCATGCTGTTGGTGCAAACGAAACGGAGCATCCCGGCGAACATCTGATAGGCGCTGGTCCCGTCATGGCTGTTGACGATGATAACTTCCGCCGCCTCCGCCTTGCCGATGCCGCCATCGCGGCGCAGGCGCAGCATGTGCTTGGCGTGGCCGTGACGCGAACCGTCGCGCGGAACCGACTGCACGGCGAAGAACGGGAACCATCCTTCACGGCGCAGGCCCTCCACTATGTCGATGGTGGGGACATAGACGTAACGCTCGGAACGGCTGTCATGGGCTTCGCTGGCGAAAATCGACGGGACGTGCCGATAAAGCGCCTCGTTATCCAGCGGCTCGCGCCCGCTGATCTGATGGGAGTTGCGGCCGAACCGGGTGGCGAGCTGGTGATACATGGTCTTTCTCCTATGGGCTTGGGTTGGAGCGCAGCGCTGCGCTGCAACCCTGGCCGTCGCCGAGACCGGGGTAGAAAGGTGCAAGGGCGACCGGGCCGGAGGGGGATCACCCGGCCTGCACGGAACGGAGGAACGACGTGGAGGAAGGCTGGGGAGGCCGGGTCGGTCGAGCGTCAGCGATCCCTTGCGCCGCGCGAGGGCAGCGCCCTTAGTGTTCGATAGAATGATCGCGCCGCTTGCAGCGCTCACTGGGTCGTTTGGAGAAGAGTGTTTTGAAGAAGCTGATTGGTCAGACGCATCCGAACTGGGAGGATATGTCTCCGTTCGTCGTTCATTTCACCAAGAAGTCGGCCACCGGCAGCGAGTACAATAATTCCATCTCGATCCTCGCAAGCCGATGCCTTCAGGCGCAAAACCGCTTCGGCATGGGTAAGAATTACACGGAATCGCCGCCGTGCGTTTGTTTCAGCGAAGTGCCGCTCCTCTATGCCTATCAAGATACGCCGCACGCGAAGTCCATGCGGATGCTGATTGAGGGTGCTGTGGGGAAACCCGACGATCCTATTTGGAAGATCGCGCCCTTTGTCGATCAGCCGGGGCAATATGGAAGCGCGTCCTACTTCTTCGAGTGGGAGCGAGAATGGCGACACTCCGGCAATCTCGCTTTCAAAGAAGAAGACCCGGCCTTCTTGATTATACCCGAGGATCTACATCAGGCCGCCCGAGACTTCTTCGATAACGCCGAGCAGGAACAACTTGGCCGGAATTACAAATGCCCGTTCATCGACCCCTATTGGGGTCTGGAGAAAATCAAAGGCATCTTGAAGCCGTAGGCTTTGGGGCGGTGGCGGACATGAGCATGAAGAAGCCCCGCCGCGGCGGGACTTCTTGAGGGGCTGGCCTTAGTCGCCGTTGCGGCGGGACCAGATGAGGTTGTGACCACTGCCGTCCTCGGCTTCGACCAAGCTGGCGTAGATCGGGGCCGGGAAGCTCGGATCGTCCAGCTTGACGGAGAGGTATTCGCGCTGCGTCTCGCGAGCGGTTTTCTTCCAGGCCGCGCCGAACTCGGTCGCGCCGGCGAAGATGCGGAAGTCCGGGCCGCGCTCGCTTTCGCCTTCGGCGGGAACGAACTTGGCCTTGACGTTGAGGGTCAGGGTCTTGACCGCGCCGGTGAAGCCCGCGCCGTTTTCGTTCTTTGTGAAGGTGCCGATGGTCGCCATTGTCGTGTTCCTTTTCCTGTCGGGCCGCTCCATTGCGACCTCGATGGGGGTCGTGAGACCGGGGACGATCGGCCCTGCACCCGAAGGGCTGGAACGCAGTGGAGGGCGGCCGGCGACGGCTTTTTTGCTTCGCGATGCAAAGCCGATGGCGGCGGAAAAAAGTTGGCGACGGACGTTGCGGGAGACGAGCGAGGCGAAGCCGGTCTTCGGTCAGACCCATGCCAGTCGAGTTCGCGGATGGAGCGCCCGTTACAGGAAGTCGGGGGATACGGCAATGGCGGCAATCCCTCGCACATTACCGCTCGAGAACGGAAACGGCGTGGACCCCACTGGCCGATGCGCCACCACCCTAATCCTCGACGTCAAGGCCATGGCCATAATCGCCTCGGGCGAGAAGGACGGACACGCGGCCCTGTTCTCGCACCATCGTTGGCGCGATCCGCGGGCGGCTGCCGAACGTCCATCCGCGCACGGCCGCGTCGATGGTCTCGGCCCAACGGACGCTCTGCGCCTCCCGGCCGTTCTATGTCACCCTGACAGTGTGCGAGCGTAGCGGCCCAGCGCTTACTGGCGTCGGTGTAATTGCGATTGAGACCAGCCTTTCAGACGCCTCGCCGTTGCGGGGCAATTTGGCGAAATGCCGCTGCCGCCCCTTTGCGTTAGCGATTGAAGTCGAATGGCGGAAACGCGCCATAAGCGTGGTTCCGGCGCAGCCTAAAGCGCGGCCCGAAGGGCAACACCAAGCGCTTGGTGCATCAGCCGCGCGGGGTGGCCTCCGTGTTGCCGTGGTTTCCAAACGATGCGACATCTTCAAAGAACACAAAGATACGCAAAGTGAGTCTTTTCGGGAGGGAAAAATTGGGGAGCATTGTAGCTGAAAAAAAACCGGTTATCCGTACTGAGGCAGAGGTGTTTGAGGAGATTGCCGCCCTCTGTGCGTCGCCCGGATATATTCATGCGATAGCGTATTTCTGTTTTCGGGATAACCTCATCAAGTTCAGTGAAAATCTGGTCGTAAAAGACATGGATTCTCACTATGAGGGCTCCAGTCTTCTCCGCAGTGAAATCTCCACGTTGATCGGCTTAATGGCTCGGGCGCCGATCGGGCTAGAGCTTCCGGCTCCACAGGTCATGCAAGCCTACGTTGATCGCACAGATTCATTGATGAAAGAACTTCACCACGCAATGATGACGGGCGCATTCTTTGGAGGAAAGGATTGGGCTGCACTTCTCGCAGAAGGTAGGGATCCGTTCGATGATGGGGCCGCAATGCGTGAGCCCATCTTTTACGGTGGGGAGTCTGCATACAACTTCCAATATGAGGCCCTGACTGCTCCGAAGTACAGTGCTGACGATTCTTGGCTTGTTGCTAAGCGTGGTTTCAGCATTACCGATGCTCTGACTGTCACAAAGGCGATTGGCGAAGGGCATATTTCCAAGCTTGCTTCACTTCGCGAGGAGATGCGCCCAAAAAGCCCGGATGAGTGGACCTTTCTGCCTGCTTTCATGTTCACTGCGCAGGAGGTTGTTGAGAGGTCGGGCCTAGACGCGGCGACTGTCGATGCTGTCCTGCGCGCGTTTCGGTTTGAGAGCCACGAGCGCAATGCGCCTTTTGCTGGCATCAGTGAATTCAACGAAACGAATGTGCGGCCAATCCTGTGCATTGCTGACGGCTCTTATGTCCTTCTCCAGCACTATCAGCTTCAAGAATCTCTGTATGAGTCGCCGTTTTTCTGGATGATGGTGGACGACAGTTATCGTTCCACTGCCACAGCACATCGGGGAAATTTCACCGAAACCTATACGAGCGATCGGCTCCGAGCCGTTTTCGGCGACGCTCGCGTACTGAGAAACATCGACATCTATCGCGGCAAGAACCGCTATGCGGAAGCCGACGCATTAGTCCTGTTCGGCAATCATGCGATCGTCGTGCAAGCTAAATCGAAGCGGTTGACGCTAGAAGCGCGGAAAGGCAATGACCGCGCACTACGGGATGATTTTAAAAAGGCAGTCGAGAACGCGTACGATCAGGCCTTACTCTGCGCAGAAGCCCTACAGAATCCCGACGCATTCGTATTTCGGGATACGTCCGGAGCAGAGATAAAGCTCCCCAATTCCATCGATGTCGTCTTTCCGGTTTGTGTTCTGGCCGATCACTATCCTGCCTTGAGTTTCCAAAGCCGCCAATTTCTAAAGGTCCGCGCCACAGACTCTGTCAAGCCACCTCTGGTAACAGACGTGTTCACTCTCGATGTCATCGTCGAGTTTCTCGATACCCCACTGCAATTCTTGAACTACCTTGATCTACGGGCTCAGGCCTTTGACAAGCTTCTCATCACCAATGAGCTGATCCCGTTTTCCTACCATCTTCGGAACAATCTATGGCTCGATCCCAAGTACGACATGGTCAATCTTGGGGAGGATTTCACGGCACACGTCGATGTCGCAATGGCGGTGCGGCGGCAAGGCGTATCTGGCAGCCCTGAAGTGAAAGGGGTACTGACACGGTATCGCGGAACGCGTACCGGCGCGATTCTTGACCAGATCCAAGAAGCAACAATCCCAGAACTAACCGAGCTGGGCCTTTGGATACTGCAGCTTTCGGGCGAGACGGCCGATGGGCTGTCCCGGGCTCTTGAAAGCCAAATCCGAGCAGCGGTGAAGGAGCATGTAACAAAAGATCTTACTTTCCCCTTCGGAGACCAGTCTGCCGGATTGACGATTCATCTCAGCGCATTGCCGGATGAAATCGCGCAAGAAAAAATCCTTCAGCACTGCCAATTGAAAAAGTACGATCTTAAAGCCGATCGCTGGTACGGACTTATCCTTCGTCCAAAAGACCTTCGAATCAGACATGCACTTGTTTTGAATGATCCTTGGAAGAAAAATATCACTATGGACAAGGTCCTCGCGGCACTGCCGCGACGTGCGCCGGTTCGGCTTGAAACCATGGGGCGGACTTCAAAAAAAGTCGGGCGCAACGAGCCTTGCCCGTGCGGCAGTGGACTGAAGTACAAGAAGTGCTGTTTATCTCGATAGCGGCGAAGGCCGGTAGCTCGCTGATCCTGAATGATTGCAGACTGTTGTGGTGAATCATCTGTGAAAGCCACTAGCCGTACCAACGCAGATTGGCTGGCGGCGCTCCCGCCACCGACCCGATCAGCCCCCTCGCGCGACGCGCCATCAACCTGAACACGATCAGTGCAGGTTCCTCCTGAACCCGATGAGGGTCATCGGATCGGTCGCGCGGGGGCGACCCCCGGGTGACCGCGATTTTGGTGGGGCTGAACGGTAGGAAGGCGGGACCGCTTGCGCGATCCTGGCCCGGTCCTCATTCGGCGGCTTGGAGGAAGGCGTCCGCCTCCGTCTCAGCATCGAGCCATGCGGGACGCACTGTGCGCAGCACGGGTGGAAGCCAGGCAGTCCCGGCCAGAAGCTGTTCGGCGACTTCGGCCATCTCCACCTTCTTCTTGTCCGCGATCCGCTCCGCCGCTTCGTCGCCAAGGGCATCGCGCACGACGGCGAGGATGTGGGCCTTGGTGACGCGCCCGAAATAGCTCCGCGCGGTCGCGGTCCAGTGCGCCGTCATGTCGAGCGTCACCGCCGTCGCTAGCTTGTCCGCCGTCTCATGGGCGCGGCGCTTGCCGCTCTCCCAAGGCAGCTTCACCGCGTTGACGGTCAGCGAGGCGCAATGCGCAAGCAAGGCCATCAGGCTCGCATGGTCCAGACCGGTGACGAACTCCCAAAGGTCCGCCACATCGCGCGGCATGTCCGCCGCCCATCCGGCATGACGATCCGCGATCATCTTCGCCGCCGCCGTGTCCTCGATGCCGTCCGCGTGGGCGGCGAGGAAATTGCTGGTCGGGCTGATTTCGAGGCAATGGGCCGTGCCGCCGCCCCGATAGTAGGTCTGCGCGGCGAGCGTATGGACCACGGCGATCAACGCCATGTCCGGCTGCTCGCCAAGGGCGAGGCGCAAGCCAAGGGTGCGATGCGCGGTCAGGTCGCGGATGAGCGAGTCGGGCAGCGGCTTGCCCGCATCCCCGGCCTCTTCTTCCGGCTCCTGCTCGGTTTCGGGAAGGTCGTCGCCTTCGCCGTCCTTTCCGTCGCCATCAAGGATTTCGCCATCACCGTTGACGCGCACCCCGTCGACGACGGTTTTGCCGCCCTCGGTTTCCTCCGGTTCCGGGGCTTCGTCCTCGGCGCGGATGAACCCGCGCTCGATCCGAACATCGCCATCGTGGGCGACGACGACGAAGACGCCGCCGCGCGCGATGTCGTCGGGATCGAAGGCGTGGCGCTTGGCGTCGATCCGCTCGATCTCGGCTTCAAGCTCGGCAAGGCGCGCATCCACCTCGGCCGGGAGGTCGACATCGGCGTCCTCCCATTCCGCGTTCAGGCGCTCAAGCTCGTCCTGCGCCGCGTCGTAGGCCATGGCGTCATCCTCGGAAAGCTCAACCAGATGCCGATAGGCACGACGCATTCCGTGGGCGTGGGGGAAGTCGAAATAGGCGGCAGTCCACTTCCAGCCCTCGGCCTGCTGCACCTCGGCGGCGATCCCTTCCAGCTTCTCGACGGCGAGCCGGTCCAGCAACGCGGGGTCCTCAAAGAAACCGCCGCGATCCTCGGTGAACAGGTCGCGGATGATGTTGCCGCCCGCATCGGTATAGGCTTGCGCGCCGACGAAGACCGCGCAGCGGCTCGTCGCGGGCACGTTCATCTTGGTCAGGTCGCGCCGGATGATGGACGGATCGCGATTGTAGGACAGGTTTTCAAATACGTGTTCCTGCCGTGCGTGGTCGTCGGTGATGGCGAAGGCCATCAACTGATCCAAGGTCAGGTCGCCGTCGCGATAGACCTGCAGCAGTTTCGGGCTGACAGCGCCGAGACGCATCCGCTGCTTAACGACATGGGCGGTCACGCCGAACCGGGCGGCGATTTCCTCCGCGCCCCATCCCCGATCCTCGGAAAGCTCGCGGAAGCGCTCGAACTGGTCGGCGGGGTGCAGGTCTTCGCGCGTCACGTTCTCGTCAAGGCTGATCTCGGCGGCATCGTTCGCCGTGTCGATGACGCAGCGGATGGGTTCGGTCTTCTTGATCTGCTTGCGCTTCACGCGCAGCATCTGCGCCTGCCTGCGGCCTTCTCCGATGCTGACGAGATAGAAGCCGGTCGGCTCGCCCTCGGCGTCCGTTTCCGGCTCCACCACCAGATTTTGCAGGATGCCCTTGGCGGCGATGCTCGCCGCCTTCGTCGCGATAGACGCCTCGCTGTGCGGGGTCTTTCGAGCATTGTTCGGATGCTTCTTGAGCTTGTTGAGCGGGATGAAAACAGTCGTGCCGTGTTCAATGGTCGGGGCGGTGTTGTCGGTTGTGGTCATGGTCTTTGCTCCTATGGGCTCGGGTTGAAGCGCAGCGCTGCGCTGCAACCCTGGCCGTCGCCGAGACCGGGGGGTGCAAGGTGCAAGGGCGACCGGGACGGAGGGGGATCACCCGGCCTGCACAAGCGGATCGAGGCTATTGGTGAGAGTGAGAAACACATATCCGCGCGGAAGGCTGGGGAGACCGTCCCGGTCGAGCGCCAGCGATCCCTTGCACCGCGCCAGGGGGCGGAGCCCCCAAGCAACCGGCCCGGCCAGAGCAAAGCGGTGGCCGGGCGCAAGGACAGGATCAAGATGTGAAGGCCGATAGCTCCGGCCCCGTGAATCCTGATCGCCTTTAGGTTTCACGCAGGGGGAGGCGGCCTCCATCCGTTACGGCAAAGCCCCGTCCGCACTTTCACTCTTGCGGGCTGTCGGTATTCCCGAACAATACCTTGCTCTGCTCCGCGACAAGTTTCCGAAACTCGGCGTAACAGGCCGACAGGCGGACGCATTGGGTTTTAAGTTCCTGGACAACCGCGTCCAGTTTAAGCGGCGGCGAGCCGCCGATTCCATAAGAGGGCGCTTTTTCGCCCTTTGCCCAAATGCGCTTGATTGATTGGGATAGCCCAAGCTCGACCCGTGGCGTGAACCTGTGGGTGTGCTTACTCCGGAAATCATCCGTGGCGGTCTTGTAGTCGCCCATGTCGACGGTGTTGAGCGCCCGGTTCAATTTCTTCCAGGAGCGCCAAGGCTTTGCGGCCTTGACCGCCACCTCTTCCTTTATGCCCCAATCCTCCGGCAGAGCGGCAAGATCGTCCGCCCACTCGCTTCCTTGGGAAACCCGGTTCGCCTGATGGGACAGATGCGCGACCGCAAAGAAGAACCGGGCCTTGAGCGTGTATGGGCTGAGCAGCGCCGTTGAAGCCAGATCCTGCACGAACTCATGCAGCAATTGGTTCGTCTGCTGGACATCAAGCGCTTCGATGACGCTGCCCCATGCTTCCAGACGCATGGTGAGGCCGATCAGGTGATTGATCCCGTTTGCAAGGTCGCGTGCGGCATCATCCGCGAGATCGCGATAGGCCATTCGCTGAAGGCCGAACTCGCTATCCAGCCGGACTGTCTGGGGCGGCTTGAACCAGCCATAGGGCATGAAGGGCGTAAATGCCTCGGCTGCCCTGCAAGCCTTGCGGTACTCGACATATTTGGAGGCGAGAAAATCGTCTTCCTGTTCCATCGTAATTTTACGCCTGCGCCCCCGCAGAAGGGGGCGGTCGAGACTTCGACTCGGCCGCGGGGGAAGGCTTTCCTCCTTCACTCGGCTCCGTGTTCATGCCTGTCCTCGATGGGAATAGGGATGAGGTCCAGCGGTCCCCAACCGCGCAAACGCAATTGCTTGAAGTCTTGACTGGAGAGATCGACCGCGATTTCCGTAGTGAACGGACCGACATAGGTACTGGCGTCGAAATCTCTGAAATTGATGCCCGCGGCGTTCATTGCCTGGAACACCCTGCAAATGGCCGAGACACAAATCGGCACGAGATCGAGATAGGTTTGGTCGTCAGGGTATCGGTGCTGGGAACGAAATTTACGGATCGCTGGAAGCCCGAGCTGCGAGTCGATCAACGAAAATCGTGCGGTGGCCGTCGCGCCCCTCACAAAGGTATCGAGATATGGCGATGCGCGTGAAGGATCGAGCCGCGCGTCCAGGTCGTCCAATCGTACATGGTGGGACATTCGGACCGGAGCACCGTGCAGCGTGGGGTGGCTTGCGAGCAAAAAGGAGGCGCCGAGCCAGCGTTCCACTCCACCTCTATCGAGGTGCAGGCGTCGCTGAAGGCTTCGAAACAACGGGTGGTCTCGGTGATGGATCGCGTTTCGTACTGCGATCACAAGGGCCGTGTCCCCGTGGTCGAAATACGGAAAGAGATGCTTCGATACATCATAGAGTGTATGAAAGCTCTCAAGCATCATTTCAAAAAAGCGATCGATATTGTCGATCGCTTCTTCGGCGTCGATCTTGAACAGATCGCCGAAGCGCATATGCGCTTCACTGTAAATTCTCATGGTATTTGCGAGTCTTCTGATCGCATTCTCGATGATTTGACTGCTATCCAAGGGCTTATCCTCGCGTGACGCTCGCGGTTCGCCAGGCGTTTTGGCCCGATCAGTGGCGATTTTTGAGTATATTGCGTGCCGAAGTTCGATCTCCGATCGGGCTGCACAGCCCCTTTATCCATCTATCTATTGATGGCTTTCTGAAGTGCCGCAATCCTCTCCAGTATGTCGTCGAACGACGGCGGGGCTTCGTCAAACATCATCGGCGCCATTGCTCGATAGTCGGCGCGCAAGTCCTTCACACGCGATTTGTCCGGCATGAGCCGCAGCGTCCCCGGTCGAGCAGTGTCGTAGCTGGCCCAGCCCGATCGAAAGAAAGTCGCCTTGTGCTTCGCAACCTGCGCCAGCAGGTCGAAGTCGGCGACGGCCGCCTTGCCCTCGGCTGTGTCGAGCAACATGGCGAGATCGTAATAGTGACGGGAGAAATATTGCGGCATCGGCGAATCCGGCGGGCGGTGCGCTTCCGCATGGAGCGCCGTGGCCTTTTCCCAGAAGGTGCGGCGGGCGGACAGGACGGTGACGGCGACATCCGGCGCGTCGAAGAAATCGGGAAAATCCTCCGCCGAATAGGGGTGGATCGTCTTTTCTTCGGTCGGCCAGGGATCTCCGCGCGCGCCCATCTCCAGCTTCACGCGCGGCGTGATGTAGCCGATGCTTTCATATTCGGTCGCGGGAAGCGCGGTGGGATAGTGGAAGTTCACCGTCTGCGCGTCATTGGGGTCGATTTCCAGCGACCATGCTCCGGCGCCAGGCTCGCCAAGATGCTCCACGATCGCGGCGCGGAGTGCCGGAAGTAGTTTGTCGGCGATATGCCGTTCGACATCGATCACAAGGTGGTCGATGAGCTGGCTGGTCTTCTTCCTGCTGAGCCCTTCCCGCTCGGGATCGCGGTCCCCGGTGTAGCCGAGATCCGCGCGATCGAAGGAGAGATCAATATCCTCGGAGAAGCGGTGGATGGCGTTGAAGGCTTTCGACAGCGACGTGCCACCCTTGAAGACCAGCGAGGCGGTATCCTTGCCCTGCACCGCGAACAGCCGTTTCAGCGTCCAGCAGACCCAAAAATCCTTTTCGACGATCGTGTTCGCCATGCCGCGGGCCGCGCCCGTTTCCCCGAAGAGGGCGGCGCGGTCCTCGGTCGGAAGCAGGGCGACCTTATCCATTGCTTCCAACCAAATCTGCGCTGGCGATCGAGGCGAGCGTAGGCCGCATCCAGGCGGGAGCTTGAGTGGCCGAGGCCGCGAGGGTCTTCTTGTCGGACGCCGACAGATGATGCGCCGCGACCTGCGCGACATCGGTGGCGCGCAACGGACCTACATGCCGGAGCGCCTGAACGACGGTGCCCGCCGGACTGCCGGGGGCGATCAGGTGCTTGGGGGATGCGTGCCGGAGGTCGACCACGCGCTTGCCCAGCACCACGCGCCGGGATGGCCCGTCGGTCAGGTAGGTGTTCTTCGCTGGCATCTGCGTCGTCAGGCCGAGGGCGTTTGCGGCTCGAGCGCCTGCGATCTGCACCTGTGATCCTGTCTCACGCGCCAACGCCTGCGCGACGTCATCGGGCGTGGGCGAGAGCTGTCCGAGTTTCGGATGAAGCTTGGGATAATCATACAGGCCACGGGTCAGGCGACGCAGCGCGCCGTTTTTGACCAATCGCGAAAGAGCCTGATCGACCGCTGCGCGTCCGGCAACGTTCAGGAAGTCGCTGGGCGTGAAGACGCCGCCACGACCGCTAGAACGGACGCGCTTCATAATCCGATCGGGAACCGATGTGACCAGCGTTTTCATATGTCAGAAAATAGCCTATGTTTTTCTGACATTCAAGGTCTGCGAATTTCCCCGTGCGTTGTCGGTTTCCGGCAAGTGGGCGTTCAATTGGAACCGCCAAGGAAGCGATCGGATGCTTCACGCTCCTAGCCTAGTTGGGCCTATCCAGCTCGCTGTCTAGGCTCACGAAATCGTAAGCAGGTGCTGGTAAATTTTGAGCGGGTGGCGCCTGGGGCACCGATGCGGCAGGTATCGGTCCGACTGCCTTGTCTGCTTCAAGCTTCTTCGCAACGGCAGCGAGAGGATGCACGAGGAAATGCTGGTTCAGCGCGTCCACAATGCCCTTTTCCTTTTCCAGCTTGGCTAGATCGAGAACTGCCCGCCCGTCCTTCCAGTCAATGGGCGACTTGATGCGCTTTTCTTTTTCCTCGGCCAGTTTCGCCAAAGCTTCGGGAGCGATGGAGCCCGATGTCCAGATTTCGAAGCGGTGCTGGGCTTCGCGCAGGCTGTTGTGTTCTCGATAGTGAGCTTTGACGATAGAAATCTTCTTCAGCCAGGTTTCGACTTCTTCCAAACTTAGAACCCCGCCCGGCTCCTTGCCCTTACACTCAATCGCCGTGACGGACTTGGTCTGGTGCGTGATTTTTTGAACGTCGATTTCGGCCGTCTTCCCTGAGCTTGGATCCGTTGCCTTGATGTTCATGTCAATCGACGCCGCGTCACGCCGCGCCAAATATCCGGCCACTAGTTCGAACAGGACGCCGCGAAGATTGCCGTTTCGCCCTTCGATATCAAAGAGACTATCGAGAAGCAGAGTTAAGCGCTCGGGGCTTGATGAGGAGTACTTTGCTGCGTTCTTAAGCACCTCGCAGAGCGAAGAGACTGCTGCCCCGACGCGTTTGCCAAACAGGTCTTTCGGCGTTGCCATGACAATGCCTGCCGCATGCCCTGCGGTCAGCGCTTCGCCGGTGAATGCTTCCGCTACGAGGATCGATAACACACGGATATCGCCGAACGTCGACTTGAGCACCCTTGATTTGCGGATGAAGTACTGGATCTGGTTCGCCGTCAGCATGCCTTCAGCAAACACGTCAGCAACGACGAAGCCGGGTTTTGCCGGGCCACCTTGCAATGGGAGCAAATAGCTCGGTCCTGCGAGATCGAAGGGAAACGGTCCGATTGCCTTCAACTCGGCGTCCCCTCGTATCCGTATCGAGTTATAGCTCGCAAAACCGATCCTACGGCACCATTCGCGCAACCCGTCGAGCAAAATGCGTTCCGTGAGATCACGGGCGCGCATAGTGGCGAAGCTGCCCTCGGCGAGAGAGTATGCCAACTGATAGCAAGCACCTTCATCGGCATCCCACACTTCTTTCATAAAGTCGGCAGCGCGCAGGCGCTTGGCGATTGTGTCGACGTGTAGCTGTCCTTTCGTCGGATTGACCGGTGCGCCGCTGATCGTTGGAAACTGCGCGGCTTGGATGAGACCTCCGCGGGCGATCAGCCCGTCAATTGCTGCGGCATAGATCGAGCCGGACTCCCTCATGTCGCGTATGAAGTTCAGCCAGAAATTGTCCCTGTTCCGATCCTTTGCCAGGTAGAGGAACGCCTCCCGCTTCGGCAACAGGGGAACCGGGAACCGGCGCACCGGTTCATTGGCGCGCGAAACCCTCTGCCGTGCGGCCTCGGGTGTCAGGCCGGCGGTGACAAATGCCTCTACGATCCGCGAGGATCGAGACGGGCCATGCTCTGTAAGATACTGGGCGACGGAAATCATGAGCCTATGTCACACTGCTTAATTTATTAATATAACTACCTTGGGCGGCTCCGTTTTTCAACGCCAAGAAGAGGCCATTTTATTTCAATCAGTTAGGTGGTCCGTTTTTCGAAACGGCGAACGGTTGATGTCACACAGGGTAGCGCTGCCGCCATCAAGGAGCCCAGCGCTCAGCCTGTATTCCGCATTTTTTCCCGTCGAACACGAATGCGACGCTGAAGCGCGCTCTCGTCACGGCGACATACATTTTGGCCGCTGATTTCTCGACGTGGCTGAGACTTCCGGACGCCAGCCAGGAAACTGCTTTACCGTGGGGATAAATCAGCACTCGATCGAAGGTGAGGCCCTTCGCCTCGCCGAAGTTCATCGCGTTATAGGGGGCGCATTTGGTCTTGGCGGAATATCGAAGCGTCTGCGGGGAGTACGCGGTCATGTAAGCGCCTACGTCCGCACTCGCGACGAGGAACACGCCATCATGATCGGTGACCTCAGTGTTTTTGGAAATTGTCTTCGGTTCCAAAGGGAAGAAGCTGTCGCCAAGATCGGCAATGACCTGGCTGCAGCGATGGGTGTGGCACTCGTAGTCGATCGTGACCAATCCCGCCTTCTTCCACTGCTCGAATTTCTTGATGATTGCCGGGCCGGCAAAACCCTTGTTTTTTGGGGCGTTGTTCGTCGAGAAGGTGGCCTGACGGTGATCGCCGACAAAGGTTACCGGGATTCCAGACCTAAGAATAAGCTCAAGCAGGTCGAGGTCGTAGCCGGCCATGTCCTGGATTTCGTCGATGATCAGGTGACTAAAGCGAGCCTTGAGCCGCCGCATGATCGCGCCGCCGGAGCGCTTGTCGCATTCGCAGATGAACTTCGCGATCTTGTCAGAATAGACTCGGCTACCATCAACGAAGTAGTGCGCACCGGTCTTCGTTGCGGGAATATAGGGGACTGATTTTCCCTCGATCCAATGAATGCCGTCGATGCGGTGCTTATGCATCGCCGAACGGTATGGACGGGCGAGTTCTCTGAGCAGAAAGGTGTACCAAGACAGAACTTCAACGTGCGATGGAATGACGGGCCGACGCTTGTAGGCCTTCAGCTGGATTTCGCGGACATTGTTACGCGTGTAGGTGATCAGGGCAGTGATGCCCTGATCGGAGGCGAGTGCCTGGTCGACCACGCGAGTGGTTTTCCCTCCACCGGCTGCCGAGATGATGATGCGACTAGCGGACGGCACGGGCGATATAATCCGGAGGCGACCAATCAACGCTGGTCTCGAAGAATCTCAGTGCCGTGTCGGCTTTATGACTTGCCATGTATGCTAGGGCTGCAGCGTCATTCGAGAATGATTGGCCCAGGACCGAGTTGACGGTCGCGAGCCCATTCTTGGCAAGAAGCTGAGGCTCGAGAGTGTTGAGGCTCTCGTCGTCATCATACTGGATAGTGACAATAGCCGACCCGAGGTAGTCAGCGTATTTTGTCTTGAGCGCCGATACGCTCCCATCATTGTCCGTCACCACGTCGGCCGTTTTCTTGAGCAGTACGGCAATTTCGAGGAAGCGTTTAAAGGCAAGCGAGTTTACCGAGATCACGTCAACGCCGTCCTCCAACGGTGCCTTGCCGTGCCGCTTCTCGTAGGCGCGCTGGACGATGAGCTCGTCTGACGGACCCTCAACAAGAATAGAGCGCTTCGCAAGGATTAGCCGCAAGGTGTCATGGCCCGGCAGTTTCATAAAGTAGTCTTGCGTCGACTTATCCTTGAGATCTGTGAGACGAATGCCCTCGCCACGCTGGAAGAGGAGAACCGATTCGACGCCCAGTTTGTTGAGGACGAAACTACTGTGCGTCGTGATGAAAATCTGGCGCGAACCGGCGTTTGCCGAGATATGGCCGATCAACTCGCTGAGACTTGCGTAGGAGAGATGGTTCTCAGCCTCCTCTATGAGAATGATGTGCGACTTCGCTGAGGTCTCCATCGCGAGCTTGATCTTGACCGAATTCTGCTCGCCTTTGCCGACAAGGGGGAGGGGAATGTCGTCGAGGTGCGGCATGATGCCAGCCTCCCAGTTTGCCCTGGCCGAGGTGTCGAGTGAGACCGAAATCACCTTGTCGCTGATACCACCCTTCTTGGTCGCAAGCGCGTCGTTGATCGTTTTGACCTTCGGCTGTTCAAGAAATCGATCCTTCATCAGCCGGTAACTCAGCGCCAGGTCTACTTTCTCCTTCGGGCTCAGGCTCTCCTTCACGATATCGACGACGTATCGGCTGGCGGCAGCGCTGTTCCTGATTGTGCTTGCGTCGATCAGGCTGGTCTGCAGTGGAATGCCGCGGGCATTGATGATTTCGTTCTCGGCGAAATCGCGCCATTTGATCCAGTAGTACTCCACTGGTAGCGTTCGAATCTCTGAGGGCTCAGAAACGTATTGTGCGAAATCTTCTGCGTGAGCGGGATTGAGTTCGATGACAAGGCTGACGCCGGGTTGGTCAAGGCCAAGGCTATTATTATCGCCTTTGAGCTTTGTGAGGGTAGAGTCGTCAGCGAGATAAACTTCAATGACAATACGGGGCGGCTCCGGAGACGTGCCTTTCTCCAACGCCTCGATATACGCTTCAACAAGATCAATGTTGAAAAGATACGGATGCAACTCGACGAGCAGAGGTCTACCGTTGAGCTGACCTGTCATAGCGAGATGGATGGCTTCCAGCAAAGTCGACTTGCCACATTCATTGTTTCCGACAATGACGTTTAGTTTTTCGTTGAGAGAAACGTTTGCCGATTTCAGGCAGCGGTAGTTTTCTATAATGACTCTTTGAATGAACACGCGATTGCCTCCCCCTCGTGGCAAAGCTAGCATGAGCATTCGAACTTGCCAGATTCGCCAATTAACGAAAACCTCATAGCTTCAACTTGATTTCATCTACCTACTCATTGTCGTCAGCGGCGTTAACGGATCCTGTCGCGAGTTTGTCGCGACCGTTACGGTTTGAGCAGCAGTTCGTGGAAGGCATCTGTTGGTTCGAGCAGGCCTTGGCAATTTGGCCGAGCTCTTTCAGAGTGCAGAAATGGCCGGGATAAAGGGTAAGGGCGCGAAAAAAGCGAAGGGAGCCGATCGGCAGTCGGCGGAGCGCGACGATCTCATCAGAGATGCGGGCGGCTACGACTGGGGCTGGCCCGCCATCGAGATGGTCATGGCCAATATGGAGTTGTCGCGGCGCCTAGCCGCCGGCGGCTTTTCGGGCTGCGGCTATGGCATCATCCCCGATGGCGTGCCCTTCATAACACTCGTCGGCTCCAACGTTCGCGGAATGAAGTCCGCGCTCGCGCTGCTGAAGGAATGGACCACGCTATCCGGACCTAACGCCATCCGTATCGAAATCGCTTACGATGGGCCTGGCTATGTGCTCGCAATCTCGCAGCAGGTAGATCTCCTGCGCTGGCGTGTTTCTGGCATCGACACTGTCCGTCAGCCGCTGATGATGGTGACGAGCCACATCAAGCGCATGGACTCGCGGCACCGGATGCTCGACCAACTCGCCAACTATGCCGAGCAGCCGGTCGCGCCGCTGTGGTTGATCGTCGCGGAGATGCCGGAAGGCGTCTCGCGCGGAGGCGGCAGTCGCGACTTCGCCTTCACGCCCAATTGGGATAACGCCATTCTCCTTCCCGGCATTGAAGTCTATCGGCGGCCCGAGCATCGGCCGCCGCACACGATGGCGAGAACTGAGGCAGAATTTGAGGCAAGGACTAAGAATGGTCCTGATCCCGGCTGGCCGCCAGCCCTACGACAGGATCCCGTGAGCCTCGCTAGCGCCCGCGAACGGCGGCTTGCGGCGTCGATGCCCAAGACGCTGCATGTGCTCCGCAATACCCACCCGGGGGCTGCGCTGATGGAGCAAGCGCAGGCGCTGGGATGCTCCAGGTGGCAGGTCGAGCAGGCGATCTGCAATCTTCGGTCGGCCGATTTTCTCGCCTATCAGCCGAGCGGCGCGGGCAAGCGCCTCGCCATGATCAACGCCGTTCGTCACTGCGTGCTGGAGCCGGCCTCGATGGAGGTTGATCTCACCGCCATCCCGAACGATCAGATTAGCGCCCAGATAGGACTTGACGCCGCTTTCTTGTTGCGGCGCCTCGAACCAAACCGCGAGATCGGGGACGCGACTGCTGAGCGGATCGAGCGCATTCGGGAGCTCGGCTATGGCTGACCCGCTCCTGCAGCGCGCGACAGCTGATCGCCTGCGGGTCTTCATCAGTTCAGCAATCGGGGAATGTGCGACAGAGCGGGAAGCCGCGCGTGCCGCCATCCGAGGCCTCAATTTTGAACCTGTCCAATTCGAGCGCGAAGGCGCACGAGCGGAGGCACCGCGCGACTTCTATCTGCGCAAGCTCCAGGACTCGCACATCGTCCTCGGCATCTATCGCAAATCCTATGGGTGGATCGACGAAGCTAAGGGGATGACCGTCTCCGGGCTTGAAGACGAGTTCCGGGAGGCGCAGCGGCTCAGCAAGGATTTCCTGGCCTATGTGCTGAAATCCACGCCAGACCGCGACGCTCGGCTGGAGGCGATGGTCGGCGAGATGATGGGGGGACCGCACGTCCTCTATTTCTTCGATGACGGCGAGGATCTCGAGGCGCGGTTTCGTGATGACCTGACGGCGCTGGTCACCAACCGGGTCACGCGGGCTCAAACCCCGTCGACGACCGTCGGCACGGCGAGCGCGACGCTCGCCGCTATCTTCCGCGACGGCGCGCTACGCGTCCGGCGCAACGGGCTACTCGATCAACTTTCGCGGGCCGCCGCAAGGGCTCGGATCGTCTGGGTGACGGGGGCATCGGGCGCGGGCAAGACGGCGCTCGTTGCCGAATGGTCGCAGGAGCGCGCCGCGGCTTACGTCAACGCGCGCGGCATGGACGCCCGCACGGCACTGCTCGCCGCGGCCGAGCGGCTGGGGATCGCGAGCGGACCGGAACTTGCGACACCCTTGTTCGAAGATGTCCGCTCCATGCTGGTTGCGCGCTGGCGACACGGCAATGGCTGGCCCTTGGTACTAGACGATCCGGAGGATGCCGACGCGGTCTGGTCAGTGCTCGGCGCCTGTCTCGCGCAGAGCGGCACCGGTTCGGTGGTGCTCGCTACGCGAGAAAAACCGGAAAGCGCGACCGGAGACGAGTTGCTGGTGCCGGGCTTCACCAGCGACGAGTTGGTGGCGCTGCGTGTGCTCGCCGGAGCATCGGTCCCGGCCCACCCCGGTGATCTGCCGCTTATCCTTCGCATGAAAGCGCGGACTGGGACGGGTAGCCAGCGTTACGACTCGCTCGGTGCCGTCCCGCGCGAGATCCTCGGCTATCTGTCGCTTGCGCCGGTGATGCTGACCCTATCCGACATGCAGGTTCTGCTTGGCAGTGCGGCCGCGACGGCGACCGAGATAACCGAGCATGTCGCCGCTATGGACGATCTTCTAATGGAGACCGCGGCCGGGTATGGCTTCGTCCACGAGAGTCTGCGCGAGGAGATTGGGCAGATTGTCCTTGAGCGCCCCCAATTGCATGGGCTGTTCGTCGACCGCCTGTCGAACCGGCTCGCGCGAACCGGACGATCCTGGGCAGCCTTCAGCCTGCGTCGAAGCGAAATGTCTGAGAGAGTGGCACGGCTCGCTAATCGGTCCGCGTCGGAGGCGGTGTTCAGCGGATCGACGCGACACCTGATCGATGCGCTCGATTATCTTGTCGACTACTATCGGTCGCGTTCGGAGAAGGGCCGCCTTGTTTCGGTCCTGATAGCACTGGGCGAAGCACGCGCGAACCAGGGTAGGATGAAAGCGGCCGAGCTGCTATTGCAGGAAGCGCGCGAAACCGCCGCACAGATCGACGATCTCGAAGCGGGAGAGATGATCGATCTGCTCCAGGCCTCAATCGATCTCAGGCATTCGGCATCGGCAGCAGCGCTCGAGCGCGTTCGTGCGCTTCGCGATGTTGCGAGAGTGCAGGGCCGCAAGGATCGCGAGGGGCGACTGCTGCTCGACGAGGGCGTCGCTTATCTGAGCGTGAACGACACTGACGCAGCCACGCCGATCTTTCGCCGCGCCCGGGAGATCTTCGCGGAGCTGGGGGATGGATATGGCCTCGAGATCGCGACGCGCAATCTCATCGCATCGCTCACAACCTCGAAAGAAGGGCGAAGCGAAGCCGAGGCGCTCCGCGCCGAGCTCGAGGTTGACGAGCCCGATTCGCCTCGTCATCGCGCGTGGCTGTGCAATTTGGAAACTCCGCGCCTCCGTATCGAGAAAAGGTTTAAGGAAGCCGAAGCTATGGCCCGCGAGGCGATCGCCATCGGCGAGGAGCTGGGCGACAGATATCTGGTGGCGATCAACCAGATCATGCTCGGCAACGTGCTACGCGATGCGGACGATCTCGATGGCGCTAGAGCGGCCTATGCCGAAGGCGGCAAGCTCGGTCAGTCAGTGGGCAGGCCCGATATCGAGGGGCGTAGCTCGCGTTTGCTCGCGTCGGTGGACAATCAAGCCGCCTCAGCGGCGGAGGGTGAGGAGAGGCGCATGCTCGCAGCGCGCGCCGAGCAGTATGCGACTCATGCCGCAGGTCTCTTGGCAGACAGTTACGCGTGGGTCGAGCAGGCATTCGCCCTGGAGGAGCGGGGAGATGCCCACCGATTCCAGGGTCGTGACCGTGACGCGATGTCCGGCTATGCGCTCGCCATCAGCGGCTATTTGCGTGGGGATGATCGTGCCGAAGCCGAGCGCCTGTTGCGCTACTTCGTACCGTTCATCGCCGAGGAGAAAGATCCCGAGACGCTGATAGCGCTCGCTTTCGATGGCCGGAGCGATCTCAAGGCGTCGCGTGCTTGGGTCGAAGCAATGACGGTGGCGCTCACGCGCTGCCCAAAAGCGGCCGCACCCAGCGTCCTCGGCTCTCTGGTCCGCTCCTTCCTTCCCGGCCAGAATGGGGCATTCTGGTTCGATTGTCTGGTCAGGTGCCTCCTCGCCGTCGACGAGAAGCGCGGGCTAAGAAAGCAGGGATCGCTAGGGTCTATGCTTTTGCTGGCCATCCTCGGCTTTGGTCGACATCGCGCTTTCACCACCGCGGAATTGCTTACGCTGACCGGAATCTGCGTGAGCGGGCTGGACAATATGATGGTGCGTCACCGCCCCGATGACGATCTGAACCTCGTCCTTCGTCTGGGCAGCACGCAGCGCCTACTTTTCACCGTGCGCACCGATGCCAAGAAGCCTGAGTCCATGTTTGTGGCGGTGGTGATCGGAGCCTTCGTCGATGCCTTTGCGGACGAGCTCTCGGACATTCTCGCGCCGGACCTGCTAGAAGAGGGAGCCGCGATCGACGTTCACGTCTTCGACCAGGCAGTCGAGAGTAAGATGGTCGCGGACTTTTTTAGTGAAGGCCTCAAGGACAAGCCCGTAGCGACAGCCCGGATCATCGCAAACGAGGGAGAGGAGCCACCCATCGTGGTCTTCGCGAGGACGGATGCGATCGAGGCATTGGCGGCGAGCGAAGAACGGGGAGGGGAACTTGAGATCATGCTCGCACGCTTCCTCGACGAAGTCATCTTCGTCACCACGGGTCGCAGTGTCGATGACGAGATTTTCTCCGCGAAGATTCGAGACCTGCTCACCTCAATCCTACGGTAGCGCGTCGCGGCTAAATGGCTTGCCCCGGCCAAATCGGCGCAGCGCGTCATCGGTGTGTAGAGGTTGACTGAGCGGTGGCCCAAGTTGGCGAGAGTACCCCTAACGTCATAGTCTGCGGCGACTTTGGTCATAGGTTTGGGCCAAACCTGCTCGTAAAGCTCTTCCCCAGAAGCTGTATTCACCCTCTCAACCTCTGTCGTTCATGCAATGTGCTCAATTCCAGCCCACCGATCCACGTTCGAGGTAGGACCATTGATTTCGCCGGTTTTGACGGTATTTTATCGGCGCACCAGATTCGACGTTTGCGGTATGTCTCACTCCGAAGCGGCCGATAAATGCCGATAGTTCACGAAACTTTTTCAGCTAGGTGTGCGCCTGAAAACCCAGCAAAATCAAAAGGCTAGGTTTTTGACGGGATCTTTCGCGGTATACTCATCCGGAAATTTTATTTTTCATAGACATATCAGCCGCTTAGGGCGGAAAAAATAATAGAGTGGGAATGATTTTAGCGTATTCGAGCGTATCCGAACACGCGCTGGAATTTGATCTAATACACTGATTAAAAACAATTTTTCTGCCAATTTGATGGCCCCGTGCTCGTATTGATCCTCGTCGAAACCGAAAGTGCCGTCATGAGAATGAAGCTCGTGACGGTACTTTTGGCTTAAGCCAATTGAAATGCTCATGCCCTCGACGATGACCGTGCCGGAGTCCGACGGCGCTCTTTGACGGGACGGCTTTTTCGTTCGGCAAGATGGTTGGCGTGCAGGCTTGGCTTGGCGCGCTGCAAGCCAAGTCTCGACACATAGCGACGGCTGTGCGCACCAAAGGAATGAACAAATCAACAAAATGTTGATTTGTTCAACGAAGTGTTGTTGTCTGCTGAAGACGGCCATGCCGTCCCAAGGGAGCGACACCATGAAACACAGCACGCTTTTAGGAATTTGTACGCTTGCGGCCAGCATGCTCGCGGCATCCTCCGCGTTCGCGCAAGACGCGTCGCCGGCATCATCCAGGACCCTCGAAACGGTGAAATCGCGAGGCACGCTGATCTGCGGCGTGATCGGCACGAGCCCCGGTTTCTCCTTGCCCGACAGCCAGGGCGTCATGCGCGGCATCGATGCCGACCAATGCCGCGCCGTCGCGGCCGCGACGCTCGGTGACGCGGAAAAGGTACAATGGGTGCTGCTCGCCCCGCAGCAGCGCTTTACCGCCTTGCAGTCCGGCGAGGTGGACGTGCTGTTCGCCAACGTCACCTGGACGATGACGCGCGAGAGCCAGCTCGGACTCCAGTTCCCCAGCATCTACTACTATGACGGCCAGGCCTTCATGGTGAAGAAGGCACTCGGCGTGAACAGCGCGCTCGAACTCGACGGTGCCAGCATCTGCATGCTCACGGGGGGCACCTCGGAGCTGACGGTGCAAGAATATTTCTCCGCCAACAACATGACCTATACGCCGGTGGTGCTGTCGGAAGGCGAGGAGGCGCGCGCCGCGTTCCTGGCCGATCGCTGCGACGTCTACACGATCGACAGTTCGTCTCTGGCAGGCTTCAAGGCATCGCAGGGCGAAGCCGGCGAAGATTTCGTGATCCTGCCCGAGCGCATGACGGCCGAGCCGCTCGGCGGGGTCGTTCGCAAGGGCGACGAGCGCTGGTTCGACATCGTTCGCTGGACGCACTACACGCTGGTCAACGCCGAAATTCTCGGCATCGAGAGTGGGAACGTTGAAAGCTTCATGGACAGCGAAGATCCGCGCATCCGCCGCTTCCTCGGCATGGAAGGAGAGCTCGGAGCAACGCTCGGCCTGTCGAACGACTTCAGCAAGACGGTGATCAGCCAGGTCGGCAATTTTGGCGAGGTCTGGGCCCGCAACGTGGTCGGTGTCGATCGCGGCTACAACAATGTCTGGACCAAGGGCGGCCTGCAATACGCGCCACCCTTCCGCTGAGAGCCAGAGGCGGCAACGGCATCCCGCTGCCGCTTCCCAACCAGCAGAGCGACCGGCCTATGCGTTCAGCTTCCAAATCCAACCGGCGTCCGATTGCGGGAGCGGCCGATCTGCGCTCGCTCGCCCTGCAAGCGGCATTGGTGCTCGGCATTGTCGCGCTGGCCTGGTTTCTGATCGACACGACGCTCGCGAACCTGCGGGCGCGCGGCATTACGACAGGCTTTGCGTTCCTCTTCCGGCCGATCAACATGCCGATCGCGCATAGCTGGCTGGAATTCGTGCCCGGCATTCACACCTATGCACGCGCGCTGCTCATCGGCATCCTGAATACGCTCACGGTGTCTTTCATCGTGATTGTTGCAGCAACGGTTGCGGGGACCTTGATCGGGATCGCGCGACTGTCGCCGAACTGGCTTCTGGCGCGCGTTTGCGGAGCCTATGTGGAGATGATCCGCAACGTGCCGGTGTTGTTGCAACTGGTGTTCTGGTATCAGATGCTCCTTCAATTGCCGAGCCCGCGCAACGCGATCACGGTCGTCGAAGGGCTCTACATCTCCAATCGCGGCATCCGCTATCCGACGCTGATCGAAGCGCAGGGCGGTGGACTTGCGCTCGGCGCGTTCGCGCTTGGCTGCGCCGTGCTCGTCGCGCTGGTCTACCTGCGAAATCGGTTCGGCAGCGAGCGCCTGAAATCCCGCTCGTTCCTTCCGGCGGGCGTGTTGTTGCTGGCGATCGGCCCGGCGGCCGTGCTCTATCTGTCGGGCACGCGCATTTCCCCCGACGTGCCTGAGCTCCGCGGGTTTAATTTCGTCGGTGGATCGTCGCTCGCGCCGGAGCTTTCCGCGCTCGTCATAGGCCTGTCGATCTACGCGTCCGCCTTCGTGGCGGAAATCGTGCGCGCCGGCATACTCGGCGTTCCCAAGGGACAATGGGAAGCGGCGGAATCGCTCGGTCTCAGTCGGGTAAAGACGCTGCGCAAGATCGTGTTGCCGCAGGCATTGCGCATCATCGTGCCGCCGCTCACCAGCGAATATCTCGGCATCACCAAGAACAGCTCGCTTGCGGTGGCGGTGGGCTATCCCGACCTCGTGGCGATCGTGAACACCATGATCAGCGATACCGGCCAGGCGGTGGAGGGCATAGCCATCATCATGGCCGCGTTCCTCACGATCAGCCTCGCCGTCAGTGCGTTGATGAACTGGTACAACCGCTCCGTCGCCTTGGTGACGCGATGACCAGCCTGTCGAACATCGCCGGCGGACCCGCCGTTACCGAAGCCGGCGACGAGGTCGTGATGCGCCCCCCGACCGAAAGAGGTCCGCTCGCCTGGACGCGGCGCAATCTTTTCAGTTCGTGGACCTCCGGCATCACGACCGGGGTGATGGTTACGGTTCTGGTGTGGATCGGATACCGGTTCCTGGACTGGGCGGTGTTGCGCGCGATCTGGACGCTGCCGGGATCGAGCATCGCCGATACGCAACTCTGCCGCGCGGAAACCGCCGGCGCGTGCTGGGCGCTGATCCACGAAAAATACCGCTTCATCCTGTTCGGCCTCTATCCCTATGCCGAGCAATGGCGTCCCACCATCTGCATCGCGGCCTTCATCGGACTCTACGTCGTTTCGGTGGATCGCCGTTTGTGGGGTTGGAAGATAGCTGCCGTCTGGTTAGCGGGCCTGACGGCGATCTTCATTCTCATGCGCGGCGGCGTCTTCGGGCTGCGGCCGGTCTCGGAGGACCTCTGGGGCGGCCTGCCGGTCACGCTGATGCTGGCGACATTCGGCATTGCGCTCGCTTTTCCGCTTGCGATCCTGGTGGCGCTGGGGCGGGCGTCCGAAACGAACCCGACGGTGCGCACGTTGTGTACGCTCTATGTCGAGATAATCCGCGGCATCCCGCTGATCAGCGTGCTCTTCATGGCGAGCGTGATGTTTCCGCTGTTCCTACCCGAGGGGCTGACCGTATCGAAGCTGCTGCGTGCACAACTCGGCATCGTCATATTCGTCGCCGCCTATCTGTCCGAGACCATTCGCGGCGGGCTGCAGGCCGTGCCTTCGGGGCAATACGAAGCGGCGAAATCGCTCGGTCTCGGCTATTGGCGCATGACCGCTTTGGTCATCATGCCGCAGGCGCTGACCATCGTTCTACCGCCCATCGTCAGCCTCTGCATCGCGTTCTTCAAGCACACGTCGCTGGTGATGATCATCGGGATATTCGACCTCCTGAACGCGGCGAAGCGCTCCATCGGCGAACCGGCCTGGCAGGGTTTCGGCGCGGAAGCCTACATCTTCGTCGCCGCGATCTATTTCGCCTTCTGCTTCGCCATGTCCCGCTACGGCCAGCGGCTCGAAAAGCGTCTGAAGCGGTCGCGATGACATTCGATCTAAACCGTCAAGGAAGACTGCCATGAGTTTCGATGTCGAGGGCGTCAGGCAACAGTTTCCCTATCTCGATCAGCGCGTCTACCTGAACACCGCCTCCACTGGCATATCGCGCCGCGATGCGGGGCAAGCCGCCGGCAGGTTCTTCGACGAGATGTACAGCAAGGGCTTCGACGGCCGCGACCTTTGGCGGTCCGTCATCGCCGACGTGCGCGACCAGGTCGGCCGCATGGCGCATGTGCCGGCAGAAACGGTGGGCTTCGCTGGAAGCACGACCGAAGCCCTCAACCGGCTTGCCCTGGCACTGCCGGTTTCGCCCGGCGACCGGGTTGTGCTGTGCGACGACGAATTTCCTTCCGTGCAGGCGGTTGCGCGACTGCTTGTCGCGCGGGGTGCAACGCTCGTCCCCGTGGCCGTTCCGGAAGAGGCCATGAGAACCGAGGCGTTGGCGGCCGCCGCACGCGA
This sequence comes from Aquamicrobium sp. LC103, assembly GCF_001014615.2. Lineage (GTDB taxonomy): Bacteria > Pseudomonadota > Alphaproteobacteria > Rhizobiales > Rhizobiaceae > LBCQ02. The sequence continues at coordinate 112,390 of NZ_LBCQ02000002.1, forward strand.
CAGTCGCATCGTGCTCGCTTCCCACGTGCATTGGGAAACCGGGACGAAGCTAGACCTAGCGGTCCTGTCGCGCGTGTCCCGCGATGCGGGCGCGTTCCTGATCGTAGACGGGATCCAGGCGCTCGGCGCGACGCCGGTCGAGGCCGGACTTGCCGACGCCTATGTCGGCGCGGTCTTCAAATGGCTCATCTCGGGCTTCGGGCTGGCGGTCAGCATCGTCGCGCCACGCCTGGCCGAGGAGCTTATCCCGGTGATGCGCGGCTACGCCAACCCGGAGCCATCGCGGGAACTGGGCTACAGTCACGTGAATTATCCCGGCCTCGTCACGCTGCGGGATTCACTCGCCTATCTGGAGCGGATCGGCTGGAACGTCGTCTACGAACGCAACGCGGTGCTGCGGGCGCATCTACGGGCTTCCCTCCGCGATATCGGGGTCGAGCTCGTGACACCCGACGCGGCGGCGGCGATCACCTCCGTTGCCTGCGCCGATCCGCAAGGCACGGCAGAACGTCTGGCCGCCCGGGGCGTCAGCGTGGAGCCGCGCGGCCGATTCCTCCGCGTCTCCCCTCATTTCTACAACACGGCGGCGGACATCGATCGCTTCAGCGAAATTCTACGCGACCTGCAGAAGGAACAGTCTTGATGACCCCCACAGCCAGATTGAAGGAACTCGGCATAGAACTGCCCAAGGTATCGGCGCCACTGGCGGCCTACGTGCCAACACGCCTCATGGGCAACGCACTCTACATTTCCGGCCAGGGACCGATCATCGACGGCAGGATCGTCGCGCGCGGCAAGCTGGGCCGCGACATGACCGTGGAAGAAGGCATCGCCGCCGCGCGTCTTTCGGCGATCAACGCGCTCGCCGCCATCGTTTCGGCTGTGGGAGACCTTGACCGGGTGACGCAGATCGTCAAGCTCAACGGCTATGTCAATTCCGATGACGGATTCGAGCAGCAGCATCTCGTGATGAACGGCGCATCGGAACTGCTGGTGGACGTGCTGGGAGACCGTGGCCGGCATGCGCGCGCGGCCGTGGGCACGAATTCGCTGCCCATGGGAATGCCTGTGGAAATCGAGCTGGTCGTCGAGGTTTCGGACGCGAGTTGAAAGGAATGGTCGCTTTGATGAGCCCGAAGGATGCCCGGGAACGTGAACTGGTGATCGAAACCCTGAAATGGGTCGTCGAAGGCATGCAGCAGATTATCGGAGGCAATGTCGAGGTCGTCCTGCACGACCTCTCCAAGCCCGGTCATTCCGTCGTCGCGATCGCCAACGGCCATATCACCGGCCGCTCCATAGGCAGCCCGATCATCAGCGGTCCCTTTGACGATCTAGGTCTCCAGAAGCTGATGTCGGGAGAGTTCGCAGAGGCTGGCAAATCCTACTCGATCGTCAGCGACTACCGCACGCGCTCGCGGCTCGGTCATGAACTGGATTCGACAAGCATCATCCTGCGCGACGAGAAGGGCGAGGCATATGCAGCTTTCTGCGTGAACGCCGACCACAGCCGCCTCCGCGAACTGGACGGCGTCGTCAAGGGATTGCTCGCTTCCATCGGCGGCGCGCCGCAGGAGCCGGTGGAGCCCGAGAGCGCCAGCGTGGACGACCTGGTGCAGGAGATCATCCAGTCGGGCATAGCCGCGACCGAGAAGCCGGTCGCGGCGATGGGCCGCGAAGACAAGATGGAAGCCGTGCGGCACATGAACGATCGCGGGCTGTTTCTGATCCGCTCGAGCGTCGATCTCGCGGCCGCGCACCTTGGGGTCACCCGGTTCACCGTCTACAATTACCTCGACCAGCTTCGCGGGAAAGCACCAGCCCGGCAGGAGAAACAGAAAAGCCATCGCCCGGACGGGAGCTGAACGTTCAAGCGCCACGCGCTTGAAATGGATTGGCGCGGCTATCGGCCATCAGCGAAATAAGAGGTCTACTCTTGTTTTGCCGCGTTCACCGCGTTCCCGCCTTCCGCCAATATTGCGAAGCCCGCCGCGCTGGCCGATGAATGAGAGGTCGGGATCGTCGCGCCGCTCGCGTAGGCGGGCGGGCGGCGGCCACTCGGGAAATCGAATTCGGTCACAGCATGGCCTCTATGAGAAAGGGACCCGGCTCGCGCACGGCCGCCGAAAGGATGCGGAAGAGGTCAAGCGCGCATTCGGTGCGAACCGCGGGAACGCCCATGCCTTTCGCCAGCGCCACGAAGTCGAGTTCGGGAGAGGTGAGGTCCATCAGTCCAAATGCCGCTGGACCAGGATTTGTGCCGACATTCGCGAGCTCCTGCCGCAGCATTTCGTAGCCGCGATTCGCGAAGACGATCGTGGTGATGTTGAGTTGCTCGCGCGCATGTGTCCAGAGCGCCTGAAACGTGTACATCGCCGAGCCGTCCGCCTGCAGAACGACCGTTGGACGATCCGGGCAAGCGATCGCCGCGCCCGCCGCCAGTGGCGGGCCGATGCCGATGGAGCCGCCGGTGATCGAAAGCCAGGAATGCGGCGGACCGTTCACCGTATAGGCCTCGACGAGGCGCGCGCGCGTCATGCCCTCGTCGATTATGATGGCGCCTTCGGGCAGGGCGGCGGCGATGGCGGCGGAGAGATTGTCGTCCGTCAGTGGACCCGCGGTGGGAGTGGTGATCGGTGGGTGCTTTGTTTTCCCGCGCGGTGCCTCGGCCGAAATCGCGTCGGCCAGCTCATGTACCGCCAGCCGCCCATCCTGATCGAATTCCGCGAGTTGAATGACTTCGCAATTCTCCGGCAAAAGCAGGCTGGGGCGGTTGCGGTAGGCGAAGAACGAGACCGGCGGCTGCGTTTCGATGAGAATGGCGCGTCGGAATGGGGAGAGCAGTTCGATGGCCTCGTCGACGCCGAAGGGGATACGCGGAATAGAGGCTCGCCCAGCACCGCGTTCTATCCTGCGGTTTGACGGCGGGGCGAGCAGGACCGCGCCGGTCTTTTCGGCGATGCCAGCCAGCAACCCGGTCGAATGTGGATCCTCGAGAACCGTTCCGCTGCAGATGATCACCGCGCCGGGCCCGAGGGCGGCGACGGCGCGGCGGACGGTCATCTCGTCGAGCGGGCGCGCTTCCTGTGGGGAGAGCGGGGCAACGCCGCCGCTGCCTTTTTCCCAACCGATGTCGGCCGGAACGATCAGCGTTGCGATTCGGCCCGGATGACCTCGCGCCACCGCCAGTCCCTCGATCGCGTCCCGCGCCATGGTTTGAGAGTTTTGGGCGGTCCTCACCCAATCGGAAAAAACCGAGGCGGTCGCCGCCACGTCCGCGGTCAGTGGCGCATCATAGCGCAGATGCCGCAATGCATGATTGCCAACGATGTTGAGAATCGGAGCGCGCGCCTTCTTGGCGTTGTGCAGGTTCGCGCCCGCATTGGCGAGCCCGGGCGCGAGGTGCAGAAGCGTGATCGCAGGCTTGCCCGCCATGCGCGCATAGCCATCCGCCGCGCCCGAAACAACTCCCTCGAACAGGCCCAGAACGCAGCGCATCGCGGGCGTGCGAGCCAGCGCGTCGATGAATTGCATCTCCGAGGTGCCGGGGTTTGCGAAGCAGACCTCGACGCCGGCCGCGGAAAGACTACCGACCAGACTTTCCGCGCCATTCCTGCAAGAAGGTTCCGTCATCCCGCCGCTCGTCGCCGTTCGAGAATCGCAAGGCGGCGCAGAAGTGCCGGACTGCCCTGGCCGGGCGCCTGATCGAGGGTTCCCGTCACCGGCTCATCGGCGCGATGGCAGGCAACGCGGTTTCGGTCGACCGCGCGGATTTCCGGACGTTCGGTGCGGCAGCGCTCGATGGCCAGCGGACAGCGAGGATGGAAGGCGCAACCTGAAGGCAGAGCCATGGCGGAAGGGGTTCCGCCCTCGATCGGCGGCTTGTGACGCGCTGTCGCGGGATCCGCGCGAGGGGCCGCGGCAAGCAGGGCTCGCGTGTAGGGGTGGCGCGGGTTGCCGTAAAGCTGATCGGTCTGCGCTTCTTCGACAATCCGGCCCAGATACATCACAGCCACACGATTGGCGATATGGCGCACCACGCCCAGATCGTGGCTGATGAAGACGTAGGCGAGGCCCAGTTCGCGCTGAAGGTCCTGCAGGAGATTGACGATCTGCGCTTGAACAGAGACATCCAATGCCGAGACCGGCTCGTCGCAGACGATCAGGCTTGGCCTGGTGGCCAGCGCGCGCGCGATGCCGACCCGCTGACGTTGACCGCCCGAGAATTCATGCGGATATCGCTCGGCATGCCAGGCGGACAGGCCGCACATCGTGATCAGGCGATCCACCTCGCCGCGGATCGTTGCGGGCGTGGCCATGCCGTGCAGCAAGAGCGGCTCAGACAGCGCCTCGCGCACCGTCATGCGCGGGTTGAGCGATCCATAAGGGTCCTGGAAGATGATCTGCATACGCTTGCGCGCAGCCCGGAGCGCCCTGCGGTCGAGGCTGGTGACATCCTCGCCGCCCAAGCGGATCGTTCCCGCACTGGGTTCGAGGAGGCGCAGGATCGCGCGGCCAAGCGTCGATTTTCCGCAACCGGATTCGCCGACAATGGCCAGCGTTTCGTCGCGCTTGAGGGTGAAGCTGACATCCGTGACGGCCTGCACAGTGCCGATCTGCCGGCGCAGAACGCCCCGACGGACCGGAAAATGCTTGGTGAGCCCCTGAATTTCCAGCAGATCGGCCATCAGCCTGCTCCTTCGATCGGGGCTTTCCAGCAAGCGACATCGTGGCCCGGCGTGACCTCGCGCAGGCGCGGCATTTCTGCCTGGCAGCGGTTGTCCGCCAGGGGACAGCGCGATGCGAAGCGGCAGCCAGGTATGTTCTGCCAAGGCGGGGGAAGCGATCCGGGAATGCTCGCGAGCCGGGCACGGCCGGCGTCCATGCGCGGCACGGCCGCCATGAGGCCGATCGTATAAGGATGCTGCGGATCGGCGAAGATCTTGTCGACCGGCCCTCGTTCGATGACCGACCCCGCATACATGACCACCACCTGCTGGCAGGTCTCGGCCACCACGCCGAGGTCGTGTGTTATGAGCATGATCGCGGTGCCGGTCCGCTCCTGCAGGTCACGCATCAGATCGAGGATCTGGGACTGGATTGTCACGTCCAGTGCGGTCGTTGGCTCGTCGGCGATAAGCACGGCGGGATCATTGGCGAGCGCCAGGGCGATCATCACTCGCTGGCGCTGGCCGCCGGACAGCTGATGAGGATAGTCGTCGATGCGTTTTTCCGGAGAGGGCAGGCGGACCAGCTCCAGGAGTTCGATGGCGCGATCTCGCGCAGCCTTGCCGCTCAAGCCTGAATGAACCCTGAGGCCCTCGATGATCTGGTCGCCGCAGGTGTAGACCGGATTGAGGCTGGTCATCGGTTCCTGAAAGATCATCCCGATACGCCCGCCGCGCAGCTTCCGCATTTCCCTTTCCGAAAGCTTCAGCAGGTCGCGGCCCTCCAGCAGCACCTCGCCCGCGGCGACCTGGGCGGGAGGGGAGGGCAGGAGCCGCATGATCGACAGCGACGTGACGCTCTTGCCGCAACCGGATTCGCCGACGATGCCGAGCGTCTGGCCCTTTTGCAGATCGAAGCTGACGTCATCGACCGCGCGCATGCTGCGCCCGTCGAGACGGAAGCGGACCTCCAGACTTCGCACGGATAGAAGAGGTTCAGCCATCCGCGAGCTCATAGCTCAGGGGCGAGGCCGTAAGGTGCGAGCGCTTCTTGAAGTCACGATCGGTGAATGCGATCTCGGCGCGGCGTTGCGCCGCCTCGAGCCGGCCAAGCGCCGACGACAGATCGAACGCCAGAACCTCGCCTGCGCGCACCACCTGCCGGCCGTCGACGAACACATCGGTCACCGCGCGTTCGGCCGCGACATAGATCAGGGAGCGCAGCGGATCGCGCACGGGTCGCATGGCGGGATGGGTGACATCGGCAAGGAACAAGTCGGCCTTGGCCCCGACCTCGATCCGGCCGATATCGCTCCGCCCAAGGATGCGGCCACCACCGACGGTGGCTGCGTCGAAGACGTCCGATGTGCGCAGGTCGAAGACATTTCCGCTCATCAAGCGGGAGTTGATGAGCGCATGGCGGAGCTCCTCCAGCATATTGTGGGGATAGGTGTCCGTCCCAATACCCAAAGTTGCGCCTGCGCGAAGATATCGCCCGAAGCTGCGGAGCGACATGCCGCGCCGCTGGAACACCGTCGGACAATGGGCGACCGCGGCACCGGAAGCGGCCAGCCGTTCCAAATCGCGGCCTTGCGGCCAATGGACCCATGGATGATCGTTGAGGAATATCGCGTGACCGATGATCGTGTGCGAGTCGAGCACGCCCAGATCCTCCAGCCATTCGATCGGCGTGCGTCCGTGACGGCGTGTGATTTCCTGGAATTCCACCACCGATTGGGCTGCATGGATCTGCATCTTGAGCCCTCGACGCCGCGCTTCGGCATGGCTGTCGCGTATCAGCTCCGCGGTGCAGGTATCGATCTGGGCGGGTGCGATCATCCCGCTGAGCCGCCCCGACGGGTCGGCATCCGCCCGGTCGATCACGTCAAGCGCGGCGCGCATCGCGGCCTCGCCCGCGGCCTCGTTCCACTCATATTCGGTCACATGGCCGTTTCGTGTGAACCAGTGGGCCGAGCGGTACATGGGAGCCGCGACCGCGCGCAGGCCCGAGCGGGACAGGAGATCAAGCCAGCCTTCATAGGGGACGGACAGGTCCACCAACGTGGTCACGCCGGACAGCAGCGCCTCCGAAAGCGCGACCTCGGTGCAGGCGAGGCGCCCCTCATCATCTGGTCCGAAGAGGGCCATGAATTCATAAAGCGAGCTTTGGTAAAGTCCGGCACTGGCCAGCTCGTCCAGAAAGCCCTTGTTCAGGGGCTCCGACAGGGGATGGGAATGGATGTTCACCAATCCCGGCGACACCATACGGCCGCTCCCGTCGATCTCGGTGGTGCTCGGACCGTCATAGCGGCCACCGACATGAACGATCCGATCGCCGGAAAAGGCGACATCCTGTCCGCGCAGGAACTGGTGCCTGCCGGTTTGCGAATTGAAGCCGACGATCCAGTCGGCGTCGCGAATGACGGTAGTTTGCTGATGCATCTTCATTCCCCTGCGAGTTTTGCGGGGGCGCGCCGGCTGCCCCCGCGGAGCGCGTCAGTCGCGAAACTTGAGGTCCAGCCCCTTGTAGAGACCCGCGCCATAATTGTTGTGGGGCACTATCGGCTCAAGCAGGTTGGACTGAACGATGTTCATCGGCTCGTGGTAAAGCGGTAGCCACACAGCCGCGTCGTGAACTTTCTTGAGCACCTTGCCGTAGGCCGTGGCGCGGGTGGCATCGTCGGTGGCATGGCGGCCTTCGGCCAGCAGATCGTCCGTTTCCTCATCGTTCCAGTTCATCCGGTTCGGTGTCGGAATGTTCTGCGACAGGAAATAGAGATTGAGCGCATCGCCGGCGGATATATAGGGGTAGCTCATGCCGAAGGCGTCGAATTCCTGCGTCGCGACCCTGCCCCAGAAGATGGTCGGGTCGAAGATCTGGATCTGCATTCCGATGCCGACCTTCAACAACTCGGCCTGAGTGAACTCGGCCAGCTTCTGCCAGGTCGAACCGCCCTGGATATAGGTCAGAGGCTCCAGTTTGACGCCGTCCTTGGCGCGGATGCCGTCCGATCCAGGCACCCAGCCGGCTTCGTCAAGGATGCGCTTTGCTTCCTCCGGGTCGTAGCGCAGAAGCGAGTCGTTCAGCGAATTGTCCCAGTCGAGCGCGTTTTCCGAGATATAGCTATAGGCAGGCGTTACCTCTCCGAACAGGATGTCGCGGGCCAGGGCTTCCTGGTCGACGGCGAGATTCATCGCCCGGCGAACGGCGGTATCCGCAACCGTCGGCTTGTCGACCTTGAAGCCGATGAACCAGGTCCAGAACGCCTCGTCCGAACGATGGATCTCGATATTCGGCGCGTTGCGAAGCTGCGCCAGCGCGATCTGGGGAATATATTGCGTGACCTGGCTTTGACTTGTCATCAATGCCACGGTGCGCGTGTTTTCCTCAGGCACGATCTGCCATGTGATCTTGGCCAGATGCGGCGCGCCCTCGTTGGTGTAGAAAGTCGGACCCCAGTCGTAGCCCTCGTGCCGGGTGATGGTCATGCGGTCGCGCGGCAGCCACTCCCCCCAGCAATAGGGCCCGGTGCCGTTGAGGCCCGTCACGCCGAAATCCTTTCCCAACCGTTCGACATCGGCCTTGTCGATGATGGTCGCGAAACTCTGTGTCAGCTGATAGAGAAGCTCCGAAAAAGGGGCCTCGAGTTCGTAAACGACGGTCTTCGGATCGGGCGCGGTGATGCTCTTCACCTCACCCGCACGCCATTCGACGGGGGATTTCGTTTCCGGGTCGATCCAGCGCTTGAAGGAATAGACAACGTCCTCGGCGGTCATCTCGCGGCCGTCGCAGAACTTGATCCCGTCTTTGAGATGGAAGGTGTAGGTCTTGCCGTCCTGCGAGACCTCCCATGACTTCGCCAGACCGTCGCTGATCGTCTTCATGTCGGGCTCGAGCGAGACCAGCGTGTCGCCGACCATGAAGAGTACCTCCGCCGCTGCTCGCGCGGTGGATTTGTGCGGATCGTAGTTGTTGCTGTCGACCTCGCGGACGACGTTGATCTCCTGCGCGACGACAGGTGAGCTTAAGAAGGCGAGAATGCAGCCGTGGAGAAGTAGCTTTTTCATGGCGTGGTTCCCTGTTTTGTTGCTCAGCTTTTCAAACGTGGGTCGAGGACGTCGCGCAGTGCATCGCCGGTGACATTGGCGCAAAGCACGATGATGAAGATCGCGACGGAGGGGACGGCGACGATATGGGGCGCAAAGAGCAGGAAATCCCGGCCTTGCGCGGCCATCATGCCCAGCTCGGAAGCCGGCGGACGCGCGCCGAGACCCAGAAAGCTGAGCGCCGCGCCGATCAGGATCACCTGACCGAACCGGAGGCTCAGGAAGATCATGATCGACGAGATGGAATTGCGCAGGAGGTATTTCCGGAAGATCGTCCAGTCGGTGAGGCCGACCGCGCGCCCCGCCTCGATATATTCCTGGCTCATGACGCCAATTCCGATCGAGCGTGCGATCCGCGCGCAGTCGGGGATGGACGCAACGGCAAGCGCCAGGATGATCGGCCAGACGCCCGGACCAAAGACGGCGACCATCGCCAGGCCTAGAAGGATCGCCGGAAAGGAGAGCATCATGTCGTTGAGCCGCATCACCCACGGGTCGAGGCGGGGATACATCGACGACAGCAATCCCAGGCCGGAACCGATCACGCCGCCGATGCCGATGGCGACCAGCGCGATCAAAAGCGTCAGCCTCGTGCCGTAGAGAATGCGCGACAGGATGTCCCGGCCCTGTCCGTCGGTGCCCAGTATGTGTTGCCAGTTTCCGCGCTCCGACCAGGCTGGCGGCTGCATGACCGCGCGGCTGTTGGCATTGGGATCGAAAGGCGCCAGCAGCGGGGCGAAAACCGCGGCAAGGACGATCAGCGTCAGGACCAGGAGCGCCAGCATCGCGCCGCGATCGGCGAGGAGCGCCTTCCACCAGCTTCGCCTTGCCGGCGCTTGATCGACGAGAGCGGCGTTCCGGACATCCATGGTCGTCATTTCTTCTGAACCCTCGGATCAAGCCGGGCATAAAGGATGTCGACGATCAGGTTCACCACGATGAAGCCGATGGCGAGCACGAGGATCGTCCCCTGCGCCAGCGGAAAATCAGCCGACAGAATTGCGCCGACGGCCAGCCGCCCGATGCCCGGATAGGAGAAGATGGTTTCGGTTACGACCGCACCTCCCAGCAGATAGCCGATTTGCAGCCCGATCAGGGTCACCACGGGGATCAGCGCATTGCGCAGGCCGTGACGGAGGATGACCTCGCGCTCGGTGAGGCCCTTGGCGCGGGCCGTGCGCACATGATCGAGGCGCAGGACCTCGAGAACCGACGAGCGGGTCATGCGCGCGACCGGGCCGATGAAAATCAACCCCAGCGACATGGCGGGCAGTGCGATATGACGAAGCCCTTCGGCGGTCCAAAGCGGTCCGCCGCGACCGATGAAGGGGAATATCGGATATTTGACGCCCAGAAGCTGAATCAGCACAAGGCAGATGAAGAAGATCGGCAGCGAGACCCCGGCAACGGAGAGCGCCATGATAGCGCGGTCGAACAGAGATCCCCGCCAGACCGCGGCCAGCGTTCCCATTGCGATCCCGATCGGAATCGACCAGATGAGGCTGGCCACCATCAACTCCAGCGTCGGCCCGATCGCGACGATCAGCTCGCTGGCTACGGTCTTGTTGGAGATGAGCGAGCGTCCAAGGTCGCCCTGCGCGAGCCGCTCGATATAGCGGCCGAATTGCACGATAACGGGTTGGTCGAGGCCCATCTCCTGCCGGATCTGCGCGACCACCTCTGGCGTGGCCGTCGGTCCCGCCTGGACCTGCGCGGGATCGCCCGGTGCCAGCTGCACCAACGCAAAGCCCAGAAAAAGAACTCCAAACAGCACCGGGATCGAGACGAGAAGGCGGTTGAGGATCGTCTCGATCACGCTCAGCTTCCTTCATGCACGATGGTGCCGCCGAGGATGGTCAGGTCGCACCGGGCCTGGAGGATGTCTTCGGGCTCTATCTCGAACAAATCTCGGTCCCAGATCGCGACGTCGCCCAGATGCCCGGGTATGAGCTTCCCCTTCACCCCGTCTTCATGCGAGGCGTAGGCCGAGGCCGAGGTATAGGCATGAAGGGCCTCTTCCACGGAGAGTCTCTGGTCCCCGCCGAGCACGGTTCCGCGAGCGGTCTTCCGGGTGACGAGATTATAGATGACCGGCCGCGGATCGACTTCCGTCACCGGGCAATCGGTGGAGGCCGAGGGTTCCAGGCCCGCTTCGATCCATTCCCGATAGGGGTGCGATGCCTCGACGCGTTCCCGCTCGGCGAGGGTGCAATAGAGATCGCCGAACCAATACATGAACGACGGCTGCGGAACAGGCAGGACATGCATGTCGATCATGCGCTGAAGCTGGTCCGGGCGCAGCCAGCCGCAATGCTCGATGCGGTGACGGCGGTTCGGGGAGGGCGTGTCCGCAAGAGCCGCCTCATAGGCGTTCAGCACTTCGTCGATGGCCGCGTCGCCAATGGCATGGATCGCCATCTGATAGCCCGCGCGATGAGCGGCCAGGACCATGGCATTCAGCTCCTCCTGATCCGGAATGCACAAAAGCCCCTTGTCGTCAGGGTCGTTGCCCAGATAGGGGCGGGTCATCGCCGCGGTGCGTCCGCCTGCGCTGCCGTCGGTGAAAATCTTGACCGGGCCGTGGCGGAACATCTCGTCGCCCGTGCCGGTGACCATGCCCGCCGCCGTCACCTTGTCGAGGATCGAGCGTGTCTTGTCGCCCATCACGCAGCCATAGACCCTGACCGGCAGGCGGTTTTGCGCGCGCGCGGCCAAATAGGCCTCCATTTCCGGCCAGCCCTCGCGAATGCCGATCGCGGCCTCCATGCAGGAGGTTATCCCATGGCTCAGCAGCCTGTTGCCGCCGCGCTCGATCGCATCGACCAGTTCCTCGACGGCGAGCCTTGGCAGGACCTTCATAACCTGCTCGCGCCCGGTCTCCGCCAGAAGTCCGGTCAAGCGGCCATTCGCACGCTCGATAAGGCCGCCCTCGGGTGAGGGGGTGTCCTCGGTGATCCCCGCAAGGGCCAGGGCGGCGGAATTGGCGACCGCAAGATGGCCGCAGGTCCGCACGATGTAGACGGGATGATCCGGGCAAGACGCATCAAGCTCCTCGCGATAGGGATGGCGCCCGACGTCGAGTTTGAAATGATCGTATCCGCGCCCGGTGATCCATTCGCCCTTGGGCAGGGTTGCAGCCTTTGCGCGCAAGGTCTCCAGCAGATCCGCGAGCGTGGAAACCACGCTGGGGCGGAGGTCGACCTCGGCCATGGCAATGCCGTACATGTGCAGATGAAGATGGGCGTCATAAAGCCCGGGCGTCGCCAGCCGTCCGTCAAGCTCGATGACGCGCGTCGTCTGGCCGATCTGCGCCGCGATCTCCTCCGCGGTTCCCACCGCCGCGATCTTGCCTTGCGAGATCGACAGGGCTTCAGCGAAGCCAAGCCCCTTGCCCTTCCAGATCTTGCCGCCCGTCAGCACGCAATCGGCTGCGGCGCTCATCGGGCGAGCCCATGAAATGAGGATGCGGAATGAAACATTCGGGCCTCCTGTCGGTCACAATTCTGCGACAGGGAGTATGGTAGTGCGGCGGCCCCGGCTGGCGTCAACAACCGCTGCGGGGTGTGGCGGCGCGACAAGCCATACCGGTCAAATTCGTTTAACCCGTTGAGAAAACGAAGACTTGGCGACCTCGTTCAACCAAGGACGATGAGCGGCAATGAATTTTAAATCGGATAAGTAAATCTTGTCGCGGATTTCTGGGATTTTCGGCGCTAGCCCCATCCCGCGGGCGCCAGCGAGGCGACGGCTTCCATCAGAACGAGCAGCAGAGCCGACGCGAGGGGATCCTCCTCATCGCCTCCACCGCGTTGCAGGGCGACCGCCGATAACGATGTGGTCGGCGAGAACCGTCGGGTGACCAGGGCGAGCCCCCTCGACATCGCGGCCGAATAGGGGTCGACAACCGCCACACCCAGGCCCGCATGGACAAGCGCGCAGGCGCCCACAGCTTGATCGCAGCTCAGACTTGGCGCGTATTGCACACCTTGAAGTGAAAAAGCGCCCCGGATCAGCGGAGTTAGGGCTGGACCGCCCGCGATCAGCGTATGTCGCACCAGATCGGTTGGTCCAACCACGGCGCGTGTCGTCAAAAGATGGTCCTGAGGCAGGACCGCGACCAGTTCCGCCGTTCCGAGCACGGTTATCTTCAGCGCGGCATGGCTCACCGGTCCCTGTACCACCCCGAGATCGGCGAGCCCCAACTCCACTGCTCTGGCCACCGCGTCGGCACTGTCCAGGTTCAGATTGATCTCGACCTGTGGCGCGTCAGCCATGAAGCGACGCAGGGCAATCGGAACCACGGCGCATCCCATGGCCGATGTCGCGGCCAGCACAAGACGCCGTCGCTTGTGCTTCTTCAGGGCCCGCAATCGCCCTGCAAGGCCATCCAGGGCGCCAAGCAGCGGTCGGATCTCCTCATAGACACAGAGGCCTTCTTCCGTCGGCTCGAGCCTGCGGCCCGCACGGCGGAACAACGCGACACCGATCTGCGCCTCGAACGTGCGAATGGCATTCCAGACCACGGATTGCGACAGGCCCAGATGATCCGCGGCCGCCGTGGTCGTGCCGCGCTCGATCACCGCAGCGAACGCCTCGATCAACCGCAGATCAAGATCGTTCCGCCGCTCTATCCGCATCGCTTCCGACTTTCTTCCACGACGAACTTTCTCGCTGTGAGTGCGTCATTTCAGATGCCCGCGGGACGAGTCGTCGAAACCAACGTATTAGGCGAGAATTGACCTTTTGAGTGGGAGTTACGGGGCGATCGGCGACGGCGATTTCCGCGGCCGTTTTGCAGCTTCCGCAAGGTTCCCAGGACGCGCTCCTCGCCGGCATTGCCGGGCGAACGATCATTCGGCGGCATCCAGGCGCGGTCGACTGGGTAGGAGAGGCTTGTGATCATGCCAACAACAGCGTTGGCACGCCGAGCACCGGACCGGCCTCGGCAAGCCGGCGGTCGAGTGTGTGTACTGTGGCGCCATGCTCCGACCCGGTCGCGAGGTGCAGGGCATCGCCGGCGCGCAGACCCAGAGCGTGGTGGTCGGCGAACCTCGCCGCCGAGCGGAAATGCCCGCCCGTCACCGGCAGTACGGTGAAGCTCTCTGCAACCAGTTTGTTGAACATCGCGAGCGCCGCCGCGCGCTGCTCCAGGCTGATCTGGCCTGCCCGCAGCTTAATGGCCATGGCCGCAGATATTTCGGTCATGGTCCAGTCGCTGATCAGAAGCTGCGCCGGATCCTGTTCCGCCAGCCAGCCTTGAACACGCGGGGTCATGGCTTCGTTGGAGAGCGCCGCGACGACCAGCGACGTGTCGAGATAGAGCATCAGTAACGATCGCCATCCCGCATCGATCGCACCAGATCGGCGGCGCTCTGGGACGGTGGCGGAATGGTCGCCGTCAAGGACTGGAGCAGAGCGGCATCAATCCGCTTGCGCGGCCTAGCCACGGCTGTGAGGCGCGCAACCGGCTTGCCGCGTCGGGTAATGTCGATCGAATCCCCGGCCTCCACGCGGTCGACGAGTTCGCTCAGATGCGCCTTGGCGTCCGCCAGTTTGATCGTGCCCATGTCACGCTCCTGACCATCTAGATGGTCATATATAACGCGTGAGGCTTAAAAATCCAGCGGAAGGCTTTGGAGATGCATTCTTCCAGGCATCCTACGGAACGAGGTCGGCGGGCATGTTCGCTGGAACGGATCGTCCTACGGCACGAGCCGGTTGATTCCCGAAAGTCGGCACGGATCTTCGCCCGGCACTTTCGTATGTCCGATCAGCAATCGAGGACGAGGTCGCCGCGCGGGATCGCCTGGCAGAGCAGGATCTGGCCGCGGGCGATCAGCGGCTCCTCGCCCGAAGGATAGATTGCGCCGCCGCTGACGACGCGCTGCGTGCAGGACTGGCATTCGCCGCTGCGGCAGGAATACTGGACCTCGATGTCGTTCGCCAGCGCGAGGTCGAGCAGCGACCCGCATTCCGGCTTCCAGGTCGCCTGCTTTTCCGAGCGGGCGAAGGTCACGGCGCAGGGCGGACGCCCGGCGAACGCCTCCGCCTGGGCGAAGCCGCCGACGCTCTTCTGCTCGAACGCCTCGATGCGTATGCTCTCGGGTGCGGCGCCAAGGCCGATTAGTCCCTGGCTCAGCGAGGACATGAAGGCGTCCGGGCCGCAGATGTAGAAATCGGCTTCGGCGATGGGAACGTGCCTGGCGAGTGAAGCCGCATCCAGGCGGCCCTCGTGATGGCAGGCGTCGCCCGCCTCTGGCCGGGAATAGGCGGTCAGCAGCCTGATGCGGGGATTGATCTCGGCGAAGCGCCGCGCTTCCGCCCCGAACAGGTGATGCCTGGCGTTGCGCGCGGCGTGGACGAACCAGACGTCGCGCCCGGGCTCCTCGCGCGCCAGATGCTCCGCCATCGGCAGGAGCGGCGTGATGCCGACGCCGGCACTGACGAGCACGATCGGGCGGAGCGGGGCGCTGTCGAGGACGAAATGCCCGCCCGGTGGCCCGACGAAGACCTCGTCGCCGACCGCGACCTTGTCGTGGAGCAGCGCGGAAACGCCGCCGTCGCCGACACGCCGCACGGAGATGCGCAACGTATGGGCATCGGGTACCGCGGAGATCGAATAGCAGCGCCGGCGCGGCATCTTCGGGTCGTCATGCGGCAGCGAGATGGTGACGAACTGACCGGGCGCTGCGTCTCCGATCGGTGCGCGATCGCGCGGCTTCAGCACGAAGGAGACCACGTCGGGACTTTCCTGCCGTCGTGCCACGCAGGTGAAACCGCGCCTGCCGCTCCATGCGACGGGCCGCGAATCCATCCAAATCCGCGACCGCGTCAGCGCTGCCGAGCAGTGGAAGTAGATCTCCTCCGGCTGCATGCTCAGTCGTCGCCGTCCTTCCGGCGCGGAAGCGACCTCGCGGTAGGTGCCGTTGAGGCGGATGTTGTCGCAGCGGCCGGGCTCCGCCGCCAGAATCGCGAACTCGGCCGAATGCGGCGTGGCGGATATGGCCGAGCCTTCGTGTTCGAGATCGAGCAGGAGCGACCGTGTGTTCGTGTCCGCATCGCGTCGCAGCGGCGATCCGCCCACCAGGTCGACGAGGATCTCGCCCGACTTGCTCTCATGCGCGAAGACGATGAAGCGGGCGTCGTCGATGAAGCCCATGAAGCCCGGACCGGCCGTATCGTAGACTTTCTTCTGCACCAGCGGGCTCGGCGTGCCGTAGAAGTCGCGCAGGCCGGCCTCTGTTAGGCGGCCCTCCGCGTCGGCGTCATAGAGAACGGGCTGGCGCCCGCCCTCGGTCTGCCACTGGATATCCCTGGCATAGATGTCGAGCACGTCGAGCGTCGGCTTGCGGCCTGCCGGGTCGACCCAGAAGCCGCTTTCGTCGAAGGCCTTGCTCGACACGAACTCCATCCTGGTCGGCACGAGCACGATGACGCTCAGCGGGCGGCTCTCGTCGGCGGGAAAGGCGGCGATGTCGTCCTCGCCGCGCGATACGCTCGCGCGGGCGGAGATGCGCAGGTAATCGTCGCAGAGCCGGTTGAGGAGGACGAGCGCGACGTCCGGATTGCTCAGCACGTTGCCGATCGTGTCCAGCCGCTTGTTGCCGACATAGTCGGGCAGCAGCAGGGCGCCGTCCTCGCGCAGCCTCAGCACCGAGGGCTGGCCGCCGCGCGGCGAGACGTCCATCGCGCCCTGGGCATTGCGCGAGGCGATGAAAAGCAGCGTGGATTTCTCGATGAAGGCGCGTGTGCGGTCGTCCATGGTCTCCGTCCCCTGCTTCTCCTTCGTATGCCCTAGACGACCGCGCCGGCCGGCTCGCGACGTTTGAAGAAATCGCGGCCGGGAACCGCGGCAAGCAGCCGCTTCGTGTAATCGGCCTGCGGCTTGTCGAAGAGCTCGGCCGCGGGCGCCTGTTCGACGATCTTGCCGTTCTGCATCACCACGATGCGATCTGCGATCTCGCGGGCGACCCTGAGATCGTGGGTGATGAAGAGCATGCTCAGCCCCATCTCGGATTTCAGATCCGACAGGAGCTTCAGCACCTGCGCCTGCACCGACACGTCGAGCGCGGAGACCGCCTCGTCGGCGATCAGGCAGGCGGGATCGAGCGCCAGCGCGCGGGCGATGCAGATGCGCTGCCTTTGGCCGCCGGAGAATTCGTGTGGGAAGCGGTTCAGCGCCTGTGCGCCCAGTCCCACCTTCTCCAGCCAGCGCGTGGCGGTGGCCGTCGCCTCGGCACGCGAGGCGCCGAAAGCCATCGGCCCGCGCACGATGCTCTCGCCGACCTTGAGGCGCGGGTCGAGCGAAGCGTACGGGTCCTGGAAGACGATCTGCATCCTGCGCCGGAACTGGCGCAGCGCCTCGCCCTTCATCGCGCGGACCGGGGCTCCGTCGAAGTTGATCACGCCGTCGTCCGGCTCGATCAGGCGCAGCACCATGCGCGCCAGCGTCGACTTGCCCGAGCCGCTCTCGCCCACGACCGCAAGCGTCTCGCCGCGCTTGAGGACGAGGTCGAACCCTTCGGCGGCCACCACCCGGCGCGGCTTGGCGAAGAAGTTCTGGCGTGTGGTGAAGACCTTCCGCAACGCCTTGATCTCGAGCAGCGGCGTGCGCTCCTCCCCGGTCGAGCGGATGGCGCCGCGGCCGGGCACCGCGTCGAGCAGGTCGCGCGTATAATCGGTCTGCGGCGTCTCCAGCACCGCATCCGCCGGCCCCTGTTCCACCACCTTGCCATGACGCAGCACGACGACGCGATCGGCGATGTCGGCGACGACGCCGATGTCGTGGGTGATGAAGAGCACGCCCATGTCGCGTTTCTGTTGCAGGCTGAGGATCAGGTCGAGGATCTGGCGCTGCGTGGTCACGTCGAGCGCCGTCGTCGGCTCGTCGGCGATCAGCAGTTCCGGATCGTTGGCGAGCGCCATGGCGATCATCACGCGCTGGCGCTGGCCGCCCGACAGCTGGAACGGATAGGCCGAGACGATCGATGCCGGATCGGGCAGGCCGACCTGGCCGAAGAGTTCGACGACGCGCGCGCCGACGTCTCCCTCGGACCGGCCATGGATGCGGATCGCCTCGGCGACCTGGTGCCCGACCCTGGCCAGTGGGTTCAGCGCGGTCAGCGGTTCCTGGAAGATCATGGCGATGCGGCTGCCGCGCAGGGCGCGCATCTCACGCGGCGAAAGGCCGAGCAGGTCGCGATCGCCGAACCGGATCGCGCCCTCGAGCGCCTTCACCTTCGAAGGGAGGAGGCCGAGGATCGCGTGCGCGGTCATCGACTTGCCCGAACCGCTCTCGCCCACCAGGCAGACGATCTCGTTGCGCTCGACGTTCAGGCTGATCCCGTCCACGGCTCGGGTTCGGTCCGCGCCCTCGGGCAGGCCGAGAACGAGGTTCTCGATGGCTAGCAGCGGCGCGGTCATGCTCGGGAAATCCTCGGGTTGAGGGTGTCGTTCAGGGCCTCGCCGACGAGGTTGATCGCAACCACGGTGAGCAGAATCGCGATGCCCGGAAAGACGCTCATCCACCAGGCCTGGCGGATCACGGTGCGGCCGGCGCCGACCATGTAGCCCCAGCTCATGAAGTTCGGATCGCCGAGCCCCATGAAGGAAAGCGCGGCCTCGATCAGGATCGCCGCGGCGACCGTCAGCGATCCGGCGACGATGATGGGCGAAACCGCATTGGGCAGGACATGGCGCAGCACGATCGAGAGCGTGGACTGGCCCTGGCAGCGTGCGGCGTGGACGAACTCGCGCTGCGACACCGTCTTGACCTGCGCGCGGGTGAGGCGCGACAGCGGCGGCCAGCTCACCAGCCCGATAGCCAGGATGATGGTACCGATCGAGGGCGTCAGGATGGCGACGAAGAGGATCGCCAGCACGAAGCTCGGGATGGTCTGGAATATCTCGGTGAAACGCACGATCGCGCCGTCGACCACCCCGCCGGCATAGCCGGCGATGCAGCCGAGCGTGACGCCGATGAACAGCGCGGTCACCGTCGATGCCAAGCCGATCAGGATGGAGACGCGCGCGCCGTGGGCGATACCGGCCGCGACGTCGCGCCCGAGCGTATCGCTGCCGAGCAGCATGCCGCCTTCGCCCGGCCGGCTGAAGGGCGCGCCGGCCATGTCCCAGGGCGAGGCCGGGTAGAGCAGCGGCGCCAGGATGGCAAGCAGGCAGACCATCGTCAGGAGCAGCAGCCCGACGATGCCGGCGGGGCGGTTCAGGAAGGTGCGCAGGAATTCATGCATTGCAATTCTCCTATCGGCCGTTGACGCGCGGATCGATCAGCCGATGCAGGAAGTCGGTCAGAAGGTTGGTCGCGATGACCAGGACCGACATGATGAGAAAGAGACCGAGGAGGACGGGATAGTCGCGCGCCGTCACGGCATCGTAGGTGAGGCGCCCGAGGCCGGGCCAGGAGAACACCGTCTCCACCACGACGGCGCCGCCGATCAGCGCGCCCGCCTGCATGCCGGCGAAGGTCACTACCGGCACGGCGGCGTTGCGCAGCATGTGGCGCGACAGGATCTGACGTTCGTTCAGGCCCTTGGCGCGCGCCGTGCGCACATGGTCCTCGTGCGAGACCTCGATCAGCGAGGAGCGCATGAGGCGGGTGTAGACGGCCATGTAGATTGCCGCCAGCGTGAGCACCGGCAGGACCAGGTGGCGCGCCACGTCGAGCGCATATTCGAGCGCGCCGAAGCTCGAGGCGCGGACGCTGGCATAGCCGAAGGCCGGCAGCCAGCCGAGCTGGATCGAGAAGACCAGCACCAGCATGAGGCCGAGCCAGAAGACCGGCGTCGCATAGAGCAGCAGCGAGACCAGCGAGATCGCGAGGTCCGACCACGTGCCCTGCCGCTTGCCGGCGAAGGCGCCGAACAGGACGCCGCCGATCAGCGATACGAAGAAAGCAGAGAGCGTGAGCAGAAGCGTCGGGCCGAGCCGTTCGAGGATGAGCACGCTGACGTCGGCGCGCTGGCGGTAGGAATAGCCGAGGTCGAACTGCAGGACCTTGCCGATATAGGTGCCGAGCTGCACCAGGAACGGCTGGTCCAGGCCATACTGGGCGCGGATATCGGCGATGAATTTCGGATCCGCGGCGCCCGACTGGCCCGCGATCACCAGCGCCGGATCGCCCGGCGTCGCGTGGATGAGGATGAAGTTGATCGTGGCGATGACGAGGATCGTGAAGACGATCCCGACGATCTTTGCCGAAAGGCGGGTAATGATCGACATCAGCTTGCTGCGAACCTCGTAGCTAGCGCCCGGCCGGCTGCGCGAAGCCCAGCAACTGGTCGAGGACGCCGAGGAAAAGCCCGGCGCCGACCGGGATCAGCTCGTCCGGGAAATCGTAGTCGGGATTGTGGACCATCGGCTTGTCCATGCCCGCGCCGATGAAGAGCAGCGCCGATTTCGAGCACGAGCCGAACAGGCCGAAATCCTCCGCGCCGCGGATCGGCACGTAGTCGGTCACCGGCGACAGGTTCATGCGGTCCGCGGCGGTCTCGAAGGCCGCGGCGGCGTCCGGATCGTTGATGCAGGCGCGGAAGAAGTTGTGCGTCGTGTGGGCCAGCGCCAGCCCTTCCTCGGCGGCGGTCGCGCGGATCATGGACAGCACGTCCTCGAGCAGCGCCGGCATCTTGTCGCTCTCGGGCCGGCGAAGCGTCATGCGGATCTCAGCCGAACCCGGCGTGATGCCGAAGACCGGCTTGCCCATCTGGACGCTGGTCAGCGTCACGCGCTGGAAACCCTGCGCGACGACCTCGCCCGTCTGGAACTTCTCCAGGCCCGTGATGATGCGGGCAACCGCGGTTGCCGGCGAGACGCCGGTTTCCGGCATGGACGCATGCGCGGTCTTGCCGGTGAGCTCCACGCGCAGGCCCATCGACGCGCAGGTGATCTGGCCGGCCGCCACCGCGACATGGGCGAGCGGCAGGCCGGGCATGTTGTGGATCGCGAAGGAATAGTCCGGCGTGATCGCACCGAACTTGGGATCCGCGAGCACGGCTTCGGCGCCGTGCGCGGTCTCCTCCGCCGGCTGGAAGAGCAGGATGGCGCGTCCACGCGCCGGCCTGTTGCCGGCAAGGTGCCGGCCGACGGCCGCCATCATGGTCATGTGGCCGTCATGGCCGCACATGTGCGCCTTGCCGTCGACGCGCGAGCGGTAGGGAAGGTCCGATATCTCGTGGATCTGGAGCGCGTCGAGCTCGCAGCGCAGCATCACGGTCGGCCCCGCCTCGGCGCCCTCGTAGACCAGCGCGACGCCGTGGCCGCCGAGCTGCGTGACGACCTTGTCGGGACTGGTGTCGGCCAGGAAGGAGACCACCTCGCGCGCGGTCTCGGCCTCTTCACCCGAGATTTCCGGAAACTGGTGCAGCTTGTGGCGCCACGCCCGCAGAATGGCAATCTCGCTGTCGTCGAAATATGAAGTCATGTCGGCTCTACACTTCCTTTGTCGCGGCCGCCGGCCGCGTCGTAATCATCGGTTCGGCCTGGGGCCGCTTGGGAATCGACGCGCCGGCGCCATGGGGGCCGGCGCGTCCGAAGCGCGATCAGGCGGTGAAATGCGTCGTGCCGAAATTGGCGTTGACGCCCGTGGACGAGGTCACGACATCTTTCAGCCGGTTATCGTAGATCGTCGGGTACTTCTGCTCGCAGAGCCACAGCACCGGCATTTCCTCGACCAGTAGCTGCTGGACCTCGGTGTAGAGCTCCTGGCGCTTCGTCTGGTCGAGCTCGACGGCGGCCGCCTCGAAGAGCTCGTCCACCTTCGGGTTGGAATAGCCGGCGGTGTTGGAGAACATGACGCCCTTGCGGATGTTGGACGAAATGTAGGTGCGGGCCACGCCCAGCGCCGGGTCGCCGTTCTGGTAGAGCTGGTTGCCGCTGATGTCGAAGTCGCCGTTGCTGACGGCGGAGACCCAGCCCGCGAGATCGTTGCTCTGCAGTTCGAGGTTGATGCCCGCAGCGCCGAAGGACTGGCGGACATATTCGGCAATGCGGGTCCAGACCTCGCCTGCCGGCACCATCGTGAACTTCAGGTTGACGCGCACGCCGCCGGCACCAGGCTTCAGGCCCATCTCGTCCAACAGCGCGGTCGCCTTCTCCACCGAATGCTCGTAGGCCTTCACGTTCGCGTCGTAGAAGCGCATCGAGGACGAGATCGGCCCGGTTGCCGCATTGGCGAGGCCGAAGAAGATGCGGTCGCGCACGAAATCTCGGTCGATCAGATGCATCAGCGCCTGGCGGAAACGCTTGTCGTCCATCGGGGGCCGGCGGCAGTTGAGCTCGATCCACACCATTGGCGAGAAATACTCGTAGCCCTCGGTCGTCATCTCGAGATGCTCCAGCGTCGACAGGCGCTCGACGTCGAAGGGCTCGATATCCTGCCACTGCGCGAGCTGCGCCTCGCCCTGCTCGAGCGAGACGGCGCGGGAGGCGGCATCCGGGATGACGCGGTAGAATATCTCCCTCAGCCTCGGCTGGTCCGGGCGGTAGTAATCCTCGACCGCGGTCAGATGGATGTGCGAGCCCTTCACCCATTCCTTGAGGCGGAACGGGCCGGTGCCGATCGGCGGCAGCTCGGCGCCTTCCTTGCGGTAGTCCTTCCCTTCGAGCTGGTGGCGCGGCAGGATCGGCGCCGACGCGGTCTCGAAGGCCATGATGAAGGCCGGGAACGGCGACTTCAGCTTGAAGACGACGGTGAAGTCGTCCGGCGCCTCGATGCTCTCGCAGCGATCGAACACGGCCCGGGCGCGAGGATGCGTTTCCGGCAGCAGCGACTTGCAGGAAAACAGGACGTCGGCCGAGGTGAAAGGCTGGCCGTCATGCCACTTGGCGTTCTGGACGAGCTTGAACGTATAGGTCAGACCGTCCTCGGAGATCTCCCAGGAATCGGCGAGCAGCGGCTGCGGGGTCAGGTCCCTCGCGTAGGACAATAGGCCCTCGTACATCTTGCCGCCGACGACGCCGGTCGGCGTCTGCTGGTTGATTCCCAGGTTGAGAATCGGCGGCTCGGGCTGGATGATCGCGGTCAGCGTCTCTCCCGCCTCCTGGCCGATTGCCGACTGTCCCATGAATGCCGTCGAGCCGAGGGTGGCCGCCAGCATCATATTGAATTCCCGCCGATTCATTTCATTTCTCCTTTTTCGATGGATGCCGACGGGATACGCGTGTCTGCCGCGTCCCGCCGCACTGCGGTTCCCCGACCGCTTATTTCTTGGTCACCAGTGAACACGTGGACTTTTCGAGCGGCTGGAAGGCCTTGTCCGCGTCGATCTTCGAGATCAGCTTGTAGTAGTCCCAGGGAGCCTTGGACTCGTCGGGCTTCTTGACCTCGAACAGGTACATGTCGTGCACCATCCGGCCATCCTGCCGGATTGTGCCCTTGTAGAAGATGTCCTCGACGGGCATCTCGCGCATCTTGGCCATCACCGCCTCGGTCTCGTCGGTGCCGGCCGCCTCGACCGCTCGCAGGTAGTGCAGCACCGAGGAATAGGTGCCGGTCTGCAGCATGTTCGGCATGGCGCCCACCCTGTCGAAGAACTTCTTCGACCAGGCGCGGGTCTCGTCGTTCATGTCCCAGTAGGATGCCTCGGTGATGGTGAGGCCCTGCGCCTCCTGGAGACCGAGCCCGTGAACGTCGTTGATGAAGCCGGCGAGCGTCGCGAGCTTCAGGCCGGCCTGGGTAAGGCCGAACTGCGCCGCCTGCTTGATCGAGTTGATCGTGTCCGACCCGGCATTGGCGAGCGCCACCACCTTCGCGCCCGAGGACTGCGCGCTGAGCAGGGCGGAGCCGAAGTCTGCCGTACCGACCGGAAGCCGCGTGTTGCCGAGCACCTTGCCGCCGTGCGCGGTCACGACGTCGCCGGTATCCTTCTCCAGGCTGTGGCCGAAAGCATAGTCGGCGGTGACGAAGTACCAACTGTCGAAGCCCGCGCCGACCAACGCCTGGCCGGTGCTGTGGGCGATGGCGTAGCTGTCATAGGCCCAGTGAACGACATAAGGACCGCACACTTCGTTGGTGATGCGAAGCGAGCCCGGCGAGCTCAGCGTGATGATCTTTTCCTTCTGCTTGGCGATCTCGAGCACGGCGAGCGCCGGCGACGAGGAGGCCACGTCGAGCACGGCATCGAGCTTGTCCTCGTCGAACCACTTGCGCGCGATGGTGGCGGCGATGTCCGGCTTGTTCTGGTGATCGGCCGAAAGCACCTCGATGGGCTTGCCGAGAACCTTGCCGCCGAATTCCTCGACGGCCATCTCGGCGGCCGTCACCGCGCCCTTGCCGGTGATGTCGGCATAGACGCCGGACATGTCCTCGATGAGGCCGATGCGCAGCACGTCGTCGCTGAGCTTGCCCGTCTGGGCCATCGCCGTCGTCGCCGCCAGGGCCGATACCGTGGCAGCCAGGAAACAGAGTTGCGCCAGTCTTCCCGTCTTGTTCATTTGCTCCTCCCTCTTCCGTTCTGGACGAGCCCGCGTGGATGCGTGTCGCCGATCGGTATGCCGAGAGCTTAGGTAAGCGGTGCTCCAGCGTTCAATGTCGCGGACACACACCCGCCGGGACCAGCAATGTCTGTCTTCGACAAATCGCCATGTGAGTCCGGCGGTGCGAATGGTCCGGCATGACGACCGGGTTCGTCAGCCGGCGCAGGAACGAGCGCGCCCCAAACCGTCGCCGGAGTGGCTATCGCTTCGCGGCAGGGTCTTTCCCGTCCGCGCCCGCCGCCCGGTCGGCGAAAGCTTGGAGCCCGCGCTTGGCATCGGTGCTGGTGAAGGTGCGCTGGCCGAGCCTCGCCTCCTGCGCGAAAGCCTCCTCCAGCGGCAGATCCTGCAGCCTTAGCACGGCTTCCTTGATCGTCTGGATGGCGACCGGGCTGAGCGTCGCTATCTGGGCGGCGACGTCATGGGCCACGGCCTCGACCTTGTCGGGCGCGACGACCTGGTTGACCACGCCCTTCGCGCGCATTTCCTCGGGGCCGAAGCGGCGCGCCGAGAGCAGGATCTCCATTGCATGCGCATAGCCGATCTGGCGCACAAGCCTGACCAGCGTGCCGCCGGCCGGCACGAAGCCGTGCGAAGGCTCGGGCAGTTGGAACACGGCATCGGTCGAGGCAATGCGGATGTCGGTGGCCAGCATGATCTCGAAACCGCCGCCGATGCACAGGCCGCGCACCGCGCAGACGATCGGCTTGAAGAAGTCGAGCCCCTTCAGATGCGCCGGGTCCCAGGCGCTGATGTCGAAGCGGTCGCTGGCAAGTGCCGGAATGGACTCCATCAGATCCGCGCCGACGCAGAAGGCCCGTTCACCGGCACCCGTCAGCACCACGGCCCGCACGGAATCGTCGTCGCGAACCTCGACGAAGGCCTTGCCCAGGTCCTCGTACATCGCCAGGGAAAGCGCGTTCAGCTTCTCGGGGCGCGCAATGCGGATCGTCGCTACATGGCCGGAACGCTGCAGGTCGATGGACATTTCAGATCACTCCCCGTTTCGCCAGGCCGGCGACGTCTTCCGCGGTCAGGCCCGCGAGCCGGGCGTAGACGTCCGCATTGTGCTCGCCCGGATCGGGTGCCTTGACATGGACATGGCTCGCCGCTTGGGAGAGCTTGATGGGAAGCCCGAACATGCGCACCAGCTTGCCCGCGACCGGCACGTTCACGATCATCTCGCGCGCGGCGATATGGGGATCCTCCACCACCTCGGCGATGGTCTTGATGGCGCTGAGCGGCACGCGGTCGCCTGCCATCTCCTCGAGCTCCGCCTTTGTGTACTTGCCGAACCAGCGCGCCAGGATCGGCTTCACCCGGCGTTCCGCCACCTGCGGATCGAAGCGCTTCTCCATCGTGTCGATCTCGGGATCGCTGGCGATCTCCGGTTCGCCGAACATCTCGCAGGTGATCTTCCAGAACTTGTCCGTGTAGCCGCCAAAGAAAACATAGCCGTCCTTGCAGGGGAACGAGCCGTAGGGACGCACGAAGGGGTGATCGTTGCCCAGCGGCGAGGCCACTTCGCCCTTCGTCGTGTAGCGGACGACGGCGTTCTCCGTCAGCGTCAGAACCGAGTCCTGCTGCGAAATGTCGACCACCTGGCCTTCGCCGTCGCGCTCGGCCTTGCGAAGCGCGGCGAGCGTGCCGATCGCGGCGTAGAGCGACGCCGCGAGGTCGCCGATGATGGTGCCGACGCGCACCGGCGGCCGGTCTGCATAGCCGTTCATCGACCACAGGCCGCCGGCCGCCTGGCCGGTATTGTCGTAGGCTGGGCGCGAGGCGTTCGGTCCGGTTCGCCCGAAGCCGCTGATGCAGGTGTAGACGAGGCGCGGGTTTTCATGCCGGAGGACATCGTATCCAAGGCCCAACTTGTCCATCGTGCCGGGCCTGAAGTTCTCCACCAGCACGTCCGCGCGGCGCACGAGCTTGCGCAGCAGCGCCTTGCCTTCGTCCGTTTTCATGTTGAGCGTTATGCCCAGCTTGTTGCGGTTGAACTGGGCGAAGAAGGCGCTGAACTCCTCGTCGTCGTTCGACACCATCGGCGGGAAGGCGCGGGCATAGTCCGGGTCGTCCGGGTGCTCGACCTTGATGACGGTCGCGCCGAGTTCGGCGAGCAGCATCGAGCAGAACGGCCCCGCCACCACGCGCGTGATGTCGAGCACGGTGACGCCGCTGAGCGGACCGGAGCCGTTGCCGGTCTCGGATCCTGCAGCTTGTTCTGTCATTCTGTTCCTCCTCGGAAATTTCTCGGTGATCGTCGCGACGCTGGCAATGTCCCTTCGCCATATCGCTTCGCATCGTGATGGTGGGTCAGGCACACAGGGCGCGGGACGCCGGATCAACGCCCATCGACTGCGCCACTTTCGAGCCCGACGGCCTGCCGAGGGCCGTCGTGATGAAATGCCCCGCCGCGACGACCCGGTCGAGATCGACCCCGGTGCTTATCCCCATTCCGTGCAGCATGAAGAGAAGGTCTTCGGTCGAGACGTTTCCGGCCGCGCCCGGCGCGTAGGGGCAGCCGCCGAGCCCGGCGACGGCGCTGTCGACGACCGAGATACCTTCCTCGAGGCAGGCGAGGATGTTGGCCAGCGCCTGGCCGCGCGTGTCGTGGAAATGGAGGGCCAGCATGGCGACGTCGATTTCGCCGGCGACCGCGCGTGCGACCTCCTGCGCCTGCCGGGGCGTGCCGATGCCGATCGTGTCGCCCAGCGAGATTTCGTAACAGCCGAGGTCCGCGAGCCTGCGCGAGACCGAAACGACGGAATCGACGGCGACCGCGCCTTCGTACGGGCAGCCGAGCACGCAGGAGACATACCCGCGCACAGCGACGTCCTTGGCCTTGGCCATATCGATCACGGGGCGGAACCGCTCGATGCTGTCGGCGATCGAGCAGTTGATGTTCTTGTGCGAGAACGTCTCGGAAGCGGAGGCGAAAATGGCGACTTCCCTGACGCCGGCGGCGATCGCGGCCGTCATGCCCTGCTCGTTGGGCACCAGGACGGGGTAGCGGGTCGGTCCGTCCAGCGACAGATGCCTGACGACCTGGTGGGTGTCGGCCATCTGGGGGACACGCTTTGGCGACACGAAGCTGCCGACCTCGATCGCGGTGAGCCCGGCATTGACGAGGCGCGCGATCAGTTCGAGCTTCGTCGCGACGGATACAGCGACCTTCTCGTTCTGAAGGCCGTCCCGCGGCCCTACCTCCACGATACGCACGCTGTTTTGCATCTCACGGCTCCCTTTGAGGCGACACATAACCGGATGCTCGCCTCCTACAGATGTTAAATAGTCACATGAGTTGCGTGAACTTATGTGCCATTAATACATTCTCGTAAGGACGCAACTGTGTCAGTCCGGCTAGGGCTACGTCAGAACGTGAAACAGGCCGCCAGTGTGGGAGAATGCATGTCGCGCCAAGCCGACATCGTGCCGATCGGTCATCAGGCGAACGGAAGCCTGGAGGTCGCGCTCTACTACCGGCGCCTGCTGGAGCTTCTCGACGGCATGGCGCCGCTTTCCAGCTTCGAGCAACTGGCCAATGCGGCAAAGGGCCTGGCGCGCGACGAGGTCGCCGCGGATTCCATGGGCGACGCGATGGCCACCGCGCTGCGGCTGCGCGAGAATTTCGAGCTGAAACGCAAGCGCGAGGTCGAGCTCTCGGCGCTCTACGAGACGGCGCGAGACCTGTCGGCGCTTCGCGACACCGACCAGATCCTGCAGGCGATCGTGCGGCGCGCCCGACAGCTTGTCGGCAGCGACATCGCCTATCTGTCGGCCGCGGATGAGGAACATGGCGACTTCTATGTGCGCGTGACCGAGGGCGTCATGTCCCAGGATTTCGGCCGCATCCGCGTTCCACGCAACATCGGCGTCTGCGGAAGCGTGGCCCGCACACGCCGGCCCTTCTACTCGAACAACTACTCCGCCGACCGCAACTTCGATCACGACATGGGCATCGATCGGGCGATCAGCGGCGAGGGCATCGTCTCGATCCTCGGCATTCCCCTCGAGCTCGAAGCCTACGTCATGGGCGTGCTCTTCGTCGGCGATCGTTACGTCCGGTCATACACGCCTCAGGAGATGGCGGTTCTTTCGTCGCTCGGCACTTTCGCCGCTCTCGCCATCGACAATGCAAGGCTGCTCGAAGAGGCGCAGCGCGCGCTTCTCCTGGCCAAGGACGCCAACTCGGCCTTGAGGGCCAAGGCTGACGACATCGAGCAGGCCGCGGTGGCGCACGAGCAGCTCACCGAGCTGATCGCCCGCGGCGGCACGCTCGACGATCTCGTCAACCGTGTCTCCAACCTCCTCAAGGGACAAGCCGGCGTCATCGACGAGAGCAGCACGCTCATCTCCGGCAGCGTCCCCGATTCGCTGACCGATGACGAGCTCGCGAAGGCCATGCGGGAAAGCGACCGCCTGGGCCGCTCCGTCGCGCTGATGTCGGCGGATGGCGGGACCACCCTGGTCGCGGCGGTCATCGGCGGCTCGGCGCGGTTGGGGGCGCTCGTCTTCACGCGCAGTCGGCCGCTTTCGCCGCCCGAAACCCGCACGGTGGAGCGTAGCGCAATCGCGACCGGCATCGTGCTTTTGTCGCTCGATCGCATCGCCCAGATCGCTCACCGCAACGTCGCCGATACGGTCTCGGCGCTGTTGCGCGGGATCACCGATCCGTTTTCGCCAGAAAGCGCCCGGCGGCTGCCGCCGGGCATCAGCCTCTCGTGGCCGGTGACCGTGATCCTGGTGGAACTGCTGACCATTACCTCGGCGCAGGCTTCCTCGGCACTGCGCTCCACGCTTGCCGGCCGGGACACGATTTCAGCCGAGTTCAACGGCGACCTTGCCATCGTCACGAATACGTCCGACCCCGAGCGGTTGGCGAAGCGCATATCGGAAAAGCTGGACGAAGCCTTCGGACAGCGGGTCACCATCGTGATTTCCGATCCGATCGCCAGCTTCGACAAGGTGCCGGGTGAATACGAGGGGCTGCGGCGATGCCTCAGCCTCATCCGCGGCCTCAACCAACAGGGCCGGGTGACCTTTGAACGGAGCCTTTCGATCTACGGGCTGTTGTTCCAGAACAAGGGCGAGGATGCGATCGCCTCGTTCCTGCGCGGTGCGATCGGTCCGCTCGTGGAGCAGGACGAGAAGCGCAAGAGCCAGCTCGCCATCACGCTCCTCACCTACCTGGATACCGGGCGCAGCGTCCAGAAAGCGGCCGAGATGCTTGGCATTCATGTCAACACGATGCGCCAGCGCCTGGACACGATCTCCCACATCAATCCGGATTGGAGCGATCCCTCCAAGACGCTGGAAGTCCATGTCGCGTTGCGCCTTCACGCTCTTGGGCGGGCGGTCTAGCGAGCGGGCGCCATCCCGTGTGACGAAGCCACAGGCAGGCACCTTGAGGGTGTGATGCCTGCACATTGTCTTCAAGGCGCAGTGCCACCTAGTTTCCCGAAAAAGTGAACTGCAGGGAGACTCGCTTCATGTCCGTCAACAGCCGCATTCCGGGATTCTACAAGCTTTCGCCACCGGATCGCTTCAAGGCAATCGTCGAACTCACCGGGCTGCCCGCGAGCGAACTCGCGAGCCTCGCGGCGACGGAAGGCAGCATGCTGGAGATCGCCGACCGGATGATCGAGAACGTGGTGGGCACCCTGTCCATCCCGCTCGGCGTCGCGGCAAATTTCACCGTCAACGGACGCGACTACCTGATCCCCATGGCAACGGAGGAGCCCTCGGTCGTCGCGGCGGCGAGCAACATGGCCTCCGTCGCGCGCATCCACGGCGGCTTCCACACGTCGAGCGACCAGCCGATCATGATCGCGCAGATCCAGCTCGTCGGCGCCGAGGATCCGCACGGTGCACGTCTGAGGCTCTACGAGCGGCGTGGCGATCTGCTCGCGCTCGCCAACGAGCAGGACCCGCTGTTGGTGAAGCTCGGCGGCGGCGCGAAGGACATCCAGGTCCGCATCGTCGAGGCCGATGGCCGGACCTATGTCGTGCTTCACCTGATCGTTGACGTCCGTGACGCGATGGGAGCGAATGCGGTCAACACGATGGCGGAAGCGCTGGCTCCGCTCGTCTCGGAGATCGCCGGCGCCCGCGTGCGCCTGCGCATCCTTTCCAACAAGGCGGACCTGCGGCTGGCCCGCGTGCGTGCCACCTACGACAGCCAGACCCTCGGCGGCCCGGACGTCGTCGACGGCATTATCGACGCCTATGCCTTCGCCGCAGCCGACCCGTATCGCGCGGCCACCCACAACAAGGGCATCATGAACGGCATTACAGCCGTGGTGCTGGCGACCGGCAACGACACGCGCGCGGTGGAAGCGGGCGCGCATTCGCACGCCGCCGCGAGCGGCCGCTACACGTCGCTGTCCCACTACGAGAAGGACGCGGCGGGCAATCTCGTCGGCACGATGGAATTGCCCATGGCGGTCGGCCTCGTCGGCGGCGCCACCAAGACCCATCCGGTCGCGCAGGCGGCCGTCAAGCTGCTCGGCGTCAAGGGCGCGCAGGAACTGGCGGAGGTCATCGTTGCCGTCGGTCTCGCCCAGAACACCGGCGCGCTTCGTGCGCTCGCGGCCGAGGGCATCCAAAAAGGGCACATGTCGCTTCATGCCCGCAACGTTGCCGTCGCCGCTGGAGCGCAAGGCGCCGAAATCGACATGGTGGTATCGCGTCTGAGGGGCGGAGGCCATGTTCGCCTCGATCGGGCGCA
Source organism: Aquamicrobium sp. LC103 (assembly GCF_001014615.2). Taxonomy (GTDB): domain Bacteria; phylum Pseudomonadota; class Alphaproteobacteria; order Rhizobiales; family Rhizobiaceae; genus LBCQ02. Next base: position 143,377 of record NZ_LBCQ02000002.1, read on the forward strand.
GGCGATCCTCGGAGAATTGAGGCAATCAGGCGCCTGATCCGCACTTCCGGCCCGGCCTGCGAACGTCCAGCTTCTGCCTTCCTCAATGACCTGATCGAAGCGCCGCCCGTACCGGCGCTTCCGGTCTTTGCCGCTCACCGTGCCGTTTCGATGCAGCGCATCGCGGAATTGCCGGCGCCGTTCGGGGGCCGGCGCCCGGGAACCGGGTTTGATCGGCCCGCGGTTCCCGCGGGCCGCCCGACGATCGTTCCGGGCAACCCGCGCTGCAACCTCGTTCAGGAGCCGGAGGGTGGCGCGGGTGATCGAGGTGTTCCTTGCACGGTCGACGTTGCAAGCCACGCAGTTCACACCGTGACGGCCCGCCACCCTTCGGCGGAAAGAGGTCAGTCTTCGGCGATGATCTCCCTCTTTCTGCGGATCGAGGGGGCAACCATCAACAGAACCGCGATGGCGCCGACCAGATACAGTGCTATCGAAATGTTCGACGCGAACAAGACGCTTACGTCCCCACGCGAGATCAGCAGCGCGCGTCGCAGATTCTCTTCCAGCATCGGTCCAAGCACGAAGCCCAGCAACAATGGTGGCGCTGGCAGATCGAGGCTTATGAGCAGATATCCCGCCACACAGAAGAAGGCCGCGAGATAGATCTCGAAGCTGTCGTTCTTCAGCGAATACACTCCAATGCAGCACAGCAGCATGATCGAAGGATAGAGCAGCTTGTACGGCACGCTCAGAAGCTTCACCCAAACCCCCACGAGCGGAAGGTTGAGCACCACCAGCATGAGATTTCCCGCCCACATCGAGGCAATGAGGCCCCAGAAAAGCGCGGGGTCGGCGGTCATGACCCGAGGGCCGGGCTGAATGTCGTGAATCATCATCGCGCCGACCATCAGCGCCATCACGGCGTTCGAGGGCATGCCGAGCGTGAGCAGCGGAATGAAGGAGGTCTGCGCCGCGGCATTGTTTGCGGCCTCCGGACCCGCAATGCCTGCCAGCGCCCCCTTGCCGAATTCCTCGCCACCCTTGTTGGGCATCTTCTTTTCGAGCGAATAGGAGGCGAAGGAGGCGATTGCGGCGCCGCCGCCCGGCAGCACGCCAAGCAGCGAGCCGAGCGCGGTTCCCCGCAGGGCTGGTCCTACCATCGCCTTCAGTTCGCTTAGGGTAGGCATCAGCCGCGTGATGCGGGGAGTGGCGGTTCCCTTGCCGTCTTCGCTCTCCTGCAAATTCTTCACGATTTCGGCGAAGCCGAAGATTGCCATGGCGATGACCACGAAATCGAAACCGTCGAAGAGCGCGGTGACACCGAAAGTGAAACGTTCGTCACCGGAGTTGACGTCGATCCCCACCGTGCTCACGAGCACGCCCAGAAAGACCATGCCGATGCTTTCGATCAGCCGCGCATTGGAGAGTACGGTTGCCAGGATCAGTCCGACGAGCATCAGCGCGAAATACTCGCTGGGCCCGAACTTGAATGCGACGTCGGCAAGCGGCTTCGCCATGACGGCGATGAAAATCGTCGCGATTGTTCCCGCCAGAAAGGAGGACAATGCAGCCGTTGCCAGCGCGGTGCCGGCCTTGCCCTTGCGCGCGAGTTGATAACCGTCGATTGCCGTGACCACCGACGAGGACTCGCCCGGCAGATTGACCATGATAGCGGTCGTCGAACCGCCGTATTGCGCGCCGTAGTAGATGCCCGCGAGCATGATGAGCGCCGCGGCCGGATCGAGCGCGTAGGTGAGCGGAAGCAGCATCGAAATCGTCGCGAGCGGCCCGAGCCCGGGCAGAACGCCGATCAACGTGCCCATGAAGCAGCCGATAAACGCGTAGAGCAGGTTTTGCGGCTGCAGCGCCGTCGCCAGACCGAGCTGGATATTTGCGAGGATATCCATTCCTTCACCCCAATGACGGCAGGAGCGGCATCTGCATGCCGATGCCCTTGACGAAGATCAGGGCCGCCGCGGTCGAGAGCACCAGGGCCAGGATCAGCGTCCGCAGCCAGTTGCGTCCCGGCGAGGCCAGATCCGAAATGAAGACGAGCATGATCGTCGCCACGAACAGTCCGGCCGGAATGACCAGAGCGGCAAATGCCAGAACGCTGGCAGTTATGATGAGCAGTCCCGACCAGTTGATCTTTTTCACGACCGTCGTTGCGCTCGCGTCAAGCAGGGACATGGCGAGAATGACGGCGCCGATCCCACCCACGACCGCCGCAATGACGAGCGGGAAATAGCCGGGCCCCATCCGACCGACCGTGCCCACCTGCAACTGCAAGGCATGGAAGGCAAAGAAGGCGGCGATCACGACAAAGATGGTGCCGACGAGGCTTTCTCGTTTCAGCAACGAACGTCTCCTCTGGAACGGGAATGGTGGGGCCGCGGCGATCGCGCGGCCGCCGTTTTCATTCGAATTGCGTCAGGGGCAGGCTACTGCTTCACGCTCGCGGAGACCTTGGAAAACTTGTCGATCTCGGAACGCACGAATTCCTGGGCATTGGAGAGGTTCACATCGCTCAGGGCCTCCCGCGAGTCGGCCGCGAAGAACGCCTGAATGCCTTCGTCGTGAAGGGTTTCCTGAAAGGCTTTTTCGAGCTTTGCCTTGACCTCGTCGGGCGCGCCTTTCGGAAGTGAAGCAATGGTCCAACCGAAATTGACCGCGTTCGGGTGACCCGCCTCGACGACGGTTTGCGCATCCGGGAACGCGGGCGCGCGCTCGGTGCTCGTCGTTCCGAGGACCTTCATCTTGCCGTCTTCGACATAGGGCTTCACCACCGCGGCGTATTCGAAGGACAGATCGATGACGCCCGCGGCCAGATCGACCATCTGGTTGGTGCCGGTCGTGTAAGGTACGTGCACGATGTCGGTACCCGTAGCCGATTTCAGGACTTCGCCGGCAAGGTGCTGCGCGGTACCAACGCCGGGCGATCCGAAGTTGAGCTTGCCTGGATTTTCCTTCGCATATTCCACCAGCTCGCTGATCGTATTGAACGGCGCGTCCGGACGGGCCACGATGATTTGGCTGGAGCGGGTGATTCCCTGGATGTGGTCGAAACCGTCCACGGGATCATAAGACAGTTTCGAGGGATCCAATGCCGGCAGAATGCCGAGAGGGCCCGAGGAGCCGTAAAGTATCGTGTAGCCGTCGGCCTTGGCGATCGCCACTTCTTTCGTGCCTACCACGCCACCGGCACCGGGCTTGTTTTCGATGATGACCGGCTGGTTAAGCTTCTGACCAAGCACTTCCGCCAGCTTTCTGGCGGTAAGGTCGGTCACGCTTCCCGCGCCGAAAGGAACAACCCACCGGATCTCCCGCTCCGGATAATCCCCCGCGAATGCGCCGGTCACAAAGCAGAACGCGGCCAATAATGTGTAGCTGAAATGTCTCATCCCGTTTCTCCACTCCAATCTCCTGCGGCCGGCGGCCGGAGGATGTTCGCGGCTCACCGCTTGAATTTGATGCCTGAGTGAAGGTAACCCCCCGCTGGTTCTGGACGGTGTCACCCTCCTTTCGACCCCTCCCTGGAGCGCCGTCAGTCGGGAAGCGACTACCGCATGACTGACCGGTTAGTCAATACATTCGCGTTGACTTATCATTGCCGTGCTGCCGCGATCGTCTTTATCGCGACTTCCCGCTGACACATGCACGGCGATCAAATCTCGATAACGAAGTGGCGAGCTGCCGAACCAGGCCAAGAAGCCGCCATAAAAGGTGGCAACCTGTCTCAAGCTGCAACCGTGAGTTCGATCGGCATTCATGTCCTGATGATCGTGGCCTTGTCCGGACGCCGAAGCCAAATGCCGACTTTGCTTGCACATTCTTGAACGAGAAGGGGAGATGACGGCATGGCATTCAGGTTGAACGTAAACGGCGCTGCCTATGACGTGGATGTCGAGCCTGAGACACCGCTGCTCTGGGTGTTGCGCGACACCATTGGCTTGACCGGCACCAAATTCGGCTGTGGCATCGCCCAGTGCGGCGCGTGCACCGTCCATATCGACGGTCAGGCGGTGAGGTCCTGTGTCACCAGCGTCGACAGTGCGGTCGGATACGAAGTCACCACGATCGAGGGCCTTTCCGAAGACAACAGCCATCCGGTCCAGCGCGCCTGGATCGAGCACACCGCCCCGCAATGCGGATACTGCCAGTCGGGCCAGATCATGGCGGCTGTGGCGCTTCTGATGGAAACGCCCAACCCTTCCGACAGCGACATCGACGCGGCGATGGCCGGCAATCTCTGTCGTTGCGGCACCTACCAGCGCATCCGGCGGGCGATCCATCGCGCGGCCGAACTCTCGCAAGCCTGAGGAGGGAGAGATGACCTTGATCGATACCGGGATTTCGCGCCGTACGCTGATACGCTCGGCGCTTGGTGTCGGAGGCGGCATGATGCTCGGCTTTCATATACCGGGCGTCGAAGCCGCCGTCGTCGCGCCCAGGCCATGGACGGTTCCCACGGACGGCGTCGAGATCAACGCGTGGCTGACGATCGACGCCGACGGTGCGGTGACCATTCGCGTGCCGCACACGGAACAGGGGCAGGGGGCTCTCACCGCCGTTTCCATGATGGTGGCCGAAGAGCTCGACGTGCCGTGGGAAAGCGTCCATGCCGTGTTTGCGGACATGAACCGCCACGTCAATGACGGCAGGGAATATATTGTCACCACCACGCACGGATCGCAGCTCGTTCGCATGCAGCATCCGCACATCATGCGGGCCGGCGCGTCGGCCCGCGAGCGGCTGAAGCAGGCCGCCGCCGAAGCATGGGGCATCGACCGGTCGGAAGTGACGGCGCGCCAGGGCACGCTTGCGGCAGGCGACCGCAGCGGTGCCTACGCCGAGTTCGCGACGGCCGCGGCCGGGGTGACGCTTGATCGGGAGCCCGAGATCAGGGCGCCTGGCCAGTGGTGGCTTCTCGGGACGGAGGTCGCGAGGCTGGACGTGCCGGTGAAGGTGAACGGCGGTGCCCACTACGCCATCGACACGCGTCTGGACGGCATGGTCTACGCAGCGGTCAAGAACTGCCCTGTCCCCTGGGGACACCTCGTCGGCTATGACGCGGAGGCGGCGAAGGATCGCCCCGGCGTCGTCGCGGTCGTCGAGTTCCGGGCCGAGGAAGGCCGGACGGGTCCGAACCACCTGCAGGATGCGATCGCGGTCGTCGCCGATAGCTGGTACCGCGCCAAGACCGCGCTGGATCTCATCACGATCGAATGGGATTTTGGTCCCGAAGGCGAGGTCAGCGATGAAACCCAGGCTGCGGAGGCGCGCCGGCTTTGGGAGGAGACCGGTGAAGTCAGCCACGAGGAAGGCGGCGATACGTTGGACGTCATTGCCTCGTCCGACCGGGTGGTGAGCGCGGAATATCATCGCCCCTACGAGACGCATGCCCGCATGGAGCCGATAAACGCGACGGTGAGCGTCACCGACGAACGCGTCGAGGTGTGGTCTCCGACGCAGGATCAGACGACCGCGCTCGAAATCGTCGCCGATCAGCTCGGTCGCGACAGGCGGGACGTTCACGTGAACACCGTCTTCATCGGTGGCGCCTTCGGCGGCGACGGTGGCGGCAATACCGCCGTGACGCGACAGGCCGCGGTGATCTCCGAACAACTCGGTCGCCCGGCAAAGGTCATCTGGACGCGTGAAGAGGATATCAGCCAGGACAAGCAGCGACCGCCCCACTATACGCGACTGGCCGCCGCGCTCGGCGAGGACGGTCTTCCCGAGGCGTTCTTCTCGCGTGCCGCGTGGTTCACGTACCAGGGCGCGTCAAGGCATGGGCCAGCCACCGCCGACTATTCGATCGGCACCATGCCCTATCGCGTCGCCAACCGGCGGCATGAGCGCCACAACGTGGCCGCCCACATTCCGACCACCACCCATCGCGCTCCGGGCGCGAACCAGAACGGTTTCATCATCGAGCAGTTCGTCGACGAGATGGCGCTCGCCGGCGGCTGGGATCCGCTCGAATGGCGTATCGAGATGACCAGGGACCTCGAGCCATGGCAGAGGGTTCTCGCCAAGCTGAAGGAGGTTGCCGGCTTCACCACGGACCTGCCGCGCGGCGAAGGGGTGGGCGTCGCCGTCGTCGAGGACCACGGCTCGTATTGCGGCGCCTGCGCAACCGTGTCGGTGAGCCGCGGCGGAGAGCTTCGGATCGAGAAGATCGTGCTCGTGATGAACAGCGGCTACATCATCAATCCGCTGAACTGCGCCGAACAGATGGAGGGCGCCGCCTGCTGGGAACTCAGCCACGCCCTTTATGGCGGGCTTCGGCTGGAGGGCGGCAGGTTCACCAACCTGAACTTCGACAGCTACAATCTGATGCGGATCGATCAGATGCCGGAAGTCGAGACGCACTTCGCCCTGTCGGAGGACGGCTGGTGGGGAGGTGTCGCCGAGCCGGGCGGCCCTCCGACGCCGGCGGCGGTCGCCAATGCGATCTTTTTCGCAACCGGCAAGCGCGTCCGTTCGACGCCCATGATGGAGCATGATCTGAGCTGGTCCTGACCCTTGGCCGGAAATCGGGCGTTATCGGCCCCTATTCATGACTGGGGTCGATAAGTCCAAGTGGATTGGCCCATCTAATCCGATCGGCATTGGGCCGCTATTTTCCCGGGCATTGCAGTGGCCGACGGTGCGAAACGCCGCCGGCCCTTTTTCAGGATGCCCGCCATGGAAACGACTTACGACACTCGGCTCGCCGATGACGCCGCCGCATGGGGCGCGGTGCTCTCGATGGCGCTGTGCGTCACCGTGCTGATCGCGTCGGAGTTCATGCCGGTCAGCCTGCTCTCCCCGATCGCCGCGGATCTCGGCATCACCGAGGGCAGGACAGGCCAGGCCATTTCGATCTCGGGCGCCTTCGCCGTGGTCACCAGCCTGCTGGTCGCCGGTCTCACGCGCCGGATCGATCGCAAGGTTGTCGTGAGCGGCTTCACGGTGCTCCTGATCCTTTCCGGCCTCGTGGTCACCTTCGCCCCAAACTACACCCTTCTCATGGTCGGACGGGCGATGCTCGGCGTTGCGATCGGTGGATTCTGGTCCATGTCGACCTCGATCGTCATGCGGCTTTTGTCCGAAGACCTAGTCCCGCGTGGTCTCGCCTTGCTGAACGCGGGCAACGCCATAGCGGCGACGATTGCCGCTCCCCTGGGCAGTTTTCTCGGGGCCTATGTCGGCTGGCGCGGCGCCTTCTTTCTCGTCGTGCCGCTCGGCGTGCTGGCATTGATCTGGCAGTGGATCAGGCTGCCGCCGCTTCCTCCGCGTGGAAGAAAAGCGTCCGGCAACCTGCTGACGCTGCTTGGCCGACGGCCCGTCGCGCTTGGCATGGCTTCCATTCTGTTCTTCTTCATGGGCCAGTTCACGCTCTTCACCTATCTGCGCCCGTTCCTCGAGGGCGTGACGGGTCTCACCGTCCCCGCATTCTCGGCAATCCTTCTGATCATGGGCTTGGCGGGGATTGCGGGCACGTGGATTGCCGGTCGGCTGCTGCGCACGCGGCTGTTCAGCATCCTGACGGTGATTCCGTTGGCCATGGCCGTTCTCGCCGTCGGGCTGATCGCCCTCGGATCGATGCCCTTTCCCGTCTCCCTGTTGCTCCTCGCCTGGGGCTTCTTCGGCACCGCCGCGCCCGTGGGCTGGGGAACCTGGCTGAGCCGCACGCTGCCCGACGACGCGGAGGCCGGCGGTGGGCTGCAGGTCGCCACCATACAGCTCGCCATCACCGGCGGCGCGGCAACAGGTGGCATGCTCTTCGACACGATCGGCTGGTGGGGCGCGTTCGCGTTCGGCGCGGCGCTTCTCTGCGGCTCGTCGCTTCTGGCACTCGCCGCATGGCGGGCAACCCGAAAGTTCTTGCCATGACGGTAAAACTGCTCAACCGCCGGGCACTGCTTGGAACGCCGTTCGCGACAGCCGTCCTGCCGCGCTTTGCCCGCAGCCAGCAGGGCCATAACCCGGCCAGCCAGGAGCCCACCGACATGCGGATCAGAATGACGTTCAACGGCCGGGTCATGACCGCCACTCTCTACGACAATCCGTCGGCGCGGGATTTCTTCTCCATGCTGCCACTCGATCTCACGATCAAGGATTACAGCAACAACGAAAAGATCGCTTACCTCCCGCGAAAACTCGACGAAGACGCCAGCGGGCCGTTCGGCAACGAACTGCCATACGACTTCTGCTACTATGCTCCATGGGGCAATCTGGCGCTTTTCTACGCCGGTTATCGCTGGTCCCACGGGCTGATCAGGCTCGGCCGTTTGGACGAAGGCCACGAGGCCTTGCACGGGCCGGGCGAGTTCCCGCTTCGCATCGGGCGCATCTGACAGGCAAAAAGGAGATTCCGATGGAAATCATTCGCGCAGGCTCCAGACCCTCCGGCAAGGGCCCGGAAACATGGTTCACGGGCACGGTCCGCATCGATCCGCTCTTCAACCCGTTCGACACGGAGCGCGTGCAAGGTGCGCAGGTGACCTTCGAACCCGGCGCCCGAACCGCATGGCACACGCATCCGCTCGGGCAGACGCTCATCGTCGTTTCGGGTCTCGGCCGGGTGCAGCGCGCGGGTGGCCCGATCGAGGAGATCCGGCCCGGTGACGTCGTCTGGTTCGCGCCGGGCGAGAAGCACTGGCACGGAGCCTCGCCCGAGACCGCGATGGCGCACATCGCGATCCAGGAAATGAAGGACGGCAAGGCCGTCGACTGGATGGAGCACGTCGCCGACACCGAATACGGCGCCTAATCCTTCCAACGCATATCGAACGAAAGGAAAGAACAATGCTTGCAACCGTTCTCCACGGGCCGCGCGACATACGCTGCGAGGAAGTCGCCGATCCCGAGATCCTTCACCCGACCGACGCCATCATCAAGCTGTCGGCCACCTGCATCTGCGGCTCGGACCTGTGGCCCTATCGCGGGCTGCAGCCGATGGACGGCGCGATGCATATGGGGCACGAATATTGCGGCGTCGTGGTCGAGGTCGGCAGCGAGGTCCGCACGGTCCGGCCGGGTCAGTTCGTCGTCGGCTCCTTCTGCATTTCCGACAACACCTGCCCGCACTGCCAGTTCGGTTTCCAGTCCTCCTGCGTGCAGCGCGAGTTCATGAGCGGGGCGCAGGCGCCTTACGCACGCGTGCCGCTGGCCGACGGCACGCTCGTTGCCACCGCCGAGGTTCCTTCCGCCGATCTCGTGCCAGATCTGCTGGCCGCGTCGGACGTGCTGGGAACCGGCTGGTACGCCGCCGACGCGGCCGAGGTTCGGGAAGGTTCGACCGTCGTCGTGGTCGGCGACGGCGCGGTCGGCCTGATGGGCGTGCTCGCGGCCAAGGAGATGGGCGCCGAACGCATCATCGCGATGAGCCGCCACGAGAGCCGCCAGAAGCTCGCCCTCGACTTCGGCGCGACCGACATCGTCGCGGAGCGCGGCGACGAGGGGATCGCGCGCGTCAGGGATCTCACCAAGGGCATCGGCGCGGATTCGGTGCTGGAATGCGTCGGCACGATGGAATCCTTCGACCAGGCCCTGGCCTGTTCCCGCCCCGGCGGCACGATCGGCTATGTCGGCGTTCCGCATGGCGTCAAGTTCGACGGCCAGCAGCTTTTCTTCGGCCAGAAGCGCCTGCTCGGCGGCCCGGCGCCTGTCCGGCGCTTCCTGCCGGATCTGATGGACCGGGTGATCGAGGGCAGGATCAAGCCCAGCAAGGTCTTCGATCTCGAACTGCCGCTGGCGGAAGTCGCGGAAGGCTACCGCGCCATGGACGAGCGCCGCGCCATCAAGGTGCTGCTTACCGTTTGAGCGTGCCAACTCGGCAGGTGGAAGGTGATGCGCTCGCGGCTCACGGCTCCGCGTGCCGGAGCGCATCGACGATGACCTTGAAGGCCGGCAAGCTCTGCCTGCGGCTTGGATAATAGATGTAGTATCCCGGAAACTTCAGGCACCAGTCGCCCAGCACCTGGACGAGATCGCCCGCCGCGACGTGCTGCTCCACAAGATCCTCGGGGACAAAGGCGATGCCGTATCCTCTCAAGGCGGCGTCCACCATTGCAAGGGTCGTGTTAAAGGTCAGTTGCCCGTCCACCCTGACACGCAGCTCCTGATCGCCCTTCTCGAACTCCCAGGCATAGAGCCCACCGCCCCGCGTCTGGCGCAGACTCATGCAATTGTGTCCGATCAGTTGCTGCGGATGCTCCGGCACGGGATTGGCGGTGAAGTATCCGGGCGAGGCCACTGCAACCAGGCGCCAGTCAGGTCCGATCCGGATCGCGATCATGTCCTTCTCGACGCTTTCGCCCAGTCGGACGCCGGCGTCGAAGCCGTCCTCGACGATGTTGCGGAGGCCGTTGTCTATGCTGAACTCCAATTTGATGTCGGGATAGTTCGCGAGCTTCGGCCGGAGCTTTGGCCACACGAGGTTCTCGAAGGCATGGTCCGAAAGCGTCAACCTGATGGTTCCCGCCGGCTTGTCGCGGAACTCCATGAGCGAGGCGATCTCCGCCTCGATCTCCGCGACACGGGGCGCCAGGGATTGCCGGAGGCGCTCGCCGGCTTCGGTCGTCGCCACGCTGCGGGTCGTGCGCGTGAGCAGCCGTATGCCCATCCGCGTCTCCAGCCGCTTGATCGTATGGCTGAGGGTGGACTGCGTGATGCCCAGCTTCGCCGCCGCGCGCGTGAAGCTCTTCTCCTCGGCCACGGCCAGGAACCACAAGAGGTCGTTGAAATCTTCCCTGGCCATTTCCGCTCCAGCACGTTGGTCGCGGTAGATTTATGTTCCCCGTCGATCAATGCAAGCGAATTAGCGGCACTATTCCTGTCACCGAAAGCGGTTACACTGCAGGTTCGACGAGCCGGCAGCCAGTCGTGTTGGCTCTCTCGCGAACCAAAAGGAGAAGGCCATGGAACTGACCATCAACGGATCGACGCATCAGATCGATGTCGAACCCGACACTCCGCTGCTCTGGGTGTTGCGTGACGAGTTGGGCATGACCGGCACGAAATATGGTTGCGGCGTTGCCCAGTGCGGCGCTTGCACGGTGCTGATCGACGGGCAGGCCACCCGATCCTGCGTGACGACGGTGGATAGCATCGTCGGCATGACGGTCACGACGATCGAGGCGATCGAGCAGGATTCCGAAGGCCAGAAGGTCGTCGAGGCGTGGGTCGCCAATCAGGTGCCGCAATGCGGTTACTGCCAGTCCGGCCAGGTCATGGCCGCCACGGCTCTCCTCAAGCAGACCCCGCAGCCCACCGATGAGGACATCGCGGCCGCCATGGTGAATCTCTGCCGCTGCGGTACCTACAATGCGATCTCGGCCGCCGTTCGGCAGGCCGCCCGGGCGTGAGGAGGACACCATGAACGACATGACCCCAATCCGGAGCGGACGGCCCGCGCAGGGCGAGGACGGGCCGCTCAACGTCTCGCGTCGCGGTTTCCTCGGCGGTGCCGCGGCATTGGTGCTTTCGGTCACGCTGCCGGTCGGGCGCGCCAGGGCACAGACCGCCGGCGCCGTCACGCCCGGGACGCGCATCGATGCCTTCCTGGAGATCCGTCCGGATAGCACCGTACTGTTCCGCAGCGCCTTCATGGAAGGCGGCCAGGGCGTATTCACCGCGATGGCTCAGATCGTCGGCGAGGAACTGGATGTCGATCCGGCGAACTTCGTCGTTGAAAGCGCGCCTCCCGGTCCGGACTATCTTCTCCTCGGCGGCGGCCGTTTCACCGGCGGCAGCATGTCCGTCCGTTCCAGCTACGAAACGATGCGGCGGCTGGGTGCGAGCGCTCGACAGATGCTGCTCCAGGCCGCATCCGAACAGCTCAGCGCGCCGGCGGCGGAGCTGTCGACCGAACCGGGGCGAGTAACCCATGCCGCGTCCGGGCGCCATCTCGCCTATGGCGAACTGGCGCAGGCGGCGGCCGGGCTGCCCGTGCCCGAGAATGTCACTTTGCGCTCAAACGACACCTTCCGCTGGATAGGCAAGCCCGTGCCGCGGCTCGACGTGCGCGACAAGTCCACGGGCCGCGCTCAATATGCGATCGACCTTCGGGTGGACGGCATGCTTCATGCCGCCGTCCAGCACAGCCCGCGTCTCGGCGGCGAGCCGGAAGCGCTCGCCAACGAGGCGGAGGTTCAGGCCATGCCGGGCGTGCATTCCATCCACACGCTGCCGGGCGCCGTTGCCGTGGTGGCCGACAGTTGGTGGCGGGCCCGCCGTGCCGTGGAAACGCTGCAGGTGACCTGGACCGACCCCGCGCCGGACACGCCGCGCGCCATGCCGGCCGATTTCTCGTCCGAGACGCGCAGGGAGACGCTGAAGTCCACGGAGGGAGACGGCATCGCGTTCGAGCAGGAAGGCGATGTTGCGGAGGCCTTTGCCGGCGCGGCTCGCGTCGTGGAGGCAACGTACGACGCGCCGTACCTCGTGCACGGCCAGTTGGAACCGCCATCGGCGATCGCGCGCTGGAACGACGACGGAACGCTGGAACTCTGGATTCCCAACCAGGCGCCGGAAATGTTCCAGGCCGACGCGGCGAAGCTTGCGGGCATCGAGCCGGAAAAGGTCATCATCCACTCGCCGATGCTGGGCGGCTTCTTTGGCCGGCACTTCCTCTACCAGACCGCCAATCCCTACCCGCAGGCCATCCAGCTCTCGAGGGCGGTCGGTCGGCCGGTCAAGCTGATCTGGAGCCGCGAGGAGGAATTCCTTCGCGACGCGGTTCGCCCGCTGGGGGTCGCACGTCTGCGCGCCGGCCTCGATGCCGAAGGGCTGCCTGTCGCGCTGGAAGCGGTCGCGATCGGCGAGGGCCCGTCGGGACGCTGGTTCGGCCGCGCGGCCGACCAGGCCGACAGTTCCGCCGTCGAGGGAATGGCGGGCAAGGTCTACGCGATCGCCAACCGGCGCGTCGCGCAGCTTCCCGTGGACGATCCCGCGATCATCGGCTTCTGGCGTTCGGTCGGCCATTCGATGAACGACTTCTTCTACGAGACGTTCTTCGACGAGGTGGCCGATGCCGGCCAGCAGGACCCGTACGAGCTGCGGCATCGCCTGCTTGCCGAAAGCCCGCGGCACAGGGCCTTGCTGGAGACCGTCGCCGAGCTTTCGGGCGGCTGGAAGCGCGGACCCTTCACCGCCGGGGACGGCACGACGCGTGCGCGCGGCGTCGCCATGGCCTCGCCCTTCGGCAGCGAGGTCGCCACGATCGCGGAGGTGTCGTTGCAAGACGGCGAGGTGGCAGTTCACGACGTTTGGGTGGCGATCGACCCGGGCAGCATCGTCAATCCGGCCGTGATCGAGGCGCAGGTGAACTCGGCGGTCGCCCTCGGCCTGTCCTCGGCGCTGCTGGAGGAAGTCGTCTATGTCGACGGCATACCGCAGGCGCGCAATTTCGACGGCTATCCGATCCTGCGTCCCGATCAGATGCCGCGCGTGCATGTGCGCATCGTCGAGAGCGGCGCGCCGATGGGCGGTATCGGCGAGCCGGGCGTGCCCGGTGTGCCGCCGGCCGTCGTCAATGCCGCTTCCGTGCTGACCGGCCAGCGTATCCGCAGCCTGCCGCTTGCCAAGATCGAACTGAAGGGCGCGGAAGGATGAGAAAGGTCGCGTTCGCCGCTTTGGCGCTTGTCGCAGCCTCCTGGGCAACGGACGCGTCCGTTGCCCAGGAAGCCGATGCCGCGGCGGGAGAAAGGCTGTTCCAGCAGCGCTGCGGCGCCTGCCATCAGATCGAGACGACGAGGAACGGCCCCGGCCCGCATCTTCAGGGCATTGTCGATCGCGCCGCCGGAGGCGTCGAAGGGTTCAACTATTCGCCGGCACTCAGGGAGTCCGGCATCACCTGGACCGAGGAGACGCTGGACGCCTATCTCGCCAATCCCACCGGAACGGTGCGCGGTACCCGCATGGTCCAGCGCTTCAACAACGCAGACGAACGCCGCGCCATCATCGATTTCCTGAGTTCGCGCTGACGGAACCAGCAGCCCTTGGATCGCCGCCGGCTCGGCGGCGGTCAGTTGGTTTTGCGGCAGGCGCGACCGTGCTGGTCGAAAAAGTGCAGATGATGTGCCGCGGCGGTCAGGCCGACAGGCGAATCCGGCTCGGGCGCGTCGCCTTCGTGCACGACGAGGCTCGTCTCGCCGTTGTCCAGCCCGACATGAAGCAACGAAGATGCCCCGGTGTATTCGCCGATCGCCATCTTGCCCGAAACCGCGCCTTCACCCGGGGCCACGATACGCAGATGTTCCGGCCGCACGCCCACGCTCGCTGCGTTCTCCGGCGCAGGGCCGAGGGCGGCGGCGGAGGAAACCGGCAGGATGTTCATCTTGGGACTGCCGATGAACTGCGCCACGAACAGGTTGTCGGGCCGCTCGTAGAGTTCGCGTGGCGAGCCGACCTGCTCGACCAGCCCGTCGCGCAGGACCACGATCCGGTCGGCCAGGGTCATCGCCTCGATCTGATCGTGGGTGACGTAGATCATCGTGTTGCCGAGCCGCTTGTGCAGTGCCGCGATCTCGGAGCGCATGTGAACTCGCAACTCGGCATCGAGATTGGACAGCGGCTCGTCGAACAGGAAGACGTCGGGGTTGCCGACGATGGCGCGGCCGATGGCCACGCGCTGGCGCTGGCCGCCCGACAATTCGCGTGGAAAGCGTTCGAGCAGCGCGTCGAGCTTGAGCAGCGCGGCCGCTTCGCCGATGCGTTTCTCTCGTTCGGCCGCGACTACCTTGCGCACCTTCAGCCCGAAACCCATGTTGTCGCGCACGTTGAGATGCGGGTAGAGCGCATAGGACTGGAACACCATCGCCACGCCGCGTTTTGCCGGCTGGACCTCGTTGACCACCCGCTTGCCGATAAGCAGTTCGCCCGAGGTGATATCCTCCAGCCCGGCCACCATGCGCAGCAGCGTGGACTTGCCGCAGCCGGACGGGCCGACGAAGACGATGAACTCGCCGTCTGCGACATCGAGATCGACGCCGCGGATCACGTCGACACGCCCGAAGCGCTTCTGGATGTTGCGGAGGGTCAGGCTGGACATGGGGTCTCCCGGAAGCGGTCTGGGTAACTGACTATGGCAAGCGGCACCGGCCTCATCCCTTGACGCCGGAGAGAGCGAAGCTCTCGATGATCTGGCGCTGGGCGATCAGATAGACGATGAGGATCGGCACGACGGCGAGGCTGGTGGCCGCGAGCTGCAGGTGCCACAGCGGCGCGCCGTACGGGTCGGTGAAGTTCGACAGTGCGAGCGGCAGGGTGAATTTCTCCAGCGAGGAGATGAAGATCAGCGGCTCGAGGAACAGGTTCCACGAATTCAGGAAGGTGATGATGGCGACGGCGGCGAGCGCCGGGCGCGACATCGGCAGCGCGATGCGCCACCAGATGCCGAGGCGCGACAGCCCGTCCATCTTGCCGGCCTCTTCCAGCTCCTTCGGCAGCGCCAGGAAATACTGGCGCATCAGGAAGGTGCCGACGATGCCCTGCGAGCCGAACACCGGCAGCAGGATCAGCGGCCCGTGCGTGTCCATCAGGCCGGCCCAGCGCATGAGGAAGAAGTTCGGGATGATGGTCACCTCGTCGGGCACCATCAGCGCCGAGACGAGGAAAAGCCCCACGAGAGCCGAGCCGGCAAAGCGCAGCCGTGCCAGCGCGTAGCCGGCAAGCGACGAAACGAGCAGCGTCAGCAACGTCACCGCCACGGCGATGTAGAGCGAATTGAAGTACTGCCGGGCGAAAGGCTGGTAAGAAAACACGTCGAGGAAGTTCTGCCAGCGCCACATGCGCGGGATCAGGCTCGGCTGCCCGAATATCTCCGTCGGCCCCTTGAAGCCCGAGGAAATCATCCACAGAAACGGGAACACGAAGGGGATCGCGACGATGGAAAGCGAGATCGTCCAGCAGAGCTGGCTGACGATCCGGCGCTGCCTTTGGGTGAGGGAGCCGATCATGTGTCCTTCCTGCGCAAGGCGAGTTGCACGACGGTCAGCGCCAGAACGATGACGAACATGATCATGGCCAGCGCCGAGGCATAGCCGACATTGAAGAACTGGAAGCCCTGCTGGTAGATGTAGAAGGCAAGCACCAGTGTGCCGTTCTCCGGGCCGCCGCCGGTCATCAGGTAGATGTGGTCGAAGACCTTGAACGAGCCGATCGTCGTGATGACCATGATGACGAGCGTCGTCGGCCCCAGAAGCGGCCAGATGATCATGCGGAATATCTGCCAGTTCGACGCGCCCTCGAGCTGCGCGGCCGCCTCGTAGTCGCGCGGTATGGCCTGCAGGGCGGCGATATAGAGGATCATGTTCAGCCCGACCATCTTGATGACGCGGGTGACGATCACCGCCACCATCGCCCAGTCGGGCTCGCGCAACCAGTTCGGCCCCGAAATCCCGACCCCGGCGAGCATCTGATTGACGAAGCCCGCTTCTCCCTGAAGCAGGAACTTCCAGACGATCGCCCAGGCGACGGCAGAGGTGACGACGGGTGCGAAGAACACGGTGCGGAAGAACACCACGCCCCGGAAACGCCGGGTCAGCGCGAGCGCCAGCATCAATGCCAGCGCCATGTTCAGCGGCACGAGCCCCAGCGCGAACACGACGGAGTTGCGCACCACGTGCCAGAAGTCCGGATTGCGGAACAGCGCGTCGTCGTAGTTGTCGAGGCCGACGAAGGTGGCCTGCTGGGTCAGCAGGTTCCACTCCGTCAGCGAGTACCACACGACCGCGACCAGCGGTCCCGCGAAGAAGATGAGAAAGCCGGCCAGCGTGGGGCTGAGGAAGAGCCATGCCTCCATCGCCTCGCGCATTCTAAGCGTGAGCCAGGGCGCGCTCCCCCGCGCCGCGGAACCTGTCGACGGCTTCCGTTCCACGTTCCGCTCCTACAGCAGCGGCTGGATGGCCGCGCAGACGGCCTTGAGCGAGTCCTCGACATTCGCGTCGGCGCGCCACAGCGCGTCGACGCGCGGCTTCATCGCCGCGAGGATCTGCGGGCTCCTCTCATGGCTAGGCAGCACCTTGCCCTTGGCGATGGCGTCGGCGACGACGGCCATCTGGTCCGCGGGAATGAGCTCGTTGGAGTTCACGAAGGCGTCGCTGGCAAGCACGCTGTTGCGCGCCGGCGGAAAGAACTGCGCCATCTCGGCCACGTTCGCTTCGTTTGTCATGTGGGCGACGAATTCGGCGGCGAGTTCCTTCTGCCGGCTGGCGGTGAAGACCACGACGGCTGCCTGGCCGATGACCGGCGACTCGCCTCCCGGACCGGTGGGCAGCGGCGCGATGCCCCATTTGAAGCCGGCATTCGGCATCAGCGAGGCGCGTGAGATCTGGTTGATCGTCATTGCCGCGTTGCCGGAGAAATAATCTCCCTGCTCGCCCGGCGGCACGATCGACTTGTCGACGAAGACCATGTCGTGGAGCTGTTTGACCGCCGCGACGGCTTCCGGCTTGTCGAAGCCGCATTCGCCGCCCGCCCAGACGTCGCCGCCATAGGCGCGGATCGGCGGCATCAGCGCGTGCATGATGCGCGATTCGTAGCCCTGGCCGTCCTTGAACTCGAAGCCGAACTTGCCATTGGCCTCCTTCAGGGCCTTGGAGACCTCCTGGAACTTGTCCATGTCCCACTCGCCCTTCGCGGCGAGCGCCAGCGGGTCTTCGAGACCGGCGGCATCGAACATGTCCTTGTTGTAGAAGATCACGAAGGGCGAGGTCGAGAACGGAACGCCCCATATCTGTTCTTCACTGCTCCACAGGCCCATGGCGGGCTTCGAGAAGTCGGCGAGATCGTAGCCCTCGGCCGCGTCGAGCGCCGGCGCCAGATCCTCCAGAACGCCTGCATTGGCGAAGGTCGGCGCGGCGTCCTCCATCATCCAGCCGGCATCTGGCGGATTGCCGCCCGCGAGCTGGAAGGTCAGCTTTTGCGTGTAGTCCGCCGCCGGAATGGTCTCGAAGCGGACCGTCACGTCGGGATGCGTTTCCTTGAAGCTCTCGGCGATGCCGTTGAGCATTGCCAGGTGCGCCTCGTTGCCGGTCCAGACCGTGAAGCGAAGCTCGGCGGCTGCCAGGGCGCTCGACATCATGCCGAGCGCCATCGCCGACACGGTGATGCATTTCAGTGCGGATTTCATTTCACTCCTCCCTTGAGATTCTATCCGGTTCGAAGGATTGCCATCCTTTCAGGCGAAGGCTCGGGCAATCGGGACAATTTCGGCTGCGGCCAGCCTGTCGTTCCCGCCTCCACGCTCAACAACGCGCCGGCCAAAGGCTCCCGCGCGCGGTCCTCCTCATTCAGACCTGCCGACATCGAGGTGACGGCAAGCAAGGACAAGTCTTCGTCGTAGAAGGCGAGATTGGTCGGCCGCGAGACCGGCAGCTCGATGGTGCCGATCTCACACCCGTCGGGATTCAGTCGCACGATGCGGCCGGCATCGATTTCGGCAAACCAGTAGCAGCCCTCGGCATCGATCGCCGCGCCGTCGGGCCTACCGCGCTCGGGCCGGTGAAACAGCCGGCGATTGGAGAGGTCGCCGCTTTCGACATTCAGATCGAACGCCCAGATCGTCCGCACATCCGGATGGCTGTCGGCCAGGTAGAAGGTGCGGCCGTCAGGCGAGACGGCCGTGCCGTTCTGTGTTCGCAGACCGTCGAGCGCCTCGTGCGTGCCGTCGCGGTCAAGCCTGTAGAGCGCGCCGCGCGGGTCGGTCGACGGCGCCAACGGCACGGTTCCCGCCCAGAACCGTCCCGCCGTATCGACGACACCGTCGTTCATACGCATGTCGTTCGCGACTGATGGCGCGTCCGCGAGCTTCCTCAACGTACCGTCGGCTTCCAATCCGTACCATCCGCCGCCGCCGGCGATCACCGGCTTTCCGCCATCGGAAAGCGCAAGTGCTCCGGGCAGGAACGGCATCGCCATGGACACGACCCGGTTCTCCGAAAGGTCGAGGCGGCGAAGAGCGCGACCGGGAATGTCGACCCACCAGATCGCCGCGTTTTGCGCGTCCCAGAGCGGGCTTTCGCCGACGAGGTCGGGCGCATGATGCAGGACTTCGACGTCCGCGCTCATTTTGTTTCTCCCGGCAAAACGCCCGGCGCATCGCCGATCGTCCATCCGCCGTCCACCGGAAGGTTGATGCCGGTCACGTAGGCGGCTTCGTTGGAACACAGGAACGCGACCGGTCCGGCTATGTCCGCCGGCAATCCGGGACGCGCGGCCGGAATCTTCGCCGTGACGGCGGCGCGGAAATCCGGATCGGCGTAGCGCTCCGCCATGCGCGCGGTTTCGATCGCTCCGGGCGACACCACGTTCATCGTCACGCCGTGGCGCGCGACATCGCGGGCCAGCGCACGGACCGCCGTGAACAGCGCCGCTTTCGTCGCGGCATAGGCGACGGTTTCTGCTCGCGGCCGCGCCGCCATCACACTGCCGATCGCCACGACCCGGCCCCAGCCGCGTTCGGCCATCGGAGGGACGAGCGTGCTCGCCAGGGAAAGAAATGCCGCGACGTTGACGGCCATGTGCTGCTCGACATGGCCCGGCGGGGTCTCTGCCCACGGTCGCCGCCGCTCGATCGCGGCGCAGTGAACGAGAATGTCGATCGCGTCGGCACCGGATAGCAGCCTTCTGGCGAACGGACCGACGGATCCGGCGTCCAGAAAATCCTGTTGCACGAGGGCAGCGCCGCGGCCCGTGGCGCGCAGCTCGTCGGCGAGCCGGCTTGCCGTTTCCGCTCCCGCGAAATGATGCAGGATCAGGTCCACCCCCTGGCGCGCGAGCCCGCGGGCTATCGCTGCACCGATGTCCGAGTCCGCGCCGGTCACCAGCGCGCGGCGCCCAGCCAGGGGGAGGGGCGTGTTCACCGTTCGCCCGCCTGCCTGCCGAGCCGGTCCGCGACCTCGAGAGATGCGATGTCTGCGGCTTCGAAATGGATCTCGATGCGTCTTTGCGCCTCGTCCGCATCGCCGGCTATGATTGCTTCGTAGATTTTCCTGTGCCGCTCGATCGTTGCTTCCCAGTCGGCGTCGGTGCGATTGGATCGGCGGGAAAACAGCTCCGAAACCTCGCGCTGGACGGCGCGCATGCCTTCCATCTGCACCCGGATCATCGTGTTTCCGGTCGCCAGCGCGATGCCGAGATGGAAGAGAATGTCGGCTTCCGTGAATCCCTCGGGCTCCTTGAGCGCGAGGCGCATCTCGTTGAGCGCGCGCTCCATCACCCCAAGGCCCGATTTCTCCCGGCGCTCGGCGGCAAGCCGCGCGATTCCCGTCTCGACGACGCGGCGCATCTCGTTCGCCTCGCGCAGCCGCTCCAGGCTGGAACGCACGGCGTAGCCGTAGATCCTCTCCAGCGGCTCGCCGTTGATTTCCTTGGCGCGTGCCACCTTGCCCTGCTGCGTGGAAATGAGGCCGGCGGAGGTGAGTTGGCGGAGAGCCTCGCGGGCGATCGGCTTGGAGACGCCGAACTCCTTCGCGATTTCGCCTTCGGCGGGCAGGGCGTCCCCGGGCGCGATGCGCCCGTCCAATAGCGCGGTCGCGATCGCGTCCGATACCGTGTCGGCCAGCCGCGCCGGTGTCGCCGGCTTGGCTGAAAAAAACGTCTTCCTGCCCGTGTCCGCGCTCATGATCCTCCCTTTCGTTGGCGAGCCGTAACATGACGTCGACAACTTAGCAACTAAGTTTATCAGTTGCCAAGCAATCCTGTTCACGGCTACAAGCAGAGCGCGCGCGATTTCGACGCGACTGGCTGGAGGAGCTTCCGTGACAGAGACTGCACCGCCCGGAGCGGATATCAGGATCACCGACATCATCGCCCACCCGCTGACGCAGACGCTGCCTCAGCCGACCGTCACCTCGTGGGGCAAGTATTCGGAGGTTTCCATCGTTCTCGTCGAGGTGCGCACCGATGCGGGCATCACCGGCGTCGGCGAGGCCCTTGCCCGCTTTTCGCCGCGCGCCTATGCGGACGTCATCGAGACATCGCTGAAGCCGCGCCTCGTCGGCCAGAACCCGACCGACATCACAGCCCATTGGCGCACGATGCGCCGGGCGCTCTCGGGCCGTGCGGGTGGAATGCTGTTCGAAGCCATCTCGGGCGTGGACATCGCCCTTTGGGACATTCTGGGCAAGGTTGCCAACCTTCCGATCTATCGTCTGCTGGGCGGCATGGGCCGTACGGAGGTGCCCTGCTACGCGGCATCGGTGAATTGGGGCGACGACGCGTTCATGGAACGCGAACTGGACCGCTATCTGGAAAAGGGGTTTCCCCGCATCAAGATCAAGATCGCCAACCCGGTGAAGGATGCCTGTCGCCGCATCGAACTCCTGCGCAAGCGCGCCGGCGACGACATCGATCTGTGCGTCGACGCCAATTGGGCCTATTCGCTGGAGGAGGCCGTCGAGGTCGGCCGCGCCTTGAGCGCCAATCGCTATTTCTGGTTCGAGGAACCGGTCCGGCCGGAGGACGAGGCGGGCTACGAGGAGCTTCACCGCCGCTGCGACACGCCTCTGGCGGCGGGAGAGAGCAATTATACGCTCGACCAGGCGATGCGGCTCGTCTCCAACCGCACCCTGTCCTACCTGCAGCCGGACGTCGCCCGATCCGGCGGCATCACGGAAACCAGGCGGATGGCCGAGTTCGCCGCCGCGCATGACGTTCAATACGCGCCGCATATCGGCATGTCCGGTATCGTCTGCGAAACCGCGAGCGTGCATCTCGCCGCCGCCATGCCGAATGTGAAGGCCATGGAATGCGAGACGGACGAGAGCCCGTTCAAGACCTGGATCACCGGCTCGCCTCCCGGCGCGGACCGTCAGAAGAACGGCATGCTGCCCGTGCCGACCGGTCCCGGTCTCGGCATCGAGGTCGACTGGGACGCGGTCGCCCGTCTTCGCGTGCAGTAGGGGTTCAAGATGACACAGACGACGAAGGAAATGACCGAAGCGATGCGGCTCGCAATGCTGCACGCCAATCCGAAGCTAAGCCGTTTCGATCCCCTGCCGCGCATCATCAGTCACGACGAATTCGCGAACGGTCATTGCGGCTGGTCGCAGCTTGTCGGCAACTATCAGGATGATCTCGACACGATGCTGCCCGGCTATGCGCAGCACACCAGCGCCATGTTGTCGACCTTGCCGCACTGGGATGCCGGCTCGCACGGAGGCATGGGCTCGTCCTATGCGCTGAAGATCGCAACCCGCCCGCGCGTGGGAGCCCAGAACGCGGCGATCAAGCGCCACACCTTCCGCCATCGCGGCAGGATTCGCTTCGAGGCCTATTTCACCTTCAAGCCCGAGGCGCGCGAATTGAAGCTCAGCGAGACCGACGTGCGGTCGGTCGGCTTCCTGTTCGATCTCCAGTCGGGGGACACCGACAAGGGCGGCGAACGGGTGATGCCGCATCTGCGCTTCCTCAACGCGCTCGACGGCAGGCACATACAGAAATGGCAGTTCAAGCAGCGCACCACCGAGTTCCATCCGATGGGCGGCGACAAGATAATGAGCCATTATCACCTGGCGCCCGAGGGGTGGGAGGATCTGCCCGGGGGCGACCAACGCCTCTGCTACAACGAGATCGCCACCAAGATAAACTGGACCTATCTCTGCTTCGACTTCGACCTCGATGCGATGAAGGCCCTGTCTTTCCGCTGCAACGACCGCGAATTCGACCTGTCGACCTTCGATTCGATCCGCATACCGGCGATGAAGAACCTCTGGTGCATGTTGAACTTCGTGCTGTTCGCGGAAACCGATACCGACAAGCGCGCCTTCCTCTATGTCGATTCGATCTGCATTTCGGGGGATTTCTGATGCTGCCGGAAAATATCACCGCCATCGTCGCCCGCAACGAACACTGGGCGGGATCCGCGGCGAGCGAGCCCTACGAGGCCGGCTGGGCGCATGAGGCCGTCTTCTTCGTGCGCGCGCTCAAGGAGCCGACCGGAAGCCAGCCGAAAGTCCGCGTCGAGATCTCACCTGACGGCATGCACTGGATTGCCGAGGGAACGGAAGCGGCAATGCCGGCGCACAAGGATCAGATCGCCGGGCTGCGCGTAAAACATTTCGGCGGATGGCTTCGCATAGCGGCGGATTTCGACGCCGATGCAACCAGCGCCGTGCTGGTCACGCTGCATCTGAAAGCCTAGGCTAGCCGGCCGGCTTTTGCCGGAACCGTCGAGGTTTTCAATCAGATTGGTTATTCAAGGCGCTGGCTGGAGAGCCGGTCGTCAGCGCACGCATCGACGGGTCGTCAGCGAGCTTGCCCCGTCGTCATGCGATGCCGGCCTATCGGAAGCATGATCGGCCTGTCCGAGGTCGGATCGGTGATGATGCGGCTTTCAAGGCCGAAGACCTGCCTCACGTTCTCCTCCGTCAGCACATCTTCCGGTTTGCCGGAGACGTGCAGCCGCCCTTCCGCCATTGCGACGAGGTAGTCCGCATAGCGCGCCGCGAGATTGAGATCGTGAAGCACCATGACGATCGTTGTTCCGCGCGTACGGTTGAGATCGGTCAGTAGATCCAGCACTTCGACCTGATGGCTGATGTCGAGAAACGTCGTGGGCTCGTCCAGCAGCAGAATCTCGGTCTGCTGCGCCAGCGCCATGGCTATCCAGACACGCTGGCGTTGCCCACCCGAGAGCTCCTCCATCGGCCTTTCCGCAAGCTCGGCGGTTTTGGTGGCCGTGAGCGCGGCGGCCACGGCTTCGTCGTCCTTGGCCGTCCAGCGCGAAAACGTGCCGTGATGAGGATGTCTTCCGCGGCTGACGAGGTCGGCGACCACGATTCCTTCCGGTGCGATCGGAGACTGGGGAAGCAGTCCCAGTCTGCGAGCCAGTTCCCGCGACGGCGTGCGGTGGATCGACTTGCCGTCGAGAAGCACATGTCCGTGGCGCGGCGAGATCAGCCGCGACATCGTGCGCAGGAGCGTGGACTTGCCGGAAGCGTTGGCGCCGACGATCGTCGTAATCTTCCCGGGCGGCACCGCGAGGTCGAGCCCGTCCAGAATGATGTTGTCGCCATAGCCCGCCGAAAGCTGGCTCGCGACGAGGGAATTGGTGATCATAGCGAGGCTCCGCTCCGATTGGCGCGCACGATCAGGAAAATCAGATAGGGGGCACCCAGCGCGCCGGTGATCACGCCCACCGGATAGCGGCTCGGCAAAAGGAACTGGCCGCAATAATCGCCCGCCAGCACAAGCAGCGCCCCGACCAGCGCCGCCGGAATCAACAGCGATCCGTTGTTCCCTATCGTGCGGGCCGCAATGGGCCCGGAGAGGAAGGCGACGAAGGCGATCGGTCCCGTCACCGCGGTCGCAAAGGCGATCACGCCGACCGCCGAGACGATGACGATGATGCGGGTCCTGGCAACCCCGACGCCCAGCGCCGCGGCCGTGTCGTCGCCCAGCCTCAGCGCCTCCAGGTTTCGCGCCTGGCTCAGCAGAAGCCCCCCGAGCACGGCAAGCGCCAACAGAAGCGGCGGCGCCTGGTCGAGTTGCGCGCCGTTGACGCTGCCCGTCAGCCAGCGCATCGCCTCCTGCAGGTTCCAGGCGGGCGCGTTCGACAGGATATAGGCGATGAAGCTTTCCAGCATGGCCGACACGCCGATCCCGACAAGGATGAGCCGCGTTCCGGCAACGCCGTTCCGGAACGACAGGACATAGATCAGCAGCGCGACACCCAGGCCGGAGGTCACCGCAAGGATCGAAACGGCCGGTCCTTTCAACGACAAGACGACGATGGCGAACACGGCCGCGGCGCTCGCGCCCCAGTTGATGCCGATGATGTCCGGACTGGCGAGGGGATTGCGCAGCATGATCTGGAAGGCCGCGCCGCCCAGCCCGAAGCTCAGCCCGGCGAGGACGGAGAGAACGGCGCGCGGCAGCCGTAGCTGTTCCACGGTGAAGCTTGCGCCGGGCACCTGCTCGCCGAGCAGCACGCGAATGACTTCGCCCGGCGGCGTGAAGGACTGCCCCAGCGACAGGGTCAGAGCGAAGAATGCTGCCAGAAGGATCAGCAGAACGGCGATCACGACATGGCGCCTGCGAGCGCGGTGGCGCCGGCTGCCGACGATGGAACCGGTCGTGGAGGAAAGCGTCGTCACAGCTCGCGGACCCGTTGGCGCCTGACAATCCAGATGAAGAACGGCGCGCCCACAAAGGCGGTGACGATGCCGACGTCAAGCTCGGCCGGTCGGGCGACGATCCGTCCGACGATGTCGGCGGAAATCAGCAGGCATGCGCCGATCAGCGCGGAAAACGGCAGCAGCCACCGATGATCGACCCCGACCAGCAAACGGCACAGATGCGGCACGACCAGTCCCACGAAGCCGATCGGCCCGCAAACCGCCGTGGTTGCTCCACACAGCAGGATCGCGCCGAACGCCGCGACGGCGCGGGCCACGGCCGCATTTTCACCAAGCCCGGCCGCGAGCTCGTCGCCCAGGGCCAGCGAGTTCAGCCTTCGTGCCGACATGAGGCTGATGACAAAACCCACCGCGAGGAACGGCAGCACGTGGGAAATGCCGTCGAAGGTTGCTCCGCCCACGCCGCCGATCTGCCAGGAACGGATGCCGCCGGCGATGTCGTTTCGCGGCAGCACCACCGCAATCACCAGGGAGGAGAAGGCGACGGAGGTGGCTGCACCGGCGAGCGCCAATTTGAGGGGCGTCGCTCCGCCCCGTCCCATCGAGCCGATGGTATAGACGAAGACCGCCGAGCATCCGGCGCCCAGAATGGCCGTCCAGATATAGGCATAGGCGGAGGCGATGTTGAACCAGGCGACGCCGATGACGACGGCGAGCGACGCCCCCATATTGACGCCCAGAATGCCTGGATCGGCGAGGGGGTTGCGTGTCACGCCCTGCATGATCGTTCCCGCCAGTCCAAGCGCTGCCCCGGCGAGCAGGGCAAGGAGGGTTCGCGGAATTCGCACCGTGACGGCGGCCTGGCCGATGCTGTCGACCTGGCCGCCAAGGGCCGCGACGACATCGCTCCAGACAATTTCGCGCGTGCCGATGCCTACCGAGAGAAGGCACAGCACCGCGAGGGCCGCGATCAGCACGGCCAGCCAGAGGCTCTGCATACGGCTCGACCTGCCCGGAAGCAGGGGCCGGCCGGATGGTTCGACTTGGTTGCTCGTCATTGGGAATGTCTGGCAGCCCCGGCGAGCAAGGCCACGTAATCCTTCAACACCCACGAGATCGAAAGCGGCGTCGGATTTGCGGCCGTGCCGAGGGGATCCCCGCCCAGCATGACAACCGCATCATTGGCGACGGCCGGCATTCTGGACGTGAGCGGGTTGGCCGCCAGCGCATCGAGCAGCTCCCGGCTGCCATAGGTCACGACGATGTCGACGTCATCGAACGCATCGATCAGTTCCGCGCTGATGGCGCCCGAAAACCGGCCGGGAGCGGAAGCCTCCACGACGCTTTTCGGCGATTTCAATCCCAGATCGGCGAAGAACTTCACCCTCGTGTCATTGGTGGTGTAGAAATTGACCGTGCTCAGATCGGTTGCATCGAGATGAGTGATGAACATCGCCGATTTGCCCTGAAGATCCGGGTATCCGGCAACCACGTCGTCGATTTCGGCCTCGATCTCCGCAATCAGGGTCTCGCCCTCGGCGGCCATGCCCAGCCCGGCGCTGTTGAGGCGTATCATTTCGCGCCAGTCGGTGCCCCAGGCAGATTCGGGATAGGCCACGACCGGAGCGATCTGGCTCAGCGTGTCGTAGTCGGTCTGGCTCAGGCCGGAATAGGATGCCAGGATCACATCGGGATTGGTGGCGGCGACCGCCTCGAAATCGATGCCGTCGCCCTCGTCGAAAAGCACCGGCTTGTCGGCGCCGAGCTCGGCCAGCTTCTCGGCCACCCAGGGCAGGACCCCGTCGCCGTCGTCATCGCCGAAATTGGCTGCGGCAAAACCGACCGGCACGATTCCGAGCGCCAATGGAACTTCGTGGTTCGCCCAGGCGACCGTCGCCACCCGTTCGGGCTTTTCGGCGATGGTCGTCGTGCCCAGCGCATGCTTGATGACGATGGGATAGGAGGTGCCGTCCCCGGCCCAGGCGTAGCTGAACGCAATGATCGACAGCCATGTCGCGGCCAAGGGTACGGACGAACGGAAAAACCGCAGCAACGGCATAACTCCAAGACGCTTTAAGTTGACCTCCATTCTCAGCTTCAATGGGCAACGTCAACTCCGGTGCCGACGCCTCTGGGAAAGAGCGGCGAAGTTTCCGTGGGTTTCTACAAAACCGCAGGAATCTACAATACTGGATAAGGTCTCTCAAGTTATTGGCGCCATCAGGTGATATCAGGCATTTTCCGCCGGTGACCGCGGCCAGGGGCTCCGGGTGGTTAGAATGCTTCCCATGATCATCCCCAAGGCACGCATTCCCGGCAAGGTCGGCGCTCCATAGCCGCCTGTCGGCAACATCAACTTCTGGAACTCGACCATGCATATCGAAACAACGGACGGCAGCAAGAGACCGGTCCTCATCCGCTATCGGAATGCGACACTTCTGGGTACGGCGATCGTCGCTTTCACGCCGGCCTCATTGCTGGCCCAGGAGGTCGAGGCTTCCGGTCCCGTCACGGTACTCGAAGCGATCACCGTCGAGGGGACCGGTGGCGATGACGATGCAAGGTCGATCGTCGCCACGCAGACCTCCAGCGGCAGCAAGATGGCCACCGACATCCTGGACACGCCGGCTTCGGTATCCGTGATCACCGCCAAGGAGATCCAGCAACGTGGCGCGCAGAGCGTCGAGGAGGTGTTGCAGTACACCGCCGGCGTGACCACCGATTTCTACGGATCGGATGACAGGTTCGACTTCTTCAAGATTCGGGGCTTCGACGCCTACACCTATCGCGACGGGCTGACGCTGGGCCGTCCCTTCGGCGGTGTCCGGGAAGAAGCCTATGCCTTCGAGCGCGTGGAGGTACTGAAGGGCGCGAATTCCACGCTCTTCGGCGTCGCGGACCCGGGCGGTTCGGTGAACTATGTCACCAAGCGGCCGAAGCATGAGAGGTTCGGCGAGGCCTTCGTCACCGGCGGATCGTTCAAGCGCGCGGAGGTCGGCTTCGATTTCGGCGACAACATCACCAGTGACGACACGCTGTCCTATCGGTTTACCGGCAAGTTCAGGGATGCCGACGACGAGTACGACTATTCGCGAGACGATCAGAAATTTTTCATGGGCGGCCTGACATGGCGTCCCAGCGACGCCACCAGCCTGACCGTCGTCTACGATCACCTCAATCGCGACGGCGTTCCCGGCAGCGGCGGCCATCCGGTGGGCTCGAATTTCGACAGAAGCCGTTTTTTCGGGGAACCTGATTTCAACTATCGCGGCACGAACAGAAACACGGTCAGCGTCATGCTGGACCATGATTTCGGCTCCGGTCTGAGCTTCAGCTCGAACGCTCGCTACAGCGATACCAAAACCGACTTCGGCTACGCCTATGTTGCCCGCACGCCGACGGATGGCTCCACGATTGCCGGCCGGGATTTCTTCGCCAACGATTATTCGAGCGAGAATTTCATCGTCGATGCGCGCCTGCAATACGATACGAGCTTCAGCAATGTGGACAGTCGCACGCTCGTCGGTGTCGAATACAATTCCCTGTCGTCCGACAACGACACATATTGGGGACCTGCGCCGGACATAGACTGGACCGATCCCGTCTTTACCGGAGCGCCGGGATCGCTTCCGGCCATCGTCGGCACGCAAAGCGACCAGAAGACCACGGCCCTTTATTTCCAGCAGGATCTGACCTTCGCGGAAAGATTCATCGCGACTGTCGGGTTGCGGAATGACTGGCTCGACACCACGCAGACAAACAAGCTCACAAACACTGTGGCCGAGGGCGACAACAGCGAGTTCACGAGCCGCCTGGGTCTGACCTACAAGGTGACCGATGAGTTTGCGACCTATGCGAGCTACGCCGAGTCCGTCGCTCCGCCGACCGTAGGCGTCGAGCCCGAGCGCGGAGAGCAGTTCGAGGTCGGCGTCAAATATCGGCCCGCAGGTTTTCCCGCCTTGTTCAGTGCGGCCGTCTACGATCTGACCAAGAAGAACATCACCGTCAACGTCACCGATCCTTTCCCGCGTCAAACCACGATCGGCGAAGTCCGCGTCCGCGGACTGGATCTCGAGGCCAAGGCGGAGCTGACGAACAATATCAGCCTGACCGCGGCATACTCATACCTCGATTCCGAGATCATCGAGGACGGCGATACCGGCAACAAGGGCAATCGCCTGGCCATGGTGCCAAAGCATATTGCGTCGCTGTGGGCCAACTATACGTTGGAAGGCGAGGGGGCCCGTGGCGACATGACGTTCGGTCTCGGCGCGCGTTACAAAGGTTCTTATTACTTCGATGACGCAAACACCGCCGGGACTGGAAGCAGCATCGTGTTCGATGCCGCTTTCAGCTACAAAGTCCAGGAAAACACCTCGCTCGAGGTGAATGTCAGCAATCTGTTCGACAAGAAACACATCGCCAATGGCGGCTTCGGAGCGGATTTCTACAATCCCGGCCGCGCGGTTTACGCAACGCTGCGCCACACCTGGTGACGGCCCCGTCCCGTCCGAAGCTCATTTTTCGGATGGGACGTCCCGGTTCAGCGGATCCGCTGCATGCGCCGCCATACGGCTGGCGTTTCTCCGGCGATCTGCCGGAACGCCTTCGTCAGGTGAGCCTGGTCTGAAAACCCGAGCTGGGCGGCGATGCTTGCCACCGACGCGTCGCTTTCCAGCAACAGCTTTCGTGCAAGATCGATGCGCTTTCCAAGCTGCCACTGCAATGGGGTCTTGCCGGTCGTCTGCTTGAAGACGTGGGCGAACCAGCTTTCGGACAGACCGACCGTCGCGGCCATCTCTGCAACGGTGAGGCGGCAATCGCCGCGGGCGTCGACGCGCGAGACGAGCTTGTTCATCTGCGCTTGAGTGAGCCTGCCATTGGCGGGCTCGCTGTCATGCTCGGGAATATCCAGAAGGCCGGTTACGATGCTGCCTACGAGGCTTTCCGCGTAGACCGCATGTTTCGAGGGCGTCGACACTTCGTCGACCAGCAGGCCCGCCAGCGCTTCGATAGCCGCGACATCCTGAATTTCCACCGGACGGCGCAACGCCGACTGTGCCACCGACAATCCGACCGACGGTGACAGGAATCTCAACAGCCGGTCCTTGTGAACATGCAGATCCAGATGCGAGAAGCGATGCATGGACGTGAAATTGGTCCACAGCGGCACGCCGGCAGGCACATAGATCGCGCGCGTCATCGGTCGGGAATGCCGCTCGAAACCTCCGCCTACGTTGGACATGCGGATCTGCGACGACACGTCGTTGAAAAAGAACACGATGCGCGGATCGGGGGAGAGGTAGTAGCCCGTTGCGCCGGGCTGGCCTTCCGCGTCCCAGAAGACGCTCATCAGGCCGTCGAGCCCGCGCCATTTGACCGGCGCCAGCGCCCGAATGCCTTCCGTATGGCAAGTCATCGAATGCCGATAACTCAATGTCGTAAGCCGTCCACGCGTGATGTTGAGGATGACAAGCCTGCCTGACGAGCTATTGTGATGAAGTGCTTCATCTGGTCGGCTTGTCCGACGGTGTCCCAGCGAGCGCGCCGCGGTCATTCATTCGACCGGCCAGCGCTCCTAATATGAGCCTAATTATCATATTTATTCATCCTGGCAAGCCGCTCGATGTGAAACTGCTACTAGGAAGCCCTCCGCCGACGTGCCTCTTCGGGGAGGGGGAAGGGAAGCGGCCGCCACTATATCGTGATGGGACAGGCGGTAAATGCATGCTACTATGACTGCAGGTTTATCGTTTAAGCTGTGGAGGGGACCCATGGCCAAGACGGATTTCAAGAGCATCGACGAATACATCCAGACGTTTCCGCCCGATGTTCGGGAAAATCTCGAGGCAATACGCAGCGCTATCCAAGATGCGGTACCCGAAGCCGAGGAAGTGATCAGCTACCAGATCCCGGCGCTCAAGTTTCATGGCTGGGTCTTCTATTTCTCCGCCTACGCGAAGCACTATTCGCTTTCCTGCCCGCCGCCTTTCAGCGTGTTCACGGCGTTCGAGGAGGAACTTCGCCCCTACGCGCAGTCCAAATCCACCGTGCAATTTCCCAAGAACAAGCCCATTCCTCTCGAACTCATCGGAGCGATGGCGAAATACCGGGCTCGGGAAAATCTTGGAAAGACGAATGCCCGGAAGAATTGACCATCCTCAAGAAAGACGAGCATCGACCAATGACAATGCGTTCATCCGTACATTGCTGCCGTTTACGATCTCATCCGGTCCGCCCGGTTTCGGAGATCGGCAAATGAATAAGGCCACGCTTACGCGACGGGGAATTATGCTGGGTGGTCTGGCGCTTTTGACTTCGGGATGCACGTCGATGGGGCAGTCGGACCAGCCCCTGTCGTTCGCGTCTCCGGCTCAGGCGGGCGTGGATCCGGCATTCAGGCGGACACGCGTCAGATATGAATATCCCGGCGAGAGCCCGGGAACGATCATCGTCAACACCTCCGAGCGTTACCTCTATTTCCTGGAGGAAGACGGTTGGGCGACCCGCTACGGCGTCGGGGTCGGGGAGGAGGGGCTGACGCTGAAAGGCAAGGCCACCATCGGTCGCAAGGCCGAATGGCCGTCCTGGACGCCGACCGCCAACATGATGAGGCGCAAGCCACATCTCGTGCAATATGCCGGCGGTGTCAGTGGCGGCCTTCACAACCCGCTGGGCGCGCGTGCGCTCTATCTCTACCGCAACGGTCGCGACACGATGTTCCGGCTGCATGGCACCAACGAGCCATGGACGATCGGCAGCGCCGTGTCGAGCGGATGCATCCGGTTGACCAATGACGACATAACTCATCTCTATGAGCGCGCCGAGGTGAAGTCGACGGTGGTGGTCATATGAGACGGTTCGAATGCATCGGATGCTGAAACGGCTTCAACTCATTGCATTTTATGTAACATTCCGTTACGGAAACTAGATGCAAACTGTTGCTTTCCTGCACTAGGCACTGGAACGAATCACCATTATTACTAGTTCTGTACATATGGCGGTCTTTTTCCGTCTCTTGAAAGGATAGCTAAATGAGCAGATTTTTAATCGCTATAGTTGCCGTCCTCGCGGTTTCCGGCCTGAGCGCCTGCGACACGATCGGCAAGGGGAAGGGGAAAGCTCCGCCGCCAGTCGTTGAGCCGGTTCCGGAACAGCCTCCGGTCTACAAGTAGCAACTGGCCTTGGTCGGTTTTCGGGAAGGGTCCAATCGGGCCCTTCCCGACACATCTCCAGCCCTGGCAGGCTGGCCTTGAGGTACGCCACCGCGTAGGTCAGGCGTCCGGGTGGCTTTACTTCTGAACTCCAGGTTCAGGGACGAGATGATATTGGTAAGCAGCCGTCTACTGTTTGCAGCCTTCCTCGCGATTATCGTGGCGGCGTGCCAGACAGGCGGAGATACACAGACGCGCCCCGACGGCGGCAATGGCGGCGCGGCCGGTTCGGCGCAACAGAACCAGGTCACGAATTCGCGCTACTTCATCGAGTACCGCTCGCGATACGCTCTCAGCTATGGCCATTCCTATGTCATTTTCGGCCGCCTCGACCAGTCGGGCAGGATGATCAATCCCGAGGTGGCAGGTCTTCACCCGGCTTCGGACAGCGCCGCGCCCTATGTGCTGGGGCACGTCATGCCCGTTCCGGCCGAAACCGGCGAGAGCGACGGCGATCTGGAAGACGAATACCGCTCGGCGAGCTGGCGGGTCATGCTGAGCGAAGCCGAATACCGCAAGGTCGTCGCCTTCATACGCAATCTGCAGGCGAGCTCGCCCATGTGGCATGCGGCCCTCTATAACTGCAACGCCTTCGTCGCCGATATCGCCCGCTCCATGGGATACAAGACGCCCTTCATCTGGCTTCGACCGCAGCAATTCATCATCCAGCTGAGAGAGATGAACGGGGGCACGGGCTACACCGGTCCCCTGGAAACCGCTCAGTGAGCTCGCCGCCCGGCCGGCGATCGAAAAGGCTGGATGGCCATGCCTTGGCGACGTATTATGATTTGAACGGCATTGGACGTTGGCCTCCGATTTTCGAGCTGGTCCGATGCTCTAGCAAGGGATGGGTCGCTTCTTGTACGTTTGGACGCAAGGCGATTCGGCGGGAGATGATGTGACGAGGTGAGCATTACGATGGCTTCAGCCGGCGAGGTCGTTTGGGTGCTTGGCATCGTCGCATGGTATATCATCCGATACCCTTTCGAGCGGCGCGCCAAGCGGACGCGCGTGGTAAGCGACCAGCGCTCGCTTTCGGATACCGTGGCTCTCATGGCGGCTCTGTTCGGCATGGCGATCCTGCCGATATTCTATCTCGTCACCGGAATTCCCCAGGCGGCCGACCGTCCCGCCAGCCTTTGGTCCGTCGCCCTGGGGGCGGTGGTTTTCATCGCGGCGCTGTGGATGTTCCGAAGGTCACACAAGGAACTCGGACGCTACTGGTCGATCACCCTCGAAATCCGCGAGCGCCACAAATTGATCTGCGACGGGCCCTACGCCTTCGTCCGCCACCCGATGTACACCTCGTTTCTGCTCATGGGGCTTGGCCAGGCGTTCCTGCTGCCGAACTGGGTCGCGGGGCTGGCCGGCCTTGCCGGCTTCGCGGTGCTTTTCTTTGCAAGGGTGGGCAAGGAGGAACGCATGATGCTGGAGAGCTTCGGCGAGCAGTATCGCGACTATATGGGAAGAACCAAGAGATTGATCCCTTACCTTTACTAGCAGGGGGCAGATGCGAGGCCGCGCGATAAAACTCTCGGCGCCCAGACGCCTCGTCGGCGACCTGATGAGGTTCTCGATCGGGGTGCCGAGGATCACGGTTCAACGCCAGATGAACATCCGGCCCCTGGTCCAGGCCAGGGCCGGGCAGGAGGCGAGGCCCTCCTGGAGCGTACTCTTTCTCAAGGGCTACGCACTTCTTGCCCGCTCCACGCCGGAGCTTCGCCAGGCCTATGTCAAATTGCCCTGGCCGCAGCTCTACCAATATCCGACGAGCGTGGCCTCGGTCGCCTATGAGCGCGAGCATGACGGTGAACGGGCGGTGCTTCTGAGCCGCATCAAGGGACCGGAGCACCATTCGATCGGGGAGCTCGAAGCCTTGCTCAAGGAAGCCCGAACACTTCCGGTGATGGAGGTCAGGGATTTCCGCCGCGCCTTGAAACTCGCGCGAATGCCGACCCCGCTCCGGCGATTCGTCATGTGGCTTGGACTGAATTTCGGCCGCCAACGGGCGAATTATTTCGGCACGTTCCAGTTTTCGGTCTATTCGGGCCTTGGCGCGGAATCGCTCAATCCGCTCACGCCCCTGACCACGCTTCTCAATTACGGCACGATCGGCAAGGACGGATCCGTGACCGTCCGCATTCACTACGATCATCGCGTGATGGATGGCGCCGTCGTCGCCAGGGCGTTGGAGAAGTTCGAGGAAATATTGAACGGCGCCGTCGCCGACGAGGTGCGGCGCGGTCATGCCGGTGAAACGGCGGGCTGACTGCCGAACGTTTTCCGGAACATGGATCATCGACGCTCCCATATTGCAAATGTTCACTATTTGTTCCACAAAGGAACAGGTGCGGCGCTGCTGAGTAAATGGGCATGTGCCAATGCAAGGTGTGTTCGAGTTTTGCCGCGATCCGCTGCCTCGCAGACCGAGGCGGCCGGAGCGGCTGATCTTCCTGCTGTTTCCGAAGGCTTGTGCGCGTGCGTCCGTGGTGCGGCTCGCGAGCGATTTCGTGTGTGACAATCAATTGACGGGGTCTTTGTTGCGTGAGGAGAGGCTGCATGTCTCGCTGCAGCATGTTGGGGATTATCCCCACCTTCGTACCAAGTTCGTCTATGCGGCGACGCAGGCGGGCAAAGCGATCGCGATGCCGCCATTCGAGGCGGTCTTCCGTTCGATCGGGAGTTTCGAGGGCGCGCCGTCGACAGGCGCGCCGCGCCGCCGGCCGCTGGTGCTTCTGTGCGAAGGGGAGGGGCTTTTCGAGCTCCACAGAAAACTTGGCGTGGCAATGGAGAGGAACGGCCTGAGGGCTGTGGCACATTTCAGGCCTCATATGACCTTGTTCTATGGGTTCAAGACGGTTCCCATGCAGCCGATAGAACCGATCACCGTCGTCTTCGACCGGTTTTTCCTGATCCACAGCGAGGTTGGGCTCGGGATTTACAATGAGGTTGAGGAATGGCCGCTGGCGGTTTGAGGCGTCGTTCTGCTATCTCGGGGATGCTGCGCTTCGATGATCTCCATGCGGCCTCCTGCCGATGATGGCGCGACGCCAACGAAAGGACGAATGAATGACGATCACCATGTATGGCATCAAGAATTGCGACACCGTGAAGAAGGCGCGCAAATGGCTTGAGGATCATGGTGTCGACTATGCTTTCCACGACTACAAGACGGCGGGTGTCGATCGCGCCCGCCTCACGCGCTGGCGCGATGAGCTCGGTTGGGAAATCCTGTTGAACCGCGCGGGCACGACCTTCCGCAAGCTTCCGGACGAGGAGAAGGCGGGTCTCGACGCCGATCGTGCGGTAGCGCTGATGATTGCGAATCCCTCGGCGATCAAGCGTCCCGTGCTCGAACTGGAGAGCGGGATCCTGGTGGGCTTCAAGCCCGAGCTTTACGAGCAGGCGCTGGCGTCGGAAGGCTGACGGTCGCTCAGGCCCTGGCTCGAGGTCGCTGGGTCAACGCATCGCCGCATGAGGTCCATCGCGGGACGGATTCTTGGGCCAGCACGATTTTCGGGTTGTGCCGCCGCCCCGAGCAAATAGTTTGCGCGGACATGGACTCATCCTCGCGCTCCTCCGTCCGTTACGCGGTTGCCGGCATGCTCGCCATGGCCGTCGCCATGGGTATCGGACGCTTCGTCTACACGCCCATCCTGCCCGGCATGATGGACGGTCTCGGCCTGTCCGCTTCCGACGCCGGATTGATCGCATCCGCGAACTACGCCGGGTACCTCCTGGGAGCGATATTGGCGGCGGGAGCCTGGGCACGCGGTCATGAGCGGCTGCTCGCCATGGGCAGCCTGGCGGCGAGCGCCCTGCTTGCCGCCCTGATGGGTCTGACCGGCGAACTCGCTTCCTTTGTCGCGATCAGGTTTCTGGCAGGTCTGGCCAGCGCTTTCGTCATGGTATTCCTGACCACGATCATCTTCATGCGCCTCGCACAGGCCGGCAGGAGCGATCTGCAGGCCTGGCATTTCGGCGGGGTCGGGCTCGGCATCGCGGCCTCCGCGGTCATGACCGGCGCGCTCCATCTCGCCGATGCCGCGTGGACGGCCAGCTGGCTCTGGGCCGGGGCGCTTTCGGCGGCGGGTTTCCTGGTCGTCCTGCTTCTCGTCGACGGCGACAAGGTCGCTGTCGGTCGGCCACAGGCCGAGCCGCCGCTGCCGCGCAACGCGGCGCTCACGAAGATCATCATTGCCTACGGCATATTCGGCTTCGGCTATATCGTCACCGCGACGTTCCTCGTTGCAATCGTCCGGCAGGGAGACGCGGGCCCGCTGTTCGAATCCGTGGTCTGGCTCGCGACCGGCCTTGCCGGCCTGCCTTCGGTGTGGATCTGGAACCGTCTGGCGCGCCGCTTCGGACTGACCGCCGTATTCGCCGCCGGCTGCGTGGTCGAGGCCGTGGGCGTGGTGGCGAGCGTCAGCCTCGGCGGCTATGCCGGTCCGCTCATCGCGGCGGTGCTGCTCGGCGGAACCTTCATCGCCGTCACGGCGATCGGCCTGCAGCTCGGGCGCGAGCTGGCGGGCGCTGCCCAGCGCCGCGCGCTCGCGCTCATGACGGCCGCTTTCGGCGTCGGGCAGATACTCGGCCCGATCGTCGCCGGCATCGTCGCCGACAGGACCGGAAGTTTCGTCGCTCCGTCGCTGCTCGCCGCGTTCGCGCTCGTCGTCACCGCTGCGTTCGGGGTCGCCGCGCGCAAGGCGTGACAAGCGTGCCGAGCTGGCGTTTCCTTGCTTTTGCCGCACTTCGCGCCGTTTGTGGCGGTGTCAAACGGCCGATAAGACCTGGCGAAGATCCATCGAAGGTCGAACGGCTCCCATCGATCACATTACGGGAATCCCACAGTGTTCGTATCGTTTTTTCCTCAGCCAAGGCTGTTCTTCACCTCTGCTGTGGTGTGGAGCCTGCTGGCAATTCTTCTCTGGTATTTCGGCGGCGCGCAATTCGGCGCGGTTTTCGGGCTGCCGCCGCTTGCGCAAGGCCAGCAGCCGATCATCGGCGTCCAGGTTTTCTGGTCTTCGGCATTTCTCTGGTTCTACATCTATTACACGGTGGCCGTCGGCCTCTTCGCCGCGTTCTGGTTCTGGTACCGGCCACATCGCTGGCAGATGTGGTCGATATTGGGTTCCGCGCTGATCATCTTCACCACCTATTTCTCGGTGGAGGTCAATGTGGCGGTGAATGCCTGGTATGGACCTTTTTACGACCTCATCCAGCAGGCGTTGGCCAAGACCGCCCCGGTCACCATCGGCCAACTCTATTCCGGTATGCTGGTCTTCGCGGGCATCGCCTTCGTGGCGGTCACGGTCGGCGTCCTCAGCCTCTTCTTCGTCAGCCACTGGATCTTCCGCTGGCGCACGGCGATGAACGAATACTACATGTTTCACTGGGACAAGCTCCGGCACATCGAAGGCGCGGCGCAGCGCGTCCAGGAAGACACGATGCGCTTTTCCACCGTGATGGAAGGGTTGGGCGTCAATCTCGTCCGCGCGGTCATGACGCTGATCGCCTTCCTGCCGGTGCTCTTCACGCTGTCGGCGGACGTGACGGAATTGCCTTTCGTCGGCGAGGTGCCTTACGCCCTGGTCGTCGCAGCCGTGTTCTGGTCGGTCTTCGGAACCGCCTTCCTCGCGCTTGTCGGCATCAAGCTGCCGGGGCTCGAATTCCGCAACCAGCGCGTCGAGGCGGCTTATCGAAAGGAGCTGGTCTATGGCGAGGACGATTCCAATCGCGCCGACCCGGTCTCCGTCGCGCAGCTCTTCCACAATGTGCGGCGCAACTATTTCCGGCTCTATTTCCACTACATGTATTTCAACATCGCCCGCATCTTCTACCTGCAGGCGGACAACATATTCGGCACCTTCGTGCTCGCGCCGTCGATCGTCGCCGGCAAGCTGACGCTCGGCGTGATGACGCAGATCCTCAACGTCTTCGAGCAGGTGCGGATGTCGTTCCAATATCTGGTGACGTCCTGGACGACGATCGTCGAGCTGCTTTCCATCTACAAGCGCCTGCGCGCTTTCGAAGCGACGATCGAGGGAGAACCCTTGCCCGAGATCGACCGGCGCTTCCTGGAGCGCGAGGCCGCGCAGGATGCGTGAGGCGTGGCGGCGTCAGCCGCCCGCCGGCACTTCCGCACGGATCGCCTCGTCGATGTAGCCGCGATAGCTGACGCAGCGCACTTCCGCCTTCACGCAGACCTTTTCGGCGAAGCGTTCCAGCGCGCGCCAATAGGCGCCGCCATTCATCAGGGTGAAGTGAAAACCGTATTGGAGCGGTACGCGCTCGCCACGGTACTGCGCCTCGAACGCGGCGTTGAAGGCATCGAGCGTGCGCTGCTCGAATGCGCCGTCCTCGTCGGCCGTCTCCTTGCCGCCGGAATGGCGGACATAGAGATTGTAGTCCATGGCGATCACCGGCCGTGCCTTCGGCCCCTCCGGTATCATCGGCAGGGAGAAGCGCAGCGTCGAGTCCTCGACGTCCGGCTGTGCCGGGCCTCTCGACACGCCGCTCGCGTCATAGGCGAAGCCATCGGCGGCAAGCGCGGCGTAGAGCTGCTTGCTCGCCGAAAGATAGGGTGCGCGAAAACCGACGATGTCGCGCGTGGCGAAATCGCGCCAGCCTTCCGGCTCGCCGGGAATATCGTTGAGCTTCCAGCTATCAACCAGAATTTTGCGGAATTCGGCGAACTCCTGAAGCCAGTCAGCCTTGCTCCACTTTCCACCATCGAAATGGCCGCAGGCATGGCTGGCTATGTCGTGCCCTTCGAGATGCGCGTTCCAGACCTGGCCGAGACGGGCGGCGACGTCGTCCTTGGAATATGCGTAGCCGACATTCGACCGGCCAGCGCTCATGCCCGGCGGCTGGTAGACGTTCCTGGTTTCGCGCGACAGAAGGTAGACGCAGGAAAGGAAATAGGTGAATTCCGCCCCGGTTTTCCGCGCCAGCGCCCGGCTGCGTTCCCATTGCGGAACATCGAGCGCGCCGTCGAAGGATATGACGACATATTGCGGCCGCTCGTCCGCGATTGCGAGCGATGGTGTGAGGACAAGCGCAAGGGAAAGCAGACAACGCGAAACAATCATCGAGGAGGTGCAACTCGGATAGGTTGAAAGCGCGGCAAACTGCGGGGCAATTGTGGCGATGATGCGAAACCGTGCCGCAGGCGGTCTGCGGCTTTTTCTTCCCTCCCCCTTCCATGCCAACGAAATTCCGCTAAAACCCATGCCAACATTGCGGGGTTGTTAGCTCGATGTCCGACGACAGTTTCATTCGTGAGGTAAACCAGGAGCTTCGCCAGGATCAGGCGAAGGCGCTGTGGAGACGTTATGGCCCCATCGCCATAGCTGCCGCGGTGCTGATCATCCTCCTGACATGTGCCTATGTCGGCTTCCGTTATTGGAACGAAGTGCGCGCGAACCGTTCCGGCGACGCTTATACGCAGGCCCTCGCGCTTGCCAGCGACGGCAAGACCGACGAAGCGCTGGCGGCCCTGAAGGAACTCGAGCAAAGCGGCTATGGCGCCTATCCGGTGCTGGCGCGCATGCGTTCCGCGACGCTTGCCGCGCAGTCGGGTGACGCCGCGGGCGCCGTATCCACATTCGATGCGGTCGCGGCCGACGGTTCCGTGCCGATGTCGATCCGCGACATGGCGCGCCTTCGCGCAGCCTTCCTCCTGGTCGACCACGGCTCCTATGCGGACGTCTCCTCCCGTGTGGAGACCCTGACCGCCGACACCAATCCGCTGCGTCATTCGGCGCGCGAGGCGCTCGGCCTTGCGGCGTGGAAGGAAGGACGGGCGACCGACGCGCTGGCCCTGTTCGACCAGATCACGGACGACCAGACCGCGCCCGCGAACACGCGGCAGAGAGCTACGCTGATGGCCGAACTCATCCGCGGCTCCGGCGCTGCTTCCTGATCCGCCGCGATGGGCTTCAAGATCGCGATCATAGGCCGGCCGAACGTCGGCAAGTCGACGCTTTTCAACAGGCTGGTGGGGCGCAAGCTCGCGCTCGTCGACGACACGCCGGGCGTCACGCGTGATCGTCGCGTGCATCCGG
This sequence comes from Aquamicrobium sp. LC103, assembly GCF_001014615.2. GTDB lineage: Bacteria > Pseudomonadota > Alphaproteobacteria > Rhizobiales > Rhizobiaceae > LBCQ02. Next base: position 183,712 of record NZ_LBCQ02000002.1, read on the forward strand.
CGAAGCTCTATGATCTGCGTTTCGAGGTGATCGACACGGCCGGTCTCGAGGACGCCGGCGCGACGACGCTCGAGGGACGCATGCGCGCCCAGACCGAGACCGCGATCGACGAGGCCGACCTCGTCCTCTTCCTCATCGACGCCAAGGTCGGGCTGATGCCCGACGACCGCACCTTTGCCGACGTGGTCCGCCGCACCGGCAAGCCCGTGGTGCTGGTCGCCAACAAGGCGGAGGCGCGCGGGGCGCAGGGCGGCATGCTGGAGGCCTGGGAGCTCGGGCTTGGCGAGCCCATTCCGATTTCCGCCGAGCACGGCGAGGGCATGCCCGACCTGCGCGAGGCGATCATCGCCGTTTTGGGCGAGGAGCGCGCCTTCGAGGAGGAAGAGGACAAGGCGGTCGCGACGGCCGCGACCAGCGGCCTGGTCGGCGACGACATCGACGACCCTGACGCCGAAATCCTCCCCGCCTACGACGAGACGAAGCCGTTGCGGATCGCGGTGGTCGGGCGACCCAATGCCGGCAAGTCGACGCTGATCAATGCCCTGGTCGGCGAGGAACGGCTGCTGACGGGACCAGAAGCCGGCATCACCCGGGATTCGATCTCGGTCGACTGGGACTGGCGCGGCCGCAAGATCAAGCTTTTCGACACGGCCGGCATGCGTCGCAAGTCGCGGGTGCAGGAGAAGCTGGAAAAGCTTTCCGTGGCCGACGGACTTCGCGCCATTCGCTTCGCCGAGGTGGTGGTCATCGTCTTCGACGCGACGATTCCCTTCGAGAAGCAGGATCTCCAGATCGCCGATCTCATCATTCGCGAAGGCCGCGCGCCCGTGCTCGCCTTCAACAAATGGGACATGATCGAGAACCGCCAGGAATTGCTGGCGGAGCTGCGCGAGAAGACCGAGCGTCTGCTGCCGCAGGTGCGCGGCCTGCAGGCGGTGCCGATTTCGGCCGAGACCGGACGCGGGCTCGACAAGCTCATGGAGGCGATCGAGAAGACCCACCGCGTCTGGAACAGCCGCGTTTCCACCGGCAGGCTCAACCGCTGGCTCGAAGGCGTCGTCGGGCATCATCCGCCGCCGGCCGTCGCCGGACGCAGGCTGAAGATCAAATACATCACCCAGGTCAAGACGCGGCCGCCCGGTTTCGTCTTGTCGTGCTCGCGCCCCGAGGCGATGCCGCAATCCTATATCCGTTATCTGGTCAACGGCCTGCGCGAAACCTTCCAGATGCCGGGCGTTCCGATCCGCATGGTTCTGCGCGCGTCGGAAAACCCGTTTGCGGGCCGGGCGAAGAAGCGCGGCTGAGCCGGTCGATCACGATATTTTCAACTGCCGCAGCGTCACGTAGTGCCCGCCACATTGACGCCTCACACACTCCGTTAACGCTCCATCAAGGTTAATGCATCACTATCGCCGGCGATTGGGTTGTGGTGCGTTTCTGGAGAGTTTCTGTGCTGCGTCGACAGTTTTTGCGCAGGCGAGACATCGCCGGCAATAAGCGTTCTCTTGCTGCTCCCCTGATAATCGGCCTCGGCATATGGATGGGCTTCCCGTCCGCGGTCGCCTATCAGGATATGGTGAGCTTCGTCTCCGGCCTGGAAGGGCAGAAGGAGCGCTGGGGCGCGTTCGTCGAGAAATCGGTGGCAGGTTCCGTCCATCAGGCGGAGATGCCGTTCGTCGATTCGACGATGACGGGATCGCTCTCGGGCAGCGGCCTGCAGGCGCCCGGCGTCGGTTCGGTGGCTTTCGTGGGCAAGAACGGAAGCGTCAGCGAGACGCCGGACGAGCTGCGCGTCAACCGCGGCGAGAAGCGCGGCCGCATCGTCAACGTGGCGCCGGTGGCCCCGCCGAAATCCTTTTCCGCCGGCTCCGTCTTCGATCGCACCAGTTCGCTCCTGGATACCGGCGTCGCCCCCCAATTGAGGATGGCCTTCGTTGCACCCGACATAAAGGGCCATGAAATCCAGATCGCCGGCGCATTCCACCTCAAGGAGGAGAAGAAGCTCGATCCCGGCGTTCCCGCCATGCTGGCCTCGCTTATCACCAGCGAGAAGGCCGACGTCCTCGCGACGGCCTATGCGCCGTCGGAGCCGGACTACGCGGCCGCTTCGCCTTTTGCGAGCCTGTTGAAGGACGAGGATCCCAACGCCGGCCGCTTCGTCCCGCCGATTGCGCAGGGCGACCATGCGTGGATGAGCAAGCCGCTGCCGGCCAGCGTCTTTTCGGACAAGGAGCAGAAATGCCTTGCCGAGGGGATCTATTTCGAAGCGCGCGGCGAGGATCTGAAGGGTCAGGCCGCGGTGGCGCAGGTGATTCTCAACCGCGTCCGCAACCCAGCCTATCCCGCCACGATCTGCGGGGTCGTCTATCAGAACGAGAATTGGCGCAACCGCTGCCAGTTTTCCTTCGCCTGCGACGGCACGCGGCCGCGCGTGCGCAGCCCCTATAACTACAAGGTCGCCCAGGACATCGCCATGGCGGTGACGGCGGGCAAGATATTCATCCCGGAAGTAGGTTCGGCGACGCACTACCATGCCACCTACGTGCATCCGCGCTGGGCGCGCACGATGGAGAAGGTGAAGAAGATCGGACTGCATATTTTCTACCGCACCTATGGCGGTGGCTGGAGCTAAGCGCCGCCGGCCCGAGGCCCCGAAAAGCGGGGATTCGCCCCATCCTTGCTTCCGCCGGGGGCGGGCGCATTGTCGCAGATGGCTATCTCTCTGATTCTACATTGGAAAATACAGCGGTCGAGTCTCCCCGACTCGGCTTGACTGGCGCAATGCCCCTAACTATGTTGCGCGCGACTTAGAAGCGGAGAGCCAAAGGCGCTTTGCGGGGCAGGAGGTTGCGATGGCCGGGACGAATGGGCCAGACGAAACCGGAAAGACCGGCTCGGGCAAATCGGCCGAAGGCAACCTTCGCGATGAAGACCTCGTGCGCCGCAAGCGAGAGCTTGAAGCGGCACTGGCCGCGAGGCGGCCGAAGACGGACGAGGGGCAAGACAAATCCGGGACCGGCTCCATGGCGGGTTTCGGTCAAGCAATGAAGCTCTCGAGCGAATTCATCGCTGGTGTGGCTGTAGGGGCAGGGCTTGGATGGTTCATCGATCAGGTGGCGGGAACGTCGCCCTGGGGTCTGATCATCTTCCTGCTCTTGGGTTTTGTCGCCGGCGTTCTGAACGTCCTGCGCTCTGCGGGGCTGGTGGCGGAACCCGGGCCTAAGGCGGAAGAGAGCCGGAAGGCTCATCCGGAAAAGAAATGACTGTGCCAGGCGGCACGTGACGAAACGAGGATGACCGAGTGGCCGACGATCCGATCCACCAGTTTCAAATCTCCAAATGGATTCCGATCGAAGTCGGCGGGCTCGACTTTTCCTTCACCAATTCCTCCGCCTTCATGGTGGCGACGGTCGCGACCGCGGGGGCGTTCCTCTATCTGACGACGTCGAGCCGCGGTCTCATTCCGAGCCGCCTGCAGTCGGTGTCTGAGATGTCCTACGAGTTCGTCGCGTCCATGCTGCGCGATGCGGCCGGAACGAAGGGCATGCGGTTTTTTCCGCTCGTGTTCTCGCTGTTCATGTTCGTGCTCGTGGCGAACATGCTCGGCATGATTCCCTATTTCTTCACCGTCACCAGCCACATCATCGTGACCTTCGCCCTTGCCATGCTCGTCATCGGAACGGTGGTGGTCTACGGCTTCTGGAAACACGGGCTGAAATTTCTTCATCTCTTCGTCCCGAGCGGGGTGCCGAAGGCGGTGCTGCCGATGGTCGTGCTGATCGAGCTGATCTCGTTTCTGTCGCGCCCGGTCAGCCTCTCGGTCCGTCTCTTCGCCAACATGCTTGCCGGGCACATCACGCTGAAGGTGTTCGCGGGCTTCATCACCTCGCTCAGCGCGCTCGGTGCGCTCGGCATCGGCGGCGCCATCCTGCCGCTGTTCATGACGGTCGCCCTGACCGGTCTCGAATTCCTGGTGTCCTTCCTCCAGGCCTATGTGTTTGCAGTCCTGACTTGTATGTATCTGAACGACGCAGTTCATCCGAGCCACTGACGGGCACAAGTTCAACGGCGAATTCTCGCCAATCGAAAAACCGCAATCTCAAGTTCATCAAAGGAGTTCTGACATGGAAGCGGAAGCAGCAAGGTACATCGGCGCTGGTCTGGCATGCTTTGGTATGGCCGGCACGGCGCTCGGCCTCGGCAACATCTTCGGCAACTATCTTTCCGGCGCGCTGCGCAACCCGTCCGCTGCCGATGGCCAGTTCGGCCGCCTGATCTTCGGCTTCGCCGTTACGGAAGCTCTGGGCATCTTCTCGCTTCTGATCGCGCTTCTGCTGCTCTTCGCGGTCTAAGCCTGAAGCCATATTTGCCGGCCGCAATCGGGCGGCCGGCTCATCAATGACAGGGGCAGTGCATGTTCGTGGCACCTGCATTCGCGCAGGAATCTGAGACGCATAGCGAAACCGGCGTTGCTCACGAGGCCGGGGGCGCGTTCCCGCCCTTCGATTCCTCGACCTATCCCTCGCAGATCCTCTGGCTGGCGATCACGTTCGGGCTGTTCTACCTTTTCCTGCAGAAGGTGGTTCTTCCCCGCATCGGCGGCATCCTCGAGGTGCGCAGCGATCGCATCGCCCAGGATCTCGACCAGGCGGCGAGGATGAAGGAAGAAGCCGACGCGGCCGTCGCGGCCTATGAGCAGGAGCTCGCCACCGCCAAGGCAAAGGCGAACGCGATCGGCCAGGAAGCGCGCGACAACGCCAAGGCCGACGCGGAAGTCGAACGCAAGCGGGTCGAATCCAGCCTGGATAAGAAGCTTGCCGAAGCCGAAGCGCGGATCGCGCTCATCAAGGATGCCGCGATGAGCGACGTCGGCACGATAGCCGAGGACACGGTGGGCGCCATCGTTCAGGAGCTCGTCGGAGCCAAGGTGGACAAGTCGGCCGTTTCGGCCGCGGTCAAGGCGGCGAGGAGCTAGGACGATGGACGCTACATTCTGGGCAACGGTCGGCCTCGTCATCTTCCTGGCGCTGCTCGTCTATCTCAAGGTTCCGGGCATGGTCGGGCGCTCTCTCGACGCCCGCGCCGAAAGGATCCGCAACGAGCTGGACGAGGCACGCCGCCTGCGCGAGGAAGCGCAGCAGCTTCTCGCCGAGTATCAGCGTCGCCGCAAGGAAGCCGAGCAGGAAGCCGGCGACATCGTCGCCGCCGCCAAGCGCGAGGCCGATCAGCTCGTGGAAGAGGCCAAGCAGCGTACGGAAGACTATGTCGCGCGCCGCACCCAACTTGCCGAGCAGAAGATCGCCCAGGCCGAGCGGGACGCGGTGAACGAGGTGCGTGCGAGCGCCGTCGACATCGCGGTGGCCGCCGCCGGCCGTCTGCTCGCCGACAAGGTGGACGCCAAGGCCGATGCGGTGCTTTTCAAGGCCGCGCTCGACGACGTGAAGACTCGTCTCAACTGATCTGTCGGGATTTTCGAACGATCAACGCCGCCGGCTCTGCCGCGCGGCGTTTTTCATTTTTGGCGAAGCGGCCGACGCGCTGGGATCCGGCCTCGGAGCATGTGTAAAAGCAAGGGCTAGGGCAGTTCAGGTTTTCACCGCCCCCCTCCACCACTTCGTGGTCCCCCTCCTCCATGAAGCGGCCGGCCGCGACGCTGGTTCCTCCCCTGCGGAGCAGGGGATTCGAAGGACGGGCGAGACAAGCGGCTCGCCCTGAAGGACCGCGCGAAGCGTGGTGGAGGGGCGTTCCAAGCGACGATTCCATTTCATCTGGAAACGCCCTAGAAACGAGGTCGGCTGATCTGAAGGATCGCGTCGCGCCTGGATTGGTGCGCCTACTCGCGGAACGGCGCGAAGGACATGCGATGGAGGCGCATGACCGGCCCATGCGTTTCCAGGGCGGTGCGGTGGCGCACCGTCGCATAGCCCATGTGCTGCTCGAAACCATAGCGGATGTCGCAGACGCCGGCGCGCATCATCATGCGGTCGCGCATCACCTTTGCGACGATCGAGGCCGCCGCGATCGATTGCGAACGCTGATCGCCCTTCACCAGCGCACGGCCGAGACAGGGGAGGCCGGGCGGCACGTCGCGCCCGTCGGCGAGTACCAGCAGCGGGCGCACGCAAAGCGTCGCCACGGCGCGGCGCATAGCCTCCAGACTTGCCTTGCGAATGTCTGCCGCATCGATCGAAAGTGCCGAAACCGACGCGACCGACACGGCGCGGGCGGTCGCGAGTATTTCGGCAAACCGCTCCGCCCGCTCCTCGATCACGAGGCGCTTGGAATCGTCGAGGCCCTCCGGGATTCGTTCCGGGTCGAGAATGACCGCGGCCGCCACGACGGGGCCCGCGAGCGGACCCCGGCCGGCTTCGTCCGTGCCGGCGACCGGCCATTGGCCCTCGCGCAGAGCCTGGCGCTCGAAGGAGAAATCCGGGCGGATGGGGAGTTCGAAAAGAGTTGGAGAATCGGAGCGCGTGCGAGACATGGTGCGGCAATGCTCGCATCGGCTCCGATTCTCCGCAAGTCCTTCCCGACCGATAAGGGGAGGCGGCGCGGGAAGGTTCCGTCGGCTTGAGGGGGACAGGAAAGGCCGGACGGGATCGGTGACGCCTGCAGCCGGCTTCGCGGCCTTGGCGGATAGCTGTCAGAAGAGCGCCAGTTGCTCTCCCTCCTTCTTGGGTGCCTTGAAGAGGTCGGTGCGCAATTTGCGCCTCTCGACATTGAGGCCGAGCTTCTTGGCGGCGATCTCGAAGCGGCGGCCGATCTGCCACGCATATGGGCCGGAGCCCCGCATCCGCTTGCCCCATTCCGCGTCGTAGTCCTTGCCGCCGCGCATCGAGCGCACGAGCGACATGACGTGGCGGTAGCGATCCGGATAGTGCCGCAACAGCCAGTCCTTGAAGATCGGGCTGACCTCCAGCGGCAGGCGCAGTATGACGTAGCCGGCTTCGGTTGCGCCGGCGGTCTTGCCGGATTCCAGTATGCGCTCGATCTCCTGGTCGTTGAGCGCGGGGATGACCGGACCGACCATCACCGAAACCGGGATGCCGGCCTCGCTCAACGCTCGCAGCGTCTCGAGCCGCCGAGGCGGGGTCGCGGCGCGCGGCTCCATCGTGCGGGCGAGCTTGCGGTCGAGCGTGGTGACCGACAGCGCGACCTTCGCCAGGCCCTTCTCGGCCATGCGCGAGAGGATGTCGATGTCGCGCATGACGAGCGCCGATTTGGTGACGATGCCGACGGGATGGTTGTGCGCCTCCAGTACTTCCAGCACCTCGCGCATGATGCGCCACTGCTTCTCGATAGGCTGGTAGGGGTCGGTGTTGGTGCCGATCGCGATCGTCCGCGGCTCGTAGCCGTTCTTCGACAGTTCGCGCTCCAGCAGCTTCGCGGCGTCAGGCTTGGCGAAGAGCTTCGATTCGAAATCCAGCCCTGCCGACAGGCCCATATAGCTGTGCGTGGGACGCGCGAAGCAATAGACGCAGCCATGCTCGCAGCCGCGATAAGGGTTGATGGAGCGGTCGAAGGAGATGTCGGGCGAATCGTTGCGCGTGATGATCGTGCGCGGCTTCTCGACCTGAACCTCGGTCTTGAAAGGGGGCAATTCCTCGAGCGTTTCCCAGCCGTCGTCGAAAACATGCCGCGTCAACGGCTCGAAGCGGCCGGACGGGTTGATGCCCGATCCACGACCGCGGCGCCGGTCGAAACCGACCCGCATGCCGCTTTCGTCGATCACTGCATTGGCCATTGCGGAGCCTCCGCTTGCGAAGGCAGCAACGTCGGCACGTATGATCGGTTCCATGTCCACAGGCTCCGTGAAGCGCATGATTCGCCTTGGCGACTCGCCGAGATGATGAATCTATTCCTATTTCGCAAACGAGAACAAAGCAAGAACTTTCTCTCAAGCGGCCGGGAACTGGCGTCGGCGCGGCGTTTAAGCTATTGCGAATGGATGCTTTCGGTCCTCATCGAAACCCGCAATGACGAGGAGGCGCTCGCGCGCACGCTCGCGTCGCTCGTGGGCGGTGCCGTGGAGGGCGTGGTGCGCGAGGTCATCGTGTGCGACGACGGCTCGAGCGACCATACCCATCGCGTGGCCGAACATGCGGGCTGTCACTTCCTCGCGCGGTCCGACCTCGCGGCCGGCATCCGCCAGGCGAAGAGCGACTGGCTGCTCCTTTTGGAGCCCGGCGCACGCCTCATGGATGGCTGGATGGAGGCGGTCGTGATCCATGCGGATGGCGCCGCCGCGGGTCCGGCGCGCTTTACGCGGTCGCGGCATTCGCGCCTGCCGTTCCTCGCCCGGATATTCTCGGCAAGGCGGCCGTTCCTCGACGGGCTGATTCTCACCAAGCGACAGGCGCTGGACCTGGCGGGGGGAGGGCGGCTGGCAATCGCTCGCCCGGTTGCGGCCCGCAGGCTCGCCGCCGAGATCGTGGTGGCGCCGGACCGCTAGCGGAGCGGCGAAGGACGGCGCGCGACGCGATGAAGTCATTCCGCGGTGGCCCCGGGCGATCGCCTATGCGACGGCCAGTCCGAGGATGTCGATGAGCGAGATCGTCGTGCGACCGACGGCCAGTCCGCATTGAGCGGTGGACGACTCCGAAAGGCGTCTCGTGGCTGTAAGCGGCTTGGCTTTCCTCGAAGCTACGCCGTTTTCCCTCCGCCGCGCTTCAGGTGCTCGCCGAGCCGAGGCATGATCTCCACGAAGTTGCACGGCATGTGACGATAGTCGAGCTGCTGCCGGAGGATGCCGTCCCAGGCATCGCGGCAGGCGCCCGGCGAACCGGGCAAGGCGAAGACGAAGGTGGCGTTGACGACGCCGCCGGTCGCGCGCGACTGGATCGTCGACGTGCCGATCTTGTCGTAGGAGATGCGGTGAAACACCTCGGAGAAGCCGTCCATCCTCCTCTCGAAGATCGGCTCGAGCGCCTCGGGCGTCACGTCGCGGCCGGTGAAGCCGGTCCCGCCGGTGGTGATGACGACGTCGACGGCGGGATCGCGCGACCAGGCGAGAACGGTCTCGCGGATCGCCTCGACATCGTCGGTGACTATCGCGCGCGCGGCGAGCCGGTGCCCGGCCGCCCCGATGCGTTCGATGAGCGTCCGGCCCGACCGGTCGTCCTCGATGGAACGCGTGTCCGACACGGTGAGAACCGCTATGCCGACGGGAATGAAGGGGCGTGTCTCGTCAAGCGACGGCATCTGCTTCAAGCTCCCTTGTCGTCGTTGTCGCGGCCACGAACCAGCCCGGATGCCGGGCTGCGATCGCTTCCGCTGCTCTCGCGGCGGCGGCCGCGTCGTCATGGATGCCGAAACAGGTCGCGCCGGAGCCGGACATGCGCGAGATGCGGGCGCCGTTTTCCGCAAGCGCGTCAAGCGCCTCGGAGATCACGGGGGCGATCTTCCGCGCCGGAGTTTCGAGATCGTTGCGTGCTCGGTCGAGCCAGCCGGTTAGCGTCTCGCCCGAGAGATGGCGGGGAAGCGCTGGCAGGGCCGGATTTCCGCGGCTGTGGAGCGCCCGGAAGATTTCCGGGGTCGAGACCGAAACGCCGGGATTGACGAGCACGAGATCGAGGCGCGGAAAACCGTCGACAGGCGTCAGCTTCTCACCGATGCCGCGCGCCAGAAGCGGCGTCGCGGCGAGGCACATGGGCAGGTCCGCGCCGAGATGCAGCGCGGCTTCGGCGAGTGCCGCGTCCGAAATGTCGAGGTTCCACAGCGTGCGCAGCGCCTTCAGCGTCGCCGCCGCGTCGCTCGAGCCGCCGCCGATCCCGGAAGCGACCGGGAGGTCCTTGCGCAATCGGATCGCCACGGGGCCGCTCCGGGCGGATGCGAGCCCGCGCAGCATTTCGCGCGCGCGCAGCACCAGGTTCTCGCCGTCGGCCGCCAAAGCGTCGCCGAACCGGCCCTCGATCAGGAAGCTGTCGCGGTCGGAAGACGCGACGGTGACGACGTCTCCCAGCTCGGTGAAGACCGCGAGCGTGTCGAGCAGATGATACCCGCCCGCCCGCCTGCCGGTGACGTGAAGGGCCAGATTGACCTTGGCCGGGGCGGGTTGAACGATCGTGTCGGGCATGCGCGGAAGGAGAAGGAAGCTCCCTCAGTCCTTTGCCAGGTGGTATTCGCCGGTCTTGGGATCCCGGACGAGCGTTCCCTGGGTGCCCGTGCGCGCCTCCTGTTCGGCGCGGCGCACCTTCGCGGTCACCCGTTCCGCTTCCTTCAGAAAGGACCTGTAGCCGACATAGGCTACGATCGCGATGATTGCGAAGAAGATCAATTGTGGCATGTCGCAGTCTCCTCTCTCTTGGAAACGGCTGGACTACAGGCTGCTATCCTACCTTCTTTGCGCCGTCCTTCAAAGGCCGAAGCGGGACCAGAGGGCGCGTTCTTCCGCCGCATCGATCACGCTCTCGGCAGCGGCCGCGGCGAGTTCTGGGGCGCCGCCGCCCATGCTCGAGCCGAAAATGCCGAGCTTGCGAGCGAAGAGACCGCGCGGCGCCGTGATGAGCCGCAGCCGCGTCTTCTCGCCATACCGGTCCTTGAGGAAGGCGCGCATGTCGCCGAGTCCGTCCACCAGTCCGAGCTCGAGTCCCTTTCCGCCGGTCCAGAACATGCCGGTGAACAGGTCTGGATCGTCGGCGAGCTTGGCACCGCGCCGATCCTTCACCAGATCGATGAAGGTCTGGTGGATCTCAAGCTGCAGCTTCTTCAGCCTTTCCACGTCCTCCTTCTTTTCCGGCTGGAACGGATCGAGGACGGCCTTGTTCTTGCCGGCCGTATAGACGCGGCGCTCCACCCCGATCTTCTTGATCAGGTCCTGGAAGCCGAACGACGCGGAGACGACGCCTATCGAGCCGACGATGGACGACGGATCGGCGATGATCTCGTCGCCGGCGACGGCGATCATGTAGCCGCCGGAGGCCGCGACGTCCTCGACGAAGACGAGGACACGCCTGTTCTTCTCCCGCGCAAGGTCGCGGATGCGCTTGAAGATGAGGCGCGACTGGACCGGCGAACCGCCGGGCGAGTTGATCGAGATCGCCACCGCCGGAGCGTCGGGGAAGGCGAATGCCTTCTCGATCAGGCCGGCGGTTGTCGCCAGCGAAATGTTCTGCCTGAACTGGCTTCCGCCCGACATGATTGCGCCGTGCAGACGGATGACCGGAATGGTGATGGCGTTGGAGCGCATCGATTTGGGAAGAAGGCGGCTGAAAAGTCGTCTCACAGGGCGGGTTTCTCCATGCTGCGAAGGGGATGTAGGTGTTCGCGCCGAAAGCGCAATATCGATCGGTGCTAATCTCCGAAGAGTGAGGTGCGTCCGTTGTTGATGTCGTCGGCGCGCGCGGAAAAGCGCTCGCCCCTGGGATCGTGGATGGCAAGCGGCGGCATCAGCGTGAGACCGCCGCGTGATGCGCGCCTGGCGCGGATGACGATGCGGATCGCGGGCTCGTCGATGCGTGGGAGGATCGGCACGATCTGCGCTTCGCCGAACCGGCCCTGCAGCGCGTCGAGTATCTCGCGCAGCGACTGCGGCCTTGCGATCAGCGCGAGCCCGCCGCGTGGCCTGGTGATGGCGGCCGCCGTTCGCAGCCATTTCTCGAAGATATCCTCATGCATGACATGCGCCGAGCGTCGCAATTCGTCTGGCGAGCCGCGGTCGGAAGCCGCGTTGAAGGGCGGGTTCATGACGACATAGTCGAAGGAGGTGTCTTCCATGCCCGCCGCCGACCGTTCCTTGCCGGTCAGCGTGACGTCGGCGACGAGCACCCGCGCGCGGCCGCTCAGGCGGGAATTGGCCGGATGGGCGATCGTGCGCCTGGCGCAGTCGGCCATCTCCGCCGAGCGTTCGACGAGCACGACCTCCGCCCTCGCGCAACGCGAGGCGGCCGCCAGTCCGGCCGCGCCCGCGCCGGCGCCGAGATCGGCGAGCCGGCCCGAGAAGAACGAGGGCACGGCGGCCGCGAGCATCATCGCGTCCATTCCCGCGCGATGACCCTTGCGGGGCTGCACCAGCATGAAGTCGCCGCGATGGAACGCGTCGACGGTGTAGCCTTGTTCGATCTCCACCTTGTCGACCGGTGGGTTGCTGGTCACGGCTTCAGCTCGTCGGCAATGCCCGCCTCGACCAGGATCTGGCGTGCTCTCTCATACTCCTCGCCGTCGACCATCACGCGCCGCGGGAGGATGCCTATGGACCCCTCCACGATGCTCATATTCTGGTCGGCCACGAAGAAGCCGATCTCCGCGTCGCGCATCAGCGCCTCCACGAAGGAGATCAGGACGGGGTCGTTGGTGCGGATGAGTTCCATCATGTCGATTGTCCTGATCTAGGAAAATTGATTGGCTCTAAATAAGGCAATTGTGGCATGCGCGCCAATTCGCCACTTGCCCGTCACGGGTGAGAATGCCTAGAGTCCGCCAATTTTCAACTGCCGGGCGGCGGACAGACTGGAGACTATCTGTGGGTGTTGTACTCAATCTGGAAGGCAGCAAGCGCGAAAACGCGTCGATCGAGAAGCTGATCGAGCTGACTCACAAGGACATGGCGCGGGTCAACGAGCTGATTCTGTCGAAGGCCGGCTCCGACGTTCAGATGATCCCCGAGGTCGCCAACCATCTGATTTCCTCCGGCGGCAAGCGTCTCCGCCCGATGCTGACGCTCGCGGCCGCGCAGATGTTCGGATATTCCGGCGACGGCCACGTGAAGCTGGCGACAAGCGTGGAGTTCATGCACACCGCGACGCTTCTCCATGACGACGTCGTCGACGAAAGCGACATGCGGCGCGGCAAGCGCACCGCCCGGATGATCTGGGGCAACCAGGCGAGCGTGCTCGTCGGCGACTTCCTGCTCGGTCAGGCCTTCCGCATGATGGTGGAAGTGGGCTCGCTGGAAGCGCTCGACATCCTTTCCGCCGCCGCCTCGGTCATTGCCGAGGGCGAGGTCATGCAGCTCGGCGTGGCGAAGAATCTGGACACGACCGAGGACGACTATCTCGCCGTGATCAAGGCGAAGACGGCGGCGCTCTTTTCCGCCGCCGCCGAGGTCGGCCCGGTGATAGCGGATGCCTCCAAGACGGACCGCGCCGCGCTGCGCTCCTACGGCACCAATCTCGGCCTTGCGTTTCAATTGATCGACGACGCGCTCGACTATGGCGGCAACACCAAGGATCTCGGCAAGAATGTCGGCGACGATTTCCGCGAGGGCAAGGTGACGCTCCCGGTGATCCTCAGTTACCGCCGCGGCACGGGGGCCGAGCGCGAGTTCTGGAAATCGGCGATCGAGAACGATCAGAGCGACGATGCCGCGCTCGAGAAGGCGCGCGGCCTGATGGCCAAGCACGGCGCGATCGGCGACACGATCGGCCGCGCCCGCCATTTCGGTGAGATCGCGCGCGACGCGCTGGCGCCGTTGCCGAAATCGGCCCAGAAGAATGCGCTTCTGGACGTCATCGACTTCTGCATCAGCCGGGTGACGTAGCCCCTGCGGCCGATCTACCAATGATGGCCGGGCGGGCGCCGATCCGCCTGACCGTTTCGTGAAGATGGCGCGGATTGAACCTTGATCGCAAAAAGGCCATCCTTTTCGCCTTCAAGCATTGCTGATTCCGCGATGTATGTCGGATCGGCAGGAAGGGTGGAAATGCGGCTGAAGACGACGAACTGGATCACCGCCATCGGTCTCGCGGCGGGTGCCGCGCTCGTATCGGTACCCGCGACAGCGCGCGAAAGCGCGAGCGAGATGAGGGTCGGCTCGCTTTCCGGCGCGTTTCTCGCCGCTCGCATCGCCGAGACCGACAACGACCTGACCAATGCGATCGCCTATTACAAACGCGCGCTGAGTTTCGACCCCGATAATCAGACATTGCAGCAGAGCCTGCTTCTCGGCCTGATCTCGCAGGGTTCGTTCGACGAGGCGCTTCCCTTCGCGCGAAAGCTCAAGGAAGTGCCCGAAGTGGAGCGTTTCTCGCGGCTCGCGCTCGGCGTCGATGCCGTCCGCAGCAAGGACTACGCCGGGGCGCAGAATTGGCTCAAGCTGGCGCTGGAATCCGACCTGGACCGGCTCATCACCGGCTTGATGACCGCCTGGGCGAAGGCCGGGGCCGGTGAGGCGGAGGATGCGATTGCCTTCATCGACACGATGGAGGGCCCCGACTGGTATCAGCTCTTCCTCAGCTATCACCGCGCGCTGATTGCCGATTTCGCGGGTCTCGAGGACAGGGCCGGCCAGGCCTATGAGGAAACGCTGACCAATGTGGCGGCGGCCGGCGCGGCGCCCGAAGCCTATCTCCGCTCGCTCGAATCCTATGCCGCCTTCCTCGCCCGCAACGGCGACAAGCAAAAGGCGCTCGAGGTGATCGGCAAGGCCGAGGAGTTTGCCAGGGGCCGCGTGACCGTGGAGGCGCTGAAGGAGCAGATCGAGGGCGACGCCGAAGTGAAGCCGCTCGTCGCCGACGCGCAGGCAGGCGCTTCCGAGGCCCTGCTCAATCTCGCCACCGCACTCAATCGCGGCGGCGGCGAGTCCTTCGTCCGCCTCTATCTCCAATATGCCATCGCCCTGAAGCCGGACAGCGACGCCGTGCTGCTGCAGCTCGCGGGCAACGCCGAGCAGCAGGGCGATGCCGAAGCCGCGATCGACAGCTACGCGAAGATACCCGACGATTCTCCGGTCAAGCGCATCGCCGAGCTCCAGATGGGGCTCAACCTTGCCGATCTCGACCGCCACGACGAGGCGATCGGGCATCTCAAGGCGGTGCTGGAAAGCGATCCCGAGGATATGCGCGGCTATCTCGCGCTCGGTGGCGTCTATGCCTCCCAGGAGAATTTTCGCGCTGCCGCGGACATCTATGACCGGGCCGTCGGGCTGATAGAGAAACCGGAGCGCTCCGACTGGAACATCTTCTACCAGCGCGGCATCGCCTATGAACGGTTGAAGGAGTGGAAGAAGGCCGAGCCGAATTTCTTCAAGGCGTTGGACCTTTATCCCGACCAGCCGCAGGTCCTGAACTATCTCGGCTATTCCTGGGTCGACATGAATATCCGCCTCGACGAGGGGCTGGACATGATCAAGCGCGCCGTCGAGCTGCGGCCGAGCGACGGCTACATCGTCGATTCCCTCGGCTGGGCCTATTACCGGCTCAGCCGCTTCGACGATGCCGTGCGCGAGCTGGAGCGCGCCGTGGGTCTCATGCCCAACGATCCGGTGCTGAACGATCATCTGGGAGACGCCTATTGGCGCGTGGGCCGCAAGCTCGAAGCCACGTTCCAGTGGGCCCACGCCAGGGACATGGACCCCGACGAGACGGTTCTGGCCGCCGTACAGAAGAAGCTCGTCGAAGGGCTTCCGCCCGTCGAGGATCGCGCGGAGACGGAGGCGCCGGCCGATGCGCCTGGCGTCGTGCCGATGCCCGAGAGGGCCGACGGGCGCGAAGGCTCCGGCGAGCCGGCGGTGGAGACGGCCTCGGCCGTGCCCTCGCGGCACACCGTTCAGCCGGGTCAGTCGCTCTGGTCGATCGCGCGGGAAGTTCTGGGCGACGGCAACCGCTATCAGGAACTGTTGCGGCTCAACCCGCAGCTTCGCGGCGATCCGGGCCGCATCGTTCCGGGGCAGGAGCTGAACCTGCCGGCTCCGTCGAACTGAATTGAGATGGGAAGCCGCGCCGGTGCGAATGCCCGGCGCGCCGAATGGTCGGCTTGACGGCCATCCTGTGCCGCTCTACGACGTGCCTCGTTTTTGAAACCTTGAACCGAGACACGCCGTGACAGCGAATCCGCCCGCGCATATGCACCCGACACGCTCGTTCCAGGGCCTGATCCTCACTCTTCACAACTATTGGGCGGAATATGGCTGCGTGGTGCTGCAGCCCTACGACATGGAGGTCGGCGCCGGAACGTTCCATCCCGCCACCACGCTCCGCGCGCTCGGTCCGAAGCCGTGGAACGCTGCCTATGTTCAGCCTTCGCGCCGACCCAAGGACGGGCGCTATGGCGAGAACCCGAACCGGCTCCAGCACTATTACCAGTATCAGGTGATCCTGAAGCCCAATCCGCCCAACCTGCAGGAGCTCTATCTCGGCTCGCTCGAGGCGATCGGCATCGACCCGCTGCTGCACGACATCCGCTTCGTGGAGGACGATTGGGAAAGCCCGACGCTTGGCGCCTGGGGGCTCGGCTGGGAATGCTGGTGCGACGGCATGGAGGTGTCGCAGTTCACCTACTTCCAGCAGGTCTGCGGCATCGAATGCGCCCCGGTTGCCGGCGAGCTCACCTACGGGCTCGAGCGGTTGGCCATGTATGTGCAGGGCGTCGACAATGTCTATGACCTCAACTTCAACGGCCGCGAGGGAGCGGAGAAGGTGACCTATGGCGACGTCTTCCTGCAGGCTGAGCAGGAATATTCGCGCTTCAATTTCGAGCATGCCGACACGGCTATCCTGTTCCGCCACTTCGAGGATGCCGAGGCCGAGTGCAAGGCGCTTCTGGCCGCAGGGGCGGAGAGGATGGACGGCCATCCGCACCAGATGGTGTTCCCCGCCTACGACCAGTGCATCAAGGCATCGCATGCCTTCAACCTGCTCGACGCGCGCGGCGTGATCTCGGTCACCGAGCGGCAGAGCTACATCCTGCGCGTTCGCAACCTGGCCAAGGCCTGCGGCGAGGCGTTTCTCGAAACCGAGGCCGGCGGCATGGTCGGCGCAAGGAGTGCCGCGTGATGGCAAAGACGCTTCTTCAGCTCGCGGGCGCGGACCTGACGCCGCCGGACCTGGCCGGCACAGTTCTGGTGCTGATCGACGCGCAGCGCGAATATGTCGACGGCATTCTGCCGCTGCCCGGCGTCGGGCCGGCACTGGAAAACATCGCGCGGCTGCTGGCAGCCGCCAGGGCAGCGGGCGCGCCGGTCGTCCATGTCCAGCATCGCGGCAGGCCCGGTGGGCTCTTCGATCCGGAAAAGACTGCGTTCCAGCTTGCCGACGAAGCTGCCGCCCGCGATGGAGAGACGGTGATCGAAAAGGGGCTTCCCAATGCGTTTGCCGGTACCGGCCTTAAGGACGCATTGGACGCCATCGGCCGCAAGAAACTCGTCCTTGCCGGTTTCATGACCCATATGTGCGTCTCCTCCACCGCCCGTGCCGCGCTCGACCTCGGCTTCCAGACGACCGTGGTCAGTGACGCGTCGGCGACCCGCGATCTGCCGCGCCTGGACGGCGGAACGATCGCGGCCGCCGACCTTCATGCCGCCGAGCTGGCAGCGCTTTCCGACCGCTTTTCCATCATCTGCACCACCGCCGAACTCGTAGGCTGATCGATGCCCGACCTGCTTCTCGAACTCCGTTCCGAGGAAATTCCCGCCCGTATGCAGCGCAAGGCCGCGGGTGATCTGAAGAAGCTCGTGACCGACGGCCTGGTCGATGCCGGCCTGACCTACGAGGCGGCGACCGAATATTGGACGCCGCGCCGGCTAGCCCTCGACATTCGCGGTCTCACCGCGCGTTCGAAGGACGTGCGCGAGGAGATCAAGGGTCCCTCCACCTCGGCGCCGGAACAGGCGATCCAGGGCTTTCTGCGCAAGGCAGGCCTCTCCGACGTGTCGCAGGCCCATGTCCATACCGATCCGAAGAAGGGCGATTTCTACGTCGCGCATCTTTCGAAGCCCGGCAGCGGAGCGGACGAGATCATCGCGGAGATCATGCCGCGCGTCATCCGCGACTTCCCCTGGCCGAAATCGATGCGCTGGGGCGCGGCTTCGGCAAAGCCGGGCTCGCTGCGCTGGGTGAGGCCGTTGCAGTCCATCCTGTGCACCTTCGGGCCGGAGACGGAGGAGCCGGTGGTGGTCGATTTCGAGATCGACGGGATCCGCGCCGGCAACCTCACCTACGGCCATCGCTTCCACGCGCCGCAGGCGATCGAGGTCAGGCGCTTCGACGATTACGTCGCCAAGCTCGAGGCCGCCAGGGTGGTGCTCGACGCCGAGCGCCGCAAGCGTATCATTCTCGACGACGCCAAGAACATCGCCTTCGCCGCCGGCCTGGAGCTCGTCGAGGACGAGGGCCTGCTGGAGGAGGTCGCCGGCCTCGTCGAATGGCCTGTCGTGCTGATGGGCGAGTTCGAGGAGGAGTTCCTGTCGATCCCGCCGGAGGTTATCCGGCTGACGATCCGGGCGAACCAGAAGTGTTTCGTGACGCGTGCGTCGAGTCCGGCTTCGCCGGCACCTAGGCATGAGGACGGTCGCACCGACCCGAACCCTCATCCTGAGGCGCAAGCGCCGCGAGCCTCGAAGGACGAGGGTGAGGGGGCGCTCTCCAACCGCTTCATCCTCACCGCCAATATCGACGCGAAGGACGGCGGCAAGGAGATCGCCTACGGCAACGGCAAGGTCGTGCGTGCGCGCCTTTCCGACGCCGTGCATTTCTGGAAGACCGACCAGCACGACCTGCCGGATCTCGGCGAGCTGGAAGCCTCGGCGGAGAAGTTCGGGCTCGACCTGACAAGGCCGCTCGACCAGCGCATGGCACGGCTCGACCATTTGAACGTCACCTTCCACGCCAAGCTCGGCACTCAGGGCGAGCGCGTCGAGCGCATCCGCCGCCTGGCGCGCGAGATCGCGCCGATCGTCGGCGCCGATCCCGATCTGGCCGAGCGCGCCGCCGTGCTCGCCAAGGCCGACCTGCAGACCGAGGTCGTCGGCGAGTTTCCGGAATTGCAGGGGACGATGGGCCACAAATACGCTCTCCTGCAAGGCGAACACGCCTCGGTCGCTGCCGCGATGGGGGAGCATTACAAGCCGCAGGGTCCGTCCGACGTCGTGCCGACCGATCCGGTTTCGGTGGCGGTGGCGCTGGCCGACAAGCTCGACACGCTCGTCGGTTTCTGGGCGATCGACGAGAAGCCGACCGGAAGCAAGGACCCCTATGCGCTGCGCAGGGCTGCGCTGGGGGTTATCCGCATCGTGGTGGAGAATGGGGTGCGGCTCGAATTGCTGAAGCCTCTCCGCCAGGCCGCCATTCTCGTTCTCGGGAATCCCGAGGGCGTTTCCGGGCCGGGGGCGGATGCACTTCCCGACCTCCTTTCCTTCTTCCACGATCGCCTGAAGGTGTATCTGCGCGACAAGGGTGCGCGGCACGACCTGATCGACGCCGTGCTGGCGACCTCCTCTCCCCAGCGGGGAGAAGGTGGCGAGGCGATGGCCGAGCCGGATGAGGGGGCATCGGCCAATGACGACCTCCTGCTCGTCGTCAGCCGGGTCGCCGCGCTCGGCATCTTCCTCGACACCGAGGACGGCGCGAACCTGCTCGCCGGCACCAAGCGCGCGGCGAACATCCTCGCCGCCGAGGAGAAGAAGGGTACGGCGGTCGCCGCTGCCGTCGATCCCGCACTGTTTACCGAGGACGCCGAAAAGAAGCTGTTCTCGGCGGTGAATCAGGCTGAGAGCGAAGCCGCGCAAGCGATTCAAATGCAAGATTTTTCGGCCGTCATGCGTGCGCTCAGCGCGTTGCGCGAGCCGGTCGATTCCTTCTTCGAGGCGGTCCTGGTGAACGACGAGGACGTGCGTGTCCGGGCGAACCGCCTGGCGCTGCTCGCCCGCATCAGGGGCGCTACCGGCCAGGTCGCGGATTTCTCGAAAATCGCGGGCTGATCGGCCCTTTCGATCTGGTTTTACCCCACCCCTCATGGGGAGGGGTAAGTACGGCCATGCCAGATTTGGCTGATCAGACAAACACCCACACAGCCAGCGCGACGGCGGTCAGCGTCAGGACCGGCGTCGTCATGCCGAGCTTGGGCAGCCAGGCTGGTGGCGGCGTGCCTGCCGCGGTCGCACGGCGCATGATCATGTTGATCGCGACGATGACGGCGAGAAGCAGCAGCGCCACCAGCATCTTCAGGTCGAAGGCGAGCCCGAGGCGGACGAAATCGTAGCGGAAGGCCCAGAGACCGAGGCCCGTCACCCACAGAAGCGCTATGCCCGCCAGCGCCATCCGCGCGAAGAACGGCCGCAGCGCCAGAAGCTCGGCCGGCGGCTTGCCGCCGCTGCGGCGCGCCTGGCGCGCCACGGCCATCGAGCCGAAGCCTGCCGCGGCGCCCAGCAGCAGCCCGAAAAGGTGGAAGAACTTCAGGACGAAGTTCACTGTAAATTCGATCATTGCCCCTTGCTCCCCGAATGCGGAGATCGTGGCGGGCGCACCGGCGCGCGTCAAGGCATGGCCGGAGTTATTCAGGCCTTCGGATCGGCACGTCGGCGAGCGGCGCCGGAGACGCTTGCGCCTCGACCCTCGAGGATGGATGAGAGTCGACGGCTTCGCTAGGCGCAGCCGCTTCCGGCGTTGCCCTCTTATCGAAGATGTCGTCGACGACGCCTCCGCGGATGACCATCGGCACTTCCATGTCGCGCCAACCGGGCTTCGCTCCGATTGCGGAGACCTTTTCCATCGAGGGCGCGGCGTCGGCGCCGACGGCCACGACCGAACGGGAAACGGCGACGATCTCGCCGGCTTCGGAGGGGGAAGCCGCCTCCGCTCGCGGCGGCAGGACCGCCTCGTCCATCACCGAGATCGAGGCGCCTTGCTTTTCGGTCGCGTCTATCTCGACGAAGGAGCCCGCATGCGCCGAGGCAAGCATGGGCGGAATGGAGATGATTGCTGCAAGCACGCGTGACACCGCGGACTCCCGACTGCATGCCGACGGTTGTCGCCGGTTTTGAAAAAGGTCAGCAAGCCTAGGGGCCGGCGCATTAACAAGTGATGACGTCGCGGCTCTTGCCGAGCCCGGTGTCGCACGCTAGGCAGGTCCATTCGAAACAGGGTAAACAGATCGTGGCCGAAATCCTTCCCGTGGACGAAGCGCTCGAACCCGCGCTCGCGCTGCTCGAGGCCGGCGAGGTCGTCGCGCTGCCGACCGAAACCGTCTACGGGCTTGCCGCCGACGCCACCAATGGCGAGGCCGTCGCGCGGATATTCGAGGTCAAGGGCAGGCCGCGCTTCAATCCGCTGATCGCCCATGTGTCGAGCATGGAGATGGCCGAGAAGATCGCCGTTTTCGATCCGGCCTCGCGGCTTCTGGCGCATGGCTTCTGGCCGGGGCCGCTGACCATGGTCCTGCCGCTGCGCGAGGGGCACGGCATCCATGCGCTGGTCAGCGCGGGGCTCGACACGGTGGCGCTGCGGATGCCGCGCGGCTTCGCCCGCGACCTCGTCGGCAGGCTGGGCAGGCCGCTCGCGGCTCCCAGCGCCAATTCCTCCGGACGTATCAGCCCGACGAACGCGGCAGCCGTCGAGGCCGACCTCGGCGGCAGGATCAAGCTCGTCGTGGATGGCGGGGCGACCCCGGTCGGTCTCGAATCGACCATCGTGAAGGTCACGCCCGAGGCGCCGCGCATCCTGCGGCCGGGCGGCGTGACCGCGGAGGAGATCGAGATGGCGCTCGGTGTCAAGGTGATCCGCGGCGGAGCGGCGGGCATCGAGGCGCCGGGTATGCTCACCTCGCACTACGCTCCGCGCGCGCGCATCAGGCTGAACGCGACGGACGTGGCCGACGGCGAGGCGCTGCTTGCTTATGGTCCGACCCGCGCGGCGGGAGCGGAGGAGGCTGTCGCGGTGCTGAACCTTTCCGAAAACGCGCGCCCGCGCGAGGCGGCCGCCAACCTCTACGCCTATCTGCAGGAACTCGATCGCTCCGGCGCGCGGATGATCGCCGTAGAGCCGATCCCGGAGGAAGGGCTGTGCGAGGCCGTCAACGATCGCCTTCGCCGTGCCGCCGCGCCCCGCGCCAATCCGTCCGCTCACACATAGGTTCCGCAGATGGCTTCCGAAATGCCCGCCTCCGTCCTTTCTTCCGAAATCATCGAACGTTTCGCCGCCATCGTCGGTGAGCGGCATGCACTGCGCGATGCGGCCGCGATCACGCCCTTCGTCACCGAGCCGCGCGGCCTGTGGGGCGGCGTTTCGCCGCTCGTGCTGCGGCCGGGAAGCGTCGGCGAGGTGAGCGACATCCTCCGGCTCGCGACCGGGACGCGAACGGCGATCGTGCCGCAGGGCGGCAATACCGGCCTCGTCGGCGGCCAGATGCCCGATCAGTCCGGCGCGCAGGTTATTCTCTCCCTGTCTCGGCTCGACCGCATCCGCGAGATCGATCTCGCCTCGAACACGGTGACGGCCGAGGCGGGGGTCGTGCTCGACGCGCTTCACAACGCGGCCGACGAGGTGGACCGGCTTTTTCCCCTGTCTCTCGGATCGCAAGGCTCCTGCCAGATCGGCGGCAATCTTTCCTCCAATGCCGGCGGGACCGGCGTGCTCGCCTACGGCAACTCGCGCGAGCTTTGCCTCGGCGTCGAGGTCGTGCTGCCGACGGGCGAGGTCTTCGACGATCTCCGCAAGCTCAAGAAGGACAATACGGGTTACGACCTGAAGAACCTCTTCGTCGGCGCGGAAGGCACGCTCGGCGTGATCACAGCGGCCGTACTGAAGTTCTTTCCGAAGCCGAAGGGGCGCGAGGTCGCCTGGGTAGGTGTGGAAAGTCCGGCCGACGCGCTCAAGCTCTTCGGCCTTGCCGCCGAGCGGGCGGGCGCGAGCCTCACCGCCTTCGAGCTGATCATCGACAGGGCGCTCGACTTCACCGTCACCCATATTCCGGGCTCCATCGCCCCGCTCGCCTCGGCCTACCCTTGGTACGTGCTGATGGAGATCTCCTCCGGCCGTTCGGCGGAGGACGCGCGCGAGCTGATCGAGGAGGTATTGGGCGAGGGGATGGAGGCGGGGCTACTCGAAGACGCGGCCATCGCCGCAAGCCTCGCCCAGGCGCAGGCATTCTGGAAACTCAGGGAGGCGATGTCGGAAAGCCAGAAGCCGGAAGGCGCATCGATCAAGCACGACATCTCAGTGCCGGTCGCGTCGATCCCGGATTTCATCGACGAGGCCTGGCAGGCGGTACGGCGCCTAGAGCCCGAGGCGCGGCTCGTCTGCTTCGGCCATATGGGCGACGGCAATCTCCACTACAATATTTCCCAGCCTGCGGGCGGCGAGCCGGGCGCGTTCCTCGCGCGCTATGAGGAAATCAACGGCGCGGTGCATTCCGTCGTGCGGGCCTTCAACGGCTCGATCTCCGCCGAGCACGGCATCGGCAAGATGAAGCGCGCCGAGCTGATCGCCACGGCCCCGCCGGTCGGCATCGATCTGATGCGGCGCGTGAAGAACGCCTTCGATCCCGCCGGAATAATGAACCCCGGCAAGATGATTTAGGATTTTAGTGAGAAAGCTTGCCGAGCCGTTACGCCAGGTTGGAAATCGATAACCATCCAAAAAGTCTAGATAAATTTAACCGAACTTCTTAAGGCGACCGGTAAGGACCGCCCGCTAGTCTCCCCGCATAACGAGGCAGGAAAAAATCTGCCCGTGAGAAGACCGGAAAACCGGCTCTCAGGAGAGACAGGAAGGCGCAACATATGAACACCCGGCTAAAACCCGTGTGGGCGGGCTGCAACATGCGGCTCGACCCCTTTCGGCTGCCGCAATCGGTCAGCTACGCGGCCCGCGACGATCTCGGCGACGTCAATTTCACCATCGACTATCGCGGCGCGACCATCAGGCGTGTCCTGGAGATGAGTCGCCTGCCGGCCACGGTGATCCTGCCTGCCAATGCCTTCCAGGGCGTGGCGGCGCGGGCGATGGAGGACAGCGAGGGCAACGTGACCGTCACGCTGGAGCTTCTCCACAACGACCCGATGCTGTCGGTGCCGCTGCTGGTGGCGCATAACCTCGACGATATCGCCGCCGACTGGCGCGCCTGGGCCGATGCCTATCGCCTGCCGATGCTGCTGATCGAGGCGGACGGCGTGGCGCGGACGCTGGAGGAATCGCTCGGCATCGCGATGCGCGCGGCCGCCGCGATACCACGGCGCAAGGGCAAGGTCTCCAACGGCCGCCGCCCCCGTTTCCTCGCACGGCGCAAATCGGGCAATCTCGGCCTGCGGCTCGTCGTCAATGGCGAGGAGATCATCGCCAGGAACTGAACCGGCTCAGAATTGCGGGCTAATGGCGGCCCAGACGCCGCCGCCCAGCAGGCCGAGGAAGATCAGCCAGCCGACCACCGAGTTGGATTTGAAGAGCTTCAGGCACTGGTCCGGGTCGTCGATGTCGAGGACCCGGATCTGCCGCGCCATGTGCACGCCGGCCGCGAGTAGTCCGGCAAGCGCGGGCATCGGCACCTCCGCCTTCGCGAAGGCGACGGCGAAAAGCAGCAGCGCCCCGCCGTAGAGGCCGATCAGCCATTGCTTGGTCCGGTCGCCGAAGAGGCGCGCGGTGGAGTGGACGCCGACCAGCGCGTCGTCCTCCTTGTCCTGATGCGCGTAGATGGTGTCGTAGCCGATCACCCACAGGATCGAGCCGAGATAGAGCAGGACGGGAGCGAGTTCCAGGCTTCCGAAATGCGCTGCCCAGCCCATCAGCGCGCCCCAGGAAAAGGCAAATCCCAGAAAGAGTTGGGGCCAGTTCGTGAATCGCTTCATGAAAGGATAGACCGCAACGGTCACGAGCGAGGCGATGCCGACCGCGATTGCGAAGGAATTGAACTGGAGGAGCACGGCAAGCCCGACCAGGCATTGCAGGAGAAGGAACGCCCATGCCTGCTTCCGCGTCACCTTGCCCGCGGGCAGGGGACGGGAGCGGGTGCGCGCGACCTTCTCGTCGATGTCCTGGTCGGCGATGTCGTTGTAGGTGCAGCCCGCGCCGCGCATGGCGATCGCGCCTGCCGCGAAAAGGAGAAGGTGCCAAAGCGACGGCATTACCTCGGCGAGCGGCGCGCCGGGCTGTGCGTGGGCGCTGGCGGCAAGCGCGGTCGACCACCAGCACGGCCACATGAGAAGCCACCAGCCGATCGGGCGATCCCAGCGCGCCAGTTGCGCGTAGGGCCACATCGAACGCGACAGCGTGCGGTAGACCCAATGACCCGAGGGCGCGTCCGAGACGCGGCCCTGCTCCTCTTTCGACTGGATGTTTTCCATGATCCGTGGAGTGGCAGGCGAATGCCGCGGCGTCAAGCAGGCGAATTGTCCTCCAAAATTCGGCGCAAGCCTTGACCCCGTCCTCTCATGGCAATAGCGGAGGCGGCAGTGATGGGATCGGCAAGGAAAATGCTTCGATGAAGGTTCTGCTTATCGGTTCGGGCGGCCGCGAACACGCGCTCGCCTGGAAGATCGCCGCATCGCCGATGCTGACGAAGCTCTACGCCGCGCCGGGCAATCCAGGCATCGCCGAGGAGGCCGAACTGGCCGCGATCGAGATTTCCGATCATGCCGGCATCGTCTCCTTCGCCGTGGAAAACGCCATCGACCTGGTCGTCGTCGGACCCGAAGCGCCGCTGGTGGCCGGTCTTGCCGATGAACTGGCCGAAGCGGGCATTCGCGTCTTCGGCCCATCGAAGAAGGCGGCTCAACTTGAAGGCTCGAAGGGTTTCACCAAGGATCTCTGCGCGCGCTACGACATTCCCACCGGCGCCTATGGCCGCTTCGACAACGCGGCGGACGCCCGCGCCTATGTGGAGCGCATGGGCGCGCCGATCGTCGTCAAGGCGGACGGGCTCGCCGCCGGCAAGGGCGTTACCGTCGCCATGACGCTGGACGAAGCCCTCGACGCGGTCGCCCAATGCTTCGAAGGTGCATTCGGCAGCGCCGGAGCCGAGGTGGTGGTCGAGGAGTTCCTCGAAGGCGAGGAAGCGAGTTTCTTCTGCATCTGCGACGGAAAAACCGCGCTGCCCTTCGGCTCGGCGCAGGACCACAAGCGCGTCGGCGATGGCGACACCGGCCCCAACACCGGTGGCATGGGCGCCTATTCGCCGGCGCCGGCGATGACGCCGGAAATGGAGGCGCGCGTCATGCGCGAGATCGTCGAGCCGACCATGCGCGGCATGGAGGAGATGGGCGCCCCCTTCACGGGCGTTCTCTTCGTCGGGCTGATGATCACGCAGACGGGCCCGAAGCTGATCGAGTTCAACACCCGCTTCGGTGATCCGGAATGCCAGGTGCTGATGATGCGCTTGAAGGACGATCTTCTCGTTCTGATGAATGCCGCCGTCGACGCCCAGTTGGCGCACAGCTCAGCGCGTTGGTACGACGATGCGGCGCTGACGGTGGTGCTGGCGGCCCGGGGTTATCCTGCCGCGCCGGAAAAGGGCAGCGTCATTTCCGGCCTCGACGCGGCGAAGGCCGAGAATATCGAGATATTCCACGCCGGAACGAAGTTGGAGGACGGCGGCAGGCTCGTTGCCGCGGGCGGGCGGGTGTTGAACGTCACCGCCACCGGCGGAACGGTGTCCGAGGCGCAGCGACGCGCCTACGAGGCGGTCGACAGGATCGACTGGCCGGAGGGCTTCTGCCGCCGCGACATCGGCTGGCGCGCCGTGGAGCGGGAAAGGGAGCGCTGAAGCGGATGCAGCCTGCCACCCGTTCCCCGACGGGTGAGGAGGTCGCCTACCGCGCTCCGGCGCGGATCGCCTTTCCGGCGTCGAGCAGTCGGATGCCGCCGGTCGTCATCTTGTCGAGCCCTGCGAGTCCCCTGCGGGAGGAATGATAGCCGAGCTCGATGTCGCGGCGGACCGCCAGGACTTCGGCGAGGCCGGTCGCATGGGGCCATGGCGGCGCTGCCGCAAGCGCGCCGAAGTCGGGGTTCGACACTTCCGCAAAGGTGATCGTCACCTCGCCGGCGAGCCCCAGTTCGCGTCGGACCGGCACGGGAACGCTGGCGACCAGCAAGTCCCTCGCCTCGATCAAGCCGCCGAACGGCCACGCCTCCCGCAGGCTTTCGGCGTCCATCGAGGCGACGTTCACGTCGATGTCGTTCTGTGTGCCCGGCACGCGATAGGGGCATTTCCTGTCGTCGCAATTGGCCTTGGAGGAGAACTGCCATAGCGCGTAGCTGTCCCAGTTTCCCTTCGGAAAATGCAGTCCGATCTCGGGCTTGTAGCGGGCGTACCAGAGGGGCAGCCTGGAAAGCAGCGGATATTTGGCGCGGTTATCGGCGATGAACTGCGCTGTCGAGCCGTTCGTGTAGAGCACCGGGAAGCGGCCGAGCCGCCGCTGGATGTGCCGGGCGAACTCCTCGGCGTCCTCCAGCGAAATCCATTTCTCGGGATCGTTGTCCTCGATGTCGATCGCGATCAGATCGTCTGGACCGGGCTGGGCAAAATCGATGAAATGATTGGCCTGGTCGATCGGATTGCCGGGCCTGCCAAGGTGATAGGCACCCCATTCGAGGCCCAGTGACTTCGCCATCGCCTTGCGCGTGTGAAAGAGCTCCTTGGCGACCGCGTAGCGCAGCCACAGCGCCTTGCAGAGCCGCTGCTCCGTTTCGTTGCCCTCGCAACGATAGGGAGGCGGCAGTCCGTCGGAACCCTTGTTGATGAAGCCGGTGATGCGCTTGTCGGTCGCGAGCTTCGTCCAGTCGATCGGATTGTTCTCGTAGGCGTCTATGACGATCGCGCGGTCCCGGCGGTTCCAGGGCGCGGAGAAATCCGAGGCGAAGGCCGTTGCCGCCATGACGAGGCCAAGCAATGCCGCAAGCCCGCCGCACGCGGTCGCGATCGTGACGCGGGATACTGACATGCGACGGGACCCTCCCGATGGATGAGGTTCGATCTTGGATCTTCGTGGTTAACGAAATGCTTCGAAGCCATCGGGCACGGGGCGCGCCGCATTCGATGCGGCGGTTTTCCGGACGCGAGAGCATTGCCTTTGTCCCCGCGCACTATGTAGCTTTCGAACGGCTGCATCGTGATGCGGCCAGGGTCGTTTGACGTTTACGTAAAAAGGAACTAGCAGGTTGAACGGCTGAATTAGGTGGATTCCCGCGCAGGAAAACCGTCCGGCGCGGCTTAGAGGGAGGTTCGAACTGCATGTATCGCGCGCCTGTCGGACAGATCGCACATACGTTGAAACACGTGGTGGGCCTGCGGAAGGAAATTGAGGCCGGCCGCTTCGGCGACCTCTCCGACGATCTGGTCGAGGCCATTCTTTCCGAGGCCGGGCGCTTTTCCAGCGAAGAGGTCGCGCCGCTCCACAGGATCGGCGACGAGGAGGGCGCTGTCCTGAAGGACGCGGCCGTCACCATGCCGAAGGGCTGGAAGGAACTCTATGCGCGATGGATCGAGGGCGGCTGGAACGGCCTGACCGGGCCCGCCGAATTCGGCGGCCAGGGCCTGCCGATGATGCTCGGCGTCGCGACCCTCGAAATGTGGAACTCGGCCTCGATGGCCTTCGGTATCGGGCCGACGCTGACCATGGGCGCGGTCGAGGCGCTGGACAAGCACGCCTCCGACGAACTGAAGGCGATCTATCTCGAAAAGCTCGTCTCCGGCGAATGGATGGGCACGATGAACCTGACGGAGCCGCAGGCGGGTTCCGATCTCGCTGCGCTGCGCGCGCGCGCCGAACGCGCGGAAGACGGCAGCTACCGCATCTTCGGTCAGAAGATCTTCATCACCTATGGCGAGCACGACTTCACCGACAACATCGTGCATCTCGTCCTCGCCCGGCTGCCCGACGCGCCGGCCGGCACGCGCGGCATATCGCTGTTCCTGGTGCCGAAATTCCTGCCGGACGCCGACGGATCGCCCGGTGCGCGCAACGATGTCTTCTGCGCGTCGATCGAGCACAAGCTCGGCATCCATGCTTCTCCCACCTGCACCATGATCTACGGCGACGGCTTCGCGAAGGAACGCGAGCCGGGCGCCGTCGGCTGGCTGATCGGCGAGGAGAACAAGGGCCTCGCCTGCATGTTCACCATGATGAACAATGCCCGCCTCGCGGTTGGCATCCAGGGCGTGGCGGTGGCCGAGGCCGCCTACCAGAAGGCGCTCGCCTATGCCAACGAGCGCCGTCAGGGCAAGGCGCCCGACTTTGAAGGCGAGGGCATGGCGCCGATCATCCACCATGCCGACGTCCGGCGGAATCTCCTGACGATGAAGGCGCTGACCCAGGCGGCCCGCGCGATCGCCTATTCATGCGCGCACGCCCTCGACATGGCACATGCGGGCGAGGGGGAAGATAAGCGCCATTGGCAGGAGCGCGCCAATCTGCTGACGCCCGTCGCGAAGGCCTTCTCCACCGATGTCGGCGTGGGGGTGGCGTCGCTTGGCGTCCAGGTACACGGCGGCATGGGCTATATCGAGGAGACGGGCGCCGCGTCCTACTATCGCGACGCGCGCATCGCGCCGATCTACGAGGGCACCAACGGCATCCAGGCGATCGACCTTGTCACCCGCAAGCTGCCGCAGTCCGGTGGCGCGCATGTGGACGGCTATATCGACGAATTGCGCGAGACGGTGGAAGCGGTGCGTGCCTCCAATCGCGAGGGGCTCGGGCTGACGGCGGAAAAATGCGCCGAGGCTTTGGACGAGCTTGCCGAGGCGACCGCCTTCCTCAAGGCGTCGCTCGCCGAGGGTCGCATGGAGGAGGCGCTGGCCGGCGCGACGCCCTATCTGCGGCTTTTCGCGCTCGCCGCCGGCGGTGTTTACCTGGCGAAGGGCGCGATTGTGGATGAGACCGCGGCCAACGCAGCGCTTTGCCGGTTCTTCGCCGAGAACCTGCTGGACGAGGCCGCCGCCCTCCGCAAGCGCGTCGTCGGCGGATCGCAAAGCCTTGCAGCGGCCGAAGCCGCGCTCGCATCCTGAAGGGGGACGACGATGAACGAGCATATTCTGGTTGAAAAGCGCGGCGCCGTTACGATCGTCAGGATGAACCGTCCCGACAAGAAGAACGCGATCACCCGCGCCATGTATGCGGCGATGGCAAAGGCGCTGGCTGAGAGCGATGCAGATGCGGACGTGCGGGTGCGCGTTCTTTTCGGCGTCCCCGGCGCCTTCTCCTCCGGCAACGATCTCGCCGACTTCATGGCCATCGCCACGGGCGGGGAAGGCGGAACGGAGGTCTACGATTTCCTGCTGGCGCTCGCGAGCGCCGGGAAGCCGATCGTCTCCGGCGTCGACGGCATCGCGGTCGGGATCGGAACGACGATCAACCTGCATTGCGACCTGACGCTGGCGACCCCGCGCACGGAGTTCCGTACGCCCTTCGTCGATCTCGGCCTCGTGCCCGAGGCGGGCTCGAGCCTGCTTGCGCCGGCGGTGCTCGGCCGGCAGAACGCCTTCGCGCTGCTTGGGCTGGGCGAGGGGTTTTCGGCCGAGCGAGCCAAGGCCGCCGGCCTGATCTACGACGTCGTCGCGGAGGAGGAACTAGAGGCGGCGACGCTTGCCGCCGCCGATGCGATCGCACGCAAGCCGCCCGAGGCCCTCAGGATCGCGCGCGACCTCATGCTCGGTTCCCGCGAGGCTCTCGTGGCAAGGATCAAGGAGGAAGGCGCGCAGTTCCGCGCGCGCCTGAAATCCGACGAGGCGCGCGAGGCTTTCATGGCCTTCATGAACCGCAAGAAAGGTTAGACGCGCTCCTCCGAGAGGGCGGATCGCCTCAAGGATAAAGCCGCGCCTTCTCCCAACCGTCGCCGGCCTTGGTGAAGATCACCCGGTCATGCAGGCGGAACGGCCGGTCGTGCCAGAACTCGATCGATTGCGGCTTGATCCTGAAGCCCGACCAGTGGGCCGGGCGCGGTATCTCGCCGACCGCATGTTTCGCGGTGTATTGCGCGACCGCCTTTTCCAGCGCGAAGCGGCTTTCGAGCGGGCGCGACTGGGCCGACGCCCATGCCCCGATGCGGCTGCCGCGCGGGCGCGACGCGTAATACGCGTCGGCTTCGGCGTCGGAGACGACCTCGACAGGGCCGCGCACGCGCACCTGGCGGCGCAGCGACTTCCAGTGGAAGCACATCGCCGCCTTCATCGAAGAAAGGATTTCGCCTCCCTTCGTGCTCTCGAAATTCGTGTAGAAGACGAAGCCGTTCTCGTCGAATCCCTTCAGCAGCACCATGCGCACATTGGGCAGGCCGTCGGCGTCGACGGTCGCGAGCGCGACGGCGTTGGGATCGTTCGGCTCGGAGGAGGTCGCATCTTCCAGCCATCGAGCGAAGAGCGCGTAGGGCTCGGAACTCTCGGTGAAGTCGCCTTCTGCTTCGGTGCTCATATCGCGAGATCGGTCCTTTTAAGCGAGCTTCCGAATCGATGCGTCAAGTTTCGTAAACGAGGCCCCTAGCCTCCGACGCATGCTCGGGCCATGTGTTAGCCTCTCCCGTGCCTGCGCTGCAAGGTGCATTTGAGCGCTGTTCTCTTGGAAAATCGCATCGGAACAACTCTGGCGAGCAATGGCGTTTTAAGCTATGCCGGCATTTTCGATATGCTGGAGTTTTCGGGGATGCATATTGTCTTGGCTATTCTTGGCCTGCTGGGCGTCGGCGCGATCTGGTGGTACCGGCTTAAATTCATGAAGGAGGCCGCGGGCGAGGTCGCCGATGCCGTCGGCCGGGTCCAGGGAAATCTGCGGCGAAACAAGCTTCGCAAGAAGGCGGCGCTGGCTCCGGTCACCGCGATAGACGATCCCGTCACCGCGGCCGCGACCGTCGTCATGGCGATAGCGGCCGAGGACGTCGTGGTTTCCGACGCCTTGGAAAAGCGGGTTCGGAACAAGATCAGCGCGATCGCGGCGAGCGAGAAGGCATTGGACGAAGCGATCGCCTACGCGAAATGGGCATCCAACCAGGTAGCGGACGTGCCCACGGTCATCGACAAGACGGCCTTGCTGTTGAAGTCGCGCCTGGACGAAGGCGAGAAGGAACAGCTTCTCGCAATGGTGTTGTCCGTGACGCCTCCCGATGAGCGCCACGCCCTGTTCAGGCGGCGCGTCGAACAATTGCAGCGCAAGCTCGGCCTGGAAGTCATGGGATAGGCCGAGGCTGCCGGGGAACCGTCTGTTAACTCTGCCTCGGCGATAAGGAACGCTCGTATGCGCGCGGTTGGACGGCGGACGTCGATGGCTGCGCGGAGCGCAAGTTTTTCGCTGAATGGGGCGTTCTGGAAGTTTGACGATCGGTCCGGGGATATTGCTGTGTCTTGGCGCCGTCGCGATCCTTTCCGCGTGCGGGTCCAGGGGTGTGACCCTTGAGGATATCGCCGTCGACCGCAGCATCGTGACGGGCTCGGTGTCGCCCAAGCCGGTGGTGTTGCCCGATCCGGTGCGCGTTTCGGACGAGACGACCATCCGCAATGCCGTCACCTCCGCCAACATAGAAGCGATCGCCGGCGGCGCGCTGAGCTGGGCCAATGTCGAGACGGGCTCGCAGGGATCCATCGGGCAGATCATCGAAATGCGCGACCAGGGCATGTTGTGCCGGCAGTTCGTGGCCTCGCGCGAGAGCTTCGACGGGGTTAGTCTCTACGCGGGCCGCGCCTGTCTCGGACCGACGAAGATATGGTCCATGAACTCGTTCGATCGGGTCGAATAGCGGTTTCACTGGAATTTGTTCCTAGGCGAACGCATATTATCCGCGACAACCCATTTCATTTTCCCCGTTCGGGCAGAAAGGTACCATGCGCGATCCCTATGAAGTTTTGGGCGTTGCGAAGAACGCCTCTGCTAAAGACGTGAAGTCGGCGTTCCGCCGCCTGGCCAAGAAATACCACCCGGACCAGAACCCGGACGATCCCAAGGCCAAGGACCGCTTCGCGGAGGTGAACCAGGCCTACGAGATCGTCGGCGACGAGGCGAAGCGCACGCAATTCGACCAGGGCGAGATCGACGCGAGCGGCAAGCCGCGCTTCACCGGCTTCGAGGGCGGTGCCGGCGGCGATCCGTTCGCGGGTTTTCGAAGCACGCAGAGCGGGCCTGGCGGCACGCATTTCGAGTTCCGGTCTTCCGGGCCGCGCGGCGGCGAGACGTTCGGCGATGCCGGCGACATCTTCAGTGAAATCTTCGGCCACGCCTTTTCGCAGCAGCACCCGGGTGCCGGGGCCTCCCATGCCCGGCGGCAGGCGCCGCAAGCCGGAGCGGATGTGAACATCGCGCTCGATGTCAGCATCGAGGAGGCGGCGAACGCCACGAAGGTCACGGCAGTCTTCCCCGACGGCCGCAGGATGGGCGTGAAATTGCCGACCTATGTGGAGGACGGCCAGACGATCCGCCTGAAGGGGCAGGGCGCTCCTGCGCCGTTCGGCAATCCCGGCGATGCGTTGGTGAAGATCCGCTTCAAGCGCGATTCGCGCTATCGCGTCGACGGCCGGGACTTGCATGTCGATGTGCCGGTGCCGCTGGCGGACGCGGTGCTCGGCGCGAAAGTGGCGGTCGACACGCCGACCGGAAGGGTTGCCGTGACCGTTCCCGCCTGGTCGAGCTCCGACCGCAAGCTGCGCATCAAGGGCAAGGGCCTGCCGCTGAAGGCGGGCGGCCACGGCGATCTCTACGCCCATGTCGGCATCATGCTGCCGGAAGGCGGTAATGACGAGCTGGAAGCGCTGATGCGTAAGCTGAAAGACGGTTGACGCCCGCTAGAAGCGACTTCTCCGCGCTTGAAGCTCCAGGGTTGCTGTGCGATAGGCACAGCAACCACATGATTTTGCGGAGAAACGTCCAATGGCAGCAGGAAACGGCCTTATGGCAGGCAAGCGCGGCCTCGTCCTCGGGATCGCGAACAATCGCTCGATCGCTTGGGGCATTGCCAAAGCCTGTGTCGATCAGGGTGCGGAACTGGCGCTGACCTATCAGGGCGAAGCGTTCAAGAAGCGCGTCGAGCCGCTGGCCGCCGAACTCGGCGCCCACATTGCCGGCGATTGCGACGTGACCGACCTCGCGAGCGTCGATGCCGTCTTCGAAGGCATCCGGAAGAAGTGGGGCAAGCTCGACTTCCTCGTCCACGCCATCGCCTTCTCCGACAAGGACGAGCTCACCGGCCGCTATGTCGAGACCACGCGCGACAATTTCCAGCGCACCATGGACATCTCCGTCTATTCGTTCACGGCGGTTGCCCAGCGTGCCGAGGCGCTGATGACGGATGGCGGCTCGATGCTGACGCTCACCTATTACGGCGCCGAGAAAGTCATGCCCCACTACAATGTGATGGGTGTGGCCAAGGCCGCACTGGAGGCAAGCGTCCGCTACCTCGCCGTCGATCTCGGTTCGAAGAACATCCGGGTCAACGCTATCTCCGCCGGGCCGATCAAGACGCTGGCGGCGTCCGGCATCGGCGATTTCCGCTACATCCTCAAGTGGAACGAATACAACGCGCCGATGAAGAAGACGGTGAGCATCGAGGAGGTCGGCGATTCCGCCCTTTATCTGCTTTCCGATCTTTCGCGCGGCGTTACCGGCGAGGTGCATCACGTCGATGCCGGTTACCATGTGGTCGGCATGAAGGCGGTCGACGCGCCCGACATTTCGGTGGTGAAGGACTGACGGCCGCCGCGCGCCTGAAAACGGGGATCATGGACTTCATCTGCTATTTCGTGCGCCACGGCCAGACCGACTGGAACGCAGAATACCGGCTGCAAGGGCAGGCCGACACGGACATCAATGCGGTCGGCCGCGCGCAGGCCGACGGCAACGGACGGCGGTTGGCCGGCCTGATCGGAACGCCCGAAAATTTCCGCTTCGTTGCGAGCCCATTGCGCCGCACGCGCGAGACGATGGAACGCATCCGCGGGGCGATGGGCCTGCCGCCGGAAGGCTATGAGACCGACGATCGCCTGATCGAGGTCCATTTCGGCGATTGGCAGGGCCACACTTTCGACGAGCTGGAGCTTGTCGATCCAGGCTGCACCGCCCGCCGCGACGCCGACAAATGGCACTTCCTGCCGCCGGGAGAGCATGCGGAGAGCTACGAGATGCTGGCCGCGCGCGTGCGTTCCTTCGTCGAGGAGATCGCGGGGCCGACCGTCTGCGTCACCCATGGCGGCGTCATACGCTCGATATTCAGGCTGACAGGGTCACTGGGTCCAGAGGAATGCTCGGCGCTCACCATTCCCCAGGACAGAATCCTGAGGATGAGCGACGGCCGGCTGGAATGGATCTGAGCGTTACTCGATTTCCATGTCCGTGACGAGCTTCTCGCCGTCGACCGTGTCGTAGGCCAGAAGCACTTCCATGCCTTCCTGCAACGCCTCCACGTCGAATTCGCCGGGAAGCTTGTAGGAATTGCCGTTGTCCAGCGTAATCGTGAGCTCCTGGCGGTCGATCGAGACGATCTTGCCTTCGTCATCGGCCGCCAGTGCTACGCCGGAAAACAACGAAAGGCTTGAGGCGATCAAAAACGCCGCTAGCAATCCGGAAACGATGCGCATCATGATGCCTTTCCATTGACGTCCGCTTCGGGGACGCATTCCTGCTCCCATGGAGAACAGCGATTGTGTCAAAAGTTCAACCCTTCTCGCGGATCGTTTGACCCCTGTTGAAAACGCCAATAGAAGCGGGCGGGAAAACACGAAGCGAGCGGCCTGCGGCCGCTTAGGAACACGGCATGTCGCACAATACATTCGGCCATCTCTTTCGCGTGACCACCTGGGGCGAGAGCCACGGTCCGGCGCTTGGCTGCGTCGTGGATGGTTGCCCGCCCGGCATCCGCTTCACCCAGGCGGAAATTCAGCACCAGCTCGACCGCCGCAAGCCCGGCCAGTCGCGTTTCGTCACCCAACGCCGCGAGCCGGACGAGGTGCGCATTCTCTCCGGTGTGCTGATGGACGAGGATGGCGAGACCCTGGTGACGACCGGAACGCCGATCTCGATGATGATCGAGAACGTCGATCCACGCTCGAAGGACTATGGCGAGATCGCCAGGCAGTTCCGGCCCGGCCACGCGGACTACACCTATGACGTGAAATACGGCATCCGCGACTATCGCGGCGGCGGCCGCGCCTCCGCGCGCGAGACCGCGGCGCGCGTGGCGGCCGGCGCGATCGCCCGCAAGGTGGTGCCGGGACTGGTCGTTCGCGGCGCGCTCGTCGCGATGGGCGACAAGGAGATCGACCGCGCCAATTGGGATTGGGATTTCATCGAGGATGCGGAGAATCCCTTCTTCACGCCCGACAGGCAGGCCGTGCCCCGCTTCGCCGACTATCTCGACGAAATCCGCAAGGCCGGCTCGTCCATCGGTGCGCTGATCGAGGTGGTGGCGGAAGGCGTGCCTCCCGGCCTCGGCGCGCCCGTCTACGCCAAGCTCGACCAGGACATCGCGTCGAGCCTGATGTCGATCAATGCGGTGAAAGGGGTCGAGATCGGCGACGGTTTCGAAACCGTGCGGATGACCGGCGAGGAGAACGCCGACGAAATGCGCATGGGCAACGACGGCAAGCCGATCTTCCTGTCCAATCACGCCGGCGGCATCCTGGGCGGCATCTCGACCGGGCAACCGGTGGTCGCCCGCTTCGCAGTGAAGCCGACCTCGTCGATTCTCACGCCGCGCCTTTCCATCGATAAGGACGGCAGGCAGGTCGACGTCCGCACCAAGGGCAGGCACGATCCATGCGTCGGCATCCGCGCCGTTCCGATCGGCGAGGCGATGCTTGCCTGCACCATAGCCGACCACTATCTGCGGCATCGCGGCCAGACCGGCCGGGGCGTATAATCGAGACGGCACGGTTCGGGACGATCGCACGAATGGCATATGACCAGAAGAAGATAGTCGAGGCGCTGCGGGCCTTTGAAAAAGGCGAGATCGTCGTGGTGATGGACGATGACGGGCGCGAGAACGAGGGCGACCTGATCGTCGCCGCCGTCCATTGCACGCCCGACAAGATGGCCTTCATCGTGCGCCACACTTCCGGCATCGTCTGCGCGCCGATGCCGCGTGAGGAGGCCAAGCGGCTCAATCTTGCTCCGATGGTGGCCGAAAACGATGCGCCGCATTCGACCGCCTTCACCGTCAGCGTGGATTTCAAGCACGGCACGACCACCGGCATCTCCGCCGAGGACCGCACGCTCACCGTGCGCAATCTGGCGAACGGCAATGTCGGTGCGTCCGATTTCGTTCGCCCCGGCCACATCTTTCCGCTCGTCGCGCGCGAGGGCGGCGTGTTGATGCGCTCCGGTCATACGGAAGCGGCGGTCGATCTCTGCAAGCTGGCGGGCCTTCCTCCCGTCGGCGTCATCTGCGAATTGGTCAATGACGACGGTACGGTCATGCGTGGCCCGCAGGTTTCCGCGTTTGCCGAAAAGCATGGGCTGAAGCAGGTCTCCGTCGCCGATCTCATCGCCTATCGCCAGCGGCAGGAAACGCTGGTGGAGCGCATCGCCTGCTTTGACGTGGAGACGCCGGTCGGCAAGGCGCGCGCCTACGCCTACCGTCTTCCCTGGGAGGTGATGCAGCACCTGGCGATCGTTTTCGGGGATATTCGCGACGGCCATGAAATACCGGTCAGGCTGCACACCGAGGACGTCGTCGAGGACGTGTTCGGCCGAAGCACACGGCTGAACGACATCATGAAGACGATGGCGGACGAGAAGCGAGGCGTCATCGTCTATCTGCGCGCGGGCTCCGTGGGCGTTGCCCATCAGCAGCGGCAGCGTCCTGGACAGGACGACCGCGAGGCGCATGAGGAAGCCTTGCGGCGCGAAAGCGAATGGCGTGAAATCGGTCTCGGCGCGCAGATCCTTCGCGATCTCGGCATCGGATCCATCAAGCTGCTGGCCTCGCGCGAGCGCCACTATATCGGCCTCGAGGGCTTCGGGATCGAAATCAGCGCCACGGAAATCCTGTAGGCGAAGCAGGTTCAGGCGGGCCGCCTGAACCTGCCGCATGTGCCGATCACTCCGCGGGCAGCGCCACGGCTTGCGAGGCATGTCCATGCCGGGCGCCGGCGAGGCTCTTCTGGCCGATCGCCACGGTCAGGACGGTCGCGGCGCCGGCCGCCACGGACACCCAGAAACCGTTCTGCGCACCGAAATTGTCGACGACCCAGCCGGTGACGAAGGCGCCGAGGGCCATGCCGATGCCGATGCCGGTCATCACCCAGGTCACCCCTTCCGTGAGCATGGATTCCGGCACACACCGCTCGATCAGGCCGAAAGCGGTGATGAAGGTCGGCGAGACAGCGATGCCGCTGACGAAGACTGCAAACGCGAGGAGCGTTACCGAGGTGCCGGCCACGAGCAGGGGCAGCGCCGTGAGGGCAAGCACGCTCACGGCGATCAACAATTGTCGCTGCAACGGCATGCGCGGGTTGAGAGCGCCGAGGATCAGGCCGACGACGAACGAGCCCACCGCGTAGACGCCGATGACGACGCTCGCGGCGCCCGGCTGGCCGAGCTCCTTCGTGATCGCCACGGCGCTTACCTCCGCCGTCGCGAAGATGGACCCCACGAAAATGAGGGCGATTGTGATGATCTGCACCGAGCGCAGCCGGATCGCGGACACCTGCGGGGCGTCCTCGTGAGCCCCTCGGATTTTGGGCTCGGTCGATCGCTGCAGGATGAAGGCAATTGTTCCGACGGCAAGGAACGTGGTGCTGGTCAGCATGCCTGCTTCCGGGAAGAGGGCGACCGCCAGTCCGACGGAGATCGAGGCTCCGGAGATATAGACCAGTTCGTCCGCCGCCGATTCGAACGCGAAGGCAGTATTCAATTCGGGACGATTGCGAAAGATTTCGGTCCAGCGGGCGCGCACCATCGCCGGCATGCTCGGCATCGTGGCGGCGAAGAAGGCGGAGGCAAACAGCGTCCAGGCTGGCCAGTCCTGGTTGGTCGCGGTTATGAGCACCAAGAATGCGGCGACCGAGACGATCGTTGCGGGGATCACCACGGGTGTCTGCCCGACGCGGTCTACGAGGCGCGAGATTTGCGGGGCGATGAAGGCGTTCGTGAAGGCGAACGTCGCCGACACCGCGCCCGCCAGCCAATATTCGCCATGGGTTTGCGACAGCATGGCGACGATGCCGATCGGCGCCATCGCTATCGGCAGGCGCGCGACGAAGCCGGCGGCGGCGAAACCCTTGGCCCCCTTGGCCCTGAAGATTTCCGCATAGGGATTGGACATTGAAGAAACTCCTCGATTTTTCGTCCGCGGGTGACTACATACGGAGCGTATGAGTTTCAAATAATTACATACGTGTCGTATGTCAATTGGCATACGACACGTATGTCGATTGAGGCAGACAATGGCGCACAGACCTCGCACGGAGATGATCGCTGAAACGCGGACAAAGCTGATCGCCGCTGGCCGGAGGGCCTTCGGCACGGTCGGCTATGCCGATGCTTCCATGGACGACTTCACGGCCGAGGCCGGCTTGACGCGCGGCGCGCTCTACCATCATTTCGGTGGCAAGAAGGGGCTTCTGGAAGCCGTGGTGGCCGAGCTCGACCGCGAGATGTCGGAGCGGACACTGGCCCTGGCCAGCAAGGCTTCGGACCCGTGGGAGGCCTTCCTGATCGAATGCACCTGCTATCTCGATCTCGCCCTCGATCCGGAAATCCAGCGCATCGTTCACCGCGATGGTCCCGCCGTCCTAGGCGACCCGTCGCTCTGGGCGAGCCAGGACGGCTGCATCGCGTCGATGACGAAGAGCCTGCGCGGCCTCAAGGAAGAGGGTTATGTCCGCGACGATGTCGACCCGGAGGCCGCGGCCAGGCTGATCAGCGGTGCGTCGCTTCATGCCGCGCAATGGATCGCCAATTCGGACGATGCACAGAAAACCTCCGCGGAAGCGGTGAAGGCGTACAAGGCCCTGCTGGAAGGGCTTCTGGAGGAACGGCACGGGAAGATCGCCGGCGGACGCGCGGCCGCGTCGCACTGACCACGCCCGCGTCCGGCTGTCGTTTTTGCCGCGCAGAAGCCTGTTGAACACGGCATTGCCGCAAGCCATGGGCCGTGGCCAAATCGGACGAACGGTCCTATATCGGGGTATGACCACCCGGCTCTACACGCATCCGATCTATCTTGAGCATCTGACACCGGCGGGCCATCCGGAGCGGCCGGACAGGCTGCGGGCGATAGAACGTGTGCTGTCGGACGAACGATTCGATCGGCTGGACCGGAAGCAGTCGCCGGAAGGCGACGCGGCGACGATCCTCTACGCGCATCCGGAAGACTATGTGGAGCGCATCAGGACGGTGATTCCCGAGGAGGGACTGGGGCGGATCGATTCCGATACCACCGTCAGCCCGAAGAGCTGGCTTGCCGCGCTGACGGCCATCGGCGCCGCCAATGCCGCTGTCGACGACGTCTTTTCCGGCGCGGCGGACAACGTCTTCGTCGCCTCGCGCCCGCCCGGCCACCACGCCGAGAAGGTGACGGCGATGGGCTTCTGCCTGTTCAACAATGCCGCGATCGCCGCGCGCCACGCCCAGAAGGCGCACGGCGCCGAACGCGTCGCCATCGTCGACTGGGATGTGCATCACGGCAACGGCACGCAGGACATATTCTGGGACGACCCGTCGGTGCTCTACTGTTCGACCCACCAGATGCCGCTCTTTCCCGGCACCGGCGCGAAGAACGAGACCGGCGCGGGCAACATCGTCAACGCACCGCTCGCCGCCCAGACGGGCGGCGACGTGTTCCGCGACGCCTTCCTGTCGCGCGTGCTGCCGGCCATCGACGATTTCCGGCCGGACCTGATCATCATTTCGGCGGGCTTCGACGCCCATCATCGCGACCCGCTCGCCGAAATCAATCTGAACGAGGACGATTTCGACTGGGCGACGGGCGAGCTCATGTCGCGGGCCGAACGCTGGTCGGGCAACAGGCTGGTGAGCCTGCTCGAAGGCGGCTACGACCTGCAGGGGCTCGCATTCTCCGTCGCTGCCCATGTCGATCGTCTCATGAAGGGGTGAACCCATGGCGGAACAACAGGCCAACGAAGACATCAAGGCGATGACGTTCGAGCAGGCGCTGGAGGCGCTCGAGCGCATCGTCGACGATCTGGAGCGCGGCGACGTGCCGCTCGACCAGTCGATCCGCATCTACGAGCGCGGCGAGGCCCTGAAGGCCCATTGCGACCGCCTGCTCAAGGCCGCCGAGGACAAGGTGGAGAAGATCCGCCTTTCGCGCGACGGCAAGCCGGCGGGCGTCGAGCCGCTCGATCCGGACTGAGCCGCCGCTTGAACCTTGTCGCCGGAGCGATTACCTTAGCTAGAATTGGCTAAGGAGCGTTTGCTATGACCACGGTGAACATGCTTGAGGCGAAGACGTCGCTGTCACGTCTCGTCGAGGCCGTCGAAAGCGGCGCCGAGGAAGAGATCATCATTGCGCGCAACGGCAAGCCGGCGGCGAAGCTTGTGCCGCTCGACGTGGGCGCGAAGAAGAAGCGCCGGCTGGGTCTCGCCCGCGACAAGTATCCTCCCCTCGATTTCGAGGCGTTTCAGGCCATGGATGCGGAGATCGAGGCGCTCTTCCTT
Organism: Aquamicrobium sp. LC103; assembly: GCF_001014615.2. Taxonomy (GTDB): domain Bacteria; phylum Pseudomonadota; class Alphaproteobacteria; order Rhizobiales; family Rhizobiaceae; genus LBCQ02. Next base: position 224,945 of record NZ_LBCQ02000002.1, read on the forward strand.
GGCGAGACCGAAAAGAAGTGAGGCTGCTACTAGACACGCATGTCGCGATCTGGGCGGTCAACAGGCCAGAGCGCATTCCAGCCGCGATACGCCATTCGATCGAAGACCCTAGCGCCGAAGTCCGGGTGTCGGCTGTCGCTGTGTGGGAGATTGCGATCAAGCATCAGCTCCGCCGGCCCGATGCGCCACCCCTCTCGGGACACCAGGCCATCATTGAGTTCGAGAGCGCAGGCTTTTCCCTTCTCGACGTCAACGCCACCCATGCGGCTTTCGTCGAGCGCCTGCCGCTGGTTCATGCCGACCCGTTCGACCGGGTGATGCTGGCACAGGCCATAATCGAGAATCTCCAGTTCGTGACATTCGATCGCCGTCTCTCGCGCTATGATGCTGCCATTCTGACCTGGCCCTAGGGTGCCGGCAGACCGGCGCGGCCTTGGTGTGAAAGGAAACGCGAATGAGTTTCTTTCCCGGCAACGATCCTCTGCCCGGCGACGCCTTCGCCTGCGATGCCATCGAGCTGATGGTGATTCCCAATGCGCGCGACATCGACGGTTTTCAGGTGCGCCGCGTGTTGCCAACCGCCCGGCGCAGGCTGGTGGTGACCGTTTCCCGAGCGACCGGCTGCTTGTCTTCAAGCCGGGCGACGAGATCGTGATGCTGTTCGGGGGAGATTCGCTCGGCTCGAAGCGCTATATCTGGTGGAATTTCGTGTCGTCCTCCAAGGAACGGATCGAGCAGGCCAAGGAGGAATGGCGCACCGGCCGCTTCGATATCGTGCCCGGCGACGAAGAGGAATTCGTACCCTTGCCGGAGGCGTAAGTGCCGACTTGCGGTTCAGGCTGTGCCAAAGCCCCGCATTTACATTCTGTGCCCAACGTCCTATTTCCCGGAAACGCTCAAGGAAAGAAGATTGAGAGCCCGTGAAATCGCCCCCCGAAACACCGCTGCTGGACAAGGTCCGCATTCCGGCCGATCTGCGCGGCCTGCCTGAGAGCGATCTGCCCCAGCTCGCCGCCGAGTTGCGCAACGAACTGATCGATGCCGTTTCGCAGACGGGCGGTCATCTCGGCGCCGGGCTGGGCGTTGTCGAACTGACGGTCGCGCTGCACTATGTGTTCGACACGCCGGGCGACCGCGTCATCTGGGACGTCGGCCATCAGGCCTATCCGCACAAGATCCTCACCGGTCGGCGCGACCGCATCCGCACGCTCCGTCAGGAGGGTGGGCTTTCGGGTTTCACCAAGCGCGCCGAGAGCGAATATGATCCGTTCGGCGCAGCGCATTCCTCCACCTCGATTTCAGCCGGCCTCGGCATGGCGGTCGCGCGCGACCTCAAGGGCGGCAGGAACAATGTCATCGCCGTGATCGGCGACGGGGCGATGTCGGCCGGAATGGCCTACGAAGCGATGAACAATGCCGGCGCGCTCGACGCGCGCCTGATCGTCATCCTCAACGACAACGACATGTCGATCGCGCCGCCCGCCGGCGCGATGAGCGCCTATCTCGCCAGGCTCGCCTCGGGCAGCACCTATCAGGGCATCCGCGACATCGGCAAGAAGCTCACCTCCTATCTCGGCAAGCGCGCCGACCGCGCGATCACGCGGGCCGTGGAGCATGCGCGCGGCTACGTCACCGGCGGCACGCTGTTCGAGGAGATGGGCTTTTTCCATATCGGTCCGATCGACGGGCACAATCTGGAGCACCTCGTTCCGGTGCTGAAGAATGTCCGCGACAATGGCGAAGGTCCGGTCCTGATCCACGTCGTCACCCAGAAAGGCAAGGGCTACGCCCCCGCCGAGGCCGCGGCCGACAAATATCACGGCGTCAACAAGTTCGACGTCATCTCCGGCGCGCAGGCGAAGGCACCGGCGAACGCACCGAGCTACACGAAGGTCTTCGCCGAGAGCCTGATCCAGGAGGCGAGGGAGGACGAGCGCATCGTCGCCGTCACAGCGGCGATGCCGAGCGGCACCGGCCTCGACCTTTTTGGCGAGGCGTTTCCCTCCCGCATCTTCGACGTGGGCATTGCCGAGCAGCACGCGGTGACTTTCGCCGCCGGGCTTGCGACCGAGGGCATGCGGCCATTCGCGGCCATCTACTCGACCTTCCTGCAGCGCGCCTACGACCAGGTCGTTCACGACGTTGCCATCCAGAAGCTGCCGGTTCGCTTCCCGATCGATCGCGCGGGCTTCGTCGGCGCGGACGGTCCGACCCATTGCGGGGCGTTCGACGTCACTTACCTGGCTTCGCTCCCGGGCTTCGTCGTCATGGCCGCCGCCGACGAGGCGGAACTGCGCCACATGGTGCGCACGGCCGTCGAATATGACGAGGGTCCGATTGCCTTCCGCTATCCGCGTGGTAACGGCGTCGGCGTCGAGATGCCGGCGCGCGGCTCGTCATTGGAGATCGGCAAGGGTCGCATCATCAAGGAAGGTACCAAGGTCGCGTTGCTTTCACTCGGCACGCGCCTGCAGGATTGCCTGCTCGCGGCGGAAGAACTCGACGCCGCCGGTCTTTCGACGACGGTTGCCGATGCCCGCTTCGCCAAGCCGCTCGACACGGATCTCGTTCGCCGGCTTGCCCGCGAGCACGAGGTGCTGATCACGGTCGAGGAAGCCTCGATCGGCGGCTTCGCCAGTCACGTCCTTCATTTCCTGGCCCATGCGGGCCTGCTCGATACGGGGCTGAAGGTGCGGCCGCTCATCCTGCCCGACGAGTTCACCGACCATGCAAAGCCGGAGAAGATGTATGCCGATGCCGGCCTCGACCATGCCGGCATCGTCCGGGCGGTCTTCCAGACGCTCGGCCGCGCGGTGAGCGCCGTTTCCGCCTGACCGAACGGATCAGCCGAGCGACGCAACGAGGAAGATGGCGGTCGCCGCGCAACCGAGCACGGTGCGGTTGGCATGCAGCCGCGCCCATGTTTCAAGGCCTTCGCGCGTTTCGGCACCGGCATTTTCCGGATCGGTCTCCATCAGCCTGCGATTGAGCGGCATCATCACGATCAGCGTGTAAGGCCAGTTGGCGATCAGCACGAGCGCTCCGGCGAGCCAGAGCCAATGGTCCGTTTGCCACCACGCGACGGCGCCGAGGAGGGCGCCGATCACGGCCAGAGAAGCCTGCATGACGAAGCCTCGCTTGTAGGCGGCTTTCCATTGGACGAGCAACGGCTGTTCTTGCAACTGCAGTCGCGCGGGCTGTTCGGCGATGTTGATGTAGAAGGCGGCACCGGCAAACAGTGCTGCCATGACGAGGGCGAGCTGACCGGCGAGCACGGTAGCCTCCATTGTGGGGGACGAGCCTGCCAGCGAACCTACATGATCGCGGCGCCAGCGTCGATATCGGCCGGCGGGGCTTGCCTTGGCGATGGCCTTGCCGCAGAGAGGGGCATGAACGCCGAGACCCATCGAAACGAAAAGCTGCGGCTTGACGAGGCATTGGTGGCACGGGGACTTGCGCCCAGCCGCTCGCGTGCGCGCGACGCGATCCTGCGCGGGACCGTTTCCGTCGATTCCAGGATCGTCGCCAAGCCCGGCTACGCGGTTGCCGCCGATGCGCCGATCGCCATAGCCGATCCCGCCGGCGCCTATGTGTCACGCGCGGCCCTCAAACTCGTCCACGCGCTCGACGCCTTCGGGCTCGATCCGAAGGGTGCGAACGCGCTCGATATCGGCGCCTCGACCGGCGGCTTCACCCAGGTGCTTCTGGAGCGCGGCGCAGGGCGCGTGACCGCCATCGATGTCGGTCACGGCCAGTTCGATGGCGCTCTCGCGGCCGATCCGCGCGTGACCTCGCTCGAAAAGCTCAACGCCCGCGATCTGACGGCCGTTCATCTCGACGGCATCGTCCCGGATTTCCTCGTCTCCGACGTTTCCTTCATCTCGATGAAGCTCGCACTGCCGCCGGCGCTCGATCTGGCGGCTCCCGGGGCGCGTGGCGTCTTTCTCGTCAAGCCGCAATTCGAGGCCGGCCGCGAGGCGATCGGCAAGGGCGGTATCCTGCGCGATCCCGGTGAAGCGGAGCGGATCGCCTCGTCGCTGCGCGACTGGCTCGACACCTTTCCCGGCTGGCGTGCGACGGGGCTCGTCCCGTCCCCCATCGAGGGCGGTGACGGCAATCGCGAATATCTCCTCGCCGGAGTAAAGGACCGATGAGCGGCGCGCTTGAGATTTCACGCCTCGGGGCCCAGGGCGACGGTATCGCCGATACGCCGAAGGGACAGGTTTTCGTGCCGTTCACGTTGCCGGGCGAGAAGGTGACGGCTTCCGTCCACAAGGATCGCGCCGACCTGATCGCCGTGCTGGAGGCTTCGCCGGAGCGTGTCGAGCCGCCCTGCCGGCATTTCGGTATTTGCGGCGGCTGCGCCCTGCAGCACATGGAAGATGGCGCCTATCGCGCATGGAAACGCTCCAAGGTGATGCAGACGCTCGCTTCAAAGCATATTGAAGCCGACGTCGGTGAACTCGTCCCATGCGCGCCGGAGACCCGGCGTCGAGTGGTATTCACCGCGCGCCGCACCGAGAGGGCGATGCTGCTCGGCTACAATCAGGCTTTTTCGCACAACATCGTCGCGATCGAGGAATGCCCGATCACGCTGCCGGCGATCGTCGACCGGCTCGACGATTTGCGGGAAGTGGCCGCGGCCATCTGCACGACGGCGAAACCATTCAGGATGACCGTCACGCACACGGCTTCCGGGCTGGACATCGCCGCCGAGGAAAGCGGCCGGCTGGAGGACGCCGAAAGAAGGCGGGCCGTCGATCTTGCGATTGCCCGAGGGCTTGCGCGGCTCAGCATCGACGGCGAGATCATCGTCGAGCCGAAGAAGCCCGTCGTCATGATGGGCGATGTGGCCGTTTCCCCTCCGCCTGGCGGGTTTCTGCAGGCGGTAGAAGCGGCCGAGGCTGCGATGGCGGAGATAGCCGCCGCGCACGTCGCCAAGTCGAAGAAGGTGGTGGATTTGTTCTCGGGCTCCGGTGCGTTCGCGCTTCGCCTGGCCCGACGCTCGGAAGTCCATGCCGTGGAAGGCGATGCGGCGGCGCTTGCCAGCCTGGAGCGCGGCTTCCGTTTCGGGGAAGGGCTGAAGCGGGTGACCACGGAACGACGCGATCTCTTCCGTCGGCCGCTGACCTTCAAGGAGCTGAACCTCTATGACGGGCTGGTCTTCGACCCGCCGCGCGCCGGCGCGGAAGAGCAGTCGAAGCAGATCGCGCGATCCGATATCCCCAAAGTCGCGGCCGTCTCGTGCAATCCGGTGACGCTTGCCCGCGACCTTCGGATCCTCATCGACGGCGGCTATCAGCTCAAGAGCGTGACGCCGCTCGACCAATTCCTCTGGTCGCCGCATGTCGAGGCGGTGGCGTTGCTGGAAAAACCCAGGAAGCGCAGATAGCTCACGCCTGCGCGAGCAGGCGCTCGACGAAGGCCGGTACGATCTCGGTCGCGCGGCCGTGGATCGCCTGGTGGAAAACGTCGACGCCTTCGGAAGGCTCGAGATTGAGCTCGATCGTGCGAGCGTCGGCGTGGCGGGCTTCCACCACGAAATCGGCCGCTGGATAGACGTTTCCAGAGGTGCCGATCGAGATGAAGGTGCCGGCCGCGCCGAGCGCGCGGTAGATGCGGTCCATATGGTAGGGCATCTCGCCGAACCAGACGACGTCCGGCCGCATGAACCCGGTCGCCTCGCAGGACGGGCATTGCGAATTGATCGACATGTCGTCGGGCCAGCGCCGCCGCGCGCCGCAGGCCTGGCAGAGCGCCCCGCCAAGCTCGCCATGCATGTGGATGAGCTTTTTCGAGCCGGCCGATTCGTGCAGGTCGTCGATATTCTGCGTGACCAGCAGGAACTCGCCCTTCCATTCCGCTTCCAGCCGTGCCAGCGCGTGATGCGCTGCATTGGGCCGGATGCCCTTCATCCGCCGTCGGCGGCGGTTGTAGAAATCATGCACCCTGGCCGGATTGCGCATGAAGCCCTCGGGCGTGGCGACGTCGCGGTAGTCGATCTTCGACCAGATCCCGTCCTTGTCGCGGAAGGTGTCGATGCCTGATTCGGCGGAAATTCCGGCCCCGGTGAGGATGACGAGGGAAGGGGAGGGCGACGATGACGTCAACGTCGTCACGTCCTCGTGCCACCCACCGTCATCTGGTTCATCCGCAGATGCGGCTGGCCGACGCCGACCGGCACGCCCTGGCCGGCCTTGCCGCACATGCCGATGCCGTTGTCCAGCTTCATATCGTTGCCGATCATGGTGACGCGATGCATGGCGTCCGGGCCGTTGCCGATCAGCATCGCGCCCTTGATCGGTTGCGTCACCTTGCCGTCCTCGATCATGTAAGCCTCGGTGCAGCCGAAGACGAACTTGCCGGAGGTGATGTCGACCTGCCCGCCGCCGAAGGAAACGGCATAGATGCCTTTCCTGACCGAGGCGATGATCTCTTCCGGCGTCTTGTCGCCGCCGGTCATATAGGTGTTGGTCATGCGCGGCATCGGCTGGTGCGCATAGCTCTCGCGGCGACCATTGCCGGTGGCCTTCATGCCCATCAGGCGAGCGTTCTGGCGGTCCTGCATGTAGCTGACCAGCTTGCCGTCGTCGATGAGGACGTTGCGGGCCGAAGGCGTGCCCTCATCGTCGATCGTCAGTGATCCGCGGCGTTCGGCGATGGTGCCGTCGTCGACGACGGTCACGCCCTTGGCCGCCACCTGGCTGCCCATAAGGCCGGCGAAGGCCGATGTCTTCTTGCGGTTGAAGTCGCCTTCGAGCCCGTGGCCCACCGCTTCATGCAGCATGACGCCCGGCCAGCCGCTCGAAAGCACGATGTCGAACGTGCCGGCAGGCGCGGGAACGGCCTCGAGGTTGACGAGCGCCTGGCGCAGCGCTTCCTCGGCGGCGAATTGCCATGAATCCTCCGCGAGGAATTCGCCGAAGGCCTTGCGCCCGCCCATGCCATGGGACCCTGTTTCCTGCCGGTCGCCGTCTCCGACGACCACGGCGACGTTGAAGCGTACCAGCGGGCGGATGTCGCGCGCGAGATGGCCGTCGGCGCGCAGAATTTCGACGTGCTGCCAGGAGGCGGCGAGCGATGCAGTCACCTGGCGCACGCGCGGGTCTCTGTCGCGCAGCCACGAATCGATTTCCTGAAGCAGGCGCGCCTTTTCCTCGAAGCCGGGCGCGGCGATCGGGTTCTCGTCGCCGTAGAGCTTGCGGTTGGTGCCGGCCGGCGCCGCCGCGAGTGTGCCGGAATAGCCGTTCTTGACCGTCGAGACCGCGTCTGCCGCCCGCAGCAGCGCGGCCTCCGACATCTCGCTCGAATGGGCGTAGCCGGTCGCCTCGCCGGCCACGGCACGCAGGCCGAAGCCTTGATCGGTGCTGAAATTGGCGGTCTTCAGGCGACCGTTGTCGAACAGCAGGGCCTCGCCCTCGCGATATTCGAGATAAAGCTCCCCATCGTCACTGCCGGCGATCGTGTGGGAAACGATCTCGCGGACCTTGTCTTCGGAAATGTCGAACTGTTCCAGCAATGCGGCCAACTTCGTGCTCCGGTCTTTCGTTGTCGGATCATATATAGTCGGGGGCTTGCCGAGTTGCACCCTTTGCGTCCCCTGAAGCGTTGATGGAACAAGCTGAAACGGAGGACGGCGGTGAGGAACGTCTACTGGATAGCCGTCGGCGCGCCTCGCCTGCGATGCCGTCTTCGGCATCAACTACGCCATCGCCGGCACAGGCATGGGAATTGCCGGCGGGATAGCGGCCTATCTGACGATGAAGTAGCTCGCCTTAGGGAAGCGCGGTAAAGCCCTCGTCGAAGCCGTCCAGCTCGACCGGAATGCCGATGCCTTCCTCGGGCGTCTGGAAGACGATGAAAGTTGCCGACTGCCCGTTTTTCAGCGTGTCGAGCAATGGCTGCTCGAGAATCACCTCGGCGTAGCAGCCGTCCTGGAAGCAGCGCACGAAATAGGCCCGTCCGATGTCCTTGCCGTCGACGTTGAGCCCGAGCCCGTTCGGCAAGAGCACGCCGAGAGGGGCGAGAACGCGCAGGATCTCGGCCTTGTTGTCGGCCGTCTTCAGCACCACCACGGAAAGGCCGACCTCCGGCCTGTCCTCGGCGACGACGTTCTGCATCATCGCGCATTGCTCGGACGTGGCGCCGGCGGGCGTGTCGCAGATGATGGACCAGGCGCCGTGGGTCGAGCGCACGTTTCCGGTCTGCTGCTGCTGGGCCGCCGCCGGCAGGCTGAACGAAAATGCGGCCGCGGCGAAGGCGATCCCAAGCAATGAGCGGAGCGGCATTGAATTCATCTCTGTTTCCTGCGAATCAGCGCAATCTAACTTGCGGGGACGCCCTTTCAAATACAACCGCCATTCTTTGCCCCGCGTCGTGGCGATCCACAACTGTCGTGGGCCAAGCGGATAAATGTGGGCGAAACATCCGCGCGGGATGCCCTAAGCCGACGCATTTGCTACAAGTTGAGCGAAATCAAGGCGTGGAGCGACGGGGAGCCGCCGCGCGCGCAAAAATGCCGCACATATTGATCCATGCGTTCCTTGCGGTTGATATGAGAGTATGGTTTGAACGCGCGATAAAGGCCGCGACTGCATCCGCGGCCGTTCGAATGCAGTTTATCGCCGAGACGTATCGATCCGGGAGATGAAGAGGGTGATGAAGAAGTTCCTAGCGGGCGTTGGCGCCTTATTGCCGGTTCTTGCCGCCTCGAGCGCCTTTGCGGCCCAGCCGCAGCCTTGGCAGATGGGATTCCAGCCGGCGGCGTCGGCGATCATGGAAGACATCCGGTGGTTCGAGCAGTACACGCTCGTTTTCATCGTGCCGATCACGCTGCTCGTGCTGGCGCTTCTGGCATGGTGCATCATCAGGTACCGCGCCAGCACGAACCCGGTTCCTTCGCGCACCAGCCACAACACGCTGATCGAGGTGATCTGGACCGTCGGACCGGTGGTCATCCTCCTGTTCCTGGCGGTGCCGTCCTTCCAGCTCCTGACCGCGCAGTACAATCCGCCGGAAGAGCCGACGATGACCATCAAGGCCTCCGCCGTGCAATGGAGCTGGGACTACGAATACCAGGACGAAGAGCCGCTGACCTTCTCCGCCTTCATGCTTCAGGAAGGCGACCGTGAGGCGGCTGGCAAGGAAGACCTGGCCCAGTATCCCCGTCTCCTGGCCGTCGACAACGAGGTCGTCGTTCCGGTCGACACGACCGTTCGCGTTCTGGTGACGTCCAACGACGTGATCCACGCCTTCGCCATGCCGGCCTTCGGCGTGAAGGTCGACGCGGTGCCGGGCCGTATCAACGAGACCTGGTTCAACGCCACGAAGGAAGGCGTCTATTATGGACAGTGCTCCGAGCTTTGCGGCAAGGATCATGCCTTCATGCCGATCGCGATTCGCGTCGTCAGCCAGGATCAGTACGACACGTGGCGCGCGGCGGCTCAGTCCGACCTCAACGGCGCGAACAGGGCGCTGATGGCGGCGGTCGACAACAAGAATGTAGCGGACGCCGGCAACTAAGCCTGCGTAAGAGAAGTAATAGGAACGGAGCGGGACAATGGCAGGCGCTGCAGCTCACGAACACGACGACCACAAGCCTTCTGGCTGGACGCGGTGGGTTTATTCGACCAACCACAAGGATATCGGCACGCTCTATCTGATCTTCGCGATCATGACGGGCCTGATCGGCTTCTTCCTGTCCGTCATGATGCGCTGGGAGCTCGCCGAGCCGGGCATCCAGATCTTCACCGGCCTTGCCCAGATGGTCTATGGCTACGAAGGCGATGCGGCCATCGACGGCGGCAAGCACATGTACAATGTGTTCACCACCGCTCACGCGCTCATCATGATCTTCTTCATGGTGATGCCGGCGCTGATCGGCGGGTTCGCCAACTGGATGGTGCCGATCATGATCGGTGCGCCGGACATGGCGTTCCCGCGCATGAACAACATCTCGTTCTGGCTGCTGCCGCCGGCGTTCCTCCTGCTGCTGATCTCGCTGTTCGTTCCCGGTCCCGCGGGCGCCTACGGGTCCGGCGGCGGCTGGACGATCTATCCGCCGTTCTCCACCTCCGGCCAGCCCGGACCGGCGATGGATCTGGTGATCCTGTCGCTGCACATCGCGGGCGCTTCCTCCATCCTCGGCGCGATCAACTTCATCACCACGATCTTCAACATGCGCGCGCCCGGCATGACGCTGCACAAGATGCCGCTCTTCGCCTGGTCCGTGCTGATCACCGCCTTCCTGCTGCTGCTCTCGCTGCCGGTTCTGGCGGGCGCCATCACCATGCTTCTGACCGACCGCAATTTCGGCACGACCTTCTTCACGCCGGAAGGCGGCGGTGATCCGATCCTGTTCCAGCACCTGTTCTGGTTCTTCGGTCATCCGGAAGTGTACATCCTGATCCTGCCGGGCTTCGGCATCGTCAGCCACATCGTGTCGACCTTCTCGCGCAAGCCCATCTTCGGCTATCTCGGCATGGCCTACGCGATGGTCGCGATCGGCGCGGTGGGCTTCGTGGTGTGGGCGCACCACATGTACACGACCGGCCTGTCGCTCGACACTCAGCGCTACTTCGTCTTCGCGACGATGGTCATCGCGGTGCCGACGGGCGTGAAGATCTTCTCGTGGATCGCGACGATGTGGGGTGGTTCGATCTCCTTCCGCACGCCGATGCTGTGGGCGATCGGTTTCATCTTCCTCTTCACCGTCGGCGGCGTGACGGGCGTCCAGCTCGCCAATGCCGGCCTCGACCGCGCGATGCACGACACCTACTATGTGGTGGCGCACTTCCACTACGTGCTGTCGCTCGGCGCGGTGTTCGCGATCTTCGCCGGCTGGTACTACTGGTTCCCGAAGATGTTCGGCTACATGTACAACTCGTTCATCGCGCGCCTGCACTTCTGGGTCACCTTCATCGGCGTCAACCTGATCTTCTTCCCGCAGCACTTCCTGGGTCTTGCCGGCATGCCGCGCCGCTACATCGACTATCCGGATGCGTTCGCGGGCTGGAACCTGGTTTCGTCCTACGGCTCCTACATCGCGGCCGTCGGCGTGCTGATCTTCCTCTACGGCGTCTTCGAAGCCTTCGCCAAGAAGCGCGAAGCCGGTGCCAATCCGTGGGGCGAGGGCGCGACGACGCTCGAGTGGCAGCTTTCCTCGCCGCCGCCCTACCACCAGTGGGAGCAACTGCCGAAGATCAAGTAAGGCAGGGCTGCAAGAATAATGAAACCGCCGGTTCGCCGGCGGTTTCGGCCAAACGGAAAGTATGGATTCCTTACGCATGGCCATCGTTGGAAAGAATGGATTGGAGCAGGACCTCCGTATTTCGGAGGCCGTCGCCGGCGACTACATCGAGCTTTTGAAGCCTCGGGTGATGTCGCTCGTCGTCTTCACGGCCTTCGTCGGGCTGGCGACCGCGCCGGCTGCGATCAATCCGTTCATTGCGCTGATCGCTATACTCGCGATAGCCGTCGGGGCAGGCGCCTCGGGCGCGCTCAACATGTGGTACGACGCCGATATCGACGCGGTCATGTCGCGCACGGTTTCGCGCCCGGTGCCGTCCGGCCGGATCCTTCCGGGCGAAGCGCTGATCTTCGGCCTGTTCCTTTCCTCCTTCTCGGTGATGACGCTCGGCCTCGTCACAAACTGGCTCGCCGCCGGCCTGCTCGCCTTCACGATCTTCTTCTACGTCGTCATCTATACGATGTGGCTGAAGCGCTGGACGCCGCAGAACATCGTGATTGGCGGAGCCGCGGGCGCGTTTCCACCGATGATCGGATGGGCCGCGGTCACCGGCACGATCAGCCTGGAGAGCGTGATCCTGTTCCTGATCATCTTCCTGTGGACGCCGCCGCATTTCTGGGCGCTGGCGCTGTTCAAATCGGGCGATTATGAGCGGGCGGGCGTCCCGATGATGCCGAACGTCGCGGGCGAGGAATCGACGAAGCGCCAGATCTTCGCCTATTCGCTCCTGGTCGCCGTCGTCGGTGTCCTGCCGGCGGTCTTCAGCGAGGCGAGCCTCGTCTACGCCGCGGTCGCCGTCGTGCTCGGCGCCGGCTTCGTCTGGTATTCGTGGAAGGTTCTGCGCATGCCCGAAGGCGATCGGTCGATGAAGCCGGCCAAGGCTTTGTTCGGCTATTCGCTGCTCTATCTTTCGGCTCTCTTCGCCGTTCTTTTGGCGGACAGCCTCGTGGGACGCTTTGGCGCATCGGCATGGTGAACGCAATGGACGATGATCGCGTGAATCTCACGGACGCGCAGAAGAAGGCGCGCAGAAATCGCAACATCGCGATCGGGTTGGCTCTCGCCGCGATGGTGGTGATCTTCTATCTGATCACCATCATAAAGCTGGGGCCTGGAATCCTCGAAAGGCCTATGTAGATCGTCATGACCAGCACGCCGAAAGACACCGACAGCCACAAACAGCGCTCGAACAGGACGGTCGCCCTTGCATGCGGCGCGTTTTTCGTCGGCATGATCGGCATGGCTTACGCGGCGGTTCCGCTCTACCAGATCTTCTGCCAGGTCACCGGCTACGGCGGTACGACCCAGCGTGTCGAGCAATATTCGGAGACGATTCTCGACCGCGACATCACCATCCGCTTCGACGCGAACACTTCCGGCGGTCTGCCCTGGGACTTCAAGCCGCAAGCCCGCGAGATGACGATCAAGATCGGCGAAACGGTGCAGGCCAATTACCAGGCCAAGAACACCTTCTCGCGTCCGACTTCCGGCCGGGCAAGCTTCAACGTCACGCCGGACCTGGCGGGCGCCTACTTCATGAAGGTGGAGTGCTTCTGCTTCACCGACACCGAACTGAAACCCGGCGAGTCCATGGACATGCCGGTGGTCTTCTACGTGGATCCGGAAATCCTGAACGTTCCGGAACTGAAGAACATCAAGACGATCACTCTTTCCTATACCTTCTTCCCGCTCGCCGGTTCGGAGCCGGTCGCCGCGGTCAAGAAGAATGGGGGGACCAGCGAACCTGTTGCCGATACTGAACTCGGGGGTTGAAATGGCAGACGCTCACGCAAAACATCACGACTATCACATTATCGACCCTAGCCCCTGGCCGTTCCTCGGGTCCGTCGGCGCCTTCATCATGGCGTTCGGCGGCGTCTGCTGGATGCAGGATCTGAAAGGCAATGAGTTTCCGATTTTCGGCGTGAATCTCGCCACGCCGTGGATTTTCTTCATCGGCCTCGCCGTCGTGCTCTACACTATGTATGGATGGTGGGCCGATACGATCAAGGAGTCCCTGCAGGGTCATCACACGCGCGTCGTGTCGCTGCACCTGCGCTACGGCATGATCATGTTCATCGCCTCCGAGGTGATGTTCTTCGTCGCCTGGTTCTGGGCCTTCTTCGACGCCAGCCTGTTCCCGAACGAGGCCGCGCAGGTCGCGCGCTCGGAGTTCCTCGGAGGCCAGTGGCCGCCGGCGGGCGTCGAGGTGCTCGACCCCTTCCACCTGCCGCTCTACAATACCGTCATCCTGCTGCTTTCGGGTACAACGGTGACCTGGGCGCACCACGCGCTCCTGCACAACGACCGCAAGGGCCTCGTCTGGGGTCTGGCGATCACGGTCGCGCTCGGTGTCCTGTTCTCCTTCGTGCAGGCCTATGAGTACATGACCGCGCCGTTCGAGTTCTCCAACTCGATCTACGGAGCGACGTTCTTCATGGCGACCGGCTTCCATGGCTTCCACGTCATCATCGGCACGATCTTCCTGCTGGTCTGCCTGCTGCGCGCGATGGCCGGGCAGTTCACCCCGCAGAAGCATTTCGGCTTCGAGGCGGCCGCCTGGTACTGGCATTTCGTCGACGTGGTGTGGCTGTTCCTCTTCGCCTCGATCTATGTCTGGGGTTCGGTCGGAGCGCCGATCGCGCACTGAATTCAGCGAGGAACTCTCGCTCGGGGAGGCGGCTGTGACGCACAGCCGCCTTTCTTTTTTTCGCGCGATGGTGCGAAATAGCGCGGTGATGTTCCGACGCGCCCATATCGCCGCCGCCTTCCTCGCCTTGTCGACACTTGGTGCGGCCTCGGCCGAACCGAAGGTGGATCTGGTGCTGGTGGAGAAGGCGGAACGGCGCATGGACCTGATGTCCGGCGAAATGATCGTCCGCAGTTTCGACATCGCCCTCGGGGGCAACCCGATAGGGCACAAGGAGCGCCAAGGCGATGAGCGCACGCCGGAAGGCCGTTACATACTCGACTGGCGCAATCCGAAGAGCGCCTTCACGAAGTCGATCCATATTTCCTACCCAAATGCCGACGATAAGGCGCGGGCAAGGAAAGCAGGAGTGGATCCCGGCGGCGACATCATGGTCCACGGTCAGTCCAAGGGCTACGGCTGGTGGGCGTGGCTCGTGCAATATTTCGATTGGACGAATGGCTGCATCGCGCTCAGAGACGAGGACATGAACGAGGTTTGGGACATGGTGGAGAACGGCACTCCGATAGAGATCAGGCCATGAGCGAACACGAAGATCATCGCGACCAGGCACTCTGGTCGCCGGTCGATCCCTTCAAGGCGGGGCTTTCCGGCCGCTGTCCGCGCTGCGGCGAGGGCAGGCTTTTCTCCGGCTTTCTCACTGTGGCGAAGGGCTGCCGCAATTGCGGGCTCGACTATTCCTTCGCCGATGCGGGCGACGGTCCGGCCGCCTTCGTGATCCTGATCATCGGCTTCATCGTGGTCGGGCTTGCGCTCTGGATGGAGGTGTCAGTCAATCCGCCGCTGTGGGTTCATTTCCTGCTCTGGATACCGCTGACGATCGTTTTGAGCCTCGTCGCGCTGCGCCTCATCAAGGGCCTCCTGATCGTGCTGCAATATCAGAACAAGGCGGCGGAAGGCCGTTTGGACGGCCAGGAATGAACGAAGCCACGCAACCGGGGATGCGCCGCGCGACGGCCATCGTGGTGCTCGCCGTCTCCGCACTGGCGCTTGCCGTGCTTCTGGCGCTCGGCACCTGGCAGGTGCAGCGCCTGCACTGGAAGGAAGGATTGCTGGCGACGATCCAGGAGCGGACGACATCGCAGCCGCACTCCCTCCAGGACGTTGAAACCCGGCTGACGACGACGGGAGACGTCGACTATTGGCCGGTGCGGGTCGGCGGCGTGTTCCATCACGAGGGCGAGCGGCATTTCTTCGCCACCTGGAAAGGCGCCAGCGGTTATTTCGTCCATACGCCGCTCGAGCTCGACGACGGCCGCCTGATCTTCGTCAATCGCGGTTTTGTGCCCTTCGACCGCAAGGACCCGGCGACGAGGCCCGAAGGTCAGGTGCAGGGTCGCGTGGAGATACTCGGCCTGGCGCGGGCGGCGATCACGGAGAAGCCCTCCTTCATCGTCCCGGACAACGACCCCGCGAAGAACATCTTCTACTGGAAAGATTCGCGGGCGATGGCGGCCACCTCCGGGGTCGGCGCGCCGGACGACTATGTCGGCTTCTTCATCGATGCCGATGACGCACCGAATCCAGGCGGACTGCCGGTCGGCGGTGTCACGATGATCGACCTTCCGAACAATCACCTGCAATATGTCGTCACCTGGTACGGGCTGGCGGCGGCGCTGTGCGGCGTCGTCGGTGTCTGGCTGTGGCGAATGAGGAAGGTAACGTGAGCCCGGCCGGGGCTTGACATGGCGGGTTGCCAAACGCCATCTGCGCCATGCACAGGAAAGCGGCGAACCTGCCCGGAGAAGACATGAAGAGACCACTTACGATCAGGCTTTGCGGCCCGCGCGGCTTCTGCGCAGGGGTGGACCGCGCGATCCAGATCGTCGTCCTGGCGCTGAAGAAATATGGCGCGCCGGTCTATGTACGCCACGAGATCGTGCACAACCGCTATGTGGTCGAAGGCCTGCAGGCGCGGGGCGCGGTCTTCATCGAGGAGCTTGACGAGATACCGCCGGAACATCGCGACTGCCCGGTGGTCTTTTCCGCCCACGGTGTTCCGAAATCGGTTCCCGCCGATGCCGAAGCACGCAGTCTCTTCTATCTCGACGCAACCTGTCCGCTCGTCTCGAAAGTGCACAAGCAGGCCATGCGCCACCAGCGGCTCGGCCGCCACGTCCTTCTGATCGGCCATGCCGGCCATCCCGAGGTCATCGGCACGATGGGCCAGCTTCCCGTGGGTGCGGTGACGCTCGTGGAGACGGAAGAGGACGCGATGCGCCTTGCCCGGCCCGAAGGCGAGGAACTCGGCTTCGTCACGCAGACCACGCTTTCGGTGGACGATACGGCGGGCATCATCCGCGCGCTGGAAAAGCGATTTCCCGACATCAAGGCGCCGGCCGCGGAGTCCATCTGCTATGCGACCACCAACCGGCAGGACGCGGTCAAGGAAGCCGCGCCCGGTTCCGACCTCTTCCTCATCGTCGGCGCGCCGAACTCGTCAAACTCCAAGCGGCTCGTCGAGGTCGCCGAACGCGCCGGCGCGCATCGCGGACTGCTGGTGCAGCGGTCGAGCGAGATTCCCTGGGACGAGATCGGCGATATCTCCACGCTCGGCCTGTCAGCGGGCGCTTCCGCGCCGGAGATCATCGTCGACGAGATCGTCGACGCGTTCCGCGAACGCTTCGACGTGACGGTGGAACTCGCGATAACGGCGGTGGAAACCGAGAATTTCCCGGTCAACCGCGTGCTGCGCGACGTGGAGCTCACTTCGGCCGACATGGCCTTCGTCAACGGAAGCGCCTGAGCGCATGGCCGTCTACACCGACATCACCGAGGTCGAGCTCGGCACCTATCTCAAGGACTATGCGATCGGCGACCTGCTGTCCTACAAGGGCATCGCCGAAGGCACGGAGAACTCGAACTACATCCTTCACACCACCGCCGGGTTCTTCATCCTCACGCTCTACGAAAAGCGGGTCGAGCGTTCGGAACTGCCGTTCTTTCTCGGGCTGATGGAGCATCTGGCCAAGCGCGGCATTTCCTGCCCGCTGCCTGTCCACCGCAGCGACGGCGAGGTCATCGGCGAGCTTGCCGGAAGGCCGTGCGCGATCATCACCTTTCTCGAGGGCATGTGGCCACGCCGCCCAACCGCCATGCATTGCCACGAGGTGGGCGTCGCGCTGGCCGCGATGCACGTCGCCGGGGCGGATTTCCCGCTTACCCGGCCGAATGCCCTTTCGCTGCCCGGATGGCGGCAACTGTGGGAAATGTCGCGCGAGCGCGCCGGTGAGGTAGAGCCGGCGCTGGCGAGCGAGATCACCGCCGATTTCGCGCTCATCGAGCGCGAATGGCCCACGGATCTGCCGAAGGGCGTCATCCATGCCGATCTTTTCCCCGACAATGTCTTCTTCCTCGGCGAGAAGCTCTCGGGGCTGATCGACTTCTATTTCGCCTGCAACGATTTCTTCGCCTATGACGTCGCGACATGCCTGAATGCCTGGTGCTTCGAGAAGGATCATTCCTTCAACCTCACCAAGGGAACCGCGCTGCTCGCGGGCTACCAGGCCGTGCGGCCGCTGTCTCCCGCCGAGATAGCGGCGCTGCCGCTGCTTTGCCGCGGCTCGGCGCTGCGCTTCATGCTGACCAGGCTCTATGACTGGCTGACCGTTCCCGACGGTGCCCTGGTGCAGAAGCGCGACCCGATCGAGTATATCCGCAAGCTGCGTTTCCACCGGCAGATCGCCTCCGCCTCCGAGTACGGCGCGGCAACGCCATGAAGTCGGTTGAGATTTTCACGGACGGCGCGTGCTCCGGCAATCCGGGGCCGGGCGGCTGGGGCGCCATCCTGCGCTACAACGGCGTCGTCAAGGAGCTTTCCGGCGGCGAGGCCGACACGACCAACAACCGCATGGAGCTGCTGGCGGCGATCTCGGCGCTCGAGGCGCTGCGCGAGCCGTGCAAGGTCGATCTCTACACCGACAGCAACTATGTCCGCGACGGCATTTCCGGCTGGATCGAGGGCTGGAAGAGGAACGGCTGGAAGACGGCTGCCAAGAAGCCGGTGAAGAATGCGGAGCTCTGGCAGGCGCTCGACGAGGCGCGCAAGCGCCACAAGGTCACCTGGCATTGGGTGAAGGGCCACGCCGGCCACCCGGAGAACGAGCGCGCCGACGAACTGGCCCGGCTCGGCATGGCGCCGTTCAAGAAGCGTCCGGCGAGGCCGGTTCCAGCCTCGCCGAAGGTATGATTCGACTTTAGAGCTGCTCGATGATCCTGGCGGCCGAGGATTCGACCGCCTGTCCCGGGGAGTCCTCGATGTTGAGGGCGGTGACCTTGCCGTCGTCGACGATCATCGAGAAGCGCTTGGAGCGCGTGCCCATGCCGGCGGCCGAAAGGTCGATGTCGAGGCCGGCCGCCTTCACGAAATCACCGCTGCCGTCCGCGAGGAACAGGAGCTTGCCTTCGCCGCCGGTGAAGCGCGCCCAGGCGTTCATCACATGCACGTCGTTGACCGCGACGACCGCGATCGTGTCGACGCCCTTGGCGAGGATCGCGTCGTGGTTCTCCAGATAGCCGGGCAGGTGATTGTTGCTGCAGGTCGGCGTGAATGCGCCGGGGACGCCGAAGAGGACGACCTTCTTCCCGCTGAATATCTCCGAGCTGGAAAGCTCCTTCGGGCCGTCCGTGGTTGCGGCCTTGAACTTCGCTTCGGGCAGTTTGTCGCCAACGGAAATGGTCATCAGAAACCTCTGTGTATCTACGGTTGAGATGGTTGAAAGGGCTATCCGGTCGAAAGCCCGAAGGCAATGGAAGATAGAGGATCAGTTGCCGATGGCCAGAGTGCCGGAGACCGCGCCCTTGCTCGTCGCCAGCGTATAGTGGGCGGTGTCGCCATGCAGATCCTTCGGCGCGACCTCGACCGGCACCTCGAACAACGTCCCCCCGTCGCCCTTCGCCCGCTTCGGGCTGCCGAGCACATAGGCGTCGGTCCCGGCGATGAACAGATCCGTCACCTCGACGCCTTCCGGCACCTTTGCCTCGACGACGATATGCGAGGGGCTGGTTTTCACCGTTTCGGCGCGCAGTTCGCCCGCCTTGGCGGGAAGGGCGGCGAAGGCCGCCTCGACGATCGCCGCACTCTCGGGATCGGACTGCCCGGTGTGGACTTCGACGCTGAGCCGCGCCTGGACCGGAATGCAGATATCCTGGCAGACGCCCAGGAACACGTCCGCCTCGATCGTCCCGGGATCACGCGCCTCATCCCGTTCCAGCGTGACCGCGAAGGAGACCGGCCGGCCGTATCCCGCCCAGACGGAATAACCGTCGTCGAAATGCTCGGGTACGGGAAACTCGATCTCGGCATGTTCAATGCCGCTGCCATGATCGAAGGAAATGGAAGGCGGCACGCCTGAATCGCCCGGATCGCGCCAATAGGTCTTCCATCCCGGCTCGAGCTGGATTTCCAGCGCGGCGCGCATTTCCCTGGCGCCTTCCGGTGCCTGCTCGGTCACCAGCCTGATCCTCATTCCCTCGGTCTCGTGCCAGTCGCTGGAGGCGGCGTGGGCAAGGAAAGGGATGGCGGCAACGGTCGCGGCTGCCAGTAGGATGGTGATTTTCATGAGCCGGAACATCTTCGTTTCGCCGAGGTTTCGCAATCGCCGGGAAGCGCGCACGGTATCATTTTTATGTGAGTGGGAACTCTCCGCGAACCTGCGCATCTCTGACGCCTTTCAAGAAACGCTGAAAGAAGGTACGCTGCAAGCATGGATCTGCTGGATCGAAAGAAAAGCGGCGAGCAGCGCGGCTTCCTGGACAATCAGTTCCTCATCGCCATGCCGGGCATGAAGGACGATCGCTTCGCGCGTTCCGTCATCTATGTCTGCGCCCACAGCGAGGAGGGCGCGATGGGACTGATCATCAATCAGGTCCAGCAGATGCAGTTTCCCGATCTCCTGGTACAGCTAGGGCTCCTGGACGAGGAGGAGGCGATCCGCCTGCCGCCCCGGGCCCGCGATTTCCTGGTGCGCCACGGTGGGCCGGTGGACCGCAGCCGTGGCTTCGTCCTGCACACCGACGACTATATGGTGGAATCCTCCATGCCGGTCTCGGAGGACGTCTGCCTGACGGCGACCGTGGACATCCTGCGCGCGATCTCCATCGGCACCGGTCCCCGCCACGCCATCATGGCGCTCGGCTATTCCGGCTGGGGTGCGGGACAGCTCGAATACGAGATCGCCGAGAATGGCTGGCTGACCTGTCCGGCAAGCCCGGAACTGCTCTTCGATCCCGACATTGAGCGCAAATACGACCGTATTCTCGCCTCCATCGGGATCAACCCGGCGCACCTCAGCACTTCTGCCGGTCACGCCTGAGCGAGCGGATATTGCTCCTTCAGTAGGCGGGCGGCCGCCTCCGCGTTCATCGGCTGGCCGAACATGAAGCTCTGAACGTATTCGCAGCCCATCTGGCGCAGCTGCAACGCGTCGTTCTCGTCCGCGACGCCCTCGGCGACCACCGAGAGGCCGAGTTCGTGCGCCATGTTGACCATGGAGCGCAGGAGGACGGTGCGTTTGGGGCTCTGATCGTCGACGAAGCTCTTGTCGATCTTGATCGTGTCGAAGGGGAAGCGCGTCAGGTAGGAAAGCGAGGAATAGCCGGTTCCGAAATCGTCGAGCGAAAGGCCGATGCCGAGCTGCTTGAGCTTGGCAAGCACATGCGCCGATTGTTCGGGATTGTCCATTACCAGCGATTCCGTCAGCTCCAGCCGGAAGCAGCGCGGCTTGAGATTGGCCCGCGCGATCACCGAACGGACGTCGCTGACGAGGTCGCGCCGGATGAGCTGCCTGCTCGACAGATTGACCGAGACCGAAAGCGGCACATTGCCTATCTGCTTCTGCCATTCATGCAGGTCGTCGGCCGCCCGCTGCATGGCGAAGAGCCCCAGTTGCACGATCACGCCGCAGCTTTCTGCAACCGGAATGAAATCCGTCGGCGGTATGGTTCCGCGGCGCGGATGCTCCCAGCGCAGCAGTGCCTCGAAGCCGGCGATCGACCGGTCCTCGAGCCGCACGATCGGCTGATAGGCGAGCGTGAACTCGGAGCGCTCGATGGCGCGGCGCAGGTCCGATTCGAGCTGCAGGCGGTCGGTTCCGACCGAGCGGAAGGCAGGCCGGAACGGCTCGATGCGGTCGCCGCCGAAGCGCTTGGCCTGGTGCATGGCGAGCTCGGCGTCCTTCACCATGTCGTCGGCGGAAGTCTGGGATGAGGTCCAGGAGACGAGGCCGACGGAGGCGGTCAGCACGATCTCGCGCTTGGCGAAGGTGATCGGCGCGCTGATCGCCTGCTTGATCGCGTCGGCGACCGCGGCGATGCGCACCGGGTCCTGCTCGGAAAGCAGCATCATCGCGAACTGGTCGCCGGCAAAGCGCGAAAGCGAATCGCGCGGCTTCAGCAGGCGGTGCAAGCGCCTTGCGATCGTCAGCAGGATGGTGTCACCCGCCGATATGCCAAGCCCGTCATTGACCTGCTTGAAGCGGTCGATGTCGATGACGAAGACGGTCGGCCTTATGCTCTCCTCGGTTCTCGCTATCGAGATGACCGCCTCGAGCCCGTTGAGGAAGAGTTCCCGGTTGGGCAGGCCGGTGAGGTTGTCGTGCACGGCGTCGTGCAGCAGGCGCTCTTCGGCCTTCTTGTGCTCGGTTACGTCGACCAGGGTTCCGACGCAGCGGATGACCTCGCCGTCGGAGCCGATCACAGGCCGGGCGCGCAGCGCGAACCAGTGATAGTGGCCGTCGGCGCCGCGCAGGCGGAACATCTGTCCGACACGGCCGCGGCGGTGTTCGAGAATGACGTCGAGCGTCGTTCGGAAGCTGTCGCGATCCTCGGCGTGGAGGGCCGGCAACCAGTTGCGGGCGGGGCCATGGAGGCTGTTCAGCGGCAGGCCGAGCTGACGGCTGATGTCGGGCTTGGTGATGACGCGGTCGCGAAGCACGTCCCAGTCCCAGACGATGTCGCCGGCGCCGGTGACGGCGAGCGCCTGGCGCTCCATGTCGCTGAACAAGCCCTGATGAAGCGCGCCGCCGGCGAAGGCGTGCTGCATGACCGTGAAGCCGATCAGCAGGATGATGAGGATGAGGCCGCCGCCGAGCGCCGGCTGGACGATGTCGTTGTCGAGAAGGCCAGTCACCGCCATCCATGCGCCGACGAGCCACAGCAGGATCATCATCCAACTCGGTACCAGCATGATCGCGCGGTCGTAGCCCTTGAAGGCCATATAGGCGATGAGGCCGATGCCGACGACGGCGGTCATCGCGAACGAGATGCGGGCGATGCCCGACGCGATCGCCGGGTCGAAGACGGCGACGCCGGCAATCATGAACAGGGTGAACACCCAGGCGAGCACGCCGTAGCTGAAATGCCAGTGCCAGCGATTGAGGTTGAGATAGGTGAACAGGAAGACGACGAAGGTCGCCGCCAGCGCCACCTCCGTTCCCGCGCGCCATATCTGCTCGTTGCCCGGTGTGATCTCGAGTATCTTGTTCAGGAAACCGAAATCGATGGAGATATAGGCGAGGATCGCCCAGGCCAGCGCGGCGGTCGCCGGGAACATGGAGGTTCCCTTGACGACGAAGAGGATCGTCAGGAAGAGCGCCAGCAGGCCGGCGATGCCGATGACGATTCCCCGGAAGAGAGTGTAGGAATTGATGGTGTCCTTGTAGGCTTCGGGCTCCCAGAGATAGACCTGCGGAAGCTTCTGCGCCGAAAGCTCGGCGACGAAAGTGACGACCGATCCCGGATTGAGCGTGACGAGGAAGACGTCGGCCTCGTTGCTCGCCAGGCGGTCCAGCGCGAAGCCTTCGCTCGGGGTAATTGCCGCTATGCGGCTGGAACCCAGATCGGGCCAGATCATGCCGGAGCCGACCAGGCGGAAGTGCGGCGCCACGATCAGTCGATCGATCTGCTGATCGGTCGAGTTGGCCAGCGCGAAGACGGCCCAGTCGCCGGTGGAGCGCTCGTCCTTGGCCTCGACCTCGATGCGCCTGACGATGCCGTCTATGCCGGGAGCCGTGGAAACCTGGAAGTTCTGGCCCTGGTTGCGGTAGATTTCCACCGCCCCGGAGAGGTTGAGCGCTATGTCCTCGCGCGAGATCTTGATGGGTTCGATCGCTTGCGCCGGCGCCGTCCACGCCGCCAGGAGCGCAAAAAATGCGGCTATGATCAGCCAGCCGGATCGGGTCGTTACCGCCAATGCTTCAGCCTCGTCTTGCGCTGGTCCGATGCTCATCGGCAATCAGGGCGTAGAGAAAGTGATTCTGCCAGATACCGTTGATCCGCAGATAGGAACGCAGAAGTCCTTCGCGCCGGAATCCGGCTTTTTCAAGCACACGTATGGACCGTGCATTGTCGGGGATACAGGCTGCCTCCACCCGGTGCAACCTCAAGGTATTGAAAGCGTAGTCGAGCAGGGCGGCGATCGCATCCTGCATGTAGCCCTGTCCGGCATAGCGCTCGCCCATCCAGTAGCCGATCTGCGCCGATTGCGAGACGCCGTGACGGATGTTGCCGATGGTTATGCCGCCGATCAGCCTGTTTTTCTCGAGTTCGAAGATCAGGAACGCGATGGCGGTGCCGCGTGCGTATTCCTCACGATAGCGATGGACCCGATGCCGCCAGGCGGAGCGTTCGAGCTCGTCGGGTGACCAGCGAGGCTCCCATGGCTCCAGAAACGCCCGGCTTTCGCCGCGCAGCGTCGCCCATTCATGGTAGTCGGAGAATTCCGGCAGGCGCAACAGCGCTCGCCGGCCCTTGATCTGAAACTGCGGCCTGCGGAGGAAGGGCAGGGCCATCTTGCCGCTCTCGAATGCTTCAGACGGCCAGCTTGCGGGCGCCTGGAAGGTCGCCCGTCAGCGTATCGCCGATCGCCTGGAAGGGCGGAAGCGCGCCGATCGGGCCCACGGCTGCGAGCGTCGGCTTTGTCGAGAACAATCGCGAGGAGAGGTCCGTCAGCCGTTCCACCGTGAGCTTCGACAGACGGTCGACCAGCTCTTCCGTGCCGATCGGACGGCCGAAGAGCAGGAGCTGCCTGGCGATTTGGGAGGCACGGCTCGCCGCGCTTTCGTGCGACATCATCAGGCCGGCACGGTATTGCGCGCGGGCGCGGTTGAGCTCTTCCTGGCTGATGCTCTCGCCGGCGCGCTGCAGTTCCTGGACGATCACCGGCACCAGTCCGGCGATGTCTTCCTTGCCCGTCGCCGCGTGGACGCCGAATATCCCGGTGTCCGAAAAACCCCAATGGAAAGCATAGACCGAATAGCAGAGGCCGCGCTTTTCGCGGACTTCCTGGAAGAGACGCGACGACATTCCGCCGCCGAGGATCATGGACAGGACCTGCGAGGCATAGAAGTCGCGTACGTGATAGGCGCGGCCCTCGAAGCCGAGCACGATCTGCGCGTCCATGAGGTCGCGCTGCTCGCGATAGTCGCCGCCGACATAGTTGGCATAAGGCGGCGGCACGCTCTCGGCCCTGGCGCGGAACTGGCCGAGACGCTTCTCGACCTCGCGCACGAAATCGTCATGGTTCACGCCGCCGGCGGCGACCACCACCATGCGGTCGGCTGCGTACTGGCGTTGCATGAACGTGTGCAATTGCTCGGAGGTGAAGGAACGGACCGTCTCCGGTGTTCCGAGGATGGAGCGTCCGAGGGTCTGGTGCCGGAATGCGGTCTCGGTGAAACGGTCGAAGACGATGTCGTCCGGAGTGTCGTGAGCAGCGCCGATTTCCTGAAGGATGACGTGTTTTTCGCGCTGCAGTTCGTCCGGGTCGAATTGGGAGTCGGTCAGTATGTCGGCGAGGATGTCTATGGCGAGCGGAACGTCGTCTTTCAGGACGCGGGCGTAGAAGGACGTGGTCTCCACGCTGGTTGCCGCATTGATCTCCCCGCCCACATCCTCGATCTCCGAGGCGATCTTCCAGGCACTGCGCCGCCCGGTTCCCTTGAAGGCCATATGCTCCAAGAGATGGGCCATGCCGTGCTCGTCGTCACGCTCGTCCCGAGATCCGGATTTCACCCAGACGCCGAGAGCGACGGATTCGATGTGGGGAAGGGTTTCGGTGGCGACTGTCAGGCCGTTCGACAGACGGCTTACCTCAACACCCATATAGGCTCAACTCCCTGCACTCTGTTGGGTCGCCCTGGTGAGACGGCCGATGTGATCTTCCAACATTTTCGGGTCGGATGGAAGCACCGTAAATCTCTCCGGCCTTTCCATCAAATCTCCGAGCCATGTGGGCAGTGCCGGCTCGGTTCCGCAGGCGGCCTTCACCGCTGCCGGGAATTTCGCCGGATGCGCCGTCGCGAGCACGATCATCGGTGTTTCGGATTTGCCGCGCCTGCGCGCGACATGAGTCGCCGTCGCGGTATGGGGATCGAGGAGATAGCCGGTTCCGGCTAGCACCGCGCGGATCGTCTCGGCGGTCTCTTCCATAGAGGAGCGGCCCGCGTCGAATTCCTCGCGGATGACGGCCAGCGTATTTTGCTCGATGGTGAAGGCGCCGGACTGCTTGAGGCTGTCCATGTAACGCCGCACGGCGATGGCATCGCGGCCCGCCGCCTCGAAGAGCAGCCGCTCGAAATTGGACGAGATCTGGATGTCCATCGAGGGCGAGGTGGTGGCGACGACGCCGCGCGTCTCGTATTCGCCGGACGCGAGCGTGCGGGCCAGAATGTCGTTGTCGTTCGTCGCGATCACCAGGCGCTCGATCGGAAGGCCCATGCGCTTTGCCGCGTAGCCCGCGAAGATGTCGCCGAAATTGCCGGTCGGAACGGTGAAGGAAACCTTCCGATCCGGCGCGCCCAGCGACATCGCCGACGAAAAATAGTAGACGATCTGGGCCATGATCCGCGCCCAATTGATCGAGTTGACGCCGGAAAGCGATACGCGGTCGCGGAAGGCATGGTTGTTGAACATGCTTTTCACCAGCGACTGGCAATCGTCGAAATTCCCCTCGATGGCGAGCGCATGGACGTTTGCCGCCGTCGAGGTTGTCATCTGCCGTTGCTGCACCGGCGAGACCTTGCCGTGCGGGAAGAGAATGAAGATGTCTGTACGCTCGCGCCCGGCGAACGCGTCGACCGCCGCGCCGCCCGTGTCGCCGGAGGTGGCGCCCGCTATCGTCGCGCGCTCGCCGCGCTCGGCGAGCACATGGTCCATCAACCGTGCCAGCAATTGCATGGCGACGTCCTTGAAGGCGAGCGTCGGGCCGTGGAAAAGCTCCAGCGTGAACTCGTTCGCTCCGGTCTGCACGATGGGACAGACAGCGTCGTGGCGGAAGGTGGCGTAGGCCTCGCGCACGATGGCGGCGAAGGTCTTTTCATCGATCTCGCCGCCGAGGAAGGGCGTCAGCAGGCGGATGGCGAGGTCGGGATAGGACAGGCCGCGCATGGCACGGATCTCTTCCGGGGTGAAGCTTGGCCATTCCTTCGGAACGTAGAGACCGCCGTCGCGTGCAAGCCCGGCGAGCAACGCATCGCAGAAGCCGAGATCGGGCGCATTTCCCCTGGTGCTTATGTAACGCATGTTTACCTGTCCGTGGCGGCGGCTGACGAGAAAGCCGTCGAAAAAGCGCAATCCGTCGGTCGCAATTTCATTGCGCGGTTGATATAGAACAGCAGCTTTGCTTGAGGGAAGTGCAGTTTATGGCTTTTTGGACCGACGATCTCAGGAAAATCGCTGGAGTTGCCGCGGCCGGCTTGATGCTTGCGACCGCCGGCTGCCAGTCCGGAAACGTGTTGGGAATTGGCGGCGACGCGACGCAGACCGCGGCGAGCGACGAGCGCATAACCGTCGAGGAGCTGCGCGCCTACTGCCCGGCGACCGGCTTGCGCGAGGGCATGTCCTTCCACCGCTCCTATCAGGGCAACGCGGAGGGCGACGCGTCGAAGCTGATCTACCAGGCGACGATCACCGACATCACTCGAAGCTGCACTTATGAAGGCAACACGTTGCGGATGAACGTTGCCATCGCGGGCCGGATCATTCCGGGACCGGTGGGGAAAGCCGGCACGATACGCCTGCCGATCAGGGTTGTGGCGGCGAGGACCGGAGAGGTGCTCTACTCGCAGACTCATAATTTCGAGGTCAACGTCGCCGACACCGTCGGCGCGACCCAGTTCGTATTCAACGACGCCAACGTCACCTTCCCGATGCCGTCCCGCCCGAACGTCCAGGTGTTCGGCGGGTTCGACAAGGGCGACGACAGCTTCTGAGCTCACGCGTCCTCGGACCATTCCGCGAGCGCCGAGAGAACGCCGTCCAGATCGGCCATGCGCCGGATAACCGTCTCGGCGCCGGCCTCGGTCAGCGCATCGGCGTGGCCCGGATGGGTGTGCGACCCACCGGTGAAGCCGATCACCCGCATGCCCGCGGCCTTGGCTCCCGCAATGCCGTGGATCGAGTCCTCGACGACGAATGTTTTGCGCGGATCGGCGCCGAACTGCTCGGCGGCGTAGAGGAACACGTCCGGCGCGGGCTTCGGCTTCTTCGTCGGCGTCTCGAGCGAAGAGTAGATGTGACCTTGGAAGAAGGGCAGGAGCCGCGTGCGCTCGAGCATCGCGTTGAGGCGTTCCGTCCTCGAATTGGAGCAGATGCAGCGCTTGGTCCTGATCGCCGCCACCGCCTCGTGCACGCCGTCGATCGCACGCACCTCGGCGCGAAGCCGCCGGTCGACCAGTTCCTCCACCTCCTCGATCATCGTCGCCTGGAAGAGCAATTGGCTCTCCTTCTCGATGCGGAGCATGATGTCCTTGAAGGTGAGGCCCGCATAGGCGCGTGCCAGCTCTTCGGCATCGATCGGAAAGCCGGCCGCCGTCAGCATTTCCGATTCGACGCGTGCCGCCACGATTTCCGAATCGACCAGAACCCCGTCGCAGTCGAATATGACAAGATCGGTCCCTGACATGATGCTCCAATCGTTTTGGTGAGGAGTGAAACGGCGAAGGCCGTGGGCGCTGGAAGCCGGCGGCATACAACATCGCCATCCGAACGGCAAATCACGCGATATGTTTCACCAAATGTTTACGACGATCGGTAACCATAACGTCGAGTAAACAGTAACAGCGTTTCTGGTGTACCCATGTCAGCCGTGCGTCTCCTCGCCGACCTTCCCCATGCCGCCGCCTCTGCCCAGTGGCTCAACACCATCCTGAAAGGCGACTGCGTTGCCGCCTTGAACAGGCTCCCGGAAAATTCCGTCGACGTGGTGTTCGCCGACCCTCCTTATAACCTGCAGCTCGAGGGGAACCTGCATCGGCCCGACCAGTCGCTCGTCGACGCCGTCGACGACGCGTGGGACCAGTTCGACAGCTTCGCCGCCTACGACGCATTCACCCGCGCCTGGCTGCTCGCCGCGCGCCGCGTCCTGAAGCCGAACGGCACGATCTGGGTGATCGGCTCCTATCACAACATTTTTCGCGTCGGCGCGATCATGCAGGACCTCGGCTTCTGGATTTTGAACGACATTGTGTGGCGCAAGACCAATCCGATGCCGAATTTCCGCGGCCGCCGTTTCCAGAACGCGCATGAGACGATGATCTGGGCCTCGCGCGACCAGAAGGCCAAGGGCTACACCTTCAATTATGAATCGATGAAGGCGGCCAATGACGATGTGCAGATGCGCTCCGACTGGCTTTTCCCGATCTGCACCGGCTCAGAACGGTTGAAGGACGAGAACGGCGACAAGGTCCACCCGACGCAGAAGCCCGAAGCGCTGCTGGCGCGCGTGCTGCTTTCGTCGAGCAAGCCGGGCGACGTCGTGCTCGATCCGTTTTTCGGCTCCGGCACGACCGGCGCGGTCGCCAAGCGTCTCGGCCGGCACTTCGTCGGCGTGGAGCGCGAACAGAGCTATATCGATGCCGCGCTCGACCGGATCGCGGATGTGAAGCCGCTAGACGCGGCGGAACTGCTTCTTATGACGAGCAAGAGGTCGGAGCCGCGTGTCGCCTTCGTCAGCCTGCTCGATACCGGCCTGCTCAAGCCCGGCACGACCCTCTATGACGCCAAGCGCCGCTGGTCGGCGAAGGTCCGCGCCGACGGTACGCTGGCCGCCGGGGAGACGTCAGGGTCGATCCATCGCGTCGGCGCCCAGCTGCAGGGGCTGGAAGCCTGCAACGGCTGGGCCTTCTGGCACTATGAACGCAATGGAGGCCTGACGCCGATCGACGAATTGCGCCGCATCGCGCGCGTCGGCATGGAACGCGCCGGCGCCTGAAGCCTTACCCGATCGGCCGGCTCTCCAGTCACGGTCTGATCCCGAAACGCTCGAGGTCCGCCTCGAGCGTTTCCGCGTTCTGGAACAGCACCGAACGCCAGCCCGCTTCCCTGGCTCCGTCGACGTTCTTCGCGCTGTCGTCGATGAAGAGCGTCGCCTCGGGCCGCAGGCCGAACGTCTCGGCATGCAGTTCGTAGATGCGCCGGTCCGGCTTGATGAGCCTGACGTCGCCGGAAACGGTCACGCCGCGCGGGCGCTGGAGAAAGGCGTAGCGCTCGCGAGCCTCGACGAACGTGTCCGACGCGAAATTCGTCAGCATGGTGACGTCGTGGCCGGCATCTATCAACCGCTCCAGGATGACGACCGAACCGTCATAGGCGTGCGGCACCATCTCGTGCCAGTTGCGCCGGAAGGCGCGGATGTTCTCCGCTTCGTCGGGATGGTTCTCGATCAGCAGCGCTTCCGCCTCCTCCCATGAGCGACCCCGGTCCTGCTCGACGTTCCAGTCAGGGGTGCAGACGCTGTCGAGGAACCATCTGCGGCGATCCTCCTCGGGAATGATGCGCCGGAAGGGCAGTTCCGGATCGTAGTGGATCAGCACCCTGCCGATATCGAACACGATGTGGCGGATTTCGCTCATTTGGCCTCCTGTCGCTTTGCGCTGCGCCTGGTCGCGCCGGGTATCGCGGCTTCGAGTGCTTTTTTCATGACGGTCGGCAACGCCTCGCCGTTGATTTCGGCGGAAGGTGACCACCAATGGCCTGCCGGCGCTTCGGCCGCGATCTCGTCGGCGCGAAAGACTTCCAGTTCCAGCGCGAAATGGGTGAAGACATGCGAAATGCGCCCTGCATGCCTCCATTCCGCGGGGAAGGGGGCTCCTTCGATGCCGGTGTGGCCGTCGCGACGCGAGTCCCATTGCGTCGTCGGCACCTCGGCCATGCCGCCAAGCAGTCCGGTTTCGGCGCGCTTGCGCAAAAGCACCGCGCCTTCGCCGTTGATCGCGACGAAGGCCGCGCCGCGCCGCAGCGGCTTTTCGGGCTTCGGCGCCTTCACGGGGTAGAGTTCCGGATCGCCAATGCGTATCGCGCGGCAGGGCTCGCGCACCGGGCAGAGTATGCATTTCGGTCGTTTCGGCGAGCAGATCCTGGCGCCGAGATCCATCATCGCCTGCGCGAAATCACCGGGTCGGTCCGGGGGGAGGATCGCTTCGACGAGCGCCCTGATTTGCGCTTTGGCCTGCGGCAGCGGCGTGGAGACCGCTTCCAGCCGCGTCGCGACGCGCTCGACATTGCCGTCGACGACCGGCGCCGGGCGACCGAAGGCGATGGCGGCGATCGCGGCAGCGGTGTAGGGCCCGATGCCGGGCAGCTTCTCCAGGTCACTGGCCTTCGAGGGAAAGGCGCCGCCGAACTCGAAGGCGATCTTTTCCGCGCATTTTTTCAGGTTGCGTGCCCGCGAATAATAGCCGAGCCCGGCCCATGCTTTCATCACATCGTCGGGGTCGGAGTGGGCCAGCGCGTCGACGGTGGGCCATTTTTCGACGAAGCGGGCGAAATAGGACTTCACCGCCTCCACGGTCGTCTGCTGCAGCATGATTTCCGAAAGCCAGACGCGGTAGGGATCGGGGCGGACGCCGGCCCTCAGCGCCCGTGGCGAAACGCGCCACGGCAGTTCCCGATGATGGGCGTCGTACCAGTCGAGCAATGCAGCGGCGATCGGGTGGCGCTGTAACTTGCGCTGGTTGCTGCTATGCTGTGCCAAATCCATCGACCAAACCGAATCGTATCCCGCGCGGCTCACGGGAATAGGGAAGACCGCTCATGGCAGGAAAATGGAAGGGCGGCAATGCGGTGCCGGTCAGCGACCTGGCGAACGAGATACTCGATCCGGTGCTGAGGAAGCGCGCCGGCATATCGGTCGGGCTGGTGCAGTCCTGGGAGGAGATCGTCGGCGAAAGGCTCGCGGCAAGCTCGCGGCCCGAAAAGATCGCCTGGCCACGCCGGCTGCACGAGGACGACCCGTTCGAGCCCGCGACGCTGGTGATCGCCTGCGAGGGGCTGGCGGCGCTGCACCTCCAGCACGAGACCGGGGAGATCATCTCGCGGGTGAACGGCTTTCTGGGCTTTGGCGCCGTCGGCCGCGTCAAGATCGTCCAGAAACCGGTAGCCGCCGCGCAGCGCAAGAAGCCGCGGATGCGGGCGCTTTCGGATATCGAGAAAACCAAGCTCAAGGGGCTTGTCCAGGAAATAGAGGACGAGGGGCTGCGGCAGTCATTGGAAAGGCTCGGCCAGTCGGTTTTGGGCGAACGGCGCTGATTAGCACTCCAAATCTCGTTTTCGTGAACGCTGTGTTTCCGTCAGGTGATTGGAATGGGGACAGATTTGCCTTAATTCGCCTCCAACACTCGCTTTTTGGCGGCCTGACGCTGCACTATTCAAAAGGAAACAGGTGATTCGCATGATCCGCACTATTACGCGCAGGAATGTTCTTACGTCGCTCGTCGCGCTTCCGGCGATGACTGCGCTTCTGTCGGCATGCAGCGACAGTGGAGCCCAGGACGCCGGCAAGTCGTCGGCCGCCGCGCCCTCGCCCGCGGGCACCGTCGACATGGCGAAGCTGCTCGAGGCGGGCGCCCTGCCGGACCAGGTTCTCGGCGAGGCCGATGCGCCGGTCACAATCGTCGAATATGCCTCGATGACCTGCGGCCATTGCGCCAGCTTCCACAAGAACACGCTGCCGACGATCAAGGAAAAATACATCGATACCGGCAAGGCGCGGCTGATCCTGCGCGAGTTCCCGTTCGATCCGCGCGCCGAGGCCGGCTTCATGCTGGCGCGCTGCGCAGAGGACAAGTATTTCGCCATGACCGACGTGCTTTTCGACCAGCAGCAGAATTGGGCGCCCGTCGAGGATGCGCGCACCGCGCTGCTGCAGATCGCACGGCTGGCCGGTTTTTCACAGGAGTCCTTCGAGGCCTGCTTGACGAACCAGAAGCTTCTGGACGATGTGAGGGCGGTAAGAACCCGGGGAGCCAATGAATTCGGTGTGGACGCCACGCCGACATTCTTCATCAACGGCAATAAATATGCGGGGGCTTTGTCGGTTGACGAGATGTCGGCCATCATCGACAGCATGCTCTGACGCCCTTCGAGCGAAGCGGCGGAGCCTTCGCGCGTCCGGCAGCGCCGGTGACGCGCGATGAGATTCTCGCGGCTCCGCCTGCTCGGTTTCAAATCCTTTGTCGAACCCGGTGAGTTCGTCATCGAGCGCGGACTGACGGGAATCGTCGGTCCGAACGGTTGCGGCAAGTCGAATCTCGTCGAGGCCCTGCGCTGGGTGATGGGCGAGAGCTCCTACAAGAACATGCGCGCGTCCGGCATGGACGACGTCATCTTCTCGGGCTCGGCGACGCGCCCGGCGCGCAACACCGCCGAAGTCACGCTGTTTCTCGACAATAGCGATCGCACCGCGCCCGCCGCCTTCAACGACGCGGACGAGTTGCAGGTTTCGCGCCGCATCGAGCGCGAAGCCGGCTCGGTCTATCGCATCAACGGCAAGGAAGCCCGCGCCAAGGACGTCCAGCTTCTCTTCGCCGACCAGTCCACCGGCGCACGCTCCCCCTCCATGGTCGGACAGGGCCGCATTGGCGAACTCATCCAGGCGAAGCCGCAGGCTCGACGAGCGCTTCTCGAGGAAGCTGCCGGCATTTCCGGGCTCCATTCGCGCCGCCACGAGGCCGAGCTGCGTCTGCGCGCCGCCGAGCAGAACCTCGAACGCCTCGACGACGTGGTCGGCGAGCTGCAGGGCCAGATCGAGAGCCTGAAGCGACAGGCGCGACAGGCCTCGCGCTTCAAGAACCTCTCCGCCGACATTCGCAAGTCCGAGGCGATCCTGCTGCATCTGCGCTGGACACAGGCCAAGGCGCAGGAAGCGGAGGCGAAGTCGGCTCTCGCCACGGCGACGGCGCTTGTCGGCGACCGTGCCGCGCAGCAGATGCAGGCCGCGAAGGACCAGGCGGTCGGCGCTCACCGGCTTCCCGACCTGCGCGAGGCGGAGGCCGCGGCCGCCGCCGTCCTCCAGCGCCTGACGATCGCCAAGGCACAGATCGAGGAAGAGGCGAACCGCATGCGCGCCCGCAATGCGGAGCTCGAAAAGCGGGTCGCGCAGCTTGACGCCGACATTGTGCGCGAAGAGCAGATGGTGCGCGACAATGCGGATGTGCTCGCCCGGCTTGGCGAGGAGGAAGCGCAGCTCGACGCCGAGAATGCGGGGGCCGCCGAGCGCGAGGCGAACACACGCGCAATCTTCGAGGAAGCCACGGCGCGACTGACGGCGAGCGAGGCCGCGCTCGCCAAGATCACCTCGGAGCGCGCCGAGGCGTCCGCCGCACGGAGCCAGATCGAGCGCAGCCTGCGCGAGACGGCGGAGCGCCGCGACCGTTTGCAACGCCAGCTTGCCGAGATCGACCGCGAGAGCGCGGAAATCGCGACACGGATCGGCGGGCTGCCGGACCCGGCCGAAAAACGCATTCTCGTGGAAGAGGCGGAAGAGGCGGTTCGTGCGGCGGAGACCCGGACGCTGGCGGCCGAAAAGGTGGTCGGCGAGGCCCGTTCGCGCGAGAACGCGGCGCGGCCGCCGCTGCAGGAGACGCGCGCGGAACTTGCACGCATTGAAACGGAAGCACGAACGCTTGCGAAGATCCTCAACGCCGCGATCGGCGATCTGTTTCCCGCCGTTCTCGAACAGATCAAGGTCGAGCGTGGCTTCGAGACCGCGCTGGGTGCTGCGCTCGGCGAAGACCTCGACGTGCCGCTCGACCGTGCGGCCCCGGCCCATTGGGGCGAAATCGCCGTCGTCGCCGATGATCCCGCCTTGCCCGATGGCGCGCGGAAGCTCTCGGACGTGGTGCAGGCACCGCATCAGCTCGCACGCAGACTGGCGCAGATCGGCATAGTCGATGCCGCCGACGGTCCGCGCCTTCAGAAGCAGTTGAAGCCCGGCCAGCGGCTCGTCAGCCGCGAAGGCGCGCTGTGGCGCTGGGACGGCTATACGGCGAGCGCGGATGCGCCGACGGCCGCCGCTCAGCGGCTCGCCCAAAAGAACCGCCTTGGCGAGCTCGAAGCCGAGGCGACGGGTGCCACGAAGGCGGTGCGGCTCGCCGAAGAGGCGCTGGCCGTTGCCGAAACGGCGGTGAAGCAGACCGCGGACGCCGAACGTGTCGCGCGCGAGGAATGGCGCACCGCCCAAAGACAGGTAAGCGAGGCGCGCGATGCGCTCGCCAAGGCAGAAAAGGCATCGGGCGAGCTCGCGAGCCGCCGGGCGGTTCTCGATGAATCGCGCGGCCGCGTCTCGGAGATGCTCGACGAGACCTCGTCCGCCTTCGAGGAAGCGGAAGCGGCGCTCGCGGCGGCTCCCGATATCGGCGAATTGCAGCGAGGCGTCGAGCGGCTTGCCGCCGAGGTGTCGCAGGACCGCACCAAACTCGCCGATGCGCGCGCCTCGCATGAGGGGCTGAAGCGCGAGGCGGACGCGCGTACGCGCAGGCTTGCCGCGATCGAGAACGAGCGCAGATCGTGGACGCAACGCGCCCAGAACGCCGACACGCAGATCGCCTCGTTGCGCGAGCGCCGGCAGGAAACCGCCACCGAACTGGCGACGCTCGAAGAGGCGCCCGACGAGATCGACCAGCGCAGGCGCGCGCTGCTCTCGCAGCTTTCCGAAGCCGAGACCTTGCGAAAGGCCGCGGCCGACAGGCTGCAGGAGGCGGAGACGCTGCAGGCAGGATTCGACAAGTCGGCGACCGGTGCGATCCAGGCGCTGGCCGAGGCGCGTGAAAGCCGCGTCCGCGCCGAGGAGCGTTTGACGGCAGCCGACGACCGCCGCAAGGAAACGGAAGCGCGCATCCAGGAAGCGCTGAACGTGCCGCCGCATCTCGTCATTCGCCATACCGGGCTGGAGGCCGACGCCTCGATGCCCGACATGAGCGACGTCGAAAGTCGGCTCGAACGGCTCAAGATCGAGCGCGAGCGGCTCGGCGCCGTGAATTTGCGTGCCGAGGAAGAACAGGCGGAGCTGACCGAGCGCCTTGAAACCATCGTCAGCGAACGTGAGGATATCATCGAGGCGATCCGCAAGCTGCGCCAGGCGATCCAGAATCTCAACAGGGAGGGACGCGAAAGGCTGCTTGCGGCGTTCGATGTGGTGAATGTGCAATTCCAGCGCCTGTTCACGCATCTTTTTGGCGGCGGTACCGCCGAATTGCAGCTGATCGAGTCGGAGGATCCGCTCGAAGCCGGCCTCGAAATCCTCGCGCGCCCGCCGGGCAAGAAGCCGCAGACGATGACGCTGCTTTCGGGCGGCGAGCAGGCGTTGACGGCCATGGCGCTCATCTTCGCCGTGTTCCTGACCAATCCGGCGCCGATCTGCGTTCTCGACGAGGTGGATGCGCCTTTGGATGATCACAATGTCGAGCGCTTCTGCAATCTCATGGACGAGATGGCGACAAGCACGGAGACGCGTTTCGTCATCATCACGCACAATCCGATCACCATGGCGCGCATGAACCGCCTCTTCGGCGTGACGATGGCGGAACAAGGAGTGAGCCAGCTCGTTTCCGTCGATCTGCAGACCGCCGAGCAGCTTCGCGAGGCGAGCTGACGATCGAGGCGAACTGCTTCGCGTGAAAGGATTAGCCATGGCCGAGAACGATGTCGGGCAACTCGCATCCGAGCTTCATTCGGCGCTCACCGAATTCCATCGCGCGCTGATCCGCGCAGAGGCGGGCGACGATCCGGATTTGCAAAATCCTTATACGCTGCTGTTCGCGGTCATAAACGATCCGCGCTTCTCGTGGCTCGGGCCGCTTTCGCAGCTTATCGTGCGCATGGACGAAGTGAAGGCGGAAGGCGGGCTTTCGACCGTGGAAAGTCTGGTGCCCTTCGGCGAGGCGGCGGCGCAATTCCTCGGCGAAGGCGCCGACGGGCATGCGGAATTCAGGCTGCGTTACCTGATCGCGGTGCAGCGTGATCCGCAGGTCGGGCTCGCGGCGGGCGCCCTGCGGAGAGCCGTTTCGAAGCTTCCTTCGGCGAAGCGCTGACTATTCGCTCCAGACCGCCAGCTCGTTGCCGGCCGGGTCGCGGAAGTGGAATCTGCGGCCTCCGGGAAAGGAGAAGATCGGCTTGACGATCTCGCCGCCGGCATCGGTCACGGCCGCGAGCGAGCGTTCAATATCCTCCGAATAGAGAACGGGGAGAGGCTTCGTCTCCCGATTGGCCGAAGCGTCGAAGCCGCCGTCGAGCCCTTCCGCATAGGCTGCGTAGCTCGGTCCGTAATCGGTGAAGGTCCAGCCAAAAGCAGCGCTGTAGAAGGATTTGACGGTGTCGAGGGTGCCGCCGCCAGCCTGCATCTCGAGGTAATCGAGCTTTCCATCCTGTTTCATGGTTCGGTCTCCTCGTTCTCATTATGTTCTAAATCACGCGAAACGCACGCGCAAGAAGAAACCGTGTTCGGCCTTAATCGATTCAGATGGTCGGAGGTGGTTGCCTGTGCTTGCCTTTGACACGATCGGGTCGTATCGCTCGAATTGTTGCTGCGTCGCACACATTGGCGCGCAAGGGCTTTGAACCGAGGGAAAGCAGCATGGCGAAGTGGGTCTACGGCTTTGGCGACGGCAAGGCCGAGGGGCGGGCAGGCGACAGGAACCTGCTCGGCGGCAAGGGCGCGAACCTGGCGGAGATGTGCAGCCTCGGGCTGCCGGTACCGCCGGGATTCACCATCACCACCGAGGCCTGCAACTGGTACTACGCCAACGGCAATACCTATCCCGCCGACCTTACGGAACAGGTGCTGGCGGCACTCGAGGAGATCGGCAAGATCGCCGGCAAGCGGTTTGGCGACCCGGCGAATCTGTTGCTGGTGTCGGTACGATCGGGGGCCCGCGCCTCCATGCCGGGCATGATGGACACGGTGCTCAATCTCGGCCTCAACGATGGGACGGTCGAGGCGCTGGCGCGTGAATCCGGCGACGAACGTTTCGCCTATGACAGCTACCGCCGCTTTATCCAGATGTATTCGAACGTCGTGCTGGACCTCGACCATGAAATGTTCGAGGAAATCCTGGAGGACGAGAAGGCCAGTCGCGGCGTCGAACTGGATACCGAGCTTTCGGCCAAGGACTGGCAGCACGTCATCGGGCTTTACAAGGCCAAGGTGGAGGAGGAGCTGGGCAAGCCCTTTCCGCAGGATCCCCAGGAACAGCTCTGGGGCGCGATCGGCGCGGTGTTTTCGAGCTGGATGAACCATCGCGCGATCACCTATCGCCGGCTGCACGATATCCCGGAAAGCTGGGGCACGGCGGTGAACGTGCAGGCGATGGTGTTCGGCAATATGGGCGACACCTCGGCCACGGGCGTCGCCTTCACCCGCAATCCCTCGACCGGTGAGAACAAGCTCTATGGCGAGTTCCTGGTGAACGCGCAGGGCGAAGATGTCGTTGCCGGCATCCGCACGCCGCAGAACATCACCGAGGCTGCGCGCCTCGATGCCGGTTCCGACAAGCCGTCGCTGGAAAAGGTGATGCCCGAGGCGT
This sequence comes from Aquamicrobium sp. LC103, assembly GCF_001014615.2. Classification (GTDB taxonomy): domain Bacteria; phylum Pseudomonadota; class Alphaproteobacteria; order Rhizobiales; family Rhizobiaceae; genus LBCQ02. The sequence continues at coordinate 262,698 of NZ_LBCQ02000002.1, forward strand.
TCAAGGCCTTCGTCGAGATTTCCGACAAGCTCGAGAAGCACTATCGCGACATGCAGGATCTCGAATTCACCATCGAGCGCGGCAAGTTGTGGATGCTGCAGACGCGCTCCGGCAAGCGCACGGCGAAGGCCGCGCTGCGCATCGCCGTCGAGATGGCGGGCGAGGGGCTGATCACCCAGGAGGAGGCGGTGTCGCGCATCGACCCGGCCTCGCTCGACCAGCTCCTGCATCCGACGATCGACCCGAAGGCGGAGCGCAAGGTAATCGGCCTCGGCCTGCCGGCCTCGCCGGGCGCGGCGACGGGCGAGATCGTATTTTCCTCCGACGACGCGGAGGAGTTGAAGACGCAGGGCCGCAAGGTCATTCTGGTGCGCGTCGAGACCAGTCCCGAGGACATCCACGGCATGCACGCGGCCGAAGGCATTCTTACCACGCGCGGCGGCATGACCAGCCACGCGGCGGTGGTGGCGCGCGGCATGGGCAAGCCCTGCGTTTCGGGGGCGGGAACGCTGCGGGTGGACTACCGGGCCGGTCATCTGCTCGCCATGGGCAGGACTTTCAAGAAGGGCGACGTCGTCACCATCGACGGGTCGACCGGCCAGGTGCTCGACGGCGCGGTGCCGATGCTGCAGCCGGAACTGTCGGGTGATTTCGCCTCGATCATGGAATGGGCCGACCGTATCCGCCGCATGAAGGTGCGCACCAATGCGGAAACGCCGGCCGACGCGCGCATGGCGCGCTCTTTCGGCGCGGAGGGCATCGGCCTCTGCCGCACCGAGCACATGTTCTTCGACGACGACCGCATCGTCGCGATGCGCGAGATGATCCTTTCCGACACGGAGAAGGATCGCCGCGCCGCGCTCGCCAAGCTCCTGCCGATGCAGCGCTCCGACTTTGCCGAGCTCTTCGAGATCATGGCCGGCCTGCCGGTGACGATCCGCCTGCTCGACCCGCCGCTGCACGAATTCCTGCCGAAGACCGAGGAGGAGATCGCCGAGGTCGCCAAGGCGATGAACGTGTCGGCCGACAAGCTGAGGCAGCGCACCGAGAGCCTGCACGAATTCAATCCGATGCTCGGTCATCGCGGCTGCCGGCTTGCCGTCTCCTATCCGGAGATCGCCGAGATGCAGGCGCGCGCCATCTTCGAGGCGGCCGTGGAAGCTGGCAAGAAGACCGGCAGCCCGGTGGTGCCGGAAGTGATGGTGCCCCTCGTCGGCGTTGCCAAGGAGCTCGATTTCGTCAAGGCGCGCATAGACGAGGTGGCCAGGAACGTGATCGAGGAGAGCGGCACGAAGATCGACTATCTCGTCGGCACGATGATCGAGCTTCCGCGCGCGGCGATCCGCGCCCATGTGATCGCGGAAGCCGCCGAGTTCTTCTCCTTCGGCACCAACGACCTGACCCAGACCACGTTCGGCATCTCCCGCGACGACGCCTCTTCGTTTCTCGAGGCCTATCGGCAGAAGGGCATCATCGAGCAGGACCCGTTCGTTTCACTCGACATCGAAGGCGTGGGCGAGCTGGTGCGCATTGCCGCGAAGAAGGGACGGCACACCCGCCCTGAGATCAAGCTCGGCATCTGCGGCGAGCATGGCGGCGATCCGGCCTCGATCCGCTTTTGCGAGGAGGTGGGGCTCGACTACGTCTCCTGCTCGCCCTTCCGCGTGCCGATCGCCCGGCTCGCCGCCGCCCAGGCGGCGGTGAAGAAAGGCTAGCCGGTCTTTCGTCGGTTTCCCGCGGCCGTTGCGGGTGCTTCGGTGAAGTTATGCCCATCTTGCAAATTGGGCATAACGGCAGGACTAACCCGGCCGGGGGGGACCGGCTCCCTCGTTCGCCGGGATCAGAGCTGGTCCAGAAGCTTCGCGATCCCGGGCCGCTGCTTCATCGACGCGGCGACGGCCTCGCGCCACTTGGCACCATTGTCACGTGCCGCTTCATAGGCCAGCGCGAGCTCGCCCGGCCTGTCTTGCAAGAGGATTTCAATCAATGCTTCCGCCTGTGCGAGATCCTTGGCTACCTTTGCAAGCCCGCTTCCCGATCGGCGTTGAGCCACGATGAGCTTGTGGATGGCATATCGCTCGGGTCTCGGTATCTGGACGAGCACGCCGCTCCGGTAGAGCGCGACCGCAGGAATGGGGTCGGCGATAAGGAAATTCAGAAAAGGCAGCGTCTGTGCATAGACGCTCAGCGGTTCCAGCTTGACGATATCGCGCTTGCTTTGCATGCGAGGCGCGAGAAACTCGACCATCGTCCCACCGCCTTTCATGGTCCAGCGGGTCGGCCGTCCCTTGGGGTCGAGGCCTGGAGCGGGTTGAAGGGACAATTCCCCGAAGGTCTCGGCCAGCGACGGGTCGACCTGATCGTGTATCGCCAGCTTCAAATTCTCGAATGCGGCCACGTCGACGTCTTCGGTCACGGCCACAAAGCCTGGGAACTTGCAGCCCAACTCCGCGCCGTAGAGCCGGAAAGCGTGGGTGCCGATCAGGGTTCCGCCGAGGCGGAAGACACCGACGCGGGCCATGGCGTTGAGAATGCTGCCGGTCTGGCGATCAAGGGTAGGCATTCCGGCGGCTCGAAGCTGCGCGACGAGAACGGCGCAGCGGCGTTCGAAATCTTTTTCTTCTTCGAGGTCGTCCCGCATCTTCTCGATCCGGTTGCGCAGCTCGTCGCTGTCCGGTCCGATGTAACGCTCGACTTTCTCCGCGCCAACGCGCCGCCGACTGTACCAATAGGTCTTGCCGGAGATTTTCTTGGTGAATGGCTTGCCGCGCAGGTCCGACACTGCACGATTCCCATGGGCTTCGAGCAAATCCTGATAGGCGGTGTGAGCGGCGAGCGTTAAGCGGTTCATGTTACCCCACAAGAGTTACTTTTGTAGGATAAATCATTTACCCCACACAAGCAATTCTTGTGGGGTAATTCCTCCTGACCGTCACTCGCTCCGGATAACCACCTTGTTCAGATAGAACGCGCCGTGATCCTTGATCCGGATCATCTCGTCATAGGGCGCTTCATAAGCCCACATGGCGTCTTTCGCGGCCTTGCCGTCGGCCTCCGCGCTCCAATATGACGCCTTGCCCTTGAAGGGGCAGGTCGTGGACGTCTCCGTCTTCGTCAATTGATCGAAACGGATATCCTTGAAGGGAATGTAGAGGACGGGCGGGTAATCGGCCTCGCGCAGCTCGAGCGCTTCGCTCGAAGAGGCGATCACGGCATCGCCGAGGCGCACCGTGACCTTGCCGGGATAAGGCTCGACCGTGATCTTGTGGGTCGGGTTGCTGCGAAAGCCGGGCGAGGGATTTGCCATGGCGATCCTCCTTCGAGATCGGTTCCGGTTCTTCCCTCACTTAGGAAATCGGTCGACCACTGCAACCCTGCTAGAGCGCGCGCAAACCTTCCTTGGCCACCCATGCCTCGGTGTCGTCCAGCGCCTTTTCGAGCCGGTCGAACAGCTCGTCCAGCTCGTCTTCCTTGATGATCATCGGCGGGCAGAGAGCGATCGTGTCGCCGATCGCGCGGAGGATCGCGCCGCGCTCCTCGACGAACTTCGCGCATTGCGGGCCGACCCCCACCTTCGGATCGAAGGGCCGCTTCGTCTTCTTGTCGGCGACGATCTCGACGCCGCCGACGAGGCCGCAATAGCGCGCCTCGCCGACCAGCGGATGTTCGGTGAGCTTCCTCATGCGCCTTTCGAACTGCGGCGAAAGCGAGCGGACATGGCCGAGGATGTCGCGTTTCTGGTAGATCTCGATCGCCTTGACGCCGAGCGCGCAGCCGAGCGGGTGGCCGCCATAGGTGAAGCCGTGGCCAAAGGTGCCGATCTTCTCCGAATGCGAGACATAGGCCTGGTAGATGTCTTCCGGCACCATCACCGCGCCGAGAGGGGCGTAAGCCGAGGTCATCTGCTTGGCCGCCGAGATCGTCTTCGGCGTCATGCCGAGCGTCTGGCTGCCCCACCAGTTGCCGGTGCGGCCGAAGCCGTTGATGACCTCGTCGCTGATCATGATGATGTCGTGCTCGTCGAGCACGGCCTGGATGGCCGGATAGTAGCCTTCGGGTGGGACGATCACCCCGCCGGCGCCCATGACCGGCTCGGCGATCATCGCCGCGATCGTGTCCGGACCCTCGCGCTCGATCAGATCACGCAGCGACTTCACCATCCGGTTCACGAACTCGGCCTCGCTTTCCCCTTCCTGGCCGAAACGATAGTAGTGCGGGCAGTCGGTGTGGAGCACGCGGTCGACCGGCAGGTCCCAGCCGATGTGGTTGTAGGGCAGGCCGGTGAGCGAGGCCGACATGATCGTCACGCCGTGATAGGCCTTCTGGCGCGATATGATCTTCTTCTTGTTCGGCCGGCCGAGCGCGTTGTTCAGATACCAGGCGAGCTTGACCTGCGTGTCGTTCGCTTCCGAGCCGGAGGAGGTGAAGAAGACCTTGGAGATGGGTACGGGCGCTATCTCCTTCAGCTTCTCGGCCAGTTCGATGGCCGACTCGGTGCCCTTGGCTCCGAAGAGATGGTAATAGGGCAGGGTGCGTAGCTGCTCGGTCGCCGCATCGATCATCTCCTCGTCGCCGAAGCCGAGGCCTGCGCACCAGAGACCGGACATGCCTTCGATATAGGCCTTGCCCTGGGTGTCGTAGACATAGACGCCTTCGCCGCGCTCGATGACGAGCGGGCCCATCGTTTCCAGCTTGTGGAGCGGCGTATAGGGATGCAGAACGGATGCGACGTCGCGTGCCTGCAGATTCGAGAGCGGGGGTTTGTCGAGCATCTGTGGCCTCCGATTGGGAAGCCTGGAATCTAACCGCTAGCGGCCGCCGACGTAAGACCCGACCGGCGCTGGTTCACACCTCGCTCGCGATTGGACCAGCAGACGTATCGCTCAGGCAGCGCGTTTCCACTGATCGACGAGCCCGGCATAGGCCGATGCGATGGTCGCGATGGGAAGCGTGCTCTCTTCCGCAGGCTTGATGCTCGCCTCTCCACCGTCGCACGGCAGGTCTATGATCGAGATCTTGCGCGCATCGTCGGAAGCCACCATGACCGCGGCGACCCAATGGCTCTTCTCTTCCTCGTCGAGCTTCATCTGGAACAGGACCTGTCCGCCCATCGCCTTCGCGGTCTCGCGGATGATCGTCTCGAACTCGTCGTTCGAGAAATCCTCGATTTTCTCATTGTTTTCGGATTGCGGATTTTCCGCTGAAATCTGCTGAAGTTCTTCGTTTTCGAGAACCGGCATGTCGATACTGCGCCTCATACTGTCGCCCCGACCGCCCAGAATGCCAATTTCAGGCGAAGATGGCGGCTTTGTGACATCGGGGTCAAGCGTTGGCGGCAGCGAGGACGTCAGCTAGCCTCTGGACAAGTCCAGCGATCCGCCCAAGATTAAGCCACCAGAACTTTCAGGGAGGAGCAACATGCTGGGATTGATGCAGGAATGGCCGCTGCTGTGCCACAAGATTCTCGACCATGCCGCGCGGCAGCACGGCAATCGGGAGATCGTGTCGCGCACAGTCGAGGGGCCGATCGTGCGAACCACTTATGCCGACGCGCGCGTGCGGGCATTGAAGGTCGCGCAACTGCTCGAGCGGGACGGATACAAGCTCGGCGACCGTATCGCGACGCTTGCCTGGAACACGGCCCGCCACCTCGAGGCCTGGTATGGCATCATGGGGATCGGCGCCGTCTACCACACGCTCAATCCCAGGCTCTTCCCCGAGCAATTGGTGTGGATCATGAACCATGCCGAGGACAAATGCCTGTTCGTCGACCTCACCTTCATGCCCCTGGTCGAGAAGATCGCGCCGCTGGTGCCGTCGCTGCAGAAGGTGATCGTGTTCACCGATGCCGCGCATATGCCGCAGACCGCGCTTCCCAACGTGGTGACCTATGAGGAATGGCTCGCGCAGGCCGACGGCGACTTCCAATGGAGGGAGGTCGACGAGCATACCGCCTGCGGCATGTGCTACACTTCCGGCACCACCGGCGACCCGAAAGGCGTCGTCTACAGCCACCGCTCCAATGTGCTCCATGCGATGATCGCCTGCATGCCGGACGCGATGGGCATCTCCTCCCGAGACGTGATCATGCCGGTCGTGCCGATGTTCCACGCAAATGCATGGGGGCTCGCGCAGAGCGTGCCGATGGTGGGCGCGAAGCTCGTCATGCCGGGCGGGAAGATGGACGGCGAATCCATCTACCACCTGCTCGATTCGGAAAAGGTATCCTTTACCGCGGCCGTTCCCACCGTATGGCTGATGCTGCTCCAATATCTGGAGGAAACGGGCAAGAAACTGCCATATCTGAATAAGGTGGTGATCGGCGGCTCGGCCTGCCCGCGCGCCATGACCGAGAAATTCGAGCGCAACTACGACGTCGAGGTCATCCACGCCTGGGGCATGACGGAAATGTCGCCGTTGGGAACCCTGGCAACCATCAAGCCCGAATATGCCGGCTTGACCGGCGATGCGCTCTTGAACGTGAAGCAGACGCAGGGTCACCCGCCCTTCGGTGTCGAAATGAAGGTCACCGACGACGAGAACAGGGAACATCCGTGGGACGGCAAGACCTTCGGGCGGCTCAAGGTCCGTGGCCCGGCCGTCGCGGGGGCCTACTATGGCGGCGCCGGCGTGGAGCAGTTCGACGAGGAAGGCTGGTTCGATACGGGCGACGTCGCGCATATCGATCCCAACGGTTACATGCAGATCACCGATCGCGCCAAGGACGTGATCAAATCGGGCGGCGAGTGGATTTCCACGATCGATCTGGAGAATCTCGCCGTCGGCCACCCCGACGTCGCCGAAGCCGCCGTGATCGGCATCGCCCACCCCAAATGGGACGAGAGGCCCTTGCTCGTGGTGGTGAGAAAGGCCGGCAAGGAACCGACCAAGACCGACCTGCTCGGCTTCATGGAAGGCAAGGTCGCCAAATGGTGGATGCCGGACGACGTCGCCTTCGTCGATGCCATTCCCCATACCGCGACCGGCAAGATCCAGAAGACGACGCTGCGTCAGCAATTCAAGGACTACAAGCTGCCGACGGCGTGACCATCGTCGCCGGCCGGTGAGGCCCGGCCTTTGACCGCCCGAAGAACAACGATTAAGACGCTGTTGGTTTTCGAGCGGGCGCGTGACGGCATCGGATATGGCGGTATTTCCTGAACGGCGGACATCGCGGCGCGCCCAATGGGCGAAGAGGCTTTCCTTTTTTGCGGGCGTGCTGTTCGTCGTCGCCGGGTTCGGCCATCGCTTCGGCGTGGTCGACACGCTCGCCTTTCTGAGCGTGCTCGGCATTGTCGGCATGCTGGCGCTTCTGGGCTTGCTGCTCGCTATCAGCGGGTTCAGCCGGCTCTGGCGCTACGGAGACAAGGCCGGCAAGGCGTCGCTGGCGGCAAGCCTGATGTCGGCGGCCGTGCTCGCGCCTTTCCTGATCGGTGCGTTCTGCGCGCTGCGCTATCCGATGTTCTACGACGTCGCCACCGACCCGGTCGATCCTCCGCAGTTCGAGCGCGCCGCCTCGCTGCGCACCGCTCGGATGAACCCGATCGTGCCGATCACTCCGGAAAACGCCAGGCTGCAGATGGAGCGCTATCCGGAAGTGCGTGGCCGCCGCTACGACATATCGGCGGACCAGATCGTCCAGGCGTTGGAAACCGTGATCCGAAGCCGAGGCTGGGCGCTTTCCGGTTCGCTCTACCAGGCCGGCATGCCGGAATTCGTGATCGAAGCCTATGCGCCGACGCTCGTGCTCGGTTTTCCGGTCGACGCCGTTTTTCGCGTGACGGACGAGGGCGGAACGACATTCGTCGATATGCGCATGAACTCGCGCTATGGCAGGCACGATCTCGGTGACGGAGCTCGTCGGGTTGCCCGCTTCATGTCCGACCTCGACGCCGAGGTGACACGCCAGGCCAAGGCGATCGTAGATATCCCGCCGTCGTCAGGCGGGGAAGAAGACGGCGTCGATTGAGGGCGCTGTTTCGGAGCGGACGACGCCGCGCGCGGTAAGATCCTCCAGATGCGCCAGGACCGAGAGCCCGGCCGCGCCGTGAAGGCGTGGATCGGTATCGCGGTAGATCGTGGCCACGAGATCGGCGACCGTCCGGTCGCCGGCCTTCAGCCTCTCGACTATCGCCCGTTCGCGCATCTTGCGATGTGCCTTGAGCCCGCGCATGAAAGCGGCGGGGCTGGTCACCGGGCCGCCATGGCCGGGCAGGAAAATACGGTCGTCGCGCCGCAGGAGCTTGTCGAGCGAGGCCATGTAGTCCGACATCGCCCCATCCGGCGGCGCGACGATCGAGGTTGCCCAGGCCATTACGTGATCGGCCGAGAAGAGCGTCCCGGTGTCTTCCAGCGCGAAGGCCATGTGGTTTGCGGCGTGACCCGGCGTGTGGATCGCGCGGATCGCCCAGCCATCGCCCGCGACGAGTTCGCCATCGGCGAGCCTCCGGTCGGGCGAAAAGGAGGTGTCGGCGCTGGCATCCAGCGGGTTCGTCTCGCCGATTCGCAGCGGCCTTGCCGAACGATGAGGCCCCTCGGCCAATACGAGCGCGCCCGTGGCCTGTTTCAGGGCGGCGGTCAGCGGCGAATGGTCGGAATGGGTGTGGCTGACGAAGATATGGCTGACGGGCCGGCCGGCTATGGCCTGGAGCAGCGCCTCGAGATGCGTTTCGTCCTGGGGGCCGGGATCTATCACCGCCAGCGTGTCTTTGCCGACGATATAGCTGTTGGTGCCGTGGAATGTGAAGGCACTGGGATTGTTGACGGTGACGCGCAGCACGCCGGGCGCGACTTCGATCGCCTCGCCATGCCTTGGATCGAAGCTTGTATCGAAATCGAGGGCCATGAGGAAATCCCGGATGTGTGGACAGCGTTCGGCGAAACGAGTTGCCGCTTAGCACGGAAGATCATATAGGGGAAACCATCGCATTCGGCTTGGCCGCCGAGACAGAATTCAAGGGAGACCTGAATGTCCACCGCTATCGCTTCCCGCCCGCTCGTATCCCTGGCATTGCCGCAAAAGGGCGCCGCGCGCCTGGCCGCGCAGCTCTTCCTGGTGATCGCGGGCAGCCTGCTGCTTACGCTTTCCGCCAAGACGAAGGTCGTTTTCGGTCCGGTCGACATGTCGCTCCAGACACTGGCCGTTCTCGGCATCGCCGCCACCTTCGGCATGCGTCTCGGTCTCGCGACGCTGCTCTTCTACCTGGCTCAGGGCGCGATGGGTCTGCCTGTCTTTCAGAGCTCGCCGGAAAAGGGCATCGGCCTTGCCTACATGCTCGGCACGACGGGCGGATATCTTGCAGGCTTCGTCGTCATGACGGCGATCGTCGGTTGGGCGGCCGACCGTGGCTGGGGCCGCAATCCGTTCAAGCTGTTCGGCACGATGCTGATTGCCGATGCGGTGATGCTCGCCATGGGCTTCGCCTGGCTCGCCCTCCTGATCGGCAGCCAGCAGGCCTGGCAGTTCGGCGTCGTTCCGTTCGTGCTTCCCGATCTCATCAAGGCTGCGCTGGCCGCGTCGATCGTGCCCGCCGTTTGGGCACTGATTTCCCGGCGTTGATCGAACGGTTTTTCCGCCGGTTAGGTGGCGTTCACCTTACCTGCGGAAATATCCGCAAGCTTCCTCGATGGTTTTCCTTGACGCCGCCCTATTGGCCGAGTTGTTAAGTAAGATCGCTCATTAGTCTTCGGCAACGCAGCATGAAACCTGCGTTGCCTTTCGTTTTTGGCGCTGGCCCCGTTCCGGCAATCAAAGGTCGAAGAGAACATGAAGATCACAGTATTCGGCATCGGCTATGTTGGCCTGGTTCAGGCAGCCGTGTTGGCTGAGGTGGGCCATGACGTGGTCTGCGTCGACGTCGACCGGCAGAAGGTGGAGCGCCTGAACGACGGGATTATTCCGATATACGAGCCCGGGCTGGAAACGCTCGTGAAGGAGAACCACGCAGCCGGCAGGCTGCAGTTCACCACCGACGCCGCGGCGGCCGTCAAGCACGGCTCGGTTCTGATCATCGCGGTCGGCACGCCGCCTAACGAGGATGGTTCGGCCGATCTCAAATATGTGCTCGCCGTTGCCGCAACGATCGGCGGCGAGATGGAGAACGAGAAGATCGTCGTCAGCAAATCGACCGTGCCGGTGGGCACGTGCGACAAGGTGCGGGCCACGATCGCGGCGACGCTTGCCGAGCGTGGTCGCGGCGACATGCCCTTCCACGTGGTCTCCAATCCCGAATTCCTGAAGGAGGGCGCGGCGGTCTCGGACTGCATGAAGCCGGACCGCATCGTCGTCGGTACCGACAGCGCGACCGCGGAACGGGTGATGCGCGAACTCTACGACCCCTTCAATCGAAATCACGAGAAGATGATCGTGATGGACGTGCGCAGCGCCGAGCTGACGAAATACGCGGCCAACTGCCTGCTCGCCACCAAGATCAGCTTCATGAACGAGATGGCGAACCTGGCCGATCGCCTTGGCGCTGATATCGAACGCGTTCGTCTCGGCATCGGCAGCGATCCACGCATCGGCTACCATTTCATCTATCCGGGCCTGGGCTATGGCGGTTCGTGCTTCCCGAAGGACGTGCGGGCGCTGATCCACACGGCGGAGGAAGTAGGCTTCGAGCCGGCGGTGCTGAAGGCGGTCGACGAGCGCAACAACGCCCAGAAGTCGGTGCTGTTCGAGAAGGTGCTCGACTATTTCGGCGGCGATGTCGCGGGCAAGGTGTTCGCGCTGTGGGGCCTGGCATTCAAGCCCAACACCGACGATATGCGCGAGGCGCCGGCGCGCGTTCTCATGGAGGCGCTGTGGGCGGCCGGCGCGAAGGTGCAGGCCTTCGACCCCGAGGCCATGCAGGAGTGCCAGAACGCCTATGGCCAGCGTGACGATCTGATGCTGTGCGGCACCAAGGAGGCCGCGTTGAAGGGCGCCGACGCGCTCCTCATCGCCACCGAATGGAAGAGCTTCCGCGCTCCCCCGTTCGAGCTTATCCGCGAAACGCTCGCGACCCCCATCATCTTCGACGGCCGCAATCTCTACGAGCCCGACGTTGTCGCCCGCTACGGCGTGCAATATCGCAGCATCGGCCGGCCGGCTGTCTGAAAAAGACCGGGAACTTGTCCGGTGCAGCGCGGCGTGCGTGGGTACGTCGCCCATCCATAGAGCTATCCAGCCGCACCATCCCCTAGCCGAAAGGGTCTAGGGGAGGTAGGCGCCATGCCTCGAACACAGTCGAAGAGGCATATGCCGGTCCGCCGCCGTCACCGAATACAGTTCCGTTATTTGGTGGCTGGCGATGAGAACACTCCATACAGACGAAACCCGCATCGAAGCGCTCCGGCTTGATACGCTCGACTTGGACGGAGCGGGGACAACGGCCGCTTCCGTACCGACAGGCGAGCTCGGGAGCGAGCACGCCATGAGGACCATGGGGGTCGCGGTGAACCCCTATGAGAATCCGGCGACGTCGCGCCCGGTGGCCGAGCCGAGCCCCGCCGGCGCCCGGTTCGAGCGTATCTCGATTGTCGGGCTCGGTTATATCGGTCTGCCGACGGCGGCAATGTTCGCCTCGCGCAGGAAGACCGTCATCGGCGTTGACGTCACGCCGCGGGTGATCGATACGATCAACCGCGGCGAGATACATATCGTCGAACCGGCGCTGGACATGATCGTGCGGGCGGCGGTGCAGCAGGGTTACCTTCACGCGACATCGACGCCCGAACCGGCCGACGCCTTCCTGATCGCCGTTCCCACGCCCTTCAAGGGCAGGGACCATCAGCCGGATCTCAGCTATGTGGAATGCGCGGCCAAAACCATCGCGCCGATGCTGAGGCCCGGGAATCTGGTCGTGCTCGAATCCACCTCGCCCGTCGGCGCAACGGAAAAGGTAGCCGAATGGCTTGCCGGGGCGCGGCCCGACCTGACCTTTCCGCACACGCACGGCGAGGCGTCCGACATCCGCGTGGCGCATTGCCCCGAGCGCGTGCTGCCCGGGCAGGTCATACGCGAGCTCGTGGAGAACGACCGCGTGATCGGCGGCATGACGCCAAAATGCGCTGAAGCCGCGGTCGCGCTCTACCGGACATTCGTGCAGGGAGCCTGCGTCGTGACGAATGCGCGCACCGCCGAGATGTGCAAGTTGACCGAGAATTCGTTCCGCGATGTGAATATCGCCTTCGCCAACGAGCTTTCCACCATCTGCGATGAGGCGGGCGTCGACGTCTGGGAGCTGATATCGCTCGCGAACCGGCATCCACGCGTCAACATTCTCCAACCGGGTCCCGGCGTGGGCGGGCACTGCATCGCGGTCGATCCGTGGTTCATTGCCAGCCAGTGGCCGCGCGAGGCGCGGATGATCCGGACTGCCCGGGAGGTCAACGATTCCAAGCCGAAATGGATCGTCGACAAGGCGCGGCGGGAAATCGCCGCTCTCGCCGACAGGGGAAAGCCGGAGCGGGAACAGACGGTCGTCATGCTGGGCCTGACCTTCAAGGCCAATATCGACGATTTGCGCGGGAGCCCGGCGCTGGAAATCGCCGATCGCCTCCGCCGAAGCTTCGGTGGCACGATGATCGCCGCGGAACCGAACATTGGCAAGCTCCCGCCATCCCTTCCGGGCGTCCGCCTGGCGCCGCTCGACGAGGCGCTTGCGGTGGGAGACGTGTTCGTCCTTGCCGTCGCTCACAGGCAATTCGAGGGAATCGCGTCTCGCCTGCGGCCGCGGCAGCGTCTCGTCGCAGCCGTCGCGACGTAGAGCCTCGATTTTTCCCGGTTAGCGGAAAAACCCCTCCCGATGTCGCTGCCAAGCCAGTGCCGACGGTCCGGGAATAGCGGACATATCATTAGGTTTGTATTTTGACGAGATAGACGGTATCTGCCTGATCTATGAATCGGAATTGGGAAGGCCGATCCTCATGTCGACGCAGCCTCTGCATTCACGTGCGAGAGGAAATAAACGTAGACAAATCTAATAGCGCGATCTTCGAAGTGTTATTTAGAAGAATAAAATATAATGTTGATTTAATGGACGTCCATGAATCTGGAATGCTTTCTTCTTTCCCTAATGGGATCAATGTAGAATAATGTGCATATGCGCAGTATGAAAGCTTTCAGTATCGCTCGGCGACTCGAAGGGGGTATACCCAGATACGGCAAGCAGTTTCTGCTTATTGCCTTCGACACGATGGCGCTGCTTGCGGCAGTATGGATCAGTTATTCTTTGCGGTTCGACCGGTTGTTCGAACCGTCGAGAGGACAAATGCTGGTAATGCTGACGTTGCCGGTCATTGCCATTCCGATCTTCATTCGGATGGGGCTTTATCGAGCCGTCATTAGATATCTCCCCGAGCGCGCCATATGGACGATCTTCCAGGCGGTGACCATCGCGACGCTGGTCTGGGTGGCGGTGGCCTTCCTGACGCGCATGACCGGCTCGAGCGGCGTTCCGCGCTCCATCCCGGTCGTGTTCTGGGTTCTGGCGATACTGATCATCACAGGCAGCCGCTTCGGGGCAAAGTGGTTGTTGATGCGGCGCTTTCGCCGCCCGAGGAAGTCGACGACGCAGGCGCTGATCTATGGCACCGACGAGGCCGCGCTGCAGCTTGCGCATGCGCTGAGGGCAAGCGATTACCACTATGTGGCGGGCTTCGTCAGCGACGATCCGGGGCTGCAGGGCATGGAGCTTCTCGGCGCGCGGGTCTTCGACGCCGGCGATCTGGAACGTCTGGTCAAGGATTTCGGCGTGGACGAGGTCATCGTCACGGGCTCCACCGCCAGCGACGCGAAGAGGCGCGAACTCATCGCCAAGCTGAGCTCGACCGCTGCCCGTTTCCGCATCCTGCCGTCGATCGCCGATCTCGCCGCCGGAAAATATCTGGTCAGCCTGGTTCGCGACATCGATATCGACGATCTGCTGGGACGTTCGCCGGTGCCGGCCGACACGGCTCTTTTGCATGCCATGGTCAAGGACAACACGATCCTGGTGACGGGCGCAGCGGGGTCGATAGGCTCCGAGCTGTGCCGCACGATCGTCGGGCTCTCGCCGGCGAAGCTGGTTCTTCTGGATTTCGACGAGCGCGGCCTCTACGAAATCCACCGCGAGCTGAAGAAGAACTGCAACGTGAAGATCGTGGCCGCGCTCGGCTCCATCACCGACAGCAAATTTGTCAATCGCGTGCTGGAGGAGCATCAGGTCCGAACGGTCTATCACTGCGCCGCCTACAAGCACGTGCCCCTGGTCGAGGAAAACGCGCTGGAAGGCGTGCGCAACAACGTGCTGGGAACCTGGGTCCTGGTGGAGGCTGCCGTCCAGCACGGGGTGGATAACTTCATCATGATCTCCTCCGACAAGGCGGTGCGCCCGACGAGCGTCATGGGCGCCACGAAGCGCTGGTCGGAGCTGATCGTGCGCTATTACGGCCTGCTGGCGGCGGATGCCCCTGCGAGCTGCAACTTCGCGTCGGTCCGCTTCGGCAACGTACTCGGCTCGAGCGGCTCCGTGGTTCCGCTCTTCAAGGAGCAGATCGCCAATGGCGGCCCGGTGACCGTGACCCATCCCGACATGAAGCGCTATTTCATGTCGATCCGTGAGGCGACGGAGCTTATCATCCAGGCCGGCGGTCTTTCGGAAACCGGAGACATACTCCTGCTTGAAATGGGCGAGCCGGTGAACATCCGCGATCTCGCCGAGGACATGGTCCTGCTGGCGGGGCTGAGCGTACGGGACGGCCTCAATCCGGACGGCGATATCGAGATCGTCACCATCGGCACGCGCGATGGCGAGAAGCTTTTCGAGGAGCTTTTCTATGACCCGGACGGCGTGGCCAAGACCTCCCATCCGAAGATCCTGCGTGGCAAGCGTCAGAACGGCAAGGGGAACGGCGTTCCCCAGGCACTGGAAAAGCTCACCGCGCTTCTGGATGCTCAGGACGAGGCGGCCGTGCGCGCCTTTCTGTTCGAATACATTCGGCAGCATTGAGCCGAAAAGGGTTGCCCTATGGGGCCTTGCCCATGCCGGTTAGCCATTTGGCGGCGAAGCACCAAAGCGCCACGATCGCCATCACGGCCAAAAGCTGAAACGGCCACGCGATTTGCGCGATCGCGAGGCAGACGAGGCCGGCGACCATTCCGAAGCCGGCGACCGTGCCGGTGACCTCGAGCGCGCTTCGCCCCCCACGATAGGCGCGCTGATAGACATGGCTCGAATGCGCCGTCATCAGGCTTTCTCCGTTCCTCGCGCGCTTGAAGAACGTATAGAAGCCGTCGAGCAGGATGTAGGCGGGCAGCAGGGCAGCCGCGAACGGCCCGCAGCGTATCGCCAGGACGACCGCCAACGTTCCCAATATCAGGCCGAACGGCAGGCTCCCGCTGTCGCCGAGAAAGGCGCGGGCGGGTGGGCGATTGATGGTTGCGAAAGCCGCGAAGGCGCCGGCGCATGCCGCCGCTGCGGGCCCGAACCCGGCCAGCGCCGGTATCGCCGCCGCGAGAGCGACGAAGACCAGCGAGGGAACGCCGACCGTCGATACGGCCATCAGGTCGAGGCCGTCGATGAAATTGGTCAGGTTGACGACCGCGACGAGGGCAAGCAGGGTGGCGGGCGCGAGAAGCAGCATCGGCACCGGCCACTCCTCCAGCACTCCGACGAGTGCGACGGTCGCCAGCCCGCAGGCAAGGAATTGCGCGACGAGCTTGCCGACCGGTCCGAGTGAATTGCGGTCGTCCATGATGCCGGTGAGGAAAAGCACCAGCACGGCAACGATGAAAAAGGGGTCGGAGAAGACCGGAATCGACCCGGCGAGGGCGGAAGCCGCGAGCACCACCGCCAGCCAGACCGGCACGAGCGCGATGCCGCCGAGCTGCGGTGTCGGCCGTGCGTGATTGGAACGGGCGTCCGGCGCCGCTGCGCCGAAGCCCGAAAGCAGCCTGAGCGCTGCATGGAGCGCCGCAAGCCCGCCGACGAACGCGCTAAGAAAGGAAAGAGCCGACAGCACTGTAGAAGCTCCGCATGCTTACGGTTCCCTGCGCGACATCCCTTGCCGGATCGTTCCTGCGGACGCCCTGAAACGACGTGCCGCTCAGGACGAGAAGAAGGCGCCTATCGTTGCAATGATGCGGTCCTGGTCCTCGTTCGACAGATAGGGATGCATCGGCAGGCAGAGGATTCGCGACGGCAGGGTTTCGGACACCGGCAACCCGCCGGGCGCGACCTGGTAGTCGCGATAGGCGACCTGCTGATGCAGCGGCTTCACATAGTAGATCACCGTCGGAATGCCGGCCGCCTGCAGATGGGCCTTCAACTCGTCGCGACGCGGCGTCTCGATCGCGTATTGCGCCCAGGCCGAACGGCTGCCGGCGGGGATCTGCGGGACCTTGACCCATTCGCGAAGCCCTTCGCTGTAGCGCTTGGCCACCGCCTGCCGCTTCTCCATCTCGTCTTCGAGGATGGCGAGCTTCTCGATCAGGATTGCTGCCTGCAGCGTGTCGAGCCTGGAGTTCAGGCCGACATGGATGTTGTCGTACTGGGTCTCGCCCTTGCCGTGGAAGGCGAAGGAGCGCAGCTTCTCGGCCAGTTCGTCGTCATTGGTGAACATCGCGCCGCCGTCGCCGTAGCATCCGAGCGGCTTCGCCGGGTAGAAGCTGGTCGAGCCGATATGGCCGAGCGCGCCGCACATGCGGTTGCCAAGCGTGCCGCCGATCGCCTGAGCGGCGTCCTCGATCACGATCAGGCCGTGACGCTCGGCGATCTCCATGACCTTCGGATAGTCGGCTGCGAGACCGAACAGGTCGACCGGGATGATCGCCTTCGGCGTCAGCCTGCCTTCGCGCTTGACCATCTCGATCGCGGCTTCGAGCTGGGCGATGTCGATATTGTAGGTGTCGGCATCGACGTCGATGAACACGGGCTCCGCCTTGGTGAGGGCGACCACTTCGGCTGTCGCGGCGAAGGTGAAGCTCGGGCAGAAGACGGCGTCTCCGGGGCCGATGCCGTGAGCCATCAGCGGCAGCAGCAGCGCGTCGGTGCCGTTTGCGCAGCCGATGACATGCTTGACGCCGACATAGCGGGCGAGCGCCTGCTCGAATTCCCCGACCTCGGGCCCGAGAATGTAGCGGCCTTCCTCGAAGACCTTGTCCATCGCGGCCTTCAGCCGGTCACGAATGCGCTCGCGTTGTGCGCCCAGATCGATGAATTGCATGGTTACCTTTTGTCGTTGGCCAGAGGCTGCGCGTGTGGGTCACGCTGTAGCAGATACGCTTGCGGATCGAAAGCGGCTAGGTCCTAGGACAGTCCATCGACTGGCGCAACTTTTCCATGGGTCTGGCTGGGGCGCCTGGATTCGAACCAGGGAATGGCGGTACCAAAAACCGCTGCCTTACCGCTTGGCTACGCCCCAATATGAGCGGTGCAGTGCATATAACGTGACGTCGCTGCCGTCCAGAGCCAACTTGCCTGCAATTGCTGCCGGGCGACGGAAAATGCGCGGCGTGGAACAAAATTCGCTCCAGCCTTGTCGAGGCGAAAAGCCGGTCCGCCCGCGGGGAGATATTTGGTTTTCCTCAACTCGCGATGCATCGCTCCATATGGGATTCATGCTTGCGCAGGGGCCGTTTCCAACCGCCGGACCGGCTGTCCGTCGAATTCGAAGGTAAACTTCAATGCTTGCGAAGCTCTCTCACCTCGATCGTCTCGAGGCTGAGGCTATCCACATCTTCCGGGAAGTGGCGGCGACTTTCTCCAGACCGGCCATGCTCTATTCGGTCGGCAAGGATTCATCCGTCCTGATGCACCTGGCGATGAAGGCCTTCTATCCGGCCAAGCCGCCTTTTCCGTTCCTGCACGTCGACACGACCTGGAAGTTCCGCGAGATGATCGAATTTCGCGATCGCATGGCCGCGAAGCTCGGTTTCGACCTGCTCGTTCACGTCAATCAGGACGGCGTGGAACGCGACATCAATCCGTTCGACCACGGCTCGAACGTCCATACCAGCATCATGAAGACGGAAGCGCTGCGTCAGGCGCTCGACAAATATGGCTTCGACGCAGCCTTCGGCGGCGCGCGGCGCGACGAGGAGAAGTCGCGGGCCAAGGAACGCATTTTCTCCTTCCGCAACGCGCGACATGCCTGGGATCCGAAGAACCAGCGCCCGGAGATGTGGAAGATCTACAATACGAGGGTCAGCCAGGGTGAATCGATCCGCGTGTTTCCGCTGTCGAACTGGACCGAGCTCGACATCTGGCAATACATCATGCAGGAAAACATACCCATCGTGCCGCTTTACTTTGCCAAGCGCCGTCCTGTGGTGGAGCGCGACGGCATGCTCATCATGGTCGATGACGAGCGCATGCAGCTTCGAGAGGACGAGGAGATCGAGGATCGCCTCGTCCGTTTCCGCACGCTCGGCTGCTATCCGCTCACCGGCGCCATCGAATCCGGCGCGGACACGCTGGAGGCGATCGTCGCCGAAATGCTGACCGCGAGGACCTCCGAACGACAGGGTCGCCTCATCGACAAGGACGAGTCCGGATCGATGGAGAAGAAGAAGCGGGAAGGGTATTTCTGATGCTGCACGATTTGAAGGCGGTCCGCGCCTCCTCGACCGACATCAGCAGCTACCTTCTGGAACAGGAGCAGAAATCGATGCTCCGCTTTCTGACGTGCGGCTCCGTGGACGACGGGAAATCCACGTTAATCGGCCGGCTCCTCTACGACACCAAGCTGATCTTCGAGGATCAACTCGCCGCTTTGGAGCGCGATTCGCGAAAGCACGGCACGAACGGCAGCGACATCGACTTCGCGCTGCTGGTGGACGGGCTCGAGGCGGAACGCGAGCAGGGCATCACCATCGACGTCGCCTACCGCTTCTTCGCCACGCCGAAGCGCAAGTTCATCGTCGCCGACACGCCGGGCCACGAGCAATACACGCGCAACATGGCGACCGGGGCTTCCACCGCCGATCTCGCGATCGTGCTGGTCGACGCGCGCAAGGGGATTCTGCCGCAGACGCGCCGGCATTCCTTCATCGCCTCGCTGCTCGGCATCAGGCACATCCTGCTGGCCGTCAACAAGATCGACCTGGTGGACTACGATCAGACGGTATTCGAGAGCATCGCGCGGGATTTCCTTTCCTTCGCCGGTTCTCTCGGCTTCGCCACGGTGGTTCCGATCCCGGTTTCGGCGCGCTACGGCGAGAATGTGATCACGCTGTCGGAAAACATGCCATGGTATGCGGGCCCGACGATGATCGAGCATCTGGAGACGGTGCCGGTCGATACGGACGTTCTTCACAAACCCTTTCGGCTTCCGGTGCAGTATGTGAACCGCCCCAATCTCGACTTTCGCGGCTTCGCCGGCACGATCGCGGCCGGCCGCGTCGCGGTCGGCGACGAGGTGGTGGCGGCGAAATCGGGAAGGTCGTCGCGGGTCAAGCGCATCGTCACGGCCAATGGCGACATCCCGTCCGCTCGCGAAGGACAAGCCGTCACCGTGGTGCTGGAGGATGAGATCGAGGTATCGCGCGGCAATATTCTGGTAGCGCCGGATGCCCGCCCGCAGGTCGCCGATCAGTTCGCCGCCAATCTCGTGTGGTTCGACGAGCATCCGTTGATGCCTGGGCGCTCCTACATCCTGCGCACCGAAACGGACCAGGCGCACGCGAGGGTCACGGAACTGAAGCACCGCGTCAACATCAACAATTTCGCGCATGAGGCCGCCAAGTCGCTGGAGCTCAACGAGGTCGGCGTCTGCAACATCTCGGTGCAATCGCCCGTCGCCTTCGACAATTTCGCCGACAATCGCCAGACCGGCGCCTTCGTCCTCATCGACCGGGTGACCAACGCGACCGTTGGCGCGGGCATGATCCTTCATCCGCTGCGCCGCGCCGCCAACATCCACTGGCAGGCGCTCGACGTGAACAAGGGCGCGCGCGCCGAGCTGAAGCATCAGAAGCCGGCGGTGCTCTGGTTCACCGGGCTGTCGGGATCGGGCAAATCCACCATCGCGAATCTTCTCGAAAGGAAGCTGCACGCGGTAGGCCGCCACACCTATATCCTCGATGGCGACAACGTGCGTCACGGCCTCAATCGCGATCTCGGCTTCACCGAAGAGGATCGCGTGGAGAACATCCGCCGCGTCGGCGAGGTGGCGCGTCTGATGGTCGATGCCGGCCTGATCGTGCTCGTCTCATTCATCTCGCCGTTCCGGGCCGAGCGGCAGATGGCCCGCGAGCTTCTGGGCGAGGGCGAATTCGTCGAGATCTTCGTCGACACGCCTTTCGAGGAATGTGCGCGGCGCGACCCGAAAGGGCTTTACGAACGCGCGCTCAAGGGCGAGATAAGGAACTTCACCGGGGTCGACTCGCCCTATGAAGCGCCCGAGAATGCCGACGTGCACCTGGAGACTGCCGGCAGATCGGCCGAGGAATTGGCGGACCTCCTGGAAGGCTGGCTGCACGAGCGAGGCTATATCTGAGAATGACTGACGGCGAAACGCCGCCGATCGCAGAAGAGACGCAAGCCCGGGACGCCGCGATGCTCGCGGTGCTGGAGCCGCTCGCGCTCGCGGCCGGTCGGCGCATCATGGAGATTTTCAACGCAGGCGTCGTCGTGGAGGCGAAGCCTGACTTCTCGCCGGTGACGCAAGCCGATCGCGATGCTGAAGCGATCATCCTGAAAGGCCTGAGGGAGAATTTTCCGGACATTCCGATCATCGCCGAGGAAGAGGCGGCGGAAGGGCGGCTTCCGACCGATGTCGGGCGCAGCTTCTTCCTTGTCGATCCGCTCGACGGCACCCGCGAATTCGTGAGGGGGAACAGCGATTTCACCGTGAATATCGCACTGGTGCGAGACTGTGTTCCGGTGGTCGGCATCGTTTATGCGCCGGCACGAAATCTTCTCTATGCCGGACGGCCGGGCTTTGCCGAGGAAATCGCGACCACTGCATCGCACGAGGCGTCCGCGCGCCGCCGCATCGCCGTACGCGAGTGCGGCGAGACGCTGACGATCGTTGCGAGTCGCTCGCACCGGACGCCGGAGACCGACGACTACATCGCGCGCTACGGCGCCGCCGATATCGTTTCCGTGGGCTCGTCGCTCAAATTCTGCATGCTGGCCGCGGGCGCCGCCGATCTCTATCCGAGGTTCGGGCGCACCATGCAGTGGGATACGGCGGCGGGCGACGCGGTGCTGCGTGCGGCCGGCGGCGCGATGCGCACGGTCGACGGCGAAATCTTCCGCTACGGCAGCGGCGTGGTGGAGGGCGACGCCCCCTTCGCCAATCCGAATTTCATCGCGGAGGGCAGGCTCGGCGGCAGATAGTTGCGCCGCTCAGCCGAGCTCGTGCTTCCAAGGAGGATTGGCGCCGGCGCGCGAGACGGTGACGGCGGCGACCCTCACCGCGAATTCCAGCGCCGTGCGCAGATCACCCTCGCAAAGCGCCGCGATCGCCGATTTGGTGATCAGGCCTGTCTGGTGCAGTGAGCTAAGCAGACCCGCGCTGAACGTGTCGCCCGCGCCGACCGTGTCTGCGACCGCAACACTGGGCGCGGAAACGCGCACCGAGCCGTGTTTCGTGTAGCCCGTCGCGCCCTGGCTTCCGCGCGTGAGCACCAGCAGCTTCGGCCCCATCGCCAGCCAGCGTTCGGCGATCTCGTCCTGCGAGCCGGTTTCGTCGAACCAGACGAGGTCTTCGTCCGAAAGCTTTACGATGTCGGCCATGGCGATCATCCTCAGCATGCGTCGGCGATGCGCCTCCTTGTCGGTGATGAAGGCGGCGCGGATGTTGGGATCGAGCATGGTGACGCGGGATCCGTGCTCGCGTCGCATCAGTGCTTCGTAGGCGGAACCGCAGGGCTCGGAAACGAGGCTGATGCAACTGAAATGCAGTGCTTCCACCTCTGTGCCGATGTCAGGCAGGTCGGCCTCGGTGAGCATGCGGCCGGCACTGTTCTCGTCGTAGAAGGTGTAGGCGGCGTGGCCGTCATTGAGATGGACGAAGGCGAGCGTCGTCGGGCGCGCGGAATAGCTGACGTGGCGAAGGTCGACATTGCTCTGCGTCAAGGCGTCGGTGAGCTGCTTGCCGAAAAGGTCGGTGGAGATGCCGGAGAAGAACGCGACAGGTGCCCCGAGCCGGCCGAGCGCGATTGCCGTGTTGAACACCGCGCCGCCGACATAGGGCGCGAATGCTCGCTCCCCAACCGTCGTCTCGCGTGGCAGCATGTCGATCAGCGCTTCGCCGCAGCAAAGGATCATGGGTTCTCCATAAGTGTTCCTGCATCGCCGAAGCGGTGCCAGTAGCTCTCGTTCAGATGTTCTTCATCGCGGCACCGGAGCCGATCAGGAACCGGTCCGACAAGGGCAAGCTGGCGCCGCCGAGCGCGCGCGCGTGGATGCCGACGGTTCCTTCCTTGACGATCGGCGGCTTCAGACCTTCCGAATCGAGCCTGGCGAGCCTGCCGCTTGTCGTCTCCACCAGCCGTTTGCGGACGGAGAGCGGCATCCAGCCCTCGATGATCGCCGCCTCGAAATCCACGACCGCCGATGCCGACAGGATCGCGTGGGCGAGGGCGGATGACGCTTCGTCGATCCATTTGTCCAACGGCTTGCCGATCTCTCCCCATTCCTCGGGCGAGGACCACAGTTTCCCGGTCTCCAGCCCTTGCCCGGCAAGCGTGGCTTCCAAAACGGTGATCGAGGCGATGTCGATGAGCTGCCTGACCCCGCCGCCCGGCGCTGGAACGGGCATCGAACCCAATGCGCCGGCATTTCCGGTTGCGCCGCCATAGAGGCCGCGGTTGAGCACGATGCCGCCACCGACGAAGGCGCCGATGTAGAAATAGAGGAAGTCGCGATGCGCGCCCGACGTGCCGAAGACGAGCTCCGCCCCGCAGGCCGACGTCGCGTCGTTCTGCAGATAGACGGGGAAGGGGCAGCGCGCCGTGATCTCGGCGGCAATGTCGGTGTCGCGCCAGCGATCCATCACCTCCCGCGGCGCGCCGCTGGCGTCTGCCCAGTTCCAGAGTTCGAAGGGGATGGCGATGCCGAGCCCTGCGATGCGCGCATTCTGTTCAGGCGTCAGGCTTTCGCTTATCCTCTCGATGCCTTCGAGCACGAAATCTATGGTTCCCGAAGGCGTGGGGTAGGCGTAGGCGTTGTGGCGCATCGAACGCAGCTTTCCCAGGAAATCGAGAAGCACGAGCTCGGAACTGCGCCGGCCGACCTTCAATCCCAGAAAGAAGGCACCGTCCGGATTGAGCGACATGGGGACCGATGGCTGGCCGATCCTGCCGCGCACGGGCTCGCCGCGCAGAAGCAGGCCCTCGGCCTCCAATTCGCGCATGATCACCGAGACGGTCTGCGCGGAAAGCCCGGTCATCCGCGAAATCTCTATCTTGGAAAGTCCGCCGTGAATGCGCACGAGCGAAAGCACGAGGCGCTCGTTGTAGTCGCGCATCCCGCTCTGGTTGGTTCCACGGTGATATGGGTGATCGACCCGCACCGCTGCGTCGTTTCTTGTCATGCCCGGCACCCCGAGAACGACGGCATCCGCCGCCCCGGCCTCCTCATGGCGCATTCGCGAAGCCAGCACAATGGGGGCGATGACTGCAGGTGTCAATAATAATTCATAGTGATTTAATTATTGACACCTCGGATTCTTTGGTATCTCCTGACAGCAGGGCGTCCAGGTTGGGTCATGGGCTGGACGTTCGTGTCTGCCTCACCGCCTGCGGTGTGGCCTGTCAACCGGGAGGACTATCGTGACTTATTCCAAACTATTGAAATCGTTCATGCTTGGCGCCGCCGCCGTCTCCGTCGCCGCACTGGCGACGCCTGCCTCGGCGCAGGAGGAAATCGGCGCGTGCCTGATCACGAAGACCGACATCAACCCGTTCTTCGTCAAGATGAAGGAGGGCGCGACCGCCAAGGCTTCCGAGCTTGGCGTGAAGCTTTCGACCTATGCGGGCAAGATCGACGGCGACCACGAGACCCAGGTCCAGGCGATCGAGACCTGCATCGCCTCGGGCGCGAAGGGCATCCTCATCACGGCGTCGGACACCAAGGCGATCGTGCCGGTGGTGAAGAAGGCGCGAGACGCCGGGCTGCTCGTCATCGCCCTCGATACGCCGCTCGAGCCCATCGACGCCGCCGACGCGACCTTCGCCACCGACAATTTCAAGGCTGGCGAGCTGATCGGCCAATGGGCCGCCGCCACGCTGGGCGAAGAGGCGGCGAACGCCAAGATCGGCCTGCTCAATCTCACTCCGAGCGCGCCCTCGGTCGACGTGCTGCGCAACCAGGGTTTCCTGAAGGGCTTCGGCATCGACATCAAGGATGCGAACCTGATCGGCGACGAGGATGATCCGCGCATCGTCGGCCACGACGTCACCAACGGCAATGAGGAGGGCGGCCGCAAGGCCATGGAAAACCTTCTCATGAAGGATGCTGACATCAATGTCGTGCACACCATCAACGAGCCGGCCGCTGCGGGCGCCTACGAGACGCTGAAATCCTTCGGCAAGACGGAGGGGATCGTTCTCGTTTCGGTCGATGGCGGCTGCCCGGGCGTGCAGAACGTCAAGGAAGGCATCATCGGCGCGACCTCGCAGCAATATCCGCTGCAGATGGCGGCCCTCGGCATCGAGGCGATCAAGAAGTTCGCCGACACCGGCGAGGTGCCCAAGCCTACCGAGGGCCTGGATTTCTTCGACACCGGCGTGTCCCTGATCACCGACAAGCCGGTCGACGGGGTGAAATCCGTCGACTCGGCAGCGGGTCTGGAGAAGTGCTGGGGCTGACCGTCGACTTCGGGGCTCCTCCCCCGAAAACGGGAGAGGAGCCGGCACTGCGGCCGTCCGTCGAATTCTCCAGTGAAGCGGGGGAAGGGGCCACGCGAAGCGTGGTGAAGGGGGCGCAAAGCCTTTCAGCCATCGTTTGACGCCATCCGCGATCGGGATCACAATTTCACTGCCGTTCGCCTTTCGGGAGGAAGCGCAATGAGCGAATCCACAGTCAGCAAGCCTGCACGGCAGGATTACGAGCAGGCGCTCGACCAGAGCGATCGCAATGTCGCGGCGTTCGAGGGGCACGAGAAGAACATCTTCGACCGGCTGCAGCACTTCCTGCACGGAAACCCGACGATGGTGCCGGTGATCGTGCTGATCGCCAGCGTGATCGCCTTCGGTTTCGTTGCCGGGTCGAACTTCTTCAGCGCGTTCAATCTTTCCCTCATCATGCAGCAGGTGTCGATCATCGGCATCCTCGCCGCCGCCCAAAGCCTGGTGATCCTCACAGCGGGCATCGATCTGTCGGTGGGCGCGATCATGGTGCTGATGTCGGTGATCATGGGCAGCCTGTCGGTGAAGCTCGGCATTCCGACGCCGCTGGCGATCGCGATCGGCTTTGCCGGCGGCGCCCTGGCCGGCTTTCTGAACGGCTTGTTCGTTACGCGCTTCAAGCTGCCGCCCTTCATCGTCACCCTCGGCACCTGGAACATTTTCTTCGCGCTGACGCTGTGGCTTTCGGGCGCGCAGTCGATCCGTAGCCAGGACATCGACGCGGCCGCGCCGCTCCTGAAGATCTTCGGGGAAAGCTTTCGTGTCGGCAGCGCCCAGTTCACCTACGGCTCGGTTCTGATGGTGCTGATATTCGCGGTACTCTGGTACATGCTGAATCGCACCGCGTGGGGCCGCCACGTCTATGCGATCGGCGACGACAAGGAAGCGGCCGAGCTTTCCGGCATCCGCACGAACCGTACGCTGCTCTCCGTCTACGCTCTCGCCGGGCTCGTCTGCGGGCTGGCCGCCTGGGCATCGATCGGCCGGGTGGGCTCGGTCTCGCCGCAGAGCTTTCAGGAGGCCAATCTCCAGTCGATCACCGCGGTAGTGATCGGCGGCATATCGCTGTTCGGCGGGCGCGGCTCGATCATCGGGCCGCTGGTCGGCGCGCTGATCGTCGGCATCTTCAATTCGGGGCTTCGCCTCGCCGGCGTCGACGTCCTCTGGCAGCTCTTCGCCATTGGCTGGCTCACCATCATCGCCGTCGCAATCGATCAATGGATCAGGAAGCTTTCGTCATGAATTCCGCTCCCATTCTGACCGCACGCGGCATCGTCAAGCGCTACGGTCGCGTCACCGCCCTCGACAATGCCGATTTCGATCTCTATCCGGGCGAGATACTCGCCGTGATCGGCGACAATGGCGCGGGGAAATCCTCGCTCATCAAGGCGATATCCGGGGCGATCCGGCCCGACGAGGGCGAAATCCGGCTCGACGGCGAACCGGTCAACTTCCGCTCGCCGATGGAGGCGCGCGACGCCGGCATCGAGACGGTCTACCAGAACCTCGCGCTTTCGCCCGCGCTGTCGATCGCCGACAACATGTTTCTCGGGCGGGAAATCCGCAAGCCCGGCTTCATGGGCAGGTATTTCAAGCTCCTGGACCGGCCGGCGATGGAAAGGATCGCCCGCCAGAAGCTGTCCGATCTCGGCCTGATGACGATCCAGAACATCAGCCAGGCGGTGGAGACACTCTCCGGCGGTCAGCGTCAGGGCGTCGCTGTGGCGAGGGCGGCCGCCTTCGGGTCGAAAGTCATCATCATGGACGAGCCGACCGCCGCGCTCGGCGTCAAGGAATCGCGGAAGGTGCTGGAACTCATCCTCGACGTGAAGGCGCGGGGAATGCCGATCGTTCTGATCTCGCACAACATGCCGCATGTCTTCGAGGTGGCCGATCGCATCCACGTCCACCGCCTGGGCCGCCGCCTCTGCGTGATCGACCCGAAGGAACATTCGATGTCCGACGCCGTCGCCTTCATGACCGGTGCGAAGAAACCGCCACAGGAAGCGCTGGCGGCGTAACTTTTTGCCGACGGCGCCTTCTTGATCGGCAACACGCCAGCGCCAGTGTGAGAATCGTTGTTCGACGCAGCTTTCGGCGTTTGCAGCATAAAATGACGTTTAAATGACGCATGCGCTCTGCCTGCTTCACGAATAACCGATACCGCGGACATGGTATTTGATGTCGGGTCCGCCGATCTTTCGGTTAAGGTCGCGGCCGGATTCAACGCGCTGGATTCCCGGCATTTTCCTGATTTATGCGGTTTTAAGGATGAAGCAGCTCTTCGCGTGTGGCGCGGTTTGAGCCATGATGGGAACAGGCGAAGTCCGATTGTCGTGGGACGGGGCGCGGGAAGGTTTCCCGCCGCCTCGGCCCTGATTGGAGCTTGAGGAACTTTTCAGAATGATTTCCATCGTCAGCACGACGCCCTTCAACGACCAGAAGCCGGGCACTTCCGGCCTGCGCAAGAAGGTGCCTGTCTTCCAGCAGCCAGGCTATGTGGAGAATTTCATCCAGTCGATCTTCGATTCGGTCGCGGGTTATCGCGGCCAGACGCTGGTGATCGGCGGCGACGGACGCTACTTCAACCGGGAGGCGATCCAGACCGCGATAAAGATGGCGGCTGCGAACGGCTTCGGTCGTGTCATGGTCGGCCGCGGCGGCCTGCTTTCCACGCCGGCAGCCTCGCATCTCATTCGCAAGAACGAGGCATTCGGCGGGCTGGTGCTGTCGGCAAGCCACAATCCCGGCGGACCGGCGGAAGATTTCGGCATCAAGTACAATATCGGGAATGGCGGACCCGCCCCCGAGAAAATCACCGAGGCGATCTATCTCCGAACGCAGGCGATCGACCGCTACGCGATCGCCGATATCGCGGATATCGATCTCGACCGGCTGGGCACCGCGAAGGCCGGCGACATGACGGTGGAGGTCGTCGATCCCGTCGCCGATTATGCGGATCT
The DNA here is from genome assembly GCF_001014615.2 of Aquamicrobium sp. LC103. Classification (GTDB taxonomy): domain Bacteria; phylum Pseudomonadota; class Alphaproteobacteria; order Rhizobiales; family Rhizobiaceae; genus LBCQ02. Next base: position 290,481 of record NZ_LBCQ02000002.1, read on the forward strand.
GATGGAAGCGCTGTTCGACTTCGACGCGATCAGGTCGATGTTCGCGTCCGGGTTCAAAATGGTGTTCGACGCCATGCATGCCGTGACCGGTCCCTATGCAGTGGAAATCCTGGAAAAACGTCTCGGCGCCGAGCCGGGCACGGCGCGCAACGCGGTTCCTCTGCCGGATTTCGGCGGCCACCACCCCGACCCCAATCTGGTCCATGCCCATGATCTCTACGAACTGATGATGTCCGACGGGGCGCCCGATTTCGGCGCGGCTTCGGACGGCGACGGCGACCGCAATCTCATCATCGGCAAGGGGGTATTCGTCACCCCGTCGGATTCGCTGGCGCTCTTGGCGGCGAACGCGCATCTCGCGCCGGGCTACAGGGATGGGTTGAAAGGAATCGCCCGCTCGATGCCGACCAGCGGCGCGGCCGACCGCGTGGCGGAAAGGCTCGGCATCGGCATCTACGAGACGCCGACCGGCTGGAAGTTTTTCGGCAACCTGCTGGATGCGGGTCTCGCCACCATCTGCGGCGAGGAAAGCGCCGGAACCGGCTCCAACCATGTCCGCGAGAAGGACGGGCTCTGGGCGGTGCTGCTCTGGCTCAACATACTGGCCGCGCGCCAGCAAGGCGTGAAGGATATCGTCAGGGAGCATTGGACGACCTACGGGCGCAACTATTATTCGCGCCACGACTATGAGGGCGTCGACGCCAAGGTGGCCGACGATCTCATCGGCGCTCTGCGTGCCAAGCTCGAGAAGCTTCCTGGCACGACGGTCGGGGGGCTGAAGATCGCCGCCGCCGACGATTTCTCCTATACCGATCCCGTCGACGGCTCGATCAGCCGCAACCAGGGCGTCCGTGTCCTCTTCGAGGGCGGCTCGCGCGTCGTGTTCCGCCTGTCGGGAACCGGCACGACCGGGGCGACGATCCGCGTCTATATCGAGCGCTTCGAACCCGATCCCGCGGGACACGGTGCGGAGACACAGGAAGCCCTGCGCGACCTGATCGCCGCGGCCGGCGAGATTGCCGGAATAGCCGAGCGCACCGGCATGAAGGTGCCGAGCGTCATCACCTGACGTGGAGGGATGAAGCGGCCGTTCCTTGCGCGACCGCGGCGATGGTTTTGCGGAGCCGCCGTGGCCGTAGCCGCGCCTACATGACGAGCGTGGAGCGGCTGCAGCTTGCCTCGTGCACGCGGATATCGGCTTCGCCGAGCTTGACCCCCAGCAGCGAGAGCAGGCCGACAACCAAATTGTCGATCGCCGGCGTCAGTGGGGTAATGAGGTTGCCCACCAGTTTGGCCACGTCACCCAGCAGCAGATTGAGTCCAAGGATGTTGACGTCCAGCTTGAGGTTTCCCAGCAACGAAGGGACGAGTGCCCCGGTCAGATTCTTGGTGTGGACCGATTTCACGACGCCTGCGTCGATGTCGGCACGCGTAAACTGGATTTTCGTGGGAGAGATGTTTGCTATCTCCGCATGGGCCTTGCTGGTGACGGTGACGAGGCCAAGGACGTTCAGTATGCGGCCGGGGTCCTTCGGCACCGGACGACCGAAATCCTTCAGACGGTTGCGGTCGATGTCGGCGACATAGAGATCGACTACGCCCGGGCGTCCGCTGATATTGACCCTGATGCTCTCGGGCCGGCCGGTCGGGCAGGTGATCGAATCCAGTTGCGCTTCGGCGAAGGCGAGTTCGACATAGATCGGCAGGCGCACCAGCCCGCCGAGAAGCCCGCCGACCTCGACCAGTATCCAAAGCCGTGTCTGAGCCGTCCTGACGATCTCTCCGCCCTTGCCGACGGCGAAGGGCTTCGAATGCTGCGGCGGTTCGCCGATCGCGAGATCGACCGTGACGTCGGCGACGCCGGGGAGCGCTACGCCGAGATCGAGCTTGATCTGGTTTTTGCCCCCGGTCATCAGGCTGGTCGTGAGGAATTCCATGATGTTGAGCTTGGCCGACAGCTCCTTGATTTCAGCCGAGATCGGCAGCAGGGCCATATCGCCGAGATCGAGCGAGTTCTCGAGCCTCACCTTCTCCCTGCTGCCGCTGGCGGCATTGGCGAGGCGGCCGAGCGCCGCTTTGGCGGTTCCGCTGAGGCCCTCGGTATTGGCGAGGCTGCGGGACAACTGACCGATGGCGATGTCGGTCTTCAGCAGCGTGTCGTAGGTGCCCGCGGTGAGATTGATGTCGGTCGCCAGAACCTTCAGGAAGCTCAAAAGGTTGATGTCGGTATTGAGGAGCGCGTTGTAATCCATCACGCTCAGGGAAACCTTGGAGCCGAGAAGGGCGCTCAGAAGCGCATTCGCGATGCCGCCGTCAAGCGAGGCGAGCCTAGAGCCGATGCTGAAGGCGGCATAGCTCGACGTGCTCGCGACTGCCGAAGCGACAATGTCGGGAGGAGGCATCAGCGCGCCGGCAAAATACCGGTTTCCCTTCAGGGTGTAGACGACCTTCACCGCGTTGGGGGATTGTGTGGTGGCCCGGAACCGCTGCGACGGCGGAAGCTGTATGTTTCTCGAATAAACGCCCGGGATGACCGACATCTGCCCGGACAGACTGCTTTCGGAGAATTTCACGCTGCCGTCGGAGCCTGCCTGCACGATCGTCAGGCCGCGGATGCCGTTGTCCGTCATCGTGAGGAGCGCTGCTTCCTGCGCCTTGCCGATATTGGCGGCGGCGGAGATCGCGGCGAGATCGACGAGCGATTGTGCCTCCCGCTTCTGCAGATGGAGCGAGCCAATGTCGACGGCGAAGGCGGCGAGCGTCAGCGCTACCGGCGCCATGATCGCCGTCATGGTCGCGAAGCTGCCCTGCCGGTCGCCGAAGAAGCGGCGGAAGCCGTGTGGAAGCCAATTGCCTGACATGTTCACAGCCCTCCGATACGGATGGTCGAACGACGGGAAATAGTCATTTCCGGCTTGGGCAGCGCCTCGAACAGGCCCCAGATGGGAAGCCCGCTGGCGTCGTATCGGATCTCGACGAGGAAGCGGCTGCCGCCCTCGGTCTCGGAGACGTTGAAATTTACCTTGGCCGGATTGATGAGGACGTATTGTCCGGCATTCTGCTGGACGAAGCGGCTGACGATGTCGCGCCGGTCGGCGTCGTCGATGCCGGAGACGGCGAGCCTCGCCGCGTCGGCGGCGATCTGCTGCACCGAGTGGGCGGCGCCGAAATAGAGCCCGTAGGCGGTCATGCCCAACAAGAGCATCAGATAAAGGGGGCTGAGGATAGCAAACTCGATGGCTGCGGTACCGGTGCGATCACCGAGCAGAAGATACGACAACGAACGATATGGACGATGCGTTCTCATAGGTGTAATGACAACACATACAACTTAAAAGAGTTTAAACATTATACTTGGCACTTTATGGGTGCATGTAAATCCTAAGTATTCCCCGACTGAAACTTCGCATACTTCGGAGCTGCGTTTCTGAATCGAAAAAAGAACGATCCGGATCGAAAACTTAAGGAATCAGCCGGAGACCACCCGCGCGAGGATACGTTGCGCGGTACGCCCGTCGCCGAACGGGTTCGGGATCGCGGCCACCGCTTTTCGATTGGTGGGGCTGTCGAGAAAATGCGCGGCTTTCTCCAGGATGAGCTCGCGGCTCGTTCCGACCAGCTGGCCGATGCCGGCCTCGATGACCTCGGGGCGCTCGGTCGATTCACGCAGGATCAGCACCGGAACGCCGAAGGAGGGCGCTTCTTCCTGGATGCCGCCGGAATCCGATATGACGAGATAGGACCGGCGAAGGAGGTCGATCAGGGCTGGATATTCGAGGGGTTCGACGAGATGGAAATTGTCGATGTGGCCGAGAATCTCGTGCGCCGGCTGCAAGACGTTCGGGTTGCGATGCACCGGATAGATGAAATCGAAGGCCGGATAAAAGCGGGCGAGATCGGCAAGCGCCGAGAAGGATTGGCGCATCGGTTCGCCGAAGCTCTCGCGGCGATGCGCCGTAACGAGGATGATCGGGCGCTCCGGCATGTGGACTGGGCCGAGACGCTGCGATGTCCATTGCAGGGCGTCGACCACCGTGTTGCCGACCTCGTCGATGCTGCCGGATACCCGCTCGTTGGCGAGTAGCCTCGCCTGCCGGGCGGTGGGCGCGAAATGCCAGGTGGCGAGGCGCGAGATGAGCTGCCGGTTCGCTTCCTCGGGGAAGGGGGACCGGATGTCGCCGGTGCGCAGACCGGCCTCGACATGCCCGACGGGAATCTTCAGGTGAAAGGCCGCCAGCGCGCCGGCGAGCGCGGTCGACGTGTCGCCCTGCACGAGCACCGCGTCGGGCTTTTCTTTTTCGAGGAGCTCGCCCAGGGCGACCATGGCGCGGGCGAGAAGGTCCTGCGGGGTCTGCCCCTGCTTCATCAGCGCGAGATCCCGGTCGGGGCGGATGCCGAACCAGTCGAGGATCGGCGCGACCATCTCCCGGTGCTGGCCGGTGGAGACGATGAGGGGTTCGGCCACGCGGCGCGCCTCGTGCACGATGGGCGCCATCTTGATGGCCTCGGGCCGCGTTCCGAATATGATCGCGATCTTCAAGTGGGGCACCCCGCCGGTTCAAGTCTTTCGCCGTGGTAGTCGCCCTTCGCGGAGGCGTCAATTGCGCGCAAAGGCGCGTTCCGGGGCGCCGGCCTATGCCCTATGGAGCCCCGACTGCTCCGAAAGGCCGCCGAGCTCGGCTTACCTGCACTTACCTACTTAGGTACGGGACACCCGCATGCGGAAAGCGGCTTAATCCAAATGGATAGCCGCCCGCTCAGATCTCGAAAGACCAGAACAGGCAAGCGAGCGTGGCGGCGACGAAGACGATGAAGAAGACGGTGCGCATCAGCACGTTTCGTCTGAGCTCGTTCAGCGTCAGGTGCGCGCCGACGGTCGCGGCGACAAAAAGGAAACGCCAGTCTAAGAGCGCCCACAGCGCATCGGATTGGCCGAACGCCCAGCGGGCGGCGAGCCACCCGACGATACTCGCGAAAAGCACGACCACGGTCCAGAACAGCACGTCCGTCGCATTGGCGAGGACGAAGCTTGCAGCCCGAAGCGGCAGGAACATCAAGAGCGCGGCCGAGACGAAGTAGAGCGCGGCGAGCGGCATGAAGACGGATGCGTCGGCGATCCCGTCGAGCCGCCTGACGCCGACCGCGCCGAACGGATAGCCGTGCCTCGCCACCGCCAGGCTCAAGGCGGTCAGCAGCGCGGTGAGCGCCGCAACGAGCAGGAAAGTGGTGATGGCTCTGGACATGGCGCTCGCCTCCGAATCGTTCTGTCGAGATGTAGCCGACGCGCGTAAATCGAGCGTGAATTGCCGCGCCGCGGAACCGCCGATATTGCGAGGTGATGTAGCCGGCGACTTCGGCTGGCGCGAAACGGCGCTGAACCTGAGGAGTTTTGGAAGGCCCGGGAAGCCTTGGAATTCTGGTCGGAGTGGCAGGATTTGAACCTGCGACCCCCTCGTCCCGAACGAGGTGCGCTACCAGGCTGCGCTACACTCCGTGACCAGTCGGGCGGGCTTATAGCCGCCGCTTCGCCATCCCGCAAGTGCGATTGAGCGGCTTCGCCGGTTTCTGAAGAAGAATATTTACCGTGGCGCGTTCGCGCGCCTGCAATCGGCGCTTGCAAGAGCGCCGGAATTGGGGCGAGATAGGATCGTGGGTGAAGCGGGGGCTAAGCCGACATGGTTGGGAGGATTGCCGTCTTCGTGATGAGCGGCGGCGCGGGCGCACGCCTCTGGCCGCTCTCGCGCCAGGATTGCCCGAAGCAGTTCCACGAACTGTTTTCGGGCGGCGCCCTGCTGGCTGCAACCTTGAGGCGAATGACACGCCGCCCTGCCGGCGCGGTCGACATCTGCGTGATTGCGGCGGAACGCCATGCCGGCAAGGTCGAGGCTGAATTCAAGGATGCGGGAATCGAAGGCGGAACGCTGATCCTCGAGCCGTCTGCGCGCGACACGGCCGCGGCGGTCGCTGTCGCCGCCATCCACGCGGAGAAGATCTTCGGTGACGCTCCCGTGCTGGTCGTGCCTTCCGACCATGAGATCGCAGATGCCGTGGCCTTCTGGGAAACGGTGGAGGAGGGGATCGAAGAGGCGGGGAAAGGCCGTATCGTACTCTTCGGAGCAGCACCGTCGCGCGCCGAAACGGCTTACGGCTATATCGAGACCTCCGGCCCTGCCGATTCCGCTCATGTGGTTACGGGTTTCGTCGAAAAGCCGGATGTCGCAACCGCATCGGGCTTTCTCGAACGCGGCCGCCATTTCTGGAACACGGGCATCTTCCTGTTTCGACCGGGCACGATGCGGAGGGCCTTCCTCGCGCATCAGCTGGCGATCTGGGAGGGCGCCTGCCAAGCCCATCAAAACGCCACCGCCATCGGCGGCGGCATTCGGTTGGCTCCGGAAGCCTATGCCGGCCTGCCCTCGGTCTCGGTGGACCGAGGGGTGATAGAGAAGGCGGACAATCTCGCGATGGTGCCGATACGGTTTTCCTGGAGCGATCTCGGTTCGTGGGGAGCTCTTCGCGAGGCGGGGGCGAAGGACGCACAGGGAAACGTGACGATCGGCGACGTCGTGTCGGTGGACTGCCGCGGCTCCTATTTGCGCGGCCAGGGCAGGCTGGTCTCGGCGGTCGGGCTCGAGGACATGGCGGTGGTGGCGACCGAGGATGCCGTCTTCGTGGCACCCATCGCGCATGCGCAGAAGGTGACCATGATCGTCGACGAACTGGAGCGAAGGGGCCGCGCCGAGGCGAGGTTCACGCCTTTCCCGAAATGCCAGGCCGAGCCGGGCGCTTTTCGCGAGCGGGTACGCCATTGGCTGTTCGAGCAGGCGCTGCCTCGCTGGGCGCATGAGGGAGTGGACCGCGACTTCGGTGGCTTTCACGAGGCGCTGAATTTCGACGGCGCGCCGGTTCCGCTGCCGAAGCGGATGCGCACCACGGCGCGGCAGATCTATTCCTTCGCGCTTGCCGCCACGCATGGATGGGCGGGGCCGGCGAGCGAAATAATTTCGCAGGGGCTGGAGTTTGCGACGAGACGCGGGCGTCGGCCAGGCGGCGGTTGGGCAAGGACGCTGAGGGCCGACGGAACGGTGCTCGATGCAACGGAAGACGCCTATGACCATGCCTGCATGCTGCTCGCGCTTGCGCAGGCGCATCTGGCCGGCCATCCGGATGCCTTGGCGTTGGGCGGGAAAACTTTCGACTTCATGACGGAACGTTTCGGAGCGGGACGGGAGGCCCGGCTCCCAACAGGGACCGATGCGGAAATCCGCGCCAGCAATGCGCAGATGCACATGCTGGAGGCGTTCCTGGCTTGGCACCGCGCCACCAGCGACGCGACGGCGCTCGATCAGGCGGCGTTGATCGTCGAGCTCTTCGAAACCCGGCTGTACGATACGGAGACGCTGACGGTGGGCGAGTTCTTCGACACCGATTGGCTGCCGTTGCCGGGGGACGAAGGTGAGTGGACGGAGCCGGGCCATCATTTCGAATGGTCGTCCCTGCTTGTCGAGTTCGCCACGAGAACCGGCCGCGCCAGCCTCGATGGCTTGGCGAAGAAGGTGGAGATGGTTGCGCGTCAGCAGGGGCTTAACCCGCTGAACGACCTCGCCTACGGCGCGGTATCGCGGCATGGACGACCGTTCGTGCCCATCTCGCGGTCATGGCCGCAATGCGAGGCGATAAAGGCGGCGATAGCAATGGATCGCGCCGGCTTCCCCCAGTTCGAACGCAGGATAGAAACGCGCGTGGCGCGGCTGTTTCGTTGGCACCTCGATCCCGCGCCGCCGGGCATGTGGATCGACCGGCTGGACGAGAAGGGACGTGTCTGCGCGCCCAACGCGCCGGCAAGCATCCTCTATCACCTAGTCGGCGCGATGACCGGCTATCTCGATCACACGAGGCCGGCTCAGTAGGGGCTTTCGACGTTCCCCGTCTCGACATAGACCGACTTGACCTGCGAGTAGTGGGCGAGCGCCTCGAGCGCGTTCTCGCGGCCGATGCCGGATTGCTTGTAGCCGCCGAAGGGCATTTCTACGGGCGTGAGATTGTAGGCGTTGATCCAGCAGGTGCCGGCCTGCAACTCGCCGATCACGCGATGCGCGCGCGGCAGATCCCGTGTGAAGACGCCGGCTGCAAGGCCGAATTCGGTCGCGTTGGCGCGCTCGATCACTTCGTCCTCGCTGTCGAAGGAAAGCACGCTCATCACCGGCCCGAAAATTTCCTCCCGGGCGATGCGCATCCCGTCCCTCACGCCGGTGAAGACGGTGGGTTCGACGAAAAAGCCATCCTCGAAGCCTTGCAGGGACGGTGCTCCGCCGCCGCAGGCGAGCGTGGCGCCTTCCTGTCTGCCGGTTTCAATGTATGCGGCGACCTTCTCGTGTTGCGCCTTGTTGATGAGCGGTCCCATCTGCGTATCGGGATCGAGCGGGTCGCCGATGCGGATATTCTTCGTCCGCTCGACCAGGCGGTCGATGAAACGGTCGTGCAGGCCCTTGTGGACGAAGACGCGCGTGCCGTTGGAGCAGACCTGGCCGGTGGAATAGAAATTACCGAGCATTGCGCCGCCGATCGCATTTTCGAGATCGGCGTCCTCGAAGACGATGAGAGGCGACTTTCCGCCAAGCTCCATCGTCGCATGCTTCATCCTGGAGCCGGCGAGCGACAGCACCTTGCGGCCGGTCGGCACCGAACCGGTCACGGAAACCTTGGCCACGACGTCATGCTCGACGAGGGCGGCTCCGACGTCGCCATAGCCTTGCACGACGTTGAAGAGCCCGTCGGGAAGGCCCGCTTCGGTATAAATCTCGGCCAGCGCCAGGGCGGAAAGCGGCGTGTTTTCCGATGGCTTGAACACCATGGCATTGCCCATGGCGAGCGCCGGAGCCGACTTCCAGCCGGCGATCTGAATAGGGTAGTTCCATGCCCCGATGCCCACGCACACGCCGAGTGCTTCGCGCCGCGTATAAGCGAAGGGGCCGCCGAGTTCGATGAATTCGCCATTGTAGGCTGCCACCGCACCGCCGAAATATTCGAGACAGTCCGCGGCGGAAGGCGCATCGGCGACCAGTGTTTCCTGTATCGCCTTGCCCGTGTCCAGCGTTTCCAGCCGGCCGAGCTCCTCGTTGCGGACGCGCAGAATGTCGGCGGCGCGACGCAGGATGCGGCCGCGCTCGACCGGTTTCATCCGTGCCCATGCGACTTGTGCCGCGCGCGCCGCCTCGACCGCCAGTTCGACGACATTGGGGGTCGCCGAGTGCAGCGTCGCGATCGTCTCGCCGGTCGCCGGATAGATGACCTGAATGGCCGCGCCCTGTTCGTCTTCCACGAACCGGCCGTTGATGTAGTGGGAGGCTTTCGGCTGGGCTTTCATGGGGTTCTCCCTGGTGACGCGCCGTGATTGAACTCGCGCGTCAGTTCTGTTCCACCGAGATGCCGCTCTCGTCGAGCCTGATTTCGACGCCTTCCGGCTTCGATTCCTGGCGCCACACATAGGCGCCCAGCACGATCACCGCCACGAGCAGCGCGCCGATCAAGAGATAGAGCTGGTTCTGTTTCATCGACTGTCCTTTTTCAAAGCCAATTGGTCGATCTATAGCCGAATTCTCGAAGATGCGAACCGGCCACCGCTCAGCGGTCGGACTCACGCCAGCGCGGATTGATCCACGGCCGCTGGTTGGACGGCGCGAGCGGCTGCTTGCCGAGAATATGGTCGGAGGCCTTCTCGCCCACCATGATCGACGGTGCGTTGAGATTGCCGTTGGTGATGCGCGGAAAGATGGAGGAATCCGCGACGCGCAAGCCTTCCACGCCGATAACGCGGCATTCGGGGTCGACCACGCTCGTCGGATCGTCGGCGCGGCCCATGCGGCAGGTGCCGCAAGGATGATAGGCGCTTTCGGCGTGCGCGCGAATGAAGTCGTCGAGCTCCTCGTCGCTCTGCACATGTGCGCCCGGCGAAATTTCGCGCCCGCGAAATTCGTCGAAGGCGGGCTGGGAGAATATCTCGCGCGTCAGCCTGATGCAGCGCCGGAAGTCGGTCCAGTCTTCCTCGTGCGACATGTAGTTGAAGCGGATGGCTGGCCGTTCCCAAGGGTCGGGCGAGCGCAGCGTGACGGAGCCGCGCGACTTCGACCGCATCGGCCCGACATGCGCCTGGAAGCCATGCGACCTGGCGGCGGCCTTGCCGTCATAGCGGATCGCGACCGGAATGAAGTGATACTGGATGTCGGGGTAGTTGACCCCGGCGGCGGAGCGCACGAAGGCGGCCGCCTCGAAATGATTGCTGGCGCCGAGCCCCGATTTGAACAGCAGCCATTCGGCGCCGATCAGCGCCTTGGAAAAGAGGTTCAGCTTCGAATAGAGCGTGATCGGCTTGACGGACTCCTGCTGGATGTAGAGCTCCATATGGTCCTGCAGGTTCCGGCCGACGCCGGGACGGTCGGCGGCCACTTCTATGCCGTGGCTTGCAAGATGGGCGGCGGGTCCGATACCCGACAGCATCAGCAGTTTCGGCGAGTTGATCGACGAGGCGGCGACGACGACCTCACGTCGCGCCTTAACGACTTGAATCTGTTTGCGAGCTTCGATCTCCACCCCGACGGCGCGTTGATTCTCGATGATCACGCGCCGCGCGAAGCCGTTGACGAGACTCACATTTTTCCGCTTCAACGCCGGCCGCAGATAGGCATTGGCGGCCGACCAGCGCCGCCCGAGATGGATCGTCTGCTCCATCGCTCCGAAACCTTCCTGCTTGGAGCCGTTATAGTCGTCGGTCAGCTCGAAACCGGCCTGCCTGCCGGCTTCCGCGAATGCGTGATAGAGCGGGTTGGCGCGCGAGCCGCGCTGCACGTGCAGGGGCCCCGAGGTGCCACGCCATCCGGCCTCGCCGCCATGCGAATGCTCCATCCGCTTGAAATAGGGCAGCACGTCCGCAGAGGCCCAGCCGCTGGCGCCGGCCTCCGCCCAGTGGTCGAAGTCGCGAGCGTGGCCGCGCACATAGACCATGCCGTTGATGGAGGAAGAGCCGCCGATGACCTTGCCGCGCGGCGTTGCAAGTATACGGCCGCCGAGATGCGGCTCGGGCTCGCTGGAAAAGCCCCAGTCGTAGCGCGACATGTTCATGGGAAAGGAAAGCGCGGCCGGCATCTGAATGAACGGGCCGATATCCGTGCCGCCATATTCGATGACGATGACGGAATTCCTGCCATCCTCGGACAGGCGATAGGCCATCGCCGCGCCGGCCGAGCCCGAGCCAACGATGACGAAATCAGCTTCGAGCATCGTGCGCCTCACGGGAAGGTTGCTGTTTTTTCGGTTGCTTCAGGCCTGTCCGGCAGGACAGAGGGGCGTGCGAAGGGACGCGGTTTTTCCGGGTCTGGTTCATCGTTTCCGGCCCCCGCCCGCCAGCTTCGTTTCGAGATAGTCCTCGATCAGCGCGATCGCGGAGCGCCTGTCCGGGGCCCCGTCCTTCAAGGCCTGGCGGATATAGAGCCCGTCGATGAGGGCGGCCGCGCCCTCGGCCACGCGGAGGGCTTCCTCCGGCGGAAGCAGCGGCCGCAGCCCGCTCATCAGGTTCGAATGCAGTCGGTGCGCATAGACCTGTAGCAGGCGACGCATCGGCGCCGATCTCTGCGCTTCCACGTAGAAGGCGAGCCAGGCCGCGATCGTGCTTGGACGAAACTGCTCGGCGGAGAAGTTGAGCGAAACCACGGCGCTGACGCGTGAGCGCGCGTCCGGTGCCTGGCGCAGCGCCCTGACGGCGTCGGCGCCGAGTTCGCGCAATATATGGCGCATGGTGGCTTCGAGAAGGTCCTCCTTGCCGCCGAAATAATGATGCGCCAGCGCGGGCGAGACGCCGGCGCGTCCGGCAATGTCCGACATGGTGACGTCGAGCGACCCGCGCTCGCCTATGGCGAGGATGGCGGCATCGATGAGCGCTTTGCGGCGCAGTGGTTCCATTCCGATCTTGGGCATGCGGCAAGGTTATTTTTAATTGACTGATCACTCAATAAAAACTTTCGCACGCCGATGCAAAACGGCTTTACTGCGCTGCACAAAAAGTTCATTCTTGAACAATATTGAGGCGAGCGGCATGGCCGCCGTCGTGATAGAGTTGGATTCCAGGGAGAAGAAAATGACCGCATGCATCGTGGGCTGGGCCCATTCACCGTTCGGAAAGCTGACCGATGAGACGCTCGAGAGCCTGATCGTCAAGGTGACGCTGGAAGCGCTAGATCATGCGGGCATAGGCCCGGACGATGTCGACGAAATCGTGTTCGGCCATTTCAATGCCGGCTTCTCGCCCCAGGATTTCACCGCCAGCCTCGTGCTGCAGGCCGACGACCGGTTCCGCTTCAAGCCGGCGACGCGGGTAGAAAACGCCTGTGCGACCGGTTCGGCCGCCGTGCGTCAGGGCATCCGGGCGATCGAGGCGCGCGCGGCGCGCATCGTGCTCGTCGTCGGCGCGGAACAGATGACGGCAACGCCGGGTCCGGAGATACAGAAGAACCTCGTAAAGGCTTCCTACCTGCCGGAAGAGGGCGACACGCCGGCGGGTTTCGCCGGTCTCTTCGGCAAGATCGCGGCTGCCTATTTCCAGCGCCACGGCGACCAGTCCGACGCGCTCGCCTATATCGCCGCCAAGAACCACAAGAACGGTGTCGACAACCCTTACGCGCAGATGCGCAAGGATTTCGGCTTCGATTTCTGCCGTCATGAAAGCGAGAAGAATCCCTACGTCGCCGGGCCGCTGAAGCGCACCGACTGCTCGCTGGTTTCGGACGGCGCGGCCGCGATCGTGCTTGCCGACACGGAGACCGCGCTTCGCATGCGCAGGGCCGTGGCCTTCCGCGCCAACGAGCACGTGCAGGATTTCCTGCCGATGTCGAAACGCGACATCCTGCTGTTCGAAGGCTGCGAGGAGGCATGGAGCCGCGCGCTCGCCGGGGCGGGCGTTGCGCTGGACGACCTCTCCTTCGTGGAGACGCATGACTGCTTCACGATCGCCGAGCTGATCGAATATGAGGCGATGGGCCTTGCCAAGCGCGGCGAGGGCGCGCGCATCGCGCTGGAGGGGCAAACGCAGAAGGGCGGCCGGTTGCCGGTCAACCCGTCCGGAGGCCTCAAGGCGAAGGGCCACCCGATCGGCGCCACCGGCGTTTCCATGCATGCGCTGACGGCGATGCAGCTCACCGGCGAGGCTGGCGGCATCCAGGTGGAAAACGCCAAGCTCGGCGGCATCTTCAACATGGGCGGCGCCGCGGTCGCCAACTACGTCTCCATCCTCGAAAGGATCAAATGAAGCCATCGGCCGTCGTCACCGGGGGCGCTTCCGGCATCGGCCTTGCCGCTGTCGAACGCCTTCTCGACGACGGCTGGCCGGTGACGGTGATCGATACCGATATGGAGAAGCTGGCCGAGGCCGAGGATATCTTCTCGGGCGAGAACATTGCATTCATCAATGCCGACGTGACCGACGAGGAGGAAATCGCGGAAGCCTTCGACCGGGCGGTCGATGTGCTGGGGCCGCTCGGCGGTCTCGTCAATTCCGCCGGCGTCGCACGCGACATGCCGGCGGAGGAGACCACGAGCGAACTCTTTCGCGAGATGCTGGACGTCAATCTCGTCGGCTCCTTCATCACCGCCAGGGCGGCGCTGGAGCGCATGGCCGATACGCTGGCGATCGTGAACGTCGCCTCGGTGTCCGGGCTGAAAGCCAATCACGGACGTGTCGCCTACGGCGCCTCCAAGGCCGGCGTGAAGCTGATGACGGAAGCGTTGGCGCTGGAGTGGGCGGAGCACGAGGTGCGGGTGAATTGCGTCGCGCCCGGCGTCGTCGACACCCCGCTTTCCGCGCGACTGCATGGTGACGAGGATCGAAGACGGTGGATGGAGCGCGTGCCGCAGCGGCGTTACGGCACCCCAGACGAGGTGGCAGCGGCGATCGCTTTCCTGCTGTCTCCCGAGGCGAGCTATATCACCGGCCATACGCTCGTCGTCGACGGCGGCTTCATGTCGACGGGGCTGATGCGCTCGTCGTAGGCACGGACGGAAAGAGCCCGATTCGGCCGAATCCAGGTATCTTGAGCGAAGGATGGCGGACGTCTATGCCGGCGACGAGGCCGCCGAGATGGAATTCGAGTCCGCTCGCCCAACCGATCGTGAAGCCGGTCAACCCTCCGAGCGTGACGCGCAGGTCGAGCCCGTCGGGCGAGAGGCCGATGAAGCCCATGCCCGGTGCATAGTCCCGCCCGACGGCTGTCGACGGCAAGCGTCCGCCGAAGCCTGGGACGGCGTTGAGGACATAGGCGACGAAGGAGTTGGAATTCGGCCCCGGCCAGATCCGGTAGCCGCCGCGCATTGCGTAGGGATAGCTGGCGATCGCCGCATCGAACTCGGGAATCAGCCGCTCCGCGGCTTCGCCATGCACCTCGTGCACGATTTCCGGCATGTTCGAGTACCAGTAGGCATCGGCCGGATAGCCATTGCGGCGCACCGGATTTCCCCATCCGACCTTGTCATAACGCTCGTACTCGCCGGCGCCGCGACGTTTCATGACGATCCAGCTATGTGACGAAAGCGCGCCCTTCAGGCCGCCGGTTCGCGCGGAAAGGACGTAGATCGCCGCCGCCCCGTCATCGGACGCGACCGGCAGCAGGCCGCTCGAGCTCCAATTCGCCTCGCGCCAGCTTTGCGGATGCTCCTGGAGCGACCAAGCGGCGAGCGAAGCCAGCGCCGGGAGAAGGAAAACGACCGCGATGAAGATCGAGACGTGCCTGACGAACCGCATTCGGGGAAAAGCCTTTGCCTTCAAGACCGAGAACTACTAACTGCAGGCGATCTGGGATTTTTGGTGGCGCCATGGCAAATCCGATACTGGTTGAAGTGTTTCGCGGCGAGACGGTGGAGAGTGTCCATCGCGGCTCCGTTGCGGTGGTCGACGGCGACGGCAAGGTGGTCCTGGAGACGGGCGACGTCGATCGCCCGGTGTTCCCGCGCTCGGCGGTGAAGGCGATCCAGGCGCTGCCTTTCGTGGAATCGGGTGCCGCGGACGCCTATGGCTTCGAGGAGCGGCATATCGCGCTTGCCGGCGCCTCCCATTCGGGCCAGCCGGAACATGCCGAGCTTGCGCTTTCCATGCTGAAGCGGGCCGGCATGGACGAAACCGCCCTGGAATGCGGTGCGCATTGGCCCACCCGGCAGGACGCGGCGCTCGATCTTGCCCGGAAGGGCGGTCGGCCTTCTGCTCTGCACAACAATTGTTCCGGCAAGCATTCGGGCTTCGTTTGCACATGCCGCCATCTCGGCATCGACCCGACCGGCTATGTGAAGGCCGGGCATAAGTCGCAGGAATTCGTGCGCGAGGCGATGGAAGCGGTGACCGGCGCGGCCCATGCAGCCGCTGCCTGCGGCACGGACGGCTGCTCGATCCCGACCTATGCGGTGCCGCTCAGGAACCTCGCGCTCGGCTTCGCGCGCATGGCCACCGGCGCGGGGCTGGCGCCTGAAAAGGCGAAAGCCGCGAAGCGTATCCTTTCCGCCTGCATGGCCGAACCATTCTACGTGGCGGGAACCGATCGCTTCGACACGAGGCTGATGCAGGCCGCGAAAGGGCGGCTGTTCGCAAAGGTCGGGGCGGAAGGCGTCTATTGCGCCGCCATTCCCGAACTCGGTTTCGGTATTGCGTTGAAATGCGACGACGGCGCCGCGCGTGCGGCCGAGGTGATGGTGGCATCGGTGCTGGCGAGGCTGCTTCCCGCCGGCGACCCGCTGGTCGGGGAGCTCGGGGACCTGGCAAACCCGCAATTGACCAACTGGAACGGCATCAAGGTGGGAAGACTGCAGCCGGCCGCTACCGTCGATTGATCGTTGCGCCCTGCACCGGCGCGAAAGGCGTAGCCGGCTGACCGGATGACGAGGCTTGTTCTGAAGCGGAACGAGACCTAAGTTCATTGTATGAGCAGAGCCTTTACCAAGGAACAGGATGGCGACGCTTCACCCGCCGATATCGGCGAGCGGCCCGTCAGCCAGCACAGGAACCTCGTGACGCCTGAAGGCCTGGCGATGATAGACGCCCAGGTCGCGGAACTGCGCGCGCAACTGGCCATCGCCGAGGGCGAGGGCGACAGGGAGAGGATCGGACTGGTCTCGCGTGACCTGCGCTATTGGAACGCGCGGCGCGAGACGGCGGAGCTCTCCGTTCCGGACAAGGACAGCAAGGTCGTCCGTTTCGGCATGAATGTGGAGATCGTCAATGACGACGACGTCGTTCACCGCTGGAAGATCGTCGGGGAGGACGAGGCCGATGTAAGCGCCGGCAAGATCTCCCATGTCTCACCGGTGGCGCAGGCGCTTTTCGGCAGGGGCGTCGGAGAGGTCATCACCGTGAACGACAAGGACTGGGAGATCGCGGCGATCGGTACCGAGGGCTGAGCGTGAGCCGCGAGCCCGGACAGGCGCGGCAGTACATCCTTATTCGAACGAGAAAACGCGGAACGGAAAAGCGACCGACGCATGGCGCCGATCGCAATCGAACTTCGTCGGTGACCCGACTGTCTACTGCGTCAGCCCCGGGGACTCGTCCAGCCGGTGGGCCGGCAGGCTCTCGCAGAAGACGACGCCATCCTGCGGGACGCCGCGTCGCTCGGCCTTGAGCGTCGCCACCTTCGGCTCTTCCTGGAGCGGGTAGGTGGTGGTGCCGATGATCTTCTGCGCGTCCTCGGCGAGGTGCTGGGCGCGATGCGCCCGTGCCTCCAGGACACGCTTTTGCAGATGGCCCTGGGCCAGGCTGGTCAGCAGGCCGCCCTCCGATTCGATCAGCCGGAACTCCTCCCAGGCCGCTTCGCACAGCGACGCGGTCAATATGTCGAGGTCTTCCGATCCGGCGGCTGGATTGCCGAGGAAGCTCAGATGGCTCTCATTGGCCAGAACGAGCTGCGAATTTCTCGCCAGCCGCCGGGCGCGGCGCTCGGCCAAGCCATGCGGCAGCGTATGCGGAAGGACGGTTATGGTGTCGGCACCGCCCGCCGCCGCCGCGAACGCGGCCATCGACGCACGCAGGATGTTGGTTTCCGGATCGCGGACCGTCATCATGCGATAGGACGTCTCTGCATGGATCTTCGCTGGCGCCGGCGCGACGCCGCAGGCATCCTGCACCTTCGCCCACAGCCTGCGCATGCCCTGAATCTTGGCCATCGACAGGAACTGATCCTGATCGACCGAGAGTGCGAAGCCGATATGCGGCATCGCATAGATGAGCGGCTGGCGGGCTTCCTGGAACATGCGCAGATGCGACACGGCCGAGGCGAGCATGACGCCCAGCTCCTGCGCTTCGGTCGCTCCGGCATTGTGCATTACACGGCCATCGGCTTCCAGAAGAACCGCCGGAATGCCCATGGCGAAGAAGTGGGCGAGCGACTGCGGCATCGAAGCGTGAAGTGCTTCGATGGACATGCGCAGACGGCCGTTTCCGGCAAAGATCGCGGCCGGGTCTATGCCGAAGGAAAGGCTGAGCCGTGCGGGATCGACGCGCTTGCGCCGCATGATCTCGACAATCCAGTCGACCGATGCGCGACTTGCCGGATGGACGTCGATGCGCAGGTAGATCTTGTTCAGCGTGATGGCGTGAAGCGCGGCCGCAAGCGCCTCCGGCCGCGCCGGCAGGCCATAGCCGAATGCGTTCGGCGCGCCCTCGAAGACGATGGCGAGACCGGTTGCGCCATTGGCGATGTCCTCCTGGGCCTGCGCGTTGGCGCGCTTGGCGTCGGGATCATCGACCCGTTGGACAATGTTCCACCGCGCGCCGGGACGGGCGTGGAGATCGGCCAGGTTCTGCCGGTTCCGTTCGAACTGCAGGTCGGAATAGGAAGGCGAAACCGGCGTGCCGCTTCGCGCGAATGCCGACCCATGCGGTCCAAGGCCGAGCCACTCAGAACGGTCTATCGGCGGAAAACTGCACCTGCTGATGCTCGCCGCTTCCATTTAGCCTCCCGTCGTTGCCAAAAGGGTTAAGCTGCGCCCGCGAACTTAAGGGTCATAACCCCATACCGCAATGCATCATATGCGCATCACGGGACTTTTTCTCGCGTCATGTTACGGCATTGTAGCTTGGGGCACGGAATAGTCCAACGAAACTCTCGTTGGACTATTTCCTGCGGGGCTTCGCCCTAAGATTCATACCCTATCACCTGAGGATTAACGGCATTGTGACGCCCGGTAAGCCACATTATACCTTTGCAGGTCCAAATTTGCCGCGAACGCTGGACACTGGAGAGAACCCGACCATGTTGCAGGACGACAGCATCTTCCTCGGCGCGAGCCGCAAGCCCGACGACAGCTATCAGAAGCCGGAACAACTGCTCCTGAAATACGGGAACCGGCACGGGCTGGTGACGGGAGCGACGGGCACCGGCAAGACGGTCACCCTGCAGATCCTCGCCGAGGGCTTCTCCAAGGCCGGCGTTCCGGTGTTCTGCGCCGATATAAAGGGCGATCTGTCAGGCATCGCCATGAAGGGCGAGGCCCAGGATTTTCTGCTGAAGCGCGCAGAGACCATCAAGCTGGACCCCTACGAATTCTCCGAATCGCCAGTCGTCTTCTGGGATCTCTTCGGCGAGCAGGGACACCCGATTCGCGCCACGGTATCGGAAATGGGGCCGCTGCTCCTTTCACGGCTGATGAACCTGTCCGAGGCGCAGGAAGGCGTGCTCAACATCGCGTTCAGGCTCTCCGACGAGGAGGGCATGCTGCTGCTCGACATGAAGGATCTGCAGGCGATGCTCTCCAACATGGCCGAGCGGACGAGCGAGATCGGCAAGCGCTACGGCAACGTGACGCGCCAGTCGATCGGCGCGATCCAGCGTTCCCTGCTGATTCTGGAGCAGCAGGGCGGCACCTTCTTCTTCGGCGAGCCGGCGCTGAAGATCGCGGACCTGATGCGCAACTCGCGCGACGGCAGGGGCGCGATCAACGTGCTCGCGGCCGACAAGCTGATGATGAACCCGCGACTCTACGCGACCTTTCTGCTCTGGCTGATGTCGGAACTGTTCGAGGAGCTTCCGGAGGTCGGCGACCCCGAGAAGCCGAAGCTGGTCTTCTTCTTCGACGAGGCGCATCTGCTTTTCGACGGAGCGCCGAAAGCGTTGGTGGACCGCGTCGAACAGGTCGTCAGGCTGATTCGCTCCAAGGGCGTCGGTGTCTATTTCGTGACGCAGAACCCGCTGGACGTGCCCGAAACCGTTCTCGCCCAGCTTGGCAACCGCATCCAGCACGCCCTTCGAGCCTATACGCCGCGCGAGCAGAAGGCCGTGAAGACCGCTGCCGAAACCTTCAGGCCCAATCCGGATTTCGACTGTTTCAAGGCGATCACCCAGCTTGGAACCGGCGAGGCGCTGGTCTCGACCCTGGAGGAGAAGGGCATTCCGTCCATGGTGCAGCGCACGCTGGTCAGGCCGCCTGCGGGCCGGATGGGGCCGATCACGGTCGAGGAGCGCAAGAGCCTGATGGCGCAGAGCCCGGTCGCGGGGCAATACGACCAGACGATCGATCGCGAATCCGCCTACGAAATCCTGCAGAAGCGGGCGGCGGACACCGCCAAGGCGCAGCAGGAGGCGGCGCAGGCCGATGCGTCGGGGGGTGGCACAACCTGGTCGCTGCCGGATTTCGGCGGTGGCTCCAGCCGTGGAAAGGCTCCCGCGCGTCGTGGCTCGAACCGCCAGACGGTCGCCGAGGCGGCGATGAAATCGGTCGTTCGGTCGGTCGGGTCTTCGCTCGGACGCGCGCTGGTGCGCGGCATCCTCGGAAGTCTCAAGAGATAGGAAAGATGGAAATGGCCCGCGCGCGTTTTGCCACGCGGGCCGATTTTCAGCCTCAGGACGTGGCCAGGCCGGAGGTCACGACAATCGGCGATTTCTCGGGAACGCGCTCGTAAAGGTCGATGACGTCCTGGTTTATCAGGCGCACGCAGCCGGAGGAGACCGACTTGCCGATCGACCACCATTCCGGCGAGCCGTGGAGCCGGTAAAGTGTATCCTTGCCGTCCTGGTAGATGTAGAGCGCGCGGGCACCGAGCGGATTGCCGATGCCCGCCGGCATGCCGCCGTTCCAGGTGTTGGTCGCGCGGTCGTAGATGGCGCGGTATTTTTCGAGCTCGCGCTGGCGCGCGATCATCTCCTCCGGCGGAAACCAGCGCGGCCAGTGCTGCTTCCACTCGACTTCCGCGCGTCCCGACCATTCGAAGCCGGCGCGGCCGAGACCGACGCCATAGCGGACGGCCTGCCTGTTGGGGAGGACGACATAGAGAAAATGATTGCCGGTATCGACCACGACCGTACCCGGCGCCTCCCCCGTCGGATCGCTGACGACCTGGCGCAGATAACGGGGATCGATCTTGCTGAAGGGAACCGCCGGGATCGAATGTCCACCATCCTCGACCGAGGCGTACATGAGTTCGGGAGTGTCGAAAGTCGGGGTGGGCGTGATGGTCGGCCAAGCGACGGGATAGTCGCGGCGCGGCGGCGGTGGCGTCGACGACCTCGTCGTCGTGCAGCCGGCCAGAGCGGCCGAAGCCAGCGAGACCGAAGCTGCCGTCAGCAGAGACCGTCGTGAAATCATCGTATTGCGGGAGGCGGACACGGATGCTCCATCAAGCAAATTTGTTGAATTAGGATTGCAAGATCTGGCGCGCTGTTTTGCAACGGACGAACCCATCTTTTTCAGTAATGCGAATAAACGATCTAACTTGCGTCAAACATGGAGATTACGTGGCAAATATGTGACGGCGCTGCGACTGTTGTTCTTTTGCCACAGACGCCGCAAGTGAAATTTCCGTTATTGGCCAACGAGAAGGCCGTCGAGACTGGGCAGGATGAGGCCGGGAGCATGATCGAAATATTCGTCCGGCTGGCCGGTGCGATTGATCCAGACGGTGCGGAAACCGAATTTGGCCGCGCCCGCGATGTCCCAGCGATTCGAGGACTGGAACGAGATCGCATCGGGGTAGAGCCGCCAGGCGAGGGTGACGATGTCGTAGACCGCCGGATCGGTCTTGAAACGGGCGATGGCGTCGACGGAGAAGACCTCGTCGATGACGTTGTCGAGAGCTGCCGACCGCACGGCCGCCTCGAGCATCTGCGGCGAGCCGTTGGACAGGATGGCAAGGCGGGCGCCGTGTGTCTTCAGCGCCTTCAGGACGGCGGGCACCTCCGGGTAGCAGTCGAGATGCCAGTACGCGTCCAGCAGCCTGGCGCGCAGCGCGGGGTCGGCGGATGGAACTTTCTTCAAGGCATAATCGAGTGCTTCCTCGGTGAGCTGCCAGAAATCGCGGTAGCTGCCCATGAGCGTGCGGATCCACGAATATTCGAGCTGCTTCGCGCGCCAAATCTCGGAGAGGAGCTGGCCGTCCGGACCGATTTCGCTTGCATGCCTACGAACCGCCGCGTGGACGTCGAACAGCGTCCCGTAGGCGTCGAAGACATAGGCAGGATGGTTCATCGAATGCGTAACCTTTCAACGCGACTTGACCGCAGTCGTGGTTTACGGTCAAGCACAGGAACGGACTGGACCGAAGGAAAGGGCGGCTGTGTCGGTTGACGCCCAATGCCAAAGCTCTTTCGATGAGGCCGAAACAAGAAGTGGAGCTTCAGCGATGGCCATGACATCGGCGGCGGATTCGACAACCTGGACCTATGTGGATGGTGATTGGCATGAGGGCAACGTCGCCATCGTAGGCCCGCGCAGCCATGTCATGTGGCTGGGATCGAGCGTCTTCGACGGGGCTCGCTGGTTCGAGGGCGTCGCGCCGGATCTCGAGGGCCATGCGGCGCGGGTCAACGCTTCCGCCGTCGCGCTGGGCCTCAAGCCGACGATGACGGTGGAGGAGATCGTCGGCCTCACATGGGAAGGCCTGAAGAAATTCGACGGCGAGACGGCGGTCTATATCCGACCGATGTATTGGGCCGAGCAGGGCGGTTACATGGGCGTGCCGGCCGATCCGGAATCGACGCGCTTCTGCCTCTGCCTCTACGAGGCTGAGATGATCGCACCGTCGGGCTTCTCGGTCACGGTCTCGCCCTTCCGCCGCCCGACATTCGAGACGATGCCGACCAACGCGAAGGCGGGCTGCCTCTATCCCAACAACGGCCGCGCCATATTAGAGGCGAAGAAGCGCGGCTTCGACAATGCGCTGGTGCT
This sequence comes from Aquamicrobium sp. LC103, assembly GCF_001014615.2. Taxonomy (GTDB): domain Bacteria; phylum Pseudomonadota; class Alphaproteobacteria; order Rhizobiales; family Rhizobiaceae; genus LBCQ02. The sequence continues at coordinate 312,666 of NZ_LBCQ02000002.1, forward strand.
GGACATGCTCGGCAACGTCGCCGAGACCGGCAGCTCCAACATCTTCATGGTCAAGGACGGCCACGTCTTCACACCGGCGCCGAACGGCACCTTCCTTTCCGGGATAACGCGCTCGCGGACCATGTCGCTTCTGGCGGATTACGGCTTCAAGACGACCCAGAAGACGCTGACCGTGGGCGATTTCCTGGAGGCGGATGAAATCTTCTCCACCGGCAACCATTCCAAGGTGGTTCCCATCACGCGCATCGAGGATCGGGACCTTCAACCAGGACCTGTAGCCAAGAAGGCGCGGGAACTCTATTGGGAGTGGGCACATTCGACTCGCGCCGGCTGACGCGGAAACAATCTCGGTTACGGGAGTTGTGGCCGCGGCTTCGGCGCCTATGTAGTTAAGTGCCGTACCAATCATTTTTATCGAGGGAGAATTACCCATGGCTTTTGAACTGCCGGAACTGCCTTACGACTACGAGGCGCTGCAGCCCTATATGTCCAAGGAGACGCTTGAGTACCATCACGACAAGCATCACAAGGCATATGTCGACAACGGCAACAAGCTGGCAGCCGAGGCAGGCATGGACGGCCTTTCTCTCGAGGAGGTCGTCAAGCAGTCCTTCGGCAAGAATCCGGGCCTCTTCAACAACGCCGCCCAGCACTACAACCACGTCCATTTCTGGAAATGGATGAAGAAGGATGGCGGCGGCAACAAGCTGCCGGGCGCGCTCCAGAAGGCGGTCGACAGCGATCTCGGCGGATACGACAAGTTCCGCGCCGACTTCATCAATGCCGGCACCACCCAGTTCGGCTCCGGCTGGGCCTGGCTCGGCGTCAAGAACGGCAAGCTCGAGATCAGCAAGACCCCGAACGGCGAGAACCCGCTCGTGCACGGCGGCACGCCGATCCTCGGCGTCGACGTCTGGGAGCATTCCTACTACATCGACTACCGCAACGCGCGGCCGAAATATCTCGAGGCCTTCGTCGATAACCTTATCAACTGGGACTACGTGCTCGAACTCTACGAGAAGGCGAGCAAGTAATCCCGCCCAGGGATATCGAACCGGCGCTTGCTCCTTTCGTCGGTTCCGGGAAAGGCTCCGCCTCGCGGCGGGGCCTTTTCATGTGTCGTTCCTTGCAATGTTGCGTGAATCACGCAAGCGTGACGGCGTGGACACCAGTTTTGACTTCCGTGGACGTTCGATTTAGCCAAGATCGGAACGTTCAAGCCAGCTTTCGGCCAGCCTCGGAGACAGTGATGAAAGTTCTTGCCTATACGCTCCCCTTGCTCGCGGTGATGATGACCGGCGCGGTTGCCGACCCCCTCGCGGAGCGCCAGGAACTGATGAAGGAGCGTGGTCCGCTGATGCGAGTGCTCGCGCCGATCGCGCAGGGGCAGCAGCCCTTCGATGCGGCGGTGGTGATGGACGCATTGCAGAAGATGAACGACAACGCCCAGAAGACCACCGACGTCGAGGCGCTGTGGCCCGACGGCACCGAGGGCGGCGACACCAAGTCGGCGCCCAAGATCTGGGAAGACAAGGCGGGCTTCAAGGCGGCTTCCGACAAGTTCGCCGCCGATGCGGCGGCAGCGGTGGCCGCCAGTCCGCAGGACCTCCAGTCGTTCCAGGCCGTCTTCGGCCCGATGTCGCAGAACTGCGGCACCTGCCACGAGACCTTCCGGCTCCGTTCAAGCTGACGCATGCCTAAAAGGCGAAAGATCGCACTTGCCGTGCTCGCCCTCATCGCGGCGGGCGGCATAGCCGGATGGTTCATCACCTCTCCGCAGCGCGTTGACGCGCAAACCATCGCCACCTTGCCTGAGGGCGATGCGGCCCGCGGGGAAGGCGTCTTCTGGGCGGGCGGGTGCGCCTCCTGCCATGCGGCGAGCGGTGCCCAGGGCGAGGCCCGCCTGGAGCTTGGCGGCGGCGTGCAACTCAAGACCGAGTTCGGCAGCTTCGTGGCGCCCAACATCTCGCAGCATCCGCAGGACGGGATCGGAAACTGGCCGCTGGAAGACTTCGCCAATGCGATGCTTCGCGGCGTCTCGCCCTCGGGCGAACATTACTATCCGGCTTTTCCCTACACCTCCTATGCCCGCATGACGCCGGGAGACGTGGCGGACCTCTATGCCTTCATGAAGACCTTGCCTTCGGTGGAGGGCCGCGCGCCGGGACACGATCTTTCCTTCCCGTTCACAATGCGCCGCGGGATAGGGCTCTGGAAGCTCCTCTATCTCGACGAGCGGCCGGCGGTCGCGCTCGATGCGCCGTCCGATCTGGTCAAGCGCGGACAATATCTCGTCGAAGGACCGGGCCATTGCGGCGAGTGCCACACGCCGCGAAGCGCGTTCGGCGGCCTGGAAAACGCAGAGTGGCTTTCCGGCGCGGTGGCCGCCGAGGGCACCGGCAACGTGCCGAACATCACCACCGGCGAGGGCGGTCTCGGCGACTGGAGCGATATGGATCTGACCAATTTCCTCGAAACCGGCTTCACGCCGGACTTCGATTCGGCGGGCGGCAGCATGGCTTCCGTCGTCAGGAACATCGCCGAGCTTTCGGCGGACGACCGTGAAGCCATCGCGGCCTATCTCAAAGCCGTGCCGCCGCTTTCCAACGGATATTAGGCCCCATCGGCATTCGTGCCGTGAATGTCGATGGGATCCTGGATCGCTGCCGCCTTCGGACAGAAGCGTTTCGGGCTCAAGCCTTGCCCGTCACCTTGAGCGCGAAAGCGTAGGAGAAGGCGATCTCCTCCAGCCGCGAGAAGCGGCCCGACGCGCCGGCATGCCCCGCCTCCATGTTGATCTTGAAGAGGACCGGGTTGTCGCCGGTCTTCAGCTCACGCAGCCTGGCCACCCATTTCGCGGGCTCCCAATAGGTGACGCGCGGATCGGTGAGGCCGGCGACCGCGAGGATAGGCGGATAGTCCTGCGCGGTGACGTTGTCGTAGGGCGAATAGGCCGCGATCGTCAGATAATCTTCCTTCGACACGATGGGATTGCCCCATTCCGGCCATTCGGGCGGCGTCAGCGGCAAGGTCTCGTCGAGCATCGTCGCAAGCACGTCCACGAACGGCACCTCGGCGATGATGCCGCCGAAGTCGCCCGGCGCCATGTTGGCGACCGCACCCATGAGCATCCCGCCGGCCGATCCGCCCTGCGCTACGATTCGGTCGTGGCTCGTGAAGCTTTCGGCGACCAGATGGTGGGCGACGGCGAGGAAATCGGTGAAGGTGTTCTGCTTTTTCGCCTTCTTGCCGTCCTCGTACCAGGCATAGCCCTTGTCCTTGCCGCCGCGAATATGGGCGAGGGCGTAGACGAAGCCGCGGTCCGCCAGCGAAAGGCAGTTGGTGTTGAACGAGGCGGGGATGGTGATCCCGTAGGAGCCGTAGCCGTAAAGCAGGCACGGAGCCGACCCGTCGAGCGGGGTGTCCTTGCGGTAGAGGAGCGAGACCGGGACGAGCTCGCCGTCGGGGGCAGGAGCCATCAGTCGCCTGGTGACGTAGTTTTCCGGATCGTGGCCGGAGGGGACTTCCTGTGTCTTCAATAGGATGCGCTCGCGAGTGCGCATATCGTAGTCGAAGACCTGGCCCGGCGTCGTCATCGACGAATAGGAAAAGCGGATGACGTCGGTGTCGTATTCGAGCGAGCCCGAAAGGCCGAGCGAATAGGCTTCCTCCTCGAAGGCGACGACGTGCTCCTCGCCGCTGCTGCGGTCGCGCACGACGATGCGGGGCAGGCCGTCGAGCCGCTCGAGGCGGACGAGGAAGCCGCTGAACGCCATGACCGACAGAATGAGCCTGCCGGGTTGGTGAGGCACCAGTTCCTGCCAATTCTCCTCGCGCGGGTCGGCGACGGGCGCGGTCATGATGCGGAAATCCTTCGCGCCGCCGGAATTGGTGAGAATGAAGAAGACGTCGCCGCCTTCCTCCAGATCATACTGGATGCCGACTTCGCGCGCCTTGACCAGCTTCGGCTCGGCATGGGGATCGTTCGCGGGCAGGAGCATGTATTCGGAGGTCTCATGATCGCTGATCGAGATCATGATCCAGTCGTTCGTCCTGGTGCCGCCGACATTCATGAAGAAGCCGGGATCGGTTTCCTCGTAGATGAGCCGGTCTTCTTCCGTTGGAGAGCCGATCTCGTGGTGGAAGATGCGCGACGGCCTGTGGTTCTCATCGAGGCGGGTATAGAAGAAGCCTTCGTTGGACGCGTCCCAGACGCCGCCGCCGCCGGTATCGGCGATGAGATCGGCGGTGTCGCCGGAACTCGCGATGTCGCGAACCTTGAGCGTGTAGAATTCCGATCCCTTGTCGTCGAAGCCCCATATCAGGCGCTTGTGATCACTGGAGTGGTCTATGTCGGCGAGCCGGAAGTAAGCCTTGCCCTCCGCTTCCTTGTCACCGTCGAGCAGCATTTCCTCGCGGCCGCCCTCGCGCGGGACACGGAAGAAGCGGGGTTGCTCTCCACCCTTGCGGAAGGAGGAGCCGTAGGCGTAGGGGCCGTCCTTCATGGGGACGCTGGAATCGTCCTCCTTGATGCGCCCCTTCATCTCGGCGAACAGAACCTTCCGCAATTCTTGCGTATCCTGCATCAGCTCCGTCTGATATGTGTTTTCCGCCTCCAGATGCTGCCGGATGGCCGGATCGAGCGAGGACGAATCCTTGAACATCTCCTGCCAGTTTTTAGCGCGCAGCCAGGCATAGTCGTCCTTGCGGGTGATCCCGTGCCGGGTGTCGCTGTGAGGACGGCGCTCGGCTGTCGGCGCCGGGCGGGCTGGAAAGATATGTTTCGGTGTCATGCGGGCAGCCTGTCGAAAATGTTGTTCATCGGATAGCGAGATGCCGAAAGGCGATTCCAACTACCCGATGCCATGGTGTAGAGGCATTGGCAAATCCCGATCGGGCGGATACAGAACTTCGGCCGAAGGCGCCGTGCGACGATATGCTCTAGGCATAAGCAGGTGACAGCGGACGCGTAACCGTTACGAGAACATAATGTCGCCGCGTTTCACGTTGAATACACGTCGCCGCGAATAGCCGTAAGATAGAGAAGAACTGCGTTAAATATTCACGTCGTGCTTCTTTGAAATAGAAATAATGATTTGACTTGTTTTACTGCAAGGTCCATTTATGGAAAGCCTAACGTGAATCGCAAGACGCGGTACAATGCGCGGCGGCGTTAGGGCGCTGGATACCAAGCCAGATCAACCAAATTTGACAGTTAATGTTTGGGGCCACACGACATGGACATCACCGATAATCCTGTAAGAAATGACGATACGCTAATTGAGCTGACTGCGGATGTTGTCGCTGCCTATGTCAGCAACAATCCGGTTCCGGTCGGCGAGCTGCCCAATCTTATCGCCGATGTCCATGCGGCTCTCGGTCGTGTGGGTGGCGTCGCGGAGCAGGCCCCCGTCGACAAGCAGAAGCCTGCGGTCAACCCGAAGAAGTCGGTGCATGACGACTACATCATCTGCCTCGAGGACGGAAAGAAGTTCAAGTCGCTCAAGCGCCACCTGATGACCCACTACAATCTGACGCCGGATCAATACCGCGAGAAGTGGGGCCTGGACGCGAACTATCCGATGGTGGCGCCGAATTATGCCGCCGCCCGCTCGCAGCTTGCGAAGAAGATGGGCCTCGGCCGCAAGCGCAAGGGCAGATAAGCTCCCGAATTCTACTGTGCGTATAGAATTGCGGCGCCTCGGGCGCCGCTTTCTTTTTGGGCGGAAGCTCAGTCGAGCGTGGCACGCAGGTGGTCGCGGGCTTGCTTCAAGGCTATGTGACGGTTGAGATCGTAGGTCCAGTGCCGTCTTGCGCCCCTCAGGCGCTCGCGTTCCAGAAGACGCTCTATCCTCAGCACGATTCGGCCGCGCTCGGCGGCCGGCGCCTCCAGCGCTTGCGAAATCTCGATCCCCGCCGACAGGAACAGCGCGGCCATCTGCCTCGCGCTCGACTGCTCGTTCTCGCGGCGTTTCCGGAACTCGGCAATTTCCTCATGAAGCTCGGACATTCGACTTTCCCGCAGATTGATTTCCCGGGATCATCGGCCGCCTGCGGCGGATGGGGACAAAAGGCTGACGCATGCGCTGCGTAAAAAAATAAAATTCCAACGAAAACAATCGGATGTGCCCAGGTCGAACGGATATTTGTACTCTGTTTGTTCACGTTCGGCGACGGGTCGGATATAAGAACTTATTCCTAGACCAAATGGGGTAAGTGTCTTGCCAGCAACCATTCCCAAAGATGAAGCTCCCCCGCCGCAAGGTCGCGACGGCAGGCGCTCCCGCCGGCCGGAACCGTTTGCGGGAATGGCCGGCGACGAACGCAAAATGGCCGTTTGCGAGGCGGTGATCGATCTTTCGGCGGCGCTGTTCAACGTTTCCGGGCGAGAATTGCGCCTGCCGGGACGTTCCCCTCTCGGCGTCGCGCGCGTCCGGCAGATCGCCATGTATATCTGCCACGTCGTGCTCGGCCTGACGATGGGAGATATCGGACGCGGCTTCAATCGCGACCGGACGACGGTGCTGCATGCCTGCCATCTGATCGAGGATCTGCGCGACGACGAGGATTTCGACCGCATCGTCGTCATGGCCGAGCGGGTGACGAAGGCCGCATTCGGCGTTGCTTCGGGAGATTAATCGTCATAATGCAAAACAAAGCCATAATCCGCGCCTTGCGGTTCCTGTCCATGGGGCCGGCGAGGGTCGGCGAGGCGGGCCTGCCCGGCCGGCTGCTGCTCGATGCCGGTGATCGCGGCTCGATTTCCCTGGACACCGAGACGCTCGATGAAATGTGCGGCCGTGAACTCGTCGAGGTCCGGGCATCGCAGATAGAGCGGACCGAGATCGGCGCCGGCCTGCTCAAGCGGGTGCTGACCGGCAAGGAGGCCTTTCAGGCCCAGCACCGCGAACTCGGCGAGCGCCTCATCGAACGGGATGCGGTTTGGGAGAAGGTGACGGTGAACGACACCGAATCGCCGTTGGCGTTGCTGGCGCGCCGGCGCGACCGGGACGGGCGGAAGTTCCTGTCGGCGAGGGAGTTCATGGCGGGTGAGAGGCTGCGCTCCGACTATACGCGCGGGCAGTTGATGCCGCGCATGGGCGCAAACTGGCAGGCGACGGTTTCCTCCGGCCCACGAGGAGGCAACGACAACGGCATCGCCGAACTGACGGATGCGGCGTTGGCCGCGCGCCAGCGGGTAAACTGCGCGCTGGAAGCCGTGGGGCCGGAGCTTTCAGGTGTCCTGGTCGACATCTGCTGTTTTCTGAAAGGGCTGGAAACGGTGGAGAGCGAGCGCGGATGGCCCGTGCGTTCGGCGAAGATCGTCCTCAAATCGGCGCTCGGCGCCCTTGCGCGCCACTATGAGCCGGCGGGCGGCGAAAGGCAGCGTCCGCATGCGATCCTGCATTGGGGCGCAGAGAACTATCGCCCGACGCTCGTGTAGACATCAGGCAGGTGCGAGCGCGGCCTCGGCGGTCTGGCGGATGCGCCGAATCATGGAGCGCAGGCCGTTGGCGCGCTGTGGCGTCAGGTGCTCATCCAATCCTAGCGAGCGCAGCAGGGATTCGGCGTCGGTGGCGAGGATTTCGCTCGCCTTCCTGCCGGAAAAGAGCGCAAGCAGGATTGCCACGAGGCCGCGGACGATGTGGGCATCGGAATCACCGACGAAGATCAGAACGGGATCGGGGCCGTCGGATCTGGCGGTGTCCAGCCAGACCTGGCTGACGCAGCCGGGAACCTTGTGGGCATCGTCGCGCGCGGCTTCCGGGAACGGCGGCAGGTCGTTTCCCAGTTCGATCACGTAGCGATAGCGGTCTTCCCAGTCGTCCAGGAAGGCGAAATCGTCCTTGATGTCGTCGATCGAAGTCATGACCAGGATATAGTGTGGCGGCCGGCCAGCGTCACTAAAAAAGTGGCGGCAAAACGGGAAGTTCCCCGCCTCGCCGCCGAGGCCAGTTCGGACCTTGGTTCGGTTGCGATATCAGTCGTGCGCCGCGTTCGGCGCGGGTACTTCCGCCTTCGGCTCCTCAACGGCCACGGTACCGGTCTTGATGGATTCATCGAGCTGCGCCGGCGCGTCGGTCTTGCTGAAATGCTCGTCGAGAACGTCATAGGCGATGCGCGCGCTTTCCCTGGCGCGGATGCCGATCGTCTCCAGCGCCGACCTTCCGACGTCGCAGACTTCCGGCTTTCGCTCGCAAATGCCGGCAACGTCGCCGACGGCTTCGCGGGCGGCGAAGAAGGCCTCGATCGGGCCTACCGTCGTGCCGTCCTCACCGTTGGAGGCGCCGCCGAAAGGTATGATGAGAAGCACCAGCGACAGCCAGAAAACTGAGCGGATAATGAACCCCATTTTGCAACCCTCGATCTTGCGCGGCGTACCAACCGCGTCGTTCGCAAGCCATAATGACAGGGAGCTGCGAACGGCGCCTTGAAGATGAGAGTCGAATTTGCAGAAAATTCAGTTCAAATTTTAGCTATCCGTCGGACGCGCGCGTTTTCAGGTAACGTGCGGGTGCTCCGGCAAATGCGCGTTGAAGCGCCAACTTGTTGACGAAGCATCAGAATTCCTGCTCCCGGACGACCGAAGGGGAACGTCGTTTCTGGTCTCTCGCGAGTGCTTCCAGCCCTTACCTTCTGTTTACCATGACGCGAATTGCCGGGGAAAAACCGCTTCGCCACTAGTGTTCGTAGCGCTCGAAGGGGGTTCGGCGACGTGGTTTTATCCTTTCCTTAAACGGAGGATGCGAGGGTCGTTCTCAATCAGATCGATCCGCCAAGCGGACAGAGTGCGAGTGCGTTGAGTTGAGCAAAGAGACGCGGAAATCGGGCAATTGGCATGCCGAGCTGGCGGCCAGTTTCGAACGCCTGGTCCGTCCATCGGTTGCCGATGACGGCGAGCGGGAAAGGCAGGGTCGCCTGATAGGCGTTCTGCTCCTGTCTCCGTTCATCGCCGCGGTGGCGATGGTTCCCGCGCTTGCGATGCAGGCCGGCACGGCCATGACGCTGGCGGCGGCCTGCACGATCTTCGGCGCGGCCTGGGCGCTGGCGATTACGGTCATGCTGACCGGTCGCTCGCGCATCGCGGAACTCGTCGCGCTGTCGGGCGGCGCCGTTGCCCTGGCCGCCGTCCTTCACCTTGCCGGCGGAGTTTCCTCTCCATTGGCGGTACTGGCGCTTGCCTTGCCGCTGGAAGCCTATTGGATCGCTCGCAAGGCCAAGGCTGCAAAGCTGGCCGGCGCGATGGCCGCGCTGGGGCTGGCGATTTCGCTTCCATTTTCCGGAATCGCTTCCGCCGAAGCCGCAAGGTCCGCGTTCGGCTGGTTCGCCCCGATATTTTATGCCGCCACGCTCTGGCTGCGTTACGGGCGCGGCGAGCTTGCTTCGGAACGCGAGGCGGTGACGCCCGGCCTCATTCCGCTGGCTGAACTTATGCCCGCCGTGACCATTACGATGAACAAGGCCGGCGACGTTCAGGCGGTGAGCGAACAGTCCAACGCCATTCTCGGCCTGTCGCCCGAACTGCTTTCGGGAAACGAGCTGTTCCAGCGCGTTCATGTCGCCGATCGGGTGCATTATCTGTGCGCGCTTTCGAAGCTACGCTCCGGCGAGAGCGCGCAGAAGCTGAGCCTGCGGCTGCGCTTGCCGGCAGGACATGCGGCGGGTCCCTACGGCTGGTTCGACATGGAATTACTGAACGCCGGCGCGGAGGCGACGCTCGCCGTTGTTCGTGACGGCGGCGAGGCGGCCGAGCTGCGCGAGGCGCTTGCGCAGGCCCGGGAGAAAATGGGTGCGCTCGAAATCGCGAAGGGACGTTTCCTGGCTGCCGTCAGCCACGAGCTTCGCACGCCGCTCAACGCGATCATCGGCTTTTCCGACATGCTGCTGCACAAGGAAATCTCCGGGCCGCTTTCCGCCAAGCAGGCAGAGCAGATCGCGCTCGTCCGCGAGGCCGGAAATCATCTCCTGTCGGTGGTCAATTCCATTCTCGACGTATCGAAGATCGAATCGGGAACCTATCACATCACGCCCGAGCCCTTCGACCTCGGGACGGCGATGGGCCTCTGCCACTCGATGATGGAGCCGCAGGCGAATTCGAAGGGCGTGGCGCTGTCGGCGAAAGTTCCTCCGACCCTCGGAGAGGTGGTCGGCGACCAGCGTGCCGTGCAGCAGATATTGCTGAACCTGCTTTCCAACGCGGTGAAGTTCACTCCCGAAGGCGGCAGTGTCGCGATGAATGCGGTCCAGACCGGGGAGACGGTGCAGATCCATGTCAGCGACACGGGCATAGGGATCGAGGAATGCGATCTCCGCGAGATCGGCAAGCCTTTCATGCAGGTGCAAAATGACTATACACGCCAGTTCCAGGGAACGGGCCTCGGCCTTTCGCTGGTGAAGGGGCTGGTGAAGCTCCACAACGGCGCGATGAGCATCGAAAGCGCGCCCGGGCTCGGCACTACCGTGACGTTCAGCCTTCCGGTTGCCGGAAAGAGCAGGGACATCGGGCCGAAGCCGGCCGCGTTCGAGGCAAGGCAAGGGCATACAGGGGAAAGGGATGGCAACAGGCTCCGGAAGATCGCCTAGACAGCGCAAGCGGGTCGACGATCTTGTCGATGACGAGGGAGGCGGATTGTTTTCGCGCCAGCGGATGATGGTCGGCGGGCTGACGGCCTTCGCCGTGGCCTTTTCCTATGTCGGCGCGAACGCGGTCTGGTATCAGCCCTACGCGCATCCGGGCGTCTTCTTTCCCACCCGGTCGCAGCCGGCCGCGATGCCGACCATGGAAAGCGGCGTCGCTTCCCAAGAGGCGGCCGCGACCGAGACGATCATAAGGATCGAGAAGGAAGGGGAAGAATCCGCCCCAGAAGCGGCCGCCGCCGTTCCCGTCCCCGGCGACCCGACGGTGAGAACCGTCCAGCGTATCCTCTCCGACCTGAAGCTCTACAGCGGGCCTGTCGATGGGCTCACCGGCCCGCAGACCAAGGCCGCGATCGGCGCCTACCAGAAGATGGTGGGGCTCGAGATAACGGGCGGAATCGACGGCAGGCTTCTCGAACAACTGGGGAGCAGCGCACCCGCCGAGCAGGTCTCATTGCCGGACGAAGCGCCGACCCCGGCGCCGACCGTGGCCGACATCATCCAGAAGACGGCGTCCGCGCCCGTACCTGGAACCGACGCCATGCCGACGTCGTCGGCGGTTCAGAAGCCGGATCCGATGGTGCTCCGCATCCAGGCGGGCCTCAAGGCCTTCGGCAATGACGGCATAGAAGTGGACGGCGTCGTCGGTGGGAAGACCCGGGCGGCGATACGCGAATTCCAGTCGCTGTTCGGCCTGCCGGAAACCGGGGAACCCGATGAAAGGCTCTACGCCAAGATGCAGGAAATCGGCCTGACCAACTGATCGGGTGCATGAAGTGCGAGTCACAAGCGATCTTTGGGTATCCGCCCTGGTGCGGCGGGTGTTTGCCGGGGGCGATTTCGCGGCGATAGAGAAACGGGGCTCGACGGAAGCCGGTGCCATTTTCATCGTCGTGCGCTCGCGCTTCGGGGAAACGGATCTCTACGGACCGGCTCCCCAGGCAAGCTATGAAGGCAGCAGGCCGGACGAACGGCTTTTCACGCAGCTCATGCGGGACGACGGCATCGCCGGAGACGAGGCGGGCGGGAGAATTTCGGCGCGGCTCGAAAAGGAACTTCGGTTCGATCCGGATGCCTGGATCGTGGAGATCGAAGCCGAGCCCGGTCGGGTTGCCGAACTGATCGAGATCACGAAGCCCGACGGTTGAGGTCGGCGGCAGACGGGGTCGAGCCGGAGGCGGAAGAGGGTCGTCGCCATTGGCAGACGGTTCGGCTTGCCTGCTCGAAATCGACCGCGCGATAGGTTTCGATGAAGCGCCCGATCGCCTTGCCGTTGCCGAACCGCAGCGGGCGCGCGCACATGGCCAGCAGGAAAGCCTGCTCCTCGCTCAAGGACAGCGAGCGCAAGGCGGCGGCAAGGTTGGAATATTCGTCTGCTTCCAACACCTCGTGCGCCTTCGCCGGGTCGATCTCCAAGGCTTCCGCCAAGGCCGTATGGAACAGCGGCCGCGAACCGGTGAGGGCCGTCGCGCGCAGCCTCGGATAGACGTCCTCATTTCCCGGCGCACCCGCATTTGCGGCATCGTCCTGAACGGGATCGCCGGCTGGACGCATCATGGCGAGCAGACGATGGCGGGTTTGCGTGACGACGGGGCTTTCCTCCCCGGAAGCGCTTTTCCTGTTCACGCCGTCCGGCCCTATCGCAACCGATGCGGCCTCGAGAGCGCGGATCAACTCCGCGATCCGGGGATTGAGACGGCGTCGCCTGGCAATCACGCGCGCATGCGCCATGCCGTGGCGTCCGATCAGCGCCACGAGATCGATGTCGGTCAGGAATTCGCCGCGCACGAGCAGCGGTGCGGAGATCTCGACCGGCTCGTTGGCCAGGCGCCGCGCGAGACCGACGGGGGCGTGAGGAACTTCCGAAAGCGCGGCGGCGGCGAAGCGGCGCGCCTCGGCGGAAACGCAGCCGTAGAGCGGCAGGGCGAGATCGTCCAATTGCGCGATTTCGCGGCGGGACGGGCGAGGCAGCGAACAGAAGGCGGATATGGCCGCCCGGAAAAGCCTTTCCGATTTCCCGGTCGCGGTGCCGGCCGCAATCTGTCGGAATTCAGGAGCAAACACTGTCGATACTTCCGGGACTCGAATACGCGAACATGTCGAAAGCGGTGAGTGGCTTCGACAGTTCATATTAGAACGAATCCGTTAGCAGCCTGTTAACTGCGTTCTTTAAGTGATTTCAAATACTAAGCAGCGGGATGGGAGCCGGGTGGCGGTGAAGGCCGGGCAGCCCCCAACTCGAAGGAGCGGAGGTCGTTTTTCCGTTTTTCGTCAACAAGTTGTTAACCGTGTGAAGTGCTTCATAGAAGCGTAGGCGTATGTGTTGCTCCATCCAGTATGAGAAGAGAGCGCAATGTCATGGCTACCATACTCACATTCGTGCCGCGCGCCGCGAGAACATCGCCTCGCAAACAGCGCGGCGATGCCTCGATAATCATCTTCCCCGGCGTCAGATACGAACGGGTGCCCAAGACGTCCCTGATCGGAAGCCGCGTACCCGTCATCAAGCGACATAAGGAAGAGGCCTGAGCCTCGTCACGGGCAGGGGACGGATGAAGGGAAGCGCGCGGCCGCCTCAGTGCGGCACGCAGTCGATCTCGCGCAGGTAGCGCGAAACGGTCGGTTCCCAGGTTTCATCGGGAACGAAGCTGCGCACCACGGCAATTCCCTCGTTGATGTCGGTCTCCACGAAAACCGATTTGTCGAACTCGGCCGGCAGCTCGTTCCTGAGCTCGATCATCTGCGTGGGCGTGGCGACGACGAAGTCGACGACGCCGTCGGGAGCGGCGCGGTCGTTGAAGCTGAACACGTTCTGGCCCATGCGATCGTAGATCGAGATCGACCAGAATTCCGGATGCGCTGCCGCGCTGACGCGCGTCACGCCGTCGCGCAGGTCGAAACGGCAGGCGACCGCGTCAAAAAGCGGATCGAGCGACTTGATGGCGGCTTCACCGCCGGAGCGACTGTCGATGCGCACGGTCTCGTACATGTCGGTCATCTCCTTGAGTCTCGACCAGGCGTCGCGTTCGGAATAGCCCGGAAGCATGAGCAGGACGGCGATGTGGACCGCCGCCGCGCCGATCAGCCCCAGTATGATCGCCTGCAGCAGCCTACCCATTGCAGGAAGTCCGCGTGATGCGGGGAAGCTCGATGTCGGAGACGTGGCTGTTGCTGGCCGTGGCGGTATCGTAGAGCGTGAGTGCGAGAATGAACGGCTCCGTTCCCGAAATAGCGAGCCAGTTTCCCGGCGACGGACGGCGCGAGACGGAAATCCGCACCTTGCCGTCCTGCGCGCGCAGCAGACCCGTGGAATGCAGCGCCGGCGCGCGGCCGCCCGCCGCAGGCAGGGGCTTGTGATCGAGATCCTGCGCATACAGCGTCCAGAAGCGCGCGGCCGGGAATGTGCCTTCGACGGAATAGGCGCAATCGGCGCGAAGGAGCTGGCCGCCGGAATCGCGCCGGGCGGTGAAGGCGATCCCTTCGGCCTGGCCCAATGCGAGATCGGCCTCCCGCGCGAAGCGGGCTTTCGAATAAGGGTCGGCGTCGTTCGTTCCCATTTTCGGAAAGGCCGTCCAGTTTCCCACATTTATCGTGCCGAAGCCCGCATCGGTGTCCATCAGAAGCCAGACGCTGCCCGCACCGCCGCCGATGGCGATGGCGAGGGTCAGGGCTGTCAGAAACACGAATTTGAACATGATGGCGGGGAGGGCTCGGCTGGAAGATCTACCGGATTGAGTGGCTAGCGGTCGCGGTCCTGGATGCCAAAGTCAAGCCGAATCGAAACGGATCACAGGGAGGAAAGGGTTTCGGAGCGTGGCGGCACTTCCAGCTTGCGCGCGTCGCGAAACTGATCCGACATGTCCTCCAGAAGCCTGGTCGTTTTGGCCGAGAGGATGGCGGGGCGCTCGAGGGACCGAGATTCGGGCCCATCCGGTGCCTGACCGGCAGCCGCGACGGCCGGAGCCTGCTTCTTCGGCGTTACGAACGGGTTCTCGATGCCGGGAATGGGTCTCAACTCGATATTCTGGTGGGCGTAGGTCATCATCCGCTGCCAGACCATCGCCGGCAAGGTGCCGCCGGTCATGTCGCGGGTGGGCGTGAAATCGTCATTGCCGAGCCAGACGGCGGCCGTGTAGTTGCCGGTGTAGCCGACATACCAGGCGTCGCGATAGGCTTGCGTGGTGCCGGTTTTGCCCGCCGAGCGGATGCCGTCGAGGGCTGCGCGGCGCCCGGTTCCCGCCTCCGGCACCTGGACGAGGATGGAGTTCATCGCCGCGACCGCCGGCTCGGAAACCACGCGGCGCGGCGGCGGAGCGTCGCGTTCGAAATCGTAGACGATATCTCCGGAGCGGCTGAGCAGCTGGGTGATGCCGTGGCGCCTGCCGGCGAAACCGCCATTGGCGAGGGTGAAATAGCCGGTCGCCTGATCCATGACCGTCATTCCGGACGTGCCGAGCACCATGGTCTTGTGCGAGCTGATCTCCGATTCCACGCCCATCGCCTCGGCGATCTCCTTGATCGGCTTGGTGGTGAGGTGATCCCTGGCGAGGCGTACAGGCACGGTGTTGATCGACCTGACGAGTGCGGAAGTGAGCGTCATGCGCCCCGAAAAGCCGCGCGAATAGTTCTTGGGCGACCAGCCGTTCCAGGTGATCGGCGCGTCGGAGATCACCGAGTCGGGCGTGAAGCCATTCTCCATGGCGGCGGTGTAGACATAGGGCTTGAAGGACGAGCCGGTCTGACGCAGCGCGCGCGTGGCGCGATTGAACTGGCTGCGGGCATAGTCCCGTCCGCCGACGATGGCACGCACGGCGCCGTTGTTCTCCAGGAGCACGACGGCACCTTCCGTCACGCGATAGGCCTGGCCGTGCTGCTTGAGCATGAAGTCGACGGCCTCTTCAGCCGCCTTCTGCAGGTTGAGGTCGATGGTCGTGCGCGCGACGAGCGAATGGGTGCTCCGCCTCGGCGCGATGCGCTTGACCTCCTCGAACGCCCAGTCGAGGAAGTAATCGGGACTGTCCTTGCCGCCCCGATCGACGGAGGTAGCCGGATGGAGCCGCGCCGAAAGAACCTGGCCCTCGGTCATGAAGCCGCTTTCGACGAGGTTGCTCAAGACCACGTTCGCACGGCCGCGCGCGGCCGGCAGATTGATGTGCGGCGCGTAGTTGCCCGGCGCCTTGAAGAGACCGGCGAGCATCGCGGCTTCGGCCAGATTGACCTCCTTGATGCCCTTGTTGAAGTAGAAATCGGCGGCCGCCGTAATGCCGAAAGTGCCGCCGCCCATATAGGCGCGGTCGAGATAGAGCTGCAGGATCTCCTTCTTCGTCAGGTTCATCTCCAGCCAGACGGAGAGGAAGGCTTCCTTGACCTTGCGCTCCATCGAGCGCTCATTGGTGAGAAACAGGTTCTTGGCGAGCTGCTGGGTGATGGTGGAACCGCCCTGCACGACGGAGTTCGCCCGCATGTTCTCGGCCAACGCGCGGGCGAGTCCGACGAAGTCGATGCCGAAATGCTCGAAGAAGCGCCTGTCTTCCGTTGCCAGAACGGCCTTGATGACGTGGTCGGGAATTTCGTCGACCGGAACCGAATCACGCTGGATGATGCCGCGCTGACCGATCTCGTTGCCGTAGCGGTCGAGGAAGGTGACGGCGTAGTCGCCTTGGGAACGCCAGTCCTTCTCGGTTTCCTCGAAGGCAGGCATGGCGAGCGCCAGCATGACGACCGAGCCGGCGGCGGCGAAGGTGAAACCCTCGCTGGCGACCTCGAAGAAGGCACGGCGCCAGCCGCTGACGCGGAAACGCCGGGAGAAGATGGTGACGTTTTCCCAGAATTCGCGGAGCTTGAAGCCTGCCTCGTAGAGGGACGAATCGATCCATGCGTCCAGATCGAGCAAAACCGTCGCGCGGGGACCCTTGGATTTCCGTTCCTTGACAGGATGTTTCGTCATACTCAGCCCACGCCCTCGGCTCGGGACATGGCCTCGATCGGAAACGGTGATCTCGGCGTTGCCGGTGCCCGGCCAATTACCGATATTTTCTCCGATTTCACCTTATTGGACAAGGTCCGGCGCGGGAAATCCGCAGAGATCGTTAAAATGCGAGATATAGGAATTTATTCTTGACTGCGTGACGGTGCTCTGATAGGTTTTGGGTACAGTCGGAAAATTGCGTTCAGCGCAGCGTTGTTTTCACGCAACCGGCTTTTCAGCAGACAAGCGGAAGGTTTGAACCATGTCGGCGCGCAACGTAGCCCTGTGGACGGCGATTCGCGCTCTGTTCGAGGGCGGAGAGCCGACGGTCGAGCGGCTGGCCGTTGCCGCGGGCAGGAGGCCGGCCACCGTGGTCACCCGTGCCACGAGAGAGGGCTGGAAATCGAATTCGAACGCGCAGGTCCGGCGCGACCGGCGTTTGCGTCGCATCTATGACCGGCTGCTCGACAGGATAGAACGGATCGGGCTGCGGGAAGAGCAAGCGGACGCCGCCGGCGACAAGGCGAGCATTGCAGAAATTTCAGCGATAGCGCGCACGCTCGAGAGAATCGGCGAAATCACACGCGACGAGGATGTCGCGAAAGAAAAGCAGACAAAGAACGATGCCGAAACAGCGATACTTCTTCGCCGGCTCGACGAACGCATCGTCGAGCTTGCTCACGAATATGCAAGGGGGCTGGTCGCGGAGGAACTTCAGCGGCGAGGAGGCCGCCCGGATACTGCGTGAATGGGCCGGTTCGGCCCGTGGCCTGCAATACCGGCCGGGCATGGTCAGGCCAAACTGGCTGATCATGGGCGGGCGTGGCTCGGGAAAGACAAGGCTCGGTGCCGAATGGGTCAACAGCCTCGTGAGAGGTTTTCCGCCATTCGCGTGGCACCGCCACATGCGCATCGCGCTGGTGGGCGAGACGCTCGGCGACGTGCGCGAGGTGATGGTGGAAGGCCCTTCGGGAATCGTACCGATCTCGCGCGGCCACCGGCCGCGCTACGAGGCATCGCGGCGGCGGCTCTTGTGGGACAGCGGGGCCGTGGCGCAGGCATTCTCCTCCGAGGATCCGGAAAGCCTGCGCGGCCCGCAATTCGAGGCGGCCTGGTGCGACGAAGTCGCCAAGTGGAAGAATGCGCAGGATTGTTTCGACATGCTGCAGTTCGGCCTGAGGCTGGGCGAGGAACCACGGCAGATCGTGACGACGACGCCGAAAGCCGTGCCGATCGTCAAGCGCCTGCTGGCCGACACGACCTTTACGGTGACGCGGATGCGCACCGAGGAGAACCGCGCCAATCTCGCGAAGGGTTTTCTGGAGGCGGTCACGCGGCGCTATGCGGGTTCGCGGCTCGGCAGGCAGGAACTGGACGGCGAACTGCTGGAGGATCGCGAGGGCGCGCTGTGGTCGAGAGCGGAACTGGAGAAAGCGCATGGCCTTGCGAATGGCGAGCTTCGCCGGATCGTGGTGGCCGTCGATCCGCCAGCCAGCGCTCGAAGAACGTCGGACGCCTGCGGCATCGTCGTGGCCGGGTTGGATGGCGATCATCGGGCGGTGGTGCTTTGCGACGGATCCATGCGCCAGGCGCGGCCGCAGGATTGGGCGGCACGGGTGGCGACGCTCTTCAAACGCTATGAGGCCGACTGTGTCGTGGCCGAGGTCAACCAGGGAGGCGAGATGGTAGCGGCCGTATTGCGAACCGTAGCGCCGACCCTGCCGGTGAAGGAAGTGCGGGCCAGCCGCGGGAAATGGCTGCGGGCCGAACCGGTGGCCGCACTCTATCATCAGGGCCGGGTCGTCCATGCGGAGCGTTTTCCAGAACTCGAAGACGAAATGTGCGACTTCGGCCCGAACGGGCTGTCGAACGGCCGCTCGCCGGATCGGCTGGACGCGCTGGTTTGGGCTATCAGCGAACTGCTTCTGAGCGAAGCCGGCAATCCGCGAATTCGAAACCTCATCTGAACGGATTTGATCATGGCTTGGAACTGGCCCTGGGCGCGCAGCCCGGAGGATGACGGCGCGCGCGTCGAACGGAAGTCCGGCGCGGGATATGGGTTCGTGGCGCTCCACATGCAGGGCGATGCGATCTGGACGCGACCGGACTATGCGGCGCTGGCGCGCGAAGGCTTCATGCGCAATCCGGTGGTGCATCGCGCGGTGCGGATGATAGTCGAGGCGGCATCGGCCGTGCCGTGGCTGCTCTATGACGGCCGGCGCGAACTCGACACGCATCCGCTGCTCGAACTTCTGGCGAGGCCAAACCAGCGCCAGGCTGGCCCGAGCTTCCTGGAGACGTTCTATGGACATCTCCTGATGTCGGGAAACGCCTATGTCGAGCTGCTCGACGCGGGCGAGTTGAAGGAACTGCACCTTCTGCGCCCGGACCGGGTCGCGGTTGTCGCGGATGCACAGGGTTGGCCGGTCGCTCTCGACTATCGCGAGGGAACGACGAAGCGCAGGATCGCGCTCGCCGGTGAAGCGGGCGGCGCGCTGCACATCACGCTCTTCCATCCGCTGGACGACCACTACGGCTTCCCGCCACTGCGGGCGGCATTGATGGCTCTCGACATACACAACGCAGCCGGACGCTGGAACAAGGCGCTGCTGGACAATTCGGCGCGGCCCTCCGGCGCCCTCGTCTATGCGCCGAAGGAAGGCGGCAACCTGACCGACGAGCAATATGAACGGCTGAAGGCGGAGCTCGAGGAGGGCTATTCGGGCGCGACGCGGGCGGGGCGCCCGCTGCTCCTCGAAGGCGGGCTCGACTGGAAGGCGATGGGCCTGACGCCAAAGGACATGGACTTTATCCAGGCGAAGAATTCGGCGAGCCGCGACATAGCGCTCGCCTTCGGCGTGCCGCCGATGATCCTCGGCATCCCGGGCGACAATACCTATGCGAACTACCAGGAGGCGAACCGGGCCTTCTACCGCTCGACGGTTCTGCCGCTGGTTTCGAGAACCGCGACGGAGTTCACCAACTGGCTGGCGCCGGCATTCGGGCGCGCGCTGCGCCTGGAATTCGATGCCGATCGCGTCGAAGGGCTAGCCGCCGAGCGCGACGCGCTGTGGTCGAGGCTCGAAGGCGCTTCCTTCCTGAGCGACGACGAGAAACGCGAGGCCGTGGGTTATCAGCCGCGCGGCGACCGCTGACTTTTCCAGGGAAACCAAGAATGAGCGAGTTTGCGGAAGCCGCCTGGCTGTGGGCGGCAAAGGCGGCGGGCGCCGTGGCCGGGTCGGCCATTTCGCTTGCCTACATCCTGCCGAACGGACGGCGTGAAGCGGGGATACGCTTCGCCGTCGGCATCGTAAGCGGCCTGGTCTTCGGCGGCACCGCCGGCCTGAAGATCGCCTCCGAACTCGGCATCGACAAGATGCTGAACCCGGGTGAGCTGATGCTGATGGGGTCGGCCGCAGCGAGCCTCTGCGCATGGTGGGCATTGGGGCTCGGTTCGAGGCTTTTCGAGCGGATGGGCAGGGACACGAAGCTTTTCAAACATACGGAGGAGCGGAAATGACGCTTGCGGTGGCAAGCTCGACTAGCGAGCGGAAATTCGTGGATCTCGTGGTCGACGAAGTCGTGCCCGACGGGACGTTCTCGGGCTATGCGAGCCTCTTCGGTCATGCCGATCTCGGCCGCGACGTCGTGGAGCGCGGCGCTTTCGCCGCCTCGCTGCGCAAACGCGGCGTCGACGGCGTCCGCATGCTCTACCAGCACGATGCCAACGAGCCGATCGGAAGCTGGACCGAGCTGCGCGAGGATGCGCGGGGCCTGTTCGTGCGCGGCCAGCTTTCGACGCGCACCGCGCGGGGCAGGGAAGTGCTCGAGCTGATGCGGATGCGGGCGCTCGACGGGCTTTCGATCGGTTTCCGGACGGTCAAGTCGAGGAGTGATCCGCAATCGGGAACGCGCAGGATCGTCGAGGCCGACCTGTGGGAGATTTCCGTGGTGACTTTTCCCATGCTGCCCGAGGCGAGGGTGGAGACCGTGAAGGGCGGGCGCCTGAAGCCGTTTCCGACGACGCGCGAATTCGAACGGTGGCTGACGCGGGATGCGTGCCTGACCAGAAGCGAGGCCCGCATGGTGATCGCCAAGGGCTTTTCCACTTTGAGACGCGAGCGGGATGCCGCCATGCAAACCGAAAACGGGTTGGCGGCGCAAATCCGCCGGGCCACGCGAATGCTCAAAACCAGGGAAGAATTGCGATGAAGATGGAACAGGTGCAACTCGAAACCAAGAGCGCGGCGGACGGACTTTCCGACGCTTTCGACGAGTTCATGACGACCTTCAGCGATTTTCGCGAGGCAAACGACTCGCGCCTCGCGCAGATCGAACGCCGCATGTCGGCGGACGTGGTGACGCATGAGAAGGTCGAGCGCATTTCAGACGCTCTGGACGAGCAGAAACGTGCGATCGACGGCCTCGTGCTCAAGCAGGCGCGCCCGGCGCTTGGCAGGGGCGGCGGAAACCTCGTCGGCATCGAGCACAAGCAGGCCTTCGAGGCCTATGTGCGATCGGGCGACGAACGCGCGCTGCGCTCGATCGAGGCCAAGGCGATGTCCTACGGCTCCGGACCGGACGGCGGTTATCTCGTGCCGGACGAGGTGGAGGCCGAAATCGGTCGCCGGCTGACGGCGATCTCGCCGATACGTTCGATCGCCTCGGTGCGCCAGGTTTCCGGCGCCGTGCTGAAGAAGCCTTTCGCGGTGAGCGGGCCGGCCGTCGGCTGGGTCGGCGAGACTGCCGCGAGGCCTCAGACCGCCAGCCCGACGCTGGACGAGCTGCAGTTTCCGACGGCGGAACTCTATGCGATGCCGGCGGCAACCGCTTCGCTGCTGGAAGACAGCGTCGTCGACCTCGACCAGTGGATCGCGAGCGAGGTCGAAGCGGCATTCGCCGAGCAGGAGGGCGCGGCCTTCGTCAACGGTGACGGGGCGAACAAGCCGCGCGGCTTCCTCGACTACGAGCAGGTTGCCGATGGAAGCTGGCAGTGGGGCAGGATCGGCTATGTCGTCACCGGCGAGGAAGGAGAACTTCCGGAAACGGGGCCTTCCGACGTGCTGATCGACACAGTCTATGCGCTCAAGGCCGGCTATCGTCAGAATGCGAGCTGGGTGATGAATCGGAAGACCCAGGCCGCGATCCGCAAGCTGAAGGATGCGGACGGCAATTATATGTGGCAGCCGCCGGCCGCCCCCGGCAGCCGTGCGATGCTGATGGGCTTTCCGCTGGTCGAGGCGGAGGAGATGCCGGATATCTCGGCAGGTGCGACTGCGATCGCGTTCGGCGATTTCGGCAGGGGTTACCTGATCGTCGACCGCACCGGCGTGCGCATTCTCCGCGACCCGTATTCGGCCAAACCCTATGTGCTGTTCTACACGACCAAGCGCGTCGGCGGCGGCGTGCAGGACTTCGATGCCATCAAGCTTCTGAAATTCGGCGCCGCATAGCCTTACCCCGGCGGGCCCACCTCCCGCCCGCCCTGGCGCCGATGCGGCCCCGGCAGAAATTGCCGGGGCCGTTTTTTCATTCCAATCACAGCGGATCGTTTCATGACGCTTTTTCGAACCGTGGAGCCGGAGCACGAGCCGGTGACGCTCGTGGAGGTGAAGCAGCATCTTCGACTGTCGCACGACAGTGAGGACGAGTTGCTGGAAGGCCTGGTGCGCGCCGCGCGGCAAGAGGTCGAGAACTCCACCGGACTTGCATTGATGGATCAGGCGTGGCGCTGTGTGCTGGACCGCGTGCCGGCCTCGCTCTGCGTGCCGCTGCGCCGGCACCCGATCAGGGAAATCAGCGCGATAACGCTCTACGGGCCGGACGGCGAGGCCGCCTTGCTCGATCCGGCGGGCTATCAGCTCGACGCCTTGTCGCGCCCGGCCCGGCTGGTGTTCCTCGCGCCGGTCGAGGCGAAGCGGGCGATGAACGGCATCGAGATAGACTTCACCGCCGGCTTCGGCGAGAGCGGCGCGGACGTGCCCGATCTCCTGAAACGTGCCATGCTGCTGCTGGTCGCGCATTGGTACGAGTTCCGGGCTTCATTCGGCGCCCGCCAGCAACCGGTGTCGTTCCCGGCGGGCTACGATCGGCTGATCGCACCGTTCCGAATGCGGGGCCTCTGATGCGGAGCGAATTCATCGATCCGGGCGAGTTTCGAACCGAGTTCACCCTGCAACGCGTCTCGCTTATGCCCGACGGTGGGGGTGGTCATCAGGAGAGCTGGACCGAAACGGCGGCATTCTTCGCAAGAATCGAGCCGATCTCCGCCGCCTCGCGCTTCGGGGCGGGCCAGATGCTGGAGACGGTGACGCACCGCGTCACGATGCGTCACCGGCCCGACATAGAAAGCGGGATGCGGCTCGTCCGGCAGGAGAGGGTATTCGATATTCTCACCGTTCACGATCCCGACGAGACCGGGCGCTATCTTGTGTGCAGGGTGCGAGAGGATGGGCGATGAACATCACCATGAGACTGACGCTCGACGGCTTGCTGAAAGGGTTGCGGATGACCGCGCATGCGATGGCGGAGCAGAAGGAAGAGCGCTATCCTCGCGGGGCGGGCAGTGGGCTGCCCGAAGTGCCTCGATCCATCAAACGCCACCCGAAGCCAACGGAGAACGACGATGACTTCTCCGGCGATTGAACTGCAGAAGACGATATTCGCCGCGCTCAGCACCGATGCCGCGCTGGCCGAGGCAATGGGCGGCGTGAGGATATTCGACCACGCGCCGGCAAACGTCGCCTTCCCCTATATCAGCTTCGGGCATACGAGCGTTTACGACTGGAGCACGTCGACCGAATCAGGGACCGAGCATCTCTTCACCCTGCATGTGTGGTCGAAGGCGAAGGGCAAGGCCGAAGCGTTGAAAATCATGGAACTGGCGCGGACGAGGCTCCACGATACCATGCTGGAAATGCCGGGCCATGCGCTGGTCAATCTGCGCGCCGAATTCGAGGAAACGCGGTTCGACGACGACCTGTCGGTCTATCGCGGAATCCTGAGGTTCCGCGCCGTCATCGAGCCGGCAGCCTGATCGCGACCGCCAGGCGGTCGTTCAATTTTCGAAAAACAGGAGGGCGATATGGTCGCTCAGAAGGGCAAGGACCTTCTCCTTAAGATCGAGGGAGAGGGAACCGGAAACTATGTGACCGTGGCGGGCCTGCGGACGAAGCGCCTGGCCTTCAACAGCGAGACGGTCGACGTGACGGACGCAGATTCGGCGGGACGCTGGCGCGAATTGCTTGCCGGCAGCGGCGTGCAGCGGGCGAGCCTCAGCGGCTCCGGCATCTTCAAGGACGCGCAATCGGACGAGATGATCCGCTCCCGCTTCTTCGCCGCCGACATCTCCAATTGGCAGATGGCGATCCCGCATTTCGGAACCGTTGCCGGGCCGTTTCAGGTGACGGCGCTGGAATACACCGGCAGCCATGACGGCGAGGTAACCTTCGAAATCGCGCTGGAATCGGCCGGCGCGATCAGCTTCGCGGTGGTATGATGCCGGCCAATGCGAGACGTGGAGAGATAGAGGCCGAACTGGACGGTCGGCCATTCCGGCTTTGCCTGACACTGGGAGCGCTGGCTGAGCTCGAGGCGGCATTCGCCGTCGGCGATCTCGGGGCGCTCGTCGAGCGCTTCCGGTCCGGACGTCTTTCGGCCTCGGACATGACACGCATCATCGGCGCGGGCCTGCGCGGCGCGGAAGCGGTCGTGACCGACGCGGAGGTCGCCGCCATGCGGTGCGCGGGAGGAGCCGCCGGCTTCGCGGAAATCGTCGCGGATCTGCTCGCCGCGACATTCGGCACGGCGAAGAAAGAGACGCCGGCCACAAACCCTTGAACGCCGCATCGGGCGGGGAAAGCCGGTTTCCCTGGGACGAGATAATGTCCACGGGCCTCGGCCTTATGCGGCTGCCCCCCAACATCTTCTGGTCGATGACGCCACGCGAGCTGGAATTCGCGCTCGGCTTCCATGCGCGCGCGGCAACCGGAGCGCCACCGCGCTCGGAATTCGAGGCGTTGATGGCGCTGTTTCCCGACGGGAGTGAACGGATTTGACGAAGATTCAGGTTGAAGTGGAAGCGGATACGCGGCCATTCGAAGCGGCTCTTGATGATCTCAAGCAATTGTCGGACGCCTTTGGCGCCCAGCTCACAGGCGCGATGAAGAGTGCCGCGATGAGCGGCCGGTCGCTGGACGATGTTCTGCGCAGGATCGGCATAAGCCTCGCCGGAATGGCCCTGAGCACGGGACTGGCCCCGATGCAGGAACTGGGTTCGTCGATGTTTTCAAGTTTCGCCGATTTGCTGAAGCGCGCATTGCCGTTCGAGAAGGGGGGCGTGGTTTCTTCCTTCGCGGCGGGCGGGGTCGTCTCTTCGCCGACCTTGTTTCCGCTTGGATCGGGCCTGGGGCTGATGGGAGAAGCCGGCGCCGAGGCGATCCTGCCCCTGAGCCGCGGCGCCGACGGTCGGCTGGGCGTGGCGACCGGCGGCGGAGCGGCACCTGTCAACATCGTCTTCAACGTGACCACGCCGGATGCGCAATCGTTCCGCAAATCCGAGGCGCAGGTGACCGGAATGCTCGCGCGTGCCGTCTCGCGCGGCTCGCGGACGTTCTGACGAGGCATCGGCAATGGACAGCTTTCATGAAGTCCGATTTCCCGGCGCGGTTTCGTTCGGCGCCACCGGCGGGCCGGAACGCCGCAACGAGATCGTAGCACTGACCTCCGGACGCGAGCGACGCAACCTCCGGTTCGAGCATTCCAGGCGGCATTACGATGCCGGCACGGGCGTGCGCTCGCTGGAGGATCTGCAGGAGATCGTCGCCTTCTTCGAGGCTCGGAGAGGATCGCTGCACGGATTCCGGTTCCGTGATCCGTTCGACATGAAATCCTGCAATCCCGGCGCAAGTCCGACGCCGCTCGATCAGTTCATCGGAACGGGCGATGGAAGTAACGCCTCGTTCCAGCTCGCCAAGCGCTACGGTGACGGGGAGGATGCGCACATCCGCCCGATCCGCAAGCCCGTCGCCGGAAGCGTGTTGGTGGCGGTGGCCGGCGTAGCCAAGGCGAATCCGGCGGATTTCACCGTCGATCACCTGACCGGGACCGTGACATTCACGCACTCCGCCGTTCCGGTATCGGGCGCGGCGGTGACCACCGGTTTCCAGTTCGACGTACCGGTGCGCTTCGACGCCGAGAGGCTGTCGATAAGCCTGAGCGCGTTTCGCGCAGGCCAGATACCCAGCATTCCCCTTGTCGAGATCGAGCCATGACCGGCCATTCGGACGAGTTCGCCACGCATCTGCGTCGCGAAGTCACCACGCTCTGCCATTGCTGGAAGCTGACGCGCCGCGACGGAAGCATGGACGGCTTTACCGACCACGACCGCAGGATCCAATTCGAGGGAAACAGCTACGAGCCGAGATCCGGCTTCTCACAGAGCGAAGCGCGAATGTCGCTCGGCTTTTCGATCGACACGAGCGATGTGGAAGGTGCGCTATCTTCGCCGAGCCTTGCCGAGAACGATATCGAGGCAGGGCTCTTCGATGGAGCTGAGATCGAGACCTATCTCGTCAATTGGCGCAAACCGGAGGAACGCGCGCTTCTCCGCAAATCCATAGTCGGCAAGATCGAGCGGATCGACGGCCGCTTCGTTGCCGAGCTGGAGAGCCTGACGCGCAGTCTCGACCGGCCGAACGGGAGATATCTCCGGCGCGTCTGCGACGCCGAGCTTGGGGATGCGCGATGCCGGGCGAATATC
This sequence comes from Aquamicrobium sp. LC103, assembly GCF_001014615.2. Taxonomy (GTDB): domain Bacteria; phylum Pseudomonadota; class Alphaproteobacteria; order Rhizobiales; family Rhizobiaceae; genus LBCQ02. The sequence goes on from NZ_LBCQ02000002.1 coordinate 339,032, forward strand.
GACAAGCCCGAGTTCCGCGCGTCGGGATCCGTCCTCTCCGTATCCGCGCCGTGCAGCTATCGCGTGGATGGCCTCGACGGGTTCTCGGCCGGTTGGTTTTCCTTCGGCGGCCTATATTGGACCAGTGGCAGATATTCGGGGCGTGTATCCCTCGTTGCCGACCATAAGTTCGAACTCGGCGGGATCGTACTGGTGCTGCCGGTGGAGTTTGCCGACGCACGGCCCGGCGACGGCTTCGATATCAGGGCGGGATGCGACAAACAGTTCGCCACCTGCAGGTCCAAGTTCGGCAATTCAGTCAACTTTCGCGGCTTTCCGCATCTGCCCGGCAATGACGCGGCATACCGTTATGTGACCGAAGGCGGCGTGTTCGACGGCGGAGTGCTGGTCGAATGAGCCCGCCGACCGACATATCGGAGGAGGTGGTGGCGGAAGCCATGCGTTGGCTCGGCACGCCTTACAGGCACCAAGGGGCGATGAGAGGCGTCGGATGCGATTGCCTTGGGCTCGTGCGCGGCGTTTGGCGCGAAATCTATGGCCGCGAGCCCGAAACGTCGGGGAGCTACGCGCCGGACTGGGCAGAAGCAGGGACAGGCGAGCCGCTTCTCGAAGCCGCCCGGCGGCATTGCATCGAAAAGCCCATAGGCGAAATGGAGCCGGGCGACCTGATCCTGTTTCGCTGGAAACCGCCGCATGCGGCCAAGCATCTGGGAATATTGTTCACGTCAGACAGCTTCATCCACGCGTATCAGGGGCATTCGGTGCTGATTTCGCCGCTCGTTCCTCAATGGCGTCGCAAGATCGCCGGCGCATTCGCTTTTCCCGATCGGCGCCTGGCCGAAATCTCCTGAAGGGTCGACGATATGGCTACAATCGTGCTGCAGGCCGCCGGCGCCTATCTGGGTGGCATGCTTGGAACCGCGGGCGCGGCGATCGGCTCGGCTGCCGGCGCAATGGCCGGCTACTTTCTCGATCGCAGCCTCCTCGAGGGCACGCGCCGACTGGAAGGTCCGCGCCTCAATGCGATGCGCCCGTTCGTGGCCGAGGAGGGCGCGGCACTGGCACGCGTCTACGGCACCGTGCGGCTCGGCGGAAACCTGATCTGGGCGACGCGTTTCGAGGAAAGCAGTCAGACGAAGCGGCAGGGCGCCAAGGGCGGGCCGCGCGTCACCACCTACAGCTATTACTGTAACGCGGCCTTCGCGATATGCGAGGGCGATATATCCGGAGTGAGACGGATCTGGGCGGATGGGCGCGAGCTCGACATCGAGCGCTTCAACATTCGTATCCACACCGGTGGCGAGGACCAGAGCGCGGATACACTGATCGCGGCTAAGCAGGGTGAGCACAACACGCCCGCCTATCGCGGCGTCGCCTATGTCGTGTTCGACCGGTTTCCGCTCGATGAATACGGCAACCGCATCCCGCAATTCCAGTTCGAGGTGATCCGGGCGCCGAAGGGGCTGAACTCGCTGATCCGCGCCGTGGCGATGATCCCGGGAGCGACGGAATACGGCCTTTCGCCGACGCCGGTGACCCGGACCGCCCGGCCCGGCGAAACCGAATATCTGAACCGGAACATGCTTCACGGCGCCTCGGATTTCGTCGCCTCGCTCGACGAACTGCAGATGATCTGCCCGAACGTGGAAGACGTCGCGCTCGTGGTGACATGGTTCGGCCGGGATCTTCGTGCCGCCCACTGCGCCATGAAGCCGTCGGTGACGCATGGAATTGCTTCCGGCATTTCCGAGCCCTGGATGGTGGCGGGCCTCGATCGCGTGAGCGCGCCGATCGTCTCCTATGTTAATGGCGGCGCTGCCTACGGCGGAACGCCCACCGACAAATCCGTCGTCGAGGCGATCAGGGAAATCCGCCGGCGCGGGCTGCGCGTCACGCTCTACCCGTTCGTCATGATGGACGTGCCGAATTCGAACGGCCTTCCCGATCCGTACGGCGGGCCGCAGCAGCCGAGCTATCCCTGGCGCGGCCGCGTCACCTGCCATCCGGCACCCGGCCTGGCCGGCACGCCCGACAAGAGTGCCGTCGCTAGGACGCAGGTCGCAGCCTTCTGCGGGAGCGCGCGGCGGCAGGACTTTTCGGTCGTCCAGGGCGCCGTGCGGTTCACCGGCACCGCCGACGATTGGGGGTATCGCCGCCTTGTTCTCCACTACGCGCATCTTGCGAGTGTTGCGGGCGGCGTGGACGGGTTCCTGCTGGGTTCGGAGATGCGCGGTATGACAACGCTTCGCGACCACGCGAACCGTTTTCCCTTCGTCGAGCAATTGTGCGAACTGGCCTCCGAGGTGCGGGCGGTTCTGGGGCCGGCGGTCGCCATCGCCTATGGAGCTGACTGGACCGAGTATTTCGGTCACCATCCGGCGGATGGCAGCGGCGACGTGTTCTTCCATCTCGACGCGTTGTGGAGCCACGAGGCGATCAGCGCGGTCGGCATCGATAATTACATGCCGCTGTCGGATTGGCGCGACGCGGACTATGGCGGTGGAAACCCGGATGGGTTCGCCGGCCCATATGACGCGGAAGGATTGCGCAGCCAGGTTGCGTCGGGCGAGGGCCATGACTGGTACTACGAGAACGCCGCCAAGCGCGTGGCGAGGGAACGCAGCCCGATCACCGACGGCGCTCACGGCAAGCCGTGGGTCTATCGCTACAAGGATATCAGGAGCTGGTGGTCCAACCGGCACTTCGATCGGCCCGGCGGCGTGGAGGCGGCGATGCCGACATCATGGGTTCCGGAATCGAAGCCGATCTGGTTCACCGAGCTGGGATGTCCGGCGGTCGACAAGGGACCGAACCAGCCGAACGTCTTTCCCGATCCGAAATCATCGGAAAATGCCTATCCGTACTTCTCGGATCGCGGGCGTTCCGATCTCGCCCAGCTCGCCTATCTGGAGGCGCAGTTCGAACATTGGGGTGCCCAGGACGATGCCACGTCGGACGCGAATCCGCTCTCGCCCATCTATGGTGGGCGGATGGTGGACGTCTCGCGCTTCTATCTGTGGGCTTGGGATGCACGGCCGTTTCCGGCCTTTCCCATCCAGGGCCAATTGTGGAAGGACGGTAGCAACTGGCAGAGCGGCCATTGGCTCAATGGTCGCATCTCCGGCTTCTCGGCTGGAGAGTTGATTAACGCGATCCTGCACGACCACGACCTTCCCGCCGCCGAAACAACGTCGGTCGAAGGCAGCGTGCATGGCTATCTGGTCGAGGAGCCGACGACGGCGCGCGCCGCGCTCGAACCACTTGCCGAGCTCTTTCGCATAGCCGCGCGCGAGGAAAACGGAAGCCTGTGCTTTTCCATGGAAGGGCGATCGTCCGCCGGACCGGTCGAGGTGACGGAATTCGTCATCGACGAAAATCGTGCCGCGGTGACCAGAACGCGGGCGCCGGAGGACAGCGTGCCGGGCGAATGCGAGCTGACCTTCCGCGATCCCTTCAAGGACTATCAGGTCTCCGCTTCGCGGACCGTGCGGAGCGGAGCAGGTTCGGGTGCCGCGCGGGCATTGAGCTTTCCGGGTGTGCTGGAGGCAGGCGAGGCCGAATCCCTGCTCACCGACTGGCTCGAAAGGAAGTGGGTTTCCCGCGAGACGATCTCGTTCTCCCTGCCGCCGACGGTGCTGGAAGTCACGCCCGGCGCGGTGGTACGCATCGGCGACGAGCCGAACGAATATCTTGTCGAGGAGGTCGAGGACGGACTGACGAGAACCGTCGCCGCCCGCAGGATCGTCAGGCGCGCGCCGGCGCCGTGGCGTGCCACGCTTTCGTCGAGCAGCGGTGCTCCCGTGCTTATCCCCGGCGCGCCGCACGCGTTGATGCTCGACCTGCCGATGGGACCCTCGGCAGGCCCCCCGGAAGACCAGTTCCGGATCGCGGCGCATGCGCTGCCGTGGCGAAGCCAGGCTGTCTATTCCTCCCCCGAGGCGACCGGCTTCGAGGCGAAAGCCACCATGCAGTCCCGCGCGACGATCGGGATGCTCGTGGAGGCCGCGCCAAGAGGTGTGGAAGGAAGGTTGGACAAACTAAACTCCATCATCGTCGAACTCCTCGACGGCGAGCTTGCGAGCGTTTCCCGGCTGCAATTGCTGAACGGCGCCAATGCCGCCGCGCTGCGCGCGGATTCTGGCGAATGGGAAGTGCTGCAATTCGGCAGGGCGGAAGAAATCGGTCCATCCTCGTGGAGGCTCTCCACGCTCCTGCGTGGCCAGCTCGGCACCGGCGATGCCATGAAAGCGGGATTTTCGATCGGAGCGCCGTTCGTTCTCCTGGATTCGGCGGTGGAGAAGGCCGGTCTTTCGCCGGCCCAGGCCGGGCTGCTCCTCAACTGGCGTGTCGGGCCTGCCGGCTATGATTTCGACGGCGCACATTTCGCCGAGGTCCGAGCGACCGGCGGCATGCGCGCGAGACTGCCGCTGAGCCCGGTTCATATTCGCTCAAAGCCGACGGCAGTGGGAGACCTCCATTTCTCGTGGACGAGGCGGGGTCGTATCGATGCCGATAGCTGGATGGCGGAGGAAATTCCGCTCGGCGAGGATTTCGAACGATACCGGATCGAGATCGGCGTGCCGGGAGGAACGCCGTTGCGCAACGTGGAAACAGCGGAGCCACGCTGGCTCTACGGTGCCGCGCTGATCGATCAGGACTTCGGCGAGAGACCGGCCCGGATGGAAATCACCATCCGTCAGATCAGCACGGCGGTGGGGGCGGGATTGCCGGCCAAAAAAATCGTGATGGTGACGTGAAGTCGAGAAAGAGGCGAAAAGCATGGAAACGGAAAAACCCTGGTACACTTCGCGTACCATCTGGGCATCCATCATAACAGTAATGGCCGTGTTTGCCGGCGCATTCGGGTTGCCGCTGGACGATGGCGAGCAGGCGGAGCTCGTGGAACTCATCCTCCAAGGAGTTGCGGCCGCAGCCGGCATTGCCGCTATCGCAGGGCGGCTGATGGCCAGAACACGCATCGGATAGGCGTTATTTCCAAGCAAAGACAATGAACTATGTTGCCCGACGGGGTGGCGCGGCGCGGAAATCGCTGTCATGTTCATTTGGCGTTCAGCACCTCCGCGTTAAGAAGGCAGCATGAAACAGGTTCTCAAATTCGCCCGTCTCCTGGTCGCGCTCGGCGCGGCCGTGTCGAGCGTGAGCACTCCGGCTTCGGCACTGCCGCTCGTCAGTCCGAATGCGCCGGGGAACGTCGTCTACGTGGCCGACGACTGCTATGCGATAGGCATGCAACAGGCGAGGCAGGTAGGCGGGCAGCTCGCCAAGGCAACGCCCGAGACGCGTGGCGGCAGGACGGTCTGCGTCATCGTGGTGCTGGTTCCGGGCAGGGACGGAGAGCGCCCCAGACGCAACGAGATCGTCGTTCCACTGAACTGAATCGATTTTCCTAGCGTCGCGAATCCGGCAATATCCGCCATCGACATTCAAACGGAACCCTCTTCATGCGCATACTCGTGGTCGAGGACGACAAGGATCTGAACCGGCAGGTCTCCGATGCCCTGGTAGATGCCGGATATGTGGTCGATCGCGCCTATGACGGCGAGGAAGGGCACTTCCTCGGCGATACCGAGCCATACGACGCCGTGGTCCTGGACATCGGTCTGCCGCAGATGGACGGGATCAGCGTCGTCGAACGCTGGCGCCGCGACGGCCGCAAGATGCCGGTGCTGATCCTGACGGCGCGCGACAGGTGGAGCGACAAGGTGGCCGGCATCGATGCTGGCGCCGACGACTACGTGACCAAGCCTTTCCATATCGAGGAAGTGCTTGCCCGCGTGCGCGCGTTAATCCGCCGTGCGGCCGGGCATGCCTCGTCCGAACTTTCCTGCGGTCCGCTGCGATTGGACACGAAATCCTCGAAGGCGGACGTCAACGGCGTGCCGCTGAAGCTCACCTCGCATGAGTTCCGGCTGCTGGCCTATCTGATGCACCACATGGACGAGGTGGTCTCACGAACGGAGTTGGTCGAGCATCTCTACGACCAGGATTTCGATCGCGATTCCAATACGATCGAGGTCTTCGTCGGACGGCTGCGCAGGAAGATGGGCGTCGACCTGATCGAGACCGTCCGCGGCATGGGGTACAGGATGCGCGAGCCGCGGGATTGAAGGCGAAGAACGCAGGTTCCCTCCCGGAGGAAGCATGGACTTCCTGAGACGACGGCTGAACTCGCTCGCCTTTCGCGTCATCGCATTTTCGACGATCTGGGCGGTGGTCGCGCTCGTTGTGATCGCGACCATCATATCGACACTCTTCCGGCAGGCGAGCGAACGGGGCTTCGAGAGCCTGCTGACGGCGCACCTGTTCAACCTCATCAGTTCCGTGGGCGTCGGCGAACGCGGCGTGCTGCAGGGCTCGCCCAATCTGGGCGATCTGCGGTTCACCGTTCCCCGGTCCGGCTGGTACTGGACTGTCGAGCCGGAATCGGACGCGGTCACGGGTCGGCTTCAATCGCTTTCGCTGGTCGAGCCGATACCGTCGCCACCCACCAGCGAGGTGCCGTTCAACAGCGAGTTCCAGCGAAGCTATATCGCCGACGGCCTCGCCGGCGAGGTCGTGGAGGTGTTCGAGAGCGAATTCGCTCTCGATACGCCCGACCGCATCGCGCGCTTCCGCGTGATGGGCAATCGAACGGAACTCGAGCACGACATCGCGCTCTTCGATCAGCAGCTCTATCTCTATCTCGGGATATTCGGCATCGGGATGATCGCGATCAACGCGGTGGCCATCCTCGTCGGTCTTGAGCCGCTCGGCAGGGTGAGGCGCGCGCTTGCGGAGATCAGGGCAGGGGTGGCGCAGCGTCTCGACGGCAATTTCCCGACCGAGATCGCTCCGCTGGCGGAGGAGACGAACGCACTGATCGAGGGCAACCGTCGAATCGTGGAGCGATCGCGCACACAGGTCGGCAATCTGGCGCACTCGCTGAAAACCCCGCTCGCGGTGCTGACGAACGAGAGCAGGGCGATCGGCGGCGCAAAGGGGACGCTTATTGCCGAGCAGGCGGCGGCAATGGGCCAGCAGGTGGAGCACTATCTCCAGCGCGCGCGCATGGCCGCCCAGCGCGATACGATCGTCTTTCGCACGCCGGTGGTCGCCACGATGCGGCGCATGATCCGGGTGATCGAGAAGCTCAATCCCGAAATGCACGTTCTTTTGAACGCACCGACGGAGGAAGTGATCTTCGCGGGCGAACGCGAGGATCTCGAGGAGATAGCCGGCAATCTCCTGGAAAACGCGATGAAATGGGGCAGGAGCCGCGCCATCGTTTCTATCGTCGCGCTGCAGGCTCAGGACGAGAAGCAGCGACTGTTCGACCTGACCATCGAGGATGACGGGCCCGGCATCCCCGAGGACAAGGCCCGAGAAGCGCTCAAGCGCGGCCGGCGCCTCGACGAATCGAAGCCCGGCACCGGCCTGGGACTCGCCATCGTTTCCGATCTGGTCAGCGAATATGGCGGGAAACTCCAGCTCGACAGATCGGAATTGGGCGGCCTGAGGGCCGTCGTGACGCTGCGTAGGGTGCACGAGTAACCATGTGAGCGGGCAAATGCATTTCACTGCGCCAAATTTCAGCCAGATAGTGTATGTATTCGCGCCGAAGCTTCGTGCTTTTTTCTTGGTGAAAAGAATGAATTGGCGAGCAGTCGTCGTAGTGTTCAGCGTTGGACTGGCGGGCTGCGCATCCAGCAGCGGCTCCACTTCGGGTTCTCTCATCGGCGCTTTTGCCGGCAGTCCGGGAGACAAGGATCAACCTGTCGCTGCTTCCATCGTCGAAGCGATGGCCGGCGGTTTGATCGGACAGTCGATCGGCGAAGACCTCGACCGGAGCGAACGCCGCCGGGCGCTGGAGGCGGAATATCGCGCGCTGGAATACACGCCATCCGGGCAGCGCGTGACCTGGGGAAAGACGGGTAGCCGGCAGTATGGCGAGGTCGTCGCGGGCTCGCCCTACAGGGTCGGATCGCAGGATTGCCGCCAGTACACCCATACGGTCTATACGCGTGGCGTGTCGCAGAGCGCGCGGGGCGCCGCATGCCGCAATGTCGACGGAAGCTGGACGCCGCTCGTTTGACGGTTTGACCATCACGATCCCGCGAGCGACCGCCGGCCCGCCAAAAAGCCGCACTCGCAGATTATTGGCAGGCCTTGCCCGAAGAGGCTAAGAGGTCTGTATGTTTTTCTGGATCGCCGCCGCTGTCCTGACGCTTGGAGCTTGCCTCGCGGTTCTCGTGCCCCTGACGCGAACCCAGGCAGGACGCGACGCCGATCGCGATCACGATATCGAGGTCTATCGCGACCAGCTTGCCGAACTCGATCGGGAAGCCGCGCGCGGATCGATCGGGGAATCCGAAGCGGCCGAGGCGCGGGCGGAGATCGGCCGGCGCATCCTGCGCCTGGCCGACCAGCAGTCCGACCAGGCGTCTTCGTCCGGTGGCAGGTTCACGCGTTTTGCGGGAACCGCCGCGGTGCTGTCGATCCCGCTCCTGAGCTGGGGTGTCTACGCAACCATCGGCTCACCCGATCTGCCGGCGATGCCTTTGCAGGCCCGCATAGAGCAGGATCCGGAGAAGAATACCGTCGACGAGCTCGTGGCGCGCGCTGAGGCGCATCTGGCGGAGAATCCGTCCGACGGCCGGGGTTGGGACGTGCTTGCGCCGATCTACTATCGCATGGGGCGCCATCAGGATGCGGTAACCGCCTATCGTAACGCCATCCGTCTTTCCGGAGTGTCCGCCGCGCGGGAGACAGGGCTGGGAGAGGCGCTGGCCGCGTCCTCCGGCGGCCTGATCACCTCGGACGCACAGGCAGCCTTCGAGCGTGCGCTGGCGCTCGATCCGCAATTCCCCAAGGCAAGATACCTGCTTGCCGCCGCCTTCATGCAGGATGGCAAACCCGATCAGGCCGTCGCCGAACTGCAGAGGATGATGGAAGGATTGCCGGAGGAATCACCCTGGCGCGACGTGGCGCAGCAGGCGATGCGGAGCGTCAATGCTGAGGTCGAGCGCGAACAGACCGCGACCGGCCCCACGCGCGAACAGGTCCAGGACGCCGCGGGCATGGACGATGCCGACAGGGCGGCCATGATCGAGGGCATGGTCTCGTCGCTTGACGAGAAGCTGCGCGCGAATCCCGACGATCCGGCCGGTTGGCAGCGCCTCATCCAATCCTATGTGGTGTTGGGCCGGGAAGCTGACGCCGTCGAAGCGCTCGGCCGCGGCATCGTCGCGATGGGGTCCGACAGCGACAAGGGCGCGGAGCTCGAAGCGTTCGGCGCTTCGCTCGGCCTCAAACCCGGGGAGCCGGAGAAGGAATGACGCGGAAGAAGAAGAGGCTGGCGGTTATCGGCGGCGGGCTGGCCTTTCTGGGGCTGGCGGCCGCGCTTACATTCTATGCGCTCGGCCAGCGCACGTCCTATTTCTACATGCCGGGAGATCTCGTCGCCGCCGAGCTTACGCCTGGCCAAAGAATCAGGCTCGGCGGTTTGGTCGAGAAGGGCACGATCGAGCGCGGGCAGGGCACGAACGTCTCATTCCAGGTGACGGATCATGAAAACTCGGTGAAGGTGGCCTATAACGGCATCCTCCCCGACCTCTTTCGCGAGGATCAGGGAGTGGTGACCGAGGGCACGTTCGGCACGGATGGCGTGTTCGTCGCCGACAGCGTGCTCGCCAAGCATGACGAGAATTACATGCCGCGGGAAGTCGCCGATGGTCTCAAGGCCAAGGGCGTGTGGCAGGAAGAGGATTGATGACCGTGGGTGAGGTGCGATGATCGTCGAGCTTGGCCATTTCGCGCTGGTTCTCGCTTTTGCGCTGGCGCTGGTCCAGTCGACCGTGCCGCTGATCGGCGCGCGCTCGGGCAACCAGCGCATGATGGCGGTGGCGGGCCCGGTGACGATTGCCGGCTTCGTTCTCACCGCCTTCGCCTTCGCCGTGCTTACGGTCTCCTACATCCAGTCCGACTTCTCGGTCGTGAATGTGTGGGAGAACTCCCATTCGCTGAAGCCGATGATCTACAAGGTGACCGGCACGTGGGGCAACCACGAGGGCTCGATGCTCCTGTGGGTGCTGATCCTCGCCGCTTTCGGCGCGCTCGTCACGGTCTTCAGCGGCAATCTGCCGGCGACCTTGCGGGCCAACGTGCTCGCGGTGCAGGGGATGATCGGCGCGGCCTTCTTTCTCTTCATACTCGCGACATCAAACCCGTTCGCGCGCCTCGACCCGGCGCCGTTCGAAGGCCGCGACCTCAATCCCCTCCTGCAGGACATCGGGCTCGCGATCCATCCGCCGCTGCTCTATCTCGGCTATGTCGGCTTTTCGATTTCCTTCTCCTTCGCGGTCGCTGCGCTGATCGACGGCAAGATCGACGCTGCCTGGGCGCGCTGGGTGCGCCCCTGGACGCTTGCCGCCTGGGTTTTTCTCACCGGCGGAATCGCTATGGGCTCGTACTGGGCTTATTACGAGCTTGGATGGGGCGGATTCTGGTTCTGGGATCCGGTCGAGAACGCGTCCTTCCTGCCCTGGCTTTCGGGCACGGCGCTCCTGCATTCGGCCATCGTCATGGAAAAGCGCTCGGCGCTGAAGATATGGACGCTCCTGCTCGCCATCCTGACTTTTTCGCTGTCGCTGCTGGGGACCTTCCTTGTTCGCTCCGGCGTACTCACCTCGGTCCATGCGTTCGCCACCGATCCCACGCGCGGCGTCTTCATCCTCGCCATCCTGATGGTGTTCATCGGCGGTTCGCTGGCGCTGTTCGCGATCCGGGCGCATCTGCTGACGGCCGGTGGACTTTTCCAGCCGATATCGCGGGAGGGCGCGCTCGTTCTCAACAACCTCTTCCTGACGACGGCCACCGCGACGGTGCTGATCGGCACGCTCTATCCGCTGCTCGTCGAGGCGGTCACCGGCGACAAGATTTCCGTCGGCCCGCCCTTCTTCAACATGACCTTCGGCCCGTTGGTCGTGCCGCTGCTCGCCGTCGTTCCGTTCGGCCCGCTGCTCGCCTGGAAGCGCGGCGACATCGCGGCGGTCTCGCAGCGGCTGTTCTTCGCGTTCGGTATTGCCCTGCTCGCCACGCTCGGCGCATTCGTGTTCATCGATCGCGTCTCGGTGTTCGCGGCACTCGGCATCGGGCTTTCCGTCTGGCTGGTCGCCGGTGCGTTCACTGATCTCGCGCTGAAGGCCGGCTTCGGCAAGGTGTCGCCGAGCGTGGCCTTGAGCCGGCTTTTCGGCCTGCCGCGATCGGTGTTCGGCACCGCGCTCGCCCACGCCGGCCTCGGCTTGACGACGCTCGGCATCGTGTCGGTCGTCACGCTGGAGACGGAGAAATTCACATCGATGAAGCCCGGCGAGACGGTTCAGGTGGCGGACTACACCATACGCTTCGACGGCATCAGCCCGTTCCAGGGGCCGAACTACACCGAGGACCGCGGCCATTTCACCTTCCTGAATTCGGCGGGTCGCGAATTGGGCGAGCTCTTTTCCTCGAAGCGCCTTTATCCGGCGCGCCAGATGCCGACCACGGAGGCCGGCATCAGGACGCGCGGTCTGAGCCAGCTCTATATCTCGCTGGGGGATCCGACAGTGGACGGCGGCATCGTTGTCCGCATCTGGTGGAAGCCGCTCGTTCTCCTGATCTGGCTGGGTGGCGTGCTGATGATGATCGGCGGCACGGTCTCGCTGCTCGATCGAAGGCTGCGGATCGGCGCGCCCGCCGCCCGGCGCTCGGCCGCGGTCGGAGAGGCCAAGGCGCTGCCGTCATGAGCTGGGTTGCCCGGATCGCTGCTGCCGCGGGCATCCTGCTTGCAAGCATCGCCTTCGCCCATGCGGTCGACCCCTCCGAGATGCTGGACGATCCTGCCCTCGAACAACGTGCACGGCAGTTGACGGCGGGCCTGCGCTGCATGGTCTGCCAGAACCAGTCGATCGACGATTCCGATGCGGAACTCGCCCGCGACCTGCGCAAGATCGTGCGTGAGAGGGTCGCCGGCGGCGACAGCAACGAAGAGGTCATCTCCTATGTCGTATCCCGCTATGGGGAGTTCGTGCTTCTGCGTCCGCGGTTCAATGCGCGCAACGCCCTGCTTTGGGCCTCTCCGGTAATCCTCATCATCATCGGAGGAGCGTTCGTCTTCCTGAACGCCCGTCGACGTCGTGCGGCCACGCCGGCCCTCAGCGCGGAGGAGGACCGCAAACTGCGCGACATCCTCGACGGTCGCGGCTGACGCGCGACTTTTCGTCAACATTACGAAAGTTTCATCGGGCGGAAATGGTGCCGTAAGGTCGCAAACTCTATCTCTGTGGGCACGGATGCGGAAACAGCGTCCAGTGCGATTTCACAAGGATCACAGAGATGCAGAATACGACCAGCAACTATTCGAAGGCCCGCAACCGCCTGCTTGCAGCCGGCGTATCCATCGCGGTGGCGGGTGCGATCGGCCTCGGCGCGGTCGCGACCGGAACGAGCCCCGTCCGGGCCGACGCGGTGCGGGTGGAAGGCGTGCAGGCGCAGGGCTTTGCCGACGTCGTCGACAAGGTTTCCCCGGCCGTCGTGAGCGTTCGCGTCCAGGCCAAGGTTGAGCCGGCTTCCGATCGCGGCAGCGGCCCCGGTTCGTTCTTCGACGATCCGGGCTTCGACAACCTCCCCGACGACCATCCGCTGAAGCGCTTCTTCCGCGAGTTTCGCGGCGACCGGGAATTCCGCGGCAATCGCGAATTTCGTGGTGACAGGGGCGGACGCGAGCGGGCACCCCGTCCGGTCGCGCAAGGCTCCGGCTTCTTCATTTCCGAAGACGGCTATCTGGTGACCAACAACCACGTCGTCGAAGGCGGCTCGAATTTCACCGTCGTGATGGACGACGGAAGCGAACTCGATGCCAAGCTCATCGGTACCGATCCGCGCACCGATCTTGCCGTCCTCAAGGTCGACGACAACAGCCGCAAGTTCACTTATGTCGCGTTCGACGAGAACAGCGACGTGCGCGTCGGCGACTGGGTCGTGGCCGTCGGCAACCCGTTCGGTCTCGGCGGTACGGTGACGGCGGGCATCGTTTCGGCGCGTGGCCGTGACATCGGTGCCGGCCCCTACGACGATTTCATCCAGATCGACGCGGCCGTCAATCGCGGCAACTCCGGCGGCCCCGCCTTCAACATGAAGGGCCAGGTCGTCGGCATCAACACCGCCATCTTCTCGCCCTCGGGCGGCAATGTCGGCATCGCCTTCGCCATTCCGGCCTCGACGGCCAAGGACGTGGTGCAGAGCCTGATCGACAACGGCCAGGTGTTGCGCGGCTGGCTGGGCGTCCAGATCCAGCCGGTCAACAAGGACATCGCCGAATCGATCGGCCTGTCCGAGGCGAAAGGCGCGCTCGTCACCGATGCACAGGGCGACGGACCGAGCAACGCGGCCGGCATCAAGGCCGGCGACGTGATCACAGCGGTGGACGGCAGCGAGGTGGCTTCGCCCCGCGAGCTTGCCCGCGCGATCGGTTCGATCGCCCCCGGCAAGACCGTCGATGTCTCGCTGTGGCGCAACGGCAAGGCGGAGAACGTCGAGGTCAAGCTTGGCGAACTGCCGCGTGACCAGCAGCAGGCGAGCGCGGACTCCTCCGCGCCTGCCGCCCCGACGAGCACGCTGGAGGATTTCGGCCTCACGATCGCTCCCGCCGACAGCGGCAAGGGTCTGGTGGTCACCGATGTCGACCCGGACAGCCCGGCCGCCGAGCGCGGCATCCAGCCCGGCGACGTGATCGTCGCGGTCAACTCGCAGATCATCAACGGCAGCGAGGATGTTTCGAAGGCGATCGAGCAGGCATCCAAGGCCGGCCGTAAGGCGGTCCTGGTGCAGGTCACCCGCGACGATGCCAGCCGCTTTGTGGCGCTGCCCATCCAGCAGGGCTGAGGCTTTTTCGACAATTAGCATCCGGCGGCATGCAAAGCGCCGCCGGAGGTTCGAAATTCGGAGCCGGCTTGGTGGGCGAATATTGGCTTCCGGCTCCGGCGGCAGCGGGTTCCACCACCCGCTGCCGTTGTATTTAGTGGGAGAAACACCATGATTCCCTCGGTAGCCGATCCGCAAATCGCGTATAAGCAGGCAATGAAGATTCTTGTGATCGAAGACGACCGCGAGGCAGCCGAGTATCTGGAGAAGGCTTTCGACGAAGCCGGCCACAACGTGCATCTGGCGGGCGACGGAGAAACGGGATACGCGCTTGCGAGCACGGGGGAGTACGACGTGCTCGTCGTCGACCGTATGCTGCCCCGCCGCGACGGTCTGTCGGTCATTGCCGGCCTGCGGGCCAAGGGCATCGACACGCCGGTGCTGATCCTTTCCGCCCTCGGCGAGGTCGACGACCGTGTGACCGGCCTCAGGGCCGGCAGCGACGACTATCTCACCAAGCCCTATGCATTTTCCGAACTGCTCGCCCGCGTCGAGGTGCTGAGCCGCCGCACCGGATCCAAGGATATCGAGACCGTCTATCGCGCCGGCGACCTCGAACTCGATCGCCTGTCGCACTCCGTCAGGCGCGCGGGCCGCGAGATCGTGCTGCAGCCGCGCGAGTTCCGCCTGCTCGAATATCTGATGCGCCATGCCGGACAGGTGGTGACCCGCACGATGCTTCTCGAGAACGTGTGGGACTACCATTTCGATCCGCAGACCAATGTGATCGACGTCCACGTCTCCCGACTTCGCTCGAAAATCGAAAAAGGCTTCGATACGCCGGTTCTCCACACGGTACGCGGCGCCGGCTACATGCTGCGGGCCGGTTGAAGGTGAACATGCCGGCCGTGATGAAGACGACAGCGGCGCGGCTTTCGACGCTTTACCTGGTGCTGTTCGCGCTTTGCGCGACCGTTCTGGTCATCTACATGACTTCGCTTTCCGTCCGCATGCTGACGGGCCAGACCCAGGAGCTGATCGCCGACGAGGTCCAGAATCTGGGCCGAGCCTATCAGCGCGGCGGCTTGCCCCTGCTGGTGCGGTTCGTCGAGCAACGATCGCGCCAGCCGGGCGCCAATCTCTATCTGCTGGCGGATTCCAACGGGCGCATCCTCTCCGGCAACGTGCAGAGCCTGCAGCCGGGCGTACTGGAGACCGAGGGCTGGACGACGCGGCCATTCGCCTATCAGCGCTTCGGCGAGGGCGACGCGGAAAGAGGCATGCGCCTGCCCGGCGACGCGGCACCCGCGGTGAACGACGGCCCGGCGCACACGGCGGCCGCCTTCGTACTGCGCCTGCCCAACCAGATGATCCTGCTCGTCGGACGCGATCTAGGCGAGCCCGAACGTTTCCGTGCCATCGTGCAGCGCGCGCTCATGCTCGCCTTCGGCATGATGGGGCTTGGCGCCTTCCTGATCTGGTTCTTCGTCGGCCGCAGCGCCCTGAAGCGCATCGACAGCGTCTCCGACGCCAGCAGGCGCATCATGGGCGGCGACCTCACCGGTCGCCTGCCGGTGAGCGGAGCGGGCGACGAATTCGACCGGCTCTCCGAAATCCTGAATGCCATGCTCGCCCGCATCGGCACGCTGAACGAAGGCCTCAAGCAGGTCTCCGACAACATAGCCCATGATCTGAAGACGCCGCTGACGAGGCTGCGGAACCGCGCCGAGGCCGCGCTTTCCGGCGACCCGGACAGCGATGCCTACCGGCAGGCGCTGGAGACGGCGATTGCGGAATCCGAGCAGCTCATCCGCACCTTCAACGCCATCCTGATGATCTCCAGGCTCGAAGCGGGCTATTCCTCCGAGCATATGGAACCGGTCGATCTGGCCGCCGTCGTGTCGGATGTGGTCGAGCTCTACGAGCCGGCGGCCGAGGAGGTGGGGGTCCTGCTTTCCGCAGAGCTCGGTGCGCCGGTGTCGATCCAGGGCAACCGCGAGCTTATCGGCCAGGCGCTTTCCAACGTGGTCGACAACGCGATCAAATATTCTTCCGGCAGCTCCGAAATGCCGAAAGTCGTCGTCTCGCTTTCGCAGATCGGCGACGAAGCCGTGTTGAAGGTGACCGACAACGGTCCCGGCATTCCCGAGGAGGACATGCAGCGCGCCACCGAGCGTTTCGTGCGGCTTGAGCGCAGCAGGAGCCAGCCGGGCTCGGGCCTCGGCCTCAGCCAGGCCAAGGCAATCATGAAATTTCACAAGGGCAGGCTTGAAATGGCGGACGGCAAGCCTGGATTATCTGTCTTGATGGTGTTTCCGACAGTCAGTGGGGGATGATGAGCACGAGCAAGCGGCCCGGCAAGCAGGAAGACGGTACGACCTGGTTCGAGGCGCCGGCGCGGAGTTTGCAGCCGCTCGATGCCGAAAACGCCGCCGAGGAGCTGAACGAGCTCGCCGAGGCGGCTGCGGGGGAGGGCGCGTCCCGGCTCGCGAAGCTGGCCGGCGGCTCGTCGCCGCTCGCCTCCTTCCTCGCGGCCGTGCTCGATCTCTCGCCTTTCCTGCGCGATTTCGCGCGCCGCCGTCCGGCGGTCCTCGAAGCATTGTTCGACGTGCCGCTCGACAAGCGCCTGACAGGGCTGATCGGAGAAATCCGAAGCCAGGGCGACGTTCCGGAAATGACCGAAGCCATGCTCATGCGCGTGCTTCGGCAGATGAAGGGCGAGGCGCATTTTCTCATCGCGCTCGCAAGCCTTGCCGGCGAGGGGGATGCCGAGCGAACGGTCCGAAGGCTGAGCAATCTCGCGGACGCCTGCATCGCCGCGGCGGTCTCCTTCCTGCTGAAGGACGCGCATGCGAGCGGCAAGCTGAAGCTTCCCGATCCGGACGATCCCATGAAAGGCTCCGGCTGGATCGTGCTCGGCATGGGCAAGCTCGGCGCGCACGAGCTAAATTTCTCCTCCGACATCGACTTGATCGTCTTCATCGACTTGAACGCGCCAGCCATCCTAGACCCGATGGAGGCGACGGACCTCTTCTCGCGGCTGACCAAGCGGCTCGTGCGTATCCTGCAGGACCGTACGGAACACGGCTACGTCTTCCGCACCGATCTCAGGCTGCGCCCCGACCCCGGTTCGACGCCGCTCGCGATTCCGGTCGAGGCCGCGCTCAACTATTACGAAAGCCGGGGCCAGAACTGGGAGCGCGCCGCCATGATCAAGGCGCGGCCGGTGGCCGGCGACATGAAGGCCGGCGAGGCGCTGCTCGACGAGTTGAAGCCCTATGTCTGGCGCAAATACATGGATTTCGCGGCGATCGCCGACGTGCATTCGATCAAGCGCCAGATACATGCCCACAAGGGCCATGGCGAGATCGCGGTCCGGGGCCACAACGTCAAGCTCGGCCGCGGCGGAATCCGCGAGATCGAGTTCTTCGTCCAGACGCAGCAACTGATCGCCGGCGGCCGCTTCCACGAGCTGCGCGGGCGTCAGACGGTGCCGATGCTGCGCATGCTCGCCGGGCGCGGCTGGATCACCGAGGAGGTGAGCGACGCGCTGATCGCGCAATACTGGTTCCTGCGCGATGTCGAGCATGCGATCCAGATGGTCGCCGACGAGCAGACCCATATCCTGCCGGAAGACGACGAGGGGCTCGAACGCATCGCGCACATGCTCGCCTTCGAGAGCGCGGCCGCCTTCTCCGAGACTTTCCAGAAATCTCTGCAGACGGTGGAAAGGCACTATGCCGCGCTGTTCGAGACCGCGCCGCAGCTTTCGGCCGGCGTCGGCAATCTCGTCTTCACGGGCGATGTCGACGATCCCGACACGCTGCACACGCTTTCCGAACTCGGATTCCAGCGGCCGAGCGACATATCGCGGGTGATCCGCATCTGGCATTTCGGGCGCTACCGGGCGACGCGTTCGGCCGAGGCGCGTGAGCGGTTGACCGAGCTGACGCCGGCGCTGCTGGAGGCGTTCGGCAAGACGCGTCGGGCCGACGAGGCGATCATGCGCTTCGACGGGTTCCTCTCCGGCCTGCCGGCGGGCATCCAGCTCTTTTCGCTCCTCCAATCCAATCCGGCGCTGCTGAAGCTGCTCGCCAACATCATGGGGGCGGCACCGCGCCTGGCGGAAATCATCACCAGGCGGCCGCATGTCTTCGATGGGCTGCTCGACCCCGGCCTGCTCTCCGAACTGCCCACAAGGGCCTATCTCTCGGCGCGCATCGAGGCGTTCCTGCAGGGTGTCGAGCTGCACGAAGACATTCTCGACCGGCTGCGCATCTTCGCCGCCGAGCAGAAGTTCCTGATCGGCGTGCGCCTGCTGACGGGCGCGATCGACGCCGAGCGGGCCGGCAAGGCGTTTTCCGATCTCGCCGACCTCTGTATCGGCCGGGTGCTCGATGCGGTCATCGCCGAATTCGCCCGCCGCCACGGCAAGGTGACGGGCGGCTCGGTCTGCGTGCTCGGCATGGGCAAGCTCGGCAGCCGCGAGCTGACCGCGGGTTCGGACGTCGACCTGATCCTGCTCTACGATCATGATCCGGGCGCGGACGAATCCGATGGGGAGAAGCCGCTTGCCCCTTCGCATTACTATGCACGCCTGACCCAGCGCCTGATCGCGGCCGTCTCCGCGCCCACTGCCGAGGGCGTGCTCTATGAGCTCGATTTGCGGCTGCGTCCCTCCGGAAACAAGGGGCCGGTCGCGACCCATATCGAGGCCTTCCGCAAGTATCAGCGCGAGAACGCCTGGACATGGGAGCACATGGCGCTGACGCGCGCGCGGCCGGTGGCCGGCGCGGAGGAATTCTGCGTCGCCGTGGAAAAGGAGGTCGAAGGGGTTCTTTCGCTGCGGCGCGACCGCCAGAAGATCTTCAAGGACGCCGTCGAGATGCGGCGGCTGATCGCCGAGGAAAAGCCGCCGCGCGACGCATGGGATCTGAAGCTGGTTCGAGGCGGGCAGATCGACCTCGAATTCATCGCCCAGTGCGCCGTTCTGACCGGCAAGGCCGAGGGCGAGCGGACGACGGCCACCGGCCGTGTCCTTGGCCGTCTGTCAGCGGATTTCTGCGATCCGCAGGCCAGGCAGGAACTTCTCGACGCCTATCGGCTCTATCTCGACCTCACGCAGATCATGCGCGTCTGCCTCACCGGCCCGTTCGAGCCGCAGGACGTCCCGCCCGGCCTGGCCGATCTTCTGCTGCGGAGCACGGACCTGCCGGACATGAAAGTGCTCGAAGCGCATCTGAAGGAAACGGCCGGGCGTGTCGGGAGACACTTCGACGGACTGCTCGCCGGCAAGCGCGGCTAGGGAAAAATCCGCTCAGGCCGCGCTCTTGAACCTCTTGTTCACCGGGATGCGCACGGAAACGATGGTTCCGACCCCGTGTGTGGAACGGATTTTCAACGCGCCGCCATGCAGTTCGGCCAGCGAACGGGAGATGGCGAGGCCGAGACCGGAGCCGGTGTGGTTCTTCGAGAACTGGTTCTGCACCTGTTCGAAAGGCCTGCCGAGCTTCTTCAGCGCAGCCTTCGGGATGCCGCAGCCCGTATCCTCGATCGTCAGCATGACCGCGCCCGAGACCTTGCGGGCCCGCAGTGATATGCGCCCGCCCACGCCGGTGAACTTCACCGCGTTCGACAGGAGGTTGAGCGTGATCTGCTTGATCGCGCGCCTGTCGGCGTAGAGCTCGATGGAGTCGGAAATCTTCGTTTCCAGCGAGATCGACTTCTGCTGCGCCTGCAGCGAGAGCACGCGCACCGTCTCGTTGATCAGCGGACAAAGGTCGATGCTCTCGCGGTCGATCGAGAACTGGCCGGCCTCGATCTTCGACATGTCGAGAATGTCGTTGATGACGCCGAGCAGATAGGTGCCGCTGCCGTGGATGTCGTCGACATATTCGGTGTATTTCTCCGAACCGAGCGGACCGAACAGCGATTGCTGCATCAGCTCCGAAAAGCCGATGATCGCATTGAGCGGCGTGCGCAGCTCGTGCGACATGTTGGCCAGGAATTCCGACTTGGCGCGATTGGCCGCCTCGGCGCGCTCGGTTTCCTTCATGTATTTGCGGTTCAGCTCGACCAGCTCGCGGGTGCGCTCGCCCTCGGCCTTGCGGGCCAGGCTCAGGTCGTGGATCGTCGCCATCAGGCGGCGCTCGCTGTCGACCAGCTTTTCCTGGTTGAGCTTGAGCTGGGTGATGTCGGAGCCGACCGAGACCATGCCGCCGTCGCGGGTCCGCAATTCGTTGACCTGGAGCCAGCGCCCGTCCGCGAGCTGCCGTTCGTAGGTGACGCCGCCGGCAAGCCCGCTGGCATTGGCCAGCCGCCGCTCGAATGCCGGCGCCTTCATCCGCGCCTCGATGGTCGCGCGCCGGCTGCCCGGCACCACGTCCAGATCGGAAAGGCCGTTGTCGTGCTGGTATTTGGAATTGCACATCACCAGCGACTGCGATGCGTCCCAGAGCACGAAGGATTCCGAGATGTTCTCGATCGCGGTCCTGAGCCGCATGTCGGCCGCTTCGGAGCGCTGGGCGAGGTGACGCTGTTCGGTGATGTCGACGGCGATGCCGATCAGGTGGATTTCGGAGGCGTCGGGATCGTTCACCTGCGCCTTGGCCCTGATCCAGACCCATTGCCCGTCGGCCTTGCGCATGCGGAAGATCTGGTCGATCTGGTCGACCTCGCGCGAGACGACGCGGTTGGCGAGCTCGAACAGGTCGGCGTCGTCGGGATGGATGATGTCGGCGATCACGCCGAAGGAAAGCATCGCCTCGCTCGGCTCGTAGCCCAGCATCTCGTACATCGAGCGTGACCAGTACATCTTGCCGCGCACCATGTCCCAGTCCCACAGACCGCAGCGGCCGCGCACCAGCGCCAGGTCCACCCGCTGGTGGGCCTCCAGATAGATGCGGTCGGCCGCCTGCGCGCGGCTCGCCTGTGCGAAATAGGCATAGAGGATGACGATAAGGACGGTCGCGGTGAGAACGAACAGCGTGACGTTCAGCGTCACCGAGCTGCGCCACTCGGCGAGCACCGCGTCCATCGGGATGAGGGCTGTCGCGACGTCGGCGCGGTCGCTGGAGATGGCCATGGCCGCATACCAGGGTCTCCCGTCGATCGTCACTTCCATGACGCCTGCGCGCTCGCCGAACAGGAAGAGCGGCTGGCCGCCGGCGATGAACTGGTCGAGATTCCTGCCGACGAGGTCGCCGGCGGTGGAGGAGGCGGCGACCACCCTGAAGGAACGGTCGGCGAGAAGCAGCGTGTAGGCCGAGCCGAGCGAACCCTGCTGCGCGGTGTCGCGGATGATCGTCTCGTGAACGCCGGGGCCGGCGCCTTCGCCGGGCGTGACGGCCATGGCGGTCACCATCTGCCCCGCGGCGAGCCCCAGCATGCTGCGGGCCGAGCGCTCGACATCCTCGCGCCACGCCAGGAGCGACAGGAACTTCATCGCCGCGATGACCATCAGGAAGATGACGATGAGCACGGGGATCGAGCGCTTCAGCCAGGGTTCCGCGGCGAGCAGGCGCTTGTAGGCCGGCTCGGCGATCACGCGTGCATGACCGGCGAGCCCGGTCCGCTTGCTGGCGGTCTGCCGGGCAAAAAAACTTCCTCCGGGCGCGCCCCACGCGTCCGTCCATGCCATCTTATGGCTCCCCGGTGCTAAATCCCTCGAATTGATCCGGCAACGCCGCACGTCCGAATCATCCATAAGGAATCAGAGGTGATTCGCCGTGTCCAGCGGGAACTTACAAAATGATTAAAATTCGAATCGTCGGCCGGCCCGATCGATCAGGCCAGCGTGCGCTCGACGATGTCGCGCAGGTCGCTCGACAGGTCCGGCTGGGCGGCGATTGAAAGCAGCGCCTCCCGCGCCGCAGCCTGCCTGACCGGCTCCAGCGACCGCCACGAGCGCAGCGCCGTCGCCAGACGCGCCGCCACTTGCGGGTTGCGCTTTTCGACGGCGAGCACGATCTCGGCGAAGAAGCGATAGCCCTCGCCGTCGGCGCGGTTGAAGCCGGTCTGGTTGGCGGTGGCGAAGGTGCCGATCAGCGAGCGGACGCGGTTCGGGTTCGCGAGCGAAAAGGCCTTGTGCGACATCAGCGAGCGCACCACGTCCACCGTGCCGGCGCCGGGCGCGGTCGCCTGGATCTGGAACCATTTGTCGAGCACGAGCGGATTGTCGCTGTACCTTTCCTCGAAGTCGGCGAGCGCCTGTTTCGCCTCCGTGCTGCCGGCGAAGCGGTGCGCGAGGATCATCAGCGCTGCCGCACGGTCGGTCATGTTCGTCGCGCCCGCGAACTGCCTTGCCGCCGGTTCCGGATCGTCGCCGGCAACCGAGACGTAATCGAGAAGCACGTTGCGCAGCGCGCGTCGTCCGGCGCTCGCGGCGTCGGGATTGAATGAAGCGCAGCCGTCAAGTTCCCGATAAAGCGAGGAAAATTTCTCGCCATGCGCCTTTCCGATCGCGATGGAAAGCGCTTCCCGCGCGGCGAAGGTCGCGTCGGGATCGATGTTCGAGCCGATCTCGCGGGCGATGTCGGCCTCGCTCGGCAGGGTGAGGGCGAGCGCCCGGTAGGCGGGCTCAAGCTCGCCGTCGGCCGCCGTCAGCCCCGCCTGTTCGACCAGCGCGGGGTCGAATTCGGACGTTTTCTGCCCGCGTATGCCGCGAAACGCCTTGATGAGCGCCTCGGTGAAGAGCGTGTTCAGGGCCTGCCAGCGCGAGAAGAGGTCGCCGTCGTGTCGGGCGAGGAACAACAGGTCCTGCGGTTTCTGCGCAAAGCTGAGGGTGATCGGCGCCGAGAAACCGCGATTGAGCGAGACCACCGGCCGCTCGGCCACGCCCTCGAAGCGCACCGTGTGCTTGCGCTTGCGTACATGCAGCACGCCGTCCTCCACGGTCGCGCCGTCCACTGCCCCGACCTCGATATCGTTGCCGTCCTTTCCGACCAGCCCGAAGGAGAGGGGGATGTGCATCAGCCGCTTGCGGCTTTCGGACGGCGTCGGTGGCACCGACTGCTCGATCTCCATGACGAATTCCTTCGCCGCCTTGTCGTGCGAGGTGGTGATCGTCAGGTTCGGCGTTCCGGCCTGGTGATACCACAGCGCGAATTGCGACAGATCGCGTCCCGACGCGTCCTCGAACGCTTTCAGGAAATCCTCGATCGTCGCCGCCTCGCCGTCATGGCGCTCGAAATAGAGGTTCATGCCCTGGCGGAAGAGCTCGCCGCCCAGGATCGTGCGGATCATGCGCGCGACCTCCGAGCCCTTCTCGTAGACCGTCGCCGTGTAGAAATTGTTGATCTCGCGATAGCGCCGCGGCCGCACCGGATGGGCGAGGGGGCCCTGATCCTCGGGAAACTGCTGCGCCCGCAGCGTACGCACCTCGGCGATGCGCTTGACCGCGCGCGAGCGCTGGTCGGCCGAGAACTCGTGGTCGCGGTAAACGGTCAGCCCTTCCTTGAGGCAGAGCTGGAACCAGTCGCGGCAAGTGATTCTGTTTCCAGTCCAATTGTGGAAATACTCGTGCGCGATGATCGCCTCGATATTGGCGAAGTCCACGTCGGTCGCGGTGTCCTCGTCGGCCAGCACATATTTGTCGTTGAAGATGTTGAGGCCCTTGTTCTCCATCGCGCCCATGTTGAAGTCCGAGACGGCGACGATGTTGAACACGTCGAGATCGTATTCGCGGCCGAACACCTCCTCGTCCCATTTCATCGAGCGCTTCAGCGCATCCATCGCATAGGCCGCACGCGCTTCCTTGCCGTGCTCCACATAGATGCCGAGCTCGACCTTTTTGCCGGATGCGGTGGTGAAGCCGTCCTTGATCGAGCCGAGGTCGCCGGCGACTAGGGCGAAGAGATAGGAGGGTTTCGGGAACGGGTCGTGCCAGACGGCATAGTGCCGTCCGCCGTCGAGCTCGCCGCTTTCCACCAGGTTGCCGTTGGAAAGCAGGATCGGGGCTTGCCCGCGCCCGGCCTCGATGCGCACCGTGTAGACAGACAGCATGTCGGGACGGTCGAGGAAATAGGTGATGCGGCGAAAGCCCTCCGCCTCGCATTGCGTGCAGTAGACGTCGCTCGACCGGTAGAGCCCCATCAGCGCCTCGTTGTCGGCGGGGTTTAGCTCGGTGACGATCGTCAGGCGGAATTTCCCGTTTTTCGGAAGCGCGCCGATCGTCAGCCTGTCCGGCGAAACCTCGTACCGCTCCACCGGCAGGGCCTCGCCGTCGAGCAGCAGCTCCGTCAGGCGCAGCTCGTCGCCGTCCAGCACCAGCGGAGCGTCCTCCGCCACGCCTTCGCGCCTTTCGACCGTCAGCTCGGCGGTGACCTTCGTCGCGTCCGGCGAGAGAACGAAATCCAGCTTCAGCTCGGGTATCAGGAAATCGGTCGGCCGGTAGTCTTCGAGGCGGAAGATCTGTCCTGTGTCTCTGCGCATTCCGTGACTTTCCTGATGATGGCGTGAAGCGGAGCCGATTGGCACATCAAATATGAGTGCGTGGTCTTTACAGGATACGAACGCTCGACAAAACTGTTCTTACCATCTGGCACCATCGCAATCGTCTCCGGGACATCGCCATGAACGTTATGACGCCGAAATTCGGAATGGGCGCCTCCGTGCTCCGTAAGGAGGACGACGCCTTCATCACGGGCAGGGGCCGCTACACCGACGACATCGCCCCGGCGGGAACGCTGCACGGCTACGTCCTGCGCTCGCCGGTCGCCAAGGGCACGTTCAGCATCGCCTCGACCGAAGCCGCGCGCGCGGCGCCGGGCGTCCATCTCGTGCTGACGGGCGCCGATCTCGCCCATCTCGGTGATCTCAAATCGGGCGCGATGCAGAAGCAACCCGACGGAAGCCGCGCGCCGACCCGCGACATCCCGATCCTCTGCCGCGACCGGGTCAACTATGTCGGCGACGCCGTCGCCTTCGTCGTGGCCGACACGCGCGCGCTTGCCCAGGACGCCGCCGAGCTGATCGAGATCGATTTCGATGCCGAGGATGCCGTCGCCGGCACTGCCGTCGCGCTCGAAGAGGGCGCCGATCTGGTCTGGCCGGAGCTCGGCTCCAACAAGGCGTTCGAATATCGGATAGGCGATGCGGGAAAGACGGCGGCGGCCTTCGACAAGGCGTCCCGCGTCACCCGCGTAGAGTTCATCAACAACCGGCTCGTCTGCAACTATATGGAGCCGCGATCGGCGATCGGCGAGTGGCGCGGGGACGAGGACCGTTTCGTGCTGACCACCGGCTCGCAGGGCGTCCACTCGATGCGCCGCATCATCGCCGAGCAGGTCTTCGAGATGCCGCAGGAGAAGCTGCGCGTCGTCACGCCGGACGTCGGCGGCGGCTTCGGCCCCAAGACCTTCGTCTACCGCGAGTATCCGCTGGTTCTGGAGGCCGCGAAGCGGATCGGCCGGCCGGTCAAGTGGACCGGCGACCGCACCGAGCATTTCCTGACCGACGCGCAAGGCCGCGACAATGTCGTCGAGGCCGAGATGGCGATGGACGAGAACGGCCGGTTCCTCGCCCTGCGCGTGCGCCTCCTCGCCAATCTCGGTGCCTATATTTCGCAATACGGCCCGTTCATCCCCTATGTCGGCGCGTCGATGTCGACCGGCGTCTACGACATCGATGCGCTCGACGTGCACATCACCGGCGTCTACACCAACACCTGTCCGGTGGATGCCTACCGCGGCGCGGGACGTCCCGAAGCGGCCTTCCTGCTCGAGAAGCTGGTCGACGCCTGCGCCCGCGATCTCGGCATCGGGCCCGACGAGATCCGTCGCCGCAATTTCATCCGGCCCGAGCAGTTTCCCTATGTGACGCAGACCGGCCGCAGCTACGATGTCGGTGAGTTCGCCGGCCACATGGAGCTGGCCATGGAGCGCGCCGGCTGGGGCGGCTTCGAGGAGCGCCGGGCCGCGTCGAAGGCCGAGGGCAAGCTGCGCGGCATCGGCATGGCGACCTATATCGAGGCCTGCGCCTTCGCGGGCTCGGAGCCCGCCCATGTCGAACTCAACGAGGACGGCACGGTGACCGTGCTGATCGGCACCCAGTCGAACGGTCAGGGCCACGCCACCGCCTACGCGCAGTTCGTGGCCGAGAAGCTCGGTATCGACATCGCCAGGGTGAACGTCCACCAGGGCGACACCGACCGGCTGGCGAGCGGCGGCGGAACCGGCGGCTCGCGCTCGATCCCGCTGGGCGGCGTCTCGGCGGCGCGCGCCGGCGAGGACCTCGCCGAGAAGATCAGGCGCATCGCCGCCGACGAGCTGGAGGCATCTGCCGCCGATATCGAGCTCGTCGAAGGCACCGCGCGCATCGTCGGCACGGACCGGCGGATCGACTTCGCCGAGGTCGCCAGGGCGGCGAAGTCTCCCGACGATATCAAGGGCTTCGGCGAGTTCGTCCAGGACGAGGCGACCTATCCCAACGGCACCCATATCTGCGAGGTCGAGATCGATCCGCAGACCGGGCGCACTTCCATCGTCGGCTATACGATCGTCGACGATTTCGGCGCGACCGTGAATCCGATCCTGCTTGCCGGCCAGGTGCATGGCGGCGTGGTGCAGGGGGTGGGCCAGGCGCTGACGGAGAACACCGTCTACTCCGACGACGGCCAGCTTCTCACCGCGAGCTTCATGGACTACGGCATGCCGCGCGCCGACGACATTCCGTCCTTCCATTTCGAGACGCGCAACGTTCCCTCCACCACCAATGCGCTCGGCATCAAGGGGGCGGGCGAGGCGGGCACGATCGGCGCGACGCCGGCCGCGCTCAACGCCGTCACCGATGCCCTTCACAGGGCCTATGGAATCGGCCATATCGAAATGCCGGCCACGCCTTCCCGCATCTGGCAGGCGATCGAGGAAGCCCGGTCCCCAAGTGAACCAGCATAGTGCCATACCCGTGAGCCGGCGCTTCGTCGCGCCGGCAGGCATTGGTGAGACGCAATGAGCAGCCAGTTGCAGGGTGTCGCGACCGGCAATCCGCTGAGGGGCATCGCGCTCAAGGTCATCTCGGTCGCCGTGTTCGTGGCGATGTCGTCCTGCATCAAGGCGGCGGGCGAATTGCCGGCCGGGCAGATCGTCTTCTTCCGCTCCTTCTTCGCGATCTTCCCGATCCTCGTCATGCTGGCCTGCTGGCGCGAGTTGAGCACGGCGTTCCACACCACGCGCCCCATGAGCCACGTCATGCGCGGCCTCATCGGCGTCGGCTCCATGTGGTTCACCTTCTTCGCCCTCACGCGCCTGCCGCTGCCCGAGGCGATCACGCTCAACTACGCGCAGCCGCTGCTGGTCGTGCTCTTCAGCGCGTTGTTCCTCGGCGAGACCGTCCGCGCCTATCGCTGGATCGCCGTCACCGTCGGCCTCGTCGGCGTCGTCATCGTTTCCTGGCCGAAGCTGACCCTCTTTTCCAGCGGCGGAAGCATGGGCGACAAGGAGGCGATCGGCGCCGTCGCCGCCCTGCTTGCCGCGTCCTGTTCGGCTGTCGCGATGCTGCTGGTGCGAAACCTCGTCCACACCGAGAAATCCGCGACGATCGTGCTGTGGTTCTCCATTTCCGCGACCGTCATATCCCTGGTGACGATCCCCTTCGGCTGGGCGCCGCTGACGGCCGAGCAGGCGGCCTTGCTTGTCGCGGCGGGCATCTGCGGCGGCATCGCGCAGATCTTCATGACCGAGGCCTATCGCCACGCCGAAGCCTCGACCGTGGCGCCGTTCGAATATTCCTCGATGATCCTCGGTATCCTGGTGGGCTACTTCGTCTTCGGCGATCTGCCCACGGTGTACACGCTCGTCGGCGGCGCGATCGTGATTTCGGCCGGCATCTTCATCATCCTGCGCGAGCGCGCGCTGGGGCTGGAGCGCGGCAAGGCGCGCAAGATCACGCCGCCGCAGTAGCCTGCAAGGGCTGTCGCGTTGCCCTCCGCCATGCTTCGCATTTCTCCTCCCTTGCAGGGGAGGATTTAGGGCAGTTCAGGTTTTCACCGAAACCCCCGTTTCGCAGGGGAGGAGCCGAAGTGGCGGACGGCCGCATCGCCGGCTCGCCCCGGCAAGGGACCGCCGTAGGCGGCGGAGGGGGCGTACCGGATAACGGGCGGCGATCCGCTACCCCGCCGCCAATCCGCCGCGAAGCGCCTCTCCCGTCTCCGTGTCCGCCGGAAAGAAGGATTCGATCGCGAGTTCGGAAAGCGTGACGTCGAGCGGCGTGCCGAACACGGTGATGGTGCTGATGAAGGAGAGCGTGCGGCCGCCCATCCTGATACGCAGCGGCACGGCGATCGCCGCCGCAGCGTCATAGGTCTGGCCGGAGCCGCGTGGCCGACCCGGATAGGATGAAAGCTCCTCCTCGAGCGCCTCCAGCGCCGGATCGGGAACCGCGTCGATCTGCAGCCTCAGGCGCTCGATCAGGTGCGTTCGCCATTCCTCGATATTGACGATGCGCGGCGCGAGTCCCCTCGGGTGCAGGCTCAGCCTGAGCACGTTGATGGGCGGCGCGAGCAGGCTCGCCTCCTCTATGCCCTCGAGGAAGGGCGCCATCGCGCCGTTTGCCGCCACCATGTTCCAATGCCGGTCGACGGCGATCGCGGGGTAGGGTTCGTGGCCCTTCAGCACGGCCTCGACCGCGCCCATCGCCGGCTTCAGCGTCGGGTCGTCCAGCTTGCGCTCGCCGAAGCTCGGCGCGAAGCCGGCGGCGACGAGAAGCTGATTGCGCTGGCGCAGCGGCACCGACAGGCGCTCCGCGAGCCGCAGCACCATCTCGCGCGAGGGGGCGGAACGGCCGCTCTCCACGAAGCTCAGATGCCTCTGCGATATCTCGGCGTCGAGCGCCAGGTCCAGCTGGCTCATGCGGCGGCGCAGGCGCCATTCGCGTATCAGAGTGCCGGCTGCGGGTGGCGCGACGTCGTTCATCGGCCTGTCTCCATGTTTTGCGACCGCCACAAATCTAGCCGGCCGAATTCGTCATTCCTATTACCTCCGGCGTAATCGCAATCATTCTCCGATCACGGCATGGTCCGCTCATCGGGCCGCGAAACAGCATCAACGGGCGGCTTTCGTTTCAACAAGGAGAAAGACCATGACCGTAGCGATCACACCCTTCCTGAAGAAGACCCTGCTTCTCGACGCCGCCGTCAGCGGCGCGGCCGCCGTGCTCATGGCCGCCGGCGCCGGCCTGCTCGGTCCGCTTCTCGACCTTCCGGTGTCGCTGCTCTTCTGGGCGGGGATCGCGCTGTTTCCCTTCGTCGGCCTGCTCGTCGTCATGGCGCGGCGCGAGACGGCGCCCCGGCTCGTCCTCCTCGACATCGTGCTGATCAACGTGCTGTGGGTGGCGGCGAGCTTCGCGATCATGATCGCCGGCATCGTCTCGCCGAACGTGCTCGGCGTCGTCTTCATCTCGGCCCAGGCGCTGACGGTCGCGCTCTTCGCCGCGCTCCAGTTCTCGGGCCTGCGTGCGGCCGGCGCGGAGGCTGCGGCCTGATCAGCCTCTGATCTCGATCAGCTTCGCCTTGATCTCCAGGAAATCCCGCCATGCAAGCTTCTTGTGGGCGGGATTTCTCAACAGATAGGCCGGGTGAAGCGTGGGCATTGCCGGAATCACCGTTCCCGCCGCGGTGGTGTGCGTCTTCCAGTTGCCGCGCAGCCGCAACACGCCCTCGGTGGCATGCAGCAGCACCTTCGCCGAAGGACCGCCGAGCGTGACGAGCACCTTCGGATTCGCGAGTTCTATCTGCCGCTCGATGAACGGGCGGCAGATTTCCGTTTCCAGCGGCGTCGGCGTGCGGTTGCCCGGCGGCCTCCATGCGATGACGTTGGCGATATATGCGCCGGTGCGGTCGAGGCCGATCGCCGACAGCATCCGGTCGAGCAATTGTCCCGACCGGCCGACGAAGGGCAGTCCCGCTATGTCCTCGTCTCGGCCCGGCGCCTCGCCGACGAACATCACGTCGGCTTCCGGATCTCCGTCGGCGAACACCGTCTGCTTGGCGGTGAATTTCAGGTTGCAGCCGTCGAAACCGTCGAGGATTTCCCGCAATTCCTCGAGCGAGCCTGCCTGGCGGGCAAGCTCGCGCGCGCGGGCCGCCTGCGCCTCGTCGGGGACGGCGGCGGTCGGTTGCGTCGCGCGCGGCGGCGGGGCTGCGGGAGCGTTGCGGGCAGGCGGCGGCGCGGAATTTCCGTCAGGGCGCATCGCCTCTTCCGGCGCGCTCATCCGCCTCGGCGCGGATTCCGCTTCGACAAACCGGTTGACCGGCTGGTCCAGCAACGCCTCGTCGGCGCCCGCATCGGCATAGAAGCGGAGAATGTCCCTGATGTCGGTCAAAACCCGATCGTCTCCTTTTCCGCGTCTTTTCCTCAGGATGACGGAATCCGTGGATCCTGCACGAGATAGAACACACTTCTAGGCGTGAAATCGGTGATGAGGAAGTCGAATGTCGAGGTTTTCCGCGCATCGGTATAGCCGTTGAAGAAGCGCAGCCGGTCATAGGGCTCGTAGTCGCGGCTGTACTCGGCATATGTGTCGGAGGCGATGTAGCTGGAGGCCGTCTTGCGCTGGTCGAAGGAGAGACCGTCCCCGAAAGTGCTCGGTTCGCCGAGATGTTCCTGCAGTTCGAACTCGAATTCGAGCCATGGAAGGTTGCTGTTGTTGATGGCGACGACGCGGATATGGATGTTGCCGTTGGCGAAGCCGCTGCCGAAGAGCGGCGACCGTATTGGCCTTTCGGCGCGGATCACCAGCGTGACGGGACTGGCGGAAAGGAATTCCTGGGTGAGCACGACGGGGTCGCTCTCGGTTCCTTCGCCGGAGATTCCGACGATCGCGAAGCCGCCGAGCTCATGGGAGTAGGAATAGGCCCCGGCGTGCCACCGTCCCAGATCGTCCACCGGCTGGGCTGGCGCCGAGACCGGCATGGTCATCACGAGCAGGGCAAGCGGGATCATCCTGGCCAAGGCAGCGTTCCCATCTTTTAGCGAAAGGTAAAGCTTTTGCCGCCTCAATAGAAGCATCTCCCGCGCGAAATTGATGTCGTTGCCGCAGCAGATTTCGCGTGAACGATGGTATGTTGACGTTTACGTCAACGTTATGTACCCGGCAAAGGTGCGGTTTTTTTCGTGCAGGGTGAGGTGATACGTCGCGGGGCGGTTTCTAACCGTCTTTCGATACGCTAAGAGCGCTGCAGTCTAGAATGATCTCGAGAGCGGGCGCGGAGGATGGTATGAGCGAGATTGAACGCGAGAGCATGGAATTCGATGTGGTGATCGTCGGCGCCGGTCCCGCCGGTCTTGCCGCCGCGATACGCCTCAAGCAGTTGAATCCCGAGCTCTCCGTGGTCGTTCTGGAAAAGGGTGCCGAGGTCGGAGCGCATATCCTTTCGGGCGCGGTCGTCGATCCGATCGGCATCGACCGCCTGCTGCCCGACTGGCGTTCCGAAAGCGATCACCCCTTCAAGACGCCCGTCACCGACGACCATTTCCTCGTGCTCGGACCGGCGGGCTCGCTTCGCATGCCCAACTTCCTGATGCCGCCGCTGATGAACAATCACGGCAACTACATCGTGTCGCTCGGTAACGTCTGCCGCTGGCTCGCCGGCCATGCCGAGGCGCTCGGCGTCGAGATCTACCCGGGCTTCGCCGCCGCCGACCTCATCTACAATGACGAAGGCGCCGTCACCGGCGTCGTCACCGGCGACATGGGCGTCGAGCGCGACGGCTCGCATGGACCGAACTACGCGCCGGGCATGGCGCTTCTCGGCAAATACGTGCTGATCGGCGAGGGCGTACGCGGCTCCCTCGCAAAGCAGCTCATCGCCAAATACGGGCTTTCGAACGGCCGCGAGCCGCAGAAGTTCGGCATCGGGCTCAAGGAGCTGTGGCAGGTCAAGCCCGAAAACCACAAGCCCGGCCTCGTCCAGCATTCCTTCGGCTGGCCGCTCGACACCAGAACCGGCGGCGGCTCCTTCCTCTACCATCTGGAGGACAATCAGGTGGCCGTCGGCTTCGTGGTGCACCTGAATTACAAGAACCCGTATCTCTCGCCCTTCGAGGAGTTCCAGCGCTTCAAGACGCATCCGGCGATCCGCGGCACCTTCGAGGGCGCCAAGCGCATCTCCTACGGCGCGCGCGCCATCACCGAGGGCGGCTGGCAGTCGGTTCCGAAGCTCTCCTTCCCCGGCGGCGCGCTGATCGGCTGCTCGGCGGGCTTCGTCAACGTCCCGCGCATCAAGGGATCGCACAATGCCGTGCTCTCCGGCATGATGGCGGCCGAACATGTGGCGGACGCGCTCGCCGCCGGCCGCACCAATGACGAGCTCGCCGCCTATGAAGCCGCCTGGCGCGACAGCGACATCGGCAAGGATCTGAAGAAGGTCCGCAACGTCAAGCCGCTCTGGTCGCGCTTCGGCACGATAATCGGCGTGGGCATCGGCGGCATCGACATGTGGCTCAACACGCTGTTCGGCTTCTCGCCCTTCGGCACGCTGAAGCACGGCAAGACCGACGCCGCCGCGCTCGAGCCGGCGGACAAGCACCGGCGCATCGACTATCCGAAGCCCGACGGCGTGCTCACCTTCGACCGCCTTTCCTCGGTGTTTCTGTCCAACACCAACCACGAGGAGGATCAGCCGATCCATCTCCAGGTCAAGGACATGGAGCTCCAGAAGCGCTCCGAACACGACGTCTATGCCGGACCGTCCTCGCGCTACTGCCCGGCCGGCGTCTACGAATGGGTGGATGCGGACGGAAACGCCGCCGCCGATCGGCCGGATGTCGACGCGCGCTTCGTCATCAACGCGCAGAACTGCGTCCACTGCAAGACCTGCGACATCAAGGACCCCAACCAGAACATCAACTGGGTGCCGCCGCAGGGCGGCGAAGGACCGGTCTATCCGAACTTGTGACGGGCATGGCATCCCTGAAGGCACCATTCCGCCTGAACCGGCCGCCGGCCCGGATCGCCTTTCCCTTTCTGGCGATGCTGCTGACCCTCATGGCGCAGCCCGCCGCCGCTGAACCGCTGACGGTGCCGGGCCCGAGCGGCCCTCTCGAAGGCGAGATGATCCTGGTGCCGGACGCCAGGGCCGGCATCGTGATCGTGCCGGGCTCCGGACCGACGGACCGGGACGGCAACAGCCCCGAGGGACTGCGCAGCGACAGCTACAAGCTTCTGGCCGAGGGTTTGTCCGAGGCCGGCGTGAGCACGCTCAGGATCGACAAGCGCGGCTTTTTCGGCAGCGCCAAAGCCGTCTCCGACCCGGAGGACGTGACGATCCGGAACTATGCCGAGGACGTTGACCTCTGGCTCTCGGCGTTTTCGCAACGGATCGGAACGGACTGCGTCTGGCTTGCCGGCCACAGCGAGGGCGGGCTGGTGGCGCTGGTCGCGGCCGCCCGCGGCGCTTCGCCCTGCGGGCTGATCCTGCTTTCGACGCCGGGACGGCGCATCGGCGATCTCATGCGCGAGCAGTTCCGGCGCAATCCGGCGAACGCTCCCTTTCTCGATGAACTGGACGGGCTGGTCGCGGCCCTCGAAGCGGGCGAGACCCGCGATCCCGAGACGATCAGCGCGCCGCTGCGGCCGTTCTTTCGGATCGGCCTGCAACGCTACATGATTCAGCTTTTCGCCTATGATCCGGTGGAGATCGCAAAGGACGTGATGCTGCCCATCCTCATCCTTCAGGGTGACAGGGACGCTCAGGTCACGTCCGTGGACGCCGAACTGCTCGCCGGGGCCGCGCCCCGTGCCCGGCTGAAGCTGCTGCCGGGCGTCACGCACCTGCTCAAGCAGGACGTGCCGGGGCAGCCTTTCGCCACCTATTCCGATCCGAACCTGCCGCTGGACACAAAGGTCGTCGAGGAGATCGCGGGCTTCATCGCTTCCGCAGGGGAGCGGTAAGCGCTGGCCATGGCCATCAGCGTGGCAGGCCGCAATCACGCCCCTTCATTGTGTTTCTCGGTTCTCCGGGTCAATGCCCTTATCAGGGCCTCGCGGTCCCTGATCCCGGAGGCGAACAGCTCGACCAGCATTCTCGCCCTGTCGCGGCGCGCCTGGCGCGTTTCGCCCGCTATCGTGCCCTGATTGTAGAGGCTCTCGAGCACGACGGCATCCGCGGGATCGATGCGGAATTTCTCTATGAGGCTTTTGATCGGCATGGCTGCCTTTCTTCAGCGTGAGCTGATGGCGCGAACCGACGAACCTGCGTGGTATCAAAGGAAATCGCCGGTATGCCCTTGAATGGCGAAATGGGTCAGTCGGACTTGCCCAGACGCTTTGCCGCTTCGACGGCTGCGATCGATTTGTTGATCGACCTTCTGGCCTCGGCGAGTTCCGAACGGGCCAGCCGGTGAATCAAGCCGCGTGCGGTAAGGAGCAGCGCCTCGATGTCATCGAGTCTCGACATTTCATCGCTGCTGAATCTGTCCATGCACTGCGGTGCTCGCCTAAAAGGTATTTTGGTAATTCCCCTGGCGCTACTTGGTTCCCCGATGCCGGCATAAAACGCCGCTGTCGCGGCGCTCTGGAATCTGGGAAAAAAGAAACCGACGAGCCTTGTTTTGAACACAGCCAGCGCCTATATGGTTGATATCGATCTTGCTTGTCGAACTTGTTTCTGCGCCAAAGCGCATCCGACGATCTTCTCTTTCAAAATCGATGAACTGAGGCGTCGTGCATTCGGCACGAAGTCATGAATACTTATGTCGATCGAAAAGGAAATCGTCATGAACACTGGAACCGTGAAGTTCTTCAACGCCACCAAGGGCTATGGCTTCATCGCGCCGGACAACGGCAATCCCGACGTCTTCGTCCACATCTCTGCGGTGGAGCGCGCAGGTCTGCGCACGCTCGCCGAGGGTCAGAAGGTGAGCTTCGATGTCGTGAAGGACAATCGCTCGGGCAAGAGCGCTGCGGAGAACCTGCAGATTGCATAATCGGTTGCCTTCGGTCTTTGACCACGGATGTACTGGCACTGACCGTTGAGGCAGTCTGTGAGAAGGTCGGGGATCCCCCGGCCTTTTTCTTTTCAGGAAGGAGTCATTGCCATGGCCAGCATTCCTACCAAGGAGAACGTCTTCAAGCCGGCGCCGTCACGGATCGAGGCCAAGGCCGACGTCACCACCAAGGTCGCGCGATCGATAATCGACGCGGAAGTGGCATCGAGGGAAGCGAAGACGGCGAGGCTTCGCCGCGCGCGCCTGCAGAAAGAATCGAACGACAACGTCGCCGCGCCCGTAAAGGAACCCGCGACGCGCAATCGCCCCCGCGCCAAATCATAGAAAATCATAGGGAGGTTCCCGACTTGAAACCGCGTCGCGCAAATTCGTCGGCCTGGATGCATGTCCTGCTGATCGCCGGGGTGGTCGGCGGATTTCTCTATCTCGTCCTGACGAGCATCACGATTTAGGACGCTTTTCAAGTCGGATCCGGTTTCCGGCCCCGGTTTCCAGCCTCGATCATGTCCGCCGTCTCTACGGCAGCGACGCCTGCTGCACCGCGGCCGGCTTTTCCGCCGGCAGGACCGAGAATTCGTAGAGAACCGGCAGATGGTCCGATCCGGCATCCTCCATCGTCGCGATATTGCCGGTGAGAACGCCGCCCTTCACCAGGACATTGTCGATCGGCAGGCCGATCGAGCGGCGCAGGCCGTCGGGGAAAGCGCCGTCCAGATAGGTCGGCCCGATGCCGCGCACCACTCTGAGCTGGCCGGCGTCGGCAATGCTTCGCACCGTGTTGCTCCATGGCGCGGCGTTGAAGTCTCCGGCGAGAATGGCCGTGTCGGAAAGCTTCGCCGCCAGCGGCGCCACGATCGGCACCTGCCATTGCTGATCGAACGGCCAGGGCCAGCCGAGATGGACCGTGGCGATCTCGACGGGGCGGCCCGAGAAGTCGATCATGGCGGTCGCAAACGAGCCCCGATCGCCGCAGGAGGGCTCGGTGCCGGGAGCCAGCGGCCGCCGCGACAATATCGCCACGCCGCCGATCACGGCGTCGAGCGGGCAGTAGATGCCATAGGGGTATGCGCTCTTCAGTACTTCCAGCCGGGGGACCCAGTGCTCCGAGACCTCGTTGAGCGTGATCACGTCCGGCTTGATCCGGCCGATCTGCGAGAGGGCGAGCTCAGGCTGCGCGTTGTTGTAGCGCAGGTTGAGGTGGAGCAGCCGGTAGACCGCGCCGTTCGCGGGGCTTTCGTTGCTTGCCTCGGCGCTCATCGTCGTCAGCGCCGGGCCGAAGCCCGGGCCGACCGTGCCGACCACGGCGGCCGCGCCGACCGCAAGCGCGAAGACGGCTTCGCCCCAGAAGCGCAGCAGCAGCAGCGGCAGGGCGAACAGTGCCATCAGCACGCCGAGATGGACGCGGAAATGCGAGAAGGAATCGAAGGCGGGATGGGCCCAGCCGAGATAACCGAAGGAGAGCGCGGCCGCGCCGCCGAGCAGCACGGCGAGCGCGGCAAGCCGCAGAAGCAGTAGACCCCGAATTTTCATCATGGCCGAACCTCTAGCCGCACGAATGGGGCGCGATCAAGACGATGATACGTCCGTCCGATTAACGAATTCGGACGATCCTTCGGCCAAACGACAGACCCGGCCTCCTAAAGGAACGCGGTTTCCGAAAAGCTGCGCAGCTTGCGCGAGTGCAGCCGCTCCGCCGGCATCGCCGCGAGCTTCTCGACGGCGCGTATGCCGATGGTGAGATGCTGGGCCACCTGCCGTTTGTAGAAATCGGTCGCCATGCCCGGGAGCTTCAATTCGCCGTGCAGCGGCTTGTCGGAAACGCACAGCAGCGTCCCGTAGGGCACGCGGAAGCGGAAGCCGTTGGCCGCGATCGTCGCCGATTCCATGTCGAGCGCGATGGCGCGCGATTGCGAAAGCCGCTGCACCGGCCCGCGCTGGTCGCGCAGCTCCCAGTTTCGGTTGTCGATCGTCGCGACGGTTCCCGTGCGCATGATGCGCTTCAGGTCGTAGCCGGAAAAGCCGGTGACCTCGGCGACCGCCTCCTGCAGCGCCACCTGGATTTCGGCGAGCGCCGGCAGCGGCACCCAGATCGGCAGGTCGTCGTCGAGGACGTGGTCCTGGCGCATATAGGCGTGGGCGAGCACGTAGTCGCCCAGCGCCTGCGTGTTGCGCAGGCCGGCGCAATGGCCGAGCATCAGCCAGGCGTGCGGCCGCAGCACCGCCACATGGTCGGT
Source organism: Aquamicrobium sp. LC103 (assembly GCF_001014615.2). Classification (GTDB taxonomy): domain Bacteria; phylum Pseudomonadota; class Alphaproteobacteria; order Rhizobiales; family Rhizobiaceae; genus LBCQ02. The sequence continues at coordinate 376,107 of NZ_LBCQ02000002.1, forward strand.
GATCGTCTTGGCGTTGGACGGGCCGACGCCGATATTGATCATGGTGATGCCGCCATGGTCGGGCTTTGTGAGGTGGTAGGCCGGCATCTGCGGCAGGCGGGTGAGCGTCACGCCGTCGAGCGGCGCCGTTTCACCTGCGCGGGTGACGATGTTGCCCGGCTCCACGAAGCTGTCATACCCGCCGCCGCCTTCCGCCATCAGGTTACGGGCATGGGCGGCGAACTCGTCGATATAGAACTGGTAGTTGGTGAACAGGACGAAGTTCTGGAAATGCTGCGGGCTCGTCGCGGTGTAGTGGGACAGCCGGTGCAGCGAATAGTCGATGCGCTGCGCGGTGAAGGGCGCCAGCGGCATCGGCTCGCCGGGCGCGGCCTCGAACGTGCCGTTGACGATGTGGTCGTCGGTGGCGTTCAAGTCCGGCACGTCGAACATGTCGCGCAAGGGGCGCTTGATGCGGTCGGCGGCCGAGGCCTCCACATAGGTGCCTTCGAGAAAGGCGAAATGCAGCGGGATCGGCGTTTCCGATTCACCGACGGTGACCGGCACGCCGTGATTGCGCATGATCAGCGCGAGCTGCTCGGTCAGGTAGCTTTCGAAGAGATCGGGCCTGGTGATCGTCGTCGCGTAATGGCCCGGCGCGGGCATGTGGCCGTAGGCCAGGCGGGAATCGATCTGCGTGAAGGAGGAGGTCGAGACGCCGACTTCCGGATAGTAGGCGCGGTAGCGCTGCTGGCGGTCGGCGCCCTTGGCGACATGGGCGAAGGCGTCCCGCAGGAAACTCGTATTGCGCTCGTAGAGCGCCTTGAGCGCTTCCACTGCTTCGCGCGCGTCAGTGAAGCTCTGACGCGAAAACGGCTCCGGCGTGGAGACCGATTCTATGGGTTCTGGGTAGATTCTCTTTTCCATGACTCATTATAGGGATTTGTCCGGGCCGTTTCGAGAGGGGCGTTCAGGATTCCGGGTGGCGCCTCAGGCACGCTGCAGGCTGACCACGATCACCAGTCCGGCGCCGCTCGAACGCTTGTGGACGCCCTCGATGATCGAAGTGGCGCCCGCCTCGACCTTCTGGACCGCGAGCAGCGGGGCGCCGAGCACGGCCACCAGCAGCGCGATGCGGGGAAGCGCGCGGACGAAGGCTCGAAGGCTGAAGGACTGGCGGGTCATCGTCGTTTTCCTTGACGGTTGCCGGTTGCGGTTAGTTCAGGCGGTGCTGCATGAAGGGCGAGCCATCGAAATCCGCGCTCCGCTTCGTCCTGCCTTCCTGCGCGACGACGGTCGCGAGAACCATTCCGAAGATCATGGTCAGAAGGCAAACTATGGTGAAGCGGCGGGCAAGCATTTCGTGTCTCCCTCGATCGTGGGCAGACAATGCAACATCGCCGCTGAACCGCTTCTGATGGGGGCATTCATCGGGCGTTCAGCCAGGTTAACGGGCCGGACGAGTTGGCGTGGCCGGCGCGATGTGCTTTCCTCGCCTGCCTCACCAAGGAGTCGCGAATGACCAGCCAGACCAAACCTATCGAACTTCACTACTGGCCGACGCCGAACGGCTGGAAGATCACCATCATGCTCGAGGAGCTCGGCGTTCCCTACGAGGTGAAATACGTCAACATCGGCAAGGGCGAGCAGTTCGAGCCCTCGTTCCTGAAGATTTCCCCGAACAACCGCATGCCCGCGATCGTCGACCCCGAAGGGCCGGGCGGCGAGCCGATCTCCGTCTTCGAATCCGGCGCCATCCTGCAATATCTCGGCCGCAAGTTCGCAAGGTTCTATCCGAGCGACGAGCGCGCCCGCGTCGAGGTCGAGCAATGGCTGTTCTGGCAGATGGGCGGCCTGGGCCCGATGGCCGGGCAGGCGCACCACTTCCGCCAATATGCGCCCGAGAAGATCGCCTACGGCATCGACCGCTACACCAACGAGGTCAACCGTCTCTACGGCGTCATGAACAAGCGTCTCGCCGACCGCGAGTTTTTGGCCGGCGACTATTCGATCGCCGACATGGCCTGCATCGGCTGGGTCAAGCCCTACAAGAACCAGGGCCAGGATCTGGACGAATTCCCCAATCTCAAGCGCTGGTTCGAGACGATGCTTGCCCGCCCCGCGGTCGACAGGGCGCTCCAGGTCGGCCAGGAACATCGCCGCAACATCGCCGAGGACAAGGACGCCCAGAAGGTGCTGTTCGGCCAGCGCGCCAGGGATTGAACGACAAAGGGCGCCGCGTGATCGCCGCGGCGCCCTCTTTCATGGGGTATCCGGAGGCCGCTACTGGCGCGTCAGCGTCTCCGACTTGCAGAGCACCATCGCCACGCAGCCGGCGAGTTTCATCGAGTTGCCGTTCACGCTCGCATTGCCGGAATAGGTCTTTCCCTCGTCCAGCTTGTTGACCTGCCCCTTGTAGGACTTGCCCGATCCGCTCATGCAGCCGATCGACTGGCCCTTGTATTCGCCGTTCAGCACCGTGCCGCAGAACTTGCCGCTGCCGGCGGCCGCGTATTTGATCACCGTGCCATTGCTGCGCTTCCAGGTGCCTTCGATCGGTTCGGCCGCCAGTGCGGAGCCCGCCATCATCAGGATCGCGCCAAGCGCGACCGTCGCTTTCAGAAACATTCAAGATCCTCCCTTGTGCGTACCGGCGGCTGTGCCGCCGCTTGCCTTACGCAAACGTAAGCGTAACTCAGCCGCGGGGAAAACGAAAGCGGGTGTTTGAGGCGGGTTTCGGCGGGAGATCGCGGTATATTTACGTCGGGAAGAAGCGCGGCGTTACGTTTTCGTGGTTAGCGAAAGCTTTCCTTGCGCCGATAGAATTTTCATCGAATTTTTCCTGGAGCCCTTGGAATTCCGGCGATCGTATCCTTAACAAAATCCGTGGTTTACCGAATGTTTGAACTTTGTTTGGCTCAAATTAAGCAAGCCGCTTAACGGCGGATTCAAGGCTCCCCGGCATTCTCGGAAGCATAGAAAGCAACGCCGGACACCGGCTCTCGGGACTGAAACAGGGGACTTGAAAATGGCGCGTTTTGAAATGCTCGAAGCCGGCATCGGCTCGTCCGCCCAGGCGGAAATTCTGTTCGAACTCGGCATGATGTATGCCACCGGCCGCGACTGCGACGTCGACCTGGTTGCCGCCCACAAATGGTTCAACATCGCCGCGATCCGCGGTTCCGACCGGGCCGCAAGGCTTCGCGCCGAACTCTCGGCCACGATGCCGAAGACGGAGATCGCCAAGGCGCTGCGCGAAGCGCGCGAATGGATGACGACACACTGAGGGGACCGAGCGGCCGCTAGAGCCGCCGGCAGCAAACAGGGAAGGCGAAGCCGGTGCGGGGGCATCGGGGGCTTTGCCAAAAGGCAGGAAAGCCGCGACCAGCCATCATAAGGCCGGCGCGGCTTTTCCTTTTGCCGATCCGCCCCACGCTACTGCGCGCCTTCCTCGAAGCGGACGAGCACCGTGCCGTCGGTGACCTGCGCGCCCTCCGGAGCGATCTCGGCAATGAGGCCGTCGTGCGGCGCGGTGATCGTATGCTCCATCTTCATCGCCTCGAGCACCAGCAGCGGCTGGCCCTTCACCACCGTGTCGCCGACGCTCGCGCGCACGACCTTGACGAGGCCGGGCATCGGCGCGCGCAACGCGTCGCCGCCGCCGGCCGCTTCCTCCGCCTTCTCGAACGGATCGGCGACGGTGAAGGTGTGGCTGCGCACGCCGGAAAACACCGTGACGTGGCCGGGCCAGCGCGCCGTCGCGGCACCGCTGCCGGCGGGAAGCGCGACGTCGCCGACGCTCACCTCCATGTTGCCGTTGGCCGCCGTCCTGAGGCGGGCGACGATCCTTTCCTCGCCATAGCCGAGCGACACCCGCTTCGACAGCCGGTGGAAATGGCCGTAGCCGGCGATCGCCGACCATGGATCGTCGGGATCGCGGACCGGCGCGACGTCGGCCGCGCCGAGCACGGCCGCGCCGACCACCTCCGCATCCGGCAACACGGTCGCCGTCAATTCGGTCTGCTTGCGCGCGATCAAACCGGTGTCGACGTCGCCGGCGGCGAAATCCGGATCGGCGGCGAGGGCGGCGAGAAACGCCGTGTTGACCACCGAGCCCGCCACCTGCGTGCGGCCGAGCGCGTCGACGAGCGCACCGAGCGCGGCCTGCCGGTCGCCCGACCTGACCACCAGCTTGGCGATCATCGGATCGTAATAGGGCGAGATCGCATCGCCGGCGCGAACTCCGGTCTCGACGCGGATCTCGGCGCCCCTCGGCGCCGTCTCCGGAAAGCGCAGATGGTGCAGCGTGCCGATCGCCGGCAGGAAATCGCGGGTCGGATCCTCGGCATAGATGCGCGCCTCGAAGGCGTGGCCGTCGAGCTCGATCCCGGCTTGCGTCCTCGGCAGTTCCTCGCCGGCGGCGACGCGCAACTGCCACTCGACCAGATCGATGCCGGTCACCATCTCGGTCACCGGATGCTCGACCTGGAGCCGCGTGTTCATCTCCATGAACCAGAAGCGGTCCGGCCGCAGGCCTTCCGAGGCGTCGACGATGAACTCGATCGTGCCGGCGCCCGAATAGCCGATGGCGCGCGCCGCCGTCACCGCGGCGCCGGTCATCGCCTCGCGCATTTCCGGCGTCATGCCGGGGGCGGGAGCCTCCTCGATCACCTTCTGGTGGCGGCGCTGGGCCGAGCAGTCGCGCTCGAACAGATGGACGGCGTTGCCGTGATTGTCGCCGAACACCTGCACCTCGATATGGCGCGGCTTCTCGACATATTTTTCGACGAGCACGCGGTCGTCGCCGAAAGCGGCCTTGGCCTCGCGCCTGGCCGCCGCCAGCGCCTCGGGAAAATCGTCGGGATGGTCGACCCTGCGCATGCCCTTGCCGCCGCCGCCGGCGCGCGCCTTGATCAGCACGGGATAGCCGATCTCGCGCGACTTGGAGGCGAGGATGACGATCTCCTGGGCCTCGCCGTGATAGCCGGGCACCACCGGCACGCCGGCCTTCTCCATCAGCCGCTTGGCCGCGTCCTTCAGCCCCATCGCGCGGATCGCCTTGGCCGAGGGGCCGATGAAGACCAGCCCCGCCGCCTCGACCGCGTCGACGAAGCCGGGATTCTCGGAGAGAAAGCCGTAGCCCGGATGGATGGCCTCGGCCCCGGTCGCCTTCGCGGCGGCGATGATGCGGTCGCCGAGGAGATAGCTTTCGCCGACCGGGGAGGGGCCGATATGCACCGCCTCGTCGGCCATGGCGACATGCAGCGCGCCGCGGTCGGCGTCGGAATAGACCGCGACGGTCCGCACGCCCATCTTGCGCGCGGTGCGGATGACCCGGCACGCGATCTCGCCGCGATTGGCGATCAGGATCCTTGCAAACATTCAACACCTCCTCGAATGCTTCATCCTTAGAGCATCCGGCGCGGATTTTGGCCATCATATTCTGCCGGTTTTCGCCCCTTGCGCGGCGTGCCGGCGGTTGAAATGCGACACGCTTTGCACCTATCGTCGCGTCGCGACGAAACCGCCGGGAGCCATGATGAGACGAACCCTGACCACGCTGGCGCTTGCGCTGGCGGCGGCCGTTCCGCTGCCGGCGCTGGCCGACTGGCAGCCGGTCGAGAAGATCGAGCACTACCGCGTTTCCGGCCGCTCCGGCATCGAGCTCTACCGCTCGATCGGCGAGAACGGCCCGAAGGCGGGCGTCGGACGCGCCATCGCCTTCACCGACTTCAAGCTCCTGTGGTCGCGCGACTACCGCCCGCAGGCCGACGGCTCCTGCGTGCTCGCCGGCGCGCGGCCGAGCCTGACCATCACCTACCGCCTGCCGAAGGCGTCCGGCGACATGCCCGAGCCCGTGCGCGGCAACTGGCGGACCTTCATCGCCGGCGTGACGGCGCACGAGAAGGTGCATGGCGAGATCATCGTCGAGATGGTGAAGGCGATCGAGGCGACCTCGATAGGCCTGACCGCGCCGAACGATCCCGACTGCAACAAGGTGCGCGCCGAGCTCCAGACCCGTCTCGGCGCGCTGTCGCAGGAGCAGCGCCGCAAGAGCCGCGAATTCGACCGCGTCGAACTCTCCGACGGCGGCAACGTGCACCAGCTCGTGCTGGCGCTGGTGAATGGCGGGTGAGGGCGGCGCCGGCCGCGCCGGCGGCCCGATGCCGGCGAGACGGTGGAAGCCCGAGGGCGCTCCGGGAACCTCCATGTCCGCCGGCGGGCTTTTCGTTCCTCGTCGCGCGGCCATCGGCTCCTCGTCGCTCGCGCTTCACCGTTGCCACGCCCCGTTTGCCGGTCTGGCCATTGTGAGGGATCGGGAAGCGGGGCGCGAGGGCCGTGCCTTCCGGGTATGATATACGCGGCGCGAACCTCGCGCCCCGCCGACGCTTTTTCCGGGTCCCGCAGGCAAGTGGCCGTCTTCCTGGTGAATGCGCGCCTTGCGGCGCGCGGTCACCGGGGGTCGCCCTCCATCCCTGTCGGGGCGGAGGTTCAGCCGGAGCGCCGCGTTACCGAACGACCCAGCCTCACATTCAGCGACCCCCTTCGCGGGTCTGTCCCGGTCGACGGTCTTGCCCCACGTTCGGGCCCGCCCGCCGACGTCGTCCCATCCCCGCAGATCACCGTCATGACCGGCGTTCCCGCAGAAAGGGCAGGGACGAGGGTAAGGCAGGCGGAGAGGGGTGTGGATAAAGAATTTTGGGGGGTGGGTGAGTTTTGTCGCGCCAGGTCGCGAGTTGTTCGGTTGCAATCGTGCCGCTGGCCGGATCAGAACGGCAGCGTTGGGGTGGATTCTCGCCGGACCGCTTTTGGGCGGTTGAGTAGGGAAAGCGGCCATTCATGTGGCGACCTTCAGCGACACACTGGAAACCCCGTCTATGGGGAACCGGCATCCGAATGGCTGATCATGCGCTATGTGCGCGGTGCGCCCGTCCGCCTATGGGAACGGATTCCCGGGCGTCGGTCCGAGTCGCTGGATTACGTCATCTACGGCATGGCCGTCACGGGCTTGTCACGGCCAATTTGGACCGGCGCGAAGGTGAAGGCGTCGGCAACCCTGCCCAAGAATGCCCCGGTTGTGGTAAAGTCTGCGTGGCTAACTCGATAGAAAGTAGCAAGGGGGACAAGTTGGCATTCAAGTTTTCAATTCCGTGCATGGAAGGCGAGAGACAGTTTGATGTTGAGCCGGGGACCGCAGTAATTTTTGTTGGCGCAAACGGTGGCGACAAAACAAGGCTAGCTGTCCAGATAGAGAAGAAACTGGGCATTTCTGCCCACCGCATTTCCGCACACCGCGCTCTTAAATTAAATGCTGACGTCGCAAAGATTAGTGAGAAGAAGGCGCTTGCAGGTCTTCGAACTGGAAATGCGAAAGAAGATGCGCCAATCAATCAACGTGAAATTCATCGCTGGGGTCAAAATGCAGCGGTAATGCTTCTAAATGATTTCGATTTCTTAATTCAGGCACTATTTGCTGAGCAATCCAACACGTCTCTGAAGGCATATAATCAACATAAGCCGGGATCGGAAGAGTCGAAAGAAGAGTTTGAGCTTACAAAATTTGATAGATTGAAAGATATTTGGAGTCGTCTTCTCCCGCACAGGATATTAAATATCTCTGGAGATGACATACTTGTTTCCGTTCCGGAGTCAGACGCTAATTATAAAGCATCTGATATGAGCGATGGGGAGCGTGCAATATTCTACATGATAGGGCAGGCCCTTGTGGCTGAAGCAGATCAATTACTGATCGTGGATGAGCCTGAGTTGCATGTTCATCGTTCGATCATGTCAAAGCTTTGGGACGAACTTGAAGCCGCCAGGGCTGATTGTGCGTTCGTATTCATCACCCATGATCTTGACTTTGCAGCCGCGCGTGCAGCAAGAAAATATGTCATTCGGGACTACGATCCCGCTCCTCGTTGGGCCATCGACGATGTTCCAGAAGATACCGGCTTCGACGAAGAACTGGCCACCTTAATCTTAGGCAGTCGGCGACCAATTTTGTTCGTCGAAGGCGACCGATCCAGTTTGGATTTGGCGCTGTATAGATGCTGCTATCCAGAATGGACGGTGGTTCCTCGTTCCTCGTGCACTGAAGTAATTCACGCAGTCGTCACAATGCGCGCCAACGCCGATCTCACCCGCATAACTTGCTCGGGTATCGTCGATGCAGATCACTACGACGAGGACGACAGGAGCTATTTGCGCGAACTCGGAATCGAAACCCTGCCAGTCTCGGAGATTGAGAATGTCATCCTGTTGCCGGAAGTAAGCATGGCCATAGCTCAGTCTGAAGGGTTCAGCGGAGAGGAGTTGAAACAACGAATCGCGGCGCTTGCTGATGATATTTTCAAGAGTGTCGACTCCGACGAGGCAATCGAAAAAGTTGCTGTCAGGTATGCCAAGCGGCGCATTGATAGGATTTTGAAGAAGCTCGATTTGAGCGGCGCTCGGACGACCGATGAGATCGAGAATGAATACAAGCATAGAACAGGAGAACTTGACGTTCGCGGACTTACCGAACGGTTCAAAGACGAGATCAGGCGAGCAATTGTGGAACGTGATCTTTCGCGATTGCTGACCCTCTATGATAACAAGGGCTTAATTGCTCTTGCGGCATCAAAGCTGAAGTCCTGTCGGCAGAAGGACTTCGAAAGTTGGCTAACGCGGACATTGCGGAATAGGATGGCACCGGGAGTGGTTGAGGCCATTGTCCATCATCTGCCAACGATGACGCCCGTCTAGCTAGCATCCGCACGTCATACTCCGCCGCTGTTGAAATTCGCTGAAAGCAGTCTTCGGCCCCGGCTTTCCCGTCCATGTGGTGCCGAACAAGTGGCAGGTTTCGGGCAGCGAAAGTAGAACCCCGAACGGCAGCAATGGGGTCGCGAGCGGACGGCCGCTTGTCGATTGCATGCCGGCGCACCTTCCGCTTCGCGGCCGGAACGCGATTTTCGCATCGGGTCTGGACAGCGCATGCGTTCTGCGCTGAATCTCGCCCCGGGGCCGGGAGGAGAGACGTTCCGGGCTTTATGCATCCGGCCGGCCGCGAGGGAGCGGTCGGCGGGTTCCGAGGACGCGGCGCCGGCGGATGGCCTGCCCGCGGCCGACGATCGCCTCGCCCGGTTCTGGCGGTCCGGCTGACGACCCCGCGTCAAGGAGAGATGCCATGCATGCGGCGAGCCACGTTTCGATGGAAGTTCACGCGGAGTTCGAGCGCATCGGCAGGCTTGAGCTGCGCAGGCTCGCCGACGAACTGCTTGGCGATCCCGATCCCGTCGTCGTCGACCGGAGCGTCCGCTTCGTGCTCGCCGAGACGCGGGGCCTCTGGCACGGGCGCGCCCGCGCCAAGATCTGCCGGCGGCTGAAGCATCACGGGCTCGGCCGCGCCCACCGCGACCTGCTGGTGGCCTGCATCCTGCGGCGGCTTTCGACGGGCGCGTTCTCGGAACAGTTCAAGGACCAGCTGCGCCTTGCGATGCAGCTCGATCCCGGCAGGGCGGCCGAAGCCGGGACGGCATGCCTGTCGAGCCCGAAACCGCATGTCCGCCGCTACGCCCGCTGGGTGCTCGGTCACGCGGACGGCTGATCGGGGCCGCTCCGTTCGCACGGGCTGGGAGGCTGCCGCCAGGCGCCGCCGGTCGATGGGAAGCGCGGACGATTGGCGCTGGACATCGGGAGCCATCTGCGGTGAATTTCGCTCCGCCGATGATCCAAGAGGAGGAACGATCCCATGCATTTCGCCATCCTTGCCTATCACGAGGAGGGAATAGTCGAATCCTGGAGCGAGGAGGAGGACGCGGCGCTGATGGACGACCTGCTCGCGGTCAACGACCGCCTCGTCGAGGCGCGGCATATGGGCCCGGCGGCCCGCCTCGGCCCGACCAAGGGGGCGGTGACGCTGCGCGGGAAGGGCGCCGGCGCGGTCACCGACGGCCCGTTCGCCGAGATCAAGGAGCAGTTGCTGGGCTTCTACGTCGTCGATTTTCCGACGCTCGACGAGGCCGTCGCCGCGGCACGCGACCTGCAACGCGCCAATCCGACCGCGAGCTATGAGATCCGGCCGATCCTGCTCTACCTGCCCGGCGCGCCGCTGGCGGCGAGCGGCTAGGTCGTTTCCGGGCAATCACTGAAAGGCCCCCTCCGGCCCTTCGGGCCACCTCCCCCGCGGAGCGGGTGGCGAAGGACGGGCCAGACAAGCGGCTCGCCCTGAAGGACAGCGTGGTTCATCTGGAAACGCCCTTGGTCGTTGCAGGTTTCGTCCGGGGTGCTTCTCCGGCCGTCAGGCCTCCCGGGCGGCGCGGGCGAGGCCGTGCGCGACCAGCCGGTCGATCACTTCGGGATAGCTTACGCCGCTCGCCGCCATCGCCTTGGCATACATGCTGATGTCGGTGAAGCCGGGAATGGTGTTGAGCTCGTTGACGAGGAAGCGCATGTCGGCGGTGACGAAGAAGTCGACGCGCGCCATGCCGTCGCAGCCAACCGCCCGGAAGGCCTTCGCGGCGGCGTCGCGGATGCGGTCCTCCACCTCCCGCGGCAGCTCGGCGGGCACCTTCAGCGCCGCGCCGTCCTCGTCGACATATTTGGCGTCGTAGCTGTAGAAGCCGTGGCTTTGCGCCGGCACGATCTCGCCCGGACGGGACACGAAGAGGCCGCCCTGCGGGTCTTCCAGCACGCTCAGTTCGATCTCGCGGCCGTCGACGAATTCCTCGGCTATCAGCTTGCGGTCATGCCGGAAACCTTCCTCGAGCGCGGTCTTGTAGTCCCGTTCGGTCGAGACCTTGCTGACGCCGACGGAGGAGCCCTGCCGGGCCGGCTTGACGAAGACCGGCGATCCCAGCGCGCTCTGCAGCTCGGCGAAGGCCGGCGCGGCGTTCGGCTGGATGGTGATCGCGCGCGCGACCGGCAGGCCGGCCTCCTTCAACAGGCGCTTGGCGACGTCCTTGTCGAGCGCGGCCGCGGAACCGAGGACGCCGCAGCCGGCGAGCGGCACGCCCGCCACCTCGGCGAGCCCCTGAACCGCGCCGTCCTCGCCATGGAGGCCATGCAGGACCGGGAACAGGATGTCGATCGCCGGCAATTCACGGGGCGCGCCGCCGCCACCGCCGGCGCCTTCGGCGGGGATCGCCAGCATCCGTCCGCGCCCGCCCGGCACCAGGCAGACTTCCGTGCCGGCCGAAGGCCTCGCCAGCGCTCCGTCCTCGAACCCGGCCAAGAGCCATCGCCCGTCCCGGGTGACGAAGACCGGGATGGCGTCGTATTTCGCCGGATCGAGCGCGCGCATGACATTGGTCGCCGAAAGCACCGAGACGTCATGCTCGGCGGAGCGCCCGCCGAAGAGCACGGCGATGCGAAGTCTGGTCTGGGAAGCGGCCATGAATAAGCTCCGAAAACGATCCGGCTGTCTCGATGCCCTCGCGGCGGGAGAAAGGCAAGCCCGGAGCTAGCGCTACTGCCATAGCGAGTGGTCGCGGTAGGAAAGCTCGACGCCATAGGCGCGCAATGGCTCGATCAGGTCGTTGCGGTCGGAGCTGCGAACGTCGAAATGCATGTAGAGCAGGTCCATGGCCGTGATGCGTATTTCCAGGCGCTCGTCGACCGAGGGGATTGCCGAGAGATCGGCGTCGAGCAGGCCTCCCAGGAAGGGGATGACCCGCTCGGCATCCCAGGTCATGACCGCGGCCGCGGCGCTGACGCGGACGTGGAGGGTCGGATGAGACAGCAATCCTTCGAGCGCCGACCGTCCTTCCGCCGTGGCGACCAGCTTGTCCCTGGCGCGGTGGGCCTTCAGAAAGTGGCGATTGGCACCGCCCACGTACAGATTGCAAACGGCTTCCATGCGCAGTTCCAGGTGGTCGATATAGACCGCGATCAGCTCGTCGGTGGAAAGGCTGGAAATTCGTCGAGCCATGGCTGATCCCTCAAGCTGAACGCGGTTTCCCTCACGATCCTTATCATGTCTCCCACTGCTTGCGGCGCGGAAGCTCGACGCCGTAGGCGCGCATCGGTTCGATCAGCCTGTCGGGGTCGAAATTCCGGATGCCGAAATGCTGGAAGAGCCAGCCTTCCGCCTCGACGCGTATGCCGATGCGCTCATCCACGCTGGTCTCTTCGCCGAGGCTCTCGACCAGCAGCTTGCCCAGGACGGGGAGGGCCCTGTCGGGCGCCCACGCCAGGACCTTCCCTGCGGCGCGAAGCCGCAAATAGGCGGAAGGGTTCCGCAGCATGTTCTCGAGGATGTCGCGCCCCTCCGGCGTGGCGGTCAACTGGCCCAGCGCTGCCCCGACCTTGAGGATTTCGCGATTTGCGGTGGGAACGTGCTGCCGGCGCACCGCGGCCTGGTATTTTTCCTGGTGCACGAGGAATTTTTCGAGCGCCTTGGCGGTCGGTTCAGAATTCGCGGGCATGCCCAAGCTCCTCCGGACGGCCATGGCTCGATGAACACTACATCCTGAACACGCCGAACTTCGTTTCCCTGACCTCCGCGTTGAGCGCCGCCGACAGGCTGAGGGCGAGGACGTCGCGGGTTCTCGCCGGATCGATGATGCCGTCGTCCCAGAGCCGGGCGGAGGAATAGAGCGGGTGGCCCTCGTGATCGTATTTCATGAGGATCGGCTTCTTGAACTTCGCCTCCTCCTCCGCCGGCCAGGTCTCGCCGCGACGCTCGATGCCCTCGCGCTTGACCATGGCGAGCACGGTGGCGGCCTGCTCGCCGCCCATCACCGAGATGCGCGCATTGGGCCACATCCACAGGAAACGCGGTGCGTAGGCGCGTCCGCACATGCCGTAATTGCCGGCGCCGAAGGAGCCGCCGATGATCATCGTCACCTTCGGCACCTGCGCGGTGGCGACCGCCGTCACCAGCTTGGCGCCGTCCCTGGCGATGCCGCCCGCCTCGTATTTGCGGCCGACCATGAAGCCGGTGATGTTCTGCAGAAAGACGAGCGGGATCCCGCGCTGGCAGCAGAGCTCGATGAAATGCGCGCCCTTCAGCGCGCTCTCGGAAAACAGCACGCCGTTGTTGCCGATGATGCCGACCGGCATGCCGTAGAGATGCGCGAAGCCGGTGACGAGCGTGGTGCCGTAGTTCTGCTTGAACTCGTCGAATTCGGAGCCGTCGACGACGCGGGCGATCACCTCGCGCACGTCATAGGGCTGGCGCAGGTCGGTCGGCACGACGCCGTAGATTTCCTCCGGCGCATAGAGCGGCGGAATCGGTTTCTGAAGCTTCAGGCCTATGGTCTTGTTTCGATTCAGGTTCCTGACGATGCGCCGGACGATCGCCAGCGCGTGCTCGTCGTCCATCGCGTAATGGTCGGCGACGCCCGATTCGCGCGTGTGGAGGTCGGCGCCGCCGAGCTCCTCCGCCGTCACCTCCTCGCCGGTGGCCGCCTTCACCAGCGGGGGTCCGCCCAGGAAGATGGTGGCCTGCTTGCGCACCATGATCGCCTCGTCGGACATGGCCGGCACATAGGCGCCGCCCGCCGTGCAGGAACCCATGACGCAGGCGATCTGCGGAATGCCGGCCGCCGACATGTTCGCCTGATTGTAGAAGATGCGGCCGAAATGCTCCCGGTCGGGAAAGACCTCGTCCTGGTTGGGCAGGTTGGCGCCGCCGGAATCGACCAGGTAGATGCAGGGCAGGTCGTTCTGCATCGCGATTTCCTGAGCGCGCAGATGCTTCTTCACCGTGAGCGGGAAATAGGTGCCGCCCTTGACGGTGGCGTCGTTGACCACGATCACGCATTCCTGGCCCTCGATGCGGCCGATGCCGGCGATCATGCCGGCGCCGGGCACCTCGTCGCCATACATGCCCCAGGCCGCGAACTGGCCGATCTCCAGGAAGGGCGCACCGGTGTCGAGAAGCTGGGCCAGGCGCTCGCGCGGCAGGAGCTTGCCGCGCGAGACGTGACGCTGGCGCGCTTCCTCCGTGCCGCCTTGCTCGACCAGCGCGGCCTTCTCGGCGATGTCCCCGACGAGCTCGCGCATGCGCTGCGCATTGGCCTTGAAAGCGTCGGAGGAGGGGGAGATCTGGGAACGGATGACAGGCATTTCTTCTCCCTTAGCGGATGAGTTCTATCGTGCAGCCGACGTCGAGGTCGGCCCAGTCGCGGTCCGCGGTGAACACGGTGGCGTTTTCGCGAATCGCCAGGGCGAGGCAGGCACGGTCCCCCAGTGACAGACCTTTGTGGCGGGTGACCGCTTGCAACGCAGCCGCGCCATAGGCGTGATGCACCGAGTGTTCCGCTGCGCGCAAGCCGAGCATTTCGAGGTCGTCGACGGCTTCCTGAAGCGCCCAGCCTCTTTCGAGCAACTTGGAAACGACCTCCGTGACATTCACCGTGGAGATGACGATGTCACGGTCTTCCGTGTCGAACCACTCGCCTCCCTGCTCGCTGAAGATATGCGCGAGGATCGCTGAAGAATCGGCGACGATCACGATTCACCCCACATGGCCCGGCGTTCCGCCAGGAACTCGTCGACCACGCTTTCTCCCGGTTCCTTTCGCTGCCTTGCCTTCTCCTGCACCCGTCGCAGCGCCATCCTGCGGGAAATCAGCCGCAACTCCCCATTCTCAACATGCGCCACCAGCGTATCGCCGGGCTTGACGCCCATCTCCTCGCGCATGGCGGCGGGTATGACGATCCGTCCTCCATCCGCCAGCTTCAGCTTCTCGCGGCGCGGCAGTTTGCGCAACAGTTCGTCGCGCAGTTCCGCGCTATAAGAATGTTGCGGCTGCTCCGCGAAGCCCTTCCGTTCCCGTGCCCGGCTCATGGAACTCGTCCTTCGTATGGCTGAAGGGAAGATAATGCCATAAGCGGAAAAACATGGCAAATCTGCCAATCAATGACATTCAAACGCTTTCACCCATCATCTCGCGCCCGATTAGCCAGCGCCGGATCTCGCTGGTGCCGGCGCCGATCTCGTAGAGCTTGGCGTCGCGCAGCAGGCGGCCGGCGGGATATTCGTTGACGTAGCCGTTGCCGCCGAGAAGCTGGATCGCGTCGAGGGCGATCTGCGTCGCCTTCTCGGCGGAATAGAGGATGCAGCCGGCGGCATCCTTGCGCGTCGTCTCCTTGCGGTCGCAGGCCGCCGCGACCGCGTAGACATAGGCGCGGCAGGCATTCATCGTGGTGTACATGTCGGCGAGCTTGCCCTGGACGAGCTGGAACTCGCCGATCGCATGGCCGAACTGTCGCCGCTCCTGGGTGTAGGGCACGGCGACGTCGAGGGCGGCGGCCATGATGCCGAGCGGCCCGCCGGAAAGCACGACCCGCTCGTAGTCGAGCCCGGACATCAGCACCTCGACGCCCTTGCCTTCCTCGTAGAGCACGTTCGCGAAAGGCACCTCGACGTCCTCGAAGACCAGTTCGCCGGTGTCGGAGCCGCGCATGCCCAGCTTGTCCAGCTTCTGCGCGACCGAGAAGCCCTTCATCCCGCGCTCGATGAGGAAGGCGGTGATGCCGCGCGATCCCATCGTCGGCTCCGTCTTGGCGTAGACGACCAGCGTGTCCGCCGCGGGGCCGTTGGTGATCCACATCTTGGAGCCGTTGAGGACGTAGCGGTCGTTCCTCTTGTCGGCGCGCAGCCGCATCGAGACGACGTCGGACCCGGCGCCGGGTTCCGACATGGCCAGCGCGCCCACCGCCTCGCCGGAACAGAGCGCGGGCAGATATCTTGTCTTCTGCCCGGGCGTGCCCCAGCGATTGATCTGGTTGACGCACAGATTGGAATGGGCACCGTAGGAAAGCCCGACCGAGGCGGAGGCGCGGCTGATCTCCTCCATGGCGACGACATGGGCGAGATAACCCATGCCGGTGCCGCCATGATCGGGGTCCGCCGTCATGCCGAGCAGGCCGAGCTCGCCCATTTCCTTCCACAAATGCGCGGGAAATTCGTTGGAGCGGTCGATCTCGGCCGCCAGCGGCGCGATCCGCTCCTTGGCGAAGCGGCGCACCGTCTCCCTCAGCGCGTCGACGTCCTCACCAAGTCCGAAATTCATCGTGTGGACGTACATTGCGTTCCTCCCTGTTCTCGCTGGCGCCGACGAGGCGCATGGTCATCTTGTGATAGGTGTCGGTCACCTCGGCGACCGACAGCCTTTCGTCGGGCCGGAACCAGACGATCACGCCGGTGATCATCTGGATGATCGCCATCGCCGTCAGCGTGACGTCCTCGACGAGGAAATCGCCGCTTTCGGCGCCATCCCTGAGAATCTGGCGCAGTTCCTTCTCATAGCCACCGCGCAGGCGCAGGATCTGCGTGAGGCGCCCGGCCGAGAGACTGCGCAGCTCCATGTTGCTGACATGGGTCGCGTGGCGGCGCTCGACGTGGAATTCGATGTGGTTGCGCACGAAGGCGGCCAGCCGGACCGCCGCATCGGCGCTCGACGGCCTCGCCGTCGACCAGCTTTCCGCCAGGGCTTCCATGTGCTCGCGCATCAGCACGAAGAGCAGGTCTTCCTTGGTCGGAAAATAACGGTAGAGGGCGGCCGCCTGCACGCCGACCTCGCCGGCGAGCTGCCGCATCGTCACGGCCTCGAAGCCGTGGCGCGCGATGAGGTTCACAGCCGCCTCGCGTATCGCGGCATGCGTCTTCTCACCGTCCGAGCCGACCGTCCGAGCCATGCGGATCCTCCTGCCGCATTAATAAAACGAACGTTCAATTAATTCAAGGCGAAGCCATCATCGCTTGCAGAAATTCCCGTCTGCGAGTGTGATCGAGGACGCCGCCGCCGTCAACGATCGGCTTCGCGGGATCTCGCCGCCGGAATTCCCCGCGCCACGCGCTATGAGGTGACGCGGCCGGGCGGCATCGGGACACGCGGCTCCGGCTCGTCGCATGCCGGAAAACCGCTTTGTCCGACGCCGTCGCGCGGCTTGTCGGCGAGGCGCACATGGCGCGGGCAACCGCAATCCGGGCCGTGGGCGGCCGGCGAAAACAATATCCGCACGGCCCATCTGATGTCGTCGAGCTTCATGCCGCTATCTTTCCCAGCGCGGGAACGGGTCGGGCAGGTCGCGCCAGCGCCCGGGCATGAAATCCGTCTCGCGGACGAGGCAGGCGTCCAGTTCGGCGCGGGTCCTTGCTTCGTCCATGGGGTCGCAGCCGATGAAGACGATCTCCTGCCGCCGGTCGCCCCAGATCGGGTCGAGATAGGGTTTCATGGCGGCCTTCCATTCAGGGTGGTCCGGCCATCGATATCTGGGAACCGACGCCCACCAGAGCCCGCGCTTGCCGGTGCGGACCAGCGCGCCCGCCTGGCTGATCTCGCCGACATGGTGAGGCCGTGTCGCCAGCCAGAAGAACCCTTTCGCCCTGACCACGCCCGGCCAGGCGCGGTTGACGAAGGCGTGGAGCCTCGTCGGGTCGAAGGGCCGCCTTTCGCGATAGACGAAGGAACGGATGCCGTACTCCTCGGTCTCCGGCACATGGTCCCTGAAGCCGTTCAGTTCCTTGAACCAGAGCGGATGCCGCTGCGCCTTCTCGAAGTCGAAGAGCCCCGTGTCGAGGACCTTGGCCAGCGGCACGCGG
Organism: Aquamicrobium sp. LC103; assembly: GCF_001014615.2. GTDB lineage: Bacteria > Pseudomonadota > Alphaproteobacteria > Rhizobiales > Rhizobiaceae > LBCQ02. The sequence goes on from NZ_LBCQ02000002.1 coordinate 393,624, forward strand.
CCGAAATCGGTCTCCACCAGCTCCGCGTCGGGGTTCAGCGAGCGGACGATCTTGCGCGCGAGATCGAGGTCGGCCGGGGAGGTGTCGGACACCTTGTTGAGCACGACGACATTGGCGAATTCGATCTGCTCGACCAAAAGGTCGACCAGCGCGCGGTCGTCGCCGTCGCCGGCGACCTCGCCGCGGTCGCGCAGGAAATCCCGCGAGGAGTAGTCCTTGAGGAGATTGGCGGCGTCGACCACGGTGACCATGGTGTCGAGGCGGGCCACGTCGGACAGGCTTTCGCCGCTCTCGTCGCGGAAATCGAAGGTGGTCGCCACCGGCAGCGGCTCGGCGATGCCGGTTCCCTCGATCAGCAGATGGTCGAAGCGGCCTTCCCGCGACAGTTCCCGCACCTCCTTCAGCAAATCGTCGCGCAGCGTGCAGCAGATGCAGCCATTGGTCATCTCCACGAGCTGTTCCTCGGTGCGCGAAAGGTTCGCGCCGCCGTCGCGCACGAGGGCCGCGTCGATGTTCACCTCGCTCATGTCGTTGACGATGACCGCGACGCGCCGGCTCTCGCGATTGTTGAGCACGTGGTTGAGAAGGGTGGTCTTGCCGGCTCCGAGAAAGCCCGAAAGCACGGTGACGGGAAGGCGGGCGGATGGGGTCATGGGCTAGGCTCTCCAGGGATTTGAATCGCTATTAAATGTAATAACATTACAAATCAAGGCCTGTTCGGCGCCGGCTTCTCTCCTGCGGAGCGGGGTGAAGGACGCGCGGAGGAGGGCGTGGATCGCGCTCCTCTTGTGGGGCAGGGGGTGACTAGGTGCGTCCTTCGAGGCTCCCCTTCGGGGAGCACCTCAGGATGAGGGCGGTGGTTTGTCGAACCCACCGGCCGTGAACTCGATGCATGACCGCCCTCATCCTGAGCTACGAGCGAAGCGAGCCTCGAAGGGCGCACGATAAGTCCGGTGTGCCGGCCGGCGATCGCTAGGTGGCGGTCAAGCCGCGCGTGCTGCGGCCAGCGCCTCGGGCAGCATCTCCTCGAAGAGGTCGATTTCGCCCGGCAGGCCGGCGCTGACCCGGATGCCGCGGTCGAGCACCGGCGCCATCGGCTTGCGCACGAAGATGTCGCGCTCGATGAGCGCCTGCATCACCTTCATCGCGAAGGCGCCGTCGCCGCCGCAGTCGATGGCGACGAAATTGGTGGCGGAGGGGAGATGCGTCAGCCCGTTGGCGTCGGCGATCGCGCCGATCCGGTCGCGACAGGCCGCGACCCTGTCGACCACTTCCGCGAGATAGGCCTGGTCCCCGAGCGCGGCGAGCCCCGCCGCCTGCGCCATGCGGCTGACGCCGAAATGGTTGCGGACCTTGTCGAAGGCCCGGATCGTCTCCGTCTCGCCGATGGCGTAGCCGCATCGGAGGCCCGCCAGCCCGTATGCCTTGGAGAAGGTGCGCATCCTGAGCACGTTGGGGCGCGACACGTCGAGCGGCGGAATGGCCGAGGCCGGCGCGGTCTCGCCATAGGCTTCGTCGAGGATGAGCATCGTCGTTTCGGGCAGCGCCTCGATGAAGCGGCCGATCTCGCCCGCCTCCCACCAGCTTCCCATCGGGTTGTCGGGATTGGCGAGATAGACGAGCGGCGCATCGGTACGCCGGACCAAGGCGATGAGGCCCTCCAGGTCTTCCCGGTCGTCGACATAGGGTGTGGTGGCCAGTTCGCCGCCGAAGCCCGCGACGTGATAGTTGAAGGTCGGATAGGCGCCGAGCGAGGTGACCACCGGCTTTCCCGGCTCGATATGGAGCCGCACGATCAGGCCGAGCAGCCCGTCGATGCCTTCGCCGACGACGATGTTTTCCGGCGCGACGTCGAGATGGGCGGCCAGCGCCTGCTTCAGCTCGAAATTTTCGGGATCGCAATATTTCCAGACGTCCCCGGCCGCCGCCGCGATCGCCTCGCGCACGCGGGGAGAAGGGCCGAAACCGCTCTCATTGGCGCCGATGCGGGCGCGGAAGGCGCCGCCGCGCGCCCTTTCCTGCGCCTCGGGCCCGACGAAGGGCACGCTGGCGGGAAGCGACTGGGCGAGGGGCGTGAGGGAAGGACGCTTGGACATGTCGGTTCGGCCGTATGAGCGGTTTGTCGAAGGAGGATTAGCCTCGCGCGGCTCCGGATGGAAGATGGAACCTCGCCCGAAGCGTCAGCGAGCCTGGTAGGCCCGTGCGATCTGGCCGAGCATGGATATCTCCACCGCGGTCGCCGCGTCGTCGCTCGGATCGGGCCGCGAGGAGGTCTTGGCGAGGACGACCCGGCTTTGCGGATCGGCCCACAGCCACTGGCCGTGGATGCCGACGCCGCAGAAGCTGCCGCGCCCGTCGCCGACATCGTACCAGCACGACCGGTAGCGGCCGTTCGCGAACATGTCGGCGAAATTCCCGTCGATCCAGGCCTGCCTGTCGCCGTTCGCGTGCAGGTCGCGCAGCCATTCGACGGGAACGACCTTTTCGCCGCTCCGGTTGCGGCCGCCGTCGAGCACGAGCTGCCCCATGCGCGCGAGATCGCGCGTCGTCACGCAGACACCGCCGGCGGCCCTGGCGCTGCCGACGCGTTCGACCGTCACATAGGCCGCACCCCTGGCGCCCATCGGGCGCCAGAGCTTTTCGGCGAGGTAGGCGTGATAGCGCGTGCCGGTCGCCCGCTCGACGACGATGCCGAGCAGATCGGTGTCGGGAGAGGCGTAGTAGAAGCGCTCGCCATGTCCGCCGCCCCGGGTGGCGAGCGTGGCGAGAAACTGCTCCATCGTCTCCGGCGGGGAATCCCCGCGCTCGGGATTCCAGAGCATTGCCCGCCGGTAGCGGTCGAAGGCGCCGCCGGCGTCGAGATAGGCCTCGTCGAAATCGAGGTCGACGGTCATGTCGAGGAGATCGCGTACCCTGGCGTTCGCGTAGGCCGATCCGGCCATGGAGGGGACGTAGGTGGGAACTTTCGCTTCCGGGTCGAGCTTGCCCTCGCCGGCGGCGATGCCGGCGAGCAGGCCGGTCACCGATTTCGAGATCGAGAAGACGACGTGCGGCTTGCGCGGATCGGCGTGGCCCGCGACCCATTCGGCGATGATCTCGCCGTCGCGCATGACCACGAAATGATCGCCATAGGACCTTTCCAGATGGCCGATCGCCGAAATCTCGCCGCCGCCGGTGTCGCTCAGCGTCATTTCCGCCAGCGCCCCGATGCCCGGCGAGGCGGGCTCGGGTTCCCCGGGCTCCACGATCGTCGCGGTGGGAACGAATTCGGACACGTTCTGGAAGCTGAAGCGGCTGAACGGATGCAGGCGCCAGTTTTCCAGGGTGACGTCGGCGCGGGAGAAGGAAATGCTCATCTGTCGAGGCTCCGTCTGTTGCTGCCCGGACCGCCAGGGGCGGTCCGCCTCAAAGCGGATAGGCCGGCCGGCAAATGGCGGTCAACAAAAAACCCGGCGGTTTCCCGCCGGGTTCCGGAAAATCGGTTGGTGCAGCGCTCAGAACGAGCGCTGGAAGCGGATGCGGCCGTTCCAAGTGTCGTCGCCGTCGCCCGAAGTCGTTGCGTAGACGATTTCCGGCGTGATGGCCAAGCCGTCGACGGGCGTCCAGGGCAGGTTGGCGCTGAATTCCCACTCGTTCGTGTCGAACCACTGGGCCGTGCCGGAAAGGCCGATCTGCTCGCTGAATGCGACGCTGGCGCCGGCCAGCACCGACCATTCGGTGGCTTCGCCCGCCGGATCGGTGACGGTGTAGACGCCGATGCCGTCGTCGCTGGAATAGAAGCCGTGCAGGCTCGCCTCGATCCCGGTGTTGGGGACGTTGAAGCGGGCGGTGGCGCGGGCGCCCCAGCTTTCGCTGAAATCGTCATAGCCGGCCATCGCGCCGATCGAGCCCCAATCCTGCTCGTATTTCAGGCCGCCCTCGAAATTGGGCATCCAGTCTGTGTCCTCGGTGTCCTCCACCGCGGCGACGATGGCGGTGAAGCCGTTGCCGAAGGTGAAGGTGTAGCTGACCTCCGAGGAGAGATTGTAGGCGTAGCGGCCTTCCCACAGCGTCGGGCCGGCGAAGTCGAGGAAGCGGCTGTAGGGGCTCTCGGCGACGCCGACGCGCAGCACGCCGCTCGGCTGGCCGACCTCGATGAAGCCGTAGAGCATGTTGGTGGACTGGGTGTAGCCGCCGAGGTCGGCGTCATAGTACCAGTCGAATTCCATTTCGGCGAAGCCGCGCAGCGTGCCCCAGGCGGTCTCGGTGCGGACGTCGAAATTCGGAGCGAAGCGGGCGAGCTTGGTCATGTCGCCGCCGTACTCGTCGTCGCCGGTGCGCACCTCGTAGCGGAAGTAGCCGCCGATCTTCAGGCAGTTCTCGGTGCCCGGAATGTAGAAGAAGCCCGCGCCATAGACGTCGCAGACGCGGACATATTCCATCGGCTCGGGCTCGGGAATGACGATCGCATCGGCCGCGCGCGCGCCGGAAACAGCCATGACCGCCGCCGCCGATCCAAGAAGAAGTCCCCTCAATTTCATGGAAGTCTCCGTTGAAAAGAAATAATCAAGATGCCCGCAACTGGAAGCGATCGCGAACGCCCCGCAAATCACCCGATTTTTGTCAGCGATTTTCCCCGGTGTTTCAATATGATTGAGCTTAATTTCACCGGTTGCTCATGGAAGCCAGTTCTGCTGTTGCTAAAATGCTACGATTTGATGACGGTCAAATGTGCAATTTGCCTATTCTGCATTTTTCCTGCTCAACCTGCGGTACTTGCTGCACATAAATTGTTCAGGAAAAGTATAGGCTCCTAAGCAATAAGATTTTCCGCGATGGACAACTCAGGCGTGTCTTCGGACGTTTTGATTGCGTGCCTGAGGCGACGCGCCGAGCCTTTCGGCAAGCGCCGCCGAGTCGGCCGGCGCGCGCCAGCGGCCGAAGCTTTCCGGCCGCTGCAGGCAGTAGAAGGTGCCGTTGATTTCGATGGCGCGGAGGCGGCGCGCCCCGTAGGGGAGTTCCTGCCTGCGGGGGCAGGCTCTTCGGATGGAAGACGCCGCGCCAGCGATCGTAGGTCCAGCCGGAAATGCCGATCCGTATCCTGCCCGCCTTCGTCATCCTGCCTCCAGGCGCCGGCTCCGTCCCCATCTCAACGGAACTCGCGGAGGCATCGTTCCGTCTCGGTGTCGTCCGGCCGGCGTCCGGCGGTGGAAATGCGGGCGAAAGAATCCGCTCGACGGTACTGGCGGCCCGAAGCCGTCTTATATATATCCGGGCAACCGCATATCGCTTATTGATTGTGAGCACGGATTTCTTTATCCAGCGGTGCACCGGAGAGGTGGCCGAGTGGTCGAAGGCGCTCCCCTGCTAAGGGAGTAGAGGTCAAAAGCTTCTCGTGGGTTCGAATCCCATCCTCTCCGCCATTTTCCCCGATGACCCTCTATGGTCCGATATTGCGCCGGTCACCGCATCGCCACGAAATGGGATAGAACCGCCGACTCCACGCCGTAGCCCGATATATTTGGTGCAGCGATGGTGGCTTGCGACCTCATCCCCCGACGTTCGCGCCTTCAGTGCGAGGTGCCGGAAGCCTGCGTCGCCTCGATGAGGCGCTTGCCGATATAGCTCCAGGGACAGATGACGTCAGCAAAGAGAGAGATATTGATGTCATCCATCCGCGTCAGGAGTTTGGGCGTGGCTCAACCGCACGAGCGAGGGTGAAAGAGCGACGCTCGCCCCTGCAGGAGAGACCGTCCAGGGCCCGCCGGATCGCGGCCAGGCGTTCAGGTCCATCTGGAGCTTCCTCGAACCGAACGAAATCGGCCTCGCTCTTCCAGGCGACGATACTGGTAACGCGGATACCGTCGGTGCTTGCGAAGAACTTGGCATAGACATAGCCCTGATGATGGGCGACCCAGGTCCGCTGCACCTCCGCGAAGGCGTCTATTATGGCTTGCTGCGTTTCGGGATTATCGACGGCGTAGTCGATGATGGAGAAGAACGAGGCTGCTTCCATGGAGAGGCTCCTGCATATGGCTCGTGGTCATCTGGACTTACTATTTGTAAGCTCATATGTTTTTGCAAGAACGTACCTTGAGGTAAGCCCGTGGCTGGTCGCGATGCGGTGAAAGAAAGTCCGATGAATGCCGACTGTCCCTGCCGGACGGTCTTCGAGCATCTCACCAGCAGGTGGTCGCTGCTGGTGCTTGTGGCCCTGGGCGATGGCAGGTTGCGATTCCATGCCTTGCGCGACCGGGTCGAGGGCGTCAGCGAAAAGATGCTGTCGCAAAGCCTCAGGACGCTCGTTCGCGACGGAATGGTGTCACGCCATGTCGAGCCTACCATACCACCCCGTGTATCCTATGAGCTAACGCCGCTTGGAAAGGAAGTGTCGATGCCCATGCGGGCGATTTCGGATTGGATAGGCAATCGGATGACGGACATCAGGGCCGCCCAGGAGCGGTTTGACGCTGGAAGGATGTGACCGCTGCTCCGGGCGAATAGGGCGTGATTGGAAAGGCTTCGAACAATCGGACCGGGCGCGAAGTCTGCTCCTAGCTCATCGCGCGAAGCGACCGGCGAAAGCAGACATCACGGGCGACTGGTGGCATGGAGCACATTTATCGTAGAAAAGGCATGGGCTTGTCGCAGGCTGCGGCAATTTTTGCGAAAAACGGAGCGCTAAGAGCACCGTGGGCACAGTGACTGCAGTATTTTTGGCGGCGGCGATCGCCGTGCTTTCGTTAATGGCGTTTTGCGCATGGATGATCGTCCACGACAAGGCGCATCGGGTATGGTGGATCGTCAGCGCAACCCTGCTCGGGTTCGGCATCGCCTGTTTCATCGCCCTGAGTTTGATCGGGGCATATGTCGACGACGAGGGTATCCTGCGCGAACCATTTGCATTGATCCCTATCGGATATCTGCTGAGCTTCGCCGGCGTCCTGGGTGTCCTCTTGCGGATCGTCCTGAATCGTTTGCAGTCGAACGCCTCGAAGTAACCGGCTTGCTTCGTCGCGCAACTAGGGCTGCTTTTGGCCTGCCGGTTGGAGCCCGACCCCAGAACTGCCGGTCAACAACGACCCCTTCCGAGACGTTGAATGCGTTCGAACTATCATCTACGAGCTGCCACAACGCAGCAGTGCGTATCGAGTAGTGAGAAATATCGTTGAGCATCGATCACAGAGGTGAAATCCTTATCCTGACTGGAACCCCAGGAGCAGGCAAAACAACCACCGCCTCTGCTCTGGCAGCCTTGGACGGGTCGTCCAAGGTGCATCTGCATGCAGACGACTTCTGGCATTTCATAAGGCACGGGGCTATCCAACCTTATCTTCCAGAAGCGCATCACCAGAACGAGGTGGTGCTTGACGTTCTGGCAAACGTCGCAGCCGGCTATGCCAAAGGCGGTTACTTCGTCATCGTCGACGGCATCGTCGGGCCGTGGTTCCTTGAAGCTTTCGCAAAGATCGGCCTCAGCCTTCCTGTTCACTATATCGTGCTTCGCCCGGCCCTGGAAACTGCGATCGAACGCTGTCGCGACCGAGGAGGCGATACACTATCCGATCCCGAACCCATCACGGCGCTTTACCAGCAGTTCTCCGCGCTCGGTCCTCTCGAGCGGCACGTGCTGGCAACCGAAGGCGATGATCGAGAAAGCCTACTGTTGCGCGTGACGGCCGCGTTGGACAGTGATGCGTATCGACTTACCTGATAGTCAGCGGCGGCAATTCGAACGCGCTGTTTGCTTCCATCTCCATTCAGGAGGGCCAAGGCGTCCTCAACGCGTGCTTTTCGTTGCCATGACGCGGAATTGCGTCGTCGGCCAGGTCCATGCGCGTCCAAACCGCTCCGGCCGGGCCGGGGTCGCCCATGTGCCAGGCCGTGATTGCCGAGCGCGTGCCGCAAATGGCCGGGGCTGGGTTTCGCCCGCGCCCGGCCTTCTCGTCGGCGGTCAGGCCAGATTGCCGTTGAAGAAATCGGCGATCCTGTCGAAAGGAATCACGTCCACGCGGTCGTAGAGGTCGACGTGGTCGGCGCCGTCGATGATGACAAGTTCCTTGGGGTCCGCCGCCGCCCGGTTCGCGTCCTCGCTGAAATAGCGCGAGTGCGCATTTTCACCGGCAATCAGCAGGATCGGCCGCGGCGCGATTTCGTCGATATAGGTCAGCAGCGGCATGTTCATGAACGACATCGCCGAGGTCGCGGTCCAGGCCGCGGTGGAGTTGGGCGACCGCGGGTGGAAGCCGCGAGGCGTGCGGTAGTAATCGAAGTACATCTGGACGACGGGATCGGTGACGCCATCCAGCGTTTCGGGCAGAATCCGCGGGCCGGAAGCTGGAAAGCCCCGTTCGGCGTCGACCCAGCGCTGTCGGCTCATGTTTTCCAGCGCCTCGGCGCGTTGTTCCGCGGTGAGGCTGTCGTAATAGCCACGGGCCATCACGCGGGACATGTCATACATGCTGGTGGTCACGACGGCCTTGATGCGCTTGTCCGCCGCGGCCGCGTTCAGGGCCATTCCGGCGAAGCCGCAGATGCCGATGACGCCGATATGCTCCCGGTCGACCGAAGGCAGCAATCCGAGATAGTCGACGGCCGCGCTGAAATCCTCGGTGTTGATGTCGGGGGATGCAAGATTGCGGAACTCGCCGCCGCTCTCGCCGGTGAAGGACGCGTCGAACGCCAGCGCGACGTAGCCGCGCTCCGCCATGGTCTGCGCGTAGAGGCCGGAGGACTGCTCCTTGACCGCGCCGAAGGGGCCGCTGACCGCGAGTGCCGCCAGCCTCCGCTCGCCGCGGTCCTTAGGCGTATATAGGTCGGCGGCCAGGGCGATGCCGTAGCGGTTCCTGAACGTCACCTTGCGGTGATCGACCTGCTCGCTTCTCGGAAAGGTCTTGTCCCAATCCTCGGTCAGTTGAAGGCCGTGTTCGTTCGTCGGGGCAGGGGCCGGCCGAGCAGACGCGGAACGCGCGGCCGCCAATATTGCGGTGCTGGTAACGAGGGAACCCTGCATCATCGTTCTGCGGTTGACTGGGTTGTTCATCAAAGTGGCTCCTTGCCGTGTGGAGAGAGGAGAAACCCGGCCCGTGACGCACAGCGCGCCAGCCAGCCGAATGGATGAACAGCAATGTAACGCCGGCGATCCCGGGCGATTAGACGCCGCACATCGCTAGGGCTTATGGGCGCACGCCATGACTGGGCGGCCGTCAGAACCGAGCCGGGCTGGAGCCGTCAGAACGACGCCGAAGAGGCCGGAGGAGGGCGTTCCAAAAATTGAAATATTTTTTGGAACTATTTCAGAAAATAATTGGATTTAATTTCGAACGGATCGAATTTTTCTTTTCAATCAGCGCCAATCAAAAGTACAGTTGACAATATTTTTTAAATTGTCCTTCTTGCTCTACCTCTCGAATTTTCATCGGAGGTAGTTTCATGAAACATTTCGCGTATACGGGCTCCGGTCCGTATTGCTACTCCAATTCGCTCGCCATGATGTTCGGCGGAGATGCGCCAGCCACGGCTGTCATCGAGTTCGTCACGGGCAGTCCGTTCGGAATGCAGATCGTCGGCGGCACCCTGCCATTCTTCGATCCCTACGGGTGGACGCCCGAGGCGGGCGTCGACAACGCGCTCGAAGCGATGGGCTGGACCTCGACCCGCACGAGGGGCGGGAGCGCGGAAGAGGCGCTCCGGCGGCTCGTGGCGGCGCTTGCCGAAGGTCCGGCCTGGGTCGGCCCGGTGGAAATGGGGTGGCTGCGGCATCAGCCGGGCAGGAACGGCCCGATCGGGGCCGATCACTACGTCGTGGCGCTCGCGGTCGAGGATGGTCGGGTGAGGATGCATGATCCGGAAGGCCACCCCTTCGCATGCTTGCCGCTCGACGATTTCATGGCCGCGTGGCGGGCGCGGACCGTCGATTACGGCGAGCCCTACACGATGCGGACCGGTTTCCGGCGCGTGCGCGAGGTTCGTGAGGCCGACGTGATCAGGGCCTCGTTGCCCCACGCGGTTCGGTTGCTGTCGATGCAGTGCTCGCGACATCTGCCCGGAGGCACCATCGGCAACGGCGAGGCGGCCGAGGCTCTCGCCCGCACGGTCGAGAACGGATGCGACGACGACCTGCGTGGCCACCTGATTCATTTCGCGGTGCGTGTCGGCGCCCGGCGGCTCGCCGATGCAGCGACGTGCCTCGCGCGGATCGGCTGCCGCGAGGCATCGCAAATCGCGTCCGAACAGGCGCTGCTGGTCGGGGCGCTGCAATATCCGCTGACGGTCGGGCGCGATGTCGAGGCGGCTGCCATTCTGCGGAAGCTCGCCCCGACCTACGGCAGGCTCCTCTCCGCCCTGCGGGAATCCCGATAGGCCCTTGCGTTCCGCTGGCCCGCCGGTCGGGCCAGCGGCGCGGTCGGCTGCGCCTATCCTTCCGCTTTCAGCGTGCGGGCGATCTCCATGAGCTTCCCGCGATCCGTGCCGTGCTCGCGCACGAGCTCGCGCGCCTGGTTGGGAGAAAGGTCGGTGTGTTCCGCCAGATAGCGGATTTCGGCGTCGACGGCGCCATCCTCCTCCAGCCAATCGGTCTTTCGTTCGACGTCCTTGCCCATGGCGGCCTCCTGGTCACTATGCGTAGAGCAACTGCCCGGTGGCGCCGATGTTCCCTTCCGCCGGTCCGTCGAGGCGAGGGAATCAATGACGAATCGGATTTCGCCGATTGGTTGCCGATTCCGCGCCGCAACCGGCTTTTCACGAAGATTCGCGGCCTTCGGGGCGGGTCGGATGGGCGGTGGCAAGGCCCCATGGTTAACGAATGCTTTCCGCCCCTCCTTAAATCGTGTCATTTGTGCAACAGCGGATTTGGATAGAGCGTGCGCAATCCCCGGGGAACGGCAATCCTGGTTGAACGGCGCGGCGGCATGCGTATTGTCATGATCGAAGAAGGGGCGTTCACCGCGTCTTTTTCATAGTGGGGATGGGGCAGGGAACGCTGTCCTTCAGCAAAATAAGAACCCAGACCCGTACTTTAAACTTTTGACTGGAGGTCAGAAATGAACATCAAGAGCCTTCTTCTCGGCTCGGCAGCGGTAGTAGTCGCTGCGACCGGCGCTCGCGCTGCTGACGCGATCGTCATTCCGGAGCCCGAGCCGATGGAATACGTTCGCGTCTGCGACGTGTACGGCGCTGGTTTCTTCTACATTCCGGGAACCGAGAACTGCCTGAAGATCGGCGGTTACTTCCGTTACCAGATCACCGCGTTTGACGAAGCCTATGCCGACCGCATTGGCGCGCCGGAAGACGGCTATATCAAGCTGGCCCGCTTCGCTCCGAACTTCGACGTTCGCACCGAAACCGCCTGGGGTACCCTGCGCGGCTACGCCGAGCTCGAGTTCGACTGGGGCTTTTCCGGCTACGAGCGCTTCGACGACGGCAGCTATCGCTCTGAATACGGCCAGAGCACCAACCTGCTCTACGGCTTCATCGAAGTCGGCAATCCGGGCGGCGTGCTCCGCGTCGGTATGTCGGAATCGCCGTGGTCGCGTTTCCTCGGCTTCGGTCACTCGGGCTGGGTTGACAGCGGTAACTACGCCTTCAACCAGGCTGGTGAAGTCAGCTACACCTTCACCTCGGGCGCCTTCTCCGGTATCGTCGCTCTCGTCGAGGACGAGGAAGACACCAACTGGATGCCGAACGTCGAAGGCGGTCTGCGCTACGACTTCGCTGCCGGCTCGTTCATCGGTGTGATCGCCGGTTACGACGACTTCACCGAGACCTGGGGTGTTCGCGGCGTGGTCGACTACACCGCCGGTCCGTGGTACGCCGAGCTCGGCGTGTTCTACTCGGATCACGACGATCGCGAAGGCACCTACACCGTTCTCGACTCCGCCGGTCGTCCGACCGACTGGGCCGTCATGGGTGACCTCGGCTACACCGTGTCGCCGCAGGTTCGCCTCGGCCTCGCTGGCGAATACTTCTTCGAGAGCGAGACCTACGAAATCGGTGCTCAGGTTGCCTACAGCCCGTTCGGCAACAACAGCCTCGTCGTCAAGGCTGAAGGTCGCTACTACTCCGACCTCAGCGAAGAGCTCGACGATCAGGACGGTTTCGCTGGCTTCCTTCGCTTCCAGCGCGACTTCTAATCGGCTTCAAAGCTGATTTGAGAAACCCGGCGGGCAACCGCCGGGTTTTTTTGTTTAGGGCAGTTCAGGTTTTCACCGAAACACCCCCTAGCGGGCGAAAATCGTCGGATCGTTTCAGGTCGGAAGCGCCGGAGCGCGCTGTTCGCAGCGGCGACGTTCCACCTCATCCGGCAATGCTCCAGGAAGGAGCGGGGCCGGGATCAGCCGTGTTCGGGATCGGCCCGGTCCAAGAAGCGCTCGATCAGGCCCGGCAGGCCGCCCGTCTCCAGAAACGGCGCATGGCCCTGGCCTTCGACCTCGGCGGTTTCGATATCGGGATGGCGGCGCGCCATCTCCGCCAATGTCCCGGCCGCAAGCAGCTTCGAGTTCGCTCCGCGAATCGCGAGGATCGGCACGTGCCGCAGCCCATCGAATTGCGGCCATAGCGCCGGCAGCGGCTTGTCGAGATCGAGCATGGCGAGCGTGTTCAGCAGGGCAGGGTCGAAATCGGCGACCGGAATTCCCTCGTCCTCGCGGTAGATTGCCCAGGCCATGCGGCGCCAGTCGTCGTCCGAGAGCGCCGGAAACGCCTCGCCGTGAATCTCTTTCTGGATGGCTGCCGCCTCGGCGAAGTCGCGCGGTTTCCTCGCGTTCGAAAGATAGGCGCGGATCTGTGCCAGTCCCGTATTTTCCACCACCGGCCCGATATCGTTGAGCACGACGGCCTTGAGGATCGTCGGCCGCATCGCGGTCAGGACATGGACGATCAATCCGCCGCGGGAGGTGCCGATGAAGGCGGCGTGTCGGATGCCGAGGGCGGCAAGCCCGGCGAGCACGTCGCCGGCCTCGACGGCGACATTGTAGTTCCGCCAGTCGGGATCATGTTGCGACTTGCCGCGTCCCCGGTAATCGAAGCAGACGATCCGCCGCGGCCTTGCCGCGTTCCGGGAGAGATGGAGCGCGAGCGCGTCGAAATCGCGTGCGTTTCGTGTCAGTCCGGGCAGACACACGACCGGCAGGGCATCGCGATCGCCGCCGCCATGGATGCGGGCGTGAAGCCGCAAGCCGTCGGCGGCGGAATAATGGAAATCCTCGCCTTCGGTGCCGCCGAGCGATCGCATGCGGATTCCCCCCAATTTCCATCCCCAGCCTTAACAATGGGGTCGTCTTCGTCAGTTCGGGGCGAAGCCCGAACGGTTGGGGAGGGCGGGGATCTCGTGCCCGTGCCGCCTCACCTCGCGGTTCAGGCATGGCTTCCCGGGGTCCTCCACCTCACCCCGTTCGGTTCCGGACCCGGGGATGACGACGCGTCGGGGCAGGTGCCGCCCGCCCGTCATCTTCGACCCCCGCCGTGCCGGCCGTTCGCTCGCTAGCGGCCCGAAATGAGGTCCGATGCGATGTTGGTCTGGCCGGTCAGCCGCATCTTGTAGACCTGGTAGTTCTCCATCACGCGCTGCACGTAGGAGCGCGTCTCGTGGAAGGGGATGCGCTCGATCCAGTCGATGACGGTATCGATATCCTTGCCGCGCGGATCGCCGTAGCGTTCGACCCATTCCTGCGCCCGGCGCGGGCCGGCATTGTAGCCGGCGAAGGTGAGCACGTAGGAGCCGGAGAAGCGGGCGAGCTGCTCGCCGAGATAGGCGGCGCCCAGCGTGGCGTTGTAACCGGGATCCGTCGTCAGCTTCGATTGCGAGTAGGAAAGGCCGGCCTTGCGCGCCATCTCCTTCGCCGTGCCGGGAAGCAGTTGCAAGAGGCCGAGCGCGCCGGCGCCGGAGCGCGCCGAAACGTTGAACTCGCTCTCCTGCCTGGCGATCGCATAGGCCAGCGCCTTGCCCGAGCCGGAAATGTTGGCATTGGCCGGTATCGCGCCGGTCGGATGCGCCAGTGCCCCGACGTCGAGCCCGCGCGCGGCGGCCCATTTCCCTACGCGCAGGGCGAGGAAGTGGTTCCCCTGCCGCTCCGCCATCACCGCCAGCATCGCCAGCTCGCCGGGGCTCGCCAGCTCCTGGGCGAGGCCGCGATAGAGGCTTTCGGCGCGTCGCTCGTGGCCGGCCTGCTCGAGCCTGCGGATCGCCTGCACCGCCTGGCGGCGCTCGAAATTCTGCCGGTCGGCATTGCTCGGCGACGGGTAGCTGGCCGAAATCGCGTTGCGGCCGAGCTTGGCGGCGGAAACCTGCCCGTAGAAGGCGGTGCCGTAGCTCGCCGACCGCTCGTAATAGCTGCGCGCGTTGCCCGGTCCGCCGGCATCCGCCGAACGGCCCATCCAGTAATAGGCGCGCGACAGCGAAATCGGACCGTCGGCGATCTCGGCGATTTTCGCGAAGTGCCGCGACGCGGTGCTGGCGTCGCGCAGGCCGCGAAGCGCGTACCAGCCGGCGTGGAACTCGGCATCGACGGCGCGCGCCGGGCTCTCGGCCGAATGCGCGGCGGCGAGCTTGTAGGCGGTGGCGGGATCGCCGATATCGAGAAGCTCGCGCGACAGCACGCGCCGCTCTATCCACCAGGCGTCGGGATCGACCAGCGAGGCCGCGTCCTTCGGCGCCTTGAGCATGACGGCGGCGGCTTCCTTGTACATGCCGTTGCGGCGCAGATGGCGCGACTGCGCGAAGATGAAGCCGGCGGCGCGCTGGTTCGACGGCACCGCGTCGAGCAGGCGTCCGGCGTTCTTCTCGTTGCGGGTGACGGCCGCCCACGCGGCGGCGAGCTCGCGCGCGCCGGCAAGCCCGGCGACGCGCTCGGCCGAGGTGATGCGGTCGTGGTGCAGCATCTGCTCCATGCGGGCGCGATGGTCGGCCTTGGGGATGATGCCGCCGAATTCCTTGATGATCGCGGCTTCCTCCGCCGCCTCCAGCCGCTCCTTGCGCCAGAAGGGCGAGAGCACGGCGCGCGCGGCCTGCGTGTTTCCGGTCGCCAGATGCGCGCGGGCCAGCACGATCGTGCCTTCCGCGGTTTGCGGGCGCGAATTGCCGAACGCCTGCAGCACGGCGCGCGGGCCGGGATTTTCGCGGTAAAGCGCCTTCTCGCTGTTCTCGCGGAGCGTGCTCATGCCGGGCCAGCCGGAAAGCGTGTGAGCGGCCTGCGCGATCTCGCCACTGGGCACGCCCGATCCGCCACTGACGGCGATCGCCCACATCAGAATATGCCGGTCGAGCGAATTCGCCGGCAGATTGTCGCGAACGACGCGGGCGCGGGCGACGTCGCCGGAGGAAAGCGCGTCGAGCCCGCTCTTCAGCTTCTCGACGCTGCCGGTTCTGACGAGATCGGAGGCCATGCCGGCGGAATAGGCGGCCACGGAGCCCGTGGTGATCACGCTGTCGATCGCCGAGGCCGCGATCGGGGTTCCCGGCCGGTCGAAGGGGAGCGGAGGCGTATCCGGAAGCGCCGGCTGGGCGAAGGCCAGGCCGGGCAGCAATGTCACGGCAATGGTTGCTGCGAGCGTTCGGATTTGCGGATTCCCTCTCTTCATGACCAAGCCCCTGGTAAACGAGATACTAATTCAGCGCGGATGTGCTGTGAACCTACCAATGGCCGGTGAAGAGTAAGTTAATGAAAGGTTAGCGACGTCGTTTGCAATTTTCCTTATCCAGCGAACGTCGCTTGCCGCATTCTCGTGGCAAGACTATGGTGCGCCGCCTCGCCTTGGGTTAGAAGGCGAAAATCGTCAGATATCCGCATTCCATACGGAAATTTCCGGGAGCAAACACGACATGTTCACAGGGTCCTTCACAGCGCTGGTAACGCCTTTTGCGAAGGATGGATCCTTTGACAAAGCGGTTTTCCGCGACTTCGTCGAATGGCAGATAGCCGAGGGCACCAAGGGTCTCGTGCCGGTCGGCACCACCGGTGAATCGCCGACGCTCACGCATGACGAGCATCACGAAGTGGTGAAGGCCTGCGTCGAGATCGCCGCCGGCAGGGTTCCGGTCGTCGCCGGCGCCGGCTCCAACAACACCGCCGAGGCGGTCAGCCTGGCGCGTCACGCGGAAAAGGCGGGCGCCAATGCCGTGCTCGTGGTCACGCCCTATTACAACAAGCCCACCCAGCGCGGGCTCTACGAGCATTTCGCCGCGGTCGCGAAGGCGACCAGCCTGCCGATCATCATCTACAACATCCCGCCGCGTTCCGTGATCGACATGGCGCCGGAGACGATGGGACGCCTGGCGAACGACTTCAAGAACATCGTCGGCGTCAAGGATGCCACCGGCAAGGTCGAACGCGTCTCCGAGCAGCGCATCACCTGCGGCAAGGAATTCGTCCAGTTGTCGGGCGAGGATGCGTCCGCGCTGGGCTTCAACGCCCATGGCGGCGTCGGCATCATTTCGGTGACCTCCAACGTCGCTCCGCGCCTCTGCTCCGAATTTCAGGAAGCCTCGCTTTCCGGCAGCAGGGAGCGCGCGCTGGAACTGCAGGACAGGCTGATGCCGCTTCACAAGGCGCTGTTCATCGAGCCGGGCGTGTCGGGCACCAAATATGCCCTCTCGCGCCTCGGCAGAATCGAAAATGTCGTCCGCTTGCCGCTGGTCCAGGTCGAGGCGTCGACCGCCGAGAAGATCGACGCGGCCATGGTGCATGCGGGCCTGTTGAACTGACGCGCCCCGGGCGCGTTCGAATGGAACATGGCTAAAGAAAAGAATCCGAACAACAAGACCGTTGCCGAAAACCGCAAGGCCCGCTTCTCCTACGAGGTGCTCGACACTTTCGAGGCGGGTCTCGTGCTGACCGGGACGGAGGTGAAGTCGCTGCGCGAGGGCCAGGCGAACATCCAGGAATCCTACGCTTCCGTCGAGGGCGGCGAGGTCTGGCTGATCAACTCCTACCTGCCGGAATATCTGCAGGGAAACCGCTTCAACCACGAGCCGCGCCGCCGCCGCAAGCTCCTTCTCAACAAGAAGGAGATGGCGAGGCTCGCCCAGGCGGTGGAGCGCGAGGGCATGACGATGGTGCCGTTGAAGATCTATTTCAACGATCGCGGCAGGGCGAAGCTGCTCCTGGGGGTGGCGCGCGGCAAGAAGCTGCACGACAAGCGCGAGACCGAGAAGCAGCGCGACTGGAACCGCGAGAAGAGCCGGCTCCTGAAGGAGCGGGGGTAGGGGGCTTGGCCCCGCCTAGCGGATGTCCACTTTCTCGGAAAGCCAAGCCTTGATGAGTGATTGGTAGGGCATGCCGCGCTTGTTTGCCGCGATCTTGATCTGCTCCAGCAACGACACGGGAAGCCGCAGCGAAATCGAGGTGGTCGACGGCTTGAGATTGGGCAGGCGCACTCGCTCCGCCTTGCTCCACTCGATGTAATCCGCGGAATCGTGCGTTTCCCAGAAGCGCCGTTCCTCTGCTTCGTCCCGAAATTCCGGGAGCGGTTGCCTAATCTTGCTGGTCATAGACGGCTCTCTCTTTTCGGCTCATGTCGCGGGCGGAAATGACGCGGATCAGGCGCGCGTCGTAGCGGAGCGTGAAGGTGATATGAAGGCGCCTGCCGTTTCCTGCATGACCCAAAGCGTGAAACCGCCGCTCACTGCCGCTGTGCCTTTCATCGCCGGCAACTAGCAATGGCTCGTTGAGAAAAACCTGCTCCGCTTCGAAGGAGATGGCGGGCGTTCCCGAAGCGAATTGACAGAAAACGGCTTCTCCCCTCTACTTGAGGCAGAAGGGTGGGGGCCCATGCGATTCTTTCTGATCGGCGTTTTGTTCCTTTTCGGAACGCAGATATCCTTGGCCGAAACGAGCCAGGAATATGTGAAGCGCGTGAGCGAGCACGTGAACCAGGTTCGTTTCGATCTCAAGCTCGGTCAGGCGGCCTGGCGCCCGGATGCAAGGCCGGTCAAGGTCTTCTTTCGGATTGGTCAGGACGGAGCAATCAAGGACGTTCGGATCTTGAAAAGCTCGGTTTCGCCGGAATTGAGCAAGATTGTCGCTCGAACCTTCGAGCGGCTTCCGCCCATTCCCAACGTACCGAAGTCCATGGCGTCGAAGAGTTTCGGCGTCATTGTCAGCATCGGCGGCAAGTAGTTCCAGCGTGTGCCGCTGCCCGGTACGGTCGTCGGTTCGTCACGCGCCGTCGAGGAACGCGCGCACCCGTCCGAACACCTCCACGAACATCTCCTCGGTCAGCCTGCCGGTGTTGGTGTTGTAGCGCGAGCAGTGGTAGCTGGAGAAAAGCCCGATGCCGTCGGCATTCCGCATCGCTCCGTGGGCGAAGGGGAAGTCGGCGACCTTCTTGCCGAGCGCGCGCACCGTCGACTGATGCGCGATCGTGCCCAGCGTCAGTATGGCCGCGAGATCGGGGAAGCGGGCGATCGTCGGCTCAAGGAAGGTCCGGCAGGTGTTGATCTCGCTGCCCACCGGCTTGTTCTCGGGCGGCACGCAGCGCACGGCATTGGTCAAGGCGGTGCCGATCAGCTCGACGCCGTCGTCGGGCCGGGCCTGGAACTCGCCGCTCGAAAAACCGAAGCGTTTCAGCGTGCCGTAGAGCAGGGTGCCCGCATAGTCTCCGGTGAAGGGCCGGCCGGTGCGGTTCGCGCCGCGCAGGCCGGGCGCCAGCCCGACGATTAGGAAGCGCACGCTCTTGTCGCCGCCGCGCGCGACGAAGGTCGGGACGGGCGCATTGAACCAGTCGGGTTCGCGCTCGCGCCACAGCCCGATGAAGTCGTGGAGGCGGGGGCAGAGCGCGCAGTTGCGCGGCGGCTCCGCCTCGGCCGGCGATGTCTGCATCAATAGTCTTCTTCGTCTTCCGTCGGGTCGCTGCGCCTTTGCGGCCTTTCGGACGGCTCGCGACCAACCTCGCTTCTCAATGAGGCAAGGTCGATAAAGTGATCGGCCTGACGGCGCAAGTCGTCGGAGATCATCGGCGGGGTCGAACTCATGGTGGAAACGATGCTGACCTTGCGGCCCTTCCGCTGCAGCGCTTCAACCAGCGTGCGGAAATCGCCGTCGCCGGAGAAGATGACGTAGTGATCGACCACGTCGGACAGTTCGAGCGCGTCTATGGTCAGCTCGATGTCCATGTTGCCCTTGATCTTGCGGCGGCCGGCGGAATCGGTGAATTCCTTGGCCGGCTTGGTGACGACCTTGTAGCCGTTGTAGTCCAGCCAGTCGATCAGCGGGCGGATCGAGGAATATTCCTGATCCTCGACGAGCGCGGTGTAGTAGTAGGCGCGCAGGAGATAGCCATGCTTGTGGAAGCTCGCCAGCAGCTTGCGGTAGTCTATGTCGAACCCCAGGGCGCGCGAGGTGGCGTAAAGATTTGCGCCGTCTATGAAGAGGGCGATTTTTTCCCTTGAATCGAACATGTTCAAATTCCTTGTCGGCAATATCGGCGGTCAAAAAACGCGTTCATGGACATGCATCGTACATACTATGAAATAACGCCCGCGAATCTTGGTTCCAAGGGGACCGTGCCCGCAAGCCCCAAAATCGATCACGTTTTTGCGAAAACCGTGCAAGGTGGCGTATGATGCGCCGCCTTGTGTCGCCGCCGTCTCACCATAAAGCTTGAGTTTGGACGTCGTTCGCGTTATGGACCGCCTAATTCTTCCAACACATCCATGCATGAAAGGGGCGATGAATGGCCCGCGTAACTGTTGAGGATTGCATCGACAAGGTCGAGAACCGCTTCGAGCTGGTGCTGCTTGCCGGCCATCGCGCCCGCCTGATCTCGCAAGGCGCGCCGATCACCGTCGATCGCGACAACGACAAGAACCCGGTGGTGGCGCTGCGCGAGATCGCCGACGAGACGCTTTCGCCCGGCGACCTCAAGGAAGACCTGATCCATTCGCTGCAGAAGCATGTCGAGGTCGACGAGCCAGAAGCCGATCTGCCGGAAGTCACCGCCGACGCTTCCGACGCGGCGACGACGATCGAGGCCGAAGGCGAGGAAGAGAACATCACTTTCGACCGCATGAGCGAGGAAGACCTTCTCGCCGGCATCGAAGGGCTCGTTCCGCCGGAAAAAAGCGACGATTTCTAAGTCTTGGATTGATCGTCGCCACTTTCGTGGCTTGGCAATCATGTCTATCTAAGAACATGCGCCTCGTTGCAAACGTGGCGCATGTTTTCGTTCGTCTGAAGATCAGGATTGCGGCCCATGATGCGTCAATACGAGCTTGTCGAGCGTGTTCAGCGCTACAAGCCGGACGTCAATGAGGCACTGCTCAACAAAGCCTATGTCTACGCCATGCAGAAGCATGGCCACCAGAAGCGCGCTTCGGGCGACCCCTATTTCTCCCATCCGCTGGAAGTCGCCGCGATCCTGACCGACATGCGCATGGACGAGGCGACGATCGCCGTCGCCCTTCTGCACGACACGATCGAGGACACCACCGCCACCAGGCAGGAGATCGACGAGCTCTTCGGTCCCGACATGGGCAAGCTGGTCGAGGGGCTGACCAAGCTCAAGAAGCTGGATCTCGTATCGAAGAAGGCGGAGCAGGCCGAAAATCTCCGCAAGCTGCTGCTCGCGATCTCCGACGACGTGCGCGTGCTGCTCGTCAAGCTCGCCGACCGCCTGCACAACATGCGCACCCTCGACCACATGCGCGCCGACAAGCGGCTGCGCATCGCCGAGGAGACGATGGACATCTATGCGCCGCTGGCCGGCCGCATGGGCATGCAGGACATGCGCGAGGAGCTGGAGGAGCTCGCCTTCCGCTACATCAATCCGGAGGCCTACAAGGCCGTCACCGAGCGGCTGGCGGAGATTTTCGAACGCAATCGCGGCGTCATCGGCGAGATCGAGCACGCGCTTTCGGGCCTGTTCGAGAAATATCATATCGAGGCACTCGTGAAGAGCCGCCAGAAGAAGCCGTGGTCGGTCTTCCGCAAGATGGAGGCGAAGGCGCTTTCCTTCGAGCAATTGTCGGATCTGTTCGGCTTCCGGGTGGTCGTCGACAGCGTCGAGGACTGCTATCGGGCGCTGGGCGCGATCCACACGACATGGTCGATGGTGCCCGGACGTTTCAAGGACTATATCTCGACGCCGAAGCAGAACGACTACCGCTCGATCCACACCACCATCGTCGGCCCCTCGCGCCAGCGCGTGGAACTGCAGATCCGCACCAGGGAAATGGATGCGATCGCCGAATACGGCGTCGCCGCTCATTCCATCTACAAGGACGGCGTCAAGCACAACGGCGCCGGCCATTCCATCTCCAAGGACACCAACGCCTATGCGTGGCTGCGCCAGACGATCGAGGCGCTGTCGGAGGGCGACAATCCCGAGGACTTCCTCGAGAACACCAAGCTCGAGCTTTTCCAGGACCAGGTCTTCGCCTTCACGCCGAAGGGCCGCCTTATCGCGCTGCCGCGCGGCGCCACGCCCATCGACTTCGCCTACGCCGTCCACACCGATGTCGGCGACACCTGCGTCGGCGCCAAGATAAACGGCCGCATCATGCCGCTGATGACGGAGCTGAAGAACGGCGACGAGGTGGAGATCATCCGCTCCAAGGCGCAGGTGCCGCCCGCCGCCTGGGAATCGGTGGTCGTCACCGGCAAGGCGCGCTCGGCGATCCGCCGCGCCACCAAGAACGCGATCCGCAAGCAATATTCCGGCCTCGGCATCCGCATCCTCGAACGCGCCTTTGAGCGCTCGGGCAAGAGCTTCTCCAAGGATGCGGTGAAGGCGGTGCTGCACCGGCTGGCGCGCAAGGACATCGAGGACGTCTTCGCCGCCGTCGGCCGCGGCGAGCTTTCCTCGCTCGACGTCATGAAGGCGGTCTATCCCGATCACAAGGACGAGCGCGCCGGCCAGGTCGCGGCCAAGTCGCGCGAGGAGGGCTGGTTCAACCTGCGCAACGCGGCCGGCATGCTGTTCCAGATTCCGGGCCGTTCGTCCTCGCGCAAGAGCAAGAAGACGAACAAGAAGGAGGAGGCGCTGCCGATTCGCGGCGTGCGCGGCGATCTTCCCGTGAGCTTCGCTCCCGAGGGCGCGGTGCCGGGCGACCGCATCGTCGGCATCCTGCAGCCGGGAGCCGGCATCACCATCTATCCGATACAGTCCCCCTCGCTCACCGCCTTCGACGACCAGCCGGAACGCTGGATCGACGTGCGCTGGGACATCGACGAGGACATGAAGGAGCGCTTTCCCGCGCGTGTGTCGGTGACGGCCATCAACGAACCGGGCTCGCTTGCCAACATCTCGCAGACGATCGCCTCGAACGACGCCAATATCCACACGCTTTCGATGGTCCGCACGGCGCCCGACTTCACCGAAATGATCTTCGACCTGGAAGTCTGGGATTTGAAACATCTCAACCGGCTGATATCCCAGTTGAAGGAAAATCCGAGCGTGAGCGCGGTTCGCCGGGTCAACGGCTGAGCCTCACCGGAAAAGCAAGGAAGGACGACAAGCATGAACACTGAAGAGGTGCTCGCGACATTCCGCGAGGCGGGAGCCATCCTGCAGGGCCATTTCATCCTGACCTCGGGGCTGCGCAGCCCGACCTTCCTGCAGAAGGCGCGCGTGTTCATGCACGCCGACAAGACCGAGAGGCTCTGCAAGGCGCTCGCCGCGCGCATCCGCGAGGAGGTGCCGGGCCGCATCGACTATGTCGTCGGCCCCGCGGTCGGCGGCCTGATCCCGGCCTACGAGACCTCGCGCCATCTCGGCGTGCCCGCGATCTGGGTCGAGCGCGAGAACGGCGAGTTCCGCCTGCGCCGCTTCGAGATCGCCGAGGGCGCGCGCGTCGTCATCGTCGAGGACATCGTGACGACCGGGCTTTCGATCCGCGAGACGGTCGAGTGCATGCGCAAGCTCGGCGCCGAGGTGGCCGCCGCCGCCTGCATCATCGACCGCTCGGCCGGCAAGGCCGACGTCGGCGTGCCGCTGGTGGCGCTCGCCGAATACGAGGTGCCATCCTATCCCGCCGACCAGCTCCCGCCGGAACTGGCGGCGATCCCGGCGGTCAAGCCGGGGAGCCGGAACATATAGGACATCGAGCGATGATCATCGGCATCGGCAGTGATCTGATCGACATCAGGCGGGTGGAAAAAACCCTCTCGCGCCATCCCGAGCGCTTCGTGCGGCGCGTCTTCACCGATGTCGAGCAGGCGAAGTCCGAACGGCGCAAGGAACGCGGGGCTTCCTACGCCAAGCGCTTCGCAGCCAAGGAGGCATGCGCCAAGGCACTCGGGACCGGCCTTGCGCGCGGCGTTTTCTGGCGCGACATGGGCGTGGTGAACCTGCCGAGCGGCAAGCCGACGATGGAACTCACCGGCGGCGCGGCAAAGCGCCTCGCCGAGATGCTGCCCGACGGGCACCGCGCGGCCATACACCTGACGATCACGGACGATTTCCCGCTCGCCCAGGCGTTTGTCATCATCGAGGCCTTGCCCGCCGAACAAGCGCCACACTCGTCTGATCAAGCCGGCAATGGCGTTGCCCAGCGCGGATCAAGCCGCTAAGACGGTCTCAACTTGCAATCGAGGAAGAGATGAGCGTGGCCGACAAATCGCAGAAGAAATCCGGTGGCCTTGGCGAGACCGTCAGCGTCATCGTGCAGGCGCTGCTGCTTGCGCTCGTCATACGCACCTTCCTGTTCCAGCCCTTCTCGATACCGTCGGGCTCGATGCGCCCGACCCTGCTCGAGGGGGACTATCTCTTCGTGACGAAATGGGCCTATGGCTATTCGCGCCATTCGCTGCCCTTCTCGCCGAATCTCTTCTCCGGCCGCATCTGGGGCAGCGCGCCCGAGCGGGGCGACGTCGTCGTCTTCAAATTCCCGCCCAATCCGTCGCTCGACTACATCAAGCGCGTGATCGGCCTGCCGGGCGACCGCGTCCAGATGCGCGACGGCCAGCTCTTCATCAATGGCGACGCGGTGCCGCGGGAAAAGGTCGGCGAGATCAACAATCCGGACATCACCGAGATGAACCGGCCGGTCGACGTCTATCGCGAGACGCTGCCCAACGGCGTCTCCTACGACACGCTCGATCTGACGCCGAACTCGATCGGCGACAACACGCGCGAATTCGTCGTTCCCGCCGGCCATTACTTCATGATGGGCGACAACCGCGACAACTCCACCGACAGCCGCTTCTCGGTCGGCTTCGTGCCGGAGGAGAATCTCGTCGGCCGCGCCAACATCATCTTCTTCTCGATTTCCGAGGGCGCGAGCCCGCTCGAAATCTGGAAATGGCCGACCGCGATGCGTCCCACGCGCATTTTCTCCGCTGTCCGCTAGAGCATCGGACCGAACAGTGGCTCCGGTTTTCGGACTGTCCCGATGCTCAGGCAAAGATCCCCGGATCATGGCGTGATGGCCGCGAAGCCGCAGAACAACGAAACGCTCGCGAGCGCGGTCGAGGCGATCGCCGGCTGCCCGGTACGCGACGCCGAGCGCCTGCGCCGTGCGCTCACCCACGCCAGCGCGCGCGGGGCGCATGCGGGCGACTACCAGCGGCTGGAGTTCCTGGGCGACCGGGTGCTGGGCCTGGTGGTCGCGCAGATGGTGTTCGACGCCAATCCGAAGGCAGCGGAGGGCGAGCTGTCGGTCAGGCTCAACGCGCTGGTGAACGCGGAAACGCTGGCGGAGATCGCCGACGAGGCGGGCATTTCGGAGCTGATACAGGCCGGCAGCGAGATCAGGTCGCTTTCGGCCCGCAAGCGCATCAATCTGCGCGCCGACGTGATGGAGGCGGTGATCGCGGTGGTCTATCTGGAAGGCGGTCTCGAAGCGGCGAGGGGCTTCATCCGCCGCTACTGGGAAGGCCGTTCGAAGGCTGAGACCGCGGCCCGCCGCGACGCCAAGACCGAATTGCAGGAATGGGCGCACCAGATGTCCAAGGCCGTGCCCGTCTATTCGGTCGACAAGCGGGAGGGACCGGATCATGATCCGGTCTATACGGTCAGCGCCATCGTGGACGGTTTTGAAGCAGGCGTCGGCATCGGGCGCTCGAAGCGCGAGGCCGAGCAGGCGGCCGCCACCGACATTCTGGTGCGCGAAGGCGTCTGGCAGGAAGAAGAGAACACGCAATGAGCGAAACGGCTCCGCAAACGCCTGAAACCCGGTCGGGTTTCGTCGCGCTCATCGGCGCGCCCAATGCCGGCAAGTCGACGCTGGTCAACCAGCTCGTCGGCGCAAAGGTGTCGATCGTCACCCACAAGGTGCAGACGACCCGCGCCGTCGTGCGCGGCATCGCCACTCACGGCAACGCCCAGATCGTATTCGTCGACACGCCCGGCATCTTCAAGCCGCGCCGCAGGCTCGACGAGGCGATGGTGACCACCGCCTGGGGCGGCGCCAAGGATGCCGACATCGTGCTCGTGCTGATCGACGCCGAACGCGGCATCAGGGGCGACGCCGAGGCGATCCTCGAAAACCTCGCCGGCGTGCGCCAGCCCAAGGTGCTGATCCTCAACAAGGTGGATCGCGTCAAGCGCGAAACGCTCCTCGCGCTCACGGCGGAGGCGAACACGCGCGTCGAGTTCGAGCGCACCTTCATGATCTCGGCGCTGACCGGGTCCGGCTGCGCCGATCTCCTCGACTATCTCGCCGAGAGGCTGCCCGCCGGCCCCTGGTACTATCCGGAGGATCAGCTTTCCGACCTTCCGATGCGCCAGCTCGCCGCCGAGATCACGCGCGAGAAGCTCTATCTGAGGCTCCACCAGGAGCTTCCCTATTCCTCCCATGTCGAGACCGAGAAATGGGAGGAGAAGAAGGACGGCTCGGTGCGCATCGAGCAGGTCATTTATGTCGAGCGCGACAGCCAGAAGAAGATCGTGCTCGGCCACAAGGGCGAGACGATCCGCGCCATCGGCCAGGCCGCCCGCACGGAGCTCGGTGATATCCTCGAGCAGCCGGTGCACCTTTTCCTTTTCGTCAAGGTGCGCGAGAATTGGGGCGACGATCCGGAGCGCTACCGCGAAATGGGGCTTGAATTCCCCAGATAAACGTTCAACATTGAACAATGGAATGGCGTGACGAAGGCATCATCCTCGGAACGAGGAAGCATGGCGAGACCAGCGCCATACTGGAGGTGATGACGCGCGCCCACGGCCGTCATCTCGGCATGGTGCGGGGCGGCCGCTCGCGTAAGATGCAGCCCGTGCTCCAGCCGGGAAACCGCGTCGACCTCGTCTGGCGGGCGCGCCTCGACGAGCATCTCGGCCTCTTCCAGATCGAACCGCTGGAGCTTCACGCCGCCCGCCTCTTCGACAGCGCCGCCGCCGTCTACGGCCTGCAGACGATCGCCGCGCATCTGCGCCTGCTGCCCGAGCGCGACCCGCACGCCAATCTCTTCGAGACGCTGGAGCTGCTTCTCCAATATATCGACGATCCGCGCTCGGCGGGCGAGCTCATCGTCCGCTTCGAGCTTTTGATCCTGGACGAGCTCGGCTTCGGGCTCGACCTTTCGAAATGCGCGGGCGGCGGGGCGAGCGACGATCTCGTCTATGTCTCGCCGAAGACCGGCCGCGCGGTTTCGCGCGACGCCGGCGCGCCCTGGGCCGACAAGCTGCTGCCCTTGCCCGCCTTCCTGCGGCGCGGTTCCGGCCTCAGGGGCGATCTCGCCGCAATGGAGGAGGCGTTTCGCCTCACCGGCTATTTCTTCCTGCGCCATGTCTACGAACCGCGCGGGTTGGCCGAGCCGGAGGCGCGCGCCGGCTTTCTCGGCGCGTTGCGCAAATCCTTCAACAACCAAAGCCGAAACGGAGAGCACGCCGCATGAGCGAAATCGAATTGTTCCCGGGCCATGTCTCGCGACTGGGCCTGGGCACGATCCCGCATGAGGACGTCATGCGCTATACCGGCCTCGAACTCCTGCAGCGGGTGGTCGACGGGCTCTATCCGGCGCCGAGCATCGCCGAGCGGATGAATTTCGCGCTGGTGGAGGTCGGCGCGGGCAGGGCGGTCTTCAAGGGATTGCCGAGCGAACGCCATCTCAACCCGCTGGGCGGCGTGCATGGCGGCTGGGCCGCCACCATCCTGGACTCGGCGCTGGGCTGCTGCGTGCACACCACACTGGACAAGGGCGAGGCCTACACCACGGCCGAGTTCAAGGTGAATTTGACCCGGCCGATCACCCCGAAGACCGGCATCGTGGTCTGCGAGGGCACCGTCGTCCACAAGGGGCGCACGCTCGCCGTCTCCGAGGCGAGGCTTCTCGACGAGGCGGGCAAGCTGCTCGCCTTCGGCACCGAAACCTGCTCGATCTTTCCCGTGGGCAACCTCGCCCCGCGCTGACCCGGCTATTCCGCCGCCGCGAGCGCCGGCCGATCGACGGGCTTCTCCCTGATCGGCCAGTGCACCACCGCCGCGAACAGGCCGAGGAGCACGCCGAGCCACCAGACCGGATCGTAGGTTCCGAAGAGATCGTAGAGATAGCCGCCGAGCCAGACGCCGAGGAACGAGCCGATCTGGTGCGAGAAGAAGACGATGCCGCCGAGCATGCCGAGATGCCTGGTGCCGAACATGATGGCGACCAGCGCGTTGGTCGGCGGCACGGTCGAAAGCCACAGCAGGCCCATCAGGATCGCGAACACGATGATCGTGGTCGGCGTCTGCGGGAACAAAAGGAAGGCCGTCACGATGATCGAGCGGCCGAGATAGATCCAGACGAGGAACATCGGCTTCGAATAGCGCTGGCCGATGACGCCGGCGGCGAGCGAGCCGATGATGTTGAAGAAGCCGACCAGGGCGAGCGCGATCACGGCATAGCGCGCGTCGATGCCGAGGTCGGCGACATAGGCCGGGAAATGCGCGGTGATGAAGGCCACCTGGAAGCCGCAGACGAAGAAGCCGGAGACGAGCAGCAGATAGCTCTTGTGCGCCATCGCCTCGCGCAGGGCCGCGCCCGCCGTCTGCTCGTAGACCGCCTGCTGCGCGGCCCCTGAGGAGGAGTTTCCGCGCAGCGGGATCGCGAGCACAGGGATGATCAGCATCATCACGCTCATGATCACCAGCGTGTCGTGCCAGCCATAGGAGGAGATCAGCCCCTGGCTGAGCGGCGCGAACAGGAACATGCCGGCCGAGCCGGCGGCCGTGCCGAGGCCGAAGACGAAGCTGCGGCTTTCGGCCGGAACGTTGCGGGCGAAGGCGGCGAGCACGATGCCGAACGAGCCCGAGGCGACGCCGAGCCCGACGAGAACGCCGCCGCTCATATGCAGCATGCCGGGCGTGGTGGCCGCCGCCATCAGCACCAGGCCGGCGGCATACATCACACCCGAGAGCGCAAGCACGCGCCAGGTGCCGTATTTGTCGGCAAGCGCGCCGAAGATCGGCGTTCCGATGCCCCAGGCGAGGTTCTGGATCGCCATGGCGAGCCCGAACGTGGTGCGGTCCCAACCCTTTTCCGCCAGCATCGGCAGCTGGAAGAAGCCCATGGCCGAGCGCGGGCCGAACGTCAACGCGGCGATGAGACAGCCGCAGATGATGATGAGCCAGGGCAGGGCTGCCTGATGGCGGGAGGCGGTGGCGGATTGCGACATGGGGAGTTCCTGACGACTTGGTCGTTCAATCTAGCGCAATCGGCCGCTGAAGAGGAAATGAATACGTTCCATTCAAGGATCAATTCCCTTGAACTGTCTCCTTTGCCCGCAGTCCGATTTCGCGGTGCGCGCCGGTTCCTGATCGCTTCAGGTTTTTGTCCTCCCCCGCTTCGCGGGAGAGGTCGCCCGAAGGGCCGGAGGGGGCGTTGTCGGCAGCAACGATTCCACCTTTTCCGGAGCGGCGCTACGGAACCTTGATGTAATGGCCGGGCGGCAGCGGCAGTTGGCCGGGCTCGTCGCCGAAACCGCGCAAGATGTGCTGCTGCGGTATGGGCGGCTGCGGCGGCGGCAGGATCACGCTCGAGGGCGCCCCGATGCTGACCGGCGGCACGAGGCTCGGCGCCTGGCGCACCAGCGGCCGGCCGATGCCGTTCATCGGCGAGGGAAGCGCTGGCGGCGGCACGATGATGTAGGTGCCGCTTTTGAGATTGTCGGCCGTAAGGCCCGGATTCGCCTGCAGGACGGTCTGGACGTTGACGCCGCAGGCCTGCGCGATCGAGGAAACGGTGTCGCCGTAGCGCACGCCGACCTTGCCGCCGCAATCGTCCTGCGCGGCGGCGGGCGAAACGTACGCCAGGGCGGGCAGGCACAGCGCCGCGCCGGCGGCGAGCCTCGTCAGAATGGTGCGGATCGGTCGCTTTCGCATCGTGTTCACTTGTCGGTTTTCGGCCGCCTCGTCCTAGACGCTGTCCTCGGGGACGCTGTCTTCGAGGGCGCTGCCTTCGGGGTTTCCGTGGGAACATAGAGCACTTGCTGCTGAGGCAAAGGCACGGAGATGCCCTTTGCATCGAAGGTCAGCCTCACCGCCTTCGTCAGGTCCAGCTTCGTTTGCCACCAATTGGCCGACGACGTCCAGTAGCGCGTCGTGACGATGATCGAGTTGTCGGCGAGCTGCGAGACGAAGAAGGCCGGCGCCGGTTCCTCCAGCACCCGCTCGTCGTCGCCGACGAGTTTCAGCATCGTCGCCTGAGCCAGCTGGATGTCGTCGCGGTAGCTGATGCCGACCGCCAGGTCGTTGCTGCGCGTGGCGTTGCGCGAGAAGTTGGTGACGGGCGTGCCCCAGAGCTGGCTGTTGGGCGCGAGCACGTAGAGCCCGTCCGCGGTCTTCAGCTCGGTGGCGAAGAGGCCGATCTCCTCGACGGTCCCGGAGATGCCGCCGGCGGTGATCGCCTCGCCGACCCGGAACGGCCGCAGCACCAGGAGCATGATGCCGGCGGCGATGTTCTGGAGCGTTCCCTGCAAGGCGAGGCCGATGGCAAGGCCGATCGCGCCGAGCGCGGCGATGATGCTGGCGGTCTGCACGCCGAACTGGGCGAGGACCGTGACGCCGACGAGGACCAGCACCGCATAGCGGACGATCTTGGAGAAGAACTTCCGCAGCGTCTCGTCGAAGCCGCGAAAGCGCTTCATCCCAGAATAGACCGAGCGCTCCAGCAGGTTCGCCGCTATATAGCCGATGATCAGCAGGATGATGGCGCCGAGCACCGAGAAGGAATAGGCGACGGCCAGTTGCTGAAGCTCGGTGAGCATCGCCTGTCCGGCCGTGATCATCTCGGCGGTGTTGGTCTGGAGCTCTTCCATTGTCGCGCGCCACTCCTTGCCTGGCCGCTCCCGCTCGGCAAGGATAGAACGGAGAAGGGCACTTTGTAAAAACAGTGCTTCAGGCGACCCGCCCACGATATGTGCCAGCTCGCGCGTTGCCGAGAGCCAGCGGCGCCCTTGCCAAAATTCAGCCTCAATTGAAGAGCGATAGCGGCTATGGGCTTGCGCGGAAGAAGGCGAATCGCAAGCTCGCGAGGAGCGCGGGTTCAAGCCTTCAATTCCGAGGTTTCTCAAGCCAGGATGGCACCTCAGCTACGTCCCGCAAGCGCGTCCGATATCGAGCGCCTGGTGGCGATCGAGAACCGCGTTTTCCAGTCCGACCGCATCTCCCGCCGTTCCTTCCGCCAGTTGATCGAGCGGGAGACCGCCGAAACCGTCGTGGCCGAGCTCGGCGGCGGGATCGCCGGCTATTGCATGGTGCTTTTCCGCAAGGGCAGCGGCGTGGCGCGGCTCTATTCGATCGCGGTCGATCCGGACCGGTCCGGCTCGGGGCTGGGGCGGGCGCTGCTGCAGGCGGCCGAAGCCGCCGCCTACGAGCATGGCAGGCTGCTCCTGCGGCTCGAGGTGCGCGAGGAGAACGCCCGCGCCATCCGGCTCTACGAGCAGAGCGGCTATCGCCGCATCGGCGTCGAGCCCGGCTATTACGAGGACGGCGCGGCTGCGATCCGGATGGAGAAGCTGCTGCGCGGCTCGGCGCCGATCGTCACCGGCGTGCCTTACTACCAGCAGACGGCCGACTTCACCTGCGGCCCGTGCTGCCTGATGATGGCGCGCGGCTTCTACGATCCCGGGTTCACCGCCGACGCGGTGACCGAGATCAGGCTGTGGCGGGAGGCGACCACCGTCTTCATGATGTCGGGGCCCGGCGGCTGCGAGCCCTTCGGTCTCGCCGTTTCGGCGCATGAGGGCGGGCTTTCGGCGGAAATCGTCGTTTCCGTCCACGGCGCGCTCTTCCTGCAATCGGTGCGCAGCGAGGAGAAACGCCGGGTGATGGAACTGGCGCAGGTCGACTTCCGCCGCCGCGCCGAGGAATACGGCATCCCGGTCGAATACCGCGCCTTCGAGCTCGACGATATTCGTGCCGCGCTCGCGGCCGGCAAGCTCGCGATCGTGCTGGTCAGCGGCTTCGTCATGTTCGGCAAGAAGGTGCCGCACTGGGTGCTGGCGATCGGCGACGACGGGGAGCACATCGTCATCCACGACCCGTGGGTGGAGGACGACCAGCGCGAAACCGCCGCCGATGCCGCCAGCATTCCCATCCCCTACGACATTTTCAGCCAGATGGCGCAGTTCGGGCGCCCGGCGCTGCGCAGCGCCGTCATTCTCGGGAAAAGAACGGAAACATGACCTGGGTCATATTGACCGGCCGGCAGAACGATCTCGACCAGTTCGCCACCCCGCACAAGATCATCACCAACCGGGACTACCTCGCCCATCCCTCGCTGTTCAAGGGGCAGCGCCCGAAGGTCATCAACCTGTCCAACAGCTACGCCTATCAGAGCCGCGGCTACTACGCCTCGCTGCTGGCCAGCTCGCGCGGTCATCGCGTGATCCCGACCGTCGAGACGATGATCGACCTTTCGGAACGCAAGCTCTACGAGAACGCCCTGCCGGAACTGGAGCAGGCGCTGAACAAGGCGCGCAAGGAACTCGGCGGAAGCTTCCCGCATCGGGTGGCGGTGTTCTTCGGGATCGGCCCTTCCAAGGTGTGGGACCGTTTCTCGCGGCTGCTCTTCGACTGGTTTCGCGCGCCGGCGCTGGAGATAACCGTCAAGGATGGCGACGGCTGGGCGACGATCTCCCGCATCGGATTCCTGCCGCTGGCCCGCATGAGCGACGACGAGAAGGCGCGCTTCGTCGACTGCCTCACCACCTACACCAACCGCGAATGGCGCGACACCAAGGCGCGCACGCCGGCCAGGTACAGCTTCGCCACGCTCGTCGACCCGAAGGAGGAACTGCCGCCTTCGAGCATCCAGTCGCTGAAGCACTGGTCGCGCGTCGCCGGCAAGATGGGCGTCGAGGTGGAGCCGATCGGCCGGAAGGATCTCGCCCGGCTCGCCAATTACGATGCGCTCTTCATTCGCGAGACGACGTCAATCTCCAACCATACCTACCGCTTCGCGCGCCGTGCCGAGCAGGAAGGCATGCCCGTCATCGACGACCCGCTGTCGATGATCCGCTGCACCAACAAGGTCTACCTCAACGAGCTGATGACCGCGAACAAGGTGCCGGTGCCGCCGACCGTGATGATCGCGGGAACCGGCGACCTGCAGCTCGCCGCCGACAGGCTCGGCTTTCCGCTGGTCCTGAAGATCCCCGACAGCGCCTTCTCGCGCGGTGTCAAGAAGGCGTCGAATTTCGAGGAGCTGAAGGCGCTCGCGACCAAATGGCTGGAGGATTCCGACCTGCTGATCGCGCAGAAGTTCGTTCCGACGGAATTCGACTGGCGCGTCGGCGTTCTCGGCGGCGAGCCGCTTTTCGCCGTCCACTACCTCATGGCCAAGAAGCACTGGCAGATCGTCAATCACGAGCGCCGGGGCAAGCCGGACGAGGGCGGGTTCCGCACCTTCACGCTGAAGAACACGCCGGGCGTGGTTGTGGAGACCGCCGTGAAGGCCGCGCGCTGCATCGGCGACGGGCTCTACGGCGTCGACCTCAAGGAGACGGCGGACGGCGTCTATGTGATCGAGGTGAACGACAATCCCAATCTCGACCATGGCTGCGAGGATTCGGGCGAGAAGGACGAAGTCTGGGTGCGGCTCACCCAGTGGTTCATCGATCGGCTGGAACACTCGGGCCGATAACCAGGAACCAGGCCGCTGCTTGCGCCGCCGCGGGCGTCGTGTTCTCTTGCGCTTCGCAACAGGCAGGAAGGAGGGCCGGCATGGCCGTTTCCAATCTCTTTCTGGCCGCGGGCGCGTTCACGCTTGGCCTTTCGCTCGCGATATCGCAGACGCATGCGGCCGAGCAGCGCTGTGGCTGGCTGATAAATCCGACACCCGGCAACCTGTTTCTCATCGACAAGGATGCGACGTGGAACATCACGTCCCAGATGGAGGCGAACGGGCCGGATGCCGCCGGCGCGGAGAACACGCCCGACTTCGATCCAAGGCAGTTCGTCAAGACGCAGGCGCCCGAGATGGACTACGGCTACGGCTGCGCCTGCGTTCGGGTGGAAACCAATGCCAGGCAGGAGCGGGTAACCAGGGTTCTTTCCGGCGGGACATTGCCGCTGGCGCGCTGCAAGGCCGACAAGAGCCTTCCTTCGCCGACCGGCTGACGTCGGGCCCTAGCGATTGCGCGATTTCTCGAGTGCCCCGAAGCGTTCGAGGAACTTCTTCTGCACCTGCCTGGCGGGCAGGGGGGCGATGGCAAGCGCGTCCGCCGAGAAGCCGCGCGGGCGTCCGAAGAAGCGCGCCGCCTCGGGTTCGGCGAAACCGGCGAGCCGCGTCGCCTCGAAATAGGCGGCGATCTGGTCGGCCCGCTTGATCGATTTCCTCAGTTTTTCCGGCAGCTCGGGCGGCAGGGCGAAGCGCAGATGGACCGCCACCTGCAGCCTGTGCTCGACTGCCTTGTAGCCGCCGCCGACGACGGCCTTGAAGGGCGAGATCATGTCGCCGATGACATATTCGGGCGCATCGTGAAGCAGCGCCGCCAGCCGGCAGTCGGCATCCGCGTCCGGCGTCGCGATCTCGAATATCTGCTCGACCAGCAGGCAGTGCTGGGCGACCGAGAAGGCGTGATCGCCGTTTGTCTGGCCGTTCCAGCGCGCCACGCGGGCGAGCCCGTGCGCGATGTCGGTGATCTCGACGTCGAGCGGCGACGGATCGAGGAGGTCGAGCCGCCGGCCCGAGAGCATGCGCTGCCAGGCGCGCGCCTGCGCCGAGGCGTCGTTCGCCATCAGGCCTCTCCCGCCCCTGCGGCGTCCCGCGGCAGCGTGTATGTCGCCCAGGATGGGATCGAGAGGGAAAGCGGCACGTCCCCCGCCGATATCTCGTTGCCCGCATCGAGCGCGTCCTTCACCCGGTCGATGCGCACGATCGCGATGGCGTCGGATCCCAGCATCGAGCCGAGCGCGCCGATCGTGCGGCCGTTCGCGGTGATCTCGGCGCCGGGACCGGGCAGGGCGGACGCGCCCCTGGCGATCATCACGCGGCGCCGCGCCGTGCCGCGATGCTGCATGCGCGACACGACCTCCTGGCCGATATAGCAGCCCTTCTTCAAGCCGACGCCGCCGTTCTGGTCGAGCAGCACGTCGTGCGGGAAGGCGTCGCCGAGCTGGTAGTCGGTCCCGCTTTCGGCAACGCCATGGATGATGCGCAGACGCGTCCAGTCATCGAGGGACGCGGTTGCCTGCGGCAGCTCGCCATAGTGCCGGCGGACATTGGCTTCGGACGCGAAACGCATATCGGCAAAGGTTGAATCATTTTCCGAGGAACCGGAATCGGAATCCCAGCTCGCCGCGACAAGTGCTTGATCTTCCTTTCTGATCTCCACCTTCGCCCGCAGCCGGTAGAGCATCAGCCGGCGGATGAAATCGTCGGCGACGTCCGCGCGGCATTCGAGCCGCATCGCGCCCGCAGAGGTCCGCGAGACGAGGAAATCGAACATGATCTTGCCCTGCGGGGTGAGCAGCGCTCCCGGCTTCGCCTCGCCCGGCTTCAGCATGTCGAGATCGGTGGTGAGGATGTTCTGCAGGAAATGTTCCGCATCGGGTCCGTCGAGAACGACGAGCGCGCGGTCGATGAGATGAGCTGCCGGCATGAAGAATCCGCGTCCAAGCTTGCTTTTGATGTGGCCATTACGTAAGCCGCCCGGCAGGCACCGGCAAGACCAATCGCAAGCAACGGGATATCGTCATGACAGCAACCTTCGATCTCATTCTCAAGGGCGGGACGGTGGTCAACCATGATGGAGAGGGTTTGCGCGACGTCGGCGTCCGTGCCGGCCGCATCGCCGCCATCGGCGATTTGTCGGCTTCGAGCGCCGGCGAAACGATCGACTGCACCGGCCTTCACGTGCTGCCCGGCGTGATCGACAGCCAGGTGCATTTCAGGGAGCCGGGACTGGAGCACAAGGAGGACCTGGAGACGGGATCGCGGGCCGCGGTGCTGGGCGGCGTCACCACCGTCTTCGAGATGCCGAACACCAATCCGCTCACCACCAGCGAGCAGGCGCTCGCCGACAAGATCGCGCGGGCGACCAACCGCATGCACGGCGATTTCGCCTTCTGGGTCGGCGGCACGCGCGAGAACGCGCCTCATGTCGGCGAGCTGGAGCGCCTGCCGGGCGCCGCGGGCATCAAGGTGTTCATGGGATCCTCCACCGGCAATCTGCTCGTCGAGGACGACGAGGGGGTGCTGGAAATCCTGCGCAACACGCGCCGCCGCGCCGCCTTCCATTCGGAGGACGAGTTCAGGCTGCGCGAACGCCTCGGCGAGCGGGTCGAGGGCGATCCCGCCTCGCATCCGGTCTGGCGCGACGAGATCACGGCGCTGCGCTGCACCGAGCGGCTGGTGCGGATCGCGCGCCAGGCGCGCGCGCGCATCCACGTGCTCCACATCTCCACCGCCGAGGAGATCGGTTTCCTGGAGAACCACAAGGATGTCGCTTCCTGCGAGGCGACGCCGCATCATCTGACCCTTTCGGCGGACGACTATGCAAGCCTCGGCACCCTCATCCAGATGAACCCGCCGGTGCGCGACAAACGCCATCGCGACGGCGTCTGGCGCGGCATTTCCGACGGCATCGTCGACGTGCTCGGTTCCGACCACGCGCCGCATACGCTGGAGGAGAAGGCGAAAACCTATCCGGCGTCGCCTTCCGGCATGACCGGCGTGCAGACGCTGGTGCCGATCATGCTCGATCATGTGAACGCCGGCCGGCTGACGTTGCAGCGCTTCGTCGATTTGTCGAGCCACGGCCCGAACCGGCTGTTCGGCATCGCCCGCAAGGGCCGGATCGCGGCCGGCTACGACGCCGACTTCACGGTCGTCGACATGAAGCGCAGGGAAACGATCACCAACGCGCAGGCCGGCTCCAAGGCCGGCTGGACGCCCTATGACGGCCGCCAGGTCACCGGCTGGCCGGTCGGAACCATCGTGCGCGGCGCGCGCGTGATGTGGGAAGGCGAGATCACGACGCCGGGGCAGGGGCAGCCGGTGCTGTTTTCGGAGGCCCTGCCGGCCTGACGCCCGGGGGCCGACGTCTCGGAGGGGGAAGGGTGCGGCGGTCGCCGCCTCAGTCACCCGCGACGAAGAACAGCCATTTGCCTTCCGGCGAGATGCCGACGCGATAGAAGATGTAGGAGCCGTAGTTCTTCATGTCCTCGTAGTCGCCGGCGGTGACGATCTTGAAGAGCTCGAAGCGCTGGCGCTCGTCGAGCTCGTCGAGCGGCACGGCGAAGAAATAGGGCCAGACATACATGTCGTCGTCGGTGCCGGGCTCGAGATGGACATAGCCGGTGTCGAGCACCTCGTAGAGGATCGCGAGGATCTCCTGGCCCTCGCTGTCGCCCGAAAGCTCCTTCATGAACTGGATCGGATCGCCGGTGATGCCGCCGAGCGAAAGCTGCGTCATCGTCTCGCCGCTGCCGACCAGCGGGCGCAGCCGCTCGATGTCGCCGGAGGCGGCAGCCTCCATGATGAGTTCGCGCATGCGTCGCACGGGCTCAGGCAAAGCATTGAAATCGTGGGACACTTCCGGTGTCGGCGCGTTCTTCTCCTCGGCGCTGTCGGAATCGTCCAGCTGGAAATCCTCCTCATCGTCGCCGCCTTGCGGCTGGCCCTCGGGATTCCTCGGGCTGACGATCGGATCGGGCAGGGGAACCGGCGCGGTGACGTTCGGTGGCGCGGTTTCCCCGCTCCGGCCGGAAGTGGACGGAGGAACCTCCTCGCGCTTGATCTCGCTCAGGGCCGAGGCCGGCCGGCTTTCCGCGACCAGCACCGCTCCCGCCAGGCAAAGGAGGAAGGAAAATGCGACCGCCGACCTGAAAAGCCCTTCCGCCGGCCTATATCGCATATCCCGCTCCGCCCGATTCATATCGCCTTCGTTTCCTCGCCATGCGTGCGCCCAAAATCTCGCGGCGCCACTATAGTGCAAAAACGCGCCCGGCGTGATGGGGCAGGACAGCGCGGGGATGCCGCCTAGTGAAAGCGCCGATCGGGATCGAACTCGCCCGACACCACGCGCTCTCCCATGCGCTCCAGCAATGCGAGGATCGATTCCTCGCCGCTCGTGCGCCGCAACTCGGCGATGGCGGTGGCGATGGCGGCTTCCGCCATGATCTCGGGCTCTATCCCCGCGGACAGTCCCTCGGCCCACGCTTCCTCGTAGCTTTCGACAGCGGTGAGGCGCTTTTCCTCGCGAATCAGCGTGTCGATGTCGGTAATACCCCGATCCATGCTTCCACCCGTCTCCGGCGCCGTCGGATATGCCGGCGCGACAGAAGTCCCTTTTTAATGTCCCATTAAGGGTTCTAGCACACCAAATGCGGCAAACGCTGCCCCAATAGTGTAAAAGTTAACAGTCTGCTAATTGCCGAAGCGGACCGCCGTGTCCTTCGTCAGCTCGGCCCCTTCCTTCATGTAGCGCTCAATCGCCGATATCGCCGAAGGCGTGCAGCTTCCGTAGCTCCCCTCGAAGGCGCGATAGCCGCGGTTGAAGCTGGCAATGAAGCGGGCGCGCCGCTCCGCATCGGGGTTTTCCGCCTCCAGCAGCGTTTCCATCCGGTCGCGCCAGGTGCTGCCCGTCTCGCCGCAGAGATTGCGCAGGAAATGCAGCGATCCGAGGATTTCCGACAACCTCAGCAACTGCCCCTCGAAGGGCGATTCGGCGGCGCGCGCCGGGGCGGTGCCGCAGATGGCGGCGACCGCGACAAGCATGACGGCGCATCGGAGACGGGTCTTCATTGCGTAATTGATCCGTCGGAATTCGAGCGGCTGCAAGGCGTATCCTCGTTCGAGGCGGGCCTTGGCTCGGCCGCGAGCTGCCGGGCGATTTCCAGAACCGAACCGGCGAGCGGCAGGGGTTCCATCTCCTCGATCGTGAACCAGCCGGCCGCGTCGGCGTCGTCTCCTGCCTGAATCGTTCCGCCGGCGAAGGCGGCGGCATGCACGCTCAGGATGAATTCGATCCGCTGTTCCTCCTCCTCCGAGCCGACTTCCAGGTCCACCACATGCCGGATCTCGCGGAGCATGGCGCCGGTCTCCTCCATCACCTCGCGGCGGACGGCGTTCTCCAGCGTCTCGCCTTCCTCGACCCGCCCGCCGGGAAAGGCGTAGAGGCCGAAGGCGGGCGGTCGTCCTCGCCTGACGAGCAGGAAGCGCCCCTTGTCGAATATGGCGGCGGAAACCGCGCGCTGTGGTGCAGACGGCATCGATCGAACCCTAACCCGGCGGCGGCGCGCAAGACCAGCGGACGCGCACCGCCCACGAAACCTATTGCAGCGAGTTGCCCGGGAGGTCAAACTGTCCGGCGATGGGGTGGAAGAAATCGTCATGGCGAAGAGTGTGCCATTGCCGCGCATGGCGGCCGTGGGACGCGGAACGCGGCCATGACCTCCATGCGACGACGTATCGGAGCGGAAGATCGTGACGGAAAGACCATGTGCGGACGATTTGCGCTGACGGCCACGCCGGCCGAATTCGAGGATGTCCTGGGCGTCGTCGAAATCGAAGATTTCCCGCCGCGTTTCAACATCGCGCCGACACAGCCGATCCATGTGGTCGTCGCGGGCCCGAGAAGGGAACCGGGCTCGAACCGGCCCGACCGCGTCGCCATGCTGGCGCGCTGGGGCTTCGTGCCGTCCTGGGTGAAGGATACGCGGCAGTTTCCGCTGCTGATCAATGCGCGCAGCGAAACCGCCGCCGGGAAGAGCTCGTTCCGCGCCGCGATGCGCCATCGCCGGGTGCTGATTCCGGCTAGCGGTTTCTATGAATGGAAACGGGAAGGCACGCGGAAGTCGCAAGCCTATTGGGTGAGGCCGAAAACAGGCGGGCTGATCGCCTTCGGCGGGCTAATGGAAACCTATGCCGAGCCGGGCGGCTCGGAAATCGACACCGCCGCGATCCTGACGACGGCGGCGAACAGCCGGATCGCGCATATTCACGAACGCATGCCGGTCGTCATCCGGCCCGGGCATTTCCGCGAATGGCTCGATTGCGTGCGCAACGAGCCGCGCGACGTGGTGCCGCTGATGGCACCGGTGGAGGAGGAGTTCTTCGAGGCGATCCCCGTATCGGAAAAGGTCAACAAGGTCGCCAATACCGGCCCCGATGTTCAGGAGCCGCTCGGTCCCGAGATGCTGCAGGATGCAAGGACGGACGAGAAGCCGAGACCCGACGAAGGCCAGTTGACGCTGTTCTAGCGTCGCCTCGCGGTTCAGGCCGCCCGCGCCTGCTTTTCCTTGCTTTCGTTCAGCCGGTGCGCGCAGATCAGCGCCGCCAGAAGCGAGGCGGGTCCGATCTCGCGATAATGGGTCGTAAGGGTCTCGTATTGCGCGCGCTTGGCGCGCTCGTATTCGGCTTCGAGTGCAGTGTTGGCCATCGGGTTCTCCCTCAACGTCGTTTTCGTCCTCGACACCTAACGAGATGGGTATCGAATGGGACAAAAACTTGGCTGGAGCAGGGTAATTCCGTGCGCTTGTGCCCGCATATCTGCGGACATGTTTAATAAAATACTATCGATCCGCGCAGTGTTGCCTTCAGGCCACGCAATCATCGCTTGCAATCGGCGCTTTTCCGCCCTTGACGGGCCATGCGCCGGGCGCGATAAAGCACGCCATGAAAACGTCCTTCGCCATCATCGGCATTTGCATTATTGGCTAGCGCATAACGCTGGTCCGGACGTTTTCGCCTTCACGACATCGAAACGAAAAACGCCCAGGCCGGCTGGCCAAGGGGAGATTTGATGTCTGACGCCGCCACGCGACTGAGGCTCTACAACACGCTGACGCGATCGAAGGAGGAGTTCGTCCCGCTCGAACGCGGGAACGTGCGCATGTATGTGTGCGGGCCGACCGTCTACGACTACGCCCATATCGGCAATGCGCGCCCGGTGATCGTCTTCGACGTGCTCTACCGCCTGCTGCGCCGCGTCTACGGCCAGGACCACGTCACCTATGTGCGCAACATCACCGACGTCGACGACAAGATCAACGCGCGCGCGGCGCGCGACCATCCCGACCTGCCGCTGAACGAGGCGATCCGCAAGGTCACCGAGACCACCAACGCCCAGTTCCAGGCCGATGTCGAGGCGCTCGGCTGCCTGCCGCCCGACAGCCAGCCGCGCGCCACCGAGCATATCGACGGGATGCGCGCCATGATCGACCGGCTGGTCGAGATCGGTGTCGCCTATGTCGCCGAGGATCACGTGCTGTTCTCGCCCTCGGCGATGAACGCGCGCAAGGGCCCGCGCTACGGCGCGCTATCGCGCCGCCCGCTCGACGAGATGCTGGCCGGCGCGCGCGTCGACGTCGCCTCCTACAAGCGCGACGAGATGGATTTCGTGCTCTGGAAGCCGTCGAAGTCGGGCGAGCCCGGCTGGCCTTCGCCCGCCGGAATTGCGGCGTCCGGCCGTCCCGGCTGGCATATCGAATGCTCGGCCATGTCGATGGCGAAGCTGCTCGAGCCCTTCGGCGGCGGCCTGAGATGCGACGACCCGGCGAAGAACATGTTCGACATCCATGGCGGCGGCATCGACCTGGTCTTCCCGCACCACGAGAACGAGATCGCGCAGTCCTGCTGCGCGTTCGGCACCGAGCGCATGGCCAATATCTGGATGCACAACGGCTTCCTTCAGGTCGAGGGCAGGAAGATGGCCAAGAGCGAGGGCAATTTCGTCACCATCAACGAATTGCTGAACACGGAGCGCTTCGGCGGCCGCAAATGGCCGGGCGAGGTGCTGCGGCTGGCGATGCTGACGACGCATTACCGCGAGCCGATCGACTTCAGCCTGCGCAAGCTGGAAGAGGCCGACAACCTCATCGCCCGGGCGAGCGAATATATGGACGGCGTGGAGGCCGGCGACGTGCCGGCGGAGTTCCTCGACCTGCTCGCCGACGACCTGAACACGGCGAATGCCATCAACTGGCTGTTCGCCCGGCGCAAGGAGGCCGGCTTCGACCCGGCGGGCTTCCGCGCGGCCTATGAGCTGCTGGGGCTGAGGGTCCGGCGGCTCGAGGCCGGTGTTCCGGAGTTCGACCACGGCCTGATCGAAAAACGCCTCGCCTTCATCCGCGAGAAGAACTGGGCCGAGGCCGACCGCATCCGCGACGAGCTGCTGGCGCAGGGAATCCAGTTGAAGGACGGCAAGGATCCCGTGACCGGCGAGCGCGTCACCACCTGGGAGGCGAGGCGGTGAGGAATACCCCTTTCCGTTTCTGGAACGACGCGGTCTTGCACGACATCGACAATGTCTGCGCGCATATTGTCGCTTCAGCCGGGCTGACGGCCGCGGATGCGGCGGCAGGCGGACCGTCGAACGCGCTTTACAGGGAGGTTTTGCGATGATCGACCACATGGGCATCAGGGTCGCCGATTTCGAGGCGTCGAAGGCGTTCTACGACAAGGCGATGGCGCCGCTGGGCGCGTCGCTGCTGATGATGGTGCCGACGGAATATACCGGCGGCGTCAAGGTCGGCGGCTACGGGCGCGACCGGCCGACCTTCTGGCTGCACGAGAACGACACGCCGCGCGACCATCTGCATGTCGCCTTCACGGCGAGGTCGCGCGCCGAGGTCGACGCCTTCCACGCCGCGGCGATCGCCGCCGGCGGCAGGGACAACGGCGCGCCGGGCCTGCGGCCGCATTACCATCCGGACTATTACGGCGCTTTCGTCCTCGACCCCGACGGCAACAATGTCGAGGCCGTCTGCCACGGACCGGGATGAACGGAGGAGACGGACCGATGATGAGCCTCGACAACAGACCCGTCTACTCCGGCGGCTGCCAGTGCGGCGCGGTGCGCTTCCATGTCGAGGGCGCGCTCGGCGACGCCTCGGTGTGCCATTGCCGGATGTGCCAGAAGGCGTCGGGCGGCTTCTACATGCCGCTCGTCTCGGTGCGGCAGGCGCGCGTGGAATGGACGCGCGGGGAGCCGAAGCGCTTCCAGTCCTCCAATCACGCCCGCCGCGGCTTCTGCGCCGAATGCGGCACGCCGCTGACATATGAGGCGCCGGACGGGATGGCGCTCGCCATCGGCGCCTTCGACCATCCCGAGGAGATCGCGCCGGCGATCCAATGGGGCATCGAGGCGAAGCTGCCCTATGTCGACGGCATTCCGAGCCTGCCGGGCGAGGACACGATGGCCGACCAGGACGCCGCCTCGTTCCTCTCCACGCTGGTCTCCCACCAGCATCCCGACCACGACACCGAAACCTGGCCACCGGAGGAAAGATCATGAGCGACAAGGTTCGAACGGGCGGCTGCCAGTGCGGCGCGGTGCGCTTCCGCATCCATGGAGAGCTGGGACGGGCGTCGATCTGCCAATGCCGCATGTGCCAGAAGCAGTTCGGCTCGTTCTTCTCGGCGCTGGTGACGGTGCCCGAGGACGGCGTCGAATGGACCCGCGAGGAGCCGAGCTATTTCCAGTCCTCGGTCAATATCGATCGCGGTTTCTGCCAGCGCTGCGGCACACCGCTCACCTACCGCCATCCTGGCGGGCTGGAGATCGCGATTGGCACCTTCGACGACCGCTCCGACCTCGCGCCGAGGATCCAGGTCAACCACGCCGCGCGGCTGCCCTGGGTGGAGACGATCTTCGACCAGCCAGTATACGACGACCCGGACTATTATTCGCAGCAGGAGGCGATCATCTCCTTCCAGCATCCCGACCATGAAACGACGGCCTGGCCGTCCCAGGGCCTGAAACTATGAGCGAATTGCGCAGCCTCTATCCCGAGATCGAGCCGTTCGAGACCGGCATGCTCGAGGTCGGCGACGGTCACGTGGTCTACTGGGAGCGCGTCGGCACGAAGGGCGCCAAGCCCGCGGTCTTCCTGCATGGCGGCCCCGGCGGCGGCATCTCGCCCAAGTACCGCCGGCTCTTCGACCCCGCGCGCTACGACCTGATCCTGTTCGACCAGCGCGGCTGCGGCCGCTCCACGCCCCATGCCGGGCTGGAGGCCAACACCACCTGGCACCTCGTCGCCGACATCGAGCGGTTGCGCGAGATGGCGGGCTTCGACGAATGGCTCGTCTTCGGAGGATCCTGGGGGTCGACGCTGGCGCTCGCCTATGCCGAGAAGCACCCGGAGCGCGTCAGCGAGCTCGTGCTTCGCGGCATCTATACGCTCACCAGGGCCGAGCTCGACTGGTACTACCAGTTCGGCGTCTCGGAGATGTTCCCCGACAAGTGGGAGCGTTTTATCGCGCCCATTCCCGAGGCCGAGCGCGGCGACCTCATGGCGGCCTATCGCAAGCGCCTGACGGGCGACGACAAGGCCGCGCAAGTCGAGGCCGCGAGGGCGTGGAGCCTCTGGGAGGGTGAGACGATAACGCTCCTGCCCGAGCCGGAGACCAGCGACCAGTTCGGCGAGGACGATTTCGCGCTCGCCTTCGCCCGCATCGAGAATCACTTCTTCGTCCATGCCGGCTGGCTGGAGGAGGGGCAATTGCTGCGCGACGCGCACCGGCTTGCCGGCATCCCCGGCGCCATCGTTCACGGTCGCTACGACATGCCGTGCCCGGCGAAATATGCCTGGCGGTTGCACAAGGCCTGGCCGGACGCGGAGTTCCACCTGATCGAGGGCGCCGGCCACGCCTATTCGGAGCCCGGCATACTCGACCGGCTGATCCGGACGACGGACGGGTTTGCGGGGAGGGCGGGGTGACGGGTACTCCTATGAAGAAACAACGCATCTATCTCTTCGACACCACGCTGCGCGACGGACAGCAGACGCCGGGCGTCGACTTCTCGGTCGAGGACAAGATCGTGATCGCCCGCATGCTCGACGAGTTCGGCATGGACTATGTCGAGGGCGGGTATCCGGGCGCGAACCCGACCGACACGGGGTTCTTCGCCGAGAAGCGCACGGCGCGGTCGACCTTCGTCGCCTTCGGCATGACCAAGCGCGCGGGCATCTCCGCCTCCAACGATCCCGGTCTTGCCGCGATCCTGCAGTCTCGGTCGGATGCGGTGTGCTTCGTCGCCAAGAGCTGGGACTATCACGTGCGCGTGGCGCTCGGCTGCACCAACGAGGAAAACCTGGAGGGCATCGCCTCCTCCGTCGAGGCGGCGCGCGCCGCAGGCAAGGAGGCGATGGTCGATTGCGAGCATTTCTTCGACGGCTTCAAGGCCAATCCGGACTATGCGCTCGCCTGCGCGCGCACGGCATATGACGCCGGCGCGCGCTGGGTGGTGCTGTGCGACACCAATGGCGGCACGCAGCCATCGGAAATCCGGCAGATCGTCGGCCAGGTGATCGCCAGCGGGATTCCCGGCGAGAATCTCGGCATCCACGCCCATGACGATACCGGGCAGGCGGTCGCAAATTCGCTGGCGGCGGTGGAGGCGGGCGTGCGCCAGGTGCAGGGTACGCTCAACGGCATCGGCGAGCGCTGCGGCAACGCCAATCTCGTCACCATCATCCCGACGCTGATGCTGAAGCCCGCCTATGCCGAGCGCTTTGAGACCGGCATCGCGCGCGAGGCGCTGGAGGGGCTTTCCCGGCTGTCGCGCAATTTCGACGAACTGCTCAACCGCGCGCCCGAGCCGCAGGCGCCCTATGTCGGCAGCTTCGCCTTCGCGACCAAGGCGGGCATCCATGCCTCG
Source organism: Aquamicrobium sp. LC103 (assembly GCF_001014615.2). Lineage (GTDB taxonomy): Bacteria > Pseudomonadota > Alphaproteobacteria > Rhizobiales > Rhizobiaceae > LBCQ02. Next base: position 438,567 of record NZ_LBCQ02000002.1, read on the forward strand.
GCCCTGCTCAAGGAACCCAAGACCTACGAGCACGTGCCGCCGGAAACGGTCGGCAATGCACGCAAGGTGATGGTGTCCGACCAGGGCGGCAAGTCGAATTTCATCGCCGAGCTCAAGCGCCGCGGCATCGCGGTCGCCAAGGACGATCCGCGCCTCGACACGCTGATTTCGCTGGTCAAGGAGCGCGAGGCCGAGGGCTATGCCTATGAAGGGGCGGATGCCAGCTTCGAGCTTCTCGCGCGGCGCACGCTCGGCAGCGTGCCGGAGTTCTTCCGCGTCGATTCCTTCCGCTGCATGGTCGAACGCCGCTTCGACGCCAACGGCCAGTTGAAGACGGTCTCGGAAGCGATCGTGAAGGTCACGGTCGACGGCGAGGAAAAGATGTCGGTGGCGGAGGGCGACGGGCCGATAAACGCGCTCGACATCGCGTTGCGCAAGGATCTCGGCAAGTTCCAGCACGAGATCGCCGACCTGACGCTGGTCGACTTCAAGGTGCGCATCCTGAACGGCGGCACCGAGGCGATAACGCGGGTGCTGATCGAATCCCACGATTCGACGGGCGCGCGCTGGTGGACGGTCGGCGTGTCGACCAACATCATAGACGCCTCGTTCCAGGCGCTGATGGATTCCATCGTCTTCAAGCTGGTCAAGAACCGCGAGGGCGCGAGCCTGGCGGCGGAATAGCCCGACCGGTCGCTGGCATCAACGATTCTCGCGGCATGATCAGTTTTTTGCGCTGGTCGCGGCGGGGCTGAGGGGCTACCACCCGTCTGCACGGAAAAGAGGCAGCGCAGATGCAGGAAAAACTGGCGGGCGAGCAGACGGCGGAAAGCGCTTCTCCCGGCGCGTCGCGCGGGTTCCTGTACGCGCTGGGCGCCTATGGCCTGTGGGGCTTCCTGCCGCTCTACATGAAGGCGGTTGCGCACATTCCCGCCGCCGAGGTGGTGGCGCATCGCGTCGTGTGGTCGGTGCCGGTCGCCGGCGCGATATTGCTGGCGCTCGGGCGCACCGCCGACATCGCCGCCGCCCTGCGCTCGCCGCGCACGCTTCTCATGGCGGCGCTGACGGCGGCGATCATCACCATCAACTGGGGCGTCTATGTCTGGGCGATCGCGGTCGACCGCACGGTGGAGACCGCGCTCGGCTACTACATCAACCCGCTGGTCACGATCGTGCTCGGCGCGGTCTTCCTCGGCGAGAGGCTGAACCGCTACCAGGTGCTCGCGGTCGGGCTCGCGACCGCCGCGGTGGCGGTGCTCACCGTGGAGGCGGGCGGGCTTCCCTGGGTGTCGCTGGTGCTCGCCTTCTCCTTCGCCATCTACGGTTATCTGAGAAAGACGCTGCCGGTCGGACCCAGCCAGGGCTTCTTCCTCGAGGTGCTGATCCTCGCGGCGCCGGCGCTCGCCTATATCGTCTGGCTGGAAACCACCGGGCAGGGGCATTTCCTGGCGTCGGCCGGCAATGTCGGCCTGCTGCTCTTCGCCGGTCCGGCAACCGCGATCCCGCTGATCCTCTATGCCTTCGGCGCCAAGCTTTTGCGGATATCGACAATCGGCATCATGCAGTACATCTCGCCGACGGTGATCGCGATCATCGCCGTGCTGGTCTTCGGCGAGCCGTTCGGGATGGACAGAATGATCGCCTTCGGCCTGATCTGGACCGCGCTGGCGCTCTATACTTGGTCGATGTTCTTCGGCAGGAAGGGCGCCTGACGCCCAAAGGCGCCGACCGCCGCTACATCTTGTCGATGACCTTCGGGTCGCCTTCCGACGGCAGGTCGGTCGAGGCGGCGGCCGAGAGGATCGCGGCCACGATCTCCTTCGCCTCGTTGACGACGATCGGGCGGACGAGATGCGAGGTGTGGAGGAAACCTTCGGCCTTCATGTGATCCATCAGATGCAGCATCGGGTTCCAGAAACCGGCGATGTTGGCGAACACCATCGGCTTGCGGTGGCGGCCGAGTTGCGCCCAGGTCATGATCTCGACGATCTCCTCGACCGTGCCGATGCCGCCCGGCAAGGCCACGAAAGCGTCGGATTTCTCGAACATCGTGTGCTTGCGGGCGTGCATGTCCTCGGTCACGATCACTTCGTCGAGACGCTGCAGCGCGGTTTCGGTCGCTTCCTTGTTCATCAGGAAGCGGGGGATGATCCCGGTCACCTTGCCGCCGGCCTCCGCCGTGCCGCGCGCGACCGCGCCCATGACGCCTCTCGTGCCGCCTCCATAGACGAGGCCCAGGCCGGCCTTGGCTATCGAGCGACCGAGTTCGTAGCCCGCATCCATGTAGATGTCGTTCAGGCCCGGCGAGGAACCGCAATAGACGCAGACGGATCGAATCAGGTTCATGGATCGATTGGTGAATATGTCCGTGGCTGCGGTCAAGATACGCAGGGCTTTTTGTTGTAGCACTTGTTAAAAAGCGCTAGACCCGCCTTAGGCGGTTAAGGGAACTTGGACTATGGGCGTGACCTTGTTGAAGGCGCTTTTGTTTGTCGGCGGCGGCGCCGTGGCGGCGGCCGGTACGGCCTACTATACCGGATTGCTCGATCCGTGGCTTGGCGACAAGCCGCCCATCGTCGCGGCGGTGCCGAACGCCGTGCCTCCCGCCAAGGAGGAAGCGCCGGCGCCCGCCGCGAAAGCCGAGGAGCCCAAACCCGAGGCCCCGGCCTCTCCGGAGGCGGCGAAGACCATCGTCGTTCCGGCTTTCGATATCGTGCGGGTGGAGCCCGACGGCTCGCTGGTGATCGCCGGCCGCGCGGCTCCCAATTCGACGGTGGAGATCGTCGCCGGCACCGAGGTGCTCGCGACGACGAAGGCGGACGCAGGCGGGGATTTCGTCGCCACGCTCGACGACCCGTTGAAGCCCGGCGACTACCAGCTCGTGCTGCGTTCGACCGCCCCCGAGAATGTCGTCGCCACCTCGACCGAGACGGCAGTGGTGTCGGTGCCCGATAACGCCGATGGCCAGGTGCTGGCGCTGGTCGAGGAGCCGGGCGCGCCGTCGAGACTGATCACCGTGCCGGAGGCGAAGCCCGCACCGGAAGGCGGGGAAGCGCAGGCGGCGCCCGCGCCGCAGGACGAGGCGGCGGCGCAGCCTGACGCAGAGCCCGCGGACGAGGCAGAAGGAAGCGAGCCCGCGACGGCGGATGAAACCGAACCCGCGGCACCGTCCGAACCGCAGATCGCCGCCACGCCGCAGACCGAGGAACCGGAGACGGCCGCGCCCCCCGCCGATCTGTCGCGCGTCGCCGTCGAAGCGGTCGAGATCGAGGGCGGGACGGTGTTCGTCGCGGGAACGGCCGCCGCCGGCGGGACGGTCCGCGTCTATGCCAACGAGATCCTGCTCGGCGATGCCCGGGTCGAACAAGGCGGACGCTTCCTGGTCGAGGCCAAGCGCGATCTTCCGGTGGGGGATTATATCATTCGCGCCGATCTGCTCGACGCCGACGGCAGCGTGCTGGCGCGCGCGGCGGTGCCGTTCTATCGCGAGCCGGGCGAGTCGATAGCCGCGATCGCTCCCGGCGCGACCAGCGGACGCGCGCCGCAGGCCAACGCCGCTCCCGAAGCCCAGGGAACGCCTCCCGCGCCGTCGCAGGGTCAAGCCGCGCCGGAAACCGCAGGCGAGCCGAGGCCGCAGGACCATCCCGCCGCATCCGCTCCGCAAGGCGAGCCCGCGGCGGGCGGCGTATCGAAGACGGCCCGCCTCGAAGGCGGCGAGGCGGACGAGGCGGATGTGACGGCGCCGAAGCTGCAGCGCGTCGACGGGTCGGTCATCATCCGCAGGGGCGACACGCTCTGGCACATTTCGCGGCGCGTCTATGGGCGCGGCGTACGCTATTCGACGATCTACCTCGCCAATCAGGATCAGATCCGCAATCCGGACCGTATATGGCCGGGGCAGGTCTTCACCGTTCCGGGCGAGACCGAGGAAGGCGAGCGCGCGGACATGGGCGCGGTGGCCGATCAGGCCGTTCCGGGTGCCGAGGGCGACACCGCTCCCGTCAGCCGATAGGCTCCTTCATCGCGGAAACCGGCGGCGCTTGGCGAGTTCGGATTGCCGTTTTGCCGGCAATGCGGAGAATTTTATTCTCCGGCGGCTTGTGTCCGATGGGCTTTCATCGTATATCGTCGATTTACGATGAAACTTCACGGCGACAGGGAAATGGAAGGGTGCTGCGAACGCAAGGCGATCGCGGACAAGCTTGCCGCGCTCTCGCATCCGGCGCGCATCGAGATATTGCAGCATCTGGCCGGCGTTGAAGCCTGCTGCTGCAAGGAGGTCGTCGACCGGCTCGATCTCGCCCAGTCCACCGTCTCGCAGCATCTGCGGGTTCTGGTCGATGCGGGGCTTCTGCGCCTTACCCCGGAGCGCCAGCGCTCCCGCTACGAGGTCGACCGCGCCGCTCTTGCCGAGCTTTCGCAGACGGTAGGCCAGTTGCTCGTTTCCTGCTGCGCCCCGCCGGCGGACAAGCGCGCCGACTGAACCAAGGACGAGAATTTTGGCAGGCAAGACTGTTTCCGCCGAGTCGGGCACGACGTTCAAGACGTTGTCGAACCTGTGGCCCTATATGTGGCCCGCCGATCGCGCCGACCTGAAGATGCGGGTCGTGTGGGCGACCTTCTTCCTGGTCATCGCCAAGCTGATCCTGGTGCTCGTCCCCTATTTCTTCAAATGGGCGACGGACGAGCTTGCCGGCGAGTTCCAGCCGCCCGCCTACCTGCCCGTCATTCTGATCGGTCCGATCATGCTGGTCGTGGCCTATAATGTCGTGCGCATCGTGCAACTGGGCCTGAACCAGCTCCGCGACGCCCTGTTCGCGCGCGTCGGCCAGCACGCGGTGCGCGAACTCGCCTACAAGACCTTCGTGCACATGCACAATCTGTCGCTCCGCTTCCATCTGGAACGGCGCACCGGCGGTCTTTCCCGCATCATCGAGCGCGGCACGAAGGGCATCGAGACGATCGTCCGCTTCACCATCCTGAACACGGTGCCGACGATCCTCGAATTCGTCCTGACGGCGATCATCTTCGCGGTCGCCTATAGCTGGATCTATGTCGCCATCATCGCGGTGACGGTGTGGCTCTACACCTGGTTCACCGTGCGCGCGAGCGACTGGCGCATCGCCATCCGCCGCGAGATGAACGACAGCGACACCGACGCCAACACCAAGGCGATCGACTCGCTGCTCAATTTCGAGACGGTGAAATATTTCGGCAACGAGAACATGGAGGCCGAGCGCTTCGACCGCTCCATGGCGCGCTACGAGGCGGCGGCCACCAAGACCTGGACCTCTCTCGGCTGGCTGAATTTCGGCCAGGGCGTGATCTTCGGCTTCGGCATGACGGCCGCCATGGCGCTGTCGGCCTGGGAGGTCGCGCGCGGAACCCACACGATCGGCGACTTCGTCTTCGTCAACGCCATGCTGATGCAGCTTTCCATCCCGCTGAACTTCATCGGCTTCATCTATCGCGAGATCCGCCAGGGCCTGACCGATATCGAGCAGATGTTCGACCTGCTCGACGTGAAGGAGGAGGTGCGCGACAGGCCGGACGCGAAGGAGCTGGTCGTTTCCAAGGGGACGATCCGCTTCGAGAACGTGCACTTCGCCTACGACCCGACCCGGCCGATCCTCAAGGGGGTCAGCTTCGAGGTTCCCGCCGGCAGGACGGTGGCGATCGTCGGTCCGTCCGGCGCGGGCAAGTCGACGATCTCGCGGCTGCTCTTCCGCTTCTACGACATCCAGGAAGGCGCGATCCGCATCGACGGCCAGGACGTCCGCGACGTCACCCAGGAAAGCCTGCGCAACGTGATCGGCATGGTGCCGCAGGACACCGTGCTCTTCAACGACACGATCGCCTACAACATCCGCTACGGTCGCCCCTCCGCGACCGAGGAGGAGGTTCGCCACGCCGCCGAGCTGGCGCAGATCGGCGGCTTCATCGAGCGCCTTCCGGAAGGCTACAAGTCGATGGTGGGCGAGCGCGGCCTGAAGCTTTCCGGGGGCGAGAAGCAGCGCGTTGCGATCGCCCGCACCATTCTCAAGGCACCGCCGATCCTGATGCTCGACGAGGCGACCTCGGCGCTCGACACCCATACCGAGCAGGAAATCCAGGCGGCGCTCGACGTGGTGAGCCGCGGCCGCACGACGCTCGTGATCGCGCACAGGCTTTCCACCGTGATTTCGGCGGACGAGATCATCGTTCTCAAGGACGGCGCGATCGCCGAGCGCGGCCGCCATGGCGAGCTTCTTGCCGCGCGCGGGCTCTACGCCGCCATGTGGGATCGCCAGCGTGAGGCGACGGAGGCGGAAGAGCGCCTGCGCCGCGCCCGCGAGACCGACGAACTGGGCGTCGTCGTGCGCCGCCGCACCGAGGAGGTGCAACCGGGCGAATGAGGCTCGCCCAATCGCGCGTTGCAGCCGGGGGCCGTTTCGGCTAATCAGGCCCATCTTCACTAGCGACGATTGAGCCTGGATGAGCCTGACCGAGACAATCAAGAACACGTTCGTGCCGATCAATCGCGAGGGCTATCCCTTCATCGCGGGCTTCGCCGCCGTCACGATCGTCCTCGGCATCTTCTCGACCTCGCTTTTCTGGATCGGGCTCATCCTCACCGGCTGGTGCGCGTATTTCTTCCGCGATCCCGAACGGGTGACCCCGGTCGACGACCGTCTGGTGGTCAGCCCCGCCGACGGGGTGGTCTCGATGGTCGGCCCCGCCGTGCCGCCGCAGGAATTGGGGCTCGGCTCAGCCGAGATGACCCGCGTCTCGGTCTTCATGAACGTCTTCTCCTGCCATGTGAACCGCTCGCCGGTGCGCGGCCGCATTTCGAGGATCGAATACCGGCCGGGCAAGTTCCTCAACGCCGACCTCGACAAGGCGAGCTCCGAGAACGAGCGCAACAGCCTGCTCATCGAGAGCCCCAACGGCACTGTCGCGACCGTGCAGGTGGCGGGCCTCGTCGCGCGCCGCATCGTCTGCTGGTCGGACGCCGGCAACGATCTGGCGATCGGCGAGCGCTTCGGCATCATCCGCTTCGGCTCCAGGCTCGACGTCTATCTGCCGGAAGGCGCCGCGCCCCGCGTCGCCGTCGGCCAGACGGCAGTGGCCGGCGAGACCGTCATCGCGGAATTCGGAGGCTCCGCCGCCTCGCCGCTCGTGCGCGTGTCGTAAGGCGGCAACGTGGCCCCGTTCCCCCCGTTCGAACCTCACGGCGTCAAGCGGGGCAGGCGTTTGCGCGGCATCCCGGTCCGCCTCGTCATCCCGAACCTGATCACCGTGCTCGCCATCTGCGCCGGACTTTCGGGCATCCGGCTCGCCTTCGAGCAGCGTTTCGAGATCGCGGTGGCGATGGTGCTGATCGCGGCACTGCTCGACGCGGTCGACGGCCGCATAGCGCGCCTGCTCAAGGCCTCGTCGAAATTCGGCGCGCAGATGGATTCGCTCGCCGACATCGTCAATTTCGGCGTGGCGCCGGCCCTCGTGCTCTACGCCTTCGTGCTCGACGGCGCCGGAGCGATCGGCTGGATCGCCGCTCTCCTCTTCGCGATCGCCTGCTGTCTGCGGCTGGCGCGTTTCAACGTGATGCTGGAAGACCCGAGCAGGCCGGCCTGGCAGGCCGACTATTTCGTCGGCGTGCCGGCTCCCGCCGGCGCTTTGCTCGTCATGCTGCCGATCTATATCGGCTTCCTCGGCGTTCCGCTCGGCGTCGGCTTCGCCGTCGCCTCCGCGATCTTCGCCGTCGGGGTGGGGCTCCTGATGGTCAGCCGCCTGCCGGTCTACTCCGGCAAGTCCGGCATCCGCATCCGCCGCGACATCGTCATGCCGCTGATGCTCGCCATCGTCCTCTATGTCGCGCTGCTGTTCAGCTACACCTGGCACACGATGGCGGCGAGCGCGATCGCCTATCTGATCTTCCTGCCGTTCAGCGCCCGCGCCTTCGCGCGGCGGGCGGCGCGCGAGGAAGCCGCCTCCGGCGAGGCCGGGCCGGAGTAGGTCAGGCGGCCGCCTCATCGAGGCCGAGGCTGTCGAGCGCGATCTGCCTCGCCCTGGCATAGTCGGTCTTGCCGGTGCCGAGCACGGGTATCTCCTCCACCTTCACGATGTCGGACGGCGTGACGACCTCCGCGGCGCCGGCCTTCCTGACCGCCTGCCGCAGCGCGTTCCTGTCGGCTTCGCCGGCCGTCGTCAGAAGCACGATGCGCTCGCCCTTGCGATCGTCGGGCACGGCGATCGCCGCATGCTTGGCGTCCGGCCACAGATCATGCGCCAGCATCTCGACGGCGCCCAGCGACACCATCTCGCCGGCGATCTTGGCGAAGCGCTTCACGCGGCCGCGCACGGTCATGAAGCCCTCGCGGTCGAAGCGGACGATGTCGCCGGTGTCGTGCCAGCCTTCGGTGGCATCCGGCGCGTCGGCCGGGTCCGCGTAGCCGATCATCACGTTCGGACCGGCGACGAGCAGCCGCCCGCCGTCCTCGATGCCCTCCACCGACTCGATCCGCACGCGCATGGCCGGCAGGAGACGCCCGACCGTTGCGTCGCGGGAATGCGTCGCCGAATTGAGCGCGATGACGGGAGCGGCCTCGGTCATGCCGAAACCTTCGAGGATCTCGGTGCCAAAACGCTCGCGCCAGACGCGGCGCGTCTCGCCGCGCACCGGCTCCGCGCCCGCCACCACCAGCCGCAGGCTGGCGAAGTCGTCGTCCTTCGCCACGCGCGCATAGGCGGCAAGGAAGGTGTCGGTGCCGAGCAGGACCGTCGGGCGGATCCTTGCCGCCGTCTCGCAGATGGCCTTGTAGTGCAGCGGCGAGGGATAGAGGTAGAGCGGCACGCCCGATACCAGCGGCAGGATCATCCCGCCCGTCAGTCCGAAGGAATGGAAGACCGGCAGGACGTTGAGCAGCTTGTCGGCCGGGGAGAACTCCACGCGCGCCTCGATCTGCGCCACATTGGCGAGCAGGTTGCCGTGCGACAGCAGCACGCCCTTCGGCGTCGCCTCGGAGCCCGAGGTGAACAGCATGACGGCGGCCTGGTCCGGATCGCGCCGCCCGACGGCCCGCCTGCGCTGGAGATAGGCGAGGGCCTTTTCCATGCCGCCGATCTCGGCGCGGATGTCCTCCAGCCAGAGGATCGTCGCGCCGGCCGCCTCCACGGCGGCGATCTCGTCGGAGAGCTGGGCCTTTTCGACGAAGCCGCGCGAGGAGACGATCGTTCCGATCCGGCCGGTGCGTATCGCCGCCGCCAGGTTGGCGGGCCCCGCCGTGTAGTTCAGCATCGCGGCGACGCGGCCGGCCGAGCCGAGCGCGAAGAAGGCGATGGCGGTGGGGGCGGCGTTGGGCAAGAGGAGGCCGATGGCATCGCCGTCGCCGCCGATCCGTGCGAAACGCTTCGCCAGCGCCCGCACGCCGGTCAGCATCGTCCGGTAGCTCATCGAGGCGCCGAGCGTGTCCTCCAGCACGATGCGCGTCCCGCCATGCAGCCTGCCTGCCGAGCGCAGCGCGTCGAACAGCGTCCGCGACCGCTCCGCCGCCTCGTAGCGGGTCTGCATGACCCGGTCGAAAAGCGCGTTGGAGGCGGTGATCGGAACCGGCGCCGCCCTCTCCATCAATTCGGTGATGGTCCTCGGCTCGAGCGCATGGACGGCAAGGCGCGGGAAAAGGTGCCGCGGGGCATCCTCGCGCGCGGCGAGCGAAAGGACGGAGTTGCGGGACCCTGAAACGAAGATCGGCACGATCTTAGCGTCCGCCTTGAGCGCGATGCGGGCGACCGCGCGATAGAGCCTGAAGGTGCGCTGGTCCGGCTCGACCTCGGGCGGGAAATAGACCGCGAGCTTTCCGCCGCCGCGCAGATGGCGGACGAGGCGGCGGCTGACGAAAAGATGGGTCGCGTTGAAGGCGATGGTGCGCGCCAGCTCGCGCCAGGGTTCGAGCCAGATCGCCTTGGCCGAATATTCGTCGAGAATGTGCAGCGTGTCTTCCGGCAGCAGGCTCAGCATCAGTGCCGGTTCGAGCCGCGACTGGTGCGAGACCGCATATATGACCGACTTTTCGTTGCGCTTGTCGCGCAGCGCGGCGGCGTCGACGCGGTAGGCAAGCGAAAGCGGGGCAAGGAAGAATGCCTGCCGCAGCGAAATCCCGTGTCTCGATTTCAGCACGGTCGCGCAGGCCAGCCACAGCGCCGCGATACCGGCCACGATCGTCCCGGCTAGGATCATGCTGCTCCTCCCAGCTATTTCGTCCGCCGCGGTCCAAGCCACCGACAAGCTCTAAAGGGTAGCGGATGCGCGCTCTACGTCAATGTGCGGATGAAAGCTTTCGTGAGAACCTCAGGCCGCCCGTCTTCGCCGCTCGCCGAGGATGATGATCAACCCCGCCGCCATGATGAGGGCCGCGCCGTAGAAAACCTCGGTTCGCGGAAGATCGCTCCAGATCAGGTAGCCGAGAACGAAGGACCATATCAGCGACGTGTATTCGAAGGGCGCGATGATGGAGATCGGCGCGCGCTTCATGCCGTCGAAGAGCGCGAACTGGGCGACGCCGCCGAGCATGCCGGCGCCCAGCAGCAGCGCGAGTTCGCCAAGGTCGGGCGTATGCCAGGTGAGGGCGGTTCCGATGCCGGCGACCACGACGAAAAAGAGATTGTTCAGCACGAGCTGGACGAGGGTGCGCTCGCGCGTGGCGATGCGGCGCAGGAGCACGATCGACAGCGCCCAAAAGGCCGCGGCCGCGAGCACCAGCAGGACCGGTCCGGAAAAGCCGAGATCAAGCGGGTTGCAGGCGATGAAGACGCCCACGAAGCCGGTCAGCACAGCCACCCAGCGCGTCGCCGGAACCTGCTCGCCGAGAATGAGGATCGAAAGCACCGTGACGATGACGGGTGCCGCGAAATAGATCGTCGTCAGCTCGGCCAGCTGGAGGTCGCGGGCGGCGGTATAGAAGCAAAGCCACGCCGCGAGGATCAGGAACGAGCGCAGCAGCATGGATTTGACGATGGGCGAGGCGACTGATTCGCGGAAGAGCTTGCGTCCGCCGATCAGGCCGCAGCCGACGAGGATCGTCGTCGAGCGGAAGAACATCACCTGCCACACCGAGACGGAGACCACGAGCAGCTTGACCACGGCGTCGTGCACGGAGAAGAGGAAATAGGCGAAGCTGGTCAGGAGAATCCCCGCCATGATCTTCTCGCCGGTATCGATCGTGGTGTCTGCCATTGCGGACGATCCTGGGAGCGCCGTGGCCGGCGGGCTTGTCTGCGGGAATTCGGCGCACATTACGCCCGCCGCCGAGGCGCAGCGCTACGCCACGCAAATCCATCGATTCAGCCAGCCGTGGCCGGCAAAAAGCTTCGGCCCGGCGACGGCGCATGTGTTAACAAGGTTAAGTCGTCAACGAGGAGGAAGCCGATGGACGCCGACGGACTGAAGGCCATGCAGGGCCCGATCAAGGACAGGTATCGCGAGGATGCGGGAAGCGCGCTCGTCACCCTGCGCGCCAGGGGATCGCTCGACGAACAGGCGATCGCCTGCAAGGTGGAGACGGGCAAGGCGATCGCGGTGGCCGGTCTTCATCCGGCGACCGGAGGCTCGGGCCTGGAACTCTGCTCGGGCGACATGCTCCTCGAAGCCCTGGTCGCCTGCGCCGGCGTCACCTTGAAGGCGGTCGCGACGGCGCTCGACTTCAAGCTCGGCAATGCCAGCGTCGAGGCGGAAGGCGACCTCGATTTTCGCGGCACGCTCGGCGTGGCGAAGGACGCGCCGGTCGGCTTCCGGGCGATACGTCTGTCGTTCGATCTCGACACTGACGAATCGCAGGAACGCATCGACACGCTCCTCAAGCTGACGGAGCGCTATTGCGTGGTCTTTCAGACGATCAACACCAAGCCTGAGCTGACCGTTTCGGTGAATTGACGGGAGAGGGGCCGGAGGGAACTCCCCGCCGGCCCGACCTGATTTACTGCGCGGGCGCCAGGACGGTGTGTCCGCGCATCAGGACGTAGTGCAGGCCGCCGCCGAGCGCCGCGCCGATGAGCCAGGCGAAGCCGGAGAGATCGGCGAGGGCGGGCACCCATACCGAGGCGACCGAGAAGACGGCCGCGATGAAGAAGGCGACCAGCGCCCTCATGTTCCAGCCATTGTCGTAATAATAGGCCGAGCCGGGTTCAGCCGAGAAAAGCTGCTGCACGTCGAGCTGCCGGCGCCGGACGAGATAATAGTCGACGACCAATATGCCGTAGAGCGGCGCGAGCACGGCGCCGAGCGTGTCGACGAAGCCGGTGATGCCGATATTGCTGATGAACGACACCCACAGCGCGCCGATGAAGAAGGCGATGACCGCCGCGATGATGCCGCCGGTGCGCGAGGAGATGCGCGACGGCGACAGGTTGGCGAGGTCGTAGGCCGGCGGGATGAAGTTGGCGACCAGGTTGATGCCGACGGTCGCGGCGAAGAAGGTGATGGCGGCGACCACCGTGAGCAGCAGATTGTCGACGCGTTCGACGATCTCGGCCGGGTTGGTCAGCGCCTCGCCGAACACCGCCACCGTGCCCGCCGTGACGAACAGCGCGATGAAGGAAAAGAGCGCGAGATTGCCCGGAAGGCCGAGCAGGTTGCCCTTGCGCATTTCGGATTCGGTCTTCACGAAGCGCGAGAAGTCGCCGAAATTGATGATGACGGCGGCGAAATAGGCGACCATCGTGCCGACGATGGCGACGAAGGCGCTGATCGAGCTGCCCTCATAGGTGCCGGTTCCCTGGAAGATGTCGCCGACCGCCGAAAGCAGTCCGCCGCCGGCCTGGTACCAGATGGCGATCATCAGGGCGATCATGACGACGTAGACCAGCGGGCCCGCCCAGTTGAGGAAGCGGGCGATCGAATCGATGCCGCGCAGGAAGAGGGCGAGCTGGAACGCGCAGACGATGACGTAGGAAATCCAGCCGACGGCCGTCATGCCGAGGAACTGCGCGCCGCCGGAAATGCCGAAGACGGAGTTGATCAGGAGAGCGACCGCCGTGGAGGCGAAATAGGTCTGCACGCCATACCAGAAGATGGCTACGATGCCGCGCACCAGCGCGGGAAAGTTGGCACCGCGCACGCCCATCGAGGCACGCGCCATGACCGGATAGGGAATCCCGTATTTCACGCTCGGCCGCCCGGAGAGATTGACCAGGAACATGACGATGAAGCCGGCGACGACGATCGCCGCGAACACCGCCCATCCGTTCAGCCCGTAGGTGAGGAAGAGCGAGGCGGCGAGCGTGTAGCCGAACAGGCTCTGCACGTCGTTCGCCCAGACGTTGAATATCTCGAACCAGCCCCACTTCCGCTTCTTCGGGTGAAGCGGCGCGAGATCCTCGTTGTAGAGTGACGGGTCGATCCGTCGGATCGTGAGCTCGTGTTCCTGCATGTCGCAAATCCCCTCTCTGCGATATTCGATGCGGGTTTTTCTCGCGCGGAAACGACGTTGATCGGCGTCGCCGGATTACGCAGCGTCAGGCAGCATCGCGCTATCGCCCATCGCAGTCGAGGTCTCGATTGCAACGAATATCAGGAAAGAGATTTTTGGATTTGCGGGCTTGTCTGTTTGCCGGACAAGGAGTCGGGAAGCGCCGGGACCCGGCGCTTCGCCGGCTTACCGGCTCGGGCGCCAGCCGGCGGCCCAGGGCGGCGGGTTGCCGCCATAGGTCTCGTCATAGACCTTCGGCGTCGAATTGGCGACGCCGCTGCTGAAGGTGAAATTGCCGATGGTGCACTCCTGCACCGTGCTCGACCGCATGCCGTGGCGCGTCTCGAAGGCGGGACCCTGCTTTTCGACGCAGCTGCTCGTTCCGGTGATGATGCCGTTGGACGAGAAGTCGAGATTGACGCCCGGCAATTGGTCCATGGTCGCCGGGTCGCCCGAGAAGGACTGCGAGCTGAAGACGTCGGCATGGGCGGGCGTCGCGGCAAACAGGAGCGCGCCGCAAAGCAGCCCGGCAAATGGCGAAACGGAAAATCCGGTCATCTCATCGACCCTTCCAAACATCTGATGCCCCGCAATCTGACACTAGGCTACCACATGCGCCGGAATTTGGTCCAGTGTTTGACCGGGGCAGCGCTTTTCACGCCCCTTCACTATTCCGGCATGCGGTAGGAGATGAACCTGCCTTGCGGGACGTCGTAGATGAGCCCGGTCTCCCCGAGCGAGGGACTTGCCAGCGCGACGATCTTCGCCGCCACCTCGGAGGGATGCGGCAATGTCTGCGGATCCTCGCCGGGCATCGCCTGGGCGCGCATGGCGGTGCGCGTCGCGCCGGGATTGACCGAGTTCACCCGCAAGGCGAGGTTCTTCGTCTCGTCGGCCCAAGAGCGGGCCATGGCCTCGACCGCCGCCTTGGAGGCGGCATAGGGAGCCCAATAGGCCTTCGCCGAATGGGCCGCCCCCGACGACATGACGATCGCGCGGCCGGCGTCCGACAGGCGCAGCAGCGGGTCGACGGAGCGGATCAGCCGCCAGGTGCCGGTCACGTTGATCGACATCACCTTGTCGAACACCTTGGCCTCGACATGGCCGATCGGCGCGATGACGCCGAGCACGCCGGCATTGGCGACGAGCACGTCGAGCTTGCCCCAGCGCTCGTGGATGGCGCCGCCGAGACGGTCGATGCCGGCCATGTCGGTAAGGTCGAGCGGCACCAGCGTGGCCTCGCCCTTGCCGCTGCGCGCCTTTTCGGCCTTGATCTCGTCGTCGAGCTCCTCAAGCCCGCCCACCGTGCGGGCAACCGCGATCACATGCGCGCCCGCCGCGGCGAGATCCCTGGCGATGAAATAGCCGATGCCGCGCGATGCGCCGGTGACGAGGGCCACGCGGCCGGTGAGGTCGAGGGGAGGGGTCATGCCGGTTTCCTATGTAGGTGCCCTATGTTGCCCCTAAATAGGGCGGCAAGGTCTGCGATATAGCTGCTGCCTACTGCGCGCCGGTCGCCAGCAGCGACAGCGTGCGCACATTGTCCGTGCCTTCGTGGTCGAGCAGCCGGGTCGGATACTCGCCGGTGAAGCAGGCGTCGCAGAATTGCGGCTGCTCGGCGTTGCGGTTGGCCTCGCCGACGGCGCGGTAGAGCCCTTCGATCGAGAGGAAGCCGAGCGAATCGACGCGGATGAACTCCGCCATCTCCTCGACCGTCATGCGCGAGGCGAGCAGCTTCGACTTTTCCGGCGTATCGACGCCGTAGAAGCACGAGGCGCGGGTGGGCGGCGATGCGATGCGCATGTGCACTTCGCGCGCGCCTGCCTCGCGCACCATCTGCACGATCTTCTGCGAGGTCGTGCCGCGCACGATGGAATCGTCGACGAGGACGACCCGCTTGCCCTCGATCATGCGGCGGTTGGCGTTGTGCTTCAGCTTCACGCCCATGTGGCGGATCGAATCGCCGGGCGAAATGAAGGTGCGGCCGACATAGTGGTTGCGGATGATGCCGAGCTCGAACGGAATGCCTGCCTGCTGCGAGAAACCGATCGCGGCGGGCGTGCCGGAATCCGGCACCGGAACGACGATATCGGCATCGATCGGGCTTTCGATGGCGAGTTCCATGCCGATGCGCTTGCGCACGTCGTAGACGTTGCGGCCCTCGACGGAAGAATCCGGCCGGGCGAAATAGACATATTCGAAGATGCAGAAGCGCGGCTTCTGCGCCTCGAACGGAAATAGGCTCTCGATGCCCTTGGAGGTGACGACCACCATCTCGCCGGGCTTCAGGTCGCGCACGAAGCGCGCGCCGATGATGTCGAGCGCGCAGGTCTCCGAGGCGAGAATCCAGGCGCCGTCGAGATCGCCGAGCACGAGCGGGCGGATGCCGAGCGGGTCGCGCACGCCGATCATCTTCTTCGAGGTGAGCGCGACGAGCGAGAAGGCGCCCTCGAGCTGGCGGATCGCCTCGATGAAGCGCGAATTGATGTCGCGCTCCTTGCTGGTGGCGACGAGGTGCAGGATCGTCTCGGTGTCGGAGGTGGAGGAGAAGATCGCGCCCTGCTTCTGCAGCGTGCGCTGCACGGTCAGGGCATTGGTGATGTTGCCGTTGTGGGCGACGGCGAGGCCGCCGGTCGAAAGCTCGGCGAAGAAGGGCTGCACGTTGCGCAGGCCGGCGCCGCCCGTCGTGGCGTAGCGCGTGTGGCCGATGGCGCGCGTACCCTGCAGCCGGTCGATCACCGACTGCTTGGTGAAGGTGTCGCCGATGAGCCCGACATGGCGCTCGACGTGGAACTGGCTGCCGTCATAGGAGACGATGCCCGCGGCTTCCTGGCCGCGATGCTGGAGCGCGTGCAGGCCGAGAGTGGTGATGGCGGCGGCATCCTGCCGGCCGAAAATGCCGAAAACGCCGCATTCGTCGTGAAAGCGGTCGTCGGCACCGGATGAAAACGGGGTATCGTCTGCGTCTGCCATCAGGCTGCGCCCTTCCGGTGGAGTTTCACGTCGGCCGTGTTAGTCGCTGGGCTGAGCTTCGGCCGGCTGTTCGGCTTCGGGAGTGTCGGCATCCGGTGAGACCCGATTGAGGATCGAATTTTCCGGATCGTCCGGCAGAACTCCTTCAAGCCAGTTGCCGATGCCTTCCAGCAACGGCCGCGACTTGGCTTCCGCTATCCAGGGCGGCGAGTTCGTTCCCACCAGCCAGCTGAAGAACAGGAAGCCCACTGCCACGACGAGGATACCGCGAGCCGCCCCGTAGAGAAAGCCCAGGGTCCTGTCGAGCGCGCCGATCCGGGAATCGATGATGAAGTCGGCAATCTTCATGGTGATCACCGTCACGATGATCAGGGCGATGAGAAAGACGATTGCCGCCGCCGCCGCGATCGAGATCTGCGCGTTGTCCACATAGGGTTGCACGTAGGGCAATACAACGGGGTAGAAGAAATATGCTGCGGCCGCCGCCGCCGCCCAGGAGGCGATGGACAGGATTTCGCGCGAGAAGCCGCGCACCATCGCCAGCATCGCCGAGACCAGAGTGAAGCCGACGAGAATTCCGTCAAGCAGCGTAATGGGCATTGTGGCTCCACTCCATAGCGCCGGCCACCAAATCGGCCGTGTTCATTCGAAATACGGCACCGCGCGTTTCCGCGTCAGTCTTCCGTGCTCCGCCCCTTCGACCCGGCGATCCGCGCCACGAGGTCAGCGAGGGTGTCCGGTTGGAAGGCCGATCTCTGACCTCCGCCCTTGTCCTCGCTCGACGCCGGCATGACCGCCTGCCCGAAGCCCAGCTTTTCCGCCTCCTTCAGACGCTGCTGCGCATGCGCGACAGGCCTGATTGCCCCCGAAAGACTGATTTCGCCGAAATAAACGCAATCCGCCGGAAGGGCAAGTCCGGTGAGAGACGAAACCAGCGCCGCCGCGACCGCGAGGTCGGCCGCCGGTTCCGAAATCCGGTAGCCCCCGGCGACGTTCAGATAGACGTCGTGGGTGGCGAAGCGGACGCCGCAATGCGCCTCCAGCACGGCGAGCACCATCGAAAGCCGCGCCGAATCCCAGCCGACCACGGCGCGGCGCGGCGTGCCGAGCGGGGAGGGGGCGACCAGCGCCTGTATCTCGACGAGCACCGGGCGGGTGCCTTCCATGCCCGCGAAAACCGCGGCGCCCGGCGCTTTCGCGCTGCGTTCGCCGAGGAACAGCTCGGACGGGTTGGCCACCTCGCGCAGACCCTTGTCCGACATTTCGAAGACACCGATCTCGTCGGTCGGCCCGAAGCGGTTCTTCACCGTGCGCAGGATCCGGTAGTGATGTCCGCCTTCGCCCTCGAAATAGAGGACGCCGTCGACCATGTGCTCGACGACGCGCGGGCCGGCGATCTGGCCTTCCTTGGTGACGTGCCCGACGAGCACCACCGCCGCGCCTGTGGATTTCGCGTAGCGGATCATCGCCTGGGCCGAGGCGCGCACCTGCGTGACCGTGCCGGGGGCCGAATCGGCCATGTCGGTCCACAGCGTCTGGATCGAATCCAGGATGACGAGGTCGGGGCGCCTGCCGTCGGCGATCGTCGCCAATATGTCCTCGACATTGGTCTCGGCCGCGAGCTCTACCGGCGTCTCGGCGGCGTTCAGCCGCTGCGCGCGCAGCCGGATCTGCGCGACCGCCTCCTCGCCGGACACGTAGACGACGCGGTGGCCGCGAAGGGCGAGGGCCGCCGCCGCCTGGGTGAGGAGCGTCGACTTGCCGATGCCGGGATCGCCGCCGACCAGCAATGCCGAGCCGCGGACGAAGCCGCCGCCCGTCGCCCGGTCGAGTTCGCCGATGCCCGACACGATGCGCGGCGCTTCCTCGATCTCGCCGGACAGCGTCGTCAGCGTGACGGCGCGGCCCTTGCGGGCGTTGCGCATGCCCGAGGGGCCGCTGCCGATGCCACCGGACGTGCCTTCCTCGATCAGCGTGTTCCATTCGCCGCAGGCGTCGCACTTGCCCGCCCAGCGCGTGTGGACGGTGCCGCAATTCTGGCAGATGAACTGGACGCGGGACTTAGCCATGGGGACGGGTTCTTCCCCGTGCGGCGGCATGGCTGTCGTCTCCGCGTCGCCATGAGCGGGCAGGGGGTGGAGGCACGAAGTCGCCAGGAAGCAGCAAGGTCGGCGACGGCCGCGACGGCGGTATCTCCCCCGCGAAGCGGGGCAGGAGGATGCGACGCGTGGCGGAGGGGGAAGGGGAAGCGCCGGTCATTGCGGCTGATCCGCCGCCACGTAGTGCCGGTAGTATCTCTTCCCCAGCGAGGTCAGCAGCTCGTAGGAGATCGTGCCGGCGGCCGTCGCCGCCTCGTCGATCGGAATGTTGGGGCCGAAGAGCTCGATATGGTCGCCGACATTCGCCGCGTCGCCAAGTCCCGTCACGTCGAACAGGGTGAGGTCCATGGTGACGCGGCCGAGCAGCGGCACGCGCTTGCCGTGCAGGAAGCCGTGCGCGCCGTTCGTGACCGCGTATCGCAGCGGCACGCCGGCGCCCGAGGCCGAACGCGGGTAACCGTCGGCATAGCCGACCGAGGCGACCGCGATGACCGTGTCGCGGGCGAGTGCCGCGCTCGCGCCGTAGCTCGCGGTTTCGCCGGCGCGCGCGTGGCGCACCTGCACGATGCGCGCTTCCGCGGTCACCACCGGCTTCATCGGATTCCGGCCGCCATTGTAGGGCGCGCCGCCATAGAGCGCGATGCCGGGACGGACGAGGTCGAAATGGTAGTCCGGGCCGAGGAAGATGCCGGCCGAGTTCGAGAGACTTGAATCGGAATCTGCGAGAATCCGTCTAACCTTTTGAAAGGATTCAAGCTGCCTCGCGTTCATCGGGCTGGCGGCGTCGTCGGCGCAGGCGAGATGGCTCATCAGCAGCAGCGGCGTGACGGCCTGCGTCAGCGAGTTTTCATGGGCGAAGGCATGCAGCTCCTCCGCCGTCACGCCGAGCCGGTTCATGCCCGAATCGACGTGGATGGCGCACGGGCGCGGCGCTTTCCCATCCCATCCGAAAGCTTCCCATGCCGATATGTCCGCCTGCGTGTTCAATACCGGCATCAGGCGGTGCTGGGCGTAGGCGGGGGCGGATTCAGGCCCGAAAAGACCGTTGAGGACGAAGATGTCGGCACCGGGCGCCGCCCGCCGCGCGGCGATGCCTTCCTCCGGAAGGGCCACGAAGAACGTCCGGCAGCCCGCCTGCCACAGCGTCGGCACGACCATCGCTATCCCGAGGCCGTAGGCGTTGGCCTTGACCACGCCCGCAACCCTGGCGGGGGCGGCCCGTTGCGCGAGCATGCGGTAATTCTCCGCCAGCGCGCCGAGGTCGATCGTCAGCCTGCCGCCGGCAAGCCTCGGGTCGGCGCCCTGGTGGGCGCTGTCGGGAGAGAATGGAATAAAGTCGCTCAATTCCTACTCGAAACGTTCAGGCAGATGATGTTCCTCGGCCAGGTCCGAGAAGCGGGTGAACTCGCCCTGGAAGGCGAGCGAGACGGTTCCGGTGGGACCGTGACGCTGCTTGGCGATGATGACCTCGGCCTTGCCCTTGACCTCGTGCATCTCGCCTTCCCACTTGATGTACTCCTCGGTGCCGGGCTTCGGCTCCTTGTTCTTCAGATAGTATTCCTCGCGATAGACGAAGAGAACCACGTCGGCGTCCTGCTCGATCGAGCCCGATTCGCGCAGGTCGGAAAGCTGCGGACGCTTGTCGTCGCGGCTTTCGACCTGACGGGAGAGCTGCGAAAGCGCGATGATCGGCACGCCGAGTTCCTTGCCCAGCGCCTTGAGGCCGGTGGTGATCTCGGTGATTTCCTGGACGCGGTTCTGCTGCGCGCGGGCGCTGGTGCCCTGCATGAGCTGGACGTAGTCGATGACGAGCACGTCGAGCCCGCGCTGCCGCTTCAGCCGCCTGGCGCGGGCGGCGAGCTGGGCGATCGAGATGCCGCCGGTCTGGTCGATGAACAGCGGAAGCTTCTGCATCGTTTGCGCACAACCGACGAGTTGCTCGAATTGCGCTTCGTTGATTTCGCCTCGGCGAATTTTGGATGACGGAATTTCCGTTTGTTCGGAGACGATGCGGGTGGCGAGCTGCTCGGACGACATTTCCAGCGAGAAGAAGCCGACCACGCCGCCGTTCGCTGCCTTGAACGAACCGTCCGCCTGCTGCACCGGCTCGTACGAGGCCGCGATGTTGAAGGCGATGTTGGTGGCGAGCGACGTCTTGCCCATGCCGGGACGTCCGGCAAGGATGATCAGATCCGAGGGCTGCAGCCCGCCCATGCGGCGGTCGAGGTCGCGCAGGCCCGTGGCGACGCCGGAAAGATGGCCGTCGCGCATATAGGCGGCGTTGGCCATGTCCACGGCGGTCTTGACCGCATCGCTGAAGCTTTCGAAGCCGCCGTCGTAGCGGCCGGTCTCGGCAAGCTCGAAGAGCCGCCTCTCGGCGTCCTCGATCTGGTCGGACGGCGACATGTCCACCGGCGCGTCATAGGCGATGTTGACCATGTCCTCGCCGACCGTGATCAACGCGCGCCGCGTCGCGAGGTCGTAGATGGCGCGGCCGTAGTCGGCGGCGTTGATGACCGTCGTCGCCTCGCCGGCGAGCCGGGCGAGATACTGCGCCACCGTCATTTCGCCGACCTTCTCGTCGGCCGGCAGGAAGGTCTTGATCGTCACCGGATTGGCCATCTTGCCCATCCGGATCAGCTCGGCCAGCACCTCGTAGATCTTGCGGTGCAGCGGCTCGTAGAAATGCGCGGCCTTCAGGAAGTCGGAGACGCGGTAGAAGGCGTCGTTGTTGACGAGGATGGCGCCCAGAAGCGCCTGCTCGGCCTCGATATTGTTCGGAGCTTCCCGATAAAGCGGTGTTTCCGCCGCATTGAGTTTGCGGGCTGCCTCAGCCATGCCGGTTCCATCGATTCGTGTTATTCGCCGGATAGAACGAAACACCAAATCCCGGCATCCAATGCATCGGTCCTACCCCGAGAATCGGTTTGGGCCAATGCGGATTCCTGCCGAGATCGGAGTGTTTCGCGATACACACAGCAACTCACAGGCAAGCGTGCCCGCTCTTCCTTTTGCGGTTGACACGAATCAGCTCGGCGCAGCTTAGCGCCGCGCCGAGGAGAACAAAACAGGAAAATAAGGTTATCCGCTATTTGCCGTCGGCCATTTTGCGCCTTCCGCGGGCGCGCGGCGACGCCGGCTGCGGCGCATGCCCCATCTCGTGCATGACGATCGCCTTCTCGCACTTGCCGATATAGTCGCGGGTGATAGGCAGCGCGTCGTTCTTGAGGGCGAGCTGGATCTGGAACACAATCATGTCCTGCCAGCGGAACGAGGCCTCCGAGCCGGCGAGATAGAATTCCCACATCCGGCAGAAGCGCTCGTCGTAGATCGCCTTCGCCTTGTCGCGATTCGCCATGAAGCGTTCGCGCCAGTTGCGCAGCGTCTCGGCATAGTGGAGCCGCAGGATTTCGGTGTCGGTGACCACCAGGCCGGCCTTCTCGATATGCGGAAGCACCTCGGAGAGGGCGGGGATGTAGCCGCCGGGGAAGATGTGCTTGCGGATGAACGCGTTGGTGGCCGAGGGCGGCCCGGAGCGGCCGATCGAGTGCAGCACCATGACGCCATCCGGCTTCAGCAGCGCCGCACAGCGTTCGAAGAAGGCGCGGTAGTGGTTGACGCCGACATGCTCGAACATGCCGACCGACACGATCCGGTCGAAGCGTTCCTGCAGGGAGCGGTAGTCCTTGATCTCGAAATGGACGCGGCTCTGCAGCCCTTCCTCATGCGCCCGGTCGGTCGCGACCGCGTGCTGCTCGGTGGAGAGGGTGACGCCGAGCACGTCGACGTCGAAGGTGCGTGACAGATAGAGGCCGAGGCCGCCCCAGCCGGAGCCGATGTCGAGCACATGGTGGCCGGGCTTGAGGTTCAGCTTGGCCGCGATATGCCGCTTCTTGGCGAGTTGCGCATCCTCCAGCGTCATGTCGGGCCGTTCGAAATAGGCGCAGGAATATTGCAGGTCCTCGTCTAGGAAAAGCCGGTAGAACTCGCCGGAAAGGTCGTAGTGGTGCGCGACGTTGCGCCTCGAGCGCCCGGCGGTGTTGACCTGCTGGAGCCGGCGGAAGGCATGGCGCAAGCTGTCGAGCGCCTTCATCCAGGCGGCTTCCACGCCGTGCGGGCCCATGTTCTGATAGACGGTGTGAAGAAGCTCCATCACGTCGCCTTCGACGATGTCGAGCTCGCTGTTCATGTAGGCTTCCGGCACCGCCAGCATCGGATCCATGGTGATCGCGCGCTGCGCATGATGCGTCTTGATGACGACGTGGACCGGCGTTCCGGTTCCGTCGCCGAAGACGTCGACGATCCCGTCGGGATCCGTGACCGTGAGGTTTCCGGTGCGAACCAGGCGCCCGACGACGCCCTGAAGCAGTCTGTTCATTCTCTCGTCCACCTAAGGCATAAGACAACCTTAGGTAACTATGTGACCCTCCCGAGGTTCCGTTCAAGACAAAAAAATGCCCGGATGTCGCCATCCGGGCATCGCTTTTTCGGTGCCGTTCGAAGAGATCAGGCGTTCTCTTCGTCCTCGAAACCTTCTTCGTTCGGGTCGAAGAAAGCATCGGGGCGGGCGTTCTCGTTGATGTCGTCGCCGTAGATCGCCTCGGCCGAATCCAGCTTCTCGCCGGCCGCCTGGCGCTCCGCCTCGTCAGCCGAGCGGGCGATGTTCAGCGTGATGGTGACCTCGACCTCGGGATGCAGCGCAATCGCAACATTCGTAAGGCCGATCGTCTTGATCGGCTGGTTCAGCTCGACCTGGTTGCGGCCGACGGAGAAGCCCTCGGCGGTGAGGATTTCGGAAATGTCGCGGGTCGAGACCGAGCCGTAGAGCTGGCCGGTTTCGCCGGCGGAGCGGACGACCACGAAGCTCTTGCCGTCGAGCTTGTCGGCGACCTGCTGGGCCTCCGACTTGCGCTCGAGATTGCGGGTCTCGAGCTGGGCGCGCTGGCCCTCAAACTTCTTCTTATTGGCCTCATTCGCGCGCAGCGCCTTGCCCTGCGGCAGAAGGAAGTTGCGGGCGAAACCGTCCTTGACCTTCACCGTGTCGCCCATCTGGCCGAGACGGGAAATGCGTTCGAGGAGAATGACTTCCATTTTCATGTTCCTTTCAACGTCGCCATCTCTGGCGGAAATTCCGGAACAGGCAAGGAAGCAAAAGAAGGGGCGCTAGGCCGTTTCGCTGTCCTGCCTGCCTGGCAGTTAGGGCCGATCGGCCCAACTCGGGATTTTCATGCTTCTCCGCCGCGCCCAACGCGGAGGAGGGGTCCGGGCGATCCCCGATCGGGACCGCCCGGAACCGGAACTTACTTCACCACGTAGGGAAGCAGGCCGAGGAAGCGCGCGCGCTTGATCGCCTTGGCGAGCTCGCGCTGCTTCTTCTGGCTCACGGCCGTGATGCGGGACGGCACGATCTTGCCGCGCTCGGAAATGTAGCGCTGCAGGAGGCGGACGTCCTTGTAGTCGATCTTCGGTGCGTTGGCGCCGGAGAACGGGCAGGTCTTGCGGCGACGGTGGAACGGACGCCGCGTCGGGATCTGGTTGATGTCGACCATTATTCTGCAGCTCCTTCAGCAGCTTCGCGCGGACGGCGCGGGCCCCGGTCACCACGGTCGCCGCCACGATCACCGCGATCGCCGCCGCGGTCACCACGATCGCCGAAACGCGACGGACGGTCGCCGAAACGGTCGCTGCGGTCGTCGCGCTTCTGCATCATCGCGGACGGGCCTTCCTCGTGCGCTTCGACGCGGATCGTCATGAAGCGCAGCACGTCTTCCGACAGGCCCATCTGGCGTTCCATCTCCTGGATCGCGGCGGCCGGAGCCGTCAGGTCCATGAGGGTGTAGTAGGCCTTGCGGTTCTTGTTGATGCGGTAGGTGAGGGACTTCAGTCCCCAGTTCTCGACCCGGCCGACGGAACCGCCATTCGCCTCGATCACACCCTTGTACTGTTCCACGAGGGCTTCGATCTGCTGCGGCGAGAGGTCCTGCCGGGCAAGGAACACATGTTCGTAAAGAGCCATATTGTCTTGCCTTTCTTCGTTTTCCCTGTCCGGCGCCCAGCGGCTAAGCCTCTGCAACTTCTCTTTTCCGCGGTTGCGGCGAAGAAAGGAGCATGACGAGACGGTCGAGAGCGGAGACACGGGAGGCGGAAGGCCTTCTGCCTTCACACACGCGGTCTTCCCTTGCGGAAAAAACGCACGGCCCTCCGTTCAGCCCCCAGCAAGGACCGGCAGATTGCGGCCGTCTATACAGGTTTTTTCGCGGAAGACAAGCGCTGCGGGCGGGAACGGATCAATAGGTCGCAATGTCCGCGCGTCGCGCGCGCTCCGCGACGAGCTCCGGTGGCACCGCGGGGAAGAAGCGGTCCTGGCCGTAGCGCCTGCCGAACATCGTGTCGTATTGCAGCAGCCGGTACTGGCGCAGCAGCGGATCGATCGTCGGCCGCCGCATCCAGCCCTCGGCATTGCCACCGTCGGCGCCGATGAGCAGGTGCCTGTCGATCACGGCATAGCGGTGGCGAAGGTCGCCGAGGAAGCCCGTGTAATAAGGATGCTCGATGCCGGCCGCCTGAAAGACGTGGAACGGCAGGAAGGCCGGGCTGACGGTGCCGATGTTCGGGACCCGGCCGGTCTTGTTGTTCCAGACCACCAGCGGCGTCTCGTGCTGCACGAGCATTTCGTCGGCGGGCGCGAAGCGGTTGGCGACGTTGCGCTCCATGAAGCCGGTGGCGACATAGGCCGGCCCCAGTGGCGGCAGGTGGTCGCCGAAGAGCGCGATGACGGTCGGCTGCTCCCGCTTGGCCGCCCAGCGAATCAGCCGCCGCAGGCTCTTGTCGGCGTCGGCCGCGCCCTCGGCGAAACTCTGGATCGAGGAGCGCGCCGCCTCGCCGGCCGCCGTGATCACCTCATGCTTGGGCTCCGGATAGCGGTCGGAGCCGTAGGGTCCGTGGCCCTGCAGGGTGACCGCGAACAGGAAGAGCGGATCGGTCGCCGCCTCGGCCTGCTTGATGATCTCTTCCGTCAGCGCCTCGTCGGAGGCGAGCTTGCCGCGCTTTTCCAGCGGCGGAAGGTTCTCCTGCGACAGGAAGCGGTCGAAGCCGAACGCCTCGTAGACCGGACCGCGGTTCCAGAACCATTCGGCGAAGGGATGGACGGCGAGGGTCTCGTAGCCGGCATTCCTGAGGAAGCTTGCCATCGAGGGAAGCTCGCCGCGCACATATTGCTGATAGGGAATGCTGCCATAGGGCAGGAAGGCATTGGAAAAGCCCGTCAGCGCCTCGAATTCGACATTGGCGGTCATGCCGCCGAATTCGGGCGAGAAGACGTGGCCCGACTGCACCGACTTGACGAATTTCAGCGGGTCCGGCCTGATCGTCACATTCGGCAGGCGGGTCGCGTCCCAGAGGGATTCGCTCATCACCACGATGATGTCCGGCTGCTGCGCGGGGATGTAGACCGCATCGGTCGCGCGGTCGATCGAGGTCATCGCGTACTGCGAATAGCCCGCGGGCGCCGCGACGTTCGCCATCGGCACGTTGAGGAGGAAGGCGAGCGTGAAGCCGTTGTGGGCGTAATTCGCCTTCTGGTCCCACATCATTGGGGAAATGCGCAGATTGTCGCGCATCTGCGAGAAGCTCGAATAGTCCATGATCGAGGCGAAATAGCCGAGGATCGGCACCGAGACGATCAGGCAGAGCAGCCGTCCGCCGATGCTTTTCCTGGGCAGGTGCCGCGCCTTGCGCCATGCAAAGACCATGAAGGCGGCGGCCGCGACCGTCGACAGGGCGATCACGAGCGCGGTGACCGGCCGGTCGCTCGCCATCAGGGGGAGCAGCTCGACGATCTGCCGCGCATAAAGAATGTCGGTCGGATAAAGCGGATCGCCGAGATAGAAGCGCTTCTCATAGCCGATCCACGCCAATCCCAGGACGATCGGCGCGACCAGCAGGATCGACTGGTGCGCCCGCCACAATATCGCGTCGAGCGCGAGAAAGAGGAGCGCGAACAGCGCCACCGTCGTCCAGGCAGGGCGATGCGTCTCGCTGAAGAAGCGGACGACCTCGGAAACGGACCCGCGCCCGATCAGCTCGACGGCGAAGACGAGGGCGACCGCCGCCAGAAGGGTGATCAGGAACGAGACGAGCCCGCGCGCGAATTTCGGTCCCCAGGAGGCCGACCGTCCACGCAACCGTTCATTTCGTTTGAGCGATTGCTCATGGGCTATAATGTCGCTCAACGTCAGCTTCCTGTCGTCAAAATGGGGGCGCGTCATCTAACAGTCATTAAACCGTCATGAAACCCTTAGGTTGCTTCACTTTCGAGGAACGGCGTTCACACGTTGCTGATGAGTCCCGTTTCGTTCTCGCGTAAATCGGGAAAGCCGCCGCCGAGGACGCCGAGACTTGACCTGCCGCGCTCATTGCGCCACACGGCAGGCGAAAGGCACGAAACCGGAGAGACGCTCCATGGCGATCGCATTCACATTTCCTGGTCAGGGAAGCCAGGCCGTCGGTATGGGCAAGGACCTCGCCGACGCCTTCCCCGAGGCCCGCGCGGTCTTTCAGGAAGTGGACGATGCGCTGGGCGAAAAGCTCTCCGCGATCATGTGGGAGGGGCCGGAGGAGACGCTGACGCTGACGGCCAACGCCCAGCCGGCGCTCATGGCGGTGTCGCTCGCGGTCGTCCGGGTGCTCGAGGCGCGCGGCTTCTCGCTCAAGGACAAGGTTGCCTATGTCGCCGGCCATTCGCTCGGCGAGTATTCGGCGCTCGCCGCCGCCGGAACCTTCTCGATCGCCGACACGGCGAAGCTCCTGCGTATCCGCGGCAATGCCATGCAGGCCGCCGTGCCGGTGGGCGAGGGCGCCATGGCGGCGATCATCGGCCTGGAGCAGCCGGACGTGGAAGCCGCCTGCGAGGAGGCCGCGCGGGGCTCCGTCTGCCAGGTCGCCAACGACAATGGCGGCGGCCAGCTCGTCATTTCCGGCGCGAAGGCGGCGGTCGAGCACGCCGCGCGCATCTGCACGGAAAAGGGCGCCAAGCGCGCCCTGATGCTGCCCGTCTCGGCGCCTTTCCATTCGGCCCTGATGGCGCCCGCCGCCGAGGCGATGCGCATCGCGCTCGCCGAGGTGGAGAAGAGGGCGCCGGTCGTGCCGGTCGTGGCGAACGTGGTCGTCGCGCCGATTTCCGATCCGGATGAGATCGCCGCACGCCTGGTCGAGCAGGTCACCGGCCGCGTGCGCTGGCGCGAGACCGTCGAATGGTTCGGCGCGAACGGTGTTTCGACGCTTTATGAAATCGGATCGGGCAAGGTGCTTTCCGGGCTCGCCCGGCGTATCAACCGCGATATCGCCACCGCGTCCGTCGGCACGCCGGCCGACATGGAGACGGCGCTCGCCGCGCTCGCCTGACGGCTTGAACCAGCGATCCGCAGCGGCGGGTCTGCTCTGGAAGGAGTGAAGGATGTTTGATCTTACTGGCCGCAAGGCACTCGTGACCGGCGCCACCGGCGGCCTCGGAGAGGCGATCGCCCGCGCGCTGCACGCGCAGGGCGCCGTCGTCGGCCTGCACGGCACGCGGATCGAAAAGCTCGAAGCGCTCGGCGGCGAGCTCGGCGAGCGCGTGAAGCTTTTCCCGGCGAACCTTTCGGACCGCGACGAGGTCAAGGCGCTCGGCGCCAAGGCCGAGGCCGAGCTCGAAGGCGTCGACATTCTCGTCAACAATGCCGGCATCACCAAGGACGGGCTGTTCGTGCGCATGTCCGACGAGGACTGGGATGCCGTGCTCGAGGTCAACCTGACCGCCGTTTTCCGGCTTACCCGCGAGCTCACCCATCCGATGATGCGCCGCCGTCACGGCCGTATCATCAACATCAGCTCGGTGGTGGGCGTCACCGGCAACCCCGGCCAGGCCAACTACTGCGCCACCAAGGCCGGCCTCATAGGCTTCTCCAAATCGCTGGCGCAGGAGATCGCGACGCGCAACATTACCGTCAACTGCGTCGCGCCGGGCTTCATCGAATCGGCCATGACCGACAAGCTGAACGACAAGCAGAAGGAGGCGATCATGGGCGCCATCCCGATGAAGAAGATGGGTGCGGGCGGCGACATCGCCGCGGCCGTCGTCTATCTGGCTTCCGACGAGGCCGGCTACGTCACCGGCCAGACGCTGCACGTCAACGGCGGCATGGCGATGATCTGAGGATGACCGCCCGAGAAGGCTTTTTCGCCTTGGACGCAGCCGCGTTTTCGTGTAATCGGGCGCTCGAAAAGGCGGAGAATTGAGCTTTCCGTGGGGTTCGACACTGTCGCCGACAAAGAGACGACGTCGCATTATCCACTGATTTCTTGCCGCCGGAACAGTTATCTTTGAACTTGATTAGCGGCAATCGTGCCGCTAACGAAGACGAACCAACACAAGTCGAGGGTTTGCAAATGAGCGATACCGCAGAACGCGTCAAGAAAATCGTTGTCGAGCATCTGGGCGTCGATGCCGACAAGGTCACCGAAGGCGCGAGCTTCATCGACGACCTCGGCGCGGACAGCCTTGATACGGTTGAGCTGGTCATGGCTTTCGAGGAAGAATTCGGCGTCGAGATTCCGGACGATGCCGCCGAGACCATCCTGACTGTCGGCGACGCGGTCAAGTACATCGACAAGGCGTCCGCCTGACGCTGTCGTCGCGCGGCTTCCGAAGCACCACGATAAGTAAAGAGGTCCTGCGATGAGGCGCGTCGTCGTCACCGGCATGGGTCTGCTTTCGCCCTTCGGGGTGGGTGTGGAGCATGCCTGGAAGCAATTGCTTGCAGGCAAGAGCGCTGCGCGCCGCATCGAGACTTTCGAGGTTGACGATCTTCCCTGCAAGATCGCCAACGTCATCCCCCGGGAGGGGGAGGCCGCCTTCGATCCCGACCGGTTCATGGAACCCAAGGATCAGCGCAAGGTCGGCGACTTCATTCTCTACGGAATGGCCGCCGCCGACATGGCGCTGGACGATGCCGGCTGGCATCCCGAGAGCCCCGAGGACCAGAACGCCACCGGCGTGATGATCGGCTCGGGCATCGGCGGCATCGAGGGCATCGCCGAGAACGCGATGATCCTCAAGGAACGCGGCCCGCGCCGCATCAGCCCGTTCTTCATCCCCGGCAACATCATCAATCTCGTTTCCGGCCAGGTGTCGATCCGCCACGGCCTCAAGGGGCCGAATCACGCGGTCGTCACGGCCTGCTCGACCGGCGCGCACGCGATCGGCGACGCGGCGCGCCTGATCATGTTCGGCGATGCCGACGTGATGGTGGCGGGCGGTGCGGAATCGCCGGTCACCCGGCTGTCGCTGGCCGGCTTCGCCGCCTGCAAGGCGCTCTCCACGAGCTACAACGACACGCCGCAGAAGGCTTCGCGTCCCTATGACCGCGACCGCGACGGCTTCGTCATGGGCGAGGGCGCGGGCGTCGTGGTGCTGGAGGAGCTGGAGCACGCCAAGGCGCGCGGCGCGAAGATCTACGCCGAGGTCGTCGGCTACGGTCTGTCCGGCGACGCCTATCACATCACCGCCCCCTCCGAGGACGGCGACGGCGCGTTCCGCTGCATGAGCGCGGCGATCAAGCGCGCCAATCTCGCGCCCGCGGACATCGACTACATCAACGCCCATGGCACCTCCACCATGGCCGACACGATCGAACTCGGCGCGGTCGAGCGACTGGTCGGCAACGCGGCGTCCAAGGTTTCCATGTCGTCGACGAAATCGTCGATCGGCCACCTGCTCGGCGCGGCCGGAGCGGCGGAGGCGATCTTCTCCGTGCTCGCCATCAAGAACAACGTGGCGCCCCCGACGATCAATCTCGACAATCCTGAAAAGGAGACGGCGATCGATCTGGTTCCCAACGCTCCTCGCGAGCGCCGGATCGATGTCGCGCTTTCGAATTCGTTCGGCTTTGGCGGGACCAACGCATCTCTTGTGTTTCAGCGTTACAACGGCTGAATCACCGCCATTTTTGCCATATTTGGGGCTACGGTCGGGATCGGCCGGGAAGCTCGGGAATCGGCATCAGGAGCGTGCTGAAGCAAGATGACATCAAATCCGTCTGAAGAGGCCGTGAGCGGCACCACTCCCGAAGCTTCCAAGCCGATCGTACCCAAGACCGCGAGCGAGGCGCTGCGCCCCCAGGCCGGAACGCCGCCGCCGCGCAGGTCGCGCCAGTCGCGCAGCCAGTTCGTCATTTTCCTGAATTTCCTCATGTCGGTGGTGGTGCTCGTCGCCATCGCCGCCTTCGTGGCCGTCTATCTCGGCAAGCAGGCTTTCGACGCGCCCGGGCCGTCGACGGACGCCGACACGGTCATAATCCGCCCGAACACCGGCGTGCAGGGCATCGCCGAGCTGCTCGCGCGCAACGACATGATCTCCAACGAGACGATCTTCCGCCTCGGCGTGCGGGCCTATGGCAATGACGGCCAGCTCAAGGCCGGCGAGTACATGGTCAAGGCGGGCGCCTCGATGCGCGAGATCATGGAGCTCCTGAAGAGCGGACGTTCCGTCACCTATTCGCTCGTCGTGCCGGAAGGACTGACCGTCCTGCAGGCATTGAGGCGCATCGAGGCGAACGAGATCCTCACCGGCGACATGCCTTCCGATGTTCCGACCGAAGGCGGCCTCATGGCCGACACGTTGCGGATCGAGCGCGGCATGACGCGCGAGGAAGTGGTGCGCAAGATGGTCGCCGACCAGGAGCGGCTGGTGGAAGGCATCTGGGAGCGCCGCTCGCCCGATCTTCCGATTTCCGACGTCAACGAATTCGTCACGCTCGCCTCGATCGTGGAGAAGGAGACCGCCCGCGCCGACGAGCGCTCGCGCGTGGCATCGGTCTTCATCAACCGGCTGAAGCGCGGCATGCGGCTGCAATCCGACCCGACGATCATCTATGGAATCTTCGGCGGCGAGGGCAAGCCGGCCGACCGGCCGATCTATCGCTCGGACATCGACAAGCCGACGGAATACAACACCTACACCATCAACGGCCTGCCGCCCGGTCCGATCGCCATTCCCGGCCGGGCCTCGCTGGAGGCCGTGGCCAACCCGTCGCTGACCGACGACCTCTATTTCGTCGCGGACGGCACCGGCGGCCACGTCTTCGCTACCACGCTCGACGAGCACAACCGGAACGTCGCACGCTGGCGCCGCATCGTGCGGGAACGCGCCGAAGCCGCCGGAACGACGCCGGATGCCGAGGCGGAAACGGACGCCGAATAAACACCGGCAGCCAGAACATCGGACCGAAAGTGGAATCCGGTTTTCGGGCCAATCCGATGTCAAGAACAAGAGATGGATCGACTTTCGCGCGTCCCTCGGGCGCATGGCGATCCGGTCTGGGGGACGAATGAGCTTGCAGAGCATGACGGGCTTTGGCCGGGCAGCCGCCGAACATCTCGGCGCCGCCATCGCCTGGGAGCTCAAATCGGTCAACGGAAAGAGCCTGGAGGTGCGCCTGCGCCTTCCGCCCGGTTGCGAGCGGCTCGAGCAGGCCGCCCGTCAGGCGATCCAGAAGCGTTTTTCCCGCGGCAACGTCCAGGCCGGCCTCACGCTGACGCGCTCGGGCGTACAGGCGCAGCCGGTCGTCAACGAGGAGTTCCTGAGGGATCTGGCGGGGCTCGCCAAGCGCCTCGAGGAGCAGTTCGGGGTCGCGCCCGCGACCGCCGACGGACTTCTTTCCCTGCGCGGCGTGCTCGACATTCCCGATGCGCTCGAGGATGAGGAGGGCCGCAACGCGCTCGACGCCGCGATCCTGGCCGCGCTCGACGCCGCGCTTGCAAATCTCGAGGCGGCACGGCGGGATGAAGGCACCGCGCTCGGCGGCCTGCTTTCAGGGCATCTCGACGCAATCGCCGGGCTTTCCGCGAGCGCCGAGGCCGATCCCTCTCGCGAGCCTTCGGTGATCCGCGAGCGGCTCGGCGAGCAGGTGAAGCTGCTGCTCGACGCCGCCCCGGCGCTGGACGAGCAACGCCTGCACATGGAGGCGGCATTCCTCGCCACCAAGGCGGATATCCGCGAGGAGATCGACCGGCTGAAGACGCATGTCGCTTCCGGCCGCGCGCTTCTGGCCGGCGGAGGCCCCGTCGGTCGCAAGCTCGACTTCCTCGCGCAGGAATTCAACCGCGAATCGAACACGCTATGCTCGAAGTCGAACGCCGCCTCGGTCACCGCGATCGGCCTTGAATTGAAGGCGGTGGTCGACCAGTTTCGCGAACAGGTCCAGAATCTGGAGTAAGTCATGGCGGCCGAGCCCGAAACCGCACAGATCCGCCGGCGCGGCCTCATGCTCGTGCTCTCCTCGCCTTCAGGCGCCGGGAAGTCGACGATCGCGCGCAATCTCCTGGAAAGGGACAAGGCGTTCGAGCTTTCGGTCAGCGTGACGACGCGCCCGCGCCGCGGCAGCGAGATTGATGGCGCGCACTATCATTTCCGCACGACCCGCGAGTTCGAGATGCTGCGCGACAACGATCAGTTGCTCGAATGGGCCGAGGTGCACGGCAATTTCTACGCCACGCCGCGCGAGCCGGCCGAAAGGGCGATGGCCGAGGGCCGCGACATGCTCTTCGACATCGACTGGCAGGGCGCCGTCCAGCTTCGCGAGAAGATGCAAGGCGACATCGTCTCGATCTTCATCCTGCCGCCCTCGATGCGCGAGCTGAAGGAGCGGCTGCGGCGCCGGGCGGAGGACCAGGACAGCGTCATCGCGGCGCGCCTGGAGAACGCGCGCGCGGAGATCGAGCATTGGCGCGAATACGACTACGTCGTCGTCAACGACGATCTGGACAGGGCTTTCGTCTCCGTGCAGGCGATCGTCGCCGCCGAGCGGCTGCGGCGCGACCGCCGCCCCGGCCTGTTCGAGTTCGTTTCCGGATTGCTCGACGAGAAGCTGTAGCGACGCGGCCACGCCTGCAACGGGCATGGCTAGACAGGACCGCCCGGAACGCGTCGTTCACGAGCTCCTGACATCAAGCTGTCAGCTGGCACGGCGACCTCCCATATGCCGCCTGCGCCGCCGGTGCTATTTTCCGGACCTCGGTTCAGGGAGGAACACCCATGACTACGGCAGAACTTGCGAAGGATTTCACCGAAATTCTCAAGCGCGGCGACCACGACGGCGCGGCCGCGAAATACAATTCCGACGACATCGTGAGTTATGAAGCGATGGAAGGCCCGACGGCGGTCAGCAGGGGCAAGGACGCCGTCAGGCAGAAGGGCGAGACGTGGGGCGCCAATCACGAGGTCCACGGCGTGACCGTCGAGGGCCCCTACGTCAACGGCGACCAGTTCGCCATCCGTTTCACGATGGATTTGACGCGGAAGGCGACCGGTGAACGCATCACGCTCGACGAGGTCGGCGTCTACACGGTCAGGGCCGGCAAGATCGTCGAGGAGCGGTTCTACTATTAGCTAGGCGCTGATAGCGCCGTCAGGCGGCGCTATCCAAGAGCGGCCGTGCCGTTCGCGGTCGCTCGGCGCGATTCCACCGCCCTGCGGCTCACACCGCGTTCGCCAACGCCACGAATTCCTCGACGGTCAGCGTCTCCGCCCGGCGGGTCCCGTCGATGCCGGTGGCCGCGAGAAGCCGCTCGCCGCCAACGCTCTTGAGGCTCTGGCGCAGCATCTTGCGGCGTTGGCCGAAGGCTGCTTCGGTTATCTTCGCGAGCTTTTGCACGTCGGCGGGCAGTGGATTTTCCCGCGGCTCGATGCTGACGACGGAGGAGGTCACCTTGGGCGGCGGCGTGAAGGCCTGCGGCGGAAGGTCGAAGGCGATGCGCGCCCGCGTCCGCCAGCCCGCGAGCACGCCGAGCCGGCCATAGGCGTCGTCGCCCGGCCGCGCCACCACGCGTTGCGCCACTTCGCGCTGGAACATCAGCGTCAGCGAGGAATAGAAGGGCGGCCATTGGGCCGTCGTCAGCCAGCGGATCAGAAGCTCGGTGCCGATATTGTAGGGCAGGTTCGCCGCGATGCGCACGTCTCCGCCACCGGCGGCGAGGGCGGCGAAATCGGTTTTCAGCGCGTCGCCGGCGATCACCTCCAGCCGGCCGGGATAATGCGCGGCGATCTCCGCCAGCGCCTCGAGACAGCGCTCGTCGCGCTCGATCGCAACCACGCGCTTGGCGCCGGAAAGGAGCAGCGCGCGCGTCAGTCCTCCCGGACCCGGTCCGACCTCGATGACCGTGGAATCGGAGAGGTCGCCGGCCGTCCGGGCGATCTTGCCGGTGAGG
Source organism: Aquamicrobium sp. LC103 (assembly GCF_001014615.2). Classification (GTDB taxonomy): domain Bacteria; phylum Pseudomonadota; class Alphaproteobacteria; order Rhizobiales; family Rhizobiaceae; genus LBCQ02. The sequence continues at coordinate 473,323 of NZ_LBCQ02000002.1, forward strand.
TTGAGGTCGAGGAGAAAGTTCTGGCCGAGCGATTTCTTGGCCCGCAGGCCGTGGCGCTCGATCACGTCGCGCAGCGGCGGCAGCCCGTCGATCGTCATTGTCGCGCGGCTTTCGCGTCGGCCATCTTGCGGGCAAGTTTCAGCGCGGCGACGAGGCTGTCCGGCCTGGCGACGCCCTTGCCGGCGATGCCGAAGGCGGTGCCGTGGTCCGGCGAGGTGCGGATGAAGGGCAGTCCGAGCGTCACGTTGACGGTCTCGTCGAAGGCGAGCGCCTTCGCCGGGATCAGCGCCTGGTCGTGATACATGCAGATCGCCGCGTCGTAGGTGGCGCGCGCCTGCGGGTGGAACATGGTGTCGGCGGGCAGGGGGCCAGCCACGTCGAGCCCCTGCGCGCGCAGCGCCTCGATCGCCGGGCGGATGATCTCGATGTCCTCGCGGCCCATCGCGCCGTCCTCTCCGGCGTGCGGATTGAGCCCGGAAACGGCGAGGCGCGGCCTGGCGATGCCGAATCTCCCGGCGAGGTCGCGGGCGGTGATGGTGGCGGTGGCCACGATCGCCTCGCTCGTCAGGCTGCGGCTGACGTCGGCCAGCGGAATGTGGATGGTCACCGGAACGGCCCGCAGGTCGGGCCCGGCCAGCATCATCACCGGCCGTACGGGCCTGCCGGTCTCCAGCTCGGCGAGATGGCCGAGAAATTCGGTATGGCCCGGAAACTCGAAGCCGGCATCGTAGAGCGGTTTCTTGGCGATGGGGCAGGTGACGACGGCGTCGGCCTCGCCGGTGCGCACGTCGGCGACCGCCCGCTCGATCGCCTCGATGATGCCGGTGGCGTTGGCGCCGTCGGGGCTGCCGGGAACGTCACGGAACCGCGCCGCGAGCGGAACCACGGGAAGCACCTTGTCGAATGCCGCAAGGGTCTCGGCCGGGTGGATGATCGCGATCTCGGCAGCCTCGCCGGTCATCGCCGCGCGCGCCTTGAGGAGGGCCGGGTCGCCGAGGACGTAGAAGGCGGGAACGCCGCGTTCGCTGCGTTCGCGCCAGGCCCGGATTGCGATTTCGGGGCCGATTCCCGAAGGATCGCCCGATGTCAGCGCGAGTGGAGCCAAGCCCGTCTCCTAAATGCAGTTGATCGACGATCAGCGGTTGATGATCGTCGCCTTCTCGCGCAACTCGGCGGTGTATTCCTTGGAAAGCTCGTCGGCCTTCTCGCCACCGGTTCCCTCGGCCTGGAAGACCATCTGCGCCACGCGGTCGTCCGAGACTTCGCGGGCGCTGCACACGCCGATGAACTCCACGCCGCGGTCGGTCTCGCGGACGGCGGTCGCCGCGCCGGCGTTCGTGGCCGTGACGGATTCCTTCCATTCCGGCGGAAGCTCCGGCTGGAGGATGCGGCCGAGATCGCGCACCGTCACGTCGAGCAGGCCCTTGACGAACTCACGCGTCGTGTCGCAGCTGCGGAAGCGCTGGCGCATGGCCTCGGCCTCGCGCTTGCGGGCCGCGAGCTTGGCGCCTCGTTCGGACGCCGGAACCACGAAGATCACCTGCTGAAGCATGTATTCGGTGGCGGAAGGCTTGTTGCCGCCCTGCTGCAGCATGCGCTGCACGACGTCCTGCTCGCTCATCCGGTTGGCAGAGCGGCTGCGGGCGTTGATCGCCTGACCCCAGCCCATCTGGGTGCGGATGAATTCGCGGAAATGCGCCTTGGTCACGCCGGTCTGGGCGAGTATCTCGTCCATCTGCTGCGGGCTGAGATTGTTCGACTGGGCGAAGCGGGCATAGGAATCGGCCACCTGCTCGTCCGTGATGCGGATGTTGAGGCGCTTGATCTCGGCCGTGCGCAGCGCCTGGTCGACCATATCGTCGGCGGCCATCTGCTGCAGATTGCCCTTCCGCTGCTGCAGCTTGAGGAAGGCGGCCCTGCGCTGGATATCGTAGCTGGTCACCGGCTGGTTGTTGACGACGTACTTGATTTCGGTCGCCGCCGCGGGCAGCGGCGCGAAGGCGACTGGAACCGTCACCGCGGATACCATCAAGGCGAGAGCGATGGTGCGCAGGCTTTTCCTGATCGGCATCATTGCAAGTAAATCCCCGTATCTTCCAGAGCGATTTCGGCACGCCAGACAAGTCGTTTGCCCGCCTTATGGGGCAAAAGAGTGACGAATGCCAGTCTTGAGGGCCCTGAATAGTGTCAAAGGCGGCTGGAAGCAAACGGGCTGTTGGATGCGGTGCCGAAATCGCCGATCGTCCTGAGCGAGATGCTGAAGCCGAAACTGCGGTCGACTTCATTGGTGTCGCGGTTCTCCGTCTCCGAAACGGTGAACGAATAGGCGAAGCACTCGTCGTCATAGGCGAAGCCGATCGAGCGGGCGACGAGCACGTCCTTTTCCAGGTCGTAGGTGCCCGAGCCGAAGACGCGCCAGTTCTCGAAGAACCTCGCCGAGGCGCTGAGCTGCACCTCCTGGCGATCGGAATCGAAGCCGTAGGCAGGCGGATCGCCCGCTTCCTCGGGCGCCTGCGCCTCGATGAAGCTGTAGCGGCCGACGATGGAGAACGGCCGCGTCGTGTAGCCGGCGGTCAGGTCGGTGCGGCGCATCTCGAAGGAATCCTCGTCGAAGCGGCCGCCGGCCGAGAAGGAAAGCCCCACCGGGGTGGTCAGGCCGACCATGGCGACATAGTCCGAGCGGTCCGATTCGAGGCCGGAATAGGCGCCCGCGCTGACGAGATCGGGCGAGGCGAACGGGTTGTCGCCGGCGAGGTGGTAGGATTGTCCGGCCAGGCCGTGCAGACCCCAGCCGTTCTGGAACGCGCCGGAATAGCGCACGCCGAGATTGGCGCGCGTGCCGCCCTCGATGCGGTCGAAGCCGGAGAACTTGTCGCGCTCGAACAGGCTGGTGGCGTCGAAGACGAGGCTCTGCGCGTCCTCGTTGGGGATGCCGAGCCGGTTCTGATAGGCGGCATCGGGCCGGGCGAAGATCTGGCCCATCGGTTCGAGCACATGGGTCGAGCTGGTCGTGGAGAACAGGATCGGCCACCGCGCCTCGAGGCCGGCGGTCGCCATCGAACGGAAATAGGCCGAGCGAATGTCGTCCTCGACGCCGAGCGTGCCGGCGAGATCCGCGATGGCGGCTTCGCTCAGGCCGGAATAGCTGGTGCCGATCGCGTCGCCGCGCGCCGCCAGAAGCGGCGTCAGCATCAGTCCGCCGGGCGCGATGAAGGAACGCTTCCACTCGGCTTCCGCCGTCACCCGGCCGTTCCAGCCCTCGGTTCCGCGAACAAGCGCGTCGCTGTCGCCACTGCCCTGCCATCCGGACCGGTCGAGTTCGCGTCGGTAGAGCGACTGCGCGTTGACGTCGATGTTGAGCTCGCCGCCGGCGATCGCCTCGTCCGGCGTGTAGGAATAGTCGAAGGACGGCAGGACCCAGGGCTGCTTTTCACTCCGCGAGCGGGGGTCGGCATCCAGCAGCCGCTCCTGGACCTCGAAGCGGTAGGCGCGCAGGTCGAAATAGTTCCGGTCGTTGAGGCCGGTCAGGTAGACCTGCGAGCGGTGGACCGACTGGTTGAAGCCGTCGATGCTGTAGGTCCTGGAGAAGTTCTTGTCGGTCTGGGCAAGAACGTCCCAGCCGAAGCTCCAGCGCGGATTGATCTGGAACTCGCCCTTCGTGCCGATCATGCCGCGGAACTTCTCGCGACTGTCGACGGTGCCGGGATCGAATTCCTCCGGGCTCTGCTGGCGGATGCCGGCGATGCGGATGTCGTACGCGCCATTGTTGAAGCGCTGGCGCCATTCGGCCATGCCGAGGAAGCCCTGCTTCGAATAATAGGTCGGGTAGAAGGTCGCGTCGAAGGTCGGCGAAAGCGCCAGATAGTAGGGAACCTGCACCCCGTAGCCCAGCTTCGAGGAACCCTGATAGCTCGGTATCAGGAAGCCGGATTTCCGCTTCACGGTCGGATCGGCGACCTCGAAGGCCGGCAGGAAGGCCAACGGGAAGCCGAACATCTCGAAGCGCGCGCGCTCGAAGCGCACGGTCTTCGCTTCGCCGTTCCAGATGATCTTCTGCGCCTTGATGCGCCAGATCGGCGGCTTGTCGGGCTTTTCCTCGCACGGTTCGCAGGCCGTGTAGATGCCGCGGTTGAAGGTCGTGACCGTGCCGCTGCGGCGCTCCGCGCTCTCGGCGGCGAAATAGGTCTTGTCGGTGGTCTCAACGCGCAGCGCGTTGACGAAGCCGTCGCGGAAATCGTCGGTCACGTCGATTTCGTCGGAATAGATCTTCGTGCCGTCGCGGTCGACGATCTCGACAGCGCCGGTGGCGATCAGCTTTCTGGTATTGCGGTCATAAGCGACGCGCTGGGCGACGAGGCGGTTGCCGTCATAGTCGATCTGCACGCCGCCGACGGCGGTCACGGTGTTGCGGTCGTTGTCGTAGACGAGCGTGTCGGCTTCCAGCAGCATCTCCGCGTCCTCGGAGACCTGGGCGCCTTCGAAGTCGACGTCCTGCGCCCATGCCTGGTCGGGAGCAAGCGTATACGCGAACACGCATGCGAGCGCCGTCGCGCCTGCCAACCATGCATGCCGGGCGGACCTGCTATTCAACGCGCACATCCCCCGCAACTAACCGTCCTCCTTGTACAAGAGAAACGTGACCCCGAAAAAACCGGCGATGATGACCGGAAACCATGCCGCCGCGACCGGAGGCACAAATCCAGCGCTACCGAACGCCTTGACCAAAACCGTAACGACATAAAGCAGAAAGCCCGCGAGGATTCCACCCAGAATAATCGTCGCCGACTGTCCCATCCGCGCAAATCTCATCGAGACGGTGGCCGCGATCAGGGTCATGGCGACGAGCAGGACCGGCAGTGCGAGAAGTGTGTGGAAATGTGTTGCGAAAGCGTTTGCGCCGAGCCCGAAAGACCTTGCAGCGGCGATTTTTCTCGGCAGTTCGAAGAAGGGAATCGTCTCGGGACGGGCCAGCCGCTCGGTGACGAATTCCGGGCTGAGATTCGTCTTCACCGACACCGATTCGACCTTCTCGCGCGTCGACCCGTCGCCGAGCCGCGACACGTTGCGAAGCTCCCAGTGTCCCTGGCGCAGATAGGCGCGCTCGGCATCGAGCCGTTCGATGATGTCGCCGTCCAGGTCCATGCGCAGGAAGGTGGCGTCGGCGAGTTCGAGCCCCTGGGCCAGCACGCTGCGCGCGCCGATGATCGTCTCGCCTTCGTCGGTCCGCTGCTTGATCCAGGGCGCGTTGCCGGCGTTGCCATCCTGCGGCCGCGCCCCGCGAACCTCCGTTTCGAGGAACTGGCTGCGCGCGTAGCCATGCGCCGCGATCGGGTTGAGCACCACGATCGCGGCGAGGCCGAACATGAAGGCGCCGGCGCACACCGGCGCGAGGAACTGCCAGGCCGATATGCCGGCCGAACGGGCGACGACGAGTTCGTATTTGCGGTTGAGCGAGATCAGCGTGACCATGCCCGAAACCAGGCCGATGAACGGCACGGTCTGCTGCATGACCATCGGAACCTGAAGCGCGGCGACCGTCAGCGCCCAGTCTATCGAATAGCCGGGCAGGCCGCTCATCCGACCCGAAAGCTCGGTGAAATTGATGATGAAGACGAGCGCGAAAATCCCCAGGAAGAACCAGAAGGTGATGGAGATGTAGCGCATGAAGAAATAGCGCCCCAGCGTCAGGCCGATCATGAGCGGCCCTCCCTGGCTGGGCGCCTGAAGCCCGACAGCCTGAGGCGCAGAGCCGTCAGCCTGTCGCGGACGCGGCCGAAGAACGCGCCGGCCCTGTCGGTCAGCGACGTTGGTAGCTCCATCACGCGATTGGTCATTATGAAATACACGGCCGTCAGCGAGGCGAGGATCGGTACCGCATAGACCACATAGATGAAGAACGGCGAGGTGCCGGCCTTGTTGGACGCGAAGAAGCCGGCCCACCTGACGAGAAGCGCGATCGTCATCGTCGTCAAAAGCGGATGGATGCGCGCCTCGCGGAACGAACGGGCATCGCCCGCGACGGCGAGGCCGATGAGCGCGAAAACGAGCGGGTAAAGCCATTCGGAGAAACGGCGATGCAGCTCCGCCCGGAAGGATTGCGGCTTCTGCTGGAAACGCTTGTCCGACGGATCGGGGTTCATGAGGTAGCCGAGGGGGCGGTCCTTGGGCAGGAGAACCGGCCCGGAGGCTGCCGAATCGAACTGCGAAAGGTCGAACGCGTAGGATTTGTAGCGCACCATCGACACGTCGCCGTCGCTGGCCTTCCGGTGGACGACGCCGTCTTCCATCACGAGGATGTGCTGGCCGTCGACCTCCACCGCCGCGCCGGTCTTGGCGTAGTAGAGCAGCTCGACGTTCTGCTCGCGCGAATCCGCCAGGAATATGCCGCCGAAGCGCCCGTCGGGCAGGCGCTCGCCGATCTGCATGTAGAGATCGTCGTCGAGCTTCTGGAAGCTGCCTTCCTGGATGACGGTGGTGATCAGCTCCGCCCGCGCCTCCGAGACCAGCACGCGCAGCCGTTCCCGCGAATAGGGCTCGACGAAATTGTTGATGACGAAGGAGAGGATGCAGGCGACGGTCGCGATCAGCAGGATCGGCCTGATGACCGTCATGCGCGGGCTGCCGGCCGCCGAAATGACCACCATCTCCGAATCGGTGTTCATCGTCGTCAGCGTGTGCGCCACCGCGATGCCGATGGCGAAGGGCATCACCACCGGGATGACCGCCGGAAGAACCAGCCATGCGAGCTCGAAGAAGGTGGAGGCCGACTGGCCGTTGCCGGTGACGATGTCGATGCGCGTCAACACCTGCGTCGTCCAGACGATCGCCAGAACCCAAAACAGCGTCGCCGTGAAGATGCCCAGCGCGCGACGCATGATATAGAGTTCTATGACTTTCATGCGTCGCGTTTTTCCGTTTCATTTTGGCGATGGTGCGGCAACAGCAAGGCTATTCCTCGCGCCGCGCCGGCACAATGGAATTCGGCTCGCCGCGCCCCTTCACCCGGTTCGCAATCTGGCTTCATTTGGCGAATAAACGGCAAATAAACAAGGTTAACGCTCCGTCGCACCGCATCATTCTCGCGGTCGTGATTGAAGATCACGATCCGGCATTCTACGTTGGGCCTCGACATCGGCAGCCAGCCCGCTCTCTTGTATCGGGCCAGGCTCAACCGAAACTGGCTATTCGGGCCGGGCCTTGCCAAACTGGCGAAGGCATCGCACTGCAGAATCGCGTTCGATTTGAGGAACCAGGACAGGATATTCCATGACAGCTCGCCCCACCGTCACTTTTGCCAAGCTTGCGGCCCCCAGGAAGGGAACGGCCATTCTGATTTCGGCCGAGGAGGGCGGTCTGGGGCCGGTCGCGAGGGAATGCGATCCCGCCGGCGTGTTCGAAAGGGCTTTCGCAGCGGCGGATTTCAGCGGCAAGCTCGGCTCGTCGGCGGAAATTCTCGCTCCGCAGGGCTCCGATCTCGATCGCGTGGCGGTGATCGGCGCGGGCAAGGCGTCGGCGCTCGACGAGCAGACTTGGCAGAAGATCGGCGGCGCGGCCTTCGCGGCCGTCAGGAAGTCGCAGGATGTGTCGCTCGTGGTCGAGGTGGCGGGCGCTGAAGCCGGTCCGGAAAATGTCGCGCAGCTCGCCATGGGCCTGGTGCTCCGCTCCTACTCCTTCGACAAGTACAAGACGAAGAAGGACAATGGCGACGGCAAGCCCGCGTCCGACAAGCCGGCGAAAATCGCCATCCTGTGCGCAAATCCGTCGGCGGCCAAGAAGGCGTTCGCCGCAGCCGAGGCGATCGCCGACGGCGTGATCCTGGCGCGCGATCTCGTCAACGAGCCGGCGAACATCCTCGGCCCGATCGAATTCGCCGCCAAGGCGAAGGAGCTCGAGAAGCTCGGCGTGAAGGTCGAGATTCTCACCGAGAAGGAGATGAAGAAGCTCGGCATGGGCGCGCTGCTCGGCGTCGCGCAGGGCTCCGTGCGCCCGCCGCGTCTCGTCGTCATGCAGTGGAACGGCGGCAAGGCGAAGGCCAACCCCGTCGCCTTCGTCGGCAAGGGCGTGGTCTTCGATTCGGGCGGCATCTCCATCAAGCCCGCCGCCGGCATGGAGGACATGAAGGGCGACATGGGCGGGGCCGCGGCCGTCACCGGGCTCATCCACGCGCTTGCCGCGCGCCAGGCCAAGGTGAACGCGGTCGGCATCATCGGCCTGGTCGAGAACATGGTCGACGGCAACGCCCAGCGCCCCGGCGACATCGTCACCTCGATGTCCGGCCAGACCATCGAGGTCTTGAACACCGACGCCGAGGGGCGCCTGGTTCTCGCGGATGCGCTCTGGTACTGCCAGGATCGCTTCAAGCCGGAATTCATGGTCAATCTGGCGACGCTCACCGGCGCGATCATGGTGGCGCTCGGGCAGCACCACGCCGGTCTCTTCTCCAACAATGACGAGCTTGCCGAGCGTCTTTACGACGCCGGTGGCGCCACGGCCGAGAGGGTCTGGCGCATGCCGATCGGACCGGACTACGACAAGCTGATCGATTCCAAGAATGCCGACATGAAGAATATCGGCGGCCGCTATGGCGGCGCGATCACGGCGGCGCAGTTCCTGCAGCGCTTCGTCAACGACACGCCCTGGGCGCATCTCGACATCGCCGGCACCGCCATGGGCTCGCCGGCGACGGAGATCAACCAGTCCTGGGCCTCCGGCTTCGGCGTGCGGCTTCTCGATCGCCTCGTCGCCGACAATTACGAGGGCTGAGCAGGATATCCCGCCGATGACCGAGGTGCTGTTCTACCACCTGACCGAATCGACGCTCGAGGATGCGTTGCCGCCGCTGGTCGAGAAGAGCCTCGGCCGCGGCTGGAGCGTCGTCGTGCAGACCGGCAGCGAGGAGCGGCGCGACGCGCTCGACCAGCATCTGTGGACCTATCGCGACGATTCCTTCCTCGCGCATGGTACCGATCACGACAGGCACGCCGAGCACCAGCCGGTCCTGCTGACGACCGGGGCGGGGAACGGCAATTCGGCGCGGATCCGCTTCATGGTGGACGGCGCCGAGCCACCGGACATCTCGGCCTATGAGCGCGCCGTCTTCATGTTCGACGGCCACGATGCGCACCAGCTCGAGGTCGCTCGCGGGCAGTGGAAGGCGATGAAGGCCGCCGGCCACGCTGCGACCTACTGGCAGCAGACACCGGAGCGCCGCTGGGAACGCAAGGCCTGAGCGTCGGGACGCAGGCCGGCCGAGTTCGCCCGCCCGCTGACGCGTGGCGACGTCGCGGCGGTTGAGGACGTTGGTGGCGGCGATCGAGGGGCTCGGCGCGAGCGGTCGAGATTCCGGCGACGGTCAGGGCGGCTTTCGGCTCAGATTTCCTCGAAATCGCCCGAGCGGCCCTTGCCGGCGGCGAAGCGTCCCGCTCCGGCCAGGCCTTCCTTGCGGAAGGCGGCAACGCTCTTCCATTCGTTGGCGAGCGCCGCTTCCGGGCCGAGGGACCATTGCCGGATCGCCGAGATGCGGTCGGCCCGCATGCAGGCCTGGGGGAAACGCGCGAGTTCGCGGGCGATCTCCAGCGCGGTTTCGAGCGAGCTTCCGTCCTCGCAAACCCTGTTGGCGAGGCCCATTTCCAGGCATTCGCCGGCCTTGACCTGACGTCCCGTGAGTATCAGGTCCATGGCGCGGCCGTGGCCGACGATGCGCGGCAGGCGAACCGTGCCGCCGTCGATCAGCGGCACGCCCCAGCGCCGGCAGTAGACGCCCATATAGGCGGAAGCCTCCATCACCCGCAGGTCGCACCAAAGCGCCAGCTCCATGCCGCCCGCGACCGCCGGTCCCGAGACGGCGGCGATGACGGGTTTCGAAAGCAGGAGACGGGTCGGGCCCATCGGACCCTTGCGCGGGCGATCGTCGTCGCCGTCGAAGCTCGCATCGAGGTCGTGTTCGGCAAACCAGCTATCGTCGATGCCGCCGGCCGCGTGCTTGAGGTCGAAGCCGGCGGAGAAGGCGCCGGGCACGCCGGTGAGCACGGCAACCTTGCTCGCCTCGTCGCGCTCGAAGGCGACGAAGGCCTTGAAGAGCTCGTCCGCCATCCGCGGGTCGACGGCGTTGCGCGCCTCCGGCCGGTCGATCGTCACGATGGTTGTCTCGCCGTCCCGATCGACCCTGATCGTCATTCCGCGATTCCCTCTTCGTATTCCGCCGACAGCGAGAGCCATTTTTCCTCGTGGCCGGACAATTGGGTCACCAGTTGTGCCCGCTCCTTGGAAAGCGTCTGGAGCTTGGAAGGTTCCTTCTCGTAAAGCAAGGGGTCGGCAAGCTGTCCTTCGATGCCGTCGATCCGCTTGCGGATGCGTTCCATCAGCGCCTCGGTGGCTTTGATCTCCTTGGCGATCGGCTCCAGCGCTGCACGGCGCGCGGCCGCCTCGCGGCGTCGATCCGCCTTCGACGCCTTGTCGGCCTCGCGCTTCTCCCGCCGGTCGACGGAACTGCCGGTCACGACCTGGTAGTAGTCTGAAAGGTCGCCGTCGTAATTGCCGACCGTGCCGTCCTTGACGAGCCAGAGCCGGTCGACCGTCGCCTCGATCAGGTGGCGGTCGTGGCTGATCAGCATGACCGCGCCGGAATAGTCGTTGAGCGCGTGGATCAGCGATTCCCTGGAATCGATGTCGAGATGGTTGGTCGGCTCGTCGAGGATCAGCAGGTTCGGACCGTCGAAAGCGGCGATGCCCATCAGGAGGCGCGCCTTCTCGCCACCGGAAAGATCCCTGGCGGCGGTGCTCATCTTCTCCGTCGAAAGCCCCATCTGCGCGACGCGCGAGCGGACCTTGGCCTCGGGCGCGTCCGGCATCAGCCGGCGCACATGCTCGACCGCGCTTTCCTCCGGCCGCAGATCGTCGAGCTGGTGCTGCGCGAAGATCGACACTTTCAGGCCAGGCGCGATCGTCATCGACCCGCTTTCCAGCTTCAGCCGCCCGGCCAGAAGCTTGGCGAAGGTCGACTTGCCGTTGCCGTTGGCTCCGAGAAGCGCGATGCGGTCGTCATCGTCGATGCGCAGGGTCAGCCCCTTCAACACCGGCTTTCCGGCGGTGTAGCCGACCGCGCCGCCCTGCAGCGCGAGGATCGGCGAGGCGACGCTCTTCACCGGCTCGGGAAAGGAGAACGGCCGCACCGTGTCGTTGACGAGCGCGGCGATCGGTTTCATCTTTTCCAGGGCCTTCAGGCGGGACTGCGCCTGACGCGCCTTCGACGCCTTGTAGCGGAAGCGCTCGACGAAGCTTTCCATGTGCTTGCGCGCCGCTTCCTGCTTGACGCGGCTCTTTTCCTGCAATTCGCGCTGCTCGGTGAGCTGGCGCTCGAACTGGTCGTAGCCGCCGCGCCAGAAGGTCAGCTTCTTCTGGTCGAGATGGACGATGGAATTGACGGCGCGGTTGAGCAGGTCGCGGTCGTGGCTGATGAGGAGGACGGTGTGCGGATATTTCGCGACATAGTTCTCCAGCCACATCGTGCCTTCGAGGTCGAGATAGTTGGTCGGCTCGTCGAGCAGCAGCAGGTCGGGTTGCGCGAAAAGCACCGAGGCCAGCGCGACCCGCATCCGCCAGCCGCCGGAGAAGGAGGAGGCGGGGCGCTTCTGCGCTTCCGTGTCGAAGCCGAGGCCGGCGAGGATGGTCGCGGCGCGCGCCTCGGCCGAATGCGCGTCGATATCGGCGAGCCGCATCTGGATCTCGGCGATGCGGTGCGGGTCGGTCGCGGTCTCCGCCTCGTGCAGCAGCGTCACCCGCTCCGTGTCGGCCTTCAGCACGATGTCGATCAGCGGTTCCTCGGTGCCGGGCGCCTCCTGCGCGACCTGCCCGATCCGGGTGTTCTTGGGATAGGTGATCGAGCCGGTCTCGCTCGGCAGCTCGCCGGTGATCGCCTTGAAGAGCGTCGTCTTGCCGGTTCCGTTGCGGCCGACGAGGCCCGCCTTGGAGCCCGCGGGAAGGGTCACGGAGGCGTGGTCGAGAAGCAGCCGTCCTGCGATGCGCAGCGATATGTCATTGATGATAAGCATGGCCGCGTTTTGCACGGTTGCGCGGCCCGCGACAAGTGCCAGCGGGCCTCCCGCAACCGATCCATGCGGGTCAGGCGTATTCCCTGCCTTCTTCCGTGCGCTGGAAATAGACCATGTCGAGAACGATCGACGGCTTCTTCAGCGCGGTCAGTATCGCATGCGCCTGGCCGCGATGATGGGTCTGGTGGTTGAAGAAATGCGCCAGTGCCGGCGCCAGCCGCTGCGAAATGGTGCGCATGTCGGTCACGGTCAGATAGGTGAAGCGGCCGGCGAGTTCCTTGTCGCCGAGACCCGCGATCCACTCGACGATCCTGCGGTCCTCCGCCTCGCGCGCTGCCCGCAGCGGGGCGAGCTCGCTGAACAGCACGGCATTCAGCGCGGTCGGAGCGCTGCCGCTCCCGGTGAAGCGCCTGAGCCAGATCTGGTCGGCCACCAATACGTGGTTGAGGGTACCGATCAATGATTTGAAGAAGGCGCCGGTGTCGCGATTGAGCTCCTCGGCCGTCAGCTCGCCGGCGGCATCGTAAACCTGGGCGTTGGCCCACCGGTTGTAGGCCGCCAGCATCGAAAAATGTTGCCTCACCGCGCTTCCCTTTTGCTTCGAAGCTGCAAATATCGCGCCTGTTTACATCTCTGGAGAATGTCCGCCAATGGCCATATTGCTATACGATCTCGTCGGCGAAGACAGTGCGCGCCCCTTCAGCCCGCATTGCTGGAAAACGGCGTTCGCGCTCGCCCACAAGGGCCTTTCCTTCGAAAGCGTGCCGACGCCGTTCACCGCGGTCCCGAATGTCGAGGAAGGCGTCTGCAAGACCGTTCCCGTCATCCGAGACGGGAGCAAGGTCGTCGGCGACAGCTTCGACATCGCGCTTTATCTGGAGGAGGCCTATCCCGACCGGCCGAGCCTGTTTCGCGGCGATGGCGGCAAGGCGATGGCCCGCTTCATCGAACGCTGGTCGCAATCGACGTTGCATTCGTTCCTGGGCGCGGCCGTGCTGATGGACATCCACGACAGGCTGGCGCCCGCCGACCGGGATTATTTCCGCAAGAGCCGCGAGATCCGTTTCGGCAAGAAGCTGGAGGAGGTCGGGCAGGGGCGCGAGGCCGGCCTGGCCGCCTGGCGTTCCTCGCTGGAGCCGCTGCGTCAGGTGCTCGCCTACCAGCCCTTCATCGGCGGCGAAGGTCCGCTGTTCTCGGACTACATCGTCGCCGGCGCGCTCCAATGGGTGCGCGTGATGTCGCCTTTCCAGCCGCTCGAAAAGGCCGATCCGGTATCGGCATGGTTCGAACGCTGCCTGGACCTGCATGGGGGGCTTGCGCGCAAGGTGCCTGCGGCGGCATGAACGGCCGGAGGGCCTTCACATCGCGGAAAGGGAACTGTATAGACCCCCATCTTTTCCGTTTCCCCGAATGAAGGACACAAGAATGGCGATCGAACGCACCTTTTCGATGATCAAGCCGGACGCGACCAGGCGCAATCTGACCGGCGCAATCACCAAGATGCTGGAGGATGCCGGCCTGCGCGTCGTCGCGTCTCGTCGCGTCTGGATGAGCCGCCGCGAGGCCGAGGGCTTCTACGCCGTGCACAAGGAGCGTCCCTTCTTCGGCGAGCTCTGCGAGTCCATGTCCTCCGGCCCGACCATCGTCCAGGTGCTGGAAGGCGAGAACGCGATCGCGAAGAACCGCGAAGTGATGGGCGCGACCAACCCGGCCGATGCCGCCGAGGGAACGATCCGCAAGATTCACGCGCTCTCGATCGGCGAGAACTCCGTCCACGGCTCGGATGCGCCGGAAACCGCCGCCCAGGAAATCAGGTACTGGTTCTCCGACACCGAGATCGTCGGCTGATCTGATCGATCCTGCTTCGGGAAAAGCCGTGGCGAAAGCCGCGGCTTTTCTTTTTGGCGATGCCCACGGAAGGGGCCTGCCGCGGGCATCCGATCCACGCCGATCGAGGAGTGTCAGGATTCGGTCCATTTCCTCCTGGCGAGATCGTCTTGGTCCTTCGCCTCCACCCAGCTTTCGCTGCTGCCGTCCGGGCGGTGCTCCTTCTTCCAGAAGGGCGCGCTGGTCTTCAAGAAATCCATCATGAAGGAAGCCGCCTCGAACGCCGCCTGGCGATGCGCGGAGGCCGCGACCACGAGGACGATGTTTTCGCCGGGACGCAGCTTTCCATGGCGATGGATGGCGGTCAGCCCGGTGAGCGGCCAGCGCTCGATCGCCTGCGCGGCGATGCGGCCGATCTCGGCCTCCGCCATTCCCGGATAATGCTCCAATTCGAGCGCGGCAAGCGTGCCGTTCTCGTCGCGGCAAAGGCCTGAAAAGGTCACGACCGCGCCGACGTCGCCGCGCCCTTCGGCCAGACGGGCGATTTCGGCCGCGACGTCGAAATCCTCGGCCTGGATGCGGATCGTCGGCGTGATCGCGGCGGCCATGGCGGCGTCAGCCTCCGGTCATCGGCGGAAAGAGACCGATCTCGCGCGCGCCGGCGATCTTCTCCTGGTGACCGGCATGCTCCTGATTGATCGCGACGCGGATCGCCTCGGGGTGCTGCAGGGCGAAGTCGTATTCCTCGCCGCGCCCCTTCAGCCACAGGAGAAGCTCGCGCACGGTGGTGACCGTGTCGGGCAGCTCGACGTCCTCTTCCGCCTTGCCGATGCGCTCGCGCACCCATGCGAAATATTTCAGTTTCATCGCGACCTCCGCTACTCGTCGATCACGTGCTTCAGTCCGGCGCGGAAATAGTCATAGCCCGTGTAGAGCGTGATGAGCGCCGACACCCAAAGCAGGACGAGGCCGATCTCGGTGGTATAGGGCAGGATCTTGTCGCCGGCGGGGCCGGCAAGCAGGAAGGCGATTGAGACGAGCTGGATCGTGGTCTTCCACTTGGCGAGTTGGGTGACCGGCACCGAGACCTTGAGCGCGGCGAGATATTCGCGCAGACCCGAGACGAGGATTTCGCGGCACAGGATGATGATCGCCGCCCAGAGCGTCCAGCCGGCGATCGTGCCGTCGGCGGCGAGCAGGAGCAGCACGGACGAGACCAGCAGCTTGTCGGCGATCGGATCGAGCATCCTGCCGATATTCGAGGTCTGCTTCCAGATGCGGGCCAGATATCCGTCGAGGAAGTCGGTGATGCTGGCGATGGCGAAGATCGCGAGCGCGGTCCACCGCGCCGGATCGCTCGACTGCAACCGGCCTTCGAGGAAGAAGCAAAGCACCACCAGCGGCACCGCCAGAATGCGGGCATAGGTGAGGATGTTTGGAAGATTGAAGGCGCGGTTGGCCATAATTTCCCGTCTTTCTGTCATTCGATGTCAGGGAAACCCCCTGAGACACTACAATCAGATGCTTCTTGCCGGGGTCAACCGCCGTAAGGTCGCGGTCGCCCCGAAACATGCAACTGGATCATCCATTTTCGTGAAAATGGCCATAAATCAGGCGGGCCGTGCCTTCCGATATGCCTTCAACCGCCATCAGATCCTCCACGCCGGCCCGGCTGACCGCCTTGGCGGTGCCGAAATGGTGCAGCAGCGCGCGCTTCCGGTTCGGGCCGATTCCCGAGATTTCGTCGAGAGGGCTCTTCACCATCTCCTTCTTGCGCCGCGCGCGATGCGAGCCGATCGCGAAGCGGTGGGCCTCGTCGCGCAGGCGCTGGATGAAGTAGAGCACGGGGTCGCGCACCGGCAGCATGAAGGCGTCGCGACCGGTGACGAAGAAGCGTTCGCGTCCGGCATCGCGATCGACGCCCTTTGCCACGCCGATCGCCGTCACCTTGTCGATTATGCCCAGTTCGTCGAGGATCCCGCGAACGGCGGTCATCTGGCCCTGGCCGCCGTCGATGAGGATGAGATCGGGCCAGGCGGGAAACGCGTCGACGGCTTCGGCGTCCTCCTCCTCGGCCTGTTCCGGCCTTTCCTCAGGCAGGCCGTGTTCCTTGAGCAGCCTGGAGAACCGGCGCTCCATCACTTCGCGCATCATGCCGAAATCGTCGCCGGGGGTGATCTCGGTCGAGCGGATGTTGAACTTGCGGTACTGGTTCTTCGCGAATCCTTCCCGCCCGGCGACGATCATCGCGCCGACGGCGTTGGTGCCCATGATGTGCGAGTTGTCGTAGACCTCGATGCGCCGCGGCGCGCGCGGAAGGCCGAAGGTTTCGGCAAGCCCGGCCAGCAGGCGCGCCTGCGAGGATGTTTCGGCGAGCCTGCGGCCCAGCGCCTCGCGCGCATTTTGCAGCGCATGGTCGGTCAGGTCCTTCTTTTCGCCGCGCTGCGGCACGGAGATCGAGACCCTGTGGCCGGCGCGCGTCGAAAGCGCCTCGGCGAGCAGGCTCTGTTCCTCGACCGCATGCGAAAGGAGGATCGTGCGCGGGCAGGGCTTGTCGTCGTAGAACTGCGCCAGGAACGCGCCCAGCACCTCGGCGGTCTCCAGCGAGGGGTCGGCCTTGGGAAAATATGCGCGGTTGCCCCAGTTCTGGCCGGTGCGGAAGAAGAAGACCTCGATGCAGTTCTGCCCGCCCTCCTGGTGGATGGCGAAGACGTCGGCCTCCTCGACCGATTGCGGGTTGATGCCCTGATAGCTCTGGACATGGCTGAGCGCGGCGAGGCGGTCGCGATAGATCGCCGCCCGCTCGAAGTCGAGCGCCTCGGAGGCGTCCTGCATGGCGGTCGAGATTTCCGCCTTTACCTTGTTGGAGCGGCCCGAAAGGAACGCCTTCGCTTCCGCGACGAGCTCGGCATAGTCGGCCGGCGCGATCTCGTTCGTGCACGGACCGGAGCAGCGCTTGATCTGGTAAAGCAGGCAAGGCCGGGTGCGGCTCTCGAATACCGAATCGGTGCAACTGCGCAGAAGGAACGCCCGCTGCAGCGAATTGATCGTGCGGTCGACCGCGCCGGCGGAGGCGAACGGGCCGTAGTAATCGCCCTTGCGCGAACGCGCGCCGCGGTGCTTGAAGATGCCGGGCGAGGGATGGTCGCCGGTGATGAGGATGTAGGGGAACGACTTGTCGTCCCGCATCAGAACATTAAAACGCGGCCGCAAGCGCTTGATCAGATTCGCTTCCAGGAGCAGCGCTTCGGTCTCCGTGCGGGTCACGACGAATTCCATCGCCGCGGTTTCGCGGACCATCCGCCCGATGCGGTTGGTGTGGCCGCGCCCCTGCGCGTAGTTGGTCACGCGCTTCTTGAGGCTGCGCGCCTTGCCGACATACAGCACGTCGCCGGCCTTGTTCATCATGCGATAGACGCCGGGCGCGTTCGGAAGCCGCTTGACCAGGGTCTGGATGACCTCGATGCCGTCCTTGCCGTCGGCGTCGCCCGCCACGCCGTCCCATTCTATGCCGAGATCGCGTGCCGGCACCGGCACCGGCTCGGGCTCCGCGATTTCGTTCTCGTCCTCGTCGCCGTTGTCGCCGCCCGCGAAACCGGCGATATCCGAGCCGGAACGCGCCTTGCGCTCTGCCTCGCTGAGGCTGTTGGAAGGGATCGGCGGCTTCATTCGGCTACTCCGGCGACGTCCGGCGTTTCCCAGGCCAGATGCTGACCGCCGTCGAGGGCGATCATCTGTCCGGTCACGGACCGTGCCTCCCATAGATATCGGATCGTGCGGCCGAATTCCGCAAGATCCGGCCCGCGCTTCAACGTGAGGGCGTCGACCTGCGCCTGGAAATCGGAAGCATCCTGCCGCTCGTTCTTCAATGTGGGTCCCGGCCCGATCGCGTTGACGCGCAGGCGCGGCCCGAGCGCCTGAGCCATCGTTCGCGTGGCGGTCCAGAGCGCCGATTTCGACAGCGTGTAGGAAAAGAAGCGCGGCGTGAGGCGCCACACGCGCTGGTCGATCATGTTGACGACCAATCCTTCCCCGTCCTCGGGCAGGGCGGCCGCCATATGCTGCGTCAGGGCGACCGGTGCCTTCAGGTGGACGTCGAAATGCCTGTCCCATCCGTTCCAGTCGAATTCCTCGACGGAGTCCTCGTCGAAGACGGAAGCGTTGTTCACCAGCAGGCTGACGGGGCCGAGCAGGGAGGCGGCGTCGGAGACGAGGGTCTCGACGGCCGCCATGTCGGTAAGGTCGGCCTGCATCACCGCCGCTTCCGCTCCGGATGAAACGAGGCTCTCGGCCAACAGGTCCGCTTCCTTCCGCGAGGCGTTGCAATGGATCGCGACCGCGAAACCGTGCGCGGCGAGATCCTCGGCGATCGCGCGCCCGACACGCTGGGCGCCGCCCGTGACCAGTGCAACTTTCTTCAGTTTCGCCACAGCCCTTGCTTTCCCGATCTGCCCGATGCGTCGCGTTCCCGGGGGAACGAGATCGCGATTCCGAACTCTATAGCGCAAAACGACGGTTTTGCGGTGTCCCCAAGCAGCCTTGATGGCGACAACTGCCATTTGATGACGCCGATGTCGAACCCTGCATATATAAGAAGGGGGATGCGGGATTTCCGCAGCGGTGCGCTTTGCCGGCTACGGCGCTCCAGGCGTTGCTTCACAACGCTGTTGCTCAAATGCAACGTCACCTTTCTGCCAGAATCCTGCCGGTAAATGACCCTTATTCAGGTGCGGTTCGGCCTCATTTTCACACGAGAAGGGAACCGTTGTCGTCTCGGGTCGTTCACCTCCCATCGCGGTCCCCGGGCGCATGCAAAAAGGAAGCGGGAGCGCGTACTGAGTTTCCTGCGGCTAAGGAGTAGAAAGAAATGAACATCAACAAGAGATTCGCCCTGTCGGCAGTTGCTGGCCTCGGCCTCGCCTCCATCGCGGCTCTGCCGGCCATGGCAGCGGACGTCGTCTATCAGGAGCCCCCGGCACCGGCTGCTCCGATGGAAGTCGCTCCGGTCAACACCTGGGCCGGCCCCTACGCCGGTGTGAGCCTCGGCTACGGCTTCTCGGGCAAGACCGAGTCCGACATCGACTCCATCGAGACCGATGGCTTCCTGGGCGGCGCCTTCGGCGGCTTCAACTTCCAGAACGGCCAGTTCGTCTACGGTGTTGAAGGTGACGTCAACTACAGCAACGTGAAGGGTGAAGAGGCTGGCGTCTCCTCGCGCACGAGCGTCGACGGTTCGATCCGCGCTCGCGCCGGTGTGGCCGTCACCGACGACATCCTCGTCTACGGTACGGCTGGTGGCGCCGCTGAGCGTCAGCGCGTCGGCATTGCCGGCAACCGCGACACCAACGTGATGCTCGGCTACACGGTTGGCGCCGGTATCGATGCCAAGCTGACCGACCAGGTCTTCGGCCGCGTCGAATACCGCTACACCGACTACGGGAAGGAAACCTTCGACTTCCCCGGTGAGAGCACCGACTTTGAAAGCAGCAACAACCGCGTTTCGGTTGGTCTCGGTGTGAAGTTCTAAGTATCTGAGTAACGAGACCAAAAGGCCGGGCCTTGTGCCCGGCCTTTTTGTTTTTGCGGAACCTCAGCCGACCTTCGGCAGATAGGGCTGCAAATCGGGGAAGCGTTCGTCGAAACGCCTGGCCCAGCGGACCAGCCTGGCGCGTCCGCGCTCCCATTTCCCTTCGAACCGCAGGGTGAGATAGCCCAGGGCCGCGCGCAGCGCGATCTGCCCGCCGGTCGCATTCTTGGTGAGCTTCGGCGGATGCGCGTTGAGGTGGTCGAGGGCGCGCATGACCTTCGACCATTGCTGATCGAGCCACGGCTGGTGAACCTTGTCTTCCGGCCGGTAGCGCCTTTCGTAGACATGGGCGAGCAGGCAGTCGCAGATGCCGTCCGCGAGCGCCTCGAGGCGCTCCGCCTCCAGCCGCTTGGCGGCGTTGCGCGGAAAGAGCCTGCTGCCGGAAATCCTGTTGAGATGCTGGGTGATCGCGCGGCTGTCGAAGATCGGCTCGCCCTCGTCGGGGACGAGCGTCGGGATCTTGCCGAGCGGGTTGGCGGAGATCAGGATTTCGGGCTCGTCGCCGGTATTGACGGGGACCGCCTCGAGCGCGACGCCGCAATAGGCGGCCGCCATGCGCACCTTGGCGCTGTAGGGCGATGTGGACGAATAAAGGACCTTGGCCATTCTCGAAGCGCTCCGCGTGGTGATTCTGCCGACGCAGGCTATTTGGGCTCCGGCCCGGCCGCAATCGTCCAGACGGGCGCCTATCTGCCGCGCGCGGGCGGCATGACGACCGAATTGCGCGTGCAGGCGCGCCGGTCGACCTCCTCGCAGGCGCGGAACTCGAGCGACTTCGTCATGCAGATGCGGACTTCGCGCAGATACCGGTTGTCGCAGGTCACCGCGATGCCGTCGGCGGGCAGCCCTTGATTCGCCTGAAGGAAAGACGTTTCGACGTCCCGCGGGCGCACCGACTGGTGGCGCTCCACGTGCCCGAACCCGTCCGGTATCTCGACCCGCTCCCATGCCGCGCGCAGCAGGGCGAAATAGTCGCGCTGGGAGACGCCGGCACAGGAGCCGTGCTTGCGCCATTGATGCCCCATCAGCCCGGCCGACGGCATGATGTCCAGCATCCCGTCCACGATCGATTGCGGAACACGGTCGGGCTCCCCGCTCGCGCAGAATTCGGGCCAGCCGCTTTCGAATTGGGGCCAAAGCCCGTGGGCGACGAAGGCATACTGCCTCCGCCCGGAGCATTGCTGGCGATTGGCGTCCTCGCCCTCCGCCGCGCAGTAGCTCGGCGACCAGGACAGCGACAGGACGAGAAAATCGAAACCCGACCCCTCGGGAAGCTTGGAGGAGGGATCGGCCTGCGCGCCGGCGGGGCTTTGCTCCTGGCAGGCTGCCATGAGAAGGCAGAATCCCGCTGCCAGCCCTCTTATGGTCGGGCCGGCGACGGATTTCCCGGTTTGGTTCGACGTGCTGAAGATCAGTGCAGGACCCGGCAGCGGCCGCCATAGACGTTCCAGCGATCGAAGCCGGAAACGCAGAATTCGACATTGCTGCCGAAGCCGGCGAAGCCCATCGGGCGCTCGATCAGATACCAGACGTCGCGGCTGTAGCCGTCGGAGAGGGCAACGGTCGCCTGGCAGTAGCGCCGTTCGATCGGGCTCTCTTCGTATCGGGGAAAGAAGCGGGTCTCGCGGATGCCTTGGAAATCGACGATGTCGACCTGCGGCAGGTGCGGGACATGCGTCACCTGATGGCGGAAGCGGTGGGAGATTCGGTTCAGCACCCTTTGATTGGCGCATACGCCCGGATCGGAGACATAAACGCCGACCACCATGTCCGCGGCCGCCGCCGGTGCCGTGCCGCCGATTGCCGCGGCAAGCACCGCCGCCAGAGCCAGAATGCCGCGCCTTGCAATGCGAATCATCGAAGTTCCCCGGTTCGAAGAGGTGACTTTGCGTCACTGTCTTTCACCGGAGGCTTTCGGTCAAGTCGCCACGCTCTCGCCGGCGAGCACGTCCGTGCCATGGCTGCCACCCTTGCCGCCGAGAATGCGCTGGAGCACGGGAAGAACGGTCTCCATTTCGCCGACGAGCGGGTACGGGGGATTGACGACGATCATGCCGCTGCCGTCGAGGGCGGGCGTCGCCGAGGGAGACCGGATCTCGAAGCGGATGTCGACGATCTTCGCGATTCCCGCCTCCTTCAGCGAAGCGCGGAACCGCTCGACCGCCGCACGGTCCTTGATCGGATACCAGAGCGCGTAGATGCCGCCCGGCCAGCGGCGATGTGCCTTGGCGAGACCCTCCAGCAGTCGGTCGAACTCCCCCTCCTTCTCGAACGGCGGGTCGACGAGCACGAGGCCACGCTTCTCCTTCGGCGGTACGTGAGCGCCCAGCGCCAGCCAGCCGTCCAGTTCCAGCACCCGTGTCTGGAAATCGCCGGCGAAGCGGGATTTCAGCGCCGCATTGTCCGAGGGATGCAGTTCGATCGCCGTCAGCCGGTCCTGCGGGCGCAGCATTTCGCGGGTGATCAGCGGCGAACCCGGATAGAAGCGGAAGGTTCCGTCCGGGTTGCAACCGCGCACGATGCCGAGATAGGGGGCGAGGAGCGGATCGACCTCGGCCGGAAGCCTTGCCGCGAGCAGCCTGCCGATGCCGTCGCGCCATTCGCCGGTCTTCTGCGCTTCCTCGCCGGAAAGATCGTAGAGGCCGACGCCGGCATGAGTATCGATCACCCGGAACGCCTTGTCCTTGCGCTTGAGGTAGTCGAGGATGCGCGCGAGCACGACGTGCTTGACGACGTCGGCGAAGTTTCCGGCATGATAGGCATGGCGGTAATTCACGAAGAAACTCCATCGCGGGCGGCATCACGCCGCTCCGGCCTGCATCAAAGGTTTTGACCGGTCATGGCCTACACTGCCGCGACCTTTTCGGCTAGTTTGCGACGATGAACCAGCACGCCAATATTCACATCTGCCATTCGGCCTGTCCGCACGACTGCCCCTCGACCTGCGCGCTCGACGTCGAAGTCATCGACGGACGCAGGATAGGTCGCATCCACGGCGCCAAGGACAACAGCTACACGGCCGGGGTGATCTGCGCCAAGGTCGCGCGCTACTCGGAGCGCATCCACCACCCCGACAGGTTGATGAAGCCGCTCGTTCGGGCCGGCGCGAAGGGCGACGGCCAGTGGAGGGAAGCGAGCTGGGAAGCCGCCCTCGACCTCGTCGCGGAAAAGTTCGTCGAGGCCGAGGCGCGTCATGGCTCCGAGGCCGTCTGGCCCTACTATTACGCAGGCACGATGGGGCTGGTGCAGCGCGATTCGATCAATCGCCTGCGCCACGCCAAGAAGTATTCCGGCTTCTTCGACACGATCTGCACCAATCTCGCCTGGACCGGCTACGTCATGGGCACCGGCCGACTCGCCGGTCCCGATCCGCGCGAGATGGCGAAGGCGGATTGCGTCGTCATCTGGGGGACCAATGCCGTCGTCACCCAGGTCAATGTGATGACCCACGCCACCCGCGCCCGCAAGGAGCGCGGCGCCAAGATCGTCGTCATCGACGTCTACGGCAATGCGACCATGAAGCAGGCCGACATGGGCCTGATCGTCAAACCGGGCACCGACGGCGCGCTCGCCTGCGCGGTGATGCACGTCCTCTTCCGCGACGGCCATGCCGACTGGGATTATCTGGAGAGGTACACGGACGATCCGCGCGGGCTCGAAGCGCATGTGAGGACGCGTACCCCCGAATGGGCGGCCGCGATCACCGGCCTGTCGGTGGAGGAGATCGAAACCTTCGCCCGCCTCGTCGGAACGACGAAGAAGACCTTCTTCCGTCTCGGCTACGGCTTTGCCCGCCAGCGCAACGGCGCCGTCAACATGCATGCCGCGCTGTCGATCTCGCTGATCACCGGCTGCTGGCAATATGAGGGCGGCGGTGCGTTTCACAACAACGGCGCGATCTACAAGCTCGACAAGGGCCTGCTCGAAGGCGCAAGCCTCGTCGATCCGCGCATCCGCCATCTCGACCAGTCGCAGATCGGCCGCGTGCTGACGGGCGACGCGGAAGCGCTGCGAGATGGGCCGCCGGTCACGGCGATGCTGATCCAGAACACCAATCCGGCCAATGTCGCGCCGGAGCAGAGGCTGGTGAAACGCGGCTTCCTGCGCGACGATCTCTTCGCCTGCGTCCACGAGCAGTTCATGACCGATACGGCGAAGCTCGCCGACGTGGTGCTGCCCGCGACGATGTTCATGGAGCATGACGACATTTACAAGGGCGGCGGGCACCAGTTCCTCGTTCTCGGGCCGAAGCTGATCGACCCGCCGGAAGGCCCGCGCACGAACCTTTACGTCATCGAGGAACTGGCGAAGCGCCTCGGGGTCGCCGACATGCCGGGTTTCGGCCTCGACGAGCGCGAGCATATCGACCAGATCCTGTCGCGCCAGGGGATCGGCAACTACCAGACCTTGAAGGACGAGCGCTGGGCCGACGTCCAGCCCGATTTCGAGGCCGCGCACTATATCGACGGTTTCGGCCATCCGGACGGCAAGTTCCGCTTCAAGCCGGAATGGGCGGGCGGCCGGGCGCCCAACAAGCCGCCGGAATCGGTGGGTCTGCTCGGCCGCCATGAGGCGCTGCCGGAATTCCCCGATCATGTCGACCTCATCGAAGTGGCCGACGAACGCCATCCCTTCAGGCTGGCGACCTCGCCGGCCCGCACCTTCCTCAATTCCAGCTTCACCGAAACGCCGAGCTCGCTGAAGCGCGAGGGTCGACCGGAACTCATGCTGCATCCCGAGGATGCGGTAGCGCTCGGCATCGCGGATGGCGATCGCGTCGAGATCGGCAACGAGCGCGGCGAGGTCGTCATCCACGCCAAGCTCTTCGAGGGGGTCAAGCGCGGCGTCGTCATAGCCGAGGGCATCTGGCCGAATTCCGCGCATGAGCGCGGCGAAGGCATCAACGTGCTGACCGGTGGAGATGCGGCGGCGCCGTATGGAGGTGCAGCCTTTCACGACAACAAGGTCTGGGTGAGGGCGGCCTGACGCCCTCTACTCCAGATCCCTCGGGCGCACGAAATCCGTAAGCTTTCCAACGCCGAAGCCGAGATTGCTCCAACCCCGGTCGAATTCGAACCGGGCAAGGGCGGCGGTGGGAAATTTCGCCGTGAGCCACGCGAGAGCTTCGCGATCGCTCGAAGGCCCGCATAGACGGCGGGCGAGTTCCTCGAGCCCGGGATTGTGGCCGAGAACGAGAAGCGTACCGATCTTCGCTGCCTGCTTCCGTATCTCGCCGAGAATTTGCTCGGCGGAAGCCTCGTAGAGCCCGTCGGCAAAGGCGGCGTCCACCGGCTCGGCCAATTCAGGGGCGACGAGCCGCCAGGTCTGCCGTGTGCGCAGCGCGGGCGAAACAAGCGCGAGATCGGGCACCCACGCGCGTTCCGCGAGCAGACGTCCCATCAATGGAGCGGCGGCGCGGCCGCGCCTGGCGAGAGGCCGGTCGAAATCGTCGAGCGCCGGATCGTCCCAGCTGGATTTGGCGTGACGCAGGAGAAGGAGAGTTTTCACGGGGGCTCGTCCCTTCCTGCCTTGTCAGCCGCGCATGTTTCTACGGCGTCATCCGGGCAAGGCTTTCGATGTCGAAGGCCTCTTCGCCCGCGATCGGGGCGACGAGGCTGCCCGATCCGTTGAAGGAACCGGAGAACACCGTCCGCCCCCCGGTCATGCGCGCCTTGCCCTCGGCGACCAGCTTGAGCGCCAGCGGATAGAGCTGATGCTCGACGGCGAGCACGCGCCGGGTGAGGTCGTCCTCGCCGTCGGCCGGCAGGACGGGCACCACCGCCTGCGCGATGATCGGGCCGTCGTCCATCTCCGCCGTCACGAAATGCACCGTGCAGCCATGGACGCGCATGCCTGCCTCGATCGCGCGCCGGTGGGTTTCGAGGCCCTTGAACAGCGGCAGCAGCGACGGGTGGATGTTGATGATCCGGCCCGCCCATTTCTCCACGAATCCGGGCGTCAGCAGCCGCATGTAGCCGGCAAGGCACACGATCTCCGCGCCCATGGCGCGCAACGCCTCGTCGAGGGCCGCGTCGAGCGCTTCCTTGCCGGGATGATCCTTGGGCGCGATCACCTTCGTCTCGATGCCGGCGGCCGCCGCGATGCCGAGGCCCTTGGCATCGGCGCGGTTCGAGATCACGCCAACGATTTCCACCGGGTAATCGCGGTCCCTCGTTGCCTCGATCAGCGCCGACATGTTGGAGCCGCGGCCGGAGATCAGGATTGCTACAGGCTTCTTGTTCATGCGCGTCAAAGTCCGATCTGGCCGCGATAGATCACGCCTGCGTCGCGGCGCGGCACGATCCGTCCCATCGTCGTCACCTCCTCGCCGGCCTGCTGGAGGACGGCGGCCACCTGCGCGGCCTGTCCGGCGGCGACCACCAGGATCATGCCGATGCCGCAGTTGAAGGTACGCATCATCTCGGCGGAGGCAACGCCGCCGGTCTTGGCGAGCCAGAAAAAGACGGGCGGCACGTCGACGGCGTCGAGGTCGAGCTCGGCGGCGAAATCCTTCGGCAGCACGCGCGGGATGTTTTCGGGAAAGCCGCCGCCGGTGATGTGCGCCAGCGCCTTGATGCCGTGGGTCGAGCGGATCGCCTTGAGAATGGATTTGACGTAGATGCGCGTCGGCTCCAGCAACGCCTCGCCGAGCGAGCGGTATTTGTCGAACGGCGCCTGCTCGTCCCAGCCGAGGCCGGAAAGGGCGACGATCCTGCGCACCAGCGAGAACCCGTTGGAATGGACGCCGGAGGATGCGAGGCCGAGTATCACGTCGCCTTCGACCACGTCGTCGGTCGGCAGCAACTGGCCGCGCTCGGCCGCGCCCACGGCGAAGCCGGCAAGGTCGTAGTCGTCGCCCGCATACATGCCCGGCATCTCGGCCGTCTCGCCGCCGATCAGCGCGCAGCCGGCCTGGCGGCAGCCTTCGGCGATGCCGCCGACGATCGCCGCGCCCTGATCCGGATCGAGCTTGCCCGTGGCGAAATAGTCGAGGAAGAACAAGGGCTCCGCGCCCTGCACGACGAGGTCGTTGACGCACATTGCGACGAGATCGATACCGACCGTGTCGTGCTTGCCGGCCTCGATGGCGACCTTCAGCTTGGTGCCGACGCCGTCATTGGCCGCCACCAGGATCGGATCGGAAAAACCCGCCGCCTTCAGGTCGAAGAGGCCGCCGAAGCCGCCGATCTCGCCATCCGCGCCCGGCCGCCGCGTCGAGCGGACGAGCGGCTTGATCTTCTCGACGAGGGCATTGCCGGCGTCGATGTCCACTCCCGCCTGGGAATAGGTTAGGCCGTTCTTTGCGTCGCTCATGGCTTGGCGTCCCTTGGGCTGCGATTGTCGGCGCTATTCGCATGAAGAGGAATGTGCCGCAAGCGCGAGCGCGTGGAAACCCGCTATTCGCGCCACCGAAACCGGTGGACAGGCCGTTCCCGCCGCCTGGCAGCTTGATAGAATGCGCCGATGCGGCCATTTAAGGACGTGACTGTCGGCCGGCGAAGCGGCCCGGGAAGGGAGGCGAAAAGGCGTGACGATACCCAATATCATCACCATCATCCGTTTTTTCCTCGTTCCCGCGGTGGTTTTCGCCCTGCTCACCGGCCATATGGGCTGGGCGCTCATCTGCTTCGTCGTCGCCGGCGTTTCCGATGGCGTCGACGGCTTCATCGCCCGCCATTTCAACCAGCGCTCGGTGCTCGGCGCCTATCTCGACCCGATGGCCGACAAGCTGCTGCTCGTCAGCGTCTTCGTGGTGCTGGGCTTCATGGGCGAACTGCCGCTGTGGCTGGTGATCGCGGCCGTCTCGCGCGACGCGCTCATCGTCGGCGCCGTGCTTCTGTCGACGATCATGTCGCACCCGGTGGCGGTCAAGCCGCTCTTCGTTTCCAAGGCCAACACGGCGGTCCAGATCGTCCTCGTCATCGCCGTTCTTGCCGAACTCGCCTTCGCCACCGCGTTCGGGCCGGCGAGAACCTTGCTGATCTGGTCGTCCGGCCTCTTGACCGTGGCTTCCGCTGCGGCCTATCTCGTTCAGTGGCTGAAGCACATGGGCCGTTATGAAGAAGCCGAATCCTGAACTAGAAGAACGCGCGGTCGAGGTCGTCATTGCATCCGGGTTTCGGCGCCAGGTGCTGTTCTGGCTGTTCGCGGCCGTCTTCTTCATTGGTTTCCTGTACGTGTTCAGCTCGATCCTGCTGCCTTTCCTGGCCGGCATGATCCTTGCCTACTTCCTCGATCCGGTGGCCGACCGGCTGGAGAAGCTGGGCTTCTCGCGCCTGTGGGCGACGGTTTTCATCCTGGTGATGTTCATCATCGTCCTGGTGCTGGCGCTGATCATCTTCGTGCCGATCCTCGCCTCGCAGATGGCCGATTTCATCGGTCGCGTGCCGGATTACCTGTCGCGGCTGCAGAATCTCTTCACCGGCATCGATCCGGAATGGCTGAGCAACACGATCGGCGTCGAGCCGGCGGCGCTTCGTGACGGCCTCAATTCGCTGCTGACGCAGGGCGCCGGCTTCATAACCACGCTCTTCCAGTCGATCTGGAGCTCCGGCAAGACGCTGATCGACATTGCCGGCCTGTTCGTGATCACCCCCGTCGTCGCCTTCTACATGCTGCTCGACTGGGACAAGATGGTCGCCAAGGTCGATAGCTGGGTGCCGCGCGACCATGTTTCGACCGTCCGCCAGATCGCGAAGGACGTCGACGTCGCCGTGGCCGGCTTCGTGCGCGGGCAGGGCACGCTCTGCCTGATCCTCGGCGTGATGTACGCCGTCGGCCTCACGCTGGTCGGCCTCAATTTCGGCCTGCTGATCGGCCTGTTCGCCGGCCTCATCAGCTTCATCCCCTATGTCGGCTCGCTGGTCGGCCTGGTCCTCTCCGTCGGCGTGGCGATCGTGCAGTTCTGGCCCGAATGGCACTGGGTCGTCGCGGTCGCCGTGGTCTTTTTCGGCGGCCAGTTCATCGAGGGCAACATTCTCCAGCCCAATCTGGTGGGCAAGAGCGTGGGCCTGCATCCCGTCTGGCTGATGTTCGCGCTGTTCGCCTTCGGCTCGCTGTTCGGCTTCGTCGGGCTTCTCGTCGCGGTGCCGGCGGCGGCGGCCGTCGGCGTGCTCACGCGCTTCGCGCTGTCGCGCTATCTCGCGTCTCCGCTCTATCAGGGGCATCCGGCGGAGGCCGAGACGCGGGCCGCGCGCAAGAAGTAAATCCTGAATGGCGGCCGACTTCACCACTCCGCGGCAATTGCCGCTCGATCTCGCGCACCAGGCGGGCGCAAGCCGCGACGATCTCGTCGTCGGTCCCTCCAACGCCGCGGCCGTCGCCCTGATCGACCGCTGGCCGGACTGGCCGTCCTCGGTGGTCGTGCTCGCGGGTCCTGCAGGAGCGGGCAAGTCGCACCTCGCCTCGATCTGGCGGGAGGTCAGCGGCGCGGCGGCGTTTTCGCCCGGCCCGATCGGGGAGAAGGCGCTGGACGCGGCCAGCGGGCCGGTGCTGATCGACGACATCGATTCCCAGCCGGTGGACGAGAACGGGCTCTTTCACCTCGTCAACGCGGTGAAATCGGCGGGCAGCCACCTGCTCCTGACCGCGCGCCGCTTTCCGCTTGCCTGGGGCGTGAGGCTGCCCGACCTCACGTCGCGCCTGAAGGCCGCCTCGACGGTGGAGATCGACGAGCCGGACGACATGCTGCTCGCGGCGGTGATGATGAAGCTCTTCGCCGATCGCCAGGTCGAGGTCGAGCCGCATGTGGTGCAATATATCGTCAAGCGCATCGAGCGCTCGCTTTCCACCGCCATCGAGGTGGTCGCCAGGCTCGACCGGGCGGCACTGGAACAGAAGACGCGGATCAGCCGCGCGCTCGCGGCGGAGGTGGTTTCCTCGCTGGACGAAGGGCAGGGGCGGCTGGAACAGTAGTCCTGCGGGAGCAGGCTGCCGGCTAGGACGATCCACGTCCCGTGAGTGCCGACAGCGCGACCGCCAGCCAGCCGGCGATCATCAGGATGCCGCCGGCCGGCGCGGCGTAGGGAAAGAGGCGCTGGCCGAGAAATTCCCTTGCCAGGAGATCGCCGGAAAAGAAGATCACGCCCACGAGCAGGACCGCGGCGCCGTAGCGCGCGACGATCCTGTCGCGGATGAACGACGCGGCCAGGAAGGCCGGCGCGTGCGCCAGAAGAAAAGTGGCCGCGGTGCCGACATTGCCGCCGCCCATATGGGCAGCCGCGGCCGACAGCCCGACGCCCGCCGCGCCGCTGATGCCCGCCGCCAGGAGGAACAGCCGATCCATTGTCGTCTCCGGTTCAACGGTGGAGGAATAGGCCGGCAGGCGCCGGCTGCCAATAGCTCACCGTCCCTTCGATGAGGATCGGAGCGGTTGCGTCCACAGCGACGAGCAGGAAGCGGAAACGAACAAGGCCGGGTTCTTACCCGGCCCCGCGTATTTGCTGCTGGTTCATCCGCAGTCAGCGACCGACATATAGCGCGGGCGCGGTGACAGGTTGATGACAGGGTGTTTGCTTGGGCGCATGCGTAGACGGGAATCCGTGTGTTCAGAACCTAGCCCGATGTTAAGAATCCTATCTTGCACGATCTCAAGATTTGGCTAGTTTGCGGCTATGGCCTTGATGCATGCACAGACATTGGATGCAGTCGGCGCAGGCTCATACACTGCGCCTGAGGCCGCTCGCCTACTCAAAACTTCCCCTCTCAATATCAACCGTTGGCTGCGAGGTTATACCTACCGGAGGAGTGGCGAGGAACGTCGGATGCCGCCTCTTTGGTCATCACAGCACGCTGAAGTCGAGGATCATCTTGAAATAGGGTTTCGTGATTTAATCGAGTTGCGCTTTGTCAAAGCGTTCATCGATGCTGGTGTTGGTTTACTCGCCATCCGCAATTGTCTTGAGTACGCTCGAAAATGTGTTGAAGATGAGCGCCCCTTTTCGACGCGAAGGTTTGAGACAGACGGACGTACAATTTTTCTTGAAAGCATCGAAAAAGCTGGCGAGAGTAAGCTTATCGATCTTAAGAAGCGTCAGTATGTATTTAAACAGGTCATCGAGCGCACCTTCAAAGATCTCGACATAGAAGACGATACAGTCGTCAGTTGGCGTCCATTTCATGGTAAGCGTTCGATTGTGATCGACCCCAACCGCGCATTTGGACAGCCTATTGCTTCAGACTTTGGTGTTCCTACGGTCGCCCTTGCGCAAGCGGTCCAAGCTGAAGGATCGGTTGAAGATGTTGCACGGCTTTTCGATGTTTCGGTGAACGTTGTTCGCGACGCCGTGACCTTCGAAGATGAGCTCATGAAGGCCGCGTGAAGGTTCTTGTTGACGAGAATTTGGCCCCTGCGCTTGCTCGCTCCCTAAATGCATTATTCGCAGGAAAGCATGAAGTTGTGCATATTCGGGAGCGGTTTGGACCCGGAGTAAAAGATATTGAGTGGATAGTTCAATTAAGTTCGGAGGGGCGCTGGGTAATCGTCTCTGGCGATAGGCGGATTACACGTAACAAGACAGAATACGGAGCTTTCAGGAGCTCAAATCTCGTTGGCTTCTTTCTATCGAAAGGGCTCTATAAATCACCGATAACGAAGCAGATGGAGCGTATCCTAGCGCTTTGGCAAGCGATGGAGACTCAATCTGCAATCGTGCAGGGCGGTGCAATGTTTGAACTGCCAATGACGAGCGCGAAACTCAAACAGATGTGAAAGGCTTCTTCCCGCGCGTTGACGAGAGAAACTTTTCAAAACTGGCGATCCCGGCAGGATTCGAACCTGCGACCATCGGCTTAGAAGGCCGGTGCTCTATCCAGCTGAGCTACGGGACCGTCCCGTCCGCCCTCAGTGTGTCCAGGGCGTCGTTCGGTCATAGCGGAAATTGTCCGCGTAGGAAATCTGGCGTCGGCGCGCTTCCTTGGGCTCCTCGACGCGATAGGCGATGCCGTTCTTGTCGGCATAGGCGATCGCTTCTTCCTTCGTCTCGAAGGTGAGGCGAATCTGGCTCTTCATGTCGCCCGAGCTCGTATAGCCCATCAGCGGGTCTATCGTGCGCGGAAGCTCCGGATCGAAATCGAGCACCCAATAACCGGTCTTGGCCTTGCCGGACTGCATGGCGGTCTTGGCCGGGCTGTAAATGCGCGCTGACATCCTTGCACCTCTTCTCTTCCATCCGTGGTCGGAGCGGCAGGATTCGAACCTGCGACCCCCTGATCCCAAATCAGGTGCGCTACCAGGCTGCGCTACGCTCCGCGACCGCGATGGATCGCCAAGTGCCTAGTGTCTCGAAGCGCTTATCGCAAGAGGAAACTTGCGAAGCCGTCGAAAACGAAAGCCGTTCAGGCGACTTTGGCGGCGGCAAGACCCCGGGCGATGTCGGCGATGATGTCCTCCGGATTTTCGAGCCCGATCTGCAGCCGGATGATCGGCCCCTCGTAGTCGCCCTTGGCGACGGTGCGGTCGCCGAGGAAGACGTTCACGGCAAGGCTCTCGTAGCCGCCCCAGGAATAGCCGAGCCCGAAAATCTCCAGCGCGTCGAGGAAGGCGTGCGCCTCTTTCTCGCCGCCGCCCTTCAGCACGAAGGAGAAGATGCCGCTGGAGCCGCCGAAGTCGCGCTTCCACAGCTCGTGGCCGGGAAAGCTCTCGAGCGCCGGATGCAGGACCCGCGCGACGCCCTCCTGGCGTTCGAGCCAGCGGGCGATCTCGAGCGCGTTCTTCTCGTGCCTTTCGAGGCGCACGCCCATCGTCCGCAGCCCGCGCAGCACCTGGTAGACGTCGTCGGGCGCGGCGCAGCAGCCCATGGTGATGTGGGTCTCGTGCAGCTTCTTCCACGAGCGTTCGTTCGCCGAAACGGTGCCGAGCAGCACGTCCGAATGACCGGCCGGATATTTGGTGGCGGCGTGGATGGAGATGTCGACGCCATGCTCGAGCGGCCGGAAATAGACCGGCGTCGCCCAGGTGTTGTCCATCATCACCACCGCGCCGCCTTCGCGGGCGGCCCTGGCGACGGCGGGAATGTCCTGCATCTCGAACGTGTTGGAGCCCGGCGATTCGGTGAAGACGACCTTCGTGTTCGGTTTCATCAGTCCGGAAATGCCCGCGCCGATCGTCGGCTCGTAATACTGGACCTCGACGCCGAGCCTTGCCAGCATCGTGTCTGCGAAGTTGCGCGTCGGATGGTAGACCGAATCGACGATGAGCACATGGTCGCCCGCCGAAAGGAAGGCGAGCAGCGGGATCGTGACGGCGGCGAGCCCCGAGGGCACGATGATCGTGCCGGCCGACCCTTCGAGATCGTCGATGGCCGCGGCCAGCGCGTCGGATGTCGGCGTGCCCCTGGTGCCGTAGGTGTATTTCTGATTGCGCGCGGCCATGGTCGCCGCATCGGGGAACAGCACGGTCGATGCATGAACGACCGGCGGATTGACGAAGCCGTGAAAATCACGCGGATCGTTGCCGCCATGCGCCAGCCTGGTGTGAATGCCCTTGTTCTTGAAATCACGCGTGGTCATGAAAGCAGCACCTGTCGTTGGATGAGCGGTTCGGATTCTCTTGAGATGATCGAAACGGCGCCGGGAAATCCGCCAGGCACCCTGAGGCATCGTGCCCGGAACGCCTCTCGAATCCGGCGCGCTTCATCCGTCCCGCTGCCCCCGCCACGAAGGATCTGAAAGTGGAACACCCTGCCGCGCCTCCCCGCATGCGGCCGCCTGGCCGCGCCGTTTCGATCAGATCGATAGACCCGACTCCAAGGCATAGAGGTCGCATCGAACTTCTGCAACATTGGTGCGGTATTCGGCCGGACAAACCGATCGTAGGGAAGAAGAGGTGAGCGGCGAGGAAGCAACGCGCGGATCCCGGCGGTCGAGCACGCCCTTCATCCGCCGTTCGCGCACGACGCGTGCGGCCTTCCAGGCGCGCTGATCGTGGCGCGCTGGCTGGGTGCGCGCGGCCTCGTTTTCAGGTTGGAAGCGGGGGACGCCGCCGCCGGCGCTCCGCTATGCGCGCTCATGGCGCGGACGGCCGAAATAGCCCGTTATGCGCCGAAGAAAACGGCTTCGCTTGCCCATTCCTTGATCAATCCGCGGTACGGATCACCAATTCGGCACTTAAATCCTTTCATACTTGACCGGCGCTCAATAATCGCCTTCGATGCGAGCCGTGAGTGGGAGGTGGAGCATGCATGTCGCCCTTGATGGGCGGGTTTCAGGTATTTTTGCCCGAACAACCTGCTGCTTCCACGAAAAGCACTAAGGGATCAACGTCCCAAAAAAACAGAAAAGGGTATGTGGGCATGAAAAAGGTTATTCTGGGACTTCTGGGCTCGGCCGCCATGGTCGCGTCGGCCTCGGTCGCTTCCGCGGCCACGCTGGACGACGTCAAGGCCAGAGGGCATCTCCAATGCGGCGTCAACACCGGTCTTGCCGGCTTCGCCGCGCCGAACGACAAGGGTGAGTGGGTCGGCTTCGACGTCGATCTTTGCCGCGCCGTCGCTGCCGCTATTTTCGGCGACGCGACGAAGGTGAATTTCACTCCGACCAACGCGACCGAGCGTTTCACCGCGCTGCAGTCCGGCGAAATCGACCTTCTGTCGCGCAACACGACCTGGACGCTCAGCCGCGATACGAAGCTCGGCTTCAACTTCGCCGGCGTCAACTATTATGACGGCCAGGGCTTCATGATCAACGCGAAGTCGCTGCCGGGCGTCAACTCGGCGCTCCAGCTCTCCGGCGCCTCCGTCTGCGTGCAGGGCGGAACCACGACCGAGCTGAATCTCGCCGACTACTTCCGCGCCAACAACATGGAATACAATCCCGTCGTGTTCCAGGCCCTGGAAGAAGTCAACGCGGCCTATGAATCCGGCCGTTGCGATGCTTATACGACCGACCAGTCCGGCCTCTATGCCATCCGCCTGACGCTCGCCTCGCCGGACGACCACGTGGTTCTGCCGGAGATCATCTCCAAGGAGCCGCTCGGACCCGCCGTCCGCCAGGGCGACGATCAATGGTTCGACATCGTCAAGTGGACGCTCAACGCGCTGATCATCGCCGAGGAGCTGGGCATCACCCAGGCAAATGTCGACGAGATGGCAAATTCCGACAATCCGGAGATCAAGCGCGTGCTGGGCAAGGAAGAAGGCTCGACGCTCGCCACCGATCTCGGCCTCGACAATGAATGGGTCGTCAACATCGTCAAGGGCGTCGGAAACTATGGCGAGGTCTTCGAGCGCAACATCGGTTCGGGCTCCCCGCTCAAGATTGCCCGTGGCCTGAACAATCTGTGGACAAAGGGCGGCATCCTCTACGCTCCGCCGATCCGCTGATCGAACGCAGATTGCCGGAAGGTGGCTCGCCGCCTTCCGGTTTCCTTTCCGGGGAACAGTCATGGCGTCAGAGGACACTGCCCATGGCGGCGCGCCTGCGCGCGCGGCCTTTCTGAACGATCCTAAAATCCGCGGCCTCATCTACCAGGTCGTGGTCTTCGCGGCGCTCGTCGCCGTCATCTACTGGATAATCGGCAACACCACCGAAAACCTTCGCCGCTCGAACATCTCCTCCGGCTTCGCGTTCCTGAACGCGCGCAGCGGCTTCGACATCGCGCAGACGCTGATCCCGTACTCGTCGAATTCCAGATATATCGACGCGTTCGTCGTCGGCCTGCTCAACACGCTGCTCGTGGCGGTGTCGGGCATCGTGCTCGCGTCGATTCTCGGCTTCATCGTCGGCATCGGCCGGCTGTCGCGCAATTGGCTGATCCGCAAGATCTGCACGGTCTATGTCGAGGTCTTCCGCAACATCCCGCCCTTGCTCGTCATCTTCTTCTGGTACTTCGCCGTCCTGCAGGTCCTGCCGCCCCCCCGCGACAGCATCGAGCTGCCCTTCGGCTCCTACCTCAACGCCCGCGGCTTTTTCCTCCCGCGCGCGATCTGGGGCGAGGGGAGCTGGCTGATCCTTCTCGGCCTGGTGCTCGGCATTGCGATGTCCTTCCTGGCCGCGCGCTGGGCGAGGACGAGGCAGGCCGCCACCGGCCAGCAGTTTCCGGTCGCCCTGACCTCGATCGGACTGATCGTCGGCCTGCCGGTTCTGGCCTACATCCTGGGCGGATTTCCGGTAACGCTCGAATTTCCGCAGAAATCGACCTTCAACCTGACGGGCGGGTGGACGATCAAGCCGGAATTCCTTTCGCTCTTCCTGGCGCTCTCCTTCTACACGGCCTCCTTCATCGCGGAGATCGTGCGCGCCGGCATTCTCGGCGTCAGCAAGGGGCAGACGGAGGCTTCCTACGCCGTGGGCCTGCGTCCAGGGCCAACGCTGAGGCTGGTCGTGATTCCCCAGGCGCTCAGGATCATCATCCCGCCGCTCACCAGCCAGTATCTCAACCTGACGAAGAATTCCTCGCTTGCCGTCGCCATCGGCTATCCCGATCTCGTGGCGGTCGGCCAGACGGCGATGAACCAGACCGGCCAGGCGATCGAGGTTGTGGCGATCTGGATGGTCATCTATCTCGGCCTGAGCCTCGCGACCTCCGTCTTCATGAACTGGTTCAACGCCCGCATGGCGCTGGTGGAAAGGTAGGGGTGGTCCGATGCAGGAACACGACATGACCTTCGTGCGCACCGAAATGGTGGCCGCCCAACCCGCGCCGCGCGGCGAAAGGGGCATCGTTCAATGGCTTCGCAAGAACCTCTTCGCGACGCCGGTCGACAGCGTTCTCACCGTGATCGGCCTTCTGTTCGTCGCCTATACCGTGCCGCCGCTTCTGCGCTGGGCATTCATCGACGCGCAATGGACCGGCACCGACCGCACCTTCTGCTCCACCGTCGCCCAGGGCGGCATCCATCCCGACGGCTGGTCCGGCGCCTGCTGGGCCTTCGTCTCGGCGAAGTTCCAGCAATTCATGTATGGCCGCTACACCTTCACCCAGAGGTGGCGGGTGGACTACACGGCGATCATGTTCGTGCTGCTTCTGGTGCCGCTGCTGATCCCGCGCGCGCCCTACAAGATGCTGAACGCCTTCCTGTTCTTCATCGTCTTTCCGATCGTCGCCTATTTCCTGCTCGTCGGCGGCTATTTCGGGCTCACCTACGTGCCGACCCAGCTCTGGGGCGGTCTCCTGGTGACCATGGTGCTCTCCTTCGTCGGCATCGCGGTCTCGCTGCCGCTCGGCATCCTGCTGGCGCTCGGGCGAAGATCGAGCCTGCCGGTGGTGAAGATGCTGTGCGTCACCTTCATCGAGATCGTCCGCGGCGTGCCGCTGGTCACCGTGCTGTTCATGGCGAGCGTCATGCTGCCGCTCTTCCTGCCGACCGGCATGACCTTCGACCGCCTGCTGCGCGCGCTCGTCGGCGTGGCGATGTTCGCCTCGGCCTATATGGCGGAGGTGATACGCGGCGGCCTGCAGGCGATCCCGAAGGGGCAGTACGAAGGCGCGGATTCGCTCGGCCTGAGCTATTGGCAGAAGATGATCCTCATCGTCCTGCCGCAGGCGCTCAAGCTGGTGATCCCCGGCATCGTCAACACCTTCATCGGCCTGTTCAAGGACACCAGCCTGGTCTACATCATCGGCATGTTCGACCTGCTCGGCATCGTCCGGCAGAATTTCTCCGACGCCGCATGGGCCTCGCCGCAGACGCCGATGTCGGGTCTGCTGTTCGCGGGCTTCGTGTTCTGGATATTCTGCTTCGGCATGTCGCGTTATTCCATCTTCATGGAACGCCGGCTGGACACGAGCCATAGATAACGGACCAAGGAACCACCACATAAGGCCGAAGAGCCAAGGGGAAAAGAAATGCCGGTAGAAAACGCAGTCAGCGCCGAGGAGATCCAGGTCGACCGGGCGAAGATGCAGGTCTCCGATACCGACGTCGCGATCGAGATCGTCAACATGCATAAATGGTATGGCGATTTCCACGTGCTGAAGGACATCAACCTCAAGGTCATGCGCGGCGAGCGCATCGTGGTCTGCGGTCCTTCGGGATCGGGCAAGTCGACCATGATCCGCTGCATCAACCGTCTCGAGGAGCATCAGAAGGGCAAGATCGTCGTCGACGGCATCGAGCTCACCAACGATCTGAAGAAGATCGACGAAGTGCGCCGCGAGGTCGGCATGGTGTTCCAGCACTTCAATCTCTTTCCGCACCTGACCATCCTGGAGAATTGCACGCTCGCCCCGATCTGGGTGCGGAAGGTCCCGAAGAAGGAGGCCGAGCAGGCGGCCATGCACTTCCTGGAGCGGGTCAAGATTCCCGAACAGGCCAACAAATATCCCGGCCAGCTCTCGGGCGGCCAGCAGCAGCGCGTGGCGATCGCCCGCTCGCTGTGCATGAACCCGCGCATCATGCTCTTCGACGAGCCGACCTCCGCGCTCGATCCCGAGATGATCAAGGAAGTGCTGGAAACCATGGTGGGGCTCGCCGAGGAAGGCATGACGATGATCTGCGTGACCCACGAAATGGGTTTCGCGCGCCAGGTCGCCAACCGCGTCATCTTCATGGACCAGGGCCAGATCGTCGAGCAGAACACGCCGAAGGAGTTCTTCGACAATCCTCGCCACGAGCGCACCAAGCTGTTCCTGTCGCAGATTCTTCACTGAGGTCGGGTGCGTCCTTCGAGGCTCCCCTTCGGGGAGCGCCTCAGGATGAGGGACGCGGTGCTACCGCCTGTAATTAGCGGGCTCGATCAAACCGCTCCCGATTCCGAGCATGGCGAGGCTCGACCGTCCTGATCCCGAGGGGCGAGCGCGGCGAGCCTCGACGTTGCCGTCCTGAGGAGCGGGTGTTGCGGGCCTCGACGTTGCTGATCCTGAGGAGCGGGCGCGGCGAGCATCGAGACTGCCGATCCTTGGGAGCGAGGCTCGACCTTTCTCATTTTGAGGAGCAAATGAAGCGAGTCGACTTTCCTCATGCTGAGGAGCGAACGAGCGAGCCGGCTTCCCTCATCCTGAGGAGCGAGCGGAGCGAGCCTCGAAGGACCAGCCGTAGAGCCAGTCCAGATCGCCGGCCAATCGCTCCGGCCCGCGCAGGGAGAGCACGAGGTTGCGGCCGAGTGCGAAGGGGCCGGCGGCGTGCCAGGCGAAGCGGTTGAAGGCGCCACGCGCGGCGACCCTGCGCACACGTTCACGCCGCGCGGCTTCGTAGCGCGCGAAAACCTCGGCCGTATCGGCGCTCTCTGCCGCCATTTGCGCGAGCACGTCGGCGTCCTCGATCGCCATCGCCGCGCCTTGCGCCGCGTAGGGGCTCATCGCATGCGCCGCATCGCCGATCAGCACCAGCCGCGATTCGAACGTCCAGGGGCAATCGCTCGCGACGGCGTGGATCGGCCATGCCCGCCACGACGGCGCGGCGCCCACCAGCTCGCGCAGGCGCGGGGCCGCACGCTTCAGGGTGGAATTCAGCAGCGACGGATCGGCCAGGTTCGACCATTCGCGGGAAAGGCCGGCGCCCCTGGTCACCGCGACGAGATTGATTTCCCGCCCGCCGCGCACCGGATAGGCGACGAGGTGGAACCGCGGCGAGAGGAAGGTCGTCACCCGGTCGCTTGGCATCGCCTCGCCGAGGATTTTCACCGCGCTCGCATCGGCGTCGATCGTCGCCCGCCATGCCAGATAGCCGGTGTAGCGGCTGGTGCCGGGCCGGCCGGCGAGATCCCGCAGCGTCGACCAGACGCCATCGGCGCCGACGGCGAAACGGCAGGGAAAGTCTTCCGCGCCGCCGGCCCGCGTGACGGAAAGTCTTGCACCGTCCGTTATGGGGTCGATGCCGGTCACGCGCGCATCCGCCGTCAGCTCGATATCCGTCCTCTCCGCGACGAGTTGGACGAGCGCGTCCTGAAGATCGCTTCGGTGGATGACGAGATATGGCGCGCCCCAGCGCCTTTCGCCGGCCTCGCCGAGGGGCACGCGGGCAAGTCGCTTCAGCGTCCCGGCATCCCTGATGTCGATGGACTTTGGCTTGACGGCGTGCGCCAGCAGGCGGTCGAGTGCGCCGAGCCTGCGCAGGATGCGCGTCGCGTTGGGGGAAAGCTGGATGCCGGCGCCGACTTCCTCGAAGCGCGGCGCGCGCTCGAAAATCCGCGACGGAATTTTCCCGGCGGAGAAGGCAAGGGCGGCCGTCAGCCCGGCGATGCCGGCTCCGGCAATGGCGACCGGTCCGGCGCCCCGCGCCACTTTGTCAGGCCGCGCGGGCTTCGTAGAGGCAGCCGGCGGGAACCGTGTCGCCGGCCTTCAGCGCCGGATCGTAGCGGTAGAGCGTGGAGCAGTAGGGGCAGACCTTCTCGCTCTCGTCGCCCATGTCGAGAAACACGTGCGGGTGGTCGAAGGGCGGATTGGCGCCCACGCACATGAATTCCTTCACGCCGATTTCGATCGCGCTGTGGCCCGCATCGTTCTGGAAATGCGGTATGCTGTGACCCGCCATGAAACTCTCCCGCAAAATGGTCGCGTGCAATGCCGTTTCGCTTGAGCGTTTGCAGCATAAAACCGGTGTTTGCAAGCCTGTGATATGAAACTGTCGCAAATGCGTGTCACGAGGTAGATTGAAACGGAAATCCGCCGAAGCGCGGTAACGAAGCGGGTAGGAGCATGAACGAACTGAAGCCGGCAACGAGCGAATTCACGGGCGAGGCGGGGGACCTGACAATCGTGTCCGGGGGCAATCCCGACCGTTTCGTCAACCGCGAATTCTCGTGGCTGCAGTTCAATCGCCGCGTGCTCGAGCAATCGCAGAACCCGCACCATCCGCTGTTGGAGCGCGTCCGCTTCCTGTCGATCTCGGCCACCAATCTCGACGAATTCTTCATGGTGCGCGTGGCGGGCCTCGCCGGTCAGGTTCGCGCCGGCATCGCCGTCAAGAGCCCGGACGGCCGCACGCCGGAACAGCAGCTCGAGCACGCGCTTCTCGAGGTCGAGCGACTGCAGGAGGACCAGCAGGCGAGCTATTCGCGCCTCACGGACCTGATGCGCAAGGAAGGCATCGAGATCGTCCGCGCCGCCGCGCTCAACAAGGACGACAAGGCATGGCTCGACGAGCATTTCCGGGAGGCGATCTTCCCGGTGCTGACGCCATTGTCGATCGACCCGGCGCATCCGTTCCCGTTTATACCGAACCTGGGTTTCTCGATCGCCCTCCAGCTCCGCAACCGCCGCGACGGCGAGCAGATGACGGCGCTCCTGCGCCTGCCGGTCGCGCTCAAGCGTTTCGTCCGCCTGCCGGACCGCAAGAGCATCGTGCGCTTCATCACGCTCGAGGACGTGGTCAGCATGTCCATCGGCAAGCTGTTTCCGGGCTACGAGGTCAAGGGGTCCGGCACTTTCCGCATCATCCGCGACAGCGATATCGAGGTGGAGGAGGAGGCGGAGGATCTGGTGCGCCTGTTCGAGAGCGCGCTGAAGCGCCGCCGCCGCGGGCAGGTCATCCGCATCGAATTCGACGACGAGATGCCGGAGGAGCTGCGCGAGTTCGTGGCGAGCGAGCTCGGCGTGAGCGCCGGCCGAATCAGCATGCTCCAGGGCCCTCTGGCGGTAAACCAGATATCCGAGATCGTCTCGCTGCCGCGCGACGACCTGAAGTTCACCCCCTACAATCCCCGGTTTCCCGAGCGCATCCGCGAGCACGGCGGAGACTGCTTCGCGGCGATCCGCGAGAAGGACATCATCGTCCACCACCCCTATGAATCCTTCGACGTGGTGGTGCAGTTCCTCAGGCAGGCCGCGCTCGATCCCGAAGTGGTGGCCATAAAGCAGACGCTTTATCGCACCTCGAACGACAGTCCGATCGTCCGCGCGCTGATCGACGCCGCGGAGGCGGGAAAGTCGGTGACGGCGCTGGTGGAATTGAAGGCCCGTTTCGACGAGGAGGCGAACATCCGCTGGGCGCGCGACCTGGAGCGCGCCGGCGTGCAGGTGGTGTTCGGCTTCATCGAATTGAAGACGCATGCGAAGATGTCGCTGGTGGTGCGCCGCGAGGACAGCAAGCTGCGCAACTACGTGCATCTGGGCACCGGCAACTACCATCCGATCACGGCGCGCATCTATACCGATCTCTCCTATTTCACCAGCGATCCGGCGATCGCCCGCGACGTGGCCCAGATCTTCAATTTCATCACCGGATATGCCGAGCCGACCCATGACATGCGCATGGCTATCTCGCCCTTCACCCTGCGCAGCCGGATTCTGGAGCACATCGCCGGCGAGGTGAAGTTCGCCCAGGACGGCAAGCCCGCGCAGATCTGGATGAAGATGAACTCGCTCGTCGATCCGCTCGTGATCGATGCGCTCTACGAGGCGAGCCGCGCGGGGGTCGAGATCGACCTGGTCGTGCGCGGCATATGCTGCCTGCGCCCGCAAGTGCCGGGCCTGTCGGAAAACATCCGGGTCAAATCGATCGTCGGCAGGTTCCTCGAACACAGCCGCATCTATTGCTTCGGCAACGGCCACGGCCTGCCTTCCGACGAGGCGATCGTCTATATCGCCTCCGCCGACATCATGCCCAGGAACCTCGACCGGCGGGTCGAAACCATGGTTCCGATCACCAATCCGACCGTTCACGAGCAGGTGCTTGGGCAGATCATGCTCGGAAACATCATGGACAACCAGCAAAGTTTCGAAGTATTGGCAGACGGAACTTCCCGGCGCATGGTGCCGGAGGAGGGCGAAGAACCGTTCAACGCGCAGGAATACTTCATGACGAATCCGAGCCTGTCCGGTCGGGGGCATGCCCTCAAGTCCCACGCTCCCAAGCGCATCGCGCAGCACAAGCGCCGCAAGAAAGCCAGCGCAGCAGCCGGCGCATGATGGCCGCTTCCCAAGGCCGGCTCCAGGATCGCCGGCCACTGTCGATCATCGACATCGGATCGAACTCGATCCGTCTGGTGGTGTATGAGGGCGTGGCGCGTTCGCCGACCGTGCTCTTCAACGAGAAGATGCTTGCCGGCCTCGGGCGCGGCATCGTCTCCACCGGCCGCCTCGACCCCGAGGCCGTGCAGCGCGCCGTCGGAGAGTTCCGCCGTTTCCGCGCGCTGTCGGACCAGGCCGGCGCCGAATCGCTCCACGTGATCGCCACCGCCGCCGCGCGCGAGGCGGAGAACGGCATGGATTTCATCCGCCGGGCGGAAGACATCCTCCGCGCCAAGATCCGCGTTCTCAGCGGCCGCGAGGAAGCCTTCTATTCCGCGCAGGGCATCATCTCGGGCTTCCACCGCGCCGACGGAATCGCCGGTGACCTGGGCGGCGGCAGTCTCGAACTGGTCGACGTGTCGGGTCGCGAGATCGGCGACGGCATCACCCTGCCGCTGGGCGGCCTGCGCCTGCAGGACATGGCGAAGAGCTCGCCGACCGCCGCGATCAAGATCGCCCGGACCGAGCTGCGCCGCGCCAAGCTGCTCGAAGCCGGGCGGGGCAGGGCGTTCTATTGCGTCGGCGGCACCTGGCGAAACCTGGCGCGACTGCACATGAACACGACCGGCTATCCGCTGAGCGTGATGCACAATTACGAATTCGACGTCGAAAGCTCGGCCGGTTTCCTGCGGGACGTCGCCAGCGGCGAAATGGACAAGATCAAGGGGCTGGATCGCATCTCCAAGAGCCGCCGCGCGCTTCTGCCTTACGGTGCGACCGTGCTGCAGGAGATCATCCGCGCCATGAAGCCGTCGAAGATCATCGTCTCGGCGCTGGGCGTGCGCGAGGGCTATCTCTATTCGCTTCTCGACGAGCGGGAGAAGCTTTCCGATCCGCTCATTTCGGCCGCCGAGGAGCTTGCGATCCTGCGCGCCCGCTCGGTCGCCCATGCGCGCGAGCTGGCGGAATGGACCGGCGAGGCGTTCAGGGCGTTCGGCCTCGAGGAAACCGGGGACGAGGAGCGCTACCGGCGGGCGGCCTGCCTGCTGGCCGATATCGGCTGGCGCGCGCATCCCGAATATCGCGGCACGCAGTCGCTCAACATCATCGCCCACGCTTCCTTCATCGGCGTCGACCATCCGGGCAGGGCCTTCATCGCGCTTGCCAATCTCTTCCGCCACGAGGGCGTGTTCGACGACGCCGTGTCCCCGGAAATGCGGGCCCTTGCCGGTCCGCGCTATGTCGAGCGCGCGCGCATCCTGGGCGCGCTCCTGCGCGTGGTCTATCTCTTTTCAGCCTCCATGCCCGGTGTCATGGCGGATCTGAAATGGCGGGACCGGCCAGACGGCGGGCTGTCGCTGGTCGTGCCGCCGCGGCATGCCGCCCTGATGGGCGAGCGTCCCGACGGGCGCATGTCCCAGCTTTCCAAGGTTCTCGGGCGGCCGATGGAGATCGTGATCGGAGAAGGCTAAACTCGGCCGTGTGATGATCATGTTCGGGAGGACCGCATGACCGTAAAGCGCATAGTCGCCAATATCGCAGCGCCCGGCCTCGAAGGTGCCAAGGCGTTCTATGGCGACATTCTCGGCATGGATGTCGTGATGGATCACGGCTGGATCGTGACGTTCGCCTCCGAAGCGAGCACCACACCGCAAATCAGTATCGCGACCGAGGGCGGGTCGGGAACGTCGGTGCCCGACCTGTCGATCGAGGTGGACGATCTCGACGATGTTCACCGCAGGATGGTCCAGGCTGGGATGGTCGTCGAATACGGGCCCGCGACGGAGCCCTGGGGCGTGCGCCGCTTCTACGTGCGCGACCCGTTCGGCCGCCTCGTCAATATTCTCGCC
The DNA here is from genome assembly GCF_001014615.2 of Aquamicrobium sp. LC103. Classification (GTDB taxonomy): domain Bacteria; phylum Pseudomonadota; class Alphaproteobacteria; order Rhizobiales; family Rhizobiaceae; genus LBCQ02. Next base: position 517,465 of record NZ_LBCQ02000002.1, read on the forward strand.
CACGTCTGAAACGCGGGCCGCGAACGGGACGTCAGGTCGATGCCGGAGGGATTTCGAGGACGGCGATCTTGCGCTTGTGAAACTTCAGCGCGATCTCGCCGCGCACCAGGCTGAGTGCCTTTTCGCCGAATACTTCGCGCCGCCAGCCATGGAGCGCCGGCACGTCGGCATCCTCGCCGGTGGCGGCGATCTTCTCGATGTCGTCGCTTGAGGCGAGCACCTTCGGCGCCACGCCTTCCTTTTCCGCCACCAGCTTGAGCAGCACCTTGAGCAGTTCGGCCGCGGCACTCGTGCCTTCCGGCTGCTGGGTCATCTTCGGCAGTTTCGGCATGTCTTCCTTCGGCATGTCGAGCGCTGCATTGACGACCGCGAGCAGTGCGGAAGCGGTGGAGGAACGCTCCCATCCCTTGGGGATCGAGCGCAGCCTGCCGAGCGCGGCGGCGTCACGCGGTCCCTGCTGGGCGATCTCGTAGATCGTGTCGTCCTTGATGACGCGCCCGCGCGGGACGTTGCGTTCGCGCGCCTCGCGGTCACGCCACGCGGCGACGGCCTGCACGACGGCGAGCTCCTGCGGCTTCTTCACACGCATCTTGAGCCGCTTCCAGGCGTCGTCGGGATGCGGATCATAGGTCTCGCGCGCCGTCAGCACGTCCATCTCCTCGTTCAGCCAGTGCGCGCGGTTCTCGCGATCCAGCTCGGCGCCGAGATACTGATAGACCTCGATCAGATAGGTGACGTCGGCCAGCGCGTATTCGAGCTGCCGGTCGGAGAGCGGACGATGGCGCCAGTCGGTGAAACGGGAGGATTTGTCGAGCCTCGTTCCGGTCACCCTCTGCACCAGCTGGTCGTAGGAAACGCTGTCGCCGAAGCCGCAGACCATGGCGGCGACCTGGGTGTCGAACACCGGATGCGGAATGAGCTCGCCGAGATGGAAGATGATCTCGATGTCCTGCCTCGCGGCATGGAAGACCTTCACCACATTCTCGTTCGCCATCAGGTCGAAGAAGGGTTTCAGATCGATGCCGGGCGAAAGCGGGTCGACCAGGGCGGTCACCCCCGGAGCGGCCATCTGGATCAGGCACAGCTCGGGCCAGAACGTGGTTTCGCGTATGAACTCGGTGTCGACGGTGACGAACGCGGATTGCTCCAGCGCGCGGATGGCCGTTTCCAGTTCGTCTTGCCTTGTGATGAGATGCATCAAACTTCCATAAGTGGTAAAATCGTCTGCCTCAATTCCAGCCGGCTTGTGATCCGTCAACCCTTTTGTGCCGCAGCGTCATCTCTCCCCGTCGCCATTTTTCCGCTCGCTTGCGCGCTGGGCGAGGCGTGCGAAGACCGGCGAGGTGCGAAGCAGCGCGGTAAAACGGCCGCGCTGCGATTTCGGCACGGGCCCTCGGATGCGCATGCGATAGGCGGTCATGGCCACGAAAATGGCATAGACCGCGCTGGAGAAGACGAAGAGCGCCGACAGCCCGTATTGCTCCATCAGCAGCGAGGACGCGAGCGGACCGATCACCGCGCCGATGGAATAGAAGAACATCAGCACGGCGGCGATCTTGACGAATTCTCCCTTGCCGGCGTTGTCGTTGGCATGGGCGGCCGCCAGCGAATAGAGCGGCAGCGCGAAGGCCGCGAAGATCGTCACCAGCACGAAATTGGCGATGCGGTCGCTGCCGGCGAAAAGCGCGATGACGATGCCGGTCACCATGGCGCAGCCGGAGGAGATCAGCAGCACCATGCGCCGGTCCCAACGGTCCGACAGCGAGCCCAGCGGATATTGCAGGGCGACGCCGCCGATGACGCCGAGGCTGATGAAGATCGCGACGTCGCTGACCGAAAGGCCGATCCCTTGCGCATAGATCGGGCCGACGAGGCGGAAGGCGCTGTTCGTGAGGCCCGCGACGAGACTTGCCGCGCAGGCGACCGGCGAGAGGCGCCAAACGCCCCAAACGTCGAGCGCGACCTCGCTCGGCGGCTGCGGGTTGGAGCGGTCGCCGAGCGAGACCGGCACGAGCGAAAGCGTGATCATGATCGCCATGACGCCGAAGATGACGAAGCCGTCGGTGCCGAAAAGCGGGATCATGAACTGGGAAAGCGTGACCGAGCCGAGGTCGATGATGCGGTAGACGGCGAGCGCGCGGGCACGGCCTTCATTGCCGATGCCGGAATTGATCCAGCTTTCCATCACGGTGAAGAGGCCGGAGAAGCAGAAGCCGACGATGAAGCGCAGCACGATCCAGACGACCGGGTCGACGACGAGAACGAGCATCAGCGTCATCGAGGCGGCGATCGCGGCGAGTGCCGCGAAGACGCGGATATGGCCGACCGCGCGCAGCATGTGGGTGATCACCATGCAGCCGAAGAAGAAGCCGGCGAAATAGGACGCGCCCATGAAACCGATGAGGAACGGCGAGAACCCTTCCTGTGCGCCGCGCAGCGCGATCAGCGTGCCCTGGAGCCCGTTTCCCGCGAGCAGGATGCCGGCCGCCGTCAGGATCGGGTAGAGTGGTCGCAGGCTTTGCATAGGACCGGAGATTTTCGGGCGTTGGAAGCCCATCTATAGGATGCGCCGGCAAACGAGGCTACCGGCAGTTTCCGCCGCATTGTGGTCCACGGCGGCCGGCGGGCGAGGGCGGATCTCCTTGCCTGACGGGTGGCTATTCCTTATCTTCGGGAACGCTAAGGAGCGCGTGACATGGCGACCGTGACCGTATCAGTGCCGGACCAGATCAAGGAATGGATCGACGCGCAGGTGCGCGAAGGGCAGTTCTCCAGTTCGGGCGACTATATCAGCGAGCTGGTTCGCCGCGACCGCGACCATGACGAACGCCTCGCCGAACTCCGCCGCATCGTTGCCGAGGGGCTGGAGAGCGGGATCAGCACGATGACGTTCGAAGAACGCATCGCGGAAGGAAACCGGATCGCGCGCGAGCGTGGTTTGCTGCGTGACTAAGTTCCGGCTGTCCGCGAGAGCAAACCAGAATTTGATCGACATTTATGTCTACGGACTTGAGAGGTTCGGCCCGATTCAGGCGGTCGAATATCAGAAGGAATTGGAGGACTGCTTTGCCATGCTGACGCGGCATCCGCGCATCGGCCGTCTTTCGAGCACGATAGCGCCCGGGCTTCGGCGCCACGAGCATGGCAGCCATGTGATCCTGTACCAGGAAGAGATCGGGGGCTGCTCATCGTCGCCGTCGTCCACGGCCGCAGCATTCGCGGGCTGGAGATTTAGCCCGCCGCGCCCTTTACCTTGACAAATCATGGCTCGCATGCGCTTTTCGCGCGGATTTTCGAGGCTGCCGTTCTATCGAGTGCCGGCCTCTCGCGAAGCTTCAGGACAATTGGAAGACTATCCCATGCACCGTTATCGCAGCCATACCTGCGCTCAACTCAGAAAATCGGACGTCGGTTCGTCCGTCCGCCTCTCGGGCTGGGTTCACCGCGTGCGCGACCATGGCGGCCTGCTGTTCATCGACCTGCGCGATCATTACGGCCTGACGCAGATCGTCGCCGACCCGGATTCGCCCTGCTTCAAGACCGCCGAGACCGTTCGCGGCGAATGGGTCATCTGCGTCGACGGCGAGGTCAAGGCGCGCACCGCCGAGACCGTCAATGCGAACCTGCCGACCGGCGAGATCGAGATTTTCGCGCGCGACATGGAAGTGCTGTCGGCGGCCAAGGAGCTGCCGCTTCCTGTCTTCGGCGAGCCGGACTATCCGGAAGACATCCGCCTGAAATATCGTTTCCTCGACCTGCGCCGCGAGACGCTGCACAAGAACATCGTCATGCGCACCAGGATCATCGCCGAGATGCGCCGACGCATGGCGGAGACGGGCTTCACCGAATATTCGACGCCGATTCTCACGGCGTCGAGCCCGGAAGGCGCGCGCGACTTCCTCGTGCCCTCGCGTATCCATGCCGGCAAGTTCTACGCGCTGCCGCAGGCGCCGCAGGTCTACAAGCAGTTGATCATGGTGTCGGGCTTCGACCGCTATTTCCAGATCGCGCCGTGCTTCCGCGACGAGGACCCGCGCGCCGACCGCCTGCCGGGCGAGTTCTACCAGCTCGACCTCGAAATGAGCTTCGTGGAGCAGGAGGACGTGCTCTCGACCGTCGAGCCGGTGATGCGCGGCGTGTTCGAGACCTTCGCCGACGGCAAGCCGGTGACGCGGGAATTCCCGCGCATTCCCTACGACGTCGCCATGCGCAAATATGGCTCCGACAAGCCGGACCTGCGCAACCCGATCGTCATGGAGGAGGTGTCGGAGCATTTCCGCGGCTCCGGCTTCAAGGTCTTCGCCAACATCCTCGCCAATGACGCCAAGGCGGAAGTCTGGGCGATCCCGGCCAAGACCGGCGGCTCGCGCGCCTTCTGCGACCGCATGAACTCATGGGCGCAGGGCGAGGGGCAGCCCGGCCTCGGCTACATCTTCTGGCGCAAGGAGGGCGACAAGCTCGAGGGCGCCGGTCCGATCGCCAAGAACATCGGCGAGGAGCGCACCGACGCGATCCGTACCCAGCTCGGCCTGGAGGACGGCGACGCCTGCTTCTTCGTCGCCGGCGATCCGAAGAAGTTCGCCGGTTTCGCCGGTGCCGCGCGCACGCGCGCCGGCGAGGAGTTGAACCTCGTCGACCGCGACCGTTTCGAGCTGTGCTGGATCGTCGACTTCCCGTTCTTCGAGTGGAACGAGGACGAGAAGAAGATCGATTTCGGCCACAACCCGTTCTCCATGCCGCAGGGCGGCATCGATGCGCTGGAAGGCCAGGATCCGCTGACAATCAAGGCGTTCCAGTACGACCTCGTCTGCAACGGCTTCGAGATCTCGTCGGGCGGCATCCGCAACCATCTTCCCGAGACGATGGTCAAGGCGTTCGAGATCGTCGGCTTCAGCCGCGACGACGTGGAGGAGCGTTTCGGCGGCCTCTACCGCGCGTTCCAGTACGGCGCGCCGCCGCATGGCGGCATGGCGGCGGGCATCGACCGCGTGGTGATGCTGCTCTGCGGGGCGAAGAACCTGCGCGAGATCACGATGTTCCCGATGAACCAGCAGGCGCAGGATCTGCTGATGAACGCGCCTTCCGATGCCTCTGCGCAGCAATTGCGCGAGCTGCATCTTCGTACGGTGGCGCCGAAGAAGGACGACTGACATGGCCGGCGCGCCGGAAGCTTCCGCCCCGGCGCGTCCTGTCCGCATCCTGGTCACGGGCTTTTCCGTCTTTCCCGGGGCGCCGGTGAATCCCACCGAGGCGCTCGCCCGCATCCTTCATGACGAGCCGCCCACGGGCGAGGGGATCGAGGCGTTCCGCGCCGACGTGCTCGCGGTCGAATATGCGACGATCCAGGACCGGCTTTCGGCGATCGGCCGCGAATTCCTGCCCGACATCGTGATCCATTTCGGTCTCGCGCGCGAATGTTCGGGCTTCAGGCTGGAGCGTGTCGCGCGTAACAGTCATGCCGAGGCGCGGCCGGACCAGTCCGGCCACATGCCAGACGCGGCGCTGATCTGCGCAGGACCCGACATCTTGCCGTCGACGCTGCCGCTGGATCGGATCGCCGAACGCCTCGCCTTGGCCGGCCTGCCGGTCGAATGGTCCGACGACGCCGGCGGCTATCTGTGCAACACCGTCATGACGCTGTCGCTCGCCTATGCCTGCGACGGGCTGCGTCCGGTCATGTCCGGCTTCGTTCACGTGCCGCCGCTGAAGGAGGCCGAGCCGGAAAATCCGCACGCCATGGGCATAGACGATCTCGTCGCCGGCGCCCGGCTGATCATCGATGCCAGCGTCGCAGCCTGGGCTGAAAAGCCGAATCCCCGAGATCGGCAACGAAGCCTACTGCCACGACATCGTTCCTGATCGCCGCATCGTGGTTTCCTATCGGATGGCGATCGGCGGCGAGCTGATGTCCGTGTCTCTCGCGACCATTCTGCTGTCGCCCACGCAAGGCGGCATGCTGCTCACCTATACCGAGCAGGCCGCCTTCTTCGACGGTGCTCCGGATGGGGTGAAGAATCGGGAGGAGGGCTGGCGCGAACTGTTCGAGCGGCTCGCGGCGGAGTTGGAGACGGCCTGAGCCCCTCGTTCGAACAGGAGAAAGGCCCGGCGTCGACCGGGCCTTTTCCTTTCAAGGTCGAGGGTGAGGCTCAGTCGTTCGCCGTGACGTTCACACCGAGCGTCTTGGTCAGTTCCTGCGGTGCCGACATGGCACCGGCCATGATCAACGCGAACGGCACCGGTTCCTCCGGCGCGGCGGTGACGCGCAGGCTCTTCGGATCGTCCAGGAACGTGGACACCGCCGAGGCGACCATCTTGGTCAGGTCCGGATTGTTGAGCTGCGCCATCACGAAGGGCAGCACCGCCTTCGCCTGGTTGGCGACGTTCGACGGCGTGGTGCCCTGCTGCTTCGCGGCGTAGTCGAGCAGTTTTCCGGTCAGCGAATCGTCGGCGAATGTGATCTCCGCGCGATGGAAATTGAGCTGCTGCAGCAGCCCGAGCATGGCCAGCCCTTGCGCGGAATTGTCCTCGCCCTCGGGGCTTTCCGCCATTTGCTGCTGCAACTCGCGTAGCGACTTGACGAAATCGGTCGTGTAGCCGCCGAGATCGAAGGAGAGCCCGAGCGTTCCCGCGTCGTTCACCGTGACGTCGTATTGCGACAGCTCCATGCGCCCATCGCTGGCGCGCCAGCTTCCCGCCATCTGGAAGTCGCCGGTCAGGGTCTGGTATCCGAGCGCCTCGATCACCGCCTTGGAATTCGGGTCGTCCACGATGGAGAGATCGACGTTGAAATTGCGGGCATTGCCGATGAAGCTCATCGGGCCGTCGCCGACCGGTTCCGTCACCTCGACGCGCAGGTCGTCCATGGTGAAGATGTCGGTGCCGTCGATCGTGAACGCCGCCTTCGCCATGTCGGCGGTCTTGTAGAAGAGGAAGCCGCCGAACCTGTCGATTTCGGCTTCGTTCGGCAGGATGACGTCGGTCATCGAGATGCCGTCCAGCGCGAGCGAACCCTCGTCGCCGCCGAATTTGTACTGCGGCAGGGTGATTTCGGCGATGCGGTAGCCTTGGTCGATCTCGCCGATGCCCTTCAATTGGACATCGCCCACGACCGCCGTCTCCTCACCGGCCTTCGCCGTCACGCCGACGAGCTCGACGTCGGAGCCGGAGATCCTGGCGTCCTGCCAGTCGAGCACGATGCCCTGGCCGACGGTGAGCTCCTTCAGCCGATCGAGCGCGCCGTCGACATTCTGCGCCTGAGCCGCCTGCAGCGGCAGCGCGGCCATGAGACCGCATGCGGCGAGCAATTTGGATTGTCCAAGCACTGAGTTCATTGCGATCCCTGTTGTGTATCTCGTTTCCCCAGCCCTTACGCCGAAGATAAAGACCGGAAAATAAGGTGGCGGCAAGGAGGCGTGGAAAGAAAGCCGGTTTTCACCGAAAAATCGGTTGAACCTCTTCCGCCGGCAACCTGAAGATGAATGTATCCGAGTTATGGACAATACCGGGACAATGCGCCTCTTGCCGCGAATCGCCCTCTCGGATAACCGGAACTCATGGGAAAAAGCCTTATTCCGCCCGGCTCCGACGGCGGCGACAATATCGAACCGGTCGACTTGAGGAAAGCGCTCGAGGAGCGTTATCTCGCCTATGCGCTGTCGACCATCATGCACCGCGCCCTGCCGGACGTGCGCGACGGCCTGAAACCGGTCCACCGCCGCATCATGCACGCCATGCGTCTTCTGCGCCTCAACCCCGAGCAGGGCTTCGCGAAATGCGCCCGCATCGTCGGTGAGGTGATGGGCAAGTTCCATCCGCACGGCGACCAGTCGATCTACGACGCGCTGGTGCGCCTCGCCCAGTCATTCTCCGTACGCTACCCGCTGGTCGACGGACAGGGCAATTTCGGCAATATCGACGGCGATAACGCCGCCGCCATGCGCTACACCGAGGCGCGCATGACCGAGGTCGCATCCGCGCTGCTCGAGGGCATCACCGAGGACGCGGTCGATTTCCGCCCGACCTACAACGAGGAGGACGAGGAACCTGTCGTCCTGCCGGGCGCGTTCCCGAACCTTCTCGCCAACGGCTCGTCCGGCATCGCGGTCGGCATGGCGACCTCCATCCCGCCGCACAACGTGGCCGAGCTCTGCAAGGCGGCTCTTCATCTCATCGACAATCCCGAGGCCACGGTCGAGGAGTTGATGACCAGCGAGCCGCATGCCGGCGACCCCGACGAGAACAAGGTCCGTGGGCCCGATTTCCCGACCGGCGGCATCATCGTCGACCATTTCGACACGATCCTCGAAGCCTACAAGACAGGCCGCGGCTCCTTCCGCGTGCGCGCCAAATGGGAGCAGGAGGACCAGGGCAGGGGCACCTGGCAGATCGTCGTCACGGAAATTCCCTACGGCGTCCAGAAGTCGCGCCTGATCGAGAAGATCGCCGAACTGCTTCTTGCCCGCCGGCTGCCGCTGCTCGACGACGTGCGCGACGAGAGCGCGGAGGACGTGCGCGTCGTGCTGGTGCCGAAGAGCCGCACCGTCGATCCCGCGATCCTGATGGAATCGCTGTTCAAGCTCACCGAACTGGAATCGCGCTTCCCGCTCAACATGAACGTGCTTTCGCGCGGCAAGGTGCCGAACGTCCTGTCGCTGAGGGACGTTCTGAAGGAATGGCTGGAGCATCGCAGGGAGGTGCTCGTCCGCCGTTCGCGGCACCGGCTCGCCGAGATCGAACGCCGCCTCGAGGTGCTTGGCGGCTACCTCATCGCCTATCTCAACATCGACGAGGTGATCCGCATCATCCGCGAGGAGGACGAGCCCAAGCCGGTGATGATGGCGCGGTGGGACCTGACCGATCTCCAGGTCGAATCCATCCTCAACATGCGGCTGCGCGCATTGCGCAAGCTGGAGGAATTCGAGATCCGCAAGGAGTTCGACGCGCTGACGGCGGAAAAGGCCCAGATCGAGGCGCTGCTGGGCTCGGACGCCAAGCAGTGGAAGACGATCCGCTGGGAGGTGGAGAAGCTGCGCGACCGCTTCGGCTCCCATACCGAGCTCGGCCGCCGGCGCACCCAGTTCGCCGATGCGCCCGAGCACGACGTCAGCGACATCCACCACGCCATGATCGAGCGCGAGCCGGTCACGGTGGTGGTCTCCGAAAAAGGCTGGCTGCGCGCCATGAAGGGCCATCTCGCGGATTTCGAGAGCCTCTCCTTCAAGGAGGGCGACAAGCTCAAGCTGGCGTTCCATGCGCAGACGACGGACAAGGTGCTGGTCTTCACCACCGGCGGCAAGTTCTACACGATCGGCGTCGACCGCCTGCCCGGCGGGCGCGGCCATGGCGAGCCGATCCGTATCATCGTCGACATGGAGAACGATCAGGACATCGTCACCGCCTTCGTGCACGATCCTTCGCGCAAGCTGCTCGTCGGCTCGTACCAGGGCAACGGCTTCGTGGTGCCGGAGGTCGAGGTTGTCGCCAACACCCGCAAGGGCAAGCAGGTGGTCAACGTGAAGACGCCCGACGAGGCCAAGCTTTGCATTCCCGTCGCCGGCGACCACGTCGCCATCGTCGGCGAGAACCGCAAGCTCCTGATCTTCCCGCTGGCCGAGATCCCCGAAATGACGCGGGGCAAGGGTGTGCGGCTGCAGAAATACAAGGACGGCGGCGTCTCCGACGCCAAGACCTTCGCCATCGACGCGGGGCTGACCTGGCAGGATTCGGCCGATCGGACCTTCGTCAAGTCGAAGGACGAACTGGCGGAATGGCTGGCGAGCCGCGCGGGCGCCGGCCGCATGGTGCCGAAGGGTTTTCCGCGTACCGGCAAGTTCGGCTGAACTTTCGCTTCTGACCGCCGCTTGGTCGCGGCGGTCAGAAGCGCGCGGCGAAATCCGCCTTCAGCTTGGCGATGCTCTCGGCGTCCCAGCCTTCAGGATCCGTCAGCGCCGCCCAGGCGTCGATATAGTGGACCGGCGAATAGAGATGGCCGTAGCCGATCGGCGCGGTGGTGGCCGCGGCCATGTCGAGCAGCAATTGCAGGAAGGTCACGATCGGAAACCAGCGCAGTTCGGGGGTCACGTCCGCGCCGCGCGGATCGTACATCCAGGCCGGCTGCCGGTAGAAGGATTGCGGATCGAAGAAGGTGACCGGATCGCTCGCATATTGCAGGTAGATGATCCGCATCGGCCCCCATTCGGCGCCGGGTATTTCGAGCGCGTTGTGCTGGTCGGTGAAGCGGATCACCGAGCCGTCGCGGAAGCGCGGCAGCCAGGCGGGCGAGCCCGGATTCCTGCCCGCGGTGGCGGCGCGCCAGCTCGGCGTGTTGAACGGCGGCCCCGCCCATAGCGCGCCCTGATACGGATCGCCGATGATGTCGTAGACGTCGCTCGACAGCGACGAATTGAGCGCGCCGAGGCTCAATCCGTAGACGTAGAGCTTCGGACGGCTGTCGTGCGGCAGATGGGTCCAGTGCTCGTAGACCTCCTTGAAGAGGGCGCGGGCCGTCTCCGCGCCGTAACCCGGCTCGACCAGAAGCGACAGCCAGCTCGTCAGGTAGGAATATTGCACCGCGACCGTCGCGACGTCGCCGCGATGCAGGTAGTCGAGCGTGTCCGTGGCGGCCGGGTCCATCCAGCCGGTTCCGGTGGGCGTGGCGATGACGAGCAGCGAGCGTTCGAAGGCGCCGACGCGCTTCAGTTCGTCGAGCGCGAGTTTGGCGCGCTCCTCCGCCGTGCCGGCCGAGTTGAGGCCGACGAAGACCCGAATCGGCTCGAGCGTTTCCGCGCCGAAATAGGCGTCCATCTCCTCTTTCGTCGGCCCGGTGGAGATGAACTCGCGGCCCGCGCGGCCCATTTCGTCCCAATTGATGAGCGAGGCCGCGCTGCCCGTGCTGAGCGGATCGGTCGGCTTCTCCACGCCCGATTCCATCAACTCGTCGAATTGCTGGAACGAGCTGTCGGCGACGCGCAATCCGAAGCGGAACAGAACACCGTCGACGATCGACCAGAACAGCCCGACGGCGAGGAATATGCCGATGACGCGCGAGACCCGTCTCGGAACATAGCGCTCCAGCCAGCGCGACAGGAGCCGGAACGTCAGGGCGAAGAGCCGCGCGACCACGATCAGCACCGCGAAGACCGCGAGCGCGATGGTGCCGACGGTCAGCGGCTGCGCGCTGTGCACGGGCTCCAGCCCCATCAGCGTGCGCACCGAGTTCTGCCATTCCGCCTCGCGCCACAGGAAGATGAGGACGATCACGGCGCATGCGGCGCCGGCAAGCCAGGTGATGTTCGTCCTGAAGCGGGCGTTCGGCAGCCGGAAGCCCATATAGGTCCACAGCCAGCGGCTGAAGACGCCGATGCCGTAGCCGGCCGCGAAGGAGCAGCCGGAAAGCACGCCCTGCATCAGCGGCGCGCGCGGCAGCAGGCTCGGCGTCAGCGACGCGGCGAAGAACAGCGTGCCGAGCAGAATGCCGACCACCGAGAGCGTGCGCGCCGGCGCGAAGAGCCAGGAGGGCAACACGGTGGTCAGTTTGCTCAAGGTGGTATTGGACGACATGGCAGGCGGACGCTGTGTGAATTCTGGCGGCGTTTAAGCGAAGTCTCGGGCAATTCGTGCCGATGCTCGCACAAAGCCGGGCGAGACCCAACGGAAAATATCGTCACATCGCCCTTTGGGGCGGCGAAGCTCCTGTGCATTTCTTGCCTGGACCCGCGCATCATCGGCCGTGCGATGCTATGCCTGCCCCCGGCATGATATCCGGAGTGAGCAGATGAAGGTCGGTATCGATCTCGGCACGGGCGCCGGCGGCGCGCCGGCCATGGTTGATCTGGAGGAATTGCTTGCCACCCGCCTGCTGGTGCAGGGCAATTCGGGTTCGGGCAAATCGCATCTCCTGCGCAGGCTGATGGAGCAGTCGGCGCCCTGGGTGCAGCAATGCGTGATCGATCCGGAAGGTGATTTCGTCACGCTCGGCGACAAGTTCGGCCATGTCGTGGTCGACGCGGCGCGCACGGAAGCCGAACTGACGCGCATTGCCGGCCGCATCCGCCAGCATCGCGTTTCCGTCGTGCTCAATCTCGAGGGGCTCGACGTCGAGCAGCAGATGCGCGCGGCCGCCGCCTTCCTCGGCGGCATGTTCGATGCCGAACGCGACTACTGGTATCCGGTCCTGGTGGTGGTGGACGAGGCCCAGCTCTTCGCGCCGGCGGCGGCGGGCGAGGTTTCCGACGAGGCGCGCAAATTGTCTCTGGGCGCGATGACGAACCTGATGTGCCGCGGCCGCAAGCGCGGCCTTGCCGGCGTCATCGCCACGCAGCGCCTGGCGAAGCTCGCCAAGAACGTGGCCGCCGAGGCGTCGAACTTCCTCATGGGCCGCACCTTCCTCGATATCGACATGGCGCGCGCGGCCGACCTGCTCGGAATGGACCGCCGTCAGGCGGAGCAGTTCCGCGACCTGGAGCGTGGAAAATTCGTGGCGCTGGGACCCGCCATTTCGCGCCGCTCCCTGCCCGTTTCCATCGGGCCGGTCGAAACCTCGGCGCGTTCGGTCAGCCCGAAGCTGATGCCGCTGCCGGAAACCGCGCCGGAAGATGCCGCCGAACTCATCTTCAAGGTGGACCCGCAGGAATTCCGGCAGCCGGTGCGGCGTCCGCCGCCACCGCCTCCGCCGACGCCGACGGCTGAAATCCTCGCGCAGCTTTCCAGGCCGCGGCCGGAAATCGAGGCGGCGCCGGCATCGCTGTTTCCCGAGATCGACGAAGCCGAGCGCGACGCGCTCCTCACCAAGGTGATGCGAGAGATCGTAGAGGATCCCGATGCCTCGTTTCGCTCGGTGGCGGTCCTCTACCAGGATTTCCTGGTGCGCTGCCGTATCCACCGCGTACCGGGCGAACCGCTGGACCTCGCCACCTTCAAGCGTAGGCTCGCCATAGCACGCGCCGGCATGGACGAGGACATGGCGTCGGGGGAGGTCTGGCAGCAGGCGCTCGCCATGTCGGAAAGCCTGACGGACGACATTCAGGGCGTGTTCCTCATCGTCGCCCAGGCGGCGGTTTCCGGCGAGCCCTGCCCATCCGACGCGACGCTCGCCCGCGCCTACGGCACGCATTCGCTGTCGCGGGCGCGCCGCCTGCTGACCTATTTCGAGGAGCGCGGCCTGCTCGTGGTGCGCACCGATTTCCACGGGCTGCGCATCGTCGTCTTTCCCGATCTCGGCTGCGAGACGGCGCCGGGCGACCCGAACCGGCCGGATGAGGAAGCGGAACGCCGCGACGCGGCCGAATAGATCAGATCGAGTGCCTGAGCGTCATCGCGGCGCGACGCTTGCGGCCCTGGTGTATCTGCCAGATCGAATGCGAGACGAGGGCGGTGACGAGGATCAGTCCGCCGATCAGGCTCTGTCGTGACGGCACTTCGGTGAAGATCAGCCAGACCCAGATCGGCGCAAGCACCGTTTCCAGGATGTAGAACATCGCCACTTCCGGGCCGGAGATGTATTTCGGCCCGGTCGCCAGGCAGAAGAACGAGATCGGCATGATCACCGCGCCGTTGAGGATGATCCACCACGGCACCTCCATGTCGAAGCCGTTCCGCCCGACCATGAACGCGGCGACGAGGCAGGGCAGCGCGACGGCAACCAGCGCGGTGAAGCCCATGTCCTTGCCGCTCGCCCGCGTGATCGTGATGGCGGATGCGACGCAGAAGGACGAGGCAAGCGCGAGAACGTCGCCGAAGAGGCTTCCGGTACCCACACTGTCGCCGACGATGATCAGCACGCCGACCATCATCGCGAACATGGTGGCGATGGTCGCCGGGCGCGGCCGCTCCTTGAGGAATATCCAGGAAAGCAGTGCCGAAAACACGGTGTTGAAGGTCAGGATGAAGACGAGATTGGCCGTCGACGTGTTGAAGACGGCGCTCACGAAGGTGATCGAGCCGAGACCGTAGAGGAGGGCGACCGCGAGGCCTTCCCGTCCCGGGATGAGCTTGGGAGCGTTGCCGCCAAAACGCCGCCACAAGGACCAAACCAGAAGCGCGGCGATCAGCGTGGTGCCGGTGCGCACCAGCAGGATCGACCAGAGGTCCCCATTGGCGAGCTTGACCAGCGGAATGTCGATGGTCAGCGTCATCCCGCCTATCGCGGTGAGGATCAGTCCCTTGGAATGATCGGAAAACTTTGCGGACATGAGGGAAAAGCGGCTCCGGCGGGCGAATTGCGAACGATGGCAGGAAATTCGGGCCGCTGGCGCGGACGCCCCGCCGAGGCGCCGCCATCTTGGCGGATCAGTCCGCCTCGTAGCGTTCCCAGCCCTTGGGGCCCAGATGCTCCTGAGGTTTGAAGCGGACCTTATAGGCCATCTTGCGCGAGCCGTTGACCCAGTAGCCGAGATAGACATGGGGCAGGCCAGCGCTCTTCGCCCGCGCGATGTGGTCGAGGATCATGAAGGTGCCGAGCGAGCGGTCGACGAGCTCGGGATTGTAGAAGGAATAGACCATCGACAAGCCGTCGCTCATCTGGTCGGTGAGGGCGACGGCTATCAGCTCGCCTTCGCCCTTGCCGGTGACGAAGGTATCCGGCCCGCGCCGGCGGTATTCGATGATCTTGGTGGTGACATGCGTGTCCTCCACCATCATCGCATAATCCAGGACGGTCATGTCGGACATGCCGCCGCGCTTGTGGCGGGCGTCGAGATAGGCGCGGAACAGCGAATATTGCTCCGTCGAAGGCTCCGCGTCGTGGGCGACGCCGATGAGATCCGCGTTGCGCGACGCGACGCGTTTCATGTTGCGCGTCGGCGCGAACTCGCTGGCGAGGATGCGCACCGATATGCAGGCGCGGCAGGTTTCGCAGGCCGGCCGGTAGGCTATGTTCTGCGAGCGGCGGAACCCGCCCTGCGTAAGCAGGTCGTTCAGCTCCGGCGCCTTTTCGCCGACGAGGTGGGTGAAGACCTTGCGCTCGAACTGACCCTCCACATACGGACAGGCCGAGGGCGCTGTCAGGAAGAATTGCGGAGACTGGGTCGGATGCTGCGTCATGGATGGTGCTGCAAGAAGTGCTATCCTCCCCCTAGGCTTGTCTCGCGGGAGGAAAACGTCAACAGGAAAGTGCGGTGCGCGCGCCTATGTGATGCTGACGTAAGGACAGACCGGCGTCGGATCAGCGGTCGCTGCGCGTCACCACCGTGCCGAGCAGCAGGTCGTGGACCGTGCGCTTGCGGTCGAGAAACAGCGTCGCAAGCAGGATGAGCGGCGTCAGAAGCACGTTGCCGGCCCAGAAAAGCACCGAATGGACGATGGCCAGCATGCCGTCGACGGGACGCCCGTCCAGCCGCTCAAGGCGGATGCCCATCATCTGCATGCCCAGCGTGGCCTGGTTGATGCCGCCCAGCGTGTTCCAGACATAGATGAGCGCCACGGCCGGCGCGAGAACGCCGAACAGTGCCCAGCCGAGGCCGAGCGTGATGATGCCGAGCAGGAAAACCAGGATCGCGAAGGGAATCAGCAGGAGGCCGACGATCAGGTAGTCGATCAGGAAAGCCATGACCCGGCGCGTGCGCACGCCGTCATAGACGCGCATGTCGTCGAGCCTGGAGCTGATGATTTCGCCATCAAGAACGCGTGTGTTCATCGATCTTCCCGCATTTCGGCAGAAGCGCCAAAGTTGCAGATGGTGCGTTCCGCAAGCGAATTCAAGCACGGAGCCATGTCGGCGGATCGCTTGCCCTTGTTTGATATGGTTGATGACATTGCCGCCTCATTCGGATATCCTTTAGATGATAGTGGGATACACTACAAAGGATATCCGCATGGCCTTTCATATAAAGAATGAGCGCACCGACGTGCTTGCCAGGAAGCTGGCCGCGCTCAAGCAGGTCGGACTTACGGAGGCCGTACATCGGGCGCTGGAGAACGAACTGGAGCGTGAAACCGGCAAGCCGCCCTTGGTGGAGACGGGCGTGACGTTCACGCGTACTTTGCGGAAGAGGGCCAGGGACGGACGACCTGCGAACAAGGCGTTCCGGGACAGCCTTTACGAGAGAGACTGATGTTCGTCGATGCTTCGGCCCTGACCGCCATGCTCACTAATGAGGAGGATGCGCGGGAGCTCCTCTCGCGCTTGCAACGAAGCAAGGTCCGCATGACCTCGCCTCTCGCCGTCTGGGAGACCACGATCGCCGTTGCCCGCATATTGGGTCTGCCGACGGGAGAAGTGGCGGAAGAGATCGAGAAATATCTCGCCTTGATGGACATCGAGCTTGTCGCGGTGCCGCCTCAAACCTGGAAAACGGCGGTCGATGCTTTTGAGAGGTTCGGAAAGGGCCGACATCCGGCACAGCTCAATTTCGGTGATTGTTTCGCCTATGCCTGCGCGAGGCAATTCGACCAGCCGCTGATGTTCAAGGGCGGCGACTTCACGAAAACCGACATAGAGGCGGGGTAGCCGCGCCCTATCCCCTCAACAGCTCCGCGACACGCGGCGCGAAATAGGTGAGGATGCCGTCGCAGCCCGCCCGCTTGAAGGCGAGGAGGCTTTCCAGCATCGCCTTTTCGCCGTCGATCCAGCCATTGGCGGCCGCCGCCTCGATCATCGAATACTCGCCCGAGACCTGATAGGCGAAGGTCGGGACGCGGAACTCGTCCTTCAGGCGGCAGATGATGTCGAGATAGGGCAGGCCGGGCTTGACCATGATCATGTCGGCGCCTTCGGCAAGATCCTGCTCGGTCTCCCGGATCGCCTCGTCACTGTTGGCGTGGTCGATGTAGTAGGTTTTCTTGTCGCCCTTCAACAGTCCGCTCGTGCCGATCGCCTCGCGATAGGGGCCGTAGAAGGCGGAGGCGAACTTGGTCGCGTAGGACATGATCGCCACGTCCTGGAAGCCGTTGGCGTCGAGTGCTTCGCGGATCGCGCCGATGCGGCCGTCCATCATGTCGGAAGGCGCGACGATGTCGGAGCCGGCGGCGGCCTGCAACACCGCGGCGGCGGCGACCTGGTCCACCGTCTCGTCGTTGACGATGATGCCGTCGCGCAGGATGCCGTCATGGCCGTGGCTGGTGAACGGGTCGAGCGCGGCGTCGGTGATCATGCCGATCTCCGGCACGGCCTGCTTGATGGCGCGGGTCGCGCGGTTGATCAGATTGTCGGGATTGAGGATTTCCGAGCCGGTCTGGTCGCGCAGCGAGAGATCGACGTTCGGGAAGGTCGCGAGCGCCGGAATGCCGAGCTTCGCCGCGCGCTCGGCCTCCTTGACCGCGAGGTCCACCGAAAGCCTGTGGACGCCCGGCATCGCCGCCACTTCCTCGCGGCGGTTCTCGCCGTCGATCAGAAAGATCGGCCAGATCAGGTCGTCCACGGTCAGACGGTTCTCCTGCACCAGCCGGCGCGACCAGTCGGCTTTGCGCATGCGGCGCAGGCGGCGGCTGCCGGTTATCTCGTCCACGTTCCTGGGGGCGGCGAGGCCCGTGCGCGCGATCTTGTGCATGATGCTAAGCTCCGATTGCCGGCGTTCTATCACGCCGCCGCTGCCGCTCAAAGCGTTGCGATCGGATCAAATCGCCGCGCGCCGACGGATGCGGGATTTGCTTTCCGCGCGCCTTCATCGATCATATGCTCCTTCGAATCGCAGGAGTCCCGTACCCATATGCAGCAGGCATTCGAGCGCACGCCGTTGCGCGCGACGACCACGGAGCTGACCTATCAGCTCTTCCATCGGGTGATCGCGTTCTATTGCCTGCTGTTCGGCATGCTCTACTGGGTCCGCCTCATCGGTTATTATGACGGCCCGAACTGGCGCTTCGACCTGATGCCGGCTCACTGGCAGGTCGCCTCCGTCACGCTGGCGGTGCTCTTTCCCTTCGCCGCGAGCGGCCTCTGGATGATGGCTTCCTGGGGGCCGGTCATCTGGTTCATCTGCGCCGCGATCGAGGCGGTGATGTATGTCGGTTTTCCCGATCTCTTCGGCCACCGCTACCAGCTCGTGATATCGCACGTGCTGGTGGCGCTGCTCTACGCCACCTTCCGGGTGGTCATGCTCCTGCAGAAGCGGGGCCAGGCCGAGAAGTAGGGAGCCCGGGCAGGGCAAGCCGCTCGGCGAACCCCTAAGAATTTCTTACCGCGCTTTATCGTTGATTCACCCTCTTTCGAGGCAGGGCTTGGGTAAGCACCTGTTAAGGCTGGCGTTTAAGTCGAATTTTAGAGGCATTCGATAGGGTCGTGCCAAGGTGAGAACAAAAGAAAAGTCACCGGGCGTTAAACGAGAGGCTAGACCACGATGAACTCGCGACAGTCCGCACAGCCGGTTGAAACCAACACCGAGCGCAAGGATGCAATCCGTTCCCTTTACATGGAATCACTTCAGCTCGTCGAAAGGCTGCACCGCCGTCTTCTTGACGTGATCAAGGATGAATTCGACCGCAACGGCCGCAGCGACATCAATGCCATCCAGGCGCTGCTGCTCTTCAATATCGGCAATGCCGAGCTGACCGCCGGCGAGCTGCGTTCGCGCGGCTACTATCTGGGATCGAACGTCTCCTACAATCTGAAGAAGCTGGTCGATCTCGGCTTCATCAACCACCAGCGCTCGCGCATCGACCGCCGCTCGGTCCGGGTGAGCCTGACCGAGAAGGGCCAGGAGGTGGCCGAGGTGGTCGGCAAGCTCTACGAGCGCCACATCGGCTCGATCGAACAGGTCGGCGGCATCAACCAGGACGAGTTCCGCCAGATGAACCGGGCCCTGCAGCGCCTCGACCGCTTCTGGAACGACACGATCGCTTACCGCATGTGAGCGACGCTCCGCCGCGGATCGGGAATCGTGAATGGCCGGTGTGGGAAAGCCACGCCGGCCATTCTTTATGCCGGCTAGGCATGCGCGGACGGCCGCTTGGCCACGATACCGCCATATTGAAATGGAACCGGAAAAGGCGACTTCCGTTAAGAAGTTCGGCGATGCGGGAGGGGTGTTTGGCGATTTGTTAAGGTTACCCCTCATAATGCGCCGTCTGGGTCGATAGTAAATTTCGGGGAATATCCCAATGAAAGCCACTCGCCGAACTTTTCTGACAGCCGCCGGCGCCGTTGCGGTCGCGGCCGTTTCGCAGCGCGCGCAGGCGCAGAATGTCATCAACGATATTCTGAACTCGCCGAACCGCGGCAACTGGGACACCCAGTTCGACGCCCGCGCCAGCGAGGGCGGCAGGGTGAGCTCCACCACTCCGATCATGAGCGAGCAGACCGTGATGAGCACGGAGCAGGCGATCGGCGCATATTCCAACATCGTCGGCAACGGCGGCTGGCCCATGGTTCCGGCCAATGCCAAGCTGCAGCTCGGCGTCGTCGATCCTTCCGTCGAGGCGCTGCGCCGCCGCCTGATGGTTTCGGGCGATCTGTCCGAGCGCGCCGGTATTTCGCCGGCCTTCGACACCTATGTCGACGCCGCGCTCAAGCGTTTCCAGACGCGCCACGGCCTTCCGGCCGACGGCGTGACCGGCCGCTACACCTATGCCGCGCTCAACGTGACGGCCCCGGTTCGCCTCGGTCAGCTCCAGACCAATCTCGGCCGCCTGCGCGAAATGGCGGGCGAACTGGGCCAGCGCTACGTGATGGTGAACATTCCGGCCGCGTCGATCGAAGCGGTGGAGAACGGCCGCGTCGTCTCGCGCCATACGGCGGTCGTCGGCAAGATCGATCGCCAGACCCCGATCCTGAATTCCAAGATCAACGAGATCATCGTCAATCCCTATTGGAATGCTCCGGAATCGATCGTCCGCAAGGACATCATTCCGCTGATGCGCAAGGATCCGAACTATCTGAAGAACAACAACATCCGCATCCTGGGACCCGACGGCAACGAGGTCGACCCGATGACGCTCGACTGGTCGACGGAGGAGGCCGCGAGGCTGCGCTTCCGTCAGGATCCGGGCAAGATCAATGCGATGGCGTCGGTGAAGATCAACTTCCCCAACACGCACGCGGTCTACATGCACGACACGCCGCAGCAGAGCCTGTTCGCCGAGAACGAGCGCTTCCACTCTTCCGGCTGCGTGCGCGTTCAGAACGTGCGCGACCTCGTCACCTGGCTGCTGCGCGGCACTGACGGCTGGACGCGCCAGCGCTTCGAGCAGACGATCCAGACCGGCGAAAGCGTGCCGGTCCAGCTCGCACTGCCGGTTCCGGTCTATTTCACCTATGTCTCGGCCTGGTCGACCGGCGACGGCGTCACCCATTTCCGCGACGACATCTACGGCCGCGACGGCGTCGACGAGCTCCAGATCTCGACCCTCTGATCGGATCCGACCCAGCTTTTGGAGGCCGTCCGGCGTTCGGGCGGCCTTTTTCGTGCGCTTGCGTCGTGACGCCGCAAAGCAGCGATCAAAATTCGCGCCTCGAACATGGAAGCAGGCGGGGAAGTGTGTTAATGCGCGCTCGACCTCGGCCCCGCAATCGAAGGATTGAACTTCCATGGCAATAGCGACCGCCGCGCCGGCCACCGCCGGCTCGTTCTTCACCGAGACGCTTGAATCGCGCGATCCCGAAATCTTCAACGCCATCCGCAGCGAACTCGGTCGCCAGCGCCACGAGATCGAGCTGATCGCCTCGGAAAACATCGTCTCCCGCGCCGTGCTCGAAGCGCAGGGTTCGATCATGACGAACAAATATGCCGAGGGCTATCCGGGCAAGCGCTACTATGGCGGCTGCCAGTTCGTCGACATCGCCGAGGAACTGGCGATCGAGCGGGCCAAGAAGCTGTTCGACTGCAAGTTCGCCAACGTCCAGCCCAATTCCGGCAGCCAGATGAACCAGGCCGTGTTCCTGGCGCTGCTGCAGCCGGGCGACACCTTCATGGGGCTCGACCTCAATTCGGGCGGCCACCTGACGCACGGCTCTCCGGTCAACATGTCCGGCAAGTGGTTCAATGTCGTCTCCTACGGCGTGCGCAAGGACGACCACCTGCTCGACATGGACGAGGTCGAAAGGCTCGCGCGGGAGCACAGGCCGAAGCTGATCCTCGCCGGCGGCACCGCCTATTCGCGCGTCTGGGACTGGAAGCGGTTCCGTGAAATCGCCGATTCGGTCGGCGCGTGGCTGATGGTCGACATGGCGCATATCGCCGGACTCGTCGCCGGCGGCGCTCACCCGTCGCCGCTGCCGCACGCCCATGTCGTGACGACGACCACGCACAAATCGCTGCGCGGCCCGCGCGGCGGCATGATCCTCACCAATGACGAGGACGTGGCGAAAAAGGTCAATTCGGCGGTTTTCCCTGGTCTCCAGGGCGGACCGCTGATGCATGTCATCGCCGCCAAGGCGGTGGCCTTCGGCGAGGCGCTGCAGCCCGACTTCAAGCGCTACGCCGCGGACGTCGTCGCCAATGCCAAAGCGCTTGCGGCCAGCCTTCAGGAAACCGGCCTCGACATCGTTTCGGGCGGCACCGACAACCACCTGATGCTGGTCGACCTGCGCCCGAAGAACGCCACCGGCAAGCGCGCCGAGGCCGCGCTCGGGCGCGCCAACGTCACCTGCAACAAGAACGGCATTCCCTTCGACCCGGAAAAACCCTTCGTCACCTCGGGCGTGCGGCTCGGAACCCCGGCCGGCACGACGCGCGGCTTCGGCGTCGCGGAGTTCCGCGAGATCGGCCATCTGATCGCCGAGGTGCTCGACGGTCTCAAGGCGGCCAATTCCGACGAGGGCAACGCCTCGGTCGAGGCGGCGGTCAAGAAAAAGGTCGAGGCTCTCTGCGAGCGCTTTCCGATCTATCCCTATATGGGCTAAGCAGTAGGCGATTTTCTAGAATCGCCGGAATTGAAAAATGCGTTGCCCCTACTGCCAGTCGGAAGACACGCAGGTCAAAGACTCCCGCCCAGCCGAGGACGGCGCCGCGATCAGGCGCCGTCGCGTCTGCCCGGATTGCGGCGGCCGCTTCACGACTTTCGAGCGCGTGCAATTGCGCGACCTCGTCGTCGTAAAGAAGTCCGGCCGCAAGGTTCCCTTCGACCGCGACAAGCTCCTGCGCTCGATGGAGACCGCGGTGCGCAAGCGCAATGTCGATCCGGACCGGATCGACCGCGCCGTCACCGGCATCGTGCGCCAGCTCGAAAGCACAGGCGAGACGGAAGTGCCGTCCGGCGAGATCGGCCGTCTGGTGATGGAAGCGCTGAAGTCGCTGGACGACGTCGCCTATGTCCGCTTCGCCTCCGTCTATCGCAATTTCCGCGAGGCCAAGGATTTCCACGAGGTTCTCGGCGAGTTGCGTGGGGACGAGGAGCAGGAGTGACGTTCGATGGCGAGAGGCGGTTCGCAGGTCGCCCGGCAGGCTGAAATCGACCGGCGCTTCATGGCGGCGGCGATCCGCCTGTCGCGCCGGCATCTGGGACTGACCGCCACCAATCCTTCCGTCGCGACGTTGATCGTGCGTGACGACGGCGACGGTCCGGTGATCGTCGGGCGCGGCGTCACGGCGATCGGCGGGCGGCCGCATGCCGAGCCGCAGGCGCTGGAGGAGGCGGGCGAGCTTGCGCGCGGCGCCACGGCCTATGTCACGCTCGAACCCTGCGCCCACCATGGCCGAACGCCGCCCTGCGCCAATGCGCTCGCCAGCGCCGGCATCGCTCGCGTGGTCGGCGGGGCGAGCGACCCCGATGACAGGGTGTCCGGTCGCGGCTACGCGATTTTACGGGACGCGGGAATGGAAGTGGTCGAGGGCGTGCTCGCCGACGAGGCCGCCGACCAGATGGCCGGCTATTTGATTCGGTCTCTGAAAAAACGCCCCGAAGTGACTCTGAAACTTGCGGTTTCGGCTGACGGCATGATCGGCCGGCTGGGCGAGGGGCAGGTCGCGATCACCGGTCCGGTCGCACGCAGGCAGGTGCATCTGATGCGTGCCGAGACCGACGCGATCCTGGTCGGCATCGGTACCGCGCTTGCAGACGATCCCGAGCTGACATGCCGCCTGCCGGGTCTCGAAAAGCGCTCGCCCGCGCGCATCGTGCTCGACCGGACCGGCAGGCTTTCGCCGCATTCGAAGCTCGTTCTGAGCGCGCGCGAAGCGCCGGTGCTGCTCGCCGTCTCCTCCGAGGCGGACGCGGACCGCAAGGCCGCGCTGGCCGCGGCCGGCGTCTCATTCCTCGCCACCGAGACCTTCCAGGGCCGGATCGCGCTGCCCGAGCTGCTGGAGGATATCGCCGCGCAGGGCATGGCGACGCTGATGGTCGAAGGCGGAGCGGAGACGGCCCGCTATTTCCTGGAGGAGGGGCTGGTGGATCGCATCGCGCTCTTCCGGGGAGCGAAGACGATAGGCGAGGGCGGTGTTGCTTCCCCGCTTGATCCCGACCATATGCCTCCCGATTTCAGGCTTCTGCGCCAAGCGCGGTTCGGCGAGGACCTGTATCAGGAATTCACGAGGACAAGCTGATGTTCACAGGCATCGTCACCGACATTGGAACAGTCGCCGCGGTCTCGACGCTTCCCAAGGGCGTGAAGCTGCGGATCGAGACTGCCTACGATCCCGAGACGATCGACATCGGTGCGTCGATCTCCTGCGCCGGCGTCTGCCTGACCGTCGTCGCCCTGCCGCAGGGCGGCTCGAACCAGCGCTGGTTCGAGGTGGAGGCGTGGGAGGAGGCGCTGCGACTGACGACCGCCTCGGATTGGAGCGAGGGGACGAAGCTCAATCTCGAGCGCGCGCTGAAGATCGGCGACGAGCTCGGCGGGCACATCGTCTCCGGCCACGTCGACGGCAAGGCGAGGATCGTCGCGCGCGAGGACGAGGGCGAGGCCGTCCGCTTCACGCTGGAGGCGCCGGCGGAACTGGCGCGGTTCATCGCGCCGAAGGGCTCGGCCGCGCTCGACGGCACGTCGCTGACCGTCAACAAGGTGGAAGGAACGCTTTTCGACGTCCTCCTCATCCACCATTCCCTGTCGGTGACGACATGGGGGCAGCGCGAGGTCGGCGACGAGGTCAACATCGAGATCGACACGATGGCGCGCTATGCGGCACGCCTGGCGGAGGCCGCGGGGCAGGGGCTGTAGTCTCCTGGCGCTATTCGCCGGGCGCATGGCAGTTCTGCCTGCCTGCGGGTTCAGGATGCTTGCGCCCTCGGTCGGTTCGGCCTATGGGTCTCGACAATTCGGAGACCATCATGCCAGTCAGTTCAAAGCCACATCTCCTCATCGTCGAGGCGCGTTTCTACGACGATCTCTCGGATGCGCTGCTTGAGGGCGCGAAGGCCGCGCTCGACGCGGCCGGCGCCGGCTACGACGTCGTCACCGTGCCGGGAGCGCTGGAGGTTCCTGCCGCGATTTCGTTCGCGCTCGATGGTGCCGAGGACGAGGGCACGAACTATGACGGTTTTGTCGCGCTCGGTTGCGTGATCCGCGGCGAGACCTATCATTTCGACATAGTGGCGAACGAATCCTGCCGCGCGCTGATGGATCTCGCCGTCGAGGAATCCGCCGCGATCGGAAACGGCATCCTCACCGTCGAGAACGAGGAGCAGGCCTGGGCTCGCGCCCGCAAGTCGGAGGGCGACAAGGGCGGTTTCGCCGCGCGCGCCGCGCTCACCATGATCGACCTTCGCAAACGCCTCGGAGCTTGAAATTGTCTCCCAAGACGGATCCCGCGAAACCGAAGGAACCCCGCCACGCCAACAAGCGGGGCGCGGCGCGGCTGGCCGCCGTCCAGGCGCTCTACCAGATGGACGTCGCCGGCAGCGGAATCCTCGAGATCACCGCGGAATACGAGGAATTCCGGCTCGGCAAGGAGGTCGACGGCGCGCTCTACCGCGAGGCCGACCCGCAATGGTTCCGCGCCATCCTCGCCGGCGTGGTCGAGAACCAGAAGATCGTCGATCCGGTCATCCGCCAGGCGCTGACCGAGGACTGGCCGCTTTCGCGGCTCGATTCGACGTTGCGCGCCATCCTTCGCGCCGGCGTCTACGAATTGATGAAGCGCGAGGACGTGCCGGTAGCCGTCATCGTTTCGGAATATGTCGACATCGCCAAGGCGTTCTACGACGAGGACGAACCGAAGCTCGTCAACGCCGTGCTCGATCGCGTTTCGCGTCGGGTGCGCGGCGAGGGAAGGGGCAGAGACCCTGCGGCATGACCACCGGGATCGACCAGAGGGAAGCACGACGCACGGCGATCATCCTGGCCGCTTCTCAGGCGATCGTCGGCTCGGCCGCTCCCATTGCGATCTCGATCGGCGGTCTCGCCGGCCACTATCTGCTTGACGCCGACAAATCGCTGGCGACCCTGCCGATCACCGGCTTCAACCTGGGCGTGGCGCTGGGCGCCATTCCCGCCGCCGCGCTCATCCGCGCGCTCGGCCAGCGCAACGGCTTCATGACCGGCACCGCAATCACCGCGCTCGGCGGCGCGATCGCGACGCTCGGCCTCTTCAACGCCGATTTCTGGCTTTTTGCCTTCGGCCTCGTCGTCCTCGGTCTCGGCGGCGCCTTCGTGCAGCAGTTCCGCTTCGCCGCCGCGGACAACGCCCCGCCCGCGTTCAAGGCGCGCGCGATCTCCTTCGTGCTTGCCGGCGGCGTGATCACCGCGATCCTCGGTCCGCAGATCGTCATCTTCACGCGCGAGTTGTTCGCGCCCGTGATGTTCGCGGGCTCGTTCGCGTCGATCCTCGGCCTCGCGGCCGTCGGCGCGATCGTCCTCTCCTTCCTGCGGGTGCGCGACCGCGCCGGCGCCGCCGATCTTTCGGCCGGCGCGCCCGCCCGGCCGCTGTCGGTCATTCTGCGCCAGCCGCAATTCGTCGTCGGTCTCATCTGCGCCGTCGGCACCTATGCGCTGATGAGTTTCGTCATGACCGGCGCGCCTCTCGCCATGGTCGGCTGCGGCTTCTCGCCGGACGAGGCGACGCTCGGCATCTCGTGGCACGTCATGGCGATGTTCGCGCCGAGCTTCTTCACTGGCCGGCTGATCGTGAGGTTCGGCCGCGAGACGATCCTCGCGACGGGCCTCGTTCTGCTCGTCGGCTGTGCGATCGTGGCGCTTTCGGGCATCGCGTTGTGGCAGTTCTGGACGGCGCTGATCCTTCTCGGCCTCGGCTGGAACTTCGGCTTCATCGCCGCCACCGCGATGGTGGCCGAAACCTACCGCCCCTCGGAGAAGGGCAAGGTGCTCGGGCTGCATGATTTCATCCTGTTCGGCAGCGTGGCGCTTGCCTCGCTCTCGTCGGGCCTGGTCTACAATGGCTGGGGCTGGGAGATGCTGAACTGGATCGTCTTCCCCGTGACCGTCATCTGCTTCGTCAGCCTCGGGTTGCTCATGGCGAGCCAGAGGCGCGCCCGCGCGCTTTGATCCTTTCCCTCAGGCGCGCCCGGCGGGATAGTCGATCGTAAGCTCCAGCACGGCGCCTTTCCCGCCGGCGATCCATCTGCGGCGCATGATCCTGAAGTCTTGGCTTTCGCCCTCCGCATCGAGCGTGACGAGATCACCGACGAGGCAGGCCGTTCCGAGCCGAAGCGCTTCCAGCCTTTCCGACAATCCGCTCCGCGCGGCATGGCGCGCGGCGGATGCAGTCAGGGCCAGCTTGGCTCCATCGACGGCGGCGGCTGTGCCGAGACTTGGCGCGGCCGCGGTGGAATAGTCTTCAGGTTTTGCGAGAGGAGGTTTCGTCATGACCCTGCGCCTTTCCAAGATCATCATGTGCCTTTGCCTTGCGGTATTCGCGTTTCTCGTGACGTTCGGCAATATTACCGATTACGGCTCGAACTATGCTTTCGTCCAGCACGTTCTGAGCATGGACACCACCTTTCCGGGCAATGCGCTGATGTATCGCGCGATCGCGAACCCGGCAATGTGGACAGCCGGCTACTGGCTCATCATCTTCGGCGAAGGGCTGACCTGTATCTTCTTCCTGGTCGCTTCATTCAGGCTGTGGCAGGCCCGCAAGCTTTCGGCCGCCGCGTTCAACGCGGCCAAGCGCTTCGTGGTGATTGCCGCGACCTTGGGTTTCCTCGTCTGGTTCCTGGGCTTCATGGTGATTGGCGGCGAGTGGTTTGCCATGTGGCAGTCGCAGACCTGGAATGGTCAGGAAGCAGCCTTCAGGTTCTACATGACAATTCTTGCCGTTCTGATCTTCGTGAACCAGCCGGATGCCGATCTCGAGTAAGCATTCCGCGCTTAAATGCATCGGGCGACGGGTAAAAAGCTCAACAAAACCTTGACGTTCGCCGGGCCGTTTCGCATACCGCAAGGGAAGGTCGGATTCCGTCCGGGATGCTGACCTTCCTCAAACCGGCCCGGGGAGGGGTTCTTTCGGGCCAAGCTCAAGGAACATTCGGCAATGACCATGCTTTACGTCGTCATCGCCTGCGGCCTGCTTTCTGTCCTGTACGCCATTTGGGCGACGCAATCGGTCCTCGCGGCCGATCAGGGCAGCGCGCGCATGCAGGAAATAGCCGGCGCTATCCGGGAGGGAGCGCAGGCATATCTGACCCGTCAGTACACAACCATCGCCATTGTTGGCGTCGTCGTCTTCCTTCTCGCCTGGTGGCTGCTTTCGGGCGCCGCCGCGGTGGGTTTCCTCATCGGCGCCGTCCTTTCCGGCGCGGCCGGCTTCATCGGCATGCACGTTTCGGTGCGCGCCAATGTGCGCACGGCGCAAGCCGCATCCAACAGCCTCGCCGCGGGTCTTGATATCGCCTTCAAATCCGGCGCGATAACCGGCATGCTCGTTGCCGGCCTCGCCCTTCTGGGCGTCGCCGTCTACTACTGGATCCTGATCGGCCCGATGGGCTACGCGCCCGCCGACCGCGCCGTCATCGACGCGCTCGTGGCGCTCGGCTTCGGCGCCTCGCTGATCTCGATCTTCGCGCGTCTCGGCGGCGGCATCTTCACCAAGGGCGCGGACGTCGGCGGCGATCTCGTCGGCAAGGTCGAGGCGGGGATCCCGGAGGACGATCCGCGCAACCCGGCCACCATCGCCGACAATGTCGGCGACAACGTCGGCGACTGCGCCGGCATGGCGGCCGACCTGTTCGAGACCTACGCGGTGACGGTCGTCGCCACCATGGTGCTCGCCGCGATCTTCTTCGCCGGCACCGACGTGCTGAATTCAGTGATGCTCTACCCGCTCGCCATCTGCGGCGCGTGCATCATCACCTCGATCATCGGCACCTTCTTCGTCAAGCTCGGCGCCAACAGCTCCATCATGGGCGCCCTCTACAAGGGGCTGATCGTGACCGGCGTCCTGACCGTGGGCGGCGTCGCGGTGGCGACCTCGCTCACCATCGGCTGGGGCGTCATCGGCACTGTCGGCGGCATGGAGATCACCGGCGCGAACCTCTTCGCCTGCGGTCTCATCGGCCTGGTGGTGACGGGGTTGATCGTGGTGATCACCGAATACTACACCGGCACCAACAAGCGTCCGGTGAATTCGATCGCCCAGGCGTCGGTCACCGGCCACGGCACCAACGTCATCCAGGGCCTCGCCGTCTCGCTGGAATCGACGGCGCTGCCCGCTATCGTCATCGTCGGCGGCATCCTCACCACGTTCCAGCTCGCCGGCCTGTTCGGCACCGCCATCGCGGTGACCACCATGCTCGGCCTTGCCGGCATGATCGTCGCGCTCGACGCGTTCGGACCGGTGACGGACAATGCCGGCGGCATCGCCGAGATGTCCGGCCTGCCGCCGGAAGTTCGCCAGTCGACCGACGCGCTCGACGCGGTCGGCAACACCACCAAGGCCGTGACCAAGGGCTACGCCATCGGTTCGGCCGGCCTCGGCGCGCTGGTGCTGTTCGCGGCCTATTCCTACGATCTGGAATATTTTGCCGCCAACAGCGAGCAGTACCCGTATTTCGCGGACATGGGGAACGTCTCGTTCTCGCTGTCCAACCCGTACGTGGTGGCCGGCCTGATCTTCGGCGGTCTCATCCCGTATCTGTTCGGCGGCATCGCGATGACCGCCGTCGGGCGCGCCGCGGGGGCGATCGTCGAGGAGGTGCGCAAGCAGTTCCGCGATGATCCGGGCATCATGGCCGGCACCTCCAAGCCGAACTACGCACGCGCGGTGGATCTGCTGACCAAGGCCGCGATCAAGGAGATGATCATACCGTCGCTGCTGCCGGTCCTTGCGCCGCTCGTGGTCTATTTCGGCGTGCTGCTGATCTCGGGTTCCAAGGCTTCGGCCTTCGCCGCCCTCGGCGCGTCGCTTCTCGGCGTGATCGTCAACGGCCTGTTCGTCGCGATCTCGATGACCTCGGGCGGCGGTGCCTGGGACAACGCCAAGAAGTCCTTCGAGGACGGCTTCACCGACAAGGACGGCGTGAAGCACCTCAAGGGTTCGGAAGCCCACAAGGCCTCCGTCACCGGCGACACGGTCGGCGATCCCTACAAGGACACCGCCGGACCGGCCGTCAACCCGGCGATCAAGATCACCAACATCATGGCGCTGCTGCTGCTGGCGGTGCTTGCGCACTGAGCCTTACTTCGATCGGCAAAAAAGAAACCGCGGGAGGATGTTCCCGCGGTTTTTTCATGTATTGATTCGGTCGAGGGCCGCCCGGCCTCAATATTGCGGGCCGCCGCCTCCGCCGAACGGATTGGCCGGCATGCCGCCCGCGCCGGAGAGGAGCTGGCCGATGAACGAGCGGTCCTGGCCACCTGTGGGCGTCGTGCGCGAGATGAAATCGAACACCTTGCCGTCCTGCAGGCCGTAATGCGCGATGTTGGCGACGCGGCCGTCGTCGCCGAAATAGACGGCGAGGATGCGCTGGTCGACGATGCGCGGGTTCATGAAGGCGACGTTTCGCACGCGCTTCTGCGAGATGTAGTAGAAGACCTCGTTGTCGAAGGTCGCGGTGGTGGAAGGCGTGCCGAGCGCCAGGAGGACCTGTTCGCGGCTCGAGCCGACCGGCACCTGCTGCAGCGTTTCCTCGTCGACCAGATAGCCCTGGTTCAAAGTCTCGCTGGGCGACAGCGCCTCGCTCGTGTTGCAGCCCGAAAGCGCGACCGTGGCACTTACCGCCAATGCGAGCGTGAGCGTGCGGCCGAGCGTGTGCGACTTGAAATTCCGCGAATGCAACAACAAATCCATATCGTCCCCGTCCTGTCAGCGGCTTGCGCCGGGCGGCAAAAGCGGTAAACCAGCTTTCTCACCGATGCAACCGCGCCATATCGGCAAATTACCCCTCGGAGGCCGCAGGGCATGTTCAAAAGACTGTTTGGTCTAGGCCGAAACCCGAACCGCGCCATAACGAACGCGCTCTACGAACAAATCGTGGCAGCCGCGCGGCAACCGGCCTTTTATTCCGGCCTCGGCGTGCCTGACACGCCGCTCGGCCGTTTCGAGATGCTGTCGGTCCACATGTTCCTGTTCCTTCAGCGCGCGCGCGGCGAGGCAGGGGCCCTGTCCGATATCGCCCAGGAATTGACGGACGAGTTCTTTCTCGATGTCGAGCATTCGCTGCGCGAACTGGGGATCGGCGATGTCGGAGTTCCCAAACGCATGAAAAAGCTCGCCAAGATGTTCTACGGTCGCGCCGAGGCCTATCGCGAGGCGGTGGAAAAGAAGGACGCCGCCGCATTGGCGGCCGCTTTGAAGCGCAACGTAAGGCCGGATGTCGGTGATTGGCCTGAAGCGGCCGCGCTCGCCCGCTATGTCGAGACGGCGGACCGCGCGCTTGCCGGCCAGGGAGCGGCGGATCTCGTTTCCGGGAAGGTCGAGTTTCCGCAAGCCGGTGAAATGGAGGCGTGAAGTTGAACGTCGAGCAAAGCCCCATCTCCCACGCGGTTTCCGTGGCGAGGCTGCCGCAGAAGGGCATGCCGGTGACCATCGACGCCGACGAGGCCCAGCGAGCGGCCCTGGCACGGGCGCACGAACTCGTGTCGGTCGGCTCGCTGCGGGCGGATTTACTCGTCACTTCGTGGAAGCGGGACGGGATCAAGGTTTCCGGCCGCCTGCAGGCGCAGATCGTGCAGAGCTGCATCGTCACGCTGGAGCCGATCGATGCGACGGTGGACGAGGAGGTTTCCGCGCTCTTCCTCCCGGAGGGGTCGAAACTCGCTCTGCCGGACGCGCTCGAGAACGGCGAGATCCTCTTGGACGCCGCAGGGCCCGACAGTCCCGAGATTTTCTCCGGCGACACGATCGACGTCGGCAAGCTTGCGGAGGAGTTCTTCTCGCTCGGCATCGACCCCTATCCGCGCAAATCCGGCGCTTCGTTGCAGGCCGGGGCCGAGGGCGGGGAGGAAAAGCGCGGCCCGCTCTTCGAAAAGCTGCAGGCATTGCGGAAGAAACTTTGAATTGACCGTCGCCACGGCTGAATCAAGGTTGTGCGGACGCGCAAAACCGCTATTTTCCCCAAAACTTTTCGCCAGTGCCCGGACTCCGGTCGGGCCTAAATGAGACTGTTGTCGCTTGGTAAGAATCGCAATTGACGCAATGGGCGGAGACCACGGGCCGGAAGTCGTCCTGCCCGGCCTGATGAAGGTGGTCGAACGCCGTCCCGACGCGAGGTTTTTGATCTTCGGACGTGCCGAGAAGGTGCGTCCGCTGCTCGACGGATACGAGAAGCTGGTCGCCGTCAGCGAGTTCACCCATTGCGACGTGGCCGTGCGCATGGACGACAAACCCAGCCAGGCGCTTCGCCAGGGACGATGGAAATCGTCGATGTGGAAAGCCATCGAGGCGGTGAAGAACGGCGACGCGGATGTGTGCATCTCCGCCGGCAACACCGGCGCTCTGATGGCGATGTCCAAATTCTGCCTGCGCACCATGGCCAGCATCGAGCGCCCGGCGATCGCGGCGATCTGGCCGACGATCCGTGGCGAAAGCGTGGTTCTCGATGTCGGCGCGACGATCGGCGCCGATGCCCATCAGCTCATAGACTTTTCCATTCTCGGTTCGGCCATGGCGCGCGCGCTGTTTGCGATCGAGCGGCCGTCGGTCGGCCTTCTCAATGTCGGCGTCGAGGAGGTGAAAGGGCAGGAAGAGGTCAAGGAAGCCGGCCGCCTCCTGCGCGAGGCGAACCTCAAATCGATGGACTATCACGGCTTCGTCGAGGGCGACGACATCGGCAAGGGGTCGGTCGACGTGGTGGTGACCGAGGGTTTTTCCGGCAACATCGCGCTCAAGACGGCCGAGGGCACGGCGCGCCAGATCGGCGAGTATCTGCGCGAGGCCATGTCGAGGACGCTGCGCGCGAAGCTCGGCTATCTGCTGGCCAAGGACGCCTTCGACCTGCTTCGCGAGAAAATGGATGTCCGCAAGATCAATGGCGGCGTGTTCCTCGGGCTCAACGGCATCGTGGTGAAGAGCCACGGCGGCACCGACGACGAGGGATTCGCGGCCGCCGTCGAGCTCGGCTACGATATGGTCCAGGCCGGTTTGCTCGACAGGATCAAGATCGAGCTGGACATTTTCCACGGCAAGGCGCTCAAGCTGCGCGAGAAGGCGGCCGAGGATTCGGTCGCCGGTGAAGAGTAAGCAGGTGCAGGAAATGATCAGATCGGTGGTGCGCGGCGTAGGGCAGGCCCTGCCGCGCAAGGTCATGAAGAATGCCGAATTCGAGAGCCTCGTGGATACGTCGGACGAGTGGATCGTTCAGCGTACCGGCATCACGCAGCGCTACATCGCCGCCGAGGACGAGACGACGGCTTCGCTGGGCGAGGCCGCGGCGCGTGCCGCGCTCGACGATGCCGGCCTGTCGCCCGCCGACATCGACCTCATCATTCTGGCCACCTCGACGCCCAACAATACCTTTCCCGCGACCGCCGTGGAAATCCAGGAGCGGCTGGGCATGCGGCACGGCTTCGCCTTCGACATGCAGGCCGTCTGCAGCGGCTTCGTCTATGCCGTGGCGACCGCCGACACCTATATCCGGGGCGGAATGGCCAAGCGCGTGCTGGTGATCGGTTCGGAGACCTTCTCGCGCATCCTCGACTGGACCGACCGGACGACCTGCGTGCTTTTCGGTGACGGCGCCGGGGCGATCGTCCTCGAAGCGCAGGCAGGCGAGGGGACGCGTTCCGATCGCGGCATCCTCTCCGCGAGCCTGCGTTCCGACGGCAGCCACCGCGAAAAGTTGTTCGTGGACGGCGGCCCATCGACGACCGGTACCGTGGGGCATCTGCGCATGGAGGGCCGCGAGGTCTTCAAGCATGCCGTGGGCATGATCACCGACGTGGTCGAGGACGCGCTGGCGCAGGGCGGCATCACCGCCGAAGAACTCGACTGGTTCGTTCCCCACCAGGCCAACAAGCGCATCATCGATGCCTCGGCGAAGAAGCTCGGCATCGCCGACGACAAGGTGGTCGTCACTGTGCACCTGCACGGCAACACCTCCGCGGCGTCGGTTCCCCTGGCGCTCGCGGCCGCCGTTGCCGACGGCCGGATCAAGGAAGGCGACTACGTTCTTCTGGAGGCGATGGGCGGCGGCTTCACCTGGGGCGCGGTGCTCCTGCGCTGGTAAACGGCAAATCTAGCAAGTTGAAAAGTTAAGTCCTTGACCTTGCAGGGCCAATTCCTTAACCTCCCGAAATATTGATCGTTTTTCAGATATTCCGAGATGGTTGAAGCCCGGATGGGGGGAAAGACTTTAACACGCGCCGATCTCGCCGAGTCCGTATATCGGAAGGTCGGCCTGTCGCGAACGGAATCCGCCCAGCTCGTCGAGATGGTGCTCGACGAGATCTGTGACGCCATCGTGCGCGGCGAGACGGTGAAGCTCTCCTCCTTCGCCACCTTCCACGTTCGCGACAAGAACGAGCGCATCGGCCGCAACCCAAAGACGGGCGAGGAAGTGCCGATCCTGCCTCGCCGGGTCATGACGTTCAAGGCATCGAACGTGCTCAAGCAGCGCATCCTGCGCGCGCATCAAGTGGCGAAGAAATCCGGCAAGCGCTAGCTTTTCTCGGCCTTCGGCGGGTTCCGATTGTGCACAGGCTTGCGGCCTGCATTTTCGTTATTTCTTGAATAAGGCTGCATAAAGCGCTGAAATAACGCCCGAGTCGCAACCTGAAAGTGAGTTACGGCGATGGACAAGAGCCCCGACGCATTCCGCACCATCAGCGAGGTGGCAGAAAGCCTGGATTTGCCGCAGCACGTGCTGCGCTTCTGGGAGACACGGTTCAACCAGATCAAGCCGATGAAGCGCGGCGGCGGCAGGCGCTACTACCGTCCCCAGGACGTGGAGCTGATCAAGGGCATTCGCCACATGCTCTACGACCAGGGCTATACGATCAAGGGCGTGCAGAAGCTCCTGCGCGAGAACGGCAACCAGTTCCTGGTCGCCATCGGCAGCGGCGACCTGGCCGCCATAGAGGCGATCACCCAGCGCAAGCAGGCGGAGGCGGAAGCCGCTTCCATGCAGCAGCGCGCCGACGACGAGATGCTGGTCGGCCAGCCGAAGGTGAAGCCGAGCCGGCGCTTCTTCGGCCTCGGGAAATCCGACGAGGAAGGCGGGGCGGAGGCCGGCGATTCCCGGTTGTCGCGCGACAATCGCGCGCTCCTGCAGGAAGCCCTGTTCGATCTCCTGGAATGCAAGCGGCTACTGGACCAGGTTCGCTAGCGGGCTGACAAAGCGGGTCATGCTTGCCGGCCATCCGTGCGCACGCCGTCCAGCGCCGCGCCGATGCTCGCCGATGCGCGATTTCCGGCAGCCGGAACGATGTCGCTCGCGGCGGAAAGCCCGCAAGGAGGACCACCCGGCGAGGCGATCGGCCTGCCGGGTGGAGATTGGGTGATCAGTAATTGCCGCGATAATAGCGGTCGTCGCAGGGTGCGGTGTAGATGCTGCCGTTGGGCGCCTGGTAACGGCACATGTCCTGGCCGCGCCTTTGCGGCGTCGTGGCGGTACCCACGGCTGCACCCAGAAGCGCGCCGCCGGCGGCGCCGACGAGCGTGCTCTGCGTGTTTCTTCCAAGCGCCTGGCCGGCGAGAGCGCCGCCGGCGGCACCGATCAGCGCACCTGTTCCGGCGCGTTGCTCCTGCTCGCTCGAGGCACAGCCGGCAAGCGTCATTGCCATGAGGGCTGCGGCGAGCGCGGTGTTGCGAAGTTTCATTTCAAATCCTCTCCTTATGCCCGCCCCTCGACTGCTTGCGGACGCATTGGGGCGGAAAGATGAACGAAATCGTCCGTTTGTTCAAGAAACCGTTCTGCAAGCCCGTTCCGGGGATCGGGCCCGCGGTCGTACATGGTCCGCGCCGTGAAGAAACGCGAACCCGCTGGAAAACGGTGCTCGGCGCCGAGTGGTTCCAGCAGCCGGAGCTTCGTCTTGGAAATGGGGACGCTTTGCAAGGACGCGGGATTCTCAGCCAACAGGCGTCCCGAAGGAAAGCCATCGATCCGGTCGATCGGCGACTTTGCAGCCGATTTCTCATCGATCCATTGCTAGGGTCTAAAAGGGAAAAAATGGTCGGAGCGGCGGGATTCGAACCCACGACCCCTTGACCCCCAGTCAAGTGCGCTACCGGGCTGCGCTACGCTCCGAACCGCGGAGAGGCTTATTATCTCAGCCGCCGCGACGCAAGGCATATTTCGCGCCCGCCACGATAATTCCTGTCGGCGATTCAATCGGCCGACGGCCTTCACGCATCGCCCGCAATGCCTCCGTCGGCGGGGGATGGCCCCGTCTTCCGCGCAAGCCGTGCCTGATGGCGCTGTTCCAGCCCGAAACATCCCCAGATCAGGCCGATCAGCAGATAGAAATGGCGCCAATGGTCCATGTCGATGACGGTGCCGAGGCCGATATGGCCGAGGAAGACGACGTAGGCGCACATGAGATAGGGTTGCCACGGCCTGTCGCGGAAGAGGATGCGGAATCCGCCGACGAGCGTTCCCAGTATGAGGCCGACATAGGCGGCGAAGCCGATCCAGCCGTAGTCCATCAGCGATTTCAGCCAGATATTGTGGGTGTCTTCGCCGAGCATGCGGCCGAACATCAGCGGACCGATGCCGAAGGGGTGCTCCGTGGCCATCTGGAAGCCGATCCCGAAGCGTGCGAACCGGCCGAGATGCCCGCCGTCATATTCCTGGACGAGCTGCGCGCGCGCGGAGAAGAAGTCGCCGACGCCAGGCAGCTGCAACGCGACGAGTATCGCGACCGTGAGGAGAAGGAAGGCGAAAGTCGTCATCAGCACGATGCGCAGCCGGAAGAGCCCGCTATTGCTCTGCAGGAACAGTGCCGCGACCATCAACATCGCCGAAATGACGAACAGGCCCCAGGCGCCGCGTGAGAACGAGAGAAAAATAGCGGCGACGATGACGAGCAGCATGGCTGCATGAAGCGGCAGCTTGCGCGGATCGCCCGTCAGTACGAGGTAGAGCAAGTAGATGCCGGGCAAGGCCAGGAACGGGCCGAAGACGTTGGGATCCTTGAAGGCGCCCATCGCCCGGTCGTAGCGTGTGAACATCTCGGCGCCGGGAAACAGGTTGAAGTAGCCGCAGATGCCGAGCGTTCCGGTGACGAGCGCGGCCGCGACCCAGCCATGGAAGATCGGGCGAAAGAGCCATGGCTGCGCGCGCGTGACGGCGGCGAAGAAGACCGAGGTCAATGCGAGGAAGAGCGTGACGGCCAGATAGATCGGCGTGTCGTAGAGGTCCGCCATCTGCGCCATGGAGAACAGGCCGCCGACGCAATAGACGGTGAAAATCGCCATGAGGACGCCTGCATGACGTGAAATCGGCAGGCCGAACAGACACCAGACCGCGATCAGCGGTACCATGTAGAGCTCGTAGGGAGACGGCTCGTTGACCACGAAGCCGGACAGGAAGACGCCGAAGAAGACCGCGCTTGCCGCCAGCATCGCGGTGATCTTGGCGTCGACCGCCGCGCGCGGCAGCCCGTTGGCGATGGTCGCGCTCAATAGGCGTTTTCCGTGTTCAGGAGCCGGATCGGCGTCAACAGCAATATCTTGAGGTCGAACCAGAGCGACCAGTTCTCGATGTAATAGAGGTCGTATTCGGTGCGCATCTTGATCTTGTCGTCGGTGTCGACCTCGCCGCGCCAGCCATTGATCTGGGCCCAGCCGGTGACGCCGGGCTTGACCTTGTGGCGCGCGAAATAGCCGTCCACCACCTCGTGATAGAGCCGGTTGTGCGCCTGTGCGGCCACCGCGTGGGGGCGGGGGCCGATGAGCGACAGGTCGCCTCTCAGTGCATTGAAGAATTGCGGCAGTTCGTCGACCGAGGTCTTGCGGATGAAGCGGCCGACGCGCGTCACGCGCGGATCGTTCTTCTTGACCGCGTTGCGGGCCGTCGGGTCGCTTTGCTCCACATACATGGAGCGGAACTTGTAGACCTTGATGATCTCGTTGTTGAAGCCGTGACGCTCCTGCTTGAAGATCACCGGTCCCTTGCTGTCGAGCTTGATGGCGATCGCCGTCGCCAGCATCACCGGCGAGAACAGCACGATGCCCGCGAGGCTGAAGACGATGTCGAAGGCGCGCTTGGCTACCGAATCCCAATCGTTGATGGGCTTGTCGAAAATATCGAGCATCGGCACGGCGCCGATATAGGAATAGGAACGCGGGCGGAAGCGAAGC
The DNA here is from genome assembly GCF_001014615.2 of Aquamicrobium sp. LC103. Classification (GTDB taxonomy): domain Bacteria; phylum Pseudomonadota; class Alphaproteobacteria; order Rhizobiales; family Rhizobiaceae; genus LBCQ02. The sequence goes on from NZ_LBCQ02000002.1 coordinate 554,967, forward strand.
TGGTTGGAATGCGCCGACAGGCGGATGTCGACCGGCAGGATCCAGAGCTTCTTCAAAAGCGAAAGCACCCTTGTCTCGGCGGTAAGCGGCAGCGAGACGATGAGCATGTCGATCCGCGCGATGCGCGCGAACTCGATCAGCTCGGCTATGTTGCCGAGCTTCGGATAGCCGGCGACGACGGGCGGCGAGCGGCGATCGTCACGGTCATCGAAGATGCCGCAGATGCGGATGTCATTGTCGGGCTGCTGCTCGATCGAGCGGATGAGCGTTTCGGCGCCCTTGCCGCCGCCGACGATGATGGCGCGGCGCTCGATCGCGCCGTTTCGCGCCCAGCGCCGGACCAGGCGGGCCACCACGAGCCTGAACAGCGCGAGCAGCGCAAATCCCGAGACGAACCAGGTTCCGAGCCAGAACCGCGAGAATTCGACCGAGATCTTGAGGAAGAAGCCGGCGAGCGAGACGAGCGCGAGCGTGCCGGCCCAGACGACGAACAGGGTTCCGATGGTCGAGATCGGGTTGCGCAGGCGCCCCATCTGATAGGAATTACAGATTTCGAGCAACATCACGGCCGTGGCCGATGCGACGAAGACGATCGCCGGATAGTGCCAGTCGAGATGGGTGCCCAGACCGACATGCAGGGCGAAGATGCCGAGGCCCGACACCAGCAGCAGCGCGAACTCGATGAGCCGCACCGTGCCGCTGACCATCACCGGGGAAATGGTGTCGCGCCGGTATTGCGTGGCGATTCGGCGCGCGATCGGGTTGAGCTCCACCGACTGGCGCGGCCCCTTCGACGCGTCGTCGAACTTCCTGACGGCGTCGGGTGTGAAGCTGTGCGAAGGCTCGATCTTGGTCATGGTCCCGCTCGCAAGAGAACGACCATCGATAGCAGGAAGCGGCTAAGGAATGCTTGACGACGGAGGACTCAGCGAGATGCGGGCAGGCACGCGCGGTAGGCCTCCTCGACCTGTCGCGCCATCACGCCGGCGCCGAAGCGCGCCCTCAGCGTTTCCGCGCCTGGCATCAGGGCGGCGAAGGCGCTTTCGTTTTCGAGCGCTGCCACCATGGCCTCGGCGATCGCGGCGGGCGAGGGGGCGACCATGGCCGGGGAGCCGGCCTCGAATATCTCCGGAATGCCGCCGACCGCGGTCGCGATCATCGTCTTGCCGGCTGCCAGCGCTTCCAGCACGATGTAGGGCATCGCTTCCGCCCGTGAGGGAACGACGATGACGCGGCCATGGGAAAAGCCCTCCCGCGCCTGCATTGGCGCCAGGAAGGTGACGCGCGGCCCGAAACCCAGCCGCTCGGCCTGATCCTTGTATTTTTGAAGGTCGCCGCCGTCGCCGATCATCACCGCGGAAAGGGAACGGCCGGTCTCCTTCTCGGCCAATGCCAGCGCGTCGAGAAATATATCCGGCCCCTTCAGATCGCGCATCATGCCGATATAGAGGAAGTCGGCCGCGTCGCCACGCGGCATGACGGGTTCGAACTCGGGCTCGCGCAGGCCGTTATAGACCAGGCTGCTCGCGGTGCGGGGCTCGCCGATCTTGGCGTGGAAGGTGCGCCGTTCGTAATCGGAGACGAACAGCAGATGGTCGGTCGCGAGCTCCAGCGCGCGTTCGATGCCGAAAAACACCTTTCCCGCCATCGACCGGCGATCGTAGTGCAAAACCCCGCCGTGAGGGGAATAGAGGCGGGCGACGCGAAACCTGGATACCCGCAGGAGTGAGCCGAAAAGACGCACGAGCATTCCGCCCTTGGCGCCGTGTCCGTGCAGAACGTCCGGCTGCAATTCCTTGATATATTTATATGTTCGCCAGGCGACGGCGAGGTCGCCGGGCCCGATATGACGTTGCATCGGCAGGCGGCGCACGCCCAGCGCCAGCATGCCATCCATGCCGCGGAAATAGCGCTCCTCCAGTTCTCCGCCGGTGGAGGAATCGCAGATGATGCCGACCTGGTGCCCTGCCGCCGCCTGCGCCTCGGTCAGATCGCGCACATGGCGGAATATGCCGCCCACGGGGGAGCGGAAGCAGTGGACGATGCGCAGGCCGGTGGTCAAAGTCGCGCAGCTTCTTCTGGTCAGAACAATCGTTCGCGCACGAAGATCGTGTCGCCGGGAAGCAGCGGATCGGAGATCACGACCCGGCCCGTCATCACCTTGCCGTTGATGTCCCGGGTGACGTCGACGTCGGCCTGCTGCGCTCTCGGGCTGAACCCGCCGGCGGCGGCGATAGCCTTCTGCACCGTCATGCCGGGCACGTAGGAATATTGTCCTGCCGCGCCGACTTCGCCCATGACGAAGATCGGCCGGTAGCGATCGATCTCGACCGAAACGTCGGGATCGCGCAGGTAGCCGTCGCGAAGCTTGGTCGCGATCTGGCCTTCCATCTGCTGGGCGGTGTAGCCGCGCGCCGCCACGGCTCCGACCAGCGGGAAGGAGATGTAGCCGGACTGGTCGACGGAATAGGTGTTGGTGAGCGATTCCTGCTCGAAGACGGTCACCCGCACGCGGTCGCCCGCGTCGAGCATGTAAGGTTGGTTCAACGCCTCGTGAAAGGCAGGCGGGGCAGGGCGATAGCTGGAGCAGCCGACCTGAAGGAGCGCGGCGCATATCGCAAGGGCAGCGGCTGTTGAGCGTTTTTTCACCGGACGAGAACCTTCGACATGAATGCGGCCAAGCCACCGCATTGCTGTGCCCTGTTATCGTCCTGTTAAGGTTAATGCCGGGTAAAGGCGTGCCTGGACGAACGCACTTATACCTCTCGGTACCGGATTTAAGACTTCATTAGGGAAGAACAACGCCGTGTTACTTCCGCTTTAACCGCGCGGTTACCATGGTCGTTTACCATAGCTCCGATCGAGTATGGGGTTGAATCGGATGTCTGGTGCACGGCCTTCGGCAAGCGACGTTGATGTTGATCTCGGGCGGCTCTTCGGCAGCCTGCTGCGCAATTGGCTGCGCATCGTCGTGGTTGCGCTGTGCGTCACCGCGATCGCCTACATGCTTGCCTCGATGGCGACGCCGAAATACCGGGCTGAAACCCGCATCCTCATCGAAACCCGCGAATCCGTATTCACCCGTCCGCAGGGAACCGGCGAGAACGAACGGCCGATCCTCGACGAGGAGGGGGTCACCAGCCAGGTCGAGGTGATCTCCTCGGCCGACATCCTCCGCGACGTCGCGCGCAAGCTGAACCTCGCCGAGCGCGAGGAGTTTTCCGGCGGCCAGATGTCGACGGTCGGCCGGCTGATGGTTCTGCTCGGCCTGAAGTCGGATCCTTCGCAGGCCTCCGTCGAGGAACGCGTCCTGAAGGCATTGCGCGAGGACCTCAACGTCTACCGGGTAGAGCGGTCGCGCGTCATCGTCGTGGGATTTTCCTCGGCCGATCGCGAGCTTGCCGCCGCGGTGCCCAATGCGGTGGCCGATGCCTATATCGCGGTGCAGGAGGAGGCGAAGCGGCTTTCCAATTCGGACGCGACCGAATGGCTGGAGCCGGAGATCGCCGATCTCGGCCAGCGCGTGAAGGATGCCGAGGCGAAGGTCGCCGACTTCCGCGCCAAGTCCGACCTGCTGGTCGGCCAGAACAACACGGTGCTGGCGACGCAGCAGCTTGCCGAGCTTTCTAGCGAACTGACCCGCGTGCGCGCCGGTCGCACGGCCGCCGAAGCCAAGGCAGCCGCGATCCGCGACGCGCTTGCGTCAGGTACGTCGATCGACACGTTGCCCGAGGTGATGGCGTCGGCCATGGTGCAGCGGCTGCGCGAACGGCAGCTCCAGATCGAGGCGGATATCGCCGACCTTTCCACCTCGCTTCTGAGCAACCATCCGCGTATCCGCGCGCTCAACTCGCAGCGCGGCGAGGTGAGCGGCCAGATCAGGCGGGAGACGCAGAAGGTGCTCGCAGGCCTCGAGACGGAGGCCGAAAGCGCCAAGGCGAGCGAAGCCCGCATCCTCGGCGAGCTCGACGTGCTGAAGGCGGCCTCCGCGCGAGCGGGCGAGGAGGAAGTGGAACTGCGCGCCCTGGAACGCGAGGCCGCCGCCCAGCGCGCGCTGCTCGAATCCTACCTGACGCGCTATCGCGAGGCGGCCTCGCGGTCCGACCGCAACTACCTGCCGGCCGATGCGCGCGTCTTCTCGCGCGCCACCGCGCCGTTCGAGCCATATTTCCCGAAGGTGCTGCCGATGTCGGCCGCCGCTTTCGTCGGCGCCCTGCTGGTCATGGCGGTGATCACGCTGCTGCGCGAGCTTTTCAGCGGGCGCGCGATGCGCCCGGCGGCGGGTGCCGAATTCCTCATGGTGGAGGAAGTGCGCATGCCGGCTGTGGCGGCGCAGGCGGAGCCCGCGGCGGCGACGGAGCCGGTTTCGCCCGAACCCGAGGCAATGGCGGAAATCGAGGAGCCGGCCGAGGAAGACGACGCGGCCGCGTTCCAGCCGGAAGCCATCGATTTCCAGGAAGAAGAGGTTGGGTCCGCCGGCGCGCCGCATGCCGGCCTCACCGTCGAGGCTGCTGCCGAACGGCTCATTTCCGGCGGCACCGCGCGCGCCGTCTTCATCTCGCCGGAGGGCGACGAGGCGACTGCCGCCTCCGTCATGGTCGCGCGTGAAGTCGCCGACGCGGGTCTTCGCGTCCTCTTCCTCGACCTGACCTATTCGGGTGCGGCGTCGGCCTCGATGCTGGAGAGCTCCTATTATCCGGGCATCACCAATCTGCTGGCCTCGGAGGCGCAGTTCGCCGACATCATTCGCGGCGACCTCTATTCCGATTGCCACGTGATCCCGGTCGGCACCGCCGACCCGGCCGTCGCCATGCGCGCGATCGACAGGCTGCCGATCATCATGAGCTCGCTGACGACCGCCTACGATGTCGTGGTCGTGGAATGCGGTCCGACAGACGCCGAGGGAATCGGCCGCGTGGTGGGCGAGGGGACGGAGGTTCTTGTCAGCTACATCGAGCCTGACGAGGAGACGATCGCGAACCTCACGGCCAATCTCGCCGCGGGCGGCTATGCCGATATCCTGATGGTGACGCCAGTCGGGCATACACCGCCTCCGGCGCCGGAAGGCCGCTCGGCGGCGTAGTCTATTCGGTCGGCTGGTCGGAGGTCCGGCCGGCCACTCCCTTGCGCAGCCGCTTGACGAACGACCAGAGACGTTCGTTCGATTTGACGAAGCCGACGATGCGCGAGCGCAACCGGCTCGCCTGCCGCAGGGCGGCGCCCTTGGCGCTGAGTGCGACGAAATTGTCGAACTGCCAAGTCTCCAGATCGCACCAGCTACGCTTGTAATCCTCGTCGCCGACGCTGAAATCGTAGATCGCCGCGCCGCTTTGGCAGGCCTGTTCGACATTCGAATAATCGAGGAAAAAGCCGGGGCTTGCGTTGATCAGCTCATCCTCGCGAATGCCGCCGAAATCGCAGATGACGCGGTCGCTCCCGATGCTGAGTCCGTTCACGGCCCGCAGCACGCCACCGACTTCGACTGCATGCAGGACGAAGGGCGGCGAGGGCTCGGCGAGGGCGTCGCGGAAAAGGGCGTGGAAGAACGCTTTGATCTCCGGTGCTGCGAATACGTCCGGAATGCCCTTCTTGCGAAAGCGCTCGGCTTTCATCACGAAGAATTCGGAAAGCAGCCGCTCGGTCTCGCCGGGCGTCGCCGCCTCGATCAGCCGGTGGCCGCCCGCTTCGTCGAACTTGCGCAGCGCCAGGCGGTATTTCTTGCGCTTGCGCTTGCCGCTCGCACGCTCCAGCAGCGCGTCGAAACCGCCGTCGAGGTCGGCGGCCAGCGACACGTTGGGGCTGCGACCTTGCGGAAGCAGCATCAGCGGGTTTCGAAGTCCTCCTTGCCCGTGGTTCTGCCGATGCAGCTCGACGATGTCGATGTCGGGCCTGGCGTCACGTATGGCGTCCATCAGCATGTCGAGATCGGCGCTCGTGAGCGAAGCCGCGGCTTCCGCCAGGACGGCCGGGAAATTGCCGTTGGCGTGATCGCCGCCCATGAACCTCGCGATGCGGAAAGGTCCCTTTCTCACCACTTCGAGCGCCAGCATCAGTGCCGGGCGCCCGTCGAGGGACAGGGCGAGGACCAGCCCGTCCGCGGCGGTGGCCTTCACCCATGCTTTGATCCAGACCGGGTGCTGCGTCGGCGCGAGAACGGCCGTCCCGCAGAAATCGGCGTAGCGCTCGAGCGCGGCTGCGTCGGCGGGCGCCGCGGTGGCGCTCGTGCTGCCGCGCATCGCGATCGGCTTGGCGCCTCTCGTCGCGGGCATGCGCTCAACGGCGGTGGTCACGTCAACCATCCCTCAATCCTTCACGCCTATGGTTCAACGGCCCGGCGGGTGGGCAAAAAACGAGGCACGAGGCGACTTTAGGGCGAAAAGGTGAATCAATGATCGACAGGCGCGAAACCCTGCGCAAGCTGGCCCTTCGGGCGGCAGGCTATTCGGGAATAGCGCCGTTGGCCGCGCCCTTTCTCTCCGGTCTCGGGGCCATCCTGATGCTGCATCGGGTGAATGACGGACCCGCGTCGCCGATCGGATTGAACAGCCATCTGAGCATCACGCCGCAATTCCTGGACGAGCTCATCCGCGACATGAAGCGCGCCGGCTATGCCTTCGTCCCTCTCGACGAGGTGGTTGAGCGGCTGCGTGGGGGCGGTGGCGCCAAATTCGCCGCGATCACCGCCGACGACGCCTATCTCGACAATCTCACCGACGCGCTGCCCGTCTTCGAGGAGCACGACGCGCCCTTCGCCGTCTATGTCGCGCCCGGCCTCATCGACGGCGATGTCCTGCCATGGTGGGAAGTGATCGAGGACCTGGTCGCAGCCAGGGAGCGCATCGAATTGCCCTCGCCCGCGAAGGGAACGACGCTGGAATGCGGGACGGTGGACGAAAAGCGCGTCGCCGCCGCCCGCTTGCTCGCCTTCTTCACCTCGCAAATCGTCGAGACCGACCACCAGCGCATGCTCGAGGCGCTCGGCGCGCGGCCGGACGACGAAAGCGGACGGCGTTTCATGTCGTGGGAGGAAATCCGGCGACTTGCGGAACATCCGCTCGCGACGATCGGAGCGCACACGGTTCATCACTACAATCTGAAGCGCCTCGACGCCGACCTTGCGCTTCGCGAGATGACGGAGTCGGCGCGGCTCATAGGAGAGAAGATCGGTCGTCGCCCGCGTCATTTCGCCTATCCCTACGGATACGCGGCAGCCGTCGGCGAGCGCGAGGTGGCGCTGGCGCGAGAGGCGGGCTTCGCCTCCGCCGTCACCACGCGCCACGGCCTGTTGCAGGCCGCCCACGCACAAGCGCTTCACGCGCTACCGCGCCTTTCCGTCAACGGCCGCTATCAGGATCTGGCGTTCATGCGAACGATGCTTTCCGGCATCACCACGCCGCTGGCCAATTCCGGCAGGAAGGTAGTGACGGTATAGGGCGGACCGTCTGTGGAACTATCCGATCAAGTGGCGCAAAATTCCCGCCGAGGTCACTCCCATGAGCACTGTCGGCAGCATCGACAGCCGCGTCGCGGCGAGCAGCGTTACGGCAAGCGCCATGAGGTCGGCGGGCCTGTCGGAAACGAAGACGGGCGCGATCACCGAGATCAGCACGCACCCGGGCGCCGCTTCCATGACGGCGGTCGCGCTCGGGCCGAGCGTACGGTTGCGCAGGACGAGATAGCCTCCGATCCGCGTGAGATAGGTGACCACGGCCATCAGGGCGATGGTGAGGAGGTTGACGGGATCGATCATGCTTCACCCGAGAGCCAGTAGGCGGCCGCGAGGCCGGACAATGTGCCGGCGGCGACATACCAGGCGCCGGGGACGACGAGATGGGTGACGGCGGCGACGGCGAGGCTGACGAGCCAGGGGCGCGCCGCCGCGATCCCCTTCCACATGCCGGCGAGCAGCACCAGGAACACCGCGGGAAACGCCATGTCGAAGCCATAGGCTTCGATGTCGCCCAGCATCGGGCCGAGCACCGCGCCCAGCGCGGTGAAGACGACCCAGGCGACGTACATGGCGATCGACGCTCCCATGTAGTAGCGGAGGCTGAAGGCGGGATGGCCACCCGCCAAGGTGCGTTTCCTTGCATCGGAAAGCCCGAGCGCCCAGCTCTCGTCGCACATCATGAACAGCGCCGGAAACACCTTGCGTTTGGGCAAATGGCGCAGGAACGGCGCCAGTGCAGCGCCCATCAGCAGGTGCCGGCTGTTCACCAGGAAGGTGATGGCGACGATGAGCAGGACGTGAGGCGGCGAGGTCCACAGCTGGATGGCGGCGAATTCCGAGCCGCCGGCGAAGTTGAGCCCGGTCATCAGCGGCACCTCGACCGCGCTCAGCCCTTTCTGCGCGGCCTGCGCGCCGAGCAGCAGCGCATAGGGAACCGTGCCGAGGAGAACCGGCACGCAGGAGGCGACCCCGCGCCGGAATTCGGCGCCGGCCGTCGCTTTGTCTGTTTGCCGTAGGTAAGGTTGTGAAATGCTCATATGTGCCGCTGGCGCGCCTTGGGGCGGCCCTTTCCCGTCGATCGGTTTTCGATGATGTTGCGAGGCAACATATCCAAACCGGCCCGCAATTTGTTTGCGAAGATTTGCATTTTGGACGGTACGGTGGCATTGGATGCCATAAAAGAAAAATTTATTGGAATTTGAAGCCAATGAAGCTCGATGACATCGACAAGCGCATCCTGCGGGCGCTGCAGCGCGACGGGCGGCTGCCCAACAACGAGCTTGCCACCGAGGTGGGCCTGTCCGCGTCGCCTTGCCTCAGGCGCGTGAGGCTGTTGGAGGAGGCCGGCGTGATCGACCGTTACGTCGCGGTGCTCAATCCGGCCAAGATCGGCAAGGGACAGACCTTTTTCACGCGCATCTGGTTGAAGGCACAGGACGAGGACACGATCGAGCACTTCGCGGCCGAGGTGGCCAAGCTGCCGCAGGTGCTGGAATGCTATCTGATGCTAGGCGATTGCGACGCGATGGTGCGCGTGGTGGCGGCTGGCATCGACGAATACCGCCGGTTCCAGTCGGAGCATCTGAGCCGCATCAAGGGCGTGCAGAACGTCAAGACGGACGTCCCGAGCCAGACCATCAAGCAGACCTCGGAACTGCCGCTCTGAACTGGCCGCCGCTATCCCGCGCGCGTCCGCGGCGGCTTCAGCATCCATTTGATGATGACCATCGCCGGCAGCACCCACAACAGCCCGGTCAGGAAGAAATAGGCGAGATGGACCAGCGGGCCGGACTCGGCAAGCTGCGCCACCGCGACGATCGTTGCGATGATCGCGTAGACGATGACGAGCAGCACCAGAAGCACGGTGCCGATGAGCGATTTCAGTCTTACCGGCATGTCTTGTTCCTTCTCCGCCCCACATAGACCCTGCGGCGCGGCAGCGCAAATCCGTTGTCTACCCTCGCTACGGCGGCGCGACGGCATGTCGCGCGGCTCTCGGCCTTGAATTGGCCCGTTCGATGGTCCACCACTCACCGCAACTTCACCTGCAGGACATTCAGGAAATGACAGCGCCGTCCATGCCGCTTTCCAGGCCCGTCGAGGCCAAAGAACGGGAGGAGCGTAACAGGCTCTATGTGAGGGCGTGGCTCTATGTCGTGCTGGTGGTGCTCCTCGCGCTGTTCCTTGTCGGCGGGGCGACGCGGCTGACCGGTTCCGGCCTGTCGATCACCGAATGGAAGCCGATCCACGGCGTGATCCCTCCGCTGAACGAGACCGAGTGGCACGAGGAATTCGACAAGTACCGTCAGATTCCGCAATACGAGCAGATCAACAAGGGCATGTCGCTCGACGAGTTCAAGACCATCTTCTGGTGGGAATGGGCGCATCGCCTGCTCGCGCGAGGGGTCGGCTTCCTGGTCGCGCTGCCGCTCGCCTTCTTCTGGCTGACGGGTCGGCTCGAACGGCATTTGAAGCCGAAACTGCTGGGCCTCCTGGCGCTGGGCGGGCTGCAGGGCTTCATCGGCTGGTGGATGGTGGCGTCCGGCCTCTCCGAGCGCGTCAGCGTCAGCCAGTACCGGCTGGCGACGCATCTCGTGCTCGCCTGCCTCATCTTCACGGCGACGATGCTGGTCGCGCGCGGCCTGGCGCCGCATTCGGGCGGTCCCGCCCGGCCGCGCACGCGCCGTTTCGCGGGCTGGCTGCTGGTGCTCGTGCTCCTGCAGATCTATCTGGGCGCGCTGGTCGCCGGGCTCCACGCCGGGCTTTCCTTCAACACCTGGCCGCTGATGGACGGTCGCGTCTGGCCGGACGGGCTCCTGACGATCGAACCCGTCTGGCGCAATTTCTTCGAGAATCCGAAGACCGTGCAGTTCATGCACCGGCTGGGCGCCTATCTTCTCTTCGTCGTCTCGCTGTGGCACGTGGTGGCTGTGTGGCGCGAGGAGCCGGGCACGCCGCACGCGCGCCGTGCGATCCTGCTCTTCCTTCTGGTGCTGGCGCAGGCCGTTCTCGGCATCGTGACGCTGGTCATGGTCGTGCCGCTTCATGCCGCGCTGACCCATCACGGCTTCGCCATCATCGTCCTCGGCTTCGCGGCCGCGCATTGGCGCGGCACCAAGGGCGCTTATCCGCTGCCGACCGGGATCGAAGTCAGAAATTGAGATCGCGCACGGCGCGGATGGCGGCGGCTATTCCGAGCTCCCGGCCTTCGTCGTGGCCGTTGGCGTCCTCGCGGTGCCATGCCGCCGAAAGGCACCCATAGGCTATCGCGAAGTCGAGCAGGCGGCGCGGGTGCTGTCCGAGCGTTCTCGAAAACACCTCCGCCATGTGGGCGATACGCTCCGGATCGAGGCACAGATCGTCGCGCTCGAGCGGGTTGTAGAACATATTGGCCGCGTCGAAACCCGGATCGCCATATACCCCCTTCGGATCGATGGCGAGCCAGCCGCGCGCGCCATGCATGATGTTTTCATGGTGGAGGTCGCCGTGCAGCGGGTGAAGCTCGTGCGGATCGTCGAGAAGCCGCTCGGCAATCTCCGCCGCTTCGACATAGATGGTCCGGTTCCCCAGATCCCGGTCGGCATTGGCCGCCTTGAAGAGGCTCGCGAAGCGTTCCCGCAGCGGCTGCAGGTCTGGCGGAACCGGATGTTCGGAGGGTGAGAACAGTCTTGCCATCACCTCGGCCGCGATTTCCGTCGCCGCCGCGTCGCCTTCCTTGTCGAGGACGTGCGAAAGCATGGTCTCCCCGGCATATTCGAGGAGCATGCGATGGCCGTCGAGGTCGAGCAGCCGCACCAGGCCTTCGCCGCGCCGCCAGGCGAGCAGATGCGCGCCGCGCAATTCGTCCTCGACGTCGTCGAACGGCTTCAGGTCCTTAACGACCGCAGGGCTGCCGTCGGCGAGGCGCACCTTCCAGATGCGGCTGCCGAAGGTCTCGGCGATGAGGGTCGGCGCGCTGACGTTCCAGCGGCGCGGGAAGACGGGCTGGTCCATTGTTTCATCCTGAAAGCGGAAGCCCGGTCGAGGCAACCTTGCAGGCTAACGGGCGAGCATCAGGTCCATGTTCTGGACGGCCGCGCCGGAAGCTCCCTTGCCGAGATTGTCAAGAACGGCGACGAGGTTCGCCTGGTCCTTGCCTTCGGTGCCGAACACCATGAGCTTCATGCGGTCGGTGTCGTTGAGCTCGGTCGGGTCGATGCGGGCGAGCTTCGCGCTTTCGGCGAGCGGCACCACCTCGACGACGTCCTGGCCGGCATAATGGCCCTCGAGCGCGTGGTGCAGGTCGGCGAGCGATGCATTGCCGTTGAGGTCGGCGAGATGCAGCGGCACCTGCACGATCATACCCTGGGCGAAGCGTCCGACGCTCGGCGCGAAGATCGGCGCGCGGTCGAGCAGGCCGTGCATCTTCATCTCCGGAACGTGCTTGTGGGTGAGCGTCAGACCGTAGAGGAAATGCGGGGCGTCGATGCGGTCCGGGTTTGCCGGATCCTCCATCTGGGCGATCATCTGCTTGCCGCCGCCCGTGTAGCCGGAGACGGCGTTGACGCTGACCGGATAGTCCTTCGGGAGAATGCCGGCCTGCACCAGTGGCCTGATCAGGCCGATCGCGCCGGTCGGGTAGCAGCCGGGATTGGCGACGAAACGCGCGCCGGCGATCCGTTCGCGCTGTCCGGCATCCATCTCCGCGAAGCCGTAGGCCCAGTCCGGAGCGACCCGGTTGGCGGTCGAGGTGTCGATGACGCGCGTCGAATTGTTGCCTTCGAGCAGGGAGACCGATTCGCGCGCCGCGTCGTCCGGCAGGCACAGGATCGCGATGTCAGCGCTTCTCAGCATGTCGGCGCGGATGTCGCGGTTGCGCCTCTCGGCCTCCGGAATGGAGAGGATTTCGAGGTCGTCGCGCCTGGCGAGTCGTGTCCTGATCTGCAGGCCCGTGGTGCCGTGTTCGCCGTCGATGAAGATTTTCGGTTTCATTGGGATCAGCCGTTCAAAATGTCGAGAAAACAAATGGTTCGCCCGCGTCGCGGAATCAACCCGCGAAGCGCTTGAATCGCCTTGTCATCGTCGCGCCAGCTTTTCGGCCAGCAATCCCAGATAGTGCATCGCAACCGTCGCGCCCGCTATCGCCGTGATGTCGGCATGGTCGTAGGCCGGCGCGACCTCTACCACATCGGCGCCGACGACGTCGAGACCGCCCAATTGCCGGAGCACGGAAAGCATCTTGGCCGAGGACGGGCCGCCGGCGACCGGCGTTCCCGTGCCCGGCGCGAAGGCGGGGTCGAGGCAGTCGATGTCGAAGGTGACATAGGTCTTCTTGCCGCCGGTGCGCTCGAGGATCGCATAGGCGATGTCGGAAGCGCGCATTTCCTCGACCTCGTGGCCGTGGATGATCTTGATGCCGAAATCCTCCGGCGCGTGGGTTCGGATGCCGATCTGGATCGATCGCTCGGGGTCGATGATGCCGTCGCGCGCCGCCCGCGCCACGAAGGAGCCGTGGTCGATGCGCTTGCCGTCGTCGAACCAGGTGTCCTGATGCGCGTCGAACTGGACGAGCGCGAGCGGTCCGTGAACGGCGGCATGCGCCTTGAGCAGAGGCCAGGTGACGAAATGGTCGCCGCCGAGCGACAGCAGGAAGCCGGCCTGCTTCAGTATCTTGCCCGCCTCGCGCTCGATCGCCGCCGGCGTCTTCTGATGGTTGCCGTAGTCGAGCAGGCAGTCGCCATAGTCGACGACCGCCATTGCGTCGAACAGGTCCATGTCGAACGGATATTGCGGGTCGACATCGGAAATCGCCGAGGCGCGGCGGATCGCCTGCGGGCCGAAGCGGGCGCCGGGCCGGTTGGATACTGCGGCGTCGAAGGGGATGCCCCAGACCACCGCGTCCGCATCGCGCACATCCTTCGAATATTTGCGCCGCATGAAGGAGAGCGCGCCGGCATAGGTCGGTTCGGCTTCTGATCCAACGGCTTTGCGCGCGGTGAAGGCGCGGTCGATGGCGTTTGAAGGCATGGGATCGGACTCGCTGCTGGTGGGTGCCCTCTTATTCGATATTCCTTCCCGAAATGCGACAGTTTTTTCCGACAGCTCCGGAGCCGGCGGGTTTCATCCGGCTGTCATCGAGCGGGGGTATCGCTTCGCCAGTTCGATAAATCGGGGAGCGATTCCGATGCGCAGCCTCCTTCTCGGAGCGGCTTTCGCTGCACTTTCGTCGATCCTGCCGGCAACGGCTTTCGCGGATACCACACGTGTCGAACTGATCAGGGAAAGGTTGGAAAACGCCAACCAGTGGCGCGACCATGTGATGGTGGTTGCCCATCGTGGCGGCGGAACCGACAAATGGCGCTCCCGCTTTCCCGAAAACTCCGTCGCCGCCGTCCGCAATGCGATCGATCTGGGCGTCGAGATGGTCGAGCTCGACATCCAGGCCTCGAGCGATGGCGAATTCGTCGTCTTTCACGATTCCTGGCTCGATCGCAGCTCCACATGCAAGGGCCGTCTCGCTGAACGGACCCTGGCGGAGCTCAGGCGCTGCAAGCTCGTGATCGAGGCGAACGGAGGAAGCGCTACCGAGGAAGCCATTCCGACGCTCGCCGAGATGCTCGCCGTCACCAAGGATCGCATCCTCGTCAACATCGACAACAAGCTCGACACCGAGGCGCTTCCCGCGATCGTGGAGGTGGCGCGGCGCATGGGCATGGCGGACCAGCTTGTCATCAAGGCCAATCTGTGGAGCGCGGAGCGCGTCGCGGAGATGAAGGCGGTGCTCGGCCGGATCGGCGACGACGTGATCTTCATGCCGATCATCGCCGACGACGCGGTGCGGGACGCCAAATTCCTCGAGATGGCGACCAGCGCCTTTTCGGCCAAGGCTGTGGAACTGATAAGCTGGCACAAGGCCGGAACGCCGATGACCGCCGACGGCGGGCCGCTGTTCGGCCCGAAGGCGAGGGCGGTGGCAAGCCGCGGCGACTGGCACCTGTGGGTCAACACCTATGCGATCGCCAACAAGCCGGGCGGCATGCTGGCGGGCGGCCGCGGCGACGAGCTCGCGACGCTCGCGAGCTTTCCCGACGAGACCTACGGCTTCTGGGTGGATCGCGGCGCGACGCTGATCCAGACCGACGAGCCGACCGCGCTCGTCGAATGGCTGACCGAGAACGGTTTTCGCGTTCCCTATTCCCTGACGAACTGAGAAGATACCTCCGCAAAAGCAAAA
>NZ_LBCQ02000020.1 GCF_001014615.2 Aquamicrobium sp. LC103
ATCACCGCGTCGCCTCCTGCTTCAGCGCCTCGCGCTGCTTCCATTGCTGCATGAAAGTACGGCTTTCCGGTGCCGGAAGGTCGCGGTATTTCGTCCAGCCGCCGGCAAGCGGCAGGGAGCGGAAGCGTCTCTTCGCGCCGCCGAGGGCGGAAAGTGCGGGAACGCCGATGGACGAGGCCAACCGGTAGAGCGTCGGCCGCTTCGCGAACCAGGCCCAGAATTTGAGTCCGTAGCGCGGCACGGCGGGATTCAGGCCGCGCTCGAATTCGCGCTCGCGCCAGTGCCGCATCATCTTCGGCAGCGGTATCTTCATCGGGCAAACGCTCTCGCAGCGGCCACAGAAGGTCGAGGCGTTGGGCAGGTGGCCGCCTTTCTCGACGCCGATCAGCGAGGGCGTGAGGACCGCGCCCATCGGACCGGGATAGACCCAGCCATAGGCGTGGCCGCCGACGGCGTGATAGACCGGACAATGGTTCATACACGCGCCGCAGCGTATGCAGCGCAGCATGTCCTGGAACTCGGTGCCGAGCATCGAGGAGCGGCCGTTGTCGAGCAGGACGACGTGGTATTCCTCCGGCCCGTCCGGGTCGCCCGGCCGCCGCGGGCCGGTCGAGACCGTGGTGTAGACGCTCATGTCCTGGCCGGTCGCGGAACGTGCCAGCACCCGCAGGATCTGTGCCGCGTCCTCGAGCGTCGGCACGATCTTCTCGATCGACGCCATGGCGACGTGCACGCGCGGCAGGATCTGCGTCAGGTCGCCATTGCCCTCGTTGGTGACGATGATCGACGAGCCGGTTTCGGCGACGAGGAAATTGGCGCCGGTGATGCCGACATCGGCGGCGAAATATTCCTTGCGCAGCACCTCGCGCGCTTCCGAGAGCAGCGTTTCCGGCTCCGTGAGGTCGCGCGCGGCGGGCAGATGCGTGTGCACGCGGCGGAAGTCGCTCTCGACCTGGTCGCGGTTGAGGTGGACGGCGGGCGCGATGATGTGGCTCGGGTGCTCGCCGCGAAGCTGGATGATGTATTCGCCGAGATCGGTCTCGACCGGGCGGATGTCGTTCTCCTCGAGGAAATCGTTGAGCCCGATCTCCTCGGTGATCATCGACTTGCCCTTGGTCACCGTTTTCGCTTTGGCATTACGGCAGATCTCGAGCACGATCCGCCGTGCGTCCTCGGCGGTTTCCGCCCAGTGCACGTGCCCCCCGGCCGCGATCACCTGCTTCTCATAGGCTTCGAGATAGAGGTCGAGATTTTCGAGAACGTGGTTCTTGATGTCGCGCGCGCTGTCGCGCAGGGCGTCGAATTCCGGCAGCGCTTCGATCGCCTTCCTGCGCTTGTCGATGAAGCCGGCGCGGACGTTGCCGAGCGCGCGCTGGAGCTGGGCGTCAGCCAGCGCGCCGCGGGAGTTTTCCTTGAAGGAGGGAGAGGTTATCTGCATGAGCGGAGCTCCCGGCTGTATGAGGGAGCCGTTGCAACGCCGGCGCCTAGCGCCCCCTCCGGCCCTTCGGGCGTCCTTCGGACCCCCCGCTTCGCAGGGGAGGAACGGGCGTTGCGATCGGCCGCACTCTGGATCCTTCCCTGCGAAGCGAGGGTTTCGAAGAACGGGCGAGACAAGCGGCTCGCCACGAAGGACCGCGCGAAGCGTGGTGGAGGGGGTGCGAAATCGAGCGGTTTCACTGCAATCGTCACCCTCACCCCCTCCCGCCGATGGGCGGCGCGTCGCTCATGCCGGCGAGCACCTCGGCGACGTGGCGCACCTCGACCGCCGAGCCCTCGCGCTTCAGCTTGCCCGCCATGTTCATGAGGCAGCCGAGATCGCCGGCGAGCAATGTGCCGGCGCCCGCCTCGCGGATGTTTTCCGTCTTCTTCGAGACGATGGCATTGGAGATGTCGGAATATTTGACGCAGAAAGTGCCGCCGAAGCCACAGCAGACGTCGGCTTCCTGCATCTCCTTGAGGGCGAGGCCCTCCACCGAGCCCAACAGCTTGCGCGGCTGTTCGCGGATGCCGAGCTCGCGCAGGCCCGAGCAGGAATCGTGGTAGGTGACGCTGCCCTGCATGCGCGCCTCCACCGAGGAGACGTGAAGCACGTCGACCAGGAAGCTCACCAGCTCGTGCACCTTTTCCGAAAAGGCGGCCGCGCGGCTCTCCCATGCCGCGTCGCCCTTGAAGAGCGCCGGATAATGTTTCTTCAGCATGCCCGCGCAGGAACCGGAAGGTGCGACGACGTAGTCGTATTCCTCGAAGGCCGCGATCGTGTTCTCGGCGATCGCTCGCGTGTCCGCCCGGTCGCCGGAATTGTAGGCCGGCTGGCCGCAGCAGGTCTGCGCGGCCGGCACCTCCACGGCACAGCCCGCATCCTCGATCAGCTTGACGGCGGCGAAACCCACGGTCGGGCGGAAGAGGTCGACGAGGCATGTGACGAACAGGCCGACGCGGGGTTTCTGGTTGTTCGGGAGATGCACGATTGCTTCCTGGAGCCTGTGGGTTGCTTCGTTCGGTGGAGTAAATCAGGTCTCGGCGTCGATGGGTATGCCGTCGGCGTTCTTTCTTTGCCGCAGCCGAAGCCGCGCGACGCGCTGCCATTCGCCGGAGCGCTCGGCCTCGGCCATGGCGCGCTCGACATAGTCGATATGGCCGCGCGCGGCCTGCCTGGCCCCGGCGGCATCGCCCGAGACCACGGCGTCGAATATCGCACGGTGCTGGGCGAGCAGAACGTCCTGCGCCGCCGGCGTCGCGTAGATCAGGCTGCGGCTGAGGAAGACTCCGTCGGAAAGCAGCCGGTAGCAGGAGCGCAGCGTGTGCAGGAGCACGATGTTGTGCGCGCATTCGCCGACCGCGTTGTGGAACTCGACGTCGATCGCCACCTCCTCCTCGAAATCGCCGCGCGCATGGGCTTCCTCCATGCGCCTCATGATGTCGGAGAGGAGCGCACGGTCGTCGGCGGTGGCGCGCCTGGCCGCGAATTCGGCGGCGATGCCTTCGACCTCGCGCCGGTATTCGAGATAGTCGGCCGCCGCCTTGCGGTGCTGGGTAATCAGCTCCATCACCGGCGGCGCGAACACCTCGCCGATCACGTCGGCGACCATCGTCCCGCCGCCTGGACGGGTCACGACAAGCCCGCGCGCCTCCAGCGCCTTCAAGGCGTCGCGCACGATCGGCCGCGACACGTCGAACTGCCGGGCAAGCTCGCGCTCTCCCGGCAGCCGGTCGCCGACGCGCACGACGCCCTCGAGGATCAGCATCTCGATCTGCTCGATCACGTCATCCGCCGTGCGCGAATGCTCTATGCGGGAAAAGATGTCGCTCACTTGGCTTTCATATGTGGAACCGGGCACGTTAGAATAGTGCCGAGAAGCAGGCGTGGTCAAATTTTTTATCCGCAAGTGACGTAGGCGTGCGGCTTTGACTGCTTTTCGAAAGAGATTGTTGCAGGCCTTCCGTATAACTGGTAAAGAGATTTTACCACTTGGAGATGAGGCAGCCCCATGACCGGCCTGATCATGCCGAAGCCCGACGCCGCGACGATCGCGCGGCGGGACGAGATCGTCGCCGACATGCGCATCATCGTCCCGGGCGAGGGCGTGGTGGATGCCGAGAATTCGATGCGTGCCTTCGAAAGCGACGGGCTGACCGCCTATCGCCAGCTTCCGTTGGTCGTGGTGCTGCCGGAGACGACCGCGCAGGTCGCCCGCATCCTCAAATATTGCTCGGACCGTGCCATCCGCGTCGTGCCGCGCGGCTCCGGCACCTCGCTCTCCGGCGGCGCGCTGCCGCTCGAGGACGCCGTGCTCCTCGTCATGAGCCGCTTCAACCGCATTCTCGACATCGACTACGCCAATCGCACCGTCACCGCGCAGCCGGGCGTCACCAATCTCGGCATCACCAATGCCGTCCAGCACGAGGGCTTCTACTACGCCCCCGACCCTTCCTCGCAGATCGCCTGCTCGATCGGCGGCAATGTCGCGGAGAATTCGGGCGGCGTGCACTGCCTCAAATACGGCCTGACCGCCAACAACGTGCTCGGCATCGAGATGGTGCTAATGAACGGCGAGGTGGTACGCCTTGGCGGCAAGCATCTCGACGCGGAAGGATACGACCTGCTCGGCATCATGACCGGCTCGGAAGGCCTGCTCGGCGTGGTGACCGAGGTCACCGTGCGTATATTGAAGAAGCCGGAGACGGCGCGCGCCGTGCTTCTCGGCTTCCCGACCAGCGAGCAGGGCGGCCAGTGCGTCGCCGACATCATCGGCGCCGGCATCATCCCCGGCGGCATGGAGATGATGGACCGGCCGGCGATCCATGCGGCGGAGGATTTCCTCGACGCCGGCTATCCGCTCGACGTCGAGGCGCTGCTGATCGTCGAGCTCGACGGACCCGCCGCCGAGGTCGATCACCTGATCGGCGAGGTCGAGGCGATCGCGCTGAAGAACGGTTCCACCACCTGCCGCATCTCGACCTCGGAAGAGGAACGGCTGATCTTCTGGGCCGGTCGCAAGGCGGCCTTTCCGGCCGTTGGCCGCATCTCGCCGGACTATTATTGCATGGACGGCACGATCCCGCGCAAGGAACTGCCGAAAGTGCTTTCCGGCATGCGCGAGCTTTCGGAAAAATACGGGCTGCGGGTCGCCAACGTCTTCCACGCCGGCGACGGCAACCTCCATCCGCTGATCCTCTACGATGCCAACAAGCCAGGCGAGCTCGACAAGGCCGAGCAGTTCGGCGCCGACATATTGCGGCTGTGCGTCAAGGTCGGCGGCGTGCTGACCGGCGAACACGGCGTCGGCGTCGAGAAGCGCGACCTGATGACGGAAATGTTCGGCAAGGCCGACCTCGACCAGCAGATCCGGGTGAAATGCGCCTTCGATCCGGATCACCTGCTCAACCCGGGAAAGGTCTTCCCGCAGCTCCACCGCTGCGCGGAGCTCGGCCGCATGCACATTCATCGCGGCCAGGTGGCGTTTCCCGACATTCCGAGGTTTTGAGGGGTGGCTGCGGAGCGGAACGCTGTCGTTCGCTTGAATCCATCGCGCCGCGATGTCGCTTCGGCGGATCCGCGGTTCATATATGGCAATCCAAAGAACGGAAACGAAGATGCTTGTTGAGGCGTGGTCCCCCTCTCCGTCTCGGCTGCGCCTCGACGTCTCTCGCCCGCTTTGCGGGGGCGAGGAAGAAGCGGTGGCGCTGCCATGACCACCTTCACACCCTCGACATCCGCGGAGGTGCTCGACGCCGTGCAATGGGCGGTCTCGGAGGAGGCGCCGCTGGAAGTGCTGGGCCACGGCACCAAGCGCGGCATCGGCCGCCCGGCGCAGAGCGAGCATGCGCTCGACCTTTCCCGGCTTTCCGGCGTGACGCTCTACGAGCCGGAGGAGCTGGTGCTTTCCGCGCGTGCCGGCACGCCGCTTGCCGAGATTGAAGCGTTGCTGGCGGAGCATGGCCAGGAACTCGCCTTCGAGCCGATGGACTATGCCCCGCTGCTCGGCGGCGAAGCGGATGGCGGGCGCAAGAGCGGCACGATCGGCGGCGTGCTCGCGGCGAACCTCGCCGGCCCGCGCCGCATCAAGGCGGGAGCCGCGCGCGACCATATCCTCGGCGTGCACGCCGTTTCCGGCCGGGGCGAGGCGTTCAAGTCGGGCGGGCGGGTGGTCAAGAACGTTACCGGCTACGATCTCTCCAAGGCGATGGCCGGCTCATGGGGGACGCTCGCCGTCGTCACCGATCTCACCTTCAAGGTCCTGCCGGCCGCACAGACCGAAGTGACCTTCGCGCTCCGCGGGCTGACCGAGGAAGCGGCCGCTTCGGCCATGGCGCTGGCCATGGGCTCGAGCGGCGAGGTGGCGGGTGCCGCGCATCTGCCCGAAAGCGTCACCGGCCGCGTCATCGACGGCGCGCTCAAGGGCAAGGGCTCGACGCTTTTCAGGCTCGAGGGCTTCGGCCCGTCGGTCGCCTACAGGTTCGACGGTCTGGTCCGGCTGCTCGGCGAATATGGCGTTGTCGAGCGGATCGAGGAGCCGCAGTCGCGCCTGCTGTGGAGCGAAATCCGCGACTGCATGCCCTTCGCCGACGGCACGCGGCGCCCGGTCTGGCGCGTCTCAATGGCGCCGATGGCGGCCCACGGGATGGTGATGGCGCTGCGCATGGAGGCGGCCGTCGATGCCTTCTACGACTGGCAGGGCGGTCTCGTCTGGCTGCGCATGGAGGCTGATCCGGAAGTCGAGGCCGTGCGTCGTCTCCTTGCGCAATTCGGCGGCGGGCACGCCACACTGGTGCGCGCCGCGCCCGCCATCCGCGCCGCCGTGCCGGTGTTCCAGCCGCAACCGCCCGCGCTTGCCGCGCTCTCGGCGCGCCTGAAGGAGCAGTTCGATCCCAATGGCATCCTCAACCCCGGCAGGATGGCCGCAACGTGAGGATGTGATAGCCTTTCGTCCGTGCCAATGGGAGACAATGCCATGACTGACCAGAACACGCCGCCCCCGCCGCCCGCCCGCCAGACCGATCGCTGGCTCGAGCCCGGGGCAACGAACGTCCAGATCATCTACATCCTCTATCTCGTCGGCTTCGTGATCGGCATAACCACGCTGATCGGGATCGTGCTCGCCTATATGAATCGGGGCAAGGCCGGCGGCTGGATCGAGACGCACTATACCTGGGCGATCCGTACCTTCTGGATCGCGTTGCTCGGCGGCTTCGTGTCGATTCTTCTCATGTTCGTCTTCATCGGCTTCCTGCTGGCGATCGCCGTCGCGATCTGGGTGATCGTGCGCTGCATCGTCGGCCTTCAGGCAGTGAGCCGGGGCGAGCCCATCAGGAACCCCGAAAGCTGGATGCTCTAACCCTTGCAAACCACCTTCACGCCCGAGCAGCTCGCCGATCCGCATGTCGCGGAATCCGAGAAGATCCTGCGCAAATGCGTCCATTGCGGTTTCTGCACGGCGACCTGTCCGACCTATGTGACGCTCGGCAATGAGCTCGACAGCCCGCGCGGCCGCATCTACCTCATCAAGGACATGCTGGAGAACGGCCGGCCGGCCGACAAGGAGGTCGTCACCCATATCGACCGCTGCCTTTCCTGCCTGTCCTGCATGACGACCTGTCCCTCGGGCGTGAACTACATGCATCTCGTCGACCATGCCCGCGCGCATATCGAGAAGACCTATCGGCGCCCGTTTTTCGACCGGTTGACGCGGACGGTTCTTGCGGCCGTGCTGCCCTATCCCGGGCGTTTCCGCTTCGCCCTGCGGCTGGCGGGGCTCGGGCGACCCTTTGCCGGGCTGTTCGACGCGGTTCGCCCGCTGAAGCCGGTGGCGGCGATGCTGAAGCTCGCGCCGGGCGCCGTCCCGCCGGTATCGGCGGCGGCAAGGCCGTCCGTCCACGAGGCTAAGGGCGCGCCGCGCGGACGCGTCGCCATCCTCACCGGCTGCGCCCAGCCGGTGCTGGAGCCGGGCATCAACGAAGCCGCGATCTCGCTCCTGACCAGGCTCGGCATCGAGGTGGTGGTGCCGGAAGGGGAGGGCTGCTGCGGCGCGCTGGTCCACCACATGGGCCGCGAGGAACAGGCGCTCGACAGCGCGCGGCGCAATGTCGACGCGTGGACGAGGCAGATCGACGAAGGCGGTCTCGACGCCATCGTCATCACCGCGTCGGGCTGCGGCACGACGATCAAGGATTACGGCTTCATGCTGCGTCTCGATCCCGCCTATGCCGAAAAGGCGAAGCGGGTCTCGGCACTGGCCAAGGACGTGACCGAATATCTGGCCACGCTCGATCTGCCGGAGCCCGCCATCCGGCCGGGCGTTGTGGTGGCCTATCACTCGGCCTGCTCGATGCAGCACGGTCAGAAGATCGTTCGCCAGCCCAGGGAATTGCTGGCGAAGGCGGGGTTCGAGGTGCGCGAGCCGCGCGAGGGGCATCTGTGCTGCGGTTCGGCCGGCACCTACAACATCCTGCAGCCGGAGATTTCGGCCCGCCTGCGCGACCGCAAGGTGAAGAACATCGAGGCGACCGGCGCGACGGTGGTCGCCACCGGCAATATCGGCTGCATGACCCAGATCGCCTCTGGATCGGACCTGCCGGTCATTCATACGGTGAAGCTGCTCGACTGGGCCTATGGCGGCGCGCGGCCTCGGGGCGTGACGGAGGCGGATACCGGTCCGGAGTTGGTCGCCCGCCGAATAGGGCTGCGGTGACGCCGTTTCAACGAATCGCGGCGGCTTCAACCCGCCTTCGCCTCAGCCAGAACACGAACGGGATCGACACCAGATACATGGTGATGCCGTAGACGCCGGAGGGTAGGCTGAAGGGCGGCAGCGCGCTCGCCTGCTCGACGATAAGCGAGCCGACGGTAATGCCGAGCGTGGCGTTCTGTATGCCCGTCTCCAGGGCGATGGCGCGGCCCTGCGCCTCGGTGAGCGAAAAGAGCCTGCCGAAGGCGAGGCCGGCCGCGAGCAGGATGACGTTGAGGATGACGAGGGCCGGGGCGAGGATCAAGGCGTTGTCCATGAAGACGCGCCAGTTGGCGCCAAGCGCGCCCACCACGACGATCACGAACATCACCACCGCGATCTTCGAGACGATTCCCTCGAGCTTGATGGCGAAGTCTTTCGCGAAGCGTCGTACCAGGATGCCGACGGCGACCGGTACGAGCGTGATGAGGAACATGGAGACGCCGAGCGCGGTGACGTTGATCGCGGGCGCGTCGAGCCCCATGAAATGATTGGCGAAGAAGACCACGAGAACCGGAACGGTGAACACCGCGACGAGGCTTATGACGCCGGTCAGCGAAATCGACAGCGCAACTTCGCCGCCCGCGAGCTTGGTCAGCAGGTTGGCGGTGACGCCGCCGGGGCAGAAGGCCAGGATCATCATGCCGACGGCAAGCTCGGGCGGCAGCTTGAACAGAACCGCGAGGATATAGGCAACGACCGGAATCAGGATGAGCTGGGCGAAGGCGCCGACCGCGAAGGCCTTCGGCTTGACCAGTATGCGGCGGAAATCATCGAGCGTGAGGCCGAGCCCCAGCGAGAACATGATGATCGCCAGCGCAAGCGGCAGAAATACAGTGATCAGACTGTCCATGCGTCCCCCTCCCGATTCGGCTGCTCCTCCAGCCGCGTTTCTTATAGGGCAGGGCAGGAAAATGGACAAATTGCCGTCGTCCGGCCCCGTGCCCGGCATCCAGAAAGGCAAAGGCAGCATGGCCCCCCGACCATGCTGCCCTTTTTGCGCGGCAGCGGAGCGAACCTGCCGCCTTTTTGTGGCCGGCCCCGTTGGCGGGCTGGCCTTTCCCCCGCTCCAGATTCCCCCGCTAGCTGACGATCACCCTCGTGCCGACCTTGACCCGCCCGTAGAGGTCGATCACGTCCTCGTTGCGCATGCGGATGCAGCCCGAGGAAACGGCCCGGCCGATCGTCCAGGGCTGGTTGGTGCCGTGGATGCGGTAGAGCGTGGAGCCGAGGTAAAGGGCGCGCGCGCCGAGCGGATTTTCCGGGCCGCCCTTCATGTGGGCCGGCAGGACGCGGCCCTTCTTTTTCTCGCGGGCGATCATCTCGGCCGGCGGCCGCCAATCGGGCCATTCGCGCTTCGAGGTCACCTTGTGCTCGCCCGCCCATTCGAAGCCCGGCTTGCCGGTGCCGACGCCGTAGCGTCGCGCCTGGCCGCCCGCCTCGACGAGATAGAGCAGGTTCTCGCGCGTGTCGATGACGATGGTGCCGGGTTTGTGCGGCCCGTCATAGGCGACGGTCTGCGGCAGGTATTTCGAATCGATCGCCGGCTTGACGTCCCTGGCGGCGCCCGCGACCGCCGCCGTCTGCACAATGTCGGAGCGCCGCGGGCGGGCCTCGACGCGAGGCCGGTTACGCACGACCGGTTCACGGGCGACCCCCATCGTCACGCCGGGAAGCTCCTTGCGGAGCTGGCGCTTGTGGGCGGCGACCGGCGCGCGCTGAAGCTGCATCACCCACGGTGCGGAAAGGTCGGGGCTGACGACCACGGGCGGGCGCTGCGCATAGCGGTCCTGAGCCGCCGCCGGCTGCTGCCCCAGGCCGATGAGGAGGGCCGAGCCTGTCAACAGAAGGAACTTCTTCATCGCATGCGTTCTCCAAGCGACAGTTGAGGCGGAAAGCGGGTGGCTTTCCCTTCCTGTTGCCGCGATTGTCAGGAGATCGCGCCACGAAATCGTGAATGCGCTTTCATAAAATGCGCGATTTCCCGTAAAGCTTTTGCTGTGGTTACCGCGCGGTTGAACAGGTTGGTAAAGACACGCTTAACGAGAGGCGGAAGGCGGACATGGACGAGGAAAACACGGGGCTGGTGCGGGGCGAGGACGGCAGGACGCGCTGCTTCTGGCACGGCAATCTGCCGGACTATCTGCGCTATCACGACCTCGAATGGGGACGCCCCGTCGGCGACGACGTCCGCCTTTTCGAAAAGCTCTGCCTGGAAGGCTTTCAGTCGGGGCTTTCCTGGCTGACCATCCTGCGCAAGCGCGACAATTTCCGCGAGGCGTTCCACGGCTTCGACTTCGAGCGGCTGGCGCGCGAGGACGAAGCGGCCATCGAAGGACATCTCCAGAACGCCGGCATCATCCGCCATCGCGGCAAGATCGCCTCGGTCTACAACAATGCCCGCCGGGCGGTGGAACTGCGCAAGGAACGCGGCTCGCTGGCGCGCTATTTCTGGTCGTTCGAGCCGCGGCCGCACGAGCGCCCCTCCGTGCTCGACTATCCGACGCTGCGGGCAAACCCGAAGACGGAGGTTTCGACCCGTATTTCCAAGGATCTGAAAAAGCGCGGCTGGACCTTCGTCGGCCCGACCACGATCTACGCCTTCATGCAGGCCATGGGCCTCGTCAACGACCACATCGAGGGCTGCTTCTGCCGCGCGGAGGTGGAGGCCGACCGCACCCGTTTCGAGCGGCCGGGTACGTAGTCACCGGCCGAGAAGTTCGTAGAGATCGCGCCAATCGGGGTTCATCGCCTCGATCAATTCGAGCTTCCATTTGCGGCGCCACTTCTTGATGCGTTTCTCATCGTCGATGGCATCGAAAGGCTACGTATCACACATCGTCATCCCGGAAGCCGAAGCGAAGCGAAGGCTATCCGGGATCCATTGGTCCGAACATCGTCGAGCGCGGCCCGGTCCTCCATTGACTACGAGGCCTTTGATACGGAGTTGTTTTCCGGATTGGACGTACCGGGCGGCGTGTTTCACCTATGTCGGTGAAAACTTGCCGCCCGGCCGTGCCGCTCAATGGGTCCCGGGTCGCCCTCGCTGCGCTCGGTTGCCCGGGATGACGAGGGGGAGTTTACCCGCCGTTCTTCTCGAGCCAGCCCTGCATCATCCTGATCTCCGCCTCCTGCGCCGAGATGATCTCGTCGGCGAGCTTGCGAAGCTCGGGATCCTTGCCGAATTCGAGCTCGATCCGTGCCATGTCGATCGCGCCCTGGTGATGGGCGATCATGCCGCGCACGAAGTCGGCATCGGCATTGCCGGTGAACTCGATGTCCATGCCTTCATGCATCTTCGCATTGGCTTCGGCGAAGGCCTTGCTGGACGGCCCCTGGTCGCCCTTCGGAGCACCCATTTCCATCATGGAGTGCCCCATGGAACCGTGCCCGTCATGGTTCGTCTGGGCGAGGGAAGGAACGGCGATGCCGAGGGCAAGCGCCAGCGAGGCCGTAGCGGCGATATGATTGATCTTCATTTTCGATCTCTTTCGTTTTGAAGCGTTGGTTCTCCCGCGCTGCAGGGTGCTGCGCGGGACGCGGACGAAATCGATCAGCGTCGCGGCGGTGGCGTCGGCAGGTCCGGTCCGTCGGTCTCCAACATGGCCGCCTTCAACGCGTTGCGCGCCGGTCGGCCCGCGTTCTGCTGCACCGAGAGCGGCACCGCCGCCAGCCCGATGCAGGCGGGACACGCCGTCGGATGGACGCTCTTTGCCGCCTTGTCGCAATCATGCCCGCTCGTCCGCACGCAATCCCCGGCGGTCTCGCCGTGTTCATGCGAGTGCCCGGCAGCCGGTATCGCCATCGCCGCATGCAGTGCGCTGTTGGCGACCGGCACCCAGCCGAGCAGGGCGGAACACAGGACCATCAGGATGAGCGCGGCGCGTCGCATGACGACAGACATAGGGGCGGATGAAGCGAAAGGAAAGAGGTTCCCGCCGCCCTTGCCGCTCCCCGGCATATCGGCTAGGAAACCCGCGCTCCCTGAAGGGGCGGATTTTCCTCGAAAACAGACGGATCGAACCATGGCTGACAAGGCGGACAGGATGAAGGCGCGGCTCCCTCGTGGGTTCGTCGACCGCCATCCCGGCGACATCCGCGCCGTGGACGCGATGACGGCGAAGATCCGCGAGGTCTGCGAGCTCTACGGTTTCGAGCCGGGCGAGCAGCCGATGATCGAATATACCGACGCGCTCGGAAAATTCCTGCCCGACCAGGACCGGCCGAACGAGGGCGTATTCTCCTTCCAGGACGACGATGAGCAATGGCTGTCGCTGCGCTACGACCTGACGGCGCCGCTCGCCCGTTTCGTGGCGGAGAATTTCGAGACGTTGCCGAAGCCCTACCGTTCCTACCGGTCCGGCTGGGTGTTCCGCAACGAAAAGCCGGGTCCGGGGCGCTTCCGCCAGTTCATGCAGTTCGATGCCGACATCGTCGGAACGCCTGGCGCGGCGGCCGATGCCGAGATGGCGATGATGATGGCCGATACGCTGGAAGCCGTCGGCATCCGGCGCGGCGACTATGTCGTGCGGGTCAACAACCGCAAGGTGCTCGACGGCGTACTGGAGGCGATCGGCCTCGGCGGTGACGAGAATGCCGGACGCAGGCTCACCGTGCTGCGCGCCATCGACAAGCTGGACAAGTTCGGGCCGGAAGGCGTGCGTGCGCTGCTCGGCAAGGGCCGGCTCGACGAGAGCGGCGATTTCACGAAGGGCGCCGGGCTGGAGGAGAAGGCGGTCGAAACCGTCATTGCCTTCACCGAGGCAGGCGCCGCGTCCGCCGAGATCACCGCGCAAAATCTGCTCGCGGTCGTCGCCGACAATGAAAAGGGTCGCGCCGGTGTGGAGGAACTGCATCAGATCGCAGCGCTTGTCGCTGCGGCCGGCTATGATGACGGGCGCGTCCGCATCGATCCCTCCGTCGTGCGCGGCCTCGAATATTACACCGGTCCGGTTTGCGAGGCCGAACTGACCTTCGAGGTGACGAATGACGAGGGCCAGGTCGTGCGCTTCGGCTCCGTCGCCGGCGGCGGGCGCTATGACGGGCTGGTGTCGCGCTTCCGCGGCGAGCCGGTTCCCGCGACCGGCTTCTCCATCGGCGTCTCGCGCTTGACGGCTGCGCTGAAGAGCCTCGGCAAGCTCGACATGTCGGATGTGATCGCGCCGGTCGTCGTGCTCGTCATGGACAAGGACACGGAGAGCCTCGGCCGCTACCAGCGCATGGTGGCGAGCCTGCGCCAGGCCGGCATCCGCGCCGAAATGTATCTCGGCGGCGCCGGCATGAAGGCGCAGATGAAATATGCCGACCGCCGTGGCGCGCCGTGCGTCGTGATCCAGGGCGGCGACGAGCGCGCCAAGGGCGAGGTTCAGATCAAGGATCTGATCGAGGGGGCGCGGCTGTCGGCCGAGATCGCCGACAACGAGGCATGGCGCGAAGGCCGGCCGGCGCAGTTCTCGGTCGCCGAGGGCGAACTGGTCGAGGCGGTGCGCAAGGTGCTCGCCGCGCAGGCGGCCGACCGGGCGGAAAAATTGTGATGTTCACCCCCCTCCGGCCTGCCGGCCGTCTCCCCCTCAAGGGAGGAGATCGGCGGTTTCGACGAGTTCACCTCTCCTCAGACCCTGCCGATTGGCGAAAGCGTTCGCTTGGGTTGATCTTTCTCCTGGAGGGAGAGATGGCCGGCAGGCCGGAGGGGGGTGTTCTTTCGGCATGCGGCGATATTCGAGAAAGCATGTTGCGCCCATGACCTCCCGCTATCCCGACTTCGCGCCCGACATTATCGCGCTGTTCGCCGAGCGTGGGGCGCCGCTCACCGACGTGGCGATCATCCAGCCGGCCGACCCGTTCCTCGACATGGCGGGCGAGGATTTGCGTCGCCGCATATTCCTCACCGAGAGCGAGACCGGCGAGAGCCTGTGCCTGCGGCCGGAATTCACCATCCCGGTCTGTCTCGACCACATCCGCTCGCGCTCGGGCACGCCGCGCCGCTATTCCTACCTGGGCGAGGTGTTCCGCCAGCGCCGCGAGGGCGGCAGCGAATTCTTCCAGGCCGGCATCGAGGATCTGGGCGGGGCGGACATCGCTGGGACCGACGCCCGCTCGGTGGCCGACGCGCATGAGCTGCTCGTTCGCGCTCTGCCCGGCGTGGAGCTTGCCGTTACGCTCGGCGACCAGCGCATCTTCGAGGCGGTGCTGGCCGCGCTCGGACTGCCGCGCGGCTGGCAGAAGCGCCTCGCGCGCGCCTTCGGTTCCGCCGAGCAGTTGAGCGCGGCGCTGGAAGACCTCGCCAATCCTTCCCAGAAGGCCGCGCCGGCGGAGCCGGTCTCCTCCTTCGTCGCCGACGGCGATCATGCCGGTCTCGCCGGGCATGTCGCGGGCATAATGGAGGCGTCCGGCCTTTCCGCCTCCGCCGGCCGCGCGCCGGAGGAGATCGCCCGGCGCCTCATCGAGAAAGCCGAGCTCAGGAGCGTGCGGCTGTCGAAGGACGCCTTCGATGCGTTGAAGAAATTCCTGGCCATCCGCGCGCCGCTGGAGAAGGCCGCCGACGAGTTGCGCGGCTTCGCCGCGGGCGCCGGCATCTCCTTCGGTTCCTCGCTCGATCTCTTCGCCGCGCGCGCCGAGGCGGTGGCGCGGCACGGCCTGCCGATGGCGAAGATCGCCTATGACGCGGGTTTCGGCCGCCCGCTCGACTACTATACCGGCCTCGTCTTCGAGATATCCGCGGAAGACGGCGAGCGTCCGCTGGTCGGCGGCGGCCGCTACGACCGGTTGCTCACGCTTCTCGGCGCGAAGACGTCGATACCTGGCGTCGGCTTCTCGGTCTGGCTCGACCGCATTGAAACGCTGCGGGGGCAGGCATGACGGTCACACTGGCATTGCCCTCAAAGGGCCGGCTGAAGGACGAGGCGATGGCGGTTCTGGCGAAAGCCGGCTTCGCCGTGGCGCAGCCGGGCGACGAGCGCCGCTACCGCGCGAGCGTCGAAGGTCGCGGCGACATCGAGGTGACGTTCCTCTCGGCTTCCGAGATCGCGCGCGAGCTGGGGCAGGGCACGGTCGACCTCGGCGTCACCGGCGAGGACCTCGTTCGCGAGACGCTCGCCGATTGCGAGGCCAAGGTGGCGATCGGTGCCAGGCTCGGCTTCGGCCGCGCCGATGTGGTGGTCGCCGTGCCCGAGGCATGGCTCGACGTCGACACCATGGCCGATCTCGACGACGTCGCCGCCGATTTCCGCCAGCGCCATGGCCGCCGGCTGCGGATCGCGACGAAGTACTGGCGGTTGACGCAGCAGTTCTTCTCCCAGAAGCACGGCATCCAGGTCTACCGCATCGTGGAAAGCCTCGGCGCCACGGAGGGCGCGCCGGCGGCCGGCTCGGCCGACGTCATCGTCGACATCACCACCACAGGCTCGACGCTGCGCGCCAACCATCTGAAGATACTGGACGATGGCGTGATCCTGCGGTCGGAGGCCTGCCTGGTCGCCTCGCGCCGCGCGCGCAGCGCCGCCGACGCGGCGGTGGTAGACGAGATCGTGGCGAGAGTTCAGTCGGGCTCCTGAGGGCGTCGCGGCATTAGCGCAAACCTTCCCGGTCCAAGCGCCGCCAGCGCGACAAGCCCGCCGGCGACGGCAATGTCCTTCATGAAGGCCTGCCGGTGCATCAGCGCGAGCACCGGATCGCCGACGCCCTGGCCGTAATGGCCGATGAAGGCAGCCGAGACCGCGAAAAGCGCAAGCACAAGCGCGGCCGGGCGCATCGCCAGGCCGAGCAGCAGGCAGAGCGCTCCCGCTGTCTCGAAGACGGGCACCGCCAAGCTCAACGCATAGGCGAAGGGCAGGCCGAGGCCGGAGAAATAGCCGGCCACGGCTTCCATGTCGAACAGGCCGGAAACGCCTGCTTCCAGAAAGAGAGCGGCGAGCAGTATGCGCGCCACGAGAGCTGCGATGTCGATGGCCAAGGGGTTCCTCCGAAGCGGAGCCGAGCTGCCGGATCGGCCCGTTTCCGGACGTGGCGATCAGTCCCGCCGCGCGTCCACCGAAATCGAGCCGGGCCCGGCGACCGCGAGCACGAGCAGGCCGCCGGCCATGGCCAGATTCTTCATCAGCATGGCGGGATTGATCGCATCCATCGTCGGATCGCCAGTCGCCCCGACATGGAACATGAGGCCGGAGGCGATGCAGAAGAGCGCCAGCACCCAGGCGGCCGCGCTGGTGAAGAAGCCGGCAAGCACGGCCAGTCCGCCAAGCAGCTCGACCAGCCCCACGACATAGGCGAGGAAGACGGAGGCGGGCAGGCCCTTGGAGGCGATCATGCCGGCGGTCGACATGGCGTTTTCAGCGGTTCCCGGGTCGACCAGCTTGCCGAAGCCGGACAGGATGAAGATGACCGACAGCAGGATGCGGCCGATCAGTGTGATTACGCTGCTGGACATTATTCCCTCCTTGATGTTGCGGCGCATGTGGCGCGCTAACCTCAGCTTGCAATCCTTACGTAACGTAACCTGCGCGGGAGAATATACTCCCTGGCGAGGGTTCTGATCCAGATGCCGCGGAAAAACCGTGCCGTTCGTTGCGAAGAACGGCCGGAGAGGCAGGCCGGAACGAAAAAGGGCCCGCGCGAGGCGGGCCCTGTGACAGCAGCGTTGCCGACGATTTGCGTCAGCCGCGCTTGGCGTCGATCGAGAAGGCGCCGGCACCGACGGCGGCGAGGATCAGCAGGCCGCCGGTGATGGAGAGGTTCTTCTGGAAGAGCAGGGACTGCATCTGATCGGCGAAGTCGAGATGCGCGATCAGCGAGGCGGCGATGGTGAATACCGCCAGCGCAATGGCCGCAAGGCGCGTCTGGAAGCCGACCAGGATCGCGAGGCCGCCGAACAGTTCCAGCAGGCCGACGACGACGGTGACGACCGTCGGCATCGGAATGCCGAGGCTGCCGAACCATCCCGCGGTGCCGCTGATGGCGGTCAGCTTGCCGAAACCGGCAATGATGAAGAGGATCGAGAGCAGCACGCGGCCGGCGAGGATGAGGGCCGGGCTGTTTGCCGCGATGCCGGGCTTCTGGCCGGCGAGAACGGTGTTGGACATCGGTAGGTCTCCGGTGGATCGATCGCCGACAGATAGTCGATTGCGACCGTTCACCAAAGACGCGTATTTGACGACACAGCGTTCATTCCGGCGAACCGGGCGTCGGAAGCGAAGGGCCGGCTCCGTCGAGCCGGCCCCGCGAATGCGTTCAGCCCGGCTGCGTCATTGCTTCCGGGCGGACGATGCGGTCGTAGTCTTCGCCGGTCACCAGGCCGGTGGCGAGCGCTTCCTCGCGCAGGGTCGTGCCGTTCTTGTGGGCGGTCTTGGCGATCTTCGCCGCGTTGTCGTAGCCGATCGTCGGCGCGAGCGCGGTGACGAGCATCAGCGAGCGCTCGAGCGCGGCCTTGATGTTGTCCTCGCGCGCCTCGATGCCGACCACGCAATTGTCGGTGAAGGAGACCGCCGCGTCGGCCATCAGGCGGACCGATTGCAGGAAATTGTAGGCCATCACCGGATTGTAGACGTTGAGCTCGAAATGGCCCTGGCTGCCGGCGAAGGTCAGCGCCGCGTTGTTGCCGAACACCTGCACGCAGACCTGCGTGAGCGCCTCGCACTGGGTCGGATTGACCTTGCCCGGCATGATGGAGGAGCCGGGCTCGTTCTCCGGCAGGGCGAGTTCGCCGAGGCCCGAGCGCGGGCCCGAGCCGAGGAAGCGGATGTCGTTGGCGATCTTGAACAGCGAGGCGGCGACCGTGTTGATGGCGCCGTGGCTGAACACCATGGCGTCGTGTGCCGCCAGCGCCTCGAACTTGTTGGGCGCGCTGGTGAAGGGAAGCTGCGTGATCGCCGCGATCTTTTCCGCCACATTGTCGGCGAAGCCGATCGGCGCATTGAGGCCGGTGCCGACCGCCGTGCCGCCCTGCGCGAGTTCCATCAGCCGGGGCAGAGTGCTCTCGATGCGTTCGATGCCGTTCTGTACCTGCATCGTGTAGCCGGAGAATTCCTGGCCGAGCGTCAGGGGGGTGGCGTCCTGCGTGTGCGTGCGGCCGATCTTGATGATGTCCTTCCAGGCCTCGGACTTGTCGTTCAGCGCGTTGCGAAGCTTCTGCAGCGCCGGCAGCAGGCGATGGACGATCTCTTCCGCGCAGGCCACGTGCATGGCCGTCGGATAGGTGTCGTTCGACGACTGGCTCATATTGACGTGGTCGTTGGGATGGACCGGCTTCTTCGAGCCCATCTCGCCGCCGAGAATCTCGATGGCGCGGTTGGAGATGACCTCGTTGGCGTTCATGTTCGACTGCGTGCCCGAGCCGGTCTGCCAGACGACCAGCGGGAAGTGCTCGTCGAGCTTGCCTTCGATCACTTCCTGCGCGGCCTGCACGACCGCCTTGCCGAGCTGTGCATCGAGCCTGCCGAGCTCCATATTGGCTTCGGCCGCGGCGCGCTTGACGATACCGAGGGCGCGAACCACCGGAAGCGGCTGCTTTTCCCAGCCGATCTTGAAATTGCCGAGCGAACGCTGCGCCTGCGCGCCCCAATAGCGGTCGGCCTGAACTTCGATCGGGCCAAAAGTATCGGTCTCGGTGCGTGTCGATGTCATCATATGCTCCCTAACTTGCCGGCGATGGTATGGGCCATCATCGCGCGTCTTGCAAACCAGTTTTCGTCAGAAGAAACCCGCGAGCCACAGGAGCGCGGCATAGCGCGCCGTCTTCGCGAAGGCCACAAGAATCACGAAGAAAAGAAAAGGCACGCGCAAAATGCCCGCGGCCAGCGTCAGCGGATCGCCGATGACGGGAAGCCAGGAGAGGAGCAGTGTCGGCCATCCGTACCTGCCGTACCATTTCTGGGCACGGGCGAGCGCGGCTTCGCCGACCGGGAACCATCTGCGGTCGCGGAAGTGCAGTGCGAAACGGCCGAGCGCCCAGTTGACGCAGGAGCCGGCGACGTTTGCGACCGCGGCAACCATGAGCAGCAGCCAGCCGGGCGCCGCCCGCGAGGCATGAAGCGCCACCAGCACCGCCTCCGACGTGCCCGGCAGGAGCGTGGCCGACGTGAAGGCGGAGAGCGCGAGGCCGAAAAGGGCGGGAGGTCCGTCGGGCACTAGGTCGATCTACGGAGGCGAGGCGGCGAATGAGCCTGCCTTCTATCGCCCTGACCCCGCGGCGGCAACTGCCCGCCGCTTTTCCGGACGCGGAAAAGGGCGGCATGGGGGCCGCCCTCTCCATAAAGTCCGCGCTGAGGAACCTAGATCGCGCGCTTGATCTTCTGCTTGGCATCGCCCGCGGCCTTCTGAACCTTGCCGGCGGCCTTTTCGATCTTGCCCTTGGCCTCGGTCTTCTTCGAGCCGGTGGCTTTTCCCGCTGCTTCCTTGACCGCGCCCTTGCCCTGTTTGGCGAGACCCTTCACTTGATCCTTGTTGACCATTTCCACTCCCTTCGCGAGCCGTCTGAAATTCAGGCTCTCGTTAACGGCGACGGCGCGGAATGGTTGCGAAGGGCAAGAAAGGCGGAAAATGCGTGTGATTCAAAACAAAAACGCTCCCCGCATCGCATTTAAGGATGGGGGAGCGCTTTTTGCCGTCAGCTTCTTCTTCTGGATTTCTCCGTCTGAATAGCTTTCGACAGGCATGAAACAGCTGGCACGGGAAAAGGTTCCCGACTTTTTTGATTTTTTTCGGCAGGCGTGGCCAAGCAAAAAGGGCGCCGTTGCGGCGCCCTTTCCATAGTCACTGGCCGAATGGCTGGACTTAGAAGTCCATGCCACCCATTCCGCCCATGCCGCCACCCGGCATCGCCGGAGCCGCGGACTCCTTCTTCGGAGCCTCGGCGATCATGGCCTCGGTGGTGACCAGCAGGCCGGCAACCGAAGCGGCGTCCTGCAGAGCCGTGCGGACGACCTTGGTCGGGTCGACGATGCCGAGCTGGATCATGTCACCATACTCGCCGGTCTGGGCGTTGAAGCCGTAGGTGGCCGACTTGTTGTCGAGTATCTTGCCCGCAACGATCGACGCCTCGGCGCCGGCGTTGGAAGCGATCTGGCGAGCCGGGGCCTGGAGGGCGCGACGGACGATGTTGATGCCGGCGTCCTGGTCGGCGTTCTCGCCCTTGACCTTCAGGTTGGCGGAAGCGCGCAGCAGCGCGGTGCCGCCGCCCGGAACGATGCCTTCCTCGACGGCCGCGCGGGTCGCGTTGAGGGCGTCGTCGACGCGGTCCTTCTTCTCCTTGACCTCGACCTCGGTCGCGCCGCCGACGCGGATGACGGCAACGCCGCCCGCGAGCTTGGCGAGACGCTCCTGGAGCTTCTCACGGTCGTAGTCGGAAGTGGTCTCCTCGATCTGCTGCTTGATCTGGGCGACGCGGCCCTGGATCTCGGCCTTCTTGCCGGCGCCGTCGACGATGGTGGTGTTCTCCTTGGAGATCTGCACCTTCTTGGCGCGGCCGAGCATGTTGAGGCCGACATTCTCGAGCTTGATGCCGAGGTCTTCCGAGATAACCTGACCGCCGGTCAGGATCGCGATGTCCTCGAGCATGGCCTTGCGGCGATCACCGAAGCCCGGAGCCTTGACGGCAGCGATCTTGAGGCCGCCACGCAGCTTGTTGACGACGAGCGTGGCCAGGGCCTCGCCCTCGACGTCTTCCGAGATGATGAGGAGCGGCTTGGAGGTCTGAACGACGGCTTCCAGAACCGGCAGCATGGCCTGCAGGTTGGAGAGCTTCTTCTCGTGGAGAAGGATGTAGGCGTCTTCCAGCTCGGCAACCATCTTGTCCGGGTTGGTGACGAAATACGGCGACAGGTAGCCGCGGTCGAACTGCATGCCTTCAACGACCTCGAGCTCGGTCTCGGCGGTCTTGGCTTCCTCGACCGTGATCACGCCCTCGTTGCCGACCTTCTGCATGGCCTCGGCGATCATCTCGCCGATTTCCTTCTCGCCGTTGGCGGAGATGGTGCCGACCTGGGCGACTTCTTCCGAAGTCTTGATCTTCTTGGTGGTCTTGGTGAGGTGGGCGACGACTTCGCCGACGGCGAGGTCGATACCGCGCTTCAGGTCCATCGGGTTCATGCCGGCGGCAACGGCCTTGTGGCCTTCCTGAACGATCGACTGGGCGAGAACGGTCGCGGTCGTGGTGCCGTCGCCGGCGATGTCGTTGGTCTTCGAAGCGACTTCGCGGACCATCTGGGCGCCCATGTTCTCGAACTTGTCCTCAAGCTCGATTTCCTTGGCGACGGTGACGCCGTCCTTGGTGATGCGCGGAGCGCCGAAGGACTTGTCGATGACGACGTTGCGACCCTTCGGGCCGAGCGTGACCTTCACCGCATCGGCGAGGATGTTGACGCCGCGCAGCATGCGCTCGCGGGCGTCACGGGAGAATTTTACGTCTTTAGCAGCCATGTTCAGCTCCTGTGTTCAAGACCGTGCGTTGAAGCCGGCCTGATAATCCAAAAATTCCGGGTGAATCGGCCTGATCAGCCGATAATGCCCATGATGTCGGATTCCTTCATGATCAGAAGGTCTTCGCCATTGAGCTTGACCTCGGTGCCGGACCACTTGCCGAAAAGCACGCGATCGCCAGCCTTGACATCGAGCGGAACCAGCTTGCCGGCCTCGTCGCGCGCGCCGGAACCGACGGCGATGACTTCGCCTTCCTGGGGCTTCTCCTTGGCCGTATCCGGGATGATGATGCCACCGGAGGTCTTCTCTTCGGATTCGACCCGGCGAACGACCACGCGGTCATGGAGCGGGCGGAACTTCGACTTTGCCATGTCTTGTCTGTCCTCGATAAGGAATAAAGGGGTTGTTCCTCCATCCGGCGTCGCCGGACAACGTTAGCACTCGCAATGAGTGAGTGCTAACGCGACGTTGAAATAGGGGCAGCGTGGGGAAGAGTCAAGCAAAGTCGCCGCGCTCTTTCGGCGGATGTGCGGGCGCGCGGTTCGTCTACCATGCGCCCGCTCCGGAAACAACGGCCTCAGCCGACGATGCGGAGGTTCGAAAGCTCGTCGGCGATCTTCTTGAAGGTGTCGGCAAGATCGCCGCCGGTGGCGTTCCAGAAGAGCTTGTCGGGCTTCGAGGGGTCGTTCGGATCCTTGCGGAAGCGTGAATCCGACGAGCACTTCCGCAATGCCTCGATCTGCTTCTTCTGCCCGCTGTCCTTCTCGCTCAGGTCGAGCGAGACGGTCATGAGGATGATGCCGGCGTTCTTGGCGTTGGTGCAGAGCTTGTCCATGTGCTCGTTCATCGCCGTGGTGTATTTCGAATTGTCGTAGTCGGAATTGCCGCCGCTGAAGGAGGTGCCCATGAACAGCCGGCTCTTCGTTTCGCCGGGCTGCTTCCTCGCCGCGTAACCGTAGTTCGAATAGATCGACTTGTTGCCGGCGAGATCGTTCGAGCCGAGGGATTCCGGCGTGTAGTAGGTGTTTTCGCCGTCGGTCAGCACGATGACGACCTTGTCGTTGCCCTTCTCGTGGTCGGGGCGGCCCTGCGCGAAGGGCTCGCCGCCGGAAACCGTGCGCCAGCCCCAGGCGAGGCCTTCCGGCACGTTGGTTCCGCCGAGCGGCTGCATGCCGTCGATCGCGGCCTTGATCTTGTTGAGGCCGGCGGCGGTGGAGACGTCGGTCAACGCCGTTATCGGGTTGGTGGTGCAGCTCGCATTCGGACCCTGGCCCGTGGCGGCGGCAGCGGTTCCGAGCGACGCGGCTTCGAAATATTTGGGCATGTATCCCTGCCGCGAGGCGTTGTTGCTGCTGGTCGTGAGATCCGCCCGCCAGTTTCCCTGAGCCTTTCTGTTCCTGCTGTCCAGGTTGTCCGTCTCGTCCGGCGCGAACATCGGCACGAAGAGCGTCGCCGGATTGCCCTGGCTGGGCGGGGTGTTGTCCTTGTCGTAAGGGTGCGGGCGGGTTTCCACGCAGCCCTCCCACCGCGCATAGCTGGCATAGGTGTAGCTCCAGCTACCATTTTGGCATTCGCCGTTTCTCTCCGTGCCGCTGCATTTCCTGCTCGTTATGCGCTGCAGATCGTCGAAAAGCGTGAAGCGCGTGACCTTCTGGCCTTCCTGGGCGCCCCAGCCCTTGCCGACCTTCTGGTGGATGCCCGACTGCAACTGGACCTTGCGATCGCCCGTCATCGTCGCCCAGTCGAAATTCTCGTGGTGGATGGGGGAGCGGCCGTCGGTGTCCATCCAGCTCGCATTGGCGTTGTCGGCGCCGACATTGACGGAGGCCGCGAACGGCACGAGCGCGAACTGCACCGGCTTGTCCACCTGCTTCATCTGCACGGCCTGCTGCGCGATGGTGTCGACGAGCTGCTTGGCGGCGTCCTTCAGGAGGACGATGCGCTTCTTGCCGGAACCCGAACCCTTGTCGTCCATCGACCCTGAATTGTCGAGGACGAGCGAGACTTCGAGCGTGTTCTTCAGCCTTATCTCGGACCTGGCGTCGAAGACCAGCTCGGTCGACGTCTGACCCGTGCCGATCAACGCGGTGAAGACCGGATAGAAATAGGGCTCGTATCTGAGGTCGGCCGAGAGCTTCAGCGTGCCGCCGCCGGCATCGCTGCTGGGCAGCGCGATATTGAGCGACGCCTTGGCGGGGTCGATGCCGCCGAGATTGGCCTCGAAGAAGTTCTTCGCGTAAACCTTGAGTTCGGCCTCGGTCGCGCCTTCGACGGCGCGTCTTGCCGTCGCGATGCCGGCCGCGTCCAGCGCGTTCAACGCCTGCTGTCGCTGACGCACCATTTCCGAATAGTCGACCGCCAGTGCCAGACCACCCATGATCGGGACCATCGCTATGGCGGTGATAATCGAAAAGTTGCCGCGAATGTCTTCGATGAAACTGCGCAGCACTGCCCAACCCCCCAATGGCTGTTCGTTGCGAAGCAGCGCAATCTAGGGGCAAGTCGTTAAGGTGGCGTTTTGCGCCGGGTTTCAAAAAGCCGCTGCCGCCGTACCTTTCGTTAACCAATCCTCCGGCTGTTGCCGCATCGCCCGAAAGGCCCCTTTCGCGAAAGCTGGTGACATGCGGGGCGGCTTCGGCTAAGCCCCGTGGCGGCCGGAGAAAACTCCGGTCGATGGAAAGACTGGGTGGCCTTGAAATGACGGGACTGATCGAAACGCTGGATCAGGTGGTGGGCGATTATTCCGTGGTCTTTTGCGACGTATGGGGCGTCGTCCACAATGGCGAGGCCGCTTTCCCGGCCGCCGCCGCGGCACTCAGGCGTGCCCGCGACAAGGGCGCCGTCGTGGTCCTCATCACCAATTCCCCGCGCCCGCGCGACGGCGTCGAGGTCCAGCTCGGGCTTCTCGGCGTGCCGGAAGACGCCTGGGACCGCGTGGTCACCTCCGGCGACGTCACGCGCGACCTGATCGCCGAGGGACCGCGCCGCGTGTTCCATCTCGGTCCGGACCGCGACATGTCGATCTATGACGGGCTCGACATCGACCTCGTGGAGGAATTCGAAGCCTCCGCCGTCGTCTGCACCGGGCTCGTCGACGACGAGGTCGAGACGCCGGAGGACTATGCCGAAATCCTGACCCGGCTGCGGGCGCGCGACCTGCCCTTCATCTGCGCCAACCCCGACATCGTCGTCGAGCGCGGCGAGCGGCTGATCTGGTGCGCGGGAGCGCTGGCGCGCGATTACGCGCAACTCGGCGGCCGCACCCTGATCGCGGGCAAGCCGCACCGTCCGATCTATGAGGCGGCGAGGAAGGCGGCGGCCGGGGTTCTCGGCCGTGAGGTCGAAGCCGGCGACGTGCTGGCGATCGGCGACGGCGTGCTGACGGACGTCAAGGGCGCGGCCGACAGCGGTTTCGACGTGCTCTACATTTCGGCCGGCATCCACGCCCAGGAATATGGCAACCCCGCCTCGCCGGACCCCGAGCGGCTTGCCGCATTTCTGGAAAAGCACGGCTATAGTCCGGTGGCCGTCATGCCCCGCCTGGGATAATCCTCCGCCGATGCCAGAGACCGCGTTCCAGCGAATATCCAGCTTGTCCCGACTGCCGTCCGCGCTGCGCGGCGGTGTCGTCGCCATCGGCAATTTCGACGGCGTGCACCGCGGGCACCAGGCCGTGCTGCAGCGCGCGCTGGACGAGGCGCAGGCGCGCGGCGTACCGGCGCTCGTCCTGACCTTCGAGCCGCATCCGCGCACCGTCTTCCGGCCGGACCTGCCGCTGTTCAGGCTGACGCCGGCGCCGATACGGGCGCGCCTGCTTGAATTCCTCGGCTTCGACGCCGTCATCGAACAGGCTTTCACGAAGCAGTTCGCCGGTCTTTCCGCCGACGAATTCGTGCGCGGGGTGCTTGTCGACGGCCTGGGCATCGTCCATGTCGTGACCGGTTTCGATTTCCATTTCGGCCACAACCGCCAGGGCGGCCCGGCCTATCTGATGGAAAAGGGCGAGGAACTCGGTTTCGGCGTCGCGCTGGTCGATGCCTTCCGCGACGAGGCGGCCGAAATCGTCTCGTCGAGCCGCATCCGCGAATTGCTGAAGAAAGGCGAGGTCGCGCAGGCCGCGGGCCTGCTCGGCTACCGCTTCACCGTCGAGGCCGAGGTGACCGGCGGCAAGCGGCTCGGCCGCACGCTCGGCTTTCCGACCGCCAACATGGCCCTGCCGGCATCCGCCGAGCTGAGGCATGGCATCTATGCGGTCAGGCTGCGCCGGGCCGATGGCACGCTGCACGATGGCGTGGCGAATTTCGGCCGCCGCCCGACGGTCGACGAGGACGGCGCGCCTTTGCTCGAGACCTTCGTCTTCGACTTCTCCGCCGATCTGTACGGCGAGACCTGCGCGGTCTCTCTCTTCGGTTTCCTGCGCGGCGAGGAGAAGTTCGACAGCCTCGACGCGCTGGTCGAGCAGATGAAGCGCGACGATGCGGAGGCGAGGGCGCTGCTTGCTGGCGTGAGACCGCTTTCGGCGCTCGATGCCGCAATCGCTTTCTGAACCGCGTCGCCTTTAAATCAAACTTTACCCAAAAGACGGAAATCTCGGCTGCAACTTCGAATTGGTTCAGTGTGCGGGGTTTCAAACTTGTTCAGGCGACAGCTCGTCGCGCTCTTGTCGGGCGCGTGTCTTCTTGCATCCGCGTCGAACGGCCTCGCGGCCGACGGCCCGTTCGGATGGTTCTCGGGCGACTGGTATCTGAAGGTCGGCGCGGCCGGCATCCAGGCACCCAAATTCGAGGGTTCCAGCAGCAGCGCGTTCAAGGTCGCGCCGCTGGTCTCGCTCGGCAAGCACGGCAGGTCGGCGCGCTTCTCCTCGCGCAACGACAACATCTCGCTGGCGCTGATGGACACTGGCGGCTTCCGCGCCGGCATGGCGGGCAAGTTCGTGCCGCGCCGCGACGAGGACGATTCCAGCGACCTCGCCGGTCTCGACAGGGTGAAGATGGGCGCGGAAGTCGGGGGCTTCGCCGAAATCTACCCGACCGACTGGCTGCGCTTCCGCGCCGAGATGCGCCGCGGAGTAAGATCGCATAGCGGTTTGGTGACGGATGTTTCGGCCGACGCCTTCCTCGATTTCACCGAAACGATCCAGTTTTCGGGCGGCCCGCGCCTGTCCTACGCCACCAGCGACTATTTCGATGCCTATTACGGCGTGTCGTCGGGTGAATCGGCTTCGTCCGGGCTCTCGGAATATCAGCCGGGCAGCGGTGTGAAATCGATGGGGCTCGGCGGTGCCGTCACCTGGCGGGCAACCGACAAGATCAATGCGAGCGTGTTTGCCGAATATTCCCGGCTGATGGGACCGGCCGCGGATTCCAGCCTCGTGCGCGAGCGCGGGTCACGCAACCCGGTCATGGTGGGCGCGATGGCGACCTACCGCTTCGATTTCTCGATGTGACGCGTTCGGGGCAGGAACAATAGCCCCTTTATTCCTTGCCAAGGCTCCGCTAAAAGCGCGGAGCCATGAAAAAGCGCGTCCTCGACATCGCGATCACGATACGAATTACTTGCCCGGCTTTCCGGGCGGCCTGAAGGGCTGCCGGAAGGTCCGGGAAATTACGCGCGCCTTCTTCCGCGCGCCATCCGCTCGATTGATTGAAGCAACGCCCGGCGAGCGTCGTGCCCCGGGCCGATGACACGACAAGACGATGACCACATCCGAGAAGATCGACTATTCGAAAACGCTCTACCTGCCGCGGACGGAATTTCCGATGCGCGCCGGCCTGCCCGAAAAAGAGCCGCTTCTGGTGAAGCGCTGGCAGGAGATGAGCCTCTACGGGAAGCTGCGCGAGAGCGCGGCCGGCCGGCCCCTCTACGTTCTGCATGACGGCCCGCCCTATGCCAACGGCAACATCCATATCGGCCATGCGCTCAACAAGATCCTGAAGGACGTGATCACCCGCTCCTTCCAGATGCGCGGCTACGATTCCAACTACGTGCCGGGCTGGGACTGCCATGGCCTGCCGATCGAATGGAAGATCGAGGAACAGTATCGCGCCAAGGGCAAGAACAAGGACGAGGTGCCGATCAACGAATTCCGGCAGGAATGCCGCGACTTCGCCGCGCACTGGATCAAGGTGCAGACCGAGGAGTTCAAGCGGCTGGGCGTCGAGGGCGACTTCGACAATCCCTATACGACGATGAACTTCCATGCCGAGGCGCGCATCGCCGGCGAGCTGCTCAAATTCGCCATGTCCGGCCAGCTCTATCGCGGCTCCAAGCCGGTGATGTGGAGCGTGGTGGAGCGCACCGCGCTGGCCGAGGCCGAGGTCGAGTACCAGGACTACGAGTCGGACACGGTGTGGGTGAAGTTCCCTGTCGCGTCGGGATCGGAAGAGCTTGCCGGCGCGCATGTCGTCATCTGGACGACCACCCCCTGGACCATCCCGGGCAACCGCGCCGTGGCCTACTCGCCGCGCGTCTTCTACGGCCTCTATGAGGTGACGGGAGCGGAGAATGATTTCGGTCCGCAGGCCGGCGAGAAGCTGATCTTCGCCGACGCGCTCGCCGAGGAATCCTTTGCCAAGGCGAAGCTGCAGTTCAAGCGCCTGCGCGATGTTCCCGCCAGGGAACTCGCGGCGATGACGCTTGCCCATCCGCTCAAGGGACTAGCCGGCGGATACGAGTTCGCCGTGCCCCTGCTCCCCGGCGACCACGTCACCGACGATGCCGGCACGGGTTTCGTGCACACCGCTCCGGGCCACGGCCGCGAGGACTTCGACGCCTGGATGGACGGTGCCAAGGAGCTGCAGGAACGCGGCATCGACACGCGCATCCCCTTCACCGTCGACGATGCGGGCTTCTTCACCAAGGACGCGCCGGGCTTCGGGCCGGATCGCGAGGGCGGGCCTGCGCGCGTCATCGACGACAACGGCAAGAAGGGCGATGCCAACAAGGCCGTCATCGAGGCGCTGATCGCCGCTGACATGCTGTTCGCGCGTGGGCGGCTGAAGCATTCCTATCCGCACTCCTGGCGGTCGAAGAAGCCGGTCATCTTCCGCAACACGCCGCAATGGTTCGTCTATATGGACAAGGAACTGGACGGTTACGGGAAGGACGCGGCCGAAACTTCCAACGAGCCGGACACGCTCCGCACGCGCGCGCTCAAGGCCATCGACGCCACCCGCTTCGTGCCCGCCGCCGGCCAGACGCGCCTGCGCGCGATGATCGAGGACCGGCCGGACTGGGTGCTGTCGCGCCAGCGCGCCTGGGGTGTGCCGATCTGCGTCTTCGCCGACGAGAACGGCGAGGTGCTGAAGGACGAGGCCGTGAACGCCCGCATCGTCGAAGCGTTCGAGGCCGAGGGCGCCGACGCGTGGTTTGCCGAAGGCGCGCGCGAGCGCTTCCTGGGCTCCCGCGCCAACGAGCCCTGGCAGATGGTGACCGACATTCTCGATGTCTGGTTCGATTCCGGTTCCACCCATGTCTTCACGCTGGAGGACCGTCCCGACCTGAAATGGCCGGCCGACGTCTATCTCGAAGGCTCCGACCAGCATCGCGGCTGGTTCCATTCCTCGCTGCTCGAAAGC
Organism: Aquamicrobium sp. LC103; assembly: GCF_001014615.2. Classification (GTDB taxonomy): domain Bacteria; phylum Pseudomonadota; class Alphaproteobacteria; order Rhizobiales; family Rhizobiaceae; genus LBCQ02. The sequence continues at coordinate 29,213 of NZ_LBCQ02000020.1, forward strand.
TGCGGCACGCGGGGCAGGGCGCCCTACGATGCCGTCATCACCCATGGCTTCACCATGGACGAGGACGGCCGCAAGATGTCGAAGTCGCTCGGCAACACCGTGGTGCCGCAGGACGTGATGAAGCAGTCGGGCGCCGACATACTGCGCCTTTGGGTGATGACGACCGATTATTGGGAAGACCAGCGCCTCGGCAAGAACGTGCTGCAGACCAATATCGACGCCTACCGCAAACTGAGGAACACCATCCGCTGGATGCTCGGCACGCTCGCCCATGACGAGGGCGAGGACGTGCCGGTCGCCGAGATGCCGGAACTGGAACGGCTGATGCTGCACCGGATCGCCGAGCTCGACGAACTGGTGCGCAAGGGCTACGACGCCTTCGACTTCAAGCGCGTCACCCGCGCGCTGATCGACTTCATGGTGGTCGAGCTCTCCGCTTTCTATTTCGACGTGCGCAAGGATTCGCTCTACTGCGACGCGCCGTCGAGCGGCAAGCGCAAGGCGGCGATCGTCGTCGTGCGTCGCCTCTTCGACAGCCTGGTGACCTGGCTCGCCCCGATGCTGCCCTTCACCATGGAGGAGGCGTGGCTGGAGCGCTATCCCGACGCCGTTTCGGTGCATCTGGAGCAGTTCCCGGCGGTTCCGGCCGAGTGGCGCGACGAGAAGTTGGCCGCCAAATGGCGCAAGGTTCGTCAGGTGCGCCGCGTCGTCACCGGCGCGCTCGAGATCGAGAGGCGTGAGAAGCGCATCGGCTCCTCGCTCGAGGCGGCACCCATCGTCCATGTCATGGATCCGGATCTCCGCACGGCCATCGCCGGTCTCGACATGGCGGAGATCTGCATCACCAGCGGCATCTCGATCCTCGACACGACCGCGCCGGAAGGCGCATTTACGCTCGACGAGGTGAAGGGGGTAGGCGTGGTGCCGGCGCTTGCCAGCGGCACCAAATGCGCCCGCTCATGGCGCATCACCAAGGATGTCGGTTCGGATCCGGAATTCCCGGACGTTTCGGCGCGCGACGCGGCGGCACTTCACGAACTGAAGGCGTTGGGGCGGCTCTAAAGCGCGACGCGATCTTTCAGATTCGCTGACCGCGCTTTAGGTCTTTGTTTTTACGCATGTCTTTATCCCGAAACCGGATACCACTTTCGGGAGACATGCTCTGACAGCTAAGTTGAGGGCAACGATGGCGGCCTCGTCCGTGGTCGTTGCCCTCGCAAGGCGCATGGTTTACAAGGCCATCGCGCGAATACGGAAGCATGGGCGCCATGTTGTCGCCGGATTTTTCGGCGAAATGTGGCGTGCCGGATTTTGTCACCGGTGCGAGAGGCGATTTGGACGTGAAGATGAACCGCATTCCTCATGAGGGACGTATACCCCTCGTCGCCAGCCTTTCGGCTGTGTGCCTGAGCGCGCTTCTGGCAGGCTGCATAGCCTCCCCCACCTATGGCACGGGCAAGTCGGCCAACGCACAGCTGATGGACGACGTGACGGGCATTCTCGCCATCGGCGGAAGCAAGGACAAGAAGTCGGAAATCGCCTATACGCCGCGGCCGGAACTGGTGAAGCCCGCCTCTCTCGAGGTGCTGCCCCAGCCGCAGGAGAACGTCGCCGCCGCCGGAAACCCGGCATGGCCGGAATCGCCCGAGGAGCGCCGCGCCCGCATCCGCGCCGACGCGACGGCGAACCAGGACAACCCGTTCTACGAACCCCTGGCGCGGACCGGCAACCGCAACAGTACCGGTGAGACGACCGATTTCACGCGCGACTCATCGCCTGGCGCGCAGACCATGGACGTTCGCGGCACGCGCGAGCAGTTCAATCAGCGCGTGCGCCAGAACCGCCAGGGCGACCCGAATACCCGCAGATATCTGAGCGAGCCGCCGACCGCCTATCGCAAGCCTTCCGACGCGGCGCCCGTGGGCGACGTTGGTGAGGACGAATGGCTGAAGGAGCGCAAGAACAACAGCGCTTCGGGCAAGAGCTGGCGCGACATCGTTCCCTGGCTGTGAAGCGGCGGACCTTCAGGCCTTCCGCCGCTCCCTGAAGAAGCCTCTGAGCATTTCTGAGGCCTTGACCTCGCCGATGCCGGCGTAGATTTCCGGCGCGTGATGGCAGGTCGGCTGGCTGAAATAGCGCATGCCGCTGACCACCGCGCCGCCCTTTTCGTCCGAAGCCCCGAAATAAAGACGCCTGATGCGCGCGAAGGAAATGGCGGCCGCGCACATCGGGCAGGGCTCCAGCGTCACGTAGAGATCGGCATCCACCAGCCGCTCCGTATCGAGCACGCGGCAGGCTTCGCGGATCGCCAGCATTTCGGCATGGGCGGTCGGATCCTTCATCTCGCGCGGGCGATTGCCGGCACTGGCGATCACCTTGCCGTCGCGCACGACGACGGCACCGATCGGCACCTCGCCGCGCTCCTGGGCCGCTTCCGCCTCGGCGAAGGCGATTTCCATAAAATCCGGGCGTCTCGTCCGTGTCATCCTGCTACATTTCTCTCGCAAGGGAGATTCACCTCTGATAACTAGCCGCCCGGAAAGGCAAAGGCCACATGAACGACGAACGAAAACGACCGGCACGCGGCGGCGCGGGTAAGGACAATCGCAGGGGCGAAGCGCGCGACGGCTCGAAGAAGCCGGGCTTCCGCGCCGATGGGCCGTCGCGCGCGGACAAGGGCAAGAAACCCTTCGCCAAGCGCCGCGACGATGCCGGCGAGGCGAGATCCGAGCGCAAGCCTTTCCGCAAGCGCGACGACGAGCGCAAACCATTCCGCGCGCGAGAGGAAGGCGACCGCCCTTTCCGGGAACGCGGTGAAGGAGATCGGCCGTTCCGCAAGCGTGACGGTGAAGGCAAGCCTTTCCGGTCGAGGGAGGAAGGCGCCAAGCCTTACCGCAAGCGCGAGGAAGGCGGCTCTGCCCGGGGCGAGCGGCCGGGCCGGGCCGAACGCGAGCAGTTTCGCGCCGGAGCGGGTGATCGCCCGCGCGCAAAGCCCTTCAAGCCGCGTGAGGAGGCCGCGGAAGCCGGCGAGGGCGAGCGCATCGCCAAGCGTCTGGCGCGCGCGGGCGTGGCCTCGCGCCGCGATGCCGAGGAGATGATCGCCGCCGGGCGCGTCAGCGTGAACGGCAAGGTGCTTGAATCGCCCGCCCTCAACGTCACCGCGCGCGACAGGATCGAACTCGACGGCAAGGAAATCCCGCCGATCGAGCGCACGCGGCTCTTCCTGCTCCACAAGCCTGGAGGAGTGGTCACCACGAGCCGCGATCCCGAGGGCCGCAAGACCGTTTTCGACATCTTGCCGGCCAATCTCCCGCGCCTGATGACGGTGGGTCGCCTCGACATCAACACCGAGGGTCTTCTGCTCCTGACCAATGACGGCGGGCTGGCGCGGGTCCTGGAACTGCCCGCGACCGGGTGGTTGCGGCGGTATCGTGTGCGCGTGCACGGCAAGGTGGACGAAGTGGCGCTCGCGGGCCTCAAGGACGGCATTGCGGTCGATGGCGTGTTCTACGGCTCGATCGAGGCTTCGCTCGACCGCGAGCAGGGCTCCAATGCGTGGCTCACCATCGGCCTGCGCGAGGGCAAGAACCGTGAGGTGAAGAACATCCTCGGCGCGCTCGGGCTCGACGTGACGCGGCTCATCCGCGTTTCCTTCGGACCATTCCAGCTCGGAGAGCTGGCGGAAGGCGAGGTGCGCGAACTGAAGGGGCGCTTGCTGCGCGACCAACTCGGCGACCGGCTGATCGAGGAATCGGGCGCCAATTTCGATGCGCCGATCCTGAACGAATTCTCCAACAAGCCGGTTTCGCGTCCCCGCGACGCGGCTCGCGAGGAGGAAAGAGGCGGCCAGTCGAAGGAATTTCGTCCCAACCGCAAGCGCGAGCGCGAGGAAAAGCGCGAAAACGCTCTCGACCGTCTGCAAACCAGGCCCTCGCGGGGCGGCAAGCCGTTTGGACCCGGCGCCAAGCCGGGCAAACGCGAGGAAAAGCCGTTCGAGCAACCGCGCTCGCGCACGTCGAACGTGTGGATGGCGCCCGGGGCGAAGCCCATGGGCGAGAAGAAGAAGGCGGCCGCGACGGAGCGCAACAAGGACAGGCGCTATGCTGGCAAGCCGCGGCCTACCGGTCCGCGCAAGCCGCGCGGAGAGCGCTGAGCGTGCGCATCGTCGGCGGCGAGTTTCGCGGGCGGCCTCTCGCCGCGCCGCGTTCCAGCGCGATCCGACCGACCACCGACCGTGCGCGCGAAGCCGTTTTCAACGTCATCGCCCATAATTTCGGCGGCGATCTGGAAGGCGCCCGCGTGCTCGATCTCTTCGCCGGAACGGGAGCGCTGGGGCTCGAGGCGCTGTCGCGCGGTGCCTCGCATTGCATCTTCATCGAGGAATCGGCGGAAGGCCGTGGTCTGATCCGCACCAATGTCGAGACGCTCGGCCTGCAGGGCCGCACCAAGATCTTCCGCCGCGACGCGACCGCCATAGGCGATGTCGGCACGATCGCGCCCTTTGGGCTGGTCTTCGCCGATCCGCCCTATGGCAAGGGGCTCGGCGAGCAAGCCCTAGCGGCCGCCCTTGCGGGCGGCTGGCTGATTCCGGGCGCCCTTTGCATGGTGGAGGAGGCCTCGAGCGCGCAATTCCGTCCGCCCGCCGGCTTTTCGCTGCTCGACAGCCGCGACTACGGCGATACCACGGTGACTTTCTGCAGGCTGGACTGAACATTCGTGCGATTCTGCCCGAGTTTGGCCCAGCTTCACGTACAAGTCATTGCCCGTCGTTTGCCCACGACAGCAAGCGGCGATATGTCCATTGCGTGGAGAAACAGGAAACGCGAATGCGAAGAAACTCAGGCAACGCGATCCGCTCGGCATTTGCCGCCTTCAGCCTCGTCATGATTGCCGGGCCGCAACTGGCGCAGGCGGACGAGAATCCGGTCGCGGATTTCAAGCTCGCAAACGGGCTCGAAGTCGTGGTGATTCCCGACCGGCGCGCGCCCGTCGTCACGCACATGGTGTGGTACAAGGTCGGAAGCGCGGACGAGAGACCCGGCAAATCCGGCATCGCGCATTTCTTCGAGCACCTGATGTTCAAGGGCACGCCGAAACATCCCGCCGGCGAGTTCTCCGCCCGCGTCGCGGCGGTGGGCGGCCGGGAGAACGCATTCACCTCCTACGACTACACGGCCTATTTCCAGCAGGTTGCGCCGGATCAGCTCCGCACCATGATGGAGTTCGAATCCGACCGGATGCGCAATCTCGTCCTCACCGACGAGGTGATTGAGCCGGAGCGCAACGTGATTCTGGAGGAGCGGAGCTCGCAGGTCGAGAACAGTCCCGACGCGCTTCTCGGCGAGGAGATCAACGCGACGCTCTATCAGAACCACCCCTACGGCGTGCCGATCATCGGCTGGATGCACGAGATCGAGAAGCTCAATCGCGCGGACGCGATCGAGTTCTACGATGCCTATTACGCTCCCAACAACGCCGTTCTGGTGGTCGCGGGTGACGTCGACCCCGCCGAGGTGCGGAAAATGGCCGAGGAGACCTACGGCCAGGTGGCGCGCGGTCCCGAACTGCCGCCGCGCATCCGCCCGAGCGAGCCCGAGCAGAACACCAAGCGTACCGTCACGATGCGGGATGCGCGCGTCAGCGTGCCGAATTTCTCCAAGCAATGGGTGGTGCCGTCCTACACCTCGGCCGAGCCCGGCGAGGCCGAGGCGCTCGATCTTCTGTCCGAGATCCTGGGCGGCGGCGTGCGCAGCCGCATCTATCAGGAACTGGTGGTCAAGCAGGGCATCGCCTCCTCGGCCGGGGCCTATTACCAGGGCAATTCGCTCGACGATTCGAGCTTCGCCGTCTACGGCTCGCCGCGGGGCGAGGCCACGCTGGACGAGGTCGAGAAGGCCATCGACGCGGAGGTGGCCAAGATCGCCACCGACGGCGTCAGCGAGGACGAGCTCGAAAAGGCGAAGCAACGTTTCCTGCGCAGCATGATCTTTGCCAGGGATGACCAGTCCGGAATGGCCCGCATCTACGGCTCGACGCTGACGACCGGCGGCACGGTGCGCAGCGTCCAGGAATGGCCCGACCGCATCCGCGCCGTCTCCGTCGAGCAGATTCGCGACGCCGCCCGGCGCCATCTCGATCAACGCAGGTCGGTGACCGGCTACCTGCTGCCCGAGGAAGGCGACCGGACATGAGAAGGATGGACATGAGAAACTTCGCCGCGACGCGTTTGGCCCTTCTCCTTCTGCCACTCGCTCTTTTCTCCATGCTGCTCGCGATCCCCGCGCGGGCTGCGGTCGAGATACAGGAAGTGGTCTCCGACAAGGGCATTACCGCCTGGCTGGTGGAGGACTACACGGTTCCCATCGTCACCATCCGCTTCGCCTTCGAGGGCGGCAGCACGCAGGATCCCGCCGGCAGGGAAGGCATCGCCAACCTGATGACCGGCCTCTTCGACGAGGGCGCGGGCGAGCTCGATTCCGACGCCTTCCAGGAACGCCTGGACGAGGTTGGCGCCGACATGCGCTTCAACGCGGGCAGGGATGCGATCTACGGCTCGATGCGCATGCTTGCCGAGGAGCGGGGCGCGGCATTCGAACTGCTGCAGCTCGCGGTCGACAGCCCGCGCTTCGACCAGGCGCCGGTCGACCGCATCCGCTCGCAGATCCTCACCGGCATCCTCGCCGACGAGCGCGATCCGCAATCGCAGGGGCGACAGGAATTCGCCAAGGCGCTCTATGGCGACCACCCCTATGCACGCAGGAGCGACGGCACGCCGGACACGCTGAAGGCGATCACGCTCGACGATTTGCACGCGCAGCACGACAGGCTTTTCGCGAGATCGAACCTGCATGTCGCCGTGGTGGGCGCGATCGACGCCGAGGCGCTCAAGACCGAGCTCGACCGCGTCTTCGGCAATCTGCCGGAAAAGGACGGCCGCACGCCGGTGAACGAGGCCGATCTGAAGCTCGACCAGCAGGTGGCCTACAACTACCCGCTGCCGCAGGCGAGCCTCCAGCTCGTCTATCCGGGCGTGAAGCGCGACGATCCGCAATTCTTCGCGGCCTATCTGATGAACCATATACTGGGTGGCGGCACCTTCTCCTCGCGCCTGTTCAACGAGGTCCGGGAAAAGCGCGGGCTTGCCTATGGCGTCGGTTCGGCGCTTCACAACAGCGACTATGCCTCGACGCTGGTGATCGGCACCTCGACCAGGTCGGACAGGGCGGCCGAGACCCTGGAGCTCATCCGCGCGGAGATACGCCGCATGGCCGAGGAAGGGCCGACGCCGGAGGAACTGGCCGGCGCGAAGACCTTCGTCATCGGCGCCTATCCGATCAACAATCTGGATTCGTCCTCGGCGATCGCGCGCACGCTTGTGGAGCTGCAGAAGGACGATCTCGGCATCGACTATATCGACCGCCGCGCGGATCTGATCAACGCGGTGACGCTTGACGAAGTGAAGGCCGCGGCGCAACGATTGTTGACGAGCGAGCCGGCGTCGCTGATCATCGGGCCGGAAGCGAAGTCCGAGGCCAAAGAGGCACAATGAAGACTGCTGCGGAGACTGAAACGGAAACCGGCAAGGTCCCGCAGCATTCAGGCAAATCCGCAGGCCCTACCTTCGCCGTTGCATTCGGCGGGGGCGGGGCGAGGGGCCTCGCCCACATCCATATCATCGAGACGCTGGACGAGCTCGGCATAAAGCCGGTTGCGATTTCGGGCTCCTCCATCGGCGCGTTGATGGGAGCGGGCATGGCGGCTGGGCTCTCCGGGCGCTACATCCACGACTATTCCCGAGATGTCCTCGCCCATCCGTCCGAGGTGGCAAGCCGCATGTGGCGCGCGCGCCCCGGCAGCTTCGGTGAGATGGTCGCGGGCGTCGGCTTCACGCAGTTCAATGTCGAACGCATCCTGCAATCCTTCCTGCCGCCAGAAATTCCGGCGACCTTCGAGGAACTGCAGATCCCGCTGCAGGTCACCGCGACGGATTTCTTCGCCCACAGCCAGATGGTGCTCGACAAGGGCGCGCTCCTGCCCGCGCTGGCGGCCTCGGCGGCGATCCCCGCCGTTTTCCGTCCGATAAAGCATGAAGGGCGGACACTGGTCGACGGCGGCATCTCCAATCCCGTTCCCTTCGATCTCCTGGAAAACCGCGCCGACATCGTCATCGCGATCGACGTCGTCGGCACGCCGGTCGCCACCGGCGGCAAGCTGACGTCGGTCGACCTGATGCTGGGCGCCAACCAGATCATGATGCAGTCGATAATCGCCCTGAAGCTTCAGCGGAGCCGTCCGCAGATCATGCTGCGCCCGCGCGTCTCGCGCTTCCGGGTGCTGGATTTCCTGAAGGTCGAGCACGTTCTTTCGGAGACGGTTTCCGTCAAGGATGAACTGAAGCAGGCGATCGACGCGGCGGTCGAACGGGTCGAAATCAACGACTGATCCCCGCGAAGCTTCTATGAAAGCGTCGCGGCCTTTCCCGTCGAGAACGGCGAATTGGCCGAAGGCGGTGGCGCCGGCACGTCGAGATCGGCCGGCGGCTTGCCGTCTCCGATCTTCGCCACGACGCGGAATGCGACCACCGCGGCCGCCACGCCGAAGATCACCGCGCCCAGCCCCCAACCGGCGATGACGCCCTTGGCGCCGTAATAATGCGCGCCGACCCAGACCAGCGGGATCACGCCCAGCGTCGAGCGGCCCCAGTTGAACACCGTCGCGTAGGTCGGGAAGCCGAGATTGTTGAAGGCTGCGTTGGCGACGAACAGCGCTCCGTTGAAGAGGAAGCTGCCGGCGGCGAACAGGCAGAAGAAAATGACCAGTTCGCGCGCGTCGCCGGTGGTGCCGAAGATGGAGGCGATCTGACCGGCGAAGATCGCGAGCAGCAGCCAGACCACGATCACGTAGGCGACCGTGAATATCAGGCTGTCGCGCAGCGTGTCCGTCAGCCTGTCGTAGCGCCGCGCACCGTAGTTCTGGCCAAGGATCGGTCCGACCGCGCCGGAAAGCGCGAAGATGACGCCGAAGGCGACCGGGATCAGCCGGCCGATGATCGCCCAGCCCGCCACCGCGCCGTCGCCGAAGCGGGCGATCTCGACGGTGACGTAGGTGTTGCCGACGGGTGTGGCGACCTGCGTCAGCACGGCGGGGATGCCTATGGCGAAGAACGGGCGGGTGGAGGCCGAAAGGCTTTGCCAGGTGGGAAGCTTGACGAGCTTGTGAACGACGATCGCGCCGTGCAGGCCGACCGCGAGCAGCAGGAAGCGCGAAAGCACGGTTGCGATCGCCGCGCCATCGAGACCGAGCCCGAAGCCGAAAATGAGGATCGGATCGAGGATGGCGGTGGCGATGCCGCCGACCAGCGTCACCATCATCGAGCGCCGCGCGTCGCCGGCGCCGCGCATGATGCCGGTGGTGCACATGCCGAGCGCGATGATCGGCGTCGAGGGAAGCACGATCTGCAGGAAGCGCGTCGCCAGTTCGCGCGTCGCGCCGGTGGCGCCGATCAGGCCGAGCAACTGACTTATGAACGGCCATGCCGCGGCCGCGAGCGCGGTGGTGGAAAGTCCGACGAAGAGCATGGAGGCGCCGCCCATGCGCGCCGCCTCCTCGCGGTCGCGCCGCCCGAGGGCGCGCGCGACCAGGGCGGAGGTGGCGATGGTCAGGCCGATGGCGAGCGAGACGGTGAAGAAGAGCAGCGTTCCCGCGAAGCCGATCGCGGCGGCGAGCTCCTCTATGCCCAGCAGCGAGATGTAGAAGAGGTTCAATGCGTCGACGATGAAGACGGCGATGAGGCCGATCGAACCGGTCGCGGTCATCACCACGACGTGGCGCATGGTCGAGCCGGTGACGAATTTTGCGTGCTCGCCCGTCTTGGCCGCCGTGCTCACCGGGGGAAGACCTCCAAGGAGGCAAGGCTCCCGGGTTCCGGGGCGTTGCCGAAAGGACGGCGGCCGGGAAAAGCGGGAAGGAGGGAAGCCATGTGATCTCTCATGGATGGTGGAATCTCAAGCGGCGTTGCCACCCTCTTCTTCCGCCAGCTTCTTGTCCAGCCTGCGCCCTTCGCGCAACGGCTTGGAGAGCGGTTCCGGCGTCGCCGGAGCAAATCCGGGGTGACGACCATCGGTATTCAACTTGCCCGACGCCTGCAACGCCAATCTCTCCTCGTCGCGCTCGCGCACGTCGTCGGCGATCTCCTCCGCCTGCTCGGCCGCAATGCCCGTTTCCTCCAACGTCCGCCGTCCGAACGTCAGCGCCGATTCCAGCGTCTCCCTGATCTCGTATTCCACGTCGTGGGCGCGCAGGCTCAGCGAGTGGTTGCGGTCGTAGGAGCGTACGAAGAGCTTGACGTCGGGGAATTCCGACTGGATCAGCGAGACGATCTGGTCCGTCATTTCCCGGCCCCTGGTACAGACCGCGACGATCTTGGCGCGCCTGATGCCGGCTGCCTCCAGCACGTCCTTGCGCCGCCCGTCGCCGAAATAGATGCGGAAGCCGAACTTCTCCACCGCCCGCACGCGCTTTGCCGAATGGTCGATGACGGTGACTTCCGAGCCGCCGGACAGAAGCACCTGCGAGGCGATCTGGCCGAAGCGGGAAAAGCCGATCATGAGAATGTCCGATCCCGCCCCGTCGAACGTCTCCTCGATCTCGTCGGGCTCCTCGCCGCGGACGAAGAGGGGTGCGAGCCGAACCGATATCGGGGTCAGCGCCATGGTCACGGTGACGATGGCGATGAGCAGCGAGGCGGTCGAGGCGGAGAATATCGCCGCCGATGCGGCGACCGAGAAGAGCACGAAGGCGAACTCGCCGCCCTGCGGCAGCACCAGCGCGACGCGAACGGCGTCGTCGTGGGCGGCACCGTGGAGCCGGCAGAGCGCATAGGCGAGGACCGCCTTGATGCCCATCAGAAGCGGCACGACGGCAAGGATGCTCACCCAGTGCTCGCGGATCACCGCGATGTCGAGCGAGAGCCCCACCGCCATGAAGAAGAGCGCCAGCAATATGCCGCGAAACGGCTCGATATTGGCTTCCAGCTCATGGCGGAAGGAGGATTCGGCAAGCATCACGCCCGCCACGAAGGCGCCGAGCGCCATCGACAGCCCAGCCGCCTGCATGAGAAGCGCGGAGCCGAGCACGACGAAGAGGGCCGCGGCGATCATCGCCTCCTTGGCGCCGGTGTTCGCGATGACGCGAAAGAGCGGATTGAGCAGATAGCGTCCGGCGACCAGCAGGAACGCGATGCAGGAGAGCGAAACAAGGAACTGTGCGCCGCTGACGGAATGGACGCCGTGTCCTCCCGGCGACAACAGCGGCAGGATGGCCAGGAATGGGGCGATGGCGAGATCCTGGAGAAGCAGGATCGAAAATGCCATCTGCCCGTGCTTGCGATTGACCGCGCCCTCGTCCTCCAGGCACTGCATGGCAAAGGCGGTGGAGGAGAGCGCCAGGCCGAAGCCGATGACCAGGCTGGCATCCAGCGCGAACTCGGTGAGGAGCACGACGAGCAGGCTCAACACCGTGCCGGTGACCAGCACTTGCGCGGCGCCGAGGCCGAATATCGCCCGGCGCATTGCCCAGAGCCGTGACGGCTTGAGCTCCAGTCCGATGATGAAGAGCAGCAGCACGACGCCGAACTCGCCGAGATTGAGGATGTCCTCGCCGCCGGTGATCAGCCGCGCCACCGGACCCATCGCGATGCCGGCGACGAGGTAGCCGAGGATCGTGCCGAGCCCGGCCTTCTTGAAGATCGGCGCGGCGACGACGGCGCCACCCAAAAGCAGCAGCGCGTGAATGTAAAAGGTGGAGCTTTCCACGCCAATCAGCCTTTCTTCCATGATCATGCGGCAATGCCAGCCATTGCACATGGAAGCCTGGAACAATAGATGGTGCAATGAAAGCCCACGGTTCTCGCCCTTCGTCGAACCAGTTCAGGACCATTTCATGACCGAAAAGCTCGATAGGAACGGACTTGCCGATGTCGTCGCCTCGCTGGTGGAGGCCGCGAAGTCGGCGGGCGCCGATGCCGCCGACGCCGTCGCCATTCGCGCGCGTTCGACGAGCGTGTCGGTGCGGCTCGGCAAGGTCGAGGCGACGGAGGCGTCGGAAAGCGACGACATTTCGCTGCGCGTCTTCGTCGGCCGGCGGGTCGCGAGCGTCTCGGCGGCAGCCGGCGCGGACCGCAAGGCATTGGCCGAGCGCGCGGTCGCGATGGCGCGGGTGTCGCCGGAGGATCCCTATCAGGGCCTCGCCGATCCCGCGCTGCTGGCGAAGGAGATCAAGGATCTCGACCTGTTTGACGGAACCGAGACCGGTGCCGACCGGCTGCGGGAGGATGCGCTTGCCGCGGAAGAGGCGGCTTTGGCGGTCGCGGGCGTCACCAATTCCGGCGGTTCGGGTGCTGGCGCCGGCATGGGCGGCCTCGTGCTTGCGACCTCGCAAGGCTTCGTCGGTCACTATCAGGCGTCGCGCTTCTCGCGCTCCGTCAGCGTGGTGGCGGGCGAGGGCACGGCGATGGAACGCGACTACGAATCGTCTTCCAGGCTTCATTTCGCCGATCTCGACGCGCCGACGGAAATCGGCCGAAAGGCCGGCGAGCGGGCGGTGCGCCGGCTCGGCGCCCGCAAGGCCCGGACCGGTCCCGTCGACATTATCTGCGATCCGCGTGTGGCACGTGGCATTGCCGGGCATCTCGCCGGCGCCATCAACGGCGCTTCGGTCGCCCGCAAGACCAGCTTCCTGCGCGACATGATGGGCAAGCAGGTCGCCTCCGCCTCCATCACCGTCACCGACGATCCGCTGCGGCTGCGCGGCTCGTCCTCGCGCCCGTTCGACGGCGAGGGCGTGGAAGGCACGGCGCTCGTCATGGTCGACAAGGGTGTGCTCGGCCATTGGTTTCTGTCGACCTCCGCCGCCCGCGAACTCGGGCTGGAGACGAACGGGCGCGGCGCGCGGGCCGCCTCCTCGGTTTCGCCGTCCTCGACCAATCTGGCGATAGAGCCAGGCGAGCGGAGCCCCGAAGAACTGATCCGTTCGCTGAAGACCGGCTTCTACATCACCGAGGTATTCGGCCAGGGCGTCGACATGGTGACCGGTGAATATTCGCGCGGCGCGTCGGGTTTCTGGATCGAGAACGGCGGGCTCGCCTATCCGGTCTCCGAAGTGACGATCGCGGCCAACCTCAAGGACATGTTCCGCAACATGACGCCCGCCAACGACCTCGATCGGAACTTCGGCACGGCCGCTCCGACATTGCTCATCGAAGGGATGACCCTTGCCGGTGAGTGACGCGACTGCCGGGAACCTTGCGGGCGAACTCGCGCTGATCCGCGACGCGGCGCGCGAGGCCGGCGACATCGCCATGCGCTATTTCCGCAAGGATCCGGACGTATGGATGAAGGAGGGCAGCTCGCCTGTGAGCGAGGCCGACATGGCGGTCGACCGCTTCCTGCGCGAAACGTTGCTGCGGGCGCGGCCGGACTATGGCTGGCTCTCGGAGGAAACCGTCGACGACAAGAAGCGGTTGGAGGCGCGGCGCACCTTCGTCGTCGATCCGATCGACGGCACTCGCGCCTTCATCGCCGGAAACAGCACATGGTGCGTCTCGATCGCCGTGGTGGAGGACGGCGCCTCGCTCGTCGGCGTGCTCGATTGCCCGGCGAAGCAGGAAGTCTATCTGGCCATGTCCGGTGGACCGGCGACCAGGAACGGCGTGACGCTCGCGGTCAATCCGCCGCATGCGCGGCCGGTGATCGGCGGCCCGAAGCAGTTTCTCGATCGCGCCCCCGCTCATATTCGCGGGCCGACGCTTCCCTATGTGCCTTCGCTCGCCTACAGGATCGCAATGGTGGCGGGCGGCGAGATCGACGCGACCTTCATAAAGCCCAATTCTCACGATTGGGATCTCGCCGCTGCCGATCTCATCCTGCGCCGTGCGGGCGGGACGGTCCTGGATCCAAGCGGACAGCCGCCCCGTTATGCCGGGCCGGAGCCCCGCCACGGAGCCTTGGTTGCCGGCAGCGGCAGGCTCGTACGCGAGATGGCGGAGATCGTCGCCGGTTTCGACACATGATTTGTTCACGCGGCGGTTTCAAATCGTAACGAATTGATTTAAACGGAAATTCATCTCAAGCGGCTGTTTGCCGCCAATCGCGCTCCTCAAAGCATGTGAAACGACGATGGCAGAAGAAGACGGAAAAAAGCAGCTCCTGCATCTGGTTTTCGGCGGGGAATTGACGTCCCTGTCTGGCGGGGTCGAGTTTCGCGATCTGGGAAGCCTCGATCTCGTGGGCATTTATCCCGATTACAAATCGGCCGAGGCCGCATGGCGGGCGAAGGCGCAGGAGACCGTCGACAACGCGCATATGCGCTATTTCGTCGTCCATCTCCATCGCCTGCTCGATCCGGACGCCAAATAAAAAGAGCAGATGAAAAAAGAGGCTATTTCCCCACTGCCTGACGTCACAGCGGATAGGCGCAAGAAGCCGCGTCTCATGAAAACCGTCTGGAAGAAGGTGCGGGAGCCGCTCGCGCAGTCGACCCTGGCCAAGAAAGCCCTGGTCAATCTGATCGCGCTGGCGATGAAGTTCATCGACCGAACCAATCCGCGCGTCGCGGGGTCGCACGACCCCGAACCTGTGCTCAAGGCCATGACGCCGGCGATCGCCGCGCTCTGGCACGGCCAGCACCTGCTCGCACCCGCGATGAAGCCGCGCGACCTCAAGATCGTGGCGATGTTCTCGCGCAGCGCCGATGCCGAGCTGAACGCGCTGGTGGCAGAGAAGATGGGTTTCGGCGTCGTCCGCGGCTCGGGCGGCCGGGAGAGCTCCAGGGGCATCGACAAGGGCGGGGCGCGTGCGCTGATCGCGCTCAAGAAGACGCTCGACAGCGGCATGAACGTCGCGATGATCGCCGACATTCCACACGGCACGCCGCGCCAGGCGGGCCTCGGCATTGTCACTCTGGCCAAGCTTTCCGGCCGGCCGATCGTGCCGATGGCGGTGACGACCTCGCGCCGCAAGGTGCTGGAGAGGAGCTGGGACAAGACCACCATCAACCTGCCTTTCGGCCGCAGCGCGCTGATCGTCGGCGAACCCGTCCATGTTCCGTCCGACGCCGACGAGAAGCTGATGGAGGAAAAGCGCCGCGAGGTGACCGCCGCGCTCAACGCGGCGACGGCGCGCGCCTACCAGCTTGTCGGCGGTGCCCGATGAGCGAGCGCTGGGCCCGCGCGATCCTGACCACCTACCGCTGGGGCGGAGCCGCCGTCTACCCGTTGGTCGGCGGCTACGTCGCCTGGCGCGCCAGCAAGGGCAAGGAGGACCGCGCCCGCCGCCGCGAGCGCTACGGGCAGGCGGGACGTCCCAGGCCCGAAGGCCCGCTGGTGTGGATGCATGCGGCGAGCGTCGGCGAGACCACCGCCGTCGTGCCTCTGATCGAGCATATTCTCGGTTACGGCGTGAACGTCGTTCTGACCACCGGGACCGTAACCTCGGCCCAGGTGGCCAAGGAGCGCATCGGCGAGCGCGTCATACATCAATATGTGCCGCTCGACTTGAAGCCTGCCATCAGCCGCTTCCTCAACCATTGGAAGCCGGACCTCGCGATCATGGCCGAATCCGAGATCTGGCCGATGACGATCCTCGAACTGGGCAGGCGGCGCGTGCCGCAGGTGCTCGTCAACGGCCGCCTGTCGGACAATTCCTTCGCGGCCTGGACGAAGCGCTCCTATCTGGCCGAAGCGCTGTTCGAGAACCTCGCCCATGTCGTGGCCCAGTCGGAGACCGACGCGGAGCGCTTCCGCGCGCTCGGCGCCCGGCCGGTGACCGTATCCGGCAATCTCAAGGTGGATACCGTGCCGCCGCCGGTCGACGGGGCGGAACTGGAAAGGCTTCGAGACCAGATCGGACAGCGTCCCACCTGGGCGGCGATCTCCACCCATGAAGGCGAGGAGACGGTGGCGGCCGAGGTTCACAAGCTGCTTGGCAAGCGCCACCCGAACATCCTCACCATCATCGTGCCGCGCCACCCCGAACGCGCGGGCGCGATCGCGGAGAGCTGCGCCGCGCTCGGCCTCAACGTCGCGCGGCGCACCCTCGGCGACAAGATTTCTCCCAACACTCACATTTTCCTCGGCGATACGATCGGCGAAATGGGGCTTTATCTCCGTCTGACCGAGGTCGCCTTCGTCGGACGTTCGCTGACCGGGGAGGGAGGGCAAAATCCGCTGGAGCCGGCGATGCTGGACACGGCCGTGCTTGCCGGCCGCAACGTGCAGAATTTCCGCGAATCCTACCAGAAGCTGATTGCCAGCGGCGGTGCGAAATTCGTGCGTGATCGCGACATGCTGGCCGGCGCGGTCAACTATCTCCTGAACAATGACAAGGTGCGCCACGAGATGATGTCGGCCGGCAGGGCGACGGTCGAGGACATGCGCGGCGCGCTTTCCAAGACACTGCAGGCGCTGGAGCCGTTCATCCAGCCCCTCATCGTCAAGTCGCGTCTGGAAAACGGCAATGGACACGGATAGGCCTCGTCGATGCCGAGGTGAGCCGGCGTCGGGTGGCAATGTCGCGTTTCGCAGGTTATTAAGGCCTATCGTAACCGCACGTCGAATTGTCCGGACGCATGGTCAGTGAAGCTCCTCCGTTCTGGTGGCAACCTGCCGACTGGCGCGCCCTCGCTCTCTACCCATTCTCGACCGTCTACGGGATGGTGGCCCGCCGCCGTCTCCTGACCGCGCGGCGCGAGAAGATCGACCTGCCGGTGCTGTGCGTCGGCAACCTCACGGTCGGCGGTTCCGGCAAGACCCCGGTCGCGATCGCGCTGGCGCGGGAGGCGCAGGCGATGGGCTTCAGGCCCGGTTTTTTATCGCGCGGCCATGGCGGCAGCCTCACGCACCCGCATATCGTCGATGCCGGACACGACATCGCCCGTCATGTCGGCGACGAGCCCTTGCTGCTGGCGCGTCAGGCACCGGTGGCGGTGACGCCGGACCGCATCGCCGGCGCGCATCTGCTTGCGCGCGAGGGCTGCGACTTCATCATCATGGATGACGGCTTCCAGAGCGCGCGCGTCCACATCGACTATGCGCTGATCGTCGTCGACGCGCGGCGCGGCATCGGCAACGGCCACACCATACCGGGCGGCCCGATGCGTGCCACGCTGGTCGACCAGATGCGCTATGCCGACGCCCTCCTGAAGATGGGCGAGGGTGACGCGGCAGACCTCGTCATCCGCTATGCCGCGCGCGCCGGCAGGCCGATCTTCGAGGCCTCGGCGCGTCCGCATTCGCCGGCGGGCATAGCCGGCAGGGATTGCCTCGCCTTTGCCGGCATTGGCGAGCCGGAGAAATTCTTCGACACCGTGTCGGCGGTCGGCGGCAGGCTGGCGGTGACGAAGAGCTTCGCCGACCACCACTATTATTCCGAGGAGGATATCGACGATCTGGCGGCGACGGCGGACGCGAAAAGCCTGCAACTGGTGACGACCGCCAAGGACGCGGTGCGGCTCGACCACGGCTCGCCGAAGATCGACGCCTTCAGGAAACGGCTCGAGGTGATCGAGATCGACGCGGTCTTCGAGCCGGAGACGAGCCCGCATACCATCATCGGACAGACCATCGAAGCCTTCAGGCGCCGCAGCGTCGAGGCGCGTTAGGGATCAGGGACGACCGCGGCGGCGCAGATCCGGATTGACGTCGATCTCGCGCTGCAACGAGACGGCGGCGCTGACATAGGGCTCCTGCCGTGCGACGCTCCAATATTTCAGCTCGTCGAGCGGGATGGACTCGCCGGTGATGGCGCAGCGCACGAACGAACCCGGCGTCATGACCTGAAAATCGCCGTCCAGGTAGCGGATGCGCGCTTCCTTCGAGCCGGGTCCTTCAAAGCGGTTCATGCTTCCTGCCTTTCGTTGCGACGGTTCCGCCACAAAACCGCGGTGAGGTCAAGCGGCCTGTTCGGAGGGTGCCGCCGCAGATAGGTATTCTACCTTCGGCCGAAAAGACGCTCGATATCGGCAAGCTTGAGCTCGACATAGGTGGGACGGCCGTGATTGCAGGTGCCGGAGCCGGGCGTCGCCTCCATCTGGCGCAAAAGCGCGTTCATTTCCTCCGGGCGCAGCCGCCGTCCCGAACGCACCGAGCCATGGCAGGCCATGGTGGCGGCGATCCTCTCCAGCCTTTCCTTCAGCGTGTCGGACGTGTCGTTTTCAGCGATCTCGTCGGCAAGGTCGCGCACGAGCTGGGCCGCGTCCGTCTCGCCGAGCATCGCGGGCGTCTCGCGTATGGCGATCGCGCCGGGGCCGAAACGCTCCAACCCGAGGCCGAAGCGCTTCAACAGATCCGCATGCGAGGCGACGCGGGCCGCGTCCTCCTCCGGCAGGTCGACGATCTCCGGCAGAAGCAGCATCTGCGAGGGAACCGCGCGCGAATGCAGCGCCTGTTTCAGCGCCTCGTAGACCAGCCGCTCGTGCGCGGCGTGCTGGTCGACGATGACGAGCGCATCCTCGGTCTGCGCCACGATGTAATTCTCGTGGACCTGGGCGCGGGCCGCGCCCAGCGGCCGTTGCATGAGTTCCGGCGGTGCGGATGCGAATGCCGCGCGTGCGTCGGCGGAAGGCGACCCGGTCTCGAAGACCGCCTGCGCGGCTTCGGCGAAGCCCATGTCGAGCGGCCGGTGGAAGGAGGAAGCCGCATCGAAGGAGGCGGGTTGGGTGCTGTAGGAGACGTGGCTCGAAGCCGCCCGGTATTCGTTGCCGCCGGCATGTGCGTTGCCGGCGCCGCCGGGCCGGAATGCATCCATCATCGCCGACGCGCCGGCGGTGGAGGAGCGGATGCCGGCGCGCGCCAGCGCCTCGCGGATGGAACCGACGATCAGCCCGCGCACCAGGCCGGGATCGCGGAAGCGCACGTCCGCCTTGGCCGGATGGACGTTGACGTCGACCAGAGCCGGGTCGAGCTCGATGAAGAGCACGGTGACGGCATGCCGGTCGCGCGGCAGGACGTCGGCATAGGCGCCCCTTATCGCGCCGGCGAGCATCTTGTCGCGCACCGGCCGGCCGTTGACATAGGCGAATTGGTGGAGCGAATTTGCCCGCGTGTAGGAAGGAATGGAGACATGGCCGGCAAGCCGCACGCCGCCGCGCCAGGCGTCGATCTCAAGCGAATTCTCGGTGAACTCCCTGCCGATCACCTGCGCGATGCGGGAAAGGCGCCCCTCCGGCGTATCCGCACAGGCGGGAAAATCGATGGTCGAGCGGTCGCTGCCCGAAAGCACGAATCGCACCGCCGGAAACGCGATCGCGACGCGCTTGACCATTTCGGCGATCGCGGTTGTCTCCGCCCGCTCGCCCTTCATGAACTTCAGGCGGGCGGGGGTGGCGAAGAACAGGTCCCGCACCTCGACCAGCGTGCCGCGATTGGCCGCGACCGGGCGCGCCGGCGCGACCTTGCCGCCCTCGACGGCGATCTCGGCGCCGTTTTCCGCGGTGGCCGTGCGCGAACGGATCGAGAGCTTGGCGACCGAACCGATCGAAGGCAGCGCCTCGCCGCGGAAACCGAGCGAGCGGATGTCGTGGATGTCGTCGGCGAGCTTGGAGGTGCAATGCCGGCCGATGGCGAGCGGCAGTTCCTCCGGCGCGATGCCCGAGCCGTCGTCGATGACGCGGATCAGCCCCAGACCGCCGCCGGCGGTGGCGATCTCGACTTTTTTCGCGCCGGCGTCGAGCGCGTTTTCCACCAGCTCCTTGACGACGCTGGCGGGACGTTCGATGACCTCGCCCGCGGCGATCTGGTTGATGACTGTTTCGGAAAGCTGGCGTATCTGCATGGGGGGCACCTTATGCGGATTCGGCTTTCGCGCGAAGCTGTGGCAAAAGCCTTTTGCCCTGACCGGCGATCCACGCTAAGCTGATATTTCAAGCTTCAAATAATTCGGGAACCTCCATGACGATTCAACCACCCAAGCACGACACCTTCGCCTTTTCCTGGTCTGATCCGTTTTTGCTTGAGGATCAGCTTGATGAGGATGAGCGTCTGATGCGGGATGCGGCC
>NZ_LBCQ02000021.1 GCF_001014615.2 Aquamicrobium sp. LC103
CTTTCCTGGTGTCGTAGGGACGATCCGTCAGGCGGACTTCTTCTTGTCGTCGTCCTCGTCGATTTCCTCGAAATCGGCGTCGACGACGTCCTCACCCGACTTTTCGGCATCGGACTTGGCGTCGGCCTCGGCGGCTTCCGCCTGGCTTGCCTCGTACATCGCCTGGCCGAGCTTCATGGAAGCTTCGGCGAGCGCGTTGGTCTTGGCCTTGATGTCCTCGACGTCGTCGCTCTCGGTCGCGGTCTTCAGCGCGGCGATCGCGTCGGAGATCGCGGTGCGGTCGGCTTCCGAGACCTTGTCGCCATAGTCGCCCAGCGACTTCTCGCTGCTGTGCACCAGCGCCTCGGCCTGGTTGCGGGCCTCGACCAGCTCACGCCGCTTCTTGTCGGCCTCGGCGTTCGCCTCGGCGTCCTTGACCATCTTATCGATGTCGTCGTCCGAAAGGCCGCCCGATGCCTGGATGCGGATCTGGTGCTCCTTGCCGGTGCCCTTGTCCTTGGCCGAGACGTTGACGATGCCGTTGGCGTCGATGTCGAAGGTCACTTCGATCTGCGGCACGCCGCGCGGCGCGGGCGGGATACCGACCAGGTCGAACTGGCCGAGCATCTTGTTGTCGGCGGCCATTTCGCGTTCGCCCTGGAAGACCCGGATCGTCACCGCCGACTGCGAATCCTCGGCAGTGGAGAAGACCTGGCTCTTCTTGGTCGGGATCGTGGTGTTGCGCTCGATCAGGCGCGTGAACACGCCACCCAGCGTCTCGATGCCCAGCGACAGCGGGGTCACGTCGAGCAGCAGCACGTCCTTGACGTCGCCCTGCAGAACGCCGGCCTGGATGGCGGCGCCGAGCGCGACGACCTCATCCGGGTTGACGCCCTTGTGCGGCTCCTTGCCGAAGAACTGCTTCACGATCTCCTGGATCTTGGGCATGCGGGTCATGCCGCCGACCAGGACCACCTCGTCGATCTCGCCCGCCTTGAGGCCGGCATCCTTGAGCGCTGCCTTGCAGGGCTCGATCGTGCGCTGGACGAGATCGTCCACCAGCGATTCGAACTTGGCGCGCGTCAGCTTCATCGTCAGGTGCTTCGGCCCGGAGGCGTCGGCCGTGATGAAGGGCAGGTTGATCTCGGTCTGCGAGGCCGACGACAGCTCGATCTTGGCCTTCTCCGCGGCCTCCTTGAGGCGCTGAAGGGCGAGCTTGTCGTTCTTCAGGTCGATGCCCTGTTCCTTCTTGAACTCCGCCGCCAGATACTCGACCAGGCGCATGTCGAAATCCTCGCCGCCGAGGAAGGTATCGCCATTGGTCGACTTCACCTCGAACACGCCGTCGCCGATCTCCAGCACGGAAATATCGAAGGTGCCGCCGCCAAGGTCGTAGACGGCGATGGTCTTGCCGTCCTTCTTGTCGAGGCCGTAGGCGAGCGCGGCCGCGGTCGGCTCGTTGATGATGCGCAGGACCTCGAGCCCGGCGATCTTGCCGGCGTCCTTGGTGGCCTGGCGCTGGGCGTCGTTGAAATAGGCGGGAACGGTGATGACGGCCTTCTCGACCTTTTCGCCAAGATATGCTTCCGCGGTTTCCTTCATCTTCTGAAGGATCATCGCGGAGATCTGGCTGGGCGACTGCTTCTTGCCGCCGGCCTCGACCCAGGCGTCGCCATTGTCGCCCTTGACGATCTTGTAGGGGACCAGCTTCTTGTCCTTCTCGGTGACCGGGTCGTCATAGCGGCGGCCGATCAGGCGCTTGATCGCGAAAAGGGTGTTTTCCGGGTTGGTCACCGCCTGGCGCTTGGCCGGCTGGCCGACGAGGCGCTCGTCGCCATCGGTGAAGGCGACGATCGAAGGCGTGGTGCGCGCGCCCTCGGCGTTCTCGATGACCTTGGCATCCTTGCCGTCCATGACGGCGACGCAGGAATTGGTCGTTCCCAGATCGATACCGATTACTTTTGCCATTTCTCTTCTCTCCGTATAGCAGGCCGTCAAGGACCCATATAGGCGTTCCGGGCGACAGCCCCTGTTCACTCGAATTCCGCGCGCCGGATCCTTGTTTTGACGGTGTGCGGAGTTGCCGCGTATATAAGAACCAGCCAATTATCGCGCAAGTCGCTGCGTGCTCCGATTTTATCCCCTATAAGGGGAAAGGCCGGCCGGCGAAGAGCGCGAACCTTCGCAGTGCCTATCGGAAATCGCGTCTTTGATAGCCATATTGCTGGTATGGACATGATCCCGCGTTCCAATTTGCTCGAGCAGCGTCGCAGCCGGCTTCGCAATCTTTTCCACACCTGGGTGCTGGCGGCGGCAAGCCTGGTGCTGCTCGCCGTCACCGCCTGGATCTTCGCCGGGCCCACGGGACTGATCGCGGCGCTGATCTTCGGCGGCATCTCCATGGTCGCCATCAGGCGCGTCAGCCCGCAGATGGTGCTCGCCATGTACAAGGCGCGACCGGTGACGCGGGCGCAATTTCCCGCCGGCGTCGCCATAGTCGAGGAGCTCGCCCGCCGCGCCGAGCTGCCCGCAATGCCCAAGCTCTTCGTCGTGCCGTCGAACATGATGAACGCCTTCGCCGTCGGCCGGCGCGAGGATTCGGCGATCGCCATCACCGACGCGTTGGCGCGCAGGCTCTCGCCGCGCGAGCTGACCGGCGTGCTGGCGCACGAGATGAGCCACATCGCGCATGAGGACGTGAAGGTGATGGCCTTCGCCGACATGGTCTCGCGCTACACATCGCTGATGTCGACGGTCGGCATCTTCTCCCTGCTGGTCAATCTCGGCGGTTTCGCCAGCGGCAACGAGGCGCCGGTGCCGTGGCCGGCGGTGCTGATTCTGGTTCTCGCCCCGACGATCGGCGGGCTCCTGCAGATGGCGCTTTCGCGCACCCGCGAATTCGACGCCGATCTCGGCGCCTTCATGCTCACCGGCGATGCGGACGGGCTCGCCTCCGCGCTTGCGAAGCTGGAACGCGCGCAGGGCCGCCTCTGGGAGAGCCTGATGCTGCCCGGCGGGCGGATACCCGACCCTTCCGTGTTGCGCACCCATCCGCAAACCGCCGAGCGCATTGCCAGGCTGATGGCGTACAAATCGGGCGAGGCGGTCGCGCCGGTGGTCGATATCCGGACGCCGCCGAAGGTCAGCCGCCCGTCGATCGTGCCCAAGCTGAAGCTGCCGCCCATGCACGGGCTTTCCGGGATGCCGCTGGTGGAGGGCGGGCTGGACGATGCCGCGCCCGCCAGCGATCGGCCTCTCTGCCTGCCCGAGGGCAATCCGCGCATCAGGCTGACGCGCGGCGCGGTGTGGTGGTGACCGCCGCGCCTGGAGCGTTTTCAGCTTTTGCCTGAAGCGCCCTCCGGCACCTGGTAGACTGCAACGACACCTTGGAGATCGGAAACATGGCTCTCAAGCGGATGGACAACGTGGGAATCGTCGTCGAAGACCTCGGAGCGGCGATCGATTTCTTTCGCGAACTCGGCCTCGAACTCGAAGGTCGGGCCACGATCGAGGGAGAATGGGCCGGACGTGTCACCGGACTGGGCGACCAGCGCGTCGAGATTGCCATGATGCGCACGCCGGACGGCCACAGCCGGCTCGAGCTCTCCCGCTTCCTCACGCCGCCTGTCGTCGCGGATCACCGGAACGCTCCGGTCAACGCCCTGGGCTACCTCCGCGTCATGTTCGCCGTGGACGACATCGACGAGACGCTCGAAAGGCTCCGCGCGCGCGGAGCGCGGCTCGTGGGCGAAGTAGTCCGGTATAAGGACGCGTATCTGCTCTGCTATATCCGCGGGCCTGAAGGCATTCTCATCGGGATCGCCCAGGAGCTCGGCTGAGCGCCGCGGCCGTCCGCAACCCGGCTCCTCCCCTGCGAAGCGGGGAGGTGGCCCGAAGGGGCCGGAGGGGGCGTTTTTCAGTGATTGTCCGAAACCGCCTAATCGAACGGTCGTGGCTGCGGCAGCGGTATTGCCGTCTCCGGCGTGGCGGCAAAGGCGTTGGCGGTGACCGGAACGGCGCCGGAGGCCGCGATCGTGGTGCGTCCGCCGCCGAAGGTCACCGCGGCCTCGGAGACCGGCTCGGGCGCGTTGAGCACGACACGGCAGGCGGCGGGCAGCGACGCCATCGTCATTATGTCGCGCGATCTGGGCTTCGCCGGCCCCTTGGCGGGACGCCACGGCTCCTCGGTGAACCACCAGGCGAGCGAGCTGTCGCAGCCGTCGCCGCGCGGCGTGCCTTCCTGGCCCTTGCAGCCGGCCGAGCCGGACGGGCAGCCGATGCGCAGATGGAAATGCGCGTCGTGTCCCCAATAGGGGCGTACCTTGCGCAGCCAGCTCCGGTCGCCCTTCACCGTGTCGCACAGCTTCTTCTTGATGCCGGGATGGACGAGGATGCGTTCGACATTGCCGTAGCTCGCCGCGCGCTTCAGCACCGCCGCATGCGCCGGCGTCCATAGGCGGTCGTCGACATGGAGCGAATCCTTCTTGATCATCGAGGTCGCGCCGATGTTCTCGCGCTCCGACGCGGTGAGCGTGCGGTTCGGCATCGGCGTCAGCCAGATGTCGGCGTCGAGGCCGATCTGGTGCGAGGCATGGCCGGTCAGCATCGGCCCGCCGCGCGGCTGCGAGATATCGCCGATGAGCAAGCCCGGCCAGCCGTCCCGGGACGCCTCGCGCGAAAGGCGCTCCAACGTGGCGATCAGCTCGGGGTGGCCCCAGCGGCGGTTGCGCGAAAGCCGCATCGCCTGCCAGGTCGGACCATCGGTGGCGATGGCGACGCCGCCGGAGAAGCAACCCTTGGAATAAAAGCCGAAGGATTCGGCATTGGTCGCGGCCGGCAGCCTGTGCGCGCCGAAGAGGTCCTTGGCGAGCGGATCGGCATTGGCGGGTATCGAGGTCGCGCCGAACGCGATCGCGGCAAAAGCGAGTGCGAGGCGGCGCACCCGTCCCGGGAAGGACATCAATTTCCCTACTCCCCTCTCTTGCTCAAATGCCCGGCGAGGATCGCCGTGATTCGTGTCAAAGATGAGTCCGCGCCTTGCCTTCGCCATTTCAGCGCCGGATTTTCGAGCGCCGGTCGGGTGCCGGCCCGTCCTGGCGGCCGCGCCAGTCGCCCGCCTCCCACATATGCCGCAAGGCCGCACGATGGTCTGGAAAGCGGAAGGCGTAGCCGGAGGCCTTGAGCCTGGCGTTGGAAACGCGCTTGCTCTCGCCGTAGAAGGAGCGCGCCATCGGCGTCATCTCGGCCTGGTCGAAATCGACTTCCGGCGGCGGCTCCACGCCCATCAGCGCGGCGGCGAGGGCGACGACGTCCTGCGGCGGCGCGGGCTCGTCGTCGGTGACGTTGAAGATGCCGCCGAGCTCGGCGCCGGCCAGATGCCGGAGCGCGCCGGCGATGTCCTCGACATGGATGCGGTTGAACACCTGGCCGGGCTTGACGATCCGCCGCGCGGTGCCGTTCTCCAGGTTGACGAAGGCGTTGCGCCCCGGCCCGTAAATGCCGGAAAGGCGTAGAATCGCCACCGGTTTGCCGGTTGCCTCGCCCAGCCTCAGCCATGCCTCGTCGGCCTCGAGCCGCGATTTCGAACGGCGCGAGACCGGCCGGCAATCGCTGGTCTCGTCCACCCATCGGCCCTGATGGTCGCCATAGACCCCGACGGTCGAGAGATAGCCGATCCATCGAAGCCGCGGCATGTTCGCGATCGCCGCGCCGGCTGTCCGCAGCACGGGATCGCCGGCCTCGTCCGGCGCCGTCGAGACGACGAGATGCGTCGCCTCCCGCAATTCGGCGGCGATCCCGGCTGAAATCCCGCTTCCGTCGAAGAGGAAGGGGGCGATGCCCTCCGCTTCCAGCAGCGGCGCCTTTTCCTGGGACCGGGTCGTGCCGGCGACATGGGCGCCCTCGGCGACGGCAAGCCGGGCGAAGGCGCGCGCGGAATATCCCGCGCCGAACAGGAAGACGCGCATCGTCATTGCAGGGCTCCTTCATGCGAGCGTGCCGCGGCGCGGCTCCATTCGGCCTTAACGTCGTCGTCCTCCTCGTTCCTCGCGCCGGCTGCGAGTTCCATGAAGGACGCCTCGTCCAGCAATTGCGAAAGCGCCCAGACGGCCGCGCCGCGCACCAGCGGCGAGGGGTCGAGGAGATGGCGCCTGCACGGCTCGGCCAGCGCGTCGCTCGCGGAATTGCCGGCGGCGGTCAGCACGTTGCGGATGAAGCGGTCGCGGCCGATGCGCTTGATCGGCGAGCCGGAAAAGAACGTCCGGAACTCCGCGTCGTCGAGCGCCAGCAGCTCGCCGAGCGCGGGCTCCTCGAGATCTGCCCGCGCCACCAGCTTGGCCTCGCTGGCCGCCTGGGCGAACTTGTTCCACGGGCAGACCGCGAGGCAGTCGTCGCAGCCATAGATGCGGTTGCCCATCGCGGCGCGGAATTCATGCGGGATCGGCCCCTTGTGCTCGATGGTGAGGTAGGAGATGCAGCGCCGCGCGTCGAGCTGGTAGGGTGCCGGAAACGCCGCCGTCGGGCAGATGTCGAGGCAGGCGCGGCAGGAACCGCAATGGTCCCTTTCGGGCGCGTCGGCGCGCAGCTCGGCCGTGGTGAAGATCGAGCCCAGGAACAGCCAGGAACCGTGCGCGCGGCTGACGAGATTGGTGTGCTTGCCCTGCCAGCCGAGGCCGGCCGCCTCCGCCAGCGGCTTCTCCATCACCGGCGCGGTGTCCACGAAGACCTTGACGTCGGCCCCGCTGCGTGCCGCGAGCTTCTGCGCGATTTCCTTGAGCCTGCCCTTGATGACGTCGTGATAGTCGCGGTGGCGCGCATAGGCCGAGATCGCGCCGCGCTCCCTCTTGCCGAGCAGCTCGAGCGGATCCTTGTCCGGCCCGTAGTTCATCGCCAGCACGACGACGCTGCGCACGTCCGGCCACAGCTTGCGCGGATCGCTGCGCCGCTCCGCCGTCTCCGCCATCCACTCCATCGAGGCGTGGCGGCCGAGCGCCAGATATTCGCCGAGCCGCGCGGGGGCGAGCGGCGTCGCGTCCGGCGTCGTCACCGCGATTTCGGCGAATCCCGCCTTCCTCGCTTCGTCTTCCAGAAAGTCCCGAAGCCGGTCTGAGGCGACTGGTTTCCGGGAGGCGCCCATCAGAAATCCAGGTCGGCGTAGTGCGAGACCGGGGAAAGACCCCGCACCCGGTCGTTGAGGAGGGGGCGGAAGGACGGCCGCGATTTCACCCGCGTGTACCAGTCCTTGGCGGCGGGATAGTCGTACCAGGTGATCTCGCCGAGATAGTCGAGCACCGAGATCGCGGCGGCCGCCGCCATGTCGGCATAGGTGATGCGGGGGCCTGCCAGCCAGTTGCGGGTGCCGGCCAGCCAGTTGGTGTATTTCAGGTGCTGGCGCACGTTGGAGCGCGCCGCGCGTATCGCCGCCGAATCCGGCGAGCCGCCGCCATGCTCGCTGCCCATCACCGGCTTCAAGACGCGCTCGCGCACGAGATGCCTGGTCACCTCGGCTTCGGTCTTGCCGAGATACCAGTCGACCAGGCGCCGTATCTCGGCCCGCGCCATCGGGTCCTCGGCGAAGAGCCGCTTCTCGCGCTTGAGCACGCCTCGAGTCTCGTCGACATATTCCGCGATGACCGCCGCGCCGACGATCGGCTCGTCGCCCTCGGCGAGCAGGACCGGCAGCGTCGCCGCGGGGTTGAGCGCCAGGAACTCCCGCCGCCGCAGCCACGGCTTTTCTTCGATCAGCGCCAACTCTTCGCCATATTCTCCGAAAGAAAGACGTACGAAACGGCACGAGGCGAACATTGGATGATGGAAGAGGGTCAGCATGGCACCGGTAGAGACATGAAGGCTCTGGTCATTTCAAGGCGGCGAGGCTAATTCTCAGCTTCGTTCCGAGTCGGACGCAGAAGACAGTCCCGTCCTATAGGCTCTCATCCCCGCCATGACAAGCAAGCGCCGCCGCTTGTACCGGAGAGGTTCTTCATGAATGAACAGTCGATCGTCGGCGCCGCGCTGCTCGGCATTCTGGAGGGTCTGACGGAGTTCATACCGGTCTCGTCGACGGGGCACATCCTCCTGGCGGGCCATTTTCTCGGCTTCCGGTCGACAGGGCGCGCCTTCGAGGTGCTGATCCAGCTCGGCGCCATCCTCGCCATCCTCAGCGTCTATTCCGCCCGCCTCCGCGACCTGTTCGTCAGGATGCCGCACGACCCGGGCGCCCGCCATTTCCTGTTCGGCGTCCTGCTCGCCTTCCTGCCCGCTGCCGTCATCGGCGCGCTGGCGCACGGCATCATCAAGACGGTGCTGTTCGAGACGCCGATGCTCATCTGCGTCATGCTCATCCTCGGCGGCTTCGTGCTCCTGTGGGTGGACCGCTGGGCGATAAAGCCGAAATACGAGGACGCCTCGAAATACCCGATGTCGATGTATTTCAAGATCGGCCTTTTCCAGTGCTTCGCGATGATCCCCGGCACGTCGCGCTCCGGCTCCACCATCGTCGGCGCGCTGCTGCTCGGCGCCGACAAGCGTTCGGCGGCCGAGTTCTCCTTCTTCCTGGCGATGCCGACCATGGTCGGCGCCTTCGCCTACGATCTCTTCAAGAACCGCGACATATTGACCGTCGCGGACCTGCCGATCATCGTCACCGGCTTCGTCATGGCCTTTTTCAGCGCGGTGATCGTCGTGCGCAGGCTTCTCGACTTCGTCTCGCGGCGCGGCTACGCGCTTTTCGCCTGGTGGCGGCTCGTGGTCGGCACGGTCGGCATGATCGCGCTGCTGATCTGGGGCTGAGCGGCCTCAGGCCGCCGTGTGCGTGAACTGGCCGGCCGGCCGGTACTGCCAGAGATAGCCGGGCAGGATCGCCTCCATCGCCTGCGGCGTGATGCCGAGGGCGGCGAATGTCCGTCCTTCGTCGACCGCCGCCTGCGAGACGACGTTGTCGTTCTGCAGAAGCGCCACCTGGTCCGTGGTCAGGATAGGCTTGGGCAGCAGGCCGAGGATGGAGGCCTGCAGCCGCGCCACCCACCACGGCAGCGAGATCAGCATGCGCTTGCGGTTGATGACCTTGAGCATCGTCTCCAGGCATTCGCGGAAGGTCAGCACTTCCGGCCCGCCGAGTTCGTAGATGCGTCCGCCGGCGACCTCGCCGTCGACCGAGCGCGCGACCGCCTCGGCCACGTCGCCGACATAGACCGGCTGGAACCTGGTGTGGCCGCCGCCGATCAGCGGCAGGAAGGGCGACAGCCGCGCCATCTTGGCGAAGCGGTTGAAGAACCCGTCCTCCGGGCCGAACACGATCGACGGGCGGAAGATCACCGCCTCCGCCATCGTGTCCATTACCGCCTTCTCGCCGCGCGCCTTGGTCGTTCCGTAGGCCGCCGGCGAATGGACGTCGGCGCCGATCGCCGAGACATGCGTCAGCCTCGCGCCGACCGCGCGGGCGGCTTCCGCCACGGCGCGGGCGCCGAAATCCTGCACCGCGTTGAAGGTCTGCTGGCCGCTCTCATGGAGGATGCCGACGAGGTTGATGACGTGATCCGCGCCCTGCACCGCCCGGTCCACCGACCAGCGATGGCGCAAATTCGCCTGCACGGCCTGGATTTGGCCGACATTGCCGAGCGGCTGGAGGTGCCCGGCGAGGTTGGGATTGCGGCAGGCAACCCTGACCCGGTAGCCGCGCCGTGCCAGCGCCCGGACGACGTGCCGGCCTAAGAAGCCGGATCCTCCGAAAACGACGACGAGAGGCGGAACCTGCGTGATGGTTGTCATGGCTGGCAATTCTCCGGATCGTTACAGCCGCTTCATAATCGCTTTCCCCGCAAAGGCAAAGGGTCGGCGTCGGCGCGCATGCGCGGGCGGCATTTTGTCCGGAAAGCTCAAATTGTCGCTTTCGCGGCACGAATTGCGAGGCTATGACGTGCCTCGAAAAGCTCGTTGAGGGGGAAATATGCGATCTGCGACACGCCTGCTCGCGCTTGCCGCCGCCGTTGCGGCTGCTTCCGTGCTGCCCGAATATGCTTTCGCGGCCGAGGAACACGGCCTGCCGGGGGGCACGATGTCGCTTCTCTGGGCGATACCTTTCGTCGGCATGCTTTTGTCGATCGCGACCGGGCCGCTCCTCTATCCCCATCTCTGGGAGCATCACTACGGCAAGATAACCGCCCTGTGGGCGGCCCTCGTCATCGTGCCGCTGGCCTATGCGTTCGGCCCGAGCATCACCGCCGAGGCGGTGCTGCACACGATGCTGCTCGAATACATGTCGTTCATCATCCTCCTGTTCGCGCTGTTCACCATCTCCGGTGGCATCCTGATCGCGGGCAACATCCACGGCACGCCGCTGGTCAACGCCGGCCTTCTGGTGATCGGCTCGCTGCTGGCCTCGGTCGTCGGCACCACCGGCGCCTCGATGATCATGATCCGGCCGATCATCCGCGCCAACGACAACCGGCCCTTCAACGCGCATGTCATCGTCTTCTTCATCTTCCTGGTCTCCAACATCGGCGGCTCGCTGACGCCGCTGGGCGACCCGCCGCTGTTCCTCGGCTTCCTCAGGGGCGTCGACTTCTTCTGGACGACGACGCATCTCCTGCCTGAGATGGCCTTCGTCGGCGGCATCGTGCTCGCGGTCTTCATCGTGCTCGACACGATCCTGCACAGGCGCGAGGGCGGGATGCCGAAGATCAAGGATCCGACGCCCGATTCGACGGTGCGCATTCGCGGCCTCGTCAACTTCCCGCTGCTTGCCGGCGTCATCGCCGCCATCCTGATGTCGGGCGTCTGGAAGCCGGGCATCAGCTTCGCCGTCCACGGCGTCGAGCTCGAACTGCAGAACCTGCTGCGCGATGCGATCATCCTCGCCCTCGCGCTGGTCTCGCTCGCGATCTCCAGCAAGGAGTACCGCCGGGCCAACGGCTTCAACTGGGGGCCGATCCTCGAGGTCGCCAAGCTTTTCGCCGGCATCTTCGTCTGCATCATCCCGGTGATCGCCATCCTGCAGGCCGGGCTCGACGGCGCCTTCGCGCCGCTGGTCTCGCTGGTCACCGGAGCCGACGGCGCGCCCAACGATCTCGCCTATTTCTGGCTGACCGGCGTCCTTTCGTCCTTCCTCGACAACGCGCCCACCTATCTGGTGTTCTTCGAGCTGGCGGGCGGCGATCCGCAGGTCCTGATGACGACGCTGTCGCGCACGCTGGTGGCGATCTCGGCCGGCGCGGTCTTCATGGGCGCCAACACCTATATCGGCAACGCGCCCAACTTCATGGTGTACGCGATCGCGCGCGAGCAGGGCATCCGCATGCCGAGCTTCTTCGGCTACATGCTCTGGTCGGGCGCGGTCCTCATCCCGTCCTTCATCCTGGTCAGCCTGGTGTTCTTCTAGGGCAGTCCAGGTTTTCACCGAAACACCCCTCCACCACTTCGTGGGGTCCCCCCTTCCCCCATGAAAATGGGGGAGGGCCCACGGTGCGGCCGGCCGCGACGCCTGGTTCCTCCCCTGCGGAGCGGGGGGGGGCCGAAGGACGGGCGAGACAAGCGGCTCGCCCTGAAGGACCACGCGAAGCGTGGTGGAGGGGGCGTTCCAAGCGACGATTCCATTTCATCTGGAAACGCCCTAGGAAGGGATCAATCGAGCGTCCGGCGGAAGCGCAGGAGCGCGACCGCGGCGTAGATCGCCACGAAAAGCACGAGGATGCCGACCTCCCAGGCCACCGCCGGCAGGTCGGCGCCCTTGAGCATGATGGCGCGGATGACGCGCAGGAAATGGGTGAGCGGGAATATCTCGCCGAAAAGCTGCGCCCAGTCCGGCATTCCCCGGAACGGGAACATGAAGCCTGACACCATGATCGAGGGCAGGAAGAAGAAGAAGGTGAGCTGCAGCGCCTGCATCTGCGTGCGGGCGAATGTCGAGATCGTGTAGCCGAGCATCACCAGCGAAAGAACGAAGATCAGGATCGCCGAGAACAGCAGCGTCATGCCGCCCATGAAGGGCACGCCGAAGAGCAGCTTCGCGGCGACCAGCACCACCACCACCTGCACCGCGCCGACCGCCAGATAGGGCAGCACCTTGCCCAGCATGATCTCGACCGGGCTCGCCGGCATGGCGAGCAGGTTCTCCATCGTGCCGCGCTCGGTCTCGCGCGTCAGCGCGATCGAGGTCATCATCACCATGGTCATCTGCAGGATCACGCCGAGCAGGCCGGGCACGATGTTGTATTGCGAGATTCCTTCCGGGTTGTAGCGGCGGTGGACGACCACTTCGAGCTGGCTGTCGGCCTGTTCCCTCGCGGCCGCCTCCATGCCGCGCTCGCGCGTCAGCGCGTTGGCGGCGACCGTGCCGAGCGTCGAGATCGCGCCGCTGGCGACCGCCGGATCGGTGGCGTCGGCCTCGATCAGGATTTGCGGCCGGTCGCCGCGGTCGACGCGGCGCGCGAAATCCGAGGGGATCGTCACCACGAAGGCGACCGCGCCGCTCGCCATCAGCGCTTCCGCTTCCGCCGCGCTCGCGACGACATGGTCGAAGCGGTAGTAACCGGTCGTCTCCAGCGCCGACACCATGGCGCGCGTGTAGTGGTCCTGGCTCGTCGCCACCAGCGCGGTCGGCAATTGCTTGGGATCGTTGTTGATCGCGTAGCCGAACAGCAGGAGTTGGATCAGCGGCACGCCGAGCATCATGCCGAAGGTGATGCGGTCGCGCCGCATCTGGATGAATTCCTTCATCAGGAGCGCGCCGAGCCTGGCGAAGGAGAACAGCGTGTTCATTGCATGTTGTCCTGCGACGTCGCCATGAACTGGATGAAGACGTCCTCGAGGCTGGTCACGCCCGGCTCGACCGTGATGTCGGGGCGCTTGGCGAACGGCTCCAGCGTGGATTTGAGCCGCGCCGCGTCCGTTCCCACCACATGCAGCGTCGTGCCGAAGGGGGCGACCTGCTCGACGCCCGGCAGCCCCTCGATTTCCTGCGCGAGCCGCTGGAGGTCCGGCCCGCGCAGCACGAAGGTGGTGAGGCCGGCGTCGCGCACCACCTCGTCGACCGTTCCCGACGCCAGCATCTTGCCGTAGGCGATGTAGCTGATGCGGTGGCAGCGCTCCGCCTCGTCCATGTAATGGGTGGAGACCAATACGGTCAGCCCGTCCGCCGCGAGGCGGTGGATCTCGTCCCAGAAGTCGCGCCGCGCCTTGGGATCGACGCCCGCCGTCGGCTCGTCGAGAAGCAGCAGCTTCGGCTTGTGCATGATGCAGGCGGCGAGCGCCAGGCGCTGCTTCCAGCCGCCCGAGAGCGTGCCGGCGAGCTGGTCGCGGCGGGAAGTCAGGCCGAGATCCTCCAGCGTGCGGTCGACATGTTCGCGCACCGGCTTGAGCTGGTAGAGCCGCGCGACGAACTCCAGGTTCTCCGCGATCGTCAGATCCTCGTAGAAGGAGAAGCGCTGCGTCATGTAGCCGACCTCGCGCTTGATCCGGAGGCTGTCGGTGAGCAGGTCGTGCCCGAGCACCTCTCCCTCGCCCTCGTCCGGTGTCAGCAACCCGCACATCAACCGGATCGTCGTCGTCTTGCCGGAGCCGTTCGGACCGAGGAAGCCGACGATCTCGCCGGTCCCCACCGTCATCGACACGTGGTCGACCACCGTGCGGTCGCCGAAGCGCTTGACGAGGTTGCGGACTTCGATGGCGTTCATCGTGCCTGCTCGCTGTCCGCCGCTCGGGTCACGTCGACGATCTGTCCCGGCTTCAGCATGCGCGCGTCACCGTCAGGCCGCGCCTCGACGAGATGGACGAGCTTCTGGCGGGTTTCGAGCGAATAGATCACCGGCGGGGTGAATTCGGGGTCGGGCGAGACATAGCTGACGCGCGCCCGCAGGCCTTCCGGGCAGCCGTCGCAGCGCACGTCGAGCAGCGAACCGACCTCGATCGACGAGAAGGCGGGCTCGGGAACGTAGAGCTTCAGCTTGATCGCGCCGTCCGGCAGCAGCGAAAGCACCGGCGCGGTAGGGCCGGAAATGTCGCCCGGATTGCGGATGATGTCGTCGACGCGGCCGGGCGAGGGCGCCGTTATCGTCCGTTTCGCCAGCCGCCAGCGCGCCTGTTCCAGAAGCGCCCTCGCGACCTCGACCTGGTTCTCGGCCGCCCTGATCGTCTCCTCGCGTGCGGGAAGGCTGGCGACGACCAGATTGGCCTCGGCCTCTCCGACCGAGGCGTTCGCGAGCTCCAGCGAGGTCTTCGCCTTGTCGAAATCCGCCTCGGCGGCGATGCCGCGCCGGTTGAGGTCCGTGGCGCGCCTGAGCACGCGCTCGGCTTCGGTCGCCTCCGCCTTGGCGGAGCGCAGGGCGGCTTCGAGCACCGCGATCTCCTCCGGCCGCTTGCCGAGCTTGAGGTCGGCGAGCTGCGCCTCGGCCTGGGCCAGCGAGGCCTCCGCCTCGGTGACCGCCAGGCTCGCATCGTCGCTCTCGAGTTCGGCGAGCACGGCGCCGGGCTCGACATGGTCGCCGCGCCGCACGCCGACCGATCGGATCTGCGCCGTCTCGATCGGCGCCAGCAGCACGTAGTCGCCCTCGACATAGCCGACGGCCAGCGTCTCTTCCGCCGCGCAGCCCGAAAGCAGCGAGGCTATGAGCGGGATCGCGCACAGAAAGCTCACGGCTTGTCCTCCTTGCGGGCAGCCAGCGCCGCCATCAGATTGTCTCCCGCGACCTCGGCGATCCTTGCCGCTTCCTCGGAGCCGATGCTTGCCCAGCCCATGCGGCGCAGCACGGCCTCGCGGCCGATGCGGAAATAGATGACCTGTCCGATCATGGTGAAGACGGCGAGCTTGGTGCGCTCGCTCTCGGCGGGCTCGCCGGTCGCCAGCTCCCATATCCGGCAGAGCCGCCTGTGAACCGGCTCGAAGACGCCGGAATAGACGATGTCGAGCGCCGGCGTCGGCTGCGACATTTCCCTGAGTATGAACTGGGCGATGCGTCCCGCCTCAGGCTGGACGACGAGAAAGCCGATCATCCGCTCGAGGATCGCGCGCAGCAGTTCGTCGGCGGCGGGCCCGCCGGTCTCCGGCGAGGGAAGCGGGGAGGCGAGGATCGGACCGGCGACGGTCTGCACCGTGTCGACGATATGCCTGGCGCAGGCGTCGCGCAGGCCTTCCTTGCTGCCGAAATGATAGGCGATGCTGCCGATATTCGCCTTCGCCGCGGCCGCGATCTCGCGCGTCGAGGTCGCGGCGAAGCCCTTCGTGCCGAAAAGCGTCAGCGCGGCGTCGATGAGCGCCTCGCGGGTCTTCGCGGCGCTGGGCGCCGTTTCC
Organism: Aquamicrobium sp. LC103; assembly: GCF_001014615.2. Taxonomy (GTDB): domain Bacteria; phylum Pseudomonadota; class Alphaproteobacteria; order Rhizobiales; family Rhizobiaceae; genus LBCQ02. The sequence continues at coordinate 15,263 of NZ_LBCQ02000021.1, forward strand.
TGGGTGGTTCTGTTCGTCGTCATCATCCAACTTTAATCAATCGATTGATTAAAGTCAAGGCGTAGAGGCTGCACGGCAGTTGGCCGCCGCGACTGGAGGAAAAGGCTGTGCTCGGCATCTCCCGGCACTCCTCCTTTCCGGGCGAGGGCGCTCGCATGCACTGCCCACGCCGAAGCGGTGGAGAGCGCCGGCTTCCCGGAAGATGCCCGGCGGTTCGGCGACCTGTCGAAAAGCGGCTTATCCGCCGTGCGCCGAACGGCTGTCCTCCGGCGCCTCGCCGCGCTCGAACATGCCGTAGTCGCGCACGACATGGGCGATCCGCAGCCGGTATGTCGAGAACACGCCGTCGCGGCCGGCCTTCTGCGCGGCGCGGTGCGCTTGCATGTTGCGCCACGCCTGCACCGCCGCCTCGTCGCGCCAGAAGGAGAGCGAGAGGATGCGGCCGGGCTCGGAAAGGCTCTGGAAGCGCTCGACCGAGATGAAGCCGTCGACGTCGTCGAGCAGCGGGCGCAGGCCGGCGGCGATGGTCAGATACGCCTCGCGCCGCCCCTCGGCCGGCTCGACCTCGAAAATCACGGCGATCATGGCAGCACCAGCGGCGCATGCGGTGCCGAGGCGAGCTTCAGGAAGACGCGGTCCTCGCGCCGGATGAAGCGGCGCTCCCTGGCGAACTCGTAATTCGCCTTGCCGAGCGGGTCGGCGGCCAGCCGCGCGCGATAGGCCTCGTAGGCGGCGAGGTTCTCGACATGGTAGACGCCGTAGGCCGTCGTCGCGGAGCCCTCATGCGGCGCGAAATAGCCGACCAGATCGGCCCCGCAGCGCGGTATGGCCTCGCCCCAGTTGCGCGCGTATTCGGCGAAGGCTTCCTTCTGGAACGGGTCGATCTCGTAGCGGATGAAGCAGGTTATGGTCATGGCCGTTTGCCTTTCTGTTGAATGGGTTTCTTTTTCCGGTTGAATTTCGAACGGCGGCGGTCTCCCCGCGTCGCAGGGGAGGAGCCGAGGTCGCGGACGGCCGCAGCGCCGGTTCCTCCCCCGTTTACGGGAGTCCGAAGGACGGGCGAGACCAGTGGCTCGCCCCGGCAAGGGACCGCCAAAGGCGGTGGAGGAGCGAATCCTCCGATACTTCGACGCGCATCGAAACATCGAAACCTCGTTTCCGCTATCGCCAGAACGGCCGGCTGCATTCGGCCCGGCGCTGCTCGGGCGTCACGCCGATGTCGCGCAGCAGGTGGTCGTCGAGATCGGCGAGGTGCCGGCGCTGCAGATGGCGGTCGTAGAGGCGCATCGGCCTGGCGAAGGCGCGGCGCACCCGCTGCCACGGGCTGGCGGGCGCAAGGCTCCCCGCGAACGGGCGGCGCGGGCGGACGGCATGCATCGGACATCTCCTTTTCGACGATGTCCAGACTACGGATTGCCCGGCGGGAATGCTTCGATTACGATCGAACTGTGGTCGACAGGAGAATGCGATGAAGGACGGTCCCGACATTTCGCGCATCGCCACGCTGGTGGGCGACCCGGCGCGCGCCAACATGCTGGCCGCGCTGATGGACGGCGGTGCGCTCACGGCGAGCGAGCTGGCGCTGGAGGCCGGCGTGACGCTGCAGACCGCGAGCTCGCATCTCGCCAAGCTCGGCGATGGCGGACTGGTGACGGTGACGCGGCAGGGCCGGCACCGCTACTACGCGTTGAAGGGAACCGAGGTCGCCTCCATGCTGGAAGCGATCATGGGCGTGGCGGCCGCTGTCGGGCCGAAACGGACCCGGCCGGGGCCCAGGGACACGGCGCTGCGCGAGGCGCGCATCTGCTACGATCATCTCGCCGGCGACCGGGGCGTCGCTCTCTACGACCATCTGCGACGGCGCGGCTATGTCTGCGAGGACGGCGATGCGCTCTCCCTCGGCGAGGGCGGGCGCGCCTGGTTCGAGGATTTTGGCATCGATTTCGGCGCCCTTGCCGCGTCGCGCCGGCCACTCTGCCGCGCCTGCCTCGACTGGAGCGTCCGACGCTCCCATCTCGCCGGCGCGCTCGGCGCGGCCATGCTCGACCGCATCATCGCCAGGCGCTGGGCCCGGCGCGACAAGAACAGCCGCGCCATCGTCTTCACCCCGCCCGGCAAGCGCGCCTTCGAGGAGCTCCTGCGCGGGTGATGCTGCCGGTGCGTCCTTCGAGGCTCCCCTTCGACAAGCTCAGGGTCGCACCTCAGGATGAGGGGGGATGGTGGGCGGCATCCCAAGTTCTGGAAGGCTGGTGCGGAAGGCTTCGGTATGGCGCAATGCACCCTACCCCTTGAACGCCACCTTCAAACACTGGTCTGAAGCCCACCGCCCTTCCTCATCCTGAGGTGCGACCCTGAGCTTGTCGAAGGGGAGCCTCGAAGGACGCACCTCTCAACTCCGACCTGAAGCCCACCGCCCTCCCTCATCCTGAGGTGCGAGCCCGCGACCACGTTCGAAATACTGGCGCCGGCGTCGGAAGGGCGAGCCTCGAAGGACGCACTCATTCGGCCCCCGGAAGCAGATGGCCGCGCCGGGAAAGCTCCGGCAGCCTCTCATAGGCGAGCGCGATCAGCGCCTCCTTCTTCCTGCGCGACCAGCCTTTCAACTGACGCTCGCGGGCGATCGCGTCGGTGATGCGGTCGTAGGTCTCGGTAAAGACGAGGCTGACCGGCCGTCGCCGCGCCGTATAGCCGTCTAACGGCAGATTGTTGTGCTCCCAGACCCGGGCCTCGATCTCCTGCTTGGTCGAGCCGACATAGTATGACCCGTCCGAGCATCTGAGCATGTAGACCGTCATCTCGAACGGCATGTCGCTTCCCCCCCGCACGCATTAGATGCAGGACGGCGGCCGATGTCCACGGATTTGCGGGCGGTGGTGTGTTGGGGGGTGCGTCCTTCGAGGCTCGCCCGCGAGAGGCTGGCGCCAGTATTTCGAACGTGGTCGCGGGCTCGCACCTCAGGATGAGGGAGGGCGATGGGCTTCAGGCCAGCGTTTGAGGGTGGCGTTTAAGGGGTGGGGGTCAAGACGGCGCGGCAACGGAGGTCGGATGCGGGTTAGGTTCGTCGCGCTCGCTCGGTATGACCGAAATTGGCATTGCGCCATACCGAAGCTGTCCCGCACCGCCTTCCAGAACCTGGGATGTCGCCCACCATCCCCCTCATCCTGAGGTGCGACCCTGAGCTTGTCGAAGGGGAGCCTCGAAGGACGCACCTCTCTGGGCCCTGGAGCCCACCCGCCTCCTCATCCTGAGGTGCGAGCCCGCGACTACGTTCGAATACTGGCGCCGGCGTCGGAAAGGCGAGCCTCGAAGGACGCACCAATTCCTGCCCTCCCAACCCCGACCTGAAGCCCGCCCGCCCCCCTCATCCTGAGGTGCGAGCCCTCGACTACGTTCGAAATACTGGCGCCGGCGTCGGAAAGGCGAGCCTCGAAGGACGCACCAATTCCTGCCCTCCCAATCCCCGACATGAAGCCCACCCGCCTCCTCATCCTGAGGTGCGAGCCCTCGACCACGTTCGAAATACTGGCGCCGGCGTCGGAAGGGCGAGCCTCGAAGGACGCATACCCTGCAACACCCAACCACAAGAGCAGCCCGCCATTCGGGGAGAACGGCAGGCTGCGGCGCCGGCGGTGGTGGGCTCACGAGGTCCGGCGCTTGAGGTTGGTCGCCGGTTCTACGCCGCCCGCAGGTTCACGCGGCTTTCGGCGAGCTCGGTCAGCTTCTTGTCGGTCGCCTTCTCCTCGTCGAGGTTCTGCTGGAGGAGCTGCGCGCAATCGCTGCGGCCGAGTTCCTTGGCCCAGGCGATCAGCGTGCCGTAGCGGGTGATCTCGTAATGCTCGACCGCCTGCGCGGCGGCGATCACCGCGGCGTCGAGAACCTGCTTGTCCTCCACTTCGCCGACAACCTCGTCGGCTTCCTCCAATATGCCGTCGATCGCCGGGCAATTGACGCCCTTGGCTTCCGTGCCGTGCATCCTGAAGACCTCCTCGAGGCGCTCGATATGGCCCTCGGTCTCGACCAGGTGCTTCTCGAAGCCCTTCTGCAGCTCCGGATTGGTCGCCTTGTCGATCATCGTCGGCAGGTTCTTCGCAATCTGCTTCTCCGCGTAATAGATGTCGCGGAGCGTGTGGACGAAGAGATCGTCCATGGTTTTGATGTCCTTCGTAAACAAGCCCATCTTCGTAGCCTTTCATGCTCTTCCGTTGGAGGGGCAGAGTTTCTTGACACTCTGGCGAAGCCGGCTCTCGTCCGACCATGTTCCCAACAAGCGGCGCGGACGAGTGTTCCCGCAATTCGCGCGCGCCGGCCGAACTTTTTTCGTGGTGACCCGGGAACGCCTTTTCACGACGAGAGGCGGACGCGGAACGCGCGTTTCGCGTTGCAGGAATGCAACAGCGATATCTTTTCGTCGGATGTGAGCGAAATCACATCCAAAGCTTCGCATTTCAGACAATCTGGTGGCGCTAAACAGCCAATGATTAACATCGCGTTCACCGAGTATTCACCGGCGCTCGCTATGGTGCCCCGCAATCGGAAGGGACATCCGAGGGACAGGAAGAAGTGTCATGAAGTTCTGGGTTTACATGACGAGCTGCGCCATCGCGCTGAGGGAGTTTTTCGCGCCGAGCTACAGGCCGGAGCGCCACTACATGCGGGGCCCCGGACCCGCCTGCCAGAAGCGCGGCGGCCCCATGCGGACGCATGTCAGCTTCCGCTGAACTCTTTTAGCCGCACGGTCGCAGGAGCACCGGTTCCGCGGCCTCGACGCCGACCGACACGCACCTCCCCCCGCCGCATATCGACCATCCCGACGAGGTCGCCCCCGACGCCGCCAGCGACAGCGAGGCCTGCGCGGGCAGAGCCGGCCAATAGACCCACCAATCATCCCTCAGGACGGATCCCTCGGGCGGCTCCATGCCGGCGCCCGACCCCTTGACGCGCGCCTCGACGATCTCGAGCCCGGCGGGCGTGACCCGCCAGTCCTCCTCCCAGCGCGTCTTCTGCACCGAATGCTCCCAGGAGAGCGTGAACAGCCCGGCGGCGAGAACCGTCGTCTTGCCCGCCGCCAGGATGCACAGGCTCACGTGACGGCCGTCTGGTGGCCGCCGCGCGCGCCTCGCGTGCGCCACCAGTGGAAGGCGACGACGAGCACGCCGAGCGCGAAGCCGATCTCGTCGGTGAGCGGCAGCGCCAGCACGAGGAGCACGCCGGCGGCGAAGGCGGCCAGCCGTTCCCACCAGAAGGCGCGGGCGAAGAGGAAGCCGACGACCGCCACCCCCCACAGCGCGATGCCGAAGCAGGCCTTGAAGACGATATAGACGACCTCGACGGGATAGCCCCAGGCTTCGGCCATCGGGCCGGCATCCTGCAGCATCAGCGCCGGCGTGTAGACGGCCATGAACGGCACGACGAAGCCGGCCGTCGCCAGCTTCGTCGCCTGCAGCGATATCTTGAGCCCTGAGGTCTTCGCCATCGGCGCGGCCGCGAAGCAGGCGAGCGCCACCGGCGGGGTCAGGTCGGCCATGATGCCGAAATAGAAGACGAACATGTGGCTGACGAGCAGCGGCACGCCGAGTTCGAGCAGCGCCGGCCCGGCGAGCGACGAGGTGATGATGTAGTTCGGGATGGTCGGGATGCCCATGCCGAGCACCAGGCAGGTCAGCATCGTCAGGATCAGCGACAGGAACAGGTTGTTCTCGCCGATGCGGATGATCGCGCCGATGAAGGTGGAGGCGATGCCGGTCAGCGTCAGCGTGCCGATGACGATGCCGACGACGGCGCAGGCGATGCCGACCGGCAGCGCGTTCTTGGCGCCCTCGGCGAGCGAATCGCGGCAGATGGCGAGCGTCTCGCGGCCGCCCTTGAAGACGACGCAGGCCAGCACCAGCAGCCCGATGACCAGCGCGAGGACGTTGACGCCGAACCGCATGAAGGCGGCGGCCGCAAGACCGAGCGCCACCCAGAAGACGACGCGGAAGGCGAACGGGCCGATGAGGGCTGCGAGCGGCGTTCCGAGGATGAGTACGACGATCAGCGCCAGCCCCATCGTGCCGGCGAAGATCGGCGTGTAGCCGGCGAAGAGCAGGTAGACGAGCGCGCCGAGCGGCAGCACGAGCGGCCAATGCTGCTTCACCGCGAGCCACGGGTTGGGCAGCGACGCCCTGTCCATGCCCTTGAGGCCGGCCTTTCCGGCTTCCAGGTGGACCATCCAGAAGCAGACGCCGAAATAGAGCGCCGCCGGGATGAGGGCGGCCTTGACGACCGCGACGTAGGGCACGTTGAGCGTCTCGGCCATGATGAAGGCGACCGCGCCCATCACCGGCGGCATGATCTGGCCGCCCATGGACGACGTCGCCTCCACGCCGCCGGCGAAGGCCGAGCGAAAGCCGAAACGCTTCATCAGCGGGATGGTGAACTGGCCGCTGGCCACCACGTTGGCGACGCCGGAACCGGAGATCGTCCCCATCAGCGCGGAGGAGAGCACGCAGACCTGCGCCGGCCCGCCGCGCCAGGCGCCGACCAGGCCGAGCGCGAAATCGTTGAACAGCGCCAGCATGCCGGCGCGTTCGAGGAAGGCGGCGAAGACGACGAAGATGAAGATATAGGCTGCCGAGACATAGATCGGCGTGCCGTAGATGCCCTCGGTGCCGAAGCCGAAATGCTCGATGATCAGCTCGAAATCGTAGCCGCGGTGGATGAAGGGCGCGGGCAGGTACTGGCCGAGGAAGCAATAGGCGAGGAAGATGCCGGCGATGATGGTCAGCGGCAGTCCCATCAGCCGCCGCGCGCCCTCGAAGACCAGCGCGATCATCACCGTGCCGACGGCGAGATCGAGCGGCGTCAGGAAGCCGGCGCGCTGGATCAGCGGCACGTAGTTGACCCAGTTGTAGATGCCGGTGAGGAAACCGATGATGCCGAGCGCCCAGAACCAGGTCTTTCCCCACTGGGTCTTGGCCACGAGATTGGCGAAGAGCGCGAAGCCGAGAAGCAGCAGGAAGCCGACATGCATGGCGCGCACCACCTGGCTCGGCAGCGTGCCGTAGGCCGCCGTCCAGAGCTGGAACAGCGAGAAGGAGAAGGCGATCCAGAAGGCGATCCGCCCGGTGATGCCCTCGCCGAAGCCGGCCGGCAGGCCTTCGATCGGCTCCTCCGCCGAATCCTGAAGGATCATCGATCCTTCGGTCTTTGTCGCGCTCATTTCCCCTCCCGGGCTGTCGAAATCACGCATCTGTTTGGCTGGAACGCCCTCTCCGGCCCTTCGGGCCACCTCCCCCGCTTTGCAGGGGAGGAACCGGCGTCACGGACGGCCGCATCCTGGATCCTCCCCCGTTCACGGGGAGGAGGACCGCCGAGGCAGACAGGCCGGCCAAGCCGGGAGCCTGCTATTTCAGCAGGCCCGCCTCGCGATAATAGCGCTCCGCGCCCGGATGCAGCGGAACCGGCATGCCGTCGAGCGCCTTCTTCGGGTCGATCGCCTTGGCCGCGGCGTGCGAGGCCGCCAGCTTTTCGAGGTTCTCGAAGAGCAGCTTCGTCATCTGGTAGGCGGTCTCCTCCGAGACGCCGTCATGGGTGATGAGGAAATTGCCGACCGCCGCCGTCTCCACGTCCTCGTCCTGGCCGTCATAGGTGCCGGCGGGAATGGTGGCGGACATGTAGGGCGCGCCGATCTTCTCGACATCGGCCGCGGGCACCGCGACCACGTTGATCGGCAGCGACGTCGCCAGGTCGCGGATCGAGGCCACGCCGAGGCCGGCCGACTGCAGCGTCGCGTCGAGCTGGCGGTTCTTGATGAGCTCGACGGATTCGGCGAAGGGCAGGTACTCGGTCTTGCCGAGATCCTGATAGCTCATGCCCGCCGCCTCGAAGATCGCCCGCGCGTTGAGCTCGGTGCCGGAGGCCGGCGCGCCGACCGAGAGGCTCTTGCCCTTGAGGTCGGCGAGCGTCTTGACGCCGGATTCCTGCGAGGCGACGATCTGGATGAAGTTCGGATAGATGGCGGCGATGCCGCGCAGCTTGTCGAGCTTGCCGGGGAAGCCGGCCTCCTTGTTGCCTTCCCATGCCTCCTGCACCGAATCGCCCAGCGAGAAGGCGATCTCGCCGCGGCCAGCCTGCAGCAGGTTGAGGTTTTCCACCGACGCCTTGGTGGCCTGCACCTGGGCGCGGGCGCCCTCGATGCCGGCGCCGTAGATTTCGGAAAGCGCCACGCCGAGCGGATAATAGACGCCGGACGTGCCGCCGGTCAGCACGTTGATGAATTCCTGTGCCTTGGCGGGAACCGCCGCGAAGCCGAGCGACAGCGCGACCGCGCCGGCGAGCAGGAACCTGTTCTTCATGATCGACATAACTCCTCCCAGAGATCGTTGCCTAGCCATGCGATGGGCTAGGTCCTTTTTAGACGCTGCGGCGCAAATGCCAATCAGTAATTGGTCGCGTGCGGACGGACGGGCTGTCCCGTTGCCCGGCGAGGAGCGGCGCGGAAGCTACTGGCGCAGGGCGATCGCCGCGGCGGCCGCCGCCATGAAGGAGGCGGCCGTGCGGTTGAGCAGCCTCAGCGCACGCGGCGTTTGCAGGAACCAGCGCGCCTTCGCCGCGAGCGCCAGGTAGGGGATGAGCACCACCAGCAGCACCGCGCCGGTCAGCATCACCAATATGCCGTAGTCGCCGACCGAGATCTGCTCGAGGTCGATGATCGTCGGCATCAGGGCGATGTAGAACACCATGACCTTGGGATTGCCGAGCGTGACGACGAGGCCGGCGAGATAGCTCGCGACGGCGCCGCTCCTGTCCGTCCTCGGGTTCACCGTCTCGGTCGCGATGCCCTTCGTCCAGAACGACCAGGCAAGCCAGGCGAGATAGGCCACGCCGAGCCATTTTATGATCAGGAAGGCGGTGCCGAAGGTCTGCGCGACGAGCGCCAGGCCGAGAATGACGGCGGTCAGATAGATCAGGTCGCCGCTGATCAGCCCGAGCGCCATGAACAGCGAGGCGCGGAAGCCGGAGCCCAGCGCCCGCGCGATCAGCGCCGCCACGCCCGGCCCCGGGATGGCGGCGGCGAGCGCGAGCGCGCCGGAATAGGTGATGAAGCCTGCGACGGTCATTCTGGAGCCTGCTGCGGACCGGAAACGGAGCCGCTTATCGCATGGCGCCGCGCGGCGGAAAAGCCGGTTCGATTGTGCCAGTTGCCGGGGTGAGGGGCGCCGAACGCGCATCCGCCCGCCCGCTTCCGTTTGGAAGGCGGGGCTCGGGCTGGTAGAAGAACGGCTGGGGTGATTCTCGCGATCTGGACATGCTCATGGAGCGGCTGGCGGGCCGGGTGATATTGCTGAGCGGGTGGCGCCGTGCGCTGGTCGGTTTCCTGGCCGGCGCGCTGGCCGCGTTCAGCCAGCCGCCCTACGACTTCTTCGCCGTCTGCTTCGTCTCCTTTCCGGTCCTCGTCTGGCTGCTCGACGGTTCCGCCGGCGAGCCGGGGCAGGGCGCGATCCGCCGGTCGCTGCCCGCTTTCATGATCGGCTGGTGGTTCGGCTTCGGCTATTTCGCGGCCGGCCTGTGGTGGACCGGAAACGCGCTTCTCGTCGAGGCCGAGCTCTTCGCCTGGGCGCTGCCGCTCGCCATCTTCGGCCTGCCGGCGCTGCTGGCGCTGTTCTACGGCGCGGCGACGCTGCTCGCCCGCGCGCTGTGGAGCGACGACATCTGCCGCATCGCGGCGCTCGCCTTCGCCTTCGGGCTTGCCGAATGGGTGCGCGCCACCGTGCTGACCGGCTTTCCCTGGAACGCGATCGGCTACGCGGCGATGCCGGTCCCGGTGCTGATGCAGTCGGTGCGCGTCGCCGGGCTCTTCGGCATGTCGGCGCTCGCCGTCTTCGTCTTCGCCATGCCCGCCCTGCTCGCCTCGCGCCGGCACCGGCGGTTGGGCCTCGGCCTCGCGCTGCTGCTCGCCGCGGCGCATGCCGGCTACGGTTTCTGGCGAATGGGAACCGCCGAAGCCGCGACCGGGACGCTCGATGTCCGCATCGTCCAGCCGTCGATCAGCCAGTCGGAAAAATGGGACGCCTCGATCCGCGACCGGATATTCAGGACCTATCTCGATCTTTCGGCGCGCCCGCCGGAAGCAGGCATGCCGCGTCCCGAGCTGATCCTCTGGCCGGAAACCTCGGTTCCCTTCCTGCTGACGCAACGCCCGGGTGCGCTGCCGGCGCTGGGCGACCTCGTCGGCGAGGGCCAGGTGCTGCTCGCCGGCGCCATCCGTGTCGAGGGTCCGGAGAGCACGGCCCGCTATTACAACAGCGTCGTCGCCATCGACGCCGCCGGCGAGATCTACGACGCGACGGACAAGGTGCATCTGGTGCCGTTCGGCGAGTACCTGCCGTTCCAGGCGCTGTTCGAGCGGATCGGACTGCGCCAGCTCGCCCAATCGGTCTCGGCCTTCTCGTCCGGCTCGCAGCGCCACGCGATCACGATGCCCGGCGGGACGGCCGGTCTGCCCTTCATCTGCTACGAGATCATCTTCCCGGGCGTGGCGGGCTTCGGCGACGCCGACGCGGATTTCCTGATCAACGTGACCAACGACGCGTGGTTCGGCGACACGCCCGGCCCCTACCAGCATTTCCGCCAGGCGCAGGTGCGCGCGGTGGAGGCGGGCCGGCCGCTGGTGCGCGCCGCCAATAACGGCATATCCGGCGTGGTCGACGCCTATGGCCGCGTCGTCGACGCCTTCGCCATCAACGCGGTCGGCGTGCTCGACGCGGCCCTGCCCATCCAGCGCGTCGAGGGCCGGGTGCTCGCCGGGCCTTCGGCGAACGGCGCCGCGGTGCTTGCCGTGCTGGCGCTTGCCGCGCTCGCGGCGCGTCTTCTGGCGGGCTCACGCGGCAGGAAAAGCCACAAGCGGATGTAAGTCGGGCGAAGTCCCCACCGTTGCGATATGGTGGGTCGGAACGGGAGCTTGACAGCGGCGGCGGCAGTCCTTCATCTGCCCTTCCCTGAATCTCACGGAGCCTCGCCATGGCCCTTCGCGTCGCCGTCCAGATGGACCACATTTCCACCGTCTCGATCGCCGGAGACACCTCCTTCGCGCTTTCACTGGAGGCGCGGAGGCGCGGCCACGAGCTCTACCACTACACGCCCGATCGGCTCTCCATGCTCGGCGGCAAGGTCTTCGCCCGCGTCGAGAGGATGGAGGTGCGCGACGTCGAGGGCGATCACTACACGCTGGGCGAGCCGGTGAGGACCGATCTGTCGACGATGGACGTGGTGCTGCTGCGCCAGGATCCGCCCTTCGACATGAACTACATCACCACCACGCATCTGCTGGAGCGCATTCACCCGAAGACGCTGGTGGTCAACGATCCGGCCTGGGTGCGCAACAGCCCGGAGAAGATCTTCGTCACCGAGTTCCCGGACCTGATGCCGGAGACGCTGATCACCAAGGACGCGCGGGAAGTGGACGCCTTCCGCAAGGAATTCGGCGACATCATCGTCAAGCCGCTCTACGGCAATGGCGGGGCCGGCATCTTCCATCTCCACGAGGCCGACCGCAACCTCGCCTCGCTGCTCGAAATGTTCGGCCAGATGTTCCGCGAGCCCTTCATCGTGCAGCGCTATCTGAAGGGCGTGCGCAAGGGCGACAAGCGCATCATCCTCATCGACGGCGAGCCGGTCGGCGCGATCAACCGCGTGCCGGCCGAGCATGATTCGCGCTCCAACATGCATGTCGGCGGGCGCGCGGAGAAGACCGAGCTGACGGCACGCGAGCGCGAGATCTGCGCCCGCATCGGCCCGTCGCTGAAGGAGCGCGGCTTCATCCTCGTCGGCATCGACGTGATCGGCGACTTCATGACCGAGATCAACGTGACCTCGCCGACCGGCGTGCGCGAGGTGAAGAAGTTCGGCGGCGCCGACATCGCCGCGCTCTTCTGGGACGCGGTCGAGGCGAAGCGGTGCTGAGCCAAGGTCGCGGACGGCCGCATCGCCGGTTCCTCCCCTGCGAAGCGAGGGAGGGGGACCATGCGAAGCATGGTGGAGGGGGCGCGAGCGCACTGGTAGTGCGATAGACCCTGCCCTCGCCCTCAGTCGTGGACGGCGCCGGAGCCGCCGATCGTGACGATGTTGAAGGGCTTGCCCTCGACGGCGATGTCGCGGCTCTTTTCGAAGCTTTCCGCGTCGATCATGTGGATCACGCTCTTCGGCGGGTCGGTGACGGCGATCTCCGTGCCCGTCACCGCGACGCGCAGGCGCGGCTCGTTCCAATGGCCGTCCATCGAATGGGCTCCGTCAGCGCGATCGATTTCGCGATCCTGTCCGAGAGCACGTTGATCTGGTGGAGCTCGCTGTCGCGAAGAAGAGGCGGGCTTGCCCGCCTCCCGTTTCCCGCGCGGCGAAAGCCGGTTCCGCGTCAGCTCGCGTTGCCGAGGCAGTCCTTCAGCGACCCCGCCATGTCGCGGATCAGCCCGAGATAGAGTTCGGGACCGTCGGTAAGGTCCGCCCCCAGCGGGTCGAGCACGCCGGTTTTCGCATTCGTGCCTTCGGTGACGACGGAGACGAGGCGCGGCTCGAATTGCGGTTCGGCGAAGACGCAGGCCGCGTCGAGCTCCTCGATCTTGGCCTTGATCTCGGAGACGCGCTGCGCGCCGGGCATCACCTCCGGGCTGACGGTGATGGAGCCGACCACGTTCAGCCCGAACTTCGTCTCGAAATACTGGTAGGCGTCGTGGAAGACGACGACGGGCCTGTCCTTGACCGGCCCCAGCTCCGCCTCGATCTCGGTGGAAAGCTCGTCGATCCTCGTCGCATAGGCGGCGGCGTTGGCCGTGTAGCGCTCGGCGTTGTCCGGGTCGGCCTCGGCCAGCGTGCGCTCGATCTCGTCGAGCATCAGCTTGGCGTTGTCCGGATCGAGCCAGAAATGCAAATCGTGCTCGCCATGGTGATGGCCGTGGTCGTGCTCATGGTCGTGCCCATCGTCATGACCGTGACCGTCGCCATGGTCGTGCGCCTCGAACGGCCCGCCCTCGCGGAATTTCAGCTTGACGAGTCCCCTCGTGTCCTCCAGTGCCACCACTTTCGCGCCGCCGCCCAGTGTCTTGATCGGATTGTCCAGGAAGGTCTCCATCTCGTGGCCGACCCAGAAGATCACGCTCGCCTGCTCGAGTGCCGCGGCATCGGAGGGACGCAGGGAATAGACGTGCTCGGATCCCGTGCCGCGCACGATCAGCGTCGGTTCCCCAACGCCTTCCATCACCGCCGAAACCAGCGAATGCACCGGCTTGATCGAGGCGACGACGCCGTCGAGCGCATGGGCGGAACCCGGTCCGGCGAAAAGGAAGGCCGCGGAGGCGAGGCAGAGGGCGCGGGTGCTTTTCGTCACGTCGATACTCCTGTCACGATACGGAAAGAGGCTGGTTTGCCCGATGGTGAATGTTATGACATAACATGTTATTGCGAAACGCTATAACGTGTGCCATATGCTCATGGCAACCCGTCAGGACATCCGATGCTGGAAAAAAATCAAGACGCCCCGCGCGACATCCTCGTCAGCCTCAAGGGCGCCGGCGTGTTCCGCGGCGGGCGATGGCTGGTGCGCAACGTGGATTTCGACATCAGGCAGGGCGAGATCGTCACGCTGATTGGCCCGAACGGTTCGGGCAAGAGCACCACCGCGCGCACGGCGATCGGCATCGTTCGGCCGGACGAGGGCGGCGTCACCCGCAAGCCCGGCCTGAAGGTCGGCTACGTGCCGCAGAAGCTCGCCATCGACTGGACGCTGCCGCTGACCGTCGAGCGGCTGATGACGCTCACCGGGCCGCAACCGCCCGCCGCGATCGCCGAGGCGCTGGAGGCCGTCGGCGCGGCGCATCTCGCCAGGGCCGAGGTGCAGGCGCTTTCCGGCGGCGAGTTCCAGCGCGCGCTGCTTGCCCGCGCCATCGTGCGCAATCCCGACCTGCTGGTCCTCGACGAGCCGGTGCAGGGCGTCGACTTCTCCGGCGAGGTGGCGCTCTACGACCTGATCCGCCAGATCCGCGACCGCACCCGATGCGGCATCCTGCTCATCTCGCACGATCTGCACGTGGTGATGGCCGACACCGACACCGTCATCTGCCTCAACGGTCATGTCTGCTGCCGCGGCACGCCGGAATCGGTCGTCGCCAGCCCGGCATACAGGAAGCTGTTCGGCGCCCGGGCCGCCGAGACGCTGGCGATCTACCGCCACCATCACGACCACACCCACATGGCCGACGGGCGCGTGTTGCACGAGGACGGCACGGTGACCGACCATTGCCACCCGCGCGACGGCCATCACCACGATCATGGTCATGACGATCACGACCATAAGGGGCATGCGCACGGCCACGCGGGAGACGGCGATGCTCGATGATTTCTTCACCCGCGCGCTCATCGCCGGCATCGGCGTCGCGCTGACGGCGGGCCCGCTCGGCTGCTTCATCGTCTGGCGGCGCATGGCCTATTTCGGCGACACCATGGCGCATTCCGCGCTGCTCGGCGTGGCGCTCGCCTTCCTGTTCGAGATCAACCTGATGGCCGGCGTCTTCCTCGTCGCCGTGCTCGTCTCGATCGCGCTGCTGCTCCTGCAGCGGCGCAACGCGCTCTCGACCGACGCGCTGCTCGGCATTCTCTCGCATTCCACGCTGGCGCTCGGCCTCGTCATGGTCGCGTTCATGAGCTGGGTGCGCGTCGATCTGATGGGCTTCCTGTTCGGCGACATCCTCGCCGTCTCGCGGCTCGACATCGCCTTCGTCTACGGCGGCGGCGCGCTAGTCCTCGCGCTCGTCGCCTGGCTGTGGCGGCCGCTGCTGGCCGCCACCGTCAACGAGGAACTGGCCCAGGCCGAGGGCATGGCGCCCGGGCGCTCGCGCTTCGCCTTCATGCTTCTGATGGCGCTGGTGATCGCCATTTCCATGAAGATCGTCGGCATATTGCTCATCACCTCGCTCCTGATCATCCCGGCGGCGACGGCGCGTCGGTTCTCGGCGACGCCCGAGCAGATGGCGGTGATCGCCTCGCTGATCGGCGCGGTCGCGGTCACCGGCGGGCTCTTCGGCTCGCTGCGTTTCGACACGCCGTCCGGCCCGTCCATCGTGGTGGCGGCGCTTGCTCTTTTCCTTCTGAGCCTGCTGCCTTACGCTGGGCTCCTGAAGCGCAGCCAACCCGCAACCGAAGGCATCGACCGATGACCACCGCCTCTCCCGAACTCACGCGCAACCAGTCGCTGGTGCTGGAGACGCTGGCGAAGGCCGAAGGGCCGCTTTCGGCCTACACGATCCTCGACAAGCTGCGCGACGACGGTTTCCGCGCGCCGCTGCAGGTCTACCGCGCGCTCGACAAGCTGCTCGGCTTCGGGCTGATCCACCGGCTCGAATCGCTCAACGCCTTCGTCGCCTGCGCCCATCCGCATTGCCATGCGCACGGTCTGATCGCCTTTGCGATCTGCGAGAAATGCGGCCAGGTCGACGAATTCTCCGACGAGGTGGTGCAGAAGCGGCTGGCCGGCTGGGCCGAAGATCACCGCTTCAAGGCGGAGAAGACGACCATCGAGATCCGCGGTCGCTGCGCCAACTGCCTGGCCGCCTGAGGCTCCGGAGCGGTTCCGGCTTATCACTGAAAAACGCCCCTAGGCACTGCCGATCAGCACGCCCGCCGCGAACACCAGCCCGCCGCCCAGAACCACCTGGAAGGCGGCGCGCAGGAACGGCGTTTCCATGAAGCGGTTCTGGATATAGGCGATCGCCCAGAGCTCGACGAAGACCACGATCGCCGCCACCGTCGTCGCGGTCCAGAAGTCCGGGATCAGATAGGGCAGGGCATGGCCGAGCCCGCCGACCGTCGTCATGATGCCGGAGGCGAGCCCGCGCTTGACCGGCGAGCCGCGTCCCGAAAGCTTGCCGTCGTCATGGGCGGCCTCGGTGAAGCCCATCGATATGCCGGCGCCCACCGAGGCCGAGAGGCCGACGAGGAATGTCTGCCAGGTGTCGCCGGTGGCGAAGGCCGCGGCGAAGATCGGCGCCAGCGTGGAGACCGAGCCGTCCATCAGGCCCGCGAGGCCGGGTTGCACGAAGGTCAGCAGGAACTGCTTGTGCTCGGCTGCCTTCTCCTCGTCGCGGACGTCGTCGGGCGTGTGCTTCAGGCCGAGCCTTCTCGCCAGCGATTCATGCGAGCTTTCGGCCGCCGCCAGATCGCCGAGCAGCTTGCGGGTCGAGGCGTCGCTGGCGCGGCCGGCGGCGGCGAGGTAGAAGCGCTGCGCTTGCCGCTCCATCTCCTCTGCCTGCGCGCGCACGTGCTCGATGCCGAGCGGCCGCACCAGCCAGTCCGGCTTGCGCTCGTAATAGCCGCGCACGTGTTCGCGCCGGATCAGCGGGATGCGCTCGCCGAAGCGCTTGCGGTAAAGCTCGATCAGCGCCGCGCGATGCCCGTCCTCCTCGTCCGCCATCTCCTCGAAAATCTTCGCCGATTGCGGGAACCGGTCGCGCAGCCCGTCGGCATAGGCGCGGTAGATGCGTCCGTCGTCCTCCTCCGAGGAGATCGCGAGGGCGAGGATTTCCTGCTCGGAAAGCGAATCGAACGAACGGCGGCCAAGGCCGAAGACGCGGGAAAGCACGAGCGGAAACCTCTTATTTAGAATAGTTCTAAACTAGAGGAGGCCGCCGATCGATTCAATCTGCATTTGCGTCGCATGGCCCATGCAGAAATGCCGGGGCTTCGCGCCTTACATTAGCCTAAGGTTTGCCTATATGACGGGTTTCGCTCTCTCCCCGAAAGGATTCCCATGTCGAAAGACGACGCGCAGCCCCTCGATGCCGGTCTCGCCCTCGATCTCATCGAACGCATCCAGGCCGACCTCGAGCGGCTCAAGGCGCTGGTGGAGCCGCGTGCCGGGGCGTTCGATCCCGCCGATCCGCGCAACAAGACCTGCGACGGCAAGCTGACGCCGGAGGGCGTGGAGACCTGCTACCGGCTCTTCGACGAAGGCCAGACGCGCTATTCTGTCGCCCGGGCGATGAAGATCTCCTTCGCCGCCGCCACGCACCGCTTCAACGCCTGGCGCAAGGCCGGCGGCAGCAAGCGCAGGAACATGCGCTTGGGCTAGGCCGGGGCCTCGCAAACCGAAAGAGCGGCAATCCGGCAAACCGGGCCGCGGTTAACCGAGAACCGCTTAAAATCCGCCGTCCGGCTTGCCTTCGGCGGCGCCGGGCATTCAGATAGCCGCGATGGCCAAGGAAATCGAACGCAAGTTTCTGGTCGACGAGGATGGCTGGCTCGGCCGGGCCGGCGAAGGAGTTGCCATCCGGCAGTTCTATGTCGCCGCCGGCGGCGACCGTTCGGTGCGGGTTCGCCAGCGCAAGGGTGGAGCGACGCTGACCCTGAAGTTCGGGGAGCACGCCCGCGAGCGTGACGAGTTCGAATATGAGGTTTCGCCCGACGATGCGCGGGAAATGGCGGCTTTCGCCGTCGGCGTGGTGGTCGAGAAGACCCGCCACCTCGTCCCCCATGCCGGCCATGTCTACGAGGTCGACGTCTTCGCCGGCAGCCTCGCGGGGTTGGTGATCGCCGAGCTGGAGACGCCGGACGAGGTCGCGGATGCCGACCTGCCGGCCTGGCTCGGCCGCGAGATCACCGGCGAGGCGGAATACTACAATGCGAGCCTCGCCTTGAACGGCATGCCCCGCCCCGGCGCGATGCGCATCGATCCGTCCCGCCCGTTCGATCGCGAGCTCGTCCGCAACGCCCTTGCCCAGGCCGATGCCGCGATCGCCAGCCTCGGGCGGGCCTCGCCCGAAAACCCGGTCGCGCTCCACGAGGCCCGCAAGGCGATCAAGAAGCTGCGCGCGCTCCTCGGCCTTGCGCGAGCGGCCGCGCCCGGCATCCTGGCGGCGGAGGCGCGCCGCTTCCGCGACGCCGCGCGCCCGATCGCCGCCCCGCGCGAGGCGGGCGCGCTGGTCGAGACCATGGATCGGCTGATCGCGGAATTTCCCGGCAAGGTCGCGGCCTGCCGCCTGGCGGACATCCGCGCGGCGCTCGCGGCCCGCCATGCCCGCCTGTTCGAGGATCGCGCGGATCTCGACGCAGCCGTCGCCGCCGCGCTGCAAGCGTGCGGGGAGGGTCGCGCCGCTCTGCGGGCGCTCGTCGTCGGCCCGGATGTCGACCCGGCGGAGGTGCTGGCTCGCGGCGTGAAGAGGAACCTGGCGCGCGGACGCAAGGCGCTCGTGGCCGCGCGAAACCGGGCGGCGCCCGAGGATTTCCACGCCTTGCGCAAGACGGTGAAGGCGCATTGGGCGCATCTCGGCCTGCTTCGCAACGTCTGGCCCGGCAAGGTCGGAAAGCGCCGCGCCGCCGCCGAAAGGCTCGGCGAGGATCTGGGCGAGCTCAACGACATCCACGTCATGCGCGCCGAAATCGCCGCCGGCACGCTGGGCCTGCCGGAAGGGATCGACACCGGCCCCTTCGACCGGCTGCTCAAATCCAAGGCGAAGGCGCTTTCCAGGCAATGCATCGCCGATGCGGAAAAGCTGCTTTCGGCCGCGCCGCGCAATTTGCAAAAGACCCTCGCTGCCGCGTTCGGCGACGCTGGTGCCGCCGGCTCGCCGGGCAAGGCCGGCTGACCCTCCGCCTCGCGCACGATCCTGCCGGCTCAGCTCCCTTCCGGTCCGCGCTCCCGCCTTATGTCGCGCAGCGCCCCGGCGATGTTCTTGCGGTAGCGCACGCGCGAGCGCGTGAGGCCATGGGTCATCAGCATGCGGCGAACCTGCTGCCCGGCTCCCGAGACATGGAAGCTGACGCCGGCCCGCTCCGCCCGCCGCAGCGTTCCTTCCACGACATTGGCGGCCGTCGAATCGAGGAACGGCACCTGCGAGAAATCGAGCACGAAGTTTTTGGGCTGGTCGGCGATGCGATCGAGAACGGTCCCCACCGTCGAGGCCGCGCCGAAGAAGAACGCGCCGGAAATCCGGTAGACCACCGTGTCGGGATCGTCGGCGCTCGAAGGATCGTAGGCGACGCGCCCGCCATTCTCGGCGTCCGGCCTGTCGTCCTCCACGACGGGCATGTGGCTTTCGACCTCGATGGCCGACGCCATGCGGTGGATGAACAACAGCGCGCCGAGCGAGAAGCCGACGACGATGCCTTCGGTCAGGTCGCGGAAGATCACCAGCGCGAAGGTCACGCCGAGCACGATGGCGTCGCCCCAGGAGGAGCGCACGAGCGCGCCGATGGCATGCTTCTCGATCATGTTCCAGGCGACCGTCGCCAGCATGCCGGCGAGGGCTGCGAGCGGGATGTAGCTCGCCAGCGGCGCGGCCACCAGCATGAAGACGAGCAGGAAGAGCGCGTGCAGCATGCCCGACACCGGCCCATGCGCGCCGGCGCGCACATTGGTGGCGGTGCGGGCGATCGTGCCAGTCACGCAGATGCCGCCGAACAGCGCCGAGCCGATATTCGCCGCGCCCTGCGCCACCAGTTCGCAATTCGAACGATGGCGCCGGCCGGTCATCCCGTCGGCGACGACCGCCGAAAGCAGCGATTCGATCGCCCCGAGCAAGGTGAAGGCGACGGCGTCGGGCAGCACGGCCGCCGCTTTCTCCAGCGTGAATTCCGGCAGATGCGGCAAGGGCAGCGTGCGCGGGATGCCGCCGAAGCGGCTTCCGATGGTCTCGACCTGCAATCCCGGCAGCGCCGTCGCCGCCGAGGCCGCCGCGATCGCGATCAGCAGCGCCGGCCATGCCGGCCGCCAGCGCTTTATCGCCATGATCGTGCCGATGGTGAGCAGCCCGACGCCCACCGCCTGCGCGTTGACCGTTGCGGCCGCGTCCGCCAGGGCGTGCAACTTGGCGATGAGCTCGCCCGGTTCCGGGCCGGACAGCGTCAGGCCGAAGAAATCGTGCAACTGGCTCGCAAGTATCACCACCCCGATGCCGGCGGTGAAGCCGATCGTCACCGGGTAGGGGATGAACTTGATGTAGCTGCCGAGGCGCAGATATCCCGCCAGCATCAGCAACACGCCGGACATGGCGGTGGCGAGGATCAGTCCCTCGACGCCGTGGCGCTGGGCGGTGGCGCTGACGAGCACGATGAAGGCGCCGGCCGGCCCGCCGATCTGGAAGCGGCTTCCGCCGAGCGCCGAGACGATGAAGCCGCCGACGATGGCGGTGAAAAGGCCGCGATCCGGCGACACGCCGGAAGCGATCGCGATCGCCATCGAGAGCGGCAGCGCGACGATCGCCACCGTCAGCCCGGCGATCGCGTCGGCACGCAGGGCCGTGGGGCCGTAGCCCTCGCGAAGCACGCTCGCCAGCTTGGGCATGTAGAGTTCGCCGAAGCTCGGCCCCCGGCTTGCCGTCCGCCGGCCGCGGCCGGCGCTCATCCCCGCCATTTCCGTTCCGGCCGTCTCATCGGCCGCCCTTGCCTATCCCGCCTTCGATTCCGGCGGTGCCTGCCGGAGCCGCACGCCGCGGCCGCCTGCATCGCTCGTCTGGTTCTCGCCGATCAGCTCGACGCCGGCCTTGTTCAGCCCTTCGATGACCTTCACCAGAGTATCGACCACGCCGCGCACCACGCCGTCGCTCGCCTCCATTCTCTGGATGGTCGGAAGCGAAACGCCCGAAAGCTCGGCGAGCGTTTTTTGGTCGATGCCGGCGAGTGCTCGTGCCGCACGCATTTGTGAAGCTGTAATCATACGGTTTCACAGTCCAATTATGATGTTTGAAACATGCTAAATGATGTTTTCCCGTCGCGCAAGCCTTGCCTCCGCTTCCACCTCGACAGGGAGCGGCTCGAAACCTGTCCGTACCCTCGACCCGCTACCGCTCGCCGCTTCCCGGTCCGCGCGCCTCGAAATTTCCGCGGGGAAAGCTTTGCCATCGGGCAAATCTTCATCGTTTCGGGGAATGGAAAGATTTTTCATGATGGTTCGGGGAGAAAGCGCCTCGGCTTCTTGCGCGGAAACGAAAACATGTTTAACGAGCGCTTTGATTACGTTGCGTCAGTTTACTTGCGCGTGCCGTTGAACAAGCAACATAAACACGGCCAATCATTTCAAAGGCATTCGCCTGGACCGACGACATGGGGAACGTCGATCCGCGCCCGGTAGAGGTGCCGCGATGCCTTTCAATGGCGAGGTAGAATATCTCATGCAGACGTCGGAAATGCTGACGCCGCGCGCATCGGATACTGCAACAAGGGTCGTATCGACGATGAGACGACTTGGAGTTGCTGCGTTGCCGCGCAATTACGAACTTTTCTACGAGGCGGCCACCGGCACCAATCCCAAGCTTGCGGCGGCCATCGCCGCGCTTGGTCCGCGCCCCTCGCAGCAGGCGCTCGACCGTGTTCGCGGCGAGTTCCTCGCCATAGCCGATCACCGGATCGTCGAGGACGCGCGGGAGACCATCTCCGCCAGGCTCGACGAGATTCTCGGCCTCCTGCGCAGGGACCGCTCGTCGATGGAGGCCTATGGCCGTATCCTCGGCGAAACCTCCGACGGGCTTTCCCGGCGCGGCGCCATGACGAGGGAGTTCCTCGACCGCATCGTCTCGGTCATGGCGAACGCCACCACCAGCTCGATCGAAAGCCGCACCCGGCTCGTCGGCTCGATGACGGACAGGTCGAACGAGCTGAAGGCGGTGAAGACGAAGCTCGAGGAGTACAAGCGTCTCGCCGACACCGATCCGCTCACCCAGCTCGCCAACCGCCGCGTCTTCGACGAGGCGCTGGCGCGCATCTACGACAGCAATCGCGGCGTCGCCTTCGGCGCCCTCGTTCTCGGCGACGTCGACCGTTTCAAGCAGATCAACGATCGTTTCGGCCATCCGGTCGGCGACCGCGTTCTGCAGGTCGTCGCCGGCATCATCAGGTCGACCGTCAAGGAGGACATATTGGTGGCGCGCACCGGCGGCGAGGAGTTCGCGCTGGTGCTTTCCGGGCGCGGGGAGGACGCCACCTGGCGCGTCGCCGAGGAGGTGCGCAAGGCGATCGAGGAAGCGCCCTTCGTCAACATGGCGAACGGCGTCGATTACGGCCCGGTGACGATTTCGCTCGGCACCTGCATGGCCACCCAGGCGCAGGGTGCGGCGGATCTCTACGACAAGGCCGACAAGGCGCTCTACGCCTCCAAGAACGCCGGCCGCAACCGCGTCACCCGCTTCTCCTCGCTTTCGGAAGGCGACTTCTCGAAGGACTGGCTCATCTACCGTAAGGATTGAAGGCGCCGGGCTGCCTAGCGCGGGGTGATGTAGGGTCCGAGCGTGATCAGGCCGACGGCGAGGATGGCGACGGCGATGCCTATCCCCTGCAGCCCGCTCACCTTCTCGCCGAAATAGGCGAAGGCGACGAGGTTGACCGCGACGAGCTGGATGACGGCGGAGAGGCTGAGAGCGATGCCCATGCCGAATTCACGGATCAGCCGCAGCATGATCAGGTTGCCGATCGTATAGAGCGCCAGCACCAGCGCGAGCCGCCAATGGTTCGGCGAGATGGTCCAGGTCTTGGCCGCGCTCGCCGCCATCAGGAAGACGATGGTCGAAGCGCCGAGCTGCGCGATCCCCGAAAGTGTCACCTGTTCCTCCGCCCGAAATTTCCGCTGAAAGTCTTGCACCTGCTCTGCGCCGCGCCGGAGCCGGCGTCAAGCGGGGGAGGCGGCTCGACCACGGAATTTGGAGGCGGGAAACTCGGCATCGCCGCGACGCATCCGGATTTTGAGACACGGCCTCTCGGAATGTATGCTTGCGAACATTGGTGTGCCGGTATCAAGGGGATGTCCGATGCCGTGGAAACTCGATGAAACCGTGAAAACGTCGGCCGGCGCGGTGGCCGCGGGCCGAACCGGCAGCGGTCCTGCACTGGTGCTCGCCCACGGCTGGCCGTGGTCTTCGTTCTCGTGGCATCGCATCGTTCCGGACCTCGCCGGCCGGTTCAGCGTCCATTGGTACGATATGCCCGGATACGGTCGCTCCGACAAAGCTGCGGAGCAGCGCACCTCGCTCGACGTTCAGGGTGAGGTGTTCGTCGAGATGCTCGCGCATTGGGGGCTCGAGCGGCCGATGGTCGTTGCCCACGACATGGGTGGGGCGACGACATTGCGGGCGCATCTGCTGCATGGTTGCGATTTCGAGCGCTATGTCATGATGAACGTCGTCGCCATGCGCCCGTGGGGATCGGAGTTCTTCGATCACGTCGGCCGCCATGTGGATGCCTTTCTCGGCCTGCCGCCGCATATCCACAAGGCGGTGGTGGAGGCATATATCGGGGGAGCGATCGTGAACGGCATCGACCCCGGAGATTTCGCCAAGCTCGTCGAGCCGTGGATTTCCGGGGAGGGGCGGGCAAGCTTCTATCGGCAATTCGCGCAGGCCGATGAAAGATACACCGCCGAAGTCGAACCCGTGTTCGCACAGATTCGCTGCCCGGTAGGAATAATATGGGGCGAAGACGATCCGTGGATTCCGCTCGAACGCGGCAAGGCGCTTCATGCGCTCGTCCCGCAGGCATCGTTCGAGACGCTGCCCGGCGTCGGGCACCTGCCTCAGCTCGAAGCCCCGGATCTCGTCGTCGAACGGCTGGGCGCATTCCTGTCGGGCGAAGGCGGCGGTTCGCGAAGGGCGTGACCACGCGGGCGGACCGACGGTTCGGGCCTTCTCCGACGGCCCGCTGTCCGATGCCGCCGCATTCCCCCTCCGCGCCACTTTGCCACTCCGCGACACTCCGCCCCTGCGGCAGGGCGCCTCTGCGTCAGGGCGTACCTTTGACCGATGCCGCAATGCTGGCTATCCTTCGCCACAATAAAGGCAGGAGAGCTTTCGGTCATGGACGCACTTCTACTCTCGCGAATCCAGTTCGCCGCGAACATCTCCTTCCACATACTTTTCCCGACAATCACCATCTCGCTCGGCTGGGTGCTGCTGTTCTTCAAGCTGCGCTACAACGCCACCGGCGACGCCGCCTGGATGCGCGCCTATTTCTTCTGGGTGAAGGTGTTCGCGCTGTCCTTCGCGCTCGGCGTCGTCTCCGGCGTCACCATGACCTTCCAGTTCGGCACCAACTGGCCGGGCTTCATGGAGACGGTCGGCAACATCGCCGGCCCGCTGCTCGCCTACGAGGTTCTGACCGCATTCTTCCTCGAGGCGGTCTTCCTCGGCATCATGCTGTTCGGTTTCCGCCGGGTGTCGAACGCGGTGCACACGCTCGCCACCCTCCTCGTCGCCTTCGGCACGACGATGTCGGCGGTGTGGATCCTGGCGCTCAATTCCTGGATGCAGACGCCCGCCGGTTTCGAGATGCGCGACGGCGTCGCCCACGCCACCGACTGGTGGGCGATCGTCTTCAACCCGTCCTTCCCCTACCGCTTCGTGCACATGCTGATCGCGTCGGGCCTCACCGTCGCCTTCCTCGTCGCCGGCATGTCGGCGCTGCGCTACCTTGCCGGCGACCGTTCGGCCTCGATGTGGAAGGCGCTGCGCACCGGCGTCTTCCTCGGCGCGGTCTTGATCCCCGTCCAGATATTCGTCGGCGACCTGCACGGCCTCAACACGCTGGAGCATCAGCCGCAGAAGATCGCCGCCATGGAAGCCAATTGGGAGACGCGCGCCGGCGTGCCGCTGGTGCTGTTCGCCTGGCCCGACGAGGCGGCGCGCGAGAACCGCTTCGAGGTCTCCGTGCCCTACGGCGCCAGCATCATCCTGAGGCACAGCCCCGACGGCGTGGTGCCGGGGCTCAACGACTTTGTCGACAATCATCCGCCCGTCGCGCCGGTCTTCTGGGCCTTCCGCATCATGGTCGGCACCGGCCTTCTGATGCTGGCGCTGTCCTGGGCGGCCGCCTTCTTCCTGCTGCGGCGCGATCGCCTGCCGAAATTGCTTGCCTACGCCTATACGCCGATGGCGTTCTCCGGCTGGGTGGCGACGCTCGCCGGCTGGTACACGACCGAGATCGGCCGCCAGCCCTGGCTCGTCACCGGCGTGCTCAAAACCGCCGACGCCGTCACCCCGGTGCCCGGCTCGCATGTCGGCTTCACCCTCGCCATCTATCTCGTCCTCTACGCGGTGCTGATCGTCGTCTATCTCGGCGTCCTCACCCACCTGGCGCTGAAGGCGGCCAGGGAAGGCGACAACTCGCCCTTGCCGGGCGTCATCGACAAGCCGATGTCGCAGCCCGCCCAGGCTGGGGAGTGAGGAGATGCGCGCTGCGCAGAAAACAGTCTCCCCCGTTTACGGGGGAGGGGGACCGCCGGAGGCGGTGGTGGGGGGCTGCCGGCAATCTTCAACCATCGCCGTCAGCGGAAGCTCGCCTGCCAATAACCGGCAAACACAGGTGCTAGAACCATGACCCTCGACTGGCCGACCCTCCTGCCTCTGATCTTCGCCGGGCTGATGGGCCTGTCGATTCTCATCTATGTCGTGCTCGACGGCTTCGACCTCGGCATCGGCATCCTCTTCGCCATGGCCGACGACGAGGAGAAGGACACGATGATCGCGGCCATCGGGCCGTTCTGGGACGCCAACGAGACCTGGCTGGTGCTGGCCGTCGGCCTGCTGCTCGTCGCGTTCCCGATCGCCCACGGCGTCATTCTCACCGCGCTCTACCTTCCGGTCTTCGTGCTGCTCGTCGGCCTGATCCTGCGCGGCATCGCCTTCGACTTCCGCGCCAAGGTGCCGGTTCACCGCAAGGGCCGCTGGAATTTCATCTTCTTCGCCGGCTCGCTGATCGCCTCGCTCGCCCAGGGCTACATGCTCGGCATCTACGTCCTCGGCCTCGACACCGGGCTTGCCGCGATCGGCTTCGGCGTGCTGGTGGCGCTCTGTCTTGCCGCTTCCTACGCGGCGATGGGGGCGGCCTGGCTGATCTACAAGACCGAGGACGAATTGCAGCGCAAGGCCGTGCGCTTTCTGCGCTCCGCGCTCGTCTTCACCGCCGTCGGCATGGCGGCGATCTCGATCGTCACGCCGTTCGCCAGCCCGCGCATCTTCGACAAATGGTTCACCTGGCCGGAGATCGCGCTGCTCGCGCCGCTGCCGCTGATCACCGCCGCGCTGTTCGTCTGGCTCTGGTTCCTGACGCTCAGGCTGCCGGCGCGCGGCGACCGCCACTCGATCACGCCGTTCGTCACGCTCGCTACGATCTTCACGCTGGGCTTCGCGGGGCTCGCCTATTCCTTCTACCCCTACGTGGTGCCCGAACGGCTGACCATCTGGGAGGCGGCGGCGGCGGCGGAGAGCCTCGCCATCATCCTCGTCGGCACGGTGTTCGTGCTGCCGGTCATCATCGGCTATTCCTTCTACGCCTACCGCGTCTTCGGCGGAAAGGCGACCGAGCTGACCTACGACTGAGAAAGCGCCGGCTCCGCCGCTCAATCCATGTGAGCGGCGGCTGGCGCACCGGCGGCGGCCGTCTTCGGCTTGCGCAGCAGCAGCGCCAGCGGGATCGCGCAGAGCGTGACGATCATCATCAGCTTGAAGTCGTCGACATAGGAGATCATCAGCGCCTGCTGGTTGACGAGCTGGTCGAGCTGGGCGAGCGCGGTCGGATTTCCCGCCGCCGCACCCGGCAGGATCGCCTTCAGGTTCTGGTTGAAGGGCGTCAGCCCCGCCGTGAGCTCGGCATGGTTGATCTGCGTGTTGCGCGTCAAGAGCACGGTGACGATCGAGATGCCGATCGACGAGCCGATGTTGCGCACCAGGCTGAACAGGCTCGCCGCATCCGTCCGGAAGCGCGGGTCGAGCGTCGCGAAGGCGACCGTCGACAACGGCACGAAGACGAGGCCGAGGCCCAGCCCCTGCACCACGCCGGAGACGATGATCAGGTGGTCGTCCATCTGCGGCGAGAAGCCCGTCATCATGTGCAGCGACCATGCCGTCAGCGACAGGCCGGTGACCACGAGCACGCGCGCGTCCACCACCTGCACGAGCCGGCCGACCAGGAGCATCGAGATCATCGTGCCGACGCCGCGCGGCGCCATCACGAATCCGGTCAGCACCGTCGAGTGGTTGAAGAGCCGCGACAGCATCGGCGGCAGCAGCGCCAGGCTCGCCAGCAGGATCACGCCGACGATGAAGATGAAGACGAGGCCGGTCACGAAGTTGCGGTCGGCGAAGATCTTGGGGTCGATGAACGTGTCCTTGCCGGTCATCAGGTGCACGGCGAAGACCCAGAAGCCGGTGATCGCCAGGCCGAGCTCGATCCAGATCTCGACCGCCGAGAACCAGTCGACCTCGGCGCCGCGGTCGAGCATGAGCTGCAGCGCGCCGACGCCCAGCGACAGCATGGCGAAGCCGAAGAAGTCGAAGCCGCGCAGGCGTATGCCGGTCCGCGGCAGGAACGCGGCCGAGCCGAGGAAGGCGAGGATGCCCACCGGCAGGTTGATGAAGAACACCCAGCGCCAGTTGGCCGCCTCGGTCAGCCAGCCGCCGAGGGTGGGGCCGATGATCGGACCGACCATGATGCCGGCGCCCCAGATCGCCATCGCCTGGCCGTGCTTTTCCTTCGGGTTGATGTCGAGCAGGAAGGTCTGCGACAGCGGCACGATGGCAGCGCCGAACAGGCCCTGCATGACGCGGAAGGCGACCATGCTCTCCAGGCTCCAGGCGAGCCCGCACAGCATGGAGAAGATGGTGAAGCCGGCGATCGCGACGAGGAACAGCTCGCGCCGGCCGAACCGGTCGGCGAGCCAGCCGGTCACCGGCGTCATGATCGCCGCGGCGACGATGTAGGAGGTCAGGACCCAGTTGATCGTGTCCTGGCTCGCGCCGAGATCGCCCGTCATCGTCGGCAGCGCGACATTGGCGATGGTCGTGTCGAGGACCTGCATGATCGTCGCGAGCATGATCGAGATGGTGATCAGCCCGCGATGTGGGACTTCGGTGGAAGGTGTCGTGGCTGCCGTGCTCATTGCACAAGCTTCTTTCTTCGGGTTTTAGGGC
>NZ_LBCQ02000022.1 GCF_001014615.2 Aquamicrobium sp. LC103
ACGCCATGATCCGGGTGCCAGCCCTGCCGCATGTAGGCGTACAGGCTGTCGACGGTCCACGGAACCGGTGCCGGCGAGTTGGCGTCGAGCGCATACGCCGCCCATCCTTCCGCCTCGCCGCCGGCGAAATGCTCGCCCGCCCTCACCGCGCCCAGCGCATTGCGCGGCGTATGGCACGCGCCGCAATGGCCCAGCCCGTCGGCGAGGTAGGCACCACGATTCCATTCCTCGCTCTGGCCGGCGACATTCGCATAAGGGCCTTCGCGCAGGAAGAGCATCTTCCAGCCGGCAAGCACCAGCCGCTGGTTCAGCGGGAAGGGCAGATCGTTGGCTGGCGGAACTTCCTCGACCGGCTGGCGCGTCATCAGGAACGCATAGAGCGCCCGGTTGTCCTCATCCGAAACCAGGGTGAAATGATCGAAGGGAAACGCGGGATAAAGGTGCGAGCCGTCGCGACTCACCCCTTCCCGCATCGAACGATTGAAAGCTTCCTCGGACCAGTCGCCGATGCCGGTCGCAGGGTCGGGGGTGATGTTGCTGGAATGGATCGTGCCGAACGGCGTCGGGATCGCCAAACCGCCAGCGAAGGAGCGTCCGCCCGGCCTCGTATGGCAGGCGGTACAGTTACCGACAGCCGCCAGCCGCGAGCCCTCCTCGATCAGGGCCTGGTCGAATGACGCCCGATCGGGTGGCTCGATCGGATCGATCGAAGGTTTCCAAGCGTAGACGAGAAAGCCGGCGCCGCCGACTATCACGGCAACCAGCAAGCCGAGTAAAAGCCGCATCAATTATCTGACCTCCGCAGCACGCCTGCTGCATCTAAGCCCGGACACATCTGGCCGGGCTCTGGTCCGCAGAGCAATAAGTTGATTATTACCATCAACTTATTATTTCTACTCAAAGTTTAGGGGTCGGTTTTCTGATCGTCAATATCGGCTGCTCGCCGCAATATATACGGCCGGGACCGAACAACCGGCTTGGCCCTTATACGCCCTTCCCGCCGTGAGGCAGCCGGCAACGACGCTGCAATCGGACCAGCCGACAAGCGTCTCCTCCAGGGATCGGCCGGAAGTCGCCTCGTTGCTGATCTCCGCACCGATACGACTCAGCCGCAAGTTGTTTCCTGAAAGTCCGCATCAACGTTTGCAGACATTAACGACTAAAACCTTCAGGTGTAGTTCTCGATCCATATTAGAAATACTAAATATGTATTGCCTTGCAGACAATGAATCGACCGCAGCTCGAAAACATGATAACTTCCTGAAGTTTCACAGTTTAATGGCGGTGATGTCATGACTGATGCATCGATACATCCGGAAAATTCCCAGGAAGCCGGAAAGAAGTCTTTCTGGTTTATCGTGCTTGGCGTGGTCGTTTTGATCGCGGGCGGAATCGCGGCGGCAAATCTCCTTGTCGCCACCGTCGTCAGTGTCCTGTTCGTCGGGGCGATGATGCTTGCGGGAGGCATCATCGAGATCGTCCACTCCTTCACCGTCAAGACATGGGGAGGCTTTTTCCTCTGGTTCCTGACTGGTCTTCTCTACGCGGCTGCCGGCCTGTTGACCTTCTACAACCCGCTTCTCGCGTCCGCGATCCTCACGCTCCTGATAGCGGCGAGCCTGGTCGCGGCCGGCCTCGTGCGCATCTGGGCCGGTATATCGCAACGCCGCTCCAGTGGCTGGGGCTGGATGGTGGCGGCAGGCGTCCTGACGCTCCTCGTCGGCCTCCTGATCATGCTGCGCTGGCCGGTCAACAGCCTGTGGGTGCTCGGCATTTTTCTCGCTGTCGACCTGATGTTCCAGGGCTGGTCCTACATCGCCTACGGCTTCGGCCTGAGGAGCAATCCGGCAATCGCGACCTGAACCGCCGGGCGGAGGCCACTACGACGCAATCTGCGCCTGGGCGCATCCAGCGGCTAGGCGCTGCGTTTTCGGATCGCCGGGACAGCGATCATCCGGAATCGCCCGGCAACTCGATTCGTTGGGGCTTCAACAGCTTTAGTCGACCGTCGTCGGAAATGGCGAGTGTGTGGACGTAGAACGCCGTTGGCAGGTCGTCCGTCACGCCCATGACCGGCGAGGGTGCGGAGACAATCAGCAATCCCTCGCACCGGCCGATCCAGTCGAAATGGCGATGTCCGTGCATGAGGACGGCACGACCCGCGAAGCGTTTCATGCGTCGCAGGAACCAGTTTCCGTTGATGAGCGCCGTGCCGATGCGCTCGGAAAGCTTGCTGACCGCGAGCGGATATTCGATCGCATGATGATGAAGCACGACCAGCCAGCAGGCTCGCGGAAAGGCCTCCGCAACCTCCTCGAACGCCAGCACCTGTTCCGCGGACACGAGGCCGAGCGCGTTGGTGAAGGAGAAATGGGTGTCGGCGTTGGAGTTGAAGAGAACGATCCCGAGGCCCTGTTCGCCGTCGGGGGGCACGACCATCGGAAAGGCCCCGTTCCAAACCTCGCCGAGACGACGCGAAAGGAGTGGGCGAGCAACATCCGCGAAGCGTTCGATTTCGCCGCGATGCGGTTCCATCGCGGCTGCCAGTTGCCTGTCGATCGCGCCCGTCCCGCGCTCGACCAATTGCACGCGCCTCCCCTGCAGCGCGGCCATCGCCGAAAGCATCCGCAATTGGCGAAGGCGCGGATTGGGACTGGTCGGCAGGTCGAGCCGGGCGGGATTCGCGCGGTCGACGATGTTGAGATCGTGGTTGCCGGGGATGATGAGTATCCGGTCGGCCAGAGCCGGATGCGCCTCGACCGCTGAGAGGAATTCGGCCCATTCGGACGAACGCCCGGCATCGGTAATGTCACCCGTGATCAGTATATGGTCGAGCCTGGCTTCGCGGTCCACCTCCTCCAACCGATCGAGCAGGCGGCGCAAGCGGTCATTGCCGCGAGGACCGGCGCGCCCACTTTCGATGCGGAAGCCATACCGTTCGCCAACCACGTGGATGTCGGAAAGATGGACGACCCGCCAGCGTCGAACGCTCTGCGGTGCTGTGTCGAAACTTTCGAGACCGCGCGGCTGCGACATGGTTGCGTCGGCGAATGCCCAGATCAACGCGCCGACGGCGAGATAGGCGCATATCATGGCAAGGCTGTTGGCAAGGGCGACGCCCGCGAGATGCTGGAACGAAAAGGCTTCCCCAAGACCGAACACATGGGTCCGGGGCCAGATGGCGTAAAGGATGCAAAGCGCAAGCGCCGAAACCAAGAGTCCCGCGGCAGCGGCGGCAACCGAGCGCAACTTGGCTCGCGCCTCCACTGACGCGCCTTTGGGGAGGAACCTCTCCGTCATCTGTCGCAGCCCTTCGCGGCAGGCGCCGTAGACGGGCTCGACGATGGTCGCAGCAAGCGTCCAGAAACTGTGCTCGGCGGCGCGCAGCAGGGCGCGTCCGCCATACCAGCCCACCGCGACGATCGCGAGAAGGAAGGCGAGAGGCACAAGCCCGTCCGACAGTGAAAGCACCTGATCGGTCGCCGTCCGCAGCCATATTCCGGCGGCGATCGGAAAGAGGCCTAGAACGAGGCCGGGGATCACCAGCAGCAAGGCCCATGCAAGAGCCAGCTTCAGCAGACTGACCTCGATCAGCATGTTCCCGGCGATCGATACCAGCGAGCGCTTCTTCGGGCTCGAGGCATCGTCCTCGATGTCGCCATGCCGCGGATCGATGAGAGGTTTCATCCGACGGGCGGGTCAGCGAGCGGTGCGGATCCGCCAGGCACGATAGAGCAGGCTGAGCGCATAGAGGACGATGACGATCGTCGCAATCCGCATCAGCGTCGTCGCGCTCGACAGGGGCACGAACATCAAGGCCAGGCCGAACACTATGTAGAGGGCGCCGCTGAGCATGGCCGTCAACGGGCTGGAATAACGCACGCGATCCATCAGAATGGAAACGATCTCGACCAGCCCGGCAAGCACTGCGAGAAGCCCGACGAAGCCGGCGAGGAAGCCGAGCGAGAAAACGTTGCTAAGCGGGCCGCTTGCCAGCACCGTCAGGCCGGCGACGATGCAAAACAGGTTGCGCGCCAGCGCAAGATAGAAGGAATTGTTGCGCCTGCCGGCAAAATCCATCGACGCGAGCCCGAGACCGCCGTCGACGAGCAAAAGGCCGCCGCCGGCGAGGAGCACGAACTTTACCGCCTGGGTCGGAAACAGGAAGGCGGCGATGCCCGCCGCGATCATCACGACCCCGCGCAGCGCCGTCAATGTTACCTGAAGCCGCTTGGATTCGTCGATTGCCATGGCATCCATGCTCCCGTTCAATGATTGTTGTCCAGCCGCGACCCTAGGATCGGACCAAAGTCTCCACATCCATAGTAGCGCGCATCGCTTGCACGCGAATTAGCTTGCAGTCTCCGCGCCGGGCGTGGCGTCCCCAATTGACGGTCCCTTCAGCCCTGCAGGCGGCGCAAGAGGGTATTGAGCCGCTGAGTGGGCGTTGTCGGCACGTCAAGGTCGAGGGAAGGCCAACCCGGAGCGCCATGATGAGTGCCCGCGCGCACTTCCGACGGGCTGTAGCCGAACTCACGACGGAAGGCTCTGCTGAATTCCGCCCCGTCGCTGAAGCAGCAACTCTCGGCGATCTCCAGGATGCGTCGCCGGTCATTCGCATCGGCGAGGGCAACATGAGCGGCAACCAACCGCCGATGTTGAATGTAGCGCATGACCCCGCCTGTCGGTTCGAACAAGCGATATAGCCTGGATCTGGAAATACCGAGTTCGTGCAAGAGCCCCTTCAAATCCAGATCCGGATCATGAAGATTGGCCTGGATATAGCAGCGAGCCCGCTCCAGCAGCATGTTCGAGATCGACGTGCTCGCCTCCTCCAGCCGCTCCCGGGAAGGGGCCACGCAAGCCAGCAGCATAGCACGCGTTGCCGACACCAGCTCCGGCAGCTCGGACACATCCAGCAGAGGCAGCCTGCGGGCGAGGCTGATCATATAGTCGGCGAAGATTCGCCCCATGCCTCCCTCAAGCCGCGAGAACGCGGCCGCGTCGAGAACATGGGCCAGGTCGCGGCACAGGTCGCGCGGCACGAACAGCATCAGCATCTCGCTACGGCTGATATTGCCCTCGAAGGCGCGGCCGAGGGGATGGAGCTGAACCGAACCCGGATCGCCTTCGAGACGGTCGGCCGCCGCCAATGTCGTCGAGTGTCCATTCAGAAGCATTGTGAAAAGCCAGTGATCCAGCGGGTCGTGACGCCCGCGGCCGGCAAGGCCGGTAAAGGCGAGGCCGTTGGTGCTGACGCGCGAAAAGGCGAGGCTGCCGAGATCCCACACCTGGTGTTGGGCTGCAAAGCCATCTTCCACAGGTGCGGGCGCCGTTAGATCGAGAATGGAGGCATAGCTCGCGCGCCAAGCCTCGAACTGCTCGTTGCGCGGCAGGTTCCCGGTGGAAAATTCGAAACTCTGAGGACGAATGGGCGACCGGGCGGCGAACGCGCCCTCTTTCGACCACGGCGTCACGGGCTCGGCTGGTCCATTCCGCACGGCAATTCCCAGCGACATGTTTCACTCCCTAAACAAGCCACCCGAGCGCCAGAAGAAGTTTAGGCGTTATTTTCGGCCGATTCAACTATTTCAAGAAAGATCACATCCACAGCGCTAGACTTTTGAAGTTCAATAACAGAAACGACTTAAATAAAATAATACCTATCCCGCCAGTCACCCCCGGCCTTCGAACTTGTCCACCGCCCCGCCCGAAAGCAGCGTCGCGATCCAACGGCTGTTCGGAAACTGCGCGCAATAGACGATGAAGACGATCAGGATCGGAACACCGATGAAGGCGCCCGCCAGACCCCACATGAAGCTCCAGAAGAAGACGGCGAAAATGACCGCGAAAGGTGAAATGGCAAGCGAGGCGCCAGTCAGAAGCGGTTCCAGATAGCTGCCGATGACGAACTGGATGAGATTGAGGCAGATGAAGACGATGACCGCCATCTGCCAGGATTCGAACTGGGCGATGGCGAAGAGCGTCGGAAACACGGTCGCGATCAGCGGACCGAGGAACGGAATGTAGTTCAGCGCGAAGGCTATGGCACCCCAGGCCGCCGCCAGTTCCAGCCCGGCGGCGAGTGCGAAGCCCCAGACGATCAGGCCGGTCAGCACGCTCGCGAAGCTGCGAACCACCATGAAGCGCCGCAGCTTATCGCCGATATCGCGATTGGCCGCCAGGATCGTCTCCCCATAGGGCTGGGCGCCCGGCAGGCGAAGTCTCGCCTTGAAATCCTCGACCTCCAGCAAGCCCAGCATGACGAAGATGAAGACGAGCACCGCGAAGCCGGCCACGCTGTTCAGCCGCAAGGCCAGTCCCTGGGTGAAACGGACAAGCCAGTTGACGTCGAACCGCTCCGCCAACGGTCCGGCGACGGCTATTCCATGCTCATCGAGCCACATGGTCCAATCTGCATAGATGGCCTGAAAACGGCCTGCGTTCACGAGCAGCCACTGGCCCAGCTTCGTGAAGCCCCACGCAATCGAGGAGCCGACGGCGATGATGATGATGATCGTCAGGCTGAGAGTGATCAGCAGCGCCAGCAATTGCGGCATTCGCCGTTGCAACGCGGCCTGCATCGGCCAGGCGAGTGCTATGATGAACAGCGAGAAAGTGAGCGGAACGAAGATCGACTGCCCGAAATAGAGCATGGCGAGAACCAGAATGCCGGTCGCCAGATGCCCCATGGTCCGGTTGTTGCCTGTCCCCGTCATGCTCATCCCCGATACCGGCTGAGGCAGCCGCATCTCCATTTGCCCGCCCGCAGTATGCCGGCCTCAAAGCAGACGATCCGCCAGCTCCTTCAGCCAGCAGCCCTGCTTCTGAAAAACCCGACCAGGGCGGTTAGCGCCGCTCCACCCAGCAATCCCGAAATGCCCACACCGACGAGAACCGCCGGCGTCAGCCCTCCGACACCCTGGATCGCGCTGTCCGCCGCGCTTTCCACATGACCGACGAAGCGGCCAACACCCGGTATCCTTGCCGCAAGCCAGGTGAGGGCCAAGCCCCCGGCGGCACCGGTGAGCGCGTTGGCGGCGGTGCCGAGGCTGAGGTTCCGCAGCCACCACCCCACGGCCAGACCGCCCGCGCCACCGCAAACGATCTCGATGGCGAGAGCAACGGCGAGTTCGAAGCCCGACACCTCGTTTCAACCAGGCATGTGGCCGACGCTCACGACGCGGCGGCCTGTTGAAGCGCATCGCGCAAGACCTGCTCCTTGGTCTCGTCGAGCGAGGTCTTGAGCACGGTCCCGCCATAGCCTTCGATCTCCTTCAGGACCTTGTCGGCGGTCATGTTCTCGATCAGCACGAACAGCGCTCCGTTGCCCGGTTGCAGGCTGTTGGAGAGTTCCTTCATGAAATCATCATTGATGCCCACATCGGCGAGCGCTCCCCCCAGAGCGCCGGAAGCAGCGCCCACGGCCACGCCCAAAAGCGGATTGAGGAACAGCACGCCGATCAGCAGGCCCCAGAAGCTCCCCGTCACCGCGCCGGCCGCGGTGGTGTTGACGATCTGGTTGAGCTTGACTTTGCCCGCCTCCGTCTTGGTCGCGATGACAGCATCGCTGAGCTTGATCAGATATTGCTTTTGCAGGTCGAAGAGGCGCTGGCGCACCTCTTCCGCCTTGGCTTCGGTCGGGTAGACGATGACAACGAGATCAGACATCCAAGACTCCGTTGCGCGATGCTTCGCGGCGATGGAACTCGCCGCGCAATGCAAAGCTTACGGTCCTCTCCTGGCGAAGAAACTGGCTGAGAATCCCACGGCCATGCATCGCGTCTCTATTTCGAGGCTGCACCGGGGAACGGGCAAAGCCCTCAAGGCTTCCTCTTTTTAACGCGCACCCTCGATGAATGGGACGCGAGGCAAAGGTTTGGGATCCGTTGCCGATCACAGAGCAATCCCGGGCAAGCTAAGTTGCTGAAAAAGCGGATCACGGCGATCCGGAAATTCTCGGACATACCCGGACGCCCGCGACATGACCTCCAAGCCTCAGCAAAAGTTCTCGCTCACGACGCTGACGTCGATGGTCGTTGGCTCGATGGTGGGAGCGGGGATATTCTCCCTGCCTCAGGCCTTCAGCCGGGCAACCGGGCCATTCGGCGCGATCATCGCCTGGACGATCGCCGGCGTCGGCATGCTCATGCTCGCCTTCGTGTTCCAAAAGCTGTCACGCCGCAGGCCCGATCTCGATGCCGGCATCTACGCCTATGCCAAGGCCGGGTTCGGCAACTATCTCGGCTTCCTTTCCGCCCTCGGCTATTGGGCCGTCGCCTGCCTCGGCAACGTGTCCTACTTCGTGCTGATCAAGTCCACGCTCGGATTGTTCTTCCCCGTTTTCGGTGATGGGAACACCGTCATCGCCGTCGCGTTCTCATCCATCCTGTTGTGGGTCATGCACTTACTGATACTGCGCGGCGTCAAAACGGCCGCGGCGCTCAATACGGTGGTGACCTTCGCAAAGATCATCCCGATCCTCCTGTTCATCGTTCTCGCCGTTCGCGGGTTCCAGGCCGACATCTTCGCAGCCAGCTTCTGGGGCGGAGAGGAGGTGAGCTTCCGCGGCGTGGCAAGCCAGGTGCGCGCGACGATGCTGGTCACCGTCTTCGTGTTCGTGGGTATCGAGGGCGCGAGCGTCTATTCACGTTACGCCAGGAACCGCGAGGATGTCGGCTTGGCGACCCTGCTCGGCTTCCTCGGCGTATTATGTCTTCTCGTGCTGGTAACGCTCCTGTCCTACGGCGCGCTGCCGCGCTCCGACCTAGCTGCCCTGCGCAATCCCTCCATGGCGGGCGTCCTCGAAGCACTGGTCGGACCTTGGGGGGCGCTATTCGTGAGCGTGGGCCTGCTCGTATCGGTCGCCGGCGCCTATCTTTCCTGGGTGCTTCTCGCGGCGGAAATCCTCTTCACCGCCGCGAAGAATGAAACCATGCCGCGGTTCCTGTCGCACGAAAACGCGAACGGCGTTCCTTCGAACGCCCTCTGGCTGACCAATATCGTCGTTCAGGTGTTCCTGATCCTGACCCTCTTTGCGCAATACGCCTTCACGCTCGCGCTGGAATTGACCAGCTCGATGATCCTGATCCCTTATTTTCTCGTCGCCGCCTACGCCTTCAAGCTCGTCTGGACTGGCGAGACCTACGTCGAGGATCCCAGGGGCTATCGCGGCGATTTCGCCCGCGCGGTGATCGCGCTGATCTACACGGCCGGGCTCATCTATGCCGCCGGCGCGAAGCATCTTCTGCTGTCGGCCACGATCTACGGGCCGGGCACGCTTCTCTATCTCATGGCCCGCCGGGAGCAGGGCAAGCCAGCCTTCACCCGACCGGAGATGCTTGTTTTCGCCCTCGCCGCGGCGGGAGCGGCCGTCGCCATCGCCGCGCTTGCAACCGGACGCATAACGATCTGAACGCAGGCGGAATTTGGGACACAAGGCATAGAGACGGGATTCCATGCTCATCACTTGCGGAGTTGGATAAGACTATAGTCCTCGCCAGGAAGTCTTTTGAACCCAGCACCGGCCCTGAAGGCGACGCCATGGCTTCGAGTTCCACGCAAAAGCTCTCGCTCTTTGCCCTTACGGCCATGGTCGTGGGTTCGATGGTGGGTTCCGGCATCTTCTCGCTGCCGCGCACCTTCGCCGGCGCGACCGGACCGTTCGGCGCCCTGATCGCATGGACCATCGCGGCCGGTGGCATGTACACGCTCGCCCGCGTGTTCCAGTTCCTGGCGGAGCGGAAACCGGATCTGGATGCCGGTGTCTATGCCTATGCCAAGGCCGGCTTCGGCGACTATCCGGGCTTTCTTTCGGCATTCGGTTACTGGATCGGGTCGTGCATCGGCAATGTTTCCTACTGGGTGCTCATCAAGTCGACGCTCGGTGCCTTCTTCCCCGTTTTCGGCGACGGCAACACCATCACCGCGATCATCGTCGCCTCGATCGGCATATGGCTGTTCCACTTCATGATCCTGCGCGGAATCCAGCAGGCCGCCTTCATCAACATGGTGGTCACGATCGCCAAGATCGTGCCGATCCTGGCGTTCATCCTGATCCTGTTCGTGGCTTTCAAGGCCGACCTCTTCCGCGCCAATTTCTGGGGTGGCGAGGGCATGCCGGAAAAGAGCCTCTTCGACCAGGTGCGCGCGACCATGCTGGTTACGGTATTCGTGTTCCTTGGCATCGAAGGGGCGAGCGTCTATTCACGCTACGCCAAGGAACGCAGCCACGTCGGCATTGCGACGATCCTCGGCTTCGTCGGCGTGACGACGCTCATGGTACTGGTTTCGCTGCTGCCCTACGCGGTGCTGCCGCAGGCGGACATCGCAGGCATGCGCCAGCCATCCATGGCGACCGTGCTGGAAGCTGTCGTTGGTCCGTGGGGAGCGGTATTCGTCAGCGTTGGCCTGCTGATCTCGGTGCTGGGAGCCTATCTCGCCTGGTCGCTGATCGCAGCCGAAGTGCTGTCGATCGCCGCCAAGACCGACGACATGCCGAAGCGGTTCGGCACGGAGAACCGGAACAAGGTGCCGGCCGCCGCCCTGTGGCTCACCAATATCGTCGTCCAGCTCTTCGTCATCAGCACCTACTGGTCGCA
The DNA here is from genome assembly GCF_001014615.2 of Aquamicrobium sp. LC103. Classification (GTDB taxonomy): domain Bacteria; phylum Pseudomonadota; class Alphaproteobacteria; order Rhizobiales; family Rhizobiaceae; genus LBCQ02. The sequence goes on from NZ_LBCQ02000022.1 coordinate 10,602, forward strand.
GGATGCTTTCTCGCTGATGCTGAACCTGACCAGCGTGATGGCGCTGATTCCGTTCCTATTCGTCGCCGCCTTCGGCTTCCTCCTCGTTCGGCGTCGTGAGACCTACGAGGTGCGGCCGCGGGACCGCACGCGTGACTATGTCTTTGCCGCGATTGCCGTCATCTACACGCTGTTCCTGATCTACGCCGCGGGCATGAAATTCCTGGTGCTTTCGGCGATCCTCTACGGCCCGGGGACAGCACTCTACTTTTGGGCGCGACGCGAGCAAGGCAAGCGCATGTTCTTCGAGAGGCCGGTGGACTGGGTCATCTTCATCGCCGCGATCATTGGCTGCATCGTCGGCATTCATGGGCTCGTGAGCGGCTACATCGCGATCTGAAGCAACGGGAGGTCATCATGGCGAATTCGAACCTCGCGGCATCCACGCCGCTCGGTGTCCACTCGGAAGTCGGGCAATTGCGCAAGGTGATGGTATGCGCGCCGGGACGCGCGCATCAACGCCTGACACCCACCAATTGCGACGCACTGCTTTTCGATGACGTGCTGTGGGTCGACAACGCCAAGCGCGACCATTTCGACTTCATGACCAAGATGCGCGACCGCGGCGTCGAGGTGGTGGAGATGCACAATCTTCTCGCCGAGACGGTCGCCCTCCCCGATGCCAAGAAATGGATACTCGACAACCAGGTCATCCCAAACCAGGTCGGGCTCGGGCTGATTGACGAAATCCGGAGTTATCTGGAAGGCCTCTCCAATCGCGCGCTTGCCGAAACCCTGATCGGCGGCCTTTCCACCGTGGAATTTCCGGACGCTGTCGGCGGCGAGATGCTGAAACTCGTTCGCGAGGCGGCCGGCGTCACCGAATATCTGCTGCCGCCGCTGCCCAACACGCTCTATACGCGCGACACCACCTGCTGGATCTATGGCGGCGTGACGCTCAACCCGCTCTACTGGCCAGCCCGGCACGAGGAGACGATCCTCACGACGGCAATCTACAAGTTCCATCCGGATTTCGCCGGCAAGGTGAATGTCTGGTGGGGCGACCCGACCCAGGATTGGGGGCTTGCCACGCTGGAAGGCGGCGACGTCATGCCGATCGGCAAGGGCAACGTGCTGATCGGCATGAGCGAGCGCACGTCGCGCCAGGCGATCAGCCAATTGGCGGCCAAACTCTTTGAGGCGGGTGCCGCCGAACGCGTCATCGTCGCCGCCATGCCGAAGCTACGCGCGGCGATGCATCTCGACACGGTCTTCACCTTCGCCGATCGCGACTGTGTGCTGACATATCCGGACATCGTCGATTCAATCCACGCCTATTCCTATCGGCCGGGCGACAAGCCGGGCTCGCTCGACCTGCGCAAGGACAAGGGGTCGTTCGTCGAGACGGTGCGTGACGCGCTGGGACTCAAGGAAATGCGGGTCGTCGAGACTGGCGGCACCGACTACATGCGCGAGCGCACCCAATGGGACAGCGGCGCCAATCTGATCTGCGCCTCCCCGGGAGTGGTCTTCGCCTACGACCGAAACGTCTACACCAACACGCTTCTGCGCAAGGCCGGCATCGAGGTGATCACGATTGCCGGAGCGGAGCTCGGCCGCGGCCGGGGCGGCGGGCATTGCATGACCTGCCCCATCATCCGAGACGCGGTCGATTACTGATCTGCACTGACTGCCAGCCTGCAATCCTGGAAAGGAACGACATGCTTCGTTTGGGCAAGTATCAACACCTGGTTCACAATACCGGCTGCAGTTGCTGCAGTCCCGCGCTTCAGCAAGCCTCACGTAGACTGGATGAATACTCCCGGCGAGGCTTCCTCGCAGGCATCGGGGCGACGGCAATCGCCGGGATGATGCCCAGGTCCGCTTCCGCTCAAACATCCGGACAGAACTCCAAGACCCTCTTCAGGCAGGTCCGGCTGTTCGACGGCAAGTCCGACGCGCTGCAGTCGGGCGTTCAGATCCTGATCGAGGGCAACAAGATAGCGGCGATCGACACGGCAAACAGTGCTCCCCCCTCCGATGCGACCGTCATCGAATGCGGCGACCGCGTTCTCATGCCGGGCCTGATCGATGCGCATTGGCACACGGTATTTGCCGCGGTGCCGCTGAACGTTCTGATGACGGGCGACCCGGGAATCATATTCGCCGCGTCTACCGCCGAGGCGGAGCGCACCTTGATGCGCGGCTTCACCACCGTGCGCGATTTGGGCGGCCCCGTGTTCTCGTTCAAGCAGGCGATCGATAGCGGCATCATATCTGGTCCGCGCATCTTTCCGTCGGGGGCAATGATCACCACTACCGGGGGACATGGCGATCTCCGCATGCCGACCGAGATTCCGCGCAATGCCGGCCAGCTCAGCCAAGGTGAACTGATCGGCGGCGCGGCCATCGTCGACGACGTCGGCGACCTGAAGCTCCGCGTGCGGGAGCAGCTTTTGCAAGGCGCCTCACAGATCAAGATCGTGGCAGGCGGGGGCGTATCGTCTCCACGCAGTCCGCTGGATATGACCACGTTCAGCGAAGATGAATTGCGCGCCGCGGTCGAAGTGGCCCAGGATTGGAACACTTACATCACAGTCCATGCCTATGCTCCGAACACGGTTCAGCGAGCCCTTGCGGCTGGCGTTCCCTGCATCGAGCATGCACACCTTATGGACGAGGAAACCGCGGGCCTGATCGCCGAAAAGGGCGTCTGGCTCAGCATGCAGCCCTTCCTGACGATGGACGATGCGGCTTCTCAGACCGGGCCGGGCGCGGAACGCGTCCAACAGCTTTTCGCCGGCACGCCGCGAGTCTACGAGTTCGCGAAGAAGCACGGCATCAAGACGGCATGGGGCTCCGATGTTCTGTTCTCGCCCGAATTGGCGCCTCGTCAAAGCATCATGCTCACCCATCTGAGCAATTGGTACACCAATGCCGAAGCCCTGCGCATGGCGACGTCGGTCAACGCGGATTTGCTGTCGCTCTCCAATCTTCGGGTTCCGTACTCGGGCAAGCTGGGTGTGGTGGAGGAAGGCGCGCTGGCTGATCTGCTGCTCGTCGATGGGAATCCGTTGGAAGACCTCGATCTGGTTGCCGATCCGGAAGAGAACTTCCTGATCATCATGAAGGACGGCAAGATTTACAAGGATACGCTGTAGTCGGTTATTCAGCTCGTCGGCGCTCGATCTCGCCGGTACGCTGATTTTCCGACGGCGTCGGGTCGACCGGCGCCGATAGCCGGACGCCGGCCACGCGAAATGGCGGCTGCCGCTGGTTGCAATCCCTTCCGACGGAATGCTTCCGTCGGAAGTGAAACGCGTCAGCGAACTTCCACGCGCGCCTCTCCCGCGACAACCGTTCCGACGATCGAGGCCAGCGGATAGCCGGCCTCGCGGATATGGGCGGTCAGCGCGTCCGCATGATCGGGATCGACGGCGACGAGCAGCCCGCCGGACGTCTGCGGATCGGTGAGAAGATGACGCTGCCAGTCCGCTATTCCCTCGGGCAGCGTCACCGCCTCGCCATAGCTCTTCCAGTTGCGGTGCGAGGCACCGGTCACGAACCCCGCTTCAGCAAGACGCGCGGCCTCGCCGAGGAAGGGTAGAGAGGAAAGGTCGAGTCGCACGGTAACACCTGATCCGCGTGCCATTTCGAGCGAATGACCCAATATACCGAAGCCGGTCACGTCGGTCATGGCACTCGCCCGCGTATCGGCGCCGAGCTCGGCTCCCACGCGATTGAGAAGTGTCGTCGACGCGATCATCTCGTCATAGGCCGCAGCTGGCAGTTGCCCCTTCTTGATCGCCGCCGAATAGATGCCGACGCCGATGCCCTTGGTCAGGATCAACCGGTCGCCGGGCCTTGCGACCGAATTGCGCTTGACCTGCGCCGTGGGGCACGTGCCGATCACGGCGAGGCCGTAGACCGGTTCGGGACAGTCGATCGAGTGTCCGCCCGCCACCGGTATGCCTGCCTGCGCGCAGACCGCCGCGCCACCGGCGAGGATTTGCCGGATATCCGCCGGATCCATCTTGTCGATCGGCATGCCGACGATCGCCAGCGCGAAGATCGGCGAGCCGCCCATCGCATAGACATCGGAAATGGCGTTCGTCGCGGCGATCCGGCCGAAGGTGTGCGGATCATCCACCATCGGCATGAAGAAGTCGGTCGTGGCGATGACGGAAGTCTTGCCGTCCAGATCCCACACCGCCGCGTCGTCGGCCGTGTCCGTGCCGACGAGAAGGCTCGCGAACGGTCCCGTCCTCGGCATCTCGCTCAGGAGATCCTGAAGCACCGCGGGGGCGAGCTTGCAGCCACAGCCGCCGCCATGGGCAAGACTTGTCAGGCGTGGTTTCTCAACGGGCGCGTGCATTTGAACCTCCCTGTTCATGCAAGAACGTACAATACTTGCCCTCATAAGCAACGCCGTATGAAGCATCATGCAAGGATTATATATGATTGTTATTGTCATGTTTTAGTTCTTTGACAGACCTTTGGCGCAACTGTAGCATCCATTTTCGAGTCTGATCAGGAGCGATCGGGCATTGAATCAGAGGAGGTCTCCGAATGAACATGGAAATCTCACGGCGCAGCTTCCTCAAGGGAGTCGGCGCGGGTGTCGCGGTAACGACGCTCGGCGCTTTCGGCTTCGGGGAAGCCGAGGCCGCCTTCGTGGAGGGACTGAGGCCATACAAGCTGGCGGGCACCACGGAGACGCGCAATACGTGTCCCTATTGCTCCGTCGCCTGCGGCGTCATCATCTACTCGAAAGGCGATATCACGCAGGGCACGGCCGAGGCCATTCACCTGGAGGGCGACGTCGACCATCCGACCAATCGCGGCACGCTCTGCCCCAAGGGCGCGGCGTTGATGGACTTCATCAAGGCCGAGACCCGCCTGACCAAGCCCAAGGTACGCCGCCCCGGCTCCGACCGCTTCGAGGAAGTCTCGTGGAGCGAGGCGCTCGACGGCATCGCCCGGCGCATGAAGGACGACCGCGACGCCAACTTCATCGAACGCAACATGGACGGCGTCCCGGTGAACCGCTGGACGACGACAGGCTTCCTGGCCGCATCGGCGACGACCAACGAGACGGCATACCTCACCTACAAGGTCGTTCGGTCGACCGGCATAGTGGCTTTCGACAATCAGGCGAGAGTCTGACACGGCCCCACGGTGTCCAGTCTGGGCCCAACTTTCGGTCGTGGTGCAATGACGAATTCGTGGACGGACATCCGTAACACGGATTTGGTGGTGATCATGGGCGGCAATGCCGCCGAGGCGCATCCTTGCGGCTTCAAATGGGTCACGGAGGCGAAAGCCAACCGCGGCGCCAAGCTCATCGTCATCGATCCTCGCTACACGCGCTCGGCATCGGTGTCGGACTATTACGCGCCGATCCGGCAGGGGACCGACATCGCCTTCCTTCTCGGCGTGATCAACTACTGCATCGAGAACGACAAGGTGCAGTGGGACTATGTGCGCGCCTTCACCAACGCCGCCTATCTCATCAAGGACGGCTTCGCCTATCAGGACGGGCTGTTCACCGGCTACGACGCCGAGAAGCGCGACTACGACCGCACGACATGGGACTACCAGATCGGCGACGATGGCTATGTCGTCACCGACGAGACGCTGCGGAACCCGCGCTGCGTCTGGAACCTGCTCAAGGAGCACGCCTCTGTCTACACGCCCGAGATGGTCGAGCGCATCTGCGGCACGCCAAAGGACAAGTTCCTGAGGGTGGCCGAGATGATCTCGGAATGCTCGACGCCGACCAAGACCATGACGTCGATGTATGCGCTTGGCTGGACGCAGCATTCCAAGGGCTCGCAGAACATCCGCACCATGGCGATGCTGCAGCTCATCCTGGGCAATATCGGCGTGCGCGGCGGCGGTATGAACGCACTGCGCGGGCATTCCAACATTCAGGGACTAACCGACATCGGCCTGATGTCGAACCTGATACCGGGCTATCTCAACATCCCGACCGAGAAGGAGGTCGACTACGCGACCTACATAAGCTCGCGCGGCTTCAAGCCGCTGCGGCCGAACCAGGTCAGCTACTGGCAGAACTATCCGAAGTTCTTCATCTCCTTCCAGAAGGCGATGTGGGGCTCGGCGGCGACGCCGCAGAACGACTTCGCCTATCACTACCTGCCGAAGCTCGACCTGGCAGCCTACGACGTCCTGCGCGCCTTCGAGATGATGGATCAGGGCCAGATGTTCGGCTATTTCTGCCAGGGCTTCAATCCGCTCCTGTCCTTCCCTGATCGCGGCAAAATCACGCGGGCGCTGTCGAAGCTCGACTATCTGGTGATCATGGATCCGCTCGAGACGGAGACGGCACGGTTCTGGGAAAACCACGGCGAGTTCAACGACGTCGACACGGCCTCGATCCAGACGGAAGTGTACCAGCTTCCCACGAGCTGCTTCGCCGAGGACGAGGGCGCGCTGGTCAATTCCGGCCGCTGGCTGCAATGGCACTGGCCGGCTCAGAACCCGCCGGGCGATGCCAGGCAGGACACCTGGATCATGGCGCAGCTCTATCAGCGCCTGAAGAAGCTCTATCAGGAGGAGGGCGGCAAGTTCGCCGACCCGATCCTGAACCTGCATTGGCCCTATGCCGACCCGGAGGATCCCAAGGCCGACGAGATGGCGCGCGAGATGAACGGCTATGCCGTGACGGACCTGCGCGACCCGAACGATCCGACCAAGGTGCTCGTCGAGGCGGGCAAGCAGGTGCCGGGCTTCGCCGCCCTGCGCGACGACGGCTCGACCGCCTGCGGCAACTGGATATATTCCGGCAGCTTCACCGACGCGGGCAACAACATGGCGCGGCGGGACAACAACGATCCCGACGATACGGGCGCCTATCTGAACTGGGCATTCTCCTGGCCTGCCAACCGTCGCATTCTCTACAACCGCGCCTCGGCCGATCTCGACGGCAAGGCATGGGACCCGTCCCGCAAGCTGATCGAGTGGGATGGAACGAAATGGGCAGGCTACGACGTGCCGGACATTCCGCCGACCTCCAACCCGCGTGACGTCGGGCCGTTCATCATGAACCCCGAAGGGCAATCGCGCCTCTTCTCGCGGGGCATGATGCGCGACGGGCCGTTCCCGGCGCATTACGAGCCCTTCGAGGCGCCGATCGCCAACGTGGTCGCGCCGGCGATCCGAGGCAATCCGGTGGCGCGCGTCTTCGAGAGCGACCGCGAGCATTTCGGCGATGCGGAAGAGTTCCCCTACGCGGCGACCTCCTACCGCCTCACCGAACACTTCCACTACTGGACGAAACATGTCTGGGTGAACGCTGTTCTCCAGCCCGAATTCTTCGTCGAGATTTCGGAGGAGCTCGCCGCCGAGAAAGGCATCGAGAAAGGCGGCTGGTGCCGGGTCTGGAACAAGCGCGGCTCTGTCCATGCCAAGGCCGTGGTCACCAAGCGCATCCAGCCGCTCGTCTGCGACGGCAAGCCGGTCCACATCGTCGGCATCCCGCTCCACTGGGGCTTCACGGGTGCCGCCAAGAACGGAATGGGGCCGAACTCGCTGACCCCCTTCGTGGGGGATGCGAATATCGAGACGCCGGAATTCAAGGCGTTCCTGGTGAACATCGAGCGGTCCGACGGACCGGCCACGGCTTGAGGGAGGATTGAACCATGACCATCAACGTCAATCCGCCCGTCGCGCCCGACACCCAGCAGACGATCGGACCGCAGGACTACATCCGCCGGTCGGCCTCGTCGGTGCCTGCGCCGGCCCGCCAGCTCGAGCCGGTGGCCAAGCTCATCGACGTGTCGAAATGCATCGGCTGCAAGGCATGCCAGTCGGCCTGCCTGGAGTGGAACGACCTGCGCGAGGAGGTCGGCATCAACAGAGGCGTCTACGACAATCCGCACGATCTGACGCCGAACACCTTCACGCTGATGCGCTTCACCGAGTGGGTGAATCCGGAGACGGACAATCTCGAATGGCTCATCCGCAAGGATGGTTGCATGCATTGCGCCGATCCGGGCTGCCTCAAGGCCTGCCCGGCCCCTGGCGCGATCGTGCAGTATTCCAACGGCGTGGTCGATTTCGTAAAGGAGAACTGCATCGGCTGCGGCTATTGCGTGAAGGGTTGTCCATTCGACATCCCGCGCATCTCCAGGGTCGACAATCGCGCCTACAAATGCACGCTGTGCTCCGATCGCATCGCGGTTGGACAGGGGCCTGCCTGTGCAAAGGCCTGCCCCACCAAGGCCATCGTGTTCGGCACCAAGGAGGAGATGAAGGCGCACGCGGCCGAGCGCATCGAGGATCTGAAATCGCGCGGCTATGCCAATGCCGGTCTCTACGATCCGCCCGGCGTCGGCGGCACGCATGTCATGTATGTTCTGCATCACGCCGACAAGCCGTCGATCTATGCCGGCCTGCCGGACAATCCGCGCATCTCCCCGCTGGTGGAGGCCTGGAAGGGCGTCACCAAATATGCCGGCCTCGCCGTCATGGGCTTCGCGGCCGCGGCCGGCTTCGTCCACATGGCGATTTCGGGACGAAACCGTGTTACGGTGGAGGACGATGAGGAGGCCCGCCGCCTCGCCGAGCATGCACCGGGTGCGGAGCCTCTCGATCCGAGCAAGGAGCCTCTGTCATGACCGACAGCACCATGCACGGACACAACCGGCCGGCGCCCGAGGTGACGCGGGCCGACATCGACCGTGGCGACCGGCTTCGCGTCGGCCGCGAGGTCGTGGTCGACCGCTACACGAAATGGGCGCGCATCAACCACTGGATCACGGCAATCAGCCTGATCCTGCTGGCTCTTTCGGGCCTCGCCCTGTTTCACCCCTCGCTCTTCTTCCTGACGGCGCTCTTCGGTGGCGGGCAGATGACGCGCATGCTGCATCCATGGATCGGCGTGGTGTTGTTCTTCTCCTTCACCGGCCTTTTCATCCGCTTCTTCAGGCTCAACCTGCCGCGTCGCGAGGACGTTCAGTGGGCTTCGCAGATAGGCGACGTGCTTTCGAACCAGGAGGAAAAACTTCCGGAAGTCGGCAAGTACAATGCCGGCCAGAAATTCGTTTTCTGGGCGATGTCGGTGCTCATCATCATCCTCATCGCGTCCGGACTGGCGGTGTGGGAGCGTTATTTCACGCAATATCTGACCGTCTCGCAGATGCGCGTCGCCGTGTTGGTCCATTCGATCGCGGCCGTCGTCATCATCTGCGTGTGGATCATCCACGTCTACGCCGCCTTCTGGGTACAGGGCACGCTGCGCGCCATGACCCGCGGCTCGGTGAGCGGCGGCTGGGCCTGGCGTCACCACCGCAAATGGCTGCGCGCGCTCGCGGCCTACGGCAGGAAGGACGGCAGCGCCGGAACGGACGGGAAGGCGCGAAAGGAATGACGATGCACCCGGCGTGACAGCGCCGGGCCTTACTGCATAAGATGCCGCGTGGCCCGTGCGGTTCGTGGAGGACTGAATGCCCCGTAGAATTCCCGTCGCGGGAGACATGACAGAGATTGGCGAAGCCAAGACGCCCCCCTTCGCCCGTGTCCCCCGCCCTGCCCGCCTTTTCGAACGTCGCGCCAAGCGGTTCCGTCAGCTTTCAGGCCCGGACGGCATAGGCCCATATCTCGCCTTTCTCGGCGGCATCGCCGAGGCGCAGACGGAACTGGCCGAGACGCTGGGCGAGCCGGAAGCTCCCGACGAGGAACGCATTTCCCGCGCGATCGAGCACGGAATGCCGCCGCTCGACCGTTCGGGCTTTCGGCCCGACCCGAAATTCAGATCGTTGAACGAGCAGCTCTTCGGCGCGATCGAAAAGATCGACAAGCCCGCTGCCGCGCAGGCCGCGCTCGCTTCAGCGCGCGGGGCCGACGACGCTCGCATGGCCACGATGGTCGCCGATCTGATGGCCGATTCCGTGCCGGTGGAATCCGTGGCCGAGCACGCCTATGTGGCGGCCGCCCTCCAGCTCCATTTCGCGCGCGCGGCCTCCATGCTGCCCGAGCGCCGACTGAAGCCGGTGGGCGACGGTGCCTGCCCCGCCTGCGGCGGCCCGCCCGTCTCATCCGTCATCGTTGGCTGGCCGCAGGCAGGCGGGGCGCGATTCTGCTCCTGCGCGCTATGCGGCACGCTGTGGCATCATGTTCGCATCAAATGCGCCATCTGCTCTTCCACCAAGGGCATACGCTATCAGGAGATCGCGGACGGCCCCGGCACCATCAAGGCCGAGACCTGCGACGAATGCGGTCGCTATGTGAAAATATTCAACCAGCAGAAGGACGTCTCGCTCGACCCCTTCGCCGACGACGTGGGCAGCCTCGGCATCGACCTGCTGATGCGCGAGACGCGGTTCCGGCGCGGCGCGTTCAACCCCTTCCTGCTCGGATACTAGGGAAAAGGCGCGGCTGATGGTTCATTGCGCATCCGTACCCTCGGACCTTTCAGAGCGAAGGGCCGACACACCCCCACCCCTAACCCCTACCCACAAGGGGGAGGGAGATTCCGAGACGCCGACGCCCCCTTCCTCCTTGTGGGGAGGGGTTAAGGGTGGGGGTATTGGCACCGTCCAAACAGGAAGTCCCCCGAGTAATTCACGCACGCCGGAACCGGCATCATGAACGTGAATTTCCGTGCCATCCCGTCGGTCGATGCGCTGTTGAAAGTCTCCTCGGCGCAGGCCGCTGCCGAGCGTTTCGGCCGGACGGAAACCACGCGCGCCGCCCGTGACGTGCTCGAACGCGAGCGGGAAGCCGTGCGCGCAGGCTCGCCGCCGCGCGATGCCGAGACGCTGGGGGCGCTGCTCCTTTCGGATCTGGAAGCCTCCGGGAAATCATCCCTGCGCCCGGTCTACAACCTGACCGGCACCGTGCTTCACACCAATCTCGGCCGCGCGCTGCTGGCCGAAACCGCCATAGAGGCCGTGGTCGAGGCGATGCGCAGCGCCGCCGCGCTGGAGTTCGATCTCGATACCGGCAAGCGCGGCGAGCGCGACGACCATCTGCGCGCCCTGATCTGCGAGCTGACCGAAGCGGAGGATGCGACGCTCGTCAACAACAATGCCGCGGCCGTGCTTTTGACGCTCAACACGCTGGCCGGCCATGGCGGAGGCGCGATCGTCTCGCGCGGCGAGCTGATCGAGATCGGCGGCGCCTTCCGCATGCCCGACATCATGGCGCGTGCGGGCGCCCGGCTGATCGAGGTCGGAACCACCAACCGTACCCATGAGAAGGACTACAAGGCCGCGCTGGAGAGCGACGGCGTCGCGCTCCTCCTGAAGGTGCATACGTCGAACTACCGCATCGAAGGCTTCACGAAGGAGGTCGAGGCGCCGGTGCTCTCGCGTCTGGCGCGTGCGGCCGGGGTGTCGCTTGTCAACGATCTCGGCTCCGGCACCCTGGTCGATCTCACCAGGTGGGGACTGCGGCGCGAGCCGACGGTTCGCGAGGCGGTGTCGGAAGGGGCAGATCTCGTCACCTTCTCCGGCGACAAGCTGCTCGGCGGACCCCAGGCGGGCTTCATCGTCGGACGGAAAGACCTGATCGCTGCGATCAATCGCAACCCGATGAAGCGTGCGCTGCGCGTCGACAAGCTGCGGCTCACAGCACTAGAAGCGACGCTCAGGCTTTATCGCGATCCCGATCGTCTCGCCGAAAGGCTGCCTACCCTGCGTCTTCTCGCTCGCAGGCACGACGAGATCGCGGCGCTCGCGCGCGCCCTGCAAGGGCGCGTCGCGGCAGCGCTCGGCCCTGCTTTCGAGGTCGAGGTCGCGGATTGTGCCAGCCAGATAGGCTCAGGCGCCTTGCCGCTCGATACGCTCGCCTCGGCCGGGCTCGCGATCCGGCCGCTCGACGGCAGTGGGACCGCGTTGGAGCGGCTGGCGTCAGCACTTCGCGCGCTTCCAATACCGGTGATCGGCCGTATCGCGGAGGGTACGCTGGTGCTCGACCTGCGCTGTCTGGAAGACGCCGATGCTTTCGCCTCCAACCTCGGCGGGCTGGGCAATGGGCTGGCTTGAGCGATTTCGCCGCGCGCCGGCCGAAAACGCCATGGCTACGGCGCTCGCGGCCGCGCAGAAGGGCGACTACGCGGCCGCGCTGTCGATCTGGGAGCCCCTGGCGCGGACGGGCAATGCGCGCGCGCAAAACAACATCGCGGCCTGCTTTTCCGGCGGTCACGGCGTGGCGCCCGACGCCGGGATCGCGGCGAAATGGCTGAAGCTCTCCGCCGCAGCGGGCGATGCCGTCGGGCAGCGCAACCTGGCGACCCTGCACTTTCGTGGCGAGGGCGTGCCGCAGGACGATGCGGAGGCGATGCGGCTCTACCGCCTCGCGGCGGATCAGGGCGATGCGGCCGCGCAGGATATGCTGAGCTGGATGCTCGCCGAGCAGGGCGACTATGAGCAGGCGCGGCTTCACGCCGAGCGCGCGGCAGCCCAAGGCGTCGCCGCCTCGATGACCCGCCTGGGCAATCTCCATCACGACGCGCTTGGCGTCGAACGCGATCCCGTGGCGGCCCTTGGCTGGTGGCGCAAGGCAGCGGGGCTGGGTGACGCCGACGCGCAGGCGATGCTGGGCGCGGCCCATCTCACCGGAGCCGGCGTCGCGCCCGATCCCATGACGGCGCTCGCCTGGCTCCTGCGGGCACGCGACGGCGGCTCGAAGCTCGCCGCCAAATTCATCCCGGCGGCCACGACCCAACTGTCGCAAGCCGAGCGCGACGAGGCGGCGCGCCGCGCGGCCCGGCTCGAAACGGGTGGTGCGCCGTGATCATCGGCACCGCGGGCCATATCGACCACGGCAAGACGTCGCTGGTGCGCGCGCTGACCGGCATCGAGACCGATCGACTCAAGGAAGAGAAGGCACGAGGCATCTCGATCGATCTCGGTTTCGCCTACCGCACGCTCGAAAACGGCGCTCGCATCGGCTTCATCGACGTGCCGGGTCACGAGCGCTTCATCCACACGATGCTGGCGGGCGTCGGCGGGATCGACTTCGCGCTGCTGGTCGTGGCGGCGGACGACGGCGTCATGCCGCAGACGCGCGAGCATCTGGCGATCATCGATCTGCTCGGCATCCGTCAGGGCATCGTCGCGATCACCAAGTCCGATCTGGTCACTGAGGACAGGCTACTGGCGGTCGAGATCGAAATCGAGGCGCTGCTGGCGGGTACCAGCCTCGAAGCGGCGGAAATCCTCGCCGTATCGAACACCACAGGGGCGGGTGTCGCCACACTGGAGGAAAGGCTCGCTTCCGCAGCCCTTGCCCACGGAAGGCGCAGCGCATCGGGTTGTTTCCGCCTTGCCGTCGACCGCTCCTTCGTCATCCAGGGCACCGGTACGGTTGTGACCGGCACGGTGCTTTCCGGCGAGGTCGGCATCGGTGATGCAGTGACGGTGAGTCCATCCGGCCTCGGCGCGCGCGTGCGCTCGATCCATGCGCAGAACGAGAAGGCCGAGCGCGGCCGCGCCGGCGATCGCTGCGCGCTCAACCTCACGGGCGAAGGGATCGGCCGGGGCGCCATCATGCGCGGCGACATGGTGGTGGCCCCCGCGCTCCATGCCCCCACCGCGCGCATCGATGCGGAACTGAAGGTGCTCGCCAGCGAGGCGAAGCCGGTGGGACAGTGGTTTCCGGTGCATCTGCATCATGCCGCCTCCGAGATACCGGCGCGTGTCGTTCTCCTGCGTGACGAGCCCATCGCGCCCGGCGAACAGGCTTTCGTCCAGCTCGTGCTGGAGCGGCCGCTTGCCGGCGCTGCTGGCGACCGCTTCGTCATTCGCGACACGTCTGCCCGGCGCACGATCGGCGGCGGGCGTTTCCTCGACCTGCGCGCACCTTCGCGGCGGCGGCGCTCGCCCGAGCGTCGCGCGCAATTGGAAGCGATGGCCATTACCACTCCCTCCGCGGCCCTTGCCCGACTGCTCGACGCGCCGCCTTATCTTCTGGACATCGCAACCTTTGCCCGCGACCGGGCACTGGGCGAAGACGAGACTGCCGCGCTCGCCAGCGACACGATACGCATCCCGCCCGATACGGGCTCAATGGTCATGGCTCCGGCACGCTGGCTGCGCCTGCGCCAGCGCCTGCTCGCCGATCTCGACGCCTACCATGCGGAAAATCCGGACCAGCCGGGCATCGGCCTGGAGCGCCTGCGCATGTTGGGCGAGATACGGCCGCCCGCGCCGGTCTTCCGCATGATCCTGCAAGGCCTGCAACGGCGGGGGGAAGTTTCGCTCGACGGCGCATGGGTGCGGCGACCGGGCCATGTCGTGCGCTTCTCCGCCGAGGACGAAGGCGTCTGGGGGCTGGTGAAGCCGCATCTGACAGGCGAGGAGCGGTTCCGGCCGCCCCGCACACGCGACTTCGCAACCATGCTCGACCTGCCCGAGGCGCGCACGCGCGCCATTCTGAAACGGGCGAGCCGAATGGGTCTGGTGCATGAGGTTGCGCATGACTTCTTCTTTGCAAGGCCCGTGATGGCCGAGATCGTCACGATCCTGCGGGATGTCGCCGCGGGCAAGGCCAAGGGCGAGTTCATCGCCGCCGATCTCCGCGACCGGTTGGAAAACGGACGTAAGGTCTCTATTGAGATTCTGGAGTTTCTCGATCGCCACGGGGTGACGCTGCGGCGTGGCGACATACGCCGGCTCAACCCGCATCGGCTCGATCTGTTTGGCCAGACGACGGCCGGAGAGGACAATGGAAGAGAATCGTCCCCGGTGGGGCGTCCGGACTTCAAATTCGAGCGCGAGCACCCCAAAGAATACCGCCCTGACATTGAAAGCCCTTGATTGTCAGGCTTTCACGCTGCGCGTATCCCGCGTTGTCCTTTCATGAAACGACTTGTGCTACCGAGTTGGGTAGCAAAATGGTAGCAACGTGTTCGTCACATGTTCTGCCGAAAGAATGCGACCAGGTCGCGCCTATCAACCACCCAACGCTCGCCGATCCGGCGACCTGGGATGAGACCCTTGCTGAGCATGTGGTAGGTTTGCTGCGGGCTGCGGTTGATGAAGGCCGCTATGCGTTCGGCACCCCAGATTAGATTGAGCGTAGTGTCATCTTCCGGCTGTTGTTGCATGGTGTTCCTTTCGACAGAGGGTGGGCAACCATTTCGAGTCGGGCAAAGGCGGGCGCCCATCGGAACTAGTAGGGTCGCCCCTACCAGTTTCACCCGGAAGCGCTTTCAGCCTGACACCCGGCCCGCCGCCACTCTTCGGGATGAACTGCACGCCGGCGGTCTCAAGCGTCGCCACGACTGCAGAAAGGGCAACGTGGACGAATCCGAGGGCTTGGATACATTTTCCCCCTTCCGGAAAGTGGAACTTAAAATATAAGGTGACACGCCTGTGAATTGAGCGCATATTCCGCTATATATATGTAGCTGTCGCAGCGCTGATCGTTGCGCCCTGCGGCAGAATTCATTGAACTATCATAAATGAAATGGCTCTTGACTCGGTTCGAACCCGGCCTGAGTGTCCTATCATCGATCTTGTTATCGAACCTTGTTTATGCGCACATGCGCATCTGACGATCTTCTCTTTCAATGTCGGTGAAGTGAGGCGTCGTGCACTCGGCACGAAGCCTGGAATCCTATGTCGATCGAAAAGGAATCGTCATGAACATTGGAACGGTAAAGTTCTTCAATCCCATCAAGGGCTACGGCTTCATCGCGCCGGATGATGGCAATCCTGATGTGTTCGTGCATATCTCCGCGGTGGAACGCGCGGGTCTGCGCTCGCTCGCCGAAGGACAGAAGGTAAGCTTCGATATCGTGAGGGACGATCGCTCAGGCAAAAGCGCTGCGCAAAACCTGCAAAGCGCATAGCGGCTCTTTCGCCTTTCTTACCGAAATTTGCACACTACGCCTAGGCGCTCAAATTGGGAGCGACGTTCGGCAAAGCGCCATCATGGAGGCATTCGATATGCCTGCACCTGTTTTCTCGCCGAAACGGACCACACAGACCGTGGTGAAATTTAACTTGTCATTCTTCTTGCAGGGATTCGACGTTCAGCAGCCGGCGGGCGAATATCGTGTCGAAAAAGAGGAAGAGCTGATCGACGGACTTTCCCGGCTTGCGTGGCATTGCACCGCTACGTTTATCTACCTTCCTGCGATCGCTCCTGGAAACAGGCCGCGACAGGTGCTGCAGATTGATCCAGCAGAATTGGAAGACGCGTTGAAGAAGGATCGTTTACGGACATGAACCCCAACAGGCAACACCCGCGCCCTCGTGCCGCGCGCATCGAGACGGAATCACATAGTTTCAAGGTAGGTCAGGTCGTAAGGCTGAAGCGGTGGAATGGCATGTCGATCGACGCGGCCGATACCTATCAGATCACCGCCACCTTGCCGCCGCGCGATAACTCTCCCCAATATCGCATTCGAAGCGAGAGCGAACGCCATGAACGAGTGGCCGCACAGGACAGTTTGGAATTGACGAAGACATCCAAGGGCAACTCCACGCTTATCGAAAGGACCTTTTCCGGTGGCCAAAGGACAAAAACGTAGCAATCGCGAAATTCGAAAGCCGAAGCAGCTCAAGTCCGCGCCAAAGGCGGAGAACACCTTCGCCAACCAGATCAAGCTCGCCGCTGGCGCCAACGAGGTTCGTGGCAAGAGAAAGCATCAACCCTAGTCAGGCAGGTTGGCAATGAAGGTGGTGATCGAGTTTTATCGAGTTCGGCGGGAAGATAATGCGCGCGCATTGATCGGGCGGTCGCGGCGCGAGGTCGCCAACCCCGACGATGCCGTTGAAATCGCGGCCTCGCTGGCTACGTCGCTGGAGATGCCGCAGAAGCCGGATGCCATAGCGGTGATGGATCTATCAGGAACGGTTCTTCGATGGGTTTCACTGACAAACTCGAACGAAACACTGTCAAATCGGTTCGAGGTTGACTGCTCCGGTGATCGAATTGGTATTTCCAAGGGACCCTGAACATGGCGCTCACATTTCCAAATCGCAGCCGTAGCTATGACGAAGGACGGGACGCTATCCGCTTCCTGGGTTATGACGGCATGTTCGAGGTACCGTTTTTTATTGAGGTCGAAGCGCTTGCGGGACCGGGCGGCCAAGAAATGTCAGAAACGAGTTGTCTACACGCCTTTGATGCATCCCGCGGCTTGATACTCGACGCAGCGAGAGCGGCCTATTTGCGCCGACGCCGGATCAGTTACGTACTTACATCTGATGACTTGCAGCGCCCGACATCGCACCAGTAAAAACGTTCATGCATAGGCGCATAAGACCCGTCACCAAACCTCTCTAGTCAACACTGGCGGGCCTCGCTCTCTGGGTAATGGGAGCCAGAATGTTCAGCGCCCCGCCACCTGTGT
>NZ_LBCQ02000023.1 GCF_001014615.2 Aquamicrobium sp. LC103
CTTCGCGGCTCGAAATCCACAGCCGGCCTGCGCCAGACATGCTGCCCGGGATGAAGCCGCGCATCGAACCCACCACGCAGCGGGTTCCAGCACCGCCGTCCTCATCCTGAGGTGCGAGCGCAGCGAGCCTCGAAGGACGCACCAAGCCATATCTTCGCGGGCTCGAAATCCACAGCCGGCCTGCGCCAGACATGCTGCCCGGGATGAAGCGGCGCGCATCGAACCCACTGCGCAGCGGGTTCCAGCACCGCCGCCCTCATCCTGAGGTGCGAGCGCAGCGAGCCTCGAAGGACCCGGAAGCGATCAAGCCTTCGCCAGCGCCTGTTCCAGATCGGCGACGATGTCCTCGACCTCCTCGATGCCGATCGACAGGCGGATCACGTCGTTGCCCGCGCCCGCGGCCGCCTTCTGCTCGTCGGTGAGCTGGCGATGCGTGGTGGAGGCCGGATGGATGATCAGCGATTTGGTGTCGCCGATATTGGCGAGATGCGAGAACAGCTCGACGCCCTCGACGACCTTGACGCCCGCCTCGAAGCCGCCCTTGAGGCCGAAGGTGAAGACCGCGCCCGCACCCTTCGGCGAATATTTCCTCATCAGCGCGTGGTTCGGATCCGTCTCCAGTCCCGGATAGGAGACCCAGGCGACCTTGGGATGGCTGGAGAGCCATTGCGCGACCTTCAGCGCGTTGTCGCTGTGGCGCTGCATGCGCAGCGGCAGCGTCTCGACGCCAGTCGCAAGCAGGAAGGCGTTGAAGGGCGAGATCGCCGGGCCGAAATCGCGCAGGCCGAGCACGCGGCAGGCGATCGCGAAGGCGAAATTGCCGAAGGTTTCGTGCAGCACGAGGCCGCCATATTCGGGGCGCGGCTCCGAGAGCATCGGGTATTTGCCGCTCTTCGACCAGTCGAACGTGCCGCCGTCGACGACGATGCCGCCCATCGAGTTACCGTGGCCGCCGATGAACTTGGTCAGGGAATGGACGACGACGTCGGCGCCGTGCTCGATCGGGCGCAGCAGGTACGGGCTCGCCATGGTGTTGTCGACGATCAGCGGCAGGCCATGCTTGCGCGCGATGTCGCCGATCTTCTCGATGTCGACGAAGGTGCCGCCCGGATTGGCGAGGCTTTCGATGAAGATCGCCTTCGTCTTGTCGTCGATCTGGTTCTCGAAGGTCGAAAGGTCGTCCGGATCAGCCCAGCGCACCTCCCAGCCGAAATTCTTGAAGGCATGGCCGAACTGGTTGATCGAGCCGCCGTAGAGCTTCCTGGCGGCGACGAAATTCTCACCCGGCTGCATGATCGTGTGGAAGACCAGCAATTGCGCGGCGTGGCCGGAAGCGGTCGCGACCGCCGCCGTGCCGCCCTCGAGCGCCGCGATGCGCTCTTCCAGCACGGCCTGGGTCGGGTTCATGATGCGGGTGTAGATGTTGCCGAAGGCCTTCAGGCCGAACAGGGACGCGGCGTGATCGACGTCGTCGAACACATAGGCGGTCGTCTGGTAGATCGGCGTCGCGCGGGCGCCGGTGGCGGGATCCGGCTGGGCTCCGGCATGGATTGCCAACGTGTTGAAACCGGGCGTGCGCTGCGACATCGTTTCCTCCTGCTGCTCGATGAGCCCGCA
The DNA here is from genome assembly GCF_001014615.2 of Aquamicrobium sp. LC103. Lineage (GTDB taxonomy): Bacteria > Pseudomonadota > Alphaproteobacteria > Rhizobiales > Rhizobiaceae > LBCQ02. The sequence goes on from NZ_LBCQ02000023.1 coordinate 1,618, forward strand.
TTGATCGCAAAGGCGCGCGGCAAAGGCAAAGAAGAAATTTCTCAATAATCCGCATAAGTACGCAGCTCGGGCGGAAAAAGCGGTTGGCAGGAGAAACCGGTTCTCCGTTATTTCTGCCGGATGCCGAAGCTCTGGAAGCCCCGGCGCATCATCGGCTTCTTCGAGGAGATCACCCGGCTGTTGACGCCGTTCCAGCCGATCTCGCGGGCAAGCCGTGCATATTCGATTTTCGGGCACCGGTTCATGACGACCTTGATACCCGCGGCCTCGGCCTTCGCGGCCGCCTCGTCGTGGCGCACGGTGAGCTGCATCCAGATCACCTTGGGCAACGGGTCGAGCGCGAGCACCTCGTCGACCACCGTGGGAACGGCGCTCGATGCACGGAAGACGTCGACCATGTCGATCGGCTCCGGCACGTCGGCGAGCCGCGCATGGACCGGGCGGCCGAGTATCTCCTTGCCGGCATGACCGGGATTGATCGGGAAGACCGAATATCCCTTGTCGATCAGGTATTTCGCCACGAAGTAGGACGGCCGCACGTCGTTGACCGACGCGCCGACGATGGCGATCGTCCTGACCGAGTTGAGGATGCCGGCGATGTAGGAATCTTCGTAGGCGTCGTGGTTCATGCCGTATCTTCTTCCAGCGCTTCGGAGATAAAGCCGTCCGGATCGCTGCAAAAGTCCCGCATCATCCTGAAATGATCGGTTTCGCGAAAATCCGCCTCGGCAAGCCCGCCGCGATCTATTCGCAGAAGGCGCGCGCCCGGACAAGCCATCAGCAGCGGCGAGTGCGTCGCCATGACGACCTGCGCGAAACCGGACCGGTCCATCCGCGTCAGGAGACGCAGCAATTCGAGCTGCCGCGCCGGCGACAGCGCGCTTTCCGGCTCGTCGAGGATGTAGATGCCCTGCCTCACGCATCGCTCCTCGAAAAACCGGATGAACCCCTCGCCGTGCGACCAGGAAAGAAAATCGGGCGGCGCCTCGCCGGATTCGGTGGCCGCCCGGTCGAGATATCGGGCCACGGAGAAGAAGGATTCGGCACGGAAAAACCAGCCCGCGGTCACCTTGGGCAGCCAGTGCGCACGCAATGCACCGGCGAGCGCGGCGCCACTGCGGTCGATCGCGGTGGAATGGTCGACCGGCCGATACCCCTTTCCACCACCCGCCTCGTCATAGCCCGCGAGTGCCCCGATCGCCTCCAGCAGCGTCGACTTTCCGGAGCCGTTTTCGCCGACGATGATCGTGATGGGCGTGGTGAAGGCGAGTTCGAACGCGCCGGAGCGAAACAAGGGCAGGTCGAACGGATACTCGTCCCTGCCGCCGACCCGCTCCGGTTCCAGGATCAGCCGCTTGAGATAGGGCGCCTTCAGACGTGTGAGCTGCTTGCGGTAGGCCATTCAATTCGCGGCGGACTAATCGGGAAGCGAGATGCGCCCTTCGGCGTCGATCGGAAAATCGGGATTGTAGGCGACCTCCCAGAGATTGCCCTCGGTGTCCTCAAAATATCCCTGGTGGCCACCCCAGATGGCGCGGCCTGCCTGCTTTAGAACGCGCCCGCCGGCCTTCTCGGCCGTCGAGATCACTTCGGCGACCTCGGCCTCCGAGCGCGTGTTGTAGGCAAGCGCAACGCCTGCGAAAGCCGAACGGACGCGCCCCGCATAGCTTTTCTCCCCCACCCTCGAGATATCGGCTCCGGCAACGGGTTTCTCGTGGTCGATGCCGGCGTCCTTCGCCAGTTCCTCCCGCGGCCACAGGGCAAGGATCACGCCGCCCATCTGGAAGAAGGCGACACCTTCGGTGATCTTGGAGTTCCGCTCGAGCCCCATGGCCTCGTAGAAGCGGACGGCCCGTTCGAGGTCGTCCACGGCCAGGGTCACGATGGAGATGCGGGGTTCCATCTCATTCCCCTTTCCATTCCGGATTGCGCTTTTCGATGAAGGCGCCGATGCCCTCCGCCGCGTCGCGGGCCATCATGTTCTCCACCATCACGCGCGAAGCGTATTCATAGGCGTCGGAAAGCCCCATCTCGGCCTGCGCATAGAAAGCCTCCTTGCCGATCTTCAGCGTCAAAGGCGATTTGGAAGCAATGGTTTGCGCGTATTTCATCACGATCTGATTCAAATATTCGCGCGGCACCACACGGTTGACGAGACCGAAGTCGCGCGCCGCCTGCGCGTCGATCGCCTCGCCCGTCAGAAGCATTTCCATCGCGTGCTTGCGCGAGACGTTGCGCGACAGCGCCACCATCGGAGTCGAGCAGAACAGGCCGATATTGACACCGGGCGTGGCGAAGCTCGCCTGATCGGTGGCAATCGCCAGGTCGCAGCTCGCGACGAGCTGGCAGCCGGCCGCCGAAGCGGTGCCGTCGATCTCGGCGATCACCGGCTTGGGATGGCGCACGATCGTCTGCATCAGGCGCGAGCATTCCGTCATCGTCCGCTCGTAGAACGCCCTGCCCCGGTCGACGTCGCCGCGATGCGCGGTCAGTTCCTTCAGGTCGTGGCCGGCACAGAAGACCTTGCCCTCGGCCGCCAGCACTATGACGCGGATGGAAGCGTCGGCTTCGGCGGCCTCGAACTCCGCCTGCAAGGCCGCCAGGGTTGCGAGCGACAGCGCGTTGGCGGGAGGCTTGGCGAGCGTCAACCGAAGGATGCCGTCCTGAACCGCCACGGCCACCGGTCCGGCAGGCTCCGATTTCTTCAACGCCAGAATGTCGGCCATCCGTTACCCCGTGCATTCGATGATTTGCCCTGAAAACTAGCACGCGACGGCTTGAAGAACAGGGAGGAAATGGCGAAAGTCGCCTCACGTTTACGCAAACGGAAGTCCAACAGCGCCGGGAACACGACCATGAACAAGCCAGTGCCCACCCCGGTCATGACCGCAGCGGAGGTCAACGACCTCCTGAAGAAGGTCTATCCGCAGCTCAACGAGGATTTCTCCGATTACACGGCCGTCGAGGTCTTTCCGGGAGGCTGCACGGTGCGCCTCAACGCGGGCGAGCGCCATCTGCGGCCGGGCAACACGGTTTCCGGACCGTCGCTGTTCACGCTGGCTGATATCGGCGGCTATGTCTGCGTGCTCTCGCATGCAGGGCCGGACGCGCTTTCCGTCACCACCAATCTCAACATCAATTTCATGCGCAAGGCCGAACCCGGTCCGATCGACGGACATTGCCGCATCCTCAAGCTCGGCAGGAGCCTGATGGTCTTCGACATCGAGATGGTCGCCGGGCCGGAAAAACTCACCGTCGCCCACGCGACCGGCACCTATTCGATACCGCCGAAGCGCTCGATCTAGTGCGGTAAAATATTACCGCAAGCGTAAAATGTTGATTTTACATATAAATTTTCAATAGATGGCGAAAAGCGTCTGTTGACGAGGTTTCCGCCTTCCCCTATAAGCCCGGCGTGGAACAGGTAGCCGCTTCGGCCGCCGTTTTATTTTGCCCGCCCCGATCACGGAACGGACAAGGCAAGCAACAAGAAACGCCTTCCCCGGAAGGTCCAACGAAGAGCAAGACCATGACAACCTTTTCGCAGAAGCCTGCGGACGTGGTGAAGAAGTGGGTGCTGATCGACGCCGAAGGCCTCGTCGTCGGCCGCCTCGCCACCATCGTCGCCAACCGTCTCCGCGGCAAGCACAAGCCGACCTTCACCCCGCATGTCGACGATGGTGACAATGTCATCATCATCAATGCCGAAAAGGTCGTCCTGACCGGCAGGAAGCATGCCAACAAGAAGTACTACTGGCACACCGGCCACCCCGGCGGCATCAAGGAGCGCACCGCGCGCGACATCCTGGAAGGCCGTTTCCCGGAGCGCGTGGTCGAAAAGGCCGTCGAGCGCATGATCCCGCGTGGACCTCTCGGCCGTCGCCAGATGAAGAACCTGCGCGTCTATGCGGGCACCGAGCATCCGCATGAAGCCCAGCAACCCGAGACGCTCGACGTCGGAGCGCTCAACGCAAAGAACAAGAGGGCCTGACAATGGCTGACCTTTCCTCCCTCGCAGAACTCGGGACGGTTGCCGTTTCCGAACAGCCTGCGGCCCCCGTGCATGTCCAGAAGCTGGACAAGAACGGCCGCGCCTACGCCACCGGCAAGCGCAAGGACGCGATCGCCCGCGTCTGGGTCAAGCCGGGCACCGGCAAGATCGTCGTCAACGACAAGGAATACGACAAGTATTTCGCGCGTCCGGTCCTGCAGATGATCCTGCAGCAGCCGATCGTGGCGACCAGCCGCAACGGCCAGTACGACATCATCGCCACCGTTGCCGGCGGCGGCCTCTCCGGCCAGGCCGGCGCGGTGCGTCACGGCATCTCCAAGGCGCTGACCTATTACGAGCCCGAGCTGCGTTCGATCCTCAAGAAGGGCGGCTTCCTGACCCGCGACTCGCGTACCGTCGAGCGCAAGAAGTACGGCAAGGCGAAGGCCCGTCGTTCGTTCCAGTTCTCCAAGCGCTGATCGCGCCGGCGAGAGCCGATACCGCAAAAGGCCGCCCGAA
>NZ_LBCQ02000024.1:2500-6115 GCF_001014615.2 Aquamicrobium sp. LC103
GCGGCCGGGTGATGAAGGATGCGGTTCGTCGCGCGGGACGCTCAATCCCGCGCTTATGATTGGTTTGCCTAACCGCGCCATCGAACAGATCTCGAGAAGCTGGTCTTTTTGTTGCCAATCGCCTTCGGGAAACCGATGGGCATTGGCAATGTGAACAATCAAGTGTCTTAAGGGCAATTGGTGGATGCCTTGGCATGCACAGGCGATGAAGGACGTGATACGCTGCGATAAGCGTCGGGGAGGTGCGAATACCCTTTGATCCGACGATTTCCGAATGGGGAAACCCACCTAAGATACTTGGGAAATCAAAGTTGTTCTGGCTCACGGGCCGTACCGTCCGCCTTTGGCGGACTGGCCCTGCGCCGGCGCGCGCACCATGTGGTGCGACGGCCGGTCGGCCTTGCGAAGGCGTTGCCTTCGAAGGCGTGGGTTTTTTTTGAACTGCTTTGGTTTCCAAGTATCGATATTAGGTAACTTGACCTGAATACATAGGGTTAAGTGGCGAACGCGGGGAACTGAAACATCTAAGTACCCGTAGGAAAGGACATCAACCGAGACTCCGCAAGTAGTGGCGAGCGAACGCGGACCAGGCCAGTGGCGATCATGAGACAAGTGGAACCGTCTGGAAAGTCGGGCCATAGTGGGTGACAGCCCCGTACACGTAATGCGACTGATCGTCCTTGAGTAAGGCGGGACACGTGAAATCCTGTCTGAAATTCGGGGGACCACCCTCGAAGCCTAAGTACTCGTGCATGACCGATAGCGAACCAGTACCGTGAGGGAAAGGTGAAAAGCACCCCGACAAGGGGAGTGAAAGAGTACCTGAAACCGATTGCCTACAAACAGTGGGAGCCTGAAATGGTGACCACGTACCTTTTGTATAATGGGTCAGCGACTTAGTGTAGCGAGCAAGCTTAAGCCGGTAGGTGGAGGCGTAGCGAAAGCGAGTCTGAACAGGGCGTTCAGTTCGTTGCATTAGACCCGAAACCGAGTGATCTAGCCATGAGCAGGCTGAAGGTAAGGTAACACTTACTGGAGGGCCGAACCCATATCTGTTGCAATAGATCGGGATGACTTGTGGCTAGGGGTGAAAGGCCAATCAAACTCGGAAATAGCTGGTTCTCCGCGAAATCTATTTAGGTAGAGCGTCGACCGAATACCTCGGGGGGTAGAGCACTGGATGGGCTAGGGGTCCTCACCGGATTACCAAACCTAACCAAACTCCGAATACCCGAGAGTACTAGTCGGCAGACACACGGCGGGTGCTAACGTCCGTCGTGGAGAGGGAAACAACCCTGACCAACAGCTAAGGTCCCCAAGTCATGGCTAAGTGGGAAAGGATGTGAGGATCCCAAAACAACCAGGATGTTGGCTTAGAAGCAGCCATCATTTAAAGAAAGCGTAACAGCTCACTGGTCTAAATAAGGGTCTTTGCGCCGAAAATGTAACGGGGCTAAAGCCATGCACCGAAGCTTTGGGTTCACTCTTCGAGTGAGCGGTAGCGGAGCGTTCCGTAAGCCGATGAAGCCGTATCCGTGAGGAGCGGTGGAGGTATCGGAAGTGCGAATGCTGACATGAGTAACGATAAAGGGGGTGAGAGACCCCCTCGCCGAAAGTCCAAGGGTTCCTGCTTAAAGTTAATCTGAGCAGGGTTAGCCGGCCCCTAAGGCGAGGCCGAAAGGCGTAGTCGATGGGAACCACGTTAATATTCGTGGGCCTGTGGGTAGTGACGGATCGCGTGTGTTGTCCAACCTTATCGGATTGGTTGGGCAGCGAAGCGGTTCCAGGAAATAGCTCCCACTTATAGACCGTACCCGAAACCGACACAGGTGGACTGGTAGAGCATACCAAGGCGCTTGAGAGAACTCTGCTGAAGGAACTCGGCAAATTGCACGCGTAACTTCGGGATAAGCGTGACCCTTTCGCGGGCAACCGTGAGGGGGTGGCACAGACCAGGGGGTAGCGACTGTTTATCAAAAACACAGGGCTCTGCGAAGTCGCAAGACGACGTATAGGGTCTGACGCCTGCCCGGTGCTGGAAGGTTAAGAGGAGAGGTGCAAGCTTTGAATCGAAGCCCCAGTAAACGGCGGCCGTAACTATAACGGTCCTAAGGTAGCGAAATTCCTTGTCGGGTAAGTTCCGACCTGCACGAATGGCGTAACGACTTCCCCGCTGTCTCCAGCAGAGACTCAGTGAAATTGAATTCCCCGTGAAGATGCGGGGTTCCTGCGGTTAGACGGAAAGACCCCGTGCACCTTTACTATAGCTTTACACTGGCATTCGTGTCGGCATGTGTAGGATAGGTGGTAGACTTTGAAGCGAGGGCGCCAGCCTTCGTGGAGTCACCCTTGAAATACCACCCTTATCGTCATGGATGTCTAACCGCGGCCCGTCATCCGGGTCCGGGACAGTGTATGGTGGGTAGTTTGACTGGGGCGGTCGCCTCCTAAAGAGTAACGGAGGCGCGCGATGGTGGGCTCAGAACGGTCGGAAATCGTTCGCTGAGTGCAATGGCATAAGCCTGCCTGACTGCGAGACTGACAAGTCGAGCAGAGACGAAAGTCGGTCATAGTGATCCGGTGGTCCCGCGTGGAAGGGCCATCGCTCAACGGATAAAAGGTACGCCGGGGATAACAGGCTGATGACCCCCAAGAGTCCATATCGACGGGGTTGTTTGGCACCTCGATGTCGACTCATCGCATCCTGGGGCTGGAGCAGGTCCCAAGGGTATGGCTGTTCGCCATTTAAAGCGGTACGTGAGTTGGGTTCAGAACGTCGTGAGACAGTTCGGTCCCTATCTGCCGTGGGTGTAGGAATATTGACAGGATCTGTCCCTAGTACGAGAGGACCGGGATGGACGTATCTCTGGTGGACCTGTTGTGGCGCCAGCCGCATAGCAGGGTAGCTATATACGGAACGGATAACCGCTGAAGGCATCTAAGCGGGAAACCGACCTGAAAACGAGTATTCCCTGAGAGTCGTGGTAGACGACCACGTTGATAGGCCGGGTGTGGAAGTGCGGCAACGCATGAAGCTTACCGGTACTAATAACTCGATCGGCTTGATTGTTCACATTGCTCGTGCTCATCGCTTCGCGCTCACGCATGAGCGGGCCTTTGGCCCTATGCTCCGCGAGGGCGTCGGACGACCGGCGACGCGCAGTCGCGCTTGCGGGCTTTGCCCGAAAGCAGCGATTAACGGCGTCAAAGCACAAACAAGACCAGCGAACAGCCCATGAGTGGGCAGCAAATAGGATAACCCCTATTCGCTACTCACTACTCGCTATTCGCTCAAACCAGCTTCTCGAAAAAAACATGCGCTTTGCCGACCTGGTGGTCATGGCGGAGCGGCTGCACCCGATCCCATTCCGAACTCGGCCGTGAAACGCTCCAGCGCCAATGGTACTTCGTCTCAAGACGCGGGAGAGTAGGTCGCTGCCAGGTCTGCCAATCGCATGTTCCTTCTTCTCATTACGGAAACAGGCCGCAAAAAAACGGCAAGTCGCACAAAATGCTGCACGCGCAGCGCAACGCGGGGTGGAGCAGCCCGGTAGCTCGTCAGGCTCATAACCTGAAGGTCGCAGGTTCAAATCCTGCCCCCGCAACCAACGATTC
>NZ_LBCQ02000025.1 GCF_001014615.2 Aquamicrobium sp. LC103
ACGGTAGCAAACGCCGCCGAATTGCCAAGCAAAGTTGAAGGCTGACACGAGCTCTATCGGCGGATGAAGCGCCTATCCGGCTGCACGGTTTCGTTAACCCTGCCACAATAGGTTTGCGGCATGAAGGTATTGGGTGGCTTCGTCGTGGAGCTCATTGATGACCGTGCCGCATATGCTGCTCGCACTGCTTACATTTTTGGTGCTGGGGGTCGCCCTGTCGCGTCTCGGAACCAATCAAATCGACTATCGGACAACCGGGGCGATCCCGTCACTTTGTTCCTCCGAGCCTTTCGCAAAGCGCCCTTGTCCGTAGCCATGACAGACAAAGAAGACGAAGAAGACGTGCGCGCACTCGCGGCGAAGGTTGCGTCGGATCTGTCCGAGTACGGGATGACACTGGCAACGATGCTGCTACGCCTCGACCAGGCAAGCAGGAAACTTGATGACGCACGCAAGGCAGCGGGAAAACTACACGAAGAAGAGCACTGATGCGAGCTTTGGACGCCATTACCGGAAACATGCTGTCGATGAGGGATAGAAGCCCCCGATAGTGGCGGTCTCAATTTATGGAAATCTGGCCAATTCCATGGCATAATTTTGATGCTGCGCAACCTATCCGCAGCATGAGGCTCGTCGCACACACATCTGAACCTCTCAGGCGGCGAGCCTCCCTTTTGGCATTCTCCCTACGCCAGTACGGGCCAGTCCCGGCACGAGGCCCGCCGTCCAAGCTCCCTCGCACAATGGCGGGCCTCACCTCCCCAACGCAGAAAGCCGACGCCGGCGCAAGGCAGTAAGGATTGGTCTTGCCTATCTCCGAAGAATTCATAATGTTTTCTGTTGCGGCGGACCTTCATGGTTCTCGCGAGGCCGGCACCCCCCACCCTAGCCCCCCGCCTGGAACGGTGCCGGCCTTTTACGACGGCGGTCCCGTCTGCGTGTAGGCACCAATCAGCCAGCCAGCGAGCGTGACGACGCCTTCGGCTTTGGCGCGAGATCACCGTTGTGGCGTCAAATGGAACATCTGCCTGCCTGGCAGGTTCGGCCTCACCGAAGGGACACTTTGTGTCTAGGAGACGAACCATGACCAATTTAGTCGTCAAGAGCATGATTGCCCTAGCGCTGGGAAGCATCCCTGGCATCTTGGCTGCACAGGAAGCTGATCCAATCAAAAAACCACCCGAGGCAGAAACTCAGGCTCCCGCAGCGGGAACCCAAGGCAGCGCCGGTTCAGGAACACCATCTGGTGAAGGCGAAACGACGGGCGGCACACAGGGCGCGCAAGACCAGGCGCCAACTGAGGGGCAGACAGAGCCTTCATCTGGAGAAAGTGGCCAGCAGGCCCCCGATCAGCCCGACGCTGGTCAAGACTCTACCGGCTCCGAAGCTGGCCAGGGAGCGCCCGACACAGATCAGGCTCCTGCCGGCGCTCAAGAGGGAACTACCCCTGAGCCCGATAGCGACATGACGACCGGGCAACAACCTGAAAGCGAAGCGCCTTCCACCACCGATCAGGAAGGTGCTTCAACGTCGTCCGGAGCTGACATTACTGTCGAACAGCGCACGGAAATAAAGCAAATCATCACCGAAACCGAAGTCGAGCCAGTTCCCGATACCGACATTTCCGTTGATATTGGGGTGGCCGTGCCGGAGACGATTGAACTGCACCCGCTGCCACCGCGCATTATCGAATTGGTGCCCGATTACGAAGGCTATCTCTATTTCGTATTGGCAGACGGACGCGTGATTATCGTGGATCCGGATTCAAACGAAGTGGTGCTGATCCTCACATAACTCCGTTATTGCAATGCAATAGGGAGCGATTTTATCAGGTGTTAACGGTTGCCATTTAGGCAAGGTACTGTAGCTCGCACGAGCTTACACCCCCGATTCCCCCGCCCCCGCAAATGGCGGGGGAATTCATTTAGGAAGTAGCCTCATTATCGCGTATTGAACTGCCCCCCGTTTCGACCGGCAGCGGGCCGGCAAGTTCCGACCCCCAATCGTTCAGTTCGCACGCTTGATCGCTTCGACAACGGAAGCTGACACCAAGACCTGGCTTCCGATGGGTACATCTTCTCGTTGGAGATCAGGGAAAGTAGGAACGATGCGCCAGCGCTTTTCAAGCGGCACCTGTGGGTCGCGAATATTAAAGTGGGCGGTGAAAAGATTCAGGTGAGCGGTAAGGCGGCTTCCGTCTGGCTTCACCACTGTCGCCATCTCGCTTCCGCCTCTCCAGTTCGAAGGAGGTGACGGAAAGTCGGGCAAGACGACCAAACCTTGTCCCGAAATTTGAAAACTGTCTTCGACAGTAAGTAGCTGCACCTGATCCATCGAGCTTCCTCTGCCCGATTTAGGTTATCGTGCCAAATGACGGCTTTCCACCAACATGCGACATTCCCAAACGACAAAAAAGCCCCGCCGGCCGGAGCCAGCGGGGCATACAAATAGCAAATACGAAGAAGGACTAACCCAGGTCGACCCGCGGGGAATGCTTCAGATCAGAATCAGCAATCACATACGGGCCACGCCGCGATTCTGGGCGTTCCAGAACGCTTTTCGCGGCATCAACCATAATCTCAAGGAGCTGGTTCTTTCGCTCCTGACCACGTTGCACTTCAGTGGCCGCTGCCCCGACCATTGCCATCGGAATCTCCCTCCTTGGATTTTTCCCGACTCAGCATACAACAGTTAACCCATTGCGCCTATGATAATCACGACGGGACTCTTAAGTTCCGCTTAAGGGGGGAGATAGCTATGGGCAACACCGCTGTTGTTGACAATCCGGAATTGGTTATCGGGCTGGTAGGACCAATCGGAGTGGACCTCGACGCGATCATTAAATATCTAACAAAGTCGCTAAGTGCGGTGCAATATAGAACAGAGGTGATACATCTCACCCGTCTGTTGACCGACATGTTTCCCCAATGGAACATTGACGACGAAACGTATGCGGCAAGATATCACTCCCTCATTGCGAACGCCGATCGACTGAGGCGTGAAACTGAAAATCAAGCCGCACTTTCCTTAATGGCGATTGGGGAAATCCGTCGCCTGCGGCAAGAACATCAACCTGACCTTGACCAGAAAGATGCTCGTATGCGTCCGCTTCGCGGAACAGCGTACGTAATTCGACAGTTCAAGCGCGAAGAAGAAATTACGTTATTGAGGCAGGTATATGGAAGAAAATTTATCCAAATATCCGTCTTTTCCGATAGAGAAGAGCGGCATCGCCAATTAATAAGAAAAATCAAAGATCATGGCACGAGTATCATCCCTGATTCGGAAGCAGAAAAACAAGCTATCGACCTCATTGAGAAGGACCACAATGAAAGTTCTGATGAGTACGGTCAGCGGGTATCTGACGTTTTTCACTTAGGAGATGTCTTTGTCCGTGGGCATGATAATAAAGATTCCGAAGCTATTGTAGACCGTTTTATCCAGGCATTCTTTGGTCATAATGGATACTCCCCGACCAAAGCAGAGTACGGAATGTACGCCGCGGCTGGAGCAGCTTTGCGTTCTCTGGATTTATCACGCCAAGTTGGTGCAGCAGTTTTCTCGCAACGCGGAGAGGTAATAACGCTAGGCTGCAATGAAGTTCCAAAGGCTTTTGGTGGCACATATTGGTGCGATGACCCAGGTGAGCAACATCGAGACTTTGAGGAAGGCGTTGACGGTAATCACAGTCGAAAAATCAGGGTTGTCCATGATCTCGTTGAGCGCCTCGGAGCCCTCGGATACCTATCTGAGAAACTCACAAGTGCTGGTTCCGCGGCAAAACAAGTTCGGATATTGATGCAAGAAAAGAGAATTTCGGATTCACGCGTTATGGATTTGATTGAGTTTGGCAGAATTATTCATGCTGAAATGTCTGCTATTACTGATGCAGCAAGAACCGGAAAATCACTTGCGGATTCAATATTGTATTGCACAACCTTTCCATGCCACATGTGCGCCAAGCATATAGTCTCTTCTGGAGTTCGCCGAGTGGTGTTTTTAGAGCCTTATCCGAAGAGTCATGCCAAGGACCTGCACTCGGATTCGATTACTTTTTCTCCTAACGAAGCGGCTGCGAAAGTCCTATTCGAGCCTTTTATTGGCATTTCGCCACGAAGGTATCGAGATATATTTGAGAAAAAGAAACGGAAAGACTCTTCGGGGAAGGCCACAATTTGGAATTCTGGAAAAGCAATTCCGAGAATAGAGGACAGGAGTTCTTCATATATTGATAATGAAGAGCCTGCGATCTCGCTTGTGACACAGAAAATTCTTAGCATCGCGGGCCAAACCAGTACACAAGCGTAGAACGCTGGAATACCATCACGAAAAGGCAGGATTAGCTTGCAAGCTACGGCGGCGGCCTTCCGGTCAGCCAGGTGTAGGCACCGATGAGCCAGCCCGCGAGCGTGACGACGCCTATGCCAATCCGGATCAGCCATCGGCCGAGCGTCCCGGCGCCCTCGGCCTTGGCGCGCAGCGTGGTCACTTCCACCGTCACCTTCTCCATGCCTTCGACCTTGTTCTTGAGCGTCGAGACATCCGATTCCATGTGCGTCTGACGCAACATGAGATCATCCATGCGCCTGTGGAGCGCCGCCCTGCTCTCGTCTTGCCGATCCAGTCGGCCCTCGATCCCGTCGAGCTTCCCGATCACGACGCCGAGGGACCGCTCGATGCTGCTTTGTGTTGGCAACGCCCCGCTCCAATCTATTTCCAGCAGCGCTGGGATTTGCCGTATCGATCGGTCGCGACCAGGTAGCGCGCGATCGGTTCTTCCTTGGCCGTCAGCGCCACCGGGTCATTCGGCTTTGGCGGAGGGATCCAGCCGGCGCAGTTCGAGCTGACACCGCTCTGGCAGGCCGCCAAGCTCAATGCAGATATCAATGAGATCGGCACGATCCACTTCATGGTCGATGTCCTCGCGCTTCTGGATTGCTTTCATGGAGGCTTCGAGCGCCGCCACGGCGGCTTGCTGGCGGCCTTGAGCCTTGCCGTAGAGATATGCAGGCCCGGAGGCGACGAGCGCGCCCATCGCCGCCCCTGCCGCCATTGTGAGATACGTCCTCATCGCAATCACCTGTTCAGCCGTGCGAGGTACCAGAGGTGCCCGGCATATCCAGTGAGAACACCGACCGCGAAGGCCGAGCCGATCGGAGCGCCGAAGACCAGCCAGACCACGGCCGCAACGGCGAGCAGCAGCGCCACCGGCACCACGAAGACAATCGCGAATATGCGAGTGACGATATCGGCGCCGATCATGCTCGCGCCTCCACTGCCTTGGCCTTGGCTTCCGTCTCAGCTTTTTCCTTGTGTCGAGACCAGAACAGCCAACCGCCTGCGACGACAAACGCCACGATGATCATCACCAGCAGATGCGGT
>NZ_LBCQ02000026.1 GCF_001014615.2 Aquamicrobium sp. LC103
GGCGGGGAGTGGGAGCCGGCGCGGGTGAACGGGGTCTGGCACTGGGTCGATCCGGTGGTGGCCGAGGCGATCGCGGCCGAGGAGGCGGCGTTTGCCCGGCTGACCGAGCTGCAGGCTCGGTTTGCCGAGAACGAAGCGCAGATCGATGTGTGGGCGCTGGATCCGGATTATGACGCGGCGATGGACGGCGCCGGGGTGACGCTCGACGAGACACTTGCGCCGCACGGCTATTGCTGGGTGCGGCCGGAGCCCGAGGGCGACCTGGCGGACGCGCAGGCGCGGCTGGAGGAGGCGGGCGCGCGGCTGGAGGAGGCGCGCGGTGCGGTCGCGGCCTATGAGGAGTACGAGCGGCTGCTGGGCGAGGCGATCACCATGCAGGAGAACATGCCGTTCTACCCCGACGGGGTGACGCCGGTCGCCTCCTCGCCGGACAGCGACTTCAATTACGAGGAGGAGTTCGAGAAGGGCGAGGCGGCGCGCGCCGAGGTTGCGGCGCTGCGCTATCAGGCGGAGGCGCAGCGCGCGCTGGGCGACAAGCTGCTTGGCGACTACAATGTCGGGCTGCTTGAAAGCAGCTTCGAGGACAGCCTGGCGGAGGGCGGGGCCGAGGCGCCCGATCTGGCGGAGGGCGAGGAGCCGGTCGAGATCACCATTGGCGAGGAGACGGTCCTGGTGACGCCGCAGATGGCGCAGACCTATGAGGAGGAGGGGCTGGAGGGTCTGTTCGCCGGCGGTCAGCCGATCGGCATCCGCCTCGAGGAGGACGGCGAATGGCAGTGGGTCGAGACGCAGACCGGCGGCACCTGGCTCGAGCTGCAGCAGGCAAGAACCCGGCTTGAGGCGCTGGAAGGGCAATTGGAGATCGCCGAGGCTTATGCGCAGTTTTATGACGCCAGAAGCGATCTGGCCGCGCTCGGGCCCGCGGCATCCGACATCGAGCAGCGCCTGCTGGCGGCCTATAACGAGCAGAACCCGCATTTGCTGGAGGAAGGCCGGAAGCACAGCACGCTGGGCAACGACTATCTCGGCGAGCTGTTGTCGCAGGACATCGTCGAGGAGGGCGGTGAGCTTTGGGTGGTCAACGAGTTCGAGGAGAAGACCCAGAAGATCCAGCTCACCTTCCCCGAGGACGAGCTTTGGGACGCCTACCGCTACACCGATCTCAACGCCGAATGGCAGGAGCTGGTCGCCGGGCAGCTCGATGCGGACGCGGCGATGTGCACGAGCGACGGGCTTGGGGGGCTGAAGGCGGCCGAGCTGCGGGCGGGCGAGACGGTCAACCGCGTTCTGGGCGAGCGTCTCGGCGTCTCGATCGAGGATCTGGAGGGCCAGCTCGACGAACTCGACCAGGAATACCGGGACCTGCTGGGCGAGCACGGGCCGGGCAGCCTCGATGCGGGCGTCCTGCCCGACGGGGTGCAGCCGGACGAGATCACGGTCGGTGGCGAGACGGTCAAGGTGTCGCCGGAGGTGGCGGCGGCCTATGAGGAGGACGGGATCGCCGCGCTGGCCGGCAGCGGGACGCCGATCGGGATCGAGTTCGACCATGACGGCGACGGTGCGGCGGAATGGCGCTGGGTCGATCCGGAGCTGGCGGTGTCGTGGCTGGCGATGCGGGCGGCCGAGGTCCAGATCGAAACGCTGCGCGAGACGCAAGGCTCGGTGACGGCGGCGGCCGACTGGTATGCCTTCCAGCGCACGCAGCCGCTGAAGCTGCTCGACGATGCCGCAACGCCGCAACATCTGGCGCGATTGCAGGACGCCTATCTCGAAGCGCATGAAGAGGAGATGCTCGACGGGCGCATCCAGCCGCGGATGCAGGCGCTCTACGAGCAGGGCCATGACGGCAGCTTCCAGCCGGTGTCGGACGGGGACATCGCCGAGGCGCTCAATCTCGACGCCGACAGCGAGGAGGGCGCGGCGGCGCTCGACAAGGTCAGGGAGGAGATCACCGACATCGGCGGCGCGGACGCCGAGGTCGCGATCGTGCCGATCTTCTATGTCGACGCCACTGTCGGCCTGCAGCAGACGGCGCTGTTCGCGGTCCGCAACGGCGAGGGCGAGACCCGCTATGTCGACATGGCCGGCAAGGCCTTCGACGGCGTCGAGGACTTCCAGGACCACAACACCCAGTTCTCCGAGGACGGCCGGCTGATCGTGCCGGAGGAGCTGCGGATGAGCCCGGACGCCGACGGCCGCTTCGCGCTCGACGTGGTCCAGGCGCGCAACGTCTCGGCGTGGGAGAGGATCGTCGACCCGGTGGTCGGCATCGCCACCACGGCGGCCAGCGTCGCCGCCTTCGTGCCGGTGCTGACGCCGGTCGCCGCCCCGCTGGCGGTCGCCGGCACCGCCTATCTGGGCACCCGCACCGTCATCAACCAGGTCAACCACCTGCGCCACGGCGGCGAGTGGAGCGAGCGCGAATCGCTGATGAACACGGCGATGTTCCTGACCACCGCGCTGCCGGTCGCCGGCGGCGGCCTGCGCACCATCGGCATGGCCCGCAACCTCAACATCACCAAGGGCCAGGCCTTCCTGGCCGGCATGGGCGCCACGCGCGCCGGCCCCACCGTGCAGGCCGCCGACGACGCCGGCCGCTTCAGCCGCATCTGGCACCGCTTCCCGCATGCCGCCCCGGTCGGCGCCTACATCCAGACCGCCGGCGGCCTCAACCGCGTCGCCCACGGCCTCGACGGCACCGCCATCGCCATCGGCGCCCCCGTCATGGCCGTCTCCGCCTACGATCTCGCAGCCCATGGCGACCAGATGTCCGGCCTCCAGATCACCGACGCAATCACCGGCCTCGCAACGGGCTTCGCAGGCACCGC
>NZ_LBCQ02000027.1 GCF_001014615.2 Aquamicrobium sp. LC103
CAGGCTGTGTGAGAACTCGGTAAGCAAATCAGGTATGATGGCCGCATCTGGAAGGGTGCGGCCATTTTCATGAGCTACATTTTGGGAGATGAGCGGGGTCAGGCTGCGCTGCTGCCGGCGCGGCTTGAGGATTACGTGGCGCGGGATACCCCGGTGCGGGTGATCGATGCCTTTGTCGACGGGCTGGACATGACGGGTCTCGGTTTCGGCCGGGCGGTTCCGGCGGCGACGGGGCGTCCCGGCTACGATCCGCGCGATCTCTTGAAGCTCTACGTGTGGGGCTACTTCAACGAGGTGCGCTCGTCGCGTCGGCTGGAGCGGGAATGCCGGCGCAATGTCGAGTCGATGTGGCTGCTGCGGCGGCTTGCCCCCGACTTCAAGACGATCGCCGACTTCCGCCGCGACAACGGGCCGGCGATCGTGGGCGCCTGCCGAGCCTTCGTGCTTCTGTGCCGGGATGCAGGTCTGTTTGCGGCTCGGCTGGTGGCGCTGGACGGCTCGAAGTTCCGGGCTGCGGCGAGCCGCAAGAAGATCGTGGGACGCAAGGAGATTGAGCAGGCGGCGGCGCGCCTCGATGGCAGGATCGCCGCCTATCTTGTAGGCCTCGACGAGGCCGACGCGGCCGAACCCGACGATGCGCCGGAGGCGGTCGAAGCGGCACTCGCCGTGCTTCAAGCCCGCCGCGCCGAACTCGGCCGGATGGCCGCCAGGCTTGATATTGAAGGCCGCACGACGCTGGTCGAAGGCGAGGAGGATGCCCGGCCGATGGGCATGGGCAGGGGTGGCAAGCCGCCCTCCTACAACGTGCAGACGGCGGTCGATGCCGATACCGGGTTGATCATCCACCATGAGGTGACGGACGAGGCGACCGACAACCGCATGCTGCATCCCATCGCCACGGCAACGAAACAGGTTCTGGACTGCGAGGCGCTGACCGTGGTGGCCGATGCCGGTTACTCCAACGGAGCGCAGGCGAGCGCCTGCGAGGCCGAAGGCATCATGCCTTGCGTGCCGGCCAACCGCGCCATCAACAATCACGGCGACGGCACGCTGTTCGACCGCTCCGCCTTCGTTTACGAGGCCAGTAGCGACACCTTCCGTTGCCCGGCAGGCCGGCGGCTGGTGCGCAAGCAGTTGCACCGCGACAGCACCAGCGTCATCTACGGCTGCAACGACTGCTCGGGCTGCGCGCTGAAGACGCAATGCACCACGGCGGCGCGCCGCTATGTCACCCGACACCTGCACGAGGACGCGCTCAACCGGATGAGCGAGCGCGCCACGCCGCAGATGATGCAAAGGCGACGATGCGCTGCCGAGCATCCGTTCGGAACCATCAAGCGGATGACGGCGGGCGGACGCTTCCTCACCCGAAACCTCAAAGGAACCAAAACCGAAATGGCGCTCTCGGTCCTGGCCTACAACATGCTGCGAGCGATCAACATCAGCGCCGCACT
>NZ_LBCQ02000028.1 GCF_001014615.2 Aquamicrobium sp. LC103
GCCGCATCTGCTGGTGATGATCATCGTGGCGTTTGTCGTCGCAGGCGGTTGGCTGTTCTGGTCTCGACACAAGGAAAAAGCTGAGACGGAAGCCAAGGCCAAGGCAGTGGAGGCGCGGGCATGATCGGCGCCGACCTTGCCGCTCGCATATTCGCGATTGTCTTCGTGGTGCCGGTGGCGGCCCTGCTCGCCATCGCGGCCGTGGTCTGGATGCTCTTCGGCGCTCCGATCGGCTCGGCTTATGCCGGTGGCGTCCTCACCGGATATGTCGGGTACCTCTGGTACCTCGCACAGGTCGACAGGTGATCGCGATGAAGACGTATCTCACAATCGCCGCAGGGGCGGCGCTGGGCGCTCTCGTCGCCTCCGGGCCTCTCTACCTCTACGGCAAGAGCCAAGGCCGCCAGCAAGCCGCCGTGGCGGCGCTCGAAGCCTCCATGAAAGCAATCAGCAAGCGCGAGGACATCGACCATGAAGTGGATCGTGCCGATCTCATTGATATCTGCGTTGAGCTTGGCGGCCTGCCAGACGAGTGCCAGCAATTGCGCCGGGTGGAAGAAGCCGCCGGCACCGAATGATGCGGTGGCGCTGACGGCCAAGGAAGAACCGATCGCGCGCTACCTGGTTGCGACCGATCGATACGGCAAATCCCAGCGCTGCTGGAATTGAATGTGGGGCAGGGGCTTTGGCGGAAAGCGGTAGCATCGATCACAAGCTTGGTGTGGTCATCGGGAAGCTCGACGGCATCGAGGGTCGGCTGGATCGGCAGGATGAGAGCAGGGCCGTGCTTCACAAGCGCATGGACGATCTCGTTCTGCGGCAGACGCACATGGAGGCCGATGTCTCGTCGTTGAAAAACAAGGTCGAAGGCATGGAGAAGGTGACGGTGGAAGTGACCACACTGCGCACCAAGGCCGAGGGCGCTGGCACGCTCGGCCGCTGGCTGATCCGGGTCGGCATCGGCGTTGTCACGCTCGCCGGCTGGTTGCTTGGTGCTTACACGTGGCTGACTGGCAGACCGCCTCCTTGACCACTGGCGTGCTTCCTCTAAGTTTCCCTTTGCTAGGGTTGCTTTTGCCCCGCTGGCTCCGGCCGGCGGGGTTTTTCGTCGTTTGGGGGAGGTGAGGCCCGCCACTTGTGCGAGGGAGCTTGGGGTGGGGCGGGCCTCTTGCCGAGA
>NZ_LBCQ02000029.1 GCF_001014615.2 Aquamicrobium sp. LC103
TTTGATGGGAATTCGTCGTGTTTTTCTGTCTGTTCCGAAGGTTTTGGAGCGGTCTGTCCTGCGGCTTGAGCCGTTGCGGTTTGATGGACCGGTTGTTTCGAGGCCTGTGGTTGATGGTTTGCGTGGTGGTGGGGCGCAGCCGGTCGGGTTGACGACGGGTGATGGCCGTCCGTTTGCGGCCCCGGCGCTGTCGGGGAGCGATGCGGCTCGGTTTGGCGCCGATGTGACGCTGACGCCTGTCCGCTTCGACGTGGCGGTCGAGCCGGAGGCGGAGGCTGCGCGGGAGCCGGCGGTGGAGGCGCGGTCGGTGGTGGAGGAGATGGAGGCGGGCCGGAGCCTCGACGCGATCGCCGAGGCGCAGGGTGTGACGCGCGAGGAGCTGATCGGGCAGCTGGAGGCTGCCGGCTACGCGGTCGAGACGACGGCGGCGGAAAGCGACAATGGCGACGTGCGCACGACGCGGGTGACCGACCCGCGGGGCGATCGCACGGTCAGCGAATATCACGACTTCCATCACGGCAGCTATTACACCTCGGTGACGGAGGACGGCGCGGAGACCGCTTCGCCGGTGCGCGACGAGCGCGGCTGGACGGTGGAGGAGGAGTACGACGCCGAGACCGGGATCACGACGACGCGCTACGAGGACGATTTGGGTGACGGCACGGTGGAGGTGCGCACCGATCTGGGCAACGGGGTGGTGGTGCAGGAGACGACGCCGGAAGACGGCGAGACGACGACGGTGGTGGTGTCGGACGGCGCGGAGACGCAGCTTGCCGCGGATCAGGAGGCGACGCAGGAGGGCTGCGCCGACATTCTGGACGCGGTCGTCGCCGGCAAGAGCCTGGATGCGATCGCCGAGGAGCTGGGTCTGACGCGCGCGCAGGTGATCGCGCAGCTGGAGGCTGCCGGCTACGAGGTGACGAACACCGAGCCGTCGGATGGCACGACGCGGGTGACCGAGATACGCGAGGCGGGCAGCGAGGTGGTGGTTGCCGGCTACGCGCTCGACCAGCGCGAGAGCGTCCAGGTCGACGGCTGGGTCGTCACCTCGGTGCAATATGTCGACGAGGACGGCAGCACGGTTCACCGCGTCACCTACAATGACGGCAAGGTGGTGGAGACGGTGACGGGCCAGGACGGCCGCGAGACGGTGACGACGACGC
>NZ_LBCQ02000003.1 GCF_001014615.2 Aquamicrobium sp. LC103
TTTGCCCTCGAAGAACAGATCACGCTCCTTCTCGCGGCGCCCGATGATCGATGCTGGCTTGCGCCAGTCCATGAATGCCTTGCGGGCGCCGATGATATCGCCGGCCTTGAACTTCTTCACCCACGAGGCGCGCTCGATTGCGCCGGTGTTCCAATGGAACGACAGTGCCGCGGCAAACTGCGCTTTGGTGAGTGGAATGCCGGCGAATGCCTTTCGAACGGCATCGGCGTAGTTATCGAGCGCCCACACATAGACGCGAAGGCAGTGCTCGAGCGACTGCGACTTGCCGATGTAACGGTCGACGATATGACCGGTCGCCGACGTCAGACCGACGCTCCAGGTCCAGACGCCTACGCTGTCCTTGTAGGCCTGGCGCACGATCGCCTCATGCGAAGCGATCTCCATGGCGATGTCGTAGTCTACGCGCATGCGAAGTCCTTTCCCCCGCTCGCGCGGGCGATTGCTGGCATTGTGTCAGAAGGTGGGTTGGGGCCCCGGGAATTAGCCCTTGGTAGCGCTACTACCAAATGGGAGGTGCCACCCCGTGATTGGCTGGCTAAGGTCAGTCGCCTCAACACGGGCTTGAGGGTAAACCATGCGCATCTACGTGGAGCCGGCGAAAAGGCCGGGCCGGAAGAAGCTCATCAGCAAACAATCGCTAAACGCCGGGGACATCGAACGAGACGGCGATTGCCTCGTCCTCACCTTCGAGGCTGATGGCATCTATGACGCCTCCCGCTACCGATACACAATTGAGCTTTGTCCGGAGTGTGTCGCCGCGCTTAAGGATGCACTGGAGCGACCAATTGGGTAACTAGAGCAGACGCAGTCGATGGCTTTTTAATAGGTGCAGCCACCATGGATACCCTCTCTCCGCATGGATGGTTACATATCTTGTCGGGATCAACTGGCCGGCTCCAAAGCCGGCCGTTTTTCTTTTACAGGAACCAAATCGGCAACCAGCCGTTGAAGTGGTAGATGCACCCATCCCCCTCCATCCCCGGGAGCATCTGTATTGTCCCTGTTACAGACCGGCCACCGCGCCGGTCTTTTTTTTAGGTGGGTTGGCTAGTCCGGCCACATCATCGGATCCAGTTCGCCAATGAAGCCCTCGACCGTCGGCTGCTCGCGCTCGCTGGCAAGCACCTTGTCGAGTTCGGCATAGGCATAGGCCCAGCCGCCATCTCGCCAGGCAACGAAGGCCTGCGCTTCGGTCGCCCAGATCGGATTGGTGCTGGCGACGTAGCTGG
The DNA here is from genome assembly GCF_001014615.2 of Aquamicrobium sp. LC103. GTDB lineage: Bacteria > Pseudomonadota > Alphaproteobacteria > Rhizobiales > Rhizobiaceae > LBCQ02. The sequence continues at coordinate 1,251 of NZ_LBCQ02000003.1, forward strand.
CGAGAGAGTTGCCGCTGTCGTAGCGCCGGGACTGCGCCGTAGCGTCGACATGCGCTTGGATCGCCGTGCGGAACTCCTCGACGAGTGCAGCCTGCGCCTGTGCCACCTTCTGCTCGGCTGTAATGATGTTCGCTGGATCAGGCTTCCACATCGCCGGGCTCCTCGATTTCTGGTGCTGGAATGAAGGTTGAATCGACGGTTGGCGATTGGTGCCACCGATAGGTGGTTACGGTGACGCGTTTGCCGCCGACAACCTCTTCCTCTGTAGTCTCCTGATAGGTGTCCCATGGCAGATCAAGCTGCCCGTCCTCGGGCGAGATTATCGGCTCAGGGAAGGCCTGCCACGACTCCGGCTTCGGTCCGTGCGGGAGAATGAGCGTCAGGCGCAGATCGCCGCCTACGCGTTCGACAGTACCGACGATCCATTCACATGGCACTTCGCCGGCCGGGATAGTCGCGCCATCAGGTAGATCCGAGAAGTCGAAAGGCTCACCATTGATCGTCAGCACGTCACTGGCCTTGGAAACTGTGAGAGCGTCGTCGCGAAGTTGAGGAGAGAGGATGATGTGCATCAAAACCACCTTCCAACTGCCACAACATTGACCGGGTGCTCAAAGGCGGCACCGATCGATGAAACACTAACGATCGATATCGACATGCTTGATGTGGTGGGAATGTTCGGCGATGCGTAGGTCCCGTAGGGACAACCAGCCGGTCGCAGTGCCGTGACCTGTACTATGGGCGCAGCGACAAAGCTGGCAGCGAACGGCGCATGGACAACGTCACTCGCCCAAAATCCGTTACCCACTGCGGTCGTAATGGTGGTGCTATAAATCACTTGCCGGAAGGTAATCTGCGTTCCGTCCGCAAACCGGACGAACTCACCATTCGCATTCGATCCACGATCGATGATCGCGCCGGTGGGCACTCCTCCAGATTGGCCGACCGCTCCGAGGACGTTCCCACGATGATAGGCCGCTCGGCCCTGCGGGCCGATCAGGACGTCATTGCCGCTATCGAAGTTGAAGTAGAGGTTGCCACCAGGGGCAGCGCTGAGAACCAGATTGCCGGTGCCATATCGAAGGGTGTGCTTCGCAGGCGTGGCCGCACCGGAAACAATTTCAAGCCCAGCCGGGCCGCCGGCAAAGTCGGCGCGGGTGGTGAATGTCGGCGATGCGGTCGGAGCAGCCCCAAGCGTTCCTCGAGCATCGGCCTGATTTGCATCGTCCAGCAGCGTTCGCATGAACGGCGTCAGCGCGGTCGTATCCATTGTGCCGGCGCCGGTGAAAAACGGCAGACGATTTGCTGCCCCAACCAAAGCACCAAGCGCAGCGTTGTTGCCGCTTCCGATCATGGAAATGAGCTGTTCGATGGCAGCCTGATAACCAGCATCGTACGGCGTGAACTGGATTTCATAGGCGGCCGCGGTTTGCGCGGATCCGGTCCAGGCGTACGCCAGCGTCAGCGAAGTGTTGCTGTTCACTGACGCGATGCGGATGCCTGTACCTTTGTGGGTTCCAAAGAGGTCACCTGGACGAACGGACTGCTGCCACTGCGTCCCCTGCCCCGTTACCGCTGTTCCATTGGCAGCAACGGTCGCCGTACCAATATTGTAGAAGGCCTGCACCATGGCTATTCGCCCCCCTCTTCCGCGGGCTGCTGCAGTCGGCTTACCTGCTCCTGCAGTTGGCTCACAATGCCGACGAGGTCACGCACCTCCGCCGCGAGCAGTAGGCAGTCGTTCTCGGCCGCGAGCGCACGGCGCTGGAAGTAGGCAGCGACACGGTCGAGTTGAATCGTCCGCTGCTGCGGCACGGCTTCGCCGGCCGACAGGGTGTCGGTGTTCATGGAATGCTCCGGTGGGATGGGTTAGGTTTGTGGGGGCTGAAGGATGAGTCAGGTCGTTAGGTCTGGAGAGTGTTCTCAAGGACGACATAACGCCAAGTGGCTGGCGCATCTGTTGGGCCGCCCTGTGTCTTCCTGAAAACGTTGAGAGTGAAACCGGTAGTTCCAGCCTCTATTTCGTAATATGGGAACAGTCGCGCCGTACCCGATGCCGGGATACCAGCAGCCCAGAACGCGGTGACATTGCGTCGTCCGCTCTCGATTCCCGCCACCATAACAATGGGTGGCATTGCAAAGGTGCGCCCATAGCTCACCGTGGCGCGGTCATAAAAGGCATCCATGAACCCCGAGAACGGCGCCACCGTTACGGTGCCACTCAAAGCGATGCGTGCCGCCACCCAAGCTGGTGAGAACGCAAGCTGCGCGAGTGGCGCTGTGTCGACGTCATAGCCGGGTTTCGCGATGATGGGGCCGTTCGCATCCAGTCTTGCTCTAGACACTTGGCAGCCTCATCAGCATCACGTAGCAGCCTTGAGGGGAGCGACGGCTATTGTCGTTCTTCAGAAACCGTACCGATAATTGTGTCCGCGTCACACTGTGCCAAATGTACCAGCGCTCCAAGCCCGGAAAGCCATTCGCACTTGAGCCCGCGGCTTCGGACTTGGGGAATGGAAAGATGATGGTCCCGTTACTCCCCACTGGATAAATTATGCTCATCGGCACAGAACCGGTGTTCGGTATGGTCCGATTCACCGTCTGGTCTCGAACCTCCACTCCCTCGTATCCGGAAAATGGGCAGGCAATGAATTGCCACCAAAACGGCTGCGAATAGAGATGATCCTCATGCAGGAGAAAATCATTCTCTCCCGCCGAATCCACGTCGACGCCCGGTTTCGAAATTCGAAAGATCGGATTGGCGCCGGAAAGCTGGATTTTTCCCCGCTTAGCCATCAGGTCGAGAACCTATATGTCTGCCACCTGATCGCGATGTAGTCGGGATCGGAATTGAACGTCTTTTCGTAGTAGACGTGCAATCCGTCGTTATGACACCACATGCGAAACTGGTTGAACGCAATGGGTGCCGTCATAGCATGCGCCCATCCGGTCCACGTCGCTCCTGACAGCGAATAGTCGCATTGGAGCGTGATTAGCGGAATGTAGGGCAGAGTTGGCCATGTAATGACCTTGCTGTCTACTTTCACACCGGTCCCCGTATATTGCGGACTTGCCCACTCACCGTATCGATAAATGGACAAGTTCCCGATGTCCTCGCTGTCGAAGATCACCTGGTTGTTGGGGACCGCAAGATTGTTGGCGTCATGCGGCGCTTTGACGAACCGCATGCGCTTTTGCCCCCCGACATCCTTCAGAAAGCCACGTGAAGCCATCATTCAAACCACTCGATGCTGCCGTTGGAGAGGGTTATGATGAACCGGTTGTCGGGCGATCGGATCACGCCGGCCGTGACTGTTCCGATGTTAGCCATGTTCATGCGAGCCACACCACCTTGAAATATGAATGGATTAGCCCTCGACGAGCCGTCGGTAATCGCAAACTGGTCGGCGACGACCGTCACGCGGCTAAGCCCACCCGTGAGAGCGCTGATGAACAATGCCGCTGTGTGCGTCGTACCGCCGCCCGTGGCGGATGCACTAAGTCCGATGGTCGACTGAGCGCCCGTTTCCGTCGCAACCGTCTCAACACGGAAAAGCCCGGCCGCCGTAAAGTTACCAACCTGTGCGGTGAGCGCTGTCACCGCATTCGCATTCGCCGTGACCCGGCCATCGATCGTGGTGATTTGCGTTTGAAGCAGGTCAACCGCCGTCGCAATGTCGCCCTCGACCTTGACCTCAAGCGTTTCCAGCCGAAGGACGATCGCCGAGCCCGGCCCGGTCGCCGCAAGGATGTCCTCGGTCCACTTTGCCTCGGCCCGCTGGGACGTCGACGTCAGTTCACGCCGAAGCACCTGCCTGTCGAGATACGACTGAGCCGAACCGCCGCTGTCATTGTTCAGATTGCGGCGCGCTTCCTCGATCAGCTCACGGGTGCCGTTACCGATCCATTCTGTGGCCTCTGCGACCACTTCTTGGATTTCCTCGACAAGACCCTCCGGATAGACCGTCAGCGGCCCAGTGACCGTCGCCGTCGTCTTCCAAGGCGTGAAGCTCTTGAACCGATCCGGTCTTGTCGAGATCGTCGCTCTGGCCGTGTAGAAAACGCCCGAAACAACATTCTTGGTCGTGATGCACTCGCCAGCTTCAGCATCTGCCGTTTGGTCTTCATAGATGGTGGCTCCGGTCGAGCTCATACCGACGCAGTAGAAGAACCTTACCGCCCTGATCGTCGGATCAGCCGGCGGATCCCAGGTAAAGCGGAGCGCCGGCACCTGATAGCCTTCCGAACCACCAATCATCCCCACTTCGACATTGAAGTTCTGGACCGTCGAAAGCAGCGATGGATTGATCGGCGGCGTCGAGGGAATGATGATCGGGCCAGGCTCGATACCAGCTTCCGAATAGACATCGGCACCGGTCTCCGCGAGGGTCAGCGTGACGTTGAAGCTCTCGTCACACTGCCATTCGCGGATCAACCAGGTCCGGCCGTCGAAGGTGATCCATTCGCCTTCCTGGACACCCAAGCCCAGCCGGCGCGAAACGGGAACCGTAGCTGATCCGCCCTTCCGGTTCTGGCGGTAGCGGATGTTGAGCAGGTATTGCGCGATATCCGGATCGGAGACCTGCAGGAAGTCGTTCGAGGTCTGCCGGGGCCTGCCGTCGGCGGCGACGTCGGCACTGACATAGACCGGTTTCAAACTGGCCGGGTTCCACTGATCCTCCCGCGAGATGAATTGGCCGGAAAGGTAGTTGTAGAGCTCGAACGCAGACTTCCTGAGCTGCTTTTGCTGCGCGCGTTCGACCGGGATATCATTCGCTGTGATCGTCGCCACCGGAATCTGCGGCGCACCCGGGATGACACCAGATAGCCCCCGGCGATTGAGGCCATAGCCGGCCATCGCATCGTCGAACTCCTTCAGCACCTCGGTATGATCGTCATCGGAGGAGACGTAGAGCGCGGCCTGATAGGTCGGCTTGCCGTTGCGCAGCGTGTCGCAGACATTCATCGCCGCGAAGTAGGTGCCGAGGTCGAGTTGGCCGAGGCTCTTGCCTTCGCCGATGAGCGACCGTTGCGAGATCAGACCGCGCAGGCCCAACTGATAGTTCAGGCGTTGGAGCGCGGGGTTCTGAGAAAACTCCCATGTGGACGGCTGGTTAAGCCTGTGTGAACCGCTGCCGCCGACAACGGTGCTGTCTTTGCGCGGATCGTAGAGGCGCAGGCCGCGCAGCACAAATTCGATCTCAGGATGGCCCTGGCTGAACAGGTTCTCATCCCATTCGCGCTCGATGATGACATAGGCCATGCCAGTGCATCGGCTGGTCGCCTTCCAAGGCGTGCCGAGCGAGTTCGTGACGCTGACGAGACGAGCGTCTGCTTGCTGTCCCGGGCGGCCGTCATAGAAACGGATCGTCAACTTCTCGCCGAAGCCGGAGACCTGATAGCGCGCCGCCTCGTTGCCGATCGTGGCGACCGGCTCAAGGATGTGCTTCTTGCCGTAGAAATAGACCTCCGGCTCCAGCCCATCGCACCAGCCGTTAGCAAGGCGCCAGACGTCGACGTTATACTTATTTCCGCTGCCCCACTTCGCCCAATAAAGCCGCTGACCGCGATTGATCTTTCCGATGCCGTAAAGCGTGCCGACCGGTATATTGCCGCCGAACTGCGCGTCGCCCTGTACAGCCGAATAGGTGCGCTTCTTCGGACGGTTGAGATAGCTGAAGGCCAGATTGGCGGCGAACGCCAAGCCGCCGGAGATGATAGAGGCCGCCAGCGCCGAGCCAGCAAACAGCGCTCCGGCGATCGCCGTGCCGATCGCGGTGAAAATCGCCATGAAATGCTACCTGGGTCTAGCCGACGTGGAACGCAGCCTTCACGGCTGAGAGGTCATGAAACGAACGACCGCGCTCGGTTTTGGTGACGAAGCGGGCGCCGTTGCAGATGCCGACATGCTCGGCATTGTCGAGTTGGAGTATGACGACATCGCCCATGCGTGCCGCCGCCGGCGCACATGGCTCCAAATGCGTGGCGAAGAGGTCGACGAGCGACTTGAAGCCTCGCCTTCTCAAGGCTCTCTGGGCGCCGAGCAGCGTCTTGTAGGAGCCGCGATAAGTCGAGGTGAGCTTGAGCCTCTTATCGAGAGCATCGGCAACGCGGCAGCCGAAGAAGAAGCAATCGGCCGTCCCATAGCGGTAGGCCTTCGCCATCTCCTTCTCGACAACGACAGCGACTATCTCAAAGCGCGTCTTAGCCACTGCGTTGCCCCCATTCCTGCGGCCAACTCGCGTTGACAGCGACATATTCAAGGCTGGTGTCTGTCGGATCGTTGTCGAAGTTCTGCTCGGCCGGAGAAACCTTTACCAGCGTCGCACCGCGCGCTGAGCGGCCCGGCGGCTGGAGGTCGATTTCCAGCGTCAGAGAGCGCTCGCCATTGGCTCCCATGGCACCCTTCTGATAGCGCACCTGGTCGATCTCGTAGATCGAGGACGCCAGAATGCCCAGAACGTTGTTCGTGCCCGGCTCGCCCGCCAGATGCGAGATGATGACCGGCACATTCTGGTAGTCATAGAGCTCGATCTTGGCGATCGCATCGTCAGGGTTTTCGACAGGGACGTTGGAGAAGACGATCGTCCGGGTAGTGACCGCCACGCCTAGGGCCGACGTCATCGATCCGATCTGTAGCCAGCGGTTCGGCAGATAGGTTAGGCCGTTGTAGGTGTACGGCCGCCCTCCCCGATGATAGCCGACGGACTTGCCGGGCAGGTCGAACCGGATCAGGTCGAGGCGCGCGATCTGCCCGCTGTCGAGCTGATCCTGAACGGCGGGGTCTAGGCTCATGAAAAGAACATCTCCGCAGCTGAGAACGATGGCGATCTGTCTTGCTGAGACTTCTGCCCTGAGTAGGAGCCGGGCTCGATCTTCATCAGGCAACTCGCCTTCTCGAAATTGACCGTTGTGCCGGAAACCGGGAAATTCTGTGCGTCATAGGCAGGATCCAGGCTGAGCGTCACAACGCCTGAGCTGGATGCGCGGGCATCAGCCTCTAAAGAGTGCAGCGCCACCACATTTGCCGATCGACGGAACTCGGCATAATCGCCTTCGCGGAACTGGAAGAGCGGCGGAAGGCCACTGACGACAACCGTTCGGCTATTGGTGATCGACTGGAGGGTCGCGGTGCCATCGAACGCGCCGCCGCCCGCACGAGTGCCGGAGAGCGGCGTCCCGTTACCATCATCGTGCTCGATCGGCCGGGACCTGAATATGTCGCAGGCCCTGAACACACCGCCCCGTGTCGTCACGCGCCGAACGAAGGCATCAGCCTTTCCATACGGAAGCGGCTCGAGATGACCATAACGGAGCTCCGTCACCCAATAGGGTGTGCCGAACACCTGGCCCTCGGTAAAGCGACCTTCCATGCGGTTGAGGTTTTCCGGCACAATGAGGTCGAATCGCACCTGCTGAAAGCCGAGTTCGGGCAGAGTGAAAACCGGAGGCACCATCACTCGCCTCCGTTCTGCTTGTAGTTCGCCATGGCTTGGTTGTTCTGGCGGACGATCTGAATGGCATTCTGGTTCGCCTCTCCGATGATCTCTGCCTTCAGACCGTCGGCAAGTTCAATACGCACCGTCGACGTGCCGTTCTGATTTGATGCGACAGGCACATTGTTGTTGGCGCCGATTGGCCGTCCGGCATTGATCGCCTCGAGCAATTGCCGATGCTGAGCCGCGGGCCCGGCGCGAACGACGAACTCCTGACCATGGACGGCGCCAGCGACCGCGCTGGTCGCTCCGTTGCCGGTCCATCCGCCCGAGGAAAAGCCGAAAAGCTTCCCAAGGCCGTTGAACAGGCTGCCGAAGACGCCCGATCCGCCGCCAGATGAAGTCCCTCCGCTGAAGGCGTTCGCCCACAAATTATTTATCGCCATATCGATGAGCTTGTCAGCAATGCGGCTCAGCGCATTCATGGCCGCGTCTGCGAAGCTTCGGAGCACGCCCTTGCCCTGCTCCAAACCGGAACGGAAGTCGTTGAAGAAGCCCTTGGTGACGTCCTTCGCGAAGTCGAACGCCTGCTGCAATGCACTTGTGCGCGCCTCGGTCTCCGCCATTGAAGCGGCAAGGCCTTCCAGCTCGGCCTTTTGCGACGCCGTGAGTTTAATGCCTGCGCTCTGTGCCTGGTTGAGTAGGTCCTGAGTGTAGCGCAGCTTGTTCGCCTCACGCTCAGTCATACCAATGACCTGCGCTTCAAGCTGCTGAGCAGCTATGAACTGTTGGGCACTCTGAACGATTCTCTTGTATCGATCAGCGGCACGCTGTGCAGCCTTGTCGACACTCTCGGCACCTGCAACAGACCTTCCCCCGCCGTTGGGAATCCCATCGTTCGCACCTTCTCGCGGCCTGAGAGCATGGTCCCAAGCGTATTTGGCCAGATTTCCCGTCGCATCGGCAAGCGCCGAAGCAATTTCAGCCTCGTTGCGTAGATCGGAAATGATACCCGAAACCTGCTCGACGCCGACGCCGAACGCTCTGAGGATGCCACCGAAGGATGCTTCGAACCCCTCGACCATATCTGCGAGAAACGTCGCCCAGATCGACTGGAGATTGGCGACAATGCTCTCGAAGCCGTAGCCAAAAGCTACCAGGATTGCTCTGGACCGGTCGAAAACATCCTGGAAGGCTTCGCCCCACGTGTCGACGTGCTGGCGGGCTTCTCCGATTTGGTAGATGAACTCACCTAGCAGGACGACCAGTGCGCCGATGCCGGTCCGGATGAGAGCCGCGCGCAGAAGCGTCAGCGCGCCGGTAAGCGACATCGTGGCAACCTGAGCGGCAACAAATGATGCGACATAATAGGTACCATACATCGTCACCGCCGCTGCTCCGATGCTAACGACGCGGCCGATGTTGTCCGCCACGATGATCAGGCCGTCCGCAAAGGTCTCCGATGCCCCGAGCGCCTGATCCATGCTGCCGACGAACTGAAGAAGAGCATTGCGAATGAGGATCATGCCGTCGCCAATGGTCGCTGGCATCGATTCAGCCTCTTCTCGAAGCTGGATCATATTCTTTGTCAGGACGTTGAACAGCACCTCGCCTGTGATCTTGCCTTCCTGCGCCAGGCGCATCAGCCCACCGGTAGTGGTGTTGAAGTGCTTCGCCAGTAACTCAGCAACTCGGCCGCCATAATTCAGAACGTTGTTGAGCTCGATGCCGCGCATCGCTCCGAGTGCCATCGATCGGTTGAGCGATTCCTGCACGAACTCTGCGGCCCGGCCCTTCGCACCAGAAACGACCAAGGCGTTGTTGAGCGCTTCCTGATAGTCGAGTTGCTGCTGTGTGGACTTGCCCAGCTCGTTGAGAACGGTCGCGTTTCGAACGAAACCTTCCGCCGTTAGTTCGAGGTTGGAATAGGTCATGCGCGCGGTCTGGGCGATGCGCGCCAACACTGCGGGCGCGGCATCCATGTCCTTCACGGCGATACCCACACGCGAACTGATGTCGGACCATGTATCTGCGAACTGAACAAGGGCAGCACCGGCCGCAGCTCCGACAACAGCACCGACCGCGCGCGCCGCAAGCGTCGCAGCACGTTCGAACCCCCCATAGGCTGCGGCTGCTCGGGCAGCAGATGATGCGGCGTTGTCGTTGGCGGCGGCAGCCATGCGGCCGGCTTTCGACGATTCCGACCCGACGTTGCGGGCGGCCCGTTCAGCCGTGCCTGAGACTTGCGAGAAGCGCTCCAGGGAACGGTTTGCCTGATCAACCTGATCCGACCGGACAGCGATGCCCAGCGTCGCGATATCCATATTTACCTCACGGGCAGGTTGGGGCTATCTTCCCGATCAATTCGGGGAGAGCTTGGTGAACAGAATTCTTGCAGAGACGCTGACTGCGCTGAATGGCGTCATCGCCATAGCGATTGTCATTGGGGCAGCATTTATGGGTTACCGCCTATTCAGCGGTTCGCCCTTCGGCGTCTTCTTCGGCGCGGCTATTGGACTGCTGATTGCCGCGCTTTCCTGCGGCGTGATTGCCTATCTGGTTCTGATCGAACGTCATCTTGCCAAGCTAGCGGGAGTCTCGCGAGACGAAGACATTCCAGCTTCAACGCGACGGGAACCCCGGCTCTAGCCAAACAGCGCATCGAACAATTCACCGCTGAGCGTCCGGCTTTCGACCTTCTGACGCTCGCTTTCCGGTTTGCTGGCAAAGTCGAGGTAGGCTCTATCCATCGCGCGGATACAGGCCCGGAACGTCTCCGTCTCGGCGTCGTCGTAACCGGAGCGTTCAGCCCATGCACGGATTGAGGAAGCAGGTATCGGCCCGACACCCATGCCGATTTGACGATCTGTAGACAGTTCCCAGAACGCTTTGAGCCATTCAAGGGTGCCCGGCGACAGATCACCCTCCAGGATTAGGTCGTCGCCAGCGAGGCTGCGTGCGACGACCGCTTGGAGTTTCCCTCAGCGTCCGCCTGATAATCGGCGCGGCCTTTGTCGACGACGCTCGCCGCCCAGGTCACGGCATCTGCGAATGCCATATAGTCAGGGTTGGTGAGCCACTCCTTGGCAAGATCGGCGTCATACGGAAGCGGATTCCCACCGTCCGTGAAACCATCCCATTCGAGGAGCACCGCCTCGTGCAAAACCTCACCAAGAATCCTCATCGCCACCTCGGGCTTCAGCGAGCCATCGCGCTCGCGACCTTCGCGGGAGACCTTGCGTTCCTTTCGGGACCGCAAAGCGACCACCGTCGGGCTGGCAAGTCCGCGAACTCGCAGCCGGGCGTCTTCCAGGCCGGGAATGTCAGAAACCCACTCGCCGGCTTCTGCAGCCTTGCTGTCTCGCTTGAGCGCGGAGATATCCATTACGCAGCCACCTTCACGATGTTGGAGTTGATCTCGATCGTCGCGTTGAGGTTCGAGATCGTGTTCGCATCGCCGCCCGCCTCTTCGGCGCTCATGACCAGGCCGATGAAGTAGCGTTCGCCGCCGGAGGAAAGCTCGACCTTGAACGCGTAGTTGTCTCGGGTCTTGGACGCTGCGATGAGCGCGATCTGGCCGGGATCGGTTTCGATGATGGCGAACGTGTTCTGCATCTGGCCAGCGTTCCACGTGCCCTTCTGCTTGATGTCGCGGCCGCGGTTGATGAGCGAAGTGGTGATGAGCGCGGCGGTGTCGCCTGCGGCACCCATGGTCGACCAACCGTCAATCTCGACGAACGTCTGACCGTCGAAATCAGCCTCAACGAAATCGGTGCTTTTGTCCGCCAGAACGCCGCCGATGAACAGCTTTGAACCGGCAACCGGGAAAAGGGCCATGTCGGCCTCCTGTGCTGGATGAAGCCCTTGCCGAAGGGGCGGAGACGGCCAAAATTGTGAACTGTAGATCACAATTTGCTTGACTTGTTGTGAACTACAGATTACAAAAAGCCATGATCGAAGTTCGCAAAACCGCTGTCTTCACCAAATGGCTCGATGGGCTTCGTGACCGGAATGCTCGCATTCGCATCGCTACCCGCATTCGGCGCATGGAGACTGGAAACCCCGGCGACGTGAAGGCCGTTGGCGAAGGCGTTAGCGAGATGCGGATTACCTATGGCCCTGGCTACCGGGTGTATTTCGTTCGGGATGGCGAGACGGTCGTCATCCTGCTGTGCGGCGGTGACAAGTCATCCCAAAGCAGCGACATCACCCAAGCCAAGCGAATGGCAAAGGAACTCTGATATGGCCCTCGAAACGACCAAGTTCGATATCCAGGATTACCTCAAGACCCCTGAAGACCGCGCCGCCTATCTCGAAGCAGCCTTCGAGGAAGGCGATCCTGCATTCATCACCCACGCGTTGAACGATGTTGCCCGCGCCATCGGCATGACGGATGTTGCCAAGGCGGCCGGCATCACCCGCGAAGGGCTTTACAAGGCGCTCAGCGAGAAAGGCGACCCGAAGCTTTCCACTCTCCTTGGCGTTGCCCGCGCGCTGGGCGTCAAGCTGACGGTCGCCCCCGCTGATGCGAACGACAACCATGCAGAGGCTAGGCTGGGCGCCTAGGCGTAGCAGCGGTACCGAACGCTCACAGGCGCTCGCCAATATGCGTCGTCGCGATACGGCTGGGCCACGTCCGGCGCGCGCTCGACGCGGACGGAAACACCCTGAAACGTCATTCGATGATCTGTCGGGAAATGCGCCGCGATCTCCCCTGCCCGCTGGATCAGAACGTCGGGGTGCGTCTTGCCGGATCCTGTGCCTATCTCCGACGCTGGCCAGCAGAGCGTGATCTGCAGAATGCCCGGTCGCTCCTGTGGTGCGTCCGAGCCGATGAATACGCGGTTCACGCGGTTCGGCATGTGCCGGCATTCGACGAACGGCAGCAGCTTCCCGCCAGCCGAAGGCGGCGTGAACGGCTCCATCGGCCAATTGATGGTGAAGCCCGGCAGTGTAGCCACACGGGCACGCAGCGCCTGCCAGACGCCTGTTTCCACGGTCGCGCTCATAAGCCGAACCTCGCCTTTACTCTAGCTGCAACCCTGGCGACGATCTCGCGCCATCGCTGGGCAACCAATGCCACCCACTGGCGAGGCGGCATCTTGGAGGTGCCATAATGGACATAGGCGCCATAGCGCGCCGTGTAGCCGAGGTAGATCGTCTCCCCGAGCTCCGCGTTGTTGATGACTAATTCGATCTGTCCGAAGTCTGGCACGACCGAAGCACCGGGGTTGTCGACGCTGAGGCGCGGCATCTCGCTAGTGGATGCCATAAGTGAGGCCTGGAGGAACTTCGTGCGTTTGTAGCCCTCGCTTTCCGGCGTCTCGTAGATCATGCTTTCAAGCTGCTGATTAAGTTCTTCGAGCAGTTCCTGCGCTGATTCCTTAAAGACCGCTTCCTCGGCTCCTATGACGCGACGGGTCCAGTTCTCGATCGTTGCCGTGAATGTCTGCGCCATCAGCCGCCCACGTGTTCCTGATATCGGCGCAACGCCTGCGCAGTGTAGTCGATACGATACTCAGCCCGGCAGAAGCAGCCGATGGTGTGTTCGACCGGCGCGTTCTCATCGCGCGGATACCGAAGCCGCGTGCCGTCCGGCGCAACGAACGGCTCATTGAACCCTACCGTCTGGCCTTGCATCGCCTTGTGCTGCGGCCGCTCGTTCTTACGTGCGGTATGATGCCAGGTTTTCGTGATGTCCTGCACGTTTAGCTTGCCGTCGGCGATTTGCTGACGAAAGGCATCATCCCGAGCCATGTCGAGTGCTGTCATCGTCTCATGTCGGGCCACGACCTTGCCACGGTAGTAGAGCGCCTTGTCTGAGTACCGTGAGGAGATGCGCTCCGCGATATCCGGCATGCCAACTCCTTCTCGCAGCGCCTTGATCACCGACCGGTCGAACCCCTTGTCGCGAAGCTGAAGACCCAAATACCGACGCATCAGTTTGGTATCGCCGTCGCGCATCGCCTGCCTGATCCAATTGGCAGTGCGCATCTGCTCACTGGTGAGGCCCAACAAGCCGCCTTCCCTCCTACCTGTCACCCGATTGATGCGGCCCACTGCATTCAATGCGGCGCGATGCGGGCTCGCTCCGGCAGCAAGGTTCTCGGCGAAGATTTCAGCCAGACCGCTCCGCATGTCTTGCGTCATGCCAGTCACAGCGCGCGCGGCGTGCCGACGGATGGCCGCCTCACCCTCCAGATTGCGAACGCCCCACGAAAAGACGATCCGATTACCAGATGGATCGCGGAGCCGAGGCATCGCATCGATCGTTGCGAAGCCGCCCGCATTGTACGCCTGCACGATGGTGTTCTCGAAGCGGGCGAAGACGCCATCCTCAATGCCGAGATCTCGGACGGCGCCGGCCACGTCATTGCGCTCCAGCCGCTCGACGATGCGTCGCAGAATGATGTTAGATCGGATCGCCGCGACAGCCTCGATCCATCCGATTCGAAGCTGCGGTTCCCAATCGGCGGCAAGGTTTTCAAGGATTTCGCGGCTGGAAAGACGCTTCAGCATTTGCGATACCCCTTGGAACGTCATGGAGGATCCGATGATTACCGGACCGATTTGCAAGGCAGCACGTGCCATCGTCGAGGTCAGCCGTTCCAAATTGGCTGAAAACTCAAATGTAGATGGAGCGGTTATCGAAATGTTCGAGCGCGGCATCGACACCCCATCCGATGAAACGATCGCATCTCTTCAGGCCGCACTGGAAGAACTCGGTGCTATCTTCATCCCTGAAGAAGGCTCCAACGGCGCCGGCGTACGATTGAAATTCAGCCGATCGGTCACCAAGAGGCTTGGAAACCTGGAAAACGAAGGCGGCCCCTCAGCCAAGGATGATGTTCAGTAGCCCCATTACGCCCTCACCACATACCGATGCGCCACCGGCATTCCTGCTGCCGGCACCGTGAGATCGCGCACGATGGTGACCGGCCGGCCGTCGATGTTCAGCGTATCGAGCAAGGTGGCGTCGAACGCGACCGGAGCCGGTGTCACTGCCACGCCATCCACTTCGACCAGAACCATCTTGTGCGAGCAAGTCAGCTCGAGATCGGTGGCAACGACCGCATCGCCGTCGACCAGCTTGGCGCTGACGCCCTTCACCACCGCGTCGAGCTCGTAAACGTTTGTAGTCGTCTCGCCTTCCCACGGCTGCCACGTAGGCCAGTCATCGGGCTTCTCCGCCTGCGTGGTGCGGATTACGGTAACCCGCCCCTGCTTGAAGCGTCCCAACAACCGCGTCGCCGTGGCCTGCATCCGCGCGTAGTCGAAACGGTCGCTCATTCGAATTGTCTCATTGCAATCGCAAGAACATCTGCCCTAGAAGGCTGCAGGCAACACCCAAGGGGAAAGCACAGCAATGGAAACTGATCCGGATCGCGCGGAAGTAAACTCCCAGATCGAACTCACCGCGGATATCGTATCTGCCTACGTCTCCAACAATCCGGTTCCCGCGGCCGAACTTCCCGCACTGATCGAGAGTATCCATGGGACCCTAAGAGCACTTGCAGGGGCCGCGCCAGCGGGAGACTCAGAGCCTTTTCAAAAGCCCGCCGTGCCCATCAAGAAGTCGGTGCATGACGACTACATCATCTGTCTTGAGGACGGAAAGAAGTTCAAGTCGCTGAAGCGTCACCTGACCACCTACTATGGCATGACGCCGGATGACTACCGCGCCAAATGGGGCCTGCCGCGCGATTATCCGATGGTAGCACCGGGCTATGCCGCTGTAAGATCGGAAATGGCAAAGAAGATGGGCCTCGGCAGGAAGAAGGCCGCCGAACCAGAGCCGAAGAAGCGCGGTCGCAAGAAAGCTGCCTAAACCACTAGAATGCCTGGCGTTGGCGTCTTCAAGAGAGGCGCCAACAAACCCTCGATCACCGTAACAACCGGGCGAGCCGCAGTGGTCAGATCGGTACGGTCCGACACTGCATATTCCATCTCAACGGCGCCTTCGACCTTCTCCCGCTTCACCAGTGATGTGCCGCTGACGACCGCGGACAAGGAACCAGGCTCGCGCAGTTCTATCAGCGCGGCCTCGTAGGAGGCGTTCACGACCCGCTTGGGTATCTGATCGTCTCTTACCTCCGGCACACCAATGCGCGGCCATTCCCGCTCCTGCTCCAATCCGCCTGTCGGCATGCCGATAAATCGCGCGCCAAAGGTACCATCGATATAGGCACTGCCGCGCTGACGAGCGGCGGGAATACTGCCGGCAGGCATGTCGTAACCAGCCGCGGTCACATAGTCGGTGAAGCCGTCATCGGTTCCATATCCAGCCATGCCCTATTGCCTCCTGGAACTTTAATCCGATGCCAATGTTTGGTGGCATCACTCAGGGAGAGAGCCATGCCAAAAGAGAAAACAAAGGGTTCTGAAAAACGCGGCGACGAAACGAAGAAGTCAGGCAAAACCAAGGGCGATAAAAGCATGCAAGCAGGCGGAACTGCCGGCGGTCTCGCGCAGGATACAAAACACGGTCTCGGCAAGAACGAAGATAAAATCCGGGACCGTCTCAAAGGTTGAGCAGGTGGGCCGCGAATTCGCTCGCGGCCCAGCAGGGATCAGCCCTTATTGCCGAGCTCCACGAGTGCAGCGACGATCTCATCCTTTTTCGTTGGCGTAGCAGCCCCGAGAAGCTTCGCTGCGGCCGCTTTAAACGCCATGAACGGCACGCTGCCGTCTTCGGCCATGGCGAGCACTTCCGCCGGCGTCCTCTCGACCTCGGGCACCGCCGCCCTCTGCGGCGAACCTTCGAGCTTCAGGAACGGCAGGCGTCTGGCCTGCCTGGCTCCAACGTCCGAGAAGGTGATCTCCTTCGTCTCACCCGGTTTCAAGTAGATCACGCCCTTCGCCGAATACACGCCTTGGAGGGCCTTGGAGTTGTTGGTGACTTTCATCGTCTCCTCCTCACATTACGCCGGAGCGGTGATTTCGTCGCCATAGGCCGCCGCGGCTGGCAGGCGCCATTCAGTGCCGCCGGTACGCGCAATCACACCCTGCTCGAAGGCCATGATCGACTTCGGCCGAGGCTGGAGCACGCGGCGCGGCATCGGCAGGTGGAAGCGCACAACCTCCGGGTCGCGGCGATAAACCATCATGCGGCCGCCGCCATCCTGAGACGCCGAGGCAAGCTCGCGAAGCGGACGAATGTCGAGCTGCTGGCCGGTCTCCGCGGTGTAGACGTTGTTCTTCCGGAGGTAATCGAGCAGGTTGAGCACGCCATCGCCGGCGCCGAGACGACGGTTGTTGAGGAGCCGGAACGCCGACGGCGGAAGACGAAGACTGTCGATCCACTCGATTTCCGACGTGTTGTCGCGGACGCTGCCGATCAGGTCGTTGATGTCGCGCAGGATCTGGTCGTTGTCCTTGTCGGCCCAGAAAGTGGACGAACTCGAGCCGTCGGCGGCGACGTCGACGCGAGGCACGGTCGGATCGTTGACAAAGCCGGTCCAGTTCTTCTCGGCCGAACCGCTCATGGCGATGCCATTGAGAAGCCGTTCGATCGCCTGCGACGACGCCATGGCCTTGGTGTCGGTGAGCGGAATGCCATAGAGCGAGGACTGATTGACCTCCTCCAGGTTCCACTCCCAGCCAGCGCCGATCATCGCGAAGTCATGGCTGTGCTGGTCACGGGTGGCCGACGAGAACGGAATGTCGTTCGCCGCACCCGAGATGAACTTCGCCTCACCGGCGATGTCGACCGTGAAGAACATGGTACCGATGGCCCATTCGTTCCCCTCGGTGATGACCGGCACGTGAGAGCCGTAATCGAACGTCGGATAGCGCTTCTGGTAGATGCGCGTCTCGATGTTGCGCCCCTGCGAAATCACGAAGGGGAATGCAGCCTGCGCGTCAGCGAAAGGCTGGCGGATGATCTGGTTCATTGTATTGATCCTTTTCGTGATCTGGCTCAGGCGCCGCCGGTATCGGCTTCAGGATGAATGGTGGCGCGCAAACGCAGGCTGATCTCGACGATGTCACCGTTGCCGCCTGACGTGTCGAACACAGCGTCCGGAATCGGGCCGACGATGTTCGCACCGGCCGCGCCGACATAGCGGTGGGTGGACGTGTTGTAGAAAACCTCGCCGCCATCGATGACGGCGCCGCCCGCGATCACATACATCGGGCCTTGGGTCATGAAGGCGCCGGTGAAATACTGCGGATAGGCGTCGGGAAGCGTCGCACTCGCAGGTACCGCGGGGTTCAGGATGGCGATGCCGAGGAACGTGCCCGAAGCCAGCGGAACAACGCCATGGTCACCCGCGCCGCGCTGGACCGGCTGACCGAAGCGAACGCCATCAGCATTCTCCACGGTGCGACTGATCCGGTTGCTCTTCTCCTCCGACGCGATCTGACCGTGAAGGCCCTTCGCCGGAGCTTCGGAATAGGTCGTCTGATAGGTTGCCATGTGCAGGCCCTCCTCAGTTGGCCTGGGCCGGCAGGTGAGCGGACTGCATGTCCTTCACCATGGCGGCATAGGCATCGGCCGCCGACTTGTCGGCGTCATTGATCGGCTGGAGACCGCTCTGGACGACGGAGCGGAACGGATCGGCCGCCTTCACGTCCTTGGCGATCGCCTTGAACATGCCGGCGACCTCGGCGTCGGAAGCGTCCTTCACCAGTTCATCGCCGAGCCTGGCCTTGACCGCCGCGCGCTTCAGGTCCGCCTCGGACTTGCAGTTCGTCTCGATCGAGCCGTCGATCGCCTTCACGGTCGTGACGAGCTGGGCACGGTCGGCGACCATCTTGTCGATGTCTTCCGGCTTCGGCGCGCTGTCCTGCGCCTTCTTGAGATCGGCCTTGAGAGCTCCGATCTCCTCGTCCTTCTTGGCGAGGTCGGCATCCTTGGCGGCGAACGCCTTGGAATGGGCGTCATTCACCTCCGCGAGCTTGGCTTGGTGGCGCTGCTCGGCATCGGCGAGTTTGGCTGCGGAAGACTCCAGATCCTTCATCAGCTTGGAAATGGCCTGGGCGCCCTGGTCGGTCGTCTGAACCGACAGTCCGTCCACGACCACAGTACGAAGTGCGTCACCCATCGTGACTTTCTCCTTGTCTGAGGTGGAAATTGGGGCGGCGCCCCACTCATTCGCACCGTCGCCGATGCGAACCTGATGACCGGCCCTTCCCCGCTGCACGATCGCAACGTGGTTGACCCGGATGTTCCGTTGAACTGCGTCGTATTCCTCACCGGCAGACGTCTTGCCGGCGGTCCAGTCGAGATCGCAGCAATAACCGGCCGAAAGCTCCCGCTTGCCGTTCTCGATGTCCCTTATGGCAGCTTCGTCGCTCACCATGAGGGGCACGCGAAGGAAGATGCCCTCGCCGGCAATCTCGTCACCGGTCTGGCCGACGGCATACTCCTTCCAATTTTCGGAGGTCACATGCTCGTCGGGATGATCGTTGGTGACCGGGCGATGGGCAGCGGAGCGCAAAGTCGTCTCCGAAAAAACCTCGTCGCCAGGCCGGTAGACACGAACGGAGGGCATATCCGGCTTGCCGACTTCATGGCCGGCATAGAGCTGAATGCCCGTGCGTGCGATCCTGGCGTCGGCAACAAGGTAGCCGTCGTCGCGCCGCCGCGTTCCCGCTACGGTTACAGCGTCTGTGAATTGCACTATTGTCTCCTTTTGGAGGGAGAGAGACCGATGCGGGTTAACGGTTCATGTCACTGCGGCGCGATCGCATTTGAGGCTGAGATTGACCCCAATCGAGTACGCATCTGCCATTGCAACGATTGTCAGAAGCTGTCTGGAACGGCCTTTCGGGTGACAGCTCCGTGCCCCGAAGAGGCTTTTCGACTGCTCCAGGGTTCGCCAGCGATCTATACAAAAAAGGCACAGAGTGGCCGGCGGAGGCTACAAGTCTTCTGCCCGAACTGCGGATCACCCTTGTACGCAACGAGCGATGAACCACCTGGAAGCCGAACCTTTGGCTTACGCGTCGGCGTTCTCGATCAGAGAGGTGAACTTAAGCCGAATCGGCAGTACTGGTTTCAATCTGCTCTAGCATGGCTGCCAAAGCTTCCCGGGAATGCGGCGGCAGGGAACTGAAAACCCTTCAGCCCTCTGGCACTACGGCCGCCACCGCTTCGTCCTCGTCTTCCTCTTGCTCGGAAAGGCGGCCGTACTCCTCGATGGCCTTTTCAAGCCCAGGCAGAGAACCATCCTCGACGAGCGCATTCACCAGACCATCGCTGAGCGCCTCTATCGGGATGAGCTCGGGCGACATGCCACCGCTACCCGCGATCGCGCGCGCCGCATCTGCCTTCGTCTTGAAGATTTCAGCCCGCTCTTTGTCCGTCATCTGCCACAGCGGAGCCCAGGAATAGTAGATGGACGGATCGCGTGAACCGAGTGCCGAGCAGATCAGAGCTTCGTCCAGCCGGTAGAGAGCTGGCGTCATTTCGATTTCCTGCATGGCGGAAATGCGGTCGTAATAGTTCCGCAAATCCGCTTCCCCGGTGCTGTTCAGGCCGGCAGGTGACTGGCCGAGAAGGCGCGTAGCCGGGATGTCGGCCGCGCCCGAGACGATCGTCAGGAAACGGTCGAGAATGTCGGGCAGCGTCGCGAACGAGGCCGATTTGCTCTCATATTCCTCCTCCTTGTCGAGGAGCAGCGTGCCATTGATGCCTTTCGCCGTGTTGGCCAGTGTGTAGCGTTCGAGGATTTTCCTCTTGTAGGTCTCGTCTCCCAGCGAAGCCATGAAGTTCGGCAGTCTGATGATGTCGACCTTCGCCTCGAAAACTAGAGAGGCGATATTCGCCGCGGTGCTATCGGCGTTCTTGATCGCGTCCAGAACAGAGACGAGCACGCTATCTCCCCAGCCCTGGTGGAATGCCAGATCCTCGTCGCCCGTGGAGTTGCCCTGAAAGATAGCCAGCCGCGACGGATGCACATCGATCGTCCGGCCGTCTCTCGCGCTCACTCGATAGTATGACGGTCTTCCGTAGAATTCCGAGCCAGGATCGCGATCGATCTCGCCCGCCGCGAGGTGCTTACGCGTGAATACCGTCAGGTACTGCACCCCGCCGCGCCCAATCCGCTCCACATCGAGCGGCAGCATCATCTCTTGCTCGCCCGTGCCGATCAGAATGCCCGCGCCGCCGAGAAGCCGTGCCTTGATCCGCGCCTCCAGCACTTTGCCGCGGAGGTTCAGCCGCTTCTCCTCGGCTTCGATCTTCTCGATCTGGCGATCGCCGGCTTGCCAATTGCGCCAGTTCCGGCAGCTATCGAGTGCAGGAATGTCGACGATCTTCCGCGGCAGCCAGGCGCCGCGATAGGCATTGATTATCTGCTCATCCGACAGGAGCGGCATGCCATAGAAGGTGTGTGCCGCCTTGTCTCGCTCCGTCCCCATCCGAGAAACGAGGTTCGTCAGGCTGTCGCCGATCACACGAGCGAAGTTAACGACCGATCCCATGTTGCCTCCGTGCGGCGAACTGACCGCGGGCGGTCAAATTGACATTACCGGCGAGATGGCCGACATACCGTCGATGCACACCAATTCCTTTGCCCTTTTCCCCGTCTGCAAAGGCGGCCTTCAAATAGGCTGACTGCCTGGTGCCGCTACCTGCGAGAGCAAGAGCGGCGCCAGGAAAGTGAATCCAAGACATCAGAACTGTCCGAGCACCGGCCGAACCGCGCTTGGTTGCGCTTCGCTCGCTGGTCGCCATTCACTTTGGGTGAGCCAAATGACTTTCAAATACAGCTTCACGTTTCCCATCAGCGGGCCGAACAAGCTGCCTCGCTTCAAGAACTGGGCCGCTGAACATGCTCCCGACGTAGAGGTCAGTCTTCCGCCTCAGGTGCCGGTCAAGAGCGAGGCTCTAACGATCCGCCTGAAATCTCTCGAGGATCGGCAGAAGCTTGTGACCAAGCTTGCAGGCGCAGAGCTCTAATTGTGGCGACGGCGGCGGGGTGAATCTCGTCGCCGTCCGTCTAGATGTTGTCGAGCGTAAATGTGCCGCCGCCGCAAATCTCAACGACGGCGTCGATAAATGGGTCGATCTGGTCGTCGAAGGAACCATCAGGAAAAGCGGCGTATTCGGACGTGAAGGTGAGCTTCCACGGCGCTAGCCGCGGCAGCACCACCAAGCCCGCTGCAACGGAAGGAATGGCATCGAGCGCCCTGGTGTATTTGTCCCGGTCCCTTTGCAGCGCAACGACGGGAATGGCCTTCCTACTCACGGCCTGGATCAGGCCCGTTCCTGAAACCTTGTCTTCCACCGCCATCTTGCGGAGATGGCCATACCGATCGGCAGACATCGCCTTGGCTTTGGCCCAGAAGGCGAGCGCGGTCTTTTCAAGCTCGGGAGCCTCAAATCGGCCTCTCACCAAATCGATCAGATAGGCCTTGCCGTCTACGCCGGCGCCCCAATGCTCGAAGACGGTATAGTCGTTGCGCTCCTTCGTCTTCTGCGCCGTATCAGCGTATATCGCGCGCCAAGACAGAAGCGGCAGATCATCGTACTCCTGCAGCCATTCGGTCTTGAACAGGTTACCGCCCGCAACTGTCGGGCTCTGCACATACTGGCCTGCGTAGACCAGCGGCGACAGTTGCAAGACCTTGATCTGGTCGAGGGTATGTTTCTCTTTCCATAGTGGGCCATCAGGGAGGCCATGGGGGATCATCACCGCCCTGCCCGCCGGCGGTTCAACCTCTCCGTCTATGAGTACCGGGAGGCGCAGAAGGTGCCATTCCTCACCGGACTTCTCGAGCAGATGCGCGACGAAATCATCGACATGCAGGCGCTGCATGATGACGATGACCGGCACATCTTCATGCGCCAGGCGAGACTTGAAGGTGTTATCCCACCGCGCATTGATAAACTTGCGGGTTGGATCCGATGAAGCATCGTCCGGTTTCAGCGGGTCGTCGATAACCAGAGCGCCGGTAAATCCAGGCTCAGCCAAAATGCCGGCGCGAAAGCCGGTGATCGGCTGACCCGCTGCCGCGGCGCGCAGATGCCCTCCGTCGGTGGTCCTCCAGAGACCTTTTGCGTTCTGGTCCTGCCTCATCCGTACCGGCCAATGGGCCTGGTATCCGTCGAGGTTGATGACGTCCTTGACCTTGGTCGAATTATCCAGCGCCAGCGGCTCAGCATAGCTGGCGTGGATGAACCGGGATCGCGAATTGACCGCAAACCCACGGGCAATGAAGTTGATTACCGCTAGTTCGGTCTTACCGTAACCGGGCGGGATGTTGATGATCAGCCGCTTGATCTCGCCCGAGAACACCCGGTCGAGCGTCTCGCACATGACCGGATGGAAAGGCGCGACAGAGAACGGCTGCCCCTCCTTCTCTAGAAAGAACTTCGTTGTGAAGGCTAGGTGCGAGCCGAGCAGGACTTTCCGCTCTCGTGCTCGATCGGCCTCAGATTTCCTCGCTTCCTGCTCGGCTCGGATCGCCGTCAACAATTCCGATCTGGACAAGGGCGCGTTCAAGTAGTTCGAGCTCCTTATCCGTCATGCCCTTCAGCTTCGTCACGTCGACGCTTGCGATCGTTCCGCCATGCTGGTGCTTCGTCGGCGCATGACTGCCATGCATCTTGTTGGCCTCAGAGATGGCGGAGACGGCTACCCGCGGGTCTTCTTTCTCGGAGGCATCCGAGATGCGCTTGAGAGCGGCAAGCCTGTCGGCGGCGCTCCATTCGGCCTTCTCGGCCACTCTGGACTGGATGTCTCTCACCCTTGCCTGCACGTTGCCATTTGTTGCCAATCGCGAGGCATGGTGTCGGCTCGGTTTATATCCCGCTTCAACATATGCGTCCGCTGCCGTCTTGCCCTTTGCGAGCGCTTGGGCAAAGCTCTCATGGCGTGGGTTTGGGAGGACAGACATGGATATTGGTGGGGCCATTTCCGCAGTGACTGCGGCCATTGGGTTCGCTCGCGAACTCAACAACGTTGATGTTCAAATCGACCAAGCGGAGTTGAAGCTCAAGATCGCCGAATTAACGGGATCGCTTGCTGATGCAAAACTCGGACTGGTTGAGATAGCTGACGAACTCCGGGATAAGGACGCCGAGATTGCTCACCTGAAGTCAGCGTTCGAATTCAAGGCGTCACTTGTCGAAAAGGAAGGTTTCAAGTTCGAGGCCTTTCCAGACGGCACTCCACGCGGAGAACCTTTTTGCCCGCGATGTGAAATAAACCACGGCAGATTCTATCGCATGAGCATGATCGTCGGTGGCGCTAGGAAATGCCCAGAATGCAAAACGGATTATCTCCGTGCTCCAGCCTACATGTGGGGTGGCGAATAGACGCCCACCGTTTCATTCATATCGCGATGGCCATCCCTGATCCGAGCGACGAAGCATTTCTGCTTGTCGGTCACCGCCATTTTTGGTTTCCTGTGGCTGTTTTTGTGGGAGGCCGATATGACTAATGACGAAGTCGGGGTATTCGCCACGGATGGTTGAACGGGTCCTCTAAGCAGCTTCGTCCCAAACGGGCTCGACGGTTGAAAGACCTTTCCGCTCCCGCACCATCCGATAGCCTCGTTCGGTCTGCTGGTAGTGGATTTCCTCGGTCTCCAGCATCCGATTCATGGCGGCGATGTCGATGCCCCAGTTGAACGTCTCCAGCGGGGTCGTGTCGCCTGTCGCCGATGCGCCGGGGTTCCGATCACGGAAGGTCTTCTTCTCCAGCTTCTCGGCCAGGAGAAGTTTGCCCCGGATCGTCTCGAAGCTGTAGCGCCGCCCTTCGGCCGCCAGCGCCTTCAGGCCACGGTTGAGCGATTCGACATAGGCCGTGGTGAACGGGTGCTCGAAGTAGGCGAAGACGTGCGGCAGCCATCGCTGCTGGATGTTGGCGACGTTGTTGAAGTGATCGGCGATGTCCGGGTCGAGCGCCCGCTTCCAGCGCTTGTAATAGGCCTCCGCCTCGGCCGGGGTGCTGCACTCCAGATACATGTCGTAGAAGCGTTCCTTGGCCCAATACGCCTTGCCCAGGATGGGGAAGCGCTGCTCCCACCTCATGATGGACCGCCGCCACTCGTCCTTCAGATCGTGCGAGCGGCAATAGAACAGCTTCTGGCTCATGCGCAGCCGGGTGGCGGTGCGCTTGTCCTCATCCTTCAGGGCTGAGACCATGCCGCGCCTGATCCGGTCGAGGGCATCGTTGGCCTTGCGGACGACATGGAAGTGATCGGTGACGATGGCGCGGCCGGGCAGCAGATCCTTGATCATCGTCCGGTAGGGGTCGTACTGGTCTATGCAGACGACCTCGACCTTCTCGGCTTCGGGAAGGTCGCGGATGAACGCCTCTAGGCTCTTGTCGCGGTCGGGCAGCATGTTCAGGACCGTTCGCTCTTCGATGTTCCCGACGACGGCGCGAAAGACCCTGCCGAGGTACTTCTCATCGATCCCGAGCACGCGCGGCGTGGGGCGCTCCAGACGGTCGATGTGCCTGTCAATGTAGGCGTTGGTGATCCGGCGCGCCGATGAGGCGCTGACGTAGACGTGTCGGCCTGCTGCCGAGCTGGTATCGCCGACCAAGACGGTCTGCTTGGCGATGTAGTCCGCGAGCCGCCGGGTCATGTGCCTCTTTGGCTGGATGAAGGTGAAGTGCTCCCGGATGCCACGCGTCCCGCACTCGTAGCACTGCGCCCGGCGCACCCTGAGCTTGATCAGGACAGGCAGACCGCCGTGGTGGGTATCGTTGATCATGCGACGGCCTGCGTCGCCCCATTTGCCGAGACGCTGGATGGTGCAGCAATGGAACACGGGTTCGACCGTCTCTGCCTCAACCTCAATCGTCTCTTCACCGTAGACGACGTTAGTCGTTCGAAGGTTTGGTAGGCCCAGAAAGTCCGGTGTCCCGCTCACGCCGCTCTAGCTCCGCATCTATCGCCTCTCGAATGAAGGCGGCCATGCGGTTCGGTCCAACGAGAGCTTCAATGCGCTGGCGAACCTCTTCGGTCAGCCGAACGCCCGTCATCTTCGTCTCGGAATCTCTGTTCAGTGGTGGTCGCCCCATTCGCGGAGCATTATCCGTTATCGGTAACTGAGTCAAAAAGGCCTCCTGCAAAAATAACCGTTAACGGTTATTGACAGCATAAGCGTTAACGGTTACATCTATAACCGTAGACGGATACGGAGGCAAGGACATGACACGTAAGCATCCGACGAAGCCCGGTCTCTATTGGGCAACTTTTGATGACGGGGACGGCAACGTAGAAGTGGCTGTCGTGCGCGTGGAATACTATAGCGGGCTGTCCTCCTTCGAAGACGGTGCGGTATGCCACTTTGCCGACGCGCGAGATGGCGATCGTCAGTTCGAGGTGAAGAACTTTGAACCGCAGGTCGTGCAGCCTTGGCACACTATCTACCTTGGCATCCGTACTGGCTCGCGGCACGAGGAGGTTCTCGTCACTTGGCATGGACCCGTGAAGCCCCCCGCTTCGGCGCTGAAGCAAATGCCAGAGACTGGGGTGGGATGATGAAGGAGATGTCAGGCACCCGCCGCCTCAGAGTTCGTGAGTATCGCAGCCGTCGCACCTGGGAAGGATACCAGGTGCTTCAGGAGAAGCGCTGGTGGGGATGGAAGAGCATTGCCCGCGCCGAGATACCAAGCCACGCCCTAATCTCTCTTGGTGCTCTTGGGTATTCTGGCTGGGTTTCCCCTTTCGCGGAGCACATCAAGAGCCGATACTAAGTCGCCCTCCCTCCACGCTGCGATATTGAGGTCTCCGCGCTCCGGGAGGGCTTCCGGCAGCGCCCCACGATCAACCGTTCGTGACGATCCGCGCAGTCTACCCTTCAACCGTTCCTGACGAAAACCCCGAAGTCGACCGGGGCACCATCGACGAGCAGATCCATGACGCAAAGCGGGGCGTTGCCATACTCGCCACATGCATTGTTCAGACGCTTCAGGAAGGCGACCCAACCTTTCAGGCCCGTTTCCTTAAGCGACTAGAAGACGCCTACAGCGCAACTCGCGAGGACACCGACAGCCCTGCGCTCGATCGCCTCGAACTCATCAAGTGGGTAAAGCAGATGCTCACTGGCTGGAGCGACATTAGCGGGCAAGGGAAGCCATTCCTCAGTTGACGGGCCTTCTCGTCCATCCGCCGGTCTGATCTGGCTGCTCGATTCACAATCCGGCGATAACCCGGTGAAGGCGAAGACGCACCTCGGTTTATGGTCGAGAGGTAGTAAGCACCAAGTTTTCGGATCCTTTCCTGAAGCCGGAGCACGTGGTCGGGCACTAGATTCTCACCTCGCCACTAGGCGAAGAGGTCTACGATCTTTAGATTTGGGTTACCGCCCGTTGGTAGGCCGTGGAGACCAGCGGCAAAATTCCGCTGCTTCACCCGAAGCAAGACCGGTTGCATGTACCGCGCGGCAGATGCAGAGCCATTTAGAGCGTAAAAGCCGGCCGCGCCCGAGCCGATCATATCGGCGTCGACGTCGAAGTCACGCATCGGTTGTGTCGGGTGATCGAGGTACACACCATCTTGGCCAATGCCGTAGCCAACTGCGCCCTTGATCGTGATGACATTGCTGGACAGCCTTTCAACGTGACCGGTTCCGAATGCGTCATCGAACTCCTGAATGCGGATGAGATTCCTTCTTGGGTTTCCACCAAGGAGGCCATCAACAAGTACATTGCTGGACGTGGTTATAATCACACTGCAATCGCTGCCGAACCCCGTCGGATTCGCTGCACGTGTGGAGGAAAGTCCAGTGAACGTGCCATTCTGAATCTGTTGAAGTAGGAACCCTTCATCATTGAAGCCCGGCAGTTCCGTCGGATTCTCGGGCTCATACTGGCAATCGATCACGTTGATGGCCGAAGCATTTACGTCCGTAAATCGCTGGCCGGCAGCGCCATTGAAGAATTTGAGACCAGACTGACCCGATCGTTCGATCGTGCCACCAGTGATCGTGAGTGATCGGGAGTGTTGCTCGGCGCCCCGTGCCCCTCCGAAACGGACCCCGTGCTCACCGGCATCCCTAACCTTGAAATCAGTTAGCGTGTAGTCCTGAACGGCACCGTGTAAGAGGCCGTTGTGACCAGGATCTTGCGTAGCGTTGAGCGAACGGGTTTTGGAGCGAAATCCAATATTGCGGACATCTGTCAGATTTCGAAGCGTGAAGCCATTGACATAGCTCTCCACTTCCACGCCATCGAATCTGTTTCCGATGCCGGGCATTGCGTCGGCACCGCCATACGCAAAGAATGCGAAATCGATGTTCTTCGCGCGAGCACGCCTGACGCGATTGCTGTCGTAATAAAACCGCACCGCATAATCGAGTAGAGGCGCCGAACCCGAGTTGCCGATCTGCTGCTCAGCATGGACATAGAGATCAGAGACGTCGCAATTGCCCAAGAAATCGACAAGCCGCCGAAATGCCGAACCTGCAAGAATTTCAATTTCCAGCCCCTCGACAGAGCACCCTGAACTGAACACAAAAAGGTTGCTCGCCCCTCCTCCGTAGTCACCGTTCCATTGGAAGCGGCCGCCATCAATGCAAAATCTCGTCCCTGCCGGCCAAATGTATTGGGTGGTACCGGAGATCTTGTAGATATCACCCTTGTGACCAACCACGGTCTTTCCAGGGTTCGCAATCAGGTAAGCGCGTAGTTCCACCATGGCAGCGTTGTTTTGGACATCTGAACCTGGCGCCCCGGTGGGAATGAGCCAATCCCTCAGGTCGACATAGTGTTCGCTTAGCGCCACCATTTAGCTCTCCTTAATGACGTCAGGTCAGCAGGTGTGACCAAACTCAATCCGCATATTAATCACTATAATTTGAAACTATTACCCTCGAAGTTCGAACTCTTGCCACCGCTAGCGGTAATGCGACCGTCACATTACACAAAGGAACTATCTTCATTAGCAAAGGTTAATCTGCCTCTGTGCTGAGAGGCGGGGAGCTTATTGGCCGCCGGGAGTTTCTATTCCCTTCCTCTCGGCGGCATTTCCTTGGCGCGACCCTATGGAGGCACCAATGCCTGACGAACCGCAATTCCTCTCGGGTGTGAACTTGGACGTCCTCAAGGCCGAAGATGGCGAACTTGTCTGTCTGCTCGGATTGATCAGCGAAGGCGGTCGCGTGGATTACCTCATGTCACGTCAGGGAGCGCAGACCATCATGGAGGCCCTGACCCAATACATGGAAATGTGCGAAGGTGACGCCATCGGAGACCCGACATAGTCCGGACACTAAACGAGAAAGCCACTGAGGCTTTTCCGTCTAGCCCGATCGATCACGAGGTGGCCTAGCCCGACCCTCTCCCTAGAGCGTGATCACCGCGAAGCCTTATACAGCTTGGTTGCGATCTCAAACATCTCCTCCGGAGCATAGTCCGGAGTGAAGGCGGAGGGCTCACCAACCAGCTCCTGGATCTTGCCGCCGTCAGGCAGGCCCTCGACAACCTCCAACTCCCCCGGAGGATCGTCCGGGAGAGCCACTTCTCCGTTGCCCCAGATTCCGGATATCTCTCGATAGTCGTCAGGGCTGAAAGTGTAGAGACGGCGGTGCGAACCTTCCTCGAGGTACTTCTGGCTTTCGGGGATGTTTGCCAGGGGGATGTTAGGCGTCGGGAGCATTTTCTCGATCTCAACGCCTGTAATCTTCTTCAACGCGAGAGCATAAGAGTGAGCATGCACAGATCCTCGTACCAGCAGGTAACCGCAGACTTCCCGGCCAGTGGGATCAGTTAACGTCTCGTAGACCCGTAACTTATGCAAACGGGCCCCGCATTCGAGATGGAAATTATGGAGGAGGTCGAAGATGACGTTGCCGGTCGTCGTCACGAAATCTTTGTTCCAGCTCAGTCCGTTCGAATCGATCGGCACGGCACCGCCGCCATGAGATAGGAAACCGGCAGCGAGCCTGGCATCCTTCATCATGTCAAAGGGAGCATCGGTGATGTCGGTCGGTCCGACCATATCCCCGTCGGGCTCGTCAGGGCCATTGGCAAGCATAGCAACTCCGTTGCTAACCAGCTCAACATGGCCAAGCTCTTCGGCCGTGATCGCCGCTACCAAACTGTAGAACGGTCTCAGCTTGCTCTTCGACCGGAAATTGAAACTTTGAAAGAGATAGTTCCCAAGTGTTGACATCTCTCCGTACTTTCCACCCAGCAACTCCTGAAGCGCGGCGGCGGCGTTGACATCTTGCCTAGCGGGGGATGGTAATTCGATCTGAAGTTTGTCGACGCGCAAAAACATAGCCAGTCTCCCTTCGAGAAACTGACCGAACAGCACGCACCATCGAATGTTCCGCCTACCATCAGCAAAATGTTTTGGCTGGACCGGGAAAATAGTCGGAGGGGATTTAGGCCGCCCAATGACGCCAGTCCAGAACGGCTGGGAACATCCCCAAGCCTTCACGGCGCCGAGCACCGCCGGACTGATCTGGTTGCGGTGGCGGGATTTGAACCCGCGATCTCCACGTTATGAGCGTGGCGAGATAGACCCCTTCTCCACACCGGCAAAATTCTAAGCCGCCTCCTCACCGCAGAATGCGACCGGCTTGGCGTCGTCTGCCATCCACGATGTGACTGTCGCCATCTTGCCCAAATCAATACGCTGATTTGGCATCATTGGCATCACCCTCGACCAGTTAGGGCCTTGTAACGATTGAGCGTTTTTGAGAATTGCAGCCGCAACCGCTTTGAACGCATCGGCTACACGTCTATCTGCCGTACTACGGGAAATTCCGTTTTTCTTGCAGAAATCGCGAAACGAGCCTACCCGCTTCGGCGTTGCCTGGCATGCAGCCCACTTGCCTACGAGCATCCTGCTCTCGTCATTCGCGACGTGGCGGAGGAGCCAACCGTACATCACCTCTTCGGCTCTGGATATGGTTTTGCTCGACGGCCGATAGGGCACGTAGTTCCCGTTGATGCCGTAGCCGGGATGATGGCCTCCAACGTTTTCCGTCAGATAGGCCGGCCACAGAGACCGCTCACGTGAAGGCTTCAGGCGCCCGACATCCATGTGCGCGATGGTGTCGGCCGCCTCGATGAAGCGCGCCTTCACAATGGTGATCAGGTCAGCCATTGCGGCCTCGTATTCGTAGTCGATTTCAGACGGCAAGACGCTGCTCCGGTTCGTCAAGGATGGCTTCGAGGCGTTCGTAGATCAGAGCGCGCAAGGTTGCGCGCACGGGCCAGGGACGGCGGTGGACGGCTTTGCCGCGCATGACGCCAAGAGGGATCTGGTCAAAGGCGTCGAGCAGTTCTGATGCGCGCTCGGCCCAATCAGGCCGCTGGATGACGATGTCGGATACCGCACCGATAGTTTCGCTCCAGAGCTCGTCTCGATTATTCTTAGTCTGGCGAATACAGCGCAGAACGAACAGCAGATGGCCATCACCGTATTGGTTCCGTATTTCGTGCATGGTGCCGCGGGCATGGCTTTGCGCCGCCGCACGCCGGCGATAGATCGGCACCAACTTGATGCCGAGACCGTCGAGAAGCGCATCGAGTTGGCCCTTTGGCTTGGTCATGCCACCTCCCGCACGCGCTTCCTGCGCTGTCTGATCTCGCCCACGACCTTTTCAATCGTGGTGACGCGATAACCGCAGCGCGTGCATTCCTTGCGCCGACGGATACCGCCATGGCACGGCCGGCTGTCTACGGTGATCAGCTTGCCCTTGCCGCAAGCGATACAGTGTAGACTGAGAGGTTTCATAGTGGGTCTCGCTCCCGATCGGTACCGTACCGGAGGAACCGGACAGCTCTATCAAGGTGCTTCTGCGTGACCTCGTTTTCCGTCTTGAGATTTTGGATCATCCGCCAAGCTGCACACGCTCCTTCACTATCGCTCGTAAAGCAGTCGCCGCCATTTTGGCATTCGCCCCGCTCACTGCACTCCCACGGTGCTCCGCTCTGACAAGCGACCATCGCCGCCGCCCATTCTTCGGAGTCATCCGATGCCAGCCAGGATTTGTGAGGACGTCTCACGCCCGCCTCCTCTTTACCTCAACCGGCACCTGCTTCCCACTCCGCGTGAACACCGTGGACATGGCGCCGAACTTCGCGCGCTCCTCGGCGACTTCCTGCTCCCGCCGAGCGAGGAACGCCTGTACCTCGTCGGCCAGCGCATCATTCACCGGCGCCTCGATTTGCTCAGCCCGAATTTCCGGGTTCAGGATGCGCTTGACGCACTCCTTCGCAGCCTCGATCGCCTGGCCAGCAGTGTCGCACTCGACGGGCTTGCCGTCCTTGCGGACGAACCGCCAGTTTTCTCCAGCGAAGAGCTTAAAGGCTGGGCGATAGCGCCCACTGATGTTCAGCGCACTATAGTCGGGCAAGAATGACTTCGGATCAGTCATCGACATGCCGAACCCTCCAGCCACGCCCAAGACTTACCGTTGACAATCCCGCAGACGGTCGAAACCGACAATCCAAACTCGTCAGCTATGGCCGTTCGAGTCCGGGTCCGCGCCAACTCGCGTATCCTGCGAACATCATTGGTGGAGAGCTTTGATAACCCGTGGCGAGCGCCTCGGTTTGAGGTTCCGTGTCTGATGCGATCAGCTTGGTTCTCCGAAGGGGTTGCCCAACGAAGATGATGGCGGTTGATGCATCCCCGATGCCCCTTTCCGCAACCGTGTGCTGCTTCATGCCTGTCTGACGGTGCCGGTCCATGCTCTTCACTGCAAAGAATGCGGGAGACGCGCGTCATCCGGCCTTCCAGCCATACTAAGGCGTAGCCGCTATCAGATGTCGAGAAAGGCCACAGGAGACATTCGTCACGATCCCATCGTCGAGCTACCTCCTCGATAAACAGAAGTGGCGCGCCATGGTTGGTTCCCGGTCCGTCTGTCTTCCGTCCAGCTTTGAGCGCTTGCTGGTAGTGGGCATTGCAAAGGTTTCGGCACTTTACAGGGCGCGTACATCCAGCTTCACAGCATGTCATAGCTTTGGTCATCAGAAGTTCTCGAATCCTTCAAAGGCCGGCGGCATTTCCGCGCCGAGCGACTTGAACATGGTGAATTCCGCCTCAAAGCCGATCTCGGGTGACTGGCCCGGTTCACCGCGGCGGCGCTTGTGATTGATGACCCAGGCGGTACCGCGTGACCGGTCGTACTTTTGTATCAGCTCGTCACGCTTTTCCTGCTTCTGGGCTTGCGGGATCAGCTCTTTGTAAAGCGGCTCCGGCCGGTACAGGCTGAACCAAACGTCGAGGTTCTGCTTAACGCCTGAGCCGCCGTAAGCGTCGCCCATCATTGGCCGGATGGAGCCGCCAGCTTTCCAGCGCTGTTTCCAGTCATCGTTCCTCTGAATGAGGATGACGATCGCGACGTTGAGCGATTTCGCCAACGCCTTGAGTCCGCGATAGAGGGCGTTGATCCGATCCGCGAAGATGTCTTTTGGGTTCGGCAAACTGATCATCTTGGCGTGGTCGATGACGATCAGGTCCAGGCCTTGGCTCTTCACCATCGCCTCGGCCTTCACGCGGATATCCGACAATGAACACTCACCGAAGCCGACGATGAAGAACGGTAAATCGGTCGACGCCATCATCTCGCGCTCGAGGTCATCCTTCTCCTTGGTGTTGAGTGTGAAGGCGTCAATCCGGCCGAGGCTGATATGTGACTGCTGAGCTGCAGCCTGGAGCGCGGCTTCCTCGTCTGTTACCTCGATCGAGAAGAACGCAGACTTGAAGCCGAGCGAGGCGGCATAGCGGCACTGTTGGAGGCTGAAGGAGGTCTTGCCGCCGCCCGAATCCGACATGAGCCCGATCAGGTTGCCGCGGCGGATATCGCCCAGGGCAGTCGTGATCTCCGGCAGGAACCACGGGATGCGCGACGATGCGTCGTCGCCCGCCTTGGCAGCCTTGTCGATGGCGCTCGGCAGGAGGACGCCATACTTGACCGATCCGGCCCGCTCATTTCCCTCCTGAGCGATCTGGGTAAGCCGGCCCGACACTTCATTGATGATTTTCTCCGGGCTCATGTCGACCGGCATGGAGCGCGACAGTTCGTCCAAGTCTTGCGCCACCGATATGAGCTGCCGCCGCGCCCATACCTCGATGATGGCCCTGCCGTAGTCATATGCGCCGACGATGTTGACCGCTTCAGTGCATAGCCGGGCGAGGTACTGCGCAACAGTGATGTCGCCTATGACCTGATCGGCAGGAAGGTAGGCTTTCATTGTGATTGGGTTTGCTGAACGGCCCTGCGCGATCATCGTGCCGGCCGTCTCGTAGATCGTCTCGTGCAGCTTCTCCGAGAAGTGCATAGGCTTGAGAAAGCCGGCCACACGCCAGTAGGCGTCGTTGTTGATCAGAATCGCGCCTAGCAAGGCCTGCTCGGCCTCGATGGCGTCGGGAAGGGCGGGGCGAATGTCTCGGCTATAGGCGTTCATTCGGCCATCTCCCCAAATCCATCTTGATCAAGAAAATTTCCGACCACATATTCTCGTGGGGCCGATGCCATGCGTGGCTTCGCCCTGTTCCGAAACGCCAAAATTCGTTCTACCTGGAGGATCTGATGAACGATCGGATGTTCGACAAACCCGTATTCGTGAAGAACGGGAGAAGCCTTATCGAGGAGATTGCATGCCTCGAAGACGCGCTTGAATTCCTCTACGAATGGCCGAAATCCAGACGTGGCCCGATATATGAGACGGCAATGAAAGCTTGCCAGAGAGCCTTTGAGGGTGATTTCTCGCTCTCGGGCGCGCGGGAAGCTTTCGCGACCTTCGCGAAGTCGGCCAACATCTTCGAGGAAGTCACGACACCGCTGCCTTGGATGACGGCGCCTAAGCCCGGCCAAGGCGGCATTCCCGCTTGATTTTGATTGAGATCGAGGGAGGCTACGATGCTTGCAAAGCCTTTCGAAAAGCCAATCCGCGTATGGGTCGGGCTTGGATTTCCCCGTCAACTCAACACCGTCGCTGACGCTTACCAATTCATGATGAATTGGTGCGGCAACAGCCCGGAACAGAAAGCCGCTATCCGCGCCTGCAAGGCCGCGTTGGCTGGTGAAGTCGATGCCGAAACGGCGAGAGGCGTCTTTGTCGCTTTTGCACGGAAGAAGGACATTCTGATGGAAGACGGGGAGATGCCGCCTGGCACTGCCAACACACGGCCAAGCCACGTCTAGTTCGACAGCAAAGATGAGGGCGGTCGTCATGCCGCCCTCGCCTGATTGAGCATCTGCTTGAACGTCTGGGTGGCTGCCCCGACGAAGGCGATCAGTTTATTCAGGTTGACGGGCAGCCTTCCGGAATGATCGCCGTGATTGTTGCCGCAAGGGCGAAGGATCGCACCCTCCTGCGACCATCCCCTTTGGATCCTCGTGCGGATCAGTTGTCGGTCGTCATCGACTGCTTCGCAGAAGTCATTGATTTGGACGTTGAGCCCGAACGCAGTGATGATCAGCGAATTTCGCCGGTTGCGCTGTTGCCGCTTCTGCGTCTCCCAACAGCAGTTGTCAGGAGT
Source organism: Aquamicrobium sp. LC103 (assembly GCF_001014615.2). GTDB lineage: Bacteria > Pseudomonadota > Alphaproteobacteria > Rhizobiales > Rhizobiaceae > LBCQ02. The sequence goes on from NZ_LBCQ02000003.1 coordinate 36,101, forward strand.
GTAGTTACCATTCACGTCCTTGCGCTCAATCGAATGAGCCCTAGTTGGCTTCGCTCCCATGTCAGCCAAGAACACCTCGAAACTGCCCCGCCATTCGTCGCACACGACGATGCCGCGCCCGCCGTACCGTGGGAAGCAGGCTTCGCTCGGGTTGTAGCAGCGGGCTTTCATCCCCATCCAGGCCGCATATTCGGGGGAATAGGACCGATCAGTCGTGTGACCGTGTTTCAGCTTGGCTCGGCGAGTTGCCTCCGACCAGACCGGCTTGGCTACGCACCCGCAACTATTCGACGTTCCTTCACGTAGCGATCGAGAGAAGACGGTTTTTTCGACGCCGCAACGGCATCGGCATAGGTACTTCGGACGGTTGCCGCTCTCCATGTGGGAGAAGCGGATAACAGTCCACGCTCCGAAACACTGGCCTTGCTGCAGTTCGATCATGCCGCGTTCCTAGAAAGCATCTTAAATGTCTGAGAGCTCGCTGCGCTGATCGCCACCCCGACGGCCTCCGCAGCGTCAGCGCTGCGGACCTCGATCTTGAGCGCGCGACAACGCTCCACGGCTGCCTTCTTCCAAGTCGCGCGATCGAATCCCGGCGACCTGCCCATGCCTAGGAACGCCTTGCGCCACGTCGCAGACGGTATCGTCTCCCATGGCACTCGATACGCAGAGATGATCGCGACCGCAGCTCCCGATAGGCTCGAAAGCTGCAAGGCATTCGGATTGATCGTCTGTTCTTCAACCTCGCCGCCCAGGTCCTGCCGCTTCTTCTTGAACGACACAACGTTGCGCATAGGCTGTTCGATCGCGACGAAGTCGGGCTTGCCCTCGCGGAACATCTTCACGAGCTGCTGTGCCAGCGATGCCGCCTTTTCTTCGGCGTTGTCACCTTGCGCCTTGATGAGGCCGGTTTTGACGGCCGACAGGCTGGCTTTGTCGTCGTACCAGGCGAAACCGGTAGTCGTAGCGATGTCGAGACCGAGGATGAGAGCCATTATGCTGCCTCCCCGCCGAAGAGTTCGCCCTGTCGCGCGTCTTTCCGATCCAACATGCGAAGAACGGTTTCGCCGCGGTGCGACTTGTCCCAGACAAACCAACCATTGAGCATCGGCGGCGCACCCTGGCCGGTGAAATCGATCTTCCAGCGCATGAGGTACACACGAGCCGCGGGATGCTCTGCCCAGAACGGAGCGAGACCACCGGCTCCGGGCCATGTCCAGTTGAGCAGCAGGGCCATGTACTCGACATCGAGGATGTTCAGCGCATGCTTCAACCAACGGGCCTTGCCATTGCCCCATCCGCATTCCGCGAAGGGAGGATTCGTGACGATGGCTCCGGCGACGGGACAGCTCCAGTCGTAGAAGCTACGAATTTTGGCACCGCATCCACGGTCGACGAGATCAGAGGCGACGACGCGGAGCCCGAGCGATTCCAACTCGCGCACCATGGCGCCGTCACCAGCCGCCGGCTCCCAGACCGTGCCGAAGTCACGCAGCCGGTCGATCTCGGCATGGAGGAAGGCTCGAGTGGGCTCAGGCGGTGTTGGGTAGAACTCGTCCTTCTCCCGTTCGAGATACTCGACCTTGGCGATCGTGCCGTCGAGCATCATTGCGGCGACAGGCTTCGACTGCTTGCCAGTGGCTCGGAATAGGCCGCGTGCAGATGCCGTCATCCCGCACCTCCGATCACAGCGACAAACACTGCCATCCCAAGAAGCGCAATGGCCCACACGACCGCCATCAGCCGCCGCGTCTCGGTCACTTTTAATGATGCCGCCCCGTCATTCGTGACGAAACCAAGTGGCGCACCTCCGCGTAAGTCATTGAAAAAGGAGGTGTTGTTATGGACGACCTCATAGACGCAGGAGATTTCGACAAGCCCGTTCGCGTGGAGATCGGCGCGAGGGAGCTCGACGTCTACTCTACACTTCAGGCAGCCGAGATGCTGATGTACGACTGGCCCATCGGCGAGACCGGTGCGCGGATGGAAGCTCGCATGACCTGCATGAAGGTGCTGGGCGGAAGCGAACCGCCGGAGACCGCGCGAAAGGCGTTCACGAAGGCCGCGAAAGAAGCCGATATTCTCGCCTGCTGATTTGCAACCGAATCCCCTGCCTGCCCGTTTATCTCGGTTCCGGGGAGGAGTTCGGTCATGACCAAAAGGGCCATCGTCAAGAAGCAGCTTGCCCAACGCAAGGCCGTCGCGGCCCACTTGGAGAGAGTGTTCATCAGCAGCAAGCTCTTTCACCGGCACGGCATGACCGCGCGTGTCATTGTCGATGGGAACATGTACGAAGTCGGTGAGACGGACCTGAAGCGTCTCCAGGCAGGTCGGACGCCCCAAGACCTTGAGCTTTATCCAATCATGGATGAAGATTGACGACTGCGAGTTCATGCGGCGCTCCTTAACGAAGCAGTAGCTCTGGCCTGCTTTGCTGCTTTCCGGGCAACAAAGGGGAGCACGCTATGTCCTGGGGTTTTGAGATCGGCCGCGTTTACAATCGGCGGAACGAGGTTCACCCGATCCTCGGTGGAAACCAGCAGTCTGGGATTTCCTACGCTGCCAACGGATTCACGATATTCTTTGTAACCGGCAAAGCCGGAGAGCAGGCCGGGTACGAAGATCGATGGCGCGATGACGGCGTCTTCGAATATTGTGGAGAAGGCCAAGTAGGCGACCAGACCTTCACGAACGGCAATCTCGAAATCCGAGATCATTCGAAGAATGGCAAGCAGTTGCTGATGTTCACCAAAATTAGCGGAGGTCTCATCCGCTATGATGGCGAAATGGTATGCGAAGGCTACGAGTGGCGTCGCATCCGCGACAGCAAGAAGAATTTTCGCGATGGTATTATCTTCTTCCTTCGGCCGATCGATGCCATCTCCACGTCGGTTGAAGATGAAGGCCCGATTGTAAAGCTCGACCTGGCGACGCTCCGCGCCCGCGCATACGCGGCCATCAGCGTCCCTGCGGAAAAGGCAGGAACCGCCGCGCGGACGATCTACGAACGCAGCAAGGATGTTCGGAACTATGTTCTTGCCCGTGCCAAGGGTTGTTGTGAAGGTTGCGGGAAGGACGCTTCCTTCAAACGCGTCGATGGAACGCCCTACCTCGAACCACACCACATCAGGAGAGTGAGCGACGGCGGCCCTGACGATCCCCGCTTCGTCATTGGCGTGTGCGAGACTTGCCACAGGCGAGTCCATCACGGCGCCGACGGCAAAGAATACAACACTGCCCTCCTTGCAAAGATGAAGGAGATCGAGCCGGAGGATGGGTGAAACGTTACTGCTCATATCGGGCGTTCCGCAGCGAAGGTCTGAAGCACCTAAGCGGCCTCATCCGTTGGGAATGGGTCTTCGACTGGATCAGCGTCCGCGCCCTGGATCAGCTCATCGCCATCTTTGGATCCGGCATTCACCTTCTCCATGGCCGACTGCAGTTCCTCGCGCATGATGCGTTGGCCTTCGTGCCAGCCACGGAGCCACGCTTGCCCGGACTGACTGCCTGCGTCATAGGGCGGCTGCGGGTTCATGCCCTTGAGGCCGGCGACCTTGCCCTCGTCGAATGCTTTCTCGTCGAGCGGCCTCGGGTCCGGGAACAGATCACCCTGCTCGCCCGGCGGCAGCGCGTTGAACGCCTTCGCGATCTCGATCAGTTCCTTGATCTCGGCTACGAAGATGTCGGTATCGTCCATCGTCGCCAGCCTGATCGCGGCGTCGATTTCTGACAGCTTGAAGCCCTCGGCCTTCGCCAACGCGCGCGCCGACTTCCGTTCCTCGAGGATCGGCTTCATGCGATCCGCAATTTCGAGCAGCTTGCGCACATGGTGCATGCGCAGGGCGGCGCGCTCGGCAGGTGTCAGTTCGCTGTTATGTCCAACTTCGCTCATGCTGATCTCCTCTGGTCACCACGCCGTGGCGCGCTGGATGGATGGGGAATTGACGACGGGCCATTGCCGAACGAGTAGGTCGTCGGGGATCGGCGCTTTGCGTGCCATCTGCTTCATGAAAAATGCGCGGCCGAGTTTGCCCGACTGGCGCATCAGTGACCGGAACCACGCCGGGTCAGCTTCGCGAGCCTTGTGCGGCCCCTGATCGGTTTCGCCGCCGGTTATGATCCAATCCGGCGCGTGCTTGTCGAGGATGACCGGACCAAGCATTGGCTCGAAGCTGCCGAAGGTGAATGCCGGCTCCAGCCGTTCTTTCACCTCCCAAAGCTTCATGCGGTCGCGGTCGTATTCAAACTGGTTCGGAAGGGTCGCGCCGATTGCGGCGTTCCTCGGCAGCATCCGGCAACCACGCAGCGGGTCCGTCATCTTGATCACGTTGCCGATGCGCTTGGTCAGCAGGAGCCAGGTCAGGTGCGGCGTCGTCTCGATCAGGTTCATGAGGTCGTAGCGCCACCTCTCGTCGACCTCGTTGTCGAAGACGTCTGCCAGCGATGCGCAGAACACGAATGTCGGCTCGGCTTTGCCTGCCGCCTCCTCGTTCCAGGCGATGGGCTTGCGCCAGTTCGCGGCGCCGGTGCGCTGGCGACATTCGCCCGCGCCCCACCGGACCCGGCCATAGCGGTTTGCCATGAGGTTTTCGGCGTAGCAGCCGTCACATGCGGGCGAGACCTTTGTGCATCCAATCCACGGATTGAACGTATGGTCAGTCCATTCGATCTTGCTGTTTTCGGCCATCACCAGCTTCCCGCCGTTGCCCGTTGAACCTGTGGCCTTCCGCTCAGGCCGGTGAACTCATCAGCTCCGAACACAACCGAAGCCAGGAATAGGAGAGAGGCGACGGCGGTCACCGCGTAGAGCGCCCGCCTAGTCCCCACTCGGCTGAGCAGATCGCCCAGCGATAAAATCCGCGAGGCCAACCAATGCCGGATGGGCCGAAGTGCCATTTCGTTTTTCCTCGTAAGCTGCTGCCTGCTGGGCGCCGAACTCGGCCCAGTAGGCTTTGAAAACCGACATCCACCGCGAAACCTTCATTTCGCGAGCGGGACGCTGCCAGCCCTGTAGGATTATCGAAGCATCCACGCGGTGCTTCGTTTGGAGGCGGTGAGCTGCCGCCTCGATGGTGTCGCCCGGGCCGCGGTGCTCCTTGCGAAGAAGCTCCGTGGACATGCGCTTGGCTTCCTCACCAAGCCAGATCGGATCATCGATACGCGTCACATGCATGATGTCGTCCGTTCCGCGATTTTTGTTACGCATGACAAATCCCCTTTGGCACTCTCGTGAGCGTCAAGGGACTGACCGGCTTGGTTCTGAGTGCCGGTCAGGAAAGGCCTGATAGAAAACGGAAGGAAAGGGATCACGAATGCACAGTTCGAAGCGCCAACCTCAGCCTGTGCAGCTTGATCTGTTTGAAACGGCTGGTTGCCCCAGGGCGACCAGACCGAAACCCTCGAATGACAACGACCCGTTCGCATCAGACCTCTACTTGCCGCGCGGCGTCTTCTACAGAGAGGTCAATGGAATGCTTGGCGGAGATAAGCCGAAGCGCCTCAGCCTTGACTTCACGGATTTGCTGGCTCGCTGCCCACCCTACGGTGAGCCCACCTAGAACCAGCCCCGTGAGGAATGCGATGATCGTCATGCCGCCACCTCGCGAATGACAATCGATCGCGGCCGATGCGGGATGCGATCGATAAACCCGCGCTCCACCAGCCCTCCGATAAGGCGCGCAATGCTTGCCTTCGAAGCTATGCCAAGCGCGGCCGCGATCTCGCTGTAGGAGGGCGTTACGCCATGTGCAGAGCAGTAGGCCCGGATGAACTCCAGAACTTCACGCTGGCGATGGGTGAGCCCGCCGGCCGGCTTCGGCGCCATCTGCCGAGCGATCTCGGCGGCGAGCGCTGGATCGGTGCGGATGATCTCTGCTGCAGTGGCGACCAGCGAGTTCATGCCGCCTCCCCTTCCATCGCCTTCTTGCAGACGTGGCAGTGTGACCTGCCAGAACCGCCGCAGAGATCAGAACCAGGATGCTGACAATGAGGACGGAGCCGGCGAATCTGATCAGCCTTGCTCAACGTCTTGAGAATGGATGCCTCGGAGGCTGGGGGGGATACCTCCGGGGCGCGGTCCGCCGCTTGGGAGGACGGCGAATTGGTGATGACGGACGCTGCTCCACCAGCGGCTTCAACATCCCATCCGTCATCTGCGCTGTTCTCGGGATCGCACCCGTCAGGTTCTGCCGCGTTTGTGGGCTCGCGAAGTACCTGCAACCGCTCACTGCCCTCCGGACGGCCACTGCTGGCCGAAACTGTTGCCCCATCGGGCGAATTGGTTGCGCCGACTTCCACGGCGCTGCTGGCGCGCAATGCGCTGCGGTCTACATCGTCTTGCTCCATGTCTGGCCCGTTGCGAATGGCGCTGGGGTGCTCCGAACCGGACGCCATGCCGTCGGAGGATTTGAGAAGATCGTGGCGGTGCGCGTCGAACGCGAGGTCGCGGCACTCAACCCATCGGGGGTCGCTGTTGAGCGCGATATCGTCGCCTTGGAATGGATACTCGCCGTTCCATCCTTCTGCGCTGGAACCGAAGCCGATCAGGTATCCGTGCTTCCATGCACGTTCGATCGCGTCGGCGGAATCGGTGGGGAGGTCGACCGAAGTCGCCTCCCCTGCATCCGTTCGCCCGGATGCGAGCCTACTCGCCTCTCCCGTCACAGTGCCGGCCCCGCCGGTGATGCTGCCGTTGTCCTCGGAGGCTTTCGCTTGGAATTGAGTGCGACTGGCGTTGATGCCGGCCGTCTTCATGGTGGCGACTGTGCCGTGCTTGGTCGTGTAGGTTCTCTCACTGGTAACGTTTCCAGTGAGACCGGCATGAGCCTTCCGGATTTTGGCGACGAACGGATGCGAGACGAGGCAGCGCTTGGCTATGTCGCGGTCGGCCCAAGTAGACCACTCAGCATCATCGAGCAGGCGCATGACGGCGCGCTTTTTATCCTCGTCCGACCGCGCCAGCCCATGCTTCGCATTGGCGCCGACGCTCCAGAGGATCGCGTCTCGCAAGCCGCCCTGGCGGACATTGCAGCGGGCATGCTTCCGGCCGGCGTGCTGCGCCGCGTAGTGCCGATGGAAGCCATCGGCCAGCCAGTAGGTATCACTGTCATGAAAGACCGTCAGAGGCGGGAACTGATCGCCGGCCTTCATGGCTTCGGCGTATTCCGCGATGCGGTCGTTGTTCAGGCTCTCGCGTGGCTGCGCCGATTGGTCAAGCTTGATCTCGGAGAGATCGATATCGAGATCGCGGACAGCTTCGCTCACCGGCGCCGCCACCTCCCCCGACTTGATGGAGTCGTAGGAGATCATGCGGCTTCTCCGGAAGCGGTCGCCTTAGTCCGCTGGCGAGCTAGCCATTCGAATGTAACACCCTCGATCTCGCGGCGTTCGCACGAGACGACGACCGCAGCCCAATGCTCTGGAGCGATGCTCTCGCGGCGCCTCATCTGCCGTGCTGCCTCGTACCCACACCCAACTTCCGAGGCGAACTCGGCAATGGTCGGCCAGGTATCTATTAAGGCTGAAATGGAAGCTGGTTCGCGTGTCATGCGGGTTTTCGTACATTACGTACGACTGACAGTCAAGCTTAAATCGTACACCTTGAACGACACAAATCGGCCATTGTGTACGAATGACTGAACCAAAGCACCGATTGATGCAGGCAATTCGTGAGGCCGGCTACACAAAGCCCACCGAGGCGTGGCGTGCGAACCAGCGCGCACTTGGCATTAGCCAAGACCTCATGATCAGCAACGCCAATGGTCACCGCCCCATCTCCCGCAAGGCGGCTGAGAAATATGCGGAGGTGTTTGGGCGCACAGCCGGTTGGTACCTTTACGGCGAGGCTGGTCAAACATCTGCGCCGGCGAATGAAAGCCCCCCCTCCACTCAGAAGGTGAGCGACCCGAAGGAGATTCGCAAATTGCTCGGGCGCATCGACGGTCTTACGACAGCAAACATCAAGGTTCTACTAGCTGCGATCGAGGGCTTTCAGCTCGCTAACGACGAACAACCATCACAAAGCCAGCGTCGTGATCAATCTGAATCCGCCAATCGCCCCCGTGTAAAAGCGCCATAGCCACCGCGATTTCGGCCGTCTTTCGCTTTACGACAGTCTTGGGATCCAGTGGCGCGGCCGCACCTGCGACTTGCCGGAGCTCAGCAATGATTTCCTCATTCCGCGACCCATAGCGCGGCACATATTTTATCGCCATCCCGCCGTTCCCAAACCCTTGGCAATGCTCGCAATAGGAAAACGTTCCTGACACCATAAGTCAAGAACGAATGAGGAACATATTCCTGCTTGTGGATTTCGCTAAGTGCCGTTTAAATCGGTGCGGGGAATCTTGGGAGGGCTGGGGAATGGCGTTTAAGTTCCGCCGCACATTGAAAATCGCGCCCGGTGTTCGGCTGAACGTTACGCATCGAGGTGCATCGGCGCGGATCGGGCCGAAAGGCTTGGGCTATACGGTTAATGCGAATGGGCGAAAGCATGTCAGCGCCGGCATACCTGGCTCAGGCATCCACGTAAGCGAGCAGATCGCGCCACCGCGCCGCAGGGCTTCCGAGAAAATCACAGCCTCGCCGGCGCCACCAACCACAAGCGCAAGGATCATGCTCTCATTGGCCGCAGCGCTGTTCCTGCTTACCATTGCAGTCATAGCGATTGGCGCGATGGCATGACCATCACCATCGAACTCTCCACTGATGAGCGCCTGGCGCTGCGGCGATTCGCAAACGAGAACGGCAGGTCACTTGAGGATGCTGCTGCTGCAGCGTTGCGGGATTGGCTGATCGGGACGGGTTATCTGGAGATGCTGGACGAAATGGATGAGGGCAGTGAGGTGGCGGGAAGCGCATGACCCCGGACCGGCTTGACGAGAGCCTCCCTGATCCGTTGGTCGCCAGATATGCTAGCCCGGGTATTTGAGTGCGACGTGTCGCTGATTGGTGCATGGCTCGACGGTGAACTGGAAATCCAGCCGAAGGCTGCGGCGTGGATCGAAACCGCTGCCATGCCACATGGAAGCGGCGGGGCTGAAAGGGAAGTGATTAGGCCTAGGGGGCAATAGGGTAGCGGCTCGAGTGGAGCGCCAATAATAGGGGGCGACGCCCATGTGGCGTCGAGAGGGCATTGAGACTACAACTTGCGCGCCTTGTGCTGCTGGCACGAGAGTCAACCGACTTGTTTGACGACTGGAGGGGGAGCCCTCCGAGCCGAGAACAATGGCTGCGGCGGCTTTTTTCGCAAAGCATCGAGTTCATGCATTACGGGTCAGTTTTCCACTATGTCCCGAATGACGACGTCGCGAAGAATGAATTTATTACGGGCCGTATAGGCAGACGGTACCTTGTACCTGAGAACGAGCCGCCGGAGGCTGGATTCGCTGAAGTTGAGCGGCCGGCTTGGAAAGCCGGGGAGATCGTCATCGATCCGCGTCCACATTCAGATGGGCAGAAAGCGGCGATAGAAATAGCTCGAGAAATGCAGAAGCCGATAGCTGTGCTCCGCTCACTCGCGTCGGCGGTCAACAAGCGCGCGCCATCTCAGCCGTACGTGCTCGAACCCAATCCTATAGTCGACCCGGCAACATTCTGGCGCTTTGTTGAGGAGAACGAAGGGCAGATCAAGCGCGTCTCTTTTGAGATGTACCCGCCCAATATGTTCGGCATACGGGACAATCTCGATCGAGAACTGCGAGAGCTCAAGGAAAACGAAAAGGCGATGAAAGTCGACCTGACCCTCGAAAGTGACGACGGGCTGCACCTCTTAACTGACCGCACCAAGCAAACGGCAAAATACACAACTGAGGGTGGCGGAAACATTTCGGCACTCACCAAATCCAATAAGCGGTTCAGCACCAAAAATCAGGCGAGAGTGATAATAATTGAGGAGAATTTAGGAAAGAAATCCTCTATCATTGAGCGAATTTGGGAGGCAATGCGCAATGAGCACCCCGATTAGTGTCTGCGTTCTGATCGTCGTTGCAGGCTTGGTTTGCGTTTTGGCGCTGGTTGCCCCCGAACTGCTCAGCAATAAGAACGTCTTTCTTTTCGGTTTCGTCGGCGATGGCCTTCTGAGCGTGCTCGGCGTCATCGTTACGATCACACTGGCCTCCGCAGGACAGTTGCATCTCTCCCTCAATCAGATCGAAGAGAAGCACCAGAACAAAAACAGTTTCGTTGATACCAGGACGGGCATTCGCCGTGCAGCCTTCGCCCTAATTTGGCTGTTTGTTTTTTCGGTTGCGCTCGTGATCTTCAAGCCGATCCTCGCGACAAACGATTGGTCACAGACCCTATTCAATGGAACCGCGATCCTTGTTGTTGTGTGGAATGTGTTGATATTGACCGCTCTTACAGAGGCTGTTTTCGCTCTGAAACCAGACCTTTAACGCTCCGATCCGCTCCGGCGGAGATTTCGTCTTTTACCCAGCCTCGCGCAAGCAACCGCCTGCCGGAAGCACTGCCGTGGATCACACACCACACCTAAGGAAACCTCGTCACGCTGCCCTGAGGCAGGGTTTCTTTTTGGTTCAGACCGCTGACAGCCAATCCTCTAGCTTGACAGTTTGAGGCGCATCGACTTTTCCTCGCGTCATGATCACTGCGACCCCATCGACGTCCGCATCCTTTACCATCACCGCCGAGGACTATGCGAACGCACTTCGCCTGCACATGCGTCGTTACTGGGTTACCAAAAGCGGGCCCAAGCTTTTCATCGCGGCCATGTTTGCTCTGTGCCTCATCGCAATGATCGCTTCGGGCTTCGATCCTACCCCGACCACTGTGGCGATCGTCGTGATGGTCGGAACAGCCATCTGGCCACTTCTTGCTTACTTCCTCCTAATCCCGTGGCAAGCGCGCAAAATCTATCGTGAGGACAAGACCCTACAACACCCCATCGAGGCATCATGGACCCGGGACGCCTATTTTGCCTCAACCGCCACGGTGACGAATACCATCCCCTGGAGCGACTACTTCGGCTGGAGCGCCGATGAGAAGATGGTGCTCCTCATGCAGTCACCGGTTCTCTTTCAGATGCTGCCGCGCCACGCCTTGAGCGGTGAGCAGGCCGAGGATCTGATTGGCCATCTTGAGAAATCCGGACTGCGTCGAATTTAGCTAGCAGGAGCAGACTGTCTTCCTGTCCAACCTGCCCACCAGCACCATTCCTTCTGCTATTCAGAGCCCATCCCCTAGTCGCAGAACGATCGGTATGCCTCGGCGGTATTCTCGAACCCCCTAGATTGCGCCAGCTCCCAAGGACGTTCGCACTGTTTCGTCCGCTCGCACCATGAATAGCCGGCGGACCCGATGCAGCCGTGACTGTCCCGATCGCTGCCAGGGAGCGGCGCAGATGTTTGCGCTTGGCTGCACGCGGCAACCAGAAGAGGCAGAACGGCAAAAAGGCACTGTCGCATCATTCCTCCGATTTTGGTCCGTTGCCCCTTGTCCCATGGTAGGCCACACCATCACTCCTTTCTAGGGTTCAGAACCATCTTGAGAACTGATCTCTCCGTCAGATTACCAAGGTTTTGAAGGGTGGTGAGGGAGGGTTCCGGCCAAAGCTTCCCCCTACCCCATGGCTTTAGCCACGAGGCGGGAGAAGCGATAGCCGATGTCCTGAAGGCCGGAGCCGGGATGGGACACGCGCCAGGACGCCTCTCGGCAATCCGTCCTCACTTTCAGGCAGCACGGTAGGACTTTCGCTTCCCGCGCCAGCGGCTTCACCTGCACCGGAATTGCACCGGGTCGCCGCTTTGCCAGGCAAACTCAAACTGGCCAGGCGCAGCGAGTCATAGTCGTACATTTTGACCAGATCAACCAAAATCGTACAAAACGTACTTGACGATCAATCGTACATAACGTACGTTTCATCCATCAACCCGCCGCGAATGGCGCCACCGAGCACGAAGAAGCCCTTGGCCGATCTGCTCGAATTGATGGGGAAGAACGATGAACGCAGAAGCCAGAATTCAGACCCGCGATGGCCTGATCTCGGCGTTGAAGCCGGGCCTGCTGCCCAAGGCAAAGCCAACGCTCCTCCGCGACGTGCTGCGCATGAAGCGCGCCCGCGGCGATGCGGATGCCGACCAATTCAAAACTCTGGCCCGCCTGGAATTCGCCTCGCGTCTCGACGCAACGATCGAGGGTGCGGCTTGGGCGCTTCGCCAGTGGATCGCGAAGGCTGAAAAGCTCGGCTGGTCGGACGTGCAACAGGCTCGTGCCGAGGCGATGCTAGCTGATCTTGACCGTGTTCTCGCCGGCGATCTGACCGGGTGGGCCATCGTCAAGACGGAGGCGGCGTGATGGCCTCGATCGAAATCACACCGATTGAAGTGCTCGCGCTCAAGAAGCTTGCCCTGATCAACGGGGCGCTAGCGCAGAGCCTCAATGACCCGACCGCAAAACATCAGCAGACGGCGCTCTTGCGCGTCCTGATGGGCGTGACCGCGCGCGCTGATCTGGCGAACCAGCCAAAGGGAGCCGCCTGATGCCAGCCGATACAGTGAAGCATACGCCGCTGGCCTGCTGTCCGTTTTGCGGAGAAACGCCATCGGAGATTGTCGATGCGACGAAAATCCTTGGCGTCTATCGGATCGTCCATCGGTGCAAGACCATCCCGCCGTTCTCGATCGAAGCGGCAACTCCCGAGAAGGTCGCCGCCGCATGGAATCGCCGCGCTCCCGATCCTGTCCGCGAGAAGCTGGTGGAGGCATTGGAGAAATCGCAGTCCGCTCTACTCATGCTGGTGGAGGATTCCGACCCTCCCTCCCTCCACTATCCCGCAGACGTGGACCCGAACGACTTCGCCAACGCCTTTGATGAGGCCACGAGCGCGATCCGATCTGCCCTTCTCCTAGCCAAGGGTGAGCAGTCATGACCTCCCTCGACCGCTTCATGTGGCAAGTGACGGACAGCCTCGCCTCCCTCCCCGTTTTCCCCACGCTGATCATGTGCGCCTGCCTTGGTGCGGCGCTGATCGTGGGCGCAGCAGAAGGTATGCCTCGATGAGCATTTCATTCCGCATCCGCCAGAATGGCCAGACGGTCGCAAAGGTTACAAGCCCGCTCACTATCGAGGCTGAAGCCGAAATAATGCACTACGCGCGACAGTACCGGGCCGACGGCGAAATCACCATCGAACACAACGCGGCCGGTCATTGGAAGCGCTTCGCGTACCTGTGCCAGTGGCCGCTGCCCGCCGGAGAGGCATCCGATGCTTGAAGCCCGCGCGACACAGACAAGCAGGTACGAGCGACGCACCGACAACATCTTCGGCAAGGTGGATAGCTTTCGCCTTGTCCACGAGTACCGCGTCCAGGTTCGCATTGGGAACCTCTACTTCACTTCGAACAAGACCTACGCGAACGCTGGGGCCGCTCATAGAGCCGCATTGCGCATGCAGGAGCGAGACCCGCGCCATCGCAACCGCGGCTGCTGATCTGGGCGACCGGCTTGCCGCCGCGCCCGAGAAGCCGACCGGGTTCCTCGAATACACGCTCCGCACGACGTTCCGCGACCTCGCCCGCATCTATGGGTTCGGCGGCGCGCGCCAGATCGTGGCGGAAATCATCAACGACGAAGCAGACAGGAGGCGCACATGAACGCCGAACCGCAGACCATTGAAGCAGAAGAAGTCGAGACGTTCGAGCACGTTTCCGAGCCAGCCGGACGCGTCGTGGCGCAGGCAGGGCAGTCCCTCGCCGCTCGCCAGCAGCAGGACAATCTGCCAGCCACCGCAACGCCGATGGCGATGATCGACCGAGCTTTGGCGATGGGTGCCGATCCTGGCACGCTCGAAAAGCTGTTGGCGCTGCAGGAGCGATGGGAGGCCAATCAGGGCCGGAAAGCTTTCGACGAGGCAATGGCCGCTGCCAAGGCGGAAATCCCGACGATCCGCAAGAACCGGACAGTCGATTTCACGTCGAGCAAGGGGCGGACGCACTATCGGCACGAAGACCTTGCCGAGATCGCCAGCACCATCAATCCGGTGCTCGGCAAGCACGGGCTTTCTTACCGCTACCGCGTCCAGTCGGAGGTCAACGCGCCAATCAGCGTGACGTGCATCGTCTCGCACCGTCTTGGGTATTCCGAGGAAACGACCCTGACCGGCCCTCGGGACGACAGCGGCAACAAGAACAGCCTCCAGCAGGTCGGGAGCACCCTGACCTATCTCCAGCGCATGACGCTCAAGGCCGCGCTCGGCCTGGCTGCGTCCGAGGATGACGATGCCAAAGCATCGGGCCAGTCCGGCGGACCGATCACCGAAGAACAGGCATCGAAGGTTCGGGCACTGATCGAGGAGACCGGTACGGATATCGCGAAGTTCTGCCAGTATCTCGGCATCGAGGCGATACCGGAGATCCCGGCGTCTGAGCTGCCTCGCGTCCTGACGATGCTCCAAAAGAAGCGGAGCGCCGCGTGATGACCGAGATTGTTCAGGGAACACCGGAATGGTTCGCGGCGCGCTGCGGATTGGTCACGGCCAGCAAGGTCGCTGACGTGGTGGCGCGCACCAAGAGCGGATGGGCTGCGTCTCGCGCCAACTATGAGGCCCAGCTCATTGCCGAGCGTCTGACGGGCGTCGTCGCGGAAGGGTTCAGCAATGGCGCAATGCAGTGGGGCACGGACACCGAGCCCCATGCTCGCGTGGCCTATGAGTTCTATCGCAATGTCGACGTGGTCGAGACAGAGTTCGTCGTGCATCCGCGCTTTGCCGAGAGCGGAGCATCGCCGGACGGCCTTGTCAACGAAGACGGCCTTGTCGAGATCAAGTGTCCAAACACCGCAACGCACATCGACACGCTACTCGGCGCGGCAGTGCCGGCGAAATACCTGACGCAGATGCAGTGGCAGATGGCATGCACCGGACGGGCGTGGTGCGATTTCGTCAGTTTTGATCCGAGGATGCCCGAAAGCATGCGCCTGTTCGTGGCCCGCGTTGCTCGCGATGCTGAGCGCATTGCCGAGCTTGAGGCAGAGGTCGAGACGTTCCTCTCCGAACTGCGCCAGAAGGTCGATCGGCTTCGCGTCGCCTATGATCTGGAGGTCGCATAGCCATGTCGCGCGCCGTCATCGTCATCAATGGGAACTATGATCGCGACCGGGCCTCGCAATGGGCAAGGGGCGCCCCGACGGGCTGCATAATAGAGTTCAAGCAGTCAAAGCGCACCCTCGACCAGAACGCGCGCCTGTGGGCCTGCCTGACGGAAATAGCCCGCAAGGTCGATTGGTACGGGCAGAAGCTTCCGGCTGACGACTGGAAGGACGTGTTCACCGCTGCCCTGCGCCGGACCCGCGTAGTGCCAGGCATCGACGCCGGCACGTTCGTCCCGCTCGGCATGCGCACCTCAGACATGACCAAGCAGGAGTTTTCCGACTTGCTCGAGCTGATCAACGCCTTTGCCGCCGAGCGCGGCATTACCTTTGACGACGCAGACGAGAATTCATCGGCCGCCCCCTCAGCCGATGAAGAAGGGAGCGGACAGGTGGCCCCATCGCCGTCCGCTCCCGATAGTTCCGCCCTACCGGGCGATGAGGGCGAGGCAGAGCAGGTGGAAGCCGGGGATGGTCCTACGGCAGGCTCTGCCTCGCCCGATCCTGTCAAATCCGAGCTTCAACGCGAGTGCATCGACAACATGATCCGCGCCGCCACCGATGCCGACAAGGCGAAGCGCGAAGAGCTCGTGTCCAAGGCCTACACGGCCTGGCTCAAAGAGCTTCCGGACGATGAGCCGTTCGTGAAACGCGTCTTCGAAACCTGCTGCCGGCTGGTGGAAGACCAGTCGCAGGCAGAGACGGCGCGCAAGTATCTCATGGCGAAGGTAGCGTGATGGCTGAAGCGTATCCACTTCACTGGCCTGCTGGCTGGCCGCGCACCGAGCAGCCCCAACAGTCGCGGTTCGATGTGTCGTTTACGGCGGCGCGCGATGGCCTGATGGAGCAAATCAGGCTCTTGAACGGTCGATACCCGGTCTTGTCGACCAACATCGAGCTTCGCCGTGATGGTCTGCCCTACTCCAACCAGCGAAGTCCTGAGGACACCGGCGTTGCTGTCTACTTCGAGCGGAAGGGCAAGCAGATGGTGTTCGCCTGCGACCGCTGGAAGACGGTCAAGGACAACATGCGTGCCATTCAGAAGACCATCGAGGCGATGCGCGGCATCGAACGGTGGGGCGCATCGGACATGCTCGAGCGTGCATTCTCCGCATTCGAGGCGCTGCCCGCGCCGGGCGCAACCGCGCGCCGGTCATGGCGTGAGGTTCTTGGCTTCCCGCCTTCGGCTCGCCCCGACCGCGAAGGGATCGAGGTTGCCTACCGCTCGGAAGCCAAGCGCGCCCATCCCGACGCCGGAGGCTCGACCGAAGCGTTCACCGAACTCCAGCAGGCGCGTGACGAAGCCTTGCGCGCAGTCGGGGGGTCATGATGGCGCGCCCCGTTGCAGAATGGATCGGCAAACACCACGGCGTGAACATCCCTCCCCGCGTACGCTTACGTGTCTTCGACCGGCATAGCGGCATCTGCCACCTGTGCAAGCTCCCGATCAAGAGCGGCGAAACTTGGCAGGCTGATCACGTCGTTGCCCTTATCAACGGCGGCGAGCATCGAGAGGCGAACCTGGCTCCGGCGCATTCTCACTGCCACGTCGGCAAGACAGCACGCGATCTTGCCGAGAAGTCGAAAGTTGCGCGCGTCCGCCAAAAGCACACAGGCGCAAAGCGCTCGAAGCAATCCATCCATTCGCGCGGGTTCGACCGCAAGGAACGCGATCAGAAGCCCTCCCTGCCGCCGCGCTCAATGTTCCAGCCCAAGGAGGCAGACGCATGAACAATAAAGCACTGGCAGCGGCGCTTATGGAGTTTGATAGCGGCTGCGACGTGGACGAAGCACAAGCCATCATCAACGCCTATCTCGACAAGGCTATTACCGACGATATGAAAAAGGTTGCGCGCCGGTTGCGCAGGTACTTAGCCGCCCATCTGGTTGTGGAAGCCGCCGACCTCATCGAAGCGCAGGCGGCGAAGATAGCGGAGCTTGAGCGCGAACAGCAACGCGCCGAGAAGGCCGAAGCCAGCGCAGCGGTGAAGGCGTTGGAACGCATCGCAGAGGCCAGCACGATCAGCCTTAATGTGGCAACGGCAACAGAGGCCATGAACGCCGTTCGGGCCATCGCTAAATCCGCCCTCACACAGCCAGCCGCACCGCAGGAAGCGGACGATTGGCACGACGATCCGAGCGCCGATGAAAGGTGGAATGCCGGGCTCGATTTCGGAATGAAACAGCTATGTGCTGCTGTTGGCGTCGATCCAGACGCGGTAATGTGGGACGCGGCAACCGAGACGCTGGATGGCGACGTGCAGTCGGTCATCTGGAATATCCTTCGGGCGCGCTTCGGGGAGGACTTCCCAGCCGCACCGCAGGAAGCCGAGGTGGTGGTGGGAAACGTTGCAGAGGCGATATTGCTCCGCGTCCGCAAGTTCATCGTTGCCGAACACAGACACGTCCACCTTCTTAGCGACCCCAAAACGGAGTTTGCGACAAGTCGGGATGAGACCGACCTACAGCACGCTCAGCTGACAGCGTTCTCCGTCGCGCAAGTCGATCGGGCGTTGCGCATTGTTCGCAAACGATACTCCCCTCCCGCACAGGCAGTAACGGAGGCGCAGGTAGAGGCGGCGACATCAGTGCTGCTTGGCCGCGTCAATGCGCCAGAGGCAGAAGTGTATGCGGCCGCACGCGCTGCCCTCGCAGCCGCGCAGGGAGGGAAGTGATGAAGCTGACGAGGCGTCATCTGACCGTGCTCGAGTTTCTGTCAGCAATAGAGGGTTGGTGTGCACCGGCGCGCCTACCGGATGGCAATCGCCGCCACGTCGGGGCCTCGGCCCATACGCTGACGGAACTGAAGCGGCTCGGGTTCATCGAGTATGGGAAGGAGCCGGCGCATAGCCTCTATGGCTATCGCATCACCGATGCCGGCCGCGCAGCGCTGGAATCTGACAACGGTAAGGGAGGGAAATGATGTCGAGGGTGGCTGACCAAGCGCCCTCTCGCGTCCGCACCAGCGAGAAAGCGATCCGCTCCGCCTTGAAGGCCATCCAGGACGCCGGGCTGCCTGTGGATAAGGTGTGCGTATCCGGTGGACTGATTGAAATCCACTGCCGGTCCGTTGCTGGCGATCGCCCAGAAAACAAGGATAGCGGCCTCGAAGAATGGTGAGGTTGCCAGTGAAGGTCGATTATCCCGGGCTCCTAGTGGAGCCCTTGCCGTCAGGAAACACGCGATACCGAGTTCGGCCTGAGGGCGAGCGGAAGAAGCGGATCCGCATTCACTGCGGCCCGGGCCATGATGATTTTCAGAGGCAGTATCTGGCAGCCAGGCGTGGAGAAAAGCCAGAACCGCTAAAGGTGGCGTCGGATTACGCTAAGCCTCGTTCGATCGCATGGCTCGTGAGCACCTATCTGGAGTACCTCGAAGCTCGCGTAAAAGCTGGAACAACGAGCCACAAGACGCTGAAGAAAAAGCGAAACCTGCTCAACCGGCTTCTCGCGCGGCCCGACAAGAAGATGCTGATCCCTCAGGAAAAGCTAATCCAAATGCAGGATGATATGGGAGCAACGCCGGCGCAGGCGGACGCTTTCATCGAAGCGGTTGCTGTGATGTACGACTGGGCGATCGAGCGCAAACACATCGGAACGAACCCCGCTCGCGGCATCAAGTCGGTGTACGAGAAAGGCGATGGCGCAACGCCGTGGAAGGCGGCCGACGTAAGAGCTTTCTACAAAATACATGCGGCCGGCACCAAGGCTCATGTTGCCATGTCGGTGCTTCTTTGGACCGGGTGCCGAATTGAGGATCTGACCATCCTCGGCAGGGCTCACGAATGCGTTCTAGACGGCATCGAGGCACTTCGGTGGCAGCCGCTCAAAAAAGGTTCCTCGGAAGTCACGATGCCCCTCCTCCCGCCCTTAAAAGCAGCAACCAGGGTGCCGAAGATTCAGGGCGCGACCTACGTGCTTGGCCGTGGTGGGAAACCGTTCTCAAGCGGTGACAGCATGTCGGCGATGTTCAAGCGGTGGTGCAAGGACGCCGGGCTTGGTCATCTGTCCGCGCATGGCGTCCGGAAAGGCCTTGCCGAGCTGCTCGCTGAGCTAGGCTGCAGCCAGTACGAGATCATGGCGATCCTTGGCCATTCGGAGGCCAAGACGAGCGAGGTTTACACGCGTCGGGTCGAGCGCTGGAAGCTTGCCAAGACTGCCGTCGAAAAGATCGATGTGTCCCACGCATGGGGTTGACGTGGGACACAATGCCCTTGAACGTCTTGAACCATAAAGATTTTTAGATGGGTGCTGGTGCGGTCGAGAAGACTCGAACTTCCACGGGTTGCCCCACAGCGACCTCAACGCTGCGCGTCTACCAATTCCGCCACGACCGCACGCCGCGCAGGTGCCGGTTTGGGCCGGCCCGGCGCATGTAGCAAATCGGGTTATGGGAGACAAGTGTGCTTTCGCGCTTTTCGAGGATAATTGCGTGAGTTTGTTCACACGCCGCACGCGCCCCGCGGAACTGGACGTTTCGCCGCGAAAGGGACATATGAAGGGAGCATTGCGGAACCGGTCAGATGCTCGAACGAAACCTCATCAACGTCTCCTTTCTTCCCACCCTTGGCGACAGCCCCGTCGAATGGCGGATAGAGCCGGGACTGCTCGACTATGAAGCGGCGGTCGCGGCGATGGAAAACCGCGCGGCGGCGATTCGCGACGACACGGCACCCGAACTCGTCTGGCTCGTCGAGCATCCGCCGCTCTATACCGGCGGGACCAGCGCGACCGCCGCCGACCTGATCGACGCGGAGCGCTTTCCGGTCTACCAGACCGGGCGCGGCGGCGAATACACCTATCACGGACCCGGCCAGCGCGTGGCCTATGTGATGCTCGACCTGAAACGGCGGCGCGAGGACGTGCGCGCCTTCGTGGCCGCGCTGGAGGAATGGATCATCCGCTCGCTCGCGCGCTTCAACGTGCGCGGCGAACGCCGCGAGGACCGCGTCGGCGTATGGGTCGCCCGCCCGGACCGCCCGCCCCTGCCCGACGGCTCGCCCGCCGAGGACAAGATCGCGGCGATCGGCATCCGGCTGCGCAAATGGGTGAGCTTCCACGGCATCGCCGTGAACGTCGAACCCGACCTCGGCCACTATGGCGGCATCGTGCCTTGCGGGATTTCCGGCCACGGCGTCACCAGCCTGGTCGACCTCGGCCTGCCGGTGACGATGGCCGACTACGACGTCGCGCTGAAGACGGCCTTCGAGGAGGTCTTCGGTGAGGTCGCTTCCGAGGAGGCGATTCGCGAACCGGCGAAGGACTGAGCGTCCGACGCTATCCTGAGAATTCGCAATTTCGAACCCGCGCGGACGCATTCTGCGCGGGCATGGTTTGTCTGCGATCCCCTTCTGTCGGGAACCTGCGACGCCGCAATCACATGGCGCCGATGAGCATTGCCATGGCGACGATGAAAGCACTCATGGACACGAGGGAAACGACATCCCGGATCAGATCGGTCAACATACCCATCTCCTGTTTGCGATGTGTTTTCCTTATGTTCCATTTTTGTTCACGCGTCAAGGCGATAGCTGACGCAAGGTAAGGCGTTTTCCGCCCTACGCGCCGCGGTGGTTAAGAAAGGATGAAGTCCCGCCGAGCGTCGCGACGCCGGAAGGAGCTAACCGCCTGGCATGGGAGGGACAGGTTCGCCCGAAGGGCTGGTCGACATGCCTCCGCAGGCATGCATGATGGAGAGTTCTCCGCCTGCCCGTTCGAGCGCCGCAGCGAAGCGGAGAACGGATCGGTCGACGCCCTAGACGTCGACGACCTTGCCCTCGGAAAGCGTTACCCGCCGGTCCATGCGGGCGGCCAGCTCGTGATTGTGCGTGGCGATCAGCGCCGTGAGACCTGACTGGCGCACCAGCGCCTCCAGCGCCTCGAAAACATAGGATGCGGTCGAGGGATCGAGATTGCCGGTCGGCTCGTCGGCGAGGAGAAGCAGCGGCGCGTTGGCGACCGCCCGCGCGATGGCGACCCGCTGCTGCTCGCCGCCGGAAAGCTCCGCCGGGCGATGATTGGCCCGCGGTCCGATCTTCATGTAGTCGAGCAGTTGAACGGCGCGTTCGCGCGCGGCCGTCTCGCTCAGGCCGCGAATGAGCTGTGGCAGGACGATGTTCTCCAGGGCGGAGAACTCCGGCAGCAGATGGTGGAACTGATAGACGAAACCGATGTCGTTGCGGCGGATCGCCGTGCGTTCGTCGTCGGAGAGCCGTCCGCAGGCGCGCCCGTCGAGGATGACGTCGCCGCTGTTCGGCCGCTCCAGAAGCCCGGCCGTATGCAGCAGCGTCGACTTGCCGGCGCCGGACGGCGCGACGAGCGCCACCATCTCGCCGCGCTTCAGCGTGAAATCGGCGCCGGAAAGGATCGTCAGCTTGCGCGGTCCCTCGTCGTAGTAACGTTCGACCGCCTTGAGTTCGAGAAGTGTGCCTGCCGCCATCATTCGTACCTGAGCGCCTCGACCGGATCGAGCTTCGCGGCGCGCCACGCCGGAAACAGCGTGGCGAGGAAGGACAGGAGCAACGCCATCAGAATGACGGAGAAGGTCTCCTGCCCGTCCATCTTGGCCGGCAACTGGCTGAGGAAATAGAGCTCGGGATTGAAGAGCGTCGTGCCTGACAGCCAGGAGAAGAATTGGCGGATCGATTCGACGTTCAGGCAGACGACGATGCCGAGGATGACGCCCGCCACCGTGCCCGTCACGCCGATCGCCGCGCCCGTCATCATGAATATCCGCATGACCGAGCCGCTGGTCGCCCCCATGGTGCGCAGGATGGCGATGTCGCGCCCCTTGTCCTTCACCAGCATGATCAGGCCCGAAATGATGTTCAGCGCCGCCACCAGCACGATCAAGGTGAGGATCATGAACATCACGTTGCGCTCGACCTGGAGGGCGGAGAAGAAGGTCTGGTTGCGCTGGCGCCAATCGGTGATGAAGACCTGCCGCTGCGCGGCGTCCTCGATCATGGGACGAAGCGCGTCGACATTGTCGGGATTGTCGACATAGACCTCGACCGACTGGACGGTGCCTTCGGAATTGAAGAAGAGCTGCGCCTCCTGCAGCGGCATGTAGATGATCGAGGCGTCGTATTCCGACATGCCGACCTCGAATATCGCCGTCACCGGATAGGCCTTGCGCCGCGGCGTGGTGCCGAACGGCGTGACGTCGCCTTCCGGCGCGGTAAGCATGATCGAATCACCGAGCGCCACGCCCACCGAATCCGCCATGCGCTTGCCGATGGCGATGCCCTCGCTGCCGTCGAAGCCCGTGAGCGCGCCCTGTCGGATATTGTCGGCGACGAGCTGGATCTTGGCGACGTCCTGCTCGCGAATGCCCCTGACGATCGCGCCGGTGCCGTTGCCGCCCGGTCCGGTGGCGAGCACCTGCCCTTCCACCAGCGGAATCGCATAGCGCACGCCCTGCACGCCCTCGATGCGGTGCGCCACCTCGGCGTAGTCGTCGAAGGAACGGTCGATGGGCGCCACGATCATGTGGCCGTTGACGCCGAGAATCCGGTTGAGCAGCTCGGCGCGGAACCCGTTCATCACCGCCATGACGATGATCAGCGTCGCCACGCCGAGCATGATGCCGATGAAGGAGATCCAGGAAATGACCGAGACCACCGTCTCCTTGCGCTTGGAACGCAGGTAACGCCAGGCGACCATCCTCTCGAAGGCGGAGAAGGGCCGCGCGCCGGCCGGGCTTTTCGCGGCGGCTCCGCTCACGCCTTTGCCCCTGACTGCGCCAGAAGCTCGGCGATCGGCTTGTTCTCGCGCTCGCCGGTGGCGCGGCGCTTGACCTCGACCTGGCCTTCGGCAATGCCGCGCGGGCCGACGATCACCTGCGTCGGGATGCCGATGAGGTCCGTGGTGGCGAACTTGGCGCCGGGGCGCTGGTCGGTGTCGTCGAGCAGCACCTCGTGGCCGGCGGCCTCATAGGCGGCCTCGAGCTCGGCGCAGACGCGGTCGCATTCGGGATCGCCGGCCTTCATGTTGATGATGGCGACGTCGAACGGCGCGACCGCCTCCGGCCAGATGATGCCGTTCTCGTCGTGGCTCGCCTCGATGATCGCCGCGACCAGGCGCGACGGCCCGATGCCGTAGGAGCCCATGGAGACGAAATGGTCCTTGCCGTCCGGACCGGTCACCTTGGCGTTCATCGGCTTCGAATATTTCGTGCCGAAATGGAAAATGTGGCCGACCTCGATGCCGCGCGCCGCCAGCCGGTCGCCTTCCGGAACGCTTTCCCAGACGGCCTCGTCATGCATCTCGTCGGTGGCCGCGTAGGGCGTCGTCCAATCCTTGACGATGCCGGCGATGCCGTGATCGTCGGAAAAGTCCGTGTCGGCGCCCGGCACCGGCAGTTCGAGGAATTCGCGATTGCAGTAGACCTGGCTTTCGCCGGTGTCGGCGAGGATGATGAACTCATGGCTGAGGTCGCCGCCGATCGGGCCGGTGTCTGCGCGCATCGGTATGGCCTTGAGCCCCAGGCGGGTGAAGGTGCGCAGATAGGACACGAACATCCGGTTGTAGGCGGCCTTGGCTCCTTCGAAATCGAGATCGAAGGAATAGGCGTCCTTCATCAGGAATTCGCGCGAGCGCATCACGCCGAAGCGCGGCCGCACCTCGTCGCGGAACTTCCACTGGATATGATAGAGATTGAGCGGCAGGTCCTTGTAGGACTTGACGTAGGACCGGAAGATGTCGGTCACCATCTCTTCGTTGGTCGGGCCGTAGAGCATGTCGCGCTCGTGCCGGTCGGTGATGCGCAGCATCTCCTTGCCGTAATCGTCATAGCGGCCGCTCTCGCGCCAGAGATCGGCGGACTGGATCGTCGGCATGAGGATTTCGAGCGCGCCGGCGCGATTCTGCTCCTCGCGGATGACCTTGCAGACCTTGTCGAGCACGCGCTTGCCCAATGGCAGCCAGGAGAAGCTGCCGGCGCCCTGCTGGCGCAGCATGCCGGCACGCAGCATGAGCCGGTGGGAGACGATTTCCGCCTCGCGCGGATTTTCCTTGAGGATGGGCAGGAAGTAACGCGACAAACGCATGAGAAATTCCGTTAGAAGAGGAAACGAGGGCGGAATCATCCGCAGCCCCGCCGCAGCCTGGATTGCTAGCGCTTCATAGCGATTTCAAGGCAGGATGAAAACCCGACACAACGTCTTGCCCCGACAACTATTCGCTTCTGTCGCATTCATGAGCAGGCGCTGATTGCTTATTGTGCAGCGCAGCACATCTAAGCGGCTCCCGACGCAATATTTTTGATGACACGGCTCTAAAGTTTGGTCTAATGTGCTCCACATAATCGAGAAGGCAGAGCAAATAATCTGCCTTCCTACGCGGTCAAAGTCTTGGGAGGATGCGATCTAGGCGCGATTACTACGCTGCCGCCGAAAAACGGAAAGCAGATCGGACGCGTTAAATTGCAAGGCCTCGTGCCTTGCATTTTTTTTGTGCAGTTGAAACAGGCTAGCCGGCAAAGCCGGGCACGCCGACGAGACAGTGATCTTTCGTGAGCGAAAGAAAAGGGCGGTCCGCCTCTTCCGCCAACTTCATCCGCGCGGGAAGTCTACCGGGCCCTGCGTGCTTTTTTCAGCAAATAGGGAAAAATGCGGGGCGAGTCGCGAGGCGACATAGGGCAATCCCTTGCGCCGCGCCGTCCAGCCGACGACCGAGAGAGCGCGGGCGGCCGGATCGAAACGCCGTGCCATCGCCCAACTGCGGCAGTCGATCGCGCAGATGTCAGCCCTGCCCTCCGCCACCGCCCTGATCGAGGCGCGATGCCCGCCGGTCTCGATGCGTGCGGCGAAGGTGCCGATGTCCTCGCCCAGCGTCTCCAGATCGCGTGTCAGCGCGATGATGCCGGACATCGAATCAGGGCTGTTGTAGGCGAGCCGCCGGCCGGCAAGGAGATCGAGCGGGAGGATAGCGTAGCCGTCGGCCGGCGGCCTCTCCTCCGCCGCCCCTTCCCTGCGCGTCAGGATCGCGCTCGAATAAGATTCGCCCTGCCCGCCATCGAAGGCCGAGTAGTCCGGCTGACCGAGAACGCGGACATGTCCGGAAAGCCCGGCCTCCAGCGGGCCCCAGCAGGCTTGGGCGAAAAGCAGCCCGGGATGACGCCACAGCGTCGGCAAATCGAGCTCGTCGGAAGGCAACGTCGCGGGATCCGGGGCGATGAGTGCGCCGCCGGCGTCACGGATGCCGCCCGGCACGGAAGGCATGTCGGCGTTGCGCCGCGTCAGCCGCTCGGGCGCAGCGATGCCCTGCCCGCGCAGCCGGTCGCGGATGGCCCGCCATTCGGCATCGACCTCCTCCCGCCTCTCGGGCCAGTCATACATGGGCAGCGCGGCAATGAACTCGCTCATGCCTTCTTATGCGCGGCTGATCGCGCGGGATGCAAGCACGGCTATTCCTTGGGCGGCTCGGCCGGCACCGGCGCGGTGCCGAGCCCGCTGACGTTGCGGGCGCGCAGCCGCGGACGGAAGACGCGGCCCACCTCGGGCATGCGGCGCAGGAAAGGATGCACCACCGGCTCCTTCGCGCGGAAGGCGTAATCCCGCAGCAGCGCGAAATAGTTCGGATAGGAATAGCCGTCGTTCATCCTCAGCCATTCGTCGCGCCGCTCGCGGAACAGCGCCGGCAGCCTGTACCAGGCAACCGTCGGCATCTTGTGGTGCACGAGGTGCAGATTGTTGTTGAGAAAGAGCAGCGCCAGCGGCGAGCGCTCGACGATGATCGTGCGCCCGTCGGGCCGCTCCGACCACTGATGCTCGGCGAAGGTGCGTACCGCGATCAGCGACTGCCCGACATAGACGGGAACGAGATAGGCCCAGAAAGGCATGTCGAAAGCGAGGACGACGACCGGTAGCACGAGGGCGAGGCCGGCGAGATGGTGGAGCCATGCGCGGCGCACCGCCTCGTCGCCCTGCGCCAGCAGCTTCGCCTCCGTGATGAAAAAGCCGATATTGGCGATCAGCGGTCCGATCACGAAGCGGCCGACCATGGTGTTGTTGACCTGCAGCAGAAGCTTCAGCCAGTCCGGCAGGTCGCGGTGTTTCCACAGGGCGCGATAATAGCTCTCGGGATCGTCGAACGGATCGGTCAGCCGCTCGTCGGCATGATGGCGAAGGTGCAGGGTCTTGAAGCGGCGGAACGGATAGACGAGCCCGATGGGCAGGCCGACGAGCAGCTCGTTGACGAGCGCGCTGCGCGTCGGGTGGCCGTGGGCAGCCTCGTGCATCAACGAGGATTGAAGTGCGACGACGAGGACCAGCAGGGCAATCGCGAGCCACGGGCTGAACGTCCAGAGGAAAAGGCCCGCCCCCGCCCAGGCGGCATAGCACGAGGCGATCAGGGCAACCGTAGGCCATTCGGTTCGCAGGACGCCCCTTGCCCGCTTATGGCTCTTTTGCGCCTTCTCGCGCCGGTATGCTCTTTCGTCGCCCATTCCTTACCCCGGAAAGACAGAATCCCCCGATCCTGTCATCACGTTGTCAGGAGGCATTGCAGCGCACAACGAGATAATGCGAACGAAGCGTTGAATTTGCAAACCAAACGCCGCAATTGTTGTGAAAAGTAATCAACTCGCGTATTTTCATGTCATGGACAAGCGCGATCTCTCGGAAATCTTCAAACGGAGGCTGGCGACGCTGATCGATCGATCGGGCACGAGCCAGTCGGCCTTCGCCACCGCCGTCGGCATCGACCGGTCGGCCCTTTCGCAGCTTCTCTCCGGCCAATCGACGCGGCTGCCCCGCGCCGAAACGCTGCTCAACATCGCCGCCGAGCACAAGGTCTCGCTCGACTGGCTGCTCGGGGTCAGCCAGGACGAGGGCCTGGGCAGCGAGATCCGCGAGAGCTTCGAGATCGAGGAGGGGCTGGAGGGCTTCGACCGAACCCTGCTCGCCAAATGGCACGCCG
Source organism: Aquamicrobium sp. LC103 (assembly GCF_001014615.2). Lineage (GTDB taxonomy): Bacteria > Pseudomonadota > Alphaproteobacteria > Rhizobiales > Rhizobiaceae > LBCQ02. Next base: position 63,123 of record NZ_LBCQ02000003.1, read on the forward strand.
AGGCCGCCGGCACGAAGATACGCTACGTGCCGGCCGGCATTCCCGATCTGCTGCGCAGCGACGACCTGATCGAATACGAGGCCGGCATAACCCGGAAAAGCACCGAATCGCAGATGGGCGAGACCCAGTACCGGATCGACTACAACCGTCGGCCGGAGACCGACATGGAGGTCTGCATGCCGCGGCACGTGCTGGAAATCTTCGCCGGCGGGATGGGCGTGTGGTCGGGGCTGACGAGCGGGCAGCGCGAGGCGCAGCTCGCCCATATGGCGCAGCTTCTCGACGATCTCTATCCGAGCTTCCGTCTTTATCTCTATGACGGACGACTGCGCTATTCCGTGCCCTATACGATCTTCGGCCAGCTCAGGGCGGCGATCTACATGGGCGACATGTATCTGGTGCTGAACGCGACGGCCGCCGTGCGCAGCCTGACGCGCCATTTCGACAATCTCATCCGCGCCGCCGACGTGAACGCGCATGAAACCGCCGCTTTCGCGCGATCGCTCATGCGAGATTGATGCGATCCTCGATTGACCACATATAAAGACTTCCTTATATCATTATCTCATCAAAGAGAGACGGGATTTGACGCATGAACAATCCCATTGAAGCGCTGATCGTCGAAAAGGGCGTGCTCCTGGCCGACGGCGCCACCGGCACCAACCTCTTCGCCATGGGCCTTGAAGCCGGCGACGCGCCCGAATTGTGGAACGAGACCGCGCCGGAGAAGATCGAGGCGCTGCACCAGGGCTTCGTCGATGCCGGCGCCGACATCATCCTGACCAACTCCTTTGGCGGCACCAGGCATCGCCTGAAGCTGCACAAGGCCGAGAGCCGGGTGCACGAGTTGAACCGACGCGCCGCCGAGATCGCGCGCTCCGTCGCCGACAAGGCCGGCCGCAAGGTCATCGTGGCGGGCTCCGTCGGGCCGACCGGCGAGCTTTTCCAGCCCCTCGGCGCGATGAGTTATGACGAGGCCGTCGAGGCCTTCGCCGAACAGATCGAGGGGTTGAAGGCGGGCGGCGCCGAAGTGGCCTGGATCGAGACCATGTCGGCGCCCGACGAGATCCGCGCCGCCGCCGAGGCGGCGATAAGGGTCGGCCTTCCCTACACCTTCACCGGCTCCTTCGACACGGCCGGCCGCACCATGATGGGGCTGGCGCCGAGGGACATCCACGCCGTCGCGGACGGGCTCGCCGAGACCCCGCTGGCGGTGGGCGCCAATTGCGGCGTCGGTGCCTCCGACATTCTCGCCTCGCTGCTCGACATGAGCGCCGCGCGGCCCGAGGCGACGATCGTGGTCAAGGGCAATTGCGGCATTCCGGAATTCCGCGGTTCGGAAATCCACTATTCTGGCACGCCGGAGCTGATGGCCGAATATGTGCGTCTCGCCGTCGACGGCGGCGCGAAGATCGTCGGCGGCTGCTGCGGCACATCGTTCCGGCACCTGGCGGCGATGCGCGAGGCGCTGGATCGTCACGAGAAGGCGCAGCGCCCGACCGTCGAGGACATCGTCGGGCGCATCGGGCCCCTGCGCAACAAGCAGGCGAGCACGTCCGAAGGCGCGGAAGGCGGGCGGCGCGAACGCCGGCGGGCACGGGGCTAAGCCGCCGCCCGGGCTCCGGTTAAGTTTTTGGCCGGGGCAATCCGGCAAAACTTCTCTGGTGAAACGCCTGAACCTCCCTCGGATAACGATAGTCGCCGCCATGCGGACAGGCGTTGCGCGCCAGGCAGCCGCCCTCCCTGCATGATTCGCCCGCAGGTCCGCGCACATGCGCGATGCACGCCTCATAGGCGAAGGTGTCGCCTGAGAACGCACCGACCGGACAGGCATTCAGGCAAGGTTTCGAGGCACATAGGTCGCAAAGGTGAATCGGTTTCTCAACCGGCGGGAAGGTAAACGTCTCGTCTAAAAGCAGCGCGCCGCGATAGGCGTGCCAGAGACCGTATTCGGGATGGATGAGGATGCCGAGCGGCGAAGGCCGCAATCCTTCGGCGCGCATCGCCCATTGCTGGAACGGCAAATACGGCTGGTCGTTGGGCATGGCAGCGCGGGCGCCGAAACGTTTCCCGACCGCGCCGATCACCTCGCGCGACCAGGTGTCGAGCGGGTTGGCAAGATCGGCCGGACGAGCCTTCCGCCAGCGCTTGAAGTGAGGCCACGGGGCGGCGCCCGCCTGCCCGACGAGAAGCACGGATTTTGCGGGGGCGCCGGAAGGTCCGGCGGGAGAATCGTCGTCAGCGTCGAAGTTGAAGCCCCCACGGAGGGTTAGGCCATGGGTGGCAAGGGCTGTGGAGATATCGGCAAGACGGTCACTCATCACCGCATCTATTCCGCCGATTCCGGTCCTGATCTTCAGCATTCAGGCCGGAGACTTGCGGCCGATCGGAACGGTCCAGGAAGTGGCCGTCCAAAAGCACGAACATCACCCCTCGCCTGGCCCGCGAACTGTGCTGCGCCAGACTTCGTTGTGGATGATTTTGGCGACTTTAGCCCCGCCTGAATCGGGCTCCCTTCAAGTGAAGGCGTCGGGCATGGACTCCTTCTTCATCGCGACGAAGTCCTTCAGCCCGTCCTCTATGCCGGGGTCGAGATACGGCGCCTCGTAGCTTTCGAGCCAGCGCCGGGCAAGTTCGTTCGCCCGCTGCGGCGCGGTCTTCTGGCCCTCCGCCTGCCATTGCTCGTAGGAATTGTTGTCGGCGATCGTCGAGCGGTAGAAGGCGGTCTGGAAATTCGCCTGCGTGTGCGAGCAGCCGAGATAATGACTGCCGGGGCCGACCTCGCGGATCGCGTCCATCGCCTGCCCGTTCTCGGAAAGGTCAACGCCGGCGGCGAGCTTCTGCGCCATGCCGAGCTGGTCGATGTCCATCATGAACTTCTCGTAGCAGGAGGCGAGCCCGCCCTCGAGCCAGCCGGCCGAATGAAGCACGAAATTGGTGCCGGCGAGCAGGGTCGAATTGAGCGTGTTGGCGCTTTCATAGGCGGCCTGCGCGTCCGGCACCTTGGAGGCGCAGAGCGAACCGCCGGTGCGGAACGGCAGGCCGAGACGGCGGGCGAGCTGCGCGGCGCCGTAGGAAACCAGCGACGGCTCCGGCGTGCCGAAGGTCGGGGCGCCCGACTGCATGGAGATCGAGGAGGCGAAGGTGCCGAACAGCACCGGCGCGCCCGGTCGGATAAGCTGGGTGAAGGAAGCGCCCGCCAGCACCTCGGCCAGAACCTGCGTCAGCGTGCCGGCCACCGTCACCGGGCTCATCGCGCCGGCGAGGATGAAGGGCGTGACGATGCATGCCTGATTGTTGCGCGCGTAGACCTTCAGCGCGCCGAGCATGGTCTCGTCGAAGACCATCGGCGAATTGGCGTTGATCAGGTTGATGATGACGGTGTTTTCCTCGACGAACTTGTCGCCGAACAGGATCTTCGCCATCTCCACCGTGTCCTCGGCGCGCTCCGGCGCCGTGACCGAGCCCATGAAGGGCTTGTCGGAGAACTTCATGTGGGAGAACACCATGTCGAGATGGCGCTTGTTGACGGGCACGTCGACCGGCTCGCACACCGTGCCGCCGGAATGGTGAATCGACGGCGCCATATAGGCGAGCTTCACGAAATTGCGGAAATCCTCGATCGTCGCATAGCGCCGGTTGCCGTCGAGATCGCGCACGAAGGGCGGGCCGTAGACCGGCGCGAACACGGTGGCGTCGCCGCCGATCTGCACCGACCGCTCCGGATTGCGCGCGTGCTGCGTGAAGGCGGCGGGCGCCGTCTTCAGCAATTCGCGGCAGAGCCCCTTCGGAAAATGCACCCGCTCGCCCTTCACGTCGGCGCCTGCCTCCTTCCAGAGCCGGAGCGCTTCCGCATCGTCGCGAAACTCGATGCCGATCTCCTCCAGAACGGTGTCGGCGTTCTTCTCGATCAGCGCCAGGCCTTCCTCGTCGAGCACCTCGTAGACCTTGATGGCACGCCGGATATAGGGTTGCTGCACGCCCGGACCGCCGCCCGACCGCGCCGCGCGCCGCGCCGCCGCACCACCACGATCGCCGCGTCCACGCCGCCCCGCGCCCGCTTCCTGCTCGGCAGCCAGATTGTCTTCCATGACCATGCTTCCTTGAATCGTTCGTCGCCGCTTCGGCGTTCTCCCGCCAGATCGTAGCGATGCACCCTTGCCGAAACGGCCCGGCAGCGCCAGCCCATGTCGCAAAATCGACAAGAAACCATGCGGTTGTGCCAGTCGCTTTCCTTTTGTGCGACGTCGCAATTCGACTATGAAAACGGCTCTGCGGCGGAATATGAATCGGCAAGGAACAGCGGGCACTTCACGTGCCGTGAGACATGGCCTTCAGGAGCCCAGACATGTCCGACGACGAAATCATCCTTTCCGAACTCTCCGACGACGAGCTCGTGCAGCAGATGCACGACGACCTTTATGACGGGCTGAAGGAGGAGATCGAGGAAGGCACGAACATCCTGCTCGAACGCGGCTGGCTGCCCTACAGCGTGCTGACCGAGGCGCTGGTCGAGGGCATGCGCATCGTCGGCGAGGATTTTCGCGACGGCATCCTGTTCGTGCCGGAAGTTCTGTTGTCGGCAAACGCGATGAAGGCCGGCATGGCGATCCTGCGTCCGTTGCTCGCTGCCACCGGCGCGCCGAAGCAGGGCAAGATGATCATCGGCACCGTCAAGGGCGACATCCACGACATCGGCAAGAACCTCGTCGGCATGATGATGGAAGGCGCCGGCTTCGACGTCATCGACCTCGGCATCAACAACCCGGTCGAGAACTATCTCAATGCCATCGAGGAGCATCAGCCCGACATCGTCGGCATGTCGGCGCTGCTGACCACGACCATGCCCTACATGAAGGTCGTGATCGACACGATGAAGGAAAAGGGCATTCGCGACGACTATGTCGTGCTCGTCGGCGGCGCGCCGCTGAACGAGGAGTTCGGCAAGGCCGTGGGAGCTGATGCCTATTGCCGCGATGCGGCGGTTGCGGTGGAGACGGCGAAGGATTTCATGAAGCGCAAGCACAACGTCCGCGCCTCGGCCTGAGACGCGGACGCCGGATCGGTGACTTAGTAGCGCGCGGCGCGATCGATGTTTTGTCCGGCCTGCTGCGTCGCAGTGACCGCGCCGGCGGTATCCTGTCCCATGCCACGGATGGTGTTGGCGCATCCAGCCGCAAATCCTGCAACCACCAGGACGACTGCAATGCGGGAAATGAATGAGGCGGTCATGTTTTCTCTCCGGATCATCTGTGCGCTCGATCGCGCGGAAGTAAGGTAACGGACATGCAACGCACGGAGCCGGAAAAGGTTCTCGTGATCGCATGCGGAATGATCGCCCGCGAGGTGATCGCGGTTAAGGAACGGTTGCGCCTCGACCATCTGGATCTCACCTGCCTGCCGGCCGAGTTCCACTACTATCCGGACCGTATAGCGCCAGCGATGGAAGCCGCGATCGCCAAGGCCAGGGCGGACGGATACCGGCGCATATTCGTCGGCTACGCGGATTGCGGCACTGGCGGAATGCTGGACAGGGTGTGCGAGGCGCAGGATGTCGAACGCATCGACGGACCGCACTGCTTCGCCTTCTATCAGGGCATTGCCACCTTCGACGCGGTCGCGGACGACGACATGACGTCGTTCTACATGACGGATTTCCTGTGCCGCCAGTTCGACGCCTTCTTCATGAAGCCGCTCGGCCTCGACCGTCATCCCGAACTGATCGAGGATTTTTTCGGCAATTACGAAAAGCTGGTCTACCTGGCCCAGACGGACGATCCCGAACTGGAAAAGGTGGCGCGGCGGGCGGCAAGGATGCTCGGCCTCGCCTATGAGAAGCGCCTCACCGGTTACGGCGATCTGCCGGCCGCGCTCGCGAAGGCGGCCGCCTCCTGATCCCGCATCTTGAAACTGTCCCATTCCCGGGTTTGAAATGGCGGCGCCGCAACAGGAGACCCGCCCGCATGTCCTTTCGCCTTGCCGCCACCTCGCTGACGCTTCTGGCCGCCCTCTCCTCTCCCGCCGGCGCCACCGGCGAGATCGAGAGCCTGATCACACCCGCCGACCGCGCGCGGCTGGAGGCCTACGACCAGACGCGCGAGGGAGCGCTCGCCGAGGCCAAGGAGAAGGGAAAACCCGAGGACGTGACGACCCTGGACGAGGTTCTGGTCAGGGAGGCGATCTCCTTCGAGGATTTCGACATGACCGGAAACTGGCAATGCCGCACGATCAAGGCCGGCGGCGAGGCGGCACTCGTCGTCTATGGCTGGTTCCGCTGCCAGGTGACGGATGACGGCTCCGGCTGGCACCTGCAGAAACTCACCGGCTCGCAGCGCACCAATGGCCGTTTCTTCACCGATTCAGACACCCGCCTGACCTATCTCGGCACTTTTTCGGTGAACAACGAGCAGGCCCTTCCCTATGGCACGAGCCAGGACAGCGACCAGGCGGGCTACGCATTCCGGACCGGAAAGAATGCGTGGCGAATCGAGTTTCCCGCTCCGCGCTACGAATCGAAGTTCGACATATTGGAGTTCCGGCGCTGAGCGTCCGAATGCCGTGGAAAGAACCTTTCAACCTTGCGACGGGGGTGCTTACGCACTAAGTGCGGGGCTCAGTCAGTACCGGCGTAATTGCCAGCAGGCACCGCGAGAATGAATTTCGACACCACCGAGATGGAAAAAATGCCACCGGCGGACCAGAGGTTCGACTGCAATGCCTCCTGCCGCCTGTCGCAGATATTCACCGACCTGGCCGGCAGGACCGATGCTTCCATCTCCATCCGGCAGATACGCGACGCCATCGGCGACCGCAGCTTCGCCGCGCTGCTCGTCCTGTTCGCGGCGCTCAATTTGCTGCCGCTTCCTCCCGGCTCGACGCTTCTGTTCGGCATCCCGCTGATCCTGATCTCGGCACAGATGGTGCTGGGCCACGACACCGCCTGGCTGCCGCGCCGCTTTCTCGACAAATCCATAGCCATCGACCGGTTCAGGATATCGATCGCCAAGATCGTTCCGCGGCTCGAATGGCTCGAACGCATGGTGCGGCCTCGCTACTGGCCGTTCCGCGGCGGGCAGGCGGACCGGATCGTCGGCATCCTGAGCCTGATCCTCGCGATCGTCGTCACCTTGCCGATACCGCTCGGAAACTGGCTGCCCGCCTTCGCGACCGGCATCTTCGGCCTCGCCCTTTCCGAGCGCGACGGCGTGTTTCTCGGCATCGGCGTGGCGGTCACCGTGCTCGCCTTCGCCGTCATCGGCCTGGTGTTCGGAACCGCCGGCGTGGTCGCCAACGCCGCTTTCGGCCTGCATTTCTGATCTCTTTCGCCCGCGCCGAACCCCGGACCTGACGCAGCCCGGCGCGACGTCGCTTTTGAATGCGCGCGCGTCGTCTCACAACAAGCAGGTGGTTTGCGCTTTCGGCAATGCTCCCTCATTGGCACGTGCGGAGCGGATATGGCCGATCTCATCATAGTCTACTGGCGCGACATCCCCGCCCAGGTGATCGTCAGGAAGGGCAGGCAGAACGCCAAGCGCGAGCTGCCGCTGCGCTTCACCGAGGCGATCGACATGTGCGCCATGCGCACCGGCGCGGGCGACACCGACGCCTATCTCGCCGAGTGGCGCAAGGCCGAACCGGTGCCGGTCGGCGACGACCTGGAGGCGGAAGCCGACAAGGCCGCCGCCGAGATCGACGAGCGATATGATCGCGACCGGCTCGTCGCGTTGGTCAAGGCTGGCGGGAAGGACAATGTCTGAGCGGCACCCGACGGTCACCCAGGCGACGCGGGTCAGGCAGGCGGCGCCGAAATCCGACTACAAGCCCGCCGACGTCTCGCCGCAGCGCCGCGTGCAGCGCTCCTATGCCGTGCGCCTCTGGTCGGTGCGCCACTCGCGCTTTCTCGAATGGTTCTACGAGCGCTTCGCCTCCGTCTTCCTGATGCTGCACCCGCTCTGGAAGGCGATCGGATATTCGCGCGTCGAGACGCCGGTGAAATTCGTCGAGAAGCGGGTGAAGGGCTTGATGTTCGACTGCCGCATGTGCGGCCAGTGCATCCTTTCCTCCACCGGCATGTCGTGCCCGATGAACTGTCCCAAGCAATTGCGCAACGGCCCCTGCGGCGGCGTGCGCGCCAATGGCAATTGCGAGGTCGAGCCGGATATGCCCTGCGTGTGGGTGAAGGCCTGGGAAGGCTCGCGGAACATGGTGCATGGCGACGCCATCCTCAACGTGCAGAACCCCGTCGACCAGTCGCTGCGCGAAACCTCGGCCTGGCTGCGTGTGACGGCGCGCGCGGCGGCGGAGCGGGAGAACGCGAAGTCGAGTGAGGCGGCATGATCGAGCCCCGCCCTCCCCAGACCGACGAGAACCCGGCCGGCATCCACCTGCCGCTCGATCCTTTGCCGGGCCATTCCTCGCGCGGCCGGCTGGAGCGCGTGCTGCGACGCGGCGAGTTCGCCGTGACGGCGGAACTCAACCCGCCCGACAGCGCCGATCCGGAGGATGTCTACGAGCGCGCCAGGGTGTTCGACGGCTGGGTGGACGCCATCAACGCGGTGGATGCATCCGGCGCCAACTGCCACATGTCGTCGGTGGGCATCTGTGCGCTGCTGACGCGCATGGGCTACGCGCCGGTCTACCAGATCTCGTGCCGCGACCGTAACCGCATCGCCATACAGGGCGACGTGCTGGGCGCGGCCGCGATGGGCGTCGCCAACATATTGTGCCTGACCGGCGACGGCGTGCAGGCGGGCGACCAGCCCGGCGCGAAGCCCGTCTTCGACCTCGACTGCATGTCGCTGCTGGAGGCCGTGCGGACCATGCGCGACGAGCGGAAATTCCTCTCCGGCCGCAAGCTGACGACCCCGCCCTCGGTCTTCCTCGGGGCGGCTATCAATCCCTTCGCGCCGCCCTACGATTTCCGCCCGCTGCGGCTGGCCAAGAAGATCGCCGCCGGCGCGCAGTTCGTCCAAAGCCAGTATTGCTTCGACGTGCCGATGTTCCGCGACTACATGAAGCGCGTGCGCGATCTCGGCCTCACCGAGAAATGCTTCGTACTGTGCGGCGTCGGCCCCCTCGCCTCCGCCAAGACGGCGCGCTGGATACGCTCCAACGTGCCCGGCATCCATATTCCCGACCCCGTCATCGCCCGGCTCGAGGGCGCGGCCGACCAGAAGGCGGAAGGCAAGCGGCTCTGCATCGACATCATCAACGAGGTGAAGGAGATCGAGGGCGTTTCCGGCATCCATGTCATGGCCTACCGGCAGGAGGAATATGTCGCCGAGATCGTCCATGAATCCGGCGTGCTGAAGGGCCGCAAGCCCTGGAAGCGCGAAGCCCGCGCCGACGACGCGATGGTGGCCGAAAGGCTCGGCCACATCCTTCACGACGACACCACCGAACGGCCGCAGGAAATCGTCAAGGCGGCGGCGCATTGAAACCATTCCCGCGATTCAGGGCGGCAAACGAGAACCTCCACGGAGACAACCACATGACCCGCACGATCGTCGCATCCGCGACAAAGGAAATCGTCATCGGCTTCGACCAGCCCTTCTGCGTGATCGGCGAACGCATCAACCCGACCGGCCGCAAGAAGCTCGCCGCCGAGATGGTGGAAGGCAATTTCGAGACGGTGAGGAAGGACGCGCTCGAACAGGTCGCGGCGGGCGCCACCATGCTCGACGTCAATGCAGGCGTCACCGCGGTCGACCCGAACGCGACGGAGCCGGCACTGCTGGTGCAGACGCTCGAGATCGTCCAAAGCCTGGTCGACGTGCCGCTTTCGATCGACTCGTCGGTGACCGCGGCGATCGAGGCCGCGCTCAAGGTCGCCAAGGGGCGCCCGCTGGTCAATTCCGTCACCGGGGAGGAGGAGAAGCTGGAGGCGATCCTGCCGCTGGTGAAGAAATACGACGTGCCGGTCGTCGCCATCTCCAACGACGAGACCGGCATTTCCATGGATCCGGACGTGCGCTTTGCGGTGGCGAAGAAGATCGTCGAGCGCTGCGCCGACCATGGCATCCCCGCGCATGACGTGGTGGTCGACCCGCTGGTGATGCCGATCGGCGCGCTGGGCGACGCCGGCCGCCAGGTCTTCGCGCTGCTGCGCCGGCTGCGCGAGGAGCTGAAGGTCAACACGACCTGCGGCCTCTCCAACATCTCCTTCGGCCTGCCGCACCGCCACGGCATCAACGCCGCCTTCATCCCGATGGTGATCGGCGCCGGCATGACCTCGGCGATCATGAATCCCTGCCGCCCGCAGGAGATGGAGGCGGTGCGCGGCGCAAACGTGCTTGCCGGAACCGACAGGGATTGCATGACCTGGATCAGGACCTACAAGGACTACAAGCCCGCCGAGGGCGGCCATGCGGTCGCAGCGCCGGTTCCGGCCAACGCGCCCGGCGAAGGCGGCAATGGCGGCCGGCGGCGCGGCGGGCGCGAAGCGCGCATGGCAAGGGGATAGCTCGATGGTGCGTCCTTCGAGGCTCGCCCTTCCGATCCTGCGCCTGCATGTCGAACGCAGGCGCGGGCTCGCGCCTCAGGATGAGGGAAGACGGTGGGTTTCAGGCCGCGGTTTGAGAAGTCGAGAAGCGGTGCGTCCTTCGAGGCTCGCCCTTCCGATCCTGCGCCAACATGTCGAACGCAGGCGCGGGCTCGCGCCTCAGGATGAGGGCGGACGGTGGGCTTCAGGCCGCGGTTTGAGAGGTCGAGAAGTGGTGCGTCCTTCGAGGCTCGCCCTTCCGATCCTGCGCCAGCATGTCGAACGCAGGCGCGGGCTCGCACCTCAGGATGAGGGAGGATGGCGGGCTTCAGGCCGGGGGTTGAGAGGTAGCGACAGAGATCGGGCGCGGCTGAGGCTCGTTGCGCTTACCTCGGTGGGATCGAAGGTGGCATCACGCAATACCGAAACACTTCCGCGCCAACTGTCCGGAACTTGCGGTGTAACCCACAACCGCCCTCATCCTGAGGCGCGAGCCCGCGCCGGCGGTCGAAGGCTTCCTCATCCTTGCGCGGGCGAGCCTCGAAGGACGCACGATAGATGAACCCGCCCGCCAACATCACCGACCCGCTCGTCCTGTTCATGCCCTCGGGCAAGCGCGGGCGTTTCCCGAAAGGCACGACCGTGCTCGACGCGGCGCGTCAGCTCGGCGTCTATGTGGAGAGCGTGTGCGGCGGACGCGCGACCTGCGGGCGCTGCCAGGTGGTCGTGCAGGAAGGCAATTTCGCCAAGCACAAGATCGTCTCCTCCAACGACCACATCTCGGCCTTCGGCGCCAAGGAGGAACGCTACGCCCGCGTGCGCGGGCTTGCCGACGGCCGCCGCCTCTCCTGCTCCTCCGCCATCGAGGGCGATCTCGTCATCGACGTGCCGCAGGACACGGTGATCAACGCGCAGGTGATCCGCAAGGCCGCGATCGACCGCGTCATCGAGCGCAATCCGGCCGTCCAGCTCTGCTACGTGGAGGTGGACGAGCCCGACATGCACAAGCCGCTGGGCGATCTCGACCGGCTGAAGGCGATGCTGGAAAGGGACTGGGGCTGGAAGGACCCGCTCGTCTCCCAGCATCTCTTGCCGAGCGTTCAGAAGATATTGCGCAAGGGCGAATGGGGCGTCACCGCCGCCATCCACCGCGACATGGACCTGTCGCGGCCGACGATCATCGCGCTCTGGCCCGGCCTCCACAACGAGGCCTACGGGATCGCCTGCGACATCGGCTCGACGACGATCGCCATGCATCTCGTCTCGCTTCTGTCGGGCCGCATCGTCGCATCCTCGGGCGCGCCCAACCCGCAGATCCGCTTCGGCGAGGACCTGATGAGCCGGGTCTCCTACGTGATGATGAACCCGGACGGACAAGAGGCGATGACCAGCGCGGTGCGTGGCGCGATCAACGAACTGACGGCGAAGGTGTGCGCGGAAGGCGGCGTCAGCCCCGACGACGTGCTCGACGCCGTCTTCGTCGCCAACCCGATCATGCACCACCTCTTCCTCGGCATCGACCCGACCGAGCTCGGCCAGGCGCCCTTCGCGCTCGCCGTGTCCGGCGCGGTCCATACCTGGGGCAGCGAGCTCGGGCTGAAGATCAACGAGGGCGCGCGCGTCTACCTGCTGCCCTGCATCGCCGGCCATGTCGGCGCGGACGCCGCCGGCGCCACGCTTTCGGAAGCACCCTACAAGCAGGACCGGATGATGCTCCTGGTCGATGTCGGCACCAATGCCGAGATCGTGCTCGGCAATCGCGATCGCGTGGTGGCGGCCTCCTCTCCCACGGGTCCGGCCTTCGAGGGCGCGGAAATCTCCTCCGGCCAGCGCGCCGCCCCCGGCGCGATCGAACGGGTGCGCATCGACGCCGAGACGCTCGAGCCGCGCTTCCGCATCATCGGCTCCGACAGATGGTCGGACGAGGACGGGTTCGCGGCCGATGCGGAGCGGCTCGGCATCACCGGCATATGCGGCTCGGCAATCATCGAGGTCGTGGCGGAGATGTTCCTTTCGGGCGTCATCTCGGAGGACGGCGTCATCGACGGCGCGCTGGCGGCGAGAAGCCCGCGCATCTTCCAGAGCGGCCGCACCTTCTCCTATCTGCTCCATGACGGCACGCCGCGCATCACGGTCACGCAGAACGACGTGCGGGCGATCCAGCTCGCCAAGTCGGCGCTCTACGCCGGCGTGAAGCTGCTCATGGAGAAGCAGGGCGTGACGAGCGTCGACACGATCCGCTTCGCCGGCGCCTTCGGCTCCTTCATCGATCCGAAATACGCCATGGTGCTGGGGCTGATCCCCGATTGCGACCTAGCCGAGGTCAAGGCGGTGGGCAACGCCGCCGGCACCGGCGCGCTGATGGCGCTCTTGAACCGCGGACACCGGCGCGAGATCGAGGAGGTGGTGCGCCGCATCGAGAAGATCGAAACCGCGCTCGAGCCGAATTTTCAGCAGCTCTTCGTCAACGCCATGGCGATACCCAACAAGGTCGATCCCTTCGCCAAGCTCGCCGAGCAGGTCAGCCTACCGCCGCGCAAGCTGCTATCCGACGAAGCATCGGCGGGCGATGCCGCGCCGCGCCGCCGCTCGCGCGAGGAACGCGCGGCCAGACGCGGGCGGGGGTAGCCGCCCGGACCACCGGCCGTCTCAGCCGAGGGCGACGACGACCCGCTCGGGAAACTCCTTTTCGTCCGTCCAGATGCGAATGCGCGTTCTGGGCCTGCCAGCCGGCATGCGGAGCCATTCGGCCAATTCCGCATCGCCGAACACGATCGTCCCGCTGGGCGTGGCGATGGTGTCGTCGAAGACCGGCGGGGCCTTTCTCGCTCACCTCCGTATACGATCCCGCTAAAAGTTCCGTCTCGCATCAGCCCAGCCCGATTACGACGTCGTCCGGCTGGGTCGGGTGATTGGTCCAGATGCGCACCCTGGTTTTCGTTTCCGAAACATCCATCGACAGAATTTCGGGCGTGTTCACGTCGAAGAGGATGACCTTGTGCTCCGGGGTCTGGAGCATGCCGTCAAAGCGCGGAGCTTCTGATCGGTACGGCAGTTCCTCGACGGGCCCGAGGGTGATCTTGGTATCACCTTCGTTCCAGTAGAGGCACATCACATTGATGCATTCATCACTGGCAATCAGCCCGGTCAGATCATGGTCCAACGGGATTCGCACATCCAAGGCGCCGGCTATGTAAAAGCTTACATATTCGGGTGCGACATCGGCAAATTTGATCGTCATTTTTGCACCCTAAACAGATAAGTGCTCAAGAGACCGCCCTGGCTGCTGCTGCATCGGAGGCAATGAGGATAGATTCTCGTCGGCTTGCCCATTGACTTTGGCACTTGGTGATCGCCCACGAAAGAGCTGGACCGTGTTCCAGGTTCCTTAGTCCCACAGCGATGACATCCCCATTTTCGCCCTATCCGATCGACTTCCTGCTGCTCAGACCGCGCCAAGCGACGATTGGTGGATGGTGCCGATACCCACTCACGAGCAAAGGGACCCGGCTCGGCGCGGTTCGCAGAAATCAGACCTTCTACGGTCGAGTATGCCTGCGGCGGCGGTTTCCACTTCGGATCGAGCTTCCTGACGTCGCGGAGAGCGCCGCGCATCGCGCCGGTTGATTGCGCCAGCCGCGCTTCCTGCGCGAGCGTTATCGAATGCCACCGGTTTCCTATCCGGACATGGCCGCCGCCCGCGCGCCGGCGCGCAACCCGATGAACGCGGGCATAGCCCGGCTCGTACGTCCATTTTCCACCGTCGGGGTTTCCACGCGGCACACGTGGTTGATCGGGCCGAAAGCCGGCCTTGGAGGCCGATATCAGGCGCCCGGTCGCGAGCTGCATTCTCAAACCCGCCAGCCACCAGCCGGTCCGATGTGCCGTCGATTCCTTGCTCTCCACGCTTCGCCACCTCTCGTCGCTCGTCCGCGACTAGGGTGCGGCAAACCGGAAGGAGGTGGATCGAAGGGCGCGCCGCTTTTCGCCAACCTATTGCCTCGGCTGAGGTTTTTCCGGCAAAGTGCCCGGTTCAGTCCACGCGCTGGAATTCGCGGCCGCCACCGGGAACCGTTTCGACACCATGCCCAGCCTGAAGTCGTATCTCGTCGCCTTCGTCCTGAAGCACACGCGCAAGAAGGCCTTCGCGAGCCCGGAAGGGCTGCATGCCTGGATCGTCAAGTCGCGCAAGACGCAGGACCACCGCCCGCCGGTCGAGGTCGCCGGACGCGTCGCCGTCACGCAGCGGCAGGTCGATGGCCACGTCGTCTACGAGGTGCGACCGAAAGACGGCGAGGCAACCCGCCGCGTGCTCTACCTGCATGGCGGTGCCTATTGCTTCGAGATCACCTCGTTTCACTGGCGGCTGATCGCGGAGATGTGCGAGCGGCTCTCGGCCCACATCAGCGTTCCGGTCTATCCGCTTGCGCCGGAACATGATTTCCACGCGATCTTCGGCATGGGCGCTGCGGTCTATCGCGACGTGATGGCGGCCGCCGACGAGGTCGCGGTGATGGGCGATTCGGCCGGCGGCAACATGGCGCTGGTGCTGACCCTGATGGCGGCGGAAGAGGGGTGGAAGCTGCCTTCCCGCCTGGTCCTGATCTCGCCCGGGGTCGACATGACGCTGACCAATGACGAGACGCGCCGGGCAGCCCTGCTCGACCCGTGGCTCGACATACCGGGAGGCATGGAAGCCGTGCGCATCTATGCCGCCGAGCTCGATTTTTCCGACTGGCGCATCAGTCCCTCCTATGGCGAGCTTTCCGTGCTGCCGCCGACGCTGATCTTTTCCGGCACCCGCGACCTGCTCTATCCCGACACGGTTGTGTTCGCCGAAAAGGCACGCGCGGCCGGCGCCGAGGTCGAGCTCGTCACCGGCAAGGGCATGATCCATGTCTGGCCGCTGATCGACATGCCGGAGACGCGCATCGCGCGCGATCGCATGGTGGAGTTTCTGCGGGGCGATGACGCTGTGCCGGCGGGCCATTCGATATCGAGTTCGCCATCCGCGTCGGAGCCTGCATTCCCGACCGCTCGCTTGGCTCGCTCGCGAAGTCGGAAATGACCGACGTGCCGGCTTACGCCGCCGCCACCTTCGCCAGCATCTTCTTGGTGATCGACTGCTTCCAGCCGGCGCTCTGCGCCCAGGGGTCGGCCATCGCGAGGCGTTTTTCCATGTCGCCGAGATGGAACACGTTCGCCGCGTCGAGCGACTTAAGCTCCTCCCATGAAACCGGTGTGGCTATGGGAGCGCCCTTTCTCGCCCGCGTGGAATAGGGCGAAATCGCGGTCGCGCCGCGCTCGTTGCGCAGCCAGTCGACGAAGATGCGGCCCTTGCGCTTGGCTTTGGCGGCCTGCGCCACATAGCGTTCCGGCTCCTCCTCGGCGATCATGCGGGAAAAATCGCGCGCGAACGCCTTGACCTCCGGCCATTCGGCGCGGCGCGCCAGCGGCGCGATCACATGGACGCCCTTGCCGCCGGTCACCATCGCCAGCGTTTCCAGCCCGATCCCGGCGAGCCGCTCGCGAAGATCGAAGGCGGCGTCGCGGACGTCCCTGAAGCCGAGCCCCTCGTCGGGATCGAGGTCGAAGACCAGCCGGTCCGGCTGCTCGATCCTGTCGATCCGCGAGCCCCAGATGTGGAACTCCAGCGTTCCCATCTGCACGCCGGCGATGATGCCGGAAAGACCCTCGACATGGAGATAATTGTCCTTCTTGCCGTCGGCTTCGGTGACTTCCAGCCGCTTCAGCTCTTTCGGGAATCCCCTGCTCTCGTGCTTCTGGAAGAAGCATTCGCCCGAGGTGCCGTCGGGGCAGCGCACGAGGCTCAGGAGCCGCCCTCCGGCTTCCGGCATCATCCGTTCGGCGACCCGCTCGTAATGCGCGGCGATGTCGGCCTTGGTCACGCCCTCTTCCTCGAACAGCACCTTGTCGGGGCTCGAAAGTTTCACGCCGGCGAATTCCTGGCGTTTTTCACGTTCCGGCATCGGTGCTCCTTCCGCGCGTTCGAGGACGACTTCGCCCGCCTTCTTGTCTTCCCGCAATCCCTTGAAGACGCCGTGCCTCACCACGCCGTCGGAGGTGAATTCGGCAAAACCGATCTCGGCGACGAGATCCGGCTCGACGAATTTCGCCTTGCGTGCCGCCTCGCGCGGCAATTCCGAGAAGGGAGAGGAGGCGCGCTTGTGCTCCAATATCAGGGGAGCGGCTTCCGCGAGCGAGTTTCCCTCGAACGCGCCGACGCGCCCCTTGTAGACGAGCCTGCCGTTTTCGCGCACGCCGACGAGCAGCGAACGGAACGGCCTGTTCTTCTTGTCGGTCGGCGTATAGCCGCCGATGACGAATTCCTGGCTTTTCGTGCATTTGACCTTCAACCAGCTCCGCCCGCGCCCCGAGCGATAAGGATCGTCCGCGCGCTTGGCGACGATGCCTTCGTGCCCGGCGCCGCAGACCTGGTCGAAGACCTTTTCGGCGCTTCCCGCCACATGGGTCGAATAGATCAGCGGCGCCGATCCCTCGCCCAGAAGCTCCTCCAATCGCGCCTTGCGCTCGACCAGCGGGAGCCGGCGGATGTCCTCGCCATCCTCCTCCAGGAGATCGAAGCAGAAGCAGGAAAGCCCCTGCCCGCCGGACGAGATCGCATCCTGGAGCGCGGAGAAATTCGTCTTGCCGTTCCCATCGAAGGCGACGATTTCGCCGTCGATCAGCGCCCCGTCGGTATCGAGGGCCGCGGCGGCGGCGGCGATGCCGGGAAATTTCGCCGTCCAGTCGAGCCCGCTGCGCGTGAAGACCTTGGCCTTGCCCCCGGCGATCGCGAGAAGCGCGCGGTAGCCGTCATATTTCATCTCGGACAGCCATTCGCCGCCTTCCGGTGGGGCCGCGACGAGCGTGGCGAGCTGGACCTCCCGCCAGCGCGGCATCGCGACGGCGGAGGATTTCCGCTTGCCGTCCTCCTTTCCTTCCGCGCCGGCCTTGGCTTTCGGCGTCCGCTTCGCCGGCCTGCGGTCCGTGAGGTCGCTCTTGGCGAGCGTCCGCCCGCCCTTGGCGATCTGCGCCATGGTCCGGTCGCTCGCCACGCTTTTCACGTATTTCTTCAGGACGTCGCCGCGCGGCGGCCTGAAGCCTTCCTCGCGGTGCTTGATCATCAGCCAGTTCTCGCGCGTCTCGCCGTCCCGGGGCTTCATGCGCACCAGCGTCCACTCGCCCTCGAGCCGTTCGCCATGGAGGCGGAAGACGAGCTTCCCGTTTTTCAGTCCCTTGTCGAAATCCTCGACCGGCTCCCAGATGCCGGTGTCCCAGAGCATCACCGTGCCGCCGCCATACTGGCTCCTCGGGATCACGCCCTCGAAGCCGCCATAGGCGAGAGGATGGTCCTCCGTGCGGACGGCCAGCCGCTTTTCCGCCGGGTCGTAGCTCGGGCCGCGCGTGACCGCCCAGCTCTTCAGGACGCCGTCCCATTCCAGGCGGAAATCATAATGAAGACGGGTGGCGTCGTGCTTCTGGACGACGAAGGAAAGCGCGTTCTTCGCCCGCTTGCCGGCCTTGCGCGCGGTTTCGGCGGCCGGCTCGGACGTCTTCGAAAAGTCGCGCTTGGCGCGATAATCCTTGAGGAGTTCGTCGATCTCGGGCTTGGCCATTGCGCGACCTCAGCCGGTATTACGTCCGGCGAGCGCATGGACGATCGAAAGGGAAAGCAGTTCCCCAAAGGCCAGGCTTCTCGTCATTGCAAACCCCGGTTTACGCAGACCGCGTATGAACTGAGGCAACAACCCGCGGGCCGTCCGAAAGGTTCCGGCGAGCCTTCGTTCAGAACCTGCCGGTCTCGCGAAACAGCTCGAAGGTTGCCCTTATGTGATCCGCAGCCGCCTTCACCGGCGCGGATGCGTCGTGCGCGACGATCATCGCCAGGCTGTAGTTGGAAAGCTCCGGCAGGCCCTCCTTCGGGCCGAGCGCGACGATGTCGTCGCCGATGAAGGATTTCGGGAACGGCGCGATCGCGAGATCGGACAGGATGGCCGAGCGCTGACCGGCCGTGTGCGCGCTCATATAGGCGATCCGGTAGTCGCGCCCGTCGCGGCCGAGCGCCTCCAGCGCGTCGGCGCGCCAGGCACAGCCATCCTCCCAGATCGACAACGGCAGCGGCTCGCGCATATGCGCGCAACCGCCCTTGGCGCCGCCCCAGACGATCGGCTCGGTGAGCAGGACCTCGGCTTCCGGCGGAATATTCCGGCAAACGGTGAAAAGCGTGATGTCCAGCTGCCGCTCGGCGAGCCGCCGGCGAAGGTTGGAGCTCTGGTCGATGACGACGTCGACGGCGACCGAAGGGTGCGACTGCGCGAAACGCTTGAGCACGTTGGGAAGAACCCGTTCGCCATAATCGTCCGGCGAGCCGAGCCGCACCACGCCGCTGATGTCGGGAATGATGAATTTCGAGACCGCCTCGCGGTTGAGCGCCAGGATGCGGCGCGCATAGCCGAGCAGCATCTCGCCGTCCTGGGTGAGCGACACGGAACGCGCGTCGCGCATGAAGACGGAGCGTCCGAGTATGTCCTCGAGCTTCTTGATCTGCATCGACACGGCCGAGGGCGTGCGGAAAACGGCGTTGGCGGCGAGCGTGAAGCTGCCGGTCTCCGCGATGGCCACGAAGGTGCGCAGCACGTCCAGATCGAGAAGCGGCAGGGGATGATTGAGCGGAGCGTTCATGTCTCTCTTCCCATCAACTTTTCTGAATGAAAGGATCATTCCATTTCGTTTGATTGAACCTCAACCCTGCCGCATAGTCAAGCTCGAAGACAGGGAAGTTCCCCCTGCCGCAGCCTCAAGGGAGAGAACAATGTCGATTTTGACGACGGTCGGACGTTTCATCACCGAACTGAACCGCAATCGCGTGCGCAACAGCACGGCACGCCTGATCAGCGAACTGCCGCTCGATATGCAGAAGGACATCGGCTGGCCGAGCGCCTACTACAACAATCGCGGCCGCCCGAACCCCGTCAGCGGCCTGGGCCGCCAATGAGCGGTCGTGCCGAGGCCTCCCGCCGCGCCGCACCTTTCCCGGCGCGGCGGAGGCACGGGATTTTCGCATGATGCCCATGAGCGGGAAGCATGGCTCCGTCGATGGCAGGCAAATATCTGAAATTGCATCCGATTTCGGACGCATGGCAGCCATTCGCCAGCAGGCATGTCGCTTTTCCCATGTTGGGCTTCGCTTTTGTCAGCGCGGGATATCACGGCGAGCACTATATGAGCATCGAACGGGCAGCCCCACTCCATGATGCGAAGGCCGCTCCGTGTGAAGCGATCCCGCATGGAGATGTGTCATGAAACTCTTTTCGCGCTTCCGTGGCAAACGCCGCGACAGCAACCTGACCACCGCACTCGAACGCCAGCGTCTCGCCAAGACGATGCCGGGGCAGACCGCGGCACTCGCCGCATCGCGCTTCGGTTTCCTCGTCAACTGACGCTGGACGACGTCTTCGGAACGACCGGCGATCCGCTGCGGCGGGTCGCTTTTTTCGTTGCCATTTCCCCCCGTGCGCGCCGTCGCAAAAATTGTTCAAACCGCGCAGTCGCAGCCCATTGACAAACCTGGGCTTTCCTGATGACGCTTTGCTAATCGCGACATGATCCGTCGGCAGGTTTTGCGCGTGTGGGAGGCCAGGTTGACCCAGAAGAACGCCGTCAGACGATCGATCGTCTTCTATCTCGTCCCAGACTTCACGATGATAGCCTTCGCGACGGCGCTCGAACCCTTGCGTTCGGCGAACCGGATGCTCGGCTACCCGGCCTACCAGTGGCGGCTCGCCAGCATCGACGGAAAGCCGGTCAACGCGTCGAACGGCGTCGAATGTGCCGTCAATACCTCGCTCGACGAGGAGCGCAGGAAGATGGCGGGACCGGACCGGCCGTCCATGGTCATCGTCTGCTCCGGCCTCAACGTCGAGAAGTACAATCAGAAATCCGCCTTCGCCTGGCTGCGGGAGGAATACAACCGCGGCGTCGCCATCGGCGGGCTGTGCACCGGCGCCTATGTGCTCGCCCAGGCGGGGCTGCTCTCCAACAAGCGCTGCGCGATCCATTGGGAAAACCTGCCGGGCTTTTCGGAGGCATTCCCCAAGGCCAACGTCTTCGCCGATCTCTTCGAGGTGGATTCCAACATCTACACCTGCGCCGGCGGCACCGCGGCGCTCGACATGATGCTGAAGCTCATCGGCGACGATTTCGACGACAATCTGGTCAACCGCGTCTGCGAGCAGGTGCTCACCGACCGCGTGCGCAGCCCCACCGACCGCCAGCGCCTGCCGCTGCGCGCCCGTCTCGGCGTGCAGAACTCAAAGGTGCTGACGATCATCGAATTGATGGAGGCGAACCTCGCCGAGCCCCTGTCGCTGGTCGAGATCGCCGATCATGTCGGCCTCTCCCGCCGCCAGATCGAGCGGCTTTTCCGGCAGGAGATGGGCCGCTCGCCGGCGCGCTATTATCTCGAGATCAGGCTCGACCGCGCCCGGCACCTGCTGATCCAGTCGTCGCTGCCGGTGGTGGAGGTAGCGGTCGCCTGCGGCTTCGTCTCGGCCTCGCATTTCTCGAAATGCTACCGCGAGCTCTACGCGCGCTCTCCGCAGCAGGAGCGCGCCGACCGCAAGCAGCTCATGGCGGCGTGACCGGCGGCCCGAAACTACCGGCTGTCCCACATCCAGGAGCGGTCGCGCCACATCTTCTCGCCGACCATGCAATCGTATGACCGCTCGGCGGCGGCCTTGATCACCGGCAGGCCGCCCTCATCTTCCGTGTCGGGAACGGCATCGACCAGTTCCAGCACCAGCTTGCGCCTCACGGCTTCCGGAAACTGCGCCCAGTCGTTGACCGGGATCATGAAGGCGCCCGGCCCGCCGATCACGCAGTTCGAATAGTAGAGATCGAGGTTCGGCACGTCGTAGGCGCTGGTGAAGCCGCCCGTCGTCATCAGCGGCAGCCCGTTGACGGTGATGCCCTGGCGGACCAGCGCGTCGCGCGCCTCCGCCACCGGGCTTCCCTGGTTGTTCGGACCGTCGCCGGAAATGTCGACGACGCGCTTCAGGCCGCGATGCCCGCTCTCGGCGAAGAGATCGCCGGCAAATTGCAGCGCGCCGGAGATCGAGGTCCGCCGCGCGCTGTTGGGCGGATGAATGGTGAGCTTCTCGGCGACGGCCTTCGCGTCTTCGAGCGTGGCGATGACCGTCCAGGGCACCACCACGTGCTGGACGGTGGCACCTGCCCATTCGACATAGGTCAGCGCGATCTTTCCGTGCACCCCGTCCTGTATCGCCCGCAGGACTACCTCGTGGGTCAGCGCGGCGGCGTAGCCATCGCGCTGGATGGCGAGTTCGTCGGGCGACATGGAAAGCGAGACGTCGACCGCCAGGATCAGCTCGACATCGACCTGTTCCGCCTCCGCCGCCTGCGGCAGGAACGCGGCAATCAGCGCGGCGGACGCGCCCGTGACAAGCCCCCGCCGAATCTTTCGCAGACGAGCCATGCAGACAGGGTACGCGAAAAGCCGGCGTTGGAAAGAAAGCCCCGCGCTTGCGGCCCGCGCTCTCCCTTCACAATTTCGCGACCGCCGTCGCGCTCTTCTCCGCTCGAAAAGGCTCCCGTCACGCCCTGAGCGCGGTGTTTTCCGGGTCGAACGGGCTCTCGCCGATGACGGTCGCCCTGTGCAGCCTGCCGAGGATCCGGATTTCGAGGCCGGTGCCCGGCGCCGCGTGCTCCGGCTTCACCATGGCGAGCGCAAGGCTCTTGCCGACGCGGAAGCCGTAGCCGCCATGGGTGGCCCGGCCGACGAGGACGCGGTCGCGATAGATCGCCTCCGAACCGCGCGCGTCCGCATCGGTGACGTCGTGGACCTCCAGCGTGACGAAGCTCCAGCGCGGTCCCTTCTCGCGCAGCGCGACGAGCGCGTCGCGGCCGATGAAATCGCCCTTGTCGGGATGGACGAAGCGGTCGAGCCCGCTTTCCCAGGCCGAATATTCGATCGACAGCTCGCGCGGGATGAGCCGGTAGCTCTTCTCGATGGCCATGGCGGTCATCGCGCGGATGCCGAACGGCTTGATGCCGAACTCCGCCCCCGCCTCCATCAGCTTGTCGAAGATGTGGTTCTGCATCTCTATCGGATGGTGCAGTTCCCAGCCGAGCTCGCCGACGAAGTTGACGCGCAGCGCATCGGCCGTGGCCGTGCCGACCGATATCTTCTTTCCGGACAGCCACGGAAAGCCGGCATTGTCGAGCGGCGTGCGGGTCAGCTTCTGCAGGACCCTCCGGCTGTCGGGGCCGGCAAGGACGAGGACGCCCAGGGCCTGCGTGACCGCATCGAACCTGACGCTGCCGTCCTCCGGCAGCAGCTTGCGCATCACGTCGTGATCATGCGCCTCGTAGGCGCCCGCCGAGACGAGGTAGAACACGCCCGGGCTGCTCTCGTAGACGGTGAACTCGGACCTGACGCCGCCCTGCCTGGTGAGCAGGTGGCAGAGTGCGATGCGGCCCCGCTTCTTCGGTATCTTGTTGGCGAGAACGCTTTCCAACCATTCCCGGGCACCCCGACCGGAAACCCTTGCCTTGGCGAAGGCCGACATGTCGAGGACGCCGACATGCTCGTGGACGTTCCTGACCTCGTTGCCGACATGCTCGAAATAGTTGGAGCGGCGGAACGACCATTTTTCGACGATGCGCCCGTCCTCCAGCGGCGGGGCGTGGTTTTCGCCGGTGAGCACGTCGGCACCGACGCCTAGCTGCTCCTTCGGCACTTCGTGACCCGCCGGCGCGTACCAATTCGCCCGCTCCCAGCCATAGACCGAGCCGAACACGGCGCCGAGTTTCTTCAGGCGGTCGTAGAGCGGCGTGGTCTTGAGCGGGCGGGCGGCGGCGCGTTCCTCGTCCGGATAGTGCATGGTGAAGACGTTGGCATAAGCCTCCTCGTTCTTCTCGATGAGGTAGCCCTCGGTTGCGTAAGGGCCGAAACGGCGCGGGTCGACGCCCATCATGTCGATGCTGGGTTCGCCGTCGACGATCCACTCGGCAAGCTGCCAGCCGGCACCGCCCGCGGCCGTGACGCCGAAGGAATGGCCCTCGTTGAGCCAGAAATTCTTCAGGCCAGGCGCCGGCCCGATGATCGGCGAGCCGTCGGGCGTATAGGCGATCGCGCCGTTATAGACCTTCTTGATGCCGACCTCGCCGAAGGCCGGCACGCGCGCGATCGCCGCCTCGATATGCGGCATCAGGCGCTCCAGATCCTCCTGGAACAGCTCGTATTCGGAATCGTCCGACGGCCCGTCGACGTAGCAGACCGGCGCGCCCTTCTCGTAAGGCCCGAGCAGCAGACCGCCATTCTCCTCGCGCATGTACCAGGACGAGTCGCTTTCGCGCAGCACGCCCATTTCCGGCAGGCCCTGCCGCTTACGCTCGACGATCACCGGATGCGGCTCGGTGACGATGTACTGGTGCTCGACCGGGATGACCGGCACGTCGAGCCCGACCATGGCGCCGGTCCGGCGGGCGAAATTGCCCGTGGCCGAGACGACATGCTCGGCGACGATGTCGCCCTTGTCGGTGCTGACCAGCCATTTGCCGTCCCCGCGCTGCTCGATCGCGGTGACGGCGGTGTTGCGATAGATGGTGGCGCCGCGGTCGCGCGCGCCCTTGGCCAGCGCCTGGGTGAGATCCGCCGGCTGGATATAGCCGTCATCGGGATGCTGGATCGCGCCGAGAATGCCATCGGTCTCGCAAAGCGGCCAGACCTCCTTCAGCTGTTCGGGCGTCAGCACCTTCACCGGCACGCCGATCGTCTCGGCGATGCCCGCGTAGTACATGTACTCGTCCCAGCGGTCCTTGGTGCGGGCGAGACGGACGTTGGTGCAGTTGGTGAAGCCGACATTCATGCCGGTCTCCTCCTGCAGTTCCTGATAGAAGCGGACGGAGTATTTGTGGATCTGGCCGACCGAATAGCTCATGTTGAAAAGCGGAAGCAGGCCGGCCGCGTGCCAGGTCGAGCCCGACGTCAGCTCCTTGCGCTCGATCAGGACGGCGTCGGTCCAGCCTTTCCTCGCCAGATGGTAGAGCGTCGAGACGCCGACCACCCCGCCACCGATGACGACCGCACGCGTTTCGGCTTTCATTGACATATCAGCTCCCGATTTTCCGGCCGCGCCCGTTCGGCGTGGCAAATCCCTCTGATCCTCGGCGACAATATTCCGGCCGGAGAGCCGGCGTTCGGCCTGTTTGCGACATGGGCGAAACGGGTCGCGACGAGGCCGGGATCGAGGCTGCCTGTTCGGTAGGCAGTTCTTAAGGGGAAGCGGCGAAGATGGCGCGTCGGCGGAATCCGCGCTTGCCGGCGCGGCCACCGGATCGAAGGGGCAACGGGGCAATATGAGCAGCGCCACCGAACGGGAAAGATGGCTGGTCGCGGGCCTCGGTCTGCGCGCGCCGCTCGGCGTGCTGTTCCTGTCGCTCGTCCTCGTCGCCGTTCTGTCGCTTCTTCCTCTCGTCGTGCCGATCGGTTCCGCCTATTGGGATCTCTATCTCTATTTCGACGGCGCCAACCGCATCTTCGACGGCCAGGTTCCGATCGTCGACTTCTTCGCACCCGTGGGGCCGCTCTCCTATTACCTCTTCGCGGGCGCGGTCGCGCTCTTTCCGGACGCGCAGCCGGCCCTGCTCGTCCATTGGTCGATGCTTGCCGTCACCGCGCCGCTGATGGCGCTGATCGTGGCGCATGTCGATGCGAAATCGCGCGCCAGCGCCTTTGCGCTGCTCATCCCGTTCCTGGTTTTTGCCCTCCTCCCCTTCAACACGCGCGACTTCTACCCCTACCCCGGCTCGGACGGGTTCGGCATGTACAACAGGCAGGGCGCGCAGCTTCTCTACGTTCTGGTCGCCGCCGTGCTCCTCGTGAAGGACCAGCGCCGGCTGGCATCGATCGTCGCGATTGCGATGCTCGCCATGTTCCTGCTGAAGATCACCGCCTTCATCGCCGGCCTGCTCATCTGCGCCTATGCGTTCGCGGCCGGACGCATCGCCTTCCGGCCGGCGGCGGCGAGCGCGCTGGCCTTCTTCGGCGTCCTTGCTCTGCTGGAGTTCACGGACGGGATGGTGTCGGGCTATTTCCGCGACATTCTCGAACTTGTCGCGATGAACGAGGACGTGCTCGCCTCGCGCTTCCTGCGCGCGGCATCGCTGAATTTCGGCGCGCTTGCACCGGGCGGAGCGCTCGTTCTGGTCCTGCTCTTCGCCGGCCGCGACAGGCTGCGAAAGGCGTCAGCCAACCTCCTGGCGAAGCCTTCTCTCTCCTCGGTGCCTGCGGTGCTCGACAACCATGCCCTGTGGCTCGCCGTCGTGCTCTTCGCCGGCTGGTTCTACGAGACGCAGAACACCGGCAGCCAGGCGATGATCATGGTGTGGCCGGTCCTCTGGGCGGTCCTGCTGCGGGTGCCGTCGATGTTCGCCACGCCCAGGCTGCTTGCGGCCACCGTCACGCTCGCGGGCATGGTCGCCCTGCCGCTCCTGGTCAATACGGTCGAGCGCGCGGCCAGGACCTATGTCGGCTCGGTCAACAACGTTCCGCTGGAGCATCGCCACCTGAAGACGATGGGCGCCGTCAGCATGCGTCCCGAGCTCGCCGGGCGTACCGACCGGCTGATCGAAATGTATTCGCGCCATCCGGACATGTTCCGAGAATTCGTCGACATCGGCGAGATGCCCTCGCAGATCCTGACCTGGGATCTCGATTTCCAGATCACCTATCTCAAGGCGATCGACGAGGCGATCGAGGCGATCCTGAAGCTGGAGAAGGAAAAGGGCGTTCGTTTCGAGACGATGATGACGCTCTCCTTCACCAATGCCTTTCCGTGGCTGATGGACCGCCACGCGCCGCGCCACATCTCGATCGGCGCCGACATCAGCCGTACGGTGCCTCCTCCCGGCTCCCGCGAGGGAGAGGCGATCCGCGACGTAGACCTCGCGCTCTATCCGACCTGCCCGGAGATGGTCGCGGCCGACAAGCTGCGCGCGCTCTATGCGCCCTATCTCGCCGAACACCGGCCGGTACGGCTCGGCCGCTGCTATGTCGGCTACGTCAACCCGCGCCTTGCCGGCAAGATGGCTGGAAACTGACTGGAACCGGCCATTAAAAGCCGGCGAATCCTCAGCTCACCTGGCTTTTAACGAAATCCTTCACGATCGCGACGATGCCGCGCGACAGCAGGCCGTCGAGCGCCTCGACGAAATCGTCGACATGTTTGCGCTCGCAGATCAGCGGCGGCTCGAGGCGCACGACATTGCGGTTGTATTCGGTGAAGGCGACGAGCACGCCGTAGTCGCGCAGGAGCAGCGAACCGACGAAGCCGGAAAGCGAGCCCTTCAACTTATCGTCGAGCACGCCGACGACCGGCCGCAGCACCATCGGCAGGGTTTGGGAGAAATCGTGGAACTCCAGCCCCACCATCAGACCCTTGCCGCGCACCTCCTTGATGATCTTCGGGTGCTTCGCCTGGAGATCCGCCAGGCGCTCGAGCAGGTAGTCGCCCACGGTGGCCGCGTTCTCGATGAGCCCCTCGTCGTAGAGCAGGTTGAGCGCCTCGATCGAGGTGATGCAGGCCTCGCCGATGCCGCCGAAGGTCGCCTGCGCGTGGATCATCGCCGTCTTCGGCGTGCCATAGGCCTTCATGTAGACCTCGCGGCGCGCGATCATCGCGGCCATCGCCGTCTTGCCGCCGCCGAGCGACTTGGCGAGCGCGGTGACATCCGGCACGACGCCGTAATGCTCGAAGGCGTAGAAGCGGCCGGTGCGGCCGAGCCCGCACTGCACCTCGTCGGCGACCCAGAGCACGCCGTGCTCGTCGCAGAGTCGCCGCAGCTTCTGCCAGAATTCCGCCGGCGCCTGGTTGATGCCGCCGCCGCCCTGCACGGTTTCGAGCACGATCGCGCCAATCCCGGGATCGGAGCGGAAGGCGTTCTCGATCGCCTCGATATCGGCGAACGGAACACGCACCGTGTTGTCGACCAGCCTGAACTCGCCGCGATAGAGCGGTCCGTCGGTGATCGACAGGACGCCCTTGGTCTTCCCGTGGAAGGAATTTTCGGCATAGACGATCTTCGGCTTCTTCGGCCCGGCGGCGCGCTCGGCCACCTTGACCGCCGCCTCCATCGCCTCCGAGCCGGACGATCCGAGGAACACCATGTCGAGATCGCCCGGCGAGCACCGGGCGAGATTGTGCGCCAGCGCCGACGCGTATTGCGACATGAAGGCGATCGCGATCTCGTGCCGCTTCTCCTCCTGGAAGGCCTTGCGGGCGGCGAGGATGCGCGGGTGGTTGTGGCCGAAGGCCAGCGAGCCGAAACCGCCGAAGAAATCGAGGATCTTCCGACCGTTCTGGTCGAAATAATACATGCCCTCGGCGCGCTCGACCTTCACCTTGTGGAAGCCCAGCAGCTTCATGAAATGGAGCTGGCCGGGGTTCAGATGCGCCTTGAAAAGGTCGGTCATGCGGGCGACGTCCATCGACTTCGCCTCTTCGACCGAAATCAGCGCCGGCTTGGCGAAAGTGCGCGGCGAAAGCTCCGGCGCGTCGATGGCGGTGCGGGCTTCGCCGACGGGCGGCTTCGACATGACGGTCATCCTCGTCCTCCTATTCAGCCGGAACCTGGCGTCCGGCGGCGGCGAAGCCGCCGTTCTTCCTCAAACGATATTCGCGATAGGCGGCGATCAGCATGTCCTCGTCGCGATGCTTCGGCACCCAGCCGAGCTGACGCTCGCCCTTCGACACGTCGAGCACGCATTCCTCGTCGGCGATCAGATACTGCTCCGGATCCATGATCGGCATGTTGGCGAGATCGAGCAGGTCGAGCGTGCGCTTCACCGCCCAGCCGGGCGTCGGCAGGAGGATCGATCGCGACCCGGCATGGCGGACGAGATCGCCGAGCAGCTTGCGCACCGGCGGCGGGTTGAGCGAGCCGAGATTGTAGGCCTCGTCGGGCACACCCGCCTTGAAGGCGAGCCGCGCGGCCTCGGCGCAGTCGAAGACGGAGATGAATTGGTAGGGATTGCGCCCGGAGCCGATCATCGGCACCGGCAGGTTCAGGTCGATCAGCTTGAAGAGCTTTTCCAGGATTCCGAGCCGTCCCGGTCCGATGATCAGGCGCGGTCGGAACAGCGATATCCGCATGCCGCGCTCGCGCCATTCGACGGCGAGCTCCTCGGTCTTCAGCTTGGAAAGTCCGTATTCGCCGAGCGGCGCGACCGGATGCTCCTCGGTCATCGGATGGGCGACGGTGTGGCCGTAGATCATGTCGGTGGTGAAATGGACCAGCTTGGCGGCGCCGGCCCTGTCCATCGCATGGATGATGTTTTCCGTGCCGTGGAAATTCACCGGCCAGAAGAAATCGCGCCGCTTCGCCCGCACCTGGAGCGGCGAAAGCATCTTGGCGGAAAGGTTGTAGACCATGTCGTCGGCCCGGATGCCCACCGAGGCAACGGAAGCCGGGTCGGTGACGTCGCAGCGGACGAATTCGATGCCGCGATAGTGCGGCAGATCGCTCTTCACGATGTCGGCGACGACGACCTCGTGGCCGTCGGCGAGGAGCTTCGGTGCGAGATGGCGACCGACGAACCCGTCGCCACCGAAGATGATGTGTCTCATTTTGACATCTCACTGGTTTGCAACGGAGCCGTCGCAAGCTTCGTGCCATCTTCGTGGCCGGAACGTCCGCTCTGCGCGATCAGAACGGTCCCGACGCAGATGAAGGCGATGCCGGCGATGCGCCAGGCGTTCAGATCCTCGCGGAAGATGAAATAGGCGAAGACAGCCACCGCGACGTAAGCCAGGCTGAGGAAGGGATAGGCGAAGGACAGTTCTACCTTGGAAAGGACGAACAGATGCGACGCCATCGAGATGACGAAGGTGCAGAGCCCGAGGAACACCCACGGGCTGAAGACGATCTCGAAAATCTTCAGGATCGGGTTGGCCCCGGCGAAGGAAAGCGGGCCGAGCGTCGTCATGCCGTGCTTCAGCATGAGTTGCGCGGCCGCGTTGGTCATCACGGTGAAGAGTATGAAGCCGATATATTTCATCTTTTCCCTGCCCGAAGCGTCATTGCGCCGGCGCCCGCCGGGATCGCATGAAGCTGTTCGCCAAAAACCCGTCCATCATTCGGCCGCCATCGCCCCGCCAGCGTCTGCGCGTGGCAGCCGCATCGCCGTGCGGTTCCAGAAATCGGAGACGAAGCCGGGATCGCGAAGCCGCGCCAGCCGCCGCCATTGCGGGAATGAGGCGGCGAAGGTTTCCGCCGACATCCGCGCGTCCTTGTAAGCGTTGACGGCGCCGCCGGCTTCGACCGTGATGCGGTCGAGCTCGGTGAAAAGATCGCGCGTCGCCGTCCCCTTGAAGGAAAAATCGAGCGTCAGCGTGTAGCCGGGACGCGGAAAGGAGAGAATGCCCGGCGAGGCGATCGCTCCGAACCGTTTCAGCACGGTCAGGAAGGAGCCCTGCCCGGCCGCGCGGGCCCGCTCCATCATCTGCGGGATCGCCTTCGGCGCGGCCTGCGCCGGTATGACGCTCTGGTGCTGCATCAGGCCTGCCGGACCGTAGAGCCTGTTCCAATGGGCGACGCTGTCGAGCGGAAAGAAGAAACTTTCCGCCGAGGTCGCCCGCATCTCCTCCGTCCGGCCCTTGCGGCGGAAATAGGCTTCGTTGAAGAGCCGCAGGAAAGGCCGGTTCAGGAGGTTGAGCGGCGGCTGGAACGGAACGGAAAGGAAATTGCCCGGTCGCGCCGTTGTCGGGCCCGTGCTGGCGGCGTGGTTTCCGGTGATCAGCAGGCCCCGCCCCGCCTTGCCGCCGACGGCAAGCTGGTCGACCCAAGCGACGGCATATTCATTGTGCCTGTCGGCTTCCTCCGCCAGTTCGAAATATTCAGACAAGCTCCTGAATCGGCGGATTTTTTCCTCGATCATGAGCGACGGCACGCGCATCAGCCGCAGCGAAACCGTCAGGATGAGGCCGGTCAGACCCATTCCGCCGATCGTTGCGGCGAAAAGCTCGCTGTTCCGCTCCGCGTTGCAATTGTAGACGATCCCGTCGGAACGCATCAGCGTCAGCCCGACGACGTGGCGGCCGAAAGTGCCGCGGCGATGGTGGTTCTTGCCGTGGATGTCGTTCGCCACCGCGCCGCCGAGCGTGACGTGGCGCGTGCCGGGAACCACGGCCGGAAAGAAGCCGTGCGGCGCGACATGCCCGATGATGTCGGAGAGCATCGTACCCGCTTCCGCCTCGATGATGCCGCTCTCCGCGTCGAAATCGAGGATCCGGTTCATCGTCCGCATGTCGACGAGCGTGCCTTCAAAATTCAGGCAGGTGTCGCCATAGCTGCGCCCGTTGCCGTAGGGCAGCAGCGAAACGCCGGACGGAACGGTTTGAAGCAGCCTGATCGCCTCCTGTGCCGGAATGGCACGCCGGGAGGCGGACGTCGTCCTGCCGAAGCTCTGATAGACGGGCGCCATCTACATCCCCGCCGCCAGGAGAAGTAGGATACCGAAGCCCCCGACGAGCTGGCTGCGCCAGTCGCGGATGATGAAGACGACCGGATCGTCATGCATCGTGTCGCGCCGGGCGAGTATCCACAGCCGCATCGTCAGATAGAGGATGAGCGGCGCCAGCGGCCACATCAGCCATGGACGGCTGTACTGGCCGGTCGCCGCCTCGCTGTCGATGAACATCGCCATCACCAGCGCGGCGGAGAAGGCGGCCGCCATGCCGGCCTGCGAAATCGTCTCGAGATCCTCCGGCCGGTAGCCGCGCCCCGCCATCCGCTCGCCGGGCGGAACGTCCGTTCCGCGCAATTCGACATAGCGCTTCACCAGTGCCAGCGAGAGGAAGAAGAAGATCGAGAAGGCGAGCAGCCAGAACGACCATTCGGCGTTCGTCGCCACGCCGCCGGCGAGAATGCGTATCGTGTAGAGGCCGGAAAGCGCGAAGACGTCGATCAGAAGCATGCGCTTGAACGACAGCGAATAGGCGGTCGTCGCGGCCAGATAACCACACAGCACCAGCATGAACAGGGGCGGCAGCCAGAGCGCGACCGCGAAGCTGAACGCCAGCAGCGCGCCGATGGCGGCAAAGCCGAAGGGGATCGACAACACGCCGCTGGCGAAGGGCCGGTTGCGCTTCGTCGGATGGGCGCGGTCGAGCGAGAGATCGAACAGGTCGTTGAGGATATAGATCGCCGAGGCCGCCGAGCTGAACGAGATGAAGGCGAGCGCGCAGGCGACGACCGCGGCCGGGTTGAAATATTCGTGCGACAGCACCAGCGGCACGGCGATCAGCGTATTCTTGAGCCATTGATGCGCGCGCAGCATCTTGGCCATGGTGCGCAGCGTCGGTCGCGGAGCGGCGACGAGCTCCCCGCCATGGCGCGCATGCCAGCGCGCGGCAGCCGTGTCGGGCGCGACGACGATCGCCGCCCGCGCGGCCTCGAAGACGGCGATGTCGGCCTTCTCGTTGCCGGCATAGTCGAAGCCGCCGTCGCCATAGGCTTCCACCAGCGCCCGGCGTTTCGAACCGGAGGTCATGTTGCAGCCCCTGTCGGTCGAAATCACTTTGTCGAAGAAACCGAGATGGGCGGCGACCACCTCGGCGAATTTCCTCGGCTGGGCGGTGGCGAGCGCGATGTGACGCCCGGCGGCCTTGTCCTCGGCCAGCCTCCGCAGGATTTCCGGGCGATAAGGCAGCCCCGCCGGGTCGATCTCGACGCGTTCGGCGATCTCGCATTTCAGATGCGCCTTGCCCGAAAGCAGCCAGACGGGAAGCAGGAAGAGATAGAGCGGATTCCTGCGCAGAAGCAGAAAGACACTCTCCCACAACAGATCCGTGGCGATAAGCGTGCCGTCCAGATCAACCGCCAGCGGCGTGGCGATCCTTTCCGTGCGCGCATCCATTCTCGCAGCCCCATGCCCCTTGGTCGAAACGATCGACCGGGAATACATGGAAAACCGCCTAGGGAAGATTAATGCGACGCGGTCGAAGCAAGACGGAAGAGCATGTTTCGCGAAGCAGCGTTAACGACCGGCTTCGGAAATGGTTAGAATGAATTCCATTCGGGTATTCAGAGTACCCGCGCCCTGCCGCCCTGTATCTCGAGGTTCTCCGAGCCGGTCAGCGCCTCGCGGTCGCCGTTCGGCATGGTGACGAAGCATCCGGAC
Source organism: Aquamicrobium sp. LC103 (assembly GCF_001014615.2). Lineage (GTDB taxonomy): Bacteria > Pseudomonadota > Alphaproteobacteria > Rhizobiales > Rhizobiaceae > LBCQ02. Next base: position 95,828 of record NZ_LBCQ02000003.1, read on the forward strand.
GAACAGAACTCGATGGTTTGCCCCGCTCCGACCTGCAGTTCCGACTGGCTGCCGCCCTCGGTCACGACCAGCGTCAACGTCTCGTTGTCGAGATTGGTCACGCTTGCTGCCATGGCTGCGCTGCCGGTTGCCAGTAACATCGCGGAGGCGAACAGGTATTTCTTCATTGTCTTACCGGTGTTTCCACACCGCCCTTCTTGCCCTGCGGGAACGAATCCCGCTTTTCATCAAACCATGTAGTGCATTCTACCTGAATGTCCGCTGAATGAAGCATTCATTCGGGAACCGCGTCGCGTCTGGACCTGCGCCGCTTCGGCGGTGCCGGCTTTGCCGTCGCCGGAGGCGCGGTGTAGGCGATCTCGATCCCCTCCCGCCCGAAAACCTCGATAATCTGGAAACGTATCTCGTTGCCGACCGAACCTTGCGTGTTGATGTCGGCGAGGAACAGGCGCGCCTCGAACTCCAGGAAATTGGTGCCGAAATTGGTGAATGCGACGAACGGCTCGGGGTTCCTCAGCGCGAGCGGGTGGCTGGCGATGATATCCGTGAGAAGCTGGTGCACCTTGCGGACGTCGGAGCCATAGGGGACGCCGACGCGGATTTCCGTGCGGCCGAGCTTGTTGCGGTGGGTCCAGTTGCCGACCGCCGAATTGATTAGCTCCGAATTGGGCAGGATGACCGTCTGCTTCTGGAAAGTCTCGATCTCGGTCGCGCGCACGCTGATCTTCTTGACCGTGCCGGTCACGGCGCCGGCGACGATCCAGTCGCCGACCTTGAACGGCCGCTCCGCGAGAAGGATGAGACCGGAGACGAAGTTCGACACCACGTTCTGCAGGCCGAAGCCGATGCCGAGCGAAAGCGCGCCGGCGATGAGCGCCAGGCTCGAGAGATCGATGCCGGCGGCGGAAATGCCGATCAGGCCGGCGAGCGCCACGCCGGCATAGCCGACCGCCGTGCTGATCGAATTGCGCACACCGGCATCCACGCGTCCGCGCGCCATGACCTTGCCGTCGAGCCAGTGCTGGAACCCGCGGGTGAGGAAATAGCCGATCACGAAGACCAGCACGCCGGTGAGGATGCCGATCAGCGAGATCGAGATCGAGCCGATGCGCACCTCGGTGGCGAAATTGTAGGTCCAGGCGCGCATGTCGCCCCACTGGAAGCCCCATTGCAGGAGGATCAGCGGAATGCCGACGGCGAGGATGAGGATGTCGATGACGACGCTGGCGGCGAGGCCGAGCTGGTCCTCCGTTGTCTCGTCGAAATGGAAGCGCGCCGTGAGCCGCCGTCCGAGCGCGGTTTTCCCGAATGCGCCGAGCTCGGAGATCGCGCTGGCCGAGAGGTAGCCGATATACATGGTCGCCAGGATCGCGCCGGTGATGACGATCTGCTGCGACATGAAGCGGGCGAAGCCGATATAGCCGAGCAGCGCGGCAAGGACCGTCGTGCCGCCGAGACCGAAGAGCAGCACGCGGAACAGCGTCCCCCAGCGGCGCGGCCTTCCGTCATAGCCGATATAGGGCTTCACCGTGGCGATCAGGATGACCAGCACGCCGACGATGACGGTGGCGACGAGGCTCTTGGCGATGGTGAGCGAAAGCGGCGAGCTCATCACCACGTTCACCCGGCTCAGGAAGAAATCCGCGCTGGCGACCAGCGCCGTCAGCCAGACCAGCCAGAAAAGCACGCGCGCCGCGCGCGGCTCGACCGGAACGAGCCGCCATTCCGGGAGGTTCGGCGAAAATACCGCGCTCGCGAGCCGATAGACGAAGAAGACGATGGCGATGACGTTGAAGAACGACACCATCAACTGCGCGATGTCGTGCCTCAGCACGCCGAAATAGTTGAAGAAGAAGTGGGTGGCGAACAGGAAGACGGCGAGCGCGGCCGACGGCAGCAATGTCGACCAGAACGCCACCGAGAGGCGCGTCAGGTAGGACGGCTCCTCGTTTTCCGGGTCGGCCTCGATGAGGTTGCCGAACAGGCGCCTTCCGCCGAACAACAGCACCGCGGCGGCCAGCAGCGCGAAGAACGTGGCCAGGAGCACCGAGGAGAGCTTGTAGTTGACCGCGAAGCGGACCCAGGAGGACAGGGCCTGATAGAGCTTCGAGCTCTCGGCCGCGAATTCGCCGAGCACCCTCGGACTCAGCGCCGTCGAAAGATCGTAGCGCCGGGAAAGCGTGTTGGAGAACAGGTCGCGCCTGATCTGCGCGATCTCCTCGATCATCTTGTTGGCGCGCAGCGAAAGCTTTTCCGCGTCGCCCAGGAGCGTGTTGATTTCCGCCTTCTCGTTGAGGAGGCTCTGACGCTCCTCCGTCAGCGCGGCCGGCTCGGGCGGGCTTCCCTCGCCGGGCGCCGGGCCGATCTCGTCGAGGCGGTTGTTGATGGCGGCAAGCCGGGGACGAAAGGCGACGCCGCTCGCGATCAGGCGGCGTGCCTGCTCCTCGAGATGATTGCGCACTTCGACGAGCGCCGCGTCGTCGTAGAGATTGGAACGCATGCGCAGTTCGAGATCGTCGGTGCGCCGGGTGATCTCGGCGATCGCCGCCCGCTGCTCCACCAGCAAATTGGAGCCGTTGTCCTGCCCGAAGGAAGGCGAGGACAGAATGGCGAGCAACAGCGCCACCAAGACCGCAAGGCGCGAAGTAACGGGAACCGGCAGCTTCATTCTATGGAAGGCTCTCTTTGGATCCGAGCCCGCATTGATACTGAGCGCGCGAGGAGCCGGCAAGCCGCAGGACGCGGCGACCCTGGGGAAGGTCGGTCCAGCGAAAGCCCATGGCGCTTTATTTACCTTGCGCCGCCGGCGTGATCTATAGGGTTGCGGATCGTTCGTCGCCCGCGGGGACATTCAAACGGCTGGCAAGGCATGGCGGAATATTCATTTCTTTCGCTTCTCAAGAATGCATGGAACGGCAATCGGGACTGGAAACCGGCCTGGCGCAAGCCCGACCCAAGGCCGGCCTATGACGTCGTCATCATAGGCGGTGGCGGGCATGGGCTCTCGACGGCCTATTACCTCGCCAAGGAGCACGGCATCGCCAATGTGGCGGTGCTGGAGAAGGGCTATCTCGGTTCCGGCAATATCGGCCGCAACACGACGATGATCCGGTCGAACTACCTGCTGCCGGCCAACCAGCGTTTCTACGAGCATTCGATGAAGCTGTGGGAAAGCCTCTCCCACGACCTCAACTACAATGTGATGTTCTCGCAGCGCGGATGCCTGAACCTCGCGCACTCGCCGGCGCAGCTGGACGATTTCGCCCGGCGCGGCAACGCCATGCGCCACGCCGGCATCGACGCCGAACTGATGAGCAGGGAGCAGATACGCCGCTTCGTGCCGGCGCTCGACATCGATTTCGGCGGCCGCTTTCCCGTCGTGGGCGGGCTGATACAGCGCCGCGCCGGCACGGCGCGCCACGACGCGGTCGCCTGGGGCTATGCCCGCGCCGCCGACAGGCGCGGGGTGGACATCATCGAGAACTGCGAGGTGACGGGCTTCCTGCGCGACGCCGACCGCATCGTCGGCGTGGCGACCACGCGCGGCGAAATCCGCGCCGGAAAGGTGGCGGTCGCGGTGGCGGGCTCGACCGGGCGCGTCATGAAGCTCGCCGGCGTCGACCGGCTGCCGATCGAGAGCCACGTGCTGCAGGCCTTCGTGTCGGAAGGCATCAAGCCGTTCATGGACACGGTCGTGACTTTCGGGGCGGGCCATCTCTACGTCACGCAGTCCGACAAGGGCGGCATGGTGTTCGGCGGCGACATCGACGGCTACAACACCTATGCCCAGCGCGGCAACCTGCCGATCGTCGAGGACGTGATGTCGGAAATGTGCGCCATGTTCCCCGGCCTGACGCGCGTGCGCCTGCTGCGCTCCTGGGGCGGGATCATGGACATGTCGATGGACGGCTCGCCGATCATCACAACCGGCCCCCTGCCCGGCATGTATCTCAACTGCGGCTGGTGCTACGGCGGCTTCAAGGCGACGCCCGCGTCCGGCTGGTGCTTCGCCTGGACGATCGCCAGGGACGAGCCCCATCCAATCAACGCCCCCTTCGCGCTCGACCGCTTCCATCGCGGCATTCTCATCGACGAAAAGGGTCAGGGCGCCACGCCGAAGCTTCACTGACGGGTACGAAGATGCTGATCACCTGCCCCTATTGCGGACCGCGCGACCTGGCTGAATTCTCCTACCAGGGAGACGCCAACCGCACCCGGCCGGATCCTGCGTCGACCGACCCGGAAGCCTGGAACGCCTACGTCTACGACCGGGCGAACACCGCCGGCGACCACCGCGAATACTGGCAGCATTCGGGCGGCTGCCGCGTCCATCTCGCGGTGACCCGGAACACGCTGACCCACGAAATAAAGGACGTCGCCCTCGCCCGCGACGGCGCTGTGAAAAAACCTTCCGCGCGCAGGAAGACGGGGGCGAAGGCATGAGCGCTGGACGTGCCCCCAGCGGCGGCCGGATCGACCGCGCCCGCAGCATCCGCTTCACCTTCGACGGAAGGAGCTATTCCGGGCATGCGGGCGACACGCTGGCCTCCGCGCTGCTTGCCAACGGCGTGTCGATGGTCGCCCGCTCGTTCAAGTACCACCGTCCGCGCGGCGTCCTTTCGGCCGGCGTCGACGAACCTTCCGCGCTGGTCACAGTCCTCAGGGGCAAGGTCCGGGAACCCAACGTCCCGGCGACGCAGATCGAGATTTTCGACGGCCTCGTCACCGAAAGCCAGAACCGGTTCCCCTCGCTGGATTTCGACTTCGGCGCAATGAACAGCCTCGCCGGAGATCTCTTCTCGGCCGGCTTCTACTACAAGACCTTCATGGGGCCGGTGATCGGGCCGCTTCGGGGCACGCGCTTCTGGATGTTCTGCGAATGGTTCATTCGCAGGGCCGCCGGTCTCGGCCGCGCCGGCCATGAGCGGGATCCTGCCCGCTACGAACGCATGAACGCCTTCTGCGACGTGCTTGTCGTGGGTTCCGGTCCCGCGGGTCTTGCCGCGGCGAAGGCGGCGGCCGTGGGTGGCAAGCGTGTGATCCTCGCCGAGCAGGAGCCGGTTCTCGGCGGCTCTGCCAAATGGAGCGGCGAGACGATCGACGGGATCGAGGCCGCCGAATGGGCGTCGGCGCGCGAGGCGGAGCTTGCCGGCATGCCCGATGTGCGGCTCCTGCCGCGCACCGCCGTCTGGGGCTATTACGACGGCAACACGCTCGCCGCCCTGGAGCGCGTGAACGACCACAAGGCCGATGCCGCGCCGGGCGAGCCGCGCCACCGCCATTGGACGATCCGCGCCGGCGCGGTGGTGCTCGCCACCGGCGCCTTCGAGCGGCCGCTGGTATTTCCGGGCAACGACGTGCCGGGCGTGATGCTGGCAGGCGCAGCCGAGCGCTACGCGGTCGAATACGGCGTCTTGCCCGGGCGTCGGATCGTCCTTTTCACCAACAACGACAGCACCTATCGAGCAGCGGCCGCCCTGCGGCGCGCTGGCGCCGCGATCGCGGCGATCATCGATGCGCGCCGCGAGATTTCGGCCGGCGCGCGGCAGCTCGCGCAGGAAGCGGGCGGCGAGCTGCTCACCGGCCATGCCGTTGTGGCGACCAGCGGCCGCAAGGCGCTTTCCGGCATATCGGTTCAACGGTACGACGCCGCTTCCGAAGTGCTTTCCGGAGAGCCTCGCCAGATCGAGGCGGATTGCCTCGCCGTTTCGGGCGGCTGGTCGCCCGCCATCCACCTCGCCAGCCAGGCCGGCCAGGCCCCGCAGTGGGACGAGCGGCTGCAGGCCTTCCTGCCGCCGAAGCCGACACAGAACTGGATCGGAGCCGGCGCATTCGACGGCGCCTTCACCACGCGGGAGACGATAGCCGAAGGAACGGCGGCCGGTGCGACTGCAGCCGGCGCGCGTGCTTCGCGGGCGAAGCCTCCCGAGGTCGAAGCTCCCGAATTGGATGCCGCGCCCGCCCCTATCTTCGAGATCAAGGCCAAGGGCAAGGCCTTCGTCGACCTCCAGCACGACGTGACCGCCGAGGACGTGCGGCTCGCCCATCGTGAAGGCTTCGTCTCGGTGGAGCATCTGAAACGCTACACGACGCTCGGCATGGCCACCGACCAGGGCAAGACGTCGAACGTTCCCGGTCTCGCCATCATGGCGGATGCGGCGGGCAAGTCGATACCCGAGGTCGGCACCACGCGCTTCCGCCCGCCCTTTTCGTCGGTTCCGCTGGGCGCGCTGGCGGCCGAGCGCCATGGCGACCTGAAACCCGAGCGGCTGACGCCGATGCATGACTGGCATGTCGAGAATGGAGCGAGGATGTACACGGCGGGCCTGTGGCTGCGACCGCAGATCTACGGCCTGCCCGGCGAGACGGTCGAGCAGGCCTATGTGCGCGAGACGCGGACGGTACGCGACGGCGTCGGCATCGTCGACGTCTCCACGCTCGGAAAGATCGCCGTGCAAGGCCCCGACGCGGCCGAATTCCTCGACCGGGTCTACACCAATCTGTTCTCGACGCTGCCGGTCAACAAGGCGCGCTACGGCCTGATGCTGCGTGAGGAAGGCATCGCCTTCGACGACGGCACCACCTGGCGCCTCGCCGAGCACGAATTCCTGATGACCACCACCACGGCGAATGCCGGCAAGGTGATGCAGCATCTGGAATATTACCTCGACACGGTGTGGCCGGAGCTGCGCGTCCACGTCGCCTCGGTCACCGACCAATGGGCGGGCGCGGCCCTGTCCGGGCCGAAATCTCGCGAGGTGCTTGCCGCCTGCATGAAGGGCACGGCCGTCGGCGACGACGCCTTGCCCTTCATGGGCATCGTCCATGGCGAGATCGCCGACGTGCCGGTGACGGTCTGCCGGCTCTCCTTCTCAGGCGAGCTCGCCTATGAAATCTATTGCGGCGCGGGCCATGGCATCCATGTCTGGGAAGCGCTCATGGAGGCGGGAGAGCCTTTCGGCATCGTGCCCTACGGCCTCGAGGCGCTCGGCACCATGCGCATCGAGAAGGGCCATGTCACCGGCGCCGAGATCGACGGCCGCACCACGGCGCGCGACCTGCATCTCGACTGGATGCTTTCGAAAAGGAAGCCCTTCATCGGCTCCGCGATGATGGACCGCGAGGGACTCGTCGCGCCGGATCGCATCCAGCTCGTCGGCGTCGTTTCGCTCGACAACCGGGCACTCAACGGCGGCGCGCACATCGTCGAGGAACTCGATCCGGAAAATCCGCGCGGCTCCGTCGGCCATGTGACGGCGGCCTGCTACTCGCCCGTGCTCGGCAAATATATCGGCCTGGCGCTGGTGAAGGGTGGCAAGGCGCGCCACGGCACCCGCGCCCATGTCTCCGATCCCCTGCGCAAGCGCTTCGGCCCGGTCGAGATCGTCAGCCATCACTTCTTCGATCCGGAAGGGAGCCGCATGCATGGTTGAGCCCGTTTCCCCGCTCGGCCCGGCCCATCGCCCCGGCCGGCACGGCAATCCCGCCAGCGGTATCGGCGTGACGCTGAGCGAGACGCGGCCGGGCTCGATCGTCGAGGCCGCGGGCTGGCCCGGCGCCGAGAAGGCGCTGATCGCCGCCATCAGGAAGGCGACCGGCCTCGCCCTGCCTGACGGCGCCGGCGGGGGCACCACGGCCAAGTCCAGATCCGCCTTCGGCATCGCCCCGGGAAAATTCCTGATCGTCGACCAGGCGGAGGGCGCCGCCGAGGCGCTTCGCGCCGAAATCCCGATCGAAACCGGCACGGTAACGGATCTTTCGCATGGGCGCACGGCGCTGCGCATCGCCGGACCCAAGGCGGAATGGGTGCTTGCCAAATTCTACGCGCTGGACTTCTCGTTGCCGGCCTTTCCCGTTTCCGCCGGCCGCGCCACCGTCCATCACGACATCTTCACCCAGATCCAACGGACGGGCGAGGATCAGTTCGACCTCTATGTCTTCCGCTCCTTCGCGCGCGGCTTCTGGACCACGCTCTGCCATGGAGCGGAAGAGGTCGGATACGAGGTGAGATAGCGCCTCAGGCGTTCGCGCCGCCGTCGATGGTGAACTCGGCCCCGGTGACGCCGCGCGCCGCCGGTCCGGCGAGCCAGGCGACGAGATCGGCGACGTCGGCCGGGTCACCGTAGCGCTGGATCGCCATCAGCGAACGCTGCGTGTCGGCGTCTTCGCCCGCCGCCGGGTTCATGTCGGTGTCGGTCGAACCGGGATGCACCACATTGGCGGTTATGCCGCGCGGCCCGAGATCACGGGCGAGGCCGCGCGCGAAGCCGGTCAGCGCCGCCTTGCTCAACGCATAGAGGCTGATGCCCGGTCCCGGCACGCGCCGGGCGAGATTGCTGCCGATCATGACGGTGCGGCCGCCGTCGCGCATATGGGCGACCGCCGCGCGGGTGGCGGCGAAGACGGCGCGGACATTGACGTCCACCGTCCGGTCGAAATCCTCGAGGGTCAGCTCGGAGATATGGCCCGCGTCGAAGATGCCGGCATTGTTGACCAATATGTCCACGCGACCGAACCGCTCGACGGTCGCGGCTATGGCGGCCTCGACGGCTGCGGCGTCGCGATTGTCGGCGGAGATCGCCAGCCCGCTCCCGCCCGCTCCTTCGATATCCCGCACGACGGACGCGGCACGCTCCGCCGAACGCGCATAGGTGATCGCGACGTCGGCGCCGTCCGCGGCGAGCTTCCTGGCGATGGCCGCGCCGATGCCGCGACTGCCGCCGGTGACGAGCGCGACCTTGCCGGACAAATTCCGCATGTTGTTTCTCCATTTATGTATCAATCGATACATATTTCATTGCAGCCTTGTCGGGCACGGTCAAGTGATTTATTTATCGATCAATACAAAAAAGGAAACAGCCATGGCAGACAGAGGCCGGCCGCGCAGGTTCGATCGCGAGAACGCGCTGAAGAGCGCGATGGTGCTGTTCTGGAAAAAGGGCTACGCGGGCGCGTCGCTTTCCGACCTGACGGCGGCGATGGGCATAAACTCGCCCAGCCTCTACGCCGCCTTCGGCTCCAAGGAAGCGCTTTTTCGCGAAGCGCTGGCGCTCTACGGCAAAAGCGAAAGCGGGGAGATTTGGGAACCGATCGTAACCGGACGCACGGCGCGCGAGGCGATCGCCGGTTTCCTGCACGGCACCGCGATCTCTTTCACCCGGCCTGGCAAGCCAGCGGGTTGCCTTGTCGTTCTGGGCGCGCTGCATGCCGACGACGCCGGCGAGGCAGTATGCGGAGCCTTGCGCGACAAGCGCGTGGAAAACGTCGCCGAAATCAGCGAGCGGCTTAAACGGGCGATCGCCGAGGGCGAACTGCCGCCGTCGATCGACTGCGACGCGATCGCGTCCTTCTACGTGACGGTGCAGCAGGGCATGTCGATCCAGGCGCGCGATGGGGCGAGCCGCGAAACGCTTCTCGCCATCGCGGACGGCGCCATGGCGGCCTGGGATCGCCTGACGACCGCTGAGTCTACCTGACGAAGGTCACGAATTCCTCGAGCGGCGCGCGCTCGGAGCGGAGCTCGTTCTCCGGCTTCGATTCGTCCTCATGGCCGAGCGCCATCCCGCAGACGACGATCTCTTCATCCGGAATTCCAAGAATCGGCCTTATCTCCCTGTGATAGGGAGCAAAAGCCGCCTGCGGACAAGTGTGCAATCCCCTGCCCCGCGCCGCGATCATGATCGACTGCAGGAACATGCCGTGGTCGATCCACGACCCCATGTTCAAGCGTCGGTCGATGGTGAAGATCATGCCTACCGGCGCGTCGAAGAAGACGAAGTTGCGGTCATGCTGGGCGCGCATGCGCTCCACCTCGCGCCGGCCGATGCCCAGCAGCCCGTAGAGAGCGAAGCCCACGGCGCGGCGGCGCGTCAGATAGGGTTCGAAGAACTGGTCGGGATAGTAGCGGTACTCGTCCCATTCGACCTTTTCCGCGCGCACGCCGGAGTTGAGGATCGCGTCGGCGATCTTCTGCTTGGTCTCGCCGGTGGTCACATAGACCTTCCACGGCTGCATGTTGGTGCCGGAAGGCGCGCGCGAGGCGACCCGGAGGATATCCTTGATCGTTTCCTCGTCGACCGGCGTGGGCAGGAAGGCCCGGACAGAACGGCGCGACGAGATCGCTTCGTCCACGATTGCAGCTTCATCCATCGTTTGCGTCTTGTTGTCGGGAGCCAGCATCTCCAGTCCTTCGGCATGCGGCAAAATCGGGCGGCGCGGAGCGCCAACTGTTTTCGGAGCCATCGCATAGGCGAAGTTTCCTCCACAAGCAATTCCCCCGGCGACGTCCTTGGCCCAAATGCCGACGGAGGATTGTGTCTCGCACGCCGCGCGCGACCGTGGAATCCTGTGGGAAACCCACCACCGGCCAGAACCGCCAGCCAGAACCGAAGGACCAACATGCCTCGTCCCTCCTCCCGCGTTTCCGGCATAACACCTTCCGGCAAGGACGGCTGGGAGGTGCATTTCGAAGCCTGGAGCCGCAAGCAGGCCGGCGATGACATCATCATGCTGTCGGTGGGCGACCATGATTTCGACACGCCGGAGGCGACCGTCGAGGCCTGCGTGCGCGAGGTCCGCGCCGGCCACCATCACTACACGCACCTCCCCGGTTTGCCGCGCCTCCGCCAGGCGATGGCCGCGGTGTCGACGGCATGCACGGGCGTGGAAACGGCTGCAGAGGAGGTGTTGGCGACGCCCGGCGGCCAGGCGGCGCTCTTTTCCGCCGTGCTCGGCACGATCGATCCGGGCGGCCATGCGATCGTCGTCGCGCCCTATTACGCGACCTATCCCGGCACGTTCCGCGCCGCCGGCGCCGGCTTCACGGTGGTCGAGGCGCGCGCCGAGGACGGCTTCCAGCCAAACGCGGCGGCGATCGAGAAGGCGGTGGAGCCGAACACGCGCGCGATCCTCATCAACACGCCCAACAATCCGACGGGCGCCGTCTATACCCGAGAGAGTCTGGAGGGCATCGCCGAAATCTGCCGCCGGCACGATCTCTGGCTTCTCTCCGACGAAGTCTACTGGACGCTCGGCGGCGGCAAGCATCTCTCGCCGCGGTCGCTTCCCGGCATGGCCGAGCGCACGCTCGTCATAAACTCGATGTCGAAGAGCCACGGCATGACCGGCTGGCGGCTCGGCTGGCTGACCGGCCCGCGCGACTTCATCACCACCCTCATCAGCCTCAATCTGGTCTCCACCTACGGCCTGCCCGATTTCGTCAGCCGCGCGGCGATCGCGGCGCTCGAAAACGGCTACGGCGTGGAGGAGATCGCCGCGCGCTACGCGGCAAGGCGCGCCTTCTTCCTCGAGGCGATACGCGGGCTCAACGCCGTCACCGTGCGCGGGTCGGAAGGCGGCATGTACGTCATGCTCGACATTTCCGGCGTCGAACCCGACTGCGAGGCCTTCGCCTGGGCGCTGCTCGACGGGGAGAATGTCGCGGTCATGCCCGGCTCGAGCTTCGGCGAGGCGGCCAGCGGGCATATCCGCGTCAGCCTCTGCCAACCGGAGGACGTGCTGCGGGAAGCGGCCGCGCGGCTTGCCCGCTTCATCGCCTCATATGGCGAGCGTGTCGGCAGGCCCGGCTGATTTCGAAACAGGCCTGCCAACGGCAACGGGTTTCAGCGGAAGCTCTCGCGCGGGATCTCTTCGCGCTGGCAATTGTAGACGAGGCATTGCGGCGTATCGCGCGTGGCTATCCAGGTCTGCTTCGGGACGTCGGGATAGTTGCAGAAGCGCCAGGCCGCGACGTAGCGGTCGTAGGTGTGGCGGCCAGTGGTCAGCACGATCGCGCCCGAGCGCTGGATGAGCGCCTGGGTCTGCTCGCAACTCATCATGCGCGTGTCCGGCCGGCCCTGCGCAACCGCGGCGGTCGCGATAGCGGCCGAAACGAGTGCGGCGCCCAGTGCTGCAAGATGGGTCTTCATCATCTTCTTCCTTCGCTCTCGCCGAACTTTCCGCCCGATCCGGCCAAATCCCGTCGCCGTCACTCTATCATCGGCGAGCCGGCGCAGGCAAAGCCGTCGGCGACATATCCTCGTGATATGGAATTGAACGCGACCGGTCGATGAACTGTCGCTTTCGGCGGAACCGAAAGCATGGTCTATTAGGCTGATCTGATACCCGAATGGACCCGCCATGAGCACCACCTTCGTCATCGCCCAGGGCGGCGGCCCCACCGCCGTCATCAACCAGACGCTCGTCGGCGCCGCATTGGAAGCGCGCAGGCGCCATCCCGGCTGCCGCGTTCTCGGCGCACGCTACGGCGTGCGCGGCATCAGGGCGGGAGACTATGTCGACCTTTCCGAGCTCTCGGAGGAGCGGCTTCGCCGCGTCGCCGCGCTGCCCAGCGCCGCCCTGGGCTCCACCCGGGACAAGCCGGACGCGGCCTATTGCGAGGCGGTGTTGAAGGGCCTGCGGGAGGTGGGCGCCGACGCCTTCATCTATATCGGCGGCAACGACACGGCCGGCACCCAGCAGATCCTCCACGACGCCGCCGGCGGCAGCATCGCCTTCGTGCACGCGCCGAAAACCATCGACAACGACCTCGAGGAGAACGACCACACGCCCGGCTTCATCTCCGCCGCCGAATTCGTGGCGTCCGCCTTCGTCAGCGTCGACCTCGATTTCCGCGCCCTTCCCGGCATCTATGTCGGGATCGTCATGGGGCGTCACGCCGGCTTCCTCACCGCTTCGGCGGCGGCCTGGCGGATGAACGAGGAAAGCGGCCCGCATCTCGTCTACGTGCCGGAGCGGCCGTTCGAGCGCGCCCGCTTCGTGGAGGACGTCAAGGAGACCATGTCCCGCCACAAACGCTGCATCATCGCCATGTCGGAAGGCGTCTCGTCGGCTTCCGGCCGCTCGCTCGTCGAGGAACTGGTCTCGCCCGACATGCTGGAGCGCGACGCGCATGGCAATGTACGCCTTTCCGGCACCGATCTCGGCCAGGCGATGGAGCGCATCCTCGCCGACGATCTGAAGGGCATGCGTTCGCGCGTCGACACCTTCGGCTATCTGCCGCGCGGCAATATCGGCGCGGTCAACCCCACCGACGCGCAGGAGGCGCATGACGCGGGCATCTTCGCGATCGAGGCGGCGTCGCGCGGCGGCGGTTCGGTCGCACTCCAGGAGGAAAAGGGCAAGACGGCGATTCGCCTGGTGCCGCTGACCGCGGTCGCTGGCAGGACGCGCCACATGCCGAAGGATTTTCTGCATCCCGACCGCAACCAGCTCGGAGATGCGGCCTATGCATATTTCGACCGGCTGCTGCCGCGCAAATACGATCTCGGCGAACCGTTCGTCTGAGCCGAGGGGGAAGCGGCCGCTAGAGATAGGCGAACGCCAGCATCGCCACGACGGCCAGCGCCGCGAAGGCGATCGTCGGTTTCCAGTTGAAGCGCTCCTCGCCCTCCATCATCTCCTCGTCGACCTTCGGACTGTCGATCAGGGCGGAGGGCGGCAGTTCGATCTCAGGCCCATTGTCCAGAATGAGGTTCGGCGCTTCGGGATCGACCGGCTTCATGCCTAGCCCTTCTTCTTGTTGGGCAGGTTCTTGCGCTTGGTTTCGGCCATTTCCTCGAGCTCGGACTTGCTCATCGATTCGTACATTCCCTTCGAGGCGCCCTTGAGCTCGGACTTCTTGGTATCGCCACGTTTTGCGGAGAGCGCGGCTCCGGCGGCTTTCTGCTGGGCTTTCGATTTGGCAGGCATGGTCTTTTCCCATGGTTTTTCCAAACTGGAAAAATGCCTTTGCGGGCCGAAATGTTCCGTTGAAGCCTCGATGATGCGCTTTTCGAGACAAGCAGGACCGTTTTGCGGACGGCGCTGCAACAGTCTTTTGATGGCCGCCGGTTGGACAAGCCCCGCCCGGCCCTTTAAGATCGGGCTATCCGGGAAACATGCGCCCGCGGGCTGAATTTTTCGATTTTCTCGGATTGTTTACCAAGAGCCGACATGATCGAAGGGGAGCGGCTCGGGGTGTTTCGTAGGCTGGCGGTGTAGTTGCCGGCTTTTTGTGGGGATGCGGCGTGCCTTCGGTTTCGCCTTGTGACGGTGGTGAGGAGTAATTTTGACCGAGCAAAGCCCGCCGTTCTGGCGCCGCAGCCGGCTCTTCCTCGCTGCCATTGGCCTCTCCGCGCTGGCGGGGACGCTGCCTGCCCATTCCTTCGAGCTTTTCGGCATAAAGCTCTTCGGCGGAAACAAGGAAGCCGAGGAAGAGCTGACCATCGGCGAACCGCAGCCCTACAATGTCGATTTCGCCGTCGCCGACACCGACGGCCTCGAATCGAAGCTGAAATCGGCCTCGTCGCTCTGGGGCGATCGCGAGGATCCGGCGTCGGGGGCGGCCGGCCTGATCGCCAAGGCGCGGAGCGACTATCGCCGCCTGCTCGCAACGCTCTATTCCGAGGGCCGCTACGGCGGCACCATCAGCATCCGCATAGACGGACGGGAAGCCGCCGATCTGCCGCCGGACGCGACGCTCGCCAATCCCGCCGCCGTCCTCGTCTCGGTCGATCCCGGCCCGCTCTTCCATTTCGGCGAGGCCGCGATCGTCAACGAGGCGCCTCCGCCCACCAACCGCAAGGACAGCGTCGACAACCCGCATGAGGGTTTCATGCCCGGAGAGGTCGCCCGCTCGGGCACGATCCTCCGCGCCGAGCGGCTTTCCGTCGAAGCCTGGCGCCAGCAGGGACACGCCAAGGCCCGCGTCGCCGACCGGCGGGTGGAGGCCGCGCACAATACGGACATCGTGAATGCGCGCATCGCTCTCGATCCCGGCCGCAAGGCCTATTACGGCCCGGTCACGGTCGACGGGACCGAGCGCATGGACCCGCAATTCGTCGCCTGGATGACCGGCCTCAGGCAGGGCGAGGAATACGACCCCGACGACATCGAGCGCGCCAGCAAGCGCATCGCGCGCCTCGACGTGTTCCGCGCCGCCCGCTTCCAGGAAGCCGACATGATCGGCGAGAACGGTCTCCTGCCGATCACCATGATCGTGCAGGAGCGCCTGCCGCGCCGTTTCGGCGTCGGCGGCACCTATTCGACCGTCGATGGGCTCGGGCTCGAATCCTTCTGGCTCCACCGCAACCTGTTCGGGCGCGCCGAGCGCCTGCGCTTCGACGCCAAGGTCGCCGGCATCGGCAAGACCTTCAAGCCGGAGGAATTCACCTACCGCTTCGGCCCGACCTTCGTGAAGCCCGGCGTGTTCACGCCCGATACGGACTTCACGACCTCGCTGATCGGCGACCGCGAGGTGCTCGACGCCTATACGCGCACCGCCGTGACCGGCACCGCCGGCTTCACCCACATCTTCACCGAGGAGCTTTCCGGAAAGCTCCTCCTCAGCGGCGGTCACGCCCAGTTCGAGGACGACGAATTCGGCACCCGCGATTTCACCACGGTCGGGCTGCTCGGCGGCTTGACCTATGACAGCCGCGACAATCCGGCCGACGCGACCAGCGGCTTCTATGTCGACACCGTGCTCGAGCCCTTCTACGAATTCCAGTACGGCAACGGCGCGTTCAAGGCGACCGCCGAAGGCCGCGCCTATTTCGGCTTCGGCGAGAAGAACCGCTTCGTCCTTGCCGGACGGCTGAAGGTCGGCGCGCTCATCGGCCCGGAGACCGCGGAAATCTCGCCCGACAAGCTGTTCTTCGCCGGCGGCGGCGGTTCGGTGCGCGGCTATGCTTATCGCAATATCGGCGTGCGCACACCGGACGGCAACATCATCGGCGGCCGCTCGCTCGCCGAGGCCTCGGTGGAGGCGCGCGTGCGCGTGACCAACTCGATCGGCCTCGTCGGCTTCGTCGACGCCGGCTATGTGGACGAGGACACCGTGCCGAGCTTCAACGAGGATCTGAGGATCGGCGTAGGCGCGGGCCTGCGCTATCTTACCGGGCTAGGCCCGATAAGGCTCGACGTCGCCGTGCCGCTCGACAGGCGCAGCGGCGACCCCAGCGTGGCTTTCTATGTCGGAATAGGACAGGCGTTTTGATCCGGTCTCTGCTCGCGATAGTCTTCCTGCTGTTTGCCTGGCCCGCGCTCGCGCAGGACACGCCGGAGGAGGAGCGCTCCTTCTTCCTCTCCTTCGTGGAAGACCAGCTTTCGGCACCCAACCGGCAGATCCGCATTTCCGGCATTCAGGGCGTGCTTTCCTCGAATGCGCGCATCGGCCAGATCACGGTCGCCGACCGGGAAGGTGTCTGGCTGCGCATAACCAACGCCTCGATCGTGTGGAGCCGTTCGGCGCTGCTGCTCAGCCAGCGCCTGCAGATCGACACGCTTTCGGCCGAGCATGTCGAAGTGATGCGTCGCCCGGTGCCCGACGAAAGCCTGCCCTCGCCCGAATCCTCCTCGTTCAGCCTTCCGGAACTGCCGATCGCGATCAATCTCGACGCGCTCGACGTGCCGCGCGTCACCTTCGGCCAAGACGTGTTCGGCCTCGCCTCGGAGCTCGGCATCACCGGGCGCATCCGCCTCGAGGGAGGCGCGCTCGACACGGCTCTGGACATCACCCGGATCGACGGGCCGGGCGGGCAGTTCGCGCTCAACGCGACCTATGCCAACGAGACCGAGCTTCTCGCCCTCGACCTGCGCCTGTCCGAGCCCGCGAACGGCATCGTCGCCAACCTCCTCAACATCGACGGCCGGCCGCCCGTCGAACTCGCCGTGGCCGGCAACGGTCCGCTTTCGGACCTCGACGTCGGCCTGACGCTCGACGCGGCGGGCGAGCGCGTGCTGACCGGCGAGACGCGGCTGCGCCGCGAGACCGAGGGGCTTACATTCGCAACCGATCTTTCCGGTCCGATAGCCCAGCTCATTCCGGTACAGTTCCGCTCCTTCTTCGGGGCGGAGACCACGCTGACGGCGAACGGCCTCGTCAGGGACGCCGGCGGCTTCGTGCTCGAAGCGCTCGACCTGCAAAGCGCAGCGCTCGACCTCACCGCATCCGCCGAGACCGGCGGCGACGGCTTCCTCCATCGCCTGGCGATCGACGCCAATGTCGACAACAACAGCGCCGAGCCGGTCGTCCTGCCGGTTCCGGGCGGCAACACGACGGTCGATCGTGCCAAGCTCACCGTCGCCTTCGGCGACAGCGCCGACGAGCAATGGACCGGCAAAATCCTGGTGGAGCAGCTTGCAACGCCGGAATTCTCCGCCGGGCGCGCCGAATTCGACCTTGGCGGCCTCGCCCGCAATCTCGAGCAGGCACAGAACCGGCAGATCACCTTCAATGTCGACGGCGCCGTGACGGGCATCACCGCGCCGCGCGAGGAAATCGCACAGGCGCTCGGCGAGCGGATCGATCTCGACGTCGAGGGCGCCTGGAACGCGGGCGAGCCGGTGCGGTTGGCGCAGGCGCTGCTTTCCGGAAACGGCCTTTCGGTATCGCTTGCCGGCGACATCGCCGAGCTCGCCTTCAACGGCGACATCGGCGTTCGCGCAAACAACATCGCCCCCTTCTCCAGCCTTGCCGGACGCGACCTTTCCGGCTCGCTCGACCTGAAGGCCAATGGCGAGCTGCGTCCGGTCAGCGGTGCCTTTGATCTGACCTTGGACAGCTCGGCGAACGAGCTGCGCATCGGCACCGAGGCGGCCGACAATCTCCTCGGCGGCACGACGACGATCACCGGGCGCGTGGCGCGCGGCGAAACCGGCCTGCTCGCCGACAATCTGCGCGTCGGCAACGACCAGATCGAGCTTCTCGCCGACGGCGTCTTCGCATCGCAGTCCGCCGACTTCACCTACAATCTCGCGCTGACCGATCTGGCGCTCGTCTCTCCGCAGGCGGGCGGCAGGCTCGAGGCGAACGGCCGCGCGGTCGGTTCCGAAGGCCTGATCACGCTGACCACCCAGGCATCCGTGCCGACGGGCAACCTGGCCGGGAAAACGCTGCGCGACGCGCAGCTTGCCTTCGAGGGCACGCTGCGGGAGGGCAACCTTGAAGGGACGGTCGCCAGCAACACCTTCCTCGACGGCGTGCGCGCGCAGCTTTCGACGGGCATTGCCGTCATCGACGGCGAGCGCCGGCTGACCGACCTCGACTTTTCGGCCGGTGGCGCGCGCGTCGCCGGCGCGGTGACGCAGCTCGCCTCGGGTCTGTTCGAGGGCGAGATCGCGGTCAACGCCGCCGATATCTCGACTGCCGCCGCGCTTTTCCTCGCCGAAGCGTCGGGCGCGGTACAGGCGAATGTCGCGCTCTCCACGCAAGACGGCCGGCAGAACCTTACCGCCGACGCGAATGTGCGCCGTTTCCTTCTGAACGACATCGAAATTTCGCAGGCCGAGCTGCAGGCCGCCGTCGAGGACGCATTCAATGTCCCGATGATCCAGGGCACGCTCGACGCGCGCGGCCTGAAGGCCGCCGGTATCGACGTTTCGACCCTGACGGCGAATGCCGACCGCAGCGGCGAGACCACCAATTTCACGGCCAACGCGACGCTCGCGAACCGCACCACCGCCAGTACCGGTGGCGCCCTCTCGCCCGAGGGACAGGGCTACCGGCTGCGGCTCGACAGCCTTTCGCTCGCGCAGGGACAACTCGGCGCCCGCCTGTTGGAACCGGCCTCGCTGCTGGTCGAGGGCCAGAACGTGACGATCGACGGTCTCGCCCTCGACATCGGCGGCGGCCGCATCGCCGCGCGCGGCCGCGCCGCCGAAACGCTCGACCTCGACCTTTCGATCGCCAACCTTCCGCTCGCCATCGCCAATCTCGTGCGACCCGACCTCGGGCTCGGCGGAACGCTCAACGGCCAGGCGCGGATCACCGGCGCCCGCGACGCGCCCAACGCCAATTTCACGCTGCGCGGCGAGGCGATCACCGCGTCTGCCCTGAGGCAGGCGGGCCAGAGCTCGATCTCGGTCAACGCGGAAGGCACCACCACGACCGACCGGCTCAACGTCAATGCCTCCATCGCCAGCCCGGAAGGGCTGCGCGCCGAACTGCGCGGCGGCGTGCCGCTGGGCGACGGAGCACTGGCGCTCGACGTGAACCTCAACGCCTTCCCGCTCGCCGCGCTGAACCGGGCCGTTCCCGGCCAGAATCTCGGCGGCTCGGTGACCGGCACGGCACGCGTCACCGGGACGACCGCAGCGCCGCAGGCGGTCTTCGACCTGCGCGGAAGCGGTATCAGCGCGGCGCCCCTGCAGTCGGCGGGCATCGCCTCGCTCGAGGCCGCTGTCGCCGGACGCTTCGAAAACAACGCGGTCATGCTCACATCGGCTGGTATCAACGGTCCGCAAGGGCTCACGGTCGATGCCAGCGGGCGCATCCCCCTGACGGGCAGCGGGATGGACGTGAGCCTTACCGGCGCCGTTCCGCTCGGCCTTGCCAACAACTTCCTGGCCGACCGCGGAACCCAGGTTTCCGGCACGCTGCAACTGAGCGGCAGCGTCTCTGGCAGCGTCCGACAGCCCGTGATCCGGGCGATGGCGTCGACCACCGGTGCCGAGGTCGTCGATCCGGGCAGCAATGTCAGGCTCGGCGGCATCAACGTCATGGCAAGCATGGACGGCGAAACGATAACGCTGCGCTCGGCTTCCGGCACCTTCGCCTCCGGAGGCACCATCAATGCCAGCGGCACGATCTCGACGAACGCGGCCGCCGGCTTCCCGGCGGATTTGAACATCGTCCTGAACCAGGCCCGCTACAGCGACGGCGAAATGGTCGTCGCGACGGTAAACGGCAATCTCGCCTTCACCGGCCCCCTCACCCGCGATCCGCTGCTCTCGGGAACGATCGACGTCGCGCGGGCGGAGATAACGGTTCCGGAAAGTCTTGGCGGCGGAGCAGCAGCGATCGACGTGGTCCATATCAACCCGCCGCCCGGCGTGAAGGAGACACTGCGCCGCGCCCGTGCCAACGACGGAACCCCGACCCCGACCAGCCGACCGAGCATCGTCCGGCTCAACATGACGGTCAACGCACCGAACCGCATCTTCGTGCGTGGCCGCGGGCTCGACACCGAACTCGGCGGGCAGGTCCAACTCACAGGGCCAGTCACCGATATCCAGCCGGTGGGTGCGTTCAATCTCATTCGCGGGCGGCTCTCAATCCTCGGCCAGCGCATCGATTTCGACGAGGGCACCGTCACGCTGATCGGCGACCTGAACCCGTTCCTCAATTTCGTCGCGCGCTCGGGCGGCAACGACATCACCGTGTTCATCACCGTTTCGGGCAGGGTCAACGACCTCAACATCGCGTTCTCCTCACAGCCGGAACTGCCGGAGGACGAGGTGCTGGCACGATTGATCTTCAATCGCGGCATCGACGAGCTCTCCGCCTTCCAGATAGCGCAGCTTGCTGCCGCCGCCGCCGAACTCGCCGGCGGCGGCAACACCTCGCTGCTGGGCAGCTTGCGCGGCGCGACCGGCCTGGACGACCTCGACATCGTCACCGACAGCGAGGGCAACGCAGCGGTCCGCGCCGGGCGTTACATCCAGGATAATATCTATCTGGGCGTGGAAGCCGGCGCCGGAGGCACGACCAAGGGCACGATCAACCTCGACATCACCGAGGATCTCAAGGCGCGCGGCGGGCTCGGTACCGACGGCGATTCGAGCCTGGGCATTTTCTACGAGCGGGATTACTGACCGCGGACGCGCCGCTCCGATCAGCGGCGCCGTTCCGCATCCTTCGGGCCGCCCGATGTCGTGCTCGACGTGACGGAGACGGGGTCGCTCGCCGGGAACGTGTCCTCCAGCCCCTCTTCGAGCTCTTCCTCCTCCTTGCTCATCCGGCTCCTCTTTTCCCGCTCGGCCGTGAATGATCTCGTCGCCGGCGTTTCCCGCTCGGGAGCCGGCCGCCGGTCTTCGGTTTTCACGTCTTCATCCTCCTCGTAGATACGCCGGGTCGCACGTCGCGTGGCGGCCATTTCGCCGACCGAGCGGTTCCTTCTCGTCAGAAGCACGTAGGCGACAACGATCGCGATCAGCAGGGGACCACCCGCGACGACCAGCAACCAGAATGCATCCATGTCAGAACTCCTTGTCAGCGCGAAACGTGCGAGGCACGCATTCGTTTCGCGGGGCCCACGAAATGACGAACGGCACGGGGCCGGGCGGGACAGGAGCTCGTCTGCCGTTTCGTTGGCCAGGGAGAGAAACCGGAAAAACCTTCCCTGTTCTCCTTGCCGCCGGGTCCGGTTGGCGCGGCCCGCGCCGTTCCCGAATCCAACGAACTGAAGGCGGCGGAAGTTCCGAACGCTGCTCGCGCCCTGGACGATTCAGTTTTCCACGCGCAGTTGAATGAAATGCGATTTCCGGCGCATTAGCGTCTGGACAGCCGCAACCATAGCCGCTATAGGGCCATCACTCCGACGGTAAAGCCGTTGGCCCGGCGGGTGATTAGCTCAGTTGGTAGAGCAGCTGACTCTTAATCAGCGGGTCGTAGGTTCGATCCCTACATCACCCACCATTTTTCGCGATCTCCGGCAGAAACGCTTAACAAGCACGGGATCGGCTTGACGCCTCACACGGCCAGCCAGCCCTCCGCCACCTTCACCGCATGACCGCCGATGCGCGCGCCCGCGATTTCCCTCCCGTCGATGTCTATCTCCAGCCGAATGTGCGACGGGCGGCCCATTTCCAGCCCCTGCTCTATCCGTAACTGATGCGCGCCGTCCCGCAATTCGTCGAAGAAGACGAGCGCCCCGGCGAAAGCGGCCACCGCCGAGCCGGTTGCCGGATCCTCGTAGACCGGCGGACCGGGAACGAACATCCGCGCATGAAAATCGCTGTCGTGGCTGATCGCCTCGCGGCAATAGAGGAAGGCGCAGGCAGGATTGCCGCCGTCGCGCCGCGGCGCAAGCTCCAGCCAGGCCGGCCCGTCAAGCCGCGCACGGCGCGCGGCATCGAGCCCGGCGACCGGAACCAGCACGTAAGGCACGCCCGCGCTCCACAGGCTGACACGGTGGTTTTCGAAGCCGATCTCGTGCGGGCCGAGCCCCAGCGAGGCCGCGATGGCCTCAACGTCGGGGCTGAATTCCAGCGACCGGGGGAGCTGCGGAAGGTCGAATTCGGCGAAGGCCCGGCCGTTCTCGCGCGAGACCGCGCAGCGCACATTGCCGATCTTCTCCTCAAGGACGACGAGCGCGGTACCGCTGTCCGCGTTCGGCGCCTCCGGCAGCTCGCTCAGCGCGATCGCCGTGCCGACGGTCGGATGGCCTGCGAAGGGAAGCTCGTATTCCGGCGTGAAAATGCGGATCGATGCACCGTGGGCGGGCCTTGCGGGAGGGCGGACGAAAACCGTTTCCGAAAGATTGAACTCCCTGGCAATTTTCATCATCGCGGCGTCGTCCAGCCCCTCGCCGTCGAGCACCACGGCCAGCGGATTGCCGGCCAGCGGCTGGTCCGCGAACACGTCGTAGATCAGGTATCTGCGCTTTTGCATGAGGGATATTCTTCCTTCGTCGCCTGCTTAGCCTTCGAACATGGCCAAACTTTAATTTGAAATCCGCCCCGATATCCATGATGTGTGGTTCGAAGGGATTCTTTTTGACAGGCAGGGGCCTCATGGACCAGATCGTCGATCGGCCAAAGAAGGCAAAATCGGCCTCTCCCGAGACGATTGAAGCCGTACTCGCCATAGATGGCAACGGAAAATCGCGGCCGCGCCGGCGCAGGTGGTGGGTCGCGGCCGCGCTTGCGGTGGCGGCGCTCGCGGCGGCAATGGCCTATTCGTGGTTCGGACAATCCGCACCGCAGATCGTCTATCGCGCGGCGCCCGTCGAGAAGGGCAGCCTCACGGTCGAGGTCTCGGCCACCGGCACGCTGCAGCCGTTGACGCAGGTCGACGTGTCGAGCGAGCTTTCGGGCGTCATGCGCTCGGTTTCGGTCGACGAGAACCAGCGCGTCGCCAAGGGCGACGTCCTGGCGGAACTCGACACGACCCGGATCGTCGCGCAGATCGAGCGGGCACGGGCCAATGTCTCCGCTTCCGACGCCCGTGTCGCCGACGCCGAGATAACGCTGACGGAGACCGAGCAGACGCTCGCCCGCACCACCCGGCTTGCCGGACGCGGCGCGGTGACCGATCAGGCGCTGGAGACGGCGCGGGCGGCGCGCGACCGCGCGGCGAGCGCGGTGGCGATCGCCGAGGCCAATCTCGAAGTGGCCCGGGCCGAGCTGAAACTGCAGGAAGCCGACCTCGCCAAAAGCACGATCTACGCGCCGATCGACGGCATCGTGCTTACCCGTTCGGTCAATCCGGGCCAGACGGTCGCATCCTCCATGTCCGCGCCGGTGCTGTTCGTCATCGCCGAGAACCTCGAGCGCATGGAGTTGAAGGCCGCGGTGGACGAGGCCGACATAGGCTCGGTCGCGCCGGGCCAGACCGCGCGCTTCACGGTCGATTCCTTCCCCGCGCGCCGTTTCGACGCGGAAATCCGCGACATCGCCTATGCCTCGGTCGTCACCGAGGGCGTGGTGACCTACGAGGCGCGGCTGACCGTGGGCAATCAGGAACTGCTTCTGCGTCCCGGCATGACCGCGACGGTCGACATCGTCACCCGCGAGGCGAACGACGTCCTGCTCGTGCCCAGCGCCGCCTTCCGCTTCAGCCCCGCTCCGGCCGCGCAGTCGCGCGGCTTCAGCATCCAGTCGCTGTTCATGCCGCGCATGGGTCCCGGCCGCCAGCGCGGCGCCGGCGCAAGGGAGCGCGGCGGCGCCGAGGGTGGACGCCCGCTCTATGTCCTGCGCGACGGCGAGCCGCAGATGGTGCGCGTGACGACCGGCGACACGGACGGCGAGCACGTCGAGGTCCTGTCCGGCCTTTCGGCGGGCGACCAGGTCATCCTCGCGGCGACCCGTCGCTGAGGGCGTCATGAACGCGGCACCCGATATCCCGCTCCTGACCTTCAAGAAGGTCTGGAAGAGCTATGGCGACGGCGAGGCGCGGGTGAACGCGCTCGCCGGTGTCGATCTCTCCATCGACCGCGGCGAGTTCGTCGCGATCATGGGTCCCTCCGGCTCGGGCAAGTCGACCGCCATGAACATCATCGGCTGCCTCGACACGCCGTCCAGGGGCCGCTACGGCTTCATGGGCATCGACGCCGGCGCGCTCGACCGGGGCCGCCGCGCCGTGCTGCGCAACCGCTATATCGGCTTCGTCTTTCAGGGCTACAATCTGCTGCCGCGCACCACCGCCGCCGAAAATGTCGAGCTCCCCCTCGTCTATCGCGGCGTACCTTCCTCCGAACGCCGCGAGCTCGCAATGGAGGCGCTCGCTCAGGTGGGGCTCCAGGGCCGCGAGAACCACACGCCGGCGGAGCTTTCCGGCGGCCAGCAGCAGCGCGTCGCGATCGCCCGCGCGATCGTCACGCGCCCCACCCTGCTCGTCGCCGACGAGCCGACAGGCAATCTCGACACCGCACGCAGCCACGAAATCATGGAACTGCTGACGCAGCTCAATGTCGATTTCGGCCTGACCGTGGTGATGGTGACGCACGAGCCCGACATCGCCGCCTATGCGCAGCGCACGATCGGCTTCCTCGACGGCCACATCGCCTACGACACGTCGAAGGCGGAGACGGCCGATGCTGTTTGAGACGATCAGGCTGGCGCTGCGCTCGGTGCGCCGCAACGCGCTTCGCTCCTTCCTGACGCTGCTCGGCATCGTGATCGGCGTCGCCGCGGTAATCACGATGATCACGGTCGGCTCGGGCACCACCGAAAAGGTGAAGCAGGACATCTCGAAGCTCGGCAGCAATTTGCTCGTCGTGCAGGCGGCACGGCCGGGACGCGGCGGAACGACCAACTTCACCCCGCGCCAGCTCGACGACAGGGACGTGGAAGGACTTTCGAAGGAGTTGGAGAACGTCAAGGCGGTCTCGCCCGCCTCGCAGCGCCAGGTGCGCGTCGTCTACGGCGCGGAGAATATTTCCGCGCAGGTCACCGGGACCGACGCCGAGTATTTCATCGCGCGCGACTGGGACGTGGTGCTCGGCAGGGCCTTCACCGACGCGGAGGTGCGCGGCGGCACCAATGTCTGCCTGATTGGCCAGACCGTTCGCGACCAGTTCTTCGGCGCCGGCGACCCGACGGGCGAAGCGATCCGCGTCAACCGCATGAGCTGCCGCGTCATCGGCGTCCTGGAGCCCAAGGGTTTCTCCGGCTTCGGGCAGGACCAGGACAATGTCGTGATGATGCCGCTTTCTACCTTCCAGCGGCGCATCGCCGGCAACCGCAACATCGACACGATCTATGTGGCGGCACAGGACGGGGTCTCGACCAGCACCGTGCTCGCCGACATAGAAGGCATATTGCGGCAGACGCGGCGGATCGCGCCCGAGCAGGAGGACAATTTCACCGTCCGCGACATGACGCAGATCGCCGACGCCATGACCAGCACCACGACGGTGATGACCGGCATGCTCGGCGCGCTGGCGGGCGTCAGCCTTCTCGTCGGCGGGATCGGCATCATGAACATCATGCTGGTGTCGGTCACCGAGCGCACGCGCGAGATCGGCATCAGGCTCGCCATCGGCGCGCACGAGAAGCACATACTCGTGCAGTTCCTTGTCGAGGCGACGGTGCTTTCGCTGCTGGGCGGCATCATCGGCATCATCCTCGGCCTGTCGCTCGCCGGCATCGCCTCGCTCACGCTGTCGATCCCCTTCGTCCCGAGCTTGGCGGTGGTCGCGCTGGCCGTCGGCTTCTCGGCGATGATCGGCATGGTGTTCGGCTTCTTCCCGGCGCTTCGCGGCGCCCGGCTCGATCCGATCGACGCCCTGCGTCACGAATAGCGGCGGGAGGCGTCAGAGATCGATCGGATTGGCGAAATGCCAGTCGATGAGACCGGGCATCTGCGGAGCGAGACCGTCGGGAAGATCGTGCGCGCCGCGGATGACGATCGGCCCTTCGATCTCCGGCTCGGCCTCCGCGGCCACATGCGCCTCGATTCTCGCGACGGCCTCCCCTGCGGTCATGTCGAGGCGGTATCTGCGGAAGATCGCCGTTCCTGTGGATTTGGAAAGCGCGTGAAACGCGTCTTCATGCGCGCAGTTTCCGAGATCGAGCCCGGTTTCCTCGAGAACCTCGCGGCGCATGTTGAAGTCGAGGTCGACCGCGCCGTCACGGAAATCCGCCGGCTCGAAGGAGCCGGCCGCGAAATAGACCTGGCCGGCGCCGACCGTGTGCGGCCCCATACGGATCGCCACCAGGGCGCCGTCGCTCGTCACCGGCATGGCGTGCGCATAGGCATGCTCGGCGACCGCCATCGGCCGCAGCCTGCGCCAGTAGAGGAAGGTCGAATAGCGCACGATGTGGCAAAGGCCCAGAAGCGCGCCTTCATGGTAGGAAAGCTCCGCGAGCAGCGCGACCCGGCCGTCGAAGAGCGCTGGATTGGCCGCGATCTCGCGCTGCCAGCTCGCCGCGATCTCGGCGGAGTGCGCGAACTCGAACGGGTGCGGTTCCCCGCTCAGGCGCACCGAGACGGAACTGACGGGAAAGACCACGTCGCGGGGCACGTCGAAAGCCAAGCCCACCTCCTCAGACGATGTCCAGTGTCACCGCCACCGGGCAATGGTCTGATGCCTTCGGACGGTCCCAGCCGACGCGCGGATAGCGCTCCACCTCCTGTCCCGGCGGGAAGGGCGTGCGATAGGGCTGGCCGTTGCGGATGATGTCGGGAATGGCGGCCGCGTTGGTACGCGCCAGCGCCGCCGAGACCAATATGTAGTCGAGCTGGCACAGATGCCGCTCCTGCGGGCCGCGCGTATGATAGAGCGTCCAGCGGTCCATCTCGGGCCTGCGCTCGACGATGTTTTCGCAGAAGCCGCCGGCGGTGAGCACGTTCACGCAGGACTGCGCCTCCTGCGCCGGATCGAAGCGCAAGCCTTCCGCCCCGCCGCCGGAGATGACGATGCGCTCGCGATAATCGTTGAAGTCGCCGCAGATCACCCAGCGCTTGTTCGCGGCATGCTCCGTCCCGAAACGGTTCTCGATGATGCGCCGCACCGCGCTCGCCTCCGCGATCCTCAGCGGCATCGAGGCCTCGCGGCCAGGCAGGCCGTTGCGCTGGCCGCCCATGGATTTGAAATGCACGGTGTAGATCGTCAACGGCTTGCCGTCGATCTTGACGTCGATCTCGAGACAGTCGCGCCGGAAGATGCGCTGGTGCGGCTCCACGCCGGTTGCCGCGAGTTCAGGCGAGAGCAGGCCGAAATCGGCGAAGGTGACATGCGCGTGGCTCTGCATGCGCACGAATTCGATCTTCTGGCCGTGATGCGTCTCGTCGCGCATCATCACCGCCACGTCGATGCCCCGGCTGTCATTGCCCGCGGTCGTGTATTTCTGGCGGTAGCCCTCGCCGATCATCTTGAACAGATAACCGTATTCGAAGGCCTTCAGGGCCTCGACATTGTCCACTTCCTGAAGGCACAGGATGTCGGCGCCGGTCGCCGCGATGGCGAGCGCCGAATGCTGGCGGGTATCGTCGGTATGCGAGATCATCCGCGCGCTTTCGAGCAGGCGGTAATGCGCCTCGTCCTTGATGTCGTAGAGGGCGAGGACCCGATCCTGCTGGAGTTCGTTTCGATAACCGGAGAAGTCGAACCGGTTCATCAGATTTTCGACGTTGAAGGTGGCGAGGCGCAGCGACATGCCATGAGCTTTGCCCGGCTATCGCAGCAATTACAAGTGTGCACCTGCTTGCCTTTTCAACGCGGAGAAGCATGCGCCTGAAGGGTGCGGGCGACGTTCATCGACGGTTCATGTGGATTTCGCCATTCTCCGGCCAAGGGTTAACCGGGCGTGGGATATTCGCTGGAGACTCACATGAGAGAGAAATTATCGGCAATCCTCCTTGCCGCCGCTCTTGGCCTCGGGCTGGGCGGCGCGGGACCGGCCAGCGCCGCGGGCGCGGCCCCTGCCCCGTCCATTGCCGTTCCGTCCGACAATGGTGTCGTGCAGGTGCAGGACCGGTGGGACCGGCGTCAATGGCGCGGCGACCGTCGTGACTGGCGCCGCGATCATCGCCGCGAATGGCGTGGACGCGACGACGACAGGCGCTGGCGCCGGCACCATCATCGCCACCACCGGCCGCACTACCGGCCCCGACCTCATATCGAGTTCTGGTATGGCGGACCGGCCTATCGTCCGCCCTACTACGCAAGACCGCCGGTCTACGCGCCGCGCCGCCACGTCCGGCCGGCGGGAGATCACTATAGCTGGTGCGCCTCGCGCTACCGGTCGTACCGGGCCTACGACAACACGTTCCAGCCCTATTACGGCCCGCGCCGCCAGTGCGTCTCGCCCTTCGTCTGACGAGGCCGGCGCACCTTACGAAAAAACGGCCGGAAGTCCGCTTCCGGCCGTTTTTCATTGGAACTTCCCGCGCCGCCTAATAAGCGCGGATCGTGCCGACGATGTCCACGACGACATCCAGTCCGTTGAAATTCTTTGGCAGGTGCTCGGCCTCGTTCGGCCGCGAAACGCATACATTGATGGCAAGGTCGTCCATCGAGCGGTTGAGGCCGATGCCGACGCTCAACAGCCGGTGCTTGTCGCCGAACCGCTCCTCGAAGGCTTTCTGTATCTCGACGGCTTCTTGCATCGAGTGTTTCGTGGCAGCCATCCGATACCTCAGATCAATGTCACTCCCAGTTGACTGGTCACGGATGATATAGGGTTTGCACCGGTAATTCCAACATTGCCTGCGCCGCCGGAAGCCGAGCCGGCGAACAGCAGCGCCACCGGCCTGCCCTCTTCGTCGACGATCAGCGATCCGCTGTCGCCGGGCCTGCCGAAAGGCTGCGGAGGTGCCGCAGTCTCGATGATGATCTGATTGTCGAACCGCGCGACGCCCGTGCCCACGTCGACGAGGAAATTGTTCACGTTGACCGCGCGAACCACGCCGCGCGTGTGGCGCGTGGTCCGACCCGTCTTCAGCACCGCCATGCCGGGTGTGGCGTCCACCGGCGAACCGGGTTGCAGCTCGATCGCGGGCTTCGGCTCGTCCGAACTGTCGTAGAGCGTCGCCCTGTCCTCGGCCCGGCCATGATCGATGAGCGCGGCGAAGGCCGCGTCGACCGGGTTGGGATAGCCGCCGAACTGGATCGGCACGAAACGGACGAGCTCGGCGATGTCGTCCCGTCCCGGCCGGCCGCCGTCCCGCGCCCCCGGCTGCATGATGGTCGTGGAGACGGGCACGCTGTTGACGTCGGCGAGCACGTGGTTGTTCGACAGTATTCCGACCCTGCCGCTCTGGTCGTCGCGGCAAAAGCAGCCGAGCGTTCCCGCATATTCGACCGTCGTCGGCGAAATGCTGCAGCCGAGCCTGACCGGATCGTTGCGGCTCGTGGTCCACAGCGGCTTCTGCCGGCCGATATAGAGTATCTCCACCTCGCCGCGCGCCGCTTCCACGATCCGTTCGACCACCGCGCCACGCACCTTGTTTCTGTCCTGCACCAAGATCGCGAGCCTGGCGTCCTCATCCGCGCGGTCCGTCGTGACGCCGAGCGCGATGTCCTCGACCGCCCGGCGCTTGGGCTTGCGTGGTCGAGCCGCCTTGGTTTCCAAAAGGGCAGGATCCAGGAACAGGCCGGGCGAAGGATGTTCCATGCCGGCGGCCACCGGCGCTTCGACGAACTCGAAAATCTGGGAAAAAATGCGTGCCTGGAGCTCAAGCGCGGAATCGACCTTCATCATGTCCTCCAACGCGCCCCGCCCGAGCGATTCGCAACTTAGCAAAAAATTGGGGCCGCGGTCTGCACCGCGGCCCCATGAGATTTTCAGCCTGCTGACAAGCCTGGTTCTTGTCCACCAGCCTGTTCCTGGCGATCTCCGCGCGCCCGCAGGGTGTAACCCGAGGACGCGCAGGAGAAGAACCGTGGATCGCCCTAGTTCTTGGCCTTGTCCACCAGCTTGTTCTTGGCGATCGCCGCGCACCCGCAGGGCGAAGCCCGAGGACGCGCAGGAGAAGAACCGTGGATCGCCTTAGTTCTTGGCCTTGTCCACCAGCTTGTTCTTGGCGATCCACGGCATCATGCCGCGCAGTTTCTCGCCGACTTCCTCGATCTGGTGAGCGTCGTTCATGCGGCGGATGCCCTTGAAGCGGGCCGCGCCCGACCTGTACTCCTGCATCCAGTCGGAAGTGAACTTTCCGGTCTGGATATCGTTCAGGATGCGCTTCATCTCGGCCTTGGTCTCGGCGGTGATGATGCGCGGGCCGGAGACATATTCGCCCCATTCCGCGGTGTTGGAGATCGAGTAGTTCATGTTGGCGATACCGCCCTCATAGATGAGGTCGACGATCAGCTTCACTTCGTGGAGGCACTCGAAATAGGCCATTTCCGGCGCGTAGCCGGCTTCCACCAGCGTCTCGAAACCGGCGCGGATGAGCTCGACCAGACCGCCGCAGAGCACGACCTGTTCACCGAAGAGGTCGGTCTCGCATTCTTCCTTGAAATTGGTCTCGATGATGCCGGAACGGCCGCCGCCGACGCCGCACGCATAGGAGAGGCCGAGGTCGAGCGCGTTGCCCGAAGCGTCCTGATGGACGGCGACCAGGCACGGCACGCCGCCGCCCTTCTGATATTCGCCGCGCACCGTATGGCCGGGGCCCTTCGGTGCGACCATCAGCACGTCGACCGTGGCCTTGGGCTCGATCAGACCGAAATGCACATTGAGGCCGTGGGCGAAGGCGATTGCCGCACCGTCGCGGATGTTCGGCGCGATCTCGTCGCGATAGATGTCGGCCTGGAGTTCGTCCGGCGTCGCCATCATCATCAGGTCGGCCCATTTCGCCACTTCGGCGACGGTCATCACCTTGAGGCCGTCGGCCTCGACCTTCTTGGCGGTCGCCGAGCCGGCCTTGAGGCCGACGGCGATGTCCTTGACGCCCGAATCCTTGAGGTTGAGCGCATGCGCCCTGCCCTGGCTGCCATAGCCGATGATGGCGACCTTCTTGCCCTTGATCAGGTTGAGATCGGCATCGCGATCGTAATAAACGCGCATTGGTGATGTCCTTCCTTGGTTTGCTTCTTGCTGTTGTTCAGGTCGTGCGTCCTTCGAGGCTCGCTTCGCTCGCACCTCAGGACGAGGGCGGTTTGTGCTTCCCGTCCTCGTCCTCAGGCGCTCCCCGTGGGTGAGTCTCTGAGGGCTGGGGTGGAAAACTTGCGGGGCGATCCTCGAAGGACGCACGATCCCTTGCTCCGTAAAGAGCAAAGAACTGTTGCGTCGCGCGCGCGGCGTCCTGCGCGATCTCGGCTTCGGTTATCTCCAGCCGGTCGCCGAGCAGCAACCGGATCTGAATGTCGCGGCTGACCAGACCGAAGAAGGTCCGGAAAGCGGTTTCGGTATCGTCGAAATCGAGCAGCCCGGCGGCGCGGCCGTCCTCCAGCAACGGCTTCAGTCGCTCGCCGATGGCGAACCGCCCGTTTTCGAGCACGATCGAGCCGAGATTGCTCTTGCCCGACCAGGCGTGGCTGACCGCCACCCGGTTGAGCGCGATCGACTTCGGCCCCGAAATCACCCGCAGCCAGTTTCCCCAGAAACCCTGCAGGCTCTCGCGCAGCGAATTGGCGTCGAGATGATGCCGGTCATAGCTGCCGGCGCGCACCTTCGAGGCCTGCCAACGCACGGAGGCCGTCAGGAGGCCGTCGCGATCGCCGAACCATTTGTAGAGCGTTTCCTTGGAACAGCTCGCGCGCCGGGCGACCGCCGTCATGGTCACCGCGTCGCCGCCTTTCATCAAGAGGTCGAACACGGCGTCGAGCACCTCGCCCTGTCGCGCCGTCAGCGTCTCACTCGTCTCGATGTCGTTGGCTTCCTGCACCGCCGCTGAACCTCTCCAAGAACCGTACCGTACGTTACGGTTCGGCTTCTATGCCGGAGTGTGCAATTAATTGCAATACCGATTTGGCGTGAAAAGCGGGATTGTTACGTCAGCTCGATCTCGTCGGCAGCCTCGGCCTTGTGCCGGGTCAGGCTCCAATCGTGCTCCCGGAGACCGACGGTTGCGAACGGGTCGACGATCGTGCCCGCCACCATCGCCGCGAGGATTTGCGGAGCAGGCGGAATTTTCGCGAATGTCGCCACGATCCTGTCGCGGATGAACGGAAGAATGGTCGAATCCGATTGATAGAAAGGCGTAAAGGCCCACGACATCGCCTGAAAGGCCCGCACATGCCAGCGCCGCGCACGCGCATAGGCATCGAGCGTGTCCGGTATGGCGCCCGAACGATCGATCGCGTGGGAGAGAGCCATGGCATCCAGCAGCGCCATGTTGGCCCCCTGCCCCAGTTGCGGGCTGGTGGAGTGAGCGGCATCCCCTA
This sequence comes from Aquamicrobium sp. LC103, assembly GCF_001014615.2. Lineage (GTDB taxonomy): Bacteria > Pseudomonadota > Alphaproteobacteria > Rhizobiales > Rhizobiaceae > LBCQ02. The sequence continues at coordinate 128,104 of NZ_LBCQ02000003.1, forward strand.
TCACGGCTAGGCGGCGGCCGGCGGGAACGCGCAGCGTGTGATGGCCATAGTGCGCCAGGGTGAGGTCCTCGAACGAGCGGATCTGGTCGAGATACCCTTCGGTCTCGGGCCAGAGCGCCGCGACGCGGCCTTTCCACGCATCCAGGCCTCCCGCGACGACACGGTCCGCATCGTCGGGCTTGAGGCTCCAGAAAAAGGCGGCCTGCTCCCGTTCTCCGGGCGAAACCCGGCCTATCGGCAGGACGCCGATCATCACGCTCGCGCGCCGGTAGCGCTGGGTCAGCGCATTTGGATCGAAGCCCGCGCGCCAGTCGAGCGAGGCCCAAAATGCCCCGTAGGCGAGCGGCGTCGGTTCGGCGGGATGCGCCGCGAAGGATTTGAGACACGAGCGGGCGCCGCTCGCATCGACGACGAGGTCGAACGCGCCCACGGAGCGGCCCGCCTGGTCGAGGAGCCGGGCGGAGCTTTCGCCGACATCGAGAGCAGCCACGTCCACTCCGGTGACGACGGGGATCCCCGCCGCGATCGCCGCATCGTGCAGCACCCCGAACAGCGCGGCACGATGAATCCCGATGCCGAAACGCCCCTTTCCCTGCGTTCGGTAGCGCACGTCCAGAACGGCTCGTCCGCTCCGGGCATCGGTGCCGAAGAGGCGGTCGATGCGGCTTCCCCGCGCAAGGATCCGCTCGTACAGCCCCAGATGGTGCAGCACCGTCAGCCCGGTCGGCTGGAGGATCAGTCCCGACCCCAGCGGCTTCGGCGTCTCGAAACGCTCGATGACGGTCACGCGATGGCCGCTTGCGTGCAACATCAGAGCGGCGGCAAGCCCCGCCGGTCCCGCCCCGACGACGGCAATGTCGATGCTATGCATGTGGCGTCACGCCTGATCGGTGTCGAAGCGCGCGCGGGCCTCGCGCACGGCGGCCGCATTGTGGTCCGCCCAGCGCATCAGCTCGTTCAGCGGGCCGAACATCGACCGGCCGAGATCGGTCAGACTGTATTCGACGCTCGGTGGCTTGGTCGGGAAAACCTCGCGATGGACATAGCCGTCGCGCTGCAATTCGCGCAGCGTCTGGGTCAGCATGCGCTGGGAAATGTCGGGCACCAGCCGGCGCAATTCGCCGAAGCGATAGGGCCGCTCCGCAAGCAAGGCCACCAGCAGCGAGTTCCACTTGCCGCCGATATTGTTGAAGACATCGCGGATCGGGCAATTGCCGAGGCGGCCATTGGCCTCCGGGCTTGCCCGATAGATTTCGAGCCTCGTCTTCATGTCGGTGATCTTCGCATCCATCGGGTCGGTTCCCGGCAAGTAACCATCGGCCCGGAAACTGCCTTCTTTACGCCTCCCGGTCAATTCCTATTTTAGCGCTGGTCTCTTTTCGAGACTATCACTCATTCCGCCACATCAAGGCGCAAGGAAAACCGAACATGAGCGACAAACTTCTCGTCACCGGCGCGTCCGGCCAGCTTGGCCGCCTCGTCCTCCACCATCTCCTTGAAACGCAAAAGGTCCGGCCGCAGCGCATCGTCGCCGCCTCGCGCGACACGTCGAAGCTCGCCGAATTCACCGCGAAGGGCGTCGAGGTCCGCAAGGCCGATTTCGACGACGAAACTTCCCTGCCCGCCGCTTTCGAGGGCATCGACCGGGTGCTCATCATCTCCACGGATGCCGTGGGCGAACCGGGCAAGCGCCTGCGCCAGCACCTCGCGGCCGTCGAGGCGGCGAAGAAGGCGGGCGTGGCCCACATTCTCTACACCTCCATGCCGAAGCCCGACGCGGGTTCTCCCGTCACCTTCGCCGGCGACCACCGCGAGACCGAGGAATCCGTCAAGGCGACCGGCATTCCCTACACGATCATCCGCAATTCCTGGTATCAGGAGAACCTGCTCGGCTCGCTGCCGCAGGTCGTCTCGTCCGGCAAATGGTATAGCTCGGCCGGCGACGGACGCGTCTCGCACGTCGCGCGCGACGACACGGCGGCCGCGATCGCCGCCGCCCTTGCCTCCTCGACGAACGAAAGCGCCATCTACACGCTGACCGGCCCGACTTCCTTTACGACCGCCGAAATCGCGGCGCAGGTGAGCGAGGCCACCGGCAAGCCGATAGAGGTGGTCAAGGTCTCCGACGAGGCGCTCGCCGAAGGCATCAAGGCGGCCACCGGACTTCCGGCACCGGTGGTGAATCTCATCGTCTCCTTCGACACCAACACCCGGCTCGGACGCGTCGATTTCGTCACAGACGACGTGAGGAAGCTCACGGGCCGCGAGCCGGCGTCGCTTCGCGCCTTCCTCAATGCCAACAAGGCGAGCCTCGGCGCATAACTCCCGCAACGACGGGCCGGCCGCGACGGGCGGCCGGTTCAGACGGTGACCTGGGTGCCGATCTCCACCACCCGCCCCGTCGGCAGGCGGAAATACACGCTGGCGTCGGAAGCGTTGCGCGCCAGCGCGATGAAGAGCTTGTCCTGCCAGACCGGCATGCCCGACTGCTCGGACGCCTTCAGCGAGCGGCGCGACAGGAAGAAGGACGTCGTCATGATGTCGAACTTCCATCCGAGCTTGCGGCAGATCGCCAGAGCCTTCGGAACGTTGGGCTGCTCCATATAGCCGAAATTGAGCCTGACCCGCATGAAGAGCGGGTTGAGCATCTCCATTTCGACCCGCTCGTCCTCGGGAATGCGCGGCTGCTCGGTCGTCACCACCGACAGGATCACGTTGTTCTTGTGCAGCACGTGGTAATGCTTGAGGCTGTGCATCAGCGCCGTCGGCGCGCTTTCCGGATCGCTGGTGAGGAAGACGGCCGTCCCTTCCACGAGTGTCGGCACCTTCCTGGCGAGATTGTCGGTCAGCACCGTGAGCGGCACCTCGGTCTTGCGTGTCTTGTCGAAGAGCAGCCGCGAGCCTCGCCTCCAGGTCAGCATGACGAGGACCAGCAAGGCGGCCACCGCGACGGAAATCCAGCCGCCATCGAGGATCTTCAGCGCGTTCGCCCACAGGAAGGTGACGTCGAGCACGAGGAAGGGCAGCACCACGACCGCCGCCAGAAGCGCCGACCGCTTCCATATCTTCCAGATCACGAAGAACAGAAGCAGCGCCGTGACGATCATCTCGCCCGTCACCGAGATGCCGTAGGCCGACGCGAGCGCGCTGGAGGAGCCGAATTCCAGCACCAGTATCACGACGCCGATCAGCAGCAGCAGGTTCACCTGCGGCATGTAGATCTGGCCGGACAGGGTTTCCGACGTGTGCAGCACGTCGAGCCGCGGCAGGAACTGCATCTGGATCGCCTGCCGGGTCAGCGAATAGGCGCCGCTGATCACCGCCTGGCTCGCGATCACCGTCGCGATCGTCGCCAGCACCACCAGCGGCAGCGTCATCCAGGCCGGCACCATCTGGAAGAGCGGCTGCCCCACGGGACCGGCATGCGAAAGCACGTAGGCGCCCTGGCCGAAATAGTTGAGCAGGAGCGACGGGAAGACCAGGCTGAACCAGGCGAGCACGATCGGCCGGCGCCCGAAATGGCCGAGATCGGCATAGAGCGCCTCCGCGCCCGTCACCGCCAGGAAGGCCGCGCCCATGACGACGAGCGCCACGCCGCCGTTGTTGACCAGGAAGCCGACCGCCACGGCCGGGTTGAGTGCCCACAGCACCGCGGGGTTAGCCGCAACATGGTAGAGGCCGATGCCGGCGAGCACCAGGAACCACAGTGCCGTTATCGGCCCGAAGACGCTCGCCACCCTCGCCGTGCCTAAGCGCTGCACCGAGAAGAGGCTCACCAGGATCACCAGCGTGATCGGGATGACGTAGTCCGACAGTCCCGGCGCCACGACCTCCAGCCCCTCCACCGCGGAAAGCACCGAGATCGCCGGCGTGATGATCGCGTCGCCGTAGAACAGCGCCGCGCCGAAAAGGCCGAGCAGGATGATCGCCGGCGTGTAGCTGCTGCCGGCATTTCGCCGGGCGAGCGCCATCAGCGAAAGCGTGCCGCCCTCGCCGCGATTGTCGGCGCGCAGCACGAACAATGCATATTTTATCGAAACGATGAGCGTCAGCGACCAGACGATGATCGAAAGGACGCCGAGCACCTCGTCCTCGGCCGGCGACCGGTCGCCGGCGACGGCCCGGATCGCCTCGCGCAGCGCATAGATCGGGCTGGTTCCGATGTCGCCATAGACGACGCCGACCGCACCGAGCGCCAGCGCCGCGGTACCGTGTCTGGTTTCCGAAGCGCCCGCAGCGCCATCTGACGGCGGTGATCTGCCGTCGGAACCTGTGCGGCTATCCATAGCCTCCTGCCCTCCTTTGAAGGACGGGCGGGGCTTCTACGCCTGCCGGACACCAAAAGCAATGGTGCGTTGCGAAAAACCACGCCGGCCTTGCCGGTTGCCGCGAAAGCCTGCGTCTGCGTCCAGCATGCAGACCGGAACGCGGGCAAGAGTCAAGCGTCCGGAAAATCGAGCCGTTGTGGGAGGTGGGCTCCCACTGTAGTTTGCGATGCCCGCAACAGTGATCGAACCCATGCCTCGCATAGTGATCCTTGGAAACACGTCAGGAGGGAAATCGACCCTGGCTCGCCATCTCTCGAAGAAGCGGAACCTGCCGCATATCGAGATCGACCGTCTTTATTGGCAGCCCGATTGGTCGACCACGCCCACGGACCTCTATGAGCGCCGGCACGCAGAGATAGTCGATCGGGACGACTGGATCATCGACGGCGGCGGCAATCTCGCGACGGTTCGCGCACGCGCGGACAGGGCGACGGAAATAATCCTCATAGATATGCCGCTCTGGGTTCATTTCTGGCTGGCGGCGGAACGACAGATCTTGTGGGCAAACGGAACACTCGAGCACCCGCCTGCCGGCGTCGTCGATGTACCGCCCACGCGCAGGCTCTTCGAGATCATGTGGGAAGTGGATCGTGATTGGATGCCCGCCCTGCGATCGCTGTGCGATGAACATGAAGCACATGGCAAAACTGTCGTCCGATTGGGTTCGCTCGAGGCGATCGACGTGTTTGCCGGCTCGAATTGAGGGGCCGATCGTCATCCGGTTCGGCCCCTTCATTTCTTCGAAGCAGACGTTCGCCAAAGGACCGAGACGATCCTTTGGCGACGAGGCCGCCTCCGGAGCCAAGCGCGACAGGCCTTGGCTCCGGCATGCGGGCTCATGCCTTATTGATTGATCTCCGGCTCCACGAGCCTAGCCAGGTTCCGCAGGGATTCCTGCCAACCGAGATAGCAAGCCTCGGCCGGAATGAGGTCGGGAATGCCTTCCTGCGTGATATCCAGCTCGGTGCCAACTGAGACCTTCTTCAGAATCACGGTCACCTGTATCTCGCCGGGCAGGTTGGGATCGTCGAATTTGTCCGTATAACGCAGGCGTTCGCCCGGAACGAGTTCGACATATTCACCGCCGAACGAGTGGCTGGCGGTCGTCGTGAAGTTGCGGAAGGACATTCTGAAGGTACCGCCGACTTCGGGTTCCAGATGATGAACCGTGCAGGTAAAGCCGTTTGGCGGCAGCCATTTCGCGAGCGCATCCGCTTCGAGGAATGCGCGATAGACTTTCTCCGGGCTGGTTGCCAGAACGCGGTGCAGGCGTACGGTGCTGGGCATATCGTTTCTCCTTGTGATTGCCGATCAATGCTCCAACGACGAACGCGGCCTGGCCAATTCGACACGAGTAATCAGATTTTTTTGGAACCGCCGTCGCAACCCTTCCTCGACAGCCCAACCGGCTCGGCGAACTCGTCGTCACCAACCAGACGCGGCCAGGAACCGGCGCACCGTCTCGGCCATGCCGTGCTCCAGCGCGTCGGCCGTCAGCGCGTGGCCGATCGAGACTTCCGCGAGATCGGGAATGCGCGCCGCGAGCGCCGGCAGATTGGCAACCGTCAAATCGTGCCCGGCATTGACCGCAAGCCCCTTGGCTCGCGCAGCCTCGGCCGTTTTACCGAGCAATTCCAGCTCCTTAACCGCTTTTGCCGAATCACCGTATGAGCCGCCATAAGGCCCGGTATAGAGCTCGACCCGGTCGGCGCCGATCGCCTGTGCCGCGGCCATCGCCGAAGCGTCGGCATCGACGAACAGCGACACCCTGAAACCACCCTTCTTCAACCTCGCCACGATCGGGCGCAGGAAATCGGCCTCGTGCTCGAAGTCCCAGCCATGGTCCGACGTCGCCTGCGTGGGATCGTCCGGCACCAGCGTCACCTGCTCCGGCTGGTGCTCCTCCACAAGGCGCAGGAAATCCTCGCTCGGAAACCCCTCGATGTTGAACTCGGCCCGCGGAAACTCGTCGTCGATGAGCGCACGGATCCCCGGCAGGTCGGTGAAGCGTATGTGTCGCTGGTCGGGCCGTGGATGGACGGTGAGCCCCTGCGCGCCCGCCTGCAACGCGACGCGGCCGAGCCCGATGACGCTCGGCCACGGCAGGTCGCGGCGGTTGCGCAGCATGGCGATCGCATTGAGGTTCACGGAGAGCTTGGCGGGCATGACGGTCTTTCGGGCGCTTCGTTTCACGTCTGCTATAGCGTCTTTGCATGGAACAGACAGGGGGTTTTGTGTGTTCCAAGCCCGATACATGCTTTTCGGGCTCACGAGAGGATCTTCATGCACCCATTGGACCCCATCCCAGCCATACGCCGCATCGACACCGACCGCCCGGACCTCTTCGCCGTCGAGATCGCCGGCCACGTGTCGGCGTCGGATGTGGAAAATCTCTATGGCCTTCTCGAAGGTGCATATGCCTTGCACGACCGGCTCGACCTGCTTGTTCGCGTCGTCAACTATGACGGGGTCGACTGGACCGGCGTTTCGTCGAGGACCACGGAGGAAGGCCGCAACCATGCCATCGAGCACGTCCGCCGTTGCGCCGCGGTCGGCGGCCCGGACTGGACCTCGTCGGTCGGCGGCTTCTTCTCGCCCTCCGTGCCGGTCGAGCTGCGCTATTTCGATCTCGAGGACGAAGCCGCCGCGTGGCGCTGGATCGGCGCTCGCGAGATCGCGTAAGCTTTTTCGGGCTGGCGAAAAGAAGGAACGTCAATGAGCATCGTCACGCTTCCCTGCGAGATCGGTTCGCATCGCGCTGTTTCCTTCGACGTCGTCGGAGTGTACGGTGACTGCGTTTTCGTCGTTGATTTGCATGCCGGTTGGAACGGCTACGCATCAGTGGTCGATGCCGCGCCCGAGGTCTTTCAGCATTGCACCGCCATCCATGGAAGCAGGCGGATAGTCTGCGACGATCCGGACAAGCGCTGGCAGGAGATAGTTTCCAAGGCGGACACTTTCGATATCTTGCCCTACCGGGACGCGATTCCGTTTATGGTCGAGGTCAAATGCATTACGGCACGGCAGCAAAGGAACCTGCCGGTCGGAGGTCCATAGCTTCCCGCTTCTGACGCCACGGCAAAAAAGCGTCGCGACCGGCAGGCATGTCACATTCTTTCCATCTGAATGGCGCACCGAACAGCCACCATGCCTACGCTTCGCATTCTTGATTCCATCACCGACCGCGGCGATCCCTTCCGGGCGAACGAGGATTCCTCGGGCGGCAATCGACATTGCGCTTTCGTCATCGACGGTGCGACCGGCCTTGGCGAAAACCTCTTGCAGATAGGGGATTCGGACGCCGCCTGGCTGGCCGGCTTCGCGAAAAACTGCTTCGAGGAGCTTTCGACGCCGGAACGTCCGGTTGCCGATATCGTCCGCACCCTCAACGAGCGCGTGCGCGCGGTGATCACCGAGACGCTCGACGGGTGGCAGCCCGAGGCCTGGAACCTGCCGGTCGCGAGCTTCCAGATGATCCGCTGCGGCAGCGACGGCGTTTCCACCCACGGGCTCGGCGACTGCCGGCTGTTCCTGCTCGGCGCCGGCGGCACGGCCCTGGATGCGACGGCCCTGACGGGCGCCCGGGAGCGTGAGCAGGAGGGCGCAAGGCGCGCGATCGCCCACGCCGGCGGGCTGGCGAAGCTGAAATCGCTGACGAAGGATCCCGCCATCCGAGACGAGCTTCGCCGCAGCCGCGCCCTCTACAACCACCCGCTAGGCGACGTCTGGACGTTGGGGCCGGAGCCCGACGCCGCCGGTCACATCGCCTCCGAACGGCTCCATCCCGCGTTGCCGGCGCGCGGCCTGCTCTGCAGCGACGGCTTCGCAGCCCTTGTCGACCAATACGCGCGCTACGACGCAGCCTCCCTCGTCAGGAAGGCGGCAAGCGACGGGCTGGTGGCGCTTCTTGCCGAGCTCCGCATGATCGAGCACCGCGAGGACCCGGACGGCCTCGCCTATCCGCGCTTCAAGGTAAGCGACGACGCCACCGCGGTGCTTTTCGAGATCGTGTGAGGACCGGCGCCGCCGCTATTTGCGGGAACGCTACCGCACCACGGTCAGTTTCTGCGCCGCGCGGGTGATCGCCGTGTAGAGCCAGCGCTGGCGCGTGTCCTTGAACGCATAGCTCTCGTCGAACAGCACGACATTGTCCCATTGCGAGCCCTGCGCCTTGTGGACCGTGAGCGCATAGCCGTAGTCGAAATCGTCGAAGCGCTTCTTCGTCTGCCATGGAATGTCGGCTTCCGGGTCCTCGAACGCTGCCTTCAGCAGCTTGATCTTGGCGATGCCGCGATCCGGATCGTCCTCTTCCGGCGAAACCAGCAGGTTGATGCCGGGCTTCACCGTCTCGCGCGACGAGGTCATCACCTTCCAGAGCGAACCGTTGAGCAGCCCCTTGGCGGGATCGTTGCGCAGGCAGACCAGCTTGTCGCCGGCCTGCGGATAGGCTGCGTCGAACCCCTTGAGCTCGCGCAGCCTTTGATTGTAGCGCCGGCGCGTGCGGTTGGTGCCGACGAGAACCTGGTCGGCGGCGAGCACGAGCTCCTGGTCGACGTCGCCGCGGCCGATGACCTGCGCGGTTCCGAAGTCGCCATGCATGAACTCGCGCCCCTCGCGCACGTCGAGCGCGAGCCGGATGATCGGATTGTCGCGCGCCTGGCGATGGATTTCCGTCAGCAGATAGTCGGGCTCGTGTTCGGTGAAGAACCCGCCGCCCGAGATCGGCGGAAGCTGGGCTGGATCGCCGAGCACGAGGATCGGCGTGCCGAACGACATCAGGTCGCGGCCGAGCTGCTCGTCGACCATCGAGCATTCGTCGATCACCACCAGCTTCGCGCGGGCGATCGGGCTCTGCCGGTTGAGCGAGAAAGTCGGCGACATCGACGTCTTGCCGGTGCTCTCGTCCTCGACCGCCTCCTCGCCCCGAGGGCGGTAGATCAGCGAATGGATGGTACGTGCATTGGTCGCGCCCTTCGAGCGCAGCACCTGCGCGGCCTTGCCGGTGAAGGCCGCGAACTGCACCTGGCCGTCGACATGCTCGGCGAAATATCTCGCCAGCGTGGTCTTGCCGGTGCCGGCATAGCCGAACAGCCGGAAGATCTGCGGCCCGCCGCCCTTGAGCCAGAGTTCGACGGCCTTGAGCGCCTCATCCTGTTGCGGAGAAAATTGCATCGCCTGTGAGTGACGGATTCGCGTCGCCGGGGCAAGGCAAAATTCCCGCTTTGTTCACCTGTGTCCGTCAGGCGGAGCCGGCGAGCAATGCCGCGAAGCGGTGGAGATCGACATTGCCGCCGCTGATGATGACGCCGACGCGCTTGCCCCTGACCTGCTCCGCCGACCGGCGCAGGCCCGCGAGGCCGAGGCACCCGGTCGGCTCCACGACGATCTTCATGCGCTCGGCGAAGAAGCGCATCGCCGCCACCAGCTCGGCATCGGAGACGGCAAGAATGTCGCGCGCCTCGCGCCGGATGATTTCGAAGGTCAACGCGCCGAGCGCCGTCGTCTGGGCGCCGTCCGCAATGGTCTTCGGGGTCGCGATGCGCACGATGCTTCCCGCGCGGAACGACTGCTGTCCGTCATTGCCGGCTTCCGGCTCGACGCCGTAAATCTCGGCCTCGGGCGAAAGCCCCCTTGCGGCGAGCGCGCTGCCTGCGAGCAGCCCGCCGCCGCCGAGACAGACGAACAGCGCGTCGAGCTCGCCCGCTTCCTCGATCAGCTCCTTCACCGCCGTCCCTTGCCCGGCGATGATGTCCGGATGATCGAAGGGCGGAATCAGCGTCGCGCCCGTTTCCTCCTGCACCCGGCGGCTCACCTCGTCGCGGTCCTGGCTGTAGCGGTCGTAGATGACCACCCGCCCACCATAGCCTTTCGTGGCTTCGAGCTTCGCGGCCGGCGCATCCTCCGGCATGATGATTGTCGCCGCGATCCCCAGCAGTTTCGCCGAAAGCGCGATCGCCTGTGCGTGGTTGCCGGAAGAGAATGCCAGCACGCCCGCCTTCTTCTGTGCATCGGTGAAGCGCGAAAGCGCGTTGTAGGCGCCGCGGAACTTGAACGCGCCCATGCGCTGGAAGTTCTCGGCCTTGAGAAAGACCCGCGCGCCCAATTCCTTGTCGAGCGTGGCCGACGTCAGGACGGGGGTCTTGTACGCATGCCCCTCGATGCGGCGGGCGGCGGCGGCGACGTCTTCATAAGTCGGCAGATCTTGCACGGGCGTGCCTTTCATTGGATGCGATGGGATTGAGACGGCGAACGGTCATCCGCCGCGCAGCGGATCGTTCTCGAGCAGGATCGGCTTGCCGTGCGGGGTGGCGTGGGCGGCGCGCTGCCATGCTTGCGAAAGCGCCTCCACGTCCCGCGGTGCCGCGACGCCCTTTCCGGCGATCAGCTTTTCCAGCGCCCGCAGCCAGCAGGCGTAATAGTCGCTGCCGTCGTCGGCGGCGCCTGGCGCCTTGACCTCCGTGGAAAGCGTCTCGGCCCATTCCGCCCAGGAGAACAGGCCGCGCTCGTGCAGCGCGACCGTCAGGGCGAAGGCTTCCGCCTGCCACGGCTCGGCGAAGGGCGGCTCGTCGCCGCTGATGATCGCGGCGCGTTCAGGCCGGCTCAAGATAGCTCTCCCATGCGTCGATCGAGACGGTCAGGCTCGGGTCGGCGTCCGCACCCCAGATCTCGCGGCCGTCGAAGACGACCGTATAGACCCGCTGCGGATCCTCGCCCTTGCCATGCGCGTTGGTGTCGGGAAACACGAAGCCCTCGTGAACGGTCTCCACCACGCCCACCCTGCCCCGTGTATAGCGCGGCAGCCGCGTGTGGCCGGCCGGGTTCATGTTCCTCGTACGCACCCTATCGCCGGCCGCAAAGCGCGGCGCCGCCTGGATCTCGCGCTCGCACGGGCCGCCGCGGGCAAGCATGGCCGGCACGTCCGCGGCCTTCAGCACCCGTCGCGGCGTCGTGCCGTCGGACCCGGCCTCACCGGAAGCCAATTCGCCGCCGGTGACGAAGCCGTGCCTTACCAGAAGCTTCTCCAGCGCCTTGATCCAGATCTCGTAGTAGCTGGAGGAATAGTAGTCCGCCGGATGCAGCGTTTCCCGCGCATGTCGGCTCTCGTCGATGTTCCAGTGGCCCATGGCGCCGGCGCAGAGCGTGACGCCGAGGGCACGCTTCTCCCATTCGGCGTGGAAATAGGGCTCGTCCTTTTCCGGCGCGACCGGGCCGAAGCCCATCTGGCCGCCGAGATCCTGCGCTCCGTTCATGCCGTTTCGGGCTCCCTTGCAAGCGCGGTTCCGATCATGGAATCGCGCGTGACGAGGTCGGCCAGCCGCTCCTCGCTCCAGCCCGTCGTGCCGGCGGGGCGCATCGGCACCACGAGATAGCGCAGCTCGGCGGTGGAATCCCATACGCGGATATTGGTTCCGTCGGGCAGTGCGAGACCGAATTCCGCAAGCACGCCGCGCGGGTCGATCACCGCCTTCGAGCGATAGGGCGGCGATTTGTACCAGACCGGCGGCAGGCCCAGCACCGACCACGGATAGCAGGAGCACAGGGTGCAGACGACGAGATTGTGCGTGTCCGGCGCATTGAACACCGCCCGCATGTGCTCGCCCTGCCGCCCGGTGAAGCCGAGCGAGGCGATAGCGGCGGTCGCATCGCGCTTCAGCCAGTCCGCATAGGCCTGGTCGTCCCACGCTTTCGCGACCACCTTCGCGCCGTTGCGGGGACCGATCCTGTTTTCATAGATGTCGACGATCGCGTCGATCGCCGCCGGGTCGATCAGCCCCTTGCGGGTCAGGATCGTCTCCAGTGCCTTCACCCTCGCCGCAGTCGGGTCGAGATGATTGTCGTGGTGGTGGCCATCATGGTCATGATCGTCATGCATTGCGGCTCGTTCCCGTTTTTCTACCCGCCGGCTTCGGGATTAGGCGTATAGCCTGGGCCGACAGTCAACGGCTTGTCCGGAACCACGGTGTCGCTGATCTGGCTCTTGAAGTCGAGCCCGTGGGTCCACAGAAGCTGCCGTTCCTCGCGATCGAAGACGCGGATCGCGACGTGATAGGGCTTGCCCGCCTCGACGCCGCGCACCGGCGGGGAGCGCAGGGAGTAGCGCTCCGTGTCCGTGCCGACGCGCTGGCGCACGATAAGGTCGGCGCCGCCGCCCGGATCCTCGAACCGCGCCTCGATGATCGAGCCGGTCGGCAGCGGCCGCTCGACCACGGCGGTGAAGCCGTAATAGACCTCGGCGATGCGGTAATTGAACATGAAGCCGCCGCCGAGGATATTCAGATAGGGCTTGGTTTCGGGATCGACGCGCGACATCCAGCCGATCGCGAACAGGACGGCGAGCAGCGCGGCCGCCGCGATCACGATGCCCTTGACTGAGAAGCGCTCGATCATGCGTGAAAGCTAGCACTTTCACGATCGACCGTCGATTGGGCCAGAGCCGATATGTCCTGCCGGGAGCGGCTATTTCAGCATCGGCCAGAGCGTCAGCGCCAGCAGCGCGCCCATGGCGATGTTGAACCATTTGAGCCGCACCGGATCGGCGAGGAAGCCGCGCAGGGCGACGCCGAAGCCCGCCCATGTCGAGACGCTCGGCACGTTGACCAGCGCGAAGGCGATCGCCACCAGCGAAACGGAGACGAAGGGCGCGCTCGGATTGGTGTAGATCGACATCGCCGTGACCGCCATGACCCACGCCTTCGGATTGACCCATTGGAACGCCGCGGCCTCCAGAAAGCTCATCGGCCGCGCATCGGCATCCTTGCCGTCGCCGATCGAACGCGACATGGCGATCCGCCAGGCGAGATAGAGCAGGTAGGCGCCGCCGGCCACTTTGAGCGCGACGTGGAGCGCCGGATAGGCGGTGAGCGCCGCGCCCAGCCCGAAGCCGACGCCGAGAAGCAGGGAGAAGAAGCCGACGCCGATGCCCAGCATGTGCGGCACGGTCCGCCAGAAGCCGAAATTCACGCCGGACGCCATCAGCATGAAATTGTTCGGCCCCGGCGTGATCGAGGTGACGAAGGCAAAAACGACGAGCGCAAGGAAGACGTCGGCGGACATCGGAGGATTCCGTGGAAGGAAGGATCGGTTGCGGATTACATTCCCTGCGGGCCGCGGTTCATGGCGGCGACGCCGGTGCGGCAGATCTCGATGAGGCCGAGCGGCTTCATGATCGAGATGAACTGGTCGATCTTCGAGCTCTTGCCGGTGATCTCGAAGATGAAATGCTCGGTGGTCGCGTCCGATACCTTGGCGTGAAAAGCCTCCGCCAGCCGCAGCGCCTCGACGCGCGCATCGCCGCTACCCGAAACCTTGACCAGCGCGACCTCGCGCTCCAGCGGCCGCTCGTGGCCGCGCTCCTGCGCCACGACCGTCAGATCCACCACCCGGTGCACCGGAACGATGCGCTCGAGCTGGTGCTTGATCTGCTCCAGCACATGCGGCGTTCCGCGCGTCACGATGGTGATGCGCGACAGATGCTTCTCATGCTCGGTTTCGGAGACGGTGAGGCTGTCGATGTTGTAGCCGCGTCCCGAAAACAGGCCGATGACGCGGGCGAGGACGCCGGGCTCGTTGTCCACGAGGACGGAAAGCGTGTGGGATTCCGGCTTCTGCGTCTCCTTGGAGATGAAATAGGCCGATCCGGTGGGTTGAAGTTGGGCGTTCATGATTTTGTTTTTCCGTCGAATTTTGGCTTGGCTGCTTGTTTCCGGCTATTTTGCGGAACTACACCAGCTCCCTGCCCTTGGCGTCGATGGCGTTGGCGACGGCCTCGTCGGTCGCCTCGTCCGGCAGCAGCATCTCGTTGTGCGCCTTGCCCGAGGGAATCATCGGGAAGCAGTTGGCGAGGTTCGCCACGCGGCAGTCGAACAGCACCGGCTTCTTCACGTCGATCATCTCGCGGATCGCGTCGTCGAGCTCGCCCGGCTTGTGGCAGCGTATGCCGTGGCCGCCATAGGCTTCCGCCAGCTTGACGAAGTCGGGCATCGCTTCCGTATAGGAGTGCGACAGGCGATTGCCGTGCAGCAATTGCTGCCATTGGCGCACCATGCCCATGTACTGGTTGTTCAGGATGAAGATCTTGATCGGCGCCTCGTACTGCACCGCCGCCGACATCTCCTGCATCGTCATCTGCACCGAGGCGTCGCCGGCAATGTCGATGACGAGCGCGTCGCGATGCGCGATCTGCACGCCCAGCGCCGCCGGCAGGCCGTAGCCCATCGTGCCGAGCCCGCCCGAGGTCATCCAGCGGTTCGGCTTCTCGAAGCCATAATGCTGGGCGGCCCACATCTGGTGCTGGCCGACCTCGGTGGTGATGTAGGTGTCGCGGTCCTTGGTCAGCTCGTAGAGCCGCTGGATCGCGTATTGCGGCATGATCACGTCGTCATTGGCCTTGAAGGCGAGCGAATCCCGCGCCCGCCAGCGCTCGATCTGCTCCCACCAGGACCGCAGCGCGCCCTTCTCGACCTTGGCCGTCGCGCGCCACAGGCGGACCATGTCCTCCAGCACCAATCCGACGTCGCCGAGGATCGGAATATCGGCGCGCACGTTCTTGTTGAGCGAGGAAGGGTCGATATCGATATGGATCTTCTTCGAGTTCGGCGAGAAGGCATCCAGGCGGCCGGTGATGCGGTCGTCGAAGCGCGCGCCGATGCACAGCATGACGTCGCAATCATGCATCGCCATATTGGCCTCGTAGGTGCCGTGCATGCCGAGCATGCCCAGCCAGTTCTTGCCGGAAGCCGGGTAGGCGCCGAGGCCCATCAGGGTGGAGGTGATCGGAAAGCCGGTCAAATCGACCAGCTCGCGCAGCAAATGGCTGGCCTCGGGACCGGAATTGACCACGCCGCCGCCCGAATAGATGACCGGCTGCCGCGCGTTCGCCATCAGCGCGACCGCTGCCTTGATCGCCTCCATGTCGCCCTGCGTCTTCGGGTGGTAGGAGGTGCGCGGCGCGGTCTGCGGCGGCGTGTAGATGCCCTTGGCGAACTGGACATCCTTGGGAATGTCGACGACGACCGGGCCGGGTCGGCCGGTCGTGGCGACATGAAACGCCTCGTGCAGGATGCCGGCGAGCTCGTTGACGTCTTTCACCAGCCAGTTGTGCTTGGTGCAGGGGCGCGTGATGCCGACCGTGTCGCATTCCTGGAAGGCGTCGGAGCCGATGAGCGAGGTCGGCACCTGGCCGCTGATGCAGACGAGCGGAATGGAATCCATCAGCGCGTCCTGCAGCGGCGTCACCGCATTGGTCGCGCCGGGGCCGGAGGTGACCAGCATGACGCCGGCCTTGCCGGTCGAGCGGGCATAGCCTTCGGCGGCGTGGCCCGCCCCCTGCTCATGGCGGACGAGGATGTGCTCGACCTCCTCCTGCTGGAAAATCTCGTCATAGATCGGAAGTACCGCACCACCGGGATAGCCGAAAATGTGCTTGACGCCGTTGTCCTTCAACGCCTGCACCACCATCTCCGCACCGGTCATTTCACGTCTGCCGGTTTCGTTTCTTCCGTCGCTCATCGGTCTCATCCCGTCTTGACTTCGCTGCTCGCGATTTCGACTGTCGTTTATCTGCGTTTCGGCCAATAAAAAAGGCCCCCGAGGGAGCCTGTTTTCGCGCATGGGGTGCTCTCGCCCGGCGGTTACACCGCCTTGCCCACGCGCGTTCCTACTACGAGAATGATCGTCGTCATCATGGGCGCGGACAATAGAAGCGAAAACGGCCGGGTGTCAATCAGGAAAAGCCGCCGTCGCGCCCGGCCGGTCGACGGCGACCCACGGCCGAGATCGCGGGCTGGCGTGCATTCGGGCTGCTAGGACGTTTTTCGACGCCGCCGTCGCCGCCTCGACTTGATCTCGGCGATGCGTTCCGTGTCCTCCGCCTGCAGGAAGCGCCCGCGCTCCAGTATCTCCAGCGTGTATTCCTCATAGGTGAGGCCGAGCCTTTCGGCGCGTTCGAGCCGCATGAGCGCGATCTGCGGCGGGATCGACTTCCATGCTTCGTCGTAAGCGGACTTCCAGGCGAGGTAGAGATACGCATCGCCCTTGCCCCAGGGCGGGCCCTCGTAGTCGTCGAGCGGCGGTCCGCCATTGTCTCCCATGCGCCGCCGGCGGGCCATCCTCAACTCCTGAGCAGGGCGACGAGATAGGTCGCGGCATCGGGACCCGGCGCGAAGAACCTGCAGTCGCTCGGCGCCCCGAGCCGCAGGCAATCCCCTGCCGCCAGGCGATGCTCGACCTTTTCCTCGTTGAAATGGAGGCTTCCGGAGATCACCCAGATGAGCTGCCGGATGAACGTGTAGGAGGCGGCCGGAAAACGAACCTCCTTTCCCGCCGGCAACTCGACATGGATCAGCTCGATCGGCGCGCCGCCGGCGGGCGAGACGTGGCGGCGCACATAGCCGGTCGCCGGATCGCGCCAGCGCGGCTGGTCGGCTGCCCGCAGCACCTGGCCGCCCGCCCCTTCAGCACGCGCGATCAGCGAGGAAAGCGTCATGGCGAAGGCGGCGGCGATCCGCACCAGCAGTTCCGCCGTCGGGCTCGCCTCCTCGCGCTCGACCTTGCTGAGCATCGCCTTCGACACACCGGACTGTTCCGCCATCTCGCCGAGCGACCAGCCTCGCGCCTGCCGCTCTTGCCTGATACGCTCGCCCAGGCGCAGTTCGTCTGCTATAATAGACATATGTCAACTATAGCGAACGAAAATGGTCGCGCAACCGTAAATTTGCGCCCGGCCGCTTAACCGGCGTTCAACCATCCGCCCACACGCGACCTTAACTTGAGCCTGCTAGTTTCTCCCGCTGGTACGGGGGAAGGTATCATCATGTTCTTGGATCGAGCGGAACCGAGAGGCGAGAAGGTCGGCCAGGAGCGCCGCGACAGGGCGCAGCCCGATTCACGGGTGCTCGGCCGCGTCGTCCAGTGCGACGGCGCCCGCGCGACCATCTCCGCCTTCGCCGACGAGACGACCGGCCAGACCGGCCTCTGGACCGTCGGCCGGATGGTATCGATCAACCTCGGCAATATCCGCACCGTCGGCCTCGTCTACCGCATCGACACTCCGAACCATGCCTGGACCGACGGCGCGCAGAACCCGATCTCGGTCCATGTCGAACTGATCGGCGAGGTGCGCGACGCCGAAGGCAAACCGGTCTTCGACCGCGGCATCACCGTCTATCCGCATATCGGCGCCATTTCGCACCGCATCCGCGCGCGCGATCTGGAGGCGGTCTACGACCTGGCCGGCCGGCGCGCGCTCAAGATCGGCCAGCTTTCCCAGGACGAAAGCATCGACGCCCGCATCGCGATCGACGACACGCTCAACCGCCACTTCGCCGTCGTCGGCACCACCGGCGTCGGTAAGTCGACCGCCGTCTCGCTGCTGCTGCGCAAGGCGATCGCGGCGCGCCCCGACCTGCGCGTGCTGATCCTCGACCCGCACAACGAATTTTCGAGCGCGTTTCCCGACACGTCCATCCGCATCGACACGTCCTCGCTCGATCTGCCCTTCTGGCTGTTCAGGCTGGAGGAGTTCGTGGAAGTGCTGTTTCGCGGCCGCGAGCCGGCCGCCGACGAGATCGACCTTCTGCGCGACCTGATCCCGGCCGCGAAGCACCTCTACCGCAATCCGGCCTCCAACGGCCTCATGCGCCGCTCGACCGACGCGATGGGGATCACGGCCGATACGCCGATCCCCTATCGCATGGCCGACGTGATCCGGCTGATCGACGAACGCATGGGCATGCTCGAGACGAAGAACGAGCGCCCGGCCTATCGATCGCTGCGCGCGCGCGTCGACGCAGCGATCAGCGACCCGCGCTATCGCTTCATGTTCGCGTCGCGGCTGATCGAGGATTCCATTCACGAAACCATCGGCCGCATCTTCCGCGTCCCGCATGACGGCCGGCCGATCACCTGCTTCGAGATGGCCGGATTGCCTGCCGAGGTGGTCAATTCCGTGTGCTCGGTGCTGGCGCGGCTTGCCTTCGACCTGGCGCTCGGCAGCCAGGGCAGGCTGAAGCTGCTCGTACTTTGCGAGGAGGCGCATCGCTACATGCCGGCCGACTCGCGGCTGGGTTTCGCGCCCACCCGCCACGCGCTGTCGCGCATCGCCAAGGAAGGCCGCAAATACGGCTGCTATCTCGGCGTGGTGACGCAGCGGCCCGGCGAGCTCGACCCGACCGTGCTGTCGCAGTGCTCGACGGTCTTCGCCATGCGGCTCGCCAACGAGCACGATCAGGAGATCATCCGCTCGGCGATCGCCGACTCGTCCGCCTCCACCCTCTCCTTCCTGTCCTCCATGGGCCAGCGCGAGGCGATCGCCTTCGGCGAAGGCGTGGCGACCACGATGCGAATGAAGTTCGAGCAGCTGGAGCCGGCGCTGCTGCCGGGCTCGTCGACCGGCGAGACCGACCAGGACTGTTTGACGGGGGACGATATCGACCTCTTCGGCATCGTCGAGCGGCTGCGCAACGTTCACAGGCCGGCACAGCACCAGCAGGCGAGCTTCGGAACACCGACCGACCCGCGCCGCCAAGCCGGCGAAAGACCGCAGGCGGAGATTCGGGACGCCGACCCCCGGCAAAGCGGGGAACTCTCCCGCACGCGCGTCGCGGACGAAAGCTTTCGCCGCCTCTACGAATAGAGCGGCCTCGGTGCCCCGGAAATCGAGATTTCGTCGGCCGCGATCGATCCCCGCGAGCCCGGCCTATGCGCAGATGCGGTTGCGCCCGAGACGCTTGGCCTCATAGAGCTGGCGATCGGCGCGGCGATAGAGTTCCTCCGCCGTTTCCCTGCGGTCCCAAACGGCAAGGCCGACACTGGTCGTGACCTTGATGCGGACATTGCCGGCCGTCACCGTCAGCGCCGAAACCGCCTTGCGGATGCGTTCGGCGAGCTTGGTCAGGGCTTCGTCGTCCATGTTCGGCGTGACGATGGCGAATTCCTCGCCGCCGAGCCGCGCGACGACGTCGTGATACCGCGTCATGTCCTTCAGGCAGTTGGCGACGGCTTTCAGCACCTGGTCGCCGACGTCATGGCCATGCGTGTCGTTGACGAGCTTGAAGTGGTCGAGGTCGAGGACCATCAGCCCCACCGGCTTGTCGATCTTGCGGAATTCCTCGATGTACTCGCGCAGTGCATCGTCGAAGAACCTGCGGTTCTGCATCCCGGTGAGACCATCGGTCAGCGCGGCATATTCCAGCGTCTGGGAGCGCGCACTGAGCGATTCCGTCATCGCGCGCAGCTTGCCCTCCTCGCGAACCTGGGTCCGGATCAGCGGGTAGATGAAGAACATGCCGAAGAAGAGAGCGGTCGCCAGAAGGACACCGGCGCCGAACAGGAGCCGTGCCATGTAGCCGATCAGGCCGGCGCGCTGCACAGCGCCCGTCGCTTCCGCGACACCGTGGAGCATCTGATAGGCGTGGAGAAGCAACACACCCGCCGCGAGCACGACGGCTATGAAGACAAAGAAAGCCGACTCGGCCTTGTGAAATCGCATAATCTCCCCACCGCGAAGCTGCCCTTGTTATCGCACGGCTCCTCCTTACGCGAGGTTAATCGAGACAACCGCCGGTCGAGGCGAGAAGGGAATATCCAGCTCCTGGTAGGCGAGCCGCAGCGTTCGCCTCAGGCAAGATCGGCCGGGTCGACGCGGCGCCATTCCGGTCCGAACTGGTTGCGGAACCATGTCGCCTGGCGCTTGGCATATTGGCGGGTGGCGATCTTCGCCCGCTCGATTGCCTCGTCGAGCGAAAGCGATCCTTCCTCGGCCTCCATGAGCTCACGAACGCCGATCGCCTTCATCGCCGGCAGCGCCGGGTCCAGTTTCAACGCCGCCAGCGCGCGAACCTCGTCGAGGGCACCGTCCTCCACCATGCGATCGAAACGCTTTTCGATGCGGGCGACCAAAAGGGCGCGGTCGGGCGCGATCACGACGCGGTCCGCGCTTTCGGCGTCGACCAACGGCGTGCCCGCCTCCGCCTGCCAGTCGAGGATCGAGCGGCCGGAAGCTTCCAGAACCTCCAGCGCCCGCAATATGCGCTGCCCGTCGCCGGGGCGCAGCTTCGCCGCGGCGGCTGGATCGTCGCGCTCCAGTGCACGGTGCAGTTCCTCCACCCCGTCCAGCGCGAGGCGCCGTCGCCAGCGCTCGCGGATTTCCGGCGCGACCTCGGGCATGACGGAAAGTCCTTCCGTCAGCGCGCGGAAATAGAGCCCGGTGCCGCCGACGAAAATGGGCCGCCGCCCCTCGAAGGCGCCGGCCTCGCGAAGATCTTCGACGTCACGCAGCCATTGGCCGGTTGAATAGCTGTCGCCCGGATGGATGTGCCCGTAGAGCAGGTGCGGCACGCGACGCGTCTCGTCGGCGTCGGGACGGGCGGTGAGCACGCGCAGGATCGAATAGACCTGCATGGAATCCGCATTCACGATGACACCGCCGACCCGTTCCGCAAGCCGCAGCGCATGGGCCGACTTGCCGCTGGCCGTCGGCCCGGCTATCAGGATCGCATTCTTCAAGGGCCTGTCTTCGGCCGCTTCCACGGATATCTCCATGCCTCTCGTCGCCACCTTGATCGCAAATCCCGCCAACGACGTTCTCTCCGACGAACTGGCACATAGGGCGTCGCAGCATGTCGGGGCAAGCCGGATCGACTGGCTTGGCGAAAATACCGCGCTCGACCTTTATCTGCCCACCGGCGCCGGGAAAGACGCCGCGGAGGCCATGCTTCGCGAATTGCTTGCCGGCGAGCCAATCGACGTCGCCGTGCAGGAGGCCGAAGGCCGCCGCAAGAAAATCCTGCTGGCCGACATGGATTCCACCATGATCGACCAGGAATGCATAGACGAGCTCGCCGACGAGATCGGCGTCAAGGAACATGTTGCGGCCATCACCGCCCGCTCGATGAACGGTGAGATCGCCTTCGAGCCGGCCTTGCGGGAGCGTGTCGCCCTGTTGAAGGGGCTGGAGACCACGGTCATCGAGCGGATTATCGAGAACCGCCTGACGCTCGCTTCCGGCGGGCGCGAGCTGGTGGCGACGATGAACGCCGCCGGCGCCTGGACGGCGCTCGTCTCGGGCGGCTTTCTCAGCTTCACCGGCCCGATCGCCGCCAGGCTAGGCTTCCGCGAGAACCGTGCCAACACGCTTGTCGAGGAGAACGGGCTGCTCGTCGGCGAAGTGACGGAGCCGATCCTCGGCCGGGCCGCCAAGGCCGAGGCGCTGATCGAGATATCCGCCCGGCTGGGCCTGTCGCCCGAGGACGCGATCGCCGTCGGCGACGGGGCGAACGACCTCGACATGCTGGCGCTCGCGGGTATCGGCGTCGCGCTTCACGCGAAGCCGTCCGTCGCGGAACAGGCCGACATCCGCATCGATCATGGCGATTTGACCGCGCTGCTCTATCTGCAAGGCTACCGCCGGGAGGAATTCGTCAGATGATGCGCATCGAGACGCCGCGACTGATCATCCGCAACTGGGAGGAGCGCGACCGCGACCTCTTCCACCGGATCAATTCCGACGACAGGGTCATGGAATTCTTTCCCTTCCGCAGGACGCGGGAGGAGGCTGACGCCTTCATGGAGACCATCCGCGCGGCGAACGAGGAGCGCGGCTACGGCTTTGCCGCTCTCGAGCTGCGCGAGACCGGCGAATGCATGGGTTTTGCCGGCCTCCATTCCGACAGCGTCGCCCCTGCCCGCCTGCCCGGCGCGATGGAGATCGGCTGGCGTCTCGCGCCGGAATATTGGGGCAAGGGCTATGTGACGGAAGCGGCAGAAGCCCTGCTCGACTTCGGCTTCGTCACGCTCGATCTCGACGAGATCATTTCCTTCGCGGTGTGGGACAACGACCGCTCGACCTCGGTGATGCGCCGCATCGGCATGGCTGCCGAGCCGGAAAGCGATTTCGACCACCCCCGCGTTCCCGACACGCACCCGCACCTGAAGCGCCACGCCTTCTACAGGATCACGCGCGACGAATGGCGGATGAGAAAAAAGGCGGTCTGAGAACCGCCTTTTTCATGCCCTTTCCCTAAGCCGGCCCCGGCTCGTCAATCCATCCGGATGGTGACGAAACGCAACTCGCCGGTCTTCGACGAGAGCATCAGCAGCGCGTTGCGCCGGCCCTGCTCCTTGAGCGCGGCAATGCGGTTGGCGACGTCTTCCGGCGAGGAGACGGACTCCTGCGCAATCTCCGTGATGACGTCGCCGGCGGCCACGCCCTTTTCCGCGGCGGCGGAATTCTGGCCCACCTCGGTGATGAGCACGCCGGAAACCTCGGCCGGAATCTCGAACTCCGCGCGCGACTCGTCGTTGAGCTCCGCGATCTTCATGCCGAGCACATCCGCGCTCGCAAGCGGCGCTTCCTCGTCGGAAGGCGTCGCCGCGGCGTCCTCGGTCAGGCGCTCGCCATCCTCGAGGCGGCCGAGCGTGACCTTGACGGTCTGCTGCTCTCCCTTGCGCACGATGACCACGTCCACGGCTTTTCCGACCGGGCTTTCGGCCACCACGCGCGGCAGGTCGCGCATTGCCTTCACCTCCTTGCCGTCGAACGAGATGATCACGTCGCCGGGCTGGACGGTGCCGTTGTCGACGGGACCGCCCTTGATGATGCCGGCGACCAGCGCGCCCTTGGCGCTGTCCATGCCGAGGCTTTCGGCGATGTCGTCCGTCACCGGCTGGATGCGTACGCCGAGCCAGCCGCGGCGGGTCTCGCCGAACTCGCGCAACTGGTCGATCACGTTGATCGCCAGCTCCGAGGGGATGGCAAAGCCGATGCCGATCGATCCGCCCGATGGCGAGATGATCGCGGTGTTGATGCCGATCACCCTGCCGTGCATGTCGAACAGCGGACCGCCGGAATTGCCGCGGTTGATGGCGGCGTCCGTCTGGATGAAATCGTCATAGGGACCGGAATTGATGTCGCGTCCGCGCGCCGAAACGATGCCGATCGACACCGAGCCGCCGAGCCCGAAGGGGTTGCCGATCGCCATCACCCAGTCGCCGATCCGCATCGCCCGTGAATCGCCGAAGGAAACGTCGGTAAGCTCGCGCTTCGTGGGGTCGATCTTGAGGACCGCAAGGTCGGTCTTGGGATCGGTGCCGACCAGTTCCGCCTTCAGCTTGCCGCCGTCGGCGAAGTTGACCTCGATCTCGTCGGCATCGGCGATCACGTGGTTGTTGGTGACGACGATGCCTTCCTTGGCGTCGAGGATGAAACCGGAGCCGAGCGACTGCACGCGGCGCGGACCTTCGTTGGTCCCGCCTTCCGGATTGTTGAAGAATTCGTCGAAGAAATCCTGGAAGGGCGAGCCTTCCGGCAGTCTAGGCGCGGGAACCGGGCCGCGCCCGCTTCCCCCGCTGCCGATGTTCTGCGCGGTGGAAATGTTGACGACCGCGCCCAGAAGCCCTTCGGCCAGGTCGGCCACCGAGGAAGGCCCGTGCGGCTGCATGGACGCCGGGGGCTGTGCCTGCGGCTGGGTCTGCGCATTGGCCGCAGGCGGCGCGAACGACATGGCCACCCCCGCTGCCAGCGCGGCGGCGGCAAGGAAAGCCCTTCGTGGTTCGGTGCCAGGGTTCGTGGAAGTCATGACATCTCCGATTTGGATGCGGGGAGCCGTCACCGGCCCGCGCTTGGCGTTGCGGCATGATGGCACAGAATGCGGCGTGTTTGCGACAGAGCGCGAGTTGAACACTCACAATTGTGATGAGCACCCGGCGGCGCGGCCGGCAAACGAGTTCAGCCGCGGACGAGCCAGACTAGTCCCACGCCGATTGCCGCGCAACACAAACCGGCCGTGCGAAGTGTCTGCTCCGGCATCGAAAGCACCTCTTCGGCGAGCCGCCGCGCCAAGCGCGGAAACCCGCCGTAGAAGATGCCCTCGATGACGAGGACGAGCCCGAGCGCGGCGAAAAAATCGCCCACCGCGTCGGCCTATTGCGTCGAGCCGGTGGTGAGGCCGGTGCCCGCCGACGGCGCCGGGATGGCGCCGTTCGGCTGTGTGCCGTTCGACGGTTGGCCCGCCGAACTGCCAAAGTAACGGAAGAAATCGGAATCCGGCGAAAGCAGCATCGTCGTCCCCGTGCCGTCTAGCGCGGCCGTGTAGGCCGACATCGAACGGTAGAAGTCGAAGAAGTCGGGATCGCGCTGGAACGCGTCCGCGAAGATGGAATTCCGCTCGGCTTCGCCTTCACCGCGCAGGATTTCGGATTCCCTGCGCGCCTCGGCGACGATCTCCACGACCTCGCGATCCGCACGGGCGCGGATGCGCTGCGCCGCCTCGCGGCCACGCGCACGCAGACGCTCGGCCTCGGCCAGGCGCTCGGCCTTCATGCGCTCGTAGGTCTGCTGCGAGACCTCCTGCGTGAGGTCGGTGCGGCGGATGCGGACATCGACGATCTCGAGGCCGAGCGAGGTGGCATCCGGGCGCAACTGCTCGGCCACGTCACGCATCATCGAGCCGCGCTCTTCCGACAGCGCCGCTTCGAAGCCGCGCTGGCCGTAGACACGGCGCAGGGCAGCGTCGAGACGGGTGCGCAGCCGCTGCTCGGCTAGCTGCACGCTGCCCGACACGGCCTGGCGGAACCGCCGCGGATCCGAAATGCGGTAGGCGACGAACGCGTCCACCTCGTAGAACTTGCCGCCCGAGACCTGAACGCGGATGTCGTCGAGATCGAAGCGCAGGACGCGATCCTCGATCATCTGGACGTTATCGGCCTCCAGAAAGCTGAACGGCGCCTTGAAGTAGATGCCGGGCTCGGTCTTGACGTCGACGATCTCGCCGAAGCGCAGGACGATCGCCTGCTCGCGCTCGTTCACCACGAAGATCGAGGAATAGAGGAGGAAAAGGATGACTGCGGCTACGGCCGCGATGATCGGAAAACGGTTTCCCATCAGTTGTTTCCTCCCTGTCCGGTCTGCTGGCCACGCAGTTCGGGCAGCGGCAGATACGGTATCACGCCCTGGCCGTTGCCTTGCTCGACGATCACCTTGTTGGAATTCTTCAGAACGTTCTCCATGGTCTCCAGGAACAGGCGCCGGCGGGTCACGTCGGGGGCCTTGGCATACTCTTCGTGAACGGAGATGAAGCGCTGGGCCTCACCTTCCGCTTCCTGAACGACGCGGTTCTTGTAGGCCGCCGCCTCTTCGCGGATCTGAGCCGCCTCGCCTCGCGCCTGGCCGAGCTTCTGGTTGGAGTACTGGTTCGATTCCTCCACGAAACGGTCCTCGTCCTGCTCGGCGCGCTGCACCTCGTCGAACGCGTCGGCCACTTCGCGCGGCGGGGCCGCGTCCTCGATCGAGATGGCGTTCACGGCCAGCCCGGCTCCGAAGTCGTTGAGCGTCTGCTGCATGATCGAACGGACGTTCTCGGCGATGCCCTGGCGGTCGTCGCGGAAAATATCCTGCGCGGGACGGCGCCCGACCACCTCGCGCATCGCGCTTTCGGCAACCTGGCGCAGCATTTCGTCGGGCGCAGCCACCCTGAAGAGATAGGCATTGGGATCGTCGACCTGATAGGCGACGGAAAATCTCACATCGACGAGGTTCTGGTCGCCTGAAAGCATGAGGCCCGAAGACGAGCCGCCGCGCACCTCGCCGATATTGAGAAGCTTTTCGGCGATGCTTGCCTTTTCCACGGTTTCGATCGGCCACCAATGGAAATGCAGGCCCGGTTCCGAAATTTCTTCCTTCGGCTTGCCGAAGCGCAGTTCGACCGCGAGTTCGTCCGGCTGGACGGTATAGACCGACTGGAACAGCCAGAGCGCGACGACGGCCACCGCCACCAGCGCGAAGAAGGCCGGATTGGCCTGACCGCCGCCCGGCAGCGCCTGTTTAAGGCGATCCTGGCCGCGGCGAATGATGTCCTCGAGGTCGGGCGGATTTCCCTGTGGTCCGCCAGGGCCGCGCGGCCCCTGTCCCCAAGGTCCTCCCCCGCCGCCATTGTTGCCGCCGCCTCCCCACGGACCTCCGCCGCTTTGATTGTTCCAGGGCATATATTTCCTCTTGTCTAGGATTCACATTACGACGGAACTTCCGCCGAGCGTTGCCGTTTCATGTGGTTATAGGCACCCGCCGTCATGCTTTCAACGAGCCCCGCTTTGTCTAAGTGGCTTAGCGGCAGTTCGCCGCGCCATTTTCTTGAATTTTCTACTTCCTGTGGCGTTCATAGACCACGTAGCGGGTCGGGTGACTGTCCTTTTCACCAGCCGGAAAGCTTTCCTCCTCCGCAACATACCACGTTTCGGGATCTATTTCCGGGAATCGCGTGTCGCCTCGGGGAGCGGCCGCGACATGCGTCACATGGAGGGTATCGGCCGAATTTAGGGCCTGCGCATAGATCTCGCCGCCGCCGATCACGCAGATTTCATCGATCCCGTCCGCCTCCGCCTGCTCGCGGGCGATGGCAATCGCCTCGCCAAGCGATCCGACGACCCGGGCGCCCTCGGCCCGATAGTTCCCGTCGCGCGTGATGACGATGTTGAGACGACCGGGCAGCGGACGGCGCGGAAAGCTCTCCCAGGTCTTGCGGCCCATGATGATGGGCTTGCCCATCGTCTGCGCCTTGAAGCGCTTCATGTCGGTCGAAAGCCGCCACGGCAGGCCGCCGTCATTCCCGATCACGCCGTTTTCGCCGATCGCCACGACGATTGCCGTCTTCATCCGTTCTCCTGTCCTGTACTTTCGCTGCAATGGTCGGAGACGGGAGGAACCCGCGGCCGGATACTTTTGCGGGATCAGACCGCCACCGGGGCCTTGATGTGCGGATCGGCCTCGTAACCTTCGAGCCTGAAATCCTCGTAGCGGAAGGCGAATAGGTCCGTCACTTCCGGATTGATCCACATGCCCGGCAACGGCTTGGGCATCCTCGCAAGCTGCTCGCGTGCCTGGTCGAAATGGTTCGAGTAGATATGCGCGTCGCCGAGCGTGTGGACGAAGTCGCCGGCTTTCAGCCCGGTGACCTGCGCCACCATCATCGTCAGCAGCGCGTAGGAGGCGATGTTGAAGGGCACGCCGAGGAATATGTCGGCCGAGCGCTGGTAGAGCTGGCAGGAAAGCCGGCCCTCGGAAACATAGAACTGGAACAGGCAATGGCAGGGCGGCAGGGCCATCTGGTCGATTTCGGCCGGGTTCCAGGCCGAAACGATCAGCCGCCGCGAATTAGGATTCGAGCGTATCTGGCTGAGAAGATTCGAGATCTGGTCGATGGAGCGGCCATCCGGCGCCGGCCAGGAGCGCCATTGCGACCCGTAGACGGGGCCGAGATCGCCGTTCTCGTCCGCCCACTCGTCCCAGATCGTCACCCCGTTTTCGCGCAGATAAGCGACGTTGGTGTCGCCTTTCAGGAACCAGAGCAGCTCGTGGATGATCGAGCGCAGATGCAGCTTCTTGGTCGTGGTGACCGGAAACCCCTGCGCGAGATCGAAGCGCATCTGGTGGCCGAAGACGCCACGCGTGCCGGTTCCGGTGCGGTCGTCGCGGTCGACGCCATTCTCCAGGACATGGGCGAGAAGATCGAGATATTGACGCATATGGCTCAGCCGATTCGACAGTTTGGCCCATCATAGACCAGCGGGTCGCGTCCGCCCATGCGCCGCCGCGTCTTTCCCCAGCCGCGCGGCGGAAAACCCGCCCCGCGACCGCGAAAGATCGTTCAAGTCGAGCTGATCAGAGGTCCCCGAGCTTCCCCAGATGCTTGGCCACCAGGTAATAGAATGTAACGCGGCTCTTGGAGCTGTCCTTCGCCATGGTCTCGCAGACGAGCTCGATCGCCTTGTCCGCCTTCCCCTCGTCGGTGACGCCGAGCTTCTTGGCGCACCATTTCTGACGCACGCGCTTCAATTCCTCCGGATCCTGGCAGGCAACCAGCGACGAATCGCGGTTGCGCAACGCGATGCCGAGATGCCGGACGATCTTCTTCACGACGTCTTCGCTCGCGCTGGCATCGTATTTCTTCACATCTGCAAGGTAGTCGGCCATCGGATATTTCCCTCCTGATCCGGTTGTGGATTCGCAAATCCGGCCTCGGCGCGACCGCGCATCATGCGCTGAG
This sequence comes from Aquamicrobium sp. LC103, assembly GCF_001014615.2. Taxonomy (GTDB): domain Bacteria; phylum Pseudomonadota; class Alphaproteobacteria; order Rhizobiales; family Rhizobiaceae; genus LBCQ02. The sequence continues at coordinate 156,467 of NZ_LBCQ02000003.1, forward strand.
CCGAGCCGGTTGAAGCTTCCGTTCTTGCACAACCGGTGTCAAGCCTGTGGTTCGGCTTGCTTTTGCGGCCTGATTAACGTCCCCGCCCCCCTTCCATTTCGCTTTCCCCGCACCTATATTCGCCCCGTCAGCTTGCCTGACTATGGCGATAAACGGCCGATGAAATAAGCCATTCGGACCCGGGGGCGGTACCCGGCGCCTCCACCAGAAGCCGCCGTCGTCGAGCGACGGTTTCTGATGGGGGCGAAATAGGATCGACGAGGGTGTAAAGATCGGACTTTTGCCCGGCATTGTACCACCGTTATCGGGCTACAATTATAGTTGCCAACGACAACTATGCGGAAGCACGTCTCGCTGCTTAATGCGGCGCGATAGCTTCAATTCAAGCCCTAGGCCGTCGCAGGTCTAGGCGGGGTCCGGAGGCACCTGGCAACAGAAGCCTCCACTTCCCTCTCCTAAAAATCTCTCCTTCACATCATCAGTCGTAGCGCGCAGGCCGTCTCCCCGCGGCTGCATCTCCTCGCGCGCAACATGCCTTCAACGAGGATATTCACATGTCGACGGACTCAGACCGTTTCTTCGTGCTCACCGGCGGGCCCGGATCGGGCAAGACCACGCTGATCGAGGCGTTGCGAGACTCAGGCCATGTCTCCTCGGTCGAGGCCGGGCGTGGCATCATCCAGCAGCATATGGCGATTTCCGGTCCCGTGCTGCCCTGGAACGATCCCGCGCTCTTTGCCGAGACGATGCTGTCCTGGGAAATGCGCTCGCACGCGATCGCGCGAGACGAAGACGGGATCGTGTTCTTCGATCGCGGGGTGCCGGACATCGCCGGCTATCTGAAGCTCTCCGGACTGCCCGTGCCCGCGCATGTCGGGAAGGCGGCGGAAATCTTCCGCTACAACCGCAAGGTCTTCGTGCTGCCGCCCTGGCCGGAAATCTTCACGCAGGACGCCGAGCGCAGGCAGGATCTGGACGAAGCGCGCCGAACCTTCGAGGCGGTGTCGCATGCCTACGAGGCCTGCGGCTATGAGCTGGTCGCCGTTCCGCCGGCCTCGGTCGAGGAACGCCGGCGCTTCGTGTTGGCCGAGGTCGGCGCGTCAACCTGAATGCGATCCTCGCCAGGCCGCCCCACGACCGCTCACCTGCCGGGTAAACGGTCGTGGGGTATCTTTGCGTCTCACTCCGCCGGCGCCTCGGCCACCTGCCGCGCCCGGCCCAGCGTCAGTTGCGTCAGCACGAAGGCGAGGATGGCGCAGGTGGCGATGCCGACGACCATCGGCAGTGCCGTTCCGTCGAAGAACAGGCCTGCGACCGCCATGGCAACCGCGCCGGTCGCGAAATGCAGCGTGCCGAGCAGCGCCGACGCCGTGCCGGCGATCTCGCCATGGTCGTCCATGGCCAGCACCGACGTGGTCGGGATGACGAGGCCGAGGAAGCCGTAGCCGACGAAGAGCAGCGCGGCCATCACATCCAACCGGTCGACGCCGCTCGACATGATCGCGAGCAGCACGACCATCGTCGTGGTGTAGCCGGCGACCGCCAGCCGCACGACGCGGCGCAGGCCGAAGCGATCCGACAGCACGCCGGTGAGCTGCGACATGCCGATGAAGGCCACCGCGTTGATCGAGAAGAAGACGCTGTAGACCGAAGGCGACAGGCCGTAATGGTCGATCAGGATGAAGGACGAGCTCGCCAGATAGATGAAGAAGCTCGAAATCCCGAAGCCGCCGATCAGCGTCAAGCCGAGGAAGTTGCGGTCGCCCATCAGGAAGCGGTAGCCGGCGAGCGCGCTGGCGAAGGAGCTGCCTTGCCGGTGCTCGACGGGCCGCGTCTCGGCGAGCGAGGTCGTCAGCAGCACGACGGCGAGGACAGCCGCGCCGGTCACCGTCCAGAACACGGCGCGCCAGCCGAACGCTTCGATGACCAGGCTGCCGGTCAGCGGCGCGAGGATCGGCGAGACGCTGAACACCAGCATCAGAAGCGACATGAGCTTGGCCGCCTCGTTGCCGGTGTGCAGGTCGCGCACTATGGCGCGCGGCACCACCATGCCGGCGCTGGCGCCGAGCCCCTGCAGGAAACGGAAGGCGATCAGCCATTCGATCGACGGCGCGAGCGCCGAGCCGATGCCGCCGACGGCGAAGAGGCCGAGTCCGAAATAGAGCGGCGCCTTGCGTCCCGTCATGTCGGAAATCGGACCGACGACGATCTGGCCGAATCCCATGGAAAGGAAGAACACGAGCAGGCTCATCTGCACGGCGCTGGTGCTCGCATTGAGGTCCGCGCCGATCGTCGGCAGCGCGGGAAGATACATATCGATGGCGAAGGGGCCGATTGCCGACAACAGGCCGAGCACGACCGCGATGCGGAGGAAGTTGAGCGACATGACGTGGATCTTTCGGAGTTGAACTGTGTTCATGCGACCGCCCCTCTCCTCCACGAGTTGCCGTTCGCATAGGTCTATATTTTTGGACATTCTTGTCTAAATTGTCAATCAGCCCTATATAGATTTTTATGACGACCGGTATCGCTCCTGACATAGCCCTGCCACGCAGCCATTCGGCCAAGCGCCTCTGCATCATCGAGGCGGCGGCGCGCGTCTTCTGCCGCGAGGGATTTGCGGGAGCCAACATCGACCTGATCGCCGCGGAAGCCGGCGTGTCCCGGCAGACGGTCTACAATCACCACGGCGACAAGGAAAAACTCTTCGTCGCCGTCGTCCAGGACATATCCGACCGCACCAACGCCGCGATCTTCGAAACCCTTTCCACCTTTCCCGACCGTCCCGACGATCTTGAAGCCGATCTCGTCGAGTTCGCGGTTCGCCTGAACCGGAACTGCGTCTGCAATTCGGAGGGCCGCTTCCTGCGCAAGCTGCTGCAGGCGGAAAGCGACCGCTATCCGGAGCTGTTCAGCGGCTGGTGCGACCAGGGCCCGGCGAAGATCTGGGCCGCGCTCGGCGCTCGCTTCGCCCGTCTCGCCCATGCCGGCCTCATCGAAATCGACGAGCCTGACATGGTTGCGCGGCAGTTCCTCGCCCTCATCAATGCCGATCTGCAGATGCTCCTGCAGATGGGCCGCCAGCCCTCGGAGGAGCAGCAGCGCCAATCCGCGCAGAACGCGGTGCGCATGTTCCTGCGGGCCTACGGAAAACGCCCGTAATTCCTTCGGACCGTTCGTCGTCCCCCGCTCTTCGTTCACGTTCTTCACCACGAAGGCTGCCGAAGGCTGCGACGGCGCTATATTCGGTTTACGTCCGCACCAAGCTTGATTACAGGTGTGTGAATTCGATTCATGAAGGCTGGAAGTGCCCATGGCAGAAGACCTGATACGCTACGACATTCTTGCCCAGGAAGCCTTGCGCGGGGTAATGCGGAAGGTGCTGGGAGAGGTCGCGCGTACCGGCCTTCCGGGCAACCATCATTTCTTCATCACCTTCCTCACCAAGGCGGCCGGCGTTCGCATATCGAGCCGCCTGCGCGAGCGCTATCCTGATCAGATGACGATCGTGCTGCAGTATCAGTACTGGGACCTGAAGGTGACCGACAGCGGCTTCGAGGTCGGCCTCTCCTTCTCCGACGTGCCGGAGAAACTGGAGATTCCCTTCACCGCCGTGCGGGGGTTCTACGATCCCTCGGTCGACTTCTCGCTCGAATTCGAGGTGAAGGCGGAAAACGAGGAAGAGGAGGTGGACGACGAAGGCGATCAGCCTGAAGCCGCTCCCGCGCCGACGCCTGCGATCGCCCCGCGAAAGCCTCGTGCCAAGGCAAAATCCGAGGACAAGGGCACCGCCCCCGAGGAAGCGAAGGAGGCGGCCAAATCCGCGGATGTCGTCTCGCTCGACGCATTCCGCAAGAAGTGATCGGCGATGGCGGAGATCCTCAATCTCCGGATGGCACGAAAACGCCGCGCGCGCGCCGACAAGGAGCGCGAGGCTGACCGCAACCGCATCCTGCATGGCCTGCCGAAGGCGGAACGCAAGGCGGCGAGCACCGAGCGCGAAAGAGCGCTGAGCGCGCTTGAAAACCACCGGCGCGAAAAAACCGACGGGACGCGCGAGGATTGAGCGCGGTCGTCAAGAGGTCGGTGTCGATCCGCGGTCACAGAACCAGCTTTTCCCTGGAACAGCCCTTCTTCGACGAACTCGCCGTGATAGCCGAGGCACGCGGAATGGCGCTCGCGGCCCTTGTCGGCGAGATCGACGAGAAGCGACGGCGCGACACCAACCTGTCCTCCGCGCTCAGGCTCCACGTGCTCGACTGTCTGAAGGAGCGCGCGCGCGGCTCCTGATTACTGCTCCGTGTCGAGCGACCGCAGCAGCCCGTCGATCGACATGTTGCGCTCGGAAAAGATGTCCGAAACGCCCGGCAGATCGGAACGCCCCTCCCCCGCGGCGCGGCCGGCCGCGCGTTCCGGCGGTGCGTTGCCGCCCCGCGGAGCCGGTATCGGCGCACGCTCCATCTCCGCCGGTAAAGGATCACCCACGGTCTCGCGTGCCTTCATCAGGGCCTCGACCTCGGCGCGCAGCTTCTCGTTCTCCTGGCGCAGGCGTTTCTCTTCCTTCGCGCGCGCCTCTTCCTCGGCCCGCGCCTTGGCTTCGGCCTCGGCTTTCTGCCGTGCCTCCTCTTCCGCCTGGCGCGTGCGTTCCTCCTCGGCCAGGCGGCGCTGCTCGGCGGCTTCCGCCTCGCGCTTCGCATGTGCCTCGGCCTCAAGCCGCGCCTCTTCCGCCTCCTCGGCGGCCCGGCGCTCCTCCTCGGCGGCGCGCACGCGCGCTTCCTGCCGCTCCTGGTAGTAGCGCGCCTCGCGGCGATAGCGCTGCTTCTCCAGAAGCGAAGCCTGCATCGCCTCGACCCGCTCCTGCTCGCGCTCGAGCGCCCGCTGGGTCAGGAACTGCGCCAGCGGCTCGGTATCGACCGACACCTGCACGTCGCCGCGGGTGCCCTCGACGCGGAAGCGAACCGCCGGTTCCGAGCCGGCAAGCGCCTCCTGCCCCGGATCGTAGGAGATCGCCGCATTGGCGGAAAAGGCGGATGTGCCGAGATCGGCGCCGACATCGGCGCTGAGCACCGCGCCGGGCGTTTCGAGCCTGAGCGGCGGGGCGCGCACCACGCCGTTGGCGATCGTCAGCGCGAGGTCCGCGCCGGCGGCGCTGAAGGCGCCGTTCGTCGCGATCTGCGGCGCGAAGCCGGCCGTGCGCACGGCATCGATGTCCCGGCCGATCTTGTCCGCCTCGGCGAGGATGGGCTGGAAGGCGGCCGGATTGATGCCGACCACGACCAGATTGCGCAGCTTCATGGAGCCGGAGCCCGCCAGAGCCGACACCAGGCCGTCGAGCGACTTGCCGCTGGAGGTGACATTGGCGGATATGTTGGCCATGCCCTCGACCCCGGGCAAGCCGAGAACGGTGGCGAGATTGGCTTCCTCGAGCTGCAGTTGCGCGGACAGAAGCCCGGTCCCGTTGTCGTTCTTCAACTCGACCAGACCGCTCACCGCGCCACCGCTGAGCTTGCCGCCGATGTCCGAGACGGCGACGCCTTCCGGACCGAGCCGCACCGACATGCGCCCGTCCTGGATGGCCTGCGCGCCCGCGAGCAGCTTCTCGGCCCTGATGTCGACATCGGCGGTGAAAGGCAAGGAGGTCGCCTGCTGGAACGGCGTGGTCGACCAGTCTGTCCCGCCGCCGGCGAGCGCCTGCTCGCCGAGGACCATTTCCGCCAGAAGGCGTAGATCGAGCGCGTCGATGCCGAGCGAGCCAGTCAGATGCGCCACGCCGTCCTTCCCCTGCGCGTTGAGGTCGCCGCTGACCCGTGCTCCGGCGATGCTTCCGCCGAGGCCCGACATAACCGTAAGCCCCCTGGCATAGTCGAGCTGCGCCTTGAGATCGACGGGAAGCCCGATGCTCATCTGTGGCAGCGCCACGCCCGCCGTCATCAGCCACGGCGCGAGATCGTCAGAGGTGATGCTGCTCGCGCCTTTCGCGAAGAATCCGTCATCGGCAAGCGTGCTTTGACCCTCGAAGCCCGCTTCCAGCCCGTCGCCGCGAAAAGCCAGCTTCGTCCCCGCGCCGTCGGCCAGCACACCGTCGAGCGAGAATTCCGCTTCCGCCTTGCCGATAAAGTCGAGCGGCAGCGCCGGCAGGCCGAGCAACGCATAGAGCTTCGCGGCCTCATCGTTCTGGGCCTTGGCGGTCAGCGACAGAGGCGTGCTCGCAAGATCGCCGCGCAGGTTCTTGAACGAGTTCGCCAGCGTGAAGCTTGTCCCGCCGGCTTCGCCATTGGCATTTATCCCAAGTCCGCTGGTGCCGTCGCCATTGCCGGCGATGCTCGCCACCGCGTCGATTCTCGCATCGGAAAGCAGGCCGGGAAAATCGGCGGCGCGGCGCGCGAGCTCGCGCATGGCGACGTTTTGCGGATAACGCCGCGAGATCGCCGTGACGAGCGGGTCCAGATCGACGGAAACGATCGTGGCGTCGATATCGCCGGCCGGCTCGCCCGACAGATCCTTGATCGTGCCCGTCGCGCTCACGCTGGCGCCAGCCAGGCCGCCGATCGTCAGCCGGTCGATCTCCAGCTGGCCGTCGCGCAGGCGAAGCGCCGTGTCCACGGTTTCCGCCTCGAGACCCGCCGCCTCGACCGGCCCGGCTTCGATCTCGAAGTCCAGATCGTGGTCGGCAAGCCGGTTCACGCCCTTGTCGCTGACGAAGAGCGAGGCGAAGGCGGTCATGCCCTCGACGTCGAGCCGGTCGCCCTTGAGGCGCATGATCATGGAGGGCTTGGCGTTTTCAGGCTGGCGGTTGTCGATCTCGCCGCGGAACTTCGCCGACCCCAGCATCAATTCGAGATCGGAAAAAAGCTGCCGGCGCTCCGTCAGGTCCACCTTGGCGCTGAAGCCGGCGGCGGGAAGCCGCCGGATCGCCTCGTCTATGTCCTTCGAAAGCCAGGCCGCGAAGCCCGAGGGCTGGCCGACGGCGAGCAGCAGCGAGCCCTTGAAGCCGAGTTCCTCGCGCGTGGCAAGCTCGCCTTCGGCTTCCAGCGTGGTGCGCCCCGGCAGCGAAGCGCCGAGCGAGGCGATCGTCCAGCCCGCATCCGAAGGCTGCGCCGAGAGACTTACGTCGCGGATCGTCGTGTCGCCCGCCACGATCGCCGGCAGCTGCACCTCGACCGTGCCGGGAATGGCCGGCTTCGGCAGATCCATCACGAATTCACGGAAGCCAGCCGCCCGCTCGTCGAAGCTCGCCTTGCCGTCCTCGCCCTCGGCCGCGCCCGCGAACCTGATTTGCGCGCCGTCGGCGCGAACGGCGAAGCGCGGCGAGGCGCCGAGGTCGAACTCGGCCGAACCGTCGGCGGTATAGGGATCTTCCAGCGGTCCCGTCTCGAAGCGGAACTCGTCGACGGCGATCCGGGTGTGGTCGAGATCGAATTTGCCGCTGAGGCGATAGGCCGGCGGGCCCTTTTCCGCCACGGCGGCCTCTTCACCCGTCCGCTCGGCGCGGCCGGGGCTGGCGTTGAGCCTGAAGTCGCCGGCGTAGTCGGCCGCGCCGTCCAGGAGCCGCGCCGTGCCGTCCGCTTCGAACGCGAAGGGGTAGCGCTCCGGCTGCGCCTTGACCCTCAGCCTCATGCCGCCCTTCTCGTCCACGGAGCCGGTCGAGACCGAAACGGCCGTCTTCATGCCGTCGAGCCGCAGCGAACCATCCATGCGCCAGGGCCCCGCCAGCGAACGCGCCGAAATGTCGGCATTCACCTCCGTCAGCGCATGGGTGCGCCCGCTCGCCTCATGGCGTAGCGAAACCGTGCCGTCGGTGATCGTCAGCTTTTCGAGCGAGATGTTGCGGGCGTCCATCGGCACGGAGGGGCGCACCGACCAGTCGACCATGCCGTCCTTGGCCACGTCGATGACGACGCTGGGGCGCACCAGCCGCATGTCGAAGATCAGCAGCTCGCCGCGCATGAAGGGAGCGAGCTCGGCATCCATGGAAAAGGTTTCCACCGTCATCGCCGGTTCGTCGGGTGTCGCGCCCGCCACGACCACGTCGGAAAAGGAAACCGAAGGGAACGGCAGTATCCGCGCGGTGGCCGAGCCTTCCACCTTCACCTCGCGGCCGAGTATGCGGCCGGCCTCGCGCTCGAACTCGGCCCGATAGGAAGTCCAGTCGATAAAATACGGCGCCACCAGCGCGAAGGTCAGCGCCAGTACGATCAATCCACCGATGGCGACGAAAAATCGGGCCAGTTGAATCCTCCAGCGGGAATCCGGAAACCGGCCAATAGTTTAGCCGCATTAGCGTGTCGATAAAGTGGCAAATCGCCTTATGCAGAGGCGATGTCCCTCAGCCGGAGGTGGAGGTGAACACTTTTCCCGGGTTCATGATGCCGAGCGGATCGATCGCCTGCTTGATCGCGCGCATCACATCGACGCCCGCGCCGAGCTCACGTTCGAGGAACGGCATCTTGCCCTGCCCGATCCCGTGCTCGCCGGTACAGGTGCCCTCCATGGCGATGGCGCGCATGTTGAGCCGCGCCACGAACGCTTCCGCCGCCTCGATCTCCTTCGGATCGTCGGCGTCCATCAGCACCATGGCGTGGAAATTACCGTCGCCGACATGGCCCACGATGGGCGCGATCAGGCCGGAACGGGCAATTTCCTCCTCGGTTTCGTTGATGCATTCGGCGAGCCGCGAGATCGGCACGCAGACGTCGGTGGCAAGCGCCTTGCAGCCGGGCCGGAGCGCAAGCCCGGCCCAATAGGAATCGTGGCGCGCCTTCCACAGCTTGGCGCGTTCCTCGGCGACGTTCGTCCACAGGAAAGGTCCGCCGCCGTACTCGGCCGCGATTTCGCCGAACATCTCCGCCTGCTCGCCCACGCCGGCCTCGGTGCCGTGGAATTCGACGAACAGGCAGGGAGATTCGGCATATCCGAGATTCGAATAGGCGTTGAGGGACTTCATCCCGAGCGCATTGATCAACTCGATGCGCGCCACCGGTATGCCCATCTGGATCGTCATGATGACCGCGCGACAGGCCGCGTCGACGCTCGGAAACGGACATACGCCGCCCGAAATCGCCTGCGGGATGCCATGCAGCTTGAGCGTCACCGAGGCGATCACGCCGAGCGTGCCTTCCGAGCCGACGAGCAGCCGCGTCAGGTCGTAGCCGGCGGAGGATTTGCGCGCCCGCTTCGCCGTGGTGACGGCGCGGCCGTCCGGCATCACGGCGGTGAGCGACAAAACGTTCTCGCGCATCGTGCCGTAACGCACCGCGTTCGTGCCGGAGGCGCGCGTGGAGGTCATGCCGCCGATGCTGGCGTTGGCGCCCGGATCGATCGGAAAGAACAGTCCGGTGTCGCGCAGATGCGCGTTGAGCTCCTCGCGCGTGATTCCGGCCTCGACCGTGCAGTCGAGATCCTCCGCGTTGACCGAAAGCACGCCCTTCATCTGCGAGGTGTCGATCGAGATGCCGCCGCCCGGCGCGTTCACATGGCCTTCGAGCGAGGTTCCCGTGCCGAAGGGGATAATCGGCACGCGATGCTCGGCGCAGATGCGGACCGCGTCCTGGATCTCCTCCAGCGTCTTGGGAAACACCACGCCGTCGGGAAGCTGCGAGGGAATGTAGGTCGTCGTGTGCGAATGCTGCTCGCGCACGGCGTGGCCGGTAACGAAAGCGTCGCCGAATCGCTGCCTGAAAATGCCGACCGCCTCAGCGATGCCGGCATCGTTCCGTTCGACCTGAGCCAGTTGCGCCAGTGCCATCGCGTGCTCCTCCGTTCGACCAAACGGCAAGCCTTGTGCGGCCCCGCCGTTTCGTTTTGTATCCCAGTTGCAAATCGCCGGGCCGTTGTCCAGCGACCAGCCAGCAACAGGATATCCGCATGACCTCCGCCCCTGCCCCGTTCGTTTCCAGCGTCCTCGAGATCGAGAAGGATTGGATCGACTATAACGGCCATCTGAACATGGCCTACTACAACGTCCTCTTCGACCGCGCCTCCGACGAGGCGTTCGAGTTTCTCGGCATGGGCGCCGAATACGCGAAGGAAAGGCGGCTCACCACCTACACGGCCGAAATCCACGTCTGCTACGTGCGCGAGCTGCATCTGGGAGACAGGGTGACCTCCACGTTCCAGATGCTCGACCACGACGAGAAGCGGTTTCACGTCTTCCAGGAACTCCATCACCGGGACGGCTGGCTGGCCGCCACCTCCGAATCGCTGACGCTCCACGTCGACATGACCGGGCCGAGGGTCTGCCGCTTCCCGGCCGACATCCTCGCCAATGTCGAGAAGATGCGGGCCGCGCATACGGCCTTGCCGGTCTCCGAGCGGATCGGACGGCCGATCGGCATCCGTCGCAGGAAGGTCTGAGCGGCTTTCCGCGCCGTTAGGACATCGTTAACCCTAACGGAGTTTACACAAATCGTTCCTCCCCCCGGGGTTGAACCCTCCGCCCGCCGCCGAAAAAATCCCGGCATGACGAATCGAACCGGAACGAGCCAGTGGCGGGGGCATGGTCCGGCGAAGCGGACGGGCATGGACGTTGCCCGTCTTTCGAGCTTTCTCGCCGATGACGACACCATCAGCGACTATGATTTCTGGCGGGCGCTGAAGACGCTCGACAACGAACTCTACCGCATCGAGCGATCGAGTCTTCCGATCCCCATCAACGTCATCTACGCGCGCCAGATCATAGAGACCGCGCGCCGCAAGCGCTGCGCGAGGCGCTAGGGCCGCCCGTCCCGCGCGGGACTTCAGGCCAGTTTTTCCTTCAGGAACGCCACCGTCCTGTCCCACGCGAGTTTCGCCGCCGCCTCGTCGTAGCGGGCTTCCGACGTGTCGTTGTTGAAGGCGTGGTTCGCGCCCTCGTACATGTAGATGGTCGCCTCCTTGCCGGCCGCCTCCAGCGCCTGCCTGTAAGGTTCGATCCCGGCATTGATGCGATCGTCGAGCCCCGCATAGTGGAGGACCAGCGCCGCATTGATCTTCTCGACATCCTCCGTGGCGGCCTGCCTGCCATAATAGGCGACGCCGGCCTTCAGCGTCGGTGCGTTGACGGCGAGGTCGTTGACCGCCCCACCGCCCCAGCAGAAGCCGATCGCGCCGACATTGCCGTTGGACGCCTCGTGGTTTTCGAGCCAGGCGACCGTCGCCACGCCGTTGTCGACGACGCCGCGCTGGTCGAGCTGCCCGATCATGCTACGGGCCTCGTCCTCGTCGGCCGGCGTCCCACCGGCAGGCGACAGATAGTCCGGCGCAAGCGCGACGAAGCCTTCGAGCGCCATGCGGCGCGCGACATCCCTGATATGCGGGTTGAGCCCGCGATTTTCGTGGATGACGATCACTGCCGGCAGCCTGCCTTCCGCATCCGCGGGCGAAACGAGATAGCCTTTCATGTCGCCGCCCGCCCCCGGATAAGTGACGTCCTGCGCGTTCAGGCGCTCATCGTCTTCGGGAACGATCTGCGCATGAGCCGAATTCGCGGCCAGCAGCGGCACGATCGCGGCCGCCGCCGCTCCGGAACCCGCAAGCCGGGTCAGCTTCTCCATGAAGGCACGGCGGTCGAGGGTGAGATGCGTGTATTCGTCGTAGGCGTCGATCATCGCCTGCGTTATCTGGGGCTTCGCCATTTGCTCCTCCCTTCGTGTCCATCACCCGAAGGATAGGAGAGAGGCGCGCGCGGTCCAGTCAACCATGCGTGACGGCCGCGCGCGCGCCCAGAATGTCCTATTCGTCGTCCTTCGACGCCTGGTTTTCCAGAAAGCGGATGCGGTTGCCGAAGGGGTCGATCACCTCGACCTCGAGTCCCCAATCCTGGCGCTCCAGTCCGGGTCGGTTGTAGCGGTAGTTCTTGGCGAGCAGCGTCCTGTGCCAGGCCTCGATGCCTTTCATGTAGACGATCATGTTGCCGCCGGGGCTGGCATCGCCCGAATGCTCGCTCAGATGCAGCCTGAGCCCGCGGTTCGAGACCTGGCAGTAAAGCGGGAAATTCTCGCCGAAGCGGTGCTCCCAGTCCACGCTGAAGCCGAGGAAGCCGACATAGAACTCCATCGCCTTGTCGACGTCGAATATGCGCACGATCGGCACCGCCTGCTGGAATTGCGGGCTGCCGGCGGAGTCCTCCGCCTCGATCTTCGCACTCAGGACGTTCCAGGTGGCGAGGCCGAACTGCCTGGCCACGATCTCCAGCGCCTCGCTGTGCGATACGGAGACGTTCTTTTCGGCAAGGGCTTCGCGCATGGCCCTGGCCATGGCTTTGGCATCACGGAAATTGCGCATTGCGTCCGATCCTTCGAACCGGCGAAACAAATCATCAGCGTCCGCATTGCCGATGCCTTCGCCGGATTGGAAAGACCGGTTGAAAGGATCATGGAAGCGTTCGCCAAACCCTTGGAGGGCGCGGACTGCAGGCCGCTCCCGGCCCTTGCCAGACAGTCGTAGAAGCCGATCGTCGCCGCGTCAATTCTTCCTTTGCTCCGAAACCGATTACGGCGTTTCTGCGATAAAATTGAGCAAAAGGGTTGCCTCCGTGAATCTCACGGCCTATGTTGGACAGATCAACAAACGAAATCCTCAATGTCACGGTCAATATCTTGAAATGATACTGGCTGTGGGATTCCTTTTTGTGCTCGAACATAGCTGTCATTTGACTGACGAAGGAATCCGATAGATTTAGAAGGCTCCATGAAATTCAAGGTATCTGCCAAGAACATTTTCAAGATTTTTGGCACTCATCCCGAAGAAGCGCTTCGCCTTTTGCGTGAAGGCCGCAGCAAGGAAGAGATTTTCGCCGAAACCGGCCACACCGTAGGCGTCCAGGACACGAGCTTCGACGTGGGCGAAGGCCAGATCTTCGTCGTCATGGGCCTGTCGGGTTCGGGCAAGTCGACGCTGGTGCGCATGATCAACGGCTTGATTGAGCCGACTTCGGGCCAGATGCTCGTCGACGGCGTCGATGTCGCCTCCTGCTCGGCGCAGGAACTGCGCCGCATCCGGCGCGAGAAGGTCGCGATGGTGTTCCAGCACTTCGCCTTGTTCCCACACAAGACGGTTGCCGAGAACGCCGCCTACGGCCTGAAGATCCGCGGCATGGCCGCTGCCGAGCGACGCGAGCGCGCGATCGCCGCCCTCGCCCAGGTCGGGCTCGAGGCCTATGCCGACAGCTATCCCGACGAGCTTTCCGGCGGCATGCAGCAGCGCGTGGGACTTGCCCGCGGGCTTGCGGCCGAGCCGGAAGTTCTCCTCATGGACGAGCCCTTCTCGGCGCTCGATCCGCTCATCCGCCGCGACATGCAGGAGGAACTGCTCGAACTGCAGCGCACGATGAAGAAGACGATCATCTTCATCACCCACGACCTCAACGAGGCGCTCACGCTCGGCGACAAGATCGCGATCATGAAGGATGGCCGCTTCGTCCAGATCGGTACGGCCGAGGAGATCGTGGACACGCCGGCGGACGACTATGTCGCGGCCTTCACCGCGGACATCGACCGCTCGCGCGTCTTCACCGCGGCCAGCGTCTCCGTCGCCCCCGAGGCGCTCGAGCTTTCATCCGCCACCGCCCAATCGGCGATCCAGCGCATGGAAGAGCTGGGGCGCGACGCGCTCTACATCGTCGACGGCGAAAACATCGCCGGCCTGGTCACCTATCGCGACCTGACGGCTTCCGTCCGCGACAATGGCGGCGCGCTTCGCGACGCCATCCTTTCCGACTTTCCGAAGGCGGGTCGTTCGACCGAGCTTTTCGAGCTCTATCCGCTTGCCCAGAGCGGGCTTCCCATCGCCGTGACCAACCGCAAGGGCCGGCTGGAGGGCATCGTTCCGCCGGAAGCCGTGTTCGCGAAGCTCGCCGGCGAACAGCAGCCGGCAGCCTGAGGCCAGGAGTTTTTCATGTTCAGTCCCTCAGACCTTCTCACCATTCCCTTGAACGAATGGGTCAACAGCTTCGTGCGCGACTGGCTGGTGCCGAATTTCCGGCCGTTCTTCCGCTCGCTGCAATGGCCCGTCACGCTGGTGCTCAACAATCTCGACGCGTTTCTCAATGCCGTGCCGATGCTGGCCTTCACCGCGGTCCTCGCACTCGTCGCGTGGCGAACCGCCGGCCACCGGGTTGCGATATTCACGGCGATCGCGCTCTGCTTCATCGATATGATCGGCCTCTGGCCGGAAACGATGACGACCTTGTCGATGGTCGTCACCGCGGTCTTCTTCTGCACCGTGATCGGCATTCCGCTGGGCATAATCGCGGCCGGCAGCGACCGTTTCCAGATGGTGCTGCGCCCGGTGCTCGACATCATGCAGACGATCCCCTCCTTCGTCTATCTCGTGCCCATCGTCATGCTGTTCGGCGTCGGCATGGTCCCCGGCATCATAGCGACGATCATCTTCGCGCTGCCGCCGATCATCCGCCTGACCAATCTCGGCATCCGCAACGTGCGCCATGATCTGATCGAGGCGGCGCAGACGTTCGGCTCGACCCGCTGGCAGATGCTGTGGGATCTGCAGTTCCCGCTCGCCCTGCGCACCATCATGGCCGGCCTCAACCAGACGCTGATGCTGGCGCTGTCGATGGTGGTGATCGCGGCGATGATCGGCGCCGGCGGGCTCGGCCTCGTGGTCTTCACCGGCCTCGGCCGCCTCGACGTCGGCAACGCGACCGCCGGCGGCGTCGGCATCGTGCTGATCGCGATCATCCTCGATCGCATCACCCAGGCGCTCGGCGAGCAGCGGCAGGTCCGCACCACGTCGCTGTTTGCGACGCTCAAGCAGCTCTTCAGCGTGTCGGCGCCTCCTGTCGACCGCACCGAACGGGCAGGCTGATCCGGTCTGCCCGGCCGCATTCCATTGGGGCGGCATCCGCGTCCTGCTTCTTGCAGGCGATCAGGCAAAGAAAATCAAAGGAGAACCATCATGAAGAGAGCAATTCTCTCCCGGGCGCTGGCACTCGGCGTGTCAATCGCCGCCATCGGAGCGATGCAATTGCCCGCCGTCGCGCAGGACAATCCCGGCGACGGCACCACCGTCAGGATGGCGCAGGCGACCTGGGACACGGGTTGGTTCGAGGCCGCGATCTACAAGCAGATGCTGGAGGCGCTCGGCTACACGGTCGAGGGACCGACCACGCTCGACAACCCGCCCTTCTACCAGGCCGTCGCCCAGGGCGATTTGGACCTGTGGGTCAATGGCTGGTTCCCGCTGCACAACACCTATGAAAGCACCTTCTCGCAGGGTGCCGAGATTGTCGGCGCGGTCGCCGAGGGCGGTGCGCTGGAGGGCTATCTGGTCGACAAGGCCTCGGCCGAGAAGTTCGACATCAAGACGCTCGACGACTTCAAGCGCGACGAGGTCAAGGAAGCCTTCGACCGTGACGGCGACGGCAAGGCCGATCTGGTCGCCTGCCCGCCCGGCTGGGGCTGCGAGGTCAATATCGAACACCATCTCGACGCCTACGAGCTGCGCGATCACGTGAACCCGATCAAGGCGAGCTACGCGGCCTCGATGGCCGATGCGATCGCCGCCTACGAGCAGGGCGAGCCTATCCTGTTCTACACCTGGACGCCGAACTGGACCGTCAACGCGCTCGTTCCGGGCGAGGACGTGGTCTGGATCGAGGTGCCGGAAGTGGACCTGCCGGAGGAGATCGCCGATCTCGCCGACGCCGCGACGCTCGACGGCGTGACCGGCTGCGTTGCCGATCCCTGCACGCTCGGCTTCCCGGCGAACGACATCCGTCCTGTCGCCAACACGGCGTTCCTCGACGAGAACCCGGCGGTGCGCAAGCTGCTCGAGGAAGCTTCGATTCCGGTCGAGGACATCTTCGCGCAGAACGCCAAGATGAATGACGGCGAGGGCAGCCAGTCGGATGTCGACCGTCACGCCTCCGAATGGATCGAGGCCAACCGCGATCTGGTCGACGGCTGGCTGGAAACCGCCCGCCAGTCCAACTGAGGCGAAGCTCGGTCGAGTTTCTCGAAGCGGGCCCTCGTGGCCCGCTTCTTCACATTTGACGGCCGGCGGCAGGAGAAACCCGCTTCGTGCTGGCCTTTCCGGCCCGAATCACTACATTCGGAGCAAATGTCCGGTTCCCCTGACGATATTCCCTTCTTCGACGAGGAGGACGCGCCGCGCCGCGCCCCTGCCCCAGCGGCGGGTGGCATCGCCGCGCGCGCCATGGCGGCAAGGCAGGGCGGCAGCGCGCCCGACTATCTGAAGGGGCTCAACCCCGAGCAGCGGCTTGCCGTGGAGACCACCGAAGGCCCGGTGCTGGTGCTCGCCGGCGCCGGCACCGGCAAGACCCGCGTGCTGACGACGCGCATCGCGCACATCCTCGCCACCGGCCGCGCCTGGCCCTCGCAGATCCTTGCCGTCACCTTCACCAACAAGGCGGCGCGCGAGATGAAGAGCCGCATCGGCGTGCTCGTCGGCGAGCAGGTGGAGGGCATGCCCTGGCTCGGCACCTTCCATTCGATCGGCGTCAAGCTGCTGCGCCGCCATGCCGAACTGGTCGGCCTGCGCTCCGACTTCACCATCCTCGACACCGACGACGTCATCCGGCTGATCAAGCAGTTGATCCAGGCCGAGGGGCTCGACGACAAGCGCTGGCCTGCGCGCCAATTCGCGATGATGATCGACGGCTGGAAGAACAAGGGCCTCGGCCCGGCCGAAATTCCCGAGGGCGACGCCCGCTCCTTTGCCAACGGCAAGGGCCGCGAACTCTACAAGGCCTATCAGGACCGGCTCCTGACGCTCAATGCCTGCGATTTCGGCGACCTGCTCTGTCATCCGATCCGCGTCCTGCGCCAGCACCACGACGTGCTTTCGGAATATCACCGCAAGTTCAAATACATATTGGTGGACGAGTATCAGGACACCAACACCGCGCAGTATATGTGGCTGCGGCTGTTGGCGCAGCGGCCGGGCACCAACGGGAACCCCGGCCCCGCGGAGAGCCCGCCGTCGACGACGGCGGTGCGGCCCGTGAGCGAAAGCAAGGTCAACATCTGCTGCGTGGGCGACGACGATCAGTCGATCTACGGCTGGCGTGGCGCCGAGGTCGACAACATCCTGCGCTTCGAGAAGGATTTTCCCGGCGCGACCGTGATCCGGCTCGAGCGCAACTACCGCTCGACCGCGCATATCCTCGGTGCGGCCTCGCATCTCATCGCGCACAATGAAGGCCGGCTCGGCAAGACGCTCTTCACCGATGCCCCCGACCCGGACGACCCCAAGGTGATGGTCCATGCCGCCTGGGATTCGGAGGAGGAGGCGCGCGCCGTCGGCGAGGAGATCGAGGCCCTGCAGCGCAAGGGCTGCAATCTCAACGACATGGCGATCCTGGTGCGCGCGTCCTTCCAGATGCGCGAGTTCGAGGACCGTTTCGTCACGCTCGGCCTCAACTACCGCGTCATCGGCGGCCCGCGCTTCTACGAGCGCCAGGAGATCCGCGACGCGATGGCCTATTTCCGCGTCGTCGCTCAGCCGGCCGACGACCTCGCCTTCGAACGCATCGTCAACGTGCCCAAGCGCGGGCTCGGCGAGGCCGCAGTCAGGCAGGTCCACGACACCGCGCGTGCGCTGCGGGTGCCGATGCTGGAGGCGGCCGCCAAGCTCGCCGAGAGCGACGAGCTGAAGCCCAAGCCGCGTGCCGCGCTGCGAGAGGTGGCGGCCAATTTCGCCCGTTGGCAGGGCCTCATCGACACGACCCCGCATACCGAGCTCGCAGAGACCATCCTGGAGGAATCCGGCTACACCGACATGTGGAAGAACGACCGCTCGGCGGAGGCGCCGGGGCGGCTCGAAAACCTCAAGGAGCTGATCCGCTCCATGGAGGAATACGAGTCGCTGCGCTCCTTCCTCGAACATGTCGCTCTCGTCATGGACGCCGAGCAGCAGGAAGAGCTCGACGCGGTCAACATCATGACGCTGCATTCGGCCAAGGGGCTGGAGTTCGACACCGTCTTCCTCCCCGGCTGGGAGGAAGGGCTCTTCCCGCACCAGCGCTCGCTCGACGAGGGCGGCCGCTCCGGCCTCGAGGAGGAGCGCCGTCTCGCCTATGTCGGGCTCACGCGCGCCAAGAAGAACCTGCATCTCTGGTTCGTCTCCAACCGCCGCATCCACGGCCTCTGGCAATCGACGATCCCCTCGCGCTTCCTCGACGAACTGCCGGAGATGCATGTCGAGGTGGCCGAGACCGGCTCATCCTATGGCGGCTACGGCGGCTATGGCGATGTCGGCCGGCGCAATCCCTACGGCGCCTCGCGCTTCGACAATGTCGGCCAGGGCAGCGGTTCCTTTTCCAACACCTACGCCACGCCCGGCTGGCAGCGCGCGCAGCAGAATCGCACCGAAGCGACCGACCGCAACTGGGGCTCGCGCTCCGGTCACGCGGTCGAGCGCATCGGCTATGGCGAGACGGATTCGGGCTACGGTGCCGGCCGCGGCTCGGTGAAGGGTCGCACGATCGAGGGCGAACTGGTCGCCAAGTCGGTTTCCGACAGCCCTTCCCCGTTCAAGGTCGGCGACCGCGTCTTCCACCAGAAGTTCGGCAACGGCAACGTCTCCGCCATCGACGGCAACAAGCTCACCATCGATTTCGACAAGGCCGGCCAAAAGCGCGTGCTCGACGGCTTCGTCAGCGCCGTCTGAACGGCTTCAGCAGGGCTTGCCGACAGTCATCGCTTCGCGGAAGGCCGCGTCCTCGTCCAGGAATACCACCTCGGGACCCGCACCGACCGCATCGAAGTACCTGCTGACGAAGCAGCGGAACGATGCGCAAAGCGCGATGTCGCAAATCTGCCGGTCACTGAAACCGACCCTTCGCAGCCGCTCGATGTCTTGTTCGGTGATCCGGGACGCGTCGACTGCGATCTTCTCGGCATAGGCGAGCATTTCGACGTCGCGGTCGGAAAGGCCCGCATTGCGGAAATCCCGCTGGGCCGCAAGAACCGCCTCCTTCGAGCCGAGATCGTCGATCAACTGCCTGGCGTAAACCTGCGAGCAATAGGTCGAGGGGATGCGTTTGGCGCAGATCAGCGTGATCAGGCGCCACTCCCGCACTCCCAGCGAGAAACCGGCACGGATGCCGTTCGAAAAATCGCTGTAGAGCGGCAGCAGATCGGGACGCGCGGTGAAGCAGCTCGTCGCCTCCATGACGAAGCCGAGCTGCGATTTCTGCTTGTCGTAGATCTCGGCGATCCTGCCGGTGGCCTCTGCTTCCGATATCGTCTGCAAGAACATTCCTGGGTCTCCGGAAAAGCCGCCCCGCCGCTGGCAGGTCTAGCAAATCCGCGCCGCCGCGAAAGTCATCCATTCGGAGACTTTCTACCTCCAACCGGCAGGGACGGGTGGCCGACGGATGGCCCGCGTCCTTCGCAATTCGACATCCTTAAGTTGCAAAATAATTCAATACAACTTTTGCTTACGTTGGGTTATGTTTCATGCGCGGGCAATTGTGCCCGCACCTTCCGCTTCCGAGCGGGTTACCTCCGGCCCCCTTCCGTCTCACCACCCCCGCGGCGGAAGGGGTACCCCGGAAGCCAGATGATGAAGACGGGTCCTGCGCGCCACTCTTGCCGCCCTCGCCGTGGCGTTGCCGCCGCCCAGTATGCCGATCAGAACGTTGCCGAGCAGGGCCGTTGCCCGCGCTGGTCTTGTTGCCGCTCAGAATGCCGGAAACGACGTTTCCACACGCTCAGCCTTCCCAGCGATCGAGAAATTCCTCGATCGGCATCGCCTGCATATGCGGCACCGCGCGCGCGATCTTTTCGGGCGGCCAGTCCCACCAGGCGAGCCTTTCGATCCTCTCTGCGATCTCCGGTGTGAAGCGCATGCGCAGCCTCTTCGCCGGCGCGCCGGCGACGATCTCATAGGGCGCGACGTCCCGGCGCACCACCGCGTTGGCGCCGATCACCGCGCCGTTGCCGACGGCGACGCCGGGCAGGACGACGGCGCCGTGGCCGATCCAGACATCGTTCCCGATGGTCACGCGCTTTGCCCCGCGGCGTTCGCGAAACTCCTGGTCGACGCCCAGATACTTGAAATACTCGTTCGGCCTGTAGCTGACCTTGTGCGTCGTCACCCGCTCCAGCGGATGCTCGAGCGCGTTGATGCGCACATTGGCCGCGATCGAGCAGAACTTGCCGATCGAGGCATAGATCGCCTCGCCGTGCCGCTCGAAATAGGAATAGTCGCCGACGGTCACCTCGCGCAGGATCACACGCTCGCCGATCGAGGCATGGCGGCCGAGCTTGCACGATTTGAGCTCGGCCGTGGAATGGATGCGCGGTTCGGAATCGGATGCGATGGGCCCGGTCATCGGACTGGTTTACGCGGCGGGAACCACGCCCGCAAGCTTACCGGCGGCAACCCTCTATTGCGGCTTGCCCTTCTCCCAGGTCACCTCCTGGCCGAACAGCGGAACCGTCGATATCGCCATCTTGGCCGAACCGTCCTGGACCTGCCGGCTGTGCGAGAGATAGACCAGGGTGTCGTTTTCCTTGTCGTAGATGCGGTTCACCACCTGCTTCTTCCAGATCAGGCTTATCCCCTGCTTGAAGACCTCCTCGCCGCCTTTCGAAAGGCTGATCTCGCCGATCGATATCGGTCCGGTCTGCTGGCAGGAAATGGCGGTGTTCGACGGGTCCTCGAACCAGTTCCCCTTCTGCAGGCGGTCGATCACGCCGCGCTCGAAATAGGATATGTGACAGGTAACGCCCTGCACTTTCGGGTCCTTGACCGCTTCGACGATGATGTCGTTGCCGAGCCAGTCGACGCCGACCTCGCCGACCTGCTGCGCATCGGCCGGCGCGGCTGCGAGGAGAAGGAAGATCGGGGCGAGTGCTGCATATCTGGAAAGCATGGAGATCTCCGGACTGGATGGCGAATGCGGCTCTTCAAATGGGTCCGGCCCGGCGCCCCTGCAAGTCCGGTTGCCCGGCGGCAAGATGACATCTTTTTCCAGGCGGTGGATAGCGCTATGTTTACCCTCATGAAAACGAGCGACCTGCACGCCCGCACCATCACCGCGGCCTTACTGGGCATAATCGGCCTGGGGGCAGCCACCGGCCTTGCGTTCGCCGGCTGGATGGAGCACGGCCCCGGCATATTCATGTCGCTGATCCAGTCCGGTCTCGCCTGGTGTTTCTGACCCTGGCCACATCAAATTCAAGAGCAGTCCGATGATGCGCACCATTCTCGTAGCCATTCTTGGCATCCTGGCGGCGGCGGTCGGCTGGCTGACCTTCGATTGGTACAGCTCGCAGCAGGCCGGTCGCGCGTTCGGAGAGCCCTTCGTTCTCGTCGACCAGAATGGCGGAGAGATCACCGAGGCCGCCTTCCGCGGCGCGCCTTCGGCCGTCTTCTTCGGCTTCACCCATTGCCCCGAGGTCTGCCCGACGACCCTGTTCGAGCTGGATGGCTGGCTGAAGCAGCTCGGCGACGAGGGCAAGGACATCAAGGCTTATTTCGTCTCGATCGATCCCGAACGCGACACGCCGGAAGTGGTCGACGCCTATATCGGCAACGTCTCGGACCGCATCGTCGGCATCACCGGCGAGCCGGAGCGCGTCGCCGCCATGGCGAAGTCCTTCGGCATATACTCCAAGAAGGTCGAGCTGGAGGGCGGCGACTACACCATGGATCACACCGCCTCGATCCTGCTCCTCGACCGCGCCGGCGACTTCGCCGGCACCATCGCCTATGGCGAGAATCCGGATAATGCGATAGCGAAGCTGAAGCGCCTGGCGGCAGGCGCCTGATCCTCCTCACCGCAGGTATTCGCTTGGCCCAGACCCGTCTCCACTTCATCGCGCGGCGCCCCGCCTCCGGCGCGATGTTCAGCGCGCTCGAACTGGCCTTCGAGGAGGATGGCAACCCCCTGGCGATCATAGAGCTCGACGAAGCCGAAGGGCTGGACGAGATTTCGCTTTACGCCGAAGGCGATCCGGCCGAGATAGAGAAAAGGATGAGGGCCGTCGTCGAGCCTCACGGCATCGCGGTCGATATAGAGCGCGAGCTCCTCCCCGACATCGACTGGGTGACCAAATCGCTCGAAGGGCTGAAGCCGGTGCGCGCCGGGCGCTTCCTCGTCCATGGCGCGCATGATCGCGACAGACGCCGCATCGGCGATCTCACCATCGAGATCGAGGCCGGCCTCGCCTTCGGAACCGGCCACCACGGCACCACGGCCGGCTGCCTCGAAACCATCGCCGACGTGGTTCGCCGCGAACGCCCGCGCAACGCGCTCGATCTCGGCACGGGCAGCGCCGTGCTGGCGATCGGGCTGGCAAAGCTGGCGCATGTTCCGGTTCTGGCGACCGACATCGATCCGGTCGCGGTCAAGGTCGCCGCCGAGAATGCGAGGCTGAACGGCGTCGCCGCGCTGGTGGAATCAGCGACGGCCGCGGGCTTCCAGGATCCCGTCTTCCGCAGGCGCGGGCCGTTCGACCTGATCGTGGCGAACATCCTCGCCCGCCCGCTGATGAAGCTCGCGCCCGAGATGGCGGCGCATCTGGTGCCGGGCGGTTCGCTGATCTTGTCGGGCATTCTGGAGAGGCAGCGCAACGCCGTCATCGCCGCCTATGTCGGCCAGTCCTTCCGCCACGTCCGCACCCTGCACCGCGAGGGCTGGGTGACGCTTCACCTGAAACGCTGACGTGAAAAAGGCGGCCTCGCGAGAGACCGCCCCTTCAACCCAGTCGCGCCGCCCAAGCCCATACGGAACCGCGCCTGGGATAGCATCGAACTAGAGGTAGTACTGCGCTCCGCGGCGCTTGAGCTCGTCACGGGTGAGGCCGTGGGACTTCAGCGTCTCGTCGTCGAGCATCAGGAGCGCGCCATTGACGTAGCGTGCGGCCTGCTTTTCACGTGCCGCCATAAGAGCGTCGACCGCGTTGCGGAAAAAACCGCGACCTGCAGAATTCTGTGCCACTTTGCTTCTCCTTGCCTGGTTGAAGGAAGTTCCTTCACGATATGAAAGGTAAGTACGATTGACCTATTTTACCACCGACGATTGTGCATGGCACCCAATACTTTTTTGCATATGCGAAGAGAAATATTGCGCCGCAACATAAAATGGGCCCCGGAAAACAACTCCGCGCTACGTTGCGCAAGCCGTGGCCCGCGAGTACGTTCGGCGCGATTTCAGTCATGTTTTCCGAGGCGCGGATGTTCCAGGATTTCGAATCGCGAACCGATCCTTCCCAAGGCACCAAGCGGGTTCCGCTGTTGCGCGAGAAGCTCGCCGCCGCGGGTCTCGACGGCTTCCTCGTACCGCGCGCCGACGAGCATCAGGGCGAATATGTCGCCCCCCATTCGGAACGACTGATGTGGCTGACCGGCTTCACCGGCTCAGCCGGTGCTGCCCTCGTGCTGTCGGACCGCGCGCTCATCTTCGTCGATGGCCGCTACACGCTGCAGGTGCGCATTCAGGTCGACACGAAGATCTTCACGGTCGAAAGCCTGATCGACAATCCGCCCGCCAAATGGGCGGGCGCGAACATCGGCAAGGGAGCCAGGCTCGGCTTCGACCCCTGGCTCCACACGATCAGCGAGGTGCGCGGCCTGCGCGGCGCGCTCGAGGCGAATGGCGCGCAGCTCGTGCCTGTCACCGAAAACCCCGTCGACGAGATCTGGGAAGACCAGCCCGCGCCTCCGGCGCACAAGGTCGAGATCCAGCCGATCGGCTTCGCCGGCGAGCTCGCCATCGACAAGCTCAAGCGGCTGGCGGAGGAACTGGGCGCGGCCGGCGCCACCCATGCGGTGCTGACCGATCCGTCCTCGATCGCCTGGGCCTTCAACATCCGCGGCAAGGATGTCGCCCACACTCCGCTGCCGCTTGGCTTCGTGATCCTCGGCGCCGAGGGCCTGCCCCTGCTCTTCCTCTCGAGGAAGAAGCTGAACAGGGAGACCGAGGCCTATCTGACCCAGCTCGCCGACATCCGCCCGCCGGAAACGCTGGAGAGCGAACTGGCGCGGCTTGCGAGCGACGGCGCGAAAGTGGCCCTCGACCCTGCCCTCGCCGCCGATCGGCTGCGACAGATCGTCGAAGACAATGGCGGCGCGGTGATCACCTCGCCCGATCCGGCCCGCCTGCCGCGCGCCACCAAGAACCAGGCGGAAATCGCCGGTGCCCGCGCCGCGCATCGCCGCGACGGCGCGGCGATGACGAAATTCCTGCACTGGCTCGACACCCGCGAGCCGGGCTCGACGGACGAGATTTCGGCGGTGAAGGCGCTCGAGGGCTTTCGCGCCCGCACCGGCGAGGAAACGCAGATGCCACTGCGCGACATCTCCTTCGACACGATCTCCGGCGCCGGCCCCAACGGGGCGATCGTCCACTACCGCGTCACCACGAAGACCAACCGGAAGCTCGAGGCGGGCGAGCTCTTCCTCGTCGATTCCGGCGGCCAGTATCAGGACGGCACCACCGACATCACCCGCACCGTCCCAGTGGGCGCGCCGAGCGAGGAGATGCGCGAGCGCTACACGCTCGTCCTCAAGGGCATGATCGGCATCTCGATGCTGCGTTTCCCGCCCGGCACGCGCGGCATGGACATCGACATCGTCGCGCGCCAGGCCTTGTGGAACGCCGGCCTCGACTACGCGCATGGCACGGGCCACGGCGTAGGCTCTTTCCTGGCCGTGCATGAGGGACCGCAACGCATCGCCAAGACCGGCGTGGAAAAGCTGCTCGCGGGCATGATCCTGTCGAACGAGCCCGGCTACTACAAGGAAGGCGCCTACGGCATCCGGCTGGAGAACCTCATCGTCGTCGCGTCACCCGCGCCGATCGCCGGGGGCGACATCGACATGCATTCCTTCGAGACGCTGACGCTCGCACCCTTCGACCGCCGCATGGTCCGAGCCGACATGCTCTCGCCGGCCGAACGGCAGTGGCTCGACGACTATCACGCCCGCGTCAGGGAAGAGATCGCACCGCTGCTCGACGGCGAGGTCCGAACCTGGCTGGAAAAAGCCACCGCGCCGCTGCCGTAGCCGGCGCGGCTCGTCCTCAGAGCAAATTGCGCAGCAGGATCAGCACCACCGCGCCGCTGATGAACATCGTCATCATGCCGCCGCGCAGGGCGACGAGGCCCGCAACGACCAGTGCCGCAAGCTCGGGAAGTCCGCCGGTCGTGGCGACAGGCGCCACCAGCGTCGTCAGCACCGCCGCGGGAACGGCGTTGAGGCCGGCCTCGACGCGCGGATGGATGCGCTCGAAACGGGAGAGCACCAGATGCCCGCCCACGCGCGTGAGATAGGTCAGGACCGCGCCCGCGAGGATGATCCAGACGGTGGTGCTCATTCGGCCCTCTCCCGCACCGGCGCGAAGATTGCCGCCAGCACGATGCCGGCCAGCGCGCCGACGGAGACGTGCCAGGGCGAGCCGATCGTATAGTAGGCCGCGATTGAGGCGATGGCGCTGACGAGCACCACCGGCAGCCACATGGGGCGGCTGCGGAACTCCATCACCAGCCCGAGGAAATAGATCGGCAGCAGGAAATCGACGCCCAGCGCGTACGTATCGGGGATCATCCCGCCGAAAGCGGCGCCGATGCCGGCCTCGGCCACCCAGCAGATATAGATCGGCGTGGCCATGCCCATGTACCACGCGAAGCCCACCGGCTTGCCCTGCTCGTTCCTGCGCTCGGCCTCGGCATATTGCGGATCGACGAGGAAGAAGAAGCCGAATGCCTGCTGCAGCGTCGTCCAGCGGGTAGCCAGTGGCCCAACCGCCGCCGAGTAGAGGACGTGGCGGAAGTTGACCGCGAAGATGGAGAAGACGATGAGCCAGGGAGCGACCTTCTGCCCGAAGAGCTCCAGCCCCACCATCTGGCTGGCTCCGGCATAGATCGTCGCGCTCATCAGCACGGCTTCCCCGACGGTGAAGCCGTTGTCGACGGCGAGCGCGCCGAACAGCAGCCCGAACGGCGCCGAGGCCAGCATGATCGGAATTCCCCGGCGCATCCCGGCCAGGAATTCGCTGCCGCCGGAAGGCGCGGCACGATCGTCAATGACAGTCGACATTCGATCTCCAGAGCCTGCCACGCGCGGACAGACATTGTCCCTTCGCGACCGCCGCCTAGTCAGAGGGCGAAGAGCCGGTTCATGAAGGTGTCTTTAGGTCAGCGCGGCTGTCCTGTCACATGAATTTCCTTGAGCCAGGCTTCAACGATATGGATGGGCCGCACCACCGCTTTATCCACTCACCCGCTCGAACCATTGGTCCTCGTCGATGACCTCGATGCCGAGATCGGTCGCCTGCTTGAGCTTGGAACCCGCGCCGGGACCGGCAACGACCAGATCGGTCTTCTTCGACACCGAGCCCGCCACCTTCGCGCCCAGCCTCTCGGCCATCGCCTTGGCCTCGTCGCGCGACATGCGCTCCAGCGCCCCTGTGAAAACCACCGTCTTGCCGGCCACCGGCGAGGAGACGTCGCCCACCGGCTCCTCGTCGACCGGCGTCACCTCCTTCAAAAGCGCGTCGAGCGCCTCGCGATTGTGCGCCTCGGCGAAGAATTCGACGGCTGCTTCGGCAACGATCGCGCCGATGCCGTTGATGCCGACGAGCTCCTGCCAGGCCGAATTGCCGGGATCGCCCTTGCCCTGCGGAATCTCCGCCTCGGACGCGCCCCTTCGCAGCGCTTCGAAGGACAGGTAGTGGCGGGCGATGCGTTTGGCATTCGTCTCGCCGATATGGCGGATGCCGAGCGCGAAGAGGAAGCGCGACACCGGCACTTCGCGTCGACCGTCTATCGCGGCGAAGAGTTTCTTCACCGAGGTCGCGCCGAAGCCGTCTATGTTCTCCAGCTTGGTCAGCGAGTCGGCCTGTCTGGCCTTCAACGTGAATATCTCGGCCGGCGAACGGATGCGCAGCGACGGGTCCTCGTTGTTGAAGAAGAACTCGATCTGCTTCTCGCCCAGCCCCTCGATGTCGAAGGCGTTGCGCGAAACGAAATGGCGCAGCCGTTCGACCGCCTGTGCCGGGCAGATGAGGCCGCCCGTGCAGCGGCGAACCGCCTCCCCTTCCTCGCGCACGGCATGGCTGCCGCAGGCCGGGCATTTGTCGGGAAAGACATAGGGCTCGGCGTCGGCCGGGCGTTTTTCCGGCACGATGTCGAGGATTTGCGGGATGACGTCGCCGGCACGCTGCACCAGCACCGTATCGCCAACGCGAATGTCCCTGCCCTCGCGGATCGGCTGGCCGTTCTGGCCGATCCCCTTGATGTAGTCCTCGTTGTGGAGCGTCGCGTTCGTCACCACCACGCCGCCGACCGTGACGGGTTCCAGCCGGGCGACCGGCGTGAGCGCACCGGTGCGGCCGACCTGGATCTCGATCGCGTTGAGAACGGTCGTCGCCTTCTCGGCGGGGAATTTGTGCGCCGTCGCCCAGCGCGGGCTGCGGGAGCGGAAGCCGAGCCGTTCCTGAAGGTCGAGCCGGTCGACCTTGTAGACGACGCCGTCTATGTCGTAGGGCAGGCTCGCCCGCTCGGCCTCGATCGCCCGGTAGCGCGCCAGCATCTCCTCGACGGACCGGCAGATCGCCATGTGATCGTTGACGCGGAAGCCCCACGAGCCCAGCCGGCGCACCGCCTCGAACTGGGTCTCGGCCAACGGCGCGCTGGTCTCGCCCCACGCATAGGCGAAGAATTTCAGCGGCCGCGACCGCGTCATCTCGGGGTCCTTCTGGCGCAGGCTTCCGGCAGCGAAATTGCGCGGATTGGCAAAGGTGCGGCCGGTCTCGGCCATGCGTTCGTTGAGCGCGATGAAGTCGTCGCGGCGCATATAGACTTCGCCGCGCACCTCCACGATGTCGGGCGCGTCCGCGGGCAGCGTCTGCGGGATTTCGTCGATGGTGCGGATATTGGCGGTCACGTTCTCGCCCGTGGTGCCGTCGCCGCGCGTCGCCGCCGTCACCAGCCGGCCGCCCTCGTAGCGCAGAGACATGGAAAGCCCGTCGATCTTGGGCTCGGCGGTGAAAGCCAGTTCCCGATCCGCCGGAAAAGCGAGGAAGCGCCGCACCGAGGCGACGAAATCGGTGACGTCCTCGTCGGAGAACACATTGTCCAGCGACAGCATCGGCTTGGCATGCACGACCTGCCCGAACGTGCCCGAAGGTGCCGCGCCCACCACCCTGGAAGGTGAATCCTCGCGCACCAGTTCCGGAAATTTCACCTCGATCGCGGCGTTGCGCAGCCGAAGCGCGTCATAGTCGGCATCCGAAATCTCCGGCGCATCATCTCCATGATAGAGACGGTCGTGCCGGGCGATCTCGGCGGCAAGCGCGGCGAGCTCGTCTGCAGCCTCCTCGGCGCTCAGTTCGTCGACGGGTTTCTGGGTTTTGGACATGGTTCGAATCCGGCTGCGGTTCGAGGCTAAACTAGCCCGGTCAGTCAGGTTCTCAAGCAGCAAATGTCAGGATACCGCCGCGTTCTCCCGCAGCAATCGTTCGGCGGCCGCCCGCGCCTCCTCGGTGATCGTCGCGCCGGCCAGCATGCGCGCGATCTCCTCCTGCCTGGCGGACCTGTCCATCGCGGCGACGCCGGTCGCCACCTTGTCCGCTCCGCCGGATTTTGAGATCAGGTAGTGCGTGGTCGCCCGCGCGGCGACCTGCGGCGCATGCGTCACCGAAAGCACCTGGATGCGCTGGGAAAGCCGCGCCAGCCGCTGGCCGATCGCGTCGGCGACCGCACCGCCCACCCCAGTGTCGATTTCGTCGAAGACGAGGGTCGGGGCCGAACCGCGGTCGGCAAGCGCCACCTTCAAGGCCAGCAGGAAGCGTGAAAGCTCGCCGCCCGAAGCCACCTTCATCATCGAGCCGGGCTTGGTGCCGGGGTTGGTACGCACCCAGAACTCGACCTGATCGATGCCGTTTTCCGTGCGGTCGTCGGGCTCGGCCGAGATTTCCACGATGAACTCGGCCCGCTCGAGCTTCAGTTCGGGAAGCTCTTTCATCACCGTCCTGGCGAGCGCCTGAGCGGCACCTGTGCGCAGCGCCGAAAGGTGCGCGGCCGCCTCGTCATAGGCGCCGCGGGCCGCGACTGCGTCCTTTTCGAGCGCCGTCAGCCGTTCCTCGCCCGCGTCGAGATCGGCAAGATCCGCGACCATCGTATCGCGCAGCCTGGCGAGATCGTCGACGGCCACGGAATGCTTGCGGGCCAGCGCGCGAAGCGCGAACAGCCGCTCCTCGGCCTGCTCCAGCGCTTTCGGGTCGAATTCGGTCGCCCGCATCGCCTCGTCCACCGCCACCTGAGCGGCGTCCAGCGATATGAGCGCCTCGTCCAGCGTCTTGATGATCTCGTCGAGCAGGCCCGGCACCTCCGCCGCCTTGCGCTGCAGCCGCCGCAGCAGGCTCGCGAGCTGCGGCACGGCCGAATTCGCGCCCGACAGCACCTCCTCCGCATCCGAAATGTCGGAGGCGATCTTTTCGGCGCGCATCATCGCCGCGCGCTTCTCGGCGAGCTCGGTCTCCTCGCCGGGCTGCGGATCGAGTTTCGAAAGCTCGTCGACCGAGGCGCGCAGATAGTCGGCCTCGCGCGCGGCCGCCTCGACCTTCGCCCGATGGCGCGCGAGCGCCTGCTCGCATTCGCGCCAGTGGCGCCAGGCGCGTCCGACCGACTGCGCCTCGCCGACATGGCCGCCGAAGGCGTCGAGCAGGTCGCGATGCGCCGAAGCGTCCACCAGCGCGCGATCGTCGTGCTGGCCGTGGATTTCGACCAGGGCACGGCCGATCTCGCGCAACAGCGTCACGCTGGCCGGCTGGTCGTTGACGAAAACGCGGCTGCGCCCGTCGGAGGATTGGTTGCGCCGCAAAATCACGTCGCCGTCGTCGGAAAGCGCGTTGCCGCGCAGCAGCTCGCGCGCCGGATGGTTGGCCGGCACGTCGAAGATCGCCGTGACGCTGCCCTGGGTCGCCCCGTGGCGCACGAGCGAGGCGTCTCCCCGCGCACCGAGCGCGAGCGACAGGGCGTCAAGAAGGATCGATTTGCCGGCACCCGTCTCGCCCGTCAGCACCGAAAGGCCGGACGAGAAATCGATATCGAGCCGCTCGATCAGTACGATATCGCGGATCGACAGATGGCAAAGCATGGCCGCCGGCTGATCAACCGCCGGCGATGGCGGCGCCGGCGCGGGATATCCACGAGCCCTTGTTCTCGTTCGGCTCGAGACCGCCGGACTGAAGCAGGGCGTAGGATTCCTTGTACCACTGGCTGTCGGGATAGTTGTGGCCGAGCACCGCGCTGGCCGTCTGCGCCTCCGAGGTCAGCCCCATGGCGTAGTAGGTCTCGGTGAGACGGGCGAGCGCCTCCTCGACGTGGCGGGTGTTGGAATAGACCTCGACGACGTTGCGGAAACGCTTCGCGGCGGCGATGTACTCACGCCGCTCCTGATAGTAGCGGCCGATCTGCATCTCCTTGCCGGCGAGTTGGTCGCGGGCAAAACGGATCTTGGCCTTGGCGTCCTCGACATATTCGGATTCGGGCCAGCGCTGCACCACCTCTTCCATCGCCTCGATGGCGCGGCGCGACTCCTTTTGATCGCGCGTCACGTCCTTGATCTGGCGGAAATAGCTGAGGCCGACGATGTACTGCGCGTAGGCCGAGTCGTCGGTCGTCGGGTAGAGCGTCACGTAGCGCTTGCCCGCCGTGATCGCTTCCTCGTACTTGCCCTGGCGATAATTGGTGAACGCCGACATAAGCATCGATTTGCGGGCGAATTCCGAATAGGGATGCTGGCGGTCGATGGCGTCGAATTTCTTGGAGGCCTCGTTGAGCCTGCCGGCCTCGAGATTGGCCAGGCCCTGATTGTAGAGCGTGTCCGCCGGCTCGATGCTGTCCACGTAGGATGCGAGATCGATGTCCTTCTCGGTGGCGCATGCGCCGACCAGCAGGGGCAGCACCAGGGCCGGCACGATCATCGCCGGGAATCGACCCCGCCTGTCCGCATTGGCAGCTCGGAAGAAATTCATGATGGCTATTCGCCCCTCTGGCGCGTTCAATCTCAAATTTCGCGGCAGTCATAGATGAACTGCCGGCCCTCGGCAACGCTATCGCGGCGCAATGGCACTTTTTTGTGGCGAGAATGCCGGCGCCGCCCGTTGCCCACAGGGAAGAACCGCGACGGACGGCATTCCCGTCCGCCCGTGGCGAAATCAGATCATCCAGGGAGCGTAGACCGGCGCGTTGACCGCGACCATCTCGGCGGAGCGCCCGCGTTCGCGCCGGCTCGTTTCGACGATCTGGAAGGCGGAACGGTCCGAAAGCAGCCTGCGCAGCGCCGCCGCGTTGAGCTTGTGCCCGCCGCGATAGGAACGGAAGCAGCCGATGAAGCGTGCACCGGCAAGCGCGAGATCGCCCATGGCGTCCAGCATCTTGTGGCGAACGAATTCGTTCTTGTAGCGCAGTCCGCCCATGTTGATGACGCGGTTGTCGTCGCCAATGACGACGGAATTCTCCAGCGACGAGCCGAGCGCATAGCCCGCTGCCCACAACCGCTCCACGTCCTTCATGAAGCCGAAGGTGCGCGCCCGCGAAATCTCGGCGCGGAAGGTTTCCGGATCGATGTCGATGGCGAAGAACTGCCGGCCGATCGCCGGGCTCTCGAAGTCGATGTCGATCTCGAAACGCGTTCCGTCATACGGTCGGAATTCCGCCCAGGAGGCGCCGTTCTCGATCCTGACGGGTTTCATGATGCGGATATAGCGGCGCTTGACCGCCTGGATCTGCATGCCAGCCTGATCGAACGCTTCGACATACATCGCCGCGCTGCCGTCGAGAACCGGCACTTCCGATCCGTCGATCTCGATTGCAACATTGTCGATGCCGAGGCCGGAGAGGGCCGCGAGCAGATGCTCGACCGTCGCGACGTGAACGCCGGCCGGATCACCGAGAACGGTGCAGAGATCGGTCGCGCCGATTTCGGACACCAGGGCCCGAATCTCGCGTCCTTCGTGGCCGTCACCTACGCGCGTGAAGACGATCCCCGTATCGGGGTCGGCCGGATTGAAGTGAATGGAAACAGGCTTTCCATTGTGAACGCCAATTCCGGACAACGTAACGCGTGACTTGAGCGTCGTCTGGTACTCGTGCAAATCGATCCCCATAAGCCCGTCCCGGAAAGCGTCCGCTAGGCTGAATTATAGCGGATAATGAAACCGTTAGCTGGATCCTAACCCCACGAATCCAAGCTCGGCTGAACTCGTTGGCGAAGATAGTGACGCGGGAAAGAGACTCCAAATCACGGTTTCTTACCTCTTGTTACGACCGTTAACAATTATGTATGGGTCGTTAACTCTTTGTTATCTCTTCACCTTATGTGCGAACAGGCGGGCTGCCCGGCGCCCGCCTGTTACAATCATTCTACAGGAATTTCAACCTCAGTTAGCTTGCCGGCGCAGGAACGCCGGAATCTCCAACTGATCGTCTTCCTGGGCGACGCGCGGCTGCACCGACATGCGGCCGTGATCGTCGAGCTGGCCGCGGCGAGGCGCGTAGAGCTGGCTTTCCGGCGACGGCGCGCGGCGAGGCTCCATCTGCGGCTGCCGCAGCTTCGGCTCGCGCGGCTGCGCGGGCTGCAGCCGTGCCGGCTCTTCCTCACGCCGCGACAGGCCCTGGGTCAGCCGCTTGAGCAGGCCCATCGGGCCGCGCTCCTCGTGATCATGCTCGGGAACGCCCGCCATCTCGGCCTTGACGACCGGCGGGAAGTCCTCGACGCGCGGCATGCGCGGCGCGGCGGCGACCGGGCGCTGCTCGGGCTGCATCATGTGCTGCGGGGCCGGCTGCGGCTGGATATGCTGCTGCATGGGCGCCTGCTGCATGGGCGCGTGCTGGACGGGCGCCTGCTGCACCGGAGCGGCCTGCACGGGGGCGGCCGGCGGCGCGAAGAGCTTGCTCTGCGGGCGGAAATCGCTCTCCGTCGGTGCCTGGGCGCGCGGCGCTGCCGCGAGCTCGGCATTCATCTCGGCCACACGGATCGCCTCGGCGACCGGATCGACATGACGGGGAGCCTCGGCCGGCTGCTGGCGTGCCTCGGCCGGCTGGGCCGGACGCGGCTGCGCCGGCTTCTGCGCGGTACGGATCGAAACCGCGGGAGCGGCCATTTCCGCCATCGACTTGTCGATCCCGGTGGCGACGACCGACACGCGGATGACGCCCTCGAGTTCCTCGTCGAAGGTAGCACCCAGGATGATGTTGGCGTCCTGGTCGACTTCCTCGCGGATGCGGGTCGCAGCCTCGTCCACCTCGAACAGGGTAAGGTCGCGGCCGCCGGTGATCGAGATCAGCAGGCCCTTGGCGCCCTTCATCGAGGTCTCGTCGAGCAGCGGATTGGCGATCGCGGCTTCTGCCGCGGCCATCGCGCGACCCTCGCCGGAAGCCTCGCCGGTGCCCATCATGGCCTTGCCCATCTCGCGCATGACCGAACGGACGTCGGCGAAATCGAGATTGATCAGGCCTTCCTTGACCATCAGGTCGGTGATGCAGGCGACGCCGGAATAGAGCACCTGGTCCGCCATCGCGAAGGCGTCGGCGAAGGTGGTCTTGTCATTGGCGATGCGGAACAGGTTCTGGTTGGGGATGACGATCAGGGTATCGACGCATTTCTGCAGTTCCTCGATGCCCAGATCGGCGGTGCGCATGCGCCGCTGTCCCTCGAAGTGGAACGGCTTGGTGACGACGCCGACCGTCAGAATGCCCTTCTCGCGCGCCGCGCGGGCAACCACGGGAGCCGCGCCAGTGCCCGTGCCGCCACCCATGCCGGCGGTGACGAAGCACATATGCGTGTTGGAAAGATGATCGACGATCTCGTCGATGCACTCCTCCGCGGCCGCGCGGCCGACTTCCGGCTGCGAGCCCGCGCCGAGGCCTTCGGTGACGTGGGCGCCGAGCTGGATCAACCGGTCGGCCTTGGATTGGGTGAGCGCCTGCGCGTCGGTATTGGCCACCACGAACTCGACCCCGCGCAGACCGGCCGTGATCATGTTGTTCACGGCATTTCCGCCGCCGCCGCCGACGCCGAATACGGTAATCCGCGGCTTGAGCTCGGTGATGTCCGGCTTCTGCAGATTGATGGTCATTGTCCTCGTCCTTTTCGCCTTTCCTGCCGCTACGCCGCCGCGGCTGCCGTGGGGCTGTCCCCGCTGATTAAAAACTGTCTCTGAACCACTGACTTACGCGTTGAAAACGTCCACCGGTACCGGTGGCCAGGAAACGCAGACCACCACCCTTTCCGTACCGGCTTTCGAAACTCGCCACCTGCGGGTAGATCAGCAGACCGACCGTGGTCGCGAATGCAGGACCCTTCGCCGCTTCGGGCAAACCCGTTACTCCAAGCGGCCTTCCCAGCCGCACGTTACGCGCCATGATACGGCGCGCAGCCTCCGTCAGGCCGGTGAGCTGGCTGGCGCCGCCCGTCAGCACGACTCGCTTGCCGATCACGCTGCCGTAACCTGATTTGTTCAAACGATCACGCACGATTTCGAGCGTTTCCTCGATCCGCGCGCGAATGATCTTGTTCATCACGGCGCGGGGAAGCTGCTGCGGAACGTCGCCGTCGTCCGGCCCCATCGGCTGGATCGTAACGATGTCGCGATCGTCGTCACCGCCCGGCAGGGCCGAGCCGTGCATGACCTTCAACCGCTCCGCATGCTCCATGCGCGTCGACATGCCGCGCGCCAGGTCCATGGTGACGTGGTGGCCGCCGACCGGGATCGAATCGGCATGAACCAGCTTGCCGTCGGCGAAGACGGAAATCGTCGTCGTGCCGCCGCCCATGTCGATGCAGGCGGCGCCCATCTCTGCCTCGTCGTCGACGAGTGCAGCAAGCCCGCTGGCATAGGGCGTTGCGACCATCCGCTCGACGGAAAGATGCGAGCGGTTGATGCAGAGTTCCAGATTGCGCAGCGGCGCGGCGTCGGCGGTCATCACATGCATGTCGACGCCGAGCATCTCGCCGAGCATGCCGCGCGGATCGCGCACGCCGCGCTCCGCATCGAGCGAAAAGCCGACCGGCAGCGAATGCACCACCTCGCGCTCGGCGCGCAGCGCCTGCTTGGCGCCGGCCGCCAGCACGCGGCGGATATCGCCCTCGCCCGCCTGATGGCCGCCCAGATTGACGGTCGCCGAGAAGGTCTCGCTCTTCAACCTTCCGGCCGACATGTTGACGATCAGGGATTCGGCGGTGAGGCCTGCCATCCGCTCGGCCGCGTCGACGGCCAGCCGGATCGCCTGTTCGGCCCGGTCGAGATCGATGATGACGCCGGACTTCACGCCCTGTGATTTCTGGTGGCCGATGCCGATCACCTTGACCTGATGCGTCCTGCCGGGAAGCGCCTGGCTTTCCTCGCGCGGCTTCAGCTTGCCGACGACGCAGCAGATCTTGCTCGACCCGACGTCGAGCACGGTGACGACGCCGGAACGGCCCGCACTGCTGTCGTTCTGTCCTCCAAGCCAGCTCATATCTGACGTTCCCTCGGCTTGTAGTTTTTGCCGAGGCGCTCCTTCAGCGCCGCCTCGCGCGCGGTCGCGGCATCGGGCGTCAAGCGCACGACCAGACGATCGCCGAAGCGCATGTCGACCGACGCCACATCCCGCGACAGCAGGTCGTACTGCCTGTCGAGCGCCAGCAGGTCCGTGATCGCCGAATCGACATCGTGCTCGGGCAGCTTGATCGTGATGCCGTTGCGGAGCCGCAGATTCCAGCGGCGGTCCGAGATGCGCACATACCCCCTCACCTTCGAGGCGAGCGCCGTGTGACCGGCGATTTCGGCGACGAAGGTGGCCGCACGCGTCTCCGCGCCCTCCCCGATCACCAATGGAAGGTTCAGATGACGCACGCCGGTGAGCGGCGCGATCACCTTGCCGTCCTCCTCGATTAGGGAAAGCTGGCTGCCGCGCTGCCAGATAGCGAAGGGGGTCTTCTCGACGATCTTCACCTCCAGCGTCGAAGGGTAGACCTTGCGAACGGTCGCGCTTTCCACCCAGGGGAGGCTGCGAATGCGCTCGCGCGCCGCTTCCGCGTTGAAGCCGACCAGCGAAGTCCAGCCGTCGAGGCCGACGCGGTCGAAAATATCGATCTCGGAGGTTTCCAGATTGCCGGAAACGCGTATCTCGTCGACGGCAAAGCCGGTGCGGGCGGTCGTCGCCTGCACCATGACCGGCATATGCCCGCCCTGGACGGCGCCGTAGATTCCCGTCGCACCCAGGAAAACGGCTGAAAGGATGGTCGCGGCGAAAGGCGGCGCCTCGACCTCGCCGGACGTCATGCGCCCGAAGAAACGCGCCGGCCGGCGCAGCCAGCGCGGCAGCACGAAACTGCCGGACGCGGGAAGCCAACCGCGGCGCGCAGTGAAATCCGACCGCCCTGACCTCAACGCGAACACGAAGCGTCCTCCACCATCCAACTCAACAACTCACCAAAACCATGACCCGCCTCAGCGGCGATTTCCGGCACCAGCGACGTCGGCGTCATGCCCGGCTGCGTATTCACCTCCAGCCAGACAAGCTCGCCATTCTCGGAATGGCGGTCGTCGTAGCGGAAGTCGGACCGAGAGACCCCACGACAGCCAATCGCTTGATGCGCCCTAAGCGCCAGTGTCTGTATTTTTTGGTAAATATTCGGTGAAATTTTTGCCGGGCATTCGTGTTTTGATCCGCCCGGAACATATTTCGAATCGTAGTCGTAGAAGGAATGACCGGTCGGAATGATCTCGCACACGCCGAGCGCCACGTCGCCCATCACCGCGCAGGTCAGCTCGCGCCCGTATATGTAGCGCTCGACCATCACCTCATCACCGTAGCGCCACTCGTTCGAGGAAATCACCTGAGGCGGATGCGACTGGTCCTCCTTGACGATGACGACGCCGAAGCTCGACCCTTCGTTCACCGGTTTGACGACATAAGGCGGCCGCATCGGGTGCACGTTGCCGATCTCGAAGCGGCTCGCCACCCTCGATTCCGCCACCGGAATGCCGACCGATTTGGCGATGCGCTTGGCCTGCTCCTTGTCCATGGCAAGCGCCGAGGCGAGAACGCCAGAATGCGTATAGGGGATCTGCAGATATTCGAGGATGCCCTGGATCGTCCCGTCCTCGCCGAACGGCCCGTGCAGGGCGTTGAAGGCGACATCGGGCGCAAGATCGACGAGAACGGAGGCGACATCGCGGGAAACGTCGACGCGCGTCACCCGATAGTCTTCCGCCTCGAGCGCATCGGCACAGGCATTTCCGGAAGAAAGCGAAACAGGCCGCTCGGAGGAGAATCCGCCCATCAGAACAGCCACGTGTTTCTTCGCCATGCCCGGCAATCCCCTCTTCCGTCGGGCCTCTCTTTCACGTTTCGCCGAAGTTGAATCCGAGTCTTCCCGCGGAGGTACCGCCGGACGAAAACACGACGAGAACGCGTGCTCGACTCAAATCAGGAAACGAATCTGACCCCAAAGAATCAGAGCTTTGACTCTGTGACAAGGGGTTGGGATTCAAAGAGATTCACTTTTGGCGACAAAACACGAAACATTGACGCCAAGTCACGTCGAAACAGCCGGTTTCAGAGCAACTGGCCGAGGAATTCCTGTACCTCGTGGCCGGGCTTGAATTCGCCGAGTCGCTTGATCTCCCATTCGAGGCGGATGCCTGAATGCTCCAGCACGCGGGCGCGCACCGTCTCGCCGAGAAACTCGAGGTCGTAGCCGGTAGCGGCACCCGTGTTGATCATGAAGTTGCAATGCAGGGGCGACATCTGCGCGCCGCCGATCATCAGGCCGCGGCAGCCCGCCTTGTCGATCTCCTTCCAGGCTGACGTGCCTTCCGGGTTCTTGAAGGTCGAGCCGCCGGTCTTTTCCCTGATCGGCTGCACGGTTTCGCGGTGGAGCTGGACTGCGTCCATCGCCGCCTTGATCGCCTCACGCTCCTCCGCATGGCCCTCGAGGACGGCGCCGACGAAGATCAAATCCTTCGGCGCGGAGGAATGCCGGTAAGCATAGCCCATCTCCGCGTTGGAAAGGACATGCACCTCGCCCTGACGGTCGAGCACCCGCACCTCGACGACCCGCTCGCGCGTCTCCACGCCGTTGGCGCCGGCATTCATGCGCAGGGCGCCGCCGATCGCGCCGGGAATGCCATGATAGAAATGAAATCCGCCGATGCCGGCTTCCAGCGCCGCCGCGGCGACGCGCTTGTCGGGAGCGGCCGCTCCGGCACGGATGCGGTTGTCGCCGATGGCTGCCGCCTCGCCGAAGCCTTTCGCCGAAAGCCGGATGACGACGCCGCGAATGCCGCCCTCGCGGACCAGCAGGTTTGAGCCGATCCCCACAACCATTACCGGAATTTCCGCCGGCAAGGCCTTGAGGAACAATGCAAGATCCTCTTCGTCGGCCGGCTGGAACAGCACTTCCGCCGGCCCGCCGGCGCGAAACCACGTGATCGCGTCCATCGGCGCGTCGGGCGTCAGCCTGCCGCGAACACCCGCCAGCCGATCACCAAGCCGTGCGAGAAGAGCCGCGCCGTCCGTCATGTACCGGCCTCTAATTCCTTGGGAAGCGCATAGGCCCACTGGGTTATGTTGCCGGCGCCGAGGAAGATGACGAAATCGCCTTCCTTCGCCAGGTTCCTGACGATCGGGGCAATCGCGGCCGCGCCTTCGATATGGCGCGCGTCGCGATGGCCGCCGGCGCGCAGGCGCGCCACCAGGGCCTCGGAATTGACCCCCTCGATCTGGTCCTCGCCGGCCGCGTAGACCGGCGCGATCATGACCGTGTCGGCATCGTTGAAGCAGGAGGAGAAATCGTCGAACAGGTCGCGCAGGCGCGTGTAGCGATGCGGCTGGGCGATCGCGATGACGCGACCCCTGCAGGCTTCGCGCGCCGCCCGCAGCACCGCCTTTATTTCGACGGGATGGTGGCCGTAATCGTCGAATATCTGCACGCCGTTCCACGCCCCCGTCAGCGTGAAACGCCGCTTGACGCCGCCGAAGGACGACAGGCCGCGCTTGATGTCTTCCACGGAAAGGCCGAGCTCATGCGCGACGGCGATCGCCGCCGTCGCGTTCGAGACGTTGTGCCTGCCGGGCATCGGCAGGCGCAGGTCGGCGATCGCGATCATTTCGCCGCTCTTGCGGTCGCGGATCGAAACGTCGAAGGTCGAGGTGCCGCCGTCGACGCGCACGTTGGAGAAGCGCATGTCGGCCTGCGGGTTCTCGCCATAGGTGACGACGCGGCGGTCCTCGATGCGGCTCACGAGCGCCTGCACTTCCGGATGGTCGATGCACATCACGCCGAAGCCGTAGAACGGCACGTTCTCGACGAAGTTGCGAAACGCCTCGCGCACCTTGTCGAACGAGCCGTAATGGTCGAGATGCTCGGGATCGATATTGGTGACCACGGCGACGTCGGCCGGCAGCTTCAGGAAGGTACCGTCGCTCTCGTCGGCCTCCACCACCATCCACTCGCCGTCGCCCATGCGCGCATTGGTGCCGTAGGCGTTGATGATGCCGCCATTGATGACGGTCGGGTCGAGGCCACCGGCTTCCAGCAGCGTCGCCACCATCGACGTCGTGGTCGTCTTGCCGTGCGTGCCGCCGATGGCGATCGCCTGGCCGAAACGCATCAGCTCGGCGAGCATTTCGGCGCGGCGCACTATCGGAAGCAGCTTCTCGCGGGCGGCCGCCAGCTCGGGATTCGATTTCTTGATCGCGGTGGAGACCACGACCACCTCGGCCTTGCCGAGATTTTCCGCTCGATGTCCGACGAAGCACTCGATGCCCTTGTCGCGCAGGCGCTGCACGTTCGCGCTTTCGGCCTGGTCGGAGCCCTGGACCTGGTAGCCGAGATTGTGCAGCACCTCGGCGATGCCGCTCATGCCGATGCCGCCAATGCCGATGAAGTGCACGACGCCGATTGTCTGCGGCATCTTCATGGCCGCGCTCCTTTTTTGTATTCGTCGACGGATTCACCAGAGGCAATAACCTCTGTGAGATCGGCAAGCAACCTCGTGGCGTCGGTCCGTCCGACGCTGCGCGCGCCCGAGGCCATTGCCGCCAACCGTCCCGGCTCGCCGATGAGGGAGGCAATGTCGGCCGCGAGGCTCGACGCGTCGATCGTCGCCTGGCGCCGCATGAGCGCCCCGCCCGCCTCGACGAGTATCTGCGCGTTATGACCCTGGTCGTCGTCGAGCGCGTGAGGCAGCGGCACGAGTATGGACGGCCGTCCGATCACCGACAATTCCAGGACGGTCGAAGCGCCGGCGCGCGAGATCACGAGATGGGCCGCGGCCATGTGCGCCGGCAGGTCCGGGAAAAAGGGCGACACGTCCGCCCGAATGCCGAGTTCGGCGTAGCGGGCGCTGACCCGCGCCTCGTCCTCCGGGCGGGCCTGTTGGACCACGCGCAGACGGCTGCGGATATCCCCGGGAAGCCCGCCGATCGCATCCGGAACCATGTCGGAAAAGAAGCGTGCGCCCTGACTCCCGCCAAAGACGAGGATGTTGATCGCATCATCCCGCGCCGGAGCGGCGAAGGGCGTATCCGCGACGGCGAGCACGGCCGGCCGAACCGGATTGCCGATTTCCACGATCTTGGCGGCGTGCGGCCCGGCGGCCTTCAGGAATCCTCCCGCGATCGCATTGACGCGCGCGGCGAGCGCCTTGTTGGCGCGGCCCATCACGGCATTCTGCTCGTGAATGATGGTCGGCACGCCGCGGCGCGTCGCTGCCCACAGCGGCGGCAGCGTCGGGTAACCGCCGAAGCCGACCACCGCCCTGGGCTTCAACGCGCCGATCAGCTTCGAGGCTTCGCGCGCGCCCCGCCATATCGTCCAGAAGGCGCGGGCGATCGCAATCGGGTTGCGCGAGCCGAAGGTCGCCGAGGAAATCGGATGGATGGCGCTCGCCGGAAACCCGCCCGCATAGCGCTCGGCGCGCCGGTCCGTCGCCAGATGCACCGACCAGCCGCGCGCGCCGAGCTCGTGCGCCAGCGCCTCGGCCGGAAAGAGGTGTCCGCCGGTACCGCCGGCGGAAAGCAGGATCGCCCCCTTGGTCATGTCATTCGGCCGGCGCTATGGCGCGGCCGAGCCGGTCGAAGCCGAGCGACGTGCGCCGCTCCGGCCGCTTGCGCGTCAATGCCAGCACCATGCCCATGGAGATCGCCATGGCGATCAGCGACGAGCCGCCATAGGAGACGAAGGGCAGCGTCATGCCCTTGGCCGGCAGGAGTTGCAGGTTCACGCCCATGTTGATGATCGACTGGAAGCCGAAGAACATCACCAGCCCGCCGACGGCGTAGCGCGAGAAATCGTCGGTTTCCCTGGCCGACTTGCTTAGGCCACGCAGCACGACGAAGGCGAACAGCGCCAGGATGAGGAAGCAGACGACGATGCCGAACTCCTCGCCGGCGACCGCGAAGACGAAGTCGGTGTGGCTGTCGGGCAGGATGCGCTTCACCGTGCCCTCGCCCGGTCCCTGACCGAACCAGCCGCCGCGGATCAACGCCTCGCGGCCCATGTCGACCTGGAACGTATCTCCCTCGCCGGTGAGGAAGCGATCGATGCGCTCGGCGGCGTGCGGGAACGACGTATAGGCCACGAAACCGCCGGCCATGCCGATGCTGCCCAGAACCGCGATCCAGAACCAGGGCATGCCCGCCATGAAGAACATGCCGCCCCATGTCGCCAGAACGAGAAGCGTCTGGCCGAGATCGGGCTGGGCCACCAGCAGTGCCAGCACGACCCCGAGGAGGATCATCGCGAAGAGATTGCCCGGGATTTCAGGCCGTCGCGCATTCTCCGAAAACAGCCAGGCGCAGATGATGACGAAGGCCGGCTTCAGATATTCGGACGGCTGGATGGAAACGCCCGCGATATGGATCCAGCGCCGCGAGCCCTTGATCTCGACGCCGACATAAAGCGCGGCGACCATCAGCACCAGCGAGCCGACGAGCATCAGGAGGGCCAGCCGTCGCACATGGCGCGCATCGAGAAAGGAAACGCCGATCATGACGATGAGCGCCGGCACCATGAACAGCACCTGACGGGTCACGAAATGATAGCTGTCCAGGCCGATGCGCTCGGCCACCGCAGGGCTTGCGGCAAAGGACAGAACGATCCCGAGCACCATCAGGCTCAGAAACGAGGCGAGGAACCATCGGTCGATGGTCCACCACCAATTGGCT
Source organism: Aquamicrobium sp. LC103 (assembly GCF_001014615.2). Taxonomy (GTDB): domain Bacteria; phylum Pseudomonadota; class Alphaproteobacteria; order Rhizobiales; family Rhizobiaceae; genus LBCQ02. The sequence goes on from NZ_LBCQ02000003.1 coordinate 198,601, forward strand.
ACGGGACTACGGTCGACACGGCTTACCATCAGCGTCTCCCTCCAATCGCTTCAATGCCGTCGAGCGCCATCACCGCTTCCCGAAAGGCATCACCCCTGATCTCGAAATTCCTGAACTGGTCGAAACTCGCGCAGGCGGGCGACAGCAGCACGACGGATTCCCTCGCCTCGTCGCCTGCCGCTTCCGCCGCCGCATGCTCCACCGCCGCGCTCAGCGTACCCGAAATCTCGTAGGGCACCGCCCCCCCGAGCGTCGCCGAGAAGGCGGGCGCCGCCTCGCCGATCAGATAGGCCTTGGCGATGCGCGGAAAGAAGCTCCGCAGCGTCTCGATCCCGCCGTCCTTCGCGAGCCCGCCGGCGATCCAGTAGATGTTCTGGAAGCTGGAAAGCGCCGGGGCCGAGGCATCCGCGTTGGTCGCCTTGGAATCGTTGATGAAGAGCACCCGGTCGCGCCTGGCGACCTGCTCCATGCGGTGCGCCAGGCCCGGAAAGCTCTCGAGCCCCGACTGGATCTCGCCGAGGTCGAGGCCGATCTTCAGGCAGGCGGCGACAGCGGCGAGCGCGTTCTGCGCATTGTGCTGGCCGCGCAGCGAGCCGATCCCCTCCAGGAAACCGACCCGGCTGTACTGTCCGTGCACCGCTTCCATGAGGTCGGTTCCGTCGGCGAAATAGCCATCGGTCAGCGGCAGGCGCTTGGAGACGCGCACGACATCCTTGCCCACGCGTTCGAGTCGGTCGGCGATCTGCGCGCAATAGGCGTCGTCCACGCCGACGATGGCGGCATCGCTGCCCGCGAGCATGCGCTCCTTGACCTCCGCGTAGTGCTGCATGGTGCCGTGCCGGTCGAGATGGTCGGGCGTCAGGTTCAGCAGGATGCCGGCATTGGGGTTGATCGAAGGCGCGAGGTCGATCTGGTAGGACGAGCACTCCACCACGTAGAAGCGGTCGGGCGCGGGCTGGTCGAGCGTCATCACCGCGCGGCCGATATTGCCGCCCATCTGGGTGTCGCGCCCGGAAGACTGGAGGATGTGGGCGATCAGCGCGGTCGTGGTCGACTTGCCGTTGGTGCCAGTCACGCCGATGAAGGGCGCGTCGGGTGCGCGTGCCGCCCGCTCGCGCGAGAAAAGCTCGATGTCGCCGATCACCTCGACGCCCGCGCCGCGGGCAAGGTCGACCGTCCAGTGCGGCTTCGGATGGGTGAGCGGCACGCCCGGAGAAAGCACGAAGGAAGCGAAACCCGCCCAGTCGGCCTGCGCCAGATCGCCGACCGGCAATCCCTCGTCGCGAGCCTTGGCGACGCTTTCGGGATTGTCGTCCCAGGCGGTGACGTAGGCTCCGCCCTCGACCAGCGCATGCGCCGTCGCTATTCCCGAGCCACCCAACCCGAAGAGGGCGACCTTCCTTCCGTTGAACGAACGTGCGGGGATCATCGGGTTATCTGAGCTTGAGGGTTGAAAGGCCGATCAGGGCGAGGATGACCGCTATGATCCAGAAGCGGATCACGACCTGGCTCTCCGTCCAGCCGAGCTTTTCGAAATGGTGGTGAATCGGCGCCATCAGGAACACGCGCTTGCCCGTCAGCTTGAACCAGAACACCTGGATGATGACCGACAGCGCCTCGACCACGAACAATCCGCCGATGATCGCCAGCACGATTTCGTGCTTGGTGGCGACCGCGACCGCGCCGGTGAGGCCGCCGAGCGCCAGCGATCCGGTGTCGCCCATGAAAATCGCCGCCGGCGGCGCGTTGAACCAGAGAAAGCCGAGGCCGGCGCCGATCACCGCGCCGAGGATGACCGCGAGCTCGCCGGTTCCAGGCGTGAAATGGATCTGCAGGTAGTCGGCGAACACCGCGTTGCCGGCGAGATAGGCGATCACGCCGAACGAGGCGGCCGCGACCATGATCGGAACGATCGCGAGCCCGTCGAGACCGTCGGTCAGGTTGACGGCATTGCCGGCGCCGACGATCACGAAGGCCGCGAACGGCACGAAGAAGATGCCGAGATTGAGGAGCAGGTCTTTGATGAAGGGAAAGGTCAGCGACGAGGAGAACGGCGCTTGGCCTGCCCGCATGATCACGTAGGCGGCAACGCCCGCGATCAGGAATTCGGCCAGAAGCCGCACCTTGCCGGACACGCCCAGATGCGACTGCTTCGTCACCTTGAGATAGTCGTCGTAGAAGCCGATCGCGCCGAAGCTCAGCGTCACGAAGAGCACCACCCAGACATAAACGCTGGAAAGATTGGCCCAGAGCAGTGCGGAGCCGATGATGCCCGTCAGCATCATCAGCCCGCCCATGGTCGGCGTGCCGGCCTTCTTGAAATGTGTCTGCGGACCGTCCGCGCGGATCGGCTGTCCCTTGCCCTGGCGGATACGCAGCGAATCGATGATAGCCGGTCCGAACATGAAGACGATGAGCGCCGAGGTGATCAGCGCGCCGCCGGTGCGGAAGGTGATGTATCTAAAGACGTTGAAGGCCGATATCTGGTCGGCGAGTCCAACGAGCAGCATGAGCATGTTTGGCGTCCCCCGACGTCTCAGTTCAAATCAATCTGTTCGGATTCCGTTGCCGGCGGCTCGACCGCCGGAAATTGCGCCACCATCGCATCGACCAGTTTCGAGAAGCCGATGCTCTTGGAGGACTTGATCATCACCGCGTCGCCGGGCCTGAGCGTACGCAGGAGCGCGGTTTTCAACGCCTCCACGTCGTCCATATGCTCGAAGCGGATTTCAGCGGGCAGCGTAGCCGCCAGCGCCTTCATCTCCTGTCCGCCGAGAAGGACGATATCGGGCCTGGTGGACGCGACGACATCCGCGAGCCCCGCATGCAGCCGTTCGGAGTAGGCGCCGAGCTCCAGCATGTCGCCGAGAACGGCGATGCGGCGCCCGCCCTCGCCCACCGGCGCGGACTGGAGCAGTTCCAGCGCGGCCTTCATGGACGCCGGATTGGCGTTGTAGCTTTCGTCGATCAGCGTGAAGGAGCCCTGCGGGTGCCGCAGCGTGTGGCGCATGCCGCGCCCCGCCTCGGCCCGAAGGTTGCCCAGCGACTTCGCGACCTTGCTCATGTCGGCACCCGCCAGATAGGCCGCTCCCAGCACCGCGAGCACGTTCTGGACGATATGCCTGCCCGGCGCGCCGACCGGCACGACCACCTCGTGGCCGGCCATCTTCGCCGTCAGCGTCGAGCCGTCGCCGCGAAGCTCGCAATCGACCAGCCTGAACGTCGCCCGTGCATGCGCGCCGAAGCCCCAGACATGCTCGATGCCCGCGTCGCGCGCCGCCTTTTCGAGCACCTTCCAGCGCGGATCGTCGCGGTTGATCAGCGCATGGCCGCCGCGCTCCACGCCCTCGAATATCTCGGCCTTGGCGGCCGCGATCTCTTCCAGGCCGCGGAAATGGCCGAGATGGGCGGCCGCGATCAGCGTGACGATCGCGATATGCGGCCGCACGAACTTCACCAGCGGACGGATTTCGCCCGGATGGTTCATGCCGATCTCGAAGATGGCGTAGTCGGCATCCTCGGGCATGCGCGCCAGCGTCAAGGGCACGCCCCAATGGTTGTTGAAGGAACGATTCGACGCGTGCACCTTGCCGACGGAAGACAGCGCGTGGCGCAGCGCCTCCTTGGTGCTGGTCTTGCCCACCGATCCGGTGACGGCGAAAATCTTCGCCCTCGAGCGCGCGCGCGCCGCAATGCCCGTCATCTCGAGCGCCGCGAGCACGTCGGGCACCACGATCATCGGCGCGTTGATGCGTCCGAGCGCGGGAAGCTTGCCGTCCGAAACGACGAGCAGGCCGGCGCCAGCCTTGATGGCGGCGGTCGCGAAATCGTGGCCGTCGAACCGGTCGCCCTTGATGGCGAAGAACGCCTCCCCCGGCTGCAGTGTGCGGCTGTCGATCGAAATGCCGGTAACGCCCGCCGGCATGGTTCCGAACGGCCTGCCCCTGGTGGCTGCGACGAGGGCTTCGCTGCGCCAGACGAGCGTCATGCCGCGCACTCCGCTATCGCGGCGCGGACCTCGGCATGGTCGGAAAAGGGCAGCGTCACGTCGCCGATCGTCTGGCCTTCCTCGTGGCCCTTGCCGGCCACGACGAGCGTGTCGCCCGCTCCCAGCATGGCGACGGCCTCGTGGATCGCCTTGCGGCGGTCGCCGATCTCGATCGCGCCGGGTGCGGCCGCGATGATGGCGGCGCGGATCGACGCCGGCTCCTCGGAGCGCGGATTGTCGTCGGTGACGATGGATATGTCGGCGAGCCTCGTCGCGATCTCGCCCATGATCGGCCGCTTGCCGCGATCGCGGTCGCCACCGCAGCCGAAGACCACGATCACGCGGCCGGTCGTGAACGGCCGCACCGCCGAAAGGACGTTCTCCAGCGCGTCGGGCTTGTGGGCGTAGTCGACATAGACCGGCGCGCCGGCCTTCGTGGCGCCGACCAGCTCGAGCCGCCCGGAAGCCCCTTGCAGCCTTTCCAGCGCGTCGAGTGCCGCCCCGACGCGCACGCCCGTGGAAATCGCGAGACCGGCCGCGACAAGCGCGTTTGCAACCTGGAAATCGCCGGCCAGCGGCAGATCGATCTCATAGATGCTGCCATCGGCGATGATTTCGGCGCGCTGGCGGAAACGCTCATGCTCGACACGCTTCAACTGAAGGAACTCGCCATGGCGGCCGACGGTGCGCACATCGAGGCCCGCCTCGCGCGCCGCCTTGACGGTCGGCTCCGTCCACGGATCGTCGGCGAAGATCACGGCCGGCGCGCCCTTCGGCAGAAGGCTGTCGAACAGCCGCATCTTGGCGGCGTGATACTCCTCGACCGTCGGGTGGTAGTCCATGTGGTCGCGGCCGAGATTGGTGAAGCCGCCGGCGGCGAGCCGCACCCCGTCGAGACGCCGCTGGTCGAGGCCGTGGCTGGATGCCTCCATCGAGGCATGGGTGACACCGGCGTCGGCCAGCTCGGCGAGCAGCTTGTGGAGCGTCACCGGGTCGGGCGTGGTCAGCGCGCCATATTCGTTGCGCCCCGGCGCGACCACGCCGGTGGTGCCGATGCTGGCGGCGGAATGACCCGTCTGCTCCCAGACCTGGCGGGTGAAGGAGGCGACCGAGGTCTTGCCGCTGGTTCCCGTCACGGCGACCATGGTCTCCGGCTGCCGCCCGTAAAACCTGGCCGCGGCGCGCGCCAGCGCGAGCCGCGAATCCTCGACCACCAGCAGCGGAGTTCCCGCGGTTTCCGCCGGGTGGTCGCTGACGATGGCGGCCGCGCCGCGATCGATCGCGTCGGCTATGTAGGCTGAACCGTCCGCTTTGCTGCCGCGAAGCGCGGCGAAGATGTAACCGGGGCCTACCTGTCGGGAGTCCGAGGTGATGCCCGTAATCGTGGTATCGCCCGCTTCGATGCCGTCAACGGGCAGAACACCGGTAAATTGGCTGAGCTTCATCAAATTCCATTGGTCCGCAATTTTGCCGCCCCGCCTCCCTGCGAGAATCACTGATGCGAAACGAGCAGGGCATTACTTTCATGGCCGAATTCGGGCTTCACGCCAAGCAGCACCGCCGAGCGGCGGATTATGTTGCTCACCATCGGCGCCGCGTTGAGGCCGGCCGTCGCCACCATCCCCGGTTTCTCGGGTTTCGGCTCGTCGATAATGGTGAGAACCACATATTGCGGGTCGTCCATGGGGAACGCCGCCAGGAACGCGTTGAAGCGCACATCCTTGGCGTAGCGTCCGTTGACGACCTTCTCGGCCGTACCCGTCTTGCCGCCCACGCGATAGCCCGGAACCGTGGCGCGCCGGCCGGACCCTCCCGGCTGGGTCGCGTTCATGTTGTAGAGATAGCGCATGTTCGCGCTGGTCTGGGCTGAGACCACCTGCTTGCCGTCCGCCTCGGATTGGGCGTCGCGCGCCATGAAGGTGGGGTCGAGCAGCTTGCCGCCATTGACGAGCGCCGCCGCGCCGACCGCCGTCTGGAGCGGGGTCGTGGCCATGCCGTGGCCGAAGGCGATGGTGATCGAATGGACCTTTCTCCAGACCTTCGGCTCGGTCGGCGTCGCCACTTCCGGAAGCTCGGTGTGCAGCCGATCGAGCAGGCCGAGGCGCTTCAGAAACTCGCGGTGACCTTCGATGCCCACCACGTCGGCCTGACGCGCCGAACCGATATTGGAGGAATAGAGGAAGACTTCCGGCAGGGTCAGCACGCGGCCCTTGCCGTGGAAGTCGCGGATCGTCTGCCGGCCGATGGTGATGGGACGCGTCGCGTCGAAGGTGCTGCTCATGTTCAGCTTGCCGGAATCCAGCGCCATCGCCGTCGTGAAGCTCTTGATCGTCGAGCCCATTTCATAAATGCCGGCGGACATGCGGTTGAGCCTGTCCTTGTCGTTGGCGTTGAACGGGTTGTTGGGGTCGTAGTCGGGCAGCGAGGCCATCGCCAGCACTTCGCCGGTCTTGACGTTCAGAACCACCGCGCCGGCGGCGATCGCGTGGTAGCGCTCCATCGCCTGCACGAGTTCGTCGCGCACGATGTGCTGCACGCGCAGGTCGATCGACAACTTCACCGGCTGCAGGTCCTTCGGCAGGGCAAGCCCCGTCGCCTGCAGGTCCGCGAGGCCCTGGTCGTCGATATATTTCTCCATTCCGGCAATGCCCTTGTTGTCGACATTGACGAGGCCGAGAATGTGCGAAGCCGTCGCTCCGCCGGGATAGAAACGGCGCTTCTCGGTGCGGAAGCCGAGGCCCGGGATGCCGAGCTCCATGATCGCCTGCTGCTGGCGCGGCGAGAGCTGGCGGCGCAACCAGATGAAGCCCGTGCCGCTGTTCAGGCGATTGTAGGTCTGCTCGATATTGAGGTCGGGCAGGACGGTGAGCAGCTTCTCGATCGCCTCGTCGGCGTCGACGATGCGGCGCGGCTCGGCGAAGAGCGACGCCGTGTTGATGTCGGTCGCCAGCACCTCGCCGTTGCGGTCGAGGATGTCCGGCCGCGAGGCCGTCGGCTGGCCGATCGGAAAGCGCCCGGCTTCCAGATCCTGCATGCCGAGAAACACGAGGCGGCCGGTGATCACGCCATAGATCGCGAAGAAGACGGCCATGGTCATCAAGATGCGCGTCCTGGCGCGCGCGGCGCTGGAGCCGCTGCCGGCCCTGACGACGATATCGGCGCCGGTCTCCTCCGACGTCCGCGTCTTGCGCCACCTGCCGATCATTGCACGACCCCGCTCGTCACCGTGCCGTCGATGCCCGCATCCGCCATGCCGCCGAGCGGCTGGTTCAGGAGATCCTCGATCTCCAGCGCGCGCATCGGCAGTTCGTTTATGTCGGCGATCTGATGCGCGTCGACCGGCTCGAGCTGAAGCTCGGATTGATAGACTTCGGCCAGCCGCTGCAGCCGGGAAGGCTGCGTGAGCAGGCTCCAGTCGGCCTTGAGCACGTCGATCGTCTCTTCCTCGAAGCGGATCGTCGCCTCGATCTTGCGGAGCTTGGAAAGCTCGGCCTCGGCCTGGTGCTTCGTCGTGTAGGTGAAGGCGGCCGCGGCAACCATCGCGGCGATCAGCACTATGTCGGTTGTTCGAAACACCTGGTCCTACCTCTCTCCTGCGGCCCGGATTTCGGGCAGCGCAGGCAATCCGAATATCGAAACGTCTTCCGCACGCGGCGCCGCGTCGGTGCGCAGCGCGGCTCTCAGCTTGGCCGAGCGGGCCCGGGGGTTCTCGCGTTCTTCCTCCGCGCTCGGTCCGACGACCCCGCCGAGCTTCTCGAAGGTGGCGGCCTTGGCCTCGACCGCCGGCATGTGGCGCGAGCCGCCCGCCTTGCCGGAGCGGTCGGAAATGAAGCGCTTGACGATGCGGTCCTCCAGGGAATGGAAGGTGACCACCGCCAGCCTGCCGCCCGGTTTCAGCACGCGTTCGGCGGCGAAGAGGGCGCGGGCGAGCTCGCCGAGCTCGTCATTGACGTAGATCCGCAGCCCCTGGAAGGAGCGCGTCGCGGGGTGGATCTTGTCCTTCGGCTTGCGCCCGAGCGCACCTTCGATCGCTTCCGCCAGGTCCCGCGTGCGCTCGAACGGCTTGTCGGCGCGCCGCTTCTCGATCATCCGCGCCACGCGGCCGGCATGCCGCTCCTCGCCGAGAAAACCGAAGATGCGGGCAAGGTCGCCCGCCTTGAAACGGTTGACGACGTCGGCGGCGCTCGGTCCCGCCTGCGCCATGCGCATGTCGAGCGGGCCGTCATTGCGGAAGGAGAAGCCCCTCTCGGCCTGGTCTAGCTGCATCGAGGAGACGCCGATGTCGAGAACGACGCCGTCGACGGTCCCTTCGACATATTCGTCGAGGCGGGAGAACGGCCCGTGGACGAGCTTCAGCCGGCCGGAAAACTCCCGCGCGAGCGCCTGCCCGCCGGCGATGGCGTCCGGATCGCGGTCGATCGACACGACGTCGGCGCCACTCTCCAGAAGCGCGCGCGTATAGCCGCCGGCGCCGAACGTGCCGTCGACGAAGACCTGGCCTTCGGCCGGTTGCAGCGCATCGACGACTTCGCGGAGCAGGACGGGAATGTGGCGGGCCGGTCCGCCACCGGCGGGAAGCTCCTCGCCGGGACCCGCCATCATTCCGTGCCCTCGCCCAAGCTCCTGGCCGATGCCGCCTGCCGCAGCCTCAACAGCCGCTGCCGCACCTGCGCCCCATATTCCTCGAGCCGCGACGGCTCCCACATCTGAAAGAAGGTCCCGCGGCCGACGAATGCCACATCCGTGGTGATGCCCGTGTGCTCGCGTATGAAATCCGTCACCGTTATGCGTCCATCCTGGTCGAATTTCAGAAAAGCTCCGTCCCCGTGAATGAAGAACGACATGTCGTCCGCAGCCTGCAGGAACGGATCCTCCAGCGAAATCCGCTGCTCGTAGCGGTCGAGAAGGTCGAGCCCGCCGACATCCAGTGCCGGCACGTCCAGCGCCCGCAGCGCATAAAGATCGCCATAGCCGCGCTTCTGCACCACGGCGCGGAAATGCGCGGGCACGGAAACCCGTCCCTTCGCATCTATCCTGTTTACCGCACTCGACAGAAACCGGTCCATCCTTCGATACGGCCGCCTTCGCCGCCGTGCCCCTCATCTCTCCACCGGCGCCGCCAGGCGCATCCTTCAGGCCCGTCCTTCCGTCTGGATCGAACATTGCGTCGCCCTGCCGGAAAGCCCCCTCGGCCGCCGGTTTGGTGAACGCTTCACCCGCTACTGAAACGAATTCCTGATTGGAGCTAAGGGATAACATGGGGATATATGGGCGTCAACGGGAATAACCTCCACCAACACGCCAGAGGAGGGTTTCCGCAGGCGGCATGAGGGCATCATCCGTTTATCGCGCATTAAGCCTAACGAACGGTTAGCGGGCTGATTTGACATGCGGCCGCCTTCCCTGCGCGTGCGGCTTCACGCGTCATGCACAGTTCATCTTCCCCGCGAACTGGACTCGTCCGCGAGCCCCGTTAACAATCGCCGCGGCGCCGGCTTCACGGCGACCGGTTTGCGGCAAAGGGAGGAAATGATGAAGATGCGCTCGATCCTGCTCGCGGCGTTGATGAGTTCGGCGGCCACGTCGGCCTTCGCACAGGAGACCAAGTCGGCCGATGTCGATACCTCGGCCATCGTTGCCGAGTACTCGTCCCGCATGAAGGAGGTGGCGCACAAAATCTGGGAGCACCCGGAACTCGGCTATCTGGAAAACGAGACCTCCGCCCTTCTGCAGGAAGAGCTGAAGGCCGCGGGCTTCGAGGTCGAAAGCGGCGTGGCCGGCATTCCCACGGCCTTCACGGCGAAGGCGGGAAGCGGCGACGGACCGGTCATCGCGATATTGGCCGAAATGGACGCCCTTCCCGGCTTCTCGCAGGCCGCGACGCCGGTGAAGGAGGCGGTCGATGGCATCGGCTCGGGGCACGCATGCGGCCATCATCTCTTCGGCGCCGGATCGGTCGGCGCGGCGATCGCGATCAAGAAGTGGCTCGAGGAGACCGGCACGCCCGGCCAGATCCGCCTCTACGGCACGCCGGCCGAGGAAGGTGGTTCCGGCAAGGTCTACATGGTCCGCGGCGGATTGTTCTCCGACGTCGACACGGTTCTGCACTGGCATCCGAGCGATGGCAATTCGGCCGCCCAGGGCGGCACGCTCTCCAACATCAGCGGCAAGTTCCGTTTCCACGGCAAGTCGGCACACGCCGCCATGGCGCCCGACAAGGGCCGCTCCGCGCTCGACGGCGTGGAAGCGCTCAACTTCATGGTCAACGCCATGCGCGAGCACGTCCCGCAGGAGACCCGCATCCACTACGCGATCACCAATGGCGGCGCCGCGCCGAACGTCGTGCCCGACTTCGCCGAGGTCTACTACTACGTCCGCCACCCCGACCCGGCCGTCGTCGCCGACGTCATAGCGCGCGTCAAGAAGGCGGCCGAGGGCGCGGCGCTCGGAACCGAGACGAGCTACGAGTTCGAGGTGCTGGGCGGGGTCTACAGCATCCTTCCCAACGACACGCTCGGAAAGGCGATGCATGAGAGCCTCGCAAGTGTCGGCGCGCCGCAATGGAGCGAGGCCGACATGAAATTCGCAGAGGAACTGCAGCAGTCGCTGCAGAACAAGCCGCCGCTGTCGAGCGCGGCCGAGATAGGGGAATACACTTTCGGCGGCGTGGGCTATGCTTCGACCGACGTCGGAGACGTGAGCTGGGCGGCGCCGACGGTCGGGCTCGGAACCGCGACATGGGTCCCGGGCGTTCCAGCCCATAGCTGGCAGGCGGTCGCCTCGGGCGGCATGGATATCGGCTACAAGGGCATGGATGTCGCGGCCAAGACGCTCGCCGCGATGGCGGTCAGGCTCTTCTCGGAACCGGCGCTCGTCGAGCAGGCCAGGGCAGAGTTCGACAAAGCCCGCGGCGAGGGCTTCGAATACCGCCCGCTGATCGGTGATCGCGAGCCGCCGCTGGACTATCGCGTCGCCGGCGAGTGATCCCTTCCAACCCCGCGCGATCCGGGCGATTGTCCGGGTCGCCGCCTGCCTGCGGGCCGGCACAACAGCTCCGGAGAACAGTCGATGCCGCACGGTCCCGATGAACGCGCCGCCCGCTTGGCGCATCTGCGCGGGCAGAGGCTGAAGAAGGGCGATCCCGTCGCCCTGCCCCTGACGATGTCGACCATGTTCCATCTGCCGGGCGATCCGGCGGGCTTCAAGCAGTATGGCCGCTTCTCCAACCCGACATGGGATGCGCTCGAAGAGATGCTGTCGCATCTGGAGGACGCGCCTGCGCTGGGCTTCCCGTCCGGCATGGCGGCCAGCAGCGCGGTCTTCTATGCGCTGCTCAAGACCGGCGACCGCATCCTCTTGCCGTCCGACGGCTACTATACCACGCGCGTCCTTTCGGACCGTTTCCTCACCCGCATGGGCATCGGCTTCGACACCCGTCCGACCGCGACCTTCCTCGACGGCGGCTTCGACGGCTATCGCATGGTCTTCGTCGAGACGCCGGCCAATCCCAGCCTCGACATCTGCGACATCGCGGCCGTCGCCCGGGCCGCGCACGAGGCCGGTGCGATCGTCGTCGCCGACAACACGACGATGACGCCCTACGGCCAGCGACCACTCGATCTGGGTGCCGACATCGTCGTGGCCGCCGACACCAAGGCGCCCAACGGCCATTCCGACGTGCTTTTCGGCCATGTCGCGAGCCGCGACACGGAAATCATGGCCGCCGTGGCTGACTGGCGCAAGCTCGCCGGCGGCATACCCGGCCCCTTCGAGGCCTGGCTGGTCCATCGCGGGCTCGAAACCCTGCACGTCCGCTTCGAGCGCATGTGCGACACCGCCGAGACGATCGCGCCGCGGCTCGCCGCGCACGAGGCGGTGAAATCCGTGCGCTATCCGGGTCTGCCTGGCGACCCGTCGCACAATCTCGCCCGCGCGCAGATGCAGCGCTTCGGCTTCCTCGTCGGCCTGACGCTGGCGTCGAAGGAAACGGCGGAACGCTTCATCGGCGAATGCGAGCTGATCCAGCCCGCGACCTCCTTCGGCGGCGTTCATACTTCCGCCGAGCGGCGTGCGCGCTGGGGCGATGCGGTGGACGATGGCTTCGTGCGCCTGTCGGTCGGCTGCGAGCCGACGGAAGCGCTGTGGGCGGCGATCGAGCAGGCGCTCGACCGTGCGACAACTTGAATCGGTTTCTCCGCCGATCCGGCCAAGGGATTGAAAAGTAAAGCGTCAGCCGGCCTGTAAGCCGGGTTCTGTATGGCCCCGGCACCCTTGCGGATGCCGAAACGTGGCGGCCATTCATCTTGGGCGGATGTCACCATCCGCCTCACGCAACCTACCCGGGCGACTGGGCCGGAAACTGCCCTGAAGGTTTCCCTTCGCGCCGCCCCTATTCGGTTTTGCTCCCGGTGGGGTTTACCGTGCCGCTCCTGTTGCCAGTCGCGCGGTGGGCTCTTACCCCACCCTTTCACCCTTACCCCGCCAGTATTTCGGCTCGATCGATCCGGTCATCGCCGGCTGAGCCGAAATACAGGCGGGGCGGTCTGCTTTCTGTGGCACTTTCCCTGAGGTCGCCCTCGCCGGACGTTATCCGGCACCGTGTCTCCATGGAGCCCGGACTTTCCTCACCAGCGGCCTTTCGGCGTTTGCTGGTGCGGCCGCCCGGCCGGCTGACAATGCGTATAAAGGGGTTCGCGGTTAAAAACGCAACCTCTTGAAGCGCCGTCGGCAGGAAAAAATTCCGCCTCCCGCCGAACGACGCTCCCGATGGCGATTACTTGCCCATGTGCTGCTTGACCTTGGCGCAATAGGCCGCCGAGATCTTGTTCATGCGCTTGGCCGCATGGCCGGCATTGTATTTGAGGATCGTGCCGCAGGTCGAACCGCCGCCAAGCTCCTGCGCCATGGCGAGATACTTCATGCCGTAGCGGATGTTCGTGTCCGGATCATAGAGCCCCTTGACGCTGCCGCTGTAGCCCAGCATGCGCGCGGTCGCCGGCTTGATCTGCATCAGCCCGATTTCGCCCGCCTGCCCGCGGGCGTCCTGGCGATAATTGCTTTCGACCCTGATGACCGCATGCGCCAGCGCCGGGGAGATCCCGTGGGCGCTCGCATATTTGGTGACGATGGTCTGGTAGCGCGTGCCGCCCGCGAGGGATGCGGCCTTGGCTTTCGTGCTTGCCGGCAGGTCCGAACCCTTCTTGGCTGCGACGGAGGCCGTGGTCGTCTTGTCGACGCCGCGCTTCGACGTGGACTTCCTGGCCCTTGCGGTGACCTTGGGCGCCTTGGCCGTCTTCTCGGCCTTCGCGGCCGGGGCCTTGCTCCTCGCGGCGGGAGCCTTGGCCTTCTCCGCCACCTCGGCGACCGGAGCGGTCCGGGCGGGATAGGTGGCAACGCTATTGTACTCGTTGACCTTGTGCCAGTTGGCCTGCGGACTTGCCGCGGGTTTCGCGCTGGCTTGGGTTTCTTTCTGAGCCGACGGCTTCGTCTTGTTGTTTTCCTTGGCCTGTTGCGCCTTTCCGGTTTTCTCCCAGATGGCACGCATGTCCATGTCACGGGAGGAATCCGCATGCGCGGCAATAGTGGTCAGCCCGGCAGCGAGGGCTGCCGCCAGCACGGTCACTTTTCTCATCAGTACCTATCGTTCTTGCTGGCCGTGCGATGAAGTCGCGCGGCAGGTTTTCGTTGCGCCGGGCCACACACAAGAAGGCTCGACGACGGCGATGGAAAAGCGATGTGCCGAGCGACTTGGCGTCAATGATGACCGGCCAAGTCAAAAAAAGTTACAGAATATTACCATATGCTGAAACGACGGATCGTCACCCGATCCGGTCGGGCAGCGCCGACAGCAGGCGATGAAGCGTCTCGATCGTCGACTGGTCGGCAACGCCGTCAATCCGCTCGGGCCGGAAATGACGCTGAAAGGCTTCGACGGCCCTGTGCGTCGCGTCATCGAACAAACCGTTGATTTCTATGCCATATCCATAAAGGCCGAGCATCGACTGCAGCGCTTCCACCGGTTCGCCGCCGTCGCCCATCGCCAGAAATCGGCCGCCGCGCACCGGCGACGGCTCGACATAGTGGCCGACGCCGAGCTCGGCCATCCGACGCCACGGAAACCGCGATCCCGGGTCGATTTTTCGCCCGGGCGCGACGTCGGAATGCGCGAGAACGCGTTCCGGAAAAATCGCGTGGCGCGCGCAAATGTCACGGCAAAGACCTGCAACCGCGTCGATCTGGACCTCCGGAAATTCCGGAAAATCGGCAAGATCGCCCGAATTCACGATCTCGATGCCGACCGAAAAGGAGTTGACGTCCGCCCTTTCCTGCCAGGAACCCCTGCCCGCGTGCCAGGCGCGGTCGGCCTCGCGCACGAGCTGCACGATCCTGCCGTCCTCGTAGACCAGATAGTGGGACGAGACCTCGCTGTCTGGATTGCACAGCCAGGCTTCCGCCGCCGCGCCGCTCTCCATGCCGGTATAGTGCAGGATCACGCAGTCCGGCTTGAGCCCGTCGCGCCTCGCGCCGAAATTCGGCGAGACATGAACCTCGGCTCCGGGATAGTCGGGTTCAAATCCGCTCATGCACACGCCGGTTTCGCTCGATCCGTTCATAGGCGGTGTTGATGGCGGCGAGCCTCGCATTGGCGATCGCGATGAATTCCTCCGGCACGCCGCGCGCGATCAGCCTGTCGGGATGGTTCTCCCCCACCAATGTGCGGTAGCGGCGCCGAACCTCCTCGAAGGGCGTCGCTGCCTGGAGCCCGAGGACGATGTAGGGATCGCTCTCGCCGAGAATGACGTGCCGCGAGGCGATCTGGTCGAAATGAGCATCGTTTATCTCGAATATCTCGGCGACGCGGTGCAGAAAGGCCATTTCCTGCTCATGCACCAGCCCGTCCGCCTTGGCGATGTGGAACAGCCCGTCGAGAATGTCCTCCAGCATCATGCAGTTCGGCCGGCCGGAGCCGCACAGGCCCGCCATGCGTTCGGCATAGGTTTCGAAGCCGGCAATGTCCTGCTTGGCGAGATCGTAGAGCCGCGCGACGTTGCGGGCCTCCTCGCGCGGCACGGAGAATATCTCGTGGAAGGCCCGGATCTCGGCATGGGAGACGATGCCGTCCGCCTTCGCCATCTTGGCCGACAATGCGATCATGGCGACGGAAAAGGCCACGCGGCGGCGAAGCTCCGGGTCGCCCTCCAGGATGGTGCGGAACACCTCCAGGAGATTCGAAAGCGCCGAACCCGGCGCTCTGGCTACAAATTCGGCTATGCGGGCCCAGACAGACATCGCCGTTTAATAGGATGATTTCCCGCGGAAGGCGAGACCAGTTTCTACGTGTCGGATGATCACATCGCATGCGAAGGGCCAGGCACCTGCCTGGCCCTCGATTGTCGACTGTCGCGCACTTACTGCGCCGGAGCAGGCTCCGTCGCCGGCGGCGTGGTGGCCGGCGGAGTTGCAGGATCGGTCGGCGCGGCGCCCGGGTCAGGCGTGGTCGCCGGCGCTTCCGGCTGGACGCCCTGGGTGGTCGTCTCGTCGGTGTCGCTGCAGGCGGCAAGACCCAGAAGGGCGATGCCGGAAATAGAAGCCAGGATCAGCTTTTTCATCTCAATTCTCCTTCTCATGACGCCCGATGGGAGCGGGCATCCGAGAGAAGAATGCGCATGCCGGCGCTTGGTTTCGTAACGTTGAATTACGCACTGTTACAGGGACTTCCGACATGGGACGCGACTTACTCGTTGCTCCCGGGTCCATTCCTGCCTAACACGTAGGAAACTGGAAAAAGAGGGGAGACGAGCGCGATGACGGGCAGGTGGGATTTCTGGATCGATCGCGGCGGCACCTTCACCGACGTCATCGGCCGGGATCCCGACGGCGGCCTGCATCCGCTGAAGCTTCTTTCCGAGAATCCCGAAGCCTACCGCGATGCCGCGATCGAGGGCATCCGCACCCTGCTCGGCGTCGAGCCCGGCGAGCCGGTCCCCTCGCAGCGCATCGGCGACATCAAGATGGGCACGACAGTTGCCACCAACGCGCTCCTGGAGCGCAAGGGCGACCGGGTGCTGCTCCTCGTTACCAGGGGGTTTCGCGATGCGCTGCGCATCGCCTACCAGGCGCGGCCCGACATCTTCGCCAAGGAGATCGTCCTGCCCGAACAGCTCTACGAGCGTGTCGTCGAGGTCGACGAGCGCGTGCGGGCCGACGGCACGGTGGAAGCCGCTCCCGACATGGACGCCGTGAACCGTGAGATCGCCAGGGCGCGTGCCGACGGCATCGACGCCGTAGCCATCGTCTTCATGCATGCCTGGAAATATCCGCGACATGAGGAAATGGTGGCAAGGCTTTGCGAGGATTCCGGTTTCTCGCAGATCTCGGTCTCGAACCGTGTCTCGCCGCTGGTCAAGCTCGTCGGGCGCGGCGACACCACGGTGGTTGACGCCTATCTTTCGCCCATCCTGTCGCGATATGTGCGCCAGGTGGCGGGGGAGCTGGGCGTTCTGCCTCAACGGGCGGAGCCAGGCGAGCGCCCGGCCGTGAGCCCAAGATTGATGTTCATGATGTCCTCCGGCGGTTTGACCGCGGCGGAGATGTTCCAGGGCAAGGACGCGATCTTGTCCGGTCCCGCCGGCGGCGTGGTCGGCATGGTGGAGACGGCGCGGCTCGCCGGCTTCGACAAGGTCATCGGCTTCGACATGGGAGGCACCTCGACCGACGTCACCCATTACGATGGCGATTACGAGCGCGCCTTCGACACCGAGGTCGCCGGCGTGCGCATCCGCGCGCCGATGATGCGCATCCACACGGTGGCGGCCGGCGGCGGCTCGGTGCTCCACTACGAGGCCGGACGCTTCCAGGCGGGCCCGGATTCGGCCGGCGCCAATCCCGGCCCCGCCTGCTACCGGCGCGGCGGCCCCCTCGCCGTCACCGACGCCAATGTCATGCTCGGCAAGCTCCAGCCGGATTTCTTCCCGGCGATCTTCGGCCCGAACCAGGATCAGCCGCTGGACGGGCAGATCGTGCGCGACCGCTTCGTAGAGATGGCGGCGGAGATCGGCGACGGCCGCGATCCCGAGGCGGTGGCCGAGGGCTTCGTCACCATTGCCGTCGAGAACATGGCCAACGCCATCAAGAAGATCTCCGTGCAGCGCGGCTACGACGTCACCGAATATCTGCTCAACTGCTTCGGCGGCGCCGGCGGCCAGCACGCCTGCCTCGTCGCCGACGCGCTCGGCATGGAGGCGGTGCTGGTGCATCCCTTCTCCGGCCTGCTCTCGGCCTACGGTATCGGGCTTTCGGCCATCTTCGCCTCGCGCCAGCAGGCACTGCTGAAACCGTTCGTCGAGGCGTCCCGCGAGGAGATCGAGGGCACCCTGGCCGATTTGCGCGAGGCGGTCGCGGCCGAACTCGCCGCGCAGGGCGTCACCGGCGAGCATATCGGCTGGAAACCCGTGCTGCAGATCCGCTACGATGGAACCGACACCGCGCTGCCCGTCAACTTCGAGGCACGCTCGATCGACACGGCGAGGGCCGATTTCGAGGCCGCCCACAAGGCGCAGTTCGGCTTCGTCTACGAGAACAAGCCGATCGTGGTGGAATCGGTGAGTCTCGAGGGTTCCGACATCCGCAACACGGGCCGCGACGAGGCCGACCGCGACACCACCGCCGGCGAAACCGCGCCGTCGCAGGCCCGCAAGGTCTATTTCGACGGCGAATGGCGCGACACCGGCATCTTCCGCCGCGAGGAGCTTGCGCCCGGCAACCGCATCGCCGGCCCCGCCCTCCTCATCGAGAGCCATCAGACCATCGTGATCGAGCCCGGCTGGCAGGCCGAGATCACCGCCAAGAACCACGTCCTCCTGCGCCGTTTCGAGAAGAAGCGCCGGCAGGCCGCGCTTGGCACGGAGGCTGATCCGGTCATGCTGGAGGTCTTCAACAACCTCTTCATGTCGATCGCCGAGCAGATGGGCGTGACGTTGCAGAACACCGCCTATTCGGTCAACATCAAGGAGCGGCTCGATTTCTCCTGCGCCGTGTTCGACCACGAGGGCGCGCTGGTGGCGAACGCACCGCACATGCCCGTCCATCTCGGTTCCATGGACCGTTCCGTCGAGACGATCATCCGCCTCAACCGCGGCGACATCCATCCCGGCGACGTCTTCGCGCTCAACGCGCCCTACAATGGCGGCACGCACCTGCCGGACATCACAGTGGTGACGCCGGTGTTCGAGGAGATAAGGCCGACCGCCCCCTCCACCGCCTTGCGTGGTGGAGGGGGCACGAGCGAACCCCGCATTCTCTTCTGGGTCGCCTCGCGCGGCCATCATGCCGATGTCGGCGGCACGGCACCGGGCTCGATGACGCCGCTGGCGACCACGGTCGACGAGGAGGGCGTGCTCTTCGACAATTTCCGCCTGGTCGAGCGCGGGCGCTTTCGCGAGAAGGAGCTCCACCGGCTCCTTACCGACCACCCCTACCCCGCCCGAAATCCACAGCAGAACATCGCCGACCTCAAGGCGCAGATCGCCGCCAACGAGAAGGGCGTGGCGGAACTCCGGAAGATGGTCGCCCATTTCGGGCTTCCCGTGGTCGAGGCCTATATGGGCCACGTCCAGGACAATGCTGCCGAGAGCGTGCGCCGCGTGCTGGAGCGCCTGCCGGACGAATCCTCATACGAATATCCGACCGATACGGGCCAGGTGATCAAGGTGAGGATCACCGTCGACCGCGAGAAGCGCGCGGCGACCGTCGACTTCACCGGCACCTCGCCGGTGATGAAGAACAATTTCAATGCCCCCGAACCCGTCGCCCGCGCGGCCGTTCTCTATGCCTTCCGCGTGATGGTCGAGAACAACATCCCGATGAATGCCGGCTGCCTGCGACCTATAAACATCATCATCCCCGAGGGCTGCATGCTGCGGCCGTCCTATCCGGCGGCCGTGGTGGCCGGCAATGTCGAGACCTCGCAGCACGTCACCAATGCCATGTTCGGCGCGATGGGCGCGATGGCCAACGCCCAGGGCACGATGAACAACCTGACCTTCGGCAACGCGACCTATCAATACTACGAGACGATCTGTTCCGGTTCGCCGGCCGGCAGGATGAACGACGGCAGGGGCTTTGCGGGCACCTCGGGCGTGCACACCCACATGACGAATTCGCGTCTCACCGACCCGGAAATTCTCGAACTGCGCTTTCCCGTCCTGCTCGAGGATTTCCACATTCGCCAGGGCTCGGGCGGCAAGGGCAGGTGGAACGCCGGCGACGGCACGCGGCGCACGATCCGCTTCCTGGAAAAGATGGAATGCGCGATCCTCTCCTCCCATCGCTCGCATCCGCCGCGCGGGCTGGAAGATGGCGGCGACGGTCAGGCGGGGACGACGCGGGTGCGCCGCCTCGACGGCAGCGTCGAGAGCCTCGAGGCCTGCGACCAGACGGTTCTCGAAGCGGGCGAGGCCGTGATCGTCACCACGCCGACCGCGGGCGCCGTCGGCAAGGCCTGACCCCTCTCAAATCCGCGCAACAATCGGGTGGCGCGGGCGCGCACGAGGCCGTAATGTGCCCGCGAACTCGTTTTTCGCGGGGAACCTCCATGACCGAAATCGCCGCCGCGGCGCCCGCCGCGCGCACCATGTCCGCGAGGGAATGGGGATTGCTCCTGCTCCTTGGCGCCATCTGGGGCGGATCGTTCTTCTTCGCCCGCGTGGCGGTGGCGGAAATTCCGCCGCTCAACCTCGTCCTCTTCCGCGTGGCGATCGCCGCCATCACCCTGCATCTCTACCTCGCGATGCGGGGGCCATCCTTCCGGCTGGCCTTTCCGATGGCGGGAAGCTTCTTCGTACTCGCCCTTCTCAACAACATCATTCCCTTCAGCCTGATGTTCGCCGGCCAGACCGAGCTCGGCGCCGGCCTCGCCTCGGTGCTGAACGCGACCACGCCGTTCTGGACGATGATTTTCGCCAACATCCTCACCACGGACGAAAAGCTCACCTGGAACAAGCTGGCCGGCGTCGCGCTGGGCATCGCGGGAACGGCGGTGATGATCGGTCCCGGCCTTCTCGCCGGCATCGGCGGACCGGTATGGGCGAAATTCGCGCTGCTCGGAATGGCTTTCTCCTATGCCTTCGCCTTCATCTACGCGCGGCGGTTCCGCTCGCTTCCGCCACCGGTCGTGGCGACGGGCCAGCTTACCGCCTCCACCATCATCATGATCCCGGTGATCTTGTTCTGGCATGGCCTGCCCGGCCTTTTCACGGCGAGCGCGCATGTCTGGGCAGCGGTGTTCGCACTCGCCATGATTGCAACCGCCTATGGCTACATCATCTATTTTCAACTGATTCGCTCGGCCGGTATCACCAATGCCTCGCTGGTGACGCTCATCGTGCCGGTGAGCGCGATCATTCTCGGAGCGCTTTTCCTCGGCGAAAGGCTGGAAACCTTCGAATTTCTGGGAATGGGCCTGATCGCGGCCGGCCTGCTGACCATCGACGGGCGGCTCTTCAGGCGTCGCGGGCAAATCGTTTGAAAAGAAGCGCCCTTTCATTCCTTTCAGGCGCTGCCGGCCGAGATGCGGCGGGCGTTATGACACAATTTATTCACAAGCCCGCCACGTTTGTTTTTCCTGCAAAAACAAAAACTAGCGGGCAAAAATAGGTCGCTTTTCCTATAGCGGTGTCGCAATGCAGCACATTTTGGCCTTGCCAGTTACCGAAACTGCCTTAGACTCCGCCGATAGTCTGAAGAGGAGACTACGCCATGGGACTTACACGGCCGATCAATGCCATAATAATTTGCGCTGCGTTTACCTTTATCGGCGCCCTGATAATGGGACTGATTGCCTGACCGGGGACCACCCAACCATCCCATGAACGAGGAAGAAATCACGAAAAGGCCGGATCAACATCCGGCCTTTTTCATTTTCAGGCGGCCGCGGACGTCGCAGCCACCGCGATCTCCGGACGGGCCCCGATCATATGGCAGATCGCATAGGCGAGATCGGCGCGGTTCATCGTGTAGAAATGGAACTCGCCGAGGCCGCGCTCGATGAGATCGTGCACCTGCTCGGCGGCGATCGCGGCTGCAACCAAGGCGTGCGTCTGGGGGTCCTTGTCGAGCCCGTCGAAGCGCTCCGCGATCCAGGCGGGAATGTGGGCACCGCAACGCGAGGAGAAATTCGCCACCTGCTTGAAATTGTGGATCGGCAGCACGCCCGGCACGATCGGCACGTAGATGCCGGCACGGCGGACCCGCTCGACATAGCGTTCGTAGAGATCGTTGTCGAAGAAGAACTGGGTGATCGCCCGTGTCGCGCCGTTGTCGACCTTGCGCTTCAGCATGTCGATGTCGGTGGCGAAATCCGCGCTCTCCGGATGCTTTTCCGGATAGGCGGAAACCGAAACCTCGAAATCCCCTGCCCGCCTGATGGCGCCGACCAGATCGGCGCCGTTCGAATAGCCGTCAGGATGCGGGCGGTATTTCGCGCCGACGCCGGCGGCGGGATCGCCGCGCAGCGCCACGAAGCG
Source organism: Aquamicrobium sp. LC103 (assembly GCF_001014615.2). Lineage (GTDB taxonomy): Bacteria > Pseudomonadota > Alphaproteobacteria > Rhizobiales > Rhizobiaceae > LBCQ02. Next base: position 220,111 of record NZ_LBCQ02000003.1, read on the forward strand.
CGTCACGCCCATGTCGGCGAACTGGCGGATCACCTCGTCCACATCGCCGCGCGTGGCGTCGACGCAGGTCATGTGAGCGGCCGGCCGCAGCGAACTCTCCGTGAGGATGCGCGAGATCGTCCGCGCCGTGCGCTCACGCGTCGAGCCGCCGGCGCCGTAGGTCACCGAAACGTAATGCGGCGAAAGCGGCTCCAGCTTGGTGACGGTGTCCCACAGGCGGCCTTCCATCTCGTCGGATTTCGGCGGGAAGAACTCGAAGGATACCTTGATCCGATCACCGAGGTCGGAGCGGCGGGAAAGACGGGGGTCGGCCATCAGGCAATTTCCCTTGTGGTTGCATTGTCTTGAACGGGATCAGCGATCAGCAGGCGCCGATCCCTGGCGATCCAGAGCTTCACCGTGAGCCCCGAACTGGCTTCCGGTGCGAAGGAGCGTTCGCCTTCGAGGTCGAGAGCCGCTTCATCGAGCCATTCGCCGATCTGCCGGTCGGAGAAGCCCATGCGCACATGCGCATGCTCCTCGCGCAGGAACTCCAGCGCATGCGGAGCGAAATCGACGATCACGAGCCGCCCGGAGGGCCGCAGGAGGCGCGCGGCCTCCTTGATCGCCTCGCCCGGCTCGTCGAGATAGTGAAGCACCTGGTGCATCGTCACGAGATCGTAGGAGTCGCGCTCGACCGGCGGGGCATAGAGATCGCCCTGGCGCACCTGCGCATGGGCGATACCGGCATTGTCGAGATTGGCGCGCGCCACCGAGAGCATCTCGCGCGAAAGGTCGATGCCGACGCCGCGCCGATAGAGTGGCGCGAAGACCTCAAGGAGCCGGCCGGTGCCGGTGCCAAGGTCGAGCATGGATTGGAACGGCCGCTCGCCGACGAGTTCTCTGAGCGCAGTCTCCACCGCGCCGTCCGGCACGTGCAGCGAGCGTATCTGGTCCCAGCTTGCCGCATTGGCGCGGAAATAGTCGGACGCCTTCTCCTGCCGCTTGCGCTTGACCGCGGCGAGGCGCTCTAGATCGCGTTCCACCACGGCGTCCGCCCGGTCGATGCGTGCGATCACACCGTTGAGGAACTCCAGGGCCGCATCGCTGTCGGAAAGGCGGAAATAGGCCCACGAACCCTCCTGGTAGCGCTCGATGAGTTGCGCTTCCATCAGCAGCTTCAGATGACGCGAGACACGCGGCTGCGACTGGTTGAGGATCTCGGTCAGGTCGGTGACCGTCAGGTCGCCGCGCGACAGGAGCACCAATATCCTGAGACGGCTGGATTCGGCAGCCGCCTTCAAGGTATCAACCATGGTGTTCAAACCGATCGGGGAGCGTGTCAGCATTCCAATCTCCGAAAAGACATAAAGATATCTTTATATTGTTTTGACCTGACTTGCAACCGGCATGTCGCGTTCGAACAAGAAAATGACGTTGAGCTTATGCACATGTCCGACAAGCGCGAAGGCGAGATTGAACTTGGTTTCGACCCGGCCACCCTTTCCGGCGACGGGCGGGTGGTCTTCATCGGCCGCGTCTGCTCGCCGTGGAAGGACCGCGAGACCTGCCCGAAGAACATGGCCGCCGCGCGCGAGACGGGCGAACCCGCGACCGTCGAGATCCATGCGCCCTACCGTCGGGGCCTTGCCGGCCTCGAAGCCGTCAGCCACGTCGCCCTGCTCACATGGCTCGACCGCGCCCCGCGCGACCTCGTCGTCCAGAAGCCCCGTCACGCCGAGAGCCCGCGCGGCGTATTCGCGCTGCGCTCGCCGGCACGCCCCAATCCGATCGGCCTGCATGTCGCGAGGCTGACGGGCGTCGACGTCGAGGCGGGCCTGCTGCGCCTCGAGGCGATCGACGTGCTCGACGCCACGCCCGTCGTCGACGTCAAGCCTTACTACGCCTCCACCGATTCCGTTCCCGACGCGGTGACCGGCAAGAAGCGATGACGAAGCCTTCCACCAACCGCCAGCGGGCGATCGCCAAATCGCTGACAGCGCTCCTGCCGCTGGCGCCCTACGCCGACACGGAGAAGATCCGCGAGATGGCAAGCGCGCGCAAGATGCGCGAGCTGCCGGCCTCGATCGCCGTCTGGATCGCGACAGTCACCCACGTGCGCCATGAGCACACCGGCTACGACGCGCTGCTCGATGAAGGCTACGACCGCGACGCCGCCCGCTTCTTTGTCGTGGGCGAGATCAACGAGACGCTGACCCGCTGGCGCGCCACCCGTCTGCTCGACCCGGACGACGAGGACGAATAGGCGGTCCCGTCCCTCCGGTGGCCCCATGATCTGCCCGCCTTGGGATATGGTGCGATCCACGGCGCCCGGACAGCATCGCGCGAAAGTGAGGGAGGATGGAGAATGGACCGGCAAGAACGCACCCTGCCCGCGCTCGGCACCCGCCATGTCGACCCGCATGCCTATCCGAGTGGCGTCGCCTATCTCGACGGACAGTTCCTGCCGATGTCGGAGGCCAAGATTTCCGTCCTGGACTGGGGCTTTCTCCACTCCGACGCCACCTATGACACGGTGCATGTATGGGACGGCCGCTTCTTCCGCCTCGACCTGCATATCGACCGCTTCTTCGGCGGCCTGGAGCGCCTGCGGATGACGTTGCCCTTCGGCCGCGAGCGGCTGGAGGAGATCCTGCACGACTGCGTCGCGCTTTCCGGTCACCGCTCGGCCTATGTGGAGATGCTGTGCACGCGCGGCGCCTCGCCCACCTTCAGCCGCGACCCGCGCGACGCGGTGAACCGCTTCATGGCGTTCGCCGTGCCCTTCGGCTCCGTCGCCGACGCCGAACAGCTCGAACGCGGGCTGCATGTCGCTATAAGCGGCCGCGTGCGCATTCCGCCGTCCTCGATCGATCCCGCGATCAAGAACTACCACTGGCTCGACCTGGTGCGCGGTCTCTATGACGCCTATGACCGTGGCGCCGAGACCGCCCTGCTGGTCGATGCCGACGGCAATGTCGCGGAAGGCCCGGGCTTCAACGTCTTTGCGGTACAAAAAGGCCGGCTGACGACGCCGGCAAGCGGCGTGTTGCCGGGCATCACGCGGCGCAGCGTCTTCGACCTTTGCGCCGAGGAAGATATCGAGGCGGTCGCCGCCGATCTCCCGGTGGCGGCCCTGAGGAGCGCCGACGAGGTGTTCATCACTTCCACCGCCGGCGGCATCATGCCCGTGACCGCCGTCGACGGCGCGCCAGTGGCCGACGGCGAGGTCGGCCCGGTCACGCGGCGCCTGAAGGACCTCTATTGGACCAAGCACAAGGACCCGGCATGGTCGAGCCCGGTGCGGTACGGCTGAGCGCCGCTTGTCGGCTAACGCCACATCTGGTTTTCCTTGAGTGCCAGCCAGCTTTGAAGGGCTAAGGCACGACATGGCGGAAAGCACCGAACCCTATCGCCATTACCACAAGGACGGCAGCCTTTGGGCCGTCGGGCAGCTCCGCGACGGCCAGGCCGAAGGCTACTGGGAATGGTTCCGCAAGGACGGGACCAAGCTTTGCTCCGGCCATTTCCGCGGCGGCGTCCAGGTCGGCGAATGGACGACATACGACGGAACCGGCAAGGTCCATAAGGTCACGGTGATGAAGGAGAAATCGGCGTCGAAGGCGAAATAGCGGCGACCTATGTCCGATAGATCCACTGCTCCGGAACGCGCACCGAGATCGCCTCGCCGGTCGTGATGCGCCCCGGCTTCTCCACCCACGCCACCAGCCCGCGCAGCCGCTTGGCGGCCTTCGGGAAAAGCAGCGCGCCGGCCTCGGCATCGGCCATGCCCGCGTTCTCGGCGATGGAACGGCCGGCGATGCGGCAGGGCCCGTTCTGCGCGTCGATCTTCAGCGTCACGCCATTCTCGAAGAACATCATCGTGCCCGCCGGCAGCATCGAAAGGCGAGGCACACCCTCGACGACCAGATTGGCGCCGATCCATTCCGGCCTGATCTCGGCGATCTCCATGCGTCGCGCGACGATCGCGAGCTCATCGGCCGCGACGATCGACAATTGCCGCTCGTTGCGCATCTCCGTGCCGCGCGGATACCAGGGCTCGCGTCCGCCGGAGCGGCGTGTGTGGCCGGCGTGGAAATCGCCAGCGATTCCCTCGAACGAAAGCTCCAGCGCGTCGATCGCACATGTCTCGAAACGGTCCGACGGCGCCGTATAGGCACCCGTCACCCGCGCCGCCAGCTTGCGGGCGGGCAGGATTTCGATGTCGGCTTCGAGCGCGCTCAGCAGATCGACCATGTTCTCGTCCTCGTTCTCGGTCGATGAGAAATGCCGGGGAAACGCGCTTCGAGTCCAGCCAAAAAGCCTGATCGTTCGATGAGCGGCGCTTATCGATGCGGGATACCTCAACCCGGCCCGCTGCACGAGCCACCTCGCCCTGTCGGGAAAGAAGCGGAAGTCGACATCGTCGCCGTATTCTTCACCCCGTCGGGGAGAAGGTGGCCGCGAAGCGGCCGGATGAGGGGGAACAACGCCAGTCTCCATCAAGGGCCCGGAAAACAGGCTGCGACGACGCGCTTCCGCGCCCTCACATCATCCTGAGCAGCGCGCCGCCGATCGAATAGCCGGCGCCGAAGGCGCAGAGCAGGCCGTGGTCGCCGGCCTTCATGTCCTTGTGGTTCTCGTAGAGCGCGACGATCGCGCCGGCGGCCGCCGTGTTGCCGAGTCGGTCCAGCACCATCGGAGCCCGGTCGTGGCCGACATCGACGCCGCCGAAGGACAGTTTCAGGATCATCGCGTTCATGCGCGCATTGGCCTGGTGCAGCCAGAAGCGGCGCATGCTCTCCGGCGTATGGCCGTGCTCGGCCAGGAAATCGACGATGAAGCGATGACCGGCGACGGTCACTTCCTTGAAGACCTTGTTGCCCTGCTGCTTGATCAGGTTGCCCTCGGCCGGCACCGAGCTCGTGTCCTCCTGCGCTGCCCGATTCAGATAGGAGAAGTTGGAGCGGATGTTGTTGGAGAACTGCGTCCAGCTCCGCGTGTCCACCACCTCGAAGCGGCCGGGCCGTTCGTCGCCCTCCTCGATCGCCTCGACCAACAGCGCGGTCGCCGCATCGCCGAAGATGAAATGCGTCTGGCGGTCGCGGAAATTGAGATGCGCGGTGATCAGTTCCGGTGTGATCACCAGCACGCGCCTGTGGGCGCCCGAGCGCACAAGATGATAGGCGACATGCAGCCCTGCGACGGCCGAGGAGCAGCCGAGGCTCATGTCGAAGGCGGCGCCGCCCGTGCCGAGCTCCTTCTGGATCTCGATGGCGATCGCCGGATAGAGCCGCTGCAGATGCGAGCCGGCGCAGATCACCATGTCGACCTCGCCGGGCGGCACGCGCGCGTCGAGCAGCGCCTTGCGCCCCGCCTTGGCGCCGAACTCCGCGGTTACCGAGAGGTCGTCGTCGTCGCGCGCCGGAATGTAGGGCGCCATCCTATCCGGATCGAGAATGCCCTTCGGTGTGTGGACATGGCGCGAGCGGATGCCCGAGGCATGCTCGATGAAGCTTGCGCTGGAAAACGACAGTGGCTCGAGACCTTCGCGCTCGCGCTGCTGGTTTTCCTGACCCACCCAGAGATTGAAGCTTTCGACGAGCTCTTCGTTGGAGATCGAGCTCTCGGGAATTTCGATCCCCATCCCGCTGATGATGACGCGATGCATACTAAACTTGTCCCGTGCGCACCCTACACGATCTGCTTGCGCACGCTGGCAGAAACGCGGTTTTCCCGACGGCAATCTTGCAGCGCGGCAGTTTACGTCAGCTTAATCCGGCTGGCAAAGCCAACCGTTTCACGCCCTTTGTGCCACCATGAACAATCTCGGGAAACGCAGGAGAACCTTGCCGTTCGCGGCCGGCGGATAGGCCTTGGCGATCTTCGCCGTGTAGCTTTCGAGAAACGCCTCCCTCTCCGCCTCGTCGAGCGGGTCGAGGAACGGCCGAAGTCCGGTCGATTTCACCCATTCCACGATTGCTTCCGCGCCGGCGAGCGGATGATTGTAGAAGGTGTGCCAGACGTCGAGCGTGCGCGCCCGCGGCGACAGGAGGTCGTAATAGGCGGCGACGGGCGGCAGCGGCGCGCGGCTGGCCCCGGCCAGCTTCGCGGCGAAAGCCGTTTCGGCCGCCGTCTCGCGCATCAGCACATGCGAGGGCTCGCCGATATTGTCAGGCATCTGCACCGCGAGGAACCCGCCCGGCGAAAGCATGCCGAGCAGGCGAGACAGGATTGCGCGATGGTTCGGCAGCCATTGCAGCACCGCGTTGGCGAAGATGACGTCGACCGGCCCGTCCGGTTCCCAGGCCGCGACGTCCGCGACCGCGAAATCCAGGTCCGGCAGGCGCCGCCGCGCCTCCTCGATCATCGCCGGCGAGCTGTCGATGCCGCCAACCTTCGCCCGCGGCCAGCGCGCGGCGAGCAGTTCCGTCGAATTGCCTGGCCCGCAACCGATGTCGACCACATGGGCCGGATCGCCGAGCCGCACCTGCGCCAGCAGATCGCGGGCCGGACGGGTCCGCTCGTCCTCGAATTTCAGATATTGGGATGCGGACCAGTCTTCCATCGCCTACTCGCTTCGCCTCTACCTACCGCGTCAGCCTCTTATACGTCACCCGCTTGGGGTTGACGCTGTCGGGGCCGAGGCGGCGGATCTTGTCCTGCTCGTAATCCTCGAAATTGCCCTCGAACCATTCGACATGGCTGTCGCCCTCGAAGGCGAGGATGTGGGTCGCGAGGCGGTCGAGGAACATGCGGTCGTGGCTGATGATGACCGCGCAGCCGGCGAAGTTCTCCAGCGCGTCTTCCAGTGCCGCCAGCGTCTCGGTGTCGAGGTCGTTGGTGGGCTCGTCGAGCAGGATGACGTTGCCGCCGCTTTTCAGCATCTTGGCGAGATGCACGCGGTTGCGCTGGCCGCCCGAGAGATTGCCGACCTTCTGCTGCTGGTCGCCGCCCTTGAAGTTGAAGGCGCCGCAATAGGCGCGCGAGTTCATCTCGAACCTGCCGAGCTTGATGATGTCGTTGCCGCCCGAGATCTCCTCCCAGACCGTCTTGTTCGGATCGAGATGGTCGCGGCTTTGGTCGACATAGCCGAGATCGACCGTGTCGCCGACGCGGATTTCGCCGGCATCCGGCTTTTCCTGACCGGTGATCATCTTGAACAGCGTCGACTTGCCGGCGCCGTTCGGCCCGATCACGCCGACGATGCCGCCCGGCGGCAGCTTGAATTCGAGGTCCTCGATCAGCATGCGATCGCCGAAGCCCTTGGTGAGACCATCCGCCTCGATGACGACCTGGCCGAGCCGCTCGCCGACCGGGATGATGATCTGCGCATCGCCGGGGCGGCGGTCGTTCGCCGCCTGAACCAGTTCGTCATAGGCCTTGATGCGCGCCTTCGACTTGGCCTGCCGAGCCTTGGGGCTCGATGCGATCCATTCGCGCTCGCGCGCAAGCGCCTTCTGGCGCGCCCCTTCCTCGCGCTCCTCCTGCCCCATCCGCTTGGCCTTGGCTTCCAGATAGGCGGAATAATTGCCCTCGTAGGGAATGCCGCGGCCGCGGTCTAGCTCGAGAATCCAGCCTGTCACATTGTCGAGGAAGTAGCGATCGTGAGTGATGATCAGCACCGCGCCCGGATATTCGCGCAGGTGCTTTTCAAGCCACGCGGTCGTCTCCGCGTCGAGATGGTTGGTCGGCTCGTCGAGCAGCAGGAGGTCGGGCTGGCGCAGAAGGAGCTGGCAGAGCGCCACGCGGCGCTTCTCGCCGCCCGAAAGCTTGGTGACGTCGGCGTCGCCGGGCGGGCAGCGCAGCGCCTCCATCGCCATCTCCACCTGGCTGTCGAGGTCCCACAGGTTTTGGCTGTCGATCTGGTCCTGCAGCTTGGCGGCCTCGTCGGCGGTCTCGTCGCTGTAGTCCATCATCAATTCGTTGTAACGATCGAGGATCGCCTTCTTCGCCGCCACGCCTTCCATGACGTTGCCGAGCACGTCGAGCGCCGGGTCGAGCTCCGGCTCCTGCGGCAGATAGCCGACGGTCGCGCCTTCCGCGAGCCAGGCCTCGCCGGTGAATTCCTTGTCGAGGCCGGCCATGATCTTGAGCACGGTCGACTTGCCGGCGCCGTTCGGACCGAGAATGCCGATCTTGGCGTCGGGATAGAATGAAATATGGACGTTCTCCAGCACCTTCTTGGCGCCGAAGGATTTGTTGAGGCCGGACATGTGATAGATGAACTGGCGTGCCATGGCGCGCGTCGAACTCCGTTGCTCGTGTTCGGGAAATCGAAAGTCGAGGCGTATGTAGGCGAATCCGCCGCCGAGGGCAATGCATCGGCGCGCCCTGCCACGCATCAGGTCGGCTCGAAAATACCCTCCTCAAGCGCCCGGATGCACATTCCCGCATCGCCGGCCTGCGGAAAATAGCGGGAAGCGAGCAGGTCGGTTTCACCGCGCCATCGCAATGACCTGCGCCGAAACCGTTGATCGGATTGAACTTCGCGTCGCGATTTTTATCCGACGCGGGTCGGCGGCGATCAAACAATCGCCATTGTCTTTGCGCAATCCCGTCCGCGTGACACGGGGACAGTTTCAGCGTTCGTTCGGATTCATCGCGCTCGCCTTCGGCGGCGCGCTGCTCGCCGCCTGCCAGTCGGGCGGCGAGAGCGGGCTTGCCGGCGTTTCCGCGGGGGCAACCGCCCCGATGGCCGGGCCGATGCAATGCGCCGTTCCGCTGCCCGGCGGCCCGCCGCCCAGGCCGGATCGGCTGCGCAATTTCGGCACCACGGCCGCCTGGAACGCCGGGAGAGGCGTCGGTCGGACGGTCATCACCGGAACCGGCGTAGCGGTCGGCGGACCGGCTGGCGGCATCGTCGCGGGCGGCTTCGCGGCGCGGACCATCCGCTCCGGCTACGACTTGCGCGGTGGCGCCTGGACGATCATCGACGGCGCGCCAGACTGCGGTTGCTCCGTCACCTTCCAGGCCTCCGCCTGGGCCGCCGGCAGCCCGGAAAAAGGCCGCGTCTCGTCGAAGGGTTGCGGCAATCCGCTGCTTGCGACGATGAACGACTGGCGGCTCGACGAGACGATGACCGGCTACGACGCCGAGCTTCTGATCTATGCCGCCGACGGCGACCGGATCGCCGTCCTGAAGCGCGAGGATGCCGATTATTATTCCGGCACGCTTTCCGACGGCACGCCGATCACGCTCTGGCGATAGCCGCCGACCCTCGCGATTTTTGCATGGCCGCCCTGCATGCGGCGCGATTGTTGGCGCGCCGGACTTCCACTAGCGTCGCCCCGACGAGATCGCTGAAGGAGGAGCAGCGAGACACGGGGAACCAAGACGATGAACGACATGTCGGTCGGCCGGTCCGCGACGGCTGCCAGACCCGCCGCGGAGCTTCGGACGACGAAGGTCGGGCTCGTCATGTTCGCGCTTGCCATGGGCGGCTTCGCGATCGGCACCACCGAATTCGCGGCCATGAGCCTCCTGCCCTATTTCTCCGCCGGGCTCGGCGTGGACGAGCCGACCGCGGCCCATGCGATCAGCGCCTACGCGCTCGGCGTCGTCGTCGGCGCGCCGCTGATTGCCGTCCTCTCCGCGCGCCTTTCGCGGCGAACCCTGCTCATGGGCCTGATGGCGGTGTTCGGCCTCGCCAACTGCCTGAGCGCGCTTTCGCCTTCCTATCCGTGGATGCTCCTCTTCCGCTTCATGAGCGGCCTGCCGCACGGCGCCTATTTCGGCGTCGCGGCACTCGTCGCCGCCTCGCTGGTGCCTTCCAACAAGCGCACCCAGGCGGTCGCGCGGGTCATGCTCGGCCTGACGATCGCGACGATCATCGGCGTGCCGATGGCGACATGGCTCGGCCAGGCGATGGGCTGGCGCTGGGGCTTCGCCGTCACCGGCCTGCTCGCGCTCCTCACATTCGCGCTGATCGCGGCCTTCGCGCCGAGGGACCGGCCGATGCCCGACGCAAGCCCGCTGCGCGAGCTCGACGCGCTGAAAAACCGTCAGGTCTGGCTCACCTTGGCGACGGGCGCGATCGGCTTCGGCGGCATGTTCGCCGTCTATTCCTACACCGCCTCGACCCTGCTCACGGTGACGCAGGTCTCGCCCGCTCTGGTGCCGGTGGTCATCGCCGTCTTCGGCGTAGGCCTCACCCTCGGCACGCTCGCGGCCGCCTGGGCCGCCGACAAGGCGCTGATGCAGACGGCGGCCGGCCTGCTGATTGCAAGCGCGGTGGTGCTCGCGAGCTATCCATTCGCCGCAACCAATATCTGGGCGATCAGCCTGGTGATCTTTCTCGTCGGCTTCACCGGCAGCCTCGGCACCGTGCTGCAGACGCGGCTGATGGACGTGGCGCGCAACGGACAGACGCTGGCCGCCGCCCTCAACCACAGCGCCTTCAACACCGCCAACGCGCTCGGTCCGTGGCTCGCCGGCATCGCCATCACCATGGGCTACGGCTTCCCGTCGTCGGGCTGGGTCGGCTGCGCGCTCGCCCTTATCGGCCTCTGCATCTGGCTCGTCGCCTGGTGGGACGCACGCGGAAGCGCCTGAGCTAAGTTCCGGCCGCTCAGCCGTTCGTCAGCGCATGGATATTGCCGTCCGGATCGGCGAACCATGCGGTCTTGATCTCGCCGAACACGTAGACGTCGCCCTGCCGGTTCTCCGCCGGGATGTCGTCATAGTGCTCGAAGACGACGCCCCGCTGGGCAAGCGCCGCAGCGATCTCCGTAATGTCCTCGCCCAGATTCCACGTCGCGCACGTCGCCTTGTTGGTGCCGGCATGCGGCGATTCGTAGACGAACAGCACCGACCGGCCGCATTGGTAGCCGACCATCTGCGGCTCGGGATCGCGGGCCGGCGTCAGTCCCAGCGCCTCCTCGTAGAATTTGCGCGACCTCTTCAGGTCGCGTACCGGCACCGTTGCCATCGCTTCCTTGGTTTTCAGCATCGTTTTCTCCTTGGATCGCATCGTCGATCCCTTTTTCGCACCCCGTTCAAACGACGAACCGACGAGGCCTGTTTCGACACACGGCGCATTTTTTTCGCGTTCGAAGGCGGCGTTGGCCAAAACGTTCGGCGGATTGACGCCTGGCGGCTTGCCAAAGCGCGTTCCGGTCCATAAGCGGAGAACCCTGATCAAGTTGAACCCATCCGGCCGCCTCGTCGGGAGACCCCATGCAGTCCACATCCCGGCCAGACAACCGCGCTTGGCCAAAGCTCCTTTCCAAATATCGCCAGCCCGACCGTGTTCGCAGCACGTTCGAACTGATCGTCACCATCGTCCCGTTCGCCGCCTTGTGGGCGCTCTGCTGGGCCGCCGTCCATTTCGAGGTCTGGTGGGGGCTGGTTCTGATCCTGCCCGCGGCCGGCTTTCTGCTGCGCCTGTTCATGATCCAGCATGATTGCGGCCACGGCTCGTTTTTCGCGCACCGGACCGCCGACGACTGGACCGGACGCGCGATCGGCGTGCTGACATTGACGCCCTACGACTACTGGCGCCGCTCCCACGCCGCGCATCACGCCTCGACGGGCAATCTCGACGAACGCGGCATCGGCGACATCACGACGCTGACCGTGGCCGAGTATGAGGCGCTGTCGGGCTGGGGCCGGCTTGGCTACCGTCTCTACCGGCATCCCGTGGTGACGTTCGGCATCGGTCCGGTATGGCTATTCATCTTCAAGCAGCGGCTGCCTTTCGGCATGATGAAAGCCGGCGCGCGGCCCTGGATATCGACCATGACCACCAATCTGGCGATCGCGGTGCTCGCGACCGGACTGATCTGGCTGGTCGGCCTCGGACCCTTCCTGGCAATCCACCTGCCGATCGTCATCCTGGCGGGAGCCGCCGGGATCTGGCTTTTCTACGTCCAGCACCAGTTCGAGGAGACCCACTGGTCGCAAGGCTCCGACTGGCAGTTCCAGGAAGCGGCCCTGCACGGCTCTTCCCACTACGACCTGCCGCCGGTTCTGCGGTGGCTGACCGGCAACATCGGCATCCATCACGTTCACCACCTTTCCAGCAGGGTGCCGTGCTACCGCTTGCCGGAAGTCCTGCGCGACTTCCCCGAGCTCGCCGGGATCGGCCGCATCACCATCGCCGACAGCCTGCGCTGCGTGAAACTGGTGCTGTGGGACGAAAACCGGGGGCGGCTCGTATCGTTCCGCGAGGCGCGAACGGCCAGTTAGCCGTTCGCCATCTGGCTGCGATGCGCCCAGCCGGTCATGCGCATCTCGATCCACGCCATCAGCGCGTACATGACGATGCCCTCCACGGCGAGCATGATGAGGCCGGCCCACACCAGCGGCACGTTGAACTGGCTCTGCGCGGCGAGCATCATGTGGCCGAGCCCGGAATTGGCCGCTACGGTCTCGGCGATGATCGAACCGACGAAGGCGAGCGTGATCGCGATCTTCAGCGAGCCGAAGAAATAAGGCATCGAGCGCGGAATGCCGACCTTCAGCATGATGTCCATCTTCCTGGCGCCGAGTGCGCGCAGCACGTCCTCCATCTCGGGCTCGATGGTGGCAAGGCCGGTCGCCACGTTCACCACGATTGGAAAGAAGGCGATGAGGAAGGCGGTGAGCACCGCCGGCACGGTGCCGATGCCGAACCAGATGACGAGGATGGGCACGATCGCCACCTTGGGGATGGCGTTGAAGCCGACCATCAGCGGGTAGAGCCCGGCATAGATGAAGCGCGACCAGCCGACGAGGATGCCGAGCGCCAGCCCGCCCACCACCGCCAGTATGAAGCCGAGCGTGGTCGTATAGAGCGTCTGCAGCGAATTCTTCCAGATCGCCGGCCAGAACTGGACGATCGCCTCGGCGATGCGCGTTGGCGCGGGCAGGATGAATTGCGGCAGCGCGAAGATCCGCACCGCCAGTTCCCAGATCACGAACAGCGCGACCGTGTAGAGCCACGGCGCGGCCTTGATCCAGTCGAAGCCTTTCGACGGCGTGCTCATGCCGCCTTCCTCGCATCGGCGATGTTGCCGCGCAGTTCGTGGACGATGTCGTTGAAATCGCTCTCGTAGAGGATTTCGAGGTCACGCGGACGGGCGAAGGGCACCGTCTGCTCCTTGATGATGCGGCCGGGACGCGCGCTCATGACGAAGATGCGGTCGGCGAGGAAGACCGCCTCGCGCAGGTCGTGGGTCACCAGGACGATGGTGACGCCCTGCGCGGCATGGAGGTCGCGGATGACGCACCACAATTCCTCGCGGGTGAAGGAATCGAGCGCCCCGAACGGCTCGTCCAGCATCAGGAGGTCGGGCTCGTGGATCAGCGCCCGGCAGAGATTGGCGCGCTGCTGCATGCCGCCCGAAAGCTGCCACGGAAACTTCTGTCCGAATCCCTTCAGGCCGACGGTTTCCAGGAGCCTCTCCGCCTTGGCGACATATTCGGCCTTGTTGCGGCGCAGGCGGTGACGGTGCTTGTCGACCACTTCGAGCGGCAGGAGAATGTTGTCGAGCGTCGTACGCCAGGGCAGCATGGTCGGGTTCTGAAAGGCCATGCCGACGATGGAAACGGGCTTGGTCACCCGTTCGCCGGCGACGGTGACGACGCCCCGCTGCGGGATATGGAGCCCGGTGACGAGCTTCATCAGCGTGGATTTGCCGCAGCCGGAAGGTCCGACGACGGCCGCGAACTCCCCCTTCCCGACGGAAAGGTTGAGCCCCTGCACGGCAAGCAGGCCTTCCGGCCCGCCGTAGCGCATGTCCACATTGTCGATGGTGACGAGGGATTGGGGCATGAATTGCGCGCTGATTTGGAAGCCGGCGCCTCCCGCCCGTGCATGGGCGAGAGGCGCCGGCAAGATGGCCCTTGCGCCGGTTACGGCAGCAGCCGTTCTTCCTTGGCCGGAAGGAACGAGGCGTCGAAAATGTCGGCCGGACCGACATTGCCCTTCAGGCCCATGGAGATCTTCAGTGCCTCGATGGAGCTTGCGAGCTTGCCCTCGTCGATCCCACCGAAGCCGTTCTCCTTGACGTAGGGCGTGTTGATGTTCATGGCGTTCGCCATTTCGAGGCGCTCGACCTCGATCTCCTTGATCAGCACCTCGTTGCGCTTCATCACCGCCTCCGCGCCCGCCGTGGGGTCGGCGACCGCATCGGCGAAGCCCTTGGCGATCGCCCTGAGGAAGCCCTTCACCGCGTCGGGATTCTCGGCGGCGAAATCGGTGTTGACGAGGATCGAATTGCCGTAGAGGTCGAGGCCGTTCTCGGCCATCAGGATGGTCGAGATGTCGTCGGCGGGAACGCCCTGCGACTTGAGATTGAGAACGCTGGAGAAGGCGAAGCCGAAGATGCCGTCGACCTGGCCCTGGGCCAGCATCGGCTCGCGGACGGGGAAGCCGACGCTCTCGATCGTGACCTTGGTCTCGTCGATACCGGCGGCCGGCACGAAGGCCTTCCACTGTGCGAAGGCGCCGTCAGGCGGCGGCGCCCCCAGCTTCCTGCCTTCCAGTGATTTCGGATCATCGGTCACGCCGAGGCTCTTGCGTCCGATGATCGAGAACGGCGGACGCTCATAGACGACCATCACCGCCCTGACCTTCTGGGACTTGTCCTCGTCGAGGAACTTGATCAGCGAATTGATGTCGCCGAAACCCATCTGGTAGGCGCCTGTGGCGACGCGCGGGATCGCCTCGACCGAGCCGTTGCCGGTGTCGATGGTGACGTTGAGGCCTTCGTCGTTGAAGTAGCCCTTGTCCTGCGCGAGGAAGAAGCCCGCAGCCGGTCCCTCGAACTTCCAGTCGAGCGTGAACTTGACGTCGGTCTCGGCGAACGTCGGCGCGACCGCCCCGCCGAAAATGCCGCCGGCAAGCGCGGTCGCGGCGGCCAGCGAGAAAAGCCTTCTGGTAATCATGTAAAAATACTCCCTGCCCTCTCAATCTTCCTTCATGAAGCAGAGGCGCGCCGCCCTTGGCAAGTGTTTTTGCACAAGCGTTCAGCATTTTTGTGCAGTGCACATTTTTACGTCAGGCCTCGCCCAAAAAGCGGGCGAGCGACGATATTGACCGGAGGCTCGGGATGGCTTCAATCTGCCCGCAAACGGGGGGACAGGCAATGGCGTTCGACACACAAACCGAATTGATCTCGCCGACCGGAGCCACGCTGCGACTCTATATCAGCCATGCCGAGGACGCGCGCGGGGTCATGCACGTCAATCATGGGCTTGCCGAGCATGCGGCGCGCTATGCGCGCTTCGCCGATTTCCTGGCCGGACGCGGCTTTCACGTCTACGCGCACGACCATCGCGGCCACGGCCATACCCGCGCACCCGACGCGCCGCTCGGCAGGTTCGGGCGCGAGCGGCAGGTCGATCTCGTGCTTGCCGACGTGCTTGCCGTGCATGAACGCATCGCTGCCGACCATGGCGGCCTGCCGGTGATCCTTTTCGGGCATTCCATGGGCGGCCTGATCGCGCTGAACTTCGCCCTGCGCCATTCCGACCGCATCGCGGGTGCCGCGATCTGGAACGCCAACTTCACTGCCGGCCTGCCGGGGCTCGCGGCCAAGGCGCTCCTTGCCTGGGAGCGTTTCCGGCTCGGCTCCGACGTGCCTTCGCGACTCCTGCCGCGCCTGACCTTCCAGGCGTGGGGAAGACAGATCCCCGGCGCAACCACCGATTTCGACTGGCTTTCCCGCGACAAGAAGGAAGTCGCCAGATATGTCGCCGACCCGTTGTGCGGCTGGGACGCGTCCGTCGGCATGTGGCAGGCCGTGTTCGACCTGATCTTCGCGGGCGCCGACGACCGCAACTTTGCCGCGATGCGGCGCGACCTGCCGGTAAATCTCGCCGGCGGGGAGAAGGATCCTGCAACCGCTGGTGGAAAGTCGGTGACCGCGCTGGAGAGAAGGATGCGCGCGATGGGTTTTTCGAATCTGGTTTCAAAGGTTTACGCCGAAACCCGCCACGAATCCCTCAACGAGTTGAATCGGAATCTCATCATGGACGAGCTCGCCACCTGGGCCGAAAGCGTAGTTGACTTAAATGGAGCCGGCTCTCTTTAGAATAAATTGAGCATTGCAACCTATACTTTCCGCTACTGATATGGCGCGGATGGGGTTCCAATGTTCTACAAGGTTCTGTCTTGCCTTGCCTATGAGCACGACCACAAATTCCTGCTGGTCGCGACGATCGTCTGCACGATCGGCTCGGTTCTGGCGATGCGCCTCTACGACCGGGCGTTGAATTTTCCCGCGCTCAACAAAATCACATGGGTGGCTCTCGCCGGACTGTTTGGCGGAACCGCGATCTGGACCACCCATTTCGTGGCGATGCTGGGCTTCAACCCGCCGTTCGAGCGCACATACGACCTTCTCCTGACCTCCCTTTCCCTGCTGATCGCCATCGGCTTCAGCGTCGCGGGCTTCTGGCTGGCGGCGTCGGCGAAGTGGAAATACGCGGCACCGGCGGGAGGGCTGGTCATCGGCGTCGGCATCGCCGCGATGCACTACACCGGCATCGCCGGCTATCGGATCGCCGCCCGGATCGAATGGGACCTCGTCGCGGTCGCGACCTCGATCGTCGCCGGCTGCGTCTTCGGCGTGATCGCGCTCGGCATAAGGCCGAAGACGCCCTACACCGGCCTGACGCGCCCCGCGGCCTTCGTCGCCGCCATCTGCAGCATGCATTTCACGGCGATGGGAGCGGCCACTTTCGTTCCCCTGCCGATCGAGATCGGCGCCCGGGATTTCTTCTCCAACGAGCTGATCGCCATGATCATCGTGGCGGTGACCGCCGCGGTGATGGGCATCGGCCTCTATTCGGTCGATGCGCGCTCGCAGCGCGAGATGCTGGAAAACTATCGTCACGCGGCGATGCACGACCCGCTGACCGGCATGCCCAACCGGGCCTCCCTGTCGAACAGGCTGCCGGCGATGCTGTCTCGGGGGCAGGACAAGGCCTGCATCATCGCGATCGACCTCGACCGCTTCAAGGACGTCAACGACGCGCATGGCCATGGCGCGGGTGACGTGCTGCTGCAGGAACTGGCCGGCCGGCTCCGGGCCATGCTCGGGGAAGGCGAGTTCATGGCGCGAGTCGGCGGCGACGAGTTCATCGCCGTGAAGAGCGGGCTTTCATCGTCCGACGACGCGCAGGACTTCGCCAACCGCCTTCTCTCCTGCATCTGCCTGCCTATCGCCCATGGCGACGAGATGCTGTCCGTCGGCGCCAGCCTCGGCATCGGCATGTCTCCCGACAACGGCGCCTCGCCGGACGATCTGGTCAAGGCAGCCGACATGGCGATGTACCGCGCCAAGAAATCGGCGATCCACAATATCTGCTTCTACGACGAGGCCATAGACGGCAACCAGCGCAGCCAGAAGGCGCTGGCGATGGATCTCCGCCACGCGGTCGAGCGCGGCGAGCTCGAGCTTTACTATCAGCCGCAGGTCGACGTCGCGAGCGGCGAAACGATCGGCTACGAGGCGCTGCTGCGCTGGCACCACAGGGAGCGCGGCCTGATCGCGCCGAGCGAGTTCATTCCGATCGCCGAGGAGACTGGATTGATCCTGCCGATCGGCGAATGGGTGCTGCGCGGCGCATGCCGGGAGGTCGCCTCCTGGAATTCGTCCTGCAAGATCGCGGTCAACGTCGCCGCCTCCCAGCTCACCCAGAGCGACCTGCCGCGAATCGTACGCGAAGCGCTCGTGCAGAGCGGCCTGGCGCCCTGGCGCCTGGAGCTTGAGATTACCGAGGCGAGCCTCATCGAGGACCGCGCGCAGGCGCTCCACGTGCTGCGCCAGATCAAGGCGCTCGGCGTCACGCTCGCGATGGACGATTTCGGCACCGGCTATTCGTCGCTGGCGACATTGCAGCTTTTTCCGTTCGACAAGATCAAGATCGACCGTTCCTTCATCAGCGTGGTGACGACCAGCGCGGACTCGCTCGCCATCGTCAAGGCGACGATCCAGCTTGCGCGCTCGCTCAACATTTCCGTGCTGGCCGAAGGCGTCGAGCGCGACGAGCATCTCGAACTCCTCCGGGGTCAGGGCTGCGCCGAGGCCCAGGGCTTCCTGTTCGGGCGCCCCCGGCCCGTCCGCGAACTGCCGTCGGGTGCTGCGCGCGCCCAGCGGGAGGCCGGTGCCGTCGCGGCGGCGATGCTTCCCGCGCTCGCCTCGCGCGCCTGAGGTGATGACCCAGGACGCCGAAATTCCTGCGCCAGGGGCTTGAGCGACACATCGAACCCGTGACACCGGGGCCGCATATTGCTACGCACGGCCAACATGAATGGAGCCGCGTCGAAGCAAATGGCAGCAGAACCGCCGCTGAAAGGTATCCGCGTTATCGAACTCGCCCGCATCCTCGCCGGGCCGTGGGCCGGTCAACTCCTTGCCGATCTCGGCGCTGACGTCATCAAGATCGAGAACCCCGACGGCGGCGACGACACGCGCAAATGGGGGCCTCCCTTCGTCGAGTCGCATGACGGCGAGAACCTTTCCGCCGCCTATTACCACTCGACCAACCGCGGCAAGCGCTCGATCGCGATCGATTTCTCGACCCCTGAAGGCGCCGAGACGGTCAGGCGGCTGGTCGCAACGGCCGATGTGATGATCGAGAATTTCAAGCTCGGCGGCCTCAGGAAATACGGCCTCGACCATGAGAGCCTCAAGAAGATCAACCCTCGCCTCGTCTATTGCTCGGTTACCGGCTTCGGACAGGACGGGCCTTATGCGCCGCGTGCCGGCTACGACTTCATCATCCAGGCCATGGCGGGCATGATGTCGATCACCGGCGAGCCCGGCGGCGAGCCGCAGAAGGCGGGCGTGGCCATTTCCGACATCTTCACCGGCCTCTATTCCGTCATCGCCATACAGGCCGCATTGCGCCACGCGGAGGCCACCGGCGAGGGCCAGTATATCGACATGGCGCTCTACGACACGCAGATCTCCATCCTCGGCAACCAGAACCTCAACTATCTGGTTTCCGGCGTGTCGCCGGTACAGATGGGCAATGCCCACATGAACATCGCGCCCTACGAGGTGGTGCCGGTCAAGGACGGCCACGTCATCCTCGCCGTCGGCAATGACGGCCAGTTCCAGCGCTTCTGCAAGGTCACCGGGCTGGAGCATCTGGCAAGCGACCCGGATTTCGCGACCAATGCCGCGCGCGTCGTCAATCGCGTGCGGCTGCGCGAGCAGATCGTCGAGACCACGCAGAAGTGGGAGCGGGACGCCCTCCTCCCCGAACTGGAAAAGGCCGCGGTGCCCGCGAGCCCGATCAACACGATCGGCCAGATGTTCGCCGACCCGCAGACGATCGCCCGCGGCATGCGGCTCGACCTCGACGACGGCCATGGCAACAAGCTGCCATCGGTGCGCGCGCCGATGGTGATGTCGGGCACGCCGCTCAAATACGAGCGGCCTTCGCCGCGACTGGGCGAGCATACCCGGGAAATCCTCGAGGAACTGGAACGGAGCGGCAAATGAAGACGGGTGGTCAACTGATCGTCGACGCGCTGGAAGCGAACGGCGTCAAGCGCATCTATTCGGTGCCCGGAGAGAGCTATCTGGCGGTGCTCGACGCGCTGCACGATTCCAAGATCGAGAACGTCGTCTGCCGGCAGGAAGGCGGCGCCGCCATGATGGCCGACTGCGAGGGCAGGTTGACCGGCAGGCCCGGCATCTGCTTCGTCACGCGCGGTCCCGGCGCCACCAACGCCTCGGCAGGCATCCACATCGCGCAGCAGGACTCCAATCCGATGATCCTCTTCATCGGGCAGGTCGCGCGCGGCATCAAGGAGCGCGAAGCCTTCCAGGAGGTCGACTACAAGGCCTTCCTCGGCACGATGGCGAAATGGGTGGTCGAGATCGACGATGCGGCACGCGTTCCCGAACTCGTCACCCGCGCCTTCGCGGTGGCGACCTCGGGTCGTCCCGGCCCCGTGGTGGTCGCGCTCCCGGAGGACATGCTGACCGACAAGGTCGAGGCGCCGACACCCCTGCCTTTCACGCCGGTGGAGACGCGGCCCGGCCAACCGGAGATGGAGCGGCTGACGGAACTGCTCAACGGTGCGGAGCGACCGTTCCTCGTGCTGGGCGGCACGCGCTGGACGGAAGACGCGGTGAAACAGGTCTGCGCCGGCATCAGCAACTGGAAGCTGCCGGTCGGCTGCTCGTTCCGCCGCCAGACTTTGTGCGACCAGCTGCACGAGAGCTATGCCGGCGACATCGGCATCGGCGCCAACCCGAAGCTGTCGAACTACATCAAGCAGAGCGACCTCGTCATCCTCGTCGGCTGCCGCTTCGGCGAGATGCCCTCGGCCGACTACACGCTCTTGAAAAGCCCCTACCCCGACCAGAAGCTGGTGCACATCTTCCCCGACCCCGAGGAGCTTGGCCGCGTCTACCGGCCGGAACTGGCGATCAACGCCTCGAACACGGCATTCGCCGAAGCCTTCGCGCGGACCGCGCCGGACGCGACGCCGCGCTGGGCGAACCGCACGGAAGAGCTGCATCAATCCTACCTGGAATGGTCGACGCCGCCCCAGGACGGCCCCGGCGACGTGAAAATGGGCCGCGTGATGGCGTGGCTGGAGGAGAACCTGCCCGAGGACGTCATCGTCACCAACGGCGCCGGCAATTTCGCGACGTGGATGCACCGCTTCCACCGCTATCGCCGCTTCAACGGGCAGGCCGCGCCCACCTCCGGCTCGATGGGCTACGGCGTTCCCGCCGGCGTGGCCGCGAAGGGCATCTTCCCCGAGCGCGAGGTGCTGGTCTGGGCCGGCGACGGCGACTTCATGATGCACGGGCAGGAATTCGCGACCGCCGTGCAATATGACCGCCCGGTGATCGTGGTGATCCTCAACAACGGCATCTTCGGCACGATCCGGATGCATCAGGAGCGCGACTATCCTGGCCGCGTCTCGGGAACCTCGCTGAAGAACCCCGACTTCGCCGCCTACGCCCGCGCCTTCGGCGGCCATGGCGAGACGGTCACGACCACGGAGGAATTCGCCCCCGCCTACGAGCGCGCGCGGGCGAGCGGCAGACCGTCGATCATCGAGGTGAAGCTCGATCCGGAGGCGATCACGCCGACGCGCACGCTGACCGACATCCGCGAAGGACGCTGAAAGCCGCCCTCGTGCTTCGTATCCGCCTCGCACGCATTCGAAACCTGAATGCCGATTGGTCCCGAAGATGCTGACAATCTCGGTCATCATTCCGTGTAAGAATGAAGCCGCGAACTCGGCTATCACGAGCCGAGCCTGGTTTTCCTCACCGACACCGGCACGGCCCTGGTCTCGGCCGGCGAGGCGGCGAGGCTTCCGTCGACAAGCCCGGCCTGCTCCGTGGCGGTCGTCGATCGGGTCGATTTCGAACGTTTCGCCGCCGCCCTGCCGGGCAGATCCCAGGGTCTGACCGAGCTTGGCATGATCGAGGGCATCAATTATCCCAAGGGTGAACCGCGCAAGCTCACCTTCTAACGCGTCGCCGAGTAGGAACCGGAAATGAAAGTGCTCCTCACCGGTGCCGCCGGCTTCATCGGCCATCACGTGGCGCACCGGATGCTCGAACGGGGCGACGAGGTCGTCGGCCTCGACAATATGAGCGATTATTACTCGCCGGCCCTGAAGGCGGCGAGGAACGACCGGCTCGCCCGGTTCGAACGCTTCTCCTTCCTGAAGCTCGACCTTGCCGATCACGCGGCGCTGCAATCGGCCGGCGGACTTTCCGATCTCGATCTGGTCGTCCATCTCGCGGCCCAACCCGGCGTGCGCCATTCGATGGAGAACCCCTTCCCCTATGTCGAGGCGAATGTGATGGGGCAGGTCTCGCTCCTGGAATTTGCCGCCAAGCGCGGCCTGCCGCTCGTCTATGCAAGCTCCTCGTCCGTCTACGGCGCCAACGAGGTCGTCCCCTTCCGCGAGGGCGACAGGGTCGACAGGCCGATTTCGCTCTACGCCGCGACCAAGAGGGCCGGCGAGCTCTTGGCGCATTCCTACCGCCACACGCATGGCCTGCGCGCCGTCGGGCTTCGCTTCTTCACCGTCTATGGCCGCTACGGCCGGCCCGACATGGCGCCGTGGCTCTTCACCGACGCCATCCTTCACGGCAAACCGATAACCGTCTTCAACAATGGCGAGATGGAGCGCGATTTCACGCATGTTTCCGACGTCGCCCGCGGCGTGACTGGCGCCGCCGACCGCATCCTCGCCGCCGCGGGCGAAATGGAGCCGCTCTATAATCTGGGCGACAACCGGTCCGTGCCGCTCATGGACTTCATCGCCCTCGTCGAGAAGGCGGCCGGCCGCAAGGCGAAGATCGAATTCAAGCCGAGACCGCCGGGCGACGTCCCGCGCACCTATGCCGACATCGCCCTTGCCGAATGCGATCTGGGTTTCAAACCGACGGTCGTGCTGGAGGACGGCATCGCCGATTTCGTCGAATGGTTCCGCGAGGAAGCCAACCGCTTCTGAGGTGCTTCACGCCGCGTCGAAATCGAGCACCAGGCGGCCCGAGACCGGCCGCGTCTGACAGGCGAGCGTGAATCCCGCCTCGATCTCCCAGGGCTGCAGCGAATAGTTGACCGCCATCTCGGCCTTACCCTCGACCACGCGGCAGCGGCAGGTGCAGCACATGCCGCCCGCGCAGGAATAGGGCAGCTCCAGCCCGACACGGTGCGCCGCGTCCAGCACGGTCGCATCCGCCTCGCTCATCGGAAATGAACGGCGAACGCCGTCGAGCACGATTTCGACCTCGACCCCCGCCTCGGCGGCCTTCTGAGCCTCCGCCGAGCGCGCGCGCGGTCGCGGCGCATCGCCGGACGGCGTGAAGCGCTCGAAGCGGATGCGGTCCTCCTCGACGCCGAGCGCCTTCAGCGTCGCCGAAACGCCGTCGATCATCTCGCCGGGGCCGCAGAGGAAGATCCCGTCCGCTGAAAGAAGATCGATCAGCCCGCGCGAGGCAAGCTCGGCGACGCGTTCGCCGTCGATGCGGCCGTTGAGCAGTTCCACGTCCTGCGCCTCGCGCGACAGCACATGGACGAGGCTGAGACGGCTCATATGGCGGTCCTTCAGATCCTCCAGCTCCTCGCGGAACATGATCGTATCGGTAGAGCGGTTGCCGTAGATCATCGTGATCGTGCTTTCCGGCTCGTGGCCGAGCACGGTCTTGGCGATCGAAAGCATCGGCGTGATGCCCGATCCGGCGGCAATCAGGATATAGTCGTGCCGCTCACCGGCGAGCGAGGTGAAGCGCCCTTCCGGCGGCATGACGCGGATCGTGTCGCCGACGGCGAGGTGCTCGTTCACGAAGCTGGAGAAACGTCCGTCGGCGACCTTCTTCACGCCGACCTTGAGCGCATCTCCCGGTGCGGAGCAGATAGAATAGGAGCGCCGCGCCTCCTCGCCGTCGATTTCGGCGGCGAGCGTCAGATACTGGCCCGGCCGGAAGGCGAAGGCCTCGCGCAATTTCTCCGGCACCTCGAAGGCGATCGCCACGGCATCCGGCGTCTGCCACGAGATTTCGGTGACTTTCAGGTCGTGGAAACGCGGAGCCATCGCCACCTCAGATGCATTTGAAATAGTCGAACGGCTCGCGGCAGGCCGTGCAGCGATAGAGCGCCTTGCAGGCGGTGGAGCCGAATTCGGAGACGCGCTCGGTCTCGGGCGCGCCGCATTTCGGGCAATCGACCTGGGTCTCGCCGAACAGCGCGCGGATCGAATTCGATGCGGCGGCCGGCGGCGCGATGCCGTATGCGGCAAGCTTTTCGCGCCCTTCCGGCGTGATCCAGTCGGTCGTCCATGGAGGCGACATCACGCGCTCCACCCGTGCCTCGAAACCCTCCTCGCGAAGTGCCGTCTCCACCGCCAGCTCGATCGCCAGCACCGCCGGGCAGCCGGAATAGGTCGGCGTCACCTTGGCCACCGCGACGCCATCGACGATATCCACCGAACGCAAGATACCGAGATCAGCCACCGTGATGCAGGGAATTTCGGGGTCGGGCACGGCGGCTGCCGCGGCGTAGGCGCGGTGGCGCAACGCTTCCTCTTTCCTGTCCGCCGACAGGAAACCACCCCCACCCCTTACCCCTCCCCACAAGGGGGAGGGCCTTGGTGTCCCGCAATTCCCGGGAGCGTTCGTGCCGCGCATCCACGGTCCAGAATCCCCCTCCCCCTTGTGGGGAGGGGGAAGGGGTGGGGGTGCGCAGTCGCCCAGAGCTTCGCGGTCTTCACGCGCAATCGCCATGCCGCTCGGGATGGGAAAACGCTGCAAAGCCGCGCTCACCACACCGCTCCCGGATAGGTGCGCTGCATGTATTGCAGGTCGGCGAGCAGATAACCCATCGCCTCGCCGTGGCGGCCGCCGCGCCCGCCGGTCTGAGGCCATGCCGCTGACGGCATTTCGAGGAAGGCTTCCGCGAAGATGCGCGAGACGGTGGCGTCGAAGGCGGGACGCAGCGAGGCGGGGTCGGGCGCAATGCCGGCGGCAGCCATCGCATCGCTGACCTCGTCGACCTCGAACAGCTCGTCCAGATAGGGCGCGAGCGCCTCCACGGCGGCCTGCATCCGGGCAGCGCTTTCCTCCGTACCGTCGCCCAGCCGGATCACCCATTCGCCGCAATGGCGGATGTGGTAGGCGACCTCCTTGACCGCCTTGGCGGCGATGCCGGAGATCGTCTCGTCCGAGGAAGCCGAAGCCTTTTCCCAGAACGGATGCATGAAGGCGGCGAACCAGAGCTGGCGCAGCATCGTATGCGCGAAATCGCCATTCGGCCGCTCGACCATGAGGCAGTTGAGATACTCACGCTCGCGGCGCAGATAGGCGAGATCGTCCTCGCTGTGGCCCCTGCCCTCGACCTCGCCCGCATACTGGTATAGCACCCTCGCCTGCCCGATCAGGTCGAGCGCGATGTTGGGCATGGCGAGATCCTCCTCCAGCATCGGCGCGTGGCCGCACCATTCCGACAGGCGATGACCAAGGATCAGGTGATCGTCGGCGAGCCGCAGCAGGAAGGTGGCGAGATGGTCGCGCGGGATCGCCATCACATGTGCCCCACGTCATCCGGGATCTTGTAGAAGGTCGGGTGCCGGTAGATCTTCGACATCGCCGGATCGAAATTCTCGTCCTTCAGTTCCGGATCGGAAGCGGTGATGGCCGACGACGGCACCACCCAGATCGAGACGCCCTCGCCGCGCCGCGTGTAGACGTCGCGCGCCGCCTGCAGCGCCATCACCTCGTCGGCGGCGTGCACCGATCCGCAATGCTTGTGCGCCAGTCCGTTGCGCGGGCGGATGAAGACTTCCCAGAGGGGGATTTCGTTCTTCGCCATGATCAAACCTCCATCATCCCCTGCCGCGATCGGCGTCGAGGCCCGGTCCCGGCACCGGATGCAGCGACTGTCCGAAGGCGATGCGGTGGCCATCGGGATCGACCACGTCGAAATCGATGCAGCCGTAATCGTCCGGGAAATGCATCTCGGTGAGCTGCGGCAGGTCGAGCGCGGCGAACTCGTCGCGCAACGCCTTCGCATCGTCGACATAGATGTATGCGGCCCACCACTGATTGAGCGGGATGGGGCCGTCCTGCCGCGCCTTGTCGAGCGCGAGCGTGACGTCGCCCCGCTGGACGATGGCGAAGAGCGGCGGGTCGCCCCACGCGCCATGGCTGGTAAAGCCCAGCCTTTCGTAAAACACCAGCGAGCGCGCCACGTCGCTCACCTGCAGCACCGGCATGGAACGGAGCGTCGCCATCACTCGGCCGCCATCTTCGCCGCCTCGCGGCGGGCCTTGCGCTTTTCGGCGTGCGCAAGCGCGGCCTCGCGCACCCACGCGCCCTCGTCCCACGCCTTGCGGCGGGCTTCGAGGCGTTCCTTGTTCATCGGGCCGCCGCCCTTCACCACGCGCCAGAACTCTTCCCAGTCGATCGGGCCGAAATCGTAATGGCCGCGCGCCTCGTTCCACTTCAGCTCGGGATCGGGAATTGTCAGCCCGAGGAAATCGGCCTGCGGCACCGTCGCGTCGACGAATTGCCTGCGCAGCTCGTCATTTGTGAAGCGCTTGATCTTCCACTTCATCGACTGGTCGCCATGCTGGCTTTCGGAATCGTGCGGGCCGAACATCATCAGCGACGGCCACCACCAGCGGTTCAGCGCGTCCTGCGCCATGTCCTTCTGCCCGGCTGTGCCGGCGGCGAGCGTCATCATGATCTCGTAGCCCTGGCGCTGGTGGAAGCTCTCCTCCTTGCAGACGCGGATCATCGCGCGGGCATAAGGTCCGTAGGAGCAGCGGCAGAGCGGGATCTGGTTCATGATCGCGGCACCGTCCACCAGCCAGCCGATGGCGCCTATATCGGCCCATGTCAGCGTCGGATAGTTGAAGATGGACGAATATTTCGCCTTTCCGGCAAGCAGTTCCTCAGTCATCTCCTCGCGGGAAACACCCAGCGTCTCGGCGGCCGAATAGAGATAGAGGCCGTGGCCGCCCTCGTCCTGCACCTTGGCCAGAAGCGCCGCCTTGCGGCGCAGCGACGGCGCGCGCGTGATCCAGTTGCCCTCCGGCAGCATGCCGACGATTTCGGAATGCGCATGCTGGCCGATCTGGCGGATCAGCGTGCGGCGGTAGCCTTCCGGCATCGGATCGTTCGGCTCGATCTTCTCCTCGGCATCGATGCGCGCCTGGAAGGCGGCAAGGAACGCCTCGTCCTCCGCGGTCTCGGTCTTTGCGCCGATGAGGCCCTGGCTATACATGGCTGCTCCTCCGTGCTCGAATGCCGGTGCATTCGCCGATTTCCAATATGTAACGAAAAATCGGCAGATAATCAATATTTCGTAACATGTTTTGAGGGCAAGGAATGACGGACACGCTCAAGCAGGCGAAAGCCAACCTGACGCGCTTTTTTGCGCCGTGGATCGTCGATCTGGGCCTGGAGGCGGTCGCCTTCGATGCGGCCGGCGGCGATTTCGTGCTGCCGGAAAACCCGCGCCTCGTGCATGGCGGCGGCGTGATCTGCGGCCAGGCGACCGCATCGGCGGCGGACACCGCCAGCGTGGTGACGCTCGCCGCGCTCAACGGTCGCTTCCGCATGTGCACGACCGTCGACCTGACCACCCATTTCATCCGTCCGCTGAAGCCCGGGCCGCTCGACATCCGCGTCGAGGTGCTGTCGAACGGCAGGCGCATGGCCTATACGCGCGTCGAGATGAAGGCCCGGAGCGAGACGAAAGTGGCAGTTACCGCCACCAGCGCCTTCGCCTATCTCGAGGATTGAGCGTCGACCTGCGAAGGCTGTCGGGTCCAGCGGGCCGCCGCTTGCTCGGGGCGGATCTGCGGCGGCAGTCCGGCCGCGTCCAACCATGCCTCGCTTTGAGCCGAAAGATGCCGTGAGATCTCGCGAGCGAGCGCCCGCGCCTCCTCGCCCGGCCAATTCTCCGGCAGTAGCGCGGCCGGCAGGCCCGGATCGCGCAGCACGACGCGGCGCCAGTCGTGAATGACCAGCGTGCGGGCGGCCATCGCGTCGATGCCCCCCAGTTCCTCACCCTCATCCAGCGCCTTCAACAATGGCCGGTGGTTGTCGATGAAGCCCCTATAGGCCTCCTCGACCTCGCCCGAAGGCCAAAGCAGGCGCAGCGCCTCGGGATGTTCCGCGCTCTCGCCATGCACCACCAGCAGGCCGGCGAGTTCCTTGCCCGCCTCGGGCGCGTCCGCGGCCTCGGGCCGCAGATAGACGCCGCCATTGATGCGCACGAAGCCGAGGCTCGTCAGGTCCTGCCAGAGGTCGTCGGCCACCCCGGGCGGCGCGATCGCCACGGTCCAGGTGCCGTCCCATTGCGGCGGCCCCGCCGCATAGATGCGCCGGGTGGCGAGGTCGAACGCATGGCGGCCATTGGCGTTGAGGCTGAAATAGGAGTTGCGGCCCTGCTTTTCGCGCTCCACCCAGCGGTCTGCCGCCAATCGCGACATGGCGGTGCGCAGCGCCCCCGGCTCGACCCGCAGCCGTTCGATGATCTCCTGTAGCACGGCGAGCGGCACCCGCCCGCCGCGCGGCACGACGGCGTCGCCGAAGACGGTGATGACCAGCGACCAGACGCGCAGCCGCCCGCGCTCATGGAGCCGGCCGATCAGGGTTTCGAGGGCCCGGACTGCCGGGTTCTGCTTCGATATCATCGCCGATCAGATGACATGGGAAGGCGCGGTGCCGCAAGCAGCATGCTGTCGGACCTGTCGATCCCCTCACCCGGCTCGCTGCGCGAGCCACCCTCTTGCCAAGCGGAGAGGAGGGCCGGGAAGGCGCGGGGACGATGCAGCTTCCCCCGTCTCCCCGCCGGGGAGAAGGTGGCCGCGAAACGACCGGATGAGGCGCGCGCCTCATTCCCCCAGCCCGCGCACCCCGCTCACCAGGATGCGCGTCGCAAGCCGGCCATAGTCGGCGCGGCTGACCGCCCCGCCGTCGCGAAACCACATATAGGCCCAGTTCAGCATGCCGAAGAGGCTCATCGTCACCGGCTTGAGCAGCGGCTTGCCCGCGAAAAGCACCGGATCGAGCGCGCGGATGGCGGCGGCGAACTTCTCCACCAATTGCCGCTCCAGCGCCTTCAGCTCCTCCTGCTCGGCCTCGGGCAGCAACCGCAGCGTACCGATCTGCACCTTGTGCTCGGCATCGGCGTCGCGATAGGCCTCCAGCAGCGCCAGCACCAGCGCCTCGAGCCGCGCCTCCGGCTCCAGCCTTTCGTCGTCGGCCAGTTCCACGATTTCGGCGAGTTCGGCGAGATGGCTGCGGATGATGTCGAAGAGCAGCGTCTCCTTGGAGACGTAATAATGGTAGAGCAGCGCCTTCGACACGCCGCACTCGGCAGCGAGCTGTGCCATCGACGCCCGGTCGTAGCCGTCGCGCGCGAACACCATCGCCGCCCGGCGCAGGATTGCCTCCCGCTTCTCGTCATGGTCCTTGGCGCGGGTACGAGCCATACTATCCTTCCCCTTGTGGGGAGGGGTATTTTGTTGTGTTTCCGCCAGGACGCCAATCGCCAAGGAATCCGCTGGGCATCGCGGTCGAGCGGTCCCCCTCCACCTTGCGAGGAGGGAGTGGGGGTGTGAAGCCGCCGGAATTTTGTTCGATACCATATGCGGTCGAGCTACTCACGAGGGGACGGGTAAGCGGCGGCGTCTGCATTCCCTATCCCTTCGGCCGATTGTCGACGATGCGCACCGCCTTGCCCTGGCTGCGAGCGACCTGCTCGGGCTCGGTCACGTGGCAGCGCACCGAAACGCCGACGACCTCCTTGATCCGGGCGACGAGCATCGCCGCCGATGACTCGCGCGCTTCGGCGCCGGCGCTGTCCCTCGCCGCCTCGACATGCACCACCATCTCGTCCATGCGGCCCTCGCGCAGCAACTCGATCTGGAAATGCGGACTAAGTGCTGGAATCTTCAGGATCTGCTCCTCGATCTGCGTCGGAAAGACGTTGACGCCGCGCAGGATCATCATGTCGTCGCAGCGTCCGGTGATCTTCTCCATGCGTCGCATGGAGCGCGCTGTGCCCGGCAGCAGGCGGGTCAGGTCGCGCGTGCGGTAGCGGACGATCGGGAAAGCTTCCTTGGTGAGCGAGGTGAAGACCAGCTCGCCGCGCTCGCCGTCGGCCACCGGCAGGCCCGTCTCCGGGTCGATGATCTCGGGATAGAAATGGTCCTCCCAGATGTGCAGGCCGTCCTTGGTCTCCACGCATTCATTGGCGACGCCTGGTCCCATCACTTCCGACAGTCCGTAGATGTCGACCGCGTGCATGTCGAAGGCCTCCTCGATCTCGGCGCGCATCGCGTTAGTCCACGGCTCGGCACCGAAAATGCCGACCTGCAGCGGGCTTTCGCGCGGATCGAGGCCCTGCGCGCGATATTCGTCGAGGATCGAGAGCATGTAGGACGGCGTCACCATGATGGTGGTCGCCTTGAAATCCTCGATCAACGTGACCTGCCGCGTCGTCATCCCGCCCGAGACCGGCACCACCGTGCAGCCCAGCCGCTCCGCGCCGTAATGGGCGCCCAGCCCGCCGGTGAAAAGCCCGTAGCCATAAGCGACGTGGACGACGTCTCCCGGCCGCGTTCCGGCCGCGCGCATCGAGCGGGCGACGCATTCGGCCCATACCTCGATGTCGTTCCTTGTATAGCCGACCACGGTCGGCTTGCCGGTCGTGCCGGAAGAAGCGTGGACACGCACCACCTTCTCGCGCGGCACGGCGAACATGCCGAAGGGATAGTTGTCGCGCAGGTCCTGCTTGGTCGTGAAGGGAAACCGGCTGAGGTCGGAGAGCTCCTTCAGATCGTAGGGATGCACGCCGGCGACGTCGAAGCTCCTGCGATAATGCGGGACGTTGTCATAAGCATGCTTGAGCGACCATTTCAGCCTGACGAGCTGCAATGCGGCGATCTCGTCGCGCGACGCGATCTCGATCGGGTCGAGCTCTTCCTTCCTTGGCGTAAGATCCTTCATCTTCTCCTCCCGATACAGGTCCTCGCCCACCTTGCATCAATGGTTCGATATCCACGAGGTGCGTCCTTCGAGGCTCGCTTCGCTCGCACCTCAGGATGAGGGAGGTAGTTTGTCGAGCCCGCCCTTACCCGAGTTCGCTGCGCTCCCACTTCGGGATGAGGGAGGTGGTTTGTCGAGCCCACCCTTCCCCGAGTCCGCCGCACCCCCACCTCGGGACGCGGAAGGTGGTTTGTCGAGCCCACCCTTCCCCGAGTTCGCTGCACTCCCACCTCGGGATGAGAGAGGCGGTTCGTCGGATCCACTCCTCCACAGGCTCGTTGCGCTCCCACCTCTGGGCAAGGAAGGTGGTTCATCGAGCCCGCCGCTCCGCGGATTCGATGCACGGCGGCCCTCATCCTGAGGTGCGAGCGAAGCGAGCCTCGAAGGACGCACCCAATCCCGCAAAGACGATATCCAGCCACCGACGTCATTCCTCGAAATGCCTGCCCTCGATGTCGCGCGAGACACCGCGGAACTCGGCGATCGGCCGGCCGGACTGATCGCTCACCCGCGCATCGTAGATGCCCGAGCGCCCGGCGCGCGCGATCTCGCGCGCCTCGGCCGTGAGGCGGTCGCCGAGGCGGCCGGGCGCCAGGAACGTGATGGTGTTGTGCTGCGCCACCGCGATCCGGTTGTGGGAGTTGCAGGCGAAGGCGAAGGCGCTGTCGGCAAGGGTGAAGATGTAGCCGCCATGGCAGATGTCGTGGCCGTTGGTGTGGTGCTTTTCGACCGTGAAGGACAGCACCGCCGTCCCCGGCCCGACCGCGTCCAGCGACATGCCCAGCCATTTCGACGCGTCGTCCCGCGCCCACATGGCTTCCGCGCTCCTTCGTGCGATCTCCTCGGCGCTCAGCGACATCGTTCCTCCACCGCCTCCCCGCGATATCGAAGCCTTGCATAAACCGGCCAGTCGGTCAATAATACTTGAAAGAAGGCGCGGGAGGCGCCAGGGAGGACAATGATGCAGGCCGGGATGAGAGCGGCGGATTCCGCCCTTGCCGATCGTTTCGACATCGCGTCGATCCCGCCCGGCTTCGCGGAAGACCCCTTCCCCACCTATCGCGCGCTTCTGGAGCATTCTCCGGTCAAGCGCTTCGCCGACGGCTCGGTGATGCTGTCGCGCCACGCCGATCTCGACCGCGTCTACCGCGACACGAAAGCCTTCTCCTCCGACAAGAAGGTCGAGTTCCTGCCGAAATTCGGCGCGACCCCACTCTACGAGCATCACACGACGAGCCTCGTCTTCAACGACCCGCCGCTGCATACGCGGGTGCGCAAGATCATGATGGGCGCGCTCACCCCGCGCGCCATATCGGCGATGGAACCGGGTCTCGTCGCGCTCGTCGACACGCTGCTGGACCGCATGGCCGAAAAGGGCGAGGTCGATCTGGTCGAGGACTTCGCCGCCGCCATTCCAATTGAGGTCATCGGCAACCTGTTCGTCATGCCGCACGAGGAGCGCGGGCCGCTGCGCGACTGGTCGCTGGCGATCCTCGGCGCGCTGGAGCCGACCTTGACGCCGGAGCAGCATGAACGCGGCAACCGGGCGGTTGGCGACTTCAAGGCCTATCTGGCCGATCTCGCCGCGCGTCGCCGGGCAAGGCCCGGCGACCCGGCAACCGACGTGCTGACCCGTCTCATCAACGGCAATGAGGGTGAGCAGCTTTCCGACGTGGAGCTGCTGCAGAACTGCATCTTCATCCTCAATGCCGGCCACGAGACCACGACGAACCTGATCGGCAATGCCCTCTTCGAGCTTCTGCAATGGCCGCGGGAAAAGGTCAGGCTTGAGGCCGATCCGGCGCTGATCGACACGGCGGTCGACGAGTTCCTGCGCTTCCAGTCGCCCAACCAGCTCGGCAACCGCATGACCACGGAGCCGGTCGAGTTCCACGGCGAGACGATCGACGCCGGCACGCGCATCCACCTGGCGATCGGCGCCGCCAACCGCGATCCCCGGCAGTTCGAGCATCCCGATCGCCTCGATCTTGCAAGGAAACCCAACCGTCACCTCGCCTTCGCGCAAGGGCCGCACCTGTGCGCCGGCTTCTCGCTGGCGCGGATGGAGGGCCGCATCGCCATCTCGCGCTTCCTGAAGCGTTTTCCGGGCTATCGGCTCGCCGGCGAGGCTCGACGCACCGGCCGCGTCCGGTTTCGGGGGTTTGCCGCGCTGCCGGCGACGGTTTGATAGAAGGAATGTCTGAAATGTCTGCATTCCAGCAGCCGCACATCGCGAAGGAGCACATCGCATGACTATCCTTCCCCTTCACAGCTACGCTGCCGGCGAATGGATCGCCCCCCAGGGCAAGCTCTCCATGCTGAGGAGTGCCGTCACCGGCGAGGCGGTCGCCCGGATCGGTTCCGGCGGGCTCGACTTCGCCGCCATGGCCGACCACGCCCGCCGCACCGGCGGCCCGGCGCTTCGCGCGCTGACTTTCCATCAGCGCGCCGCCATGCTCAAGGCGCTGGCGCAGTATCTCAACGAGCGTCGCGACCCGCTCTACGAGCTTTCCTACGAGACCGGGGCCACCAAAGCCGACTCCATGATCGACATAGACGGCGGCATCGGCACGCTGTTCGCCTACGCCTCGAAGGGACGGCGCGAGCTTCCCGACGATACCATCTTCGTCGACGGAGGACTCGAGCAGCTTTCGCGCGGCGGCAATTTCCTCGGCCAGCATGTGGCCACTTCCCTGCAAGGCGTGGCCATCCACATCAACGCCTTCAACTTCCCCGTCTGGGGCATGCTCGAAAAACTCGCGCCGACGCTGCTCGCCGGCGTTCCGGCGATCGTCAAGCCGGCCTCGGCGACCGCATGGCTCGCGGAAGCCGCGTTCCGCATGATCGTCGAATCCGGCATCCTGCCCGACGGCGCCGTCCAGTTCATCGCGGGACCGACCGGCGATCTGCTCGACCGCCTCACCTGCCAGGACGTCGTCTCCTTCACCGGCTCGGCATCGACGGCGGCCATGCTGCGCGCCAACCCTGGCATCCTGCGCAACTCGGTGCGCTTCGTCGCCGAGCAGGATTCCCTCAACGCCTCCATCCTCGGCCCTGACGCCGCACCTGGCTCGCCCGAGTTCGACGCCTTCGTCAAGGAGGCGCACCGCGAGATGACGGCCAAGGCCGGCCAGAAATG
The DNA here is from genome assembly GCF_001014615.2 of Aquamicrobium sp. LC103. Lineage (GTDB taxonomy): Bacteria > Pseudomonadota > Alphaproteobacteria > Rhizobiales > Rhizobiaceae > LBCQ02. The sequence goes on from NZ_LBCQ02000003.1 coordinate 253,711, forward strand.
CACGGCCATCCGCCGCATCCTCGTAGCCGGGACACATCGCGACGCCGTGATCGAGGCGCTGTCGGAGCGGTTGGCCAAAACCGTGATCGGCAATCCGCGCGACGAGGCGACCCGCATGGGCGCGTTGGCGAGCCTCGCCCAGCGCGACGACGTCCGCGAGAAGGCGGTGCGCATCGGCCGCGAGGCGAGGCTGGTCTACGGCGACCTCGACAAGGTGACGGTCAGCGGAGCCGATGCTGCTGCCGGCGCCTTCTTCTCACCCTTGCTCTTTTCCTGCGACGACCCGGACGGTGCGTCCGACGTCCACGATGTCGAGGCCTTCGGCCCGGTTTCCACCGTCATGGGCTACCGCGACCTCGCCCACGCGCTGGCGCTCGCCAATCGCGGCGGCGGCTCGCTGGTCGCCTCCGTCTTCACGCACGATCCGGCCGTCGCGCGGCAGGTGGTGGAGAACGCCGGCGCCTTCCATGGCCGGCTCTATTTCGCCAACCGCGACACCGGCAAGGAGGCGACCGGTCATGGCTCCCCCCTGCCTCATATGGTTCATGGCGGGCCGGGCCGGGCCGGCGGCGGCGAGGAGATGGGCGGCATCCGCGGCGTCATGCACTACATGCAGCGCACCGCGATCCAGGCGAGCCCGGACCTGCTGGCTGGCATTCTCGAAAGCTGGGTGCCGGGCGCGAAGATCGTCGAGAAGCAGGCGCATCCCTTCCGCATGCGCTTCGGGGAGCTGGAGATCGGCCACACGCTGTGGACGACAAGCCGCACGGTGACGCTAGACGACATCGAGCATTTCGCGAATTTCACCGGCGACACCTTCTACGCCCACATGGATGAGGAGGCGGCGAAGGCGAACCCGTTCTTCCCCGGCCGCGTCGCGCACGGTTATCTGATCCTCTCCTTCGCCGCCGGGCTCTTCGTCGACCCTGCGCCGGGCCCGGTGCTCGCCAATTACGGCCTCGACAATCTGCGCTTCATGAAGCCGGTCTCGCCCGGTGACAGCCTCAAGGTGCGGCTGACGGCCAAGCAGAAGACCCGCCGCAACGACGATTATGGCGAGGTACGCTGGGACGTCGGCGTCTACAACCAGGACGGCGAGCAGGTGGCGAGCTACGAGCTCCTGACGATGAACGCGATGTGATCAGCGCCGGTGGCGCTGGTGCCACCGGAAGATCGCAAGGAAACTGACGAGACAGATGCCGAGCAGCGCCGCCGGAAAGCGCACGATGTCGTCGCCGACGAGGAACACCAGGAGCGAGGCGACGATCGCCGAGCCGATCTGGCTGGAAAAGCCGTAGAAGGCGGCGGTGAAGCCGGCAATGTCGCCATGCGGGTCCATCACCAGCGCGGCGGCGTTCGAGAAGACGATCAGGTAGCTGGTCGCGAAAAGGATCGCCAGCGCGGTGAAAACATAGGCCGAAGCCAGCCCCGCGAGCGTGACCGCCAGCATCGCTCCTGCCGCGACGATCAGCACGCTATTGGCCAGAAGCATGGTCGGCACCACCCCCAGCCGGGGAATGAGGCGGCGGTTCGCGGTTTGCCCTATGATGATGCCGAAGCCGTGCAGCGCGAAGAGAAGCGCGAACGCCACCCCGGTCACGCCGAACGAGGTGTCGTAGATGCGCGGCAGCGTGGTGAGGATCAGCATCATCGCCGACATGATGACGGCGGAAATGACGAGGAAATAGCGCGACTGTGGATGCGCGAAGAGACGTCTCGTGCGCGCCGCGAAGACGGAGGGCTTAAGCGCGTCCGGCGACAATGCCGGTACCGTCTCCGGCAGGCGCAGGAGCACGAAGAGCAGGCCGATCGCGATCAGTCCGAGGATGACGAAGACGGCGCGCCAGCCGAAGGGAAGCGCGATCCCCGCCCCCAGCAGCGGCGCGACGATCGGGCCGACGGCGAAGATGGCGGTCGCCAGCGCGAGGTTCCGCGCGAGGTCAGGGCCCGAGTGGCGGTCGCGGATGATCGCGCGCGAGCAGACGATCGCCGCGGCCGCCCCGAACCCCTGCAGGGCGCGGGCGGCGAGCAGCAGGCCGATGTTCGGCGCCAGCGTGGCAAGAACGCAACCGCCGAGGAAGATCGAAAGCCCCCATGCGAGCGCCGGCTTGCGGCCGAAGCGGTCGGAGGCCGATCCCCAGACCAGTTGCGCGATGCCGGCGGAAAACATGTAGATGGTGATCGTCCATTGGACGAGTTCGTAAGGCGCCGCGAGATCGTCGGCGATCGCCGCGAAGGTCGGCAGCGAGATGTCGACCGCGAATGCCGAGATCGACATCAGCAGCCCGCAATAGACGACGATGGAAAGCGGCTTCACTCGGCGCTTTCGACGAACGAAATCGACGCCAGCAACGCGTCGGCCGTGTGCAGCGCGGTCCCCGCAGCAACCGCCATTTGCGGCAGCAGCATCCATTCCAGCGTCCAGGCCGCACCCGAGCGCTCGTTCTCGTGCACCAGCGACTGGTGCATGCCGGAAAGCAGCGTCGCATTGAAGCGCGCCAGCGTCACCAGGATCTCGGCGCCGACCGGATTGACCTTGTGCGGCATGGCCGACGACCCGCCGCCCGACGAAAGCTTCACCTCGCCGACCTCGGTCTGCGCCATCAGCGCAATGTCCTGTCCCATCTTGCCCAGGCTTCCGGTGACCAGCGACAGCCAGGATGCAAGTTCCGCCTGGCCGTCACGCTCGCTGTGGCGCGCATGCGGCAAGGCGCGCAGACCGAGTTGCCCGGCAAGGTTCTGCGTCACCGCGCCCGCCCGTTCGCCGAGCTTTTCGAGCGTTCCGGCCGCGCCGCCGAAATGCAGCACCAGCACCTCTTCCTCGATCGCGGAAAGCCGCGCGCGGTGCCGTTCGATCGGCTCGCGCCAGCTCCTGATCTTGCGCGCCGCCGGCACGGGGATTGCCGCCTGCATGCGCGTGTGCGCCATCGTCTCGACGCCGCCATGGCGTCTTTCGAGCTCTTCGAGACGCGTGACCACGACGTCCATCCGGCCCGCCAGAATTTCGAGTACCCGGCGAAGCCGCAGCGAGAGGCCGGTGTCGATCACGTCCTGGCTGGTCGCTCCGAAATGAACCTGCTTCGAATGCGGCTCACCCACCGCCCGCTTCATTTCGGCGACCAGCGCCGGCACCACCACACCGTCGCGCGCGACGCCCTCGCGCAGCCTCGCAACGTCGATCGCCGCGCTTGCAAGCGCGGCGTCGATGGCCGTCGCTGCGTCCTTCGGGATCACCCCCTCCTCGCCTTCGGCGCGCGCCAGCGCCCGCTCGAAATCGAGCATGGCGGCGATGTCGGCCTCTGCCGAAAGGCAGGCGGAGACCTCCTCGTCGCCGAGGAGGCCGGAAAGGATCGGATGATCGAAGGGCGACGCGCTCACGGGGTCTACACGCTCAGATATCGAAGAAAACGGTCTCGTTTTCACCCTGCAGGTGGATATCGAAGGTGTAGGTGTTGCCGTCGCGCTTGGCAATCAGTGTCGGCACGCGCACCTTGTGCTCGATGCGGCCGAGGATCGGGTCCTCGCCATTCGCCTTTTCCTCGTCGGAGAAATACATGCGCGTGTGCAGGCCGATATTGATGCCGCGCGCCACGACCCAGAAGGTGATGTGCGGCGCCATCGGGCGTCCATCCTTGAACGGCAATCGGCCCGGCTTGATCGTCTCGAAGCGGAACTCGCCCGTATCCATGTCGGTCGGGCAGCGGCCCCAGCCGGTGAAGTTCGGATCGGCCGTGCCGCGCATCTCCGAGGGCGAGTTGTAGAGCCCGTCGGCATCCGCCTGCCAGATCTCGATCAGCGCGTCCCTGAGCGGCGTGCCGGTGCCGTCGAGCACCCTGCCCTTGACGGTGATCCGCTCGCCCTTCGTCTTGTCGTTGACCATCCTGGTGCCGAGATCTTCCGAATAGACCCCGGTGATCTCCGCGAAGTTCGGCGTCAGGCCGATATGAACGTAAGGACCCGCCGTCTGCGACGCGCTTTCCTTCAACCGGTTCAGCGACTGGCTCATGTCAGTTCCCTTCCATGCGGTTCTCGAACATCGTCGAGCGGCGTCCGCGCAGTACGATGTCGAACTTGTAGGCGCGCGAATCCATCGGGATCGTAGCCTCGCGGTCGAGCGCGGCCGTCAGCCCGTTGATCGCGGCCGGATCGTTGATCGTCTTGACGATCGGGCACTGCCAGATCATCGGGTCGCCCTCGAAATACATCTGCGTGATCAGCCGCTGGGCGAAACCGTGGCCGAAGACCGAGAAATGGATGTGGGCCGGGCGCCAGTCGTTGACGCCGTTCGGCCACGGGTAGGGTCCGGGCTGGATGGTGCGGAAGGCGTAGTTGCCCTCCTCGTCGGTGATCGCCCGCCCGCAGCCGCCGAAATTCGGATCGAGCGCGGCCAGGTAGCCTTCCTTCTTGTGGCGGTAGCGCCCGCCGGCATTGGCCTGCCAGAATTCGAGCAGGGCGCCCGACACGCCCTTGCCGCGTTCGTCGACCACCCGGCCGTAGACGATGATGCGCGGGCCGATGGCGCTCTCGCCGGGCTTCGCGAAATTGTGGATCAGGTCGGCGTCGAGTTCGCCGAGAATGTTGTGGCCGAAGACCGGGCCGGTAATCTCGGACAGCGTGTTGTCGAGCGACAGCAGCGCCTTCTGCGGCGAGCGCAGCACGCTCGTCTTGTAGCCGGGCGTGAATGCGGCCGGATGCCATTCGCGGTCGCGCTGGAAGAACGCGCCGGTTTCCGGCTTGAGATTCGAGATCGAACTCATTTTTCTTTCCTTTCGTCCATCTCGTCGAACACTTGCTTGACGATCTTGATGGCGTGGTTCGCCGCCGGCACGCCGGCATAGATCGCGACATGCAGCATGGCTTCGCGAATGTCCTCGCGGGTTGCGCCGGTGTTGACGGTCGCGCGCGCATGCATGGCCACTTCCTCGTCCTGGCCGAGGGCGGCCAGAAGCGCCAGCGTGACGATGGAGCGCTCGCGCTTCGTCCAGTTGGGCCGCGACCAGACGTGGCCCCAGGCCGCTTCGGTTATCAGCTCCTGGAACGGTTCGTCGAACACGGTCTTCTTCGCCTCGGCCCGGTCGACATGGGCGTCGCCCAGCACCGAGCGGCGCGTCGCCATGCCCTGCTTGTATCTTTCGGACTTTTCCTTGGTCATCCTGTCGGTCCCGTCTTTCCTTCGGCCACCTGGTAAGGCAGGCCGACATAGTTTTCCGCAAGCGAGGTCGAAGCCGCGCGCGAATGCACCAGATAATCGAGCTCGGCTTCCTGGATGCGCTGGCCGAAGGCGCCCGTATCGGGGAAACGGTGCATCGTGTTGGTCATCCACCACGAAAAGCGCTCCGCCTTCCACACCCGCGCCAGCGCCTTGGCCGAATAGGCATCGAGCCCGGCTTCGGAACGTTCCTGGTAATGCTCACGCAATCCATCGAAGAGATAGCGCACGTCACTGGCCGCGAGATTGAGGCCCTTGGCGCCGGTCGGCGGCACGATGTGGGCCGCGTCGCCGACGAGGAACAGCCTGCCGAAACGCATCGGCTCGGCAACGAACGAGCGCAGCGGCGCGATCGACTTCTCGATCGACGGGCCGGTCGTCACGGCTGCCGCGGATTCGGCCGGCAGGCGGCGGCGCAGCTCGTCCCAGAACCGATCGTCCGACCATTCCTCGACCTTCTCGTCGAGCGCGCACTGCACGTAATAGCGGCTGCGCGTATTGGAACGCATCGAGCAGAGCGCGAAACCGCGCGGATGGTTGGCGTAGATCAGTTCGTGGCTGACCGGCGGCACATCGGCGACGATGCCGAGCCAGCCGAACGGATAGACGCGCTCGAAGACGTCGAGCCCGTTGCCCTCCACCGCCTTGCGCGAGGCCCCATGAAAGCCGTCGCAGCCGGCGATGAAGTCGCAGTCGACGCGATGGGTTGCGCCGTCTTTCTCATAGGTCACGTAGGGCTTCGCTTCATCGAAATCGTGCGGCGTGACGTTTGCCGCCTCATAGATCGTGAGGCCGCCCGTCTCCTCGCGCTTGTCCATCAGGTCCCGCGTCACCTCGGTCTGGCCGTAGACGGTGACGCGGCGCCCGGTCAGCTCGAACAGGTCGATGCGATGATGCCTGCCGGCGAAGGTGAGGTCGAAGCCGTCATGCGGCAGGCCCTGCGCATGCATGCGCTCGCCGGCCTTGGCCTCGTCCAGCATGCGGGTCGTGCCGTCCTCGAGCACGCCGGCGCGGATGCGTCCGAGCACGTAATCCTTGGTGACGCGCTCGAGAATGACGTTGTCGATCCCGGCATTCGTCAAAAGCTGCCCCAGCAGCAATCCGGACGGGCCGGATCCTATGATGGCTACCTGGGTTCGCATGAGCCAGCTTTCCTCCCTGGGTCGTCGCGGCGGACCCTGCTCCTTCGCGGCGCGGACGGCAATGGACATTTCGGGCAATCAATTGCACTATCCGAACATCGGAAGAGGAGATATTTTGTGCAGCGCAGCGTACCATCCTACCAGCTTTATGGCGAGGAACCGCGGGATTCGACCGATTTCTGGATTCACTGCGAAACCATTCCGGTGCGCACGCACCCGCACAATTGGGAGATCGCGCGGCACCGGCACGACCTCTTCTTCCAGATCTTCCATCTCGACGTCGGCCACGGCGAGATCGTGCTCGAGCACGGGAGGGAAAGCTTCGTCGCGCCGGTGGTGCTTTTCATACCTCCGGGCGCGGTGCACGGCTTTAACTATTCGCGCGACGTCGACGGGCTGGTGGTGACCGCGCTCGGCGACCGCCTCGCCTCGATCGCGGCCGCCGACCGGCAGATCGCCCGCTTCGCCGAGGCGATCCGTATCGTCGGCCTGCCGCCTGAAAGCAAGGATGCGCGCCTGGCGAGCGAGAGCATCCGACGCCTTCACGGCGAGCTTGCGAGCCGGGCGACCGGCAGGATCGTGCTTCTCGAAGCCCTGATGGCGACGGCGCTGGTTAGCCTGGTGCGCGTCGGCGAGGCCGCCCTGCCCGAGGACGAACCGGTCGAGCCGCGTGACATCCAGCGCATAGAGACCCTGCTGACGCTGATCGCGGCGCATTTCCGCGAGCATCGCCCGGTCGGCTTTTACGCCGACCGCCTGGGCATCTCGGCAACCCATCTCAACCGCACCGCACGCAGCGAGACCGGCTTCAGCGTCCAGCAACTCATCGCCCGCCACATGCTCGACCGCGCCCGCCGTGAACTGATCTTCACGCCGACGCCCGTTCAGGCGATCGCCTTGTCGCTCGGCTTCGCCGATCCCGCCTACTTCAACCGCTTCTTCCGCAAGGAAACCGGCCTCACCCCCGGCGCCTTCCGTCGCGCCGAGCGTGACCGGCTCGCGGTCTGAAACGCCGTTCCAGCGTCATATGTCGAGATCGACCCAGATCGCGGCATGGTCGGAGGCGGCGTCCTGCGACCGCGTCACCTCCTCATAGGCGTCCCAGCGCTTCGGCCGCACGCCGGGCCACATCCCCGTCCTGAAGGCGCCGCCCTCCTCCACCCTGTCGAAGAGCGCCGGCGACAGCAGGATGTAGTCGATCTTGTTCGAGGCGTTGCAATAGCCATAGGTGCCCGGATAGCCGCCGTCGTCGAAACCCGGATGAACGAAAACGTCGCGCAAGTCCGTGTCCTGAAGCAGCGGCGCAAGCGGCGCGCTCGAAGGCGTGTCGTTGAAATCGCCCATCACCGCGACCAGTTCGTCGCCGCCTGCAATGAGCTGCTCGTAAATCTCCCTCGTACGCTCGGCCTGCAGCCGCCGCCGCGCGTTGGAGGCAGCGACGCCGCCATAGCCCTTGCTCTTGAGGTGGTTCACCAAAATGACGAGCCGGTTTCCGGCCGGCGTCTCGACCCGGTATTCCGGGCAGTCGCGTGAGAAGATGCGCAAACCGTCATCCGTGCGGTCGTCGACATGGCTGCGCATGAGGCCGATGGGAAAGCCCTTCCGCGTCATCAGCCCCACGTCGATGCCGCGCTCGTCATTGCCGTCGATCACCATCGTGTGGTGGAAGGGCTCGCCGCCGATCGCCGGCAGGATCACGTCGTTGAAGTCGAGCAGCGCCGGACGATGCTCCGCCTCGACCACGCCGAGAACGTCGGCACCGATATCGCGGATCACGCGCGCCGTGTTGCGCATGGCGTGCTCGTTCACGGGCTCGTCGCGCAGCTCGAGCGAGCCGACCCAGTCGGCCCGTCCTTCCGCGACGATCTCGATGCCGCCGTCACGCGGCCGCTTGAGGAGACCACCGCGATTGCGCCGCAGGATGACGAACTCGCCGGTATCGGACTTCTCCAGCCCCAGCCGCTTCATCAGCGTCACCATCCTCGTCCTGTCGGCGGCAGAATACGTGATCTCTCCCAGAAGCGCATTGAGCGCGGCGAACGCCTCGAGTATGGGCCGGCCCTCGGCCCAGCTGTCGAGATTCATCGCCTTGGCGCGGTCGAAGAGGTTTTCGACATTGTAGACGGCAAGCCGCATGGCGGTGATTCCGGTTTGGAACGCACCGCCAATCTACCATCGGCGTCCTCCATGAACAGCGCCGCTTTTTCAGGCTTCCGGCTAGCCCGAGCGGGCTATCCATCCTGCTTTTGCCCGACTTGCGGCCGCCGGCCTACATGCCTTTCTCGACCTGGCCGCGGATTTCGCCGTCGGGGTGAGCGGCCGTGTGCAGGTTGATGTAGTACCTTCCCGCCGTCAGGTCCGCCGCCTGCGCGTCCGTCAGCGTTGCCGAGCCCTTGATCGGGCTTGTCAGATCTCCCTCGAAAGGTATCGCGACGCCCGCATTCTCGCCCGCCGCGGCAGGCCCGTGGAAATGGCCGGCCGACGGCGCTTCCGGCATGTCCGAATATTCGACGGTCCATTCCAGCATCTTGGTGTCGGTGTCGAAAGTGACCTCGGCCGTTCCCTTGCCGGCCGTCTCCACCGGCGGCACCTGCTGGGCGCCGTCCAGGGTGGCCGCCATCTTCATCATTTCGGCATGAGCGGGTGCCGCCGCGAGAAACGCGGCTGAAACAATGGCACCGGCGAATGAAAGCTTGAAAACACGCATCTGATCCTCCCGTGGGAATTGCCGGGCGGCGCGGCCGGCGGCCGCCTGCGCCCAACCGCTATCAACGGAGCGGCGGGCTTCAACGTTGCAGCGACCGCGGCCGATCACCGGAAATTGAAAAGGGGCGGTCGCCCGCCCCTTTTCCCATGCCGCACCCTGAGCGGCTTATTTGGAGGCCGCGTCGGTGATCTCGTGCGTGAACGCGCCTTCCGGAGCCTTTTCGATGATCTTCTGGTCGAGCACCATCTTGGCGGTGCGCTCGAAGGCCGTCTCGTCGAGCTTGCCGGAGGCGTCGCCGACGAGCTTGGCGACCTCGCCCATCATGCGCTTCTGGTGATTGTCGTCCTGGCCGCCGCCTTCCATGACATATTCGGCCGCCTCGTCCGGATTGTCGATCGCGTACTTCCATCCCTTCAGCGACGCCCGCACGAAGCGTACCATCTTGTCCTTGAAGGCCGGGTCGGAGAGCTTGTCCTCCATCACGTAGAGGCCGTCCTCGAGCATGTCGTTGCCGAGCTCGGTGTAGTTGAAGACGACGAGGTCCTCCGGCTTGAAGCCGGCGTCGATCGCCTGCCAATACTCGTTGTAGGTCATGACCGAGATGCAGTCGGCCTGCTTCTGGATCAGCGGCTGCACGTCGAAGCTCTGCTTCAGCACGGTGACACCGTCCGCTCCGCCCTCCGTCGACAGGCCGAGCTTGTTCATCCAGGCATAGAACGGATATTCGTTGCCGAAGAACCAGACACCGAGCGTGCGGCCCTTGAAATCGGCTTCCGTCTGCACCGGCCCGTCCTTCGGGCAGACCATCAGCAGGCCGGATTTCTGGAACGGCTGGGCGATGTTGACCAGCGGGACGCCCTTGTCGCGGGCCGAGAGCGCGGCCGCCATCCAGGTCACGACCACGTCGGCGCCGCCGCCGGCGATCACCTGCTCGGGCGCGATGTCCGGTCCGCCGGGCTTGATCTCGACGTCGAGCCCCTCCTCCTCGTAGAAGCCTTTCTCGAGCGCGGTGTAGTAGCCGCCGAACTGCGCCTGCGCCACCCATTTGAGCTGCAGCGTCACCTTGTCCGCCGCCCAGGCCTGCGCGGCGGCGAGCGACATCGCTCCCGCCATCATCGCTATCATCAGTTTTTTCATTGTCGTTACCCTCTGGTTTTTCGCCTACCCACCACGGATAGACGGGTGCCAAAATGTAACCGCCCTTTCGACAAGCGCGATCACACCGTAGAAGACGGATCCCGCGAGCGCCGCGACCGCGATTTCCGCCCAAACCATGTCCACATTCATCCGCCCGACCTCCGTCGAGATGCGGAAGCCCATGCCGACGACCGGCGTGCCGAAGAATTCCGCGACGATCGCGCCGATCAACGCCAGGGTCGAGTTTATCTTGAGCGCGTTGAAGATGAAGGGCATCGCCGCCGGCAGCCTCAGCTTGACGAGCGTCTGCCAGTAGCCCGACGCGTAGGTGCGCATCAGGTCGCGCTCCATATGGCCGGAGGCCGCCAGCCCCGCCACCGTGTTCACCAGCATCGGGAAGAAGGTCATGATGACGACGACCGCCGCCTTGGACTGCCAGTCGAAGCCGAACCACATCACCATGATCGGCGCGACGCCGATGATCGGCAGCGCCGAAACCATGTTGCCGATCGGCAGGAGGCCACGCCGCAGGAACACGAAGCGGTCGGCGACGATCGCGGCGGCGAAGCCGGCCGCGCAGCCGAGCGCATAGCCGATCAGCACCGAGCGGAAGATGGTCTGGTTGACGTCGGCCATCAGCACCGGCAGCGAATTGGCGAGGCGCTGCGCGATCGCCGTCGGCGGCGGCAGGAGCACGAAGGGGATAGCTAAAGCGCGCACCAGAACTTCCCATAGGAAGAGAAGAGTTAGGCTGAAAATCGTTGGAACAGCAAACTTCGCAATGTTTCCCCACCAACCGGACCTGTATTTTGCGCCTGAAAGCAAGTCGTTCAACAGCCATGCTGCCAACACACAAGCAGCGACTGTAGTCCAGTAGTTTCTGGGAGCTTCTTCACCGGCAAAGCCCCGAAGAGACGCAAGGCAGATAGGCACGAACGCGAGCAAAAAGAGACCGACGCCAATCTCAAGAGGCGGCAACGCATTACGCCGGTATCGCTGAACCAATACCAAGATGATGTAAGCCAGCAATGGCAACATAAGTACCGAGAGCCACCTCGGTCCGGACAAGTATGGAGGCTCCAGTAGGGGATAAAGAAGCATAATCAATATGACGATGAGATACAGCAAAGTCCGCTGGAAGGCCGTCGCGACAAAATTCATCCCGCGTTGTGTGCTCATGCCGATTGCCCTCCCATCGCGCGTTCGACGATGCGGCCGACGATGCCGACCGCCGTCACCAGCAGCACCGCGACCAGCGAGCCGGCCACGAGCGCCGAGAACATGTCGATCGTCTGGCTGTAATAGGAGCCGGAGAGCAGCTTCGCGCCGATGCCCGCCACGGCTCCGGTCGGCAGCTCGCCGACGATGGCGCCGACCAGGCTCGCCGCGATCGCCACCTTCATGGAGGCGAAGAGATAGGGCACCGAGGCGGGCAGCCGCAGTTTCCAGAACGTCTCCGCCTTGCTGGCATTGTAGGTGCGCATCAGGTCGAGATGGATGATGTCGGGCGAGCGCAGCCCCTTCACCATGCCGACCGCGACGGGAAAGAAGGAGAGATAGGTGGAGATCAGCGCCTTCGGCACCAGTCCGGTGATGCCGATCGCGGCGAGCACCACGATGATCATCGGCGCGAGCGCCAGGATCGGGACCGTCTGCGAGGCGATGATCCACGGCATCAGGCTGCGGTCGAGCGCGGCGAAATGAACGATGCCGACGGCGATGAGGATGCCGAGCACCGTGCCGAAGGCGAAGCCGAGCAGCGTCGAGGAAAGCGTCACCCAGGCATGATAGACGAGGCTGCGGTTGCTCGTGACCTTCCGCAGGAACGTGTTTTCGAAGAAATTGACCGCCACCTGGTGCGGCGCCGGCAAAGTCGGCTTAGGCTGCGTCATCGTCTTGACGACGAATTCGGAAAAGCCCGGCGTCTCGCCCGCCCGCCGGTCGAGATCGCGCTGGAACGGCGCGTTCATGACGTAGGCGAAGACATACCACGCGGCGACGAGACCGAGGAGGATCGCGGTGACCGGAACGATCTTGTCGCGCAAGCGGTCCGTCATGCCGGCGGCTCCTTTTGCTTGCGCGCGCCAGCCCCCTCACCCGACCTCCGCTTCGCTCCGGCCACCCTCTCCCCGAGGGGGAGAGGAGGGAGCATGTCGTCGACCTCCTTGCCACACCGCCTTGCCGTAACGCCCGACCGAGACATCGCCGCGGCGCCGCGGTCTCGAAGACTGGCGACCTCCTCTCCCCTCGGGGAGAGGGTGGCCGGAGCGAAGCGGAGGTCGGGTGAGGGGGAGAGCCGGCCTTCGAGCGCGGCAAGAACGGTTTCGAGAACGGCGCGCCTTTCCCTCAAGACCTCCTCATTCCAAAATCGCAGAACAGAGTAGCCATTTGTCGTCAGATATCGCGTCCGACGAGCGTCGTGCGAGGATAGCGCATGCTGGCTCCCATCGATCTCGACGATGAGGCGGTACTCTCGGCACAGAAAGTCCGCGAAATACGGGCCGACCGGCATCTGTCGCGAAAATTTGTAGCCGTTGAGGAGACGGTTCCGAAGGTCGCCCCAAAGCCGATATTCGGCTTCCGTTTCCTGCCGCCGCAGTGTTCTGGCCCTGCTCGTCGCGCCGACGCGCCGTTTCGTTGCGTCGTCCATCACACCGCCTCACCCTGCCGCTTCGCGGCCACTTTCTCCCCGGTGGGGATGCGAGGGAGATTGCCACCCTCAATCCTCATAGCTGTGCCCTGCCCGCAGGCCGTCGCGCACGCGCGCGGCGATCGCCAAGAATTCCGGTGTCTCGCGGATGTCGAGCGGTCGCTCTCTCGGCAGCGTCGAATCGATCACGTCGGTGACGCGGCCGGGCCTCGGCGACATCACCACGATTTTGGTCGACAGATAGACCGCCTCCGGAATCGAATGGGTGACGAAGCAGATGGTCTTGGTCGTGCGTGCCCACAACTGCAGAAGCTGCTCGTTGAGATGGTCGCGCACGATCTCGTCGAGCGCGCCGAACGGCTCGTCCATCAGCAGAAGGTCGGCGTCGAAGGCGAGCGCGCGGGCGATCGAGGCGCGCTGCTGCATGCCGCCTGAAAGCTGCCAGGGATATTTCTTTTCGAAACCGGTCAGGTTGACGAGTTCCAGCGTACGGCGGATGCGCTCCCGCCGCTCGGCCTGCGAATAGCCCATGATCTCGAGCGGCAGCGCGACGTTGCGTTGGATCGTACGCCAGGGGAACAGGCCGGCTGCCTGGAAGACATAGCCGTAAGCGCGCTTCTCGCGCGCCTCGCCCGGCGTCATGCCGTTGACGGTGATCGTGCCGGCCGTCGGCTGCTCGAGATCGGCGATCACCCGCAGGAAGGTGGTCTTGCCGCAACCCGAGGGGCCGATGAAGGAGACGAATTCGCCCTTGCCGATCGCAAGGTTCACGTCGGAAAGCGCGTTCACCGGCCCGTCATTGGTGTGGAACGTCAGGCCCAGCCCGCGCGCCTCGACGACCGGAGAGAGGGTTTCAGTAGCTGGCTTCATGTCGCTGGCTATGGCGTTCATCGTCTGCCGTGCCCCGTAAGCTCGGCGACGGTCCCCACAGCCGGCAGGCAGTGGAACCGCGTCAGCGGCGCCAGTGGCATGTTGGCCAGCGCCTCGTCCACCGCCACCCACACGGCTTCCTCGATCTCCGCCGCCGGCCGCACCGCCGCTTCGAGGCGCGCGCCGAAGAGATGCGCGACCACGCGGCTTCCCGCCTCGTTGGCGGCCTCAGCGCTGAAGACGCCGAGCGACACCGGCTCCTCGTCGAGCTCGACGGCGATCTCCTCGCGCAGTTCGCGGCGCAGCGCCTCGAGCGGCGCCTCGCCGGGGTCGATCTTGCCGCCCGGCTGCATGAAGGCGCTGGTGCCGCGCTTGCGGACGAGCAGCGTCCGCTCCTCCGGATCGATCAGGATGGCCGCGGCGATCACGATCTCCGGCTTGACGGGCGCGTCCATCAGACCCCCGTCGCCGGAATGCCCGTCCGCTCGACCTTGCGCGGCGCGGTGATCTCCTTCCATTTCGACAGTGCCCGGTTGACCGGAGCGTTGGCCTCGCGCGCGACGAACTCGCCATGTCCCGGCTTGGTCCTTACGTCACTTTCCTTGATCGCCAGCTCGCCCCGGGTGAAGACGAAACGCGGCAGGCCCTCGACCTCGAAGCCTTCGAACACGTTGTAGTCGATCACCGATTGCTGCCTGCCCGCCGTGATCGTCTTCCCGCGCTTCGGATCCCAAACCACGATGTCGGCCTCCGCGCCTTCGACGATCGCGCCCTTCCTCGGATACATGTTGAGGATCTTGGCGATGTTGGTCGAGGTGACGGCGACGAACTCGTTCATCGTCAGCCGGCCGGTGTTGACGCCCTTCGTCCACAGCACCGGCATGCGGTCTTCCAGGCCGCCGGTGCCGTTCGGTATCTTGGTGAAATCGCCGACGCCGGTCCGCTTCTGCTCGGTGGTGAAGGCGCAATGGTCGGTCGCCACCACCTGCAGCGAGCCCGCCTGCAGGCCGGCCCAGAGCGAATCCTGGTGCAGCTTGTTGCGGAAGGGCGGGCTCATCACGCGCCGCGCCGCATGGTCCCAGTCCTTGTCGAAATATTCGCTCTCGTCGAGCACCAGATGCTGGATCAGCGGCTCGCCGAAGACACGCATGCCCTTTTGCCTGGCCCGCCGGATCGCCTCGTGGCTCTGCTCACAGGACACGTGAACGACATAGAGCGGCGCGCCGGCCATGTCGGCAATCATGATCGCGCGATTGGTCGCCTCCCCTTCCACCTCGGCTGGCCGCGAATAGGCATGCGCCTCGGGCCCGTTGTTGCCTTCGGCCATCAGTTTGGCCTGCAGCTGCGCGACCACGTCGCCGTTCTCGGCGTGCACCAGCGGCAGCGCGCCGAGCGCCGCGCAACGCTGGAAGGACGAGAACATCTCGTCGTCGTCCACCATCAGCGCGCCCTTGTAGGCCATGAAGTGCTTGAAGGAGTTGATGCCGCGGTCGACCACCTGCGCCATCTCGTCGAACACCTGCTCGCCCCACCAGGTGATCGCCATGTGGAAGGTATAGTCGCAGCTCGCCTTGACCGACTTGTTGTCCCACATCGTGATCGCCTCGAGCAGAGACTGGCCGGGATTGGGCAGGCAGAAATCGACCACCGTCGTCGTGCCGCCGGAAAGGGCCGCGCGCGTGCCGCTTTCGAAATCGTCGGCCGAATAGGTGCCCATGAAGGGCATTTCCAGATGCGTGTGCGGGTCGATGCCGCCGGGCATGACGTAGCAGCCGGTCGCGTCGAAGCTCTCGTCGCCCTTCAGGTTCTGGCCGATGCCGGCGATCCTGCCGCCGTCGATCAGCACGTCGGCCTTGTAGGTGCGGTCTGCGGTTACGATGGTTCCGTTCTTGATGACTTTTGTCATTCTCTCGTTCCCCTGGGGTTGGTGGGTTTTTCAACCGCACACAGTTCTATTTCTACGCGTCGGCTGTCACTCCGCGATGCTTGGCGATGACGATACCCCCACCCTCGATCCCTCCCCACAAGGGGGGGGAAGCTTGCCCGGTGCCTCGAATTCTCACTCCACGATCTCCGCCGTATCGACCACCGCGTGAAAGAGCACGTCGCAGCCGGCGGCCGCCCATTCGGGGAAGATCTCCTCCGCTTCGTTGTGGCTCAGACCGTCGACGCACGGGCAGAACACCATCGCCGTCGGCGCGACGCGATTGATCCAGCAGGCGTCGTGCCCGGCGCCCGATACGATGTCGCGGTGGCTGTAGCCCAGCCGCTCCGCCGCTTCCCGCACCGCCTTCACGCAGCCCTCGTCGAAGGCGACCGGCTCGAAATGGCCGACCGCCTCCACTTCCGCCGAGATGTCGAGCGCCTCGGCAATGGTCGCTATCCCCGCCTCGATGCGCGTCCTCATCTCGGCCAGCACGTTCGCATGGGGCGTACGGATGTCGATGGTGAAGACAACCTTGCCCGGTATCACGTTGCGCGAATTCGGATAGACCTCGACATGGCCGATCGCGCCGACCGCGTCCGGCTGGTAATCCATCGCCACCTCGTGGACCAGCTCGGTCACCCGCGCCAGTCCCAGGCCGGCGTTGCGACGCTTGGGCATCGGCGTGGAGCCGGTGTGCGCCTCCCTGCCGATGAGCGTCACCTGCAGCCACCACAGCCCCTGCCCGTGCGTGACCACACCGATGTCGATGCCCTCGTCCTCCAGGATCGGCCCCTGCTCGATATGCAGTTCGAAGAACGCCTTCATCTTGCGGGCGCCGACCTTCTCGTCGCCCTTCCAGCCGATCCGCTCCAGCTCGTCGCCGAAGCGCTTGCCATCGCGGTCGGTGCGGTCGTAGGCCCAGTCCTGCTCATGCATGCCGGCGAACACGCCCGACGCGATCATGGCGGGCGCGAAGCGGGTGCCCTCTTCGTTCGTCCAGTTGGTGACGACGATCGGATGTTTCGTCTTGATGCCGAGATCGTTGAGCGTGCGCATGACCTCGAGCCCGCCGAGCACGCCCAGCACGCCGTCGAACTTGCCGCCGGTCGGCTGCGTGTCGAGATGGCTGCCGACATAGACCGGCAGCGCGTCGGGGTCGGTGCCTTCGCGGCGCGCGAACATCGTGCCCATCTGGTCGACGCCCATTTCGAGCCCGGCCTCGTCGCACCATCTCTTGAAGAGACGCCGCCCCTCGCCGTCGGCGTCGGTGAGTGTCTGGCGGTTGTTGCCGCCGGCGATGCCGGGGCCGATCTTCGCCATTTCCATCAGCGAATCCCACAAACGATCTGAATTGATTCGCAGGTTCTCGCCCGGCGCCGCCATTTTCGTTTCCTTCAGTTCTTCAATTCCATTTCCACGAAAGCCATGGGCTCGGCCGCCGCGTTGACGACATTGTGTTCCACGCCTTCGTCGCGGCGATAGGCGATGCCGGCTTCCATGTCGACCCGGCGGCTTCCTCCGCCGGGTTCTTCCAACAACATGCTGCACGGCGTCAGCGTGGTGATCACGTAATCCATGCCGTGGCGATGCCAGCCGGTCTCCGCCCCCGGCGCGAAATCCCACCGGGTGACGCGGACCTTGTCGTCGTCGATCAGCACCTGATGCGTGGCCTGGGGGCGGCTCATGGCTCAGTCCACCATTCTCAGGACTTCGCGCACGTGGTCGATGAGCTCGTCGATCTGGCCCTTGGTGATGATCAACGGCGGCGACAGCGCGATGATATCGCCGGTCGTGCGGATCAGCGCGCCGCGCTCGAACGCCTTCACGAAGGCCGAAAAGGCCCGCTTCGACGGTTCGCCAGGGATCGATTCCAGCTCGATCGCGCCGACGAGGCCGATATTGCGGATGTCGACGACATGCGGCTCACCCTTCAGCGAATGCAGCGCCTCCTCCCAATAAGGGGCGAGCTCGGCGCCGCGCGTCAAAAGCCCCTCTTCCTTGTAGGTGTCGAGCGTGCCGAGCGCGGCCGCCGAGGCGATCGGGTTGCCGGAATAGGTGTAGCCGTGGAAGAACTCGATCAGATGCTCCGGCCCGTTCATGAAGGCGTCGTGGATCTCCTTCTTCACGAACACCGCGCCCATCGGGATCACCCCGTTGCTGACGCCCTTGGCGGTGGTGATGATGTCGGGGACGACGCCGAAATAATCGGCGGCGAAAGGCGTTCCGAGACGGCCGAAGCCGGTGATGACCTCGTCGAAGATCAGGAGGATGCCGTGCTTGGTGCAGATGTCGCGCAGCCGCTGCAGATAGCCCTTCGGCGGAATGAGCACGCCGGTCGAACCGGCCACCGGCTCGACGATCACGGCGGCGATCGTCGAGGCGTCGTGCAGCGCCACGATGCGCTCCAGCTCGTCGGCCAACTCGGCGCCATGCTCTGGCTCGCCCCTGGTGAAGGTGTTCTTGGCCGGCAGATGGGTATGCGGCAGATGATCGACGCCGGCCAGCAGCGTGCCGAACATCTTGCGGTTGGTGACGATGCCGCCGACGGAGATGCCGCCGAAATTGACGCCGTGATAGCCACGCTCGCGGCCGATCAGCCGGGTGCGCGATCCCTCGCCCTTCACCCGCTGATAGGCGAGCGCGATCTTCAGCGCGGTGTCGACCGATTCCGAGCCGGAATTGGTGAAGAAGACGTGGTCCATGCCCTCGGGCGCGATATCGACGAGCCGGTTGGCGAGTTCGAAGACGATCGGGTGGCCCATCTGGAAGGCGGGCGCGTAGTCGAGCTCGGCCGCCTGGCTCTGGATCGCCTCGGTGATCTTCGGGCGACAGTGACCTGCATTGACGCACCACAGGCCCGCGGTGCCGTCGAGTATCTTGCGCCCGTCGCTTGCCGTGTAGTGCATGTCCTTTGCGGCGACCAGCATGCGCGGTGCCTGTTTGAACTGACGGTTTGCGGTGAACGGCATCCAGAATGCGCTGAGATCGTTCGGCGCAACGTTGAGCCTGTTGGACATGACCAAGCCTTTCCTCTTTTGTAGCCCCTGTATCGTTTCGGCCAACGCTTGGTTCTTCGGGCGCAGTTGTGCTACGCATTTTTTGACCGATTGGACAAACGTTAGCACCGCCACATGGGCGGTCAAGGGATTACTACCGCAAATGCCGAAGCGGCAGCGCGCTCCACAGCCCACTTCGAACTGGTCCAGTGTATTGGTCCAGAAGTCGTTCTCCGCACCTACCGGAAGGTTCGCATGGAAGCGGTGAAGCCGAAGCGCCGCACGCGCATCCAGATCGAGAAGCGGGAGCTGATCCTGGAAGCGGCGCTGGAGGTCTTTTCCACCCATGGCTTCCGCGGCTCGACCATCGACCAGATCGCCGAAGCCGCCGGCATGTCGAAGCCGAACCTGCTCTATTATTTTCGCGGCAAGGAAGACATCCACACCACGCTGATGCAGCGCCTGCTCGACACCTGGCTGGCGCCGCTGCGCGAGCTCGACGACATCGGCGACCCGATGACGGAGCTCAGGAGCTACATCCGCCGCAAGCTGGAGATGGCGCGCGACTACCCACGCGAGAGCCGGCTGTTCGCCAACGAGATACTGCAGGGCGCGCCGCGCATCATGCCGATGATCGAGGGGGAGTTGAAGACGCTGGTCGACGAGAAGACGCAGATCATCCGCGGCTGGATGCGCGCCGGCAAGATCGCGCGGACCGACCCCTATCATCTGATCTTCTCGATCTGGGCGACGACGCAGCACTATGCCGATTTCGACGTGCAGGTACGCGCCGTGCTCGGCCCCGATCGCGGCGGTGAAGGCCGCTTCGAGGACGCCGCCCGCTTCCTCGAGCAGCTCTTCATGGAGGGGCTGAAGCCAAAGGGCTGAACGTTGCGGATGCGTCAGACACGCATTATCTTACTTAATAAGTATCGATCACGATAAGGTAAGAAAAATGGGTGATACGGCAACTCTTTCATCGAAGTTTCAGATCTCCATTCCCAAGGCGGTTCGTGAGGAACAGGGCTGGAAGCCAGGTCAGGAGTTCGCCTTCCTTCCTCACGGCAAGAGCGTCATGCTGGTGCCCGTTCCCAAGCTTGAGGATTTGCTGGGCAGCCTCCCGAATGCCGATCCGACCGGCTACCGTGATCGGAACGACCGCTATTGATGCGCGTCGTCGACACCTCCGCCTGGATCGAAGGATTGATCAGGGGTGGGAATGGCAACGCGATTTCGCACGAGTTGCCGCTGCGGTCGCGGTGGATCGTACCGACGATCGTACAACTGGAGCTGGCAAAATGGCTTAGCCGAAATGCGACATATGACGAGGCTGCGGCGATCATGGCCTTTACGACGCGATGCATCGTCGTCGAGCTCACCACACCCATCGCGCTGCACGCCGCCGAATTGTGCCGCCAATGCAAGCTTTCGACGGCCGACGCGATCATCTACGCCACCACGCTCCACACCGATGCGGACTTGCTGACCTGCGACGCGCTTTTCATGGACCTGCCGCGGGTGCATTACCTTACGAAGGCGTAGACGCCGGTATCGGCCTCAACCGACCTTCCAGATCGTGCCCTGTGCCGTGGCGCAAAGCTTTTCGGCTTCTCCGTCGAGCACATAGACGTCGCAATGGCAGACCGCCTGCGACTTGCCGCTCCCCGTCACGCGCGCCTTCGCGACAAGCCGTCTGCCGACCGCCGGCCTCAGATAGTTGATCTTGTATTCGAGCGTCAGGGAATCCCCCAGCACCGAGCCGCCGGCATAGGTCAGCGCATTGTCGGCCAGGTAGCTCACCACGCCGCCATGGGCGAAGCCGTGCTGCTGCAGGTGCTCCGGCCTGAGGTCGAGCGCGAGTTCGGCCCCGCCCTTGGCGAAGGCGACGAGCTCGGTGCCGAGCAGGACGCTGAAGGGCTGCGAGGCGAGCACCTTGCGGCCGAATTCGAGCATGTCGTCGCTCATCTCTTCCTCTCCTTTACGCGTCTTTACGCGTCGCGCGAGAACGCCAGAACCAGGAGCCCGAGCACGGTGACGATCGCGCCCGCCGCCACGCTGGGCCGCGCCCAGCCGTGGCCGAGCAGTCCCTCGAACAGAATGATGTAGCACGGCGTCAGGTAGGTATAGGCAAGCACCTTCGCCGCCGGCAGCCGCATCGCGGCGAACTGCACGAGGAAGGTCGTCCCGGCCGTGGTGAAGATCGCGAGATAGGCGACCGATATCCAGACGATCGGCGGCAGCGATCCCCAATCCGTGTCCATGATCTCCCGCGCCCCATAGAGCGCGATGCAGAGCCCGGTCGCGAGCAGGCTCCAGAGCGTGAAGGCGACGAGCGGCTCGCCGCGATTGAGACGCTTGACCAGCGGCGCATAGACGGCGTGGCAGACGACGCCCACGAAGAAGATCATCTCGCCCTCGCCGACGTCGAAGGCGAGCAGCGCGTCGAGATCGCCGTTGAAGATGACCCAGATCGAGCCCAGACAGGCGAAGACCAGGCTCGCCATGGCGATGCCGCGCGGCACCTGGCCGAGAAGGAGATAGCCGAAGAAGGCCGACATCAGCGGCATCAGCGTGAAGACCGCGCCTGTCGAGACCGGATCGGTCAGGCGCAGCGCCACGAACATGGTGACGAAGAACACCGCCATCAGCCCACCGAGCACGAGGAAGCGCCAGGCGGCGCGCGGCGCGGGAATACGGCCCTTCAGCAATATCCAGGCCGCTACCGCCATCAGCGTCGTGCCGATCAGGAAACGCACCGCGTTGACCGCCGCGGGGCCGATATGCGGCGTCGCCAGCGCGCCGATCGAATAGGATCCGGCCACGAAGGCGGAGAAGGCGAACATGGCGAGATGGCCGAGCAGCTTCTGGTTGCCGGTGGCGAACTGGTAGCGACGGGCGGCCGTTTCGGTGAGATCGGTCAATGAGCGTTCCTCCGGACGGCTCCTAACTAACGGAACCGGCCGCGCCGGGGAACCGGAAACGATAGGTCCAGCGGGAAGTCCCTACATCGCCATGACGAACAGGAAGCCGCCGGCGAGCGCGACATTGCCGGCAAGGCTGTTGATGCGGTTCGACCGGTCGATGCCTTCGTGATCCCAGAAATTGTGAAACATCAGGCTCGCCAGGACCAGGAACAGAAGAAGCGCCGCGGCCGCCGGCACGAGCCAGACACCGGCCATGACCAGGCCTCCCGCCAGCACCTGCAGAAGGATGCCGAACGCGAGCGCCGCTTTTGGCCAGGGCACGCCTCGCCGGCCGATGATCCCCTCCAGGGTTTGAAAATTGGCGATGTTGCGCAGGCCCGCGAAGACGAACACGCCGCCGATGAGAAGACGTCCAACGGCGATGAGGAAGACTGGATCGGTGAGCATGGGACGTTCCTTCGAGCGGGCCGGACATGTCGCGCGAGAGCGGCATGCCCGTTGGATTTCTATGCAGCCACGCTTGCGGCCGCGACCGGATGAATGGCATGGAAGGGCACGCAGAGCCGGTTCCAGACATTGATCATGCCGATCAGAACGGTGAGGTTCACCACATCCTGCTCGCTGAAATGCCTCATCACCTCGGCATAGGCGGCGTCGTCAACCGGTCCTTCCGAAAGCCGGGTCACCTTCTCGGTCCAGGCGAGCGCCGCCCGCTCCGCATCGCTGAAGAGCGGCGATTCCCGCCAGGCGGAGACGAGATAGACCCGCTCTTCGCTCTCGCCGTCCGCGCGTGCCTCGCGGCTGTGCATATAGACGCAGTAGGAGCAGCCATTGATCTGCGAGGCGCGCAGCTTGACGAGATGCATCAGGCCCTTGTCCAGGCCGGATTCGTCGACCGCGGCGTTGAGTGCGCGCACGGCTTTCATCAGCGTCGGCGCGGCCTTCCAGTAATCGAGACGTGGTTGCACGATCTTCTTCCTTTGGTTTTTGAAAAACTGGGATCAGGCCTGCGGGCGCTGGTGGCGCGCGACGAAGCCGCAGGCGAATTTGATGGCGCGCGGATCGGCGTCGGCACGGTAGCCTTCGATCACGTCCGACAGCCTGGTTTCGGCAAGGGCGGCGCGATAGGCCCGCTCGGCGCGCAGCATGGCGGCGTTGATGCCGCAGGGCTTCACATAGGCGGCCGCCTCCAGTTTGCCCGGCCCGCGCTGACGGATTTCCGTGCAGCGGAACGCCGGGGCGGCCCCTTCGACCGCGAGCACGATGTCGAGCAGCGTGATCTTCTCCGGCAGGCGCGCCAGCCGGTAGCCGCCATGCGGACCCGGCACGGATTCGAGGATGCGACCCTCCACCAGCGCCTTCAGATGCTTCAGGAGATAGCTCTGCGAAATGCCGTGATACTCGGCGAGAGCGCTTGCCGGCAGCGTCCTGCCTTCTTCGAGGTTCGCCAGCATCGTCGCGCAATGGATGGCCGCTTCAACGCCTTCACCGAGTTTCATGTCCGATCTCCTATCGTGGATGATTTATATCATCGATATTTTGTATCCACAATAAGGAAGTGCCGGGCTCATGCCGTGTGCTGACAAACGCACTCCAGCAAAAACGGCGCCCGAAGGCGCCGTTTTCGGAAGGAATGCTGCAGAAAGCCCCTATTCTGCGGCCACCTTCGTCGCTGGATTGTTTGGATGCGTCGTCCAGTTGGCATAGGCTGGCGACACGGGCTGTCCGGTGCGCTTGTCCAGGGCTCCGGCGGCGAGCGGCTCCATCGTGATGCAGCCCTCCACCGGGCAGACATTGACGCAGAGATTGCAGCCGACGCATTCCTCTTCCATCACCTCGAAATGGCGCACGCCGTCGACCATCGAGGTGATCGCCTGGTGCGAGGTGTCCTCGCAGGCGATGTGGCAGCGGCCGCACTTGATGCAGGCATCCTGGTCGATATGCGCCTTGGCGACGTAGTTGAGGTTGAGATACTGCCAGTCGGTGACGTTCGGCGTCGCCCGGCCGACGATGTCGTCGAGGCTGCGATGGCCCTTCTCGTCCATCCAGTTCTCCAGCCCGGCGATCATCTCCTGGACGATCTTGAAGCCGTAGGTCATCGCCGCGGTGCAGACCTGCACGTTGCCGGCGCCCAGCGCCATGAATTCGGCCGCGTCCCGCCAGGTGGTGATGCCGCCTATGCCTGAGATCGGCAGTCCGCGCGTTTCCGGATCGCGGGCGATCTCGGCCACCATGTTCATCGCGATCGGCTTGACCGCCGGCCCGCAATAGCCGCCATGCGAGCCCCTGCCGTCGATCGACGGCTCCGGCGAGAAATTGTCGAGATCGACCGACGTGATCGAGTTGATCGTGTTGATCAGCGAAACGGCATCCGTTCCACCCGCTCTGGCTGCCCGCGCGGGCTTGCGGATATCGGTGATGTTGGGCGTCAGCTTGGTGATGACCGGCATGCGGGTATATTGCTTGCACCAGCGCACCACCATCTCGATATATTCCGGCACCTGGCCGACGGCGGCCCCCATGCCGCGCTCCGACATGCCGTGCGGGCAGCCGAAATTGAGCTCGATGCCGTCCGCGCCGGTTTCCTCGACCAGCGGCAGGATCGCCTTCCAGCTCTCCTCCGCGCAGGGCACCATGATCGAGGCGACCAGCGCGCGGTCCGGCCAGTTCATCTTCACCTGCTTCATCTCGCGCAGGTTGACGTATAGGTCGCGGTCTGTGATCAGCTCGATATTGTTGAAGCCGAGCAGCCGGCGGTCGGCGCCCCAGATCGCGCCGTAGCGCGGACCGTTGACATTGACGACCGGCGGTCCCTCCTCGCCCAGCGTCTTCCACACCACACCGCCCCAGCCGGCCTTGAACGCGCGCTCGACATTGTAGGCCTTGTCGGTCGGCGGCGCGGAGGCAAGCCAGAACGGATTCGGCGACTTGATGCCCACGAAATCGTTGCGAATGTCTGCCATGGGTTTCTTCCTCTGGCCTCGGCGGGTGCTGACGCCGCCACGCTCTTGCTAAGCACGCTCCCGGCGCGACGGACGTCCGGGCTTATCCATCACATCGAGCGAAGGGCACCGGCTCACCGTCTCCCACGCTCACGAAAATGGTTTCGACGCTGGCTCCCTCGGCCCGCAGGCGAACCGTCCGTTCATCCATCCGCACGGTCTCGTCACCATTCTGATAGACATTGGCGCAGGAAGCGGTCGTATCGAACGTTTCGCCGCCTGGCCGCCCTTGCGACCATTCACAGATGGTGTGCTCGTTGAAGCCTAGCCCGTAGCCGTCGATCAGCAGCCGTTCCTCTTTCCGCGGGTCGCACCATTCGCCGTCGAGCCACGCAGCCGCGGCGGCTGGGAGCGTTCCCATGAGCAAGGCGATGATGACGACGGCATATGTCATGCGAGCGCCCGGTTGATGCTCTCCGCCGCGTCGCGCCCCTGCGCCACCGCGGAGACCGTGAGATCGTCGCCGCCGAATATGCAGTCGCCGCCGGCCCACACTCCGGGAAGCGAGGTGCGGCCCTCTGCGTCGACCTTGATGCGCCCGCCCTCGAGCGTGATCGTCGGCCCGCTGCCGTTGAGCGCCGAGGACGAGAAGCTCTGGCCGATCGCCTTGAATATCTGGTCGGCCTGCAGCGTCAGCGTCTCGCCGGTCCCGGCGAGCCTGCCGTCCTTCAGCGCCGTGTATTCCAGCTCGATCGCCACCGCCCTGCCGTCTTCGGCGATCACCCGCCTCGGTCGCAGCCAGTGCCGCAGCACCACGCCGTTGGACGCCGCCAACTCCTGCTCGAACTCCGAAGCGTTCATGTGCTCCTGGCCGCGGCGATAGCAGACCGTCACCTCCTCGGCGCCGAGCAGCTTCGACTGCACGGCGGCGTCGATCGCCGTCATGCCGCCGCCGATCACGACCACGCGCCTTCCGACCGGCAGCGCGGTCAGATCCCGCGCCTGGCGCAGCGTGGCGATGAAATCGACCGCGTTCTCGACGCCCTCGGCTTCCTCGCCGTCGGCACGCAACGCGTTCACGCCGGCAAGCCCCATGCCGAGAAACACGGCGTCATGGAGCGCCGTCAGCTCGGAAAGATGGAAGTCCCGGCCGAGCGCCTTGCCGTTCTCCGTTCTGATGCCGCCGATCGCGGTGACGTAGTCGATCTCGGCCTGTGCGAAATCGTCCGTGCTCTTGTAGGCCGCGATGCCGTATTCGTTGAGCCCGCCGGCCTTGGGCCGCGCCTCGAATATGGTGACGTCGTGGCCATGGCGGGCCAGGCGATGCGCGGCGGCAAGCCCCGCCGGCCCCGCCCCCACCACCGCGACCTTGCGGCCGGTCGGCTCGGCGCGGGCGTAGAACTGCTTGGCCGCGCCCATCGCGGCATCGGTGGCGTAGCGCTGCAGCCGGCCGATCTGCACCGGCTTGCCCTCCGCCGCCTCGCGCACGCAGGCCTCCTCGCACAGCGTCTCGGTC
Organism: Aquamicrobium sp. LC103; assembly: GCF_001014615.2. Classification (GTDB taxonomy): domain Bacteria; phylum Pseudomonadota; class Alphaproteobacteria; order Rhizobiales; family Rhizobiaceae; genus LBCQ02. The sequence goes on from NZ_LBCQ02000003.1 coordinate 279,731, forward strand.
GGGCAGACGCGGGCGCACATGCCGCCGAGAATGTTCTGGTCGAAGATGGTCTTGGCCGAGCCGAGCGGATTGCCGGTCGCGATCTGCCGGATGAACATCGGAATGTCGATGGAGGTCGGACACGCCTGCATGCAGGGCGCGTCGTAGCAGAAATAGCAGCGATCCGCCTCCACCAGCGCCTCGTGATGGTCGAGCGGCGGGTGCAGATCGGAAAAATTCTCGGCATATTGCGCGGGTGCAAGCCTTCCGCCGGCTATGCCGTCCTTGAACTGACCTTCCATCTCAGTTCCCCGTTATTGTTGTTTTGAGGAAGGCTAGCACAGTTTATTTTTTTATCAATTGGTCAATTTTCGAGTCCTCACGAGGCGTGGCCAAGTAAAGTTGACTACGATAATCACCTTTTCTTCGACGAAAGAAAGATCACGCGGCAATCGCCGCGGCCAGAAGCATGAAGCTGGCCAGGCTCAGAACGGCCCTCACCACATGCGAACGCTCCCAGCGATTGCGGAGCGCCCTCCAGTCGGCCGCCTCACCCTTTCCGCCCAATCGCGGCCCCGCGCCGAAGAACCCCCTTCCCGCCCCTTCGAGCCGTGTCTCTCTCAGCCAGAAATTGTTGACCGGGTGGGTGAGAAGCCAATAGGCGAGATGCGCCGCCGCAAGCGCCACAAGCGCGCCCAGCGTCAGCCGGAACGCCGCCCCGCTCGGCTGCGGGAAAGCCAGCACGGCGAGCGCGACGATGCCCAGCGGCTCCGCCGCCCCGGCGATCGTGAAGCCGGGATAGTAGATCGGCTGGACCGCCAGATACTCCTTCTCCGACAACCGCATCTTGCCCGGAAGCTCGAGCGCGTGGGCCAGCGACAGAGCCATGGCGACGGCCACCAGCAGCATCGCCGTCAATTCGAGGGCGAAGATCATCTTCCATCCTCCATCGACATGAAGACCTATCCTGGCGAAGCGCGGAATTTCCGGATTGTTCCCGTCCCGGCCCGCCGCCAAGTATTTTCCGACGGCGCCCGTCGCGTTAACCGCCCGCACCGGGGGCCAACGTCCGCGCGCGCCGTTCTTCCTGTCGCTTCAGCAGGTTGAAAGAGATTTCGGAATCAGGATGAAAGGAAGTTGATTCCATTCATGAGCCACCAACCGTTGCCCCACATCACGGCTCGCCCGCGCCGATCTCTTCCCGCCGCTTCGCGACATAGGCGTCCAGCTCTTCCCGCACGACCGGATCCATCGCCGGCTCTTCATATTGCTGCAGCGCCTTCTTCCAGAGAAGCGTGGCGCGCGCGGTGGCATCGAGGCCGCCGGCCTCCCGCCAGCTCTCGAAATTCTGCCAATTGGAGAGAAGCGGCTGGTAGAAGGCCGTCGAATAGCGCTCCAGCGTGTGCGGATCGCCGAAGAAATGCCCGCCCGTCGGCACGCGGCCCAACGCATCCAGCGCCAGTTCGCCCGCGTCGACCGCGATCGGCCGCAGGAACTCCATCATGTGCTGTATCATCTCGACGTCGAGGACGAGCTTCTCGAAGGAGGCCGTCAGCCCGCCCTCCTGCCAGCCGGCGGCGTGGTAGACGAGATTGCCGTGGCCGAGCACCGCGCCCCATAGCGCCATCATCGTCTCGTAGGCGCCCTGCGCGTCGGCGGCGTTGGAGGCCGAGCCAGGCGTCGTGCGATAGGGAAGATCGTAACGCCGCGCGAGCTGGCCCGACGCGATGTTGGCCTTTGCGTTCTCCGGCGTGCCGAAGGCCGGCGCGCCGGAACGCATGTCGACATTGGAGGTGAAGGCGCCGTAGATCACCGGCGCGCCGGGCCGCACGAGCTGCGTCAGCACCACCCCGAACAGCGCCTCGGCATTCTGCTGGGCGAGCGCGCCGGCAAGCGTCACCGGGCTCATCGCCCCCATCAGCGTGAACGGCGTGACGCAGACCGACTGGCCGAATTCGGCCATGGTCATCAGCCCCTCGGCCATCGCCTCGTCGAAGCGGCGCGGCGAGTTGACGGAGATGATCGTCGTCACGCCCGGATCGTCCGCCATCTGCCCGAGCGTCATTGCGCGGCTGATCGCCATCATAGCGATGCCGTCGAGCGCCCTGCCCCGCCCGATCGCCGAGACGTGAAAGCTCTTGTCGGTCTGCGTCAGATTGGCGAGATAGGTGTCGAGATGGCGCGAATTCGCCGGCAGCTCGATCGGCGCGCAGACCTGGTTGCCGAGCATGTGGATGCAGTTGAAATGCTGCGCCAGCCGAACGAGGTCGCGATAGTCGGCAAGGTTGCCGGCCCGCCTGCCGCGCTCCATGTCGTGAACGTTGGGCGGTCCGGCGACGAGCGTGAAATTGATCTCGTTGCCACCGAGATGGATTGCTCTGGCGGGATTGCGCGGCGTCAGCGTAAAGCACGGCTTCGTCGTCTGGAGCGCTTCATCCACGAGTCCGCGGTCGAGCCGCACCGTCTGGCTCGCACGGTCCACGTCCGCGCCGGCCTTCTCGAACAGCGAAAGCGCGCGCGCGCTCATCACCTCGATCCCGAGATTTTCGAGGATAAGCATCGAGGCGTCGTGAATCGCCTCGACTTGGTCCTCGGACAGAAGTGCCATCGGCGGATAGGGGCTTTGCACCCTTCGCGGCGGCAGTTGCGGGATCGCGCCGTGCTCCCTGGCATTGGCGCGGTCGGCGGATCGGCGGCGACGGATCGGCGTGCTCATACGGCGCATTGAACAACCGGCCGGAGACGATCACTGCCAGAAAAGCGTCACCCGCAGGCGAAATTTTATCTGGAGCGGCACCTGATTCATATAATTATCTCTCAGGCGACCATTTATGTCGTGTTATCGCCAATCGGTATCGACACATTTCGCGCGGGAAACATGGTTAATCCCCTCGGCAAGACTCCCTTTATGATTTGCGGCTAAAGCTCGCCGCATGCACGGGTACAATTTTAGTCGAGTTTTAGCGGTCGCTCTGCTGCTGGGGTTGGCGGCCTGCGCCACGCCACCGAGCCGCATCAACAATGTCTGCGCGGTCTTCGACCAGCGCGACGGATGGGTCAACAACTGGTATTCGTCGGCATCGCGCGCGGAACGGAAATATGGTGTGCCGGTGCCGGTGCTGATGGCGACCATCCGCAAGGAATCCGGCTTCAAGCACAATGCCCGGCCGCCGCGCGGCAAGCTTTTCGGCGTCATTCCCTGGAAACGCGCTTCGTCGGCCTACGGCTATTCGCAGGCGCTGAACGGCACCTGGGATCAGTACAGGCGCGAGACCGGTCGCTTCGGCGCGCGGCGCTCGAATTTCTCGGACGCGGTCGATTTCGTCGGCTGGTACCACTCCAAGACGGCCGACAGGCACGGCGTCGCCCGCGACGACACCTATAGCCTCTACCTCGCCTATTATCTCGGCTGGGGCGGCTACGGCCGGGGCGACTGGAAGAGCAAGCCCGGCATCCAGAAATATGCGCGCGACACCGAGCAGATGGCCCAGCGCTACGCCGCACAGCTCCAGCAATGCCGGCGGTGAGCCGCGGCTATCGAGGACAGCCGCGCGGAAAACGCTCCGGCCTCAGCGCGGCTTCTTGCCGAACACCCTGATGTATTCGGCCTCGCCGCCTTTGGCGAGCGCCTTCGCCTGGCGCACCCATTCCTCGCGCTCGACGCGGCCGGGGAAGTTGATGTAACCGCCGATCCAGGCACATTCCGCCTTCCTCCACGCCGCGACCTGGGTGAAGGTATGGATGCCGAGCTCGTTCAGCAGGCGCTCGGTCTTCGGCCCGACGCCCGCGATCAGCTTGAGATCGTCGGGCTTGGCCGGCCGCGCCGTACCCGCCGGCCTGCCCCGTTCGGGAGGCGGAAGATCGACCAGTGAGGAAGCCGCCGGCACGAGCGTCGAGGGAGGCGTCTTCGCCGGTCCCGCGACCATCGCCGCGCGGGCGGCTTTCGGCGACGACGCCGTCTTGATCCGCCGCGGCTGGACGCCGACCGCGCCTTTGGTCGCAGCCTGTTCCCGGCGCGTCCTTGCAGTCCCCGGACGCACCTCCGCGCTCGCCGCCTCGCGCCCTTCGCCTACTTCGGTCAGCGATTTCTTCGGCGCGGAATCGCCGGCCTTTCCGGTCAACGCCTTCGAGGCCCGCACCTTCGGATGCTCCTCCTCGCGCAGCGCCTCGGCGGGAGTTCTCGCCTCGGAGCCTCCGGGCTGTTCGACGGCTTTTTGCGATTTGGCGCCCCGTCTCCGCGTCTCGACCGTCGGCGCCGCCGTTGCCGGGTCGTCCTCCGGCTCGCCGGCGAAGCTGATCACCGGCTCCATCGTGGCAAGCTGCGCGTCGTCGAGCCAGCACAGGCTCCTGTGGCCGCCACCGAGATCCTTGAGCGGCGGCACCTGCGTCTCGCAAAGATTGTCCGGCACGAACTTCTTCCAGCGGCAGCGCGTCTGGAACGGGCAGCCCGGCGGCGGGTTCATCGCCGAGGGAATGTCGCCCTCCAGCACGATGCGCTTCTTGACCACGCTGGTGTCGGCAATCGGGATCGCCGAAAGCAGCGCCTCGGTATAGGGATGGTAGGGCGGCGAGAAGATCTGGTCCGTCGTCCCCTGCTCCACGATATGGCCGAGATACATGACGATCACCCGGTCGGCGATGTAGCGCACCACCGACAGGTCGTGGCTGATGAACAGCATCGTCGTCTTGTTCTTGCGCTGGATGTCCATCAGCAGTTCGGTCACCGCCGCCTGCACCGAGACGTCGAGCGCGGAGACCGGCTCGTCCGCCACCACCACCTTTGCCTGGCCAGCAAAGGCGCGGGCGACGCCGATGCGCTGCTTCTGCCCGCCGGAAAGCTGGCGCGGCATGCGCTCGGCGAAAGCACGGGGAAGTTTCACCAGATCGAGCAGCTCGAACATGCGCTGCCGCCGCTCCTCGACCGAACGGCCGATCTTGAACTTCTCCAGCGTCCGGATGATCTGCGAGCCGACCGAATGGCTCGGATTGAGCGTGTCGAACGGGTTCTGGAACACCATCTGGATCGCCGAGACCGTGTCGGTGTTGCGTTCCTCGATCGGCGAGGACTGGATTTCGGCATTGCCGAGCGTCACCGTGCCATCGCTGGCCGTCTCCAGCCCGAGCAACACCTTGGCCAGCGTGGACTTGCCGCAGCCGCTCTCGCCGACGATCGCGACCGTCTCGCTCTCGCGCGCCTCGAAGCTGATCTGCTCGTTCGCCTTGACCGTGCGCGCCTCCGCCCCGCCGAAGATCGCATTGGCGGCGACATGGTAGTATTTCTTCAAATTGTCGACCTTCAGCACGGACGCGCCGGGCTTCACCGGTTCCTTCTCGGTCTTGGCCCCATCGGGCAGCGCCGCCCAGTCGATCTCATCGAACCGCACGCAGCGGCTCATATGGCCCGGATGCCCCGCGACCGGTATCATCGGTATTTCGGCGGCGTTGCACACGCCTTCCACGAAATGGTGGCAGCGCGGCCCGAAATTGCAGCCCCTGGGCCGCTCGTGCGGCAGCGGCAGCTGCCCCGGAATGGCGATCAGCGGCCGCGAGTTCTTGTCGGCGCCCGGCAGCGGGATCGAGCGAAACAGCCCTTGCGTATAAGGGTGGCGCATGTGGTCGAACACGTCCTCGATGCGGCCGGTCTCCACCGCCTCGCCCGAATACATCACCGTGATCTTGTCGCAGGTCTCCAGGATCAGGCCGAGATTGTGCGACACGAAGATCATCGACGTGCCGAATTCCTTGCCGAGCCCCTTCACCAATTCGACGATGCCGGCCTCGACCGTCACGTCCAGCGCGGTCGTCGGCTCGTCGAGCAGCAGCAGCGCCGGCTTCGAAAGCAGTGCCATGGCGATCACGATGCGCTGCTGCTGGCCGCCGGAAAGCTGGTGCGGATAGGAGCGCATCATCCGCTCGGGATCGGGCAGGCGCACCGCCTTCAGCATGTCGAGCGAGCGCTGGTAGGCCTCCTCCTTGGAAACCTTGTCGTGGATCAGCGGCACTTCCATCAACTGCCGGCCGATCTTCATCGCGGGGTTCAGGCTCGCCATCGGCTCCTGATAGATCATGGCGATCTTGTTGCCGCGGATCGAGCGCAGCTCCTCCTCCGACATCTCGCCCATGTCCCTGCCCTGGAACCGGATCCGCCCACCGACGATCCTCCCGACATTCGACAGGTCGCGCATGATGCCGAGCGAGACGGTCGACTTGCCGCAACCGCTCTCGCCGACGATTCCCATCGCCTCGCCGGGCTGCACCGTGCAGGAAAAATCCATCACCGCCGGAATCTCGCCGCGGCGCGTGAAGAAGGAGATCGACAGGTTCTCGATTTCCAGGATGGGCTGGGTGCCTTCGATGTTCGTGGCTCTGACGGCTTCGTTCATCATCAATCTCCCATATTCGCCTCGGCGGGTGAGGGGAAAACACGGTTCCTCATCGACATCGTCCTCAATCCTTCAGCGACTGTTCGCGCAACGCGTCGGCGAGCAGGTTGAGGCCGAGCACGAACGACATCAGCGCGATCGTCGGCGGCAGCGCGGGGTGAATGAACGAACGCAACAACCGGCTGGCATCCTTGATCGCCGTGCCCCAATCCGGACTTTCCGGCGCGAGCCCGAGCCCGAAATAGCCGAGCGTGCCGAGAAGGATCGTGGTGTAGCCGATGCGCAGGCAGGCATCGACGATCAGCGGCCCGCGCGCGTTCGGCAATATCTCCCACAGCATGATGTACCAGGGCGTCTCGCCGCGGGTCTGCGCCGCCGAGACATAGTCGCGCGTCTTTATGTCCATGGTAAGCCCGCGCACGATGCGGAACACGCCGGGACTGGACGCGAAGACCACCGCCACGAAGATGTTGAGCTGGTTGGAATCGATCGAGACGATGCCGAGCGGATCGGCGTCGAACACCAGCCCGACATAGATCCATCCGCCGATGAGGATCGTCAATGCCAGTTGCAGAACAAGCAGTTGCGGCCGATTCTTGAATCTGGTGAAGAACAGGACGCAGAAGAAGATGATCGGGAACAGGAAGAACAGCCCGGCCATCGCGTAGGGAATGGGCGTGTCCATGATGCCCGGCGTCACCAGCAGGTAGAAGAGCAGGATCACCGGGAAGGCGAGCACAAGATTGGCAAGGAACGACAAGACCGCGTCGATCCTGCCGCCATAGTAGCCGGCCGGCAGGCCGAGCGTGATGCCCACCATCAGCGCGAAGGCGGTGGCCGCGGGCGCGATGATGAGCACGATCTGGCTGCCATAGACCATGCGGCTGAAGACGTCGCGGGCGAGCTTGTCGCCGCCGAAGAGGTAGATGCCGCCGCCGTCCGGCACGACCGCCCCCGGCAGCGCGTCCTTCATGATCGGTATCTGCGCCAGCGGATTGAACGGCGAGACGGTGCCCGCGAAGATCGCCGTGAACAGCCAGAACAGGCAGATGGCGACGCCGGCGATCCCCACGCCGCTGTCGAAGAGTTGGCCGTAGAGGCCGAGCCTCTTCTTAAAGGTGAAGCTCGCGCCGAGCACGAGAGCGATCGCCAGCCAGACCGGCCAGAACCGGGCGAGAACCCCGATTAAGATCTGGAAAGCGCCGATGAACTCCAGTTGCATGTTCCCGGCGCTCCCCTATTGAACCCGAATGCGTGGATTGAGGTAGGCGTAGCCGATGTCGGAGATGAGCTGCGTGAACAGCACCACGAAGACCGAGACCAGCGAGCAGCCGAGCAGAAGGTCGATGTCGTTGTTTCCCGCCGCCTCCACCAGCGTGAAGCCGAAGCCCTGGTAGCGGAACATCGTCTCGACGATGACGACGCCGGTGAGCAGCCACGGAAACTGCAGCATGATGACGGTGAACGGCGCGATCAGCGCGTTGCGCAGCGCGTGCTTGACGACGACAGAGCCGAAGCCGAGCCCCTTCAGACGCGCGGTGCGGATATATTGCTGCGTCATCACCTCGACCATCGAGGCGCGCGTCATGCGCGCGATGTAGCCGATGCCGTAGACCGCCATGGTCATCACCGGCAGGGTGAAGTTGTAGAAGGTGACGCCCTGGTTCGTGGCGCTCGCGGCAGACCCGTTCAGCCAGCCGAGCCAGGAGGCGAAGATGACGGTGAAGATGACGCCCGAGACGTATTCTGGCGTCGCCGTGGTGGCGATCGAGGCGACCGAGAGCACGCGGTCGGTCCGCGATCCCTCCCGCATCCCGGCGAGAATGCCGATCAGCAGCGCCACCGGCACCATCACCACCATCACCCAGAACATCAGGATGCCCGTCGCTCCGAGCGCCGGAAAGAGCTTGTCGGCCACCTTCACCCTGAACTTCGTGGAACAGCCGAAATCGCCCTGCAGAACGCCCGCATAGGTCGGCACGTCCGGTTCGTCGCAGAAGCGGAAGCGCGGCGTCACCGCCCCGGTCGCCGGATCGATGTTGGGCTGCTTGGGCAGCACGCCCAACCATTGCCCGTAGCGGACGAAGAAATTCTGTCGGTAGCCGTTCTTGACGAGCCAGCTTTCCAGTTGTTCGGTCGTCGCCCTCTGCTCGGTCTGGCTGATCGCCAGCTTCTTGAGGTTCGGCTCGAGGTTGACGAGGAAGAAGACCACGAATGTCAGGCATAGCATGGTCAGCATCATCGTGATGAAGCGACGCAGTATGAATGAAAGCATCAATGCCCCCTGCCGGCAGGTTTGGGGTCAATCGTAATCGGAGGCTGCGGAGGAGTTGGCAACCTCCCCCGCACCGCGACCATTACGCCTCGTCGAGCCAGACCTTGCCGAGGTCGATCTCGAAGGTGGGATGCATTCCGTGGTTCTTCACCGCCTCGACCGAGTGGTTGAAGAGCTTGCGCCAGTAGGGCTGGATGATGATGCCCGACTCCTGAAGGATTTTTTCGATGTCCTCCATCATCCCCTTGCGCTTCTCGGCGTCGGCCACGGCGAGCGCCTCGCCCAGCTTCTTGTCGAAATCCGGGTTGGACCAGCCGCTTTCGTTCCACGCCTCGCCGGTGCGATAGCCGAGCGAAAGAACCTGGACGCCGAGCGGGCGCATGTTCCAGTTGGTCATCGAATAGGGGAACTTCGTCCAGTCGTTCCAGAAGGTGGAGCCCGGCAGCACCGTGCGCTTGACCTTGATGCCGGCCTCGCGGAGCTGGGCTGCGATCGCGTCGCCGGTGTTCTTGTGCCAGTCCTCGTCGACGGTGATCAGCTCGTGCTCGAAGTCGAGCTGGCCGGCTTCCTCGAGCAGCGCCTTGGCCTTCTCGACGTCGCGGGAGATCGGCGGCAGCTCGAAATATTCGGGGTGAATCTGGCAGACATGGTGGTTCTCCGCCACCGTGCCGGCGCCGCCATAGCCGAGTTGCAGGATCGTCGCGTTGTCGACGGCGAGCTGCAGCGCCTGGCGCACTTTCTGGTCGTCATAAGGCTTGTTGTTGACGTTGGTGCGCGCCACCAGCGTCGTCGCGGTAACCACTTCCGATTTCACCAGGCCGAGATCGTCGAGGATCTGGACGTAATCGGCGGAGGTCTCGTAATTGCTGTGGATTTCGCCCGACTCGAACGCGCTGACCATGGCGGCGGGGTCGGTGCCGTAGTCGATGAACTCGACGCCGTCGAGATAGGCTTCGCCGCCCCACCATTGACCGTTCTCGCGGCGTTTGAAGACGACGCGGCTGCCGACGTCGAAGGAGACCAGCTCGAAGGGACCCGTGCCGATCGGGTTGCGGGTGAAGTCGGCGCCCGTCTCGTCGAAGGTGCGGTGGACGACGAGGCCCGGATAGTCGGCAAGGTTCGGGACGAAAGAGATGTCCGATTCCGTCAGCGCCACCTTCACCGTGAAATCGTCCACCCGCGTGATCGCGCCCTCGCGCGCCTTGCCGGTGTCCTTGTCGACCAGCGTGCCCATGCGGGCGGCCATCGAATTGCCTTCGGCCTTGGCGTCGCACCAGCGGTTCAGGTTGTAGATGACGTCGTCGGCGTTGAAAACGTCGCCATTGGTCCAGGTCGCGTTCTGGCGCAGCTTCAGGATGTATTCGGTCGCGTCGTCGTTCACCTCCCAGCTTTCCAGCAGGTAGGGCTCGAACGTGTATTCGCGCGTGTACTTGACCAGCGGCTCCAGCGACTGACGCTGCGAATTGGAGATCTCGGACCAGTCCGCCATCCGCGGATCCTTCGGCGCCTTGATGAACATCGCGATCTTGATCACGCCGCCCTTCTTCGGCTCCTCCTGCGCAAAGGCGGGAGCGGGCGCGCCGATCATGCCGTAGGCAAGCGCGGTGCTGGCTCCGAAGACGCTGGCCAGCGCCAGGAATTCGCGACGGTCGAACTTGCCGGCCTTGGTGTCTTCGGCGAGTTTCCTGATGTGATCGGGAACACGATCACCGTTGCTCCTGTAGAACTTCATCGAGGTTCTCCCATTGTGTGTTGTTGACTTTACCATTCCCCGGCCGGGTCTCGTCTTGAAAATCGACTTCCCGAACTTATGCCTCTTTGCGGAATGTGCCTCGTTGACAGGCGTACGGATGGCGTAATTGCGACAAACTTGACGCAAAATTGGCATGCAGTCAAAGATTCAGGACGCACTTTCCCCGGCAAATGTCTCATGACAAACAACGCGCTACATCTCCTGACGACCGGAATCTGCGCTGTCCCTCGGCCGAAAGGGTGATCGTCGCGGCAAGGTCGATTGACGCGCAACCGGCGGCTTGTTAGCAACCAAGGTCTACGCTTGAGGTGCCTCGCCGGCTGCCGGTCGAGGTTAAGAGGGAATACCGGAAGGTCCCGCGCAAGACGGGTCCGAGCCGGAGCTGCCCCCGCAACTGTGAGCGCCGAGAAATGTCCGAATGCCACTGGAGCAATTCCGGGAAGGCGGGCATTTCGCCGAAGCGCGAGCCAGGAAACCTGCCTCAGGTCGTCACCCACCGGTCGCGGGACGCTTCCGGAGCTGTGATTTCGCAGTGGTGACGAAGGTCATCGCTGGCGGGACAAGACCGTCCTCACCGGCAAAATTATCGCAGCGGGCGCCACGCCACGGGGGACATCATGATTTACACACGCACGATCCGGCTTCTCGGCGCGGCTTCCGCCCTGACGCTCGCCGGCTTCGCGCCGGCCACGGCGCAGGAGCTCCGGCTCGACACCATCCTCGTCACGCCCAACCGCACGCCCACCGAGGCGAGCAAGGTGGGCTCGAAGGTGGAGACCGTTACCAGCGAGGAGATCGAGCAGCGCGCGCTGCCGCTGGTGGTGGATTATCTGACGTTGCTGCCGGGCGTCTCCACCTCCTCCAGCGGCGGGCTTGGACAGGAGACCGGCCTCTTCGTTCGCGGCGCCGACAAGAAATACGTCAAGACGCTGTTCAACGGCATCGACATTTCCGATCCCACCGCCACGCAGGTGCAGAGCTCCTACGAGCACCTCATCATGGGTGGTGTCAGCGGCATCGAACTGCTGAAGGGCTCCCAGGGCACCCTCTACGGTTCGGAAGCCGTCGCCGGCGTCCTCGGCATCTCGACGCTCGACGGCATCGAGGAGGGCGTTCACCACGAGATATTCGGCGAGTTCGGCTCCAACGCCACCGCGCGCGGCGGTTACAAGCTTTCGGGCGCCGACGGCACCGGCAAGGCGGCGCTCACGCTCCACGGCCTGACGACCGACGGAATTTCCTCCGCCAGGGTGAACGGCCATCCGCTGGTCGACGGCGATCCCAACCGGCTGGAGGACGATTTCTACCGCAACTTCACCGGCACCTTCGCCGGCGAGAAACAGGTCGGCGAGTATCTGACACTGTTCGGCTCCGGCCTCCTCATCAATTCCGAAGGCGATTTCGACGACAGTGGCAATCCGCCCACCGACAACGAGCTCAACACCGGCAAATCCAACCAGAAGGCCGCACGCCTCGGCGCGACGCTGACGCTCCTCGACGGACGCTTCCGCAACACGGTTTCGGGCCAGATCTTCGAGATGGATCGCGAGATTTCCAGCGCCGGCGTGTTCGGCGGCTTCCTCAGCCCGTTCGAGGGACACTATCTCGGACGTCGCACCAAGATCGACTATCAGGGCGAATTCGACGTCGCCGACTGGGCGACATTGCAATTCGGCGCCGACCACGAACGCCAGAGTGCCGCGGTCACCGACAATTTCGGCACCGACACCGACGACGATTTCGATCTCAACGGCGTCTGGACACAGGCCGTTCTGGAGCCGCTCGAAAACCTGACGCTCACCGGTTCGGTGCGGCACGACGACCACAGCGAATTCGGCGGCCACACCACCTGGCGCGCGACGGCCGCCTATTTCCTCCCCGACTACCGAACGAAGTTCCACGGCTCGCTCGGCACCGGCTTCCGCGCGCCCAGCCTCTACGAGCTCTACGCGCCTTTCGCGGGAAATCCCGACCTCGATCCCGAGGAAAGCACCAGTTTCGATATCGGCGTCGAGCAGCGCTTTTTCGACGACAGGCTGGTTGCGGACGTCACCTTCTTCCTGCTCGATACCAGGAACCTGATCGACTACAGCTACTCGACCTTCTCCTATGTCCAGATACCGGGCACGACGGAGCGGCGCGGCGTCGAGGCCTCGCTGACCTGGCAGGCGGCGAGTTGGCTCGATATCGGCGCCTCCTACACCTACACCCATACCGAGCAGCCCGACGGCGAGCGCCGGCCGCGCATTCCGCTGCACGACATCGTGCTTTCGGCGACCGTGCGTCCGGCGGAGAAATGGACGGTCTCGGCATCCGCCCGCGGTGTCATCAACGTGAACGACAGAATCGCGCTCGCCGGAGGCGCGTTCGAGGACGTCAAGCTGAAGGACCATCTTCTCGTCAACGCCAAGATCGCCTACCATCCGACTGAAAACAGCGAGCTTTACGTGCGCGGCGAAAATCTGCTCGATCAGGACTACGAGACCGTTCGCGGCTACGGCACGCCCGGCATTTCCGGCTTCGCCGGCTTCCGGATGAAGTTCTGATGGCGGGTGGCGGTCGCGCGCACCTCTTCTCCCCAGCGGGGAGAAGGTGGCCGCGAAGCGGCCGGACGAGGGAGAGGCATCCAGCCTTCCGCAACCGCTTCGCCGCCCTCGCCACGCTTGCCCTTCTCGCCCTGCCCGCCCATGCCGGGGAAGCGCCTGCCCGCGTCATGTCGCTCAACGTCTGCACCGACCAGTTGGCGATGCTCCTGGCCAAGCCCGGCCAGCTCGTCTCCGTGTCCGAGCTTGCCGGCGATCCGAGCCTGTCCTTCCTCCACGAAAAGGCGGCGGCCTATCCGAGGAATGCCGGCACGGCGGAGGAGGTCTTCCTTGCCCGTCCCGATGCCGTGGTCACCGGCACCTTCTCGCTGCACAACACCACCGCGCTGCTGCGTCGCCTCGGCTTCCGCGTCGAGGAATTCTCCTTCGAGCAGACGCTCGACACGATCCCGCGCGAAATCCGTCGGATGGGTGGGATATTGGGCGCCGGGGACCGGGCCGAGGAAATTGCAAGCCGGTTCGAGACCGAGCTGAAGAACGTCGAGGCCTCGCTCTGCGGCCCCTCGCCCACCGCGATCGCCTACGACCAGAACGGCATCGCCCTGGGGTCGGGAACCCTGGCCGATTCCGTCATGCGGGCGGCTGGCCTGCGCAATCTCGCCGCCGAACTCGGCTATGCCGGCATGGCGCCTTTCCCGCTCGAGCTCCTGGTTGTCCATCGGCCTGACATCGTCATCCTGCGCGAGCCTCTCACCGAGGCGCCTGCCCTCGCCGACCAGATCACGCGTCATCCGGCGCTGCGCGCGCTGAAGACCAGCCATGTCGGTGCCTACGTCCCGCCCGGCTCCTGGGCCTGCGGCGCCCCTGCCGTCCTCGACGCGGTGCGCGCGCTGCGCGCCGTGCGCGAGGAGGCCGCCCCCTGCGGCAAGGCTCCGTCCGGATGAGCCAGTCCCGCCTCAACCTGCTCCTGTGCTTACTGGTGCTGGCGCTGTTCCTCGCCTCGATGCTGATCGGCCCGGCAAGGCTTGGCCCGCTCGACAGCCTGCGCGCGCTGGTTGCCGGCGGCGACGAGGCGACGATGATCATCATGCGCGAGATAAGGCTGCCCCGCGCCATCCTCGCGCTTGCTGTCGGCTTCGGCCTCGGCCTATGCGGCGCCGTGCTGCAGGGCTTTCTGCGCAATCCGCTGGCCGAGCCCGGCATCATCGGCGTCTCGGCCGCCGCTTCCTTCGGCGCGGTGCTGGTCTTCTATTCCGGTCTCGCGGGCGCCGCCTTCTACGCCCTGCCGGCGGGCGCGCTGGCCGGGGCCGCGCTCTCCGTCGTCATCCTCCTGGCGATCGCGGCGCGCCACGGCTCGACCCTGACGCTGATCCTCTCCGGCGTGGCCCTCACCAGCCTTGCCGGTGCGCTCACCTCGCTCGTCCTCAATCTCTCGCCCAATCCCTTCGCCAGCTACGAGATCATCTTCTGGTTGCTCGGCTCGGTGAAGGACCGCTCGATGAACGACGTCTGGATCGCGCTGCCGCTGATGCTCGCCGGCTGGGCGCTGCTGGTCTTCTCCGGCCGCGCGCTCGACGCCTTCTCGCTCGGCGAGGAAGCCGCCGCCGGCCTCGGCGTCGATATGAGGCGAACGCGCCTCCTCGTCATCGCCGGGGTGGCGCTTTCCGTCGGGGCCGGCACCGCCGTCACCGGCGCCATCGGCTTCGTCGGCCTCGTCGTGCCGCATCTCGTGCGCCCGCTCACCGACCGCATGCCGGGCAGCCTGCTCCTGCCGAGCGGTCTCGGCGGCGCCGCACTCCTGCTTGCCGCCGACATCGCCGTGCGGATCATCGTTCCCGGCAAGGAGCTCAATGTCGGCGTCGTCACCGCGCTGATCGGCGCGCCCTTCTTCCTCTGGCTCATCGTACGCTCGCGCAGGGAGATATTCTGATGAGCCTCGTCGCAGAGCGCGTATCCGTCGAGCTCGCCGGCCGCCGCATCGTCGAGGACGCCTCGTTCTCGCTGGCGCGCGGCGAGGTCGTCGGCCTTCTCGGCCCGAACGGCGCCGGAAAATCGACGCTGATGCGCGCCATTGCCGGTCATCTTCCCCATTCCGGCAGCGCCAGCCTCGACGGGGCCGACCTCGCAACGCTCTCCGCGCTCGAACGCGCCCGCCTCGTCGCGCATCTGCCACAGGCGCGCGTCATCGCCTGGCCGCTTTCGGTCCGCAACGTCGTCGGCCTCGGGCGGATGCCGTGGCGTTCCTTCGCGAGAGGCTTTTCCGAAAACGACCGCGCGATCTGCGCCGAAGCGATGGAACTGATGGACGTCGGCGATCTCGCCGACCGGCCCGCGACGGAGCTTTCCGGCGGCGAGCAGGCCCGCGTGCTGATCGCCCGCGCGGTCGCCCAGGACACGCCCGTCCTCATCGCCGACGAGCCCGCCTCCGGTCTCGACCCGGCCCACCAGATGACGATGATGGCCGCCCTGCGGAGACTCGCCACGAAGGACCGCGCCATCCTCGTCTCGCTGCACGACCTGACGCTTGCCGCCCGCTGGTGCGACCGCGTCGTGCTGATGCGCGATGGCAGGATAGCGGCCGACGGCCCGCCTGCCGCCATACTGACGCCCGAGTGCCTGCAATCCGTGTTCGGCATCGTCGCCCATATCGACCACGACCGGGGCGGGATGATCCTCGCGCCCACCGGCCTGACCGGCGACACCCCACCCTGACCGCGGGAAACACCTCTGAAACCGTGTCCTGCTTGTTCCGGGACGCTGGCTCGTTGACAATGCGGCGCGAAGGCTGCTCAACTTTCCCCGATCGACGATTGCAGCGTTTGGAGGCAGCCATGGCTGGGCGCGCGGTTCGTATCTTCTCTTTCCTTTCGATCCTCGTCTGGATGCTGGCGGGGCAGGCGTTCGCCCAGGACCTGCGCTCGGTCGAAACCACGCCGGACGGCGACTATTTCGGCTTCGACCTGCGCACGGAAAGGGACGTCACCCTCGACCGCTGCAAGGCGATCTGTCTCGGCGATCCGTCCTGCCGCGCCTTCACCTACAACCCCAAGGCGCAATGGTGCTTCCTCAAATCCGACTACAGCGTCATGAAGCCGTTCCCCGGCTCGATCGCCGGCAAGGTCGTAGACCGGTCGCGCGGACCTGACATCGGCGCGCCGCCGGCGCTTTCCTACGTCCCGGAGAGCGTCCGCGACGAGGCCAGGCGCTACCGCGACGAGGCGACCGCCGCGCGGCCGAGCGAGGATGCCGGCTACTCCTTCCTCCTTTCCTCCGCCGACGATGCGCTGCAAGGGCAAAATCCCGGTCAGGCGGTGGAGCAGTATCGCGCCGCGCTGGCGATCACGCCGGATGACGAGGTCCTCTGGACGAAGCTCGCCCGCGCCGAGCTCGCCGTCAGCTCGGACGACGGCGACGAGACCGCGCGACGCAGCCGCAACGGCGCGTCGGCGGCCTTCAACGCGTATCAGGCCTCCCGTTCCACCGCTGCGCGCGCCGACGCGCTTTCCGCCCTCGCCTCGGGCCTCGACCGGCTCGACCTCTACCGCCCCGCACTGCAGGCCTACGAGGCGAGCCTCGCGCTCGCCAATGACGGCGAGGTGCGTGCCGCCTATGTCGACCTGAAGGCGCGAAAGGGCTTCCGCATCGTCGACCACAGCGTCGATTCCGATCTGGCGGCCCCGCGCGTCTGCGCCCAGCTTTCCGAGGAATTGGTGCGCAGCGGCGTCGACTATTCCACCTTCGTGACCGTCGACAATGCCGCCCCGAAGGCGATCGAGGCCAAGGACCGCCAGATCTGCGTCGAGGGGCTGGAGCATGGCCGCGACTACCGCGTGACCTTGCGCCAGGGCCTGCCGGCGGCGATCGGCGAGGTGCTGGAAAGCCCGGTGGTGCTCAACGTCTATGTACGCGACCGTTCGCCCTCGATCCGCTTCACCGGCGGCAATTTCGTCCTGCCCGCCACCGGCCGCCACGGCATCCCGCTCGTCAGCGTCAACACCGCGACCGCCGATCTGGCGCTTCATCGCGTCGGCGACCGCTCGCTGGCGCAGCTTCTCACCGGCTACCAGTTCCTGACCCAGCTCGACGGCTACTCGGTCTCCTCCCTCGCCGACAATCTCGGCGAGCCGGTCTGGGAGGGCAGGATCGACATGGCCAGCGAGCTCAACAAGGACGTCCTGACGAGTTTCCCGGTCAACGAGGCGCTGCCGGAGCGCAAGCCCGGCGTCTATGTGCTCACCGCCCGGCCCGAGGGCGACACCAGCGAGGATTGGCAGCCGCGTGCCACGCAATGGTTCGTCGTTTCAGATATCGGTCTCACCACCTACACCGGCGAGGACGGGCTCGACGTCTTCGTGCGCTCGCTCTCCACGGCCAGGCCCCTGGAAGGCGTGGAGCTGCAGCTCCTCGCCCGCAACAACGAAGTGCTGGGCATCGCCATTTCCGATGCCGAGGGCCGCGCCACCTTCACGCCCGGCCTGGCACGCGGAACCGAAGGCATGGCACCGGCCGTCATGACCGCGTCGAACGGCGAGGCGGATTTCGTCTTCCTCGACATGACGCGCGCCGGCTTCGACCTTTCGGACCGTGGCGTCGAGGGCCGCGCCGCGCCCGGCGCCGTCGACGTCTTCGCCTGGACCGAGCGCGGCATCTACCGCGCCGGCGAGACGGTCCATGCCGCCGCCCTTGCCCGCGACGACACGGCGAATGCCGTCGAGAACCTGCCGCTGACCTTCATCTTCGTGCGTCCCGACGGCGTCGAGGAACGGCGCGAGGTCAGCGACGGCCGCGCGCTCGGCGGCCATCACATCGCGCTCGGGCTGGAGGGCAACGCGCAGCGCGGCACCTGGACGGTGAAGATCCACACCGACCCGAAGGCCGCGCCGATCGCCCAGGCGATGTTCCTGGTCGAGGACTTCGTTCCCGACCGCATCGAGTTCGATCTTTCGAGCGACCGCACAGAGATCGCGCCCGACGAGGCCGCCGAAGTTTCCGTCAACGGACGCTATCTCTACGGCGCGCCCGCCGCCGGCCTCGAGCTCGAGGGCGAGATCAATGTCTCGACGACGCGCGACTGGGCGCGTTTCCCGGGCTACGCCTTCGGCCTCGCCGACGAGGAGCTCGACGGCGGCACCCGCGTGGCGCTGGACGACCTGCCCGAGGCCGACGACCAGGGCAAGGCGAGCTTCGAGGCGGGCGTCGACGCGCTCCCCTCCACCACGCGCCTGGTGAACGCCGAAGTGGTCGTACGCATGCGCGAGCCGGCCGGTCGCGCGGTGGAGCGCAAGCTCCCCCTCACCGTCACGCCCGAGGAAAGCGTCATCGGCATCCGCCCGGACTTTTCCGGCGGCGAGGTGCCGCAGGGCGCGACAGCCGGCTTCCGCGTCATCGCCGTTTCACCGGACGGCGAGCGCCAGGACCTTTCCGGCGCGCGCTGGTCGCTTGTCAAGGTCGAGCGCAATTACCAGTGGTACCGCAGCAACAACTCCTGGAACTACGAGCCGGTGACGACCGAACGCAAGGTCGCCGACGGCACCTTCGACATCTCGCAGGGCGCGGAAGCGGCGCTCTCCATGCCGGTCGACTGGGGCCGCTACCGGCTCGACGTGGCATCCGCAGATCCCACGGGCCCGGTCGCCAGCTACGCCTTCGACGCAGGCTGGTATGTCGAGGCCACCTCGACCGAAACACCGGACGGGCTCGAAATCGCGCTCGACAAGGAGAACTACCTGCCGGGCGACGTCGCCAGGCTGCAGGTCTCGCCGCGCTTCGCCGGAGAACTTCTGGTCGCGGTCGGGTCGGAACGTCTCTTCGCCACGCTCACGGCAAGCGTTCCGGCGGAGGGCGCGACCATCGACATTCCGGTGACGGATGATTGGGGCGCGGGCGCCTATGTCACCGCAACGCTCTACCGCCCGGGCGAGGCCGAGGAAAGCCGCATGCCCGCCCGCGCCATCGGCGTGAAATGGCTTTCGGTCGATCCCGGTCCACGCAAGCTCGAAATGGCGCTCGGCACGCCACGGAAGATCGAGCCGCGCTCGCCGCTCTCTATTCCCGTCACGCTCAACGGGCTTGCCCCCGGCGAGGATGCCCATGTCATGGTCGCCGCCGTCGACGTCGGCATCCTCAACCTCACCGGCTACAAGGCGCCCGATCCGGTCGGCTGGTATTTCGGCCAGCGTCGACTCGGCATCGAGCTGCGCGACCTCTACGGCCGGCTGATCGACGGCTCGGCCGGCACCACGGGACGCATCCGCACCGGCGGCGACGGTGGTGGTCCCACCGCCCAGGGCAGCCCGCCGACCGAGAAGCTGGTCGCCTTCTTCGAAGGACCGGTGCGGGTCGATGCCGACGGCAAGGCCGAGATTTCGTTCGACGTTCCCGAATTCAACGGCACCGCGCGCGTCATGGCGGTCGCCTGGTCGAAGAACGGCGTCGGCCAGGCCAGTTCCGACGTCGTCGTCCGCGATCCGATCGTGGTCACCGCCGGGCAGCCGCGCTTCCTCGCGCCGGGCGACCAGGCGACGATCCGCCTCGACATCGCCAATACGGACGGCCCGGCGGGCGATTACGCGCTCGCCATCGAAGCGCAGGGCAAGGCCGGGGTCTCCTTCGGGCGGGTGCCGGCCTCGGTGCCGCTCGCCGCCGGCGGCCGCGCCACCGTCACGGTGCCGGTCGCGGCCACGTCCACGGGCGACGCGACCGTCACCGTGAGCCTCGCCCATCCCGAAGGCACGCGGGTCGAGCGCACGCTCTTCCTGCCGGTCCGACCCGGCGCCATGCCCGTCACCACGCGGCAGGTCGTCAGCCTCGCGGCGAACGGCGGCAGCCTGCGCGTCGACGGCGAACTGCTTGCCGCGAGCCTGCTCGACGGCGCCTCGGTCAGCGTCGGCGTCTCGCGTGCCGCCGCCTTCGACGTTCCGTCACTCCTGATGACGCTCGACCGCTATCCCTATGGCTGCACCGAGCAGACGACGAGCCGCGCCTTGCCGCTCCTTTATGTGAGTGAGCTTTCCACGGCGGCCGGCCTGGAGGACGACCCCAAGCTGCGCGAGCGCATCGACGCGGCGATCAAGCACGTGCTTTCCTACCAGTCCTCGTCCGGCTCCTTCGGCCTTTGGGGACCGGGTTCCGGCGACCTCTGGCTGGACGCCTATGTGAGCGATTTCCTGACGCGCGCCCGCGAGCAGCGCTTCGACGTGCCCGAACAGGCGATGCGCAGCGCGCTGGAAAACCTCCAGAATGCGCTGAGCTACACCACCGACGTCGCCGGCAGCGGCACCGAGATCGCCTATTCGCTCTACGTGCTCGCCCGCAACAAGAAGGCCTCGGTCGGCGATCTGCGCTACTATGCCGACACCCGTATCGACGAATTCTCGAGCCCGATGGCGCAGGCCCAGATCGCCGCGAGCCTCGCGCTCTACGGCGACAGCCAGCGCGCCGAGCGCGTCTTTGCGACCGCGCTGCGCAATGTCGAGACGAAGCCGTCCAACGCCAGCCGTTCGGACTACGGCTCCAGCCTGCGCGACGGCGCGGCGATGCTGGCGCTGGCGGCCGAGACGCAGCCAGCGCCGACGGCCATTCCGGCGATGATGCGCTTCGTCACCGAGGCGCGCGACGCGACGCGCTACACCAGCACGCAGGAGGAGGCCTGGATGCTGCTTGCCGCCCGCGCCCTGGGCACCGGCGCCGAGGCGATCAGGCTCGACGTCGACGGCGCGGAGCATGACGGAAGCTTCGCCCGCCGCGTCGACGGCAGCAGCCTTTCCGACGACCCGCTCACTATCGTCAACCGCGGCGACGAGCCGGTCGATGCCGTGGTCACCACGGTCGCCGCGCCCGCCGATCCCCTGCCCGCCGGCGGTGACGGCTTTTCGATCCAGCGCACCTACTACACGCTCGACGGCGAGGAGACCAACATCACCGAGGCACGGCAGAACGAGCGCTACGTGGTCGTGCTTTCGATCACCGAGCGGAATGCCTGGCCCTCGCGAGTCGCGATCACGGACCTCCTGCCGGCCGGTTTCGAGATCGACAATCCGCGCCTCGTCGGCAGCGCGGAACTCTCGAATTTCGAATGGCTCGGCGATCCGGAAGCCGCCCACAGCGAGTTCCGCGACGACCGCTTCGTCGCCGCCTTCGACCGCAACCGGGACAGCAGCCGCGAGTTCCGCGTCGCCTATGTCGTGCGCGCGGTCACGCCCGGCGTCTACGTGCATCCCGCCGCCGTGGTGGAGGACATGTACCGGCCGCAATTCTCCGCGCGCACCTCGGACGGCATGATGGAGGTCGTCGCCGCGCCGTGACACGCCGGCGGCGAAGCCGCGCCATGAAGCCGTGGATCAAGCGCCTCTCGATCTCCGCCGCCGCCGTCCTGATCCTAGGCGCGGCCGCCGCGGTCGGCCTCGACGCGCTCGACCGCGCCTACCCGCCTCCGCTCGACGAGGCGCCGGCGCTCGCCGCCGAGGTGGTCGATCGCGACGGCGCGCTGCTTCGCGCCTTCGCGACGCCGGACGGAGCCTGGCGCTTCCGCATCCGTCTCGACGAGGTCGATCCGCAATTCGTCGAGATGCTGCTCGCCTACGAGGACCGCCGCTTCCGCGGTCATTTCGGCGTGGACCCCATGGCGCTCGGCCGCGCCGCCTGGCAGTTCGCCACCCATGGCCGCATCGTTTCAGGCGGCTCGACCATCACCATGCAGCTCGCCCGCCTGATCGAGCCGCGCGAAGCGCGCTCGCTTTCGGCGAAGCTCCTGCAGATCGCACGCGCGCTTCAGATCGAGCGGCGGCTTTCCAAGGACGAGATTCTCGAACGCTACCTCACGCTCGCGCCCTATGGCGGCAATCTCGAAGGCATCCGCGCGGCGACGCTCGCCTGGTACGGCAAGGAGCCGAGGCGCCTCGGCCTCGGCGAGGCGGCCCTGCTGGTCGCCCTTCCCCAGTCGCCCGAGCGCCGCCGTCCGGACCGCAATGCGGGCGCCGCCGAGGCAGGGCGCGACCGCGTCCTGGAGCGGATGGTCGCGGCCGGCGTTCTCGGCGAGCGCGAGGCGGCACGCGCCAGGGGCGACGGCGTCCCGGACCGGCGCCGCCCGATGCCGGCGCTCGCCGCCCACGCCGCCGAGGCGGCGTTGCGCTCCGCGCCCTCCCTTCCCCGCCAGCAACTGACCGTCAGCCGCCGCGCGCAGGAAGGGCTGGAAGCCGTCGCCCGCGAGGCGGCGCGCAAGCTCGGGCCGCGCCTTTCCGTCGCCATGGTGCTGGCCGACGCCGGAACCGGCGAAATCCTCGGCGAGGTCGGCTCGGCCGATTTCTTCGACGCCGCGCGTTCCGGCTGGGTGGACATGACCCGGGTCGTGCGCTCGCCCGGCTCCACCCTGAAGTCCTTCATCTACGGCCTCGCCTTCGAGGAAGGCCTCGTCGCCCAGGAAACGATCATCGAGGACCGGCCGGCGAGCTTCGGCGGCTACCGCCCCCGCAATTTCGACATGGCCTACCAGGGCGACGTCAGCATCCGCCAGGCGCTGCAATTGTCCCTCAACGTCCCGGCCGTGCGGCTCCTCGACGCGATCGGACCGGCGCGGCTCGCCTCGCGCTTCCGCCAGGCCGGCGTTCACGCGACGCTGCCGAAGGGCGAGGCGCCGGGGCTCGCCATCGCGCTTGGCGGCGTCGGCCTGACATTGCGCGACCTCGTGCAGCTCTACACCGCCTTCCCCAATGGCGGGCGGGCCGTCGCGATCAGCGACAGGAAGACGGCGGAACGGAAAACCGCCGTGCTCGATCCGGCGGCGGCATGGCAGATCGCCGATATCCTGTCCGGCGTCGTCCCGCCCGAGGGCGCCCGCCGCCGCGGCATCGCCTACAAGACCGGCACCAGCTACGGCTACCGCGATGCCTGGTCGGTGGGTTTCGACGGGCGCTACGTACTCGGCGTCTGGGTCGGGCGACCCGACGGCTCGGCCGTGCCGGGCCTCTCCGGCTATGTCTCGGCGGCACCGATCCTCTTCGAGGCTTTCGAGAGATCGGGGCTCGGCACCGTGCCCCTGCCCCGCCCGCCGGCTGGCGCCGTGCGGCTGGCGCGCGCCGACCTTCCCGTCACGCAAAGGCGGTTCTCGTCGTCGCGTGACGATCTTTCCGCCGGCAAGGTCGCCGAGCCAGCGCCCGCCATCGTCTTTCCGCCCGACGGCGCGCGCGTCGAGCTTGCCAGCGACGACGCCGCACCATTGGTGTTGAAATTGCAGGGCGGCCGTGCGCCCTTCCGGTGGCTCGCCAACGGCCGGCCCCTGTCGGAAGTCTCGCGTCGCCGCACCATGCGCTGGCAGCCCGAGGGCGGCGGCTTCTCGACGCTGACGGTCATCGACGCCGCCGGCCGCGCGGCCAGCGTCAAGGTGTTCGTGGAGCGATAGCGCGTCCTTCGAGGCTCGCTTCGCTCGCACCTCAGGATGAGGGAAGTGGGTTGTCGAGCCCTCAACGCCGTGGGTTCGAGTAAAAACCTTCCTCATCCTGAGGTGCGAGCGAAGCGAGCCTCGAAGGACGCACCCCTGACGCCGCCTACGCGGCCGAGCCCACCGCCGGCTTCGGCAGCAGGCCCTTGAGGTCGACGGAGGTGTCGGCGGCGACTTCCTTCGGCACCGAGAGCCGCGCCGAAAGCAGCTTGCGCGAGACCATGTGGTCGGCCGCGCTGTTGACGCTCTCGACCGTCACCAGCCTGCCCTGCCGATAGAGGAAGACGGAGAACTTGCCTTCGGCCGGATCGCCGCGCACCACCGCCTCGTCGGCGCCCATGGAAAGGCCGGCGATCTGCAGCCGCGCGCTTGCCTGGTTCGACCAGAACCACGGCAGGCTGTCATAGGGCTGGTCGTCGCCGGTGAGCCTCGCGGCCACGCATTTCGCCTGATCGACCGCGTTCTGCACGGATTCGAGCCGCACCATGCCGATGCCGTAAGGGTTGGGATGCGCGGCGCAGTCGCCGATCGCCGAGATCGACGGGTCCTCGGTCAGCAGTCGCTCGTCGACGACGACGCCGTTGTTGACCTGCAATCCGGCCTCGGAAGCCATTTCGGAATTGGGCAGCACGCCCGCCGCCACCATCACGGCGTCCGTCTCCAGCACGTCGCCGTCCGACAGCCTCACCTTGAAGCCGTCGCCATGGCGCTGCATCTCCTCCGCGAAGGTCTTGAAGCGCAGCCTGGTGCCTAGCCCCTCGTGGAAGCCGCGGAAATAGTCGCTCATCTCGTGCGAGAGCACGCGTCCCATCAGCCGGTCGGCCGCCTCGACGAGCTCCACCGTCACGTCGCGGGCGCGCAGCAGGCTCGCCACCTCGAGCCCGATGAAGCCGCCGCCCAGCACGGTCACGTGCTTCAGCTCGTCGAGCCGCCCCGTCAAGAGACGCGCATGCGCCAGCGTGCGCAGCTCCATCACGTCCTCCTGCGCGAGACCGCGCACCGGCGGCATGCGGTTGCGCGCGCCGGTGGCGAGCACCAGGTGGTCGTAGGCCAGCCGCTCGCCGCTCGATAGCTCGAGCTCCTTGGCGGCGCGGTCGATCCGCTTCGCCGTCACGCCGAGCCGCAGGTCAATGTCCTTGCCCTCGTAGAAGGCCGGACCCTTGAGCGGCAGCGGCGCGTCCTCGACGCTCTTCAGGAATTCCTTGGAAAGCGGCGGCCGTTGATAGGGAAGGTCGGGCTCGTCGCCCAGCACGATGACGGAGCCTTCGAAGCCCCGCTGGCGAAGCGTCGCGGCGAGTTCCACGCCCGCCTGTCCGCTGCCCGCAATCACAACCCTGGAAATCGGCTCGCTGCTCACAATGCACCTCCATCTGCTCCTACCCACGCCGGTGTTATCAGCGCCCGCGCGTCTTGTCGACAAATGCCGCAGCCTGCCTT
Source organism: Aquamicrobium sp. LC103 (assembly GCF_001014615.2). Classification (GTDB taxonomy): domain Bacteria; phylum Pseudomonadota; class Alphaproteobacteria; order Rhizobiales; family Rhizobiaceae; genus LBCQ02. The sequence continues at coordinate 304,536 of NZ_LBCQ02000003.1, forward strand.
GCTTGACTCGCCGGCGGGCTTCAGGAACTATGATCGCATGTGCACCGTGGCCATCATACGCGTCGAAGCGCTTTTCCGGGTTTGCCCCATCGCGGGACATTAGCCCCCGGCTCGGTTGCCTTGCGCCTTCCGAGCCGAGGGGAAGGCCGCTCGGTTTGTCAAAGGCAAGCCGGGACCTGACCGGACCAAGGGCCGGCAAGCGCATTTCACCAATTTCCACGAAGGACGAACGCCTGGCGGCGCTCCCATCGGGAGCAGTCCGCCGATCATCCATGAGCGCATAATGCCAGAACACAACAAATCGCGCGGCAAACGCACCATCACCCTCAGCAAGAGCGATTTCGAACGCCTGACGCTGCTTGCCGACGCGATCGCCGAACGCAACGCCGAGCTCTCCGAAGTGCTGTTCACCGAGCTCGACCGCGCGAAGATCATCGCCGATCATCTCGTGCCGGAGACCGTCATCCGCGTCGGCTCCACCGCCACCTACCGCACCGAGACGGGCGAGGAGCGCGTGGCCACGCTCGTCCTGCCGGCCGACGCGGACATCGAGAAGAACAGGATTTCCGTGCTTACCCCGGTCGGCGTCGCGCTTATCGGCCTTTCGCCCGGCCAGTCCATGGAGTGGACCGCCCGCGACGGGCGCCGGCACGCCCTGACCGTCGAAAGCGTCGAAGCGCCGGCGGACGTCGCGACATGATGCCGGCCAGCCTCGACCGTTTCCTCAATCATTCGGGAAGTCTCATCACGGGAGCGTAGCCCCTGCGCGCGGTGCGCCGCGCTCAGGGGCGACGATCTTCAGCCGAGACGCAACCCGCTTGAAACGCCGGCGCGACCTTCGTCGGCGGAGGAAAACACGCCATGTCGAGTGACCCGCAAATCACCCTCACCACAAAGGACTACACAATTCTGGAAGTGATGCTGGACCGGTGCCTGGGAACCGACGATCCGCTCTACCGCCCGCTCAGGCACAAGCTCGACGCGGCGACGGTGATGCTGCGCGACGACATCCCCGACGACGCGGTCACGATGAACAGCCGCGTCGCCTACCGCATCGACGACGAGCCGGTCGAGACCCGCATCCTCATCCACGACGAGGTGCGCGGGCTTGTCGGCATGACCTTGCCTCTCACCAGCCAGCGCGGCCTCGCGATGCTTGGCCTACGCGCCGGCCAGAGCGTGGTTCTTGAAATGCCCTCAGGCGTGAAGGAAAGCCTCACCGTCCTCGAAGTGCTCTATCAGCCCGAAGCCGCGCGCAACAGGATGCGCCGGACCGATGCCGGCGTCGTTGGCGACGGCAAGCGGGCTGGTGCGGCCTTTTTGAGGATCGTGCATTCCGCCGACCGGATCGAGGCCGGCGACGATTTTGACCCTTCCGGCCCGTCGGCCGCCTAGAAGATTGAGAAGCAGGGAATAGCCGAACATGAAAGTGCTTGTGCTGGGAAGCGGCGTCGTCGGGGTGACGACCGCCTGGTATCTGTCCAGGGCCGGACATGAGGTGGAAGTCGTCGACCGCCGCGAAGGGCCGGCCCTTGAAACCAGCTTCGCCAATGCCGGCGAGATCTCGCCCGGCTATTCCGCTCCCTGGGCCGGTCCGGGCGTGCCGATCAAGGCGATCAAATGGCTGCTCATGAAGCATGGGCCGCTCGTCTGGCGTCCCGCCGTGGACCCGGCCATGTGGCGCTGGATATTCGCCATGCTGGCGAACTGCACCTCCGCGCGCTATGCCCGCAACAAGGCGCGCATGGTACCCCTCGCCGAATACAGCCGCGACCTCCTGCGTGAGCTGCGCGCCGAGACCGGCATCGCCTATGACGAGCGCTCCAAGGGCACGCTGCAGCTCTTCCGCGATCAGCGGCAGGTCGACGGCACCGGCGGCGATATCGAGGTGCTCAAGCAGTTCGGCGTGCCCTTCGAGGTGCTCGATTCCGAAGGCTGCATCAGGGCGGAACCCGCGCTCGCCAACGTCCGCGGAAAGTTCGCGGGCGGCCTGCGGCTGCCGGGCGACGAGACCGGCGACTGCCGGATGTTCACGGAAAAGCTCACGGAACTTACCCGCGCGCGCGGCGTCTCCTTCCGCTTCGGCGTCACGGCGGCCGGCTTCGTCCAGGACGGCAGCGAGATTGCCGGCCTTGCGACCTCGGAAGGAACGCTGACGGCGGACGCCTACGTCGTCGCCACCGGTCCCTACACGCCGCTGCTGCTTCGCCCGCTCGGGCTTCACGTCCCGATCTACCCGATCAAGGGCTACTCCATCACCGTGCCGATCGAGAACGCCGAGCGCGCTCCGGAATCGACCGTCATGGACGAGACCTACAAGGTCGCCATCACCCGCCTCGGCGACCGCATCCGCGTCGGCGGCACGGCGGCGATCTCCGGCTACGACCTGGGCCTGAACCAGACCCGGCGCGAGACGCTGGAATTCTCGGTCAACGACCTCTTCCCCGGCGGCGGCAACACGGCGAAGGCCAGCTTCTGGACCGGCCTGCGCCCGATGACGCCCGACGGCCCGCCGCTGATCGGCAAGACGCGCTATTCCAATCTCTACGTCAATTCCGGCCACGGAACGCTCGGCTGGACCATGGCCTGCGGCTCCGGTCACGTCATGGCCGACATCATCTCCGGCAAGGCGCCCCACATCGACGTCGCCGAGCGCCTGTCGGGCACGGGCGGGCTGGTAGGCGGATAACTCCGCCCACCGGCTTATTCGGACCGCGCTGCGACCTCGACGATCATCGCCACGGCGGGCTTGTCGCCGGGCGAAAGCGTCAGCGTGCCCGGCTTCGCTTCCCAGAAAAGAACGTCGTTCTTCCCGAGACGATCGGCGAAGCCGTCCGCCTCGATGCCGAATCCGCCGCTGACGCAGACGACGAGCGTGTCGAATTCGGCGATCTCGAGCTCCAGCCGCTCGTCGACGAGAAGCGGTTCCACCGAATGCGTGAAGCGGCCGCGTCGGCTCATCACGTTGAGGTCGATGATCGGACCCGAGATCAGCCTGCCGATCGTCGGCGCATCCGCAGCGAAGGTCACCGGCGCGTAGGGACGGGTCAATCCCAGCGGGGCCTGTCCCTCGACATCGAGGATGATCCCCTCGCCGTCGAGGACGGCAAGCGTGCGGTCGATCCCCGGAAACACCGAGAACGGCCCGTGGTCCGCCACCCGCGCCATCGACACGCGCCAGTCGAAATCGTCGAGCCCGGCGCCCGGCGGCGAGACGACGATCTCCGTCGTCTCGCCGCCGCCGTTCTTCCACGGCATCACCTTGTGCCGGGCGGCCCGGACGATCCGCATCTAGGACAGCCAGCCCATCGAGACCGCGAGCCAGCCGATCGGCGCCGTGACGAGCACGCTGAGCGCCGTGCGGATGTACCAGATGACGAGCAGGTCCTTCATCGTGAACGGGATCGAGGTCGCGAGCACGCACGGGATCGACGCCGACAGGAACAGCACCTGGCTCACCGAAACCACCGCCGCGACGAAGCGCAGATCGAGTGCCGCGTCCTGCAGCAGGATCGCCGGCAGGAACATCTCGGCCAGCCCCGAGGCGAGCGCCTTGGCGGCCAGCATCGGCTCGGAGAGCTGCGCCAGCCAGGTGAACGGGTAGAGCAGATAGCCGAGGATGTCGAAGAGCGGCGTGTACTTGGCGGCCAACAGGCCGAGCAGGCCGACGGCCATGATGCTCGGCAGGATCAGCGAGGCCATGCGCAGCCCGTCCACGAAGCTGTCGCGCAGCATCACCGGCAAGCCCTTGGAGACGGTCGCCTGCTCCACGCCGGCGTCGATGGCCGTCTGCAGGCGGCCGCGGCCTTCCGGCAGCGGCGTGTCGCGGTCGGCCGGATGATCCATGCCCGCGATCGGCCACAGCCGCGCGGTGATCGCCGAGACGATGAAGGTGACGACGAGTGTCGACCAGAAATAGAGGTTCCATGAGCCCATCAGGTCGAGGGTCCGCGCCACGATGATCATGAATGTGGCCGAGACCGTCGAGAAACCGGTCGCGATGATCGCCGCCTCGCGCACCGTGTACTTGCCTTCCTTGAAGACCCGGTCGGTGATCAGCAGCGCCAGCGAGTAGCTGCCGACGAAGGAGGCCACCGCGTCGATGGCCGACCAGCCCGGCGTGCGCCAGATCGGCCGCATGATCGGCTGCACGAGCACGCCGGTGAATTCCAGCAGCCCGTAGCCGATGAGGAAGGCCAATGCCAGCGCGCCGATCGGCACGATCAGCCCGACCGAGAGCACCAGCTTGTCGAACAGGAAGGGCAGCATGTCGGGCGCGAACAGCGCCGCCGGCCCCACGCCCGCCAGATACATGGCGGTGAGCACCAGGCCGAGCAGACGAAGCACGGAGAAGACGCGTTCGGTGACGTTCTTGCTCCAGCTCCCGTTCACGAAGGGCGCGACCGCGCCGTAGAGGATGAGCAGGCACACGAACGCCACCGCGACCGGATGCGCGTAGGTGACGACGGCCGTCGCCGCGTGGTCGAGCGGAATGGTCGACTTGCCGCCGATCGTGATCGGCACGAAGAACATGAAGATGCCGATCGCGCTGTAGGCGATCAGCTTGAACAGGGCCGGCCCCCGGGAACCCTGCATGTCGCTGGTGATGTCTGTCATTTCTTGGCCTCCCCGGCCATTCTTGTTGTTGTGGTTGCTTGTCAGCCCAGGATGCCCGGCAGGTCGAGGCCGTGCTCCCTGGCGCATTCGATGGCGATGTCGTAGCCGGCATCCGCATGGCGCATCACGCCGGTCGCCGGATCGTTCCACAGCACCCGCTCGATGCGGCGTGCGGCATCGTCGGTGCCATCGCAGACGATCACCATGCCGGAATGCTGCGAGAAGCCCATGCCGACGCCGCCGCCATGATGCAGCGACACCCAGGTCGCACCAGAGGCGGTGTTGAGCAGCGCGTTGAGCAGCGGCCAGTCGGAGACGGCGTCCGAGCCGTCCTTCATCGCCTCGGTCTCGCGGTTGGGCGAAGCGACCGAGCCGGAATCGAGATGGTCGCGGCCGATCACCACCGGCGCCTTCAGCTCGCCGTTCTTCACCATCTCGTTGAAGGCGAGGCCGAGCCGGTGGCGGTCGCCGAGGCCGACCCAGCAGATGCGCGCCGGCAGGCCCTGGAAATGGATGCGCTCCTTGGCCATGTCGAGCCAGTTGTGCAGGTGCTTGTTGCCGGGCGTGAGCTCCTTCACCTTGGCGTCGGTCTTGTAGATGTCCTCCGGATCGCCGGAAAGCGCCGCCCAGCGGAACGGCCCGATGCCGCGGCAGAACAGCGGGCGGATATAGGCCGGCACGAAGCCGGGGAAATCGAAGGCGTTCTCGACGCCCTCCTCCTTCGCCATCTGGCGGATGTTGTTGCCATAGTCGACGGTCGGAACGCCCTGGTCGTGGAAGTCGAGCATCGCCTTGACGTGCACGGCCATCGAGGCGCGGGCGGCCTTGGCGACGGCCTTGGGATCGCGCTCGCGCTTCTCCTCCCATTCGGCCACGCTCCAGCCGATCGGCAGATAGCCGTTGACCGGATCGTGCGCCGAGGTCTGGTCGGTCACCGCATCCGGCTTGATGCCGCGTTTCACCAGCTCGGGCAGGATTTCGGCGGCGTTGCCCAGCAGCGCGACGGAGAGCGCCTTCTTCTCGCTCGTCGCCTTGTCGATGATGGCGAGCGCGTCATCGAGGTCCTTCGCCTGCACGTCGACATAACCGGTCTTCAGCCGCATCTCGATGCGGCTCGCCTGGCATTCGATGGCGAGGCACGAGGCGCCGGCCATGGTCGCGGCCAGCGGCTGGGCGCCGCCCATGCCGCCGAGGCCGGCGGTCAGGATCCAGCGGCCGGAAAGGTCGCCGCCATAATGCTGGCGGCCCATTTCGACGAATGTTTCGTAGGTGCCCTGCACGATGCCCTGGGAGCCGATATAGATCCAGGAGCCGGCCGTCATCTGGCCGTACATCGCCAGGCCCTTCTTGTCGAGTTCGTTGAAATGGTCCCAGTTGGCCCAGTGCGGCACGAGGTTGGAATTGGCGATCAGCACACGCGGCGCATCCGCATGGGTGCGGAACACGCCCACCGGCTTGCCCGACTGGACGAGCAGCGTCTGGTCGGCCTCCAGTTCCTTCAGCGCCGCGACGATGCGGTCGAAGCTTTCCCAGTCGCGTGCCGCGCGGCCGATGCCGCCATAGACCACCAGCTCGCTCGGCTTCTCGGCAACGATCGGATCGAGATTGTTCATCAGCATGCGCAGCGGTGCTTCCGTCAGCCAGCTCTTGGCCGAAAGCTCGGTGCCGGTGGCCGCGCGGATCGTGCGCGAATTGTCGATGCGGGTGTGTTGGGTCATCAGTGGGCTCCAATATTCTTGCTTTTGTGGACGAAGCCGTCCGTCCAGCCGGTTGTTGTTATTGACGGCAGAAGGTTCATCCCTCTCGCGCCCAGTCGAGCGCAGTCCGCAGAATCGTCTTCAGCCTCGCGCGCATCGGCGCGGCGAACTCCGGGTCGTATGCGCTCGGCCAGTCGTCGCCGCTCACCGGGCCGAGCGGCTCGCGCATGTAGCCCCGGCAGGAAAGCTCCATCTGCAGCGCATGGACGCCCTCTTCCGGCCTGCCGAGGCTGCGCGTGATCCAGCCGCCCTTGAAGCGGCCGTTGACGACATGGCTCTCGCCGCTGGCGGCGACGATCTCCATCACAAGTCCCTGCAAGTGTGGATCGCAGCTCGCGCCGCTGTTGGTGCCGAGGTTGAAAACCGGCAGCTCGCCCGGAAACAGGCGCGGAATGACCGAGCGGATCGAATGGCAGTCGTAGAGCACGACCTTCGCGTGGGCTCGGCGCAGGCGGACGAGTTCTTCGGCCAACGCAGCATGGTAGGGCTCGAAATAGGCGGCACGGCGCTCGGCGATCTCGTCGGCGCCCGGCGCCTCGCCGTCGCGATAGAGCGGTTCGCCGTCGAAAGTCTCGATCGGACAGAGCCCCGTCGTCGCCTGGCCCGGATAGAGCGAGGCGCCGGACGGGTCGCGATTGACGTCGATGATCGTGCGCGAGATCGCGGTGCGCACCACGCTCGCGCCCAGCCCGGCGGCGAAATCATAGAGCTTCTCGATCCACCAGTCGGCATCCTTGCGGCCAAGCCAGGGCGAGACCAGCCGCTCCTCCAGCCCCGCCAGATCGGTCCCGGTATGCGGGATCGAGACGAGCAGCGGCGCCTCGCCGCGGGTGATCGTGAGCCAGGGCAGGGTCATCTCGGCGTTCCTTCATTTCTTGCCGCGAACGCCCCTCCCACCATGCTTCGCTTCGCAGGGGAGGATCTTGGGTCGCGGACAATTTCAACGCGGGTTCTCCCCCGTTCACGGGGGAGGTGTCGCCGCAAGCGGCGGAGGGGGCGCTCAGGGGAAGTCATCCCTCCACCCCCGGCAATTTCACCGCGCTCGCCGCCTCCACCACCGCGCCCGACCGCACCAGCGCGTTGGCCTTCTCCATGTCGGGATGGAAATGGCGGTCGTCGTCGAGATGCGGAACCCCGGCGCGCAAGAGCCTGCGCACCGCTTCCAGCGGCGCGCTCGAGGCGAGCGGCGCATGGAAGTCGCAGCCTTGCGCGGCGGCCAGAAGCTCGATGCCGATGACGGCGGTGGCGTTTTCGGCCATGCCGAGGAGCCGGCGCGCGCCATGCGCCGCCATCGAGACGTGGTCCTCCTGGTTGGCGGAGGTGGGGATCGAATCGACGCTCGCCGGATAGGCCTTCTGCTTGTTTTCCGAGACCAGCGCGGCCGCCGTCACCTGCGGGATCATGAAGCCGGAATTGAGGCCCGGCTTGGGTGTCAGGAATGCCGGCATGCCCGAAAGCGCCGGATCGACCAGCATGGCGATGCGACGCTCGGCTATGCTGCCGATCTCGCAGATGGCGAGCGCGATCATGTCGGCGGCGAAGGCCACCGGCTCGGCGTGGAAATTGCCGCCCGAAAGGGCGGTGTCGTCCTCTGCGAAGATCAGCGGATTGTCGGTGACGCCATTGGCCTCCGTCTCCAGCGTTTCGGCGGCCTTGCGCAGCACGTCGAGGGCCGCGCCCATCACCTGCGGCTGGCAGCGCAGGCAATATGGGTCCTGCACGCGCTCGTCGCCCACGCGATGGCTTTCGCGGATGGCGCTGCCGGCCATCAGTTCGCGCAGCGTGTCGGCCGTCTCGATCTGCCCGCGATGCTTGCGCAGGAGGTGGATACGCGGATCGAACGGCGCGTCCGAGCCCTTCGCCGCGTCGGTCGAAAGCGCACCCGTCACCAGCGCCGAGCGGAACAGAAGCTCCGCCTCGAACAGGCCTGCAAGCGCGTAGGCGGTGGAAAACTGCGTGCCGTTGAGCAGCGCCAGCCCTTCCTTGGCGCCGAGCGTGACCGGCACGAGTCCGGCCGCCCTCAGCCCTTCATCGGCCGGCTTGCGCGCGCCGTCGTGCCAGACTTCGCCGATGCCGATCATCGTCGCCGTCATATGCGCCAGCGGCGCAAGGTCGCCCGAGGCGCCGACCGAACCTTGCGCCGGCACGACCGGGATGACGTTTTTCGCCAGCATGGCCGCGATGAGGTCGACCGTCTCGCGTTTCACGCCCGAGGCGCCCTGCGCGAGGCTCGCGAGCTTCAGCGCCATCATCAGCCGCGCCACCGCCACCGGCATCGGCTCGCCGGTGCCGGCCGCATGCGACAGCACGATGTTGCGCTGGAGCGTCTCCAGATCCTCCTGCGGGATGCGCACGCTCGCGAGTTTTCCGAAGCCCGTATTGATGCCGTAGACGGGTTCGCCCCTGGCGAGGATGCGGGCGACCGCCGCCGCCCCTTCCTCCACCGCCGGATAACAGGCCGGGTCGAGCTTCACCGCCGCCCCGCGATAGACCGCGCGCCAGTCGGCGAGCGTGACGGAGCCGGCAGACAGAACAATGTCAGGCATGAAACACCTCCCGCGATGTGGCGGCAGAACGCCTCCCGCCCCTGATTCCAGGGCGATCGCACATGGATTTACCCCCGGGCACCCCAGCCAGAGCAGTGGAGAAGGAGGCCACCTTCGTCATGGATCCTCGGCTCAAGGTCGAGGACGACGAAGCGGTGGCGCGCCGGAGGGCTTGGAATACCAGAACGCTCACCGGCCCCTCCAGACGCGCTGATGCAACGGGTTGAAGCCGATGCGATAGACCAGCTCGGCGGGACGCTCGACATCCCAGATGGCGAGGTCCGCCCATTTGCCGGGCTCGAGCGTGCCCGTTTCCGCCTGCAGCCCGAGCGCGCGGGCCGCCTCGCGCGTCGTACCCGCGACGCATTCGTCGACCGTCAGCTCGAAGAGCGTCGCCGCCATGTTCATCGTCAGCAGCAGCGAGGTCAGCGGCGACGTGCCGGGATTGCAGTCGGTGGCGAGCGCCATGCGCACGCCGTGCTTGCGGAACAGCGCCACCGGCGGCTTCTTCGTCTCGCGAATGAAGTAATAGGCGCCCGGAAGGACCACGGCGACCGTCCCGGCCTTGGCCATCGCGGCCGCGCCCTCCTCGTCCGTGTACTCCAGATGATCCGCCGAAAGCGCGCCGTAGCGGGCGGCGAGCGCGGCGCCGTGCAGGTTGGAAAGCTGATCGGCATGGAGCTTCACCGGCAGGCCGTGCGCCCTCGCCGCGTCAAACACCCGCGCGATCTGCTCGGGCGAGAAGGCGATCCCTTCGCAGAAGCCGTCGATGGCGTCGGCGAGCTTTTCAGCGGCGATCGCCGGCAGCATCTCATCCGCCACCTTGGCGATGTACGCGTCCTTCTCGCCATGCGCTTCCACTGGCAGCGCATGGGCGCCGAGGAAGGTGGTGCGAACGCCGACCGGCCGCGCCTCGCCCATCCGGCGCGCGGCGCGCAACGACTTCGCCTCGTTTTCGAGGTCTAGCCCGTAACCCGACTTGATTTCGACGGTCGTCACGCCTTCCGCGATCAGCGCGTCGAGGCGCGGCAGCGTCTGCGCGACGAGTTCGTCCTCGTCGGCCGCGCGCAACGATTTGACGGAAGAGACGATGCCTCCCCCGGCCCGCGCCACTTCCTCGTAGGTCGCACCCGCGAGCCGCATCTCGAACTCGTTGGCACGGTTGCCGGCGTGCACCAGGTGGGTGTGACAGTCGATAAGTCCCGGCGTGATCCAGCGTCCGCCGCAGTCGACTGTCTCGGCGCCTGAAAGCCCGGACGGCAGGTCACCCTCCGCGCCCGCGAAGACGATGCGTCCGTCCTCGGCCGCGATTGCGCCCTTGTCGACGACACCGAGCCCTTCCGTTCCCTCGGCCAGCGTTGCCAACCGTGCGTTTCGCCAGATTTTCAATGTCATTTTTCAGCCTCGCTCTCGCCTCCGCATCCGAATTCCGCATTGCTGAATTGACTAATATGTATATACATATCGAAGAATGTGGCAAGCGGTCATGCTTTTGCCCTATGTCGGCGGCCGCGCCTCTTGTGGATATCGGATCGGGAAACTCTAATGCTCCTTCAAATCCTCCCCCCTTCGGGAAACCGCCGGTCATGACGCGCATCTTCGCCGAACAGCTCCTTGCCAGCGACGGCTGGCACGAGAACGTCGCGATCGAGATCGGCAATGACGGCGCCATCGCATCCCTGATCCCCGACGCCTCGCCTTCCGGCGCCGACGAGCGCCACGCCCTCTTCCTGCCGACCATCGACAATCTCCACAGTCACGCCTTTCAGCGCGCGATGGCCGGCCTTGCCGAGCGTCGCGGCGACAACGCCGATTCCTTCTGGACCTGGCGCGAGACGATGTACGCGCACGCGCTGGCGATGACGCCGGAACAGGTCGAGGCGGTCGCCACCCTGCTCTATATGGAAATGCTCGAGGCGGGATTTGGTCGCGTCGGCGAGTTCCATTATCTCCATCACGCCCCGGACGGCTCGCCCTACGCCAATATCGCCGAGATGGCGGAGCGCATCGCCGCCGCGGCAAACGCGACCGGTATTTCCCTCACCCTGCTTCCCGTATTCTACGCCCATTCCACCTTCGGCGGCCGCGCGCCGAATGAGGGCCAGCGCCGTTTCGTCAACGATGTCGGACGTTTCGCCAAGCTGGTTGAATCATCCCGTGAAGCGATCCGCGGCCTGCCCCGCGCCAATCTCGGCGTCGCACCGCATAGCCTGCGCGCCGTCGCGCCCGAGGAACTCTCCGCCGTCGTCGCGCTGGCCGAGGGCGGCCCCGTCCACATCCACGTCGCCGAGCAGGTCAAGGAGGTCGAGGATTGCCTCGCCTGGTCCGGTGCCCGTCCGGTCGAATGGCTGCTCGCCAACGCTCCGGTCGACCGCCGCTGGTGCTTCATCCACGCCACCCACATGACCGGCGCGGAGACCGCCGAAATGGCGAGGCGCGGCGTCACCGCCGGCCTCTGTCCGATCACCGAGGCCAATCTCGGTGACGGCATCTTCCCGGCTCCGCTCTTCGTGGAAAATGGCGGCGCCTTCGGCGTCGGCTCGGATTCCAACGTGCTGATCGGCCTTTCCGAAGAACTGCGCCAGCTCGAATACTCCCAGCGCCTCGGCAACCGCGCCCGCAACGTGCTGACCGCCAATGGCGGCTCGACCGGCCGCGCGCTGCTCGACGGCGCGCTCGCCGGCGGCGCGGCGGCGCTTGCCTCCGGCCCCGCCGGCATCGCCGTCGGCAACCCGGCCGATTTCTTCTCGCTCGGCCTGAGCCACCCCACTCTTTCCGGAAAATCCGGCGACGCGATCCTCGACGCCTGGATCTTCGCCGGCGCCGGAAAGGTGGACAGCGTCTGGGTCGGCGGCAGAAAGCTGGTGGAATCGGGTCGTCACCATTTGCGCGACGAGGCCGAACGGCGCTATTGCGCGGCGATAGCCGACCTCAAATCCGAATAGGGATATGACAGCCGAACCGCGCTCGCTCCACGAACGCATCATCGCCGAGATCGGCGCAAGGATCGTTTCGGGCGAGTGGGCGCCCGGTCATCGCATTCCCTTCGAGCACGAGCTGACCGAGCAATATGCCTGCTCGCGCATGACCGTGAACAAGGCGCTGTCACAGCTCGCCCAGTCGGGCCTGATCGAGCGACGGCGGCGGCTCGGCAGCTTCGTGCGCCGGCCGCGCTCCGAGGCGGCCGTCCTCGACATCCACGACATCAAGGCCGAGATCGCGGCGCTCGGCCTGCCCTACCGCTACGAGCTGATCTCGCGCCAGGTCAGGAAGGCGGCGAAGACCGACGATTTCGCCAGCGTCGCCGGTCTCGTCGAGCTCACCTGCCGCCACTTCGCCGGCAACGCGCCGTTCTGCTTCGAGGAACGGCTGATCAGTCTCGAAACCGTCCCGCAGGCGGCCGACGAGCCCTTCCTCGAAGGCACGCCCGGCGGCTGGCTGCTCGACCACGTCCCCTGGAGCGCGGCCGAACATGCGATCCGCGCCAGGAATGCGGACCGGAAGATGGCGGAGGCTCTGGCGATCGCGCCGGGCACGGCCTGCCTGGTGGTGGAGCGCCGTACATGGTCGGCGGACCAACTGCCGATCACGCGCGTGCGGCTGACCTATGTCGGCGACGGCCACGCCGTCGTCGCGCATTTCTCGCCGAACGGAGCGTAGGAAATTCGAGCCGCTACGGGTTCTTCTCGCCGCGCCGGTCGTGGAAGCGCGCGGCCGCCTCGGTGCGGTTGTGGGCGCCGAGCTTGCGGATGATGTTGTGGATGTGGATCTTCACCGTGTGCTCGGAGAGCCGAAGGTCGGCCGCGATCGCCTTGTTCTGCAGGCCGCGCGAGACCAGTTCCAGTATTTCCGCCTCCCGCCCCGTCAGCTCCACCATCTCGCCGCCGGGGCGTGGCGTGGCGCCGTGATCGTATCCGGCGCCAGAGCCGTTCCCGGGCCTGGCATGGTCGTGAAACATGCGCGGCGGAAAATACTCCCCACCCCGAAGCATCAGCCGGATAACCGACAGCCAGATTTCCAGCTCCATATCCATCGGCAGCGCGCCGCGGATGAGCTTGGAGCCGAGCAATTGGGAAAGCGAACAGGCGGGGCTGCCGCCGTAATCCATCACCGCGGCAAGCGCCGCCGGATGCCTTCTCGTCAGTTCGCCACCAAGGCTTTCCGCCTCCTTCAGGAATGCGGGGTCCACGAGAATGAGCGCGACCGGATAGGGATAGGCCACGCAGGCCTGCTCGACCCGGCCGACCTGCGAGACCAGCAGCCATGGCATCTCGCGCTCGATCGCCGCGACGCGCGCGGCGGCGAGCTTGCGCGGGCCGGAAACGACGATCGCCACGCGGCGCGGCGCGGCGTCCGCCGAAACGGTCGCGGAGCCGTTGGCGAACGGCCTGTCCTTTCCCTCCAACTCGCTCAGCTCTTGCATCGGGCCGTCACCGTCCTCCCCGGTCGAACATGCTCGGAATCTACCCTCAAGCGTTTCCTGAAATACAGACCAACCGGGTCATGAAATCTGATAGCGGCGTGGGCAGCACCCTGTCCGAAGGCTACCGCCGAAGCGGTAACGGGCATCGCCCGGCCTGGATGCGGATCGGCCTCTTGCCGCTGCTCCTCCTATTTTCCAGCTCGCGGAGGAGTGGGCCGAGCACGGCCCCGCCTCCCGGTTTGGCTCCGAACCCATCCTAAGGCGGTAGGCGATGTTGCTTTCCATTACTTCCAGGTGAGGCGCCCTCTCCCCCGCATTGCCCTTCGGCAGGCACGCTTCCCCTATCAGCCAGCCGCCTCGTCATGATGGATGAGGCGAACCGCCCCCCGCTTCCCCTTCTCAACCGTGAGGCAAAACCGCAAAGTCGCATCGCCGACGGGCAATGGAAAGGAAGCCGGGATGTTCGATCGGTTTCCCGTTCGGGGGCGTCATTATAGGGGCATCGGAGCATCACAATGGTCATGTCGCATCGTCTGGTCGCAACCTTGCTGCGCGGGCCCGCATTCGCCGCCCTGGCGGCGGTGCTGGCCGCGTCGGCGTCGAGTACCGCGTTCGCCGAGGGCGGGAAACTCTATCCACAGACGAAACTGCGGCTGACCGTCGTGCAGTGGATGCCGACCCGCGGCGAGTATCAGCAGTGGCCGGCGTTGGGGGGCGAGTATGTGGTATCCGCGGCAGGCACGGTCATGCTCCCCGTGCTCGGCGCGGTCCCCGTCGGCGACCTCGACAGCCAGAGCCTCGCCACCGACATCGCCAACCGGCTCCAGGAGAAGATCGGGCTGGTCACCCGGCCGGAGACCACCGTGGAAGTGGTTCAGTATCCGCCGATCTACGTGGTCGGCGACGTGGCGAAGCCCGGCGAATATGCCTATCGCACCGACCTCACCGTATTGCAGGCGCTTGCACTGGGCGGCGGCGAGCTGCGCGACGCGGACGCCACGCGCTCGCAGCAGGAAATAAGGCTCGTCGGCGAATTGCGCAGCCTCGATGACGGCATACTTCGCTCGATGTCGCGCATCGCCCGGCTGGAGGCCGAGATGGCCGGCGCCGGAAAGATAGAATTTCCGCCCGTTCCGGCCGGCAATGCCAACAGCCGCCTGGCAACGGAGATTTTCGAGCAGGAGAAGATCATCTTCTCCGCGCGCCGCAACGCGCTCGATCGGCAGGAAAAATCCCTGTCAGAGCTTCGCGACCTGCTGACCGCCGAGATCAAGGTGCTCGAGCAGAAGATCGAGGCCACCGAGGAAGGCATCCGAACCACCGAGCAGGAGCTTTCCGGCGTGAAGGTCCTCGTCGACAAGGGCATAGCCGTCGTCTCCCGCCGTACCGATCTCGAACGCGTGCTCGCCGGATACCGCTCCGACCGCCTCGACCACATGACGGCGGTCATGCGCGCCCGGCAGGGCATGACCGAGACGACGCGCAATCTCGAAGGCCTCGCCGACCAGCACCAGACCGAGGTCGCGGCCGAATTGCAGCGCGAGCAGGCTAACCTCGACGAGGCGCGGCTGAAGAAGGAGATATCGCAGAAGCTCCTCATGGAGACGCTCTCCTCCGCCCCGGCCGCCGCCGGCGACGCGAAGACCCTCACCTACACGATCACGCGGCAGGAAGCCGGCCGGCCGAAACAGTTCGAAGCCGAGGAGGACACGCCGCTCCTGCCCGGCGACGTGGTGAAGGCGGCCTTCGTCCGCGACGCCGGGGCGGCACCGGACGCCGCCGCCGCCGCGGCGTCCCCCAAAGCGACGCAGTGAGCAGACGAACAGCGGAGGGCCTGTGCGAAAGGCCGAAGCCATAGCTCCCGCTGATGCGCGGATCCTCGCGCCCGCCGATGCGAGCGGTGGCAGGTCCTATCTGCAGATACTCAGATCGACCGCCATGATCGGCGGCTCCTCCGCGGTGAACATCCTCTTCGCCGTCGTCCGCAACAAGGCGATGGCCGTGCTCCTCGGCCCGGCCGGCGTCGGCCTCTTCGGGCTCTACGGCGCGATCGCCGACCTCGCGCAAACCCTTGCCGGGCTCGGCGTCCAGGCGAGCGGCGTGCGCCAGATCGCGGAGGCCGCGGGCTCCGGCGAAACCCGGCGCGTGGCGCGCACGGCGATCGTGCTGAGGCGCATATCGCTGCTGCTCGGCCTCCTGGGTGCGGCCCTCCTGGCCGCCTTCGCCGTTCCGATTTCCGGCATCACCTTCGGCGATGCGCAGCACGCGGCCGGCATCGTGCTCTTGTCGGCCGCCGTCTTCTTCCGGCTCGTCTCGGCCGGGCAGACCGCGCTGATCCAGGGCATGCGGCAGATAGCGAGCCTCACCCGCATCAACATGCTCGGCGCGCTCTTCAGCACCCTCATCGCCATCCCGATGGTCTATTTCCTCGGCACCGACGGCGTCGTTCCCTCACTCGTGGCGATGGCCGCCGTCACCCTGCTGACCTCATGGTGGTACGCGCGCAAGATACGCGTCGAGCCGCAACCGATGCGGCCGGGCGAAATCGCGGCTGAAGTCGCGCCGCTCCTGAAGCTCGGCTTCGCCTTCATGGCGAGCGCCTTCCTGACGGTTGGCGCCGCCTATGCGGTACGTCTGATCGTGCTGCGGCATGACGGCTTCGCCGCGGCCGGCCTGTATCAGGCCGCCTGGGCGCTGGGCGGCATCTATGC
Organism: Aquamicrobium sp. LC103; assembly: GCF_001014615.2. Lineage (GTDB taxonomy): Bacteria > Pseudomonadota > Alphaproteobacteria > Rhizobiales > Rhizobiaceae > LBCQ02. The sequence goes on from NZ_LBCQ02000003.1 coordinate 320,590, forward strand.
CGGCTTCATTCTCCAGGCGATGGGCACCGACTTCTATCCGCGCCTGACCGCGATCTGTAACGACGACAGGGCCTGCAACCGCCTCGTCAACGAGCAGGCGCGGGTCAGCATCCTGCTTGCCGGGCCGGGGCTGATCGCGACGCTGACGCTCGCGCCGATCGTCATGCGCATCTTCTATTCGGCCGAGTTCGAAGCCGCAGTCGGCATTCTGCGCTGGATTTGTCTCGGCATGATGCTGCGTATCTTCGCCTGGCCGATGGGCTATATCGTGCTCGCCAAGGGCGCGCAGAAGATATTCTTCTGGACGGAGGTCGCCGCGACGATCGTTCATGTCGGCCTCGCCTGGCTGCTCGTCTCCTCGATCGGGCTCACCGGCTCGGGCGTGGCCTTCTTCGGCCTCTATGTCTGGCACGCGGTGCTGATCTATTTCATCGTCGCCCGGCTCAGCGGCTTCCGCTGGAGCGGCGAGAATGTCAGGCTCGGCCTCGTCTTCCTGCTGGCGTCGGCATTGGTGTTTTCAGGCTTCCTCGCGCTGCCCGGCCTACAGGCGCTGGGTCTCGGCCTGCTGATGACCGCGCTCACCGGCCTCTATTCGCTGAGGATGCTGCTCGGCCTCGTCCCGCGGGACAGGCTGCCCGTCCCGCTCCGCCGCTGGGTTCGCGAAACCGGACAGGTTGACGGCGGCCATCCGCCATAAAATATCCTGGGATTGTCCGGCTGATCAGCCGACGAAGGCGCGCTCGACGACGAAATGCGACGGCTTGTTGTTGGAGCCTTCCTCGAAGCCGAAACCCTCGACCAGCGTCTTGACGTCCTTGATCATGTCCATCGAGCCGCAGATCATCACGCGGTCGGTGGCAGCATCGAAGGGCGCGACGCCGAGATCGGAGAACAGCCTGCGGTTCTCGATCAGCGTCGTGATGCGACCCGTCCGCGGGTGCTCCTCGCGGGTTGTCGTCGAATAGTGGCGGAAGCGGCCGTCGGTCAGCTCGCCGATCAGCGGATCCTCCGCGGCCGCGCGCGCCAGTTCCTCGCCGTAGGTCAGCTCGGCCACGTCGCGGCAGGTGTGGGTGAGGATGACCTCTTCGAACTTCTCGTAGGTCTCGGGGTCGCGCAGCAGGCTGGCGAAGGGCGCGATGCCCGTGCCGGTCGAGATCATGTAGAGGCGCTTGGCCGGCGTCAGCGCGTCGAGCACCAGCGTGCCTGTCGACTTCTGGCGCAGAAGCACGGTGTCGCCCGGCTGGATCTTCTGCAGGTGCTGGGTCAGCGGACCGTCCGGCACCTTGATGGAGAAGAATTCCAGCTCCTCGTCCCACGCGGGGCTGGCGATCGAATAGGCGCGGAAGACGGGCTTCTCGGCATTCGGCAGGCCGATCATCACGAACTCGCCGGAACGGAAGCGGAAGCTCTGCGGCCGCGTGATGCGGAAAGCGAAGAGATTGTCGGTGTAATGCGTGACCGAGACGACCTGTTCGGCATAGACGCCGGCCGGAATCGGAAACTCCAGCGGCTTGGCATCGACCAGATTCTGAGGTGCGACTGAGTTCATTCGAACCGTCCTGTCTTGGGACCCTTACGAGGGTCGGCTATGTGTCGGAATCGCATTCTCGACGGTCGGCAAGGTCGGTGCTTGCCAGCGGTTTTTATTAGTATACAAATGAATATCGCGTCAAGATCATGGCGTAGAGCGGCATTCTAAATTACGTCTTATCAGTAGGTTGTATATTTCGGAATACCGGCATGGTTGAGAATACCGGCGTGATGGACGGAAGTGTTGTCGCAGGCATCGACGTCGGCGGCACCTTCACCGATCTGATCCTGATAGACGGCCGCGCCGGCGGCAGGGTCCGCATCGCCAAGACGCCGACCACGGTCGACAACCAGGCCTTCGGCGTCGTCGCCGCCCTCGCCGACACCGGCTTTCCCGTGGCCGAGATCGACCTCATCGTGCACGGCACGACGACCACCACCAATGCCGTGCTCGAGCGCCGCCTGGCACGCACCGGCATGATCACCACGCGCGGCTTCCGCGACGTGATCGAACTCGGACGTCGCACCCGGCCGCAACCCTACGGCATGACCGGCGTCTTCGTTCCCGTCATCCCGCGCGATCTGCGCCTGGAGGTCGCCGAGCGCATGGAGGCCTCCGGCAAGGTACGCGTGCCGCTCGACGAGGAGGGGCTGCGCGCGGCCCTACGGCGGCTGCTCGAAGCCGGGTGCGAATCCCTCGTCATCCACTTCCTCCACGCCTATGCCAATCCGGCGCACGAGCTGCGCGCCGCCGAGATCGCCCGCGCGCTCTGGCCGAACGATCACGTCACGACCGGCCATTCGCTGCTCTCGGAAGCGCGCGAGTTCGAGCGCGGCGTCACGGCCGCCGTCAATGCTTCCGTCCAGCCGATCCTCAAGCGTTACGTCGCCCGCCTCCGCGACGAGCTGCATGCGCGCGGCTATGCCCGCGACTTCCTCGTCATGAACGGCAATGGCGGCATGATCTCCGCCCGCTTCGTCACCGAGGAGGCGGCGAAGACGGTCATGTCGGGTCCCGCCTCCGGCGTCATGGCCGCCGCCTACACCGCGCGCCGGGCCGGTTTCGACAACCTCGTCACCTACGACATGGGCGGCACCTCCACCGACGTCGCCCTGATCCGCAACGCCCAGCCGGCCGTCTCCAACGAGATCGAGATCGAATACGCGATGCCGATCCACGTGCCGATGGTGGACGTGCACACGGTCGGCGCCGGCGGCGGCTCGATCGCCCATGTCGACGATGCCGGGCTGGTCCAGGTCGGCCCGGAAAGCGCCGGCGCCGCGCCCGGCCCGATCTGCTACGGCAGGGGCGGAACGCGCCCGACCGTCTCCGACGCTAACCTCGTCCTCGGCCGCCTCAATCCGAGGAAGCTGCTCTCCGTCGACGATCCCGTCTCCGTCGAAACCGTCCGCCGCGCCTTCGCCGAGGCGATCGGCGACAGGATCGGCGTCGACGGCGTCGAGGCGGCGGGCGCGGTGCTGAAGATCGGCAACCTCAAGATGGCGGGCGCGATCCGCATGGTCTCGATATCGCGCGGTCACGACCCGCGCGACTTCGCGCTTTTCGCCTTCGGAGGCGCCGGTCCGCTGCATGCCTGCGCGCTGGCGCGCGAGCTCGCCATTCCGCGTGTGATCGTGCCGGCGCGGCCGGGCATCACCAACGCGCTCGGCTGCGTCGTGGCTGATTTGCGCCACGACTTCGTCAGGACGGTCAACCGGCCGGTGGCCGAGATCGACGAGGCAGCGCTGCGTGCCGTCCTTGCCGCACAGGGCGAGGAAGGCCGCGCCCTCATCGCCAAGGAAGCGGTGCGGCCGGAGACCATCAGGCTGGTTCATTCCGCCGACATGCAATTCGTCGGTCAGACCCACCTGATCAACGTCCCGCTACCCTCGACCGAAATCACCCGCGAGGAGATCCAGCGCCTGTTCGAGGTCGCCTATTTCGCCCGCTTCAAGGTCGAGCTGCCGGAAATCCGAGCCAATCTGGTCAATCTCAACACCTCCGTCATCGGCGTGCGCGCGGCGATCGACCTTTCCACCCTCATCGATCCCGCTGGCCGCGCTGAAAGGCTCGAGGACGCGCTGAACGAGACCCGGCGGGTCTGGTTCGACGGCAAATGGCTGGAAACGCCGGTCTACGCGCGCGAGAGACTGCCGCTCGATGCCGTGATCGCCGGCCCCGCCATCCTCGAGCAGATGGACGCCACCACCGTCATCGAGCCCGGCGATGTCGCAAGGTCCGATCGCGACGGGAATATCATCGTGGAAGTGGGAGAAAGAGCGTGATGTCTCTCACGGCGATGTGCCAAGCACTCCCGTCTCTCGCGACAGGCGGCTATCGGCGGGACCGGCGGCCATGACCCTCGACGCCATCACCCTTTCCGTCATTCAGGCCGCGCTACAGCAGACCTGCGACGAAATGGACCTCGCCTTCTCGCGTTCGGCCTTCTCGCCGATCATCGCCGAGGCGAACGACCGTTCCGACGGCATCTATTCGGCCGAGGACGGTTCGCTGATCGCGCAGGGTTCGGGCGGCCTGCCGGTCTTCGTCGGCGTCATGCAATATTCGACCCGCACGCTGATCGAGATGATCGCCGACGCACGCTGCCTGCCGCCCGAACCCGGCGACGTCTACATCGTCAACGATCCCTATCTCGGCGGCACCCATCTGATGGACGTGCGCTTCGCCATGCCGGTCTGGCGCAACGGCGCCATCTTCTGCTGGCTGTCCAACACCGGCCACTGGCCGGACATCGGCGGCGCGGTGCCCGGCGGCTTCTCCGCCTCCGCCACCGCGGTCGAGCAGGAGGGGCTGCGCCTGCCGCCGGTCAAGCTCTTCAAGAAGGGCCGCCTCGACCCCGAAATCTTCGCGATCATCTCCTCCAACATCCGCATCGCCGACCAGCGCATCGGCGACATCAAGGCGCAGGCCGCGGCCCTCCATGTCGGAGAGGAACGGCTGTTCGCGATCCTCGACCGCTATGGCGACGGAACCGTCGTCGCCGCGATCGCCGAGCTGCGCAGCCGCGCGGCCGAGCAGATGCGCGCCCGCATTTCCGGGATCGCCGACGGCATTTATCGCGGCACGGCCCATGTCGATTCCGACGGCGTCGTCGACGAGCCGCTATTGATCGATCTCGCCATTGAGAAGCAGGGCGACACGCTCACCTTCGACTTTTCCGGTTCGAGCCCGCCCTGCATAGGGCCGATGAACAGCGTGCTGGCGACGACCCATTCCTCCGTCTACCTCGCCATGCGCCACATCTTCCCCGACGTGCCGATCAGCGCCGGTGCGTTCGAGCCGCTGGCGATCAGGCGTCCGGAAGGCACCTTCCTCGACGCGCACTATCCGCGCCCCGTCTCGGGCTGCGCGGCGGAGGTCTCGCAGCGCATCGCCGAGGCCGTTTTCGCGGCCATGGTGAAAGCGCTGCCCGACCAGGTCACCGCCGCGCCCGCCGGCTCCAGCGGCAATTTCGGCCTCGGCGGCTTCGACCCCGAACGCAGCCGCAACTACGTGCTCTACCAGCTCTCCGGCGGCGGCTATGGCGGCAATGCCCGCACCGACGGGCTGAGCAATGGCTGCTCGACCATCGGCATCTCCAAATCGCCGCCGGTGGAGATCATGGAGCAGAACTACCCGATCCTCTACAACCACTACGCGCTGCGCGAGGGCTCCGGCGGCGCCGGCGAGCGACGCGGCGGCTTCGGCCTCGACTATGAGATCGAGCTTCTGCGCGGCGAGGCGCGCGCCTCCTTCGTGATGGACCACGGCCGCTACGGCCCCCAGGGCGTGCTCGGAGGCCGCGACGGCGCGGTCAACAGCGTGGTGGTCCATCGCGACGGCGGGGAACACGTGCCGCCGCACCTTTCCAAGGAGCAGGACATTCCCCTGAAGGCGGGCGACCGCGTCAGGGTCGGTACGCCGGGCGGCGGCGGCTATGGCGATCCGCGAAGGCGCGATCCCGCGCTCGTGCGGCGCGACGTGGCGCTCGGCTACTATACGACCGCGCAGGCGGCGGAACTGTTCGGCGTCGCGGCGGAGGAGCCCGGCATGGCCGATGCAACGAAACCGCCGGCCAGTCCCTGAGGCCGTTTCAGCCCCGCTTTACCAGCTCCGTGCTCACGCGAGCTTGTTGAGCAGCCTCAGGAAAGTGCCGATTTCCTTGGTGGAAAGCGGAGACAGCGTCTCCTCGGTGATCCGCTTCGCCAGCGGGAACAGGCTTTCGACCGTCGCCCGGCCTTCCGCCGTGAGATTGACCAAGAGCCGGCGCTTGTCGGCCTCGTGGCGGGAAATCTCCACCAGTCCCCTCGCCTTCAGCCGGTCGATCACGCCTTTCACGGTCGCCGCGTCCATGGCGATCAGCGCGCCGAGCTGGTTCTGCGAGGTCTCGCCGATGTCGTGCAGCTTGGCGAGCGCGGCGAATTGCGGCGGCGTCAGGTCGGCGATATGCGCGGCGAAGATCGCGACGTGGCGCTGGTGCGCGCGGCGCAGCACGAAGCCGACCTGCTCCTGTAGCCGGTAATCCTCCTCGGTTTCCTCGGCGTCCACCAGCTTCAGGATGTTGTCCTCGCCGGTCACCGCAACCCGTCCTCGCCCTTCACGTCGGCGACGGCGAGCCCGCCCATGCGCGCATGCACGCGCGGCCCGCAGGCCATGGCCAGGCAGAAGAGGATTTCGTCCGGCCGCGGCCCCTCGTTCATGCCCACCTCCATCGCGTCGAAATGGCTGCGCACATAGGCGGCGTTGACATGGCCGAGCGGCACGTCGAGCCGGGAACCATAGGCGCCGACCTTCATCGCAGACGGCACGATAGCCTTGGCGTCGCCCAGCCGCTCGCGCATCGCATAGCCGCCCGGCACGTGCCAGAGCGCGCCGTGCTCGATCTCGCCGTCGGTGCCCACGATCGCGCCCTTGCCGTAGCCGTCGATCGCGGAGATGTCGCCGCCGAGCGCGGCGATCAGCCGGTCGGTGAGCATCAGGCCGAGCGGCTTCAGATCCTCCATCGCACCCTGCAGCTCATCCGCGTAGCAGCCGGCGAACGGGTTCCTCACCAGTGCCATCGCGGCGGCACGGCGGCGCGGCATCACCGGCGCCGGCCCTCCCTCGTGGAAAATCTCCTCCGTCAGAACCGCGATCTTGCGGATGGTAAAATCAGGCATTCAATGCCTCCTTGAACAAGTTCCAGATATCGATACGAACGCTCCGCCCCTTGGAAAATCCACGGGTTGCGGCACACCCCCTCCGGCGGTCTCCCTCCCCCCGTAAACGGGGGAGGAGCCAGGCCGAGGACGGCCGCAACGGCGGTTCCTCCACCTGCAAAGCGAGGCGGCCCGAAGGGGCCGGAGGGGGCATATCCGGGCGAAGGGGATGGAGAAGACGCCTGCGACAGCGGCGGAGCAAGCCTCCCGCACGACCGCCCTTCCCCTTGCAGGAACAGCGCGGCGGCCGCGATCAGCCCGCGTCGGCGGAATTCCTCGGCGGCGGCGAGCCCGCGCCCGAGCGCCTCGGCGACCTCCTCGCTGGACAAGGCCGGCACCCCCGTCGTCACCAGCCGCTCGCCGAGATCGCTGTCGGGCGCAAGATCGACGGCGCGGGCGCGCGTCACGCCTTCATGGCCGGGCAGATCCACCGCATTGGCGATCAGCGTCGCCGCCGCGTCCGCCGCGGCGCCGCTTGAGGCCAGCACCGTCACCGCGTCGGCGATCCCCAGCGAATGGCTGCGCCCACGCCAGCCGCTGGTGGCGATGCCGCGCACCGCGTGCTGCGCGCGAATGGTCACGCGGCCGTCGAAGCCGTGCCCGGTGCCGGCGATCGCCGCCTTCATCTCCTCGCCCTCGGCAAGGAAGATCGCGATGTCGCCGCCGTCATTGACATAGGCGCGCTCGAGCGTCCGGCCGGCAATCATCGCGGCGAGCATCTCGTCCGCCACCGCTCCCGCAACCGCCGCCATCGGCGTGACGAACCGCTCCGAGAACGGCGAGACGGCGTCCTCCATGCGCTGCGCCACTGCTCCCCGGAACCGGCGCGCCCGCGCGCCGGCAGGCTGCCGCAGCATCGTGAGTTCCGCCACCAGCTCGTCGAGCACCGTCCCGAACCGGTCGACCGCCTGCCGATAGGCGCGCTGCCTTTCATCCGCCGCGCCGAACGCCTCGATGACGAGGTCGATGGGGCCGTGGTTCAGATGCAGCCGGCGCCCGTCCGGCAGCATCGATGCCTGCGGGCGGTTCACTTGCCCTGCTCCCGGCGAAGCTGGGCAAGCGGCGGCCATGAATTTGCCGCCGGCGCCGCCTTGTCGGCGCGCTCGTTGAAATATTCGCCGCCCTTTTTCCGCACGTCCTCGATGGAACGGACGTTGCCGGCATACCCGCCCAGCGCCTCGTAGTGCTCGCGCCGCAGCGTGAACTCGATCGGCGCGACCAGCGCCGGCGTCGGCACGTAGCCGAAGGCGTTGCCGGGCAGGCGCGTGACGTCGACCATCACCGTGATGCCGCCGCCGGGCCAAACATAGACCGGCGCGCCGCCGCAGGTCACATAGGTCTGCAGCCGGTGCACCGAGCGGGTGAGGTTGACCGGGTTCTCCGTCACCCCCGCCCTCAGCGAGCCGCCCGCTCCGCCCATGAACAGCACCGTGCAAAGCGCCGGCTCGCAATTGTCCTCGATCAGGTCTACCGATTTGCGCAGCCGCTCGGGAAACGGCTTTTCGACCGGCTTCAGCGCGTCGTTCAGCTCGTAATAGGCGAACTGTTCGCCCGTGGTCGACACCATCAGAAGCGACAATCCCGGCCGCGCGCCCTTCTTCGGGTTGAACTCGCCCAGTATCTCGAGCGGATCGGAGACCATCGTGCCACCCCAGCCGAGGCCTGGCTCGGACACCTTGAAATAGCGGCCGGGCGTGGAGCGCCGCCCGAGGATCTTGATCCCGGTATCCGGCCAGCCGATCACCTTGCCCGCCTGGTGCTCCGAGACGACGCCGGTGATGTGGTCGTCGACCACCACCACCTCGTCGACGAGGTCCTTCCATTGCGTGGCGAACATGCCGATGGTGGCCGAGCCGCAGCCGACGCGCATCCTCTGTTCCAGCTTGCCGTCGATCACCGGCGCCTTGCCGGCCTCAACCACGACGGTCGCGCCGTCGTCGATGGTCAGCTCCACCGGTTGCCTGTTGCACAGCGCCAGCAGCGTGTCGCAGGTGACCCGGCCCTCCGATTTCGAGCCGCCGGTCAGATGCGCGACGCCACCGAGCGACAGCATCTGCGAGCCGTATTCGGCCGTCGTCACATGGCCGACCGCCTCGCCATTGGCGCGCACCGTCGCCGCTTCGTGGCCGAGATGGCGATCGGTGTCGATCTTCACCTTGACGCCGCAATAGCTGAAGATGCCTTCCGTCACCACGGTGACGAGATCGACGCCCTCGACCTCCTGGCTGACGATGAAGGGTGCCGGCTTGTAGTCCGGATAGGTCGTGCCGGCACCGATCCCGGTGACGAAGGGCCGCGCCGTGCCGACCGGATTGCCGTCCCACGCACCGCCGCTCGCGAAAGGCACGACCTCCCCGCCCGTCTCGGCCCGATGCTCGAGTATGGTCACCGGGTCGCAGCGCACGATCCTGCCGTCGAAATTGCCGTAGCGGTCGCAGGCGCCCGTGCGTCCCTCGGCGATGTAGCACATCACCGGGCAGGCATCGCAGCGCAGCTTCTCCCCGGCCTGCCGCGCGCCGGGCTCATGCGTCTCGAAACGTTCCGAAAGCTCGCTCATGGCGCCATGCCCCCTCCGCCTCGCTCCGCTCGGCACCTCCCCCGCTTCGCAGGGGAGGAGCCCGGGTCGCAGGCGGCCACAACGCCGGATCCTCCCCCGTTCACGGGGGAGGGGGACAATGCGAAGCATGGTGAAGGGGGCGGACCCTCCACGTTCATTGGCGCGCCAAAGGACGCGCGCGCCCGGCGGTTCGCCCTGGCGACTGACCGCCGAAGACGGTGGCGCGTGCAACGATGCCGATCCGCGGTCATCGTCCCGCCCGCCTCATCGCCGCGAGCACCCGGTCAGGCGTCGCCGGCAGGCGCTCGATCCTGGCGCCCGAGGCATGCCTGATCGCGTTGATGATCGCCGGTGCCGTCGGGATCAGCACATGCTCGCCCAGCCCCTTGGCGCCATACGGGCCTTCCGGGTCGGGAACCTCCACCAGAATCGTCTCGATCGGCGGCACGTCGCCGATCGTCGGGATCAGGTAGTCATGCAGGTTTTCGGTGCGGCCGGGCACATACTCCTCCATCAGCGCCATGCCGATGCCCTGGGCGATACCGCCCTCCACCTGGCCCTCGGCCAGCAACGGATTGATCGCGCGGCCGACATCGTGCGCCGCCGTGATCTTCACGAGCCTGACCGTGCCGAGCCTCATGTCGACCTCCAGCTCGGCGATCTGCGCGCCGTAGCCGTAGACGGCGTAGGGCTTGCCCTGGCCCTTGGCGTCGAGCGCCACAGTCGGCGGATCGTAGCTCTCGACGGCGGAGAAGACGAAGCCGTTCTCGTCAGGCGGCAACCCGCCGAGCTCTATCGTGCGGCTCGCATCGCCCTCGCTCACCCTGATCGCGGCGCCGTCGAGCCCGAGACGGGCATTTTCCGAGACGTTGGCGAAGCGCAGGATCTTCTCGCGCAGCGCCCTTGCCGATTTCTCCGCCGCCTTGCCGGAAATATAGGTCTGGCGCGAGCCCGACGTCTTTCCCGCGTCCGGCGTCGCCGCCGTGTCGCCATGGACGAGGGTGAAATCCGACAGAGGCAGGCCGAGCGCTTCCGCCGCGATCTGCGGAATGACCGTGTTGGAGCCCTGGCCGATATCGACCGCGCCCTGGTGCATCACCAGCCGGCCCTCGGCCGTGATGCCGATCTTCATCGTCGAGGGGTTGGGAATGCCGGTATTGCCGCAGCCATACCAGCAGGAGGCGACACCCACGCCGCGCTTGCGCCCTTCGTTCGCGGCGTTGAACGCTTCCGCCTCGCCGAGCGCCCGCCGCCAGTGCGGCGCCAGCGCCTCGAGGCATTCGACGATGCCGACGCCCCGTTCCATGACATGGCCGCAGACCGTCGGCTGGCCATTGCGCAGGGCGTTCCTCAGCCGGAAGTCGAGCCGGTCGATGCCGAGCCTCCCGGCGAGCTCGTCATAGAGCGTTTCCTGCATCAGCGCCGCCTGCGGCACGCCGAAGCCCCTGAACGCGCCGGAGATCGGCCCATTGGTGTGGATCGCGCGCCCGACCGCGCGATAGTTCGGCGTGAAATAGGGACCCGACGCATGGACCGGCACACGCGTCGCCACGGTCGGGCCCCAGCTCGCATAGGCACCGGTATTGAAATCGCCGTCGAAGACCATGCCGGTGACGCGGCCGTCGCGGTCGGCGCCGATCGTCGCCTTCATCGAGGCGGGATGGCGTTTCGTCGTCGAGCTCATCGATTCCTGCCGCGTGTAGACCAGCGTGGCAGGACGCCCGGTCTTCAGCGCGACGAGGCCGATCAATGGCTGCACCGAGAGGTCGAGCTTGGAGCCGAAGCCCCCGCCGGTCGCGGTCGGAACGATGCGCACCTTCTCGGGCGCGAGGCCGAGCACGGTCGCCGTGTCGTCGCGGTCCATGATCGGCGACTGGGTGCACGCCTTTATGACCAGCATTTCGCCGTCCATGAAGGCGTAACCGGCCTCCGGCTCGATATAGGCGTGCTCGACATAGGACGTCTCGAGCGCACCGCTGACGGTGACCGCCGAAGCCTCGATCGCGGCGGCCGCGTCGCCCCGCTCGACGAAGCCTTCGGTCATCACATTGCCGCTCCTGCCCTCGTGCAGGTCGGCGAAGCCGTCGCGCGCTTGCGCCGGCGTCAGCGCATGCGGCAGTTCCTCCCAGGTGACCGGAAAAGCCGAAATGTCGAAATCCTCGATCGCCGTCCGCTCTCCCGCGATCAGCGCCACCGCCTCGCCCCGAAACCGCGCGCGGCCTTCGGCGAGCGCCGGCTGATCGGCGAAGGGCGGAATGACGCCGAAACGGTTCTTGCCGGGAATGTCGCTCGCCGTGAACACGGCGACGATGCCGGGCGTGCCGCGCACGAAGCCCGCGAGATCGCCGAAGGCGAACCGCGCATGCCAATGAGGCGATCGCACCGCCAGCACCGACAGCGCGTCCGCCGGCCGCTCGTCCGCGCCGAACCGGTCCGCGCCCGTCACCTTCTGCACACCGTCGAGGCGTGGGACCGAAGCGCCGACGCCGCACCCTCCATCCGCCTTGTATGGGGGGACACAATCAGCATCCCCCTCAGGCCTGCCGGCCAGCGATTGCTGGTAAGTCGCAGGTTCTTCAGCGTTTGAGGAGATCATCGCGGAAGCGGCCGGCAAGCCAGGGGAGGATATTCCTCCCGAGCGCCCCTCCCCCGCCTCCATCACCGCCTTGACGATCTTGCGATAGCCGGTGCAGCGGCAGAGCACGCCGCCCAGCGCGTCCTTGACCTCGTCCTCGCTCGGCGCCGGGTTCGTCTCCAGCATCGCCGTCGCCGTCACCAGCAGGCCCGGCGTGCAGATGCCGCATTGCGCCGCGCCGTTTCTCAGGAACGACGCCTGCAGGTCGGAAAGCCTGCCGTTCGCCAGCCCCTCCACCGTGCGCACCTTGGCGCCCGCGACGCTCGCCGCCGGCACCAGGCAGGAGCAGACCGGCTCATCGTCGACGATCACCGTGCAGGCGCCGCAATCGCCCGCGTCGCAGCCGACCTTCGTGCCCGTCAGGTGTAGCTCGTCGCGCAGCAGCGCCGAGAGCCGCATCACCGGCGGCACCGTCACCGTCACGGCGTCGCCATTGACCTCCAGCGAGACGGTCGCGCGTTCGAAGCTCATGCGGCCACGCCCCCTGCCCGCTCGAATGCCGTGCCGGCGGTCGCCAGCGCGCCTCGCAACGCGCGCGCCGCGATCTCGCGCGCCGCCTCTCGGCGGTATTCGGCCGTGGCGCGTACGTCGTCGATCGGCCTCAACTCCTCGAACGGCCAGCCCGCGACGGCCTCGACCAACGAGGCATCGGCGTGCCTTCCGACAAGCCTTCCTTCGAGTTCCGGAAAACGCAGCGCCGCCGGCGAGCACGAGCCGACGGAAAGCGCGAGCTCCCGCACCGTTCCCTCCGCATCGACGGAGATTCTCGCCGCCGCCATCGCGATCGAGATGACGAGATAGCGCCGCGCTCCCAGCTTGACGAAATGCGAGCTTCCGCCGGCGGAAGCCGTCGGCACGCGCACCGCCGTCACCAGCTCGCCCGGTTCCAGCGCCGTTCGCCGGTTGCCGAGAACGAAATCCGCGAGCCGCACGAGCCGCCCGCCCGCCACCGAGCGGATTTCCACCTCGGCGTCGAGCGCGAGCAGCGGCGGCACGCCGTCCGCCGCCGGCGAGGCGTTGCAGAGATTGCCGGCGATCGTGCCCGAATTCTGGATCTGTATGGAGCCCACTTCGCGCGCCGCGAGCTTCAGCGCATCGAAGGCCCGGGGAAGGTCGTGGCGGATGATGTCGGTCCAGCTCGCCCGCGCGCCGAAGACGAAATGCGTCCCGGTCCGCCCGATCGCGCGCAGCTCCGCAAGCCCGTTGATGTCGAGGATGTTTTCGCGAAACGGTCTCGCGCCCTGCACCGGGTAGAAATCGGTACCCCCGGCAAGAACCCGCCAGTGGTCCTCGCCGAGTAGCGCGACTGCCTCGTCCAATGACTTCGGTCTCGCGTAGCGCATGGCTATCTCTCCCATCGGAAGAATGCGCTGAAATTCGTTCGTATGCAAACGATATTGCGGAGCGGCTTGCCAAAGCGGCGATTTGAGATCAGCCTTGCGCAACCCCGGCCTGCGATGTTTCGCGGCGGGAATCCATGGAACTGTCTTGGAGTGGAAAATGGCTGGTAGCGCCCTGGTCGTCATCGACATTCAGAACGATTTCTGCCCCGGCGGCGCGCTGGCGGTCGCCAGCGGCGACGAGATCGTCCCGCTGGTCAACGGCCTCATCGCCGATGCCGACCATGTCGTGCTCACGCAGGACTGGCACCCGGCCGGTCATTCCAGCTTCGCCTCCACCCATCCGGGCAAGGATCCGTTTCAGACGATCGACGTCAGCTACGGCCCGCAGACGCTGTGGCCCGACCATTGCGTACAGGGCAGCGAAGGTGCGCTGTTTCACCCGAAGCTCGAATGGGCCAAAGCGGAACTCGTCATCCGCAAGGGATTCCGCCCCTCGATCGACAGCTATTCCGCCTTTTTCGAGAACGACCGCCGAACTCCGACCGGGCTCGCCGGCTATCTGCGCGAACGCGGCATCTCCAACCTGACGCTGGTGGGGCTGGCGACGGATTTCTGCGTCGCTTATTCGGCGCTCGACGCCGTCAGCGAGGGCTTTCACGCCACCGTGCGGCTCGACGCCTGCCGCGCCATCGATCTTGACGGCTCGCTCGCTGAAATGACGCAGCGCATGCGCAGGGCCGGCGTCAGGCTGGCCTGACCCCGGCGCCTCACGAGGCGCGAGCGATCGCGCCTTCGTTCGCGCTCGCGGCGCGGGCAAGCAGGTCGCACACCGCAACGACGTCGCCATCCGCCATCTGCGGATAGAGCGGCAGGATGACGGTCGCGAGCTGTGCCGCCGCGCTGCGCCGCAGCCCCGATCCGAGACGGTGCGAAGACGCCTCCGCATAGGCCTTCTCGCGGTGGCTGTTCATCACGCCGCGTCGCGTCGACACGCCGGCGTCGAGCATTTCCTGCATCACCGCATGCTGGTCGGCCCATTCCGGCAGGAAGATGCAATAGCTCTGCCAGTTGCTCCGCGCCCATTCGGGCTCGCTTGGCGGCAGGATGCCCGGAACCCGGCGCAAGCGCTCGTCATAGAGTCTCGCCAGGTGCCGCCGGCGCTCGACGATCTCCGGCAGGCGTCGCAGCTGCTCCCGTCCGATCGCGGCCTGCAAATCCGTCATGCGATAGTTGAAGCCGAGCTCCGGGTAATCCTCGTAGATCACCTGCCGCGAGCCGTGCCTGACCGCGTCGGTCACGCTCATCCCGTGCTGCCGCCACAGCCGGAACTTCGCGTCATATTCGGGGTTCGCCGTCGTCAGCATGCCGCCGTCGCCGGTGGTGATCACCTTGCGCGGATGGAACGAGAAGCAGGCGATGTCGCCGTGCGGCCGGCCGATCTTCTCCCATTGCCCGTTCCACAGCATCTCGCTGCCGATCGCGCAGGCCGCGTCCTCGACCACCTTGATCCCGCGCCGCCGCGCGATCTCGAGCACGCGCCGTATGTCGCACGGCATGCCGAGCTGGTGCACGCACAGGATCGCCTTGGTGCGCGCGGTGATCGCGCCCTCGATCAGTTCGGGATCGATGTTGAAGCCCCCCTCCTCCACGTCCACGAAGACCGGCACGGCCCCGCAATAGCGGATGGCGTTGGCGGTGGCGATGAAGGAATGGCTGACGGTGACGACCTCGTCGCCGGCGCCCACGCCGACTGCCAGAAGCGCCAGATGCAGCGCGGTCGTGCAGTTCGACGTCGCGCAGGCGTGCGGCGCGCCGACATATTCGGCGAACTCGCGTTCGAAGGCGGCGACCTCCGGCCCCTGCGTCACCCAGCCCGACATGATCACCCGGCGGGCGGCTTCCGCTTCCGCCTCGCCGAGAACCGGCTTGGCGACGGCGATCTGTTGCTGAAGTTTGGTCATTCCGCTGCCTCCGGCGTCATCGCGCGCTCTTCGCGCCACCAGGAAACCAGGTCGCGCAACCCCTCCTCCAGCGATATCCGCGCCTCGAAGCCGATCATCGCCCTTGCCTTGCTGGTATCCGCCAGCCGGCGCGTCACCGCGTTCACCTTGCGCGCCGGCGCGTGCTGGGGCGCGAGCTTCGATTCCATGACGCGGCTCAGCATCAGCGCCAGCTCGAGCAGGCTCGTCTCCTCGCCGCTCGCCACGTTGAAGACCTCGTCCGTCACGCCGGACTTCGCCGCCAGAACGTTGGCGCGCGCGATGTCGGCGACATGCACGAAATCCATCGTCTGCAATCCGTCGCCATGGATCAGCGGCGCTTCGTTCGCCGCGATCCGCTCCATCCAGCGGATCAGCACCTCGGTATAGGCGCCGTGAACGTCCATGCGCGGCCCGTAGACGTTGAAATAGCGCAACGCGACGTAGTCGAGCCCGTACATCTCCGCGAACGAGCGCAGCAGCGCCTCGTTGAACACCTTGGCCGCGCCGTAGATGGTGCGGTTGTTGTAGGAATGATGCGCCTCCGTCGTCGGAAAGCTGTCGGCGAGCCCGAGCACGGAGGCCGACGAGGCGGCCACCATTTTCGACACCCCCGCCTTCACCGCCGCTTCCAGCACGTTGAACGTGCCGTCCGCCAGCACCTCCATCGCCAGCCTCGGCTCCTCGGCGCATTGCGTGATGCGTATCGCGGCTTGGTGGAAGACGATATCGACACCGTCGAAGAGCTTGGCCAGCAGTGCCCGGTCGCGAATGTCGCCGACGACCACGTTCAGCGGAAAGCGCGAAGCGGCAAGGCGCAAATTCTCGCGCCGGCCGCGCACGAAATTGTCGAGGATGATGATCTCGCCGGGCTCCTCCAGCGCGACCAGATCGGCGATGTGCGAGCCGATCAGTCCCGCGCCGCCGGTGATCAGCACGCGCTTATTCTTCATTGAACCGCCCTCCGAGGCAGGTTTTGCGGGTTGTCCTCGTCGGTGCGCCAGCGCAGGAAGCGCGCCGGAACGCCTGCCACGACCGAGAAAGGCTCAACGTCGGCGGTCACCACCGCCCCCGCTCCGACGATCGCGCCCTTGCCGATCGTCACGCCGGGCAAGATCGTCGCATTGGTGCCGATGTCCGCCCATGCGCCGATGCGCACCGGCCTGATTTCGAGGTCGGTGCGCACGATCGGCACGTCGACCGGGACGCCGGTGTGCGTGGATCCCAGGATCTTCGCGCCGGGGCCGAAGCCGACATATTCCTCCATGACGAGATCGCGCGCGTCGAGGAACGCCTGCGAACCGATCCAGACATTGTCGCCGAGGACGCAGGTGCCGTCGTAGCGGCCCTGTATGTTGGCCTGCGCCCCGATGAAGACGCGGTCGCCCAACTCGAACGTTTCCGGATGCTTGAACGAAACGCCGCTGCCCACCTGCAGGCCCTCGCCGCAACTGAGCGCGAGGCCGCGCAGGATCGCGCGACGCATCAGCGCGTCGACCGCGCCGTCGCCCCAGGAGAAGCGACCGAAGAGTTCCAGCAGCCCGCGCGCGCTGTAGGAAACCTTCAGCATCTCCGTAAGGCCGGTCTCGTAGGCCGGCTCGGCTTTGGCGTCGCGACGGCCGTGCACGGCCGCGACGATTCTCGTCTGGCGCTTGTCGTCAATGGACATGGATTTCCTGCTCCACCGCGTCGGCGACCTGTTCCACCTGTCTCTGCGTCATTTCCGGATAGATCGGCAGCGACAGCACCTCGCGCGCCGCCGCCTCCGCCACCGGGAAATCGCCCGCCCGATAGCCGAGATCCTCGTGCGCGGGCTGGAGATGGATCGGCACCGGATAGTGCAGACCCGTCTGGACGCCCTCGGCGACCAGTTCCCTCTGCAATGCGTCGCGGTCGCCGCAGCGCACCGCGTAGATGTGATAGACGTGGCGGCGGTCGGGCAGTTCGACCGGTGTCGTCACCCGCCCCGAGCCGGCGAGAAGCTCGGTATAGCGCCTGGCATGCTGCCGGCGCGCCTCCGTCCAGCGCTCGAGGTGACGCAGCTTCACGCGCAGAATCGCGCCCTGAATGCCGTCCATGCGGTAGTTGAAGCCCTTCAACGTGTGATGGTAGCGCCGCTCCTGCCCCCAGTCGCGCAGCATGCGGACCATGTGCGCGTGCGCGTCGTCATTGGTGACGACGATGCCGCCCTCGCCGCAGGCTCCGAGGTTCTTGCCGGGATAGAAGCTGAAGCAGCCGGAAACGCCGATGCCGCCGGCGCGCCTTCCCTTGTATTCCGCGCCATGCGCCTGGCACGCATCCTCGATCACCGCCAGCCCGTAGCGCTCGGCCATCTCCATGATCGGCGCCATATCGGCCGTCTGGCCGTAGAGATGCACCGGCATCACGGCCTTGGTGCGCGGCGTGATCGAGGCTTCCAGCTTCTCCGGGTCCATCGTGAACGTCACCGGATCGATGTCGATGAAGACCGGCCGCGCGCCCGTGTAGCAGATCGCCGAGGCCGTCGCGACGAAGGTGAATGGCACGGTTATCACCTCGTCGCCCGGTCCGACGCCGGCGGCGAGCAGCGAGAGATGCAGCGCGCTGGTGCCCGTATTGACGGCGATCGCGTGCCTGGTTCCGCAATAGGCCGCGAATTCGCGCTCGAACGCGGCCACCTCCTCGCCGAGCACATATTGGGCGGAGCCCAGCACGTTCAGCACCGCCGCGTCGATCTCGTCCTTGATCGACGCATACTGAGCCTTCAGGTCGAGAAAGGGGATCATGCGATGCGCCTCGCCGCCTCGAGCTCGATCACCCGCCCGCGCTGGGCGAGCGATTGCGATGCCGCCTCCAATATCCGCACCACGCGCAGGCCCGCATGGCCGTCGGCGATGGGCGTCCCGCCCTTCTCCACGCAATCGACGAACTGGCGCAGCTCGACGCCGAGCGCCTCGGCCATGTCGAGCTGCGGCGCCCACATGTCGCCGGTGCGGTAGCCCACCAGCATCTGGTAGACCTTCTCCCCGTTCGCCTTGGGATTGCCGTTGAGCGTGATGCCCTTGTCGTAGACCTTGATCTTCTCGCTCGGCTCCAGGTCGTCATAGACGATCATCTTGCTGCTGCCGCCGATCAGCGTGCGCCGCACCTTCACCGGCGCCAGCCAGTTGACGTGGATATGCGCGATCGTCGCATTGTCGAAGAACAGGTTCAGATAGGCGATGTTCTCCGGCTCGCCGGCGACATGGCTCACCCCCGTCGCCGAAACCGCCACCGGCTTCATCGGCAGCACGTGATCCATGATCGACAGGTCGTGGACCGCGAGGTCCCAGATGACGCTGACGTCGTGCTGGAAGAGCCCGAGATTCACCCTGACGGAATCGTAGTAGTAGACGTCGCCCAGGCCGTTCTCGACGAGCTCGCGCATCTTGCGCACGGCGCCGGTGTGGATGAAGGTGTGATCGACGGCGAGCACCAGCTTGCGCCGCGCCGCCTCGTCCACCAGCCGGCGCGCCTCCTCGGCGCTCGACGCCATCGGCTTTTCGACCAGCACGTGCTTGCCGGCCATCAGCGCGCTCATCGCGAGGCGGAAATGCGTCGACACCGGCGTCGCGATCGCGACCGCATCGACGCGCGGGTCGCTGAGCAAGGCCTGGAAATCGTCAGTCACCTCCACCGCGGGATAGCGGCTCTGGACCGCGGCGAGCCGCTCCTTGCGCATGTCGCACACCGAAACCAGCCGCGCGCCGGGCACCTCCGCCAGGTTGCGCACCAGGTTCGGCCCCCAATAGCCGTAGCCGACGACGGCGACGCCGATCATTTCACCCCTCCGATCGCCAGGCTGCGCAGGGGCGCGTCCTTGACCCTGCCCTTGATCCGAGCCGGCACGCCGGCAACGATGGTGTTGTCCGGCACGTCCTTGGTGACGACCGCGCCCGCGCCGACCAGCGCGTTGCGCCCGATCGTGACGCCGGCGAGGATGGTCGCGTTGCTGCCGATCGCGGCGTTTCGCCTGACGAGCGTTCCGACCACGTGCCAGTCCTGGTCCGTCTGCAGCTTGCCTTCCGCGTTGAGCGCGCGCGGATGCAGGTCGTTGATGAACATCACCCCGTGGCCGACGAACACGCCATCCTCCAGCGTCACGCCCTCGCAGAGAAAGGAATGGCTTCCGATCTTGCAGTTGCGCCCGACGGCGGCACCTTTCTGGATTTCCACGAAAGTGCCGATGCGCGAGCCCGCGCCGACGTGGCAGCCATAGAGATTGACAAGGTCCGGATGGTGGATCACCGCGCCTTCTTCAAGTTCGACGTCGCCCGATATCATGACGCTGAATTGCCCCCTGTGCGTGCGGCCATCCGAAAAGGAAGCCGGCTTTGTCCGGCTGGAAAATCCCGCCCAGAGTGGTTTCCTTTGGGGATCGCGGTAAAGCGGAGAAAAGGCCGTAGAGGGCCGACCGAACGATCAGCTTTGAGTGGTAACCGGTCCACCAAACTGCCGAGGCGCGCGAATGGCCGCGCAATTGACTTGGCTTCCCGCCCGCCGGAACTTCAGACCATTGCTGAATTTCGCGCCTCCCGGCATCGCACTTTCCGCCGGCGGGAAGAAAATGGGGGCAGGATGCGCCTTCTCGTCTATCCGCACGACCTGTCGATCGGCGGCAGCCAGATCAACGCCATCGATCTCGCGGCCGCCGTGGCCGCCGCCGGCCACGAGGTCGCCGTCTACGGCATACCCGGCCCTCTCGTTTCCTATATCGAGGAGCGCGGCCTGCGCTTCGTTCCGGCAAGGCGGCTGCGCTATCGTCCCGCGCCCTCGCGCATCGCACAGCTTGCCGCGGTCGCCGCGCGGGAACGCATCGACCTGATTCACGCCTATGAATGGCCGTCCTGCCTCGACGCCTACTACGGAGCCGCCGCCGTCCTCCGCGTCCCGCTTCTGTGCACCGTTCTGAGCATGTCCGTCATGCCGCAGGTGCCCGCTTCCGTGCCGCTGGTAATGGGCACCGCCGATCTCGGCGACGAGGCGCGTGCCGCCCATCGCGGCGCGGTCTGGGTGCTGGAGCCGCCGATCGACGTCGAGCGCGACCATCCCGGCATCGACGGCGAGCCTTTCCGCCGCCGCCACAATGTCGCGCCCGACGAATTCCTGATCGTCGCCGTTTCGCGGCTCGCGCTCGACCTGAAACTCGACGCGCTGGTCCGCGCCGTCGACGCCGCCGATCTTCTCGCCGCCCGCCGCCGCATACGGTTGATCCTCGTCGGCGACGGCCCGTCGCGCGAGGCGCTCGACGTGCGGGCGCGAGCCGTCAATGCGAGATGGAGCCGCGAGGTGGTCACGCTCGCCGGAGCCGAGCTCGATCCGCGCGGCGCCTATGCGGCCGCCGACCTCGTCCTCGGCATGGGCAGTTCGGCGCTTCGCGCGCTGGCGATCGGCCGGCCCCTGATCGTCCAGGGTGAACGCGCCTTCAGCGAGATCTTCGAGCGCGAAACGCTCGGCATCTTCCTGCGCCAGGGTTTCTACGGCCTCGCCAACGACGAGCGCGGAGCCGCCCGCCTCGCCGGGCAGGTCGATACCCTCATCGATGACCCTTCCCGGCGCGACGAGAACGCCGCCTTCGGGCGCGAGCTGGTCGTTCGCAGGTTCAGCCTCGAACGCGCGGTCGACATCCAGCTCGGCATCTACCGCAAACTGCTCGCCACCTCGCCCGCCATCCGCCCGCGCGAGGCGCTGCGCTCGGCCTGGCTTGCCCTGAAGATCGAGATCGACAATCACGATCCGCGCCGCAAGCGGCGTCTGCGGCGGCGAGAGGACCGGATCTTCGATTCGACCCGCGCCGGCTTCTGGCCGCCCTCCTTCGAGGGGCTTTAGACCGGATCAGCCCGAATAGGGCTGGCTTTTCCCGGTCACGCTCCGCGCCGCCCGCAATGTCCGTTCGAGCATCGAGGCGGCCTTCCGCGCCAGCGAGACCGGCACGAACATGATGTTCAGGGGATAATGCGACAGACCGGCGAGAATGAATTTCCGTCCGCTCGACCGCTTGCCCGCCTTGTGGAGGTGCCTGCCGATGTCGATCAGCATCGTCGATCGTATCTTCGGTCGCGCGGCGAGCTCCGCCTTGTTTGCGCGCGCTATGCGCAGCATGCCGATCATGCCCTTGCGCGTGTCCGACGAAATACTGTCTCCCGACACGAAGGCCAGCACCACCGGCTCCGCATCCTCGTAGATCCTGGTCTTGCGCGCCAGCCTGACCGCGAGCTCCCAGTCCTCGTTTGCCCGCGCACAGGCGTCGAAACGGGTGCCGTCGTCGAAGCATTCCCTGCGAAACAGCGCGTTCTGCACGCTCAGCCGGTTCTCGGTGAGAAGCTCGCCGACCTGGTCGGCGTCGAGCCGAAGCCTCCTCCCCGGCGAGGGGGCGCAGTCGACCTTGCCCGCGCCCGCGTGCTTGCGGGCGTCGCGGCCATAGATGATCTTCGCGCCGGTGACGACGCCGACCGAACGCGGCAGCGACGAAAGAAGCGCCAGCTGGCGATCCAGCTTGCCGGGCAGCCAGAGGTCGTCGCTGTCCTGGAAGGCGATGTAGTCGCCTTGCGCGAGATCGAGCCCGGTGTTGCGCGCCGCTCCGGCGCCGCCATTCACCGGCCGCCTGACATATTTCACCCGCTCGTCCCCGGACGCCCTCGCCACCTCCGCGAGGTCCTCGCTCGAGCAGTCGTCCACCACGATCAGTTCCAGGTCCCGGAACGACTGCGTAAGCACGCTGGAGATCGCGGCGGGCAGGCTACCGCTTCGGTTGTAGGTCGGGAGTATGACGGATACCACGCACGGCATAGGATTCACCTTCGATCCCTATTCGATATGCTTATGTTTTATCTTTATATATTGATGGATATTCATGTTGTTCATGTAGACATATCGCAAAACAAAACAACAAATCCAATATACACTTTTGTTCATGCGGGGTGCGGGTAGCCTGGAATGATCGAGCGCAGGGGTGGTCATGGCGTGCTGGTCGCCGATGCCGGGCATGCTCCCGCCACATCGGTCGCCTCCCGTCCCGCGCGCGGCGGACGGCGGGCACGGGGCATCGGCAGCTACAAGGCGGCATTGCCCCGGCCGGTGTTCCTGTTCTTCGTCTCGATCCTGTTTCCCTGGATCATCATGCTCGGGCCGATCCGGCTCTCGGGCTACCGGATGGTCCTGCTGGCGACGATCCTGCCCTGCCTCGTCATGTGGCTTTCGGGAAAGGTCGGTCGCATCCGCGTCGCCGATATCGCGATGCTTTTCTATTGCCTGTGGTGCGGTCTCGCCATCGCGGTCGTCCACGGACCGGGATACGCGGTCGAGCCGGCGGCCATCATCTTTCTCGAAGCCTTCGGCAGCTATCTGCTCGCGCGCTGTTTCATCCGCAATGCGGACGATTTCCGCAACATGGTGGCGCTGTTCTTCCTCATTATCGCCTGCCTGCTGCCCTTTGCGCTGGTCGAGACGCTGACCGGCCGCAACATCGCGCTTGAGATCGTCCGGGCGATCTATCCGACCTTCCCCGACCATCCGATGGAGCCGCGCTGGGGCCTGCGGCGGGTGCAGACCGTGTTCGACCACGCGATCCTCTTCGGCGTGGTCTGCTCCAGCGCCTTCGCGCTCACCCATCTCGTGCTCGGCTACGGCCAGTCGCTCGCGAGGCGATGGTTCAAATCCGGCATCGTGTTCCTCGCCGCCTTCACCTCGCTTTCCAGCGGCCCGTTGTCGGGTCTTGTCGCGCAATCGCTGCTTCTGGGATGGAATTGGGTGCTCTCGGGATATCCGGGCCGCTGGCGGCTGCTTCTGACCACGGCCGCCGGCATGGCGATCTTCATCGAGCTCTTCTCGAACCGCTCGCTGCCGGCGATCTTCATCTCCTATTTCGCCTTCAACGAGGGCTCCGGCCAGTACCGCCTGCTGATCTGGACCTTCGGCTCGGAATCGGTGATGAACCACCCGCTCTTCGGCGTCGGTTTCAACCGCTGGGACCGTCCCGACTGGATGAGCAGCAGCATCGACATGTTCTGGCTGGTCGACGCCATCCGCCACGGCCTGCCGGCCGGCCTGCTGATCGGGCTCGCCTTCTTCGCGGTCCTGGTGCCGGCCGCCCTGAAACGCGGGCTCGACGAGCGCCTCCAGGCCTATCGCACCGGCTATCTCATCGCCATGACCGGCCTCTTCATGGTCGGCTGGACCGTCTATTTCTGGAACTCGACCTACGTGATCTTCATGTTCCTGGTCGGCGCCGGCGTCTGGTTCCTCGACCTGCCGGAAACGGCCGAGCCCGACCGTTCGGCAAGCAGCAGGCACCGACGTGCGAACACCCGCCGCCGTCCGCCTCGCTCCCACCGGCCCCGAAGACAGGAAACCGCCGACAATGCTTGACGTTCCCCGCCAGCCGGAAGCTGCGACCCGTGCGCCCGCGACCGAACCGGTCGTCACCGTCGCCAGGAGCCGCCAGGCCGTCGAATGCCTGAGGGAGGCTTGGGCAGCACTGCCGGTCACGAATATCGATTCCGACATCGACTATTTCCTGACCGTCGTCCGGCATGCCCCGCGGGTCGTGGCACCCCATGTGGTCCACATTCGCCGCGAGGGCAGCGACGACCTGCTCGGCGTCGCCCGGCTGGAGGAGCTTCCCGTCAAGCTGCGGCTCGGCCGCCACGCGATCGGCCGCTTCACGCTGCGTGCGATCGTCTTCAGTTTCGACGGCATCGTGGGAACGGCCGGCGAGGCCGATGAAAGGCTCCTCCTGGCCGAATACCTGAAGGCGCTCGACGCGGGCGTCGCCGACGTGATCCTGATGCGCAATGTCGACGTCGCAGGCAGCCTGCGGAAAACCGCCCGCGCGATGGCCGGCCGGCTGCGCTGGGGTCACGCGCGCTCCGTCTCCAGCAGGTGGATCGCCGACATTCCCGACCGGCTCGAGACGTTCCTGCAGGTGCGCTCCGCCAAGAGCCGCAACACGCTTCGCCGGCAGGAGCGCAACCTCCACGCCAATTTCGCCGACCGCATGAAATTGAGCCGCTTCGACCGTCCGGAGGAGCTGCAGGAGCTCTGCCGCGACCTCGAATCGGTCGCCGCGCGCAGCTACCAGCGCGGCCTCGGCGTCAGTTACACCGGCACGCCGCTCGAACACGGCCTCATCGAGCTCGGCCTGCGGCGTGGCTGGCACCGCGCCTGGGTGCTTTATATCGACGGCGCCCCGGTCGCCTTCTGGAACGGCATGGCCTATGGCGACACTTTCGCGATCGGCACGCCGGGCTTCGACCCGCGCTATACGAAGGATTCGGTCGGCATCTACACCATGTTGAGGATGACGGAGGATCTGTGCGCCGATCCGGCGATAGGGCGTCTCGATTTCGGCCAGGGCGAGGCCGAGTACAAATCCGCCTTCGGCCGGCGGTCGCACGACGAAAGCGAAATCATGATCGCCGCGCCGCGGTTGCGCGCCATCGCGCTGCTGCTCGCCCTTTCCGGAGTCTCGGCACTCAACGACCTTGCCGCGCGCGCCATCAGGGACACCTCCTGGGGACGGCGGCTGAAGGCCGGCTGGCGCCGGCGCGCGGCGGAAAAGGCCTCGTCATGAAGCTCCTGCTTGTCGCCCCCACCTGCAATGGCGACGACGTCGGCGAGGCGTGGGTCGCCTATCAATGGGCGCGCCGACTGGGCGAGCGGCACGACGTGACGCTGCTTACCTACCACAAGCGCGGCGCACGCCCCGCCGCCGAACAGCTTCCCGGCATGCGTGTCGTCGAATGGACCGAGCCTCCCCTTCTCGGCAGGGCGGAGCGGCTCAACAGCATGCTGAAGCCCGGCTACGTCCCGTTCTACTGGCGCGCCCGCAAATGGATCCGCCACGCGCTTGCCGAGGGCGAGCGCTTCGACCTCGTCCATCAGCCGGTCCCCGTCGCGATGCGCTATCCCTCGCCGGCCGCGGGGCTCGGCCTGCCGCTCGTCATCGGCCCGGTCGGCGGCGGATTGTCGTCGCCTCCCGGCTTCGCCGCCGACGAGGCGACGGCGCCGTGGTTCGTCGGCCTGCGCAATCTCGACAAATATCGCTGGCGCTGGGACCCGATGCTGCGCGCCACCTATCGCAACGCCGCTTGCGTGCTCGCCATCGCCTCCTATGTCCGCGACCAGCTCGCGCCGATCCCGATGCGCCGGCTCGAGATCATGTCCGAGACCGGCATGGACCGGGTGCCCGCATTCATCGACCGCTCGCACCGCATGGGCCAGGTGAAGCTGCTCTTCGTCGGGCGGCTGGTGCGCACCAAGGGAGCGCGCGACGTCGTCCGCGCCATGGCCATGCTCGGCGATCTCCCCGTCCGCCTCGACATCGTCGGCGAGGGACCCGAGCGCGCGCCTTGCGAGGCTCTGATCGCCGAGCACGGGCTTTCCGGGCGCGTCACGCTGCACGGATGGAAGAGCAAGGAGGAGGTCGCCGGCTTCTACCGTGCCGCCGACATCTTCGTCTTTCCGAGCTATCGCGAGCCGGGCGGCAATGTCGCCATGGAGGCGATGGCTTATTCGCTGCCGCTCGTCATCGTCGATCGCGGCGGCCCCGCCAGCAGCACCTCGCCCGCCTGCTCCGTGCGGCTGCAGGCGACCACGCCCGAGGCCCTCGCCGAAGGCATAGCGTCGGCGGTCCGCGGGCTCGCCGCCGATCGCGCAGGGCGGCTAGCCATGGGCGCGGCCGCATACGAGCATGTCACCGGCACCGGCTTGTGGTCGGCCAAGCTCGACCGCATGGACGAGATCTATGCCGAGCTGGTCGGCGGTGCCACCGCCGCCTGAGGCTGGAAATGCAGCGCCGCCTGCAGCGCGGCGCGGTGTCCCGGGCCGAGGCCGGCCCGCATCCCCTCGCCCACGATGATGCTCAGCCTGAACATGGATGTCGCCAGCCGGCCGTGATGGCGGCCGTAATAGCCTATCCTGTTGGTGGTCATCAGCCCGGAGAGGAAGGCGTTCTCGTGATAGACGCCGCCTATATGCACCGCTCGTGCCTCGGGCACGTAGCCGATGGAGAAGCCGCAGCGGCGCACCCGCTCCATATAGTCGACCTCCTCGCTATAGAGAAAGAAGCTTTCGTCCCACTCCCCCACCGCGCCGCGTGCCCTGGCCGCTATCATGAGGATCGCGCCGGTCACCCACTCCACCTTTCCGCCGCGCTGGTAGATCGCCGGATCGTCGACGATCTCACCGAGACCGACGCCCGCCGCCACCCGCGTGCCAAGCAGCGCATCCGACCAGGCGGTCGAGAGCGACGGCTCGCGGCGCAGCGATTTCGCCAGCGTCCCGTCCTCGTTGAGGACCATCGGCGCGGCGACCCCGACAGAACTGTCCCGCAGGCTTTCCCGCAGCAGGCGGGCCGATCCCGGCATCAGGCGGATATCGGGGTTGAGCACGAGCACGTTCGCGTCCGGACGGATCATCCGCGTCGCCGCGTTGATGCCGGCGGCGTAGCCGGCATTGCGTCCCGTCTCGATCACCGTCGGCCGCGTCGGATGGTTTCTGGCGATCCCGACGGAATCGTCGCCTGAATCATTGTCGACGACGATGACGTCGCGCTTGCCAATGCCGTCGAGCCCCCCGGGAAGGCTGTCCAGCAGCCCGCCGAGCACGTCGGCACTGTTGTAGGTGACGACCACGACCGCCAGCGGCGCCGTGGCGAGCGGTTCCACGCCCGCGGGTGAGGCCCGGCCGGCGGAGTTGTGCGCGTGCGGTTCCACGACCTTGTCCATTCCTCCCCTCTCGTCATCGAAATATCTGAAAATGCAAGCATTCATCGCAGGATTGACGCTTGCGTGAAAGACAACATGCTGCGGTAGGCAATGGACGAGGCACGGCATCTTTATGTCGATGAAATGACGATCTCCGTGGACCCTCGTAATCCTATTGGCGTAGCCCTCCGCATTCCCGGATAAGCGGTTCCTCGCGCCATAAGACTTTCAGGCCAATGGCTAAATTCTGCGGATTTTCTAGCATCATTGCCATGTTCCGGCGGCAGGCCTTGCAGGCCGCTCGGATATCGGGGCGCGAACCGGGGCACATATCCGCGACGCGCCGCATGCAAGTTTCGGAGGCTTCCTTGTCGGCCCGCACAAACACCAGGCTCTTTTTGTTAAACCCGGACATGACAAACTCGTTGAACCGTGTACAGGCGCTGGGACAGGAATCTCCCTCCGCCCGCATCCGCCTTGAGGAATTCGTGGAGCTCGCCAAGCGGGGTCTGCCGCAGATGTACGCCGACGGCGCCTTCGCGCACACGGTCCGCGCGGTGAAGACCTCGTCCGGCCGCGCGGTGAAGCCCGAAGGCGACAGCCTGCGCTATGCCACCAATGTCGCGCTCGGCGTCTCCTATCTCGACGAGGGCACGCAGCGCGACATACTCGCCGGCGACACCGCGGCCGAGCTCGCGCTGACCACCGCCTGGCGCGCCAGGACCTCCGACGATCCCGGCGCGGTCGCGCTCGCCGCCTGGGCCGCCGCCGAGGTCGCCGACTTCTACGCCGAGTCCCTCCTCGACAGGCTCGCCCGCCTGCTGGCCTCGGACGAACCGATCGCCACCGTCGATTGCTCCTGGACGCTGATCGCCGCGCTTGCCGCGCGCCATCTCGGCGACACCGAAGGCGTCACCGCATTGGCAGCCGACCGCCTGATGGAGGCGCAGGGCCCTTCCGGCATCTTCCCGCACATGCTGCCTGCCTCGGCCAATGGCCGTCTGCGCGCGCATGTCGGCTGCTTCGCCGACCAGGTCTATTCCACGCAAGGGCTCGCCCGCCTTTCCGTCGCCCAGGATGATCCCGCCGCGCTTGCCGCCGCGGAAGCCTGCGCCGCGCGCATCTGCGAGCTCCAGGGCTCGGCCGGCCAATGGTGGTGGCACTATGACGTGCGCAACGGAACGGTGGTCGAGGGCTATCCCGTCTACAGCGTTCACCAGCATGCGATGGGGCCGATGGCGCTGCTCGACCTGCGCGAGGCCGGCGGCACGCCGCACTGGAACGCGATGATCAAGGGCCTCGACTGGATCGACCGGCATCCCGAGGTCTCCTCGGTGATGGTATGCGAGGAGGACGCCGTCATCTGGCGCAAGGCCGGACGCCGCGAGCCCAACAAGGCCGTCCGCGCCGTGTCGGCCATGACCACCGCGCTGATGCCCGGCCTGCATCTGCCGGGCCTCGACGCGATCTTCCCGCCCAACCGCATCGACTACGAATGCCGGCCCTACGAACTCGGCTGGCTGCTCTATGCCTGGCTTTCCGGCGGCGCGGTCGAGCGTCTGCGCGCGGGCGGCTGAGGAGACCGCACGTGGAACGGCGCCTGCTCTTCGGCCTCCGCCTCGACCCGCTGCGCATGGACGAGGTGGTCGAGCGCTGCAGGCTCGCGCTGGAGACGCGCAGCCGCGTGCTCGTCGGCGTGCTCAACGCCGCCAAGGTCGTCAATGCGCGCCGCGACGCGCTGCTGCGCGATTCTCTCCTCGATTGCGATCTCCTGCTGGCTGACGGCCAGTCGATCGTCTGGGCGAGCCGGCTGCTCGGCCGCCCGCTGCCCGAGCGCGTCGCCGGCATCGACCTGTTCGAAAAGCTCCTCGAACTCGCCGACCGCGACGACCGGTCCGTCTATCTGCTCGGCGCGCGCCCGGAAATCCTGGCCAAGCTGGAGGCGCGAATCGGCGAACGCTTCCCCCGCCTGCGCATCGCCGGCAGCCATCATGGCTATTTCGACGACACCGACGCCCCGGCCATCGCCGCCGGCATCCGCGCATCCGGCGCCGACATGCTGTTCCTCGGCATGGTCTCGCCCAAGAAGGAAATCTTCCTCGCCACCCACGGCGCCTCGCTCGACGTGCCGGTCCTGCACGGTGTCGGCGGCTCCTTCGACGTGCTTGCCGGCCTCACCCGGCGCGCGCCCATCCTCTGGCAGAGAACCGGCATGGAATGGGCCTATCGCCTGCTGCAGGAGCCGCGCCGGCTGCTGTGGCGCTATCTGCGCGCCAACACCGCCTTCCTCGCTCTGACCGCGCGGGAGTTCATCCGCCCGGCCGAGGCTTTCGTGGTCACCGAAAACAAGCGCTGACCGCCCTCAGAAGGAGAGCATCATTCCTAGCCGCTCCGGCGGGTTGGGCGCCTGCGCCTTCAGCCCGCGATCGGCGATCACCTGGCCGACCACGCCCTCGTCCACCTGGTCGAGCTCGTCGACGAAGGCGTAGACCAGCGCGTAGTCGCAGATCTGGTTGATGACGCGGGGAATGCCGCGGCTCGCCTGGAAGGCCATGTCGCAGGCCGCCGGCGTGAAGATTTCGCAGGCGGCGCCCGCCGTCGTCAGGCGATGGGAAACGTAGTCCCTCACGCCTTCCCGTGTCAGGCCGGCCAGATGGAAATCCGCCGCGACGCGCTGGGCGAACTGAACCAGCCTTGGATGCGCGATCGTCTGTCGGAGCTCCGGCTGCCCCACCAATACGATCTGCAGGAGCTCGTCGCTTTCGCCGTTGAGGTTGGAGAAGCATCTAAGCTCCTCCAGCATGGTCTCGGACAGGTTCTGCGCCTCGTCGAAGACGAGAACCGTGCGGCGGCCGCCCGCCCGCTCGCGGCGCAAGGCCGCCTCCAGCCGCGAGAACAGCTCCACATAGGGCGCGTGGCTGTCGACCGGCTGGCCGAGCGCGGCCAGGATCCAGTGCAGCAATTCCCCGCGTTCGCCATGCGCGTTGGAGATCAGCCCGATCTTCAGGTCCTGGTCGGCGCTGCGCAGCAGATGGCGCACCAGCGTCGTCTTGCCTGCGCCCACCTCGCCCGTGATCATGGTGATCGGCGCGAAGGTGACGATGCCGTATTCCAGCATCGCATAGGCGCGCGCATGGTTCTCCGACCAGAACAGGAAATCGGGATCCGGGAGCAGGCTGAAGGGCCGGGCCTTCAGGCCGAAATGGTCGGTGTAGAGAAGACGCGTGCTGGACATTGTTTTCCGCTTCCCGCCGCCGGCTCAATAACCGTATTTCTCGGGAACGTAGCGGCACTTGTTGAGCACGATGCCCAGGAAGTTCGACCTCTCGGCCAGCTCGCGCTCGCAGGCGTCGAGCTCGCCGAAGGTGCTCGCCTCCGCCGCCGCCACCAGTATCACGCAGTCGACGCTAGGCAGGAAGGCCATCACGTCGTCGTTTGCCAGCATCGGCGGCAGGTCGTAGATGACGACGTCCGGCTTGAGCCGCTGCTTCATGCGTTTCAGCGCGGCCGTCGCCGCCGGGCTTTGCAGAAGCTCGGCCGCGAACTGCACCGGGGCCCTGTTGCCGGCGATCGCGACGTTCTCGCCATGGCGCAGGAACACCTCCTCGGCCTCGCTCTGCCCTTTCAGGAACGTCTCCATCGACGGCGCTTCCCTGATCCCGAGCAGCTTGGCGACCTGCGGCCTGCGCATGTCGAGGTCGATCAGCGCGGTGCGGCAGTCCTTCTGGTTGGCGAGGCTGAACGCCAGGTTGAGCGCGACCAGCGTCTTGCCGCAGCCCGGCGTCGGCGAGGTGATGGCGACCGATGTCCAGTCGTTCTGGCGCAACTGCTGCAGCACCCTGGTGCGCAATATGTCGAAATGCGTGTGCGCCGGATCGGAATGCGTCATCGTGATCAGGCGGTTGGCGGCGATCTGCCTCGGGTCGGCCTTGAGCGGCTTGAGCGAAGTCCAGACCTCGTCCTTGATCGCCGCCGCGAAGGAGACCGCCCGCTCGGGAAAATTATGGGTTTCGCTTTGTTGTTTCGCCTTCTGCAAGGCGGCCTGAATCCGTTCCATCGTCTGCATTTTCCCTTTCGAGGGATCGGGGGATTGCTGTCTTCCTTACATGATCCTGCCTTCGCCCAGCCGGGCCGCGATCTTCTGCACGAACTGCCCGACGGAAGCGTGGGAGAGCGCCAGCAACGCCAGCGCGGCCGGTATGGCGCCGGCACCGAACAGGAGGCCCGGCCGCAGATAGGACCGCCGCTTCTCGTCCGGCAGCGAGATGTAGGGGATCGTCGCCAAGGGCTGCGCGTCGAACATCTGGACGATCTCGGCCGGCCGGCGCACGCGCTTGTTGAGAAGTTCGAGCAGGAAGATCAGTCCGAGCCCGAGTCCGCCGCCCATGGCGGCTCCGGCCGCGGCGACGCGCCGACGGTTGGACTTGATCGGGTCCTGCGGCGGTATCGCCGGCTCGATCACCGTGAAGCGCTCACCCTTCGAGCCGGCCTCGATCTGCTTGCCCGTCGAGGCTTCGGCGAGCCTCGCGGTCGCGACATTGTACTGGTTCTGCAGGTTCAGCCGGTCGCGTTCGAGCGAATTCAGCACCGTCTCGTTCGCCGGCGTCGCCGAAACCGATGCGGTGAGCTTGGCGAGGCTCTTCCCGATCGTCTCCTTCTCCCGGGTGATGAACGCCAGCCGCTGGTCGATATCCGACAGTTGCAGGTCGAGTTCGGAAGGCGGCTTCGTCTTTTGCAGACGGTCTTCGTCCGCCGAATTGCTGGACCGGACCGATTCCTCCAGCGCGGCGATGCGCGCGCGCAGCGACGTTATGTTCGGGCTCGTCTCGGAAAACAGCACCAGCTGGTCGGAAAGCGTGCGCTTCAGATCCTGCAGCAATTGCTGCTCCGCCGTCAGCGGCGCGGCGTTGGCGATAACGCCCGTCGCCTCGAACAGCTCGACCAGATTGTTGCGGCGGCCGCGCAGCGCCGCCTCCTCGCGTTCCAGCGCGGCCATCCTTTCCTGAAGCGTGCTCTGCTGCGTGCGCCTGAAATCCAGGCTGTCGGGAAGCGCGTCGCGATTGGTGTTCTTGAACTCGAGTATCCTCGCCTCGATCACACTCAGTTCCGTGCCGAGGCGCGCCACCTCGTCCTGGAAGAATTGCAGCGTCTCCCGCGCCTGGTCGTTGCGCAGGGATTCGTTCCGCTGCAATATGATCTCGGTGACCTCGTTCACCACGTCTGCGGCAATCCGCGAGTCCCGCCCCTCGAAGGAAACCGAGAACATCCTGGCGCCCTGGCCGCCATAGCCGTCCTGCTGCAGTTCCTCGAATGTCATGCGCTCGCGCATGTCTTCCACGATGTCGGCCTCCGCCAGCTTGGCGAACTCGCCGCCATAGACGCCGAGCCTCTGCGCCAGCGCCACGAGATTTTCCCGCGTGGTGATCTGCTGCTCGATCACCTGCAACTGCTGGTAGGCGTTCGTCTGGACGGTGGGTCGCGCGAGATCGGCGGAGATCTGCGGCGCCTCGACGAGGATCTTTGCGCTCGCCTGATAGATCTTGGGAAGCATGAAGGCGACCGCCAAGCCGAGCGTCGCGACGGGTATCGCGACCGCCAGGAACAGAGGCAGTCTGCGGAAGAATATCGATGCGTAGAAACGCAAGTCCAGGTCGCCCATCGCGCTTTCACCCCCGCCGTAACTTCTCGGTCGACACGTGCCTTGGCCTGCATTTTCGGGCTGCGGCGGATCATATGATAGACCGCCGATGGAGGGTGGACGGGATAAAGCGGAAAACCCCCGCCTAGTACAAATGGGTTAGGTCTGGCCCACCGGGGCCGAAGACATCGCGGCAAGCTCGTCGCCGAGTTCGAGCGGGGAGGCGCTGGTGTAGACGGGTGCCGTGCATCTGGCCTTCTGCAGCCAGGAATCGGCGAGCCACAGCGCCAGCTTCATGATGGTGAAGGTCGGGTTGGCGCTGCCGGCGGTCGGAAACACGGAGGCGCTCGCCACCGCGACGTTGGGCACGGCATGGCAGCGCAGATCCTGCCCGACCACGGAATGCGCCGGATCGGATCCCATCCGCGTCGAGCCCGAGGGATGCGCGCACGCTTCCGCCCCCTCTATGATCGGCAGCGCCGGATCGGCGGCAGCCTTCGTCCAGTCCAGCGGGCAGCTCTCCTCGAACCCCGCGCGGCGCCAATACGCGCCGATATGCGAGATCGCCGAGCGGAAAGTGCGCTCGTCCTCCTGCCGCGGGCTCCATTCGAACAGGGCCTTCGGCATGCCGAAGCGGTCGCGCGCCTCGGCGAGGCGAATGCGGTTCGCGCGATTCGGCAATTGCTCCACGCACACGAGAAGATTGAAATCGATGTCTGCCGGCACGAAGAGTTGCCCGCGCAGGAGCCGCCAGCGCGCCGCCTGCGCAAGCAGCTTCATGTTCCTCGACATCCGCCAGGCGCTGTCCAGGTCGAACTGGCGTCTTTGCACGCTCTGCGCCACCTTCTTCAGTTGCGCCAGCGGGCTGCCTTCGAGATCCATCGACACATAGGCGAAGGCGCTGGAAACCCTGTCCTCCCGCTGCGCGGCCTCCGAAAGCTCCAGATGCAGGTCCCTGCGGGTCGAGTTAAGAAAGCGATAGGCAAAAAGGCTGTTGCTGAGCAGCGCGTTGCGCCGGCTGATGGTCGCCACCGTCGACTTCAGGTGGTCCTGGAAATAACGGCCGAGCGCGTCGCAACGCCTGAACGCCTGGTTGTCGGTCGCCGCGTCGAGGAGCAGCAGCAGCCGCGTCGTCTCGATCGTGCCCGCCGCCACCACGAACTCGTCCGCGCGCACTTCCAGCGTGTTGCCGTCGATGTCGCGCGCCGTAACGCTGTTCAGCCGGCCATGCTCACGGTCGACGCCGAAGCCGCATACGGTCGCCCCCAGCCAGATCTCGATATTGGGCGATTTGAGCTCCTTGCGGATGACGGTCGCGATGTTGCAGCGTTTGAAGGACGGGCATTTCGCCCACCGGAGCTTCAGATAGGGATCGTCGGAGGGAAACCGGTCCGGCGCCTCCCCGTCGTCGAACACGTTGCCGTCGTAGAAGCTGTCGTCGAGCTTGAGCAGGCTTTCGATCTCGCCATTGTATTTGTCGAGCTTGCCGAGATCGAATGGCCAGGCCGTCTGGGAGATGTAGGAACGCTCCGCCGCTTCGTGTCGGCTGATCGGGATCACCCGGCCGCCCCAGCGCGACGAGGTGCCGCCAAGGCCCCGGTATCTGCCGGTCAGCGCCCGCGAATACCTTTGCGAAGCGTCCTCGATCTCGTTCAGCCCATGTATCGCGGCGTCGAAACTCTCGTAGCCGCTTTCGAGCACGATCACCTTGTGGCCTTCACGCGCGACCTTCCGCGCAAAGAAAAGGCCGGCTATCCCGGCGCCGATGACGCATATGGGAGCTTGCACGGTGCTTTGGGGATTTTCCAAAGTTGAGAGATTAAGTATAGTCATTCTCTCATATACGCATTGCGAAATTTACGTGTCGATTCAGACCGTTGTTTAGCGGCTTCCACCCATAGGTTGTTGCCGCTAAGCACGCCTCATCCTTTCGAGGTTCAAAAGGATGAGGCCGTGCGTCCATCCTCGACCGCACGCCTTCTTTGGAAGCGGTTCCGAAATCATGCCGTTCCGCACTAACCTCGTTCCGCACACGGACGAATGCAGAGGTTTCGCGCGGTTACAAATGGCGTCGTCGATCTTCCCGCTGGTGAGCGTCATCATTCCTCACCTGAACGAGCCCGAGGATTTGCGGCGCTGCCTCGCCGCGCTCTCGGCGCAGCGCAGCCCCGACATCCCCTTCGAGATCATCGTCGTCGACAACGGCTCGCGCGTATCGCCGGCCGATGTCTGCGGCGGGTTTCCCGGCGTCCGTCTCGAAAACGAACCCGTCCCCGGTCCGGGGCCGGCGCGCAATCGCGGCGCCGCGGTCGCCACGGCCGAAATCCTCGCCTTCATCGACGCGGACTGTGTCGCCTGTCCCGGCTGGGTTCGCGCCATCGTTCAGCGTCTCGCGCCCGGATCGGACATCGATTTCGCCGGCGGCGACATCCGCATCCTGCCGGCTTCGCCGGACCGTTTCACCGCCATTGAGGCCTATGAAAGCATCTTCAGCTATCGCGCGCAGACCTATGTCGAGCGCTACGGCTTCGCCGCCACCGGAAACATGGCCGTCAGGGCGAGCGTGTTCCGCGCCGTCGGTCCGTTCGGCGGCATTTCGACGATGGAGGACACCGAATGGGGCCAGCGCGCGAGCGCACGCGGATACCGCATCGCCTATCTGCCGGAAGCGAGGGTCCTCACCCCTTCCTGCACCTCCTTCGGCGAATTGAGGCGCAGATGGGACAGGCACATCGCCCATGAATTCCGTCACGTCGGCCGAAGGCCGGCCGCCCTCCTCAAATGGCTCGCCGCAAGCGCGGTGATGGCCGCCTCGCCCTTGGGCGAAGTGCCGAAGATCATGCGCTCCGACCGCGTTTCGGGCTGGCGTGAGCGCGGCCTCGCCCTCGCCTGCCTCACGCGCGTACGCCTCTATCGCGCCTGGCGGATGCTCGGCCTCGCCGTCCGCGACGATACGGCGGCGATGGTCGGCGCGTGGAACCGGTGAGCGAGGAGCGAGGGAATACCCAATCCAGCTTAGCCTCAGCCTTTGGAACAGATAATCGAAGTATCTAGACCGAATTATCTAAAGACCGTCAAAACTTAAAATCGTATATTACATGATAATACTGAATTACTTCAGTATTTTTATTTTGAATTGGAATAACGATTATAAATCATACAAATAACGGTCGGGATTCCAGCTCGATATTCAATCATCGACGAATCGGCAGCGGAGCTCGGCTCCGTTCGCGGGCGGGGACACCGTTTATGTTCAAAGGCCTTTACGAACCCAACCTCGACATCGCGCTTCGAGAGCCGCGGCTGCGCCGTGTCGCCTCGCGCCCCGCCTATCTGGCGGCAAAGCGCGGGCTCGACCTGCTCGCGGTGTTCCTGCTTGCCCCCGTCGCCGTTCCGCTGGTCGGCGGGCTTGCCCTGCTCGTGCGCACGGACGGTGCCGGCGCCTTCTACGGCCAGCGCAGGATCGGGCGCGGCGGCAGGCTCTTCACCATGTGGAAGCTGCGCTCGATGGTTCCCGACGCCGAGCGGCGGCTCGAGCAACATCTCGCCCGGGACCCGGCCGCGCGCGCCGAATGGGACGCCGACCAGAAGCTGAAGGACGATCCGCGGATTACCCGCGTCGGGCGCCTGTTGCGCAAATATTCGCTCGACGAGTTGCCGCAACTCTGGAACGTCTTCACCGGCGACATGAGCCTCGTCGGCCCTCGCCCCATGTTCGCCGAGCAGCGCGCGCTCTACCCCGGCACCGCCTATTACGAGCTGCGCCCGGGCATGACGGGGCTCTGGCAGATCAGCGACCGCAACGGCTGCACCTTCGCCGAGCGCGCCAAGCACGACACGCGCTATGCGGACATCATGTCCTTCGCGACCGATCTGAGAATCCTGGCGATGACGCCTCTGGTGGTGTTCCGCGGAACCGGCCTCTGAACAAGAGCCTCCTGCATCAGGCAACATTGCAGGCAACGAGGCACCACTAAGACGGTCGGGCGCGCGATGATCTCGCGCGCCCGACTGCTTTCGTCCTCTTCCGCGGCAAAACCCGACGGCCGCGATCCGGTTCTCATAACGCTACGGACCGGAACTGCCGGCAATCCACCAGCCGGAAATTGCCTCTCTAGCTGAAGCCCCTCTGGGAATAGGACGTGATGGGGAACAGATCATTTATCTTATAGGCCACTTCGGTTCTGTTGGTGGCCTTGAGCTTTTTCATGATGTTCCGGATATGCACTTTGACCGTGCTCTCGCGCAGATTGAGTTCATAGGCGATGATCTTGTTCGCCTTTCCGCGTCTGAGCGCCTCGACCACCTCCGCCTGCCTGGCCGTAAACAGTCCGGCCATCGGCTTCGGCGCCTCCATTCCCGAAGCGAGCATCTGGCGCATGGCCATGACGCTGCTTGCCGGAACGAAGATGCCGCCCGCCAGCGCGAGGTCGATCGCCTCGATGCACACGTCGATGCCGACGGACGAAGGTATGTAGCCCTTCACCCCGAACTCGAGCGCATTGAGGATCTGAGCGAGGTCGTCCGTGTCGGCCAGTATGACGACCGGCACGGAACCGAAGGAGGAAACGAGCTTCCTTATCTCGTCGCTCACGCCGGCTTCGGTCACTTTATGCCCACCGATATTGAAGAGAACCGCCGACGGCGGATTGCCCTCCCTGGACTTGGCGGTCCACTCATCGAGCGAGCCGACAGGCAGCACGGTCATCCCCGCCCGATGCGCGGCGATGCTGCGTGCGAAGCACTCCCGATCGAGAGCGCGGCTGTCGATCATCACGATCGAACGCTGGTTATGCGAAGGTTCGACTGACGCAAACATCTCGTCATCGGAAATCGCAGCCCCCAACGCCCCGGCAGGCACTATATTTCTAGGCACGTGTATTTCATTCACAGATGTTGCAGAACTCATAATACTCTCCCCGCTATGCACTTGCGCAGCAATTCATCGAGGTCGCTTTCACTGCACGCGATGCATTTCACAGTTTTACTTTCGCCATCAAACCCAAAACGCGCTCTGGCTCGCTTACCCGGACTACCCCCTAACGAACAAACCGTGTGGAGCGATACCTTTTGATGGCTGAGTGCAGGGGTATGAAAGTTCCCCGCACAGGTAGAAACCTACACCTGCTTTTTACGGGAAATACTAATCTGGATTAATATGATTTCCACAATTCGACTTTCATCGTTCAAATCGAGTTTTTCAATACAAACATTTAACGAGCTAAATTTCTAGCTAACTCACGAATTTCGCGTTTAACGTAATATTAGTCTATGTAATCCAGCATTAACTAAGCAAAACAAGTGAACGCAGCCGATCAGCTCTACGACCTCCGGGAGTATAGCCTTACTCCAAAATAGGTAGGCGCTACTCCTTTCGCGCAACCAGCCAGGTAAGTCGGGAATCCGGAATGCCGATCCGTCTCGTTTTTCTGCCCTTTTGAGCAGCCTCCATCCGAAGATCATCGTCCAAACGGGCGTATGGCCAGACCGCGCTCACCTTGAGATTGTATTTCGGGAACGGATGTGACCTTTGCGAATTATTCAAACTGCACTGTCGAAGTTCACATGCGGCGTATCGGAAACTGCCGGATGTCCCGGCTCCTTTCGAGGGGAAAGGCAAATGAATTCAGTCGAAGACAAAGCGAAACGCCGCTTCCTGACATGAGAAGGCCTTTGCCGCCGGAACGGGTCCTCGGCGCGGGCGTCGATTGCGCCCGCCGTCCGATAGCGTGGCGGACGGCGCGAACGGCAGCGTTTTGATGCGGAAATTGTCGAGCAATGGAGAAGATACAGGCGTGATATGAAATCAGACAAAGGACGGGGGCATGTCCTCGCATAAACCGGCTGCGCCTGATGCGCTTACTCAGAAACTCGGAACCTTTTTGGCGCTCGGCCGGGAAGAGCTGGCGATGCTGGACGAGCTCCAGGGGCCGCGAACCTACATCCCGGCGGGCAAGGAGGTGGTTTATCAAGGCCAGCACGGCCACGCCGCCTATGTCCTGCGCGAGGGATGGGCGTGCTCCTACAAGCGCCTGATCGACGGCTCCAGGCAGATCATCGACATCGGCGTGCCGGGCGATTTCCTCGGCCTGCGCAGCCTGCTCCTGCGCACCTCGGACCAGAGCTTCGTGACGCTGACCGACGTCGAGGTGCGAAGGGTGGTCACCAGCAAGCTTTGGGATGCGTTCCGCAAGACGCCGCGCCTGGCCGGCGCGCTGCTGTGGGCCGTGTCGCGCGACGAGGCGATGGTGGTCGAGCATCTGGTCAGCATCGGCCGCCGCGACGCGCTCGCCCGCACCGCCCATTTCCTGCTCGAGCTCGGCGCGCGCATGCGCCTCGTCGGGCGCGGCTCGCACGACAGCTACGAATGCCCGCTGTCGCAGAGCATGCTCGCCGACGCGCTCGGCATGACCGCGATACACCTCAACCGCGTCCTGCGCCAGCTTCGCGAATCGAACCTGCTCGTCTTCCGCGAGGGCGTCGTCCGCTTCATCGACAGGGAGAAGCTCGCCGACATGATCGGCTTCGACCTGTCCTATCTCGACCAGGGCGGGCCGGTGCTCGATTGAGGCCGGAAGCTATTCCGCCGCCTCGGCGAAGGGCGCGGGAACGTAGTTGAGAATCGGCCCCAGCCAGCGCTCGACCTCGGCGACTTCCATGCCCTTGCGCCGGGCATAGTCCTCGACCTGGTCCCGCTCCACTTTTGCGACGCCGAAATAATAGCTCTCCGGATGCGCCAGATAGAGGCCCGACACGGACGAGCCCGGCCACATCGCATAGCTTTCCGTCAGCGTCACGCCGGCGTTCTTCTCGGCGTCGAGCAGGCGGAAAAGCGTCGTCTTCTCGGTATGGTCGGGCTGCGCCGGATAGCCGGGCGCGGGCCTTATGCCCTGATAGGGCTCGCCGATCAGCTCGTCCGTCGTGAAGGGCTCGTCCGGCGCATAGCCCCAGAATTCCTTGCGCACCTTCTCGTGCATGCGCTCCGCGAAGGCTTCCGCGAAACGGTCGGCCAGCGCCTTGACGAGGATCGAGGAATAGTCGTCATTGGCGCGTTCGAAACGCTCGGCGATCGCCACTTCCTCGATGCCCGCCGTCACCACGAAGCCGCCGACATAGTCCGGCCTGCCCGCGCCTTCCGGCGCGACGAAGTCGGAAAGCGCCATGTTGGCCTTGCCATCGCGCTTGGTGAGCTGCTGGCGCAGCGTAAAGAACGTCGCCAGCTCCTCCTTGCGGCTTTCGTCGGCATAGAGCCTGACGTCGTCGCCGACGGCGTTGGCCGGCCAGAAGCCGATCACGGCGCGCGGCGCGAACCATTTCTCGTCGATGATCTTCTTCAGCATCGCCTGCGCGTCCTCGAAGAGCTGGCGCGCGGCCGCGCCCTGCTTCTGATCCTCGAGGATCTTCGGATAGCGACCCTTCAGCTCCCAGGTCTGGAAGAACGGCGTCCAGTCGATGTAGCGGGCAAGCTCGGCCAGGTCCCAGGTCTCGAACACCTTCGTTCCGAGGAAGGACGGCTTCGGCGGCTGGTAGCCCGCCCAGTCGATCCGGTAGGCATTGTCGCGCGCCCTCGCCAGCGGCAGGCGCTGCTTCTCCGCTTCCGAGCGCGCATGCGCGTCGGCGACCTTCCGGTATTCGGCGCGCAAGGTATCGACATAACCCGCGTTGGCATCGGGCGAGAGCAGGCTTGAAACCGCGCCCACCGCGCGGCTGGCATCGGTGACGTAGACGGCCTGGCCGCGCTCGTAGCGCGGGTGGATCTTCACCGCCGTGTGCACGCGGCTCGTCGTCGCCCCGCCGATAAGCAGCGGAATGTCGAAGCCCTCCCGCTCCATCTCGGAGGCGACGTGCACCATCTCGTCCAGCGACGGGGTTATCAGGCCCGACAGGCCGATGATGTCCACCTTCTCGGCCTTGGCCGTCTCGAGGATCTTCGTCGCCGGCACCATCACGCCGAGGTCGATGATCTCGTAATTGTTGCAGGCGAGCACGACGCCGACGATGTTCTTGCCGATGTCGTGGACGTCGCCCTTCACCGTCGCCATCAGGATCTTGCCCGCGCTCTCGCGGGTTTCACCGCCATTGGCAAGCTTTTCCGCTTCCATGTAAGGCAGCAGCACCGCGACGGCCTGCTTCATCACGCGAGCCGACTTCACCACCTGCGGCAGGAAC
Organism: Aquamicrobium sp. LC103; assembly: GCF_001014615.2. Taxonomy (GTDB): domain Bacteria; phylum Pseudomonadota; class Alphaproteobacteria; order Rhizobiales; family Rhizobiaceae; genus LBCQ02. The sequence continues at coordinate 361,363 of NZ_LBCQ02000003.1, forward strand.
ATTTTTCCCGAGCCGAAGAGATCGCCCACCACGTTCATGCCGGCCATCAGCGGACCTTCGATGACGTGCAGCGGCCGCGCCGCGTTCTGGCGCGCCTCCTCGGTGTCCGCCTCGATGAATTCGGTGATGCCGTTGACCAGCGCGTGCTCCAGCCGCTTCTCGACCGGCCACTCGCGCCAGGCGAGGTCGCGCTCCTTGGCCTCCTTGCCGCCCGTGCCCTTGAAGCGCTCGGCGAGTTCGAGCAGGCGTTCGGTCGCGGTGCCGCCCGCCTTCGGCTGGCGGTTGAGCACCACGTCCTCGCACGCCTCGCGCAGCTCCGGATCGATCGTGTCGTAGACGGCGAGCTGGCCGGCATTGACGATGCCCATGTCCATGCCGGCGTGGATCGCGTGATAGAGGAACACCGCGTGCATGGCCTCGCGCACCGGCTCGTTGCCGCGGAACGAGAAGGAGAGGTTCGACACGCCGCCCGAGACATGCACATGCGGCAGCGTCTTGGTGATCTGGCGCGTCGCCTCGATGAAGTCCACGCCGTAATTGTCGTGCTCCTCGATGCCCGTCGCCACCGCGAAGATGTTCGGGTCGAAGATGATGTCCTCCGGCGCGAAACCGGCTTCCCCGGTCAGGAGCTTGTAGGCGCGGGTGCAGATTTCGACCTTGCGCGCCTCGGTGTCGGCCTGCCCCTTCTCGTCGAAGGCCATGACCACCACCGCCGCGCCATACATGCGGCAGAGCTTCGCATGGTGCAGGAACGCCTCCTCGCCTTCCTTCATCGAGATCGAGTTGACGATCGGCTTGCCCTGGACGCATTTCAGGCCCGCCTCGATCACCTCCCATTTGGAGGAGTCGATCATCACCGGCACCTTGGCGATGTCCGGCTCGGCGGCGATCAGGTTGAGATACTCGACCATCGCCTTCTGCGAATCGATCAGACCCTCGTCCATGTTGACGTCGATGACCTGCGCGCCGTTCTCCACCTGGTCGCGCGCGACGACCAGCGCGGCCGCATAGTCGCCCGCCGTGATCAGCTTGCGGAACTTGGCCGAGCCGGTGACGTTGGTGCGCTCGCCGACATTGACGAAGGGGATGTCCTTGGTCAGCGTGAAGGGCTCCAACCCCGAAAGTCGCATCAGCGGCGCGCGCTCCGGCACGCCGCGCGGCGCGTGCTTCGCGACCGCCCCGGCGATCGCGGCTATGTGCTCGGGCGTCGAGCCGCAGCAGCCGCCGACGACGTTGACCAATCCCTCGCGGGCGAACTCCTCCACCTGCGCCGCCATGAATTCCGGGCTCTCGTCATATTGACCGAAAGCGTTGGGCAGGCCGGCATTGGGATAGGCGCAGGTGAAAGTCTCCGCGGCGCCGGACAGCTCGGCCAGATGCGGGCGCATGGCGGCGGCACCCAGCGCGCAGTTCAGCCCCACCGTGAAGGGCCGGGCATGGCGCACCGAGTGCCAGAACGCCGTCGGCGTCTGGCCGGAAAGCGTCCGCCCGGAAAGATCCGTGATCGTGCCGGAGATCATCACCGGCAGGTGGATGTCCTTTTCCGCAAAGATTTCCTCCGCTGCGAAGATCGCCGCCTTGGCGTTCAGCGTGTCGAAGATCGTCTCGATCAGGATGATGTCGGCGCCGCCGTCGATGAGCCCGCGCAGCTGCTCGCCATAGGCGATCCTGAGATCGTCGAAGGTGACGGCGCGATAGCCGGGATTGTTCACGTCGGGCGAGATCGAGGCCGTGCGGTTGGTCGGTCCGAGCGCGCCCGCGACGAACCGGCGCTTGCCGTCCTCCTGCTCGGCGCGCCGCAGCGCGCGCTTGGCGAGCCGCGCCCCGTCGCGGTTCAGCTCGTAGACCATCTCCTCCATGCCGTAGTCGGCCTGGGCGATCGAGGTCGAGGAGAAGGTATTGGTCTCGACGATGTCCGCGCCGGCTTTGGCATAGGCGTAGTGGATGTCCTCGATCGCCTTCGGCTGGGTCAGGATCAGGAGATCGTTGTTGCCCTGCTGATGGCAGGCGCAGCCGGTGAAGCGGTCGCCGCGGAAATGGTCCTCGCCGAAGCCGAGCCCCTGGATCTGCGTGCCCATCGCCCCGTCGAGCACGAGGATGCGCTCGCGCGCCGCCGCTTCCAGCGCGGCGCGAACCTCCGATCCATCGGGCTTCGGCGCGGTTTCGCCGAACAGTTCATCGAGTGACGTGTTTGTTTGCGACATGATCCATACCTGCGACGACACAGGCATAAGTCACATAAAGATATCTTTATGTCAACATGCGGAGACGGGTTTCTGAATGGAGATCAATTCGGGGAACGCCACCAAAAAGCGGGGAGCACGCGTAAGGTGAAAAGGTGAACCTCCTCCGCCTCCTTTCTTCCTACCGCACCGCCAGCGGTTCTCCGTCTGATTCGCCTCTTTCCCTCCGGGGCCCTCCACCATGCTTCGCAGGGTCTCCCGCTTCGCAGCAGGGCTATCGCATATGGGTGCGATACACGCCCTCCACCGCCTTCGGCGGTCCCCCTCCCCCGTAAGCGGGGGAGGAACCACGATGCGGCCGTCCGCGACATCGGCTCCTCCCCTGCGACGCGGGGGATAGAGCGACGGCGACAGTGCGGAGGGCGCCCGCCTACCCCTTCCTCAACAGACAGATGTCCATGATCCAGCCCTTTTCGGCCCGCTTCTCGCGCCGGAGGCGGCGGATGTCCTCGCCGACCTCGCTCAGCCGGCCGGCGACGATCGTCTCGTCGGGAGTGCCGAGATAGGCGCCCCAGAACACGTCCGGATCGCCTTCCACATTGGTGAACGCCCCTTCCCCGTCGAGCATCACCGCGACGCTGCCCGCGCCTTGCGGCCAGCCTTCCGACAGTTTCCGCCCGGTCGTGATGACGACCGGCTCGCCGATGTTGTTGAGCACCGTGCCGTGCGCGGCCGTCAGCGCCTGCACGCTGGTGATGCCGGGCACCACCTCGCGCTCGAGCCGCAGCCGCCCGATCGCCTCGACGCGGTCGAGGATGCGCAGCGTGCTGTCGTAGAGCGAGGGATCGCCCCAGACCAGGAAAGCGCCGACCTGCGTCTCGTCCAGTTCCTCCGCCAGCAGCCGATCGTAGATCGCCGCGAGCGCGCCGTGCCATTCGTCCACGCCGGCGCGGTAGCCGGCGGCGGCGCTACGCCGCGGCACCTCGAATTCGACGAGACGGAAATCCTTCTCGATGTAGCGTTCGCAGATCTCGCGCCGCAGCGCGGCGAGATCCTCCTTCTCGTCGCCCTTGTTGGGAATGAAGAGCACGTCCGCGCGGTTGAGCGCCCCGACCGCCTGGATCGTCAAATGTTCGGGATTGCCCGCGCCGATGCCGATCACCAGAACCTGCCGTCTCATGTCCGCGCCTTCCCTGTTGAAACCCAGCGCCTCACTTACAGCCGCGCCGGACCAAGCTCAATTCGTGCGAACCCCATTTCGCCCGCATCGCCCGCCACGCCTCGCGTAAACCCTACTGACAAAGAGGGATATTTTTTGCGCGACCTGGCGTTTAGGAAATGCCATGCTCCGAAAACGCATCGAAAATCGTGTTCAACAGAGCTTCACGAACCGCAAGGAACCCGACCGATGAATTCTCCCCGCAAGACTTTCGCAATTGCCGCCCTCGCCCTGGGCCTCACCACCGCCGCGGCAAGCGCGCAGGTCGTCGTCTCGTCCAAGATCGACACCGAGGGCGGCGTGCTCGGCAACATCATCCTCGCCGTGCTCAACGCCAACGACATCGCCACCACCGACCGCATCCAGCTCGGCGGCACCCCGGTCGTGCGTCAGGCGATCACCGCCGGCGAGATCGACATCTATCCCGAATATACGGGCAACGCCGCCTTCTTCTTCGAGAAGGCCGACGATCCGCTGTGGAAGGACGCCGCGAAAGCCTATGAGGAAGCCAAGAAGCTCGACTACGACGCCAACAAGATCGTCTGGCTGACGCCCTCGCCGGCCAACAACACCTGGGCGATCGCGCTGCGCAAGGACGTCGCCGAGCCGAACAACCTCGCCAGCCTCACCGATTTCGGCAAATACGTGGCCGACGGCGGCGAGGTCGTGCTTGCGGCATCCTCCGAATTCGTCAACTCCGCCGCCGCCCTGCCCGCCTTCCAGACCACCTACGGCTTCACGCTGAAGCCCGAACAGCTCATCACCCTTTCAGGCGGCGACACGGCGGCGACCATCGCGGCGGCGGCCAACCAGACCAACGGCGCCAATGCCGCCATGGTCTACGGCACCGACGGCGGCATCGCGCCCTCCGGCCTCGTCGTGCTCGAGGACGACAAGGGCGTGCAGCCGGTCTACCAGCCGGCGCCGATCATCCGCGAAGCCGTGCTCAAGGAAAATCCGCGGATCGAGGAACTGCTCAAGCCGGTCTTCGAGAAGCTCGACCTCGTCACGCTCCAGGAGCTCAACGGCCGCGTGCAGGTCGGCGGCGAGCCCGCCAAGGCCGTGGCCGAGGATTTCCTGAAGCAGAACGGCTTCCTGAACTGACGCTTTCGGAGAGTCCTTCCTTGGCGCTCCTTGCCACCGCTCTCCGGTCCGCCTTGCCCTCGGCGAAAGGCAGCCGTCGTCCGCCGAAGCAGGCGGAACGGTCGCCTTGTCATTCCTTCTGCGGCGGTCGGCCGACGCGGAGTTGGGAGTTGATCTCCTCATCGGGGAGTGGAACCGCCCCCTCCACCATGCTTCGCATGGCCCCGCTCCTCCGCTTCGCAGGGGAGGAACCGACATCGCGGCCGGCCGCCCCCTGGTTCCTCCTCCGTTTACGGGGGGTCCGAAGGACGCCCGAAAGGCCGGAGGGGGCGAATGAGGCCCCCGGAGGCGGTGGAGGGAACATCGGCCTAAGCTCCGCCTTCGAGAAAATTGCGGGAAACCGCGGGCCTCGGCGAACCGGACATTGCAAATCCCCAAACACCACCGACACTCCCGGAAGCCCCGCATGAGCTTCCGTCCGGACAAGCTCGGCGTGGTCATCGCGGCGATCGCGGCCTATGCCTCGCTCGCCGTGCCCTTCGCGACCTTCCGGGCGAACCGCATCGTCCAGGGCGAGGCGCAGGCGATCGCCGCCGCGCTTCCGGGCTGGGCGGCCGCGCTGCTCTTCGCGGTGATAGCCGCGGCGATCGTCGTCGCGCTCCTGCGCAATTCCGCCTGGCTGCGTCTTGCCGCCGGCCTCGCGGCGCTCACCGTCCTCGCCCTCCTGATCGGCCTTGCCGCCGATCACCTCACGCCTCCGGAAAACACCTACGCCCGGGTCTCGCCGGCTTCCGGCTTCTGGCTGCTGGTCTTCGCCTTCGCGCTGCTTGCCACCGACGCCTTCACCAGGCTGCGGCTCGCGCCGCTGGCGCGCATCGCGGCGCTGGTGATGGCCGCCTTCTGCCTGGGGCTGATCCTGCGTTCAGGCGCCTGGGACGGCCTGTCGATCCTCAAGGAATACGCCAACCGCGCCGATTCCTTCTGGAGCGAGGCGGCGCGGCACATGACGCTGGCGCTCGGCTCGCTCGCGGCCGCCGTCGTCGCCGGCATTCCGCTCGGCCTCCTCTGCCACCGCGTTCCGCGCGTGCGCGCGGCGATCCTCAACGTGCTCAACATCGTCCAGACCATCCCGTCGATCGCGCTCTTCGGCATTTTGATCGCGCCGCTCGCCTGGATCGCGGCCAATGTTCCGGGCGCGGCGGCCCTCGGCATACGCGGCATCGGCGTCGCGCCGGCCTTCGTCGCGCTGTTCCTCTATTCGCTGCTGCCGGTGGTCGCCAACACGGTCGTCGGCCTTGCCGGCGTCCCGCGCGAGGCCAATGACGCGGCTCGCGGCATGGGCATGACCGGCTGGCAGCGCCTTTTCAGCATCGAATTCCCGCTTGCCTTTCCCGTCATCCTCACCGGCATCCGCATCGTGCTCGTCCAGAATATCGGCCTTGCCACCATCGCCGCCCTCATCGGCGGCGGCGGCTTCGGTGTCTTCGTCTTCCAGGGCATCGGCCAGACGGCGATGGATCTCGTGCTCCTCGGCGCGGTGCCGACCGTCGCGCTCGCCTTCGCCGCCGCCGTCATCCTTGACGCCATCATCGAAATGACCGCCACCGAACGCACGGAGGTCCGCACCGCATGATCGAGATCGAGCACATCACCAAGCGCTACGGCGACATCGCCGTCGTCGACGACGTCTCCTTCGTCGTCGAGCCGCACACCGTCACCGTCATCGTCGGGACGTCGGGCTCCGGCAAGACGACACTGCTGCGCATGATCAACCGGCTGGTCGAGCCCACATCTGGCACGATCAGGCTCGACGGCGAGGACAACCGCTCCGTCCCCGGCCACGAGCTTCGCCGTCGCATCGGCTACGCCATCCAGGGCCACGGCCTGTTCCCGCACCGCACGGTCGCGCAGAACATCGCCACCGTGCCCGTGCTCCTCGGCTGGGACGAGGCCCGCATCGACGCACGCGTCGACGAGCTGCTGACACTCTACCAGCTCGACCCCGCCCAGTTCGGTCCGCGCTACCCGCACGAGCTTTCCGGCGGTCAGCAGCAGCGCGTCGGCGTCGCCCGCGCGCTCGCCGCCGAGCCCAACGTGCTCCTGATGGACGAGCCGTTCGGCGCGCTCGATCCGGTCATCCGCGCCAAGGCGCAGGAGGACCTCCTCGCCATCCAGAAGCGCTTCGGCACCACCATCATCCTCGTCACCCACGACATGGAGGAGGCCATCCATCTCGGCGATCGCATCGCCGTGATGGACGAAGGCAAGCTCATCCAGTACGCCGCGCCGGCCGAAATCCTTGCCAAGCCCGCCACCGGCTTCGTCGAGACGCTGATCGGCACGGGCGACCGGCCTTTCCGGCTGCTCTCGCTCGAAACGGTAGAGGACGCCATCGAACCCGGCAAGGCGACAGGCAATGCCATCCCGGCCACGGCCACCCAACGCGACGCGCTGGCCGAGCTCCTGTGGTCCGGCCGCCGCGCCCTGCCCGTCGCCGCCGGCGACGGCGCCATCCTCGGCCGCGTCACCATCGATGCGCTGGTCAAGCGCGCAGCAAGGCCCGCCGCATGAGGCTGTCGCTGCCGACGGTTCTGCGCCTCGTCGCGCTCATCGTCCTGGTCGCCTTCCTCGCGCGGCCGGACTGGTTCGAGCCGGTCTTCCGCCCGCTCACCCAGAACAACGCGCCGGCGATCTACAACCAGGGCAGCCTGATGACGCTGACGCTGCTCCATCTGCGCACGGTGCTCATCGCCACCGTCGCCGCCACCATCGTGGCGCTCGGCCTGGCCATCCTAGTCACCCGGCCGGCCGGCGCGGAGTTCCTGCCGCTCTCGCGCAGCCTGGTCAATATCGGCCAGACCTTCCCGCCGGTCGCGGTCCTTGCCCTTGCCGTCCCCGCCGTCGGCTTCGGCGAGAAACCGACGCTGATCGCGCTCTTCCTCTACGGCCTGCTGCCGATCTTCGAGAACTCGCTTACCGGCCTCACCACGCTGCCGAAATCCGTCACCGAAGCCTCGCGCGGCGTCGGCATGACCGGCTGGCAACGCCTCACCCGCATCGAACTGCCGCTGGCGCTGCCCGTGATCCTCGCCGGCATAAGGCTCTCCGTCGTCATCAGCCTCGCCACCGCCACGATCGGCTCCACCGTCGCCGCCAGGACGCTCGGCGAAGTCATCATCGCCGGGCTGCTTTCCAACAACCTCGCTTTCGTGCTGCAGGGCGGCCTGATCGTCGGCATATTGGCGGTGCTGATCTACGACGCGCTTTCCGCGCTCGAACGGGTGCTCGCCAGGCGCACCGGCCTCTCGCAATCGCTCACGACCTGAACCGACGTTCTCTACCACCGGTTGCCCAGCTCTCGCCATCATTCGACCTATGCTTTCGCGTGGCGGAAGGGGCATCGGCTATCGGGAGGAAGGATGGCCCTTCTCATATCCGCCCTGCGCGCGCTGGCGATCGCCGCCGTGTTCTCGCTCAGCATCGCGATGGCGCTCGCGATTTCCCTCGGGCTCGCCCATGCCGGCTATCTCGGCAGTTGCCAGGACGGCGCCTGCGAGCTCGCCGCGGTGATCTACGTCACGCCCTTTCTCGGCACCGGCCTCTATTTCGCGAGCCTGATCGGCTACTCGATCTACTGCCGGCGCAGCACGCGGGAGCCGCGACCCTGAGGCCATTCGCGACAGTTTGTCCGCGCCGCGGAGCATGACGGTCGCTTGTGCTCGATCCAATGGGCGACCTATAACCTCAGCCATAATTGAGGTTACAGTCGATGGGCAAAGCCGCCGTCAAGCAGACCCTCACCGTGGGCGAGGTGGCCGGGCGAAGCGGCGTCGCCGTCTCCACCCTGCATTTCTACGAATCGAAGGGGCTGATCGAAAGCTGGCGCACGGAGGGAAACCAGCGCCGCTACCATCGCGCCGTCCTGCGCCGCGTCGCCATCATCCGCATCGCCCAGCGCGCCGGCATTCCGCTTTCCGCCATCCGTGACGCGCTCGCCGACCTGCCCCACGAGCACGTCGCCACCGCCGACGACTGGAAGCGCTTCACCGAAGCCTGGCGCGACATGCTGCAGGAGCGCATCACCAGCCTGCTGCAGCTCCAGAACCAGATCACGAGCTGCATCGGCTGCGGCTGCCTCTCGCTGGAGGAATGCCCGCTGAGGAACCCTGACGACGTGCTCGGCGGACAGGGCGCCGGCCCCAGAAGGCTGATCTCGAAGCCGTGATTTCCGCTTCCTGAACGTAACGGCCGCCGGCTTCCCGCGCGGAGAGGCGGCGGACAATTTCGCGCATCCGCGGGGGTCTTTTCGACCTTGATCTCAACCATGCTTGAGGTTCTATAAGCCATGTCGGCAACAACAAAGGAGTGCCGACATTGCACAGTGATATTGACGATACGCTCTCGTCGGGATCGATTGATCCGGGGTCGAGCGGCGTCCAAGCCGCCCCCGCCGGCTGGGGCGACCTGCTCAGCGGAAAGAACGCCATCTACGCGCTCACCCTTGCCGGCGGCGTCACCCTCTACGCCGTCAACATGTACATCGCCACGACGGTCATGCCCTCCGTCGTCATCGACATCGGCGGGCTCGATTTCTACGCCTGGGCGACGACGCTGTTCGTCGTCGGCTCGATCCTCGGCGCCGCCCTCGCCGCCAAGCTCATGAAGACCGCCGGCCCGCGTGGCGCCTACATCGCGGCGACGCTGCTCTTCGCGGCCGGAACGCTCGTCTGCTCGCTGGCGATCAACATGCCGGTGATGCTCGCCGGCCGAGCCATCCAGGGGCTGGGCGGCGGCTTCCTCTACGCCCTCGCCTATGGGCTGACGCGGCTGGTGCTTCCCGAACGGCTATGGGGACGCACGATCGGGCTGATCTCTGCGATGTTCGGCATCGCGACGCTGATCGGCCCGGCCGTCGGCGGCGTGTTCGCCGAATATGGCCAATGGCGAGCCGCCTTCTGGTTCTTGCTGCCCTTCACGGCCATGTTCGCGATCCTTGCCTTCGCCACCCTTCCTCGCAGCAGCAGCGACCGGAACGAGAAATCCGCCGTGCCGCTCCTGCAGCTCGTCATGCTGACGGGCGCCGTCGTTTCCGTCTCGGCCGGCAGCCTCTCCCTTAACGCCGCCTGGAAGATCGCCGGCCTCGTCGGCGGCCTTGCCCTGATCGCGCTGATCGCGGCCGTCGACACGCGGGCCAAGGCGCGATTGTTGCCCAGGCGGTCCTTCAGCGTCGCCACCCCGCTCGGCGCGCTCTATCTGATGATCGCCCTGCTCATGCTCGCCATGCAGCCGGAGATATTCGTGCCCTACCTGCTCCAGAACCTGCATGCGCAATCGCCGCTCTGGGCCGGCTATCTCGCCGCACTGATGTCGATCGGCTGGACGGCGGCCTCCCTGCTCAGCGCGCGCTGGCAGGACGATGGCGGTGATCGCCTCGTCGTCGCCGGCCCCGTCCTCACCCTTGCCGGCCTCGCTTTGCTCGCCGCCTTCATACCCGTCGAGGGCAATGGCGAGTGGACGCTGCTCGCGCCGATCTGCCTCGGGCTGATCCTGGTCGGCTTCGGCATCGGCCTCGCCTGGCCGAGCCTCGTCACCCGCATCTACCGGAGCGCGCCCGCAACCGAACAGGATTTGGCGGCCGGCGGCATGACGACCGTCCAGCTCTTCGCCATCGCCTTCGGCACGGCCTGCGCCGGCATGGTCGCCAATTTCGCAGGCATCGCGGATCCCGGCGGCGTCGTCGGAGCCTCGAGCGCCGCATTGTGGCTCACGGGCATCTTCGCGCTCGCGCCCGCCGTGGCGATCCTGGTGGCGTTCAGGGCCGTGCGCCTCACCCGGAAAGAGGGGTGAGGCATGCCGGCCATCATTGCGACGATCCTCGATTCCCGCGTCTTCGGCATCCTGGCGCGGGTCGTCCTCACCCTGGTCTTCTGGTCGAGCGGGCTCGCCAAGCTCTTCGATTTCGGCGCCAACGCCGCCGTCATGGAAGGCTTCGGCCTTTATCCCGGCTGGCTGTTCAACACGGCGACGCTGATCCTTCAGATCGGCGGCTCGCTGATGATCGTCTTCGGCCGCGGCGTCTGGCTCGCGGCCGGCGCGCTCGCCGTCTTCACCCTCCTCACCATCCCGATCGCGCATCCGTTCTGGGCGAAGGAAGGCGAGGAGGCGTTCCGCGACATGACGGTCGCGCTCGAGCATGTCTCCCTCGTCGGAGGGCTCGCGATCGCCGCCATCCTGTGGCGCAAGTCCGCATAGGAGCCGCAGCGGCCGTCCGCGACCTCGGCTCCTCGCCCGTTAACGGGGGGCCCGAGGTCGGGCGAGACCAGTGGCTCGCCCCGGCAAGGGACCGCCGAAGGAGGTGGAGGGAGCGTTGTCGGTGATAAGCTGAAACGGCTATTGGCAGACGTCGACCCACTCGGCATTGACCAGCGAGGCCAGCCGGTCGGTTGCCAGCTTCACCGCCGCATTGGTCGCGCCGGCGGCGGGAACCACCTCGGAAAACTGCTTCAGCGTCACGTCGCAATAGATCGGCAACGGCTCGGGAAGCCCGAACGGGCAGACCCCGCCGACCGGGTGGCTGGTCGTCGCCACCACCTGCTCGGCGTCGAGCATGCGCGGCTTGCCGCCGAAACGTTCCTTGAACTTGCGATTGTCCAGCCGTGCCGTGCCGCCCGCCACGATCAGCATGGTTTCCTCATTGACGCGCAGGCAGATCGTCTTGGCGATCTGGGCGGGCTCCACGCCGTGCGCCTCGGCCGCCAGCGCCACCGTGGCGGAGCTCGTCTCGGTTTCGATGATCTCGATGTCGGGTGCATGCGCCGCGAAGAAGGCGCGAACGGATTCGATGCTCATGCCTTCAGCATATACAATCGGAAGCTGTTTCGTGCCAACCCCGCCCTTGGGCATCGCCTCTGGCCCAAACCTCTGGACCAACCGACAAACCAAGCTGGCTCCGTCGAAAATACCTGCCAACTATTGAACATGTGAAATGTAGCTCCTATCTCCAGGGTGCGTCGGAATTTCTCCTCCCATTGATTCCGACGCGTTCCCCTCTGGAGGTTTTACCTTCACAACTGGCCAGGCGTTCGCGTCTGGCCTTTTTTTATGCGGCTCAGACCGCGACCAGCGGCCACTGGAAGGTCCGCAGCAGCACGTTCGGATCGCACCACACCAGCGCGCCCGTCGTGTTCAGATAGATGTCGAAGCGGACCTCGACCTCCGCCCACAGATCCTCGTGCATCACCATCTGCGACTGGTGGAAGTCGAGCGCGGGAAGCGGCTTGAAGCCCGGCATCGCCGCGTGGCGCGAATAGCCGGTGTTCTTCAGGTAGATGCGCCACGGATCCTGCACCGTCGCCTCCGCCACCTTGCCTGCGACCGGCCCGTCCGGACCGAATTTCCACTGAAACAGCGTGTGCCTCAGCGAGATGTTGCACGAGGCGATGCCGTTGCCCTGGATCAGGTCCCAGTCGGGCGCATAGGCGACCACACCGCCGAACAGCTCGACATGCGGCGCCGAGCGATACCAGCCGCTCGGGGTCTTGGGGCGCCGGTCGGGCGACAGGCAGAACCGCGCCACCGCGCCGAAGCTGGTATGCATCTCGCCGTCGTAATCGTTCACCTTCGGGCCGCCCAAGAAGCGCAGCCCGTCGTCGTGGAAGCTCGCCCGCGTGTCGGGCGCGACGAACGACCACGTCTCCGACCACCAGAAGGACGGATCCTTCTTCACCGGTCGCGGCCAGACCGGCAGCGTGGGAAACGCCCCGGCCAGGTCCTTCCACTTGACGGCGCGGTCCTTCAGCCGGGTCGCGACCTTGGTGTTCTTCTCGGCCAGGATGTCGCTCAGGGCGGGATTGTAGCCCTCGAAGCCTGAAACCGCGGCCTCCCCGGCCGTGCGGCTTCGCTGAAGCGAGCGCCTTGTTTCGAGAAGGCGCTTCCTGAAATCCGGGTCGAGATCGGCCTGGTTTTGGAGCGCCAGCCGCTCGCCATGCGCCTTGCGGCGCGCCGAAAGCGCCTTCGTCACCTCAGCCGTGAGCTTCTGCTTGGGATTGGTTAGAACCATTTCGTCGGCGACTGCCGCGCCTTTGACCATCGTATCCATGGGATATCTCCTTGGTGGGCCATGCGCCGGCGAATGCGGTCTCGAAAATCCCTTCCGACCGATGCACCGCCGACGGCATCCATTGGACGCGACATCGCGATGCTTGACCGGCTGGAATTTCAGCCGAACATTTCATCCAAACGGGCTATTGAAAGCGCTTCGATTGGCCGATTTGCTGTCGGCCGGGCCGAACGGAGGATTTGTCGGCATCGCCAAGATTGCGAGCTTATGCAATCGATAACATGCAATTGATTCTTTTTGACCGATTGGAGACCTGAATGACGCCGAAACCGCTGGTCAAGGGTTTTTTCGACAAGCGCACCTTCTCGATCCAATACGTCGTCTCCGACCCCGCGACGCGCAGATGCGCGATCATCGATCCGGTCCTGGATTTCGACGAGAAGTCGGGCGCGACCGCGACCAGGAACGCCGACGCCATACTCGACCATGTCCGCGAGCAAGGGCTGGAGGTCGAATGGATCCTCGACACCCATCCTCACGCCGACCATTTCTCCGCCGCGCCCTATCTGAAGCAAAGGACCGGCGCACCCACCGCGATCGGCGAACGGATCGTCGAGGTGCAGAAACTCTGGAAGGATTTCTACAATTGGCCCGGCCTTCCGGCCGACGGCTCGCAATGGGACAAGCTCTTCGCCGAAGGCGAGACCTTCAGCGTCGGCACGATCCCGGCAAAGGTCCTGTTCTCGCCCGGCCACACGCTCGCCTCGATCACCTATGTGATCGGCGACGCCGCCTTCGTCCACGACACGCTCTTCATGCCCGACAGCGGCACGGCGCGCGCCGATTTCCCCGGCGGCAGCGCCAGCCGGCTCTACCGCTCGATCGAGCAGATCCTCGCCCTTCCCGACGAGACCCGCCTCTTCACCGGCCACGACTATCAGCCGGGCGGGCGCGAGCCGCTGTGGGAATCGACCGTCGCCGAGCAGAAGGCGAGCAACACGCACATCTCGAAATGCCGCAGCGAGGCCGACTTCGTGAGGGTCCGCGAGGAGCGCGACCGCACCTTGCCGATGCCCAAGCTCATCCTCCACGCCCTGCAGGTCAACATCAATGGCGGTCGCCTGCCCGAACCCGAAACCAACGGCAAGCGCTACCTGAAATTTCCCCTCGACATCCTCGAGGGCGCCGTCTGGGACTGATCCGATGAAACGGGAGCTTGCGCCCGCGACCGCCGAAATGCTCGCAAGCTCGGCCGAGGCCGCCGACTTCCTCAAGAAGCTCGCCAATCCGAACCGCCTGATGATCGTGTGCGCGCTGGTCGAGGGCGAGCGCTCGGTGCGCGACCTTGAGGACACGCTCGGCATCCGCCAGCCGGGCCTTTCCCAACAGATCGCCGAATTGCGTGGCGCCGGCCTCATCGAGGGCCGCAAGCAGTCGAAATCGGTCTTCTACCGCCTTGCCGACGGCCGCGCGGCCGAATTCATCCGCCTGCTCCACCGCATGTTCTGCGAGACGCGGCAAGACCCTGCCGGGAACTAGGACCAGGGGTCCCGCATCCAGGACTTGGCGCGTTGCGGACGAACCGCCGGTCTCGCCGGTCCTTCACCCCTCAATCTCGTTGGCGGAGCCATCGCGATCCACGTCCCGGTTCACCGCCTTCGGCGGTCCCCGCCCAGGCTAGCCGCCCGTCTCCTCCATTCCCGCGGGTTCCGCAAACGGGAGGATCCAACCCATCTTCCACCATGCTTCATGCGGGGCCCGCCTCGCCGGGAAATATCCAACGTTGCCGCAAGCCGCGCCCTGGCCTCCTCCCCTGCGTAGCGCGGGAGGTGGTCCGAAGGGTCGGAGGGCATCGGCGACATGCGGTCGCCCGCACGTTGCCCATCGCCGCCTCGTCGGCATCACGGACCCACGCGTCCGTTACTTGCCGCGCGTCCCGTTCACCATCCGTAAACCATGAACGGCTAGCTCTAACCTTATGGCTGATTTGATTCCTTTCCCGTTGAACTCCCGCGCCCGCCTCGTCCGCTCCATCGCCGACGATCTGGAGCGCATCCATGGTCCTGCCGCGAATGAATTCTGGCGAACGCGCATCGCCGGGATCGTGAATGAGCTGAGGTCGACCGGTCTCTCCGACGAAACGATCCGCACCGAGATCTACGCCCTTCAGGACGCGGTCATGGCCGAGATGCAGTTCCGCTCCGCCGTGCAGGCCGGCTCCAACCTGTCGGCGTAGAAAGCAAGGCGGGCGCCTTGGCGTGGCGGCTCGCTTTCCATGTCGCCCCCGTGGCCGGCGATGGCCGGAAGGTGAAACCCGGCGGCTTCGCTGAGAGGCGACGCCGCCATGACAGTGCTCCCGCACCCGCCGAGGACTGGGGAATTCCGTTTCGCGCACGCGGCGTCGCCGCTCGCGCGATCGACGGATTTCAGAGTCGCTTAAGGCAGAACGAGAAGTGCCCGTGCCATTCCAGGGTCAGGTATTCATACTGCCAGCCGTAATCATGGCAGAATCTGTTGCACGCCTCGATCACCCCGTACGGAACCGGATCGATGACGTTGCCCGTGCAGAAATCGTGTCCCGCGATGCGGCCGTCCCGCTTCACCTTGGCATGACAAAGCTGAAGCTCCTTCCAGGTGGTCCCATAGGAATGGTTGGTGTCGATATAGACCCAGTCGAAGAACTCGTCGTCGAATTCGGCGAGCTTTTCCGTGGAATATCCCTGCCGGAATTGAAGCTTCCCGGCTGATATGACCTCCCTGAAGGTGTCCTTGATCTTCTCCAATCCCTGTTTGTAGCGATCGCTCTCCCAAGCATCGATCAGGAACAGTTGACTGGGGCGATTCTTCTCCAGGATTTCGGCCGTGTAATCGCCGAAAGCAGCCCCGATCTCCGCGGCGACGCCGTTATGCGGCAGGCGATACAGCAGTTCGCTCCTGTTTGGCAGGACGCGGCAATTCTCCGTGTGGAAGAGGCTCAAATGGGTTCTCGGCATGCTCTGCTTGAGCTTCTGCCTTTCTTCCTTGGTACTCATGGGGCTTCCTATCAATGAGTGCGTTTTCTTGATGAGGCGGAGGCTGCGATATAGGGATACGCTTTGCACCCAGTTGCGCTTCGTCGGCATTCGTTCATTTGCCCCCATCGCATCAAACGGATAACCGGCTCTGGGCTCCGCGGCTTTCCGGCTCTAAACTCTCGGTTATGCCTGAATTTCCCGGCCGCGCATGGCTGCCAGACCACAGCCGGGAAAATCCGTTTTTCGTACGTGACGATTGCAAGCATCCCCCAACACTGGTCATCCAGGATGATATTATCGATTTTTGTTTGCGATAGGGACGAAATGGTTCGACCACCAGAGTGCTCCAACGCGAGCTCATCCGGCGGCTTCAAGACGCGCTCCTCCGCGCTCCTTGGCTTCAGTTACCCCGTGCAATATCTCCTCCCACTGATCGTAAACCGAAACGGGAGCATAGCTCGCCACGCTCGCGGGAGCGTTTTTTGAAAGCCGGGCCAGGGTTTCGTCCGATGACAGGAGCTTGCGCAAGGCGTCGACCCATCGCTCTATCGACTCGGCCTCGTCCTTCCCGTCCTCTACTAGCACGCCATTGACGCCATCCTCTACAAGCGCATTCAGCCCGCTACAGCTCTTGAAACCGACAACCGGCAATCCGTGAGCGAGCGCTTCGGAAACGGCCAGGGGGAATCCTTCGTACTCCGCCGGATGGCAAAGAAGCGATGAGGCCAGGTATTCCTTGCTTATTTCCGAAGTCACGCCTCGATAGCGCAACCTGCCCGGATGGGTGAATTCAAAGGCAGCCGTCGCGCGATCGACATCATGCTCGAGCGGCCCGCCGCCGAAAAAGTCGAGGCTCCAGTCCGGAAACTCGTCGATGATCCGCTTCCAGACCTTAACCATGAACAAAGGGCGCTTTACATGCGCCATTCTGCCGACGAACAGGGCTCTCTTTTGTCTCCCGGCCGCATTCAACTCCGATTCCGGAAGCTGCTGCACCGGATTTGGAACCACGATGATCTTCTCATGCAGGTGGGACGGGTACCATTCCCGATATTTCGGCAGGAGCACCAGAATGCGCGTCATCCGCTCGAGTATCCTGCGGCGACGCTGTATGTCGACGGGATTGGGATCCCAGCGTTCGGGATTTTCGTAGTCCTGTTCCGGCGCATTGTGCGTGGAGGCCACGATCGGAACATCGATGTCCTTGGTCGCATAAGCGCTCGCGATCATTGCCGGCGGCATGAACGGCACGAGCACGTCGGGCTTCTGTTCGAGGATGTATTGGCGCAGATCCTTGATGAACTGCCCGTTGCGCAGATGCCATTTGTAGAGGCGGACACCCGGAAACGAGATCGGAAGAGAATCGCGGAATCTTTCAAATTTCTTGTACCGCTCCTTGTCCACGTGTTCGATCGGCCGTTTGAAGAGGTTTCGGTGAACGACCCCGTCCTCCAAAGTATAGAAGGGGCCGATGCCGCGGTTCTCGTGAGCTAGAATCTCGACCTGATGGCCGCGGCGAGCCATTTCATTCGCCGTTTCAATTAATACCCTTTCCGCCCCGCCATTTCTGCCGGCGATTTTCTGGACAACGAATGCAATCTTCATGACAATTCTTTCCGATAGGCGCCATCAATTACACGCCCCCTGCAGGTCAACAACCAAACAGAAGGCACGCCAGAGTTCCTGAGGACATGATCACACGCTATATAGCCGATACTGAATTCGATACCCTTCCATACGCGCCTGTTTATCAATAAATATTTTAAAATATTAAGTATTAATTGAAAACTATCTAAATATACACATTATGCAAATATCATCAATTAGATATCACTGATTCATTTTTTGATGTTTTGGAAGATTCGTTATCAAATCCGATTGAACAACCCGCTTCGCATTCAAAATTTATTTTTTATTGTAAGCTGGCATGATTCCACAGTTTACGGGTCTAGACTCCGCAATGGCTCTTTTGACATCGTCAGGCTGGCCCGGCGTCAGAGGACGAAATGCCCGCACGCCGCATTGCCGCCTTGGTTGAATGGTTCGGCTGCGGCGGAGCCCTTCCTGATTTCACGCCGCCGAAGGGTTTGCTATCCTTGGAACAACACGATGGGGGAAGTATTGAATTTCGCCATGCCGACCAAACAAGTCACCGTCCCCGCCACTCTTGGCGGAAGGATCGGTGGCGAGCTCCATCAGGGCAGATGGTACGAGGAAAGGATGCTGAGCTATATCGCGTCCCTCGGCATTGCCGGCACATATCTCGACGTAGGTGCGAATGTCGGCAATCACAGCGTCTTCTTCGCGCTGAACACCCGGGCGGAGAAGGTGATTGCCGTCGAGCCGACGTCCAAGGCCATTCGATTGATGGGAGAATTCCTGGCGGCGAACGATCTCACTGAAAAGGTGGAGATTCTTCCGTATGCCGCGTCGGACGAGAATGCGCCGGTCGAGGTCCACTCGGTCGTCGGCGCCGCACCGGTTCTGCTTGAGGGACGAAGGCTGGACGATCTGATCGCCTGTCCCATAACGCTGATGAAGATCGATATAGAGGGCGCGGAACCCGCCGCTCTTCGCGGAGCCGAACGCATCCTTCGAGAATCCAGGCCCCGGCTCTTCGCGGAAGCCCATGGAGAGAAGGAAAGATCGGCGATCAGGGCGGTGATCGAACCGATAGGGTACCGGGAAACGGGAAGATATTTTGCCGTTGGCAAGCTTCGCAACCTGTCACCGACATATGAGTACGTGGCGTGAGTCAGGTCCTGTCGAGAAGCCTCGAGCGTCCGCGGAAGCGCTAACCTCGCCGCTCGACTCGTAGAGCGGTCGATGACGACAGCCCGCCCGACCTGATCCAAACGCGCTGCCACCGCATCGCCTTTGGATCAGGATTTCCAAGCCTAGGCGCTAGCCGCGGCGCATGGCGCCGTTCTCCCAGCCTTCGAACTTGCCGGTGAAGAAGTCGACGTTCTTGAAGCCGAGCAGCGACAGGACCGTGTAGGAGTGGGTCAGTTGCACGCCGCCACGGGTGAAGAGGATCACCCGCTTGTCCGGCGTAATTCCTGCTTCCTCGTAGAGTTTCTTCAACTCCGCGACATCCTTCAGCACGCGGTTGTCGTCCAGCGTGGTGTCCCAGAAGACGTTGACCGATCCGGGAATCTGGCCGGCGTTGTAGTCGGAGGGCGCGCGCACGTCGAGCACCACGACGCTCGGGTCGGCGGCGAGTTCCTTCACCTGGTCCGCCGTCAGGAAATGCGGCCCCTCCTCGCCGCCGCCCGACACGTCGTCGCCCGTGAAGGCGAAGTTGCCGAGCGCCAGCGACTGGCCGGCGGCCGGATCGCGGCTCCACTCGTCCCAGCTCTCGTCGTAGATGCGGACATTGGCGTAGCCGAGATTGCGCAGCGCGACATAGTTGTTCGCCGCCGCGACGCCGCTGCCGCAATAGGAAAGGATCTCCTTGTTCTTGTCGATGCCGCGCGACGCCAGCAGGTTGTTGATCACGTCCTCGGGCTGAACCTTGCGGTCCTCCGTCAGCAGGCTGGCCGCGACCAGCGACTTCGCCCCGGGAATGTGGCCGTCGACGAAGGCGTCCGAATTGCGGCCGTCGACGATGACCGCGTCGTCCGTCTTGAGCTTCGATTCGACATAGGCCTTGTCGACGCGAACGTCGTATTTGTCGGTTATCTTGAAATCGCTGGCCGCCACCTCGACGGCTCCCTTCGCCAGTTCGCCGGAGAACGAGCCGATGCCGCCGTCCAGCACGTGCAGGTTCTTGAAGCCCGCATATTCGAGCGCGATGAAGGCGCGGCCCGGCAGCGAATTGTTGTCGTAGATCACCAGCGTGTCGCCGTTCTCCAGCCCGGCCTGGCCGATGACGGCCTCGATGATCTCGTCGTCCTCGAACTCGTTGCGGATGCCGTCGCGTTCCGACACGTTCAGCTTTGCCCACGGCAGGTTGACCGCGCCGGGAATGTGGCCTTCCTCGAAGGCCGCCTGCTGGCGGACGTCGACCACCTTGGCACCCTTGTCGACCAGTTGCTTGAACTGATCGGCATCGACGATGATCGGAAGCGCCGCCTCCTGGGCCTGAGCCGAAATGGCCAGCGCCGGGTGGATATCCAGCGCGCCGACCGCCGGCGCCCCGGCGGCGAGTGCGAGGACGGACAATGCGCTGGCGGCGAACAGCCGATGCGATTTGGGAAGCATTTGAATCTCCTGCAAAAAAACCAGGCATGAAGATTTCAGAGCCGATGCCGGCGGGCAATCAAAGCGCTGCCAATTTGAGCCGCCTGGCGGAACTAATATTCCGCCGTCCCGGGCACGGACCACAAAATCAGTTCGCGACCGCGCGTTCCCATCCCGTCAGCGCCGGTTCCCATCCGGGAAACGCCCTGAAGAGCGCGACCTGCAAGCTGCGGTCGAGACCGATCCAGATCGCCACCCCGACAAGCAGGATGAAGAGCCCCATCGCCTGCTGGATCCCGGCGCTGTGACGCTTGAGGAAGCCGATGCGCGCGACGACCCGGCTGCCGAAGACGACGAAGGCCGCCATCGGCACGGCGGTTCCCAGGCTGAAGGCGAGCGCGGTCAGGGCCGACAGGGCCGTGGTCTGCTGGTTGAGCGCCAGCGTTATGACCGACGCCATGATCGGTCCGACGCATGGTGTCCAGGCAAGTCCCAGCCCGGCGCCGGACAGGAGGCCGCCGCCGAAGCCGTCGGACGTGCCGCCCGCGGCGGCGAAACGGCCGGCCAGCGGAGACAGGAAAAGCTCGAAGCGGGCCTTCAACGCGGGCAGCGCGAGAACCAGGCCCATCGCCACGAAGATCGAGGCCGCCGCTGTGCGGTGGATGTCCGGCGGTATGGCGAACTGACGGACGAAGATGCTCAGAAAGAGCGTGATCGCGGTAAAGCAGCCGGTGAAGCCGATGATGAGCCCGATCGGCCTCAAGCGCCCCCCGAGCGCGCCGTTGGCCAGGATCACCGGCAACAGCGGCAGCACGCAGGGAGACAGCACCGTCACCAGGCCGGCAACGAACGCGAAGACGAGGCTCATTCCGCCCGCGTGTTCTCGTTCAGGCCGGCGACGCCACCGGCATTCCAGAGCTTCGCCGCGCCGGCCGCCGAATCGAGGAGGACGAATGTGTCCTGATAGGTCACGCCATATTTCGCCTTGAGCGCGGTCTCGGTGTCGTAGTCGGCGATCACGAGCGTGATCTCCGGGTCGATCTCCGACCAGTTTTCCGAGAGTTCGGAAAGCGTCAGGATGCAGTTGGGACACCAGGTGGCGAAGAAGAAGACGACCGTCTTTCCCTCGGCCGCCAATGCCTCGAGGTCGGTCTCGGCCGAATATTGCACCAGCGTCGCCCGTTCCTGCGACGGCTGCGCGGCACTTGCGCCGGCGGCGTGAACGGCGGGGCCTTGGACGCCGGCCAGCACCAGCGCAAGCGCGGCCAGCGCGCCTCGGATTGCATGGATGGTCACGATTCGGTGCCTCGGTTGAACCATGGCGACTTTATTCGCGCCGCCGCGCCGCCTGAAGGAACGAACCTCTATTCCGATCGCCCTGAGGTGAAGGAATTTCCATTGGCGGCCGGATTCGGAACAGACTTTCTTTCCCGCCGCCTTCTCGCGCAGGCATAAGGGGCCTTCCCCGTCGCCCGGGCGATTCCGGCAAACCATCCATCCACAAGGACACAAGCGCACATGAACGGCAGACGCACACTCCTATTCGGCGCCTCGATGCTCGCGGCCGCCAACGCCATCGCGGCCGACGAACGCGCGGCACCCGCGCCGGCTCCGCCGAAGGCAGCCGAGGCCTCCAATCCATGCGCCGGCGCCGGTCAGACGCCCGGCCGGGATGCGCCCCGGCGCGACTACGACCGGCTGGCGGACGAGTACAGCAGCGATCGTCCCGCATCCGCGCCAGCGCCAGCCCCCGCTCCGGCCCCGAATCCCGTCTCGAGCGCCAATCCCTGCGCGGCCGGGCAGTAGAATTGATGGATGGTCGATTGACCATCACGGTGGTGATCGTTCAGTAGCGGCGCGGGAGATACCCGCGCCGCCGCGTTTGCCGCGTCCCGGCCGGTCCGCGTGTCACTCGGCCAGAAGCTTGGTGCATTCGAGGTCGTTGTCGTCTATCCGGCCGGCGCAGGTGGAGCCGTATTCCTCCTCGACGGTGCCGTAGTCGGACGCGAAATAGAGCTCGTCGCAGGCCGCCATGTCCCCGCCGTGGCAGACGGTCGCCAGTTCGGCGAAGCGGGCGTCGTCGATCTGGGGAACGGGCTTGGGCGCCGGCATTTCGTCGACCGATGCAAACCTGCCGCTGCCCGCCGTTCCACCCTCGTCGGTTTCCGTCACCGCCTCGACGTCCCCGGCCAGAATGTTGATGGGCCGCTCCAGGTAGCGAATGGCGGTCGGCATCGACGCGGCGAAGATCACCGGAATGCCGATGAAGGCCGCGATGATCCCGAGCGCGCGCATTCTTCCGCGGCGCGCCTTGTACGGCTCGGCCAGGCCGGGCGTGATCGCCGCCACCCGCGCCGACAGCGGCGGATATGTCGACAGCCAACGGGCAAGGGTCATCCAGCCCGTATCGAGATTCTCCTGCTGCCGGACATAGGCGCCGACATTCACCTTGTTCTTGTGGGCGCCGCCGGCGGCCAGCACCACCAACCCGCGCCGCGCGTCCTCTCCGCCGCCGCTGAGTGCCACCCCCCAGCGGTCGCAGGTGTATTCGCAGGCGCGCGAATAGGCCGAGCCGAGGAAGGGAATGATCCGGCCGGGCGCGGTCAGGATGAACCAGTCGAGATGGCCGCAACGCAAATGTCCGATCTCGTGGCCGATGATCATATCGCGCGCCGCCTGGTCGTCGCCGCAGGCCTCCAGGAGATCGGCATAGAGCACGACGATCTGGCCGCGGAAGAATTTCGTCGCGAAGGCGTTGAGCGCGCCGTCCGCCTGCATGATGTAGGCTTCCGGCTCCTTCTTCATGCCCGCGCGCCGCGCGAACTCGACGACGCGCTGATGGATTTCCGGAAACTGGTCCGGGCCGAGCCGTATGGCGCTGCCGCGCAGATGCGCGATGAAGCCGACCTGGACGAAGAACAGAAAGGCGGCGATCAGCACCACATAGATCAGGCCGAGCCCGAACGTTCCCACGATGATCAGCAGCCACAGCGCGATCGACGTCAATATGATCGCGACGCGCAGCGGTATCTCGCTTGGCCATCGCTCCACCTGAACCGGGAGCGCGACGGATGATTGGACTTTCTCTTGCATGTAGGCGGGCCTCTCCTGTTTGAGGTCGCCACATGGCAGATGCCGATTGTTCTTGCAATATGGGTCGGTTGCGCCAGTTATTTCAGTAAAATCTGAAGCAATCCGGAAGTATTGTCGGTCGATGCCGCATGTGGTCTCCTGAAGCGGGTGGTCAAGGAGGTTGATCGTGGAACGATACTATCCGGTCGCCGTGGTGACGCTTCTCTGCGGCCTCGTCTTGTTCGCGATGGCGCTCGCCGTGGCGAGGGCCCATTCGAAAACCGGGATACTCGCTCCGGCGATGACCGGCGATCCGCGGCTCGAACGGGCGGTTCGGGCGCATACCAACACGCTCGAATGGCTGCCGATCTTCCTCCCCTCGATGTGGCTGTTCGCCATCTATTGGAGCGCGGCCTGGGCGGCGGCGCTGGGGCTCGTCTGGCTGATCGGTCGCGCGGCCTATTTCGTCGGCTACCTCTCCGATCCCATGAGGAGATACCCCGGCTTCCTCATCCAGACGATCGCGGCCCTCGTCCTGCTGCTGGGCGCGCTCGGGAGAATTATCTACCTTGCGGCGGCATAGGCGACGGCGGCTTTGACATTTGCACGGATAGCGGGAATCCTCTTCGCCATCCGAGAGGGGGTTGATACAATGAGATCCTTGCCGCTGATCGTGCTGGCCGCCGCCTCGATCGTGCTTTCCGGCTGTGTGACCGAAGCAAGTTACGTCCGCGCGCAAGAGGTCGTGCGGGGCAGTCCCGCCATGAAGCGCGAAGGCATCGAGCGCTGCTATCAGGGCACCAATCGTGCCTCGCCGGCGAGAAAGGCGGAGATGGCGAAGATCATGAACGTCAGCCCGAGGAGCAATGTCGCGAGGATCTATTGCACGCGGGCATTCAACGGCATCGCAAACGGCCGGATTTCATATGACGACTTCCGAACGCGAAGCCCCGCGTTCATTCGCGTCATTCAAGGCAGATGACGAACATACGGGGATGAGCGCTTTCGGCCGTTCGCTTGCCACCGCGATCCACCTTTGATTACTTTGGCGCTTTCGATGAAAGGAATTTATCCGTGATTCGCGCACCTCGCCTCATCGGTCTGGCCACCGCCTTTCTTCTCCTTGGAATAGCAGGCTGCCAGAAGGAATCGCCCGTTGCCGAACCTCAGGCCGCCGAAGCCGAGGGCGGCCCATGCAAGCCCGAGGCCGCCGAGGCCCTGGTCGGCAAGGACAGGGTGACCGACGAGGAGGCCAAGCAATTGACCGGCGCGACCAGCGTTCGCCAGATCAAGCCCGGCGACCCGGTCACGATGGATTTCCGCCAGGAACGCGTGACGATCGAGACCGACGAGAGCACGGGCAAGATCGTCCGCGCCTCCTGCGGCTAGCCGGCGACGGCCGCCGGCACGACTCCGGGCCTGCAACGCCTCGAAAGGGCCCTGCCGGCGGGATGCGCGGCGGCCAAGCCGCAGAATATAGCTAGTATCTACCGATCAGCTTGAAGAACTGTCGAGGGGGACGTCACCCTTTTTAGCCCAATAGTGGTCGGATAATTTTTGCCCGTTCTCGATGATACGGGCGGCTATATCCGGATTTCCCCCCGCAAAGGTTTGAGGGTCGGCGCCACACAACAAAGCGAACAGCTTCTGGTGCGCGACCGCAGCAAAGTATTCGTAGCTTGGCGGGCTGTTCTGAAATTCGGTGGATTTCAGATCTTCGGCGGCTTGCTTGGCGGCATCCTCGAGAGCTTTGTAAATCGCAGCCAACATGGTTCGTTCGGCTTTGTCCTGTATCTCTAGGTACCGCCTTTGCGCCGGGGTGGGGACAGGGCAACTTTCGTTCATCGGGTTCACCGCCTGGATCTGTGGCAAGGAGGTTGGAGCGGAATCCTCCGCTGTCGGATGCGCTCCCTGCGGCCATATTCGCTACTATAATAACTCTGCGTGCGGAAAATGAAGCGGACTTTGGAAGTGCGACCATTGCTGCAAGGATGCCAATGGTGGGCCCGGAGGGACTCGAACCCCCAACCAAGCGGTTATGAGCCGCCGGCTCTAACCATTGAGCTACAGGCCCCACGCGGGTTGAGTTAGTTTCTTTTTCGTCGCGAGACAAGCGCCAACCGCCGCAATCATCCCATAATCCCGTCCTATCGGCGATGGGTGAAGGGGTTACAACCATTTGGAGAACGAAATGCATCGCAGATATTTGCCGCTTCTCGCCGCCGCGGCCTTTTTCAGCCCGTTTGCCGCCCATGCCCAGGATCGCGAGCCGACGCCGCGCATCATGGTCGTCGGCGAAGGCGAGACCGCCGTCGCCCCCGACATGGCGATCCTCTCGCTCACCGTCATGCGCGAGGCCGAGACCGCGCGCGCGGCGATGGACGACGCCAACAAGGCGATGACCGACGTCATCGCGGCGATGAAGGAGGCCGGCATCGAGAGCCGCGACCTGCAGACCGCCGGCCTGCAGATCAACCCGCGCTACGTCTATCCCAAGGACAACGACGGCGAGCAGCAGCCGCGGATCGTCGCCTACCAGGTCCAGAACACGCTGACCGTGCGCGTGCGCGACGTGCAGAAGGTCGGCGAGGTGATCGACCGTTCCGTGACGCTCGGCGTCAACCAGGGCGGCAGTGTCTCCTTCGTCAACGACGATCCTTCCGCGGCCCTGAGCGAGGCGCGCCGCCTCGCCGTCGCGGATGCCACCGATCGCGCCCGCACGCTGGCCGAGGCCGCCGGCGTCGAGCTCGGCCGGGTCCTCGAGATGTCGGAGCAGTCGCGCATGCCCCCGCCCATGCCGATGGCTCAGGGCAAGGCGATGCGCATGGAGGCGGCGGCCGACTACGTGCCGATGGAGGCCGGCGAGAACACCTATCGCGTCCAGGTCAACGTCACCTTCGAGCTGAAGCAGTAGCCCGAACGCGCAACGCCGGCGGAAAAATCCGCCGGCGTTGCTTTTTTCCTGAAGGCAGCGGTCGGGAACCGCCGCGTCTCCTCGTCAGCGAATGACCGGGCAGCGCGGCGCCTTGGCGAAGACCATTATGGTCCTGGGGTGGCCGTGGCCACGGCCCACCACGCGAATCGCGCGGCGGTTCTCGCCGACGATCCGGACGTTGCGGAGGCCCATGCGGCTCGCCTTGCGCACCGCCTGGCCGGGCGTGCAGGCGTGGCGTCCGGGACGGTAGACCGGCCGGTGATGGCGGTCGCGGTCGCCGAAGTGGAAGCCGCCATTGGCGCCGTGATAGCCCGAGCCGAAGCCGAGATAGATGCCGCCGCCATTCTGCGCGTTCGCGGCAGTGGGTGCGGCGGCGAGAGCGGTCAGGCCGATCATGGCGGAAAGCGCGGCCGTCTTGATGAAGTTGAACATTTTGCGATCTCCATTTCCCGAGGGTTGTGAATTCCGTTCGCTTCGAGCGATGGCCGCAAGATGCACGAGACAAGCTGAACCGGGCGCGAACCCATCGTTCATCCGGTGTTCATGGAGGGATTTTTGCCGCGGACAAGCAGGAAAGCTGCACAATGTCTGGAAGAATATTGCCGTAAAGGTATCCGCTATCTCCCCTCATCCGGTCGCTTCGCGACCACCTTCTCCCCGGCGGCGGGGAGAAGAGGAAAGGCGCGGCCTTCACCGATCTCCTCTCCCCTCGGGGGGAGGTGGCCGAGCGAAGCGGAGGCCGCGTGACGGCGCTTCTCGGAGCCGCCAGCCCCACGCCCCTTCAGGAAAGCCGCTTCGTCCAGAATTCCATCGGCTTCTCGCTCGCCTCCGCCGCGCCGATGTCGCGCCAGGAAAAGCCGGTGACGAACCCCTCGAGACGCGCGTAGCCGCGCTTCGCCCAGAAATCGTCGAGCGGCACGTAGCCCGCCGGCCGCAGCGGGTGGTCGCCCGGCCGCAGCACGGCCGAAAAGACGCAGTTCGCGAACCCCGCCTCGAGCGCCGCCCTTTCCCGCTCCTCGAAGAAGCGCACGCCGATCCCCTGTCCGCGATATTCCTTCAGGAGCACCGACTCGCCGAAATAGAAGAAATCCTTCGCCTCGAGGCCATATGCCGCGAAGGGCCCGGCGAATTCCTCGAAATGCTCGGCGAGCGGGGAAGCCGTCGCCACGCCGACGAGCCGCCCGCTTCCGTCGAGCGCGCCGACGACGACCGCGCCCGGCGCCTCCATGTAGGTGGCGAGGTAGCGCCGCTCGTAGTCGATGTCCCCGTCATAGAGATAGGGAAAGTCGCGGAACACCTCGATACGCAGCCGCGCCAGCGCGTCGAAGCCGGCGCGGACCTCCTCGTCGGAAAGCCTGCGGACGACGATCACTCGCCTTCGACCTGCGCGCTCCAGTCCTTCAGGTTGTAATAGGTCGTCACCCGCGAGATCAGCCCGTCGTCGATCTCGAAGAAGATACCCGCCGGCAGCGAATAGGTCTGGCCGGTGGCCGGCGGAAGCCCCTCGGCGGTCGACAGATAGGTGCCCCTGACCGTGAACTCGGCGGCCGCGCGGCCGCCGCCCTGCCCGGTCATCACGACGATGTCGGAGAGCTCCTCGCGATAGTGCCTGGCCATCATGCCGAGGAACCAGCGGAACTTGTCCTTGCCGATCTCGCGCCCGCCTTCGTTGATGTCGTGCGCCACGTCCTCGGAAAGACAGGCCAGCATGCCCTCGTTGTCGCTGGCGTTGAAGGCCGCGAAATAGCGCTCGATCAGGCTGCGGGTTTCGGCTTCGCTCATCGTCCGTGCTCCTCTCTGTCCTTGCCGGACTGCCCTCCGGGACAGCCTTCCCGAGCCTCATGCCCCATTCAAGGCTCGTGATCCAGCATGTGCTCGAAATAATCCTCGGGCTCGGCGAGGTCGTCCTCGCTCACCGTCACGCGGCCGCGCACCGAGACGCCGGCCTCGTGCACCGTGTCGCGGCTGCCGGAGATCAAATGATGCCACCAGTAAAGGTCGCGCCCCTCCGCCACCAGCCGGTAGGCGCAGCTTTCCGGCAGCCAGGAAATCGTGCGCACCGTCTGCGGCGTCAGCCTGATGCAGTCCGAGACCTTCGCCTGCCGGTTCGCGTAGTCCTTGCAGCGGCAGGTGCCGGCGTCGAACAGGCGGCAGCCGACGCTCGTCCAGTGGATTTCGCCGGTATCCTCGTCCTCCAGCTTCGCCAGGCAGCACTTGCCGCAGCCGTCGCAGAGCGATTCCCACTCCGCCGCGCTCATCTCCTCGAGCGTCTTGGTCTTCCAGAAAGCATCCGTCATCCGTCGCATGTGAGCCTTTGCGGGCGCTTCGTCAAGCACGGTCCGCCGGCCACGCTTTCGCCCCCGAAAAGCCCCGGGATGGCCCATTTCACCGCCTTTCGGGAACAAAAACGCAGCTTCTAAGTTGCCGGCGGGACGGGACGCCTAACAGGAGAAATTCCAGATGAAGATCAGATCGCACATTCTGGCGGGAACAGCCGTCGGGCTGGTCATGGCGACGACGCAGCTTTACGCCGCGCCGCTCGCGCCGGGCCGGGCGGACGCCGCGCCGATCGGTGTGTCGGCTTCACACGGGACCGCGCAGATCATCCTCGCGCAGGCGTCCGACGGAGAACCGGGCGAGGAAGAGCTGCGCCGGAGACAGGAAGGCGGCGAGGAGGCCGCGCCCCGGGAAGAGCAGGCGCCTGCCGAGCAGGCACCGGCCGAGGAGCCGCCCGCCGCTGAAGAGCCGCCTGCGGCCGAGCCCGAACAGCCTGCCGAGCCGCAGGAGGCTCCTTCCGAGGAAATGCAGGAACAGCCGGCACAGGAGGAGCCCGCTCCGCCTGAAGAAGCCCCTGCTCCACAGGGAGCTCCCGCCGAGCAGCCTCCGGCAGCCGACGAGCCGCCGGCTGGAGAACCGCCCGCTCAGGAAGCCCCGGCGGGGGAACCGCCCGCCCCCGAGCAGGCGCCGGCCGATGAAGCGCCCGCGCAGCAGGAGGCCCCTGCAGCCGGCGAGGAAGCGCCTCCGGCCGAGGAGGAGGCGCCCGAGCAGCGGCAGCAGGAAGAGCAGCCCGCCGCGCCTGGCGGCGAGGAAGAAGCCGCTCCGCCTGCCGGGGAAGCACCCGCCGACGAGCAGCAGGCTCCGGCCGACGAACGGCCTGCGGCCCCTGAAGGCGAGGCAGCTCCGGAGAGCGACGCCGCTCCGACCGAGGGCGAACAGGCTCCGGCCGAAGGCGAAGCCGCGCCCGGCGCCGAGGAACCGGCTCCCGCCGAGCAGCCCGGCACTGAGACCGGACAGCCCGGTGAAGAGGAAGCTCCCGCCGGCGAGGACGCCACCCAGCCGCCAGCCGGCGAGCAGGAAGGCGCCCAGCCGGGCGAGGAGGCTCGTCCCGAGGGCGAAGCCCCCGTGCTCGACAGCGAGAAGGAGGCGCCTCCCGCCGAGGAAGCCGCTCCGGAAGGCACCGAGGGCGAGGCCGCCGGCGAACAGCCGATAGAACGGCCGGCCGAACAGCCCGCCCAGCCGCCGGCGGAAGCCGGTCCTCCGCCGACCACCGACGCCGAGGCTCAGGACAGCGCCGCGCCCGTCGAGATCCGGTCGCTTCGCCAGGAGGAAGGCCGCCGCATCGAGAACCGCGAGGCCTATGGCGAGCGCATCGAGCGCCGCGAGGGCGCCGATGTCATCCGCGAGATGGGCGACCGCATGGTGATCCAGCTCAACAACCAGGTGATCGTCGAGAGCGACGACCGCGAGCGCGTCGAGCGCGACGCCACCGAGGTCTATTACGACGAGCTGCCGCGCGGCCGCACCCGTGAGACCATCGTGCGTCCGAACGGCGTCCAGGTCGTCACCATCCGCAACCGCTACGGCGACATCATCCAGCGCTCGCGCGTGATGCCGGACGGCGAGGAATACATGCTCGTCTATGCCGGCGACGAGGACTACGAGGCGCCGCGCCGCTGGCGCGATCCGGGCGCCGACCTGCCGCCGCTGCATCTGGCCATTCCGGTCGAGGAATACATCCTCGATGCGGGCCGCGTCGAGGATCCCGACGTCTATTACGAGTTCCTCGAACAGCCGCCGGTCGAGCGCATCCAACGCCGCTATTCGGTGGACGAGGTCAAATATTCGGCCCGCGTGCGCGACAGCGTCCGCCGCATCGACCTCGACACGATCACCTTCGAGTTCGGCGCGGCCTCGATCGCCGAGAGCGAGATTTCGAGGCTCGAGGGCGTGGCCGAGGCCATGGAGCGGCTTCTCGACAAGAACCCCGCCGAGAGCTTCCTGATCGAAGGCCACACCGACGCCGTCGGCTCCGACCAGGCGAACCTCGTCCTTTCGGATCGCCGCGCCGAATCGGTGGCGGCCGCGCTCACCAACGTCTTCGGCATTCCGCCCGAGAACCTGGTCACCCAGGGCTATGGCGAGCAATATCTGAAGGTGAACACCGAGGAGCCCGAACGGGAGAACAGGCGCGTGGCGATCCGCAGGATCACCCCGCTCGTCGCGCCCGTCGCGAGCGCCAACTAAGCATCGGTCCGAAAGCGGAAGCCGGCTTCGAACGCTTCCGATGCTCGAACCACGACCTGGACCGCCTCCTTTACGTCCCTTCGGACGCCCGGCGGTCCAGGATCGATCCCTTCACGGCGCCCAAACCGCGAATGGATTGACCCCACGCTTCCCTGCCCCGTTCCCGATCATTCGGGAACATGGCAAGGAGCCCGGCCGGTTTCCCCCCTCCGCCGGCCGGGCTTCCTTATAAATACTCCACCCCGCCCTCCGAACCGTCTTTCCCACGAAGCGAATGAGCGATCGCATATGGTGCGATCCCGTCCCTCCGAATTCTTCGGGTGTCGGTCATATGCGCAAGTTCCCCCTCCCGCTTGGTGGGAACGGGTTAGAGGGGTGGGGGTTGGCGGAAGTGCCCTCGCCTCACCTTCGCGGGAGAGGTGGTGGTGCCAGGCCTCACGCCGGCGCTACCTCTTCCCCTTCAAGTGGGAAAGGTGGTTCGCGAAGCGAACCGGAGTGGGGGACGCATGGGGGCACGGCGCTTCACGTTTGCAATCTCCGAGCTAGGGGGCATCCGCGACACGGCTCCTCCCCTGTAGAGCCAGGGCAATCGCACATGGCCGATGCCCCTCCGGCCCTTCGGGCCACCTCCCCCGCTTCGCAGGGGAGGAGCCGAGGTCGCGGACGGCCGCAGCGCTGGTCCCTCCCCCGTTTACGGGGGAGGGACCGCCGAAGGCGGTGGAGGGGGCGTGTTTCGCACCCATATTCGATAGCCCTGCCCTTGTGCGGAGGGGTGAGGGGTGGGGTAAATCCGTGAGGATGCCGGCCGATTCCATATGCGATCGCGCCCTGCCTGCGGAGCGGGGAAGGTGGTCCGAAGGGTCGGAGGGGCGGGCCACTTCGCCCGCGTGGACAAACTCTCCTGCCTTCAGCGGCCGAGAGCAGAGCCTTTTTGGCCTGCATTTTTCTTGACCACACTATTTGCCCCTTCGCCGCTTGCTGCGTAAACCACCCGCCCGCCCAGCCGCTTGACATCCTCCAAAACATACCGTACGGACGGTTTCTTTCACTTTACACACGGTGAACTCATGCCTCCGCTTTACGCCTATGGCGCCCTCGCAGCCGCGATCGTCCTCGAAGTGCTGGGAACCTCCTTCCTGCAGAAGTCCGAGCAATTCACCCGGCTGGCGCCCACGCTGGCGATGGCCGCCTTCTATGCCGGCTCGTTCTTCCTGCTCGCCCACGCGCTGAAGGTCATTCCGCTGGGCGTCGCCTACGCCATCTGGGGCGGCCTCGGCATCGTTCTGGTCGCCCTCGTCGGCACCTTCGTCTTCCGCCAGTCGATCGACCTGCCGGGCATGATCGGCATCGCCATGATCGTCGGCGGCGTCATCGTCGTGAACGCCTTTTCCAGCTCCGCCGCGCACTGACCATGGAAAACGCCCATAAGCGGAAGAAGCAGCCGGAGGTCGTCCGCCGCGCGCTCCTCGACGCAGCCGCCAGGATCGCCGTCGAGCAAGGGCTTGCCGCCGTGACGGTCCAGAGCGTGGCCGACGCGGCCGGCGTCACCAAGGGCGGCTTCCTCCACCATTTCCCGAGCAAACAGGCGCTCCTCGACACGCTCTTCCAGGAAATGCTGGACCAGATCGACGACAATATCGATCGCCGCATGGTGGCGGACCCGGTCGCCCACGGGACCTTCACCCGCGCCTATCTGGAAGCCGTTCTCCATGACGGCCTGCCGAGCAAGGTCAATCCCTGGGCGGCCTTGTCGGTCTCGATGCTCACCGAACCGGAGCTTCGCACGCTCTGGGTCGAATGGTTCCGGAAGCGCCTCGACAGGCACCGGGAAACCGACGCCGATATCGGCCTCGCCATCGTCCGGCTGGCGGCCGACGGGATCTGGCTGGCCGATCTCGCCGAGCTTCCGCTGCCGGATCGCGCGCGACTGCGCGAGCGGCTCCTGGAGGCGACCAGACCCCGCTAGGGCAGTTCAGGTTTTCACCGACACACCCCTCCACCACTTCGTGGTCCCCTTCCCCCATGAAGATGGGGGAGGATCCACGGTGCGGCTGGCCGCGACGCTGGTTCCTCCCCTGCGAAGCGTGGTGGAGGGGCGTTCCAAGCGACGATTCCATTTCATCTGGAAACGCCCTGGGACCGGTTCGTCCGCGAGGCTTTGTTCGGCCGGCCTCCCCTGCTACCTTCCGCCTGGGAAGCAGAGCTGCCGCATATCAGGTTCGATCCCCGCTCCCTCGCTTGGGAGAGGAACGCCGGTCGCTATGTCCGGCACCCTTCCTCTCCCCGCGATGTGTGGGAGAGGTGATCGAAGTCGAGTTCCATATGCCGGGCCTAGCGCGGGAGGAGGGACCGCAGATGACCAGAAGGACGACCGGCGCGACGCCGCTCTCCGCACTCGAGGCGGTCGCGATCGACAGCGAGACGACGGGGCTCGACACCGCTTCCGCCCGCATCCTCCAGCTCGCCGGCATCGCCGTCTCGCGCGGCCGCGTCGTTCCCGACGAAGCGTTCGACACGTTCGTCGCCCCGGGCGAGGTGATTCCTCCCGCATCCACCGCCATCCACGGCCTCACCGATGCGATGGTGCGCGGCGCCCCGCCCTTCGCGGAGGCCTGGGGGCGCCTGAAGACCTTCGCCGCCGGCCGCATTCTCGTCGGCCATTCGATCGGCTTCGACCTCGCCGTCCTCGAAAACGAAGCCAGCCGCGCCGGGTTCGAATGGCGCAAGCCGCGCTCGCTCTGCGTGCGGCTGCTCGGCGCGATCGCCAATCCCAGATTGCCCGACACCTCGCTCGAAGCCCTGGCCGGGTGGCTGGGCGTCGGGATCGGCGGCCGCCACAGCGCGATCGGCGACGCGCGCGCCGCGGCCGACATCTTCGTCGCGCTCCAGCCGCATCTGGCCGAGCGCGGCATCCGCACCCTGGCGGAGGCCGAGCGCGCCTGCCTCGACCTCACCTCCCATCTGGAAAACGCCCACCGCGCCGGCTGGGCGGAACCCGTCTCGCGCCCCGACCTTCCCGCGACCGGCCAGTTCGACCCCTACGCCTATCGCCACCGCGTGCGCGAGCTGATGAGCACGCCGGCCGCCGTCATCACGGCTTCCGCCACCGCGCAGGACGCCGTGAAGCTGATGACCGAGCGGCGGATCAGCTCGGTCTTCGTCTCCGACGCCGCCGCCGGCAACGGCCTCGTTTCCGATTACGGCATCGTCACCGAGCGCGACGTCATGCGCCTTCTCGCCGGGCACGGCGAAAGGGCGCTGGCGATGAAGGTCGGCGAATTCGCCTCGCGCCCGCTGGCGAGCATCGCCGGCGGCGCCTTCGTCTATCGCGCCATCAGCCGCATGGACCGCCTCGGCATCCGCCATCTCGCCGTCCGCGACGAAAGCGAGCGGCTTGCCGGCGTCATCTCCTCGCGCGACCTGCTGCGGCTGCGCGCGGGTGCCGCGATCCATCTCGACGACGCCATCAATGCCGCGCGCGGCGCCGAG
This sequence comes from Aquamicrobium sp. LC103, assembly GCF_001014615.2. GTDB lineage: Bacteria > Pseudomonadota > Alphaproteobacteria > Rhizobiales > Rhizobiaceae > LBCQ02. The sequence goes on from NZ_LBCQ02000003.1 coordinate 395,123, forward strand.
GAGATGGCGCAGGCCTGGGCGACCCTGCCGGCGGTCGCCAACGCCCTCATCTCGGAAGGCCTCGACGCCCGCCTGATCGCCGGCGTCGTCAGCGAGGAATTGCGGGTGGCGACGCGCCGCGCGGCCGAGCTTGCCGAGGAAGGCATGCGCGCTTCCGGCGCCGGCGGGCCGCCCTGCCGCTACGCCGTCATGGTGCTGGGCTCGGGCGGGCGCGGCGAGAGCCTGCTCGCCGCCGACCAGGACAACGCCATCGTCTTCGAGCATGGCGCGCCCGACGGACCGGAGGATCGCTGGTTCGCCGATCTCGGCCGCCGCATCGCCGACATTCTGGACGTCACCGGCATCGCCTATTGCAGGGGCGGCATCATGGCAAGAAACGCCGAATGGCGTGGCTCGAGCGCGCATTGGCGGGCGCGCATCGATGCATGGGTCCGCCGCTCCCGCCCCGAGGATCTGCTCAATGTCGACATCTTCTTCGACCAGCGGCCGGTCCACGGCGAGCTCTCGCTCGGCACGCAGCTCTTCGCCCACGCTTTCGCGGCCGGCTCGGCCGAGCCGGCATTCGCCAAGCTTCTGGGCGAAACGCTCTCCTCGCTCGCGACGCCCTTCAACCTCATCGGCGGCCTGCGAGCAGAGGAAGGCCGCCTCGACCTCAAGAACTACGGCCTGTTCCCGATCGTCACGGCGGCGCGCACGCTTTCGATCCGCCACGGCATCCGCCGCCGCAGCACGAGAGGCCGGCTCGAAGGCCTGATCGAGAAGGGCATCGGCGGCGCGGACGAGTTGGAGAACCTGATCGACGCCCACGCCTTCCTTCTCTCGTTGCTGCTCGCCCAGCAGAGCCGTGACCTCGAGCTCGGCGTGCCGGTCTCGAACCGCGTCGAGATCGCCGCGCTCTCCCGCGCCCGCCAATCCGAGCTCAAATCCGCCCTGCGAGCGGCCCAGAACGTTCCCGACCTGGTGCAGGCGGCGATGTTCGCCTGAGCTTCCTCCACCCGTCATCCCGGCCTGAGCCATACCCACGGCGCCATTCCGGCCGAGCCACCCGCTTCGCCGTCATCCCGGGCGAAGCCATCCACTTCCCCGTCATCCCGGAAGCCGGAGCGAAGCGGAGGCTATCCGGGACCCATTGGCCCGAAAATCGTCCGGCACGGCCTCGTCCTCGCCCTGGCCAAGCGAGCCCCTGATTTGAACCATTCGGCAGCCGCCCGGCCCCGGCAGCGACGCGCGCCCCCTTGCCCGCGCGAACCCGCAACCCGGCCACGCCTCTCAATAGGTCCCGGATCGCCCTCGCCGCGCTCGCTTGCCCGGGATGACGGAGAGGTTGCGGCTCCCCGTCGGCCCGCCGTTTTCACGCCGCCGAAGCCTGCTCGGCTATCGGCTCCGGCCGGCCGATCGCGGCGAAGAGTTCGGCATCCTCGCCGATCCCGGCATTCGGCGTAGTAAGCAGCTTGTCGCCGTAGAAGACCGAGTTCGCGCCGGCGACGAGGCAGAGGATCTGCGCCTCGCGGTTGAGGCTCGACCGGCCGGCCGAGAGCCGCACCATGGAAGCTGGCATCACCAGCCGCGCCGTCGCCACCATCCGCACCAGTTCCAGCGGGTCGATGCGCGGCCGCCCGGCGAGCGGCGTGCCTTCGACCGGCACCAGCGCGTTGATCGGCACGCTTTCGGGGTGCGGCTCCATCGCCGCCAGCACCCGCAGCATCGACGCCCGGTCGCGCACCGTCTCGCCCATGCCGATGATGCCGCCGCAGCACAGGTCGATCCCGTGCGAGCGCACGATCGCCAGCGTATCGAGCCGGTCCTGGTAGGCGCGGGTGGTGATGATTCGGCCGTAGAATTCCGGGCTGGTGTCGAGATTGTGGTTGTAGGCGGTCAGCCCCGCCGCCGCGAGCCGCTCCGCCTGGTGCGGCTTCAGCATGCCGAGCGTCACGCAGGCCTCCATGCCGAGCGCGCGCACGCCCTCGACCATAGCGATCACGGCGTCGAACTCCCTGCCGTCGCGCACCTGCCGCCACGCCGCGCCCATGCAGAAGCGCTCCGCGCCCGCCGCCTTCGCCCTCGCCGCCATGGCGATCACGCCGGCCGGGTCCATCAGCCTGTCGCGGGTCAGCTCGACCTCGCGATGATGCGCCGATTGCGGACAATAGGCGCAATCTTCCGGACAGCCGCCGGTCTTGATCGAAAGCAGGCTCGCCTTCTGCACCCTGTTGGGGTCGTGGTGGCGGCGATGCACGGCGTTGGCGCGCCCCACCAGTTCGAGCAGCGGCAGTTCGTGCAGCGCCACGATCTCCTCGGTCGTCCAGTCGTGCCGCATCGTTCCGTCCGCCGCCGTCATCGGCGCATGTCCCTGAGCCGGGCGAGCAAGGAGGACAGAACCGCGCCGGCCGCCGCGACGATGCCGATCTTGACGAGGTCGCCGAACAGGAACGGCGCGACGCCGACGGCGAGAAGCTGGCCGGCGGGAACGAAGGCCGCGAGCCACGCCATGCCGGCCGCGTAGACCAGCGCCAGCCCGGCAAGCATCGCGCCGAGGCGGCCGATCGCGCCCCTGCCCCTCGCCAGCACGCCAACCAGCCATGAGGCTGCGAGGAAGCCGGCGAGATAACCGCCTGTCGGCCCCGCCAGATAGGCAAGGCCGACGCCGCGCTCCGGCGAGCCGGAAAACACCGGCAGGCCGGCGGCACCCGCCGCCAGATAGGCGAGGAAGATCGAAACCGCCACGCGCGGCCCGAAAGCGACGGCGAACGCCATCACGGCAAGCGTGTGCAGCGTCATCGGCACCGGCCAGAACGGTATCTGCACCTTCGCCGCCAGCGTCATCAGCACCGCACCGGCAATCACCGTCGGCACGGTTCGCGCGGCCGCCATGGTTCGGTTTGCGGCAGGTCGGGTGACGGCATCGCTCATTTCGGATCTCCTTTGGATAATTATAGATAATTTTTCGATTCTATCTCTAAAGGAGTCCACAAAAATCCGGCGATGGCAAGAGCCCGCCTTTCCGAAGCACGTGGCCGCTGGATTTGCCGTTGTTTTTCAATCGGATATAAGTGGCAAAGGCACGACGCGCCGTCGCCCTCGCTGCTTCGCCATCTCGGGCTCGACCGAGGATTCATGTCGGAGCGGCGATGAAGGTGCAGGCCGGGTGGTTCAGGCGTGACGACCGAGGTCCCATCAGCCTCCTTTCCACAACCTTCATGCACCAGGACAAACACACAGGATCCCAAGCTCAGCGCCTCCGCTTGCGCTCCGGCTTCGCCCGACGCCCGGATTTATCCTTGTTTATCAGTTGGATGCTACAAAGAGACGGCAGGGCGGGAGAGGAATGGCGCGGCGATGGACTCACCTCGACCCCTACCCACAAGGGGGGAAGGGAACTTTGCAGCGGCTTCGCTTGAATTCGGACTCGCCGATGAATCTGCGTCGCGCCACAAACGGGAATTTTTCCTGCAGAAGAGTGGGCGCGGCATCACAATTCCCTTCTCTTTGCGGGAACGGGGTGAGAGCAGAACCAGAGTCCCCCTCCCCCTTGTGGGGAGGGGTTAGGGGTGGGGGTATCGTGGAGCGCCGTACCGACTTCCTGCGTTCCCCCACCCGGTTTGCTTCGCAAACCACCTCTCCCCGCCGGGAGAAGCAACGGCCGCAATGCACGTTCCCGGTCCTAGGACAGTTCGGGTTTTCACCGACACGCCCCCTCCACCACTTCGTGGTCCCCCTCCCCCATGAAAATGGGGCAGGATCCAAGGTGCGGCCGGCCGCGACGCTGCTTCCTCCCCTGCGGAGCGGGGGGCCGAAGGACGGGCGAGACAAGCGGTTCGCCCTGAAGGACCACGCGAAGCATGGCGGAGGGGGCGTTCCAAGCGACGATTCCATTTCATCTGGAAACGCCCTACGCAGGAAAAGCACCGGCCTCGCCACCGCCCTCTTCTCCCCCTGTGGGGAGAAGGTGGCCGCGAAGCGGCCGGATGAGGGGGAAACGCCGGTGCCGCGAAGGCACGGCTTGCGAAGCCCCCGACAAACGTTTCCTCAACGGCGCGTGACCGCGGGCGTCCCCGGCTTCTGGCCGACCCATTGCACGTGCCGGGCGAGCACCGAGGCGGCGGTCTCCACCTGGCCCGCGCGCAATGCCGCGAGGATCGCGCGGTGGTCGCGGTCGGTCGGCGCCTCCCATTCGGCCCGCCATCCGGAAAACAGGAAGCGCGCGGAGGCCGTGTGCAGGTCGTCGATCGCCCTGAGCAGCCGGGGCATGGCGCAAGGGGTCAGGATCAGCCGGTGAAACGACCGGTTCGCCGCCTCCCAGGCCTGCACGTCGCCGGCCTTGTCGCCCGCCCGCGTCGCTTCCTCCGCCTCGTCGAGTATGGCCCTGGTCAGATGCGGCGCGGCATGGCGCAGCGCCAGCACCTCGAGCGCGGCGCGCATCTCGGCCACCTCCTTGACCTCGTCGAGGCTGAAGCCTGCCACCCGCACGCCGCGCCGCGGTTCGCTCACCACCAGGCCCTGCGTCTCCAGCCTCCGGAACGCCTCGCGCACCGGCACGTGACTCGCGCCGAATTCCTCGGCGACATGGTCCTGCCTGAGCTTGGCGCCGGCCTCGATCTCGCCGGCGATGATGCGCTCGGCCAGCACCTTGCTGATCCGCACGGCTATGGTGTCGTCCCTGGCTGTCGTCATGATTTATAGATAATTTGGAGCAGCCGCGCCGTCGAGCCACTAATTTGCCGCGCGGACGAGCCCGGGAGCGGCGTTGGAGCCGCGCCCCGGCCTCGCGCCGCTACCCGAATGTTCCCGCCACCTTGGTGTCCGTCTTCGAGAACACCTCGTCCGGCACGAAGAAGTCGCCCGCGAGCGGCCCCTTGGCTTCCGGCGCATATTTCGAGAAGTCGGAAACCCCTTCCTCGCGCAGCACCAGTTCGTCGATGAAGAAATTGCCGGTCGTCCCGCGCGAGGGCCGGCTGAGGATCGCATGGGCGGCATCCGCCATGATTTCCGGCGACCGGCTCATCGCCGCGACTCCCGCCCCGCCGAGCAGGTTGCGCACGGCCGCCGTGTCGATGGCCGTCAGCGGCCACAGCGAGTTGACCGCGATGCCGTCCTTCTCGAATTCCGCGCTCATGCCGAGCGTGCACATCGACATGCCGAACTTGGCCATGGTGTAGGCGACGTGGTTCCTGAACCATTTGGCCTGCATGTCGAGCGGCGGCGCCAGGTTCAGTATATGCGGGTTTTCGGCTTGCTTCAGGTGTGGAATGCACATTTTGGACACCAGGAAGGTGCCGCGCGTGTTGATCTGGTGCATCAGGTCGTAGCGCTTCATGTCGGTGTCGAGCGTGCCCGAAAGGTTGATCGCGCTGGCATTGTTGACGCAGATGTCGATGCCGCCGAAGGTTTCGGCGGTCTTCGCCACCGCTTCCGCCACCTGCGCCTCCTCGCGAATGTCGCAGACGACCGGCAGCGCCTTGCCGCCGGCCTTCTCGATCTCCTCCGCCGCCGTGTAGATCGTGCCCGGCAGCTTGGGGTGCGGCTCGGCGGTCTTCGCCGCGATCGTCACATTGGCCCCGTCCCGCGCCGCCCGCAGCGCGATCGCAAGCCCGATCCCGCGCGAGCCTCCCGAAATGAACAGCGTCTTGCTCCTGAGCGACATCGAAACCTCCCTGGCGATGGCGACATGCATTGCGGGCAGCCTAGCGGCGAGCGCCGGCTGGGGAAACCGGAATCGTGCCGCACGAATGGAAGGCGAAGACGGCCGCCGGAACGCTTTCGGGAACTCAGTCCGGGATTGCCGCCTCGATGAGCCGCATATGCGCCAGCACGACCGGTGCGAGCAGCCGGGCGTCCACCTTGTCGAGCGTGTCCTCCCGCGTATGGAACCAGCGGTGCACGCCGAGCACGGCGAAGGCCTTTTCATATCCCCGCCCCGTGATGACGGAAAGCTCGCCAGCCTCGCTCAACACCGGCTGCGGGCGTTCCAGGCCCGAGAGGCCGCCGAACGCCGCCGCCGCCGCGTCAAGCAGCGGCTCGGTCGCCATCAGCATCCTTTGCGGATCGGCCGAGGGAAGAACCACGGAACGATCGCGCAGCTCCAGCATGTCGCGAGCGGCGAGCGTCGCGCCGACATGCACCCACAGTGCCGTGTCGCGCGGGCCGGGCGCCATCTCCATCGCACGGTGCGCGCCGCCGAAGCGGTATTCGTGCCCTCCCGAATTGAGCGCGAACAGCGAATGATCCGGGTAGCGCATCGCGGCCCATTCGATCAGCGCGAGAAACGCAGCGGTCCCGGTGCCGCGCTCGCCCACGCAGTCGAACCAGCCGGTCCTCGGCGTCGAGAAGGCCAGCCAGCGGGGGCCGCGTTCGAGCCTGCCGACGAGATTGGCGGTCGGCCTCCGCCCCGCGATGCCATCCAATGTCAGCGTCGCCGTTTCGCCCCGCGCGGCGGCGGAAAGCAAGGGCTCCAGGTTCCTGGGCGCGAGGATCGCCGTCGGGACGGCGACGAAAGGCGCGTCCGCCGGAGCGTTGAGCGCTACCGCCTCGCCCGAAGGTCCCATCGTCGCGATGACGATCGCCCTGGCACCCGCATCCGCCGCCGCCCGCACCAACGGGCCGATCGGCGGCAGCCAGATCGCCGCGTGCCGTCGGTACGGGGCAATAATGAGCGCGATCGCGCCGCCCGCCCCCGCGGCGTCGTGAGCGCCATGCACCGGCGCCAGCCGTGCGGTGATGCCGGTCGCTCCCGTGGTGACGACCGGGGCTTGCGGCAGAACCTCTGCCATTGCGTCGCCGCATTGCAGGCGGCAGACCATCGGCGTGAAGAACGGGACGTCGAAGGCTTGCGCCTCGACCGACAGGCCGGCGGCGCGCATCCGTTCTGCGACCCATGTTGCCGTCCCCTCGTCGCCGGGTCCGCCCGAATATTTCTCCCAGAGGCCGGCATGGCGGCGGAGATCGTCGGCGAGCCGGGAGACGAAGTTCCCGTCTTCCGGCAAATCTGGCTCCAGCCGCGTCACGCCCGCCCGTCCCGTGTTCAATGATACATCTCGCCGGCCAGCTTGAGCATGCGCTCGCGCACCTCCGGATCCTCCTGCGTGCCCAGGAGCCCGACCTCCAGATACGGTCTGGCGTCTTCCGGATACGACGCTTCCAGCCCCTTCACGGTCGGCCGGCGGCCCGACCCTGCATAGGCGAGCTGCGCCTCCTCCGACAGGAAGAAGTCGATGAACAGCCGCGCCGCGTTCGGATGGGCCGCGTCCTTGACGACGCCCGCGTCGAAATTGCCGTAGGGCGTCCCCTCCTCGGGCAGCACGACCGCCAGCGGCAGCCCCTTGTTCAGGAGCGCGTCGGGTAGGACATAGGGCAGGTAGATCGGATACTCGCCGCGCGCGACCCGGCGCGCGTTTTCCCGAATCTCGCGGCTGAACACGATTTCGTTCCTGGCGAGTTTCTCGTGGAATTCCTTGCCGAGCTTGTCGTAGGTCACGGCGAAAAACAGGCCGCCGCCACCCAGCGCGCGAAAATCGTCCGAGAGGATCTTGCCCTTCCATTTCGGGTCCGCCAGGTCGGCCCAGCTCTTCGGGCGGTCTGCTTCCGGAACCAGCCCCTCGTTCACGACGATGGCGAAGCTCTGCGAAAAGATCGGCACCCTGAATTCGCTCGCCGGAAACATCTCGTCCAGGCCCGCCATGTTGGGAATCTCGCCATGCGGCTGCAGCACGCCCATCTTCTCCAGCGTCACCGAGCCGCCGCTGAAGGCCACGTCGGCCTGGGTTCTGCCGGTCGCCCCCTCCAGCCGCAGGCGTTCGACGAGTTCGCTCGCCCGCATCTCCAGCGTCTGCACCGGTATGCCGTATTTAGCCTCGAAGGAATCCGTGATCTTCTTCAATTCCGGCACGCCGACCTGCGCCGAATAGAGCTTGACCACGCCCTCCGCCTTCGCCGCTTCGACGACCGCATCCCAGTCTTCCGCTTGAGCCGCGACGGCCGTGAGGAGCCACAAGGCTCCGGCACAGGCGATCGCCAGCAGGTTCTTCCCGATCATTTCCATCCTCCCGTTTGTGTCCGTTCCCGTTAGAGCAATTCCGCGATGCAGATTCCCGCCTCTCCCGCCGCGGCGTAAAGCAGATATGTCCTGCCGTCCTCCTCGAAGACGGCGGGGTCGCGGAGCTGGCGGACGGGGTGCCGGACACCGCCCATCTCGGAAGCGGCGAGCGGCAGCTCGCTTCCCTCGTAAGGGCGCTCCGGGCTCAGGATCACGGCGCCCGGCTCGACGCTCCAGGACATCCAGTCCGGTCTGAGGTCGAGCGTCGTCGCGATGATCGATTCCGGGCAATCGCCGCGGTTCGTGTAATAGATGTCGAGCTCGTCGCCCCGCACCCGCACCGCCGAATGACGCATCTGCGGCGTGAACAGCGACGGCCCGCGCTCGAACGGCGAAAGCCCGTCCCCGGAACGCCACATCGTGCCGGGCATGGTCATCGCGTGGACCATGCCGTCCCATCGGAAAACCCGCGCGTACCAATCCATGAGGATCGCCGGATCGGCCTCGAAGCGAAGCCCGTCCCGCGAGAGCGCGACCCGCGTCTTCTGGTTGGAGAAGGCGTCGACCACCCCGTGATAGTAGAGCCGGATCTCGCGCCGCTCCTCGTCGACGAAGACGTCCGGCGAGGCGATGTGATCGATGAAATGGGATTCCGTCACATGCAGCACGCCCGGCTCGAATATCCGCCAGGGTCCGGCGAGTTCGTCCGCATGGGCCAGGCGGATGTGGTCGCCATAATGGGAGGCGAAATACAGGTAATAGCGCCCGAGCGGATCGGGGACCCAGTCCGGCACCCGGATCAGCGACGGACCGTTTATGTTCGAGCCGATGCCGGGGGAGAGGTCCGGCGAAATGATCGGCCGATCCACGAGCCGGCGGACCCTGGCCCGAGTGGAAGCTTTCTGCAAATGATCCGCGTTCGACCGGATGCGGTCGTGCATTTCCGGCGCCACCGGCGATCCTCCCGTTTCCGGGAAAATCCTATGGCGGCGGCCCGGTCGGACAAAGTTCAAAGTGACGGCATCAGTTTTCGCGTTTCGAGAAAGCCTGTCGGCCCCGTCGGCATTCGCCCTTTCCTTTGGACCGGGCCTACCCCGCCTGCGGTCCGGGTCCCGCGATCAGGCTGCGGGTGACGAGCTGGCCGAGATAGATCACGAAGGCGCAGCCGACGGGAAAGATGATCTCGTTGATCGAGGTGGAGACCACCGCCGGCAGTTGCGGCGGCGTGCCCTTGGCCACCGCCACGCGGTAGGTCAGCACCGAGATCGCGGTTCCGAAGGTGAGCCCGATCAGCGCGCCCACCGAGATATAGGGCAGCGCCGAGGCGCTTCCGCGCTGCACCAGCCGCGCCAGCAGCCAGCCCAGCAGCCCGTATTCCAGCGCCTTCAGCGTGCTTATCGTGGCGACCGAGAGCACCGCCGGCTGGCCGGCCGCCTCCACCAGGCTCGCCATGATCTTCTGGCTCGCCCGGGCGACCGCCAGCGCGGCCGGCGCGACCAGCATCGAAAGCAGCCCCGCCATCGCCGGGCGCGCCTTGCTTATCGAGGTCGCGGTCCCCACGCCGACGCAGACGAGGAGCGACCAGGTGATGCCCTGCGCGATGTCGACGAAGAGCTGGGCAGCGGGGATGGCCGCGCCGCTGGCGAGCTTGGCGACGAAGATGACGGCCTGCATCACGAAGCCGAGCGCGATCGCCGCCAGCGAAATGAAGGCGACGCGGCGCGCGACATGCCGTCCGCCGCCAGCCGACGGATCAAAAGGAGTTGGCGAGCTTGTGTCGCTCATCGTCTGCATCTGGAAACCTGCCTTGGAAAAGCGCGGCCATTGCGCCGGCCGTCGTCTGGCGCCCCAATCCCCGCGGCGCGCAAACTACATCACGCCCTTGCGGCGCGAAAACGCGTCCCGACACATCCAAAAGGCTAGGTTTCCCGCTTTGCGCCTACTCCTTTGGAATAGTGGCGGATGAGGCGGCGTCGCGTCGCGCGGAGGAAACAATCCCTCCAACGTCTTCGGTGGCCTTCGAGCATTTCCGGATAGGGTGGATTCGTCCCTCTGCGGACAGCCCCCTCCGGTCCTTCGCGCCACCTCGCCCGTAAACGGAGGAGGACCAGCTTGCAGCCGTCCACAGCGCGGCGCCTCCCCCTGCGAAGCGCAGGTCCGAAGGACGCCGAAAGTCCAGAGGCTAGGCTCAGTGACGGCCCGAAACAGCCTAGGACAGGCTCTTCAGCAGCTTTTCCAGAAGCCCCGCCAGCGTCGCCTGCTCCTGCGGCGTCAGCCCCGACAGTATCTCCCACTCGTTCTCGACATGGACGGTGACCGCCTCGTCGATCAGCGTGCGTCCTTTCTCGGTAAGCCGCACGATCACCCCCCGCCGGTCCTGCGGATGCGGGCCGCGCGCGATCAAGCCCGCCTTTTCCAGCCTGTCGAGCCGGTTGGTCATGGCCCCGGACGTCACCATCGTCGCTTCATAGAGCGCCGTCGGCGTCAGCGCGAATGGCTTGCCCGACCGCCGCAGCGTCGCCAGCACGTCGAACTCGCCCTGCTGCAGCCCGAAACGCGCGAAGACCGGCGCCAGCCTGTCGCGCGATATCGCCGTCGCCGCCTGGTTCAGCCGCCCCAGCACCGCCATCGGGCTCGGATCGAGATCCGGCCGCTCGCGCCGCCACTGCTCGACCGCCCTGCCTGCCCTGTCCATTTATCTCACCACTAAGTATCTTGACATAAAGAATCTTGTCATTAAGCTTACATTGAAAAAGGGCTGCCGCCAAGCCGTTCGGCGCCCTCACCCGTTTTCAGGAGGCGAACGATGACCAGAGGCGCAATTTCCGTTGGCGGCCTTCGCCGGAAATCCTTCAGCCGCGGGGCGGTCAAGGCGCGCGCGGCGCCGGCGCGCGGCCAATCCTTCGATCTCGACGAGAAGGTTTCCGGCAAATGAAACTCTGGAATTCCGCCTTCGGCCTCCTCGTCGTCACCGGCGGCCTGCTCGGGCTCACGCTCCCCTTCGGCAAGATGGCGACCGAAAGCGGCGTGCCGGCGATGCTGTGGGCATTCGTCATTTCCTTCGGCGCCGGGGCAATCCTGCTTTTCGCGCTCCTTGCGCGAAGGAAATCGATCTCGCTGTCGCCCCGCAACCTGCGCTATTTCGCCGTCACCGCGGCGATCTCCTATGCGATTCCCAACATACTGATGTTCTCAGCCATGCCGCATCTCGGCGCCGGCTACACCGGCATCATGTTCACGCTGTCGCCGGTGATCACGCTGATGCTGTCGATCCTGCTGCGCGTGCGCCGCCCCAACAGGCTCGGCGTCATCGGCATAGTGGTCGGCTTCGCCGGCGCGGCGCTGGTCGCCATGACGCGGGGCGAGGCGGGCCAGCCGGCCGACATCTTCTGGGTGGTGGTCGGCCTCATGGTGCCGGTCAGTCTCGCCGCCGGCAACATCTACCGCACGATCGACTGGCCGAAGGCTGCCGGCCCTATCGAGCTCGCCTCCGGCAGCCATCTCGCGGCGGCGGCCATGCTGCTCGCCGGCCTTTTTCTCCAGGGTGACGCCGGTTCCTTCGCGCTTCTTTCCGGCATGCCGCTTCTGGTGCTGGCGCAGATCGCCTCGTCTTCGGCCATGTTCGCCTTCTTCTTCCGGCTCCAGTCGGTCGGCGGCCCGGTCTATCTCAGCCAGATCGGCTATGTCGCCGCCGCCGTCGGCCTCCTCTCCGGCGTGGCCTTCCTCGGCGAGCGCTATTCGCTGCTGACCTGGCTCGGCGCCGCCGTCATCGCCGCCGGCGTCGCGCTCACCACCCGGGCGCAGCGCAACGGAGGCTAGCTATAGCGCCTCACCTCCCTCATCCGGAGGGGCGCGCCCCTGAGCCCGAGGATTGTTTGATCTGGATCGGGTAGGTTGGCGGCCGGAAAGAGGCATCGCCGGCGCCCCGCCTCCCTCATCCTGAGGTGCGACCCTGAGCTTGTCGAAGGGGAGCCTCGAAGGACGCACCGAGCATCTTCCCCACGAGCCAGACTTATCGCACGATACACGCCCTCCACCGCAAAATCCCCCTCCCCCTTGTGGGGAGGGGTAAGCGGTGGGGGTACTTCGCGCACACCAACCCCCCGTACGCTCTAATACAGCCCCTACCCGGCCGCTTCCGGATCGAGATATTGCTGCGCGAACTCGCCCGTCGGCGGGATCGGCTTGATCACGTCGATCAGCACCCCGTTCGGGTCGCGCGTGATGAAATGGCGCTGGCCGAAGGCCTCGTCGCGCAGCTCCAGCAGGATCGGCAGGCCCGCGGCCTTCACGCGATCGTATTCGCCGTCGACGTCCTCCACCTCGAAGTTGAGGAGCAGGCCCGAGACCCGCCCCCTGCCCTCGGCCGGGATCGTGTGGTGGTTGCCGTCGAGAACGGCGAGATTGACGCTCTCGTCCTCGCTCGACTGCAGGTGCACGTACCAGTCGCTCTCGAACAGCGCCACGAAGCGGAAATGCGTCCCGTAGAACGCCGCCGTTCCCGCAACGTCGTCGGTCATGATCACCGGATAACAGCTGGTCGTCTTCATCGCGCTTCCCTTTCCCTGATTAATAACATACATTCAGTCTGTATCTTTTATTAACATACAGGCTGCATGTATGCAAGAGAAAACCGAACGCCGGTCGAACCGCGAACGCACCGAGGCGACCCGCAAGGCGCTGATCGCCGCGGCGCGAAGGCTCTTCGTTGAAAAATCCTATGCCGAGACCGGCACGCCGGAGATCGTAGCGGCCGCCGGCGTCACGCGCGGCGCGCTCTATCACCACTTCACCGACAAGCAGGCGCTGTTCCGCGCCGTGGTGGAGGAGGAGGCCGCAGCCGTCGCCGACGAGATCGACCGCGCGGCACCGGCCGTCCTCTTCGCGCGCGACGCGCTCATCGAAGGCGGGGCCGCCTTCATCGAGGCGATGGCGGCTCCCGGCCGCACCCGGCTCCTGCTGCTCGACGGACCGGCCGTCCTCGGGCGCGCGGCCATGGACGAGATCGACGGCCGCCATGCCGCCCGCACCTTGCGGACGGGGCTCGCCGCCGCCATGGGCTCCGGCGAACTGCCGGAGCTCCCGCTCGACGCGCTGACCGCGCTCCTGTCGGCGGCCTTCGACCGCGCCGCGCTCGCCGTCGAGGCGGGCGGCGATGCCGGGGACTACCGCAAGACGCTGGAGGCGATGATTTCCGGCCTCGTCAGGCGCGGCTAGCCGCGCGCCGACGGCGATCTACTGGAACAGGCGCTCGCCCTGCTCGTCGACCAGTTGCTTGGCCTTGCGCAGGGTGATGTCGGTGGCGTCGTCGACCGAGGTGAACCGGTCGGCGCGGATGAAGCGGTACTCCTTGGTCTCGCCGCCGATCTCCTTGCGGATCACGCCGCAGGTCTGGTACTGCCCGCCCTCCTGGAAGGGCGTCGCCTGGATCGAGAAACCCTTGTAGTCGACCGGATCGCTGGCGGTCGTCTTCGCCGCCGGCGCTTCGGAAGAACCGCCGCCGAAGAGACGTTTCAGGAAAGACATGGGCTACCTCCTCAGGTTCCGTCCGGCATTTTGAATGTCCTGCCGTTCAGTACCGGTCGCGAGCCCGCCCGGCAAGTGCCCGGCGGCCGAAGCGGCTGCCACGGCCAGCGGCCTTAGAGCGTTTCCAGATGAAATGGAATCGCCGCTTGGAACGCCCCTCCCCCGCTCCGCAGGGGAGGAACCGGCGTCGCGGCCGACCACACCGTGGATCCTCCCCCATTTTCATGGGGGGAGGGAGACCACGAAGTGGTGGAGGGGGGGGGTCGGTGAAAACCTGAACTGCCCCGGCGGAATTCAGCGACGAAAGAGCCCTTCCAGCGCCTCGGCCGCATTCTTCAATATGTCGATCGCCTCCTGCTGCCTTTCGGCCGGAGCGTCGACCAGTTCGGCAAGCGCCGCCCGCAGCCGCTGCCTGACGATCCGGAACTCGGAATTGCCGCCCTTGCGGCCGCGCCCTTCCCCGCCGTCCTCGTCCCAGCCGAACCATTCGCGCGCCTTGGCCATCTTGCGGCCGAAGCGCTCGAGATGGTCGAGCGCGCGCTGCGCCCGCTCCACCAGTTCCTCATTGTCCTTGAGATGCGTCCGGCCGGCGTCCGTGATGGAGAACACCTTCTTGTTGCCCTCCGGCAACGAGGCGGCATAGCCGGCTTCCTCCAGGAAGGTCAGCGTCGGATAGACCACGCCGGGGCTCGGGCTGTAGAAGCCGCTCGAGCGCTCCTCCAGTTCCCTGATGATGTCGTAGCCGTGGCGCGGCGCCTCGGCCAGCAGCGCCAGCGTGATCAGCTTGAGATCGCCGTCGCCGAGCATGCGGCCCGCGCGCAGCATGTCGCCCGGCCCGCCGGGACCGCCGCGCATTCCTCCGCCGAAGGAGCCGCCCGAACGGCCGCGTCCGCCGCCGAAGCGGCCCGCCATCTGCCAGAAGGCATGTTCGACACGGCCGCCGCCGCAATGATGATGTTTACGCATTTCGATGCCTTTCGATATGTCTTAAGATATATCGCAAATAGGCTCCGCCAGATCGCAAGTCAAGATATATCTTAAGATATGTCGAGGTCGCGCTTGACGTTGCGATCCGGCACGGCGTGCGCTTCATGGGGCGGAGAGCTGTCCGTGGACATGCCGCGGCGCAACGCATCCGCTTCGGGTGGGCAGCCGGGACCGGATCACGAAGCCCGCATTTCGGAAGTTCCGATGGTCATCGACGGCAGGCGCCGGTCATCCGCCGGTCATCCGCCGCGCGGCCGGCTCCATCCGCGGCCCGGCGCGATGAGGGGCGATGAGGGGCAAGGGCGCGCCGTCACCTTCCCGCCTGCGCCGCGCTGGGCGAGGCGTCCTCCAGCCCGGTCGCGTCGCCGCTCAGCCGAGCGAGTTGATGATCTCGCGATAGGCCGCCTCCGGAAACGCCTTCAGCGTCTTGGTGCGCACGTTCCCGCCCATTCCGAGCTGCAGCGCGAAACGCGCCGCCACCGCGTCGTCGGGCGCGTCGCACACCGCGACCATGTCGCAGTCGCCCATCGTCAGGTAGAATTCCTTGAACGAGCCGCCCATCTCGGCCAGCGACTTCTTGGCGGCGTCGAGCCGCTTGGGCGAGTCGCGCACGTTCCTTATGCCGGCTTCCGTCCAGCTCACGAGCATGATGTAGGTCGTCACCTTGCACCTCCCTCGGTGCCGTGACCGGTCCGTGCCGTCAGGCACCGGTGTTGCCGTGCCCACGCCCGCCTCCATCATGAACCCGGCCGGCCCAAAGGTCCATCGCCGGGATGGGCTATGGCACGGACCACCGCGCCAGCCATCACGGTGAGCCTCGCGCCCCCATGGTGAGCCCGTCGAACCGTCATGGTGAGCACGTCGAACCGCGAGGCGGCCCGGCGGCGACGAACGACGGCACCCGGAAGCGTAGAAAAACCTATCTCGACCCTCCTCGAACCCCCGCATGGCGAGCCCAGGCACCACCTCCCTCATCCTGAGGTGCGAGCGCAGCGAGCCTCGAAGGACGCACCAGCCGGTTTTCCCCGCAACGGCATAGTTGTCGCGCGATACACGCCTTCGGCGGTCCCTGCCGGGGCGAGCCACTGGTCTCGCCCGTCCTTCGGAACCCCCGCTTCGCAGGGGAGGAACCCGTGTCGCGGACGGCCGCAGCCTGGATCCTCCCCCGTTTACGGGGGAGGGGGACCGCCGAAGGCGGTGGAGGGGGCGCATGTCGCGATGGCCTTGCCTTCGAAGCGGGTCCGAAGGCGAGCGAGACCCAGCGGCTCACCCTGACAAAGGGACCGCACAGCATGGTGGAGGAGAGACGGCGCAAGGCCTCCCACACCAAAGGCCCCTACCCCGACAGATGCAGCACCACGTCCCGTCGGTGCGGCCGGTCGCGGTGCTCGAACAGATAGAGGCCCTGCCAGGTGCCGAGCAGGAGCCGCCCGCCGCCGACCGGCACCGACAGCGAGACGGCGGTGAGCGCCGCCTTGATATGGGCCGGCATGTCGTCCGGCCCCTCGAGCCGGTGCGTCACCCAGCGCATCGAAGCATCGCTCGACGGCGGCACCAGCCGGCGAAGGAATTCCTCCAGATCGCGCCGCACGTCGGGGTCGGCATTCTCCTGGACAACCAGCGAGCACGAGGTATGGCGCACGAACACGGTCATCAACCCGGTGCCCATGCCCGCCTCGCGCACGAAGCGCTCCGCGCGGTCGGTGATCTCGTAGAGGCCCTGGCCGTCGGTCTCGACTGTTATGGTGGTCTGCGCCATCGCCTTTCCTCCTAGCGCCCGCCGAGATGGGCGAGCGGCAGCGGTCCCTCGGCCTTAACGGTCTGGATGGCGAAATTGCTCCTTATGTCGCTGACTCCCGGCAGCTTGAGCAGCGTCCCGAGCAGGAACCTCTCGTAGCCGGCGAGATCGGGAACCACCACCTGCAGCAGGAAATCCGCCTCGCCCGACACGAGATGGCAGGACACGACCTGCGGAAGCGCCCGCACCGCATCGCGGAACGCTTTCGCCTCCTCGTCATGGTGGCGCTCCACCTTCACGCCCACGAAGACGGTGAGCCCGAGCCCGACCTTGTGGCGGTCGAGCGTGGCGTGATAGCCGGCGATCATGCCCGCCTCCTCCAGGAGCTTCACGCGCCGCAGGCAGGGCGACGGCGAGAGCCCCACCTCCTCGGCAAGCTGCACATTGGTCAGCCGCCCGTCGCGCTGCAGCGCGGTCAGGATGCGGCGGTCGATCGCGTCCGGTTCCAAACTTGGCATGAATCCTCCCGAATCCAACAGGAAGAGGCATTTTATGCCATCATCTTTCCGTTCGTAAGCACATTTCGCAGAAATCTGCCCATCGATTCCGCCTAATGTCGGCTCACGACGCTCACGAAGCTCGGGAAGAACCTGCAATGTCCGAACTCTGGTTGTTCGGCGGCGCGCTCGCCGTCGCCTATCTCGTCCCCGGCCCCGACATGATCCTGCTGCTGCAGCTGGGCGCCCTGCGCGGCAGGCGTCATGCGCTCGCCGCGGCCGCCGGCCTGGCGGCCGCGCGCTCGGCGCATGTGGCGCTGGCGGGATTCGGGCTTGCTGCGCTCATGCGCACTCATCCCGCAGCCTTCGACCTCGTCCGCATTCTCGGCGCCGCCTATCTGGTCTGGCTCGGCGTCGGCATCCTGCGTGCGTCCTCGCTGGCGCCCGAGGCGGGCGGCGTCTCCGCGCCCGGGCCGGCATTCTCCCATGTCCACGCCGCCCGCGCCGGCTTCCTGACCAACCTCCTCAACCCCAAGGCGCTGCTCTTCTGCTCCGTGCTCCTGCCGCAATTCGTCGGCTCCGGTTCCGCCAACGTCGCGGGGCGTTTCGCGCTCCTCGGCGTCGTGCTGGTGCTCGTGGGGGCTACGTTCGACGTCCTCTACGTATTGGCCGGCGGCGGCATCGGCCGCTGGATCGCGCGCCGGCCGCTGGCCGCGAGGGTTCAGCGCTGGCTGTTCGGCTGGCTTCTCGTCGGCTTCGGCGCCCGCCTCGCATTGGCGACGCGCCTGCAATAGGCCCGCCCTACCGCTCCGTCAGGGCGAGCCTTGCGCCCAGCGCCACGAAGGCGGCGGCGAAGCTGCGTCGCAACCACGCCATCACGCGCGGGCTGCCCACCACGCGGGCGCGCATCACCGCCGCGCATATGCCGTAGATGGCGAAGATGACGAAGGTCGCCGCCATGAACACGGCCGACAGCTCCAGCATGCGCAACATCGCATGCGGCTCGTCCCTGGCGATGAATTGCGGCAGGAAGGCCACGAAGAAGATCGACAGCTTCGGGTTGAGCACGTTGACCAGGACGCCGTCGACCAGCACCTGCCGGGCGCGGCGCGCGTCCGGCTTCTCCTCGATCTTCAGCGCCCCGTTCTCGCGAAGCGCGCTCCAGGCCATATAGAGGAGATAGGCGACGCCGGCATATTTGACGATCTCGAAGGCGAGCGCGCTGGCGTGAAGCAGCGCGGCGAGCCCGGTCAGCGCCGCGATCAAATGCGGCACGATGCCGAGCGTGCAGGCGAACGCCGCGAGCACGCTCGCCCGCCCTCCCCGCGACAGCCCGGCCGCGAGCGTGTAGACCACGCCGGTCCCCGGCGAAGCCACGATGATCAGCGTCGTCACCAGGAATTCGATCGACATGGCATTCTCCTCCCAGACGCCATGTCTTTACCAGAACGCCCGGCCTTGGCTACCGGCAAACGCCTCAGCGCTTCATGACCCCTCGAACCCGCCGCCTGGCGAGCCCCCAGCGCCCACCTCCTCATCCTGAGGTGCTCCCTGAAGGGGAGCCTCGAAGGGCCGAGGTGCGAGCGCAGCGAGCGAAGGAGCCCCCGAACCCGCCGCCTGGCGATCCCAGGCACCACCTCCCTCATCCTGAGGTGCGAGCGAAGCGAGCCTCGAAGGACGCACGAGCCACCTCGAAGGCTCCTCCCCTTGCGAAGGCAGGGGATCCGAAGGGCTACCGCTCGGCGAGCGCCGGCTCGCCCTGGCGCTCGCGGACGAGATTGGCGAAGCGGCGGAAGAGGTAGTGCGAATCCTGCGGGCCCGGCGAGGCTTCCGGATGGTGCTGGACGGAGAACACCGGCTTGCCGACGAGCCTGAGGCCGCAATTCGAGCCGTCGAAGAGCGAGACATGCGTCTCCTCGACGCCGTCCGGCAGCGATTCGCCGTCGACCGCGAAGCCGTGGTTCATCGACACGATCTCGACCTTACCGGTGGTGTGGTCCTTGACCGGGTGGTTGGCGCCGTGATGGCCCTGATGCATCTTGACCGTGCGCCCGCCGAGCGCCAGCGCCAGCATCTGGTGGCCGAGGCAGATGCCGAACACCGGTATCTCGGCCTTGATCAGCTCGCGGATCACCGGCACCGCATATTCGCCGGTCGCGGCCGGGTCGCCGGGGCCGTTGGAGAGGAACACGCCGTCCGGCTTCATCGCGAGGATGTCATCGGCCGAGGTCTTCGCCGGCACCACCGTCACCTTGGCGCCGAGCCCGGCCAGCAGCCGCAATATGTTGCGCTTCACGCCGTAGTCGATGGCGACCACGTGCATGGTCGGCACCGCCTGCTCGCCATAGCCCTCGTTCCAGACCCACGGCGTCTCGGTCCAGACCGACGACTGGCCGGAGGTGACCTCCTTGGCGAGGTCGAGCCCGACGAGGCCCGGCCATTCGGCCGCCTGCTTCTTCAGCGCCGCCACGTCGAAGACCCCGTCCGGCGCGTGCGCGATGACGGCGTTGGGCACGCCCTTCTCGCGGATCAGCGCGGTCAGCGCGCGCGTGTCGATGCCGCTCATGGCGATGACGCCGCGCCGCTTCAGCCATTCGTCGAAATGGGTGGCGGCACGGAAGTTCGACGGGTTGGTGATGTCGGCCTTGAAGATCGCGCCCACCGCGCCGGCACGGGCGGCCGGGTTCAGGTCCTCGATGTCCTCGGCGTTCGTGCCGACATTGCCGATATGGGGAAAGGTGAAGGTGACGATCTGGCCGGCATAGGAGGGGTCGGTCAGGATTTCCTCATAGCCTGTCAGCGCCGTGTTGAAGCAGACCTCCGCGCTGGCCGCGCCCGTGGCGCCGAGCCCGTGGCCTTCGATCACCGTGCCGTCGGCGAGCACGAGCATCGCGGTGGATTTGCGAGAGGCCCAGGGAGCGGTGGTTTGAGCGGTGGCTTGGGCGGTGCTTTCGGCCATGGCCGGTTCTCCATCGTGGGCGCGGCGCACTTGAAAAATGGCCCCGTCGGGACCATATGGCGCAGCGAAACGCACGGGCAGAGCAGCTTTTCGCAACTCCCCCGCGCAAGAAAAAGTTCAATCCATGCAGGTGACGAAAAATAGGCGAAGGCGCTGGCGCGGTCAATGCCGCGGCGGCTCCGCCGACCGAAAAACATAAGCCTGCAAGAACAGTGACTTAGTTCCGAAACGGTTTGCGCCGGGCAGTGCCCGGCGCTATTGTCCGTCGCAGGAGAACAGGAGAAGACGCCATGCGCGACCAGATCGCCCAGGCACTCAGGGACGCCCAGAAATCGCAGGACAAGCGCCGCATGTCGACGCTGCGCCTGATCCAGGCCGCGATCCAGGATCGCGACATCGCGAATCGCGGCGCCAGCAAGGACCCCGTCAGCGACGAGGAGATCCTGCAGATCCTCTCCAAGATGGTGAAGCAGCGCGAGGAATCGGCCAAGGCCTTCGAGGAGGGCAACCGCCTCGAGCTCGCCGAGCAGGAGCGCGAGGAGATCGCGATCATCCGCGACTTCCTGCCCCGCCAGCTCGGCGAGGAGGACGTACGCCGCGCCTGCCGCCAGGTCATCGACGAGGTCGGCGCCGACGGCCTGCGCGACATGGGCCGCTGCATGAACGCGCTCAAGGAGAAGTTCCCCGGACGCATGGACTTTTCCAAGGCCAGCGGCATCGTCAAGGGCCTGCTCCAGTAGCCTGCGCACGTGCCTGTGCCATGGTGTGCCACCGACGGCACGGCGTCGTCATCCTCGGGCCTAGCCCGAGGATCGATGCCGGAACGACCGGGCCACGAGGGTCCCGCCCCATGTCGTCAGGCTATAGCCGCTCGAACCACACGTTTCGCAAGCGGTCGGTGTTGAGCAGGAGGCCACGGATCGCCCCTGCGGCATCGCGTGTGAAGCGCAGGCGGCTGCGGCCTTCGATGAACAGGTCTTTCGCCAACGGCCTCATGGGCTGAAGCGGATGCTTTAGCGCCGTGGAGGCAAGACCATCCTTTTGAAGAACCACTTCGTACGGGTAGACCGTTTCCGGAGAAACGTAGATACCGGCGAATTCTTCCAGGTCTTGCGGAGAATAGCTGAAGCATTCGGATCGGATGAAGCGGTTCGCAAAGCGGCCGTCGACCATCGCCGATAACGTCCGATCCTCGTTCACGACGAATTCCGTGCGTGGATAGAGCGCATAGCGGAACCGGCCGTCTTCCATCTCTGTCAATTCATGGGCCTGTTCCGCGACTGGCGCCCCGCCACGCAGCTTACCGTCATGAAAATGAAGGTGAAGAGACTCGTCGCCATCCTCCGGGTCAAGATAGAGCCCCGCCATGCGTGCGAGCCGCTCGGGATCGGACACGCGCGGCGTTGTCGGCGGATCGTTCCTGCGCCCTGCTTCCAGCTTGGATCGCAGGCAGATATCGGCGATGCGCCGCGACAACGCCGGCGGTTCGATGGAAGAAAGGTTGCTCAGGATCGCGACCGAAAGCCCATGGTGCGGGAACCGCATGAAGTTCGAGCGAAAGCCGGCGTCCCCGCCCGTATGCTCGACAATTTCGAGGCCGCGATAGGTGCCGAGCCCCACCCCGCCGCCATAAGGAACGGTCGAGCCATCGCTGAGGACACCGCGCCGGTGCATCCGCTCGAAGACGGACCGGCCTCCGACGCGGCCCGAACGGAAATTCTCGTCCCACCGGGCGAGGTCTTCCACCGTGGTGAGCATGCTGGTCGCGCCGACCGTTTCGAGGTTGGTCTGAGCGAGATCGAAACCATCCTCATGCGGGTGATAGCCATAGGCCGCGCCCTTGATGACCTCGCCGTGACGGTCGCGGAAGAAGGTGCGCGTCATCTTCAGCGGCTCGAATATCCGCGACGATGTGAATCGCCGGAAAGACTGACCGGAGATGCTGGCGACGACCCGGGCCAGCAGCGTGTAGCCGGTGTTGCAATACATGAAGCGCGCGCCGGGCGGAAAATTCAGCACCCTCTGTCGCTCGATCGTGCGCAGCACATCCTCGTCGGTGATCAGGTCCTTCGAATAGCGCCAGCCCGACAACATCAGCAACTCCCATTGATCGCGCAAGCCACTGGTGTGGTGGATGAGATGGTCGAGTGTGATGGGCATGCCGAAATCCGGCACCTCGGTGACATACTGGCGAACATCGTCGTCCAGCGAGAGCCCGCCTTCTTCCGCCAGCAGATAGACCGCCATGGCGGTGAACTGCTTGGAAACAGACGCCGAATGGAAGATGGAGGATGGCGCGATCGGCACGTCATGATCCAGATTGGCCATGCCGTAGCCGCGCTTGAGAAGGATTTCACCATCCCGTATCACGGAGACCGCCGCGCCGGGCGAGTCCGCCCGCGCCCAGCCTGCGAAGAGGGTGTCGATTTCGTCGATCATGCGGGACACGGCCATATTTTGAAATTCTACCGCAAGTGGAACGAACGTCGAGTCCTTTGGGTGCGAAGTCGCTGGCATTCCAACGGCCGCCCCCTCCCTCGCGCAAATCCCCGAAACCGCATAATGTGCGCCGCGTAGAGCCCTCCGGACACGCCGTCGCAGCCCATGTATGAAAGCTCGGATCAACCGCCCCTTCCCCTACCGGCCTTCCTCAGGCGCGTCGCCCTCCATTTCGGCGTCGTGCTTCTGCTGGTGCTGGGGTCGCTGGCGATCGGCGTTTCCGGCTATGTCTATTTCGAGGGCCTTTCCTTCCCCGACGCCTTCCTCCATTCGGCGACCCTGCTCGGCGGGCTCGGCCTCGTCGCGGCGCCCGCGAGCACCGGCGCCAAGCTCTTCGCCGGCTTCTACGCGCTCTATTCGGGCCTCGTCTTCCTCGCCGCCTTCGGCGTCATCCTGGCGCCGGTCCTGCACCGCGTGCTGCACCTCTTCCACTGGAACGACCGCCGGGAGGACTGACGCGTCCGCGCGGCGACACGCACGCCTGTCGTTTTCGGCATATCCTCCGGGGCGCGAAGCGCATAGTCTTCTGGTCCGGAGGTGACGTCATGACTGTCGCGGACGAAAAGGAAGAGCACGGCCAATACGCCTCGCCGCCCTGCTTCATGCACGAGCTCGAGCCCGGCTTCCGTGCAGGCGCGGCGGACCGGCAGGCGTCCGGCGATGTCGCCCGCTGGCGCAAGGCCGAGCGCGCGCAGCTCATCGCCAAGCGCCTCGCCCTGCCCGCCGACACGCGCGCCGCCCATGCCGCGCGCATCGCCACGAAGCTGGACGCCCTTCTCGGCGACGTCGCCGGCGGGACGGTCTCGCTCTACTGGCCGTTCCGAGGCGAGCCGGATTCGCGGGGCTGGGCACAAACGATCATCGATCGCGGCGGGCTGGTCGCCCTTCCGGTCGTCGTCGAGAAGGCCGCGCCTTTGATCTTCCGCCGCTGGAAGCCCGGCGACCGGCTTGAAAAGGGCATCTGGAACATTCCGGTTCCCGCCGATGGCGAGCCGGTCCTGCCCGACATCGTCGTCTCGCCCGTGGTCGGCTTCGATCCCTCCAACTACCGCCTCGGCTATGGCGGCGGCTTCTACGACCGCACGCTTGCCGCCCTGCCGCGCCCCCGGCTCGTCGCCGGCGTCGGCTACGCCATGCAGCGCATCCCGACCATCTATCCGCAGCCGCACGACGTCCCGATGGACGTCGTGCTGACCGAGGCGGACTGAACCGGACGAGGTGAGACCGTCCCCGCGAACGGCGCCTCTCCGGCAGCCGCGCCTGATCCTTCCCTGCGAAGCGGGGGGGTCCGAAGGACGATCTACAGCGCCTTCAGCCGCGACTCGCGCAGCAGGCCCTGCTCCTCCAGCACCGGATAGGCGATCGAGGCGAGCAGCGAGTTGATCTGCTTCAGGTCGCGCACCGTGTCGAGATGGAGCGAACTGGTCTCCAGGCTCCTCGCCGTGCCCTCGCGCAGGCGCTCGAAATGCCGCTGCGAGGTGTCACGCTCGAGATCGCGCAGGCGGTCCTTCTCGCGCACCAGCTCCAGCGCGGTGTCGCGGTCGCGTGAGATCAGCACGTTGAAGGCGAGCCGCGCATTGGCAAGCACGGAGGCATGCAGCCCGCTCAACTCGCGCCAGCCCTCCGGCGTGAAGGACAGTCCGCGGTCGAGCTTCTTCTTCACGTGGACCAGCATGTTGCGCACGACGATGTCGCCGACCTGCTCCAGCTTCACGCTCGCCCCGAGCAGTTCCTGGCAGCGCAGCGCCTGGTCCTCGCTCAGCGGCCGCGTGGTGAGCTTCGCCAGATAGAGCTTGATCGCCGCGTGCTTGCGGTCGAGCCGGTCGTCGAGGGCCGCCAGCGCCTTGATGCGGTCGCGGTCCGGCTCCTCGTAGAGCTCCATGATCTCCTTGAGCATGATCTCCACCGTCTCGCACACGCCGACCACCTCGCGCGTCGCGTTCGCGAGCGCCTGGCCGGGCAGGTCGAGCGCGCTTTCGTCGAGCGCGCTGAGCTCGACCGTTTCGAGCGAATCCACCGGCTCGGGCGGCGTGCCGAGCGCCACGAGGCCCTGCGAGGCGCGGTAGACGAGCCGCGCCAGCGGGATGCCGGCAATCAGGATCACGCAGTTGAAGAGGATGTGGGCGTTGATGATCTGGCCGGCGACGTCGGCGCCGAGGAACTCGACCGGTGGCCGGAACCAGAGGAACAGCGCCAGCATGACGAGCGAGCCGGCGCCGCGCATCAAGAGGTTGCCGATCGGCACCACCCGCGCGGCGGCGGGGGCGGCCCGCGTCAGGAGCGGCGCGATCACCGAGCTGCCGAGATTGACGCCGAGCACCATCACGATGCCGAGCTCCGGCGGAATGAAGCCGCGCCCGGCGAGCGTGACGAGCAGCAGCACGGCCGCGATCGAGGAGTGGAACAGCCACGTCATCAGCGCGGCGAGCAGATAGGCCGTCACCGGGTCGCCGGAGAAATAGTCGACGATCACCGGCAGCAGGCGGCTGTCGCGCAGCGGCTCCGAGGCGTGGCCGATCATCTCCAGCGACAGGATCAGCAGCGCGATGCCGACGAGGATGCGGCCGAACTGGCGCCAGGCGCGGCGCTCGGTGGCGAGGAACATCGTCGTGCCGGCCACCAGGCAGATCGGCACCAGCAGCGACAGGTCGAAGGAGAGGATCTTGACGACCAGCGCCGAGCCGATCTCCGCGCCGCGCACGGCGAGCTGGCCCGCCATGCCGCCGACGATGCCCGACCCGGCGAAGGAGCCGACGAGCAGCGTCACGGCGGTCGAGCTCTGGAAGGCGATGGCGAGCGCCGCGCCGACGATCACCGAAAGGAACGGATTGCGCATCGTCTCGCGCAGCTTCTGGCGCAACACGTCGCCATAGGCGCGCTCGACGCCGGTGCGCACCATGCGCGTGGCATAGAGCAGCAGCGCCACCGCGCCGGCGAGATGGACCAGAACGAGCGATCCGCTCATCGCCGCCCGCCCGCCGCGAGGGCGCCCGAAATGGATGAAAAGGCTGGAATCATGATCTGCAAATCACCGGAAAGCCTTATGGTTCCATGCGATCTTATATTAGCCGGATAATTTTTTCACCGCCAATTTACGACATCGGCGGGCCGGCCCATCCGATCGGCGGAGGCGAGCTCGCCGTCCGGTGAAACCCTGTGGCGACAAGGGGATGCGGGGCGATCGGCCACGTCCCGCCACTTCGTCATTTTCCGGGAGAGGAGCAGTCTCAGGCCCGCCAGGGCCAACGGTCCCTGCGCCATCGAGCCCCGCGCCTTCGTCGTCCTCGGGCTTGCCCCGAGGATCCATGCCGGAACCGTGGCGAGAGACGGAGCGGCACAGATACCCGCTCCCTGCCGAACGTCTAGGCATGGATTCCAGGGTCTGCGCCTGCGCTCCGGCTTCGCGCTGGAATGACGAATAGCGGGCGCAGCCGCTGCCCTCTTCTCCCCCGGGGAGAAGGCGGCCGCGCAGCGGCCGGATGAGGGGGAGCGCGCCGCTCGCCGGTATCCACGACGATTGGCCGCCGCGCGGGCAAGTCCCCCTCCCCCTTGTGGGGAGGGGTTAGGGGTGGGGGTGCGAAGCCGTGAGGATGCCGGCTGATTCCATATGCGATACACCTCCCCTTGTGGGGTGGGGGTAAGCCATATCCACCACCCCCCTGTGAATCACGGGCAAAGCCGCAGCCGCATGTCGCGCTTTTCCCGCTTCGTGCTTATATGGAAGGCTGAACGGGTCCCCATAGAATGCGCTTCACCACCTCCTTCCTCGATGAGATCCGCGACCGCGTGCCGATTTCCTCGGTCATCGGCCCGCGCGTCACCTGGGACAGGAAGAAGACCAACACCTCGCGGGGGGACTTCTGGGCATGCTGCCCCTTCCACGGCGAGAAATCGCCGAGCTTCCACTGCGAGGACAAGAAGGGCCGCTATCATTGCTTCGGATGCGGCGTTTCCGGCGACCATTTCCGCTTCCTGACCGAGCATGACGGGCTGAGCTTTCCGGAAGCGGTGGAGCGCGTGGCCGAGATGGCCGGCGTGCCCATGCCCGCCCGCGACGTCGAGGCCGAGAAGCGCGAGAAGGAGCGCACCTCGCTCATCGACGTGATGGAGATGGCGACGGCCTTCTTCCAGGAACGGTTGCACAGCGCCGACGGCGCCAGGGCCAGGGCCTATCTGCGCGACCGCGGCCTTTCCTCCGTCACCCAGCAGAAATTCCGGCTCGGCTTCGCGCCCGACAGCCGCAACGCGCTGAAGGAGCACCTCGCCGGCAAGGGCGTGACCAAGGAGCAGATCGAGGCCTGCGGGCTGGTGCGCCACGGGTCCGACGTGCCGGTCTCCTACGACTGGTTCCGCGACCGCATCATGTTCCCGATCCCGGATTCGCGCGGTCGCGTCATCGCCTTCGGCGGCAGGGCGATGTCGGCCGACATTCCGGCGAAATACATGAACTCGCCCGAGACCGAGCTCTTCCACAAGGGCAACGTGCTCTTCAACTTCGCCAATGCGCGCAAGGCGCAGGTCAAGGCCGGCACCGTCATCGCCGTCGAGGGCTACATGGACGTGATCGCGCTCGCCCAGGCCGGCTTCGAGAATGCGGTCGCTCCCCTCGGCACGGCGCTGACCGAAAACCAGTTGGAGCTTCTGTGGCGCATGACCGGCGAGCCGGTGCTCTGCTTCGACGGTGACCAGGCCGGCCTCAAGGCCGCGTGGCGGGCTGCCGACCTCGCCTTGCCGATGATCCAGGCCGGACGGACGCTGCGTTTCGCGCTCTTGCCGGAGGGCAAGGATCCGGACGACATCGTCCGCGACGAAGGGGCTGCCGGTTTCCAGCAGGTTCTCGCCGAGGCGCGTCCGCTCGCCGAGCTGCTCTGGCTGCGCGAGACCTCGGGCGGCGTCTTCGACACGCCGGAGCGGCGCGCCGAGCTCGAAAAATCGCTGCGCGAGCTCACCGGCCGCATTCGCGACGAAAGCGTGCGCCGCCATTACCAGCAGGACATGCGCGAGCGCGTGAACAGCTTCTTCGGCGCCCAGCGCCCGCAGCGCGGCCGGGGAGGCGACAACGATCGCGGCTACGGCCCGCGCGGGCGGCCGGGCCAGGCCACGGGCCGGCTGGCGATGACGGAAAGCCTCGCCCGCTCGGCGCTGGTCAAGAGCGGCGGCGGCACCCCGCCCCTGCGCGAGACCACCATGCTGGTCGCCATGGTCAATCACCCGCTTCTGCTCGACGAATATTTCGAGGCGTTCGAGGACATGGCGCTGAGCCATCCCGACCTGCGCCGGCTGCACAGCGCCCTGCTCGACGCCATGGCCCACGGCACCGCGCATGAGAGGCAGGCGCTGGTCGGGGCAATCGAGGCGGCCGGCCTCGGCGAGATCTGGCAGCGCGCCGTGGCGCTCATCCGCAAGGCGCGGCAATGGACCGCACTCGAGGACGCCGCGCTCGACGACGTGCGCGAGGCGTTCGGCCAGGCGGCGGCGCTCTATTCGCGGGCCCGCGAGCTGCGCCAGCAGCGCGCCAGCGTCCAGGCGGCGCTTGCCGAGGCTGTGGAAAACGGGGAAGAACAGTCGAGCCAGCACCTCCTGCAGGTGCTCAACACGATCAGCGTCGACATCGCCAATCTCGAGCGGCTGGAGGCGCTGGTCGACGGTTTCGGCGTCTCTTCCGGCCGGGTTGCCGGCTGACGCCGCGCGCCGGCGCCCTTGCGGATGCGTTTTTGCGTTCTACATATGGGGCGCAGGGAAAGCGCGGCCATATGGCGCGCCGTCGTTTCAGGACCCCGAGAACGGCGACCGGATTCGCAATTGATTCGCTTTTTTATCGCGAATCATGTCTCTGCCGCTTGACCTTCCGCTAGAATGACGGAATCAGGACGACCATAAAAGTTAATGTGCGGGTATTTTTCCCGCCCTGCTGATGAACGGCGGAACGCTGGGTCGTGGACGGGCAAAGGTTCCCGCCATATATGCAGGGTTAATCGGGAATTAAGGTAAAAGCGATTATCGCGGCTAAATCGCGGGATTCGCTTGATTTTCCCGCTAACGCAGGAGCCGGGGCGGCTTCGACGTACTCTCGTCTGCTTGGAGATACAGCATATGGCGACTAAAGAAAAGGAAGAGGTCGAAACCGAACGCGACGGAGCCACCGACGGCCCTCTGCTCGACCTTTCCGACGACGCTGTCAAGAAGATGATAAAGCTCGCGAAGAAGCGCGGCTATGTCACGATGGATGAATTGAACGCCGTCCTGCCTTCCGAGGAGGTCACCTCCGAGCAGATCGAGGACACGATGGCGATGCTTTCCGACATGGGCATCAACGTCGTCGAGGACGACGAGAATGCCGAGGATGCGGAAGCCGACGGCGGCGGCAACGAGGAGGAGGAAGCGACGGAGCTTGCCGAGCAGACCGGCACGGCCGTCGTCGCCACCACCAAGAAGGAACCGACCGACCGCACCGACGACCCTGTGCGCATGTATCTGCGCGAGATGGGCTCGGTGGAGCTTCTGTCGCGCGAGGGCGAGATCGCGATCGCCAAGCGCATCGAGGCCGGCCGCGAGACGATGATCGCGGGGCTGTGCGAGAGCCCGCTGACCTTCCAGGCGCTGATCATCTGGCGCGACGAGCTCAACGAATCCAAGATCCTGCTGCGCGAGATCATCGATCTCGAGGCCACCTATGCCGGCCCGGAGGCCAAGCAGGCGCCCGTCGTCGTGCGCGCCGACGAGGACGAGAAGCCGAAGGCCGAGGAAAAGCCGCGCCGCTCGCGCGAGGACGACGACATCACCAATGTCGGCGGCGAAACCCGTGCCGAGGAAGAGGACGACGAGGAGGACGAGGCCAATCTGTCGCTCGCCGCGATGGAGGCCGAGCTGCGTCCCCAGGTGATGGAGACGCTGGACGTCATCGCCTCCACCTACAAGAAGCTCCGCAAGCTGCAGGATCAGCAGGTTGAGGCGCGCCTGGCGGCCGCCGGCGCGCTTTCCTCCAGCCAGGAGCGCTCCTACAAGAAGCTCAAGGAAGAGCTGATCACGGCGGTGAAGTCGCTGTCGCTCAACCAGGCCCGCATCGAGGCGCTGGTCGCGCAGCTCTACGACATCAACAAGCGCCTGGTGCAGAACGAGGGCAGGCTGCTCAGGCTTGCCGAGAGCTATGGCGTGCGCCGCGAGGAGTTCCTGAAGGAATATCAGGGCACCGAGCTCGATCCGAACTGGATGAAATCGATCGCCAACCTGTCGGGTCGTGGCTGGAAGGAGTTCTATCAGAACGAGAAGGACACGATCCGCGACATCCGCGCCGAGATCCAGAATCTCGCCACGGAAACCGCGATCTCGATCGCCGAGTTCCGCAAGATCGTGAACCAGGTCCAGAAGGGCGAGCGCGAGGCCGCGATCGCCAAGAAGGAGATGGTCGAGGCCAACCTCCGCCTCGTGATCTCGATCGCCAAGAAATACACCAACCGCGGCCTGCAGTTCCTCGACCTGATCCAGGAAGGCAATATCGGCCTGATGAAGGCGGTCGACAAGTTCGAGTATCGTCGCGGCTACAAGTTCTCCACCTACGCGACCTGGTGGATCCGGCAGGCCATCACCCGCTCGATCGCCGACCAGGCGCGCACCATCCGCATCCCGGTCCACATGATCGAGACGATCAACAAGATCGTGCGGACCTCGCGCCAGATGCTGCACGAGATCGGCCGCGAGCCGACCCCGGAGGAACTGGCCGAGAAGCTGGCGATGCCGCTGGAGAAGGTGCGCAAGGTCCTCAAGATCGCCAAGGAGCCGATCTCGCTCGAAACGCCGGTCGGCGACGAGGAGGATTCGCACCTCGGCGACTTCATCGAGGACAAGATGGCCGTGCTGCCGATCGACGCGGCGATCCAGGCCAATCTGCGCGAGACCACCACGCGGGTGCTCGCCTCGCTCACCCCGCGCGAGGAGCGCGTGCTGCGCATGCGCTTCGGCATCGGCATGAACACCGACCACACGCTGGAGGAAGTCGGCCAGCAATTCTCGGTCACCCGCGAACGTATCCGCCAGATCGAGGCCAAGGCGCTCAGGAAGCTCAAGCACCCGAGCCGCAGCCGCAAGCTGCGCTCGTTCCTCGACAGCTGATTCCGCGAAACGCGGTCCGAAGTCTCGACCCGGCCGGCGCAAGCTGGCCGGGTTTTTCTTTATGGGTTATGTTTCGCGTGAAGGGATCGTCATTGTTAAAGGATTTCTCTCATGAATTTCTCGGCCGCAAGGCTCTTGCCGACGATCCTGCTCGTGCTGGGTGTCGTCCTTCATTCCGCGTCCGCCATGGCTGAAGCCAGGACGATCCAGGGCAACGTCGTCTATCGCGAGCGTGTCGCCCTGCCGCCGGCCGCGGTGATCGAGGTGCAGCTCGTCGACGTCTCACTCGCCGACGCGCCGGCCAGGACCATCGCCGAAACCAGGATGACGGCCGACCGGCAGGTGCCGATCCCCTACGAGCTTCGCTACGACGATGCCGAAATCCAGCCCGGCCATTCCTACGCCCTTCAGGCGCGGATCACGGTGGAGGACCGGCTCTGGTTCATCAACACCACCCGCCATTCCGTTCTCGCCGGCGGAAAGGACGAGACCGACATCCTGGTCGAGCGCGTCGGCGCGGAGACCCAGGCGCCAACGGTCGAAAGCCCCGTCGGGCGCTGGCTCGCCGAGGACATTCGCGGCGGCGGCGTCATCGACAACCTCCAGACCGTGCTGGAGATCGGCGAGGACGGCGCTGTGACCGGCAGCGGCGGCTGCAACCGCATGACCGGAAAGGCGACGGTCTCCGGCGCCGACATCACCTTCGGCCCGATCGCCAGTACGCGGATGGCCTGTCCGCCGGCGGTGATGGATCAGGAAGGCAAGTTCTTCGCCGCCCTCGATGAGGTCCGCTCCTGGCGCATCGACGCGCAGCGCGGGAAGCTGGAACTTCTCGGCCAGGACGGCGCGGTGCTGGTCACCCTCGCCGGCATGTGAGCGAACGCCGACGCGCCGTCATCTCGGCGCCTCCTTCATGGTGAGCTTGAGAACCACATGCGCCACCGGCCCCGCGATGCGGTCATCGGCAGCGCCCCACCGCCCTCATCCCGAGGTGCGACCCTGAGCTTGTCGAAGGGGAGCCTCGAAGGACGCACGACCCTTCACACCGGATTGTTGAACGTGTCGCAATCGGCGAGCCGGCCGTTGCGCAGGCCGTTCTCGAACCATGTCCGCCTCTGTTCCGACGTGCCGTGGTTGAAGCTGTCGGGCACGACATAGCCCTGCGTGCGCCGCTGCAGCGTGTCGTCGCCGATCTGGTTGGCCGCGTTCAGCGCCTCCTCGATGTCGCCCTGCTCCAGCAGGCCCTTCTGGTCGGTGTAGTGCGCCCAGATGCCGGCGAAGCAGTCCGCCTGCAATTCGACGCGGATCGACATCTGGTTCTGCTCGACCTGGCTCATGCCCTGGCGCATCTGGTTGAAGCGCGGCAGCACGCCGATCAGGTTCTGCACGTGATGGCCGACCTCGTGCGCGATGACGTAGGCCTGCGCGAAATCCCCCGAGGCGCCGAACTGCCGCTCGAGCTGGTCGAAGAAGCCGAAGTCGAGATAGAGCTTCTTGTCGCCCGGGCAGTAGAACGGTCCGGCGGCGGCGGACGCAAAGCCACAGGCCGAGCGCACGCCGTCGTTGAAGATGACCATGGTCGGCTCCTGGTACTGCAGGCCTTCCGACTGGAAGATGCCGTTCCAGACGTCCTCCGTCTCGGCCAGCACCACGGAAACGAATTGCGTCATCTCGTCGTTCGCGCCCGGCTGGGTCTGGGTGGTCGTCGTTCCGCCGCTCGGCCCCTCGCCGGTCAGCACCTGCATCGGATCGATGCCGCAGGCACGCAGGGCGAAGAACAGGACCACCAGGATGATGATGCCGGAAAGCCCGCCGCCGCCGAGGCCGCGGCCGACCGGAATGCGCATCGGTCCGCCGCCGAACCCGCCGCGCCCAAAGCCTCCGGGCGCGCCCTGCCCGCGGCGATCCTCGACATTCCCGCTTTCGCGACGGCCTTTCCAACGCATCTCTTCGTCCTCGCTTGCGGGCCGCGCCGGCCCCTGATGCAGAAATCCACAAGCGGAAAACTAGCCGAAGGGATGACGCAAGTCACAGGGATTCTTGAGTGACCGGCAACGGCCATCGGCGATCTTGATCAGTCCTTGCCGTGTCAGTCCTTGCCGCGCCGGTCCGAACTCATCGCGCGCTCCTCGAACCGCTCGCCGCCCTTCTTCAGGTCGGAGCCCTTGCGCGCCTCGGTCCTGCGCTCCTCCTTCATCGCCTCGCGGTGCACCCGCTCGGCTGATTCCTGGCCCTTCTTCGATTGCGCTTCCTTCATGCCCATCTCGGCATCCTCCGTTGGCGAAACCCGGCCGGTCCCGGTTTACCAAGTTAATGCATGGCCGCCCGCGCCGTTCCGGCATCTGCTAATAAAGGCGCAGCGAAGATCCAGGGAGACAGGACGCTGCCCAGCCGCCGCGAAATCCTTGCCTGCACCGCCGCCGCGCTCGCCGCGGCGGCCCTTCCCGCGCGTGCAGGCGCCGCGGCCCCTTCCCTGCGCGAGATCGGCAGCGCCAGGGGAATCGAGGTCGGCAGCGCTTTTTCCGGCTCCGGCTCGCCGGAATATCTCGAGATCCTGCGCACCCATTGCGACGTGATCACGCCCGAATGGCAGATCAAGCCGCATTTCCTCAAGCCCGACCGCTTCGGCCCCTACCGCTTCGCCGAGGCCGACGCGATCCGCGATTTCTGTCGCGAGAACGGCCAGAAGCTGCACGGCCACGCGCTGTTCTGGCACGCCGACGCCATCCGCTGGGCCGAAAGCGGGAATTTCTCCACCGTCAAGCGCCTCTATGGCGGCTTCCTGCGCGACGTCGTCGC
Organism: Aquamicrobium sp. LC103; assembly: GCF_001014615.2. Taxonomy (GTDB): domain Bacteria; phylum Pseudomonadota; class Alphaproteobacteria; order Rhizobiales; family Rhizobiaceae; genus LBCQ02. The sequence goes on from NZ_LBCQ02000003.1 coordinate 428,266, forward strand.
CCATTACGCCGACGTCCCGAGCTGGGACGTGGTCAACGAGATCGTCGAGGAACAGACGCCGCTGCGCGATGATTTCCTCCTCTCGCGCTTCGGCCACGACTTCGTCGATTTCTGTTTCCGCACGGTGCATGAGGCGGCGCCCGAAGCGCGCCTCGTCGTCAACGACTACAACCTCTCCTGCGGGGAAAGCTGGTGCGACGCCAAGCGCGCCAACATGCTTCGCCTGCTCGAAAGCCTCCTGAAGCGCGGCACGCCGGTCCACGCCGTCGGCATGCAGTGCCATCTCTCCTCGCGCTACGAAACCTCGCCGCGCGCCGCCGCCGAATTCGTCCGCCAGGTCGCCGATCTCGGCCTCGACATCTACATCTCCGAGCTCGATCTCAACGACGTCGATTTCGCCGACGACGTCGCCACGCGCGACCGTCAGGTCGCCGACCACTACGAGGAATTCCTCTCCGCCATGCTCGCCAACAAGGCGGTCAGGCGCGTCTGCTTCTGGGGCATTTCGGACTCGGCCAACTGGATCGCCAGGGGCCATGGCGAGGCCGACCGCAAGCCGGACCCGCGCCCGGTGCTCTTCGACGCGAACGACGAGCCCAAGCCCGCCTTCGACGCGGTCCGCCGCGCGCTCGAGGCGGCACCCGCGCGGTAACGGGTAACGCAGGCCGATTTCCTCTTTGCGGACGAGGAACCCCCCACCCTGCCCCCTCCCCACAAGGGAGGAGTATTTTGCGCGATGTTTCGCCAGCGCCAATCGTCGACGATCAGCCGGCATTGCGGCCGGAGATTCCCCTCCCCTCGTGGGGATGGGTTAAGGGTGGCGGTGTGGCAGCGAAAACATGCGCGGTCGCGGACGGCCCCCTCGCCGGTTCCCGGAGATCGCCATCATCGTTAACGAGCGGTTAAGCCTCCGCCGCTACGCTCCGGCCGCACCTCCTTCCGTCCGCCCGCCAAGCTTATGAAGCCCATTCCGAAGAACAGCCTCGCGCCCCTCGTCGACCTCGCCTCCTCGCGAAGCCTCGACCTGTTCTTCCGCGTCGGACAGGGCTATGTCGCACGCGCCGATCCGCGCCACGGCGGCGCGGCGCGCTCGCTCTCGCCGCACGGCGTCCAGTCGCGCGCCGCCGAGCGCATCCTCTGCCTGATGACGCCCGCGCCCCGCAAATCCGGCCCGCTCCTGCGCATCGCCGGCTGAAAGGCTTAGGCGGGCTTCCTGCGCCAGCGCGGCCGGCCGGCGATCGTCACGGCGCGCAACAGCCACTCGATCGGCCCGTAGGCGAAATTCCCCATCCACCATCGGCTGAAGAGGAGCTGGGCAAGAAAGAGCGCGGCCGCGAAGGCCGCGGCCGCCAGCGGCGAGATTTCGCCCATCATGCGCAATCCGTAAGCCAGGAAGACGAAGGCGCAGACCAGGGATTGCAGGAGATAGTTGGAAAGCGCCATCCGCCCGGCCGGCGCCAGCGCCCGCGCGACCCTGTGCCCCGCTGGGCTCTGGAACGCCAGCATCGCGCCGGCCGCATAGGCGCCGGCCAGAAACGGCGCGGTCGCCAGGCCCACCACGAGCCCGAGAATCTCCCATCCCGTGGCCTCAAGATAGATCGAGCAGAAGGCGAAGACGAAAGCTCCGGGCAGGCCCACGGCCAAGCCGACGCGCAGCAGGCGGCGAAAGAGCCCGACATGGGCCTCGGCCCGCGTGAATATCTCCCGCCTTCCCGCGACGAAGCCGATCAGGAACATCGCCAGCGCGCATGGCGCCTGCATCAGGCCGAGAACGACCCACACCCAGGAAAGTTCGCGCAGATGCTGAGCGATGACGCTCGCCGGCGTCCCGCGATAAGCCAGCATCGCCGCCTGCGCATTCGCGGCGGCTTCGGCAATGACGGCCTCCTGGTCGGGGTCGATCGCCGCGAGCAGACCGATCGCCGCCCACAGGATCACGGTTCCGGCGATCAGCCAGAAGGCGAGCCTGAGCATGCGCCGCTCGCTTTGCCGGCGCAGCATCAGCAGCACCACGCCGAGCACCGCGTAGGTGGTGAGGATGTCGCCGTGGAAGAGCAGCACCGCATGGGCGAGCCCGATCACCCACAAGCCGGCCTGTCGGCGCAGGAGGCGCGGCACGAAGGCCTCGCCGGACCGTTCGGCCGACTGCATCTGCAAGGTGAAGCTGTAGCCGAAGAGGAAGGAGAACAGGAGATAGAACTTGGTTGCGAAGAAAAGTTCGGTCGCGAACAGAACCAGACGGTCCTGGGCGCGGTCGAAGGCAGGATCGACGGCGCCGGAGGCGTAATAGGCCGAGGCGAACGCGGTGACGTTGACGACGAGGATGCCGAAGAGGGCTAGACCGCGCAGCGCGTCCACGTCGACGATGCGTTCTTTCTCGGAAACCGGAATTTCCATCACCTGTCTCCCGGCTGCGTACGGCAAATGTCGGCCAGCAGCGCGGCATGGAGATCCGGGGTCATGCCCGCACCCGCGCAGATTTCCGCCGTGCCGGACCGGCGAAATCCCTTTTGGGCGAAACAGGACTTGGCGACGTCGATGATCACTTGGCGCCATCCCGCATGTTCTTCGGATCGATCTTTCGCATGGAGGCGCCGATCAATTGATAGACCAGTCTATCTGATGGAAAGAAACGCCATGGTCAATCAGCGCGCAACCGGCCCGCTGGTCGCCTCCCCGGCGCGTTTCCAACCCGCCGCCGATGCGATATGAGCCAACAGTCGGGATTCATCGAAAAGGACGGCGGAAAATGGCGTGGCTCTACCTTGTCGTGGCCGGAATTCTGGAAATCGTCTGGGCGAGCTTCATGAAGGAGTCGCAGGGCTTCACGCGGCTCATGCCCACCATCGTCACCTTCGTGGCGATGGCTGCCTCCTTCTGGCTGCTGGCGGTCGCCATGCGCTCCCTGCCGCTCGGCACCGCCTATGCGATCTGGACCGGCATCGGCGCCGTCGGCGCCTTCCTCGTCGGCATCGCCATCATGGGCGAGCCGGCCACGCTCGGCCGCATCGTCAGCGCGCTGCTGCTCGTTTCCGGCATGATCGGGCTCAAGCTGACCTCGGGCCACTGACGGCGGGCCTTTTCACGCCCTCCACAACAGCAGCCGCAGCCCGGCCGCGCCGAACATCAGCGCCAGCGTCGCCTCGATCCAGCGTTTCGCCCGGCCGTAGAGCCGCGCCACCGGCGCGGACGAGAACACCAGCGCATAGCCGCCGAATATGGTGATGCCGAGCACGGCGCAACCGGCGATGATCGCCGCCACCGTATGGGCCGGCGCGTCGGACCTGAGCCCCAGCGACATGATGGCGATCCAGGCGAGGATCGCCTTCGGATTGGTCAGGTGCAGCAGCAGGCCGCCGAGATAGAGCTTGCGTAGCGACTTCGCCGCCGGCGCTGTCGGGCCGGTGGCCGGCGCGGCGCTCCGCATCGCCGCTTTCGCCGATTTCCAGGCGAGATAGAGCAGGTAGAAGCCGCCGGCGATCTTGATCAGGGTGATCGCCTGGGCGTAGCTCGCCAGGATCGCCGAGATGCCGAGCCCGGCCAGCGTCGCCCAGAACAGCGAGCCCGTCACCACGCCCGAGGCGAGCGCAAGCGCCGCCGCCCTGCCCCGGCTCATCGCCACGCCCATGATCGCCATGTTGCTCGGCCCGGGGCTCGCCGTCCCGATCACATAGACCAGGTAGACCGCCAGGAGGTGCTGTATCTCGCCTGCAAGCTGCATCGTGTTTCCGCCTTCCGCCGGAAGTTCGGGACCGATCTCGCACGGCCCGCGAGGCCGCGCAAGGACCAGCGCCCGCTCGACCGACTGCGCCAGCCGCCGATGGTCTTGGTCTCCGGCAACGCGGCCCCCAACCCTGGCGGGTTTCGACGCCGTCTATGTGATAAGTCCCTAATTATACAGCGGGCACAAAGCGCGATAGCTTTCCACGTTGACTGAAAAAGGAGAGGTCCTATGATTCGCAAACTCGTGCTCGCAGCGGCGCTTCTCGCCCCCACCGCCGCCACCGCGCAGGAACTGCCGACCACCCCCTATCTGCCGCTTGAAACCGCGATCAAGGCGGCCCAGGCCGCGCTGGAAGCCTGCGTTGCCGAAGGCAACAATGTCAGCGTCGCCGTCGTGGCGCGCGATGGCGCCACCAAGGTGCTGCTCAAGGCCGACAATTCCGGCCCGCACACGGGTTCGAGCGCCGAAGGCAAGGCCTTCACCTCGGCCGCGCTCGGCCGCGACACGGCGGGGCTCGCCGGGTTCATCGCCTCGGAGCCGGCGAATGCCGGGATGCGCAACATGGATTCGCGCATGGTCATCCAGGGCGGCGGCCTGCCCGTCAGGATCGGCGACGCGCTGGTGGGCGGCATCGGCGTGGGCGGCGCGCCTTCGGGCGATATCGACGCGAACTGCGCCGCCGCGGGTCTCAGCGCCATCGGCGCCGCCCAGTAGTCCCCGCCCATCCGGGCTCCGCGCGGCCCGCCTCGCGGCGGGTCGCGATCCGGCCGGGCGCCTCCGTGACGCAGCCGACATACCGTCCCGTGATCGCCGGGACCACCTGACATTCCCGCAGCCAGCGGCTACAAATCGGCGGCAGCAGGGAGCAGGCTGATGAGAATAGCGGTCCTCGCCGACATCCACGGCAATGTCGTGGCCCTCGATGCCGTCCTCGACGATCTCGACAGGCGCGGCGGCGCCGATCTCGTCGTCAATCTCGGCGATTGCGTTTCCGGGCCGCTCTGGCCGCGCGAGACCTTCGAGCGCCTTGAAGGGCTCGCCGCGCCCACCGTCCGCGGCAACCATGACCGCCGCGTCGCCGGGGACGAGCCGGACGCGATGTGGCCGTCCGACCGCTTCGCCCGTGACCGGCTGACACCCGAACGGCTCGGCGCGCTCGCCGCCCTGCCCCTCCGGCTGGAGGTCGCGCCCTCGGTGCTCGCCTTTCATGCGCGCCCCGACCACGACGAACGCTATCTCACCGAGACCATCGCCGGCGGCCGTCTCGTCCGCGCGCCGGTGGCGGCGATCGAAAAGCGCCTGGCCGGGCTCGATCCCGCCTTCAGGCTGCTGCTTTGCGGCCACAGCCACCGGCCGGAGCTCGTTTGGCTTCCCGACGGCCGCACGATCTTCAATCCGGGAAGCGTCGGCGACCCCGCCTATTTCGACGACACCGAGCCGGCGCACGCCTCGGAACAGGGTTCGCCGCATGCCCGTTACGGCATCGTCGACATGGAGGATGGCGGCGCGGCGCGCTTCGAGTTCCTCGCCGTCGCCTATGACTGGGAGCGTGCCGCGCGCCGGGCCGAGCAGGCGGGCCGGCCGGAATGGGCCCACGCGCTGCGCACGGGCTTCATGCCGGTTTGACGGCGCCGGGCGCGGGAACGCTGCCGCTTTTCCGAGGCCGCTTGTCGAAAGGCGCGCCCGCCATTCGTCCTCTGGATGCGAAACGCAAAACCGGAGAAAGACCATGAGAAGGATCGTCGCGATCGTTCGAGCCACGCTCGATCGCATCATGCAATCACGCGGAGGCAGCCAATGACCCCCGTCATCACCGCCTTTGAACGCTCGCCCGACGGCGGCAGGGGGCTGGCGCGCGACATGCGCGTCCGCTGGGCGCTCGAGGAAGCGGGCCGGCCCTACGACGTCCGTCTTGTCTCGTTCGAGGCGATGAAGGAGCCCGCGCATCGGGCACTTCATCCCTTCGGGCAGATTCCGACCTATCAGGAAGGCGATCTCGCCCTGTTCGAGTCCGGGGCGATCGTGTTTCATATCGCGCAACGCCATGCCGGCCTGCTGCCCGGCGACGCGAATGCCAGGGCGCGCGCGATCACGTGGATGTTCGCCGCGCTCAACACGGTGGAACCGCCGATCGTCGAGCGCGAGCAGGCCCCCTACGCGGAGGGCGACAAGCCCTGGCACCAGGAGCGCCTGCCGATCCTCGAGGGTCGCATCCGCGTGCGGCTGGGAGAGCTCTCCGACCGGCTCGGCGATGCCGACTGGCTCGACGGCGCGTTCAGCGCCGGCGACCTGTTGATGGTCATGGTGCTGCGCAGATTGGAAGGAATGGGCATTCTGGAGGAGTATCCTAACCTCTCCGCCTATGTCGCCCGCGGCGAGACGCGGCCCGCTTACAAGCGGGCCTACGACGCTCAGGCGGCGGTTTTCACCGCCGCATCGACCGGCTGACGAAGGCTCGCTGCGGGCTCAACCGAAAGAAGCGGCGGAGGCCCGGCTGTGTCGCGACAAGGACATGTCTGGTTCGTCCGGACGCAGCGTCAGCACCGACACGCCGGAAGCCGTAACGGCGACGGTGTGCTCGAACTGCGCGGAAAGCGACCCGTCCCTCGTCACGACGGTCCAGCCGTCGGCCTCGGTCCTCACGCTGCGCCGGCCCCGATTGAGCATCGGCTCGATCGTGAAAACCATGCCCTCGCGCAGCGCGAGGCCGGTTCCCGGCTTTCCGAAATGCCGAACCTGCGGCTCCTCGTGCATCTCCCGGCCGATGCCGTGCCCGCAATATTCACGCACCACGGAACAGCCGTTTCGCTTGGCATGCCGTTCGATCGCCCAGCCGATGTCTCCGAGCCGCGCGCCCGGGCGAACCGCCCGGATGCCCATCCACATGGCTTCGTAGGTGGTCTGGACCAGCCTCCTGGCGGCTGGATTTACCTCGCCGACGAGGTAGGTCTTGCTGGAATCCGCGATATAGCCGTTCTTCTCCAGCGTGATGTCGAAATTGACGATGTCGCCGTCCCGAAGCACGTCCGCCCGTGAGGGAACGCCGTGGCAGACCACGTCGTTGACCGAGGAATTCAACACGAAACCGTAGCCGTACTGGCCCTTGCTCGCGGGTCGGGCCCGGAGATCGTCCACGATGAAACGCTCGACCATGTCGTTGACCTGAAGCGTCGACATGCCGGCGAGCGCGGTTCGATCCAGCAATTCGAACACGGACGCCAGCAGCCGGCCGGATTCGGCCAGCAACGCCAGCTCCCGAGGCTCTTTCGTCATGCTTCACCCAGGGCCAGCGATTGCGCCGAAACGCCCGCGGAACTGAGCTCGCGCTCGATGATCTCGGTGAAGCTGAGCGTCGGATTGGTCTCGCACAGCATGCCGACCTTGATCCAGTAGGCGGCCTGCGCATTGATCGAACGAAACGATACCGTGCTCGCCTTGCGCACCTGATCGTGCAGGTCGTCGTCTATGTTCACGATGCCCACCGGAGGCTCCATATATGTTTCGTATATGGAGCGTATATAGATCATGCAGGAGAAAGCCAAGGGGCCGCGTCGAAAGTCCTCCGTTCGAGCAGCGTCGCCGCAACGCCGCTCGGCAGGTCCGAAGCGGCGGGGTTGGGGGGTGGAAAGCGGACAGTTCGCTTTTCGGGTGGTTTGCGACGGGCCGCTAGGGGGGTGGGAGCGAAACGCTATTTTGCATAGCCTTCGTGACAGGAGCCACAATGAAGGTTAACCTTCCTATATGAACGAGTATCAGGACAGCTTTGTAATAACGCGGGCCATCCTTCGGGTTGCCGCCTCCTGGTTGGCGCTGTTCGCCGTCTTCCAGCTCTATCTGTTCGCGCTCGGCACGGATCTCGTGACCGCCTTTGAGCAGTGGTCGTTTTCCAAGCTGCTGCTGCATGGCATGCTGATAGGTGCAATCTTGGGAATTGGCGGAGGCATTCTGCCGCGCCTATGGAGACGGTTCAGGTCGCGAACCTAGGTGACGGCAGATATAGGGTGAAAAGCGACAGGCCGCTGCACATTCCGCGCGTCTCGACCAACAGCAGCGGTCTCTCTATCCGATAGGCCGCACTGCCGCGAATCCATCCGGCGAAAGCTTGGTCAGATGGAACGTGTCGAGCTGGGCGAGGATGGTGAAATGTCCCAGCGCCTCGACACGCTTGATATTCTCGACGCGCCCCGCTGATTGCCCCCGACCCGACAATGCCAATGCGGGGAAGAAACCATAGCACTCGCCGGAAGCGAGCGATCCGTATTCCTTACGGCACCGCTCGAACATCGGCTTGCCGTCCACATCGGCATAGTCAACATCATCTGCGGAGAACGGGAAGATCGACAGGACCGTCCTCTCGTCGTTGTCGGCCAGGACGGCGTCGGCCTGTTCGCCCTTGAAAACGGTCGGTGCAAGCGTGCGCGAAAAAACCATTCCGCGGGGAAGATCGATGCGCACCACACCATGCCTGCGCGACCATATGTAGAGATAGCCGAAAGCCGTGTAGGCAAGCACGACGCAATCCCTGTGGTCGAAATCCTTATCCGATTTGAAGATGAGCGGCAGTATCGATGCGAATTTCACCGGGTCGCACATCTGGAAAAGCCCGTCGAAGAACGAGCCTATGCCACAGGCCGCCCAGAACTCCTTTATCGTGCCAGGTACGCATTCCCCCAGGGTGCTCAGCTTTTCCACAGACAGCGGCATACTGTTCTGCGGCATCCCGATGTCGTTGATAATTTCCTGGAATTCTTTTGTTAGGCTCATCGACCATCTCACTCTGATGACCCGCGAAACGTCTGCCCAAGGCAAGCTGGCGTATGTCCGCGAGGTACCAGTTATGTTTTCTCCTGCGTCAACGTACACTGGCACTAAAGCAACGGCTATTAGGCGTCGATTGGTTCAAGCAGAGGTCTGCCCTGGGCGCGCTTTCGGACCGTCGCACAGGGGGTGGAAAGCGGAACGGCTCCTTTCAGAGAAGTCTACTCTCTCGGATATTCCTGTTCTGGAGCACCGACGCCCGCCCTTGAGCTTGGACACGCCGAAAGGCATACTTTCCCGATGACGAAAGATAGCCATGACGCCTATATAGCCGCCGCACCGGAGCAGTTTCGCGCCATGTTGGGTCGACTGCGTGCACGGCTGTCGCGGGCACTCCCAGACGCCGAGGAAGTCATGAAGTACGATATGCCCGGATTTCAGATCGAAGAGACGATCATCGCGGGCTATGCCGCCTTCAGCAAACAATGCGGTCTATATGTTGATCCGGCTGCAATTGCTGCCCATGTGGACGAGATTGCGTCTTTGAAACTCAAGGCGACCAAGACCGGCGTTACGTTCTCGGTGAGCAAGCCTATCACTGAAGAACTCGTTGAGAAACTGGCAGTCAGTTCGCGCAGCAAGAAGGGATTTTAGCGTAGCGGGTTTCAGGACCTTCCGCGACACGGCTAAATTACCTTTCGGCCCGGATATCGCGCCTTTAGTTCGTCTTCGGTTCCCAATTCCCCGATGAAGTCGGTGAAGCTCGGCGCAACATAGCCGACATTGTCCCAACCGTAATTTGCGTGCTTGCCGAAAACCTGCTTCCGGACATAGGGCAGATACAACACGTTGCCGAAGCTGTCGTGGCGAAGGTCAATCAGCAAAGTGGCGTTGTTGTCGCGCGTGAGCGGAAGCAGTTCGCGAGATACACGCGGCCTGACGCCTTCGAAAGCCGGATGGGGATTGCAATAGGCCCTGATGGCGTTGATCGTCAGCTTTGCCCAAGGCACCAGCGAGAAATTCTCCCATGATGACTGACTTCTTCTTGAAGCGGCATGGGAAGAAATAGGCCCCTACGTTGATGGACCCGACAACGGTCGAATATTGCAGCAGGAATTCCCGGTAGTCGTCCGGAATCCTTGTTTCCACCAAGCGTTCGATCTCCGTAATGTCTTCTTGAGTGCTTGGCTGGAAGTAATCGGTCCCTCCGCTCCTTTGCAGTTCCCACATCTGGAAGACTTTCGGATTGAGGCTTCGTAAGTCCATTGACGCGCTCCCTGTCGCATCAAGATCACTGTCGCAAAAGTCAGGAAATTGCGCGACAAACTATGAATTCAGAGCTTCTCGATCATCTCGTCTGTGATGCCGGAAAAAGCGGGGGATTGGGCATCTTCACCACAGGCAGCAACAAGCTGACGGTAGTCGGCCAGCAGTCCAAGACTGTCATCTTCCATCCAATCCTGATAGCGACCTTCCCCGTCCAGCTTGTTGATGGAAAAACCGATGACGATTAGCAGATTTGAGTGTGCAACGTCGCAAGCGCAGGCCACGCCACCATCGCTAATCAGTTCCTCACTCTGGTCAGCTTCTTTCTGTAGTTGCGCATAAATTGCTTGCAGATCCGACAGCGATCTGCGTGCCAAAGCGTCGGCCGCGCCGCGGTCCATTTCCAGTGTGATTGGCAGAACCGTCGCCGAGCGCTCCGCATACGGATTATCGTTAGCCATCGCGATGCTCCATGGATTAAAAAGAAAAAAGGCGGCTGTCGTAAGCCCTTCAAGCAATGAACGCATCAATGATTTCTCACTATCGAGCACCGTAGCGGCAGCTTCAATTCACGGCGACAAGGGCCGGTTCAGTCACCCTCCGGCAGCCTGTCTTTTGCGAAATCCTCACGACCCGGCAATGTAGCGGGCTTCAGGAATTGCGCGCCTCTAGATGGTACCACAGCGTTTCTCTCGCAGAGGGTGAGATATGTGGCTTGCCGGTCAATGATCGCCTGAAGAAGCGACATTCCCAGCCAATCGGTTGGATTATTTTCTCTCCTTGGAAACTGCGGCGACCATCCACAGATGCCCGTCGGGGTCAGCGAATATGCCTTCGTATCCCCATTCTTTCTGGCTCGGTTCGCTAACCACAGATGCTCCCGCGTCGACGCACCGCTGAAAAACGCGTTGGACATCCATCTCATTTGCCACCTCGAGTGATAGCAGACATTCGTTCCTGCCGTCAGAAACGAGCCGCCCTTTGCCGATCACCCATTCCATACCGTCAGATGGAATGAGTAACAGGCTTGTCCGCGCATCCAGGGCGAACTGCAACGGCTCAGGCATTCCATCTTCGGATGGCGCACCCACAGTCATGAGATCAAGTGCGTTGCGATAGAAGTCATGGGCCGTTCTACGGCTCTCGATTGGAAGGCTGATGGAGATTTTGGATACCACGTCATGATCCTCGTTCTGGCGTTACTTCTCTAGGACGAACGCGCCCTGCAAAATCCGACAGCAACCCATACATTTTTTAAGCAAGCTACCGGCCGCGCCGATCATACCGAGGAACGGCGCATGCTTGGGCGGCTTATCGGCCGAGGTCGCATTGAGCCGAACGGCTATCAGGCGGTCGAAACGAGCCATCCGGCGACACGGCTGCGGATGACCACCTGGCCGGCAAGCCGGCGGTCATGAGCGTTCGCACTCGACTTCCGCCCGCCACCCGGCCCCACCCCGCATGACCGGGGCGAGGCAGCGGCACGCCCGGCGGAATAGCGCCGGCATGCTCGCCCCCTACTCCGCCGGCGCGGCCGCAATGGTCCGGCGATGCGAGCGGATGCCGGCATGGAGCACGGCGAGTGCCGCCACCGGGAACAGCGCGGCGAAGAAGCCGAGATTGGCGGGCTGCATGTTCTCCAGGATCCGTCCGCCCAGCGCCGCGCCGCTGGCGATGCCCAGATAGATCGCCGAGGCGTTGAGCGAGAGCGTCAGATGCGCAGCGTCCGGCGCATAACCGACGATCCGGCTTGCCTGGGCCGGCGGGAAGGCCCAGCCGATGATGCCCCACGGCACCATGACGCCGATCAGCGCCGGGCCGGCGAGATGATGCGGCAAAAGGTGCAGCCCCGTCGCGATCGATATCGAGACCGCCACCGACGCCATCAGCGACGCCACCACCATCCGTGTCGCGCCGATCCGGTCGGCGAGATAGCCGCTCGAGAGATTGCCGATCACAGCACCCACCCCGAAGGCAAGCAGCAACGCCGGCAGCGACAGCGCGGAAAGCCCCGCCCCGTCGATCGCCAGCGGCGCGAGATAGGAGATGATCATGAAGCCGCCGGAGAGATAGAGGAAGGTCACCAGCAGCGAAGGCGCGACGCCCGGCCGGGCGATCGCGCTGAAGCGCTCCCTCAGCGTCAGCCTGGCGCCGGTCAGCCCGCGCGGCAGCCGCAGCCACAGCACCGTCGTGCAGGCGAGCGCGAGCAGCGAGATCGCGCCGAAGGTTCCGCGCCAGCCCCACAGCGCGGCGATCAGCGCGCCCAGCGGCGCGCCGAGCGCGACGGCGAAGGTCGTGCCGCCGACCACCACCGAGATTGCCAGCGCGCGATGCTCCGGCCCCGCCAGCGACACCGCCGTCGCCTGCGCCGTCGCGGCGAAGAGGCCGCTCGCCATGCCCATCACGATCTGCGCGACGAGCAGCGCCGAAAGCGACGTGCTCATCGCGGCGAGCGCGTTGCCGGAAACGAAGACGAGCATCGCCGCCACCAGCACGCGGCGCCGGTCCGCCGCCCCGGTCAGCGCCGAGAGCACCGGCGCGCCGATCGCGTAGGACAGCGAGAACACCGTGATGAGATGGCCGGCCGCGGGGATGGTCGTGTGCGTGTCCGCCGCGATCGAGGGCAGAAGGCTCGAAAACACGAAGCCCACCGTGCTCATCGTGAAGGAGCCGACGGCGAGCCATATGAGACGCTTGTCCATGGGAATGCCTTTGACGGGATAGCCGTAGTTCAAAAGTTATTGAACTATTGAACTTGTCGTGCCCACCTGTCAATCTTCTCGCACATCCGTCCTGCCAACTTCATGTCAGGAGGCGCGCATTCGGAACCGCGGCCGGATTTCCCTTCCGCTTACGGCAGGCAATCGCATATGGATTTACCCCCACCCCTATCCCCTCCCCACAAGGGGGAGGGGGACCTTGCAGGGATTGCGTCAAGGCGCCGCTCATCGGCGAATATGCGCGGCGTTGCAGTCAGGCAGTCCCCTCCCCCTCGTGGGGAGGGGTTAGGGGTGGGGGTACGAAGCCGCGAGGATGCCGGCCGATCCATATGCGATCGCCCTGCCTTGTGGGTGTGGGGGTAAACGGGAGATCAGCAATTGTTTTCTCGAGAGGCTCACTATTCCGCAACATCGCAAAGTCGGGTCTCGAAACCTCAGAATGCCACGCCGGCATACCCCTCCACGAGCAGCCTCTCCCGTGGCGACAAAGCAGCCGCCAAGTGGCCGGATGAGGGGCACTCCCACGAAACAAGCCGGACGTTCACAACAAGGTCACCGCCCCTGCCCTTCATTGAACAACCGCGTCCCCGGCGCTATTTCTTATGACCATGAGCCTGCCGCACCCCAACATCGACCAGATCGCGCTGCCGAACGTGCTGGCCGTGCTGGGCGACCAGACGCGGCTCGCCATCATCGGCTATCTCGCCCGCCGCGAGGGCCAGCCCACCATCTGCATGCAATTCACCGATCTCGGCTCCAAGACCAACATCAGCTATCACCTCGCCAAGCTGCGCGAGGCCGGCATCACCCACACGGAGATCGCCGGCACCACGCGCATCGTCACGCTGCGCCGCGACGATCTCAACAGCCGCTTCCCCGGCCTGATCGATTCGATCATCGCCGTGGCGGTCGAATTGCCGGCGGTACAGAAGCTCGTCGAGGCCGAGGAAGAGGCCGTGCGGGCCTGAGCGCCCCGCCATCGGACAGGCCCGAAAGCCCGCCGATCGACCCCGTCCCGCGCCCGCGCATGGCAGCCTTGCCGAAACGCGGTGCGGATTCGCACTTTTTGGGGTTACATAGCCCCGCGCCTTACCCTATAAGGCGCGCCTAGCCTGATAGTAGAATCTCCTTGCGCACAACCGGCCGGGTCCGCCCGTCCCGGTTTTCTGCGCAACGCGCCGAACGGACCATATCCATGCCAAAACGCACCGACCTCAAGTCGATCCTGATCATCGGGGCCGGCCCCATCGTCATCGGCCAGGCTTGCGAGTTCGACTATTCCGGCACGCAGGCCTGCAAGGCGCTGAAGGAGGAAGGCTACCGCATCATCCTGGTCAATTCCAATCCGGCCACGATCATGACCGATCCGGAGCTGGCCGACGCGACCTATATCGAGCCGATCACGCCGGAAGTCGTCGCCAAGATCATCGCCAAGGAGCGCCCCGACGCGATCCTGCCGACCATGGGCGGCCAGACCGCGCTCAACACCGCGCTGTCGCTGCGCCGCATGGGCGTGCTCGACCGCTACAACGTCCAGATGATCGGCGCCAACGCCGAGGCCATCGACATGGCCGAGGACCGCGCCCTGTTCCGCGAGGCGATGGCCCGCATCGGGCTGGAGACGCCGCGCTCCATGCTCGCCAACGCCACCGAGGTCAAGGACGCCGACCGCCGCCGCCACGAGGAGGAGCGCGCCAAGCTCAAGGCGACCTATTCCGGCCCCGACCTCGACGCCGCCCTCGACCAGCTCGAGACCGAATGGAACCTCGGCGAGGGCGACCGCAAGCAGCGCTACATGGCGCATGCCATGGCGATCGGCGCGCAGGCGCTCGACCATGTCGGCCTGCCGGCCATCATCCGCCCCTCCTTCACGCTCGGCGGCACCGGCGGCGGCATCGCCTACAACCGCGCCGAGTTCTTCGACATCGTCCAGTCGGGCCTCGACGCCTCCCCCACCACCGAGGTCCTCATCGAGGAGTCCGTGCTCGGCTGGAAGGAGTACGAGATGGAGGTCGTCCGCGACAAGGCGGACAATTGCATCATCATCTGCTCTATCGAGAACGTCGATCCGATGGGCGTCCACACCGGCGATTCGATCACCGTCGCCCCGGCGCTGACCTTGACCGACAAGGAATACCAGATCATGCGCAACGCCTCGATCGCGGTGCTGCGCGAGATCGGGGTGGAGACCGGCGGCTCCAACGTCCAGTTCGCCGTCAATCCGGCCGACGGCCGCCTCGTCGTCATCGAGATGAACCCGCGCGTCTCGCGCTCCTCCGCCCTCGCCTCCAAGGCGACCGGCTTCCCGATCGCCAAGGTCGCGGCCAAGCTCGCCGTCGGCTACACGCTCGACGAGCTCGAGAACGACATCACCGGCGGCGCCACGCCCGCCTCCTTCGAACCCTCGATCGACTATGTCGTCACCAAGATCCCGCGCTTCGCCTTCGAGAAGTTCCCCGGCGCCGAGCCGGTGCTGACGACGGCGATGAAGTCGGTCGGCGAGGTGATGGCGATCGGCCGCACCTTCCAGGAATCGCTGCAGAAGGCGCTGCGCGGGCTGGAGACGGGCCTTACGGGATTGGACGAGATCGAGATCCCCGGCATCGGAACCGGCGACGACAAGAACGCCATCCGCGCCGCGCTCGGCACGCCGACGCCCGACCGGCTGCGCATGGTCGCCCAGGCGATCCGCATGGGCACCTCGCTCGAGGCCGTCCACGACATGTGCAAGATCGACCCGTGGTTCCTCGAGCAGATCGCCGGCATCCTGCGCCTGGAGGACCGCGTCCGCGAGCACGGCCTGCCTGACGACGCCGAAAACCTGCGCATGCTGAAGGCTTGCGGCTTTTCCGACGCCCGCCTCGCCTCGCTGACGAAGACCGACGCGGAAGCGGTCCAGAAGCAGCGCGCGAAGCTCGGCGTCCACCCGGTCTACAAGCGCATCGACACCTGCGCGGCCGAGTTCGCCTCGCCGACCGCCTACATGTACTCGACCTACGAGGTGCCCTTCGCGGGCGCGCCGGCCGACGAAGCCAGGGTCTCGGATCGCAAGAAGGTCGTCATCCTCGGCGGCGGCCCCAACCGCATCGGCCAGGGCATCGAATTCGACTATTGCTGCTGCCACGCCTGCTTCGCGCTCGCCGACGCCGGCTACGAATCGATCATGATCAACTGCAACCCGGAGACGGTCTCCACCGACTACGACACCTCCGACCGGCTCTATTTCGAGCCGCTCACGGCGGAGGACGTGCTGGAGATCCTGCGCGCCGAGCAGGCGTCCGGCGAGCTCCACGGCGTCATCGTCCAGTTCGGCGGCCAGACCCCGCTCAAGCTCGCGGAAGCGCTGGAGAAGGCCGGCATCCCGATCCTCGGCACCTCGCCCGACATGATCGACCTGGCCGAGGACCGCGACCGCTTCCAGAAACTCCTGACGAAGCTCGACCTCAAGCAGCCGAAGAACGGCATCGCCTGGTCGGTCGAGCAGGCGCGCACCGTCGCCTCCGAGCTCGGCTTCCCGCTGGTCGTGCGCCCGTCCTACGTGCTCGGCGGCCGCGCCATGCAGATCATCCACGACGAGACGATGCTGCAGACCTATCTGCTCGACACCGTGCCCGGCCTGGTGCCGGAGGACATCAAGCAGAAATACCCCAACGACAAGACCGGCCAGATCAACACGCTGCTCGGCAAGAACCCGCTGCTCTTCGACACCTATCTGTCGGAGGCCACCGAGGTCGACGTCGACTGCCTCTGCGACGGCGAGACGACCTATGTCTCCGGCATCATGGAGCATATCGAGGAGGCCGGCATCCATTCGGGCGACAGTGCCTGCTCGCTGCCGGTGCACTCGCTGACCGCCGGGACCGTCGACGAGCTCGAGCGCCAGACCGCCGCGCTCGCCAGGGCGCTCGAGGTCGGCGGCCTGATGAACGTGCAATACGCCATCAAGGACGGCGAGATCTTCGTGCTCGAGGTCAACCCGCGCGCCTCGCGCACCGTGCCCTTCGTCGCCAAGACCGTCGGCCGGCCGATCGCCAAGATCGCCGCCCGCATCATGGCCGGCGAGACGCTCGACGCCGCCTTCGCCCATTACGGCGACAAGCCCGACACGCGCGACCTCGGCCACATTGCGGTCAAGGAAGCCGTCTTCCCCTTCGCCCGCTTCCCCGGCGTCGACACGCTGCTCGGCCCCGAGATGCGTTCCACCGGCGAGGTCATGGGGCTGGACCACGACTATGCGCTCGCCTTCGCCAAGAGCCAGCTCGGCGCCGGCGTCGACCTGCCGCGCTCGGGCACGCTGTTCGTCTCGGTGCGCGACGAGGACAAGCCGAAGATCCTGCCGGCCGTGAAACGCCTCGCCGGCCTCGGCTTCCGCGTGCTCGCCACCGGCGGCACCCAGCGCTTCCTCGCCGAGAACGGCGTGGCCGCGGAGAAGATCAACAAGGTGCTCGAAGGCCGCCCCCACATCGAGGACGCGATCCGCAACCGCCAGGTCCAGATCGTCTTCAACACCACCGACGGCCAGAAGGCGGTATCAGACTCCAAGTCGCTCCGCCGCGCCACCCTGATGCAGAAGGTGCCCTACTACACCACCATGGCCGGCGCCGGCGCCGTCGCCGAAGCCATCGCCGCGCTCAAGGCGGGAAGCCTGGAGGTCAGGCCGCTGCAGGATTATTTTTGAGGGGGCAACTGCCGGTCTCCCCCCGCGAGGGGGAGAAGACCGGCAGGACAGAGGCGCGCGCTGTCCCGCTAGGCTAGAGGCTCTTCTCCTGCGAAACATGGAGGGGGTGGTTCAGTGACAGTCTCTCCGATCCCCCGCTTTCACGGCCCGTTCATCCCACCACCACCGCCTCTTTCCTCTTCGCCCGCTCGATCTTCCCTTGCGCCTTCTTGATCCGGGTCGCGGCTTCCTTCGCCTTGTCCCCCTCGATCGCCTCACGCTTGATCACCTCGTCCGCGATCAGCGCCCGAAGGTTTTCGGCCGCAACCTTGAGGTCGGGAAACAGGCGCCGCAGTTCGCGCCGTACCACGGCGACGACGGGCTCGGAACAGACGATCGAGGCGACGGTGAATTTGTTGAACAATTGCGCCTGCTGGTGGAAGGCGTCCATCGCGTCGGTTGCAAGGCCCTCCTTGGCGAACAGGAACATCTGTCTCAGATGATCCTCGTTCCTCGGAGCGATTTCGGAAAGCACGAAACGGCAGACTTCCTCATGGCTGATCTGGTGGGCGACATAGATGCGGATCAGCCGCCATTCGACGGCATTCGTCAGGATCACCCAATGGATGCCCTGATGTGCGCCGTAGTCGATCACCTGCTTCAGATGGTTGTCGGCAAGACTGCTTCCGGCGGACTTCACTTCGATGAGCAGGCGTAACTTGCCGCCGATCTTGATCGCGAGATCACAGTAAGTGGATTTTATCTGATGTTCCGAGGTCAGTTCCTCGTATTTGTCGTAACCGAAAACGTCTTCCAGTATATCCTTGACAACCGTTACCGTATCGGCTTCCGCAACGTCCGCTTTCTGCTGCGCAGTCGCGACACGCTGGTACTTCTTCAGATTAGCGCCGACACGATCGACGAACTTCTTCGGCAATTTCATCAATTCCGCCCCCCTTTGTCCCCGCGCGATTTTGCGCAACCACGAGCGTGACGACAAGTGTTTTTTGTTCGTCCGGTTGTGCTTGCCCGGCAGACCCGGCATGGCCTGCGTTCTGAACCGTCCCGCCTTTGTCGCCGTTCCGGCATGGATCCTCGGGTCGAGCCCGAGGATGACGAAGCGGAAAGGCTGCCGCCCTTTACGGCGACCGCAGGCGTTCCGCGCCGGCGAAGCGGGAAGACGACGCTAGACGAACCGTGCACAAATCCGCCCCCTCCTTCCGCCCAACCCCTTCATTTCCCTCGCATTCGCCTTTCGGCGTCCGCTTTTTCATCCACGCCCTTGCCGCCGCGTCTATCCTGCGTGCGCCCCTTCCATGGGAGCGCCGATCATGACGGTGGTTGCGTGGGAAGGGGACGGCGCCTCCGCCGCGGCCTCGTAAGCCGCGGCCGGGGAGGCCGCGTCCAGAGGTTCCTCCCCGGCGACTACGCGCCGGGTGTGCTGGAGCGAGCACGCAACCTTCGGCGTTTCGAGCGGGAACGGTCCCGCGGGGGCGCAGGAGGGCAGCGGAACGGGCGCGGACGCAAATCGCCGGGCGGACGGCCGGAAGGTCGCACGCAACTTTCAGATGAGCGACCCTCCGGCCGCCCGTCTCCCGACCTTACTCCCTCATCCCTCATCCTGAGCCCTGAGCCCTGAGCTCGTCGAAGGGTCGAAGGATCGAAGGTCGAAGGATCAATGGCCAGACCGGAAGCGGGGCGTGGCGGGGACGGCGCGCGGCCGCGACGCCTCGCCATCCCTCGGCTTGAGTGCGCCCCCTCATCCGGCCGCTTCGCGGCCACCTTCTCCCAGAAGGGGAGAAGAGGCGCGCCCGCCTTGCTTCCTTCGGGAGGAATGGCCCGGCCTCGACGGTCTCCTCTCCCCCAAGGGGGGCCGAAGGACGGATCGGGACCCGTGGCTCTCCCCCGGCTGGTCGCCGGGCGAGGCGGAGGCGGAACAAAGGAGAACGCCCGGCTTCATGATCAAAGGACAATCGCCGTCAAAGGAGATCGCCGATGAAGGCTGGCTTCGCACCCCACCCCTTTACCCCTCCCCACAAGGGGGAGGAGAATCTCCGGCGGTTCCGCCAGGAACCCCGGCGGGGGCGACGCGCGGGCGCGGACATTGCGGCCGCCAAGTCCCCCTCCCCCTTGTGGGGAGGGGTCAGGAGTGGGGGTAACGCCGGATCAGAAAGGTGAACCCGATGCGTCAGTGGCCCCCTATTCGAACACGCCCTTCGGCGTCTCGCCCTTCAGGAAAGGCTCGATCAGCCCATGAAGCAACTCGACCTGGCCGATGACGGCGGTGTGGGAAGTGGCGGGCAGCACGGCGAGCCGCGACCGCGGCAGCGGCTTGCCCATGTCGCCCATGCCGCCGCCGCCGAGCAGGCGGAACATCGAGACCGCGTGCTCCAGCGTGTTGACGTCGGCGTCGCCGGAGATGATCAGCACCGGCGTCTCGAGCTTGCTTACGTCCTCCTCCCAGGCCATCGGCTCCTTCTCGAGCTGGATCAGCTTTTCGACCAGCGCCGGAAAGCCGTCCGGGTCGGCGGCGAGCTTCTTGTAGTCCTCGGCGAAGGGCATCTCGACGAACATCTCCACCGTCATCTGCGGAATGAAGGCGGTGAATTCCGGCTGCCAGCCGCCGGCGTCGTAGGCGACGGAGGCGGCCACCAGCTTCTCGACCTTGTCCGGATGGCGGATCGCGAGCTGCAGCCCGGCCGCCGCGCCCATCGAATAGCCGAACACGTCGGCCTTCTCGAGGCCGACCGCGTCCATGAAGGCGGCGACGTCGTCGGCGAGGTTCGGATAGGTGATCGGCCGGTCGATGTCGGTGGTGCGGCCGTGGCCCTGGAATTCGAGCGCGTAGACCTTGCGCGTCTCGGCGAGCCTCGGGATGATCTCGCCCATCGAGGGAATGTTCATGTAGGCGCCGTGCAGCACGACCAGCGGCGCGCCCTCGCCGGAGACCTCGTAATACATCTCCATGCCGTTGACCTCGACGCGGTCGCCCACGGGCTCGGCCCGTGCAAGGGTGGTGCCGGCCGTCAGAAGGGCGGCGATGAGAGCGGTTCTGAGCATTTCCATTTCTCCTTGTGTCCGGATCCGGCCGCGCCGGTTCTGACGACAAGACGAACGGCCAACGTCCGTTTCGACATGGCCACGGCGAAATTTTTCGCGCCACCGCGGCGGCCGATGCACCGACGCGAAGCATGTTCTCCCTCCGGCGCGGACCCTGCGACGCATTGCCGCGGATCGGCCGGGGTCAAGCCACGCGCTTCTTCCGGGCGCTGCGGATCGCAAGTATTTTTCCGGTTGAAATCATCGGTGAACTGCTTTCGTCGCGCGAAAGCCCGCCCCTTCCGGCGATCTGAAAGCAAGGCGTGCCGACGCGCCGGAAATACCCCCATTGCGTGTGGCGAAAAAACAGGCTTTTCTGAAGTTCAATCTCGCGGCCAACGATGCCGACGAGGATAACCAAAGATAATGGGGGACTATTCATGCATTCCACTCTCGCCCGAATTGCGTCCGCGCTCCTCGTCTCGACCGCGCTTGCCGGCGCCGCCCATGCCGAGACCGTGCGCTGGGCGCGCGCGTCCGACGCGCTGACGCTCGATCCGCATTCGCAGAACCAGGGCGTCACCCACAATTTCAACCACCACATCTACGAGACGCTGCTCGACCGCGACACCGACGGCAATCTGCAGCCGCGGCTCGCCACCGAATGGTCGGTCAAGGCCGACGATCCCACCGTCTGGGTGTTCAAGCTGCGCGAGGGCGTGAAATTCCACGACGGCGCCGACTTCACCGCCGAGGACGTGGTGTTCTCGCTCGACCGCGCCCGCTCCGAAGGCTCCAACATGAAGCAGCTTCATGCGGAGGTGAAGGAAGTCGTGGCGATCGACGACCACACGGTCGAGGTCCGCATGGTGGGCCCCTCGCCGCTCTATCCGAACAACATCACCAACACCTTCATCATGGACAAGGGCTGGTCGGAAGCCAACAACGTGGTCGAGGTGCAGGACTTCGCCGCCGGCGAGACCAACCACGCCGTCCTCAACACCAACGGCACCGGCCCCTACAGGCTGCAGTCGCGCGAGGTCGACGTGCGCTCGGTGCTGGCGGCGTTCCAGGACCACTGGGCGGAGACGAAGCCGGCCGTCACCGAAATCGTCTACCTGCCGATCGCCGACAACGCGACCCGCATCGCCGCCCTGCTTTCGGGCGACGTCGATATCGTCCAGGACGTGCCGGTCCAGGACATCGAGCGGCTGTCCTCGACGGCGGGCTTCAAGGTCGAGACCGGGCCGGAAAACCGCATCATCTATTTCGGCTACCGCTTCGGCGAGGAGCCGCTGAAATCGTCCAACATTAAGGACTCCAACCCCTTCAACAATCCGCTGGTGCTCGAGGCGATGCATCTCGTGCTCGACCGCGACGCCATCAAGCGCGTGGTCATGCGCGGCCAGTCGGTTCCGGCCGGCGTCGCCACCCCGCCCTTCGTCAACGGCTGGACGGCCGAGCTCGACGCCTATCCGGCGCCGAATGTCGAGCGCGCCAAGGAACTGCTGGCCGAGGCCGGCTATCCGGACGGCTTCACCGTCACGCTCGACACGCCCAACAACCGCTACGTCAACGACGAGGCGGTCTCGACCGCCTATGTCGGCATGCTGGGCCAGATCGGCATCAAGGTCACGCTGGCTTCGCGCCCGGTGGCCGAGCATTCGCCGATCATCCTCGCCAACCAGAGCGATTTCTACTTGCTCGGCTGGGGTGTGCCGACCTTCGATTCGGCCTACATCTTCAACGATCTGGTCCATTCCAAGACCGACAAGCACGGCACCTACAATGTCGGCCTCTACACGAACCCCGAGCTCGACGCCAAGATCGTCTCGCTCGGCACCGAGACCGATCTCGACAAGCGCAACGCCACGATCGCCGAAATCTGGAAGACCGTGCAGGAGGACCGCGTCCTGCTGCCCGTCCACAATCAGGTCCTCGCCTACGCGATGAAGGACAACATCACGCTGGCCGTCCATCCGGAAAACCAGCCGCTGATGACCGACGTGGCCTTCGACTGACCTGATCGCGCAGCTCGACCGCCGCGCCGGAGCATCCCGTTCCGGCGCGGCGGTTCATATTGGGAGATAGGGTCATGCTGACCTTCATCCTGCGGCGCCTCCTGCAGTCGATCGTCGTCATGCTGGTCGTCGCCTTCGTCGCCTTTCTCATCTTTCGCTTCGTCGGCGATCCGGTCTCCTCGATGCTCGGCCAGGATTCGACCATGGCCGACCATGAGCAGTTGCGCGAGCGGCTCGGCCTCAACGATCCGTTCTACCTGCAGTTCTTCCGGTTCGTCGCCAACGCGCTTCAGGGCGAGTTCGGCATTTCCTACCGCCTGCAGCAGCCGGTGACCCAGCTCATCCTGGAACGCCTGCCGGCCACCATCGAGCTCGCCTTCGCTTCGGCGACGATCGCGCTGGTCTTCGGCATCGTGCTCGGCATCTATACCGCGCTGCGCCCCCGCAGCCTCGAGACGGCCGTCGTCATGACCGTCTCGCTCGTCGGCGTGTCGCTGCCGACCTTCCTTATCGGCATCGGCCTGATCTACGTGTTCGCGGTCGAGCTGAAGATGCTGCCGTCCTTCGGCCGCGGCGAGGTCGTCAATCTCGGCTGGTGGCGCACCGGGCTGCTCACCCAGTCCGGCCTGCGCTCGCTGATCCTGCCGGCGATCACGCTCTCGCTCTTCCAGTTGACGCTGATCATGCGCCTGGTGCGTGCGGAAATGCTGGAGGTGCTGCGCACGGACTATATCCGCTTCGCCAGGGCGCGCGGGCTTTCCAAGCGCGCCATCAATTTCGGCCACGCGCTGCGCAACACCCTCGTCCCGGTGATCACCATCGCGGGATTGCAGCTCGGCTCGGTCATCGCCTTCGCGATCATCACAGAGACGGTGTTCCAGTGGCCGGGCGTCGGCTCGCTTTTCGTCAATTCCGTGCAGGTCGTCGACGTGCCGGTGATGGCCGCCTACCTCGTCTTCGTCGCCCTCGTCTTCGTGGTGATCAACCTCATCGTCGACATCCTTTATTTCCTCGTCGATCCGCGCCTGCGCGACGGCGCCAAGAGCGGGAGATAGCCCGTGACAGACTTGCCTCACAACTCGGAACGAACGGCGCCGGCCAAGACGTCGCGCCTTTCGGCTTTCCTCAATTCCGACCTCGCATGGTCCTATCGCCATTCGCCGGTGACGATCATCGCCTCGATCGTGGCGGCGACCCTGATCCTGATGGCGGCGGCGGCCCCCTGGATCGCGCCCTACAATCCCTTCAATCCGGCAACGCTCAACCTGATGGACGGCTTCACGCCTCCCAATTCCAAGTCGATGTCGGGCAACTACTTCCTGCTCGGCTCCGACAGCCAGGGCCGCGACGTGCTCTCCACGATCATGTACGGTTCGCGCGTCTCGCTGTTCGTCGGCATATCGGCGACGCTCCTGGCGATGGTCATGGGGGTGGGACTGGGGCTGGTCGCGGGCTATGCCGGCGGCCTGGCCGACACGATCATCATGCGCGTCGCCGACGTGCAGCTTTCCTTTCCCGCCATCCTCATCGCGCTGCTGGTCTTCGGCATCGCGCGCGGCCTCATTCCGCCCAACCAGCAGGAGGGCGCCGCCGTCTGGGTGCTGATCATCGCGATCGGCCTGGCGAACTGGGCGCAATTCGCCCGCACCGTTCGCGGCGCGACCATGGTGGAGCGCCAGAAGGACTATGTGGCCGCCGCCCGCATCCTCGGCGTCAACCCGTTCCTCATCCTGCTCCGCCACGTTCTGCCGAACGTCATGGGGCCGGTGCTGGTCATCGGCACGATCGGCCTCGCGCTCGCCATCATCGAGGAAGCCACGCTTTCCTATCTCGGCGTCGGCGTTCCGCCCACGCAACCCTCGCTCGGAACGCTGATCCGCATCGGCCAGCAATTCCTGTTCTCGGGCGAATGGTGGATCCTGTTCTTCCCGGCAATCACGCTGGTGGCGCTGGCGCTGTCCGTCAACCTCCTGGGCGATTGGCTTCGCGATGCCCTCAACCCGAGGCTGCGCTGATGAGCGAACCCGTTCTCTCCGTAAAGAATCTGGTGGTGGAATTCCCCTCCCGCAACGCGGTCTTTCGCGCGGTGGACGGCGTTTCCTTCGAAATCATGCCCGGCGAAATCCTCGGCGTCGTCGGTGAATCCGGGGCCGGAAAATCGATGACCGGCTCGGCCGTCATCGGTCTGATCGACCGCCCCGGCCACATCGCGGGCGGCGAAATCCGCCTGCAGGGCGAGCGCATCGACGACCTGCCGGAGGAGATCAAGGCCAAGCTGCGGGGAAAACGCATCGGCATGGTCTTCCAGGACCCGCTGACGAGCCTCAATCCGCTCTACACGATCGGCCGGCAGCTCGTGGAAACCATCCGCACGCACCTGCCGCTCTCCGAGGAACAGGCGCGCCGGCGCGCGATCGACCTGCTGGCGGAGGCCGGAATCCCCAAGGCGGCCGAGCGCATCGATTCCTATCCCCACCAGTTCTCGGGCGGCATGCGCCAGCGCGTGGTGATCGCGCTGGCGCTTGCCGGCGAGCCGGAACTGGTGATCGCCGACGAGCCGACCTCCGCGCTCGACGTTTCGGTGCAGGCGCAGATCATCAAGGTATTGAAGAAGCTCTGCGCCAGCCGGGGAGCGGCGGTCATGCTGATCACCCACGACATGGGAGTGATCGCGCAGACGGCCGACCGCATGGTGGTGATGCATCGCGGAAAGATCGTCGAGACGGGAACGGTCGCCGACATCATCCGGCGCCCGCGCGAGCCCTATACGATCAAGCTGATCGACTCGATCCCGACGATCTTGCGCAAGCCTGGCGAGGCGTTCCCTCCGGCGGTCGCGGCGAACGACGATTCCGCCTTCGTCCGGATCAAGGGCCTGGTGCGCGACTTCGAATTCGCGATGGCGCCATTCGCCCGCCTTCGCGGCAAGACCGAGACTTTTCGCGCCGTCGACGACGTCTCCTTCTCCATTCCGAAGGGCAAGACTTTCGGTCTCGTCGGCGAATCCGGCTCGGGGAAGTCGACCTGCGCGAAAATGATCGTCGGGCTCCTGCCGCCGACGGCCGGCCAGATATTCGTCGACGGCCACGACGTCTGGGCCGGCGCCCTCGGACGGCGGCAGCGGCGCAGGAGCGTGCAGATGATCTTCCAGGATCCCTATGCCAGCCTCAACCCCCGCTGGAGAGTGAAGGACATCATCGCCGAGCCGATCCGCGCCCTCGGGCTCTCGCGGAACCGCGGCGAGATCGAGGCGCGCGTGGCCGAGCTGCTCGAGAAGGTGCGGCTCGATCCGGCCGCCATGCGCAAGTTTCCGCATGAATTCTCCGGCGGCCAGCGGCAGCGCATCGCGATTGCCCGCACGCTTTCCAGCCAGCCGGAATTCATCGTCTGCGACGAGCCGACATCGGCGCTCGACGTTTCCGTACAGGCGCAGGTCCTCGACCTCATGAGCGCCTTGCAGGAGGAGTTCGGCCTCACCTACCTGCTGATCAGCCACAACCTCGCGGTCGTGCGGCAAATGTCGAGCAATGTCGGCGTACTCCACAACGGCGTGCTGGTGGAGAACGGTCCCGTCGACGAGATATTCGAGAACCCCCGGGCCGACTACACGAGGAAGCTGCTCGACGCGGTGCCGGACATTTCGAAGGTGGCGTGAGTCCGCGGAAGGGCGCCCGCGACGACGCCTTCCTACTCACAATGAGGAGGCCGGCACGCCTTAGTAGGATGCAACACGACGCCACCCCGCCCGATGGGCAGCTTGCGGGGACCGTCGCCTGTGCAAATCTTCCAAGGACCTGCCGCCCAAGGCAGGGGAACGTGGGAGAGCGCGAGCGCCGATGGCGGATTTCGAAGGCCAGTTTCTCGTTTCGGAGAAGGACGGCGCCGCGCCGCCCACGGGTGCCGTCAGATGGCCGCTCGCCACACTGAATGTCGACGTCTTTCCGCTGCTCGACACGGTCGAGGTAGTGGACGAGACCGGCGCTCGCATCGGCCTGCTGCTCGGAAGTCCGATCGACACCGACGACCGGTGCGTCGTGAAAGGCACCTACCGCATCGATGGCCGGCCGGATGGTGGCGCCGGCATCGACGAGGCGGTCGAGACGGGCATCTACAGGCTTTCCGGCAGCTTCCTGTTCGTTCTAGACGGCTGGGGCACGCGCCGCATCTACCTCGACGCCAACGGCTCGAAGTCGCTGGTCTACGATCCCGAAGCCCGGACCGCCGCGGCGACCGCCGCGCTCGCGATTTCCGATCCAAGGGAGTATGAAAGCCGCTTCCGGCGCGATCTCTACGATGCGTTGCTCGTCGCGCAGGACGGCTGGTTTCCGGCGGGCCTGACCGCGCATCGGGGCCTCGAAAGGCTGACCTGCAACCACTATCTCGATCTCGACCGCTGGACGCAGGCGCGGCATTGGCCGCGCGGGCCGGTGGAACCGGCGCCGGACGAGGCGGCCGTCCTGCGCCTGATCGCCGACGAGGTGGAACGCGCGATCGAGGCGCTCGCCGGGGATGGCGAGGTCCACGTCGCGCTGACCGCCGGGCACGAAACCCGCCTGCTCGCCGCCTGCTGCAGGGACCGGCTGAACGATGTCCGCTTCATCACGGTGAATGCACCCGGCTCCGGCCTCGATACGACCCGCGCCCGCGAATTGTCGCGTCGTTTCGGGCTCGCCCACGCCTTCCTGCCCTATTCGGAAGCGAACGAGGAGGAAAAGCGCGCATGGCAACGGCGCGTCAGCCATTGCCTGACCGGCTCCAATCTGACGATGCATCCGAGCTTGAGGCCGCTCGACGGCAAGATATTCGTCGGTGGTCTCGGCGGCGAGATCGGACGCGGCTTTCTCTGGCTGAATGCCGAGGAGAACACGCCTGTCGACGCGGCGAGCATAGTCTCCCGCCTGAAATTTCCGCCGAATGCGGAACTGACGGCGGCGGTCGAGAAATGGCTCTCCCCGTTGAAGCATCTCGACAGCCTGCTGCTGCTCGACCTCGCCTATATGGAGCTGCGCATGGGCTCATGGGCATTCGCGCAATCCTACGCCCTGCCCCGCCACCGCGAATTCAATCCGCTGGTGTCGCGGCGCATCTACGCGGCGATGCTTTCGACGCCGCCGGCATGGCGGCGAGGCAACGCGCTGATCGTCCATGCGATCGCGCTGCGCTGGCCCGAACTGCTTGTGCTGCCCATCAACCGCTACGGTGGCTGGCGCGATCGGCTCGCAATGGCGCGCCGGATCGTTTCGGAACCGAGGCGGGCATTGCGGAAGCTGCGCCAGCTCGGCGCGGCCAGGAATCTCCGGGAGAAGGACAAGCCGGACGGCATCGCCTCATGAAGGCGCATGCCGGTGCGCGATGCCTCACTCGGCGGCTTCGCTGGCGCGGATGATCCTCTCGGTGAGCCCGTGCAGGGCATCGCGATAGCCGGTGCGGGCGGAGGGCGCCTCCTCGGCCGAGGTCATGACGATGGTGAGCCCGAGATCGGGCACGATATAGAGCATCTGGCCGCCATAGCCCCAGCCGTAGCGCACCTCATGGCCCGCCATTTCGCGCAGGAACCAGCCATAGCCGTAGCCGTCCCCGTTGAACACCGAATTGGTGCGCCGCTGCCAGGACTGCTCGATCCAGTCCCGCGAAAGGACCCGCGTTTCGCCCGCCATGCCGCCGTTGCGGTAGAGCTCGCCGAAGGCAAGCAGCGAGCGTGGCGTCATCGCCATCTGGTTGCCGCCGAAATAGATGCCTTGCGGGTCGCGGTCCCAGCCGGCGATGGCGAACCCGTCGACCGGCCCGAGCCACTCGCGCGCCAATGCCAGCGTCGACTTGCCGCCGACCTTGGTGAGGATCGCCGAGAGCAGGTGCGTCGAGCCGGTGGAATAGAGCATGCCGCCGCCGGGCTCGCCGTCGAAAGGCTGCGCGAGCGCCGCGCGCACCCAGTTGCGGCTGGCCACCCAGCGACCGTAATTCGGCCCCGAGGTGCGCCCCAGCCCCGCCTGCATGGAAAGCAGATTGCCGATCGTGATGTCGTTGATGCGCGGGTCGGGATCGGCGGGCAGGTCGTCGGCGAGAAGCGGGGCGATCTTCTGGTCGGGACCTTCGAGCAGGCCCTTGTCCACGGCGATGCCGACCAGCGCCGAGATCACCGATTTCGAGGCGGATTTGATGTTGGTCGGGCGCTCGGTCGAATGGCCGCGAAAGCCGCGCTCCAGAATGGTCTCGCCATCGAGCGCCACGATCAGCGTTTCGAGCTGTTCGAGCGCTTCCGCCTCCTCGGCGACGCCGCCCAGCGGAGTTTGCGCCCGTACGGGCAAGGCAGCGAGGAGAAGGGCAATGAACGGAAGGGATAGGAGGGAGCGTCTGGCGATCATGGCGACAAGATAGGCAGTGGAACGCGCGCGTCACCCTCGATCTTCGCCGCGCCGGTAAAATCTTCCTGAGCGACATTTTACCGGCGCGTTCGCGCGGTCTCCGACGACGCTCAGTCCGCCGCGGGCACCGGGCAACTCATGTCGCCTTCCTCGCAGCTCAAATAAGCCTTGAAATCCTCCACCCGCGCGGCTGTCAGCGTCGCAAGGCAGTTGGCGTGGATCATCGGATAGACGCTGCCACCGTCGACGCCCGACGATTGAAAGGTGCATTCGGCGTCGCGATAGGCGACCCAGGCCCGCTGCGACGCCACCAGCAGCTTCTTGGCGTCGGCGTCGTCGGCAAGCCGCTTCTCGATTTCCTTGTAGTCGGCGTTGAGCTGCGTGTCGGCGGTCTTGAATGCCTTGTTGGCGCATTCGTTGAGGGTCGCCTGATCCTCGGCATTGTCGCATGCGTCGGCGGCTTGGGCCCCGGTGGTGAAGGCAGCGGTCAGAAGAAGAGCGGCAAAAATCATCCTCATGGAAACTCTCCGTTTCTCAGCAATCCCGTCCGAAAACAGGTCGATCATGAAATGCCGCGGAAGCGTTGTCCACCTGCGTTTCAACCCAAGGTTAAGAAGGCTTGGAGAACCGGAAATAGGCGGGAACTTTAGCGCGATTCTTCCTGCGCGGCGGCAAATCCGACCGCCGCCTCGCCCGAGACGCCGGGCAGGGACGCGGCCGCGACCGGTGCGCCGAACCTTTCGGCCGCCGGCGTCGGAGCGGCCTGCGGCAGGGGTGCCGGTGCGGGCACCTGCGCGGCGAGCGAGCCGGCCGGCAGATGCGCCCGGCGCGGACCTCGGAGCCCGGTCTCCTCCAGCAGGCCCTTGCGCTTGGCGTCGTAATAATAGCCGCGTGCGTAAAGACGCACCGCCTGGTCGTGGTTGCCGCCAGCCGTGAGATAGGCGCCGCGCAGATATTTCACCGCGTAGGTCAGATTGGTCTCGGCATCGAGCAGGCCGTTTGCCGGTCCGTCGAAGCCCATCGACCTCGCCGTATCGTGGCGGATCTGCATCAACCCCCAATAGGGTCCGTTGCGCGCCGCCGGATTGAACGTGCTCTCCCGCTTCACCACGCGGCGCACCAGCGTCTCGGGGACCTGGTAGTGCGAGGCATAGCGGGCAATCAGCGCGTCGAGCTCGGGGCTGCGCGCGGCGACCTGGCGGTTGGCGATCAGGGCCTCGGAAAACGGCCTGTCGGGCGTCGCGCCGGCATAGGCGGCCGGCGTCACCGCGGCATCTTCCGCCGACGCCACGACCGTGCCAGCACTGGAGGGCGAAGGAACCACCGCGATCGTATCCGGCAGGGAAGGATCGTCGGCGTTCAGGGCGAGCGTCGGGTCGGTGGCGAGTTCGGCCGTGGTGCAGCCCGACAGGGCGATGCCGGAAAGGAGTGCGCAGATCGCAAGGGAAGATCGTAGTGCAGGCAAGGCCGCGCTCTCTCTTTCGTTGAATTTTCGTGGTCCCACCCGACATTTAAATAACCGAACCGGAAGAGTGAGGCAACGATCCTGTACGCCCCGCGGCAAGCGCGACGGTCGCGCCTGGTATCGCGGGCCTTGTCAGGACATTCGGTTCTCCGTCTGTTCCCACGCCGAAAATATGCTAGGTTCGGGGCGCAAGGACGGGATCTCCCATGGCTGAATGCGATCGGACCGGTCATCATATTCTCGAAACGCCGCTGGGCTTCATCGGCATCAGGTGGAGCGGGGACGGCCTGACGCGCCTCGCGCTTCCCGGAAGGAGCCGCGAGAGCGTCGCGCGCCGTGTCGCCGGCGACACGGAAGAGACCGCACTGGAAGACGCACCCGCCTTCGTCGCCGGGACGCTCGACCTCCTTGCCAGATATTGCCGGGGCGAGCAGGTGGATTTTTCGGCGGTGCCGGTCGACATTCCCGGCCTCGATCCCTTCCGCCGCGCGATCTACGCCGCCGCGCGCAGGCTCGCCTATGGCGAGGTGACGACCTATGGCGAGCTCGCCGACAGTGCCGGCTTTCCGAAAATGGCGCGCGAGACCGGCCAGGCGCTCGGGCAGAATCCGGTGCCGATCGTGGTCCCATGCCACCGCATCGTCGCGGCCGGCGGCAAGATCGGCGGCTTTTCCGCGCCGGGCGGCAGCGCGACCAAGGAACGCCTGCTCCTGATGGAGGGCGTGCATGTCGGCCCGCCGCCGTCGGCACAGGCCGCCTTCGACTTCTGAAGCCCGCGCGGGCGCCGATCGCCATCGACGGGTCCTTGCATCGGCCGAATCCATCGCCATAATGAAATTATTGATTCGCCAAGAGAATCCCCGGCGGATATTCAGTCCTGTTCCCCTGGTTACTTCGAATTTCGAGTACCGCGTGCGCGTCGCATTCAACGAGCGAACGAGAGGGATCGAAATGTTCCAGCACCCCGACGATTGCGCCAAACGCCGCCTCACCGAGCGGACGGAATTGAGGATCGCGGCGGAATTCCTGATGATCCGCGGCTTCAAGGACGAGGAGATCGCGGTCCAGTTGTCGCGCTACTACTATATCGACGTCGACGAGCTGAACGACGTTCTCGCCGCGATGCCGGCCGAGAAAAGCCGGCCTGGGGCACGGCAGACACCGCAGTGGCGGCAGGTGGCCTAGCCCGAGGCCGCGCTTCCACGTCGACAGGCGACCGCTCTTGCAACGGCGAACCGGCACTCCCATATGAGGCGTGTTGGTATTCGGCCGATGGGTCCGAGGCGATGGCTTCGGGTGTGACTGTCGGTCGTCTCATCCGGATGATCTTCCTGCGAACAGCCGAATTTCCGGCAGCGTCGCGAAGCACGATCCCAACAATCTCGGCAAGCCCGGCTGACCGCTCGCGCCTCGGTTTCGATCGAAAGCGCGGCAAGTCACGGATGTACTGGCGGCCGCGCCCGGCGCGCGGACGGCCGGCATTGCCGACAGGAGGCGGGGGCCAGTCCCCCGCCTTTTTCATTTTCAGGCAGCCGAACGACTGGAACCGGAAGACGTCAGACGCGCCGGCCGGTGCCCGCGTCGAAGATATGCGCCGAGCCGGCATTGATGGCGAGCGGCAGGAGATCGTCGACGTCGACGCCGACATTGCCCGGAAGCCGGGCGATCAGCTCGCCGGAGCGGGCATCTCCGCTTACCGAATGGCCGTGCGCCAGCGTGTCGGCGCCAAGCGTCTCCACCGCGGTGACCTTCAACTCGATGTCGGCATTCTTGCGATCTCCGACCAGCGTCAGGTGCTCGGGCCGCACGCCGAGGAGCACGCTGCGGCCGCTCTCCGGCAGGACTATGTCGCGCGGTTTCAGGAAGCCGCCCGAGGCGAGCTTCAGCCCCTTGCCGTTGTCGCCGCCTTCCGCAGCGAGGAGATTCATGGCCGGCGAGCCGATGAACCCCGCGACGAAGATCGTCGCCGGCCTGGCATAGATCGCCATCGGCGTGTCGATCTGCTCGGCCACGCCCTGGTTCATGACCACCAGCGTGTCGGCCAGCGTCATCGCCTCGACCTGGTCGTGCGTGACGTAGACGCTGGTGACGCCGAGCGAGCGCTGCAGGTTCTTGATCTCGACGCGCATCTGCCCGCGCAGCTTGGCGTCGAGATTGGAGAGCGGCTCGTCGAACAGGAACGCCTTGGGATTGCGCACGATGGCGCGGCCCATGGCGACGCGCTGGCGCTGGCCGCCGGAAAGCTCGCGCGGCTTGCGCTCCAGGAATTCGGTGAGGCCGAGCGTGGCGGCTGCACCGCGCACGCGCCTGTCGATCTCGTCCTTGGGCGTGCCGCGATTGCGCAGGCCGTAGGCCATGTTGTCGTAGACCTTCATATGCGGGTAGAGCGCATAGTTCTGGAACACCATGGCAATGTCGCGTTCGGCCGGCCCCAGCGTGTTGACCACCTTGCCGTCGATCGAGACGGTGCCGGAGGTTATCGCCTCCAGGCCCGCGATCATGCGCAGGAGCGTCGATTTTCCGCAGCCGGAAGGCCCGACCAGGACACACATCGCACCGTCGGGGATGGACAGGGAAATGCCCTTCACCGCCTCGACGGTACCCCCGTAGGTCTTCCTCACATCTTTCAGTTCGACGGTTGCCATTTCGGTCTTCTTCTCACTTTTCCGTTTCCACCAAGCCCTTGACGAACCAGCGCTGCATGAACAGCACCACCAGGATCGGCGGCACGATCGCGAGCATGGCGGTCACCATCACCAGATGCCATTCGGTGTCGGCGTCGGCGAAGGAGATCATCTTCCTCAGCGCGATCACGATCGTGTTCATGTCGTTGCGGTTGGTCACCAGCAGCGGCCAGAGATATTGGGTCCATCCATAGATGAAGAGGATGACGAAAAGCGCGGCGATGTTGGTCTTCGACAAGGGCAGCAGGATGTCCTTGAAGAACCGCCACGGCCCCGCCCCGTCGACGCGCGCGGCTTCGACCAGTTCGCCCGGGATCGTCAGGAAGAACTGCCGGAAGAGCAGCGTCGCGGTCGCCGACGCCATCAGCGGCAATGTCAGGCCCGTATAGGTGTCGATCAGGCCGAGATCGACCATCACCTTGTAGGTCGGCAGGATGCGCACCTCCACCGGCAGCATCAGCGTGATGAAGATCATCCAGAAGAAGAACATGCGCAGCGGGAAGCGGAAGAAGACGATGGCGAAGGCCGACAGGATCGAGATCACGATCTTGCCGATCGCGATCGCGAGCGCGACGGCGGTGGTGTTGAAGAGCAGCGTGCCGACATCAACCCCGCCGATGCGACCGATGCCGCCGAACAGCGCCGTCGAATAGTTTTCCCAGAACCGGTCGCCAGGCAGGAGCGGCAAAGGCGGACGCAGGATCGTCTGCAGCGAATGCGTCGAAGCCACGAAAGTGTAGTAGATCGGAAATGCGACGATCAGCACGCCGAGGATCAGGATGGCGTGAGCGACGTAGCGCGAGGTGCGGCTGATGCCCAGCATCGCGCCTTCCTCACGCCGCCCGAGAAAGGCGGCGGTGGAGGTTCTGCCGGACGGCCTTGCGGTCGCCTGCTCAGCCATAGTGCACCTTCTTTTCCACGTAGCGGAACTGGATGGCAGTAAGCGCGATGACGATGATCATCAGGATGACCGACTGCGCGGCCGAGTCGCCGAGGATCAGATTGACGAAGCCGTCATTGTACACCTTGTAGACGAGCGTTTCGGTCGCCTTCCCGGGCCCGCCTCCGGTCACGGCGTGGATGATGCCGAACGTGTCGAAGAAGGCGTAGGTGGTGTTGATGACGAGCAGGAAGAAGGTCGTCGGCGCGAGCAGCGGAAAGACGATCGTCCAGAAACGCTTGTTCTCCCCTGCCCCGTCGATCGCGGCGGCCTCGATCAGCGTCTTCGGAATGGCCTGGAGGCCGGCGACGAAGAACAGGAAATTGTAGCTGATCTGCTTCCAGGCGGCCGCCGCGATGACCAGCGTCATCGCCTGCGGACCATTGAGCAGCGGGTCCCAGCCGAAACCGGCGGAGCGCAGCATATAGGCGAACGTGCCCATCGCAGGATTGAACATGAACAGCCAGAGCATGCCGGCGATCGCCGGAGCGACGGCATAGGGCCAGATCAGCAATGTTCGGTAGATGCCGCGCCCGCGGATGATCTTGTCGGCCATGACGGCGAGCAGCAGCGCCAGCGCCATGGCGAGAAAGGCCGTCGCGATCGAGAAGATGACCGTGACCTGGACAGCATTGATGTAGTTGGGGTCGTTGAGCACGCGGCGGAAATTGGCGAGCCCGACGAAGGTGCTTTGCAGGCCGAACGGGTCCTCGCGCAGCAGCGACTGGCGCAGCGCCTGACTGGCGGGCCAATAGAAGAAGACGATGGTGATCGCCAGTTGCGGCGCCAGCAGCAGGTAGGGCAACAGCTTGTTGGGGAAGGTTACGCGCGGGGACAAAAATCACTTCCTCGACGTGGAAAACGGCCGCCCGCATGAGAAATCATGCGGGCGGCGGTTGTGCCTGGATTTGCGTTAGTTGCCGATCGCCTGCTGGATCGCCGCATTGCCGCGCGAGACGGCGTTGTCGAGCGCCTGCTGGGCGGTCTGCTGGCCGGCGAGCATCTTCTCGAACTCCTCGTTCTGGATGTCGCGCACCTGCGGCAGATTGACGAGACGAACCCCGCGCGAATTCTCGGTCGGTTCCTTGCCCATCATCTGCTGGATCGGAATCTCGCGGCCGGGATTCTTCTCGTAGAAACCGGATTCCTTCGTCGCCTCATAAGCCTCCAGCGTCACCGGCAGATAGCCGGAAACCTGGTGAAGGCGTGCCTGGATATCGGTCTGCGAGAGGAAGTTGAAGAAGGCCGCGACCGCCTGGTACTCCTCGTCCGACTTGCCGCCGAACACCCAGAGGCTCGCCCCGCCGGGCGTCGTGTTCTGGGGCGCTCCCTCGGCGGAAGGCTCGTACGGCAACTGGCCGAGGCCGTAGTTCAGGCCCGACTTGATGACGTCGCCGAGACCGCCGGAAGATTCGGTGAAGATGCCGCATTCGCCCGACAGGAAGAGCTGCTTGGCCTCGGAGGTGCGGCCGCCGTAGCGGAAGGTGTCGTCCTTGGCGAGATCGGCGATCTGCTGGAAGTGCTCGGCATAGATCGGTGCGTTGATCTTCAGCTCGACGTCGGTCGAGGCGAGGCCGTTCTCGTTGGTGCCGTAGGAGACGTTGTTCCAGGCGGCGAAGTTCTCGAGATGGATCCAGGTGAGCCAGGTCGAGGTGTAGCCGCACTGCGCGGCGCCGCTGGACTTGATCTTCTTGGCCGCTTCGAACACTTCCGGCCAGGTTTTCGGCGGATTGTCGACGTCGAGGCCGGCTTTCTCGAAGATGTCCTTGTTGTAGTAGAGGATCGGCGAGGAGGAATTGTACGGGAAGGAAAGCATCGTGCCGTCGGGCTTGGAATAATAGGCCACGATGCCCGGCAGGTACTGGCTCTTGTCGAATTGCTTGCCGCCCATGGAAAGGATTTCCGCGACCGGCTTCACGGCGCCCTCGGCGGCCATCATGACGCCGGTGCCGACGTCGAACACCTGGATGATGTGCGGCGCCTGGTTGGCGCGGAAGGCGGCGATGCCGGCGTTCAGCGTTTCCGGATAGGTGCCCTTGAACACCGGGACGACCTTGTAGTCGCTCTGGCTTTCGTTGAATTCCTTCGAAAGGGTCTCCACGACCTCGTTGTTCGCACCGGTCATCGCGTGCCACCAGTTGATCTCGGTGACAGCCAGGGCGGAGGAGGTGGAAAGAATGCTGAAGGTGGCGGCAATGCCCGCCGCAAGGCCGTAGGTTTTCATGGTTTCACTCCCGATATCGTTGGCGAAAGGATCAGTTCCGCAGACGGGAGTATCGGCGCTCCATGACAGGATCACAACAGTTTTGTTTCAGGTTCGTGAACTTTCGTAACGCAAATTCCACAAGAAACCGCTACCAAAGCGAAAATCATACGAAAATCGTAGGCGGAAAAACGCACCCTCAGCTTTCGAATGAAGGTCAGGCCGACAGCGGCAGCCAGTGCAGCGGCACATGGCCCTCGTCGCCACGCACGCGCTCGAGCCAGGCCGCGACGGCGGGGAAGCGCGACATGTCGTAGCCGGCAAAACCGGCGTCCTGCGTGTAGGCGAAGAGCGCGATGTCGGCAATGCTCATCCTGTCGCCGGCTATGAACGGCGTCCTGGAAAGCTGGTTCTCCATGACCTGCAACGCGTTGCTTCCCGCCTCGAGCAGGAATTCCATGCGCTGCGGCGTCGCCTGCGCGGCGCGTTCGGGATATTTGATGAGCGCGCGGCGCACCGCGATATAGGGCTCGTGGCTGTATTGTTCGAAGAACAGCCATTGATGGACGAGCGCTCTGTCGTAGGCGTCCCCGGGAAGCAAGCGGGTGCCTTCGGCGAGATAGAGCAGGATGGCGTTCGATTCCGCGAGGAGGCGGCCGTCCTCCAGTTCCAGCAGCGGCACCTTTCCGTTCGGATTCTTGGCGAGATACTCCGCCGTCCGCGTCTCGCCGGAGACGGAATTGACCTCGACGTGGCGAAACGGCCTGCCGAGCTTCGCCATGAGCAGGCGTGGCTTGTAGCAGTTGCCGCTGTCGTGCATGCCATAGATGGTGAGCATCGTTCCTCCGGGCTGAATGGAAGCTTTCGGCGCGGATTATCGCGCCGGCGGGCGGCGAAGACCAGTTCGTAGTTTTCGAGCTTCCATCAGCGCCGCTTATGGCTCGGCGCGCGACCTGCCGAACAGGGGCACGATGTTCGCGTCTTGCCGCAGGATGCGCGCGGCATCGAGGGGCGTCTCGTCAAAAACCGTGCCTACCAGCGCGGCGCGCCTCAGCGCCGGCCCCTTCACCAGGTCCGCGCCGACCTCCAGCGCGATCTCGAATTGGCGCACCGTCGCGATATCGTCGATCAGGACTTCCGCGCCCTCGGCCTTGAGGCCGGAGACGAGGACGGAAAGCAGGCGCACGGCCTGCTCGTTCTCCGCGATCCGGCGGAACCACGCGCTGCCGAGCGCCACGATGTCGGGCGAGACCTGCCTGACGGCGTCGAAATTGGAGGGGCCGGAACCGAATTCGCGGACGGCAATGCCCATTCCGATCCCGCGAAGGCCGTCGGCCAGCCGGCGCGGCGCATCGCGATCGGCCATGCCGCCCTCGGCGATCTCGCAAACCATCAGTTCCGGCGCGATCTCGATATCGGCGAGATCGCCGGCGATGCGGTCGAGCCCGCCGAGCACCTCGTCGACCCGCTCGGACGTGGCCGGCCCGAAACCGAAAAACAGCCTGAGGCCGTCGACGCCGATGTTGCGGTGGTTGCGGAAGCAAAGCGCGCGACAAAGCAGGTCGATGTCCCGGCGTCTCTCCGCGGATACCTTGCGGAACAGCGCCTCCATCGATGAGGGCCGGCCCTGCAGGAACGGCTTCGCCTGCCCCTTGACCCCGAACGGCACGAAGCCCTGCCCCTGCCGCCGGAAGATGGGTTCATAGGCCGTCTTCAGCCTGAACTCACCCAGGAGCCCGGTTTCGATGCCGACCTCGTCGGCGGCGATGAGGTCGTCGATCTCGGTGAAATGATACATGCGCTAAGATAATGCCCTGCGTCCGAAAGGTCGGGAATGGTCCACCCGGCGTCGTCTGGCGGGCGAGAGATCGTTTTCGCGCGAGCATATGTGCTCGCGATCCACCATCTCGCCCGCCGGAATCCTCGCCTGGAATTCCGTGAAATTGGCCGGAACGATGCGCGGACGCGCCAGCGCGTAGCCCTGGACGAGATCCGCGCCGGCCTGTTCGGCAAGCTCGAGCTGCCGGCCTTGCTCGATGCCTTCGAATACGGTCTCGATCCCGCGGTCGGCGATTTGCGAAACCATGACCTTGAGGAGCGCGACGCCCGGCCGCGTCTCCATCAGCCGGCTGATCCAATGGGCGTCGAACTTGACGATGTCCGGCTTGAGGGTCGTCACGCGCTCCATGTCGGAGCTTTCGGCGCCGAAATCGTCGACCGCGATGCGAAAGCCCCTGTCGCGCAGCACGGAAACGAAGGTGCTCAATTGCAGCTCCGAGCGGGAGCGCTGCTCCGTCACCTCGCAAACGACGCGGTCCGGGTCGATGCCGGTTTCGTGGAGCACGAGCCGCATGTCGCGTATCGCCGCCTCGGTAAGCCGGCGCTCCGAATAGACCGAGGGATCGAAATTGACGAAGATCTTCGACCGGTCGTCGAGAAAGCGTGCGGCGTTGAGAAGATGCAGCGTGCGCGTCAGCGTCTCGACATGCAGCCGGTCGGCGGCCGGAACGTCGCGGAAGAATGCCGGCGGCGCGACGCTTTCCTTCTCGCGAAACGACCTCGTCAGCCCCTCGAAGGCGGCTATCGAAAGCCTGCCGTCGCGAAACGCGAAGATCGGCTGGAAGGCGCTTTTGAGCGTAAACAGCCCCCACACCCCGGTCGAGGTGCCGTCGTCATGACGGATGATATGCGCCAGCCCGATACTGCGCGACACGCGGGTTGCTCCATGCCGGTGGCCCGATATTCAGCACCGATCATCCCACGCAAGACTTGATCCTTTGTTAAACTGCAAAAACTTCCCGATTTTAGGCCGCGTTGGGGGTGCTTATCCCTTGCGATTCCGCCCGCGATGGGACAATACACCTCCGGCCCGCGCGGGCGGGTCTGAATCCCAATGGAGAGATCAAGTCATGGCCTTCCTTGCCGATGCCCTTTCACGCGTCAAGCCTTCCGCGACGATTGCCGTCACGCAGAAAGCGCGCGACCTGAAAGCCAAGGGTCGTGACGTGATCGGCCTGGGCGCCGGCGAACCCGATTTCGATACCCCGGACAACATCAAGAACGCGGCGATCGACGCGATCCGCCGCGGCGAGACCAAGTATCCGCCGGTTTCGGGCATAGCGCCGCTGCGCGAAGCGATCGCCGCCAAGTTCCAGCGCGAGAACAATCTCGACTACAAGCCCGAGCAGACGATCGTCGGCACCGGCGGCAAGCAGATCCTGTTCAACGCCTTCATGGCGACGCTGAACCCGGGCGACGAGGTGATCATCCCCCGCCCCTACTGGGTCAGCTATCCGGAGATGGTGGCGATCTGCGGCGGCACCTCGGTCTTTGCCGACACCTCGATCGAGAACGGCTTCAAGCTGACGCCGGAGGTGCTTGAGAAGGCGATCACGCCGAAGACCAAGTGGCTGCTGATGAACTCGCCGTCGAACCCGTCGGGCGCGGCCTACACGCAAGCCGAGCTGCGCGCGCTTGCCGACGTGCTGCTCAGGCACCCGCATGTCTGGACGCTGACCGACGACATGTACGAGCACCTCACCTACGGCGATTTCGTCTTCAAGACGATCGCCGAGGTCGAACCGGCGCTCTACGAGCGCACCCTGACCATGAACGGCGTGTCGAAAGCCTATGCCATGACCGGCTGGCGCATCGGCTATGCCGCCGGGCCGGTAAGCCTGATCAAGGCGATGGACATGATCCAGGGCCAGCAGACCTCGGGCGCCTGCACGATCGCGCAATGGGCCTCGGTCGAGGCGTTGAACGGTCCGCAGGACTTCATCGTGAGGAACAAGGCGATCTTCCAGGGCCGCCGCGATCTCGTGGTCTCGATGCTCAACCAGGCGCGCGGCATCTCCTGCCCGACGCCGGAAGGCGCGTTCTACGTCTATCCATCCTGCCAGGCGCTGATCGGCAAGAAGGCTCCGTCGGGCAAGGTCATCGAGACGGACGAGGATTTCGTCTCCGAACTGCTCGAAACCGAGGGTGTCGCGGTGGTCCACGGCTCGGCCTTCGGCCTCGGCCCGAACTTCCGCATCTCCTACGCCACCTCGGACGAGCTGCTCGAGGAAGCCTGCACGCGCATCCAGCGCTTCACCGGCTCGCTGAGCTGAGACGGTCGACCGCGAAACGATCGAAGAACCCGGCTCAACGGCCGGGTTTTTCGTTTAGGTGAGACCAGCCCGCGCATTTGCGGAACCCGGTGGATTCTTTTGCCGCGGCGCCGAAAATTTATCATTCGGATTCAAACAGTTTTAAAGCCTGTTGCTTAGCTCTAACGCCGGGTTGGGGCGGGGGCTGAAACCATGAGCAATTACAGGTCGATCAAGGACCACAGCGAGCGCGGCTACCACACGGTCCAGTTGCTGCTGACGGTCGGCGCCGGAATGATAGTGTGGTCGCTTTTCACGATCATCGACGACCGTAGGGTTTTTGCCGCCCTGCTCGTCTGTCTGGCGATCATGTTCGTGGGCTTCGCGCTGCTTGCCTATCTGAGGCGATCCATCGCCTACCGGCTCAACCAGGCCTCTCTTGCCGAGCAGGAACGGCACATGCTGCTGCGCGACGACGCCCTGACCGGCGCAATGACGCGCCGCTTCTTCCTCGAGGAACTGCAGAGGACCCTCGGCACGCCCTTCAAGCCCCGCGATGCAACGCTGGTGCTGATCGATCTCGACCATTTCAAGCAATTGAACGACAGCTTCGGGCATCCGTTCGGCGACCGGGCGCTGGTTCATGTCGTATCGTCCATCAAGCAGCTCTTTCCGGATTGCACGACGGGGCGGCTCGGCGGCGACGAGTTCGCGGTGATCGTGCGCGACGCCGACATCGACCGGACGCGCGCCCGTGTCAGAGCGCTTCTCGACACGCTTCGCATGGGAAGGCTGCACGAGGGCCACACCGTCTCGCTGAGTGTTT
Organism: Aquamicrobium sp. LC103; assembly: GCF_001014615.2. GTDB lineage: Bacteria > Pseudomonadota > Alphaproteobacteria > Rhizobiales > Rhizobiaceae > LBCQ02. Next base: position 469,022 of record NZ_LBCQ02000003.1, read on the forward strand.
CGGCCGGCGCCGCGCTGGCGCCGCGCCACGCCGGCCAGGCCGAGGAACTGATGCTTCTCGCCGATCTCGCCCTTTACGAAAGCAAGTCGGCAGGCCGCGGCCGCCTGACGGTGTTCGATCCTGAGATGCTTTCCGACAAGCGGCACTCCCGCTTTATAGAGCGCGAGCTTCGAGCCGCGATCTACCTGAACCAACTCGAGCTACACTACCAGCCGATCACGAACGATCGCGGCTCGGTTCTCGCGCTCGAGGGTCTGGTGAGATGGAGGCATCCGGTGCGCGGCATGATCCCGCCCGGCGACTTCATTCCCGTGGCCGAACGCTCCAACCTGATCGGCACGCTCGGCGAATGGGTGTTCCGCCAGGCATGCCTCGACATCGTCCACTTTCCCGGCTGCCGGCTCACCATCAACGTTTCGGGAGAGCAGTTGAAGCATGACAGCTTCCTCCTGATGCTCGGCCGGGTACTGAAGGAAACGGGCAGGCGCGCCGACCTTTTCGTCCTCGAAATAACCGAGACGGTGGCGACCGGCGCGAAGCCCGAGATCCTTCGCAGGCTCGAGGCCGCGAGATCGATGGGCTTCAAGATCGCGCTCGACGATTTCGGCACCGGCTATTGCGGGTTCAACTATCTCAAGACCTTGCCGATCGACAGCATCAAGATCGACCGCAGCTACATTCAGGGCCTTGGGCACGACCCGGTGGCGCAGGTCTTCGTCTCGGCGCTGGTGCAGATCGCCCGCATCCAGAATCTCGCGGTCGTCGCCGAGGGGGTGGAGACCGAGGCGGAACTGATCCTCGCCAGGGCCGCCGGCTGCGACCGCTTCCAGGGCTATCACATCAGCCGGCCGGCCCGTAAGGAGGAACTGTCCTGGGTGAACGAGAGCAGCCCCATGGAACACGCCCTTTCAGCGTGAGGCCGCCGGTCACTCGTCGTCGTTCGGGATGTTCAGCATGTTGCCGCAGGCCTTGCAGAACACGGCGTCCTTGTCGTGGCGCTGAAGCCCGCATTGCGGGCAGGGAAAGAACACCTTCACCGGGCGAAAGATCGACTGCGCCAGCCGCACGAACAGCGAGATGCCGATGATCATGGTGACGATCGCCGTCAGCTTGCCCCACACGCCCGGCAGCACGATATCGCCGAAGCCGGTGGTGGTTACGGTTGCGACGGTGAAATAGAGCGCGTCGACATAGCCCTCGACGGTCGGCCCGTGGCTGAAGAAGCTCGTATAGACGAACCCCGTCACGATGAAGAGGAAGGTGAGCAGGTTCATGACCGCATGAACCACGTCGCGCCATTCGCCGTAGCCGTTGCGCTCCAGCGGCGCCCACAGCACGCCGCTGCGCGACAGCGACCACAATCTCAATATGCGCAGGAAGCCGAGATTGAACAGCGTGTAGGGAAAGAGCAGCGTGACGAGAACGAAGATGTCGACCAGCACCGTGGCCTGGCGGAGCCAGCGCAGGACGTCGGAGGAGGCAAACGCCCGCGCCGCGATGTCGGCGGCCAGAAGCGCCGCGACGGAATAGTCGATCCAGAGGAAGGACGGCAGATCGCGCAGCAATGGCGAGACGATGAAGAAGACGATGATCGCCAGGTCGACGATGGTGACGGCGATCTGGAAACGGAGCGCGGCGGTCGTGCGCCCGTGATAGAGCTTGCGCAGCTTCAGCCGCAGACGCTGCAAGGAGGACTCGGGTTCGGCGGCTGCGTTCTCGCTTGTCATCAGGACTCGATAACCTCCGCCCGCCCCGCAGTCCAGCCTCGCGGCATTACTCCCTTGCCCTCTCCCGGCTCTCGTGTGACGATGGGTCAAGGCCCCCGACGGCCGCAGAGCCGTCACGGCCTTGCGACGGTCGTCAGGCCGGCCGCCGCTCATGAGGAAACGCGTGAGAGGAGGTCAGGTGATCATGGGAAAACGAGCCGGAGAACGACGCACGGGACCGAAATGCGTCGCCATCATCGGTCCCTTTGCCAGCGGTAAGACAACCCTGCTCGAAGCCATTCTGGCGCGAACCGGCGCCATCCCCCGGCAGAACCCGGTTTCTTCGGGCAACACGATAGGCGACCATTCACTGGAAGCGCGCGAGCACGCGATGAGCGTGGAAGCGAGCTTCGCCACCACCGAATTCATGGACGAGAGCATCACTTTCGTCGACTGCCCCGGCTCGATCGAGTTCGCCCACGAGGCGGCTCCGGTGCTCGCCGCCTGCGACGTGGCGATCGTCGTTGCCGAGCCCGACGAGAAGAAATTCCCCGCATTGCAGCTCATCATGCGCCAGATAGACGATCTCGGCCTGCCGCGCATGCTCTTCCTCAACAAGATCGACAAGGCGACCGCCGGCGTGCGCGAGACGCTGAAGCTGTTGCAGCCGGCGAGCGCGACACCGCTGCTTCTGCGACAGATACCGCTGCGCAAGGACAGCATCGTCGTCGGCTCGATCGATCTGGCGCTGGAGCGGGCCTATATCTACCGCGAGCACGCCGAAAGCACGGTCGCCGAAATTCCCGACGACGAGAAGGCCAGGGAGATCGAGGCGCGCTTCTCGATGCTGGAGACGCTGGCCGACCACGACGACGCGCTGATGGAGCAGCTTCTGGAGGAGATCGAGCCGCCGCGCGACGCGATCTTCGACGATCTGGCGGCCGACCTGCGCGAAGGCATGGTGACGCCGGTCTTCATCGGCTCGGCCGAAAAGGGCAACGGCGTGCTGCGCCTCCTGAAGGCGATACGCCACGACGCACCCGACGTGGAGGCCACGCGCCAGAGGCTGGGCGCGCCGACCGGCTCGCCGCTCGCACAGGTCATGAAGACGGTCCACACCGCGCATGGCGGCAAGCTCTCCGTCGCTCGCGTGCTCTCGGGCAGGATCGCGGACGCGACCGAGGTCTACGGCTCGGACGGCTCGACGGCCAAGGTATCGGGCGTCTACCGCATGCTCGGCAAGGACCAGGCGAAGCTCGCCTCGGCGACTGAAGGCGAGACGGTCGCGCTCGGCAAGCTCGACGGCATCCGCACCGGCGAAACGGTAGGCACGAGCAGGAGCGTGACGGCACTGGTGGACCTGCCTCCCCCCGCCGCGGTCTATTCGGTCGCCCTGCGCCCGAAGGAGCGAAAGGACGACGTGAAGCTGTCGGCCGCGCTGCAGCGGCTGCTCGAGGAGGATCCCTCGCTTGCGATGGAGCAGAACCAGGACACCGGCGAGACGATCGTCTCCGGCCATGGCGAGATGCATCTGCGGGTGACCGTCGAGCGGCTGGAAGGGAAATACCAGATCCCCGTGGAGGCGCGGGCGCCCTCGGTTCCCTACCGCGAGACCATCCGCAAGCCGGTCACCCAGCGTGGACGCCACAAGAAACAGTCGGGCGGCCACGGCCAGTTCGGCGACGTGGTGCTCGACATCAAGCCGCTGCCGCGCGGCACCGGCTTCGAGTTCACCGAGACGATCACTGGCGGCGTGGTGCCCAAGCAGTACATCCCCTCGGTGGAGGCCGGCATACGCGACTATCTCAAATGCGGGCCGATGGGCTTTCCGGTGGTCGATCTTTCGGTGAACCTCGCGGACGGCTCCTACCACACCGTCGATTCCTCCGACATGGCGTTTCAGATGGCGGCGAAGCTGGCGATGAAGGAAGGCATGTCCGCCTGCTCGCCGGTGCTGCTCGAGCCGATCCTGAAGGTGGAAATCTTCACGCCCAACGAGGCGACGGCGAAGGTCACGGCGCTGGTCCCGCAACGGCGCGGCCAGATCCTCGGCTTCGACGCGCGCGCCGGGTGGGCCGGCTGGGACGTGGTCGAAGCGATGATGCCGCAAGCCGAAATCGGCAGTCTGATCGTCGAGCTGCGCTCGGCGACGGCCGGCGTGGCTTCCTATGTCGCGCGGTTCGCGCATATGGCGGAGCTGACCGGCAGGCTCGCCGACGACGTGGCGAACGGGCACGGCAAGGCTGCCTGAGGTCGGACAAGGGAATAGCGAGGAAAAATGAAAACGGCGCCAGGTCTTGGGGTCTGACGCCGTTTCCATGCAGACCGCGATCGACAAAGCGACACTGCCAGGTCCGCCGCATGACCGGAGGGGCGATCCGGCCGGGGAGAAGTTGGACACGACGGTTGCCATGACATGCTACGGCGGTTCGGATGATGCCCCCATCTTCCGAGACGTCGAAGCATCGCCGCGTCCTGACCTAAAGGTAGACCCGTCATGCCCGGCTGCGCAGGTTACGAGATGTTACACGTCACGGTAACATATGTTCATTTTCGTATATGCCATTGTAAATGCTAGCATTTTCATCGTCGGTAGCGTTTCCATCCTCGAGAAAAAACCGCCTGTTGTGACCGGGAAACGGGCGATACGTGATCGAAAACGAACCCCGACGAACCCCCGGGCGCTGCCGAAAAGGAGCCGAAGCCGGGTCGGCCGGAGGATGATTCAGCGCATGACGGGCACAAAAAAAGCCGGATCTGGAAAGACCCGGCTGAGTTTGTTGGAAGTGCCGTTAGGCAAAACCTCCAGAGGGGAACACTCACCGGGCGCCAATGGGAGGAGGAACGCGCCCGGGAGATGGTTATGATATGGGCTTTATTTGCTCAAATAACAAGCAGGGTATTTTGCATTGCACCTATGCATGAGGCGCATGACGAATTTTGGCGCAGCCCGATGCCTCATCGGCGGGCGTTTGGCGTCAGTATGACCAGCTCCGCGCCTTGGCGATGAGGAAATCGCGGAAGACGTGCAGCTTCACCTGGTTCTTCATGGCGTCGGGATAGGCAAAGTAGGTGTCGAAGGACGGCACCTCGGTCTCCGTCATGAGCTGGACGAGACCGGAATCCTTCTCCACCGCGTAGTCGGGCAGCATCGCGACACCGGCACCCTTCTGCACCGCGGATTTGAGCGACATGATGTTGTTGATCTGCAGCGCCGCCATGCGTTTCGAGCCTTCCGGCCGGCCGGCGATCTCCAGCCAGTTCATGTCGGCGAGATGCGGCGGCACCGGCTCGCCGAAGGTGACGATGCGGTGGCGGTCGAGGTCGGAGATCGAGGTCGGCTTGCCGAACTTGGCGATGTAGGACGGCGCGGCATAGAGGTGGAAATGCACCGTGAACAGCCGGCGCTGGATGAGGTCGGGCTGCTGCGGCTGGCGCAGGCGGATCGCGCAGTCGGCCTGCCGCATCGTCAGGTCGAGCTCCTCATTGGCGAGGATAAGCTGGAGCTGGATGTCGGGATAGAGGTCGAGGAATTCCTGCACCCTCTCGGTGAGCCAGCCGGAGCCGAGCCCGACCGTGGTGGTCACCCGAAGCGGGCCGGAGGGCCTATCCTTGGTCTCGGTGAGGCGAAGCCGGACGTTCTCCAGCTTCATCAGCACCTCATGCGCGGTCTGGTAGAGGATCTCGCCCTGCTCGGTTAGCACCAGTCCGCGGGCGTGGCGATTGAACAGCGGGACGCCGACGTCCTGCTCGAGCGCGCTTACCTGGCGCGAGATGGCCGATTGGGAAAGACGCAGGCTTTCCGCCGCATGCGTGAAGGACCCCGCCTCGGCGGCGGCGTGAAACACGCGAAGCTTGTCCCAATCGAGCGCCATCTCACCGTTTCCCCTCGGGCGTCAGGCTATTCGGCCGCTTCGCGGTGAACGGCGAGCTCGGCGATGTAGCGCTCGGCCTCCAGCGCGGCCATGCAGCCGAGGCCGGCAGCCGTGACCGCCTGACGGTAGACGTCGTCGGTGACGTCGCCCGCGGCGAACACGCCGGGAACGCTGGTCACCGTCGAATCCGGCGCCGTCCAGAGATAGCCGTTCGGCTTCTGCTTGAGTTTGCCGACGAACAGCTCGACCGCCGGCGCATGGCCGATCGCCACGAACACGCCGTGCGTGTCCATTTCCGTGACCTCGCCCGTATTGCTGTGCTTCAGCCTGATGCCGGTGACGGAAGGCGGCAGCGGCGCCTTCTGCACCGTGCCGACGATCTCGTCGATGTAATGATCCCAGATGACGCGGACATTCTCCTTCTTGAAGAGACGATCCTGCAGGATGCGCTCGGCGCGGAATTCGTCGCGGCGATGGACGATCGTCACCGACTTGGCGAGATTGGCGAGATAGAGGGCCTCCTCGACGGCGGTGTTGCCGCCGCCGACGACCACCACGTCCTTGCCGCGATAGAAGAAACCGTCACAGGTGGCGCAGGCCGACACGCCGAAGCCCATGAAGGTCTGCTCGCTGGGAAGGCCGAGCCACTTGGCCTGCGCGCCGGTCGCGACGATGAGCGCATCGCTGGTGTATTCAGCGCCGGAGTCCGTCCTGACCCGGAACGGCCTCGCGTCGATATCGACCTCGCTCACCAGATCGGTGACGATCTCGGTGCCGACATGCTCGGCCTGCTTGAGCATCTCGCCCATCAGCCACGGCCCCTGGATCGGGTCGGCGAAGCCGGGATAGTTTTCAACATCGGTGGTGATCGTCAACTGGCCGCCCTGCTGCAGCCCGGAAATCAGCAACGGCGTCAGGCCGGCGCGCGCCGCGTAGATGGCGGCGGTGTAGCCGGCCGGGCCGGAACCGATGATGAGGACGGGAACATGTCTTGCGGTCATCGCCTTGCTTTCCGTAATGCTCCCGCCGCAACGGCACGCGGCAGGGAAATCCTAGAGTCGAGATACACTTATCGCATGCAATTTAGGTGTTGGGACATGCCAGTTGCAAGGCGACGAATCGTTCCTCCCCTGAAAGCTGGAGAAAAACCGCCGCCGAATGTGCACAAATCACCGCACCGGCACCACCACAGCGGGAAATGCTTTGGCCCTGAAACGATAATCCGTTAGCTTTGCGCGAAAATCGACACGAGATTCTCTCGCCTCTCCGGATGCTCCGATGCCTTTGAAAGCCGACCTCGACGCGATCGACTGGAAAATCTTGAAGGAGCTTCAGGGCGACGGCAGGATGACCAATGTCGAGCTGTCCCGTCGCGTCGGGATTTCCGCGCCGCCCTGCCTCCGGCGCGTGAAGCGCCTGGAGGACACCGGCGTCATCCGCGGCTACAGGGCGCTGCTCAATGCGCGCGATCTCGGCTTCGACGTCGTCGCCTTCTGCCTGATCGGCCTTCATCACCAGTCCGACGCCGAGTTGAAGGCTTTCGCCGAACGCACCCGCCTCTGGCCGATCGTGCGCCGCGCCTGGATGGTTTCCGGCGATTCCGACTTCATGCTGCACTGCGTGGCGTCCGACCTCACCACCTTCCAGACCTTCGTCATCGAGGAGCTCACCTCGGCGCCGAACGTCGACACGGTGCGGACCGCGCTCACCATCCGCCAGGTCAAGGACGAAGGCCTGATCGCGATCTGATCGCCAGCCTATATGCCGTGCCGCGCCGCCAGGGCGCGAAGCGTCAGACGGTAGACGGAGCGATTGACCTCGCGCGACAAGGTCTTCTGAAGCGACTTCTGTTTCGTTTGCACGGTCGTGCCGCCGACCTGGTTGGTGGCGTTGGAAACACCGGCCCCGCGCATCGCCAACATACGCGCCTTGTGGCGCCAGCGCAGTTGCAGGAACGTGTCGACCGGGCGATCGAACGTCTCGGTGGCCGTCAGCAGCTTGGCGGCAGCCTCACGGCTGACGAGTTGCGCCAGCGTTCCGAGGCCCACCAGCTTCGGCTCGACGAGGCTGATGCCGTTTCGCTCGGCGAGCGCTTCTCCGACATCGCCGCGGTTGCGCCAGGGAAAGCGGATATAGCCGTTGGTTCCCAGATGCTCCAGGGCAAGATCGATGGCCGCGGGAAAGTGCCGCGCGTCGATCTCGGCATCGTCCTCGACGATCAGGCCGGCGTCCAGCCCGCGCTCGACGATCTCGCGCCAGACCTTGCGGTGGCTGAGGAAGCAACCGATCTCACCAATGGCGAGCGCGAAGGGATAGCGCGGCCGGTAAAGCCTCTGTCGATAGACCGCGGCGATCTGCTCCTGGGTCAACGCCCGGCCGTCCACCGCCTCGACCACTCGGGCAGGCACCGGCAGCACCTGCAACAGGCGCTCGACCTGCGGCTGCCTCTGCACGGCGCGCGGCAGATGTATCACGAAGCCTTCGACATGCATCGCCGTTCACCCGTTCAAACGCGGAAGCATCATGCCCCGCGGCCAAGCTCTTCGTAAATCTCGATCAACCTATCGGCTTCCTGGCGCAACTGGAAGCGCGCGCCGACATGATCACGCGCCTGCCTGCCGTGGAGCGCGACGAGCTCCGGCTTGTCGAGATAGGCGGCGATCGCCGCGCGCATGGCGATGGGATCGTCCGCCGGGACGATCGTGCCGGTGCTGCCTTCCTCAATCAGTTCCGAAAACGCGCCGACATCGGCGGCGACCACCGGCACGCCGCTCGCCATCGCCTCGAGCGGCGTGAGGCCGAAGCCCTCCCAGCGCTGCGGCGCGACGAAGAGCGTCAAGGCCCGATACCAGCGGTCGATGTCGCGATGCTCGCCGACGAATAGGATGCGGTCGGCAAGGCCGGCGCTGGCGACGCGGGCCTTTAGCTCGTCCTCGAAAGCCTTGTGCTGCGCGGTGGCTCGGCCGGCAATCACCGCCGACCATTCCGGATGATGCGGCAACAGCTCGATCATCGCGTCGACGAAGAGATCCGTGCCCTTCTGGCGCCTGACGCGGCCGAAGCAGCCGACATAATGCCGGCCGGGCTCCAGACCCACCGCGCGCTGCGCTTCGGAGCGATCGACGGCCGGACGAAACCTTTCGGTGTCTATGCCGTGCATGACCACGGTGTTGGGGACCCGCAGATAGGCGGCGGTCTTGCGGCTGGTGGCGATCACCGCATCCATCCGGCCAATCAGGAAGCGGGTCCAGCCGGTATGCCGACGCTGCGACGCCGAGGTGAAGACCAGCTTGAGCGGCGCGCGGAAGATTTTCTTCAACACCACGCCGGCCAGCATCTCGGGGTTGCGCCGCGCATGCCACACCCGCACGGGGAAACGCTCGGGGCGACGCAGCAGGGAAGCCACCTGCCACCAGCGCATCCTTGGCAGGCGGTCGGGCAAACCGGGTCCGAGCGTGGCGATGCCGATCAGCGAGGCCTGCAGCGGCACCAGTTGGATGATCGTGCTCGTCACGCCGGACAGCCGGCGCTTGAAATTCGGCACGATCACCCTGACCGTGGACATATCCACGCTGGACAACGCGCTTACCTCTCGGATTCGGGCGCGCGGGTCAGACCCAGCGAAGCTCCACGATCTCGTAGCCGCGCGCGCCGCCCGGCGCGTTGACCTCGACCTCGTCTCCGACTTCCTTGCCGATCAGCGCGCGGGCGATCGGCGAGGAGATGGAAATCCGTCCCGACTTCACGTCGGCCTCCTGGTCGCCGACGATCTGGTAGGTTCGTTCCTCCTCGGTGTCCTCGTCGACGAGGACGACGGTCGCGCCGAACTTCACCTTCTCGCCGGAAAGCTTCGTCACGTCGATCACCTCGGCCCGCGCGATCAGGTCCTCGAGCTCGTTGACGCGGCCCTCGTTGAGGCTCTGGGCTTCCTTGGCGGCGTGGTATTCGGCGTTTTCGGAAAGATCGCCATGCGAACGCGCCTCCGAGATCGCTTCGATGATGCGCGGACGCTCCTCCTGCTGGCGCCAGCGCAGCTCCTCCTTCAGCGTCTCGAACCCACCGATGGTCATCGGGACCTTGTTCATGTCAATCGACCTTTCTGCCCTTCCTTGGTTGATTCCGCATGTCCGCTTGTCGCGAAACACAAAAAGAAAACGGTCCGGCAGCCTCGGCCAACGAACCGTTCAAGCTTTGTTTCGTCGAATATAACACTCCTGACGCGATTTTCACGTGAATTCTTGGATGACGTTACGTCATGTCGCAGACGGCCGGCACCGCTCCTCGCCGTATCCTCCTCACACGCTTGTGACCGTCTCCATGCCTTTCGTGTGTGGGAAGCCTACGCCGAAAGGTTGCTTCACCCACACCCGCGACTAGATCAAAAGGACTAGCGACGAAATCGAATGGATGATGCGGGATGACGGTCAAGGCGGCGATGATTGGGCTCCTGGCGAGCGGGCTGGCGGCGACGCCGGCGTTCTCGCAGCAGGTTTATGAAACCGAGCAGACGAACGTCCAGGTGGCGCCGGTCGTCGGCGGGCTCGAGCACCCGTGGGGGCTCGATTTCCTGCCCGACGGCTCCGCGATCGTAACCGAGAGGCCGGGCCGCATCCGCATCGTGAGCGACGGCAACCTTTCAGAGCCGGTCGCGGGCGTCCCCGAGGTGTTCGCGCAAGGCCAGGGCGGACTTCTCGACATCGCCGCCGCGCCCGATTTCGAGACCACGGGAACGATCTTCTTCACCTTCTCCGAACCGGGCGAGGGCGGCGCCGGCACCGCGCTCGCCCGCGCGACGCTGGTGCGCGACGGCGAGGCGGCGCGCCTCGACAATCTCGAAATCATCTTCTCCATGAACAAGAAGACCGCCACGCGGCAGCATTTCGGCTCGCGCATCGTCTTCAATCCCGACGGCACGCTGTTCGTGACGACCGGCGATCGCGGCCAGGGCGACCGCTCGCAGGACATGCAGGACCACGCCGGCGCGGTGCTGCGGATCAATCCGGACGGCTCGGTGCCGCAGGACAACCCTTCGCCCGACGGCTCGCGGCACCTGCCCGAGATCTGGTCCAAGGGTCACCGCAACATCCAGGGCGCAGCGTTCGACCCGGTCACCAACTCGCTGTGGACGGTGGAGCACGGCGCGCGCGGCGGCGACGAGGTCAACCAGCCGGAAGCCGGCAAGAACTATGGCTGGCCGGTGATCTCCTACGGTCGCGACTACAGCGGCACCAAGATCGGCGTCGGAACGGAGGCGGAGGGCTACGAGCAGCCGGTCTACTATTGGGACCCGTCGATCGCGCCTTCGGGCCTCGCCGTCTACGAGGGAGAGATGTTCCCGGAATGGGAAGGCGACTTCCTGGTCGGCGCACTCGCCTTCCAGCTCCTCTCGCGCCTCGAGCGCGACGAGAGCGGCGCGATCACCGGCGAGGAACGGCTGTTCGAGAACGAGTTCGGCCGCATCCGCGACGTGAACGTCGCGCCCGACGGTTCGATCTGGCTTCTGACGGACGCCGCCGACGGCGAAATCCTGCGCATCACGCCCGCGGACTGAACCACAGGCAGGCGCCGATCGGCGCCCACCCACGATCACGGCTCTAGCGGAACGCCGCGATCTGCTCGGAAAGTTCGGAATATTCGGCGCATTCGCGGCCGCAGCGCTTCTCGATCTCCAGCAATTGGCCCGAAGCGGCGGCGACGTCGCCGAGCTGGAGATAGGCCTCGCCCATATATTCGCGCACCAGCGTGTAGTCCGGGTCGACGTTCAGCGCTTCCTGATAGTAGCCGAGCCCGACCTGCACCCTGCCCTGCTTGCGATGCGAATAGCCGAGATAGTTGAGGATGCGCGGGTCGCCGCGGTCGGCGGCGATGCTGAGCACCGTGATGGCCTCGCCATAGCGCTTCGCCTCGGCGAGCGCCCGGCCGGTCTCGTAGACGCTGTCGGTGTCGATATAGCCCTGGCCGGGATCGACGCATTTGCCCTGCTGCTTGTCCCAGACCTTGCCTTTGGTGCACTGGGTCGTGGCCGGGTCGGCGCCACCTCCACCACCGGCGGCAAAGGCCGGGACAATGAGGAAAGGCGTCGCCAGCAGCCATGCTGCCGCGCAAAGTTGAACGTTTCTGGACATCGGGATTCCTCCGAAAGGGCACCGCCCTTCCGCGGCGGCTTGCCCGCAAAAAGCTCCCTTCCGAAACATAGACCCTCCCGGTCCCCGCCCGAGAATCAAAATGGCGTGACGCAACGGTTACCGAAGGCTGGCTTCTTCCCGCCCGGCGCGAAGATCGATAAGGAGGCCCGGAGCGTTCGAAAGCGGCAATCCGGCATGACACGCAGCAAGGCAAATCTCGTCCTCCTGGTGGCGGGCGCCATGTGGGGAATGGGCTTCGTGGCCCAGTCGACCGCCATGCAGGCGATCGGACCGTTCCTGTTCATCGGCCTGCGTTTCGCGGTCGCGACGTTCGCCATGCTGCCTTTCGCGCTGCGCGAGGCGCGCGCCGCCAAAACCGCCGCGACGGTGGCGGACTGGAATGGTTTCGCCTTCATCGGGCTTCTGCTTTTCGCCAGCATCGCCGCGCAGCAGGTCGGGCTCCTGACGACGTCGGTCACCAACTCCGGCTTCCTCACCGGGCTCTATGTGGTGATGGTGCCGTTCTTCGGCGTGTTCCTGTTCCGGCACTGGCCGCATCCGGTGGTCTGGCCGGCGGCACTTCTCGCGCTTGTCGGCATCTGGCTGCTGTCGGGCGGCTCGCTCGGCGCGCTGACCGCCGGCGACTGGCTGACCATCCTCTGCGCCGCCTTCTGCGCGCTGCAGGTCATCTTCATCGCCAGGCTGGCCGGGCATACGGGCCGGCCGGTGACGCTGGCCGTCACACAGTTCGGGGTCTGCGCGGTGCTCGGCCTCGCGATAGCCTTCGCCATCGAGCCGGTCGACGGCACCGCGATCCGCGCCGCCCTTCCCGAAATCCTCTATGCGGGCATCTTCTCAGGCGGCATCGCGTTCACGCTGCAGGCCGTCGGCCAGCGCTACACGACAGCTCCGCAAGCGGCGATCTTCCTTTCCACGGAGGCCGTCTTCGCCGCGCTTTTCGGCGCGATCCTGCTCGGCGAGCGCGTCGGCGCGACGGGCCTCGTCGGCTGCGCGCTGATCTTCTCGGCGATCCTGCTCGTCGAGGCGATGCCGCCCTGGCTCGCCCGGCGCCGCGTCAGCCCCTGAAGATGAGGGCCGCCCCGCCCGCGATCAGCGCGAAGCCGGCGAGGTGGTTCCAGCTCAAGCCCTCCTTCAGGTAGAGCACGGAAAAGACCGCGAAGACGGAGAGCGTGATGACCTCCTGGATGGTCTTCAGCTCGGCCGCCGAATAGGCCTGATAGCCGATGCGGTTGGCGGGCACCGCCAGCCAGTATTCGAAGAAGGCGATCAGCCAGCTCAGGATCACTGCAGCGTAGAGCGGCGCGGCCTTGAATTTCAGGTGCCCGTACCAGGCGAAGGTCATGAAGACGTTCGAGGCGAGCAGCATCAGTACCGGAAGAACTTTCGGCGACAGGATCAGCGACATGAGGAAGGCCCGAGGAAAAGGACGCGCCATTTGGCGCCGGGTTCCGGCACTGTCAATGCAAATCGTCACGCTGCGAGATTTCCGCCGGATTTTGCGCTACCTTGAAGCCGCAAAGTCGGATTTCGCGCGGATAGCGGGAGGAGGAATTGCAGAAACCCGTCGAAAGGGAATGGGAACTGGCGATCGATCCCGACACCGTGCGCCTTTTCATCCTGAAGGCGCGGGCGGTGAGTGCGGGCCTCAATCACGACTACGAGGCCGGCGGCGATCACGAGATCGAGCTGGACGACCAGTCGCGCGACGCGCACCAGCATGACGGGCTCGCCGAGGAGGAAGAAGAAGACCTCACCGAGAAGGAGCTTCGCGCGCTCATCGACGATTTGAACGAGGACGAGGCGGCGGAACTGATCGCCTTGATGTGGATCGGGCGCGGAGACTACGACGTCTCCGAATGGGTGGACGCGGTGGCCGAGGCCAAGCAGCGCGGCAACAACCGCACTTCCACCTACCTCCTCGGCATGCCGATGCTGGGCGACTGGCTCGAGGAAGGGCTGGAAGCGGTCGTGGAGGGCTGACGACGATCCGTAAATTTAAGTGATGCCTCATCGCATTGCCTCGCGCGGGGCGAACGCCATTTTGTTTGTGATGACGATCCGCTCCCGGTCCGCATTCGCGGCATTTTCTCCTCTATTCATCGTTCTGGGCCTCCTCGCAGAGGCGTCCTTCGCGCTTGCCCAGTCGCCGGAACTGCCCGCGGAAATGGCGGCGCCGGACCTGCTGCGGCCGATGGCCGAGGAAAAGGCGGGCAAACTCGACGACGGCGCCACGCCGCCGACACCGACCGCAAGGCCGGGGGAACCGGAGGGCGGAAAGGCGGGCGAAAAGCCCGCCGACGCCGGGAAGGAGAAAACGGAACCGAAAACCGCCGCCAAGCCGTCCGACGAGGAAATCGCCTGCCGCAAGCGCCTTTCGGATCTGGGTGTGGAGTTCACCCCCCACCCGCCGTTGGCGGACGCGTCGGGCTGCAGCGCGCCCTTCCCGCTCACCGTCACCGCGCTTTCGGAAAAGGTCGAGATCCGCCCCGAAGCGGTGATGAACTGCCGCATGGCGGAGGCGACGGCACGCTTCATGCGCGACGTCGCCTCGCCCGAGGCCGAGAATATCTTCGGCGCGCCGATCGTCGCGCTGAACCATGCCTCGGCCTATGTCTGCCGGTCGCGCAACGGGCAGACCAAGCTTTCCGAGCACGCCTTCGCCAACGCTCTCGACTGGGCCTCCGTCGAGCTTGCGAATGGCGAGGTGATAACGATCGCCCGGCAGCCGCTTTCGGAGCAGAAGAATTCGAAATTCCAGTCGCGCATACGCCGCGCCGCCTGCGGACCGTTCAAGACCGTGCTGGGTCCCGGCAGCGACGCCGACCATGCCGACCATTTCCATTTCGACCTCGCGCAGCGGCGCAATGGCGGCACCTACTGCCGCTGACGACAGGTCCCCACGCCGCATTCCCGCCCCACTCGTAAACCGGGGCGCTGAGGTTTCCTTTACCCTTGCCGGTTACATTGGGACCTCGGTCAGGACTGGGAAGACGACATGCCCGCAGTATCGCGTAACGGGGCAGCGAAGCTTTGCGCCGCTTTCAGACATCGCATTCGCACGCTCGCCACGGTGGCCGTGCTCGGCGGCGGCGCGCTCGCCTTCGCCTCCTGCTCCGTATCGAGCGTGCTGACGCCGATACCGGAGGTCGACGTCGGCGTGCAGACGGCATCGGTCCCCGCGCGGGGTCTGCAGAGGCTGGTTCCCTCCAATCCATACATGGCCACCTACCCGCAGCTCGACCGCCCGTCGCTCGCGCCGCAGATGACGATGCCGGCGGAAGAAATCGCCTGCCGCAAGGAGTTGCGCCGGCTTGGCGTCACCTATCGCAACCTTGCGCCGATCAACGACGGCGGCGCCTGCCGCATCGACTATCCAGTCGAGGTGACCGGTTTTTCGGGCAGCGTCGGGCTGAAGCCCGCCGCCACGCTTACCTGCGGCATGGCCGCGAGCTTCGCGGCCTGGACCAAGAACGAGCTCGCCCCGGCGGCGCGCTGGCGCTATCTCTCCGGCGTCAAGACGATCCACCAGGGGTCGAGCTATTCCTGCCGCAACATCGCGCGGTCGGGCGGCGTGCCGTCGGAGCACTCCAAGGGCAACGCGCTCGACGTGATGCGCATCGAGCTGAAGAACGGCAGGGACATCGACGTGCGCAAGCCCGGCTGGTTCGCCTTCCGCGAGCGCAGCCTGCTGAAGAACGTGCGCACCGGCGGCTGCGACTACTTCACCACCGTGCTCGGTCCCGGTTACAATGCCGACCACGCCGACCATTTCCATTTCGACATAAAGAACCGGAAGAACGGCTACGTCGCCTGCCGCTGACGCAAGGCGCAATTTCGGCATATCCTGCGCGGCATGAGCGGCGAGCCTGGACCCTTGGCCATCAAACGGCGCCGTCGGTGGTTCCGGACGGCGGCCACGGCGGTGCTCGGCCTCGTCGCGCTCTATCTGCTCGCCGCCTATCTGTTCCTCCCCTTCGTGTGGGAGCTCTACGAGGGCGACCTGAACAGGGAGCCTTCCGAAATGGTGACGCACACGCAGCAAGGTATTCCGGGCGACCCGATCAATGTCGGCCTGATCGGACTGCACGGCGATATCTTGAACGCGATGGCGGCGGCGGGCTGGCATCCCGCCGATCCGGTGACGCTGCGCTCCAGCATCGAGATCGGCATTAGCGTGGTGCTCGACCGCCCATACGCGCGGGCGCCGGTGAGCACGCTGCTGTTCGAAGGACGCCCGCAGGACCTCGCCTTCGAGAAGGCAGCGGGAGAAAGCGCCGACCGGCGGCACCATGTCCGGTTCTGGCAGGCGAGCAGCAGGCTCGGCAGCTCGCTGTGGCTGGGCGCCGCAAGCTTCGACCGGGGCGTCGGCATCAGCCACGACACGGGACAGATCACCCATCACATCGGACCGGACGTGGACGCGGAGCGCGATCTCCTGATCGCCGACCTCGAAAAGGCATGCGCGCTCCTGTCGACGCAGCGCATCGCGGGCGTCGGAGCAACACGCAAGGGACGCAACGGCGGCGGCGATCCCTATTTCACCGACGGCACGGCGACCGTCGGGCTGCTGGTTCCCGCCTTCCGCGAAGGGCTGCCGTGTCTGGCGGGTACGAAATAGCTCTTCGCAACCCGCCCCGATGAATGCTATTGCAACTTCCATGCTCCTTGAAATTGCAATCGTCGTCGTCCTCATCTGCGTCAACGGCCTCCTGGCCATGTCCGAACTCGCCGTCGTCTCGTCCCGCCCCGCGCGGCTCAAGGCGATGGCCGAACGAGGCGAGAGCGGAGCGGAGCGCGCCGCGAAGCTCGCCTCCCATCCCGGACGCTTCCTCTCCACCGTCCAGATCGGAATCACGCTGGTGGGCGTACTCTCCGGCGCCTTCTCCGGCGCCACGCTCGGCCTGCGCCTGTCGGCCTGGCTCGTCGACGCCGGCATGTCGAGCGGCGCAGCGAGCACGCTCGGCGTCGGCGCGGTCGTCGCGATCATCACCTATGGCTCGCTGATCATCGGCGAGCTGGTGCCCAAGCAGATCGCCCTGCGCAATCCCGAGGCCATAGCAGCCAAGGTCGCGCCGCTGATGCACCTCCTTTCGGTGGTTGCGGCGCCGCTCGTCTGGCTGCTCGACATCTCCGGCCGCATCGTGCTGCGCCTGTTGGGCCAGCACGAGGAAAGCGGCACCAAGGTCACCGACGAGGAGATCGCCAGCCTCATCGCCGAGGCGGAAAGCCATGGCGTGGTCGAAAGCGACGAGCGCAGGATGATCGCGGGCGTCATGCGCCTTGCCGACCGCAGCGTACGCGCCATCATGACGCCGCGCACCGAGGTCGACTGGATCGATCTGTCGGATACCAAGGCGAACGTCAGGAAGCGGCTCCTGGAGACGAATCATTCCATGCTGCCGGCGGCCGAGGGCAGCGTCGACAACATGGTCGGCGTGATCAGGACGCGCGAGGCGCTCGCGGCCCTCAACATGCGGCGGAGCTTCGAGCTGCGCGACCATCTCAAGACCGCGCCAGTCGTCCACGACTATGCCGACGCGCTCGACGTGCTGACGACGCTGCGCGAAGCGGAAACGCCGCTCGCGCTCGTTCACGACGAGTATGGGGATTTCGAAGGCATCGTGACGCCGGCCGACATATTGGAAACCATCGCCGGCGTCTTCAAATCGGACCTGGAAGAAGGCGAGGAGCCCAGTGCGGTGGAGCGCGAGGACGGCTCCTGGCTGCTCGCCGGTTTCATGCCGGCCGACGAGATGGCCGAGACGCTGGGCATTTCCCTGCCCCAGAATCGCGACTACGAGACCCTTGCCGGTTTCGTCCTGTCGGAATTGAACCATCTGCCGAAGGTCGGCGAACACGTGAAGACGCTCGGCTGGCGCTTCGAGGTCGTCGATCTCGACGGGAGGCGGATCGACAAGATCCTCGCGAGCCGCATCACCGGAATTCACCGCCAGAGCCTCGGCAGGTAGCATCCCAAAACGCGAAAGCGGCGCGAGGATGATCCCCGCGCCGCCCGCAAGTCGAAATCAGGCGTTTCAGGCGGCCTTCGCCGTCGCCGCGTCCTTGTCGCGCGCCGTCTTCAGCGCGTTCACCCACCAGGTGAACTGATCGAGCATCGTGTCGGCGCTGGTGTTGAGGTGCTCGATCTCGCCGAGCGCCGTGCCCTGCGTGACGGCCATGTAGTCCGGCCACAGGATATGGACGCCGACGCGGATCGGGGTCATCTCGACCTCGACCGCGTGCAGGCGAAGCTGCTCGACCGCGCGGGCGCCGCCGACGCCGCCATAGCCGACGAAGGCGGCGGGCTTGCGCGACCATTCGTTGAATGCGTAGTCGATCGCGTTCTTCAGGACGGCGGTCGGGCCGTGATTGTATTCGGCGGCGAGGAAGATGTAGCCGTCGAGCTCGTCGATCTTCTTCTGCCACTTCTGGGCGACTTCGCTCTTGGACGGCGCCCATGCCGGCGAGCGTTCCTCGTCGAAGAACGGCATCGGATAGTCGCGCAGGTCTATGATCTCGACGTCGAAATCGCCACGCGCCGCGGCGCGTTCGGCGATCCACTCCGCCGGCTTGTCCGCGAAGCGGCCCGGACGGGTCGAACCTATGATCACCCCAATTTTCGGCTTTGCCATTTGATTTATTCCCTTTCCGATAAATCTGGTATCCGTTGGATACTGGGGCTATATAAGAGACCGGTTTTGCACTGCACAAGGAGGCACTTTGTTGACACTTAGTCACCAACACAGAACCGAGGATTGCAGGGCGGTGAGCGACGTGCTCTCGCGGATCGGCGACAAATGGACCGTACTCGTGGTGGAGTTCCTTGGCGGCGGGCCGCTACGCTTCAACGAGTTGCGCAAGATGATCGGCAACATCTCGCAGAAGATGCTGACGACGACCCTGCGCGGGCTTGAGCGCGACGGTTTCGTGACGAGGACCGTCTATCCGACGATCCCGCCCCGCGTGGACTACGAACTGACCGATCTCGGGCGCGACCTTCTGGTGCCCGTCCGCGCGCTCGGCGAATGGGCCAGGCAGAATGCCGGGCGCATCAACGCCGCGCGGGCGAAATTCGACAAGATCTCCGAGGCCGCGTAGGCGGCGATCGGTTCAGCCCTTGCTTCGCGGCATGTCCTCGGACTGGTAGAGCGATATCGCATGACCGTCGGGGTCGGCGAAATCGGCCGACCAGCCGCCCGGGGCCGGGCTCACCGGCGTGACGATGGTCGCGCCTTTCCCCGCGAGCCCGGCGACCACGTCGTCGATACCGCCTTCCGCGAGATCGAAGACGATGATGGGCGTGTTGCCCGGACGCGAATCCAGCTTGAAGAAGATCAGGTCGATATTGTCGGGAATGCTGGCCATCAGCCAGTCGTTGCCGCTTCCGTCGTCGCCCATGCGCTGGACGTCGAGACCGACGACATCACGGTAGAACGCCTCGGTCCGGTCGATATCGCTCACATAATAGCAGATATTGCCGATTTTCGCCTTGGACAGCATTGCTCGCTCCCGTGTTGTCATTCTTGCTATTCCGCCGGCACCGGCTTCGGCCTGCCGGTTTCGTCAAGGGCGACCATGATGAAATCGGCATGCGTCACCCGTTCCATCAGATCGGAGAGATAGCGCTGCGCCCAGGCCTCGACGCGCAGGGTCATCGAGGTGCGGCCGATCCTGGTGATGTCGATATAGATGCAGAGCGTGTCGCCGATCTTCATCGGCTTGGCGAACGACATCTCCTTGACGGCGGCGGTGACGACGCGGCCCCTGGCGCGTTCCGCCGCGCGGATGCCGCAGGCAAGGTCCATCTGCGCCATCACCCAGCCGCCGAAGATGTCGCCCGCCGCGTTGGCATCGGCCGGCATCGCCAGCGTGCGCAGGGTGAGCTCGCCCACCGGATTGACGTCGTTGCGGTTCATGGGTGGCACTCCCCCTCGGCTTGCGTTTCTTCCCTTCCACCTAGCGGGCGGTCGCAATTTTCACAAGGCATGACGGAAAGCCGGCCTGACGGGCGGTGGCGGCCGGCGCTAGAGTGCCGGTAGGGAAGGAGGCTAGCCTTGCCGGAAATCGCGCAGACATACGACTTCATCATCGTCGGCTCCGGTTCCGCCGGATCGGTTCTGGCCGAGCGGCTTTCGGCAAGCGGCAGGCATTCGGTGCTGGTGCTGGAGGCCGGCGGCACCGACCGCCGCTTCTTCGTGCAGATGCCGCTCGGCTACGGCAAGACCTTCTTCGATCCGAGGGTGAACTGGAATTACAGGGCCGAGCCCGATCCCGGCCTTGCCGGCAATGAGGACCACTGGCCGCGCGGCAAGCTTCTGGGCGGATCGAGCTCGATCAACGCCATGGTCTGGATACGCGGCCAGCGCGAGGATTTCGACGAATGGCGCGACGCCGGCAATGTCGGCTGGGGCTATGACGACGTGCTTCCCGCCTTCAAGGCGCTGGAGAACAACGAAGCCGGCGCGGACGAATGGCGCGGGCGCGACGGTCCGGTGCATGTCAGCGACCTGACCCGTTTCGTGCATCCGCTCTGCGGACGCTATATCGCCGCGGCGGAGGAACTGGGCCTGCGCCGCAACGCGGACTTCAACGGCGCCTCGCAGGAGGGCGTCGGCGTCTACCAGATCACCACGCGCGACGGCCGCCGCATGTCGGCGGCGCGCGCCTTCCTGCGGCCGGCGATGAAGCGCGCGAACGTCCGCGTGGAAACCCATGCGCTGGCGACGAGAATCCTGTTCGCGGGTAAGCGGGCGGTCGGCGTCGAGTATTCCCGCAAGGGGCGGAGCTGTCAGGCCCGTGCCGGCCGCGAGGTCATCATAAGCGCCGGCTCGATCAACTCGCCGCAACTGCTGCAGCTTTCGGGCATAGGTCCCGGCGAGTTGCTGCAAGGGCTGGAAATTCCGGTTCTCCACCACAATTCGAATGTCGGCGCGCATCTCCAGGATCATCAGGGGATCAACTACACCTGGA
Source organism: Aquamicrobium sp. LC103 (assembly GCF_001014615.2). Taxonomy (GTDB): domain Bacteria; phylum Pseudomonadota; class Alphaproteobacteria; order Rhizobiales; family Rhizobiaceae; genus LBCQ02. The sequence continues at coordinate 489,719 of NZ_LBCQ02000003.1, forward strand.
AGGCGAGGACACCGACGCTCAACCAGAACCTGCGGCCGTGGTGGGGCAAGCTCGCCGCCGGATCGCGCTATCTCCTGCTGCGCGACGGCCCGCTGTCGATGAGCATGAATCAGGGCGGCGGCTTTTTCCGTACCGATCCGTCGCAGACCCGACCCAACATGCAGCTCTATTTCCAGGCTTTTTCGACGGTGCTGCCCAGACCCGGCGAACGGCCGATCCTTTCGCCCGATCCGTGGCCGGGTTTCTCGATGGGCCTGTCGAACTGCCGTCCGACCAGCCGGGGATCGATCGCGATCCGCTCGAACGATCCGCTCGCGCCGCCGAAAATCGTTGCGAACGCCTTCTCGACCGATCACGATGTGGCCGAGATGCTCGACGCCGTGAAATTCCTGAGAAGACTGGCCGCCACCCGCGCCATGTCGGAGATGATCGAGGAGGAGGTGCTGCCCGGACCTTCGATCGCGTCCGACGAGGCGCTGATCGAGGATTTCCGCAGGCGCTCCGGCACGGTCTATCACCCGGTCTCGACCTGCCGCATGGGACCGGACGCGGCAGGCGCCGTCGTCTCGCCCCGGCTCGAGGTCCACGGTGTCGAGGGCCTGCGCGTCGTCGACGCCTCGGTCTTTCCGAGCGTGATTTCCGGCAACACCAACGCCGCCGCGATCATGACCGGCTGGAAGGGAGCGGACATGGTGTTGGAGGATGTATGAGGCCGGTTGCCCCCTCCACCGCCTTCGGCGGTCCTCCTCCCCCGTAAACGGCGAGGATCCAGGTTGCGGGCGGCCGCGACGCCTGCTCCTGCCCTGCGAAGCGGGAGCAGCGGCCCGAAAGGCCGGAGGGGGTATTGAGAGCAGGTAAGTATTCCAAGGGAGAGCCCGCATGAAAATCACCGACGTGAAGACCTGGGTGGTCGGCAATCCGCCGCCGGGCATCGGCGGGCGCTACTTCATTTTCGTGAAGCTGACGACCGATAGCGGCGTGGCGGGCTACGGCGAAGCCTACAGCGCCACCTTCGGCCCGCACCTCACGGCGCGGATGATCGAGGATTGCGCCGGGCGCTACCTCGTCGGCCGCGATCCGCACGACATCGAAACCTTCTTCCGCCGCGCCTATTCCTCCGGCTTCTCGCAGCGCCCCGACATTTCCATGATGGGATGCGTCTCGGCGCTGGAGATCGCCTGTTGGGACATCATCGGCAAGGAGGCCGGCAAGCCGGTCTACAAGCTGCTCGGCGGCCAGGTGCACGAGCGGCTGCGCTCCTACACCTATCTCTATCCGCAGACGGGAAGCGCGGTGCCGGCCGAGGCCGACAACCCGGAGAAGAACGTCTACAACGATCCCGATCTTGCCGCCGCCTGCGCCGCCGAATATGTGGCCCAGGGCTTCAACGCCGTGAAGCTCGATCCGGCCGGCCCCTACACCGCCTTCGACGGCCACCAGCCGCGTCTCGCCGACATCGATCTTTCCGCGCGCATGATGAAGGCGATCCGCGAGGCGGTCGGCGCCGGCGCCGACATCCTCTTCGGCACGCACGGCCAGTTCACCGCCGCCGGCGCGCTGCGCATGGCGCGCGCGATCGAACCCTACGACCCGCTCTGGTTCGAGGAGCCGGTGCCGCCGGACATGCCCGAGGTGATGGCCGAGGTGGCGCGCGGCACCTCGATCCCGATCGCGACCGGCGAAAGGCTGACGACCAAATGGGAATTCGCCCGCGTGATCGAACAGCGCGCGGCGGCCATTCTCCAGCCCGATCTCGGCCGCTCCGGCGGCATACTGGAAACGAAGAAGATCGCGGCGATGGCGGAGGCCCATCACATCCAGATCGCGCCGCATTGCTATTGCGGACCGATCGTCGGCGCGGCGAACATCCAGCTCGCCGTCACCCTGCCGAACTTCCTGATCCTGGAATCGCTGAAGCAGTGGGACGGCTTCCACGCCAGGCTTCTCGGGAAGAAGATCGAATGGCAGGATGGCTGGGTCATTCCATCGACGGAGCCCGGCCTTGGCGTCGAACTCGACGAGGCGGTGTGCGATGCCCATCCGTGGGATGGCCAGGCGCTGCACCTGGAAATGACGGAGACACCGCTTTTCCCGTGATTTCAAAGGGTTGTCGGCAGAACGGGATTCTGCTCGTCAATCAGTTGATTCAACCCGGCAGCGACTTGAATCAACGCATGAACAGGTTGAATCCGTTTGCGAGGAACGAGCTCAGCCAGGCTGGCCGTCCTTGACGATGCGCTCTATGAGCGTCTGCACGGTCGACTGGAAGCGCCTCATGCCGCCCGGCTGCCAGCCGAGCGCGCGCAGCCGCTCGGTGTTCATGACGTTGAGGCGCGAGACGTCCGCCGGCGCGGGAAGAGCGTTCGCGCAGTCGGTGACGCGGGCGGCGACCGACAGGATGTCGCTGTTGTCGACCAGGATGTCCGAGACGTTGAAAGCCTGGCCACGCACCGCCTCTTCCGACAGCGAAAGCATCAGCTCGACCGCTGCGGCGACATCCTCGCCATGCACCTCCGTGCCGGCGCGCGGCTCGATCGCCTGGCCTTCGAGCCATGCCCGAATGAGCGGCGTCCACTTGTCCTCGCGGCCGGGGCCGGCCTGGCCATAGACACCGGTAATGCGCAGGCTGGCGCCGGCGAAACCCTCGTCGCTCAGCGACTTCAACTGCCGTTCGACGGCGAGCTTGACATCGCCATAGAGCGTATCGGGATGCGGCCGCGTCTCCTCTTCGAGCTCCATGCCGGGCGGCTGCGTGCCGTAGACGGCGCGGCTGGAGAGAAAGACGGCGCGGCGCACGCCGGCGCGGCGGGCATCGTCGAACAGTCTGTTGGAGCCGCGGACATTGCGCTCGCGAAAGCCCGCCGGATCGTCGCCCTCCCCGCCGCGATAGAGGCCGGGCAGATGGTCGAAAGCCGCGTGGACGAAGAATTCGACGCCTTCGAAGGCGGGCTCCTGATCGAGATCGGGATTGAGTTCGCCCTCGACGAAGCGCACCGGTCCGACGAAAAAGTCGGGCCCCGGCGGCCGCCGGCCGAACACCGTCACCCGATGCCCGCGGGCGAGCAGTCCGTCGACGACGAAGCGGCCGACGAAGCCGGTGCCTCCGGAGACCAGCGTGACGGGACCGTTCATCGCGCAGCCCCCGGATTGGCGAGCGTGGAAATGTCGGGAATCCCCTCGCCCGTCGCATAGGCGCGCCACAACTCGATCAGCGGCTTTACCCGGTCGGCCCTGGGATGGTTCGCCTCCCATGGCTTTTCATACTGGTAGTGGATCACCGAAACCGACTTCCAGTCCCAAAGCTCGGGCAGGTTGAACCAGACATATTGCAGCATGTTGAAGAACACCGGCAGACCATGCCAATCCGGAAAGAAGGCCTGCAGGAAGGTCTGGTCCGTGCGCGGCCAGAAGGCGTCCGGCGCGTCGAGCCGCGCGAGCATCGCCTCGAAGGTCGCCCGCGACGGCTTGGCGACGAAGACGCCGGAATTCAGCCGGTGGAAATCGGCGAGCGTCTCGTAGACATTCGGCGCGGCGGAGAATTCCGGATAGCCGAAGAGCCTGTCGACGTTGCGGATGACGATCGCGTCGGCGTCGATGAAGACGATCTTCTCGTACCGCTCGAGCTGCCAGAGGCGCAGCTTGGCAAAATTGTCGAGCGGCGTGTGGAAGGCCGGCTTGTTGCCCTTGGTGAAAGGGGCGTTGGCGTGCAGCCTCGCGCGCTGGTGGCGCTCGTTGAAGGCCTCGGAAGTGGGCAGCAGCTCCGCCCTTTCCAGCCGTGCGCCGAGCGCGGCGAGCGGGCGCAGAGCATCGTCGGCAACGCCGCCCGTGTGAAGGACGACGATGTCGGTCGTCGTGCCCGTCAGTTTCAAGGAGCGCACCAGCGCCGTCGCGCCGAGCGCATAGTCGGCGTTGGTGACGAGGGTGACGTAGGCGTGGCGTGTCATTGGAGCAGCAGGCACAAACGTTTCCGGTTGTGCTAGCTCACGCTCTTCAGCCGCTTGCCCTCCGGATCGCGGTCGATCGTCGGCTCGATGTCCTTGGTCCACGCCGAAACAGCCGGGATCCGGCTGCGGTCGACGCGATAGGCGTATTTCTTGGCCACGTCGATCACCTCCTCCAGCAGCCCCTCCTCGAGGGTGATTGGATTGAGACCGAGTGCGAGGAACTGGTCGTTTTTGACGACGAGGTCGTTTTCGGCGGCCTCCTTGCGCGGGTTCGGCAGGTAGGCGACCTTGCCGCCGGCGATGCGCGCGACCATCTCGGCGAGGTCGCGCACGCGGTGGGTCTCGGTCATCTGGTTGAAGATCTTCACCTGGTCGCCGCGCGCCGGCGGGCTTTTCAGCGCCAGCTCGATGCAACGCACGGAATCCTGGATATGGATGAAGGCGCGGGTCTGGCCACCGGTGCCGTGCACCGTCAGCGGATAACCGATCGCCGCCTGGATCAGGAAGCGGTTGAGCACGGTCCCGTAGTCGCCGTCATAGTCGAAGCGGTTGATGAGCTGCACGTGACGGCGCGTCTGCTCGGTGTGCGTGCCCCAGACGATGCCCTGATGCAGGTCGGTGATACGGAGCCCGTCATTTTTCGCGTAGAACTGGAAGAGAAGCTGATCCAGGCATTTGGTCATGTGGTAGATCGAGCCGGGATTGGCCGGATAGAGGATATCCTGTTTCACCGTCTCGCCCGACATGGTGTCGATGCCGACCGGCAGATAGCCTTCGGGGATCGCCGCGCCGACGGTGGAATAGCCGTAGACGCCCATCGTGCCGAGATGGACGAGATGCGCGTCGAGGCCGATCTCCACCATCGCGTTGAGCAGATTGTGCGTGGCGTTGACGTTGTTGTTGACCGTGTAGTTCTTGTGCCGGTCGGATTTCATCGAATAGGGCGCGGCGCGCTGCTCGGCGAAATGAATGACCGCGTCCGGACGGTTCTCGGCCAGCCAGTTTTTGAGGATCTCGTAGTCCTTGGCGAGATCGATCAGATGGAACTGGATGCGCCGGCCGGTCTCCTGATACCAGATGCGCGTCCTTTCCTGGATGGAATCCATCGGCGTCAGCGACTGGACGCCCAGTTCGGTGTCGATCCAGCGGCGCGACAGGTTATCCAGGATATGGATCTCGTGACCTGCGTCGGAGAGGTGGAGGCAGGTGGGCCAACCGATAAAGCCATCACCACCGAGAACCGCAATCTTCATCGAATCAAATTCCTCGTGACAGAATGAAGCCCCCTAACAAATGATAATGACGAGATTATATCCGCCGCGAAACCGGATTTGACGAAAATTTATCCCAATCGCAGGGCGATCACGCCGCCGACGATGAGAAGTGCTGCCGCGATGCGCCAGCGCGTCATGGTTTCGCCGAGGGCGGCCACCGAAAGCAGCATGGCGAAGAGGATGGAGGTCTCGCGCAGCGCGGCTACCGAAGCGATCGGCGCCTTGGTCATCGCCCACATCGCGATCCAGTAGGCGACCGCGCCGAGCAGGCCGGCCGCAAGCCCGCTCTTCCATTCCGGAAGCATCACGCGGATCACCCGGGCGCCGCGCAACCACACGCAGAATATGATCGACCAGACCGCGTCGAGCAGGAAAAGCCAGACCGCGTAGCTCGTGGCCGATGCCGCCGACCGCGCGCCGGAACCGTCGGTGAGCGTGTAGCTCGCGACGAAGACCGAGGTGAGAAGCGCGAAGCCCACCGCGCGCCTGCTCAAGCCGTTGATGCCGCCGCCGCGAAACGACATCAGGAAAGTGCCGGCGCACAGAAGCAGAATGCCGAGAACGGCGACGCCGCCGGGCAACTCGCCCAAGAGCACGGCGCCGCCGATCGTGGTCAGGAGCGGCGCGGTTCCGCGGGCCAGCGGATAGGACTGGGCGAGATCGCCGGTCTCGTAGGCCTTGGTGAGGAAGAATTTGTAGCCGGTGTGGAAGACCATCGACAGCGCGATCCACAGCCAGGTCTCCCCTTTGGGAAACGCCACGAAGGGAACGAGCGGCAGCACCACGAGGCCCATGGCGAAGCTCATCAGCGAGATCGAAGCGAAGCGGTCGAGCCGCACCTTGATCATCGCGTTCCAGGAAGCGTGCATCGCCGCGGCCGCGAGCACGGCCAGAAAGACCGTCGCGCTCATCTTTCGCCACCCTGGAATGAGCCGGAAATGGGAATGTCTACCTGCCGCATCGTCCCGCGAGCTGAATCATCATCACCGGGGAGGCCGGCGCGATCGCGCCTGGAACGGCCCGCACCCCTGCAAGCCCTTACCCGGCTAACACTTCGGCGCATGTCGATCCAGAAAAAAGCGGGAAAGGCGAATCAGGAGGCCCGATATTCTACATCTTGATGTCTAGATCGAAAGGCGTACACTCGTTTTGGGCATAAGGGGCAGAAGGCGGATAAAAGGTTCCGCCGGCAGGGAAGGAATCTGGAGATGCCCAGCTCCGTCATGAATCGACCGGGGAAGGCAAGGCCGTTCGGTGTCACTGGAGAAGTGTACCGGCCGGACGAACTTGCGCATATCCAATCGGCATTCGAAGCGGTGTGCGACGAACTCGGCGTGAAAACGGCCGAACTTGCGCGCCGCCGCGCCATCGCCGAGCGCGTGATGAACGCCTATCGCCAGGGCCGCCGGCACTCGCTGAACCTGGTGCATGCGGGATTGCTCGAGGAAATCAGGAAAGATCCGAGCCACACCGTATGACCGCGACGGCTACCAAGCCGGAAACCAGCGCCGCCGATCAGATCCGAACGGCGGCGGTCGCTCGTCATGACGACAACCCGCCGCGTGCCGCAGCCGAAGCGTCATCCTTCCACGCCGGGAAACCGATCGCGCCTTAGAAGGCGCGCGAGATGCGCGGCGTTCGATGCCGCCATGGCCAGCGTCTGCCCCACCTTGGCGGGCGTTCTCGGCAGATCCTTGTAGTCCGTCTTGCCCATCGCCTCGCCCACCCAGTAGCAGCCCGCATTGGCGGGAATGGTGAAGCCGACGTCGGCGAGCGCCTGGAAACAGCAGGCGTGGCAATTGTGCGCGCCGTCCTCGTTGCCGACGACCGCCACCAGCGCGACCTTTCCGGCCGCCGGCATGCGCCCGTTGCCGTCGGTTTCCGACAGGAAGGCGTCGAGGCGCTCGAGCACCCGTTTCGCGACGCTCGACGGCTGGCCCATCCATACCGGGGTGCCGAGGATGAAGATATCGGCTTCCACGATCTTGCGCCGCAGTTCGGGCCAATCGTCGCCCTCGCCCATATCGGACAGGACGCCCGGCTTGATCTCGTGGTCGAGCACCCGCACGATCTCGCCCGTCACCCGATAGGGTTCCAGCGCGTCGAGCAGGTCGGAAAGCATCTTGTCGGTGGAGGAGGCTTCCTCGTCCAGCGACGCCTTCAGCGAGCAGTTCAGGGCAAAGGCCGTGAGTTCGTCCGGCATTGCTCTCTCCCATGGTTCATGAGGAGAGAACGCGGCCGAAGGCGCCGGGTTGCGGGGATCGCCCAACGGAAAAGGCGCCGCGATCGCTCGCAGCGCCTTCTCTTTGAATTCCTGCCGGCCATAGAGCCGGCGGAAAATCACATCGCGGAGAGGTTCACCGCCTTGGGGCCCTTGCCCATGCGGTCCGGCTCCACGTCGAAGGAAACCTTCTGGCCGTCGACGAGAGTGCGCAGGCCGGAGGCTTCAACGGCGGAGATGTGGACGAACACGTCCTTCGCGCCGCCATCCGGCGTGATGAAGCCGAAGCCTTTGGTGGTGTTGAAGAATTTTACGGTGCCGGTCTGGGCCATATGGGAAAACTCCTGTTCCCTTTTTAGTTTGTTGCGTCTGCGCTACATGCACAGTGTCGCGGCCGTCGAGAGTTCACAAAGTCGGGGAAAGGTCGTCCGTAACGGTCCAGTCTCCGGGTCAGCAAATGCCCGAGCGTAAGCACACATCGCACGAAATGCCAAAAATGACAAGATGGACCGCCCGCTGCTAATCTGAAATCGGTTAAAGAGGCCTCCGCGCAAGAGAACCGTCCCGCCTGTCCTTGATACGTAAAGTCGAGAACGAGGCGGATATTCACAACCGCAAGTATCCATGCCGGAAACTTCAGAAGACACTAAAATGGCACAGAACATCTATGACAAACCGGAGTTCTTTTCCGGATACAGCCAGTTGGAACGCTCCCTGCATGGGCTGGAGGGCGCGGCGGAATGGCCCGCGATCCGGGCGATACTTCCGGATATGAAAGACAAGCGCGTCGTGGACCTAGGCTGCGGTTTCGGCTGGTTCTGCCGCTGGGCGAGACGGCGGGGAGCCGCCCACGTGCTCGGGCTCGACCTTTCCGAAAACATGATCGCGCGGGCGCGGACCGACACCGACGATCCCGCCGTTGAATACGCGATCGCGGACCTGGAGGCGCTCGAACTGCCCGAGGGCGCCTTCGATTTCGCCTACAGCTCGCTGGCCTTCCACTATGTCGAGGATTTCGACAGGCTGGCAAGGACGGTACACCGCGCACTGCGGCCGGCCGCGCGCTTCGTCTTCACGATCGAACACCCGATCTACATGGCACCGACGCATCCGGGCTGGGTGACCGCCGCGGACGGCCGGCGAACATGGCCCGTCGACGGCTATTCGATCGAGGGACCGCGCGTCACCGACTGGCTGGCCAAGGGCGTGGTGAAGCACCACCGCACGATCGGCACGACGCTGAACACGCTGATCGCCAACGGCTTCACCATTCACCATGTGGAGGAATGGAGCCCCAGCGCCGAGCAACTCGCCGACCATCCCGAATGGGCGGAAGAACGCGACCGGCCGATGTTCCTGCTCGTGTCGGCGGGGAGGTAGGCTGGCCCCCTCGACTGCCTCCTGTTCCTTCCGGACCGAGCGGAGTGCTTGCGCGGACACGGGGGGACACGCGCGATTCCCCCAACGATATGGAATGACGACAACCGGCCCCGGTTGCGTTATGATCCGGCGCGAGGGGTCGTGGGTCCATAGGGCCGTGACCACAACCTCGCTGTAGGCACGGCCGAAGGGACCCGTGACCACTCCCAAAGATTGGAGGAATGGTCATGGCAAGTTTCCACGTGATCGCCGGAGCAAACGAAGCTCCGTCCTATCCGCAGGTTCGCCGCATTGGTTTCTCGGACCTCGCGGACAGCCTGCGTGCCGGACTGGACGACTTCATGACGAAGCCGTCGCATCTCGTCTTTCTCGGTCTCATCTATCCGCTGATGGGCGTCGTTCTCGCCACATGGACTTCCGGCGCGAACGCGTTGCCGCTGCTGTTTCCGCTGGCTTCCGGCTTCGCCCTGATCGGTCCCTTCGCGGCGATCGGGCTCTATGAGATCAGCCGGCGCCGGGAGCTCGGGATGGACGCTTCCTGGCGGCACGCCTTCGACCTGCGCCACTCCCCCGCCCTGCCTTCGATCGCGGCCGTGGGGATCCTGCTCTTCATCGTCTTCATAAGCTGGCTGCTTGTGGCCCAGGCCCTCTACACCTCGCTGATGGGGCCGATGCCGCCCGCCTCGATCGGCCAGTTCGTGAGCGACCTGTTCGGCACCACCAATGGCTGGCTGCTGATCGTGATCGGCAACGCGGTCGGCTTCATATTCGCGGTGATCGTGCTCAGCACCACCGTCATCGCCTTTCCGCTGCTCATCGACCGCGATGTCGGCGCCTATTCGGCGATCCACACCTCGGCGCGCGTGGTGCTTGCCAACCCGCTGGTGATGGCGGCCTGGGGCCTGATCGTGGCGGCGCTGCTCGTGGCCGGAAGCCTGCCGCTCTTCGCCGGCCTCGCGGTGGTCGTGCCGATCCTCGGCCATGCCACCTGGCATCTCTATCGCCGCTGCGTGACGCCCGCGACTCCATTGGGCCGCTGAACGGCGCGGACGATCGAAACGCGGATAGCCCGGCGGGTTCACGCGGCCCGCCGGGCTCATCCATCCGCATAGCTTGCCGAACCCTTTCCGACATCGCAGGATCGGCGCATGAAACCGCCCGTCATCGCCTTGCTGGCATTCGGGATCGCCACGCCGGCGCTCGCCGAATGGCGGCTGGACAACGGCGTCGCGATCGTCGCGCCCGCAGCCACCAACAGCACGATGGAGTTGCTCGCCATCTCCTGCGGCGATCCCTATCTGGTCGAGGTCTATTCGCGCGGCGGGCCGGTGCGGCCGGCCGAGGGAGATCACCCGGCGAAATATTTCCACATCCCCGGCAGGATCGAGGCGCGGATCGATGGCCGCACCTTCCCGCTGGTGGCGGCGGGCTCGGGCGCTGCGGCCGTGTTGTTCTTCCCCGGGTCGGAAATGCAGAACGGCATGGCCTCCGTCAGCGACGATTTCATCGAGACGCTGAAGGCGGGCAAGAACCTATCCCTCGTCTTCGACGTCACTCCCGAACGCAATGAGGCGGACGGAAGCGCGTTCGAGACGATGGCGGAGTTTCCGTTGGAAAGCTCCGCGGCCGCACTCGATACCGCGCTGGCGCCCTGCAGACATAGTGCAAGCAGGTAGAAAAGCCAGTAGATCGCCGGCAAAACGACCGGCATTCTCCGTTTCCGCAGAGCGTCGTGAATCTTTTTCTTGCCCGCCGCAAAAAAATGAAGGACAGTTTCGCCCGTTCGGGCATTTGCCGGCCCGGAGACTGGAATAGAATGCCCCGGATTTGCGATAACAATGCAGAACCAAAACAATATGCGCAGGGCGGGCCGAACGCGAAATGAGAGGGTTTTGGCAAAATCCCGGCGCGAGGAAACTGTTTCTTCTCCCCCAGTAAAGGACCGAGTCTCAGAGGGATCTTACCGTCCCTGCACATGCAACGATGGGAGATAAGGAGCTTTCCCATGCCCCAGAGCGGAACCGTCAAATTCTTCAACCATGCCAAGGGCTTCGGGTTCATCACGCCCGACGACGGCGAGAAGGACGTCTTCGTCCACATCTCCGCCGTCCAGGCTTCGGGCCTGCCGGGTCTCGAGGACGGGCAGAAGGTGACCTTCGATACCGAGCCCGACAAGCGCGGCAAGGGACCGAAGGCCGTCAACCTCTCGGTCGTCTGACTTTCCCTCACGAGCCGTGGAATCGAATTGCAGCCCCGCATCCTTGTGGGGCTGTTTTTCATTGGCAATGCCGGTTCTGAAACGAACGGTTACAAGAATTTTCTTGTTCAGCCTGCGTTCAGCCACAAGCTTCTAGTTTTATTGCCGAAAGCCGGAAACGCCCCATCTACCCGGCAAAAGGAGACTGTTGCAATGAACCGCATCGTCAAGAATGCTCTTGTTTCCAGCCTGGTCGCGGCAACCGTGCTCGCCGCAATGCCCGCCAATGCGGGAGAACGCTGGCGCCACCACCGGCACCACAACAATGGCGGCGAACTCCTCGCGGCCGGCGTTCTGGGCCTTGCGACCGGAGCGCTGATCGCCGGTGCGGCCGCGCCGCGCCCGGTCTATCGCGAACCGGTCTACCCGGCGCCCTACCCGGTCTATCGCGAGCCGGTCTATGCCGACCGCGACTACTACCGTCCCGCGCCGGTCTACCGCGAAGCTCCGCGCGTCTACTATCGCGCCTCGATGGAGCCGTGGAGCCCCGAATGGTACCGCTATTGCGAAAACCGCTACCGGTCGTTCGACCCCAGCAGCGGCACCTTCGTGGGTTATGACGGGCAGCGCCATTTCTGCGCCGCCAACTGACGGCGGGCCGACAAACCTGCAAAG
>NZ_LBCQ02000030.1 GCF_001014615.2 Aquamicrobium sp. LC103
GCGGCGCGCGGCGAGGCGGAGGCGGAGCGGGCGCGCAACGAGGCGGACAAGGCCCGCAAGGCGCAGGAGGACCATGTCGCGATCAGCGCGCTCGGCGAGGGGCTGTCGCATCTGGCGGCCGGCGACCTGACCTTCCGCATCGAGGCGGCGTTCGCGGCCGAGACGCGGCAGCTGAAGGAGGATTTCAACGACACGGCCGGCCAGTTGCAGGAGGCGATGGCGACGATCGTGCGGGCGATCGAGGGGATGCGGGAGGGCACCGGCGAGATCAGCCAGGCTGCGGACGACCTGTCGCGGCGCACCGAGCAGCAGGCGGCGAGCCTCGAGGAGACGGCGGCGGCGCTCGACGAGATCACGGCGACGGTGCACAAGACGGCGGAAGGCGCGCATCAGGCGTCCGAGGTGACGGCCGCGGCGCGTCTGGGGGCGGAGCGCTCGGGCGCGGTGGTGGGCGAGGCGGTGGCGGCGATGGCGCAGATCGAGCGCTCGTCGCAGGAGATCGGGCAGATCATCGGGGTGATCGACGAGATCGCGTTCCAGACCAATCTCCTGGCGCTGAATGCGGGGGTGGAGGCGGCGCGCGCCGGCGAGGCGGGCCGCGGCTTCGCGGTGGTGGCGTCGGAGGTGCGGGCGCTGGCGCAGCGCTCGGCGGAGGCTGCCAAGGAGATCAAGGCGCTGATCTCGACCTCGTCGCAGCAGGTCGGGCAGGGAGTCGAGCTTGTCGGGCAGACGGGCACGGCGCTGGAGAAGATCGTGGCGCAGGTTGGCGAGATCACCGGCCTGGTGAGCGAGATCGCGGCGTCGGCGCGCGAGCAGTCGACGGGTCTCGGCGAGGTCAACACGGCGGTCAACCAGATGGACCAGGTGACGCAGCAGAACGCGGCGATGGTGGAGGAGAGCACGGCGGCGAGCCATTCGCTTGCGCAGGAGGCGGAGGAGCTCGCGCGGCTGGTGTCGCGCTTCAGGCTCGGCGCGGCGGTGCAACAGGCGCCGGCGTCGCGCAAGGGCGAGGAGACGCCCGCCGGCAAGTCGACGCCGGTGGCCGCCCTCAGGACGGTCGCGGCCAGCGGCGGTGCCGGCCAGGCCGCCGCCCTCCTCGCCCAAACCTCCGACGAGGGATGGGAGGAGTTCTGAAACACAACGC
>NZ_LBCQ02000031.1 GCF_001014615.2 Aquamicrobium sp. LC103
TGGGTGCCCTCATAGGTGTTGACCGTCTCCAGGTTCTGCGCGTGGCGCATCACGTGGTACTCGATCTGGATGCCGTTGCCGCCGTGCATGTCGCGCGCGGCCCGCGCGATCTCCAGCGCCTTGCCGCAATTGTTGCGCTTGACGATCGAGATCGCCTCCGGCGCCAGCTTGCCCGCCTCGAACATCCGTCCCACCCGCAACGACGCCTGCAGCCCCAGCGCGATCTCCGTCTGCATGTCGGCGAGCTTCTTCTGGAAAAGCTGCGTCGCCGCCAGCGGCTTGCCGAACTGATGCCGCTCCAGCCCGTAGCGGCGGGCCCGGTGCCAGCAATCCTCCGCCGCCCCCATCGCCCCCCACGAGATGCCGTAGCGGGCCCGGTTCAGGCACCCGAACGGACCCTTCAGCCCCGAAACGTTCGGCAGCAGCGCGTCCTCGCCAACCTCGACCCCGTCCATCACGATCTCGCCGGTGATCGAGGCGCGCAGGCTGAGCTTGCCGCCGATCTTCGGCGCCGAAAGCCCCTTCAGACCCTTGTCCAGCACGAAGCCACGGATCTGGTCGTCATGCGCGGCCGACTTCGCCCACACAACGAACACGTCCGCGATCGGCGCGTTCGAGATCCACATCTTCGAGCCCGTCAGCCGGTAGCCGCCGTCGATCTTCTGCGCCCGGGTCTTCATGCCGCCCGGGTCCGAGCCCGCATCCGGCTCGGTCAGCCCGAAGCAGCCGATCCATTCGCCCGACGCCAGCTTCGGCAGGTACTTCCGACGCTGCGCTTCCGAGCCATAGGCAAAGATCGGGTGCATCACCAGCGACGACTGCACGCTCATCATCGAGCGGTAGCCCGAATCGATCCGCTCCACCTCGCGCGCCACCAGCCCGTAGGCCACGTAGCCCGCACCAACCCCGCCATATTCCTCCGGGATCGTCACCCCCAGAAGACCAGCAGACCCCATCTCGGCGAAGATCGCCGGATCGGTCTGCTCCTCCAGATACGCCGCCTCAACCCGCGGCAACAGCTTGTCCGACGCAAACGCCGC
>NZ_LBCQ02000032.1 GCF_001014615.2 Aquamicrobium sp. LC103
GCTCGGCTTCATAGGGGCGTCGGAGGCCTCTACTTCCACATCAATATGTGTTTGTGCCGTCGCGGAATAGTTGAGGATGTTCAGGATTTCGTCGCGAGACATGGCCAAAAGATAGGAAAGAAACTCGAACTCGTGTTTCCGGCTCATCCGGCCGGCTGTTTCGACAAGCTCCAGCATGTAGGCCAGGCTCGCTTCATCCTCCCGCTGCAGTGGCCCGCGACCTCGAAAACCTCTAATACGTGTCTCGCGCCTCGCCATGATTGCTACGACGCTCGTTCGGCCCGATCATCGATACAAAGCTTGAGCACGCGGTAGGTACTGCCCTGGGCTCTGGCCATTTGGTCACACACGCGGCGACGTTGTTTCTCGATATCCTGCCAATGAAAGAGCAACTGATCGAAGGCTTCTTGCTCGTGCTTCACGCAGTCGAGGAATGCATCACCTTGGGAACCGCTGCCGTTCGCATTTTGACAGAACCTGCTCACATCATAGTGGGGTATGGCCTGCGCAAACAATGGCTCCGCAAAGAAAAGAGCGTATGCCGCCACCGACATAAATTGAAGGACTGCGCTGGCGCGTTCTTTGAAGTTCATGCGCCTTTTTATCAGCTTTCGCTTAAGTTCAAAGAGTGACTGTTTTTCACAACGAGGTCAGGGCCATCGCAATCATGAGCGCCGTGGCCGCGCTGAGGACGAGGACTGCCAAGATAACCTTGCCGACCGCCGACATTTGCAACT
>NZ_LBCQ02000033.1 GCF_001014615.2 Aquamicrobium sp. LC103
TCGCCCGCATATGTTGGGCTTGAGGCGAAGACGAGGCGATAGATTTGGTCGTCGCGCTCGATCTGGGCGGTGCCTGCGTCGGCATCGGAGAGGTCGACGATCGCCGCATCGGTGAACGGACCACCGCTCGCGCCTTCGGTCAGATCGACCGATGCCGTCTCGCCCGCGGTGATTTCGATGGTGCGGGAAATGACGGTGGGCACCGGCTGTGCTCGCTCGACCGTCACTGTATAGGTCAGGATCGTCGTGCCGTCCTCGGCTGTGACGACGACCGGAATTGCGGTCGAGCCGACTGCCAGTGCGACCGCCTGGCTGGCACGGCCGGAAGCGACCGACTGGCCGTCGACGGTGATCGTCGCTCCGGCCCCATCGGCGGTCGGCGTCAGCGCCAGGTGCTCGACGGCATTGGCGACCGCCACATCATAGTCGAGCGTATCGGCACTGAAGACCGGGTTGAGGGTGCCAGTGCTCGGCGCCAGTCCCGCCAGCCTTGCATTGGTGGACGCCGTCCGGGTCACCGTCACGGTATAGGTCCGGGTCGTCGCGTTGTCCTCGGCGGTCACCACGACCGGGATCGCCGTCGTGCCGACCGCGAGCGCGATCTGCTGGCTGGCGCTGCCCGATGCGACCGTCTGGCCGCCGACGGTGATCGCCGCATTGGGCCCTGTAGCGGTGGGCGTCAACGTGATGCTGTCGGTCGCGTTGTCGACGGCAACGCCATA
>NZ_LBCQ02000034.1 GCF_001014615.2 Aquamicrobium sp. LC103
CCGGCGCTTCATAGGTGAAGCCACCGGTCTGCGTGCCCGTGCCGCCGGGTGTTGTTACCGACACGTCCACCGCGCCGGCCGCGCCGGCAGGTGTCACCGCCGTGATCTGCGTGGCGCTGTCGACGGTGACGTTCGTCGCTGGGTTGCTGCCGAAGGCCACGGCCGTCGCGCCGGTCAGGTTCGTGCCGGTGATCGTCACCGTCGTGCCGCCCGCCATCGGGCCGGTATTCGGCGCGATGGCGGTGATCGTCGGCGGGACGGATGCGTCGTTGTCCTGGATCGTGGCCGTTCCCCGGGCTTTCGCCAGCGTCGCGCCGGCGATGTTGGAGACATCGAGGAAGAAGGTCTCGTCCGTTTCCTCGATCGCATCGTCGATCAGTCCGACAGCGTGGTAGTAGGTATCCACACCCTCGGATATAGTCGTGGAGCTGTCGAAGGAGTGGTAGTCGTCGCCCGCGATCGCCGTGCCGTCTGCGGTGGTGAGAGTGAACGTCACTCCACCCGGGCCGGCGGGAGCGCTCAGTGTTATGGTAAAAACAGCATTGCCGTCGCCCTCGCTCACCGTGACGTCGTCGATCGACAATTCCGGCAACGTGGCCG
>NZ_LBCQ02000004.1 GCF_001014615.2 Aquamicrobium sp. LC103
TCATGAACTGGCATGACCATGAGGAAGCTAACACAGGTGGCGGGGCGCTGAACATCTCTGGCCCCGTTACCCAGAGAGCGAGGCCCGCCAGGGTGTTGACTAGAGAGGTTTGGTGACGGGCCTCGTGTCGGAACAGGCCAGTACCGACCTGGTCAGCCTGCCAGAAGCTATCAGAAATGTCACCGAGAGAAGAGAGGCCCGCCAGACGTCTCGGGTAAAGGCAGATGACGGGCCTCATGCCGATGCGGCTTGTATCGGCGGTGTGATGATGCGCCTGAACCGCGGCATTGTCACGTTAGCCATAGAAAGAGGCCCGCCGTGGGAAAAAGCGGGGGGCTGGGACGGCGGGCCTCATGCCGGAACAGGCCGGTGCCGGCAAAACGACTATGCTCCTGAATGTCGGGGAAGACCATAGGGACGACCTTCCCCGACTCCCTTGTCGCGAAAGGCCGTATGAGAGCGTTGGAAAGACCCGTCGCGCGATCCGAACTACCGCGCTGGCTGATTGTTCCCGACTATGTTGGCTTCCGCGTTACGTCCACAGATGCTTTGCTTCACGCTTGAGCCGATCGCGGTCGTTGCCAAACTTGATCAGGCGACGGGCTACATCGAGTGCGATCCCATTCCACAAAGAAATGCTAGAGCTTTACAAATGCACGAGCGGAAAATCGCATCTGAGCGATTGGCTCGCCCGCCTCGTCGGTGACGTTCATCGTGAGCGTGGAATTTGGGATAAGCTCGCCATCTGCTTCGCTGAGCATGTCGCTGCAGGCCATTACCGCCTGTTCCCAAGCTTTATGCGCATCGGGCAATTCGATGCCAACCTCATCGTCAGCGTCGTGGGTGTGGAAGAAGTACCGCGGCATGTAAACACGCTCCCGGGGGTTTTGGCGAGAACCCATCTGGAGCACGTTGGTTCCTCATCACTCGATCAAGCGGTCTTTGGGTATTCGGATTGTGATCGTCAGCCCCTCGGATGTGAATTCGCGCCTGAACTCACCACCCAGAGCACCGGAGATCGCAGCCTTGGTTAGCAGTGTGCCGAAGCCTTCGTTGTCGGGAGTATAATTTGACGGGAAGGCGCCGTCTTCCTTCCAAATGATATGTACGTCTTCATCCGCTTGCGCGCAGCTAACAGCCACACAGGCATCCGAATTTGCAAGAGCGCCATACTTGGCTGCATTCGTCGCGAATTCATGCAGAAGAAGCGCCAAGTGGGTTACTGCAGGGCCTGACACCACGATATCTTCACCCGTTACCACAACACGGGGCAGCGACGCATCGGAGCTTTGGGTATATGGGCGGGAAATCGCATCGATGAGTGCATGCAAGCTTGTCGCGACGGGCATTCCGCCGCCACTATCTCCAACGACGGGAAGCGTCAGCGAATGCGCTTGGGCCAATGCCGTGAAGCGCTCGCGCACGGATGTCGCTAGTTGCTCTGCCGAATTTGCCGTTCGAGCGCTTAGCGCCACGAGGCTGCCGGCGAGGGTGAACAGATTCTTCACCCGATGATTCATCTCTCTCAGAATAAGGTTCTTCTGATTTTCCGCCCTGCGTCTTTCGGTAACGTCTCGCGCGATCTTCGATGCACCGATGACACGTCCGTGTCGGTTGATAATGGGAGAGACAGCCAGCGAGATATCGATGAGCGTACCGTCCTTGCGCCGACGTACGGTCTCGTAATGGTCGACACGTTCTCCCCGCCGAATTCGCGATAAGATGTCCGGCTCTTCATCTTGCCTGTCCTCGGGGATCAGCATTGTCACCGACTGCCCGACAGCTTCCTCCCTTGTGTAGCCGAATATCTTCTCGGCGCCGCGGTTCCAATCGGTGATGATGCCATTCAGATCCTTCGCCAGAATGGCATCGTCTGAGGATTCAACAATAGCTGCCAGCCGGAGAGAGCTGGTCTCGGCGTCCTTGAGTTCACTGAGGTCGACGAGCATGTTGATGGCGCCAGTCAGTTGTCCAGCGCTATCGAAGAGCGGCGTCGGGAATGGTAGGAAGGGCACTCTCGTGCCGTCCGGTCGTTCAGCAACCGCCTCTTTTCCGACTATCGGCCGCCGCTCCTTCAGCGCCTGCGCCATTGGACACTGGTCATGCGGCAGTTCGGTGCCGTCTGGCCAATAGAGTTTCCATGATCCGCAGAACTCGCTTTTGCCAATCTCGGGGTGGACGCCCCACAGCTTTGCTGCAGCGTTATTGTAAAAGGTGATCCTCCCATGCGCGTCAGTCAGATAGACCGCCGCAGGTATTGATTGCAGCAATTGTTCGGATGTCGGAAGGGCAATCGCAGGATAATCGGAAAGGCTCATTGGCATTCTCCGGAGTTGATGAATTCCGGTCGCCTAAGCCGAACCGTGCCTGCTTCTACAGACAGCAAAGCCTTTAATTTGTGGCACGGCATCTCAATTTAAGCAATTGCGGATATTAGGCGAGCCTCCTTGCAGAGGATCCACACGCCTGGAAGATTCCTTTGTCTGCGTACGGCCGGGGGTCTTTTTGTCGTTTTGAGACATTGACGGTGTGGTGCCAGGTTCTACTTCTTCATCATGCCCTATAGACACGACGCTCTCGACGCCCGCGTGCTTGACCCGGCTGAAATGATGCTGCTGGAGAGGGTGCTGGATATTACCGCCGAGTATGGCGAGAGCGACCGCGAGCGCGATGTTCGGGCTGCGCGAATTGTTGCCAACTACATCATCGGCATCACCGGTGAAAAAGAACTGATAGAGGTCGTCAGTAGGCGAAGGTGGCCCCCGCCTGGATAAGGAGAGTTTAGGCGGACGAGCCTGGTGCCGATTTAGCATACGGGCGACAGAAACAATTCTCCGGCCTCTCGACTTCGATGTGCTCTCCGCTATCTTCTCCGGTATCGGTAGCCAAAATTCAGGACGCTTCCGGGGGTGAGCGGTCATCGTGCTTTCGCCCCAAAGGCAAGGAAGCATTCATGCCACTCCGACACCTTCTCCAAGAATACAATATCGATTCGATGGACGCCGCAGTTATCGAGGCTCTGTTCAATCAAGGTGCGTTCCCCGGCGAAACGAAGCAAGACCGCTATGACAGGGCGAAGCTGCTCATCGAACTCTTCGCGTCGGGCGTGCGGGATAAGGATGCGCTGATAGCCGCGCTTACGAGGATCAGAAAGGCAAGCTGATTTGGCACGCCAGAATCTCAGCGTCAGTCCAGCGCGATCGCCACTCCTAGGCAGATCAGAGCGCTGAACACGAGGATCGTCAGAATTGCCTTGCCGCCGCCAGACATTCCCGTCTCCCAGGACTTACATCTCGCCGGGAAACTAACACGTGGCGGCTGGCATATGGAAGACAACCCCATGAGTGAGTTCGCCAAAGAAGCGGAGGCCAACTGGCAGGCCTTGTGGCGACATCGCCCCAAATCCACGATCCCTGCAATGAAAGGCACCTGACTGCAGACCCCGGTGAAGATATTCGCGCGCCGAGAGATATGAATATGGCGCAACGAAGCTTACGATGCCGACATTGCAATCAGCAGGCAATTCGTTGGATGGAACACTTGTTGCTCCCGAACTCCGGGACGGAATTCGGCCTTCGCACACCGCAAGCTTTGGATGACAATGAAATCATCGATATTCTGGCCCGCGTGGAGGCGATCGATTCTCCCGGCCTGAGCCTTGCCGACCTGGCGAGCTCAGTGGGTCTGAGCCCGTTCCAGCTCAACCGTCGGCTAAAACGCGCCGTCGGCGATACGCTGGGAAATTACCAGCGCAGTCTACGTCTGAACCTGGCTGCGGCGCTTCTTGCCCGCAGCGACCAAAGCATCCTCGATATCGCCTTGCAAACGGGATACGGGAGCCAGGCGGCCTTCAACCACGCTTTCGTCCGGCAGTTCGGCGTGCCGCCCCGCAAGGCAAGGTTGCTTGCCACGACAAGAACTCCCCACCCCGGTCTCCGCCATCGGGCTTTCGCGGAGGCAACGAAGCCGCACAGGCACCGCGATCTTCCCGTTCTCGCCATGAGGTTTCAAGGGGGCTACTCCCATGTCCCGGCCTACTGGCGAACCTTCGCAACGGTCTTGCAACGCGCAGGTCTGGATGTTGCGGACCGGCAGGCAGTGGGCATTTTCTACGAGGACCCCGGGGTAACGCCCCAGCACCTCATTCGCTATGATTGCTGCATTCTCGATCATGAGAGACGTCTGTCCGGCGTTCCCGGACCGTTTCGTGCCGACGTCGTGCGCAGCGGCGAATACGCCAGCCTTGACGTTTCGGGCCTCCATTCCGTCGTGGCTGACGCGGTTTTCGGAATTTGCAGCCTCTGGATGACGACGCATCGGCGCCGATTGACGGCGTGCCCCGCCTACGAGTTCCATCGTCGTCCGCCCTGGAACGAGGAAGGCGCCATAGACGCCACCATCTTTGTCGCCTTCGAGTGACCTGCCGCAATAGCGATCAAAATCGTGTTCCCGAACACTGATATGCAATGCCCTCAAACACAGGGCTTGCGCGTTTTTGCTTAGATGCCCTCGCGAACGCAGGGGCGGATATGCAGAAAGCTACTCTTTTCAGCGCGAACACAGGTCTCCGCGACCCTATCGATAAAAAACCCCGACCGGGTTCACAGCAGCGCCTTCGGATTGCACTCCTCACTTCGAGCGCTATCATCGGCGTCGTCAGTCTTTCCAATCCGTCTCCCGCGACCGCGCAGCAAGTCATCGACGACGGGAATATACATTACGTCCCCCAAGACTATTCCAGCCCATGGGATATCTCCGGCGATCTCATCGTCGGCAATCATCATACGGCATCCCTCATCATTCGAGACGGCGGCGATGCCAGTGCCACACGCCTCTACCTTGGCTTTGGTGCCGGTTCGGTCGGATCGGCAGCGCTCGTCGGCTCGGGAACAAGCTGGCGAAGCGAGGATCTGGTGATCGGGCGGCAGGGAACCGGCCATTTCACCGTGGCGAACGGCGAGGCATCCTCGAATCGAACCTACATAGGCCTCCTCTCAGGCTCGCAAGGCACGGCGTTCGTGCGCGGCGCGGACGCGGTCTGGGACGCCGGCTTCCTCAATATCGGTGCTGCCGGCGCCGGATTTCTGACGGTCGAGAGCCAGGCGACTCTCAACAGCAGCAACGCCATCATAGGAACGTCCGAAACCGCGGCCGGAACGGTCTCCGTAACTGGCCCCGGCTCGCTCTGGTCCACTTCCGATCTGACGGTCGGGCTTGCGGGCGACGGCACGCTCGCGATCGAGAATGGCGGACGGGTGCTGACCGGCAGCCAGGCGATCGTCGGACAGGCCTACGGCAAGAACGGCACGGTTAGTGTGACCGGTTCGGGATCGATGTTCGAGAATGCCGATCGCCTTTATATCGGAGCCGGCGGAGGGGGCACGCTCGATATTTCAGCCGGAGGAGCCGCCAGCGCCCGGTTCGTCGACATCGGGTTTGTCAGTGACGGTTCGGTTCTTGTGACCGGCAGCGGGTCGTCCCTCGAAGCGACTACGGTCACCCTTGGCTATAACGGTTCGGGCACGCTCAGGATCGCCGACGAAGGTCAGGTGACGACGGCCAACGGCGTCCTCGGCGGATATGCGAACGGCACCGGTATCGCGACGGTGACGGGAGCGGGTTCGCACTGGACAACGTCTGGAACGATGAACGTCGGCATGGAGGCAGTCGGTGAACTCAACATAGAGAACGCCGGCCGCGTCACGTCGGCCCAGGGCATTATAGGCAGTGCCGGGAGGGGTTCCGGTACGGTGAAGGTGACCGGCGGCGGCTCGTCATGGGACATTCTCGACAACGGGAGTCTGGGAAACCTGCATGTCGGATATGGAGCGAACGGAACCCTGAACATCGCCGCCGCCGGCACCGTCACGTCGACCTATGGGCACATCGGTAATCTGTCCAGCGGTATAGGCACCGTCAACGTCGGCGGTCCGACCTCCAGTTGGCAAAATGCGCGAACACTTGCCGTTGGCGGAGAGGGGCAAGGCACCCTGACGGTTACCGGCGGGGGCATCGTTACGAGCGAGTCTAGCACCATCGGACAATTCATCGGCTCGAATGGTTCAGCCACCGTGACGGGAAGCGGTTCGCGCTGGAGCAACAGCAACAATCTCACGATCGGAGGCAATGGCACAGGAGCGCTCGAGATCGCGGATGACGGTCTCGTGGAGAATGCCCGTGCGCATATTGGTTCCGGGGCCGGCTCAACCGGCTCTGCCGTGCTCTCCGGTGGAGGGACCTGGACAAACACCGGTGAGCTGGTGGTCGGTTTCGGCGGCGAAGGTTCGCTGGACATCGGTGGCGGTAGCACCGTCAGCGCCACCGAACTTTCGGTCGCCCGAAACGTGGGCTCGACCGGTGCGGTGACTGTTACGGGCGACGGTTCGATTTGGACTACCCACGGGGCCCTCAATGTCGGTTTGCGCGGCACCGGTACGCTGGCCATCGAAGATGGCGGCAAGGTCGAGAGCATTTGGAGTTATGTGGGCAACGGGACCGGCTCGACCGGAACGGTAATGGTTTCAGGCGACGACTCGGTCTGGTCCAACTCCCTCCTGGTGGTCGGCGAGCTTGGCAGCGGCACGATGAACATCGAGGCCGGAGGGAAAGTCGAGAACATCAACGGCTATGTGGGCTTGTCGTCGGGATCGTCGGGCACGGTGGCCGTTTCGGGCGAAGGCTCGCTCTGGACCAATTCCGGCATCCTTCAGATCGGCGGTTCCGGTAATGGCGAACTGGCCATCGAGAGTGGTGGCAGGGTCGAGAACAGCTCGAGCTATGTGGGCTTTGCGTCGGGGGTGTCCGGCACCGTGGCGGTTTCGGGCAGTGGTTCGGTCTGGTCCAACTCCGGCACTGTCTCCGTCGGCGCTGCGGGCATCGGCTCGTTGGGCGTTTCGGATGGCGGCAGCGTCTCCGTCGCAAACGGCTCGGGTAGCATTGCGCTGGCGCGAGATGGTTTTGGGATCGGGACCATCAATATCGGTGCTGCCTCGGCGGATCCGGGCGATGCGATCGGGGCGGGAGCACTGCATGCCGGGCGGGTCGAGTTCGGCATAGGTGCCGGTGCGCTGAACTTCAATCATACCGAAAGCGCATACGATTTCGAGCCGTCGCTGGCGAGCACGCGTATAGGTCACCATAGCATCAACCAATATGCGGGAATCACGCGCCTCACCGGGGATAGTTCCGCCTTCGCGGGTATGACGACTGTTTCCGGAGGCTCTCTGATCGTCGCCGATCGGCTGAACGGGGCGGCATCGGTGACCGGCGGACGGTTTCAGGCCGACGGAATATTTGGTGGAAACGTCAACGCCACGGGTGAAGGTGCGGTCTCAGGAACGGGCACGATAACCGGCGATGTGCGGCTCACCAATCGCGGCGTCCTTTCGGGCACGCAAGGTTCGACGCTGACGATCGGCGGCGATCTTGCCCTGGATGCGGGATCGGACGTGAACGTTACCCTCGGCGGCGCGCCCGCAGAGGCGCTGTTCGATGTCGCCGGCGATCTGACGCTGGCTGGCTCGTTGAACGTGATCGACCGGGGCGGGCTCGGGATCGGCGTCTATCGCCTTTTCGATTACGCAGGGAGTCTGACCGACAAGGGCCTCGCCATCGGCTCGACGCCGGCCGGTATCGAACCGGATGCTCTCTTCATACAGACCTCGGCCGCCAATCAGGTCAATCTGGTTTCCAGCGCCGGGGCAGAGCTCGGCTTCTGGGACGGTGGCGACGCGGCATTGCGGGACAATGACGCCATCGACGGCGGCTCCGGGAGATGGCGGGCAGATGGGCGTAACTGGACGACGATCGACGGAGCGCTCAACGGTCCCTACCGGCCAAATCCGACATTCGCCATCTTCCAGGGACGGACGGGAACCGTCACGGTCGATGCCAGCGCCGGCGCGATCGGCGCGACCGGCATGCAGTTCGTCACCGACGGCTATCGCATCGAAGGCGATTCCATCTCGCTCGAAGGCATGGGCGGCAAAAGCATCATCCGCGTCGGCGACGGTACGGCTGGAGGCGCTGCCACGACAGCGACCATCGCCTCGTCGCTGACCGGGTCGTCTCGCCTGGTCAAGACCGATCTCGGCACGCTGATTCTGGAAAGTGCGAACAGCTACGCCGGCGGTACGGAACTACGCGCCGGTACGCTTTCGGTTTTCTCGGACGCGCATCTCGGCGCGGCCTCGGGCGACCTGATCTTTTCCGGCGGCATTCTGAACACCTCGGCGAATTTCGACACGGCGCGCGCGGTGACGCTCGATGCGGCGGGGCGCTTCGATGTCGCCGCCGAAACGACGCTCGGCCTGACTGGGACCGTCTCGGGTTCGGGCGACCTCGTAAAGACGGGCTCCGGCACGCTGACGCTCTCGGGCGTGAACAGCTATCAGGGCGATGCGCTGGTGGAAGCAGGCACGCTGGTTGGCAATGCCGCGTCCGTTCGAGGCAGTATCCGCAACGCTTCGACGGTGATCTTCGACCAGGGCGCCGATGCAGCCTTTGCCGGCGACATTGCCGGCCTCGGCGGCACGGACGGCCAAATGATCAAGCGCGGCGGCGGCGTTCTCGCGCTTGATGGCGCTTCGTCGCTCGACTGGACGGTCGAGGCGGGGGGCCTTGTTTCGGCGTCGGAGCGCTTTTCGGGCGATCTGGCGCTCGGGACGGGCGCTTCCTTCGCCTTCGATCAGAACTACGGCGGCGCCTATGCAGGCGCGATCTCGGGCGCGGGCGATCTCATCTTTACCGGCGGCGGCGCGGTGCAACTGACCGGTGACAGTTCCGGCTTTACCGGGCTGGGCACGGTCGAGGGGAGTACACTGATCGTCAACGAGGCGTTCGGCGGCAGCCTCGCCGTCCTTGACGGTGGCGTTCTCGGCGGCGCCGGCACCGTGGGCTCCGGTGCAGGCTCGATGGTGACCATCGCCTCGGGCGGCATTCTGGCGCCGGGCAACTCCATCGGCAGGCTCAAGGTCGATGGCGATCTGCTGATCGAAGACGGTTCACGTTACGAGGTGGAAGTAGCCCCGGGCGGCAGCGACAGCGACAGCGTCGCTGTGACGGGGACCGCCACGCTCGAAGGCGGGACGGTCGCCCATATCGGTGCCACCGGTGAATATGATCTGCGCTCGACCTACACGATCCTGTCGGCGGGAACCCTGGATGGCGAGTTCGGGGAAGTGACCTCGGATTTTGCCTTCCTGACGCCGGACCTGATCTATGATTATGGCGCGGGCACCGTCGATCTCGAACTGACGCGCAACGATCGTGATTTTGTTTCCGCTGCAGCGACCCGCAACCAGATCGCCACGGCAAACGGCATCGAGGGCATAGGTTTGAATGCTGGCCATGCCGTCTATGACGCCATCGCCCAGCTTGCTGATGACGACCAACTGATCCGTGCCAGCTTCGATGCGCTCTCGGGCGAGATCCACGCCTCGGTACAGACCGCATTAGTCGAGGACAGCCGCTTCATCCGCAACGCCGCCAATGACCGCATCCGCGCGGCGTTTGCGGTAGCGGGTGCCTCCTACGCACCCGTTCTGGCCTATGGCCCTGGCGTGACGCCGATGGCCGTGGGTGCCGATCATGCCGGTCCGGTCTTCTGGAGCCACGGTTTTGGCTCCTGGGGGTCGACCAACAGCGATAACAACGCCGCATCCCTCGATCGCTCGATCGGCGGTCTGCTGATCGGCGCGGATGGTCTTGTCGGCGATTGGCGCGTCGGCCTTCTGGCCGGCTACAGCCGTTCGACCTTCAAGGCCAATGACCGGGTCTCATCCGGCTCAAGCGACAATTACCATCTCGGCCTTTATGGCGGCACTCAATGGGGCGATATCGCGTTGCGCACCGGTGCGGCCTACACTTGGCACGACATCGAGACCAATCGCTCGGTCGCCATCCCCGGCCTCTCCGACAGCCTGACCGGCAGCTACGGTGTCGGCACGGTGCAGGCCTTCGGCGAGCTGGGCTACGGCATCGATCTGGGCGATACGCGTCTCGAACCTTTTGTCAATCTTGCTCATGTGCATGTTCATACGAACAGCTTCACCGAGGCCGGCGGCGCAGCCTTGCTGACTGGTAGCGGCAGAAATACCGATGTGACGTTCACCACCCTCGGCGTTCGTGGCGAACACGCCGTGACCCTCGGCAAGATGGAGGTCGCGCTCTCTGGCATGGTGGGCTGGCGACACGCCCTTGGCGACACCACACCAGAAAGCACCCATGCCTTCTCAGCCGGCGACGCCTTCACCATCGATGGCGGGCCGATCGCCAGGAACAGCGCCGTCATTGAGGCCGGTCTTGATCTCGACCTCACCCCGGACGCTACTTTCGGGCTGTCCTACCAGGGCCAGTTGGCCTCGGGTGCCCACGACCATGGGTTCAGGGCAAATCTGGCGATCAGGTTCTAGGAGGCAGCCGGGTTGGTCTTTACACGTCCGTGATCACATTTTTATCCCGCCTACGTCCGTCCGGAACCGAATGCACTCCTGAATATTGTGGGAGCTCAGGGGGCGTAGAAGGAAAGACGAGATGGCCAAAGAAAAGAACCTGGAAGACCTGTTCCACGAAACCCTCAAGGATATTTTCTACGCCGAGAAGAAAATTCTGAAAGCGCTACCCAAGATGGTGAAGGGCGCGCAATCAGACGATCTCAAGGGCGCATTCGAAAAGCATAGGGACCAAACGGAGGCGCACGTCGAGCGGTTGGAGAACGTGTTCGAGATGATGGGCAAGAGGGCCAGGGGAAAAACCTGCCCGGCTATCGACGGCATCATCGAGGAAGGCGAGGAAATTATGGAGGAGTTCAAGGGCACGCCTGCTTTAGATGCCGGGCTGATTTCAGCAGCGCAAGCGGTCGAACACTATGAGATCACGCGCTACGGCACGCTACGGCGCTGGGCAAAAGAGCTTGGCATGGATGACGCGGCCAAATTGCTCGACCAGACACTTCAGGAAGAATCGCAAACCGACACCGACCTTACCAAGCTGGCGGAAACGGCGGCTAATCAGAAGGCGATGGCAGCGTGAAGCCTGCATGGCCGCAGACGGGTTGATCCAAGGGCCGCTAGGTGCCGAGTGCCTGCATGTGTGCGTCGACATGCAGCGCCTGTTTTGGCCTGGCGGCCCTTGGGGTGTGCCGTGGATGGAAAAGGTGTTGCCGGCAATCGAGGAACTTGCAGCCAGCCATCCCAGCCAGTCACTCTTCACACGGTTCATCCCCGCCGATCGCCCTGGCGACGGGCCAGGCATGTGGGGGCTTTACTATCGTCGCTGGGAGGAAGTGACGCTCTCCAAGGTCGACAATGGACTGATTGAGCTAATGCCGCAGCTCATGCGCTTTGTCCCCCCGGCACAGCTTCTCGATAAAAGGGTCTATTCGCCTTGGACAGAGGGGAGGTTGGACGCAATGCTGCGGGGATCGACCATAACCACGCTGGTGATCACCGGAGGCGAGACCGACGTGTGTGTCCTTGCTACCGTGCTCGGCGCCATTGATCGTGGTTACAGAGTGGTGCTGGTAACGGATGCGATTTGCAGTTCAGCTGATAACACTCACGATGCGCTAATGGAACTTTATCGCACCCGCTTCAGCCAGCAGGTTGAACTGGCGTCGATGCGTGAGGTTCTGGAAGGCTGGCGTTAATTTGGGCGGGCCAATCTTGGTTGGATTTTATTTTTCGATGATCTGACCGCGCTTCAGGTCGAAGACGCCGCTATCCGATTGCTCCGCGAAATCGTCTTGCAACTCCCCCCACGTTCCAAGGTAGCCGCCGCATGTGCTGCAGTGGATCGGAGTGCCATCCTTAGCGCCCTCCGGGATGTCGAGATAGATCGTCCCGCAGGTCTTGCAATCCAGCTTCTGGTCGAGGCGTTTGTCGCGCATGCCGCACTATGCGCTGAACGGGCGATGTTTGCGAGTCATTGCTATGACCGCGCCGCGAGCCTCTTCATTTGCTGCGTATAGCGGCTTCCTTGGCTTCGCTGATGGCCATGTCGATCAGGTATTCCAGCATTAGCTCGTCCGCATCAGCAGCAAGCTTTCGCGCCTCCTCGAGGATATCCGCGATGGCTTGGAGATTAGTTCTCCGCCGGTCGATGCTCGAAACAGAACCACCGCGGCGCTTCCTTTTCTGCTGCATATCCGAAGCTCCCCCACTTCTTGCAGCCGTCATGCTCGCACCAATGTTCGAAGGTGCCAACAGGTGCGAGCGAAGGACGCATATCCTGTTTTGAAGATTCCTCGCTTATTCGAACAAGGCTGGGCCGGGATTAACCTCGCAGCGAGTCCGGCACCCGAAGCGGCCCGCTTTCGAGGATCGGTCGCCATTCATCAGTGCGGAACCATGTATCTTTCCTGCCTTTAGCACGATCGGACGGATCGAAGGGTTCTCCGCCGAAGGCTTTGATGAATTCCTGGGCATGCACTCGCTCCTGGAAGCAATAAATGCGGAAGGTGGCGAGCTTACCATCGGGCCAGATTGCGATGACTGAGCGCGCCCGCGGTGATGCAGAACGTGCCCTGCAGAAGGCGTCGAGGATCCAATAGTTCTCGCGACAGCAAAGGTCGTCGAGGATAGCTACCTGATGCGGCCATTCACGATCGATTCGCGCCGTCGAAAGCTCACCCTTGCGTTTCGACATCGTTTGCCTGTCGCAGGTGCCATCCTCGGGAAAAGCCGTGCGAGACAGCAGCGAGCGCCATCGCGAGTTCATAATTGAGCTCATGCTGTCGAGAGATCAAAGCGTCGATCGCGGAGCGGAGATCGCCGTCGAAATTTCTAATCAGGGCTTCCGCTTCGGACAAAGCTTCGCCGTCGGGAGCCGGGGAGGGCGCCGATGCCATGGTCATCACCGTTTTTCGTGTGTCTGTGCATATTAGCATGCCATCACCTAATTGACGGCGCAAGGCATTTGTTCCTATTTCGTTCACATGCCAGAAACCTACCGACCGCCGAGATTTGCGCTCTATAAGTTGATCAGTGAGAATGCCGATCAGGGGCATCTGGTCCAGGTTCAGTGCTGTGGTGTGCGCTACTACCTACCGGCCTATCTCATGCGCCTCTTTGGCGACTTTCCGTCAGCATGGATTCCCGCCCTCCTCGACACGCGGCACCACGATTTCCACAGCGGACGATTTCAGTGGAGAAAGTCAGGGTTCGGCCGTGGGACACCGGCTTCGTAACATATTGATCTTTAATGCTCGGCTGATTGACGCCGTGGGACACAAAAGTCGCGGAAATGCGCCTGTTGCGGCTGATTGCCGAGTCTTCTCGACCGCACCATTCTCCTCTGAGAGCTGTTGCTTTTCAATGCTTTGCCGGCATTTTTACCCGCACCGGTTCATGGGCGGGGCATGTCTTTCTCTTCGACCTGCCTTGTCGCTCGTATGTGTGCTCGTCACGGCTTCACGATCCCCTTATGAACGGCAACCATTGCCACGCCTACCCAGAAGCAAGCCGTGAGCATACTTCCCCAGTCAGCCTGGGAGCCGTTGAGAAGCTTGGTTGCCTGATGGATAGAGGACCCGATCACGAAGAGAATCCAGAACCACAGGGGCTTCAGCATGAAACGGGCTCCTTCATGACACCCTCGCTCCGCGGGATTCGAGTCTCGGGCCGGCGTCGCCGGTGACCAGGTGAAGATCATCCGCCAAGAGGAGGGGGACGCTTGGTTCCGCATTCATCGTCGCTGACGTTGCCGATCCCGATGCAACGCTAGCGAGCGCGTTTCCTGACGAAGCCAATAGCCATCAACATGGCGCCGATGGCGAAGGTTGGAACGAAGAACCGCAGCGCTTCCCAATCGTCCCAACGGAGTTCGACCTCTCCGCATCCCGTCGGGTTCATGCCGCATGCGAAGGCGTTCAGCCACCACCACGCTGCAAAGGTCGCTCCGAAAATCACGGCGCCGAGAATGATGAAAGCGACTGGCGACATCAACATACGGTAGCGGGGGCAAAATTGCCTGGCAACCGGCCGCGTTTGGCGCGGACACTCACCCGCCATTCAGGCATTCGCGAATGCGATCCGCAGTGGTCGCGAACTCGTCGTTCGTCGGACGAGGCGGAATGCGGTAGGTGACCGTCTCCTCGGCGATATAGCGCCTGGAAGTCAGATCGTCGCTGGCCACCATCGGCACCACATGCGCATGCACGTGAGGAACGTCGGTTCCGGTGAACGCGAACCCGACGCGCTCGACGCCGTAGATTCGCTTGTGCGCCCGAGCGATCTTCTGGCCGACGACAGCTATTTCCGAGAGAAGGTCGCCTGGCAGTTCGTCAAAACAGGTATGGTGCTCTCTCGGGACGATCTGGGTGTGCCCCGGCCGGATCGGATTGATATCGAGAAACGCGACTATGCTGGCGGTCTCGAAAACCATGTTCGAGGATACCTCGCCAGAGGCGATCTTGCAGAAGATGCAATGTCCGTTCGCGGATTTCATGTGCAACACCTAAACATCTGGGATGGGCGGAGGCCGCCGAACTCAAACGGCGGGGAGGACGGGTGAGGCCGCCTGCATGGTGGCTTTCCGGCAGAATCGAGCAGCGCGACCCGTTCAAACCGGCCAACCGCCCTGCCTGGAGGCGGGCGAGGCGCCCACGGCTGCGATGACCGGCGGCATGGGACATCTCCTGGCTAGGTGCAGAAAAAGATCAAAGCACACCGTTTGATCGGCCGCAACCAGGTGGCCACAGGAGGGAGGTGGCTTTGCGTTACAGACCTTTGGTCGTGACGAGAAGTTCTGCGTCATTGGAAAATGAATAGATGCTTCGATCTAACTGAGGGCTCCTACCCTTTCGGCCTGGCTGGATATCAAAGGATATCCCTGCTTTGTTCAACACATCGCGAATATATTTCTCTCGATCGTCCAAATTGCCAGCATCTACGACTTTCAAAGCGATACCTGATGGCGGTGGATTGCCGATGCCCATTACAGAGGGCATTTTAACCTGCCAACCGGCTCTCCCGAAAGCTGCGGCGAAGCCAGCGGCCAACGTGCGAGCATCGGCTGCTGCCATGTCCTGAGCGATATGAACCTCACCAGGGTAAACAGAGACAGCCCGTGCAATGGCGTCGATTTGTTCCGTGGTTAGACGCCGAGGGGATAGCTCCCTCACTTGTGTTTCTAATACATAGAGGCGTCGGCGCGCTTCATCTGGCGAGGCGCCATCGAGTTTTTCTCTATAGGCGTCCACCCGCTCCTTGAGTGTTTGAACACGTTCACTGAACATGAAGCGACCTGATGCCCACCCGATCGCCAGAAGGGCAACACCGATTGCAGTAAACGACCATGGGGCTAGTTCGATTAACGGCCATACCTTCTGCAGGTCATCGATAATTTCCACGCCCCCACCTTTAGGAAAATAATCTAAAATCCATATCAGGAAACCAAAGATGGCGCGTGGCGGCAATAGAACAGGTGGCGAGCGTAAACCGCATATCCCCAATAAAGCATGATCGAGTTGTAGACAGATCGTGAGGCAACGGCAGATCTGCTTTGCAGGATCCAGTTTTGCGCGATCTCGATACCGATCCTCATCCGCCCGCTGACACACTGCCAAATGCACGGGGCGCCACTGCTCAGTCGGTCCACCTCGCCTTCTTGCCCGTCTTCGAACGGGGCGTTTTCTCAAGCGACTTCCTGGCTTGTTTGATGACCTCGACGGGTCGCGAGCTATCGTCGGGAGGCCTTCGTCTGCTTGAACGATCGTCTCGTCCAGCGGGCGGTCGTTGGTCCCGGTGGTTATCTTTGCTTTGGCTGCCATCTTTCGATCTTCCTGCCGAAGAAGCGCGAGACCTTGAAAGTTTTACCCCACCGCCCTGAACCGCGACATTAGGGCGAGCCGGTCTGCGACTTCGTCCCCGTGGCTCAGCCCTTGGCCGAGCCGGCATAGGCGGCGAACCTCGTCGGCCCCTGTTCCGCCGAATGTCGCCGCCGCCGCTTGCCGCCGTCCTGGAGGCCGATCGCGACGGCTCCACCTTCATCCAGATGACAATCTTGTGCGGCATTGGCTTTCTTGGCCGTGTCGGCGGCGGTTCGGCTTTGTGTTTGCGGTCGCACCGCGTTACAGGGGTAGCAATCTCCTGAGATTGTCGTTGGTAGGAGGCGCCGTTGGAAAACATGAACGAAACCGCTCCAGGCGCCGGCACCGCGGACGGCGCGCGCGCCGACATCTATGACGAGGACGGCGTCATCCGCCATTCCTTCCTCGACCACGTCAACGCGGCGATCGCGGACGGCGACACCGGCACCCTCAGGGAAGACGTAGGCTCGCTGCACCAGTCGGAAGTGGGCGACCTGCTCGAGGCGCTGATGCCGGAGCAGCGGCGCGAGCTCGTGCGGCTGATGGGCACGGATTTCGACTTCACCGCGCTCACCGAGGTCGACGAGGCGATTCGCCTCGACATCGTCGAGAACCTGCCCAACGAGCAGATCGCCCAGGCCGTCCAGGAGCTCGATTCCGACGACGCGGTCTACATCCTCGAGGACCTCGACCAGGAGGACCAGGACGAGATCCTGGCGCAGCTTCCGTTCACGGAGCGCATCCGTCTGCGCCGTTCGCTGGACTATCCGGAAGAGACCGCCGGCCGGCGCATGCAGACCGAATTCGTCGCCGTGCCGCCGTTCTGGACCGTCGGTCAGACGATCGACTACATGCGCGAGGACAACAATCTTCCCGACAGCTTCAGCCAGATATTCGTCATCGACCCGACCTTCCGCCTCGTCGGCGCGGTCGACCTCGACCGCATCCTGCGCACGCAGCGCTCGGTGCGCATCGAGGACGTCATGCACGAGACGCGCCACGCGATTCCGGCGACGATGGACCAGGAAGAGGCCGCGCAGGTCTTCGAGCAGTACGATCTGCTCTCCGCCGCCGTCGTCGACGAGAACGACCGGCTCGTCGGCGTGCTGACCATCGACGACGTGGTCGACGTGATCCAGGAGGAGGCGGAGGAGGATCTCCTGCGCCTCGGCGGCGTCGGCGACGAGGAGCTTTCCGACAGCGTGCTCGCCGCCTCGCGCTCGCGCGTGCCGTGGCTGATGGTGAACCTGGTGATGGCCTTCCTCGCCGCGTCCGTCATCAGCCTGTTCGACGCCACCATCCAGCAGATCGTGGCGCTTGCGATCCTCATGCCGATCGTTGCGGGCATGGGCGGAAATGCGGGCTCGCAGACCATGACCGTCACGGTGCGCGCGCTCGCCACGAAGGATCTCGACATCTACAATGCCGGCCGCATCATCCGCCGCGAGATCGGCGTCGGCTTTCTCAATGGAATCATTTTCGCGACGCTCATCGGCATCGTCGCCGGTTTCTGGTTCCAGGATGCCGACCTCGGCGTCATCATCGCCACAGCGATGGTGATCAACATGTTCGTCGCCGCCTTCGCGGGCATCATGATCCCGCTGCTGCTCGACCGGTTCGGCGCCGACCCGGCGGTGGCGTCGGCCGTTTTCGTGACGACGACCACGGACGTGGTCGGCTTCTTCGCCTTCCTCGGTCTCGCAACATGGTGGTTCGGCCTGTTGTGATCGACGCCGGAGAAGCTGGTCTTTTCCCTCCGGAATTGACTTTTACGTAAGTGCCATGCGAAATTCGCCGACTGAGCATCGGTCCCGAGGTGACAGGTTCGCCTCCGGGTCGCCCGGTGCTCCAACAAGGATCGCCTTTGCGCATCGATTGTGGCACCTGGCGGTCCCGCCAACGGCAGGATTGGATCGGCGATGCGGGAATTTTATTCGATTACCGAACTGACCCGCGAATTCGGCATCTCGACGCGGACGATCCGGTTCTACGAGGACGAAGGCCTCGTCCAGCCGGTGCGCCGCGGGAGGACCCGGCTCTTCCGTCCGTCCGACCGCCATCTCATCCGTCAGGTCATCCGCGGGCGCCGGCTCGGCTTCTCGATCAACGAGATCCGCGAGATCATCCAGATCTACAAGGAGCCGCCGGGCGAGGTCGGGCAGCTCAAGCTGATGATCAAGCGCATCGAGGAAAAGCGCGAGGAACTGCGCCAGAAGCGGCGCGACCTCGAAGAGACGCTTTCCGAGCTCGACCACGCGGAGGAATCCTGCGTCGAGCGGCTGGTCGAGCTCGGCGTCAGCACCTGATCGTCAGTCCGCAACGCGCGGCTGGCTGGCTCCGACCGCGTGATCGACGACGGAACGCCACGAGCCGTCCGGTTGGCGTCTGGCGATCTCCGCCGAGCTTCCCTCGGCGATCGGCCTGCCTTGGGTATCGCTGATCGACCAGTCGGCGCGCAGCAGCGCCAGATCGCCCGAGACGATGCAGAAATTGTTTCGCGAGATCATCCTTCCGGAAAGATCCAGCAAGGCGCGCAGCGAGGCTTCGATGGCCGGCAGGCCGACATCCGTCGCCTGTGTCTGGGCGTTCTGGTGTGCTGCCCCGCTCTCGTAGAGCGAGAGCATGCCTTCGAGGTCTCGCGCGTTGTACAAGCTCGCAAATGTTGCATTGAGCTCGCGCGGATGCATGACTTTGACCATGGGCTTGTCCTTTCGATTCACCGGAATCGGGTTCAAGCACGCCGCCACGGAACTATCCAAACGGGAAGGAATGGCCAATGCACGCCGAAACGAAGCTGCCGGGCCTCGCCGAAGAGCCGTCCGCGAGACGACCGGATGAGTGCGTGGTCGAGTTCTGGCTCGCCCTTCTCGGACATCGCTGGAACGCGCTCGTCCTCTGGCATCTGAAAGCCGGAGCGAAGCGCAATGGCGAGCTGATGAAGGCGCTGCCGGGCATTTCGCCGAAAGTGCTGACGGAGCGGCTCGACGCGCTTTGCGAAACGGACCTGGTGACGCGGATCTCGGAAGCCACGTTTCCGCGCGGCGTCACCTATCTGCTGACCCCGAAGGGGCGACGGCTCGTCGCGATCCTCGATCAGCTCGACATCTGGGCGCGGACCGGCCGCGGCGGGAGCGACGACCCTGCGTTAACGACCTAGATCCACCGCCTGACGCGTTTGGCGTAGTCGCGGTACTTCTTGCCGAAACGGGCCTCGAGATGCTTCTCCTCGCGCTCGATCGCGAGCTTCTGGGTGACGAACGCTGCGACCAGTCCGAATACCAGGAACCAGGCGATGCCGGAGATCAGTCCGATCCCGAACATGATCATGGTGTTGCCGAGATAGATCGGGTTGCGGGTGAAGGAGAAGGCGCCGCTCGTCACCAGATGCTCCGAGGCGCGATGGGGCAGGACGGTCGTTTTGGCGCGACGCATCGTCTGCATGGCGGAGACGTCGATCGCTATCGCGCCGAGCACGACCAGCAGGCCGACGGCGAACAGGAACTCCGACAGCGGCGAACCGAACCAGGGGAGGGGAACGAGCCAGCCGGCGATGACGCTGACCGCGATCGCCGCCAGATAGATCAATGGCGGCCAGGGTAGCGTGTTGGGTCTTTCCTGGAATTCGGCCATCACTGCTCCTCCTCGACCGACACCTCGCTGTCGAATGTGCACGCGCTCACGATTTCCTGCAACCGGGAGGCGGTTTCCGCGCTCGGGCGGCCTTCATAGACCTCGGCGAAACGGCCTTCCGATTCGAGCCGGTCGAGCACGCAGACGCAGTAGAGCGAGCAGAACTCGGCCGATTCGGTCGCTTCGCACTGCGCCCGGCAGGCGCCGGTGAAGCGCGCCTCGCGGCTTGCCTCGCTCGGCGGCACGATCTGCGAGAACAGCCAGATGCAGGCGATGAGGATCGGCTGATGGGCGAGGTAGAAGGCGAGGCTGTGGCGGCCCGCGAGCTGCACCGGCTCGCTCCAGCGCCCGAGCGACCAGGAGCGCATCCGTTCGAAGAGGCCCGCACCGTCGGCCAGCTTCGCCGCCGCGATGCCGAGAAGCACGGCGCCGAACCATGGGAAGAGCGGCACATAGTCGTTGGAGCGCGGATGGGCGGAGGAGAGCCCCACCCACCAGAGCGTGGGGTGGTCGAATGCGGACGAGCGGAAATATTGCGGCAGCGCGATGACGGCAATCGCGGCAAGCACGACGACGACGGCCGGCAGGCGCAGGAAGGCGAGGCCCAGCAGGCTCGCCAGCGCGATCTGGTGCAGGATGCCGAAGAAGATGAAGCCGCCCGGCACCGCGACATAGGTGACGATCGAGATCGCCAGGGCGGCGCCGGCCACCATCGCGAGCCGCTTGAGGAAGGGTCGCCAGCGGATGGAATTCGCATGCGCAAGGAACAGGCTGACGCCGACGAGGAACAGGAAGGACGAGGCGATGGCGCGCGCGAAAAGCTTCCAGCCGCCCTGGGTCGTCAGGCCCGGATCGGCATATCCGAAGAATTCCAGGTCCCAGGTGAAGTGGTAGATCGCCATCGCGACGAGCGCGGCGCCGCGGCCAAAATCGATGGCCGTGATGCGGCGTTTGTGGTTTATCGTGTGCTGCACTAAGTCTACCTGCGGGCCCGTGTTGGTCTGCGCTCCCCGCGCAATCGATAGCACGGAACATCGCGATCCTGCCAAGCCGAAAGGAATTCCAATGCACGTAGTCGAAGCAAATGGCGCCCGCATCCCGGCTCTCGGTCTAGGCACCTGGACGCTGAAGGGCGATGATTGCTCCGAGCTCGTCCGCCATGCGATTTCGGTCGGCTACCGCCATGTCGATACGGCCGCCGGCTACGGCAACGAGGAAGCCGTGGGCGAGGGCATCCGCGCCTCGGGCCTCGACCGTGACGATATCTTCATCACCACCAAGGTGTGGTGGACGGATCTCGCCGCCGCCGACTTCCGCAGCTCCGCCGAAGAGAGCCTCGCCAGGCTCAAGCTCGACCAGGTCGATCTGCTGCTCATCCACTGGCCGAACCCGAAGGTGCCGCTGCGCGAGACCGTCGAGGCGCTCAACAAGGCCAGGGCCGACGGGCTGACGCGGCATATCGGCGTGTCGAATTTCCCGACCGCGCTTCTCGCCGAGGCGATTTCGCTTTCCGAGGCGCCGCTGGTCGTCAACCAGGTCGAGCATCACCCCTATCTCGACCAGGGCAAGGTTTACGCGGCCTGCCGTGCCGCCGGCATGGCGATGGTCTCCTATTGCCCGCTTTCGCGCGGTGGCGACCTGTTCGCGGAACCGGCCGTGCAGGCGGCGGCGAAGGCGCATGACAAGACGCCGGGGCAGGTCGTGCTGCGCTGGCACGTGCAGCAGGAAGGCGTCGTCGCCATCCCGCGCACCACGCGCAAGGAACGTCTCGTCGAGAACGCGTCGATCTTCGATTTCGCCCTGACGGCGCAGGAAATGGCCGCGATCTCGGCACTCGCCCGCCCCGGCGGCCGCATCTGCGACTTCGACTTCTCGCCGGTCTGGGACGCGGCCTGAGCCCGGGCGCCTGCGGGGCGGTGCCGGTTTATCGCCCCCTTATGCGCGGGTCGAGCGCGTCGCGCAGCCCGTCGCCCATATAGTTGATGCTGAGCACGGTCAGCGAGATCGCCAGCCCCGGCCAGATCACCCGCGACGGGTTGATGGTGAGGAAGTTGACGCCGTCATAGAGGAGCCGTCCCCAGGTCGGGAAATCCGACGGGAAGCCGAGCCCGAGGAAGCTCAGCGCCGATTCGGTGATGATCGCGGTGGCGATGCCCAGCGTCGCCGACACCATGATCGGCGACAGCACGTTGGGCAGTATGTGTCGCAGGATGATCCGTCGCCCCGGCGTGCCGATGCTCTTGGCGGCCAGCACGAATTCCTGCTCCTTCACCGAAAGCACCGCGCCTCGCACGATGCGGGCGGTCTGCATCCAGCTTGTGATGCCGATCACGAAGACGATGAGGAAGAATATGCCGGTCTCCGGCCCGAACGCCTTCCTCAGCGTGTCGCGGAAAAGCATGATGATGACGAGCAGCAGCGGCAGCAGCGGCAGAGCCAGGAAAAGGTCGGTCAGCCGCATCAGCCAGCCGTCCAGCTTCCTCACGTAGCCGGCGATCACCCCGACCGTCGTGCCGAGGCACAGCGACAGTATCATCGCGGTCACGCCGACGGAAAGCGAGGTGCGTCCGCCCGCGAGCACCTGCGCGAACATGTCCCGCCCGAGATTGTCGGTGCCCATCGGATGCGCGAAGGACGGCCCCTGGTTCTTGGCGCGCACGTCGAGCGCCTTGGGATCGATGTCGTGCAGGTAGGGGCCGAAGATCACCATAAGCACGATGGCGATGAAGATGCAGGCGCCGATCACGCCGCCGCGATGCTGGCGGAACTGCCGCCAGACATCCGAAGCGAGCGTCCGCTGCCTGGTCTGCAGCGGCGCGGCGGAACCTTCGCGCGGTTTCAACACGGTGTCAGTCATAGCGTATCCTCGGGTCGAGGATGCCGTAGAGAATGTCGGCGATCAGGTTGAAGGTGACGATGAGCACGGCGAAGATGAAGGTCAGCGTCTGGACCAGCGGTATGTCGGCGCCCTGGATCGCGGTGATCAGCAATTGCCCGAGCCCGTTCACGCGGAAGATCTGCTCGGTGATGATTGCGCCGGAAAAGATGGTCGGCACGCCGAGCGCGATGACGGTGACGACCGGTATGAGGCTGTTGCGCAGCACGTGGACCAGCAGCACCACGCGCTCGCGCATGCCCTTGGCGCGGGCGGTGCGCACATAGTCCTGGTTGAGATTGTCGAGCATCGAGGCGCGCACGAAGCGACTGAGCTGGGCTGCGTTGTAGAGTGCGAGCACGGTGACGGGCAGCACCATCTGGCGCACCTGCGCCCAGAAGCTCGACCAGTCGGTGACCCGCAGCGTCGTGTCGTAGATCGAGGGGAACCAGCCGAGGTTGGCGCTGAAGATGACGATCAGAACCACGCCGGTGAAGAAGGTGGGCACCGAAAAGCCGACCATGGAGACGAAGGTGCCGATCTGGTCGAACAGCGAATATTGCCTGTAGGCGGAAATCACGCCGATCGGCACGGCGATCAGCACGCCCACCAGATAGGACATGCCCACCACCAGCAGGGTCTGCGGCATGCGCTCGACGATCAGGTCGACGACCGGGCTGCGTGTCGCCCAGGAGCGGATGCGCAGGCGCTCGGCGGAATTGCCGATCTCGATTCCGGTCATCTTTTCAAGCACGTTCAGCGGTTCGTTGACGAAGAACTGCTCGAGCCATTTGAGATAGCGGATGTGAAAAGGCTGCCCGAGTCCGAGCGATTCGCGGATTTGCGCGCGCACCTCCGGCGGAATCGTCAGCGGCAAGTTGCCGGTGGGATCGTTCGGCGCGAGGTCGAGCAGCGCGAAGATGATGAAGCTGATGATCAGCAGCGTCGGGACGGCGAACATCAGTCGTCGAAGCGTGTAGTTCAGCATGGACAAGGCCTCGGGCGTGATCCGGCCATGGCGTCTGCGCCCTCACTCGATCACGGAATTTCGATTGGACGACCCGCGCGCGTGGCGCGCGGGCCGGTTGCCTCGCCGCTATTTCTTGCGGGTCCAGTCGGCGATGTTCCAGACCTGCGAATCCCAGGAATTCATCCGCATGCCCTCGACGGTCACCGAATGCGCCGCCACCTCGCCGCGGTGAATGAGCGGGATGAGCGCGCCCTCGTTGGAGAGGATGTCGTTCATCTTCTTCGCCAGTTCGCCGCGCTCGGCGAGATCGGCCGTCTTCGCCATTTCGTGGACGAGGGCGTCATACTCCTCGTTGCAGAAGCGCGGCTGATTGGTCCCCAGCCAGTTGTTGTCCGGGTTGGGGATGTTGCTGCAGAGCCAGCCGGCCATGTAGCCCTCCGGATCGGTGCCGGGGAAGTTGTTGGTGTACATCTCCAGGTCGGCATAGAATTTCTGCAGCGTGTCCGGGCTCGAGGGGTCGGCGCCGAAGAACACGGCGGCGTCGATGTTGCGCAGCTCGGTCTCGACCCCAATTTGGGCCCACATGTCCTTGACCAGCGCCTGCGTTGCCTGGCGCACCGAATTGGTCGATGTCTGGTAGAGCACCGAAAGGCGAACCCCGTCCTTGGCGCGAATTCCGTCCGCGCCGGGCACCCAGCCGGCATCGTCGAGCAGCTTGTTGGCCGCCTCGACGTCCTGCTTGAGGCACCAGTCCACGCCGGTCGAGGCATAGTTCTCGGGCGCAGGCAGGATGTTGCATGTGGGCTTGCCGGCCGCGCCGTATCCCGCCTCGACCAGCAGTTCGCGGTCGATGGCGAGCGAGAGCGCCTTTCTCACCGCCGGGTCCTTCAGGAAGGGATGCTCGCCGCCCGCGCGGGTGGAGCGGTCGGCGCCCTTGTCCGGCGACGGATCGGTCAGGTTCACCTCGATGCGTTCCACCGACGTGCCGAAGGAGGTCACGATCACGCCCTTGCCGACCGCTTCCATCTGCGCGAGGATTTCCGGCTCCACCTGCAGGTTCCAGGCGTAGTCGAATTCGCCGGTCTCGAGCACCGCGCGCGCCGCCGATGTCGGGTCGCCGCCGCCCTTGATCATCACCGTCGCGAAGGCCGGCTTGGCCGGATCGCGGTAGTTCGGGTTGGCTTCGAAGGTGACGACGTCGTTGGCCTTGAAATCGACCACGCGGAACGGTCCGGTCCCGATCGGCCCGAAATTCTGCGCGGTGCATTCGGGCGCCTTCGGGCCGACGCAGTTCTCGAACTGCGCCTTCTGGATGATCGGCGATTCCTTGCCGACGAACGGGCCGTAGGGGAAGGGCTTGGCCACGGAGAACGTGACCTTCACCGTCTGGTCGTCGACCGCTTCCACCTTCTCGACATCGGTGAATTTCGCGAGTTGCTGGCAGCCGCCGTCGGGCGCCATGCAATATTGCGCCGTGAAAGCGACGTCATGCGCGGTCAAGGGTGTGCCGTCCGACCAGACCACCCCCTCCTTGATCTTCCAGGTGATCGACTTGAGATCCTCCGAAATGCCGCCATTCGCCAGGGTCGGGATTTCGTCCACCAGCGCCGGCACCATCTGGCCGGTTTCGTCGTATTTCGCCAGCGGCTCGATGACGATCGAGGAGGCCTCGACGTCCTTGATGCCGCCCGAAAGGAACGGATTGAGGATCGAGACAGCCTGCCAGTAGAGAATGTTGAGGTTTCCGTCGCTGCCGCGCTCGGCTTTCGCCGCGCCCGCGCCGAGCGACAGGGCGGCCACGCCCGCCGCCAACGCCATTGCCATTTTCTTCATGATCATTTCCCCAGGTTTCGTTGCTCTTCGGCTTCCGCTGCCGCCGTCCGCCGTTCCCAGGGCAAGGCGGGGCAGGGATTTTTCTCAACTCATGCAGGAATGCCGCGTCGCCGCGGCGGCTTCAGCAACCTCCTTCGCTATGCTCTGTGGCAAGCCACCTTGTGGCCGGTGTCGAGTTCCCGCCAGGCGGGCTCCTCTGTAAAGCAGCGTTCGATCGCCTCCGGACAGCGCGTGCAGAAGCGGCAGCCCGCCGGCGGGTTGGCCGGATCGGGGATGTCACCCTTGAGGATGATGCGCCGGCGTTCGGCCTCTATCGCGGGGTCGGGTACCGGCACCGCCGAAAGCAGGGCACGGGTGTAGGGATGCTTCGGCGCGGAAAACAGCGTCGCCACATCGGC
Organism: Aquamicrobium sp. LC103; assembly: GCF_001014615.2. Taxonomy (GTDB): domain Bacteria; phylum Pseudomonadota; class Alphaproteobacteria; order Rhizobiales; family Rhizobiaceae; genus LBCQ02. The sequence continues at coordinate 25,515 of NZ_LBCQ02000004.1, forward strand.
CAGCTCCACCATCTTGCCGAGATACATCACCGCCACGCGGTCGGCGATGTGGCGGATCATCGACAGGTCGTGGCTGATGAAGAGGTAGGTCAGGCCGAGCTTCCTCTGCAGGTCTTCGAGGAGATTGACGACCTGCGCCTGGATCGAGACGTCGAGCGCGGCGATCGGCTCGTCGCAGACGATGAAGTCGGGATCGAGCGCCAGCGCCCGCGCGATCCCGATGCGCTGCCTCTGGCCGCCGGAGAATTCGTGCGGGTAGCGGTTTATGTAGTCGGGGTTGAGCCCGACCGCGTCGAGCAGCTCGCGCACCCGCCGCTTGCGGGCCTCGCCCTTGTAGAGGCTGTGCTCGACGAGCGGTTCGGCAATAATCGCGCCGATCGTCATGCGCGGATTGAGCGAGGCCTGCGGGTCCTGGAAGATCATCTGCATGCGCGGCCGCATGCGGCGCAGCGCCTCGCCCTCGAGCGAGGCGATGTCGGAGCCGTCGAACACGATGCGTCCGCCGGTGGCCTTGTAGAGCCTGAGAAGGGCGCGGCCGGTCGTCGATTTCCCGCAGCCGCTTTCGCCGACCAACCCGAGCGTCTCGCCCTTGCGGATCTCGAAAGTCAGCCCGTCGACGGCTCTCACCGCGCCGGTCCGCCGCCTGAGTATCCCCTTGTAGACGGGAAAGTGCATCTGGAGATTTTCCACCCTCAGGAGGGGTGGGGTGCCGGCGGCCGGTTTTGCCGGAACTTCCGCGGCCTCAAGCGACATTCCGCGCCCCTTCCGTCAGAGGGTTCCACCAGCAGGCGACGTAATGCTCGTCCTCCGCCTCGATCAGGCGCGGGTTTTTCTGAAGGCAGCGGTCGAAGGCGTGGGAACACCGCGGCGCAAACGGGCAGGAGGAAGGTTCCCGCAGGAGCAGTGGCGGCTGGCCGGCGATCGAACGCAGCCTTTCGCCCGCCTCGTGACGACCGGGCAGGGAGTCGAGAAGCGCGCGGGTATAGGGATGCTGCGGATTGTCGAAGAGGTCGCGCACATTCGCCCGCTCGACCACCTGTCCGCCATACATCACGATCACCCGGTCGGCGATGCCGGCGGCGACGCCGAGATCGTGCGTGATCCAGATGATCGCCATGCCGAGCTTCTGGCGCAGGTCGCGGACGAGCTCCAGTATCTGCGCCTGCACCGTCACGTCGAGCGCCGTGGTCGGCTCGTCGGCGATCAGCACCTTCGGGTCGCAGGCAAGCGCGATCGCGATCACCACGCGCTGACGCATGCCGCCGGAAAACTGGTGCGGATAGTCGTCGAGGCGCTTTTCCGGGGCCGGGATGCCGACGAGCTCGAGCAGCTCGGCGGCGCGCCTGCGGGCCTGCTTCCTGTTCAGGCCCATATGCTCGCGCAGGGGCTCCATGATCTGGTAACCGACCGTGAAGACCGGGTTGAGCGAGGTCATCGGGTCTTGGAAGACGAAGCCGATGCGCGCGCCGCGCACCTGCCGGATCTGCGAAGCCGAGAGCTTCACCAGATCGCGGTCCTGGAACAGCACCCGGCCGCTGGCGATCTCGGCCGGCGGGCTCGGCAGCAATTGCATCAGCGACATCATCGCCACGCTCTTGCCGGAGCCGCTTTCGCCGACGACGGCGAGCAATTCGCCTTCGGCGAGATTGAAGCTTATGCCGTTGACCGCGTGAATGACGCCGTCATGGGTGTGGAAGACAGTCTTGAGGTCCTGGACTTCGAGTATCTGGGTTATCGGCCCACCCCTACCATTCCCGAAGCGACGACACTGCCGGCGCGACCATCGTTGCGCCGATGCCACGGCGCGTCCCCTTACTTCTTTTGGGTGTATCTGATCATCAGGATTTCGAGTTTTCAACCCGCAATTTGCACAAGCAATCGGCGCGATCGGGGATTGTCCAAAAAGCCCGCAATTTTGCCTGTGGGCAAACGCAACGATCACGCGCCGCCTTACGTGGCGCGCCGCAGGTGGCGGAGCCGTTCGAAACCCGCCGGTTCAGAGCTTGACGAGCCGGAACGAATTGTCGCGTCGCCCGGGCTCGTCCCGGTTCACCACCAGGGCCAATCCGTGGGCGTCGAACAGCTTGAACCATTCGTCCCATTCGACCAGTTCGAAGCCGCCGGCATTTTCCGGCCGCTCGGCTGTGTCCTGATCCTCGTAGGAAGCCTGGTCGAAGACTATGTTCAGCATCGGCTGCGTGCCGCCCTCGGGGGAGGTGTCGATGACGACCGGAGAGCCGGCGCGGGCGGCCGCCCAGTCGCGGACCTCGTCATGATCGGTAAGGGTGACCGTCTCGGCCATCGCTATGCCTCCTTTGCTCGAAACGCGGGCTTACAGAAGCGAGAACGCGGCCGACCGGGCTGGCGTTCCCGGTCAGACGTTGACCGGCTGCCGCACGCGCGCTTCCTCTCCGAACACCTTCAGATAGCGCGCGATCTCCTTCGGATCGCCGGTGGCCTTCTCCGGATTGTCGGAGAGCTTCACCGCCGGCCGGCCGTTCGCCATGGTGACCTTGCAGACGAGCGAGATGGCGCGAAGCGCATCGTTGTGGGCGGGCGCGCAGCCCTCGAAATCGTTGGTCAGGTTGGTGCCCCAGCCGAAGGACATGCGGACCTTGCCGTTGAAGTGACGGAACGTCTTTTCGATCGTCTCGACGTCGAGGCCGTCGGAAAAGATGAGCAGCTTCTCCTTCGGATCGCGGCCATGGTCCCGCCACCAATCCATGATGCGCTCGCCGCCCTCGATAGGGGGGGCGCTGTCGGGGCGGAAGCCGGTCCAGTCGGCGACCCAGTCCGGCGCGTCGCGCAGGAAGGAGGCGGTGCCGAACGCGTCCGGCAGCACGATCAAGAGATTGCCGCCGTAATAGCGCTGCCAGTCCTGAAGCACGCGATAGGGCGAAGCGCGCAGCTCCGCGTCGCTCTGGCTCAATGCGGCCAGCACCATCGGCAATTCGTGCGCGTTGGTGCCGAGCGCTTCGAGATCGGTATCCATGGCGAGCAGGACGTTCGAGGTGCCGGTGAAGGAGGCGCCGATGCCTTCCTTCAGCGCCTCCACGCACCAGCGCTGCCACAGGAAGGAATGGCGCCGCCTGGTGCCGAAGTCCGAGATGCGGATGTCGGGGATCTTGCGCAGCCGCTCGACCTTTTCCCAGACCTTGGCCTTGGCGCGGGCATAGGTGACGTCGAGCGCGAAGGGGCCCATGGATTTCAGCGCCGCGCGCGAGCGCAGCTCGTTGATGATGGCGAGGGCAGGGATCTCCCACATCGTCGTGTCGTGCCAGCGACCGTGGAAATGCAGCTCGTACTGACCGTCGCGCTTGGAAAGCTCGTATTCGGGCAGGCGGAAATGCGTCAGCCAGTTGAGGAAGTCCGGCTCGAAGATCTGCTTGCGTCCGTAGAATGTGTTGCCGGCCAGCCAGATCATCTCCTTCTTGGTGAAGCGCAGCGTGCGCGCATGGTCGAGCTGGGCGCGCAGCTCCCCCTCGTCGATCTCCTCGGCGATCTTCACGCTCTTGGTGCGGTTGATCAGCGAAAAGGTCGCGTCGACAGTGGGATAGACGCCCCAGATCATCTGCAGCATCAGCAATTTGTAGAAGTCGGTGTCGAGGAGGCTGCGGATGATCGGGTCGAGCTTCCAGGTGTGGTTGTAGACCCGGCGGGCGATGTCTGTCTTGGGCATGGCGTATGTCTTTGCTGCTAGCGGACTGCAGGGCGATGCCGAATTCCTGCCCCGGCCTGGTTCGCTGCGGTCTCGCTGCCGGGCAGGCCGGCACAAGGCGCAAGGGAAGTCGAGCGTGCGTTCATTTCGGGCTCCGCAATGGCGGTGAGCGGAACCGATAGCGGCCGCATTGTCAATCCGATCGCATGGAAGTTCGTCAAGATTTCCTTTGCCCATGTGAATGAAGACTTTGCGCCGCGCCGCGGAGCAAGGTTGTTGGTGCGCCGGGAAATATTGTCTATGCTGCGGGGCAGGACGCATTCGCGCCGCATCATCCCGCTCGGAGAAACATTCATGGAAAAACGACGGCTCGGCCGCACCGACCTCCTCGTCTCGAAAATCTGCCTGGGCACGATGACCTTCGGCGAGCAGAACACGGAGGCGGAAGGCCATGCGCAGCTCGACATGGCGGCGGAGCGGGGCGTCAATTTCTTCGACATGGCCGAGCTCTATCCGATCCCGCCGAAAGCCGAGACGCAAGGGCGCACGGAAGCGATCATCGGGAGCTGGCTGAAGGCGCGCCGCAACCGCGACCGGGCGATCATCGCCTCGAAGGTGGTCGGCCGTACGGCCAATGAATGGTTCCGGGGAGGCCGGCCGTCCAAGCTGGTGCGGGCGGACATTCTCGATGCCATCGACAAGTCGCTCGCCAAGCTCGGCATCGACCATCTCGACCTCTACCAGATCCATTTCCCGGACCGGCTGGTGCCCTGGGGCTCCAACCCCACCCGCATCGGCAAATGGCCGGCCGAACGCGTCGCCGACGAAACCCCGATCGCCGAGACGCTGGCCGTCTTCGACGAGTTGGTGAAGGCCGGCAAAATCCGCCATCTCGGGCTTTCGAACGAGAGCTCGTGGGGCGTTATGAAGTTCATCCACGAGGCCGACAAGGGCGTCGGGCCGCGCGTCGTCTCGCTGCAGAACGCCTACAACCTCGTCAACCGGACCTTCGAGGTCAATCTCGCCGAGGTGTGCGACCGCGAGGATGTGAGCCTGCTTGCCTATTCTCCGCTGGCGCAGGGCTATCTCACCGGCAAATATGACGACGGCGCGCTGCCGGCGGGGTCGCGCAAGCAGCTTTTCGACCGCCTCCAGCGCTACGAGACGCCGGGCGCGGCCGAGGCGCACAAGGCCTACAACGATCTCGCCCGCGAATACGGCATGGAGCCGGCGCTGTTCGCCAATGCCTTCGTGACCCACCGGCCCTTCGTCACGTCCAACATCATCGGCGCGACCTCCACCGCGCAGCTCGAGACCGCGCTCGCTTCGGCGGACGTGAAATGGACGGCCGAGATGCAGGAGGCGGTGGACGCGCTGCACCAGAAGCTCGGCAATCCCTGTCCGTAGGGGCAGGGGCCGTTTCAGGCCTGCCCCAGCCAGCGCAGCACCAGCATCTCCTCCTCGTCGAGCCCGTCCGGCACCTTGCGGAAGGAGCGACGCGCCGCCAGCATCTCCCCGGCGAGCGCGGCGTTTTCCCAGCTTTCCACGACGCGCGGGTGGATGTAGCAGTCGCGGCAGACGGCGCGGGTGTTTCCGAGCCGGTGGGCGACGGTGTCGATCATCTCGTTCAATTGCCGCTTGCGGCCGGTCTTCGTCCCGGCCGGCGGCGTGGTGGCGAGCAGGATCGCGGCGTGCACCGTTCCGCCCCAGGTGCGGAAATGCTTCGACGAGAAATCGTCGCCCATCGTCTCGCGGATATAGTCGTTGACGTCGTCCGAGCGCACCGCATGGCGGGTGTCCTCCTCGTCCAGATACTGGAAGAGGTGCTGGCCCGGCAGTTCCTGCGCGCTGCGCACGATGCGGGCGATGCGGCGATCGACCAGCTTGAGCTTCCATTCCTTGCCGGATTTGCCCTGAAAGGCGAAGCGCAGGCTGGCGCCCGCGATCTCGACATGGCGGCTCTTGAGCGTGGTCAGGCCGAAGCTCTTGTTTTCCCTGGCATAGGCCGGATTGCCGACGCGGATCATCGTGTTGTCGAGCAGCCAGACGACGGACGCGATCACCCGCTCGCGCGGCAGCCCGTGGCGGCGCAGATCCGCATCGATTTGCGCACGCAGCATCGGCAACCTCTCCGCGAAGGCCGCCAGGCTCGAATATTTCACGTCGTCGCGGCAGGCGGCCCAGCGCTCGTGATAGCGGTATTGCTTCCTGCCCCTGGCATCGCGACCGGTGGCCTGGATGTGGCCGTCTGGATCGGGAGAAATCCAGACGTCCGTCCATGCCGGCGGTATGGCGAGCGAGCGGATACGGTCCAGCGTCTCGCCTTCGCCCAGCTTGTTCCCGCGAGGGCCGAGATAGAGGAAGCCGCGCCCCGCGCGCCTGCGGCGGATGCCGGGCTTCTCGTCGTTGACATAGGTGAGCGAGGCGTGTCTCGCGGCGAGCTTCGGGTCGAGCAGCGCTTCCGGTTTCGGCTTGCGATGGTCGAGCACCGTGAGCTCCGGGCGGGTTGACGACGAGGTATAAGCGCGCGCCGCAGCATATTGTTCCGCCGGAACAACATGGCACTGTTAACGTTTGGTTAACCATGGAAGCGCAGCATTTTTCGGCGGGGGAGGACAACCCAAAGGGAACAGGCCATGTTCGCTTCAGGACTTCCACGGACGCTCGGCAAAGCCGGCATGTCAACCTTTGCCTCCATCCTCGCACTAGGACTCCTTCCCGCCGCCGCGCACGACGCGCCCTCCGGCTGGAGCTATCCCGTGTCCTGCTGCTCCGGTTATGATTGCCGGGAGGTGTCCGAGACCGACATCATCGAAGGTCCGGAGGGCTACGTCATCAGGGTAACGGGCGAGGTGATCCCGATGACGTCGCGCAAGGTGCGCCCGTCGCCTGACGGCGTCTTCCACTGGTGCTCGGTCGCCGGCAAGAACGACGGCAAGACGATCTGCCTCTTCGTGCCGCCTCGTGGCTACTGAATCCGGACGCGGACTTTCAAATACAGGCTTTCGCCGATCCCGGACTCGGGTAGAGTCGCAAGCCGGAAGACGTGAGCGAAAGGCGGTTGCGGCGTGAAAGCCGAAGTGAACGATCATGGCGCGGCGCTGGACCGTGCCGAAATTGGCGCACGCGCGCCGGGCTTCCTGGCGGCGCGATGGCGCGGCGAGGTGCCGCTCGCCACGCTTTTCTGGCGCGACATGATCCTCTTCGCCACGCTGTTCAACCTTGCCATGATGACGGCGTCGCTGGTGCTCCTGGAGCTCGGTTATCCGCTCTGGCTGGTCATCGCCGTCTTTGCCGCGCCGCTGCCGCTGAACGTCTTCCTGGTCGCCTGCGTCTGGCGCACGGCCGACCGTTCCGCGAGCCGGTACGGCCATGCTGCAAAGCTTTCCGCGCTGGTCTGGCTGGTGGTCGCGACGGTGCTGTGAACGGCGGTGCCCGCCGGCGATCTTCCTCACCCGAAATTTTTTCGCGCGGCCTGTCGAAATCACCTCCGGCCATTCGTCTTCCATGCATCGAAACAGCCGGACGACGGTTTCAGTCGCCGGGGACCATGGGAGACTGAAATGCTGAAAGCCACTCTGCTGACGATGCTTGCCGCCGCCGCCTTCTTCGCCGCGCCGTCGATCCTTCGCGCCGAGGAGAAAACCGGACCGAGGAGCGGTCACGTCGAGGTCGACGGCGTCAATTACTACTACGAGATCCACGGCGAGGGCGAGCCGCTGCTGCTGCTGCATGGCGGGCTCGGCTCCACCGACATGTTCAGGCCGATCCTGCCGGCGCTGACCGAGGGCCGGCAGGTGATCGGCGTCGACCTGCACGGTCACGGCCGCACGGAGCTGGGCGATCGCCCGATCAGCCTGGAAGCGATGGGCGACGATCTCGCCGCGATCCTCGACGAGCTCGGCTACGATCAGGTCGACGTGCTCGGCTATTCGATGGGCGGCGGCGCCGGCTTCCGGCTCGCCGTGCAGCATCCCGACAGGGTGCGCCGGCTGGCGCTGGTCTCCACCGGCTTCGCGCGGGACGGCTTCTATCCCGAGATGCTGCCGATGCAGGCGCAGGTGGGCGCCGGCATGGCCGAGATGATGAAGGACACGCCGATGTACAAGTCCTATGCGGAGGTCGCGCCGAAGCCGGAGGATTTTCCGCGCCTGCTCGATGCGATGGGCGCGCTGATGCGCGAGCCCTACGACTGGGCGGGCGACGTCAAGAAGCTCGCCATGCCGGTGATGCTCGTCTATGGCGACAGCGACATGTACCGGCCCGAGCACGTCGTCGAGTTCTACCAGCTTCTCGGCGGCGGTCTGAAGGACGCCGGCTGGATGCGCGAGAACATGTCGAGGAACCGCCTCGCGATCCTGCCGGGGGCGACGCATTACGACATATTCCTCGCGCCGGAGCTGACCCGGACGGTGCTGCCCTTCCTCGGCGGCGAAACCGCCACGAAGGACTGGGCCGACACGGTCGAGGCGGCCGAATAGCCGCGAAACCGCGACGATCGACGCAGCCCGCGCGCCGGCCGCGCGGGCTTTTTCGTGCCGCGGCGAAACCGGCGCGCGCCGTTCATGCGGCGCGGCCGATGGGCGGATTCGTTGCCGTCGTCCCGCAGCGGGTGTATCCTGCCGCATATCCGCGCCGGCTTTCGAGCGCGGCGCGGCGGCCAGCCGGTAGAGGTGCCGGCCAGCGCGCGGCGACGTCCGTTTCGCGCGGTTCAGGCGCCCCTTCGCCCGCTTCACCGGAAGGCTGGCCCCTTCGAGGCTGACTGACGGCGAAAGGATCCGGCCATGGGTATCGCGCTGACGATGCAGGAATATCTCGAGGACAACCGCATCCCCTACGAGGCGAGCAAGCACGCCAGAACCGGCTGCTCGATGATGACGGCGAAGGCCAGCCACGTTCCGGGCGGCGCGCTCGCCAAGGGCGTGGTGCTGAAATGGGACGACGGCTACCTCCTGGCCGTGGTGCCGGCGTCGCGCCATGTCGATCTCGGCAAGATCGAAAACATCATCGGCGAGCGGGTGGAACTCGCCTCCGAGGAGGAGGCGAGCGCGCTGTTTCCCGATTGCGACGAGGGCGCCGTGCCGGTGTTCGGCGTGCCTTACCGCATCGCCTGCGTGGTGGACGAAGGGCTGGAGATGCATGACGACGTCTGGTTCGAGGGCGGCGATCATCGCACGCTGGTCCACGTTCCGGGCGACGGGTTCGCGCGGCTGATGTACGGCGTGCCGCACGGTCGCATCAGCACGTAGCGGGCAGGGCGGGTGTGGCCGGAATTCATTTTCAGCTCATCCGCCGGTCAGGTCCGTCCCGATCCGTCGTTTTACCCCCACCCCTGACCCATCCCCACAAGGGCGGGCTATCGCATATGGGTGCGATACACGGCCCTGACCGGCCGGATGAAGGCCGCGCTCAACATGCGATGGCGGTTCGGCAAGGTCCGCGCCCCGTCCTCGCCACGCCCCGTTTCCGGTCTGGCCATTGATCCTTCGACCCTTCGACCCTTCGACAAGCTCAGGGCTCAGGGCTCAGGGCTCTGGATGAGCCGAAGGGGCGGGAGACGGGCGGCCGCGGGGTCGCGCATCTTGAGTGAAGTGACTGCGACCTCGCGGCCGCCCGTCCGGCGTCCTACCGGGCTTGCCGGCTGCTGCCTGGTCCGCGCCTTTCCGCCTTTCGGCGAAGAGGAGCGGACATGGGACCGACCGTGCCGTCTCCGGCCGCTTTTGCCGGAATGCCGCGTTACCGAGCATCCCAGCGCCAGGCGCTGAGGCTATCGATCCCCTTCGCAAGGGCTCCCGGTCGGCCTCCCGCCTCCACGTTCGAGGCGGGCCGCCGCGCCGTCCCATTCCCGCCTGGCGCCGTCGCGACCACGCGTCCCGAGGGGAAAGGGCGGGGAAAGTGTAGGCCGGTCGCGCGGGGCGTGGATGAAAAAGCGGACGGCGGGAGGCGAATGCGAGCGAAAAGAAGGGGTTGGGCGGGACGGATGCGCGGATTTGTGCACGGGGGCGGCTCACTCCGATCAGGCCTTGGCCTTGCCCGCCAAAAGGCCTATCGGTTGGAGGAGGGGACGCGCCGGGAGAATTCATGCTGAGAACCCAGACGATCGCGATCGACGACATCTACGTTCCGGCGGCGCGGCGAAAGACGCTGCACCCGGAGACGGCACGGCTTCTCGCCGAGGACATCCTCGAGAACGGGCTAAAGACGCCGATCCAGGTGCGCTTCGACGGCAAGCGCTACGTGCTGGTCGAGGGGCTGCACCGGCTCGAAGCGGTCAAATGGCTGGGCGAAACGACCATCGACGCGTATCTGGTGCAGGCGCGGAAGCACTGAAGGGGCGGCGGCTGCCCGCTTCGTCATCCTGCTTGCGGCGCCGGAGGCGGCGGGCGGCTGTCCGCTTCGGCGGCGGAATGCCTGCCGTGGCCAGACAGGGCGGCGGCCTTTCCGTTTCGCCATCCTCGGCCTCGACCCGAGGAGCCATGCCGGAACGGCGGGCGGGGCGGCTCATTTCTTCCGTTGCGGGTAGATCGTTTCGCCGCGCTTCAGCATGCCGACGAATTGCGCGATCTTCCTCGAGCGGCCGGCGTCGGTCCTCATGTTGTGCACGCGGAAGGCGAGCGCGAAGCGGTTCTGCGAGGTGAGCGTCGCAAGCATGGCTTTCGCACGGGGCTCGGCCTCGATCGCGGCGAGGAGGTCGGCCGGCAGTTCCATGTCCTTGACGCCCGCATAGGCGCGGTCCCAGCGCCCGTCGGCCTTCGCCGCATCGACCTGGGCGAGACCATGCATGGTCATGCGGCCCTCGGCGATCAGGCGCGCGACGTTGTCGACATTGATGCGGCTCCAGGTGCTCCTTCGTCCGCGCGGCGTGTAGCGCTGGAGAAAGCTCCTTTCGTCGAGGCTCTTGCGGATGCCGTCGATCCAGCCCCAGCAAAGGCAGACGTCGATCGCCTCCCTGGGCGTGATCGACGGCAGGCCGGACGAAACCTTGTGGATCCTGATCCACAGCTCGTCGGCACGGTCGTGATTGTCGCCGAGCCAGCGATAGAAGCCGTCGGCGTCGGGGAATTCACGGACCTTGGCGGGATCGACATGGACGGGCGGCATGGGGCGAGCTTGCAATGTGGACGGCGATCTTCGCGTATCTTATTCTTCGAGGATGAAGATGAAAGCATTACTCCTTCGAAAGATGCGCGTGCGCCGTGGGGGCGTACCGGACTTCGGAGGTTACGATGCATTTCAGGAGAAGACGCGCCAAGAGCGCCCGTGCGGGTTGTCTTTTGTGCAAGCCCCACAAGGCCAACGGCAATTGCCCGCGGCACCGAAACATGCGCTTCGGTGATTTCAAGCGACACTGCGGGGTGCCGATCAGCTTCGGTGCGAAGGCCTTTCGGTGAAGGGCAGGTGGCGCAGGATCGGTGGTTGGTAGGAATACCGTGATCGCTCGCGGCTCGCGCAGCTAGTTCCCTTGCCGGGGGAGAGTGGTTTTCGCCCGCTTCCACATTGCTGCTTTTACAATTTCGGCCCGGTCGCAAGACCGGGCCGAAAACTTAGTCCCGTAATTTCAATTAGCGATCACGAGCACCCGCTCGTCGCGCCGCAGGTGTCGCACTTCTCGCAGGTGCCGTTGCGCACCATGGTGAAGTTCTGGCATTCCGAGCAGGAATTGCCGGTGTAGCCCTGCATCATCGACTTCATGCGCCGGTCGGCGGCGAGCGCCTTGGCGTCGGAAGCCTCCCGGGCGGCGGCGTCGGAGAACATCGCCGAAGCCGACGAGGTCTCGGCGGCGTCTTCCTCGGCGCTTTCCTCGGTGAACTCGCGGGCACGCTCCTCATAGTCGCGCTTGAAGGCGGTGGCCTCCTCGCGCAGCTCGGAGACCGTCGGCTTGAGCGCCGTCACCGTCGCGGCCGTCGAGATCGCGCGGACATTGGAGCCGGCGAACGCGGTCGGCGCCGCCTTGGCGGGCGTCGCGGTGGCGTTGGTGCCGCCGCCGCTGAAACCCTTCGGCTCCGAACCGCCGAGGCCCGGACCGGCGACGACCTTGAGCGGCGCGCCGCGGGTCAGGCCCTTGGAGACCGCCTGCGCCTTGCCTTCCGAGATGCCCTTGCCGAGCGAGGTGTTGGAGAAGTCCGACGTGTCGACATGGGCGAGGTCGTGGCGGCCGAGATAGGAGATCGCCAGTTCGCGGAAGACGTAGTCGAGGATCGACGTCGCGTTCTTGATCGCGTCGTTGCCCTGGACCATGCCGGCCGGCTCGAACTTGGTGAAGGTGAAGGCCTCGACATATTCGTCGAGCGGCACGCCATATTGCAGGCCGAGCGAGATCGCGATGGCGAAATTGTTCATCATGGCGCGGAAGGCGGCGCCTTCCTTGTGCATGTCGATGAAGATCTCGCCGAGGCGTCCGTCGTCGAACTCGCCGGTGCGGAGATACACCTTGTGCCCGCCGACGACCGCCTTCTGGGTGTAGCCCTTGCGGCGGTTCGGCAGCTTCTCGCGGTCGCGCACGACCTTTTCCACGATGCGCTCGACGATCTTCTCGGTGACGATCGCCGCTTTCTGCGCGGTGGGGGCGGCGACGAGTTCCTCGATGAGGTCCTCGGTCTCCTCCTCATCGTCGGACAGAAGCGAGGCGTTGAGCGGCTGCGAGAGCTTCGAGCCGTCGCGGTAGAGCGCGTTGGCCTTCAGCGCCAGCTTCCAGGACAGCATGTACGCTTCCTTGCAGTCCTCGACGGTCGCCTCGTTGGGCATGTTGATCGTCTTGGAGATGGCGCCCGAGATGAAGGGCTGGGCGGCCGCCATCATGCGGATGTGGCTTTCGACCGACAGGAAGCGCTTGCCGATCTTGCCGCACGGATTGGCGCAGTCGAAGACGGGCAGGTGCTTGTCCTGCAGGAAGGGCGCGCCCTCGAGCGTCATCGCGCCGCAGACATGGATGTTGGCGGCCTCGATGTCCTTCCTGGAGAAGCCGAGCGCGGGCAGCATCTCGAAGGAGAAGTCGTTCAGCTGCTCGTCGGTGAAGCCGAGCGCGTCGCGGCAGAAATCCTCGCCGAGCGTCCATTTGTTGAAGACGAACTTGATGTCGAAGGCCTGGCCGAGCGCGGCGTTGAGGGCGGCGATCTTCTCGTCGGTGAAGCCCTTGGCCTTGAGCGAGCCCGGATTGACGCCCGGCGCCTGGTTCAGATTGCCGTGGCCGACGGCATAGGCCTCGATCTCGGCGATCTGCGCCTCGGAATAGCCGAGCGTGCGCAGCGCCTCCGGCACGGCGCGGTTGATGATCTTGAAATAGCCGCCGCCGGCGAGCTTCTTGAACTTCACCAGCGCGAAGTCGGGCTCGATGCCGGTGGTGTCGCAGTCCATGACGAGGCCGATCGTGCCGGTCGGCGCGATGACGGTCGCCTGGGCGTTGCGGTAGCCGTGCTCCTCGCCGAGCTCGATGGCGCGGTCCCAGGCGGCGCGGGCGTGGTCGACGAGCTCCTTCTGCCAGACATGGTCGGCGTTGAGCGGCACCGGGTTGACGGCGAGCTTCTCGTAGCCGTCCTTGTCGCCATAGGCGGCGCGGCGGTGGTTGCGCATGACGCGCAGCATGTTCTCCGCGTTGCGGTCGTAGTCGGCGAAGGCGCCGAGCTCGCCGGCCATCTCGGCGGAGGTGGCGTAGGCGATGCCGGTCATGATCGCCGTCAGGGCGCCGCCGAGCGCGCGGCCCTCATCCGAATCGTAGGGGATGCCGGAGGTCATCAGGAGACCGCCGATATTGGCGTAGCCGAGGCCGAGCGTGCGGTATTCGTAGGAGAGGCGGGCGATCTCCTTCGACGGGAACTGCGCCATCATCACCGAGATTTCGAGGACGACGGTCCACAGCCGCACCGTATGCTCGTAGGCGGCGATGTCGATCGTGCCGTCCTGATTGCGGTAGGGCAGGAGGTTGATCGAGGCGAGGTTGCAGGCCGTGTCGTCGAGGAACATGTATTCCGAGCACGGGTTCGAGGCGCGGATGGCGCCGGCCGAGGCACAGGTGTGCCAGTCGTTCATCGTGGTGTTGAAGTGCAGGCCCGGATCGGCGGAGGCCCAGGCGGCGTAGCCGATCTTCTCCCACAGGTCGCGCGCCTTCAGCGTCTTCATCACCCTGCCGTCCTTGCGGGCGGTGAGGTTCCAGTCGCCGTCGGCCTCGACGGCGCGCAGGAAGTTATCCTTGAGCGAGACCGAATTGTTGGAGTTCTGGCCGGAGACGGTGAGGTAGGCCTCCGAATCCCAGTCGGTGTCGTAGGTCTTGAACTCGAGCGAGGTGTAGCCCTGCTGCGCGAACTGGATGACGCGCTTGATGTAGTTCTCCGGAACCGCGTTCTTCTTGGCGGCGCGGATCTCGCGCTTCAGCGCCGGATTCTTGGCCGGGTCGAAGCAGTCGCCATTGTCGGCCTCGCAGTTTACGCAGGCCTTCATGATCGCCGTCATGTGCTGCCTGACGATCTTGGAGCCGGTGACGAGCGACGCGACCTTCTGCTCCTCCTTCACCTTCCAGTCGATATATTCCTCGATGTCGGGATGGTCGATGTCGACCACGACCATCTTGGCGGCGCGGCGCGTCGTGCCGCCCGACTTGATGGCGCCGGCGGCGCGGTCGCCGATCTTCAGGAAGCTCATCAGGCCCGACGACTTGCCGCCGCCCGAGAGCTTCTCGCCCTCGCCGCGCAGGAAGGAGAAGTTGGAGCCGGTGCCGGAGCCGTATTTGAAGAGGCGCGCCTCGCGCACCCACAGATCCATGATGCCGCCCTCGTTGACGAGGTCGTCCTGCACGGACTGGATGAAGCAGGCATGCGGCTGGGGATGCTCGTAGGCCGACTTGGACCTGGTCAGCTTGCCGGTGAAGGGATCGACGTAGAAATGGCCCTGGCCCGGGCCGTCGATGCCGTAGGCCCAGTGCAGGCCGGTGTTGAACCATTGCGGCGAGTTGGGCGCGACGCGCTGCGTGGCGAGCATGTAGGAAAGCTCGTCCTTGAACGCGCGGGCGTCATCCTCGCTGGCGAAATACCTGCCCTTCCAGCCCCAGTAGGTCCAGGTGCCGGCGAGCCGGTCGAAGACCTGGCGGGCGTCGGTCTCGGAGGTGTAGCGCTCATCTTCGGGCAGCTTGGCGAGCTCGGCCTCGTCGGCGACGGAGCGCCACAGGAAGGAGGGGACGTCGTTCTCCTCGATCTTCTTGAGGCGCGCCGGCACGCCGGCCTTGCGGAAATATTTCTGGGCCAGGATGTCGGCCGCGACCTGGCTGAACTGCGCCGGCACGTCGATGTCGGCAAGCCGGAAGACGATCGAGCCGTCCGGATTCTTGATCTCGCTGGTGGCCTTGCGGAACTCGATCTCCGCATAGGCTGACTGACCTTCCTTCGTGAAACGCCGCTCGATCCGCATCTTCTTCGTCCCTTTAGTCTATATATAGTGTCTTTCGGCGGGAAGCACGCGTGTTCCCGAAAGCCTACTGACACCTGTCCGCCATCTCCGCGACCGAACGGCCGCAGCCATCTCTCTCGACCGAAGCCGAAAGCTTGCCCGAAAACCGCCGCGAAGGGCGGAAATCCGGGCTGCGATCGGCCTTGGCAGGTCCGCTTGATTGCCTCGTTGTGAGTTTTTCTCCATCGGAGAATTCCCACATTATCTTGCGTTCAGGATGCGCGCAAACACTAAATATAGTGTTAACAACTGATTTACGCCACCCTATCGACCCCGTACTTCGTCTAAAAAACGCACGAGAAACCTCCATGCCGCCCGCCATGGATGTCGGGCAGCCCCATTTCGCAATCGCACGCTAAATCTGGAAAAAAGGACCGTGTACGAAACTCGCCGGTCACGCCCGCAACGGAAGCGCGTCACCCATAAAAGTCGACTCGCATGCCGCCGTCAAGAGTTCGTTTTCGGAAGTTTTGTGACCCCAACATCTTGTGCGTCGAAAATGTGGATAGTGGGGAGAAGCGCAAATAATTTCCACGCCTTGGGCGTGCGCCGGGCACCGTCGAATCCATCCTCGCGCAACGGTCCGTCATGGGCCTGTCACGAAAAGGTGGCGGCTTGCGCGGCCCCGCGAGGCGCGGGGCGGCCTCTCAGGCAAGCGCGTTGAGGACCAGGAAGACGAGGCCGGAAAGGATCGCCGAGGCGGGAACCGTGGTCACCCAGGCGGCGACGATCGTCGTCACGTGGGCGCGGCGCACGAGGCGGCGGCGATTGATCTCCTCGCGGGAGATCGGCGGCGCGTCGGCGCCGTCGGATTCGTCCTCCGTTTCCGCCGCGATTTCGGCCGGCTCAATGCCGTTCGCGCTGCGTTCGACGCGCAGGCGCTCCATCTTGCGTTCCAGATAGCGGCGGCGGCGAGGGGACTTCGCCGTGTACCATTCGCGGAAGAAGCCGACGCCGAAGACCGCGCCGACGGCGATGTGCGTCGAGCTGACGGGAAGGCCGAACCAGGAGGCGACGATGACGGTGATCGCCGCCGACAGCGCGACACAGAAGGCGCGCATCGGATTGAGCTTGGTGATCTGCTCGCCGACCATGCGGATGAGCTTGGGCCCGAAGAGGATGAGGCCGATCGAGATGCCGGCGGCGCCGATCAGCATGACCCAGAGCGGAATCTGGACGGAGGAGGCGACGTCGCTGTCGCTGGCGGTGTGGACGATCGCGGCGAGCGGGCCGACGGCGTTGGCGACGTCGTTGGCGCCATGGGCGAAGGAGAGCAGGGCGGCGGAGAAGATCAGCGGAATGTTGAAGAGCTTGCGCAGCGACTGGTTGCGGTTCTCCATGCCTTCTGACTGGCGGCGCACGCCGAAATGCGCGAGCACCCAGACGATCACAAAGCTTGCCAACCCGAAAAGGGCGATGTGGAAGCCGGAGAGGTCGACGAGGTTCTTGAGGCCCTTGGTGGCGAGATAGGCGGCGAACGATCCGGCCATGATGGCGATCAGGAGCGGCACCCAGCGGCGCGCGGCGGTGATCTTGTCGTCCTGATAGATGATCGCGGACTTGACGAAGGCGAGGAACGCGGCGGCGACGATGCCGCCGAGGACCGGCGAGATCACCCAGCTCGCGGCGATGCCGCCCATCACGTGCCAATCGACGGCCGCAAAGCCCGCGGCGGCCACGCCCGAGCCGACGACGCCGCCGACGACCGCATGGGTGGTGGAAACCGGCGCGCCGATCCAGGTGGCGAGGTTGACCCAGAGCGCGGAGGAGATGAGGGCGGCCATCATCAGCCGGATGAAGACGTTGGGGTCGGCGATCGTCGCCGGATCGACGATGCCGCTCGAAATCGTGGAGACGACGTCGTCGCCGGCGATCAGCGCGCCAGCGGTCTCGAATATGGCGGCGATGGCGAGCGCGCCGCCCATGGTGAGCGCCTTGGCGCCGACGGCCGGGCCGACATTGTTGGCGACGTCGTTGGCGCCGATGTTGAGGGCCATGTAGGCGCCGATCGCGGCGGCGGCGATGATGATGACGGCGCGCGGCTCGCCGAAGACGAAGAGGGATGCGGCGACGGCGGAAAGCGCGAGAAACAGGAGCCCCAGACCGGGCGCGACGAGCCCGCGCGCCACGAAGCTCGTCGCTTCCTCGACATAGACGATCTTGTCGAGATCCTTGTCGAGGGTGTCCTTCCGCGCTTCAGCGGCAGTGTCGGCCATCGGCTTTCCTGTAACAGTCGGATGTCGGTCGCCGCGCGGATCACACCCGGCTATCGCTCATCCGCTTAGGCAAGATGGCCGCATATCTCAAGGCTTGAGAGGTTCGGGCCAGGCTCAGGCGGCGAATTTCCGTGGATTAACGCCGAATTCGGCGATGAGTTCGCTCAAATCCTTTTCGTCCACCAGCCTAGCGGCGTCCCTGGGCGCGAACCAGCGGCGGCGGCGCTTCTTGCGCTCCGGCCATTTGTCGGCGATGTGGTCGACCTCCATCGGGAAGACCATGACCTCGCAACGCCATTCCATCCCTGACGGCAGCATCTTCCCGTAGAAGAAGCGGCCGATCTCCTGATGCGAGATGGCGCCGTCGACGCCGGCCTCCTCGAGTGCCTCGCGCGCGGCGGCCTCGTGCGGCAGCTCGTCGTTCTCCGGCCAGCCCTTGGGCAGCACCCAGCGGCCGGTTCCCCGGCTCGTGACCAGCAACACCTCGACGCCGTCCTTGGCCCTGCGCCAGGGCAATGCCGCGACCTGCACACGGCACGGCATGCCGCCGAACAGGCGGCGGATGCGATCCGTGAGATGGTTGCGGGTACCGTGGCTCATGAACATGGGTGGACGATTGCCTTTCAGACGATTCGTTTGCCGTCTCACAATTATCAGGGTTAATTCTGTGTTACGAAAGCAAAAAATACGTAAACACCCTACCCATTTCGGGTCGGTGGCGGCATTTTTCAAGTGCGGAAGGCCCCGCGCAAGCTTCGCTGCGGGAACCAGTCGGCGCGGGATCAGTCGATACGGTTGTCGGCGAT
Source organism: Aquamicrobium sp. LC103 (assembly GCF_001014615.2). Classification (GTDB taxonomy): domain Bacteria; phylum Pseudomonadota; class Alphaproteobacteria; order Rhizobiales; family Rhizobiaceae; genus LBCQ02. The sequence continues at coordinate 43,631 of NZ_LBCQ02000004.1, forward strand.
CGGCTTCTGATAGGTGAAGCCCATGTCCCAGGGGAAGTAGATCCAGGTGTCCTGGGAGACTTCCGTGACGAAGGTATCGACGAGGGGGCGGCCCTTCGGCTTGGCATAGACCGTGGCGAAATGCGCCTTCGGCATCATGGCGCGGACGATGGCCGCGGTCTTGCCGGTGTCGGTGAGGTCGTCGACGATCAGCACGCCTTCGCCGTCGTTTTCGAGCAAAGCAGGGTTGATCTCCTTGAGGACCTTGAGCTCGCCCTGCTCGGTGTAGTCGTGATAGGAGGCGACGCAGACCGTCTCGATGAGCCTGATCTCCAACTCGCGCGAGATGACCGCGGCCGGCACCAGCCCGCCGCGCGTGATGCAGACGATCGCCTTCCATTTGCCGTTCACGCCGGCCAGCCGCCAGGCGAGCGCGCGGGCGTCACGGTGGAATTGATCCCAGGAAACGGGGAAAGCTTTTTCAGGTAGCGACATGAGGGCACTCCGGTGCGCGCGGCCAGATGGAATGCGCGCGGAATTAACCGGAAAGCGGGCCGTCTGGCAAGTGCGGTCGCAGGCCCGTACGGTCCAGGGTCAGCCCTTGCCGGAATTATCCAAGATCCCCGTCATGGATCGGGCGGGGCCTGTTAGAGCCTGTTCCACCAGATCGCGAAGGTTCTCATTCTCTTCCCAATCATGCGGAATTTCGATCACGCTTCGCCTCGCGAAGCTTATGGTTTCCCCGTTCTCGACACGGAACGTCTCAATTCCATCAGGCATTTCAGATCTATGTATGTCCTGAACGATGCCGTGAAGAATATCCTGCTCATCTACCTCAGTGATATCGACGTAAACAGCTTCGACATAATCGTTGGCTTCGTCTTGGACCTGAATCCTGACGCAATTTCCGGCCCGGATATGCCTTCGTATTTCCGGTAAGATCTGCCGACCGCTCCAGTCATAGACATCCTCTTCCTCCGGAGAAAACACGACGATACCTTCCTTCATCCCCGCTTCCTCTCATGCCTAGCGAGCGCCCCGAGGCGGAACGAGGGACAACCGAACATCGGCGTGCTCAGCGCGACATCAGCGTGGCCGTCGGCATGGAGCGCAGCAGCGTGCGCGTCGCGCCGCCGAAGAAGAACTCCTTCAGCCAGGACTGGCTGTAGGCGCCCATCACGAGCAGGTCGGCGCCGGTCTCGGCGATCTGGTTCTCGATCGCCTCGCCGGCGGAAAGGCCCGCGGTGACCTCGCTGGAAAAGGTGATCTTCGCGCCGTGGCGCGCGAGGGCGGACGAGATGTCGGCGCCGGCGACGGCGCTGTCCTGGTTGGCGGTGTCGGAGGCGTCCAGGCTGAGGATCTCCACCTCCCTGGCGGCGACGATGAAGGGGAGGGCGTCGAAGGTCGCGCGGGCCGCCTCATGGGTGCCGTTCCAGGCGACGAGCACCTTCTTGAAGGGAATGTTGACGGGGGCGGCGTAAGGCACGAACAGCACCGGCCGACCGCTCTCGAACAGAAGTGCCTCGACATTGGCGATCGAGGCGGAGCTCTGCTCGGGATCGGATTGCTGGACGACCACGAGGTCGCAGGAGCGCGCGACGCCGACCGCGCTCAGGGCGCTGTCGCCGGAGAAGCTTTCCATCGCCTGCCATTCGGACGACAGGCCCTCGCGCGAGACGCGCGACTGGAAGAGGGCCTTGATCTCGTCGCTGCGCTGCTGGTTGAGCTCGGTGCCGGCGGCGATGAAATCGGTGTCGGGAAAGCCCATCGGCGTCGCATAGGGAATTGGCATCGGCTCGGCATGGATGCCGATGAGATGCGCCGACAGATGGCTGGCGAGCGGCACGGCGCAGTCGAGCACGCGCGTCGCGTCTTCCTTGCTCTGAAGCACGGCAAGTAGGGTCTTGTAGCTCATAACGGCCTCCATGATTTCCCAACGCCACAACGGGGCGGAAGCGGATTGGTTTCCCTAGGAAACGCACCGGGAGTTGCAGGAAACCGTTCTTTCACCCCTGCGCCTTGCCGATCATATGCCGATTGACGCCGCCCCGAAAGAGAGAGTTGAGGCCGGAAAATAAAACGAATCCTTTCAGCTCCTTGGGCCGAGACCATCGACCATCGCCTGAACCGCGGCGGTCGCCGCGGCGAGCGATTCGGGCGATCGCGAGCGCACCACGAGCTCGGTCCAGAAGGTGCCGTCCTGATATTTCGGATAGGAGCCGATGATGGTGTCGGGGAAAGCCTTCTGGATATCGGCCAGCGGCCCGCCGATAACGCCCTCGCCGAAAGGGCAGTGCACGGTCCGCGACAGGAGCTTCACGCCGGTGCGTAAGGTCGGGACGACATTGTCGAGCATCGCCTGGAAGATCGCCGGTACGCCGGCCATGACATGGACGTTGCCGATGCGGAAGCCGGGCGCCAGCGAGACCGGATTGTCGATGTGCTCGGCGCCGACCGGCATGCGCGCCATGCGCTTGCGCGCCTCTGTGAACTCCATGTCGCGCGCCGCGTAATGCGCCTCCATCATCGCATAGGCGCGCGCGTCGTACTCGCAGGGCACGCCGAAGGCCTTGGCCACCGAATCGGCGGTGATGTCATCATGGGTGGGGCCGATGCCGCCGGTGGTGAAGACGTAGGCATGGCGGGCACGCAGCGCGTTCACCGCGGCGACGATCTCGTCCTCCTCGTCGGGCACGATCCTGACTTCCTTCAGGTCGATGCCGATCGCGGTCATGACGTCGGCGAGGTGGCCGATGTTCCTGTCCTTGGTGCGTCCGGAGAGAATTTCGTCGCCGATGACGATCATCGCGGCGGTAATGATATCGGTCATGGTCAGAGTCCGGTTGCTGCGGCTTACTGCACATAACGCCGCGTTCGGCAACCGGCAATGGGTGCCGTTCGGTGAACGATCTGTCGGCAATCAGCACGGTTGCGATGAACGGCCAGCACGCTAGCTTTCACCGGACGCGGCTTTTCGGCCGCGCCATCGCGGAACGGAAAGCCAGAAGGAGACGAGAATGGCCAAGGTGCTGGTGCTGTACTATTCGAGCTGGGGTCACATGGAGGCCATGGCGAAATCGGCGGCCGAAGGCGCGCGCGACGCCGGCGCCGACGTGACGATCAAGCGCGTGCCGGAACTGGTGCCGCTCGAGGTCGCCAAGGCGGCACATTACAAGCTCGACCAGGAGGCGCCGATCGCCGAGCCGCTGGAACTGGAGAATTACGACGCGATCATCCTGGGCATCTCCACGCGCTACGGCGCGATGGCGGCGCAGATGAAGAATTTCCTCGACCAGACCGGGCCGCTCTGGGCCAAGGGCGCGCTGGTCAACAAGATCGCCTCGGTCATCTCGTCCACCGCCACGCAGCATGGCGGCGCGGAATTCTCGATCATCAGCGCGCAGGTTTCCCTGCAGCATCACGGCATGATCATCGTGCCGCTCTCCTACGCCTATCAGGGCCAGTCCGGCAACGATACGGTGCGCGGCGGCTCGCCCTACGGCATGACGACCACCTCGGACAGCGACGGTTCGCGCCAGCCTTCCGAGCAGGAGCTGGAAGGCGCCAGGTTCCAGGGCAAGCGCGTCGCCGAGATCGCGAACAAGCTGCACGGCTGAGGCAAGGGCCCGCGGGCAGCGGGGCGGGCGACCGGGGGGCCGCCCGCCCTTTTTCGTCGCGGCAGGCTTCCGGGGCAGCCCGCCCTCGTGATAACGACGCGCGCGAGAAACGAGCGACGCGAAACGAGGTCGGGCATGAAGGCGGTTCTTTTCGAGGCATTCGGCGAGCGGCCGGAGATCAGGTCGGTTCCCGATCCCGCGCCCGAGCGCCACGGCGTGGTCATCAAGGTCCGCGCGACCGGCGTCTGCCGCAGCGACTGGCACGGCTGGATGGGCCACGACCCCGACATCGTGCTGCCGCACGTGCCCGGCCACGAGCTGGCGGGAGAGATCGCCGAGGTGGGCCGCGACGTCGCCAACTGGAAGGTCGGCGACCGGGTGACGGTTCCCTTCGTCGGCGGCTGCGGCGCCTGCCACGAATGCCATTCGGGCAATCACCAGGTCTGCGACCACCAGTTCCAGCCGGGCTTTACCCATTGGGGTTCTTTCGCCGAGCTGGTGCGCATCGACCATGCCGACATCAATCTCGTGCGCCTGCCGGATGCGATGGACTACGTGACGGCGGCGAGCCTCGGCTGCCGCTTCGTGACCTCGTTCCGCGCCGTCGTCGACCAGGGCAGGGTGTCGGCCGGCGAATGGGTGGCCGTGCACGGCTGCGGCGGCGTCGGCCTCTCGGCGGTGATGATCGCGGGTGCGGCCGGCGCGAACGTGGTGGCGATCGACATTTCCGACGAGAAGCTCGACTTGGCCCGCCGCCTCGGTGCGGCGGCGACCGTGAACGCGCGCAAGGCGACCGACGTGGTGGAAGCGGTAAGCGAGATCACGAAGGGCGGCGCGCATCTCTCGCTCGACGCGCTCGGCCATCCCGAGACCTGCTTCAACTCGATCGCCAACCTGCGCAAGCGGGGCCGGCACGTGCAGGTGGGGCTGATGCTCGCCGACCATGCGACGCCGAAAGTGCCGATGGCCAGGGTGATCGCCAACGAGCTCGAAATCCTCGGCAGCCACGGCATGCAGGCCTTCCGCTACGGCGCCATGCTCGACATGATCGAGAGCGGCAGGCTGAAGCCGGAACTGCTGGTGGGCAGCCGGATCAGCCTCGAGGAATCGGTCGACGCGCTGATGGCGATGGACCGGTTCGAGGCCTCGGGCGTCACCGTCGTCGACAGGTTCTGAGGCGCTTGCCCGTAAGCCGATCTCGGCTAAGCTGAGGCTTTACGAGGCGGGGCAGGCAATGACGGCGTTATCCGCAGTTTTCAGCGTGCTTTCGGCGGCCGCCGTGCTGGTCCTGCTGGTCGGGGGCTATTTCGCCCATGTCACGCGACGGATCGCGCGCGAGGCCGAGCGGCAGGTGCCCGCGCTCGGCAAGTTCATCACCATCGACGGCCGCGAGGTGCATTATGTCGAGCGCGGCGAGGGGCCGCCGATCCTGCTGATCCACGGGCTCGGCGGCACGCTCCACCATCTGCGCCGTCCGCTGATGGAGGAATTCGGCGACGGCTACCGGCTGATCGCGATGGACAGGCCGGGCTCCGGCTATTCGACGCGCGGCGCCGGCTGGGAGGGCCGGCTGTCCGAGCAGGCGCATTTCGTCCACCGCTTCATCGAGGAACTCGGCCTGGAAAGACCGCTGCTCGTCGGCCATTCGCTGGGCGGCGCGGTGGCATTGGCGGCGGCGCTCGACCGTCCCGGCGCGGTGTCGGGGCTGGCGCTGATCTCGCCGCTGACGCATTTCGAGGAGGAGGTGAAGCCCGAATTCGAGGCGCTCGCGATCCGCTCGCCGTTGAGGCGGCGACTGATCGCGCACACGCTTGCGGTGCCGATGTCGGTCAAGAATTCGCGGAAGACGATCGATTTCGTGTTCGGCCCGCAGCAGCCGCCGGCGGACTACGCGGTGGAGGGCGGTGCGCTCGCCGGCCTCAGGCCCGGCCATTTCTACGCCACCTCGACCGACCTCGTCGCGCTGGAGCACGAGCTTCCGCGCCTGGAAAAACGCTATGGCGAGCTGAAGGTCCCGGTCGGCATTCTCTTCGGCGACAGCGACCGCGTGCTCGACCATCGCCGGCACGGGCTCGCGATGAAGGGCAAGGTCGCCGACCTCGATCTCGAGATCGTCGAGGGCGTCGGCCACATGCCCCAATATGCGGTGACGGCGAAGGTGGTCACCTTCATCCGCCGTATGGCGGAGAAGGCTTTCGCGGGACGACAATAGTTCAACTTGCGCCGACTCTCTTTAAATGAAAAAGTTCCCTCACGTGGGGAACTACCGATCACGCCGTGCGTTGAGCGGTAAGATTTCGCGAGGAAGGGTCATGAGCAACAATACCGACTTTCACGAGCCGGTCCGTTTGCGGGCGGAGTTCGGGGTGACCGAAGTTCGCAGCGCAGTCGAAGCCAGCGCCGCCCTGCGCGGTGCCTGGCCGGAAACACGGGGAAAATGGTACTACGCCGCAAGCCGCGCCTGTTCGGCGGCGATGGAAGGCCGCGCGCCGGCGCATGCGGCGCGGCACACCTTCATCCGCGCGGCACAGGAATCGCGCCTGTTCCCCTGAGCCCAGTTTTCTGAGCCATGACAAACGCATATCCGCAACAGCAAGAGGGCGAGCAATCATGAGCGCGCGCTCATTTCATCCCGTCGTGATCTTCGTCGAGGGCCGCGAGCGTGTCGTGGCGGACGCGTTCGAGGCGATGGAGTGCCTGACCGGCGCGTGGCCGGTGAAATCGTGCCCGTCGGCACGCAAGGCGATCCGCGCCTGCCAGGACGCGCTCGACGGCATCAAATCGGCCGCGATGGCACGCGCCGCCTTCATCGCCGCCGCGCGCGACGCCGGCGTGGCCGTGATCTGACCGGGCCTGCGCGGCGTCCTCGCGGGATGGCGCGGCTGCCTGCAAAAAGTCTCAATCCCGCCCGAGGCTCGACGCCTCACGTCAGGTGACCATCATGCGAAAAGCATCCTTGTTTGCGATCGGCCTCGCGGCGCTGCTGGCCGGCTGCACCACGATCACGCCGGAGGAGCAGCGCGCCCGCGACGAGGCGGAATGCCGCTCCTACGGCTTCACCCGCAAGAACGACGCTTTCGCCGAATGCCTGCAGCGGCTGGATCTCGACCGGCGCGCCGCCCGCCGCTACCGGGCGAGCATGGACCCCTGGGCATATGAGCCGATGGTCGTCTACCGGCCGGTCTTCGTTCGACGCTGACAAGGCTTCAGGGCAGTTGACGTTCCGCGCGAAACCCCTGAAAAGGGAGCCCGCGCGGACGTGGCGGAACTGGTAGACGCAAGGGACTTAAAATCCCTCGGTCCTCGACCGTACGGGTTCGATTCCCGTCGTCCGCACCATCTCGCCTGTCAATCCTCCTCGACGAACACCTCCTCGCGCTTCCTGCGGATCGACGGCAGGAAGACGATGACGAGCACCACGGCGGCGAGCGCGAGCAGCGTCGCGCTGATCGGGCGCGTGAGGAAGACCGAGGGGTCGCCGCGCGAGATGATCATGGCGCGGCGCAGATGCTCCTCGAGCAGCGGGCCGAGCACGAAGCCAAGAAGCAGCGGCGCCGGCTCGCAGCGCAGCTTGGTCAGCACGTAGCCGAGGAAGCCGAAGAAGGCGACGGAATAGAGGTCGAAGGCGTTGGAGGCGACGCTGTAGACGCCGATCGAGCAGAACGCCATGATGATCGGGAAGAGCACGTAGTAGGGGATCGTCAGAAGCTTCACCCACAGCCCGATGAGCGGCAAATTGAGGATGACGAGCATCAGATTGCCGATCCACATCGAGGCGATGATGCCCCAGAACAGCGCCGGCTGCTCGGCGGCCACGTTGGGGCCGGGGACGATGCCCTGGATGATCATCGCGCCGATCATCAGCGCCATCACCGGATTGGCGGGGATGCCGAGGGTGAGAAGCGGGATGAAGGAGGTCTGCGCGCCGGCATTGTTGGCCGATTCGGGGCCGGCGACGCCCTCGATCGCGCCGTGGCCGAATTCCTCGGGCGTCTTGGAAACGCGCTTTTCGACCGTGTAGGAGGCAAAGGCAGCGAGGATGGCGCCGCCGCCCGGCAGGATGCCGAGCGCCGAGCCGAGCGCCGTGCCGCGCAGGATGGGCGCGGCCATGCGGCGGAAATCCTCGCGGGTGGGGATCAGCCCTGTGACCCTGCTCATCAGGGCGGAGCGGGTGTTTTCATTCTCCAGATTGCGCAGGATCTCCGCGATGCCGAACATGCCGACCGCGACCGCGACGAAGTTCAAGCCGTCGGCATATTCGCGGATGCCGAGGGTGAAACGGGCCGTGCCGGAATAGATGTCCTGGCCGACGAGGCCGAGGAGCAGACCGAGCACCACCATGGCGAGCGCCTTGACGACCGAGCCGTGGGCGAGCGCGATGGAGGAGATGAGGCCGACCACCATCAGCGAGAAATATTCCGCCGAGCCGAATTTCAGCGCGATCACGGTGAGCGGCGGGGCAAAGAGCGCGACGAGCAGGGTGGAGACCGTGCCGGCGAAGAAGGAGCCGAGCGCGGCGACGGCGAGCGCGACGCCGGCGCGACCCTTGCGCGCCATCTGGTAGCCGTCGATCGCGGTGACGGCGGAGGAGGATTCGCCGGGCATGTTGATGAGGATGGCCGTGGTGGAGCCGCCATATTGGGCGCCGTAGTAGATGCCGGCGAGCATGATCAGCGCCGAGACCGGCTCGAGCTGGAAGGTGATCGGCAGGAGCATGGCGATGGTGGCGGTCGCGCCGATGCCGGGCAGCACGCCGATCAGCGTGCCGAGCAGCACGCCGACCAGGCAGAAGACGAGGTTCCACGGCGACATGGCCGTGGCGAAGCCGAGGGCGAGGTGGTCGATGAGTTCCATCAGCGGCGCCTCACCAGCGGGTCCAGGGGCCGAAGCGCTGGAACGGCAGGCCGAGCCCGTAGGAGAAGACGGCGACCGAGAAGGCCGTGAGCAGGGCCGACAGCACCAGCGCCTTCGCCAGCGACATGCGCCGCGACGCGAAGGAGGCGATCAGCGCCGTGCAGAACAGCGCCGGCACGAAGCCGAGGCCGCGCACGGTCAATCCGAAGAAGACCGGCGCGGGCAGGATGAGGAGCATGCCGCGCCAGGCGATCGGCCCGAGCGGCTCGCCCTCGGCGGTCGCGGAGCCGACCACGATGACCGCGCCGAGAATGACGAGGATGCAGGCCAGCACCAGCGGGAAATAGCCCGGCCCCATGCGGAAGGCGGTGCCGATCTGCATGCCGAGCGACTGGATGGCGAAGAACAGGCCGAAGCCGATGAAGATGAGACCGCACGCCAGGTTCGTGCGGTCGAAGCTTAGCGATTTCATGCTTTTCCTGCCTCGCGTGGCGGTTTGCAGCGGGATCCGCGTCGCAGCGCGCGGAATTTCCCGGACATTGCGGGGCACGCCGTCATGTTTCCGCGCGCCCCGCGATCGCCGACATCAGTCCGCGTACTGCCCCGCGGCGTCGATGACCGGCTTCCAGCGGGCGATCTCGCCCTCGAGTTTCGCCTTCAGGGCGGCCGGCGTCGCGTCCTCCTTGGGCGAGGGCGTGGTGCCGAGTTCGGCGAAACGGGCGGCGACGTTCTCGTTGGCGAGCGCGACCTGCAGCGACTGCGAAAGACGCTCGACGATCTCGGCCGGCGTGCCCTTGGGCGCGTAGAGGCCGTGCCAGATGCCGACCTGGAAGTCGGCGAGCCCGCCCTCGATCGCGGTCGGAATGTCGGGCAGCACGTCGAGGCGCTCGGCCGAGGTCACCGCATAGGCCTTGATGGTCCCGCCCTGGATCTGCTTGGTGGTGTTGGTGGTCTGGTCGCACATGATGTCGACCTGGCCGCCGAGCAGGTCCTGCATGGCCGGCCCGGTGCCCTGATAGGGAACGGTGACCAGCGGCGTCTCGATCGCGCTCATGAACAGCATGCCGCACAGATGCGAGGCAGCGCCGATGCCGGCATTGGCGACGGTGACGGTGTCGGCGTTCGCCTTGGCGTATTCGATGAGGCCGGCGAGGTCGGCGGGCTCGAGGTCCTTGCGCGCGACGATCGTCATCGGCACCTCGGTGACGAGGCCGACATATTCGAAGGCGTCGAGCGTGTCGTAGGGCAGCGAGCGGTAGAGCGTGGCGCTGGTGGCCATGCCGATATGGTGGAGAAGCAGCGTGTAGCCGTCGGGCTCGGCATCCGCGACGCGGCCCGCGCCCAGCGTGCCGCCGGCGCCGCCGACATTCTCGACGATGATCTGCCTGCCGAGATCCTTCGACATCGCCTCGGCGACGAGTCGCGTCACCGTGTCGGTGGGCCCGCCGGCGGAGAAGGGAACCACGATGGTGATGTCCCGCTCCGGATAGGATTGCGCCCCGGCAAGTCCCGGCGCGACCAACATCGCCGCGGCTGCCGCGAGCGAGGCCAAAAGTGAACGCATGTCGATCCTCCCGATCGTTGTTCTTGATGACGCGGCCCGGCGGGCAGCCCCCTGCTGCGGAATTGCCGGCGCGACGTTTCGACGCAACGCATGTGACGGCAAGGGGAACGGCGGTGTCAAGCCTTCTTTGGTCGTGGTCCAAAGGCGATGCGGCAGGTGCGGAACCGGGTCGACGCGGCACTGGCAAATTCAGGGAAGGCTTGGCAAACTCGGGAAAACGGAGAAACCCCTTCATGCCCGCAAAGTCGAAGAATGCCTTTCAGCGGCCGAAATCCTGGACGGACGCGGCGCCCCAGCTCGTCGACGTGGCGACCGGGCGGGCGGCGGCCGATCTCGTCATCCGCAACGGAAGATGGGTGAACGTGCATTCGGGCGAGGTGATCGCGGCGACCGACATCGCGATCGTCGCCGGGCGCTTCGCCTATTGCGGGCCGAATGCCGGCCATGCCATCGGCAAGGGCACCAAGGTGGTGGACGCGGGCGGGCGCTATCTCGTGCCGGGACTCTGCGACGCGCACATGCATGTCGAGAGCGGCATGGTCACGGTCACCGAATTCTGCCGCGCCGTGATCCCGCACGGCACCACCTCGATGTTCATCGATCCGCACGAGATCGCCAACGTGCTCGGCCTCGACGGCGTGCGGCTGATGCATGACGAGGCGCTGGCCATGCCGATCAACGTGCATGTGCAGATGCCGTCCTGCGTGCCTTCGGCGCCGGGGCTCGAGAATGCCGGCGCGCAGCTGACGGCGGCGGACGTCGCCGAGGCGATGAAATGGCCCAACATCATCGGGCTCGGCGAGGTGATGAATTTTCCCGGCGTGGCCGCGAACGACGAGACGATGGTGGCGGAGATCGCCGCGACCGTGAAGGCCGGCAAGACGGTCGGCGGGCACTATGCCTCGCGCGACCTGGGGCTCGCCTTCCACGGCTATGTCGCCGGCGGACCGGAGGACGACCATGAGGGGACCTGCGTGGAGGACGCGGTCGCGCGCGTGCGCCAGGGCATGAAGGCGATGCTGCGGCTGGGCTCGGCCTGGTACGACGTTGCCTCGCAGATCAAGGCGGTGACCGAGCAGGGTCTCGATCCGCGCAGCTTCATCCTGTGCACCGACGACAGCCATTCGGGAACGCTGGTCGATGACGGCCATATGGACCGCGTGGTGCGCCACGCGATCGCGCAAGGGCTGGCGCCGGTGACCGCGATCCAGATGGCGACGATCAACACCGCGCAGCATTTCCGGCTGGAGCGCGAGATCGGCTCGATCGCGCCGGGGAGACTGGCCGATTTCCTGATCGTCTCGGATCTGGCGGAATTGAAGATCGACGAGGTTTATGCGCGCGGCGTGAGGCTCGCCAAGGGCGGCAGGCTCGAGGCCGACATTCCCCCCTACGACTATCTGGCGAGCGCCAAGAAGACGGTGAAGCTCGGCCGCAAGCTGAAGGCGGCCGATTTCGACGTCGAGGCCCCGGAAGGGGCCAACGAGGTGCGGGCGCGGGTGATCGGCGTGATCGAGAACCAGGCGCCGACGCGGGCGCTGGAGGCCGATCTGCCGGTCGAGCAGGGCATCGTGCGGATGGACCGGCGCAACGACGTCTGCCAGATCGCACTGGTGGAGCGGCACCGCGGGACGGGCGGCGTCACCAACGGCTTCGTCTCCGGCTTCGGCTACATGGCCGATTGCGCGCTGGCCTCGACGGTGGCGCATGATTCGCACCACATGATCGTCGTGGGCACCAGCAAGCAGGACATGGCGAAGGCGGCGAACCGGCTCGGCGAGGTCGGCGGCGGGGTGGTGCTCTATTCGCAGGGCAAGGAGATCGCGCTGGTGGAGATGCCGATCGCCGGGCTGATGTCGGACGAGCGCGCCGAGGTGGTGGCGGCGAAGGCGGCGAAGCTGACGGAAGCGATGCGGGCCGCCGGCTGCACGCTCAACAACGCCTATATGCAGCACTCGCTGCTGGCGCTCGTGGTGATTCCGGAGCTGAGGATCTCGGACGTCGGCATCATCGACGTGACGAAGTTCGAGAAGGTCGATCTTTTCGTCTGAACGGGGCCGGTTGCAATTTCCTCCTCATCCGTCGCGGGCTTTGCCCGCGCCAGTCTCTCCCCGTGGGGAGAGGAAGATGCGGCGGCGAGGGGCTGGCTCACCCTCCCGCGCCGCCGACGGCGACGTTGATGACCTCGAGCGGCGTGGTGATGACGATCTCGGCCGCCGTGCCGATGGTCTGGCCGAGGCCTTGCGCCAGCCTGCCGATGCGCGAGCTGATCTCCTGGCGGTCGCCGGTGCCCAACTGGCTGTCGGCCTGCAGATGCTCGCCCAAGAGCCGCACGAGCAGCGGATTGTCGGCGAATTTCGCATGGTTCAGCCTGTCTCCAGCCTGCAGGTTCGAGACGTTGACGACGACGACGCCGAGGCTGGCAAGGTCCTCCGCCTTGGCATAGTCGCCGACGCGCGGCCGGTTGCCGGCGAGAAGCGAGGAAAGCTGCAGGGCGCGGTCGTCGTCCGACAGCATGACCGCGATCGGCCTGTCGAGCTTGCCGATGCGCTTCAACTGGCTCTTGAAGACGTCGACGTCGATGTCGGGCGAAGCGAGCATGATGTCGCCCAGCCGGCGGGTGACCTCCCGGTCGTCGGAGATGGCGATCTGGCGCAGCGCCTCCATCGTGGCCCAGTTGCCCATGGAATGGGCGACGATGTCGATGCGGGTCGCGCCGTTGGCGGCGAGCAGGCGCAGCGTCTCCTCCAGCCCGTCGCGGCCGATGGTGGCGGAATTGTTGTCGTAGATATAGTCGACGGTGCGCCCCGCCGACGCCCAGGAGAAGAGCACGGGCACGCCGGTATAGCCTGAATCGTGGACGATCTGCGCCATGCGGTAGACCGCGCCGTCGAAGAGCGTGCGGTAGCCGTGGATGAAGACGAGCGCGCGTCCGTTGCGTGCCGCGATCTCGCCGCGGAGCTTTTGCGCGAAATCGGCTTCGGAGCGCATGATCGCCACTTCGGAGGCGAAGAAATGCTTGGCCGGGTCGCGCGGTCCGCGGCGGGGGGACTCGATGCGGCCGGTCTGGTGGTCGCGCGGAATGGTGATGTCGACGCGGGCGAAGCTGAGGTTCTCGGCGCGCCTGCCGTCGAAGACCTGCCGCGGATCCTCGGCGCGCTCGCGGGTCGTCACCGCGAAGATGCTGTGCTTTCCGGCAATGGTGCCGGGCTCGACCACGCCCGGCGAGATCAGGTCATGCGCCTGGTTGCCCCCGCAGCCGGCGAGCACGACGACCAGCGTCAGCGCGCGAAACCTCCACAACAGCCATGCAACCGCCTCAATCACGCACCGCTCCAAACTCGCCGCAAGATAGTGCCATTCCGCAATACTGTCTGAAACGCGCGCGGTCCATAGCTTCCTTACTATCGGTTCCAGAAGACCGGGCTGAAGACGACGAGGACGGCGAGGATTTCGAGACGCCCGAGCAGCATGGCGAGCGAGAGCACCCATTTCGCGGTGTCGGGAAGCGACGAGAAATTGCCGACGGGTCCGATCGTCTCGCCGAGGCCGGGGCCGACATTGGTGAGCGCGGTGAGCGAGCCGCTCATGGCGCTGACGAAGTCGACGCCGGTGGCCGCGAGCAGGATCGTGGCGATCAGCCAGATGACGAGGAAGGACGAGATGAAGAGCACCACGGCCCGCTGCATGCTCTCGTCGACGATGCGGTCGCCATAGCGCACGGTCAGGACGGTGTTGGGATAGACCAGGCGCTTCAGGCCGTTCGCCATCAGCTCGAACAGGATGAGGAAGCGGTAGGCCTTGATGCCGCCGCTGGTGGAGCCCGAGCAGCCGCCGAGGAAGGTCGCGACGAATATGCAGGCGACCGCGAAGGGCCCCCACAGCGTGTAGTCGTCGCTGGCGAAACCGGTCGTGGTGATGATCGAGACGAAGTTGAACACCGAATGGGTGAGCGCGTCGAGGAAGGGCATGTCCTGGCTGGCGCGCAGATAGATCGCGACCGCGAGCGAGAAGACGAGCGTGTAGCCCGCGAAGACGCGGATCTGCGGATCGCGCAGCGCGTCGAGCCGGCCGCGCACGGCGAACAGCATGACGATGGAGAAGGGCAGCGCGCCGATGAACATGAAGACGGAGCCTATCCAGAGGATGGCGGGCCGGTCCGAATACTCCGCGTATGACGCGTCATGCGTGGAGAAGCCGCCGGTGGCGATCGTCGACATGGCGTGGTTGATCGCGTTGAAGCCGGTCATGCCGGCCATCGCGTAGCAGATCGCGCACAGCGCGACGAAGGCCGTGTAGATGGCGACGAGGCTGATCGTGAAGGTGGCGAAGCGCTCGAAGGGGCGGTCCTCGATGTCGGAGGATTCGATCTTGAAATAGCTGAAGCCGCCGATGTTGAGCAGCGGCAGCAGGAACAGGCCGAAGGCGATGACGCCGAGCCCGCCCATATAGTTGAGCAGCGAGCGCCACAAGAGCAGGCCGGGCGGCGCCTCGTCGAGGCCGGAGATGACGGTGGAGCCGGTGGTGGTGATGCCGGAGACGGATTCGAAGAAGGCGTCGGTGAAGCTCAGCTCCAGCGACGAGGCCATGAAGGGCACGGCGCCGGCGAGCGCCGTGGTCAGCCACAGCAGGTTGACGAGCAGGAAGCCGAAGCGCGTGTTGGGCGGCGCCGGCCTGCCGTGCGTAGCCATGGCGACCGCGAGCGCCAGGCCGCCGGTGAACAGGCCGGAGAAGGCGAAGACGGTCCAGTCCTCATGGCCGTAATAGAGGTCGACCAGGGCCGGCAGCAGCATGGCCGCCGACAGATAGATGGCGAAAACCGCGGCGACGTGGATGGCGGCCCTGATGGCGAGAGACTGCAAGGAAACCTGACCCCGATTTTCGACCGGCGGACGGGGGTGGTGCCGTACGCCGGGCCGGAGAGTGGCTTCCGCGACCCGAATATGCAATAGGGCCGAAATGCGGCCAACAGAAATCGCGGGCCGCCGCGCAGTGAATACGGAGCAAGATAATGAGCGGCTTTCCCGAAGGCGTGGTCAGGGCGGCGGAAGCCATGCGCGGCCTGTTTCCGGAAACGCCGCTGCAGAGGAACGATTATCTCTCGGCCAAGACCGGCGCGCGGATTTTCCTGAAGCGCGAGGACCTTACGCCCGTCCGCTCCTACAAGATACGGGGCGCCTTCAACTTCTTCCGCAAGGCGCTGGCGGCGGATGCGGGACTGGAGACCTTCGTCTGCGCCTCGGCCGGCAACCACGCCCAGGGCTTCGCCTTCGTGTGCCGGCATTTCGGCAAGAAGGGCGTGGTCTTCATGCCGGTGACGACGCCGCAGCAGAAGATCGACAAGACGCGCATGTTCGGCGCCAGCCATGTCGAGATCAGGCTCGTCGGCGACTTCTTCGACGACTGCTATGCGGCCGCGCTCGCCTTCGCCGAGGAGAGCGGCGGGCTGATGGTGCCGCCTTTCGACCATCGGGACATCATCGAGGGCCAGGCGACCGTCGCGCATGAGATTTCAGCGCAGCTCGCGGGCGAGGATGCCGATATCGTGGTGCTGCCGGTCGGCGGCGGCGGGCTCGCGGCCGGTGTGACGCGCTATCTGGGCGAGCAGGGCGAGGCGCCGCGCTTCGTCTTCGCCGAGCCGGCCGGGGCGCCAAGCCTGAAGCAGAGCCTGGCGCAGGGCAAGCGCGTGCGGCTCGCCAGCCTCGACAATTTCGTCGACGGCGCGGCGGTCGGCGAGATCGGCCGCGAGAATTTCCGGCTGCTGAAGGAGTTCGGCGAGGACAGCGTCCGGCTGGTGCCGGAAAACCGGCTGTGCGCGACGATGGTCGAAATGCTCAACGTGGAAGGGGTGGTGCTGGAGCCGGCCGGCGCGCTGGCGATCGACGCGCTCAAGGATTTTCCGCGCAAGGAGCTGAAGGGAAAGACGGTGGTGCTCGTCGTCTCGGGCGGCAATTTCGACTTCGAGCGGCTGCCGGACGTGAAGGAGAGGGCGCTGCGCTTCGAGGGGCTGAAGAAGTATTTCGTCTTCCGTTTTCCGCAGCGGCCGGGCGCGCTGCGCGATTTCCTGACGCTGCTCGGCCCCGATGACGACATCGTGCGCTTCGAGTATCTGAAGAAGTCGGCGCGCAATTTCGGCTCGGTGCTGATCGGCATCGAGACGAAGGATGCGCGGAATTTCGAGACCCTGCGCAAGCGCTTCGCCGAAGGCGGCTGGGCGCATCAGGACATAACCGAGAACGAGACGCTGGCGGGGCTGATCATATGAGCGGCGCGAGGCAGCCGTGAGACCCGGTCGGCGGGCAGCGGACCGGCTAGAGCGCCATGACGAGCGACGCAACGAGACCGGCGAGCGCGATCAGCAGATTGTCGGCCATGTAAAAGAGGCGCAGCGCGCGGCGAATGTCGCTCGCACCCGCTTCGCGCCTGCCGCCTTCGCCCATCGTCGCGTCGTCGACCAGTTCGCCGCCGTAGTGACGCGGGCCGGCAAGGGCGAGACCGAGCGCGCCGGCCATCGCCGCCTCCGGCCAGCCGGCGTTCGGCGAGCGGTGCTTTCCGGCATCGTGGCGAACCGCGCGCCAGGCGTTTTGCGGCGAGGCGCCGCGGACGAAGAAGGCTGCGGCCACCAGAAGCAGTGCGGTGAGCCGCGAGGCGGGCAGGTTTATGATGTCGTCGAAGCGCGCGGCGGCGCGGCCGAAGGCCTCGTGGCGCGGCGTGCGGTGACCGATCATGCTGTCGGCGGTGTTCGCCGCCTTGTAGACGGCGATGCCGGGCAGCCCGCCGACCGCCAGCCAGAACGCCGGAGCGACGACGCCATCGGAAAAGTTTTCCGCCAGGCTCTCGATCGCCGCGCGCGAGACGCCGGCCTCGTCGAGCCTGTCGGGGTCGCGGCCGACGATCATCGAGACGGCGCTGCGGCCGGCGGGCAGGCCGCCCGCGTCGAGCGCGTCGGCAACCGCGCGGACGTGCGAGGCGAGGCTTCTCTGCGCGATCAGGCTGCTGGCGAGGAGGGCGACGAGGACGAGGCCGATCGCGCTCGCGCCCAGCGCCAACTGGAGGACGAGGCCGGCGATGCCCGAAACGGCGAGGAGGACGACGAGCGCGCGAATGCCGGCCTGTCTTCTCGCTTCGGGCTCGGCGTCGTCGCGGTTCCAGCGCGTGTCGAGCGCGGAGACGAGCCTGCCGATCCAGACCACCGGATGGCCGATGGCGCGAAAGACGACGTCGGGATAGCCGACGGCTCTTTCGATCAGCAGCGACAGGAAGGCGAGAAGAACTGACATGGCGCAAGCAGTAAACGGAATCGAGGAGGTGACGGATCATGGCGGGAATTTGGGCGCCGCTTTGACGCTCTTTCCCGATGCCCCGAAGCCCTGGGTCGATCTCTCCACCGGCATCAATCCGCACTCCTATCCGGTTTCAGACATGCCCGCCAGCGTCTTTGCGCGGTTGCCGGAGCCGTCACGGGCGTTGGAGTTGCAGGCGGCGGCCGCCGCCGCCTATGGCGCGCCGTCGGGAAGACACGTCGTCGCCGCGCCCGGAACGCAGATATTGATGCCGCTGGTCGCGCGGCTCGTGGCACCGGGCAGGGCGCGCGTGCTGGCGCCGACCTATGCCGAGCACGCGCGCTGCGCGGCGCTTGCCGGCCACGCGGTCGAGGAGGCGGCAAGCCTCGGCGACCTCGAAGGCGCCGATCTCGCGATCCTCGTCAATCCGAACAATCCGGACGGCCGCGTGGCGCGCCGAAAGGACCTGCTCGAACTGGCGGGCACGATGCGCCGCAGGGGCGGGATCCTGGTGGTCGACGAGGCGTTCATGGATGTCGGCCCGGCGGACGACAGTCTCGCCGGACATGTCGGGGAGGGCGGCCTGGTCGTGCTGCGTTCGTTCGGAAAGTTCTTCGGCCTTGCCGGAGTGCGTCTCGGCTTCGCGCTCGCCAACGAAGTCGTCGTGCGGCGGTTGCGCGCCGAACTCGGTCCCTGGGTGGT
The DNA here is from genome assembly GCF_001014615.2 of Aquamicrobium sp. LC103. Classification (GTDB taxonomy): domain Bacteria; phylum Pseudomonadota; class Alphaproteobacteria; order Rhizobiales; family Rhizobiaceae; genus LBCQ02. The sequence goes on from NZ_LBCQ02000004.1 coordinate 61,630, forward strand.
GTCCGGTCCGGCATTGGAGATCGGGCTTGGCGCGCTCGCCGATCCGGCGTGGCAGGCGGATATGAGGGAAAGGCTCGCGCGCGAAGCGTCGGCGCTCGACGTGCTTCTGTCCGCCCATGGGCTGGAGATCGCCGGCGGCACGAGCCTTTTCCGGCTGGCGCGGAGCGCCGATGCACAAAGCCTGTTTGAGCGGCTGGGAAGGCGGGGCATATTGGTGCGCCGCTTCGCGAATCTCGCCGACCGGCTGAGATTCGGCCTGCCCGCCGGCGAAGCGGAGCGGGCCCGGCTCGAGGATGCGCTGACGCAATGGCGCGAAAAAGAATGACCGGAACGGAGATGTGCGTGCGATGATCCATGTGTGTCCACTCTCACAGGTGGCGGCGACGGTCGAATCGACCAATGCCGGCCATCTCGTCACGCTCCTGACCGAGGGCACGCCGTTCGAGCGGCCGGCCGCGATCGAGGCCGGGAATCACCTGAGCCTTGCCATGCACGATATCGTGAACGAGCAGCCGGAGATGGTCACGCCGTCGCTTGCCCATGTCGAGGCGCTGGTCGATTTCGCGCGGGCCTGGGATCGCCGCCGTCCCCTTATCATCCATTGCTTCGCGGGCATCAGCCGGTCGACGGCCGCGGCGCTGATCGTCGCCGCCGCGCTGGAGCCGGAGCGGGACGAGGCGGAGCTTGCGCGCGAACTGCGCCGGCTTTCGCCGTCGGCGACGCCGAACAGCCTGCTGGTCCGACTCGCCGACGGGCATCTGCGGCGCGAGGGGCGCATGATTTCAGCCGTCGAGGCGATCGGCCGGGGGGCGGACGCGTTCGAGGGCACGCCGTTCCGGCTCATGTTGGGCCAGTATCGAAGTTGAATTTCGTTAGCCTTCTTCGGTGAAAGCGGTGCGCTTGCCGGGAATGCGGTAGCAAACGGGTTGGACCAGCCAAGGTTTGACTTGCGTCTGCGGATTGCCTGCGCTAACCCTCGCCGCGTTGCAACATGACCTTTGGCGCACGGCGCCTCCGCCGGATAAACTGTCGCGGTTTCTCTTCACGGTTCGGTGCTATAACCAGGGTTGAGCGGCAGCCAACGGAAAGTGGAACATGAGCGAACTTCTCAGCTCCTATTTGCCTATCGTAATCTTCATCGGCGTCGCGCTGGTGGTCGGACTGGCCTTGCTGGTCGCCCCGTTCCTGGTGGCCTACCGCAACCCCGACCCCGAGAAGCTTTCAGCCTATGAGTGCGGCTTCAACGCGTTCGACGATGCTCGAATGAAGTTCGACATCCGCTTCTACCTGGTCTCCATCCTCTTCATCATCTTCGACCTCGAGGTGGCCTTCCTGTTCCCGTGGGCGGTGTCCTTCGGCGATATCGGCTGGTTCGGCTTCTGGTCGATGATGATCTTCCTCGGCGTGCTGACCATCGGTTTCATCTATGAATGGAAGAAGGGAGCGCTGGAATGGGATTGAACGACGGCTCCTCCACCCTTATCGCTCCGAAGCCGAAGGGGATCATCGATCCGAACACGGGCAAACCCGTGGGCGCCAACGATCCCTTCTTCAGCGATATCAACAGCGAGCTTTCCGACAAGGGCTTTCTCGTCACCTCGTCGGAGGCGCTGATCACCTGGGCGCGCACCGGCTCGCTCATGTACATGACCTTCGGCCTCGCCTGCTGCGCGGTCGAGATGATCCACTCGGCCATGCCGCGCTACGACAGCGAGCGCTTCGGCATCGCGCCGCGCGCCTCTCCGCGCCAGTCGGACGTGATGATCGTCGCGGGCACGCTCACCAACAAGATGGCGCCGGCGCTGCGCAAGGTCTACGACCAGATGCCGGAGCCGCGCTACGTGATCTCGATGGGCTCGTGCGCCAATGGCGGCGGCTACTACCACTATTCCTATTCGGTGGTGCGCGGCTGCGACCGCATCGTGCCGGTCGACATCTACGTGCCGGGCTGTCCGCCCTCGGCCGAAGCGCTGCTCTACGGAATTCTTCTGCTGCAGAAGAAGATCCGCCGGACAGGCACCATCGAGCGCTAGGGCAGGGGAACCATAATGAGCGAAGCCCTCAGGGATCTTTCGAGCTACGTCAGGGAACGGCTCGGAGCGAAGGTGCAGGACGCGGCGATCGCGTTCGGCGAGCTGACGCTCCAGGTCGAGCCCGGCGACATCGTCGACGTGCTCACCTTCCTGAAGAACGACGTGCAGTGTCAGTTCGTCTCGATCATCGACATCTGCGGCGCCGACTATCCGATGCGAGAGAAGCGCTTCGACGTGGTCTACCACCTTCTGTCGCCGCGCCAGAACCTGCGCATCCGGATCAAGGTCCAGGCCGACGAGGAGACGCTGATACCGTCCGCGACGCCGGTCTATCCTGGCGCGGACTGGTTCGAGCGCGAGACCTACGACCTCTACGGCGTCCTCTTCACCGGGCATCCGGACCTGCGCCGCATCCTCACCGACTACGGTTTCGAGGGGCATCCGCTGCGCAAGGACTTCCCGCTCACCGGTTTCTTCGAGGTGCGCTACGACGACGAGGTGAAGCGCGTCATCTACGAACCCGTGGAACTGAAGCAGGAGTTCCGCAATTTCGATTTCCTTTCGCCCTGGGAAGGCACGGACTACGTGCTGCCGGGGGATGAAAAAGCGAAGCAGTGAATAGGAAGTAGCGAATAGCGAATAGAGAAGAGGAGTTAGCAAGACGCCAATCAGTTCATACCGAGACCTGATCGTTTGGAAGGCTGCAATGGAAATCGCAGTCGCGTGCTACGACGTTACAAAACTCTTTCCAAACACCGAAGTCTTCGGAATGACCGCACAGATACGACGGTCTGCCGCTTCGATCCCTGCGAATATCGCGGAGGGACACGGCAGAGAGAGTACGGGTGCCTTCATTCAGTTTCTTCGGGTGGCGCAGGGATCATTGAAGGAGTTGGAGACGCATTTGATCCTGGCTGGACGGGTTGGTCTGCTGAATGACGCAAAAGTGTCGCAGCTTTTGGGCCAAACCGAAGAGATCGGGAAGATGCTCCGATCCCTGGTTCGAAGCTTGCAACAGAAGACATGATGGCACCGATCCTAAATCGTCCCTATTCGCTACTGGCTATTCGCTACTCGCACGATGCCGAAGGCATTTCCCATGGCTGAAACCTCCGTCCGCAACTTCAACATCAACTTCGGCCCGCAACACCCGGCCGCGCATGGCGTTTTGCGCCTCGTGCTGGAGCTGGACGGCGAGGTGGTCGACCGCGTCGACCCACATATCGGCCTGCTGCACCGCGGCACCGAGAAGCTGATGGAGAACAAGACCTACCTGCAGGCCGTGCCCTATCTCGACCGGCTCGACTATTGCGCGCCGATGAACCAGGAGCATGCCTTCGCGCTTGCGGTCGAGCGGCTGCTCGACATCGAGGTGCCGAAGCGCGGCCAGCTGATCCGGGTGCTCTATTCCGAGATCGGCCGCATCATGAGCCACATCCTCAACGTGACGACGCAGGCCATGGACGTCGGCGCGCTCACCCCGCCGCTGTGGGGCTTCGACGAGCGCGAGAAGCTGATGGTGTTCTACGAGCGTGCGTCCGGTTCGCGCATGCACGCGGCCTATTTCCGCCCCGGCGGCGTCCACCAGGACCTGCCGGAGAAGCTGATCGAGGACATCGGCAGGTGGATCGACCCGTTCCTGAAGGCGCTCGACGATCTCGACGACCTGCTCACCCCCAACCGCATCTTCAAGCAGCGCAACGCCGACATCGGCGTCGTCAGCCTCGAGGACGCCTGGGCGTGGGGCTTCTCGGGCGTGATGGTGCGCGGCTCGGGCGCTGCCTGGGACCTGCGCAAGTCGCAGCCCTACGAGTGCTATTCGGAGCTGGAATTCGACATTCCGATCGGCAAGAACGGCGATTGCTACGACCGCTACCTGATCCGCATGGAGGAGATGCGCCAGTCCGCGCGGATCATGCGGCAATGCGTCGACCTCCTGCTCGGCAAGGAGAAGGCGGGCCCCGTCTCGACCGTCGACGGCAAGGTCGTGCCGCCGAAGCGCGCCGCGATGAAGCGCTCGATGGAAGCGCTGATCCATCACTTCAAGCTCTACACCGAAGGCTATCGCGTGCCGGCCGGCGAGGTCTATGCCGCGGTGGAAGCGCCCAAGGGCGAGTTCGGCGTCTACCTGGTGTCGGACGGCACCAACAAGCCCTATCGCTGCAAGCTGCGCGCGCCCGGCTTCGCGCATCTGCAGGCGATGGACTTCCTTTGCCGCGGCCACATGCTGGCCGACGTCACGGCCGTTCTCGGCTCCCTCGATATCGTGTTTGGTGAGGTCGACCGCTAAATGTCAGTCCGCCGTCTCGCAGAAGCCAGCGTCCAGCCAGCCAGCTTCGCCTTCAACAGGGCGAATGAGGCCTGGGCCAAGCAGACCATCAAGAAATATCCGAAGGGGCGCGAGCAATCGGCCGTGATCCCGCTGCTCATGCGCGCGCAGGAGCAGGACGGCTGGGTGACCAAGGCCGCGATCGAGCATGTCGCCGACATGCTCGAAATGCCCTATATCCGCGTGCTGGAAGTCGCGACCTTCTACACGCAGTTCCAGTTGAAGCCGGTCGGCACCCGGGCGCACATCCAGGTCTGCGGAACCACGCCCTGCATGCTGCGCGGCTCCGAGGCGCTGATGGATGTCTGCAAGCGCAAGATCCATCCCGAGCAGTTCCACGTCAACGAAGCCGGCACGCTTTCCTGGGAAGAGGTCGAGTGCCTCGGCGCCTGCGTGAACGCGCCGATGATCATGGTGTTCAAGGATACCTATGAGGACCTGACGCCGGAGCGCTTCGAGGAGATGATCGACGCGTTCGAGGCCGGCGGCGTCGACGCCGTCGAGCCGGGGCCGCAGGTCGATCGCTTCTTTTCCGCGCCGATGACCGGGTTCACGGCGCTCGTCGACGAGAAGTCGGTGCTGAAATCGGGTCGCAACGACGCCAAGGCCTCGGCCAAGGCGAAGGAAGGTCCGGTCGCGCCGTCGAAATCGGCCAAGCCGAAGACGGACGCGCCGGAGACGAACCCGGCGATCAAGTCGCCTTCCAGGGCGAAGGTCAGTCCGGCGAAGGAAGCGGCCGCGAGCGTGAAGGCGCCCAGGGAAAACGGCGTCGCGGCAGACAAGGCAGAGCCGACGGTCGAAAAGGCCGACAGGCAGCGCAAGCATTCGGGCAAGCCCAAGGAAGCGAAGTCGGCTTTCCATGCGCCGGAGACGCTGCATGGCGAGCCGATCGGCGCCGACCGCAAGCGGCTCTCCGGCAAGGCGAAGGCGGGCGGCGACAAGGCGCAGCCGCTGCTTTCCGACAAGAACCGGCCTTCGGGCATCGAGAAGCCGGCCGCGGTCGACGACCTCAAGCTGATCTCGGGCGTCGGCCCGAAGATCGAGGGCATCCTGCATTCGCTCGGCATCTACACCTACGCGCAGGTCGCTTCCTGGAAGAAGGCCGAGCGCGAGTGGGTCGACGGGTATCTGCGTTTCCACGGCCGCATCGAGCGTGAGGACTGGATCAAGCAGGCCAAGGCGCTCGCCAAGGGCGGCGAGGCCGAATACATCCGCGTCTTCGGCAAGACGCCGCGTTGAGGAGTCTTTGAATGCTTCAGGACAAAGACCGCATCTTCACCAATATCTACGGCCGCTTCGACAAGTCGCTGAAAGGCGCGATGGCGCGCGGCTCGTGGGACGGCACGGCCGGCATCATCGCCAAGGGCCGCGACTGGATCATCAACGAGATGAAGGCGTCGGGCCTGCGCGGGCGCGGCGGCGCCGGCTTCCCGACCGGCCTGAAATGGTCGTTCATGCCGAAGGAGAGCGACGGGCGTCCGCACTACCTCGTCGTCAATGCTGACGAATCGGAACCCGGCACCTGCAAGGACCGCGAGATCCTGCGCCATGATCCGCATACGCTGGTCGAGGGCTGCCTGCTCGCCGGCTTCGCCATGGGCGCGCATACGGCCTATATCTATGTCCGCGGCGAGTTCGTCCGCGAGCGCGAGGCGCTGCAGCGCGCCATCGACGAGGCCTATGACGCCGGATTGCTGGGCAAGAACAACAAGAACGGCTGGGATTTCGACGTTTTCGTTCACCATGGCGCCGGCGCCTATATCTGCGGCGAGGAAACCGCGCTTCTGGAAAGCCTCGAGGGCAAGAAGGGCCAGCCGCGCCTGAAGCCGCCGTTCCCGGCCAATGTCGGCCTCTATGGCTGCCCGACGACGGTCAACAACGTCGAGTCGATCGCGGTGGCACCGACCATCCTGCGCCGCGGGGCCGCCTGGTTCTCGTCCTTCGGACGTCCGAACAATGTCGGCACCAAGCTGTTCATGCTGGTCGGCCACGTCAACACGCCGTGCACGGTCGAGGAGGAGATGGGCATCACCTTCCGCGAGCTGGTGGAGAAGCATGGCGGCGGCGTGCGCGGCGGCTGGGACAATCTGCTGGCGGTCATTCCCGGCGGCGCGTCGTGCCCGGTGGTGAAGGCCGAGGACATCATCGACTGCCCGATGGATTTCGACGGGCTGCGCGAGGTGAAGTCCTCCTTCGGCACGGCCGCGGTGATCATCATGGACAAGTCGACCGACATCGTGAAAGCGATCGCGCGGCTGTCCTACTTCTTCAAGCACGAGAGCTGCGGCCAGTGCACGCCGTGCCGCGAGGGCACGGGCTGGATGTGGCGCGTGATGGAAAGGCTGGTGCGCGGCGAGGCGCAGAAGCGCGAGATCGACATGCTGCTCGACGTCACCAAGCAGGTCGAGGGCCACACGATCTGCGCGCTGGGCGACGCGGCGGCCTGGCCGATCCAGGGCCTCATCCGCAACTTCCGCCCGGAGATCGAGCGCCGCATCGACGAATTCAGCCGCAACGCGCACCGCGCCGAGCCGGCGCTGGTGGCGGCGGAATAGAAGCACGAGAAGGCGCATGCGCCTGAAGGAAACGGCCTGACGCAGGGGCTTCGGCCCCGACGGAAAGATGCCAGAGATGAAAGAGTACGAAGAGATCGCCAAAGCCTATCGGGGCCTGATGCCGCAGGAGGTCGCCTCCGCGGCGAACCTGCTCGCGCATCCGCTCGCGGGCGCGGCCGCGTTCGGCGCGCTCGGCCTCGGCATTGCGAGCCACGCCTTCGGTCTCTGGCTGGGAACGATGGCGGGAGCCGCCGAAACGTCCCGCAGGATGCTTTCCGATCTCTCCCACGGCGAGGCGGAGCGCGGCGGGAAGGCCATGCCGCGACTGAAGCTCGTTTCTTCGCGCGAGATGCCGGAGAAGGCCAGCCCCGTGCGGTCCGGCGCCGCGGCGAGGAAGGCCGCGGGTTCCCGGGCGGTGAAGGCCGTCGAGAAGCCGGCCCCGAAGCCCGCGCGCAAGGCGCAGGCTTCCAGGCAGAGCGGGCCAGCCAGGCCCAAGGCGATCGACAAGCCGGCCGCGCCCGACGACCTGAAGGCGATTTCCGGCATCGGCCCGAAGCTCGAAAAGGTGCTGAACGGCCTCGGCATCTGGAGCCATGCGCAGATCGCCGGCCTTTCGGCGGGCGAGAAGGCGTGGCTGGACGAGCATCTCGGTTTTTCGGGCCGCATCGAGCGCGACGACTGGACCGGGCAGGCGGCGATGCTGGCACGCGGCCGGGCGGAAGGGAAGTGACGGTGATGGAAATCCACGAGACACGCGATGTGCTCGACGTGCGCGACGCCACCGTGGCCAATTCGCGCTTCGACGACGTCAACCTGTCGAACACGCATTTCCGCAACGTGAATCTTTCGGCGAGTGCGTTCGAGAAGGTTCTGCTGAGCAATGCGCGCCTGGTGGACGTCAATCTCTCGGGCGCGCTGTTTTCGGACGTGAACATGAGCAATGTGAAGATAGTGAATGCGCAGATCGCCGGAATGACAATCAACGGCGTCGGCGTGAACGACCTGTTTGCTGCATATGAGGCGGCCAAGCCCGCCGGGGGCGAATGATGGCTATACTGAAGGTAGACGGCAAAGAGATCGAGGTTCCCGATCACTACACGCTGCTGCAGGCGGCGGAGGAGGCGGGCGCGGAAGTGCCGCGCTTCTGCTTCCACGAGCGGCTGTCGATCGCCGGCAATTGCCGCATGTGCCTGGTCGAGGTGAAGGGCGGACCGCCCAAGCCGGCCGCGTCCTGCGCCATGGGCGTGCGCGACCTGCGCCCCGGCCCGAACGGCGAGCCGCCGGAGGTGTTCACCAACACGCCGATGGTCAAGAAGGCCCGCGAGGGCGTGATGGAGTTCCTGCTGATCAACCATCCGCTCGACTGCCCGATCTGCGATCAGGGCGGCGAATGCGACCTGCAGGATCAGGCGATGGCGTTCGGCGTCGACGCCTCGCGCTATCACGAGAACAAGCGCGCGGTGGAAGACAAGTATATCGGTCCGCTGGTCAAGACGATCATGACGCGCTGCATCCACTGCACGCGTTGCGTCCGCTTCACCACCGAGGTGGCTGGCATTTCCGAGCTCGGGCTGATCGGCCGCGGCGAGGATGCCGAGATCACCACCTATCTCGAGCAGGCGATGACGTCGGAGCTGCAGGGCAACGTGATCGACCTGTGCCCGGTCGGCGCTCTCACCTCCAAGCCCTATGCCTTCCAGGCGCGCCCCTGGGAGCTGACGAAGACGGAATCGATCGACGTGATGGACGCGGTCGGCTCGGCGATCCGCGTCGATTCGCGCGGCCGCGAGGTCATGCGCATCATGCCGCGCGTCAATGACGAGGTGAACGAGGAGTGGATCTCCGACAAGACCCGCTTCATCTGGGACGGCCTGCGCTCGCAGCGCCTTGACCGGCCCTATATCCGCAAGGACGGGCGTCTGGCGCCGGCGAGCTGGCAGGAAGCCTTCGCCGCGATCAAGAGCGCCGTCTCCGGCACGACGGGCGATCGCGTCGGCGCGATCGCCGGCGATCTCGCGACCGTCGAGGAAATGTACGCGCTGAAGGCCCTCATGCAGTCGCTCGGCTCGGCCAATATCGACTGCCGCCAGGATGGCGCGGCGCTCGATCCGGCGGCGGGCCGCGCGAGCTACATCTTCAATCCGACGATCGACGGCATCGAGGACGCCGACGCGCTGCTGATCGTCGGCGCCAATCCGCGCTTCGAGGCCTCGGTGCTCAACGCACGCATCCGCAAGCGCTGGCGGGCGGGCAATTTCCCGATCGGCGTGATCGGCGACATGGGCGACCTGCGCTACGACCATGAGATGCTGGGTGCGGGCACCGACACGCTGCAGCAGCTCGCCGACGGCGAAGGCAGGTTCTTCTCCGCGCTGAAGAAAGCGAAGCGGCCGATGATCATCGTCGGCCAGGGCGCGCTCGCCCGCAGGGACGGCAAGGCGGTGCTGGCGCTGGCCGCCAAGATCGCCGACGGCGTCGGCGCTGTCTCGGCCGACTGGAACGGTTTCGCCGTGCTGCACACGGCGGCGGCGCGCGTCGGCGGCCTCGACGTCGGCTTCGTGCCGGGCGAGGGCGGCAAGGACGCGGCCGGCATGATGGGTGCGCTCGACGTGCTCTTCCTGCTCGGCGCCGACGAATTCGAGATGTCGAAGATCGGCCAGGCCTTCACGGTCTATATCGGCAGCCATGGCGACGCCGGCGCGCACCGCGCCGACGTGATCCTGCCGGGCGCGACCTACACCGAGAAGTCGGGCACCTACGTCAACACGGAAGGACGGGTGCAGATGGCGAATCGCGCCGGCTTCGCGCCGGGCGAGGCGAAGGAGGACTGGGCGATCCTACGCGCGCTTTCAGACGTGCTCGGCCACAGGCTGCCGTTCGATTCGCTGCCGCAACTGCGCGCCAAGCTCCACGCGGACCACCCGCATCTCGCGGCCGTGGACCACATCAAGCCCGGCGAAGCCGGCGATATCGCCGCGCTTGTGAAAAAACCGGGCAAGCTGGACAAGGCACCGTTTGCATCGCCGGTCAAAGACTTCTATCTGACGAACCCGATCGCGCGGGCCTCCGCCGTCATGGCCGAATGCTCGGCCCTGGCGAAGGGCGGCTTCAAGCAGGCAGCCGAGTAGGGGCGGGGCTGATGGAATCCTTTTTCGCATTTTACGTCTGGCCGGCGCTTATCATCCTCTTGAAGTCGGTCCTGCTGATCGTCGTCCTTTTGATCCTGGTCGCCTATCTGCTCTATGCCGACCGCAAGATCTGGGCCGCCGTGCAGCTTCGCCGCGGCCCGAACGTGGTCGGCCCCTGGGGCCTGCTGCAGGCCTTCGCCGATCTCCTCAAGTTCGTCTTCAAGGAGCCGGTGATCCCGTCCGGCGCCAACAAGGGCGTGTTCCTGCTCGCGCCGCTGGTCTCGGCGGTGCTGGCCATCTCGGCCTGGGCCGTCATTCCGGTCAGCGAGGGATGGGCGATCGCCACGATCAATGTCGGCATCCTCTACGTCTTCGCCATCTCCTCGCTCGAGGTCTATGGCGTGATCATGGGCGGCTGGGCGTCGAACTCGAAATATCCGTTCCTCGGCGCGCTGCGCTCCGCCGCGCAGATGGTGTCCTACGAGGTCTCGATCGGCTTCGTCATCGTCACCGTGCTTCTGTGCGTCGGCTCGCTGAGCCTGATCGACATCGTGCTGGCGCAGCGCGACGGCCTCGGCACCACGCTCGGCCTGCCCAACTCGTTCCTCGACTGGCACTGGCTGGCGCTGTTCCCGATGTTCGTCATCTTCTTCATCTCGGCGCTGGCCGAGACGAACCGCCCGCCCTTCGACCTGGTGGAAGCCGAGTCGGAGCTGGTCGCCGGTCACATGATCGAATACTCGTCGACGCCGTTCCTGCTGTTCTTCCTCGGCGAATATGTCGCGATCGTGCTGATGTGCGCGCTCGCCACGATCCTGTTCCTCGGCGGCTGGCTGCCGCCCTTCGACTTCGCGCCGTTCACCTGGGTGCCGGGCGTGATCTGGTTCGTGCTGAAGGTGTGCATGATGTTCTTCATGTTCGCCATGGTGAAGGCGTTCGTGCCGCGCTACCGCTACGACCAGCTCATGCGCCTTGGCTGGAAGGTCTTCCTGCCTATTTCCCTGTTCATGGTCGTCGCCACCGCGGCCTTCCTGAAGCTGTGGGAGCTCGCATAGGCATGAGCGCGAACCTGATCGGCGCAATCGTGGGACTGGTGGTCGCGGCGGCGGATTTCCTGCTGCTGCGCCTGCTCGCCTCGCGCGTCGATCTGCCCGAGACCAAGCGGGTCCTCCACATAACCGGGCTGAGCCAGTTCGTGCTGCTGCCGGCCATCGGCTACTTCGTAGCCCCGTATTTCACCGGAGAATGACGATGTCAGCTCTCGCGCAAGCCGCAAAATCCCTGCTCCTTTCGGAGTTCGTCGGCGCGTTCCTCCTCTCCATGCGCCAGTTCTTCGCGCCCAAGGGCACGCTGAACTACCCGCACGAGAAGGGGCCGCTTTCGCCGCGCTTCCGTGGCGAGCACGCGCTGCGGCGCTATCCCAACGGCGAGGAGCGCTGCATCGCCTGCAAGCTGTGCGAGGCGATCTGCCCGGCGCAGGCGATCACCATCGAGGCCGGCCCGCGCCGCAACGACGGCACGCGGCGCACGGTGCGCTACGACATCGACATGGTGAAGTGCATCTATTGCGGCTTCTGCCAGGAAGCCTGTCCGGTCGATGCGATCGTGGAGGGGCCGAATTTCGAATTCTCGACGGAGACCCGCGAGGAGCTCTACTACGACAAGGAAAAGCTTCTCGCCAATGGCGACCGCTGGGAACGCGAGATCGCGCGCAACATCGCCCTGGACGCGCCTTATCGGTGAGCCGGGCAAGAGTGGACGGGCCGGAAACGCTCGTCTAAGAGACACACGGCGCGGCGACCGGAGGCGGTCGCTTCGTCGAATTGGGGACAGGGCGGGCGTCCGCTTCCCAGGAGAGATCGGGTGAACCCATGCTGACAGGACTCGAGGCGATATTCTTCTATCTGTTCGCCTTCATCGCGGTCGGATCGGCCTTCATGGTCATCTCGGCGCGCAATCCCGTGCATTCCGTGCTGTTTCTGATCCTCACCTTCTTCAACGCGGCCGCGCTCTTCCTGCTGACCGGCGCCGAATTCCTGGCGATGATCCTGCTGGTCGTTTATGTCGGCGCCGTGGCGGTGCTGTTCCTTTTCGTCGTGATGATGCTCGACGTCGATTTCGCGGAATTGAAGCACGGCGCGCTGCAATATGCGCCGATCGGCGCGCTGGTCGGCCTGATCCTCGCGGCGGAGCTGATCGTGGTGCTGGGCGGCTACACATTCGCGCCGCAGCTCGCCAGCGACATCGCGCAGCCGATCCCGCCGATCGCCGAACGGCACAACACCGCCGCTCTCGGCGACATTCTCTACACGGACTACGTCTTCTTCTTCCAGATCGCCGGCCTGATCCTGCTCGTCGCCATGATCGGCGCGATCGTGCTGACGCTGCGCCACAAGCCGAACGTCAAGCGGCAGGACATCTCCGCCCAGGTGCGGCGGACGCCCGAGACGGCGATCGAGGTCAAGAAAGTCGAAACGGGCAAGGGCATCTGACGATGGAAGTTGGCATCGCGCACTATCTCACCCTGTCGGCGATCCTGTTCACGCTCGGCGTGTTCGGCATCTTCCTGAACAGGAAGAACGTCATCGTCATCCTGATGTCGATCGAGCTGCTGCTGCTCGCCGTCAACATCAATTTCGTGGCCTTCTCGGCCGCGCTGGGGGATCTGGTCGGCCAGGTCTTCGCGCTGTTCGTTCTGACCGTGGCGGCCGCAGAGGCGGCGATCGGTCTTGCAATACTCGTCGTCTTCTTCCGCAACCGCGGGTCGATCGCGGTCGACGACGTCAATATGATGAAGGGCTGAGCGGATCATGTATCACGCCATCGTCTTCCTTCCGCTTCTCGGCTTCCTGATCGCCGGCCTGTTCGGCCGTGCGATCGGGGCGAAGGCGTCGGAATATGTCACCTCCGGCTTTCTGGTCATCTCGGCCATCCTCTCCTGGGTCGCCTTCTTCACTGTGGCGCTCGGCGAGACCGAGGCCTTCACCGTGCCGGTGCTGCGCTTCATCCAGGCGGGCGGGCTCGACGTCTCCTGGGCGCTGAGGATCGACACGCTGACGGCGGTGATGCTGGTCGTGGTGAACACGGTCTCGGCGCTCGTCCACATCTATTCGATCGGCTACATGCATCACGACCCGCATCGGCCGCGCTTCTTCGCCTATCTGTCGCTGTTCACCTTCGCCATGCTGATGCTGGTGACGTCCGACAACCTCGTCCAGATGTTCTTCGGCTGGGAGGGCGTGGGCCTCGCCTCCTACCTGCTGATCGGCTTCTGGTACAAGAAGCCGTCGGCGAACGCGGCGGCGATCAAGGCCTTCGTGGTCAACCGCGTCGGCGATTTCGGCTTCCTGCTCGGCCTGTTCGGCGTCTTCGTTCTGTTCGGGTCGGTCAATTTCGACACGATCTTCGCCAATGCGGCGGCGATGATCCCGGCCGAGGGCGCGGAGGCTTCCAGCGAGGCGGTGTTCAACTTCCTCGGCTACGCGCTCAACAACCAGACGGCGCTGACCGTCATCTGCCTGCTGCTCTTCATGGGCGCCATGGGCAAGTCGGCCCAGGTGCCGCTGCACACCTGGCTGCCGGACGCGATGGAAGGCCCGACGCCGGTTTCGGCGCTGATCCACGCGGCGACGATGGTGACCGCGGGCGTGTTCATGCTGGCGCGGCTGTCGCCGATCTTCGAATTGTCGCACAGCGCGCTGCTGGTCGTGACCTTCGTCGGCGCCTTCACCGCCTTCTTCGCGGCGACCGTCGGCCTCGTCCAGAACGACATCAAGCGCGTCATCGCCTATTCGACCTGCTCGCAGCTCGGCTACATGTTCGTGGCGCTCGGCCTCGGCTTCTATTCGGCCGCGATCTTCCACCTCTTCACGCATGCCTTTTTCAAGGCGCTGCTCTTCCTCGGTTCCGGTTCGGTCATCCACGCCGTCTCCGACGAGCAGGACATGCGCAAGATGGGCGGCCTCAGGAAGCTGATCCCGGCCACCTACTGGATGATGGTGATCGGCACGATCGCGCTGACCGGCGTCGGCATTCCGGCGACGATCATCGGCACGGCCGGCTTCTTCTCCAAGGACGCGATCATCGAGGGCGCCTTCGTCGGCCACAACGCGTTGGCGACCTTCGCGTTCATCCTTTTGACGATCGCGGCGGTGTTCACCAGCTTCTATTCGTGGCGGCTGATCTTCATGACCTTCCACGGCAGGCCGCGCGCCTCGGCCGACGTCATGCACCACGTGCATGAATCGCCGCCGGTGATGCTGGTGCCGCTCTTCATCCTGGCGGTCGGCGCGCTGTTCGCCGGCTTGGTCTTCCACGACTGGTTCATCGGCCACCACTATGACGAGTTCTGGAAGGGCGCGCTCTTCACGCTGCCGGACAACCACATCCTGCACGAGTTCCACGACGTGCCGATGTGGGTGAAGCTGGCGCCGTTCCTGGCGATGCTGATCGGCTTCTTCGTCGCCTACCAGTTCTACATCCGCTCGCCGGAGACGCCGAAGCAGCTCGCAGCGCAGCACGAGGGCCTCTACCGGTTCCTCCTGAACAAGTGGTATTTCGACGAGCTCTACGACTTCCTGTTCGTCCGGCCGGCCATGCGCCTCGGCCGCTTCCTCTGGAAGAAGGGCGACGGCGCGATCATCGACGGGCTCGGCCCGGACGGGATTTCGGCGCGCGTGGTGGACGTCACCCAGCGGGTCGTGAAGCTGCAGACCGGCTATCTCTATCACTATGCCTTCGCAATGCTCATCGGTGTGGCCGCGCTCGTCACCTGGATGATGCTCGGGAGTTCGTTCTAGACCATGACCGACTGGCCTATTCTCTCGACCGTCACGTTCCTGCCGCTGGTCGGCGCGTTCCTGATCCTGCTGATCAGGAACGACAACGAAGCCGCGGGCCGAAACATCCGCAACGTCGCGCTTCTGACGACGGTGTTCACCTTCCTGCTTTCGCTGTTCATCTGGATCGGCTTCGACAATTCCGAGCCCGGCTTCCAGATGGTGGAGAAGATGGAGTGGCTGGATTCCGGCATCTCCTACCACATGGGCGTCGACGGCATCTCGATGCTGTTCGTCATCCTGACGACCTTCCTGATGCCGCTCTGCATCCTGGCGAGCTGGGTGGCGATCGAGAAGCGCGTCAAGGAATACATGATCGCGTTCCTGATCCTGGAAACGCTGATGATCGGCGTGTTCTGCGCGCTGGACATCGTGCTCTTCTACGTGTTCTTCGAGGCGGGCCTCATCCCGATGTTCATCATCATCGGCGTGTGGGGCGGCAAGCGGCGCGTCTATGCGAGCTTCAAGTTCTTCCTCTACACGCTGCTCGGCTCGGTCCTCATGCTGCTCGCCGTGATGGCGATGTTCTGGCAGGCCGGAACCACCGACATCCCGACCCTGCTGCAGCACGATTTCCCGGTCTCGATGCAGACGTGGCTGTGGCTCGCCTTCTTCGCCTCCTTCGCGGTGAAGATGCCGATGTGGCCGGTGCATACCTGGCTGCCCGACGCCCACGTCGAGGCGCCGACGGCAGGCTCGGTGATCCTGGCGGGCATCCTCCTGAAGATGGGCGGCTACGGTTTCCTGCGCTTCTCGCTGCCGATGTTCCCGGACGCCTCGCTCTATTTCCAGCCGCTGGTCTTCACGCTCTCCGTCATCGCCATCGTCTACACCTCGCTGGTGGCGCTGATGCAGGACGACATGAAGAAGCTGATCGCCTATTCGTCGGTCGCCCACATGGGCTACGTCACGATGGGCATCTTCGCGATGAACGCGGAAGGCATCCAGGGCGGCATCTACCAGATGCTGTCGCACGGCCTCGTCTCGGGCGCGCTGTTCCTCTGCGTGGGCGTGGTCTACGACCGCATGCACACCCGCGAAATCGCCGCCTATGGCGGCCTGGTCAACAACATGCCGAAATACGCGGTGGTGTTTCTCATCTTCACCATGGCCAATGTCGGCCTGCCGGGCACGAGCGGCTTCGTCGGCGAGTTCCTGACGCTTCTCGGCGTCTTCAAGGTCAACACCTGGGCCGCGCTGTTCGCGGCGACCGGCGTCATCCTGTCTGCCGCCTATGCGCTCTGGCTCTACCGCCGGGTGGTGTTCGGCGCGCTGACCAAGGAAAGCCTGAAGGGCATGCTCGACCTTTCGACGCGCGAGAAGGCGATCATCTACCCGCTGGTGCTGCTCGTCATCTTCTTCGGCGTCTACCCGTCGCCGGTGTTCGACGTGACCACCGCGTCGGTGAACGCGCTCATCAACAATGTCACCCTGTCGATCGAGGCCACACAGGCCGCGGCGGCGCAGTAAAGAAGCCCGGATCAGACCATGACGGCAGATCTCTCCACCAGCCTGACCCTTGTGACGCCGGAGCTCATCCTCGCGATTGGCGCGATGGCGTTGCTGATGGTCGGCGTCTTCTCCGGCGAGCGCGCCAACACCACGGTGACCGGGCTCGCGGTCGCGATCCTGATCGGCGTCGGCGGCTGGATGCTGCTCTTCACCGGCCATGGCGAGGCCTTCGGCGGCGCCTTCGTGAGCGATCCCTTCGCGCGCTTCATGAAGCTCCTGTCGCTGCTCGGCTCGGTCGTCACGCTGGTGATGTCGGTCGGCTTCGCGAAGGCGGAGAAGTTCGACAAGTTCGAATTCCCGGTGCTCATCCTCCTGTCGACGCTCGGCATGATGCTGATGATCTCGGCAAACGACATGCTGACGCTCTATCTCGGCCTGGAGCTGCAGTCGCTGGCGATCTACGTGCTGGCCGCGATCAACCGCGACAGCCTGCGCGCCACCGAGGCCGGCCTGAAATATTTCGTCCTCGGCGCGCTCTCCTCGGGCATGCTGCTCTACGGCATCTCGCTGGTCTACGGCTATACCGGCAGCACCAGCTTCGAAACGATCGCGGGCGCGCTTTCGGGCGCCGAACGCCAGCTCGGCCTCGTGTTCGGCCTGGTCTTCGTGCTGGCCGGCCTCGCCTTCAAGATCTCGGCCGTGCCGTTCCATATGTGGACGCCGGACGTCTATGAAGGCGCGCCGACGCCGGTGACGGCCTTCATGGCCGCTGCCCCGAAGATGGCGGCGATGGCGATGCTGGTGCGGGTGACGATGGGCGCCTTCGAGCCGATCGCGCTCGACTGGCAGCAGATCGTGGTCTTCATCTCGATCGCCTCCATGCTGCTCGGCGCCTTCGCGGCGATCGGCCAGCGCAACATCAAGCGGCTGATGGCCTATTCGTCGATCGGCCACATGGGCTATGCGCTCGTCGGCCTGGCGGCGAACACGGAAGCCGGCGTGCGCGGCGTCGCGATCTACATGCTGATCTACCTGGTGATGACGCTCGGCACCTTCGCCTTCATCCTCGCCATGCGCCGCAAGGAAGGGAACATCGAGCAGATCGACGATCTCGCCGGCCTTTCCAACACCAACCCGATGATGGCGACGATCCTGACGATCCTGATGTTCTCGCTGGCCGGCATTCCGCCGCTCGCGGGCTTCTTCGCCAAGTGGTACGTCTTCATGGCGGCGATCAACGCCGAGCTCTACACGCTCGCCGTGATCGGCGTCCTCGCCTCGGTGGTCGGCGCCTACTACTATCTGCGCATCATCAAGATCATGTGGTTCGACGAGCCCGTGGGCGGCTTCCAGCCCATGGCCGGCGAGCTCCGGCTGGTGCTGGGCCTGTCGGGCGCCTTCGTGCTCTTCTATGTGCTGATCGGCGGGCCGGTCGGACGCATGGCGGAAGCCGCGGCCAAAAGCTTCTTCTGACGCCGGAATGGGATTCGCGCTCGCGCCGACGGCAGTCGCGGAAGGATACCGGGTCGAGGCGTTCGCGAAGGTCGGATCCACGAACGCGCTCGCGCTGGAGCGGGCGCAGGCCGGCGATCCGGGCCGCCTCTGGCTCGTCTCGAAGCGGCAGGAAAGCGGCCGCGGACGGCGCGGCCGGGCCTGGGAAACGCCGGAAGGCAATCTTGCCGCCACGCTGCTGCTCGTTCCGGAATTCGAGCTGAAGACCTCCGCCACGCTGGGTTTCGTCGCGGGGCTGTCGCTCGCCGACGCGCTCGACGCGGTGGTGCCAGGCAAGCGGATATCGGTCGGCGTCGACGGCGGCACGCCGCTCGGCGGCGGGCGCTTCGAGCTCAAATGGCCGAACGACGTGCTGGCCGACGGCGCGAAGCTTTCCGGAATATTGCTCGAATCCGCCATGCTCGGCGAGCAGCGCTACGCGCTCGCGATCGGCATAGGCGTCAACGTCGTCGCCCATCCGGAGGGCACGCCCTATCCGACGATCTCGCTGCAGGCGCTTGGCGCCACATGCGACGCCGAGACGCTGTTCCTGGCGCTCTCCGACGCCTGGGTGGAAAACAGCCGGCTGTGGAACGAGGGCAGGGGTCTCGACGCGATAAGGCGGCGCTGGCTGGAGCGGGCGGCGGGGCTCGGCTCCGAAGTCGCCGTGCAAGTGGACGGACGTGTGGTAAGAGGCGTATTCGAGACGATCGACGAGGAATGCCGGTTCGTCATTCGCGAGGAGGACGGCAACAGGATAAGCATCGCCGCCGGCGACGTCCATTTCGGGGCGGTCGCCTCGTCGCGCGGCTAGCATCTATCGGAGAAGGAGAGGGCATGGCGAAGAACGAGGACGCGGAACTGGTCTTCTGCCCCCTGGGCGGCGTCGGCGAGATCGGCATGAATTTCGCCCTTTACGGCCTCGGCCCGGCCAAAGCGCGCGAGTGGATCGTCGTCGATTGCGGCGTGACCTTCCCAGACCTGACGCTGCCGGGCGTCGACCTCGTGCTGCCGGACGCGCGCTTCATCGAGGAGCGCCTCGACCGCCTGCGCGGCATCGTCATAACGCATGCCCACGAGGACCATTACGGCGCGCTGCTCGACCTCTGGCCGAAGCTCAAGGCGAAGGTGTGGATGACGCCGTTCACCGCCGGCCTCATGGAGGCCAAGCGCCAGTCTGAGCCGGGCTCGGCGAAGGTGCCGGTCGAGATCTACCGTGCCGGCGAGCGTTTCCGCGTCGGACCCTTCGACATCGAGGCGGTCGCGGTGACCCATTCCATACCCGAGCCGGTCTCGCTGGCGATCCGCACGCCGCTCGGCACGGTGGTCCACACCGGCGACTGGAAGATCGACCCGGCCCCGACCATCGGCCCGATGACCGACGAGACGCGTTTCCGCGCGCTCGGCGAGGAGGGCGTGCTGGCGCTGGTCTGCGATTCGACCAATGCGATGCGGGAAGGGGATTCGCCTTCCGAGGAGGCGGTGGGCGAGGGGCTGCGCGGCGTCATCGAGGCCGCATCCGGCCGCGTCGCCGTCACCACCTTCTCGTCCAATGTCGGCCGCATCCGCTCGATCGCGGAGGCGGCGCGCGATGCCGGCCGCCAGGTGCTGGTGCTCGGCCGCTCGCTGAAGCGCGTCATCGACGTGGCGACCGAGCTCGGCTATCTCGACGGCCTGCCGGAATTCATCTCGGAGGAGGATTACGGCTTCATTCCGCGCGAGAACCTGGTGATCCTGTGCACCGGCAGCCAGGGCGAGCCGCGCGCGGCGCTCGCCAAGCTCGCGCGCGACGAGATGAAGCACGTGGCGCTGTCGCCCGGCGACACGGTGGTCTATTCCTCGCGCGTCATTCCCGGCAACGAGAAGGCGATCCTGGAGACCAAGAACCTGCTGATCGAGCAGGGCATCAAGATCATCGAGGATACCGACGCGCTGGTGCACGTTTCCGGCCACCCGCGCCGCAACGAATTGAAGCGGATGTATGAATGGGTGCGGCCGCGCATCCTCGTTCCCGTGCATGGCGAGGCGGCGCATCTCGTCGCGCATGGCTCGCTCGGCGCCGGCGCCGGCATTCCGGAAGTGGCGCAGGTGCGCAACGGCGACATGCTGCGCCTTGCGCCCGGCGGCGCGCAGATCGTCGACAAGGTGCCGTTCGGCCGCATCTTCAAGGACGGCAAGCTGATCGGCACCGACCAGGAGATCGGCGTGCGCGACCGCCGCAAGCTCTCCTTCGCCGGTCATGTCGCCGTCAATGTCGTGCTCGACGACCGCTATGAAATCGCCGGCGATCCCGACCTCGTCGCCATCGGCCTGCCGGAGGAGGACGCTGTCGGCGAGCCGCTGGAGGAGATCATGCTGGATGCGGCGATAGGCGCGGTTGAAAGCATCCCCCGGGTTCGGCGAAAAGACCTCGATCTCGTCCAGGAATCGGTGCGCCGCGCGGTACGCTCGGCCGCGAACGATGCCTGGGGCAAGAAGCCGATCGTGACGGTGTTCGTCACGCGGTAGGGTTTTGGGAAAACGGGAGCGCGGACATGCTCGGACGTCTCAACCATGTGGCCCTCGTGGTGCCAGACCTCGCGGCGGCGAGCGCGCTTTATCGCGATACGCTGGGAGCCAGGGTGTCGGCGCCGCAGGCGCTGCCGGAACACGGCGTGACGGTGGTGTTCGTGGAGCTTCCCAACACCAAGGTGGAGCTTCTCGAGCCGCTGGGCGAGAATTCGACGATCCGCGGCTTCCTGGAGAAGAACCCCTCGGGCGGCATGCACCATATATGCTACGAGGTGGAGGACATTGTGGCCGCGCGCGAGCAGCTGAAGGCGGCGGGCGCGAGGGTGCTCGGCGACGACGAGCCGAAGATCGGCGCCCACGGCAAGCCGGTGCTGTTCCTGCATCCGAAGGATTTCATGGGCACGCTCGTCGAGCTGGAGCAGGTCTAGGATGAGCTGGATATCGATCTTCGCGATCTATTTCATCTTCTGGTGGGTGGTGCTGTTCGCCATGCTGCCATTCGGCCTGCGCACGCAGGACGAGGAGGGCGAGGTGACGCTGGGCACGACGGCAAGCGCGCCGAAGGGCCCGCACATGCTGAGGGCGATCATCCGCACGACCATCGTCTCCGGACTGATCTTCGGCGCCTTCTACGTGGCGGTCGCCGTCTACGGCTTCTCCTTCGACGACATTCCGCGGATTGCTCCGACACATTAAGGCGCGACGCGACCCTTCAGGTCCCCGACCGCGCCCAGGCCCTTGTTTTCACGCATGTCTTTCGAAAGCGGATGCCGCTTTCGAAAGACATGCTCCAGGCCCTTGCCGAAGCGATCCCAACGGAAAATCTTCCACGCCCTTCCCGGAGAGGGCGATGGCCCGGCCGTTTGTTTGGCGGCTTACCTTAAGTCACCTATAAAAAATGTCGTTCCGGCCGCTTCGGACTTGCCAATCCGTTAATTTGGCGTGAAAAACGCGCAACTTTCTGTCCCGTCCAGGGGCGGCTTCCCCAACATTTTTTCAAGGAAGTGGATCCCGTGAAAAGCATCGTTGCGTTCTCAGAATTCGTCGGCCGCACCTTCGCCGTCTGGGTGATCGTGTTCGCCGCGCTGGGCTTCGTCCTGCCGTCGACCTTCAGCATCTTCGCGCCGTGGATCGTGGTGCTGCTCGGCATCATCATGTTCGGCATGGGCCTGACCATCTCGGCCAAGGATTTCAGCGAAGTGGCCCGCCGGCCCTTCGACGTCGGCATCGGCGTGCTCTCGCAATTCCTCATCATGCCGCTTCTGGCGGTGCTGCTCACCCGCGTCATTCCGATGTCGCCGGAAGTGGCGGCGGGCGTCATCCTGGTCGGCTGCTGCCCGGGCGGCACGGCGAGCAACGTGATGACCTATCTCTCGAAGGGCGACGTTGCGCTGAGCGTGGCCTGCACCAGCGTCACCACGCTGATGGCGCCCGTCGTCACGCCCTTCCTCGTCTGGCTCTTCGCCAGCCAGTACCTGCCGGTCGACGCGATGAGCATGTTCCTGTCGATCGTCAAGGTGATCCTGGTGCCGCTGGCGCTCGGCTTCGCGCTTCAGAAGATCATGCCGAACGTGGTCAAGGCGGCCGTGCCGATGCTTCCGCTGGTCAGCGTGGTCGGCATCGTGCTGATCGTCGCGGCCGTGGTGGCAGTCAACAAGGCGGCCATCGCCCAGTCGGGCCTGCTGATCTTCGCGGTGGTGGTGCTGCACAACGGCTTCGGCCTCGCGCTCGGCTATTTCGCCGCGCGTTTCGCCGGCCTGTCGCTCGCCAAGCGCAAGGCGATCAGCATCGAGGTCGGCATGCAGAACAGCGGCCTGGGCGCGGCGCTCGCCAACGCGCATTTCTCGCCGCTGGCGGCGGTGCCGAGCGCGGTGTTCAGCGTCTGGCACAATATCTCCGGCGCGCTCATCGCCAATTATTTCTCGCGCATGCAGGACGAGGAAGGTACGGCGGCGGCGGCCCGCAAGGCGGGCTGACCATCCGGAGCACGCCGGAAAATTGATTGGGGCGCGGCGGGCAAGGCCGCGCCCGTTTTTCATGTGCCGGGCTGTTTCAGGTTGTCACTGGAGGCGCTGGAGGGGGCGCTCCTCCGCGTAAGCGATTCCATCTCGCCCGGCATCGCGCTAGGCGCGCATCCGCTCGCCCTTCGGATCGAACAGCGGCTCGATATTGATGCGGGCAGGGCGGCGGTGGCCGAGGATCTCGATCTCGAACAGGCCCTCGCTTTCGTCGTCGGCAAGCGCTGCCGGGACATAGCCTTGCGCGAGCGATTTTTTGACGTGGTGGCCGTAGCCGCCCGACGTCACCCAGCCCACCACGCGCCATTCGCCGTCGGCGATGCCGCGCACGGCGGAAGCACCCTGAGCGGCGGCGGAGCCGCGCGCCTCCTTGCCCGCGACGTCGAAGCGCGGCGCGCCGTAGCCGTGCGGCTTCTCGACCGTGCCGTAATCGGTCGCGCCGACCTTCGCCCAGATCGGCTCGTCGCCCATGACGTCGGCGTCGAGCGCGTCGACCACAAGCGACACGCGGCGCAGCTTCGGACCCTCGGCCTTTTCCCTTGCCGCCGCCTCGCGGCCGATGAAATCATTCTTCTCCAGCCTGATGAAGCGATCCATCGTTCCCTCGAACGGCCCGTAGATCGGCCGCAGCTCGCGAAACCAGGTCGGGAAGTTCTTTTCGAGCCGCATGGCGAGCAGGGCGCGCATGCCGAAATCGACGATGCCGAATTCCTCGCCCGCCTGCTTGAGCGCGCCATAGACGAGGCGCTGCCAGGCCGGCTGCATCCAGATTTCGTAGCCGAGATCGCCGGTGTAGCTGATGCGGTTGACCATGCAGGGCGCCCCGCCGACCGCGATCTCGCGGAAATCCATGAATTTGAAGGATTTCGTCGAAACGTCCTCATCGACGAGCTTTTGCAGCAGCGCCTGTGCCCGCGGGCCGGCGATGGCGAGGCCGACCAGCGTCTGGTCGAAGCGATGGATGCGGACGGAGCCGTCCTTGGGCAGGTGCTTCTCGAACCAGCGCATGTGGTATTTCTGCGCGGCCGAGGAGCCCCAGATCATGAAGCGCTCGTCGCCGGCCGGCCCTGAAGCGTTGGCAATGGTGAAGTCGCCGATCAGCTTGCCGAACTCGTTCAGCATCGGGGTGAGGACGATGCGGCCTTTCTTCGGCATCCGGTTGGTCATCAGCCGGTTGAGGAAGGCTTCGGCGCCCGGTCCCGACACCTCGTATTTGGCGAAATTGGCGATCTCGGTGACGCCGACCCGCTCGCGCACCGCGCGCACCTCGGCGCCGACATGCTCGAAATCGTTGGAGCGGTGGAAGGAGACGATGTCCCTGGGCCCGGTGCCCTCGGGCGCGAACCAGAGCGGCGTCTCCAGGCCCCATGAATCGCCCATGACGGCGTTCTGCGCCAGCATCGTGTCGTAGAGCGGCGTCGTCTGCGCCGGTCTTGCGACAGGCAGCTCCTCGTTGGGGAAGCGGATCGAGAAGCGGCGCGAATAGTTCTCGCGGACCTTGGCGTTGGTGTAGCGCAGGCTCGCCCATTCGCCGAAGCGGGCGACGTCCATGCCCCAGACGTCGAAGCCGGGGTCGCCGTCGACCATCCAGTTCGACAGCGCGAGCCCGACGCCGCCGCCCTGGGAAAAGCCCGCCATCACCGCGCAGGCGCACCAGAAATTCGTCAACCCCTGAACCGGGCCGACGAGCGGGTTGCCGTCGGGCGCGAAGGTGAAGGGGCCGTTGATGATCTGCTTGATGCCGGCATTGGCGATGCCCGGAAAATGCCTGAAGCCGATTTCCAGCGACGGCGCGATGCGGTCGAGGTCGGGCTGAAGCAGTTCATGGCCGAAATCCCACGGCGTTTCGACCGGCGACCACGGCTTGCACGCCTTCTCATAGGTGCCCAGCAGGATGCCGTTGCGTTCCTGGCGGGTGTAGATCTCGCCCTTGAAGTCGAGCACGCCGACCATCTCGCGTCCGGTGGCGGCGTTGAAGGCCTCGACCTCCGGCATCGGCTCGGTCAGCAGGTACATGTGCTCCATGGCCAGCAGCGGAAGCTCGAGACCCACCATGCGGCCGACCTCGCGCGCCCACAGCCCACCGCAATTGACGACGTGCTCGGCCTTCACCGTGCCCTGCTCGGTGACGACGTTCCAGGTGCCGTCGGCTTCCTGCGTCAACTCGACGACGCGGTTGCGCAGGACGATCTCGGCGCCGAGCTTCCTGGCTGCCTTGGCATAGGCGTGGGTGGTGCCGGAAGGGTCGAGATGGCCCTCGACCGGGTCCCACATGGCGCCGACGAAATTCGTCTCGTCCATCAGCGGGAACATCGCCTTGGCCTCGGACGGCGTGATCAGCTCGGTGTCCATGCCGAGATAGCGCCCCTTGGCATGCGCCAGCCGCAGGAAATCCATGCGTTCCGGGCTGTCGGCGAGCATGACGCCGCCGGTCAGATGCAGCGAGCAGGACTGGCCCGAAAGTTCCTCCAGCTCCTTGTAGAGCTGCACGGTGTAGGCCTGCAGCTTGGCGACGTTGGGATCGCCGTTGAGCGTGTGGAAGCCGCCGGCCGCATGCCAGGACGAACCGGAGGTCAGCTCCGAGCGCTCGATCAGCATGATTTCGGTCCAGCCGGCGCGGGCGAGGTGGTAGAGCACCGAGCAGCCGACGACACCGCCGCCGATCACAACAGCTTTTGCGTGGGTTTTCATGGGGTTGGCCTCCGATCTGGAGAGGTTGATTCAGGCGAGATCGCGAGCCGCTGACTCTTACTCAGCGGGTCGGCCCGTTGCAGGCGGGCGGGGGAGAACCGGAGATCGACGGCATCGGTAGCGAGGCGGCGTGGGGGGCGTCCGGTCATCCGCATTGCCTCAAACGGCGTGGGGGGCGCGTAAACATCGATCCCTCAGAAATCCGTCGGCGCGCCGCCCTCGGCGATGCGCTTTTCGACGAATTCGTCGAGCTCTTCACGGATCGCCGGGTCCATGGGCGGCTTCTCGTAGCTTGCCAGCCGCTCCTTCCAGACCCGGTTGGCGCGCTCGATCGCGGTGGGCGAGCCGGCCTGCGCCCAGGTCTCGTAATTGCGCCAGTCGGAGAGGATCGGCGCATAGAAGGCGTTCTTGTAGCGGGCCTGGGTGTGGGGCGTGCCGAAGAAATGCCCGCCGGGGCCGACCTCGCGGATCGCATCGACGGCGAGCGCGTCGTCGGAAAGATCGAGCGGCGTGAGGAACTCGGCCACCATCTGCAGGAGGTCGATGTCGAGGATCGTCTTCTCGTAGGAGCAGCGCAGGCCGCCTTCCAGCCAGCCGGCGCCGTGCAGCATGAAATTGCCGCCGCCCTGGATCGCGCCCCATAGCGAGAAGACGCTTTCATAGGCGGCCTGCGCGTCGACCGTGTTGGCCGCGCAGGTGTTGGAGGTGCGGTAGGGGATGCGGTAGCGGCGCGCGAGCTGGCCGCCGACCATCTGCGCCTTCATGTATTCCGGCGTGCCGAAGGCCGGCGCGCCCGACTTCATGTCGACATTGGAAGTGAAACCGCCATAGCCGACCGGCGCGCCCTTGCGCACCATCTGGGTGAACGCGATGCCGGAAAGCGCCTCGGCGTTCTGCTGGACCAGCGCGCCGGCGATGGTGACGGGCGCCATGGCGCCGGAAAGGGTGAACGGCGTGACGATCACCACCTGGCCCAAGGACGACATCTGGATGATGCCTTCGAGCATCGGGATATCGAGTTTCAGCGGCGAGTTGGTGTTGATGATGGTGTAGACGGAGGGCTCGTCGACGAGCTGCTCGCGCGAGACGCCGCGGGCGATGCGGGCGATCTCGATGCCGTCGACATTGCGCTCGCGGCCCAGCGAATAGATGTGGAAGACCTTGTCGGTGAGCGTGGCGAGGTCGCGGATACATTCGAGGTGGCGGATCGAGGGATGGACGTCGATCGGCTCGACCGGATAGCCGCCGGTGGTGTGCAGGATGTTGTGCATCTGGGCCAGCTTGACGAAATTGCGGTAGTCGGCCTGGTTGCCGGGGCGCCTGCCGCCGTCGAGATCCGAGCAGTTGGGGGCCGAGCCCATCTGGGCGAAGATGATGTTGTCGCCGCCGAAGCGGACATCATGCGCCGGATTGCGGGCATGCACGGTGAATTCGGAAGGGGCGTGCGCGATCAGTTCGAGGATCATGCCAGGATCGAAGCGGACGCGTTCGGACCCTTCGCGGACGTCGGCGCCGTGCTCCTTCATAATGCGCCGGGCGTCGGCGTGGAGAACGTCGACGCCGATCTCCTTCAGGACGCGCAGGGAGGCGAGGTGGATCGCCTCCAGCTCGTCCACCGAGACGATCTGCGTCGGCGGGAAGGGAATGCGCAATTGCCGGAAGGGCGGCTGCTCGAAGGCCGCGCCGGCGCCGGCGCGCTTTCCCGCCCGGCCGCCGCGCCTGCTGCGCTCCGTACCGCCCGTCATCTCGTCCGGCGATGTCAATTGCGTCATTCCGGCCTCCGAGGATCGCTGCATTTTCGCCCCGCATAATGGACTGACGTGCCGGCAGCCATTAATGAAGCGGCGACCAGAAGCGCCAAAGAAGCGACATGGGCGGATGCCCGGAAGGAGAGCATGGTTTACGACGTTGCGGTGGTTGGGCTGGGTGCGATGGGGGCCGCGGCGCTCTGCGACCTGGCAAGGCGGGGAAAGCGCGTGCTCGGGCTGGAGCGCTTCGAGCGCGGCCATGCGCGCGGCTCCTCGCATGGCGAAAGCCGGGCGATCCGCCTCGGCTATTTCGAGCATCCCTCCTATGTGCCGCTGGCGCGCGCTGCCTATGAGCGCTGGTACGAGCTGGAGAGGCTGACCGGTCGCAGCGTCTTGAGCAAAACCGGCGTGCTGGAGATCGGAAGGCCCGGCAGCGTGATCGTCGCGGGCTCGCTCGCGGCAAGCCGGCTGCACGGACTGCCGCATGAGGTCCTCGACGCGGCGGAAATCGCCCGGCGCTATCCGCAGTTCATGCTTCCGCGGGATTATTCGGCGGTCTGGCAGCCGGACGGCGGCTTCGTGCGGCCCGAGCTCGGCAACGAGCTTCACCTGAGACTGGCCGAGGAAGCGGGCGCGAGAAGCGCGTTCGGGGCGAAGGTGACGGCAATCGAGCCGGGGCCGTCCTCGATCCGAATTCGAACGAGGGACGGCGATTTCGAGGCCGCCTCGGTGGTGATCGCCGCCGGCGCCTGGATCGGCGACCTGGTGCCGGCGCTGGCGCCGAAGCTGACGACCACGCGCCAGGTGCTGTGCTGGTTCCGGGCGCACGACCCGGAGGCGGTGAAGCTAGGGGCGCTGCCGGTTTTCATCGTCGACGGTGAGGAGGACATCGCCTATGGCTTTCCCGATATCGGCGCAGGCCTCAAATGCGCCTCGCACCACGACAGCGGTGTCTGGAGCCATGCCGACGAGGCCCGGCAGGACGCGGGGCCGGCGGACGAAGCGCGGATGCGGCGTTTCCTGGAGAGCTACCTGCCGGCAGGCGCGGGCGCGCTCGCGGCGATGCAGACATGCATCTACACAAAGACGCCGGACGAGGATTTCGTCATCGACCTGCACCCGCAAGACCGGCGGATCGTGGTCGCCTCGCCGTGCTCGGGCCACGGATACAAGTTCGCCAGCGTGATCGGCGAGGTGCTGGCCGATCTGGCGATAGAGGGCGAGACGCAGCACGACATCTCACGCTTCGGAATCGGGCGGCTGCTCGGCTGAAGCGCCGCCGCTTGAACATTCCCTCCCTGCTCGGCTACACTTCACACCATGAACATGGGCCGCAAGCTTTCCGGACGCCGCCAGATGGCCGTCACGCCGTCGCCGCGCACGCGGCACACGGAATTGCTGCGGCTATGCGCGCGCATCGGCTATTCGCCACCCGCTCTCGTTTGAATTCGCTTCGGCTTTTGCCAGATCGATTCAAACGGAGGTCATAACCAGATGACATATCAGAACTATTCGCTTTCGCAGTTGCAGGCGATCGACGCCGCGCATCATCTCCATCCCTTCACCGATCACAAGGATTTGCGCAACACCGGCTCGCGCATCATCACGCGCGCCGAGGGGCCGTTCATCTACGATTCGGAAGGCAACGAAATCCTCGACGGCATGGCCGGCCTATGGTGCGTCAATGTCGGCTATGGCCGCGACGAGCTTGCCGAGGCCGCCTACAAGCAGATGAAGGAATTGCCCTACTACAATTCCTTCTTCCGCTGTTCGACGCCGACGCCGGTGCTGCTTTCCAAGAAGCTGGCGGAGATCGCGCCCGCCGGCATGAGCCAGGTCTTCTACGGCTCGTCCGGTTCCGAGGCGAACGACACCGCGCTGCGTCTCGTCCGGCATTATTGGGCGCTGGAGGGCAGGCCCGAGAAGAACATCGTGATCTCGCGCAACATGGCCTATCACGGTTCGACGGTCGCCGGCGCCTCGCTCGGCGGCATGGCCGGCATGCACGGCCAGCTCGGCGGGGCGGTGCCCAACATCGTCCACGTCATGATGCCCTATGCGTTCGAGCTGGCGCTGCCGGGCGAGAGCGACCATGATTTCGGCATCCGCGCGGCGAGGGCGGTCGAAACGGCGATCCTGGAAGCCGGCGCCGACAAGGTCGCAGCCTTTATCGGCGAACCGATCCAGGGTGCGGGCGGCGTCAAGATACCGCCGGCGAGCTACTGGCCGGAAGTCCAGCGCATCTGCCGCAAATACGACGTGCTCCTGATGCTCGACGAGGTGATTACCGGTTACGGGCGCACGGGCGAGTGGTTCGCGGCGCAGTCGATGGGTATCGAGCCGGACACGATGACGACGGCCAAGGCGCTCACCTCCGGCTACCAGCCGCTTTCGGCGCTCTTCGTCGGCGACCGCATCGCCTCCGCGATCGTCGAGAAGGGCGGGGAATTCTACCACGGCTACACCTATTCGGGGCATCCGGTCGCCTGCGCGGTGGCGCTCGCCAATCTCGAGATCATCGAGAAGGAGGGCCTGATCGAGCGGGTGAAGAACGACACCGGCCCGTATTTCCGCAAGGCGCTGACGGAGCGGCTGTCGGCAAGCGGCATCGTCGGCGAGGTGCGGACCTTCGGCCTGATGGGCGCGATCGAGATCGTCAAGGACAAGGAGACGCGCGAGCGTTTTCCGGGCGAGGGGGCGGCGGCCGCGGCCGTTCGCGACCATGCGATCGCCAACGGCATGATGCTGCGCGCCACCGGCGACACGATGATCCTGTCGCCGCCGTTGATCTGGACGAGGCAGACGGTCGACATGGCCGCCGAGCGGATCGCCAAGGCGCTGGAGCTGGCGGAGCGGGAACTGCGCGCCTAGCGGCTGCCCGGCGCGGATTTACCCCCACCCCCAACCCCTCCCCACAAAGGGGGGAGGGGATTTGGTTGCGGTGCCTACGTATCCGCCCGCGATCGACGTCGGCCGGCAGGGTGCTCCTCACCGCCGCCTCTTGCGGCGCTTTGCAAAGAAGGTAAGCCTTTGCCGCGAACCCGAATTGTCGAGGAGAACATTCATGGCCACCAACCCGATCGTCCCGCTGGTCGAATACGAGAACGCCCCGGAGCCCGTGCGCGCCGTCTATGACGACATCATGCGGACGCGCGGCACCGACTGGATAAACAATTTCTGGAAGGTGCTGGCGCACGATCCGGCACTGCTCAAGCGCACCTGGGAGGACATCAAGCAGGTAATGGCGCCGGGCGCGCTCGATCCGCTGACCAAGGAGATGATCTATATCGCCGTGTCGGCGACGAATGGCTGCGAATATTGCACCTACTCTCACACGGCCTCGGCGCGGACCAAGGGCATGTCGAACGAGCAGTTGATGGAACTGATGGCCGTGGTGGGCATGGCCAACGAAACCAACCGGCTCGCCAATGGCCTGCGTCCGCCGGTCGACGAACAGTTCACGCCGCGCTGAGCGAGGTCAGCCCTGCCGCCATAGCCGCAGGATCTCGTCGCCGACGAGGAGTCCCGCCGAGGCGGCGAGAAAGAAGCCTGCGATATAGCCCGCCAGCACCAGGGTCGCGCGCATGGGCGGGCGACCGCTCTGGTAGAGGTAGACGGCGAGGCCGACCGGCACGAGCAGCACGGTCAGTATCCGCGCAGCGACGCCGCGCTTGACATCGCGAAGGCGCGCGTCCTCGATCTGCCACCACGCGGTCAGCAGAATGATCCCGACCATCTGCACGAGGTCGTTCCAGGTGTAGGAATAGAGATGGGTCCGCCAGATCGAGTCGATGATCGCGCCGCCGCCGACGAAAGCCAGCAGGCCGGCATAGATCCAGCTTCTCTTCCCAAGATGCATTCGCCGATCTCCGGACCAAACAGCAAAAACCGCGCTCTCCGGGCGGGGAGAAACGCGGCTTTGCCAAATCACGCAGGCGCTTCGCTACCTTATACGCTGCGAAGGTTACGGCTCCGGTACGCAATACCTGTTCCGGAGCAGCGAGACGGTTTGCGACGTCCGCCTCGCAGTCCGTTCTACAGGGACATCGTTACCGCGTGGTTAGCGAGACCTTAAACAAATCTAAATTTTTAATTTTTCTGGGTTAACGGAGGGCTCGTTATCCGACATCCCCGCGCAGGAACTTGATGATGCCGGAAAAATCCGTCCCGCCATGGCCGAGCGCGTTGAAGAGCGCGTAGAGCTGCATGGCTTCGGCACCCAGCGGCGTGACCGCGCCGGCGCCCTGGGCCGCCTCCTGCGCGAGCTTCAGATCCTTCAGCATCAGCGCGGCGGCGAAGCCCGGCTTGTAGTCGCGGTTGGCGGGCGAGGTCGGCACCGGTCCCGGCACCGGGCAATAGGTGTTGATCGACCAGCACTGGCCGGACGAGGTGGAGGCCACGTCGAACAGCGCCTGATGCGACAGGCCGAGCTTTTCCGCGAGCACGAAGGCCTCGCCGACTCCGATCATCGAGATGCCGAGGATCATGTTGTTGCAGATCTTGGCCGCCTGGCCGGCGCCGGCGTCGCCGCAATGGACGATGCGGCCGGCCATCGGTTGCAGGATCGGCTCGGCCCTGTCGAAGGCGTCTTTCGAGCCGCCGGCCATGAAGGTGAGGGTGCCCGCCTCCGCGCCGCCGACACCGCCCGAGACGGGCGCGTCGATGGAGAGCATGCCCGCCTCGGAAGCGATCGCGTGGGCCTTGCGCGCGGAATCGACGTCGATCGTCGAGGAATCGATGAAGAGCGTGCCCTTCGCCGCCTGGCCGATTATCTCGCCATAGACGGCGAGGACGTGCTTGCCGGCCGGCAGCATGGTGACGACCACCTCCGCATCCTCGAGCGCGGCAATGGCATCGGCCATGACCGTTACGCCGTGCTCGCGCGCGACGGTCAGGTTTTCGGGCACGAGGTCGAAGCCCTGCACCGCATGACCGGCCTTCACGAGATTGGCGGCCATCGGATTGCCCATGTTGCCGAGGCCGATGAATGCGATGGTGGTCATGGGTTCCTCCGGGGATTAGGGGATTAGGGGAGTAGGGGATTAAGGGAGTAGGGGAGCAGAGGTCGGGAAGCCGTCCCTGGATGGCGACGGGAACTGTCGGAAACGTGCGGGCTGCCGAACATACTCCCTTACTCCCTTAATCCCTCACCTCCCGATCAGATTCCGCGCGATGATGACGCGCATGATTTCGTTGGTGCCTTCGAGAATCTGGTGGACGCGCAGGTCGCGCACCAGCTTCTCGACGCCATATTCGTGCAGGTAGCCGTAGCCGCCGTGGATCTGCAGCGCCTCGTTGGCGATGTCGAAACAGGTGTCGGTGACGAAGCGCTTGGCCATCGCCGACCATTTCGAGGCGTCGTGCGCCTTGCGGTCGAGCTTGGAAGCTGCGGTGTAGAGCATCACGCGCGAGGCCTGCAGCTCGGTCTCCATGTCGGCGAGCTTGAACTGCAGCGCCTGGAACTGGTCGATCGCCTTGCCGAACGCCTCGCGCTCGCCGGCATAGGCGAGCGCCTTGTCGAGCGCGGCCTGGGCGCCGCCGAGCGAGCAGGCGGCGATGTTGAGCCGGCCGCCGTCGAGCCCGGCCATGGCGATGCCGAAGCCCTTGCCTTCGCCGGAGAGAAGGTTCTCCGCGGGCACCCTGCAATCCTCGAAGATCACCTGCCGGGTGGGTTGGATGTGCCAGCCCATCTTGCTCTCGCTAGGACCGAAGGAGAGGCCGGGCGCGTCCTTCGGCACGACGATGGTGGAGATGCCCTTGGGGCCTTCCTCGCCGGTGCGGACCATGGCGACGTAGACGTCGGATTCGCCGGCGCCCGAAATGAACTGCTTGGTGCCGTTGAGCACGTAGTCGCCGCCCGAGCGCACGGCGCGCGTCTTCAGCGCGGCGGCGTCGGAGCCCGCGCCCGGCTCGGTGAGGCAGTAGCTCGCCAGCCATTCCATCGAGGTCAGTCGCGGCAGGAAGCGCCGGCGCTGCTCCTCGTCGCCGAATATATCGATCATCCACGACGCCATGTTGTGGATGGAGATGAAGGAGGAGAAGCCCGGGCAGGCGGCGGCCAGCGCCTCGAAGATCAGCACGGCGTCGAGCCGGCCGAGCCCCGAGCCGCCGACATCCTCGCGCACATAGATGCCGCCGAAGCCGAGCGTTCCGGTTTCGCGGACGACGTTTGCCGGGAAATATTTCTCCTTGTCCCAGTCGAGCGCGTATGGCGCGACCCGGTCGGCGGCGAAGGCCGCCGTCATCTCCTGTATCGCGCGCTGATCCTGGTTGAGCTCGAACTGGCTCGCGCCGGCGTCCGCCGCAGCATCCATGGCAACCTCCCGCAAGGCCGCAGCCTCGTATTGCTTGTGCTCGACCGGCAATTTAGACCATTGGGCAGGCTGTGCAATGCGCCGCCTCCGCAAAGACGTTGTGCGGAGATGCGACAACGGAAGGTGCAAGATGTCGAGAGCTGGAATTTGATGGCGCGGGCGATCATGCTGCAGGGTACCGGCTCCGATGTCGGCAAGACGCTGCTGGTGGCGGGGCTGTGCCGGCTGGCGCGCAACCGCGGCCTGCGCGTGAAGCCGTTCAAGCCGCAGAACATGTCGAACAACGCCGCCGTGGCCGATATACCGGGCTCCGCGATGGGCGGCGAGATCGGCCGCGCGCAATGGCTGCAGGCTCTCGCCTCCGGGGTCGAGCCGACGGTCGACATGAACCCGGTGCTCCTGAAGCCGCAATCCGACATCGGCTCGCAGATCGTGGTGCAGGGCAGGGTCCATGGCGAGGCGCGGGCGCGCGACTACCAGCGTCTCAAGGCGACGCTGATGGATGCCGTCATGCAGTCCTGGGAAAGGCTCCGCGAGGATGCCGATCTCGTCGTCGTCGAAGGCGCCGGCTCGCCGGCCGAGATCAACCTGCGGCCGCGCGACATCGCCAATATGGGGTTCGCGACGCGGGCCGGCGTTCCGGTCGTGCTGGTGGGCGACATCGACCGGGGCGGGGTGATCGCGGCGATCGCCGGCACGCATCTCATCCTGCCGGAGGAAGATCGCGCGATGATCGCCGGCTACCTGATCAACAAGTTCCGCGGCGACGTCACGCTGTTCGATGACGGGCTCGAGGCGATCACGCGCTTCACCGGCTGGCGCTCCTTCGGCGTCGTGCCGTGGCTGCGCGAGGCCGCGCTCCTGCCGTCGGAGGATTCCGTCATCCTCGAACGGGTGAGCCGCGGCGAGGAGAAGGCGTTCCGGATCGCGGTGCCGATGCTGTCGCGGATCGCCAATTTCGACGATCTCGATCCCCTTCGGGCCGAGGCGAATGTGGAGGTGGTGTTCGTGCCGCCGGGCGAGAGGCTGCCGCGCGATGCCGGGCTCGTGGTCATTCCCGGCTCGAAATCGACCATCGCCGACCTGGCGATGTTGCGCGAGAACGGCTGGGACGCCGACCTTGCAGCGCACCGCCGACGCGGCGGCCACGTCGTCGGGCTGTGCGGCGGCTACCAGATGCTGGGGCGAAGCGTGACCGATCCGCAGGGAATAGAAGGCGCGAGCCGTGAGGCGGAAGGGCTCGGCCTGCTCGACGTCGAGACCGTGCTGGAGCCGGAAAAGACGGTGCGCAACGTGGCGGCGCATTCGCTGGCCTTCGACGAGCCGCTTTCCGGCTACGAAATTCATCTCGGCCGCACCTCGGGCGCGGATTGCCTGCGCCCGCCGGTGACGATCGACGGCGTTGCCGACGGCGCCGCCTCGCCGGACGGGCGGGTCTGGGGCACCTATCTGCACGGGATCTTCGCCGCCGACGGTTTCCGCAGGCAGTTCCTGGAGAGCCTCGGTGTCAGGGGCGCGGGCGTCGACTATCGCGCCGAGATCGAGCGCGCGCTCGACGCGATAGCCTCGCATCTGGAAACCCATGTCGATTGCGAGGCGCTTTTCGCTGCCGCCCGATAGGATGAGAAGTCGAATCCGGTTTCTATCCTAAGCGGCTGTTCCCAAAGTGGATT
The DNA here is from genome assembly GCF_001014615.2 of Aquamicrobium sp. LC103. GTDB lineage: Bacteria > Pseudomonadota > Alphaproteobacteria > Rhizobiales > Rhizobiaceae > LBCQ02. The sequence continues at coordinate 96,411 of NZ_LBCQ02000004.1, forward strand.
CGGCGTCGCCGTCAGGGCTTCTCGTCGGCTTTCGGCCAATAGGTGCCGAAGCACCAGACATTGCCTTCCGGATCGCGGCAGATGAACTCGCGGCTGCCATAGTCGCGATCGACGAGCTCCTCCTCGATGGTCGCGCCGGCGGCGCTTGCGCGCCGATAGAGCGCGTCGGCGTCGTCGACGGCGATGTAGAGCGATTTGCCGCCGGTCGCGGCCGGACCGCCGACGATGTCGCCATATTCGTCCTCGCGCGCCTGGCCCACCATGATGATCGAGGAGCCAAAGGCGAGCTCGGCATGCTGCACGGTGCCCTTGTCGTCCTTGTAGCTGGCGCGCACGGTGAAGCCGAAGGCCTCGCCGAGCCAGTCGATCATCCTGGCGGCGTCGCGGAAGCGGAAGGTCGCGTAGATGCGCGGCGGTTCGATCGGTTTGAAGTCTGGCATCGTCGTCTCCTTTGATGCTGAAGGAAGACGCAGACTGGCAGGTTTCGGTTCCGCGCTATTGAAGAAATGTAACCTCAGCGGAATGCCGACAGCCATGCCGCGGGCGTCGCCCCGGCAAGCTCGGAGAATTCGCGCACCAGATGCGCCTGGTCGGCATAGCCGGCGGCCGCGGCGATATCGGCCCAGCCCCTTTCGCGCCCGCCCGACGCCAGCGCCTGCGCGCGGTTGAAGCGGACGATGCGCGCGACCGCCTTCGGCGCGCAGCCGATCTCCTCGCGGAAACGCCCGGCAAGATGCTTCCGGCTCCAGCCGGCCTCCTCGGCGATGCGCGCCATCGTCACGCGCCCGCCGGACGCGACGATCCTGGCATAGGCCCGTCCGGTGGCCGCGCAGGCGAGGGGAGCCGTACGCAGGCGGGTTTCGAGGAAATCCTCCGCGATGTCGAAACGCGTCTCCCAATCGGCCTCCTCTCCGAGCCGGTCGCTCAGGCGGAGGAGATCCCGATCCGCGAGGTCGTCGAGGGGGACCATCCTGTCGGCAAGTTCCGACAGCGGGAATCTGAAGAAGCGCCGCGCGCCGGGCGGCGTGAAATTGACCTGCAGGCAATGGGTGGTGCCCGGCGAGCGGATATGCACCGGTCCGCCATAGAGCCCGGCCGAGAAGCTTCCAAACCGCTCGTCGCTCGAAGGCGCGCGCCCGAGGGCGATCTCATACGGGGCGCCGAAGGAGACGATCAGCGGGATGTCGAGCGAAGCGGTCTCGGTCATGCTGGTTCGAAGGCCGGAACGCTCGCGATAGATCACGATCCTCGACACGAGGCCGGCCATGCCGGGCGGAGACGTGCGCTCGTGCATGACGAAACCGTCGCGCTCGATCACGGTCGTGGGCGGGCGAGCTGGGTGAGACGCGGCGGTGAGCTGGTCCATGGCAGGCGATGATATGGCGAAACGCCGGCGCCGGCAAAGCTAGTAGAAATAGAGCCGGATCGCCAGCACGATGCAGGTGGTGACCAGCAGAGGCTTGATCAGCTTGGCGCCGCTCTTCATGGCGAGGCCGGCGCCGACCCTCGCGCCGAGAAACGCGCAGGCGCCCATCATCAGGCCGATCTTCCAGGAAACGACGCCGACGGCGGCGAAGGCAGCGAAGCCGCCGAGATTGGAGGCGAAGTTGAGAAACTTGGTGTGGGCGGTCGCCTTCAGCACGCCGTAGCCGACGAGCGTGACGAAGGCCAACATGAAGAACGAGCCGGTGCCGGGACCGAAGACGCCGTCGTAGAAGCCGATCACGGGGACGATCGTTGCGCCGAACAGGAAGGGCGCGACGCGCTGGTGGCGGTCGACGTCGTCCATGTTGGGCTTGACGGCGAAGAACAGCGCGATCGCCACCAGCATCGGCGGCAGGACCGCCTGAAGCAGGCCGCCGGGCAGGATCGTCGCGAGCATCGCGCCCGCCACCGCGCCGAGGAAGGAGGCGGCCGCGAAGGGCAGTTGCCGCCTGATGTCGACATGCCCCCTGGAGGCGTAGGCCATGGTCGCCGATGCCGAGCCGAACAGCGATTGCAGCTTGTTGGTGCCGAGCGCTTCCACCGGGGAGAAGCCGGCGAGCAGCAGCACCGGGACGGTGATGAGGCCACCGCCGCCGGCGATCGAATCGATGAAGCCCGCGAAGAAGGCTGCCGCGGCGAGCAGCAGGATGATTTCCCAGGCGAGTTCGGAGAACATGGAGAGAGGCTCTGTGAGGTGACGGCAGCGCTTCGACCACAGCCGGGCGGTTTGCGCAAGCGCGATTTCAGGCCAGGTCACCATGCGTCGGACCGACCGAAAACCGGATTCCAGTTTTCGGTTAGATGCTCTAGCATCGGGGAAAGATTCTGGAGGCGCGCATGGCATTCGGGCTGATTTCGAAACTGAAGGAGCTTTTCGACGGCGACCCCGCCGTCCGCAAGGTCGCCGACGATCCGGCGCTGACGGCGGAACTGCTGCTGCTCTTCCGCATGATCCTGGCCGATGGCGAGGTCAAGGACGGCGAGATGGAGGCGTTGAGGCGCATCTGCCAGGACGCTTTCGGCATCGAGGGCGGGCAGCTTCAGGACGTGCTGCGCTTCCTGCAGGATTTCGGCTACGAGACTTCGACAACGCAGGCGCTCGCCATATTCGAGGAACTGCCGCACGAGCGGCGCGTGGCGCTGGCGCGTCACCTCGCCGACATAGCCAAGGCCGACGCCGATCTGAGCCGGCACGAAGTCCAGCTTCTGGCGCGCACGCTCGAGATGCTCGGCTTGCGGCCGAGGGACGTGGTGAGGGCTTAGGGCAGGTCAGGTTTCACCGAAACACCCCTCCACCACTTCGTGGTCCTCCTCCGCTGCGGGCCCCCACAAGGAGGAGGGGAGTTTTTGATGCGGTTCCTAAGCGACGCCCTGTTCGCCCATGCGGCGCTTCAGCGCCCGGTGAAGGTCGGGCGCGGCCGCCACCAGCGCCCTGGCGGGGTCGGATTGCGGGTTGTCGAGCACTTCGCCGGTCCGGCCGCGTTCGACGATACGCCCCTCGTGCATGACCATCACCTCGTCGGTGATGGCGCGGGCCACCGTCAGGTCGTGGGTGATGAAGAGATAGGCGATGCCGAGCCGCTGGTTGAGGTCGGCGAAGAGGTCGAGCACCTGCGCGCGGATCGACACGTCGAGGGCGGAGACGGGCTCGTCGGCAACGACGAGCCTCGGCCGGGTGATGATGGCGCGGGCGATCGACAGCCGCTGGCGCTGGCCGCCGGAGAATTCATGCGGATATTTGTCCATGTCGGATGCCGACAGGCCGACCTCGTGCAGGGCCGTCGCCACCATCTCGCGCCGCCGCGCCGGTGACGGCTTCTCCTCGAGAAGATGCAGCGGCTCGGCAACCAGCCGCTCGACCTCGTGGCGCGGGTTGAACGAGCCGTAGGGATCCTGGAAAACCACCTGCATGTCGCGCCGGGCGGGTCGGAGCGCCGCCTCATCCATCGCGCTGACCTCCTGGCCGTTGAGCCGGATGGCGCCGGCGGTGGGCCGGTCGAGCGCGAGGATCATGCGGGCGAGCGTGGACTTGCCGCAGCCCGAGCGGCCGACGAGGGCGGTCGATTGCCCCGCCTGGAGCGTGAACGACACGCCGTCGACGGCGCGGAACGGCTCCGGCTTCGAGAAGAGGGAGACACGCCGGCCCGGATAGTCCCTGGTGACGTTCTCGACGGAGAGGAGGGGCGGCAGGTCCTCAAGGCTGCTGCCCCCCGCCGCAGGCCCGTGCTTCTTCCTGTCCGGCACGTGCATGGAGGCGCGGGCGAGCTGGCGGGTGTAGGGATGCTCCTGGCGCGACAGCGTCGGCGCGGTCTCGCCCGCCTCCATCACCTCGCCATGGCGCATGATGGTGATGCGGTCGGCCATGTCGGTGACGACGGCGAGGTCGTGCGAAATGAGCAGCAGGCCCATCCCGCGCTCCGAGACGAGGTCGCGCAGGAGATCGAGGATCTGGGCCTGCAGGACGACGTCGAGCGCGGTGGTGGGTTCGTCGGCGATCAGCAGCTTGGGATTCAGCGCGCAGGCGATCGCGATGACGACGCGCTGGCGCTGCCCGCCGGAAAGCTCGTGCGGATAGCGCGACAGCGGAAATTTGCTTTCCGGCAGGCCGACGCGGTCGAGCATGGCGCGCGCGCGCGCCTCCGCGTCCGCCCGGCTGGCGCCGGTGTGCCAGCGTATGCCTTCGGCGACCTGCTCGCCGATCGTCTTGACCGGGTTGAGCGCGGTCATCGGCTCCTGGAACACCATGCCGATGTCGTCGCCGCGCAGCCGGTTCATGGCGGCCTCGGGTGCCGCCAGGACGTCGATGCCGTCGAAGGCGACGCGGCCCGTGGCGCGCGCCGCGTTGGGCAGGAGCCTCATCACGGCGAGCGCCGTCATCGACTTGCCGGAACCGGATTCGCCGACGAGCCCCATCACCTCGCCCTCCCCGATCGCGAGGTCGACGCCGTTCAGGATCGGAACGCCAGCGATGTCGAGCGACAGCTTTTCGATTTCGAGCAGGCTCATCGCTCGCGCCTCAATTTCGGGTCGAGGACGTCGCGCAGGCCGTCGCCGAGGAGGTTGAGGCCGAGCACGGTGACGACGATGGCGAGGCCCGGAAAGATCGCGAGATGCGGCGCGACCATCATGCGCGTCTGCGCCTCGAACAGCATGCGGCCCCAGGACGGCATGGGCGGCTGCGCGCCGAGCCCGAGATAGGAGAGGCCCGCCTCGGCGAGGATGCCGAGCGCGAACTGGATGGTGCCCTGGACGAGCAGGATCGAGGCGATGTTGGGCAATATGTGCTCGACGGTTATCAGCGTCCCGCTCTTGCCGGCGGCGCGCGCGGCGAGGATGTATTCGCGCGGCCAGATGGCGAGCGCGCCGGCGCGCGCGACGCGGGCGAAGACCGGGATGTTGAAGATGCCGATGGCGATGATGGCGTTGACCGCGCCGGGGCCGAAGATCGCCGTGATCATGACGGCCGAGAGCAAAGCGGGGAAGGCGAAGACGACGTCGTTGAGCCGCATCAGCGCCTCGTCGACGATGCCGCCGCGCGCCGCCGCCCAGCAGCCGAGCGGCACGCCGATCCCCATGCCGATGCCGACCGCGACCACGGCGACGGCGATCGAGTTGCGCGAGCCGACCATGATCATGGAAAGAATGTCGCGGCCGAAATGGTCGGTGCCGAAGGGATGCTGCGCCGACAGGCCCTTCATCCGGTCGGCGACGACCAGGTTGGTGACGTCGTAGGGCGTCCAGAAGAAGGAAAGGACGGCCATCGCGGCGATCGCCGCGGTGATCAGGAAGCCGATCAGGAACGACCGGTTGGCGAAGGCGGCGCGGAGGAGCGTGGTTTCGGAAGGGCGCGTCGGGAGCGGCTCGGCGGTCATGGCGCGCTCCGCGGCGGACGAGGGTGCCGTCTCTGCTTCAGCGGACGACGGGAATGCGACGGGTCGTGCCCCCTGCGCTCCGCCTCCCCGGCTTTTGCCCCCTCCGGCCCTTCGGGCCACCTCCCCCGCTTCGCAGGGGAGGAGCCGGCGCCGGCGGTCGTCCGCGACCTTGGATCCTCTCCTGCGAAGCGGGGGAGATGCCGAGCGGAGCGAGGCGGAGGGGGCAGCGGTTGCTGCCATCGAGGGGGAAAGGTCGCGAACGACATGACGAAACCGCTCATCCCCGCACCCTCAGGCGCGGATCGACCAGCGCGTAGCAGATGTCGACGAGTATGTTCACGACGACGACGCTGGCGACCAGCAGCATGACCACGCCCTCGACGACGATCAGGTCGCGCTGGGTGATCGCCTGGAAGACGAGCCTGCCGAGGCCCGGCAGGTAGAAGACGTTCTCGATGATGATCGTGCCGGCGAGCAGGAAGGCGAATTGCAGGCCGAGAATGGTGAGGACCGGTATCATGGCGTTGCGCAGCGCGTGGCGCCACAGCACGTAGCGCCGCGGCATGCCCTTGGCGCGGGCGGTGCGGATATAGTCCTCGCCGAGCACTTCGAGCATGGCCGAACGGGTGACGCGGGCAAGGATCGCCGCCTGCGGCAGGGCGAGCGCGATCGCCGGCAGGATCAGCGACTTGAGGCCGGGCCAGATGCCGCCGCTCCAGCCGGGAAACCCGCCGGCGGGAACCAGCCGCAGCCAGACGGCGAAGACATAGATCAAGAGCAGCGCGAACCAGAAGTTCGGAACCGCGACGCCGAGCTGCGCGGCGCCCATCGAGACCGTGTCGCCGGCCCTGCCGCGCCTTGCGGCCGCATAGATGCCGACGGGAATGGCGATCGCGGTGGAAAGGACGAGCGAAATGATCGCCAGCGGCAGCGAGACGATCACACGCTCGCCGATGAGATCGACGACCGGCGAGGAATAGGTGTAGGAACGACCGAAATCGCCGGTCAGCAGGCCGCCCGCCCAGTTGAGATAGCGCAGAAGCACCGGCTCGTTGAGGCCCATCTGGTTGCGCAGCGTCTCAAGCGCCTCCGGCGTGGCGTTCATGCCGAGCATGACGCGCGCCGGATCGCCGGGCAGGATCTCCATCACGGCGAAGACGACGACCGAGGCGACGACGAGGGTGAGGAAACCGAAGCCCAGGCGTTTTGCGAGAAAGGCGGTCATGGCACCGGCATCGGGAGGTTGCGGTGCTCTACGGCGTCCCTCTCGGTCCTGCCGGAGCGAGCCCTTCGCTTTCGCTCCGGGCGCCGCGCGGACCGCTTCCCGCCCTCGGCGAGAGGGGAGATGGGCGGCGGCCCGGAGAGGGGCAAAGTAGAGCGCATGTCGTGCCGGCTAGTCTACGACGCCCTCACTCCGCCCACTTCACCTTGGTCAGGTCGGTCGCCTGGATCGGCGCGTTTTCCCACATGCCCTCGAGCTTGGCGTCCCACACGCCGATCTTCGGCAACTGAAACAGGAAGCCGACCGGCGCGTCCGCGGCGAGAATCTTCTGCGCCTGGCCGTAGAGTTCCTTGCGCTTGGCCTCGTCGGAGGTGACGTTCAGCTCCTCGATGACCTTGTTGAACTCGGGATTCTGGTAGTTGAAGTAGTAGTCGGGGCGCGAATAGATATCGATGTCGTTCGGCTCGGTGTGCGAGACGATCGACATGTCGTAGTCCTTGTCGGTGAAGACCTGCTTCAGCCAGTCGGCCCATTCGAGCGGGATGATCTCCAGATTGATGCCGACCTGGCGAAGCTCGGAGGCGACGATCTCGCCGCCCTGGCGCGCGTAGGGCGGCGGCGGCAGCTTGATCGTGGCGGAGAAGCCGTTTTCGAGGCCCGCCTCCTTCAACAGTGCCTTGGCCTTCTCGACATCGTGCGGATAGGTGGCGGTCAGGTCGACATAGGCGGCATTGGCCGGCGAGAAATGCGAGCCGATCGGCGTGCCGAGGCCGGCGGTGGCGCCGTCGATGATCGCCTGGCGGTCGAGCGCGTAGGAGATCGCCTGGCGCACCTTGAGATTGTCGAAGGGCGGCTTCTCGTTGTTCATCGAAAGCACGGTCTCGCCTTCGGTCGAACCGACGACGACCTTGAAGCGCGGATCGGACTGGATCTGGGGCAGGGCGTCGCCGACGGGCGCGTTGGGGAAGGCCTGCACGTCGCCCGACAGAAGCGCGGGAATTGCGGCGGCGGCGTCCGGAACGATGCGGAACTCGGCTTTTTCGAGCGCGACCGGCTCGCCCCAGTAGTCGGGGTTCTTGACCATCGTCACCGACGAGCCCTTGGCCCAGTTCTGGAACGTGAAGGGGCCGGTGCCGATCGGCTTTTCCTTGTTGCCGTCGGCGCTTTCGGGCGCGACGATGACGGCGTCGCCCCAGCCCATATTGTAGAGGAACGAGCCCTGCGGGTGCTTGAGCGTCACCTTGACCGTGGCGGGGTCGACCGCCTCGACATCGTCGATCGCGGCGAAGAGGATCTTCTGGGCGTTGGTGGAGTCCTCGGCACGGGCGCGGTCGAGCGAGAATTTCACGTCCTCGGCATCGAAACCGCTGCCGTCGTGAAACTTGACGCCGGTTCTGAGCTTGAAGGTGTAAACCTTGCCGTCGTCGGAGATTTCCCAGCTTTCGGCGAGCGCGGGAAGCACCTCGCCGCTGGGCCCGATGCGGGTGAGCCCCTCGAAGATGTTGGCGTAGACGATCTCGTCGATCGCGGCGGCCGCGCCGGCGGTCGGGTCGAGATGCGGCGGTTCGAGCACCACGCCCACGACAAGATCGGTGCGGGCGGCGAATGCCGCCGTGCCCGATGCGAGCGCGATCGCCGACGCCACCAGAACGGAGCTCAAAATCTTCATGCTGTTCTCTCCCGGGTTCCCTTCACCCTCGCGGACGGGGCGAAAATTTGATTGCGCCGATAGAAGCGCGAATTTAGCCGTGAGTAAATCGAGTTTATTGCGGTGCAGCGCCGGTCGTGGGAAATCTTTTGCTTTCTGAAGCAGCGCCTTGGCTTGAAGGTCATCGCGTCCGGCAGAAGGAAATAGCTAATGCCGAGCCCCGCGCAGCAGCGCGTCGAGGCCGATCGCCATGACCTTCGCCGATTCGATCATGTCGTCTATGCCGACCCATTCGTCGGGGCGATGGGCGAGGTCGAGGATGCCGGGACCATAGGCGATGCAATCGTGCAGATGGCCGATGCGGGCTATGTGCTTCTGGTCGTAAGTGCCGGGCGAAATTACGTAATCCGGCTCCTTGCCGAAGATTTCGCGGATGCCTTCCGCCACCGCCGTCACGACCGGCGAGGAGCGGTCGGTCATGGTCGGCTGCACCTCCATCAGGTCGCGGATCGCATAGTCGAATTTCGGGCGGTCGCGCTTCAGCCGGTCGAGAATGGAGGTCACCTCGTCCTTCACCTCGGCGATCTCCTCCTCCAGCAGGAAGCGGCGGTCGATCACCAGCCGGCAGGAATCCGGCACGTTGGGCGAGGGCAGGCCGGGGCGGAAATCCTCGGTCTGGCCGCCATGGATCGAATTGATGTTCATGGTCGAGCGGCGCGCTCCTTCCGGCACCACCGGCATCTGCGTCTGCTTGCGGTCGAGCGCGGGAAACAGCTCCTCCTCGAAGGCATGCAGAACCGCGCCCATGTGGCGCACGGCGGAATCGCCGAGGAACGGCATCGAGCCGTGGGCGATCGAGCCCTTCGTCTCGATCTCTGCCCACCAGACGCCGCGATGGCCGAGGCAGATGCGGTCCTTGTTGAGCGGCTCGGGGATGATGACGTGATCGACGCGCGGGCGCGAGAAGAAGCCCTTCGCCGCCAGATAGGCGACGCCGCCATAGCCGCCGGATTCCTCGTCGACGGTGCCGGAAATCTCGATGACGCCGGGAAAGTCGGGATGGACGTCCACGAAGGCCTCGGCGGCAATGATCGAGGCCGCCAGCCCGCCCTTCATGTCGCAGGCGCCGCGGCCATAGACTTTGCCGTCCCTGACGACGCCCGCATAGGGATCGACGGTCCAGCCTTCCCCGGCCTCCACGACGTCGATATGCGAATTGAAATGGACGGTCGCGCCGGGCGAGCGGCCCTCGCGGCGCGCGACGACGTTGGTGCGCGGATAGCGGTCGGTGTCGCCGGGGGTGTCCTGGCCGCGAATCAGCTGCGTCTCGAAGCCGCGCGCCTTCAGCCGCCGGGCGATGTATTCCGCGCAGGGCGTGTAGGCCTCTCCCGGAGGGTTGACCGTGGGGAAGCGGATCAGGTCGACGGTGAGCGCCACAAGGTCTTCCCTGCGGCCGTCGATGGCGCGGTAGAGTTCTTCGTTCATGGCGGTATTGAGCAGGCTCGCGGCTTCATTGGCAAGCTTCCGATCTTGGTCCAGCCCGGCGCTCTCCATTCGTCCATCGCCGGCGAAGGTTCGGCGGGGAGGGATGAAATATCTCCCTTGCCGGCGCATGCCGGGATTATGTTCCACGATTGTGGAAAATTGGGGCATTTCAAACCGACGCGCTCTTCTGTAAGCCTGACGCCATGGGAGTGTCGCCGGTGAAATCGCATGCGCGGGTGGAATTGTCGAAACCGGTCTCGGACGAGGTGCGGAAGACGACCTGCTATATGTGCGCCTGCCGCTGCGGGATCGACGTCCATCTGAAGGACGGCAAGATCCGCTATATCGAGGGCAATCGCGACCACCCGGTCAATCGCGGCGTGCTCTGCGCCAAGGGATCGGCCGGTATCATGCAACATTATGCGCCGGCGCGGCTGAAGGCGCCGATGCTGCGCACCGGGCCGCGCGGCTCCGGCGAGTTCAAGGAAATCTCCTGGGACGAGGCGCTTGGCCTCGCCACCCGGTGGATGGGCGAGGTGCGCGAGCGCGATCCGAAGAAACTCGCCTTCTTCACCGGCCGCGACCAGTCGCAGTCGCTGACCGGCTTCTGGGCGCAGCAATACGGCACGCCGAACTATGCCGCCCATGGCGGCTTCTGTTCGGTGAACATGGCGGCGGCGGGCATCACCACGATCGGCGGCGCGTTCTGGGAGTTCGGCGCGCCGGACTGGGAGCGCACCAAGCTCTTCGTTCTCTTCGGCGTCGCCGAGGACCACGATTCCAACCCGATCAAGATCGGCATCTCGAAGCTGAAGCAGCGCGGCGCGCGCTTCGTCTCGGTCAATCCGGTCAGGACCGGCTATTCGGCCGTCGCCGACAACTGGATCGGCATCCGGCCGGGGACGGACGGGCTGCTCATCCTCGCGCTCGTGCACGAGCTCCTGAAGGCGCGGCGCATCGACGTCGACTACCTCGCGCGCTATTCCAACGCCGCCTGGCTGGTGATCGACGCGCCGGGAACGGCCGATCACGGACTGTTCGCGCGCGACGGGGAGGGCAGGCCGCTCGTCTTCGAGACGGTCACCGAGCAAGCCGTGCCGACCGGCAGCAGAGGCGCGCGGGCAGCACTTTCCGGCCGGTTCACGCTGCCGGACGGGCGCAGCGCCGTGCCGTCCTTCCAGCTCCTGGCGGAAGAATATCTCGACCCGAAATACGCGCCCGAGGCCGTCGCCTCAAAAACCGGCGTGGACGCGGCGACGATCCGCGGGCTGGCCGCCGAGATCGGCCGCGTCGCCTTCGACGAGGCGATCGAGATTTACGAGCCGTGGACGGACGTGAACGGCGAGCGCCACCAGTCCTTCGTCGGGCGGCCGGTCTCCTTCCACGCGATGCGCGGCATCTCGGCCCATTCCAACGGCTTCCAGACGGCGCGCGCGCTGCACATGCTGCAGGTCTTGATCGGGGCGGTCGACTGTCCCGGCGGCTTCCGCTTCGAGCCGCCCTATCCCAAGCCGCTGGAGGCGCATCCGCGCCCGCACGGCAAGGCGGAGCATTTCGGCTCGAACCAGCCGCTGTCCGGACCGCATCTGGGCTTTCCGCTCGGCCCCGAGGACCTGCTGGTCGACGAGGAGGGCAGGCCGGCCCGCATCGACAAGGCGTTCTCCTGGGAGGCGCCGATCTCGGCGCACGGGCTGATGCACATGGTGATCGCCAACGCGCATGCCGGCGATCCGTACCCGATCGACCTGCTGTTCCTCTATATGGCGAACATGGCCTGGAACTCGTCGATGAACACGGGCGGCGTCATCCGCATGCTCGAGGACAAGGACGAGGAAACAGGCGAATACCGCATTCCGAGGATCATCTATTCGGACGCCTATTCGTCGGAGATGGTCGCCTATGCCGACCTTGTCCTGCCCGACACGACCTATCTGGAGCGCCACGACTGCATATCGCTGCTCGACCGGCCGATCTCGGAGCCGGACGCGGTCAACGACGCGATCCGCTGGCCGGTGGTGGAGCCCGACCGCGACGTGCGCGCCTTCCAGTCGGTGCTGATCGATCTCGGCGGGCGGCTGAAGCTGCCGGGCTTCGTCGACCATCGCGGCACGCCGCTCTACGAGGATTATGCGGACTATATCGTGCGCCACGAGCGCCGGCCGGGCATCGGCCCGCTGGCAGGCTTCCGCGGGCTTGCGGGCGACCGTGTCGGGCGAGGGGCGGTCAACCGCGACCAGTTGCGGCGCTATATCGAGAACGGCTCGTTCTTTTCGGCCCATATTCCGGCCGAGGCGCAGTTTTTCAAGCATGCCAACGCCGCCTATCAGGACTTCGCGGTGAGGATGGGCTTCTTCGACAAGCTGCAGCCGGTGACCTTCCAGCTCTATTCGGAGGTACTGCAGAAATTCCGGCTGTCGGCGGAGGGGCTGCGCGAGCCGGTCGCGCCCGAAATCCACCGCAGCCGCATTCTTTCCGCGTTCACGCCGCTGCCGGCCTGGTACCAGCCGCTGGAGGAGGCGGCGCTGGACGAGGAGGCGTTTCCCTATCACGCGATCACCCAGCGCCCGATGGCGATGTATCATTCCTGGGGCTCGATGAATGCTTGGCTGCGGCAGATCCACACCAAGAACCCGCTCTACGTGCCGGGCGCGATCTGCGACGCGCACGGCCTGAAGGATGGCGACTGGATCTGGGTCATCTCGCATCACGGCCGCATCAAGGTGGAGATCGCGCATTCGGACGCGGTCAATTCGCGTACCATGTGGACATGGAACGCGATCGGCAAGCGCGGCGGCGCCTGGGCGCTCGATCCGAAATCGCCGGAGGCCGAGAAGGGTTTTCTGATGAACCACCTGATCCACGAGCTTCTGCCGCCGAAGGGCGACGGCATGCGCTGGTCGAACTCCGACCCGGTGACGGGGCAGGCGGCATGGTACGATTTGCGCGTGCGCATCGAAAAGGCGGAACCCGGCGAGACGAGCGAGCCGCATTTTTCCGACATGGCCGGGTTGCGGCGGGGCGAGGAGGTTCCGGCCGAGCTGCGCTACGGGCAGGAGTGGAGCAAATGATGCGGAGACGCCCGTGACCTCGCTTCCGCCCGCGCCCACCCCGAAGCAACTCGGCCTCGTCATCGACCTCGATGTCTGCGTGGGATGCCATGCCTGTGTCGTCTCGTGCAAGGAATGGAACACCGGCGGTTATGGCGCGGCGCTTTCGGACCAGGACCCGTACGGGCCGAACGTTTCCGGCGCATGGCTCAATCGCGTGCATTCCTACGAGGTGGTTCCTGACGGCGGCGAGATCGTCGGCGAGTCGGGCGAGGCGCGCATCGTGCATTTCCCGAAATCCTGCCTGCACTGCGAGGACGCGCCCTGCGTCACCGTCTGCCCGACCGGGGCCTCGTACAAGCGCGCCGACGACGGCATCGTGCTGGTGGACGAATCCATGTGCATCGGCTGCGGCCTGTGCGCCTGGGCCTGCCCCTACGGCGCGCGCGAGATGGACCTTGCCGCCGGCGTGATGAAGAAATGCACGCTCTGCATCGACCGCATCCACAACGAGACGATCGAGGAGGTCGACCGCGTGCCGTCCTGCGTGCGCACCTGCCCGGCGAATGCGCGCCATTTCGGAGATCTGGCCGACCCGGGCTCGGATGTGTCCAGGATGGTGGCCGAGCGCGGCGGCATGGACCTGATGCCGGAGCAGGGAACGCGACCGGTCAACAAATATCTGCCGCCGCGCGCCCGCAGGCCGTTGGCGGCGAGCGCTCCGGGTATACCGCTCGCCGAGGAGACGGACGGAGCGAAGGGCTTCTTCGCCTGGCTCGACGGCATGCTGGACAGGATTTGAATGTTCGATCGCCCAAAGATTTTGCCCGCGAGGGCGGCATAAGCCCATGCACCCCGCGCTGTCGATCATCCTCTTCACGACGATTTCGGGGCTCGGCTACGGGCTTGCGGCCGTGCTCGGCCTCGGCATGCTCGATCCGACGGCGGTGCCGACGAAGGTCGCGCATTTCGCCGCTCTCGCCCTGATCTCGGGCGGGCTGCTTTTCTCGACGCTGCATCTGGGCAATCCGCAGCGCGCGTGGCGGGCGTTCTCGCAATGGCGGTCGAGCTGGCTGTCGCGCGAGGGCGTGATGGCGATCGTCACCTTCGTGCCGCTCTGCATGGGCGCCTATGCGGCGATCTTCGAGAGCCGCCATCTCGTGGTTTCCGGCCTGATCGGCGCGGCCTGCGCGGCCGTCACCGTCTACTGCACCTCGATGATCTATGCCTCGCTGAAATCCGTCCAGGCATGGCACACGCCGTGGACGCCCGCCTGCTACCTGCTTTTTTCGGCAGCCGGCGGGCTGCTGCTCGGCGTGTTCTTCGCCGCGATCGCCGGGGCGGGCGGCGCGCTCATGCAGATGCTGGCGCTGCTGCTGCTTGCCGCCGCATGGGCGGCGAAGTTCCGCTGGCGGCGGGAGATGCTCGCGATGCGGCCGCTTTCGACGCCCGAAAGCGCCACCGGCCTCGGCCATATCGGCCAGGTGAAGCTCTTCGAGCGCCCGCATGTCAACGAGAACTACCTGACCCGCGAGATGGGCTTCAAGGTCGCGCGCAAGCACGCGGAGAAACTGTGGCGCCTCGCGGTTCTTCTCGGAGGCATGATGCCGGCGCTGCTGCTGGTGGCGATGCCGGCCGCCTCGGGCTGGCTCGCGGTCGCGCTCGCGGCGGCGGCCGTGGCCGCGCATTTCCTCGGGGTCCTGGTGGAGCGCTGGCTGTTCTTCGCCGAGGCCCGGCACGCCGTCATGAACTATTACGGCGGCTGATCGGATCGGCCTTCAGATCGACCAGCGCTTGTGGAACCACATCCACTGGCCCGGCGCCTCGCGCACCCAGCCCTCGACGGTGTCGTTGAGCATCTGGCAGGTCGCCTGAACGTCGACCGCACCCTTCTTGTTGCGCGGCAGCTCGATCCTGTCCATCACCTCCAGCCGGTAGCGGTTTCCCGGCAGCCGGATCGAGCGCGCCGGATAGACGTCGCAATCATATTGCCGCGCCAGCTTGGCGACCAGCGGGCTGGTGTTGCAGGGCCGGTCGAAGAAGGTGGTGCGCACGCCGTTCTGGAACTTCTGGTCGACGAGCGCGCCGATATTGCCGCCGCGCTCCAGGATGCGGGCGAGACCGAAGGCGGCACCGGCCCGCGACGCCAGCAACTCGCCCATGGAAGCGGCGCGGGTGGTGAAGATGTACTCGGCGAGATAGGGATTGTTGGGTGCGCGGAAGAGCGCGGTCACCGGCAATTCGAAGGTCGCGGCGGCGACCGGCAGGAGCTCGAAATTGCCGAGATGCGCGGTAAAGAAGATGTGCGGCCTCTTCTCCTCGCGCAGGCGGATGAAAATGTCCTTGCCGATCACCTCGACGCGGCCCGGCGCGTCGGCATGGGGGTCGAAGTCGAAGAGCTGGTCGAGGAAGATGTACTCGGTGGCGAGCCGCGCCATGTTGCCCCACATGTCGGACGCGATTTCCGCGATCTCGGCTTGCGATTTCTCCGGATAGGCCTGGCGGAGATTGTCGAGCGCGACGCGGTGCCGGCCGACCAGGGGGCCGACCTTGCGGGCGGCCTTGTCGGCGAAGTTCAGCGCCTTGTCGGGCGGCAGGCGGCGCAGGATCGACAGCGCGCCCATGGCCGCCTGGGCGATCAGCCAATATTCGGCGTTCTTCAGCCAGCGCGCCGTGCGGTAGACGAGCGGCCGCAGGAAAGGCTCGCGCCCCCTGGCCATCAGCCGACCCGAAGGATGATCTTGCCGAAGACGTCGCGGCCTTCCATGCGCTCGAGGGCGCGGCCGATATCGTCGAAGCCGACTTCGGTGTCGACGACGGGATGGACGATGCCGGCGGCCATCTTCTGCATGGCGTCGGTCATGTTCTCCATGCGGCAGCCGAAGGAGCCGAAGATCTTCAACTGCTGCTGGAAGAGCTGCATCAGGTTCATCGAGGTCGACACGCCCGAGGTGGAGCCGCAGGTGACGAGGCGCGCGCCGCGCTTCATGCAGAGCATGGAGCCGGCCCAGGTGTCCGCGCCGACATGCTCGAACACGACGTCGACGCCCTTCTTCCTGGTGATCTTGCGCACCACGCCCTCGAAGCGGTCCTCGCGATAGTTGATGACGTGGTCGGCGCCGAGCGCCTTCGCCTTGTCGATCTTGTCGTTGGAGCCGACGGTGGTGATCACGGTGCAGCCCATGCGCTTGGCGAGCTGGATCGCGGCCGAGCCGATGCCCGAGCCGCCGGCGTGGACGAGGATCGTCTCGCCCGGCTCCAGCCTGGCATTGTCGAAGAGCATGTGCTCGACCGTGCCGAAGGTGACCGGCGCGACCGCGGCCCCGATATCGTCGACGCCGGGCGGGGCCGGCACCAGCAGGCGCGCCGGGAGGTTGACCTTCTCCTGCGCGAAACCGTCGAGATGGAAACCGTGAACGCCGGAGACGTGCTCGCAGAGATTGTCGCGCTTCTCCCGGCAGGCGCGGCAGCGGCCGCAGGTGCGCGCGCCGTAGATGGAGACCAGCTCGCCGACGGCGAGGCCGGAGACGCCCGCGCCGAGTTCCTCGACCACGCCCGAGGCTTCCGCGCCGACGACCAGCGGCATCTTGCGCTTGGCGAAGGCCATGCCGCGCCAGCCCCAGACGTCGATATGGTTGAGGGCGACCGCCTTGATCCGCACCGTGACCTCGCCATGGGCCGGCGGCGGTGGAGGCGGCAGGTCGACGGATTCGAGGCGGCGGTCTTCGATGAGTTGGAGTGCGCGCATGGGGATCCTGTCGAGTTCAAAAGAGAGCAAGTGCGTCCTTCGAGGCTCGCTCCGCTCGCACCTCAGGATGAGGAACGAAAGGCGCTACTCCCTCCCAGGATGAGGAACGAAAAACGCTACTCTCCTCCCAGGATGAGGAATGAAAGGCGCTACTTCCCTCCCAGGGGAACGAAAGGCGCTACCTTCCCTCTCCAGGATGAGGAGCGAAGGGCACTTCCCTCCCATGGAGCGAGAGCGCCCGCTCCTTCAGTTCCTGGCGCTCGCCTTCCTCATCCTGAGGTGCGAGCGGAGCGAGCCTCGAAGGACGCACGAAATGCCGAAAGAGGTCGATGGCCGCTACTAAACCGGTTCCCGCGCCATGACAAGGCAGGTGTTCTGTCCGCCGAAGCCGAAGGAGTTGGAAAGGGTGGTCGAGACCCGCGCCTCGCGCTTCACGTTCGGCACCACGTCCAGCTCGATAGCGGGGTCCGGATTGTCGTAGTTGATGGTCGGCGGAATGACGCCCTCGCGCATCGTCAGCAGCGAGAACACCGCCTCGATGGCGCCGGCGGCCGACAGCGTGTGGCCGATCATCGACTTGTTGGACGAGATCGGAATGTCGCGCATGCGTTCGCCGATCACCGTGGAAAGCGAAAGATGCTCCATCTTGTCGTTTTCGGGCGTCGAGGTGCCGTGGGCATTGACGTATTCGATCTCGCCCTCGTCCATGCCGGCGTCGTCCAGCGCCGCCTTGACGGCTGCGATCGCCGGCGAGCCATCGGGCTTGGAGCGGGTGCGATGGAAATCGTCGGCCTTCTCGCCGCAGCCGCGCATGACGCCGAGGATCCGCGCGCCGCGCGCGAGCGCGCTTTCGAGCGATTCCAGGACGAGCGCCCCGGAGCCCTCGGCGAGCACGAAGCCGTCGCGATCCTTGGAAAAGGGCTTCGATGCCTTCTCCGGTTTCTCGTTCTGCGTCGAAAGGGCCGACAGCAGCGAGAAGCGGATCAGCGCTTCCGCGGTCGCCGAGCCGTCGGCGCCGATGGAGAGCGCCCGGTCGCATTCGCCGCGCCTGATCGCCTCGACGCCGAGCTGGATCGCGGTCGCGCCGGAGGCGCATGCGGTGGAAAGCGTGATCGGGAGGCCGCGCGTGCCGAAACGGTCGGCGATCTGGTCGGCGATGGTGCCGAACTGGCAGGCGTCGAAGGTGGCTGCGGTGAGCCGTTCGCGCGCCACCGTCAGGAGGCGCAGATAGCCGGGCTGGGTCTCGTCGGCGCCGTCATAGAGCGCGAGCCGGTCGTGCCAGTCGAGCTCCACGGGTGGAGAGGCGAGGAAGAGCGGGCCGGCGAAATGATTGCCGCCGAAGCCGGCCATGCCGATCGCCTCGGTCGCGGCAAGCTCGGCGAGCTCGTAGGTGAGGGCGCTCGCGCCCTTGTCGCTCGACGCCAGGAAATCGACCGTGCCGGCGATCGTCGTGTTGAGATGGTCGATCGGGAAGCGGGTGATCGGATGGATGCCGGACTTGCCGGAGGTCAGCGCCGCCCAATTGTCGGCGACGCCCTGACCGAGCGAGGTCACCACGCCGACGCCGGTTGCGACGACGATCGGTCTGCCAAGATGATCGGTGGTTTTCACGTGACCGCTCTCTCGTCTGTTGCGTCAGGATGCGACGACGAGCGCCGCACCTTCGAAGCGATGATAGCCTATGGCCGTGGCCAACGCCGAATCCACATTTCCCGCGAACTCGCGCTCGTTCTCGGGATCAAAGGGCGGATAGGCCGCGCCGTTGCTGATCGCCAGCGCGGCGAGCGCGATGGCGAAGGGGAACTGCGCCTCCTTCATGTGGCCGGTCAGCGTCGAGAAGCCGCGCGCGGCGAAACTGCTGGAGGCCTGCAGCGCGTTGCGCTCGGCGCCCGTCGCGGCATGCGCGCCGGAAGCACCGGAAATCGCCATCATCGGATCGTTCGACGGAGCGACGGTGCGGATCAGGCCGGAGATCGCCTCGACGAGATTGCCCTCGCCGCGCCGCGCGCGCCCGGATGCGACCCGGCCGATGGCGGCGTAGCTCTTGCGCCCGCGCTTTTCGGCATGCTCGCGCGATTCGAGCACCAGGAAGGCCGCGCCCGAACCGGTGATGACGCCGCCGCCGTCATTGGCCGCGCGCTGCCACACCGATTTCCACCTTTTGCGGTGCAGGAAACCGCCGAGCTCGTAGGCGAGCAGCATGTCGGAATGCTCGGTCTGGAAGGCGCCACCGACGAGCACGTGGCTCGACTGGCCGGAACGGATGCGAGCGGCCGCGGTTTCCACCGCCGATACGCCGGCACCTTCCTCGCCCATGAAGGTGCGCGACGAGCCGGTCACCTTGTGGACGATGGAGATGTTGCCCGCCAGGAGGTTGGAAAGCTGCGCGAGGAAAAGGGTGGGACGCAGTTCCGTCGTCAGCTTCTCGTTGAGAAGGACGTCGCGGTCGTTGCGCGTGCGCGCCGCATCGAGGATGCCCTGGTCGACCGCCTCGTCGCGCTCGCCGCCGCCCGCCGCCACGATCATGTCCATGGTGGAGCAGAGCGCCTCGTTCTCCTTCATCCCGGCATCGTCGAGCGCGAGCCCGGCGGTGTAGGTGCCGAGCCGCTGCCATGTCTCCATCTGCCGCTGGTCGCCGCGCTTGGCGATCTGGCGGCTCCAGTCGATCTCGGGCAGGGGATGGATGGTGTAGGGCGAATAGCGCTCAGCATCGATGACCGGCGGCAAGCCGGGCTTCGACAGCGCCTGCCAATGCGCGTCCGCCCCCTCGCCGAGCGAGGAGACGAGGCCGATGCCGGTTATGACGACGTCGCGTGCGCTCATGGATGCGTCATGCGCGGTTCACGGGACGAGACGCCATCTCAGGCCGCCTTGGCGGCGACGAGGGCGTCGATCTTGGCGCAGAGGTTCTCCATGACGAAATATTCCTCGGTCGAAACCTTGCCGTCATTGACCTCCTGGGTCCACTTCTCCAGCGGAACCTTGATGCCGAATTCCTTGTCGATCGCGAAGACGATGTCGAGGAAGTCGAGGCTGTCGATGCCCAGATCGTCGATCGTGTGGCTCTTCGGGGTGATCGTCGAGCGGTCGATCTCGCTGGTTTCAGCGATGATGTCTGCGACCTTGTCGAATGTGGATGTCACTGCAAATTCCCTCGAAATAGGGGCTTATCAATTCAAATGATCTGCGGCTCTCTAATCGGTTTTTGACGGCAGGAAAAGGGCGGCCCGCCAAAAAGTGCCCGCCGCCGGGCGCGTCAATTGAACACGATTCGCCCCGTGATGTGCAGGCCACCATCGTTCGGTGTCACGATTATGGCCTCTCCCTCGCGCGCCCGCGAACCCGTCAACGCGGTTATGTTCTCCTCGTCGGTGACGAAAACCAGATTGCCGGAACCCGAATAGTCGCGAATCAGCTCCATGACGGCTTTCGTGCGCTCCTCTTCCTTGTCGGGCTCGTGGGCGAGCGAATCCAGCGCCTCGATCTCCTCGACCAGGCTGTCGCCGAAGGCGAGACGCGCGGTTTCGCGCGAACGGCAAAAGCGGCTCGAATAGACATGCTCGACCGGCTCGGCGCGGGCGGCGAAGAGCGCGCCGATGCGGCGGGCCTGCAGGCGGCCGCGCTCGGAGAGGTTGCGCTGGGTGCGGCAATTCTCGATGTCGAAATTGGCCGGATCCCCGGCGCCGGGCGCGTTCGCATGCCGCAGGAGCACGATCTGCCCGCCATTGCGCAGGAGCGCCCAGCCAGCCTCGGTGGCGTGGACGGGCACGGCGAAAAGCATCAGTGTGACGGCCAGGGCGATGCGCAGCATTCAGTATCCTTCATCATCTCTTCCATATAGGGACGCGAACACGCGCTGAAAGACAAGCCGGCTTCGGCATGCATCTTCCGCCGAGCCACGGTTGCCGGAAGCGGTTATATGGGATAACCGGATTTGCGATGTCTTCCCTCGCAGAAACCATCGCCTTCGTCTTCGGTCTCATCGCGCTCGGCTACCTGGCCGGATGGACGGGTCTGCTGCGCACGCAGGTCGGCGATGCGATGACCGATTTCGCCGTCGCAATCGCGGTTCCGGTGCTGCTCTTCCGGACGCTGATGAACGTCGATTTCCACGGCGCGGCGCCGTGGGAGCTGTGGTTCTGCTATTTCAGCGCGGTGGTGGTGGCGTGGATCGTCGGCCAGGCGACGATCAAACGCGTCTTCAGGCGCGACGCGCAGGCCGCGGTCGTCGGCGGCATCGCGACCTCGTTCTCCAATCTCGTGCTTCTGGGGATACCGCTGGTTCTCGGCGTGTTCGGCCAGGCCGGATTCGATGTCCTTTCGCTGCTGATTTCGGTTCACCTGCTGGTGATGATGGCGGCGTCGGTCACCATGTTCGAACTGGTTGGAAACCGCGACGGGAAGCCCTCCGACCCGCTGCGCGTCCTGCGCGACTTCCTGCGCAACCTGCTCGTCAATCCGCTGGTCGTGGGCATCCTTGCCGGGCTCGTCTGGCGGATGACGGGTTTCGGCCTGCCGGCGCTCGGCCACCGCTTCGTGGACGCGCTGGCCGATCTCGCGGGACCCGTGGCGCTCTTCGCGATGGGGCTCAGCCTGCGCAAGTTCGGCCTGTCGGGCCACATCCTGCCCGCCTTCACCCTTTCGATGCTCAAGCTGATGCTGATGCCGGCCGCCGCGCTGGTCATGGCGCTGCTCGTCGGCCTGCCGCCGCTGACGGCGAAGATCGCGGTTGCCGCGGCCTCGCTGCCGACGGGAGTGAACCCCTACCTGATCGCCACCAAATTCGGCACCGGCCAGGCGCTTGCCTCCAACACCATGACGATCGGCACCGCCTGCGCGGCGCTGACGACGGCGTTCTGGCTGGCGGTGGCACAATGGGTTTTCGGCTGACGGGCTTGGCATATCGGGGCGAGCCACTAGGTTAGAGATTGAACCGGCCGCCTTCCGCAGGGTAAGAGCGTTCGCCGGGCGCGGCCGGTTTTTCGAACACCGCCAGCCGCTTTCGACAAGATCATGAACCATGCGGGCAACCGCCGACGGGAGGCATACATGCTCCAGAAGACCAGCCATTTCATGCGCCAGGCCAATCTCATCAACGGAGAGTGGGTCCAGGCCGATTCGGGCGCCACGATCGACGTGATCAATCCGGCGACCGGACAGAAGATCGGCACCGTGCCGAAAGCGGGCAAGGACGAGACGCGGCGGGCGATCGAGGCGGCGAACGAGGCCTTCAAGACCTTCCGCAAGACCTCGGCGCTGGAGCGCTCCAAGCTGTTGCGCAAGCTGCACGACGCCATCATGGACAATCAGGACGCGCTGGCCGAGCTGCTGACGCTCGAGCAGGGCAAGTCGTTCACCGAAGCCAAGGGCGAGATCGGCTCGTCGGCCGCCTACGTTCTCTGGTTCGCCGAGGAGGCGCGCCGCACCTATGGCGACGTGGTGCCGAGCCCGTGGGCCGATCGGCGCATCCTGGTGACCAAGGAGCCCGTCGGCGTCATCGCCGCGATCACGCCGTGGAACTTCCCGTCCTCGATGCTGTCGCGCAAGATCGGCCCGGCGATCGCGGCCGGCTGCACGGCGGTCGTCAAGCCTGCCTCGCAGACGCCCTATTCGGGGCTTGCCTGGGGCGCGCTGTGCGAAGAGGTCGGCATTCCGAAGGGCGTGGTCAACATCGTCACCGGCTCGGCCGGAGAGATCGGCGACGAGATCTGCGCCAACCCGCTGGTCAAGAAGATCACCTTCACCGGCTCGACGGAGGTCGGCAAGCTGCTGATCGAGAAGTCGGCCACGACGGTGAAGAAGGTGTCGATGGAGCTCGGCGGCAACGCGCCGTTCCTGATCTTCGACGACGCCGACATCGATCGCGCGGTCGAGGGCGCGATCACCGCGAAATACCGCAATTCCGGCCAGACCTGCGTCTGCACCAACCGCTTCTTCGCGCAGGCGGGCATCTACGACAAGTTCGTCGAGAAGCTCGCCGCGGCCTCGGAGGGCCTGAAGGTCGGTCCGGGCATGGAGGACGGCGTCCAGCAGGGACCGCTGATCGACGACAAGGCGGTCGAGAAGGTCGAGGAGTTCATCGCCGACGCAGCCGCCAAGGGCGGCACGGTCGTCACCGGCGGCAAGCGCCACGCGCTCGGCGGCTCGTTCTTCCAGCCGACGGTGATTTCGGGTGCCACGCCGAAGATGAAGTTCATGAAGGAGGAAATCTTCGGACCGGTCGCGCCCGTCTTCAAGTTCGAGACCGAGGAAGAGGCCGTGGCGCTCGCCAACGACACCGAATTCGGCCTTGCCTGCTATTTCTACACCGGCGATCTCGGCCGCGCCTTCCGCGTCATGGAAGGGTTGAAATACGGCATGGTGGGCGTCAACGAGGGCCTGATCACCACGCCGGAGGCGCCGTTCGGCGGGGTCAAGGAATCCGGCCTCGGCCGCGAGGGCGGACATCAGGGCATCGAGGACTATCTCGACACCAAATATGTCTGCATCGGCGGTCTCGGCCTCTAGGAGCAGCGCCATGGCGGGCGAGGACTTCGGCGTCACCGGCGAAGGAAAACCCGTCCATCGCCTTTCCATTTCGGGCGGCGGGCTTTCCGCCCAAATCCTGACGCTCGGCGCGATCGTCCAGGACCTGCGCCTGGCCGGACACCCCGACCCGCTGGTGCTCGGCTATGAAACGCTCGACGACTATCTCGTCCATTCGCCCTATTTCGGGGCGATCGTCGGGCGCTACGCCAACCGGATCGCCGGCGGCCGCTTCGTCGTCGACGGCGAGCGCTTCGCGACCGACCGCAACGACCGCGGCAACACGCTGCATGGCGGCTCGGAAGGGCTCGACCGCCGCGTCTGGCGCGTCGAGGCGCAAGGCGGCGATTTCGTCACCCTCGCCATCCTCGACCCGGACGGAGAGATGGGGTTTCCCGGAAACCTCGACATTCGCTGCACCTACCGGCTCAAATGGCCGGGCACGCTGTCGGTCGAGCTGTCGGCGACGACGGACGCCCCGACGCCGTGCAACCTGGCGCATCATTCCTATTTCAACCTCAACGATGGCGGCCGGACCTCGATCCTCGACCATCGGATGACCATCTCCGCGCATGCCTATCTGCCGATCGACGAGACCGGCATTCCGACAGGAGCGGCCATTCCCGTGCAGGGCACGCGCTACGATTTCATCCTGCCGCGGACGATCAGGCTCGATGGCGAGGACGAGACGCTCTACGACCACAATTTCTGCCTGACCGCAGCGCGCGAACCGCTGCGCCAGGTCGCCTGGGCGCAAGGCACGAATTCAGGCGTGGAGATGGAGGTCTGGACCACCGAGCCGGGGCTACAATTCTTCACCGGCCAGTTTCCGGACCGCGAGACGCCGGGGCTCGAAGGACGCGCCTACAAATCCTTCGCCGGCTTCTGCCTCGAGCCGCAGTTCTGGCCGGATGCGCCCAACCGGCCCTATTTTCCGAACGCGACGCTGCGGCCGGGCGAGGAATACAGGCAGCACAGCGAATTCCGCTTCCGGCTGCCGCAAGACGTTTGATCGGCCCCGGCTTAGCCGCTAGTTTCGCCGGAATCTCAACGGGCGGGCAGAATCCATGGCGGGGAAGAGCAGGACCATACTCATCGTTGCGGCGGGCATCGCGGCGATCGTGATCGCCGGCATGCTCGCGATGCATTTCCTTTCCGCTCCGTCGGACGACCTCGACCTCTCGCGCAGCAAGGCCTCGGCCGCCGGCCTCTACCGGGTCTCGGTCGCGCCCGAGGCCGAGCCGCTGCGGCAGGGGCCGCTGCATTCCTGGATCGTGACCGTCGCCACGCCGGACGGCGCGGCGGTGGAGGACGCGCGGATCACGGTCGACGGCGGCATGCCGCAGCACAGCCACGGCCTGCCGACTGAACCGCAATCGACGGGGCACATCGGCGACGGCCGCTACCGCATCGAGGGGGTCCGGTTCAACATGGGCGGCTGGTGGGTGCTCAAATTCGCGATAGAAGCGCCCGCGGGACGGGACGAGGCCGAGTTCAACGTCGTATTATAGCGGGATGGAGAAGCCGTTCCGCAGAATTTTCCGGCTCGTCGCCCTTGCCGCGGCGCTGGCGCTCGGCGCCTGCAAGCCCTCCGGCTTCTCGGAGGAGGAGAAGCGCATCATCGGGCAATTGCGCCTCTCCGAGCTGGCGAAGCTGCAGCCCGACCCGACCAATCGCCATGCCGACGAGCCGCTGGCGGCCGCCTTCGGCGCGACGCTGTTCTTCGACACGCGGCTGAGCAGCGACGGCGTGGTCTCCTGCGCGACCTGCCACCAGATCGACAACCAGTTCCAGGACGGCCTGCCGCTCGCCAGGGCGATCGGCATCACCGACCGCCGCACCATGCCGCTGGCGGACGTGGCGCACGGGCCGTGGTTCTTCTGGGACGGGCGACGCGACAGCCTGTGGGCGCAGGCGCTGGTGCCGCTGGAGGAAGCGCGCGAGCACGGCGGCAACCGCACGGCTTATGCGCGGATGATGGCGGAGCGCTACCGCGAACGCTACGAGCGTATCTTCGGGCCGCTGCCGGATTTCTCCGGGCTTCCCGAAAACGCCTCGCCGCTGGGAACGGAGGCGGAGAGGGCGGTGTGGACGGCGATGGGCGAGGCGGAGCGCGACGCCGTCGATCGCGTCTTTTCCAATATCGGCAAGGCGATCGCGGCGTTCGAACGCACCATCGCGCATGGCGAAACGCGCTTCGACCGCTTCGCCGAGGCTGTCGTCGCGGGGCGCGAGCCGGAAGGCGACGCGCGGTTCTCGGCGCTGGAGATCGAGGGGCTGAAGCTCTTCATTGGCAAGGCGAACTGCATCGACTGCCATAACGGGCCGCGTTTCACCGACGATCATTTCCATAATACCGGCGTGCCGCCGGTCGAGGGATTGCCGGACGATCGCGGCCGCGCGCAGGCGGTCGCGGAGCTCGTCGGCGACCCGTTCAACTGCCTCGGGAAATACAGCGACGCGGGACCGGAGGCATGCGAGGAGCTGCGCTTCATGCGGCGCGACGGCGCGGAGCTCGAGCGCGCCTTCAAGACGCCGTCGCTGCGCGGCGCGGCCGCCCGACCGCCCTACATGCATTCGGGCCAGATCGCGACGCTGGAGGAGGTGGTCGACCATTACAGCCGCGCCCCGGAGGCCGCCTCCGGGCAGAGCGAGATCGGGGGCGTGATCTTCACCGACCGCGGCAAGGCGGCGCTGATCGCCTTCCTGAAGACGCTGGACCCGGGATAGCGCGTCCTTCGAGGCTGTCCTTCGACAGGCCCCCCTTCGACAGGCTCAGGATCGCATCTCGGGATGAGGCCCTTCGAGGCTCGCTGCACTCGCACCTCAGGATGAGGGAGGTTGCCCTTCGCCCTGGGCAAGCTCAGGGCCGGGTGCGGCTCGGGGGAGTGAGGTCGGCTCCCCTTCGGACCAGCTTTGGGCTCAGGGATGACATCGGGGGCGGGGCTGTGCAGCCCGGAGATACCACGCCATCGGCTCTTGGCGGTTCGTTATCCTCGGGCTTGACCCGAGGATCCACGCGGGGAACCGTGGCGAGAGTTTGCGGTTCAGACGGGCCTGCGCCGCGTTGCGCTGCCGAGCCGCCCAGGCCTGCGCTGCGCTCCGGCTCCGCCCGGGATGGCGAAGATGGAGTCGGGCCGGCCAATCGCCGACGTTGGAGATTGGCGGTGCCATTTCTATCCTGAGGCGCGACGAATTCACGAAGCGACGAAGTGGAACCAGCCTCCCTCATCCTGAGGTGCGAGCGCAGCGAGCCTCGAAGGACGTACAACAAATCGTCCAAAGCCGTCAGCGTTGGACCGTCAGCGGTCCTTCACCGTCTCCATCGCGACGAAGGTCGAGGTCTGGGCGACGTGGGGCAGGGAGGAGATGCGCTCGCCGAGCACGCGCCTGTAGGCGTCGATGTTCCTGGTGCGCACCTTGAGGAGATAGTCGAAGCTCGACGCGATCATGTGGCACTGCTCGACCTCCGGCACGGCGAGCACCGCCCTGTTGAAGGCGTCGAGCGCGGCCGAGCGGGTGTCGGACAGCTTCACCTGCACGAAGGCGACATGGCCTTCGCCCATGCGCTCGCGGTCGACGATGGCGGCGTAGCCGCGTATGTAGCCTTCCTGCTCCAGCCTTTTGACGCGCGCCTGCACCGGCGTCTTGGAGAGACCGACTTGCGCGGCGAGCTCGGCCATGGAAAGCCGCCCGTCGCGCGCGAGAGCGGCGACGATGCTGCGGTCCATTCGGTCCAAACGGTCTTCAGGCATGGGATGGATGGCCTATATGGTCTGAATATCGCCCGGCGATTAGATCGTTTTGCCTGAAAAGTCGATGGCTTTGGGAGCATTTCGACGATGCCGGCATGCTATAGTCGCCGGACAAATCCCGAACCTCTGTTCCAACGGTCCGAAATGAGCTCAAGACAGCTTTCCGCAATCCGCAATTCCATCCGCGAAAACTACCTTCCCGACGAGGAGAAGACGCTCGCCCGCCTGATCGAGCTTGCCGGCCTTTCGGTCGAGGCGCGCGCCGCGATCTCGCGCCGGGCGGCGGATCTGGTGCGCGCGGTGCGCACGGCCTCGACGCCGCAGCTCATGGAGGTGTTCCTTTCCGAATACGGGCTTTCGACCAAGGAAGGCGTGGCGCTGATGTGCCTGGCGGAGGCGCTGCTGCGCGTGCCGGACGCCGAGACGATGGACGACCTGATCCGCGACAAGATCGCGCCGCACGACTGGTCGGCGCATTCGGGCGAATCGAGCTCGATCTTCGTCAACGCCTCGACCTGGGCGCTGATGCTGACGGGGCGCGTCCTGGACGAAGGCGAGGGCGGCATCGAGGGCACGCTGCGGGGGATGGTGCGCCGGCTGGGCGAGCCGGTGATCCGCAAGGCGGTGGCCGCCGCCATGCGCGAGATGGGTGAGCAGTTCGTGCTCGGCCGCACGATCGAGGAGGCGGTGCGGCGCGGTCGCGACCATACCCGCAAGGGCTATCTCTACTCCTTCGACATGCTGGGCGAGGCGGCCCGCACCGAGGAGGACGCGCTGCGCTACCATCGCGCCTATGCCGACGCGATCGCCTCGCTCAAGACGGGCGCGACCGGCGCCGACATCCGCAGGAACCACGGCATCTCGGTGAAGCTCTCCGCGCTCCACCCGCGCTACGAGACGACGCAGAAGGAGAAGATGCTGCCGGTCATGGCGGACCGGCTGCTTTCGCTGGCGCTGGCGGCGAAGGAAGCGCGGATGGGGCTCAACATCGACGCCGAGGAGGCGGACCGGCTCGACCTCTCGCTCGACGTGATCGAGCGCGTGCTGGCCGAGCCCGGGCTTGCGGGCTGGGACGGCTTCGGCGTGGTGGTGCAGGCCTACGGGCCGCGCGCGCCACACGTCATCGACTGGCTGCACGCGCTCGCCATGCGGCTCGACCGGCGCATCATGGTGCGCCTCGTCAAGGGCGCCTATTGGGACACCGAGGTCAAGCGGGCGCAGGTGATGGGGCTCGACGGCTACCCGGTCTTCACGCGCAAGTCGAACACCGACGTCTCCTACATCGGCTGCGCGCGCAAGCTGCTCGGCATGACCGACCGCATCTATCCGCAATTCGCCACGCACAACGCGCATACGGTGGCGGCCATCCTCGCCATGGCGGAGGACCGCGAGGCGTTCGAGTTCCAGCGCCTGCACGGCATGGGCGAGGCGCTGCACGAGGCGGTGCGCAAGGCCGAGGGCACGCGCTGCCGCATCTATGCGCCGGTCGGCGCGCATTCCGACCTGCTCGCCTATCTGGTGCGCCGGCTTCTGGAGAACGGCGCCAACTCCTCCTTCGTGCACCAGATCGTCGACAAGGCGGTGGAAGCGGAGACGATCGCGCGCGATCCGTTCGAGGCGGTGGCGGCACAGGGGCCGGCCGCGAACCCGGCCATTCCGCGCCCGGCGGACATTTTCGGCGCCGAGAGGGGAAATTCGAAGGGCTGGGACATCAACGATCCGGTGACGCTGGCAGAGATCGAGAGCGCACGCGCCGCCTTCGCCGCGCCGCACGAATGGAAGGTCGGGCCTTCCAAAGCCAAGGGCCGGCCGGTCGTCAATCCCGCCAAGTCCGGCGAGATCGCGGGCCAGGTGGTCGAGGCGGGCGGGGCGGACGTGAAAAGAGCCGTCGACGCCGCCGCGAAGGCGCAGGCAGGCTGGGCCGGGCGGCCGGTCGCGGAGCGGGCGGCGATGCTCGAGCGCGCCGCGGACCTCTATGAGGCGAACGCTGTCGAATTCTTCGCGCTCTGCACCCGCGAGGCCGGCAAGACGCTCGCCGATGGCGTGGCAGAGGTGCGCGAGGCGGCCGACTTCCTGCGCTATTACGCCGGCCAGGCGGCGAAGGCCGAGCAGCATACCAGCGCGCGCGGCGTGATCGCATGCATCTCGCCCTGGAACTTTCCGCTCGCGATCTTCACCGGCCAGATCGCCGCGGCACTGGTGACCGGAAACGCGGTGGTCGCGAAGCCCGCCGAGCAGACGCCGCTGATCGCCGCGCGCGCCGTCGCGCTGCTGCACGAGGCGGGGATTCCCGACGACGTGCTGCAATTGCTGCCGGGCGACGGGCCTTCCGTCGGCGGGCCGCTCACCGCCGACCCGCGCATCGCCGGCGTGTGTTTCACTGGCTCGACCGAGGTGGCGCGCATGATCGAGCGCCAGATTTCGCAAACGGCGGAGCCCGATGCGATGCTGATCGCCGAGACCGGCGGCCTCAACGCGATGATCGTCGATTCCACCGCGCTTCCCGAACAGGCGGTGCGCGACATCGTCGCCTCGGCCTTCCAGAGCGCCGGCCAGCGCTGCTCGGCGCTGCGCATCCTCTACGTCCAGAAGGACGTGGAAAAGAAGATGCTGGACATGCTGCAGGGCGCGATGCGTGCGCTGAACGTCGGCGATCCGTGGAACGTCGCGAGCGATGTCGGCCCGGTGATCGACGACGAGGCGCGCACGGCGATCCTCCGCTATTGCGCCGAGATGGAGGCGAAGGGCCGGCTGATCGCCAGGCTCGATGCGCCGTCTGACGGCCGCTTCGTCGCCCCGCACATCTTCCGCGTGTCGGGCATCGGCGAACTGGAGCGGGAGATTTTCGGACCGGTGCTGCATGTCGCGACCTTCGAGGCCGACGAAATCGACAAGGTGATTTCCGACGTCAACGCAAAGGGTTACGGCCTGACTTTCGGGCTTCACACGCGCATCGAGGCGCGCGTCCAGCGCATCGTCGACGGCATCCATGCCGGCAACATCTACGTCAACCGCAACCAGATCGGCGCGGTTGTGGGCTCGCAGCCCTTCGGCGGCGAGGGGCTTTCCGGGACCGGGCCGAAGGCCGGCGGGCCGCATTATCTGCGCCGGTTCCGAAGGGCTTCCGTGACCCCCACTCCTACCCCCTCCCCACAAGGTGGAGGGGAATATGGAGACGCGCCGACAGTGACGGCGACCATGCTGCGCGACCATCTGCCGGATCCGGCGCGCGGCGGCTGGTCGACGAGGCCGGACCGCGTGGCGGTGCTGAGAAAGCACCTGCGCGGCAAGGGCGCGGAGGCGATCGGCGCGGCGGCAGCGATCGATTTCGGCCCGGTCGACCTGCCTGGGCCGACGGGCGAGGCGAACACGCTGCTGCTCGTGCCGCGCGGCCGCGTGCTTTGCCTCGGTCCGGACCGGGAGACGCTGTTTGCCCAGGCGATCCAGGCGCTCGCCGCCGGCAATTCCGTGCTGGCGGTTGCGCCGGGGGCGAGGGCGGCGTTGTCGCCCCTGACCGGCAAGGGCATGCCGGTCGAGGCGATCGAGGGAACGGTCGATCCCGCCGATCTCGCCGGACTGCCCGTGGATGTGGTGGCGATGGCCGCGGATGGGGAGAGGCTGCGCGTCGTGCGGCTTGCGCTGGCGGGGCGCGAGGGACCGATCGTCAGGCTGGTGGCGGCGGCGATCAATCCCTCGGCCTACGCGCATGAACGCGCCGTCTGCGTCGACACGACGGCCGCGGGCGGCAATGCCAGCCTGCTGGCGGGCGCGGAGTAGGGGCAAGCCCTTCCCACGCTGCGTATGGCCGTGTTTGGCGGACGGAGAGACGCTTGCCCTTCATCGCCCTGGGCGGTTCCACTCCGCGACAGGTGAGGATTTGCTCCCCCGCCCCGCTTCGCAGGGGAGGACCCGGGTTGCGGGCGGCCGCATCGGACAGCCGCCGTTTACGAGAGGCGAAGGACGTGCGCCGGCGGCTCGGGCAGCAACGGCGCTGAAGGCGGAAGTGCGCCGCCCCGCTGTCCGAGGAGAGGTGCCGGCAGCGAGGAGCGCTGCGCCGGCACGGAGACTGCCTCTCTACGCCCCTTCGACGACCGAGAAACCCTCGAACTGGGGATGGCCGATATAGGCCGGCTTGGTGGTACCGGCGTTCCTGTGCGCGTCGCGGAAATTCTGCGATTTGGTCCAGGCGACGAAATCTTCGTAGCTTTCCCAGACCGTGTGCGAGGCGAACAGCGTGTAGCCTTCCTCCTCGTTGGCCGGGCCGCGCAGCAGGTGGAAATCCCGGAAGCCCTTCATCTCGGAGAGCTTCGAATCGCGGTTCTTCCAGATGTTCTCGAAATCCTCTTCCGAGCCGTTCCTTACCTTGAAGCGGTTCATGGCGATGTACATGACGTTCTTCCCTTTTCGGTTTTCAGGTTTTCGAGCGCTTTTCGGCCGATCCGGCCCAATCCTTCAGCCGGACGACGTTGTCGGGCAGCGTTTCCGGCATTTTTCCCCGCGGGAAAGGCCCCGACTGGACCATGCCGTCATCGCGCTTCGCCTCCAATTCGACGACCTCCGGCGAGCGCGCGGCACGCTTTTCAAGCAGCTCGCGCAGTTCGGGCAGGAGCCCGTCGCCGCCGGCGGCCATATGGTGAAGTGCGATAAGTCCAGACATCTGCATATCCATTAAAGCGCGTCGGCGCATCGTTGTTTCTCATGATTGCGGGCGGGCAGGGCGGACACGTTGTCGCGTCCTCTCTGCCTCGCCCGCGCAGCCGCCATTCGCACCGCCGCGGTCAGAAACGGCCTCGAATGTCGTGGCTGCGACCGCGACCTTCAAGCGTGGCCCTCAGTAGTCGAACTGCTTCGACAGCGTGATCTTGAAGGTCCTGCCCTTGGAGGCCTCGTTGTGGAGGAACTCCTTGTACTGGGTGTCGAAGATGTTATCGACGCCGCCGATGACCTCCCATCCGCGGAACCTTCCCTCCTGAGGCGTCCAGCTCACGAACACGTCGTGCACGTCGAACGCCTTGGCGAAGCGCGTCGAAGAACTGGCCCAGTCCGCCTCGCTGGAGCGGCGCGCCTTGTCCTGCGGGCCGGAGACGAAGCGGGCCTTCCAGCCGAACTTCAGATCGTGCTGCGGCACCTTGCCGCCGAGCGTGAAGGCGAGCTCGTGCGGCGCGACCGAGGTGAGGTAATCGCCCGTATCCTTGTTCTTGCCGATCGTGTGCGTGTAGCTGGCGTTGGCGAAGAAGTAGTCGGAATCGTAGGCGAGCTCCAGTTCGGCGCCGTAGATGCGCGCCGCGTCGATGTTCATGTAATGCTCGAAATAGCTGCCGTCCGGGCCGCAGAGCCGGGCAGCCGTGCGGCAGCTCACGATCAGATCGGAGATGTCGTTGTAGAAGCCGGTGGTCTTGAACTGGATGCCGTCGCCAGGCTGGACCAGATCGAAGGCCGAGACGGCGAAGCCGGCCTCGTAGCTGTTCGACTTCTCCTTCTTCAGTCCGTAGCTCGGTGCGAAGGTGGTGGAGAAGACCTCGTCGAGCGTCGGGAATCGCTCGGTGTGGGCGATCGAGCCGAACACCGCGAAATTGTCGTTGAACTTGTAATGCGCCGCGATCTTGGGCGAGACGGCCCAATCGTCCGTGCTGTCGGAGAGGCCGGTGGTCTCGTCCGGCTTCAGCCTGCGCCAGTCGACGCGGATGCCGGGAATGAGCGTCAGCCTGTCATCCCAGATGAACTCGTTCTGCACGAACAGCCCGGTCTTCAGGTCGGTGCCTTCCGGGTGGTGCGGGTGGTTGAAGGGGTTGCCCAGCGGATCGAAGGCCTCGGCGCTGCGAACCTGATAGGCGGTCTGCCAGCCATAGGTGAGGAAGTTCTCCCAATTGTCGCCACGCCATTCGCTGGTGTTTTCGAGGTTGAACTGCCAGGTCTCGTAGGCGTAGTCGGCGTCGCAGAAGGTTTCCGCGCCGGGCACGCCGCAGACGAAGCCCATGGACGGGATGCCGGTCGCATTGGTCTGCTCGACGCTGGTACGCGAGTAGGAAGCGGAAGCCTTGACGTTCAGCATGTCGTTGTCGGAGAACGGGTTCTCGTAGGAGAGGACGGCCGTGCGGTCGATGACGTGGCGATCGACCGTGCCGAAACCGCTGACCGAGCCGCCGGAAAGCGGGCCGCCGATCTGGGCGTAGTCCTGGTCGTCGGCCTGCGAATCCCATTGCTGGTACGAGGCGCGGAGCGTGCCTTCCTCGCCGACCTTCATGGTGGCCTTGGCGAGACCCGACCAGGCTTCGAAATTCGAGCTGGCGATCTCGGTGCCATTGCCGGTCACGTAAGGATCGGCGCTGCGGTAGTTGCCTGCGAGCAGGAAGTCGAAGCGCTCAGAGAAACGGTGGGCGACGAGCGCCGAGCCGAGCCAGCCGTTCTTGTTGTCGTTGAAGCTGCCCTTCAGCCTGACCGCGCCGTTGGCGCCGTCGGCGATGAAATCGGCGGCGTCCTTGGTGGTGAAATTGATGACACCGCCGAGCGCGCCGGAGCCATAGAGGGTGGAGGAGGCCGGTCCGCGCAGCACCTCGACCCTCTTGAAGAGTTCAGGATCGGTGAACAGGCCGCCCATGCGGTACTGCTCGTAATATTTGTTCGCCCCGTCGACCGTGACGATGATGCGGCCTTCCTCGCCGGCGGCTTCCGGCGCGCCGATGCCGCGGATGTTGAAGCCCTGGCCGAAGACGCGGTCGGAACCGACTGTGTTGACGCCGGGAATCCCGCGCAGCACGTCTCCCACCGTCGTCGCCTGCTCGAGGTCGATGTCCTCCTGCTCCACGACGCTGACCGACTGGGGCGTGTCGATCGCGACCTTCTCGACGCCGGCACCGACGACGATGCGCTGCAGCAGCGTCACGCGTCCCTGCTTGTCCTGCTCATTTGTCACCGCTTCCCCGGTCGCGGCGTCCTGCGCCGAAACCTGCATCGTCCCCGCCACGATGGCGATTGCCGCTCCACCTAGCAGAACGGTCGAATTGCGAGCCACCAGCCCCATCTCTCCAAGCTCCTGAATCTCTGGTTGTCGCTGGCTGGCGTCACGCTCGCTCGCGTCATAATCCGTGCCGGAGGAATAATGTTGAGTAATTAACTCCGGTATTGCGCTCACTAATAAACCTGATAATTAGTGTCAAGAAATCAATTGCCGGGTTCAGCACGCGTCAAAGCCAGCCAATCGCAGTTTCGGTGCATCAGAAGGATCAATGCCGTGAACAGCTACAGCACTTTCAACCAGCCGCATTTCCGTCGTCCCGCCGCCGGCGCGCAAGCCGAGGTCTCGCTTCGCCCGGCGACACGGGTCGTCAGCAGCGATTCGCTCTTCCGCGGTTCCTACGAGATCGGGATCGAGCATCATGGCGCGATGTACCGGCTGAAGATCACCCGCCAGGGCAAGCTCATACTCAACAAGTAAGGTGCATGATGACGGTTTCACCGAAGCCGGCGCCGGGGGAAATCCGCCGCGCACGATTGGACAATCCGAAGATGCGGGAACGCGAGCTCGCGGTCTCGCTCGGCATTTCGGAGGCGGATTTCGTCGCCGCGCATTGCGGTGAAGGGGTCGCGCGGATCGAACCGCGCGTGAACGACATCCTGCCGAGGCTCGGCGGTCTCGGCGAGGTCATGGCGCTGACCCGCAACGAAAGCGCCGTGCACGAAAAGATCGGCGTCTACGAGAAGATTTCCACGGGTGAGCATGCCTCGCTCGTGCTCGGCTCGCAGATCGACCTGCGCATCTTCCCGAAAAGCTGGGCCTTCGGCTTCGCGGTCGAGAAAAGCGACGGAAACGAGCTGCGGCGCAGCCTGCAGTTCTTCGACAAGACGGGCGAGGCGGTGCACAAGGTGCATCTGCGGCCGGATTCGGACATCACCGCCTATGAAAACCTGGTGTCGGATTTTCTGAGCGCCGACCAGTCGCAGACCATCGAGACGTCGGCGATCTCGGCGGCCGAGCCTCTGGCCGCGGCGGCGGAGGCCGGCGCGCGGGAGCTACGCGAGCGATGGGGCGCGATGACGGACGTGCATCAGTTCTTCGGCATGCTGAAGGCGCTGAAGCTCGAGCGGCGTCAGGCGCTCGCCATGGTGGGCGAGGACTATGCCTGGCAGCTCGACGGCGACGCGCTCGGCGCGATGATGAACCATGCGGTCCAGGAAGTGATTCCGATCATGTGCTTCGTCGGCAATCGCGGCTGCATCCAGATCCATACCGGGCCGATCGCCAATGTGAAGTCGATGGGACCATGGATCAACGTGCTCGATCCGACCTTCCATCTGCACCTGCGGCTCGACCATGTCCGCGAGGTCTGGGCGGTGCGCAAGCCGAGCAAGGACGGCTACATAACCTCGCTCGAGGCCTATGACGCCGGCAACCAGCTCATCATCCAGTTCTTCGGCGAACGCCACGAAGGCGAGACCGAGCGCGAGGACTGGCGGATGATCGCCGAGAACCTGCCGCGCCTTCCACGTTCGACGGCAGCCTGAGGAGGCAACCCGATGAAGTCCTTGAATAGAAATACGCTGCGCGTCGCCGCGCTCGCCGGCGCATTGCTCGCCGCGACCTCGGCCGGTCTGGCGAACGAAGTACAGCCGCAGGAGGTCCATGACGCGTCGCGCGTGGTGGCCGTCGGCGGCTCGATCACCGAGATCGTCTATGCGCTCGGCGAGGAAGGCCGGCTGATCGCCCGGGATTCGACCAGCGTCTTTCCGGATGCCGCGCTGAAGCTGCCCGATGTCGGCTATATGCGCGCGCTTTCGCCCGAAGGCGTGCTGTCGGTCGATCCGACGCTGATACTCGCGCTCGAGGGCAGCGGCCCGCCGGAAGCCGTCGAGGTGCTGCGCAAGGCGAGCGTCCCGATGGTCACGGTGCCTGAGAAATTCGACCGCGAAGGCATATTGGAGAAGATCCGCATCGTCGGCGAGACGCTCGATGTCGAGGAGAAGGCGCGTGCGCTGGCCGACGACGTCGACAAGGATATCCAGGCGGCCGAGAAGGCCACCGGCAGCATAGAGAGCCGCCGCAAGGTGCTGTTCGTCATCAGCATGCAGGGCGGCCGCATCATGGCGTCGGGCACGGGCACGGCCGCCGACGGCATCATCAGGATGGCGGGCGGCGACAACGTGATCTCGGATTTCTCCGGCTACAAGCAGCTCACCGACGAAGCGGTGATCTCGGCCGCGCCGGAAATCATCCTGATGATGGACCGCGGCGCGTCGCTGGATGCGCCGAACCAGGAACTGCTGTCGCATCCGGCCATCGCGCCGACGCCCGCGGGCAAGGACGGCAAGGTGATCCGGATGGACGGGGCGTATCTGCTGGGCTTCGGTCCGCGCACGGCCGCCGCGGTGCGCGACCTCTCGGCCGCGCTCTACGGCGAAACGATCCAGAACTGAGCGGACGGGAAAAGTGCTGCAGCGGGTGTTGGATGGTGCGGCTTTGACGCGCCAGGGCGATATCGAGGGCGACCGGTCGGCCCGCGCGAAGGCGACGATCGTGGCGCTCGTCGTCGCGCTGTTCCTCGTCGCGCTGTTCAGTCTGGCGTCGGGCGCATCCGACGCTTCCGCCTGGGACGTCCTGACCGGCTGGACGGCGGCGCCGGAAGCGGGCGACGCGGCGCTCACGGCACGCGACCGGGTGATCGTCTACGACATCCGCCTGCCGCGCGTGGTGCTCGGCATGCTGATCGGGGCGGCGCTCGCCGTCTCCGGCGCGGTGATGCAGGGGCTGTTCCGCAATCCGCTGGCCGATCCGGGCCTGGTGGGCATATCGGCGGGTGCGAGCCTCGGCGCGATCTCGATGATCGTGCTCGGCTCGACCGTATTGGCGCCGGTGATGGCGACGCTGGGCATCTACGCTCTGCCGCTCGCCGCCTTCTCCACCGCGCTGGCGACCACGATGCTGCTCTACCGTGTGGCGACGCGTCGCGGGCAGACGTCGATCGCCACGATGCTGCTCGCCGGCATCGCGCTCGCCGCCATGGCCAGCGCGTTTTCCGGCGTCCTCGTCTATCTCGCCGACGACCGGCAGCTTCGCGACCTGACCTTCTGGGGGCTGGGCTCGCTCGCCGGCGCGACCTGGACGAAGATTCTAGCGGCGGGACCGATCATCGCGCTGGCGCTGGTCGCGGCGCCGTTCCTGGCGCGGGGCCTGAACGGACTCGCGCTCGGCGAGGCGGCGGCCCACCATCTCGGCATCCCGGTGCAGCGCTTCAAGAACGTCGCCATCGTGACGGTGGCCGCGGCAACCGGCGCGTCGGTCGCCGTTTCCGGCGGCATCGGCTTCGTCGGCATCGTGGTGCCGCACCTGCTTCGCCTGTTGATCGGGCCGGATCACCGCTACCTGCTGCCGGCCTCGGCGCTGCTGGGAGCAGCGCTCCTGCTGCTCGCCGATGCCGTCAGCCGCACCATCGTCGCGCCGGCGGAACTGCCGATCGGCATCGTCACGGCGGCGGTCGGCGCGCCGTTCTTCCTGTGGATATTGCTGCGGCGACGCGGCGTCCTCGATTTGTGAGGCGGGAGCGATGATCGAAGCAAGCGACGTCTCGGTGTCGATCGGCGCGAAACCCATCCTGCACGGGGTGGATTTCGAGGCGCGACCGGGCGAGGTCACGGCGATCGTCGGACCGAACGGCTCGGGCAAGACCACCTTCCTCAAAGCGCTCTCCGGCGATATCCGCGCCGGCGGCACGATCAGGATGAACGGCCGCGATCTCGTCGGAATGAAGCCCTGGCAGGCAGCGGCCATGCGCGCCGTGCTGCCGCAGTCGACGACGCTCTCCTTTCCGTTCACCGTGCGCGAGATCGTCCGGCTCGGCCTGATGAACGGAAGATCGGGGGCGTTGGCCGGGGAAAGCGAAAGACTGCCGGAACGGGCGCTTGCGCGCGTCGACCTGGAAGGTTTCGCCGGGCGCTTCTATCAGGAGCTTTCGGGCGGCGAGCAGCAGCGGGTGCAGCTTGCGAGGGTTCTGTGCCAGGTGTGGGCGCCGGTGCTCGACGGCGCGCCGCGTTATCTGTTCCTCGACGAGCCGGTCTCCAGCCTCGACATCAAGCACCAGCTGATCATCATGAAGATCGCCGGCGATTTCGCCGCGCG
Organism: Aquamicrobium sp. LC103; assembly: GCF_001014615.2. Classification (GTDB taxonomy): domain Bacteria; phylum Pseudomonadota; class Alphaproteobacteria; order Rhizobiales; family Rhizobiaceae; genus LBCQ02. Next base: position 134,308 of record NZ_LBCQ02000004.1, read on the forward strand.
CGGGGGAGGGGTGATCGCCATCCTGCACGACCTCAACCTGACGGCGATGTTCGCCGACAAGGTGACGGTGATGAACGGGGGACGCGTCGCGGCGACGGGGACGCCTGCGGACGTCCTCACCGACGAGATGATCCATCGCGTGTTCGATTGCCGGCTGCGCGTCGGCGTGCTGCCGAAGGGCGACGTGCCTTTCGTCCTTCCGCAATCCGTCAGCCTTTGAGGAGGCTCAGCCGGCGACGGCGACGCGCGGCGGCAGGTTGTCGATGCCGAGCAGGTCGCGCATAGCGGGGCGCGCCTTCACCAGATCGTCGATCGTGTAGCTCTCCAGCACCTCGAAGAAGGCGCCGAGCGCCTTGCGCAGGGCCTCGTTGAGGGCGCAGCTATCGACCAGCGGGCACTCGACCGCGTCCTTCTCGAAGCACTCCGCCATGGCGAAGCTGTCCTCGGTCACGCGCACCACGTCGAAGAGATTGATCTCGGTGGCCGGCTTGCCGAGCTTGACGCCGCCATTGCGGCCGCGGACGGTCGTCACCAGGCCGTTCTCGACGAGGGGCTGCAGGATCTTGAACAGGAACAGCTCGGAGACGGAATAGGCTGCCGCGATCTCCGGTATCCGGCTGAGCTGGCCCTGATTGGCCGCACAGTACATCAGGATCCGGATCGCATAGTTGGTTTGGCGTGTAAGCCGCATGGCGGGCCTTTCGCTGAAGCGTCGAAGACTGAACTCTATATGGGATATAGATTAGAATGGTTCCAGAGTCCAAAGCAAGTTAAATATGAACTTCATATTCAACTTTTTTGAGGCCTGGTTGCGGCATTTTTGCATGGATGGGGTGTGGCACGGGACGCTTGAAAACCATGTTGCAATGCACAATATAGCGCACGGACGAGTTGCGCCGACTCGGGGAGGACCCACGAGGAGTGCGACATGCTGAATACCGACACCCGACATGCCCCGCCGGCAGGGGTGATCCGGCACCTGAGACCTTCCGAGCTTGGCCAGTTCAAGGCGCATCTCCTGCGTCTGGACATGGAAAGCCGCCGCGACCGCTTCAACGGGCCGACCAACGACGCCTTCCTGGAAAGCTATGCCGAGCGCAGCTTCCAGAGGGGCACGATCGTCATCGGCTATGTGGAAAACGGCAAGGTGCTCGGCGCCGCCGAGCTGCATGAATGCGCCGGCGAACCGACGCCGACCGGCGAGATCGCCTTCAGCGTCGAGCGCGAGTTGCAGCATCGCGGGCTGGGCAGCCTGCTGTTCGAGCGCCTGATCGCCAGCGCCCGCAGCTTCGGCTACGAGAAGCTGAACGTCACCACCCACCCGCAGAACGAGGCGATGAAGCGCCTGGCGCGCAAATTCAATGCCTCGCTGCGCTTCGAGGACGGCGAGACGCAGGGCGTCATCGAGATCGAGCCGCCGCTGCCGGTGCCCGCGCGCCCCGGCGTCGGCAGTTTCGCGATGGCGTGACGGCCGGGTCCCCGCGAGAGGGACCCGCGCATTCCGGTATTTCTCTTCCTATCTTTCCTTTAGCTTCTGGCAGCCGGTGCTCCCGACGGGAACGCCGACGACCGATTCGCAAGGAGGGATCATGTCCGCGTCCACCCGTGACGGAACGGCTTCATTGAACGAATTGCGCGACGGGGAGAAGTTGCGGGCGCTGAGGCGCACGAAGTTCATCGCCACGGCCGCGCTCGTTCTCTGCCTTGCGGTCTTTCTGATCGCGCGCGGCCTGCAGGCGCGATATCCGGCATTCGCCTATGTCGCGGCATTCGCGGAAGCCGCCACCATCGGCGGCCTCGCCGACTGGTATGCGGTGGTGGCCCTGTTCAGAAGGCCGCTCGGCCTGCCCATTCCGCACACCGCGATCATACCCGCCAACAAGGACCGCATCGCCGACAATCTCGGCCGTTTCATCGAGACGAATTTCCTGGCGGCCGGACCGGTGCGCGAGAAGCTGCGGGAGGTGGATTTCGCCGAGCTCGTCGCCGACTGGCTCTCGGACCGCAAGCGCGCGTCGGGTCTCTCGACATTCGTGGCGCGGCTGATCCCGCAGACGATGACGGCGATCGAGGGATCTGGCCTGCGCGACTTCGTCTCGCGCCGCATGACGGATCAGCTCGAGAAGGTCGAGCTTGCGCCTTTCGCCGCGCAGATGCTTTCCGCCTTCACCGAGGACCGGCGGCACCAGCAGATATTCGACGAGCTGATCAAGGTTTTCGGACGCTTCCTCGCCGACGAGGACGCGATGAACGCGATCCGCGACAAGATCAAGCAGGAACTGCCATCCATCGCCAATCTCTTCAAGGCGGACGCCTATCTCCTGAAGAAGATCGTCGCGTCGGCCTCTGCGCTGCTGGAGGAGGTCGAGGCCGATCCGGACCATGCGATGCGCCGCGAGTTCGACCGTTTCGTCGAGGGTTTCATCGGGCGGTTGCGGACTTCGCCCGAATATGCCGAGCGCGCGGAGCGCATCAAGCGCGACCTCATCGCCCGGCCCGAACTCGCCAATCTCGCCGGCGATTTCTGGAAGAGCTTCCGGAAGTTCGTCGAGGAGGATACCCGCTCGCGCGATTCCGTCATCCGCAGGCATCTGGCGGACATGTTCGTGGAGGTCGGCCGGCAGCTCGCCGGGGATACCCAGATACGCGCGGACATGAACCAGGGCTTCGTCATCGCGCTTTCCGCCTTCGTCGAGAGCCAGAAGAGCGGCGTCTCCGTCTTCATCGCCGATCAGGTGCGGCGCTGGGACATCGTCCAGCTCACCCGGCTGATCGAGCTGAACATCGGCAAGGACCTGCAATATATCCGCTTCAACGGCATGCTGATCGGCGGCCTCGCGGGCCTTGCGCTGCATGTCGGCGAAAGGCTGCTGTTCCATTGATGGCGGCGGCGCTGTGGCCTACACTTCTTCGCGCCGGCCAGCCGGCGAGCCAAGGGAGGAAGCCATGGCGAAGAAAGCCGCATCCGAATCCGTCATCGACATGTTTGCCAGGTTGGGCCAGGACCTGAGATTGTCCGGCACGGACATAGAGCGGATCATCGAGCACAACCGCAGGAACCTCGAGGCATTCGAGCAGAGCGCGCGCGCCGCCGCGTCCGGCACGTCGGCGATCCTGTCGCGCCAGCGCGAAATGCTCCAGGACACGCTGCGCGAGGTTTCCGACATGGCGCAGAACTACCGCGCCTCGTCCGACCCGCAGGAACTGATGTCGAAGCAGGTCGAGTTCGCGCGCAAATCCTTCGAGACTGCTGTGAAGAACACCGGCGAGGTCGCCGATCTGGCGCGCCAGTCGAGCACGGAGGCGCTGGAAATACTGAGGCAGCGCATCCGCGAAGGCATGCAGGAAATCCGCGAAGGTTTCGACCGCCGCAAATAGAGATCGCTGGAGGGGGATTCATGGAGGATGCCGGAACGCCGGCGGCGCCCGCGCCCGGGCGCATGCGCCAGATGGAGGTCTATGTCACCGGCGTGGGCGGCAGGCGGCCGCTGGTGCCGGTCGCGCCCGCCGAACTGGAGGCGAAGGCGGCGCGCGCGATGAGCCGCAAGGCGGCCGCCTACATCATCGGCGGCGCCGGCATGGAGACGACGATGCGGGCGAACCGCGCCGCCTTCGAGCGCGTGCGCATCGTGCCGCGCGTGCTGCGAGACGTATCGCGCCGCGATCTTTCGGTCGAGCTGTTCGGACGGACCCACAAGGCACCGCTGCTGCTCGCCCCGATCGGCGTGCTCGAGATGGTCGACCGGGGGGCGGACCTGGCGGTTGCGCGGGCGGCGGCGGGCGAGGGGGTCGGCTATGTCTTCTCCAACCAGGCATCCGTGGCGATGGAGCGCTGCGCCGAGGCCATGGGCGCCGCGCCGCGCTGGTTCCAGCTCTACTGGTCGAGCGACGACGATTTCGTCCGCTCGGCGGTGTCGCGTGCCGAAAACTGCGGCTGCGAGGCGATCGTGGTGACGCTGGACACGACGCTGCTCGGCTGGCGGCCGAGCGATCTCGACCTCGCCTACCTGCCTTTCCTCGAGGGGCTGGGGCTCGCCCAATATCTGAGCGACCCGGTCTTTCGCGCCGGGATACCGGCGCAGCCGCCGCAGACTGGCGTGAAGCCGAAGGGCGCGGGCATCGTCAATGCCGTGCTCAGCCTGCGCAGGAAGGGCAGGGAGTTCGATCTGGGTCTCGGCCGGATGCGCGCCGCCGTGGCGCATTTCACCGCCACCTATTCGCGCCCCGACCTGAACTGGTCGGACATAGCGCGCCTGCGCGGGATGACGAAGCTGCCGATCCTCCTGAAGGGCGTTCGGCATCCGGGGGATGCGAAGCTGGCGCGAGAGCACGGCGTCGACGGGCTCGTCGTCTCCAACCATGGCGGCAGGCAGGTGGACGGGGAGCCCGGCACGCTCGACATGCTGCCTTTGGTCGCCGCGGCGGCGGGCGGCATGCCGGTCCTGGTCGATTCCGGCGTGCGTTCGGGCGCCGACGTGGCGAAGGCGCTGGCGCTGGGCGCGCGTGCCGTTCTCCTGGGCAGGCCCTATGTCTACGGGCTCGCGCTCGCCGGCGAAAACGGGGTGCGCGAGGTCATCCGCAACGTGGTGGCCGAATTCGACCTGACGCTCGCGCTCGCGGGACTGACGAGCGCGGCCGAGCTGAACCGCGACTGCCTGGAGCCGGTCTAGCCGGCACGGGAGGCAAGGAGATGCCGAATGTCGCGGAAAACGGAGGCAGCCGGCGGAACATTCCTGCTTCTTGCGGCGTATTTACCACGTCGCGACACCGCAGCCTGTCTGGAACAAACAGAAAAGCAAGATGATGAAGCTTTATGGATGTGGTCCGATGCGCTCGCTGCGCGTGCTTTGGGCCCTGCGGGAGCTCGACGCGGAATTCGAGTTCGTTCCCGTCGACGTCATGGCCGGCGAAGCCAGCCACCCGGACTTCTTGCGCCTCAATCCCGCCGGAAAAATTCCGGTGCTGGTTGACGGTGACCTCGTGCTCACGGAATCCGTCGCGATCGTCATGTATCTGGCGGAAAAGTACCCCTCCAAGGGGCTGATGCCCGCGGACCTGACGGAGCGAGCGCAGGCGTATCGCTGGTGCATGTTCGCGGTCACGGAACTCGAACAGCCGCTGTGGCGGATTGCCAAGCACACCATGTTGTATGACGAGGACAAGCGTTTGCCGGAGGACATCGCTCTCGCCAGCGAGGAATTCGTGGCGATGGCGGAAATACTCGACCGTCACATGGAAGGACGCGAGTTCATCGTCGGCGACAGTATGAGCATCGCCGACTGCGTCACCGCCTATGTCCTGGACTGGGGCGATGAAAGCGGGCTGCTTGGCGGCTGCCCGAATCTCCAGGCCTATCTCGAGCGGATGTATGCGCGGCCCAAGGCGCCGCAGCGGATCGCCGAAGCCTTTGCGAGCCTATCGGCTGCCTGAGCGAGATGTTCGCAGGCGTGCCTGGCGGCAGGCGGTTTCCGCACTATTCCGCGTCGGGCTGCCTTGCGGGAGCCGCGTCGATGAACGGCTGCAGCTCCATGCAGGCGTCGCGGATACGGCCGATCACCGGGTAGAGCGACATGTCGACGTTGAAGCGCGCATTGTTGGCGACCTGGGCGACGAGGCAGATGTCGGCCATGCCGGGCGTGTCGCCATGGCAGAAGATGCCGGTTTCGGGGCTTTCGGCCAGAATCTTTTCAAGCGGTTCGAAGGTTTCGTTGACCCAATGCCTGAACCATTCAGCGACCGCAGTGTCGTCCGCGCCGAACCGGCCGCGCAGCATGTTGAGGATGCGCAGATTGTTCACCGGGTGGATGTCGCAGGCGATCATTTGCGAGAGCATGCGCACGCGGGCGCGCCCGGCGGGATCGGAAGGCAGCAGCGGCGGCTGAGGCACGGTCTCGTCGAGGAATTCGATGATCGCCAGCGACTGCGCGATCATCCTGCCGTCGCTCCAGACCAGCGCAGGCACCAGCCCCTGCGGGTTGACGGCGAGATATTCGGGCGCGCGGTTGCCGCCATGGCGCAGATGATGGGCGACGTAGCGATATTCGATGCCCTTCATCGCCAGCGCGATGCGCACGCGATAGGAGGTCGAGGAGCGGAAATAATTGTGCAGGACGATCTCGGTCATCGGATGCTCGCGACGGTCAGGGCTTGAGGGCGGCGAGATCGTTCAGCATGTCGATCAACAGCTCGATGCGCTCGCGCCCGTATTGCGCTTCCAGCTCGCTGTAGATCGCCCGGCTTTCCGGCGTCACCTCGTGCAGCAGATCCAAGCCGGCGCGGGCGATCGAGAGCAGCACGCGCCGACCGTCTTCCTCGTCCTTCTGCCGGCGGATCAGCTTCCGGTCCTCGAGCGCCTTGATGATGCGGGTGAGGCTGGGCGCGAGCACGCAGGCACGCTCGGCGAGTTCCGAGGCGTCGAGCGGACTTTCCTCTCCGAGAACGCGTATGACCCGCCATTGCTGTTCGGTGACGCCGTGGGCGGCGAGCAGTGGCCTGAACCGCACCATCACCGCTTCGCGGGACCGCAACAAGGCTATCGGCAGCGCGCGCTTGGTGTTGGGTGGCAGAAGCGAATCCTCGGGCAGGGTCGCTTCGGACGATTCTAATTCATTCATGTGTGAACTATTCACCGGGTTTCCGCCTGCCGCAAGCGGATTTGTTCGCTCCTAATCCCCGTATGGCACCCATATGTTCTTCACCTCGACCGACCGGCGCAGCAACTCCTCCTGCAAGTCGCGATCGTCCCAGTCGACCGTCCTGCCGTTGCTCGTCCAGACGCGCTTGAGATTGCCGACGGATTCATACTCGGCGATCCTGCAGGTCTCGGCGTCGGCGATGCACCAGAGGCCGTCGACGTCGTCATGCTTCGCCAGCACCGTGGACAGTTCCGCCGCCTTCCCCGTGACGATGTTCACGGCGCCGGCCGGCAGGTCGGACGTCTCGATGACCTGGTAGAGGTCGGTTGCGACCAGCGCGTGGCGCGCCGAGGGAACCGCGACGACGGCGTTGCCCATCGCCAGCGCGGGCGCGAGCAGGGAGATCAGCCCGAGCAGGGGCGCCTCGTCGGGCGCGACGATGCCCAGCACGCCCAGCGGCTCATGCAGGGCGAGCGTGACCACGCGGGCAGGGGGATTGTGCACGCGGCCCTCGTACTTGTCGGCCATGCCGGCGGCGGCGAAGAGCCGTTCGATGCTCGTCTCGACCTCGGTGCGGGCGGTCTTCGCGTTCGCCCCGGTGAGCTGCGCGAGCCGCGCGGTGAATTCGTCGGCCCGCACGGATAGGTTTTCGGCGAAATAATAGAGCACCTGCGCGCGGTTGAAGGCGGTCGCGCCGGCCCAGCCCTTCGCCGCGCGGGCGGCGGCGACCGCATCGCGAATGTCCTTGCGGCTGCCCAGCCCGACCTCGCCGGCATATCCGCCCTTGCGGTCGGTGACGGCCATCGAATAGTTGCCGTCGGGCCTGGCCTGCTTGCCGCCGATGAACAGCTTTGCCGTGCGGTCGATGAAGGCGCCGTCGCCCTGGCCGCGTTCCGGCACGCCGCCGGCGGCATCCCGCGGTCTGATCGCGGCGCCCGAGGGTTTTCCGCGGACGAGATATTCGTACATGCCCTCGCGGCCGCCCTCGCGCCCGAAGCCGCTTTCGCGGTAGCCGCCGAAGCCGCAGGCGGCGTCGAACATGTTGGTGCCGTTGATCCAGACGACGCCGGCCTTCAGCCGGGGAGCGGCGTGGAGGGCGAGATTGACGTTCTCGCTCCAGACGGAGGCGGCAAGCCCATAGCGGGTGTTGTTGGCCAGCTCGACCGCCTCCTCGGTGTCGCGGAAGGTCATGGCGGCGAGCACCGGCCCGAACACCTCCTCCTGGGCGAGGATGTTCGACGGCGCGACATTGGTCGCGAGAACCGGCAGGTGATAGTAGCCGGTCTCGGGAACGTCGCCCTGCGGCAGCCAGCATTCGGCGCCCTGCCGGCTTCCCTCGGCGACGAGGCCGCGCACGCGCTCGAGCTGGACCTTGTCGACCAGCGGCCCGATGTCGGTGTTCTTGTCGAGCGGGTCGCCGAGCCGGAGCTGCGTCATGCGGGCTTTCACCTTGGCGAGAAACCTTTCGGCCACGCTCTCCTGCACGAGCAGGCGCGAGCCGGCGCAGCAGACCTGGCCCTGGTTGAACCAGATGCCGTCGACCAGGCCCTCGACCGCGGAATCGAGGTCGGCATCCTCGAAGACGATGAAGGCCGACTTGCCGCCGAGCTCGAGCGAAAGCTTCCTGCCGCTGCCTGCGGTGGCGCGGCGGATGATCTTTCCGACCTCGGAAGAGCCGGTGAAGGCGATCTTGTCGACGCCGGCATGGCCGACGATCGCGGAGCCGGCCTCCGGACCACCATGGACGATGTTGACCACGCCCTTCGGCACGCCCGCCCGCTCGCAGATCTCGGCGAAGAGGATCGCCGTCAGCGGCGTGAATTCGGCCGGCTTCAGCACCACAGTGCAGCCGGCGGCGAGCGCCGGCGCGATCTTCCACGCCAGCATCAGGAGCGGGAAGTTCCACGGGATGATCTGGCCGGCGACGCCGGCCGCCGAAAGGCCCGGAAATTCCCTGTCCAGCGCCTGCGCCCAGCCGGCGTGATGGATGAAATGGCGGATCGCCAGCGGCACGTCGATGTCGCGGCTTTCGCGGATCGGCTTGCCGTTGTCGATCGATTCCAGCACCGTGAAGAGCCTCGCATGGCGCTGCATGGCGCGGCCGATGGCGTAAAGGACGCGCGCACGCTCGTAGCCCGAGGCGGCCTGCCATTGGGGCAGCGCCTTGCGCGCCGCGGCGACGGCGTCGTCGATGTCGGCCTCGCCCGCCTCCGCGACGCTCGCCAGAAGCTTTCCGGTCGATGGCTCGCGCACCTCGAAAGTCTTGCCGGAAGCCGGTTTGCGCCATTCGCCGGCGATGAAGAGGGCGGCCGAGAAGTCGCGTTGCTTCAGCCATTTGTCGGCCTCGCCGCGCGATTCGGGGGCCGGGCCGTAATCCATCGCGGTGTAGCGTTCGAGTATGTTCATGGTGCTGTCGCTCCGCTGCCCTTTCGAGGGCTCACGCCATCGCGTGGCGATGGGCGGCCGAATAATGGCCGGTCAGGTGATGTTCGAGCTGGCGCTCGATGTCGGTCAGGAGGCTCGAAGCGCCGAAACGGAAGAGGTCGGGCTCCAGCCAGCGCCGGCCGAGCTCCTCGCGCATCAAGACCAGCCAGTCGAGCGAGGCCTTGGCGGTGGAGATTCCGCCGGCCGGCTTGAAGCCGATCAGATAGCCGGTGCGCTCGCGATAGGCGCGGATGGCGCGGACCATGGCGAGGCCGACCGGCAGCGTCGCGTTGACGCTTTCCTTGCCGGTGGAGGTCTTGATGAAATCCGCGCCCGCCATCATCGCGACCATCGAGGCGAGCGTGACGTTGCGCAGCGTCGCGAGATCACCGGTTCCCAGGATGACCTTCAGATGCGCCTCGCCGCAGGCCTCGCGGAAGCGCGCGATCTCGTCGTAGAGCTCCTGCCATTTCGCGCCGAAAACCAGGCCGCGCGGAATGACGACGTCGATCTCGTCCGCTCCGTCCCCGACGGAAGCGCGGATTTCGGCGATGCGGGTCTCGAGCGGCGCGAGGCCGTGCGGGAAGGCGGTGGAGACCGCGGCGACGTGGATGCCGGTGCCGGCGAGCGCCGCGACGGCGGTCGCCACGAAGGGGTGATAGACGCAAACCGCCGCCGGACGGATTGCCGTCTCGCCGAGCCCGAGCCCCTCGACGATGTCGGCCCGCAGCGGGTTGCGCGCCTTGGCGCAGAGACGGCGCACGCGCTCGTCGGTGTCGTTGCTGTTGAGCGTGGTGAGGTCCATCAGCGCGACGGCACGCAGGAGCCAGGCCGCCTGGTTGTCGGCCTTGATGGAGCGGCGCCTGGCAAGCGTCTGCACCCGTCGCTCGAGCGCGCTGCGGTTGACGCCGCGCATCTCCTCCAGCCAGCCGAGGTCGAGCGCCATGCCCGGATTGCGCACGATCGCGTCCTCGGGCTGCGCCTGCATGCCCGCCGCGTGCTGCGAGCCCGACGCGGTGGGCAGGGGATGGACGCTCGCGCCGCGATGCGTTTGCTGGCTGTTTCCGCTCATGCTCCCGACCTGTTCCCGAGTTTCCGCAGCCTCTTCGGGCCTTCCGGAGGAGCCTATCGCATTTTTCAGCCTGCTTCGATAGGTAACAGGCTGCCGATACGTAATGCGGGCGCCGTTGAACATTTCCGCCTCCCTTCTCCAGCCTCCTTCGGAAACTCTCATCGCGGATCGCCCTCGAAGCGGAATTCGGTGATCTGGCGGTAAATGCCTCCGGGTCGCAGAACCGTATCCGGAAAGCCTTCCGCGTTGGGCGCGTTCGAAAAACGGGTGGGCTCGAGGCAAAGGCCGGAGCGCGGGCCATAGCGGATGTCGTCGAGCCCGTTCACCGGCACCGAAATCTTGCCGCCGTCATAAAGGTGGAGGCCGGGTTCCGTGGTCCAGACCTCCATGCGGAGGTCGCCCGCCGAGGAGCCGAGCTCCGCCGCCAGCTTCATTCCTTCCCCGTCCGGCAGCAGATAGCTCGCATCGTATCGAGTGTCGGGATCGAGGTGGCGCGGCGCCATGAAGTCGAAGGGAGGAGAGGGCGGCATGTACCGCCCGGTCGGCAGTCCTTCCGAATCGACCTCCACCATCCGCTCGGCCGGGATGCGCAGGCGGTGCCCGTCGATCCGGCCTTCGCCGTCCAGGTTGAAATAGCTGTGATGCAGGAGATTGACGACGGTGGGACGATCCGTCCTCGCTTCCATCGTCACACGCAGACAGCGCGGCGCGAGCCGGTAACTGCAATCGGCGACGAGATTGCCCGGATATCCCTCCTCTCCGTCACGGGAAAGGAGGGTGAACCGGGCGAAATCCCCTCCGGCTTCCGCCAGGGTCCAGTTGCGCTTGCCGAAGCCGGCAAAGCCGCCGTGAACATGGTGTTTTCCGGCGGCGCTGAGCGAGAGCCGGTGGCGCACGCCGTCCAGGACGAAGGTGCCGCCGGCGATCCGGCCCGCATAACGGCCCGCGGTCGCTCCGAAATGAGGCGAGTGGGCGACGTAGTCGCCGAGGCGCTCGAAGCCGAGAACGAGCCGGCGGTCCGTGCCGTCGATCCGCAGTCGCAGATCGCGCAGCGCGGCTCCCCAGCCGATCACATGGGCGGAGAGGTTGCCGGCAGTCAGCGTCACGCCGGCCACGCGGGTTCCGTCGGGCAGGGTTCCGAACGGCTTCAAGCAGGCTCGACCCTGCGCGGCAGCCGGTCCGAGATCGCAAGGACGCCCTTCGTCGCGGCGTCGGCGGGACCTTCCTCCGCGCTCAGCCCGAAAAGGGGAGCGACACGGCGGTAGCGGTCGTTCAGGCCGTCATTGCCAACGATGCCGATCCTGTCGCCATGGGAGAACCAGCCGGCCGCCCGAGCCTGGCGGAACTCCGAGCCTATCACCAGCCCGGACACATAATCGGCAATCTCGGCCGGCGCCAATTTGCCGTCCAGAATGCCGGTTCGGGCGCTGAAGATGAGGGCCAGAAAAGCGTCGGAGGCGGGAGAGCCACCGGCTGCCAACTTCGCGCCGCGTTCGAATGCCGCCCAATCCACATCCGTTCCGGCCTGGGGAGCGGCTGTCCTGGCGATGAACGAATGCCTGGTCAGGAGCGCGAAGACCTCGCCCGTCACATAAGTCTGGAAGCGGTCGATCCTGCCATTCTCCATCCGCGCCCACTTGCTGTGGGTGCCGGGCAGAACGAGGGTCATGTCGCGCTCCAGCCCAAATCCGACGATCTGGGTTTCCTCGCCGCGCATGACGTCGGGAAACGGCTCGCCGGCCGGATTGCGCAGGCCCGCCAGGAACGTCAGCGTCGCGCCATTGCCGAGGGTGATGGAATGCGTGCCTCCCGCGAGCTCGTCCACTCCGGCCGGCGCGTCGACATAAGGCACCTCGATCCAGCCGTTGCGGCTCGTGATCATGCCGATCGCCAGCACCGGCAGGAGGCCGTGGGCCTCGAACCAGTCCCCCACCGCGTCCATCAGCGCGGCCTCGAAACGGCGGTCCTCGACGAACTGAATGCCGCCTTCGGTCTCGCGGGCCGCGACCGTCATTCCCGTGGCGGTGACCAGCGCGGCGCGCAGGGAGGTCGTTCCCCAGTCGACGATTATCGAAGCAGGTGTGTTTGCCAAGCTCTCCTCCCATGAGCCGCCGCCGGCGGCGATTTCCTCGATCATGATTTCGGGCTTGTCATAGCGTGCGCTTCACGATAGTGTCAATTCATGAAACTAGGTATCACATTGTGATACATACCGCTTGTAATGCCGCGAGGAGGAAAGAATGGAATTGACCGGTATCTTCCCGGTCCTGCCGACGCCGTTTGATGCTGCGGGGGGCGTGGACGTCGAGGCGATGCGCGAGATCGTGCGCTATGCGGTGCGCTCCGGCGTCGACGGCGTCGTTTTCCCCGGCTTCGCCAGCGAGGTCGAAACGCTCGACGCGGACGAGCGCGCGCGGCTCCTTTCCGTCGTGGTCGAGGAAAGCGGCGGGCGGATACCGGTGATCGCGGGGGCGAGCGCGGCCGATGTCGAAGAGATCGTCGCCCATGGCGAGCAGGCGCGGCGGCTCGGTATCATGCATATCATGGTGCAGCCGCCCCGGAGCATCGGCGCCGGTGCCGGCCCGGTGGGCGATTTTCTCGCCGGCGTGGCGGCGCGGCTGCCGGGCATGGAGATCATTCTCCAGAACGCGCCGGTCCCGCGCGGCTCCGACCTCTCTCCCGAGGCGATCATCGACATTCTCGAACGCGTCCCCGCCATAACCTACGTCAAGGAGGAGACGCTGCCGGCCGGGCCGGCGATCAGCCACATCCTGGCGCGCAGGCCCGCCAGCCTGAAGGGCGTGATCGGCGGCGGCGGCGCGCGATACATCCTCGACGAATACGCGCGCGGCGCCACGGCGGCGATGCCGGCGTTGGAAATCGCCGCGCGGCACGTTCGCCTGGACAGGGCGTTCCGCAACGGCGACCACGACCTGGCGCGCCGCATCTATGTCGAAACCTTGCCGCTGCTGGTTCTTCAAGCGGTCTATCGGATGCGGCTGACGAAGCATGCCCTGATGCGGCAGGGCGTGATCGAGCATGTCGGGGTGCGCGCGCCGACGCCCGAGCTGGACGCCAGCGCCATCGCCGATATCGACCGCAGCCTCGAGCAGGCGCTGTCGTCCGGCAGCGAACCCGCCGTTGGTGCCGTAGGGGTCCCCGCATGAGCGATCGCGTCAAGAGCGTCGAGGCCTTCACCCTGACGATCCCGCGCGAGACGCCCTATCTCGGCGCCGCCAGGCCGGGCGAGGAGCCCAACGCCAAGGGCTATCTGGTGCGCCAGGGCAACAAGACCGTCTATCCGGTTTTCGACCGGAGCATCCTCGTTCGCGTCGAGACGGCGAAGGGCGTCGTGGGTTGGGGGGAAACATATGGCATCGTCGCCCCGGGCGCGGTGCTGGCGCTGATCGGCGACCTGCTGGCCGACTTCGTGATCGGCCGCGATCCGCTCGACCCGGCGGTGATCCACGACGACCTCTACGATCTGATGAGGGTGCGCGGCTACACCGGAGGCTTCTATCTCGACGCGCTGGCCGCCATCGACATAGCGCTCTGGGATATCGCCGCGCGCATCGCGAAGCTCCCGCTGGTCAAGATGCTCGGCGGGCAAAGGGTGTCGAAGTTGCCGGCCTATGTATCGGGATTGCCAGAGAAGACGGGCAAGGCTCGCGCCGAGCTCGCCGTCCGCTGGCGCGACCAGGGCTTCGACAGTTTCAAGTTCGCCGCCCCGGTCGCCGACGACGGCGTCGCGGTGGAGATCGAGCTTCTGCGCAAACGGCTGGGCGCGGCGGCGCGGATTGCCTGCGACATGCACTGGAACCAGACCGCGCATGAGGCGATCGCCCTCATCGAGGAAATGGAGCCGCACGGTCTCTGGTTCGCGGAAGCACCGGTGCGCACGGAAGACATGGCCGGCCTCGCCCGCGTCGCGTCCGGCGTTTCGACCGCCATCGCGGTCGGCGAGGAATGGCGCACCGTTCATGACATGCAGTTGCGCGTGGAACGCGCCGGCATAGCGATCGTGCAGCCGGAGATGGGGCACAAGGGCATCACCGAATTCATGCGCATCGGCCAGCTCGCCCATGTGCACAATCTTCAGATCATTCCGCACGCGACCATCGGTGCCGGCATTTTCCTGGCGGCCAGCCTGCACGCGAGCTCGGCGCTGGCGAACGTCGTTTGCCACGAGTTCCAGCATTCGATCTTCGAACCGAACCGCCGCCTGCTGCGCGGCGACATGGATTGCAGGGAAGGAAGCTATCGGCTGCCGGCGGGGCCGGGCCTCGGTGTCGAGCCCTCGGAGGAGGCGCTGTCGCTTCTCGAACGGCACTGAGGATCGCAAGCAGAAACCAACCAAACAAGTGGAGGAGAACATGAAGATGTCCGTAAGGAAGCATTTGGGAGCGGCGATGCTGGCCGCGCTCTGCACGACGAGCTTCATCGCCCCGTCATTCGCGGAAACCCTCAAATTCGTCTCGTGGCAAAAGGACGAAAAGGGCTATGGCGACTGGTGGGGCGAGGTAATCAAGGCGTTCGAAGCCAAACATCCCGGCGTCACCGTGGAATGGACGAAGGTCGAGCGCAACGCCTATGCCGACACGATGACAACGCTCTTCGCGGGAGGCCAGCCGCCGCAGATCGTGCATCTTGCCTCGTTCGAGTTCCAGGCCTTCGCCGAAAACGGCTGGCTCGAGAACCTCGACCCCTGGATCGAGAAATCCGGCATCGACATGACCGGATGGGCCGGACAGGAGACGTGCAGGTGGAACGACGAGACCGCCTGCATCATGATGCTCTATTTCGGCTTCGTGATGGGCTACAACCAGGAAATCCTGGATGCCGAGGGGCTCACCGTGCCCACGAACTGGGAAGAATTCCTCGACGTGGCGCGCAAGACCACCAAGGACCTGAACGGCGACGGCATCATCGACCAGTTCGGCACCGGCCACGAGACACGAGGCGGCGGCGGCCAGTATCTCACGGAGATGCTGAACTACATTCTCGACGCCGGCGGAAGCTGGACCGACGCGGAAGGCAACGTGACCATCGATACGCCGGAAATGGTCGAGGGCCTGACGCGCTGGAAGACGGTCATTTCCGAAAACCTGTCGCCGCGCGACATGACCGCCGGCGACGTCCGCAAGCTGTTCGCCGACGGCAAGATCGCCCTCAAGCTGGAAGGGCCCTGGCTTTATCCGATCATGGAGCAGGGGGCGGCTTTCGAAAAGCTGAAACTGACCAAGCCGCCGTTTACCCCGCCGAACGGCGGTTCCTCGAACGTGCTCGCGATGGCCAGCGAGATTCCCGACGAGCAGAAGGAGCTCGTCTGGGATTTCATCGCCACCGCGATGTCGCCGGAGTTCCAGTCGAGATACGCCACGGTCGCCAATTCGACGCCGCCGAGCGCGACCGCGGACATCAGCGGCGCGGAAGAGGCGGTGCCGCATTTCGATCTGCTGGTCGAGACGCAGAAGGCGGCGGCCGCGGCCAAGGTCGACCGCATCCCGGCGGGGCTGGAAATCAACTTCAACGAGTTCGCCAAGATGGTCATGGAGGAAGCGCAGCGCATGATCATCGAGGATCTCGATCCGGCAGCCGTCGCCGCGACGATGCAGGAAAAGGCGGAAGCCATCCAGTCCTACTAAGCCGGCGGGCCCGGCGCGGCCGGGCCCGGCCTCTTTTCAATCGCGGGAGCGCACGTCGAGCGACGGGCGCTCCCGTCACACCCCATGAGCCGGAGGTTGATCCGTGCCGAGAATTCCGTCACTCGATCTGGCGCGCCCGAGCAGGCAGCACTGGCTGGGTTACATCCTGCTCGTGCCGGCGGTGCTGCTGGTCGCGCTGATCATCGTCTACCCGTTGATCGTGTCGCTCGACCTGTCGTTCCAGCAGGTCAAGCTGGCGCGGCTCGATGCGCCCCGAAAAGCCTTTACCCTCGCCAATTACGAGCGCCTGTTCTCGTCGCGCGATTTCTGGATGGCATGCTGGGTCACGCTGAAGCTGACGGTGATCGTGACATCCGCCTGCCTCGTCATGGGGCTCGGGACCGCGCTGCTCGTCAACAACCGGTTCAAGGGGCGCAATCTCGCCCGTCTGGCAGTGGCGCTGCCCTGGGCTGTACCGGAGGTGATCGCGACCGTCATTTTCGCATGGATCTTCGACAGTTCCTTCGGCCTCATGAACTGGCTTTTCATCAGGCTCGGCCTGGCGAACGGCATGATCAATTGGTTCTCCGATCCGACCGCGGCGTTCTGGGTCGTCGCGATCACGATGATCTGGAAGGGCTATCCCTTCGTCTCGATCATGGCGCTCGCCGGGCTGCAGTCGATACCGAGCGATTTCTACAGCGCCGCCAAGGTCGACGGGGCGAACGCATTCCAGCGGTTCCGCTACATCACCCTTCCATCCCTGATGCCGGTGCTCGGCGTGACGCTGGTCCTGGTGGTGCTGTGGGTCTTCCGCGATTTCTCGATCGTCAAGGTGCTGACCGACGGCGGGCCGCTGAAGGCGACGCAGACGCTGTCCATCATGACCTACAACGAAGCGTTCGGCTTCTTCAATTTCGGCTACGCATCGGCGATCGGCATCGTGACGCTCATCATCTGCGTCGCCACCAGCCTGCTCATGCTGGGTCGTGAAACCAAGTCGATGTACTAGGGAGGCGGCTAATGAAACGAACCCGGCTGCAGAGCCTCATTCTTTACGGCGTCGTCGTCCTGACCTGCGCATTCCTGCTTTTTCCGGTCTACTGGTTGATCGTCACCGCGCTTTCGACGAGCGCGGAGCTGAGCCGGCTTCCGCCGAGCTTTTGGCCGGAAGCGCCGCAGTGGGGTACCTTCGCCAAGGTCTTCGCCGAGCGCCCGATCCCGCTCTGGCTGCTCAATTCGACCCTGGCCGCGCTGGGATCGGTGTCGCTGTCCATGGTGGTCTCGGTGCTGGCGGGCTACAGCCTGTCGCGCTTCTCGGTGCGCGGCGGCCATTCGCTCGGCCTGTTCATCCTCACGGCGAAGATGCTGCCGGCGACACTGCTGGTCATTCCGCTTTTCGGGATATTCCGGCAGGTCGGCCTCATCGGCAGCCTCTGGTCGCTGGTGATCGCCCATGCGACCTTGATCATCCCGTTCACCACCTGGATGCTGAAAGGCTATTTCGACACCATTCCGCGCGAGCTCGAACAGTCCGCCATGGTGGACGGCTGCTCGCCGCTTTCCGCGATGGTCCGGGTGATCCTGCCGATCTCCACTCCCGGGCTCGCGGCGACGGCGCTCTACGCCTTCGTCCTTTCTTGGTCGGACTACGCCTATGCGCGAACCTTCCTCACCAACCAGCAGGGAAGCTGGACGGCGAATCTCGGAATAACCACCATGAAGGGCGAATACGTCACCGATTGGAACGAGGTTTCCGCCGCGGCGATCTTCATCGCCGTGCCGATCATCGTGATCTACCTTTTCCTGGAACGCTACCTCGTCGGCGGTCTCACCGCAGGGGCGGAGAAATAAGCCATGGCCAACATCAGCATTCAGAACGTCTACAAGAACTACGGCAGCTTGAACGTACTCAAGGAGTTCTCGCTCGAGATCGAGGACGGGGAGTTCGTGGTGCTCGTCGGCCCCTCCGGCTGCGGGAAGTCGACGATGCTCAAGATCCTCGCCGGCCTCGAGCCCGCCTCGGGCGGCAGGATCTTCATCGGCGGCCGCGAGATGACCGATCTCGCGCCGGGCGACCGCGACATCGCGATGGTCTTTCAGAACTACGCGCTCTATCCGCATCTGACGGTGGCCGAAAACATCGGCTTCGGGCTGAAGATGCGCAAGGTGGCGAAGAAGGAGATCGCCACGCGGATCAAGGATGCCGCCAAGATACTGGCGATCGAGAACCTGCTGCAGCGGCGCCCCAAGGAGCTGTCGGGCGGGCAGCGACAACGCGTGGCCCTCGGCCGCGCGATCGTTCGCGAGCCGCAGGCCTTCCTGATGGACGAGCCGCTGTCGAACCTCGACGCCAAGCTGCGGGTGCACATGCGCGCCGAAATCAGCGCGCTGCACCAGCGGCTCGGCGTGACGACGATCTATGTCACGCACGACCAGATCGAGGCGATGACCATGGCCGATCGCGTGGTGATCATGAAGGACGGCGTCATCCAGCAGATCGCCGATCCCGACACCCTGTTCCGCAAGCCGGCGAACCTGTTCGTCGCCGGCTTCATGGGATCGCCGGGGATGAATTTCGTTTCCGCCCGGCAAGTCGACGGCAAGGCGGAGGTGGAGCTACTCGGCCAGGCGGTGCCGGTCGATGCCGATCCGGGCAAGCTCTCCGGCGCGGCGAGTTCGAAAGGTCTGATCGCCGGCATCAGGCCCGAATACATCAAGCTCGGCGACGGCCCGTTGCGGTTCGAGGTGAAGCCGACGCTGGTCGAAAGCCTGGGCTCCGAACAATATGTCTATTTCAGCGCCGACGAGCATGCGGTTCCGGCGGAGTTTCGAGCCGACGACGAAAACAGGAAGGGCCTCATCGCGCGGGTCCAGAACGCCGCGCATCTCGGCGTCGGCGAAGCGGTGACGCTCTCCCTCGATCCCGCCCGAATCCATCTCTTCGACGCGGCAAGCGGAAAGGCGCTGAACTGACATGACGATTCTGGTTACGGGTTCGGCGGGCCGCATCGGTTCGGCCGTCGTCAAGGCGCTTCTGGCTCGGGGAGAGACGGTTCGAGGGTTCGACCTACGCGAAAGCGGCCTGGCGCATCCCTCCTATTCCGAGGTCGTCGGCGCGTTCGACGACCGCGCGAAATGCGAGATCGCCACGGCGGGCGCAGGCGCGGTTCTTCACCTCGGCGCGTTCATGTCCTGGCGGGCGGAGGATCGCGACCGGCTTTTCGCGGCCAATGTCGAGGGAACCAGACGCATCCTCGAGGCGGCTGCGTCGGCTGGAACGAGGCGATTGGTTTTCGCTTCGTCGGGGGAGGTCTATCCGGAGAACGTTCCCGACTATCTTCCGGTCGACGAGGAACACCCTTTCCGGCCCAACTCCGCCTATGGCCTCACCAAGCTGCTCGGCGAGGAACTCGTTCGCTTCCACGAAAGGACGGGAAGCATGGAGACCGTCATCCTCCGCTTCTCGCATACGCAGGATGCCGAGGAGCTGCTCGATCCGGACAGTTTCTTTTCAGGCCCGCGCTTCTTCCTTCGTCCGCGCATCCGCCAGCAGGAGGCCTTCGGCAATCGAGCGGTCGCGGACGTGCTGCGCGCGGCCGATCCCGGTCGCGAGGCCCACATCCTCGCCCGCAACGAGAACGGCCGCCCGTTCAAGATGCATGTCACCGACACGCGCGACATGGTTCAGGGCATATTGCTGGCCCTCGACCATCCCGATGCCGCCGGCCAGGCCTTCAATCTCGGCGCGACCGAACCGGTTGATTTCGAAGCGCTTCTGCGTGACATGGGAGAAATCACCGGATTGCCCGTGGTGACGGTCGATCTGCCGGGTGCGGGCGTATGGTACCATACGTCGAACCAAAAAATACGGGCTGCGCTGGGGTTCAATCCAGAATGGACGATAGACCGGATGCTGAAGGACGCCGCGGCGGCATGGCGCAGACGGACGGCATGAACGAGCGCGAGGAACCCGGCGTCCCCGCCGGAACCGCGGCGCTCACCAAGGGCCTCAACCTGCTGGACCTCATCGCCGACGCGGAAAAGCCCCTGCGCTTCGCCGACCTGATGCGCGCCTCGGGCATGCCCAAGCCGACTTTCTCGCGAATCCTGCGCACGCTCATCGCGTTTCGCCTGGTCCGGCATGACCAGAAGAACGGTACCTACATGCTGGGCCACCGGTTCATCGAGCTGTCGCACCGCGTCTGGGACACGTTCGATCTTTCGTCCGCGGCGCTTCCGGAACTCGAACGCCTTTCCGCGGAGCTCGGCGAAACCGTCGCGCTCTGCAGGCTGGATGGCGAGCAGGCGCTCTACATGGAAGAAAGATCCGGCGACGGGTTGGGCGTGCGCGTCGACCAGGGCAGGCGGGTTCCGCTTCACTGCACAGCCGCCGGCAAGGCGTTGCTTGCCGCCATGGAACCGTCGGCCCTGCGCGCGCTGACCGGCAAGCTGGTTCTCGACAGGCATACGCCCAGCAGCATCACCGATCTCCCGCAACTCATGGCGGAGGTGACCCTGACCCGCGCGCGAGGCTATGCCGTGTCCTATGAAGAGCACCTCAAAGGCGTCAATTCCGTCGCGGCGGCGCTTCCGGGCCGTGACGGCGGACCGATGGGCGCGATCGTGGCGCTCGCCCCATCGTCGCGCCTGGACAAGGAACGCATTCACCCGGTCGGACGCGAACTGATGGCGGCCGCCCGCCGGATCACGGGATCGGCGGGCACCGTCGCGATCAGTTCCGGTCCCCGACCGCGCTCGCAACTGAGGACGACCCGGCGGGTGGATGTCGATTGCGTGCTTCCCTGGGGCGCGCAGCTCGGTGAATCTCCCGTATGGGTCGCGGAAGAGAAGCGGCTCTACTGGGTCGATATTCTCGAGCCGGCCGTGCATCGGTTCGATCCCGCGAGCGGCCGCAACGAGACGCGCAGCACGAACAAGCTGGTCAGCGCCATCCTGCCCGCCGAGGGCGGCCGGATGTTCGTGGCGTCGCAGGACGGAATCGAGAAGTTCGATTTCGCTCTCGGGACATTCGACCCTTACGTCAATCCCGAAGCGGAACTGTCGGAGAACAGGCTGAACGATGCCAAGGTCGACCGTCACGGCGCCATCTGGGTCGGCTCGATGCGCCTCGATGCGAGCCGTCCCGGCGGCAGCCTCTACCGCATCGCCGGCGAGACCTCGGTGCGGCAGATGGAAAGCGGAATAACCGTCTCCAACGGGATGGGATGGAGCCCCGACGGCTCGACCTTCTATTTCGTCGATACGGTGCCGGGAACCATCCTGGCCTATGCGGTCGACGGGCATGGCGGCATATCGGATCGCCGGGTGTTCGCCCAGATACCGGAAGCGAGCGGCCGCCCGGACGGCCTGGCGGTCGATGCGGACGGAGGCGTCTGGTGCGCCATATGGGATGGCTGGCGCGTGGATCGCTATACGCCGGACGGCAAACTCGACTTCTCGATCGAGATGCCGGTGCCGCGGCCGACGAGCGTCGCATTCGGCGGCGACGATCTCGCGACGCTCTACGTCACGAGCGCCAGGACGCGGTTGCCGGCCTCGGCGCTGGCGGAGGCTCCGCTGTCGGGCGGCCTTTTCGCCTGTCTCACCGGGCACAAGGGCATCGCCGACAATCTGTTCAAGGCCGCGGGCAAGTCGTCATGAGCGTGCGGCCCTTCGCCGACAAGCTCTTTTCGCTCGCGGGAAAGCGCGCGCTCGTCACCGGGTCGTCGCGCGGCATAGGTGCCGCGCTGGCCGAAGGTCTTTCGGCCTTCGGCGCGCAGGTCGTCGTCCACGGCGCGAAGGAAAACTCCACTCGGGCAACCCGCGAGGCGATCGAGAAGGCCGGCGGCACCTGCTTTTCCGTTTCCGGCGACCTTTCGCTGGCCCATGCCGGCGAAAAGCTGATCGAGGAGGCAGAAAGGCTCGCCGGCGGCATCGACATTCTCGTCATCAACGCTTCCATGCAGATCAACGGCGAGATCGGGGACATCGACGACGAGAGCTTCGACGGGCATGTCGCGGTCAATCTGCGTTCGACGCTCGACATGCTCCAGGCCTGTCTTCCGGGCATGGCCGAGCGCGGCTGGGGGCGTGTCGTCAATGTCGGCTCGATCAACCAGATCCGTCCCAAGCCGGTGGTGACGATGTATGCCGCGACGAAGGCCGCGCAACACAATCTGATCCAGAGCCTCGCCCGCCAATACGCACCGCGCGGCGTGCTTCTCAACACGCTCGCGCCGGGGCTGGTCGACACCGACCGCAATGCCGATCGGCGCGACGGCGATCCGGAGGCCTGGGCGGCCTATGTTCGCGGGTTGAACTGGATGGGCCGCGCAGGGACCGTGGACGAGATGGTCGGGGCGGCGGTTTTCCTCTCGTCGAACGCCTGCAGCTTCATGACCGGCGAAACGATCGTCATGACCGGCGGATATTGACCGCCGACGACCGGCCGATGGAACAACCGGGGCATAAATCGCTTCTGTCATCCCATGCGGGAGAAACAGAAAATGGCCGATGACAGCGTAAAGACGATTTATGGAACCTTCGCGACCCGGGCGGCGGCCGATCGCGCGGTCGAGCACCTTGTTCAGGAACACAAGATCAACCGGGCCGACATCTTCGTGCAGGCGGAAGACGCCATGAACACCGCCGGCACGGCACCGTCCGGCGGAGATGCTTCCCGCGAAGGGGCCGGAGGCTCCGAACTCGGCGCGGCTCTTCGCGGGAAGATTCAGGTGTCGGCGGACGTCGGCCGCGATGAAATCGCGGTTGCCAAGCAAGCGTTCCGCGACGCCGGCGCGTCGGACGTACGGGCACGTTGATCTGAACGACGCCCGAGGTCGCCGCATTCCAACCACCCGCATCTCCCGGTCGCGCGCCGACCCGGATGGCGGCGGTTTTTGGGGCAGCCGCCGGAACATCTGCATCAGGTCAATGTTCTGCGGGGCAGGGGAGAAGCGGGGAATGCCGGCACGAGTCGTCAATGAAACAGAACCAGCGAACGTTCCAGAGGCTGGCCGGAAAGCTCGACGGGCGACGGATTCTGCTCGTCGAGGACGACCATCTGCTCACGAACGAAACCGAGAAGGAGCTTGCCCGGCTGGGAACCATCATCATCGGCCCGTTTTCCGACGTCGACCTGGCACTCGACCGCATCTCGGAAATTCCCGCGCCGGACGCCGCGATACTCGACCTTTCCCTCTCCGCGGCGCGCGCATTTCCCCTCGCCGACGAATTGATGAAACGGCGAATACCCTTCGTGTTCGCAACAAAACAGAATCTCGGACGCTTCCCGGATCGCTATCCCGGCTTCATTCTCTGCCGCCGTCCGCCGCTGATGGAGGAGATCGTGAACGCGCTCTTCGGCGGAGGAAGCACGGCGTGGCACTGAAACGAGCAGGCGTGGCCGCTCGCGCGCCGAGCTTGGAGGAAAATACCTTTGCCCAGCCCTAACGCTTCACGCGCATCGTCAATTCCGACGAGGCGCTAGCAATCCTCGGCTTTCGCTGCCGCGGTCCGGTCACCCTCCTGCTGGGCTTCCGTGTCCTGCTGCGACGTTGCCAGGTTCTTGTCGCCGCCGCCTTCCTGCTCGGTCAGCGGCATGTTGGAGCCGTCTTTCTGCGCCTGGTCGGGTTGACCGGACTTGTCCGTATCCCGAGGCTGAGCCTCCAGCGGAGCTTTCGATCCGTCCTTGGCGACGGGAGGCGTCTTCTGCTCCTGGCCGATCGAAGCGGAGGAGCTTGGGTCGACGCAGTCGTCGGCAAGCCCGATACCGCCCGAGAAAGCAAGCAGTGCCGCCGCAGCGGTCGTTCGTATGAAAATTTGCATAGCCGGATCCTCCTTCTGACATCCAGACAGCCCGAACTTCGCGGGGCCCGCAATGTTCCCCGGCTCGTTTTGCCTCGGATATCGTGGAGACCGTCGAGCCGGCCATTCGTCGGGCTCGTGCGCCGGGTAAGGAGCGGTCTTCCGCCCGTGCGACGGGTGAAAGGGACTGGCGGCTTCGAGCCCGTGGAGAGGAACATAGGCTGCCGACATGGGTTGATGTGTATGATCCTGCAACCTCATGGGAATGCGGCCATGCCCTACAAGAGACACGACATCGATCGCCTGGCGCAGAAGCAGACAGACGACTATCTGCGCCGTTCTTCGCTCACCTATCTCGAATGCTGCATCAGTCTCATGCTGACACATATATCGGCGGAGCAGACGGCGCGGATATTGGAGACGGAAGCCAGGATGATCCGCGAACTCGGCTGACGCCGCGAACATTGGAGCTTTCACCGTTTCCATTCAGGTCGGGATTGTCGCTCGGCTGCGGGCCCGGCGCAGGCCGTCGAACCGCAGGGTCTTGGTTGTATGCGTATCGCATAGTATAGGTTCACCGCGCTCCTTGGAGCTTCACGGTATCGCCTAGATTAACCGTCGGCCGGGCGCGGGAATGTCCCGGTCGCGTAACTGCTTTGCGTCGAAGCTGAACGCGAGGAACCGAAGGAAAACTCCGCGGCGGGTGCTGTAGGCCCAAACGCGGAAACGGAAGCGAATTCGGCCGTAGAGCGCGCTGCAATGCAACATGTTGAGAATGCAAAAAAAGCGATGGAATATCAAGCGTATAGGGTTGCCATTGCGCCGATGATGGACTGGACGGTAATTGTACATTAGATAATAAAAACAGATGCTTACATCTTATTTGGGGTGGCTATGTACCAAAAATGCACCAAAAGATGCGGCGTTTATCGAAGGCGCAATCTACCTCTTGTCACTCTATCCCTCTAAGCTGCTCTAGGATAATTTTCCTATTTGGTACATCGCTGGTCGCGGGGGTGTACCTCCAAAAATGTACCAAAAATGTACCAACTGAGTGGTGCGAAAATCTCACCACTTGGGTAGCTACCGAAAAAAAGCCAAGTATTTCAATATATAATAGTGTCTAGTCTTCTGTTGATTGGACCAACATAGAGATCTAAGTGACTGAAAATAAAGATAAATTATCCGTCGCACCTATGATGGACTGGACGGACCGGCATTGCAGGTTCTTCCATCGTCGGCTCACGCGCCGCGCGCTGCTCTACACCGAAATGGTGGTCGCCGACGCGGCGATCCATGGCGACCGCGGGCGCCTGCTCGGCTTCGACGATTGCGAGCATCCGGTGGCGCTGCAGCTCGGCGGTTCCGATCCCGAAAAGCTCGCAGAGGCGGCGCGGATCGGCGCGGATTTCGGCTATGACGAGATCAACCTCAATGTCGGCTGCCCGTCCGACCGCGTGCAGTCGGGTACGTTCGGCGCCTGCCTGATGAAGACGCCCGGCCTCGTCGCGGATTGCGTTGCCGCGATGAAGGGCGTCGTTTCGGTGCCGGTCACGGTCAAGTGCCGGATCGGCGTCGACGACCAGGACAGCGAAATCGCGCTCGACGAGCTTGCCGACCGGGTCTTCGCGGCCGGGGCCGACGCGCTGTGGGTGCATGCGCGCAAGGCGTGGCTCCAGGGGCTGAGCCCCAAGGAAAACCGTGACATTCCTCCGCTCGACTATCCGCGCGTCTACCGCCTGAAGCAGAGACTGCCCGAACGCTTCGTCGGCATAAACGGCGGCATCCTGACCCTGGAGGAGGCGCGCGCGCATCTGGGCAACGGCGTCGACGGCGTGATGCTCGGCCGCGCCGCCTATCAGAATCCCGGCATCCTCGCCGGCGTCGACGGGCTCTACCCCGGCGAAGCCGGCGGGCCGGTGGATTTCGCGGAGCTGATCGACGCGATGGCGGAGTACGCCGCGCGCCACATCGCGCGGGGCGGGCGGCTTGCGCATGTCACACGGCACATGACCGGCCTGTTCCACGGCCTGCCGGGCGCGCGGCGCTACCGGCAGATACTTTCGACGGAAGCCGTGAAGCCCGGCGCGGACGAGAAGATCCTGCTGCAAGCCTTCGCCGAAGTGCACCTGGACGAAACGGCAAGGGCCGCCTGACCCGATTTACTTTACCTCCCAGACCGTTTAGCCACCTTTCCATCTCGGGGGAATTCTTATGGTGGGACTCGATCTTCCCTGGGGCGAGCTCGCGAGTTTCGCGTTCGCCATCGCGGGGGCCGGCGTCGTCGCCGGCCTGCTCGCCGGCATATTCGGCATCGGCGGCGGTGCGGTGCTGGTTCCCGTCTTCTACCAGGTGCTGGGCTTGCTGGGCGTCGACGAAAGCGTGCGCATGCACCTTTCCGTCGGATCGTCGCTGGCGATCATCATCCCGACCTCAATCCGCTCCTTCACCGCCCACAAGGCGCGGGGCGCGGTGGACATGGAGCTTCTGAAGAGCTTTTTGATCCCCGTGCCGGCCGGCGTGGTGCTCGCCTCGCTGACGGCGGCCTATATTTCCAGCGAGAGCCTGCGCATCATCTTCGCCGTGACCACGCTGGCGGTGGCCTTCCGGCTGCTTTTCAACCGCGAATCCTGGCGCATCGGCGAGAAAATACCGGGCAATCCGGCGCGGGGGATCGTCGGCCTGCTGATCGGCTATTTCTCCACCCTGATGGGCATCGGCGGCGGCGTCATGAACAACACCTTCATGACGCTCTACGGGCGCTCGATGCACCAGGCGGTCGGCACGTCGTCCGGCGTCGGCGTCCTGATCGCGATTCCGGGAACCATCGGCTATATCTGGGCCGGCTGGGGCAATCCGCTGCTGCCGATCGCCTCGACGGGCTTCATCAACTGGATCGCGGTGGCGCTCATCATCCCGATCGCGCTGATCGTCACGCCCTACGGGGTGCGCATCGCGCATGCGCTGAAGAAGCGACAGATGGAGGTCGCCTTCGGCCTGTTCTGCGTCTTCGTTTCGGCGCGCTTCTTCTGGAGCCTGATCGGCTGAGGACGACGCTCAGTCGCGCAGGATCAGCCTTTCGCCGCGCATGTCGAAGCCGGAAAGCGTGTTGATGAAATTCATGCCGAGAAGGCTCTGGCCGAGCCGTCCGCCCTCGGCCACCAGCACCGGCATGTTGGTCCGCGTGATGTCGCCGATGCGGAAATCGTCGATGGTGATGCGCGCGGCGCGCGCTTCGCCGTTCGCGGTCATGATCGGAACGTTGTAGGCGAGCGTGTCGGGATCGAAGCCGGCGCTGCGGGCGTCCTGCGCCGAAAGCACCGTGCTCGTCGCGCCGGTGTCGACCATGACGCGCACCGGCGCGCCGTTGATCTCGGCGCGCACCTGGAAATGGCCGTCCGACATGCGCTCGAGCATGACCGAGGCGCGGCCGTCGCCGTCGATCGTGGAAAGCGGGCTGCCGGGCACAAGACCGGCGGTCATGCGGCTGGCGATGTCCTGAAGCTCGTAACGGTACTGATAGCCGGTGACCAGCGCCAGGATGATCAGGAGCCAGACGGCGAGGCTGCGCGCGACATGGCCGAAGCGCATGCCCGAGCCCAATATCCCGGCGGCGATGACCGCGCCGAATACGCCGAGATAGAGCATCCGGCCGAACTGGTCGGTGCCGAAACCGAACACGCTGCCGCTTTCGTCATTGGCGACGAGCAGGATGAGGCCGATGCCGATGATAGCGAGAATGACCCAAAGAAACCGGTTCATCCGACGTTCTCGCCCCTTTCGCGCGCCATGCGGGCCCGGCGCGTCTCGCGCCTGGGCTTCCGCTCGATCGTCTCCAATCGCGCCGGCAGAAGTTCCATGACGGCGCGGCGCTCCTGCGGCGAATAGGTCAGCCACGCGCCGATCTCGTCGCGGGTGCGCCCGCAGCCGAAGCAGTAGCCGGTCGCCATGTCCATGGAGCAGACCAGTATGCAGGGAGATTCGATGGCCGTCATTCGGTTGCCTCTTGCCGCTATTTCCAGATGGGACAGGTCGGCGATCAATGCAAGCCCGACAATATCGCACAGGCCCGCCGGCATTGTGCTTGCCTTTGCGAAGGGCTATGCCGCGCACGAAGCAAAAATGCCATCGGACGAAAAATGACCAGCGGACTGCCCTTCGACGATTTTCGCGATCTCCTCAAAAACCTGCCGGGACCGGACAAGGCCGCCTCGGCGCGCGCCGCCGAACGCAATGCGCGACTTTCCGCGCAAGGCGTCGAGCTCGGCCGCATCGCCGGCATATCGGAATGGCTGGCCGCCTGGAGCGGACGCGCGCCTCAAGTGGCGCGCCCGCTGGTGGCGTTGTTCGCCGGCACGCACGAGGTCGCAAGGCACGGCGTGTCGCCCCGGCAAATTTCGGACACGCAATCCCTCGTCGAGTTCTGCGCGGCGGGCGGCGCGGCGATCAACCAGCTCTGCGCGGCCAACGATCTCGGCCTGAAGGTGTTCGACCTCGCGCTGCATCTGCCGGTCGCCGACATCACCCGGGAGGCGGCGCTGGACGAGCGCGGCTGCGCGGCGACCATGGCCTACGGCATGGAGGCGATCGCCGGCGGCGCCGACCTGATTTGCGCCGGCAGCATCGGCGTGGGCGGCTCGACGGTGGCGGCCGCGCTGATGCACGGCCTCTTCGGCGGCGAGGCGCGCGAATGGGTCGGTCCCGGTTCCGGCGCGGAGGAGGCGATGATGACGCGCAAGGCGGAAATCGTGGCGCGCGCGGTCGCGCTCCATTCGGCTCATCTAAAGGACCCGCTGGAAGCACTGCGCCGGCTCGGCGGGCGCGAATTCGCGGCGATCGCCGGTGCGATCCTCGCCGCGCGCATGCAGAAGATACCGGTGATTCTCGACGGCTATACGGGCCTCGCGGCGGCCGCCGTACTCCACCAGGCCGACGAAACGGCCATCGAACACTGCCTGCTCGGCCATGTCTCGACGGAACCGGGCATGCGCAAGGCCGCGGAAATACTCGGTCTGAAGCCGCTGCTCGATTTCTCGCTGGGCGACGGGGAGGGGGTGGGCGCGGCACTCGCCGCCGGCCTGGTGAAGAACGCCGCGGCCGTCCACTCCGGCATGACGATCAGGACATAGCCGTCAACTCGCGAGGCGCCGTCCGACCGCGGGTTCGAATCTCTCGCGGGCAGGAACCGCCGGCAGTTCCTCCATCACCCGGGAGGCAGGGAAGACCGCAATCGCCTCGGTGCCTTCGCGGAGCTTCGAGCGAAGCTGGAACTCGCCGCCGTGCAGCGCGACCAGGCCCTGCACGATGGGCAGGCCGAGGCCGGTGCCCTGTTCGGCGCTCTTGATGGCGATCGAGCCCTGGCCAAAGGCCGCGAGCACGACCGGGATCTCGTCCTCGGGAATTCCGGGGCCGTTGTCCTTGACCGAGACATACTGGCCACCGCCCATCGTCCAGCCGACGCGCACCCGCACCTCGCCGCCGCTCGGCGCGAACTTGACCGCGTTGGAGAGCAGGTTGAGCGTCACCTGCCGCAGCGAGCGCTCGTCGGCGAAAAGCCGCGGCAGGCCCTGCTCGAACTGATGGCTTATGCGGATGTCCTTGTTGCGCGCCTTCATCTCCATGAGATGGCAGCAATCCTCGACCACGCCGGCGAGCCTCACCGGCTCCTCGTTAGGCTGGTAGCGGCCCGCCTCGATGCGTGAAAGGTCGAGTATCTCGTTGATCAGATGGAGGAGGTGCTTGCCCGAGCCGTGAATGTCGTTGGCGTAGTCGCGATAGGTCTCGTTCTGGATCGGGCCGAGCACTTCCGTCGCCATCACCTCGGAGAAGCCGAGAATGGCGTTGAGCGGCGTCCGCAATTCGTGGCTCATCGTGGCGAGGAAGCGCGACTTCGCCAGGTTGGCTTCCTCGGCGCGGCGGCGCGCCTCGTCCGACATCGACTTGGCGGTCTCGAGCTCGGCGATCAGCCCGTCCTTCTCGGAACGGAACGACAGGAGCATCACGGTCGAGTTGTTGAGGTGGCTCGCCACATAGCTGAAGAAGGGGAGCGAGGCGATCAGCAGGCCGACCATGATCGATTCCGAGGGCATCCAGAAGCGCGCGGAAGCGAAGGTGAAGACGGCGACGGGCAGCGCGAAGGTGACGACGAGCGCACCGCGCAGCGCCGACGCGATCAGCGCCGTGGCGGCGATTGCGAGCAGCAGGATGACCGCCTTGATGACGGGGAACTGGTCGACCCGGCATTCGGCACATTGGATGAAGGCGAAATAGGCCCAGCCGATGCCGCTGGCAAAATGGCCGAGCAAAAAGGCGCGGTGGACGCGCGGCGTATCGATCTCGGAGACGTCGGTGCGGTCGGCCTGCCGCGCCACCAGCGCGAGGCCGGTATAGCCGGCGACCATGACCAGCGCCCAGAACAGGATCTGCGTGCCCATCCCGGCGAAGAGGCCGGCGGCGGCGATCAGCATGACGAGCAGCGGCATCGCCGTCGACGTGTTGATCATCGCGCGGGCGTGAAGTTTCAGGAGTTCGCGGTCGTAATCGGGATTGCCGCCGGTCTGCGAAAGGCGGTCGCGCATGCGGCGCACGGTGCGCGCGACGTCGGTGTTGCGGTGCGCCCTGGTGCGGTCCACAATGATCTTGTCGGCGAAAGCCGAGCGTTGTAACGCCATTCGTCCGCTCAATTCGCGCGCGCGATAAACTGGCATCTCAATTTAGTGGCGAATGATTAAGAGACCCTTCCACGAATGAGGACGTATCGCCCGCGACGTGCCGCGCGGAACCGCCGCAGTTCGAGGCCGCGCAGCCGCTTGCGCAAGGTGCTCGACATTGCGCTGACCGTCGTGCTTCTTGGTGCCGTCGCCCTGGTCGCGGCCCGGTTTCAGGACGATGCGACACAGACGCTGGGCGGCAATGCCATCGTCAACGACGGCGACACGATCACGCTCGGCGAACAGAAGATCAGGCTACGCGGCATCGACGCGCCGGAATTCACCCAGCAATGCACGCGAAACGGAGCGGCCTATGACTGTGGGCGGGAAGCGCGCAACGCGTTGCGGCGGATGGTGGCCGGCGGGCGGGTGTCCTGCGAAGGCTGGGAAAACGACAAGTACGACCGGCTTCTCGCCGTCTGCCATGCGGGCGGCGTCAACCTGAACAAGACGATGGTCGAGCGCGGCTGGGCCGTTTCCTATGGCGACTTCTATTCGGAGGAGGACGTCGCGCGGCGGGCGGGAGAGGGGATGTGGGCCGGTTCCTTCGATCGGCCGCAATATTGGCGGCGCGTCCATGGCGGCCTGGCGGAGACCGGGCATGGCGGCGGTGGTCTTTCCGGCTTCTTCAATTGGCTGCTAGAGTTGTTTTCCTCAATGAACGGACAACAGGGAGAGAGCGGATGAGGATTTTCGACGGCGGGCGCGCGCCCAACCCGAGGCGGGTGAGGGTGTTTCTTGCCGAAAAGGGCATAGAGGTGCCGCTGGTGCCGGTCGACATGGGAGCGATGGGGCACAGGTCGGACGAGGTGAGGGAGCGCAACCCGCTGCAGCGCCTTCCGGTGCTCGAACTCGACGACGGCACGGTGATCACCGAGTCGGTAGCGATCTGCCGCTATTTCGAGGAGTTGCATCCGACACCGCCGCTGTTCGGCACCGGAGCGGTCGGTCGCGCCAAGGTGGAGATGTGGCAGCGCCGGATGGAGCTCAACCTTCTGACCGCGGTGGCGCAGGCCTTCCGCCACATCCATCCGGCGATGAAGGAATGGGAGGTGCCGCAGATCCCCGAATGGGGCGAGGCCAACAAGCCGAAGGCGGTCGAGTTCCTCCAACTTCTCGACGACGAACTCGCAGGGCGCGCATTCGTCGCGGGCGACGACTATTCAATCGCCGACATCACGGGGCTGATTGCGATCGACTTCATGAAGCCGGCACGCATCGAGGTGCCGGCGGAACTCGGGAACGTCCATCGCTGGTATGGCGAGGTCTCTTCCCGCCCCAGCGCAAAGGCCTGATGGACAAGGAACTGTCGGAACTGCTGGCGACCATTCGGGAATGCCGCATCTGCAGGGATGCGGCATCGCGCAGGCCGCTGCCGCACGAGCCGCGGCCGGTGGTGGTGGCTTCCTCCGGCGCGAGGGTGCTCATCGCGGGGCAGGCGCCGGGGACGAGGGTGCATGCCACCGGCCTGCCCTTCAACGACCGTTCGGGCGACCGGCTGCGCGACTGGATGGAGGTCTCGCGCGACGAATTCTACGACCCGGGCAATTTCGCGATCGTGCCGATGGGCTTCTGCTTTCCCGGACAGGACGCCAAGGGCGGCGACCTGCCGCCGCGGCGCGAATGCGCGGGTGCGTGGCGCGCGCCGCTGATCGATCTCATGCCCCGGATCGAGCTGGTGCTCGCCGTCGGATCCTATGCGCAGCAATGGCATCTCGGGAAAGAGCGGCGGGCGAGCCTGACCGAGACCGTCGCCGACTGGCACGCCATCCTCATGCGCAATTCCGCTCCGCGCGTTCTGCCCTTGCCGCACCCGTCCTGGCGCAACACGGGATGGCTCAAAAAGAATCCCTGGTTCGAACGGGAATTGCTTCCGGTCTTGAGAAACGAAATCCGAATGCGGCTCGGCCGCCTTTCGTAGGGCTTGCGGCTCCGCTTGTGCTTTTGAATGAGAAAAATTTTCTTGTAAAGGCATTTGGTTCTAATCATCATGGCATGAAATTCTAATGGAGTGCCAAGATGGATCGCCTCGACCGCAAAATCCTCCGCCTGCTTCAGGAGGATGCGACGCTCGCCGTCGCCGACATCGCCAAGAAGGTGGGGCTTTCCACGACGCCTTGCTGGCGGCGCATCCAGAAGCTGGAGGAAGAGGGTGTCATCCAGCGCCGGGTGGCCGTGCTCGACCCGGTGAAGATCAACACGCGCGTCAACGTGTTCGTCTCGATCCGCACCAATTCGCACAGCCACGAATGGCTGCGGCGCTTCTCGGAGGTCATCCAGGAATTCCCGGAAGTGGTGGAGTTCTACCGGATGAGCGGCGAGGTGGACTATCTGCTGCGTGTCGTCGTGCCGGACATCGCCGCCTACGACGCCTTCTACAAGCGGCTGATCGCCAGGATCGAGATACGCGACGTCTCCTCCGCCTTCGCCATGGAGCAGATCAAGAACACGACGCAGCTTCCGCTCGACTATCTGGTGCTCGACAAGGAAAGCGGTGAACGCGCCGCCTGAGGTCGCCGGCGCGCCTGCTCCGGTGGCCTTCGGGCCTGACTGCAGAACCTGTCGAACAACCGGGCATGCCGGCCAGATGGTGCTGGTCAGTTGGATCAGGCGAGACGTATTGCCTGAACGGCGTTGCATATGTGGCCAGTTTGGCGAGTATCGTGCGGCAAGGATTCTTCCGACCTAAACGCCAAGCAGGTGCAAGCACATGAAGCGCAAGCCGATGATCGCCGTGATCATGGATGAAAATACCAGCGCCGGCGGCAATTACTATCAGACGTCGAAGAACTACTTTTCTGCTGTCAGCCGTGCCGGGGGCGCGCCTTTCGGCATCCCCTATCTGCCGGAGCTCGTAGACCAGACGATCGAGCAATTCGATGGGTTCCTGAGCGTCGGCGGGCGGATAGAATTTCCCAGGCCCTGGTACGTTCACGGCGATCAGTCCCGATACCCGACGTCAGATCGCCTGTCCGTCGAGCTGGCGTTGATGGGAGGGTTTCTCGCGCGCAACAAGCCGGTGCTGGGCATCTGCAACGGCATGCAGATGCTCGCATGCCTGAACGGCTGCCGGATGGTTTCGGATGTGCACTCCTCGTGGCCGGACGCTCTCAACCACGATCAGGCCGACTTGCGGCACGAGGTGTTCATCCAGCCCGGCACGAGGATGGCAGATATTTTCGGGAACGAGACATTTAGCGCCAACACCTTTCACCGGGAGGCGATCGTCGAGGCATCGACAGACGTTGTCGTCACCGCCCGCGCGCCGGACGGGGTGATCGAAGGGGTCGAGATACCCTCGCAATCCTTTGCCATGGGCGTGCAGTGGCATCCGGAAAAATTGGCGGCCGAGGACCATGCGGGTCTTCGAATATTCGACGCATTCGTGGACGCCGCGCACGTAAAATCATAGCCGGAAAGTGCGGCCATCCTGCAGGGCGCCGTGTGATTTTCAGTTCGCCGGTTTCCCTGAAACCTTGTTGGCGATCCCTTCGAGGCGCTGCTTCGTCTTTTCCGAGGTGAGGTCGCGTACCGCATCCTTGCCGACCCAGCGTCGGGTCTTGTCTTCCGAGCCCGCCAGTTCGCGCGCGAGGTCCAGCGCGGCGGCGTGAAGGGCGGGCGAGTTCTTGCCGGTCGCTCGCAGCGCCCAGTTGACCGCCTTCTTGACGAAATTGCGCGGATCGTCGGCGTGGCGCTCGATCAGCGGCAGCATGGAAAGCAGCGTTTCCTCGGGCACCTTGTTTCTCGGAACATTCGCCCAGGCGATCATGGCGAACGCCGTGCGGCGCACGAATTCGCGCTCGTCGGCCGCGAATTCCCCGACGAGCTCGCGCCAGAAGGGCGTCGCGACGAACAGGTCCGAGACGCTGTCGACGATGTCCCAAGAGTTGAACTCGTCGGCCCAGCGCCTGCACTGGCCGATCGTCACCTTGCCCGGCTCGTCGGTCATGGCGGCAAGCACGCGCGCCTCGCGAAAGCCGCTTTCCCACAAGGCGAGCGCGCGTTCGTGGTCGCGCTTGACCACCTTGGACATGGCGCGCAGCTCGCCGTGCGGAATGCCGAGCGCGTTTTCCGCGTTGATGCCGTAGCGGGCGAGCCCTGCGCGGTTCTCCCCGGAGGCGAGCGCGTTCAGCCGGCCCAGAATTTCGTCGGCGGTGGAGGCGCGCGAGAGCGCTGCGGTCACGCCGTCATCTCTCCAGGCGCGCGAGCAGCGAAGACGTGTCCCAGCGCTTTCCGCCCATCTCCTGGACTTCCTTGTAGAACTGGTCGACGAGAGCGGCGACGGGAAGCCTGGCGCCGTTGCGGTCGGCTTCCTCGAGGCAGATACGCAGATCCTTGCGCATCCAGTCGACCGCGAAGCCGAAATCATACTTGCCGGCATTCATCGTCTTGTGGCGGTTCTCCATCTGCCACGAGCCGGCCGCGCCCTTGGAGATGACGTCGACGACCTTCTCGATGTCGAGGCCGGCCTTCTTGCCGAAATGGATGCCCTCGGCGAGGCCCTGGACGAGGCCGGCGATGCAGATCTGGTTGATCATCTTGGTGAGCTGGCCGGCGCCGGCCGGCCCCATCAGGCCGACCATGCGGGCAAAGGCGTCGATGACCGGCCCGGCCTTGTCGAAGGTCGCCTGCTCGCCGCCGCACATGACCGTGAGCACGCCGTTCTCGGCGCCGGCCTGGCCGCCGGAAACGGGCGCGTCGAGGAAGGAGAAGCCGCGCTCGCGGGCGGCCGCGTCGAGCTCGCGCGCCACCTCGGCGGAGGCGGTGGTGTTGTCGATGAAGATCGCGCCCTTCTTCATGGCGGAGAAAGCGCCATCGGGGCCCAGCGTCACGGAACGCAGATCGTCGTCATTGCCGACGCAGGAGAAGACGAAGTCCTTGTCCCGCGCGGCCTCGGCCGGTGTCGGGGCGAAGCTTCCGCCGTGCTCCTTCGCCCATTTCCCGGCCTTTTCGGCGGTGCGGTTATAGACCGTGACGTCATGGCCGCCCTTGTTCTTCAGGTGGCCCGCCATCGGGTATCCCATTACGCCAAGTCCGATGAATGCGACCGATGCCATGATCTCTTCCCTTGCTCGCTGTGCGGATGTCGGTTCCGGTCTAAAGCAACATGGATGCGCATGGAATAGCGCTGGCCCTCGATATGGCAGAGCCAGCGGGAAAACCGCCGGATCAGCGCTTCAGATGCTTGATGATGCGGCGCTCGATCCATTCGATGGCATGGCGCAGCGCCTCGACGATCATGAGATAGATGAGCGCCGCCCAGAGATAGGTCTGGAAATCGAAGGTGCGCGAATAGGCGCGCCGCGTCTCGCCCATGAGGTCGTAGACGGTGATGATCGCCACGATCGCCGAGGCCTTGATCATCAGGATGATCTCGTTGCCATAGGGCCGCAGGGCGACGATCATGGCCTGCGGCAGGATGATCTCGCGGAAGGTTCGCAGCTTGTGCAGACCGAGCGAGGCCGCGCCCTCCCACTGGCCTCTCGGCACGCTTTCGACCGCACCACGCAGGATCTCCGCCTGGTAGGCGGCGGTGTTGAGGGTGAAGGCGAGGATGGCGCAGTACCAGGCCTCGCGGAAGAAGGTCCACAGGCCGAGCGCCTCCAATTGTGGCCGGAAGGAGCCGAGGCCGTAATAGATCAGGAAGGCCTGCGCGAGGAGCGGCGTGCCGCGGAAGAAATAGACATAGGCGTAGGCCGGCCAGGCGAGCAGCCTGTTCTTCGACATGCGCGCATAGGCGATGGGGGCGGAAAGCAGCGCGCCCAGCGCGATGGAGATGGTGACGAGCTGGATCGTCACGATCAGGCCGGAGAGGTAGTTCGGGGCGTAGCGCTCGAAGAGCTCCTGGTTCCACGACAAGGCGAGGAAGGCGATCAGTCCGAGGCCGAGGGCCGCCCATATGCCGATGAGGACGGTGCCGACGATCCGCTGCCGGTTCCACGTGCGGGCCGGCGGCGGCGGCCTCTCGACGCTGGCAAGCTCGCTCATCGCGCCAGCTCCGCCCGATGCGTCCGGCGTTCGATCGCGGTAAAGGCGACGGAGGAGATGAGCGCGAGAACGAGATAGAGCAGGCAGGCGACGCCGAAGAAGAGAAAGGCCTGATTGGTGACGCGCGCCGCGATGCCGGCCTGGCGGATGATGTCGGAAAGGCCGATCACCGAGACGAGGGCGGTGTCCTTGAGAAGGATGAGCCAGAGATTGGAAAGGCCGGGCAGCGAGATGCGCACGAGCTGCGGCAGGATGACGAGCCGCATGGTCTGCCGCTTCGACAGGCCGATGGCGTAGCCGCCCTCATATTGCCCCGCCGGGATCGCGCGAAACGCCGAGAGAAAGACTTCGCTCGCATAGGAGGAGAAGACGACGCCGAGCGCCACCATGCCGGCGACGAAGGCGTTGATCTCGATATTCGCGCCGGGACTGAAGAGCGCGACGACGCGCTGCAGGCCGAGCTGCGCGCCATAGAAGACGAGGAACAGCGTCAGCAGTTCGGGAAGGCCTCGGAAGATGGTGGTGTAGATGTTCGCCGCCAGCCGCAGGCTCGGTTCGGCCGACTGCTTGGCAAGAGCGATCACGAAGCCGGCAGCGAGGCCGAGCGGCAGGGTCGCGAGCGCGAGCGACACGGTCACCGCCATGCCCGACGCGATCTCGTCGCCCCAGCCCTGCGCCCCGAAACTGAGCAGCGTCATGTAATCGTTCATCGAATCCTTCCGGCTTCGGTCGGTCGGAGAATTTCGACGGGCAACGCATCGCCGCAAACACGACAGAGGTCGTTTCCGCTCCTAGCCGGAAGCATTGCCGAAGGCCCGTCAAGCCACCCAAGGGGCGGGTCGACAAGGTGCGCGGCCCGCACCTCCCGCTTAGATGCGCCGGCGGGGCGCTGCGCACCCTGCCGGCGGCGATGATTTCTCGCGTCCTATTCGCCGTAGATATCGAACGGGAAGTATTTCTTGTTGATCTCGGCGTATTTGCCGTTTTCACGGATCGCGTCGAGCGCGGTGTTGAGACGGTCGCGCAGCTCGGTGTCGCCCTTGCGGATGGCGATGCCGATCTTGTCGTCACTGCTGACGGGCTCGCCCTTGAACTCGCAGCAGGCGCCGTCGGCGCCGTTGATCCAGTCATACTGGACGCCGAAATCGGCCAGCACGGCATCGACGCGGCCGTTGCCGAGGTCGGCCCAGGCCTCCAGTTGCGAGGGATAGGCCTTGAGGTCGGCGTCGGGGTAGGTCTTTTCGGCGAAGATCGCCGCGATCGTGCCTTCCTGGACGCCGATGGAGATGCTTCCGATCGAGGCCGGGTCGAGCTCGCTGTCCTTCGGCGCGACGAAGACCAGCGAGTTCACGTAGTAGGGGTTGGTGAAATCGACCTGCTGCAGCCTCTCGTCGGTGATCGACATGGAGGCGACGATGGCGTCGAAGCGGTTGGCCTGGAGCGCGGGGATGATGCCGTCCCAATCCTGGGTGACGAATTCGCACTCGGCCTTCATCTCCTCGCACAGCGCGCGGGCGATATCGACGTCGAAGCCCTCGAGCTTGCCGTCCGAGGTCAGGTTGTTGAAGGGCGGGTAGGCGCCCTCCGTGCCGATGCGCAGCTTGTCCTGCGCCTGGGCGGCTCCCACGGTCAGCGCGAGCGCCGCGGCCGAAAGAGCCAGTGTCATGCGAGCGGTGATACGCATATCGTTCCTCTCTGTTGCCTGTGAGGCTTCAGGTTTACCTCCTGAGCCAAGAACAAGTGCCGTCTGTCGTGCACCCTGAGGCCGATATTCCCATTCTTTCTTGTCGAAAAGCAATGGTGAAAGCGCCTCCTGGGGCGCCCCGAAACGCTTCCGCAACGTCAGTCGGAACCGCGCAAGCCCGCGGTTTTCTCCGCGAAATCGGCGATCGCCGAGATGTCGTCGAGATCGAAGACCGGCACCGCCTCGCCGCTCACCGGAAAATCGCTGGCGACCGCCACGATCCGCGGGTCTGTCGCCGACAGGGGGACGGTGTCCTTCGCCTCGCGGCGGCGGGTTTCGATCTTCGCGTGCCCTTCGCGCTTGTAGCCTTCCACGATCACGAGATCGCAAGGCGAAAGCCGGCCGAGGATCTCGTCGAGCTTCGGCTCGTCGTCGCCATGGAGCTCGTGCATCAGCGCCCAGCGGCGGCCGGAGGCGATGGCGACCTCGCTCGCGCCCGCGAGCCGGTGGCGATGGGAATCCGTGCCTTGCCTGTCGATGTCGAAATCGTGATGCGCGTGCTTGACGGTCGAGACCTTCCAGCCGCGCCGGACGAGCTCGCCGACCAGACGTTCGGTGAGCGTCGTCTTGCCGGAATTCTTCCAGCCGGTGATGCCAAGGACGCGTTGCTTCATATGCTGCCTGCCCGGCGTGCCACATGGACAACGTACAAGGAGGCGAAGACCGCCAGCAACGATGAAATGAACATGACCCATAAAAGCGGCGTGGGGCCGCTGGTGGGGGAGAGGAGGGCGCCGGCCACCACCGAAAGTGCCGCGCCGCCGCCGATCTGCAGGGCGCCGCCGAGCCCCGACGCGCTGCCGGCCAGATGCGGCCGCACGCTGACGAGGCCGGCATTGGCATTGGGGAGGGTCATGCCGTTGCCGACGCCGACCAGCGCGACCGGGCCGAAGACGGCGATCGCGTGATGGTAGCCGAAGGCGAAGAGGAGGAGCGATACCGCCATGCCGAGGGCCGCGACGATGTTGCCGGAGAGCATCATCGTGTTGATGCCCAGCCGCCGGGAATATCGGCCCGACAGGAAGTTTCCGAGCATGTAGCCGCAGGACAGGATCGCGAAATAGAGCCCGTATTCGGAAGGACGCAGGCCGAGGATCTGCGTGGCGACGTAAGGACCGCCGCCGAGGAAGGCGAAGAAGGTTCCCGACGCGAAGGCCGCCGTCGCCGTGTAGCCCCAGAAACGCCGCGACCGGAACAGCTCGGGATAGCTGCCGACCTGGGACAGCAGGCTCGCCGAACGGTTGTGGTTGGTCTCGCCCAGGTCGAGATAGACGATGACGAAGGAGAGCATGCCGCATACCAGGATCATGATGAAATTGGCGTGCCAGCCATAGAGCTCGTCGAGAAAGCCGCCGACGACCGGCGCGATCATCGGCACGAGCGCCATGCCCATGGTGATGTAGCCGATCTTGCTGGCGGCCTGGTCGGTGCCGACCGTGTCGCGGACGATGGCGCGCGACAAGACCATGCCGGCGGCCGAGAAGGCCTGGAGCATGCGGGCAAGCAGCAGGAACTCGACCGTCGGCGCGTAGAGCGCGCCGAGCGAGCCGAGGAGAAAGATGCCGAAGCAGGAGAGCATGACCGGGCGGCGGCCGAACCGGTCGGAGGCCGGGCCGATGGCAAGCTGGAGCAGGGCCGTGGCGGCGAGATAGAGCGAGACGGCAAGCTGCATGACGCCGTAGTCGACGTCGAAATGACGCGCCATTCCCGGAAGCGACGGCAGGAACACGTTCATCGCCAACGTGCCGGTGGCGGTCGCGATGACCAGCGTCAGTATGTGCGGCGGCGTCAGGCGGTGGGAAAGGCGATCGGACATCAAACTTCCAGGTGAATCAGCATGTTGTGAAACCTATCTCGATTACCGCTCGAATTCTCCTGGTCAGGCCGCGACGGGCTCAGATGCCGTCGGGCGCCATGGTCGGGCCGGTGCTTTCGGCGGCGGGCTGCCGGCGCCCGACCTTGCGCTCGCGATAGAGCGTGTAGAGGCCCGAGCAGACGATGACGAGCGCGCCGACGACCATCGGCATGTCGGGCACGTCGGAGAAGATGAAATAGCCAAGCAGGATCGCCCAGAACAGCGCCGTATACCGGAACGGCGCAACGAAGGAGATGTCGCCGAGGCGCATGGCCGTGATGATGCACTGGTAGCCCAGGATGAGCAGGGCGGCCGCCGCGACCAGGGAGCCCGTCTCCTGCAAGGTCATCGGCGACCATCCGCCCATCGGAACGATCAGCAGGCCGCCGGCCACGGTGACGGCGGCGGCCGTGACGGTCGAGACCATCAGTGAAGGGATTTCCTGGGGTATGCGTTTGGTGGCGAGGTCGCGGACGGCGCAGAAGACCACTGTGGAGAGCGCCAGCAGCGAGAAGGCGTTGAAGCCCTCGTAGCCGGGACGGATGACGATAAGCACGCCGGCAAAGCCCACCGCGATCGCCAGCCAACGCCGCCACCCCACGGTTTCGCCAAGGAAAAGCGCCGCTCCCATGGTGACGGCGAGCGGCAGGGCCTGCAGGATCGCCGAGACGTTGGCGAGCGGCAGATGGGCGAGCGCCAGAAGGAACGTGATGGTGCCGCCGAGCTCGCCGACGATTCTCAGCGCGATCATCGGATGGGCAAGCCTGCGCGGCGCGCGCAAGGCGCCCTGCGGCAGGGCGAGAACGAGGACCAGCGCCGTAGCGAACAGGCCGCGCACCAGCATTACCTGTCCCTGGTTCATGGAGACCACCAAGGTCTTGGTGATCGCGTCATTGATCGTGAAGCCCGCCATGGAGACGACCATGAACAAGGCTGCACGCATATTCGGTGAGAGGGCCAAAGCGAGCGTTTCCGGAGGTTTTTCACGGGTGTAGCATCCACATGGGAAAGCACAACCGCAATCGAATGGTCCAGAACGACGAATGCGCCGGCAAAAACCCGAAGCCGCGGGATCGGCCGGTCAGCCGCCGGTCACGCTCATGTGGCGGGAAACGGCCGGGCGGCGGGTGCGACGGTCGATGACGAAGTCATGGCCCTTGGGCTTGCGTCCGATGGCCTCGTCGATCGCGGACGAGAGAAGTTCGTTGCCTTCCGAGGCGCGCAGCGGCGCGCGCAGATCGGCGGCGTCCTCCTGGCCGAGGCACATATAGAGCGTGCCGGTGCAGGTGAGGCGGACGCGATTGCAGCTTTCGCAGAAATTATGCGTCATCGGGGTGATGAAGCCGAGCCGTCCGCCGGTCTCCTCGACCTCGACATAGCGGGCCGGGCCGCCGGTCTTGTAGGGAATGTCGGCGAGCGTGAACTGGCGCTCGAGGTCGGCCCTGAGCTTGGACAGCGGCAGGTACTGGTCGGTGCGGTCGGCGTCGATCTCGCCCATCGGCATCGTCTCGATCACCGTCAGATCCATTCCGCGGCCATGCGCCCAGCGCAGCATGTCGGGAATTTCCGCATCGTTGAAGCCCTTGAGCGCCACGGCGTTGAGCTTGACCTTGAGGCCGGCTTCCTGCGCGGCGTCGATGCCGGCCATGACGCGCGAGAAATCGCCCCAGCGGGTGATGGTGCGGAACTTGTCGGCGTCGAGCGTGTCGAGCGAGACATTGATGCGCTTCACGCCGCAGGCGGCGAGCTCCGCGGCGAAGCGATAGAGCTGGGAGCCGTTGGTGGTGAGCGTCAGCTCTTCCAGCGCGCCGCTTTCCAGATGGCGCGAAAGCTCGTGGACGAGGTGCATGATGTTCTTGCGCACCAGCGGCTCGCCGCCGGTCAGCCGCAGCTTCCTGACGCCCTTCTCGATGAAGACGGTGCAGAGCCGGTCGAGCTCCTCCAGGCTCAGAAGATCCTTCTTGGGGAGGAACTTCATGTCTTCCGCCATGCAGTAGGTGCAGCGGAAGTCGCAGCGATCCGTCACGGAAACGCGCAGATAGCTGATGGAGCGCCCGAAGGGATCAATCATGCTGCCGGCAAAGCTCATTCGATCTTTCCGTACCTTTTGCTTTCGCGCTGCCCATGCCGCCAATGTCGGTGGTCCGGCGCCGGGTTTCAAGCCGCTTTTCCATCTTCATAGCATCCGCGGGCGGGCGACCGCAACGCGGCGGACGCGCCGCGCGAATTGAGCCTTTGCAATTCGGCCGATCCGGCGATAGGCCGGTGTCAGGAAAGAAACAGGGTGAAGACATGACCGCTCCCACGGAATTGCGCGTATCGAAGGATCGCCGTCTTCTGAGCGTGACCTTCCCGGGGCACGCGGCTTTCGAACTGCCGGCGGAAATGCTGCGCGTGCTTTCACCGTCCGCCGAGGTGCAGGGACATTCGCCCGAGCAGCGCGTCACGGTTCCCGGCAAGAGGAACGTCGCCATCCTCAAGATCGAGCCGGTCGGAAACTATGCGGTGCGCATAACTTTCGACGACCTTCATGATACCGGAATATTCACGTGGGATTATTTCCACACGCTCGGACATGAGAAGGAAGAGCGCTGGCAAAGCTATCTCGACGAGCTGGCCGAAAAGGGACTGAGCCGGGAACCATGAGCATGACGAAAATCGCGACGGTAGAAGAACTCGAGGAAATTTACGGCAAGCCCGGCGAGGCGTCGCTGGTCAAGGAACTCGACCGCATCATTCCGGAATATGCCGCCTATATCGAGGCTTCGCCCTTTGTCGCGCTCGCAACTTCGGGACCGGAAGGTCTCGACTGCTCGCCGCGGGGCGATCTGGCCGGCTTCGTGCGCATCGATGACGAACGCACGCTGATGATGCCCGACAGGCGCGGCAACAACCGGGTCGATTCGCTGCGCAACATCGTGCGCGACGGCAGGGTGGGGCTGCTCTTCCTGGTGCCGGGCTCGGGCACGACGCTGCGCGTCAACGGGCGGGCGTGG
The DNA here is from genome assembly GCF_001014615.2 of Aquamicrobium sp. LC103. Taxonomy (GTDB): domain Bacteria; phylum Pseudomonadota; class Alphaproteobacteria; order Rhizobiales; family Rhizobiaceae; genus LBCQ02. The sequence continues at coordinate 177,186 of NZ_LBCQ02000004.1, forward strand.
CTATCGACCGATCCGGACCTGCTCGCGAGCTTCGCGGTGGAGGAGAAGGCGCCGCGCTCGGTGATCGTCATCGAGGTGCAGTCCGTGTATTTTCAGTGTGCCCGGGCCATCCACCGCTCGCGACTGTGGAGCGCGGAGGGGCACGTCGATCCGAAAAGCCTGCCGACGCCCGGCCAGATCCTCACCTCGACCAGCCGCCAGCGCATAGACGGCGCTGCATACGACGAGGAGTGGCCGGAACGCGCAAGGAAGACGATGTGGTGACCATGCGCGGCACTGCTGCTTTCGCTCCTGCTGAAGCTGCGATGCGTCGCGGATGAGAAGCGCGCTCGCCTTCGCCGGCGCGGCGCTCGCCGAGATTGCCGGCTGCTATGCGTTCTGGGCCTGGCTCAGGCTCGGCAAATCGGCGCTGTGGCTGGTGCCGGGCGTGGCGTCGCTGGTGCTGTTCGCCTGGCTGCTGACCCTGGTCGACAGCGAGGCCGCCGGGCGCACCTATGCCGCCTATGGCGGCGTCTACATCCTCGCCTCGCTTTTGTGGCTGCGCCTGTTCGAGGGATTTTCGCCGGACCGCTGGGACGTGGTGGGCGCCTCGATCGCTCTCGTCGGCGCGGTGATCATCATCGCCGCGCCGCGATGACGATCCCTAGTCTTCCTTGAGCATCTCCGAGATGCGGCGCATCTGCTCTCCCATCGCGTCGCACTGGGCCGGCGTCGACTGTGCCATGACCCGGTCGATCAGCTCGGTGTAGAGCTTCAGCGCCTCCATCAGCTTCGTCTCGCCGTCCTCGGTGAGGAAGAGGCGCATGACGCGCTTGTCCCTGGCGTCGCCCTCGCGGCGCAGCAGACCCTGACTTTCGAGCTGCGGCAGCAGCATGGTTATGTTCGAGCGGCCGACCAGAAGCCGCCGCGCGAGATCGTGCTGCGACATGCCCGGATGGCGATAGAGGTTCATGAGGACGTCGAGCTGGCCGATCTTCAGATCGAGCGTGGCCAGCGAGCGCGTCAGCTCGCGCACAACGGCCTTCTCCGCGCGCACCAGCGCGATCCAGTTCTTGAAACGGGGATTGTCCCAGGGAAGGGCTTGTTTGTTGTTCATGTTTGAACTATCTTGTTCAAACTTGAACAAATTCAAGGGCCGCAATCATGGCGACTTTCGGTTTCCAGGTCATTCGCAGCATCTTCTCCGTTGCCGAACATTTCGCGCCGCGGCTTTCCGGCCGCGCCGCCTTCGCCCTCTTCTGCCGTACCGCCGATCCAAATCGGGTTTCGGGCAAGGAAGCAAGCATGATCGCCGATGCCGCAGCCTTCATGGCCGAGGCGCGCCACCACTGCCTCACCACCAATTACGGCAGGGTCACGGCGCATGATTTCCGCCCCGCCGCCGAGGGCGCGCCGCGCGCGCTCGTCATCCACGGCTGGGGCTCGCGCACCGAACATATGCGGCGCGTCGTCGAAAGCCTTCGCGACGAAGGGTTTCGCGTGATCTCGCTCGACCTTCCCGGTCACGGTGCGTCGTCCGGCCGCTATCTCAACATGGCCGTCGCGGTAGCCGCGGTGCACGCCACGGCGCAGTGGCTGGGTCCGTTCCAGGCGGTCGTCGGGCATTCCTTCGGCGGCGCGGTGGCCGTGAATGCCGCGGCCGGTTCCGTCAGGGGTTTCGATCCAATATCCGCGCAGCGGCTGGTGCTGATCGCCTCGCCGAGCTCGATGCCGGCGCTCTTCGAGGATTTCGGCCGTTTCCTCAAGCTCGGGCCGCGCACGCAGACCGCGCTTGCCGAGCGGGTGCAGGTGGTCGCCGGCCGGCCGCTGGAGGATTATGTCGCCGCGACGCAACTGCGCGAACTCGGCATACCGACGCTCGTCGTCCACGCACCGGACGACAAGGAGATTTCCTTCGAGAATGCGCGCCAGTTCGAGGATGCCGGCCGTCACGTGCGCCTGATGCGGGCGCCGGGCAGGGGGCATCGCCGCATACTTGCGGACGGCGAGGTGACTGCGGCGGTTGCCGCCTTCGCGGCGGAACCCGCCGCGCGCGCCAACGCCGCGTGAGCTGCCGCGCGCGGGCGTCACGATTTGCGCTCGTCCGGCAGATCCACCGGCAGGCCGGCCTCCTTCCAGGCGGAAAAACCTCCTTCGATATGCTTGACCGGCGACAGGCCCATGTCCTGCGCCGTCTTGGTGGCAAGCGCCGAACGCCAACCGGCGGCGCAGAAGAAGATGAAGGTCCTGCCGGACGAGAACACCGGCTTGTGATAGGGGCTTTCGGGATCGATCCAGAATTCGAGCATGCCGCGAGGACAATGCTCCGCGCCGGAAATGCGGCCTTCGCGCTTCAACTCGCGGATGTCGCGCAGGTCGACCAGAACCACGTCGCCATCCCGCGCCATCCGCTCGGCTTGCTGCGGGCTCACCGCTTCGATCTCGGCATTCGCCTCTTCCAGCAGCGCCTTGTAACCCTTCTTCATCGGCCTTCTCCTATTCCTTCGAGCCGATGAGCCGGCTTCGGGGATCATGCCGCCCGCGCGGCACGGGCGCAAGGTGGCGGCGGCGAGCGCGCCGGGCGGGCTCACCGGAAGTTTATCGGACGCCTGCCGGAAATAGCCGCGCCGGCAAGCCTTCCTTAACCATGGGCGCGCATGGTCGGCCTCCCGCGGCGGTCCGCCTCACATGCCCGAATCGATCTTTCTCGCAGTTCCCGAGGCAACGGCCGCCAAGCTTCGTCGGGAAGACACGGGAATCATGCTATGGCGTTCGAAAAGCGCGATTGCGGTGGCAGCGACCAGGGGAAATTCGCTGCGGCGTGAAACACGCGGCGCGCTCGAAGGAAGGGGTTTGAAATGAAGTTCTTGCGGCGTGATCGCCTGGCTTTCTCGTGCAGCTCGCTGGCGGTGGTGCTGGCGTTGAGCGCGGCTCCGGCGTCGGCGCAGACCCTGCTCGAAAGGTTCTTCAACGTGAACCGGAGCGGGCCGCAGGTCGAACGCCAGGCGCCGCCGCCGCAGGCGGCTCCCGCTGCTCGCGCCGTGCCGGCGGCCACCGCCCCCGCGAGACGCGCCGCGCCGCCGCCGCGCGTTTCCGGTCCGCAATATTACGACTACAAGACCGACAGCCTGGTGCGGGTGGATTTTTCCGCTCTTGCCCTCGCCATGGGCGCGCTCGCTCCGCATCCGGCCTCGATCGATCCAGGCACGGTCGGCGCGACGGAGAAGGTCGAATCGGACACCGACGAAGCGACCGCCGCGTCGAGCGGCGTTCGGGAAGAAATGCCGGAAGCTGCGGATCGGCAGGGGGCATCCGACGATAGCGGCGAGGCGGCCGGGCAGCCTCGGACGGCCGCGACCGAGGCTGCGGCCGAAACCGCATCCGAAAGGCGCGAGATCGAGGCCGGCACCGGCGCGGTGGCGGCGATTTCCGCCGTGGCGGTGATTTCCGAGACGCTGACAGCCGAGGAGATCGCCTCCCTTCAGTCCTTCGAGCTCTTCGCCGAGAAGGGCGCCGCCGAGGCGATCGCGGCGCATTATGCCGCCAATCCGAGCTTCATCTGGGTGAGCGACGGCAAGCCCAACGACAGGGCGCGGGAAGCGTTGACGGTGCTGGGCGACGCCCGCAGCCACGGGCTCGATCCGGCCGACTATTCGGTCACGGTGCCGAATGGCTCCGGAGAGGAGGGCAAGCTGACCGCGGAAGGCATGGCGCGGTTCGAGATGACGCTTTCGGCGCGCATGCTGCGCTACGCGCGCGACGCCCGTTCCGGCCGCGTCGATCCCAACCGGCTGTCGGGCTATCACGATTTCAAGATCGAGCCTGTGGACCATGCCGGCTTGCTGGAAAAGGCCCGTACGAGCGACGACGTCGCGGCCTTCCTCGAAGGCCAGCACCCGCGGAACGCGTTCTACAAGGCGCTGCGCGTGGAGCTCGAGATGCTGCGCGCAAGTACCGAGAACGAAATCGTAATCGCGCCCGACACGCTGGTTCGTCCCGGCGAGAGCAACCCCGAATTTCCGAAGATTCTCAGCCTGATTTCGGCGAAGGCCGACGCAGCCTTCCGGACGGCGCATGGCGAGACGCTGACGCGCCATCTCGGCAGCGAGACCTATGCCCAGGAACTGATTCCGGTCATCAAGGCGGCCCAGCTCGCCGCCGGGCTCAAGGACGACGGGGTGATCGGCCCCCGCACGGTGCAGGTGCTGGCGGGCGATTCGAAGGCCTCGCGCATCGCCAAGGTGGAGGTGGCGCTGGAACAGCTCCGCTGGCTGCCGTCGGATTTCGGCGACCGCTACGTCTTCCTCAACACGCCGGCCATGGACGCGACCTATGTCGAGGGCGGCAAGGAGAAGCTGTCGATGCGCACGGTGGTCGGCAGCCTGGCGACCCAGACCTATTTCTTCAAGGACGAGATCTCCTATGTCGAGTTCCATCCCTATTGGGGCGTGCCGCGCTCGATCCTCGTCAACAAATACCTGCCGAAGCTCTACAGCGATCCTTCCTATCTCGACCGCAACGGCTTCGAGGTGGTGAATTCGAAGGGACAGACGATTCCTTCCTCCGCGATCGGCTGGGGCCAGTACGGCGCCAACGTACCCTACAGCGTGCGCCAGCGGCCGGGTGCCGGCAACGCGCTGGGCGAACTGAAGATCATGTTCCCCAACAAGCATGCGATCTACATGCACGACACGCCGGAAAAGCACCTGTTCGGCCGCGACAGCCGCGCCGTCAGCAATGGCTGCATACGCCTGCAGGACCCCCGCGCCATGGCGGCCGCCGTGCTCGGCTGGGATCGCGGCCGGCTCGATCAGCGGTTCAACGGACGTAATTCGCGCGCCAATCTCGACGTCAAGGTTCCGGTCTACGTCGCCTATTTCACCGCGTGGCCGGATGCGGCGGGCGAGGTTCACTACCACCACGACGTCTACGGGCGCGACGCGAAAGTGCTCGAAGCGCTCGCCAAGGTCGAGAGCCTGCGCGCGCCGAGCATCTGAGCATCGGCGATCGCAAGGCGCGAAGCCGGTCTGCGGCGCGGCATGGTCTCATCGCCGGTCGTTTCAAACGGAAGGGGCATGCGTGCCGTCCCGGGCGGAGCATTCAAGCAAACCGAGGATTTGCAATCCTCATTTGCCTCGACGGTTCGAGGAATGCCTCAGTCGCCGGCGGCGCATTTTCCCTGGCCCACATCAAGCCGAAACGAGCCTGGGCCTGGCTGGGAGCCTGCCTCCCGATGCACGACGACCTCGACGGCACAGTCGCGGCTTTCAAGCCGGTAGCCATCTTCCGTCTGCGTGATGGTTGCGATCGGCTGCTGGCGTAGCGCGTCGGCGACGTCGTCATGACCGAGAACGGCGTGCAAGACCCTTGCGCTGTCGTAGTAGCCGGCCAGGGCCGCCGAGGCGGGACTGGTGACAAGGCTGGTGAATAACGCGAGCGCAATGCATCTCGTAAGCATCGGGCATCCTTTCTGCATGACGGAAACGTTCTGGTAACACGCGCGAAAGTGCAATGCCATGCCGTCCCCGCTCAAGGGGATGGCCGCGCCAGCGCATCCTTGAGAGCGGCGATACACTCGGGGCAAAGCTCGATCGTATACCGGTATCGGGAAGCGTCGTAGATGCCGTCGGCCTCGAACGAGAGGACGAGGCATTCACCGTCTCGCTCGATGTCGGATGCACTCAGCGTTTGGCGGCTGATGAGTTTTCTTCTACCGGGCCTTTTGGCCGGCTCGACGTAGATCTTCATTTTTACCTCAAGCCCAAGTTGAGGCGTCTCAGCCTACGGATAGTCAGCGCGCCGTGCACCTACCATTTGGTAGCAATGCACCGGCTGCCCGAGGACGGCCGCGTCAGTCCAGAACCGGTCGTCGGGACGCGCGGAAGAAATTCCAGCTAAACCGGTTTCGCACGCAGAACGAAACCGGGTGTGCGAGTTCTGGAAGACTGTCTTTCATCCCATGCCGGCCGTTCGGCCGCATGGTGGGCGCGACAGGGATTGAACCTGTGACCCCACCCGTGTGAAGGGTGTGCTCTCCCGCTGAGCTACGCGCCCGCCGAGGACCGCTTCGGCCCCGAGGAGCCGCGATATAAGGGCGGGTCCGGGGTCGAGTCAAGAACGGATCAGCGCGCCGCGGCGAAGATCAGGCTTTCGGCCATTTCGACGGTGAGTTCGTCGAAATGCGAGATCACGCGGGACGGTTCGAATTCGCGCACATGGCGGTCGGTATAGCCGAAATCGACGGCGACGACGGGGATGCCGGCGGCCTTGGCCGTGTCGATGTCGGTCTGCGAATCGCCGATCATGATCGCATGACGCCGGTCGCCGCCCGCCTTCTCGATGGTCGAGAGCAGGTGACGGGGATCGGGCTTGCGGAAAGCGAAGGTGTCGGCGCCGCAGATCGCCTCGAATCGGTGGTCGAGCCCGAGCGCGCTGATCAGCGCCGTGGAGAGCTTTTCGTATTTGTTGGTGCAGACGGCGGCGATGTAGCCCGCCGCCTCGAAACGGTCGAGTGCGTCGACGACGCCGGGATAGGGCATCGAGCCGCCCGGTATGTTGTCGCCGTAGTGCGACAGGAAGGCGGCCTGCAGCTCGTCGAGCTGTCGTTCCGCCAACGTCTTCTGCTGGGCGGCGAAGGCGCGCTCGATCATGACGCGGCCGCCCATGCCGACGAAACGGCGCAGGGCCGTCTGCTCGGCCCTGATCAGCCCGGCGATCTCCAGGCAGTGATTCAGGCTGGCAAGCAGATCGGGGGCGGTGTCGATCAGGGTACCGTCGAGGTCGAACACGACGATCGGCTTTGTCATCTCGTTTTTTCCGTTGGTTTGAAAGATGCGCATGGATAACCCGCGTTCCTCGCCGCGGCAAGGTTCCGCGACCATCGGGCAGCGGGACCGACTGTGGCAGCAAGGCCACATCTCGCGGCGCGCGCACCGTTCGGCGGGCTCCGGCGGGCAACGCTGCAACATTCTCGCCATTTTCCCTGCCTAGCCCGGCTGACATGGAACGTCTGAGGTCCGTCCTGATCCTGATCATCGCCTGCGCGGCCGTTTTCGGCCCGGCGCTGTCGGCCGCGCACGCCCATCAGAACGTCCGGTTCTGCGAGAAGCTGGCGCAGTTCCAACAGAAGGACGACGCGCGCGATACAGCGTCTTCCTCGACCGAGCATGCAACCGTCGTGCCGTGCGGCGGAGCCTGCGCCATTCTTCCCGAGGCGATGCGGTTCGGCGTGCCGGCCGTTGCTTCGGGCTACATCGACCGCAAGCCACAGGCCGAGGCGAGCAAGCTTTCCTTCCTTCCGGACCGACCTCCGCGCGGCCTGCTCCTTTCCGCCTGAACGGCCGATCGGCCAATCTTTTCATCGTTTTGCGGGCCACGCTTCCTGCGGTCGGCGAACCTGATCATATGAGTATCGAAAATGTCCAAGCTTCATTCGGCCGCCCAGCGCGGATCCGGCCTCGTCGCCCGTCGCGCATTCCTCGTCGGGGCGGGCGCGCTCACCCTTTCCGGCTGTATGTCCACGCTTCGGAGCCCCCCGGCACCGGAGCCGGCGCCTCCGCCTCCGCCGCCCGCGAGGCCGCTGATGTACCAGGCGCTTCCCGAGGAGCAATTCTCCGTTCCCGCCGTCGACGTCTCGCAGATGGGGCCGCAATGGTGGCGTGAGGAAGTCGACTATCCCACCGCCGAGAAGCCCGGCACGCTCGTCGTCGATACGGCGGCGAAATATCTCTATCACGTGAAGCCCGGCGGACGGGCTATGCGCTACGGCATCGGCGTCGGTCGCGAAGGCTTCGCGTGGCAGGGGCGCGCCGTCGTCGCCTACAAGCGCGTCTGGCCGCGCTGGACGCCGCCGGATTCAATGGTCGAGCGCCAGCCGGAACTCGAACCCTACAGCATCGCCAATGGCGGTATGGATCCGGGGCCGACGAACCCGCTCGGCGCGCGCGCCCTCTACATTCACCAGAACGGGCGCGACACGCTCTATCGCGTCCACGGGACCCATCAGCCCTGGTCGATCGGCCGCGCCGTCTCGTCCGGCTGCATCCGCATGATCAATCAGGACGTCGTCCACCTGCACGGCAACGTCCGCGACGGCAGCCCGATCGTCGTCATCCACGATGGCGGCATCGAGGTCGCGGCCGCCTGAGGCCCGGTCGCGGCGTCCCGGTCCCGGCGGCGGGCCCGGGACGCGCGCCACGCCCGCCGAAGGCATCGGCTTCGTCGCCACGGGCGCAAAAACATTTGCCCGTGGCCGTAAAACTGCTAGAGCGGGGCAGGGAGAAAGGCCTCGCGATGGATGCAAGAACACTCAAGATTGAAGCCGCGCGCGTGGCGCTTTCGCATGTCAGGGACGGCATGAAGCTCGGAATCGGTTCCGGTTCCACCGCCGAGGAATTCGTGCGCGTGCTCGCCGTCGAGGTGGCGGCGGGGATGAAAATCACAGGGGTGCCGACGTCGGAACGCACCGCGACGCTGTGCCGTGACCTCGGTGTGCCGCTGTCCACGCTCGACGAGATGCCGGCGCTCGACCTCACCATCGACGGCGCGGACGAGATCGATCCGCAGCTGACGCTCGTCAAGGGCGGCGGCGGCGCGCTGTTGCGCGAAAAGATCGTGGCGGCGGCCTCCGATCGCATGATCGTGATCGCCGACGCGTCGAAACTTGTGGATACGCTCGGCCGCTTTCCGCTGCCGATCGAGGTCAACCCGTTCGGGCTCAAGGCCACGGAACTGGCGATTTCCCGCGCGGCGACCGCGCTCGGGCTTTCCGGGCCGCTGCAATTGAGGATGCGGGACGGCGCGCCGTTCCTCACCGACGGCGGTCATTTCATCATAGACGCATCTTTTGGCCGCATTCCGGATACAAGAGCGCTGTCTGATGCTCTGCATGCCATTCCGGGCGTGGTCGAGCATGGTCTATTTCTGGGGATAGCGGACGCTGCGGTGGTGGCGGACGCGGACGGCGTCAAAACCTTGCACGCCGCGTGACAAAACAGGGAGCTTTCACGATCATGATGCTGGTCAAATGCGCACGCCGGGCCGCTATGGCAGCAGTGCTCTTGGCGATGGCCCAAACCGCCCATGCGCAAGAGATTTCGGACAGCCATCTCGCCGCGGCGCGAGCGGCCATCGATTCGGTCGGCGCCACCGACGAGTTCGACCTTATCCTGCCGCGCGCCGCGCAGGCGCTGAAGGCGGAGCTGATACAAAAGAATCCGGACATGCAGTCGCTGATCTCGTCCACCGTCGACGAGAAGACGCTGGAACTGGCGAAGCGCCGTTCCGACCTGGAGCGCGAGGCGGCTCTCGCCTATGCCAAGGTCTTCAACGAGCAGCAGTTGAAGGAGATAGGCGAGTTCTACTCCTCCGACACCGGTCAGAAGCTGCTCGAAGACGGCCCGATCATCGCCCGCGAGGTCGGCCGCGCGGCCGAGATCTGGCAGCGCGGCGTTGCGCGCGACCTTGCCCAGCAGGTTGCCGAGGTGCTTTCCAAGGCTGCCCCGACGGCAAATCTTCCCGAAGGGCAGGGCACGACCGCCAATCAGTGATCCGCCTGGATCGACAGGTTCCGTTTCGAAGGATGGCCCGGACACCCGTTCCGGGCTTTTCTTTTGCCCGCGCGATGCTTAGGTCTTTGCCGGGCCACAACAGATTGGTGAGCATCGGAATAGCCGAAAATCGGATTCCACTTCGGCCCGATGCTACAGAAATTCCGGAGCAGGCGCATGAGCGAGTTCGACTACGACCTTTTCGTGATCGGGGGAGGGTCGGGCGGCGTGCGCGCCGGCCGGGTGTCGGCGGCGCTGGGCAAGAAGGTGGCGATCGCCGAGGAGTATCGCTTCGGCGGCACCTGCGTCATCCGCGGCTGCGTGCCGAAGAAGCTCTATGTCTATGCCTCGCAGTTTCCCGAACATTTCGAGGATTCGGCGGGATATGGCTGGACGGTCGGCGAAACGTCCTTCGACTGGCGTACGCTCGTCGCCAACAAGGACCGCGAGATCGCACGGCTCGAAGGGCTCTACCGCAAGGGGCTGGAAAATGCCGGCGCCGAGATATTCGAGAGCCGCGCCGTGCTCGACGACCGGCACACGGTCCGCATCGTCTCCGAGAACCGCACCGTCACCGCGCGCCATATACTGATCGCGACCGGCGGGCGTCCCAACATGCACGAGGCGCTGCCCGGCAACGAATATTGCATCTCCTCCAACGAAGCCTTCGACCTTCCCGAACTGCCGAAGTCGATCGTGATCGCCGGCGGCGGTTATATCGCCGTCGAGTTCGCCAACATCTTCCACGGGCTCGGCGTGGAGACGACGCTGATCTATCGCGGCAAGGAAATTCTCGGCCGCTTCGACATGGACATGCGGCGCGGCGTTCACAGGGAGATGGAGAGGAAGGGCATCCGCATTCTCTGCCACACGATCTCGAAGGGCATCGTCAAGCGGCCCGACGGGCGCCTGGAGGTGAGGCTGTCTGACGACGAAATCATCGTCGCGGACCAGATGATGCTGGCGATCGGGCGCTCGCCGAATACGGAAGGGCTGGGGCTGGAGGCCGCCGGCGTGGAGACCGGGCCGATCGGCGAGATCGTCGTCGACGAGCTATCGCGCACCAATGTCGACAACATCTACGCCATCGGCGACGTGACCAACCGCGTGCAGCTCACGCCGGTCGCGATCCACGAGGCGATGTGCTTCGTCGACACCGTCTTCAGGGACAGGCCGACGCCGCCCGATTTCGATGCGATCGCGACGGCGGTCTTCTCGCAGCCGGAGATCGGCACGGTCGGGCTTTCCGAGGACGAGGCGGCCAAACGTTTCGACGAGCTCGAAATCTACCGCGCGGAGTTCCGGCCGATGCGGCACACGCTGTCCGGCCGGCAGGAACGCATGATCATGAAGCTGGTGGTGGACGCGACGACGCGCCGCGTGGTGGGCGCGCATGTGCTCGGCGTTGACGCGGGCGAGATGGCGCAGCTTCTGGGCATCGCGGTCAAGGCGCGGCTGACCAAGGAGGATTTCGACGGCACGATGGCGGTTCACCCGACGGCGGCGGAGGAACTGGTGACGATGTACCAGCCGAGCTACCGCCTGAGGAACGGCGAGCGCGTGGAATAGCCGCCCGGCCTCAATTCCTGCCCGCGCGGTTGAACTCGGCGTCGAGGGTTTCCGGCCTCTGGACGACCGCGAACTCGATCGCGATGCCGTCCTCGAAATGGCGCACGACCTGACCGCGCATCGTGCCGAGCGTCACCAGCACGCCGAGCGCCGGCTTGACGTCGATCTCGACGGCCGCGCCGGAAAGCGACAGATCGATTATGCGGCATTGATACTGGCGGCCGTCGGAAAGCACGAGCATGCTCATCGGGTTGCGCGGCGCCACGCGCTCGTGGCGGCGGTCCTCCGGAAGGTCGAGCTCGTGCTTGTTGGCAAGCCAGGTGAGCTGGGCGGCGAGCTTGTCGCGCTTGCGCTCGGACGCCACGATCGTCATGGCGAAGCCCCCGTCGAAGATGCGGGTCACCGCGCCCTCGATGCGGCCGATATGGTCGAGATAGGCGATGACGCGCTCGCCGATCTCGCCGCTGCGATCGGCGCGGAAGGCGACGTTGCCGGGCGACATGTCGATGACATGGCAGGGATATTCAGAGCGGTCCTCGAGCATGAAGCGTCCGTAGACCTTGACGCGGACGCGCTGAAAGTTCCGCCGTTCCGCCCTCGACGGCGCGATGTGTGTCGCCGCAATCCCCATGCTATCGTCGCCCCGCCGATAAAATTGTTCCGCCACGCGGAATGGTCGCGCGGATCGTAGTGATTGCCGGTTAACAAGGGGTAAGCCGAGGGGGGAGAAGGGCCTTCGCGTTAACCTTCGCGACCGCCGTCGAAGACGATCAGGTGGCGGATGCGGCGTCCGCCTTCGCCGGGCGCGCCTCCGTCGCGCAGCATGGAACCGGCGCCGGGCGCGATCGAGGGAACCTTGATGGAGGCGCGGCTGCCGAGAAAGACCTGCTCGCGTTCGGGATCGACCACGCGCAACGTGTCGATGCGGTTTTCCACGATCGGATCGGCACCGAGCCAGAAGGGCTTGGAAGCCGGCGTTATCGCGCCGAGCAGGCGCGGGCTGCCGAGCCCGCCCTCGAGCGGCAGCAGGATCATCTCGAAGGAAAGCGTGTTGTCGCCGCGGCTGGCGCCGGCGAAGGTGACGACGACAACCGCCTTTTCCTGGAAAACGCTGAAGGCGAGCCGGGCGATCATGCGCTGGTCGCGCGTCGACCAGATCAGCGGGAAGGCGTAGCCCTTGAGCTCGCGCCCGTAGGTGGCGCACAGCCGGGTGCCGGCAAGCCGGAAGATCGCTTCGCCGCGTGTATCCTTTTCGAGGATGAAGGTGTCGGCCAGCAGCGATTTTATCTCCGCCGGCTCTATCTCGGTACGCCTCGGGGCGGGCCGTCCGTCCCGCAAGGTGTCCCAGTATCGGAACAAGGCGATCGATCCATCCTGATTCATGTTTTGGCGCGGCTCCCTAGACCTTTGCGGATGTGCCATCGGTGAACAGAATCGAAGCCCTCCGACGGTCTACATGCCCGGCCAAGCAGGTTGTGTGCCAGTCCCGTGCGCCGTTGTTAACGGTTCTGAGGGTCGTTAAGGTTAACAAATGGTTTCGATTGCGGGCCGGCGGGCGCCGTGGCAATCAAGGGCTCTACTCCATGAGGACAGCGCTTCAGCACGGGCGTTCAGTCAAAAAGCTTCAGGGGACGAGCAGGGGGCTCGGCAGGCCGTTCAGGGGATACCCTGGGCGGCCTTTCTATTTGGCGACCGTTCTGATACCCGCGTGGGACGATCCCAACTGACGAACGACGATCGGACGGAAGATGAGCGAAGCTGGCCCGGACGGCCGACCCGAAGGGATTGACCAGGCCGAAGAGGCGAGGGGCCGCGAGCCGATCTTCAACATGCCCGCCGTGGTCGTTTGGCTGATCGCGGCCTGCGTCGGCGTCCACCTGGCCCGCCTCTATCTGCTCGACCAAGCGCAGGATCTGCAGCTCATTTTGCGTCTCGCCTTCATCCCGGAACGTTATTCCGGACGTTATCTCATTGATATATGGGCGTTTGTGAGCCCTTTCAGCTATGCCTTCCTGCATGGCGGCTTCGCCCATCTCGCCGTCAACGTGATCTGGCTCGCCGCGTTCGGCTCGCCGCTTGCGAACCGCATCGGCGCGGGCCGCTTCCTATTGTTCTGGGCGTTCACGTCGCTGGCGGCCGTCGGCCTGCACTACGTGCTCCACCCGCTCGATCAGGCGCCGCTGGTCGGGGCCTCGGGCGCGATTTCGGGGATGATGGGCGCGGCGGCGCGGTTCGGATTCCGCATCGACCGCAGCAAAGGCAAGGGCGCGTTCGCGGGAAGGATCCTTTCGATCCCGGAGGTCTTCAGCTCGCGCATGGCGCTGACCTTTCTCGCGGTGTGGATGGCGGTCAACCTGCTCGCGGGCTTCGGCTTCGGAACTCCCGGTGGCGACGCGCGGATCGCCTGGGAAGCCCATATAGGCGGCTTCCTCGCGGGCTTCCTCGCCGTGAGGCTGTTCGACCGCAAGGCGGGCATGTCCGAACCGCCAACGAGGGGCGGAAGCGTCTAGATCGCGGCCTCAGGCTCCGCCGCGACGCCTGCAGATCACGCGGATTTCCGCCAGGGTCCCTTCGGTTATCAGCTCCGTTATCCCGATTGCCGACCACGCGGGATAGGGCGGTTTGACGAACTCGTCCTTCACCTTGACGAACGCGTCGAGATGCTGTCGCAATCCCACGTGGTAGGTCGTCATCTCGACCACGTCCTCAAATCCAAGCTTCGCAGCCTCAAGCGTTTCGCCGAGAAACCGAAATGCGTCCCGAAACTGCGCCTCCGGATTCTCCGCCACGGAGCCGTCGGCGCGGCATCCCGTAATCCCGGAAAAGAACACGAACTCGCCAGCGTCGAGCGCCGGGGAAAGATGCCATTCATCGCGAAAGTGCTCGAAGTAGGGAGCTGAATAGGTCTTGCGCATGACTTCACCTCCTTGTCCAAGCATAGTTGCCGACGCGCGCATCCGCGACCCGATTCTTGCGACGCTGGGAGCGGGACGGCCGCTCCCGTTCCCGGCGTTCTCCCAGGTTCGTGCCATCATCCCCGATTGGACTGACGCGCGGGGCCGACCGCCGGCACGTTCACGCGCCTGGCGAGCAGCAAATGGAAGCGCGGAGACAGCCTTTTGCTGAAGACGAGCCGCTCCCTGTCTCCGACGAGATTGTCGAAGGAGGTCTCGCGCTTCTTCTTCACCAGGCTGAGCCGGTGGCCGAAGAGGCTGATCGTGAGCTTTCGCGAGTAGTTGCCGATCCACGAACCGTTGAAATGGTGGATGGCGAAATTTTCCCTGCCGTCCTCGGGGGTGCAGAAGAAGAAGCTCGGGAACACCGTGCAGCCTTCAGCCAATGTCAGCGTGGACGAGCCGTGGAAGGGCGGGGTGACGCCGAAGCGCGATTGGAAATGCCTGGTGATGGCGTCCGTGTTGGGGGAAAGGTCGTATTTTCCGTTCGCCTTGAGGAAGCTGCGGCCATCATAGGCGGCGAGCAGTTCCTCGACGATCCCGTTTCCCGGTTCCGCCGCCATCAGCGCGGTTATCGGGGCGAATTTCCCCTGGTAGTTCTCGAAGCCGGTGACGAAGCGATGGCCGCGGAACCGCTCCAGATCGCCCGTGACCTCGAGGTCGCTGTCGAAATAGAACCCGCCGTACCGGCTGAGCGTGTAGAGGCGGATATAGTCGGAGACGAAGGCCCATTTGCCGGCGGCGAAGGCTTCGCGGGCGTAGCGATTGTCGAGCTCCGCGAAACGCTCATTGTTCCATTCGACGATCTCGTAGCCGGGAAGATGGCGGCGCCAGCTCTCGATGCACCTTTCCACGAGTTCGGATTTCGGGCTGGTTCCAACCCACACATAGTGGATGATCTTCGGTATCATGTAGAAAGGCCGGCGCGAGACAATATTCGCCCCTCTTAGTCGCTTTGCCGCAAAGAACAAGGGGCCTTGAAAAGCCGCGACACACGTCGCACCATACAAAAGGCGGGAGGTTCGTCCTTGGACGGACGAGAAGCTTTGTGGCATCAGCCGAGAGGAGCGCGCTATGACTGTCAGGGCAATTCTGGATGAAAAAGGTCACGATGTGGTGACGCTCGATCCCAGCGCCACTGTCGAGGAGGCCGCGCGGCTGCTCCGGGAAAAGCGCATCGGCGCGGTCATCGTCACGAAGGGAGACAAGCGCATACTCGGAATCCTCTCCGAGCGCGATATCGTGCGCGCGATCGGCGAGGCGGGCGCGGAGGCGCTGCAACTGACCGTCGACAAGGTGATGACCGCCAAGGTCAACACCTGCAGGGAAAGCCACACGGTCAACGAGGTGATGGAGATCATGACCCGCGGCCGTTTCCGCCATCTTCCGGTCGAGAAGGACGGCAGCCTCTACGGGATCGTGTCGATCGGCGACGTGGTGAAGCGGCGCATCGAGGATGTCGAGCGCGAGGCGCAGGAGATCCGCACCTATATCGCCACCGCCTGAGGCGGGAAGGCCCGCCGATGCGGGCGCACCGGCGGGCCTGGTTCGAGGCGTCAGCGGTTGTCGGGCCGCGCCCGCACCAGTTCCAGCCCCCGGCGGGTGATGCGATAGGGCCCGCCGGCGGCCGAGGCGACCGCCTTCTTGCGTTTCAGCTTCCTTAAGAGTTCGAGGTCGAAGCCGGCGAAGCGCCAGCCATCCCTCGTGTGACAGTGGGCGGTGTCGACCCGCCCCTCGTCGTTCTTTTCGAGCTCGATCCATCCGCCCTGCGCGAGCAGGTGCAGAATGCGCTGTTCCGCGCGTGAAATATCCATTTTGTCCGTAGTCCCGGAAACCCGGCCCGAAGGGCCAACGAAAAACGCCGCGGCCGTGATACGGCGCGGTTGTTCAGTGGTTTCACGCCCTGCCTTCGGTGAAGGTCAGGGCCTCAGCGGGACTCAGACTGGTTGGACATAAAAGCTCCCTTGGAAGGAGCCGCTCATATAGCCGCGCGTGGCCGGAAAATCCAGAGGCGACCGCCTGTCGTCTTGCCAGCGTTCGACAATTGGACTAGCGACAGACCCAGCAAAGCCCACACATCTGACCAGCGACCGGATTTCCATGACCATCGTCGACACCCGCACGCCCGATCCGAAACGCCTCATTCCCGGCGCGACCGGCGACTGGGAAATCATCATCGGCCTGGAAGTCCATGCGCAGGTGACGTCGGAGGCGAAGCTGTTCTCCGGCGCTTCGACCGAATTCGGCGCGGCGCCCAATGCCAATGTCAGCCTCGTCGACGCCGCCATGCCCGGCATGCTGCCCGTCATCAACGAGGAATGCGTCAGGCAGGCGATCCGCACCGGCATCGGCCTCAAGGCGAAGATCAACAACCGTTCGGTCTTCGACCGGAAGAACTATTTCTATCCGGACCTGCCGCAGGGCTACCAGATATCGCAGTACAAGCAGCCGATCGTGGGCGAGGGCACCGTCATCGTCTCGGTCGGTCCCGACAAAAAGGGCGAGTTCGAGGACATCGAGGTCGGCATCGAGCGGCTGCATCTCGAACAGGACGCCGGCAAGTCGATGCACGACCAGCATCCGACCATGTCGTTCGTCGACCTCAACCGTTCCGGCGTCGCGCTGATGGAAATCGTGTCGAAGCCGGACATGCGGTCCTCCGACGAGGCGAAAGCCTATCTTTCCAAGTTGCGCAGCCTGCTGCGCTATCTCGGCACCTGCGACGGCAACATGGACGAAGGCTCGATGCGCGCCGACGTGAACGTTTCCGTGCGCAAGCCGGGCGAGCCGTTCGGCACGCGCTGCGAGATCAAGAACGTCAACTCCATCCGCTTCGTCGGCCAGGCGATCGAATACGAGGCGCGGCGCCAGATCGGCATTCTGGAGGATGGCGGCCAGATCGAACAGGAAACGCGGCTCTTCGACCCCGGCAAGGGCGAGACGCGCTCGATGCGCTCCAAGGAAGAGGCGCACGACTATCGCTATTTCCCCGATCCGGACCTGCTGCCGCTGGAGTTCGACCAGGCCTATGTGGAGGCGCTGGCGAAGGACCTGCCGGAGCTGCCCGACGACAAGAAGGCGCGCCTGATCGGGACGTTCGGGCTTTCCATCTACGATGCCTCGATCATCGTGTCGGAAAAGGCGATCTCGGAGTTCTTCGAGAAGGTGACCGAAGGTCGCGACGGCAAGTCGGCCGCGAACTGGGTGATCAATGACCTCCTCGGCGCGCTCAACAAGGCGGGCAAGGACATCGAGGAGTCGCCCGTTTCGCCCGACCAGCTCGGCGCCATCCTCGACCTGATCAAGGAAGGCACGATCTCCGGCAAGATCGCCAAGGACCTGTTCGAGATCGTCTGGAACGAGGGCGGCGATCCGCGCGAGCTGGTCGAAAGCCGCGGCATGAAGCAGGTGACCGACACCGGCGCCATCGAGGCGGCGGTGGATGCCGTGATCGCCGCCAATCCGGACAAGGTGGAGCAGGCGAAGGCCAAGCCGACGCTCGCCGGCTGGTTCGTCGGCCAGGTCATGAAGGCGACCGGCGGCAAGGCCAATCCGCAGGCCGTCAACGACCTCGTCAAGGCCAAGCTCGGGCTCGAGGATTGACGGTCATGTTCGTGCGCACCGCATCCGAGCGCGATCTCGATGCCGTGCGCGCGCTCCTCGTCGAGACCTGGCACGACACCTATGACGGCATCTACGGCGCCGAGCGCGTGACGGAGATCACCGACGACTGGCATTCGATCGCCTCGCTGCGGGCGCGACTGACGCGGCCGCATTCGGAATTCCTCGTCGCGGACGACGGCAAGCGGCTTGGCGGCATGGCTTTTGCCGACGCCACGGACGAGGGCAGGACCGTCATGCTGCGCCAGCTCTATGTGAGACCGGGCTTTCAGGGCAGGGGCATAGGCGGTCTTCTCCTGGACGAGATCGAGAGCTGCTTCCCAGAGGCCGGCAAGCTGCGGCTGGAGGTGGAGGAGGCGAATGCCAAGGCCGTCGCCTTCTACCTCGCCCAGGGGTTCGCGAAGGTCGGCATGACAGCCGACTGCGGCGCGCGGCGATCGGGAATTGCAGCCGCTATCTACGAACGGCCGATCGTGTGGGTCGACTGAGTTTGGCCGAAGCTGGAATGCATCGAGTTTTCTCCGAGGCCGTCCCGACATGATACAGGATCTCGAAATCCGCGAAGCCCGCCGGGTGGACGTGCCGGCGATCGTCGCGCTGTTCGCCGCCGACACCCTGGGTGGGCATGGCGATACGACGGATGCCGCGGCGGGCGGCGACTACCTCACCGCTTTCGAGAAGATAGCGGCGAGCCCGAACGATACGCTCCATGTGGCGATGCTCGGCGGCGAGGTGGTCGGCACTTTCCAGACGACCCTTATCACCAGCATGACGGGACGCGGCGCGACGAGCATGACGATCGAGGCGGTGCAGACGCGCGCCGACATGCGCGGCCGGGGGATCGGCGAAAGGATGATTCGCTTCGCCATCGAAAAGGCGAGGGGCGAGGGCGTCCGCCTCGTCCAGCTCATGTCGAACAATGCACGCGTCGACGCCCACCGCTTCTACGAGCGGCTCGGCTTCGCCAAGAGTCATGCCGGCTTCAAGATGAAGCCGTGACGGCCGGGCGCGGGCTTGCGTTCTCTTCTTCCGCTATCTTGCGGATATGAACGGCGAAATCGGGGTCCTCTCCCGGCAGGAGCAGATCGAGGTTGTCGCGAAAATCCTCGCGCCGGCACCATTCGCGCATGAAATCCTCCCACGATCGCCACCGCCGCGCCCTGCGCTCGGACATGTTGTCGTCATAGACCACCAGATAGGCGCGCTCGAAAAGCGAGATGAGGATGCCGAACATCGCCAGCATGCGTTCCCTTTGCTCCTCAGTGAGGTCGAGGACGGCGGCGTTCGCCTGAAGCTTGAGGTCCGGGTTGTCGATGGCGAGCTTCAGGAAGTCGATATAGCCGTCCGACAGAATCTGGTAGATTTCCTCCTCCTCGTTCTCGCGCTGGCGGCGCTGCTCGTAGACGAAGAAGAAGATCGCCACCGGCAGACCGATCACGGTGACCATGTAGCTGAGCAATTCCCAGACCTGTATCATGGCCATGAGCGGCTCCTTCCCTTGCGGCGGCGGATATCGGAGCTTATGCGGGGAATAGTCCGCTGCCAATCGCCGCGCCGGAGTACAAGCCCTTGCCTTCAGCCGCTTTGGAGGCCATAAGGCGGCTGGATCAAATGGGGCTTGCCTGAGGATTCCATGACGACCTTCCTGAAACAGTTCTTCACCTGGTGGAACGGACAGACGCTGGGCACGCGCTTTCATACCTGGCGCAAGGGCAAGCGCGTCGGCTCGGACGAATTCGGCAATGTCTACTATGAGGGAGGCGTCGATCCGGAGGGTCGCACCCGCCGCTGGGTGATCTATAACGGCTATTCCGAGGCCTCCACGGTTCCTCCGGGCTGGAACGGCTGGATCCAGCACCGCGTCGACACGCCGCCGACGGACGAGGACTACAAGCCGCGCGAATGGCAGAAACCGCACGAGCCGAACCTGACCGGGTCAGCCGCGGCCTACCGGCCCAAGGGCTCGATCCTCGGCACGGAAGAGCGCCCGCGCGTCACCGGCGACTACGATGCCTGGACGCCGGGCAACTGATCCGTGGCTCCGACCCATTGCGGCCGGAGCTTTTATCGCCATAATTTCACGATAGGGCGTCGGGACTTGTTCGAAAGGGCGCTGCTGGTGGGACAGGGGCGACATGCAAGAGGGCCGCTTCTCGCGATGATTTCAGCAAACCTGCTTCGCCCCGGATTTCTGGCCGCCATTCTCGGCCTTTCGGCCTTCGGCATGCTCGCAGCGCCGGCGCTCGCCGAACGCGCGGTCAACCCGGTCGCCGAATTCGCCGGTCTCGACAAGATCACCGGGCGCATCACCACATTCGACGTCTATATCGACGAAACGGTCCAGTTCGGCGCGCTGCAGGTCACGCCGCGCGTCTGCTACTCCGCGCCGGACACGGAGGAACCCAAGACCGATTCCTTCGTGGAGGTGGACGAGATCACGCTCGACCGCAAGATACGCCGCATCTTCACCGGCTGGATGTTCGCCGAAAGCCCGGGCCTCAACGCCGTCGAGCATGCCGTCTACGACGTGTGGCTGAAGAGCTGCAAGGACAAGTCCGACGTGCCGCCGCCGGAAGCCTCCTCGACCAACTGAGCCGCCGCTCGGTTTCCCCGCCGGCGATCAGTCGAACCGGGCTTCGTCGCGCAGGGCGTCTTCCAGCAATGTCTCGTATTTGCGCCGGGGAATGTCCACCGCCCCGAACCGCTTGAGATGCTCCGTGGTGAACTGGGTGTCGAGCAGCACGAAGCCGCGTTCCCGCAGGCGCTCGACCAGCGCCGCAAGGCAGGCTTTCGACGCATCCGCCTCCCGCGAAAACATGCTTTCGCCGAAGAAGGCCCGCCCAAGCGTCACGCCGTAGAGACCGCCGACCAGGCGATCCTCGCGCCAGGCCTCGACGGAGTGGCAGTAGCCGCGATCGTGAAGCGCCGAGTAGGCTTCGCGAATCGGTCCGTTTATCCAGGTATTGTGCCGGCCTTCCGACGGCTCGGCGCAGCCTTCCATGACGCCGGCGAAATCCGTGTTGAAGCGGATGTCGAAGCGTCCCTGGCGGATGACCTTGCGCAGGCTCCTGGGCATGTGGAAGCCGTCGAGCGGGATGACACCGCGCGTCTCGGGCCTGACCCAGAAGATTTCACGATCCTCTGCGCTCTCCCCCATCGGGAAGACGCCGGACGCATAGGCCCGCAACAGGAGGTCGGGCGGAATGCGGTAGCCGGGGGCGAAAGGCCGCGTCATGACGGCCTTTCAGCCTCAGTCGTGCGAGGCGAGATGTTTCTCGAGCCAGTGGATGTCGTAGTCGCCATTGGCTATGTCCGAGTTTCCGACCAGGTCGCGGAAGAGCGGCAGCGTCGTGTTGATGCCGTCCACCACGAACTCGTCGAGGGCGCGACGCAGACGCATCATGCATTCCACCCTGTTGCGTCCGTGGACGATCAGCTTGCCTATGAGGCTGTCATAATAGGGCGGAATTTTGTAGCCCGAATAAACGCCCGAATCGACGCGGATGCCGAGCCCTCCCGGCGTGTGGAAATGGGTGATCGTGCCGGGCGAGGGGACGAAGGTCCTCGGATCCTCGGCGTTGATGCGGCACTCGATGGCATGGCCCTGGAAGCGCACGTCCTCCTGGCGGACCGAGAGGCCGCCGCCCGAAGCGACGCGGATCTGCTCGTGCACGAGGTCGATGCCGGTGATCGCCTCCGTCACCGGATGCTCGACCTGAAGGCGCGTGTTCATCTCGATGAAGTAGAACTCGCCGTTCTCGTAGAGGAATTCGATCGTGCCCGCGCCCGAATAGCCGAGGTCGGCAACGGCCGTCGCGCAGATATCGCCGATCCTGGCGCGGGCCTCGGCGTTGAGCGCCGGCGAGTTCGCCTCTTCCCAGACCTTCTGGTGGCGGCGCTGCAGGGAGCAGTCGCGCTCGCCGAGATGGACGGCGTTGCCGGCGCCGTCGCCGACGATCTGAACCTCGATGTGGCGGGGCTTTTCCAGGTATTTCTCGATATAGACGGCGTCGTCGCCGAAGGCGGCGCCGGCTTCCGAACGGGCGGTCGCGAGCGCGACGACGAGGTCCTCTTCGGAACGGGCGACCTTCATGCCGCGGCCGCCGCCGCCGGCGGAAGCCTTGATGATGACGGGATAGCCGATCTCGGCGGCGATCCGCTTCGCTTCCTTCTCGTCGCTGACCGCGCCCTCGGAGCCGGGAACGACCGGAATGCCGAGGCGCTTGGCGGTGCGCTTGGCTTCGATCTTGTCGCCCATGACGCGGATATGGTCGCCGGAAGGGCCAATGAAGGTGATGTTGTGGGCGGCGAGGATGTCGGCGAACTTGGCGTTCTCGGACAGGAAGCCGTAGCCTGGATGGATCGCGTCGGCGCCGGTGATCTCGCAGGCCGCGACGATCTGGTGGATGTTGAGGTAGCTGTCACGCGAGGGCGGCGGGCCGATGCAGACGCTCTCGTCGGCCAGGCGCACATGCATGGCGTCGGCGTCGGCGGTGGAGTGCACGGCGACCGTCTTGATGCCGAGCTCCTTGCAGGCGCGCAATACCCGGAGCGCTATCTCGCCGCGATTGGCAATCAGGACTTTCTGAAACATTCCGGTCCCGATCTATTCGATGACAACGAGCGGCTCGCCGAACTCGACCGGCTGGGCATCCTCGACGAAGATTGCCGTGACGGTGCCGGCGCGCGGCGAAGGGATCTGGTTCATCGTCTTCATCGCCTCGATGATGAGCAGCGTCTGGCCTTCCTTGACCTGCTGGCCGATCTCGATGAAGGGCGCGGCACCGGGAGCCGCGGCGCGGTAGGCCGTGCCGACCATGGGCGAGGCAACCGCGTTCTTGTTCTGGTCGGCCGGCTGCGGAGCGGGGGCGGCCTGCGCGGCGGGAGCTGCCGCGGGCGCCGGCGCTGCGTATGCCGGAGCGGGCGCGAAAGCCTGGACGGGCGCGGACTGCCGCGAAACCCGTATGCGCATGTCGTCCTGCTCCACCTCGATCTCGGTCAGGTTGGTCTCGTCGAGAATGCTCGCGAGGTCCCGAATGAGCTGCTGGTCAACACCGGCTTTCTTCGTCGACATCTGGCTATCGTCCTTGTCTTTTCGTTTGCCGGTCAAAGCCGGGCTGCGAGCGCCTGAAGCGCCATGACGTATCCGTACGGGCCGAAGCCGCAGATGACGCCGAGCGCGACCGGCGAAACCATGGATACGTGGCGGAACGCTTCACGCGCATGAATGTTGGAGAGATGCACCTCGGCGACCGGCAGCGGCGCCACCGAGCGCAGGGCGTCGTGGATCGCGATCGAGGTATGGCTGTAGGCGCCGGGATTGATGATTATGGCTTTCGCCTTCTCGCCGGCCTCCTGGATCCAGTCGACCAGCACGCCCTCGTGATTGGTCTGGCGGAAATCGACGTCGAGGCCGAGCTCCTTCCCCGCCTTGCGGCAGTCCGCGCCGATTTCGTCGAGCGTCTTGCCGCCGTAGATGCCGGGCTCCCGCTTGCCGAGCATGTTGAGGTTGGGGCCGTTGAGAACAAAAATCGTCTTGGTCATACGAAACATCCAGCCATGCGCGAAAAAGCTCGCGCGCGGGCACTTCTATAATCGGCATAAACCGCCCGGCAAAGGGGGCAAGTGGCTTCTTTTCCTGTCCACAGGCGCAAAAAGCCGTCGATGGAGAGGAAAAACGTCAAAACGGCTTCAATTGGTCAGGGCGCGCGCCGCCTCGATCTTCTCGGCGAGCGTTTCCTGGCCGAGCGCGCCGAAGACGACCTCGTTGCCGACCACATAGGAGGGCGTGCCGGTGATGGAGAGCTCGTTGGCGAGCGTGTAGGTTTCGCCGAAGGCTTTCGCGATCGCCGGATCCTTCATGGCCTCGCGCAATTGCGTCTCGTCGACGCCCTGGGCCAGTGCAACCTTGATGGCGGTCGCCTCGTTGGCGCGGCCGCTGCCGAGGAGCTCGCGATGGAAATCGCCGTACTTCTCCGGCGCAAGCGAGCGAAACGCCATCGACACGATGTGCGCCTGCTGCGAATCCGGCCCGAGGATGGGCAGTTCCTTCAGCACGAAGCGCAATTGCGGATCCGCGGCGACCAGCGCCTCCATGTCGGCAAGCGCGCGTTTGCAGTAGCCGCAATTGTAGTCGAAGAACTCGACGATGGTGACGTCGCCTTCCGGATTTCCGACCACGCCGTCATGGGCGGCGTTGAACAATTGCCCGGACATGCCGGAGATCACCTCGGTCTGGGCGACCCGCTGCTGCTCCTGCTGCTTGATCTCGAGCGCCTGCTGCACCTCGAGAAGGATTTCCGGATTGGCGACGAGATAGTCGCGCACGATCGCCTCCACCGCGCCGCGGTCGGCCGTCGCGACGGGCAGGGGCTGGCTTGCAGCCGCGGGAGCGGGGCTCCGTTCCGGCAGGCCGGCACCGCCGCTTCCCACCAGATAGCCGAGCCCGAGCATCCCGACGGAAATGACGGCGCCGGTGACGCCCAATGCGATTGCCTTACCCATTCCAGAATTCCCTCAGCATTGCGGCCCGGCGTTTGGCGGCTTGCCTATCTGCCCGGTTGCTTTTGATTGATGATGTCCTGGGCCTTGAGCCAGCCCGGCGAGCCTTGCGGCAGTTTCTGCTGGGCGCGCGCGGCGAAGATCTTCGCGTCCCGGATGCTGCCCGAATAATAGTGGCCCTCGGCCGTTGCAAGCTCCGCCTGGGCGATATCGCCGAGCTGGCCGTGAGCCTGGGCAAGGTAGCGATAGCCGGCGGCGAATTCGCGTGCCTTGCTGAGGCCGGTCTGCAACTCGCTGACCGCCTTGCGTATCTGGTCGGGCTGTCCGGTCGCCAGCAGGGCCTGGCCATATCCGATCTGGATGATGCCGGACCTGTTGGGATCGAGGCTGAGCGCGCGGGCGAAGGACTGGGCGGCTTCGGCCGGCCGGTTCGCCTTGATCAGGATTTCGCCGCGCATCTCGTGGAAATAGGGATTGCGCGGCTGCGCCTGGATCAGCGCGTCGATCTTGGGCAGCGCGCCGCGCGGATTGCCGGCGAGGAAGGTGCTGATCGCGTCGCCATAGCGCGCCGCCAGGCTGCCGCGGTCGTTGCGGAAGAGGCGCGAGGTTGCCGCCTGACCCTGCGTGTAGGCGGCGATCTTGGCGCGTATCAGATCGTGGCGCTGCTGGAGCGCCGGCGGATCGGTGCGGTCGAAATAGCGGCTCTGGCGGGCGAGCGTCTCCAGATTGGCGATGCGCTCGCGCGGGACCGGATGGCTGATCTGGTAGGGATCGACGCGGGCGCCGGAAAGCGAGAGCCCGTCGGCGAGCCGCTCGAAGGTCGCGAGCATGCCGCGCGCCGACTGGCCGGTGCGCTCGAGATAGGTGATGGCCGAACGGTCGGCGGTGATCTCCTCGGTGCGCTGATAGGCGAGCAGGCTGCGCCGCGCCGCTTCGCCGCCGCCCATGGCAAGGCCGGCGCCGGACTGGGCGAGGCCCTGGGTGCCGCTGGCCGCGCCGGCCACCGCGGCACCTATGCCGAGGATCGTCGCCACCACCGACATCGTCTGCGCGCGCGCCATCTGGTCGCGCAGGCGCTGCTGATGGCCGCCGGCGATATGGCCGGCCTCGTGGGCGAGCACGCCGATGATCTCGTTGGGGGTCTCGGCGGTCATCAGGGCGCCGGTGTTGATGAATATCCGCCTGCCGGCGACGAAGGCGTTGAAGGAGGGCTGGTTCACCAGCACGATCTCGATGCCGGAACGGGAGAGGCCCGCCGCCTTCAGGATCGGCGCCGCATAGTCGCGCACCAGCGCCTCGATCTCCGCGTCGCGCACGATGGGGACGCGCTGCTGGGCCTGCGCGGAGGAGAGCGGAAGGAGCGTGGATTGAATCGCCAGCAGCGCCGCCGCCACAAAACGGGCGGGCCGTGCCAGAATCGATGCGGCAGCGGAGCGTGATTTCATGCCTCGCACTGGTATCCGACGGGAAGCTTGAAGGAAAGACGCTGCGCATTTTCTCATGAACTTGTGATCCCCACATCAATAGGGCATTTGTGCGGCGCGGCGGCGAGCCGCGGAACCAGGAGCATCCATGCCGATATCGATATCCAAACGCGGCGCGGTCGAGCCGTTTCACGCCATGGACGTGCTTGCCGAGGCTAACAGGTTGCGCGCCACGGGCAAACAGGTGGTTTCGCTGGCGGTCGGGCAGCCCTTCGATCCGGCGCCCCCGATCGTCCGCGAGGCGGCCGCGCGGGCGCTGGCGACGGGCAGCATCGGCTATACCGACGCCCTTGGCCGCGCCTCGCTGCGCCAGGCGATCAGCCGCCACTACCGCGACCATTACGGCCTAGCCGTGCCCGCGGAGCGAATCGTCGTGACGACCGGCTCCTCGGCGGGTTTCAACCTCGCCTTCCTCGCCATGTTCGACGCGGGCGACCGCGTGGCGATCACCGAGCCCGGTTATCCGGCCTATCGCAACATTCTGGCCGCGCTCGGCCTGGAAGTGGTCGAAATCCCGCTCGGCGGACATGGATATCTGACCGCGGAGCTGCTGGAGGCCGAGCACCGAAAGGTGCCGCTGAAGGGCGTCCTGTTCGCAAGCCCCGCGAACCCGACCGGCGCCGTCATTCCCGCCGAGGAGTTGCGCAAGCTGCTGGCGGCTGCGTCCGATCTCGGCGTCGCGGCCATCTCGGACGAGATCTATCACCGTCTTTCCTATGTCGGCGAGGACATGAGCGCGCTCGCCTTCGACGACAGCGTCGCGGTCATAAACTCGTTCTCGAAATATTACTGCATGACCGGCTGGCGGATCGGCTGGATGGTGCTGCCCGAACCGCTGGTCAGAACGGTCGAGCGGCTGCAGCAGAGCCTCTATATTTCCGCGCCGGAGCTTTCGCAGATCGCGGCGGAGCGGGCCTTCGACGCTTCCGGCGAACTCGACGCGATCAAGGAGCGCTACCGGCTGAACCGCGAATTGCTGCTCGCGAGGCTGCCGGCGCTCGGCCTGCCGGTCGCCGCCCCGATGGACGGAGCCTTCTACGCCTATTGCGACGTATCCCAGCACACCAACGACAGCATGGAATTCGCGAGGCGCATGATCGCCGAGGCGCATGTCGCGGCGACGCCCGGACGCGACTTCGACACGCGCGAAGGCCACCGCTTCATGCGGTTTTCCTATGCCGGAAGCCACGAGGACATGATCGCCGCAACCGACGCCCTGGAGCGCTGGCTGAACGGATAGCAGCGGAACGACCATAGGCTGAAAAGCAGAAAACCGGCCCAAAGGCCGGTTTTCAATGCCGTTTTCGTTCTCAGCGGCTCTGACGCGATCAGAAGAAGCCCTTGCGCTGCCACCAGCCGGTCTTGCGCTGCTTGGGCTCGTCGCTCCCGGCTGCGGCGTCGGACGAAACCACCACCGGCTCCGCCTCCGCGTCCGCGACCTGCTCCCCGGCGTCGACGGGGGCCGCCGGCTCGCTGGAGGTTTCGGATTCGGTTTCCGCAGCCGCCGCCTTGCGCCTGGGCGCGCGCTTCGGCGCAGCCTTCTTCTTGACTGCCGGCGCCTCTGCTTCCGGTGCTTCCGGCTCAGGCGTAGCAAGTGCGGCCTCGGCTTCCACGACCTCGGGCTCCGGTTCCTTCTTGGCGCGCTTCGTCGTGCGCCTCGGCTTCTTGGCCTTCGGCTCCTCGGCGACTGCCTCGGCCTCGGGCGCTTCTTCGGCCGAAGCGTCGCCCGTGCTCGTCTCCACTACGGAGGAGGCCTGTTCCACGGCCGCCATGGCAGCTTCGTCCACGTTCGGCACTTCGGCGGAGACGGTTTCGGCAATCACCTCGGCTTCGGCAGCCTCGGCGACCGCACCGGCTTCCTGCTCCGCGTCCTCCTCGTCGCGACGATTGCGGCGACCACCGCGCTTGCCGCGGCGGCGCTTCTTGCGGGAACCGTCATTGCCGTTCGCGTCGTCGTCGGCAAAGGCTTCCGCGTCGTTCTCGTCGGCATCCTCGTCGCCGTCGGTGTCGGCGGCAGCGTCTTCCACCGGCGCGGCCTCTCCCGGCGCCTGCTGTTCGCGATCGCGGTCGCGGCCGCCACGCCGCCGCCGCCTGCGGCGACGCTTGCGCTGGCCTTCGCCGTCATCGCCGCCGCGCGGCTGCTCGACATGGCTCTCGGCCTCGTCAGCTTCCTCGGCGGGCACTTCCTCGTCCTCGACCAGATCGTCATCGAGATCCGCGACGGAGATGGAGGGCGCCTCGATCGTGACGGGGCGCTCCACCGGCGCGCCCTTGAAGATCGCATAGTGCTGCGAACGCACCGTGTCGTCGGCTTCCACCGTGATCGTCAGGCCGAAACGCGCCTCGAGCTCGGCAAGCATGGAGCGCTTGTGATTGAGCACGTAGATCGCCGTCGAGGTCGGCGTGCGCACGGTGATGTGGTTGCGATTGTCCTTGAGCAGGAATTCCTCGATCGCACGCACGACGAGCAGGGCGACCGACGATTCGGAACGGACATG
This sequence comes from Aquamicrobium sp. LC103, assembly GCF_001014615.2. GTDB lineage: Bacteria > Pseudomonadota > Alphaproteobacteria > Rhizobiales > Rhizobiaceae > LBCQ02. The sequence goes on from NZ_LBCQ02000004.1 coordinate 205,340, forward strand.
GCCGGTGCCGCCGCAATGCGGGCAAGGCTGCATCGTCGATTCCAGCACGGAAGCACGAATCCGCTGGCGCGACATCTCCAGGAGGCCGAAATGGGAGATGCGGCCGACCTGGATGCGGGCGCGGTCGTTCTTCAGGCAATCCTTGAGCTTCTTCTCGACCGAGCGGTTGTTGCGGTTCTCCTCCATGTCGATGAAGTCGATGACGATCAGTCCCGCCATGTCGCGCAGGCGCAACTGCCGCGCGACCTCCTCGGCCGCTTCCAGATTGGTCTGGAGCGCGGTGTCCTCGATCGAATGCTCTTTGGTGGAGCGGCCGGAGTTGACGTCGATGGCGACCAGCGCCTCGGTCTGGTTGATGATGATGTAGCCGCCGGACTTCAGCGTCACCTGCGGCTGCAGCATGCGGTCGAGCTGGGCCTCGATGCCGTTGCGCGCGAAGATCGGCGCCTTGTCGCGATAGGGCTGGACGACCTTCGCATGGCTGGGCATCAGCATGCGCATGAAGTCCTTGGCCTCGCGATAGCCGTCCTCGCCTGCGACGAGGATTTCATCGATGTCCTTGTTGTAGAGGTCGCGCACCGAGCGCTTGATCAGGCTGCCTTCCTCGTAGACGAGGGCAGGGGCGGTCGATTGCAGCGTCAGGTTGCGGACGTTCTCCCACATCCGCATCAGATATTCGTAGTCGCGCTTGATCTCGGCCTTGGTGCGGCTTTCGCCAGCCGTGCGCAGGATCACGCCCATGCCCTGAGGCACTTCGAGATCCTTGACGACGTCCTTCAGGCGCTTGCGGTCCTGCGCATTGGTGATTTTGCGCGAGATGCCGCCGCCGCGCGCGGTGTTCGGCATCAGCACCGAATAGCGGCCGGCGAGCGAGAGATAGGTGGTGAGTGCCGCACCCTTGTTGCCGCGCTCCTCCTTGACCACCTGCACCAGCAGGATCTGGCGGCGCTTGATGACTTCCTGGATCTTGTAATGGCGGCGCGGCGGCTTGCGGCGGTCGCGCACCTCTTCCATGGCGTCGCCCGCGCCGACCGATTCGACCTCGCCGTCATCGCCGCCGGCGCCGTTCGCATCCTCGCCGCCCGCGTCGTCGGCGTCGTCGCTTCCACGGCCCTCGCCGACGTCCTCGGCGATCACGTCGGCATCGACGGCCTCGGCCATCACCGAACCGCCGTCGTCGTCGTGCGTGCCGTCCTCGGAGGCCTCGGCGCCGTCTTCCGCGTCCGAAGAAGCGTCCGCGCGCTTTTCATCGCCGCGGCCACCGCGGCTCCGGTTGCCGCGACGGCGGCGGCGGTTGCGGCCGCGCTCTTCCGATTCGTCCGAATCCTCGTCTTCCGCGGCGGCGGCTTCTTCCTCCGCCCGCAACAGCGCCTGACGGTCGGCGACCGGGATCTGGTAGTAGTCCGGGTGAATTTCGCTGAAGGCCAGGAAGCCGTGGCGGTTGCCGCCATATTCGACGAACGCCGCCTGAAGCGAAGGCTCCACCCGCGTGACGCGGGCGAGGTAGATGTTTCCTTTTAGCTGCTTCTTGTCCTGCGACTCAAAGTCGAATTCTTCGATGCGGTTACCGCGAACGACAACAACTCTCGTTTCCTCCGGGTGGGAGGCGTCTATAAGCATCTTGTTGGGCATTATTTCTTTTCTCCCCGGTGCGGGCAGACACGGGGAAGCGCGCTGGGGCATGCGGCTTTCTTAACTGTCTTGCCGGCGATCCGGACATTTGCGGGTTCGCAAGACACTGCCGAAGCGCACCGCCCAAACCGGCCGCGGCCGGAACGGCGCGGTCATTTCCGGGTTTGGGTGGCGATGCGGATGGGGCCATTCGTGTCTTACGAAACCTTTTCAACCAAGATCCGGCGGTTGCCGGACCGTTCTCTGCTGCTCTGACCGAGCCGGCGCGGAACTCACCGTTCCGGCCGTTTTCATCACTCAAGGGTTCCTCGTTGCCGGAAACGCCTTGAAGAAATTCGGCGGCATCGCCCGCGCCTGCAGCGATCGCGTCTCGGACCGATTGCAGGCATTGCGGTGATCCAACCTCGCTTTTATGATTTGGCGAAGGTCATGGCAACCCCGATTTGGATGCCGGCAAAAGTGGCGGGAAGGAGTCTTCCACGGTTCGCCCGGCTTTGCGGGCTCCTTAAATATTTGATTAACCATCACCGATTACCAGTCGTTAACCGCGCGTATTTCGGATTTTCAACGTTTGAGTCATCTTGGGACGCAATGCAGCCGTGCTCGTTTCCAGCAAGCGATAATGTCACGACGCGTGGATGGGGCCTTGCCGTCCCGGATTTCGCGCAAACCGTGAAGTCGGCCTGCTTTCTCCTTCTGGTTGTCCTTTGCGCCGTCGCGGCGAGGGGCGCGTCCGCGCAGGAAATACTCCAGGCCGACGGCTACAAGATGGCCGGCGACGCCTCGCGCGTGCGCATCATCATGCAGTTCGACCGCGAGCCGGAGGTGCGGTGGCTGCTGCTGCGCAATCCGCACCGGCTGGTCGTGGACCTTCCGGAAACGGCCTTCCGATTCGACGAGGCCGAGCTGGAGCCGCGCGGCATGGTGACCGACGTGCGTCACGGCAATCTGGAAAGCGGCGCTTCCCGGGTCATCGTCTCGATGGACACGCCCTTCGAGGTCGAGCATTTCGAGGTGGTGCAGAACGAATCATCGCCCGGCTACCGGCTGGTCGCCGACATCGTCGCCAGCTCGGAAAAGGCGTTCGAGGCCGCGCTGAGCGACCAGATCGGCACCACGGGCGCGACGCAGACGACCCGCAAGGTGGACCGCCTCGCGACCCCGACAAAGCCTGAGACACGCAAGTTCACCGTCGTGGTCGACGCGGGGCATGGCGGCATAGACAGCGGCGCCGAAAGCTCGAAAGGCACGCTGGAGAAGACGATAACCTTGGCTTTCGCGCTCGAGTTGAAGAAGCGCCTCGACGACACCTCCAGATACGACGTCTATCTGACGCGCGACAGGGACGTGTTCCTGCGCCTCGACGAGCGCGTGCGCATCGCCCGCCAGCACGAGGCCGACCTGTTCATTTCGGTGCATGCCGACACGATCCGCCTGAAGGGGATCAGCGGCGCGACGGTCTACACCGTCTCCGACAAGGCTTCCGACGCGGAAGCGGCGGCGAAGGCGATCCGCGAGAACCTCTCCGACGAGATCGCCGGCATCGAGGTGGAGGAGCAGAATCAGGGCGTGGCCGACATCCTCGTCGACCTGATCAGGCGCGAGACCCACTCCTTCTCCATGCGCTTCGCCCGCTCGCTCGTCGGCGAATTGTCGAATTCGATCGAGATGATCAACAATCCCCATCGTTTCGCCGGTTTCAGGGTGCTGCGCGCGCCGGACGTGCCGTCCGTCCTGCTGGAGCTCGGCTATCTTTCGAACGAAGCCGACGAGGTGAAGCTGCGCGATCCGAAATGGCGCGCCAAGGCCATTGACAGCATCGTCTCGGCAATCGACATGTTCGCCGCGGCGAAAGCCGGTGCGGGCGGATGAAACGCGGCGGCGGCAACCCTTGCGGCCATCGTTGCAATGGCACAACACTTTGTGGTTTAATTTCAAAATCATGCAGAAGCTCTTTTCGGCCGCCGCATTTTGCCCACATGGGCGGAGCACGAGCGTGACTTGAAGAGCGGAAGGCAGATAGCGATAGCGCTACGGCACGCCGCGAGGATCGTACCGGATCCGTAGACTGGAGTGGGCATGATACGTCTCATCGGATATTTCTTCGGCATCGGCATCATGCTGGCGTTGCTGGTGGCGGGTGGCGTGGCGATGTATATCGGCCACCTCACCAAGGATTTGCCCGACTACGAAGTGCTCGCCAAGTACGAGCCGCCGGTGACGACCCGCGTCCACGCCTCCGACGGCGCGCTGATGGGCGAGTTTGCCCGCGAGCGGCGCCTCTACCTTCCGATCCAGGCGATCCCGGACCGCGTCAAGGCCGCCTTCCTTTCGGCCGAGGACAAGAATTTCTACAACCATCCCGGCATCGACGTGACGGGCCTGGCGCGAGCGGTCATCACCAACGCCCAGAACATGGGCTCCGGCCGCCGCCCCGTCGGCGCGTCCACGATTACCCAGCAGGTGGCGAAGAACTTCCTGCTCACGTCGGACCAGACGATCGAGCGCAAGGTGCGCGAGATGCTGCTCTCCTTCCGCATCGAGCAGGCCTATTCGAAGGACCGCATCCTCGAACTCTATCTCAACGAGATCTTCTTCGGCCTAGGCGCCTACGGCGTCGCCGGCGCGGCGCTGACCTATTTCGACAAGTCGGTGAACGAGCTGACGGTCGCGGAAGCCGCGTATCTGGCCGCGCTTCCGCGCGGTCCGTCGAACTATCACCCGTTCCGGCACACCGAGCGCGCGCTCGAGCGCCGCAACTGGGTCATCGACCAGATGGTCGCCAACGGCTATGTCGAGACCGAGGAGGCCGATAAGGCCAAGGCGTTGCCGCTCGGCGTCACGCCGCGCCGCGGCGGAACCTACCTGTTCGCGGGCGAGTATTTCACCGAGGAGGTCCGCCGCGAGATCATCGCCCGCTATGGCGAGGACGCGCTCTACGAGGGCGGGCTGTCCGTGCGCACCACGCTCGATCCGGAGATGCAGCTCATCGCCCGCAAGGCGCTTCAGCACGGGCTCATCAAATACGACACGCTGCGCGGCTATCGCGGACCGGTCACCACGGTCTCCGTGGAGGGAGACTGGGGCGTGCCGCTCGGCGAGGTGCCCCGGTTGAGCGACGTGCCCGAGTGGAAGCTGGGGGTGGTGCTGGAATCCTCGTCGGAAGGGCTGAAGGTCGGCCTGCAGCCTGCCCGCAAGGCCTCGGGCGAGCTCGTGGAAGCGCGCGATATCGTTTCCGTCGCCGCCAAGGACATGAGCTGGGCGCTGCGCCACACGGTGGACGGCAAGCGCGTCAAGGCCAATTCGCCGGCCGGCGTGTTGAACCCCGGCGACGTCGTCATGATCGAAAACCCCGCGCTCACCGCGGCCAGCGGCGAGGACGGCAGGGACGAGGTCAAGGAGATCCCGGCCGCGGGATGGGTGCTGCGCCAGGTTCCGGAGGTTTCCGGCGGCATGGTGGCGATGGACCCGCATACGGGCCGCGTGCTCGCAATGGTCGGCGGGTTCTCCTATTCGGAGTCCGAATTCAACCGCGCGACGCAGGCCTACCGCCAGCCGGGTTCCTCCTTCAAGCCGATCGTCTACGCGGCCGCACTCGACAACGGCTATACGCCCGCCTCGGTGGTGCTCGACGGCCCGATCTCGATCAAGGTCGGCAACCAGGTGTGGGAGCCGAAGAATTATGGCGGCGGCTTCGCCGGGCCTTCGACCCTGCGCGCCGGCATCGAGCGGTCCCGCAACCTGATGACGGTGCGGCTCGCCAACGACATGGGCATGAACCTCGTCGCGGAATACGCGGAACGCTTCGGCGTCTACGACAAGATGCTGCCGGTGCTGGCGATGTCGCTCGGCTCCGGCGAAACGACCGTCATGCGCATGGTCTCCGCCTATTCGGTGATGGCCAATGGCGGCAAGCAGATCAAGCCGTCGCTGATCGACCGCATCCAGGACCGTTACGGCAAGACCGTCTACCGCCATGACGAGCGCCCCTGCGAGGGCTGCAATGCCAATACCTGGCAGGAGCAGTCGGAGCCGGAGCTCGTCGACAACGCCGAGCAGGTGCTCGACCCGATGACCGCCTACCAGATCACCTCGATGATGGAAGGCGTCGTCAGCCGGGGTACCGCCGTCACCGTTTCCGAGCTCAAGCGCCCGATCGCCGGCAAGACGGGCACGACCAATGATGAGAAGGACGCCTGGTTCATCGGATATACGCCGGACCTCGTCGTCGGCCTCTATCTCGGTTACGACCGGCCGACGCCGCTGGGCAAGGGCTCGACGGGCGGCGGCCTCGCCGCTCCGATCTTCAAGGAGTTCATGGCCGAGGCGCTGAAGGACACGCCGCCGGTCGACTTCCGCGTGCCGGAAGGCATGAAGATGATCGCCGTCGACCGCAAGTCGGGCATGCGCGCCTCGCAAGGCGCCTCGGGTGCGATCATGGAAGCGTTCAAGCCCGGTACGGGGCCGGCCGACAGCTACTGGGTGATCGGCATGGATTCCAACCAGGAGGAGCGCGCCAGGGAAATCTCTCCGCAGGCGAGCGAGGCGATCACATCCGGTTCGGGCGGCGGCCTCTACTGACGTCAAAAACCATAGGAAAACGGCCACGCAGGCGAATGACTGCGTGGCCGTTTCACTTTACAGCACCTGGCCACCCCCCTATGTTCCGGCCCGATTCATCAACCAAGCAGAAACGGACAGCGAAGCTGCCATGCGAGCGGAAACCGAAAATCTCGTCGACGAAATCAAGCAGGCCATAAGCCTGCTGAGGAGGCATCTTTGACTGGGATCAGGCCGTAAAACGACTTGATTACCTGAACATGCGCGCGGAGGACGCCGATCTGTGGAACGATCCGCAGGAGGCGCAGAAGCTCATGCGCGAGCGCCAGACCCTCGACGACAACATCAAGGCCATCACCGGGCTCAATCAGGCGCTGGAGGACAATGTCGGCCTGATCGAGCTGGGCGAGGAAGAGGGCGACGCAGCCGTCGTGCAGGAAGCCGAAGCGGCGATCAGATCGCTGCGCGGCGAATTGAAGGCCCGCCAGATCGCAACCCTGCTTTCGGGCGAGGCTGACGCCAACGACACCTATCTCGAGGTGCACGCGGGTGCCGGCGGCACGGAAAGCCAGGACTGGGCGAACATGCTGCTGCGCATGTACACCCGCTGGGCGGAGCGTCGCGGCTTCAAGGTCGAGGTGATGGAAATCCACGACGGCGAGGAGGCGGGCATCAAGTCGGCGACCGTGCTGATCAAGGGCACCAACGCCTATGGCTGGCTGAAGACGGAATCCGGCGTCCACCGCCTGGTGCGCATCTCGCCCTACGATTCCAACGCGCGGCGCCATACCTCCTTCGCGAGCATCTGGGTCTATCCGGTCATCGACGAGTCGATCGAGATCGACGTCTCGGAATCTGACGTACGGATCGATACCTACCGCGCCTCCGGCGCCGGCGGCCAGCACGTCAACACCACCGATTCAGCCGTCCGCATCACCCACATCGCGACCGGTATCGTGGTGCAGTGCCAGGCCGAGCGATCGCAGCACAAGAACCGGGCCAAGGCATGGGACATGCTGCGCTCGCGGCTCTACGAAGAGGAGCTCAAGAAGCGCGAGGCGGCGGCCGACGCATCGGCGTCGTCGAAGACCGACATCGGTTGGGGGCATCAGATACGTTCCTACGTGCTGCAGCCCTATCAGCTCGTGAAGGATCTTCGCACGGGGGTGGAAAGCACCAGTCCGCAGGACGTGCTCGACGGCGATCTCGACGAATTCATGGAAGCGTCGCTGTCCCAGAAGATCGAGGGTGCTCCCGGCCAGCCGGTCGCGGATCTCGACTGATCGAGGTCAGGGCTGCATCAGCTTCTTGACGGTCCTGCCGGCCTTCAGGAAGCGTACGGGATCCAGGGGTTCGCCGTTTCGGCGGACCTCGTAGTGCAGATGCGGGCCGGTCGAACGGCCGGTCGAGCCGACCTTGCCGAGCACGTCGCCGGTGCTCACGCTCTCGCCAGCCTTCACGCCGATCCTGCTCATATGGGCATAGCGTGTGGTGAAGCCGTCGCCATGCTCGACCTCGACCATGCGGCCGTAGCCGCCGTTCCAGCCGGCCCTGATCACCTTTCCGGCCCCCGCGGCCAATACCGGCGTGCCGGTCGTGGCGCGGAAGTCCATGCCGGCATGCATGGCCGGGGCGCCGATCAGCGGATCGCGGCGGATGCCGAAGGTGCTGGAAACCGAGCGGCCGGGGGCGGGATTGTGGATCGGCAGGGCCTTGGTCATCTCCGTCACCGTCTCGAGCTTGCTGAGTGCCTGATCGAGTTCGCGGACGCGCATGTCGAAATTGAGCGGCTGAACCGGGAGAAGGGGGCCGCCGGTATCCTGGCCGCCTTCGTCGATGTCGACCTGGAGGCCTGCCTCTTCCAGCGCCTCGACGATGCGCCCGGTTTTCTCGAAGGCGTCCTCGGCGAGCATGTCGAGCCGTGCGATCTGCTCTTCCTCGATGTCCTGAAGCGACTGATTGATGGTCATGAACAGCCTGTCGGCCTGATCGGCGGCGCTTTCGCCGCCGGAATGGCCGTGGCGGGTTTCCCAGAACGCCGATGAAAAGGGCGCGGGCTCCGTGCCGCCGGTCACCGAGGCGTAGGCGGTGGCGGCAGAACCCAGGCGCGCCTGGCGGTCCGGCTTGCCAGCGGGAACCGGAGCCGAGTTCGGCAATTTGGCGTCGCCGATCCGGTCGAGGATCGGGGATATGCGCCCGTGGCGCTGCGTGAGCTGGGCCTGGCGCTCCAGCAGCTCGGTGACCTTGCTCTCGACGAGATGCTGGTCGAGCATCTGGCGACTGGTGATGCGGTCGACCTGTGCGCGGAGCATCGAGATGCGGTCCTCATAGGCCTGCTGCATGCGCGCCTGACGTGCGGCGGCCGCACCGATCAGGTCGTCGCGCAGCACGAGATAGGAGGTGGCGAGCAGGTAGCCGACGGCGGCGGCGGCCACCACGGAGCCTGCGAGCGCGGCCATCCAGGGCCGGATGGTGAAGTGCCGGATCTGGTCTCCGCGCGCGATGATGACGGTATGAGGCTCCCTCCGCCTGCCAAAGACCGAAGCCTGCCGATTGTCTGTCACGAATCCTACCCACGCCGAAAGATGTCAGGTCCCGATTACACATTATTAGGGTTAACAAAGCTTTTCGGCGGGACGTTCGCGCGGCCGCGAAGCCGGCCTACAAGAAAAATGCCCCGATGGCTGATCGGGGCATTTTTACGTCCTGCGGCTGCAGGATCAGTCGAGGAACAGAAGCAGAAGTATGATGATCGGGATCGGTATGCCGATCATCCACAGAAGCAGTCCTCTCAGCATTTCCTTCTCCGTGGTCTTGCGGTTCTCGTTCCTTGAAGGGGGAACGTACGGAGAGACGAGAGGTTCCTGCTTCGCCGTCGGGAACCTATCGGTTCGATTTCACCGCCTGGAGCACTTCCTCGGCATGGCCGGGAACCTTCACCTTCTCCCATTTCCGGACGATCCTGCCGTCGGCGCCGATGAGATAGGTGGTCCGCTCGACGCCCATGAATTTGCGTCCGTACATGCTCTTCTCGACCCAGACGCCGTATCCTGCGAGCACCTTCTTCTCTTCGTCGGCGGCAAGCATGACGGTCAGGTCGTGCTTTGCCTTGAATTTGTCATGGCTCCTTGCCGTGTCCGGCGACATTCCGATGAGAACCGCTCCGAGCTTCTCGAATTCGGGCTTGAGAGCGGAGAAGGCGAGGGCTTCCGCGGTGCAGCCGCTGGTGTCGTCCTTGGGATAGAGGAACAGGACGACCTGCTTTCCGCGCTGCGCCGACAAGGAAACGGTCGTGCCGCCGTCTCCGGGAAGTTCGAAATCCGGTGCGGTGTCGCCGATATTGAAGTTTGCCATGGGATCGCCCTTCTGTGAGGTTACGCGTCAGGAGGCGACAGATATAGTGGCTCCCCAAGATTCGTCCATTACGGAAAGGTCGGCAGCGAACTGGTGCACGGCGACGCCCCGCAACACGAGAAAATACGCTTCAGGCGTAACGAAATCGCTCGTCTCGACGCATTGCCGTCTGCCGCGCCCACGCCGGCTCCCACCAGGGCGCGGCGGCCGCTGTGGTCACGGCTGACGAGAACGCTGACCTATGTCGTGCTCGCGAGCCTCGTGCTGTCGATCGCGGCGATCGGCGCCGTCTACTTCGCGGCGCGAAGCGGGGTCGGAAACGAGCGGCTCCAGCGCGAAGCGCAGGCGGCGATCACCGCGCTTGCGGGCACCAGGGTAACCACCGCCATCGGCAGCACCCGTTTCTCGGTCGCCAAGGGGCGCCGGGTGGGCATCGAAATCCGCGACGCTGAAATCGCCTCCGCCGAATCGAACGCGACGATGATGAGCGTGGGTTCGCTGCGTTTCGGCTTGAGGGCGCTGCCGCTGCTGCGCGGCGAGGTGAAGCTCGGCAGCGCGCATCTGGGCAATGCCCGTATCATGATGGAAGCCTTGCCGCGCGCGGACGGGCAGGGCGTCGGCCTGCATTTCCTGAACGAGGACGGGCTGCTCGATCCCGATGTCGCCGCGGCCCTGGTGTTCGACAGCCTCCACCAGGCCTTCGACGCGCTCCAGGCCAGCGGCACGGACGAGATCGACCTGGAAAACGTCGAGATCGTCTTCGGCAGCGGCGAGAACGAGCGCCGCCTCTTGGTGGAAAGCTCCAGGCTGTCGGCGCCGGCAGACGGCCAGCTCGCCATCTCGGCACTGCTGCGCTGGGGCGAGCGGGTGGTGAAGCTCGAGGGAACGGCCTCGCGCAACGCCGGTGAGCGGCGCATCGAGCGCCTCGCGATCACGACGAATTCGGAAGCGCCGGAAATCGTGGTGGCCGGCAATGGCGCCGCGGTCGAGGACCCCAACGTGCTGGGAAATCTGAACGTCGAGATCACCGGCGCGGAAGGGTCGGGGGCTCCAAACCGCCTGTCGTTCAACGCGCATCTTGCCAACGCGGTCTTCGACATGGGCCGTCCCGGCCAGATGAAGATCGATGCCGACATGACCGCCACGGTCGTCGGCGGCACGAGGAAGATCGAGATCGAACGGGCGAGCGTCACCAGCGGGCGGTCGCGCTGGCAGTTTCACGGCGCCGTCGGCCCCGCGCCGAAGGCGAGCGGCGAGCGGCCGCACTACCGCTACGAGCTGGTCAGCGACGGTTCGGTGATCTCGCCGGAAGGTTCGTCCGAGCCGGCTTTGCCGGTTCTCGCCCGCATCGCCGGCCGCTACGAAGGGCCGGCCCGCATTCTCGACGTCGACGAGATCGGGCTGCGCACCGCCCAGGGCGAGGTCACCGGCTCGGCAGAGGTGCGGTTCGAGCCGGGCAAGTCGCCGGGCCTGCAGCTCAATGTCGACGTCACCGACATGCCGGTCAGTCATGTCAAGCAGATCTGGCCGTTCTTTGCCGCGCCCGGCGCGCGCAACTGGGTATCGAAGAACGTCTATGGCGGGCGCGTTGTCGAGGGCAGCGTGCGGCTCGGCGTTCCGCCGGGACGCATGGGCAACGGCATCCCGTTCGACGGCGACGAGGTCTCCGGCCGTTTCGCGATCGCGGGAACCCGATTCGACATGGCCGGCCGGCTTCCGCCGATGCGCGACGGCGACGGCGTCGTCGAGTTTCGCGGGACGGATGTCGACATCGCGCTCAATTCGGGCACCGTTTTCATGAGCGACGGAAGGACCGTGAATGCAAGCGCCGGCACGCTGACGATCCGCGACGCGCATCTGAACCCGGTGATCGGCAAACTGCGGATCGGCGTCGACGGGCAGGCGCCGGCGATCATGGCGCTGGCCGGCTACGAGCCGATCAATGTCGAGCGCTTCGTCGATCTCAAGCCGGGGGAGCTGTCGGGCGAGGTGAGCGGAACGGTGTCCGCCGATATTCCGCTGACGCGGAACGTCCCCGTGGAAAGCCTCGGATGGAAGGTCGAGCTCGACTATTCCGACCTCGCGCTGGCAAGGCCGTTCGAGGGCATGACCGTCACGGAGGCGAAGGGGCGGATCGTCGTCGAGCCGACGCGCGCGGCGATCGACGCGGATGCGAAGCTGAACGGCGCGGCCTCCAAGGTGCATCTGGTGTTCCCGCTGGGCAACAGCGAGATTGCGCGAGAGCGCAAGGTCGATCTGGTGCTGGACGACAAGGCGCGCGATGCGCTCGCGCCGGGCCTCGATGTCGTTCTGGGCGGGACCGCGCTGGTGCAGGCGGTGGCCGCCGGCGAGGGCAAGGAGGCCATCACGGCCGACCTTTCCCGTTCCACCCTCAAGGTGCCATGGGTGGGATGGAGCAAGGGAACGGGCATACCCGGAACCGCCAGCTTCACCATGGAGAGGCGCGGGAGCCGGACCGAGCTTTCGGATTTCCGGGTCAAGGGCGACACGTTTTCAGCCGCGGGCGCGATCTCGCTCGATCGCGGCGGCGTGTCGAGCGTCAAGCTCAATTCCGCCAAACTCAACCGTACCGACGATTTCTCCGTGGACGTGAAGCGGCAGGGCAGCGGCTACAACGTCACCATACGCGGCAATTCGATCGACGTGCGTTCGGTCATCAAGATGTTGACCGCCGACGCGGAGGGAGCCGCCAAGTCGGTCGAGGGCGTGCCCGTGACGGTCGATCTCGCGGTCGCGTCCGCGATCGGTTTTCACGGCGAGACATTGCGCGACGTGACGCTGAGCTATCGGGGCAACGGCCCGGTGACCGATGCGCTGGAGTTTTCCGCCACCACGCGCAACGGGCGCAAGGTGACCTTCACCGACGGCAGGGCGGGCGGCGCACGCAACATCCGCATGCAATCCGCCGATGCCGGCTCGATACTGCGGTTCCTCGACATTTACGAGCGGATGGAGGGCGGCGACATCACGGTTGCGCTCAAGGGCAGCGGCGGACCGCTCTCCGGGCAGGTGGATGCGCGCAATTTCTGGGTCGTCAACGAGCCGCGGCTGAGTTCGCTGGTCTCCACGGCGCCGGCCAGCGACGGGCGCACCCTCAACGACGCGGTACGCGGCGAGATCGACGTTTCGCGCGTGCAGTTCGAGCGCGGCTTCTCGGTCGTGGAGAAGGGAACGGGCTATCTCAATCTCGATCGCGGCGTGCTGCGCGGACCGCTGATCGGCGCCACCTTCCAGGGCTCGCTCTACGACAGGTCCGGCAACATGGCGATGACCGGCACCTTCATGCCGGCCTATGGGCTGAACCGGATCTTCGGCGAGATTCCGCTGATCGGCCAGATTCTCGGCAATGGCCGCGACCGCGGCCTGATCGGCATCACGTTCCGGCTCGCCGGCAAGGCGGGCGAGCCGGACCTTCAGATCAATCCGCTGTCGGTGATCGCGCCGGGCATCTTCCGCTCGGTGTTCGAGTTCCGCTGAAAGCGCTGGCGCGGCCGGTCAGACCGGCCGCACCAGGACGTGCTTCTTCCTGCCCATGGAAAGCTTGACGACGCCTTCGGCGGTCAGGTCCGCAACCGTCACGCCGCGGCGATCGTCGGAGACGGGCTCGTCGTTGAGGCGCACGGCTCCGCCCTGAACCTGCCGGCGCGCCTCGCCGTTGGAGGCGGCAAGGCCGGCCTTGACGAAGAGCGACAGAATGCCGATGCCGGCTTCCAGTTCCGACTTCGCGACCTCCACCGTCGGCAGGCTCTCGGCGAGCGCTCCTTCCTCGAAGGTCTTGCGCGCGGTTTCGGCGGCCTGCTCGGCGTTCTCGCGCCCGTGCAGCATCGCCGTCACCTCGGTGGCCAATACTTTCTTGGCCTCGTTGATCTCCGAGCCGCCAAGCGCGGCAAGCCGCGCGATCTCGTCGAGAGGCAGCGTGGTGTAGAGCTTCAGGAAGCGGCCGACATCGGCATCTTCCGTGTTGCGCCAGTACTGCCAGAAATCATAGGCCGACAGCATGTCCGGGTTGAGCCAGACGGCGCCCGAAAGCGACTTGCCCATCTTGGCGCCGGAGGCGGTGGTCAGCAGCGGCGAGGTCAGCGCGTAGAGCTGCTGCGTGCCCATGCGGTGGCCGAGATCGATGCCGTTGACGATGTTGCCCCACTGGTCGGAGCCGCCCATCTGCAGGCGCGTGCCGTAGCGCTTGCTCAGCTCGACGAAGTCGTAGGCCTGCAGGATCATGTAGTTGAATTCGAGGAACGACAGCGACTGGTCGCGCTCGAGCCGCAGCTTGACGGAATCGAAGCTCAGCATGCGGTTGACCGAGAAGTGCCGGCCGACGTCGCGGAGGAATTCGAGATAGTTAAGCGGGGCCAGCCAATCGGCGTTGTTGACCATGACCGCGTCCTTCGCGCCTTCGCCGAAGGTGAGATAGTTGGCGAAGACCCGCTTGATGGAGGCGATGTTGGCGGCGATGGTGTCGAGCGTCATCAGCTTGCGCGCCTCGTCCTTGAAGGACGGGTCGCCGACCATGCCGGTGCCGCCGCCCATCAGCGCGATCGGGCGATGGCCGGTTTGTTGCAGCCAGTGCAGCATCATGATCTGAATGAGCCCGCCGGCGTGAAGGCTCGGCGCCGTCGGATCGAAGCCGATATATGCCGTCACGGTTTCCTTCGCGAAGAGGTCGTCGAGGCCGGTTTCATCCGAGATCTGGTGGATGAAGCCGCGCTCGGAAAGGGTGCGCAGGAATTCGGATTTGAAGGACATAATTCGGTTCTTTCCGGTGGAGAAGTTCGTCGTTCCGCCTTGCCGATGGCAAAGCCGATGGCGCGCCTTTAGCATCAAGAGGGGCGGAATCACAAGAAACGTGACATGGCACGCGAAAGTCGACAGGAAAAATGACCTCGGCACTCGGCCTGATGAGCGGAACCTCGATGGACGGCATCGACCTGGCGATGCTGGAAACCGACGGCGAAGGCGATGTGAAGCGCGGGGCCAGCATGTTCGTGCCCTACGAGGCCGTGTTTCGCCGAAGCATCGAGGAGGCGCTGGAGACCGCGAAGCGGATCGAGAAGCGCGACGAGCGGCCGGGCGACCTCGCGGCGCTGGAGCGCGAGCTGACGATGCGCCATGCCGAGGCCGTCCGGCGTTTCGCGGCCGCGCATCCGGATGCGAGGATCGACGTCGTCGGCTTTCACGGCCAGACCGTCCTTCACCGGCCGGAAAGGGCGCTGACCGTGCAGATCGGGGACGGGGCGCTGCTGGCGCGCGAAACCGGCCTGCCGGTGGTCTACGACATGCGCGCCAGGGACATGGAGCATGGCGGGCAGGGCGCGCCGCTGGTGCCGGCCTATCATGCCGCGCTCGCCGCCTCGCTGCCGGCCGGCCTGGCCCGGTTTCCCGTCTGCTTCGTCAATATCGGCGGCATCTCGAACGTGACCTACGTGCCGAAGCGGGACGACCCCGTCGCCTTCGACAGCGGGCCCGGCAACGCGCTGATCGACCAGTGGGTGGCGAGCCAGGGCGGCGTGCCCTACGACGCCGACGGCATGATCGCCAGCGAAGGCGGTGTCGTGCGCAGCGTGGTGGACCGCTATCTCGACAATCCCTTCTTCGAGAAAGCCGGTCCCAAATCCCTGGATCGAAACGATTTTACCCTGGAGATCGCGAGCGGTCTCGAATTGTCGGACGGCGCGCGGACGCTGGCGGCCGTTTCGGCGGAGGCGATCCTGAGGTCGGCCGAGCACATGCCCGAGCCGCCGAAGCTGTGGATCGCCTGCGGCGGCGGCCGCAAGAATCCGCACATCGTCGGCGATTTGCGGCAAGGAGCGGCCGCGCATGGCGCGGAGGTCGTGCTTGCGGAGGATGCCGGCCTCGACGGGGACGCGATGGAGGCGGAGGCGTGGGCGTTTCTGGCGGTACGCTCGCTGAAGGGCCTGCCGCTGACCTTTCCGACGACGACGGGCTGCAGGAAGCCCGTCAGCGGCGGCGTGCTCGCCCGCCCCTGAGGCATCGTCCACGGGGATTGTCATCGAAGCTTTATGGTCGCGTCACCCGGCCGACATGCGCGGCGCCTAGCACTTGCGCATAAGTCATTTCCAACCGGGTCATCATCATGAAACCTTCGTTGCTCGCGGCTGTCGCCGCCATTGCCCTCACGACCGCTCCTTCGCTGGCGCAGGAAAAGGAATTTCCCGCGACGCTTGCCGGCCATGCGATCCTGCCGGCCGAGACCTTCGTCGCCGCGCCGGAGAACGCGCCCGAGCACATGAAGGTCTCGGGCAAGTTCACCACGCCCGACCGCCGCCGCACGGAAGAGCTGGGCACCGTTCCCGGCATGGACGGTCACCGCCCGACCAATCTCTCGCTTCCCTTCGACGGCCAGCCGGTCCAGGGCTTTTCCGGGATCAAGGCCATGGAGGACGGCACGTTCTGGTCGCTCTCCGACAACGGGTTCGGCAACAAGCTGAACTCGCCCGATGCCATGCTGATGCTGCACCAGCTTCGCTTCGATTGGGACGGCGGCGAGGTGGAAAGGCTGCAGACGGTGTTTCTGACCGACCCGGACAGGAAGGCGCCGTTCCCGATCGTGCTCGAGGGGTCCGACAACCGCTTTCTCACCGGCGCCGATTTCGACGTGGAATCGATCCAGCCGGTGGCGGACGGCTTCTGGATCGGCGAGGAGTTCGGGCCCTACCTCCTGAAGTTCGATGCGGAAGGCCGCCTGACGGACGTGTTCGAGACCGTGGCCGACGGCAAGCCGGTGCGTTCGCCCGACCATCCCGCGCTGGCGCTGCCGGGCAGCCCGACCGGAAAAATGCCGTCCTTCAACCTGAAGCGCTCGGGCGGCTACGAGGGCCTGGCGATGTCGAAGGACGGGAGCAAACTCTACGGCATGCTCGAAGGTCCGCTTTTCCTCGAAGACGGTTCGGTCGAGCAGGCGGACGGCCGGACGGCGCTGCGGGTCATCGAATTCGACGTCGCCAGCAAGGAATGGACCGGCCGGAGCTGGTTCTATCCGCTTGCCGAGGGCGGCGAGGCGATCGGCGATTTCAACATGCTCGATGCGACGACCGCGCTGGTCATCGAGCGCGACAACGGCGCGGGCGTCGCCGCGAATGCCTGCGCGGACGCGAACGACCCGAAGCCCGACTGCTTCGCCAAGCCGTCCAAGGTCAAGCGCATCTACAAGATCGAGATGAGCGACGACAATGTCGGCGGCGCGGTGCGCAAGATCGGCTATATCGACCTGCTCAACATCGCGGATCCGGACAACAGGAAGCGCCAGGGCGGCGGCGACGGTTTCTACGACATGCCGTTCGTGACGATCGAGAATGTCGACCGCGTCGACGAGAACCACATCATCGTCGGAAACGACAACAACCTGCCGTTCTCGGCCGGGCGCGCGGTGGATGCGGTGGACGACAACGAGTTCGTGCTGCTGGAAGTCGGCGAATTCCTGAAAGCGGAATAAATCCTGACTGTTATGTCCGCTTTCTCATGAATGGAAAAAGGGACTCCGGAACGATCGGGGCCCTTTTTCTGCCCATTGTTCGTCTGCGAAAGTCCGTCGGAATGACCGGCGAGCGCGGTCCGGGCGGGCGGAGACTCGATCTATTCGCCGGTCAGACCGCCATAGCGGCGCACCATATGAGCCATCTCCGCACTGGCCGGCTTCGGTTCCTTCGCCAAGCCTTCGGCGACACCGGCGCGATCCGTGACGGGACGGTTCTGGCTGACTTTCCATTTGCCGTCGATGGCGGCGATCTCGATCTCAAGTCCGACGATGCCCTTGAGCTGCGCCTCTATGAAGGCATCCGGCGCGTCCGTGACCTTCCACGGCTCGGATCGTTCCGCTTCGTGGCCGGCCGTCAGCTCGGCGATCTGCCCGGCAAGCCAGTCCCGGTCGTCGATGATGCGCGGGCGGCCGCGCACCTGCACCATGGCGTAGTTCCAGGTCGGCACGACCTTGCCGGTTTCGCGCTTGGTCTCGTACCAGGACGGCGTCACATAGGTGTCGGCGCCCTGGAAGACGACCAGGACCGGCGTTTCGGGATCGTCCGCTAGCATGCGCCACTGCGGATTCGCCTTGGCGAGATGCGCCCGCAGCGTGCCCTTCGGCGACGCTCCGGCGTCGAGCAGGAAGGGCAACGGATTGGCGACCGGCCCTTCCGGTCCGTTCGAGACAAGCAGCCCGAGCGGATGGGCGGTGATCAAGGCATGCAGAACGTCCAGCCGCGTTTCGATGAAATGGGGAGGCTGGTACATATCGTTGCCCTTCCTATCTGAGCCGTTTCGGCCGTGGGTCGGCGAGCTCGCCGGCAAGCCGCCGGTCGAGGTAGTCGGCGCATTCCTCGATCAGAACATCGGGGTCGTTCGAGAAGAAATGGTTGGCGCCCGGAAGCGTCTTCTGCGTGATGGTGATGCCCTTCTGGGTGTGCAGCTTGTCGACGAGACCCTGCACGTCCTTCGGCGGCGCCACCTTGTCGGCATCGCCGTGGATGATCAGCCCGGAGGAGGGGCATGGCGCCAGGAACGAGAAATCATAGGTGTTGGGCTGCGGCGCGATCGAGATGAAGCCTTCGATCTCGGGGCGGCGCATCAGGAGCTGCATGCCGATCCAGGCGCCGAAGGAATAACCGGCAACCCAGCAGCTCTTGGAATCGGGATGCAGCGACTGCACCCAGTCGAGCGCGGCGGCGGCGTCCGACAATTCGCCCGTGCCGTGGTCGAATTCGCCCTGGCTGCGACCGATGCCGCGGAAATTGAAGCGCAGCGTGGTGAAGTTGCGCTTCTGGAACATGTAGAAGAGGTCGTAGACGATCTTGTTGTTCATCGTGCCGCCGAATTGCGGGTGCGGATGAAGAATAATCGCGATCGGCGCGTTCTTTTCCTTCGAAGGCTGGTAACGACCCTCGAGACGTCCGGCCGGACCTGCGAAAATGACCTCTGGCATATCTGCTCCAGTTACTGCCGCTCCACGGACGTCGCTCGCCACCCCGATTTCGGGGGAAAAGGCCGAATGGCCTTGACGTAAGGCGACCGTCTTCTTAGAAGCTAGTTTAGAATTGTTCAAAACTCGACGGGCAAGCCCATCTGGTTTTCGAAGCGGGTAGATAGGACGGCTGGCCTTGCAATTTCAAGGAAAAACGCCGACTTCCCGGTGATTGCGGCCTGAAGGAGAAGATTTGCGGTCATGGCGGTGACGCGCACCTATCTCGACTACAATGCAAGTGCTCCGCTTTTGCCGGCGGCGCGCCGGGCAATGCTTGCCGCGCTCGAGATAGACGCCAACCCGTCTTCCGTCCATGCCGACGGGCGCGATGCGCGACGGATGATCGAGGATGCGAGGCGCGACGTCGCCGCGCTCTGCGCGGCGAAGCCCGAGCATGTCGTCTTCACTTCCGGCGCGACCGAGGCCGCTTCCACCCTGCTTACGCCCGATTGGAGGATGGGGCGCGCGCCGCTGCGCGTTTCGCGCCTTCATGTCTCGGCGACGGATCATCCCTGCATTCGCGGCGGCGGGCGTTTTCCGGCCGATATGGTGGAAACGATCGGGGTCGACGCGAACGGCGTCATCGACCTTGCCGCGCTCGAAGCCGCGCTCGCGCGGCACGACAGGCAGGGCGGCCTGCCGATGGTCGCCGTGCACGCGGCCAACAACGAGACCGGCGTGGTCCAGCCGATGCGCGAAATCGCCCGCGCCGCCAAGGCGGCCGGCGGCATCGCCGTGATCGATGCGGTGCAGGCTGCGGGGAGAGTTTCTCTCGATATTTCAGAGCTTTGTGCCGACTTCCTTATTTTTTCCTCGCACAAGATCGGCGGACCGAAGGGCGCCGGCGCGATCGTCGGCGCGTCCGACCTGATGATGCCGGTCCCGCTCGTCAGCGGCGGAGGGCAGGAAAAAGGCCACCGCGCGGGCACGGAGAACCTCGCCGCGATCGCCGGTTTCGGGGCGGCCGCGCGCGAAGCGCTTGCCGCGCTGGAGGAGGCCGGAAGGGTCGCCTCGACGCGTGCCGTCTTCGAGGATGCGGTGAAGGAATTGGTGCCGGACGCCGAAATTTACGGTGCCGACGCAGAACGGCTTTGCAATACGGTTTTCTTTGCGATACCCGGCCTCAAGGCCGAGACCGCGCAGATCGCCCTGGATCTCGCCGGGATTTCCCTTTCGGCGGGCTCAGCCTGCTCTTCCGGCAAGGTCGGGCCGAGCCACGTGCTCAAGGCGATGGGCGTGGTCGACGGCATGGGCGCGTTGCGCGTCTCGATCGGCCGGGATACCGGCGAAGCCGAGCTTTCGGCGTTCCGCGAGGCGCTGGCCGGCCTTGTCGCGCGGCGCGCCACAAGGACGAGCGCGGCCTGAGGCGGCGACGAAACCCGGACCGCGACGGTCCGGCGAAACTCGTGTCGGAAGGAATTGCATCGCTGGTGGTGCAATTTCGCTCCGCACACCTTAAATAGAGCGCATACCGCCTGTAGGCGGCCATATGCGATATCGACAACTGCCGGGCCTTGACCCCGGCGAGGATGGAGAGCGCCGATGCCTGCTGTGCAGGAGACGATCGAGCAGGTCCGCAAGATCGACGTGGACCAGTACAAATACGGTTTCGAGACCGAGATCGAGACCGACAAGGCTCCCAAGGGTCTCAACGAGGACATCATCCGCTTCATTTCGGCGAAGAAGGGCGAGCCCGACTGGATGCTGGAATGGCGGCTGGGCGCCTATCGCCGCTGGCTGACGCTGGAGGAGCCGACCTGGGCGCGGGTGAGCTACCCCAAGATCGATTTCCAGGACATCCATTACTACGCCGCGCCGAAAAACCAGTCCGGCCCGCGTTCGCTCGACGAGGTCGATCCCGAGCTGCTCAAGGTCTACGAGAAGCTCGGCATTCCGCTGCGCGAGCAGGAAATCCTCGCCGGCGTCCAGAAGGACCCGGACGACGAGAGCGCCAACGACAATGTCTACAAGTCGGGCCGGGTGGCAGTCGACGCCGTGTTCGATTCGGTTTCGGTCGTCACCACCTTCAAGGAAGAGCTCGCCAAGGCCGGCGTGATCTTCTGCTCGATCTCCGAGGCGATCCGCGAGCACCCGGAGCTGGTCCAGAAATATCTCGGCTCCGTGGTGCCCACGACCGACAATTTCTACGCCACGCTCAATTCGGCCGTGTTCACCGACGGCTCGTTCGTGTTCGTGCCCAAGGGCGTTCGCTGCCCGATGGAACTGTCGACCTATTTCCGCATCAACGAGAAGAACACCGGCCAGTTCGAGCGCACGCTGATCATCGCGGAGGAGGGCGCCTACGTCTCCTACCTCGAAGGCTGCACCGCGCCGCAGCGCGACGAGAACCAGCTTCATGCCGCCGTGGTCGAGCTGATCGCGCTGGACGACGCCGAGATCAAGTACTCGACGGTGCAGAACTGGTATCCGGGCGATGCCCAGGGCAAGGGCGGCATCTACAATTTCGTCACCAAGCGCGGCGACTGCCGCGGCGACCGCTCCAAGATTTCCTGGACGCAGGTCGAGACCGGCTCGGCGATCACCTGGAAGTACCCGTCCTGCATCCTGCGCGGTGACGACAGCCGCGGCGAGTTCTATTCGATCGCCGTGTCCAACGGCCATCAGCAGATCGACTCGGGCACCAAGATGATCCATCTCGGCAAGAACACGTCGAGCCGGATCATCTCCAAGGGTATCTCGGCGGGCCAGTCGAACAACACCTATCGCGGCCAGGTCTCGGCCCACCGCAAGGCGACGAACGCCCGCAACTTCACCCAGTGCGATTCGCTCCTGATCGGCAATGAGTGTGGTGCGCACACCGTGCCCTATATCGAGGCGAAGAACGCGACGGCGAAGTTCGAGCACGAGGCGACGACCTCGAAGATCTCGGAAGACCAGCTCTTCTACGTCATGCAGCGCGGAATTCCCGAAGAGGAAGCGATCGCGCTGATCGTCAACGGCTTCGTCAAGGAAGTCATCCAGGAACTGCCGATGGAGTTCGCCGTCGAGGCGCAGAAGCTGATCGGTATTTCGCTGGAAGGCTCCGTCGGCTGATCCGAACGCAAATTTTTCAGGAAGAACCAAATGCTTGAAATCAGAAACCTGCACGCCAAGATCGCCGATACCGACACCGAGATCATCCGCGGCCTGAACCTCACCGTGAAGCAGGGCGAGGTCGCCGCAATCATGGGGCCGAACGGCTCGGGCAAGTCGACGCTTTCCTACATCCTCGCCGGCCGCGAGGATTACGAGGTGACCGAGGGCGACATCCTCTACAACGGCGAATCCATCCTGGAAATGGACCCGGCCGAGCGCGCCGCCGCCGGCATCTTCCTCGCCTTCCAGTATCCGATGGAGATACCGGGCGTGGCGACGATGGAGTTTCTCAAGGTCGCGATGAACTCGCAGCGCAAGGCGCGCGGCGAGGACGAGCTGAAGATTCCCGATCTGCTGAAGCGCGTGAAGGAAGCCGCCGGCGCGCTCAACATCGAGATGGACATGCTCAAGCGCCCGCTGAACGTCGGCTTCTCCGGCGGCGAGAAGAAGCGCGCGGAAATCCTGCAGATGAAGCTGTTGGAGCCGAAGCTCTGTGTGCTCGACGAGACCGATTCGGGCCTCGACATCGACGCGCTCAAGATCGTGTCGGAAGGCGTCAACGCGCTTCGCTCGCCCGACCGCGCGATCGTCGTCATCACGCACTATCAGCGCCTGCTCGAGCACATCGTGCCGGACAGCGTGCACGTGCTCTACAAGGGCCAGGTGATCAAGTCGGGCGACAAGAGCCTCGCGCTCGAGCTCGAGCAGAACGGTTATGCCGGCGTCATCGACGAGGCGGCGTAGGGGGTAGCGATGAACATTCATGCGGGCCAGACCCTGACCCCGGCGGAAAACGCGCTCGTCGAGGCATTTGCCGAGCGGCTTTCCGACCTGCCGGGCGACGCCGAGGTGACCACCCGGCGCGACGACGCCATCGAGGCCTTGAAGATCGGCCTGCCGACGCGGCGGATCGAGGCGTGGCACTATACCGACCTTCGCCGTCTTCTGAACTCGGTTCCGGCCTTCGATCCGGCGGCCAAGCCGCAGGCGGTGCGTCCGCTGCTCGAAGGCTCGGCGCTTTATCGCGTCTTGAACGGCGTCGCGGAAAAGGCGCCGACGCTGGAAGGCGTTGCCAGCGAGCTCTTCCGCGACCGGCTGCTTGCCGGCGATCCCGGCAAGGCGTTCGCGATCGAGGACGATGCCGATGCGATCGGCACGGTCAACGTCGCCTTCGTTTCCGATGGCCATACGCTGACGATCGCCGACGGCGCGGAGATCGAGGCGCCGATCGAACTGCAGAACGTTCAGGCCGGCGGCCAGGCGCATACCCGCTTCGCGGTCTCGGCCGGCGCGGGCTCGAAGGCGGTGATCGTCGAGCGCCAGACCGGTTCCGGCGATGCGCTGGTCAGTTCCGTCAGCGAACTCGAGGTCGGCGACGGCGCCGAGATCGTGTGGCTGATCCTGCAGGAACAGCCGAAAGGCGCGACCCAGCTCGGCCAGATCAAGGTGACGATCGGCAAGGACGCCAAGCTGACGCTGTTCCTCATGAACGCCGGCGGCAAGCTGGTGCGCCAGGAAGTGCGCGTGGTGGCGGCCGGCGAAGGCTCGGATTTCAAGCTGCGCGGAGCGAACCTCCTCGGCGGAGAGACGCATTGCGACGTGACGATGGTTCTCGACCATGCCGCGCCCGACACGACCTCCACCGAGGTCATCCGCAATGTC
This sequence comes from Aquamicrobium sp. LC103, assembly GCF_001014615.2. GTDB lineage: Bacteria > Pseudomonadota > Alphaproteobacteria > Rhizobiales > Rhizobiaceae > LBCQ02. The sequence continues at coordinate 228,639 of NZ_LBCQ02000004.1, forward strand.
GTGCTCGACAAGGCGCGCGGCGTCTTCCAGGGACAGATCCGCGTCGCGGCGATCGCCCAGAAGACCGATGCGAAGATGGCGTGCAACACGCTTCTTCTTTCGGACGACGGCGAATTCTCGACCAAGCCGGAGCTGGAGATCTTCGCCGACGACGTGGCCTGCGGCCATGGCGCGACGGTGACCGAGATCAACCATGACCACCTCTTCTACCTGATGGCGCGCGGCGTCGAGGAGAAGCTGGCGCGCGGGCTGCTCGTCAAGGCCTTCCTCGCCGAAGTGATCGAGGAGCTCGAGGAGGAAAACATCGTCGAGGCGCTGGAAGAGAAACTGACCCAGTGGTTCGCCGCGCACGGGTGAGTCCGGCGCGGAGAACCTTTGCCCTCGTCCGGGTCGAAACGGGCTCGAACTGATCGAAAGAGCAACGAACGTGGACCAGTCCGTCGAACAAACCGCCTATGACGTGGAGGCCATCCGCCGCGACTTTCCGATCCTTTCGCGCGAGGTCTACGGCAAACCGCTGGTCTATCTCGACAACGGCGCGTCGGCGCAGAAGCCGCAGGCCATGCTCGACGCGGTCCTGTACGCCTATTCGAACGAATATGCGAACGTGCACCGCGGCCTCCATTTTCTGTCGAACGCCGCGACCGACGCCTATGAGAAAGCGCGCGAGACCGTGCGCCGCTTCCTCAACGCGGGAAGCGTCGACGAGATCGTCTTCACCAAGTCCACGACCGAGGCGATCAACACGGTCGCCTATGGCTGGGGCATGCCGAATATCGGCGAGGGCGACGAGATCGTCATCTCGATCATGGAGCACCATTCCAACATCGTTCCCTGGCATTTCATCCGGGAAAGGCAGGGCGCGAAGCTGGTCTGGGTGCCGGTCGACGACGACGGCGCGTTCCATGTCGAGGAATTCGAGAAGCGGCTGACGGAGCGCACCAAGCTCGTCGCCATCACCCACATGTCGAACATGCTCGGAACGGTGACGCCGATCAAGGAGATCGTGCGGATCGCACATGAACGCGGCATCCCCGTGCTCGTCGACGGCAGCCAGGCCGCCGTCCACATGCCGGTCGACGTGCGCGAGCTCGATTGCGACTTCTACGTCTTCACCGGTCACAAGATGTACGGGCCGTCGGGCATCGGCGTGCTCTACGGCAAGAAGGCGATGCTCGACGCGATGCGCCCCTTCCAAGGCGGCGGCGAGATGATCGAGGACGTGACCGAGGACAAGGTCACATACAACGAGCCGCCGCACCGCTTCGAGGCGGGCACGCCGCCGATCGTGCAGGCGATCGGTCTGGGCGCGTCGCTCGAATACATGGAAAAGGTCGGCCGCGAGGCGATCGCCGCGCACGAGGCGAAGCTTCTCGCCTATGCCCATGAGCGCCTGCGCGGGATCAACTCGCTGCGCATCTTCGGCAACGCGCCCGGCAAGGGCGCGATCGTCTCCTTCGAACTGCAGGGCATCCACGCGCATGACGTGTCGATGGTCATCGACCGCGCCGGCGTTGCCGTGCGCGCGGGTACGCATTGCGCGCAGCCCCTGCTCAAGCGTTTCGGCGTGACCTCGACATGCCGTGCCTCATTCGCCATGTACAACACATTGGGGGAGGTGGACGCGCTGGCGGAGGCGCTGGAAAAGGCACGCAAGTTTTTCGGATGACGGCCATGGATGAAAATATCGGCACTGACGAAGCTCCCGAGATCACCGGGGAAGGCAAGGCCGCTTCCGCCATTCCCGCGGAGGAGCTGGCGCGGCTGACGGACGACATCATTTCCGCGCTCAAGACGGTCTACGATCCGGAGATACCGGCCGACATCTACGAGCTCGGCCTGATCTACAAGATCGACATCGAGGACGATCGCTCGGTGAAGATCGACATGACGCTGACGGCGCCGGGCTGCCCGGTGGCGGGTGAAATGCCGGGTTGGGTGCAGAACGCGGTGGGCGCGGTCGAAGGGGTCTCGGACGTCGACGTGTCGATGGTGTTCGATCCGCCATGGACGCCGGACCGCATGTCGGAGGAAGCGCAGGTCGCGGTCGGATGGTACTGACGAATGGCGGTTCAATCCGCCATCCGTCCCTCAGGGTTTCAACGCGCGCGCCTCATTCGATGATATGAACGATCTCGCGCGTCTGGGGATCGACGAGAATCGTGCGGTTCTCGACCACGACGTAGCCGTACTGGTCGGTGATTTCCGGTACCTCGATCGCGTGGACATCGATGGCGTCGGGCAACACCGACCCCACCGCGATCTCGATGTCGGGAGGCGGCGCTATCGGGGCGACTTCGTGGGTGGTGATGTATTCGCGGATCACCGTTTCCTGCTCGGGAGCGACGATGACAGTTTGAGCCGCAGCGCTTCCCGCCATCAGGAACAGAGCGCAGGCGCTTGCAAGGTGGAGCCTCATGAGACATCTCCTTTTTCTCGATGCCTGCCAAACATTGGGGTTGCGAAAACTGTTCCATCACGAACAATCAACGGCATACACACGAAACAGAGCACCGGCTTGCATCGCGGCCGATTCTTCACCATTTTAGGATAGAAGCATTTCGCGGGCCTTGAACCCGTCAGGAGTGGAGACAGACATGGGACGCTTCGCCGTCATCAGCATGACCGACAAGGCCGCCGAACGCGTGCGCGAGATCGTCGCGACCCGCGAGAGCGCCGCCGGGATACGCCTCGGCATCAAGAAGGGCGGCTGCGCCGGAATGGAATACACGATCGACCTGGTGACGGAGCCCAAGCCTGGCGACGATCACATCGAGCGTGGCGGCGCCCACGTCTATGTCGCGCCGGAAGCGGCGCTCTTCCTGCTCGGTACCGAGATGGATTTCGAGACGACGACCTTGCGGACCGGCTTCACCTTCAGGAACCCGAACCAGAGCTCGGCCTGCGGCTGCGGCGAATCGGTGGAACTGAAGCCCGCCGACCTCAAGGCCCTGGCGGATGCGCGCGCGCAAAGCGCGGCGTAATCTACTCCATCCACAATCCGCGCTTGCGATGCCAGCCGGCGATCGATTCCTCGGGATATAGGTCGAAGGTCGCATCGCCCCGGCGGATGTCCGGTTCGACCCAGGACGCCTTGTATTTCAACATCAGATGCACCGTCTCCAGCGCTTTCGGCAATTCGCTGTCGATGGCGGAGGAAAACGGGTGGACGAGCTCCGGCCACGTCGGGTCGTAGAGCCACAGGGCGGAGCCACATTCGCGGCAGAAGCGCCGCTCGCCAGTCGAAATCTCGCAATGGGGATGCTCGTCGTCGTGGATCGCGGCGCGGTAGAGGCCGAGATCGTCTTCCCCCTCCACCTTCAGCGTGGCGGAATCGGCGGCGAGATTGATCGCATATCCGCCGCCGCCCTGCTGCTTGCGGCAGATCGAGCAGTAGCAGCGCTGGTAGGGCACGGGCGTATGGCTCATGACCTCGAAACGGACGGCGCCGCAGCGGCAGGAGCCTTTCAGGAGCATGGGCATGGCGGCTTTCCTCGGTTTCGTCTTTGACGCAGATTAGCCAAACGGCCAAGGAGCGCCGAAGTTGCAAAGGACCACAGACATGACGAATGACGACATTGCCGATCTGTTCGCGGGGCTCGGCCCGGTCGCCATCAAGCGGATGTTCGGCGGCAAGGGGATCTATCACCACGGGCTGATCGTCGCGCTGGAAGTCTCCGGCGAGATATTGCTCAAGGCGGATAGCGAGAGCGCGCCGGAATTCGAGGCAGCCGGCAGCCGGCAGTGGATCTATGAGGGGGGCAAGGGCAGGGGGCCCGTCGCCATGCCCTATTGGAGCATACCCGACGAGGCCATCGACGACCCCGACGAGATGGCGCTGTGGGCGCGAAAGGCCTACGAAGCCTCGGTCAGGGCGAGGAAGTGATCAGACCCGCGCGGGTATCTTCATGAAGGCGGGCACGTCGTCGCCGAAGCCGACAGGCGCCGGCTCGTCGTCGTCGCGGCGATGCCTGGCGCGCTCCTCGCGCCGCGGGCGCTGCTGAGGCTCCGCGTTCTTGTCGACCTTCCTGCGCTCCGCGTTGTCGGCCTTGATGGCGTCCTTGCGCGAGTGCCTGTCGTCGCGGTCCTCGTTCGTCGAAACGGCCGTCTTGCCGGCGTCCTCGCCATCCGCGGCGGGCTTTCCGCGTCCGCGGCCGCGCGGCTTGCGCTCGTCATCGCCCCTGCCGCGCGCGCTCTTGCGCGGTCCGCGACCGCGCCGCGGTGCTTCGTCCTCGCCCTCGTCGGTGGAAACGGTCGAAAGATCCCCGTCCAGCCATTCGATCTTGTTGCCGATCAGCTTTTCGATCGCATCGAGATATTTGGTGTCGGACTTGGTGACGATGGTGAAGGACTTGCCCGAGCGTCCCGCCCGGCCGGTGCGGCCGATGCGATGCACATAGTCCTCGGCATGGATCGGGACGTCGAAATTGAAGACGTGGCTGACATCGGGAATGTCGAGGCCTCGCGCCGCGACGTCGGAAGCCACCAGCAGCTTCAGCTTGCCGTCGCGGAAGGCGGCAAGCATCGCCATGCGCGCGCGCTGGTCCATGTCGCCGTGCAGCGCGCCGGCGTCGAAATCGTGCTTCACCAGCGAGCGGAAGAGCTCGGAGACGTCGACCTTGCGGTTGCAGAAGATGATCGCGTTCTTGAGCTCGCCTTCCTCGGCGCGGATCAGGTCGCGCAGCGTCGCGCGCTTGTCCCAGCTCTTGGATTTCGACTTCACCAGCCGCTGCGTGATGTTCTGCCCGGTGGAGGCTGCCTTCGACACCTCGACGCGCACCGGCGCCTGCAGGAACTGCTCCGTCAGCTTGGTGATCTCGGGCGGCATGGTTGCCGAGAAGAACAGCGTCTGGCGCGTGAAGGGGATGAGCTTCGCTATCCGCTCGATGTCGGGGATGAAGCCCATGTCGAGCATGCGGTCGGCCTCGTCGATGACCAGGACCTCGACCGCGGAAAGAAGCAGCTTGCCGCGCTCGAAATGGTCGAGCAGGCGGCCGGGCGTCGCGATCAGCACGTCGGCGCCGCGCTCCAGCTTCTTTTCCTGCTCGTCGAAGGAAACGCCGCCGATGAGAAGCGCGATGTTGAGGCGATGATTCTTGCCGTATTTGACGAAGTTCTCCTCGACCTGCGCGGCGAGCTCGCGCGTCGGCTCGAGGATCAGGGTGCGCGGCATGCGGGCGCGGGCGCGGCCCTTCTCCAGCCGCGTCAGCATCGGCAGGACGAAGGAGGCGGTCTTGCCGGTTCCGGTCTGCGCGATGCCCAGGACGTCCTTGCCCTCCAGCGCATGCGGGATCGCGCCCGCCTGGATGGGGGTGGGGTTCTGGTAACCTGCGTCAGTCACCGCCGAGAGCACTTTCGGAGAAAGGCCGAGGTCGGCGAAGGTGGTTGCGGGCGTTTCGGCCGTCATTTCGGCCTGAATATCGGTCTGATCGTCAGATGACACGTTTTGGCTGTCTTTGCTCGTTCGCGAGGCGGATGCGCTGCGCATGCACGTGGCCCGGCGCGGCGCGCGCGGATACATGGCGGCAGGCGTTAAGCCGCGATTAACGCGATGTCAACCTGATGCAGCCCGAAAGCAATGCAATAGACGTGATTCAAGGTAAATTTCATGTGCGTATAACACTTAATACCTGAATTGTTCGGCGAGAATGCGCTCGTCCCATGAATGACTTGCGTCAAAAAGGATAGTCGCCGTGGACCGGCGCGATTCCCGGACGCTGACGGAAACCACCGATTTCACCTCCGCGTGGTCGGCAACCGCGTTCACCGGGCGCTTGTCGGCCTCCAATATGTCGAAGCGGACCACCGAGCGGTTGGGAATGAGGGCGCCGCGCCAGCGACGCGGGCGGAACGGGCTGACCGGCGTCAGCGCGAGCAGGGGGGCGTCGAGCGGCAGGATCGGCCCATGCGCGGAGAGATTGTAGGCGGTGGAGCCGGCGGGCGTCGCCACCATCACGCCGTCGCAAATCAATTCGTCGAGGCGGACATGGTCGTCGATGGTGATCCTGATCTTCGCCGCCTGGGCGGATTGACGGAACAACGACACCTCGTTGATGGCGCGCATGGTCTCGGTCTTGCCGCCGGCGGTCGTCGCCTCAGTCACCAGCGGCCGGATCGTCTCGGGAACGGCTGCGTCGATGCGCTCGCGCAGGCCGACCTCGGAATATTCGTTCATGAGGAAGCCGACCGTGCCGCGGTTCATGCCGTAGATCTTGCGGCCGCTGTCCATGTGCTCGTGCAGCGTCTGCAGCATGAAGCCGTCGCCGCCGAGCGCGACGATCGTCCTGGCTTCCTCGATCTGCGACTGGCCGTAGAGCGCGGCGAGCCGCTTGGCCGCCTCGCGCGCGTCGTCATTGTCCGCCGAAATGAAGGCTATCGCGGAAGAACCGTCCGTCATGTCGAACCGCAGCCCCTTGTCGTGACACGATGATCCTGCGGCCAACGGCCTATCATGCGTCAACCGGGCTGCATAGGGCCGGATGCGAAACGGCGATCGCCACATTCCGCTTTACTGGCGCGCATTTTGTGATAACCCGACCCCGTGCCCTTGTAGCTCAGTTGGTAGAGCACCTGATTTGTAATCAGGGGGTCGGCGGTTCGAGTCCGTCCGGGGGCACCAATTTTCCTGTGCCCGGCCCGGAGACATAGGTAACAGTTTGTACCTAAGACATGGGTGACAATCTCGTGCCGAACGGATCGTCGATGATCTGCAGGGTTCTCTGTTCGAGTTCGATGAGTTGTCGAGCATGCGAAGCCCTTTCTCCCGCACGGGGCGGCAATTGATATTTTTGAGGAAGGTAACTAGCCTGCCTATTTGGGACCGCTATGGGGGGGAAGGTGGGTGCCAATTGCAATATCTGCGGCTCGAACGACTGGGCCGACATGAATGGTCGCAGTGGCGTTCGCTGCGCCTCCTGCAATTCACTGGAGCGGACGAGAGCAATAAAGCTCGTTCTTGATCGCCTCAATATCCCGAAGCCAGGCGATTATATCCTGCACTTTGCTCCCGAGCGGGGATTGGCGGAATATTTCGCTAGGGTTTCGCCCGGCGGCTATGCTCCAGTCGACTTTGATCCTTCTCTCTACTCGAAAACAGATGTGACCAAATTCGACCTGACGACCGACGGCGAGTCGTTGCCGTCAGACCATTACGACCTGATCATTCACTCGCACGTTTTGGAGCACGTTCCCTGCAACCTCGCGTATGTGTTCCATCATCTATCTCGGGCGCTGAAGGCGACCGGCTATCACATCTTCAGCGTACCGCTCATGCGCGGACACTATGACGAATACTTCGGACCTCTGTCGAGTGAGGAGGCCGTTCGGCGCTTCGGCCAGCATGATCATGTTAGACGCTTCGGTCTAGCAGACATCTCCCGCCATCTCGGCGCAATCGTTCGGATCAATAAGAACTATTCGCTATATGAATACGCTGACGAAGAAACCATTTCCCACCATAATATCCCAGCGTCCCAGCGAAGCGGGCTTCACAGCAGCACTGTCTTCGTCACCAGAAAGCAGGACTATTTGCTAGGTGAATACGAACGGCCCGCCGTGTCGTGAGATCTTCCGTTTCGGAAGCAATGTCTAAAGGGCGGATGGGTTCATCGCGATTCACTGGCCGCCAGGAGCGAGTAGCTCAATCCACATAAATACCCATCGGTGCAGTGTGGATTTCCTAACGATTGACATTGCCGGACAGGCCACGGAAAAGGCAGCGCTAGATTAGCTGCATTGAGGAAGAGAGATGCCGTTAGGGGCTATAGCGGGCGCCATTCGGAAGTTGCTCCGAAGGGAGAAGGTGGCAGTTCTATTTCACATATATTACGAGGATGCGGTCGATGAGATCGTTGCAGCTCTTTCGAACACGACATTGAAATTCGACCTGTATGTCACGCACTCGTCGCCGCTGGCTCAGAAGACGATAGACGCCCTAGAAGCTCTTCCGGCGGTGGCTCACTTTCTCAAGATTGAGAATAAGGGAATGGACATTTATCCGTTCCTGAAGGCTTTAGAGCACTTTCAGCTTTTCAATGGTCGTATCGTTTGCAAGCTCCACACCAAGCGCGGCGATGGCGAGATAGGCAATGTCTGGAAAGACCAGTTGCTTACCGCCGCCTTGGGCGACGGAGCGCGGTTCTCTGAAAATGTGACCTTTCTCCGCGATAACCCCAGCGTGCATTTGCTGGGCGCCGATTCTGTCTATCTGTCGGCACACCAAGCGATGAAGCAGAACGCGTCCGATGTCGAACTCATCAACTCGACGTGGCTCAAGACCGACATTGAAACCGATTGGGGCTTTTTCGCCGGTACAATGTTTTGGGCGCGGTCAGAAATATTCAAGCCGCTTCCTAAAGCATCGGAAATCGCAGAAAAGTTCGAACGGGGCGCCACGAGAGGTGACGGCGAGTTCGCGCATGCATTGGAACGCGTCTTTGGCCTTCTCCCACGGCTGGCTCGAGGCACGGTCGCGACGCTCGTCTTAAGTCCTCGTGGCGCCATTCAAAAGCTCGACCCCAAACCATCTCGGCGCGCAATAAGCCAGATCATGCGAGACATAAAATCAACGCAAGTCTCCTTGGAACGCGTTGACATTGACACGTAACACCAAGGTGCTATTCGGCGCTTTCGACCCAATCAGCTAGGCAACAGATTCGACGCACACCAGCGGCGGCGGGGGATTACATGATCGGACGTTCGACGTCTCATCTGCGACTTGTGGCGCGGCCGGCACGGCTCGCTTCACTTTTGCGAAATTATTGGGCCATTAGGGCCAGTGATCTGTTCGATGGCCGTTGGTATCTCGCCAACAATCCCGATGTTAAGGCAGCGGGGATCAGCCCAGTCTGGCACTACCTTCTACACGGTGCTCTAGAAGGAAGGGAGCCCGGCCCATTCTTTTCAGGAGCTGGCTATCTTGCGCGCAATCCGGACGTGAAAGCTGCTGGCTTCAATCCAGTGCTCCATTACCTTCGGTATGGCCGCCACGAAGGAAGAACCATCGAACCGAAGCGGGCGGCGCTAGCGCAAAGGAAGGATGCGGTCCCCATAGACGAATTTTCTTGGATCTACGCCACGCAGGGGAGGCGCTAGCCGCTCCGGCTAGAGCCGTGCCGTCGCGCGACCAGCCTATGTCTCCGACAATGCCGTCGCGAGGCCGCCCTTGTCCCCTGCGCACCCCGCTGTTGTCGTAATTCAGCTGCTCAACCCGAAGGTGGCCACCTTAAGGCCTATTTGCGAGCAGCAACAAAGCTAATTTTAGTGCCGAGCGGTCAGGCCATCGAACGTCAGACGAAGGTGGGATTCAAAGTCCAAGTCCGGCTTCCATCCAATTTCTTCCTGTATTTTGGCAATATCCAAAATGCTGACAGGAACATCAAGTTGGCGCTGCTCAGAAAAAGTTCGACCAAGCGTTGTGCCGACAACGCGCTCAATAGAATCCACGATATCGATTAGGCTACGCCCGACGCCGCTGCCGACGTTGTAGATGTGAAATGAACTGCATTTATCTGCTGCGAGGAGCAAGGCGGATACAACGTCATCGATATACACATAATCTCGAACTATCGACCCATCCCCCCATATTTCAAACGGCATACGGTCAATAGCAGATCGCAAGAAACGTCCTATCACCCCCTGGCCCTTTTCGCCTGTTTGCGCCGGGCCAAAAGGATTAGCGATACGAAGTATGGAGGTAGGGATGCCGGATCGAACATGCCCAAATCGTAACGCATTCTCGCTCATGAGCTTTGTCAGCCCATATACCCCGATCGGATTCGTTGGTGCAAATTCCGGTGTGGGTATTTGCGTCGGTTTTCCGTAGACAGTGCCCCCCGACGAAGCGAAAATGAGCTTGCTCCCCCTCTGAGCGCAGGCCTTGATAATCTCGGTAAGTGGCAGCAAGTTGTCACTAATGTCTCGGTTCCAATTGTGTTCAGCGGATGCTGGCGTATTTGTATGCGCCAGATGAAATACGACATCAGCCTTGGAAATTTCCTCGCGAATGAGACTGAAGTTCTCCAAACTCGATGAAATGTGCCTCAGGTTTTTATGTGCTATCGTGTTGACCGAGCGCGCGATGGTAGAGGTGGAAATGCCGCGAGCGAGTAGCTCGTCTCGTAGCGCCGACCCGATAAAGCCGGTGCCGCCGATTATCAAAGCTCTCATCCATTCACCGTTTTCTGACCGCATTTAAGATCGTTGTTGAGATTGGCGACGGGAGCCCAATCATATGCGCCGGTCGAGCTTGTGTACTTTACGATGGTGACGTCCGGTCTGAGTGCCAGGTCAGAAAGCGATGAGCGCTGTTCGTCAGGAATCAAGCGAATGAGGACATTTGATCCTGCAGCGACCATTTGGTCGACCGCATCGAGATAATCAATGATGCCCTCCATGTTATCGATCACGAGCAAAGGGGGAGGCGATGAATGTTCATGAAAATTGGCCACGACGGATGAAAGCGACGATTTGTCGGGAGTGAGCCTTTCCACACGCCGGCATATTGTCTTCAAGGCTCTCACAAGCCCCGCATCCTCCGACAACACAACCGCGTCCGGTCTTGTTTGCAGGCGACCGGAATAGCTCAACGTGCGCCATACCGTGCGCCCGAAGCCTGTGCTGGCGCAGTTGGGGCAAATATCCTCGTCAGACCGGGCGTTGTTTCGGGTAAATGAGGTCCCTTGCCAGCCACAGCAGCCGCAATGCATCGTCTGGCGCGAGGAGATACGATCGAAGTTGCTCACCTGGGCATGTGTGCTTGGATGAACAAAGATCGTGTTTTCGTCGACCAGACTCAGTGCCCTGGGGAGGGTCTTGTTGCTCACGGACGCTACCATCGGCAGATCAAGGAGTTCATATCCACAGCTCAGCAGGTAATAGCTGTATTCGACGTCCATTCCGTCCTGTGGCACGAGCTCATTAAATCCGCCAACATCAACAAATGCTCGGCGTCTCAATATGTAGAAACCGCCCTGAACGTGATTTATGAGCTTATCGGGGTTGTTTTGCGCATATTCCTTGTTGCGCCAAGAGCCGAAGGATGGGTAGCTCTGGATCTGCTCGCCAGTTGCATGCTTCGCCAAGGGGAGGAGATGTCCCCCCATCGCTGCATTGGGGTGTCGATCCATTGCCCGTACAATTTCTCGCTCCCATCCATGTTTCAGGATGAAGCCTTCTTTGCTGCAGATATAGATCGCATATTCGGACTCACACCGATCAAGCGCGATATTCGATGCTGGTCCGCAGAATATGTTTTCCGGAAGTTCTATAAATGTAGAATTTTTTTTCGACGAAAGTTGATTTTTTATCGATTTTTTAAATGAATCATCACTATTGTTGTCAACAATAGTTAGTCTAAATGGCATGGATGTAAATTTATATATTCTATTTATTATTTCTGATGTTTCGACTATATTTCTATATTTTTCATTGTCGTACGTTACAAGGAATATATGTATTGGGCGCTTGCTTAGGCAGTCGAGCAGCGTTGCCATGGTTTGATCTACGCTTGCATAGGAGCGCGCTTTTTGGTTCGCGTCCTCGATCAGTTGCGCGAGACGTTGATCTGGGGTTTGCCGGAAGCGCTCGATTGCCTCCGCTATGGCCAGAGGACTTTCCGGATCGGCGAGATGGCCAGTTACTCCGTCTATGACCAAATCGGGAATGTTGGCTATTTTCGAGCTCAGAACCGGCACGCCTGCGGCCATTGCTTCCAGCAACACCGTTGGCAACCCGTCGAGATCGCCGTTTTCGGCCTGTACACATGGGAGAACAAACAAATCGGCTGAATGGTAGATCTCATGGAGTTCGCCGATCGTGGATGGGCCGCGCTCCAATTTGATGTTGCTGGTGCCAAGCTGTTCGATTTGGCGCGCGAGCGACTGTTCCTCCGGTCCATAGCCGTAGATCGTGACGACCGCGTCCTTTATGTATGGGGCGGCGTCGATCAGATATTTGAAGCCCTTTTTTTCCACGAAGCGCCCGACCGAGACGATGTTCAGGGGCGTGTTCGTCGTCCTCGGCCGCGGCTTGAATTCAGGAAGACCGACTGCTTGACGCTCCATCACGATCTTATTCGAGGGAACACCCGAGGAAATCAGGAAATCGCGATGGTATGAGCCGAGCGTGATGACGCCGGCGCAATTTGCTGATGCGGTTACCTCGGCGATCCTGTTGCGCTTACGGTTGGTGTGATGAGAAATATCGACGCCGCCAGGCATGAACGTGAACGGAATGTCGACAGCTTCCGCTGCCGGCCAGGTCAACAGCGTGGTGGCAGGATAAGCGAATGGAGAATGCAAGGCGGTGCGCTGATGCTGCCTCAGCAAGGCTGAAAGCTCGTTCGCATCCTTCACTTGATACTGGTCGACCGCAAAGTCCAGGGAAAACGACTTGTCTGGAGCGACATGATAATAGACCTTGACGTCAATGCCATGCTCGACGAGCCACCGCACCTCATTGATCACGAATGTTTGCGACATTGCCGGCCAATCCCAAACGACATAGCCGATGCGTGGCGGGTTGGGGATGCCGCCATTGGTGGTATCGAGTAGACGTTGAAGGGAATGTTGCGGCTGATGTATCTCTCGTATGAGGACAAGTTGCTTCTCATCAACGACATGTCGATTTCGGATTGCCTCCATCAGCTTCGGAAGGTCGCCGTTGACGTGTTGTGTGTGAGTAATGCGTGCGCCATTCCCGCCGTCATAATATTCAACACCCAGAAAAGGAGCATAAGCGGTACGGTTGAACTTGGTTAGGTTCAGTATGAACTCCCAATCAACGAGGCGTTTCAATTGAGTGTCGAACCGAAAGTTCCGATGACGGAAATTTCGGTGAGCAAAACAGTTCAAATCTATGTAATTGAGCTTGTGGCAGGCTTCCCACAGGAAATCCGTGCCCCGGAAAAACCTTTCTCCTTGGTCTCCCATGCACCTAAGGCCACAATAGGCCGTCTTTAGACCCGCCTTCTCCATGTATACGATCAGCGATCGCAGGTGATTTTCATACCAGATATTGTCGCTATCCAGATAGAAAACGAACTGACCCTGAGCCGCATCGAGGCCGGCGTTACGAGCGGACGACACGCCGGAGTTGGCTTGCTTGATGTAGCTAATTCGAGGATCGGAAAGATATGGATCAAGAACCGTGCGCGTATGGTCGGTGCTGCCATCATCGATGATGATCAACTGCCAATTGCCATGGGTCTGCCGGATGATTGAATCGATGGCTCTGCTGATCGTTTCCGCGCGATTGTAGGTCGGCATCACGATTGACGCCAGGACGGCATCATATCGATCCTTTTCCTGCGCGTAATGGCGCTGGATTTCACCTAGGAACTGGTTTTCCAGATCCGAGTTCCATTTTGTGTAGCGCCTGTGGCTGTCGATGTACGATTGCTGCTCGGAAAGCCAAGCCGGGACACGCACCTCGTTCAACGTTCTTTCCAGCACGGGGGCATGTTGAGCCAGTGCGCGAACCGGCCCATACTTTCTGTCCTCGTGGCGGCCGTGTCTCAGATAATGGACCAGTGGGTTTATCCCCGCTGATTTCACATCCGGATTTCTAGCAAGATAATCAGACCCGGAGAAAAACGGACCAGGTTCCCTGCCTTCGGAAGCTCCATGGCGGAGATAGTGTAACGCTGTGTTGATTCCCGCTGCCCTCACGTCGGGATTGTTGGCGAGATACCAGGCGCTGTCATGCAGGTCGCTGCGCTTGATGGCCCATACAGCGGGCAAATCATAGATAAGTCGACGTGCTCGCACCAAGCGTTGCACGCGCGATCTTATGCGTCCGTTCATTCGATTCCCCAATTTCGCCGTAGGTCGAGTAAATTGACTGGTGAATTGCTTGCGTCCCTCGGCGAATGCGGGGAGCTTGGCTGATCGTTCGGCGGAGATACCAACTTTAATGTGGGTGTCAACGGACGCATCGCGTGCGGGGTCACATTGCCAGGAGGGGCATGTGCCCCGCATGGTCGGGAATGCGCGCTGCCGTTGGCCCAACGCGAAGAACAGGCGCACGAAAGACGGCGCCGGTGCTGCCCGACGCATGAAGCGGCTGCCGGCATTGCCTTGCGAAAATGCGCCTTTCGAGAAGGAAAGCGCGACGAATCATGTGTGCCCCCGCAATGCGCGACGACCGCAGCGCTACCGCCGAGCCGGCCACGAATCTCCGGGGCGCGACTTGGCGAGCCGCATGCCGCCCGCAACCGTGAAATTTTCACCGGGTCCGTTGTAGATTTTATGACAGCACGGGTTCGGTCGTCGCCTTTTCCGCCCATGGGGCGTTTCTCACATCGTCCGGCGCGATTTCCGGCGTGCGTCAGGCGCGGCCCCTTAAAGGCCCTTAAATCGCGGTCGCCGGCACCCCATCTATCCCACGGCTCGTGGAAACAAGGAGGAGCCGCCATGCTGCGACTTGTCGTGATCGTCCCGCTGCTGGTGCTGCTCGCCTTCGTGGCGTTTCAGATTGTCCGCGCCGCGCGGTCGTCCGGCCTCGACTGGAACGGCATCGCCTTTGCCGTCGGTTTCGTGGCGCTCGCCTTCTATCTGCATCACGCAACCGGAATGGGCTGACGCTCAGCCGGCGGATTTCAGATAGGCCCGCGCGGCGTAGAGCGCGACTGCCGCGGCGTTGGAGACGTTGAGCGAGTGGATCGCACCCGGCATGTCGAGACGGGCAAGCGCGTCGACGGTCTCGCGCGTCTTCTGGCGCAGGCCCTTGCCCTCGGCCCCGAGCACGAGCGCGACGCGCGCGCCCGAGAAAGTCTCCTCCAGCTCCGCCGGGCCCGCCGAATCGAGGCCAACGGTCTGGAAGCCCGCCGCGTTCAATTCCTCGAGCGCGCTCGCAAGGTTGCGCACCTCGATATGGTCGATGTGCTCCAGCGCGCCGGAGGCGGATTTGGCGAGCACGCCCGTTTCCGACGGGCTGTGGCGGGCGGTGGTGACGAGCGCCCCCGCGCCGAAGGCGACGGCGGAGCGCATGATCGCGCCGACATTGTGCGGGTCGGTCACCTGGTCGAGGACGAGAATCAGCGAGGTGTCGCCGAGCGCGGAAAGCGGCTTCGGCTTGAGCGGTTCGGCCTCGACGAGCACGCCCTGGTGCACGGCTTCGGAACCGGTGATGCGGTCGATGTCGCGCGGCTCGACGATTTCCGCCGGGAAGGGCAGGGAGAGCGGCTCGGCGAGGTCCAGCCGGGCGAGCGCGTTGCGCGTGACCAGCATCCGGCGGATGCTGCGTCTCGGATTGTCGAGCACGGCGCGGACAGTGTGCAGGCCGTACAGCCTCACCAGGCCGTCGGCCGGCGGATCACCGGCGATCGCGGGCCTGCGCGGCTGCTTGCCGGGAACGGGCGCGCTGCGCACTCCCTTCTGGTCGCGATGCGCGCGGCGCAGGCGGGCATAATGGCTGTCCTTGGGCGTGCCGGGCTTGTTTTCCTTGCTCATGGCCGCCTCTATAGACGGGTATGATCGCCGTGGATACGGGAGGAACGGCGGCGAAGTCGAAATTACCCGCAAATTGCGTCCATGCGTGGTTGACACGCTTTGCCCTTGCCGCCATAAGGCGCTCGCGGATTTTCGGCGGCGGCAAGAAAGCCACTCAACGTCGATCCCGCATTGCCTCGCAGCATGGCTCCGGCGCAGTACGGAGGGGTGCCCGAGTGGTTAAAGGGGACGGACTGTAAATCCGTTGGCTATGCCTACGTTGGTTCGAATCCAACCCCCTCCACCACTGCGCATCGGAGCCAGGAAAGCGGGTATAGCTCAATGGTAGAGCAGCAGCCTTCCAAGCTGAATATGCGGGTTCGATTCCCGCTACCCGCTCCAGACGTTTGTTTCTTTCACTTCGATTTAGGTCGGGCGCTGGCGACTATCTTCTTTTCGCCCGGAAATGAAAGATAGCGACAATTGACGGCTGATCACTGCTCCCCTAACAGGCTCTTGGGGCTTGTTAAGATAGGGGCGGGGGATGAGATGCTATCTCATCAATCTCGATCGTTCGGACGATCGTCTTTTGCGTATGACTGCAGAGTTTGAACGGATTGGGCTGGAATTTACGCGGGTGCCTGCCGTCGATGGACGATCTTTCGCGCCAGAACGGCTTTATGAACTGATGTCCGAACAGCGACCCTGGGCCGCGCCGCTTACTGCGTCCGAGATCGGCTGCTTTCTAAGTCACAAGCGTTGTTTGGAACTTATTGCTGTAGGTGCGGATGAATACGCGGCCATTTTCGAGGACGACGTTATCTTCGCCCAAGATGCCAGAATGCTGCTAAATTCCGATGGTTGGATCCCTGAAGATGCGGATGTCGTGAAAATCGAGACACACCGCAAGAAGGTCCTCACGGACCAGCCTATTTCCTGTCGAGATTCCCGGTTTAGTGTAGCACGGCTTTGCAGTGGACATATTTTAGCTGCTGGATACGTCGTATCTCGAGATGCGGCGCAGCGACTTCTCGATGAAATGAAAATAATTTCAGTTCCTATAGACCACCTACTTTTCAATCCTTCGCACGGTGTTTTTTCGAAGCTGGTCATATACCAGTTGCTTCCCGCGCTCTGTATCCAATCAGGTGTCGTGAGCACGATTGAGGCGGAGCGGCAGGGCTCATATGAGCGACCACCGCTGGGCTCACGTATTGTACGCGAGCTAAAGCGGATTGTAAGGCGAACGGGCTCAGGTGCAGTTGGACTATGGATAAATTGTGCGACCAAGCGCCGATGGGGACGCGTGCCGTTTTCCTAACGCGATTGTGGGGCCGCTACCCGCTCCAGGCGTTTACTGCCGGCCGAGCATTCCGCCCGTCATCTTTTTCCTTTCGAGCCCGGCCGTTGTGTGCTCCAAGGCTCACCGTTCGGGACCGTCGCCAGTCCTCCTTCTTGACACTGCGTTGACCGCGCGGCTTTGATGCGAAGGGGAGGCGGGTTTCGGAAAATGACGATCAAGGAACGGGAGGATTTCATTGGTGCGCGGCGGAACACTCGGCAAGGAATCGGTACGCATAAGCATTAGAAGCGGCTTTGTTCTTTCTTCCATGTTCGCGGCGGCTCTCGGTGCCGCCATTTTCATGCCGGCAGCCGCCGTCGCCGATGAGAATTATCCTCATAGGGTCATCACGATGGTGGTTCCGTTTCCGGCGGGCGGGACCACGGATATCCTGGCGCGGATCGTCGGCCAATCGCTGGCGAGGCAGCTCGGCCAGAACGTCATCATCGAAAACCGGGCCGGCGCGGGCGGCAACATCGGAAGCGGCCATGCCGCCAATGCCGAACCGGACGGCTACACTCTGCTGATGGGCACCGTCGGGACCCACGCGATCAACGCCAGCCTCTATACGAACATGCCGTTCGACCATGTGGCGGATTTCGCGCCGCTCTCGCGCGTGGCCATGGTGCCGAACCTGGTCGTGGCCAATCCCGAACAGCCGTTTGCGACCGTCGGCGAACTCGTGGAGCATGCCCGGGAGAACCCGGACGATGTGTTCTACGCTTCTTCCGGCAACGGCACGTCGATCCACCTCTCCGCCGAGCTGTTCAAGGCTCAGGCCGGCATCGATATGGAGCACGTCCCCTACAGCGGGAGCGCGCAGGCGCTGACCGGATTGATGGGCAACGAGGTCGCGGTCATGTTCGACAATTTCCCCTCGGCGGTTCAGCATGTCCGAACCGGCGCGCTCGTGCCGCTGGCGGTGACCTCCAATACGAGGAGCGCCGCGCTGCCGGACGTGCCGACGGTCGCCGAAGCCGGTTACCCGGACTACGAAGCGTCGTCGTGGTTCGGCCTGTTCGCGCCCGCGGGCACGCCCGAGCCGATCCTGGAGAAGCTGAACGCGGCGATCGTGCAGACCTTGAACGATCCCGAAATAGAAGCGCAGTTCGAAGAGCAGGGAGCGCTACCGCATCCCGAGACGCCGGAAGAATTCGCGGCCTTCATCGAAAGCGAAACCGCGAAGTGGGGCGAGGTGGTGAAGGCTTCGGGTGCAAGCGTCGATTGAGGCCGCACGCCCGGACGGTCCCGCGGGGCGCGAGCCTTTGCTCTCCTCGCGGCGAAACCGGCACCGCGGGTTCGCCTCAAAGCCGGCCGCTCCCTATATGACAGACAAAACACTTGTCTTTTGCGGCGTCAGTCGTTAATCGCCCGCAATCTGAAGTCCAAACTCATCCACCTCGCCAAAGGGAAGTTACAATGGCCAAGGGTAAATTTGAGCGTACTAAGCCGCATGTGAACATTGGCACGATTGGTCACGTTGACCATGGCAAGACGTCGCTGACGGCGGCGATCACGAAGTATTTCGGCGAGTTCAAGGCGTATGACCAGATTGACGCTGCGCCTGAGGAGAAGGCGCGCGGCATCACGATCTCGACGGCGCATGTCGAGTACGAGACGGAGAACCGTCACTACGCGCATGTGGACTGCCCTGGGCACGCGGACTATGTGAAGAACATGATCACGGGTGCGGCGCAGATGGACGGCGCGATCCTGGTGGTTTCGGCGGCCGACGGCCCGATGCCGCAGACGCGCGAGCACATCCTGCTTGCCCGCCAGGTCGGCGTTCCCGCGATCGTGGTGTTTTTGAACAAGGTCGACCAGGTCGACGACGCGGAGCTTCTGGAGCTCGTCGAGCTCGAGGTTCGCGAGCTTCTGTCGTCCTACGAGTTCCCGGGCGACGACATTCCGATCGTCAAGGGTTCGGCGCTTGCGGCGCTCGAGGATTCCAACAAGGAGATCGGCGAGGACGCGGTGCGCAAGCTGATGGCCGAGGTCGACGCCTACATTCCGACGCCGGAGCGTCCGATCGATCAGCCGTTCCTGATGCCGATCGAGGACGTGTTCTCGATCTCGGGCCGCGGCACGGTGGTGACGGGCCGTGTGGAGCGCGGCATCGTGAAGGTGGGCGAGACGGTGGAGATCGTCGGCATCCGCGACACGACGTCGACGACGGTGACGGGCGTTGAGATGTTCCGCAAGCTTCTGGACCAGGGCCAGGCCGGCGACAACATCGGCGCGCTTCTGCGCGGCGTCGACCGCGAGGGCGTCGAGCGCGGGCAGGTTCTGTGCAAGCCGGGTTCGGTGAAGCCGCACAAGAAGTTCAAGGCGGAGGCCTACATCCTGACGAAGGAGGAGGGCGGACGCCACACGCCGTTCTTCACCAACTACCGTCCGCAGTTCTACTTCCGCACCACCGACGTGACGGGCATCGTGACGCTGCCGGAAGGCACGGAGATGGTGATGCCGGGCGACAACGTGACGGTCGACGTCGAGCTGATCGTGCCGATCGCGATGGAAGAGAAGCTGCGCTTCGCCATCCGCGAAGGCGGCCGCACCGTCGGTGCAGGCATCGTTGCTTCGATCACCGAGTGATCGAAGCCAAACGATCGACGACATGACGACATGATGAGACCGGTGCGGGCCGAAGAGGCTCGCACCGGTTTTCTTTTGCGGCCGGAAGGCCGCCGATGCGTTTCCGGCGAGGTCCATCGATCCGATCGAAGCCGCGCATGGCGGCCCGGTTCAGCGATTCGCGATGCGGCTCCTGCGACGGTTCCGGTCTTGCGGCGACGCGGTTCGGCGTCCTTCCATATTCGGCAACGAGCGAGCTCGGATGCCGCCGCCCTTCTTCGAAGCCGCCGAGAGGTTCCGTGTCGGCTTGCGCCGGCGCCACATGCGAATAAATCGCCGGAAGACGACGAGGCGCGGCGCAAAGCACTTGCGTCCGGTCGGTTTTTTGCCTAGAGGGGCGTCCAGCGAAGGGGTATAGCTCAGTTGGTAGAGCGGCGGTCTCCAAAACCGCAGGTCGGGGGTTCGAGCCCCTCTGCCCCTGCCAGCTTCGTCCGAAGCGGTCGTGAAAGCGCATCAAGACACTTGCATCTCCCGGGAATCGGATTTATGTAAGGGCGACAGACGCGCGGTGCGTGGGGCTGGGAAACTAGCTTTACGCGCCCGAATTGCATGGCTAAAACTCAGCCGGTGATTCGCAGACGTTGGGCGCCGGAAGTTTCCGGCGTGTCCGTGAGGACAGGGAATCTCGCCCATCCGATGGGCCATGAATGAGAGCGGCAAATGGCGGCAAAGACCACGAATCCTTTTGTTTTCCTGCAGCAGGTGCGGGCCGAGACGGCGAAAGTCACCTGGCCGTCGCGTCGCGAGACGGTGATCTCGACGGTCATGGTCCTGGTGTTCGCGTTCCTGGCCTCGATCTTCTTCTTCGCCTCTGGTCAGCTCATGGCGTTCGGCGTCGAGCTGATTCTCGGCATCGGACGATAACAAAGCCGGTCAACGGAGAATTCGCATCATGACTGCTCGGTGGTACATCGTCCACGCCTATTCGAATTTTGAGAAGAAGGTCGCCGAAGACATTGAAAACAAGGCGAAACAGAAGGGCCTGAGCGACAAGATCGAGCAGATTGTCGTTCCGACCGAGAAGGTTGTCGAGATCCGTCGCGGCAAGAAGGTGGATGCCGAGCGCAAGTTCTTCCCCGGCTATGTCCTTCTCAAGGCCGAGCTGACCGATCCGGTCATCAGCCTCGTCAAGAACACGCCGCGCGTGACCGGCTTCCTCGGCGAGGACCGCCATACGGCCAAGCCGATGCACATTTCGGAGAAGGAGGCGCAGCAGATCCTCCATCAGGTCCAGGAAGGCGTCGAGCGGCCGAAGCCCTCCGTCACCTTCGAGGTCGGCGAACAGGTCAGGGTCTCCGACGGCCCCTTCGCCTCCTTCAACGGCTTCGTTCAGGAAGTCGACGAGGAGCGTTCGCGGCTCAAGGTGGAAGTTTCGATCTTCGGGCGCGCGGTGCCTGTCGATCTCGAATTCGGTCAGGTCGAGAAGGGCTGACCGGGAAATCCCGCAAGGTCGAGAAGATCGGGCGGGTCGCGCCGGCTCCGGAGGGTGACGGCGCGTGACTGGTGGAAGGAGAGGCGGCTTAGCCGGCCGTCCGAACTCCGCACCACCGAACTGCAACCGCCGGAAGGCTTCCGGCTTGAAACAGAGGCAGACGAGTAATGGCTAAGAAAGTTGCAGGCCAGCTCAAGCTCCAGGTCCCCGCGGGTTCGGCCACGCCGTCGCCCCCGATCGGTCCTGCGCTTGGTCAGCGCGGCATCAACATCATGGAATTCTGCAAGGCGTTCAACGCCCAGACGCAGGAGATGGAGAAGGGTCAGCCCATCCCCGTCGTGATCACCTACTATCAGGACAAGTCGTTCACCTTCGCGATGAAGACGCCGCCGGTGAGCTATTTCCTGAAGAAGGCGGCCAATCTGAAGTCGGGCTCGAAGGAGCCGGGCAAGTCGACCATCGGCAAGATCAGCCGCGACAAGGTGCGCGAGATCGCCGAAGCGAAGATGAAGGACCTCAACGCGAACGACGTGGAAGCCGCCATGCGCATGGTGGAAGGCTCCGCTCGCTCCATGGGCCTGGAAGTGGTGGGCTGAGACGATGGCGAAGAAGATTGCAAAGCGCGTCACCAAGTCGCGCGAGGGCATCGACCCGAACAAGCACTATGACCTCGGCGAGGCCATCAAGCTCCTGAAGGAGCGCGCGACCGCCAAGTTCGACGAGACCATCGAGGTCGCGATGAATCTCGGCGTCGACCCGCGTCATGCCGACCAGATGGTCCGCGGCGTGGTCAACCTGCCGAACGGCACGGGTCGCAACGTGCGCGTGGCGGTGTTCGCCCGCGACGCCAAGGCCGAAGAGGCCAAGGCCGCGGGTGCCGACATCGTCGGTGCCGAGGACCTGGTGGAGATCGTGCAGAAGGGCGAGATCAATTTCGACCGCTGCATCGCCACGCCGGACATGATGCCGCTCGTCGGCCGCCTCGGCAAGGTGCTCGGCCCGCGCGGCATGATGCCGAACCCGAAGGTCGGCACGGTTACGGCCGACGTCGCCGCCGCCGTCAAGGCGTCCAAGGGCGGTGCGGTCGAGTTCCGCGTCGAGAAGGCGGGCATCGTGCATGCCGGCGTCGGCAAGGCTTCCTTCGACGTCAAGGCGCTCGAGGAGAACGTCAAGGCTTTCGCCGATGCCGTGGTGAAGGCGAAGCCGTCCGGCGCCAAGGGCAACTACGTCAAGCGCGTTGCTCTTTCCTCGACCATGGGTCCGGGCCTCAAGCTCGACCCGGCGACACTTTCGGCTTGATAGCCGCAGGCGGCGCGGGCGCGCCGCTTCAAGAATTCCGGGCCTCGTCCATCGGGGTCCGGATGCCGGAAGGAAACTTCCGGTCATCCTGTCCGAGATTGCAGGCGGCCCCCGGGGAAACCCGACCTTAATTCGAATGGGCCTGCATGAGACGGGTGAGAACGGACAAAGGAGCGAGAGCTCCAGAGGAAGTTCGAACCGTGTTTGCCTTTTGTCGCGCATCGGCCGATGCCGTTGTGGCGAAAGGGGACAGGATCCTCGAGCGTCGTTCGGGCGATCCCTTGCAAGGGTGCCCCCGCACGGCAAAAGGCAATGGATGGCCATCCGCTGCAACGGGATGGTCGTCAACTGGAGATAGGCAGTGGATAGAGCGGAAAAGCGCGAATTCGTCACGGGCCTGAATGAAGTGTTCAATGGCACTGGTTCAGTCGTCGTGGCCCACTATGCCGGGCTTACCGTCGCGAACATGAACGACCTTCGGTCGAAAATGCGCGCAGCGGGCGGCACCGTCAAAGTCGCGAAGAACCGTCTCGCCATCATCGCTCTTCAGGGTACGGAATCCGAAGGGATGAAGGATCTGTTCAAGGGACAGACCCTGATCGCCTATTCGGACGATCCGGTCGCGGCACCGAAGGTCGCTTCCGAGTTCGCCAAGGCGAATGACAAGCTCGTCATTCTCGGCGGCGCAATGGGAGCAACCGCGCTCGACGCCGATGGTGTGAAGGCACTCGCCACCATGCCATCGTTGGACGAGCTTCGCGCCAAGATCGTCGGCATGATTCAGACGCCGGCAACCAGGATCGCCGCAGTCGTCAACGCACCGGCAGGCCAGCTTGCCCGCGTTTTCGGCGCCTATGCCCGGAAGGACGAGGCGGCATGAGGCCGTTCCTCGCTGTCATCAACACTTGTTCGAACTTTTGAAGGAAATGAAAAATGGCTGATCTCGCAAAGATCGTTGAAGACCTGTCGAGCCTGACCGTCCTCGAGGCGGCCGAGCTCTCGAAGCTCCTCGAGGAGAAGTGGGGCGTCTCCGCCGCCGCTCCGGTGGCTGTCGCCGCTGCCGCCGGCGGTGCCGGCGCTGCTGCCGAAGCCGTGGAAGAGAAGACCGAGTTCGACGTCGTCCTGACGGATGCCGGCGCCCAGAAGATCAACGTGATCAAGGAAGTGCGCGCGATCACCGGTCTCGGCCTCAAGGAAGCCAAGGACCTGGTCGAAGGCGCTCCGAAGCCGGTCAAGGAAGGCGTGTCGAAGGACGAAGCCGAGAAGATCAAGGCTCAGCTCGAAGGCGCTGGTGCCAAGGTCGACCTGAAGTAACGACCGTGGAACGCGGCGGGCGGGCAATCCGTCCGCCGCTCCCGCGGGCGTAGAACTGAATGAGCAAAACCTCTTTCCTGTGGGCCGAAAGCGGCTCTCAGGAAACGGGTTTTTACCCGTTTTTGATGGACCGCGCGGCATGCGCGGTTGGTAGTTTGGCACGAAGCCAAAAGGCAGCAAGGAGCGACGATGGCCCAGACCCACACGTTCAATGGTCGCAGGCGCGTACGCAAGTTCTTCGGAAAAATTCCGGAAGTTGCGGAGATGCCGAACCTCATCGAGGTTCAGAAAGCATCCTATGATCAGTTCCTGATGGTGGACGAGCCCAAGGGCGGGCGTCCGGATGAGGGACTTCAGGCGGTTTTCAAGTCGGTGTTTCCTATCCAGGATTTCGCCGGCACCTCGATGCTCGAATTCGTCAAGTACGAGTTCGAGGCGCCCAAGTTCGACGTGGACGAATGCCGGCAGCGCGATCTCACTTTCGCCGCGCCGCTCAAGGTGACGCTGCGCCTGATCGTGTTCGATGTCGATGAGGACACCGGCTCCAAGTCGATCAAGGACATCAAGGAGCAGGACGTCTACATGGGCGACATGCCGCTCATGACGTCGAACGGCACCTTCATCATCAACGGCACCGAGCGCGTCATCGTCTCGCAGATGCACCGTTCGCCGGGCGTCTTCTTCGACCATGACAAGGGCAAGTCGCACTCGTCGGGCAAGCTGCTCTTCGCCGCGCGCGTCATCCCGTACCGCGGTTCCTGGCTCGACATCGAGTTCGATTCCAAGGACATCGTGCACGCCCGCATCGACCGCCGCCGCAAGATCCCGGCGACGTCGCTGCTGATGGCGCTCGGCATGGATGCCGAGGAAATCCTGTCGACCTTCTACAACACGCTTACCTTCAAGCGTGCGAAGGATCACTGGCGCATTCCGTTCACTGCGGACCGCTTCCGCGGCCTCAAGGCCGTGACCGACCTGGTCGATGCCGACACCGGCGAGATCGTCGTCGAGGCCGGCCGCAAGATCACCGCGCGGCAGGCCAAGCAGCTTGCCGAGAAGGTCAAGGCGATCAAGGCGACCGAAGACGACCTCTACGGCAGCTATCTGGCGGAGGACGTCGTCAACTACGCGACCGGCGAGATCTATCTCGAGGCCGGCGACGAGATCGACGAGAAGACGCTGAAGGTGCTGCTCGACGCGGGCGAGGACGAGATCAGGGTTCTCGACATCGACCACGTCAATGTGGGCGGCTACATCCGCAACACGCTTGCAGCCGACAAGAACGAGAGCCGTCAGGACGCGCTCTTCGACATCTACCGCGTGATGCGCCCGGGCGAGCCCCCGACGCTCGAAACCGCCGAGGCGATGTTCAATTCGCTGTTCTTCGACGCCGAGCGCTACGACCTTTCGGCCGTCGGTCGCGTCAAGATGAACATGCGTCTCGAGCTCGACGCCGAGGACACCGTGCGCGTGCTGCGCAAGGACGACATCCTCGCCGTGGTCAAGACGCTGGTCGAATTGCGCGACGGCAAGGGCGAGATCGACGACATCGACAATCTCGGCAACCGCCGCGTCCGCTCGGTCGGCGAGCTGATGGAGAACCAGTACCGCGTCGGCCTGCTCCGCATGGAGCGTGCGATCAAGGAACGCATGTCCTCGATCGAGATCGACACGGTCATGCCGCAGGACCTGATCAACGCCAAGCCGGCGGCCGCCGCCGTGCGCGAGTTCTTCGGTTCCTCGCAGCTCTCGCAGTTCATGGACCAGACCAACCCGCTCTCCGAGATCACGCACAAGCGTCGTCTCTCGGCGCTCGGACCTGGCGGCCTGACCCGCGAGCGCGCCGGCTTCGAGGTGCGCGACGTGCACCCGACGCATTACGGCCGCATCTGCCCGATCGAGACGCCGGAAGGCCCGAACATCGGTCTTATCAACAGCTTGGCCACCTTTGCTCGCGTGAACAAATACGGCTTCATCGAGACGCCGTACCGCAAGATCATCGACGGCAAGGTGAGCGAAGAGGTCATCTATCTGTCGGCGATGGAGGAGGCCAAGCACTATGTCGCGCAGGCCAATGCCGAGCTCGACAAGACCGGCGCCTTCATCGAGGAGTTCGTCATCTGCCGCCATGCCGGCGAAGTGATGATGGCACCGCGCGAGAATGTCGACCTGATGGACGTTTCGCCCAAGCAGCTCGTTTCGGTCGCCGCGGCGCTCATCCCGTTCCTCGAGAACGACGACGCCAACCGCGCCCTGATGGGCTCGAACATGCAGCGTCAGGCCGTGCCGCTGGTGCGCGCCGAGGCTCCGTTCGTCGGCACCGGCATGGAGCCGGTGGTGGCCCGTGACTCCGGCGCCGCGATCGCGGCCCGCCGCGGCGGCATCGTCGACCAGGTGGACGCGACGCGTATCGTCATCCGCGCGACGGAAGATCTCGATCCCGGCAAGTCGGGCGTCGACATCTATCGCCTGATGAAGTTCCAGCGCTCGAACCAGAACACCTGCATCAACCAGCGTCCGCTGGTGCGGATGGGCGACCGGATCGAGAAGGGCGACATCATCGCGGACGGTCCGTCGACCGATCTCGGCGATCTGGCCCTCGGCCGCAACGTGCTCGTCGCGTTCATGCCGTGGAACGGCTACAATTACGAGGATTCGATCCTCCTTTCCGAGCGCATCGTCGCCGACGACGTCTTCACCTCGATCCACATCGAGGAGTTCGAGGTCATGGCACGTGACACCAAGCTCGGACCGGAAGAGATCACGCGCGACATTCCGAACGTTTCGGAAGAGGCGCTGAAGAACCTCGACGAGGCCGGCATCGTCTATATCGGCGCGGAAGTGCAGCCGGGCGACATCCTGGTCGGCAAGATCACGCCGAAGGGCGAAAGCCCGATGACGCCGGAAGAGAAGCTTCTGCGCGCGATCTTCGGCGAGAAGGCCTCGGACGTCCGCGACACCTCCATGCGCATGCCGCCCGGCACGTATGGAACGGTCGTGGAGGTGCGCGTCTTCAATCGCCACGGCGTGGAGAAGGACGAGCGCGCGATGGCGATCGAGCGCGAGGAGATCGAGCGTCTCGCGAAGGACCGCGACGACGAGCAGGCGATCCTCGACCGCAACGTCTATAGCCGACTGGCCGACATGCTGATCGGCAAGGAAGCGATCGCCGGCCCGAAGGGCTTCAAGAAGGGCACCGCGCTCGCCCGCGAGACGCTGGACGACCATCCGCGCTCGCAGTGGTGGCAGTTCGCCGTCGAGGACGAGAAGGTCCAGGGCGAGCTCGAGGCGCTTCGCGGCCAGTACGACGAATCCAAGAAGGCGCTGGAGCAGCGCTTCATGGACAAGGTCGAGAAAGTGCAGCGCGGCGACGAGATGCCCCCCGGCGTCATGAAGATGGTCAAGGTCTTCGTCGCGGTGAAGCGCAAGATGCAGCCCGGCGACAAGATGGCCGGCCGTCACGGCAACAAGGGCGTGGTCTCGCGCATCGTTCCGATCGAGGACATGCCGTTCCTCGATGACGGCACGCATGCCGACATCGTGCTCAACCCGTTGGGCGTGCCGTCGCGCATGAATGTCGGTCAGATCCTGGAGACGCATCTCGGCTGGGCGTGCGCGGGCATGGGCAGGAAGATCGGCGAGCTGATCGAGGCCTACAAGGCCGGCGGCGACATCGAGCCGCTGCGCGAGACGATCGCAAGCATCATCCCGCCCAACGACCGCAACGAGCCGGTTCGCGACTACGACAACGACTCCATCGTTCGCCTCGGCGAGCAGATGAAGCGCGGCGTCTCGATCGCGACCCCGGTGTTCGACGGAGCCAACGAGGCCAACATCAACGAGATGCTGGAGCAGGCGGGTCTGCACACCAGCGGCCAGTCGCAGCTCTACGACGGCCGCACGGGCGAGCCGTTCGACCGCAAGGTGACGATGGGCTACATCTACATGCTCAAGCTGCACCACCTGGTCGACGACAAGATCCATGCCCGTTCGATCGGCCCGTACTCGCTCGTCACCCAGCAGCCGCTGGGCGGCAAGGCGCAGTTCGGCGGCCAGCGTTTCGGCGAGATGGAGGTCTGGGCGCTCGAGGCCTACGGCGCGGCATACACGCTGCAGGAGATGCTGACGGTGAAGTCGGACGACGTCGCCGGCCGTACCAAGGTCTACGAGGCGATCGTGCGCGGCGACGACACGTTCGAAGCCGGCATCCCGGAGAGCTTCAACGTTCTCGTCAAGGAAATGCGCTCGCTGGGCCTCAATGTCGAACTCGAGAATTCGAAGATCGACGAGACGCCGACGCGCCTTCCGGACGCGGCCGAGTAAGACCAGCGGCGTCGCGGGGCAGGGGCTCCGCGACGCGACCGCCCGGCGGGGCGGAAGGATCGCAGCGGCGATCCGCACAAGACAAAACGGTGTCGATGCGGCGATGGCCGGCACCGATGTTCCAGGCAAGGGGTCTGCGACCCCGATAAGGAGAACGGCATGAACCAAGAGGTCATGAATCTTTTCAATCCTCAGGCGCCGGCACAGACCTTCGATTCCATCCGGATCTCGCTCGCCAGCCCGGACAAGATCCTTTCTTGGTCCTACGGCGAGATCAAGAAGCCGGAGACGATCAACTACCGCACGTTCAAGCCCGAGCGCGACGGTCTGTTCTGCGCGCGCATCTTCGGCCCGATCAAGGACTACGAGTGCCTGTGCGGCAAGTACAAGCGCATGAAGTACAAGGGCGTCATCTGCGAGAAGTGCGGCGTCGAGGTCACGCTGTCGCGCGTGCGTCGCGAGCGCATGGGCCATATCGAGCTCGCGGCCCCCGTCGCCCACATCTGGTTCCTGAAGTCGCTGCCCTCGCGCATCGGCACGCTGCTCGACATGACGCTCAAGGACATCGAGCGCGTTCTCTATTTCGAGAACTACATCGTGACCGAGCCCGGCCTGACGGCGCTCAAGGAGAACCAGCTTCTTTCCGAAGAAGAGTACATGATCGCCGTCGACGAGTATGGCGAGGATTCCTTCACCGCCATGATCGGCGCGGAGGCCATCCACGAATTGCTCGGCTCGATGGATCTGGAGAAGATCGCGGGCGAGCTGCGTTCGGACCTCGCCTCCACCACCTCCGAGCTGAAGCAGAAGAAGCTTCTGAAGCGTCTCAAGGTGGTCGAGAACTTCATGGAATCCGGCAATCGTCCGGAATGGATGATCATGAAGATCATCCCGGTGATCCCGCCGGACCTGCGTCCGCTGGTGCCGCTGGACGGCGGCCGGTTCGCGACGTCGGACCTGAACGATCTCTATCGCCGCGTGATCAACCGTAACAACCGTCTGAAGCGGCTGATCGAGCTGCGCGCGCCGGGCATCATCATCCGCAACGAGAAGCGCATGCTTCAGGAAGCGGTCGACGCGCTGTTCGACAACGGCCGCCGCGGCCGCGTCATCACGGGTGCGAACAAGCGCCCGCTGAAGTCGCTCTCCGACATGCTCAAGGGCAAGCAGGGCCGCTTCCGCCAGAACCTGCTCGGCAAGCGCGTCGACTATTCCGGCCGCTCGGTCATCGTGACCGGCCCGGAACTGAAGCTGCATCAGTGCGGCCTGCCGAAGAAGATGGCGCTTGAGCTGTTCAAGCCGTTCATCTATGCGCGCCTCGACGCCAAGGGCTATTCGTCCACCGTCAAGCAGGCGAAGAAGCTGGTCGAGAAGGAGAAGCCGGAAGTCTGGGATATCCTCGACGAGGTCATCCGCGAGCA
The DNA here is from genome assembly GCF_001014615.2 of Aquamicrobium sp. LC103. Classification (GTDB taxonomy): domain Bacteria; phylum Pseudomonadota; class Alphaproteobacteria; order Rhizobiales; family Rhizobiaceae; genus LBCQ02. The sequence goes on from NZ_LBCQ02000004.1 coordinate 257,832, forward strand.
TCCGGTGCTGCTCAACCGCGCGCCGACGCTGCACCGCCTCGGCATCCAGGCGTTCGAGCCGATCCTGATCGAGGGCAAGGCGATCCAGCTTCACCCGCTGGTCTGCACGGCGTTCAACGCCGACTTCGACGGCGACCAGATGGCGGTCCACGTGCCGCTGTCGCTCGAAGCGCAGCTCGAAGCCCGCGTGCTGATGATGTCGACCAACAACATCCTGCACCCGGCCTCAGGCGCGCCGATCATCGTGCCGTCGCAGGACATGGTTCTGGGCCTCTACTATCTCTCGATCGTCAACCAGAACGAGCCGGGAGAGGGCATGGCCTTCGCCGACATGGGCGAGCTGCACCATGCGCTGGAGACCAAGGCGGTCACGCTGCACACCAAGATCAAGGGCCGCTTCAAGACCGTGGACGCGGACGGCAACCCCGTCTCCAAGATCTACGACACGACGCCCGGCCGCATGATCATCGGCGAGCTTCTGCCGAAGAACGTCAACGTGCCGTTCGAGACCGCCAACCAGGAGATGACCAAGAAGAACATCTCCAAGATGATCGACACCGTCTACCGCCACTGCGGCCAGAAGGAGACGGTCATCTTCTGCGACCGCATCATGCAGCTCGGCTTCAGCCATGCCTGCCGCGCCGGCATTTCGTTCGGCAAGGACGACATGGTCATTCCGGACACCAAGGTGAACCTGGTCGCCGAGACCGAGGCGCTCGCGAAGGAATACGAGCAGCAGTACAATGACGGCCTGATCACCCAGGGCGAGAAGTACAACAAGGTGGTCGATGCCTGGGCGAAGTGCTCGGAGAAGGTCGCCGACGAGATGATGGGCCGCATCAAGGCGGTCGAGTTCGACGACAACGGCCGTCAGAAGCCGATGAATTCGATCTACATGATGTCGCACTCCGGCGCCCGCGGTTCTCCGACCCAGATGCGCCAGCTTGCCGGCATGCGCGGCCTGATGGCCAAGCCTTCCGGCGAGATCATCGAGACGCCGATCATTTCCAACTTCAAGGAGGGCCTGACCGTTCTCGAATACTTCAACTCGACCCACGGCGCCCGCAAGGGCCTCGCGGACACCGCGTTGAAGACCGCGAATTCGGGCTATCTGACGCGCCGTCTCGTCGACGTCGCCCAGGACTGCATCGTCAACGCGACCGACTGCGGCACCGAGAAGGGCCTGACCATGCAGGCGATCATCGACGCCGGCCAGGTCGTGGCTTCGCTCGGCCAGCGCATTCTCGGCCGCACGGCACTCGACGACATCGAGCATCCGACCACGGGCGACGTGCTCGTCAAGGCCGGCACGCTCATCGACGAGCGCGACGTGGACGTGATCGAGAAGGCCGGCATCCAGTCGGTGCGCATCCGTTCGGCGCTGACCTGCGAGGTCAGGACCGGCGTCTGCGCGGTCTGCTACGGTCGCGACCTCGCCCGCGGAACGCCCGTCAACCAGGGCGAAGCGGTCGGCGTCATCGCCGCGCAGTCGATCGGCGAGCCGGGAACCCAGCTCACCATGCGCACCTTCCACATGGGCGGCACGGCGCAGGTCGTCGACTCGTCCTTCCTGGAAGCTTCCTACGAGGGCAAGGTCGCGATCCGCAACCGCAACGTGGTCCGCAACTCCGACGGCCACCTCGTGGTGATGGGCCGCAACATGGCGATCCTCATCCTCGACGAGGCGGGCAAGGAAAGGGCGGTTCACCGCGTCACCTACGGCTCGCGCATCTTCGTGGACGAGGGCGACACGGTGAAGCGCGGCCAGCGCGTCGCCGAGTGGGACCCGTACACCCGTCCGATCCTGACGGAAGTCGGCGGCAAGGTGACGTTCGAGGATCTGGTCGACGGCGTCTCCGTGCAGGAGACCACCGACGAGTCGACCGGCATCACCAAGCGCGAGGTCATCGACTGGCGGTCCACGCCGCGCGGTTCCGACCTCAAGCCGGCGATCACCATCCTCGACGACAAGGGCAAGGTGCTGAAGCTCTCCAAGGGCGGCGACGCGCGCTTCATGCTTTCGGTCGAGGCGATCCTCTCGGTCGAGCCGGGCGCAACCGTCCAGCCGGGCGACGTGGTGGCACGCGTGCCGATGGAAAGCGCGAAGACGAAGGACATCACCGGCGGTCTGCCGCGTGTGGCCGAGCTCTTCGAGGCGCGTCGTCCGAAGGACCACGCCATCATCGCCGAGATCGAGGGCACCGTGCGGTTCGGACGCGACTACAAGAACAAGCGTCGCATCATCATCGAGCCGCATGATTCCACGCTCGAGCCGGTCGAGTACCTCATCCCGAAGGGCAAGCCGTTCCATCTCCAGGAAGGCGACACCATCGAGAAGGGCGACTACATCCTCGACGGCAACCCGGCACCGCACGACATCCTGGCGATCAAGGGCGTGGAGGCGCTTGCGTCCTACCTCGTCAACGAGATCCAGGAAGTCTACCGGTTGCAGGGCGTGCTTATCAACGACAAGCACATCGAGGTGATCGTCCGTCAGATGCTCCAGAAGGTCGAAATCACCGTTCAGGGCGACTCGACCTACATTCCGGGCGACCATGTGGACGTGATCGAGTTCGACGAGATCAACGACCGCCTGGTCGAGGAGGGCAAGAAGCCCGCGGAAGGCCAGCCGGTGCTGCTCGGCATCACCAAGGCCTCGCTGCAGACGCCGTCCTTCATCTCCGCCGCCTCCTTCCAGGAGACGACGCGCGTGCTGACCGAGGCGGCCGTTGCCGGCAAGACCGACACGCTGCAGGGTCTCAAGGAGAACGTCATCGTCGGCCGTCTCATCCCGGCCGGAACCGGCGGTCAGATGAACCAGATCCGCCGCATCGCGACGTCGCGCGACGAGCTCATTCTCGACGAGCGCCGGAAGTCCTCCGGCGCCGAGATGGCCGATCCGATGCTGACCGACATGACGAACGCCGCCGAGTAAGGCACGTCGTCAGCGACCGAAAACGAGACCGCCGGGCATGCCCGGCGGTCTTTTTCTTTTTACGGGCCGGGTGACGGCGCGAAATTGTCCGATAGTATGGGAAGGCGAGGCTGCGGGGGTAGAAGGGGACGACTTGATACAGGAGCATTCCCGCGGGGATGCCTGAAGGCGGCGGCATCCTTTTGGGGGGAGGGAAGACGCTATGAACGTACTGGACGAAGACAGGCTGGGCACCGTCGCCTCCGAGCTCGGCGAGAGGATAGCACTGGCAAGCTGCGGCGAGACGTCCTGGCTCGATGTCGGCCTCTCGCTCCAGAATGTCCTGCCGGGGTCGGCCGCGGCGATCGTCGACTACGACGTTTCGGCCCACACGGTTCGATCGAGCTTCGCGCCGGGAATAGAGCCGGAGTTCTTCCGCTCCTACAGCACCTACTACTCGTCGATAAACCCCTGGATCGGCTTTTGGATCAGGCAGCCGGCCTGCCGCGTCCTGTTGTCGGAGGAGACCTATCCGACGCGGCTGCTCGAGAAGACCGAGTTCTACGCGGATTGGCTGCGCCCGCAGGCCCACATGCATGCGGCGGCGGGAATGCGCGTCGACGGCGGCCCGAACGACCTCGTCCATCTCACCTGGCACTATCCGATCGCCTATGCCCCGGAATACGACCGTGTGGCCGCCGCCGTGCTGACACGGCTCAGCGGGCGGCTCGCGAGCGCCGCCGAATTCGCCGTGGCGATGCGCGAGGGCGTCGAGCAGGGGTTGAGGCAGGGGGCGTTGGTGGAAAGGGTCGGCGAGATCGCGATCGTCGTCGACGGCCGCAGCCGCCTGCTCGAAGCCAATGACCGGGCCGTCGCGGCTCTGTCGAAAGGCGAGCCGATAGCCAGCGCCGGCGGGCTTCTGGCGCTGCGGCATCCGCAGGCGCATCGCTGGCTCATCGAAACCATCGCGCGCCTCGCCGCAGGCGAGTTCCTGGAATCCCAGTCGATGGTCTTCGTCGACGGCGAAGCCGTCTACCGCGCCTCGGTGGCGATCGTGCCGCGCATGGGTGAGCGCCACAGAATGCTCATCCCGACACAGGACCTGCTGCTGGTGACGGTGAAGCGCCTCTCCGGCGCGACACTGCGGCTGGACGACGTCGCGTTGCGCATCTCGTTCGGGCTGTCGCTCGCCGAGGTCAGGTTGTGCGAGGCGCTGATGTCGGGGCTGTCGCTACAGGAGGCGGCGATCCGGTCCGGCGTTTCGGTCGGCACGCTGCGCCAACGGGCCAAGGCGGTGTTCAGGAAAACCCGGACCCACCGGCAGGGCGAACTGATCGCTCTTCTGGCGCAGTTCGGGGGGCGAAGCTAGCCGGCTTGCGAAAAAGAGAAAATACCTCCCAAATGGGAGTAGATACAATTCTAGATTGATGGCTTAATACAACGTGTCGTAGCGCTGTTGCGTTTCGGCTTTCGGTTTGTGGTCTTGGGATCGCATACCCTTACCGCCTGGTCGGTGGCCCCCGACCGGGCGGCTTTTTGAGGTCAGTTCGATTCGTTGAAGGTCACGATCGAAACCTCGCCCTCGGTCGCGCCCTGATAGGCCGAAAGATGCGGCTCGTCGTCGGGCGCGCCCTGCATCTCGCCGATCTGGTCCAGCTCCGCCTCGGCATAGCCTTCGCGCGCGAGCGCCTCCAGCGCCAGCCGCACGGCGGAATCATCGTCCGGCGCAACGAGCATGACGTGCACGCCTTCCGCTTCGCCGCCCTTCCTGCGCCAGACGCGGCCAACGATTATGGTCACGGGATTCGCTTCATTGTCGTTCATGAGTGATTCCTTTCATGCCTCGTCCCGGCGATTCCCGTCCTTTGCCACGGCGGGCAGGCCAGAAACAGACGGCGGCGGCAAATTATCTATTGAGTTTGCCTTGGATCGGGCAACAAAGTTACTACATGACCGTCTAGACCCTCAAACCGGCGGTTTCTGGACGAATAACAGGTGCTTGGGGTTGACGAGGGTCGTTGTTGCGGGTAGAAGCCGCGACGTCTGAGCCGATGTGAGGCTTTCATTTCCGGGACATCTCGAACCGGAGCTTGCCTCAAACAGGGTTCGTTTTACGAGCGAAAAGACATTTCCGGCTTGCATGAAGCGGCTTCCGCTTCCTCTGCGTTTTGTTCGGGCAGCACCGCTGAGGCGGTTTTGGTGCCCGAATTTGCGTATGGAAATGACGCTTGAAACGGCTCTGCGAAGGGCTTGTGACACGGATTTTTGAGAAAGAGGAAGGTTTAATGCCTACCGTCAACCAGCTGATCCGCAAGCCGCGCATTGCGCCGGTGAAGCGCAACAAGGTTCCGGCCATGCAGGCCAACCCGCAGAAGCGGGGCGTATGCACGCGCGTCTATACGACGACGCCGAAGAAGCCGAACTCCGCGCTCCGCAAGGTTGCGAAGATTCGCCTCGTGAACGGCTTCGAAGTGATTGGCTACATTCCCGGCGAAGGCCACAACCTTCAGGAGCACTCCGTGGTGATGATCCGCGGCGGCCGCGTGAAGGACCTTCCGGGTGTGCGCTATCACATCATCCGCGGCGTGCTCGACACCCAGGGTGTGAAAAACCGCAAGCAGCGTCGTTCGAAGTACGGCGCAAAGCGTCCGAAGTAAGGGTTTCCCGGCTTCGGCGCTTTTGTTTTAAGCGTCGAGCCGTTGATCGTGAGAGACAAGAGACATGTCCCGACGCCATCGTGCAGAAAAGCGTGAAATCAATCCGGATCCGAAGTTCGGCGATCTGATTGTAACTAAGTTCATGAACGCCGTGATGCTTCACGGCAAGAAATCGGTCGCCGAGACGATCGTCTACGGCGCGCTTGACCAGGTTCAGGCCAAGACCAAGCAGGAGCCGGTTACCGTCTTCCATCAGGCGCTCGACAATGTCGCGCCTCATGTGGAAGTCCGTTCGCGGCGCGTCGGTGGCGCCACCTACCAGGTGCCGGTCGATGTTCGTCCGGAGCGTCGCCAGGCTCTCGCGATCCGCTGGCTGATCACAGCCGCGCGCAACCGCAACGAGACGACGATGGTCGATCGCCTGTCGGGCGAGCTGCTCGACGCCGCCAACAATCGTGGCACCGCCGTCAAGAAGCGTGAAGACACGCACAAGATGGCCGAAGCCAACCGCGCCTTCGCGCACTACCGCTGGTAATCCGGCGAGCAGGGATACGAGAGGCACATCACCATGGCCCGCGAATATAAAATCGAAGACTACCGTAACTTCGGCATCATGGCGCACATCGACGCCGGCAAGACGACGACGACCGAGCGTATCCTTTACTACACCGGCAAGTCGCACAAGATCGGCGAAGTGCATGACGGTGCCGCCACCATGGACTGGATGGAGCAGGAGCAGGAGCGTGGCATCACGATCACCTCCGCCGCGACCACCACGTTCTGGGAAGGCCGCGACGGCAAGAAGCGGCGCTTCAACATCATCGACACGCCCGGCCACGTCGACTTCACCATCGAGGTGGAGCGTTCGCTGCGCGTGCTCGACGGCGCCATCGCGCTGCTCGATTCCAATGCGGGCGTCGAGCCGCAGACGGAGACCGTTTGGCGCCAGGCCGAGAAGTATCATGTCCCGCGCATGATCTTCTGCAACAAGATGGACAAGACCGGCGCGGACTTCTACCGCTGCCTGGAGATGATCGAGTCTCGTCTTGGTGCGGTCGGCGTCGCCGTCCAGCTTCCGATCGGCGCCGAGAACGACTTCAAGGGCATCGTTGACCTGATCGAGATGAACGCTCTGATCTGGCGCGACGAGACCCTCGGCGCACAGTGGGACGTCGTCGAGATTCCGGCCGACCTCAAGGACAAGGCCGAGCAGTATCGCGAGAAGATGATCGAGGCCGCGGTCGAGATGGACGAGGCTGCACTCGAGGCTTACCTCGATGGCAACATTCCGTCCAACGACGAGCTGCGCCGCCTGATCCGCAAGGGCACGATCGAGGTGAAGTTCCACCCGGTCCTGTGCGGCACCGCCTTCAAGAACAAGGGCGTTCAGCCGCTGCTCGACGCCGTCGTCGACTTCCTGCCGTCGCCGATCGAGGTCCCGGACATCAAGGGCATCGACCCGAAGACCGAGGACGAGGTCAAGCGCAAGTCTTCGGACGAAGAGGCGCTGTCCATGCTGGCGTTCAAGATCATGAACGACCCGTTCGTGGGTTCGCTGACCTTCGCGCGCATCTATTCCGGCGTCCTGAAGAAGGGCGTCTCGCTCGAGAACACCGTCAAGGGCAAGCGCGAGCGCATCGGCCGCATGCTGCAGATGCACTCCAACTCGCGTGAGGATATCGAGGAGGCATATGCCGGCGATATCGTCGCTCTGGCGGGCCTCAAGGACACGACCACGGGTGACACGCTCTGCGATCCGCTGAAGCCGGTCATTCTCGAGCGCATGGAGTTCCCCGATCCGGTCATCCAGATCGCGATCGAGCCGAAGACCAAGGGCGACCAGGAGAAGATGGGCCTCGCGCTCAACCGCCTGGCGGCCGAGGACCCGTCCTTCCGCGTCAAGACCGACGAGGAAAGCGGCCAGACGATCATCGCCGGCATGGGCGAGCTTCATCTCGACATTCTCGTCGACCGCATGAAGCGCGAGTTCAAGGTCGAGGCGAATGTCGGCGCTCCGCAGGTGGCCTACCGCGAGACGATCACGCGTACCGCCGAAGTCGACTACACGCACAAGAAGCAGACCGGCGGTACCGGCCAGTTCGCGCGCGTCAAGCTGATCTTCGAGCCGAATCCGGAGAGCGAAGAGTTCGTCTTCGAGTCCAAGATCGTCGGCGGCGCGGTTCCCAAGGAATACATTCCGGGCGTCCAGAAGGGCATCCAGAGCGTGCTCTCCTCCGGTCCGCTGGCGGGCTTCCCGATGCTCGGCGTCAAGGCGACGCTGATCGACGGTGCCTTCCACGACGTCGACTCCTCGGTCCTCGCCTTCGAGATCGCGTCGCGTGCGGCCTTCCGTGAAGGCGCACAGAAGGCCGGCGCGCAGCTTCTCGAGCCGATCATGAAGGTCGAGGTCGTGACGCCGGAAGACTATGTCGGCGGCGTCATCGGCGACTTGAACGGCCGTCGCGGCCAGATCCAGGGCCAGGAGACCCGCGGCATCGCCGTGGTGATCAACGCCATGGTGCCGCTCGCCAACATGTTCAAGTATGTCGACACGCTGCGCTCGATGTCGCAGGGCCGCGCCCAGTACACGATGCAGTTCGATCACTACGAGCCTGTTCCGACGGCAGTCGCCCAGGAAATTCAGAAGAAATTCGCGTAACCCCGAACCGGTTGCGCAGCCCGAAATTGATTGCCTGAACAGGCACAAGAAAATGGAGACCTCACATGGCCAAGGGTAAATTTGAGCGTACTAAGCCGCATGTGAACATTGGCACGATTGGTCACGTTGACCATGGCAAGACGTCGCTGACGGCGGCGATCACGAAGTATTTCGGCGAGTTCAAGGCGTATGACCAGATTGACGCTGCGCCTGAGGAGAAGGCGCGCGGCATCACGATCTCGACGGCGCATGTCGAGTACGAGACGGAGAACCGTCACTACGCGCATGTGGACTGCCCTGGGCACGCGGACTATGTGAAGAACATGATCACGGGTGCGGCGCAGATGGACGGCGCGATCCTGGTGGTTTCGGCGGCCGACGGCCCGATGCCGCAGACGCGCGAGCACATCCTGCTTGCCCGCCAGGTCGGCGTTCCCGCGATCGTGGTGTTTTTGAACAAGGTCGACCAGGTCGACGACGCGGAGCTTCTGGAGCTCGTCGAGCTCGAGGTTCGCGAGCTTCTGTCGTCCTACGAGTTCCCGGGCGACGACATTCCGATCGTCAAGGGTTCGGCGCTTGCGGCGCTCGAGGATTCCAACAAGGAGATCGGCGAGGACGCGGTGCGCAAGCTGATGGCCGAGGTCGACGCCTACATTCCGACGCCGGAGCGTCCGATCGATCAGCCGTTCCTGATGCCGATCGAGGACGTGTTCTCGATCTCGGGCCGCGGCACGGTGGTGACGGGCCGTGTGGAGCGCGGCATCGTGAAGGTGGGCGAGACGGTGGAGATCGTCGGCATCCGCGACACGACGTCGACGACGGTGACGGGCGTTGAGATGTTCCGCAAGCTTCTGGACCAGGGCCAGGCCGGCGACAACATCGGCGCGCTTCTGCGCGGCGTCGACCGCGAGGGCGTCGAGCGCGGGCAGGTTCTGTGCAAGCCGGGTTCGGTGAAGCCGCACAAGAAGTTCAAGGCGGAGGCCTACATCCTGACGAAGGAGGAGGGCGGACGCCACACGCCGTTCTTCACCAACTACCGTCCGCAGTTCTACTTCCGCACCACCGACGTGACGGGCATCGTGACGCTGCCGGAAGGCACGGAGATGGTGATGCCGGGCGACAACGTGACGGTCGACGTCGAGCTGATCGTGCCGATCGCGATGGAAGAGAAGCTGCGCTTCGCCATCCGCGAAGGCGGCCGCACCGTCGGTGCAGGCATCGTCGCGAGCATCACGGAATAAGTGGATCAACGGGATCTGTCGCGGGCGCGGGATGCCCGCGCCGCGCCAGAACAAGGAATTGACGCATGAACGGACAAAACATCCGCATCCGCCTCAAGGCGTTTGACCACCGGGTGCTTGATGCGTCGACGCGAGAGATCGTGTCGACCGCCAAACGCACCGGCGCCAACGTCCGCGGCCCCATTCCGCTGCCCACGCGGATCGAGAAATTTACCGTGAACCGCTCGCCGCACATCGACAAGAAGAGCCGCGAGCAGTTCGAGATGCGCACGCACAAGCGGCTGCTGGATATCGTAGACCCGACCCCCCAGACGGTCGATGCTTTGATGAAGCTCGACCTGGCTGCCGGTGTCGATGTCGAGATCAAGCTCTAAGGGCTTGAGGAAGGACGAACCGATGCGTTCAGGTGTTATCGCACAGAAAATCGGGATGACGCGCGTCTACAACGACGCCGGCGAGCATGTACCGGTCACCGTTCTCCGCATGGAGAACTGCCAGGTCGTGGCGCAGCGCACCCAGGAGAAGAATGGCTACACGGCGGTCCAGTTGGGCGTCGGGCTTGCCAAGGTGAAGAATACGTCGAAGGCGCTGCGCGGACATTTCGCCACCGCCTCCGTCGAGCCGAAGTCCAAGGTCGCCGAGTTCCGGGTTTCCCCCGAGAACCTGATCGACGTGGGCTCCGAGATCACCGTCGAGCATTTCGTCGTCGGCCAGAAGGTCGACGTGACGGGCACCTCGATCGGCAAGGGCTTCCAGGGCGTCATGAAGCGCCACAATTTCGGCGGCGGCCGCGCGACCCACGGTAACTCGGTCTCGCACCGTACCCACGGCTCGACCGGCCAGCGCCAGGACCCCGGCAAGGTGTTCAAGGGCAAGAAGATGGCCGGCCACATGGGTGCCGTCCGCGTCACGACGCAGAACGTCGAGGTTGTCTCGACCGATGCCGAGCGCGGGCTGATCCTGATCCGTGGCGCCGTCCCCGGCTCGAAGGGCGCCTGGATCATGGTTCGCGACGCCGTCAAGTCGCCGCTTCCGGACAATGTTCCGAAGCCGGCAGCCGTGCGCGCCGCCCAGAAGAACGAAGCTCCGGCGGGCGAAACCGCTCCGGCGACTGAAGGAGCCGAATAATGGACGTCAAGATTACAACGCTCGCGGGCGGCGAAGCCGGCAAGGTCAAGCTCTCGGAAGAGATCTTCGGTCTTGATCCGCGCGAGGACATCCTGCAGCGCGTCGTGCGCTGGCAGCTCGCCAAGAAGCAGCAGGGCACGCACAAGACGAAGGGCCGCGCGGAAATCGCCCGGACCGGCGCCAAGATGTACAAGCAGAAGGGTACGGGCCGCGCCCGTCACTCATCTGCTCGCGCTCCGCAGTTCCGCGGCGGCGGCAAGGCCCACGGCCCGGTCGTTCGTAGCCACGAGCACGCCCTTCCCAAGAAGGTTCGCGCTCTCGGCCTGCGCCACGCCCTTTCGGCCAAGGCCAAGGCGTCGAACCTGATCATCGTCGACGACCTGAAGGTCGATGACGTCAAGACCAAGATGCTGGTCACCAATTTCGCGAAGCTCGGCCTCAGCAATGCACTGCTGATCGGCGGCGCGGAGCTCGACCAGAACTTCAAGCGCGCCGCGTCGAACATTCCGAACATCGACGTGCTGCCGGTTCAGGGCATCAACGTGTACGACATTCTGCGCCGCGGCACGCTGGTCCTTTCCAAGGCAGCCGTGGAAGCTCTCGAGGAGCGCTTCAAATGACTGATCTTCGCCACTACGACGTGATCGTCAGCCCGGCGATCACCGAAAAATCGACCATGGCTTCCGAGCAGAACCAGGTCGTCTTCAATGTCGCCCGCAAGGCGACGAAGCCTGAGATCAAGGCTGCGATCGAAGCGCTGTTCGGCGTCAAGGTCACGGCTGTGAATACGCTCGTGCGCAAGGGCAAGGTGAAGCGGTTTCGCGGCACCATCGGGCGCCAGAGCGATGTGAAGAAGGCAGTCGTGACGCTGGCCGAAGGCCAGTCGATCGACGTCGCGACCGGACTCTGAGGACGGAACGATGGCACTCAAGAAATATAATCCGGTTACGCCGGGCACCCGCCAACTGGTGATCGTCGACCGCTCGGGCCTCTACAAGGGCAAGCCGGTTAAGGGTCTGACCGAGGGGCTGTCGTCGTCGGGCGGTCGCAACAACTACGGTCGCGTGACGGCCCGCTTCATCGGCGGCGGTCACAAGCGCACCTATCGGGTCATTGACTTCAAGCGCCGCAAGTTCGATATGTCGGCCACGGTCGAGCGACTCGAATACGATCCGAACCGCACGGCTTTCATCGCGCTCATCAAGTATGAGGACGGCGAGCTCAGCTACATCCTGGCTCCGCAGCGCCTCCAGGCCGGCGACAAGGTCATCGCCGGCGAGAGCGTCGACGTGAAGCCGGGCAATGCGATGCCGCTTTCGGCGATGCCGGTCGGGACGATCGTGCACAATGTCGAGCTGAAGCCGAACAAGGGTGGCCAGATCGCCCGTTCGGCGGGCACCTACGCCCAGCTCGTCGGCCGCGACCAGGGAATGGCGATCCTTCGCCTGAACTCGGGCGAGCAGCGCATCGTGCACGGCTCGTGCCTTGCCACCGTCGGCGCCGTGTCCAATCCGGACCACGGCAACATCAACGACGGCAAGGCGGGTCGTTCGCGCTGGCGCGGCAAGCGCCCGCACAATCGCGGCGTCGCCATGAACCCGGTCGATCACCCGCACGGCGGCGGTGAAGGCCGTACCTCGGGCGGTCGCCATCCGGTGAGCCCGTGGGGCAAGCCGACCAAGGGCAAGAGAACGCGGTCCAACAAGTCGACCGACAAGTTCATCATGCGCTCGCGCCACCAGCGCAAGAGCTAAAGAGAGGTAGTCTGACGTGACCCGTTCAGTTTGGAAAGGCCCGTTCGTCGACGGCTTTCTGCTCAAGAAGGCAGAGAAAGTGCGCGAGGGTGGCCGCAACGAGGTGATCAAGATGTGGAGCCGCCGCTCCACCATCCTGCCGCAGTTCGTCGGCCTCACCTTCGGTGTCTATAACGGCCAGAAGCACATCCCCGTCTCGGTGAGCGAGGAGATGGTGGGCCACAAATTCGGTGAGTTCGCCCCGACCCGTACCTATTACGGCCATGGCGCGGACAAGAAGGCGAAGAGGAAGTAACGATGGGCAAGGCCAAAGCTCCGCGCAGGCTTGCTGACAACGAGGCGCGTGCGGTTCTCCGCACCATCCGCGTCAGCCCGCAGAAGCTGAACCTGGTTGCCGCGCTGATCCGCGGCAAGAAGGTGGCGACCGCGCTCGCCGATCTGGAATTCTCGCGCAAGCGCATTGCCGGCACCGTCAGGAAGACGCTGGAATCGGCTATCGCTAACGCGGAAAACAATCACGACCTCGACGTGGACGCGCTCGTCGTCGCGGAGGCTTATGTCGGCAAGTCGATCGTCATGAAGCGCTTCCATGCACGTGGCCGCGGTCGCGCCAGCCGCATCGAGAAGCCTTTCTCGAACCTGACGATCGTGGTTCGCGAAGTTGAAGAGAAAGTGGAGGCCGCCTGATGGGCCAGAAAGTCAATCCGATCGGTCTGCGTCTGGGCATCAACCGCACCTGGGATTCGCGCTGGTACGCGAACACCGGCGAGTATGGCCAGCTCCTGCACGAGGATCTCAAGATCCGCGAGTACCTCGAGAAGGAACTCAAGCAGGCCGCGGTTTCCAAGATCGTGATCGAGCGTCCGCACAAGAAGTGCCGCGTGACGATCCACGCCGCTCGTCCTGGCCTGATCATCGGCAAGAAGGGCGCCGACATCGAGAAGCTTCGCAAGAAGCTGACCGAGATGACGAATTCGGAAACGCACCTCAACATCGTCGAGGTTCGCAAGCCCGAGATCGACGCGACCCTGGTCGCCCAGTCGATCGCCCAGCAGCTCGAGCGCCGCGTGGCGTTCCGCCGCGCCATGAAGCGTGCCGTGCAGTCGGCCATGCGTCTCGGCGCTGAGGGCATCCGCATCAATTGCGCGGGCCGTCTGGGCGGCGCGGAAATCGCGCGCATGGAATGGTACCGCGAAGGCCGTGTGCCGCTGCACACGCTGCGCGCCGATGTCGACTACGGTACGGCCGAGGCACAGACCGCCTACGGCATCTGCGGCGTCAAGGTGTGGGTGTTCAAGGGCGAGATCCTCGAGCATGACCCGATGGCTTCCGAGCGCCGCGCGGTCGAGGGCGATGCGCAGTCGAGCGCCCCGCGCCGCCGCGAGAACGCCTGAGAAGGCATAGGAATTTTGGAGAAGAACGATGCTGCAGCCAAAGCGCACAAAGTTCCGTAAGCAGTTCAAGGGGCGCATTCACGGCGTGGCCAAGGGCGGAACGGACCTCAACTTCGGCGGTTACGGACTGAAGGCGGTCGAGCCCAACCGGGTGACCGCCCGCGAGATCGAAGCCGCCCGCCGTGCCATCACGCGTCAGATGAAGCGTCAGGGCCGCGTGTGGATCCGCATTTTCCCGGACGTTCCGGTGACCTCGAAGCCTACCGAAGTCCGCATGGGCAAGGGCAAGGGTTCGGTCGATTACTGGGCGTGCCGGGTCAAGCCGGGCCGCGTGATGTTCGAGATCGACGGCGTCTCCGAGGAGATCGCCCGCGAGGCTCTGCGTCTCGGCGCTGCCAAGCTGTCGGTCAGGACGCGCTTCGTGCAGCGCATTGCAGAATAGGGAAGGTGAGCCAGATGAAAGCCGCCGACGTAAGGGCCAAGACGCCCGACCAGCTCAATGACGAACTGGCCGCCCTCAAGAAGGAGCAGTTCAACCTGCGCTTCCAGAAGGCGACGGGCCAGCTCGAGAAAACCGCGCGCGTGAAGCAGGTCCGCAGGGACATTGCGCGCATCAAGACGATCGCGGCCGAGAAGTCTGCCGCCAAGAAGGCTTAAGGACGAAGAAAATGCCAAAGCGCATCATGCAGGGCACGGTCGTCAGCGACAAGAACGACAAGACCGTCGTGGTCAAGATCGAACGGCGCTTCACGCATCCGGTGATGAAGAAGACCGTGCGTCAGACCAAGCGGTACAAGGCGCATGACGAGAGCAACGCCTGCAAGGTGGGCGATTTCGTCTTCATCCAGGAATCGGCTCCGATTTCCAAGGACAAGCGCTGGGTCGTGATCGAAAACCAGACCCAGGGAACGCCGGCGAAAGCCGAGTAAGAAACGAATTTTGGACAAGCCGGGCAGGGCGGGCGCCCTACCGAGACTAAAGAAGAAGGCGGCCAGTCATGATTCAGATGCAAACAAACCTCGACGTGGCGGATAATTCCGGCGCACGTCGTGTCATGTGCATCAAGGTGCTGGGCGGTTCGAAGCGGAAATACGCTTCCGTGGGCGACATCATCGTCGTCTCGGTGAAGGAAGCCATTCCGCGCGGCCGCGTGAAGAAGGGCGACGTGATGAAGGCGGTGGTGGTTCGCACCGCCAAGGACATCCGCCGCCCGGACGGCAGCGTGATCCGTTTCGACAAGAACGCGGCCGTTCTCGTCGACAACAAGAAAGAGCCGATCGGCACGCGTATCTTCGGACCGGTTCCGCGCGAACTCCGCGCCAAGAACCACATGAAGATCATCTCGCTCGCGCCTGAAGTGCTCTAAGGAGGCCGGAAAGATGCAGAATATCCGTAAAGGCGACAAGGTCGTCGTTCTGGCCGGCAAGGACAAGGGCCGCACCGGCGAAGTCCTGCGCGTGATGCCGAAGGACGACAAGGCCGTCGTGCGCGGCGTGAACCTGATCCGCCGCCACCAGAAGCAGACCCAGGCCCAGGAAGGCGGGATCATCACCAAGGAAGCCCCGATCCACCTGTCGAACATCGCGATCGCCGATCCCAAGGACGGCAAGCCGACCCGCGTCGGCTTCGAGCTTCGCGACGGCAAGAAGGTGCGCATCGCGAAGCGCTCGGGAGAAGTCATCAATGGCTAAGGCTCAATACGAACCGCGGGTCAAGAAGCTCTATGACGAGCAGATCCGCAAGGCTCTCCAGGAGCAGTTCAACTACGAGAACGAGATGCAGATTCCGCGTCTCGACAAGATCGTGATCAACATGGGCGTCGGCGAGGCGACGGCGGATTCGAAGAAGCCGACGATCGCGGCCGAGGATCTCGCGATGATCGCCGGCCAGAAGGCCGTCGTGACGCGTGCGCGCAACTCGATCGCCGGCTTCAAGGTTCGCGAGAACATGCCGATCGGCGCCAAGGTGACGCTGCGCCGCGACCGCATGTACGATTTCGTCGACCGCCTGGTGACGATCGCGCTGCCGCGCGTTCGCGACTTCCGCGGACTGAATCCGAAGAGCTTTGACGGCCGTGGCAATTTTGCCATGGGCATCAAGGAACACATCGTGTTCCCCGAGATCAACTACGACAAGGTCGACCAGATCTGGGGAATGGACATCATCGTTTGTACGACTGCGAAGACGGACGACGAGGCACGGGCGCTGCTCAAGGCCTTGAACTTCCCCTTCCGCCAGTAACGGCAGCGAGAAAAGGAAAAATCTGAAATGGCCAAGACCAGCTCAGTCGAGAAGAACAACAGGCGCCGCAAGCTTGTGGACCGCTACGCTGCCAAGCGCGCGGAACTCAAGGCGATCGTCATGAACCAGAGCCTGCCGATGGAAGAGCGCTTCCGGGCGCAGCTCAAGCTTGCCTCGCTCCCGCGCAATTCCGCCAAGACGCGTATCCGCAACCGTTGCGAGGTGACGGGCCGTCCGCGCGCCTACTATCGCAAGCTGAAGATGTCGCGCGTCGCGCTGCGTGAACTCGGCAACAACGGCCTGATCCCGGGCCTTGTCAAGTCCAGCTGGTAAGGAGGGCAGACCATGTCCATGAGTGATCCCCTCGGCGATATGCTGACCCGCATCCGCAACGCCTATGGCCGCAAGAAGACCAAGGTCTCCACGCCGGCGTCGCGCCTGCGTGCCCGCGTTCTCGACGTGCTGAAGTCGGAAGGCTACATCCGCGACTACAGCCAGGTCGACTACGGCAACGGCAAGTCGGAGATCGAGATCGAGCTGAAATATTTCGACGGCGAGCCGGTGATCCGCGAGATCGCCCGCGTTTCGAAGCCGGGCCGCCGCGTTTACGTGTCGGTCAAGTCGATCCCGCACGTTGCGAACGGCCTCGGCATTTCGATCCTGTCCACGCCGAAGGGCGTGATGGCCGATCACGAGGCCCGTGAGCAGAATGTCGGCGGAGAAGTTCTCTGCCAGATCTTCTGATCGTGACGGCTGAACAGATATAAAGGACGAGGACGACATCATGTCTCGTATAGGCAAGAAACCGGTAGCAGTCCCGCAGGGCGTCACCGCCAGCGTGGATGGCCAGACGGTCACCGCCAAGGGCCCGAAGGGCGAGCTCAAGTTCGTCGTCAACGACGAAGTGCTCGTCAAGCTGGAGGAAGGCGAGATCGCCGTGCAGCCGCGCGACCAGTCGAAGGACGCCCGCTCCAAGTGGGGCATGTCGCGCACGCAGATCCAGAACCTCCTGCAGGGCGTCAAGGACGGCTTCGAGCGCCGGCTCGAGATCACCGGTGTGGGTTACCGCGCCGCGATGCAGGGCAAGAATTTGCAGCTTGCTCTTGGCTTCAGCCACGACGTCATCTATGAGGCCCCGCAGGGCGTCACCATCGCGGTGCCGAAGCCGACGGAGATCGTCGTGACCGGCGTCGACAAGCAGGTGGTCGGCCAGGTCGCAGCGGAAATACGCAAGTATCGCGGTCCCGAGCCCTACAAGGGCAAGGGCGTCCGTTATGCCGGCGAGCGCATCGTGCGCAAGGAAGGCAAGAAGAAGTAACGCCGCGGTGCGCGGTCGCGGGAAGCGCAGAAGCTTACCGCAGATGGCCGCACCCGTTTCAGAAGGCAAGGAACTAGATCATGGCTTCGAAAGAAACCGTTCAGCGTCGCGCGTCGCGCGTGCGCCGTCAGCTCAAGAAGGTCGCGGGCGATCGTCCGCGTCTTTCCGTTTACCGTTCGTCCAAGAACATCTACGCGCAGGTCATCGACGATTCGAAAGGCCACACCCTGGCCTCCGCTTCGACGCTGGAGAAGGATCTCAAGGGAGCCCTGAAGACCGGCGCTGACGCTGCTGCCGCCGCAGCCGTCGGCAAGCTGCTTGCCGAGCGCGCCGCCAAGGCCGGCATCAAGGAAGTCGTCTTCGATCGCGGACCGTACATCTATCACGGTCGCGTCAAGGCGCTTGCGGAAGCTGCCCGCGAAGGCGGTCTGAGCTTCTAAGGAACCGGGCCGGTACGGGGAACCCGCGTCCGGCCTTTTCACCCAACTGTGCTTCCGGAAAAGAATAAGGATCAGGATAATGGCACAAGAACGTAGGGACGGTGGCCGCGATCGCGGCCGGGACCGCGAAGAGCGCGACGACGGTATCGTCGACAAGCTCGTCCACATCAACCGCGTCGCCAAGGTCGTCAAGGGCGGCCGTCGCTTCGGCTTTGCAGCCCTCGTCGTCGTCGGCGACCAGAAGGGCCGCGTCGGCTTCGGCCACGGCAAGGCCCGCGAAGTGCCCGAGGCGATCCGCAAGGCCACCGAGAGCGCCAAGCGCGACATGATCTTCGTGCCGCTGCGCGGCGGCCGCACGCTTCACCACGACGTTCACGGCCGTCACGGCGCCGGCCGCGTCCTCCTGCGCGCCGCCAAGGCCGGTACCGGCATCATCGCCGGCGGCCCGATGCGCGCGGTTTTCGAGACGCTGGGCGTTCATGACGTCGTCGCGAAGTCCATGGGTTCGTCGAACCCGTACAACATGGTGCGCGCCACGTTCGACGCACTGAAGAGCCAGATGCATCCGAAGGACGTTGCTGCCCAGCGCGGCATCAAGTACTCGGCTCTGCAGGCGCGCCGCGGCGCTGCCGTGTCGGCTGACGAATAGTCCGCCGGGCGACTGATCAAGGGAATTGGATCATGGCTAAGAAGCAGAGCAAGACTCTGACTGTCGAACAGACCGGCAGCCCCATCCGCCGCCCGGCCGAGCAGCGTGCGACGCTGATCGGCCTCGGCCTCAACAAGATGCACAAGCGCAGCACCCTGGAGGACACCCCCTCCGTTCGCGGAATGATCGCCAAGGTGCAGCACCTCGTCCGTGTCGTGGACGAGGCGTAAGACCGCAGGAGCGATATCATGAAACTCAACGAACTGCGTGACGTTGACGGCGCCACCAAGGCGCCCAAGCGCGTCGGCCGCGGCATCGGCTCCGGCTCCGGCAAGACCGGCGGTCGCGGCGTGAAGGGTCAGAAGTCCCGTTCGGGCGTCGCCATCAACGGCTTCGAGGGCGGCCAGATGCCGCTGTATCGTCGCCTGCCGAAGCGCGGCTTCAAGAACATCTTCGCCAAGGACTACAACGAGGTTTCCCTCGGCCGGGTCCAGACGGCGATCGATGCCAAGAAGCTCGACGCCAAGGAGACGGTGACGGTCGAGACGCTGGTCAAGGCGGGCGTGCTTCGCCGTGCCAAGGACGGTGTTCGCCTCCTGGGCGGCGGCGAACTGACGACGAAGGTCAATTTCGACATCGCCGGCGCCTCCAAGTCGGCGATCGAGAAGGTCGAGAAGGCTGGCGGATCGGTCAAACTGCCCGAACAGGCGGCAGCCGAGTAACTGGCACTTCCTTTACGCGGCGGCTTGCTCATGATCTGGCCCGATCGAAATTTTCTCGATCCGGTCAACATGCGCAAGCCGCCGCTTGCATCTTTGCCGGACGAAGCCTATTTCGTGGGCTCGGCGGCACGCGCTACCCGCTTCGAGCGGGTTCTCTTGCGTGACGAAGCGGAGAATTTTCCATGGCATCGGCAGCAGAACAACTTGCGTCAAACCTGAACTTTGCGGCCTTCGCCAAGGCCGAGGATCTGAAGAAACGAATCTGGTTCACGCTCGGCGCGCTGCTTGTCTACCGGCTCGGCACCTATATCCCGCTGCCGGGAATCAATCCCGATGCCTTCGCCCAGGCCTTCCAGCAACAATCCGGCGGCGTGCTCGGCATGTTCAACATGTTCGCGGGCGGCGCGGTCGAGCGTATGGCGATCTTCGCGCTGGGCATCATGCCCTACATCTCCGCCTCCATCATCATGCAGCTCATGACGTCGATCATCCCGACGCTCGAGCAGTTGAAGAAGGAAGGCGAGCAGGGCCGCAAGGTCATCAACCAGTACACCCGGTACGGCACGGTGATTCTGGCGACCGTGCAGGCCTACGGCATCGCCGTCGGCCTCGAGGGAGGCAACCAGATCGTCACCGATCCGGGCTGGTTCTTCCGCATATCGACGGTGATCACGCTCGTCGGCGGCACGATGTTCCTGATGTGGCTCGGCGAGCAGATCACCGCGCGCGGCATCGGCAACGGCATCTCGCTCATCATCTTCTCCGGCATCGTCGCCGGCTTGCCGTCCGCGATCAGCGGCACGCTGGAGCTCGGCCGCACCGGCGCCCTGTCGACCGGCCTGATCCTCGCCATCATCATTCTCGCGATCGTGGTGATCGCCGTGATCGTCTTCTTCGAACGCGCGCAGCGCCGGCTTCTGATCCAGTATCCGAAACGCCAGGTCGGCAACCGCATGTTCCAGGGCGACACCTCGCACCTGCCGTTGAAGCTGAACACGGCCGGCGTCATCCCGCCGATCTTCGCCTCGTCGCTGCTGCTGCTGCCCGCCACCGTCGCAGGCTTCTCCGACACGACGACGCTGCCCGCCTGGGCGAGCACGGTTCTGGCCACGCTCGGCCACGGACAGCCGCTCTACATGCTCCTCTACGCGGCCATGATCGTCTTCTTTGCCTTCTTCTACACGGCGATCGTGTTCAACCCGAAGGACACGGCCGACCAGCTCAAGAAGCATTCGGGCTTCATCCCGGGATATCGCCCGGGCGAGCGGACGGCGGAATATATCGACTACGTGCTCACCCGCATCACGGTCGTGGGCGCGATCTACCTCGTTCTCGTCTGCCTGATGCCGGAATTCCTGATTTCGGCGACCGGCGTCCCGTTCTATCTCGGCGGCACGTCGCTTCTGATCGTCGTCAGCGTCACGCTCGACACGGTTGCGCAGGTTCAAGGCCACCTGATCGCCCACCAGTATGAAGGCCTTATCAAGAAGTCGAAGCTGCGCGGAGGAAAGAGGGGACGATGAGATTAATTCTGCTTGGGCCGCCGGGAGCGGGCAAGGGGACGCAAGCACAGAGGCTGGTCGAGCGACACGGCATACCGCAGCTTTCGACCGGCGACATGCTGCGCGCGGCGGTTGCCAACGGAACTGAAGTCGGAAGGCGCGCCAAGGCGGTGATGGATGCGGGGCAGCTCGTTTCCGACGACATCGTCAACCAGATCGTCTCGGAACGCATCGACCAGCAGGACTGCGGCAGGGGCTTCATTCTCGACGGCTATCCGCGCACCGTGCCCCAGGCCGAGGCGCTGGGCGCGATGCTTGCCGGCAAGGGGCTGCGCCTCAACGCCGTCATCGAGCTCAAGGTCGACGAGTCCGCGCTGGTCAGGCGCATGGAGAAGCGGGTTTCGGACACCGTCGCCGCCGGGGGGCAGGCGAGGGCGGACGACAATCCCGAATCCTTCAAGAAGCGGCTCAACGAATATCGCGAGAAGACGGCGCCGCTTTCGCAGTATTATGCCGGTACCGGCGAGCTGAAGACGATCGACGGCATGGCCGACATGGATACGGTCACCGCCAAGATCGAGGAAATTCTGTCGGAGACGGCGGATAAATAAACACCTGCCGATGGTTGACTATTTTTGCTTGCTGGATTATAGCGGCGCGTCTTCCATTCAGGTATGAAGCAGAGGCCCCTCGACGGGCCTGTTGCCGCATCGATAGGGAAACACCCGCAAGGGCCGGCCTCCACCGGACGCGGGCAAACATTGAAACGCCGGTTCGCCGGCCCAGATGGAGAAGAAGATGGCCCGTATAGCCGGCGTCAACATACCCACGAACAAGCGCGTCATCATCGCGCTTCAGTACATTCACGGAATCGGCCCGAAGTTCGCCTCGGAGATCGTCGAGAAGGTCGGCATTCCGCTCGACCGTCGCGTCAACCAGCTGACCGACGCCGAAGTGCTGCAGATCCGCGAAGCGATCGACCGCGACTACCAGGTCGAGGGCGACCTGCGCCGCGAAGTCTCGATGAACATCAAGCGCCTGATGGATCTGGGCTGCTACCGAGGCCTGCGCCACCGCCGCTCGCTGCCGGTTCGCGGCCAGCGCACGCACACCAATGCCCGTACCCGCAAGGGTCCGGCAAAGGCCATCGCCGGTAAGAAGAAGTAATTTGGGGAATAGGGGAGTAAGGGAGTAGGGGAAGTATGTGAATGCGTTGCGGCCAGCTGCGACCGAAACATACTCCCCTATTTCCCTACTCCCTTACTCCCTTCCAGGTGTAGCCGCTGGCACTACGGCGGCGAAGATATCGTTGAAAGGACTACCATGGCCAAGGAAGCCGCACGGGTTCGCCGTCGCGAACGCAAGAACATCTCCTCCGGTGTCGCTCACGTCAATTCGACGTTCAACAACACCATGATCACCATCACCGACGCCCAGGGCAATGCGATCGCCTGGTCTTCGGCCGGCGCGCAGGGCTTCAAGGGCTCGCGCAAGTCGACGCCGTTCGCGGCGCAGGTTGCCGCCGAGGACTGCGCGAAGAAGGCGCAGGAGCACGGCATGCGTACGCTCGAGGTCGAGGTTTGCGGACCGGGTTCGGGCCGCGAATCCGCGCTTCGCGCGCTGCAGGCCGCGGGCTTCACCATCACGTCGATCCGCGACGTGACGCCGATCCCGCACAATGGCTGCCGCCCGCGCAAGAAGCGCCGCGTCTGACGATTAGCAGGCATCACCCGACGAGCGCCTTCACCGGCGCTCCTCTCGCGGTTTCCAGATTTACCCGTCACGATTGGATGGTGCGGGAAACGGAAGGAAAATCTGAATGATCCAGAAGAACTGGCAAGAACTGATCAAGCCGAACAAGATCGAGTTTTCGTCCAAGGGCCGGACGCTGACGACGCTCGTCGCCGAGCCGCTCGAGCGTGGCTTCGGACTGACGCTGGGCAACGCGATTCGCCGCGTCCTGCTGTCGTCGCTGCGCGGCGCCGCCGTCACCGCCGTCCAGATCGACGGCGTTCTGCACGAATTCTCCTCGATCGCCGGTGTGCGCGAAGACGTCACCGACATCGTGCTGAACATCAAGGAAATCGCCATCCGCATGGAAGGCGAGGGCCCGAAGCGCATGGTCGTGCGCAAGCAGGGTCCGGGCGCCGTCACGGCGGGCGACATCCAGACGGTCGGCGACGTGGAAATCCTCAACCCCGACCACGTGATCTGCACGCTGGACGAGGGCGCGGAGATCCGCATGGAGTTCACCGTCGACACCGGCAAGGGCTACGTGCCGGCGGACCGCAACCGCGCCGAGGACGCGCCGATCGGGCTCATCCCGGTCGACAGCCTCTACTCGCCGGTCAAGAAGGTTTCCTACAAGGTCGAGAACACCCGCGAGGGCCAGGTTCTGGACTATGACAAGCTGACCATGACCATCGAGACCAACGGCGCCGTCACCGGCGAGGACGCGGTGGCTTTTGCCGCGCGCATCCTGCAGGACCAGCTTGCGCTCTTCGTCAATTTCGAGGAGCCGCAGAAGGAAGTCGCCGCCGAGCAGGTCACCGAGCTCGCCTTCAACCCGGCGCTGCTCAAGAAGGTGGACGAGCTGGAGCTTTCGGTCCGTTCGGCCAACTGCCTGAAGAACGACAACATCGTCTATATCGGCGACCTGATCCAGAAGACGGAGGCGGAAATGCTCCGCACGCCGAATTTCGGACGCAAGTCGCTCAACGAGATCAAGGAAGTGCTTGCCTCCATGGGCCTGCATCTCGGCATGGAAGTGCCGGATTGGCCGCCGGAGAACATCGAAGATCTCGCCAAGCGTTACGAAGATCAATATTGAGGCCCAGCGCCTCTGGAACCAGATTGAAGGAGAAGGCTCATGCGCCACGGAAAATCCGGCCGCCGGCTGAACCGTACCGTAAGCCACCGCAAGGCGCTGTTTTCGAACATGGCCGCCTCGCTCATCGAACATGAGCAGATCGTCACCACGCTGCCGAAGGCCAAGGAGCTGCGTCCTATCGTGGAGAAGCTCGTCACGCTCGGCAAGCGCGGCGACCTGCACGCCCGTCGCCAGGTGATCGCCGCGATCCGCTCGGATGCGCTGGCCAAGCGCCTGTTCGACACGATCGCTCCGCGCTATGCGGACCGTCACGGCGGCTATCTGCGCATCATGAAGGCAGGCTTCCGCCACGGCGACAACGCCCCGATGGCCGTGATCGAGTTCGTCGACCGCGACGTCTCGGCCAAGGGTGCCGCCGACCGCGCCCGCGTGGAGGCCGAGGAGACCAGCAGCGAGGCCGAGGCCGCCTGATCGCCTGATCGCATCAAATGCTTGAAAAAGGGGCCTCCACGGCCCCTTTTTTTCATTGAAGGGGCGGGTGCGTCAATCGAGACGCGAAGCGCCGCGTTCGAGCCTTTCATTTTGCACAATCATCATGAAAATGGGCTCGCATCGTGCCGATGAGGATTCTTAATGCGTCGCAAGAAGTTTTTCGCACTGGTCGCCGCCGGAGCCATCTCCGTCGCCGCTGCCCTGTCGTCAGCCCCCGGCTTCGCCCAGGAGAAGATCGGGAAGGAACTGTCGGATGTGCTGACCGATCTGCTTCGCGGCGGCGAGAGCGCGCCCGTCGACAAACGCGTTCCGTTCGGCCGCGAGGAAATGCAGCTTTCCTTCGCGCCCTTGGTCAAGCAGACCAGCCCCGCGGTCGTCAACGTCTACGCCTCGCAGCAGCGCCAGGCGGCAAATTCGCCGTTTGCCGGAGATCCGTTCTTCGAGCGTTTCTTCGGCCGTCAGATGCCGCCGCGCGTGCAGTCGTCGCTCGGTTCCGGCGTGCTCGTCGATCCGACGGGTTATGTCGTGACCAACTACCACGTCATCCGCGACGCCGATGACGTGAAGGTCGCCATGTCGGACGGGCGCGAGTTCAACAGCAAGATATTGCTGAAGGACGAATCGCTCGATCTCGCGGTCCTGAAGATCGAGTCCCCCGAGCCCTTTCCGATCGTGCCGCTGGGCGATTCCGACGCGCTCGAGGTCGGCGATCTGGTCATTGCCATCGGCAATCCGTTCGGGGTCGGCCAGACGACGACGAGCGGCATCGTCTCGGGGCTCGCGCGCACCCATATCGGCGTCAGCGATTTCGGCTTCTTCATCCAGACCGACGCGGCGATCAATCCCGGCAATTCGGGCGGCGCGCTGATCGACATGGATGGCGAGGTCGTCGGCATCAATACGGCGATCTTCAGCCGTTCGGGCGGTTCCATCGGCATCGGTTTCGCCATTCCGTCGAACATGGTGCGCGCGGTGGTGGCGGCCGCGAAGGAGGGGCTCGATTATTACGAACGGCCCTTCGTCGGCGCGAGCTTTGAAAGCGTGACGGCGCAGATCGCCGAGGCGCTCGGCATGCCGCGACCGAGCGGCGCGCTGGTGCGGGCGGTCGAACCCGAAGGACCGGCGGCCAAGGCGGGTCTGAAGCCGGGCGACGTGGTGCTGGCCATGAACGGCGCCCCGATCGAGCATCCGGACGCGCTCGGCTACCGTCTTGCCACGCAGACGGCGGGCACCGTCGCCCAGCTGCAGGTCCTGAGCGGTGGTCAGGAGCATGCGGTCGACATCGAGCTGATCCGGCCGCCGGCCGGCACGTCGAGCGCCGAGATCATCATCGAGGGCCGCAGCCCGTTCGCCGGCGCGAAGGTGGCGGAGCTTTCGCCCAGGCTCGCCCAGCGGCTGGGAATGAACGCGCAGGCCAAGGGCGTCACCGTGGTCGAGATAGACCGCAACTCGCCGGCGGCCGGCTTCGGGCTGCGTCCGAAGGACATCGTGCGCGAGGTCAATGGCGAGACGATCGACACGCCGGAGAAGCTGCGCGAGGCCGCTGCCGCGGAGACGCGCTGGTGGCGTTTCACGGTGGAGCGCGACGGCCGGCTCATGCAGCAGA
This sequence comes from Aquamicrobium sp. LC103, assembly GCF_001014615.2. Taxonomy (GTDB): domain Bacteria; phylum Pseudomonadota; class Alphaproteobacteria; order Rhizobiales; family Rhizobiaceae; genus LBCQ02. The sequence goes on from NZ_LBCQ02000004.1 coordinate 283,379, forward strand.
TGCTGCGTTATTGAGCGATCGACCCTATATGTGCCTGATGCCGCCTGTCTCGCGGGACAGGCGGATGGCGCATGCTGCAACCGTCCGGCGAATTCCGCCGGTCCCGACCCAAGGCTGACGAGATGAGCCTTTTCGAAACGACCGCACCGAGGCCGCTCGCCGAAGAGCTGCGGCCGAAGAAGCTTGCCGACGTGATCGGCCAGGACCACCTTCTCGCCAAGGACGGTCCGATCGCGCGCATGGTCTCGGCCAAGAGGCTTTCCTCCTTCGTCCTATGGGGGCCGCCCGGCACCGGAAAGACCACGATCGCCCGGCTGGTGGCGCAGGAGGCGGGCGTCGAGTTCGTTCAAATCTCGGCGGTCTCGGCCGGCATTGCAGACCTGCGCAAGGTGATCGAGGGCGCCAAGGGGCTGCGCTTCTCCTCCGGCCGCCAGACCGCGCTCTTCATCGACGAATTGCACCGTTTCAACCGGACGACGCAGGACGCATTGCTGCCCCATGTCGAGGACGGCACCGTGGTGCTCATCGGCGCGACCACCGAAAACCCGAGCTTCAGCATCGTCGCCGCGCTGCTTTCGCGGGCGCGCGTCTACACGCTCAATCGCCTGGATGTCGCCGCGCTGGAAGACCTGCTTCTGCGCGCGGAGGAGCACGCCGGCAAGCCGCTGCCGCTCAACGAGGAAGCACGGCGTGCCCTCGTCGACATGGCGGACGGCGACGCGCGCTATCTTCTGGGCCTCTGCGAGGAACTTCTCTCCCTCGATGCCGCCGAGCCCCTCGATATTGCCGGACTTGCGCAAACCGTGCAGAAGCGCGCGCCGGTCTACGACAAGGCGCAGGAAGGCCACTACAATCTCCTGAGCTGCTTCCACAAGAGCCTGCGCGGCAGCGACGTGCAGGCGGCGCTTTACTGGGCCGCGCGCATGATCGCCGGGGGCGAGGATCCGCGCACGCTGTTCAGGCGGCTCGCCTGCGCCGCCTCCGAGGATGTCGGCATGGCCGACCCGCAGGCGATGCCGCTGGTCGTCTCCGCCTGGGAGGCCTTCGAACGCGTCGGCTGGCCGGAAGGACGCCTGTTCCTGGCGCAGGCGGTCGTCTATGTCGCCACGGCCCCCAAGTCGAATGCCGCCTATTCCGCTTTCGATGCGGCGCTGGAACTCGCGCAGCGGACAGGCTCCTTGCCGCCGCCGATGCACATACTGAACGCGCCCACGCGACTGATGAAGGAGCTCGGCTACGGTCGCGGCTACCGCTACGACCACGACTTTCCCGACGCCTATGCGGGGCAGGAATTCTTTCCCGACGAGCTTGCCGAGGAGAGTCCCGCCTTCTACCGTCCGAACGAGCGCGGTTTCGAGCGCGAGATCAGGAAGCGGCTGGATTACTGGCAGAAGATCCGCGCGGAGCGCGGCGACGACTGACTCCCTTCGCAGGCGTTGTTTTCAACTGAATACTGCACATGAGATAGATGCCCCCTAATTTTGCGGCGTCTGTCTTTCAATAGCTGTGCGCACCGCATCGCGCTTGCTTTCCTTGTTATATTCGGTTGAATATATCGATGTACGGGCGTGCGAATGAAGGCATGCCTGATCGTTCGCCAGAGGGAGCTTCGAGATGCATTTACGCCGTCGTTTTGTAACGAAATTCGCCGCGATCGCGGGCGTGGCGGCAACGCTTATGCTTGCCGCCGTCGCGCCGTCCCATGCGCAGGACGTGACGGTGTTCGCGGCCGCGAGCCTCAAGAACGCGCTCGACAACGTGAACACGGCCTGGGAAGCGGAGGCGGGCAGGAAAACGACGGTTTCCTATGCCTCCAGCTCGGCGCTCGCCAAGCAGATCGAGGAGGGCGCGCCGGCCGACATCTTCATCTCCGCCGATCTCGACTGGATGAAATATCTCTCGGACAAGAACCTGATCGAGCCGGATACCGAGACGAACCTGCTCGGCAACCGCATCGTTCTGGTGGCACCGGAGGATTCGACCGTAGAGACCGAGATCGCAAAGGATTTCGACCTTTCCGGCCTGCTCGGGGACGGGCGGCTCGCGATGGGCAATGTCGACGCGGTGCCGGCCGGCAAGTACGGCAAGACGGCGCTGGAGGCGCTCGGCGTATGGGCCTCCGTCGAGGGCAAGGTCGCGCAGGCCGAGAACGTGCGCGCAGCGCTCAAGCTGGTCGCCACCGGTGAAGCGCCTCTCGGGATCGTCTATCAGACGGACGCCGCGGCCGAGCCAGGGGTGAAGATCGTCGGCACCTTTCCGGAGGATACCCATGAGCCGATCATCTATCCGGTTGCAATAACCGCGGAATCGACCAACGCTGACGCTGCGGAATTCCTGAACTATCTTCAGACGGCGAAAGCGAAGCAGCTCTTCGAGGCCGAAGGCTTCACCTTCCTGGCGCCCGTCGCATCGAATTGAGCGATATGGAGTGGCTGCGGCTTAGCCCGGAAGAATGGACGGCGGTTCAGCTTTCGATAAAGGTGGCGACCTGGGCCATGGTCGCCAGCCTGCCGCCGGGCATCGTGATCGCCATGCTTCTGGCGCGCGGCCGCTTCTGGGGCAAGTCGGTGCTGAACGGCATCGTGCATCTGCCGTTGATCCTGCCGCCGGTGGTAACGGGCTATCTTCTGCTCCTCACCTTCGGCAGGCGCGGGCCCGTTGGTGCCTTCCTGGCGGAGAATTTCGGCATCGTCTTCGCCTTCCGCTGGACGGGAGCCGCGCTCGCATGCGGCATCATGGGGTTTCCGCTGATGGTGCGGGCGATCCGGCTTTCCATCGAGGCGGTCGACCGCAAGCTGGAGGCGGCCGCCGGTACGCTCGGGGCCAGTCCGACATGGGTGTTCGCGACGATCACCCTGCCGTTGATCCTGCCCGGCATCATCGCCGGCATGATCCTCTCATTCGCCAAGGCGATGGGCGAGTTCGGCGCCACGATCACCTTCGTCTCCAACATTCCCGGTGAGACGCAGACGCTGCCTTCGGCGATCTATACGTTCACCCAGGTGCCTGGCGGCGACGCCGGCGCGATGCGGCTGACCCTCGTCTCCATCGTGATCGCGATGGGCGCCCTGGTCGCCTCCGAAATGCTGGCGCGTCGCGTCGGGCGGCGGATGGACGTCGAATGACGCTCTCCGTCGAGATAAGCCATCGGCTGGGCGACTTCTCGCTGGAGGCCTCCTTCGAGAGCGACGGCGGCCTGACGGCGCTGTTCGGCCCTTCCGGTTCGGGCAAGACGTCGCTCGTCAATCTGATCGGCGGGCTTATCCGACCCAAAACGGGGCGAATCGTGGCCGATAGTCGCGTGCTCGTCGACACCAAGACCAGAACCTTCCTGCCGAAGCACAAGAGGAGAATCGGCTATGTATTTCAGGACGCTCGGCTTTTTCCGCATCTGTCGGTGAGCCAGAACCTCTGCTACGGGCGCTGGTTCACGCCGTCTAACGATCGTTATGCGAATATGGAAGGCGTCATCGACCTCTTGGGCATCGGCCACCTGCTCGATCGCAGGCCGGCCTTCCTTTCCGGCGGCGAGAAGCAGCGCGTGGCGATCGGACGGGCACTGATCGCCAGCCCGCGGCTGATCCTGATGGACGAGCCGCTCGCCTCGCTGGACGAAGCGCGCAAGGCCGAGATAATGCCCTATATCGAGCGCCTTCGTGACGAGACGAAGATACCGATCGTCTATGTCAGCCACTCGATCGCGGAGGTGGCGCGGCTCGCCACCGACGTGGTGATGCTCTCGGCGGGCAGGGTGACCGCGGCCGGACCGACGGCGCAGGTCATGCAGCGGATCGATCTTCTGCCGGCGGAGGAACGGGGCGAGGGCGGCGCCGTGCTCGACATGTCGATCGCCGCCCAGGACGAGCGCTACGGCATGACGGTGCTGAGGTCGTCCGCCGGCGAGATGCGCGTCCCGCGCCTTGCCAGCGAGATCGGCCGGACGGTGCGGATCAGGATCAGGGCGCGCGACGTCATCGTCGCGACCTCGGAGCCGAGGGGCATCAGCGCGCTGAACATATTGGCGGGCAAGGTCGAAGCGGTGAAGTTCGACGACGGCGCCGGCGCCGATATCGGCATCGACTGCGGCGGGCAGAAGATCATCGCGCGCATCACCCGCCAGTCGGTCGAGAGCCTTGGTCTTTCGAAGGGACAAAGCGTCTTCGCAATCGTGAAGACGGTAAGCTTCGAGACGGCGACGTAGGCTGTGTTTCGCGGCCGCTCCCGCCTGTTCATCATGCGCGGCGGTCGTTATACCAAAAGGGTGATAACGCCTCGCCGGCGAACCTGATGACCACGTGGAGCATGCCGGATGCCGTCGCTCAGTCTTCGGATAGACCTCGATCCAGACGGAAGGATCGGACCGGGAAAGATCGAGCTGCTCGAGCAGATCGCCGCGTTCGGCTCGATCTCGGCGGCGGCGCGCGGCATGAACATGTCCTACAAGCGCGCCTGGGATCTGGTCGAGGAGATGAACCGGATATTCGGCAAGCCGGTCGTGTCGGCCCAGACCGGCGGCCGGAAAGGCGGCGGAGCGCAGCTAACCGCGGTGGGGCTCGCGGTCGTCAGCCGGTTCCGCGCGATCGAGCGGGCGGCGAATTCGGTCGCGGCGTCGCACATCTCCGCCCTGCAGGCGGAGATCGATGCCGCCTGACAGGACGGATGCGGCATAGGGACGACCGTTGACGAAGCGTCGCGAACAACCCAAAACATCATCATGTATCACTTTCTGATCGTGGCCGCCGGCGGCGCGTTGGGCGCGGGAGCGCGGCATCTCGTCAATCTCGCCTTCCTGCGGATGCTGGGCGCGGGGTTTCCATGGCATACGCTGGCCGTGAACGTGGCCGGCTCGCTCGCCATGGGCGTCATCGTCGAACTGATCGCCCGGCGCTTCGGCGCGTCGAACGAACTGCGCCTGTTCCTGGCGACCGGGATACTCGGCGGTTTCACGACCTTTTCCGCCTTCTCGCTCGATTTCGCGGTACTTTTCGAGCGCGGGGCGATGTTTCAGGCCGCCGCATATGCGATTGCCAGCGTGATACTGGCGATATTGGCGCTGTTCCTGGGATTGTGGCTCGCAAGAAGCCTCGCCTGATGCTATCTCGCGGTCTTCGAGAAAAAAGCGACGTGAAATGGCTGGCGTAGAACAGATATCGGTGGAACCCGGCGAGACCGGAATGCGGCTCGACCGCTGGTTCAAGGCGCACTATCCCGGCCTCGGCTTCGGGCAGTTGCAGAAGCTGCTGCGCTCCGGCCAGGTCAGGGTGGACGGCGGTCGCGCCAAGGCCGAGACGCGGATCGAGGCCGGACAGGTGGTGCGCGTGCCACCGCTCGCGGTCGACCGCAAGGGCGACGTACCGCTGACGGCGCGCGGCATGCGCGGGCAGGACGATGCCGAGGTCCTGTCAAAGATGCTGCTGCACGAGGACAAATCCGTCTACGTCTTCAACAAGCCGTCCGGGCTTGCCGTGCAGGGCGGCTCGGGCGTCAACCGACACGTCGACGACATGCTCGAGGCCTTCCGCAACAAGAAGGGCGAGAAGCCGCGCCTGGTCCACCGCATCGACCGCGACACGTCGGGCGTTCTCGTCGTCGCGCGCTCGCGGCTCGCCGCGATGAAGCTCGCGGAAGCCTTTCGCGGGCGTGATGCGAAGAAGACCTATTGGGCGCTGGTGAAGGGCGTGCCGAAGAAACGCGAGGACAAGATCTCGACCTGGCTGGTCAAGGAACAGACACCCGACGGCGACCGTATGCGCGTTGCCCGCCACGGCGAGGAACGGGCCGATCACGCCGTCTCCTATTACCGCGTCGTCGACCAGGCGGGGCAGTCGCTCTCGTGGCTGGAGATGGAGCCGCATACCGGCCGCACCCACCAGCTTCGCGTGCACGCCGCCCATATCGGCTGTCCGATCATCGGCGACCCGAAATATTTCGAGGCGGACCAGAACTGGGAGTTTCCCGGCGGAATCCAGAACCGCCTCCACCTTCACGCGCGGCGGATCGTCATCCCGCATCCGGACGGCGGAAAGCTGGACGTGACGGCTCCGATGCCGCCGCACATGGTTCAAAGCTGGAACCTCATCGGCTTCGACGAGGCGACCGCCGAGGACGAACGATGAGCGATGCCGCCGGCGCGCTCGAAAGGCGTGATTCGATAGACGGCTTCGCCGCCGCGGTGATGATAGGCCTCACCTTTTCCTGGGGGTTCAACCAGGTCGCGATCAAGGTGGCGAATGTCGGCTACAATCCGATTTTCGCCGTGCTCTTGCGCTCGGTGATCGCCTGTGTGCTCGTTCTCCTGTGGTGCAGGCTGCGCAGGATTCCGCTGTTCGAGCGGGACGGCACGCTGGGAGCGGGCATACTGGCGGGCGTGCTGTTCGGGGGAGAATTCGCGCTGATTTTCCTCGGGCTCGACTTCACCACGGCGGCGCGCAGCGCGCTGATGATCAACACCATGCCGTTCTGGGTGCTGATCGGCGCGCATTTCCTCCTCGGCGAGCACATCACCCGGCTGAAGCTCGCGGGCGTGGCGCTTGCCTTCTGCGGGGTGTTCCTCGTCTTTTCGGACAAGCTCAGCGTACCGGGTCCGTCCGCGCTCTGGGGCGATCTGATGTGCCTCGGCGCCGGCATCCTGTGGGCGGCGACCATTCTCGTCATCAAGGGATCGCGGCTTGCGCGCGCGAGCGCGGAAAAGACGCTGCTTTACCAGCTTTCGGTATCCGCGCTCTTCGTGGTGCCGTTCGTTCCGCTCGCCGGGCCGGCGCTGCGCGACGTCACGGCGCTCGCCACCGCCTCGCTGCTCTTCCAGGCGGTGTTCATCGTCGCCTTCACCTATGTGCTTTGGTTCTGGCTGATGCGGCGCTATCCGGCGTCGGGTCTTTCTAGCTTCGCCTTCCTGACGCCGGCATTCGGCGTCCTGTGCGGCGGGTTCCTGCTGGGCGAGACGGTCACGCCGCGAATTTTCCTGGCGCTGGGGCTGATCGCCGCGGGGCTCGTGCTTGTCAACCGGCGCCCACGTAGCGATATACCGGCGTAGAGAACAAGATCGGAAACAGTGCCATGCGTGACAAGCTGAGCGATATCGGCGGCGAGGAATTCCTTTCCGACAAGGACCCGATGCGGCGCGCGCAGAAGCAGATGCGCCCACCGCTGCCGAAGCGCTTCTACAAGGAGGCCGAGGTCGCCCGGGAAGGCGACGCCTATGCCGTGCGTCTCGACGGGAGGCCCGTGCGCACGCCGGGCAAGGCGCTGCTCGCGCTGCCGAGCGAGCGGGCGGCCCGGCTCGTCGCCGACGAATTCGCTGCCCAGCGCGACGAGATCGATCCGATCTCGATGCCGGTGCTGCGGCTGGCGAACACGGCGATCGACGGCGTCGCGGCGGACACGCAGGCGGTGCTCGAAGACATCATGCGTTTCGCGTCCTCCGACCTCCTCTGCTACCGCGCCGACGCGCCGGAAGGCCTCGTCGCGCGGCAGGCGGAAGCCTGGGATCCGATCATCGACTGGGCGAGAGCGTCGCTCGGCGCCCGCTTCATCCTCGCCGAGGGCGTCATGCATGTCGAGCAGCCGGGCGAGACGATAGGGGCGATCGGCATTCATTTGAAATTGCGGGAGGACCCGTTCAGGCTTTCGGCCCTGCATGTGATGACCTCGCTGATGGGTTCGGCGTTGCTCGCGCTCGCCGTCGAGGCAGGCGAGATCGATGCCGAAACCGCTTGGGCGGCCGCCCATGTCGACGAGGACTGGAACATCGAAAAATGGGGCGAGGACGCCGAAGCCGTGGAGCGCCGCGCCGTGCGCAAGCGCGACATGCTGGCTTCCGTTTCGCTGCTCGGGGCGCTGAGCTTCAGCCGCTGATCCGGCCATCGTCCTCCGTTCAAGCGTCGGGGAGGCGGTCCGAAAACCGGAACCTGGTTTTCGGACCGACGACCTATCCGCCGAAGCCCAGCGCGCGCAAGGCGTTCGGCACGGCGGGCAATGTGAGGAGCAAGGCGCAGCCCAGCCATATCGCAGCGGCGACCTTGCCGCTGCCGTCCGGCGCGAACCGTTCGTAGAGCGCTGCCGGTACGCCTGAAATCATCACCGTGAGCGTGGAGAGGATCAGCGCGCTCACCATGTAGACCGCCTGGGAATAGGGCGGTGCCCAGAACGGGTACCAGATCGGATAGAGCACGAAGACCGCCAGCACCCAGGGCGAGAAGATGCCGTTGACGATCGCCACCGCCATGACCGGCACGAGGGCGTTCCTGTCCATCATGAGCCGGCTCCCTGGGTTGCGACGGGCGTGAGCCCGAGATTGAGCAGCAGCACGAAATAGGCCACCCGCGCAAACATCAGCCAGAGCACGCCGAAGAGCATCACCACCAGATGCGTCATGATGCGCGGGGTGACCATGCGGAAGAAGCGGACGAAAGGCTCGGTGATCGCCTTGAAGGCGCGCCAGATGTAGTTGTCCCAGTTCTCCGGCACGAACAGGCCGAGCACGATCCTGCCGAGCAGCGTGTACATCACCGCCGCGAGAACGAAATTGGGGATGTGGAAATACCAGTAGGTCCAGAAACTGCTCATGCGCCTGTGCCGCCGCCTCCCATGACCGGACTTTATGGCCCGGAGCTTGCAGAAAGAAAAGCGGGGCCCGTTTCCGGACCCCGCTTCCGTTTGATCGGGGCGACCGACTAGGTGGTCTTTTCCTCCATGAGGGTCTTGCCCCTCGGCACGCGGACCTCGTCGATGAAGTCCTGCATCTCCTTGGAGGGAGCCTTGGTCAGGAGGCTGACGATGATCATCACCGCGAAGCCCACCGGCAGGCCGAAGGCGGCGGCCGAGACGTTCTTGACGCCCCACCACATCGCCCATTCGTCACCGGTGCCCTTGGTCAGGTCGAAACCGTATTGCGTTCCGATCAGGTAGAGCACCGTGATGCCGAAGCCCGCGATCATGCCGCATATGGCACCCGCCGAGGTCGTGCGCTTCCACCACACGCCCAACACCAGTGCCGGGAAGAGACCGGCGGCGGCGAGCGAGAACGCCCAGGCGACCATCGACAGGATGTCGGCGGGACGCGTCGACGCGGTGTAGGCGGCGAGCGCCGCCACGACGACGAGGAGGGCACGCGACACCACAAGACGACGGGAGGTCGGCGCGTTCTGGTCGATCATCTTATAGTAGATGTCGTGGCTGAGCGCGTTGGCGATCGCCAGGAGCAGGCCGTCCGCCGTCGACAGCGCCGCGGCGAGACCGCCGGCCGCGACCAGACCCGAGATGACATAGGGCATGCCGGCCATTTCAGGCGTGGCAAGCACGATCATGTCGGCGTTGAGCGTGATGTCGCTGAAGGCGAGGTTGCCGGTGACGCCGGCTTCCGAGCACGCCGCCGCGACTGCAGCCGCGTCCACGGCGGCCTTGCCGCAGATCTGCACCATGGTGCCGTCGGCAGCCGCCCACCGCATCAGCCAGCCGGCCTTCTCGGCGATGTTGTCCGGCGTGAGGCCGCTCGCCACCAGGTCGAGCATCGTCCACTTCGCGAAGGCGGCGTATGCCGGCGCGGTGAAGTAGAGGATGAAGATGAAGAGCAACGACCAGGCCACCGACACGCGCGCCTCGCGAACCGAGGGCGTCGTGAAGTAGCGCATCAGGATGTGCGGCAGGGATGCGGTGCCGACCATGAGACAGACGATGAGAAGGAAGTAGTTCTTCGCATCGAAGCCGCCATGGGCGAATGGCACGATGTGTCCCGGACTGATGCCCTGCGCCGCCTCGAGCGCGGAGATGTTTTCGAGCGCGGAGCCGTACATGATCTGCGGGATCGGAACGCCGGTCTTGGCGGTGGACATCCAGATCGCCGGGATGAGGTAGGCGATGATCAGAACGATATACTGCGCCACCTGGGTCCAGGTCACCGCGCGCATGCCGCCGAGCATCGAGCAGACCAGAATGCCGGCGAGACCGACATAGACGGCGACCGAGAAGTTCAGGCCGAGGAAGCGCGACGCGATGATGCCGGTCGCGTAGATCTGCGCGACGACATAGGTGAACGAGCACGAGAAAAGCACGACGATGCCGATGAAGCGGGCAAGGTTTCCGCCGTACCGGGCCGCGAGGAAGTCGGGAACCGTATAGGCGCCGAACTTGCGCAGATAGGGCGCGACGAGGATGGCCACGAGAACGTAGCCGCCCGTCCAGCCGACGACATAGGCGAGGCCGTCATAGCCGAGCAAATAGAGCGTGCCGGCCATGCCGACGAAGGAAGCTCCCGACATCCAGTCGGCGCCCGTCGCCATGCCGTTGTAGATCGCCGGCACCCTGCGTCCGGCGACGTAATATTCGCCGACCTGCATGGTGCGGCTCATGATGCCGATCACCGCGTAGATCAGGATGGTGAAGCCCATGAACATGTAGCCGATGACGACGTTGGGAACGCCGATCGCGCCGAGAATGGCCATGAGGATGATGAATGCGATGAAGCCGCCGGTGTATAGCGTGTATACGCGGCCAAGATTGGCGGTGAAACTGTCGCCGCCTCCCGTTGTCGAAGCCATTGTTCTCCCCCTCAGTTGTCTTCGGACATGCCATACTCTTCGTCGATGGCGTTCTGCTTGCGGGCGAACCAGAACAGCATGATGACGAAGGCTATGAGCGATCCCTGAGCGGCCATGTAGAAACCGAGCGGGAAGCCGAGAATGGTGATGTTGTTCAACGCATCCACGAACATGTGGATGACGAACGAGAAGAAGAACCACAGTGCCAGCATGACCAGCATGAGGTTTTTCGTCTTGTTCCAGTACGCTTCATGTTGCGACGAATTGGCCATCGCGCGTGACCCTCCTCCAAAGTGCCGCCGCGGGCGCAGGGCTCGAATGGCGGCTGTTGCGCTGAACGCATCGCAAAACCCTCCCGATGCGCGACATCGCAGGGCCGGCCTGTCGACCGAATCCCGGACGTTCACATATGCGTAACACTTCTTGATCGAGTCGTTGATTAAACCTTAGGCTTAGACAATTCGTCGAGGATGCCTGCCGCGACCTGCCTGTATAAGCATGCGTTGGACTTGCCGGAGACGGGGTGTAGGATGACGTTTCACTTTCTGCGGAACGCGGGCAATATGGGATTGTTGGGCGACCTTCTTCCAAACTTCTTCAGCCGGGCGAAACCCATTCGCACGGTGGGCGAACTGGCCGAATTCATGGATTCGCGCGCTGCCTTCATGGGGCAGAAATGCGTGGAGGAATTCTCCCGGGTGAGAGCGGGAATCTACTGGCAGAAGCTGTTCAGCGAGGAGGAATTCCAGACCGAGCTGCGCCGCTCGCGGTGGAAAAGCTATCCGCCGGCCTATGCGATGGTCGCCGAGGCCGTGGAAAGCGTTCTGCGGCCCGCCGCCGGGCTGCGCCAGCGCAAGCTTCCCGAGGCGCTGGAAAAGATGGCGAGCCGGACCTTTGCCGGTTATCCGGTTCCGGAAGGGCTTTCGGACCAGTTCTGGAGCGAAGCCCTCGAGCTTCTGCGCGAACGGTTGGATGCGACGCAGGCCGATGCGCCGCGGCCCGTGCGGGAAATGGCCGAGCCGGCGGCGAGGCTGGTCTTCGAGGCGCTTCCCATCCACCAGAATCTGCTGACCAACGACTACGACTATATATTCAACAATCTCAGGATGAACCTGCTGCGTGTTCACAGCGATTTCCTGGACCGCGTCGATGCGAAGGCCGTCATCCTCGATCTGCTCGGCGACGACTGACACAAAACCCAAAAATGAAGAAGGGCCGGTGCGGCGACGCACCGGCCCTTCGTTTGCCCGCCCGCGATCAGACGGAGTAGTACATGTCGAATTCGACCGGGTGCGGGGTCATTTCGAAGCGCATGACCTCGGCCATCTTGAGCTCGATATAGGCGTCGATCTGGTCGTCGTCGAAGACGCCGCCGGCCTTCAGGAAGGCGCGGTCCTTGTCGAGGCTCTGCAGGGCTTCGCGCAACGAGCCGCAGACGGTCGGGATCTTCTTCAGTTCCTTTGCCGGCAGATCGTAGAGATCCTTGTCCATCGGCTGGCCGGGATGGATCTTGTTCTTGATGCCGTCGAGACCGGCCATCAGCAGGGCCGCAAACGCGAGGTAGGGGTTCGCGCCCGGATCGGGGAAGCGGATTTCGACGCGCTTCGACTTCGGCGACGAGCCGAAGGGGATGCGACAGGAGGCCGAACGGTTGCGCGCCGAATAGGCGAGCAGAACCGGCGCTTCATAACCCGGAACCAGACGCTTGTAGGAGTTGGTCAGCGGGTTGGTGAAGGCGTTGATCGCCTTGGCGTGCTTGATGATGCCGCCGATGTAATAGAGGCAGTTTTCCGACAGGCCGGCATATTCATTGCCCGCGAAGGTCGGCTTGCCGTCCTTCCAGATCGACATGTGCACGTGCATGCCCGAGCCGTTGTCGCCGAAAACCGGCTTCGGCATGAAGGTGGCCGTCTTGCCGTAGGCGTTGGCGACCTGGTGCACGACATATTTGTAGAGCAGCATCTTGTCGGCGTTGCGCACCAGCGCGTCGAACTTGACGCCGAGCTCGTGCTGGGCGGCCGCCACTTCGTGGTGGTGCTTTTCGACGCGCACGCCCATTTCCGTGAGCACGGTCAGCATTTCCGAGCGCATGTCCTGGCACGAGTCGATCGGCGGCACCGGGAAATAGCCGCCCTTGACGCGCGGACGGTGGCCGAGATTGCCGGTCTCGTAGTCGGTGTCGTCGTTGGAAGGCAGTTCGGAGGAATCGAGCTTGAAGCCGGTGTTGTACGGGTCGGCCTTGTACTTGACGTCGTCGAAGACGAAGAATTCGGCTTCCGGGCCGACGAAGACGGTGTCGCCGATGCCTTCCGCCTTCATGTAGGCTTCGGCCTTCTTCGCCGTGCCGCGCGGATCGCGGTTGTAGGCTTCGCCGGAAACCGGGTCGAGAATGTCGCACAGGATGACCATGGTCGACTGGGCGAAGAACGGATCCATATGGACCGTCTCGGTGTCGGGCATCAGAACCATGTCGGATTCGTTGATGGCCTTCCAGCCGGCGATCGATGAGCCGTCGAACATGACGCCGTCGGCGAACATGTCTTCGTCGACCTCGGCGACGTCCATGGTCACATGCTGGAGCTTGCCCTTCGGATCAGTGAAGCGGAGGTCGACGAACTTTACGTCGTTGTCCTTGATCTGCTTCATGATGTCATTTGCTGTCGTCATTTCCTATTTCCCTGTGATGACATTCTCAAAGATGGTTTGAAAAAATGGAGCCCGGAGCCGATCAGATGGCGTCGGGGCCGGTTTCGCCGGTGCGTATGCGCACGACCTCTTCAATGTTGGAGACGAAGATTTTGCCGTCGCCGATGCGGCCCGTCTGCGCGGCCTTGCGGATCGCCTCGATGGCGCTTTCCACCGCGTCGTCGCCCAGAACGACCTCGATCTTCACCTTGGGCAGGAAGTCCACCACATATTCCGCGCCCCGGTAGAGCTCGGTGTGGCCCTTCTGCCGTCCAAAACCCTTGGCTTCGGTTACCGTGATGCCTTGCAGCCCCACTTCCTGAAGCGCTTCCTTCACCTCATCGAGCTTGAACGGCTTGATGATCGCTTCGATCTTTTTCATGTGATGGTTGGCCTCCGGTGGGATAAAACGCTGTTGGGCTCCGCTTCGCCAAAATGAAAGCACGAAGCGTGCCAGTCGGACGCGACGACCGCTTTCCACGGCGGGAACGTATGGCAGCCAAGCATAGGTTGCGCTTCGGCGGTGCCGGATTGCGGTGTTCGCGCCAGGAGATCGGCAGTTGCGGAAGTTCAATGCTCTAAAGGCTGATGAAAAATTATGCAAACCGACTATTAGATAGGCAGGCAGCCAGTGTCGGACGCTTCGAGAGGGGATGCAATGCCTGAAGGATGGTCGCGATGAATGAACTGCTGACACCGACGGAAATGGCGGAAGCGGAACGGAGCACGATCGACGGGGGAGACGTCGACGGGTACGGGCTGATGCGGCGTGCGGGCGAGGCGGTGTTTCGGGAATTGCTCGCGCGCTTTCCGCAGGCGACCGGCTTCGACGTGCTTAGCGGGCCAGGCAACAATGGCGGCGACGGCTATGTCGTGGCGCGGCTGCTGGCGGAGACCGGGCTTCCGGTCGAGCTATGGGCCGAGGGCGAGCCGCGTCCGGGCCGCGATGCCGAGCGCGCCGCCCGCGAGTGCGCGCTGCCGCGCCGGCGGCTCGAGGATTTCCAGCCGAGCGGCGGCCGCGTGATCGTCGACGCGCTCTTCGGCGCGGGCCTCACGCGGAGCCTCTCGGGCGCGGCCGAACGGGCGGCGCTAAGCTGCTCCCGGCACCGCGAGGTGGTGTCGATCGACCTGCCGTCCGGCGTTTCCGGCGAAACCGGCGCGGCGGCGGGGGCCTTCAAGGCCGTGCTGACCGTAACGTTCGTTCGCATGAAACCCGGCCATCTGCTCTATCCCGGGCGCGAGCATTGCGGCGAGGTCGTCGTCGCCGATATCGGCGTGCCCGACGGCGCGATCCCACGCCCGACGCGCGATCGCCCGCGCACCTTCGTCAATCGGCCTTCCCTATGGCGCGGCGGGCTCGATCGCCCGGAGACGCATGCGCATAAATATGCGCGCGGCCACGTCGCGGTATTTTCGGGCGGCGCGCTTTCCACCGGCGCGGCGCGGCTGGCCGCAAGCGCCGCGGCGAGAAGCGGGGCAGGGGCGGTCACCCTGCTTTCGCCTTCGCAGGTGCTCGCGATCAATGCAGGCCACCTGACCGCCACGATGCTCGCGCGTGCCGACACGGTGGCCGATCTCGACGATTTCCTCGACAGGCGACGGCCGTTGTCCGCCGTGATCGGTCCGGGCTTCGGCAATCCCGACAAGTTGCGCGCGTTCGTCCTGCACATGCTGGGGCGGGCAAATCATACGGTCCTTGGCGACGGTCTGCTTCGCGGCGGTCTCGTCCTCGACGCCGACGCGATCTCGGCTTTCGCAGAGGACCCCGCGCGATTGTTCGACGCCGTCGCGGCGATCGAGAGCGAGGAGGAGTTTCCCGCCATCGTGCTGACGCCGCACGAGGGCGAATTCCGCAGGCTGTTTCCCGACATCGCCGCCGACGAGAAGCTTTCCAGGCTGGAGAAGGCGCGCCTGGCCGCCGATCGGTCGCGATGCGCGATCGTCTACAAGGGCGCCGACACGATCATCGCCTGCCCGACGGGCCGCGCCGCGATCAACGAGAACGGCACGCCATGGCTTGCGACCGCGGGTTCCGGAGACGTTCTGGCCGGCATCATCGGCGGCATGCTCACTCAGAACATGCCACTTTTCGACGCGGCCTGCGCCGCGGTCTGGATTCACGCCGAGGCGGCGCGGCGCTTCGGCGCGGGCCTGATCGCAGAAGATCTGCCGGGGCTGTTGCCGAGCGTCCTCGGCGATCTGATCGACCGCCGCCTATGAATCGACGCGGGTCTGCAGGGCGATCGCGCCATGCGGCGCGCGCACTTTTCCCTCGGTGATGAAGTAGACGAAAACGTCGCGCGGCTTCTTCTCGGTCGGGGCGGACGGATCGGCATAGGGCAGGTCGCCGGGTGCGCCGCCTTCGGCCCACAGCCTGGCGCGCTCCGCCCAGCCGTCGAGCTGATCGTCGGCATAGCAATGCGGATTGTCGTCGTTGCCGCGCTGCAGGCGCGCATAAACGAAGTCGCCTGTGATATCCGCCATCTCGGGATAGGTCGCATGGTGGGCGTAGACGATCGCGGCCTCGTGCTTGCGGGCGAGCGCGACGAAGTCGGGATCGACGAAGCTGTCGTTGCGCACCTCGATCGCGTGGCGCAGCGGGACGCCGTCCTGTTTTTCCGGAAGCAGCGCCAGGAAGGCGCCGAAATCGACGGGATCGAATTTCTTGGTCGGCGCGAACTGCCAGATGATCGGCCCGAGCTTGTCGCCGAGCTCGGCGACGCCGGAATCAAGAAAGCGCTGGACGGATTCGCCGGCCTCCGCCAGCACCCTGCGGTTGGTCGAGAAGCGGATCGCCTTGAGCGAGAAGACGAAACCGTCCGGCGCGTCGGCCGCCCATTTGGCGAAGGTGGCGGGCTTGAACGTGGAATAGTAGGTACCGTTGACCTCGATCGTCCTCACCTGCCGCGAGGCATATTGAAGCTGCTTCGCCTTGGAGAGCTTGTCGGGATAGAAGGAGGTGTCCCAGGGCTCGAAGGTCCAGCCGCCCATGCCGGCGCGAATTTTCCCGGAAGTGGTCATGCTCTGATCTCCGTTGCTTGCATGGTGCCGCCGCCCGTCGAAACCTTCATCACAGCACCCCGCTCATGCCGGAGCAATGAAGGGCTGCGAAATTTCGCGGAAGACAGGAAGCCTCTCCATCCAATCGCAATGGCTTGCCAGGGCGGGAAACTCGTCAAGGCCCGCAAGGTCGGGATGTGACTCGCTCATGTGCCGGATGGATGCCGCGACCGCGATATCGGCGTGACCGATGCGATCGCCGAACCAGTAGGGGGCCGAGCTTCGGGCACGATCCGCCTCAAGCGAAGCCAGCGTTCCCCGGATCTGCTTCAGGCAACGCGCCTCCCAGGCTTCGGACGGATTCTCGTGCAGCCGGCGTTCGTAGAACAGGCTGACCGCCTTGTCGGCCAGTCCGCTCGCCAGCGCCGCGATCTTCAAGGACTGGTGGCGCTGCGGCTCCGTCCGTGGATGAAGCGCCCGATCCGCCGGCACCAGATTGTCGAGGTGGTCGAGAATGGTGACGCTGTCGACGAGCACGTCGCCATCGTCGAGCACCAGCGTCGGCACGCGCGTCAGCGGGTTGTAGGCCGCGATCTTCTCCGCATCGCCGAACACCGACCAGGGCCTGTGCTCGAAAGACATGTCGTAGAGCCGCAGCGCAATGCCGACGCGTCGAACAAAGGACGAATCATATTGTCCTATCAGAATCACGCCGTCTTCCTCCTCTAGGTCGGCTTCGTCGGCGCTGCGACTTCGGCCGCGAGCGCGGCGCGCGCGCTCACTCCGCCGCTTCCGCCTTCCGTGCCTTCGGCCGTCGTTCGAGCAGTTCCCTGAGGAACTGGCCGGTATAGCTGCGCGGCTCGGCCACGACGTCCTCGGGTGTGCCGGCCGCGACGAGCTCGCCGCCGCCGTCGCCGCCCTCGGGTCCGAGGTCGAGCACCCAGTCGGCGGTCTTGATGACCTCGAGATTGTGCTCGATCACGACGACCGTGTTGCCCTGGTCGACCAGCTCGTGAAGCACTTCGAGCAGCTTCGCCACGTCGTGGAAATGCAGGCCGGTGGTCGGCTCGTCGAGGATATAGAGCGTCTTGCCCGTCGCCTTGCGCGAAAGCTCCTTGGCGAGCTTGATGCGCTGCGCCTCGCCGCCGGAAAGCGTGGTGGCCTGCTGGCCGATATGGATATAGCCGAGGCCGACCTTGTTGAGCGTGGCGAGCTTGTCGCGCACCGCCGGCACGGCGGCGAAGAATTCGACGCCTTCCTCCACCGTCATGTCGAGCACGTCGGCGATCGACTTGCCCTTGAAGGTGACTTCCAGCGTCTCGCGATTGTAGCGCTTGCCGTGGCAGACGTCGCAGGTGACGTAGACGTCGGGCAGGAAGTGCATCTCGATCTTGATGACGCCGTCGCCCTGGCAGGCCTCGCAGCGCCCGCCCTTGACGTTGAAGGAGAAGCGGCCCGGCTGGTAGCCCCGCGCCTTCGCCTCCGGCAGGCCGGCGAACCAGTCGCGGATCGGCGTGAAGGCGCCCGTGTAGGTGGCCGGGTTGGAGCGCGGCGTGCGGCCGATCGGCGACTGGTCGATGTCGATGACCTTGTCGATGAACTCCAGTCCCTCGATGCGGTCGTGCTCGGCCGGATGCTCGCGCGAGCCCATGACGCGGCGCGACGCGGATTTGAACAGCGTCTCGATCAGGAAAGTGGATTTGCCGCCGCCCGAAACGCCGGTGACGGCGGTGAAGGTGCCGAGCGGAATCTCCGCGGTGACGTTCTTGAGGTTGTTGCCGCGCGCGCCCATTACCTTGATGGCGCGGCCCTTCTTCATCTTCCGGCGTTCCGCCGGTACCGGGATGCCGAGATCGCCGGAAAGATATTGCCCGGTCAGCGAATTCGGGTTCGCCATGATCTCCGCCGGCGTGCCCTGGGCGATGACACGGCCGCCGTGAATGCCGGCGGCGGGGCCGATGTCGACCACGTAATCGGCATGCAGGATAGCATCCTCGTCATGCTCGACGACGATGACGGTGTTGCCGAGGTCGCGCAGGTGCTTGAGCGTGTCGAGAAGGCGGGCATTGTCGCGCTGGTGCAAGCCGATCGAGGGCTCGTCGAGTACATAGAGGACGCCGGTGAGGCCGGAGCCGATCTGCGAGGCCAGCCGGATGCGCTGGCTCTCGCCGCCCGACAGCGTGCCCGAATTGCGCGCCAGCGTCAGATAGTCGAGCCCGACATCGTTGAGAAAGCGCAGGCGCTCGCGGATCTCCTTGAGGATGCGCGCGGCGATCTCGTTCTGCTTGGCGTTCATGTCCGCCGGCAGATGCTCGAACCAGGAATTCGCCTTGCGGATCGACATTTCGGTGACCTGGCCGATGTGCAGGCCGCCGATCTTGACCGCCAGCGCCTCGGGCTTCAGCCGGTAGCCGTTGCAGGCCGGGCAGGGGGTCGCCGACATGAAGCGCTCGATCTCCTCGCGCATCCAGGCCGAATCCGTCTCCTTCCAGCGCCGCTGGAGGTTCGGAATGACACCCTCGAAGGTCTTGGCGGTGTTGTAGGAGCGCAGCCCGTCATCGTAGCTGAACTCGACCTTGCGCTCGCCGGTGCCGTAGAGAATGGCCTGCTTGGCCTCGTCCGAAAGCTCGCGCCAGCGGTCGCCGACCTTGAAGCCGTAGGCCTTGCCGAGCCCTTCCAGCGTCTGGACGTAATAGGGCGAGGTCGATTTCGCCCAGGGCGCGACGGCGCCCTCGCGCAGCGACACGTGCTCCTCCGGCACGATCAGGTCGGGGTCGATCGCGCGCTGGCTGCCCAGCCCGTCGCAGGCCGGGCAGGCGCCGAACGGATTGTTGAAGGAGAACAGGCGCGGCTCGATCTCCGGAATGGTGAAGCCGGAGACCGGGCAGGCGAATTTCTCCGAGAAAAGAATGCGTTCGTGGGTTTCGTTCTTGGATTTGTTCACCGACTCCTCGGCCGTTTCGCCGGCCGGAAGCGGCTTGTCGGCAAATTCGGCGATCGCCAGCCCGTCGGCCAGCCGCAGGGCCGTCTCGATCGAGTCGGCGAGCCGCGACGCGAGGTCGCCACGTACGACGATGCGGTCGACGACCACGTCGATGTCGTGCTTGTACTTCTTGTCGAGCGCAGGCACGTCGGCGATCTCGTAGAAGACGCCGTCCACCTTGACGCGCTGGAAGCCCTTCTTCTGGAGCTCGGCGAGTTCCTTGCGGTATTCGCCCTTGCGCCCGCGCACGATCGGCGCGGTGACGTAGAGGCGCGTGCCTTCCTCGACCGCCAGGACGCGGTCGACCATCTGCGAAACCGTCTGGCTCTCGATCGGCAGGCCGGTGGCGGGCGAATAGGGAACACCCACACGCGCGAAGAGCAGACGCATGTAGTCGTAGATCTCGGTGACGGTGCCGACCGTCGAGCGCGGGTTGCGGCTCGTCGTCTTCTGCTCGATCGAGATGGCCGGCGAGAGGCCGTCGATCTGGTCGACGTCCGGCTTCTGCATCATCTCGAGGAACTGCCGGGCATAGGCCGAAAGGCTTTCGACATAGCGCCGCTGCCCCTCGGCATAGATCGTGTCGAAGGCGAGCGACGACTTGCCCGACCCCGACAGCCCCGTCATCACGGTCAGCTTGTCGCGGGGCAGGTCGAGATCGACATTCTTGAGATTATGCTCGCGGGCTCCGCGTATGGAAATGTATTTCTGGTCAGCCATGACCCTGTCGCCGCCTCGATGTTCCTGGCATTGGCGCGGACACGCCGGCCAATTCGCACATATAGGTATTCACGGCCCGGCATCGAGAGCAGCCGGCACCGGATTTTTCTCGCACATCCGGCTTTTCACGCTTTTTTCGCGGCAGGGCAAGGGAAAAGAACAAAGGCCGAACAGGCTACTGACAAAAATCGTGCGGCTCGATCACGATTTATATCGGCGGCCGGGTTCGAGGTTGACGCCTTTTTGCCTCTGGAGCACACTTCGAGGCGTCAGATGAAGCTCGCCCGGCCGAGTTCCGCGACGCCCGAGGGGCTCGGAAGAGGCCGTGTGGCAAGGGCCATCTGGAAGACGGTGCAACGACCAAGGGAGCGAGGTATGACCCCACCGGACAGTGCCCAGAGGCTCCGCCATGTCGCGGGGCCGCGGCGATAATCCCATCGCGCCGGGCGCGAAGCGGAAATCGTCGATTCATCGTACAATTTGAAACCACGATCGGATCATCAGGCGCGACCTGAGACGCATCCGAAACAGAACCGGCAAGAATTGCTCGGTAAAGGGTACAGAACCCGGAACAAGGCCCCGTCCACTCACCAGTGGCGGGGCCGTCTGCTTACAGGCCGGCCGCCTCTTGATCCGAGAGGGAATTCCGGTTATGGAACAAAATAAGAACAAAGTAACCTGTGGACGAGCACGGCCGATTTCGGGCGGAGGAGCGCATCCGCCGCCGCATTCGGCTAGAGTGCGCGGCACTTTCAATTCGGTTTAGGACGAGCGCGGAGCAGCATCATGGCGGGTAGCGTAAACAAGGTCATCCTGGTGGGAAATCTCGGCGCAGATCCCGAAATCCGCCGTCTCAACTCCGGCGATCCGGTCGTCAATCTGCGGATCGCGACGTCCGAAACCTGGCGCGACAAGAATTCGGGCGAGCGCAAGGAAAAGACCGAGTGGCACAATGTCGTCATCTTCAACGACAACCTGGCCAAGGTCGCCGAGCAATATCTGAAGAAGGGCATGAAGGTCTATGTCGAGGGTCAGTTGCAGACCCGCAAATGGCAGGATCAGACCGGCAACGACCGCTACACGACCGAAGTCGTCCTCCAGAAGTTCCGCGGTGAATTGCAGATGCTCGACGCGCGCGGGCAGGGCGAGGGCGGCGGCCAGGTCGGCTACGATCGCGGCGGCGGCGGTTACGACCGCGCTCCGGCCCGCGGCGGATCGGAATTCGGCCAGTCTGGACCGGGCGGTGGAGGCGGTGGTCGCGGCGGCTATTCCAGCGATCTCGACGACGAAATTCCGTTCTGATCGATGTGCCTGATGTGCGGCGACGTTTCCGCCGCGCGCCACGGCTTTGGGCTGAGCGAGCGGCCGGCACAGGTTCTCACCGGTTTGACCTGGGAGGGAACCTACGAGGCCGCCGCCGGCGCGCTCCATTCGATGATCGAGCGCGTGAAGGCCTATTCGGACGCTCAGCCGGGGGTCTGGAAAAGTCCGATCGTCGGTATTTCCTGGAACGACCGCCCCGAGGGCTTCCGCTATTTCGCGGGCGTTTCCGCCGGCGAGGGGGAGATGTCGCCGGCGGAGGAAGCCGACGGGTTCGGGCGGATATCGCTGCCCGAGATGCGCTTCGCCAGCAGTTGGCATGGCCCGCGCGACGGCGACGTCGTCCCCCACTACGGGCGCATGATCGAGTGGATGCGGGAGGAGGGGCTTGCCCGCGACGCGTCGCTCATGCATCAGCGCGAGGAATACCCTCACGACATCGATCTCACCCTGCCGCCGACGCTGAGAATCATGATGCCGGTCAAAGGCTGAGCTTCGTATTCTATTCCGGCCTCGTAAGAAATCGCGCGGATAAAGATATGTCTCATCTGTTCGGACAAAGTGAAGCCTGGTCTTCCGATTGAGACAATTACGACACATTCTCGGCAGGTTTTTCGGATCACCGTAGGCGCGGTTATTCGGACCCGGGTCAGAACCGGTCAAAGATGCGGATAACCTTTTCGACACGATTCCAAAACTCGAAAAGGACAGAACCTATGAACCTCAGAACAAAGCTCATCGCGGCGTGCTCAGTCGTTGCCCTGGGTTTCGGGCCGATGCTCGGCGTGGTGCATGCCCAGGAGGCTTCGCCGGTTCCCAATCAGGAGCAACCCTCTGCCGAAGCGCCGTCCTTCAGCGACGAGAAGCTGAAGTCGTTCGCGGTCGCCTTCCTCGAGGTCAGCAAGATCACGCAGGAATACCAGCCGCAGCTGGAGGGCGCCAAGACGCCCGAGGACCAGCAGCGCGTCCAGTCCGAAGCCAGCGACAAGATGGTCAACGCGGTTGAATCGTCTGAAGGTATTTCCGTTGAGGAGTACACGCAGATCATCCAGGCCGCGCAGACGGATCCCGAACTGGCCCAGAAGATCAACGGACACATCACCGAAGCGGCTCAATAGGCCGCGGGGCCCGAACGGGCACGCAGGACGCAAGGCATCGGCGCCGGCCGGAACTTTTCCGGCGCGGTGCCGTCTGTCTGTCGACCGGTACCGCCACGATCCCGTCTTGCGATCGCGGCGGGCCGGCCAAGCGTGTCTTCCGAAAGCGGTATCCGGGTTCGGTAGACATGCGTGGAAACGAAGACCTTGGCGCGGTCAGCGAATCCGAAGGATCGCATCGCGGCTTGGATGAGTCAGGCGAGGATGAGCGCCTTGATGCCGTCGGCGACGAACTGGACGGCGAGCGCGGCGAGGATGACGCCCAGCAGCCGGGTGAGGATCGAGCGTCCGGTCTCACCGAGGAAGGCGTCGACGCGCTCGGCGAGGACGAAGACGAGATAGGTGATCGCGATCGACAGGGCGATGATCGCCACGAGCGCGGCTCTCTCGGCCGGCGAGGGCAGGGTGCCGGAAAGCAGCACCGTCGCCGAGATCGCGCCGGGGCCGGCGATCAGCGGTATGGCCAACGGGAAGGCCGCGATGTTGCGGATCATGTCCTTGGTCACGGCGCGTTCCGCGCTCCTCTCGTGCCGCTCCTGGCGCCGTTCGAAGATCATCTCGAAGGCGATGTAGAAGAGCAGCAGTCCGCCTGCGACGCGGAAGGCGGGCAGCGTTATTCCGAAGACGGCGAGAATGGTGGCGCCCGCTATCGCGAATATGGCGAGGACGACGAGCGAGATGATGCTGGCGCGCAAGCCGACCTGCATGCGCTCGCTGCGGTTCATGCCGCCGGTCAGCGCCAGGAAGAGCGGGGCGAGGCCGGGCGGGTCGATCGTCACGAGGATCGTCACGAAGGCGTTAAAATAGGTCTCGAAGCTCGCCATCGCCTTTCCCCTCGCTGCGCGACCCTTTCACGTCGTCAGTGGTAGCGGATGATCGCGCCGAAGGCCAGAACATGGCACCGGTCGCGGATCGAAACGACGGCGCGGGGGATGTGGGGGATTGCAGCGAAATCTGCCGTTTTCAACGGCCGCGAATCACCCTTCCGGCGATCGGCGGTTCAATATGGGAGTTTTCGGGGCGAGGCCGCGACAACGTGTTTCGTCGTAATGCGTCAACTATCTGATTTAAAATGAAAATTCGTCTCTGGAAATCTCCCTCGCCGATTTGGAAAAATGGCTGCTGTTCCTATATAAGGAGACAGTGATCCCCATGCATGATTGTGACTTCAATTGACCGACCAGACCACCCCGCGCGGGCCCCAGGACGAGCCTGACGGCATCGAACCGATCTCGATCATAGAGGAGATGCAGCGCTCCTATCTCGACTACGCCATGAGCGTGATCGTGAGCCGCGCTCTCCCCGATGTGCGCGACGGGCTCAAGCCCGTTCACCGGCGCATCATGTATGCGTCGCATGAGAGCGGCTATCACTGGAACCGCAAATATGTGAAGTCGGCGCGTCCCGTCGCCGACGTGATGGGTAAGTACCATCCGCATGGCGACGCTTCGATCTACGATGCCCTGGTCCGCATGGCGCAGGATTGGTCGATGCGCGTGCCGCTCATCGACGGACAGGGCAATTTCGGCTCGATCGACGGCGACCCTCCGGCGGCGATGCGTTATACGGAGTCGCGCCTCACCAAGGTCGCGCACGAGCTGCTGGAAGATATCGACAAGGAAACCGTCGATTTCCAGGATACCTACGATGCGTCCGGGCAGGAGCCGAAGGTGCTGCCGGCGCGCTTCCCGAACCTGCTCGTCAACGGTTCAGGCGGCATCGCCGTCGGCATGGCCACCAACATCCCGCCGCACAATCTCACCGAAGTGGTCGATGGCTGCATCGCGCTGATCGACAATCCGGCGATAGAGCTGCCGGAACTGATGGAAATCATTCCAGGACCGGACTTCCCGACCGGCGGCCTCATTCTCGGCCGCTCCGGCATCTACAGCGCCTATCAGACCGGCCGCGGCTCGGTGCTGATGCGCGGCCGTGTCGCCATCGAGCAGATCCGCAACGAACGCGAGGCGATCATCGTCACCGAAGTTCCCTACCAGGTGAACAAGGCCTCGATGATCGAGAAGATGGCCGAGCTGGTGCGCGACAAGCGCATCGAGGGCATCTCCGACATACGCGACGAGAGCGATCGCCAGGGTTACCGCGTGGTGGTGGAGCTGAAGCGCGACGCCAATGCCGAGGTGATCCTCAACCAGCTCTACCGTTTCACGCCCTTGCAGACCTCCTTCGGCGTCAATGTGGTGGCGCTGAACGGCGGCAAGCCGGAGCAGATGAACCTGCTCGACATGCTGCGCGCCTTCGCCGCGTTCCGCGAGGAGGTGATCAGCCGGCGCACGAAGTATCTGCTGCGCAAGGCGCGCGACCGCGCGCATGTGCTGGTCGGGCTTGCGATCGCCGTCGCCAATATCGACGAGGTCATCAAGCTCATCCGCCACGCGCCGGACCCGCAGACGGCGCGCGAGCAGTTGATGGAGCGACGCTGGCCGGCCGCCGACGTCGAGGCGCTGATCCTGCTGATCGACGATCCGCGCCATCGGATCAACGAGGACGGCACCTACAACCTTTCCGAGGAGCAGGCCCGCGCCATCCTCGAACTGCGCCTGCAGCGCCTGACGGCGCTCGGCCGCGACGAGATCGCCGACGAGCTGAACACGATCGGCACCGAGATCACCGACTATCTCGACATCCTTTCGTCGCGCGCGCGCATCCAGCAGATCGTCAAGGACGAACTCAACGCCGTCCGCGAGGAATTCGGCACGCCGCGGCGCACCGAGATCGTCGACGGCGGCGCGGACATGGACGACGAGGATCTCATCCAGCGCGAGGACATGGTCGTCACCGTCAGCCATTCCGGCTACATCAAGCGCGTGCCGCTGTCGCTCTACCGGGCGCAGCGCCGGGGCGGCAAGGGCCGCTCGGGCATGTCGACCAAGAACGAGGATTTCGTCACGCGCCTGTTCGTGGCCAACACCCACACGCCGGTGCTGTTCTTCTCCTCGCGCGGCATCGTCTACAAGGAGAAGGTCTGGCGCCTGCCGGTCGGCAGCCCGCAATCGCGCGGCAAGGCGCTGATCAACATGCTGCCGCTCGAGCAGGGCGAGCGCATCACCACCATCCTGCCGCTGCCGGAGGACGAGGCGAGCTGGGGTGAGCTCGACGTCATGTTCGCGACCAAGCGCGGCACGGTGCGTCGCAACAAGCTGTCCGACTTCGTCCAGGTCAACCGCAACGGCAAGATCGCCATGAAGCTCGACGAGGAGGGCGACGAGATCCTCGGCGTCTACACCTGCACCGAGAACGACGACGTGCTGCTGACGGCGGATACCGGCCAGTGCATCCGCTTCCCCGTGACGGACGTCCGTGTGTTCGCGGGCCGCAATTCGGTCGGCGTGCGCGGCATAAATCTCTCCTCCGGGGACAAGGTGATCTCGATGGCCATCCTCGGCCATGTCGAGGCGAGCCCTGCGGAACGCTCGGCCTATCTCAAGCAGAGCGCCGCCGAACGCAGGCTCGCGACCGGCGAGGAAGAGGAAATCTCACTCACCAACGAGGAGGTCGAGGAGGACGCCCAGCTCTCGCAGGAGCGCTTCGACGAGCTGAAGGCGCGCGAGCAGTTCGTGCTGACCGTCAGCGAGAAGGGCTACGGCAAGCGTTCGTCGTCCTACGATTTCCGGGTGATCGGACGCGGCGGCAAGGGCATTCGCGCCACCGACGTCTCGAAAGCGGCGGAGATCGGCCCGCTCGTCGCCGCCTTCCCGGTGGAGAACGAGGACCAGATCATGCTGGTCTCCGACGGCGGCCAGGTCATCCGCGTGCCGGTCAACGGCATCCGCTTCGCCAGCCGGGCGACCAAGGGCGTGACGATCTTCAACACCGCCGCGAGCGAGCGCGTGGTCTCGGTCGAGCGCATCTCCGAGCCGCAGGGCGATGAGGATGAAGGGGAGGCCGTCGAGAACGGAATGCCCGAGGCGGAAGCGGGCGAGACGGAAGCGTAAGGATCAGGCAGACGCCGCCGGCCCCGTTGGTTCAACGAGGCCGGTAGCGGTTTACGGTTTCACGCTGTGTCTGCAGCCGCATGCGCTGGGTTTCCTGATGAATGCCGAATGCGGTGGCGATGAGCATGGCCAAGGTCATGGCCAGAGCGAGCATGAAAATCATCATCTGCGTATCTCCTTGGTGAAATAACGGACGAATTTCGATTTGGTTTCACCGGCCATCCGCATGGTCGGCGGTGATTCTGCGGGGACTTTGGATGAAGCGTGTTGAACCCATGCTGAGACGGCCGTTCATGCGGCGTTCATTCGCCCATCGAGGGCGGTCGGCGCGTGCGAATTGCGTTTGCCCGGCAAGCCCGCTAGAAGCGCAGGCATGACCAAGCGCATCGCCTTCTACGCGGGATCCTTCGATCCCCTGACCAACGGCCATCTCGACGTGCTGAAGGGCGCGCTGACGATCGCCGACGAGATCGTCGTCGGCATTGGCATACAGGCCTCGAAGCAGCCGCTGTTCTCCTTCGAGGAGCGCGTGAAGCTCATCGAGCACTGGGCGAAGGGGGAGCTCGGGGAGGAAGCGCCGCGGTTGCGCGTGGTCTCCTTCAAGGGACTGGTGATCGACGCCTCGCGCGAGCATGGCGCCTCGATCATGATCCGCGGGCTGCGCGACGGCACCGATCTCGATTACGAGATGCAGATGGCCGGCATGAACGAGACGATGGCGCCGGAACTGCAGACGGTCTTCCTGCCGGCCAGCCCCTCGGTGCGCACGATTACGGCCACACTCGTGCGCCAGATAGCTTCCATGGGCGGCGACATCCGGCCCTTCGTTCCCTCGGTCGTGGCGGATGCGCTCGCGGCCAAATTCAAATCATAAACAGACGGGAGTGGCTCCATGCAATTTCTGAGGTTTGCCTCGTCGGCGATCGTCGCCGCGGGCTTGCTGATGGCCGGTTCGGCAATCGCCGCCGAGCCCGAGAACACCATGGTCATCGAACTCAAGGACGGTGAGGTGACGATCGCGCTTCGTCCCGACCTCGCGCCCAAGCATGTCGAGCAGATCAAGAAGCTGGTGCGCGGCGGCGAATACGACAACGTCGCCTTTCACCGCGTCATCGGCGGGTTCATGGCGCAGACCGGCGACGTCGAATTCGGCGATATGGTGAACGGCTACAACAGCCAGCGCGCCGGCACGGGCGGCTCCTCGCTCGGCAACATTCCGGCCGAGTTCTCCGACGAACGCTTCGTGCGCGGCACGGTCGGCATGGCGCGCGCGCAGGATCCGGATTCCGCCAATTCGCAATTCTTCATCATGTTCGCTCCGGCGCCTCCGCTCGACGGCAACTACACCGTCATCGGGCAGGTGGAGAGCGGCATGGAACTCGTCGACAACATCAAGAAGGGCGATGCGGCCAACAACGGCGCCGTCACCGACCCCGACAGGATGGTTTCGGTCCGCATCGGCGCGGACGCGAACTGAACTCAAAGCAAAGGATTCTCACTATGGCTGAAATCAAGGATCGCGAGAACGCGCTGATCATGGAGACGACGAAGGGCCAGGTCGTCATCGAGCTCTTTCCCGATCTCGCTCCCGGCCATGTCGGCCGCATCAAGGAACTCGCCCGCGAGGGAGCCTATGACGGCGTGGTCTTCCACCGGGTCATCGACGGCTTCATGGCGCAGACCGGCGACGTGAAGTTCGGCAAGTCCGACGGCCCGAGCTTCAATCCGGCCCGCGCCGGCATGGGCGGCTCCGACAAGGCGGACCTGAAGGCCGAGTTCTCCAACGTCAATCACGGCCGCGGCACCTGCTCCATGGCGCGCGCGCAGAACTCGAACTCCGCCAATTCGCAGTTCTTCATCTGTTTCGAGGATGCAGGCTTCCTCAACCGCCAGTATACGGTCTGGGGCCAGGTCATCGAGGGCATGGAAAATGTCGACAAGATCAAGCGCGGCGAACCCGTGCAGGATCCCGACAAGATCGTGTCGCTGAAGGTCGCGGCCGACGTGGAATGATGAAACGGATCTTCGCGGCCGCATCGATCTTGCTTGCCTGCGCCGGACAGGCGTCGGCGACGGCGAGCATCGGCTGCGCGGCCGCGGACGATCGGGCGTCCTTCGACCTCACCATCGGCAATGTGCCGGTGCTCGCGGTCGTGGGCGCCGAAATCGATGCCGCCGGCGAGACCTGGTCGTTGGCCGGGAATGAACGGTCGATCCGGGTCGGCCAGGCATTCGAGACCCCCGGCGAGATGCGGATCGACTTCACCGACGCGAATGTCGAGGCGGTAGTTGCCGAAATCAGGCTTTTCAAGGCCGCCGAGGGCGATGACGCGGCCATGGCCGGCACGCTCAAGATAGCGGGCAAGGGCGCCTGGGCCGTCACCTGCGTCGGGCCCTGAGGCCGGATAGCCATGCGCGTTGATCTCTTCGACTTCGATCTGCCCGAGGATCGCATCGCCCTTCGCCCGGCCGAGCCGCGTGACAGCGCGAAGCTTCTCATCGTGCGACCCGGCGAGGCGCCGGAGGATCGGATCGTGCGCGATCTGCCCTCGTTGCTGCGGGCGGGCGATGCGCTCGTCTTCAACGACACCAAGGTGATCCCGGCGCAGCTGCGCGGCATTCGCCGCCGCGGCGAGGCGATCGCCCATGTCGACGCGACGCTGCACATGCGCGTCGACGCCGATCGCTGGAAGGCGTTCGTGCGCCCGGCCAAGCGGCTTGCGGAGGGTGACCGGATCAGCTTCGGCCACGAGGAAAACGCCTGCATGATCGGTGCGCTCGACGCGACCGTCATGGAGAAGGGCGAGGCGGGCGAGGTGCTGCTTGCCTTCGACATATCCGGCCCGTTCCTCGACGAGGCGCTGCATGCGGTCGGCCATATCCCGCTGCCGCCCTACATCGCCTCCAAGCGCGCCGACGACGAACGCGACCGCGCCGACTACCAGACGATCTATGCGCGCGAAGAGGGTGCTGTTGCCGCGCCGACCGCCGGGCTGCACTTCACGCCAGACCTGATGTCGCGGCTGGAAGATGCTGGAATAGAACGGCATTTCGTTACCTTGCATGTCGGCGCCGGAACGTTTCTTCCGGTGAAGGCCGACGACACGGCCGACCACCGCATGCACGCGGAGCGGGGATATGTCCCGGCGGCCACGGCGCGCGCCTTGAACGAGGTGCGGGCGCGGGGCGGACGCATCGTCTGCGTCGGCACCACCTCGCTGCGGCTGCTGGAGAGCGCGGCGGCGCCTGACGGCGCGCTCGGCGAGTGGTCCGGCGCGACCGATATCTTCATCACGCCCGGCTACCGCTTCAGGACCGCCGACATGCTGATGACCAATTTCCACCTTCCGCGCTCGACGCTGTTCATGCTCGTCTCCGCCTTCGCTGGCCTGGAGACGATGCGGGAGGCCTACCACCACGCAATCGACACCGGCTACCGCTTCTATTCCTATGGGGACGCAAGTCTTCTTTTCAGGGAGAAGTGAGATGGACGAGGATCTGGGCCGCATGGACCGGGCAACGTTGATCGAGGAGGCGAAGCGGCTGCGCGCCGGCATCCGGGCGTATCGCGATTCCACCGGCCATGACCTTTGCTCGCATCACCCCGACCTTTGGGCGCTTCTGCCGGAGCGCACGAAACCCTCGATAGCCGTGCCGCCATGGCCGAAATTCATGCGCGGCTGCATCCGTTACCGCCAGCCGCTTGAAGAACAGGTGCCCGGCGCGCCCGTTCACGACAAGGAATTCGATGACTGAGACTTTTTCCTTCCGCATCCTCGCCACAGACGGAACAGCCCGGCGCGGAGAGATCACGATGCCGCGCGGAACGGTGCGCACGCCCGCCTTCATGCCGGTGGGCACCGGCGGCACCGTCAAGGCGATGTATCTCGACCAGGTGCGGGCGCTCGGCTCCGACATCATCCTCGGCAACACCTATCACCTGATGCTGCGGCCGGGCGCGGAGCGCGTCGCGCGGCTTGGCGGCCTGCACGATTTCGCGCGCTGGCCCTATCCGATCCTGACCGATTCCGGCGGCTTCCAGGTGATGTCGCTGGCGAAGCTGCGCAAGCTCAACGAAAACGGCGTCACCTTCCGCTCGCATATCGACGGTGCCGCCTATGAGATGACGCCCGAGCGGTCGATCGAGATCCAGGGGCTTCTCGATTCCGACATCCAGATGCAGCTCGACGAATGTACCGCACTTCCCGCCAAGCCGAAGGAGATCGAGCGGGCGATGGAACTTTCGCTGCGCTGGGCCGAGCGCTGCAAGGCGGCCTTCGGAGAGCAGGCGGGCAAGGCGATGTTCGGCATCGTCCAGGGCGGCGACATCGGCGAGCTGCGGGAAAAGTCGGCGGCCGCGCTGACGGCGATGGACCTGAAGGGCTATGCGGTCGGCGGCCTCGCGGTCGGCGAGCCGCAGGAGGTGATGCTCGACATGCTCGAGGCGACCTGTCCCGTTCTTCCCGAGGACAAGCCGCGCTATCTGATGGGCGTCGGCACGCCCGACGACATCCTCAAATCGGTGGCGCGCGGCATCGACATGTTCGACTGCGTCATGCCGACGAGGGCAGGACGTCACGGTCTCGCCTATACACGGCGCGGCAAGATCAATTTGCGCAACGCCCGCCATGCCGACGATCCGCGCCCTCTCGACGAGGAGAGCGAGTGTCCCGCCGCACGCGACTACAGCCGCGCCTATCTGCATCATCTCGTGAAATCCGGCGAGGCGCTGGGCGCCATGCTGCTGACCTGGAACAATCTCGCCTATTACCAGCGCCTGATGGCCGATATCCGCGAGGCGATTGCCGCCGGCAGGTTCAGCGATCGCGCGGCGGAACTGACGGAGGGCTGGGC
The DNA here is from genome assembly GCF_001014615.2 of Aquamicrobium sp. LC103. Lineage (GTDB taxonomy): Bacteria > Pseudomonadota > Alphaproteobacteria > Rhizobiales > Rhizobiaceae > LBCQ02. The sequence continues at coordinate 314,586 of NZ_LBCQ02000004.1, forward strand.
GCGGGGCGACATCGCCCCGCTCTGAGCGCGATCTTCACGCTTTCCGACATGCTCAAGCGCCATGCAGGACACGGTGCAATCTGCCTCAGGCTTGAGCAATGGCGCGGATTCGCGCATCGGAGAGCCCGTCCGATGTGAAATCTGCTTGCATTTCCCGTTTTCGGCCATTGAAATGCTCTCTCAGAGGGGAGTGTCCGTGTGGCTGCGTTCGACGAAATGCGCCCGGAAAAGACCGGGCTGAGGGAACCCTATTCGGCATATTGCGACTGGCTGCAGGCCCAGAACACGACGCGCCTGACCGAAAAGATGCGCGACGCGGAAAGCGTCTTCCGCAGGACCGGCATCACCTTCGCGGTCTACGGCACGGAGGAGGCGGCCGAAAGGCTCATTCCCTTCGACATCGTGCCCCGCATCATTTCCGGCTCCGAATGGCGACGTCTGACGCAGGGCATCGAGCAGCGCGTCCAGGCGCTCAACGCCTTCCTCGACGACATCTATCATCGCCAGGAGATCCTGCGCGCGGGTCGCGTGCCGAAGGAGCTGATCGCGCGCAACGAGGCGTTCCTTCCCGAAATGATCGGCGTGCGCCCGCCCGCCGGCGTCTATACGCACATCATCGGCGTCGACATCGTGCGCACCGGCGAGAACGAGTTTTTCGTGCTGGAGGACAATGCCCGCACGCCGTCGGGCGTGTCCTACATGCTGGAGAACCGCGAGACGATGATGCAGCTCTTTCCGGAGCTGTTCCAGCGGATCAAGGTGCGGCCGGTCGAGAACTATCCGCAATTGCTGCGCCAGTCGCTTTCGGCGGTGAGCCCGCGCGGCAATGCCGCCGAGGCGACGATCGCGGTGCTGACGCCGGGCAGCTACAATTCGGCCTTCTTCGAGCACGCCTTCCTTGCCGACCAGATGGGGGTGGAGCTGGTCGAGGGGCAGGATCTGCGCGTGGTCGACGGCCACGTCGCCATGCGTACCACGCAGGGCTACAAGCAGATCGACGTGCTCTACCGCCGCGTCGACGACGCCTATCTCGATCCGCTGACCTTCAATCCGGACTCCGCCCTCGGCGTCGCCGGCATCATGGACGTCTACCGCGCCGGCAACATCACCATCGCCAACGCGCCGGGAACCGGCATCGCCGACGACAAGGCGATCTATTCCTACATGCCCGAGATCGTCGAGTTCTACACCGGCCGCAAGGCGATTCTCGGCAACATACCGACCTGGCGCTGCTCGGAGCCCGACAGCCTGAAATATGTGCTGGAGCATCTCGGAGAGCTGGTGGTCAAGGAAGTGCACGGCTCGGGCGGCTACGGCATGCTGGTGGGACCGGCCGCGAGCAGGAAGGAGCGGGAGGATTTCGCCCGCAAGCTCAAGGCGAAGCCCGCCAACTACATCGCCCAGCCGACGCTCGCGCTTTCGACCTGCCCGATACTGACGGAAAAGGGGCTTGCGCCCCGCCACGTCGATCTGAGGCCGTTCGTGCTGGTTTCCGACCGCATCCGCATCGTTCCCGGCGGCCTGACCCGCGTGGCGCTGAAGGAAGGCTCGCTCGTCGTCAATTCCTCGCAGGGCGGCGGCACCAAGGATACATGGGTGCTCGATGACTGATCGGCAGGCAGGCTGACATGCTCGGGCGCACCGCAAACGGCCTCTACTGGATGAGCCGCTACATCGAGCGGGCCGAGAACATGGCGCGGCTGGTCGATGCCGGCCTGCGGCTCGCCTTGACGCGAGAAAGCTCGGCCGACGAATGGGCCTCGGTGGTGGTCAGCGCCGGCGCGCGCGATGCCTATGACGCGCGCCACTCCGAATATAGCGGTCCGCTGGCGATCGATTTCCTGCTTCGCGACACGGTCAACCCCTCGAGCGTGCTTTCTTCCATCGAGACGGCGCGCAACAATGCCCGGATGGTGCGCACCGCGCTGACGCGCGAGACCTGGGAGAGCATCAACGAAGCCTGGATGTCGCTGAAGCGCATACTGGCCGTGCCGATCGACGAGCGCGAACTGCCGAAGATCCTCGACGCGATCAAGCGGGAGACGGCGCTGATCCGCGGTTCCTTCCACGGCACGATGCTCAGGAACGAGATATTCGACTTCTCGCAACTCGGCACGTTCGTCGAGCGCGCGGACAATACGGCGCGCATTCTCGACGTCAAATATTACGTGCTGCTGCCGTCGATCTCATGGGTCGGTTCGTCGCTCGACAACTACCAGTGGGAATCGATCCTGCGCTCGGTGGCCGCGCATCGCTCCTATCGCTGGGTCTACGAGGCGGACTACCGGCCGACCAATGTCGCCGATTTCCTGATCCTCAACCGCCGCATGCCGCGTTCGCTCGCCTATTGCTACCGGATGATCCTCGAAAGCCTGAATTTTCTCGGCGACGACTATGATGCGCGGCACGATTGCCACGATACGGCGGTACAGACCATGCGCATGCTGCAGCGGGGCACAATCGCCGACATATTCGACCGCGGGCTGCACGAGTTCCTTGGCGACTTCATCAGGCTCAACAACAAGCTGGGCAACGAAGTCGCCCAGGCCTACCGGTTCTATTGAGGGCGGCCGATGCGCCTGAAGATCTCGCACAGGACTCGATACAGCTACGACGCGCCGGTGCCCTATGCGCTGCAGCGGGTGAGGCTCGTGCCGCTCGGCGGTGCGACGCAGACGGTGCATTCGTGGACGGTTTCGATAGAAGGGGCGAGGGAAGAACTCCGCTTTCACGATCATTTCGGCAACGACACGCGGCTGATCAGCGTATCGGGCGAGCCGCATGAAATCTCGATCGTCGCCAGCGGCGAAATAGAGACGCGCGACACCAGCGGCGTCGCCGGTGCGCACACCGGCTTTGCGCCGCTCTGGCTGTTCCAGCAGGAGACCGGGCTCACCAGCGCGGGGTCGCTGGCGCGCGATCTGACGTCGACTTCCTCCGGCGCGTCGGAGATCGAGACGCTGCATGGGCTGAGCGCGGCGATACGCGCCAGGGTGGATTACGTGATCGGCGTGACCGATGCCGGCACGTCCGCGGAGGAAGCGCTGGCGCTTGGACGGGGGGTCTGCCAGGACCACGCCCATATCTTTCTCGCGGCGGCCCGCGCGCTCGGCTTTCCCGCCCGCTATGTGAGCGGCTATCTGATGCTCGACGACGCGACCGACCAGGTGGCGACCCATGCCTGGGCGGAAGCCCATATCGACGGGCTCGGCTGGGTCGGCTTCGACGTCTCCAACGGTATTTCGCCGGACGAGCGTTACGTCCGCATCGCCACCGGCCGTGACTACCGCGACGCGATGCCGACCTCGGGCATCAGGCTGGGCAGCGCGCAGGAAGCGCTTGCAGTTCACATAACTGTCGAGCAGTAATTGCGGCAGAGACAATACGGATCCCTGACTCATGACCTATTGCGTCGGCCTCAAGATCGATCGAGGCCTCGTCTTCATGTCCGACACCCGCACCAATGCGGGCATCGACAGCATTTCGACCTTCCGCAAGATGTATACCTGGGAGGAGCCGGGCGAGCGCGTGATCGTGCTGATGGGCGCCGGCAACCTGGCCACCACGCAGGCCGTGGTGAGCAATCTCAACGAGCGGGTGAAATCCACCGGAAAGCGTCCGCCTTCGATCATGCACACACCGTCGATGTACCAGACGGCGAAGCTCGTCGGCGACACGGTCAAGGAGGTGATCGCGAGCTCCGCGCCCGCCGGCGAGAGCGCCGACGCCTTCGCCGCCTCCTTCATCCTCGGCGGGCAGGTCAAGGGCGGCGAGCCACGCATCTTCCTGATCTACCCGGAAGGCAATTTCATCGAGACCTGCGAGGACACGCCCTTCTTCCAGATCGGCGAGACGAAATACGGCAAACCGATACTGGTGCGCGCCTACGATCCGGCGATGTCCTTCGAGGAGACCGTGAAGCTGCTGGTTCTCTCCTTCGATTCCACGCTCAGATCGAACCTGTCGGTAGGTCTGCCGCTCGATCTGCTGTTCTGCGAGCGCGATACGTACAAGGTGACCTACCGCCGGCGCTTCGCGCAGGACGATCCGTATTATCAAGAGCTTGCAGAGGGTTGGTCGAAAGCGTTGAGAACCGCCTTCAAGAGCCTGCCCCATCTGAAGGACTGAAACGCCGCCATGGCGCGGGAGGCTCCATGAACAACGACGATTTTCGCGAATGGTCGCGCAAGGCGGCCGAATGGGGCGCGGACTATCGCGCCGGCCTGCGCGAGCTGCCGGTGCGGGCGCGCACCAAGCCGGGCGAGATCGCGGCAGGCATGGAGACCGCGCCGCCGGAGGACGGCGAGCCGATGGAGGCGATCTTCGCGGATTTCGAAGAGAAGATCCTTCCCGGCATGACGCATTGGCAGCATCCGCGTTTCTTCGCCTATTTTCCGGCCAATGCCGCGCCGGTGTCGGTGGTCGCCGAATATCTCGTCAGCGCCATGGCGGCGCAATGCATGCTCTGGCAGACCTCGCCCAGCGCGACCGAGCTTGAGACACGGGTTCTCGACTGGCTGAGGCAGGCGCTCGGCCTACCCGACGGTTTTCGCGGCGTCATCCAGGATTCGGCGTCTTCCGCCACGCTCGCCGCCATCCTGACGATGCGCGAGCGTGCGCTTTCTTGGCAAGGCAACCGGCAGGGCCTCGCGGGGCAGCCGAAGGTGAGGGTCTATTCCTCCGACCAGGTGCACACTTCCGTCGATCGGGCGATCTGGGTTTCGGGCATCGGCGAGGAAAACCTGGTGCGCATTCCGGTTGCCGGACCGCTGCGACCGATGGTTCCGGAGGCGCTGGAGCAGGCCATAGTTCGCGACAGGGAGGCAGGCCTTCTACCCGCGGGCATCGTCGCCTCGGTGGGCGGAACCAGCGTCGGCGGCACCGACGACGTGGCGGCCGTGTGCGAGATCGCCGAGCGGCACGGCCTCTATGTTCATGTCGATGCCGCATGGGCCGGCTCGGCGATGATCTGTCCGGAATTCCGTCATCTCTGGCAGGGCGTGGAGAAGGCCCATTCCATCGTCTTCAACCCGCACAAATGGCTCGGCGCGCAGTTCGACTGCTCGGCGCATTTCATCCGCGAGCCGGACGACCTCGTCCGCACGCTGGCGATAAAGCCCGAATATCTGAAGACGCATGGCAGCGACGGCATCGTCAACTATTCGGAATGGTCGGTGCCGCTCGGCAGGCGTTTTCGGGCGCTGAAACTGTGGTTCCTGCTGCGCGCCCACGGGCTGAAGCAGTTGAGGGCGATGATCCGCAACCATGTCGAATGGAGCGGCGACCTGGCTAGGAAGATCGCCGGCGAGCCGGATTTCGAACTCGTCACCAAGCCGATGCTATCGCTTTTCAGCTTCAGGCACGTTCCGGAAGGCGGCGACGACGTCGATGCGCACAATCTGGCGCTCGTCAACGCGATCAATGACGACGGCCGCATCTATCTCACGCAGACGCGCGTCGACGGGCGCATCGCCATCCGCTTTCAGGCGGGGCAGTTCGAGACGACGAAGGAGGATGTCGACATGGCCTTCGACGTCATCCGCGATTGCGCCAAGAAACTCGCTTCGGCGTAGCCAGGCGCAAAAATAAAGGCCCCGCGCAAACACGCGGGGCCTTTCGGTCGGTTATCTGCCGTCAATCAGTAAGGCGAGATGCACTGTCGGCGCGGTCCGTTATAGGGCTGGAACGTGTTGTCCGACGCGCGATAGGAGCGATAGCGCGCATAGCACCAGTCGACATGGGCATTGCCGCGCGGCCTGTACCGCACCGGCGGCTGGCTGGCGATGGCGCCGCCTATGATCGCGCCGGCGATGAAGGCGGCCGGCGGGAACCAATAGCCGTTGTGACGGCGATAGCCGGGGCGGTGGTGGCGGTAGCCGCGATGGCCGTTGTAGTAGTGGCGGTTGCCCTGGCGATAATAGCCGCCGCGCCGGTGGTCGCGACGATCACGATAATGGCGGCGATCGCGATACTGTACGTTTGTCGTGTTCACCTGATCGAATACGGGCTTCGGAGCAGGCATGGCCACCGCCGGGGCGGCGAACGGGATCGAAAGCGCCATTGCGGCCGCGCAAAGGCTCGAAACGATCTTCATCATGTGTGACCTCCTAGAGGATTCCAGGTTGCAGTCCCTCGCGGTGGAAACGTGGCGCGCCACTTTTTGTTCCGCCACCTTGGATAGAACGATTTCGACCTTGTCGTAAAGGTGGTAACCGGGTTGAGGGCCTCGACCCGCGCCCCAATTCCTCCGCCTTTTCCCGCTACGCCGCGCCCGCCCGTCCCACCCTCCGGGGCAGGCAGCCTCGTTACCGGCGGTTGAGCAACTACGGGCGCGAGGCAATCGAGGGGCCGGCGGCCGGGGTACTCTCCTTGCGGCCGCCGGTTGGGAGAAATCCCGTCTGATGAGGCACTTGACCAACCCAAGCCCGTAATTTCGCCCGGGAAAGGGAGCCCTGCCGTGCGAGGCGGAATTGGGCCGTGCGAGATTTGAATCTCGCAAAAATCTCGCACAGCCATACTTTGTTCTGGCTGCGTTCCAAAATCTAACTACTAAGCCTTTGGTTCGATTGGTGAGCGCGCAGGGGCTCGAACCCTGGACCTACTGATTAAAAGTCAGTTGCTCTACCAGCTGAGCTACGCGCTCCCGTGAAGCGCAGTGCGGCGCTCCTCGAAATTGCGGCGGAACATAGGGAGAGAGCGGTTGGCGGTCAACCGGAAAAGCCGCTATTTCATCCGTCCTGTCCCCGGCTTTTTACGGGCACCGCCCAGCGACCCTTTGCCACGCAATGGTGATTTGGAGGCTGGGGAGCGCGGCGGCTATATGCAATGCGCAGTTCGAGAAGACGGATCGGGAATCGATGGCGATAGATGTGGGCTATGCAAGCGCGGTCGCGGCGGGGGCGATCTCCTTCCTTTCGCCTTGCGTCCTGCCGCTGGTCCCGCCCTATCTGTGCTACATGGCCGGCGTGTCGATGGACGATTTTCGTGCTGACAAGGCACCGTCCGCGGCCGCGAGCCCGGCGCGGCTGGCGCTCGCCGGCGCATCGGTCGCCTTCGTGCTCGGCTTTTCGACGGTTTTCGTCGCGCTCGGCGCCGGCGCCTCCACCATCGGCGGCCTGCTGCGGGCCTGGCAACAGGAACTCGCAATCGTCGCGGGCCTCATCATCATCGTGATGGGGCTGAATTTCCTCGGCGTCATCCGCATCCCGATCCTGTCGCGCGAGGCGCGGTTCCAGGCGAAGGGCAGCCCCGCGAGCATGGCCGCGGCCTATTTGATGGGCCTTGCCTTCGCCTTCGGCTGGACGCCGTGCATCGGACCGGTGCTCGGTCCGATCCTGACGCTCGCCGGCGGCCGCGACACGGTGGGCGAGGGCGCCTTGCTGCTGGCCGCCTATTCGCTGGGGCTCGGCATTCCGTTCCTGCTGGCGGCCTTGTTCTCGGGCGCCTTCATGCGCTTCCTTTCACGCTTTCGAGTGCATCTGGGGCGTGTCGAGAAGGTGATGGGCGGTCTGCTGGTGATCGCCGGCGTGCTGTTCCTCACCGGCGGCATCCAGGCCGCGTCCTACTGGCTGCTCGAAACCTTCCCCACGCTCGGAACGCTGGGCTGACGTTCACGCCTTTTTTGCTCGCCCGACTTTTGCCCGTCCGGCCGGCAGGGTGGCGAGGACGATGCCGCCCATGACGAGCGCGATGCCCGCCATGTGATGTCCTTCGAGGCTTTCGCCCAGAAGCAGAACCGCGAGCATCACGCCATAGGCAGGCAGCAGATACATGAATATGCCGCTGATCGAGGCGCCGAGGATTCGGATGCCGTATTGGAAGAAGGAAAAGGCGAGCAGCGAGGAGAAGGCCACGATCCCCGCAATCCCCATCCAGGCGCGTTGCGTCACCGGCATCTGGGCTCCGGTCGCCCATTCGTGCAGGGCCATCGGCAGGAGCAGGATCGCGCCGGCCGCGGCGACGATGCCGAAAAGCGCCAGGTTGGAAAGACGCTGCAGCGAGGGCGAGCGGTAGAGGATCGAATAGGCGGCCCAGGCGAAGGCGCCGCCGAGGATGAGCAGGTCGCCGAGGTTGAAATCGAACTTCAACAAGGCCGACAGGTCGCCCTTGAGCAGGATCACCGCGACGCCGAGAAACGCGATGAGCGCGCCGATCGCCTCGCGCGCGGCGATCGGGCGGCCGCGCAGCGCTTCCATGAGGATGATGATGACCGGCGAGGTGGTGTAGATGAGCGTGCCGTTGGTCGCCGTCGTCATCCCGAGACCGAGATAGACGACGCCGCCGCAGATCCACATGCCGAGAAATCCGAGCAATGCTATCAGGAAGCCGTTTTTGCGAAGCACAAGAAACAGTTCATCCTTCTGCTTCATCATGAAAGGCAGGAGCACGAGCGCGACCGCCGCCCACCTTATGAAGGCAAGCGTGAACGGGGCGACGTCTCCGGTCACGCCGCGGCCGAAAACGAGATTGGTCGAGAAGAACAGGGGCGCCATGAGCATGACGAGAAAGGCAACCCGGGTGCGGCTTGTTGGCATGGCGCTCAAAGGAGGTATCCCTTCCACGGAGGGGAGGATTGGACGGAACTGCCGACGGTGATAACAGAGATCGCGAACCACCATCAATTCCACGCCGGAACGCACGCATGAGCCACAGAAGCTGCCTGACGATCATCCTTGCCGCCGGTGAGGGCACCCGCATGAAGAGCGCCTTGCCGAAGGTGCTGCATCCGATCGCGGGACTGCCGATGATCGGCCATGTCGTGCGCGCAGCGCTGGGTGCGGGCGAATCGGACATCGCGGTCGTGGTCGGGCGCGCGGCGGAGCGGGTGCGCGAGGCGGTCGAGCCGTTCGCGCCGGCGGCCGGAATCTTCGTGCAGAGCGAGCGGCTGGGCACGGCGCATGCGGTTCTCGCTGCCCGCGAGGCGATTGCACGGGGCTATGACGACGTGCTCGTGGTCTTCGGCGACACGCCGCTTGTGCGGTCGGACGTGCTGGCCGACCTGCGCGGGCGTCTTTTCGAAGGCGCTGGCGTCGTCGTTGCGGGTTTTCGCGCCCCCGACCCGACCGGCTATGGCCGTCTGATCGAGAAGGACGGCAATCTCGCCGCGATCCGCGAGCATCGCGACTGTTCGCCGGAAGAATTGAAGATCGATTTCTGCAATGGCGGACTGATGGCGGTCGCCGGTGCGGAGGCGCTTTCGCTGCTGGAAGCCGTGGGCAACGCCAATGCCAAGTCCGAATATTATCTCACCGACATCGTCGAGATCGCCGCCGATCGAGGGATGAAGGTCGTCGCCACGGAAGCCGGCCACGAGGACGTGCTGGGCGTCAACAACCGCGTGGAGCTGGCCGAGGCCGAGGCGATCTGGCAGCGGCGCAAGCGTCGCGAGCTGATGCTTTCCGGCGTGTCGATGACCGCGCCCGATACCGTTCATCTCTCCTTCGACACGGAGATCGGCGAGGAGACGATCGTCGAGCCGAATGTCGTCTTCGGCCCCGGCGCGAAGGTGGAGCCCGGCGCGAAGATCAGGGCGTTCTCGCACATCGAGGGCGCGCATGTGTCGCCGGGCGCGGAAATCGGCCCCTTCGCGCGTCTGCGGCCGGGAGCGGACATTGGCGCGAAGGCCAAGGTCGGCAATTTCTGCGAGGTCAAGAATGCCGTCGTCGACGAAGGCGCCAAGATCAACCACCTGACCTATGTCGGCGACGCGCATGTCGGTGCGAAAGCCAATCTCGGCGCCGGAACGATCACCTGCAATTATGACGGCTTTCTCAAGCATCATACGGAGATCGGCGCGGGCGTCTTCGTCGGGTCGAATTCGTCGCTGGTGGCGCCTGTGGCCATAGGCGAGAACGCCTATATCGCGTCGGGCAGCGTGATCACCGACGACGTTCCCGCCGATGCGCTGGCTTTCGGCCGCGCCCGGCAGGTGACCAAGCCGGATTACGGGCGCCGCCTGCGGGAGAAACATGCCGAGGCGGCGGCGAAGCGAAAGGCTGAAAAAGGCAAATGATTTTCACACGATCGGCGATTGTGTGAAACCAATTTTGAATTTCGCGGATGCATGGGATTGGCTAGATCACCGGCATTCGTCGGGCGGGAAGGGAAGGTAGATTTCAATGTGCGGAATCGTTGGGATAGTCGGGCGGACGCCCGTTGCGCCGCTGATCGTGGACGCCTTGAAGCGACTGGAATATCGCGGCTACGATTCCGCCGGCGTCGCGACGATCGAGAAGGGCAGGCTCGACAGAAGGCGGGCCGAAGGCAAGCTCGTCAATCTGGAGCGCCGCATCGGCGAGGAGCCGCTGGACGGGCTGATCGGCATCGGCCACACGCGCTGGGCGACGCACGGCGTTCCCAACGAGACCAACGCGCATCCGCATTTCTCGAAGGACGTCGCGATCGTCCACAACGGCATCATCGAGAATTTCGCCGAGCTGCGCGCCGGCCTTCTCGCTGACGGCTACGAATTCACGTCCCAGACCGACACCGAAGTCGTCGCCCATATGGTGTCGCGCGAGATGGATCGCGGTGCAGACCCCGAGCAGGCGGCGTTCAGGACGCTTCAGCAGCTCGAGGGCGCCTTCGCGCTGGCGATCATGTTCCGCGGCGACGACGATTTGATCATCGGCGCGCGCAACGGCCCGCCGCTCGCCGTCGGCCATGGCGACGGCGAGATGTTCCTGGGCTCGGACGCGATCGCGCTCGCGCCGTTCACCAATGCCATCACCTATCTCGAGGATGGCGATTGGGCGGTGGTGCGCCGCAACGAATTGAAGATCCACGACATGACCGGCGCCGAGGTGCAGCGCAAGCGCCAGCAGTCGATCGGCACCAGCTTCCTCGTCGACAAGGGCAATTATCGCCATTTCATGGAGAAGGAGATCTACGAGCAGCCGGAAGTGATCTCCCACACGCTTGCCCACTATCTCGACTTCACGACCGGCGCGGCAAAGCAGATCGAGATGCCCTTCGATTTCGCAAAGATCGACCGCCTGGCGATCTCGGCCTGCGGCACCGCCTATCTGGCCGGGCTGGTCGGCAAATACTGGTTCGAGCGGCTGGCGCGGCTGCCCGTCGACATCGATATCGCCTCGGAGTTCCGCTATCGCGAAATGCCGCTTTCGAAGGAAAGCGCCGCTCTCTTCATCTCGCAATCCGGCGAGACGGCGGACACGCTCGCCTCGCTGCGCTATTGCAAGCAGGAAGGACTGCCCATCGCTTCGATCGTGAACGTTCGGGAATCGACGATCGCGCGCGAATCCAACGGCGTCTTCCCGACGCTGGCAGGACCGGAGATCGGCGTCGCCTCGACCAAGGCGTTCACCTGCCAGCTCTCCGTGCTCGCCTCGCTCGCGGTGAAGGCGGCGGCCGATCGCGGCAAGGTGACGCCGCAGGAGCAGGCGGGCCTCATCCGCCAGCTTTCCGAAGCGCCGAAATACGCCAATCAGGTGCTCAAGCTTTCCGACCAGATCGAGAAGCTGGCGCGTGAGCTCGCGCATGTGAAGCACATGCTTTATCTCGGGCGCGACACCAATTTCCCGCTGGCCATGGAAGGCGCGCTCAAGCTCAAGGAAATCTCCTATATCCATGCGGAGGGATACGCCGCGGGCGAGCTGAAGCACGGGCCGATCGCGCTGATCGACGAGACGATGCCGGTGGTGGTCATCGCGCCGCACGACCGCATCTTCGAAAAGACCGTCTCGAACATGCAGGAGGTGGCCGCGCGCGGCGGCAAGATCATCCTGATCACCGACCGCAAGGGCGCCGAGCAGGCGACGGTTCAGACGCTGGAGACGATCGTGGTGCCGGACGTGCCGGAGATCATCACGCCGATCGTCTATGCCCTGCCGGTGCAGATGCTGGCCTACTACACGGCCGTGTTCATGGGCACGGACGTCGATCAGCCGCGCAACCTGGCGAAGTCCGTCACGGTCGAATAGCCACGAGATTCGCCATTCAAAAGGCACGGGCGCTGACCTATCCTCGGTCGGCGCCTTGTCCTGCAGCCAGGAAACGAAGCATTGATAACCCGCCTGCGAAACTACTTTCTGACGGGCTTCATCGTCACCGCGCCGCTGGCGATCACCGCCTATCTGGCGTGGTCCTTCGTCGGCTGGGTCGATTCGTGGGTAAAGCCTTATATCCCCGGCAGGTACAATCCCGACAACTATCTGCCTTTCGCGGTTCCCGGCTTCGGGCTGATCGTCGCGCTGATGCTGATCACGCTGGTCGGCTTCCTGACCGCCAATTTCATCGGCCGCACCATCGTCTCCTACGGCGAGTACATCCTCGACCGCATGCCGCTGGTGCGCAGCGTCTATCGCGGGCTGAAGCAGATATTCGAGACCGTTCTTTCCAACAAGGCGGACATGTTCAACAAGGTCGCGCTGATCGAATATCCGCGCAAGGGCGTCTGGTCGATCGTGTTCATCGCCAGCGACAAGCCGAACGAGGTGTCGAGCCGGCTGGAGGACCTGCATGACGAGGTGGTCGCCGTCTTCATGCCGACGACGCCCAATCCGACGACCGGCTTCCTGATGTATGTGCCTCGGACGGACGTGATCGAGATTTCGATGTCGATCGAGGATGCGGCCAAGCTCATCATCTCGGCCGGGCTGGTAGCGCCCGAATACCAGGCCAAGACCGCCAGGCTCGCCGAGGAAGCGAGAAAGAGCGACGCGGCCTAGCCGGCGCGCAGCAGGCGGATCGCGTCGTCGCGGCCGAACAGATAGAGCAGCATCCGCAACGCCTCGCCGCGCTCCGAACGAAGCTCGGCGTCGCGATCGAGGACGAGGCGGGCGTCGTCGCGGGCGATCTCGAGCAGGTCGCCGTGGAGCTCCAGCCTCGCGACGCGAAATCCCGGCGTGCCGGATTGACGGGTGCCGAGCAGCTCGCCTTCGCCACGCAGCTTCAGATCCTCCTCCGAGATGCGGAAGCCGTCCTCCGTCTCGCGCATGACAGAAAGCCTGCGCTTGGCGACCTCGCCGACCGGCTCCTTGTAGAGGAGCACGCAGGTCGATGGCTTCGATCCACGCCCGACGCGGCCGCGGAGCTGGTGGAGCTGGGCGAGACCGAAGCGCTCGGCATGCTCGATCACGATGATCGTGGCGTCGGGAACGTCGACGCCGACTTCTATCACCGTCGTTCCGACCAGGATGCGCGTCTCGCCTTCCTTGAAGGCGCGCATCGCCTCGTCCTTGTCGCGCCCGTTCATGCGGCCATGGATCAGGCCGACCGCATCGCCGAAGACGGGCTTCAGATGAGCGAACCTGTCCTCGGCCGACATCAGCTTGATTTCCTCGGATTCCTCGACAAGCGGGCAGATCCAGTAGATCTTCTGCCCCTCTGAAACCGCCTTTCGCATCCGCTCGACCAGTTCGGAAAGACGTGAAAGCGGCAGGGTGACCGTCTGGATCGGCTGGCGGCCGGCCGGTTTTTCGGTCAAGCGCGAGACGTCCATGTCCCCGAACGCGGTCAGCACCAGCGTGCGCGGGATCGGCGTCGCCGTCATGACGAGCATGTCCGGCACGTCGCCCTTGGCGGTCATCGCCAGCCGCTGGTGGACGCCGAACCGGTGCTGCTCGTCGACGATGGCAAGGACCAAGTCGCCGAAATTGACGCTTTCCTGGAAAAGTGCGTGCGTGCCGATGACGAAATTCGTTCGGCCGGCGGCGATGTCGTCGAGGATTCTCGTGCGCTCTGCACCTTTCTCGCGACCGGTGAGGATGGCTGTCGTCAAGCCCGCGGCCCGTGCCAGGGGGTCGATGGTGGCGAAATGCTGGCGGGCGAGAATCTCCGTCGGCGCCATCAATGCGGCCTGGCCACCGGCCTCCGCCGCGCGTGCCATCGCAAGCAGCGCCACCACGGTCTTTCCAGAGCCGACGTCGCCTTGCAGCAGGCGCAGCATCCGGTCCGGCGAGGCGAGGTCGGCGTGGATTTCGTCGAGCGCGAGTTGCTGCGAAGGCGTCAGCGAATAGGGCAGGGCGGCACGGATGCGCGCCTCGACGGCGCCGTCGCCCCTGAGCGGCCGGCCGGTGACGCGCCTGATCCTGGACCTGACCAGGGCGAGCGCCAGTTGCCCGGCCAAAAGCTCGTCATAAGCGAGCCTTCGCCACGCGGAATTCGCCGGATCAATGTCGATCGGGTCGGCGGGCTCGTGCAGACGGCGCAGGGCGTCGGTAAAGGAGGGAAAGGTCTGCTTGCGCATCAGCGCCGCATCCTGCCATTCCGGCAGGACCGGTACCCGGTCGACGGCGCCGACGATCGCGCGGCGCAGGACCTTCGCCGAGAGGCCGGCGGTCAGCGGATAGACCGGCTCGACCTCGGGCAATTCTTCCGCCTTGTCGGCCAGCACCACGTGGTCGGGATGCACCATGCTGGGGCGGCCGTTGAACCACTCCATGCGACCGGAAACGATCACGTCCTCGCCGACCGGCAGGAGCTTTTCGATCCATGGCTGCTTGGCGTGGAAGAAGGTAAGCGCGATCTCCCCGGTATCGTCATAGGCAAAGACCCGGTAGGGCACCGATCCGCGCCCGCGCGGCGGCGGCTGATGCCGATCGACCCGGACCTCCAGGGTGACGACCGCGCCTTCGGGCGCCGCCGCGATGCCTGGCCGGTTGCGGCGGTCGATCATCGAATGGGGCAGAACGAAGATCAGGTCGCCGATGCGCACCTCGCGTCCTGTCGTGTCCACGGGCACGACATTCGCCAGCAGGGCCGAAATCCTGCCGCCCACGCCGTCGAGCGAGGTTACGGGCGCAAAGAGGGGGTCGAGCAGGGATGGGCGCATGGGCCGACATTAGACATCGGACCCGAGGATGGGAACCGGTTTCCGATAATCCGGTGTGCAAACAAGGGGATAGGAGTGGCGCTGCGGCCCGGGTCTTGCCCGGGCGCCACAAAGTCCGGCGAAGACCCATCGCAAAGGCTGACATCCGCCTCGTCAATGGTTATATCCCGGTTCCTCGAACAAGGTGTGAACAATGACCGGAACCTCGCGGTCGAGCTCCGATCTCGACTACAGAAGACGCAAGGTGCTCTACCGCTCCTGGCATCGCGGCATGCGCGAGGTCGACCTCGTGCTCGGCAGCTTCGCGGACGGCGAGATCGGCGCGTTGAGCGACGAGGAACTGGATATCTACGAAAGCCTGATGGCCGAGTCCGACGGAGATATCCTCAAATGGGTGACGGGCGAGGCGCCGCTGCCTGCGCGCCACGACACGGCTGTTTTCCGCAAGATTCTCGCTTATCGCGAGACAAATTCGGCCTGACGGTTTGCAGATGAGCTTGATCGATCCCATCAGACTGCCCGAGAACGGCGGCGGCTTGACCGTCGTCGACGGCGTGGCCGACGGCTACGAGGCCTTCGCGCTTGCCGCGCTCGCCGAGGAACAGGGCGAGCGGCCGGTGCTTTTCGTCGCCCGCGACGGCCAGCGCATTCCCGCGATCGCGGAAATCCTGGCGTTTGCCGCGCCTGGCCTGCCGGTCCTCGAACTGCCGGCCTGGGACTGCCTCCCCTACGACCGCGTCTCTCCGGGTTCGGATGCCGCGGCGCGCCGTCTCGACGCCATGGCGGCATTGATCGCGCTGCGCCGGGCGCCGCACCGCGCCGTCATCCTGGCGAGCGCCAACGCGGTTCTCCAGCGCATGCCGCCGGCGGCTTCCGTCGAGGCGCAGACATTCAGCGCGCGCCCCGGAAACCAGGTCGACATGAACGCGCTTCTGGCGCGCCTGGAAACGAGCGGTTTCGAGCGCGTCGCGACGGTTCGCGACGTCGGCGAATATGCGGTGCGCGGCGGTATACTCGACCTCTACGCGCCCGGCGGCGAGCCGCTGCGGCTCGACTTCTTCGGCGACACGCTCGAGACGATCCGCGCCTTCGACGTTGCGACGCAGCGCACCACCGGACAGCGCACCATCGTCACGCTCAGGCCGATGAGCGAGGTGACGCTGACGCCGGAGACGATCAGCCGCTTCCGCCGCAACTATATCGAGACCTTCGGCGCTCCGTCGCGCGACGACGCGCTCTACGCCGCGATCAGCGAGGGCCGGCGCTTTGCCGGCATGGAGCACTGGCTTCCGCTTTTTCACGAAGGGCTGGAGACGGTGTTCGACTACCTGCCGGAGGCGACGATCGTCTACGACCATCTGGCGCGCGAGGCGATCGGCGAAAGACATGCACTCGTCGTCGACCATTACGAATCCCGTATTCGCCAGCCGGCTTCCGGCTTGGCCGATACCGTGCCCTACAAGCCGGTGAAGCCGGAACTGCTCTATCTCTCGCCGGACGAGGTGAACGCGCGCGCCGTCGGGCATCGGCTCGCCGAATTCACCCCCTTCGACGCGCCCGAGACGAGCGGGCGCACCCTGCGTCACGCCAGGGCACATGGGGGGCGCAATTTCGCCGAGGAGCGGGCGGATCCGAAGGCCAACGTCTTCGATCATGTCGTGAACCACATTTCGGAACTGCGCGCCTCTGGCCGCCGCGTCGTCGTCGCGGGCTGGACCGAGGGCTCGTCGGACAGGCTGAGCCAGATCCTCGCCGAACACCATCTCGGCAATCTGAAGCCGGTCGCAAATCTCGCCGAAGTGGGGAAGCTGGCCGCGGGCGAGGCGGGGCTTGCCGTCCTGCCGCTCGAAACCGGCTTCGAGACGCCCAGGCTCGCCTTCATCGCCGAGCAGGACATGCTGGGCGACCGGCTCGTGCGCCGCGCCAAGAAACGCAAGCGCGCCTCAGACTTCATCGCCGAGGTGGCGGCACTTTCGGCCGGCGACATCGTCGTTCATGCCGATCACGGCATCGGCCGGTTCATCGGCCTGCGCAACATCGAGGCGGCGGGCGCGCCGCACGACTGCCTGGAAATCCACTATGCGGGCGACGACCGGCTATTCCTGCCGGTGGAGAACATCGAGCTCCTGTCGCGCTACGGCTCGGATTCCGCCGAGGCCGTTCTCGACAAGCTCGGCGGCGTCGCATGGCAATCGCGCAAGGCGAAGCTCAAGCGGCGGCTTCTGGAAATGGCTGGCCAGCTCATCCGGCTGGCGGCGGAGCGCCAGATGCGCGCGGCACCGGTGCTCGCGCCGCAAGACGGGCTCTACGGCGAGTTCGCGGCGCGCTTTCCATACGACGAGACGGACGACCAGCAGAATGCGATCGACGCGGTCAAGGACGATCTCGCGGCCGGCCGGCCGATGGACCGGCTGATCTGCGGCGATGTCGGCTTCGGCAAGACCGAAGTGGCCTTGCGCGCTGCCTTCCTCGCCGCGATGGAGGGTTTTCAGGTGGCGGTGGTGGTGCCGACGACGCTGCTTGCCCGCCAGCATTTCAAGACGTTCAGCCAGCGTTTCGCGGGTTTGCCAGTGACGGTAAGGCAGGCCTCCCGGCTGGTCGGCTCCAAGGAGCTTGCCGAAACCAAGAAGGGTATCACCGACGGCACGATCGACATCGTGGTGGGCACGCACGCGCTTCTGGGCTCGTCGATCTCCTTCAAGAATCTCGGCCTTCTCATCGTCGACGAGGAGCAGCATTTCGGCGTCAAGCACAAGGAGCGGCTGAAAGAGCTGAAGAGCGACGTTCACGTGCTCACATTGTCCGCGACGCCCATCCCGCGCACGCTGCAACTGGCACTTACCGGCGTGCGCGAGCTCTCGCTGATCACGACGCCGCCGATCGATCGGATGGCGGTGCGCACCTTCATCTCACCATTCGATCCGCTGGTGATACGCGAGACCCTGCTGCGCGAACGCTATCGCGGCGGGCAGAGCTTCTACGTCGTCCCGCGCATCTCCGATCTCTCGGAGATACACGGCTTCCTCGCCGAGCAGGTGCCGGAGCTGAAGATCGCGACCGCGCACGGCCAGATGCCGGCGGGCGAGCTCGACGACATCATGAACGCCTTCTACGACGGGCAGTACGACGTGCTGCTTTCGACCACGATCGTGGAATCGGGTCTCGATATTCCGACGGCCAACACGCTGATCGTCCACCGGGCCGACATGTTCGGCCTCGCGCAGCTCTATCAGCTTCGCGGACGTGTGGGGCGTTCGAAGCTGCGCGCCTACGCCCTGTTCACGCTGCCCGCCAACCGGACATTGACGCAGCTCGCGGAACGTCGGTTGAAGGTGCTTCAGTCGCTCGACACGCTGGGAGCCGGGTTCCAGCTTGCTAGCCACGATCTCGACATACGCGGGGCCGGCAACCTTCTGGGCGAGGAGCAGTCCGGTCACATCAAGGAGGTCGGCTTCGAACTCTACCAGCAGATGCTGGAGGAAGCGGTGGCCGAGCTGCGCGGAACTGGCGAGGCGGTCGATACGGGCTGGTCGCCGCAGATCACCATCGGAACGGCCGTCATGATCCCGGAAAACTACGTTCCGGACCTGCAGCTCCGGCTCGGCCTCTACCGCCGTCTCGCCGATCTCGACACGCCCGAGGAGATCGACGGCTTCGGCGCGGAGCTCATCGATCGTTTCGGGTCGCTGCCGCAGGAGGTCGACCATCTCCTGAAGATCGTCTACATCAAGGCGCTCTGCCGCAAGGCGAACGTCGAGAAGCTGGACGCCGGGCCGAAGGGCGTCGTCATCCACTTCCGCAACAAGCAGTTTCCGGAACCGGCGGGCCTGGTGCGGTTCATCGGCGAACAGGGGTCGCTGGCCAAGATCAGGCCGGACCACAGCATCGTTCTGATGCGCGACTGGCCGAACGCCGAGAAGCGCCTGGCAGGCTCCGCCGTGGTCATGACGCAGCTCGCGCGCATCGCCGACAAGGCGGCGGCCTAGGCATCAGATCAAATCGACGGGCGCGTGACGCTCAGCCCTCCAGTTCGCCGCGCGCCTTCGCCTCGCCGACCTTGCGGATCGCGTCGGCCAGCGTCTCGGCGTCCTGCGCACCCATCACCGCGTATTTGCTTTCCAGGAGGAAGCACGGCACGCCGGTGATGCCCATGCGCGAGGCGGTGGCGATCTCATTGGTCACGGCCTCCCGGTCGGCATCGGTCGGCAGCAGCGTCTCGACGACCGGAGCATCCATGCCGCACTCGCGCGCGACGCCGACGAGCACTTCATTGTCGCCGAGATTGGCGCCGTCCTCGAAATTCAGCTTGAAGAGGCGGCGAACCACCTGGTTCTGCGCTTCCTCGCCGGCGGTGCCCGCCCAGCGGATGAGCCGATGCGCGTTCAAGGTGTTGGGAGCAACCTCGATGGCGTCGAAATCGAAGGCGATGCCCTCCGCCACGCCGAGCGCGGAGATGCGCTCATGGATTTCGCGGATGCGCTCATCGCTGCCGAATTTGCCCAGCATGTAGTCGCGGCGATCCAATCCCTCCTCGGGGATGGTCGGGTCGAGCTGGAACGGCCGCCAGCGCACCGTCACATCCACCTCGGGAACGGCGTCGACCGCTCTTTCCAGCCGTTTCTGGCCGATGAAACACCAGGGGCACACGACGTCGGAAACGACGTCGACGGTTATTGAAGCGATTTCGTTCAATTTGGCCTCCTCGAAGCCCCCGCGCCCTATCCGGGTTCGCGCCACCATGTCGGCAGCTGATATCCGTATATAGGCGATCGCTCCGGGTGTCTCAGATATTTCCAGTAGGCGATCCACTGCTCGGTATTGTGCTGCATCGGCACCATATAGGCGCCGGAGATCAGCACGCGATCGAGCGCGCGCACCGCGGCCACGTAATCCTCCTTCGTGCGCGCGGCGAGCATCGCCCCGATCATCGCGTCGATGGCCGGGTCGGCTGCGCCCACGAGGTTGAACGAGCCTTCCACGTCGCGGGCTTCCGAAGACCAGCGATTGAGCAGCTCGATGCCCGGCGACAGCGTGCCGGAAAAGCCGGTGGTGCCGATCATCATGTCGAATTCATAGCGCTGCTTGCGCTGCTGCATCTGGGTGTCGTCGAGGGCGCGTATCGTCATGGCGATGCCGAGGCGGGCAAGCGCGCGCTGGTAGACGGCCGCGAGCCGTTCCTCCTGCTGCGAGGCGACGAGTATCTCGAACGCGAATGGCTTGCCGTCGGGGCCGATCATCCGGCCATCCCGCATCGAATAGCCTGCCTCCCTGAGCAGATCGTAAGCCGCGCGCAGCCTTTCGCGATCGCGGCCCGAGCCGTCCGATTCCGCCGGCGCGTAGGTTCCCTCCATCACCTCCGGGGTGACCGCATCGGGGAAGGGGGCGAGCAGTTCGCGCTCCTTCGCGCTCGCCGGCCGCCCGAGAGCGGAGAGTTCCGAATTCTGCCAGTAGCTCGCCGTGCGCTTGTATTTGTCGGCGAACATGTTGCGGTTGACCCATTCGAAATCGTAGAGCATCGAAAGCGCGCGGCGGACCCTGACGTCGGCGAATATCGGCCGGCGCGTGTTGAAGGCGAAGCCGGTCACGACCGGCGGCACACCGACCTCGAAGGTCTCGGCGACCACGTCGCCCTTGTGAAAGGCCGGGAAATCGAAATTGCGCTCGCGCTGCACGGGGTCGGCATCGGCGTGGATCGCGCAGATGCCCTTCTTGAAGGCCTCGAACTGGGCGTTGGCGTTCAGAAAATATTCGATGGTGATGCGGTCGTAATTGTCGAAGCCGCGCTTGGACGGAATGTCCTTGCCCCAATATTCGGGGTTGCGCTCGAAGACGATGCGCTGGCCGGGGGCGACGCTGGCGATGCGGTACGGCCCGCTGCCGATCACCGGCTTCAGCGTGGTCTCGTCGAAAGTGTCCTTGTCGAAGGCGTGCTTCGGGACGATCGGAGTCATCGCGACGATCAGCGGAAATTCCCGGTCTGCCTCCTCGTTGAAGGTGAAACGGACGCTGTGCGGGCCGGTCTTCTCGAGCTTGGAGACGCGCTTCATCCGGTCGCTGTAGGGCGGTCGGCCCTTTTCGGTGAAGACGTCGTAGGTGAACAGCACGTCTTCCGGCGTCACCGGCTTTCCGTCCGACCATTTGGCGTTCGGATTGAGATGGAACTCGATGAAGGAGCGTTCCTCGTCCATCGTCACCGTTTCGGCCAGCAGGCCGTAGAGCCCGAAGGGCTCGTCGGCGTTGCGCATCATCGGCGCCTCGAACACCAGATTGCCGAAAATGGTATCGATCACGCCACGCGCGGTGGTGCGCAGGCTCTTGATGATGAACGGATTGAGGTTATCGAAGCTGCCGATGACGCAATAGGTTATGCTGCCGCCCTTCGGGGCGTCGGGATCGGCATAGGGGAAATGCGCGAAGTCGTCCGGCAACGCCGGCTCGCCCTGCATCGCGATCGCGTGTTTCGGCTTCGCTTCCTGCGCGAAGGAGTGCACGGTCGCCATGCCGAACGTCGCGGCAATCAGCAACAATGCGCCTGATCGCATTCTCATTTCTTCCTCGTGATTTCCGGGCGGTGATTCGCCCCACCGTAACATGACTGCCGAAGGGCGAGGAACCTCACCCTCGCTTCGCGATCCGCCAGCCGGCACGGAGCGCTTTATTTCACTGGATTTGCGGCTTTTTGCGGTGTAACAGGCGCGCGGGAGTCATGCTGTCGCCGCAATTCGGCATCAGGTACCGTCGAAACGGTCTAGCCTGCAGCAACGCGCACATTCGAGAGGATTACGATTTATGACTAGCCGGAAATTCAACGCGTCCCGTGCATCGATCATGGCCGCAGGCATTGCCGGTCTTCTTGCCAGCAGCCTCGTACCGGCTTCCGCGCAGCAGCGACCCGAACTGCCGCAGGGCTGGTTCAAGGCGTGCAGCAAGCAGGAAGACGTCGATATCTGCAACGTCCAGAACATCATGGTCGCGGATTCCGGCCAGTTGCTCACCGGCGTCAGCCTCATCGAGGTCAAGGGCAAGGTGAACCGCAAGGTGTTCCAGATCACCGTGCCTTCGGGCCGCATGGTGCCTCCCGGCATCGGTCTGCAGATCGACGGCGGCAAGGCGCAGAAGATCGACTACGTGATCTGCCTGCCCGACCGTTGCATCGCCGAGGGCCAGATGTCCGACGAACTCGTCAACTCGTTCAAGCGCGGCTCCGAGCTGACGCTGACCTCGGTCAATTTCCAGAATCAGCCGAACCCGATCAAGATGACGCTTTCCGGCTTCACCGGCGCGTTCGACGGCGAGGCGCTGCAGCAGTCCGACCTTGAGGATCGCCAGCGCAAGATCCAGGAATTCGTCAGCAAGAACACCGAGGATTTCGCCAAGAAGCTCAAGGAAGAGCAGGAAAAGGCGAAGCAGAACTGATCGCAGTTCCAAAAAACCATTGAAAAAGCGGGGCGATGCGCCCCGCTTTTTTTATGCTACAGGCAGACCTCGAGGCGACCTCAATGATGCGCGCGCGGCTTCGGGGCGTAGTGTCCGTCGCTCGTCTTGTCGAAGAATTCGCCCAATTGCGGATGCCGGACCGGCTCGCCGGTCTCGTCGGAGACCAGATTCTGCTCCGAGACATAGGCGACGTATTCGGTTTCGTCGTTTTCGGCCAGAAGGTGGTAGAACGGCTGGTCCTTGCGGGGACGAACCTCGGCGGGAATTGCCTCATACCATTCTTCGGTGTTCGCGAATTCTGGGTCGACATCGAAGATCACGCCGCGAAATGGGAAGATCCGGTGCCGCACGACCTGGCCGATTCTAAACTTGGCAGTCTTTATTTCATTCATATCCTGAACCTCGACTTCTATTTGGAGCAAGCCGGTGCGCAATTCAATCCCGGCTGACGCGGAGGGCTAACCAGGGGTTGACGATCGAGGCGATGGCACGCTAGCGCCGGGCGACAATCATCTCGCAGGTGGTCATGTCGGACATCATCGGACTGGTTCTGCCGTTCTTCGGCCTGATCTTCCTGGGCGCCTTCGTGGCGCGGATCACCAGGCAGCCGGTCGAGGCGCTCGGCTGGATGAACACCTTCATCATCTACCTGGCGCTGCCGGCGCTCTTCTTCCAGCTCCTGTCGCGCACGCCGATCGAGCAATTGACCGAATGGCGCTATATTTTCGGCGCAGCACTCGCCACCTACATCGTCTTCTCGCTGATGTTCGTCCTGTCGATGTTCGTCAACCGCGACGGCATCGCCGAAAGCACGGTCAAGGCGCTCGCGGCGGCCTATGGCAATATCGGCTATATGGGGCCGGGCATCGCACTGCTCGCCTTCGGCTCGGAGGCCGCGGTGCCGGTCGCGCTGATCTTCTGCTTCGAGAACGCCCTTCATTTCGCCGTCGCACCCTTCATGATGGCGCTGGCGGGCGGTGAGAAGGGCAGGCCGGGCGAGCTCGCGCTGAACGTGATCCGCAAGATCGTTCTCCACCCCTTCATCATAGCGACCGCGATCGGAATATTCGCGGCGTGGGCGCAGTTCCAGCCGCCGGCGCCCGTCTCGCGGCTTCTGGAATATCTCGCGCAGGCGGCCGCTCCTTGCGCCCTGTTCGCGATGGGCGTGACGCTGGCGCTGCGGCCGTTGAAGCGGGTCCCCCGCGATCTCGGCGTGATCGCGGCGCTGAAGCTGATCCTGCACCCTCTGATCTGCTACGTCGTGCTCAGCCTCATCGGCGATTTCTCGCCTATCTGGATGTTCTCGGCGGTGCTGCTCGCGGCCCTGCCGACGGCAACCAACGTCTTCGTCATCGCGCAGCAATACGGCGTGTGGGTGGAACGCGCGTCGGCGAGCGTTCTGGTGACGACATTGCTGTCGGTCGCGACCGTCACCGGGATACTCTACCTGATCAAGAGCGGGACGATCCCGCCCGATCTATTTCCCTAACGCCGAGAACAAATTGCCGAAGCCGCTGCCGGTCTTCAGCCCCTCGCGCATGAAGAAGGCGCGCAAGGGGGCGACGCGGCCGAGCAGCGCGAGCCCGGCGCTGCGGGCAAATTGCGCCGGCAGGAGGTTCGAGAGCAGCGAGCGGTTGAGCATGTCGACCGCGCCGGCGCGGGCGAGAATGTCGGGCCGGCGTCTGCGGTCGTAGTCGGCGAGCGCTTCGGGCGCGCCGGGATCGTCCCTGTTGTCGGCGGCGATGCCGACGAGTTCCTGAACGTCCCGGATGCCGAGATTGAGCCCCTGCGCGCCGATCGGGGGAAACACATGGGCCGCCTCACCGACAAGCGCGATGCGCGATTGCGCGAAACGTTGGGGCAGGGCGGAGGAAAGCGGGTAGACCTGTCGCCCCGGCTCGACCTCGACGCGGCCGAGCATCGACTGCATGCGCTCTTCCACCAGGCGCGAAAGCTCGGCGTCGTCCTTCATGGAAAGGTCGGCCGCCTGTTCCGGTCGCACGACCCATACGAGGCTCGACCTTTTTCCAGGCAACGGAACCTGCGTGAACGGGCCCGTTTCGGTATGAAATTCGGTCGAGACGAAGCCGTGGTCGCGACTGTGGGCGAAACTCAGAACCAGCGCCGACTGCCCCGAACCGCGCGAGCGGATCTCTATGCCGGCGGCGGCGCGCGCCGGCGACATGCGGCCATCGGCGGCCACCGCAAGAAGGCCGGAGACGGTCTTGCCGCCTTCCAGCCTCGCAACGATGCGATCCTCCTGTGGTTGCCACTCCTCGACGAGGCCGGTCTTCCATGAAACCAGCGGTTCCGCGACGACAGCGCTCGCGAGCACCTCGGTGAGGTGGCCGTTCGGAACATTCAGGCCGAACTCCTCCTCATCGATCTCCGAGGCGCGGAAAGTGACGGTCGGGCTGCGCAGGATGCGGTTGGTCGCGTCGGCGATGCGCATGGCCCGCAAGGGCGCCGCCTTGCCTCGCAATTGGCCGAGCACGCCCAGCTCTTCCAGGAACCGCAACGACGGTGCCATCAGCGCCGTCGTGCGCCGGTCGTCGGTGCGGGCGGGCGGGCCGATCAGCGTGACGGAAAAGCCGGCTTTCGTCAGGGCGAGCGCCGAGATCAGTCCGGCCGGGCCGGTCCCCGCCACGAGGATGCCCGCAATGCTTGCCTGTTCCATGTCGTCGCCTCCAGCTCGTCTTAGCTGTTCAATCCCGATATAGGGCGGCACAGCGGGATTGATCAACGTGTCGATTTGGCTCATTGCGATTGCTATGCACCGCAGCGAGCAAAGCTTCGACAATCTGGATGCCGCGGGTCGCGCGACGGCTCGCGTCTCGGTGCGTCCGGGCGTTCCCGTCGTCATCGCGGTCGTGCTCGCCGCGGTCCTGGCCTGGGCCGTCCTGGCGGCAATGGCGGCGCAGGCGGCAAGGATCGCGCCGCTCGAGCAGGGCCCGGGCGGCTTCCTCCTCGAAATCCTGCCGGAGATCCCGTTGCCCGCCTTCATGGAGCGGTTCTTCCTGCTCTGCCTGACGCCCGCGCCGGCGCAAGATCCGAGCCCCGGCGGGATCGCGGCGCTGACGGCGATGTGGTTCCTGATGGCGATCGCGATGATGCTGCCGTCGGCCGCGCCGATGATACGAACCTATTGCGAGATAGCCGATACCGCCGCCGGAAAGGGCGAAAGGGCGGTTCATCCGGTCGTGCTCGTCTGCGGGTATCTCGCCGTCTGGCTTGCGGCTTCCTTCGGCTTCGCCCTTTTAAGCGCGCTCCTCGCGGCGCTGGGCGCTTCCACGGGGGCGGCCGCGCCAGTGGTTGGCACGGCCGGCGCGGCGGCTCTCTTCGTCGCGGGCCTCTATCAATTCAGCTCGCTCAAGCATGCCTGCCTCGAAAAGTGCCGCAATCCGTTCGGCGTGCTTTTCTCCAGATGGAGCACGAAACGCTCGCGCATTTTCGTGCTCGGGGCGGAGCAGGGCATGTGGTGCCTCGGCTGCTGCTGGGCGTTGATGCTGGTGATGTTCGCGGTCGGCTCCATGAACATCTTCTGGATGGCGCTTGTCGGCATGTTCAGCCTGGTTGAAAAACAGATCGCGGGCAGTTTATCCACGCGCATCGCCGGCGCGATCCTGCTTGTATGGTCGGCGGCACTGCTGTTTATTTCGCTTTAGCGGAGGAGGACGATGCGGAATGGCTGATATCGACTGGGCGATGAAGGGCGAGCTCGTACTCTCCTGCAACTGCACGGTGTTCTGTCCGTGCGTCCTGTCGCTCGGCTCGCATCCGCCCACGGAGGGATACTGCCAGACCTGGGCGGGCTTCCGCATCGATGCCGGCCACTATGGCGATGTCGACCTTTCCGGCCTCAATCTCGGCCTCGTCATGGAAATTCCCGGCTATATGAGCCGCGGCAACTGGACGGCCGGCCTCTTCATCGACGAGCGCGCCTCGATCTACGCGCAGAAGGCGTTCGGCAAGATCTTCTCCGGCAAGGCCGGTGGAACGACGTCGCTGCTTTCGATCCTCGTCGGCAATTTTCTCGGCATGGAACGTGCGCCGATCAGCTACGAGGTGAAGGACAAGACGCGCCTGTTCTCGATACCCAAGATCATCGACGGCGCGGTGACGCCCGTTCCGGGCAAGAACCGCGACGAAGACACCGTCATCACCAATTCCGAATACTGGATCGCGCCCGAGATCATCGTTGCGAAGTCCGAAAAGAGCCGCATGCGCGCTTTCGGCCGCAACTGGAATTTCGCCGGGCGTTCAGCCGAAATCTGCAAGCTCGATTGGCGAGGGCCATGACCGCCGATGCACCCCGCAAGAAACTGACGGACCGGATCCCGCGGCCGAGGAAGAAGGTGACGTGGCCGCAGGCGCGCGCCTTCTCTGTGCATCTCCTGACCGCCTCCGGATCGTTCCTCGCCTTCCTTTCCCTCGTCGCGGCGAGCGAGGAGCGCTGGACGGCGATGTTCCTGTGGCTGGGGCTGGCGCTTTTCGTCGACGGCATAGACGGGCCGATCGCCCGCAAGCTGGAAGTCAAGGAAGTGCTGCCGACCTGGTCGGGAGAGCTCCTCGACAACATCATCGACTACGTGACCTATGTGCTGATCCCGGCGTTCGCGCTCTATCAGAGCGGGTTCATGGGCGAGGGGCTTTCCTTCCTCTCCGCCGCGATCATCGTGGTTTCGAGCGCCATCTATTACGCCGACACCGGGATGAAGACGAAGGAGAACTTCTTCAAGGGCTTTCCGGTCGTCTGGAACATGCTCGTCTTCACGCTGTTCGTGATCGAGCCGGGCGAGTACATCTCCTTCGCCGTGGTGGTGATCGCGGCCATCCTTTCCTTCGTCCCGATCAACTTCCTGCATCCCGTGCGCGTCGAGCGGCTGCGGCCGCTCAATCTCGGCGTGTTCTTCGGATGGTGCCTGTTCTCGCTCGTCGCCCTGCTGCAGGACATGCAGGCGTCGCTGCCCGTCCAGATCGTGATCGGAGCGACGGGGATCTATCTCTTCGTCATCGGCGGCATCATGCAGCTCTTCCCGAAACTCGGTCTGAAAAAGGTCTGAAATGGCTAAGGCAATTCGCATCCACAAGAATGGCGGGCCGGAAGTCCTGTCCTACGAGGACCATGATCCGGGCAAGCCCGGCAAGGGCGAGGCGCTCATCCGCCAGAAGGCCGTGGGCCTGAATTTCATCGACGTCTACTACCGCACCGGCCTCTATCCCGCGCCGGCGGGCCTGCCGATGACGCCGGGCGGCGAGGGCGCCGGCATCGTGCTCGAAACCGGCGAAGGCGTCGACTGGCTGGCGCCCGGCGACCGGGTCGCTTATTGCGGCCCGGTGGGTGCCTATGCCGAGGAGCGGGTGATCGCCGCCGACCGGCTGGTGAAATTGCCCGACGGCATCTCCGACGAGCAGGCTGCCGCGATGATGCTGAAGGGCATGACGGCGGAATATCTGCTGCGGCGCACCTATCCGGTCAAGGCCGGCGACATCGTGCTCTACCACGCCGCCGCCGGCGGCGTCGGCCTGATCTTCGGGCAATGGGCGAAGCATCTCGGCGCCACCGTGATCGGCACGGCCGGCTCGCCGGAGAAGGTGGAACTCGCCAAGGCGCATGGCTACGACCACGTCATCGATTATTCGAAGAAGAACTTCGTCGATGAGGTGAAGGCGATCACCGGGGGACGGAAATGCGACGTCGTCTACGATTCCGTCGGCAAGGACACGTTCGAGGGCTCGCTCGACTGCCTGCGCACGCGCGGTATGTTCGTGAGCTTCGGCCAGTCTTCGGGACCGATCCCGCCCTTCAACATGGCGATCCTGTCGCAGAAGGGCTCGCTCTACGCCACCCGGCCGACGCTCTTCACCTATATCGCCAAGCGCGACGAGCTGGAGCGGTCGGCGAAAGCGCTGTTCGACGTTGTCGAGAAAGGCTTCGTCAACATCCAGATCAACCAGCGCTATGCCTTGAAGGACGCCGCCAGGGCGCATGAGGACCTGGAAGGACGCAGGACAACTGGCACGACGATCCTGATCCCGTAGGGCGCTTTTCGCTGAAAAACTTGAAGCACTTTCAAAAGCGGTTGTGCTTTGCGTTCGTCGTCGCACCTGCCTACGATGCCCCTGGGAACAAAAACACAAGATGAATCGAATGGGAGCGCCGTGGAACAGACGCGCATGACCCAGGGCCGGGACCTCCTCGAGGTTCGCGGCCTCACGAAGATCTTTGGCCGTCTGAAAGCCTGCGACGGCATCGACCTGACGATCGAAAAGGGCGAGATACACGCGCTTCTCGGCGAAAACGGCGCCGGCAAGTCCACGCTCGTGAAAATGCTGTTCGGCTCGCTCGAGCCGAATTCGGGCGAAATCCTCTGGAAAGGCGAGCCTGTCGCGGTGACCAGCCCGTCGGTGGCGCGCAAGCTGGGCATCGGCATGGTGTTCCAGCATTTCTCGCTGTTCGAGGCGCTGACGGCGGCCGAAAACATCCTTCTCTCGCTGGACAGGCGCATCGGCGTTGGCGAGATCGCGGAAAAAGCGCGTGAGCTCTCCCGCGCCTACGGCTTGCCGCTCGATCCTCATGCCCTGGTCGGCGATCTTTCGGTGGGCGAACGCCAGCGCATCGAGATCATTCGCTGCCTGCTGCAGGAACCGGAGCTGATCATCCTCGACGAACCCACCTCGGTGCTGACCCCGCAGGAGGCGGAAAAGCTTTTCGAGACGCTTGAACGGTTGCGTTCGGAAGGCAAGTCGATCCTCTACATCTCGCACCGGCTGGAGGAGGTGAAGCGACTCTGCGATCGCGCCACCGTCCTGCGGCACGGCAAGGTGGTCGGTCATTGCGACCCGCGCAAGGAAACGGCGTCGTCGCTGGCGCGGATGATGGTCGGCAACGAGGTCCAGAGCGTCGTGCACGAGCCGGTCGATGTCTCGGAAACGCGTGAGGCGCTGCTCGAGGTTCGCGGGCTAAACCGCCAAGCTGCAACGCCTTTTTCTATTCCGCTGCGGGGCGTCTCGCTTGTCGTGCATGCTGGCGAGGTGATCGGCATCGCCGGTGTCGCGGGCAATGGGCAGGGCGAGTTCTTCGAAGCGGTTTCCGGCGAAGCGCTGCAGGCCGAGGCCGATGTGGTGAAGCTGCGCGGCAAGGATGCCGGCCGGCTCGACATTTCCGGGCGGCGGCTGCTGGGCGCGGCCTTCGTGCCGGAGGAACGTCTCGGCCACGGCGCCGCGCCGCGGATGCGGCTTTCCGAAAACCTCCTGCTTTCGCGCTTCAGGACCGACGCCAAGGCGTTCCTGGCCGGCGGCCGGCTGATACGCGCCGGCACGCTCGCCGAGACCTCGAAGCGCATCGTCAAGGAAATGGACGTGCGCAAGAGCGCCGAAGACCCCGAGGCGGCGGCGCTTTCCGGCGGAAACCTGCAGAAGTTCATCGTCGGGCGCGAACTCGACCGCCGCCCATCGATCATGGTGGTGAACCAGCCGACATGGGGCGTCGACGCGGGGGCCGCGGCGCGCATCCGCCAGGCGCTGATCGACCTGGCCGCGAGCGGCTCGGCGGTCCTCGTCATCAGCCAGGACCTCGACGAATTGTTCGAAATCTCCGACGCGATCGCGGTGATGCATGACGGCAAGCTTTCCGCGCCGATCCCGATCGCCGAGGCGACCTACGAGAAGATCGGCTTGCTGATGGGCGGCGCGGACGCCTCGTCGCCCGCCAGCCTTGGCGAGGAGGTGGCCTGATGCGGATCGAACTCGTCAAGCGCCAGCAGAGATCGGCTCTCTTCAGCGCGCTTTCACCCTTCATCGCGCTGGCTCTCACCATCCTCGCCGGAGCGATCCTCTTCGCTTTCCTCGGCAAAAACCCCGCCACCGCGCTCTATTACTATTTCGTCGACCCGCTGCTCGAGACCTGGTCCCTGCATGAACTGGCGATCAAGTCGGCGCCGCTGATCCTGATAGCGGTCGGGCTCTCGATCTGCTTCCTCTCCAACAACTGGAACATCGGCGCGGAAGGCCAGTTCATCATGGGCGCCGTCGTCGGCTCGATGCTGCCGGTGATGTTTCCGGAATTCCAGTACTGGTTCGTGCTGCCGCTGATGCTCGTCATGGGCATCGCGGGCGGCGCCGCCTACGCGGCGATCCCGGCCTTCCTCAAGGTTCGCTTCAACACCAACGAGATACTGACCAGCCTGATGCTGGTCTATGTCGCCCAGCTCTTCCTCGACTGGCTGGTGCGCGGCCCGTGGCGCAATCCGGCCGGTTTCAACTTCCCCGAGACGGTCCGGTTCCACGCTCATGCGATCCTGCCCGAAATCCTCCCCGCTTCAGGAAGGGCGCATTGGGGCTTCGTCTTCGCTCTGATCGCGGCGGTCGCGCTGTGGTTCATCCTGTCGCGCACCCTGACCGGCTTCGAGGTGAAGGTGATGGGCCAGAGCCCGCGGGCAGGGCGCTTCGCCGGCTTCTCGCGGCCGAAGCTGATCTTCTTCGCCTTCCTGCTTTCCGGAGGATTGGCGGGGCTGGCCGGCATTTCCGAGGTTTCCGGCGCGATGGGTCAGTTGCGGCCGGTGATCTCGCCCGGATACGGCTTCACCGCGATCATCGTGGCCTTCCTCGGCCGGCTCAATCCACTCGGCATCGTCGCGGCCGGCCTGGTGCTCGGCCTCACCTATCTCGGCGGCGAGGCGGCGCAGATATCGCTCGGCGTATCCGACAAGGTGGCGCGCGTCTTCCAGGGCATGCTGCTCTTCTTCGTGCTCGGCTGCGACACGCTCATCCACTATCGGGTCCGCTTCATCGGCTCTCCCGCGCAGAAACCGGTCGAGGAGGCCTGATCGATGGGCATCGCCGAAAGCATCCTGCTTACCATCGCCACGGCCGCCACGCCGCTGCTGATCGCGGCGATGGGCGAACTCGTGGTCGAACGATCCGGCGTCCTCAATCTCGGCGTCGAAGGCATGATGGTGATGGGCGCGGTGTGCGGCTTCGCCGCCGCGGCGCTCACCGGCTCGCCCTGGATGGGCGTCTTCGGGGGAATTCTCGCCGGAGTGGTCATGTCGCTGCTGTTCGCGTTCCTGACGCTCAGCATCGCCACCAATCAGGTGGCGACCGGCCTTTCGCTCACCCTTCTCGGGCTCGGGCTATCCGGCATGATCGGCGAGAGCTTCGTCGGCTCGGCGGGGCGCAAGCTGCCCGTGCTCGACCTGCCGGTGCTGAGCGACCTGCCGCTGGTCGGCCGACTTGTGTTCGGGCAGGATCCGATCTTCTACATGTCGATCGCGCTCACCCTCGGCGTTTCCTGGTTCCTCTTCCGCACGCGGGCCGGATTGACGCTGCGCTCGATCGGCGACAGCCACAGCTCGGCGCACGCGCTCGGCATTTCCGTCATCGGCTATCGCTATCTGGCGGTGATGTTCGGCGGCGCGTGCGCTGGCCTCGCCGGCGCGCATCTGTCGCTCGTCTACACGCCGCAATGGGTGGAGAACATGACCGCGGGGCGTGGCTGGATCGCTCTCGCGCTGGTGGTCTTCGCCTCCTGGCGGCCGCTGCGCGTGCTTGCCGGCGCGTATCTCTTCGGCGCGGTCACGATCGGCCAGCTTCATGCGCAGGCGCTCGGCTTCGGCATCCCCTCGCAGCTACTTTCGTCGCTGCCCTATCTGGCGACCATCGTGGTTCTTGTTCTAATCTCGCGCAACAGGCGGCTCACCCTGATGAACACGCCGGCGTCGCTCGGCCAGCCCTTCGTGCCTGAAAGATAGGGACGACCGCAACGAAAATCATAAAGACGGGTAAGCTCGAACCAAATCTGAACGAAAGGAACCATTCGAAATGAGGAAGACCCTATTGGGATTGGCCGCCGCCGCGCTGGCCTTGTCGGTGTCGGCTCCCGCTATTGCCCAGGACAAGATCAAGGCCTGTTTCGTCTATATCGGTCCGAAGACAGACGGCGGCTGGACGCAGGCGCACGACATCGGCCGTCAGCTCGTCGACAAGGAACTCGGCGACAAGGTCGAGACGCAGTATGTCGAAAGCGTGCCGGAAGGACCGGACGCCGAGCGCGTGATCGAGCGCTTCGCCCGCTCCGGCTGCGCGATCGTGTTCACGACCTCCTTCGGCTACATGGACCAGACCATCGCGGTCGCGTCCAAGTTTCCCGACGTGAAGTTCGAGCATGCCACCGGCTACAAGACCGCGGAGAACGTGACGTCCTACAATTCGCGTTTCTACGAGGGCCGCTACATCATCGGCCAGATCGCCGCGAAAATGTCGAAAACGGGCGTCGCGGGCTATATCGCCTCCTTCCCGGTTCCCGAGGTGGTGCAGGGCATCAACGCCTTCACGCTCGGCGCGCAGAGCGTCAATCCGGACTTCAAGCTCAAGGTCATCTGGGTCAATACCTGGCATGACGCGGGCAAGGAGGCGGACGCCGCCAAGGCCCTGATCGACCAGGGCGTCGACATCCTGACCCAGCACACCGACTCGGCCGCGCCCATGCAGATCGCCGAGGAGCGCGGCATCAAGGCGTTCGGCCAGGCCTTCGACCAGATCCAGGCCGGCCCGAACGCCCAGCTCACCGCCATCGTCGACACCTGGGGCCCCTACTATGTGAAGCGCATCCAGGCGGTTCTCGACGGCACCTGGAAGGGCGGCGAAGCGACCTGGGACGGCCTTGCCGAAGGCATCCTCGAAATGGCGCCCTACACCAACATGCCCGACGACATGAAGGCGGCCGCCGAGGAGACCGAGGCCAAGATCAAGTCCGGCGAGTTGAAGCCGTTCACCGGCCCGATCACCAAGCAGGACGGCACGGAGTGGCTAAAGGAAGGCGAGAGCGCGGACGATCCGACGCTGCTCGGCCTGAACTTCTACGTAAAGGGCGTGGACGACAAGCTGCCGAACTGATCCCACGCACCAGTTTACGGGAAAGGGCGCCGCAGCGGCGCCCTTTTTTTGTCGTGAACTGCATTTCCGCGATCTGCCGGCGGGGTTGCTGCTGACAGTCGGCTGTCAGGAGAGGGCTGCTAGGATCGGCAATGTCGAAACCGCAGAGAGGAGGAAACCGATGCTGAAATTCTATCACGCGCCCTGGTCGCGCTCGTCCGGCACATTCTGGCTGCTCGAGGAGCTTGGCGTCGACTATGAGATTGAGCACGTCGACATTCGCGCCGAAGGAGGGGTGCCGGAGGATTACCGGTCGATACAGCCGAACAAAAAGGTTCCCGCGATCGAGCATGACGGCATCGTCGTCACCGAGCGGGCGGCGATCTGCACCTATCTGGCGGATGCATTTCCTCAGGCAGGACTTGCGCCCGCGATCGGCGATCCGTCGAGAGGTCCGTATCTCACCTGGCTCGTCTATTGCGACGCGGTTTTCGACCCTGCCGTCGCGGCAAGGGCGCAGGGCTGGGAATATCGCTGCTCGGCCTTTTCCTTCGGGTCGTTCGAGGACATGGTGGCGAATGTGGAGAAGCAACTGTCGAGGAACGAATATGCGATCGGCGACCGCTTCACCGCCGTCGACACGCAGCTTGCCAGCGGCATCCACTATACGCTCGACGTGCTGAAAGTGTTTCCCGACAGGCCGGTGTTTCGGGACTATCTCGCGCGGATGCAGGATCGGCCGAAGTTCAGGAGCTTCATGGAAAAGGACCAGGCAATGGCCATGGCGACGCCTTTCTTCCAGAAGCAGTTTGCCGACGATGCCTGACGGCTCCGCCCGAAGACAGGGCGACACAACGCGAAAACCCGGCCGAGGCCGGGTTTTGCTTTTTCGGTGAATCCGTGGCGCCGGCGCTCAGCGGGCGGCGATGATGCCGGCTATGATGCCGCTTGCCAGGCTGACCAACAGGTAGTCGTTGTCGACCTTCACCCATTGCTGGCCCCTGCCGGGACGCTTCAGCCCGTGACGATGATAGTCGCGGACGGCCTGCCTGCGCTGCCATTCCGGCAGGCGATTGCCCTTTGCCCAATGATGCCGCTTGGGAGCATGCTTGCGCGCTTCGTGCCTCTTCGGCGCGTGGAAGCCCGGCTTCTTGGAGTGGCTGTAATGCTGGCCGTGGCGCGGCCCGTCGTGTCGCTGCTGTGCCTGAGCCACTGGCACGGCGAGCATGGACACGGCAATTGCGGCAAGGACTGTGCGCTTGAACATCTGTCTGGTTCCTCGTTGTCGATGCGGGGAACCTAGGCGCCGGCAGATGAACCGAAACTGAATGCGGTCATTACATTTTCGTAATGAAATCAGCTTCTTGTGGTAGTTAATTTTTCAGCTGCATGAGGATGGGAGAAAAAAGCTCCAGGCGTTTCGCCTGGAGCCTTTCTCGTGTTGCCGGATCAGTTTGCCGGAGCTGCGGGTTCGGCCGGCTGCTCGACACCGCCACCGCCGGCGGCTCCGCCACCGTCCTGGGGTTCGGTGCAGGCCGAGAGTGCAACCATGATCAATCCGATTGCCGGCAGAAGAATTCCGTATTTCATAAGTCCCTCACAGATTTCAGCCGCCCGCACCTGGCATTGAGAAGGCGATTGCCAGATGGGTCAACATGTTGGCTGGAATCTGGCGGTCAAGATTGCTTACATGTCTTTATGACATGTTTTTTGAACTGCTCCGACTGCGTTCGATGAGCGCGGATAGCGTTGCGGATTTCAGAAAATGATCCAGGAAGACAACGAAACAATTTCGCGGAGCGACGGAGATCTCCAGATGGAATTCTCCGGTGCGAGGGCTGCCGCCGAGACGCGCCCGCCGGGATGACCGGAAGCCCGAGCCCGTCGCCTTCCCGAGGATGCTTTCAGCTTGAATTGCGCCTTCGCTTGACGCATACAACCGATGCGCACGCTACCGGAGGGATGGCCGAGCGGTTTAAGGCACCGGTCTTGAAAACCGGCGTGGCAGCGATGTCACCGTGGGTTCGAATCCCACTCCCTCCGCCAAACACCGCCGATTGCCCTCCATGGTGCGATATCGCCGCCGATCACCGCTTCTACGCTACAGTCCGATATATCGTGGAGTCCAGCGACGGCGGCAAGCGACCCCCATTGCGGCCGTTCATCGTTATGAATGACGTCTCTTAAAGCGAACGCAAAGATGGCTGAAATTGTTGCATGTTTTGGGAATTTTGCGAGAGGCGGTTGTTGCCGATCTCCCTTCAAGATATGCTTTTTTCCATGATGTTCATGTCCACATTCTTTCCCCTGATCTGAACGACCGAAAGTCGTTCCGGCGCTTTTGCGTCAGCCAGATCAAAACGGCTCCGCTTGACGCGGCAGCCGAACGGAGAATGTGTAATGCCTAAAACCGAGCATATCGGCCTGACTCCCGGCCAGGTCCAGGACTTCATCGGCGATGGTTTCGTCAAAATAGAAAATGCTTTCAGCGCCGATCTTGCG
The DNA here is from genome assembly GCF_001014615.2 of Aquamicrobium sp. LC103. Taxonomy (GTDB): domain Bacteria; phylum Pseudomonadota; class Alphaproteobacteria; order Rhizobiales; family Rhizobiaceae; genus LBCQ02. The sequence goes on from NZ_LBCQ02000004.1 coordinate 350,194, forward strand.
AAGCAAGGCAGGGACGAATTGTGGGCCGATATAGGGTTGTCCCCGGACGAGCCCGAAAAATGGAATCAACCCGTTATTCGGGTGGGGTCCAAGTCCTCGCCCCCCTTCATCGAAGCCGCCAACACGCTGCAACTGCACAAAGCCTACGATCAGCTTGCAGGGGAGGGCCGCTGGCTTGCCCCCAAGGGTCTCGGAACATTTCCCATCCGCTTTCCCTCACCAGAATCCCCCGGTGATGATGGCTGGCATGTGGACGTAAGCTTTGGCACCGACAATCTGGATTTCATGGAGTGGCGGGCCAACGTGAAGAGCAGTGGGCGCGCATTGTTGATGTTGTTCCTGTTTTCGGATGTTGGCCCCGACGATGCGCCAACGAGGATACGGAAAGGCTCACATGCCGTCATTGCGCGGGAACTGCTGCCCTGTGGCGAAGCGGGCGCAACTCTACGGCAGCTATCGGCCAATGGCTACGCTTCGACAGAAGGTTGTGAAGTGGAACTGGCGACGGGAGCGGCAGGCACGGTCTATCTGTGCCACCCATTTCTGGTCCATGCCGCACAACCTCACCGGGGGCAGCGGCCGCGCTTCATGGCGCAACCGCCGCTCCTGCCGAAAGGCGAGTTTGATCCGACCTTGACCCCCTCTCCGGTTCAGGTCGCTATCCGTCAGGCATGTGGTTTGACGTTCTAATCACATGACTCCGGGACCGCTGCGCGCGGTCCCGGAGTTTCAAGGCGAATGTCGCGGAACCCTAAGTTTGCAACAAAATCGCCGTCGTTGATTTTTCAGGGGAATTTCGGTCGCAGTAGTCAAGTGCAAAGGTCCGACTTGCGCGCCAGATTTTGCGATACTGGAAGACCGCTTCCACCATTGCAGCCATTCGCTCTCACGCCAATCCGATCGCCGCACCGCCCACCGACGGCGTGGCGGGCCGCCGATCCCACGCCCGTGAATCGATCTCTCTCGAGCCCGGCGCGATGGACGGCGCTGCGCGATACCGGCGCTTGCGGCCGCAAGGGCGACCTGCCGCCTCGCGCGATCCGTCGGGCGGCTTGCGTGATCAGGCAGGAACGTATGTCAGCCTGATCACGTCCTCGCCGATCAAATCACTGGCCACGAGGCGGAGCCGCGGCCGGGGGCCGGCGAAGAACGGCTTGCCGTGACCAAGCACGACGGGATGGAAGTAGAGTCGGTACTCATCGACAAGACCGAGATCGGTCAGGCTTTGCGCCAGGTCTGGTCCGGAAACGGTGATCTCGCCGGCGAGCCGAGTCTTCAGGTCGCGTATCGCCGTTCCGAGGTCACCCGAGACAAGCGTGGCGTTGGGGCCAACCGACTCCAGCGTCCTCGACACGACCCACTTCGGCTGGCTCCGCCATGCCGTCGCGAATTCGCGCAGTTCAGGGGTCCACTCGGGACGGTCTTCGTCCCAATAGCGCATGACCTCGTACATGCGGCGGCCGTACACGCTGCCCGTCAGGCCGCGCACATGCTCGATCCAATGGCGAAAGAGCGCGGGATCCGGCGCAAATTTCTCGTGGTCGACATAGCCGTCGAGTGACTGGTTCATTCCGAAGACGAGCTTCGCCATGCCATGAATCCTCCATCCCAGGCTCTTCAGAATACCTGAGCCGCCGTTATTCGTAAGGGGAGGTCGGTCACAAACCACCTAGGTGCGAGCCCGGAACTGCCGGATGACCCAGTCGATGAACAGCCGCACCCGGGGCGAAAGCTGCCGGCTCGTCGGATAAAGCAGGGAAACCGGCGTGGGCGCCGGCGGAAAGCCGGGCAGCAACTCCACCAGTTCGCGCGAGGCGAGCGCGGCCTCGACGTGATAACGCGGCACCTGGATTAGCCCCAACCCCAGTTTCGCCGCCGCAACATAGCTTTCGGCTGCGTTGACCGAGATGGCGGCCGGCAGCGTCACATTGCGGATTTTGCCCCCCGTGGTGAATTCAAGCGGCAGCAAGCCGCCCGCCGCGTCGGAGTGAAAGCCGATCATCCGGTGCCCGCCGGCGAGATCGTCGAGGTCGTCCGGTGTCCCGAACCTCTCGATGTAGGCCGGCGCAGCAAGGGTGACTTCCTCCAGCATCGCGACCCGACGCGCGATCATGTCGCTGTCTTGCGGCACGCCGACGCGCAGCACGCAGTCGATGCCCTCGCGCACCAGATCGACCAACCGGTCTCCCTCGCTCATATGGAGCTCTATTCCCGGATAGGCTTCCAGAAATTGCGGCAGCGCCGGCAAAAGGAAATGCCGCGCGAGCGTGCCATGCACATCGACGCGCAGCAGGCCCTTCGGCCGGGAGCCGACAAAGGCGCCTTCCGCGTCCTCGATATCGGCAAGGATTGCGATGCAGCGCCGGTGGTAGGCTTCGCCGTCGAGCGTCGGCCGCACCGTGCGCGTCGTGCGCTGGAGCAGACGCACGCCCAGCCGGTTCTCCATCTGCTGGATGACCTGCGTGGCCGTCGAACGCGGGATTCCAAGATCCTGGGCGGCCTGGGTGAAACTGCGCCGCTCCACGACCCGCGTGAACAGTCGCATCGCATCCAGCCGGTCCATGGCGCTTTCGCCTGTTTGTTCTCATTTTTGGAATAGTGATGCTGAATAATGGCCGATTATCCGCCTGGAGAAAAGAGGCATCTTCCTCCTCGTCCGGCGCGTCAAGCGCAAAGCATCAAGGAGAAACATCATGACCGACAGCAAGAAGGTCGCCCTCGTCACGGGAGCTTCGCGCGGCATCGGTGCGGCTGTCGCCCGCCGGCTCGCCTCCGACGGCCACACGGTCGTCATCAATTACGCCGGCTCGGTCGGCGCGGCCGAGGAACTCGCGACCGAGATCGAAAAGGCCGGTGGCACGGCGCTTACCATCCAGGCCGATGTCAGCGATGCGGCGGCGGTTGCCCGCATGTTCGACGGCGTCGAGGCCGCCTTCGGAGGCATCGATATTCTCGTCAACAATGCCGGCATCATGAAGCTGGCGAAGCTTGCGGACGGCGACGACACCCTGATCGACAGTCAAATCGCCATCAACCTCAAGGGCACGATCAACACGCTGCGCGAGGCTGCCAAGCGCTTGCGCGACGGTGGCCGCATCGTGAACTTCTCGACCAGCGTGGTCGGGCTGAAGCTCGAAACCTACGGCGTCTATGCCGCGACCAAGGCCGCCGTCGAGGCCCTGACCGGCATTCTCGCCAAGGAACTTCGCGGCCGCTCGATCACCGTCAACGCGGTGGCGCCCGGACCGACCGCGACGGCCTTGTTCCTCGACGGCAAGTCGCCGGAGTTGATCGAGCGCATGTCGAAGATGAACCCGCTCGAGCGGCTCGGCACGCCCGAGGACATAGCGGCCGCGGTCGCCTTCCTCGCCGGCCCTGACGGCGGATGGATCAACGGCCAGGTGCTGCGCGCCAATGGCGGGATGATCTGAGCGGGCCGCTTGCGGGTTTCTGCTCTTGCGCCGCCGGCGAATTTGCCAATCAGCCGCGCGGCGTCTTCCATTGCCGCATCTGTTTCCTTTATGTCTATCCCTTCGAAAGGCCGACGACCTGCCACGATGAGATGATGCAAGAGGGTTTTGCACGGAAAGGCAAAGATGGAGGAGCCATCCAGAATGTCTGCCGCGAGGCGGCAGCGCATCGCGCCCTGGGCGATCGAGCTTCCCGATGATCTGACGCCGGCGCAGGGCCATCAGCTCGCGCTCGACCGCATCGCCTGGCGTGAGGCGGGCCGGCCCGACCCTTCGACGCTGGAGGAATGGCCGGACGACGACGAGCTGGACTACCTCCTCAGCCGCCATTCCCACGACACGCTGGATCTCAATGGCCTGAAACTGCGTGAGATTCCCGATGAGCTGCATCGCTCGGAAGGCATCAAGTTCCTGTTCCTGGACAACAACAGGATCGAGACCATACCGGAACGGCTCGTGGAGACGCTTCGGCTCGAGCACCTTTCGCTGTTTGCCAATCCGCTGCGCAATATTCCGGCATCGCTCTTCCTCATGAACGGTCTGGAAGGGCTCTATCTCGGTCGCAGCGCGCTCGTCGATCTACCCGCCCTCGAAAGGCCGGCGACAAGCATCAGGACGCTCGGCTTCGATCGCACGGAATGGCTCGAAATACCGGAGGGCTATCTTGCCAATTTCCCCAACCTGCGCGTCCTGCTTCTCGGCCATTCGTTCCGGCATAATATCCCGGAAGAGGTCTTTTCCCTGAACGAACTCATCCAGCTCGATTTCGAGGGCAACCCATTGACGGCGCTCCCTCCCAGCGTGGGGCGATTGGGCAAGCTGATCAGCCTCGAACTCCAGGGCTGCAAGCTCGAAACGCTGCCGAAGGAGCTCGGCGAGCTCACCAAGCTCGAAGAGAGGGCGGGCAGCGGGCCGTGCGGCCTTCATATTTCCGGCAATCCGTTCAAGGACAGGGAACTGCGGCGCATCGCCAAGCTGAAAAACCCGCAGCAGACGACAGAAGCGCTCGCATGGGCACGCGCCAATGGAAGCTGAACTTCATCGTCTCCACGTTTTCCTCGCATCATTCGCAAGCGAGGCGGACGCCGTCGCCTTCACGGAAAAGCAATGGGAGCCTGAGCCGGGCGAGGAGGCATCGGACGAGGAATACGCGACCTGGGAGGATCGCAATCCGTCATGGCTCATGAGGACTGAACTAGGCTTCACTTATCTCGACAGCGATTTCGTTGAAACGATCTGGGGCGACGGCGAGGGCCGCTCCGGCGTCAACTGGCGCTATCTCGCCTCGCTCCTTGATCCCGATGATGTCGCCGAATGCAGGGGTGCGGCATTGTCCGGATCGAACACGCTGATCATCGTCCATGAGCGGGCGCTGGGCGGCTTCGACTTCACGTTTCGCTCGACGCCGACCATGATCTATTGCGGCGGCTTCCGTAGACACGGATGAAAGACACGGATTATCCGAGGCCGGGGCGCAAGGCCTTGACGATCTCATCAATATTGGAGGGCGTCACGCGCCAGCGGGGGTCCATACCATACGCGAATTCCACGTTGTAACGCCTGGTGTCACGATTGAACTGGAAGAGCATCTGCGAAATTCCTTCGTGCTTGCCATCCTTCAGCCATTCGCGATACGCCGCGGCCTCCTCCTCGACCCGTATGTCATCGATCGTAAAAGGGTTCGGCATTCCCTCGGCATCGTAAGCATAGCCGAAGTGCCCCGAGCAAAAGCCGTCCGGCTCGAAGGAGAAGACGATGGATGCCTCGATCCACGCCAGAGCGGAAAGCGCCGGTTCTGCCGCGATGCCGCCTGCAATTCTGTTAATCAGGTCTGCATTGTCTTTCCTCGTCATGGATCATTCCGTTTCTTTGAAAGGCGCAGGCAATAGTCTGCTATTGGAACCTTCTCGCAGAGAACCTAAGCGTTGGGAGTGGAAATGCCGAGTCTGGAAATAATCAGGGCGGTGGACGAACTTCTCGATCGCAACGACCGGCTGCCGCCGGCGGTTTCACTGCCGTCCGACGTTGCAATCAGACATGCCGAATCCATCAGCGGCTTCACGATTGGCGACGACTACAGCTATTTCGTTCAACGCGCGGGAAACACCATATCCCTCGGTCGGGTGCTGGTCGATCTGGCTCATGAGCGGGTCGGTCGCCGGGGCAGCTTCGTGAAGGTGCTCCAGGAAGCAAGGCAGGCCGGCGTTCCCGAGGACTGGATGCCGATCTGCTCGGACAACGCCGACTATTATTGCCTTTTGCCGGATGGCACGGTGGAACTCTGGTCGCATGATGCCATGTTCGAAGGCAAATGGGCCAGTCTCGCCGAGTGGATCATGCAGGACTGGATCGAGAATTGACGCCCGACCGCGGGGCGAGGCGCGCTGCCTTTGTCACAGTCTCTCCGCCAGTGCCCGCAGCGCGGCGTCGAATTGTGGATCGTCTCCGTTCTCGTAACGAATGTCGCGTTCCACCGGAATGTCGGGTTCGACGCCGGTTTCCTCCAGTCGCCGGCCGTCGGTGACGACATCCCGAACCGCCAGCAGGAGCAGGCTGTCGTCGGGCAGCATGAAGGCCGTGCCAGCGAGCACCGCGCGGGCCGTGCGGGCTCCGACGAGCGGGATGCCATTCGTCTTCAGCGCATAGGCGAAGGCCTCCAATCCGCTTCGCGTGCCTTCGTCGATGATGGCGACGACCGGCTTGCGCCAGCGCACGTTGCCCGCGAAGCGGTTGCCTTCACGGTCGCGAAACTCCGTGGGCGGTGTGCCGCCGAGGAAGATCTCGGCCGCATCGAGCGGCGCGCCGCCCCAGCGGCTGCGCAGGTCCAGGATCAGCCCGTCGGCGGCGGAAAGCCGCCCGGTTCCAATCTCCTCGTTGACGAGTTCACGCGTCTCCGCCGAGGTGAAGGACCAGAGGCGTATATAGCCGATCTTCGCCCCTTCGTGTTCGAAGGTGCGGATGCTTTTCGAGATCGAGGCGGTGAACATCTCGTTCGGCCGTATCGCCTCCACCTCGACTGACAGGTCCACGGGCTCGGCTTCGGACTCTCGCCGCAGCCGCAAGGTGACGTCCTTGCCGGCCTTACCCTCGAAGGAGGCGATCTCACCGTAGGGTTCGCCGTCGACCGCGAGAAGCTCGTCGCCCTCGCGCACGCCGGCGCGCGCGGCGGTCCCGGCATGATAGACGTCGGTGACGAACAGGCTGCCGCCGACTTCCTTCGCGATCAGGCCGATGCCGGGATAGCTGACTTCGCCATCGGGTGGAAACAGCCGGCGGAGATCCTTTCGAACGGCGAAACGGAATATGTCGAGCAGTTCGTGATAGTCGATTTCGTCCGGCTCGTAGCGACCGGTATGGGATGCGCCGAGGCCGACCAGCGCCTCCGCAACGATAGCGTGGAAGGATTCCGCGTCACCATGGGAGGCGTCCGGCAGGGCGAAACTCTCCGCGCGCTGCGCATCGTAGAAGTTTTCACGAACGATCTCCTCGATCCGTTCGCCAACGGCTTCGCGGCCGCTTTCCTGCGCTGCCGCCAATATCGGCGCCAGCGTCAGAACGATGGCAAGCGCTAGACGAAGCTGTTCTATAGCCCGACCTCCTGCTTGAACGACACTGAAGCATCGAATCTTGGCGATGCGTGGGCCGGAACCGCCGGACGGGGGAGGGAGAAACTTCGGCCCATGTCGCTGCCGCATACGAGCTATGCAATTTGTTGCATTGCAAAATCGAAGAGTCCGAAATAGGTAAGGGTTGTTGACGTTCATTCCTCCTCCCAGAACGTCGGCATCAAAGCAACGAACCTCCTCCCTCGTTGCTTTCCTATCAAACCCGCCGCGATCCTCCTCCCCGCGGCGGGTTTTTCTTTGGCCCTAACGGAAAAATCCGCCACGGACGGCGAATGACCTTCCGGGTGGAATGCCATATTCTTGCCCGTTTCCCGTCACAATCAGTTAACATGGTAATAAGGATTTCCTGCGCATCTGGCGCGGGAAGCCGGCCATGCAGGCAAGCCGCAGGCGGCGGAGAGACCGTCGGCTTCGCCGTACCGCATCGAGGGAATCGGGGACTTTTAGCGCATGACAGTTTCGCGCCGGCTGACCGGAAGAAGTTCCGCTGTGCTGCTCCTTGCCGCGTCGGCATTCGCCGTTACCGCCTGTTCCACGGCGCCCACCCAGGTTGCCTCCAAGAAGCGCAGCAAGGAATATTTCTCCGAATCCGCCTATGGCGTGAAAGCCAGTCCGCGCGTCAGCAACCTGAAAAGCAATCTGCCGCGCGGCGGCGGCCGCGACCAGATCGGCAAGCCCTACAAGGTGAAGGGCCAGTGGTTCTATCCCAAGGAGGACAAGGACTACAAAAAGGTCGGCGCCGCTTCCTGGTACGGTGACGCGTTCCACGGCCGGCTGACCGCCAACGGCGAAGTCTACGACATGACGCATCTCACCGCGGCGCATCCAACGATGCCTCTGCCGAGCTATGCACGCGTCACGAATGTCGACAATGGTTCCTCGGTGGTCGTGCGCGTCAACGACCGCGGCCCGTTCGAGCGCGGCCGCATCATCGACCTGTCGCGCCGCGCGGCCGAACTGCTCGACTATCAGCACCATGGCGTCGCCAAGGTGGAAGTGGAGTATCTCGGCCGGGCGCCGCTGCACGGGCAGGACGAGCAGTTCCTCGTGGCTTCCTACCGACCCAACGGCGGAGCAGGCCCCGATCCCTCGGACGGGCTTCCCACGGGTGTGATGATCGCCATGAACGGCGCGACGCCGACGGCGCCGGTGGCGGCTTCGGCGGTGCCGTTTCCCGGTCAGGCGCGGGCGCCCGTTCCGGCACCGGCGACGCCTGCCGGAAACGAAATCACGCTTCCCGCATTCGGGCCGATCGCCCCGGAACGTCCCGATGCCGTTCTCGCTTCGAGCGGACGGGAGGCGTCGATGGCGCTTTCCTACGCGGACGAGCGCGTCGGCGGCGCATCGCAGGCGCTTTCGGCCTTCGCAGGCGGGCGCATGAGCGCCGACGACGTTGCCAATTCATGGAGACGGCTCAATCCGCAGGCCGCGGCCGGGACATCAAGTGTCTCGCCGGAATATATCGCGGTTGGGACCTATCCGAGCCTTGCCGAGGCGGAGGCAATGGCGCGTTCGCTTTCGGCCGCGGGTTCGGCACGCATAGAAGGCAATGGGGCGGATGCCTATACGCTCAGCCTCTTCGGCGACGGCCGACTGTCCACCGATGACATGCTTCGCCAGGCGTGGGCGGCCGGTGCCGCCGATGCGATGACCATCCGCGACTGAGCCTTTTTCGTTACACTCGTTCATATTTTGTGAGAGGCCGTTGATACCTGGCCGGTAGCTGGTACACTTTGCCTATGAATTAGGCAGGCGGTGTTCCATGCGTACCATAGGGTTCTTTCTTACGACCCTGTTTTTATTGACAATGTTTGCCTCGCAGCCTGACAAGGCCGTGGCGCAGGATCTCTTCGAGACCAAGGCCCGCACGGCCTACATGATCGATGCCGAGACGGGGACGCTGCTTTTCTCCAAGGATCCCGACGCGCCGATCCCGCCGGCCTCGCTTGCCAAGATCATGACGATGGAGCTGGTCTTTAGCGCCCTAAAATCCGGCCAGTTGACACTGGAGGACGAGTTCAGGGTATCGGAGAACGCATGGCGCACCGGCGGGGCGATGTCGGGCGGATCCACCATGTTCGCCGAGCTCGGTTCCTCGATAAGGCTGGAGGATCTGATCCAGGGCGTGATCGTCCAATCGGCGAATGACGGCTGCATCATCATCGCGGAGGGCATTGCCGGGTCGGAGGAGAATTTCGCGAGGCTGATGACGGAACGGGCGAGGGCGCTCGGCCTGGAGAAATCGACCTTCAAGAATGCGACCGGACTGCCGGCCGAAGGACAGGTGGTCACCGCGCGCGAGCTGGTGCAGCTCGCCCTGCACATGTGGCGGGAATATCCGGACTTCTACAAATACTATTCGCAGCTCGACTTCACCTGGAACAAGATCCTGCAGCGCAACCGCAACCCGCTTCTGCGCATGGATATCGGCGCCGACGGGATGAAGACCGGCTTCACCGAGGAGTCCGGCTACGGCATCGTCGGCTCCGTCAACCGCGACGGCAAACGCCTGTTCATGGCGATGAGCGGAATGGCGAGCGACAGGGAACGCGCCGAGGAAGCGCGCAGGATGCTGGAATGGGGGCTGCGCGCCTTCGAGCGCAACGAGCTCTTTTCGGAAGGCGAGATCGTCGGCGAGGCGAAGCTCTATGGCGGGACGAAGTCGAGCCTGGCGTTGCGCGCCGATGGGCCGGTCTCGATCTTCGTGCCGGTGGCGAATCGCGACAGGCTGGTGGCCCGTATCGTCTATGAAGGGCCGGTGGAAGCTCCCGTCGAGGAGGGCGCCAGGATCGGCGAATTGCGCGTGTGGATCGGCGACATGCTGAGCCAGCAGACACCCGTCTACGCGGCCGAAACCGTCGGTGTCGGCAAGATACACCAGCGCGCGCTCGACGCGATCGAGGAACTGCTGGTCGGCTGGATGCGCTGAAGCATTCAGGCTCCGCTTGTGGACAGGTCCGGGCGGGTTGAATATGACCGTTGCGGCGAACACATAGATCGTCAGGTCAATTCATCCCGATCGGGCGCCGTCGAGCGCGGCGGCGGTCGGCCAAGAGGCATCCGGGTGCGCGGAACGTTCATCACATTCGAGGGAGGCGAGGGGGCCGGCAAGTCCACGCAGATAAGGACGCTTGCCGAGACGCTTCGCGACGTCGGCCATGACGTCCTCGTCACCCGCGAGCCGGGCGGCTCACCGGGGGCGGAAGCGGTGCGCCACGTGCTTCTGTCGGGTGCGGCGGAGCCCTTCGGTCCCGAAATGGAAGCGTTGCTCTTCGCCGCCGCCCGCTCCGACCATGTCGAGCAGGTGATCCGGCCTGCGGTCGAGACGGGCAGGATCGTGCTTTGCGACCGCTTCATGGATTCGTCGCGCGTCTATCAGGGTGTAACCGGAAACATCGACCCGGACTTCATGAAGTCGCTGGAAAAGGTTTCCGTGAACGGCATGATCCCGGATCTCACGATCATCCTCGATCTCGATCCGGTCGAGGGGCTGCGCCGTGCCACCGCCAGGCGCGGGGACGATGCCGCCGACCGTTACGAGAAGGAAGCGCTGGATGTGCACGAACGCCGGCGCGAGGCGTTCCTGGAGATCGCACGAAACGAGCCGGAGCGTTGCGTGGTGTTCAATGCCGAACGCGACAAGGCCGTGGTCGCCGACGAGATCGCGGCCGCGGCCCTGGCGGCGATCGGCAGGCGCGAGACCCGGAAAGCGGAAGCGGGGGCGGCATGAGTTTCACACGCATCGCGCCCGAACAGTTCGACACGCTGCCCGACATTCCCGAGCCGGCGGAAAATCCGCTTCTCGTCGGCCACGAGGAGGCTGCCTGCCTGCTCGCCGGCGCCCATGCCGCGGGCAAGCTGCATCATGCCTTGCTGATCGCGGGGCCGACGGGCATCGGCAAGGCGACGCTCGCCTTTCATCTGGCGCATCACCTGCTCGCGCATCCCGACCCGGCCGATGCGCCGGCGACACTCGTACGGCCCGACCCCTCGTCGCAACTCCACCGGCTGATCGCGCAAGGCGCGCATCCTTCGGTGCTGCACCTGACGCGGCCGATGAACGAGAAGACCAAGGCATTCAAGACGGTGGTGACGGTCGACGAGATCCGCCGCGTCAACCGTTTTCTGTCGATGACCTCGCACGACGGCGCCTATCGCATCGTGATCGTCGATCCGGCCGACGACATGAACACCAACGCCGCGAACGCACTTCTGAAGAGCCTGGAGGAGCCGCCGCCGCGCACGCTGTTCATCCTGATCGCCCATTCGCTGGGACGGCTCCTGCCCACCATCCGATCGCGATGCCAGGTCATCAAGCTCAAGCCGCTCGAGCCGCGGGAGGTCATCGCCGTTCTCGAAACCATGGAAGCCGGCGTGCCCGCCGACGCCGAAGGCAAGGCCGCGCTTGCCGCCAGGGCAGGGGGCAGCGTGCGCGATGCGCTGCTCCTGACGCAATATGGCGGCCTGGAGATCACGGAAGCCATCGAGCAAGTGGTCGACGCTGCAATGTTCGACGCCACGGCGGCATATCGCATCGCCGACGCCGTTGCCGGCAGGGACGGCACGGTCCAGTTCCAGATATTCAACCAGACGGTGCTGGACATGGTTTCGGCGCGCGCCGGAACGGCAGGGAAAACCGGCCATCTTGACGCGGCCGTCAAATTCTCCGATCTTTGGGGCGATATGAACCAGGCCGTCATCGAGACAGAAACCTATAATCTCGACAAGAAGCAGCACGTCGTCGGGCTGCTGCGGCGAATGTGCGAGTCCTTCCGCGACTGATCAATCCGATCACCGGGATAGCCATGCGAGACGCGATGCGCTATCTGACCGCCAACGAGTTCCGCCGGAAAACGCACATTCATGTCACGCGAAAAATTCTACATCACGACCGCCATTTCCTATCCCAATGGCAAGCCGCATATCGGCCATGCCTATGAGCTGATCGCCACGGACGCGCTCGCGCGCTTCCAGCGGCTCGACGGGAAGGACGTCTTCTTTCTCACCGGCACCGACGAGCACGGCATCAAGATGCTGCAGACGGCGCGCAAGGAGGGCGTCACCCCGCGCGAGCTCGCCGACCGCAACGCGGCGGAGTTCCAGCGCATGGCCGAGGCGCTGAATGCCTCCAACGACGATTTCATCCGCACCACCGAGGAGCGCCACTATCGGTCCTCGCAGGCGATCTGGAAGGCGATGGAGGCCAGCGGCGACATCTACAAGGGTGGTTACGCGGGCTGGTATTCCGTCCGCGACGAGGCCTATTACGGCGAGGAAGAGATCGAGCTGCGCGACGACGGCGTTCGCTACGGGCCGCAGGGCACGCCGGTGGAGTGGGTCGAGGAGGAAAGTTATTTCTTCCGGCTTTCGGCCTATCAGGATCGCCTGCTGAAGCTCTATGAGGAGCGTCCCGATTTCATCGGGCCTGTCGAACGGCGCAACGAGATCGTCAGCTTCGTGCGTTCGGGACTGAAGGATCTGTCGATCTCACGCACGACCTTCGACTGGGGAATTCCGGTTCCCGGCGACGAGAAGCACGTGATGTATGTCTGGGTCGATGCCTTGACGAACTACATCACGGCCGTCGGCTATCCCGATGAAAAGGCTGAGCTTTGGAAGTACTGGCCCGCCGACGTGCACGTCATCGGCAAGGACATAACGCGCTTCCATACGATCTACTGGCCGGCCTTCCTGCTTTCGGCCGGCATCGAGCTCCCGAAGCGCGTCTTCGGCCACGGCTTCGTGTTCAACCGCGGCGAGAAGATGTCGAAATCGGTGGGCAACGTCATCGATCCGCTACAACTCGCCGAGCATTACGGGCTCGATCAGCTCCGCTATTTCCTGTTGCGCGAGGTTCCGTTCGGGCAGGACGGCAATTACAGCCACGAGGCGATCGTCAACCGCACCAATGCCGATCTCGCCAACGATCTCGGCAATCTGGCGCAGCGCTCGCTGTCGATGATCGCGAAGAATTGCGAGGGCAGGGTGCCGGCGCGCGGCGAGCCGCGGGAGGCCGATCGGGCAATCCTCGACCAGGCGACAGCCGCGCTCGTCACGGCACGCAAGGCGATGGGGGAGCAGGCGATCCACCAGGCGCTTGCCGCGATCTTCGCGGTGGTGGCCGAGGCCAATCGCTATTTCGCGGGGCAGGAGCCCTGGGCGCTGCGCAAGACCGACCCGGCGCGGATGGAGACGGTGCTGTGGACGACAGCGGAGACGATCCGGCGGATCGGCATTCTCTGCCGGCCGTTCATTCCGGGCTCGGCCGACAGGCTGCTCGATCTTCTCGCCGTGCCCGAGGAACGGCGCGACTTCGCACATCTGGGCGACGAGCACGGGCTGGCATCGGGCGACGCCTTGCCGGCGCCGCAAGCCGTCTTCCCGCGCTATGTCGAGCCGGAAGCGGCGGCCTGAGGCTTTGCAGGCGATGCTCGTCGACAGCCATTGCCATCTGGACTTTCCGGATTTCGCGGAGGAGCGCGACGCGATCGTTGCGCGTGCGCTCGCCGCGGGGGTGGGGCGCATGGTGACGATCTCGACGCGGGTGCGCTGGTTCGACCAGATTCGCGCGATCGCCGAGGCCTATCCGGAAGTGTTCTGCTCGGTGGGCACGCATCCGCACAATGCCGCCGAGGAACTGGACGTGACCGCGGAGGAACTGGTGCGGCTCGCCGGGCATCCGAAGGTCGTGGCGATCGGCGAGGCGGGCCTCGACTATTTTTACGACCACGCGCCGCGCGATGCGCAGGCGCAGGGTTTGCGAACGCATATCGCGGCGTCGCGGACGACCGGATTGCCGCTGGTGATCCATTCGCGCGACGCCGACGAGGACATGGCGTCGATCCTGGAGGAGGAGACGGGGAAGGGACCCTTCCCGTTCATTCTCCATTGCTTTTCCTCTGGCCGGACGCTTGCCGAAACCGGCGTCAGGCTCGGCGGCTATGTCTCGTTTTCCGGGATACTGACCTTCCGCAAATCGGAGGAATTGAGGGACATCGCCAAGGACGTTCCTCGCGACCGGCTGCTCGTGGAGACCGACGCGCCATATCTCGCGCCGACGCCGCATCGCGGCAGACGCAACGAGCCTGCCTTCGTGACGAACACCGCGCATGTGCTTGGCCAGACGATCGGCGTCGGTGATGATGAGATCGCGCGAATCACCACCGACAATTTCTTCCGGCTTTTCAGCAAGATGGAACGGCCGTAGATGGCCGACACGATCCGCCTGACCATTCTGGGATGCGGTTCGTCACCGGGAACGCCGCGCATCGTCGGCGATTGGGGTGCCTGCGATCCGTCGAACCCGAAGAACAGGCGCCGCCGCGCCGCAGCCCTGGTCGAGCGGATATCGCCGGCGGGCATCACGCGTGTGGCGATCGATACGGGGCCTGATTTTCGCGAGCAGATGCTCGATGCAAACGTCACCCATCTCGACGCCGTCGTCTACACTCATCCGCATGCCGACCATATCCACGGGATCGACGATCTGCGCGGGTATTTCCTGGCGCAGCGGCGCCTCGTCGACATCCACGCAGACATGCCCACGCTGGAGCGGTTGAGGGAAGCGTTCGGCTATTGCTTCGAGACGCCGCCGGGCAGCAATTATCCGCCGATCGTAAAGCCGCACACGATCGCCCACGACGTGGCCTTCACCGTGGACGGTTCGGGCGGCCCGATCATTTTCGAGCCGCTGCCGCAGATCCACGGCGACATCATTTCGCTCGGCTTCCGCATCGGCGATCTCGCTTATTGCTCGGACGTCAGCGATTTTCCGCCCGCGACCGCCGATCGGCTGCGGAGCCTCGACGTGCTGGTGATCGACGCGCTGCAGTACAAGCAGCATCCGAGCCATCTTTCGCTCGCCGAGGCGCTGGATTGGATCGAGCGGCTGGCGCCGAAGCGGGCCGTGCTGACGCACATGCACATTCCGCTCGACTACGCGACGGTCGCGCGGGAGACGCCCGACGAGGTTGAGCCGGGTTACGACGGCATGGCGATTGAAATTTCATACGTAACCGGTTGAACAAAATAACTTAATGCCGATCCTGAGCGCATTTTCGTCCAAGCGAGTTCCATAATCTATATTATATGATTTTTCTCGACCATGGACCGTCCAGCCGCCTCGCCGCGGATTTCATCTAGCATCCATCCGTGCGGCCTACTCTTCAAAGCGACCCGTGGCATCACG
Organism: Aquamicrobium sp. LC103; assembly: GCF_001014615.2. Classification (GTDB taxonomy): domain Bacteria; phylum Pseudomonadota; class Alphaproteobacteria; order Rhizobiales; family Rhizobiaceae; genus LBCQ02. The sequence goes on from NZ_LBCQ02000004.1 coordinate 365,478, forward strand.
GTCGCGTTCGTATCGCCTCTCGATCGGAAATGGCGGCAGCCAGGACTCGCGACGAATGGTCCAGCTTTCGTAGGTCGGCGTCAATTGGTCGGGAGCGTCCAAGGATCCGAGGTTCACTTCGATTTCGTCCGCCGTGCGTCCGAAAATGGTCGATCCGCAGCGAGGGCAGAAAAATCGCCCGGCATAGTCGCGTGTTTCTCCATCGATCGTCACCGCATCCTGAGGAAATATCGCGGAAGCGTGAAAAAGCGCCCCGTGATGCTTGCGGCAGTCGAGACAGTGGCAAAGGCCGACCCGGTATGGTCGTCCAGACGCCACAATTCGAACGTCGCCGCACAGGCAGCCGCCGGTGAATCGGTCCATGCTGCGCCTCCTTTAAAATCAAGTGGCCGGAATGTTTGCGATTTCGGGCGTCCAGGATGCGCCGGCCCTTTCGTCCGCGTATGCCGAATTCATGGGCGCAGCATTCTAACCTCGCTTTGTCGATGCCGCAAAATATCCGGCCAAGGGTCCATCGACGGCTCCCTCGCACCGAAGCCTCGCGCCTGGGGATAATGGATGCCGGCGCGACGTGGCGATTGGACAATGCGGCCCGCGCCGTTAGTTTCCTCCCATGAAACCTTCCAAGGACATCACCCGCCTCATCGAGATCATGGCCGCGCTGCGGACGCCGAAGACCGGCTGCCCATGGGATCTGGAGCAGAATTTCGAGACGATCGCGCCCTATACGCTCGAGGAGGCCTACGAGGTTGCCGACGCGATCGCCCGCGCCGACATGGACGATCTGCGCGAGGAGCTTGGCGATCTTCTGCTGCAGGCCGTCTATCACGCCCGCATGGCCGAGGAGGCCGGCGAATTCGCGTTCGGCGACGTCGTCGAGGCGGTCACCCGGAAGATGATCCGCCGGCACCCGCATGTCTTCGGCGACGAAACCGCGCGCGAAGCCGGCATGGCGAAGGGCGCGTGGGAGCGGATCAAGGCCGAGGAAAAGGCGGAAAAGCGCGCCGCGCGACTTGCCAGGGGACTCGACCCGGAAGACCACGGCAAGGGTTTCCTCGACGGCGTCCCCCTCGCCCATCCGGCGCTGACACGGGCGCTCAAACTGCAGGAAAAAGCGGCAAAGGTCGGTTTCGACTGGCAGGAGGCGCAGCCGATCCTCGACAAGATCGAGGAGGAAATCGGCGAGCTCCGCGAGGCGATGGCGGAAGCGGACGAGGATGCCGTGCTGGAGGAATTCGGCGACGTGCTGTTCGCGCTCGTCAATTTCGGCCGTCATTTGAAGATCGACGCCGAGACGGCGCTGCGCCGCACCAACGAGAAATTCCGCTCGCGTTTCCACAAGGTCGAGGAAGCGCTGAAACAATCCGGACGCACGCTGGAAGAGGCGTCGCTGGAGGAAATGGAAGCGCTTTGGCAGGAGGCGAAGCGCAAGTAGGCTTTCAGCCCTTGCGCGTCGCCAGCCGCTCCTCGATCTCGCGGCGGATATCGGCCGTTGCCTTGAGCAGGATTTCGGCGCCGCCGTCCTCCAGGTCCTTCCTTTCGATCACTTCGCCATTGCGGTAGAGCCAGTCGATCTCGCCGATCTCCTCGGGCTTCAGCACCACGGTTATCGTCGCGACCTCGCCCGAAATCCGCTCCTCGACGATCGCCAGCAGGCGATCGGTCCCCTCGCCCGAGATCGCCGATATGGCGACCGGATGAGAACCATCGGCGCGCGCGGTCTCGGCGAGACGCTCGCGGTCGGCAGGCTCGAGCCGGTCGACCTTGTTCCACACTTCGAGCACGCGGGACGCATCGCCGGCGTCGATGCCGAGGTCCAGCAGGATGCGCTCGACATCCTCCGCCTGCGCGGCCGTGTCCGGGTCGGAAATGTCGCGCAAATGGATGACCAGATTGGCCTCGACCACTTCTTCGAGCGTGGCTCGGAAGGCGGCGACCAGATGGGTCGGCAGATCGGAAATGAAGCCGACCGTGTCGGAAAGGATGATCGTCGTCCCGTGCGGCAGCCTCACCCGGCGCAATGTCGGGTCGAGCGTGGCGAACAGCATGTCCTCGGCAAGCACGGAGGCACCCGTCAGTCGGTTGAACAGCGTCGACTTGCCGGCATTGGTGTAGCCGACGATGGCGACGACCGGATAAGGCACCTTCTTGCGCTTCGCACGATGCAGGTCGCGCGTACGCCGCACGGTTTCGAGCTCGCGCTTCAGCCGGACGATCTTCTCCTGAAGGATGCGCCGATCGGCCTCGATCTGGGTTTCGCCCGGGCCACCGAGGAAGCCGGCGCCGCCGCGCTGGCGCTCCAGGTGCGTCCAGCTCCTGACCAGTCGCCCCTTCTGGTAATTGAGATGGGCGAGATCGACCTGGAGCGTGCCTTCCCTGGTGCGCGCGCGCCTGCCGAAGATTTCGAGAATGATGCCGGTGCGGTCCAGAACCTTCGCGTTGAGTTCCTTTTCGAGATTGCGCTGCTGGACCGGCGTCAGCGGATGGTCGACGACGACCAGTTCCGCCTTCCGCTCCTTCATGATCTCCGCGAATTCGGCAACCTTGCCCGCGCCAAGCAACGTCGCCGGACGCGGGTCGTTGACCGTCACGATCTCGCGATGGACGGTTTCCAGGTCGATGGCGGCGGCAAGACCGGTCGCTTCCTCGAGGCGGGCCTGAGGAGAACGCGCCAGACGCGGCCGTCCGGCGGTCGCGTCGTCCTGATTCCTGGATTGCCTGGTCAGGACGGGAACGATGATGACGGCGCGCGTCAACGCGACCGCCGGCGGGGTACCGCCCGCCTCGGCGCCGTCAGCGTTGCGCCCTGCCCGCTTCGATGGAGCCAATCAGCCTTCCCGGCCGTTTTCCTCGCCATCAAACATCTGAACCGGCTGGCTCGGCATGATGGTGGAAATGGCATGCTTGTAGACGAGCTGCGAATGCCCGTCGCGGCGCAGCAACACACAGAAATTGTCGAACGAGGTCACGACCCCGGTCAGCTTCACGCCGTTGATGAGAAAGATTGTAAGAGGGTTCTTGCTCTTGCGAACTGAGTTCAGGAACAAGTCCTGCAGATTTTGCGTACGTTCCGCCATTTTTCTTGTCTTTCGCCGATCCCCTGCGGTGTGCCTCTAGTAGCGCCAAATTAATCGGCCCATGTCAAGCACACTACCGCCTTATCGCCACCATTCGCGGTAAGCGAATTCGTTTCGCCGGCCCCTTTCGCCACAGGCGTTAACAGGCTGGAGTCTTTTCCGCAACGTCAAAAAAGGCTTCGCGGAGGGAAAGTGTGACGGAACCCGGATGTCCGTTGGCAACCGGATCGCCGTCGATTGCAACGACAGGCATTACCACGGTCGTCGCGGCGGTGATGAAGGTTTCCTTCGCGGCCTTGGCTTCCTCGACCGAAAATCCCCTTTCCTCGACCTTCAAGCCGAGCTTTCGGGCGATATCGAGCACGGTCGTGCGGGTCACGCCGCGCAAGATGCCGAAATCCGCCGGGCGGGTGACGAGCGTTCCGTCCACGGTGACGATCCACGCATTGGTCGCCGCGCCCTCCTTCACCGTCCCGTCCTCATCCACAAACCAGGCCTCCTGGGCGCCTGCCTCGCGCGCCTGCTGGCGGGCGAGGACGTTGGGCAGGAGGCCGACCGACTTGATGTCCACCCTCTCCCAGCGGTTTTCGGGAACGGTGATCACCCTGATTCCCTGCTCCGCCCGCTTCGCCGCCGCGCGCGGATCGCCGCGCTTGGCGGTGATGACGATCGCCGAGGCCGTGCCCTGCGCCGGAAAGAAATGGTCGCGCGGCGCCACTCCACGGGTGACCTGCAGGTAGACGAGGCCGTTCGTCACCAGATTGCGGCGTACGACCTCCTTCATCACCAACTCGAGGCTCGCCCGCGTCATCGGCCAGTCGATCCTGAGCTCGCTCAGCGAGCGGCTCAGCCGGTCGAGATGCCGCGTCATGTCCATGATGTTGCCGCGCGCGACCTCGCATACCTCGTAGACGCCGTCGGCGAACTGATAGCCGCGGTCCTCGACATGCACCGAAGCCATCGAGTGCGGCACATAGCGCCCGTTGACATAGGCTATCCTTGGCATTCATCCCTCTCCTTGGAAATTGCGTGTCGCCGGACGGCGATCAGAAGAATTCGAGACTGACGCGGAACATCTGCTCGACCTGTTTGACCGATTCGGCCATGGCGAGCATCACCACGCGGTCCTTTGGCTTGATGACGAGCGAGCCGTCGGGCTTGATCACCTCGCCGTTGCGGTAGATCGCGCCGAGCCGCATGCCCGGCGGCAGCGCCAGTTCGCGCAAGGGCGAACCGACGAGCGGCGAGGTCTCCAGCGCCTCCGCCTCGATCACTTCAGCCGCGCCACGGTGGATGCTGTGCACGGCGCGGATGCGTCCTCGCCGCACATGCTGCAGGATGCGCGAGATCGTCACCGAGCGGGGGTTCACATGCGCGTCGATGCCGAGCATGTCGGTGAAGTCGTGATAGGTCGGGTTGTTGATGAGGACCAGGTTGGCCTTGCAGCCGAGCCGTTTGGCCATCACGCCGGAGAGTATGTTCACCTGGTCGTCATTGGTCAGCGCGACCATGAGGTCGGCTTCCTGGATGTCGGCCTCCTGGAGAATTTTCTGGTCGAGCGCGCTGCCGTGAAGGACGACGGTGCGCCGGAGGCCGTCGGCGATCGCCACGGCGCGGTCGCGGTTGCTCTCGATCATCTTGACCTTGGTGCGGCTCTGGCGGTTCTCGATCGTGCGCGCGACATAGAGGCCGATATTGCCGCCCCCGGCAATCACGATCCGCGTCGCTTCCTGCTCCTCGTGGCCGAACAGGCCGAGCGTGCGGCGAACCTGCTCCTTGGACGTCACGACATAGGCGAGATCGCCGGCAAAGAGCTGGTCGCCGGAATGAGGCACGAAGAGCGTGTCGTCTCGCGAGACACCCACGACGGTGGACGGCAGGTCGGGAAAAAGCTCCGACAACTGCTCCAGCGGCGTGTTGATGACCGGGCATTCCTCCATGCACTCGATGGCGATCATGATGATCTTGTTGTCGGCGAAGCGCACGATGTCGGTCGCGCCGGGAAAGGCGATGCGCCTCAGCACCATCTCGCCCACTTCGAGCTCCGGCGAGATGATCACGTCGATCGGCAGGTGCTCGCGCGAGAACAGGTCCATATAGTGCGGCTGCAGGTAGGATTGCGCACGCACGCGGGCGATCTTGGTCGGCACGTTGAACAGCGAGTGGGCAACCTGGCAGGCGACCATGTTGACCTCGTCGTGCAGGGTGACGGCGATGATCATGTCGGCCTGCTGCGCTCCGGCCGCTTCCAGAATGTCGGGATGCGAGCCATGCCCGACGAAACCGCGCACGTCGAGCGAATCCCTGACGCTGCGGATGAGCTCGGGCGACGTGTCGATGACGGAGACGTCGTTCTGTTCCGCCGCCAGCCGCTCCGCTATGCCGTAACCGACCTGACCGGCGCCGCATATGATGACGCGCATCTCAAACTCCGAGCGACTTCAGCTTGCGGTGCAGCGCCGAGCGTTCCATGCCGATGAACTCGGCCGTGCGCGAGATGTTGCCGCCGAAGCGGTTGATCTGCGCAAGCAGATATTCCTTCTCGAAGAGTTCGCGCGCCTCGCGCAGGGGCAGCGCCATGATGTGCTGGTCGGACTGGTTGGGCGCGCGCGGCATGACGTCGCCTATTTCTTGCGGCAGGAGGTCGGCGGTGATCGGCGCCTCGACATCGTCGCCGCGAGCGAGGATCATCAGACGTTCGATATTGTTCTTCAACTGGCGGATATTGCCCGGCCAGTTGTGCGCCTGAAGCACCGCCATGGCGTCGTCGCCTATCCGCCGCATCTTGATGCCGGCCTGCGAGGCCACCTGCTTCATGAAATGATCGACCAGATAGGGAATGTCCTCGCGCCGCTCCGACAGCGGCGGCACGATCACCGGCACCACGGCGAGGCGGTGGTAGAGATCCTCGCGAAAACGCCCTTGCTGAATCATCGTCTCGATGTTCTGGGCGGAGGAGGAGATGATGCGCACATCGACCTTCACCCGCTTCGTGCCGCCGACGCGCTCGAATTGCTGGTCGACCAAGACGCGCAGGATCTTGTTCTGCGTCTCGCGCGGCATGTCGGCCACTTCGTCGAGATAGAGAATGCCGCGATGAGCTTCCTCCAGGGCGCCGACCTTGCGCTCGCCACCATTCGCCTCGGTGCCGAACAGCTCGATCTCCATGCGCTCGGGCGTGATCGAGGCCGCGTTGACACTGACGAAGGGGCCGCTCTTGCGCGCCGAAAGGGCGTGGATCGCCCGCGCCACCATCTCCTTGCCGGAGCCCGATGGCCCGATGATCATGACGCGGCTGTTGGTCGGCGCGACGCGCTCGATCGTCTGGCGCAGATGCGACATGGCGGCCGACATTCCGATGAGGTCGAAGGTCACGCCGGACCGCTTCTTGAGATCGGAAACCTCGCGTTTCAGCTTCGAGGTCTCCAGCGCGCGCTCGGCGATCAGGATCAGCCGATCCGCCTTGAAAGGCTTTTCGATGAAATCATAGGCACCGCGCCGGATGGCTGAGACGGCCGTCTCGATATTGCCGTGGCCCGATATCATCACCACCGGTAGGTCGGGATGCTGCTTCTTGATCTCGTCGAGAAGCTGGAGGCCGTCGAGCCGCGATCCCTGGAGCCAGATGTCGAGGAAAACCAGCCGCGGCACGCGATCGGCGATCGCGGCAAGCGCGCTGTCGGCATCGAAGGCCGTGCGGGTCTCGTGACCCTCGTCGCCGAGGATGCCGGCAACGAGCTCGCGGATATCCTCCTCGTCATCGACGATTAGAATGTCAGACGCCATTTCTTACCTTTTCCGTCCTCTCTTCTGCCTTCGCCGTCGAAGGCCCGTTTGCCGATCCGGCATCGACCGCCGGAAGCACAATACGGATCATGGCCCCCCGGCCCTCGTGGAAATCGCCCGGTGCGTCGTGCAGTTCGAGCCGCCCGCCATGGTCTTCCACGATCTTCTTGACGATTGCGAGACCGAGGCCGGTGCCTTTTTCCCGCGTCGTCATATAGGGCTCGAGCAGACGTTGCCGATTTTCGCGCGGCAGGCCCTTGCCGTTGTCGATCACGTCCACGACGATCTGGCTGCCGGCGCGTCTGGCGCGCACCAGGATGGCGCCGGTCTGGCCGATTTCCCGCTCGGCGCCCTCGATGGCCTCGGCCGCGTTCTTGATGAGATTGCCGAAAGCCTGGCTGAGAAGCCTCGTGTCGAAGGTCCCCATCAGCGGCTTGTCGCCGAAATCGCGTATGAATTCGATGTCGCTGCGACTGACCTCGACGAGGAACGACGCTTCGCGAAGCGGGTCGCGCAGGTCGATCAACTGCATGTCGGGCTTCGGCATGCGCGCGAAGGCGGAGAACTCGTCGACCATGCGGCCGATATCGCCCACCTGGCGGATGATCGTCTCGGTGCACTGGTCGAAGACCTCGCGATCTTCGGTGATGACCTTGCCGAAGCGGCGCCTGATGCGTTCCGCGGAAAGCTGGATCGGCGTCAGCGGGTTCTTGATCTCGTGCGCGATGCGGCGGGCGACGTCGGCCCAGGCCGAGGAGCGCTGAGCCTGAACGAGGTCGGTGATGTCGTCGATCGTCACGACATAGGACATGGGCTGGGACTCGGACCTGCCCTCCTCCGTCGTGATCTGCACGTTGAAGGTGCGCTCCGCACCCGTGCGATAGAAGGTCGCCTGCTCGCGATAGACCGCCCGGCCGGAGCGGCGGCCGTTCTCGAATATGCGGCCGACATGCGGCAGCAGGTTGCCGAGATTCTGGCCGATGGAGCCATCGGCGCGGATCGCCAGCATCGCCTCGGCCGAACGGTTCACGATCGTGACCGTACCGTGGGCATCGACGCCGATGACGCCCGCGGTGACGCCGGCCAGGACGGCCTCGGAGAAACGCCGACGCTCGTCCACCTGGTCCTTGGCGGTGATCAACTCGTTGCGCTGCGACTTGAGCTGCAGGATCATCTCGTTGAAAGTGTCGCCCAGCGAGGCGACATCGCCATCCGTCGGGCGCACCGGCACCGCGACGTCGAGATTTCCCGTCGCGACCTCGTCGGCCGCGCCGATCAATTGCCTGATCGGCCGGACGATACGGTCGGCGACCGCGATGCCCGTCCAGGCCGCGGCAAGAACGATGATCAGGGTAACGCTGAGATAGAGCAGCGCGAAGGCGACCTGCGTGGAGAGCCGGTTCTGCTCGAGCCCGCGATATTCGTCGGTATTGGCGCGCACGATCTGGCGCGCCTTGATCACCTCGGGGTCGACGAGGCGTATCGTGTAGAGATAGGCGTCATCGATATCGCGCAGCTTGATGATCGCGCCGACGATGTTGCGCAGCAAAGGCGGGATGAGGACGGGAAGCCCGTCCGACGCGGTGTGGACCGCTTCGATCGGCGGCGTCGGGATATCGAAATCCGCCTCGGTCTCGGCCTGCATGATGAAGGAGCCGTCGGAACGGATCAGCGCCGCGTGGGCGAGCGCCCGGCCCTTCGCCTGTTGCGACATCAGCGTGCGGAAGCCGGTGCGGTCGAGCCCGTAAAGCGCGCGGTTGGCGTCGAGCACGTAGGCCATCGACAGCGTCGTGTCCTGCAGGTTGCGGGCATTCTCATTGACATAGGCTTCCGCGATCGACAGCGAGGAGCTGATGATCACCTTGGTGCGCAACTCGAACCAGCGGTCCAGACCGAGATCGAGGGTGACCGCCGCGACGATCGCGACGAGAATCGCGGGAATGGCCGCCACCAGCGAGAACATGGTGACGATGCGTACATGAAGCCTGGAGGCAGCCCTGCCCCGCCGCCTGGCCATGTAGATGCGGTGCGCCTCGCGGATGATCAGCGCGAGCAGAAGCAGGATGAAGGCGGCGTTGATGCCGATCAGCGTGTTGGTGGTCGTCAGGTCCGGCGTGATCGGCGTGAGGCCGAGAAGCACCGCGAAGGAAAGCGCCGAGGCGATCAGCGCGCCGATGACCGCGACGATACCCGGCAGCGCCATGAGGCGGCGTGCTTCCGGGGGATTCCCCTCGGGAAGCGCCGACGCGGGCATGGCGTGGGTGTGTAACGTCATCGGGTCAAATCAGCCTTCGGTCGCGTTGCATGTATGCAACACATTGTGGCGATTGTGCAACAAGCTCAATCGTCCCGCCGGCCTCCTTGAGACGGCGTTTAAGGCTACTTCGAGGCGCGGTAGACGTTAACCCCAAGTTCGCGGATTTTCTTGCGAAGCGTATTGCGGTTGAGCCCCAGAAGCTCGGCCGCCTTGATCTGGTTGCCGCGCGTCGCGGTCATCGACGCCAGCACCAGCGGATATTCCACCTCCGCCAGGATCCGCTGATAGAGGCCGGGAGGCGGCAGTTCGCCGCCGAAGCCGGTGAAATAGCGCTGAAGGTAATGCTCCACCGCCTGGCCGATCGACAGATCGTCGGGGAGGATCGACGGCCCCTGCGCCGACGGCGGCGTCGCGCCGGTGCGCAATTCCGCCTCGATGATCTCCGAGGAGATTTCGTCCTGGGGATAGAGCGCGGCGAGCCGGCGAATGAGGTTTTCCAGCTCGCGCACATTGCCCGGCCAGGAATAGCGCTTCATCAGTTCGATGCCGTTCGGCGAGATGCGCTTGGCCTGCAGGCCCTCCTTCTCGCCCTGCTTGAAGAAATGCCGCACGAGGTCCGGCACGTCCTCGGAGCGCTCGCGCAACGCTGGAAGCCGCAGCGGAACGACGTTGAGGCGGTAGAACAAATCCTCGCGGAAGAGCCCCTGGTTGATCAGCGTGCGCAGGTCCTTGTTGGTCGCGGCGACGATGCGCACGTCCGTGCGGATCGGCGTACGTCCGCCGACCGTGGTGTATTCGCCCTGCTGAAGCACGCGCAGCAGCCGCGTCTGCGCCTCCATCGGCATGTCGCCGATCTCGTCGAGAAAGAGCGTGCCGCCCTCGGCCTGCTCGAAACGGCCGGTGGAACGGTTCTGCGCGCCTGTGAAGGCGCCCTTCTCATGGCCGAAAAGCTCCGATTCGATGAGATCGCGCGGAATGGCGGCCATATTGATCGCAACGAAAGGACCGCCGCGGCGGCGGCCGTATTCGTGCAGCGCCCGGGCGACGAGTTCCTTGCCGGTCCCGGATTCGCCGGTGATCATCACCGTCAGGTCCGTCTGCATCATCCGCGCCAGCATCCGGTAGATGTCCTGCATGGCGGGCGAACGCCCGACCAGCGGCATGTGGTCCGGCTGATCCTCGGCGCGCAGCTCCGGCGAATGCCGCTTCGGCTCGGAGAGCGCGCGGTTGACGATCGTCAGAAGCTCGGTGAGATCGAAAGGCTTGGGCAGATATTCGTAGGCGCCGGTCTCCGAGGCGCGGATCGCGGTCATGAACGTGTTCTGCGCGCTCATCACGATGACCGGCAGGTCCGGCCGCGCCTTCTTGATGCGCGGCAGCATGTCGAAGGCGTTCTCGTCCGGCATCACCACGTCGGTGATGACGAGGTCGCCCTCGCCAGAGGAAACCCAGCGCCACAACGTCGAGGCGTTGGAAGTCACGCGCACCTCGTGCCCGACGCGCGACAGCGCCTGGTTGAGCACCGTCCTGATGGCCGCATCGTCATCCGCGACGAGGATGTTTCCGCGCATGCTCATGCCATACGTCCTTCCTGATAGATATCTTCATATCCGCGCGGCTCCCGCCAGGTCGGCATCAGGATCCTGAAGACCGTGCCCCGCGCGGAGGAATCGCATTCGATCACGCCGCCATGCTCGCCGACGATCTTCGCCACCAGGGCCAGCCCCAGGCCGGAGCCGTTCGGCTTCGTCGTGATGAACGGGTCGAACAGGATCGGCAGAATGTCGTTGGGCACGCCCGGGCCGTTGTCGTGGACGCAGAATTCGAGCGGCAGCGAGACGCGATCCTGGGTTCCGGGCACGGAGAGTCTGATGCCCGGCCGGAATGCGGTCGAAAGCGTGATCTCGCCGCCGGGCTCGTTGCCGAGCGCCTCGGCGGCGTTCTTGACGAGGTTCAAGAACACCTGGACGAGCTGGTCGCGATTCGCGTAAACCGGAGGAAGAGATGGATCATAGTCCTCCATTACCTTGATTTTGCTTGCAAAACCGTTCTTGGCGATTGCCTTCACATGGTCGAGGACGACGTGAATGTTGACGGGCTGGCGCTCGATCGGCCGCTCGTCCGAAAACACCTCCATTCGGTCGACGAGGGAGACGATGCGGTCGGTCTCGTCGGTGATCAGCCGGGTGAGCGCGCGATCCTCGTCCGAAACGACGCTTTCGAGAAGTTGCGCGGCGCCGCGGATGCCGGAGAGCGGGTTCTTGATTTCGTGGGCAAGCATCGCCGCAAGCCCGGTGACGGAGCGCGCCGCGCCGCGATGCGTCATCTGGCGATCGATCTTGTCGGCCATCGAGCGCTCCTGGAACATCACCACGACCGAGCCCGGCAGTTCGGGCGCCGGCGCGACATAGAGATCGACGATCTTCTCCGCGCCGAGCCGCGGCGACGAGATGTCGACGCGATATTCGTTGAACGGCGCGCGGCGCTCCCGCACCTGCTCGACCAGGGCCAGAAGCGGGCTGCCGAAGGGGACGAAGCGCTCGAGCGTATAGTGCGAGAGCATGGCGGCGCTGGAGCGGAAGAAATCCTCCGCGTCGGCATTGGCGAAGGTGATGTTGCCATCCGGCCCGACCATGATGACCGGATGGCGGATGGTGTTGAGGACGATGCTGGCTGCATCCGCATTGGTGGGGGTGTTCATGCGGCTTTCTTCGATTCGGGTTCCGTGAAGGCCGAGACCAGGACGCGCGCGAGCTCGCTCATGACCTGCCGGTGATCGGTCGAGGTCATGATCAGCCGCCGCGCGTGGGCGTCGGCGGATGGCGCGTGGCGGTCTATGTACCAGCCGAGATGCTTGCGGGCCTGGCGCAGCCCGGATTCGATGCCGTAGAGGGCGAGCATGTCCTCGTAGTGCGAGGCGACATAGCCTGCGAGGCTCCGCCCGTCAGTGGGGACGCCGGGCGCGCTCTTGCCAGCGGCCTCGGCGGCGATCGCGCCGGCAAGCCAGGGCGCACCGTAGTGCGCGCGCCCCACCATCACCGCGTCGGCGCCGGATTGGGAAAGGATTTCAACTGCTTCAGCAAGGTTTTGAACGTCGCCATTGGCGACGACGGGAATGGAAACGGCTTCCTTCACGCAGGCGATGGCGCGCCAATCCGCCCTGCCCTTGTAGAACTGGCAGCGTGTGCGGCCGTGCACCGTCACCATGCGCACCCCGGCCTGCTCCGCGCGCCGGGCGATCAGCGGGGCGTTGAGCGCATCCTCGTCCCAGCCGAGGCGCATCTTCACCGTGACCGGTACGTCGACGGCCTCGACCACGGCCTCGATCAGCGAAAGCGCGTGGTCAGGATCGCGCATCAGCGCGGAGCCGCAATAGCCGCCCGTCACCTTCTTGGCCGGGCACCCCATATTGATGTCGATGACGTCCGCGCCCTCGCTCGCTGCGATTCTCGCCCCTTCCGCCATCCATTGCGCCTCGCGGCCGGCAAGCTGAACGACATGGACCGGCACGTCCGGCCGGCGGATGCGACGCGCCGATTCCTGTTTGCCCTTGGCCAGTTCGCAGCTCGCCACCATTTCGGACACGACGAGTCCCGCGCCATGCCCGATCGCGCGGCGGCGAAAAGGCTCGTCGCTTATTCCGGACATCGGCGCTAGAAAGAGGCGATTGCCTATCCTGTTTCGACCGAGGTCGAACGGTTCGAGCAAATCCGCGGGAGAAGGCATGCACAAAAACCAAGCAAAAAGGCCAATTGCCTAATAGCTAACCAGTTTTTTCCCATTGTGCAACTGCGAAATAGGCAAAAGCCATGGGCGAAAGGGAATTGCTCTGGCCTTTTGCAGGGCGGGTCACTAATCGTCTTTTCAGCATGAAATCAAGGCGCCGCACGGTAATGAAGAACGGAAAGATAGGCGTGGTTCTGGTTGCGGCCGGGCGCGGCGAACGGGCCGGCCAATCGATCGAGGGGCCGAAACAATATCGCCTGCTTGGAAGCGAACCCGTCATCCGCCACACATTGCGGGCTTTTCTCGGCCATCCGGCGATTGCCAGTGTAGCCGTGGCGATCCATCCGCAGGACGAAGACCTCTTCTCGAGCGCAGCCGGCGAATTCGCCTCGAAGGTGATTGTCGTTTACGGCGGCGCGACGCGCCAGGCATCGACGCGCCTCGCGCTGCTCGCATTGCGAGACGAGGAACTCGATGCCGTGCTCATCCACGACGCGGTCCGGCCCTTCGTGGAAGCGGCCCTCATCGACCGTGTGGTCGAGGGTGTCGAGCCGGAGCGGGGCAGCCTCCCCGCCCTGCCCGTTTCGGACACGCTGAAGCGCGCCGGCGAGGCGAAGCTGGTGACGGAGACGGTGCCGCGGGCCGGCCTCTACGCCGCGCAGACGCCGCAAGGCTTTCCCTTCGCGCCGATCCTGGAGGCGCACGAGCGCGCCCATGCGGCCGGAAGGCAGGATTTCACCGACGACGCCGCGATCGCCGAATGGGCGGGTATCCCCGTGCGCATCGTCGAAGGAGCGGCGGACAACGTCAAGCTCACATGGGCCAGGGACATCGAGATCGCGAAGGCACGCATGATCACCCAGACCGCTTTCTTTCCGGACGTGCGAACCGGCAATGGCTATGACGTCCACAGCTTCGAGGAAGGCAGTCACGTGACGCTGTGCGGGGTGGAAATCCCTCACGACAAGCGCCTCTCAGGCCATTCCGACGCCGATGTCGGATTGCATGCACTGACCGACGCGCTGCTGGCCACCTGCGGAGCAGGCGATATCGGCACCCATTTCCCGCCCTCGGACATGCGCTGGAAAGGAGCCGCCTCGAAAATCTTCGTCGCCGAGGCTGTTCGTATCGTGAGGGAACGCGGCGGACGGATCGCAAACGCCGATGTCACGTTGATCTGCGAGGCGCCCCGCATCGGCCCGCATCGTGAGGCGATGACGGCCGCGCTCTGCGGCATGCTCGGCATTTCCGCCGACAGGGTGTCGGTGAAGGCCACGACCAACGAGAAGCTGGGCTTCGTAGGGCGCAAGGAAGGCATCGCGGCCATCGCCACGGCGACCGTCGTCTATCCTGGAGGATTGCCGGAATGACGACAGACATCTCGCGCGAGGTTTTCGAAACCTATCTCGCCCGGAAGCTGATGCTCGCCACCGCCGAATCCTGCACCGGCGGCATGGTCGCGGCCGCCGTTACCGATCACGCCGGCTCTTCCGCTGTGGTCGACCGCGGCTTCGTCACCTATTCCAACGAGGCCAAGATGGACCTGCTCGGCGTGTCGAGCGCCACGCTCGCCGCCCATGGCGCCGTTTCGCGCGAAACGGCGCTGGAGATGGCCGAAGGCGCGCTCGCCCGCTCGTTGGCCGACGTCGCGGTTTCCATCACGGGGGTCGCAGGTCCCGGGGGCGGCTCGGCCGAAAAGCCGGTCGGCCTCGTCTGGTTCGCCATTGCGCGCCGCCACCAGGCGCCGGAGGCTTTCGAGCAGCGTTTCGCCGACGAGGGACGCGCCGCCATCCGGCAAGGAGCGCGGGATTTCGCACTCACGCTCCTGCGTGACGCGGCAAAAGAGAGCTAAAGGCCGCTCAGCAACGGATAACTTACTTTTCAGGCTTGATGGGCTACAATGTAGCCCACATATTGGCGTCAACAAAAGAGGAAATCGCCATGCCTGCCAACGCTGTTGTACGCGCTCGGATCGACGAGCGGATCAAGGAAGAAGCTGCTGCAATTTTGGAAGCGTCCGGCCTGACCGTCTCCGACGCCTTTCGGATGATGCTTGTGCGCACCGTTGCGGACAAAGCGCTGCCGTTCGATCCGTTGGTGCCGAACGAGGAGACCGTCGAGGCTATGAAGGAGGCGCGCGCTGGCAAGCTGCGCCGCGTCAGTTCTGTCGCGGGTCTTCTGGACGAACTCAATGCGGGCGATTGAATGGACCAGTCGTTTCAAGAAAGATTACAAACGCGAGAAAAAGGGACAGCATCGCACGACGCTGGATACGGAGCTGTCATCTGTCATTGCCCGTCTGGCGGCTGACGAACCGTTGCCGGCGAAATTCCGTG
This sequence comes from Aquamicrobium sp. LC103, assembly GCF_001014615.2. Classification (GTDB taxonomy): domain Bacteria; phylum Pseudomonadota; class Alphaproteobacteria; order Rhizobiales; family Rhizobiaceae; genus LBCQ02. The sequence goes on from NZ_LBCQ02000004.1 coordinate 380,660, forward strand.
ATCACCCGCTGACCGGCGAGTGGGGCGATCACCGGGACTGTCATATCAGACCTGATCTGGTGCTAATCTACCGCAAATCCGACGCTGAAACGCTACAACTCGTCGACTTGGCTCGCACAGCGAACTGAGTTTGTAAGAATCAGAGTGCGTTTCGCCGCACTGGACCGAAGACGACGTCGGCGCGCTTCTCGAATGCTTCCGCGAACATGCGGAAGGCGCGGTCGAACATCGCCCCCATCAGCGCGCCCAGCATCCGGCTCTTGAACTCATAGTCGATGAAGAAGTGGATTTCGGTGCCGCCGTCATCGATCGGGTCGAAACGCCACTGATTCACCAGATATTTGAACGGCCCGTCGAGATATTTCACGTCGATGAGGCTTTCGGCCGGTTTCAAGACCACCTGGCTGGTGAAGGTCTCGCGGATCGCCTTGTAGCCGACGGTCATGTCGGCGACGAGAACGGTGATGCCGTCACGCTCGCGCCGCGAGCGCACGCTCAAACCCTCGCACATGGGCAGGAATTGCGGATAGCTCTCCACGTCGGCGACGAGCGAGAACATCTCATCCGGCGAATGGGATACCTTTCGCGTGGTTTCGTGCTTGGGCATCGGGTCAGGCGGACGCCTTCAGCTTCGCCTCGCGGGCGGCGCGCAGCTTGGCGAAGTCGTCGCCGGCATGGTGCGACGAACGCGTCAGCGGGCTCGACGCGACGACGAGGAATCCCTTGGTGTAGGCGACCGTCTCGTAGGATTTGAACTCCTCGGGCGTGACGAACTTCTTCACCGGATGATGCTTCTTCGTCGGCTGCAGATACTGGCCGATCGTCATGAAATCCACATTTGCCGAACGCAGGTCGTCCATGAGCTGGAGCACCTCGTTCCGCTCCTCGCCCAGGCCCACCATGATGCCCGACTTGGTGAAGATCGACGGATCGAGCTCCTTGACGCGCTGGAGCAGCCGGATCGAGTGGAAATAGCGCGCGCCCGGACGCACGGTGAGATAATTCGAGGGAACGGTCTCGAGATTGTGGTTGAAGACGTCGGGCCTGGCCGCGACCACGGTCTCGAGCGCGCCGTCCTTCCTCAGGAAGTCGGGCGTCAGGATCTCGATCGTCGTTTCGGGCGAAGCCGCGCGGATCGCCAGGATCACGTCGACGAAATGCTGCGCGCCGCCATCGGCGAGGTCGTCGCGGTCGACGGAGGTGATGACGACGTGGTTGAGGCCCATCTGCTTCACCGCGCGGGCTACGTTCTCAGGCTCGTTCGGGTCGAGCGCGGTCGGAATGCCGGTCGCGACGTTGCAGAAGGCGCAGGCGCGCGTGCAAATCTCGCCCATGATCATGAAGGTGGCATGCTTCTTCTGCCAGCATTCGCCGATATTCGGGCAGCCGGCTTCCTCGCAGACCGTGACGAGATTGTGCGATTTCACGATCTCGCGGGTCTCGAGATAGCCCTTCGAGGTAGGCGCCTTGACGCGGATCCATTCCGGCTTGCGCAGCACCTCCTGGTCGGGACGATGTGCTTTTTCCGGGTGGCGGACACGCGGCTTTGTCGAAACGGTATCAAGAACGGTGACCATCACAACTCCGCACGAGAATCTGGCCGGAGACCTTGAATCTCCTTTGCCGTGTTATAGTGATTGCGGCACTCGAATGTAAGGCCGCCACCGCGAATGGCGGTCTTGCAAAAACGCATTCTCCCGCGCCTGTCCGGGCCCGTCCTTGCATGTATGAGCTGAGATTCGGCATCGAGGACTTCAGGCGTTCAGCGCGCGTCCGTAGGCGTCGAGCACGCTCTCCTTCATCATCTCCGAGAGCGTCGGATGCGGGAAGACGGTGTGCATCAGCTCCTCCTCGGTGGTCTCCAGGTTCATCGCGACGACGAATCCCTGAATAAGCTCGGTGACCTCGGCACCGACCATGTGCGCGCCGATAAGCTGGCCGGTCTTCTTGTCGAAGATCGTCTTGACGAGGCCCTGGTCCTCGCCGAGCGCGATCGCCTTGCCGTTGGCGGCGAACTGGAAGCGTCCGACACGGATGTCGTGGCCCTGCTCCTTGGCCTTCGCCTCGGTCAGGCCGACCGAAGCGACCTGGGGATTGCAATAGGTGCAGCCCGGAACCAGCAGCTTGTCGAGCGCGTGCACGCCCGGCACGTTCGCGATCTTCTCCACGCAGATGACGCCTTCATGCTCGGCCTTGTGGGCGAGCATCGGCGGCCCCGCAACGTCGCCGATGGCGTAGAGCCCTTCGACATTGGTCTTGCCGTAGCCGTCGGTGACGACGATGCCGCGGTCGGTCTTCACACCGAGCTCCTCAAGGCCGAGATTCTCGATATTGCCCTGCACGCCGACGGCCGAGATCAAACGGTCGGCGGTGATCTTCACGACCTTGCCGTCCTTCGTCTCGACATGCGCGGTGACGGAGTTCGCGCCCTTCTCGACCTTGGCGACCTTGGCCTCCAGCATGATCTTCATGCCCTGCTTCTCGAACCGCTTCCTCGCGAGGGCCGAAATCTCGGCGTCCTCGACGGGCATGACCTGCGGCATGATCTCGACGACGGTCACGTCGACGCCCATGGTGCGGTAGAAGGAGGCGAACTCGATGCCGATCGCGCCCGAGCCCATGACGATCAGCGATTTCGGCATTTCCTTCGGCACCATGGCCTCGAAATAGGTCCAGATCAGCTTGCCGTCGGGCTCGATGCCCGGGAGCGAGCGCGGTCGCGCGCCGGTGGCGAGAATGACGTGCTTCGCGGTGTAGGTGCCTTCGCCCTTCACGCCCTTCGGGACCGGGTGCTGAGGCTCCATCGGCTTCTTCGAGCTCTTGGAGACAACCACTTGCGGCGCGCCACCCTGCCCCTTGGCGAGCTTCGCTTCTCCCCAGATGACGTCGACCTTGTTCTTCTTCATCAGGAAGCCGACGCCGCCATTGAGGCGCGCCGAGACGCCGCGCGAGCGCTCGACCACGGCCTTGACGTCGGCCGAGACCTTGCCTTCGAGCTTGAGCCCGTAATCATTCGCATGTTCGGCGTAGTGCATGATCTCCGCCGAGCGCAGCAGCGCCTTGGTCGGGATGCAGCCCCAGTTGAGGCAGATGCCGCCGAGGTGCTCGCGCTCGACGATCGCGGTCTTGAAGCCGAGCTGGGCCGAGCGGACGGCGGCTACATATCCGCCGGGGCCTGAGCCTATGATGATGACGTCGTAGTTTTCAGCCACGCCTGTTCTCCTAAAGTCCCAGCATCATGCGCACGATGGGCTCCAGCCCCTTGCCGAGCGCACGTGTATTGGCCGCGTCGAGATGAACGCCGTCGACCGGTGTCGTCCTTGCCATCGAACCCGCGTCGAAAAAGCCGCAGCCGGTGATGTCGGCGAGGTCCGAATAGAGGCTCGCGAGCATGCCTGACGCTTCGATCCCGCCGCCGAACAGCGCCGCGAAGTCCGGGTCGCCCGTCTCCCGCAGCGGCGGCGGCGCGACGATCAGTATTTCCGGAGCCGCGGCGTCGAACGGATAGGTGTGCCCCCTGATGATCTCCACGAGCCGCTGCACGCCCTGGCGGGCGCCGATCGCATGGCCGCAGATGAACGGCTTCATGTCGTTTGTGCCGAGCAGCAGGATCACCAGGTCGAGCGGGGAATGCGTCGTCAGGATCGTCGGTAGCAGACGGGCGCCGTTGCGGTCGGCGCCGGAAAGATGATCGTCAAAGGCGGTCGTGCGTCCGTTCAGCCCCTCCGGAATGACACGCACCGCCTCGCCCAGGCCCTGCTGGAGCACAGTCGGCCAGCGATCCTCCAGCGCATGACGCCCCGGTCCTTCCGCGTCATAGCCCCAGGTCAGCGAATCGCCGTAGCAGAGGATGGTTTTCATTCCACGACCGCCTTTTTCAGTTTCATGTCGACGCTTGCCGCCTAGATCTTCCTGAACCCGAGCGCGAGCAGCATGAACAGAACGCCGTTCGAAATGAGTTCCACCGCCAGGAGGATGCCGAGCACCGAAGCCGCCGCCTCCGGCAGATTGGCGAAGATCATCGCGGCCAGGGCCAGCGAGATGACACCCGACGCCAGCGCCCAGCCCCATCCGGAAATCGGGCGTAGCGAGAACGCATACATGATCTTGACGATGCCCATGACGAGGAACAGCACCGCCACCAGCAGGGTCAGCGAGATCATGCCGGCGAGCGGATTGGTGATGAGGCTTATGCCCACGACGAGCGTGAGGATGCCGAACAGGATGGCCCAGACGAAACCGGGCCAGTCCTTGACCTGGAAGGACTGTATGATCTGGAGTGCGCCGAGGAAAGCGAACGTCCATCCGGCGATGAAGGTGGCCGCCAGCGTCGCGGCGAAGGGGTTCAGCAATGCGATCACGCCGCCGATGAGACAGATGACGGCGAAAAGCGCCATCCATATCCATGATCCGCGCAGTTTCGAAGCTTGCTCCGTAATGGCCATTGCACTTCCTCCGCGTTCAGGACCGACCGGCAATCGATCGGACCTGACGCCGGCGCCATGCCGGCGTCTAAACGAGCATCCCCATCGGATTTTCGATGTAGCGCTTGAAGGCGACCAGCAGTTCGGCGCCCAATGCACCATCCACCGCGCGATGATCGGTCGACAGCGTGACCGACATCATGTTGGCGATCTTGATCTCGCCGTTTTTCACCACCGCGCGCTCCTCGCCCGCGCCGACCGCCAATATGGTGGCATGAGGCGGGTTGATGACGGCCGCGAAATCCTTGATTCCGAACATGCCGAGATTGGACACCGCCGTCGTGCCGCCCTGATACTCCTCGGGTTTGAGCTTGCGGTTGCGCGCACGGCCCGCGAGATCCTTCATCTCGTTGGAAATGACGGACAGCGTCTTCTCCTCGGCGCGGCGCACGATCGGCGTGATCAGCCCGCCGGGGATGGAGACCGCGACGCCGACGTCGGAGTGCTTGTGCTTGACCATCGCCGCCTCGGTCCAGGATGCGTTGGCGTCCGGCACCGCCTGCAGGGCAAGCGCCATGGCCTTGATGATCATGTCGTTGACCGAAAGCTTGTAGGCGGGAACCTCGCCCTTGTCGGTCTTCGTCATCGGGGCGGCGTCGTTGAGCTGCTTGCGCAAGGCAAGCAGCGCATCGATCTCGCAATCGAGCGTGAGGTAGAAATGCGGAACCGTCGACTTCGCCTCGACCAGGCGGCGGGCGATCGTCTTGCGCATGTTGTCGTGCGGGACGAGCTCGTAGGAACCTTCCTCGAAGAGTTTCAGCACGGCATCGTCGGACATCGGCTTCGGCGTGGCTGCCGGTGCGGCCAGGTCCGCCTTGCCGGCGGGCGCCGCCTTTGCAGCTCCGCCGGAGACCGCGGCTTCAACATCAGCCTTCACCACGCGCCCCTTGGGACCGGAACCGGCTATCGAGCCGAGGTCGATGCCCGCATCCTTCGCGATACGGCGGGCGAGCGGAGAGGCGAAGACGCGGCCGTCTTTCGAGGCTCCATCGCCGCGCGCGCCACCTTCTCCCCGTTGGGGAGAGGATGCCTCCGCACCGTTTCCGGCTGTTGTCGGCGCAGGCTCCTTTTTCTCATCTTGGCTTGAAGGAGCGGACGCGGAGGCTTCCTTTGCCTCGGCCTTCTCCTGCACCGCCTCGGCTTTCCCGCCACCCTTCGCCGCGGCATCGGCATCCTCGCCTTCCTCGGCGAGAATGGCGATCAGCGCATTGACCTTGACGCCCTCGGTGCCGGCCGGCACCACGAGCTTGGCGACGGTGCCCTCGTCCACGGCCTCGACTTCCATCGTCGCCTTGTCGGTCTCGATCTCCGCGATCACGTCGCCCGGTGAAACCTTGTCGCCTTCCTTGACCAGCCATTTGGCGAGGTTGCCCTCCTCCATGGTTGGCGAAAGGGCCGGCATGGTGATTTCGATTGGCATCGCGATCTCCTCCTCAGGCCCGGTAGGTGACGGCTTTGACCGCCTCGACGACCTCGCCGACATTCGGCAGCGCAAGCTTTTCGAGATTGGCCGCGTAAGGCATCGGCACGTCCTTGCCGGCAATCGTGATCACCGGCGCATCGAGATGGTCGAATGCGCGCTGCATGACCTGGCTGGCGATATGGTCGCCGACCGACGACTGCGGGAAGCCCTCTTCCACCACGACCAGGCGGTTGGTCTTCTTGACGGATGCGATGATCGTGTCGAAATCGAGCGGCCGGATGGTGCGCAGGTCGATGATCTCGACGTCGAGGCCCATCTCGCGCAATTCCGCCTCGGCCTTGACCACATAGGTCATGCCGATGCCGAACGAGACGATGGTGGCGTCCTTGCCCTGCTTGTGGATGCGCGCCTTGCCGATCGGCAGCACGAAATCGTCGAGTTTCGGCACGTCGAAGGTCTGGCCGTAGAGAATTTCGTTCTCGAGGAAGATCACCGGGTTCGGGTCGCGGATCGCGGCCTTGAGCAGGCCCTTGGCGTCGGCGGCCGTGTAAGGCATCACCACCTTCAGGCCGGGAATGTGGCCGTACCAGGCGGCGTAGCACTGCGAATGCTGGGCGGCGACGCGGGCGGCCGCGCCGTTCGGGCCGCGGAAGACGATCGGCGCGCCCATCTGGCCGCCGGCCATGTAGAGGGTCTTGGCGGCCGAGTTCACGATCTGGTCGATCGCCTGCATGGCGAAGTTGAAGGTCATGAATTCGACGATCGGCTTGAGGCCGGCCATCGCCGCGCCCACGCCGACGCCGGCGAAGCCGTGCTCGGTGATCGGCGTATCGACGACGCGCCTTGCGCCGAATTCCTGCAGAAGGCCCTGGGTGATCTTGTAGGCGCCCTGATACTCGGCGACCTCCTCGCCCATGACGAAGACGTCCTCGTCCCGACGCATCTCCTCGGCCATGGCATCGCGCAGCGCTTCGCGCACGGTGGTCTGGACCATCTCGGTGCCGGCCGGAATGTCCGGGTCGGCCGCGATCTCCGCCTTGGGGGCGGCCGGTGCCTTGGCGGCATCCTTTTTCACGCTCGGCTCATCGTCGGCTTCGCGGGCCTTGCCGCCGGCGTCGCCGGAAGCTGCCGCGGGCGTGTCGGCATCAGGTTTCGAGGCGGCGCCGTCGGCCGCGGATTTCGCCGTAGCGGCGTCCGCGCTCTCGCCTTCCTGCAGCAGCACGGCGATCGGCGTGTTGACCTTGACGCCTTCGGTACCCTCGGCGACGAGGAGCTTGCCCAGCGTGCCTTCGTCCACAGCCTCGACTTCCATCGTGGCCTTGTCGGTCTCGATCTCGGCGATCACGTCGCCGGGGGCAACCTTGTCGCCCTCCTTCTTGAGCCATTTCGACAGGTTGCCCTCTTCCATGGTCGGCAAGAGAGCGGGCATGAGAATTTCGATCGGCATTGTCCGCCTCCCCCTTAGAGCAAAATGTCGGTGTAGAGCTCGGACGGATCCGGCTCCGCATCGTTCTGCGCGAATTCGGCGGCATCCTGGACGATGTCGCGGACCTCCTTGTCGATCGCCTTCAAATCGTCCTCGCTGGCCCATTTCGCTTCCAGGAGGCGCGCCTTCACCTGCTCGATCGGATCGTGCTCGGAGCGCATCTTCTGGACTTCGTCCTTGGAACGGTATTTCGCCGGGTCGGACATGGAATGGCCGCGATAGCGGTAGGTCTGCATCTCGAGGATGATCGGCCCCTTGCCGGAGCGGCAGTGCTCGACGGCAAGCTCGGCAGCCGACTTGACGGCGCGCACGTCCATGCCGTCAACCTGGATGCCGGGGATCCTGAAGGAAAGCCCGCGCTGCGAGAAGTCGGTCTCGGCGGACGAGCGCGACACCGACGTGCCCATCGCATAGCGGTTGTTCTCGATCACATAGACGACCGGCAGCTTCCACAGCGACGCCATGTTGAAGCTCTCATAGACCTGGCCCTGGTTGGCGGCGCCGTCGCCGAAATAGGTGATCGAGACATTGTCGTTGTCGCGATAGCGGTTGGCGAAGGCGAGGCCCGTGCCGAGCGACACCTGCGCGCCGACGATACCGTGTCCGCCGTAGAAATTCTTCTCCTTGGAGAACATGTGCATGGAGCCGCCCTTGCCCTTGGAGTAGCCCCCGCGGCGGCCGGTCAGTTCGGCCATCACCCCGCGCGGGCTCATGTCCATGGCGAGCATGTGACCATGATCGCGATAGGCGGTGATCATCTGGTCGCCCTCGACGAGCGCCATCTTCATGCCGGTAACGACCGCTTCCTGGCCGATGTAGAGGTGGCAGAAGCCGCCGATGAACCCCATGCCGTAAAGCTGGCCCGCCTTTTCCTCGAAACGGCGGATCAGAAGCATGTCGCGATAGGCCCTGAGCTCCTGCTCCTTGTCGAATTTCGCCGGTGGCGGCACTTTGATGGCCAGAGATTTTCCGTCCGCCTTGATTCTGGCGGACGTTTTCTTAGCGGCTGTCGCCATGGATCACTCCCTGATGCGTCTCTTCGCGGACTAAGGGGGAAGACGGGAGCCTCCCCGATTTGACCGGAGGCTAGCACGCAGACTTGCAATCCGCTATGCAGAAAATGCATGGCTCGCATGCATCTAAATTCTTATAATTGCACGTCTTTTGCAGGATTAACCGAATTCAGGTTAATCAGCGCGCGGAAGGCCGCATGATCGTGACCTCGTCCGGAAGGGAGAGATTCAGGGCACGACGCGCCTGCTCGTCCAGCATGTCTTTCTCGAGCGTGCCATCATGCAGCAATTGCACGCGGCGCTCAAGCCGCATGCGCTCACCCTTCACCCGGTCGAGATTCGTCTGCAATTGCGCGACGCGCTCTTCCAGCCGGTACTTGGAATAGATGCCGTATTCACCGTGGAAAGCGTGAAATCCGAAATAGGAAAGGAACAGCGCGGCGACCGCGGGAACGATCAGCGCGCCGGTGTTTCTCTTCTTCCGTTGACGTGTCCACATCGGCCCTGTTCCACAAATCGTGCAACGGCATATGGCACGATTATGCTTAAGGGCCGGTTACCGCCACCTCATGAAGGAGGCGGCGGAAGCAACAATCAGCCGCGCAGGATGGACGTACCGGCGTAGCGTGCCTGAGCGCCGAGGTCTTCCTCGATGCGCAGGAGCTGGTTGTACTTCGCCAGCCGGTCGGAACGGGCAAGCGAGCCGGTCTTGATCTGTCCGCAATTGGTGGCGACGGCAAGATCGGCGATGGTTGAATCCTCTGTCTCGCCGGAGCGATGCGACATCACCGCGGTATAGGCTGCCTTATGGGCGGTTTCGACGGCGTCGAGCGTCTCGGTCAGCGAGCCGATCTGATTCACCTTGACCAGGATGGAATTGGCGACGCCCATTCGGATGCCGTCCTTGAGCCGCGCCGAGTTGGTGACGAACAGGTCGTCGCCGACGAGCTGCACCTTCTTGCCGGCGAGGTCGGTCAGCATCTTCCAACCTTCCCAGTCGTCCTCGGCCATGCCGTCCTCGATGGAGATGATCGGATAGTCGGCGGCGAGCTTGGCGAGATACTTCGCCTGCGCCTTGCCGTCACGCGTCTTCCGCTCGCCCTCATAGACGTAATTGCCGTCCTTGAAGAACTCGGTCGCCGCGCAGTCGAGCGCGATGGCTACCTGCTCGCCGGGCCTGTAGCCGGCCTTCTCGATCGAGGCCATGACGAAATCGAGCGCGGCCTGCGCGCTCTTGATGTTCGGCGCGAAGCCGCCTTCGTCGCCGACATTGGTGTTGTGGCCGGCGTCCTTCAGGCCCTTCTTGAGGGTATGGAAGATTTCCGCACCCCAGCGCAGGCCCTCGCGGAAGCTCTCCGCGCCCACCGGCATGATCATGAATTCCTGGAAGTCGATCGGATTGTCGGCATGCGCGCCGCCATTGACGATGTTCATCATCGGCACCGGCAGGACATGGGCGCCGGCGCCGCCGACATAGCGATAAAGCGGCAGTCCGGCGGCCTCGGCCGCTGCCTTGGCGACCGCGAGCGAAACGCCGAGGATGGCGTTGGCGCCGAGACGGCCCTTGTTCGGCGTGCCGTCGAGCTCGATCATCGTCTTGTCGATCTGAATCTGGTTTTCGGCATCGAGGCCGCCGATGGCTTCGAAGATCTCGCCATTGACCGCGTCGACCGCGCCCGCGACGCCCTTGCCGAGATAGCGCGCTCCGCCGTCACGCAGCTCGACCGCCTCATGCGCGCCCGTCGAGGCGCCCGAAGGCACGGCCGCGCGGCCCATCGAACCGTCTTCCAGGATGACGTCGACTTCCACGGTCGGATTTCCGCGGCTGTCGAGAATTTCGCGGCCGATGATGTCGGTGATTGCGGTCATGTCGGAGGCATCCCTTCAGGCTGGGTTTCAGGCTGCGTCCTCTTAGCGAAACAGTCCCGAAGTGGCAATGAGCCGGGACCAACGGAAAGCCCCGCGATCGCTCGCGGGGCCGATCATGGGAATTCCTTCACCCGATGCCTCAATACCAGTAGGGCGGCACCTTGTAATATTCGTAGGACGCGTCGCGTACCGATTTGCCGTCGTCGCCCGTCAGTTCCTCGATGCTGTGCACGGGTGCGGCCTCGAGCTGGTCGCGGCTGAACGGCACGACATAACCGCCTCGGCCCTTCTCATAGTCGAGCGTCGACCAGGGGATCGCGTGATATTTCTCGCCGATGCCGAGGAAACCGCCGAAGCCGATCACGGCGTACATGATGTTGTTCGACAATTTGTCGAGCATCACGTCCTCTATCGTGCCGATGTTCTGGCCCTCGGTATTGTAGACGGCGGTGCCGATCACGCGCGAGGCACGGATCGCTTCTGTATGTCCGGAAGGAGTGGTCATTTCTGCTGCTCCTTTCTTTGCGCTCCCCGCTTAATCAATGTCGCAGGAAGCGCGAGGTTCCGGAGCAGGTGGTGCGTGGCTTCAGCGGCTCTTCGCCACCCGGTCGAACTCCATCAGCGTCTCGATCAGGCGCGGCATGTCGTCCAGCCGAACCATGTTCGGCCCGTCGGAAGGCGCGTTGTCCGGGTCCTGGTGCGTCTCGATGAACACGCCGGCAACGCCCACCGCAACGGCGGCGCGCGCCAGCGTCTCGACGAAACGCCTGTCGCCACCGGTCGAGCCGCCCTGCCCGCCCGGCTGCTGCACGGAGTGGGTCGCATCGAAGATTACCGGCGCGCCGATCTCCGCCATCAGCGGCAGCGCGCGCATGTCGGAAACGAGCGTGTTGTAGCCGAAGGAAACGCCACGCTCGGTCACCAGCACGTTGGCATTGCCGGAGCCGGTCACCTTCGCGACGACGTTCTTCATGTCCCAAGGTGCGAGAAACTGACCCTTCTTGACGTTGACGACCTTGCCGGTCGCGGCAGCGGCCGCGAGAAGGTCGGTCTGCCGCGAAAGGAAGGCCGGGATCTGCAGGATGTCGACCACGTCGGCGACGAGGCCGCACTGCTCCTCGGTATGCACGTCGGTCAGCAGCGGCAGGCCGAACTCCTCGCGCAGGTCCGCGAAGACGGCAAGCGCGGTCTCCAGCCCGGCGCCGCGCTTGCCGCCAAGGGAGGTGCGGTTCGCCTTGTCGAAGGAGGTTTTGTAGACGAGGCCAATCCCGAGCCGCCCGGTGATCTCCTTCAGCGCGCCCGCCATGTCGAAGGCATGCTGGCGTGTCTCGAGCTGGCAGGGACCCGCGATCAGAGCAAGCGGCGCGGAATTGGCGAAGGTCACCGAACCGACGGCGACGGAAGCGTTGGGAGCAGTCATCTCGTTTCCTCGATTGCGAAAGGGCACCCTGCCCCGCTTTGCGGCGAGCGGCGTCCACCACACGGCATGTTATCGGCCCGAATTACCGACGAAGCACCGTTCATCGCCGCGATGTGCCTCAAAACGCGCCCGCGTTCAAGGGACGGCCGCGGCCTGATCGCTGCCCGCCCGCTCCGCGTCCAGCCCGAAGAGGAAACCGGATATGATTTCGCGTGCGCCATGGCGGATCATGTTGATGTGGTTCGCTTCGGGGAGCACGTAGAGCTTGGAAAAGCCCTCGCTGAGCGAGGCGAGCGCCTCCGCGAACGCAGGGGGCGTGATCGCATCTTCCTGGCCGGCCAGGAGCAGGATCGGCACGTCTATGCCACCGATACGCGAGCGGGTATCGAAACGGGTGCGCACCAGCCACAGCGGCACGGACGAGGCCTGGCGGTGAACCGCGTCGGGAAACGAAGTGAACGGCGCTTCGAGGATAACGGCGCGGGGCCGTCCCTGCATCGCGACATAGCTCGCAATGCCGGTTCCCATCGAATAACCGTAGAGGACGATGCCGTCAGGCGCGAGCTGCTCCTTGGTCAGCTTTGTCAGGAGCGCGGCGGCGTCGCGGTAGAGCAGGTGTTCGCTCGGCCGACCCGGATTTCCGCCATAGCCGCGATAACCGGCGAGCATCAGCCCGTAGCCCTGCTCGGCAAGGCCGAAGAGATGCGCGGGCTTGCGGATCAGGTCGCCGAGACGGCCCGGAAAATAGACGATGACGGGTTTTCCGGGCGCCGGAGGGTGATACCAGGAGCGCAGCAGCAAACCGTCATGCGTGCTGAGGTCGACCGGTTGCAATTCGACGTTACTTTCGATCTCCAGGAGATTCAGCACCAGCCTTTCGCGGTAGAGGATGAATTCCGGAACGGTCTGCACCGCGACCAATCCCGCAAGCAGAAGAAGCGCGGCCGCAACGGCGATGCGGCGCGGAAACAAGTGCAAGCGGCGGCGCACGCCGCCATCCACGCGAACTACGTCTTCCATCTGGGGAGCTTCTGCCCTTTGAAGCGGCGAACGCCGCCACCACCCTTCGAATATCTTCTTAGATCACAATATGGCGATTCTACGTTTCAGATCGTAATATTCGGTGATCAATCATGCGTGAAGCCACGGCCATCCAGCCTTCGGTCATCCGCCTGTCACGAGACTCGCCAAGAACTCTCCACGGGATCGCCGGCGAGCGGTTCGCGGCAACAGCGACGGAACTTGTCCCTTGCGCATATTGATCGTCACCGACGCATGGCATCCGCAGGTCAATGGCGTGGTTTCGACGATCCAGAACCTCGTCTCGGCGCTGGAACGAATGGGAATCGCCGTCGAACTGCTCACGCCGGAAGGCTTCCGCTCGCTGCCGCTTCCCACCTATGCCGACATCCGGCTCGCGGTAACGTCGAGTTTCACCGTCGGCCGCCGCATCGCCGAGGCGGGAGCCGACCACGTCCACATCGTCACCGAAGGCCCGCTCGGGCTTCTCGCGCGGCGGATTTGCGTTGCCGGCGGGATAGGTTTCACCACCAGCTATCACACACGCTTCCCGGAATATCTCAGCGCACGGGTGCCGGTGCCAGAAAATTGGAGCTATCGCTGGCTTCGCCGTTTCCACAATGCGGGCGAGGCGACGATGGTGGCGACTCCTTCCCTGCTGAGAGAGCTTTCGGAGCGCGGCTTCACCAAGCTTCGGCAATGGAATCGCGGGGTCGACACGCAGCGGTTCCACCTGTCGCGCCGGGTGGAACTCGATCTGCCGAAGCCAATCTTCCTTTCCGTCGGGCGGTTGGCGCCGGAAAAGAACCTGCCTGCCTTTCTCGGCCTCGACCTGCCGGGAACCAAGCTGGTGGTCGGCGACGGACCGGAGCGCGAGCGGCTCCAGGCGGCGTTTCCGGATGCGGTTTTCGTCGGCGCGAAATTCGGCGAGGAGCTTGCCGCCTATTATGCCTCGGCCGACGTCTTCGTGTTTCCGAGCCGCACCGACACGTTCGGCCTGGTGATCCTGGAGGCGCTGGCAAGCGGCCTGCCGGTCGCCGGCTATCCGGTAACGGGTCCGGCCGACATCCTGGCCGACGGCGTCGGCGGCGTTGTTTCGGAGGATCTGAGGGAAGCCTGCCTCGCGGCCCTTGCCGCGGACCGGCACACCGCCCGGGAAAAGGCGCTGCGCCATGGCTGGGACGCCTGTGCGTCGCTTTTCCTGGAAAATCTCAGGTCGACGGCCGCTCCGGCGAAACGCAAGGCGGCCGCCTGAGCAGTCAGACCAGTCGGCTCTGTTCCACCGCCGCGCCGATGAAGCTGGCAAACAGCGGATGCGGCTCGAAAGGCCTCGACTTCAGCTCGGGATGATACTGCACGCCGATGAACCAGGGATGGTCGGGATATTCGACCGTCTCGGGCAGCACGCCGTCCGGCGACATGCCGGCAAAGACGAGGCCGCAATCCTCCAACCGGTCCTTGTAGTCGATATTGACCTCGTAGCGGTGGCGGTGACGCTCGGAAATGTCCATGTCGCCATATATTCCGGCGATCTTGCTGCCCTCGCGCAGGCGCGCCTCGTAGGCGCCGAGCCGCATCGTGCCGCCGAGATCGCCGGAGGCCTTGCGCTGTTCCAGCATGTTGCCCTTCAGCCATTCCGTCATCAGCCCGACGACGGGTTCCTCCGCCGGACCGAACTCGGTGGACGATGCGTTGCCGATGCCGGCAAGCGAGCGCGCCGCCTCGATGCAGGCCATCTGCATGCCGAAGCAGATGCCGAAATAGGGCACCTTGCGCTCGCGGGCGAATTTCGCGGCGAGAATCTTGCCTTCCGAGCCGCGCTCGCCGAAGCCTCCGGGCACGAGGATGCCGTGAACCTTCTCGAGGAACGGCGCCGGGTCCTCCTTCTCGAAGACCTCCGATTCGATCCAGTCGAGCTTGACGCGCACCCGGTTGGCAATGCCGCCATGCGAAAGCGCTTCGATGAGCGATTTGTAGGCGTCCTTCAGGCCGGTATATTTGCCGACGATCGCGATCGTGACCTCGCCTTCCGGATTGTGGATGCGCTGCGAGATTTCCTGCCAACGCTCCATGCGCGGCTTCGGAGCCGGATCGATGCCGAACGCGGCGAGAACCTCTCCGTCCAGGCCTTCCTTGTGATAGGCCATCGGCACGTCGTAGATGTGAGCGACGTCGAGCGCCTGGATGACCGCCGATTCGCGCACGTTGCAGAACAGCGACAGCTTGCGCCGCTCTTCCTTCGGAATCTCGCGGTCGGCGCGCACGAGCAGGATATCGGGCGCAATGCCGATGGAGCGAAGCTCCTTGACCGAGTGCTGCGTCGGCTTGGTCTTCAGTTCGCCGGCCGCCGGTATGTAGGGCATCAGCGTCAGGTGGATATAGACCGCCTGCCCGCGCGGCAGGTCGTTGCCGACCTGCCTGATCGCCTCGAGGAACGGCATCGCCTCGATGTCGCCGACCGTGCCGCCGATTTCGCACAGCACGAAATCATATTCCTCGTTGCCTTCGAGGATGAAGTTCTTGATCTCGTCGGTGACGTGCGGGATCACCTGCACGGTCGCGCCGAGATAGTCGCCGCGACGCTCGCGGTCGATGATGTTCTTGTAGATGCGGCCGGTCGTGATGTTGTCGCTCTGGTTGGCCGAACGCCCCGTGAAGCGCTCGTAATGGCCGAGATCCAGATCGGTCTCCGCTCCGTCGTCGGTTACGAACACCTCGCCATGCTGGTAAGGGGACATCGTGCCCGGATCGACATTGAGATAGGGGTCTAGCTTGCGGATCCGAACACGGTAGCCACGCGCCTGCAGGAGGGCTCCGAGAGCCGCCGCAGCGATGCCTTTGCCGAGTGAGGAAACCACGCCGCCGGTGATGAAAACATATCGCGCCATGGGAGTCGTTGCATAACTTGAGCGGAGTGATTCCGCCAGAAAAAAATTGCCACACCTAAGCTTTTCCCGCCCGGGTGTGAGGTGATGTCGTAGCCCCGCCAATGAAAGGGCCGGCACGAGGCCGGCCGCATCAGGGAAGTCGCGGGTTTTTCAGGTCAGAGCACGACGACTTCGGTGCCCTTGCGGACGCGGTTGTAGAGGTCAATCACATGCTCGTTGACCATGCGGAAGCAGCCGTTGGACGAATTGGTGCCGATGGTTTGCGGCTGGTTGGTGCCGTGGATGCGCACATGCGTGTCCTTCCGGCCGTCATAGAGATAGATGGCGCGGGCGCCGAGCGGATTGTTGGGGCCGCCATTCATGCCGTCCTTGTAGGGACCGTATTTCTTCGGCTCGCGCTCCTGCATCGCCTTGGTCGGGAACCAGCGCGGCCATTCCTGCTTGTCGCCCACCGTCGCCCTGCCCTTGAACTCCAGCCCTTCGCGGCCGACGGCGATCGCATAGCGACGCGCCTTGGAGGACGATTCGACCAGGTAGAGATAGCGGCTCTGCGTGTTGATCACGATCGTTCCGGGCTTGTAGCCGGAAAAATCGACCGTCTGCGGCTCGAAGTCGGGACGTACCTGGAATCTCTTGTTCGGCGCGTTGCCCTGGTAGACGGCGTCGAGCGCTCGCGTCTGCGGCAGCATTTCACCCTGCTGCCTGCCGAGCACGGTTCCGAAGAGGCCGGTGCGGACCGCCGCTTCCTCGCTGCGCAGCTCGCCGGTGTTTTCGTTCGGCGACGCCGGCCGTTGCGCCCTGGCTGCGGTCTGCGGCCTGACTTCGGCGGCATTCTTTCTGGACGCCGGCTCGGCTCTTTTCACGGGCTTTGCAGCCGGCTGGGAAATCTGTGGACGCCAGAAATCGTCCTGTGCGGCCGCAGGCTGCACCAGAAGCGCACCGAAAACCAGCGCGGCACAAACGCAAAGCTTCATTTTTAGTCACCCCGATGAGGAAGGCAGGACGCCGGCCGGGAGGATAAGCGGGCGTCACCGCTCCAAACTGCCTATTCGAGCATGATACTTTCCGCGCCCTTCCGCCTCAAGCAGCGCGGCGCCGCGGGAACGTCCGAAACCAGGTAAAACCTGCGGTTCTACGTCGATTGTGGCCGGCAAACCACACTCGCGTGGCGCGCATGCGCGCGGCTCGGAGCTTACTGGCTGCTGGGAACCTGCGGCTGCGCGGGAGCGGTATTTTCGGGGGCTGCCGGAGCGCTGTCCTGCGCGGGCGGTGCCGGCTGGTTGTTGCTGCCGCCGAGCTGATCGAGTACGCCGCCGCCACCTTCGCTCGGAACGCCCTGCTGGGGCACGGACTGCGGAACGCGGTCGAGGATGTCGATCGGCCGGTCGCCGTAGCGGGCGAGAAGGGAAAGCGCGAGCGAGGTCGCGAAGAAGCCGGCGGCGAGGAGAGCCGTCGCGCGGGTGAGCGCGTTGGCCGCGCCGCGTGCCGTCATGAAGCCCGAGCCGCCACCGATGCCAAGTCCGCCGCCTTCGGAACGCTGCAGCAGCACCACGCCTACGAGGGCGAGCACGATCATCAGGTGAATGACGATGAGAATTGTCTGCATTTTTGGTTCCGAATTAGCTTTCGCGCCGAACCGCGCGTTCAGCGACGCGGCTCAATACACGGGTTTTCAGGTGTTTCCAACCCCTATATGGGTTCTCGGCTTGCGGCAAAAACCCGGTCGGAAGATTTTTTGCCGTCAAATCGACCGATATGCTTCGGCGATCGCCAGGAAATCGGCGGCTTTCAGGCTGGCGCCGCCAACCAGCGCGCCATCCACATTCTCGACGCCGAGCAGTTCGACGGCGTTCGACGGTTTTACGGAGCCGCCGTAGAGAATCCGGGTTTTGCCGGCTTCCGCGCCGATCCGCTTTTCCAGCTCGCCTCTTATATGGCGGTGAGCCTCGGCCACATCCTCGACCGTGGGCGTCAATCCGGTCCCGATCGCCCAGACCGGCTCGTAGGCGATGACCGTTGCCGCGTGGACGGCGCTTGCAGGCACCGAGCCGGCGATCTGTCGCGACAGGACTTCGAGCGTCTTGCCCGCCTCGCGCTCCTCGCGTGTCTCGCCGATGCAGATGATCGCCGAAATGCCGGCGCGCCAGGCGGCAAGCGCCTTGTCGTGGACGATCTGGTCGGTTTCGCCATGATCGGTGCGGCGCTCCGAATGGCCGACGATCACATGCGAGGCGCCGGCGTCCTTCAGCATCTCGGCGGAAATGTCGCCGGTATGCGCGCCGTTCTCCTTCTGATGGCAGTCCTCGCCGCCGGCCCTGACCGGCGTGCGGGAGAGAATTTCTGCGGCACGGGAAAGGAGCGTCGCGGGCACGCAGACGAGAGCATCCACCTCGGCATCCAGCCCCTGCATGAAACCGTTGCCGATCGATTCCAATTCGCCGAGCGATGCGCCGGTACCATTCATCTTCCAGTTTCCGGCGACGAGCGGGCGAATTCCTGGCGTCATGGCTTCTCTTTCCTTCCATTTCCGATTTCGGCTAGGTTCTCCTATCAAAATCAGGCCACAAAGCAATCGACAGTGGCCGGGAAGGACGGTATTGCCCTTCCGAACGCAAATTCACGCAGGGTGCCGGAAAACGACATGCTCAATTCGCTCAGAAGCGCAGCCGGAACTTGGGTCGCCAAGCTGCTCCTCATCTTGCTGGTCCTCAGCTTCGCCATCTGGGGCATTTCCGGCCAGATCGCGGGCGGGGTCGGCACGCATGTCGTCTCCGCCGGCGACACCAACGTGTCGGCACAGGATTACCGGCTCGCCTATGACCGCCAGATCCTGCAGCTTTCGCAGCAATTCGGCACGCGTATAACCCGTGAACAGGCTCGCGCCTTCGGCATCGACCAGCAGGTGCTCAGCCAACTCGTCGCCGGCGCGCTCCTCGACGAGCAGGCGCGCGAGATGAAGCTCGGCCTGTCGCGCGATCGCCTCGCCGCACTGACGGCGGAGGATCCGGCCTTTCACGGTCCGGACGGCCGATTCGACCGCAACCAGTTCGATTTCGTGCTCCGCCAGGCCGGCATGCGGCCGGAGGACTATCTGAACAACCGCGAGCAGGTCGCGGTCCGCCAGCAGATCGTCGAGGCGGTGTCCGACGGGCTGCAGGCGCCCGACGCCTTCCTGCGCGCGGTTTCGCTCTACCGGGGCGAGGATCGCACGGTCGAGTATCTCACCCTTCCGAAAACGCTCGTCGAACCAATCGAGGAGCCGACCGAGGACGTCCTCAAAGCCTATTTCGAGGAGAACAAGTCGGCTTACGCCGCGCCGGAATACCGGAAAATCTCCTATGTGAAGCTCGAGCCCGAGGACATCGCCGATCCCGCCTCCATCTCCGAGGAGCAGGCGAAGGAATATTACGACGCCAACGCCGAGCGCTATACCACGGCCGAGCGCCGCCGCATCGAGCAGGTCGTCTTCGCCAGCGAGGACGCCGCAAGGGCGGCGCTGGAGAAAATCCGTTCCGGCACGAACTTCGAGGATATCGTCGCGGCCGAGGGCAAGACGATGAACGACGTGCTGCTCGGCACGTTCGAGAAATCCCGCGTCGCCGACCGAGCGATCGCCGATGCGGCGTTCTCGGTTGCCCAAGGCGAGGTCAGCGACGTCGTTCCCGGCGCATTCGGTTCGATCCTCCTGCGCGTGACGGAGATCACCCCGGCGGTCGCGCGGCCCTTCGGCGAGGTGAGCCAGGAAATCAAGGACGGGCTCGCGCTGGACGAGGCGCACCGCATCCTGCTCGAGGTCCACGACGCCTACGAGGACAGCCGCGCCGGCGGCGAGACGATGGCCGAGGCAGCGGCGAAGCAGCGCCTGAAGGTGGTGACGGTCGAGGCCGTCGACCGCAGCGGGCGTGACCCGCAAGGCACGATCCTGACCGATCTGCCGCAGTCGAACGAGCTGCTCGCGGAGGCTTTCGAGACCGAGACCGGCATAGAGAATCCGCCGCTGACGATCGGCAGCCAGGGCTACGTCTTCTACGAGGTCGATGGGATCGACGCGGCACGCGACCGCACCTTCGAGGAAGTGCGCGACCGCGTGGAAACCGACTGGACGGCCAAGGAGGCCACCACCCGGCTGGCCGCCAAGGCGAGCGAGACGGAAAAGGCGATCCGCGACGGCAAGCCGATGGCCGATGTCGCGCAGGAGCTCGGCCTCGAGATTCAGACCAAACGCGGGCTGAAGCGGATGGCCGACGATGCCGATCTCGGCGAATCCGGCGTTGCCGCGGCTTTCGGCGTCGCCAAGGACGCGACCGGCGTGGTGTCGGCGCCGAACGAGGGCGGGCAGATCGTCTTCAAGGTGACCGAAGTGTTCGAGCCTGTGGGCGCGGGTGCGGAAGCCGTTCCGGAAAACCAGCGCAACAGCTTCGCCACCGGGCTGGCAAACGACCTTCTCGACCAGCTCGTGGCGCGTCTGCAGGGCCAGTATCCGGTGACGGTCAACCAGCCCGCCATCGACCAGGCGCTGAGCTTCTGACGGCCCGGCCATGACTGATCTCAAGGCCCATATCGCGAAGGCGGCGAACGGCACTCCCCTCACCTTCGAGGAAGCGCGCGAGGCGTTCGACATCATGATGTCGGGCGAAGCGACGCCGAGCCAGATCGGCGGCTTCCTGATGGCCTTGCGGGTGCGCGGCGAAACCGTGGCGGAAATTTCCGGCGCGGTGGCGACGATGCGCTCCAAGATGCTGACGGTGAAGGCGCCGGCCGATGCGGTCGACATCGTCGGCACCGGCGGCGACGCCTCCGGTTCCTACAACGTCTCGACCTGTGCCGCCTTCATCGTCGCAGGCGCCGGCGTGCCGGTGGCCAAGCACGGAAACCGCGCCCTGTCGTCGAAATCCGGCGCCGCGGACGCGCTCGCCGCGCTCGGCGTCAATATCGAGATCGGCCCGGAAACCATTTCGGCCTGCATCGCGGAGGTCGGAGCCGGCTTCATGTTCGCGCCGGCCCATCATTCGGCGATGCGTCATGTGGGACCGAGCCGCGTCGAACTCGGCACGCGCACCATCTTCAACCTGCTCGGGCCGCTTTCCAACCCGGCCGGCGTCAAGCGCCAGCTCGTCGGCGTCTTCTCGCCCCAGTGGGTGGAGCCGATCGCGCATGTGCTGAGGGAGCTCGGCGCGGAGACCGCCTGGGTGGTGCATGGCGACGGGCTCGACGAGATGACGACCGCGGGAACGACGCTCATCGCCGCGCTCGAGAATGGCGCGGTGCGCACCTTCGAGGTCACTCCGGAGGAGGTCGGGCTCGCCCGCGTCGAGTTCTCGGCGCTGAAGGGCGGCGACGCGGAGCACAACGCCAGGGCCCTGCACGGCGTACTCTCGGGCGAGAAGAACGCCTATCGCGACATCGCGGTGCTCAATGCGGCCGGCGCCCTCATTGTCGCCGGCAAGGCGGAAACACTTGCCGAAGGCGTGGCGCAGGCGCAAGAATCCCTCGACGCCGGCAAGGCGGCCGGCGTGCTCACGAAGCTCATCGAGGTCTCCAACCGCAAGGTGGACACGGCGCAATGACCGACATTCTGAGGAAGATCGAGGCCTACAAGCGCGAGGAGATCGCCGCCGCCAAGGCGCGCCTGCCGCTTGCCGAGGTGAAGGCGCGCGCCGCGGACGCCGAGCCGCCGCGCGGCTTCAAGGCCGCGATCGAGGCGAAGCACGGGGCCGGTCGTTTCGCGCTGATCGCCGAGATCAAGAAGGCGAGCCCCTCCAAGGGCCTCATTCGTGCCGATTTCGACCCGCCGGCGCTCGCCCATGCCTACGAGGCGGGCGGTGCGGCCTGCCTTTCGGTGCTCACGGACGCCCCCTCTTTCCAGGGCGCGCCGGACTATCTGACGGCCGCGCGCGCGGCGACCGGGCTGCCGGCGTTGCGCAAGGACTTCATGTTCGAGGCCTACCAGGTGCACGAGGCGCGAAGCTGGGGGGCGGATGCGATCCTCGTGATCATGGCGAGCCTGACCGACGACGAGGCGCGCACGCTTGAGGACGAGGCGCACGCGCTGGGCATGGATGTGCTGTTGGAGGTTCATGACGAGGCGGAACTGGAACGCGCGCTGAAGCTCTCCTCGCGGCTGCTCGGCATCAACAACCGCAATCTGCGCACCTTCGAGGTCGGCCTCGAAACGTCCGAGCGGCTTTCGCGGCTCGTGCCTGACGATCGCATCATCGTCGGCGAAAGCGGCATCTTCACCCATCAGGACTGCCTACGGCTGAAAAAGTCGGGCATCGAAACCTTCCTCGTCGGCGAGAGCCTGATGCGTCAGGCCAATGTGGAGCAGGCCACGCGCGGCCTGCTTTCCGGCGACACCGCGCTGCGCGCGGCCGGCTGACCGACATGCCGGACAAAGGTCCAGCCCTCACCCATCTCGGCGCCTCCGGCGAAGCCCACATGGTCGATGTCGGTGCCAAGGCGGAGACCGAGCGCACCGCCGTCGCCGAAGGCGCGGTGGTGATGAAGCCGGAGACCTTGCGGATCATTCTTTCCGGCGACGCCAAGAAGGGCGACGTGCTGGGCGCGGCACGGATCGCCGGCATCATGGCCGCCAAGAAGACGCATGAGCTGATCCCGCTCTGCCACCCGCTGCTGCTCACCAAGGTGACGGTGGAGATCGAGCCGGACGAAACGCTACCCGGCCTGCGCGTCACCTCGCTTGCCCGCGTCACCGGCAAGACCGGCGTGGAGATGGAAGCGCTGACGGCGGCGAGCGTCGCCTGCCTGACGATCTACGACATGGCCAAGGCGGTCGACCGCGCCATGACGATCACCGGCGTCCGCCTTCTCGAAAAGAGCGGTGGCAAGTCGGGAGACTTCCGCGCGGAGCGCGGCTGATGGCCGCCGGGCTGCTTCCCGTCGACGAAGCGCTTTCCCGTCTCCTGGAAGGCGCAAGCCCGCTGCCCGCCGAAGCCGTCGCGATCGCGGACGCCGGCGGACGGGTGCTCGCCGAGGATGTGAAGGCGCTGCGCACGCAGCCACCCTTCGACGCCTCGGCCATGGATGGCTATGCGGTGCGCGCCGACGACATTTCGCGGGTGCCCGCGCGACTTGCCATGATCGGCGAATCGGTCGCCGGCAGGCGGTTTCACGGCGTGGTGGGCGAGGGTGAGGCCGTGCGCATATTCACCGGCGCGCCGGTGCCGGAAGGGGCGGACACGGTTCTCCTGCAGGAAGACGCGCGCAGTATCGAGGAAGGCGTCGTCGAGACGCTCGAGGCCACACGGTGCGGCCGAAACATTCGCCGGGCGGGCCTCGACTTCCAGATCGGCGAAACGCTTCTCGAAGCCGGAAGGACGCTCGACCCCATCGCGCTTTCGCTCGCCGCCGCCGCCAACCACCCTCGCCTTTCCGTGGTTCGCAAGCCGCTGGTCGCGATTCTCGCCACCGGAGACGAACTGGTTCCGCCGGGCGTGGAGCCCGGTCCCGACCAGATCGTCGCCTCCAACGTCTTCGGCGTCGCCGCCATCGCCCGTTCCGCCGGCGCGGACGTGCTCGATCTCGGCATCGCGCCCGACCGCGAGGAGGCGATCGCAGCGACCGTCGGCGAAGCGCTTTCGGCGAAGGCGGACGTCGTGGTGACGCTCGGCGGCGCGTCCGTCGGCGATCACGATCTCGTGCGCGGCGTGCTCACCGGCCTCGGCATGGAGCTTTCCTTCTGGAAGATCGCCATGCGCCCCGGCAAGCCCTTGATGTCCGGCCGGATCGGCGGGCACCGCGTCCTCGGTCTGCCCGGCAATCCGGTTTCGAGCCTCGTCTGCGCCCACCTCTTCCTCAAGCCGCTCGTGGCACGGCTGGGCGGGCTTGCCGCCGAAGCCGACATTCGCGACGCCGTCCTTTCCCTGCCGATGAAGGCGAATGACCACCGCCAGGATTATGTTCGGGCGCACGTCGAACCCCGCGACGGAAAACTGGTCGCAACCCCGTTCAGCCAGCAGGATTCCTCGATGCTGAAGACGATGGCCTCGGCGAACGCACTGATCGTTCGCGCGCCGCAGGCGGAGGCGGCGAATGCCGGCGATTCCTGCCGCGTGCTGCTGCTAGGTTGAACAAATCGTCAACGCATTCATTAAAATGTTGCGGAACACAACTGGAACAGATAGTGTTTGTTCTGGTTTTGTTTTGACGATTCCCGAAAGGGTCCTCGATGCTGACGCGCAAGCAACATGAACTGCTTCTCTTCATCCATGCCCGGCTGAAGGAAACCGGCATTCCCCCTTCCTTCGACGAAATGAAGGAAGCCCTGGACCTTGCCTCCAAGTCGGGAATCCACAGGCTGATCACGGCGCTGGAGGAGCGCGGCTTCATCCGCCGCCTGCCGAACAGGGCGCGCGCTCTGGAGGTATTGCGTCTTCCCGATTCCATCGCACCCGGTCTCAACGCGGCACGGAAATTCTCGCCCAGCGTGATCGAGGGCAGTCTCGGCCGCAAGCCAGCCGCCCCCTCCCGGGCGCCAATGGCCGGCAATGACGACGCGTCCGTGGCGGTTTCCATTCCCGTCATGGGCAGGATCGCCGCCGGCGTGCCGATCGATGCGATCCAGCACAAGACGCACTCCATCTCCGTCCCCCCGGACATGCTTTCCGGCGGCGAGCACTACGCGCTCGAGGTTCGGGGCGATTCGATGATCGAGGCCGGCATCTTCGACGGCGACACGGTCATCATCCGAAATTCGCAGACCGCCAATCCGGGCGACATCGTGGTGGCGCTGGTCGATGACGAGGAAGCGACGCTGAAGCGCTTCCGCCGCAAGGGCGCGTCGATTGCGCTCGAGGCCGCGAACCCTGCCTATGAGACCCGCATTTTCGGTCCCGACCGCGTCAAGGTGCAAGGCAGGCTGGTGGGGCTCATCCGACGCTACTGAGAATGCGGCTGCTCGAACGTAAGTAGGATTTTGGGCGGACTTGAGTCGTCGAAGATACGGCGGATTTCTGAATTGTTTTCCTGAGATAAAACAATCGGTTAGGCCACTTTCCTCACGATTCAGATTACTCCGATCACGCTTGCGGTGGTTCGTGACGTGTTCCTGTTTCCGTGGAACTGCGGTTCAATCCGCCCTGCTTTCGCGCCTCTGGTAGGGTGCGAGACCTCTTGCCTCGCGCGAGAACCGTCGGTGCTCGTGCCAAGGGCGATAGGGTTCGCTGATGGCCTGCCTGACGAATAATCGCGGCATGCCGCCGTCATTGGCGGGCCGCAGGTGGATTTCCACGCTGCCGTTGCGAGCAAGGTCGCGCCTGGTCAGCACCAGGATCCGCGCGTCGGCGCAGGGGTTTTCGGCGGTTGCGTCGTCGATGACGATCAGGCTGGCTCGGGAGCAGACCGCCGCGGCCAATTCCTCTCCGGATGCATGGACGATCACGGCCCCGCTTGCATGACGGGCGAGGCACAGACCTTCGCCGCACGTAAATCCCGCCTCTTCTTCCGCAAGGCTCGCGGTTTCGTCCGGTTCGCCCTCGCGTATCTTCGCCGGGGGAGCGGTCTCGCCGGCGTCGAGCGCCCTCAGCCAATTTTGCAGCGTGAAGGCCCGCGGGCGATCCCTGTTAACCGCCACGCGTCCGTCCGCGAGCCGCATGGCGACGAGACCCGCATCCTCCGAGACGAGAACGGCCGGCAATTCACGCTGCCAGAGAAGGAATATGCCGGCGGCCATCAACGGCATCGCCGCCCAGCGCAGCGCGCTGCCGGACATGGTAAGGATGGCGAGGGCCGTGGTTAAGACCAGCACCGCGGCCAATGGGATCGCGCCGGTAGCGTCGAAGGCCGATCTTTCGGCCAGCCACAAGGCGACGCCGTTCATCGCACCGATCCCCTGCCCCATCACATAGAGCGGCGGACCGTCGAGCCCCAACGGCATCAGCAGCACGGCGATGACCGCCATCGGCATGACCATCACGGAGACGAACGGCATCGCCGCGAGATTGGCGACGAGACCGAGCGGCGAGACCTGCTGGAAATGCCATGCGGTAAAAAGCGCCGTCGCCAGCCCCGCCACAACCGAGGTCATCGACATGCCGACGGCATATTTGGCGCCGGAATGAAGGGCGGCCCCGGCGAGCGAGCGACGCGGCGGGCGGCTCCGCTTCGGACGCCTCGCGCGGAAGTCGGTCCAGGCGGCATAGGCGGCGACGAGCGCGGCGGTGGCCGCGAAGGACATCTGGAAACTCGGGCCGACCACTTCGTGCGGTGCGATGAGGATGATGACGATCGCCGAAATCGCCAGATTACGCATGGTGAGCGCCGCCCGATCGAACATGACCGCGACGAGCATCACCGCCAGCATCAGGAAACTGCGCTGGGCGGCGATGTCCGCGCCTGAAACGGTGAGGTAGAAGGCAGATGCGAGAAGCGCCAGGAAGGCCGCGTATTTCTTGACCGGATGGCGGGCTGAAAAGGACGGCGCCAGCGCAAAAGCCCCACGCAGGCCGAGCATCAGCGTTCCGGCAACGAGCGCCATGTGGAGGCCGGAGATCGAGATGACGTGATAGAGGCCGACGATCCGCAGCGCTTCGTTGATCTCCTCGGGAATTCCGGCGCGGATGCCGGTGATCAGCGCCGCCGCGATCGCGCCCTCCGTACCGCCGACCTGCGCGTTTATCCTTTTCGCCATGTCGCTGCGGCGCCCTTCTATCCAGGCGCCCGCTTTCTGCCCGAAAGTGGAAGGTTCCGCGCTTACCACCAATTCCGGATTGGTGAGGAAGAAGCCGATCGCGCCGATCCCGGAGAAATAACTCTTGAAGGAAAAGTCGTAGCTGTCGGGGCGCAGCGGTCCCGACGACGGCATCAGCCTCGCCACGCCCTTGACGATGCTGCCCGGCTCGATCTCGTCGGGCGCGCTTCGCGCCGTTATGCGTATGCGCTGTGGCGCGTGACGCAGCGCCGGCCGCTCGGTGGAAATGAGGTCGAGCGTCAGCCTGATGCGCCCGCTGGCCTGATCCTCGATGCGTATCACGCGCGCCGTCAGCCGTGTGGTGATCTCGGAGCCGATCATCTGCGTTCCCGCCCGCCAGGTCTCCACCTTGGCGGCGAGCATGCCGGTCATCACCATCAGCCCTGCGAGGATCGCCGTGCGCGCTGCCGGCCGGCTTTGCGCGGCCATGCCGAGCGAAACCAGGAAGATGGCTCCCAGAGCCAGCGGCGCGAAGCCCGGCTCATGCGGCAGGGCAAAATAGAACAGCACGCCGGCCGCCATGAAAACCGGCACGAAGAGGAATGTGTTGCCGTATTCCTGCTCGGCGGCGAATGATCGGGCGGCAACCGAAGGAAGCGCCTGAATCGCCGAGGCAAGCCTGCGGCCGGTGCCCGGTCGCGCGGCAAGCCGTTCGCCCTGCCGCGGCAATGCCGGCACCGCCCTGCCCGGCCGCAGCACGTCGAAATTCGGGCGCGGCGCGACAAGTGCGCGCTCGTCCGCGATCGACGTTTCGTCCCCCATGCCCGCGCCCCCGGTTTCGGTAATCGCTTGCACCCCGAGGCACCTATGCTACATGAACGCCAACGAAACACCACATGCGGGTCATCGGCGGCCGCGCCGTCCCGCAATCCTCCGGGAAATGACATCATGAGTGAGAAGGTCGTCACGCGCTTCGCGCCCTCGCCCACCGGCTATCTGCATATCGGCGGCGCACGAACCGCGCTGTTCAACTGGCTCTATGCGCGCCACACCGGCGGCTCCATGCTGCTGCGGATCGAGGACACCGATCGCGAACGCTCGACGGATGCTGCGACGGCGGCGATCCTCGACGGGCTTTCGTGGCTGGGGCTCGACTGGGACGGTGAGCCGATCTCCCAGTACGCCCGCGTCGACAGACACCGCGAGGTGGCCGAGGAGCTCGTGCGCAACGGCAAGGCCTATTATTGCTATGCCTCCGCCGAGGAACTGAACGAGATGCGCGAGAAGGCGCGGGCCGAGGGCCGCCCGCCGCGCTATGACGGACGCTGGCGCGATCGCGATCCTTCCGAGGCGCCCGCCGGGGTGAAGCCCGCCATCCGCATCAAGGCGCCGCAGGACGGCGAGACGATCGTGCGCGACCGCGTGCAGGGCGACGTACGTTTTCCCAACAAGGATCTCGACGATTTCATCATCCTGCGCTCGGACGGCAATCCGACCTACATGCACGCGGTGGTGGTCGATGACCACGACATGGGCATCACCCACATCATCCGCGGCGACGACCACCTGACCAATGCCGCGCGTCAGACCATCATCTACGATGCCATGGGCTGGCAGGTGCCGGTGATGGCGCATATTCCGCTGATCCACGGTCCGGACGGCGCCAAGCTTTCCAAGCGCCACGGCGCGCTCGGCGCCGAGGCCTATCGCGCGATGGGCTATCTGCCGGAAGCGTTGCGCAACTATCTCGCCCGCCTCGGCTGGAGCCACGGCAATGACGAGGTGATGTCGACCGAGGACATGATCGGCTGGTTCGAGATCGAGGACGTGAACAAGGGTGCGGCCCGTTTCGACTTCCAGAAGCTGGAGGCGCTGAACGGCGTCTACATGCGCCAGACCGGCGACCAGGAGCTTCTCGACCGTTTTCTGGTAACCTTGCCCTATCTGGAAGATCCGGGTGCGATCCCGCGCGAGCCCGACGAGCATGCGAAGGCACAGCTTCTCGCCGCCATACCCGGGCTCAAGGAGCGGGCGAAGACGCTGGTCGAGCTCGCCGACGGCGCGCAGTTCCTGTTTGCCTCGCGCCCGCTGCAGCTCGACGAGAAAGCCGCCCAGATCCTCGATGCCGATGCACGCGCGATCTTGGCTGCGCTGCTGCCGGCGTTCGAGAAGATCGAGGATTGGAGCGCAGCGTCCACCGAAGCGGCCGTGCGCGCCCATGCGGAGACGTCGGGCCTGAAGCTCGGCAAGATCGCACAGCCGCTGCGCGCGGCTCTGACCGGCCGTTCGACCTCGCCCGGCGTATTCGACGTGCTCGCCGTACTCGGCAAGGAAGAAAGCCTTTTGAGGCTGAAAGACCAGGCCGCCGCGCGGATGTGATTTCTATTGCGGTTGCTAATTTTGCGTTGCACCATTAGCCCAAGGATAGCTTGGCAGGTTCCCGCAAATGCGATAGCAAGAGCGCGCAATTGGCCGCGATTGTGATGTTCTATTGCCAATCGGCGACCTGAGCGAAGCGATGTACATTGAAAGGTGATTGCGATGACAAGTTCGACAGCAAAACTTGAGTTCGGCGGAAAAACCCACGAATTCAAGGTGCGAGAAGGCTCGGTCGGACCAGACGTCATCGACATCAGCGCGCTCTACAAGGAAACCGGAGCGTTCACCTACGATCCCGGCTTCACCTCCACGGCGAGCTGCGAATCGCAGATCACCTATATCGACGGCGACGAGGGCGTGCTCCTGCACCGCGGCTACCCGATCGAGCAGCTCGCCGAGCACGGCGACTTCCTCGAGGTCTGCTATCTGCTCCTGTACGGCGAACTGCCCACCAAGGCGCAGAAGGACGATTTCGACTTTCGCGTGACGCACCACACGATGGTGCACGAGCAGATGAACCGGTTCTTCACCGGCTTCCGTCGCGACGCGCATCCGATGGCGGTCATGTGCGGCGTCGTCGGCGCGCTGTCCGCGTTCTATCATGACTCCACCGACATTTCCGATCCGCATCAGCGCATGGTGGCCTCGATCCGCCTGATCGCGAAGATGCCGACGATCGCGGCCATGGCCTACAAGTACCATATCGGCCAGCCCTTCATGTATCCGCGCAACGAGCTGAACTTCGCGGCCAACTTCCTGCACATGTGCTTCGCCGTGCCGTGCGAGGACTACAAAGTCAACCCGGTGCTGGCGCGGGCGATGGAGCGCATCTTCATCCTGCATGCCGACCACGAGCAGAACGCCTCGACCTCCACGGTCCGTCTCGCCGGCTCCTCGGGAGCCAATCCGTTCGCCTGCATCGCCGCCGGTATCGCCTGCCTGTGGGGCCCGGCGCATGGCGGCGCCAACGAGGCGGCACTCAACATGCTCGCCGAGATCGGCAGCGTCGACCGCATTCCCGAGTTCATCGACCGTGCCAAGGACAAGAACGATCCGTTCCGCTTGATGGGATTCGGACATCGCGTCTACAAGAACTACGATCCGCGCGCGAAGATCATGCAGAAAACCACGCATGAGGTGTTGGGCGAGCTCGGCATCAAGGACGATCCCCTGCTCGACGTCGCGATGGAGCTGGAGAAGATCGCGCTGACCGACGAATATTTCATCGAGAAGAAGCTCTACCCGAACATCGATTTCTATTCCGGCATCACGCTCAAGGCGCTCGGCTTCCCGACCACCATGTTCACCGTGCTCTTCGCGCTCGCCCGCACGGTCGGCTGGATCGCGCAGTGGAAGGAAATGATCGAGGACCCGCACCAGAAGATCGGCCGTCCGCGCCAGCTCTATACGGGCCACAACAATCGCGATTACGTGCCGATTGCGAAGCGCTGATAAGCGCCACCGGACCGAA
>NZ_LBCQ02000005.1 GCF_001014615.2 Aquamicrobium sp. LC103
CCTCGGCGCAAGGGGCATCATAAACTACGCAGGAACACAAAAGACAAACCCGGCCAATCAACCAATCCGCCTCAATCCAAACGAAGCCGCAAACAATGGGGCGACATCGGAAGAGGCGAGCCGGACGTCTTCCGCCGACGATCCGCACATTTCCCTCAGCCGGCAGACCGCCCACCCGAGGGATGGCGACCCGATAATCGTCCCGGCGACGGACCACTCGGTACGACTCGCAAGAGATCCGGAAACGGGCGAATGGGCCAGCTTCCCGCTGGCAGGCGATGACCCCCTCTCCATGACTGCCGCGACGGACAATCCACCGCGCCTCGTCTGGGACCCGCAAACGCGTAGCTTGAGCGGCATGCCGGAAGCGGACACCAGCAGCTATGCCTACACCAGCGGAAAGGATCCCAGGACGCCATCCGCCTATCTGGAGAAGGGCCCGGACGGTAATGACCTGAAACTCACGCCCGAGCAGATGCTAGCCAGGTACGAGGCGGAAAGAAGTTACTATTCGGGCCGCGAATTGGCCGAACGCTACGGCCCCGATGGCGTTCACCTGCCGCGCACGCCGCTTCGCGAGGTTTTGCCCGACTTTCGTGTCGGCTTCACCTTCCGCGTTCGGCTGAATACCGGTCAGGCTTTCGACATCGGCTCGCCGACCGTGGCGGCCGTCGGCTTCGGCGTCGGCACCAAGACCGATTTCGGCATGATCGGCTGGTCGGTCGTCGACAGCTTCAGCCAGCGCAGCCTGACGCCGTTGAAGGATGCGCTGGGCACGCACGGCGTGGTTTCCTATCGTGCCCGCGAATATCGAAACATCACCGGGCTTCAGGCCGGCGTGTGGCCGATTTCCGAACAGACTGCTTTCCCGGTCCGTGCCAGAGACCTGGCGGCGCAGGCAAGCCAGGGCGTGTTCGGCGATCGCAGCGGCTATGACGCGAAACCGCATGACGCCACGATCGTCGGATTGACGCCGGACGGCGATGGCACCGTCATCGAGATGACCTATTCGCCGTCGCTGAGGGCGGAGGAGGTCACGCTTGCCCCGGGCCAGCACGATTTCTTCGGCGTGCCCGCCGAAAACGGCGCCGGCCACGTCAGGCTGGAAGGCGCGCTTCCGTTCGATCGCGTCATGACCGAAACCAAGGCCGGCCTGCGCCTGCCCGTCGTTGCCGCCCATGTCGACGCGGTCGACCAGCTTCCCCGGATAGGGGCTGAAATGCGACCGGAACTCCCCGTGAAGGACACGCTGCAGCCGGGTGACATCGTCGCCAGGCAGACTTACGACCAGATCCAGTCCGGCCTCGGCTCGATCAGGCTGAAGATCCAGTTCACCCTGAAGGATTCGACCAAGGCGTCGGAACTCGTTGCCGCGCTGGGGGAGGGCGGAGACGTTAGCGCGATCCGGAATCTCGTCGAAGCCGGCCATATCGATCGCTCGAACACGCTGTCGTTCGCCGATGAACCGACGCAGAGCGGCATGCGGCTCTCGGCCGTGCCGGGCAAGGCACCCTTCTCGGACATCATGCTTTTGACCGGCGAGACGGTACGCGTCGTCAATCCCGAGGCCATGCTGGTCGATATCATCTTCAACGACCGCCACAGGCTGGCCGGCCCGCTGACGTTCAATCCCGACAGAATGGCGACCTCGCTTGCTTACAAGGTGAAAACGACGGTGCAATCTTGGCTGCCTTCGCGTTTCAGCCCTGAAGGCGCATCGCAGCCGCGCTACATGCCGAGCGCCGGCAATATCTACAGGAACCTTTATGGCGCCGATGGCACGCCGGCGACGCGATACACCTTCTCATTGTCTACACCGCCGCTGCCGGCGGGTGTGCTGGCATTCAGCGCCGAAGTCAGGATCCAGTACAAATCCAAGGCCGCCAAGGTCGCGCGGTCGGTCGCCAGGAATGAAACCGCAACGCTGACCTTCGAGCGCGCCGGCGGACAAAACGAGCAATTGACGGTGCCTGCTTGGCTGGCACGTGCCGTGGAAACCTCGCGCGACGGAGCCGCGACGGGCATCCCGAAGGGCGGCAGGGCCTCGCTGGAAACGTTGCTTGGCGACTTGGAGAAGACTGCCCGGCCCGACCAGCTTGCGGCGATATCACGGTTCCGCACGGAATTTGGCCCATCGATCATCGATGGCGGTTTCATGCGCCGGAACGTTGCGGATGGGGTCATGACCCTGCTTTCATCGCAGGTCGGCGGGCGCCGGATCGGCCCGATGCAGATACGGGACGAAAATGGGCAATTCGTTACAGCGACCCGCTATGGACTGCTGCCCGGGAGCGCGGAGAATGTCTACGTGCCTCAAGCCGACGCCCCGCATGCGCGCGGCGACGAGCCGGAATTGGCGCACAAATCGCATATTCTGTACGTCGACGCTGCGACGGGGGTGCGCTACGTGCTGCCATGGGTGCGAGGCGCCTCCATGGACCATGCTTCCGGCCATTCGGCGCCGAAGGAGGACACTCTTCATCCGGATGGCCGAACGGGAGCGCGCACGAACCCGGGCCTGGAGCGGGACGGACACCATTGGGTCGAGGCCCGGGATGGCGACAGCATAGGTCATATCGCCAGGGCCCACTTCGCCGACGTGACGGAAACCGTCGTGCTCAACATGGAGCACATCGCCAGCCCCCATCTGATACGATCCGGCGATCGCATCTATCTGCCGAGGATGCATTGAAAACATGCGCAACCCGGACAAACGGCCATGTCGACGGGTGGCGTGCGCCTTGCACTGCTTCCTCCACGCGCGAGACGAGATCGACATTCACCGAGCCGAAGGCCGGAATTGTCTTGCCGTTCCATTTGCGAAGGGGCGGCGTTTTCGACCGCCGCCCCGAACCAAAGGACCTACTTCAGCATTTCGTCGGGAAGCGGCGCGCCGTGGTGCTTCTCGTAGATTTCATTCAATTTGCCGCTGGCGAGATTAGCCTCGATCCACTCGTTCAGCTTGGCGAGCAGCTCCGGCTCGTTCTTGCGCACGCCTATGGCGAGATCGAAGGTGCGGATCGTGAATTTAGGCTCGAAAGCCCGCTCCGCGCTTCGCTCGCGTATCTGGTTCACGACCGTCTCGGAGGTTGCGACCATCTGCGCCTGCCCGCTGACGGCCGCCGTCACCATCGTGGCGTCGTCGTCGTAGCGTGCGACCGTGAAGCCGTGCTCGGATGCCATCGCCGTCAGTTCGCTGTCCTGGGTCGTGCCGCGCGTCACCGTCACGGTCGCGCCGCGCAGATCGTCCCAGCCGGAGATGTCGGCCGCGGCCGGCGCGCCGAGTACGGAGCGTAGGGCGGCGTAGGGCGCTGAGAAGTCGATAACCTGCGCCCGCTCCGGCGTCACCGACAGGGTCGAGATGACGATATCCGCCTTGTTAGTCTGCAGGTTGGGGATGCGGGTCGCGCCGGTCGTCTGTACGAACTCGAGTTCAAGTCCCCAATCCTCCGCCAGTAGCTTGGCAGTCTCGACATCCGACCCAATCGGCTGGAGATTGGCGTCCAGCATGCCTGAAGGCGGAATGGCGAGATCGGTGGATACGCGGATTTTGCCGGCGGCGATGATATCCTCATAGGCATCGGCGCTGGCCGGGGCTACCAGCGTGAGGGTGCAGAGCGCCATGGCGGCGGCGAGTTTTTTCAGCATTCGCATTTGGTTTCCTCCCTGTGGATTGAGCATGCTTGGTTTCTTCAGAGATCGTTCGAGACGAACTCGCGCAGTTCCGGGGTTGACGGATTGGTGAGAATGTCGGCCGAGCCGGCCTCGTGAACGAGGCCTTCGTGCATGAAAACGACCTGATCGGCGACGCGGCGGGCAAAGCCCATCTCGTGCGTCACCATGATCATGGTCATGCCGGAGGCGGCGAGCGCCTCAATGACCTTGAGTACCTCCCCGGTCAGCTTGGGATCGAGCGCGGAGGTCACCTCGTCGAAGAGCATGACCTTCGGCTCCATCGCGAGCGACCGCGCGATCGCGGCGCGCTGCTGCTGCCCGCCGGAGAGCTGCTCGGGATAGTTGTCGGCCTTCTCGGCGAGGCCGACCTTTTGCAGCGACTGCATGGCGATCTCGTCCGCGGCGCGCCGATCCAGCTTCTTCACCGAGCGCGGGGCGAGCGTGACGTTTTCCTTGATCGTCAGATGCGGAAACAGGTTGTAGCTCTGGAAAACGATGCCGACATCGAGACGCAGCCGCCGAAGGTCGAGCCCGGGATCGTGGACCATATGGCCGCAGACTTCGATCTCGCCGCTGTCGACGATCTCCAGCCGGTCGATGCAACGCAGCGCCGTGCTCTTGCCCGAGCCGCTGGCTCCGATGAGCGCGAGCACCTCTCCCTTGGCGACCGCGAAAGAGACGCCGTGCAGGACCGGCAGCGAACCGAAGCTCTTTTTGACGTTTTTCAGAACGACGACGGACATTGAAGTCTCCGGGACTGTGGCGTCCTCAAGCGGACGCGGCCTTCAGGGTGCGAAGCCGGGCGGCGCCGGTGCGCTCGAGGCGCTTGCTGAGGGCGGAAACGGGGAAGCAGAGGCAGAAGTAGAGGAGTGCGACGATCATGTAGATCGCGAAAGGCTCGAAGATCGAATTGTTGATGAGCTGCCCGGCGCGGGCCAGTTCCACGAAGCCGACCACAGACGCGAGTGAGGTGTTCTTGATGATCTGTACCGAGAAACCGACGGTCGGCGGCGTGGCGATCCGCACCGCTTGCGGCAGGATCACCTTGAACATGCGCTGGACGCGCGACAGCGCTAGGCATTCCGCCGCTTCCCATTGCGCCTTCGGCACGGATTCAATGCAGCCGCGCCAGATTTCGCCGAGATAGGCGCTGACATAGATCGTCAGCGACAGGGCGGCGGCAAAAAGCGGAGTGATCGAGAAGCCGAGCGTCGGCAGGCCGAAGAAGGTCAGGAACAGGATCACCAGGAGAGGCGTGCCCTGGATGAGCTGAACATAGGCGCTGGAGAGGATGCGGAGCACCTTGATCGGCGACGTGCGACCGAGCGCGACGACGAAGCCCCCGAGCCCGCCGCCGGCGAACGCCAGGAGCGAGAGCACCAGCGTCCACATCGCGCCGTTGAGCAGGAAGACGAGGTGCCCGGAATTGATGGCGGTGTTCATTGCCGTCCTTTCCCCCTCAAAGATTGGTGCCGAGGCGCCGGCGGCGCGGGAAGACGGCGAGGCCGAACGCCCAGAACACGACGCGCATCGCCAGCGACAGCGCGAGATAGATCAGCGCGACGACGATGTAGGTCTCGAACGGGCGGTAGGTCTCGGACTGGATAAAGTTCGCCGCGGCCGTCAGCTCTTCCGCCGATATCTGCGAGGTGACCGAGGAAGCGAGCATCAGGAGGATGAACTGGCTGGTCAGCGAGGGATAAACGCGTTCCATCGCCGGGCGCAGGGCCACGTGCCAATAGGTCTGGGTGCGCGACAGGCCGAGGCATTCGCCGGCCTCCCATTGGCCCGGATGGATTGCGTCGAAGCCTGCGCGCATGATCTCGGCGGTGTAAGCCCCGACATTGATTGTCAGGGCGATGATCGCCACCGTCACGGCCGAGAAGGAGAAGCCGAGGCTCGACAAGCCAAAATAGACGACGAAGATCTGAACGAGGAACGGCGTGTTGCGGATCGCCTCGATATAGACCGAAGCGACCCACCGCAGCGCCGACACGTCGGAGCGCCGCGCTATCGCGCAGAGCGTGCCGATGAGGAACCCCGTCAACGTTGTCACGGCCGCGAGCTGCACCGTGAGCGCGAGCCCGTCGAGCAGCATCTGCCAGCGGGCAAGGATGGCCGTGAAATCGAGAGTCATTCCGCGGCATCCCGCGTGACGCGGCCGCGGACCTGGCCGCTCATTCGGTCGTAGACGCGGAACAGCGCCTGGTTGCCGTTCGACCCTTCGCCGTGCGCGCGCGCCTCGATGTATTGCGAGGTGACGAGCGAGGTGCCGGGCAAGGGAACGTTCTCGTGCTGTGCCATCTCGAGAACGAGACGCAGGTCCTTGAACATCAGATCGATGCGGAAGCCCGCGCTGTCGTCGCCCTCGATCATCGCGGGGCCGAGCTTCTCGAGCATCCAGGAATTGGCCGAGCCGCCCAGCAGCACTTCGCGCATCTGGGAGAGGTCGACGCCGCAGGCTCGACCGAGCGCCAGGGCCTCGCATATTGCCTGCAGGTTGATGCCGCAGATGAGCTGGTTGCAGAGCTTGACGGTCTGGCCGGCGCCGGACGCGCCGACGTGATTGATCGTCGTGCCCATCGCCTCCAGAACGGGACGCGCCTGCCGCACCGCATTGGCGTCGCCGCCGACCATGATCGACAGCGTGCCGCTCTTGGCCCCGACCGGACCGCCGGACACCGGCGCGTCGAGCAAGGCGATGCCCGCCTCGGCGAGATCCGCAGCGAGTCGGCGCGTCGCTTGCGGCGAGATCGTGCTCATGTCGACGACGAGCCGGCCCTCCGGCGGATGCGCGAGGAGGCCGTCCGGACCGCGAATGACCTCCTCGACCTGAGGGGTGTCCGGGAGCATCGTGACGACCACGTCGGCCTCGCCGACCGCTTCGGGTAGTGATGCGGCCGGGGACGCGCCGAAGGCCAGGCAGGCCTCGGCGGCCGCTGGTATCACGTCAAAGACGCGCACGTCGAAGCCGGCCTCCACGAGGTTGCGGGCCATCTCGCGGCCCATCACGCCGAGGCCGACAAAGCCGACGACACCCTTCTGTGTCTGGTCACTCATCTGGTCTGCTCCTCCCACTCGCCGCTTCAGCCGGCGTTCTCGAGGTCGGCGAGCTTCTCGACGCGACGCACGAAATCGGCGTCGTCGCGGTCGAAGTTCGCGGCGAGATAGGATTCGACGAGGTCGCGCGCGAGCCACGAACCGACGATCTGCGCGCCGATGCACATCACGTTGACGTCGTCGTGTTCGACGGACTGGTGCGCCGAATGCACGTCATGGCAGACGGCGGCTCGGATGCCGCGGATCTTGTTGGCCGCGATCGAAGCACCGACCCCCGTGCCGCAGATGAGCAGCCCGCGATCGGCCTCTCCGCTGCGAACCTTGTTGCAGACGAGGCGCGCGATATCGGGAAAATCGACCGGATCGGGATCGAAGCTACCTACGTCGTCCACCTCGTGGCCACTCTCCTTCAGGAATGCGAGGATGCCCGCCTTCATCGGAAACCCTGCGTGGTCGCTGCCGATCACGATCTTCATTCACTCAACCCCTATTCCTGAATGTGCGGCGTTTGCGCCGATTGCACCGTTGCCGACTGCGGCAAGGCGTGACGCGCCGTGGCGCGGCGCCGGAAGTCGGCGCCGATTTCGAAATGCCGAGCCAGAAGCTCGTCGGCGCGCGATACGTCCTGCTCGACGATCGCCGCGAAGATCGAGCGGTGATGATCGACCAGAAACTCCTCGATCCCGTCGATGCGGATGATCTGCTCGCGCCGTTCGCGGTGCGAACGCATCATCAATTCGGAGATCGAACCGTAGATACTCGCCAAGGTCGGCGAATGCGCCGCCTGGACGATCGCCTCGTGAAAGGCGAAGTCGGCCGCGGCGCCAGCGCTCGGATCGTGAATGGTTTCGGTAATGGTGGTGAGGGCGTCGGCCAGCCGATCGAAATCGCGTTGCGTCGCGCGTTGGCAGGCCAGTCGGATCGCCTGGTGCTCGATCGCAATTCGCGCCTGCATGATGTCGTCGATGACGTCGGACTGCTGCGCGAGCGCGAAGGTGAAGAACTCACGCAACGTGGACACGTCCGGGCGTTTCACGACGGTGCCGACCCCATGGCGGATTTCAACGATGCCGATCATCGACAGCGCTCGGAGCGCCTCGCGCACGACCGGCCGCGAGACATTGAGCCGGACCGCCAACTCACGCTCGGGCAGGAGGAAATCCCCAGTCTTGAGCTGCCCGGTGAGGAGTTGCTCGCGCAGGAACGACGAAATCTTCGCGTAGCCGCTGGAGGGCTCCTTAGTCTCTCGTCGAATTGTCGCCGTTGTGGTCATGCAGAGAACTTACCGTGGTCTTACCACTTGTCAACCTCAAGCCTGTGGATTGTCAGATACCTGCGCGCTTACGGGGTGTTTTCGAGAGATCATATCCGAGACCCATGCCGCTCCGGGCGGAGAGCGCGATGCTTCAGGTATCGACTGCGTGCATCAGTTGCGGCCTGACAGCGTGCGATAGTTGGCGCCGCGGCGCCATCTCCAGGCCGTGTTCGGGTTGGCGCGTAGAAGGGGCAGCCATTTCAAGATGGTAGCCAACCTCATCGCCGCGGCAACCGAACGATCCGCAGTCGAATGACAAACGTCGCTCCGACCTTCGTCGCACGCCAAGCCGAGGGTTCGAATTTACCTGTTAGGTGGACTGGAGGATGGCGGCTGCTCCAGGCAGCCAACTCCTAGGCGGACGGGCGGCAAACCATCCACGCCCGCCATTTCCGAGAGGCACTTGCCAACTAGTTCGACCGCGCTTGGAAATAGGGAATCCGAGCCGCGGAAAGCTGCCATATCAAGCCGCTCCGCCTTGCAACTGTGCCCACATCGCCTTGTCGCGCTCGGCCGTCCAGATGCGCGGTGTGTCGATGCCCAATGCCTCGTCATAGGCACGAGCCACGTTGAACGGCAGGCAGTGCTCGTAGATCGCGTATTCGCCGAATTTCGGATCACACACCTCGCGGCAGGCGTCCCACGCTTCCTTCAGGGAACCGCCTCCCAGCGCCACGCGCGCGATCGGTCGGTAGGTCGACATGACGAAATCGGCGGTGTTGTCGATCGCGTCGTTGACCATCGCAGCCCCGACGAGAGCATCGCCGCGGCCGGGCGCGATGGCGTCGAGATCGAAGGCGCGGATTTCCTCCAGCGTCATCGGCCAGTCGGAGAAGTGCCCGTCGCCGCAATAGCAGGCCGAGTAGTACTCGACGATGTCGCCGGTGAACATCACGTTCTCGTCCGGCACGTAGGCGACGATGTCACCGGCTGTGTGCGCACGGCCGAGGAACAACAGATCGACGCGGCGCTTGCCCATGTGAACGGTCAGCCGGTCGTTGAAGGTCATGGACGGCCAGGTCAGGCCCGGGATCGATTCATGGCCCTGGAAGAGGCGCGGAAAGCGGCCGAACTCGGAATCCCAGTCCTCCTGCCCGCGCTCCGCCACCATGGCGCGCGCCTTTTCCGACATGATGATTTCCGACGCGCCATAGGCTGACGCGCCGAGCACGCGCACGGCGTGGTAGTGCGACAGCGTCACATATTTGATCGGCTTATCGGTGACGGTCCTGATCTTCTCGATAACCTTACCCGCCAGTCGCGGCGTTGCCTGCGCATCGATAATCATGACCGAATCGTCGCCGATGATGACGCCGGTGTTCGGATCGCCCTCGGCGGTGAAGGCCCATAGGTCGCGGCCGATCTCCGTGAAGGAGATGTTCTTCTCGGCCATATCGCCGGTGGATGCGAAGTTCTTCGTCATGTCAGCTCCGATTCGATTGTTCTTTTGATCCGTCGAGCTCGTTCATAAAGAAATATGCGAACCGTTCTCGCTGATGAGCTTGTGATCGAGAGCCCGGCATACTTTAGCAGCGAAGCTCGATTATTTCGACAAATAGCTTGGCAACCACAAGCTAATTTGGGGCAAAGCGATGACCAGCGCGAGCGCCAGAAGTTGCAGGAGAACGAAAGGGATGATGCCGCGATATATGGTTCCGATAGACACATCGGGGGCGACCCCGCGCAGGTAGAAGAGTGCGTAGCCGAAGGGCGGCGTCAGGAACGAGGTCTGCATGTTGACGGCGAGCGCGATCGCGAACCACGCGAGCACCTGACCCTGCGGCATGCCAAAATCGAGATTGGCGACGACCGGCGCAACGAGCGGCACCACCACCAGTGCGATCTCGACCCAATCGAGGAAGAAGCCGAGGATGAAGACCAGCGCCATGATGACGAAGAGCACGAAATAAGGACCGGTGCCGAGCGCGTCGAAGGCGTGGATGACCATCTCGTCGCCGCCGAGCCGACGGAAGATGACCGAGAAGATCGTTGCCCCGATCATCACGAAGATGATCATGGCGGTTGTCTTGGTCGTGTCGCGCAGCGAGGTGCGCAGGGTCTCTAAATTGAGCTTGCCGGAGATCAGCGCCAGGAAGAGCGCGCCGGCCGCGCCGATCGCGGCCGCTTCGGTAGGTGTCGCGACGCCCATGACGATGGTGCCGAGCACGGCGGTGATCAGCAGCGCCGGCGCCAGGAGGTCGCGGATCAGCCGCAGGGCCGCCGTGCCCAGGTCGGGCGCGCGCTCGTGCTCGCTCGGCGGCATCCGGTGCGGCTGGAAGATGGCTATCGCGATCAGGTAGAGGATGTAGAGCGCGACGAGCAAAAGGCCCGGCCCGATCGCACCGATGAACAGGTCGCCGACCGAGATGCGAAGCTGGTCGCCGAGCACGATCAGCATGATCGATGGCGGCAGGAGGATGCCGAGCGTGCCGGATGCGGCGATGAGGCCCGTGGAGATGCGCGGATCGTAGTTCGCCTTGTTCATCGCCGGGAGCGCGATCATGCCCATCAGAACCACCGAGGCCCCGATGATGCCGGTGGACGCGGCCATGATCAGGCCTATGATGGCGACGGCGAAGGCGTAGCCGCCGGGCACCCGCCCGAACAGCGCCGCCAGCGTCTTCAGGAGGCGCTCGGCGACGCCGGAGCGTTCGAGCATCAGCCCCATGAAGACGAAGAGCGGGATGGCGATCAGCAGCCAGTTCGTCAGGATGCCCGAATAGATGCGCGAGACGCCCGTCGACAGGAACAGCATCGGCACGCCGGCAAGCACGGCGAACAGGATGCCGATCCCCGAAAGGACGAAGGCGACGGGATAGCCGGAGAAGATGCCGAGCACGAGCCCGGCAAGCATGGCGAGCGGCCAGAAATATTCGGTCATTGCGATGTCGTTTCGTCGGTCGCGGCGGGGTGCAGGATCTCGCCGATGGTCGTGATTGCGCGGGTGATGGCGGCGATGCCGAGTAGCGCGAAGCCGATCGGGATGATCGATTTGATCAGCCAGCGGTTCATCAACCCGCCATAGGTGGAGCCTTCGCCGGAATTGAACGAGGTTAGAGCGAAGGACCAGCCGTACCAGAAGATGATGGCGCAGAAGGGAAGCAGGAAGACGAGGTCGCCGAACAGGCGCATGCCGAGCTGAACGCGGCGCGGCAGTCCGGCCGAGAAGACGTCGACGCTGACGTGCTGGCCATCGCGGAAGGCGTAGACGCCGCCGAAGATCGCCACGATGGCGAAGATATACCACTGAAGGTCGGCCAGCGTGTTGACCGTGATGCCCCGGCCGAGCACGGGCAGCGCCTGGTCCCAGCGAACGAAGGCGTTCCACCCCATCCTGGCGGCGAGCACGGTCAGGCACACGGACAGGATGAGCGGCAGGACCAGCCAGCCGACCCATTTGCCGGGCAGAACAACGAGATCGAGAATGCGCTTCATCCGCAGGCTCCAACAATGCGCAAAGTCAGAGACCGGCGGCCACCCGTGTCGCCAGGGTGGCCGCCAGATCGATTAGCGCGGCAGCGCCTGCAGGTCGCCCCAGCGCGAGGTGCGCTTGATATAGGCGGTCAGCGACTCATAGGCTTCCTTGAAGATCTCGTCCTTGGCGGCCTCTTCCTGCATCACCTCATGGGCGGCATCGCGCATTGCCACGAGCACTTCGTCGGGGAAGCGCTTGATCTCGACGCCTGCCGCCTCGATGGCCTCGACGGCCTCGATCTGGGCGTTGAGCTGGTCGGCCATGTTCTCCGTGATGTTGGCCTTGCACGCCTCGACCATGATCTTCTGCTGGTCTTCCGACAGGCCGTTCCAGACATCCATGTTGATGATGATGGAATCCCAGCTCGACGGCTGGTGCCAGCCAGGGAAGTAGTAGGACTTGACGACCTCCTGGAAGCCGAAGCCCTGATCGAGCTGCGGCGCGGAGAATTCGGCGGCGTGGATGCGTCCGGTTTCGAGCGAGACGTATATCTCGCCGGCCGGCACGAGCTGCGTGTTGGCGCCGAGCTTGGCGAGCG
Source organism: Aquamicrobium sp. LC103 (assembly GCF_001014615.2). Taxonomy (GTDB): domain Bacteria; phylum Pseudomonadota; class Alphaproteobacteria; order Rhizobiales; family Rhizobiaceae; genus LBCQ02. The sequence continues at coordinate 12,064 of NZ_LBCQ02000005.1, forward strand.
CCTGGCCACCGAGGCCGGCGATGCGCATGTTGAGGCCCTTGAGGTCCTCCGGCGTGTTGATCTCCTTGTTGAACCAGCCGCCGGCCTCCGGCACGACCAGATGGCACGGGATGACCTTCACGCCGTGCGGGTCATAGGCTTTCTGGATGATCTCCAGGCCGCCGCCCTCGAACATCCAGCCGAGCGCGATCTCCGGGGTCGGGCCGAAGGGCATGGAGCCGACCAGATTGGCGACGGGGATGGACTCGGCCCAATAGCCTATCCAGTCGAAGCCCATCGGGATGGCGCCCGACGACACCGCACCGAATACCTCGAAGGGCGGCACGAAGTCGCCTGCGCCGTGAACCTTGATATCCACCTCGCCATTGGTCATCAGGCGGACCTTGTCCGCCCAGTTGACCGGGCTCGGTCCGATCGAGGGCACGTTGAGCCCGAATACGCTCTGCAGATCGAACGACTGCGCCATGGCCTGAGTGCTCACGGCAACGGATGCGGCAAGGACTGCCGCGGCGACGATGCGCTTCATTGTTCTCCTCCCTGTGCCGCCGGAGCGGCCTCCAACCACTGATCGTGTGCGCCGAGCGCCTTCGACCTGGGTGCACTGTCGCAAATTCCGCGTCTTGGCTCAACAAAAAAATTAGCTATAATCAAACGCGTTTGCGAATAACGAATGAATGGGAGGGGCCGTGAAAGGCATAGAAGGCAAGACCGCCGTCGTAACCGGGGCGGCGCAGGGCAATGGTTTGGCCATTGCCCGCGGGCTGGCATCGGCCGGCGCACGCGTCGCGATCTGCGACCTCGACGAAGCGACGGCACGAGCGGCGGCGCGCGAGATCACTGCGTCCGGGGCGACGGTGATCGCCGCGCGCGCGGATGTTTCCGACAGCGCCGAGGCAGCGGATTTCGCCGCGCGGGTGGAACGCGAGCTCGGCCCGGCCGCCATTCTCGTCAACAATGCCGGCATCATCCGCCGAACGCCCATCGACGATCCGGCCTTCGATGCCGACTGGGACGCGATCTTCCGAGTCAACGTCGACGGTATCCGCAACATGGTGCGCGCCTTCCTGCCGCAGCTATCGGCATCTGGTGGCAGCGTGATCAACCTCGGCTCCATCATGTCGGTGACGGCCGGACCGGCGCTCAGCGCCTATGCGGCATCGAAGGGCGCGGTGCTGCAGTTCACCAAGGCGCTGGCACACGACCTTGCCCCGCTGGGGGTCCGCGTCAACGCGATCGCGCCAGGCGTCATCGCGACGCCCATGACCAAGGTGACGCGCGAGAATCCCGAGGCGATCGGCCGCTTCATGGCCCACACGCCACTCGGCCGCGTCGGTGAGCCCGACGAACTCGCCGGCCCGGTGCTGTTCCTCGCATCCGATCTTTCGAGCTACGTGACCGGTGCGCTTCTGCCGGTCGATGGCGGCTATCTCGCCGCCTGATCCAGGGAATTCAACATGCAGATGAAAGAACATCATTGCGACGTGCTGGTCGTCGGTTCGGGAGCAGGGGGACTGTCGACGGCGGTCAGTGCCGCGCACCGGCGGCTCAACGTGCTCGTCGTCGAGAAGGAGCCGGTCTTCGGCGGCACGAGCGCGCGCTCGGGCGGCTGGATGTGGATTCCCGGCAACGCGCCGGCCAAGCGCGCGGGCGTCGAGGATTCGGCGGAAAAGGCGCGCATCTACCTGCAGCACGAGGCGGGCGAGCATTTCGATGCGGCGCGCGTCGACGCGTTCCTGGAGGCGGGCCCGAGGGCGGTGGAATTCTACGAGGAGGAAACGTCCCTCCAGTTTGACCTCGGCCCAACTTTTGCCGACTATCATCCCGACGCGCCGGGCGGCATGGATGGCGGTCGCTCGATCGTCGCCCGCCCCTTCGATGGGCGCGAACTGGGCCCTGAGATCAAACGCCTGCGCCCGCCCCTGGCCGAGATCACTTTCCTCGGCATGATGATCGGCTCCGGCAAGGAGCTCTTGCACTTCTTCAACGTCACGCGCTCGCCCGTCTCGGCCTACTATGTCGGCAAGCTCTTCCTGAAATTCCTGCGTGACATGGTCTTTCATGGTCGGCCGATGCGGTTGATGAACGGCAATGCGCTGGTCGCGCGGCTGGCGAAATCCTGCTTCGACAAGGGCGTGCCGATCTGGACGCGCGCGTCGGTGCGCGAACTCGTCAAGGACGAGACCGGCCGGGTGACGGGCGCGATCGTCGACACGGCCGAAGGCCCTGTCAGGGTGCATGCGTCGAAGGGCGTCGTGCTTGCCGCCGGCGGCTTTCCGCAGGATCCGGTGCGCCGCAAGGAGATGTTCCCGCACGCCGCGTCTGGCTATGAGCACGCTTCGCCAGCCCCTCCCGGAAATATCGGCGACGGGCTGCGGCTCGGCGAAGCTGCCGGCGGCACGGTCGAGACGGAACTGCCGAACGCGGCCGCCTGGGTGCCGATTTCGCGGCCGGTCAAGCCGGACGGCACGCTGGGAACGTTCCCGCATTTCGTCGATCGCTCCAAGCCCGGCGTCATAGCCGTCACGCGATCGGGTCGCCGCTTCGTCAATGAGGCGAACTCCTACCATGACTTTTGCCAGGCGATGATCGCGCGCTGCCGCGAGGAGGATAGCGAGATCTGTGCCTTCTTCATTGCCGACCATGGCGTGCTGCGCAAATACGGGCTGGGTTATGTGAAGCCGGCGCCGGTGCCCTACCGCCAGCATGTCAACAACGGCTATCTCATCCAGGGTGCGACGATCGAGGAACTGGCACGGAAGATCGGTGCCGATCCGACAGGCCTGCGCCGGACCATCGAGACGTTCAACGGCTATGCGCGCAAGGGCGAGGATCCCGAGTTCGGCAAGGGCTCGACCTCCTATAACCGTTCACTTGGCGATCCCGACCACAAGCCGAACCCATGTGTCGCGCCGATTGAAAAGGGTCCGTTCTACGCGGTCAAGCTCGTCGTGGGAGACCTCGGCACCTTTGCTGGTATGCGCTGCAACGAGAATGCACAGGTGCTGAATGGCGACGGCCGGCCGATCGGCGGTCTCTATTCGGTGGGTAACGATGCTGCCAGCATCATGGGCGGCAATTATCCGGGCGGCGGCATCACGCTCGGCCCGGCGGTGACCTTCGGCTACATTGCGGCTCGCCATATGGCCGGCGGCAACGCGTGAGCGAGGCAAGCAGCGCCCGCTACATGCAGGGCGTGGCGCTGGGTCTTGCCGCCACGCTTTCCTGGGCGCTCTACAATGTCGGCACCGCGATCGGGCGGGCCGACGGCTTTTCCAGCGCCGATCTGGCGATGCTGCGCTACGGCGTTGCCGCCCTGGTGCTGCTGCCGTTCCTCGTGCCGCGCCTTGCCGTCGCCCGTGCGATCGGCTGGCGCCGGCTTCTCCTTTTGACGGCGATGATCGGTCCGCCCTTCGCGCTGTTCATCAATGCCGGCTACGGCATCGCGCCGCTGTCGCACGCCGTGGTGATCTCACCCGGCGTGACCATGCTGGTGGCCAATGCTCTCGCCATCCTGGTCGATAGACGTCGAATGCCACTCAACCGGCGGATCGGCATGGCGCTGCTCGTCGCCGGTCTGATCGCCATCGCCGTCGACCAGCCCGACATTCGCCCGCATTCCGATCTGCCGATCTGGCTGGGCGATCTGTGCTTTGTGGCCTCGGGGACGCTCTGGGGCGTATTCACCTGGCTGGTCGGGCGCTGGCATCTGCCGCCGGTCGAGACGACGGGAGCAATCTCGATTCTGTCGGCGCTCGCCTTTCTGCCCGTCCACCTTTTCGGCTTCGGCGTCACGCCGATGCCGGCCGCGCTCTGGCTCGAACAGGCCGTCTACCAGGGCATCCTCGGCGGTGCCTTGGCCATCGTTGCCTTCGCCGGTGCCGTGGTGCGTCTCGGCACCGGAACGGCGGCGCTGTTTCCCGCGCTCTTGCCGCCGGCTGCGATCCTGGTCGGGGTCGTGATCGCCGATTCAGTGCCGAGCCTGATGGCACTGTCGGGCATCGCGTTGGCGACTTGCGGCCTCGCCGTCTCGCTCGATTTCAGGCGTCGTGTTCGCTCTCGCGCTGGCGATAGCCGAGCTCGGACGACAGACGGCGCGTGAAGTCGAGCAAGCCGCGTACCGCCGGGCCGTCCTCGGACAGATCGATCATGCTGGTTGGCCCGATCGCCGTCAGCACCAGCTGCATCTTGCCGGTATGGTCGAAGACGGGTGCGGCCACGGCGCTGACCCCGGGTATGGGCAGGTCCCGCGTCGTCTCGAAGCCGCGCTGGCGCACGGTCTCAACGTCTTGCCAGTACCGGGCCTCGTCGAACTCGAACGGGCCGCGTTCGAGCAACGTGCGGTCGGAGCGCTCCAGGCGCAGCATGGGCTGGGTGATGTTGGCCGGCAGATAGGCGGCAAAGACGCGTCCCGTCGCTGTCGCCGTCATCAGGAAGATGTTGCCGACCTGGACGTTGGCGTGAATGCGCGCAGAGGATTCCTGGACGTAGACGATCGTCGGCCCGTGCAGGCCCCAAACGGTGATGGCGATCATCAGCTGCAGCTCGTCGGCAAGCGCGGCGACGCGGCGCACCGTCTCGCGATATGCGTTCTGATTGCGCAACCGCGTCAGGCCGAGATGCAGAGCGAAGGCGCCGAGCTGGTAATGCCCCGCTTCGGTCTGCTCCACCATGCCCATTTTGCGGAACGAGACGAGATAAGGATGGAGTTGCGCGGCCGCCATTCCCGTCATTTCGGCCAGATCGCGCAGTTTGAGGGGGCCGCGCGCCTCGGCGAGTGCCTTGAGGATTACACCGCCCGTATCGATCGACTGGACGCCCCGCGGCAGCCTGGTCTTCTGCTTGAGTATTGGAAGCCGCTCATTCATCGGTAACAGATAGTCCAGATATGAAGGCTTCTCAATCGATTGGAGAGACCCGCCTCGTCAAGCAGCTTTCCAGCATCGCTGGAGGGTTGCGAGCGTACTCGCCACGGCAGGCTGCAGAATTCTTCCGATAACGATCAGCTTGAGGGGCTTTCAAGGATTGGACGGCTGCTCGTCATGGATGCATCCTTGCAGCCTGCGCACGACTGAAATGCACTCGGCCGTTTTTTGTCTATGTCGCTTCTTGGCCAGCACCATGTGTTGCCGCCCTGGCAGCAAGCACAACCTGCATCGCATTGACAAGCTCGCAAACGGCTCCGGCATTTTCCCACGAATAGAGGGAAACGGCCATGGCGGTCTCTGCGCCGAAGGGCGCGTAATGCCGGACGTGGTATTTCTGCGCTGCACCGACGGGCAGCAGCGACAGGCCGAGCCCAGCTTCCACGGCAACGAGGACATTGTGCAGGCTGCTGCCTGCGAAGGCGACATACCAGCGACGCTGCTCGCGTTCTATGCGTTCAAACATCGTCTCGCGGTAAAGGCCGCCTGGCGGAAAGGCTACCAGGGGAAGGGGATCTGGCCAATCGCTTGGTGCATCGGCGCTTTCGAACCACGCCATGGGCTCTTGAAAGGCGGCCCGGCAATCAGGGGCCGGCTTATTCTCCTTGACGATGGCAATGTCGAATTCGCCGCCGCGATAACGCCTGGTGAGCTCGCGGCTCAATCCCGCCGTGACATCGAGCCGAATCTCGCGATGCCGGCGGGCGAAGTCGCTGAAAGTCTTGGCCATCTCCGCATTGACGATGTCTTCGGGCACGCCGATGCGAATGGCGGCCGTTCCCGCCGGGTCGCCGAGGGCCGCCTGCGCTTCCTGCTGGAGGGTGAGCAGCCTGCGTGCATAGCCGAGGAGCCGCTCTCCGGCGGCAGTGGGCCCGACCGGCCGCGCCGAACGCTCGATCAGCGCCGCGCCCACGGCATCTTCCAGTCTGGCAAGCTGCTGGCTGATGGTGGATTGTGTCATATGCAGCCGCTCGGCTGCGAGGGTGAAGCTGCCCGCATCGACGATCGCGGTAAAGGCGCGAAGAAGGCGTGGATCGAGCATAATTATCCCGGGACAAGGTTCCGAAGAACATTCACAATCATGATATAAAGCATCTCTATATTTAATTTTCAAATGTAAACGCTCCTCCCTATCTAGGCATGGTAGCCACAGAGCAATCATGCAGCAGGCCCGCTGCGGCCATTGATCGGGAGTTCCACCATGCTTCGGCGTTCGATCCTTACAGGTGCCGCCTGCCTGCTGCTGATGGCCGTACCCTTCGTTGCAGCAGGAAAAGCCATGAGTGAAACGCCATTGCATAAGGCGGCCCAGAGCAATGATGCCGCCCTCATCACCCGGCTTCTGGCCGAAGGCGCGAAAATCGACGCGCGCGATGACAGGGGAGCGACTGCGCTTCTGGTCGCCACCCACGTCGATGCGATCGATGCGGCACGCGCCCTCATCGAAGCAGGCGCCGATGTCAATGCCAAGGACAGTATCAACGACAGCCCTTATCTCTATGCCGGCGCACGCGGACACCTCGAGATACTGAAGCTCACCTTGGCGCAAGGCGCCGATCTCAAAAGCACCAACCGTTATGGCGGCACGGCGCTGATCCCGGCGGCGGAACGCGGCCATGTCGAAACGGTGCGCACGCTGATCGAGGCGGGCGTCGACGTCGATCACGTCAACAATCTGGCCTGGACCGCACTGCTGGAGGCGATCATCCTCGGCGATGGTGGCTCCCGCCACCAGCAGATCGTCGATCTGCTGGTCAAGGCGGGCGCCGATGTCAATCTGGCGGACGGGAACGGCGTGACGCCGCTTCAGCACGCCCGTAGCGCCGGCTATCGCGAAATCGAACAAATTCTCGCCGCCGCCGGCGCCCGATAGACAAAGGAGGCTTCCATGAATGATGCAAGCCGTTACCTGCGCCAGGCGATCGAGCTTGCGCGCGCCAATGTCGAAGCGGGTGGCCGTCCCTTCGGCGCCGTCGTGGTAAACAATGGCGAGGTGATCGCAAGTGCCGTCAACGAGATGCATCTGAGCCACGACGTCACCGATCATGCCGAGTTGCTGGCGATCCGCGCAGCTGCCCGCATACACGGTCCGGAGGCACTCGAGGGCAGTGCCGTCTATGCCAGCGGCCATCCCTGTCCCATGTGCCTTGCCGCCATGCGGCTGGCCGGGGTGGGCACGGTCGCCTTTGCCTATTCCAACGAGGATGGCGCGCCCTTCAACCTGTCCACGGCGGACATCTACGCCGAACTCAAGCGGCCCTTCGCCGAACAGTCGATGGCGATCAGTCACATGCCGGTAGAGCGTGAATCCGGCCAGAGCCTTTACGAGCAGTGGGTGCGGGCTCGCGACGGCCGGCGATAGCGATGGAGGGGAGCTGCGCACCGGCCTCCGGCCGCTTGCTGCTGCTTGCGGCCATCGTGATGGTCGGGCTCAACCTGCGGCCGTTCATCACCGGCATCGGGCCGCTTGCGTCCGATATCGGGGCCGAGACCGGCCTTGGCCTGCAAGGCATTGCGCTACTGACGCTGGTCCCGATGTTGCTGATGGGAGTACTGGCCTTCGCAGGCCCCTCATTACAGGCACGGACGGGAGCACGGCGTTCGATCATCGTCGCGCTTGTCGTACTGGCCCTTGCATCGTTCCTTCGCCTGTTCGTATCGGCCGGCTGGCAGATGGTGGCCACGGGCGCCCTTCTCGGGCTGGGGGCGGCAGTGGTGCAGGCCATGTTTCCCGGCCTCATCAAACGGTATTTTCCTCGCCATGTCGGCGTGGTGATGGGGCTTTACTCCGCCATGCTAATGGGCGGTGGGGCGCTGGGCGCGCAATTGGCGCCGCTGGTCGCCACCGCCGGCGGAGGCTGGCGTGCCGGGCTTGGCTGGATGGCCCTGCCGGCCCTCTTGGCGCTCTGGCTGGTCATGCGCAGCCTGCCGAAGGACACGCAAGACGAGGTTGGCGCAAACACGACCGCCGCCTTTCTCCGGCGGCCGCGAACCTGGCTGCTGATGGCCTGTTTCGGTCTCGTCAATGGTGGTTATTCGACCGTGGTGGCATGGCTTGCTCCCTTCTATCGGGATCTCGGCTGGACCGCCGCTGCCAGTGGCAGCCTGCTGGCGGTCATGTCCGTGTGCCAGGCCGTTGCCGCCTTGGCGATACCGGTTCTGGCCGGCAGACGAAAGGATCGCCGCCCATGGTTGTGGCTGACGCTGGCCATGCAGGGGTTTGGTTTCGCGGCGCTGGCCTTGCAGCCCGAGGTCGCACCCTTGTTGTGGGTGGCCGTGCTTGGCGCGGGGCTGGGTGGCTGTTTTGCGCTTTCCATGATCGTGGCGCTCGACCATCTGCCCGACCCGGTCGAGGCCGGCGCGCTCTCCGCGCTCATGCAGGGAGGCGGGTTCCTGCTGGCGGCGCTGCCGCCCTGGATCGTCGCCATCCTCCATGATCTCACCGGCAGCTTCACAGTCGGCTGGGTGCTTCACCTTTGCTGCGCCGCTAGCGTCGCCATCCTCTATTGGCGTGTCTCGCCGGCCAGCTATGCGCGCGCAATGGGGCCGGCAACGCCCAAATCACGAACTGATGCGACCTGCGCCGCAACGCCGAGCCACAGCTCCAGTGCCGTGTCGAGCACGGCGTCGAACTGACTCCTTTCGAGCATATGATTGCCTTGCAGGCGATGCATGCGAAGGTCGCCGGCGACGAAATCGGCCCAGCCGGCGGCATCTTCCCACTGGACGAGGTTGTCGCGCTCGGCCACGAAGACATGCGCGCCACACTCGACAAGCCTGCCGTCCGACGGCGCGCCATAGGTCTCGCAGATGCGGAAATCGTTGCGCAGCACCGGTTCGAACAGCGCCATCGCTTCCTCGTTCTCAAGGATTTCAGTGGGCGTGCCGCCTATGTCCTGCAAGGTCTGGCGGAACAACGGCGCGGGCATCCGGTGGATCGGATCGCGGCCGGCCAGGAGGCGGTCGGGCGCGTTGCAGGCGAGCACGAACAAGACATCGGGTGCGGGCAGGCCCCACTTCTCCCATCGGCGCGCCATTTCCAGCCCGAGCAGTGCCCCCATCGAATAGCCGAACAGCGCGAAGCGGCCGACGAGCTGCTCCTCGAGTTCTTCTGCCAGATGTTCCGCCAATGCGTCGAGACTTTCCGGTAGCGGCTCGGCAATGCGGGACTCGCGGCCGGGGAGCGATACCGGAAGCACCTCGACATGGGCCGGATGGCGGCTCATCCACGGGCGATAGAGGCTGGGTCCCGCGCCCGCGGGTGGTAGGCAGATAAGGCGCGGTCTTTGCTGCATGTCGGTTCCTTCCGTGCTGCTTGACGCGTCATATCTCGATGGCGGACGTGTCGTCCGGCGGAGCCGCCATCGCGCGTAGCGCGTCGATATAGGTGGCGAGATCGCCAAGCACCGGGCGGTCGAAAAGGCTCTTCACCGGCAGCTCGATCCGGATCTCGCGCCTGACCCTGCCGATGACGCGCGCGGCGAGCAGCGAATGCCCGCCCAGATCGAAGAAGTGCGCTTCCGTTCCCGGTTCGGGTATCTTCAGAATGTCGGCCCAGGCCGTGGCCAGCATCTTTTCCGTCGGTGTGGAGGCGGGACTGAACCCGGAAGCTGCTGTGGTGCCTGCACCGTCTCCACCGTCCGAGGCGCGGCGCGCGGCGGCCGGCGAGTGTTCGGGTCCGACGGCTGGACGCGGAGCAAGGGGTGCCTGCGGAGCCCATCGCGACACGAGCGCTTCCGGGTTCGCCGTGAACTCCTCCAGCAACGTGCCGATCTCGGCCAGATGAAGATCGAGCGTTTCCGCCTCCAGGACATCCCGCGCATACCGCGCGCTGAATGTCAGCGTTTCGCCGCTGGAGACGTAGAGCGTCAGTGGATAATGGGTCCATTCCTCGAAATTGACCTTGGTGAGGCGGAAGGGAAGGTCGGCAAGCGACTCGGCCGACACGGGGTAGGATTCCAGAATGAGGAGGCAATCGAACAGCGCCGGGGCACGCCCCTGGACTTCGCGCAGCGGATGAAAACCCTGCTCGCTGGCTTCGGCGTGCCGGTTCTGCAGGCCGCCCAGCCATTGACCGAGGCTCGCACCGGGATCGATCTTCACCCGAACGGGAATCGTGTTGATGAAGAGCCCGACCATGTCGTCCGACCCAGCAAGGTCATGCGGCCGGCCTGCGATGGTGTTGCCGAGAAGAACGTCGTCTTCGAAGGTGGTTCGCGCGATCAACAGCCCGACCGCGCCCTGCAGGACGGTGTTCAAGGTGACGCCGTTTGCCTGGCAGAAAGCATCGAGTGCGGCTTTGACGGCAGGCGTGGACGACCAATCACGGCGGGCGAAGTCGCGGCCTTCGCTCGGGGGCAGAAGCCGGGTCGATCCCGGATGGCCGGAGAGATAGGTCTGCCAGAACCGGGCCGCCGCCGCTGCGTTCTGGCGCCTCAGCCAACCGACATAATCCGCATAGGGTCGCCCCGGGGGGAGGAGTGGCGCGCGCTCGTCCTTTCGGACAAGATAAAGCTCGAAGATTTCACGGAGCACGCGCCCCGCCGACCAGCCGTCGAGAATGAGATGATGGTAGCACAACACCATGACGTTCCGTGCGCCACCGCAACGGACCAGATCGAGCCGGGCGAGGGGCGCGCGCTTGAGGTCGAAGGGCTGCCTGCGGTTCGTTTCGAGCAGCTCGGTGAGCCGGAGATCCACTTGTGCATCGTCTGCGTCGCTCCAGTCGAGCGTGCGGAACGGTTGTTCGTTCGATGCGCGATGGACGACCTGGAATGGCGTGTCCCGTTCTTCCCAGTGGAAGGTGGTGCGCAGAACGGCGTGCCGCCTGACGACGTCCTGCCATGCTTGTTCCAGAAGCCCGGCGTCGAGCGGTCCCTCCAGGTAAAGCACCGCTTGTGGCACGTAGAGTCCGTCCCGCGGTTGCAGGGCGCTGTGGAAGAGCAGCCCCTCCTGCATCGGCGTCAGCGGGTAGATGTTCTCGATGGTCTTGTGGCGCTCGGCCGCGGTGGAAGTCTGCGACATGCTCAAAGTTGCTCCAGCAAGGCGTTGAGTTCGTCCTGCCCGAAATCCATGTGAGGGAAGTCGGCTGGGGTGTAACCAGCGCTGTCGTCGGTCAGACAGTGGTCCACCAGCCGCGCGAGGTTGGCCGAAAAACTGCTCGCCAGCTTCTCTATGGTCTCGCGCCGGTGCAAGGTCGGCGCGAAGGTCCAACGCAGGCGCAGGCGATTGTCAACGACGATGGCATTTACCTCGATCTCGACGTCCCGGGCGTTGCGAGCGCCGCGTGTGGACGCCAGCGCCTGCTGGTCGGCGATACGGAACAGCGTATCGTCCGCCACGACATCCGCCTGACCGAGATAGTTGAAGCGGAGTTGGCTGCGCGGCGCCGGTATGTCGATCCCGTGCAGGTAACGTGCCACGCCGTAGCCGATGCCGTGACGCGGTACGCGCCGCAGCGTCTCCTTGACGGAAAGCAGCACCTGTGCCGCATCCGCGTCCGGGGCAGCCTCGAGCCGCACGGGGTAGAGCGAGGTCAGCCAGCCGACGGTCTCCGAAAGGTCGATGTCGTCGAAAAGATCAGCCCGGCCGTGACTTTCCAGGTCGATGCGGAAGCTGGATTCGCCGGTCCATTCGCGCAGGGCGAGTAGGAGCGCGCCAAGCAGCAGGTCGTCGACGCGAACCGGATAGGCTGCTGGAACCTCGCGCAGCAGGCATGCGGTCAGGTCTGCGCCGAGGGCGGTTTCGATGGTTCCGGAAAGTCCCACCGTGTTTTCGCCGTCCGAATGATCCTGAGGAAGTGTGGCGACGGCCGCGTTGCCGACAGCTCTCCAATATGCCGCCTCGTCCGCCGGAAAATCCGTCCTGGCAAGCCGTTCCACCCAGTCCGCGAAGGCGTTGTCGTCGCGGGCAGGCGGAAGTGCCGCTCCCGAGGACAGGCAGCGGTAGGCGAGTTCCAGATCGGCGGCCAGGATGCGCCAGGATACACCGTCGATGATGAGGTGATGCGCGGCGAGTGCGAGAAACTGACCATCCTCGCCACCCTCGACCAACACCGCACCCCAGAGAGGACCGTTCTCGAGGTCGAACGCGGCCTGCAGGCTAGCCGTAGCATCGCGGATTGCTTCATGCGCTGCCGTATCGTTCCGTACGACCTGGAAACATGGAGCGTCACGAGTTTTCGCGACATGCAGCCGGGGACCCTCGGTGCCTGCCCGGAACCTCGCCCGCAGCATCGGATGACTGGCAGACAGGGCCTCGAGGGCGGCCTGGACATTGGCGGGATCGAGGCGCTGCGTCGTCGCGAGAAGCACCGCCTGGTTCCAGTGGACGGGATCTTCAAGTTCGAGCTCGAAGAACCACTTCTGGATCGGGCTCAACGGCATGGTGCCGCTTGCCACACCTTTCGGCGAGGTCGACGTTACCGCGCCTACATGGGCAGCGAGAGCCGCGATCGTGGGATGCTGGAAGATGTCGCGCGGCGAAATCCGAAAGCCCTGCCGTCGCATCCGCGAGACGCTCTGGATGGCGAGAATGGAATCGCCGCCGAGCGAGAAGAAATTGTCGGTGCGCCCGATATCGGGCCGCCTGAGCAGGCTGCTCCAGACCATGGCGATACGGGCTTCTATGTCCGGCTGTGGCAAACTGCGGGTGCCGGAGGCGTCGATCGGCGACGACGGCTTGTGGCCGGACTGTCTCTCGACGAGCCTGCGCCGGCCTTGCGGCAAGGGGAACTGCCCGAGCGGACTGCCGGCCTCGCGCGCGACCGTCTCCAGCCAGGCCGTGAGCGCCTCGGCCATGCCGACGATGGTTTTGCGATCGAACAGGTCGGTCCTGTACTCGATCTTGCAGTCGAGGCCGTGCTCCCCGTCATGAACGATCAGGGAAAGATCGACGCGCGAGGTGCGGTCCGGCAGCCTGACGCGTTCCCAGTCCAGATCAACCGGGCGGGTGGCGTGCTTTTCCTCCGCATGCCAGACGAACATGACCTGGAACAGCGGATTGTGGCTGAGGCTGCGTTGCAGTTCCAGCGCATCGACGACCTTCTCGAACGGAGCATCCTGGTTTGCGAAGGCTTCCAGAACCCTGGTTCGTGCCTGTGAAAGCAGCGATGCAAACGGCAGGTCCGGGTCGCATTCGAGCCGCAGCACCAGCGTGTTGACGAACATGCCGATGAGCCCTTCCAGCGCTGGGTGCGAGCGCTGGGCGACCGGCGTACCGATGAGGACGTCGTTCATGCCGCTGTAGCGGCCGAGCAGGGAGGCGAAGGCGGACAGCACGGTCATGAAGGAGGTCGCGCCGGATTTCACGCCGAGCGCGCGCAGCTCCGCCGCAAGGGGCGCGCCGATTGAGAAGCGCACGCTGTCGCCCGCGTAAGCCTGCACGGGCGGTCGCGGAAGATCCGTCGGCAATTCGAGCAGGGCGGGCGCGCCCTTCAGCGCTTCGCGCCAGTAGGCGAGTTGCGTGCCCATTTCCTGCTCGCGCTGCCATGCGGCGAAATCCACATACTGGACCGGCAGCGCCATCAGCCTCGGCGTTTCCGCCCGGCCAAGATCAGCGTAGAGCTGCGTCAGCTCGCGCACGAGAACATCGACCGAGAGTGCATCGGCGACGATGTGATGCAGCACCAGCAGGAGCGTGTTCCGCTCCTCGCCCGTTTCGAACAGGCATACCCTGAGAAGCGGACCTTCCGCCAGATCGAACGGCTGCCGGGCCTCTTCCATCATCGCGCTTTCCAGGGCTTCGGCGGCGACGGTCCGTGGCGTAAGCCTGAATTCCAGCTTCGGTGCGATGTCGACGAAGGGACGCCCATCTGCCGTCGGGAAGCGGCTGCGAAGAACCTCCTGACGATCGCACAGCAGCATGAAGGCTTGCTCCAGACGCGCGATGTCGAGCGGTCCTCCAAGGCGCACGGCTGCGGGCATGTGATAGGCCGCACTCTCCTCTTCCAGTTGGGCGAGCGCCCATTGGCGCTGCTGCGCGAAGGAGAGCGGAAGGGGCTTGTCGCGGGGCACGCGTTCGATGGAACTCGTCTGCAAGGGCTGGAGCTTGAGGCCTTGATCGATCGCCTCCGCGAAGTCCTTCAGCCGCGGCATCTCGAACAATGTGCGCAACGGTGGAACGGTCTCGAAGATCGGACGCAGCCGTGCCATCATGCGGGCGGCCAGCAGCGAATGTCCGCCCAGTTCGAAGAAATGCCCTTCGCGGCCGACCCGCTGTGCATTGAGGATCTCGCCCCACAACTCGGCCACCAGCGTTTCGGTCGGCGTTCGGGGCGCGTGATGATTTTCCACGCGCGGCGCGTTTTTCGGCTGCGGCAGGCGCTTGCGGTCGACCTTGCCATTGGTGTTGAGCGGGAAGGCGTCGAGCCTCACGAAGGTCGACGGCATCATGTAGGCGGGCAGGCGGCCCGCGAGGAAGCCACGCAGATATACGCCGAAATCGGCTGGCGCATCCGCCGTGGTGCGGCAGTAGGCGACAAGCTCGCCGCCGCGATTCAGCTCCGGCCACAAGGCGACGACCGCCTGCTCGATGCCGGGCGCATCGGAGAGCGCGGCTTCGATTTCACCGAGTTCGATACGGAAGCCACGCAGCTTCACCTGGAAGTCGAGGCGACCGAGATAAAGCATGCTGCCGTCGTCGAGCTGCCTGACCTGATCGCCCGTCTTGTAGAGGCGATGCGAATTCGTCGATGGATCGCCGGCGTGGAAGGGATTGCCGACGAACTTCTCGGCGGTCAGGTCGGGGCGATTGAAATAGCCGGGGCTGAGTCCGACGCCGCCTATGTAGAGTTCGCCCGCAACACCCGCGGGCACCGGTTTCAGGTGGCTGTCGAGAACGTGCAACTGGGTGTTGGCAATGGGGGGGCCGATCGGAATGATCGGTCCCTCGACATGCCGATTCGTGATGCGGAGGCAGGCCGACCAGATCGTCGTTTCGGTCGGTCCATAGAGGTTCCAGAGCTCGCCCTGACCGGCGAGCAGTCGTTTTGCCAATGACGGGTCGAGAGCTTCACCACCGCAGAGTATCTTGAAACCCGCGGGGGCGTGCCATCCAGCATCGGTCAGCAGTCGCCATGTGGCCGGCGTCGCCTGCATCATCGTGGCCGTGCTGTCTTCAAGGAGCCTCGTCAGCTCGACGTCGTCATAAACGGCATGGGCTTCCGCGACGACGAGCCGCCCGCCGACGATCAGCGGCAGCAGCAATTCCAGCGTCGCGATATCGAATGCCGGGGTCGTGACGGCAACGAAGATGTCGTCGGCCGTCATGCCGGGCTCGCGGGCCATGCTGTTCAGCAGGTTGACGAGGCTGTCCTGCCGGATCGGGACGCCTTTCGGCCGGCCGGTCGAGCCCGAGGTGAAGATCACATAGGCGAGATCCGCCGGGCTCACCCGGCGGGCGGGGTTCTCCGCGTCGTTCTCAGCGGTTGGCGCGGCCGGTTCAAGGCCGAGCATCGGGCAGGGCGGCTGGCCGGCGATGGCCGCGATACCGGCTGACAGCTCGCCATGAAGCAGCAGGGAGGCCTCACCATCCTCGAGTGACTGTCGCAGCCGATCCGCCGGGTGGGCCGGGTCGAGCGGTATATAGGCCGCGCCGATCTTCAGAATGGCCAGAATGGCAACGACCAGCTCCTCCGAACGGGGCAGGCAGATCGCGATGCGCGGCTGCTCGCGATGCGACGCCAGAGCGGCGCGGATGCGCGCGGCCAGACGGTTCGCTGCAGCGTTCAACTCGTCGTAGCTGAGCGCACGGTCGCCGCAACGCACTGCCTCCGCCGATCCGCGCTCGCGCACGCTCGCCTCGAAAAGTGTGGCGACGTCCTCCCCCGGGAAGGGCACGGTCGTGTCGTTGAGCGCGACGCGCCGCTCGTGCTCGCGCGGGCCAAGCAGGTCGATGGCGTGCAGCAGCTTTGTCGGCGCAGCCACTGCCGCCCCGAGCAGGGTCGCGAAATGATCGCTCAACCGGGCAATGGTGGCGGGATCGAAAAGATCGGTCCGATATTCGAGGACGCCGCGATAGGCGTCGCCCTCATACATGTCGAGGCCGAGATCGAACCGGGCAGCCCGGTTCGAGCAGTCGATCTGAGAAAGCTCCATGCCTGGCACCGAGAATTGCCGGCGCTCCGTATTGTGCAGGACCAGCATGGCCTGGAAGACGGCGTTGTGGCCCAGGCTGCGTTCGACGCCGAGCGCATCGACCACGCGTTCGAACGGGACGTCCTGATGAGCGAATGCATTCAATGCCGTTGCCCGCACGCGTCGAAGCAACGTCTCGAACGTATCGTCATCCGCGATGCGTGTGCGCAGGACGATGTTGTTGACGAACAGGCCGACCAGGTCGCGCAGTTCGGGGCGCTCGCGGTTCGATACGGTGGAGCCGACGCAGATGTCGTCGGAGCCGCTGTAGCGGTGCAGGAGATATTGGAACGCCGCCAGCAGCACCATGAAGGGCGTCACGGCGTGCTCGCGGGCGGTGCGGTCGATCGCGGCCGAGATCTCGGCGCTCAGGCTGAAGGCATGGCGCGCGCCATCGAAGCTCTGGACGGCGGGCCGGGTGCGGTCCGTCGGCAATTGGAGGAGTTGCGGCGCGTCGGCAAGCTCCGTTTTCCAGAAGGAGAGCTTTTCCTCGTAATCCGTCTCGTGCTGCCGCTGCCACGCGGCATAATCCGCATACTGGATCGAAAGGGGCGGCAGATTTTGCGCGGCCGGTTCCTCGTCACCGCCATAGAGCGCGATCAGCTCGCGGATGATGGTCTGGAGCGACCAGTAATCCACGGCGATATGATGGAAGACGAGAGCCAGTACATGCTCATCGGAAGTCAGCCTGAAGAGCCGCCGATGCAGAAGCGGGCCCTGCGCGAGATTGAACGGTTGCGCGACCAGCTCGTTCAGCTTTCCTTGCAGCCTGTCCTCGTCGGCGCCGATATCCTCGATCGCGAGCGGCATCGATGCTGGAGGATCGATCACCTGTGTCGGGAAGCCTTCGCGCGTCACGAAGCGTGTCCGCAGGCTTTCGTGACGCTCCACCAGCGCTTCGAGGCAGGCAGCGAGCCTGTCCACATCCAGCACGCCGCGCAGCCGGATCGCGACGGGAACCGAATAGAGGCTGGTTCCGGGCCGCAGATGATCGACGAACCAGAGACGCTCCTGGGCGAAGCTCAGGGGGAAGCTACGTGCGGGGCGGTTCTGCTTGCGTTGCAGCATGCGCGCCAGCAGGGCGCGCTTCTCTTCGGCCGACAGGCTGGTGAGATCGCGGTCGCTCATCGGGCTTCCCCTTCCTCGTCGAGCAACGTGGCAAGCATCTCGTCCACATCCGCATCGGCCAGCTCGGCGATGTCCTGAGTGCGGGCAAGGGTCGGGATTGCCTTGGATTCTACGGCGGGCTGGCCAGCGGCGACCAGCTTCGCCTGAGCGCGCGGGGTTAGCGCGCCGAAAAGCTGCGCGATCGTCAACTCGGCGGAAAACTCGCGGCGCAACTCGGTCAGGAGCTGCATCGCCGTCAGCGAATTGCCGCCGGCTTCGAAGAAATTGTCCGTCACGCCGATCGCCGGATTGTCGAGAAGCCGCTGCCAGAGTTCGACGATGCGCGCTTCGTCCGCCGTGTCGGGCTCCACCGCCTCGCGACGACGCCGGCCGGGCTCGGGCAACGCCTTCCTGTCCACCTTGCCGTTTGCGGTGAGCGGCAGGCGATCCATGATCACCACGTCGCGCGGGATCATGTAGGCGGGCAGACGCTCGGCCAGGAACGTGCCAAGTCGCTCGGAAAGGGGCGCCGCGCCGGATGAATTTGCCGCGGCATGCCAGGTCTGGTTCCAGGCGGGATCGATTGCCCCTCCGCACAGGGCGTGAACGATTTCATGATCGGATCCGAGATCAAGGACTCGGGCGATTTCGGAGAAATCCGCACCACCGACCGGGCAGAGCCCGATCGCGAATTCGGGAGCGTGCATCATCAGCAACTGACCCATATAGCCAGCTTCGAGCAGGCAGAAATCGCGCGCGCGGTCGCCATATAGGTGCGTCATGGCTGGCAAGTGTGCTGCGAGCAGGATGGAGAATCCGCTATCGCCGGCGAGATCGGCTGAACTGCCGAAAAGCCGTTCGAGAGGCGCATTGGCCCCGAGCGGGCAGTCGACCGGCATGCGTACGAGATCGTGACGGTCCGGATGGTAGTAGTACCAGCCGCCGTTGATGCTATCGAAGCGGTCTTCGCGCACCATCACATAGGTCTGGATCGGGTAGATGCTGCCGGCGGACGGATAGGCGTATTTGGGCAGTGGTGCGCCGGTCGGGGCGACCGTGCCAAGGGCGGCCAGAAGCCCGCCCAGAAGATCGGGCCCGAGCCGACGGTCGAGAAAACGTCTGTGGCTTTGCCGACCGACATGCAGTGCGCCAGGCTTCGGCGCGTCGGGCAGGGCGATGCGCTCTTCGTCCTGTGACGGCGTTCGCAGCGCCATGCGCTCGGCCTTCATCTCGAAGCGCGATGGTCCATTGCCGCCTTGCAGGCGTGGCACCACATGTGCGACCAGGCTCGATGGCGAGCCCATGGCGGACACCACGGCTTCCGAGATGCCGTCATGCTGCAGGAGATGCGCTTCGATCTCGCCCAGTTCGATGCGGAAGCCGTTGATCTTGACCTGGAAATCCTCGCGGCCGAGGAATTCCAGGAAGCCGTCGCCGCGCAGGCGGCCGAGATCTCCGGTGTTGTAGAGCATGAGCGCGCCCTGCGCCGCCTCCTCTGCCGTCGCAAAGCGATCCGGCACGAATTTTTCGGCCGTGAGCGCCGGCTGCCGCCAATAGCCGCGGGCAACGCCCATGCCGCCGATGAAGAGCCGGCCGGGCACCCAGGGCGGGCAGGGCTCGCCCTCTTCGTCGAGCACATACCAGCGCTGGTTCGCGAGCGGATAGCCGTAGGGGATGCTCGACCATTCCGGCGCGATGGCTTCGACGGGATAGAAGATCGACCAGATCGACGCCTCCGTGGCGCCACCCAGACTGACGATTCCGGCCGCCGGAATCAGTTCACGCAGCGTGTCGGGCAGGCCGAGCGGAATCCAGTCTCCGCTCATCATGATCAGGCGCAGCGGCACTGTCGGCGCGGTTCCTTTCATCTCTGCAGCGAGAAGCTGGGCCAGCGCCGGGACGGAGTTCCAGATGGTGACGCGATGGTCGCGGAGCAGCTGCGGCCAACTCGCCGTCTCCTTCGCCTCCGTCGGGGTCGGGAAGACGATCGCGCCGCCCACGGCGAGAGGCCCGAAGATGTCATAGACCGATAGGTCGAAACTCAGCGACGAGAGGGCAAAGAAACGGTCTTCCGCGCCGATCGCGAAACGGCGGTTGATGTCGAGCACCGTGTTCATCGCGCCGCGATGGTCGATCATCACGCCTTTCGGTCGGCCGGTGGAGCCCGAGGTGAAGATCACATAGGCAAGGTCGGTGGGGCGTGTCGCAACGGGGCGTGGCTGCGCGCCCGCCTCTTCCGGAACGGCCACCCGCTCGACATTTGCGGGCCAGTCGCTGTCCGCCGAGATCACCACGGAGGCCGCCGTGTCCTCGATCAACTGCCAGCGGCGCTCGCGCGGCAGATCCGGATCGATCGGCACATAGGCCGCGCCCGCTGCCAATATGCCCATGCAGGCGATCGCCTGGTCGGGACCTTTCTCCAGGGAGATGGCGACAAGCCGGTTCGGCTGCGCACGGCGCTCTTGCAGGGCGGCAGCAAGCGCGAGCGCCCGTCCCGCAAGCTCGCCATAGCTGACCTCCACGCTGCCGCCGATGACCGCGACGCGTTCCGGCCAGCGTTGCGCGCAGTCGAAAAATGCCTCGTGCAGCAGCTTGCCGCTTCCCTCCAGAGTCTGCGTTGCGGCCTGGTTGAGCATGTCGAAGGGCTCGCTGGCGACGAGGTCGGGCATTCGGCGCCAGCTTTCCGCATCCGTCGCGAGGCTGCGGAGAAAGCGCTCATAGGTGGAGAACATCGCATCGAGCATCCCCTGCGGGAACAACTCCTCGATGGCGTCCCAATTGAAGACCAGCGCGCCCTGCTCTTCGGCGACCTGATGGTCGAGATAGACCTGTGGCGTCTGGCTGACGCTGTTGACCAGACGCGCCCCGAGCGGGCTGCCGCCGTCGCTGGCCTGTGCCTGGTTGAGCACGCTGGTGAAAACCACCGGCATCAGGGCCGAGGCGGCGCGACCCTGCCGCTGCATCAGGTCGCGCAGGACACGCACGCCGCTGACCGAGCGATGGTCGAGATCGTCCAGCAGACGCTCCTGCAGACGTCGCGCGCGCGAGACGAAAGCGTCACGCCCGGAGAAATCGGCGGCCAGCAGCAACGAGGCGGTGAAGTCACCGACGATCGATCCGACATCGGGATGCACCGGCTCGCGGCTGAAGAGCGTCAGGTTGAGGGTGAAATGCGATTTGCGGCTCCAGCGCGCCAGGACCTCGGAGAAGGCGGCCAGGACTGCGCTCGTCGGCGTCAGGCCTGCTTCCGACGCACGTTCCTTGAACTGCGCCCAGTCCTTGGCCGAAAGGGTTGCGCTACGTCGGCGGAAGTGTGGCGTTGCGATCTGCGACGGGGCCTTGGCCAGCGGAAGCTCCGGCGACGGCGGCAGGGTTTCCAGCCGCGCTCGCCAATGCTCCACGGCACGGCGATGGCTTTCAGACCCTTCGAGCGCCCGCTCGGCGAGCACGTAATCCCTGAAGGTGAGTTCGAGCGGCGGCAACTCCTCGCCCGCCAGCAGCACGGCAACCTCGCGTGCCATCAGCTTGAACGACCAGGCATCGCCGATCAGCACATCGAAGCCGACGAAAAGGCGCGTCGTGTCATCGTCGAGCCGCGCCGCCTCGATGTGGAACAGCGGCCAGCGGCTCGGTGCGAACATCTGATGCGAGAGGCGCTCGCGAATAACCGCAAGGCGGTCGTCGCGTTCGGCGTCGGCGCGCAGATCGGTGACGGCGACCGCGTAAGGCGGCACATCCTCCAGCACGCGCTGAGAGCCATCGGCATCCACCACCGCGCGCAACATGTCGTGCCGTGCAATGAGTTTACGAAGAGCCGCTTCAAAGGCTTCGAGGTCCAGCCCGTCGACATCGAATTCGCGATAGCCGTGCGAGCCGACATTGCCCAGCTCGAAGCCTCCGTTCCGTCCCAGCCAGTAGGCCTGCTGGATGTCGGTCAGCGGGAATGGTTCGAAGCGCGACGAGGGATCGGGCACAAGTTGCGGTCGCGCAGCCGCGGACGCGTTGTTTCGTTCCTCCACGGCCTCGGCAAGCCGCGCCACGGTCGGACGTTCGAAGAGCGTCTTGAGCGGCAGGGAAATCGCAAATTCGGCCTCGATCCGCGCGATGATGCGGATCGCCAGCAAGGAATGTCCGCCGAGATTGAAGAAGCCGTCATGCACGCCGATCTCCGGCACGCCAAGCACGTCGGCCCAGATGCCCGCGAGCCGTGCCTCGGTTTCATTGCGCGGGGCAACGAGTTCGTGGCGCCCGGTGCCGCCGATCCCAGGCAGCGCCTTGCGGTCCACCTTGCCGTTGGGCAGGTGCGGAAGCGTATCAAGGCGTTGCCACAAGGTCGGGACCATATGGGAAGGCAGGTCTCGCGCCAGCGCGTCGCGCAGCTCCTGTTCGCGGACCTGTTCACCGGCTTTCGGGGAAAAATAGGCCGCGAGCTGGCGGTCGGGGCTTGCCGCGTCGCCGGTGGCGATGACGACGGCTTCCGCCACCTGCGGGTGCTTTTCGAGACGGTGCTCGATCTCGCCCAGCTCGATGCGGAAGCCGCGGATCTTCACCTGATGGTCGATACGTCCGAGGAAATCGAGACGGCCGTCGTGACGTTGCCTTACCCTGTCGCCCGTGCGGTAAAGGCGCAGTGTTTGGTCGCCGAACGCGGCGGAAACGAACCGATCGGCGGTCTGTTCCGGACGATTGAGATAGCCGCGCGACAATCCCGCTCCAGCCAGCCAGAGCTCGCCGGCAAGGCCTTTCGGCCGCAGCCGCCCGGCGCGATCGAGAACGAGCGCCGTCGTCCCGGGCAGGGGCCGACCGATGGGAACCGCCCCGCCGCCATAGGCGTCGCCGTGAAGCGCTGCTCCGGTCGAGTATGTCGTGTCTTCCGAGGGGCCGTAGAGGTTGTAGATCTTCAGGCCGCGTGGATCGCTTTTCAGCGATTCGAGGAGCGCCGGCGGCAGGGGCTCGCCCGCGAGGTTGACCGTTCGCACACCGGTGCTCAGTTCGTCCTTGCGCAGCAATTCGCGCAGAAGGCTCGGCACGGTGTTCACCAGGGTGACGCCGACGGCAGGGTCGAGCCGGGGCAGGCTCAGGAGATTGTCGACCAGCACGACCTTACCGCCCCACGAGAGCGGCGCGAAAATCTCGAACACGGAAAGATCGAAGCAGACGGAGGTCGAAGCGAGCACGCCGGCGAGTTCGTCGGCCGAATATTGTTCCGCCGCCCAGAACATGCGTGCCACCGCGTTGCGATGCTCGATGGCGACGCCCTTGGGCCGGCCCGTCGAGCCGGATGTGTAGATGATATAGGCGAGGCCATCGGCCGTACCGCGATCGACGGGTCCCGTTGCCGGGACGATATCGCCGAATTTCAGTGTCTGCAGCGGGCGCTCCGATTTGAAGGGCAGGGTCTCTCCGTCGCAGACAAGCATGTCGATGCCTGCGTCGCCGGCGATGAACGCGAGCCGTTCCTGCGGATAGTCCGGGTCCAGCGGCACATAGGCCGCGCCGGCCTTCAGTATACCGAGAAGCGCGGCGACGAGATCCGGCGTGCGCCGCATGCACACTCCGACGCGGTCCTCGACCTCGATGCCGGCGGCGATGAGCTGCGTGGCGACGGCATTCGCCCGCTTCATGAGCTCCGCATAGGTGAGAGAGGCGTTGCCGTCGGTGATGGCGGCCGCGTCCGGTGTCCGCTCGGCCTGCGCACGCACGAGATCGTGCAGGCGAAGCTCCGCGGGAAGGTCCGGCATCGGAGTGGAAGCCTCCGCCAGTGCCGTCGCGACTTCCCCGCCAGTCAGAAGGGAAATGCGCGACAATGCGCGATCGGGGTTGTCGAGGAGCGTAGCCAGAAGTCGCTCGTAACGTTCGGCGAGCAGCGCAACGGTGGAGGCGTCAAACAGGTCGGCTGAATATTCGATGCGGCCGCCTATTTCGGGATCGCGGTCCTCGAGATTGAACCTGAGCTCGTATTTGACCTCCTCGTCTTCCATGGCGAAAGGCTCGACCGTAAGATCGCCGAGGGCGGGCGAGGAAATGACGGAATGCTGGAGGTCGAATTTCGCCTGAAACAGCGGCGTCATCTCATTAAGCCGTCGTTCGGGATTGAGCGCCTCGACAAGGCGCTCGAAGGGCAGGTCCTGATGCGCCAACCCGCCGCGAACGACAGCGCCGACGCGCGCAAGCACGCCTTCGAAATCGGGATCGCCGCCGAGATCCGTGCGCAAAACCAGCGTGTTGACCAGCGGTCCCATGATCGCCTGCGTCTCGGGACGATCGCGGTTGGCCACCTCCGAGCCGACGACGATGTCGTCGCTGTCGGAACAAAGATGCAGCAGGACCTTGAAGCCGGCGAGCAATACCGTGAAGAGGCTGACGCGCTTTGCGCGGGCGAATGCCCGTAGCCGTGCCGAGAGCGCTGGATCGAAATGCACGGGATGAAGTGCGCCGCGCGTGCTCGCCGTGGCTCCCCGGGGGCGGTCGAAGGGCAGTTCCAGGACCGGAAGATCGTCCGCCAACTGGGACGTCCAGTAGCCGAGTTGCTGGTCGAGGCGTTCGCCCCGTAAAGTTTTCCTCTGCCACAGCGACCAGTCCAGATATTGTACCGGCAGGTCCGGCAGGCCGCTGGCGTCCCCGGCCTGATAGAGAAGCGATAGGTCGCGCACGAAAAGGTGCAGCGACCACCGGTCGCCGGCGATGTGATGGAGGCCGAAGGCGAGGAGATGGTCGTTTTCGCCGAGGCGCAGCAGAGCGGCGCGCAGCGGCGGGCGAGAGAGGTCGTAAGGAGCGCCGATCAATCGCGCGACATAGTTGCGCGCGGCCTGCTCGGGCCTCGCTTCGCCGGCAAGATCGACATAGTCGAGCGCAGCCGGACCCGACGGCTCGACACACTGCCGTACTTCTTCGCTTTCGGAGAGAACGAAGCGCGTGCGTAATGGCTCATGACGCATCGCAAGCGCATGAAAAGCGCGGTCGAGGCGCGCGCGGTCGAGCGCTCCGCGCAACCGCAGCACGGTCTTCATGTTATAGGCCGTGTTGTCGGGCTCAAGCCGCTGCATGAACCAGAGGCGCTGCTGCGCGAAGGAAAGCGGCGCCTCGGAAAGACCCGCCGGGCGTGGCGCTATCGTTTCCCGCAACCCGTCCGCAAGGCCCTGTTCGGCAAGTCTTCGCTCAAAAAGGGCTCGCCGCTCGGGCGAAAGCGTGGAGAGCTTGTTGTAAAGTTCGTTCACTGTCCGCCAGCTCCCGCTATCTGCTTTCTTACCTGCTGATCCGAAAGACCCTCGACCTCGGCCAGGAGGGCGGCCATCGCGTCCAGCTCCGAGGCTTGCGGCAAACGCGCGGCAATGGCTTGCGCGATGCCCGCGGCGGTGGGGTTCTCGAAAAGCAGCTCGCGCATCTCGACGTCGACGGGGAACGCCTGTCGAAGCCTCGCCACCACGCGAATGGCGAGCAGCGAATGGCCGCCGAGCTCGAAGAAGCCGTCCTCCACGCCGATGCCGTCTATGCCGAGAAGCTCTTCGAGGATGTTCACCACCGTCGCCTCGACCTCATTGCGCGGCGCGACATGGTCTATAGGCAGGTCGGGTCGGCGGTTGCGACCCGCTTCGACGGGGCTGTCATGCAGGTCGATTCGGTTGCGCTGGCGATCGAGTTCGCCGTGCGCGATCGCAAACTGGCCACCCCATCCCGCTTCGATCAGCCCGCGAGTAACGTCCCAAGCGACATCTGCCTCCACCGCGAAGGGATTGGCGACGTGCCGCTCCCCGTCATCGGCGGAATGGTTCAGCGCATAGTTGACGACGAGCCACGTGCAGGAAGCACCACGGCTTTGGCTTGCCGCCAGCATTTCAGCCTCGCGATAACCGGCGGCATAGGCACCCAGACCGAACCCGCCCACGACGGTCGAAAGCGAGGACTGGATGCAGCAGAAGCCGATCCTGCGATCGCCCAGCGCCTCGGCAAGAGCGCGAACCGGTTCGACCGTCGAGCGCCGGTTGAACGCCCAATGGTTCCGTTCCATGATCGCCAGAGGCGCGATCGCCTCGGGGCTGATCAGCGAGATGCTAAGAAAGACGCCGTCGATGCGGCCCCATCTTTCGTCGATCTCGGTCAGCGCGGCGCCAAGCGCGATGGGGTCGGCGCAATCGATCCGATGCTCGACCAATTCGACGCCCGCAGGGGCCGGGCAGTCCGGAGCGCCGATGTCGTGCAGCCACGCAATGCGGCTCCCTTGTATCGAGGCGAGGCCGTGGGACCAGATGCGGCCGAGGCCTTCCGCGATGTTGCCGACGATGACGAAGACGCCGCCCTGGCGAAGGCGCGGGGGCCTTGCCGCACTCTCGGGCAGGCGATGTGTGGCAAAGTCCAGCGCCCAGCGATGGGTTCCGCGCCTCGCGACGATACGCTCGGATGCGCCCAATTCGTCACGCAGCCACTCGGCCTGTTTTGCCGGCACGGCATCGGAGCCGGGCTCCAGGTCGACGAGACGGCAGGAGACCCACGGATATTCCTGGTCGATCACCTCGAGCAGCCCGGCGGTTGCCGCCTGTGCGGCGTCCAGGGCTTCATCGCCGGTGACGTCGGTGGTTCCGCGCGTGACGACGGTGAGGCTCAGGGGACGCTCGGCGGCCGCCACGGCGTCAATCAGCCATTGTAATGCATGGGCGGGGTCGAAGGCGTCGTCTGCGGCGTGATCGGCCAGTGGCCAGAGATAGACGATATGATCCGGGCTTGCATCGCGCTCCTCCAGGGCCCGTAGCAGGGATCGAAGGCCCTGCTTGTCGTGCGCCGGGACCGTGAAGCCGCGATAGCCGCTTTCCTCGAGGGCGGCAGCGGGCGTTGCGCGATAGGCATCGCCGCCGCCGCGCTCGATCAGCCCCGCAAGCGCGCCGCCGATGACGCCATCGTCGCAGATGAACCAGCGGCCGCGGCCGGCATGGCCGGGGGCAGGCGGCAATCTGTGCCAGCTCGGGCGATAGAGCGTCGGACCCGCGGCAGTAGCCGTGCCCTTGCGGGGCTCTCCCGTCGCCTGTCGGATCCCATCGGGATCGACCCAGAAACGCTGGCGCTGAAACGGGTAGGTCGGCAGCGGCACTCTGCGGCGCGCGCCGGTGCGGGGCGATGAGAGCCGTCCGCCCGCCTGCCAGTATTTGCCCGCAGCGGCAAGCAGCCGCGCCGCCTCGTCTCCATCTCCGTTGCCGAGCGCTGGAATGATGCGCGCATTGGCCGGCGCTTGGAGCGCTGTGAGCGTGGATAGGGCATTCCCGGGGCCCATCTCGATGAACACCGCATCGCCGAGCGAGAGCAAACGCTGCGTGCCCTGAGAGAAGCGCACCGTGCCGAGCAGGTGATCCGCCCAATAGGACGGGTCGGTTGCCTGTTTCTCCGTCAGCCAGTCGCCGGTGACGTTGGAGATCACGGGAATGGCAGGGGCATTGAGTCGAACTCCGGCGACGATTTCCCGGAACGCCATGGCCGCGTCACGCATCATCGGCGAATGGAAGGCGTGCGACGTCCGCACCGGCCGGCCCGCCAGTCCCGCCTTTTCGAGCCGGTCGCGCAACTGCCCGATCGCGTCCGCCGGGCCCGCGACGACGCTCACGCCGGGCGCGTTGACGGCGGCCAGTGCGATGTCGTCACCCAGCCATTCGTCTATCGACCCGTCGGGGTGCATGATCGCGAGCATTGCTCCGGCCGGCGCCTGCTGCATCAGCCGGCCCCGTTCGGCCACCAGCCGGAGTGCCGTGTCGAGATCGAAGACGCCGGAGAGGCAGGCGGCGACATATTCGCCGATGCTGTGGCCGTGCATCGCGCGCGGCGCGACGCCGAATGAAGACCAGGCCTGGGCAAGTGCATATTCCATCGCGAACAGCGCAGGCTGTGCCAGCTCCGTTCGATGAACCTCGTCGGTTCCCGCGAACAGTGCCTGCCGGAAATCGCGCCCAAGCAGTTCGTCGAGCCGTTCCGCACATGCATCGAAATGCTCGCGGAAGGCAGGGAAGCCCGCGTGGAGTTCGCGGCCCATCGCGGCATGCTGGCTGCCTTGACCGGGAAAGAGGAAGACCGCCGGCGGAGTAGCTTCGGGCGACGCGGCTGAAAAATCCCCGAGAGCACGCAGTTGCGCCGCGGCCGATTGTGCCGAGCTCGCGACGATGGCCTGCCGATGCGTGAAGGCACGGCGACCCTCGCGCAGCGTGTGCGCGACATCGGCGAGCGACGCATGAGGCCTGCCTTCGAGATGCGAGGCGAGCGCCGACACCGTTTCGCCAAGGGCATCCGGATTGCGCGCCGAGAGGAGGAGGAGTTGCGGAGACGTGTCGTCCGCGGCGCGATCGCTTGCGGGCGCTTCCTCGAGGATGAGATGCGCGTTCGTGCCGCCAATGCCGAATGAACTGACGCCGGCGCGGCGCGGCAGCGAAGGCGCGGCTTCCCAGTCGCGCAGCCTGTCGTTGACGATGAAGGGGCTCGCGGCGAAATCGATCTGCGGGTTGCCTGCCTCGAAATGGAGGCTCGGCGGCAGCTTGCGATGGCGCAGCATCAGCACCGCTTTGATGAAGCCCGCGACACCGGCCGCCGTATCGAGATGGCCGATATTCGTCTTGACCGAGCCCAGCGCGCAATAGCCGCGCCGGTCGGTGTGACGGCGGAATGCCTGGTTGAGCGCGGCGAGTTCTATGGGATCACCGAGCGGCGTTCCGGTCCCGTGCGCCTCGACATAGCCGACCGTGTCGGCCGAGATGCCGGCTGCATCCTGCGCAGCGGCAATCACCGCCGCCTGGCTGTCGACCTGCGGGGCGGTGAAGCTGGCTTTCAGCCCGCCATCGTTGTTGATGGCCGATCCGCGGATGATCGCGTCGATCGTGTCGCCGTCGGCAAGCGCGTCCTCGAGCCGCTTCAGCGTCACCACGCCGACGCCGCTGCCCGGGACCGTGCCCGCCGCCTTTGCATCGAAGGCGCGGCAATGGCCGTCCGCGGAGAGGATGCCGCCTTCGCGGGCCTGATAACCATATTGCCAGGAAAGGCCGACACCGCCTGCGAGCGCCATGTCGCATTCGCCGGCAAGCAGGCTCTGGACGGCCATATGTATGGCTACGAGCGAGGACGAGCAGGCCGTCTGCACGGTGACGCCCGGTCCGCGCAGGTTCAGTTTGAAGGCCGTGCGCGTCGCGAGGAAATCCTTGTCGTTGGCGACGAACAGCTCATACCGGCTGACCGATTCGCGGATGCGCGCATTGTCACGGAGGTTGAACAGATAGGTGTTCATGCCCGACGAGGCATAGACGCCGATCGCGCCTCGGTAACTGTCAGCGGAATAGCCCGCCGTCTCCAGCGCCTGCCAGGCGCATTCGAGGAAGAGGCGCTGCTGCGGATCCAGGATCTCCGCCTCGCCAGGACTGTAGCCGAAGAACGATGCGTCGAAACGATCCGCCTCCTCAAGGGGCGCGCCGGCCCGGACGAAGTCCTGCTGCTCTATATGTTCGGCGGAAAGGCCCAGGGCGATGAGCTCCTCGTGGCTCCAGCGCCTGATGGATTCCCGCCCTTCGGTGAGATTGCGCCAATAGGCAGCGAGGTCCGGCGCACCGGGAAACCGACCCGCCATGCCGATGACGGCGATCTCCAGCCCCGAGTACTCCTCGCGCGTTGAGCTTGTCATGGCATCATGGTCCTTGTGCGGGGCGGAACCCTCAAGATGGTCGTGCTTCATGGGTGGAACGGGCAAGTCTTGCCTTCGGGATCTATCAGGCCCAGCCGGCTGCGGCCGAACCGGCGCAGTGTCTCGATCGCGTTACGGTCGTCGAAGCGTATGCTTCCCGCCTGCGCGCCGACGAACCGCTCGCACACGCCGGTATGGCGCTCCGCGAGGTCGCGATAGGCCTCGACGAAATCGGCATGCGCCGCGCCGAGCTCTGCGGGCAGATCCGCGAAACGTGAGCGCAGATTGCGCCAGACATTGATGAGGACCCCGTGCTCCCAAGACATGAGGCCACTGAAATCCTCGGAGCGAACCGTCGGCGGGGTCATCGAAACGCGGACCGTGTTCTCGTAGACCTCCCGCGTGAAGCTGGCGGCGAGCTCCATCGCGGCGGCCGATGCGGTCAACAATGTCGACGCCGTTCGCAGCTCCTGCGCCGCTTCGGGCATGCGGCCGTCGTCCAGCTGCTTCTCGAAGCGCCGCAGGCAGATGACCAGTCCCTGGACGGCGATGAAGAATGCCCAGTGGAACTCACGCCAGATGAGATGGGGGGAAGGAGGACGCCTCGTCATGGCAGCTTTCCAAGGCCGAACGTCCGCGCCATGAGATGCGCATAGGCGATGAAGCCGTCGATCTGCTGTTTCGCGCGATCTTCCGACAGATCGTCGAGACGGTCGAACAGCCTGACGACGGCATGTGCCGTACGCGCGAGCCCTTTCACCAGGCTGAGGGAAGGGCGGGTGCTGGCGATCCGGCTGACGCGGAAGAACTCGTCGAAATCCGCGACCTTTTCGGCATCGGCCGGAATGCCCGTGCGTTCGACCGGCGCCGAAGAGATGTCTGGAGACCCGATGCGCAGGAGCAGCAGGGCGAGCCGCTCCGCACCGTCCTGTCGGTTCATCCGTAGAGCGGCGACGAGGTCGCATAACATCGCGTGCAGGACTTCCTTCTCCGCATCGGGAAGGTGCAGTTCGGCCGGCAGCGCGTCGGGCAGGATCAGTTCCAGGACGTCGTTGCCGTCGGGATCGTCATGCCTTTCCGGACGCGGCTGGCGGTCTTCCGCCGCCCGCTCGGCCATGGTGGCCGCGACCTCCTCCGCAACGTCCGCAGAAGCCGTCCCGAGCAGGCTCTCGCTTACGCTCACGAGACGCCCTCCCCGCTCTGTGGCTGCGTCGCCTCGCCGTCCATCAGACGGCGCAGGCTGAGTGGTCGCATGTCGGTCCAGACCTCCTCGATGTGGGAGAGGCAGGCCTCCTTGCCGCCGGAAAATTCCGTGACGCGCCAGCCCAGCGGAATCTCCTTGTAGCTCGGCCAGATCGAGTAGCGTTCCTCGTCGCTGATGACGACGATATATTCCTGCTCACCGGCGGGCGTCTGTGCGGTCATGTGCTCGTGCTCCCATCAAGGCGATTGAGAAGGCGGAAATCCGCAAGCGTTCGCAGCCCGCGGAGGAAGCCGTCATGGATGAAATCGACGTCCTCGTCGGAATGGGCGGTCGACAGGAAACCGCCGCGATCGCCGACCCTGAGGTGGATGCCGTTGCTCAAGAGAAGCAGTGACAGGAGAGCGAGCGTCTTCGGCGAGATAGCGCTGCGGCTCGCCGCGATCGCGAAGAACGAACCGAAGGAGGTGAACGCGATCGGCAGGGACTCCGCCTCGACCGACCGGTTGAGACGCTCGACCAGCGCATCGGTTCTGGCGTTCAGTTCCTGCTGGAGCGAGGGGCCGCGCTCCAGGAGATGCAGAGCGCTCGCGCGGGCGGCGGCAAGCGCGAGGGGGTGGCGGCAGAAGGTACCGGCGAAGAAAGTGGTCGCGACTGCCTCGTCGCGCCTTTCGCCGTCAAGCAGTGCGCCTCCATCGACATGCTGCATCCAGCGGCTGCGGCCGGCGATCAGCGAGAGGGGCATGCCGCCCCCGGCGATCTTGCTGTATGTGGCAAGATCGGCCTCGACGCCGAAATGCTCCTGTGCCCCGCCGGGGGCCACGCGGAAGCCGGTTATCATCTCGTCGAAGATCAGTGCCGCGCCGCTTTTCTCCGTGATCTCGCGAAGGGCATGGAGAAATTCGCGCGGCTGCAGTTCGGGAACCCGGCTCTGCACCGGCTCGACCAGAACCGCCGCCAGTCGCGATGCCTTGCGCCGCAGAACGTCCAGCGATTTGGGGTTGCCGTAGTCGAGATAGATGACGTCGCCGACGGTATTGCGCGGGATACCCGGAAAACCCGGCTCGCCGCTGGTGAACATCATCTTTTCGAGCAGAGGCCGCAAAGTGGCCAGCGCGCCCGACTCGGCGCGGGCGATCGCGCCGCGCCTTATATATTCCAGACGCCGGGCGCGACCCAGCATCTGGTCATTGTGGCCGTGATAGGAGTTGGTGAATACCGCAATGCGATCGCGTCCGGTCGCGGCGCGCGCGATGCGGATCGCGGCCGCCACCGCTTCGCTGCCGGTATTGCTGAACGTCACGCGATCCATGCCGGTGAGCCGGCAAAACAGCTCGGCCGTCTCACCGGCGAGTGCCGATTGCGGCCCGACGGGAAAGCCTCCGGCGAGACGCTTTTCAATTTCGGTGCGGATGAACGCCGGATTGTGCCCGAACAGCGCCGAGCCGAGTCCCATCAAAATATCGACATAGCGCCGCCCGTCAACATCGTGGAGATACGCGCCCTCGGCCCGCTCGGCGACGATCGGATAGAAAGCTTCCTTGAACTCGCGAGAGTAGGGCAGCGAAACCGCGCTCTTGTCCGCAAGGAACTGGCGGTTCCGAATGCTAGTGTGCTTCGACGCGGCTGTGAGCCGGTTGAACTCGGCGATGATGGTCGCGGCCGGATCAACATCGGACGGCAGGTGAGACGGTGCGTTCATGCGGCGGTCTCCGTTTTTTGCCTGGGATCCGCGTGGCCGGCATCCGCCAGCTTGCGGCACACGAAATATGCGGAATGGTTGTCATCCAGCGGGTCACCGGCGATGGTGGCGAACTCGGCGTCGAAGCCGAGCCTGCGAAGGAGATCGCGGACTGCTTCGACGTCGTGGCCATGCACCGGATAGGCGGTGGCGCGGTGTTCCCATTCCGGCTGGAATCGTGAAAAGCGGGCGAGCAGGCCAAGTTTCAGGCGCGAAGCCCTGCGTTTCGATGCCAGTCTCGCGATGAATGCCTTCAGCGGTGTGCGAGTTGCATCCGCGGGGCGGCGGAATATGTCGACCGTGAAGGTGCCCTGTGCCGCGTCCGCGTCGTACTGCGGCGTGATCAGCCAGGCATGATCGTCTTTAATTTCGCCCTCGGCGGCCTGGCCGCGCCAGTAACGCTTCATCTGGGCGGGGTGGTTGATGTCAAAAACGAACACGCCGCCGTCGTGCAGAACGTTGCGCACGCAGGCGAATACGCGCTCGAGATCGGCGAGGCCGGATATGTGGTTGAGCGACGCGCTGGTCGAGAGAACGCCGTCAAACGCCTCATCGGAGCGGAAATCCCTGGCGTCGGCCTGCATGTAGCTGGCTTCCGGCGCGTTCTCGCGCGCGAAACGGAGCATGCCCGCCGATCCGTCGAGGCCCGTCACCTGATAACCGCGCTGCAACAACGGAGCGATGAGCTGTCCGGTGCCGCAACAGAGATCGAGCACCCGCCCGCCGACCGGAAGGGTGGGCAGGAAGGCGCGTTCCAGGAACGCCATTTTCTCGCGCCCGTACTCCAGTCCGAGAGTCTGGTTGTAGAGCCATGCCCAGTCGTCATAGTCGCTTTGCTGATCAGTCATGATTGGTCCCCGACGACTTCGCGGTGGAGGGCGTTGGCGGCCGAAAAGGCGCGCAGATATGTCCGTAGCAGCGCGGCGTCGAGCGCCGGCTCGGCAAAGGGCGCGTCGGCAAGCGCCGCCTGCGCCTGGCCGCGGTCATAGCCGCGCCGCATGGACGGCCGGTCTCCGCCGCCCGTCTCGAACAGGCCGACCAGCGGAAAGAGCGGATGATCCGGCTTGCCTTTCGCTATGGCGGCGAGGTCGCGTCGCCATTCGTCGACAGCGATGCGGCGGACAAACATGCCTTCCGCATCGCAGGCTTCGAACAGAACATCGGAGGAGACGGGCCGCGAATGTGTAAGATGGAACGTCCGGCCGAGTGTTTCCGGCTTGCGAGCGATGTGGACGATCGCTTTGGCGACATAGTCGACCGGCAGCATGCCGAGTTGGGCCAGTCGATCGGGAGCCGTACCCGACCACAGGAAACCCTGCATGAGGCGGCATAGAATGTCTGCTTTGTTGAAATGGCCGGTGCGGCTGTCACCGCTGATCGAGCCCGGTCGATAGATGCTGGCCGGCAGACCGCGGCGGGCGGCCTCCGCGACGAGATGTTCGGCCACCCATTTGCTGAGATTGTAGCCTCCCGCGGGCGCGGCCAAGGTTCGGATGTCGTCGATTTCCCGGAAGGCCGTCCGCTCGTCGTCTCGCGAATGCAGGACGCTCAGCGAGGAAACGTGATGCAGCGGTCGGCCGGAGCCTGCCAGTGCGAGGCGGATGATCTCGCGCGTGCCTTCGACATTGGCCGCCCTCAGCCGCTCATAGGGAGAAAGATGATGTACCTCGGCCCCGTTGTGGACGATGGCGTCGAGCTCGCTTTCGAGTTTCGCGCGAAATGCTGCGTCGATGCCGAGACCCGGCTTCGCCAGATCGCCGGCAACGGTGCGCAGACGCAGGGAAAGGTCACGCTCGTCGAACCCGTCTTGCGCCAGCGCGTCGCGCAGGCGGTTCAGTGCGTCCTCGTTTCGCAACAGGCAATAGACCGTGCAGTCTGGATCAGCGAGAAGTTCGCGTAGCAGATAGCCGCCGAGAAAGCCGGTCGCCCCGGTGAGTAGAACCTTCCGGATACGATCGCGGGTGGGAATCGGGGCGGCGGGCGAAAGCGCGGCTTCGAGAGTGGTGTCGGCCTGCCATACGGCATTGGCCGGCTGGCCGGTTTCCGGGTGCTTCGCCCGGCGAGCCAGGGCTGCTACGGTCGGGGCCTCGAAGACATCACGCACTTTCAGCGTCACGCCGGATTGCTCCTGGGCGACGGCGACGAGTCGCGTCGCGAGGAGCGAATGGCCGCCGGCCTCGAAGAAATCATCCTCGGCGGAGACGGCCTCGAGGCCGAGCACGGCGCGGAAGGCCGCCGCGATCGCTTCTTCCATTCCGCCTTCGGGAGCGCGGCCGGTGCGGCGCGTGCGAAAGTCGGGGCTCGGCAAGGCGTTGAGATCCGTTTTGCCGTTCACCGTCAACGGCAAGGCGTCGATCCAGACGATCGCATCCGGTACGAGGAAACGAGGCAGGTGTTGAGCCATCCAGTCGCGCAGCGCGCCGGCGGAAGCATGTTCGGACATGGTGGGAACGGCGTAGGCGACGAGGCGCTTGTCGCCGGGACCTGCCTCGCGCGCGGTGGCGACGACCGAAGCGACATCCGGATGGGCGGAGAGCGCCGCCTCCACCTCGCCAAGCTCGATGCGGTATCCGCGCACCTTCACCTGGTCGTCGATACGGCCGAGTATTCTGATGCGGCCGTCCGGCAACTGGCAGGCGCGGTCGCCGGTGCGATAGAGCAGCGGGGCGCCGTTATCGTGATCGAACGGGTTTGGAAGGAACCGCTCGGCGGTCAGTCCGGGCCGGCCGTGATAACCCCGCGCCAGTCCGTGCCCTCCGATGTAGAGCTCACCGGGAACACCCGTCGGCAACGGCTCCATCGCTTCGTCGAGGACATGGAGTTGCTTGTTCGCCGACGGCCGTACCGTGGCATCCATGGGGTGGCCGTTGCCGCACGCGACCATGCTTGCGTTGACGGTCGTTTCTGTCGGGCCATAGGCGTTGATGAAGAGGCGCCCCGCGCTCCAGCGCTGAATCAGCTCGGCGGATGGCGCCTCGCCGCCAACCAGCACCATGCGCAGGTCGGGAAACTCGCCGGCCGGCATGGCGAGCAGGGCGGAAGGTGTCATCGTGACATGGGTGACACGGCGGTCGCGCAAAAGGTTCGCGAGACGCGGGCCGGGCAGAAGGTCGGCGCTCGGCGCGAGAAGAAGCGACGCGCCGGCCGCGAGGCTCATCACCAGCTCTGGAATGGATGCGTCGAAGCTGAAGCTGAAGAATTGCAGGACGCAATCGCCCGGCCGGACGTCGCAGGTGCGGATCTTGTCCGCAGTCAGATTGACGAGGCCGCCATGCTCCACCAGCACGCCCTTCGGCCGCCCGGTCGAGCCCGAGGTGTAGATCGTGTAGGCCAGATGGCGCGGATGGGTCAGGCAGGGCGGGTTCTCGTCCGGCGTATCGGCGGGCCAGCCGGTATCAAGATCGAGACGGGCGAAACCTTGCGGGAGAGCCACGCCGCTGGACGTCAGCACCAGCCGCGCTCCTGCATCCTCGACCATGTAGGTGAGCCGCTCTGCCGGATAGTCGAGATCGAGCGGCAGGTAGGCGGCGCCGGCCTTCAGCACGGCCAACCATGCAGCGATCATGTCCGGCCCGCGCGCCAGCGCGATGCCCACGACGCTTTCCGGGCCAACGCCCTGCGCCCTGAGATGTGCCGCCAGACGGTTTGCCCGCCGGTTCAGCGCGCCATAGGTCTCCTCTGTGACGGCGTCGCCCTCGACGTGGATCAGCGCAACCGCATCCGGGGTCTCCGCCGAGCGCTTTTCGAACGAACGGTGGAAGAACTCCGTCTCGTCATAGGGGGCAGCCGTTTCGTTCCATTTGCGAAGTTGGCGATCTCGCGCCGCCGAGGTGAGCAATGGCAAGGTTGCAACGGGCGCTTCCGGATCAGCGGCGATGGCTTCCAGCAGGGCGAGGAAATGCTCGGTCAGAGCCTCGATCGTGACAGAATTGAACAGCGCCGCCGCATATTCGATCGTTCCCGATATGGCGTCGCCAGTCTCGCGAAGATCCATGCTCAGATCGTGCTTGGCGACGCCGCCCGGGACGGGAAGCCACTCCAAGTCGAGATCCGGCAGGGAAACCTTGTCCTGACGCGCGCGGTCGAGCTGGAACTTGAGCTGGAACAGGGGGCTTGCGCTGGGATCGCGAGCGGCCTGGAGCTCGTCGACCAACCGCTCGAACGGCATGTCCTGATGTTGCAGGACGTCCATGAGGCTTGCGTGTGTTGCGCGCAGATTGGCGTTGAAACCGTTTGCGCGATCGACATGCGAGCGAACGGGGAGCGGGTTGACGAAAAGACCGACGAGATTCTCGAACTCGCTCATGCCACGATTGGCGACCGGCGTGCCGACGATCAGGTCGGCCTGCCCGGTATAGCGATGCACGAGAATATTGAACGCCGTGAAGAGCGCACCGAAAAGCGTGGTCCCCTGACCGCGCGCGATTTTCTTCAGGCGCGCGACGAGTGGAGCGGCGATCTCGAAACGATGATGCGCGCCCGAGTGGTCTTGCGTGGGCGGGCGTGGACGATCCGTCGGAAGCTGTGTGACGGGCAGCGGCGTGCCGAGATGCCCGCGCCAGAAAGACAGCGCGTGTTCGAGAGACGCGCCCTGGAGGCGCTCGCGCTGCCAGCGCGCGAAATCTCCATACTGCACGGGCAGAGGCGCCAGCGCGGACTTCGTTCCTTTCACCGCGTCGCGATAGAAGGTCGCGAAATCCCTGGTGAGCACGTCGACGGACCATGCGTCCGTCGCGACGTGATGGAGCGTGAAAATGAGCAGATGCCGGTCCGCTCCGAGCCGCACGACCGCCAGCCGCACCGGCAGTTCCCGTGACAAATCGAAGGGACGGCGCATCTCCTTGCCGACGAGGTCCTGGATCGTTTCGGATGGAGATGCGTGGTCAATCACGCGCACGGGGGCGGCGGCGGAGGGCAGGATCTCCTGATATGGTTCGCCATCTTTCTCGCGGATCAGCGTGCGCAGGATCGAGTGACGCGCGATAACGGCGTCAAGTGCGACTTTCAGAGCGTTCATGTTGAGCTTGCCGCGCGCGTCGAGCACGACCGGCAGGGCATGGAGACCGGGTTCCGCGCCCAACTTCTCCATGAACCATAGCCGCTGCTGCGCGAAGGACAGCTGGCCGGGTCGATCAGGCTCGGCTGCATGCCGTTCCGCGCGTTGGGGTGATGCGGCTCCGTCGAAGAAAGCGAGAATGTCCGTCTTGCGAGCTCTTATCGAAGCAGTCAGCTCAGGTGTCAGCGAACCGTCCGGCCCTGTGCACCGCAAGCGGCCATCATCGACCCAGAGGCGGATGTCCTGCCGCGAAAGGTCGGCGAGCAGCCGTTCTATGGAGACCACCGCCGTCACGCCGTCCATCCTTTGCGACCGCCGCCGCCCAAGCGCCATTCCATGGCCGGAATTTTCGCGGTTCGGGCACGGTCGCAAGGGTTACCCGTGATCGGCGGGCGCTCACGAAATACATCCAAACGTTGTAATCGTTTCTGTCGCATCGGGCAGCGAAAAATTCTCATCCGTAAAGTTGACTATTTGAATCATGAATTATAAGCAAGGGGAAATCGGAAGGGCTCATGTTATTTTTCGTGGAGTCGATGCGGCACATGCATGCTTGTTTCCCGACCGTGGCTGCGCCTCGCGGAAGTGTCCAAGTCGCGTGCTCGCCAATGCTGAATGAAGGTGCTGAATGATGGCTTCTGCCCGTGGCCGATCAGCCGGAAGCGAACGACCAATCGAATTTACATCGATTCTTCAAATACTTGATGAGTCGGCTCACGATTTTGGTCACGATCCTGCAACGATTTTTGTTCATGACGATCCGCAGCCGATAGCGGAATCACGAACCGATTCCTGGAACTGGTGTGAGTTGCGCGACCGCGCATTGTCGGTGGCCGGAGAGTTGCAGGCGACCGGTGTGCCGATGCCCGGGGCTCGTATCCTTCTGGTCTATCCGGCCGGGCCGGGCTTCCTCGCCGCCTTCCTCGGATGCCTCTATCTCGGCGCCGTTCCGGTGCCGGTTCCGGCTCCACGGCGTTCGGAAGGACTCAATCGTTGGTTGCATATCGCTCGAGACGCCGAGGTGTCGGGCGTCCTATGCGCGGCAGATGCCTCGGCGACCTTCGCGACGCTCGTGGACGAGCTGGGAGAAGGGTTCTGTCTCGCGCCCGCGGGTGCCGATCCGCAGCATTCGAACGTCTGGCCGGACGGTGCCGTCCCGGTGACCTATCCAGGCCCTGAAGACCTCGCCTTCCTGCAATATACGTCCGGTTCCACCAGCGAGCCGAAAGGCGTCATGGTCACACATGGCGGGTTGATGGCCAATCTGGATCAGATCCGCGACGGCTTCGGCCTGAGCAGGGCCGATCGCATGGCGTGCTGGCTGCCGCACTATCATGACATGGGGCTGGTCGGGTGTCTGCTCTCGGCGGTCTATAACGGCTTCCCCATCGCCCTCATGGCGCCCGCATCCTTCCTGCGAAGGCCCTCGCGATACCTCGCTCTGGCCACCCATTTCGGTGCCACGATCATCGGCGGTCCGAATTTCGCCTATGACCATTGCGTCCGCAAAATCGCAGACGATGAACGCGCGAAACTGGATCTGAGTGGGGTGAGGGTCGCCTTCAACGGCGCCGAGACCATTCGCGGCGACACGCTGCATCGCTTCCACGAGGTGTTCTCGCCGAACGGCTTCAGGTGGGAGGCCTTTCTCTGCTGCTACGGCATGGCGGAGGCTACTCTTTACCTCAGCGGCAACCGGCCACACGATCCGCCGAGCCTCGTCTCGGTGGATCGGGGCGTTCTCGCGGCCGAGCGCCGCATTGTCGAGCGTGCAAAGGGCGGATTGGAGGCGCAGTCCATCGATATCGTCAGTTGCGGCAGGGCGGCGGATTCCCTCGATATCGCCATTGTCGATCCCGTCGCCAGGAAACCCCTGCCGGACCAAGAGGTCGGCGAAATCTGGGTCAGGGGCGCCAACCTGTCTGGAGGATACTGGGATCGCGCCGAGCTGAACGGCGAGGTTTTCGATCAGAGGCTCGATGGCGAGCCGGGTTGGTTCCGCACCGGCGATCTTGGTTTTCTGCATGAGGCCGAACTCTTCGTGACGGGTCGGCTCAAGGACATGATCGTCATTCGCGGTCAGAACCACTATCCGCAGGATCTGGAAAGGACCGCGTCCACCTGCCACCCGTTTCTGGTCGAGGGCATGGCGGGCGCATTCGCCATGGAGCGTGACGGTGAGGAATGCGTCGGCCTGATCTGCGAGGTGTCACGCGAGGCGCTGCGCGCGCTGGACGCGCCGGAGCTTTTTGCGGCGATACGTGGCGCGGTGTCGCGTGAACACGATCTCCAGCTCTCGGCCCTCGCATTGATCAAGCCGGGCAGGCTGCCCCGCACACCGAGCGGCAAGGTGCGGCGCTTCGAGTGCCGCGAGCGGTTGCTGGATGGCTCGCTCTCCGCCGTGGCGCAATGGGAGGCTGATTTCGTCGCTGACGAGGATCGGGCGCAGGCCGGTTCTCGGCCCATATGGCTGGAGGAATTGCAGGTACTGCCGAAAGCGCGACGCGCGGGCGTTTTGCGGGATCGGCTGCGTACCGAGGTCTCGCGGCTCGCCGGCTTGTCGGCGGGAGAGGTCGTGTCCGACGATGCCGGCTTCTTCGACCTTGGCCTGGACTCCGTCGCCGTGGTGGAGATCGGCGCAATATTGGAGCGCGAACTTGGTTTCGAAGTCGAGCCCACCGTGATGTTCGAGCATCCCACTTTGTCGAGGTTGGTCGACTACCTGATCGACAATCTTGGACGGCCGGAGCCGTCGACCGTCGCCGAGGACACCGGCGTTTCGGCGCAGCCCCAGCCGGCGGTCGGGGAAGAGTCCGACATGGATGCCGCCATAGCGGCGGAAATATCGGCGCTCAGGGCACTCCTGCAGCCTGGATCGATAGGCG
Organism: Aquamicrobium sp. LC103; assembly: GCF_001014615.2. Classification (GTDB taxonomy): domain Bacteria; phylum Pseudomonadota; class Alphaproteobacteria; order Rhizobiales; family Rhizobiaceae; genus LBCQ02. The sequence continues at coordinate 51,752 of NZ_LBCQ02000005.1, forward strand.
AGCGCCACGCCCAACCAGCATCGGACGACAACCGCTCATGACAAGAACGAAGTCGAAGAAAACCGCAGCAGATGCAGCCATGACCGGGCCGGTTCTCGCGGCCCTTCGGGACGCAAGACGCAGGCTGGAGGAGCATCGCAGGCTGGAGGACGAGCGTGTGGCGATCGTCGGCATGGCCGGGCGTTTCCCCGGGGCCGACGATGTGGACGCCTTCTGGCGGATGCTCGACGAGGGGCGCACCGGGCTGCGCAGGCTGAGCGATGAGGAACTCGCCGATGCCGGCATGCCGGCCGACGAGGACGACTATGTGCCGGTCTGGGGCGGGTTCGACGACCCCACGGGTTTCGACGCCGGCTTCTTCGGCTATTCGCCGCGCGAGGCGGAGCTGCTCGACCCCCAGCAGCGCGTTTTCCTGGAATGCGCCTGGAGCGCTCTGGAACATGCCGGTTATGACAGTCGCCGTTTTCCCGGGCGGATCGGGGTCTATGGCGGCGGCGCGCTGACCGACTATCTCACCCATCTGCGCGCGAACAGCGCGTTGAGCGAGACGGTGGATCCCGTGCAGGCGGCGTTGAGCAATGTCAATGGCATGATCGCTGCGCGCACCTCCTACCATCTCGACCTCAAAGGGCCGAGTCTCGGTGTGCAGACGACCTGCTCGACCTCGCTGGTCGCGGTCCACATGGCGACGCGCAGTCTGCTTGCCGGGGAATGCGAGATGGCGCTGGCGGGTGGCGTCTGCGTGGGCCAGCCGCGCCCCGCGGGCTATGTGCACAAGAGCGAAGGTATCGGTTCGCCGGACGGCGTCTGCAGGCCTTTCGACGCCGACGCGCAGGGAACCGTCTTTGCCAACGGCGTAGGCATCGTCGTTCTCAAGCGGCTGAGCGACGCGCGTGCGGCCGGCGACACCGTTTACGGAATCATCCTGGGGTCGGCGGTCAACAATGACGGCGCGGCCAAGGTTGGGCTCACGGCGCCGAGCGTCGCGGGCCAGACTGCGGTAATCGAGGCGGCGCTGGCCGCATCGGGCGTGGAAGCGTCCAGCATCGGCTATGTGGAGGCGCACGGGACAGCGACCGCGCTCGGCGATCCGATCGAGCTCACCGCGCTGAACCGCGCCTACGGACCCGCCTTCGGGCAAGCCGGCGGAAGTTGTGCGTTGGGGTCGGTCAAGGGCAATATCGGCCATATCGACGCGGCTGCCGGCGTGGCCGGCCTCATCAAGACGCTCCTGGCGCTCAGGCACGGGCGCATTCCCGCCACGGCCAACTTCAGGAGCCCCAACACGGCCTGCGACTTCACTGCCGGCCCGTTCCGTGTCGTGCAGGAGGGCATGGACTGGCCTCGCGTCGCAGGCAGGCCACGCCGTGCTGCCGTCAGCTCCTTCGGCATGGGCGGGACCAACGCCCATGTCGTGATCGAGGAAGGTCCGGAAGAGCCGCGGACGGCAACCGTGGAGGGGCTGCACGTTCTGCCTTTCTCGGCGCGGACGCCGCAATCGCTTGCGGCGATGCGCGAGGCTCTCGCAAGGCATCTGAAGGAAAATCCCGCCCTTGGCCTGTCGGATGCCGCCCATACGCTCCAGCTCGGCCGGCGGCCGATGCAGGAGCGCATGGCCTGCCTCGCGCGCGACCCCGCCTCGGCTGCCGCCTCACTGATGGCGGATGGCGACGAGGAAGTGGTTACCGGAAAGGCCCTGCCCGGAGAGCCCGGTCTCGTCTTCATGTTCTCGGGACAGGGCACCCAGCATGCCGGCATGGCGCGCGCCCTCTATGAAAGCGACGCAGCCTTTAAATCGGCGTTCGACGAATGCATGTCCCTGCTGCCCGAAGGCGAGCGGCTGTGCGGGCTCATCCATCGACCGACAGAGGCGGATTCCGAGGCGCTGAACCGGACCGAATGGGCGCAGCCGGCCCTGTTCGCGGTCGAATACGCGCTGGCCAGATCGTGGATGGCGAAGGGGCTGCGGCCCAAGGCGCTGATCGGCCACAGCATTGGCGAATATGTAGCGGCCTGCCTGGCGGGTGTCTTCTCCTTGCAGGATGCGCTGCGCGTGGTCGCCGAACGCGGTCGGCTGATGCAGGCATGCGAAAACGGCGCAATGCTCGCCGTCAGCCTGTCCGAAGCGGAAGCGCGCGCCGCTGTGGCCGACGGCGTCGAGCTGGCTGCAGTGAATGCGCCGCGCAGCAGTGTGCTCGCCGGCCCTCTCGAAGCGGTGCGGGCGCTTGCCGAGCGGTTCGAGCGGCGGGGGTTGGGTTCGCGGATGCTCAGGACGTCGCACGCCTTTCATACGTCCATGATGGAGCCTGCGCTGGAAACCTTCGCGCAGGTGCTGGCCTCGTGCACGCTCAGCCCGCCGCAGATCGATCTCGTCTCCAATGTCACGGGCGACTGGCTGACCGCGGAGCTCGCGACCGATCCCGGATACTGGGTCAGGCATGCGAGGGAGCCCGTGCTCTTCAGCGCCGGTGTTTCATGTTTACTCGACCTTTCCAGCCCGGTGTTCCTCGAGATCGGCCCGGGATCGACGCTGACAAGGCTTCTGCGCCAGCAGCTTCATGACGGGGCGCGTGCTGTGGCCTCGTTGCCGGACCCCGACGCGCGGCAGGCCGATGCCGGCCGCCATGTGCTGAAGGCGCTCGGCCAGCTTTGGGTGGCGGGGGTGGAGATCGACTGGCAGGCGCTGCACGGAGAAGGCGAATGCCGCCGTATCGGTCTGCCGACCTACGCCTTCGAGCGCAGCTCCTTCTGGATACCGCCTGCCGCGATGCGGGACACCGCGGACCCGCAGTTGCGCCGGCCGGACGTTTCGACGTGGTTTCACCAGCCGGTCTGGAAGCGGCGTCCGGCGGCTTCCAGGCTCGTTCCGGAACAGAAGATGCGCTGGTTGGTTTTCGACGATGGCGCTCTCGGCGCGGCTCTTGGTTCTTTGCCGGATGAGATCGAAGCGGTCTTCGTTCAGCCAGGCGAAACCTTCGCGGAGCGCGATGGCTCCTATGCCATCGATCCCTCAAGCGCCGAGGATCATGCAGCGGTCCTATCCGATCTCGCGAGGCGAGGCTGGCGACCCGACCGGATCGTCGGCGGATTTGCGATCGGCGGCGACACCATGCGGGGCGAGGCAGCCTTCGCCCATGCCGTGGCGCTCGCGCAGACGCTTTCCGGCGCGTCCGAACGGCCGGTGGGCCTGACGCTCGTCACGGTGGGCGCGCGGCAGGTGATCGGCACGGAAGCGCTCGACCCTCGATCCGCTCTCCTAACCGGCCTGCTGCGAGTGCTGCCGCAGGAGATTGCCGGCCTCGACTGCGGAATCATCGATCTGGACGACGCGGAGCTGTCGGCAGGCCAACCCGTAGCCGGACTGCAGGATCTCCTTCGTCGAGATGGGCAGGACGGCGGCGTGACCGCGCTGCGCCGCGGCTTTGGGTGGACGCAAGAGCACGAGGAAACGCCGCTGGAAGCGGCGTCCGACATCCCCGCCTTGCAGGCAGGTGCTACTTATCTCGTGGCCGGCGATCTGGTCGAGGGCCTGGGACCTGTTTACGCCGACGCGCTCGTGAAGCAACTCGGCGCCAGGGTGGTCCTGCTCGGCAGGCCGGGACTCCCGTCCGCAGATGAATGGGATCGCTGGTTGGCGTCGCACAGCCCGCAGCACGGCATATCGCAATGGATACGCCGCCTGCGCGCCATAGGCGCGCCCGGCAGGGACTACATGCTGTTCAGCGGCAATCTTGCCGATGCCGCATGGGTGAAAAGCGCGCTCGACGAGGCGCAGCGGAGCTTCGGCTCGATCCGTGGCGTTTTCCATACGGCGGCGATGGGCGACCGTCATCATTGCCCGCTCGGGGAGATCGAGAACGAGGATTATCGGGGTCTCTTCGACATGAAGATCGACGGGCTGCGCAACCTCGATGCCTGCCTCGCCGATACGCCTCCCGAATTCTTCTTCGTGCAATCGTCGCTTTCGACGCTGGCCGGCGGATCGGGGCTTGCAGCCTATGCGGCGGCCAATGCCTTTCTGGACGCCTTCGTCACAGAGCGGCAGGCGGCCTCAAGCGCGTCGTGGCAGGCGGTCAATTGGGATGTCTGCCGCAACGATACCGATACCGACAGCGCCGGCGGGATGCTGGCTAACGCCATCGACCCCGGCGAGGTCTGGCAGGTGACGCGCGCCATGCTCGCCAATCCGCAGGTGGCGCGCGCCGTCGTCACGCCTTTCGACCTTTCGCACCGCCTTGCAGCCTCGCCATTGGCGCAGGCCGCATCGAAGAGCGCGGACACCGGCCGGTCGGATGTGAAGGCGGCCTATGTCGCGCCGCGCGACGAATATGAGCAGACGGTGGCCGCGGTGATGCGCGACCTGCTCGGCGTCGAACGCATCGGCGCGACGGACAATTTCTTCGAGCTTGGCGGGCATTCGTTGCTTGCGATTCAGGTCGTCACCCAGCTTCGCAAGCGGTTCGGCGTGGAATTGCCGATGCGTGCGCTGCTCTTCGAGGCGCCGACCGTCGAAGGCATCGCGCGTGTCATCCGCGATGCGGCTGTAGCGGCAGCGCGGGAACGCGACACCGTAGCCGGATTGCTCGATGACATCGAGGCGGGACACGTGTCGCTCGCCGCCCCCGAGAGTGTCTAACTAAATTGCGAGGAGGAACGTCCATGAAGTTCAGCCTGTTCTATTTCGACGGTGACGGATCGCGGCCAAGGGAGGACAGCTACAAGCTGCTGATCGACAGCGCGCGCTTTGCTGATGCCAACGGCCTGACTGCGCTCTGGGTACCCGAGCGGCATTTCCACGCTTTCGGCGGCCTCTATCCGAACCCGTCCGTCATCCACGCGGCCCTCGCCATGGTCACGGAGAACGTGCAATTGCGATCCGGCAGCGTGGTGTTGCCGCTGCATCATCCGGTTCGGGTGGCCGAGGAATGGGCGGTGATCGACAATTTATCGGGTGGCCGGGCGGGAATGGCGATCGCATCCGGCTGGACCAAGGACGAATTCGTCATGTCGCGCGAACCGCATGGCAGCCGGCGTAGCGTCATGTGGCAGGCCTACGATCAACTGACGACGCTGCTCGCAGGGGAGGCGGTGTCCTTCGAGGATGCCGACGGCAATCTGGTCGAAGCGCGCACGTTGCCGAGACCGTTACAGCCCCGCATCCCTTTCTGGCTGGCCTGCCAGTCGACGGAATCCTTCATGGAGGCCGGCAAGCGCGGCATAAACGTGCTGACTTCCCTGCTGGGCGAGACGCTGGATGAGGTCGAGCCGAAGATAAGGGCTTACCGGACCGCGCTGGAGAAGCATGGGCACGATCCGGAGAGCGGGACGGTGAGCATGATGGTGCATACCTTCCTCGGCAATGACGTGGATCAGGTGAAGGCGAATGTCATCGGGCCCTTCAGCGACTATCTACGGACCCACTATCATTTGCTCGAAGGTCTCGCCCGCGGCATGGGCGTCAATGTGCGCTTCGAGGATTTCAGCAAGGACGACCTCGACAGCCTCCTCCAGTTCGGCGTGGAAGGCTTCATGAAGGGCAGGTCGCTGATCGGTACGCCCGAAAGCTGCCATTCGATGGTGCAATCGCTCGCTCATGCGGGTGTCAATGAGATCGCGTGCCTGATCGATTTCGTGCAGGACTACGATCTGGTCATGGCGTCGCTCCCCCATATCGTCGAGCTTGCGGGTCGGGATTTCGATGCTCCCGCCATGAAGATCGCTGTGTGATGTTCGGCATGCAGGCGGCACAGGTCGATCCCATCGAGGCCCTCCGCTCCCGCGTAGCCGTGCTGGGCGAGGAGCAGCGGGCGGCATTGCGCCGCGAACTCGAGCGGCGCGGCATCGACTGGTCGCGCGTCGCGCCGCCGGAGGAAACGCACCGGCCGTCCAGGTTGCCGCTCACACCGGCACAGCTGCATTTCTGGGTTCAGCAGCAGCTCAAACCGGAAAGCACCGCCTATCTGATCGCGTTCTCATGGCGTTTGCGGGGGACGCTGGACCGGGACGCGTTGCAGCGCAGCCTGCAGCATATCGTCGATCGGCATGAGCCCTTGCGCACATCCTTTGCCGTCACGGACGGCGAGACTTGGCAGAATATCCAGGAGAAATGCGATCTCCCTCTGGGTTTCACCGATCTCGCCGCCGCGCCGGAGAGGCTGGCGAAAGAGGTGCAAGGCGCGGCGGCATCCGCTTTCAATCTTGCGCGCGCGCCGCTTTTGCGTGCGCATCTGTTCAGGCTTGCCGAGCGGGACCATACACTCGTCATCTGCATGCATCACATCGTCGCCGACGGCTGGTCGCGCGGCATCTTCATGCGCGAACTGGCCGCCTGCTATCGCGCCTTCAGCGCGGGGCGCGATCCCGAGCTGCCGCCGCTTCAGCGCAGCTATGGCGATTTCGTGCTGAAGCAACATGAATGGCTCGCCGGCGCCGGTTATGAGGCGCAGAAGCGATTCTGGCGGGACAAGCTTTCCGGGCTCGATGCGCTGGAGCTTCCTACCGACCGTCCGCGCGGAAGCGCGCATGCGCTGTCCGTCACGAGCGGGACCGCCCTGCGAACTCTGCCGGCCGATCTTTCGCAGCGCGTCTCGGCGTTGGCGGGACAGCTCTCCGCGACGCCGTTCATGGTTCTGCTTGCAGCCTTCAAGCTGCTCCTGCATCGCTACAGCGGTCAGTCCGATCTCGCGGTGGCCGTGCCGGTGGCGGGACGCGAGGACGCGGCTTCCGACGTCGTCGGGCTGTTCACGAACACGCTGTTGCTGCGTACCGCGCTCGATCCCGCTCTTTCCTTTCGGGGATGGCTGGACCGGGTGCGTTCGACGCTGGCGGATGCGTTCGAGCATCAGGAGTTTCCGTTTCCGCGCGTGGCCGAGGCTTTGGACCTGGGACGCGAGGCGTCGCAGAACCCGCTTTTCCAGATCATGTTCCAGGCGCAGACGGCCGGCTATCGTCAGCAGAACGCTCGGACCGTCGATCTCGGCGTCGCCGACCTCGAGGTCACGCAGGAAGTGCTGCCGCTGGCCGAAACCAAGTTCGATCTGGGCTGGCATATCATGGAGCGCGAGGACGGTCTCGCCGTGATGGTGGAGTACCGCACGGGTCTTTTCGACGCCGCGCGCATCGAACGCATGATCGAACATTTCGAGCAGCTGCTGCGCTCGGTGGCCGGCTCACCGGATGGGTTGCTGCCCACGCTCGACTACATGCAGCCGCATGAGCGGGATGCCTTGAACCTGCGCGGCCTCGGGAAGAACCGGCCGCTGCCGCCTCTCGGCGTCCATCAGGCGATCTCGGAGATCGCTTCGGGCCATGCCGATCGGACGGCGCTCGTCTGCGAAGGCCGTGCGTGGAGCTATGCGGAGCTGGAGCAGGCAGCGGAAGCGCTCGCGCGGCATCTCCTGTCCGTACCCGGACTGGAGCGGCCCGGAGTGCGGATCGCAGTTTCCATGCCCGGCAAGGCTTATTCCGTGATCGCGTTTCTCGCGATCCTGAAAATGGGCGCGATCTATGTTCCGGTCGATCCGAAGAACCCCGCCGACCGGATCGCCTATATTCTGGAGGATGCGGAGGCGACCGTCGTCCTGACCCGCGATCCATCCTTCTTCCCCTCGCATCGATGCGTCGATCCGACCGCTTTTTCCGATGAGCTGCCCGAATGCGCGTTGCCGGCCAGCGATCCCCGACGCATCGCCTACATTCTCTATACGAGCGGCAGCACGGGACGGCCCAAAGGCGTGCCGATCGATCACGTCGGCCTGCTCAATCAGCTTTGCTCGCTTGCGCGCGAGCCGGGCATCGCGCCCGGCGACCGGATGCTGGCGCTGACCACTCCGGCTTTCGACATCTCGATCCTCGAAATGCTCTGGCCGCTGAGCGTGGGCGCGACCGTCGTCATGTACGATCAGGACCTGTTGCTCGCGCCGCGCCGCTTGACGGATATTCTCGACGAGCATGGCATCACCCACCTTCAGGCGACGCCGGCAAGCTGGCGCATGCTGCTCGACAGCGGCTGGGTGGGCAGGCCTGGCCTGATCGGCCTTTGCGGCGGCGAGGCGCTGGATGCGCAGCTCGCCGGGCGGCTGGTCGAGCGTATCGGCTCGCTCTGGAACGTCTACGGCCCGACCGAAACGACGATCTGGGCCAGTGCGCTGCGTGTGCTGCCGCGCCATATCGAAGGCGGAAAAGTCCCGATCGGCGGCCTGCTCGACAACACGCAATTCCATATTTTTGACGGCTATCTGCAACCGGTGCCCGACGGGAACCCCGGAGAACTCCTGATTGGCGGCGTCGGTCTTAGTCCCGGCTATTGGCGCCGGCCAGCATTGGCGGCGGAGAAATTCGTTCCCAACCCCAGCGCCACGACCATTGCGGGTGAACGGCTCTATCGTACCGGCGACCTGGTGGTTCGCCGTCCGTCCGGGGAACTCGAATTCATCGGCCGCACCGATTTCCAGATCAAGCTGCGCGGCTACCGCATCGAGATCGGCGAGATCGAGAGCCTGTTGCATGAACAGGCGGGCGTCGAGCAGGCCATCGTCGTTCTGGACAAGCCGAACGAGCGGCTCGTCGCCTATTGCCTTGTCGACGGCTCGGCGGCCTCTTCCGACAAAGGCGCGATGCGACGCGAGCTGAGGCGGGCGCTCGCCGCCAAGCTGCCGCGCTACATGGTGCCTGCGGCCTTCGTGCTGATGGATGCGTTTCCGCTCAATCCGAACGGCAAGGTCGATCGCAGGAAGCTTCCCGCGCCGGAAACGCCGACCAGTCTCAAGACGCCGCTTGCGCCGCGCAACGACACGGAAGAGATCCTGCTCGGTGTCTGGAAGCAGGTGCTGGGCCGCGACGACATCGGCGTCGAGGACAATCTGTTCGATCTCGGCGGCGATTCGATCGGAGCGATCCGGATCGCCGCGGGAGCGCGCGGCCGTGGCCTCGTGCTGGCGCCGGGACAATTGTTCGAGCACCAGACGGTCGCGGCGCAGGCCCTGATCGCTGAACCACCGAAGCGCGGGACCGCGTTGGAGGTCAGTCTCTGGCAGCGCTGGCGGGCCGGTGCCGCCGACGAACCTTGGGTGGTGAGCTTCCCGCTGGCGGCCGGAGGAACGCGGGTCGCCGAGGCCCTTGCTTTCGTCGCCCGGCACCATGCTTGCCTGGACGGGCGTTTCGGCGGCCTGAAAGTCCTTGCCAAACGCCTTTCCGGCGACGCGATGCTGCAATGGGCGAACGAAGGGTTCGACGCGGATCATTCATGGCACGCCCTGTTGATGGGGGCGGAAGGCGATGCCGAACTCGCGCTCGCGGTTCCTCCGCTTCTACTCGACCGGCAGTCGTTGCCTAGGCTCGCCGCGGACGTCAGGGAGGTGGTGGCGCGCTTGAGTGCGGGAGCCGACCCCGCATTGCAGGCGATGGGCGATTACCGAGCCTGGCTCGAGGGCGGCGAGCCGACGCCAAGATCCTCGACCGCCGCGGATACCGGCGCGGCCCAGGCGGCCGCCATGGCCGACGGCGGTGCGCTCATTTTCGATGACGCCGACACACGGAGGCTGCTCGATGCGGCACGCGATCTGGAAACGTCGGCGGAACTGGTGATCCTGACCGCTGTGGCCCACGCCGTGTTGGAGGCCAACGGTGCCGAGCAGGCCGAAGTCGATCTCCTGACTTCCTCGCGGTTCGGTCTCGGCAATGGGCTTCGGCTGGCCGTGGGCAATTTCACGCGTCTCGTGCCGCTCTCCGTTTCCGCCTCGAACGGCGATGTCGCGGCCAGGCTTGCCGCGACCGCCGCCATGCTCTCCGCACAGGGTGGTCAGGGCGTGGATCCTGCAGCACCAACCCGGTCCGATCTTGCGGTGGCGGTCTCTTCGACCGACGGCTCGAATCTCGCATGGCATTCCACACCGGCGACGGCCTTTCCGCCCGGCTATGCCTTGGCTGCCCATGCGCATGTTGCGGACGACGCCATACGGATCGAGTGGTGTCACGATCCCGCGCGGTTTGCGTCGGCGGCCGTTCAGCAGGTGTCGCGTGCCTGCGAGGCATTCCTGCGCTCGGTCGAGCCGCGTGGAAAATCCGCGACCGCAAGGCTGGACCGGCTACTTTCTACCCTCAAGCAGCGGCAGGCCTGACGTGGCGGCCGTGGTCGATGCGTTCGAGATGCATCCCGCGCAGGCGGGAATGTTGCTGCATACGCTGATGGAGCCGCGCTCGGGCATCTATTTCGAGCAGCTCTGGTGCAGTCTCGACGGCGAACTGGACGTCGAGGCGTTTCGCGCTGCGTGGCGGCGCGTGATCGAGCGGCATGACGTCTTGCGTACCGAATGTCACTGGATCGACCTGCATCGCCCCGTCCAGGTCGTTTACGATCACGCCGAACCGGAATGGCATATCGAGGACTGGAGCGGCCTCGATTCGAGTGCCCAGGACGTCGCCTTTGAGGAATGGCTCAAGGCGGATCGACAGCGTGGTTTTCGCATGGACGAGGCTCCGTTGCTCCGTTTCGCCCTGTTCCGGCTTGCCGGGAACCGGCACCGCTTCGTCTGGAGCTTCCACCATCTGTTGATGGACGGGTGGTGCGGCGCGTTGCTCGTACGCGAAATGTTGCGGCTTTACGCGGGCCAGCAGCCTGCGGCAGCCCCAACTCCGTACAAGCATTATATCGATTGGCGCGCCGCACAGGATGCTGGGGCGGCTGAAGCCTACTGGAGGAACGAGCTTGCCGGGCTCGATGGCCCGACCGCGATCACGATCGCAAAGGGAACGTCGGAGGCAAGCGAAGCGGTAGAACTGCGGGCGACGCTGTCACAGGAGTGCGCGGAGCGGCTGCGGACGCTCTCGCGCTCACGGCGATTGACGTTCGCGACCATCCTGCAAGGGGCGTGGGCCTTGCTCCTGGCGCGCTATGGTGAGCAGGACGACGTGGTTTTCGGGGCGGTGCAGTCGGGGCGACCGGCTGACCTGCCCGGAGCGGAAGACATGATCGGCCTGTTCCTCAACACGGTGCCCGTCCGCGTTCGGGTCGATGCCGACGGGAAGCTGGATTCCTTGCTGGAGGCCATCCAAGCCGGACAGGCCGGCCGGGAGCGCTTCGGGCATATCGGCCTTGCCGGCATCCAGCGTTGCAGCGGCCTTGGCGCCACGACATCCTTGTTCGACACGCTCGTCATCGTCGAGAATTATCCGCTCGGAATACTCGACGCGGTCGAGATGGAGGGACGCGCGCTTCGCATCGGCGATGCTGGAAGTCATGAGCGAACCAATTTTCCGCTCACCCTGCGCGTTTTTCCGGGTGCGTCGGTCGAACTGGTTCTCGGTATCGATCCCTTGCAGATGGATCCGGAGGCCGCGCGCCGGCTGCTCGGACATTACGAGACGATCCTCAACGCATTCTGCGAACGGCCCGATGCGCGATTGTGCGAGCTGGACATGGTGGGGGCGGAGGAACGCGATTGCCTGCTGTCGCGCGGCCGTGGTCCAGCGTGCGCCGTGCCGTCGCCGCTTCCCCATCAGATCGTCGCGCGGGCGGAAGCCACACCCGGCGCCGTCGCGATCGAATTCATCGGAGAGCAGGGGAGGCGGATCCTCACCTGTTCGGAGCTCGTCTCGCGCGCTGGAAAGCTGGCAACCACGCTGCGAGAAAGACAGCTCGATCGCGGGGCGGTGGTCGCCGTATGGATGGAGCGCAGCCCCGATCTGATTGTCGCTCTGCTTGGCGTGATGATGAGCGGCGCGGCCTATCTTCCGATCGACCCAGACTATCCGGACGAGCGCATCGACCACATGCTGCGGGACGCGGCGGTAGGGCTGATCGTCACCGACGCGATCAATGCCGGACGCGCGGAGCGGGTGTATGACATCGACGTTCTGGTGCCCGGCGGCCATGCCGCGCTTGCGGCAACGCTCGAGATGGGTTCGGTCGAACCGGAGGACATGGCTTATCTGCTCTACACAAGCGGCAGCACCGGCAGACCCAAGGGCGTGCCGATATCGCATCTCAACCTTGCCAATCTGATCGCCGCCATGTGTGAGCGGCCGGGGATCGGGGCCCGTGACCGGATGTTGGCCGTGACGACGGTCGGGTTCGATATTGCCGGCCTCGAAATTTTCGGCCCGCTCGTCTCGGGGGGTACCCTGGTGCTCACCGACGCGGCGACCTGTCGAGACGGGGTGCGTCTCGCGCGATTGATCGAGGAGACGGACGCCACCGTCATGCAGGCCACGCCGAGCGGATGGCGGATGCTGCTCAACGCCGGATGGCAGGGAAAGCCGGATCTCAAGATGTTATGCGGCGGCGAGGCGCTTGACAGCCGGCTCGCGACGACGCTTCTGAACCATGGTGGGGAGCTGTGGAACATGTACGGGCCGACGGAGACGACCATCTGGTCGGCGGCGCTCAAGGTGGAGCCCGAATTGCTGGAAGGCCACGCCGTTCCGGTCGGCGGCGCGATTGCAAACACCCATCTGCTGCTGCTCGACGGACGTGGCGCTCCAGTGCCCATGGGCGTGGCGGGGGAATTGTGCATCGGTGGACTGGGCCTGAGCAGCGGTTATCGGCGGCGACCGGAGCTGACCGCGCGAAAATTCGTTCCAAATGGCTTCTGTTCGGCTTCCTACGACCAGGCGGTACTTTACCGCACTGGGGACCGTGCCCGCTGGCGCGCCGACGGACATATCGAGTTCCTCGGTCGCATGGACAATCAGGTCAAGCTGCGCGGTCATCGTATCGAGCTCGACGAGATCGAGGCGAGGCTTGTCTCATTTGCCGGCGTGGCGCAGGCGCTCGTGCATGTCGCCGATGACGGTATCGGGGCCCGTCTGGTCGCCTATCTGAAATGGCGGGACGCCGAGCCGGACGGGGCCGCGGCTCTGTTACGCGCGCATCTCCAGACGACGCTTCCGGCCTATATGCTGCCTGCCGCCTATGTATCGCTCGCCGCCTTTCCGTTGACGCCGAACGGCAAGGTCGACCGCAAGGCGCTGCCTGCGCCCGGGTTGGCGCCAACGCCTCCGCCCGACGTCGACCTCCGCTTCGACGAGCCGGCCGCGTCGGTGGCCCGGATCTGGTGTGACGTGCTCGATCTAAATCGGGTCGGACCGAAGGACAATTTCTTCGAGATCGGCGGACATTCGCTGCTGGCGGTCAACGTCCAGCGGCTCATCGGTGAGCAGTTCGACGTCGATCTCCCGGTCGCCGATCTGTTCAGATTTCCGACACTGGAGACGCTTGCCGCCCATCTGGAGACCAAACTTGGCGGCGACGTGGCTGCCGCGGAATTACCCGACCGGGGCAAAATGCGCGCGGCGGGGCGCGAGCGGCTCATGCAGCGGCGTCTGAGCCAGCGGCCGGTCCGGGTCTGATCGGGCGCCCGTGTCGGTCGAGCCTCTCGCGCAGAGTTCTTCAGATGCCTTGATGACAGAGCCTCACGCTCTGGCCGCCGCGCATGCCCAAAGGGAGGAGACGCGTCGCGCGACGCTTTTCAAGCTCAGCTTTCCTCTGTTCCTGAATTCGCTGCTGAATTTCGGCGTCATGCTGCTCGATACCATGATCATCAGCGCGCACTCCGCCGATGCGGCGGCGGCGGTCGCCATAGCGAACCAGATCCTGATCGTCGCGCTGGAGCTTTCCACCGCGCTCGGCACCGGAGCCGTGATCGTTATCGCTCACCATCTCGGCCAAGGTGACCGTGAGCGGGCAGAGCGCGTGGCCGCGATCGCCGTCACCGCCAACACGCTTTTCGGATTGCTCGTGGGGCTGTTCACCGCGCTGGCCGCGCCGGTGGTGCTGTGGCTTCTCGGCACGCCGGAAGCCATGGCGCCCGATATACGCCTCTATGTCGGCGTGGTGGGGATCGCCATGGCATTCAACGGGTTCGCGACGGCCGCCACCGCCTCGTTGCGTGGTTTCGGCCGCAGCCGGACGATCGCCTTGCTCGGCCTGTTCGCCGCGACTTTCTATATCGCGGCCGAATATGTCCTCATTCTTGGCTGGGGTCCGATACCGGCATTGGGTGTATTGGGGTCGGGGCTCGGTACGCTGCTGATGCGGATCGCGGCTGCCGTTGCACTCCTGCTTATCCTTGCGCGCGGGCTCGGCCTGAGCCTGCCGCATCGCGAGGCGTTCTCGGACTGGCGCCTGCTGCGCCGCCTCTTCGGCCTGTCGATGCCCAGCGTCTCCGACTACATCGCCTATGGCTGCTATCAGTTGATCCTGCTCGGTTTCATCACCGGGTTCGGTATAGTCGCCGTTCTCAGCCGCGCCTATGTGATGATCGCCGTCACCTTCTTCATCTTCGTCATCATGGCCGTGAGCCAGGGCAACGAGGTGCTGCTGGGGTACCGGCGCGGCGCGGGCGAGGCCGGGCAGGCGTTTGCACAGGCGTTGCGCTCCAGCATCGTCGCGGCGGTTCTCGCTACTTTTTTGGCTATCCTCCTTTATCTGTTCGCGGACTTGTTCTTCGCGCTCTTCACCGACGATCCGGCGGTGGTGGTGCTGGGTACGGAACTGGCGCTGCTGACCGTGCTGCTGCAACCCGGCTTCGCGTTCAACACCGTCCTTTTCCAGTCGTTGCGCGCGGTCGGCGACGTCCGCTGGCCGGTCATGGTCAGCCAGGGGATTACCTGGGGCCTGAGCCTGCCGCTGGCCTGGTTCCTATGCCTGCATCTCGGTTACGGCGTGGTCGGCGTGTGGTATGCGATGATCGTCGAGGAAACGATCAAGGGCATCGCGATGCTGTGGCGCTGGCATGACCGCAAATGGGTCCGGCATGTCGTTCTTTGAGGATATTGCCGAAAGCGAGATCCACCTGCACATGGTGGACGAGGCCGAGATCGCCCAGAATCGCCTCGACTCCTATCGCGAAGTCATGTCGGACGACGAGCATCAGCGTTGCGACAGATTCCATTTCGAGCGCAATCGCCGACAGTTCACGATCACCCGAGCCTTGCTGCGCTTCACCTTGTCACAATACGTACCAGGGGTCGCGCCGCGCGACTGGCGGTTCACGCGCAATGGGCATGGCAGGCCGGCCATCGCCAACGAGATCGGGCAGGCTCTCGATTTCAATCTTTCCCACACGACGGGCCGTGCGGTGATCTCCGTGTCGCGCTCGACCTTTGTCGGCGTGGATATCGAATGGCGTGGCAGGGAGATCGAAAGCGCCGATCTTGCCCGTCACTTTTTTGCCGCGGAGGAAACGGCGGACCTTCCAGACGTCGCGGTCGCACGCGACCGGCGCTTCTTCATGCTCTGGACTCTCAAGGAAGCCTATGTGAAGGCGCTGGGGAGGGGGCTTTCGATCCCGCTCGACAGTTTCTGCATAGGCTTTCCGGAAGAGGATGCAATCAGCCTCCGTGTCGACGATCCCCCGGACGCGCCGTTCGGCTGGCGGCTCTGGACGCTCGATGCCGGTGGGGATTACGCCCTGTCCGTGGCTGCCAAAGCGGCTGAGCCGTGGCGACTTCGGCTTTTTCGCAGCGTGCCGATGTCGATCGCGCAGGAGATCGAATGCCATATCCTGCGTAGTCTCTAGGTCTTCGAGCAAAGCGCGGCCATCTTCTATTGCGCTTCAAAAGTCGAGTGTTGTACTCATCTTCGATGAAGATAACCCCTGAGATCATTTTCGACGGAGCGTCGGAACGTCTCGCCATTGCCGATGGCGAAGCCGGCCTCCGCGCGGCCTTGAAGCTCCAGGAAAAGGTCTCGTCCCAGACCATGGCGGATATAGGCGCGCTTGCGCCGGGCTGGACACGCGCTGATCTGCTCTTCGGCGACGATGCCGCGCTGGAAGACATGCTGGACTATCAGGCCGGCTTCGCCGACGAGATGGACCTCAAGACGCGCGCGGCATACCACATCACGGAATACAGCAACCGTTTCGCGCTGGTGGCCGTGGCGCCGTTCGTCGGTTTCGGCCTCGTGCCGGATTTCCGCCCGGCCAGCGTCGCGCTTTCCCATGACACACGTCCCTTGCAACTGAAGACGCGCTTGGTCGACGAGCGGCTGACGCGTCTGCGCTTCCTGTCGGAACGAGCAGCGACTTCGGACGCCCTGGTGGCGCAAGGCGCTGCCGCTGCCGAAGCACGAGCACTGCTGCGCGATCTCCTGCGGCAGGGCGTGGAAGCACATTTTGAGCCGCTGATCTCGGGGTTGCATCGCAAGACCAGCTTGTCGGAGAGCGCGATGTGGCGGCTGGTCGGCGATTCGCTTGGCGCACGCTTTCTAGATGCAGGCCAGTATTTCGACCGGCTGGAAGAAGCCAAGAGCGACGCTCTGGCGATCCTGAAACATCGCGGATCGCCGCTGAACAACCGGCAGCTGCACTATTTCGAGGTCACGGTGAGGGACGATGCCGACCCCGACCGGGTCCTGGCCCGGCGCACCTTCCGGGCGCGCGGCGGATGCTGCCGTTTCTACACGGTGGAAGGCGGGCATCTATGCTCCACCTGCGTGCTTCAGAAGCCAGCGGATCGCGATCGAATCGTCGAGGCTGGCATGAGGCGGCATCTCGGCCTTGCCCCGCGTCCGGAAGACGCCGTTGTAAACGGCGACGCGCCGGGTTAAGTCAAAACATGAGATAGATAATCCAGTTTACGGGCCCATGCGTATCATCCTTGCGATCCTGTTCACCGCCATCGGCGTCCTGTCCGCCTTCGCTTGCGACGGGCGGCTGCTGACGGAAGGCGTCTTCAATCCGCCCGTTTGCATTCCTGAAAATCCGCAGCGGATTGTAACGCTTGATGCCTATTACAATCTCGGGATGGGGCTGGAGCTCGGAGCTCCCATTATCGGCGCGCCTCTCTTCGCGATGGACGATGACGCCTTGCAGGCCACCGCGAAGGAGCGCGGCGTCGCGGATATCGGCAGTTCCAGCCAGCCGAGCGTGGAGGCGATCATCGGGCTCAAGCCGGACCTTATCCTCGGCGATGCCTTCATGCATGCGCGCGCCTACGACATCGCGCAAAAGATCGCGCCGACGGTTCTGATCGAGGCGCAGGACTGGAAACAATATTATGCGCTGGTCGCCGACTTCACTGGGCGCAAGGGCGAGGCCGACATCGAATTCGACGCCTATGAAAAGCGGGCGGCCGACATCCGGGCACGAATGCCGGAGGTCAAAGTGTCCGTCGTGCGTATCATTCCGGGCGGCTTTCAGGTCTATGTCGACGGGCCGGGTTCCTACGGTCCGTTCAGCATCCTGCGCGAGGCGGGCGTGACGCGAACCGTCTATGAAACCGTCAGCGACGACACCGTGCTCAAGCGCCCCGACTGGGAAGGGCTCGCTGCGCTGGATGGCGACATCCTCCTTTATATCGTCGGCGGCGGGCACGACAACGATCCGAGCGGGCGCCTCGAAACGGAAACGCTGAACAATCCGCTCTGGCAGATGCTGCCGGCGGTGGCGGCGGGCCGCGCCTATCGGGTCGATCCCGCCACCTGGATGGAGTTCAGCGGTCTCGCGTCGGCCAATCGCGTGCTCGACGATGTCGAGCGCTACGTTCTCTCGAATAAGTGAATGGCCGGGTGATCGGGACTTCGGCCCATAGCGGCGTGACCGGGGGTTCGGTCGGAAAAAACGCGACCCTTCTGCTGCTTGCCGGTCTGCTGGCGGTTGCCGGTGTGTGGGCAATGACCGTGGGCACCTCCGACCTTGCAGCTAGCGAGGTCGTCGATGCGCTGGTACGTTTCGACGGGTCCAGGGAGCATACGGTGGTGATTTACGTGCGACTGCCGCGCGTGCTTGCCGGGATACTGGTCGGAGCGTCTTTCGCGGTGGCCGGCGCGATTATGCAGGCTGCGACCAACAATCCGCTGGCTTCGCCGGATCTGCTCGGCATCAACGCCGGCGCCGCCTTCTGCGTGGTCATGTCGATCATCCTGTTCAACACGGATTCCAGTGCGGTGCATGCCTGGTTCGCCTTTGCGGGAGCGACCGCGGCGGCGGTCGCCGTCTACACCGTGGCTTCGTTCGGCGTCGGTGGGGCCACGCCGCTGAAGCTGCTGCTGGCCGGGGCGGTCTTCAGCGTCTTCCTGACGTCGCTCACCACGGCGGTGTTGATCTTCGACCAAGGTGCGCTGGACCAGATAAGGCTATGGGCCGTCGGGTCGCTCGCGGGGCGTCCGCTCTCCAGCTCGGTGGCCATCGCGCCTTACACGATCCTGGGAATATTGGCCGCCTTATTGTTTCGCCGTCAGATCACCACGTTGAGCCTTGGGGCCGAGATCGCGCGCTCGATCGGCCAGAACGCGGTTCTCTGGCGGGCTATCGCGGCCGGCATCGTCGTCATTCTGGCTGGCAGTGCCGTGGCCCTTGCCGGCCCGATCGCCTTCGTCGGGTTGGTCGTGCCGCATATCGCGCGCATGACCATGGGCGTCGACTATCGCTGGATCATACCTTTCAGCGGTCTTTTCGGGGCGTTGCTCGTGGTGAGCGCGGACGCCGTCGCGCGTCTGCTGATGCCTTCGCAAAGTCTCCCGGTGGGTGTGACCATGGCGCTGATCGGCGCGCCGTTCTTCATCTATCTCGCGCGCTCCAGGGCGGACGCACGCGCATGATCCGTCCCGTAACCCTGCTCGTGCTGGCGATCATGTCGCTGCTGCTGGTATCGCTGGTTCAAGGCGATTATCCGGTCCCGCTTACGGAACTGTGGCAGGTGCTGCGCGGCGATCCGGCTGTCGGCGCGGAAATCGACATGATCGTGCTCGACCTGAGGCTGCCGCGCGCCGTGCTTGCCTTGCTTGTCGGCGCGGCATTGGGCGTAGCCGGGGCGATTACGCAGGCCGTCATGCGCAACCCGCTCGCGGAGCCGGGCCTGTTGGGCATCAACAGCGGCGCGGCGCTTGCGGCGATGATCATCATCGTCGGCATGAACCCGGCGCCCGATCACCTGGTTCCGGCCGCGAGCTTCGCCGGCGCCGCGGCCATGACGCTCGCCGTCTACCTGCTTGCATGGCGCAACGGCACCAGTTCGCTGAGACTCATTCTCATCGGTATAGGGCTCTCCTCGCTCGGTGGCTCGGCGACCGCCTTTCTGAGCGCGTTTGGCGACGTGCGTGACGTGCAGCGCGCCATGGTCTGGCTCGCCGGCAGCATCTATGACGCTTCTTGGGCGAAAGTGCAGACGTTGTTGATGTGGGCGGGCCTTCCGTTTGCTCTCGTGTGGGCAAGCGCGCGGCAGCTCGACACGATAAGCTTTGGCGACGAGACGGCGCGCTCGCTCGGCCAACCCGTCGACCGCGTGCGTCTCATGATGATCGCCGCCTGCACGCTTCTATCGGGTGCGGCCGTCGCCGTCTCGGGGCTCATTGGTTTCGTCGGGCTGATCGCGCCGCATCTCGCGCGGCGCATCGTCGGGCGCAGCCATGTCAGGCTGGTGCCGGCTGCCGCGCTTCTCGGCGCAGTTCTCGTCATGGCGGCCGATCTGGTGGGGCGTACGATCATCGCGCCCGCGCAGATCCCGGCCGGCATCCTCACCGCGCTGCTGGGCGCACCTTTCTTTGCCTTTTTGATGTGGGAGCGGCGTCATGTTGCAGCATGAGCGGCAGGGCCCGGCCTCTCTGTCGGCCACGGGCGTTGCGATCGGCTACGGGCGCACGCGCGTCGTCGGCGCCCTGGACCTGACCATCGAGCCCGCGGCCTTCACCGTCCTCGTCGGGCCGAACGGCAGCGGCAAGTCCACGATCCTGCGTGCGCTCGCCGGCCTTCTGCCGGTGGAGGCTGGGACGATCGAGCTGAACGGACAGTCGATCGCGAGGTTGTCGATCAAGCAACTCGCGCGCCATGTCGGCGTGCTGGCGCAGAATCCGCGCGCGCCCGAGGGGCTTACGGTCGCCGAGCTGGTGCAGCAGGGCCGCTACGCGCATCGAAGCCTGTTCGGCCGTTGGTCTGAGGCGGATCAAGTGGCATGCACCGAGGCACTCGAACTCACGCATATGGGGGAGTTCGCGGGGCGGCCGCTGGACAGCCTGTCAGGCGGGCAAAGGCAGCGCGCCTGGATCGCGATGACGCTGGCGCAGCAGACCGAGATCCTGCTTCTGGACGAGCCGACGACCTTCCTCGATCTAGGCCATCAGATCGAGGTTCTCGACCTCGTCGTCAAGCTCGTGCGGGAACGACGCAAGACAATTGTCGCCGTGCTCCACGATCTCAATCAAGCGGCGCGCTATGCGGACCGGCTGGTGCTGCTGAAGGAAGGATCCATCGTCTCGGAGGGAACGTCCCACGACGTTATGAGCCGCGAGCACATACGTGATGTCTTCGGCGTCGACGCCTCCATCATCCCCGATCCCTATACGGGTGCGCCGATGTGCATCCCGGCTCTCGGAACGAGAGTTTGTCCCGACAATGGTTAAACTGTGACCGCGCTGCAACAGTCCGGTCGCCCGGCAGGGCACGGCGGCAAAATATGATTGATACAGTCAAGATTTAATCTAAGGTTCCCCGGATTGCTTGTGAGGGAGCTGGGGATATGAATATTTTCTGTAAGTCGAGCCGTGAGGCGCTGCGGAGCGTGAGCGTCGCAGCCTTGCTCGTGGCGCCGGTGGCGGGAAGCGCCATGGCCCAAGAGGCGCAAGGTGAAGTGATCACGCTCGACGGGATCGTCATCTACGGTTCGAAAGATGCCGGAACGCTGGGCGATACGTCCGCGAGCGTAGGCGTCGTAACGGCGAAGGATATCGAGGACGGTCAGATCAACAGCTTCCGCGATGCGTTTCGCCGCCTCGGCAACGTTCTCGACGCGGCCTGGGCTGATTCCGGTTTCATTATCCGCGGCATGAGCTCCGAAGGCTTGGTGCCGGGAGGCGCGCCGGTCGGCTCCTTCTATGTCGACGGAGTCCTGCAGACCTTGGACGGCACGCGTCGCGGCGCGCGCGGCCTTTGGGACGTGGAGCAGGTCGAGGTCTATCGTGGCCCGCAGTCCACGCAGAGCGGTCGCGCGGCGATGGCTGGCGCGATATATCTCAAGACGAAGGATCCGACCTTCGACAGGCAGCTGGAATTTTCCGGTACCGGTGGTACGAACAGCCTGCTCGGTACGGCGTTCATGATCAACACGCCGCTGGTCGAGGATCAGGTCGCGATGCGCATATCCGGTGCGTTCCAACGCAGCAAATCGGACCTTAATTTTCCCGATTACGAGCGGTTCGAGCGGTACGACGAACTCTCCGAGGACCTCTACTACAATATTCGCGGCAAACTATTGCTGACGCCGGCCGAGCTAGAGAGCACGCGCGCGCTCCTCAGCTATTCGTTTGCCCACGACGCACCGACAACCCGCGACATCGGCTCGGGCCCGGGCTTCAACCTCGACGATGATCGCGGCGACTTCAACGTTCCCTATTATACCGAGGTCCGTTCGACGCGCGTTCACAATGCCGGCCTGGAGATAACACACGACCTGTCGGATAGGCTGCGCTTCACTTCGATGACCGGCCTGACCAACTCCTATACGGATCGCCCCTCCGTCAATGAAGGCACCGCTGGCGAAACAAACGTCTTCAAGGGCTATCAGGACGATCTGCTCTTCACCCAGGAAGCGCGGCTGAACTACGAAGGAGAGAGGCTCACCTGGGTCGCCGGCGTCTACGGAAGCTACCAGCATTACGATACGCTCTTCGATCGGACCATGCCGATCCCGGGATTTCCGGCGTTTTCGGTCAACGACCGCAACACGATGAAGCGCGACACTTCCAATCTGGCCGCCTTCGGCGAACTCAGCTACGAATTCGCTCCAACCTGGAACGTCATCCTCGGGGGGCGTGCCGACTACACGTGGCAGGATGCGGAACATCACAATGTGAGGTCGGCCGTCCTGCTTCCCACCCCGCAAGTTGTCGACTATTCTACACAGATCGAGGAGTTCAATTTCGTTCCAAAGGTCGGCTTTTCGAAGGATTTCGGAGAGGTGCATACGGCCGGCGTGACCTACTCGCAGGGCTTCCGCACCGGTGGATATGTATTCGACAGCAGGACGCAGGACGTCTACTCCTACGATCCCGAGAAGGCGCACAATGTGGAGCTGTTCTACAAGGGACGTTTCCTGGATGATCGCCTCACCCTGAACGCGAACGTCTTCTACACCAAATATACCGACCAGCAGATCGAGATCCGTCCCGATCCCAGTGACCCGTTCTACCGCATCACCACGAATGCCGCCTCGTCCCAAAGCTACGGCTTCGAGATCGAGCCGACCTTCCAGGTCACGGATCAGTTCTCGACCTTCATGTCGATCGGCTATGTCCATACCGAGTTTCTGGATTTCGACCATGCGGTTTACGGCGATCTCAGCGGCACGCCTTTCCCGGAGGCCCCGGAATGGACCATTGCGCTGGGTGGGCGCTACGAGTTCCAGAACGGGTTCTATGTCGGGGCGGATGCGAAATACGTCTCCAGCTTCCTGACGCGCTTCGGTGCCGCCCCGCAGGAGCGGCTCGACGGCTACGCGGTCGTCAACCTGCAGGCCGGCTATCGCGCGGAGAACTGGGAGATCAACGCTTTCGCCGAGAACCTGTTCGACGAACGCCACTACACTTACTACGATCTGGATTCCGGCAACGAATATGCGACCTTGGGTGCACCACAGACCTTCGGCATCAACATGAAGGCGAGGTTCTAGGCGATAACGTTTCCGGCTGGCTTTGGTGCATTCGGGGCATGAAAAAGGGTGTGGGCGGCGATGTCTCGTGGGAGAACCATGAGCTTTCTCGGGCCGGCGACGACGGCTTGAAAGTCGAGGGACACCCAGCATCATCCGTCTTGAGTGCTCGCGCATCCGACCAAATGGGTCGGCCCCCGCCAGGTAAGGCGGATCAAAAGAGCAAGGCGAGGCTCCTCCAGATCAGCGGGATCGCGGAACCGGAAAGGACGACATAGATCAGCATATCGAACACGCGTCGTTCGAGTCGGCCGGCTATGGCATTGCCCGCATAAAGTCCGAGCGCCGCGGGGATCAGCGCGAAGACGCCCGCGCCCAGATTGGCGCGGGTGGCCATGCCGGTGGCGACCAGCAGGGATAGCTGGATGCAGATGAACAGGAAGAACATCGAAGCGAGGCAGAACATGAATGCACCTCGCGACAACCGGCCGGCATGAAAGAAGGTCGCGCCGACGAGACCGGATAGCCCGGTGGCGCCCTGCAGCAGTCCGGCCGAAAAGCCGGCCACCGGGGCAATCTTTCGGGTTTGTGCCTCGGAAAGCTTGAACTCGGGCGCGCTCAGCCGAAGCAGCAGATAGACGACGACCGTGATGCCGAGCGCGAGGTCAAGATATTCGGCCGATATGCTCGACAGAAGCCAGGTTCCCGGCAGGATGCCCAGAGCCCCGGCGGTCAGGAAGGAGGGCAGGAAACCGGCATTCGACCGCTCCTGCCTGAACTGCCAGATCTGCCATGCATTCGTAGCGAACATAGGTAGAGCCACGATCGTCACGGCCTGGGGGATGCCGATGAAGATCGACAGGACCGGAATGGCGATCATCGGCAGACCGAGACCGGCCGCGCCTTTGACGATTCCGCCGCCGAGCAGGGAGACGAAGACGAGGGCGAGGAGGGTCAGGGACATTCGCTCTTTTTCGGATGGGATGAACGGATGTGCCTCTTTCGGGCGGTTCAGACGAGGGAAATCTCTTCGACGCTGCTGACGATGCGTCTGATGCCGCGCAGCGCCCCTTCCAGCTCGGTCAGGCTCGAAGCCCCACCGAGGCACAGGCGGACGCCGTTGAGCTGGTTTCCGTTTCCGCCACCCACCGCACTGGAGGCGGCAAGGCGTATCCCCGCGCTGTAGGCCTGGGCGATGAGGGTATCCAACGTTCTGCCTCGCGGCAGCTCAAGCCAGACATGGAAGCCGCCGGCCAACGAGACAGGAGAAAGCCATTCGCCCAGGATGAGCTTGGCTGCGTCCTGTCGCCTCGTCGCCTCGACCCGCTTCCGCTCCGCCTGTTCCGCCAGGTGACCGCCGCGGATCGCCCTGCTGACCACTTCGGCCATGGTCGGCGTCGCCATCCAGCCCGTGGCGCGAAGCGAGTTGATTGCCTGTCCCCGGAAGGAATCGGGGGGGACCAGAGCCCCGATCCGTAGGCCGGGGGCCAGGCATTTGGCAAAGCTCACGGCGTAGAAGGAGCGTTCGGGAATGCGCGCCGAGATCGACGGCTGCGGCGTGGGTGGCAGAAATCCATAGGCGTCGTCCTCGATGAGATAGGCGTCGTGGCGGCTCACCACCTCCGCGATTGCTTCGCGCCGCTCCTGGGGCATGGTGCGCGCCGTTGGCGTCTGGTAGGTCGGCATCATGTAGACGACCCGCGCCTGCGTTTCCCGGAATGCCGCGTCCAGCGCGTCCGGAAGCAGTCCATGGCGGTCCATCGCCACTCCGTGAATGTGGTAGCCGGCCATCGTCGACAAGGCAGTGATGCCGGCGTAGGTCAGTTCCTCGGTCAGGATCGTGTCGCCCGACGCCGCCACCATGGACATGCCCAGGAACAGGCCGTGCTGGGCTCCGTGCGTTATGAAGGCGCGGTCCGCCGGTACGGGATATCCGGTCGTGGCCAGCCACTCGGCGACTGCCGCCCGATGCTCGGCTAGTCCCTGATGCGGCAGATATCCGCACAGCCTGTGGATCGTCCTGTCCGCGGCGATTTCCGCAAGGAGGCCCTCCACCAGTTCCGTCGCGCCCGTATCCGGAGGAGCGTTCAGCGCGAGGTCGACGAAGCCGCCCGCCTGCTCGGCTTTTGGACTGTGCTTGCCAGTCTTGGCGCTAACGTAGGTGCCACGACCCACCTGACCGCTGATCAGCCCGCGACGTTCCGCCTCCGCATAGGCGCGGGATACCATGCCGACGCTGACGCCGAGATGATTGGCAAGCTCGCGCTGCGGAAGAAGTCGCGTGCCGTCGTGGAGGTGCCCCGAGGCGATATCGCGTTCGAGCGCTTCCACGATCGCCGTGTAGCGAAGCGCCTCCTGCTTCTCCAGAACAGGTATCCATTCACCCATTCAATGTACCCGTCCTTGCGTTACCTTCTGGCGGGATAGGCCATGCAAGCCATTTCCGCAATGGGAATGTCACCGATGTACCCAGTTATTGTTCCTGTTATAACGGCGCACAGCCAATAAATCGAGAACAATCTAGAAATATGGTGCGATTGTAGCATATCATATGTTGACATTGAGTGGGATCAATTTATAGCCTTCAGCCAATTGCCCGCATCGAGGGCATGAGGAGGCTGAAGGAGGTTCCGTGATCTACGAAGTGCGCGTGTATGAGGCCGCAGACGGCAAGGCCGAGGCCATGAGGCGGCGTTTCGAGCAGGAGGTCGCCCCGCGTTTTCCCGGCTTTGGCATAGAGCTGCTGGGTGCCTTCGTTGCTCCTGAAGAGGACGGAAAGCTGACCTACGTGACCCGCTTCCCGAATGAGGAAGCACGCAAGGCGGCTTGGGAGCGTTTCGGTTCCGATCCGGATTGGAAGCGGATCAAGACGGCCAGCGAATCCGACGGCCCGCTCCTGGCGCGGCAGACCGTTTCGGTGCTGTCTCCTGCTTTTGCGGGCCTGCCGTTGGGCTGAGCAGCGGCGCAGGCAAGCGAATGGAGGAGTTCCGATGAAGCCAGCCCCCTTTGACTATATCCGTCCCGACACCGTCTCGAACGTCTGTGCGCTCCTGGCGGACAATTTCGATGCACGGATCATTGCCGGCGGCCAGACGCTCATACCCATGCTGGCCATGCGGCTTGCCCGGCCGACGCTCCTGATAGACGTGGCTCGCATCGCCGAGTTGCGCAGGATCGAAATCGATGGCGACCACCTGGTTATCGGCGCTGCGACGCGGCAGGCCGAGGCCGAAGCGTCGCCTGATATCGCTCGGTATGTGCCGCTGCTGCACGCCGCGCTTCCCTGGATCGGACATGCTCCCACACGCAGCCGCGGCACGGTCGGCGGCTCCATAGCCAACGCCGATCCGTCGGCCGAGATCCCGCTGGTGGCCGTGACGCTTAGGGCAGAGATCATCCTTCGCGAGGGCGAGGACGAATTCATCGTTCCTGCCGAGGATTTCTTCATCGGCGCCATGGTGACGGCGGCTGCGCCCGAGGCTTGTCTGACCGCGGTGCGCCTGCCGGTCTGGAACGGGGCTGTGGGTGTGGGCTTCCAGGAAATCAGCGCGCGCCGCAGCGATTTCGCCTTTGCTTCCGCCGCCGCCCAGCTCTCTCTCGACCCGGAGGGGCGGATATCGCGCATCGTCCTCGGTGTCGGCGGTGTTGAGGACCGACCGGTGGCGATCGATCTGGGCGAAGTCGCCGGCGAGGTACTCGATCGGCGGCGTCTGAGCGATGCGGTCGCATCGGGAATCGAAGCGCTCCATGCGGAGACCGATCTCCATGCCAGCGCGGCCTATCGCAAGCGTGCGGCACTCGATCTCGCTGTCAAGGCCGTGGTTCAGGCGCATTCGAACGCGTCGGCAGCATTGGAGACGAGGCGATGAAGGTCGAGCTGAATGTGAACGACAGAATGGTCGAGATCGACGTCGAGCCTCGCAAGACCCTGCTGGATGCGCTGCGCGACGATCTTCGGCTGACCGGCACGCATACGGGCTGCGAGCACGGGGTCTGTGGCGCCTGCACGGTGCTCGTGGACGGCGCGCCGGTGCGTGCCTGCCTCATGCTGGCGGTTCAGTCGGACGGACACGAGATCACCACCATCGAAGGCTTGGCTCCGGCTCCAGGTGAATTGAGCGTTCTGCAAGATGCATTCTGCGAGACGCACGGCATGCAGTGCGGCTACTGCACTCCGGGCATGATCCTGACGGCGCACGCGCTGCTGCAGAAGAACGTGACACCGTCGCGCGAAGAGATCGTCGACGCCATATCCGGGAATATCTGCCGCTGCACCGGCTATGGCCAGATAGTGGAAGCCATCGAGTTTGCCGCCGAGCGCCTGGCCCGCGCGAACGAACCGCGCGCGGCGGCTGCGGAGTGACCGACATGAACGCTCCGTCCAAACCCTTCCGCTTCGTCTCTTCCAATCGCCGCGTACGTGAGGATCGTCGCTTCGTGGCCGGGAAGGGGCGCTATGTCGCCGACATCGTCCTGCCCGACATGCTGCATGTGGCGCTTGTGGCGTCGCAATATCCGGCCGCGCGCATCGTCTCGATCGACTCCTCCCAAGCTTTGGCCGCGGATGGTGTGCACGCCGTGCTGACCGGTGAGGATCTGGCGGCGGCGACCGACCCCCTGATGAACGGCCTCGATACACCCCGGGTGAAGCGCTATCCGCTCGCCGTGGATCAGGCCCGGTACTCGGGAGAATGGGTGGCGGCCGTGGTCGCGGACAGCCGGGCGCTTGCCGAGGATGCGGCGGAACTCGTGCGTGTCGATTATGACCCGGTGGCGCATGTTGTCGATGTCGAGGAGGCCATGGGCAGCGGAAGCCCTCTGGTGCATCCCGCGCATGGCACGAATGTCCTTCTCGATAAGACCTTCAACTGGGGAGAGGTCGACCGCCACTTCTCGGAGGCGGCGCACCAGCTCGACTTCCGCGTCACCTGGGGGCGCAATTCGACCGTTCCGATCGAGACCTTCGGTGTCGTCGCGCAGTGGGATCCCTGGGCTGAGATGCTGGACGTCTGGGCGTCGATCCAGATGCCGAAATATTCGGACCAGATCGCGCGGGCCCTGCGTATCCCGCTCAACAAGGTCCGGGTGCATCAGGATGTCGATGTCGGTGGAAGTTACGGCGTTAAGCGTGGCATCAAGCACACCGTGCTTGCCGCTCATCTCGCCCGCACGCTTGGCCGACCGGTTCGCCTGATCGAAGACCGGCTGGAGAATATGCGGGCGGGCGACGCGCATGGTCCAGAGCGTATCTTCGACGTGTCGGTCGCCTACGAGACCGATGGCCGCATCCGCTCGATGAAGATGCGCGCCACCGACAATGTTGGCGCCTATGCCGGCCGCGCTCCTTTCCAGCTCGGCAAGCCCATCGGCGCAATCGTCGGCCCCTACCGCATCGAGAGCGTTCGTTATCAGGCACGTTCGGTCATGACCAACAAGACCGTTCAGGAAGCCGTCCGCGGCTTTGGCCAGTCGCCGACCAATTATGCGATTGAGACGGCCGTGGACAAGGTCGCCGCGGCGCTCGGCATGGATCGGCTCGAAGTGCGTCGGCGCAACTTCATCGAGTCTGATCAGTTCCCTTACCTCATCCCGTCGGGAACGCGCTACGACAGCGGCGACTATCACACCGTCGCGCGGAAGGTCGTTGACGCGATCGACTACAAGGCGCTGATCGAAGAGCGAGACCGTCTGCGCGGGGAAGGTCTCCTTGCGGGTATCGGCATCGCATCCTGTCTGGAGCCCAGCGGCGGCAACTCGTCCTTCGAGCCACTGCTCAACGAGAAAAACGAGACAACCACCTGGATGGATTCGTGCCGGATCAACGTCGACGGCCTCGGCTATGTCACGGCGACGATCCACACTACCTCCGCGGGGCAGGGGCACGAGACGCTGACCTCGACCGTGCTCGGGGAGGTGCTGGAGATCGACCCTGAACGGATCCAGATCGTTCGCCCCGATACGCTCTCCAGCCTGCCGTCGAATTCGCCGGTCGGCAGCCGCATGGCCATCATGCTGGGAGGCGCCGCCTTCAAGGCCGCCGAGAAGTTGAAGCAACAGCTCGTCGCGATTGGTGCTCATCGGCTGGGCTGCGAGGCGGACGATGCGCGGTATGAGGCCGGGGCCGTCATCGCTCCGGACGGAAAGCGGATCGAATGGGCCGAACTCGTCAACATCGCCCACCGGCGCTATCACGATCTGCCGCCGGGCATGACGCCAGGACTTGAGGCGACCCACATCATGCAGGTCCCCACGGGCGGCAAGCTGCCCGAGGACGGTCGGGTGCAGATGTATCCGTGCCACTCCTTCGAATTCCACATGCTGCTGGTGGCGATCGACCCGGTCCTCGGCAAGCCCGAGATACGCCGCTACGTGATCGGCCACGACTGCGGCACGGTGATCAATCCGCATATCGTCAAGGGCATGACCCTGGGCGGCATCGCCCACGGGCTCGGGGCCGCATTGCTGGAGGAATTCGCCTACGATGCGGAGGGCCAGCTGCTCGCCCAGAGCTTCATGGACTATCTCCTGCCTTCCTCGCACGAGGTGCCCCATGTCGAGATCGTGCATCACTGCACGCCATCGCCCTTCACCGTGTTCGGCCAGAAGGGTTCCGGCGAAAGCGGCTATCTCGGCGCCCCGGCCGCCATTTCCGGCGCGATCAACGATGCCGTTCGCCATCTCGGCATCGGCTTCCATTCCCTACCGATCAGAATCTCGGCCATCGGCGACACCGTGGCCGAAGCATCCGACACTTTGAAGAAAGACTGACTGCGATGATCATAGACGCCCATGCTCATTTCGTGCCTCAGGACCTGCTCGCCGCGATCCGCGAGCAGCGCTCGGCATTCCCATCCGTCCGCCTGGTCGAGGACGGCGCCAGCCTCGGATTCTCCTTCGCAGGGCACAAGCCGACGCGGCCGGTCTCCAAGCCGTTGACCGACCTCGAGGGCCGTCTCAAATGGCTCGACGAGCAGGGCATAGACCGCCAGGTCTTCGGCGGCTGGCTCGATATGTTCGGCTATGAGATTCCTGTATCGGAAGGCGCGGCTTGGTCGCGGCTCATCAACGCGCATCTGATGGCGGCGGCAAAGGCCGAGCCACGCCTGATCCCGCTTGCCACCGTCCCGCTGCAGGACGGCGCGGCCGCGGCTGAAGTCCTGCAGGAGGCGCACCGCGTCGGCTTCGCGGGCGCGATGATCGGCACTCAGCCGAAGGGACGCGGCGGCGTGCTCGACGATCCCGATCTCGACCCGTTCTGGAAGACGGCGTCCGATCTGGGCTCGGTGATCTTTATTCACCCTGTCTTCGAGAGCGGTGACGAGCGCGTTCACGATTACGGCATGGCGAATGCGGTCGGGCGCATCACCGATACGCTGATCGCGCTGTCACGCATCATCTATTCCGGTCACGTCCAGCGTTATGCTGGTGCCAAGATCGTTGCGGGCATCGGTGGAGCGGCCCTGCCTTACGTGGTTGGCCGCCTACGGCGCAACTTCAGCCTCGATCGCGACAAACTTGGCGATCCGGACGCCGCGCTTGCCTCCTTCTATTACGACACGATCGTCCAGGACACACGCGCCTTGCGCTTTCTCAGCGACGTCGTCGGGCCTGATCGCATCATGATGGGCTCGGACATGCCGTTCCCCATCGGCGACCTCGCTCCGCTCGGGATTGTCGACGAAACCGGCTTCGACGACGCGGAAAAGGCTTCGATCAATGGCGGTCTGGCCGCGCGGCTGCTCGGGCTGGAGGCTGCCTGATGAAGCTCGACATCGGTGGGAACGAAACCTTCTCTATTTCCCGGCAGAAACTCTGGGAAGCGCTGAACGATCCGGACGTGCTCACCCGCTGCATTCCCGGTTGCAAGGCGATGACCGAGACGGCGCCCGACGCCTATCGCGTGGAGATGCAGCTTCGCGTGGCCGCCGTCGGCGGCTCCTTCGAGGGTGCGATCGCGTTGAAGGACAAGGAACCGCCCAGCGTCTGCACCATCTCCGTTTCCGGCCAAGGCACTCTGGGTAATGGAAAGGGCGACGCCCGCTTCGAGATCGTCGAGCTGGAAGACGGTGGCTCGCGTCTCGACTACAGCGGCGTCGGCGAGGTCGGCGGGCTTGTCGCCGGCGTTGGTCAGCGCATCCTGGGCAGCGTCTCGCGCAATCTCATCGGTCGTTTCTTCACCGGCCTGCGCAAGGAACTTGAAGCCGCGCCGGGAGGCAAGGCATGAATGCTCCGCATTCCCATGGTGCCGCTCGTGGCAAGCCCGTCGAGGTGACGGTTGGCGGCGACGCGCGCATCGCCTTCCTGGACGAGGGCGGCGATGAACCGCCGATCCTGTTCTCGAACTCGCTGGCCGCGGACTGGCGCATGTGGGACGCGGTCTGCTCCCAGCTCGGCGACATACGCCGCATCCGGTACGATACGCGCGGGCACGGTCGCTCGTCGCCGTCGAACGGCGCCTTCGACATTTCGGATGCCGGAGCGGATGCGCTCGCCGTCCTCGACGCCTGCGGCGTCGAGCGGGCCCTTGTTTGCGGCCTTTCGCTTGGCGGGGCGGTCGGCATGTGGATGGCGATCCATGCGCCCGACCGGATCGTCGGCCTGTGCCTTGCAAACACTGCGATGAGTTTTCCAACGCCCGCGATGTGGGAGAGCCGGGCGAGCGTGGCGCGGGCCGATGGAATGGCGCCGCTCGTTGGACCCTCGCTGAAGCGTTGGTTCACGCCGGCTTTCGCCACCGCCAATCCGGATCTGATGAAAGAGGTCGCGGCGATGATCGAGACGGTGACGCCGGAAGGCTATGCCTTATCCTGCGAGCTTCTCAAGACGCTCGATCTCGAGGCCGGCCTCGCCAAGATCGCGTGCCCGGTGAAGGTCGTCGCCGGAGCGTCGGATCCTTCCACCCCGCCAACGCGCGCGCAGGAAATCGTGGAGCGCATCCCTGGCGCCGAACTCGTCGTGATGGAAGCGGCGCATATGAGTGCCGTCGAGCAACCGGATCGTCTCGCCAGCACTCTGAGGGAGCTTCGCCGGACATTGAACCAATAACCATCGTCAAAAAGTAACGGGAGGACTAAATCATGACGTCAGGATTTCTAGGCAGGACATTACTCGTCGCCGGAGCGTTCGCCATCGCTTCGAGCCAGGCCATCGCCCAGCAGGTGGCGGACGAGGTTTCGATCGTCGTCTTCGGGCCGCCTTCGCTGGGCGCCTTCCTGCCGCCGATCATCAAGGCGCAAGGCCTCGACACGAAGCATGGCCTCGATATCACCTTTGTCGAGCGCACGCCCGACGCCTATACCGCGCAGTTCAATTCGGGCGAGTTCCAGGTCGGCGGCAGCGCCGCTTTGCTGACCGTCGGCCTGGCGGAAGCGCGCGGCGTGAAGGCTACCTACCTCTTCAATCTGTTCGATTTCTGGGGCGCCGTCGTCACGTCCAACGACGAAGTGCAGACGCTGGCCGATCTCCAGGGCAAGGACCTCGCGGCGGCGGCCGGCACGACCAATTATGTCATGTTCAACTGGTTCGCGCGCCAGCAGGGCATCGATACCTCGAACGTCTCGATCGTCAACACGGCGACACCGGGCCTCGTCGGCTATGCGATGGCCAATCGCGCGGCAGCGGTTCAGCTCTGGGAGCCGGCCTACACCTCGCTTCTGGCTCAGCGCCCGGAGACCCGCACGCTCGATCTGAAGATTCAGGACGCCTGGAGCGAGTTCGCCGGATCGACCAACATCCCCTATCTCGGCGTGGCTGCCCATGCGTCCTGGGTCGAGGAGAATGAGGCGCTCGTTCCGCGTCTCTACGCCGCCTACAAGGACGCGGCCGACTGGGTCTCGGCCAATCCCGAGGAAGCGGCCGAGGTGATCGGCGCCAAGGGCACGCCCGAGGTCCGCAAGAATTACGCCGATCTCATCCGCAACAACGACCGGCTCGGGCTGAACGTCCAGTGGGCCGGCGACGTGGCCACCGAGATCCGCAAGGTTTACGAGGCGGGCACCTCGATCGACTATCTGCCGTCCATGCCGACGGACGCGACCATCTATTCCGGATCGGAGAAACCATGACCAGCGCGACATCGGATAACGCGCCCGTGCGCATTCCCGGGATGGCGAGCCTGAAGAATATCGCGATGACGGCTGCTCCCTTCGCCGTGATGGCGTTGGTGTGGCAGTTCGGCTCGCTCTTCTTCCCGCCCTATCTCTTCCCGTCCCTCGTGGACGTGTTTTGGAGATGCCTCGATATCCTGACTGACTGGTCGGCATTCTCCGACGTCCTGGCGACGGCCGGCCGCATCCTGGCCGGTCTTGCCGGAGCCTTCATCATCGGCTGCCTGCTCGGCTTTTTGATCGTTCAGTCGAAGCTGGGCGATCGCTTTCTCTCGCCGGTCCTGATCTTCTTCCAGGGCATACCGGCGCTCTCGTGGGTGGTGTTCGCGATCATCTGGTTCCACGGCGTGGAGTTCCGGATCCTCTTCATCATGGTCGTGACGACATTGCCCGCTTTCACCTTCCAGGTGGTGGGTGCGCTGCGGGCAATGCCCAAGGACCTGCTCGAGATGGTGATGAGCTTCCGCCCGACGCGGCTCAAATTCTTCAGGGTGATGATCTTGCCGGCGGTGCTGCCGGAGATACTCACTTCCTGGAAGGTCAATCTCGGCAACGCCTCGCGCGTCGTGGTGGTCGCCGAGCTGGTCGGCGCTTCCGGCGGTGTCGGATATCAGCTGCTTCAACAGCAGCAGCTTTTCGACATGGCCGGCGCGCTCGCATGGACGCTGCAGCTCGTCTTCTTCGTCCTGCTCTTCCAGTGGGTGCTGACCCTCATCGAAACCTTCGCCTTCCGCTATCGCGCAGTTTCGGAGCGAGCGCTATGAACATGGCAGTACAGAACAAGATCCCGGAAATCCGCTTCGAAAACGTCTCAAAGCAGTTCGGAAATCCCGATTCACCGCTCGGCGTTTTCCAGGCTGTCGACGATCTGTCGCTCGATATCAATCAGGGTGAACTGGTGGCCCTGCTCGGCAAGACCGGCTGCGGCAAGTCCACCATGTTCAACATGATCGCGGGCTTGTCGGAGCCATCGAAGGGAACGGTTGTCGTCTCCGGACAGAATCCGTTCAAGAACTTCGACTGGTTTCGCGGCAAGATCGCCATCGTCTTCCAGAACGACCGTCTTCTGCCGTGGCGCACGGCCGTTCAGAATGTCGAGCTCGGGTTGGAGATGCTGGAAGTTCCAAAGGCCGAGCGCCACGAAGCCTCGATGCACTGGCTGAACAAGCTCGGCCTTGCCGGCCACGAGAACGACTATCCGCACGCGCTCTCCGGCGGCATGCGCCAGCGCGTGTCGATTGCGCGTGCCTTCGCAACCAACGCCGAACTTCTCCTGTGCGACGAGCCTTTCTCGGCGCTTGATGAGATCACCGCCCAGAAGCTTCGCACCGAATTCGCCCGCCTCGTACGCGAAAACGGCAAGACGGCCGTGTTCATCACCCACTCGATCAACGAAGCCTTCGACATCGGCGATCGTATCATCGTGCTGAAGCGCCCGGCGCGGATCGCGCATGACATTGAGCTTTCGAGCAACATGAGTGGCGATGAGAAGGAGAAGATTCGCGAAACGATCAAGGCGTCGCTTTCGCAATGAACCGCGTATGGGCGGGCTATCACGCCGCCCGCACGAGCCGGAGAAAGAAATCGTCAAGCCTCGGCGTTCGTGCTTCGGGGCTAGGGAACCTTCGTTGACTTGGCGCAGATCGTCGGCTGTGAAAGACTTCGCATGCGCGTCGACTACGACATTGCCATGGAGATCGCTTCGCACGAGGCGATTGCGCGCGCCAGGCTACAAGAACAGCAAAATGTAGGGCGGCGACCGTGGTCAATCGAACTCGGTCCGTGTGTCTATGTCTGGGCGTTCGGCAACGGGCTGTCCGCGAGGCGTTCGCCGACATGACCAGGCCATAGTTCCTGCAATGCTTTCTTTGCCGGTGGAACAGAAGCGCGATCAGTAAGGCGACGTGGGCGTCTCGACCTCGGGACGCAGGCCGAGATGGGCGACCAGCTCCTGGGACGCGGCGCGCCCGGCGCGATTGGCGCCGATCGTCGAGGCCGAAGGGCCGTAGCCGACCAGATGCACGCGCGGATCCCTGGCCGCCCGCGTCGCCAGCCGCCCCGTCATGACGATGCCGCCATTGTCCTCGCGAAGGCCGAGCGGGGCGAGATGGTCGAGAGCGCTGCGGAAGCCCGTAGCCCAGACGATCGCGTCGACGGCTTCTTCCCGCCCGTCGGTCCAGTGGATTCCCGTTTCCGTGATTTCGGAGAACATCGGCAGGCGGTTCAGGACGCCGCGTGCACGCATAGCCGCGATCGACGGTGTTTCGGGTATGCCCGTCACCGACACGACCGAGCCCGGAATGAAGCCTTTTCGCACGCGCTCCTCAACGCGTGCCACCGCCAAGCGGCCCGCCTCCTCGGTAAAGTCGCCCGGGCGGAACTCCGGTTCGCGCCGCGTGACCCATATTGTCGTCGCCACGTGCGAGATTTCGTCCAGCATCTGCAACGCCGAGATCCCCGCTCCGACGATGGCTACACGCTGGCCGGCGAACTCGTCTGCCGAGCGATAGTCTCGCGTATGTATCTGGCGGCCGTGAAATAGCTCCCTGCCGGGATAGTAAGGAACCTGTGGCGCGTCCCAGGTCCCGGTTGCGTTGATGATGCCGCGCGCTGAAAAGGTTTCGCGGTCGGTCTCGATGCGGAAACGGTCGCCGCGCGCGCAAACCACGCCGACCGTCACCGGACGATAGACCGGCAGGCTGAACCGCTCCTCGTAGGCCTTGAAATAGGCAGGCACGGCTTCGGCGGCGCGTACTTCCGTCTGCGCCGGGTCTAGCACTTCGGCGAACCCCATCCCCGGCAGATCATGCAGTCGGTTGATCGTTTTCATGGTCAGGGTCGGCCAGCGGAATTGCCATGCCCCTCCGGGCCGCGGCGACTTGTCGAGGACGACGAAACCGCGGCCGGGCGCGAGCCCGATCTTCTGCAAATGATAGGCCGACGACAGGCCTGCCTGCCCGCCGCCGATGATCACGATGTCAACTTTGTATGCAATATTGTCCATTGAAGATCATCACCGACATCACGTCAGGTCCGGCTTGAACGGCAGGCCCGAACCCGATTCTGAAGGAAATCAGTTCCGGCGGCCAGCCGCAATGATGCGGTCGCCACCATCGGGAGCCGGGCAAGGCTGCACCTCGCCCGGACCACTTCAGCCAATACCGCTTACGCCAGCGGCTTCAGGCCCGCCTCGATCTGTGCCCGCCGGGGCTCGAGAAATGGTGGGAGGGAAAGCCTCTCACCCATCGTCTCGAATGGCTCGTCCACGGCAAATCCCGGTCCGTCGGTTGCGATCTCGAACAGGTTGCCGCCCGGCTCGCGGAAATAAAGCGAGCGAAAATAGTATCGCTCGACCTCGCCGGAACTGGGGACGCGGAACTCGTTCAGCCGCTCCGCCCACTGATGGATCGTGCCGACGTCAGGCGTGCGGAATGCGACATGGTGAACGCCGCCCGCGCCCTGGCGCGCCACGGGCAGATCGGGTTGAACCGCGACGTGCAGTTCAGCCGCTGGCCCACCCTGACCCATCTTGAACACGTGCACCTGTCCGCTGCCGTCGGGAGACGCATAGTCCCGCTCCCGGATCATGTTCATGACCCTGGTCAGCACGATCTCGGTGTTGGCGAGATCGGGCACGGATATGGTGATCGGGCCGAGCCCCCTGATCTGGTGTTCGGCGGGCACGGGGCTGCGATCCCATGGATGTGCCTCACTGGGCTGGTCGGCGGTGAGACGCAGTCGCTGGCCTTCCGGATCCTCGAAATCGAGGGTGGCGCGGCCGTCGATCCGGCCGATTTCACCGGCCGTCACCTTGTTCTCGCTCAGATGGCTCGCCCACCAGTCGAGGCTCGCCTCATTGACCCTTAGCCCGGTCTGGCTGATCGAATGGGTGCCGCGTCTTTCGCGGGCAACCGGCCAGTCGAAAAAGGTGATGTCGCTGCCGGCGCTTCCAGCCCCGTCCGAAAAGAACAGATGGTAGGCGGAGGTATCGTCCTGGTTGACGGTCTTCTTGACGCGCCGCATTCCGAGCGTCTGAGTGTAGAAGCGGTTGTTGGCCGGCGCATCGGCGGTGATCGCCGTCAAATGGTGAATGCCTGTAAGGTCCATGGCTGTCTCCTTTCGACCATTGACGTCCATATCGACACTATCCTGGTTTGATACCAGAGCCTGGGGAGCTAATCTGGCGTTCGAAAATTTCGAACCCGGACAGGGATGAGTTCGTGCCATGCGTTACAATCTGGATGAGATCGAAACCTTCCTGAGCGTGATGGAACTTGGCTCCATCACCGCCACGGCGGCACGGCTGAACCTGTCGAAATCAGTCGTCTCGAAACGGATCTCGGACTTCGAGGCGAATGTCGGCGCTCCGCTTTTCCGACGCAATGCGGGCCGTATCAGCGCGACGGAAAACGCCATGCGCCTGAGCGAAAGGCTGCGCCCGGCGCTGAGGGAATTGATGCAGGCTGCCGAAAGCGCGGCATGGGGCATGGACGGCGCGGCGCCGCTCGTCGGGTCGCTGTCGATCGCCGCGCCGATGAGCTTCGGAACGATGCATCTGGGGCCGATCCTGGCGCGGTTCGCCATGGCGCACCCTGGCCTCAGCTTCCATATCGACTATGACGACCGAACCCATGATCTGGCACGCGAGGGGTTCGACATCGGCATCCGCATCGGCGAGGCGCGCGACTCGGCGCTGATCGCGCGCAAGCTGTGCGACGACCGGCAGATCGTCGTCGCAAGCCCGGACTATCTGGCGCAGGCCGGCACGCCGCAAACGCTGGCCGATCTCGCTGGCCATCAGACCATCGGCTATGCCCACATGGCCGACAGCCAGCTCTGGCAGTTCCGCGACGGCAGCCGGTTCGTTTCGCCCCATGTTGGCGGTCGGCTGGTGCTCAACAACGGCGAGGCGATGCGCGACATGGCGATCGCCGGCCTGGGGCTGGCTATGTTGCCGGGCTTCATCGTGGCCGATGCGATCGCCAAAGGGCGGCTTCGGCAAGTCCTGGCTGACAGGGAGACCCGTTCATTGCCGGTGATGGCGGTCTGGCCTCACATCAGCCCGATGCCGGCTAAGCTGCGTGTGCTGATCGATCATCTGGCCTTTGAACTGGCAAACGGGCGCCCCTGGAGAGGACAACTCGACGCCCCTAATGACCCGGTGTCGAGGTGAGACGCCTAACTCGAATATTCGAGCAGCGTTGAAACGAGCAATAGTCGGATCTCCCGCTTCCGGAAGGTTCTATCGCTGCAAAAGGGGAGGTGGAGAGCCCTCAGTCTCTTCCATTGCCAGCGTGTACCACGCTGGGGGGCTTGCGGCAAGGCCCCGCTCCTAGTCTATGAGCGCTGCCCTAAACCTGAATCCGAGGAATAGGGAAAACCGAAATGCGTATATTGTTATCGACTTACGGGTCGCGCGGGGACGTCGAACCGATGGTGGCCCTGGCGGTGGCACTGCAGGCACTTGGTGCACAGGTGCGCGTGTGCGCACCGTCGGACGGGGAGTTCGCTGAACTGTTGGCCCGCGCCGACGTGCCATTCGTGCCATTTGCGAGGTCGTGGCGCTCGTGGGCGGAAAGCCGGTCGAGTTCCGAGGAGCGCGTCCCGAGCGTGGACGATTTCGTAACCGGATACATCGCCGCGACATACGACACGCTCGCAGCGGCAGCCGAGGGGTGCGACCTGTTCGTGGCAAGCGGCATGTTGCATTTCATCGCGCAATCGGTGGCCGAGAACGTGGGCGTTCCTCATCGGTTCGTGATTTTCTGTCCGAGCCTGCTGGGCGCGCAGGGTTGGCACGCTTTGGTCAACGCGCCGCTCAACGCCCATCGGGCGTCGATAGGCCTGCCGCCGGTGAACGACGCCCGAACGTTCCTGTTCACCGATCATCCGTGGTTGGCGGCGGACCCGATCCTTAGTCCGGAGCAGGAATCCGGAGACGTGCCGGTCGTGAGGACGGGCGCGTGGCTCTTGCCGGACAATCGACCGCTCCCAGCGGCTCTTGCGGCCTTCCTAGACGCCGGCACCCCGCCGGTCTATGTCGGCTTCGGCAGCATGCGCCTCCCGGAAGAAAGCGCGCGTATCGCCATCGAGGCCGTCCGTGCGCAGGGTTCTCGTGTGCTCCTTGCTCGCGGCTGGGCGGATCTGGGACCGATCGATGCCCGGGACGACTGTTTCGCGGTGGGCGAGATCAACCAGCAGGCTTTGTTCGGGCGCGTGGCGGCCGTGGTGCATCACGGCGGCGCGGGCACGACGACGACCGCGGCGAAGGCCGGCGCACCTCAGGTAATCGTGCCCCAGGCCGCGGACCAGCCGCGCTGGGCAAGCCGGGTGATCGAGCTGGGCATCGGCGCTGCCCAGGATGGTCCGGTCCTGACCTTCGAGGCCTTGTCAGCCGCCCTCGAGGCAGCACTGTCTTCACAGACCCGCGCGCGGGCGACCGCCGTGGCTGGCAAGATGCGCACGGACGGGGCGACGGTGGCGGCAAAGCTGCTGCTCGAAACGATCAGCCGGAAGGCCGCCAGGGCGGGCGTGAACCACTCGGACCATCGGGCAACGAGTTCGCCGGCGATTGATCGGCGGCTATCCTGCGAGGATATTCCATCCGATTGGGATATGTGGTCGCCCGCGCTGGCCGACCACCGCGGTCAACGATGAGAACTACGTTCACGCTGTATAGATGACCCTCAAGGGCCTGCCGGAACTTCGACCGCCCGTTCAAGATTAAGCGCCTTTCCGAGCCCCTATTCCTCCCGCGCCACGTTGCTTAGGGGAGAGGTATTGCCATCGGCGAACCCCCGATATCGAAGATGACTTCTGTTGAGATGCGCGCGCATGGCCTCGCGTGCCTGTTCGGGATTTCCTGTGCTGATCGCTTCGCAGATGGCTCGGTGCTCCGTCACGGTGTTCTGAATGTATTCCGGTGTGACCAGCGCGGGGTTGAGCGCTTTCGAGAATGCAGGCTGGGGGAGTATCTGCAGGCTCATCAGATTGAAGAACTCTATGAAGGCGCCGTTGTTCGTCGCTTCCGCGATCGATCGGTGAAACACGAAGTCGAGATGGTCGAGTGCGGCTTCATCGTCCAGCGACGCTTCGAACTGACGGGCGGCATTCCAGATATTCGATTCCTGCGCCCAGGAGCGCCGGGCTGCGGCAAGGCCGGCCGCATGCACCTCGAACGCCATCCGCAGTTCGAGAAGGTCCATGAACGAGGTCTTCAGCCGACGCAGCGGCGCAAGCGCCGCGCCGGAATCGAAGCTGTTCGGGTCTTCCGGCTGCGGCACCTCGCGCACGAACACACCGACGCCGTGGCGCGCCTCGACGACGCCGTCGGAGCGCAGCGCAGACACGGCCTCGCGGATGACCGTACGGCTGACGCCGAATTGCTGGGCCAGCTCGTTGAGCGAGCCGAGCTTGTCACCTTCGCCGATCCGGCTCTCGATGATGTGCGCCTTGAGTGCCTGTATGGTCCGGCTTGTCAGTGTGTCCAAGGTTCACCCGCTAACTGCTTCGCATTCTTCACGCGATGCCCGACTGATAGGCATTCTCTGCCTTTCTGACAAGGTATCACGACCTTGCAATGTGATGCTATCTCCATGCGCAGAATGAGCGTGCAAGAGTGCGCACACCATCAGTGAGAGCGCCTGGAAAGTGGCGTGCCGTACCAGTTTTTCTCCTGATCGGACTCAAAAAAATTTCCGACGGTTGCGAACTTTAGTATGGGATTCCGCCAAATGGAACTGGCTAGTAATTTGAAATAAAAGATTTTTTGGTGACGGCTTGCGAGTGTTTGCATAGAGATAGTATCTCTAACTTCCTTATTGACAAGAGATACTATTTCGATAATTTCGGCCTCTAGAAAAGAGAGCCGACGCCGTCCTTGAGTGGATGAGGGCGCAACGGCTCCGGGAACGAAATCTCGCGCTTTGTGGCGCACGCAAAAATCAGGTGGAAACTGCTATGGGTGACGTCGCCGCACGCCTCTCCAAGCTCGGAATCGCATTGCCTTCGATTGCCCCGGCTTCGGGCAATTACATTCCCTATCGGCTGGCCGGCAATCTTCTGTTCGTTTCGGGTCAGATCCCGAGGATCGACGGGGTCGAGCACTTCGTTGGAGTCGTCGGGCGGGACATTTCCCCGGAAGACGCCTATCAAGCGGCCCGGCTTTGTGCGCTGAACCTCGTGGCTCGGGTCTATGCCGCTCTTGATGGTGATCTCGATCGGGTAGAGGCCTGCGTTCAGCTTCGCGGCTTTGTCAACGCGCCCGAAGACTTCCGGGACCATCCGGCTGTCATTGACGGCGCTTCCGACCTGCTCGTTGAAATCTTCGAAGAAAAGGGACGCCACACGCGCACGGCGCTGGGCGCCGGATCGCTTCCGCGCGGCTCGTCCGTCGAGGTCGATGCCGTATTTGAAGTCGCAACAAAGTCCTGAAGACGACAGGAAGGGGAACTGCCTATGGGCGATACCGCGAACGCCGGAAAAACCATCGAGATGATCGGAGTCAACAAATGGTATGGCTCGCTGCAAGTGTTGAAGGCCATAGACCTAAGCGTCGCTCGTGGCGAACACATCATTCTCTGTGGTCCGTCGGGTTCGGGCAAGTCCACTCTCATCCGCTGCATCAACCGCCTGGAGGAAATCCAGGAGGGCACGATCGTCGTCAACGGTACCCGGCTTAACCAGAAAGGCTCGAATGTCGATCATATCCGGCGCGATGTCGGCATGGTGTTCCAGCAGTTCAACCTCTTTCCCCACCTGACGGTGCTTGAAAATTGCATGCTGGCCCAGCGCCGGGTGCGCAAGTCATCCGCGGCCGAGGCCAAGGAAAAGGCCATGCGCCATCTGGAGCGCGTGCATATCGCCGAGCAGGCGCTGAAATATCCCGCGCAACTTTCCGGTGGCCAGCAGCAGCGCGTGGCGATCGCCCGCGCGCTCTGCATGGACCCGAAGATCATGCTGTTCGACGAGCCGACCTCGGCGCTCGATCCCGAGATGGTCAAGGAAGTGCTCGACACGATGGTCTCGCTCGCCGACGACGGCATCACCATGATCTGCGTCACCCACGAGATGGGTTTCGCCCGGGCCGTCGCGCATCGCGTCATCTTCATGGACCGCGGCGAGATCATGGAAAGCGCCAAACCGGAGGAGTTCTTCAGCAATCCGAGCCACGAGCGCACCAGGGCGTTCCTCAGCCAGATCCTCAATCATTAGGGCGGAGGCGGTCGATGCAATATTCCTTCGATTTCGCTCCGGTTCTCTCCGCCTGGCCCATGTTCCTGGACGGCGCCATCCAGACGCTCCGGATGTCGGCGATCTCGATGGTTGCGGGGCTGACGCTCGGGATCATCTTCATGCTGATGCGCATGAGCGGGTTCGCTCCTCTCCGCACGGTCGCGATTGCCTATATCGAGCTGATCCGCAACACGCCGTTTCTCGTGCAGGTCTTCTTCATCTATTTCGGCATGCCGGTGCTCGGCATCAGACTGGGTGGCGAACAAGCGGCCATCCTCGCCATGTCGCTCAACTGCGCGGCCTATGCCGCGGAGATCGTGCGCGGCGGTGTGCAGTCCATCCAGCCCGGCCAGGTCGAGGCGGGAAGGGCGCTAGGCCTGCACACGATCGACATCTATCGCTTCATCGTTTTCCGCCCGGCGATCCGTGCCGTCTACCCGGCGCTTTGCAGCCAGTTCATCCTGATGATGCTGAATTCGAGCCTGGTTGCGTCGGTTTCAGCGGAAGAGCTGACCTACATGGCACAAACCCTCGATGCGCAGACGTTCCGCAGCTTCGAGATCTATTTCGTGCTGGGCGCGATCTATCTCCTGCTGTCGCAGTTCTTCTCCGTCGCGCTGCAATTCATCGGCAGATCCTACTTCTCCTATCCGACAAAGTGAGGCGGAAGCGATGATCCGTGAATTTGGTTTCGCAGAGTTCCTTTTTCTTCTGGAAGGCGCCCGCTGGACGATCATTCTCTCGCTCCTCGCCTTCACTTGCGGCGGCGCGCTCGGCCTCGCGGTCGCACTGGCTCGCACCAGCAAGTGGGCGCTGCTGCGCGGGCTGACGGCGGTCTATATCCAGATATTCCAGGGCACGCCGCTGCTGGTCCAACTGTTCTTCGTCTATTTCGGCATGCC
This sequence comes from Aquamicrobium sp. LC103, assembly GCF_001014615.2. Classification (GTDB taxonomy): domain Bacteria; phylum Pseudomonadota; class Alphaproteobacteria; order Rhizobiales; family Rhizobiaceae; genus LBCQ02. Next base: position 94,575 of record NZ_LBCQ02000005.1, read on the forward strand.
GTTGCTTGGCCTCAAGGTGGATATCTGGGTGGCCTTGACCGTCGGATTGTCGCTCCACGCCAGCGCTTTTCTCGGCGAGATCTGGCGCGGCAGCATCGAGGCGGTGCCCGCCGGCCAGAGCGAGGCCGCCCGTGCGCTGGGCATCGGTTATTTTCACCGCATGATCGACGTGGTTCTGCCGCAGGCGTTTCGCATCGGCCTTCCCGCCACCATCGGCTTCATGGTCAACCTGATCAAGGGCACGGCGCTGGCGGCGTTGCTTGGCCTCACCGAGCTTACCCGCTCGGGCCAGCTCATGGCGAACATCACCTTCCAACCCCTGCAAGTCTACGGGGCGGTCGGGCTCGTATACTTCTTCATCTGCCTACCCCTGACCTACTTCAGCGCAAGAGTCGAGCGGCGCCTCAACGCCGCCCGATGACAAGAAGAACGCACAACCAAAGCCAACAGAGGTACCAATATGTTCAATTCAGCACTGACCAGTTCATGTTCCAGGGTCCTGTCGGGTCTCGCGGCTGCCCTGCTGGTGGCGACCGCCTTCGCGACCGACGCCGATGCCGTCACCCCGGACGAGATCAAGGCCAAGGGCACGGCGGTCGTCGGCGTCCAGATGGATCAGTTTCCTTGGGGTTTCATCGATCAGAACGGCCAGAACGACGGCTTCGACATCGAGATCGCCAAGCTTATCGCCGAGGAACTCGGCGTCGATGTGAAGTTCGAGCGTATTACCGGCCAGAACCGCATTCCGCTGCTCGTCAACGGCAATGTCGATTTCCTTGTCCCGTCGATGACGATCACGGAAGAGCGCGCCAGGGTCATCCAGTATGTCATCCCCTATTCGTCGAACGACATCACCGTCTGGGCGAAGAAAGATGCGGAGATCACGGGCAACGAGGATCTCGGCAACTATGTCATCGGCGTAAATCGCGGCAGCGTGTTCGAACCGGTCCTTGTAAAGGCCGCTCCGCCGAACACCGAAATCAAACGCTTCGACGATGATGCCACCACGGTTCAGGCGCTTCTCTCCGGGCAAGTCGACGCGATCCTCGGCAGCGTCACCTATGGGCTCGTCATCGAACAGACAGGTCACGGCGCGACATACGAGCGCAAATACAAGGTGGCGGACAATTTCCAGGGTATGGCGGTGCGCAAGGGCGACCAGGAAATGCTGGATTTCCTCACCGACTTCGTCACCCGTCACACCGCGGACGGCTCTCTCGACACGCTCTACGAAAAGTGGATTGGCGTGGAACGCGCCGATCTGCCCATCACGCTGCCGGGCATCGATTTCACCGGCAAGCAGTAACGCTCTGGCCCTGCGCGACTGCGCAAGCCGCCGCGCGGGGCCCCAGAACAATCAACAACCGAAGAGCTCACGGCTTCCGCCCGTTCGCGGGCGGAGACTGGCCGCTGCACGTCGAAGTCAAGCCTCACCGGGCGGCGCAACAACAGCTCGCTTATGGAGCACTGCAAGAAAATGACGAAAGATGGCAAGCAGATCAGGGTCGGTGTCGATATCGGCGGCACCTTCACCGACGTTGCGATGGAGGTAGGCGCCGCGCTCCATTCGATCAAGGTACTGACGGACTACTCGTTCCCCGAGAACGCGATCGTCAAGGGAATCCGCCAGGTTGCCGACATCGCGGGAGTGGCGCTCTCCGAGATCGACACGATCATTCACGGCACGACGCTTGCCACCAACGCGCTGATCGAGCGCCGCGGAGCGAAAACGGCCTTCATCACCACGAAGGGCTTCCGCGACGTCATAGAGATGCGCACGGAAAGCCGTTTCGAGCAGTATGATCTCGACATCGTGCTGCCGGCGCCGCTGGTTTCCCGCAACGAACGCTTCGTTCTCGACGAGCGTATCGGTGCCGACGGCTCCATTCTCAAGGCGCTGGATCCTGACGAAGTGGACGCTCTCTGCGACCGCATCGTTGCAGCCGGCTACGAGAGCGTGGCGATCGGCTTGATCCACTCCTATCTCAACGATGCGCATGAACGAGCCGTGCGCGAACGCCTGCTGGCGAGGAAGCCGGATATTTCCGTTTCCATCTCGTCGGAAGTCTCGCCGCAGATGCGCGAGTTCCAGCGCTTCAACACGGTCTGCGCCAACGCCTTCGTCAAGCCGCTGATGGCCTCCTATCTCAACCGCCTGGTCGGCCGGCTGACGAAAGAAGGCACAAGCTGCTCGGTCTTCATGATCCATTCCGGCGGCGGCATCATCAGCGTGGAAAGCGCGATCGAATTCCCGGTTCGCCTCCTGGAATCCGGCCCTGCCGGGGGGGCGATCTTCGCGGCCCATATCGCGAGCAGCTACGGTCTCGATCAGGTCCTGTCGTACGACATGGGCGGTACGACGGCGAAAATCTGCCTGATCGAGAAGCAGACGCCGAAAACGTCGAAAACCTTCGAGGTCGCCCGCACCTGGCGCTTCAAGAAGGGTAGCGGCATGCCGATCTCCATTCCGGTGATCGAAATGGTCGAGATCGGCGCCGGCGGCGGCTCCATCGCAACCGTCGACGGCATGCGTCAGATCCGTGTCGGGCCGCACAGCGCCGGCTCCGAGCCTGGGCCTGCCTGCTACGGCCGCGGCGGCGAGAATCCGACGGTCACCGACGCCGACCTGATCCTCGGTCGTCTGGACGCCGACGAATTTGCCGGCGGCACGATGAGGCTCGACCGTCCGGCCGCGGACACCGTGATGGATCACGGGGTCGCCTCCAGACTGAATACCGATGTCGCGACGGCAGCCTACGGGCTCAGCGAAGTGGTCGACGAGAACATGAGCAACGCCGCCCGCATGCATGCGGTCGAGAACGGCAAGGAACTCTCGGAGTTCACCATGATCGCTTTCGGTGGGGCGGCGCCGATCCATGCCGCGCGGCTTTGCGAGAAGCTCGGCATATCGGAGCTGGTGATCCCGCCCGGCGCGGGCGTCGGCTCGGCCATCGGCTTCCTGCGCGCGCCCTTCGGTTTCGAATCCGTCCGCAGCGCCTATAGCCGTCTGAGCCGGTTCGACGCGAAGGCGATCAACCAGACCATCTCGGACCTGATCGCGGAGGCGACGTCCTTCGTCCGGTCGGGCGCGCCGGACGCGGAGCCCGATCTCGAATGCACGGCCTACATGCGCTATGTCGGCCAGGGCTGGGAAGTGCCGGTGACGATCGAGGTGCGCGACTATGCCGATGGCGACGGTGTTTCGTTTCGCGAGCTGTTCGACCAGCAATATGAACATTTCTTTGGCCGCACCATCGATGGGCTCGACGTCGAGATCGTCAGTTGGTCGCTGCGAGCCAGCTCGAAGGTCATTCCGCCGGAACGCATCGGCAGGACCGCCAAGGGAGCAGCCGCGATCGCCCGCGGGGCGCGTGAAATATTCGATGTCCAGGAAGGTAGCTTCCAGAAGGCGGCGATCGTTTCCCGCCAGGACATGAAGCCGGGCGACTGGGTCGCCGGGCCCGCCGTCATCACCGAACGCGAAACCTCGACCATCGTCACGGCGAGCCGCGAGGTCGTCATGCAGGCCGATGGCTGCCTGCTCGTGTGCGCCAAGCAGGCCGCCTGAACGGAGTAGGAACCATGAAAACCAATGCGCTTTCCGACGTCCGCATGCAGATCATGTGGAACCGGCTGATCTCCGTGGTCGAAGAACAGGCCGTCACGCTGATCCGCACTGCCTTCAGCACCAGCGTGCGTGAATCTGGCGATCTGTCCGCCGGGGTGTTCAACCGCGGCGGCAAGATGATCGCCCAGGCGGTGACCGGCACGCCCGGCCACGTCAACGCCATGGCCGAGGCCGTGGGGCATTTCATCCGCGACATCGGGCCCGACAACATCTTCGAGGGCGACGTCTATATCACCAACGATCCGTGGAAGGGCACCGGCCACCTTCACGACTTCACCGTCGTGTCGCCGAGCTTTCGCAACGGCGTCCTGGTCGGCTATTTCGCCTGCACCGCGCATGTGGTGGACGTCGGTGGCCGCGGTTTTGGCCCGGACGCGAACGAGGTCTACGAAGAGGGCATCTTCGTTCCGATCATGAAGTTCGCCGAGCGTGGCAAGGTCAACAACGACCTCGTCAACATCCTTCGCAACAATGTGCGCGAAAGCCATCAGGTGGTGGGCGACGTCTATTCCCTCGCTGCCTGCAACGAAATCGGCCATCGTCGCCTGATGGATATGATGGAGGAATTCGATCTCGCCGATCTGGAAATGCTGGCCGACTTCATCTTCAAGCGTAGCTACGATGCGACATTGGAGCGGATCGCGGCGCTGCCGAAGGGATCCTATTCCAATGTGATGCGCGTCGACGGTTACGGTTCGCCGATCGACATCGCCGTTCGTCTCGACGTGGCGGAGGACCATATCGTCGCCGATTTCGAAGGCACGTCGCCGCCAAGCCCGAAGGGCATCAACTGCCCGATCATCTATTCCGCGGCCTATGCCTGCTACGGCCTGAAGTGCTCGATCGCGCCGGAGATCCCCAACAACCACGCTTCGCTCCTGCCGTTTCGCGTCACGGCGCCGGAAGACTGCATCCTCAATGCGCAGCATCCGGCGCCTGTCTCGGTGCGTCACGTTCTCGGCCATCTCGTTCCCGACGCCGTGCTGGGTGCCGTTCACAAGATGCTGCCCGGTCGCGTGCCGGCCGAGGGGGCGGGCGCTCTCTGGAACCTGCATGTCAGCGTGCGGCCGCTTCAAGGCGACAAGGCACCAGTCGACGGCAGGCAGCGCGCCGAGGTGCTTCTGTTCAACAGCGGCGGCGCCGGTGCGCGTTCGACGCTCGACGGCCTGAGCGCCACGGCATTCCCGAGCGGCGTGCATTCGATGTCGATCGAGGCGACGGAACATGTCGGTCCGGTGATTTTCTGGCGCAAGGAACTGCGCGATGGGTCGGGCGGCGCCGGCCAGTTTCGCGGCGGTCTCGGCCAGGTGGTGGAAATTTCGCCGACGGAGGGCCACGAGATGCATTTCAATGCGATGTTCGACCGCATCGAGCATCCGGCGCGCGGTCGCAATGGCGGCGAGAACGGTTCGCCCGGTGCGGTGCTGCTCGATGACGGCACGCGCCTTGCCGCCAAGGGACGTCAGCATGTGCCGGCAGGGCGCCGGCTCATCCTCGAGCTTCCTGGCGGTGGCGGCTATGGCCCGGCCGACAAACGCGATCCGGCCGCTGCCAGGCGCGACAGGGATTTCGACTACGTCGTCGCTAGGTAATCCTCCCGGAGGCCGGGCGAAACGTGAGCGTCGTCCGGCCCAATGCGAAACCTGAAGGGAACCGGAGATGAAATTCGAGAACACGCGCGCTGCGGGTATCAAGTCGTCCCCGAGCATGGCGATCGCGATGACCGCCAAGAAACTGGCGGCTGAAGGCCGTGACATCATCGATCTGTCGCTCGGCGAGCCGGATTTCGAGCCGCCGGCTCACGTCGCCGATGCCGCCTGCGCCGCGATTCGCGGAGGCAGGGTGCGCTATGGCGTTCCGGCGGGAATGGAAAGCCTGCGCCAGGCGATCGTCGGCAAGTTCAAGAGGGAAAACCAGCTCGACTATGCCGTCGACGAGGTGATGGTCGCCAATGGCGCCAAGCAGATCCTGTTCGACGTGTTTCTCGCGACGCTGGAGCAGGGCGACGAGGTCGTCATTCCCACGCCGTGCTGGGTATCCTACGGCGACATCGTCTCACTGCATGGCGGCGAGCCGGTTTACGTCGATTGCGGGCCGGACGCCGGCTTCAAGATCACTGCCCAGACGCTGGAGGCTTCGATCACGCCGAAGACCCGCTGGCTGATGCTGAACTCGCCGTCCAATCCGACAGGGGCGATCTACAGCGCCGACGAGTATCGATCGCTTGCTGAAGTGCTTGCACGTCACCCACGGGTTCTGATCGTCTCGGACGAAATCTACGAGCACATCCTCTTGAAGGACGTGCCCTTCATATCCTTCGCGTCGGCCTGCCCGGAGCTGCGAGAGCGGACGCTCATCGTCAACGGCGTCTCCAAGGCCTATGCGATGACCGGCTGGCGCGTGGGCTATGCGGCCGGCGCGAAGAGCCTGATCGCGGCACTCAACAAGATGCAGTCGCAAAGCGTGACTTCCGTCTCGACCGTCGCGCAGGTTGCGGCGCTTGCCGCGCTGAACGGCGATCAGGCTTTCGTAGCCACGGCTGCCAAAACCTTCGCCGGTCGGGCGAAGCTCATTGCTGAACGGCTGGTCGAGATCGACGGCATCGATTTCACGCCGCCCGACGGCGCCTTCTATGCCTTCATCGGCGTCGGCCGGTTGCTGGGCCGGAAGACGGCAGCCGGGGAGGTCATCTCCGACGATACGACCTTCGCCTCGCACCTGCTTCGGGAGTTCGGTCTGTCGAGCGTTCCGGGCGCGGCGTTCGGCGCTCCCGGGTTCATCCGCCTGTCGATCGCGGCGTCCGACCGTGAACTGGAGGGCGCCTGCCAGCGCCTTGCCGCGATGGTGCGGTCAATCAAGGCCTGAGAAATGTTTTCGGCAACCAGATCAACCAGGAAGCTTCAACCGTCTCCGATGCTTCCTTCAAAGGAGGGTTACACCCATGAAAACTGAAGAACTGAAGCATGTGCTCGGCGCCGGCCTGCTTTCCTTCCCGGTGACGCATTTCGATGCGGAGGGCAGGTTCAATGCGAAAAGCTATGGCGAGCATGTCAATTGGCTGTCCGGCTTCGAGGCGGCAACTCTGTTTGCCGCCGGCGGCACGGGCGAGTTCTTTTCGCTCGCGCCGGAGGAAATTCCGCAGATCGTGCGCGTCGCCAAGGAAGCCGCCGGCAAGACGCCGATCGTGTCCGGTTGCGGCTATGGCACCGACGTGGCCGTATCGATCGCCAGAGCGGTCGAAAAAGCCGGAGCCGACGGCATCCTGCTTCTGCCGCACTACCTGATCGATGCGCCGCAGGAAGGCCTTTACCGGCACATCAAGGCGGTGTGCCGGGCGACGGGCATGGGCGTGATGGTCTATAACCGCGACAATTCCGTTCTCCAGGCCGATACGCTGGCGCGACTTTGCGACGAATGTCCGAATCTCGTCGGCTTCAAGGACGGCACCGGCGACATCGGCCTCGTCCGGCAGATCACAGCCAAGATGGGCGATCGCCTGACCTATCTCGGCGGCATGCCGACGGCGGAGCTTTTTGCGGAAGCCTATCTCGGCGCCGGGTTCACCACCTATTCCTCGGCCGTTTTCAACTTCGTGCCGGGATTGGCCGTGGAGTTCTACAAGGCGCTGCGCGCCGGGGAGCGGACCAGGTGCGAGGAAATCCTGATCGATTTCTTCTACCCGTTCATGGCGATCCGCAACCGCGCGAAGGGCTATGCCGTGTCGGCCATCAAGGCAGGCGTGCGCCTGCAGGGCTTCGATGCCGGTCCCGTTCGTCCGCCACTGCAGGATCTGACGGCGGAGGAAATGTCGGTGCTGGAAACCCTGATCGGGGAACACAAGCGTCAGTGAACAAACGGAGCGCCCTCATCTCCGTGATGAGGGCGTTCCACCTGCCGCCCATATCCGCCGCCTTGGAATCCGGAGAACTCATGACCATCCACCAGAACCTGATAGCCGGCGAATGGGTCGGATCGGACGCGATCAACAACATCAATCCGTCGAACACGAATGACGTGGTGGGCGATTATGCCCAAGCCTCCGCCGAGGATGCGATGGCGGCGATCGTGGCCGCGAAGGCGGCATTCCCGGCCTGGTCGCGCTCCGGCATCCTCGAGCGGCATGCGATCCTGAGAAAGACCGCCGACGAGATTCTCGCCCGCAAGGACGAGCTCGGTCGGCTGCTCTCGCGCGAGGAAGGCAAGACACTCGCGGAAGGCATCGGAGAAACGGTGCGCGCCAGCCAGATCTTCGATTTCTTCGCCGGCGAAGCCTTACGCCTTTCCGGCGAGACGCTGCCTTCCGTCCGCCCGAACATCGGGGTCGAGATCAGCCGCGAACCGGTCGGCGTCGTCGGCATCATCACACCGTGGAATTTCCCGATAGCCATTCCTGCCTGGAAGATCGCGCCGGCGCTCGCTTATGGCAACACCGTCGTCTTCAAGCCGGCCGAGTTGGTGCCCGGCTGCGCCCATGCGATCGTCGACATCCTTCACCGTGCCGGCCTGCCGAAAGGCGTGCTCAACCTTGTCATGGGCAAGGGCTCGGTTGTCGGCCAGGCGATGCTCGACAGCCCGGATGTCGACGCCATCACCTTCACCGGTTCGACCGTGACCGGCAAGCGCGTCGCCAGCGCATCGATCGAGCATAACCGCAAGTTCCAGCTCGAGATGGGCGGCAAGAACCCCTTCGTCATCCTTGACGATGCGGATCTCGACATTGCCGTCGAGGCGGCGGTCAACTCCGCCTTCTTCTCGACGGGCCAGCGCTGCACCGCCTCCTCGCGGCTGATCGTCACCGAGGGGATCCACGACCGCTTCGTCGCGGCAATGGGCGAACGGATGAAGCATCTCGTCGTCGGCGACGCGCTGAAGGCCGACACCCATATCGGCCCGGTCGTCGACCAGAAGCAGCTCGACCAGGACGTCGACTATATCGCCATCGGCAAACGGGAGGGCGCGAGGCTTGCCTTCGGCGGCGACCTTGCGCGCCGCGACACGCCCGGCTTCTATCTCCAGCCGGCGCTCTTCACCGAGGCGACGAACCGAATGCGGATTTCGCGCGAGGAAATCTTCGGTCCGGTCGCTGCGGTGATAAGGGTGAGGGACTATGACGAGGCGCTCGCCATTGCCAACGACACGCCCTTCGGATTGTCGTCCGGCATCGCCACGGCGAGCCTCAAGCATGCGACGCATTTCAAGCGCCATGCCGAGGCCGGCATGGTGATGGTGAACCTGCCGACGGCGGGCGTCGATTTCCATGTGCCCTTCGGCGGCCGCAAGCAATCGTCCTACGGGCCGCGCGAGCAGGGCAAGTATGCCAGCGAATTCTACACCGTGGTGAAAACCGCCTATACGTTTGGGTGACGGCTTTCCACGCTGCTCGCGGGCGGGGAAGCCCCGGCTGCTCAGAGACGGCGCCGAGCTTGTAACAGAATCTCGTGATAGTCCGGTGCTATTCCTTAGTCGTTTCCACCACCTGCGAAGCGGCGGGGTCTGCGGCGTCATCCAGATTCCACATGATCCGGTGCGGAGATCGGGCAAGTTGCTCGAGTTCGTCAAACACCGACGCGGCCGGGAGCGTTTTTCCTTCGAGTTCAGGCGGGACTTTCCAGCCGGGATCGACGCCTTCCATGTTCGGAAGCTCGTGGGCGATGCCTTTGTGACAGTCGATACAGGTTGCCTGTCCCGATAGCAGGTATCGCGTGTGGATCGTCGCGGCGCGTTCTGTCTGCTTGGACAGATCCATCGCAACCGACGAGTGACAGTTTCGGCATTCCAGGCTGTCGTTCGCCTTGAGCCGCGCCCATTCATGCTGGGCAAGTTCGAGCCTGTGGTCGAGGAACTTGCGGCGTGTGTTGATGGTGCCGAAGATCTTGCCCCAGACCTCCTTCGACGCCTGCATTTTCCTGGCGATCTTGTCGGTCCATTCGTGCGGAACGTGGCAGTCGGGGCATGATGCCCTTACGCCTGAACGGTTCGAGAAGTGGATCGTGCGGGTAAGTTCCTCATAGACGTTCGTTTCCATCTCGTGGCACGAGATGCAGAACTGCTCGGTATTCGTCAGTTCCAGGGCCGTGTTGAACGCGCCCCAGAACATCACGCCGCCGATGAAACCGCCCAGCGTAAGGAAACCCAGGCTCAGCGTCGCGGCCGGCGTCGCCAGTATGCGCCAGGCCCATAAGGTGGCGGCCTTGAGCTGCAGCCACATCCTACTGGTCTCCCGCGTGGCCAACTCCGAGCTTGCTCATATCTGTGAACGTATTGCCTACGAGGGGCCCGGTGTCGGCCTGCGGGACATGGCAGGCCGTACAGAAATAGCGCCGCGGGGAAACGTCGGCGAGCATTTGGCCCTCGCGCGTGACGTAGTGCGTGACGCTGATCATCGGCGCGCCGGACCCTTGCGTGAACTCGCGCTTGTGGCAGGAAAGGCAACGATTTGTGTTGACCGAAAGCTGGTAGCCTTCGATCGAATGCGGAATGACGGGTGGTTGGTCGGGATAGGCGCGCATCTGCCGGATGTCGTCGACCGTCCACTTCGGTGTCGGAACAGCCGGCAGTTCCTCCATGGGCTTTGCGGCACCGGTAAGCGGAGGGACTGTCTCGGCCGACATCTGCGCCAGCGCGGCGGTGCCGGCCGCAAATAGCGCCCCGGCGGCAAGCGCTACGCGCGCTCGGCGCGTCAGACCGGGATGACCTTGACCGCGCATTTCTTGAAATCCGTCTGCTTGGAGATTGGATCGGTGGCGTCGAGGGTGACCTTGTTGATGAGCTTGCTTGCGTCGAACCAGGGCACGAACACCACGCCGCGCGGCATGCGATTGCGTCCGCGCGTTTCGACCCGGACCCTGATCTCGCCGCGCCGCGAGACGACCCTGACCTCGGCTCCCTGGTTGATCCCGCGCCGCCGCGCATCGTCGGCGTTCATGAAACACACGGCCCCGGGGAAGGCCTTGTAGAGTTCGGGCACGCGCATGGTCATCGAGCCCGAGTGCCAGTGTTCGAGCACACGCCCGGTCACCAGCCAGATGTCGTATTCGTCATTGGGGGATTCCGCGGGAGGCTCGTAAGGCACCGCCAGAATGACTGCCTTGCCGTCAGGCCTGCCGTAGAATTTCACATTCTCGCCGGCCTTCACATAGGGATCGAGTCCCTCGCGGTAACGCCACTTCGTTTCCTTGCCGTCCACGACGGGCCAGCGGAGCCCCCGTACCTGGTGATAGACGTCGTAGGGTGCGAGGTCGTGGCCGTGGCCACGGCCGAATTCCGCGTATTCCTCGAATAGACCCTTTTGTAGGTAGAAGCCGAACTCGCGCGATTCCCGGTTTTCATACTCGCCGTCGAGGTCGGCGAGCGGGAAGCGGTCGACCTTGCCGTTTCTGAAAAGAACGTCGAACAGGGTCTTGCCCTTATATCCGGGATTTGCGTCCAGGATCTCGGTTGGCCAGACGTCCTCGGTTGCGAAGCGTTTGGAGAATTCGACAAGTTGCCAGAGGTCGGATCGCGCCTCGCCTGGTGCGTTCACCAATTGATGCCAAACGTGGGTACGACGCTCTGCGTTACCGTAGGCACCCTCCTTCTCCACCCACATGGCGGCAGGTAGGATCACGTCCGCCGAGAGCGCTGTGACGGTCGGATAGGCGTCGGAGACCACGATGAAATTGTCCGGATTGCGGTAGCCTGGGTAGGTCTCGTTGCTGTTGTTGGGTGCGGCTTGGACGTTGTTGTTGACCTGCACCCAATAGAAATTGAGCATGCTGTCCTTCAGCATCCGGTCCTGCTGGACGGCATGGAAGCCAGGCTTGTCCGGCAGCAGCCCTTGCGGTAGGCGCCAGATTTCCTCGGCGTGGTGGCGATGCTCGGGGTTGGTGACCACCATATCTGCCGGCAGCCGGTGCGCGAAGGTGCCAACTTCTCGCGCCGTGCCGCAGGCGGACGGTTGCCCTGTCAGTGAAAAGGGGCTGTTGCCCGGTTCCGAGATTTTTCCGGTCAGCAGGTGGAGGTTATAGACCATTTGGTTGGCCCACACGCCGCGGACATGCTGGTTGAAGCCCATGGTCCAGAGCGACATCACCTTGATGTCGGGGTTCGCGTACAGCTCGGCGAGTTCCTCCAGGAACTCCGGTTCGACCCCAGACAGTTCGGACACCATCTTGAGCGTGTAGTCCGACACCATCGTCTTGAACGCTTCGAAGTCGATTGGCTCGGTTTTCCCGGGATCGGCCGCGCCTTTCGCCGCCATCTCGACCGGATTGTCGGGCCTAAGTCCGTATCCGATGTCCGTCGCGCCACTCATGAAGACGGCATGGTCGCGCACGAAGGCTTCGTTGACCCGTCCGGTCTGGATGATGTGATTGGCGATGTAGTTCAGTATCGCCAGGTCGGTACCCGGCTTGAAGACGATCGGGATGTCGGCGAGATCCATCGAGCGGTGCGTGAAGGTGGACAGCACGGCGCAGCGCACATGTGGATGTCCGAGCCTGCGGTCAGCGACGCGCGTCCAGAGAACGGGGTGCATCTCGGCCATGTTCGAGCCCCATAGCACGAAGGCGTCGGCATGCTCGAAATCGTCGTAGCAGCCCATCGGCTCGTCCATGCCGAAGGTGCGCATGAAGGCGAAGGCCGCCGAGGCCATGCAGTGGCGGGCATTGGGGTCGAGATTGTTCGATCGCAAGCCGGCCCGCATCAGCTTGGTCGCGGCGTAGCCCTCGAAGATCGTCCATTGGCCGGAGCCGAACATGCCGACGGCCTCGGGGCCTTTCTCGCGCAGCACGGCCTTGCACTTCTCCGCCATCAGGTCGAACGCCTCGTCCCAGGAGGCGGGTTCGAACTCGCCATCCTTGTCGTAGACGCCGTCGCGCTTGCGTATGAGCGGCGTGGTCAGTCGGTCCGCGCCGTACATGATCTTGGAGAGGAAATAGCCCTTGACGCAGTTGAGGCCGCGGTTGACTTCCGCCTGCATGTCACCATGCGTGGCGACGACGTGGCCGTCCTTCACCCCGACCATCACACCACATCCCGTGCCGCAAAAGCGGCAGGGTGCCTTGGACCACTTGATCTCCAGGGCCTCTACGCCGCCCGGGACCGGCTGCGCTGCCGCGGGAAGCGCTATTCCCGCCGAAGCTGCAGCGAGTGAGGCCGCATGCGCCTTCAGGAGGTCGCGACGGTTGATGGATGCCGTCATGTATTTGCATCCTCCCATTGCTCGACGTGTTCGAAGACCATGTTGGCGGAGATGACGCCGTCCATCATCGAGATGTTGTTCAGCGTTTCTCCGAGCATGCCGCTGGTCGGCCCCTCGATCGTCACGACGATGCGGCTGGTCTCGCTGGCATGGACCTCAACGCCCGGTATCGAGGCGAGTTGTCTGCCGATCTCTTCCCTTCGCGCGGGAAGGGCGATGATCACGGCGCTCGATATGTGATGTTGGGAGAGAAGCCCGCCCGTCAGGAGCGACCTGCGGGTGATGCCGGGGCTGTTGCTCATCGCCTCACCCTCCCGGCGGGCCGGGCGGCCCGAATACGATCTGATACATCCAGACGATGAAGCCGTAGCCGCCGACGACACCAACAGCCACGACAGGCCAGATGCCGAATGCGAGAACGAGAAAGGCCAGCAACTCCCTTCGCCTCGCTCTGGCGGGCGAAGGACCGAGGTCCGATATCGTCTGCCTGTCGTCCTGGGTCATGATCTCCTCATGTGCCTTGGACCGGTCGTGCGCCGCAAAGCGTCAAGCCGTTGAAGAAGTTATCGCAATAAGTAGTATTTTCAATGTTTTTTTCGCTCGAGGTCATGACCTTGACTACGAAGGGTTGGTTGTTCTCGTGGCGCGTGATTACCCTTCAGGCGGGCGGGCCGGCAGCCCATACCATCCAGGGTCTCTGGACACAGGCCCGCGAAAGGTTGCCGGTCACGACGCTGATCCTGAACAACCAATCATACGCAATCCTGCTCGGCGACTATGCCAAGGTCGGCGCCAAGCCAAGCAAAATGGCGAGTGGCATGATGAGCCTCGACCGACCCGAAATCGACGGGTGTTTCATAGCCAAAGGGTTCGAAGTGGAGGCGCAGGCCGTCACCACATTGAGGAACTTCGCGACACGCTGGCAACGGCGCTGCCCGCTTACGGCCCCATGCTGATCGATGTGCAGTTCGCGGAATGATATGGCTACCGTGCCGTGTGGCCGAGTGTCGATGGCGGCGGTTTGCCTGCTTTCAAGCGACTGCTTCGTTATTTGTCCGTTTCGTGGCGCAAAGCCTCGACGGCTGCACCCACGGCACTTGCCGTGCCTTCGATGAAGCGCGCTACGATAGCAAGCTCCTCGTCCGTGAACTTCTCATGCATCGCGGTCAGCCGTTCCATCAGATGGCGATAGTGGGGACCGATCATCTGCAACGCCTTCGGCAGCATACGGATCAGGACCACGCGCCGGTCTGGCCCACTTCGGTCCCGCAATACGAACCCTGACCTCTCCAATCGATCGACGATGGTCGTTATCGTCGCGGTACTGAGACCCGCGTGCGCCGCGAGTTGGCCCGCCGGCAAGGGGCCGTAGATCTGTAAGAGGTCGAGACATTCCAGATCGACCGGGTTGATCCCAACCTTTGCAGCGATTGCTGCCCCATGCACGGTCGAATGGGCGCCCTGCAGGCGCTGAGCGCGCTGAAGGGCATCGAGAATCTCCGCGCGCGATTGCGCCTTTGCACTCAATTGCTTTGCGATATTGATATCTCGAATTTCGTAATATATATATTCCGAATAAATTTCGTCGATTCCGGACGGCTGGTCAAGTGGTCATCCGGCAGGAAACCAGAGAGGCGTGTCCATGCAAAAACCAGCCACCATAATCCTTTGGCTGTTTGTTATTTTCCTTGGAATCAGTGTCGGCGCCGGGCTCTACGAAGCCCGGATCATGGTGCCGATCTGGCGGGATACCCCGCCCGAAACCTGGCTCAACACAGGAATCGCGTTCTGGGCCTTCGTCACCACTGGCCCATTGACGCTTCTGGTGCTCGCCGGCCTTTACTTCTCATGGCGTTCGGTGGGACCGGTACGGCCGTGGTGGCTTGCAGCGCTGGTGGTCTCGGTCATGGAGCGCATCGCGACATTCGCATACTTCATACCGACCATGGTCTGGCTCCAGGGGCAGACCGGCGACGCAGGGGCAGTGGTTGCTTCAACCCTCGAGACATGGACGCTCCTCAACCACGGGCGTCATGTCCTGTCGATTCTGGCGTGGCTGCTGGCGCTCAAGGCTCTGTCTCTGATCGGTCCGGCTCACACGAAACCTCTTCAGGCGTAGCGCCCAAGTGTAAGGGGTCCAGGGTGTGCTCCTTAGGGTGTACCAAACGCATTCCCACCATAGCGACCATGATGCGTAGCAGATGGTGGGTTGACACGAAAATCGGATTGAGCTGCATCGCCATCGCTATCAATGACATTTCTATTATCCCGCCGGGCGCGTATGCGAGGAATATGGCGTATGCGTTGATGCCGCTCAGTCTCGCCAGGGTCCACGCGAAAAGCGCGCCGAGCGCGTAGGTGGCGACTGAACTGACCATGGTGAGCCGTATGGCAAGCATCAGCTTGCTGGAAGATATGCCTTCGAACCGTGCACCGAGGCTCGCGCCTATAACGATCTGAGCCGCGACAATCACCCAAACGGAGATCGTGGCGGAAGACAGGCCGCTAGCGTGGCAGACCGCGCTGACAAGCAATGGACCGAAAAAACTCGCCGCTGGTAGGCGCGCGAACCGGCCTGTGATGACGCCGGCCAGTGTTATGGCGACGCCTTCGATCACGTTGCGCCACCATACAAGATCGCTGGCCGAATCGGACCCAGCCACAACGCTGGCCGTATCCAGCCCTGAAACGAGGGCAAGGCCGAACGGCACCAGCACGACGCATGCGATCATTCGCAGCACATGCAGCATGGTCATCATTTGCACGTCGCCGCCGGCAGCCTGGCCGAGTTCGATCGACTCCACCAGACCGCCGGGTACGGCGGAGTACCAGGCGGTTGGCCTGGAAACATGAGGCGAGAGCAGAAACAGCCGGTACACCAAATGATGCAACACCGGCAGAAATATCAACAGCGCGAGGATCGTGATCCACCAGCGCGGCATCTCCGCGACGATGGCCGGCGTGAAGCCGGCGCCGATCCCGGTTCCTATGAGCGGAATGGCTATTGCGCGCGCGAGCGGGGGGAGATCCGGGCTGTCGGGGCCGATCCTGATGCCGAGCGCTGCGACCAGGCCGACTGCGACGACCGATCCTAGCAGCCAAGCGAGCGGCAGGTTCAACCACGCGGCAAAAGCGCCTCCCGTAATGGCCAGTGTGATGGTCGCAAGCACAGTGCGGGGATGAGTGTGACCCCAGAGAAGCCGAAACCGGGTCATCTCGACAGCGCGCCGAAACAGAAGATGGAGGGGGGCGAGGTGCCGACAGATACATACTGAATACTCAAATATTCTTTTTTTCTGGCTGAGGCGAAGTCCGTGGGAGCTGCGGGATGCGGTCCGGTTTTGATCAAGAAGCTGAAAAACGCAGTCACGATCGGGCGGCCTCTTTCCGCATTGTATAGGCTTGTCTTTTGCGAGCGCCCGGGACGAATTCTGGCGCCTGAGAACCACCATCAAGCTGATTGACAAGGGAAATTACACGCAATACTGGTTGTGTCAAACGACGTGTCTCTCAATTTTGGTGGGCGCGATCGATCGCGGACGGAGGTCCTGCGCATGCGTTTTTGTCTGTTTGGAATCCGGGGCAGGGTGAGGTTTGAGCGTCGCGTGTGTGCGAATGCGTGGGTCTTGTGGTAATGGATGTAGAAACATACTAAGTATTTGAATTTATGATGACGAGTTTTCTGATTCCGTCGAGAAGGAGATCGGATGCGGTCTAGTGGGGAAGTGAGACCCTGGTCGCATCTGCTGCCCCGGGGCGTGCGCGCCGACTACAATCCGCCCGTCGGTACGTTGAATGAATTGCTGCGGTGCAGCTGGGCCAATCATCCGTCGCGACTCGCGATCGATTATTACGGCGAGCAGTGGACCTATGCCGATTTGTATGCGCGTATCGCCGAAACTGCGGTTGCGCTGCGCGCCCGCGGAATTGGGCGCGGCGATGTCATCGCGCTCTATCTGCCGAACACGAACTGGCAGCCTGTATGGTTCCTGGCGGTGCTGGCGGCAGGGGCGACGGTGGTCAACCTCTCGCCTCTCGATGCGCCTCGTGAATTGGCGCACAAGATAGCCGATAGTGGCGCGCGTTGGGTCGTCACGGCGAATGGCGATGGCTACCTGTCTCGTATCTCGGCGTTACAGCAGCGGTTCTCCGGCCTTGTTTCCGTGACGTGCGACGATGCAGTGACCACTCCGGCTGCGAAATTGCCGGATCAAACCCTGCGGTATGCCGATCTGATCGCCGAGCATAAGGGCGCTGCACTGCCAGACGTGGCGGTCGCTCCCGAAGATGTAGCGCTTCTTCAATATACGGGGGGTACAACAGGAGAGCCCAAGGCCGCGATCCTCAGCCAACGCAATATTGCGGCAGCGGTGCAGAGCTACAGCGAACTGTTTCGCAGCGAGCCGCAGTTCGGTCCGGATCAACGGGTGCTTGTCTATACGCCGCTCTTTCACATTTTCGGGCTAACCACGAGTCTGCTACGTCGTTTGTCCGAAGGCGCCAGCATCTATCTGCGTCAACGTTTCGATGCTTCTGAGGCGTTGGATCTGATCCATGAGAAACGCATCACCGCGTTTGGTGGCGTGCCGACCATGTGGATCAATCTGCTGCAACAGCCCGGCCTCGAAGACAAGGACCTATCCTCCATCAACTACGCGATATCGGGAGGAGCGCCCCTGCCGGTGGCCGTGGCGGGCCGCGTCAAGGAATTGATGGGCGTCAACATTCGCGGGGGGGGGGGCATGACCGAAACATCGCCGGTAGGCATCAACATTCCGCCGATGCTGCCGCCGGGAAAGGATGGCACCGTCGGCATACCGGTCCCGGGCATCGACGTCCAGATTGTTGCAGTTGACGATCCGCGCCGGCTGCTGAGGCCCGGCGAACACGGCGAGCTTCGTGTGCGCGGTCCAAGCGTGACGCGTGGTTATTGGAAACGCCCCGAAGAAACGCGCGCGGCCTTTATCGATGGCTGGCTAATGACGGGTGATATCGGCTACATGGACGAAGACGGCTACTTCTACATCGTCGATCGCAAGAAGGACATGATCGTCTCGTCCGGGTTCAACGTCTATCCGGTCGCGATCGAGAAGGCGGTGCATGAGCATTCCGCTGTGGCCGATGTCGCCGTGATCGGCATTCCTGATTCATATCGAGGCGAGGCCGCCAAGGCGTTCGTCGTATTGCGTGAAGGCGCAGCCGAGTTCTCGCTGGAAGAGTTGCGCGAATTCCTGGCCGAGCGTCTGGGACGTCACGAGATGCCGCAACAACTCGAGTTTCGTTCCACCCTACCGCGAACGGCCGTGGGCAAGACATCGCGGCTGGAACTGCGCGCGCAGGAACAAGAGCGCCGCGCTACAATTTCGAACTGACGGAGAGCCAGTTGGATCTGAGTTTTACTAGAGAGGAAGAAGCCTTTCGCCAGAACGTGCGCTGCTTCATCCAGGATAATCTACCTGAGGCGACCCGTCGACACATGGAGAGCTTCCGATCGCCGACCCGCGACATGATCGTCGCATGGTCGCGCATTCTGCATGCCCGCGGCTGGGGCGCGCCACGCTGGCCAGCGGAGTATGGCGGACCCGGCTGGGGCCCGATCCAGCAATACATCTTCATCGAGGAATGCCAGGCTGCGCCGGCGCCGGATCTTCTCAGCTTCGGGGTCAATATGGTCGGGCCAGTAATCTACACGTTCGGCAGCGCTGAGCAGAAGGCCAGATATCTGCCGCGTATTTCGTCGATGGAGGACTGGTGGTGCCAGGGCTTTTCCGAACCGGGCGCAGGGTCCGATCTCGCCTCATTGAAAACGCGTGCCGTTCGTAACGACGACGGCTGGGTGATCGACGGACAAAAGACCTGGACCACCTACGGTCAGTACGCCAACATGATCTTCGTCCTTGCCCGCACAAAACCCGCTGCGAAGAAGCAGGAAGGCATCTCGTTTTTCCTCATAGATATGAAGACGCCGGGTATTACTTTGCGGCCGATCCAGACCATCGATGGCGGCTGCGAGGTCAACGAGGTGTTCTTCGACAACGTGCGCATCCCGGGCGATGCATTGGTCGGGCAGGAGGGCAAGGGTTGGGATTACGCCAAGTTCCTGCTGGGCAATGAGCGTGTCGGTATCGCCCGCATCGGCATCTCCAAGGGCCGCATGCGTCTGATCCGCGATGCTGCCTCCACCTGCATTCGCGATGGCCGTCCCCTGATCGAGCATGCGCGTTTCCTCGACAGATTCATCGGCCTTGAGGTGGAACTGAAGGCGCTGGAACTGACGGCCCTGCGGCTTCTGGCGGCGGAGGCGAGCCGCGGTAACAGCGGGACGCCTGATCCCGCATCTTCGGTGCTCAAGATCAAGGGGGCTGAAATTCAGCAGCGCACCTCCGAGTTGATGCTGGATATCGCCGGTACGGCCGCCTTGCCCTGGCCGCAGGGGGACGAGGCCATACGGGCGTTGGCGCCGGGCCCGTCCTGGGCGGACGCCGCTCCCTCACTCTATTTCAATCTCCGCAAGGTCTCCATCTATGGGGGCGCGACGGAGGTGCAAAAGAACATCATCGCCAAGTTGATCCTGGGATTGTGAGCTGACCATGAATTTCGATCTAAGCGACGAACAGCGGATGCTCGACGATTCCCTGGCGCGGTTGCTGGCCGACCACGCCGATTTTGAGACACGGCGACGCTTGTCGTCTCGCGCTCCGGGCTGGAGCCCGGAGCTTTGGGCAGAATTCGCCCGGCTTGGGCTTCTGGCGCTTCCGTTCGACGAAAAACAGGGTGGAATAGGCGGCGGCCCGGTGGATACGATGCTGGTCATGCGGCAGCTCGGCAGGGCGCTATCGGCTGAGCCTTTCCTCGAAACATGCGTGCTGGCGCCAGTACTGCTCTCCGAAGACGGCGGCGGCGTTGTCACGGCTTTGCGCGGGGACATCATGGAGGGTCGGGCGATCTGCACCGTCGCTGCGCGGCAGGAATCGGCAGACTTGGTGCAGGCGGCATCGACCGGCGGCGAATGGCGACTTACGGGAAACGCGTCGCTGGTACCCTGGGGCGGTGAGGCGGACTGGTTGATCCTGCCGGCTGAGACCGGAAAAGGCTTGGCGCTTTTTCTCATTGAAGGAGAGCGAGCGGGTGTAACCCGTCGGGGCTATCCAACCCAGGACGGACGACGGAGCGCCAAGATCACGTTCAAGGATGCGGTGGCACAAAGGCTGGCGGCAAGCGATGCCGGCGGATTGCTCGATCGGGCTCGCGCAACGGCGCTAGCCGCTATTTGTGCGGAGGCGGTGGGCGCGATGGAAAGCTGCCTGGAGCAGACCGTGGAATATTTGCGCACTCGCCAGCAATTTGGAACGGTCATTGGCAAGTTTCAGGCTCTGCAACATCAGGCGGCCGATATGGTCATCGCGCTGGAGCAAGCGCGGTCGATGGCGTTTTTCGCAGCGATGAACTGTGAGCAAGCCGATGCCGCTCTGCGCGAACGAGCCCTGTCTGCAGCCAAGGTACAAATCAATCGATCAGCACGAAGCATCGGGCAAGCGGCGATTCAGCTTCATGGCGGGATTGGCATGACCATGGAACTGGCGATCGGCCACTACTTCAAACGATTGACGATGATTGAGTTGTCTTTCGGAGATCTCGATCATCACCTGGACCGCCTTGCGGCCGCTGGCGGACTGGCCGCCTGACAGACCGTTTCCGCGTCGGGTCGATGGGAAGCGACGGACGGGGGTTGCAGCTAGCTTGCTTCGCCTAAAAGTGCAATCGCGTTGGTTGCTGTGTGCTTATCGTAGAAGCTACGGTATGTTTATTCGCGCGACGGTTGGTGGATCGAGCTGCGGGCGAGCGATGCACGGTATTAGCTTGAGTAAAAGGAATTCTCATGAATTCATCGCTGAGGTATTCGAAAAAGCGAGCGGGAGAAATATTTTTTTGAAGATTGGGTATAGCAATTCCGGTGCGATTGCGTAAACGTGTCTCGCACCCGTTTGAAGAATGGGAAGTCTGGGAGGACTATCTGATGTCAACGCGTCCCGCAGTTGAGGCGAGCGTTCGCCTGCTTGCCGTCAATCATTTCTTGCAGCGATTTTGCGCAGGCTTGCTTGCGTGCGCAGTGCTTGCCGCGGTGCCGTCAATCGCAGCCGCGGGAGGTTCTCTGTCCGTGGGCCTGGAATCGGAGCTGCGCGGGTTCGACACCGTGCATGGTGGTTCGCTCGATCCGGCAGGCGAGATCACCATGCGTGCGATCCAGGAACCGCTGTTGCGCTACAATTACGAGAAGGGCGAGCCCGAGCCGCTGCTGGCGGTCAGCTGGGAGATAAGCGACGACCAGACTGTCTGGACGTTCAAACTGCGCAAGGACGTGAAGTTCCACGACGGGTCGGATTTTACAGCCACGGACGTCGCGCATCATTTCAACCGTGCGTTGGACCCTGCGCAGAAGGCTGCCGCGCGCGCCACGATTTCGGTGATCAGCAGGGTTGTTGAAGTCGACCCCCACACCGTCGAATTCCACCTGAAGCATCCTTGGCCCTCGCTCCCGCTGGTTCTTGCCAACACTGGAATGAGTGGTCCGATTCCTTCGCACAAGGCCGTGGACAGCGGTGAGCAGAATCGAAATCCGGTTGGCACCGGACCGTTCCGCATGGCGCGGTGGTCCTCTGGCGACCGCATTGTGGCGGAGCGGTTCGCCGATTATTGGGCGGCGGACGAGATCAGCCTCGACGAAGTGGTGTTTCGTTTCCTTCCCGACACTCAGACCCGTTTCGCTTCGCTGAAATCGGGCGAGATTGACGTGATATGGACCGATCGCGGCCAGACGATCCATGAGGCGGAAAAAGATCCGAAGTTGAACGCCTACGTCGTCGATGGCGCGGGAGCTGAAACCATCGTGCTGAATGCACGAAAGGCGCCGTTGGACGACAAGCGCGTTCGCGCTGCTGTCGCCCATGCGTGGAATCAGGTTGCACTGGTCCAGGTGTCTTGGCAAAACACCCGCCCTGTCGTCAGCCATCCCCTGGGCCAAAGCGTCGATTGTGGTCCGGACAATTACCGGCAATTCGATCCGGCAAAAGCCAAGGCGCTGATGGCCGAATACGGGCAGCAGATTTCACTGACCTTCGTTCACACCGCCACCGCACGCGGTCGCGAACTGGGCGAGCTCATGCAGCAGATGCTCAAGCAGGTCGGCATTCGGGTTGTGCTGGAGCCGGTAGATCAGTCCACCCTGATGCGGCGCTACTACACCCATGACTATGACATCGTGGGCTGGCGGTTCCCGGATTCGGCGGACATGGCGCCGCAGCTGTTCTCGGCGGTGCATTCGAGCTCGGAAACCAACCAGAGCGGGGTCTCGACGGCGGAGATGGATGATGTCGCGGAAAAGATGCGTCTGGCCGCCACGCGGGAGGAGAGCGTGAAGTATCAATGCGAGGTCATCAGCCATATGAACGAGGAAGTCGCGGTCATCTATCGTGGCGGCGGGCGCTATCATGTGTTCACGAACCAGCGGGTTCAGAACCTGCCGAAGCCGTGGCGAGGCATCATTGACGTGACCCGCGTCAGCCTCGGCGATTGATTTCCGGATAGCAGCGAGAAGGGGAAACGATGCGGTACCTTCTGGGCAGGGTTCAGCGCCTGCTGATCGTTCTGCTGGTCGTTACGTTCTCCACCTTCCTGCTGGTGAGCGTGCTGCCGGGCGACGTGGCCTATCAAATCGGCGGCATGGATGCCTCCGAGGCCGAAATCGCTGAGATACGTGAGGAACTTGGGCTCAATCAGCCGGTCGTGTTGCGCTATCTGGAGTGGCTGACGCGGCTTGCGCAGGGTGACTGGGGGCGGTCGCTGCTGACGGGTGAATCCGTCTGGAGCATGATCATCGAACGCGTGCCGATCTCGTTAGAGTTGATGCTTCTGGCGCAGGTCATGGCCCTGGCAATCGCTGTTCCGGCCGGCATTCTCAGTGCTTGGCGCCCGAATGGCTGGGCCGACAGGTTCATCACGTCCCTGGGGTTCGCATGCGTCTCGATGCCCGGCTTCATGACGGCCATTCTGTTGATCTACTTCTTCTCGCTCCATCTCGGATGGCTGCCGGCGACGGGGTACGAGCCGCTCAGTGCGGGCCTTTGGGCGAACCTGAAGCCGATGATCCTGCCCGCGCTGAGCCTGGCGCTCGTGGAGTGGACCGTACTCATGCGCACTCTGCGGGCTGAAATGATAACGACGCTGCAGGAAAACTACATCTCGCTGGCCCGCGCCAAGGGCATGAGCACCACCCGCGTGCTCCTCGCGCACGCCCTGCGGCCGTCCAGCTTTTCCCTGGTCACCATTCTTGGGTTGCAGGTGGCGCGTCTTCTCGGCGGTGCGATCATTCTCGAGCAGATCTACGGTATTCCGGGAATCGGGCGGCTGCTGATCCATGCCGTCTATACGCGCGACCTGATCGTGATACAGGGCTGCGTGACCTTCTTCGCCCTGACATATGTGATCGTCAATTTCCTCGTCGATCTCGCTTATGCCTGGCTTGATCCACGCGTGAGGGAGGCTCGGGCTCATGGTTGACCTTGCCTCGCTGCGTCCTGTCGAAGGCCGTGCCAGCGCGGCTCCATCCGACCGCCATGCCCGCGCCATCGCCGAGCATCGTCGCTCCCGAGGGCTTGGTGTCGTTTTCTGGCTGTCGGCCAGCTGGCTCACGCTGGTGATCGTCGTTGCCGCTTTTGCGCCTCTGCTGGGGCTGGTCGCTCCTGACGAATCTGACTGGATGGCGCTCAAGGCGCCAATCGGGTCGGAGAACCATATTCTGGGAACCGATCCCTTGGGGCGCGATGTCCTCAGCCGCGTGATATATGGTGCGCGCGTATCGCTTACCGTGGGCTTCACTGCACCCGCCATCGGCGTCGGGATCGGCCTCGTGCTAGGACTGGCCGCTGGCTACTATCGCGGCTGGGTCGACGAGATCATAGGAATCGCCATCGACAGTTGGTTGGCCATTCCGGGTCTGGTGATCCTGCTGCTCTTTTCGGTGCTCTACGGCGGCAGCCTCTTCATGGTCTGCCTGTCTCTCGGCCTGCTGTTCATTCCGTCGGCTGCGCGCATCACGCGTGCTGCAACCTTGACCTGTACGGGGCGCGAATATGTGATTGCGGCCCGGGCGCTCGGTGCGTCGGATCTCCGCATCATCACGCGGGAGGTGTTTCCCAATATCATCTGGCCGCTGCTCGCCTTCGTGATGATCGACATACCGATCGCGATCGTCGTTGAAGGGTCACTGAGTTTTCTAGGCCTTTCGGTACAGGCACCGACCCCGAGTTGGGGCGGAATGATTTCTGAAGGGCGCGAGTATCTCGAAGCCTCTCCACATCTCAGCCTCGTCCCGACCGCTGTGATGTTTCTGACCGTGCTCAGTTTCAACCTTGCCGGCGATGCCATGCGCAAGCGCGTTTCCGGCGGACGCAGCGGAGCAATATGATGCATGATCGTCCCCCGGTGCTCGAGGTACTGGACCTACGCACCGCGTTCCCAACGGCGCGCGGCATGCTGCAAGCAGTTGATGGCGTGTCCTTCCGCCTGGAGCAAGGGCGGACTTTGGCAATCGTCGGTGAATCCGGCAGCGGTAAGTCGGTGCTGTCTCGCTCGATTCTGGGTCTGTTGCCGAGAAACGCGGAGACCGGGCCCGAAGGCCGGGTCGTTCTCAACGGCAACGACCTGACACGGCTCCCCGAACGCTCGATGCGCAAGCTGCGAGGCCGGCAGGCAGCCATCGTGTTTCAGGACCCGATGACTTCGCTCAACCCGACCATGACCATCGGGTCACAGATTGTCGAGGTATTGATCTTCCACATGGGCATGACCAAGGCGACCGCGCGCTGCAGGGCGATCGAGCTTTTGGCCACCGTCGGTATGCCGCAGCCCGCTACTCGGGTAGATCAGTATCCGCACCAGCTTTCCGGCGGCATGCGGCAGCGGGTTGCTATCGCCATTGCCATTGCCTGCGAACCGTCCCTGCTGATTGCCGACGAACCCACCACGGCTCTCGATGTCACGGTTCAGGCGGAGATTCTCGACCTGTTGCAGCGCCAGGTGCGCGAACGGCAGATGTCGATGATCCTGATCACCCACGACATGGGTATCGTCGCGGCTCGCGCCGATGAAGTCGCGGTGATGTATGCGGGGCGCATCGTCGAACGCGCTCCGGTGCGCGATCTGTTCCACCAGACGCGCATGCCCTATACCTCGGCACTGCTTGCCTCGATTCCGCAGATCGACGGTGGGCGCCGAGGACGACTCGAAGCAATCGGGGGGCGACCGCCGGATCTCGTCGATCCTCCTTCCGGGTGCAGCTTTCGTCCACGATGCCGGTTCGCTTCGGACAAATGTGACATGACCGCTCCACCGTTGGCAGGCACCGGCCAACACCATTTTGCCTGTTGGCATCCTCTCTGACTACGGAAGCCGCGATGAACGCACCCGCGCGAACAGGTGAGCCCTTTCTGACGGTAGACAAGCTGCGCGTTACATATGTGCTCGATCGCGGCCGCACGATACAGGCCGTTTCGGATCTGAGCTTCGCTTTGAACCAGGGCGAAACGCTTGGCCTAGTCGGAGAATCCGGTTGCGGTAAATCGTCGGCAGCGCGCGCGATTATGCAGCTTCCTCGCCCCAGCGACGGGCAGGTGACGCTGGGCAATACCGACCTGACAAGTTTGCGCGGTCGCGCCTTGCAGCAGGCGAGGCGTCGATTTCAGATCGTGTTTCAGGACCCGATCGCGGCATTGAACCCGCGCCACACCATCCGTCAGATACTGGCCGCTCCGCTGGAAATCGCCGGCATTCGCGAAACTTGCGCCGACCGTGACGCTCGTCTGATTAGTATGCTCGAGCGCGTGGGGCTGAACGGTGCGCAGACGCTGGAGCGCAAGCCGCACGAGTTCTCCGGTGGTCAGTGTCAGCGCATCTCCATTGCCCGGGCCCTCATCTTGAACCCCGAGCTTCTAGTCTGCGACGAGGCCGTGTCGGCGCTGGACGTGTCGGTCCAGGCACAGATACTCAATCTCCTACAGGACATTCGCTGTGAATTCGGCCTTACCATGCTGTTCATCAGCCATGACCTGGCCGTCGTGCGGCACGTGTCGGATCGTGTCGTGGTGATGTATCTCGGAACGATGTGCGAGCTTGCAGACGCGGATGCGATATATGACCGACCGGCACATCCATATACGCGCGCGCTGATCAGCGCCGTGCCGCGGCCGGATCCCGATCTGGAACCCAATCCGGTTCAGATGGTGCCGGGTGAGTTGCCCTCGCCGATGAATCCGCCAACCGGCTGCCGGTTTCGCACCCGTTGTCCGAAGGCAACGGAGCGCTGCGCTGCCGAGGTGCCGACGATGCGCCCGGTTCGCCAGGGGCAGATGGTGGCATGCCACCATCCCCTCGTGGGCGCGTAGCGTCCCGTGTCATGCTGCGTGCGCTATGCACGCGCGGCGGTGCGAGCGATCGCGTCAGCGATCTCACCTTCGAGCGCGGTTGGAATATTGTGCCCCATGCCTTGGAACTCGATATATTCGGCATTGGGAATATTGGCCGCGGTATCGCGACCCGCTTCGGGCCGTATCAGCGGATCGGCGCCGCCATGAATCACTGTCGCGGGGAGGTTCAGGCCTTTCAGACGTTCGCGGCGGTCCCTTGCCGAGATGATCGCCGCGTAGTGGCGGACGAAACCCGCGGGGCGATAGGCTCGGTCCAGCGCAGCGGCGGCATTGGCGCGAAGCTTCTCAC
Source organism: Aquamicrobium sp. LC103 (assembly GCF_001014615.2). GTDB lineage: Bacteria > Pseudomonadota > Alphaproteobacteria > Rhizobiales > Rhizobiaceae > LBCQ02. Next base: position 121,154 of record NZ_LBCQ02000005.1, read on the forward strand.
TGCATTCGGGATAGGTGGGGCTCCCCAGAACCTGTGCGGCGTCGACGGATGCCTGAAGATACGCTTCGCGATCGGCTTGCGGCGACATGCGGGGGCGAAACAAAACCGACTGAGCAGCGGGTGTGGCGGCAGGCAGTCCCGGGTTGCCGGTGGTTGACATGATGGAGACCAGCGAAGCCACTTTCCCGGGATGGTCGAGCGCCATCAACTGCGCGATCATCCCGCCCATCGAGCCCCCCACGACATGCGCGCGTTCGACGCCGAGTCCGCATAATAGCGCGGCAGTATCTGAAGCCATGTCCTCAAGGCGATATGGGGGGTGGAGTGGAAGGCCAGCAACTCGGTCCGAAATCATTGATTGAATATCTGGTATGCCTAGATGGTCGTGCCCATCGGAATATCCGACGTCGCGGTTGTCCAAGCGGATCACGCGGAATCCGCGATCGGCCAACGCGGCGACGAAACTCTCGCTCCACCAGATAAGCTGAGTGCCTATGCCGCTGATAAGGATGAGATCAGAGGATTTTTCTTCTCCTTCAATCTCATAGTGCAGCGAAAAATCTCCGATCTTCAATCTTGGCACGCTCGTTCTCCTCTGCTTGTTAATTCCGCTCATGGGGCGGCTGCCTTTGCGAAGGAAACAAAAAACCGCCGGCTGTTCAAACATAATTTGAATTATCGGTATGTTTTTGATACGGAGGTTCGCAAGGCAGGATGGGAGTAGGATTTATGTCGACGCCGCAGTTTGACGTGCTGGTCATTGGAGCTGGGCTTTCGGGGATCGGTGTCGCACGCTACCTGAAGGTGCGTTGCCAAAGCAGGACCTTCGCCATTCTGGAAAGCAAGCCGCGTATCGGTGGCACCTGGGACTTGTTCCGCTATCCGGGCATTCGTTCGGACAGCGACATGCACACGATGGGTTACGCGTTCAAACCATGGACTGAGGCGAAGGCTATCGCCGACGGTGACGCGATCCTTCGCTACATTCGCGAAACCGCCGAGGAAAACGATCTCCTGAGACACATCCGTTTCGATCATGCGGTGCGGACGGCGTCATATTCTTCAGCCGACCAGTGCTGGACGCTGGAAGTCGAACACGAGGGCAGGGTTCAGCACCTCACCAGCCGCTTCGTGTTTTCCTGCGCAGGCTACTATCGGCATCATGAGGGCTATTTGCCAGAATGGCCGGGCTATTCCGACTACCGCGGTATCCTCGTTCATCCCCAGTTCTGGCCGGAAGACCTTGATTACGAGGGCAAGACGATTGCGGTCATCGGCTCGGGTGCGACAGCAGTAACCTTGACGCCGACGTTGGCGGGGAAGGCCGCGCATGTCTACCAGATCCAGCGGTCGCCAACCTATGTGGTGTCGCGTCCCGGCGAGGACCGGTTCGCCAACGGATTGCGTCGGTGGCTGCCTGAAAAGCTGGCTTACGCGATTACCCGGTGGCGCACGATCATAGGCGGTGCCCGGCGGCGCAAGCGGATGGCCAGAAACCTGGAAGGCACGCGCAAAATGCTGATTGGCGCAGTGGCTCATGCGTTGCCGAAGGACTACGATTGGAAAACCCATTTCGTGCCAAGCTATATGCCAGGCCAGCAGCGTATCTGTGCCGTTCCGGACGGCGATATGTTCAAGGCGCTCTCGGATGGCAAGGCGTCTATGGTGACCGGACATATCCGCCGCTTCACCTCCTCGGGGCTAGAGATGGAAGACGGAAGCCAGATAGAGGCCGATATCGTCATCACTGCGACCGGGTTGGTGATGGAATCGCTCGGCGGCATGAATGTCTATGTCGACGGCCTGCCCGTCGATCGGTCGAAGCTGCTGATCTACAAGGGGTTCATGTATTCGAACCTGCCGAACCTCGTCTATTTCACGGGCTATACGAACGCATCATGGACGTTGAAGGTCGATCTGGTTGCCGATTTTGCGTGCCGGCTGCTGAATTTCATGCAGCGGAAGGGCTATCGCCAGGTCGTGCCGCCCGCGACGGAAGTCGATCTGAAGAACGTCAACAGTGCGCTGAAATTCATATCCGGCTATGTAGTGCGTGCCGCGCCGAGGCTGCCGAAGCACGGCAAGGCGTTCCCATGGGTTCATGAGCAGGACTATTTCTGGGATCGCAAGACGCTGAAGCGTGGCAAGGTCGATGACGGCACGCTCAGGTTCAGCCGTGGAGAGCGGGTTATTCTACCGCCTGGCCAGATCGCCGGCGACGCCATGCTCGACGCTGCCGAGTGACCTTGGAAGCGGCCTCAGCCCTGTCTGTCATCAAACAGACCGAATGCCAGAGTGGAGGCATAAATCTCCATCGCGCGCTCGGTCGACGGCATGGCATGGGCCCACTGGTGGAAGTCGTAGGCGGAGTTGACCAGCGCCAGAAGGCAATGGCTGGCTATGTCGGGGTTGACTGGGCGCAGCGAGCCGTCGGCGACGCCCTGCCAGAGCATCACGGCAAAGCTGTTTGCCATCCGTGTCGCGTCGGTGATGGCATCGGCGCGCATCTCCGGGGGCAAGGCCTGCATCGCCGTAGTCCGCAGCAACGGAAAGCGCGCGTCGAACTGAATCGCAAGCAGATCGGACACTGCCTGGTTCAGCCGGTCGCGCCATGTACCGGGCAACGTTGCCGCGTGATCCTGGGCGGCCGAGACGCGCTCGTAGCTGCGAGTAAAGCATTTCAGGACCAGATCGTCCTTGCTGTCGAGATGGTGGTAGAAACTGCCCTTGGAAAGGTTCAACTGTGCGGCGATTTCGTCTACCGAGGCGCCACGGTAGCCGCGCGCGTTGAGAAGCAGCGTCGCTGCTCTGAGATAAGCGGAGTGACTGTCTTCCTCGCCCTGCATCGGCAGATCGACGGTTGGCTTCCAGGCAGTTCCTGCCGGGCTGAAGCCGTTCGTCATCAGGTCCATCAGGCTCGCATGGATATGATCGAAGTCGTGCAGCGAATAGGTTGGCAGCCAGGCGCGCATCCAGTGAATCACGTCCAGCAGGACCTGGGCGGCGGCCATGCGCCTGAGGAAGAGCTGGCGGTCGTCGAGTGGTCCGAAGTAGCCGGCCACTCTGCGGGTGATGTCGGAATACCAGCGGATAAGCCGTTCGCGGGCGGGTTCCTCGAGCGCGCGCAGATCGCCCAACACCGCTACGGTGGGTCGCTCGCCGCGCCGGATTGCTGCGCTGTGGTCCAGCCGCATCCGCAGAAGCCTGCTCACACGCGAAACCGAGTCGGGCTCCTGTTCGGCCTCGCGGGTCATTTCATCGAAAATGCTGATGGTTTCTTCGATAGCTGCCGCTGCCAGCAGCTCCTTTTTGCGAAAGTAGTAGGTGATCGAGGTGGTGTTCATACCGATCGCCTCGGCGACCTCGACGAAGGTCAGGCCCCGCACGCCGTTGCGATTTATCAGTATGGCGGCGGCGTCAAGAATGACCTGGCGGCGCTTCTCGAATTTGTCGGAGGTCCGGCGAGGGCTGGCAGGCTTGATCACGGCAGGTTCCGTTCTTTGGCTTCGGTATGCTCTGCACCTGCCGCAAGGCCAAGCAGATAAAGCGTCAATCAGGAATAGTTTCGGTTTGGGTATGTAGCAAGGGAGGACATGATGGAAACTCTGGATGGAATGATGGCGGGAAAGGTCGCGGTGGTGACCGGCGCCGCTTCGGGCATTGGTCGCGCCACGGCTCTGCGGCTTGCGAAGGCAGGCGCGGCTGTCGTTGCCTGCGATCGGGATGAGAAAGTGGCGACGGTTATCGATACGATCACGGCGGCTGGCGGCCAAGCCGCGGCGATCGCCATGGATGCGGGCGCGGAGGCCGATGTCGTGGCGGCCGTGGCCCTGGCGTGTGAGCGCTTTGGTGGGCTGGACGGCTATTTTGCCAATGCGGGCATCACCGGTGGTCCGGCGATCGGCTACTTCGACAGTACACCGGAGGTCTGGGCGGAGGTGCTGCGGGTCAATCTCATCGGACCGTTCCTGGCGGTGAAACACGCGGCACCCGAGATCATACGCCGCGGTGGTGGTTCCATTCTGGTCACGGCATCCGTCGCCGGCATGCGGGCCGGCGCGGGCCCGGCGCCCTATTCGGCGTCAAAAGCCGGAGTGATAAATCTGGTCCAGACCGCAGCTCAGGCGCTGGCTGCGACCGGCGTGCGGGTCAATGCTTTGTGCCCCGGGCTGATCGAGACCGGTATGACACGACGCATCTACGAGCAGGCGCGCGCGGCGGGTCTAGAAGGCCAGTTGGGGATCCGCAATCCGCTGCGTCGCGGCGGTGAGCCCGACGAGGTGGCCAGGGTCGCACTGTTCCTGTTTTCCGATCTTGCCAGCTATGTGAACGGGCAGGCGCTCCCGGTCGATGGCGGCCTGTCTTCATCCCATCCATACAGCGACCGCTCGAATGAGGCGCGCACGGCGCTCGCGGCTGCGGCACGCCAACCGTAAGCGATCGTGGGTAATCGGGCGCGTCCCGTCAGGACGAAGCTTGCAGCGCAAGATTAGCCTCAACCGAGTGCACGGAAATCCAGTTGTGGAGATGCCTTGCTCAATGAGCCGACTGGCGGTCACCATGCTTGTCGTGCTGGCCGAAATGCTGGAGCGCGTCAGTCGCGGTCAGGTGGACGTGTGACGGCAGCTTTGATGTGGAGGGCTAAGGTTCTCACGAAAGGTGAAATTTACATTGAACGTGTTCTTTACTTGCGCTGCCCAAGGCGTCTGCTACGCATCTGCATAGGGGGTTGAATAAACAAAGCAAGGATGCCTTCTCGATGCCGGATACACCAAATGAAAGTATTCACCGCCGCGATTTCATGATCGCATCCGTTGCTTCCGTTGGCGCGTCGGCTGCCTTCGTGGCCAGTGCCGCCCATGCTCAGCAATCTGCTGCCCCAGCTCCAGGTTCGGCCGCCGCAGCGACGCAGGGAACCGTCTACACAGGTGATGTGGTTCAGGCAAAGAAGGTCATCAGCGCCCTCGACGTCGATGATCTGGAGCCCGGCAAGAAGCACGCCTTCTATTTTCAAGGCGTGCAGATGCCGACCGGTCAGCATTGGTACGTGTCGGTCATGGTTGCAAAGGGTGCAAGGCCGGGCAAACGGGTGGCGCTGGTAAGCGGTGTGCACGGCGACGAGATCAGCCCCGTGCACACGATTCAAACGGTCATCAACTTGCTCGACCCGGCCGAAATGTCGGGCACGGTACTCGCGGTCTTCGACCTGTCGCGTCCGGCCATGGAAGGCATGGCACGCAGGTGGCCGAATTCCGGACGCGGTGTCGACCTGATCGATATCAATCGGGTGTTCCCAGGCAATGAGAACGGCGCAGACGCGCCCACACGTCATGCCGGTCTGGTATTCGACAGACTGTTCAAGGGGAATGTGGACTACGCGATCGATTTCCACACGGCGGCGACCGGCATGGATATGACGGCGTTCCATCTTGCACGAATGGACCTTCCCGAGGTCCGGGCAATGGCGGAACTGTTTCCGATCGACCAAATCTTCGACAATCCTGCCTATCCCGGCCTTCCGGCAAATGCGTTCATCGATGCGGGTATTCCCGCATTCACGCCCGAGATCGGCCGCCCTCGTATCCTCGATCTCGATATGATCCCTTCATTCGTCGAAGGCACGATGAACGTGCTCAAGCATCACGGGGTCATCCCGGGACCTGTCGGCCGCACCGGCAAAGATACCGACATCTTCATCGCCGACAGCATGTTTCCCGTCATTGCGACCCATGGCGGGTTCGTCGAACTGCTGGTGAAGTTGAACGACAAGGTCGAAGCCGGTCAGAAGGTCGCTATCCAGCGAGACACATTTGGGGAAGTGGTCGCGGAATACACCAGCGGCGTGGCCGGCGAAGTCGCGGCTCGCCACACGGACGCGACATGCGAGCCCGGAACCGGAATCATTTTCATCATCTTCGACGGAGCAACCGCCACGGGTGGGGAGGTCTTGCCCGAGTAAGGGCCGTCCGGGTCGAAATCAGTCGATTATGTTTTTACCCCGCCGCCGAAAGGTGGCGGGCTTTTTGAGCGGCGAGCACCGTTAGGGAGTGATCGGTTCCTTGTGACGCGTTTTCGAATGTCTATGCGCTGCCATCTCGCATCTCCTTCGAAACTCCTCGACCTCGTGTTCCGGCAAATGCTCGATGCCGATGAATTCATTCTTGCCCCGACCTGCTCTGATGATCTCGTCCAGCTTTGCCTGGATGGCGGCTCCATCCCGGTTTTGCGTGTTCTGTATCAGGAATACCATGAGGAACGTCACGATCGTCGTGCTGGTGTTGATGATGAGCTGCCAGGTATCTGAAAAGCCGAGTATGGGTCCGCTGGTTGCCCAAAGGGCGATGACGGCACAGCAGATGATGAAGGTGAGTGGCTTTCCGGCAAATCTCGCGACCGTGTTCGCGGTGTGAGCGAAGAACGCTTCCACGACATAGCCTCCACTGAAGATATACGCATAGGCAAACGATGTTGGAGGCTTGCGGTTCCCTCCCGTGCATCGCCCAAGCTGCCCGGAAGCGTTGCTCGCCCCTCTCAGCGGTGGGTTTTCATATGTTGAAGCAGGAAGGCCCGCCATCGGGTTAGGCAGGCCTTCCTGCTGCCGGCGCTGTATTGCTCCGGCAAGTCGCCGATCGCGCTTGTCAGTTCACGCTTGCGCGCGCCTTTTCCAGCCAGTCATCGACCTGCTCGCGATTTGCCTCGATCCATTCGGCAGCCTGCCTTTCGAGGTCTTCCGGGGTGTTTTCGCCGTTTTGCATCGCCGCGTTCTGCGCGAAGATGAACTCGACCGGGATCGATGCCGCTTCCAATAGCGTCTTCACGGCCGGATTCGCTTCCAGGAAATCATTGTTTACCACCGGCCGAATGTCATTGACCGGCCAGCCCAAGCGGCAGGGGTCCGCAACGCAGCCTTTGACGCCCTCGACGGTGGCGACATCCGCAAGATGTTGCTGTTCTTCCGGAAGCTTCACACTCGGTGTCTGAATCCAGACCACGTCCTCGCCTGGCTTCAGCGCATCGACCGTCCAGTTTGGCGTCCATGTGTAGAAGAGAATCGGCGAGCCTTGCTGGAGCGCGGCTATGGCGTCGGCCATGGACGCAGCGTAGTTGGCCTTGATAGGATTGATCGAATCGCGCAGGTCGAACTCGTCGAGCTGGAACTGGATCATGAGTTCGCAACCCCATCCGGGCGGACAAGCGACCAGATCCGCTTTTCCGTCGCCATCACGATCGAAAGCCTCCCGCACTTCCGAACGCTTGAAATCGTCGAGTGTCTTGATGTCGTATTTTTCGGCCGATTCCTTGTCGACGAGATATCCTTGGAGCGCGCCGCGCTCGACAACATAGCCGACCAGCGTCGCATCGAAACCCGGTAGTTCGGTGTAGGTGTTGTGCAGCGGAAACCAGCCATCGGGATAGATGTCCGCGCTGCCTTGCGAGATCGCCTGATAGGCGACGGGAATGTCGAGGGTTATAGGCTTTTGGACGTCATAGCCGAGCTCTTCGAAGAGCTGCCCATAGATATCCGACAGAATCCATCCCGTGTCGTCGGTGGGTTGAGCGATTCTGACGCTGACGCCTTCCCCTGGCAATGCCTCTTGAGCCGATGAAGTGCTGGTCAAGGCGATCGTGCCGAACAGAACTGCCGTTGCGGCGGGAAGATTGATCAGCGTTTTTACAAAATTCAACATTCTTTCCTTTCAGAAGTATGCCCCCTCATGGGACCCTCCCTACTCAGGGACGTAAAATCAAGGCCGGAACCGCCTCTAGTTGTGAAAACCATACCCTCCGGCGACCCGAGAAAAGGGCTAGGATGCGTGTGCGCAAGATGAAGGCGATCAAGCTGAAGCGTGCAAACCTGGAAGGGATGAGCAGCTAGCCGAACTCCGGGATCGACGCAGGCTCCAGGCACGATAGGCTTGCCCGCGGCTTGCAGGAACGTTCAGGAGGCCGATCCGCAAATACACCCATTTGAGCCGCGTCGCCCAGTTCTTTTCCGGCTGCCAACCGGCCGCGCATTCGTGAGACCATCAAATTGCGCTGCCGGTCGCGCTGCGGGCCCGGGGCAAAGCTGCTATGAGGACGTACCGTTCCGATTCGATCTTCATAGCCCGTGACCGCCGATCCTGCTCATATCCTGAAAACCGTCTACGGCTATGATGCCTTTCGCGGGCGTCAGGCGCAGATCGTCTCCCACGTGGTTGCCGGCAACAACGCCTTCGTGCTGATGCCGACGGGCGGCGGCAAGTCGCTGTGCTATCAGATCCCGGCGCTCGTCCGGCCCGGCGTGGGCCTTGTCGTCTCACCCCTGATCGCCCTGATGGCCGACCAGGTGACAGCGCTGCGGCAGGCCGGCGTGCGTGCCGCCGCGCTCAATTCCGACCTGCCGGGCGAGGAGCGCCGCGCATTGTGGAATGACGTGTTTTCCGGCGCGCTGAACCTTCTCTATGTAGCTCCGGAAACGCTGCTCAAACCCGGCGTCATGGAGCGTCTTGCCGAGGTGCGGCTGTCCGTGATCGCCATTGACGAGGCGCATTGCCTGTCGCAATGGGGGCACGATTTCCGCCCCTCCTATCGCCAGCTCGACGCGCTTGTCGAGCGGTTTCCCGACACGCCGCGCATGGCGCTGACGGCCACCGCCGACGAACCGACGCGCGCCGAGATTCTCTCGCACCTGCAAATCGCGGAGACGGATGCCTTCATCGCCGGCTTCGACCGGCCCAACATCCGCTACGCCATCGAGGAGAGGGAAAATCCGCGCCGGCAATTGAAGCGCTTACTCGAAGTTCATAAGGGGGAAAGCGGCATCGTTTATTGCCTCTCGAAGCGCAGGACGGAGGAGATTGCCGCTTGGCTCCGCGGCGAGGGCTACAACGCGCTTGCCTATCACGGCGGCATGGACAAGGCCGCGCGCGAGGCCAACCAGACGCGCTTCCAGCGCGAGGAGGCCGTCATCATGGTGGCCACCATCGCCTTCGGCATGGGTATCGACAAGCCGGATGTGCGCTTCGTCGCCCATATCGACCTGCCGGGCAGCATCGAAGCCTATTATCAGGAGACCGGCCGCGCCGGCCGTGACGGCCTGCCGTCGGAAGCGCTGATGCTCTACGGCCACGAGGACATCGCGCTGCGCAGCCGCTTTATCGAGGAATCGGACGCATCCGAGCAGCGCAAGCGCATGGAGCGGCAGAAGCTCGATTCGCTTCTGGGGCTCGCCGAGACGGCAGGCTGCCGCCGGCAAGTGCTGCTTTCCTATTTCGGGGACCATTGCGAGCCTTGCGGCAATTGCGACACCTGCGCCGAGCCGCCGCAACTCTTCGACGGAACCATTGCCGCGCAGAAGGCGCTCTCCTGCATCTACAGGACCGGTGAACGATTCGGGCAGGCCTATATCGTGGACGTGCTCCTGGGCGTGGAAAACGAGCGCATCGTCCGCTTCGGCCATGACAGCATATCCACCCATGGCATCGGCAAGGAGCATGACGGCCGCACATGGCGGGCGATCCTGCGCCAGCTCATCGCCCAGCGTCTCGTGGACGTGGACCTTGCCGGGCATGGCGGGTTGGCGATTTCCGAGGCCGGGCGGTCCTTCCTGCAAAAAAAGCCGACCCTCATGCTGCGCGTGCCGCGTCCGGCGCGCGCAAGCCGTGGAAAGGTTGCCCGCAGACAGACCGTCGCCGTTCTGCCCGACGCGGACAGGGCGCTGTTCGAGGCGCTGCGAGCCAAGCGCATGGATATTGCCCGCGCGCAGAACGTACCGCCCTACGTCATCTTCCACGACCGGACGCTGATCGAGATCGCCGCCGCCCGTCCCGCCTCGCGCGCGGAAATGGCACGCGTTCCGGGTGTCGGCGAGGCCAAGCTGGAACGCTATGGCCCCGCCTTTTTGGCGGTGATCGCGGGACACGTTCGGACGGGGGTATCCTGAACCGCGCGACGACATATGCCGGCGCGGTTAACGCGCAATCTGAGGTGCCGGAAAGTCAGGCCAGCTGGCTCGGAGCGGTGAAGGTATAGCCGACCCCGTAGACGACCTTGAACGGGGCGGGCAGCTTGGTGCGGTCTTCCAGCTTGCGTCGCAGGCGGCTGACGACGGCATCGAGATGCTTGCTGTCGAAGTTGGTTTTGGGACGTGAGATCGCTTCACTGATCTCAAGACGATCGCACACGCCTCCCGGTCGTTGGCACAATGCGTTGATGAATGCGAACTCCGTGGCCGTCAGCTTCAATGATGAGAGGTTGGGCGCGGTCAGGACCCATGTTGTTCTATTCAAATGCCATTGTCCTTCCGGCTGCGAACCGACGGCGCTCGATGGCGGGTTGGTTCGCCGAAGCAGGCTGCGGATCGCCGCTTCGATTTCCCGCAGCGTGCTGTGTTTTACCAGATAGATATCCGCGCCGCTGTTGAAGCCGCGGATGCGGTCGTCGCTGTCGCCCAGCGCGGTCAGCATAATGATGCCGCAACCGTGGTCTTTTCGGATATCGACCGCCAGATCGAATCCGTTTGCATCCGGCAATCCGACGTCCAGAACGATGATGGACGGATCATGCCCGTTGCCCAACATTTCGCGGAGCTCACGCGCAGTTGCCACGCCGTGAGCGGAAAAGCCACACAGATCGAGGAAGTCGACCAGATCCTTGCGCAGCCGAGGCTCGTCTTCGACAACCAGAATTTTCGTCACGCCGTCAGCCTCCTTCATGTCCGGCGACGAGAATATCGGCATGCAGCGGCAAGCGGATCGTTGCACATGTTCCCAAATCGCCATTGGGTTGCAGTTTTAGTGAGCCGTGGTGATAGCTCAATAGCCGGTGCGTCGCGTACAGGCCGAGGCCGGTGCCGGCCTTCGCGGTTTCCAGAGCGTTGGATGCGCGGAAAAACCGGCGTCCGATCCTGTAGTGTTCGGATGCGGGAATGCCGATGCCACGATCCCGCACCTCGATGACGAGCGTGTCCTCATCCTCATAAGTGCGAACGTGAACCGGCTTGTCGATCGGTGAATATTTGAGCGCATTGTCGATGACGTTGATGACGATGGTCGCCAACATGTCGGGATCTGCGAAGACCGCGAGATTCTTGTCAGCAAGATGAAAATGAACGCGCTCGTCCTGTCCGGTCATTTCGAAATGCAGGTGCAGATCGGCCATAAGCGAGGCGAGGGGCACGCGCTCCGGCTGATAGCTGTCCTCCTGATCGTTGGCGACGAAACGATCGATCAGCCCGCGCAATCTGTCGAGCGCCTCACCAATCCCCGCGATGCGCTCCTTCGTGGCTTCCGGGGATTTTTCCCCGGTCAGCGCGATCATGTCGATCGCGTTGCGGATGATGGCGAGGGGCGTGCGGAATTCGTGGCTCGCCACGCGCATGAAATCCTTCTGTTCTTCGCGAAGGGCGCGCTCGGCTTCAAGGCTTCTGCTTAGTTCGTTTTCGAGGCGGCGGCGCTCGATCACTTCCCACGAAAGCGCCTCGTTCTTCTCCCGCAAATTGGCGGATAACCGCGCGGTCGCCATGAACAGCAGGCAGGCGAACAGTGCGATCATGAACAAAGTGCCTTGCAAAAGATACCATGCATTGCGGTCGGCCAGGATCGCTGCACTTTGAAAATCGGAAGCCAGACGAAACTCGATGATACTCTGAATAAGGCTGGCGGCCATGTACTCCGCGAGGACGGCGATGGTGATCCAGCGCAGGAGGGCGGTCTGCGTTCTGTCGCGCATCAGGCTTAGGCACATCATCGACATCATGATGATCGTGAAGGCTGTCGAGGAATGGATGCGCAGCGCGATGTTGTCGTGGTCGACGGTTACCGCAATGCTCCAGAAGGCGACAAAAACGGCGAACAGCGAGATACCGATCCAGCTATATCGTGGCTGCCCGAGAAATCGGGCAAGCCCCTCGGCGAGCAGGATCAGCCCGAGTTTGATGAGTGCGTTATGAAGCACAATGCCCCACCCCGGGGGCTCGTCGCCGCGCAGGATCATCAAAGACACGCCCGCGGCGATGGCCGAGAGACCGGCCGCGAAGAATTTGAATTCCGCGAGCGAGCGCCATGCCATACTCACGACGGCCCAGACGAAGGCCTGGAGGCTCGCTGTGGCAAGGGTGACAACCAGCACTGTCTTCAAATCGAGCATGCTCGAGCCATAGCATGAGCGCCAGTGACCTTGCATACTGGTTTGATAGCTGTGATTGGTATTTTTGCGCTTTTAAAGCATAGTTTCTTAATTCCATACGAAACGTGTTTTGAAATGTCAGATTCAGTCAGAATTCATGCGAATTTATTTGTAGAATTTGAAAGATAAAGCAGGCTGGTATTTTTTAGCCCAAAACGAGGCCGATCTATCGTCATGGGATAGCCGTATCCCGATGTAATGGAGCTTACCTTACTACTTGTTCAGCGCCGCTTCGAAGGCTGCTTCGCAATGCACCAGGGCGGTGTCGAATAGCGGTACGGGGACGTTGCCCTGATTCAGCAGCATGCCTATCTCCGTGCAGCCCAGGATCAAGGAATCCGCGCCCCGCTCCACAAGGCGTTGCGCGATGGCTATGAAATCCTCTCGGCTCGGTTCGGTAACGATCTCTCGGCAAAGCTCCTCATAGATGATCCGGTGTGTCAGAGCGCGGTCCGATACTTCCGGGATGATCGGATCAAGGCCCATATTGATGAGCCGGTCCGTGTAGAATGTCTGCTCCATCGTGAATGCCGTCGCCATCAGCCCGGGACGGCGAAGTCCCTTCTGGCGGATTCGGCCCGCGGTCGCGTCCGCGATATGCAGCATGGGAATCGAGATCCCGAGCATCATCCTGTCTGCCAGCTTGTGCATGGTATTCGTCGCAAGAATCAGCAAATCGGCGCCGCAGCGCTCAAGGGATTTGGCTTCCATATTCAATATGTCACCGGCCCGATCCCATTCGCCTGCGGCTTGAAGCCCCTCGATCGGGGCGAAATCCAAGGAGCGTATGAGCAGCTCCGGTGAATGCAGGCCGCCCATCCGTTCGCGGGCGATCGCGCATAGGTTCCGATAGTAGATCTGAGTGGATGCCGCGGACATGCCGCCCAGAATGCCGATGGTCTTCATGAGGCCAGTGCTCCTTGCCGGGACGTGGCATGATATGTCGGCGTTATGTGTGCGTCGATCATCAAGCAAGTGTCGGCAAGGAGCCGGCGTCCTGCCGGCCGCCGCAAACGGGCAGCAACTGGTAGGCCTGCGTTGCCGTGTGTCGCTTGGGGACTTTATCCGGTCGCGGGAGCTGGGCGCTGGCCTTGCAGCTTCTTGGGAAGAGGCAGGCTTGAGCATTGAACATGCATCTCGCGTGCAAATAGCCTTCGCTGTTCTTCCTGGTGCTGTCTGCCAGCCATCGCGATCCCGAGCCCGTAAGGGCCAAGCAAGAGAGCGGCTCCCATATTTAATGGCTTCGTTTTTCCGGCCTCGAAGGTCGCAGCTTCGGCGCGGATTTGTTCGCACTGCGGCGATCGCCATTTGGGGTCTTGAGACGAGAGCGTGGCTGCATATTCGGCGGGCGGCGTTGTGCACCCGGCGACCGCAAGCATCGCCATAGTGGTTAAGATTCTCGCCTTCATCCCCGCGTCCCCGCCATTACCAATCCAAGGTCTATCCTTCGTCTCCGATAGCTCGTTTTGCGTCAAGCAGAATCCGGGCATGCCTTTGATGGGCCGTCGAAGCTGCCCGGCTCGGCTCTTTGCAAAGTCCTGGCGCTAGCTTTACGGTGTGTGGCCGTGCTCGGGGGCCATCAGAACCAGGGTGGTGTCCGCGGATGCCACAAGGGCCTGATAGCGTTCGAACTGCGCAAGAATGTCGGTGATGACCTGATCTTTCGACATGCCCATCACGTCGTAACCGCGGCTGCCGTCGGAAAAAAAGGTCCGGGCTTCGTACCGCATCTCCATCTTTGTCGCTTCGAATGCCGAGAAAGCCGGGAGCTTGTGAGATGCCGGCTGTACGCCGTAGACGAAATCACGCACGCCGTCCGCGGGTGAAGTCAGTTGAACCGAACCTGTCTCCTCGTGAAATTCCACCGTGGTGCTGCGCTCCCTTTTGCTCAATTCGACGGCTACGGCCTCGAGCGCGGGGCGTACGGTCGTTTCGATGAATGTGGCGACCTCGTGTTCTGATGGGGTGTTGAGAGCCAGTGCAAGTCTGCGTTGCCAGGTAAGCCCGGCCGCCGGGTATGCGTGAACGTACGAGGCCGTCTGCGCCGTGCGCTGCGCCACGTCGGATCGCATGCCCTTGAACAAGCCGACGACCAGCGCCAGCATGACGATAACGAACGGCAGGGCAGAGGCAATCGTCGCGGATTGCAGCGCCGTCAGGCCGCCGGCGAGGAGCAGGATGATCGCTACGAACCCTTCGAGGGTGCACCAGAATACCCGCTGAGCCGTCGTCGTTTCGGTTTCACCGCCGGCTGCGATCGTGTCGACCACTAGGGATCCCGAATCGGAGGACGTCACAAAGAAGACGGCGACAAGGATGACGGCCAGCGTGGATGTGACGGCCGGCAGCGGCAGATACTGGAAGAACTGAAAGAGCGCGACCGAGATGTCGTCCGTGACGGCGGCCGAGATGGCGCCGGCAGCGACGGTCTGGTCGAGAATCATGGCAGTGTTACCGAACACCGTCATCCACAAAAACGTGAAACCTGTCGGAATGAAGAGAACGGCTATGACGAATTCCCGAACGGTCCGGCCGCGGGAAATCCTGGCGATGAACATTCCGACGAAGGGCGACCAGGAGATCCACCATGCCCAATAGAACAATGTCCAGGCGTCGATCCAGGGTCGCGGCTCATACGCATAGATGTTGAACGTGCGCAGCAGGAAGGTGTCCAGATAGAGCCCGATATTCTGGACGAAGTCCCTCAATAGTTGCGCGGTCGGCCCAACGACAAGGACGAACAACATCAAACCTGCCGCGAAGATTAGATTAAGCTCGCTGAGGATGCGCACGCCTTTGTCGAGCCCGGAGACAACGGAGAGCGTGGCCACGCAGGTGATGACCACGATCAACGTTATCTGAACGGTCGTAGCTATGGGCCAGTCCAGCAGATAGTTGAGACCCGCATTTATCTGCAGCACGCCAAGACCAAGCGAGGTCGCGATGCCGAAGACGGTGCCGCAAATCGCGAAAACATCGACGGCATGGCCGATCGGTCCATTGATCCGGTTCTTGAGGAGCGGATAGAGACCGGACCGGATCGTCAGCGGCAGGTTATAGCGGTAGCCGAAATAGGCGAGCGACAGGCCCACCACCGCGTATATCGCCCAGGCATGAATGCCCCAATGAAAGAAGGTAACGGTCATGGCCTGCCGCTGGGCGGCTATGGTCATGGGCTCGGCTTCCGGTGGAGCCGTGTAATGCGTCATCGGCTCGCCGACTGCGAAATACATCAGGCCGATGCCCATACCGGCGGCGAATAGCATCGCCACCCACGAGAGATAGCGAAAGTCGGGCTCTGAATCGTCGGGACCGAGCTTCAAGTCGCCGTAGCGGCCAAAGCAGAGAATGCCGACTGTGGCCACGAAAATCCCCACGGCCAGAAGATACAGCCATCCAAAACCGGCCAGAATGCTTGATTGCAGCGCTCCAAAAAGCACTTCCGCCTGACCGGGTGAAGCCGCGCCTATCGCGATAAACAGCGCGATGACCGCGATTGCCCCGAAGAATACCGGTGGATTGATGACAAAGCCGAACATTGCTTCCCTCTCCGCTTGAATGTGCATGTCGGTCGCGACACAAGGCATTCCCCCTTTGGCTCGAGGGACGGGCGCTTATGTCCGAGGCCTGGTGAACTGCTCTGCGGCAGATCGGATGGGCAAATAGCGGCAAAGAAAAACACACGCGCCGCTGATCGACAAGCCGGCCGCGCTGGCACCCGGCTCACCGGGTTCATGACCGGCGGCCTATCGTTTTCGCGAAAAACCCGACCAGATGAAAAACCCGACCGGATGCAAAACACAGGGGGGTGCGTCGTAAGGATGATTGCATCTATAAGCTTATCGACATAACCGCTCCCCATCGGAGGGGAGGAATCTCGGCGACGATGCGGACACTTCCGCAACTTTTTCAGGGTGTTTGAAAGATGCGGGTTGGAATTATCGGAGCAGGCACGATCGGCAAGGCGATCTTTGCCTATTTGCAGTCGTCAGGCGTGGCGGAGGTCGATTATCTGCTTGTGTCCGATGCGAAGAAGACGCGCGACTTTGACCGAGGCGGCAGTCTGATTCTCGACGATGCGGACGAGGCCCTGGCCCGCAGGGTCGATCTGTTGATCGAGGCGGCCATGGCTGACAACGTCAGAACGATGGCCCCCATCGCTTTGAAGGATAGCGATTTTTGCGGGTTTAGCTGTACGGCACTGGCTGATGCAGCCACGGAGGCTGCCATTTTATCCGCATGCGCGGCATCGGGACGGTCGTTCTTCGTCCCGCATGGCGCGGTGCTTGCCTTGGACGGCATCCGCGATGGCCGCGATCTGATCGAGAGCGTTACGATTACGACGACCAAAAGTGGAAAAAGTCTTGGCCTACCCGATGAGCACAGCGAGGGCGTTGTCTTCGAGGGGTCGACCCGCGATGTTTGCGCGCGATTTCCTCGCAACGTGAACGTTCATGCCGCCGTCGCCCTGGCCGGCATCGGTTTCGATCGCACCCGGAGCCGCGTGATTGCGCAGCCCGGGCTGAAGGAAAATATTCATCATATCGAAGTTCGCGGACGGGGCTTCAACTGGAGTATTGACGCATCCTCGTATTCACTTGGTGGCGTAACCGGTGCCTATACGCCGCTTTCCGCGGTCGGATCGTTAAAGCGGATATTGGACCGGAAGGGTATCGTCGTCGTCTGAGGCCATGCCTTCAACCGCATTTTAGTTGCGGATGCCGGACCCTTCACCAACGGCGCACGGATGCAAGAAAAGGATCAGCCGGAAGCGGGTGCCGGCTGCCTCGAGTGTGGTGCAGGGAATTCCTTGTTGGTTTCATCTCGCCATTCGACCCAATCGGACACGCCTCGAAGGTCGAATTCGGGACCCGCATAACGTATCATGAACAGCGTGCAGCCAGCGTCGAGGAATTCTTCCACCCTGTTCAGATCGGCAGGCGCGACGGCAACCCCCCGTTCGATCGATTCCGGCGCGCGCCCCGCTCGTCGGCATTCCAGGTCGAGCTCGGCGTTATACCCGGCCACCTCCGGGACCGGCTTGAAGTCCATCCAGATGTCGGCGTGCCGGGCGACCATGTCAGGTGGTTTGCGATCACCGCCATTTCCGATCATTACCGGCAATCGGCTTTGCAGGGGAGGAGGGTTCAATCGCGGCAGCCGTCGATCGATCGTCTCCAATGTTTCGCGCAGTTTGATCAACCGCTCCTCGGCTGGGGGAAACGCGAATCCATATTCGGTATGATCCTTCAAGAACCATCCTGAACCGATCCCCAGAATCGCCCTCCCTCCCGAAAGGTGATCGACCGTGCGCGCCATATCGGCAAGGAGATTGGCATTGCGATAATTGTTGCCGCTGACCGACACGCCTAGTGCGATCCGGGATGTCTGCTCAGCCCAGGCTCCCAGCATCGTCCATGCTTCGAGGCAGGCGCCGCTGTCATCACCGACCGAGGGGAAGAAGTGGTCGGAATTGAACAATATGTCAGCGCCGAGAGCCTCGGCTTGCGCTACCGCTTTGCGAATTGCGGAATATTCAGCGTGGATCGGCTGCAATTGCACCGCTATGCGGATGGGTATTTTCGGCATGCGTCCTCCTGCTGGAGCTGCTTCAGGATCGTCAGCCGAACACCGATCGATAAAGGCGGAGCCAGTTGCCGCCCATGATCTTGCCGACTTCCTCCGCGGAAAAACCTACATCCGCCAGACCGTCGGCCAGATCGGCAAGCCGATCCGCGGCAGGAAGCCAGTCAGGCTTTGAGACGGCTCCGGGTGCCGCCGCGGAACCGGCGCCATACTGGACGGATCGGGTCCATCTGCCCTTTCGCATCCACTCGCGGAACTTGTCGTTGGAGTTGTAGCTGAAGTCCGTGCCGATACCGACATGATCGACACCAGCTATCTCGACGGTGCGAGCGACCATTTCCGCAAAGCCGCGCACGGAAGCACAGGCCTCGGCAGGGGTGATGTTTCGATAGGCCGCGCAGCCGATCACGCCACCTGTCTGTGCCAGCGCTTTCAAGACGGCATCGCTGCGGTTCCGCTTGTGGGGAAAGATCGACGCCGCATTGGCATGAGTAACAGCGATCGGCTTCGGGGAATGCTCGATGGCGTGCAGCGTCGTCTTGTCTCCGACGTGCGAGCAGTCGACGACGATACCGCAACGAGCCATCTCGACGACAACCTCCCGTCCGAAGCGCGTCAGGCCGCTGTCTTCGTCCTCGTAGCAGGATCCGCCCAATTCGTTCTGGTTGTTGTAGGTCAACTGGAGAACGCGAACCCCCATGTCGGCGAAAAGCTCGACATAGCGAATACGATCCTCGAGCAGATTGGTGTTCTGATAGCCGAGCAGAATGCCGACCTTGCCGTCGGCCTGACATGCAAGAATGTCGTCCGCTTTGCGAACGATACGAATCAGATCGGCGTTTTCGCGCTCCATGTCGCGCCAAAGGCCGAGCGCATCCATGGATTCGAGCGTGCCTTCCCAAAAACCCAGGGTCGGTGTCACGCAGGTGTAACCGCCCCGTTTCAGTGTTTCCAAAACATTGCGGTCGAACTCGCCGCATTGCAAAGCGTCGATCAGCATAGCCGTTCCTTTTTGCGGTTGATTGTGAATGTCAGTGAATTGCCTGGCGCACGAAGGCGGCGACCTTTGCGGAGGCGGGGTTCGATACGAGCTCGTTGAACGGGCCGGATTGTACGATCACGCCGTTGTCCATGAACTCCACGCGATCGGATACTTCCTGGGCAAACCCCATTTCGTGGGTAACCACGATCATCGTCGTTCCAGCCTTGGCGACGGTCTTCATGACGCTCAGAACTTCGCCGACGAGTTCGGGGTCCAGTGCGCTGGTCGGCTCGTCGAAGAGCATCACCTTGGGCTCCATCGCCAGGGCGCGGGCAATCGCCACCCGCTGCTGCTGTCCGCCGGAAAGCTGATAGGGGTATAGCCTTGCTCGATCGGCGAGCCCAACGGTCTCCAGCAGCGCCAGCGCCTTGTCGCGCGCTTCGGCTTTCGGGGTTCCGCGCACGGAGATCGGCGCCTCCGTGACGTTCTCCAGCGCGGTCAGGTGTTGGAACAGATTGAACTGCTGGAAGACCATGCCCAAGGCACGCCGCTGTAGCACCTTGCGCCGATCGCCGAGCGGCCTGACCACCCCTCCCACGACCTCGTAGCCGGCGGGATCTCCGTCGATCTCGATCCATCCACCGTCGATCTCCTCAAGCTGGTTCAGACAGCGCAGGAAAGTCGACTTGCCCGAGCCCGACGATCCTAGAATCACGACGACCTCGGAGGCATGAACATTGAGGTTCACACCTCTCAGAACTTCGTTCTCACCGAAGCGCTTGCGCACCTCGTGCGCGAAAACCACGGGCTGGACAGTTTTCATGATCACCCCCGAACTCTTCAACCTTCAGCCTCTGCGCGATTGTCCTTGCCGCCCGGCGCGCGGTAGCCACGGCCGAAGTAGCGTTCGACATAGCGTTGAGCGAATTGCAGGATGGACGTCAGGACGAGATACCAGATGCAGGCGACCAGCAGCAGCGGAATGGTCTGAAAGGTGCGGCTGTAGATCGTCTCAATGGTATAGAGCAGATCCGACATCGAGATCACGCTGACCAGCGAAGTGAGCTTCAGCGTCGAGATGATCTCGCTTCCCGTGGGAGGAATGATCACCCTCATCGCTTGCGGAAGCACTATGCGCCGCAGCGTGGTTCCGCTGCTCATCCCGAGGGCCGTTGCCGCCTGGCGCTGTCCGTCGTCTACCGACAGCAGACCGGCCCGGATGATCTCGGACATGTAGGCGGCCTTGTGAAAGCCCAGCCCTATGATGGCGGCGACGAAAGGGGTGACCAGGACGTTGGTGTCTTGCGACCACAGCGTCGGACCGAAGGGAATCTTCAGCGAAACTTCGGGGATGAGGATCGCCAGATTGTAAAGGAAGATCAGCAACACCAGCGTCGGTATGGATCGAAAGAGCCAGGTGAAACCGAGCGCGAACATCTGCATCGGCAGGATCGGGCTCAGCCTGAACAGAGCCAGCCCGGTGCCGAGCGTAAAGCCGACCAGCATCGCCAGGAACGTGAGCAGCAAGGTCATCATCAGCCCTCGCAGCACCACCGGATGGAACATGTAGTCGAGGACCACATGCCATTGCATGTTCGGGTTGAGAGCCAACGTGACCAGGAACTGCGCGACGAGCAGCGTGAAGATGATGCTGACGAGCCATCGCCATGGTCGCCAGTATCCGACAGCCTCCGCAACGGATGGCGGGTGCTGGTGTTTGGCGGACAAATCCGCCGATTCGATATGCGCAGTCATCGACCCGCTCACTTGGCCATGTTGATGCCCGGGGCCTGCAACATGTCCCCGCCTACACCCCATTTCGTCATGATGCGCTCGTAGGTGCCGTTCTCGAACATCGTCTTCCAGGCATCGAAGATCACCTGGGTGAGTTCGGAATCCTTTGGCGTGACCGCGGCCTGCCAAAGATCGCCCATCAGATTGTCGCCGGCGCCGACGACCTCGTAACCTTCCGCATTCTGCGATTGGAAATAGACGAGCGCGGCGTTGCTCGCGAAGGAGGCGTCGATGCGTCCTGACTTGATGGCGAGGGCCATCGTGGCCTGATCGCTCAACACGTTGATGTTAACGGGAGGTTTTTTCTCGGAGACGCAAATCTCACTCTGCCTGTGCAGCACCGGCTCGGCGAAAGAGGCTTTTTGAACGGCAACCTTGAGCCCGCAAGTGTCGGCAATTCCGCCGATATTCTTGGGATTACCGTCAGCAACCAGGAAGGCTGTGGACTGTCGCGTCCAATCCACCATGTCGACGGATTGCTGGCGCTCCGCCGTGTCGGCGACCACTCCGAATACAAAGTCGTATCGCCCGCTCTGGACACCGGTAATGAAGCTCGCCACGGATTCCGCGATTTCATTCTGCATCGGGACGCCCAGGATTTTGGACATCTCGCTTCCCAGATCGATGGATACCCCTTTCAGCGTTTCCCCGTCTTCCGAGCGGAAATTGTAGGGCGGGTAGCGCCCTGTCGTGGCGGAAATGATTACGCCACGCTCCCTTATGCGTTCCGGGAGGCGTTCGTAGAGCGGCGCCGAAGGATCGGGCTCCGTCAACCCGCCATCCTGAGCGTTGGCTACCCCGACAAAACTGCTGCAGACAACCAGCGACAGGCACAGTCGCGCGACATCATCGAACTTATTCCCAAGCATGAGCCTCTCCCTAACTCTATCCATGTGCATGGACGTTCCCCGCCTATGAAAACGTCTTCATAGATCATGAAGACGTTTTCATAGGTGGTTTTGGTTGTCAACTGCCTTGTTGCGGAGTTTGTTTCCGGTGTGTAATCGTGCCTGACAGGAACGGTTCCGACTACGTACCAGATGAGGTTCTACGCATGGTCAGCATTGTCGATGTTGCCAGACACGCAGGGGTGTCGCAGGCAACCGTCTCACGCGTGCTTGGCCAGAAGGTTTTTGTGACCGAGGAGACGCGCACCAAGGTGATGTCGGCGGTGGCCGAGCTCGGCTATCAGCCTAGTTCGCTTGGTAAGGCGTTACGAGCCGGATATCTCGATTCAATTGCCTTTCTGGTGAGCGATATCGAGCAGGGCTGGTATTCGGCGCTTGCCAAGCAAATGCAAGGGGCACTGCAGGCGCAAGGTCTTGACATGCTGCTTTTCGATCTGGGGCACAGCGAGGCGCGACTGACCCAGATGCTCCAGCGCGCGAGCTCGTTGCGTTTAAGGGGCGTGGTTCTCGCGACAAGCGATCTGTTCGACCTCAATGTGCTTCAGCCGATCGTTTCAAATCTGTTGGCAAGCAATATACCGGTCTTGTCGATAGGCCAGAGGTTCGACCAGCTCGGTATCAGCTCGATCCTCCACGACGATGTGGATGCCGGCGTGCAGGCGGTTGCGCATTTC
Organism: Aquamicrobium sp. LC103; assembly: GCF_001014615.2. GTDB lineage: Bacteria > Pseudomonadota > Alphaproteobacteria > Rhizobiales > Rhizobiaceae > LBCQ02. Next base: position 143,266 of record NZ_LBCQ02000005.1, read on the forward strand.
ATGAGCCGGAAACGCCGTCGGATTGCTTATCTCAACCGCATATCGCTTTCGGTGGCGGGCCGGCAGCGTTACGAAGGTTATGTGGCCGGTCTCGAACGGGCCGGCCTTTGCTTCGATGAAGCCTTGGTGTGGGGGAGCCCGCTTTACCGGTTCGAAGGCGGATACACGACGACGCTTGAAGCCTTGGGGAATGGTGTACGTTTCGACGCCATACTGGCCGGCACGGACGAACTGGCCATAGGCGCCATTTCGGCGATCCACGACTTCGGCCTGAAAGTTCCTCATGACGTCGCGGTCGTTGGGTTTGGTGGCCTCGAGATCGGTCGCTATGTCACGCCGAAGCTCACGACGCTGAGCGGAAATCCTGCCGCCGTGGCCGAGCAAATTACCAGGATGCTGTTCTCCAGCGCGGTGAGCAGTGCCTCGATCCGGCGTGAGCTGGTGGTACGCGGAACGACGTGACGAGGTATCTGGAGGTAGTCGACAGGCCGGCAAGTGGTTGCGGCTACGCATCCGGTATGCTTTCATCTCTCCTCTGAACTAGCCAGGAGAGTTCCGATGCCGCTAGTTGTCGCAGCCGTGATCGTCTCGATCGCCTCCAGTTTGCCCCTGTTCGGCGCCTACCTGCTCGGGCTTCACGGCAACCTCGTGGTGCCCGGAGAGGTTTTCGCCGCCGGACAGATAATCGCTGCGCTGTTGTGCCTGCCGCACATAGTCCGCGAGCTGAAGCAGCACGGTGGCTGGCCGGTGTGACCTGACCGCGTTTTTTGTGGCTCGATTTCAGAATGTCGCCGTTATAGAGGCCGGCCTTGACTTTAGTCTCACCGATGCCGTCACCCTCGGCATCGCCTATCAGGGATAGATAGCAAGCGACGTTCGCCAGCACGGCTTCAACGCGAAGCTCAATGTGAAATTCTAGTCTGAATGATCCGGCTGAACTTCACGCGGACCGCAGTCGATCGAACGGATTGTATGTTGTGCCGATTCATTTGCGCCGAGCCATGGATGAATGAGTTCGCCAAGCCGGGAGCCCGCAGGCCCGGTTGTACAACAGCGGTTCCTCGATCCGGGTGACCGGCTCATGGTCCCCGCGGCTACTTTCCCGTTTCCAGAAACCGCAGGATTGACTCGTTGACGAAGTCCGGCTCGTCCTGCGCAGCGGAGTGCGTGGCGCCTGGCACGTATACCAGCCGGCAGTCAGGGATCGTGGCGGCGAGCTCTTCCGAGGCACGGGTGCTGACGGAGCGCTCGTGTTCGCCGTGCAGGATGAGGGTTCGCACCGGCAGGCCGGCGAAATCGGCGAGGACGAAATTGGGCTCGGAGGGCCACAGGCCGCGAATGATGCGCTGCCAGTAGGCGGACCATTCGTCGTCGCTCATGTGGACGCGCATCTTGGCGACCACCTCCCTGACCAGCGGCCTTGCGGCGTCCATGTCTTCCGGCACCATCGCTGAAAAGCGCTCCACCACGCCGTCATTGTAGCTTTCGAGGCTGTAGGGCGTTCCGATGAGAACGAGATTGCGCAGCCTTTTGGGATGATTGAGCGCGACGTGGAGGGCAGCACAGCCGCCGTCGCTGAACCCGATGAGCGTGGCTTGCTCCAGCCCCAACGCGTCCATGACACCGACGATATCGTCGCCGAAGGCAGCATAGGTGGCGGGCAGGCCGGCACCGCCGCTGCGGCCGTGGCCACGCGTGTCGGGCATGATCAGCCTGTACCGGTCGGCAAGCGGCAGCTGGTTGCCCCAGCTCTGGTGATCCATCAGCCCGCCATGGGCGAAGATGATCGGGGCCCCCGAACCGAGATCTGAAAAGGCGATGTGGTGGGTGCCGAGATCGATCCTGAGAACTTCTCCCGGAAGCGGTGTGATGAGCTCTCCCTTCATCGTCTCGTCCTCAGATCACCGGCAGATCGGCCGGCGCGACGAGACCGGATTCGCGGATGGCCGTGACCATGATGCGCGCGATCTCGGGCCGTCGGTCGAGACAGCGCGAGACGGGGCCGGCAGCCACGATCGACAGGCGCTTGCCCTCGACGGGCAACGGGAACGAGAGGCCGGCTAGGTCCGGGATGAACTCCGAATTGCTCTGGTGGTAGCCGCGATCGGCAACGGCGCGCAGTTCGGCTTCGATCTGCTCGATGCCCATGGGTGTGGTCTCCGAGTATTTCTCGAAGACCAGCTTGCGGTAGAGCGCTTCCCGCTCCTTGAGCGTCATCTGTGCGAGGATCGCCCGCCCGGCCGAGCTTGCATGGATGGGAACGCGGGTGCCGATTTCGGCGAAATAGCGGATCGGCTGCCGCGACTCCCTGACATAGAGGAAGACGACTGAAAGCCCCGACGGGCATCCGACCGCCGTGGTCTCGCCGGTACGCTCGGCGATGGTGTCCACCAGATCGAGCAGCGGACCGGGCAGCGGGTCCCGCTCGCCGATGAGCTGCACCACCGACTGCCAGCGCGGGCTCGGGAAATAGCCTCCCCGCAGCCGCGGCTCGTAGAAGTAGCCCTTCTCCACCAGCGTTCCCACGATGTTGAAAGTGCTGGAGCGCGGCCAGTTGAGAGCGTCGGCAATCTCGGCGAGTGTCGCGGGCTCGCCGCGCTGCGCGAAGAATTCCAGAAGTTCGACGACATTGGCCGCCTGCTTCACATGCATGGGCATCTTCCTTTCCCTAGGGCAGGGCCTTTTTCGTCCATGCCTTATCTAAGGCGAGCTATAATTCACTAATGTGAATACAACAACCTTTCCTGTGGACGAAATTCGCAGCCGGAGCGACGTGGATGTGGGATACGCAAATCCTTGAAAGAAAAAATCTATTCATAAAACAACGGAAATCCATCGAGAAACTCCATGCTGCGTGCGTTGACATAATTCAGAATATTGATCTACGAATTCATAAAATGATTGATGGCGAGGAGGCCGCGTGATGACAGAGGGAGCGCTACTCCGACCGAAGGTGGGGAGATGAACGCACTCGCGCGTTACGACAAACTGTTCATCGGTGGCGAGTGGATTGCGCCGGAAGATGGCGGCTTGTTGGAAAGCGTGGATCCGTCGACCGGGCGACCATGGGCGATCGTTGCCTATGGCGGCAAAAAGGATATCGACCGTGCCGTCGCGGCGGCGCGGGCGGCATTCGAAGGCCCGTGGGCGCGCATGCCCGGTCACGAGCGCGCGGCGATCATGCGGCGGTTCGCGGACCTCTACCAGAAGCGCGCTCCGGAACTGGCCCTCGTGGAATCGCGAGATAATGGCCGCGCTCTGCGCGAGTCGCGGGTGGACGTGGGCGGTCACCACAATTCCTATCACTGGTTCGCCTCGCTTTGCGACAAGCAGGGCGGCCGGACCATCCCGTTGGACGACAGCGTCCATGCCTTCACCACGCGTGTGCCTCTCGGTGTCGTCGGTGCAATCACGCCCTGGAACGTCCCGCTGATGGCGGCCTGCTGGAAGCTCGGCCCGGCGCTCGCGGCCGGCTGTACCGTGATCCTCAAGCCGGCCGAATTGACGCCGTGCAGCTCGCTCGAGCTTGCGCGCCTGTTCGAGGAGGCGGGTTTTCCGGCCGGCGTGGTCAATGTCGTTCCGGGCTATGGCCGGGATGGCGCAGGCGACCATCTGGTCACGCATCCCGGCGTCGACAAGATCACGTTCACCGGCGAAGGCGCAACGGCGCGCGAAATTCTCAAGCGCGGTTCGGATACGCTCAAGCGCTTTACCTTCGAACTCGGCGGCAAGGCGCCGCACATTCTCTTTGCCGATGCGGACCTTGACCAGGCGCTCAATGCGGCGACCGGCTCTGCCTGGGCGCTGTGCGGGCAGAGCTGCGCGCTGGGTTCGCGGGTGCTGGTGGAGCGGCCGGTCTATGAGCGCGTCGCGGAGGAATTCGCCCGGCGCGCGGCGAAGGTGCGCGTCGGCAGGCCGCTCGACGAGGCGACCCATATGGGGCCGCAGGCAAGCCGGGAGCAGCTCGACAAGACGATGTCCTACATCGGCTACGGCCGGGAGGAAGGCGCCCGGCTGATTGCCGGCGGCAACCTCATCGATCGGGAAGAACTGCGCGGCGGCTACTTCGTCGAGCCGACCGTGTTCGCCGATGTCGGCAACGGCATGCGCATCGCGTGCGAGGAAATCTTCGGTCCGGTCGCTGCACTCATTCCCTTCGATGGGGAGGAAGAGGCGATCGCGCTGGCCAACGATACCAGCTACGGCCTGACCGCCGGGCTGTGGACCCGCGACGTCGGGCGCGCGCATCGGGCGGCGGCGAAGATTCGCGCCGGCGTCGTATGGGTCAACACCTACCGCTATCTGCGCTGGAGCATTCCCTATGGCGGGTTCAAGGCCAGCGGTTGGGGACGCGAAAACGGGATCGAGGCGCTCGATCCGTATCTGGAAACGCGCGCCACCGTCGTCAGCACGACCGGCACGTTCCCGGACGCCTATGCGCAATAGGCCCGACATCACTGGGAGGAATAAGAGAACATGCGTCTAGCGAACAAGCTTGCGATCGTAACCGCCGCCGCCTCGGGAATGGGCCGGGCAGGCGTCGAGCTTTTCCTGCGGGAAGGAGCAAGCGTCTGTGCTGTCGATATCAATACGGATGCGCTTGCCGCGCTTAAGGCCGAAGTCGATCCGCGGGACGGCCGCCTGCATACGGTGCAGGCCGACCTCTCCACGGCGGAAGGCGCACGCGACAGCATTCATGCGGCGGCCGAAAAGCTCGGCGGCGTCGATGTGCTGTGGGCGCATGCCGGCATTCCCGGTCCCGGCGGCATCGAAGGGCTGGACGTCGCCGAATACCAGCTTGCCTTCGCGCTCAACGTCCAGTCGGCGGCCTTCGGCGCAGGCGAAGTCATCTCGCATATGCGCAAGCGTGGCGGCGGATCGATCGTCTTCACCGCTTCGGTATCCGGCATGGTCGGGTCGATGTGGTCGCCGGTCTATTCGAGCTGCAAGTTCGCGGTCGTGGGCCTGACCAAGTCACTGGCGCAAACGTTCGCGCCGGACAAGGTGCGGGTGAACGTGGTCTGCCCCGGGCTTGCAGAGACGCCGATGAAGGTCGGCTTCACTGGTCGCGGCGTCTCGGCGGAAGCGGCCAAGGCGGCCGAGGACAAGTATGTGTCGGGCGTTCCGCTCGGTCGGCTGGTGCGGCCCGAAGAGGTGGCGCAGGCCGTGCTGTGGCTCGCCTCCGACGACGCCGGCTTCGTCACCGGGATAGAACTGCCTGTCGATGGAGGGTTCACCTGTAAATAAGGCGGAACCTGTTCGGCCGCGGGAGAGCCGACGGGGGTACGTAACCCATCCAGCCAGAAGCTGTCGCAAGAACAGCCTGCTTTTCAGAAATACATGAAAAGTGTCAGAAAGGGGAATAACCATGATCAACCGCCGGTCCTTGCTGATGAGCGCTGCCGCGCTGGCGGCCGCACCGAGTTTCGCTCGCATCGCGAGCGCCGCCACCCCGGGCAACATCGTTGTCATGGCGAAATCCATCATCGACGTCGTCAACGGATTCGATCCCGCCGAAGCCTATGTCGGCACGGACTATGAGATCACCAGCAACGTCTATCGCATGCTGGTGACCCTCGATCCGGAAGACGGCACCAAATATGTCGGCGACCTGGCGGAAAGCTGGAAGTTCTCCGACGGCGGGATGACCATCACCTTCAAGCTGAAGCCGGGCATCCTGTTCGAGAGCGGCAATCCGGTGACGGCGGAAGACGTCGTCTTCAGCCTCCATCGGCTGATGAAGCTGAACAAGTATCCCGCCGCTGATTTCGCGCAGCTTGGCTGGACGATCGACAAGATGGACGAGATCGTGCACGCAGCCGACGAGCTGACAGTGGTGCACCGCTTGCCGGAAGCACGTGCACACGGCACAGTGCTGAATACGCTGGCGACGCCGCGCGGCTGCGTGGTCGACAAGGCCACCGTGCTGTCGCACGAGGTAGATGGCGATTTCGGCAATGAATGGCTGAAGACACATTCGGCGGGCGCCGGCGCCTACCGCCTCGTGGAGTGGCGGCCGAGCGATCGCATCATTCTGGAGGCAAACCCGAACGCCGAATTCCCGCCCGCCGTGCCGCGTCTCCTGATCCGCAACGTTCCCGATCCAGCCACGCAGCTCCTGCTGCTCCAGAAGGGCGATATCGACGTCGCGCGCAACCTCGGGTCCGACCAGATCAAGACTGCGAGAGACAATCCCGATCTGGTGGAACTGAGCGCCGATTCCACAGCGCAGATGAACCTGTGCATGAACATGGCGATGCCAGAGTTGCAGAACCCCAAGGTGATCGAAGCTCTCAAATGGGCCGTCGATTGCGAGGCGATAGCCAAGAACATCACGCCCGACATCTGGGATGTCTGGCAAGCGTCGTTCCTGCCGCGAAATGTGCGCGGTGCGGTGCCGAGCATGTTCCAAAAGGACGTGGAGAAAGCCAAGGCGCTGCTTGCCGAAGCGGGGTATCCCGACGGCTTCTCCATAACGATCGACCATTTCTCATCCTGGCCGTGGGCGAATGTCGCGCAGGCCATCCAGGCCGATCTCGCCGAGGTCGGGATCAAGGCTGAGCTGATTGCCGCAGAGACCGGACAGGTCATCACCAAATACCGGGCGCGGCAGCATCAGCTCGTGCTGATCTACTGGGCAACGAACCTGTACGACCCGGACTACAACGCCCGCGCCTGGTGCATCAACACCGACGATTCCGACGACAGCCCGCTGAAATCGCAGGCGTGGCGCAACCATTTCGTCGACGAAGAAATGTCCGAACTCGCCGACGCCGCCGGCAAGGAGTTGGATGCCGACAAGCGTATGGAGATGTACGACAAGCTGCAGCGCGATTTCATGGCAAAGGCTCCCGTGTCCTGGCTATTGCAGCTCAGGGAGATCGCCATGCACCGTAAGGAAGCGCCCGGCCTGCACCTTGGCGGCATGGCCTATCTCAACCGGTTCGGCGGCATCTCCAAGTCATGACCGGGCCGGACTTGCCGCCGCAAGGTTGGTCCAGGCTCGCCTCCGGCGCGCTCGCACGCGGCGGCGATATTGCTTCCAGCCTCCTGGGCATTCTCGTCACGCTGTTCGGGCTGGTGCTGCTGACATTCGTGATTGGCCGTACCATGCCGATCGATCCCGTGGTGGCGATCATCGGCGACAAGGCGCCGCCGGGAGTCGCCGAACGGATCCGCGAGGAGTTGGGCCTCGACCGTTCGCTCATCGAGCAGTTCTGGATTTACCTCATGAAACTGCTTCAGGGTGACCTCGGCACGTCCGTGATGACGGGGCAGGCGGTAACGGCCGACATCCTGCAATTCTTCCCCTCCACGCTCGAACTGGCGACCAGCGCGATGATCGTCGCGCTCCTTGTCGGTGTGCCGCTCGGCATCCTGGCGGCCGCCCGGCAGGATTCGATCTTCGACAACATCGTCCGCGTCATCAGCCTGCTCGGCTATTCGGTGCCGGTCTTCGTGCTGGCTCTGGTCTGCCTGCTCGTCTTCTATGCCAAGCTCGGCATTGCGCCGGGCACGGGATCGCAGGGCATCGTCTATCAGGGCATGGTGCCGTTCACGACCGGCATGATCGTGCTGGACGCGGCCCTCGACGGCCAATGGGACGCGTTTTGGGATGCGTTGGCCTATCTTGCCATGCCGGCTTTCCTGCTCGCCTTCATCACGATGTCGCTGATCGTGCGCATGACGCGCGCCTTCATGCTGGAGGCGTTGAACGGCGAATACGTGACGGCCGCCCGCGCCAAGGGGCTTTCGGAAGCGCGCATCCTGTGGCGGCACGGACTGGGCAACATCGCCGGCCGGCTCGTGACCGTGATCGCGGTGATCTATGCCGGTCTTCTGGAAGGCACGGTGCTGACGGAGACCGTATTCTCGCGTCCGGGACTTGGCTTTTATCTGACGCGGTCGCTACTCAACGCCGACATGAACGCGGTGCTGGGCGCGACGCTGGTGATCGGCGTGATCTATGTCTGCCTGAACCTGCTGGCCGATCTCGCCCAGCGGCTGCTCGATCCGCGCGCGAGGTAAAAAACAATGGCAGACGCGCATTCCACTCCTGCTCACACGACGGTGCCAAGGCGCGACTGGCTGTTGAGCGATGCGCCAGCCTCGCGGCGCCAGGCAGCGTGGGGCAAAGCCTATCGCATGTGGCTGCAGTTCCGGGCCAACCATCTCGCCATGACCGGACTGGTCACGGTAGTTCTGCTGATCGTCGTCGCACTCGCTGCACCGCTGCTCGCCACACATGATCCGGCGGTGATCAATCTTGGCAACCGTTTGCAGCCACCTTCCGCCGAGAACTGGCTGGGAACCGACGATCTCGGCCGCGATCTCTACAGTCGTGTGCTGTACGGCGCCCGGGTCACGCTCGGCATGGTGGTTGCCGTGGTGCTGCTGGTTGCGCCCATAGGTCTGGTGGTCGGTATCGTCGCCGGCTATGCCGGCGGCATCATCGACCGCATCCTGATGCGGGTAACGGACATTTTTCTGGCCTTTCCGCGACTGGTGCTGGCGCTCGCTTTCGTCGCGGCACTGCGGCCGGGCGTGACCAGCGCAGTGATCGCCATCGCGCTTACCGCGTGGCCGCCGCTGGCGCGTCTGGCGCGCTCGGAAACCCTGACGGTGCGCAGGTCGGACTATATCAGCGCGGTCAAGTTGACTGGCGCATCGCCCGCGCGCATCGTCGTGCGGCACATCGCGCCCGTCTGCATTCCGTCGATGATCGTGCGTGTCTCGCTCGACATCAGCGGCATCATCCTGACCGCGGCCGGACTTGGCTTTCTCGGCATGGGCGCGCAGCCGCCGATGCCGGAATGGGGAACGATGATCGCTACCACGAGCGGTTTCATCCTCGACCAATGGTGGGTGCCGACCATCCCCGGCGTCGCCATTCTCGTCGCCTCGCTCGCCTTCAACCTGCTGGGCGACGGATTGCGTGACGTCCTCGACCCGAAGCAGGAGTAGCGCATGACGGTCAAGGTACGAAATCTTCGGGTGACCTTCCCCCTCCCGCAGGGTGCGGTCGAGGCGGTGAAAGGCGTATCGCTCGACCTAGGGCGGGAGAAAGTCGGCATCGTCGGCGAAAGCGGCTCCGGCAAGTCGCTGACGGCGCGTTCGATCCTGAAGCTTCTGCCGAAGCAGGCGAGGATGACGGCCGACGAACTGACCTTCGACGGCATCGACGTGCTGAAAGCCGGCGAGACGGCGATGCGCCGCATCCGCGGACATCGGGCGGGCCTGATCATGCAGGACCCGAAATACTCGCTGAACCCAGTGATGTCGGCCGGCGGGCAGATCGCCGAGGCCTGGCGCGCGCACCGTGGCGGAAGCCGCAAGGAGGCGATGGAGGCGGCGATCGACCTTTTGGCGCAGGTGCAGATCCGCGATCCGATGCGGGTGGCCAATTCCTATCCGCACGAACTGTCAGGGGGGATGGGGCAGCGCGTAATGATCGCGATGATGCTGGCACCCGGCCCGGAACTGCTGATTGCCGACGAGCCGACCTCCGCGCTCGACGCGACCGTGCAGGCGGAGATCATGCGGCTGATCGAGGATCTGGTCTCGCGGCGCGGCATGGGATTGGTGCTGATCAGCCACGACCTGCCGCTGGTCTCGCATTTCTGTGATCGCGTCCTGGTGATGTATGCGGGCCGGATCGTGGAAGAGCTCCGCGCATCGGAATTCGGCAAAGCGCAGCATCCCTATACGCGCGGCCTGCTCGAATGCCTTCCGTCGCTCACCCATCCGACCGACAGGCTCAAGGGGATGAGGAGGGATCCGTCATGGTTGGCCGGATGATCGAGGCGGAAAACCTGACGGTTCGCTTTGGAAATCTGGAGGCGGTGAAATCGGTGTCGTTCCAGGTCGAGGAAGGCACGTGCTTCGGCTTGGTGGGAGAGAGCGGTTCGGGAAAATCCACGCTTTTACGCGCGCTTGCCGGCCTCAATCCCGACTGGAGCGGTCGTCTGCGGATTGCGGGCGATAACCTTGCCCCGCATCGTTCGAAGGCATTCTTTCGCCGCGTGCAGATGGTGTTCCAGGATCCTTACGGTTCGCTTCATCCACGCCAGACGATCGACCGCATATTGAGCGAGCCGCTCATCGTGCACAAATTCGGCGACATCGACGCGCGGATCAGGCGTGGGCTCGACGAGGTTTCGCTGCCGGCTTCGGTTCGCTTCCGCTATCCGCACCAGCTGTCGGGCGGCCAACGGCAACGCGTCGCCATTGCGCGCGCGCTCATCGCCGAGCCGGAAGTGCTGCTGCTGGACGAACCGACATCGGCGCTTGACGTGTCGGTACAGGCGGAAATCCTCAATCTGCTCGGCGACCTGCGTGTGGCGCGCGGCCTCACCTATCTCATGGTCGGCCACAACCTGGCCGTCGTCACCCATCTCTGCCAGCGCATTGCCGTCATGCAGCAGGGTGTCATCGTCGAAACGCTTTCGGCGAACGATCTGCGCAGCGGAAACGTGACGCATCCGCACACCGCGGGTCTGCGGCAACTGTCGCTCGAACTGACTGAGGCCTGTTAGGGCGGATGACGTGGAACGGGTTCTTGTCAACCACCTAGCGGGACATGCGGGAGGCGATCGTTTCCGCCGCTGTTTGCAGCCTGGGTACGTACTGGCGCTCGATCTGCTCGAGCGTCACCGCGTTGCGGGCGGTGACGATGTTGATGCAGCATCGCAACGCGCCGCCGACGATTACCGGCACGCCGGCGCCGGCTTCGCTGTCGAAGAACTCTCCGGACTGGAGGCCGTAGCCACGCCGCCGCGTCTCGGCGATGATGGCCGCCAGCCGCTCGGGATGAGCCATCAGGTCTCGCGATTCCTGCGGATGCGGGTTGTCGAAGCGCAGGATCCGCTCGCGCATCTCGTCGTCGCAGAAGGCCAGCCATGCGCGTCCGGTGGCCGAGATGCTGAACGGTATCTGCGATCCCGCGCCGCCGGCCCGCACCACGGAAAATTGCGCCTGCCGCGTGTTGGTGTCGGCAATGACGAGCCGGTCGTTTTCGCAAACGACGATATCGGAGGGCCAGCCGAGATCGAGGCGCAAATCCGCCATGACTGGTCGGGCGATAGCAACGATCTCGTCCATCGCGTTGTAGCCCTGACTGAGAGCGAGCGCATGGATGCCGACTGCGAAAACCTTCCCGGCCGGATCGTACTTGGCATATCCGGCCGAGCACAGCGTCTCCAGCATGCGCAGCGTTGTGGCCTTGGGAAGCCCCGCGCGCTTGTGAATGGCTGTCAGACCGGCTGGACCGACATCGTTCAGCGCTTCGAGAACGCCAAGGACCTTGAGCGACGCGGAAACCGCCTTGTAGACCGGTTTTTTCGTCTCTCCGTTTCCACGCATGCTTGTCCTTTCGCTTTGCGAACCATGGCCGCAGAACTTGCGGTGTTCTTTTCTTCATCCCGCAAACGAGACCGGCAGGCAAGCCGCTCAAGACGGGGCTTGCCGGCTGGGCTTCACGGTGGTTCAACAAATGAACCGATGTACCATTAATGAATAAACCCGGATCAGGCAATGGAATTTCGCTGGACAATATGTCAGTCCGGTGGAAGATTAGCTTGAGTGCCGCAGGGTAAGCGGCCGGGGAACATAAAAACAAACATAAGGTTCATTAGGTGAACCAATGGCCTTGGATGAACATTTCAGGACTGGTGTGAGGTGGATCGAGCTGACGAATGCTCGGGTCTTGAGCGTCCGCCGCGACCTATTCGCTGAACCGGATAATCCAGCCAGTCTCACGATTGGACTTGCGGGCTTTTTGCCTACTACCGTTTGGATTTCGCAGCTCACAATCGCCGACGGGACATGGACCGCGGGCGTAACCGCAAGAGGAGCATGAGCGTGCGCGGAGACCTGGCAGGTTACATCGTCCGGCGGATCCTTCACTCCATCCCGCTCGTCTTCGGGGTTTCGGTCATCGGCTTTGGCATCATGCATCTCGCGCCGGGAGGTCCTCTTTCGGTCTACACGCTCAATCCGACGATCACCGCCGCAGACATCGAGCGTCTGCGCGTGGCGCTCGGGCTCGATCAGCCGATCCACGTCCAGTATCTCGGCTGGGTCGGTTCGATGCTGACAGGTTCGTGGGGCTATACGCTCTTCGGCGGACGCCCGGTTCTCGAGGTGATCCTCGAGCGCGTACCTGCCACCGTGCTGTTGATGGGGACGTCGCTGGCGCTCGCCATGGTCATCGGCACCCTGCTCGGCATTCTCGGTGCGGTGCGGCGCTACTCCCTCTTCGACTATCTCGCCACGACCGGTGCGATGCTCGCACTGTCGTTCCCGACATTCTGGTTCGGACTGATGGCGATCTACATCTTCGCCATCGAACTGCGCTGGCTGCCTTCCGGCGGCATGTATTCATTCGGCGAGGAAGGCAACGTGCTCGACCTTCTGCGTCATCTCGTACTGCCGCAGATGGTGCTCACGCTCGTGCTGGTGGCGACCTGGAGCCGCTATGCGCGCTCGAGCTTCCTGGAGGTCATCCAGCAGGATTACATTCGCACCGCGAAGGCCAAGGGGCTGAGCTCGCGGCGCGTGCTCTACCGCCACGCCTTTCCCAATGCGGTGATCCCGCTGGTCGCCCTACTCGGCATCCAGTTGCCGACATTGTTTTCCGGTGCGCTCGTGGCGGAAACGATCTTCGCGTGGCCGGGAATGGGCCGGCTCTTCGTCGATGCGTTGAGCATGAAGGACCATTCGATCCTGATGGGCATGGTGATGTTCACCGCGCTGATCGTCATCGTCGGCAATCTTCTGGCCGACATCGCCATCGCGCTGATCGATCCCCGCGTGAAGCTCGGCTGAGGAGAGAGACGATATGAGCGATCTCGCCATTTCCCCTCGCACGGCCAGCCGCTCCTACGGCGCGATGATCCTGCGACGGTTCCTGAGCCACCGCATGGCCGTTGTCGGTGCGATCGTGGTCTTCGTGTTGTGCTTTTCGGCCCTGTTCGCGCAGTTCATCGCACCGCACGATCCGCTGCGGATCGATACGTCGCTGCGCTTCCTGCCGCCTTTTGCCTCGTGGGAATATCCGCTGGGCACAGACGATCTCGGCCGCGATACGCTGAGCCGGCTTCTTTATGGCGGGCAAGTATCGTTGATCGTCGGCATCGTGGCGATGCTGACGACCATGGTGACGGGCACGCTGGTCGGCCTCGCCGCCGGCTACTACGGCGGTGTCGTGGACAACCTGCTGATGCGGCTGGTCGACACGCTTTTGTGCTTCCCGCAGGTCTTCCTGTTGCTGGTGATCGCGGCTTTCGTGCCGCCGACCATCCTGTCGATCTCGCTGATCATCGGCCTGACGTCCTGGATGGAGGTCTCACGTATCGTCCGCGCGCAGGTCTCCACCATCAAGAGCTCGGATTTCGTCCAGGCGGCGCGCGGCTTCGGCGCGACGAACTGGCGGATCATGCTCGTCGAACTGCTGCCGAACATCGTGGCGCCGGTGCTGGTGGCGGCAACGCTCAAGGTGGCAACGGCGGTGCTGATGGAATCCTATATCAGCTTCCTCGGCTACGGCGTCCAGCCGCCGATGGCCAGCTGGGGCAACATGCTGACCAACGCCCAGGGCTACTTCGACACAGCGCCGTATCTCGCAATTCTGCCTGGCCTGTTGATCACGCTGTCAGTCATGGGATTCAACTTCCTCGGCGATGGACTGCGCGATGCCTTCGATGCCCGGCTGAAGATGGACGCCTGACGTCCGGGAATGCGTCAAACATAAAAAAAAGAGGGTGAACAACATGTCGACAAAGCTTGCACTTACCCGCAGATCTCTCCTCAAGGGCGCGGCAGCAACCGGTTTTCTCCTGCCGGCGACCGGCCTGTACCGGCCAGCGATTGCGCAGTCCAATCCCGATCGGGTGATCTTCGCCACGACGCAGGAACCCGTCCAATTCAACCCGCTGCTTTATGCAAACGGGGGAACCGACACCATTCCCGAAGCGCTCGTGTTCGATGCACTATGGGACGTGGACGAGAAGGGCGATTTCATTCCGAACCTCGCCGCGCGGATCCCGACCCGCGAGAACGGCGACATCTCCGAGGATGGTCGAACCTGGCGGGTCAACCTGAAGCCCGGGGTGACGTGGAGCGACGGGCAGCCCTTCACGGCCAAGGACGTCGAGTTCACCTACCAGACCATCGTCAACCCGAGCGTCGCCGCGCGATCGCGCAGCGGCTTCGACCTGATCGACGGGATAAAGATCGTCGACGACCACACGGTCGAGATCACGCTGAAGCGTGCCTATGTGCCGTTCTACTGGGCATGGCAGAGCATGCACATCGTGCCGCATCATCTGCTGTCGGGCGAGAGCGACATCAACACGTCCGGTTTCAATGCGCAGCCGATCGGCACGGGTGCCTACATCCTGCAGTCACGCACCGCAGGCAGCCATATGATCTACGAGGCGAATCCGAACTATCATCGCGGCGCGCCGAAGATAAAGCAGTTCATTCACAAGTTCGTGCCGGACCAGCTGGTCGCCTATGGTCAGATGAGGACCGGCGAGATCGATTATTTCGGTCTGGTCGGCATTCCGTATGACCGCTGGGAAGAAGCAAGGGGGCTGCCGGGCCGCACGTTCCAGCTGAACCCGCAGCCATATGTCCAGTTCATCTACTTCAACACCGAAAAGCCGCAGTTCACCGACCCCAAGGTGCGCAAGGCGCTCTACATCGCGTGCGAGATGGAAAAGTCGATCCAGGACATCAACTTCGGCAGCACGCCGCGTACGCTGTCTTATCTGCATCCCTCGCACTGGGCGTATAACGGCGCGCTCAAGGAGGAGACCGCAAATCCGCAGCTCGCCGAGAAAATGCTCGACGAGGCCGGCTGGAGACGGGGCGCCGACGGCATCCGCGAGAAGGACGGTGTGAAGATGAAGTTCACGATGTCCACGACGGCCGGGGTCCCCTCGCGCCAGGCGAGCCAGCAGCTCTTCCAGCAGAACTGGAAGGATATCGGCGTCGACATGGAAATCCGCAACATGCCCGGCTCGGTCGTGTGGGGCGACTACACGACCAAGTCGCAGTTCGACACGCTGCTCGTCGCGTGGGAACCGCCGGTCGGCATGGACCCAGACTATTCCGCGCGCTGCCATTCCAATGCGATCGGCAACGGCGCGAACTACACGCTCTACAAGAACCCGGAGGTCGATCGGCTTCTCGATCTCGGCGCTACGCAGGAGAACGTCGAGGAGCGGAAGCAAACCTACGCCAAGGTACAGGATATCCTGCTCGAGGAAGTGCCGTTCGCGCCGCAGTTCGGCGTGGTTCAGGGTAACATGACGGTGAGTGCGCTGCAGGGCATCAAACCCAACCAGTACGTCACCGACGCGGCCTGGAACGTGCACGAATGGTCATGGGCATGAGGCCCGTGAACTGAAGCAGCAGACGCGATGGCCCGTCGTCGGCCATCGCTTTTCCGGAGTTCATGAAGGTACCTGTCGATGCATGCTGGAAGCGCGTTGATTCCCGATTCCGCGGCGCTCGGAAAAGCGACGGGAGATGGGCAGCCGGAAGGGAACATCCTTTCCATCGCCGATCTTTCGATCTCGTTTCTAAGCGATACGGGGTGGCGGACCGTCGTGCGCGACATCTCCTTCGATGTCGCGAGCAGGCAGACGGTCGCTCTGGTCGGCGAATCCGGGTCGGGAAAGAGCGTGACGGCGCTCGCGGTCATGGGGCTGAATCCCGCTGGAACCAGCCGCGTTACTGGACGCATATCGCTCAATGGAAAGAACCTGCTGTCGCTGTCGGAACGAGCCATGCGGGACGTGCGTGGCAACGATGCCGCGATGATCTTCCAGGAGCCCATGACGAGCCTCAATCCGGTCCACACCATCGGCTCGCAGGTGACGGAAGCGCTCGTCTCCCATCGCAATCTCTCGCGCGGCGAAGCGCAGGCCGAAGCCTTGCGGCTTCTGGAGCGGGTGAGGATTCCCGCGGCCCGGTCGCGTTTCGATGAATATCCGCATCAGTTTTCCGGCGGCATGCGCCAGCGCGTGATGATCGCAATGGCGCTCGCCTGTCGTCCGAAGCTGCTGATTGCCGACGAGCCGACGACGGCCCTCGACGTGACGATCCAGGCGCAGATCCTGGGATTGATCAAGGAGCTTCAGGATGAGGAAGGCATGTCTGTGCTGTTCATCACGCACGACATGGGCGTGGTGGCCGAGATCGCCGACCGCACCGTCGTCATGTATGACGGCCAGATCGTGGAGACGGGCGACACGACGAAGATATTCAGACAGGCTGAGCACCCTTATACCCGCTCATTGCTTTCCGCCGTGCCACGACTGGGCTCCATGGTCGGCTATGAACGTCCGCTGCGGTTTCCCGTGGTGGATCGGGAAACGGGGCTGTCGGATCAACCGGCGGAAACGGCCGACACGGTCGACTATGCGGCGCAACCCGTGTTGGACGTCTCCAACCTCACGACGCGCTTCGTCATCCGTTCCGGTCTGCTGGGCAAGGTCTGTGGTCGGGTGCATGCGGTCGAGAACGTCTCCTTTCGCGTGCATGCCGGAGAGACGCTGGCGCTGGTGGGCGAATCCGGCTGCGGCAAGTCGACCACCGGCCGTTCCATCCTTCGCCTGATGGAGCCTGAATCCGGCTCGGTGAAGCTGGACGGCAAGGAGATCCTGACGCTGTCGCCCGATGAGATGCGCGGGCAACGCCGGCATATGCAGATGGTGTTTCAGGACCCGTTCGCCAGCCTGAACCCGCGCATGACCGTCGGCGCGTCGATCGCGCAGCCGCTTGTGGTCAACGGTCTGGGCCGGGGTCGCGAGGCGGGTGACCGCGTCGTCGAACTGCTGAATAAGGTCGGCCTCGAGCCCGAGATGGCGAGCCGCTTTCCGCACGAATTCTCGGGCGGACAGCGTCAGCGCGTCTGCATCGCCCGCGCTCTGGCGCTGGAGCCGAAGCTGATCGTGGCGGACGAGGCCGTTTCGGCGCTCGACGTGTCTGTCAAGGCGCAGGTCGTCAATCTGATGCTCGATCTGCAAGCCCAGATGGGGCTGGCCTACCTGTTCGTGTCGCATGACATGGCCGTGGTGGAGCGCGTCAGCCATCGTGTCGCGGTGATGTATCTGGGCGAGATCGTCGAGATCGGACCGCGCGCGGCGATATTCGGTAATCCGCAGCATCCCTATACGAAGAAACTTCTGGAAGCCGTGCCGGTGCCGGATCCGGAGCGTCGTCAGCGCAAGAGGGGCGTGAGCAACGACGAGATACTCAGCCCGATCCGTGCGGTGGACTACGTGCCTCCCGTGCGCAGCTACAGGGAAGTGTCTCCCGGTCATTCGGTGATGATCGAGGCATAGGCGAAGTCGAATGTACCGCGCGATTGGTCTTGGAAAGGTGTTTCGGGCATGACTGAGACAGGACGTACGGAAGCGGTGAAGGCGTTTCTCGGTGCGGTGAGGCTCGGATTCGAAGGGTCTTCTCCCCAGGCGCAGACGAGAGCGTGCCTCGCACGCGTATTCGACCGACTGAGCGATCCCGTCGTCGCGGATAACGTGCCGGCGGCGCGGGTGCCGACCAGCGACCTGATCGACCAGGCGCTGCAACCGGCGCTGCAAGCGGACGAGACTATGGCTGCCTTGGCCGGGTGCCTGCGCAAGCTCGACCCTGACCTGCCTTGGCGGATGCGCGGCGGAAAGGATGTGCAGCCGGGCGAGACCGGCCCCACCACCATCGCCAATGCGATGATCGTCGGTCCCGGTGGGCTTGAGGAGCGGCGCGACGTGTGGGTGGGGGTCTCGCTGGTTCCTCCGGGCGTGCGCTATCCCGATCACAGGCATTCGCCGGAAGAAATCTATCTGTTCCTGACCGGCGGCCGGTTCCGGCACGGCGAAAGCGGCTGGTTCGAACCCGGCGTGGGCGGCTCGCTCTACAACGAACCCAATATCCAGCACTCGATGGAAGCGCCGGCGGATGCGCCGCTGCTCGCCGTCTGGTGCTTGTACGATCCGAGGCATGCATGAACGCTTCGCAGTTTCAAACGCGTCAGAGGCGGGCGTGATGCGCTATTCCGCACTATCCATTTTCCTGAACGGCCTGCGCGGCAATACCGGCTGGACCTCGGCCTGGCACTTTCCGGAACCGCGCCCGCATTACGACGTGATCATCGTCGGCGGTGGCGGTCACGGACTGGCGACCGCGTATTACCTCGCCAGGGAGCACGGCATCACCAATGTCGCGGTGCTTGAGAAAGGCTATGTCGGCTCCGGCAATGTCGGACGCAACACGACGATCATCCGCTCCAACTACCTGCTGCCTGGCAACAATCCGTTCTACGAACTATCGCTCAAGCTGTGGGAAGGGCTGGAGAAAGACCTGAACTACAACGCGATGGTGTCGCAGCGCGGGGTCATCAACCTCTCGCACAACGACAGCCAGTATGCCGCGCAGATGCGCAGAGGCAACGCGATGCGATTGCATGGTGTCGATGCCGAACTGCTCGACCGCGAGCAGGTCCGCTCGATGCTGCCTTATCTCGACTTCGACAATGCGCGCTTTCCGGTCCTGGGCGGGCTTCTGCAGCGCCGGGGCGGAACCGTGCGCCACGACGCGGTGGCGTGGGGCTATGCGCGGGCGGCCGACCAGCGCGGGGTGGACGTCGTCCAGAATTGCGAGGTCACCGGCATCCGCCGCGAGAACGGCCGGGTGGTCGGGGTGGAGACGACGAGGGGCTTCATCGGTTGCGGCAAGCTGGCGCTGGCGGCGGCGGGAAATTCCTCCCGCGTCGCGGCAATGGCGGACTTGAAGCTTCCCATCGAGAGTCATGTTCTGCAGGCGTTCGTCAGCGAAGGGCTCAAGCCCTTCATCGACTGCGTCGTGATCTTCGGCGCCGGGCACTTTTATGTCTCGCAGTCGGACAAGGGTGGGCTCGTCTTCGGAGGCGATATCGACGGCTACAATTCCTACGCCCAGCGCGGCAATCTCGCGACCGTGGAGCATGTGGCGGAGGCCGGGGTTGCCCTGATCCCGGCGCTGTCGCGCGTTCGCGTTCTGCGGAGCTGGGGTGGGATCATGGACATGACGATGGACGGCTCGCCGATCATCGACCGGACTCCGATCGACAACCTCTATCTGAATGCCGGTTGGTGCTATGGCGGCTTCAAGGCCACGCCGGCCTCCGGCTACTGTTTCGCCCATCTCATCGCACGGGGTGAGCCGCATCCGACGACCAGAGAAATGCGTCTCGACCGCTTCGAGCGCGGCTACGCGATCGACGAACGCGGGCTCGGCGCCCAGCCCAACCTTCACTAGAGCACATCATGGCAAGTCTCATTTCCTGTCCGCATTGCGGCATCCGGCCCAAGGAAGAATACGCGATCAAGGGGGCCGCGCTGCCGCGTCCAGCACCCGACGCGCCGCGGTCCGTCTGGTTCGATCACGTATTCCTGCGCGACAATCCGCGCGGCCCGTATGAGGAATACTGGCATCACGCCGGCGGTTGCCGCCGCTGGCTGATCGTGACGCGCGATACCGCGACCCACGAGGTTCTGGCGTGCCGCGACGCGGGCGCGGAACCGGCGGTGACAGCATGAGCTCCTACCGCCTTTCGGCCGGCGGCCTGATCGACCGCGCCACATCCTTGTCCTTCACCTTCGACGGGCGCGATTATGCCGGCCATGACGGCGACACGCTCGCCTCGGCGCTGCTGGCCAACGGGCGCAGGCTCGTCGGGCGCAGCTTCAAGTATCACCGGCCGCGCGGTATCGTGGCGGCTGGATCGGCGGAGCCGAACGCGCTGGTGACGATCGGAAGGGGAGGGCGAACCGAACCCAACACCCGCGCCACGATGCAGGAACTTTACGCCGGGCTCGAAGCACGCAGCCAGAACCGCTGGCCATCGCTCGATTTCGACCTCGGTTCGCTGAATGGTCTGTTTTCTCCGTTCCTCGGCGCGGGTTTCTACTACAAGACCTTCATGTGGCCGGGCGCGCTGTGGGAGAAGCTCTACGAGCCGCTGATCCGTAGGGCGGCCGGGCTTGGGCAGGCGACGCGCGAGGCCGACCCGGACCGCTATGAGAAGACGTGGGCGCATTGCGACCTGCTGGTCGTGGGCTCCGGTCCCGCAGGTCTGACGGCCGCTTTGACCGCCGGCCGTGCGGGATTGCGCGTGATCCTTGCCGACGAGCAGTTCGCATTCGGCGGCTCCTTGCTTTCGGAGAGCGCGAGAATCGATGGCATGGCTGCGCCCGACTACGCGGCGCGATGCGTCGAGGAACTGCGCAGCCTGCCGAGTGTCAGACTGCTTTCCCGCACCACCGTGATTGGCTGGTACGACAGCAACGTTTTCGGCGCGGTGGAGCGTGCGCAGAAGCACGTCGCCATGCCGAAGGGACATCGGCCCTTGGAGCGCTTCTGGCGCATTGCGGCGAAGCATGCGTTGCTCGCGACGGGGGCCGAGGAGCGACCACTGCTGTTCGGGGGCAACGACATTCCCGGTGTGATGCTTGCCGGTGCGATGCGCAGCTATCTCAACCGCTACGGCGTCGCGCCCGGCCGGCGCGTCGCAATCGCGACGACCAACGACAGCGGATATGCGCTGGCGCGCGATCTCGAACGGGCGGGCGTCGATCTGGTGGCGATCATCGACAGCCGGACGCAGCCGACGATCTCATATCACGGCCGCGCGCGGGTGATGAGCGGTGCGCGCGTCACCGATGCGCGCGGCGGCAAGTCGCTGTCCGGCCTCACCGTCGCGGTCGGCGGTCGCAGCGAGACGCTGGCGGTGGATGCGCTGGCGATGGCCGGCGGGTTTTCGCCGATCATCCATCTCGCCTGCCATCGCGGCGGCAAGCCGGTCTGGGCGGAAGAAAAGCATGCCTTCCTCGCGCCGCAGGATCTCGACGGTGTGACCCTTGCCGGATCGGTAACGGGAGCGGCAGGCATCGCCGCATGTCTGGCGGACGGTGCGGCGCAGGCGCGGACCGTCGCCGCGGCGCTGGGCAAGAAGGCAGCCCACATCCGTGCCGATGTCGAAGACGATGTCGTCGCCGCGCCGCAGCCGCCCTTGTTTTCGCTGTCCGGTGTGAAAGGCAAGGCTTTCGTCGATTTCCAGAACGACGTCCATGTGGCCGATCTCGGTCTTGCCGTGCGGGAGGGGTTCGGCCATGTCGAGCTTGCCAAGCGCTACACGACGACCGGCATGGCGACGGATCAGGGCAAGCTTTCCAACGCCAACGCGATCAGCCTGCTGGCACAGGCGCACGGCGTGTCGCCCGCCGAAGTCGGTACGACGACGTTCCGCCCGTTCTATACGCCGGTCTCGTTCGGCGCGCTGACCGGCGCGGCGCGGGGCAAGCATTTCCAGCCCGTGCGCAAGTCGCCGCTGCACGAATGGGCGGCGAAGAACGGTGCGGTCTTCGTGGAAGCGGGTCTGTGGTATCGCTCGTCTTGGTTTCCGCGTACAGGCGAGACAGGCTGGCGCGAGAGCGTGGACCGCGAGGTGCTGACCGTGCGCGCCGCAGCCGGCCTTTGCGATGTCTCCACGCTCGGCAAGATCGAGATCAGCGGCAGGGATGCGGCGACCTTTCTCGATCGTGTCTATTGCAACGGCTTCGCCAAATTGCCGGTAGGCAAGGCGCGGTATGGGCTGATGCTGCGCGAGGACGGGATGATCTACGACGACGGCACCACCAGCCGCCTGTCGGAGAACCGCTATTTCATGACGACGACGACCGCCTATGCGGCCGGCGTCATGAGCCATCTGGAGTTCTGCGCGCAGGTCCTGTGGCCGGATCTCGACGTGCAGATGGCCTCCGTCACCGACCAGTGGGCGCAGTTGGCGATTGCCGGTCCGCAATCGCGGGCGATCCTTCAGAAGATCGTCGATGAGGAGCTTTCCGAGGAGGCGTTCGGCTTCCTCGCCGCGCGCGAGGTCTCGCTTTTCGGAGGTCGGCTGAACGGTCTCCTGTTCCGCATCTCTTTCTCCGGCGAGCTCGCCTACGAACTCGCCGTGCCTGCGGGCTATGGCGAAAGCGTCGCCGACGCGTTGATGGCGGTCGGCGAGGCACACGGCATCTGTGCCTATGGCGTGGAGGCGCTGAACGTGCTGCGCATCGAGAAGGGCTTCGTGACGCATAGCGAGATCAACGGCACCGTGACGCCCGCCGACATCGGCCTCGGAAGGATGGTCTCGCGCACCAAGACCGACTTCATCGGCAAGGCGATGCTGGCGCGCGAGGGGCTTTCCGATCCCGTACGGCTGAAGCTGGTGGGTGTGATGCCGCTCGATCCTGCCGCGTCGTTTCAGCCCGGCTCGCATATTCTGCGCGAGGGTGAGGAGGCTACTCTGGAAAACGACCAGGGATACGCTACCTCTGCCGGCTACTCACCGCATCTGAAGTCCACGATCGGGCTGGCGCTGGTCGTTGGTGGCGCCGAACGGCACGGCGAACAGGTGATGATCTGGAACAACCTGCGACAGCAATATACGCCGGGGCGCATCTGCGACCCTGTATTCCTGTCTGCTGCGAAGGGAGGACAAGGTGCCTGATCCGACGGCCGCAGCCTTCGAACTCACTCATCGACCGGTTCTGGTTCCTGTCGCGTTGACCTCGCCATGTATCGCACTGCTTCCCTTGCCGGAAGGAACCGTCATCCAGATCCTCGGGCCCGCGGCCCGTGTGGAAGACGTGTGTGCGATTACCGACGCGACAGGTTTTTCGCTGCGCGGCAACGGGCCGGGCCAGTGGTTTGCCGTCGGCGACGAACCGGACAAGTTCGCCGAACTGGCGGCGACATTGCCGGACGGCTTCACGGCCATCGACCAGAGCCATGGCCGGGTCCGCATCGCAATCGAGGGGGAATCCGTCGGGGAAGTGCTTGCCAAGGGGACGGGCGTCGATCTCGCGCTGTTCGAAACCGGACGGGCCGCGACCACTCTTATAGGCCATGTCGCGACGCATCTGGCCCGCATTTCCGATGATCGTTTCGAGTTGTTGGTGACCCGCAGCTTCGCGGAAAACGTCTGGGACGATCTGAAAATAATGGCTGCCGAGTATCTCGGCGTTTCACACGAATGATCATGAGGCAGGGAATGTCCCGACCGACGAAATTCGACGAGAAATCCATCGCCGGCAAGGAACTGAGCGTCGAGGAACATACGGAACTTCTGGTGATCGGCGCGGGCCCGGCCGGTTTGTCCGCCGCGATCGACGCCGCCGGCCGGGGGCTGTCGGTCGTGCTGGTGGACGAAAACCCGGTGCCGTTCACGACCATGGGAAACGAGGTGCCGCTGCACTATGGGCAGGGTATGTCCGGCGTGGCGCGCAACCGAAACGCGATGATGGAGGCGTTGATAGCCTCCGAGCCGCTGATCGAAGCGGCGTTCGAGGCGGGCGTGGACGTGCGGCTGGGAACGGCCTGCTGGGGGCTATACGGCAGGAGCGAGAGCACAAGGTGGCTACCCGGCATGGTTGCGGGGCTTGCCGATGAGGAGCGCGGCTGGCTGATCGGGGCCGAGCATGTGATCGTCGCTGCGGGCCGCCGCGACATGGGGTTAGGTTTTCCCGGCTGGGACAAGCCGGGCGTGATGGGCGCGACCGCAGCGATGTCGCTCGCGCGCTTCGGCGCTCTCGCGCCGCGCCGCGTGGTCCTGCTCGGCACATCGGCCGAAGCGCTGGACGCGGCCGGAGCGCTGATGAAGGCTGGCGTGGAGATCGCCGCGATCGTGGAACAGGCAGCCGCTCCGGTTGGCCCCACCGAGATGGTTGCATCGCTGCGCGTCGCCGGTTGCGAAATCCTGACCGGCCATGTCGTGCGTGAGGCATTGGGGCGGGAAACGGTGGAGGGCGTCGCGGTCTGTGCCGTGGGCGAAATCGGGCAGCCCACCGCGGAAGAGCGCCACATAGCATGCGACGGCGTCGTGCTGGCGGTCGGCGTCACGCCGGTCATCGATCTGGTTGCGGCGCTGGGGGCCGACGTGGCGTTTCAGCAGGCTCGAGGCGGCTATGCGCCCGTCGTCGACGCTGATCAGCGAACCAGCGTGCGAGACGTCTTTGCGGTCGGAGACAGCGCCGGCATCTGGCCGGCGAAGACGCGCGACCGGCTCGTTTCCGAACGTGAGGGTCGGCGCGCGGTCGCGGCCATCCTTTCGGATCGGGGCGTTGCCAGCGATGACATGTCCATCGACGCAGTCGGGCCCGACAGCCCGACCTACGACCTTTCCGCCTATCGTATCGGCTGGGTGCGAGCGAGTGTAGTGGAAGCGCGGGCGGCGTTCCATGTCTGCCAGTGCGAGGAGGTCACCGCGCGGGAGATTCTCGAAGTTCGGCCGCCACGCTATCTCGACTGGCAGGCCGAGCGGCGCAATGACCGGTCGCTTTCTTCGCTGCTGGGCGAAGGCCCGCCCAATCCGGATCAGGTGAAGCGGCTGACACGCGCCGGGATGGGGCCGTGCCAGGGACGGCGTTGCCGCGAACAGGTCGCAGCCCTGCTCGCATTGCAGGTGGCCACGCCGCTGGCGTCGATTCCGCTTGCCGGATACCGCGCGCCGGTGCGCCCGCTGACGCTGGCGATTTCCAGCCAGTTGCCCGAGGCGCCGGAACAGGCGCTTCACTGGGATGTCTGGTTCGGCATTCACCCACAGTGGCGCCCCTATTGGGAGGTGCCGGAATTCTACACAGTCGCGACGAACGACGCGGCGGCTCCGGCAGCAAGCGAATGAGCGGGGTGACAATGAGCGAGATCAGCGGAGCATCGGTCGTCATCGTCGGTGGCGGCGTAACCGGGTTGAGCGCGGGCTGGTGGTTGGCGCAGAGCGGCGTGGACGTTCTCGTCATCGAAAAGGGCATCGTCGGCTGGGAGGCATCGGGGCGCAATGGCGGCGGATGCACGCACATGCAGTCGCCGCTGTTCCTCGAGGAGCAGCGGCTGTGGCCGATGATGGACGAGCTTCTCGGCTATCCCACCGAATTCATGCCGCACCGCATTCGCATTGCCGCAACCGAGGAACAACTGGTCCTCTACAGCCGGGGCATCGCCACGTCGCGGCAGCACGGTTATCGCTACGAGCTTCTTGACGGAAAGCAGCTTCGCGAACTCGTGCCGTTGGCTGGAGAAGACATAGCGGGCGCCTACTATTACCATTTCGGCGGACATGCCAATCCGCACCGCACGGTGCAGGCCTATGCATGGGCGATGCAGGACCATGGCGGCCGTCTGTTCCAGAATTGCGCTGTAACCGGCTTCCGCACCGAGGGAGGGCGCGTAACCGGTGTGAAAACCGAACGCGGGGTCTTCGGGTGCGACCAGCTACTGATCGCGGCGGGTCCGCATACCGGCCGCTTCTCCGCAATGCTGGGGCAGGAGGTGCCGGTGGCGATCGCGCGCGCCGAGATGATCGTCACCGAGCCGCTGCCGTTGATGGCCCACACCGGCGTCGACGGCAACGGCCTTTACGGCAGGCAGACGCTCCGCGGCAATCTCGCCTATGGCGGGGGGCCGCATGAATGGCTCGAACTGCCCGATGCGGACGCTCCCGCCAAGCCTTCGACCCCGCTGATGAACCACATCGGTCGCCGCCTGCTCGAAATGATGCCCAGGGCGGCGCAGGTGCGCATCATTCGGTCATGGGCCGGCATTATAGAGAACACCCCAGACGGACGTCCCGTGATCGACAGGCTGTCGACATTTCCCAATGTCGTAGTGGCCACCATGTCCAGCGTCGGTTTCGGCCTCTCGCCCGCAAGCGGCCATGCCATCCGCGATCTCATAGTCGACGGCGCGTGCGGCTTCGCGGATATTTCATCGTTCAGGCTCGGCCGTTTCGACAAGCTCGAGCCGGATTGGCGTGAATTGCAGGGATGGAACGCTCTCGCGATGGAGGAGATTGCCTAGGCTGGGGCTAGTTGGCAAGAATGTTCATGGACACGGAAACCAGACGGTTTATCGAGAACGCCACGCTTCTGTTTATCGCCTCGCGCAATGCGAAGGGAGCGATGGACGTGTCTCCGCGCGGCGGCCAGCCTTCCGTCGTGCGCGTGACGGAAGACGGCGTGCTCCTGCTGCCCGATTATCCGGGCAACCGTCGGCTGGACACGATCGGCAACCTCCTGATTGATCCGAATATCGGTGTCGTCGTGCTCAACCGTGACAGCGACCGCTATCTGAGCATTTCCGCCACGGCAGAACTCTCTTTCCAGTCCGAAGACATCGCCGCATTTCCGGCCGACGACAACCCGCCAATCAGCGTGATGCGTATTCAACCGAAGACGATGAAGTTCGTCGAAAGCCAGGCATTCGATCAGGCAGGCCTCTGGCTGGGCGCGGCACTGCGAAAGCCACCGCTGGACCTGAGCGCGGTCGTTGGCGGAGACAAGACGGCTCAAGCCAGCGCCGGTTTCGCGCCGGTGCCGAAGGATGCGCAAGAGGAGAACCTGCTGAAGGAGGCCGGCGTCCGCGACGTCTACGGCTCGCCGAGCGAAGGTGTGCAGAAGAAGGTCTGCGATATTGCCGGCCCTGGCGGGCTGGAATTCATGGAAGAGGCGACCTTCATCGTCATCGCGCACGAGAACCCAGACGGCGGCATCGTGATGGATCTGACGGCCGAAGCTCCGCTGTCGGTCATTCTGTTCGACAACCGCCAGGCCGTCGATTTGCACCTGCCGCCGCAGGTGGTTACGCGGGACGAAGGCGAGTGCGCGCTGCTCACGGTTGCGCCAGGACGTAATGAATTGCTGCGTATCAACGGGCAGTTCGAAGCGAAACCCCGCGCGATGCGGATCGTGCCGCAGGAGATATTCTTCCACTGTTCGGCAGCATTCACGCGGGCGCGCGTCTGGCAGGACGACCGCCGCATCCCGTGGACGGGAAGGCGGCGGTTCGTTTGCGTGGAGAGGCGTCGCGAGAACCCCGACGTAACCTCTTTCCTGCTGGCGCCGAAGGACAATGCGCCGATCGGTCCCGTCATACCCGGCCAGTATGTCAATGTTTCCCTTCCGGGCGCCGCGCCGGGATCGCTGCAGCGATGCTATTCGGTGTCGCGCCGCCCCGACGGCCACGGCCTGCGCATCTCGGTGCGTCGCACCGGGCGCGGCGGTATGTCCGACGTCTTGCACGACGAGATCGTGCCGGGCTCGGATCTGCTGCTCGGCATACCGGCCGGCCGTTTCGTGCTGTCGAGCGCGCCGGGTCGCCCAATCGTCCTGATCAGCGCCGGCGTGGGGATCACGCCGCTGCTTCCGATGCTCGACCAGCTGGCTGGGGAGGAGTCGGAGCGCGACGTCTGGTTCATCCACGCCGCGCGCGACGGCATTCATCATCTCTTCGACGACGAAGCGCGCGAGATCGCTGGACGGGCGAAAGGCGGCAGGATCAGGCTCCTCTCCTGCTATTCCCGGCCCCGCGAGACGGATGTGTGCGATATTCGCGGCAGGATCGACGCCGGGACGATCGCCGGTTTGCTGCCCGTGGAGAAGGCCGATTTCTACATCTGCGGACCGGACACGTTCATGTCGTCGCTGCGCGACGGCCTGACGGCTCTAGGCGCGTCCGCCGAAAGTATCCACTTCGAGGAGTTCTCGTCTGGCGACGGACGGTCGCTCGATCTCGCAGGCAAGGACTTCCTGAGCGATCGCCAGATCACGTTCGCGAAATCCGGGAAGACGGCGATCTGGACGCCGAGCAAAGGATCGTTGCTCGATCTCGCGCTTCGACAGGATATCGATGTCTCCTACTCCTGCCGCCTTGGCGACTGCCAGTCCTGCGTGGCGGTGGTGATGAAGGGAATGGTCGATTATCCATCCGGGGAGGTGCCGGTGCTGGCGGAGGATCAGGTGCTGCTTTGCCAGGCGGTGCCGCGCAGCGATCTGGTGCTCAAATGCTGACGAATTGCAGGGGTAGGAAGTCATGGGCCCGCTTTCGGGGATAAAAGTCATCGACCTCACCTCGGTCCTGATGGGCCCGTATGCGACCCAGTATCTGGGTGACTACGGCGCGGATGTCATCAAGGTGGAGCCACCTTCGGGCGACGTGATCCGTCGCGCGGGCCCATCCCGTTCGCCGACCATGGGACCGCTGTTTCTCAACACGAACCGGTCGAAGCGGTCGGTGGTGCTTAATCTGAAAACCCCCCAAGGTCGCGATTTACTGCTCGACCTGTGCCGGGACGCAGACGTGCTGGTCTACAACGTGCGGCCGGCGGCGATGAAACGGCTCGGCCTGTCGTGGGACGAGGTGCGGGCGGTCAATCCGCGTCTCATCTATGCCGGCCTCTACGGCTACGGACAAAAGGGCCGGTATGCGTTGCGCCCAGCCTATGACGACCTCATCCAGGGAGCCGCGACGCTGCCATATCTGTTCATGGTCTCGGGCTCTGACGAGCCGCGCTACGTGCCCACGGCGATGGCGGATCGTGTCGTGGGGTTGACGGCGCTGAGCGGCATTCTTGCGGCAATCATCGGACGCAGCCGCACCGGCGTCGGCCAGCGGGTCGATGTACCGATGTTCGAGACCATGGTGTCGTTCGTCCTTGCCGACCATCTCGGCGGCCTGACCTTCGATCCGCCGCTCGACGGGGGCGGTTATGGCCGCCAACTCGCGCGCGACCGCCGCCCGTTGCCGACGTCGGACGGCCATGTCTGCGTGCTGGTCTATACCGACGATCACTGGCGCCGCTTTCTCGCCGCCATAGGACAGGCGGACCTGATGGACACCGACCCGCGTTTTGCCACCTTCACGGGGCGGAACGAGAATATCGCCTTCGTCTATGGCTGGCTGGCCGAGGTGTTCCGGACCCGCAGCAGTGCCGAATGGATCGACCTTCTCGATGCGGCCGATGTGCCGGTCATGGCGATGCACACGCTGGAGAGCGTGCTCAACGATCCGCACCTCGCCGATGTGGGGTTCTTCCGCGCTATGGAACATCCCAGCGAGGGCAGGGTGCTTGCCATGTCGAACCCCGTGCAGATGTCGCAAACGTCGGCGGAGATATCCCGGCATCCGCCGGCGCTGGGAGAACACACCGTCGAGATCCTGCGGGAGCTCGGCATACCGGAAGAGCGCATCGCCACCTTGCTGGAAAGCGGTGTGGCCGGAGCGCCCGGCTAGCCGTGGCCGGAAACCGGAAATCTACGCGGAGCCGCTATCCCCGCGACCGCACAGTTGAAGGAAGAGGATCGTCATGCCGTTGATACCACCGGGGCCGCTCAGCCTCGTTCCCTTCGTGAGCGTCCAGCACATGATGCAACTGGTCAACGCCACCGGCGTGGAGCGCATGCTGGCAGATCTTGCGGCCTATATCGAGGAGGATTTCCGCCGCTGGGATCGGTTCGACAAGACGCCGCGCGTCGCGTCGCATTCGTCCGACGGCGTGATTGAGCTGATGCCGACCAGCGACGGCGACATCTACGCCTTCAAATATGTCAACGGCCATCCGAAGAACACGCGCGCCGGCCGCCAGACCGTCACCGCTTTCGGCGTTCTGTCGGATGTCGCGACGGGATATCCGCTGCTGCTGACGGAGATGACGCTGCTGACCGCGCTGCGCACGGCGGCAACCTCGGCGGTGGCCGCGAAATATCTCGCGCCGGCCGGCAGCCGCGTCATGGCGATCATCGGCAACGGTGCGCAGTGCGAGTTTCAGGCGCTCGCCTTCAAGGCGATCTGCGGGATCGATACAGTGCGGCTCTACGACATCGACCCGACGGCAACCGCGAAGGCGCTGCAGAACCTGCGCGGAAGCGGCCTGACCGTTGTTCCATGCGCGAGCGCCGAACAGGCGGTCGAAGGCTCGCAGGTCGTCACCACCTGCACGGCCGACAAGCAGTATGCGACGATCCTGACCGACAACATGGTCGGTGCGGGCATTCATCTGAACGCCATCGGCGGCGATTGCCCCGGCAAGACCGAACTGCACAGGGATATTCTGCTGCGTTCGGTCATCTTCGTCGAATATCCGCCGCAGACCCGAATCGAGGGAGAAATCCAGCAACTGCCGGAAGACTATCCCGTCGCCGAGCTTTGGCAGGTAGTGGCCGGCATGGCGGCCGGCCGGACTGATCGGCGCCAAACGACGCTCTTCGACAGCGTCGGCTTCGCGATCGAGGATTTTTCCGCCCTCCGCTACGTACATGACCGGATAAAGGAGACCGCCGACTACACGCCGCTCGATCTCCTCGCCGACCCCGACGAACCCCGTGATCTCTATGGAATGCTACTGAGAGCTGCTGCCTGACATGACGAACCGACTTGTCCTTCCATCACCGACCGACGAAGACCTGCGCGAACTCACCGATTTCAGGCAGGATCTCCACCGCTACCCGGAACTCTCTGGAGAGGAACGGGAGACGGCGCGCCGCGTATGCGAAATGCTCGCCCCGACGAGGCCCGACAAGGTGCTGACCGAAGTGGGCGGGCACGGAGTGGCCGCGATCTACGACAGTGGCGCGCCGGGGCCGACGATCCTGTTCCGGTCGGAACTGGACGCGCTGCCGATCCAGGAGCTCGGCGAGGTTGAATATCGCTCGACCGTGCCGGGCAAGGCGCATCTGTGCGGTCATGACGGCCATTCCACCATCCTGCTCGGCTTCGCGCGTATCCTGTCGCGGGCGCGTCCGACCAGCGGCCGGGTGGTGCTGATGTTCCAGCCGGCGGAAGAGAATGGCGCGGGCGCGGTCGCCGTGGTGGCCGATCCCCGCTATCCGGAGATCAAGCCGGACTGGGCCTTTTCGCTGCACAACGCGCCCGAGTTGGAGTTCGGTTCGGCAAAGCTCGGTGTTGGCCCGGCGAATTGCGCCTCGCGCGGTATCCGTATCCGACTGACGGGAAGCACGGCGCATGCCTCACGGCCCGCCGACGGCCGCTCGCCCATGCTGGCGATCTCGGAACTGATGCCGGCGCTTTTGGCCTGCGGTAGCGGAAAGCCGCTCGGGCCCGGCTTCACCATGGTCACCGTCACCCATGCGTCCATGGGCGCGGAATCGTTCGGCGTGGCGCCGGGCGAGGCGAAGATCATGGCGACGCTGCGCACGGTCTACGACGACGACATGGAGAAACTCGTCGCGAAGGTCGAGGGATTGATTGCCGAGACCGCAAAGCGCCACGGGCTGTCGTTCGAGTTCAGCTACGACGATGTCTTCGCCGCCTCGATCAACGATGCGGAGGCCACGACGATTCTTTCCGATGGCATGGAACGCGCCGGGATAAAGCGCGTCGACCAGACCGTTCCCTCGGTCGGATCGGAGGACTTCGGACAGTTCGGGCTGAGCGGAGCGAAGGCAGCGATGCTCTTTCTCGGATCGGGGCCCGACTGGCCGCGGGTGCACACGCCGGAGTATGATTTTCGCGACGAGTTGATCCCGATCGGTATCCGCATATTCTCCGAGACGCTGGCGATCTGCATGGAAAACAGCTGATCGTGGGGCCAGCGTGATGCGGTTCCCATTCAGTGATGTCACCGAGGTCCGTTTCCGCGCGCCTCTGCCGGAGGCCGCGGAAGTCGTCGTCATCGGCGGCGGTGTGATCGGAGTCACGACGGCGCTGTTTCTCGCGCGAAACGGCATCCCGGTCACGCTGCTTGAAAAGGGGAGAATCGCCGGCGAACAGTCGTCGCGCAACTGGGGCTGGATCCGGCAGCAAGGCCGCGACCCGGCCGAACTGCCCATCGTCGTCGAGGCGCGCCGACACTGGGTCCGGCTCGCGCAGGAATGCGGCGAGGATGTCGGCCTGCGTGAAACCGGGGTCACCTATCTGGCGCGGACCGACAAGGAAATGGAGGACTTCGCCGCTTTCGTGAGACTTGCGAGGGATCACGCTGTCGATACAAGGCTTGTCGACGCCGACGGGGTGGGCTCGCTGATCCACGGCATGTCCCGCCGCTACAAGGGGGCGATGACGACGCCTTCCGACATGCGGGCGGAGCCCTGGCTCGCGGTGCCGGCGCTCGCGCGGCTGGCGGCGCGGCTGGGCGTGACGATTATTGAGAACTGCGCGGCACGGATGCTGGACATGACCGGCGGCCGCATCACGGGCGTCTGGACGGAGCAGGGGCGGATCGCGGCCTCGACCGTCCTCGTCGCCGGAGGTGCGTGGTCCTCGCTGCTGCTGCGCCGTCATGGCATCTCCATTCCGCAATTGAGCGTGCGCGCGACCGTCGCCGCTACTGAGCCGTTGCCCGAGGTCCATGCCGGTGCGGCGACCGATGAGCATATCGCATTCCGGCGTCGGCTGGACGGCGGCTATACGCTCGCGCCGGGTGGCAGCAGCCAGCTCCATGTGGGACCCGATGCTTTCCGCCATGCCGTCAAATACCTGCCCGCGTTGCGGGCAAATCCGTTCGGCGTCCGCTATGCGCCGGCTGCCCCGCGAGACTATCCCGACGCTTGGTCGACGCTGCGATCGTGGGATGCCGACGAAGAGAGCCCGTTCGAGCGGATGCGCGTTCTCGATCCCGTGCCGGAAGCATTCCGGCTTCGCAATGTCGCACAGGATTTCGCGAAGCTCTTCCCGCAATTGAAGGACGTTCGGCTGAAGCTGGGCTGGGCCGGCATGATCGATGCCATGCCTGACGTCGTCCCGGTGGTGGACTGCGTGGCGGGCAGACAAGGCCTCGTGGTGGCCACCGGCATGAGCGGTCATGGTTTCGGAATCGGGCCGGGGATGGGACGTGTGATCGCCGACCTCATTCAGGGCAACGCCGTCGGCCATAACCTCGCCCGTTTTCGCATCGGGCGCTTCAGCGACGGCAGCACCATCATGCCTGGGCCGGGATTGTGATCCGGCAACCGCGCGTCAGATGAGCGCGGCGATCCATTCGCGAAGCGATTGCGGACTTGCCGCAGTCGCGTTCCCTGCTTAGGACGCCAGAACGGCTGCGGCCCGCGACAGCGCGTCCGGCCCGTGCGGAATATCCAGCGCGCTCATGCCTGCCTCGATCGCGCCCAGCACGCCGAGCGTCATGTGCGTGTTCACATGGCCCATATGGGCGATACGGAGATAGCCGTCGCCGGCAGGATCGCCGTCAGGCGCCATGCCGAGGCCGATCCCGAGCGTGACGCCGGCATTGGCCTGCGTCCATTTGCGCAATTTGGTCGCGTGCGGCGCAACGAACTTCACCGTCGTCACGGCATGCGAACGCGATGACGGGTCGGCGATGTTCAGTCCTATGCCGGTGCGCGTGCCGCCTTCTCCTTCGCCCCATGTGTCGAATGCGGTCCACACGGCGCGCGCCAGACGTTCATGCCGGCGCCAGGCAGCCTCGACGCCTTCTTCTCTCACCAGCATATCCAGCGCCGCACGCAGGCCGAACAGATGATGCGTCGGCGCGGTGCCGCCGAAAAGCCGGTAGAAGACGGTGGGATCGACACGTGGCATCCAGTCCCAATAGGGCGTGCGCCATCGCGAGCCGATGCTTGCCTGCCGAGCCTTCTCGTTCATCCAGACGAAGCCGAGGCCGGGCGGCGTCATCATCCCTTTCTGGCTGGCGCTAACCATCACGTCCACGCCCCACAGGTCCATCTCGAAGACGTCGCATCCCAGAGACGCGATGCAATCGACTGCCAGAAGCGCTGGGTGGCCGACCCGATCCAGCGCGGCGCGGACGGTTGCGACGTCGTTGCGGACCGATGTCGTCGTGTCGACATGCGACATCAGCACGACCTTGATCCTGCCGCCGGTATCCGCTTCCAGCGCCTCCGCCACGGCTTCGGGATCGACCGCGGCCTGCTTTCCGAAATCGAGACGATCCACCGTAACGCCAAGCGCCTCGACCGACTGCGCCCAGCCCTCGCCGAACCTGCCGGTGACGAGCGCCAGAGCGTGGTCGCCCGGGCTGAACATGTTCGTGTTGGCCGCTTCCCATGCGCCATGTCCGTTCGCGACGTAGATCGCGACATGGTGCTTCGTGCGCGCCAGCTTCTTGAGGTCTTCGTAGATGCCAGGGACGATCTGATGCAGCTCGCCGGAATAGATGTCCGGCGAAGCGCGATGCATGGCGTTGAGGACGCGATCCGGGATCACCGACGGCCCGGGGATGGCGAGGTAGTGGCGGCCTGTGGTTGTCATTCTGCTGAAGTCCAGGTGGGAAGCTCTGCGGTATCGCGCGCTTTCGCGAAGCGTCAAGACCCGCCCAACCAGTCTCGCGGAGGGAAGGTTGTGTGCTTCGGAAAAAAACAGATGCTGAATCATGGGTTTACGGCGATCAGGCAACGCGCCTATCGACGCGGGGCGTGCAATCTATTCGTTTTTCAGGACGTTGCAGCGCATGCCGCGCGGGCCCGCGAAGAGATTGTGCGGGAATATCGATCAACTCAATCGAAGTTCCGAATTATCAGCGGTCTGCACGTCCATTACTCATAGGTGAAAAAAGAAGCACGGGCCGTGCCGCCGAATAAAGGGAACATAGTAATGATCGCACGCAAACTTCTGGCCTCTGTTGCCCTATCCACCATGCTCACCGCGACGATCCCGCTTTCCGCTTGGGCTCAGAACGTCGTGACGATGACCACGGGCCAGATTTTCCGCAGCATCGATCCCGCGAAGGTGACCGACTACACCGACTATATGGGTGTGGTGAACCTGTATGACGGCCTGACGAGCGTGGAACCGGACGGCTCGATCGTTCCCGCGCTCGCGGAAAGCTGGGAGGTGTCACCCGATGCCCGGGAAGTCACCTACAAGCTGCGCGATGATGCGACGTTTTCCGATGGCTCGCCCGTCGAGGCCGGCGACGTGGTCTACTCGGTTGAGCGGCTGCTCCGCATCAATCAGGGGCCAGCCAGCATGCTAGCAGGCGTGTTGACGCCGGGATCCGTGACGGCAGTCGACAACAAGACGGTGAAGTTCACGCTTGCCAAGAATTTCGCGCCGTTCCTCGCTGTCGTTCCGGCGATCTTCATCCTCAACGAGGAGGCGGTGAAGCCGCATGAAGGCGACGACGACGCTCAGAGCTGGCTGGCGACGAACGCCGCGGGGGCCGGACCCTTTACGCTCAAGGCCTATGATCGCGGCACGCGCTTGACCGTCGTGCGCAACGAGGACTACTACAAGGGCTTCCCGGAAAATCCGATCGACGAGGTCCGCTGGATCGTCGTCAACGACGAGGCCAGCGTGCGCGCCATGGGTGCGTCGGGCGAACTCACGATGACCGGTCCCTTCCAGTCGCCCGACACCTACGACGCGCTCGAGGGGATGGGTTACAAGATCGAGAATCACCCAACCTCCTCGACGCTCTACCTCAAGCTCAACAATCAAGTCACCCCGACCGACGATGTCCACATCC
The DNA here is from genome assembly GCF_001014615.2 of Aquamicrobium sp. LC103. Classification (GTDB taxonomy): domain Bacteria; phylum Pseudomonadota; class Alphaproteobacteria; order Rhizobiales; family Rhizobiaceae; genus LBCQ02. The sequence continues at coordinate 178,532 of NZ_LBCQ02000005.1, forward strand.
GCCGCGCGATCGCGCTGGCGACCGACTACGAGACGATCCGTGAGGTAATCTTCCCTGGCAACAGGCTGACGACGCCGCTGCCCGACACCTTCAAGCAGTTCCATGCCGACGATGTGCCGGAACCGAAATACGACCTGGAAGCGGCGCGCGCCGAAGTCGCGAAGTCGAAATATGCCGGTCAGCCCATTTCGATCACGTTGGGGTTCCTGACGGGCATCAAGTATCAGGAAGAGATCAGCCTGCTGATGCAGGCGAACCTCGAGCAGATCGGTTTCACCGTGACGCAGGCAGTAAATCCGTGGAACCGGGTGACCGAACTCGCCACCAAGGTCGAGACGACCCCCGCGGTGAACCAGATATTCTTCAGCGCCACCTATCCGTCGCCGGACTCGATGTTCCACACGCAGTACCACTCTTCGGCCGCCGGCACGTGGGCGTCGATGGAATGGATAAACGATCCGGAAGTGGACAAGCTCATCGAGGAAGCGCGCGGCACGGGTGAACTCGACAAGCAGATCGATATCTACAAGGAGCTTCAGCACAAACTCGTCGATATGCAGTCTGACGTCTTCCTGCTGACGCAGGTTTCCAAGCACGCGCTCAACAAGTGCCTCGAGGGTCTTTCCATTATCCCCATGCGTTCATTCGGTTACGATTTCAGCCGCTATAGCTGGAACTGCGATTAGTCGATCCGACCATCGCGCCTGCTTCCGCGCTGGAAGGAGGCCACTTGCCGCAAGATGTGGCGGCTTCGAGATTTGAATCTTCCGGCGCGTTCGAGCGCGGTGACCATTTTCCCAGATAGGCCAGACATCACGGATGGAATTCGCCAGCTTTCTCTTAAAACGCGCATTGTGGTCGCTGCTCGTCCTCTTCGGGTTGTCCATCATCATCTTCGCGATCGCTCGGGGCATTCCCGGCGATCCAGCGCGCATTTCTCTCGGCCCTGCTGCGACGCCCGAACAGGTCCAGCTTCTCCGTGACCGGCTTGGGCTCGATAGGCCCTTGATCGAGCAGTTCGGGCTGTTCGTCGGGGGGCTGATGCAGGGCGATCTCGGTCGATCCCTGTTGACCGAAAGGTCCGTCACCGCCGATATCCGCGACACATTCGCCGCCACCTTCGAACTGGTTCTGGTGACGATAACAGTTGCGCTCGTCTGCGGCGCGCCGATGGGGGTGGCGGCCGCAACCTGGCGCAATCGATGGCCGGACCATGTGGTTCAGTTCGTGTCGATCTTCTCCGCGGTCACGCCCACATTCCTGAAAGCCCTGCTGTTGCAGATCCTCGCAGGCTACGTGCTGCATATCCTGCCGACGACCGGCCGGCTGCCGGCCGGCATGGACTTCTCGGCAGACCTGACTGGAATGCTCCTGATCGATTCGGTGCTCAGGGGACGGCCGGACGTATTCTTCGAAGCGATCCGCCACCTGCTGCTGCCGGTCATCGCCTTGTCTCTCGCCTCGATGGGGCAGATTGCACGCATCACGCGAGCCTCCATGATCGACGTCGCCGGTCAGGATTACATCGAAGCGAACCGCGCCTTCGGCGTGCCCGAACATGTGCGCGTCTTCAAATACGCGCTGCGGCCGAGCTTCGTACCGCCGCTCACCATCCTCGGCCTTCAGTTCTCCGCGCTGATCGGAAACGCATTCGTGGTGGAACTGATCTTCGCCTGGCCCGGCATGGCCGCTTATGGCGTCCGCGCGATCCTGCAAAAGGACCTGAACGCGGTGATGGGCGTCGTGATGGTATCCGGGGTTTTCTTCGTCATCGTCAACCTCGTCATCGACATCCTCGTCGGATATGTCGATCCGCGGGTGCGCATCAGAGGGAGGCGGTGATGGCCCACCTTTCCGAACTCGCCGCCGAGCCGCAGCGGCTCTCAAACGCCTACCAGAACTGGTACCGCTTCTCGCGCAATCCGAGCGCGGTGATCGGTACCGCCATCGTCATCATCTGCATCCTGACTGCGATCTTCGCGCCGTTGATCACGCCCTATCCCGAGCACGTCGGCGCGGTGGTCAACTTCCGGGAGCGCCATCTGCCTCCGTCCGCCGACTATTGGTTCGGTACAGACAATGTCGGTCGCGACATCTTCACCCGCGTGGTGTTCGGCATGCGAATCTCATTGCTGCTGGCCCTGGTGGTGCTCGCAACGGCCGTGCCGGTCGGCACGGTCCTCGGTCTGCTGGCTGGCTATTACGGCGGCTGGGTCGAGATCGTCATCATGCGCTTTACCGACATCGCGCTGGCGATCCCCGGTCTCGTCATGGTGATGGCGGTCGCCGCCGTACTTTCCCCGGACCTGCTGACGTCGATGATAGCCATCGCCGCGTTATGGTGGACATGGCATGCGCGGCTGATCTATTCGATCACACGGCAGACCCGCGTCCAGGATTACATAGAGGCGGCCGAGACTCTCGGTGCGAGCAAGTTCCACATCCTGTTCAGGGAAATCCTGCCGAACTGCGTTTCCGCGCTGGCCGTGAAAACCTCGCTCGATGCCGGCTTCGTCATACTGATCGGCTCGACGTTGTCCTTTCTTGGACTGGGCATCCAGCCGCCGACGCCCGATCTCGGCACGATGGTTGCCTCGGGTGCCGCGTTCTTGCCGAGCTACTGGTGGGAATCGGTTCTTCCCGGCTGCGCGATCCTTTTCGTCTCGCTCGGTTTCAACCTGCTGGGTGACGGGTTGCGCGACATGTTTGATGTCGAGGATGTGCGATGAGTTCCGCCCTCCTCAGCGTTCGTGACCTCCACGTCGACTTCACGACCTACAACCAGACCCATAAGGTTCTCAAGGGCATCAATCTCGACATCCCGCCGCATTCCCAGATCGCGCTGGTCGGAGAGAGCGGTTCTGGCAAAACCGTGACGATGAAGGCGATCATGGGTCTTCTGCGCCAGCCGCTGGCCCGGATCACGGCCGGCGAGATGTACTACGACGGTCGCGATCTTCTCACCATGCCCGACAAGGAGCGGGTGGCGCTGCGCGGGACCGCGATGTCGATGATCTTCCAGGATCCGATGACGTCGCTGAACCCAGTCTTCACCATCGGTGACCAGATGCGCACGATCCTCAAATATGCCGATCGGCGATTGGGGCGGACACGGTCGGCTCGCGAACGAAAGGTGCGCGTGCTGGAGGTTTTGGGACAGGTGAGGATGCGGGATCCCGAGCGCGTCTTCCAATCCTATCCGATCATGCTTTCGGGTGGCATGCGCCAGCGCGTCCTGATCGCAATGGCGCTGCTGAGCGAACCGAAGCTTCTGATCGCCGACGAGCCGGGAACCGCGCTGGACGTGACGACTCAGGCGCAGATCTTGAAGCTGATGAAAGATCTCGTCGAGGAACGCGGCCTTGCGCTCCTCATGATTACACACAATCTGGGCGTGGTGCGCGAGACGTGCAGCTACGTTTACGTGATGAACAAGGGGGTGGTGGTGGAACACGGCTCGACGGCCGATCTGTTCGCCGCGCCGCAGGAGGACTACACGAAAGCGCTGATAGCGGCGGTGCCGCGCCTTACCGGAGAGACCCGTTTTGGAACGGTGGAGGCGATGCGATGATCCGGCCTGTTCTCGAGGTGATCGATCTCTGCAAATCCTTTCCTGTCCGCTCCCCCTTCGGGCGGCTGACGGGCGAAGTCAAGGCGGTCAACAACGTTTCCTTTTCGATCGGGAGAGGCAAGGTCTACGGTCTGGCAGGCGAGAGTGGTTCGGGAAAATCCACCATCGCCCGGATGATCATGGGCCTCACGCCGCCCACCAGCGGCGACATCCTGCTCGACGGCGAGGATATCGGCTCGACCGGCGGTTCGCCAGCCCATCGGCGCAAGGTCCAGATGGTTTTCCAGAATCCGGGATCGTCGCTCAATCCCCGCCGCAGCGTGTCGCAGTCAATCACCGTGCCGCTTCACGCAAACGGGCTCCCGCGCGCCGATCGCGCCCGGCGCGTTACGGAACTGCTGGACATGGTGCAACTTCCCGCCAGCTATGCCGAACGCTATCCGCACGAGCTTTCCGGCGGGCAGAAGCAGCGGGTGGCGATCGCGCGGGCGCTGGCGGTCGCACCGAAGCTGCTGGTGCTCGATGAGCCGACCTCGGCGCTCGACGTTTCCGTTCAGGCCAAGGTCATCGATCTGCTCGTCGATCTGGGCAGGCAACTCGATCTCACCTTCCTCTTCATATCGCACGATCTCAGCCTGATGCGGAACTTCGCGGAAAAGGTGGGCGTGCTGTATCTTGGCAGCCTCGTGGAGACCGGCCGTACGTCGGTGGTATTCGAGAACCCACGCCACGACTACACGCGCCTGCTCCTCGCATCGGTGCCGGTCGTTTCGGCCGAGGAAGAGGCGATGCGGCCGCGCATTCCGTTGATCGACGGCGAGATTCCCACTGCCGAACAACTGCTCGCCCTGCGCAAGGCGGGCGGCGGCGAAGCATAATCAAAGGATATCCAGAATGATAAGGATCGGCATCGATGTCGGTGGGACCAATACGGACGCTGTCGCGATGGACACGTCGGGCGTGATCGCCGGCATTAAAGCGTCCACCACCCAGGATGTCATGACGGGCGTCGTCAATGCGCTGCGCAGCATTCTCGATGCGTCCGGCCTCAAGCCGGACGCGATCGACGCGGTGATGATCGGAACGACGCATTTCACCAATGCCGTCGTGCAGCGGCGTGATCTCGCCGCGACGGCCGCGGTGCGGCTCTGTCTTCCGGCAACCGCTTCGCTGCCGCCGATGGTGGACTGGCCGGACGATCTCAAGGCGGCAATCGGCAACAATGCGTGGCTGGCGCATGGCGGAAACGAGTTCGACGGCCGGCCGATTTCCCTTCTGGACGAGGAAGAACTGCGCGGCATAGCCGGCGAGATCGCATCGCGCGGTATTCGTACGATCGCCATTACATCCGTGTTCTCGCCGGTGAGCGCCGAGCTGGAGCAACGAGCCGCCGCGATCTTCGAGGAAGCTATACCCGGCGTCCATATCACGCTGTCGAGCGAGATCGGCCGTATCGGCCTGCTCGAGCGCGAAAACGCGGCAATTATGAACGCCTGCCTGCGCGAACTCTCCACGCATGTGATAGATGCCTTTCGCAAGGCCATTGCCGAGACGGGCATCAAGGGGCGTTTCTATCTGACCCAGAACGACGGAACGCTTATGGATGCGGCGTTCGCGGAAAAGTTCCCGGTTCTCACCTTTGCTTCAGGACCGACCAATTCGATGCGCGGCGCGGCCTTTCTTTCCGGCGTTAAGGAGGCGATCGTCGTGGACATCGGCGGCACGACGTCGGATGTCGGCTCGCTTCACAAGGGCTTCCCGCGGCAGGCGACGACCGCGGTGGAGATTGGCGGTGTGCGCACCAATTTCCGCATGCCGGATGTGTTCTCCATCGGGCTCGGCGGCGGTTCGCATGTCGTCGAATCCGAGGCTGGCGTCCAGGTCGGCCCGACATCGGTCGGCTACAGGCTGGTCAAGGATGCACTGATTTTCGGCGGTTCGACGCTAACCACGTCCGATGTCGTGGTTGCCTCGGGCAGCGCAGATCTTGGAGACCGTTCCAGAGTAACGCATCTGTCTCCGGCCTTCGTCGGCAAGGTTCGCGAAAAGATGCAGGAGATGCTCGAGGGATGCGTCGAGCGTTCGCGCCTGTCGGACGCGCCGCTGCCGGTCATTGTCGTGGGCGGAGGCTCCATTCTCGTGGACGGACCCATCGGCGACCTCGAGGTGATCAAGCCGAACCACTACGCGGTCGCCAACGCGGTCGGCGCGGCTATCGCGCAGGTGTCGGGCGAGATCGACCGCGTCTACGTGCTTTCGCAGATGACGCGCGATCACGCTCTGGATGACGCCAAGGCGCAGGCGGTCGACGCAGCCATTGCCGCAGGCGCGGACCGCGAGACAATCGAGATCGTGGATGTCGAGGACGTGCCGCTGGCCTACCTGCCCGGCAACGCCACCCGCATTCGTATCAAGGCAGTAGGTGAACTTCATGTCGGCTAAAGGCTATACCCTCACGGAGCGGGATCTTGTCCCATTGTCGATCGGCGCAGCGTTCCTGGGAACCGGCGGTGGCGGAAATCCCTATCTCGGCATGCTGCGCACGCGCGAAGTGCTGCGAAAGGGTGGAAATGCGCGGATCCTCCCGCTCGATGCGCTGCCGGACGAGGCGTGGATCGGCGCAGTCGGTGGAATTGGCGCGCCGGTGGTCGGCTTCGAAAAACTGGCGGAGGGCGGCGAATGCTACCGCGCCATGCGAGCCATCGAGGATGCGACAGGCAAGAAGATGTCGGCGCTCATTCCGGTCGAGATCGGCGGGGCGAATGCGATGGCGCCCATCATCGCCGCGGCCATGGCCGGACTGCCGGTCATCGACGGCGACGGCATGGGGCGCGCGTTCCCGGAAGGACAGATGACCACCTTCTCGATCTATGGCGGTCGCAAGGAGGGCCCTTCCGCGCTTGCCGACGACAAGGGAAACGTGGTGGTCGTCCAGCACACGGTCGACGCCGTCTGGCGCGAGCGGCTGATGCGCAACATCACCGTGTCGATGGGCGCGGGGGCTGGCGCGGCGGGTTCGCCGATGTCGATGGAGTTCGTGCGCCGAGCCGCGATACCAAGCACGATCACGCAAGCCATCGATATCGGCCAGACCGTGCTGGATGCGCGCGCGAAGCGGCAGAACGTCGTCGAGCGCGTCGTCGAGGCGACTGGCGGGACGCTGTTCTTCGCCGGCAAGATCACCGACATCCAGCGTGAGCTTACCGGCGGTTTTTCGCGCGGGCATGCAGTCATCGCAGGCGTCGATCAGTGGATGGGGTCAGAGGGACGTATCGCCATCCAGAACGAAAACCTCGTCCTGTGGATCGACGGCACGGCGGTCGTCACGGTGCCGGATCTGATCATAAACGTGGAGCTGGACACCGGCGAGCCGCTGACCACGGAGGTTCTGCCTTACGGCCAGCGCATCGCGGTGATCGGCTTGCCGGCCCATGAGCTTCTGAAGACGCCGGAGGCGCTCAAGGTGGTGGGACCGAAAGCTTTCGGCTATCCGGAACTGTCCTTCAGTCCTCTCGCCTTCACGCATGAGGCCGCGGCGTAGGGCGCCACGGCCTGCGACCGACGCCAATCGTGCCGCGGCGCTACGATCTGGTTGTTGTCGTCCCGCGGCTGAAACTACTTTCGTTTCCGGCGACACGCTTATGGCAGATCGCCGGTCTCCGCCAGCGCATCGAGGCTTTTGCGATTCTGAAGCGCGTGTTCGTAGAGCGCCTGCGCGGACGGCGACATGGCGTGGCCACGCCGCTTGAGAAGATGGAGCGAGCGCGACAGGTTGGGGATGAACACCGGCCGCGAGGTCAGGCCCGGCCGGCGGAATTGCCATAGCGAGAGTGCCGGAACCAGGGCGATCCCTATGCCGGCCTCGACCATGCCTGCGATGGTTCCCATGTACTGCACCTCGAGCCGGGTCGCGAGCACGATCGGATGCAAGGCCGCATCGATATGCTGACGCACGCTGCTGCGCCGTCCGACCTGGACGAAGGGGTGCTCCGTCAAATCCCCTGCTGTGATTGTTTCCTTGTCCAGCAGGGGATGGTCGAGCGGGCATACGAGATGGAAGTAATCCGTGCCGATGAGCGTGGCCTGGAGGTCCTCGCCGGCTTCCGTCGCCGACGTTATGGCAAAATCGACCTCGCCGGACCGCAGCTTGTCGAGACAAAGCTGGGACAGGCCGTCGATCAGCGACAATTCGATGCCCGGATATTTCTGTCGGAACTTGACGAAGACGTTGGGAAGCCACGACGCGCAGATCGACGGCAGCGCTGCGATCTTCACCCTGCCGCGCCGCCGCGCTGCATGATCGCGGAAATTATCCACAACTTCGGACAGTTCCGTATGCAGCCGGCGGGCGGAAGTCTCGAAAAGCCGTCCTTCATTCGTCAGCTCGACCGCCCGTGTCGTGCGATCGAACAGCACCACTCCCAGACCTTCTTCGAGCAGGCGGATGCGCGAACTCAACGCGGATTGCGACAGGTTGCACTTCAATGCTGCGCGCGTGAAACTCCGCTCCTCGGCAAGCGCGAGAAAAAGCTCAAGATCGCGCTTCGAAATATCCATCGGAATTCCTTCTGAATAAGCCAGAATTCTCGATTTAACAGATTAGATCGATCTCCGTAAATCGGAATTGCCAGCTCAGATGGACTGAAGGGACGTTGCATTGGAATCGCGCATGCGTGTTGGGGTGGAAATAGGCGGAACTTTCACAGACCTCGTATGGATGCGCGAGGACGGCACGGTGACGACGGGTAAGGTGCCTTCGACCCCGCTTCAGGTTGAGCAGGCCGTTCTCGACGCGATCGTGGCGGCCGGCGTGCCTCTCGACAGGATCGGCCACTTCTCGCACGGCTCGACCATCGCGACCAACTCCCTTCTCACGCAGTGCGGTGCGATGACCGGACTGCTGACCACCGAGGGGTTTCGCGATGTCGTGGAAATCGGAACGCATGACCGCTTCGGCAACATCTACACGTCGTTCTATAACAAGCCCCGCCCGCCGCTTCGCCGCCGCGATGTGCGCGAGATCGCGGAGCGCGTCGATGGGGCGGGCAACGTTCTCACGCCTCTCGACGAGGAGCAGGCGTGGTCCGAGATCCAGGCGCTGCTCGATGAGGGCGTCCGCTCCATCGCCATCTGCCTGCTCCACAGCTACCGCGCGCCCCAGCACGAGCGGCAGCTTCGCGATCTGATCCGACGCAGGGCTCCTCATGTCGATGTCTTTACCAGCCATGAGGTCTCGCCGGAATTTCGGGAATACGAGAGGACTGTGACCACAGTCGTCAACGCTTTCGTCGGGCCTATGGTGAAGGGTTACGTGGACAGGTTGGGCAACCGTTTGCGCGAGGGTGGGTATGACGGTACGTTGCGGATCATCCAGTCGAATGGCGGCATCATGCCGGCAAGCGCGGCAGGCGAGAATGCGGTGCGCATGCTGCTCTCCGGCCCTGCAGCAGGCATCCGCGCGGCGATCTGGTTTGCGCAGCGCAACGGCATCAGCGACATCCTGACCCTCGATATGGGCGGGACGAGCACGGACGTTGCGATCGCCAAGAATCTCGATGCGCGCATCGTTCCGGAACTGATCGTGGATGGCCTGCCGATACGCACCACGGCGCTCGACATGGCGACGGTGGGAGCGGGAGGCGGCAGCATCGCCTCGATCGATCCCGGCGGATTCCTCAATGTGGGGCCTGCGAGCGCAGGGGCCTTTCCGGGTCCCGCCTGCTATGGCCGCGGTGGCGATCTGCCGACGGTGACGGATGCTCAGCTCGTCGCAGGTCTGCTGCGGCCGCAGCGCTTCTTCGGCGGTCAGATGGAACTGAGCATGGACCGGGCCCGCGATGCGCTCGGCAAGCTTGAACTGTCCGGCGGGCTGGAAGAACGTGCCGATGCGGTGCTGCGCATGGTCAACAGCAACATGGCGGCCGCGGTGCGTCTCGTTTCGACCGCGCGCGGCATAGACCCACGCGAATTCACGCTGGTCGCCTATGGCGGCGGCGGGCCGCTCCATGGCGCCATGGTTGCCGACGAAGTCGGCATGCGCAAGGTTCTCATTCCCTGGTCCCCGGGCATTTCCAGTGCGTTCGGCCTTCTCGTCGCCGATCTTATCGTCGATGTCGTCCAGGCCCGGATCGAACTTCTTTCGGACGAGAGTCTGAACTTCGATAGTATCGAAGAATTGAAGGCGCTGTGCGTCACCGAGGCGGAGAAGCTGGACCTCGCCGAAGGCACCTACGAGGTGCAGGCCGGACTCGATCTGCGTTACGCCGGACAGGGCTACGAGCTCACGCTATGGCGCGACATGAAGGCGGCGACCGCGCGGGAGATAAACGACGTCTTTCAAACCGAGCATAAGGCGCGATACGGTTACGCCCGCGGCAATCTGCCGGTACAGGTGGTCAACCTGCGCGCCCGCATCATCCAGAAGAGCAGGTCGAAGATCGAAACGCCGGTCCGTGCCGGAGATGGAGTGCGCGAAGCGGCCGTCATACGTCTCGCCGGAAAAACGATTCCGGCGACGTTCATGTCCCGCTCCTCGCTCCTGCCCGGACAGTCCGTCGGCGGCCCCGTGGTTCTGGAGGAGCCGACCTCGACCACGGTGGTGCCCGAAGGATGGTGCGTATCCTGTCTCGAAAGCGGCGATCTCCTGCTCGAGAAGCTGTGATGACTGCAAATCCCGACAGAGCCGGCGAAGCTGCTCCGTGGACCGGCGCCGACCAGCTTTGCGAAACCCTTCTCGACCATGGTGTCGACACCTGCTTTGCCAACCCCGGCACCTCCGAAATGCATTTCGTCGCGGCGCTGGACCGGCAGCCGCGGATGCGGTGCATCCTTGGCCTGTTCGAGGGCGTGGTCACGGGTGCCGCCGACGGTTACGGACGCATGCTCGACAGGCCGGCGGCGACGCTCCTGCATCTCGGTCCCGGGCTCGCGAATGGGCTCGCCAACCTGCACAATGCGAAGCGCGCGGGCACCTCGATCATCAATGTGGTCGGAGATCATTCCACCACGCATCTGCCGCTCGATGCGCCGCTGACCAGCGACATAGATTCGCTTGCCGCCCCGATGTCGAACTGGATGCGCCGAATGACTGCGTCCGATCGCGTTGCCGCCGATGTCGCGGACGCGTGGCGGGCCAGCATGACCAAAGGCGTGGCGACGCTTGTCCTGCCGGCGGATGTTGCCTGGTCTGCAACCGATCCGGCTCCTGCCATGTCGATATTGCAGGCTCCGGCAGTCTCAAAGGCCGATGCGGGTGTCGCAGCGCTGGTCGCCGACGCCGTGGCTGCCGGCAGGCAAGTCGGCATCGTCCTGTCCGGCAAGGCCCTGAGAGAGTCGCATCTCGCGATCGCCGGCAGGCTCATGCGGCGCGGCATCAAGGTTTTCGCGCAAGGCGCGAACGGACGCATCGAGCGCGGCCATGGCCGCTTCGGCATCGAGCGTTTGTCGTTCAACGGCGATATCGGCCGCCGGCAACTGGCCGGCATCGAACTGCTCGCGCTGGTGGATGCGCGCGAACCGGTCACCTTCTTCGGCTACCCTGGCCAGTCGGGCCGACAGGTGCCGGACGGCTGCCAAGTCATGACACTTGCCACGCGCGACGCGGACCTTCTGGCTGCGCTGGAGGAATTCGCAGAGCGAGCAGGAGCTCCGGAAGTGGCGCCGCCATTCGACCGGCATGTGCCCGACTTGCCCGTGGACGGCGCTCTGACCGTCGACGCCGTCAACCGCATCCTTGCCAATCTCCTTCCCGAACAGGCCATCGTCTGCGACGAGGCGATCACCTCAGTCGGGTTTTACGATCATTCCACGTATGGCGCTCCGCACGACTATCTGCAACTGACGGGCGGCGCGATCGGCATCGGCATTCCGATGGCGACTGGAGCCGCGGTCGCATGCCCTGATCGCAAGGTCGTGACGCTGCAGGCGGACGGGAGCGGGATGTACACCATGCAAGGGCTCTGGACGCAAGCACGCGAGGCGCTCGACGTGGTCACCGTCGTCTTCGCCAACAACAGCTATGCCATCCTGCATGGCGAAATGCGGAGAATGGGCATCGCTACGCCCGGTGAGAACGCCCGTAGAATGCTCGACCTCGACAAGCCAGAGATCGGCTGGACGCAGCTCGCGAACAGCCTCGGTGTCGAGGCCGAACGCGTCACCACCTCGGCGCGCTTCGGAGACGTGCTGGCGTCGGCGTTGAACCGGCGCGGGCCGTTTCTGATCGAGGCTGCGGTTGCGTAAATTTGTGCGACCTAATCGCTAAATGGCACCGAAATATCGATTTCACAGCATTTGGTGGCTTCTTTACTAGTCGAAAGCAGCCGGAAAACAACGAATTGCAGGCCGGACATGGAACAGGACAACACGCAGCTCGCCATCCTCGCCAACGCATTTCACGCCATCGCCGATGAGATGGGCGCGATCCTCGTTCGGTCTGCGTTCTCGACCATCGTGCGCGAGGCCCGCGACTGCTCGACCGCGCTCCTCGACGCGAAAGGCAACGTGATCGCCCAGGCGGAGATGATCCCCGTCCATAATGGCGGACTGAGCGAAGCTTTCCGCGGTTCGGCTGCGCAGCTCGATCTCTCCGGTATCGGACCGGACGAAGCCATCTTTCTGAACGATCCTTATGCCGGCGGGCAGCATCTCAACGACTTCATCGTGTTCCAGCCGATCATGGTCGAGGGAGAACTCATTGGCTGGGCCGGCAACACGGCTCACCATCTCGATGTTGGGGGCGGCGGTGCGGGCATCAACATCGATGCCGATGAACTGATCCAGGAAGGCATTATCATTCCGCCGCTGCGCGTCCAAGTCTCGCGTGATTTCCATGGAGGACCGCTGGAACGGCTGATTTTCGCGAACGTTCGGACCGCCGAGCTGGGGCGCGGCGATTTCTATGCGCAGCTCGCCGCGAACCGCGTCGGCATAGAGCGTGTGCAGGAACTTGCCGGGCGCGTCGGAGCGCGGGCGATCAAGGACGCGATGGCGAAGACGCTGCTTTATGCCGAGCGCCGGATGCGAGCGGCGATCTCGACCATTCCGAACGGAAGCTGGACCGGCTCGGCCTGCATCGACGCGGATGTGCGCGGCAATGAGCCACTGGAGGTCAGGGTTACGGTCACCGTGAACGATGGCACCATCGGGCTCGATTTCACGGGCACCGCGCCGCAGGTTGCCAGCATGTTCAACTCGTCGAAGGCATCCTCCCTCGCTTCGGCGTCATCGGCCATACGCAGTATCCTCGCCGACAAGGACATTCCCGCGAATGACGGCTGCAACCGCCCGTTGGACATTCACATGCCGGTGGGATCCCTCATCAACCCGGAGCCGGGACGGCCCGTACGCGCGCGCATCGAGGCATCCTATCGCATCGTCGATGCCATCCATGCGGCGCTCGCGCAGGTGATACCGGACCGGGTGCCCGCACAGGGCTACAACTCGACCACCGGGCTGTATCTGACCCAGAAGCGCGAGCATGCGCCGATGCGCATCTATGGCGACGTGCTCGGCGGCGGGTATGGCGCCGCGAAGGGATATGATGGCGCACACGCGCTGGCCGGCATTCTCAGTTCAAGCCGCAACACGCCCATCGAAGCGATCGAGCAGATACATCCGCATATTCGCATGCGTCACTACAAACTGGTGCAGGACAGCGGTGGTGCGGGCGAGTTCCGGGGCGGGCTGGGCTTTTCGCGCGGCATCGAGGTGCTCGAGGACAATGTGGTGCTGAGCTACTATTCGGACCATTTCGTCTATCCGCCGCGTGGCGCCAACGGCGGCAGGGACGCCTCGCTCGGCTCGCTGACGATCCTGCGCGGAGACGAAGTCATCAAGCTGCCGACGACGGATCTCGTTCACCTTCAGAAGGGGGACGTGGTCGTGTTGACGGTCGGCGGCGGCGCCGGTTGGGGCGACCCGTCCAGAAGGGCTGCGTCCGCCATCGTCGACGATCTGGCGGACGGCATCGTCTCGGGCGAATTCGTCAAGACCAACTATCCGCATTTTCCCGTCGGATCCGGCGACAAGGCCGCCTGACGGGTCGCGAGAACAGGAGACGACCGATGTTCTACCGGCCCGCCCGCGTAGCCTACCCACAGGAAGCAGCCATCGAGCTGATGCAGAGGCTCCGTTTCGGGCTGATCGTTTCGGTGCATGACGGAGAGCCGTATTTCACCCACGTGCCGTTGCTGGTGGATGTCGAAAACGGCGAGTTGAAGACGATTCGCGGTCATTTCGCACGCTCCAACGACCATTGGAAGGCATTGCGGGACAGTCCCGAGGCAACGATCATATTCAACGGTCCGAACGCCTACATCTCGGCTCAGTGGTACACGCCGGGCAATCCGGCCGCCCCTACCTGGAACTACGTGGTGGTTCATGTTCAGGGCACGGTGCATCTCGCGGAAAACGAGGATTACACCAACAAGGTCGTCAACGATCTCATCCTTACCAATGAGCGGGAACTGCCCACGCAATGGGATCTGAACACCTATCCCGCCGACCGGCGCGCCGCGCTGGTCCCCCACATCATCGGGTTCGAGTTGCGCGTGACCAAGCTGGAGCCGAAGTTCAAGCTGACGCAGCACTACGGCGATGCCGACAAGCGTGGCGCTGCCGCGGGCCTGATGGCGCGTAATACGGAGGCAACGCGGGCAATCGCGCAATACATGCTCTCGACCTGCACGGGAGACGGAAAACGCGCGGGCTACAACATCCGTGACGTCATCGAAGGTACGGTTCCGAAGGATTAGCGTTTACGAACGGGCTTTTCGCGGCCGGGCTGCCTTCAATACAAATGCTCGCGAGAGCGGCGGAACAATCATAAACATCATATCGGCTGAACAATGAAGACTGTCAGGATCGGAGCTGGGGCGGGGTTCTCTGGCGACAGAATCGAGCCGGCGGTGGAGCTCATCGACAAGGGCGGGCTCGACTACGTGGTGTTCGAGTGTCTCGCCGAGCGTACGATCGCGCTCGCTCAGGAGCGCAGGGCGGACGACCCGCAAGGCGGCTATGATCCCCTTCTTGCCGAGCGGTTCGAAGCGATCCTCGAACTGTGCAGACAGCGCGGTACACGCGTCATCACCAACATGGGCGCAGCCAATCCGGCCGCTGCCGGTACGGCAGTCATCGAACTCGCGCGCCGCATGGGTTTGCCAGGGCTGAAGGTCGCCGCGGTTATGGGTGACGACGTTCTATCGAAACTTGACATGGAAGCAGCCGAAATCCTCGAGTACCCGGCGCATCTGTCGACGCTTGGAGACCGGGTGATATCGGCGAACGCCTATATGGGGATCGACGGCATCGTGGAAGCGCTTGCCGCCGGTGCGGATGTCGTCCTGACGGGCCGTGTCGGCGATCCGGCCCTGTTCCTCGCCCCGCTCGTTCACGAATTCGGCTGGGCGCGGGACGACTGGGACCTCCTGGGGCAGGGCACGCTGATCGGCCACCTGCTCGAATGCGCAGGGCAGCTGACCGGCGGCTATTTCGCCGACCCAGGCTACAAGGACGTCCCGGATCTGGCTCGCCTCGGATTCCCATATGCGGAGGTGTCCGCCGACGGAACGGCGATCCTCGCCAAGGTTGACGGGTCGGGCGGCGCGATCACGCTGGAGACCTGCCGCGAACAGCTTCTCTATGAGGTGCTCGATCCGGAGAATTACATTCAACCGGACGTGATCGCCGACTTTTCGGCGGTTGAGTTGGAGGTGGTGGGAGCGGATCGCGTCCGGGTGTCTGGTGCAAGGGGCAAGCCGAAGCCGCCGCATCTGAAAGTGTCGGTGGGCTACCGGGACAGTTTCGCCGGTGAAGGGCAGATCTCCTACGCCGGCTCCGGCGCCGTGGAACGGGGCCGCCTTGCCATCGACATCATCGCCGAGCGTTTCAAGCTGATGAACCTGCCGCTGATCGAGACGCGCTACGAGTTGATCGGGGTGGATGCCGTAAACCCGCGCGAGGGGATCGCTTCGACACCACGCGAAGTGAGGGTTCGCGTCGTGGCCCGGACAGAGACGCTGAAGCAGGCGCAGGCGGTCGGAAACGAGGTTGAAACACTCTACACCAATGGTCCCGCCGGCGGCGGCGGGGCAAGCAAATCCGCAAGGCAGGTCATCGCGATCGTCTCCACGCTGATCGATCGACGGCTGACCGATCCGCATGTCGAGCTGGAAATCGCATGATGCTTCTGCGCGAACTTGCTCATTCACGCGCCGGCGACAAGGGCGGCATCTCCCAGATTTCGGTGATTGCCCGCCAGCAGTCCGATTTCAATGTACTGCGATGCAATGTGACGGTTGAACGCGTCCGCAAACACTTCGGCCACATCGTGCGGGGCGCGGTGCAGCGTTATGAGCTGCCTCATCTGGGAATCCTGAATTTCGTTCTGCACGACGCGCTGTCTTCTGGCGTGACGCGATCGCTTGCGCTGGATCCGCATGGCAAGTGTCTCAGCTCCGTGATGCTGGATCTCGAACTCGGCATGCCCGGCGACGCATCCGAAGGCTGACATAGCTCCCTGCATAGTGTCGCCGGAGCAAGCAAACCTCGTCGGCAGCACACAGGGCCTCGCTCTATCCGCCAACGAGCTAAATCATGCCAAAGAATCGATCATTGTGGCAGGCCTATCGGTGATAGGTTCTACGCAAAACCCGGCGTCGCGAGGACATTGCTTTGCAAATCACGTCCCCCCGGGCTTCCAGCTTGACATGTTCGCATAAATTCACTCTCTTGACGCATCAGTTCATGTAGGAGAATTTTTTATCGGTGTGAGCAGCAGCCTGGCGTTGCCGGCGAAACGGCAAACTACGGATGCGGGGACCACATCACCGAGCGCGATAGGGGAGAAGGTCGCGTGGCTCAAGCTCAAGATCCACGATAGTGGACATCACAGGGGAACGTGAACATGGCTAGGGATTTCCGCTTACTCGACACTTTCCGGCGCAATAGAACTGCACTTGAAAACCACCTCATCGATGGGCTTGTCGACGGCCGGGTCAGCCGCCGCGAGTTCATCCGTCATGGCAGCCTGCTGGGCCTGTCGCTTCCGTTTCTCGGCGGCGTCGGCGCGGCCGCGGGCTTTGGCCTCGCGCCGACGCAGGCCATCGCGCAGGGCGCGCCGGGAGCCACGATACGGGTTGCCTGCCAGATGCCCGCCGCCGCCATCGATCCCGTGACGGTCATCGACATCGGTGGCCTGCTGATGCTGCAGCAGGTCGGCGAGTTCCTTTGTCTGGACGGCCCGGACCTGATCCTTCGCCCGATGCTGGCGGAGAGCTGGAAACCGAACGACAAGGGCGATGTCTGGACGTTCACCCTCCGCAAGGGCGTGAAGTTCCACAGCGGCGGGGAGATGAAGGCGGACGATGTCGTGGCGACCTTCGACCGCCTGACCGACACCGGCAACGCGTCAAGCGCACTGTCGGTGTTCCGCGGCGTGCTCCAGAAAGGGGCCACGAGGAAGGTCGACGACCACACGGTCGAATTCCACCTCGACGCCCCGAATGGCAATTTCCCGTATCTCGTCTCGTCGGACAACTTCACCTCCATCATCCTGCCCGCGAGCTATGCCGGCGACTATGAGCAAACCTTCGATGGCACCGGACCGTTCAAGCTGGACAGCTACAGGGCGAAGGTCGGCGCCTCCTTCGTGCGCAACGAGGACTATTGGGGCGAGAAAGCGCTACCCGCGCGCACCGAGTTCACCTTCTTCTCCGATATCCAGCCCCAGCTCCTGGCTTTGCGCGGCGGACAGGTCGATATCATCAACATCGTTCCCGTGCTCCACACGGTTGCGCTGGCGGGCGACCCGAACATCGAGGTCGTGGGCCTGCCGGCGGTCTCGCACACCCAGCTGCACATGCGTTGTGACATGGATCCGTTCAAGGACCCGCGCGTGCGCCGTGCCGTTGCTCTCAGCATCGACCGCCCGAAACTGGTCGAGGGCCTGAAGAAAAGCCGCGCCCAGGTCGGCAACGACAGCCCCTTCGCGCCGGCCTATCCGTCCACCGATAAGACCGTGCCGCAGCGCGAGCGCGACCTTGCGCAGGCGAAGGAACTGCTGGAGGCCGCCGGTGTCGGCAACGGCTTCAAGATGATCCTGACCAGCCGGCAATATCTGGAATTGCCGGAACATGCGCAGCTGGTGCAGGCCTGGGTCAAGGAGATCGGCATCGAGATCGATCTCAACCTGCTCGACAACGCCACCTTCTACGGCCAGTCGGTCTTCGGCCAGTCGCCCTGGCTGGACTCACCGATGGGTCTGACGGTCTACGGCCACCGCGGCGTCCCGAATGTCTATCTGACGGCGCCGCTCGGCAGCGAGGGGAAGTGGAATGCCGCCCATTTCAAGAACAGCCAGTACGACCAGCTGGCGGAGAGCTATATCGGTGCTCTCGACCTCGAGGCGCAGAAGGCTGCCGCCGGCCAGATCCAGAGGCTGCTGCTCGAAGAGACGCCGATCATCTCCGCCTATTTCTCCGAGCACATTTCCGCGAAATCGAAATCCGTCAGCGGCGTGCAGGCGACCGCGATGGGACAGCTCTATCTCGACCGGGCCTCGAAGGCCTGAGGCTCCACGACCGGCTCACCTGCGGCCCTTCGCGAAGGGCCGCACCGGGCCTTTCCTGCGTGCCACCAGACAGGAGACGTCGTCATCTTCCGCTTTCTTTCACGACGCGTGGGACTCTCGCTCATCTCGCTCTTCCTGCTGAGCGTGATGGTGTTCATCGGCGGGCAGGTGCTGCCCGGCAATGTCGGCCGCGCCATACTGGGTCCCCTTGCAGACCAGCAGGCGGTCGATGTCCTCAACGAATCGCTCGGGCTCAACCGCCCGCTGCTGGTTCAGTACGGTAGCTGGATCTGGAATTTCATCCAGGGCGACATGGGTACATCCTATGTCTTCCGCGCGCCGGTGTCGGGCTTCATCGTCGATGCCCTCGGCAATTCCCTGAAGCTGGCGCTCGTCGCCTTCCTGATGGTCGTGCCGGTCGGCATCCTCGGCGGCGTGGTCGCGGCGTTGAACGTCGATCGGCCACTCGATCGCATCATTAGCATCGGCGGCCTTTCGATGACCGTGCTTCCGGAATTCGTGACGGGTATCGTTCTGGTGCTGATCCTCGGCATCTGGCTGGGCTGGCTTCCGATCTCCGCGGCTTGGCCCAGCGATGCCGGGTTCTTCACGCAGCTCTATTATCTCATCCTGCCGGCGCTGCCGCTGTTCCTCTCCCTGTTCGGCTACATCGCGCGGATGACCCGGTCCGGCATGGTCGAGGCCCTCGATTCCGACTACACGCGAACCGCCGTGCTGAAAGGCCTGCCCTGGCGCACGGTCGTCTGGCGCCATGTCCTGCGCAACGCGCTGCTGCCGACCATCACGGTCGTCGCGACGCAGGCGGGCTACCTCATCGGCGGCCTCGTCGTGATCGAGACGCTGTTCCGCTACCAGGGCATCGGATCACTCGTCTACACCGCCGCCAGCGGCAAGGATTTCCCGATGCTTCAGGCCGGCGTCCTCACGATCGGCATCGTCTACACGGTCGCGACGCTGGTCGCCGACATTCTCTACTCCCTGCTCAATCCCCGCATCCGGCTGAGGGCCGACCAATGAGCGCAATCGAACATCCTGCGAGCACAACCGCGCTCGACACGACGGCTCCGCGCGGAGCCTGGGGCGACACGCTCCATTCGCTGAGCCGATCGGGCACGTTCCTCGTCGGCTCAACCATCGTGCTGTTTTGGATAGCATGCGCCATCTTCGGCCAGCATTTCACGCCGTATGATCCGCTCGCCAGCGACATTCTGAACTCTCTGGCTCCACCATCGGGCGAGCACTGGTTCGGAACCGACCAGCTGGGCCGCGACGTCTTCTCGCGCGTGATCGTCGGCTCGCGCGACATCCTGACCGTTGCACCGCTGGCAACACTGCTTGCGACCATTGCCGGGACGACGCTCGGCCTCCTCACCGGCTACTTTCGCGGCATCCTCGACGAGATCGTCAGCCGCTTCCTCGAGGCTTTCATGGCGATACCGGTCGTCATCAAGGCGCTGCTCATCATCGTGGCTATCGGCACGTCGAAACTGACGGTCATCATCGTGATCGGCATCGCCTTCACGCCGATCATCGCGCGCACGGTTCGCTCTGCCGTCCTTGCCGAACGCGAGCTGGACTATGTCGCGGCCGCGCAGCTACGGCACGAAAGCGCCTTCCACACTATGTTCGTCGAAATCCTGCCGAACGTCCTGCCGCCGATCCTGGTCGAGACAACGGTGCGCCTCGGCTACGCGATCTTCGCCGTCGCGACCCTCAGCTTTCTGGGCTTCGGCATTCAGCCTCCGTCGCCCGATTGGGCGCTCAGCATCTCGACGAACTACGGTCTGATAGGCGGAGGCTACTGGTGGACAGTCCTGTTCGACGGCTTTGCCATCGCTTCCGTGGTGGTGGGCGTCAACCTCGTGGCCGATGGCGTGCATGGAGCATTCAATGACTGACATCGCCGCGAACGCACTCCAACTCGACAACCTCTCCGTCGCCTATCGCGTGGGCAGGCGAGACCGCGCGGTCCTGCGCGACCTCAGTTTTACGATCGCCAGGGGCGAGGCCTATGGCCTTGTCGGCGAGTCCGGCTGCGGCAAGTCGACGGTGGCGCTGTCGGTGGTTCGCTACCTGCCGCGCAACGGCAAGGTGGCCTCGGGCACCATATCGCTGGACGGTCAGGATGTGATGCGGCTTGGCCCCGAGGCGTTGCGGCGCACGCGCGCCGAACGCGTGGCCATGGTCTACCAGGACCCGGGGAAGGCGCTGAACCCGTCGATCCGCATCGGGCGGCAACTGACGGAAGTCTTCGAACTCGGCGGCCTTTCCGGTCAGGCCGCCACCGACCGCGCGCTCGCCATGCTGAACCGCGTCCGCATCTCCGATCCGGCGGGCGTCATGCAACGCTATCCGCACCAATTGTCGGGCGGCATGCAGCAGCGCGTGGCCATCGCCATGGCGCTCGCCAAGGACCCCTCGACGCTGATCCTCGACGAGCCGACGACCGGACTCGACGCGACGGTCGAAGCCGAAGTGCTCGATCTCATCGCCGAGCTCCGGCGCGGGCTTTCCGCCTCTATCCTGTTCATCAGCCACAATCTCGCGGTCGTCTCCCGGATGTGCGACCGGGTCGGCGTGCTCTATGCCGGCATTCTCGTCGAGGAAGGGCCGACGGACGTCGTCTTCAACGACCCGCGCCACCCCTACACCGTCGCGCTGCTACGCTGCCTGCCTCGCGGCGACCAGCGAAAGGACCAGGGCCGCCTCGACACGATCCCCGGCTATCTGCCCAGTATCGGCGCGACAATCAAAGGCTGCGCCTTCGCCGAGCGATGCGCGCTGGCGACCGACCTTTGCCATACCACGCCGCCGCCGCTGCATGACCTCGGCGGGCGTCTGGCGCGCTGCCACTACCACGAGCGGGCCCAGGAATTGCCGCGCGCGACGCCGGCCCGGGTCGAGTTTGCAATGCCCCCGGCAGGCCAGTCGGAAGCCGTCCTGCGTGTCGATGGCCTGAACAAGACCTACCACGGCCACGGCCATGCGCTGCGAGCGGTCAAGGACCTGTCGCTCGATCTGCGGCGCGGACAGACGCTCGGTCTGGTGGGCGAATCCGGCAGCGGCAAGACCACCTTCGCGCGGCTGCTGCTCGGTCTGGTTTCGCCGGATCAGGGTGGCCACATCGAACTCGACGGCAAGGCACTGGCGCCACGGCTGGGCGATCGCACCGACGCCGAGATCAAGGCGCTGCAGATCGTTTTCCAGAACCCCGATTCCGCGCTCAACCGCTCGCATTCGATCCGGCATCTGCTGAGCCGTGCCTTGAAGCGGCTAGCCGGCCTGAGGGGCAGGCAGTTGCAGGACCGGCTGGACGAGCTCGTGCGTTCGGTGCGCCTGACCGAACGCCATCTGGTCGTCAAGCCTCGCCAGCTGTCGGGCGGCCTGAAACAGCGCGTGGCGATCGCCCGAGCCTTCGCCGGCGATCCGCGCATCGTGGTCTGCGACGAGCCGACCTCGGCGCTCGACGTTTCGGTTCAGGCGGCGATCCTCAACCTCCTTGCGGATCTGCAGTCGAAGCAAGATGCCAGCTACATCTTCATCTCGCACGATCTGGCGGTCGTGCGTTATCTCTCCGACCGGATCGCGGTGCTCTATCTGGGCCGCATCATGGAACTCGGACCCTCCGAGGAAGTCTTTGCCGGTCCTCACCACCCCTACACGGAGGCGCTTCTGTCGGCTGCGCCCAGCTTGGACCGCAGGGAGAATACGCGCATCCGGCTGGACGGCGAGATCCCGAGCGCGGCGAACCCGCCGGGCGGCTGCGTCTTCCACACCCGCTGCCCGCGCAAGGTCGGCGCAATCTGCGAGACCACGGAGCCGCCGCTCGCCGAGGCGCAAGACGGCCACGGCATCCGCTGCCACATTCCCTATGCCGAGCTCGCACGGCTTCAACGGGCGGGCGCGGCAAGGCCCGCAAGGGAAACAAGCCTCCCGGCCGCGCATCCGGCGCTGGCCGAGCGATAATCGAACCGGCATCACGAAAGTCGAGGAAACCAGACATGACCCTGAATACACGGCCGATAGCGCTGCAGGCTTTTCTGGATGGGGCGCGGCGCAGCTATCTGGCGGCGGATCCCGACGCCCGGACCAGGGCCTGTGTCGATCGCGTCTTCGATGCGCTTGAGACGGTGCATCCGCCGTCCGGCAAACCGGTCGAGCGTGTCGCCGCGAGCCGGTTTCTGGAGGACGCGCTGGAACCCGCGCGCAGGACGGGCGGCGATCTCGCAACGCTGGCGGACCGCATCCGCGATCTCGATCCGCTGCTGCGCTGGCGGGTGCGCAGCGCGGGGGAGCCGACGGCCAGCGCCTCCTATGCGCAAGGCCACGCCAATGCGATGATCGTCGGGCCTGGCGCGCTCGAAGACCGGCCGGATATATGGGTCGGCCTTTCCCTGCTCGCGCCCGATGTCCGCTATCCCGACCACCGGCATCCGCCGGAAGAGGCCTACCTTGTCCTGACGAATGGGCAGTTCAAGCATGGTGGCGGCGACTGGTTCACGCCGGGCGTGGGCGGTACGCTCTACAACGAGCCCGACATGATCCACGCAATGCGCTCCACCACGAGCGACCCGCTTCTGGCGCTCTGGTGCCTGCCGATTGGCGCGACGGGCCGCGGGTAGGAGAAGCGGTTTTTCCGGCCCTATCTGCTGGAGATCGGGCGCGTCGCGAATACCTAGCTCCTCAGCCGACGAACAGGCCGAGAGAGCGGTAGTCAGCGTGTAGAAAAACCCGCGACGGATCCCTTGCCGGTCCCGCCGCCGCTGTGATTGCCGTTTGAAGCGCTGGCAAGGGCGCCGCGAAGAAGCAGGACCTCGCCGCCAGCCAGAATATCCTCGCGGATCGCGGCGCGCGCGGCTGGACCGTTGGCATTGCGAATGGCCTCGACGACCGAATAGTGGTGTTCGATCATGACCCTGCCGCCGTCCCGATAGCCCGAGGAGATCAGCGGCCCCATCTGCAGCCACAGGTTCTCCAGCAAACCGCGGAGGATCATCATGCCGCCAATCTCCGGCAGGGCGAAGTGAAACCTCTGGTTCATCCGAAGGCCCTGCAGGTGATCGCCCGCGGCGAGCGCGGTTTCGTTGTCGCGCAAAAGGCCTTCGAGCAGAAGAATGTCTTGCGTGGTGGCGAATTGAGCCGCGCGCTCGGCGGCCAGCCCTTCGAGTTCGAGGCGGATGGCACGGATTTCTATGTAGCGGGAGCGCTCCAGAAGCGGCACGCGAATGTCACGCGGACTCTGGAACAGAAGCCCTCCGTTGTTGACCAGGCGCAGGACGGCATCTCGCACCGGGGTCACGCTGACACCCATCTGATCGGCCAGATCACGGATCTTGAGGCGTGTACCAGGAGGCAGTTCTCCTGATATCAGCGCATTCGCAAGTCGGTCATAGACTTCAACTGCAAGACCAGTTTTGTCTAAGCTTGGTCTAACCAATTATCTTTTCTCCTGAAGCCGGAGCCGTTCCCTGACCAGTTCGCTGGTGCCGCGCAGGAATTCTTCGAGGCAGTCGCCGATAACCGAAATCTGATAACCTCCTTCTTGGACAACCACGACGGGAATATCAAGGGAGCCGACTATCTCGCCGGCTTTCCGGAAGGCATCGGTGGTGACTTCGACGAGGCTCAGCGGGTCGTCGACATGGGTGTCGTAACCGAGTGCAAGCACGAGGACTTCGGCGCCATAGGCCTTGATCGCTTCCGCCCCGGCCTGAACGCCAGCCAGGAAAGTGTCGTTGCCGCTGTGTGGCGCGAGGGGGATATTGAGGTTGTAGCCTTCTCCCTCGCCGTGGCCGGTTTCGTGTGGCCGGCCGGTGAAGAACGGGTTGTAGTAATCGGTATCCACATGGACCGAGACCGTCATCACGTCCTTGCGGCGATAGAAGAATTCCTGCGTGCCGTCACCGTGATGGGCATCGATGTCCAGAACGGCAACCTTGCCGAAATTCGTCCGCAGACGCTGCGCGGCGATGGCGGCGTTGTTCATATAGCAAAAGCCGGTCGCCCTGTCGGCGCGGCAATGATGCCCTGAAGGCCGGCAAAGTGCGTAGGCAAGCGTCTCGCCTTCCATCACGGCGTCGGCGGCCGCCGTTGCCGTATGCGTGGAGCGCAGGGCGGAGCGATAGGTGAATTCGCTGATCGGAACTGCCAGGTCGCCGAGATAATAGCCCGTTTGCGCGAGAAGCTGGTCGGTAGGGCAGGGCGGACGCGCGTCCTTGGCCGGGTCGCCGTTCCAGTAAGGAAAGGTGTTGGGCAGCACTTCCGGTCCATGATCGGGCAGTTCGAGCCAGCGCGGATAAGCGGTTTCGAGATAGTCGAGATAGTGCGCCGGATGGACGGCGGCCGCGGGCCCGCGACCATAGTCCGGCGGCGTTTCCACTTCGATCCCGAGGTTTGCCAGTGCATCCAGCAGCCTTTCGGTGCGGGCCGGTATGTCGGTCGGGTCCGCAAGCCGGCCGAACCGCATGAACTGCTTGGGCGAATGAAGAGCCTGGTCGGGATGGTAGAAGGCGCGCATGTCGGTGTCCTCGATAGTCCGTCAGTTTGCCGCATTTTTTGCCTGGGCGGCGGCGGTGATGCCGCTCAGGCGTGTATCAGGGGTGATATATTCCACGTCGTAGCGCAATTCGACGAGGGCCGGGCGACCATTGTTCTTTGCGAAGTCGCGGGCGCGAGCGAACGCGGCGGCGAAATCCTCCGTCTTTTCGACGGTCTCTCCCGAAGCGCCGTAGCTGCGCGCAAGGGCGGCGAAATCCGGATTCTCGAGGTCGAGCGCGAAGGATCGCGCGGGATATTCGCGTTCCTGATGCGCGCGGATCGTGCCCCAGGCGCCGTTGTTGCACACCAGGATGACGATCCCCAGACGATGCTGCATCGCGGTGCCGATTTCCTGCAAGGTCATCTGAAAACAGCCGTCGCCGGCAAAGGTGATGGATTCACGTTCCGGGAACGCGAGCTTGGCGGCGATGGCGGCCGGCAGGCCATAGCCCATCGAACCGCAGATCGGCGATGCCTGCGTGCCCAGATGCGAAAACTGCAGGAAGCGATGAGGAAACAGCGCGTAATTGCCGGCGCCGACCGAAACGAACGCATCCTGCGGCAGGACCTCGGCCATGTGCAGGCACGCCTGCGAGAGATCGAAAACCGCGTCGGTTTCGGGAGCGATGCGCGATCGCTGGTAGTCGTCATTGGCGGATTTCGCCAGCCCGGACCAGTTGAGCGCTCCTGCCGGCTGCAATTCCGCCAGTGCGGCGCCGATTCCGACCGGATCGGCGTTGATCGCCAGCGTGGGCCTGTAGACGCGGCCCAGCTCGTCGCCATCGGGATGAATGTGCACCAGTTTCTGGCGAGGCAGGGGACTTTCGACCAGCTTGTAGCCTTCGGTCGTCGGCTCGTCGAGGCGCGAGCAGACCGAGATCAGAAGGTCGGCTTCCGCGATGCGCGCGGCCAGCGCCCTGTCCGTGCCATAGCCGACATGGCCGGCAAAATTCGGGTGACGATTGTCGAAAACTTCCTGACGTCGCCATGAAACGCCGACCGGCAGGTCGAAGCGTTCCGCGAATGCTGCCAGGTTGGCCCGCGCCTCATCGGTCCAGCCGGTGCCGCCGGCGATGACGAATGGCCGTCGGGCTTCGTCGAGCAGGCTGACCAGCCTGTCGAGTTCCCGTTGCGTGGGGCGCGGATGCGCGCGTTCGAAGGGTGCCACGTCGGCGACCGCCGCGCGACCCCACAGCGTGTCTTCCGGCAGGACGAGAACGACCGGGCCCGGTCGCCCGCTCCGGCTTTCGGCGAAGGCCCGAGCCACGAATTCGGGAATGCGGTCCGTGCGGTCGATCTGTGCGACCCATTTCGCCACCGGACCGAACATCTGGCGGTAGTCGATCTCCTGAAAACATGCGCGCTCGGTCGTGTCCGATCCGATCTGCCCGACGAAAAGGATCATGGGCGTGCCGTCCTGGCGGGCGACGTGCAGGCCGATCGAGGCATTGGTGGCGCCGGGTCCGCGCGTGACGAAGCATATACCGGGCTTGCCGGTCAGCTTGCCATAGGCTTCGGCGGCGTAAGCCGCGCCGCCTTCCTGCCGGCAGGGAACCGTGCGGATCGTTTCCTTCCGCTCGCCGAGCGCGTCGATGCAGGGCAGAAAGCTTTCGCCCGGAACCATGAAGACGGTGTTCACGCCGTGCAGTTCGAGCTGTCTGACGAGAAGCTCGCCCCCCTGTGTTTCGACGGGGGAAGCATCGGTTGCAGGCATCATACTGTTTCCTCGTAAGACCCTTGAGCGGCCTCCTGCGGGTCCCATCCCTTGCCGGGAATGGCCGCGATGAGGCGCTGGGTATATTCGTGTTGTGGTGCGTCGAAGATTTGCGAGGGAGGCCCCATCTCGACTATCTCGCCGCGACGCATGACGGCGACGCTGTCGCAGATCTGCGCGGCAACCCGCAGATCGTGGGTGATGAAGATCATCCCTAGTTTCAACTGATCCTGAATTTCCTTCAGGAGTTTCAGGACCTGCTCCTGAACCGAAACGTCCAGCGCGGAAACGCTTTCGTCCGCGATCAGCACCTCCGGATCGAGCATGAGGGCTCGGGCGATGCCGATACGCTGGCGCTGGCCGCCCGAAAATTCATGCGGATAGCGCTTGTAGGCGGACGCATCGAGGCCGACGCGTGCCAGCAATTCTTCGGCTCTGCGCTGGGCGGCCGCTCGGCTGACACCGTTCGCCAGCGGGCCGTCGACGAGAATGCGTCCGACGGTCTGTCGCGGATTGAGGGAGGCGAACGGATCCTGAAAAATCATCTGGATCTTCTGCCGCATCGGACGAAACGCTGCCGGTGAGAGCGGCGCGATGTCCTTGCCGTTATAGAGAATCTGACCGCCATCGCTCGGCGTCAGCTTTATGATCACGCGTCCGAGCGTCGATTTTCCGGAACCGGATTCGCCGACGATGCCGAGCGTCTGGCCCTGGCGAAGCGTGAGGCTGATCTTTTGAACGGCCGGCACGATCCGGGGCTTGGCGAAAAGCCCGCCGCCGCTGCGATAGGTCTTGTTGAGGTTGCGGACCTCGAGCAGCACGTCGTCAGCGGCGGGGCTCGACGCGTCGGCGCCATCTTCGGCCCGGCGATGCGGAACGGCCTTGATAAGGCGTCGGGTGTAGGGGTGTCGAGGGGCGTTCAGCACCTGTTCCGCTGGTCCTGTCTCGACCACCAGCCCCTTTTCCATCACCACCACGCGGTCGGCTATGTCGGCCACGACGCCGAAATCATGGGTGACGAAGATGACGCCCATTCCCTTGGCTTGCTGGATGCGTTTGATGAGGTCGAGGATCTGCGCCTGGGTGGTCACGTCCAGCGCGGTCGTCGGCTCGTCCGCGATCAGGACCGAGGGCTCGAGCGCCAGCGCCATGGCGATCACCACGCGCTGGCGCTGGCCGCCCGACAGGCGAAACGGGTAGGAATCCTTCAGCGTTTTCGGGTCTGGCAGCCCGACGTAATCCAGAAGATCCATGACCCGCCGCGCGCGTACCGACCGATCGGTCTCGCCGTGGACGAGCATCACCTCGTCGATCTGGTCGCCGACCGTCATCAGCGGGTTCAGCGCCGAGAGCGGCTCCTGGAAGACCATCGCTATTTCGCGGCCGCGCAGTTCGCGCAGTTCCTCTTCCGAACGCGAGAGAAGATCACGTCCCTTATATTCTATGGAGCCGTCAGAAGGCTTGAGATAGCTCGGCAACAATCCCATCAGCGCATTGGCGGTCATGGACTTTCCCGAACCGGACTCGCCAACGACGCACAGGATTTCGCCTGCGTCCAGATCGTATGTGATGTCCTTGATGGCATAATCGCGATCGAAGCCGGGCGGCAGGGGAATCGAAAGCCCCTTCACGCTGAGCAGCGGCGCTTCGGCAGAGCTCATTTCTTCCTCCCGCGCAGATGGGGGTTCATCAGGTCGTTGATGCCTTCGCCGATCAAGTTGATGGCCAGCACCGCGAGCAGGATCGCCAGGCCGGGAAAGAAACTCATCCACCATGCCTCGCGCAGCATGGTGCGCGCCGCGCCGATCATGAATCCCCAGCTCATCATGTTGCGGTCGCCGAGGCCGAGGAAGGAGAGGGCGCTTTCGGTCAGGATAGCGGTCGCCACCATGAGCGACGCGGTGACGATGATCGGCGAGATCGCGTTGGGTAGCACCTGGGTCATGATGATGCGCGGACCGCTCTGGCCGATGACGATGGCGGCCTGGACGAACTCGCGCTCGCGAAGGCTTAGGAATTCAGCCCGCACCAGACGAGCCACGCCGGGCCACGAGACGACGGCGATGGCGAGCGTGATCGACACGATGTTGGGGCTGAAGATGGCGACCAGAACGACGGCCATGGCGAAGGCCGGAATGATCTGGAAGAACTCGGTGAACCGCATCAGCAGATCGTCGACGCGGCCTCCGTAGAAGCCGGCGAGCGCGCCGATGCTGACGCCGATGAGAACGGCGACGAGTGTCGAGACGACGCCGATCAGCAGCGACACCTTCGCGCCGTGGGCGATACCGGCCGCGATATCCCGGCCGAGCATGTCCGTGCCGAGCAGGAAGTCGGGGTTTTCCATCGGACGCAGGAGCGGCATGGCGACCGTGCGCCACGGATTGCCGGGGAAAAGAAGCGGTGCCGCCAGCGCCATTGCGATAATCAGGCCGAGAATGACGAGGCCCAGCACGGCGCCGTAGTTCTGCGAGAAGCGTTTCAAATTCTGCATGATTCGACCTCAGGCGATGCCGATACGAGGATCGACGATGCGGTAGAGCAAATCGGCGATGAAATTGACGATGACGACGACGATCGCGGTGACGAGAAAGACACCGAGGAGCACGGGATAGTCGCGCTGCATCAACGCGTCGAACATCAGTCGCCCGATGCCGGGCCACGCGAAGACCGTCTCCGTGAGGATCGCGCCGCCCACGAGCTGGCCGGCCTGCATGCTGGCGAAGGTGAAGACCGGCAACACGGCATTACGCAGCACGTGCCGCCGGATGATGCGCTTGTTCGGGACGCCTTTCGCCCGGGCGGTCTTGACGAAATCGAGCCCCATCACCTCCAGCATCGAGGCGCGGGTCAGACGCGTATAGACGGCCGTGTAGAACAGGCCCAGCGTGACCGCTGGAAGGATGAGATGATGAGCGATGTCGAGCGCGCGCCGCCAACCGGTATAGCCTGCCCCGATGGTTTCCATGTCGAAGGGCGGCAGCCAGCCGAGATTGATCGAGAACAGCAGGACGGACATCAATGCAATCCAGAAAAGCGGAGTTGCATAGAACACCAGCGCAAGCGTGGTGATGATGCTGTCGAGCGCGCTGCCACGGTAGCGGGCGGCCATCACGCCGAACAGAACGCCCGTCGCAAGCGAGAACGCGAATGCCGCGCCGGTCAGAAGCAGGGTCGCGGGCAGACGTTCAAGAATGAGGCTGAGAACGGGCACCTGATTGCGATAGGAAAATCCGAGGTCGCCGGTCAGGACGCCGGAGAGATAATTCCAAAGCTGCACGGGAACTGGGCGATCGAGGCCGAATTGCGCGCGGAGATTTTCCAGATACTGCGGATCCCCGGAGCCCGCCTCACCGGCAAGAATGGCCGCCGGATCCCCGGGCGCAAGTTTGATCAGCAGGAAGTTCAGGATGATCACGCCGATGATCACCACGACTGCCTTGCCGATCCGTTGCAAGGTGAAGGATAGCATGCGTTGCGGCCCCGTTTCTGCTCGACGGTTCAAGAAATGCGTCATCCCGGAAGGACGAGCCTTCCGGGATGACCGGCTTGCGAGTTATTTGGCGATCCAGACGTCGTCCATCGGCTCGTTGAGACCGATGGCCGTGCGCACGAGATTCTTCACCTTGTCCCGATAGATCGTGGTGTTCTGCATGTCGAACGTCCACAAGAGCGGCACGTCCTCGGCAAGGATCTCCTGCACCTGGGTATAGGCTGCTGCGGCATCTTCCTGGTTCACGGCGTCGGCCGCCTTGGTGAACAGCGCGTCGACTTCCGGATTGGCGTAGGCCTGGTTGTTGCCGGCATGCGTTC
This sequence comes from Aquamicrobium sp. LC103, assembly GCF_001014615.2. Classification (GTDB taxonomy): domain Bacteria; phylum Pseudomonadota; class Alphaproteobacteria; order Rhizobiales; family Rhizobiaceae; genus LBCQ02. The sequence goes on from NZ_LBCQ02000005.1 coordinate 208,757, forward strand.
CCTGGACGATGTTGTCGCTGTAGTAGTTGCGCGAAACGCCCTGAGCCGGGTGGCCGAACTGGTAAAGGAAGTTGAAGGCGAGGTCGAAGTTGAAGCTGCCGATATTCTGGAGCCATCCGCCGGCGTCGACCGCCTGGATGGTGACGACGAAACCGAGCTCCTCGAGCTGCTGCTTTACATATTCAGCCAACCGGTCCCAGGTCGAACCATAGGGCAGGCCCATCAGCCGAATGGGGTGCTTGCTGAGGTCGATGCCGGATTCCGCCACCAGCTTCTTCGCCAGATCCATGTCGAACGGATATTGCTGAAGATCGGGATCGTGGAACATGGTCGTCGCGGAGAAGGGTCCCCTGGCGGCCTTACCCTGGCCGAAGAAGATCGCGTTCACGATGAAGTCCCGGTCCAGGGCGTGGTACATTGCCTTGCGGATGTTCCTGTCGGCAAACACTTCGAGGCGAAGGTTCGGCTGGATGAACATCTGCGGCGAGAAATACTCCCAGCCCGCGGTGGTGCTCTCGACGCCCGGCAGGGCCGTCAGCGTGCGAATGGCGAAACCTTCGACGTCGCCGCCGCGCAGAACGTCAACGGTTCCCTGCTCGAATGCGATGCTGCGCGAGGCGGCATCCGGAATGACGCGGAAGTAGAGTTCGTCCAGATAGGGTTTGCCGTCCTTCCAGTAATCCTCGTTGCGCACGAGGTGGATGAAGCTGCCGCGCTGCCATTCCTTGAATTTGAACGGTCCGGTGCCGATCGGCGTGCTGTTGGCCGGATTGGTCCGGTAATCGGTGCCCTGATAGATGTGCTTCGGCATGATCGGGAACGAGCTCAGCTCGAAGCCGTAGAGAAATGCGGAGAACGGCTTCTTCATCTTGAAGACGACCGTCAGGTCGTCCGGCGCGGTGACGCTCTCGACATAGGCTTCCGCGATCAGCCGCCAGCGCGGATGGGCATCGACCAGGAACTCCGTGGCGGCGAAGACCACGTCCGCAGAGGTGAATGGCTCGCCGTCGTGCCATTTCACGCCTTCCTGCAGCGAGAAGGTGTAGGTCAGGCCGTCTTCGGAGACTTCCCAACTTTTCGCAAGCTGCGGCAGGGGGTTCAGGCTGGCATCATAGGTCAGCAGGCTCTGATAGATCTGGCCCGCGACATAGAGTGTCGGTCCTTGCGTGTTCAGGCCGACGATGAGCATCGGCGGCTCCGGCTGCACGATCATGTTCAGCGCGCCGCCCGGTGTAACTTCCGCAGCAGGGGCGTCCTGAGCCATTGCCGGTCCGGCAACGGGCGCGCACGCCAAAATAGCGGCCGTCGCCAGACGGACCAAGGTTCTCAGCATATTGATTTCTCCCATTCAGAGCGCGCCTGTGCGCTGCCTTGTCAGATCGGTCAGTTAGATTTTTGTTTTCTTGTTACATTAAGATGCATCTTAAAAATCTGTCAACAGAAAGTTCTGATTTTTGATAACAATTTGAAATATAATAGCTAAATACGAGAGCTCAGTAAGTCGGTCATGCCTTTAGTGCCGGCAGGCAGGAATCTGATCAAATTAGATGCATCATTACCGAGGGCAAAAACCATCGCCGCCGCGTCGCAGGCGCGGCCTGAACAAACGTATGGGAATTCGGCTTGTGATGATTTCGCGGATGTCGGGACGTTTCCCGATTCCGTCTCGACGAGCGACGGGTCGACCGGAGCATCGTCGTGATCGAGCGCGGCGCGCACTGACGTGCCGCGCGATGGATAAGCTTCGGGCGGCCGTTGCCTGTGCGTCGGCCGCCCGAGGGTAGAGAGGATCGCTTGGAAAGAAAGATTACGCCTTGGCGCTCCAGGCCGAGATCTGCTTGGAATCCATGAATTCCTCCAATCCCGTCACGCCGCCTTCGCGCGCGCGGCCCGAGGCCTTGACGCCGCCGAAAGCCGAGCCTGCGCCAAGTCCTTCACCGTTCATTTCGATCATTCCGGCGCGCAGCCGGCGGGCAAGGCGATTGCGCCTTTCACCGTCCTGCGACTGGACGTAGTTCGTCAGCCCATAGATCGTGTCGTTGGCGATCTCGACCGCCTCCTCCTCGCTGTCGAAGGGGATGAGCGACAGAACCGGCCCGAAGATTTCCTGACGGGCGATCGTCATCTCGTTGTTGACGTCCGCGAAGACCGTGGGGCGCACGAAATAGCCGCGGTTGACCCCCTCGGGCAGGCCGGGACCGCCGGCGACCAGTCGCGCGCCCTCGCTGATGCCCTGCTGGATCAGACCCTGGATCTTGTCCCATTGCAGCTTGCTGACGACCGGGCCGATATGCCTGCCGGCCTGATGGGCGGACGCCACCGCGGTTTCCTTCGCCACCTTTGCCGCGGCTTCGACCGCCTGGTCATAGATCGAACGCTCGACGAGCATGCGCGTCGGGGCGTTGCACGACTGACCGCTGTTGTTGAAGCAGTGGCGCGCGCCGCGCTCGACCGCCTTGTGGTCGGCATCGGCGAAGACCAGATTGGCGCCCTTGCCGCCGAGTTCCAGCGCGACTTTCTTCAGCGAGTCCGCTGCAGCCTTGGTGATCGCGATGCCTGCCCGGGTCGAACCGGTGAAGGAGATCATGTCCACGTCCGAATGTGTCGAAAGTTGCGTGCCGACGCCTGCTCCGTCACCATTGACGAGGTTGAAGACACCTTTCGGCAGCCCGGCCTCATGAACGATCTCGGCAAAGAGCATCGAGGACAGGGGCGCGATTTCTGATGGCTTCAGAATGGCCGTGTCGCCTGCGAGCAACGCCGGGATGACCTTGAGCGTGACCTGGTTCATCGGCCAGTTCCATGGCGTGATCAGGCCGACCACGCCGACCGGCTCCCAGGCCATCATCGTGGTCGGGGCGTGATCGCCGAGCGGCCGGACGAACTCGAAATTCTTGAAGGCGGTGATGAAGTTCTCGATGTGGTATATGCCCGCTCCCACCTGGGAAGACAGCGACATGTCGCTGGGCGCGCCCATTTCCGAGGTCATGGCCGCGGCCATTTCCTTCGCGCGACGCTTGTAGATGTCGAGGATTTTCTCGACATAGGCGAGGCGCTCCGCCGGCGGTGTCCGCGACCAGGCGGGGAACGCGGCCTTCGCCGCTGCGACGGCGCGATCGGTGTCCGCCTGATCGCCGAGGCTGATGACGGCGACCGCTTCCTCGGTCGACGGGTCGACGACCTCCAGATCGTTCGGCCTGGAAGGCGCCACCCATTCGCCGTTGATGTAGAATTTCCGCTTGTCCGTCAGTTCAACCATCATATCCTCTCTTTTCGCCGCGGAAGATGCGGCGCGTGGTCTGGAGTTTCCGAAGCTGCATGCAGCGTTGAGCTCTCTCAAAGGGGATTTGTATACGCGGTTTTCGACGTGGTGAAGAACTCGCGCGCCGCACGCCCCTGTTCGCGAGGACCATAGCTCGAAGCTTTGCGGCCACCGAATGGAACATGATAGTCCACGCCCGCCGTCGGAAGGTTGACGAAGACCATGCCGGAAGTGGAACGGGTCTTGAAATCCTCCGCATGTTTCAGCGAGGTGGTGCAGATTCCCGACGAAAGGCCAAGATCGGAATCGTTTGCGATTGCCAGCGCCTCCTCATAGTCCGCCGCCTTCAGGACGCTGACGACCGGCCCGAAGATTTCCTCACGTACATGGACCATGTCATTGGTGCAGTCCGCATAGACCGCCGGAGAGAGATAAAAGCCGCGCTGCGGGCGATCCAGGACATCGCCGCCGCAAAGTCGCCGGGCGCCTTCACCATCGGCGATCCCGATATAGCGCAGATTGACGCTCAACTGGCGCTCGTCCACCACCGGGCCGATCTGGCTTGCCGGATCGAGCGCATTGCCCACGACGAGCTTGCGCGCGCGGGCGGCCATGCCCTCGACGAGCGCATCGTAAATGCCGGGAGTGGCGATGATGCGGGTGTTGGAGGTGCAGCGCTGCCCCGTGGAGATGACCGATCCGCCAATGGCGCAGTCGACGGCGTTTTCCAGATTTGCATCGTCCAGAACGACGAGCGGGCTTTTGCCGCCCATTTCCTGCTGGATCTTGCCGCCGCGCTCCGCCACGAGGGTGCGGATGCCGCGCCCCGTCGCTTCCGAACCGGTGAAGGACACCGCGTTCACATCGGACGATCTGGCGATGATGTCGCCCACCACGCTGCCCCGACCCATGACGAGATTGAAGACACCCGCAGGCAGGCCTGAACGCGACAGGATTTCCGCCAGGGCCCATCCACATGCCGGAGTGAGGTCGGCCGGCTTGAATACGACCGTGTTGCCGAATGCCAGCGCCGGCGCGATCTTCCAGGCCGGTATGGCGATGGGAAAGTTCCATGGCGTGATGAGGCCGACGACGCCCACGGGCTCGTTGCGGACCTCGACGCGCACGCCGGGACGGATCGACGCGATCGCCAGGCCTTCGACCCGCAGCGCTTCCTGCGCATAGAACTTGAAAAGCTGCGCGGCGCGCGTGACCTCTCCGATGCCTTCGGAGATGATCTTGCCTTCCTCGCGCGACAAGAGCGCACCGAGTTCCTCGCGACGCGCCAGGAGTTCGACGCCGACCCGCTCGAGGATCTCGGCCCGCGACTGGGGCGAGGCAGCCGACCACGCCGGCAGTGCCGACTTCGCCGCAGCGATCGCGTCATGCGTCTGCTGCGCGGATGCCCGCGCGTAGAGCCCGACCAGATCGTCGAGATCCGAAGGGTTGCGGTTCTCGGAGAGATCACCGCTGCCGACCCATTCGCCGGCGACGTAGTTGGATTTTTCCATGCTTGTCATGTCAGTCGATCCGGTTCACGCCACGCCGATTTCCGTCTCGACCTCGCGCAGCGACTTCGCGATGATCTCGAACATGTCGTCGGCTTGGGCCTGTGTGATAATCATCGGCGGGCAGAAAGCAACGGCATCGGTCATGTTGCGGGAGATCAGACCGTTGCGCTGCATCGCGGCATTCATCAGGCCGCCGAGCTGGCCGGGTGTCTCGACGGACTTGGCCTGCTTGTCGTTGACGAGCTCGATCGCCGCGATCAGGCCCACGCCGCGCACTTCGCCGACGAGCGGGCTGCTCTTCAGCTCTTCGAGGCGGCCGCGAAAATGTGCGCCGATATTGCGCGCATTGCTGACGAGATCGCGCTCCTTGATGATCGCCAGGTTCTCGAGCGCGACCGCCGCACCCAGCGGATGGCCGCCGGCCGTGAAGCCGTGGCCGAACGTGCCGATGCGGCCGCTTTCCTCGGCGATCGGGCCGAAGACGCGGTCGTTGACCATGATGGCCGAGAACGGCACGTAGCTCGACGTGATCTGCTTCGACATGACCATGATGTCGGGCCGGATGTCGTAGGTGACCGAGCCGAATATCTGCCCGGTCCGGCCGAAGCCGCAGATCACCTCGTCGGCCACGAACAGGATGTCGTATCTGGCGAGCACGGCCTGGATCTTCTCGAAATAGGTGGCTGGCGGGGTCACGACGCCGCCCGCGCCCATAACCGGCTCGGCGAAAAACGCCGCGATCGTGTCGGGACCTTCGCGCTGGATCAGCGCATCCAGTTCCTCGGCGCAGCGCGTCGCGAAGGCTTCTTCGGTTTCGCCCGGCTTGGCGTCCTTCCAGTGATGCGGCGACAGCGTATGCAGGATGCGGTCGATCGGCAGATCGAAGGAGCGATGATTGTTGGGCAGCCCCGTCAGGCTGGCGGAAGCGATGGTCACGCCGTGATAGCCGCGCTCGCGGGCGATGACCTTCTTCTTCTCGGGCTTGCCCATCGCGTTGGAGCGGTACCAGATCATCTTGAGGACGGTGTCGTTCGCTTCCGAGCCGGAATTCGTATAGAAGACCTTGCTCATGGGCACGGGTGCGAGCGCAATCAGTTGCTCCGCCAGCTCGATGGCCGGGCCGTGGCTCTTGTGGCCGAAATTGTGATAGTAGGGCAGCTTCTGCGCCTGTTCGGTCAATGCCGTGATCAGGCGCTGTTCCTTGAAGCCGACACCGACGCTCCACAGACCGGCCAGGCCCTCGATATAGCGGCGGCCCTCATTGTCGAAGACGTAGATGCCCTCGCCGTCCTCGATGATCATCGGGCCGACCTCCATGTGCCGCTCGGCATTGGTGTAGCCGTGGAAGTGATAGGCGATATCGCGGGCTTCGGCCGTCTGGTGGAAATTGGTCATGTCGTTCATCGTTTGAAACCTTGCATGTTCGCCGGTCCGTCGATGGCCGGCTGTTCGTGTCGGGTACGGCGCTTCCTGCGCCGGGCGGTGGCCGTTCAGCTCGAAATCTTCTGCAGGATCTGTTCTCCGATTTCCGCTCCGATGGGAAAGGCCGAAGTGGCGGCGGGCGAAGGGGCATTGCAGACATGGATCGTGCGGGCCGTCTGGCGCAGCAGGAAATCGTCGATCATCTTGCCGTCGCGGCTCACGGCCTGCGCGCGTATTCCCGGCGGGTAAGCCTCCAGGTCATCCAGCGTCAGCGCCGGGCAGTAGCGGCGGCAGCGTTCCAGATAGACGCGGCGCGACAGCGTGCCGTGCAATTCGTGCAGACCTGGCCGCACCGAGCGCGACATGAGCTTCCAGAAACCGGGAAATGCCAAGCTGCGTGCCAGGTCGGCCATGGCGACGCCGTTGCGCTCGTAGGTTTCGCGGCCGAAGGAGAAGACCGCGTTCGGCCCGACGGTCGTGTAGCCGCCGATCATCTTGGTGAGATGGACGCCGAGAAAGGGCAGGGACGGGTCGGGAACCGGATAGATAAGATGCCGCACCAGCGCGCCTGCCGTCTGCGACAGGCGGAAATACTCGCCCCGGAACGGGATGATGCGGAAATCGTCGGCCAGCCCCGACATCTCCGCTATGCGGTCGGCCTGCAGGCCGCAGCACGCGACGACCATCGCGCCCGCAATATCGCCCGCGTCCGTCTCGACGGTCACTTCACCAGATGTCTCGCGCAATCCCGTGACGGAGGTTCCAAAGCGGAACTCGACGCCCTCGGCCGAGAGACGGTCGCGAAGCACGCGGCAGATTTGACCGTAGTCGACGATGCCGCTGGCGGGGCTTAAAATGGCGCGTAGCCCGGTCACGTTGGGCTCGATCTCGGTCATCTCGGCCGCATCGACCATGCGGATGTCGAGGCCATTCGTCTCGGCCCTCTGGCGCAGATTGTCCAGCGCGGCGAGCTCGCTGTCGTCGGTCGCTACGATCAGCTTGCCGCAATCGTCGAACGGAATGCCGTTCTCCTGGCAGAAGCGCTTCGTCGCGTCGGCTCCAGCCTTGCAGAGACGCGACTTCAGGCTGCCTGGCGCGTAGTAGATACCTGCGTGGATGACGCCGGAATTATGGCCCGTCTGATGCTTGCCCGGCGCATCTTCCTTTTCGAGCACCACGATCCGCATGCCGGGGCGCGCGCGCTTCAGATAGTGCGTGGTGGCAAGGCCAACGATACCCGCTCCGATTACGATGATGTCAGATCTTGCCACGCAGTCTTCGTTTCCGTCAGGATTTTGGAAGCCTTCAGCTAATCAATCCGCCGAAGAAGTTCGATACCAGAGTGCTTGACGTCGGTTTGACGATTTGAAAACTATCGCGCTTGCTGACCTGGAGCCGATTTTGACGCAGCCTTTCAAACCCTTTCGTGGCAACCCCTCGGACGCCGACATAGCACGCTTGCGTGAATTCGTCGAAATCGTCGCCGCCGGAGGCGTCACCGCGGCCCAGGCGCGCCTCGGAAAGGGCAAGTCTGCGATCAGCCTCGGCCTTACGCGCCTGGAAGAGCGTCTGGGTCTGCGCTTGTGCGAGCGTGGCCGATCCGGTTTCCGGCTCACGGAGCAGGGGCATCTGGTGCATTCGGCGGCTGTTCAACTGCTCAACGAGATAGGCCGGTTCAGTGATTTTGTCGGCGCGGCGACGCGGCGTCTGGAAGACGAGATCACGATGCTGACCGATGACAGCTTCGTGTTCGAGTTTGCCGATCCACTGGCGCGCGCGATCGCGCGCATCAGCGATCGTTATCCTGATCTGAAACTGAACATCCGCATGACCTCTCCCGATCAGGTCTATGCATCGGTCCTGGAAGGATCGGCCGATCTCGGGTTCACCGCACTGATCCGCCACAGTGATGCGCTCGACGTCACTTCCGTATGCGCCGAGCGGATGGGGATATTCTGCGGTCGCGACCATCCTCTGTTCGGCCGCGACGATGCGACGCTGAGCTATGAAGAGTTGCGCCAGCATGGCTTTGTGGCCGCTGAGGTCACGCAGGAGGCGGCGTTCTCGGAATTCGTCCGCGGCTTGACGATCAAGGCGGTGGCGCCAACGATCCTGTCGCGAATGATCATGATATTGTCTTCACGCTATCTCGGAATGGTCCCGATCGAATTCGCCCGGTACTGGGTCGAAAGGGGGGCAATTCGGGAATTGCAGATCAGCGGCGGCCGGACCGCGAACATGTGTTATCTCATCCATCGCAAGGCCAGGCCCCTCGGCCTGGGAAGCACCATATTCCGCGGCATTCTGATCGACGAGCTGCTCGTCGATCAATGACGCGATGCGCGATCCGGCTTTAGCGAAACGCTGCGGCCATGAAAAAGGCGTCCTTTAACCCGCCGGCATCGTTTTTATCATCGAGGGTCGCCGGGAGGTGGCCTCAAACCATGAAGCGAGGCGTGGATTGCCGCTGCGCCAATCCTTGTCGGCAAAGCGGAAATCGAGATAGCCGAGCGCGCACGCCACCGCGACGGCGCCGGCGTGGAAATCGCCGCTGATGGCATCGATCCAGCGGTTTTCGAGATCGTTCAGGCCGGAATCGATCTTCTCCATCTGCCCATTGTACCAGTCGTCCCATTGCAGTTCGGCGGGGCGCATCACGCGTTCGTAACGGCAGAGCAGCGCGGCATCCAGGATCGAATCGGCGAGCGCTTCCAACGTGAGAACGGTGAAACGCCGCGTGTCCTGCGGATAGAGCGAAGCGCCGCCGCCCGGCAGGGAATCGACATAGAGACAGATCACGCGGGAATCGAAGAGCGGGGTTCCGTCCTCGAGGATGGCGCTCGGGACTTTTCCCGAAGGGTTGTGAACGACGATCGTTTGGTCGCGCTTGACCGGCCCCGCGGCGGAGGGAAGCGGCTCGATGCGATCCTCGACGCCGCGTTCCATCGCGACGACCAATACCTTGCGGACGAAGGGGGAGGCGGGGGAATGGAAGAGACGGACGGTCACGTGGTTTTCCTTTTTCTGGATTTGGACTTTCGGCGGCTGTCTTCGCTGTCTTCCGCGTCGACCGGCACGCGCAGGAATTCGTCCGGATGCGATTTCAGGCGATTGATCAGGTGCTCGCCGGCAAAGGCGATGTGCTCGTACATGATCCCGCCGGCGCGCTGGGCATCGCGATCGGCAAGCGCCTTTGCGATGCGATGATGGTCGTCATGCGAGCGGTGGATGATCTCGTAGCTGTCCCACATGATGATGCGGTCGGAGGCCAGGGGGACACTGTGCAGTTGATGCACGAAATCGGCGACCCACCTGCTGCCCGAGGCGTTGAGGATCGTCGTGTGGAAATCGACGTTCATCTGGCGGTAGGGCGTCAGCGCTTCCTCCTGGAGGTTGCCGCAGGCGATCAGCCTGTCACCTTCCTCCACCAGCCGAAGCAGCTTGTCGATGTCTTCGTGACTGATCGAGGCGGCTGCCATGCGGCATGCCAGCGCCTCCAGTTCGCCGCGAATGCGGAAAGCGTCCTTCATCTCGGCGATCGAAAACTCGCGCACCCGAAATCCGCGATTGGATTCGTAGCGGACGAGACCCGTCTGCGAAAGCGTTGCCAGCGCGGTGCGTAGCGGCGTGCGCGAGACCCCCAGCATCTCCGCAAGTCGATCCTGATGCAGCCGTTCTCCCGGAGCGAATTTCCCAGCGAGAATGTGCTCTCGCAGCATGGCGAGAACATGCTCCGAACTCGTCGCATCGGCGTGATCGTTCGCTGATCGTTGATCCACGGAAACTCCTTTTCGCTGACGGCGCGTTTCTGAGTGCATACTAAGAATTTATCCAAAATAGCGCAATAGCCATCGAATCAGGTTTACAGAGCGCAGGTTTTGTGTTCATTTTCGCGCCGTTTTGGATTGGGAGCAGAAACTTCATGAATGATATGTGCCTCGTCACGGGCGCAGCCGGCGGCATTGGCAGGGCCATAACGCGACGCCTGGCGCGCGACGGTTTTCGTGTTCTCGCCGCCGATCTCGATCTCGCGGCCGCCGAGCAGATCGTCGTAGGCCTGGAAGGCGACGGTCATCGCGCAGCTAGGCTCGACGTGACCGATGAGGGTGCAGTGGCGGATCTCTTCGCCGCCGCCGGCGACGACGGGGAGATTGCATCCGTCATTGCCGCGGCAGGTATTCTCCTGTTCGCGCCGAATGGCGAGCGTCCACCGATCACGGACATCAAGCTCGAAGATTGGGAGCTCACGCAGCGCGTCAACAGCACCGGCACGTTCCTGCTATTGCGCGAATATCTGCGCGCCCGGACGGTGCGTCCGGTCCCCGCCGGTCGCTTCGTGGGCTTTTCCTCGGTGGCTGCCCAACTCGGGGGATACCGCTCCAGCGCGGCATACATCGCCAGCAAGAACGCGGTTCTCGGTCTGATCAAGGCAGGCGCGCGTGAAGCCGCGCCACTGGGCATCACCGTCAACGCCGTCGCGCCGGGCCTGATCGACGCGCCGATGCTGCGCCTGTCGCTTCCGCCGGAGCAGGACGGAGCGGTGTCCGCCGCCATTCCGCTGGGCCGCATCGGAACGCCGGAAGACGTGGCCGGCGCGGTGTCGTTCCTGTTGGGAAGCGATGCCGCCTACCTCACCGGCGCGGTGATCGACGTCAATGGCGGCTACCGGATGCAATAGGCCGCCGAAACCAGGGAGGAGAAGGCAATGGTTGGGCTCGTACGCTTCTTGACCAATGCATTGGCGCTGGTGGCCGGATTGGCCATGGCGCTGATGATGCTGCACGTGATGGCCGACGTCGTCGGCAAATATGTCTTCAACCAGCCGGTGCCCAGCACCGCCGAAGTGGTCGCCAATTATTACATGATCGCGGGCGTGTTCCTGCCGCTTGCCTGGGTGGAGGCGACCAATGGCTCGATCGTGGTGGAACTCATCTACGATCTCGTTCCGCAAAAGGCGCGCAAGGCGATGCTCGTCATCGCCGATCTGTGCTCGGCCCTGTTCTACGGCGGCCTCGGCTGGTTCTCGTGGGACGTGGCGATGCGCGCATACCGGATCAACGAGACCCTGGACGGCATCTGGCGCGTCGTCATCTGGCCGGCAAAGTTCATGCTGCCGCTTGGCCTGGCGCTTGCCGTGGCCGTGCTGGTCCTTCGCCTTGCAACGGGCTCGAGAGCCGACATCACCGATCCGGCTTCGGCCGCGGAAAAGTACTGAGGCGTCGAAATGGAAAGAATCGAGATAGGTTTCATGGGCCTGGCCGCGGTGCTCGGCCTCATCGGCCTACGGGTTCCGATCGGCGTGGCGATGGGTGGCACGGCTTTCGTCGGCATATTCCTGATGATGGGGCTGAAGCCGGCGATCGGCATCGCCAAGGGCATTCCCTACAATCTTATCGGCGACTGGAATCTGTCGGCCGTGCCGATGTTCCTGCTGATGGGGTTCATCGCCGTGGAGGCGGGGCTGACGCGCGGCCTCTTCGGTGCCGCGCGCATTTTCCTCGCCCGCATTCCGGGCGGGCTTGCTTCATCCACCGTGCTTGCCAGCGCGCTTTTCGCGTCCGCCAGCGGCTCGAGCGTGGCAACCGCCGCGGCGTTCTCGCGCATCGCCGTGCCCGAAATGCTGCGGGCGAACTATCAGCCTGGCCTTGCCACCAGTTCGGTGGCCGCTGCCGGAACGCTTGGATCCCTCATTCCGCCGAGCGTCTTGATGATCGTCTTCGGCTTGCTGATGGACGTGTCGATCAGCCAGCTCTTCATTGCCGGCATCATCCCCGGGATCCTCACTGCGGTGATGTTCATACTGATGATCACCGTACGATGCTGGCTCAATCCGGAACTCGCGCCGGCCGCCAAAATCGATATCTCGGCGGAGGAGAAACGGGCACTGCTGATCGATGCCTGGCCGCTTCCGGTTCTGATCGCCGGGGTGATGGGCGGTATCTTCGCCGGCATGTTCACCGCCACGGAAGCCGGCGCGGTGGGCGCTTTCCTTGCCTGCGTGATCGCGCTTTTGCGCGGTCGGCTTACCGTCAAGGTCCTGCGCAAGGCGCTGGTCGACACGGCGGCTGGTACGTCCTCGATCTTCATCATCGTGGTAGGCGCGGCACTGTTCGCCCGTTTCGTGGCGCTGGCGACGATACCCAATTGGGTAATGGGCTTCTTCGACGGTTACGGCACGCTGACGGTGATCATCATGATCTGCGGGCTTTTCCTGCTGCTGGGCGCGGTCCTGGAAAGCATTTCCATCATGCTCCTGACGCTGCCTGTGCTGGCGCCGCTGCTGGGCGTGCATGGTGTCGACATGATCTGGTTCGGCATTCTGACCATCAAGCTCCTTGAGATCGGTCTGGTGACGCCGCCCGTGGGCATGAATGTGTTCGTCATCAAATCGGCGATGGGCTCACGGGTTTCGCTCGGCACGATCTTCAAGGGCGTCACCTGGTTCATCGTGACAGACCTGGTGACGCTCGCGCTGCTGATCGCCTTTCCGATCATAACCACCTGGCTTCCGAGCCTGATGGCTCGATGAGACCTCTTTGCGCGCTCCGTCCGATGGCTGCGTGCGCAAGAGCAAAACGGGCGCCGCGCGCGCCAAACATGGGAGAGAGCGAATGATGAAATATCTTCTGACGTCGGCGGCCGCGCTGGCGATGAGCATCGGAAGCCTGCATGCGGAAACCTATCAGGCGACCAACTGGATGACACAGGTCCATATCCTGAACGAGTTTCCCTACCAGAAGTTCGCGGAGGACGTGCGTCAGGCCTCGAACGGGGAGATCGACTTCGAGGTCTATTCGAGTGGCTCGCTGGTGCCGGCACCGACGACCATGCAGGGTGTAGCCGACGGCGTCGCCGCTCTGGGCATCGTCTATCCGGCCTATACGCCGTCCGAGCTTCCGCTCAACAACGTCGTCAACGACCTGGTCTTCGTGTCCGACGACGATTTCGCCGCCGCCTACGCCTGGACCGAACTAGGTCTCACCAATGAGAAGCTGATAGCCGAGTGGCGCGAGAATGGCGGGCTGTTCGCGGGCGGCTATTCGACGCCGGTCTACAATTTCGTCTGCGTGAAGGAGATCACCACTCCGGAAAGCGCGGCGGGACTGAAGATCCGCACGGCAGGCGGCGCGCAGACCGCCTGGGTGCAAGCTCTTGGAGCGGTGCCGGTCTCGGTGCCGATAGCGGACGTCTATTCGGGCCTCGAGCGCGGCTCGATCGATTGCACCATGTCCGACCCCACGAACCTCGACAAGGGCAACAAGTTCTGGGAGGTCGCCCGCAGCGTGAATCTCGCGCCGATGGGTGTCGTGCTCGGCGCGACCTACGTATACAACCTCGACTTCTGGCAGGGCCTCGAGCCTGCCCAGCGTCGGATCCTTCTCGACCAGATGGCGGTCGGCACGGCTCGTTCGCAGGTCGCCTACCATGTCGGCGTGACCGCCGCGCTGGAGGGTTCGAAGGAACGCGGGCTGAAAGTGGCCGATCCGAACCCGGAGCTTCGCGCGAAGCTCGACGAGTTCAAGAAGGGGCTGATCGAGCGCCTGCCGAAGGAAGCGATGACGACGCGCAACGTCGAGGATCCGTCCGACATCATCGCGGCCTATCTCGAACTGGAACAGAAATGGAAGCGTATCTTCGCCGATGTCGACCGCACCGATCCGGATGCCGTTGCCAAGATCGCGCTCGAGCACCTCTATTCCAAGCTCGATGAAAACACCTTCGGCATGGACTGACCGAAGCGGGCGCGGCGACAGCGTCGCCGCGCCCCTGCAAACTGTCTTCATCATCGGCGCGCAGGGACGCGCGCTCGCCGAAAGTTCACGGGAAATATCAGAATGCCAAATGCGCAAAAGCCGGCCGCGATCGTAACGGGTGCCGGCTCCGGAATCGGACGTGCCATCGCGCGGCGCTTCGCTGCTGAAGGCTACAGGGTCGTCATCGTCGATCGCGACGAAGCACTGGCACGCCGGACCGAGGAACTCGTCGGCAGCGATGGCGGCCTTGCGAGCATCGCGGTCACCGACATAACGGATGAAGCGGCGGTGGGAGCGCTGGTCGAAGGCGTCGACGGCCTGGAAGTGCTCGTCAACAATGCCGGCATCTTCAGTGTCGTTCCATTCGACGAGTTGAAGGCCGATGACTTCCGCCGCGCCTATGAGGTGAACCTTGTCGCGATGTTCACGCTGTCGCAGAAGGCGGCGCGGCGAATGCCCAATGGCGGGCGCATCGTCAATCTGTGCTCGCGGGCTGCATTCGGCTCGCGTCACTATGCCCACTATGTCGCGTCCAAGGCCGCGGTGGCGGGGTTCACCAAGGCGCTCGCCCTCGAACTTGCGGAACGCGACATCAGCGTCAACGCGGTTGCCCCTGGCGTTATCGAGACGGACATGCTGCTCGCCCGTTCCGATACCAACCTCGATGCGCTGCGGGCGCAGCAACCCACCGGCCGGCTCGGCCGTCCCGAGGATATCGCTCACGCCGCCGCGTTCCTCGCGTCGCCCCAGGCCGGCTTCATTACCGGGCAGGTTCTGATTGTCGATGGCGGCCGGTCGATCGGCGGTACCGCAGCTTTCTGAGGAAACGGAACATGAATCTCCATCTCAGCGATTTCACCGGCAAGACCATCATCGTCACTGGCGCGGCCCAGGGCATCGGACTTGCGACCGTGCAGGCGTTTCTGCTCGCGAATGCCCGCCGCGTGATTGCGATCGATCTCAATCCTCAAGGGCTCGGGAAACTGGCGGAGGGCAACGAGCGGATCTCGCCGCTGGAGGGCGACGTCGCCGATCCCGAGCTGGTCGCGCGGCTGGGAGCTTTTCTCGACAAGGAAAGGCTGACCTTGGACGTGTTGGTCAACAATGCCGGTATCGCGCGCGGTAAGCGCGCGGACGAGACCACGGATGAGGAGCTCCAGGCCTATTTCGACATCAATGTGATCGGCCTTTTCCGCCTTTCGAGGCTGGCGGTTGCGCGCATGCAGAGATCCGGCGGCGGCGCGATCGTCAATACGGCCTCGATCTTTGCGGAAATCGGAGCGACGGCAAGTTCCGGCTATTCGGCGAGCAAGGCGGCGGTCGCCGGGCTGACGCGGCAGATGGCGACCGACTATGGACGCGACAACATCCGCGTCAACGCGGTGGCGCCGGGTCTCATCGAGACGCCGCTGACGGCCGAACGAATCCGCAGCGAGGCCTGGCGTCGTCAGATCATGATCGACCAATGCCCGCTGCGCCGCGTCGGCCAGGCGGAGGACGTGGCGCGCGTCATCCGGTTCCTGGCGAGCGACGAGGCCGGTTTCATCTCCGGCCAGGTGATCGCCGTCGATGGCGGCTGGGCCATGGGCCGTTACCCCCGCCCGGAGACCCGGTGATGGGCAACGAGGCTCCCGCGGAGATTTGTGATCTGCTGATCGTCGGCTCGGGCGCGGCCGGCATGGCCGCGGCGATCACCGCCGCCCATCACGGCCTGAACCCCCTCATCGTCGAGAAGAGCGAATATTTCGGTGGGTCGACCGCCGTATCGGGCGGCGCGATCTGGATTCCGAACAATCCCTTGATGCACGCAGCGGGGCTCGAGGACAGCGCCGAGGCGGCGCGCATGTATATCGAGGCGGAAACCGGCAACCGGATGAACGCGGCGCTGGTCGATGCCTTCCTGCGCGAAGGGCCGGAGGCTATCGGCTTCTTTCACGAGAAGACGGCGCTGCGTTTCACCCACCGGGCCTTTTCCCCCGACTATCATCCCGACACGCCGGGGGCGGCGCTCGGCGGGCGGGTCATCGACGCGGAGGATTATGACGGCCGCCGCCTGGGCGACAAACTGAAGAACCTGCGCCCGCCGATCGCCGATTTCACGCTTTTCGGCGGCATGATGCTGAACCGCTTCGACATCGGTCATTTCCTCAAGATGACGCGCTCGCCGCGATCCGCTCTGCATGCGGCTTCGGTGATCATGCGCTATGCGAAGGACCGGTTGACGCATGGACGCGGCACGCGGCTCGTGCTGGGGGCTGCCATCGCGGGGCGGCTCGCGGAAACGGTTTTCGATCTCGGAATCCCCTTGCATCTGCGATGCGCGCTGGTCGGCTTGGTCAAGGACGGCGCCGGCGGGATCATCGGGGCGCGGGTGCGAGGACCCGACGGCGAGCGTTTCGTCCAAGCCCGCCACGGTGTCGTCCTCGCCTCGGGCGGTTTTCCGCATGATCCGGCGAGGCGTAGCGAATTGTTCGGGCATGTGTCGCGGGGGATCGAACATTTCTCCATGTCGCCGACGGCGGGGGAGGGTGAAGCCATCCGTCTGGCCGAATCCATCGGCGCGCGCTTCGTCGCGTCGAACAGCAATCCGGCCTTCTGGACGCCGGTCTCGCTTCTGCCGAACGGCGACGGAACCAAACGTCCTTTCCCTCATCTTTTCCTGGATCGCGCCAAACCGGGCGTGATCGCTGTTTCCCGAAACGGCCGACGCTTCGTGAACGAGGCGAGCTCCTACCACGACTTCGTCCAGGGTTTGGTCGCGATGCTGCTGGAGGAGGGCGAGAAATCGGCCTGGCTGATCTGCGATCATCATGCTCTGCGCCGCTATGGATTGGGTGCCGTTCCCGCATTTCCGGGCTGGATCGCCCCCTATCTCAAATCGGGCTACCTGAAGCGCGGCGGCGACCTTCGCGAGCTTGCGGCGGCGACCGGGATCGACGAGGCGACGCTGGAGAAGACGGTCTTCTCCTTCAACGCCGACGCGATCGCCGGCAGCGATCGCGTCTTCGGCAAGGGATCGACCGTCTATCAGACCTATCTCGGCGATGCCGACAACAAACCCAATCCATGCTTGCGTCCGCTGGAGACGGCACCCTACTACGCGATCGAGATATTCCCTGGAGATATCGGGACGAGCATGGGGCTGCTGATCGACGAGCATGGCAGGGTACTGGACGATGACGGCCAGGCGATCGACGGCTTGTTCGCTTGCGGCAACGACGCGAATTCGATCATGGCCGGCGCCTATCCGGGCGCAGGCATAACGCTCGGTCCGGCGATCACTTTCGGATACATCGTCGGGAAATCAGCCGCGAAACGGCCCGATCGCGGCCCTTGAGAACATGTATCCAGCTTTCCGTGCGTCGCTCAAAAGCGCCGGGACGCGCCGGTATCGCCGCCGCCGTTCGGATATAGGGTCAGCCCTGCGATGGCTTCCAATCGGCCGACGGAACGACGTTGATCATCCAGGGGACGCCGAACCTGTCGATCAGGGAACCAAAGCCGGGCGACCAGAAGGTCTCGCTGAATGGCATGACAGCCTTGCCGCCTTCGCCCAGTTGATCGAACCAGCGTTGCGCCTCGGCCTTGTCCTCGGTGTGCAGGGTGACGTCGAAGCCATTCTTGGGTTTGTCGATGTTGGGTGCCCACCCGATGTCCATGTCGGCACCCATCAGGGCCTGGTCGCCGACATCGAGCCAGCAATGCATCAGCCAGCCCTTGTACTTCTCGTCGGTGATCGGCATGCCGGGAGGCGCATCGCCATAGGGCATGGCGGCGGTGATCTTTCCGCCCAGGACTTTGGCATAGAACTCGAATGCCTCGCGGCATTGGCCCTGGAAGCTCAGGCTGGTCACGATCTTCATTGCCGTCTCCTTTCGTGGTGCTTCACCCGTTACGGGTCGCTAGGATATGACGATTTCCCCACCTATGTTGATATCAACGCAAAGCGCCCATGGAATGTCAATATTGCAAGATGCAAGCTCCTGCCAACCTTCCCTTCGAGCAATCCTTCCGATCAGTTCTCAAGATGGTTCTGAACCCTAGAAAGGAGTGATGGTGTGGCCTACCATGGGAACAAGGGCAACGGACCAATATCGGAGGAATGATGCGACAGTGCCTTTTTGCCGTTCTGCCTCTTCTGGTTGTCGCGTGCAGCCAAGCTGAAACATCTGCGCCGCTCCCTGGCAGCGATCGGGACAGTCACGGCTGCATCGGGTCCGCCGGCTATTCATGGTGCGAGCGGACGAAGCAGTGCGAACGTCCTTGGGAACTGGCGCAATCTAGGGGGCTCGAGAATACCGCCGAGGCATATCGATTGTTCTGCAGTAGATCATAATAACGGTACTTCTCTGGTCTGGGTTATACCCATGAGGGGGTAGTTGATAAAGCTTAAGGGGTAGGGCTCGCAACCATCGAAGGAAGGCGCTACTTCCATGGTGTCGGATCGATAGGCCCCCGGAATTTTGTAATCTGCAGGCAACTGTCGGGGGCGTAATAAGCCCGATGCGATGGGGGCTTGCATGACCTCAAGCTTCAATGTTCACAATGCCGATGGCTATGACCAAATCATGGGTCGATGGAGCCGAAAGCTCGCCCCGCTGTTCATTGACTTCGCAGGGGTCGCCCAAGGCGAAAACATCCTCGATGTTGGTTGCGGAACCGGCAGCCTGACGTTTGCGCTTGCTGAGCTTCCCGGGCCTGCCGCGATCACGGCAATCGATTTCTCGCCTGTCTTTGTTGAAGCTGCAACTCGACGCAATACCGACCCGCGGATCACTGTCCGTCAAGCCGACGCTTGCGCCTTGCCATTCGACGACGGCGCGTTCGATCGTGCATTTGCATTGCTCGTGCTCCATTTCGTGCCGGAGACCGGCAAGGCCATTGCTGAAATGCGTCGCGTGGTGAGGCCCGGCGGTGTGGTCGCTGCCGTCGTTTGGGATCATCTCGGTGGCATGCCTGGTATGCGCATGATGGTTGACACGGTAGCGGCGCTCGGCGAATCCGGCCGTCAACTGCGCAGTCGCTATTGCTTTCAGCCAATGATGCAGCCCGGCGAAATGAAACGCGCCTTTGCCGATCAAGGGCTCGCGGACGTTGCGGAATCTGAACTGATGATCCGCATGGATTACCAGAATTTCAATGACTATTGGGCGCCGATTGCCGGTGGCGAAGGCCCGCTTGGCAAATATGTGGTATCGTTAGCTGCGCAGGATCGCGAGATCACCGATGCTGCGATACGAGATGCCTATGAGGCCGGACGGCAGGATGGCCCCAGATCCTTTGCAAACGTTGCTTGGGCGGTGAAAGGCATCGTTCCTTGACGACCTTGATGCCAACCGGCCGAGTATCTGGCGGCCAAGGCGTGGTCTGAAGCCAAGAAGGGAAGGGTGCTGGTGGGCAGGCTGGAGAGGAAGACAGTCTGCTCTTGCTAAATTCGACGCAATTCGGAATTCTCGATATGACCAATCAGATCCCCGGCTTGCTCACCGCTCAAGGCATGGCGCGGCAGCATCTGAAAAAGATTCGGTGCCTGCATCAAGAGCACTATCTTTTCATCGGCGCTCCAGCCGAAGTAGTCGTTCCAAGCGATGGTGCTCGTCGAGGTCGCTGTGGAGGCAGAATAGCCTTCATGGTTCCATGACACCTCGGTGGGGTGTCGCATGGTTTTCACCTGACGATAGACCTTGCGAGCGTGCTGTGGGAGCAGGAAGTAGAAAAGAAGTGGCATGCTGAATGCCCCGATCAGCACGATGAGCGCCACGGTGGTCGGGATCCGATTGAAATCCGAAACGATCATAGTGGCGGAGCACACAGCAAACACGGCCGCGAGGAAAAGCTTGGGTCCAGTGTGAGCGGGCTCCTGCCTATGCCAAGCTCAAACTGGCCGGCTTGCAGGAGACTCCAGTTCATCTGGCGGTGTTTGCCGATGACAGCACACCGCCGCCGTGGCCACGACCCTGGATGTGCCATCGCACTGGGCCTTCTCGGCTACCTGTGTCTGGGCTATCCCGCTCACGCCGACGACACACCGGAGCTTGAACGCCAGGGCTGGCAGGCAAGGACACCGTTGCAGATACTGCGGCGCTGACCCTGGCTACCGCCTGGCTTCGCTACCGCCCCCCCACATCGAGTAAAGTGGTGTGCTTCTTCATGTAGCGGAGTCCGAGATAGATAATGCCGCCCCCGATGAATGTCGCGATCCAGACGGGATCATAGAGAATGTGGCCTTGAAAAAGGATGTCGCCGAACGCCTCGATGGCGACAAAAGCCGTTATGATGGCGAAGAAGCCCGAATACTCCCGTCGCAGCACGTTCCGGATTGAAAACGATAGCTCCGGCTGTTGCCAGCCGGACAGCCGAGGAAAAAAGGCCGGCACCCGCTCTGCCCATTCGTGATAGCTCCTGCCGAACTTGTCGGTAAGAAATGCCTCTTCAGTTGCGATGATGCGTTCCAGGTATATCACCAGGAACAACGCCATGATGATGACGAAGTAGATGCCTTGGGTGAAGAGCGCGATTGCCATGTAAATGATGGCATTGCCAAAATAGAGCGGGTTCCGGGTGAGGGAGTACATACCCGTCGTGTTGAGCGTTTCTGCCACCTGCTCGCGGGTATTGCGGCCAGAGGTGCCCTTGGGAACGTAAGCGACCGTCACCGCCCTGACTGCAAGTCCGGCGAAGGCGATTGCTACGCAAATCCCCTCGTAGATGAAGTCGGGCCATTCGCCTAGATAGAGTTCGACCGGTTCACCGCCGCGCAGTGTCATGAAAGCTATAGGAATGGTCGCCAGCAGCACATAGCTGCGCCAGCGAAACAACCAGTGGCCTTGGCGGACAATCGTCTCTCGAATCATATCGAAGCTTCCCATACATGATGACAAGTGCAGAGCGCTCCAGTTACGGCGATTTTACGGCAAATCCGTCGAAACCGGAGGGCCTACATGCTGGTCTGGCGGGAGCATTCGGAGTTGCAACAAAGGGGACGAACATGCTGGTCGAAGCCCCTTTAGCCATTGCCCCGCTGGCTCCGGCCGACGTTTTTTGTTGTTTCTGCGACCGCCTATTGCGGTGTCTGATCCCACGCCATTGGTGTTGCATGCGCCGAAAGCGCACGCATATTGGAGGAACTGTTGGACGAGCGAGTGATGGCCAGACACCTTCCCAAATGCTCTGCTTCGGTGACTGGCCTATCCTCGTGAAGCCGGCCGACTGTTGGATGAGGTGCGAAGGCGGCGATGATAGCAGCCTGAACATAGAATCCTTTGTGCCCACCGGCCGAGATGTCGTTGGGCTCCGAATTCGACGCCTGGCAGCGATCAAGCTGCGTGTGGTGGGAAGAGTAGAGCGCTTAAGGTTCGCCAAACGATACGGAACAAAGCGAGAAATCGCCAAAAGGTTCGCCATCGTAACCAATTGAAATTGCTGTCTGTTGGCCGGCCCTCCGGGACCGTTCATAGTGTGGAATGACGGCCGGGAATTTTCCGCCGTGCAATCATCCTGTCATGAACCGCTGTCAAAGACCCGTAATGGTCGATATTCGTCTTGAAGAAATGACGCGCCGTTACGGCCAAACCGTCGCGCTCGACAATGTGAGCCTGAACTTCCCTTCCGGATCATTCACCTCCCTTCTTGGACCGTCCGGTTGCGGCAAGACGACGATGCTTCGACTTATAGCAGGATTCGAGGCACCCGAGCGCGGCAGCGTCGTGTTCGATGGCGATACGGTGGCCGATGCGTCGCGTCAGATGCCGCCGGAAAAGCGCGGTATCGGGATCGTGTTCCAGTCCTATGCGCTGTGGCCGCACATGGACGTTGCCGGCAACGTCGCTTATCCGCTGGCAACGCGAGGCGTGGCAGGGAAGGAACGTGATGCAAGGGTGCGCGAGGTGTTGTCCATCGTCGGTCTCGACGGCTATCAGCACCGGCGCATCGACGAGCTTTCCGGCGGCCAGCGCCAGCGCGTCGCGCTCGCCCGCTGCCTGATCGCCAATTCGCGCATCATCCTCTTCGACGAGCCGCTCGCCAATCTCGACATGCACCTGCGCGCCTCGATGGTCGAGGTATTTCGCGACATCCATCGCCGCACCGGTGCCACGATGGTTTATGTGACCCACGATCAGGCCGAAGCGCTGGCGCTGTCCGACCGGATCGCGGTGATGGACGGCGGGCGCATCCTGCAGACCGCGCCGCCGACGGATGTCTACCGCTCACCCGCGTGCGACAAGGTTGCGGGCTTTGTCGGACGTGGCGCGATCCTCGATGGCGAAATCATCGGCGAGCATCGGGGCATGGCGGTGGTCGAGATCGCCGGCCACCGGTTTGAAGCGCGCTGTTCGGGAACGCCACGGAACAGCGTCGCGCGCATCCTGCTGAGGCCGGAAGGCCTGAGGCTCGCCGAGACCGGCATGCCGGCACGCGTCGTCTCGTCGGTCTATCGCGGGCCGGTGTTCGAGGTGGTGCTGGCGCTTGCCGGTACGCAACATGATGTCGTCATCGACTGCGTCGAAGCACCCGCCGTCGGAACGGATGTACGCATTGCTGTTTGCGATGCCTGGGTAATTCCCGGCTGAACATTCATCGCCAGGGCAGAACGCCCGCAGGCAACCGCCTTGCAAAGCCGTCGAGCACCGCGAGCAACGTCACGACCACCACGACGGTTGCGACGGCGACGGCGGCCGCCTGCGTGCCGAGGCCGGCTTCCTCCAGGCTGAACAGGACGACGCCTAGCGTCTCGTTGCGGCTCGACCACAACAGCGCCGATACGGTGAGCTCGTTGAAGGCACTCATGAAAACGAGGAGCCCGCCGGCCACTGCCGCCGGGGCGGCCAGCGGCGCGCTGATCGTGATGACGCGCCGCAACGGTGAAGCGCCCGACGAAGCCGCGGCCTCGTCGAGATCCGCGGGGATTTGCGCAACCGCGCTCGCCACTGGCTTCAGCGCCAGGGTCAGGAACCGCATCAGGTAAGCGATCAGGATGATCCACGCCGTTGCATAGAGACTCCCGATCAGCGGCAACGGCCGCAGGAACAACAGGATGCAGGCGATGGCCAGCACGATGCCCGGCAGCGCATAGGGCAGCTCGGCGACGCCTTGAAGCAGTCTGCGGTTCCGGGCGCCGAAGCGTTCCATGATGATGGCCACCGGGATGGTGCCCAGCGCGAGGATCAGCGCCGCGCTGCCGGCCAGCAATGTCGAGTTGATGAAGGCGCGGACGGTCGCCGCCTGCCGCAGCATCACCTCCTCGTAATTGGCGAGCGTGACGGTCTGCCAGGTCAGCGGCACCCCGAAGGCCGGCACCAGCGAAGTTGCCACCAGCGCCAGCGCCGGCAGGAACAGCATGACGATCAGTGCCAGCCAGCACAGGGCTGCAAGCGGCACGCGCCAGCGCCCGAGCAAGAACTGCACCGTGCGGCCGGCGGCGTAGCGCGCGTGGTGGCCGCGCAGGGCCAGCGACTGAACGGCGATGCCGACGAGTGCGAGGCCGCCGATCAGTACCGACAGGCTGGCCATCTGCGGAAGCACGCCGGGACCGAAACTCGACATCTGGCGGTAGATCAGCGTCGACAGAGTGAGATAGTTCACCGGCAGGCCCAGCAGGGCCGGTATGCCGAAATTGCCGATGCCGGAAACGAAGGCCAGCGCCGCGCTCGCCGCGATCCACGGTCGCATCAGCGGCAGGATGATGGTGACGAACGCGCGCGGCAGGCTGGAGCCGGAGGCGCGCGCGGCTTCGATCAGATCCCCGGGCAGACCGACAAGGCCGGCACGCAACGTGATGAAGACGATCGGCGCGTGCTGCACGCCATAAAGCAGGATGATGCCGGTGCGGCCGAGGATCGGATTCGGCGTGCCGGGCGGCGGCGCAATGCCGAGCATGTTGAGCAGCGTGCTCGACGGGCCGGTCAGGTGCAGCCACGAGAGTGCGGTCACTTGCGGCGCGATGATCAGGGGCATCAACAGCAGGAAGCCGAGAAACCGGCGCGTCGGCAGATCGGTGATCGCCACCGCGCCGGCGAATGGTGCGCCGATGGCGAGAGCGAGTGCCGCGCCGAAGAATGCGGTGTCGAGCGTGTTCCAGACCGCACGCAACGCCGCCGGCTTCGTCAACCTGTCGAGGAAAGCGGAGAAGTCGAGTTCGCCGCCCGGCGCGATCGCTGTCATCACGAGGCGGCCGACCGGCAGCAGCCCCAGCAGCAGGATCACCGCGATGACAATGACGGCCGCGAGGCGCCATCCCGCGGCATTCAGCGAATCCGAACCCCGCACCCGGCCGAAGGCAACGGATGCGGGGCGTCCTGGGAGGGACTCCGGAAACGGGGACATCGCTGAAGCCCGACGGGATACAGCCCGAGCGGCCCTACTGTCCCATGACCTCGGTAAACTTCTCCTTGTTCGCCATGTCGTTGGCGAGCGCGGCGGCGGCGTCATAGCCGAGCACCTTGATCGCCGAGCGATCCGGATAGCCCTGCGGCAGGCCGGCATCGGCGCGAGCCGGGATGTAACCTTGGTCGACGGCGAGTTTTTGACCTTCTTCCGAGAGCAGGAAATTGACGAAGGACTTGGCGGCTTCGGGATTCCGCGCGGTGGAGAGGATCGCGACGGGCTCGGTCACCGCAGAAACGCCCTCGGTGGGGAACACGAACTCGACCGGCGCGCCCTTGGCCTTCTCGCGGATCGGCATGAAGTCGACGATCATGCCGTAGAGCTTGTCGCCGCCGGCGACGGCCTTCAGCACGTCGCCATTGCCACCCGAAGCCTGCGCGCCGTTTTCGGCGAGCCCGGCGTAGAAATCCCAGCTCTGTTCCAGGTTGCCAGTAAGCGTCACGGTGTGGATCATCGCCGCGCCCGAGGTCAGCGGGCTTGGCATGGCGATCTGGCCCTTGGCTTCGGGCTTGGCTAGGTCGAGCCAGCTTGCCGGCACCATCGGCGCGTTGGTGTTGTAGACGATACCGGTGGTGATCAGCTTGGTTGGAAAATAGGTGCGGTCGGCGTCGATCAGTGTCTCATCGATGCCGGCGATCTCGGCTTCGGGAAACGCAAGCAGACGGCCTTCCTTCTTCAAACCTTCCATGGTCACGATGTCGGCTATCAACAGGACGTCGGGCTGCGGGTGGCCGGCTTCGATCTCCGCGGCAAGTTTCGCCATGATCTTTGGCGTACCATCGCGCACCCATTCGACAGTCACGCCTGGATTTTTCGCCATGAAGGCGTCCGCGGTCTGCTGGGCGTCGGTGTTTGGCTGGCTGGTGTAGAGAACCAGCTTGCCTTCCAGCGCGAGGGCGGGAGAGACACCTGCTGCAACCAGCAGCGCTGCAAGGAAAGTGCGCATCGTTCAACCCCATTTTAGAGCCGCGCGGAGCTCAAGGTCGTCGGCGCGGTCAATGAAGTCGCCCTTTTAGCCGCGACACATAACGGCTCGATGACAGGATGCAGCGGCGGCATCAATCGGGCTTCCTGCCGATGACCTGGCTATGACGCCGATAGTCCGAACCGGCCGCCAGAAATGCCTGCGTGACCACGGATGTCTCGTCGGCGAGCGCGAAGGCGACTTCGTCGTGCCTGCTGTTCATCTCGTTCACCGGCACGCGGCGCACGGCATCGTGTCTTCCCGTACCATGCCGCCAGATGAAGCCGATGCCGATATTGTTGGCCACGGCTTCATATGCCGCCTCGCGCGCATCCAGAACGAGGAGCGGCTTGGGAGACAGGCCGACCTGCGCGAAGGCCCGGTCCACCACGCGCTGCGTCGACGATCCCTTTGCCCTGAAGATGAGCGGTTGCCGCGCCAGTTCCGCACATGTCAGTTGCGCGCGCCCGGAAAGCGGGTGATCCGCGTGGAGCACCGCCACGACCTCCTGGCTGACAAGCAGCTCGGAGCGAAAGCGGCCATCGCGCGGCACATCGGGCAGGACCCCGACATCGACGCTGCGTGACAGCACTGCCTTGATGATGCGCTCGTACGAACCGGTCTCGACGCCGATCTCGACACCGGGATGGCGCTGGCGAAACAATGCGATCACGGCCATGCCTGGCATCGAGTTTCCCAGTCCGATCGTGATCCGCCCGTCCTTCAGCGTGGCATGGCGCGTCAGCAGCCGCTCGGCCTCGCGTTCTTCTTCCACCATGCGTTCGGCGATATCGCAGAGCTGGGCGCATATCGGCGTAGGGTGGAGGCTACCGTCGCGACGCATGAAAAGGCGCACCGAGTAGAGCGCCTCGGCTTCCCTCACATGCTGGGAGACTGTCGGTTGGGAGATGCCCAGGAGCCGTGCGGCGGCGGCATAGGAACCTGTCTGCGCGACGGTATTGATGGCGCGGATGCGGGCGAGCGTAAGAGACAAGGATGGAGCCTCACAAGGTTTTTCCTCGGTATTGCCAAGTTCTAGCCTTGGCCTGTTACAGGCGTGTCACAGACCGCCCACATGGTCCCGCCCACATGAAAACGACGTGGGATCGCCTGATGCAACGACCTGAGACAGTCAGCAGCTTCGCCGAGATCGACCTCGCCGACCGGTCGGCGATACTATGCGACCTTGACGGCTGCCTGCTCTCCAGCGGCCATGTCTATGACGGGGCGCGGGACTTCGTCCGCGCTTGCGGCGACAGGCTGTGGATCGTCTCCAACAACTCCTCCGACACGAGCGCGACGCTTGCGGCGCGGCTCGTCGGGCTCGGCCTGCCGATCCTCGCGGATCGCATCCTGCTTGCCGGCGAACAGACATTGCGCTTCCTGGCGCAAGACCAAAGCCACAAGGCGTTGGCGGTGTATGTCGACGCGCCGCTGCGAACCCTGGCCAAGGAGCTTGGCCTCACGAACGGTTCGGCTACTCCGGAAATCGTCGTCATGGGACGGGACAGGTGTTTCGGGCTCGGCACCCTGGAAGAGCTGGCTGCTCATGTGGTCGATGGCGCCGAGCTGTGGGCGGCCAATCTCGATCTCAGTCATCCGGCAGCGACCGGTTACCCGGTCCCGGAAACAGGCGCGCTGTTGCGCGCGGTCGAAGCGTGCGCCGGTCCCTTCGCTGTCCGCTCTATCGGCAAGCCCGCTCCGGACCTGATCGAGATCGCGCTCGCACGAAGCGGCGTCGAGCGCACCCGCGCCGTCTTCATCGGCGACAATCTCGCAACGGATGGAGAGGCTGCACGCGCTGCCGGAGTAGCGTTTATCCGTATCGTCCATCCGCCCGTTTCGTCCGAGCTTCGCACCGATAACGCATCGAACGGCGCGCGGGAGTGGGTCGCATGCTGAGCTATATCGCACGCGCCGCCGCGCGCATCCTCCTTACCTTCCTCGTCGTCATCACGCTTGCATTCGCCGCGACCCGGTTGTCGGGAAATCCCATCGATTACATCGCCGGCCAGGGTCTCACACAGGAAGACCGGGCTCTCCTCATCCGGTACTATGGATTGGACCGCTCTGTCGCGGAGCAATATCTCGCCTTCCTGAAATCCTTCTTCGATGGGGAGTTCGGCCTCTCCTATGTCGAGCGCAGGCCCGTCTCGGTGGTCGTCGCGGAACGCATCTGGCCCTCGCTGCAACTGCTCTTGTCGAGCGTTGCGCTCACGCTGGCACTGTCGATCCCGCTCGGCGTGCTGGCCGCGATCTGGCGCAACTCCTGGGTCGGCAGCGCGATCATGTCCTTCGCCTTCCTGTTCTACGCCGTGCCGAATTTCGTGCTCGCGACCTTCATGATCCTTGTCTTTGCCTACTGGCTCAACTGGCTGCCCGTGGTCGGAAACGGAAGCTGGGCGCATTTCATCATGCCGACGATTGCCATGTCCGGCATCCTGATCGCCGGTCTGACCCGCTTCACGCGCAACGCCATGCTGGACGTACTCGGGCAGGATTTCATGCGCACCGCGCGCGCCAAGGGCCTCACGGAAACGGAAGTGATCTTCCGTCATGGGCTGCGCAACGCATCGATTACGATCCTGTCGGTCATCGGCCTGCAGGTCGCCGGGCTGGCGGCCGCAGGCTCGGTGGTCGTGGAATCGATCTTTTCCTGGCCCGGCATCGGCGAGCTGCTCGTCCGCTCGGCCATCCTGCGCGACTATCCGGTGCTCCAGTTCGGGGTGATCGCCGTCTCCGCCGCAGTCCTTCTCATCAACGTGCTGGTCGATATCGCCTATGGCTTCGCCGACCCGCGAATCCGGTTCGGAAAGGCTTGAGCCGTGGCCGACGTCCCGATCTCCCCGCGTGCAATGACGCGTCCGGCCGCCCTCGGACGGACGCTCGATCTCTGGCGGCAGGGCGATGCCATTCAGCGCCTGGCGCTGCTGACCGGCATACTGCTCGTGCTCGTGGCGGTCGCCGCGCCGCTTCTCTCTCCTCATGGCCCGCTCGACCAGAGCCTGCTCAACCGGTTGGCTCCGCCCATTGGCTTCGAGCGCTACCGTCCAGGCTACTTTCTAGGAACCGACGAGCTCGGTCGCGACATCCTTTCGCGCATGCTCTACGGCCTCAGGCTCACGCTTTCTCTGGCTTTTCTCGGCTCCATCATCGGACTGATCGTCGGCGCTATCATGGGGCTCGTCGCCGGACTTTTCGGGGGCATTTGCGAAGACATCATCATGGGGGCGGTGGATACCCAGATCGCTATCCCGTTCACGCTGATCGCCCTTCTCTTCCTTGCGATCTTCGGATCGAGCCTCCTGGTGATGGTCTGCGTTCTCGGCCTCTACGGCTGGGAGCAATATGCCCGCATCGTCCGCGGCGAGGTAAAACGACTGAAAACCTTGCCTTTCGTGGAAGCCGCCCATGCGGCCGGCGCAACCAACATGCGCATCGCCCGCGCCCACATATTGCCCAACATCGTGTCGCCGCTGGTCGTGCAGTTCACGCTGTCGTTCTCGAACATCGTGCTCCTGGAATCGACGCTGTCTTTCCTTGGGCTCGGCGTCCAGCCGCCCACCGCGACGCTCGGCTCCATGGTCGGCGTCGGCCGTGACTACATGCCCACCGCGCCATGGATCGTCGTCGTTCCAGCGCTCGCAATCCTCGCCGTAACCTTCGCCGTGCAGATCCTCGGCGACTGGCTGCGCGACCGCGCCGACGTGCGGCTGAGGTCGCGCTGAACCCAAATTCCAGAACGAGAGGCCGGCAGCGGCCCACGCTTACAACCCAGGCCAACACCAAAGAGGCTCAGACCATGAAACGTCTTCTTGTGACCACGGCGCTCGCGCTGATCGCCGCCATGCCCGCCTTCGCCCAGGAAATCACAGTCGGCGCGGCCAATGTCGCTCCCTATCTGGATCCGGGGCGCGATCATTCCAACGTCGGTTCCCAGTTCTACTACAACACGTTCGATGTTTTGATCGAGCGTGACTACGACAAGCTCGAGGTTGAATGGAAACCGGGCCTCGCCACGGAGTGGAGCATCATCGAGCCCACCGTGATGGAGTTGAAGCTGCGCGACGACGTCGTCTTCCACAATGGCGACCGCATGACCGCCGACGATGTCGTCTTCTCGCTCAATCGCATGTACCAGGCCAGTTTCCCGCCCTATCAGGTGCGCGCCCGCGACCGCCTCGAAAACTTCGACCGTGCCGAAAAGGTGGATGACTTCACCATCCGCATCCACGCCAAGCGCGAGGAGCCGCTTTGGGAAACGCTCATCAACCTTCAGCAGGTCATGATTATCCCCGAAAAATACACCAAGGCTCTCTCCGGCGATCCGGAAGTCGCGGAAGACAGCGATTTCGAGGCATTTTCGCTGGCTCCGGTCGGCACCGGCCCCTACCGCGTCGCCGAGTTCGTCCCGGGTGAGCGCCTCGTCTACGAGCGCTTCGACGGCTTCTGGGGCGAGAAGGCGCCGCTGGAACGGGCCACCGTCCGCCGCATCCCCGAGACCGCATCGCGCGTGACAGCGCTGCGCACCGGCGAAGCCGACATCATCACCAATGTCGCGCCCGACCAGCTCGCCATGCTCGAAGCCGACCCTTCGGTGAAGGTCGTCGGGGCGCCGACCGCGCTGTTCCACGTCATGATCATGAACCAGAATCATGAGCGGATGAAGGATGCACGTCTGCGTCAGGCTCTCAGCCTCGCGGTGGACCGCAACGCGCTCAATGAAGGCCTGTGGCTCGGCAAGGCGGTCGTGCCTGCCTCGCACACGATGGAAGAGTTCGGCGAGTTCCATATGCCTGAGCTCAACACGTTCGAATACAATCCGGAGCGTGCCAAGGAACTGCTGGCCGAGGCGGGCTATAACGGAGAGGAGATCGTCTACGACTGCCAGTCCACCTACTACACCAACGGCATGCTCGCGGCTCAGGCGATCGTGGAGATGTGGGGTGCCGTCGGCGTCAACGGCCGCGTCAACGTCATCGAGGAATGGACCGGCGGCAAGCCGGAAATGATGGTGCGCTGCTGGTCGAACCCGATGTATTTCGCCGATCCGTTCGGCTCCTTCGGCGTGATGTGGGCGCCGCAAGGCCCGTCGGAATCGGAAGGCCGCTTCAATACGGACGAGGAATATGCCGGGATCTGGGAGCGCTTCCGCTATTCCTCGGACACCGGCGCCCGCAAGCAGGCCTATGGCGAACTGATGGAGCGGATCGAGCAGGATGCTCCCTTCCTGCCGCTCTATCGCCCCTATGAAAGCTGGGCCATGCGCACGAATGTGAACTGGGCACCGAAACCGGGTCACATCCCCTACGTGCTCGATTTCCGCGCCGGCTCCATCGATTTCGCCAGCAACTGACATCCGCATGGCCAGCGGGCGGGGCGCATGTCCCGCCCGTCAATTCACCGTTCTTCCCAGGAGCCGATCATGACCGCCCGCATTGCAATCGTCGCAGACATCCATCACGGAGCTCCTTCCCTCACGA
This sequence comes from Aquamicrobium sp. LC103, assembly GCF_001014615.2. Taxonomy (GTDB): domain Bacteria; phylum Pseudomonadota; class Alphaproteobacteria; order Rhizobiales; family Rhizobiaceae; genus LBCQ02. Next base: position 239,536 of record NZ_LBCQ02000005.1, read on the forward strand.
AGCGCGGGGACGCGGCCCTTGCGCTGATGGAAGAGTTCGCCCGCTTCACCAACGACGCTCGACCGGACCTCGTGCTCGATCTGGGCGATCGCATTTCCGACATCGATCGCGACCGTGACCTCGAGCTTGAGCGCGAGGTGGCGGAAGCCTTTCGCGCCATCGAAACGCCGGTCTGCCACATCAACGGCAATCACGATCGCGAGCATCTCGATGTCGAGGACAACGAGCGCGTCCTCGGACAGGCGCTCGGTCACCAGACGATCGACATCGGCGGCTGGCGCATCGTGATCTGGCGAGCCGACACCCATATCCACCGCGGCCCGAAATTCGGCAGCTTCCACTTGCCTGAGGCCGATTTGCTGTGGCTGTCGCGGACCGTCCGCAACTCGGACCGGCCGATGCTCATCGCGAGCCATGTGCCCATTTCGGGCCATTCGCAGGTCGGCAATTACTATTTCGAGAACAATTCGGCCGCCTCCACCTATCCGCAGGCCGCCCGTGCTCGCGCCATGGTCGAGCAGGCGCGTTTTCCCGTCGTCTTCCTTTCTGGCCACGTCCACTGGAACACGGTGACATCGGTCAACGGCATAGTCCACCTCACCCAGCAATCGCTGACGGAAAGCTTCACGACCGATGGCGAGCCGGCCGAAGCGATGGGGCTGATCGAACTGGGCGAGACGGTGAACTGGCGCGTCGAGGGCAGGGACCCTCTTTCCCTCGGCTTCCGCCCGACCGTCGCCCGCTGGACGCCGCCCGTTCCACCCTTTCATAGCCTCGCTGAAATTCCGGCAGGCAAGGAAGATGAACCAGCATGAGCGCGCTTCTGTCGGTTCGGGATCTTTCCATCGCCTTCGGCTCACACCGTGCCGTCGAGGGCCTGTCCTTCGACGTCGCGCCGGGCGAGACCGTCGCCATTGTCGGTGAATCCGGGTCGGGCAAGTCTGCCACCTCGCTTGCCATCATGCGGCTTATCGAGCGCGAGGGCGGCTCCATCGTAAATGGCAGCATGCAGTTCGGGGAGGCCGAACGGATCGACCTTGCGACTGCCGACGAGGCGACGATGCGGCGCGTTAGGGGCAATCGCATCGCGATGGTCTTCCAGGAGCCGATAACGTCGCTTAACCCGGTGATGCGCGTGGGCGATCAGGTCGCGGAGGTGTTGATCCGCCACCGTGGACTGTCACGCAAGGACGCGCTTGCCGAAGCCGAACGTGCCTTCGAGCACGTACATATTCCCGATCCGAAGAAACGCCTGCACCAGTTTCCCCACGAGCTTTCCGGTGGCCTGAGGCAGCGCGTCATGATCGCCATGGCGCTTGCCTGCCGTCCCCGTCTGCTGATCGCGGATGAGCCCACCACGGCGCTCGACGTCACCACTCAGTCAGAAATCCTGACGCTGATCCGCTCGCTCCAGAAGGAGATCGGCATGGCGGTTCTGTTCATCACGCACGACATGGGCGTGGTTGCCGAGATCGCCGAGCGTGTCGTCGTCATGCGCAAGGGGGCGCACATCGAAGCGGCGGACGTTGCCACTTTTTTCTCGAATCCGCGCACCAGTTACTCACGTCAGCTTCTGGCCGCGACACCCAAACTCGGCTCGGGCGCGCCCGAAGCGCCTGCGCTTTCGGCCCCCGTGCTGGAGGTCAAGTCCCTCTCGACCAGCTTTGCCGCATCCGCCTTGCGCGGCTCATCGCGCACGATGGCGGTCAACAATGTCTCGATCACGCTCGGCAAGGGTGAGACGCTGGGTCTCGTGGGAGAATCCGGCTGCGGAAAATCCTCGCTTGCCCGTTCCATCCTGCGCCTGGTGGAGCCCGAGACCGGCGAGATTCACCTCGCCGGCCGCGACTGGCTGCGCCTTTCCAGCGACGAACTGCGCGCGGCCCGTCGAGACGCGCAGATGGTGTTTCAGGACCCCTACGCATCCCTGAATCCACGCATGGCCATCAGGGATGCGATCACCGAACCGGCTCAGATCCACAAACTCGTGAGCGCGCGTGATGCGCGCGACCTTGCCGTTCGCCTCGTCGAGCGGGTGGGGCTGGACGCGGATTCGGTCGATCGATTTCCGCATCAGTTCTCGGGCGGCCAGCGCCAGCGGCTTGCGATCGCTCGCGCGCTTTCGGTCCAGCCGAAGCTCATCATCGCCGACGAGGCCGTCTCTGCCCTCGACGTGTCCATCGCGCGGCAGGTGACCGACCTGATGCTCGAACTCCAGCGTAGTGAAGGCGTTTCCCTCCTCTTCATCAGCCATGACATCGCCGTGGTCGAACGGGTGAGCCATCGTGTCGCCGTCATGTACCGTGGAGAGATCGTCGAAACGGGGCGGACAGACGACGTTCTCGGCGCACCGCGACATGAATATACGCGCCGTTTGCTGTCGGCGGTCCCCAGGCCGCCGCTGCCCGCCCCAGCTTTTCAAAGCCGCCGGAGAAACGACATGAACGCACGTTCCGTGCTGCCGGGTGACAGGATCCACGCGTTGGAAACGTTGAACGGTTGAGGCCGGCGAGGCACCTGCGACCCAGCCGCTTTTTCTCAGATCATGACGCTGTGATCCGAGGAAACTTGTCTGTACTCGCGCACCGGCGGAACGTAATTCGGCTGCCTGATCGGGCTCTTGAGTTCCTCGCTGTCGACGATGCGTCGCTCGCCGCGACGCGCTGGATCGGCGACCGGCACCGCAGCGAGGAGCTTTTTCGTGTAGGCGTGTTGCGGATTGTTGAAGAGCGCCTGGCGCGAGCCGATTTCGACGATCTCACCGAGATGCATGACCGCGACGCGGTGGCTGACGCGTTCCACAACGGCCATGTCGTGCGAAATGAAGAGGTAGGAGAGGCCGAGCTTGGCTTGCAACTCAAGCATGAGATTGACCACCTGAGCCTTGACCGAAACGTCCAGTGCTGAAACCGATTCATCGGCAATGATGAGTTTCGGGTCGACTGCAAGCGCTCTGGCTATGCAGATGCGCTGGCGCTGGCCGCCCGAAAACTGATGCGGCAGGCGACTGGCCATGTCGGCATTAAGCCCGACGGCCTCCAACAGTTCGCCGGCCTTGTCGAGCGCCTGGCGGCGGGTTGCGAGACCATTGACGATCATCGGCTCGGCGATTGCGGCCCCGGCGTTCATGCGAGGATCAAGACTTGCAAACGGATCCTGGAAGATCATCTGCATGCGCTTGCGCTGCTCGCGCAGAGCGCGGGAAGCAAGATCGAGAATCTCAACGCCTTCAAGTTTCACGGAGCCGGCATCCGGTTCGACGAGCCGCATCAAGGAGCGACCGATTGTCGACTTGCCACACCCCGATTCACCGACGATCGCCAGTGTCTGGCCTGGGGCGACACTGAACGAAACGTTCTCGACCGCATGAACGCGGCCCGACATGCGTCCGAACATGCCGGATCGAATGTTGAACCGTGTGGTCAACCCCGAAACCTCGAGAACCGGTTTCGGTCCGACCTCAATGGGAGGCGACGGCTCCGGATCCTTGTTAGGAAGCCCCGTCTCGGGATCGATGACCGGAAACGGCTTCGGACGCGGATGCGACGTCATCGAGCCGAGTGCCGGCACCGCCGAAATGAGCGCGCGTGTGTAGGGATGGGCGGGCGCTGAGAAGATCTGCGTCGTTGGCCCGGTTTCAACCGCGACTCCATGGTTCATGACGATGGTGCGATCCGCGATCTCGGCGACGACTCCCATATCGTGCGTGATGAACAACACCGACATCCCTTCTTCTTCCTGAAGGGCCTTGATCAGTTCCAGCGTCTGCGCCTGGATGGTCACATCCAGCGCGGTCGTCGGTTCATCGGCAATGAGCAGCTTTGGCTTGCACGCCAATGCCATGGCGATCATCACACGCTGGCGCATGCCGCCGGAAAAACGATGCGGATATTCGTCGAAGCGCTGGCGAGCGGCCGGGATGCGCACCTTTTCCAACAGCCGCAGGGCTTCGGCCTCCGCCTCGCGGCGGGAAATGTCCCGGTGAAGGATCAGCGCCTCGGCGATCTGCGATCCGATGGTGAGAACCGGGTTGAGGGAAGTCATCGGCTCCTGGAAGATCATGGCGATCTCATTGCCGCGAACCTTGCTTATCTCCACTTCCGGAAGGCCGACGAGTTCTCGTCCGCGCAGGCGGATGGAACCCTCGATCCTGCTGTTGTGCGGCGGCATGAGCTGCATGATCGAGAAAGCGGTCACGCTCTTGCCCGAACCCGATTCACCGACGATTGCGAGCGTTTCCCGCGGAGCGATCTCGAAGGAGATGCCCTTTACGACGGGATTCCACGCGCCATTCACCTTGAAGGAGGTGCAAAGATCGGAAACGCTCAATACGGGATCGGTCATGGATCAGGTCTCAATACGCTAGCCGGGCATCGAAAGGTGAGCCACCGGCGGTGCAACGCCGACGGCGCTCCCTGGCGACTAACTCCAGAACGGGGCTTTCCAAAGATCGAGTGTCTGGCCGATGCCCTTCTGTAGCGCCGTCTCGTACACGCGGTAACCACACATGACATCGTAGATCGCCATTCCGCGGGCGAAATAGACAATGATGTCATCGTCGTTTTCGCGTCCCTGCGCCTGGCCTGCGATCACCTTGCCGAGGTCAAGGATATCGCTCTCCTTCGCGATGCCCTTGCTGACAAGCACGTGAGGCGTCATGGTCTTGCGTTCAAGGCTCAGCTCCGAGTTCATGACGTAGCGGTCGGCTCGCGCCAGCGTGTCCCAGGTGGCATCCCAGATCGACAGATCGACCAGCAAGCTGCCGCGTTTCATCCAGTCCTCGTCGATATAGGCGTCGTCGATGGTCTGGACGTTGGTAGCCGGGATAACGACGTCGGCATCCGCAACCGCCTCGCGCGCGGTCTTTACCGGGACGACGTCTATGCCGAGCTTTTCGGAATATTCGCTGGCGAAGGCGGCGGCACGTTCTGCCTTGAAGTCGTAGACGAACGCCGTCTTGAGCTCCGGCATGACTTCAGCCGTGCAGGCAAGCGCTGCCTGGTTGATCGGCCCGACGCCGATCAGGCCGACGCTGGAAGAATTCGCACGACGCAGGTGCTTGACGCCGATCGCGCCGAGAGCGCCGGTGCGCATGCAACTTATGACCATCGCGTCCATGACCGAGATCGGATATCCGGTCTCGGGGTCGAGCATCGTCACGAGGCCCGAAGCGCGCGGCCCCTTGTTGTTGGCGGGATTGTCCGGATTGCTCGGAATGTTCTTCAGCGCGACCTTCTCGACACCATCGTCATCGATGTAGCCAGCATGGATGTTCGCGCGTTTCTTGCTGGGATAGCCAACGAAGTTTTTGAGCTTTTCGGCCGGCACGCCCCAGAACAGGGTGGCAGTCGGTGCCTCGATCGCCTTGCCCTGATAGGCAAGCAGGGTGGTGCGCTCGGTGTCGGCGACGGTGGCCGACACATCGGCCGCGCCGCACGCAACCGCATCCTCCTGACTGAGGTAGATAAAGCTGGCTTCGCTCATTGTAGTCTCCTGGGGATTATATGCTCGTCGGGCAGGAGCGATCAGGTTCTCTGCCGCAATTTTGGATCGGTGGCATCGCGCAGGCCGTCGCCAAGAAGGTTGAGCGCGAGAACGGTCACGAACACGAAAATGCTTGGGAAGACGGCAAGCCACCACGCTTCGAGAATGTTCTCGAAACCTTCGCGGATCATGCCGCCCCAGGTCGGAGTGGGCGGCTTCACACCCAGGCCGATGAAGCTCAGCGACGCTTCGGTCCGGATCGCGGTCGCCATCCACAGGGAGGCCATGACCAGAATTTCCGACATGATGTTGGGAACGATGTGGACACCCATGATCCGCGAATGGCTGCAGCCCATTGCGCGCGTCGCCTGGATAAAGTCCTGTTCCTTTAGGACGAGCGTGGGCGCGCGCGCCAAGCGGGCGAAAGGCGCAATTTCGGTAATCGCGATCGCGATGATGAGATTTTCCAGGCTGGCGCCCAGAACGGCCGCCACCAGCATGCCGAGAAGCAGGCTCGGGAAGGACAGCATGATATCGACGATGGCCATCACGAATGCATCGAAGCGGCCACCGATGTAGCCGGCAAGAATGCCCATCGCGGTTCCGATGACCATGGCGATCGCGATGGCGACGATGCCGACCACCAGGGATACGCGCGCGCCATAGATCAGGCGCGACAGCACATCGCGGCCATAGGAGTCGGTGCCGAGCCAGAACTCCGGCGATGGCGGCAACAGCCGGTTGACGATGTCCTGCTCGAGTGGATCGTATGGCGCGATCAGCGGTGCGAAGACCGCCATCAGCACGATGGCGCAAAGCAATCCGAAACCCAGCCAGGTGAAGGCGCCGCCACGGGAAAGGAAACGCGCCGCGTCGCGAAGCGCCAGAAGGATGGTTTTCATGTCACGAAGTCCGGATGCGTGGATCGACAGCCGCGTAAGCCAGATCCGTCAGGAGGTTTGCGAGCACGACGAATGACGCAAAGATGATCATCAGCCCCTGCAGCAACGTGTAATCGCGCGTGTTGAGTGCCCCGAGGATGAGCCGCCCCATGCCGGGCCGGTTGAAGACGATTTCGGTCAGCACCGAATTGCCTATCAGCGTTCCGAAATACAGGCCGACCACGGTGATGATCGGCAGCAGCGAGTTGGACAGGACATGCCGTAGGATGAGCCGGGTGGACCGCACGCCCTTGGCGCGGGCCGTCCGCACATAGTCCTCACCCAGCGTCGCCAACATGGAAGTTCGCGTCACGCGGGCCACATAGGCGCTCATGATGATGCCGAGGTTCAGCGCCGGCAGCGCTACCCCGAAGAAGCGATCGGCAAGGCTCGACGGCTGCGAGGAGCCGATCACCGGGAACCAGCGCAACTGGATCGCAAAAGCCAGGAGCAGAAGGATGCCGGATACGAATGCGGGCAGCGAAAGCCCGACCAGCGAAAAGAGGCGTCCGAAATAATCAGGCCACGAATTGCGATTGATGGCGGCATAGACGCCGAGCGGAATTCCGAGTGCCAAACCCACGATAATGGAGGCGAAAGCAAGCTCCAGCGTGTTCGGCAGGACGAGCAACGCCTCCTGCAGCACAGGCCTTCTGGTGACCAGCGACGTGCCGAGATCCCCTTGCAGGAGGCCGCCGAGAAATTCGAGATATTGTTGGAGGAGCGGCCGGTCGAGGCCGAGCTCGGTCCGCAAGGCTTCCAGCGCTGCCGGTGTCGCGTGATCGCCCAGAATGACCGCGGCGGCATCGCCCGGCACGACTCGAATGATCACGAAGATCGCGGTGAACATCGCAAAGAGCGTGGGGATGCCCAGCAGAATGCGTTTGATGACGTAAGACATTAGTCCCGAACGGTACGCTGTTGACTTTCGCGGTGGTGATTATCTCCACCCATGCTAAAACGTCCAACAATAGTTTTAGCGAATGGTATTCCATACGGTTATGGTCAAGAGCATCAATTTGCGACAGGTCGAGGCGTTTCGCGCGGTAATCGAGAACGGAACCGTCAGTGGCGCGGCCGAGGCGCTGCATGTCACACAGCCGGCGGTGAGCAAGCTGGTTTCCAATCTGGAAAGCGACACCGGCCTGCGTCTGTTCGATCGGGTCAAGGGCAAGCTTTCGCCGACGGCTCAGGGCATGCGGCTTTATGAGGAGGTCGATCGCATTTTTGCCGGGCTGCACCAGCTCGAACGTGCGGTGGAAACGGTAAGGCGCGAGGAGCGCGGGCATCTTCTGGTAGGCGTCCTGCCGGCCTTGTCGGGTCACTTCATACAGAGAGCGACGATGCGGTTTATGGAACAAGAAAAGGACGTGTTTGTCTCGCTGATCATCAAGGGTTCCCCGGGGCTTGCCGATTGGCTGACAACGCGTGAAATCGATGTCGGTATTCTCAATGCGCGAGTAGACCATCCTTATCTCGACACCGAACCCTTCCTGGCGCAGTCGCTGGTATGCATATTGCCGCTCGGCCACCCGTTGACCGGCAAAACGGTGATCGGCCCCAGGGATCTCAATGGTCAGGCATTCGTCGCCTTCGACAAGTCCGTGGAAATACGCCGCGCGACGGAAGCGCTGATGGACGATCATGCCGTCCGCCTGAGCATCGTGCTGGAGGCGACCACCGCGCCAACGGTCTGCGAATTCGTCGCCGGCGGCCTGGGTGTGTCGCTGGTCCATCCGCTCATGGCAACGACGGTTCGCGGACGGGTGGCAATCCGGCGCTTCGAGCCGGCGATCAGCAACCATTTCCTGCTGGCAAAATCACAGAAGGCCCGCAATGCGGGCCTTCTGGAAACCTTCATCCGCTGCGCCACGGAAACCGGCGCGGAGATCATGCGGGAATCGTTTAGCGATTGACGCGACTTTTCTCTGTGATCTGAGGGGCGATGTTGATCGCTCCCTTGAGATCGTAGCCGAGATCGACCGCTGCACTGCGTGCCCAGACCTGAAGCAGCTCGAACAGGGGCACCGAGCAGACGTCTTCGCTGATTTTCTCTTGGGCGGCCTTCCAGCTGGCGAGCCGCTGGTCCTCATCGGTCTGGGTACGAGCGGCCTCAATGTCGGCGTCGCCGGCCGAGCAATGCGAGAAGTTGGTGATAGCGTTCGGCTGCCCCACGATAGCGTTCGAGTGATAAAACTCGCTCAGATAGGTGTCGGCCACCGGGAAGCGGGCCGCGCCGTAAAACACCAGCGCGCTGGCGTTCTGCCGGATAAGCTGCTGGTAGGTTGGATGATCCACGACCTTCATGTCGAGCGAGATGCCGGCCTTTGCCAACTGGCTCTGGATGATCTCCATGATCGGCAGTTGCGACGAGATGTTGGAGACCACAACCGGCAAGGTCAGGCCATCTCCATGCCCGGCTTCGGCAAGCAGGGTCTTGGCTTTCTCGACGTCATGCTCGATCGTCCAACTGCAGCTTTCGCCGAGATAACCGGGCGGCACCACCGAGCAGCCCTTGCGTGCGATGTCGCTTCCGACAAAGCGCACGATCTGGTCGATGTCGATGGCGGCGGCAATCGCCTGACGAACACGGATGTCATCGAGAGGCTTGATGCTCTTGTTGATGTGCAGCGTGCGGAATTCACCCAGTCCGAACACATCCACCTTGGTATCGGCACGCTCCTTGACCTGCTCGACCCAGCGCTGCTCGCGCTTGCCGTAGATCATGTCGATCTGCCCCGACTGGAACGCGAGGTCACGGCTGCTGTCGGACAAAACAAAGCGCCACAGGACCTCATCGATTTCCGGCTTGCCGCGGAAGTAGTCCTGATGCGCCACGAGCTTCACATGCTGCTGCGGCATGTGCTCGGCGATCGCGTAGGGCCCGGTGCCGATGGGCTTGGACGCGAAACCGCTACCCATCTCCTCGGCGGCCTTCTTGCTGACGATGAGGCCGCCATGGAAGTTGGACAGAAGGCCGAGCAGGCCTCCATCAGCATATTTCAGATCGATACGAACCGTCTTGTCGTCCACTTTCGCGACATCGGCGATCGAGGAAAAGTTGCCGGCAAAGGACGACGTGGCGGGATCTGAAGCGCGCTTGAGCGAATAGACGACGTCGTCGGCGGTAAGCTCGCCATAGCCGCCGTGGAACTGCACGCCGGAGCGGAGATGGAACGTCCACGACTTGCCGTCCTCGGAAATTTCCCAGCTCTCCGCCAGATCCGGCTCCAGCCGTGCCGGATCGGCGCTTCCGGGCGGGAACCGTACCAGACCATCGAACACGTTGCTGAGCAGCATCGAGTCGAAGCCGTTAGCGCGGTGCGGGTCGATGTTGGTGATGTCGGAGGTTCCAACGGCTACCTGCAGGGTTTCGGCATGGCTCGCGGTGGCGAGCAGCGAAGCCGACAAACCCAGCAGCAAGGCGATAATTTTGATTTTCATGATTTCTCCCAAGACTGTTCCGCCGATAACAGGCCGTAGGGGCACATGTGTCAAATGATGAAATCCGGCCATCCTATAACAAACGTTTATACCGCTCGCTGAAGCGAGGAGCATCATGGGCTGCCGGGGGTGGGGGAGCCGCAAGCGAACAGATATTCTCGAAGGCGGAAAAACACCGGCGCCGGCAAAGGATGCCGGGGCCAACTCCGTCACCTGAAAGAAGCGATCGGCGATATCCGGATCTATCGCGCTACCCTTGGGAGCTTCCATCCCATGTGGCTTTGGATCAATACCACGCGTCCGCTGTCTCGGACTTCCGACGTGCCATGAAATCCTGCAGCGCCTCTTCGATGCCCTGGTCGAGCGGCGGGGCCTGGTATTCCGCCAGCATCTTCTTCCACTTGTGGTTGGCTCGGGTCGCGGCGTCCTGCGAGCCGGCCGCCTCCCATTTCTCGAAGGGTTCGTTGTCGGCGGCCTCGGAATCCCAGAAGGCTGTCTCGTAGTTCGCCATCGTGTGGGCGCAGCCAAAGAAATGGTGGCCCGGTCCTACCTCGCGGAAGGCGTCGAAGGCGAGCTGATTGTCGTCGATCTTGACGCCGTCGAGATAGGTGTGCAGCGCGCCGCAGAAATCCGCGTCCATGACGAATTTCTCGTAGGACATGGAGAGCAGCCCGTCGAGGAAGCCGGCCGAATGCAGGATGAAGTTCGCTCCGCAATGGACCGCGGCCAGCATCGACATCGTGCCTTCGTTCATGGCGTGGGCGTCGGGCAGTTTCGAGGTGGTGAAATTGCCGGAGCATCGCAAAGGCAAGTTCAGGCGGCGCGCGAGCTGTCCTATCACCATCGAGCCTATCGCCGGCTCCGGCGTGCCGAAAGTCGGTGAGCCGGAACGCAGCGACATGGATGAGAGGAAGTTGCCGAAGATCACCGGCGCTCCGGGCCGCTCCAGTTGCGTCAGCGCGCAACCGGCCATCGTTTCGGCGAGCGATTGGGCGATCGCGCCGGCGTTCGTCACCGGCCCCATGGCGCCCCCCAGGATGAAGGGGACGATGACGGCCGCCTGATTGGCGCGGGCATAGGCGCGCAGCGCCAGGGTCATCGTGCCGTCCCAGACCAACGGTGAATTGACGTTGACATTGCCGAGGATGACGCAGTTCTCCTCGACGAAATCGCGCCCGAAGACGACCCGCGCCATTTCGATCGAATCCTCGGCACGGCTCTCCGCCGTGACAGAGCCCATGAAGGGACGGTCGGAGTAGCGGATATGGGCATGGACCATATCGAGATGGCGCTTGTTGACCGGCACGTCGACCGGCTCGCAGATCGTGCCTCCGGAATGGTGTAGCCAGGGGGAGGACTGCGCGAGCTTCACGAAATTGCGGAAGTCCTCGATCGTGCCGTAGCGGCGGCCCTTGTCGAGATCCATCACGAAAGGCGATCCGTATGCCGGCGAGAAGACGACGTTTCTGCCGCCGATGCGGACGGATCTTGCCGGATTGCGGGCATGCTGGGTGAATTCGGCCGGGGCGGTCCTCAAAAGCTCGCGCAACATGCCCGGCGCGAACTTCACCAGGACGCCTTCGACGTCGGCTCCAGCGCGCCTCCAGTGATCGAGCGCGACCGGGTCGTCGCGGAACTCGATGCCGATCTCGGCAAGGATGCGATCCGCCGTCTCCTCGATACGGACCAGATTTTCCTCCGACAGGATATCGTAGGTCGGGATGTTGCGGACGATATAGGGTCGGCCCAAGCCGCGTGGGCCCTGTGCTCGCTGCTCCCTGCGCGCATCGCGTCCGGCTCGCTCTCGACCTTGACGGGGCCTGTCTGCCGTTGAGAAGGCTTGAACCATGCTGGACCTCCGTTCGAGCGACGTCGCGATTGCACCGGTTCGAGGAAAGGCGCGACCCCGAAAACGGCTACGTGCATGAGCATCCGTTATGCACTACAAGCGTCAAGGTCACTTTTTCGTCCGCTTTGCATGAGGCAGGCTCATGTCTGGTTATCGCCGCCATCTTCCTTCGATGACATCGCTCGTGGTCTTCGAGGCGGCCGCGCGGCATGGAAGCTTCACCAAGTCTGCTTCGGAACTCGGGATCACGCAGGCTGCGGTGAGCCGGCAGGTTCAGGCGCTTGAGGAAACCCTGCATCTCCAGCTCTTCCGCAGGCGCCACCGTTCGATCGAGTTGACGGTGCATGGCGACAGCCTGGCAAAAACCATGTCCGAGGCGCTCGGCCTGATTTCCCAGACGGTCCAGGGGATCACCGACCAGACCAGACCGGCGGAACTGGTGATCTCGGCATCGGTGGCCTTTTCGCATTTCTGGCTGCTGCCCAACATATCCGATTTCAGACGTGCGAACCCGGAAATCAAGCTGAAGATCGTGGCACAGGACAGCTCCGCGAACCTGCTCGGGGAAGACATCGACATCGCCATTCGCTACGGGAACGGAAACTGGCCCGACGGCAAGGCGATCAAGCTCTTCGGTGACGACATCTTTCCGGTGTGCAGCCCTGGCTACCTGGCCGAGCATGGCGCGCCGGACTGCGTCGCCGATCTTTTTCAGCACGATCTCATCGCCAGCGATTCCCTCAATCCAAGCTGGACCGGCTGGAAGCAATGGATGGGCGCCTTCGGTTATAGCAGCGATCACTGCAAGATCACACTCAGCTGCAATTTCTATACGGATGCGATCTACGCGGCTTTGCGCGGCGAGGGCATTGCGCTCGGCTGGCAGCGGCTCGTATCCGACCTCCTGCAGCATAAGCAGCTCATCCGTGTCATGGCTGAATCGGTGCGGACGCGAGACGCCTATTACATCGTCCTGAAGACGGCGCCGGTCCGCAAACCCGCCGTCCAGTCGTTCCTGACATGGATACGCTCGGAGACATATGCGGGGCCGAAGCTCGCCCAGGCCTAGCAGGCACAAAGCGTTCGCATTACGCTGAATCATGCCAAACATTCGCAGCGGTGTGGTTTACACGCTGCCCCCCGAACTGAAATCATCGCAGTCGGGAGGAGCGGCATGGCTAAAAGAACAAGCAGGACCAACTCCAAAATCCAGTGCGTCGCCAGCTTGTGCCGGCGCACCGGGCAGGGCCGTTGCTGATGGATGGCACGCGCGGTGATGGTCACGCCTCCGCCGAGGTGACATCCGTACCCAGGCGCATCGAAGTCCGCGGCCTGAGCAAGGTGTTTGGAGCAGACGTCGCGCAGGCGCTTTCGCTGAGACGGCAAGGGCTCTCAAAATCCGAGATCATCGAGCGGATCGGTGCCGTCGTGGCGGTCGACGAGGTTTCGTTCTCGGTGGATGCGGGCGAGATCTTCGTCGTCATGGGTCTGTCGGGCTCCGGGAAATCCACCCTGGTGCGCTGCCTCAACCGCCTGCAGGAGCCGACTGCCGGCAGGATCGAGATCGACGGAGAGGATATCGTCGCCGCGACAGAGGAGAGGCTGCGGGCGCTGAGGCTGGAAAAGATCACTATGGTCTTCCAGCATTTCGCCCTGCTGCCGCACCGTACCGTCGCGGAAAATGTCGAGTATGGCCTAAAGATGCGCGGGCTAGCGAAAGCGGAGCGCCGCGCCAAGGCCCTGAAGACTCTCGAAAGCGTCGGCCTGGCCAGTTGGGCCGACCGCCATCCTGCCGATCTCAGCGGCGGCATGCAGCAGCGTGTCGGGCTGGCACGGGCCCTGGCGCTCGATCCCGAAATCCTGTTGATGGACGAACCGTTCAGCGCACTCGATCCACTCATCCGGCGTGACATGCAGGCAGAGCTGCTGGAACTCCAACGCCGCTACCGCACCACCATCATCTTCATCACCCACGACCTGAACGAGGCGCTGACGCTGGGCCACCAGGTCGCCGTGATGAAGGACGGGCGCTTTGCACAGGTGGGCCGGCCGGCCGATATCGTGCTGAACCCGGCGGATGATTATGTCGCCGCGTTCACGCGCGACATCGACCGCGGCCGCGCGCTGCCGGTTCGCGCGGCGATACGGCAGCCAGGATCGGCAGGCGCGGGCGCGGTGCTGCCCGAAGGAGCCGTCTCGATCGAAGGCGGCCAGCCGCTTCACGAAGTGTTCGCCCTCGCCTCCGGCCCGGCGCCGGTCGTGGTGGTCGACGCGGAAGGGCGAGTGGAAGGCACAATCTCTGCGGCCGACGTCACCGCGTTGCTTGCAGGCAACCCGCAGCAAGGGAGGTCGTGATCATGGCGACGGAAGTCTTCGATCAACTCCGGGCTGCCGCGGATGCGGTCCGGCCGTCCAGCTACCGGATACTGCCGCTCGACGACTGGATCGAAGCCGTGGTGAAGGATTGGTTCGTTCCGACCTTGCGGCCGATCTTTCGCGCGCTGCAATGGCCGATCGCCCAGGTGCTCGACGGGCTGCAGTCTGTGCTGCTGGCGATCCCCTTCGCCGTCGTGGTCATCATCGCGGTGCTCGCGGCCTGGCGCGCGGCGGGGCGGGGTATCGCCATCATTACCTTCGTTTCGCTATTTCTGCTCGACTGGATCGGGCTTTGGCGGGAGACCATGATCACGCTGGCGATGATCGTCACGGCGGTGGCCTTCTGCATCGTCGTTGGCATTCCACTCGGCATCGCAGCCGCGCGCAGCAACCGCACGGCGGCGGTCTTTCGCCCGATCCTCGACGTCATGCAGACCATACCCTCCTTTGTCTACCTCGTTCCCATCGTCATGCTGTTCGGGGTCGGGATGGTTCCCGCCGTGATTGCCACGATCGTCTTTGCGCTTCCTCCTTTGGTGCGCCTCACCAATCTCGGTATCCGCCAGGTGCAGGGTGAGCTCGTCGAGGCCGGTCGCGCCTTCGGCTCCACGCCCCGGCAGATATTGTGGGAGATCCAACTGCCGCTGGCGCTTCGCACGATCATGACCGGCGTAAACCAGACGCTGATGCTCGCGCTTTCCATGACGGTGATCGGCGCGCTTATCGGCGCCGGTGGTCTGGGCCTCGTCGTCTATACCGGCCTTGGGCGCCTTGACGTCGGCTATGCGAGTATCGGCGGGCTCGGCATCGTGCTGCTGGCGATCATCCTCGACCGCATCACCCAGGCGATGGGCGACGGCGACAACGCCCGCCGGCGCAAAGCTGGCCGGACTGCGGGAGAACGAACGCCGGACGCCGTGGCTGGAGAGGCCGCATAGTCGCTGATCCGGGAGCAGGCTGAAATACACAGAACAATGGGAGAGCAATGACATGGCAAGAAGCAAATTTGTATTCGGATTGGGCCTGGCGGTAGCAACCATGGCCTTGAGTGCCTCGCCTCTCTGGGCCCAGTCGCTGCCCGGCGAAGGCAAGACCGTGAAGATGGGGCAGCCGACCTGGGACACCGAGTGGTTTCAGGCGCAGATCTACAAGAAGGCGATGGAGGCGCTCGGCTATACGGTCGAAGGACCGACCGCGCTCGACAATCCGCCTTTCTACCAGGCAGTCGCGCAGGGCGACATGGATTTCTGGGCGAGCGGCTGGTTCCCTCTGCACAATACCTATCTGGAGGACATCAAAGGCAAGGCCAGCAGCGTCGGCTTCGTGGCCAAGGGTGGCGCGCTGCAGGGCTATCTGATCGACAAGAAAACCGCCGAAGAGCACAACATCCGCCTGATAGACGACTTCAAGAAACCCGAGGTCGCGAAGCTTTTCGACAGCAATGGCGACGGCAAGGCCGATCTGGTCGCCTGCCCTCCCGGATGGGGCTGCGAACTCACCATCACCCATCAGATGGAAGCCTACGGGCTGGGCGAGAGCGTCAACGCAATCCAGGCGGCATACTCGGTGTCCATGGCCGACGCCATCAGCCGGTACGAACAGGGCCAGCCCATTTTCTTCTATACTTGGACGCCGAACTGGACGGTGGGCATGCTGAAGCCGGACGAGGACGTGGTGTGGCTGGAGGTCTCGCAACCTTCATTGCCGGAAGAGCAGAAAGACATGGAGGCGCATACCGCCATTCCCGGCGTGAAGGGATGCGCCAGTGATCCCTGCCAGATGGGCTGGCCGGCCAACGACATCCAGGTGGTCGCCAACCAGCAGTTCCTTGACGAAAATCCCGCAGCCAAGAAGCTTTTCGAGGTGATGAGCATTCCTCTGGAAGATATCTTCGCCCAGAACGCGCAGATGTATGAGGGCGCGGACAAGCCCGCGGATCTCGAGCGTCAGGCGGACGAGTGGATCAAGGCGAACGAGCAGGCCTTCGACGGCTGGATCGAGGCGGCGAAGCAGGCCGCCAACTGACGAAGCTCATGGAGCGCCGCGTTTTCGTCAGAGTGCGGCGCTCTAAATCCATCAGTTCGGGATCCCTCGCATGTATCGTGCGGGAAATCTTAGGACCCGGCTACAGATCCTTGGCGAGACGCAGCGCATCGTAGATGGCTGCGTGGGTGTTTCGCGCGGCGACTGCATCGCCGATGCGGAACAGCTGGAACGAGCCGTCCGGGTTGCCCGCGCGCGATTGAGGCCTCCCGGCGATGAGGTCCTCATGCGAGACCGCGCCCAGATTGCGTGACATCGGCTTGAGTTCGAAATAGAGCTCATCGAGCGGGATGGTGCCGTGGTTGACGACCACCTGGTCGTATGAGCGTTCCTTGCGAACGCCGCCATAATCGCTGCCGATGACCGCCCGAAGCTGATTGCCGTCCCTGTGAATCTCCTCGAGGCGGAACGTGACCGTGAAGCTCGCATCCAGCTTCTGCAGCGAGCGCATGTAGGGAACGAGATTCATCGCCATCACCTCCGGCGCGAACGACCGGTCCGGAGTCATGATCTCGACCTTCGCGCCACTTTTGGCAATCGCCTCCGCCGCCTGCAGGGCTGCATGGTCGCCCGCGTCGTCATAGACGAGGACGTTCGAGCCGGGCTTCACGTCCCCGGCGATGATGTCCCACGAGGAAATGACGAGCTCGTTTCCCGCAACGAGCACTTCGGTGTGGGGTAGCCCGCCGGTCGCGACGATCACCGTGTCGGGCTCTTCCGAGAGAACCGTGTCGCGCTCCGCCCATGTGTTGTAGCGGATCGTGACGCCGAGCTTCTCGCATTGCGCCAGGCGCCAGTCGATGATGCCCATCATCTCCTGGCGCCGTGTGCTCTGGGTGGTCAGCTTGATCTGGCCTCCCGCGGAACCCGCAGCCTCGAAGACAATCACGTCGTGGCCGCGCTCTCCTGCGACACGCGCCGCCTCCAGTCCGCCGGGACCGGCTCCGACGATCACGACCTTGCGCTTTGCCGCCGCCCTGGCAATGTCGTGGGGCATGGACAGCTCGCGCCCCGTGGCCGCGTTGTGGATGCAGTAGGCGGCTCCACCCTGGTAGATGCGGTCCAGGCAGTAGTTCGCGCCGACGCAGGGACGGATTTCATCTTCGCGTTTCTGCATGATCTTGCGGACGATGTGCGGATCCGTCATGTGGGCGCGCGTCATGCCCACCATGTCGACCTTGCCCGTCGCGATCGCGTGCCGGGCGGTTGCCACATCCGGAATCCGCGCCGCGTGGAAAGTGGGGAACCCGGTCGCCGCGCGGATCTCTCCGGCGAAATCGAGATGCGGCGCACTCGCCATTCCCTGAATCGGGATCACGTCGGTCAGGCCCGCGTCGGTGTCGATATGGCCGCGTATGACGTTCAGGAAGTCGACAAGGCCGCTGTCCTTCAGGCGTTTCGATATCTCGAAGCCCTCGCTCTTCCCGTTGCCGCCGGGAAGCGCCTCGTCGACGGTGTAGCGAATGCCGAGGATGAACTCCCGGCCCACCCGTTCGCGGATCGCATGAAGAACGTCGAACATGAACCGCATGCGGTTCTGAAGCGGTCCGCCATACGGCTCCTCGAGCGTGTTTGTCAGGGGCGAGTTGAACTGATCCAGCAGGTGCCCGTAAGCCTCCAGCTCGATGCCGTCCATACCCGCCGCCTGCATGCGCTCGGCGGCATCGGCGAAGTCCTTGATGACGCGGGAAATATCCCAGTCTTCCATTTTTTTCGGAAAAGCTCTGTGCGCGGCCTCCCTCTCATGGGACGGCGCGACCACTGGCAGCCAGTCGCCCTTGTCCCAGCGTGTGCGCCGGCCCAGATGGGTGAGCTGGATCATCACCGCCGTTCCATGTTCGTGGCAGGCATCGACCAGATCCCTGAGCCACGGCACGACCTCGTCCTTGTAGGCCAGGATGTTGTTGAAGACGGGCGGGCTGTCCCGGGACACCGCCGCCGATCCCGCCGTCATGGTCAGCGCCACGCCGCCCTTGGCGCGCTCGGCGTGATAGGCCCGATAGCGCTCCTTCGGCAGTCCGTCTTCGGGATAGGCAGGCTCATGGGAGGTGACCATGATACGGTTGCGCAGCGTGAGGTGCTTGAGCCGATAGGGCTGCAAGAGAGGATCGTTGGTCATGGCCAGCCTGCGTGCCTCCGATTGTCCCGATTATTGATTGCACGCTGTACACCGATGTCAAGTATCAAGTCATAAGTGTTCGCTTTAGATCACCCTAGGTCGAGTTTGTTGACATAGCTGTACAGCGGGCTCATCTTGCTATGTCGTTGAATGCGAAGGGAGATGCGCGTGAATGAGGTAACCTGGCGAGGGTCCAGGGAGGTCTGGCTGTCCGTTGCCTATGAGGCGCTGATCGATTCCGGAGTGGATGCGGTCAGAATCCTTCCGCTCGCGAACAAGCTCAACCTTTCGCGCACCAGCTTCTACTGGTTCTTCGCTGATCGCGAAGCCTTGCTCGCCGCCCTCCTGCAGAGCTGGAAGTCGAAGAATACCGACGGCATAGGCCGGCGCTGCGCGGCTTATGCAGAGAGCGTCGCGGAAGCCATGCTGAACGTCTTCGATTGCTGGCTTGACCGGTCCCTCTTCGACTCGCAGTTCGAGTTCGCAGTCCGTAGTTGGGCGCTTCAGTCCTCCGAAGTCGCGGCCGAAGTCGAGGCGGCGGATGCCGCCAGGATCGGCGCGCTCAGGGAGATGTTCGTCCGCTTCGGCTATCCGGAGCACTCCGCGGACGTCCGCGCCCGTACCATCTATCTCGTCCAGATCGGCTATATCTCGATGAATACGCAGGAGGAGATCGCCGAACGCATGAAGCGCATCCCGGACTATGTCGAGATATTCACGGGACAGGTTCCGGAGCGGCGCGAGATGGAGAGATTCGCGGCAAGACATGGTTTTTCGCTCGACGCGGCGGCAGAAAGCGGAAAGCCGCGGAGGAAACGATGAGCCGGGCGCCCACGGTCGGCATAATCGGCGGAGGCGGGTGGCTCGGCGGATCCATCGCCTCGCAGGCGCTCGCCGCCGGCGCGGTCTCCGAGAACGCCTTGATCGTCTCATCGCGATCTCCCAGGGCTGGCCGGCTTGCGCAATGGCCTGCCGTGGAGTGGACGGCCGACAACGAGGATCTGATTCGACGAAGCGATGTCGTCATTCTGTCCGTGCGCCCTCACCAGTTCTTCGAGCTTGCGCTCGACCTAACTGGAAAGCTTGCGATTTCGGTGATGGCCGGCGTGTCGATGAACACGCTTCGATCCCGCCTGGGAACGGCCCGTTTGGTCAGGTCGATGCCGAACGCCGCTGCCGAGATAGGGTTGTCGTATACGCCGTGGCTGGCCGGCGCCGGCGTGACAGAGCAGGACCGCGCCTTCATCAGCGCGCTGTTCGAGAGCTGCGGCACGGCCGACGAGGTCGCCAGCGAGGACCAGCTCGATTATCTGACCGGGCTCAGCGGATCGGGTCCTGCGTTTCCCGCCTTGCTTGCCAGCGCGATGATGTCTCATGCGCAGGCGCGGGGACTGCCGCCTGAAATCGCGCGGCGAGCGGTCATTGGGGTCGTCTGCAATGCAAGCCGCCTTCTGACCATGGGCGATGCCACGCCCGAGCAGGCGGTTCGGACCTTCATCGACTACGATGGGACGACCGCGGCGGGGCTGAGGCGGATGATGCATGACGGGTTTGCCGAAGCGGTCCATGCCGGGCTCGATGCGGCCGCCTCGGCCGCGACGGCGATGGACGGTGCGAGGGGTCGGCCCACCGGATCTGCGTGAATCGCCAAGGCGGAGACAATCTCAACGGTTGTTGGCGAATGGCTGGGCGATGCCGGCTAACATCCGTTTCCTGATGATGTGGATGCCGTCGGCGTCTGCAACGCGATCGGTCAGATAGGCGGCAAAGCCGCCATAGCGCTCGTCCATATGCCGCAGGAAGCTCAACATCGCCGCTGGTTCACTGGCCAGAAGCCTGCTCGACACTGTTTCGTCGAGGCCTCGCGCCACGGCATGCCCCTTGAGCTTCTCCATCAGCGCGCCGGCTATGGTGGCCGTCATCGCGTAGTCGGCCGCGATCTGGTCATCATCGACGCCCGCCAGCGACAGGAGCATGGCTGCGACGATGCCGGTTCTGTCCTTGCCTGCCGTGCAATTGAAGAGGACAATGCCCTTTTCCGCATGCGCAATGGTGAGCGCCACCCTGGCGATCGCCGGATGGCATCGG
Organism: Aquamicrobium sp. LC103; assembly: GCF_001014615.2. Taxonomy (GTDB): domain Bacteria; phylum Pseudomonadota; class Alphaproteobacteria; order Rhizobiales; family Rhizobiaceae; genus LBCQ02. The sequence continues at coordinate 259,880 of NZ_LBCQ02000005.1, forward strand.
TCGGCTGCTTCGATGTAGCGGGCAGCGAGATCGAATCCGCTCGTGTCGGTCATCATCGCGTCGACCGGCGCAAGCCCGTCGAACAGCGGGACGTGATGATAGCGCACTTCCTCGTGATCGGCGAAGACGCTCGGCTGGCGCGCAATTTCCCCGTCGCTGCGCAGGTCGATGACCGTGCGCAGCCCAAGTTGCAGCAGCATCTGGATGTCGTCGGAGTTCAGTTCGTGCAGCGCATCGGCGCGCAGGAACGAGCGCCAGCGTGTCGTGCCGCCCGCCGCGGTGGCGTAACCGCCAAGGTCGCGGACATTGTGGGCGCCGTCGAGGCGGATGTGACGTTCATAAGGGGTCATCAGCGTATACCGGATTTCATGAAGGATTCGACGACTTGCCTCTGCAGGGCGAGATATATGCCGAGTATCGGCAATGATGCCAGTGTGGCGGCCGCCATCAGCAGCCCCCAGTCATTACCTTCCTGGGTCATGAAGAACTGCAGGCCGATCTGTACGACGGAATTCTCGATCTTGCGGATGAGCAGCAGCGGCCAGAAATAGTCGTTCCATGCCGAAATGAAGCAGAGGATCGCGATCGAGGCGAGGGGCGCGCGCAGGTTGGGGATGACGACTTCCAGCAAGGTGCGCAGGCTGCCCGCGCCGTCCATGCGGGCGGCCTCGACGACCTCGCGGGGAAATCCGCGCATCGCATTGTAGAGCACCAGCACCGCGAAGGCCGCTGCCGCATTGGGGATGACGAGGCCCGCGAGGCTGTCGAGCAGGCCAAGTTTCGTCGCCAGCACGTAATTGGGGATCATCACCACCTGGAACGGCACCAGCCACGACAGCGCGATGAGCGAATGAGCGAGCCGCCCGCCAGGAAAGCGCCAACGCACCAGCGCCCAGGCCGCAAGCAGCCCCGTGGCAACCTGCGCCAGCGTGGTGGCCGTCGCCATGACGAAGGTGTTCCACAGGATCGCCAGGATCGGCATCGCGGCCATGACGTCGCGATAATTGTCGAGCGTCGGAGCGGATGGCCAGAAGCTGGTCGAAAAGATTTCGTTGGGCGGCCGAAAGGAGGTTTGAACCATCCAATAGACCGGAAAGAGAGCGAGAGCCGACAGCGCCACCATCACGGCATGGGCGCTGAGACGCGTCAGTCGGTCGTTATTCGTCATAGACGGCGAGCCTCTTCATGAGGGCGAGACAGGCGAGCGCGATAAAGCCGAAGACGAGGAAGACGAGGACGCCCGCGGCCGTGCTCCAGCCGGCCGACATGGTCATGAAGCCATATTCCCACATCAGGTAGTAGACGTTGGTGGTCGACCCCAGCGGCCCGCCGCCGGTCAATGCATTGATGTAGACGAAGCTCCATTGCGCCCCGAAGAGGATGGTCATCATGGTGAGCAGCAGGATGGTTGGCGACAGCAGCGGCAGGCGGATGTCGCGCAAGATCTGCCACGGTCGCGCGCCGTCCATGCGCGCCGCCTCGACATAACTCGGACTGATGGCGCTGTCGGCGGCGGCAAACAGCAGCGTGGAGAAACCGATCAGCTTCCAGCCGGTGATCCACACCAACGTCCACAAGGCCACTTGTGGATCGCGCAGGAAGCCCACGGCGTCGAAGCCCAGTCCACGCAGCCAGGCATTCACCAGCCCATGATCTTCGTTCAGCAGCCAGCGCCATACGATGGCGGCGACGATCGGTGCGACGATCATCGGCACGAAGATGAGTGCGCGGTAGACGTTGCGCATCGGTCCTTTCAGGCTTGCCGTCAGAAGTGCGACCGCAAGCGGCACGCCGACCGAAAGCGGCAGCAGCCCGAGCGTATAAAGGACGGTGTTGACCACCGCCCGACGCATGTCCGGCAGCGTGAGGAGATTGGCGTAGTTATCGAAGCCGACATAGCGCGGCTGAGAGCGCGGCAGCATGTTCCACTGGTAAAAGGACAGTTCGAAAGCCTTCAGCAGCGGCACATAGGTCCAGATCACGAGCACGGCGAGCGCGGGCACCAGATAGAGCCACGGCTCGGCGGCGCGAAGCCGAAAGGGTAGGGCCCGGCGCGGTACGGCGTGAGGAACGGCGAGAACGGTATCGGTCATCTCGATCGGAAAAATCTGGCGCCGGAGCGCAAGGCTCCGGCGCTGGTTGGCGCTCTCAGTTCGGCATCAGCGGCTGGGCGCGTTCCTGGGCCGCGCGCAGCACTTCGTGGGGATCACCGGTGCCGAAGACCGCTTCGGTCATCGCATCCTTCATCATGTTCTCGACCTGACGATAGTTCGGACCGCCGAAGGCGACATTGGGGGTCAGGCGTTCGAGTTGCTCGAGATTGGCGCGGTATTTAGGATTCGTCTCGATCCACGCCTTGAGATAGCGCGGGTCGTCGAGCGTGCCGAGGCGCAGCGGCAGATAGCCGATCTTGGTGGTGATGATGGTGTAGGCCTCATCGGAGGTGAGGAACTTCATCAACTCCCATGCCGCGCGCTGCTTTACCGGATCCTGCGAGAACATGAAGATGGCGGAGCCGGAATTGGTCGGCGCGGTCGGCTTCTCGCCAAAGGCGGGCATCGGAGCAAGCCCCAGCTCGAAATTGCCTTCGGCCGCGCTTTCCAGACGATTCAGCACGGCGGAGGTGTAAAGGAACATGCCGAGATTGCCTGACTGGAACGTATCGAGATGAGCGCCGACATCGATGCGCGCATGGGCGCCGGCATCCATCAGGTCGCGCAGCATAGCCACGGCATCCGCCTGATCCTTCTCGGCGAAGGCGAGGATGTTGCCCTCACGGACCTTCCCGCCATTGGACATCACGATCGACTGGTAGACGAAGGTGCCGTCGGTCGGACCATAGGCGCCCGGAAAGAAGCCGTGCTTGCCGGCCTTCTCGGCGATCGCCTTGCCGGCAGCCTTGACCTCTTCCCAGGTGCGCGGCGGCTGATCGGGATCGAGTCCCGCCTCGTGGAACAGATCCCGGTTGATGAACATCACCGGCGTGGAGAAAACATAGGCAAGGCCGTAGGTCTTGCCGTCCACCTGGCCAAGAGCGAGACCGGACGGCACAAAGCCGGCCGCGTGGGCCGTCAGGTCCTCGCCGGCGATATCTTCGAGAGGCTGCGCGCCGAGCTGTTCGGCGGCGTAGATGAGGTCGCGGAAGACGAGTTGCGCGACATCGACGTCCTGCCCGGCCACCATGTCGGCCTGCACGCGGCTCAGCACCTCGTTGGAGGGGGCGCCGATGGGCTCGACCTTGATCATCGGATTGGCCTTTTCGAACGCCGCTATGAGTTCGAGCGTCGCCTCGCGGCCGATGCCGGCCGTAGCCAGGTTGTAGTTGTAGAAGGAAATCGTCACCGGCTCGGTGACGCTCTCGGCCATCTGAGCGCTGGCGGTGCCGAGCGTGCCGGACAGCGCCATGCACGCCGAAACCGCGATGGCGAGGAATTTTCTGCGGATCATAAGGGCGTCCTTTCAGACAAGGGAGAACCTATTCGGCCGCCACTGGCACGGCCGCCGCCCGCTGGCGAAGCATCTCCAGCGGGTAGACGTTGAGTTCGGCGCGGTCGGTGGGCAACGGGACGAATGCGACCGACAGCCCGCTGCTGCGGATCGTGCCGATGGCGAAGGATGAGCCGCGCACCATCCGCAGGACGTCCGCACGCAGGATGTCGGTGGCCGCATGCTGGCCCATTCCGACGACGACCGGCACGCCGTTCCAGATGGAGACACGGTCGTGATGGATGTGACCGCTCAGAATGCCGATGATGTTGCGGCCCTTGAGCAGGCCTGCCAGCCGCGCGGAATGCTCGTAGGCGATGTGACGCCAGTGGGCATCGTCGGGCCCTTCGCCAAGTGCCGGCGGGTGGTGCGACACGATCAGCTTCGGAAGCTCCGGATGCGTATCGAGCGCGGATGCCAGCCATTCGAACTGCTCGTCCTCGATGGAGCCGCCGATATAGCCCGGCGTGCTTGAATCGAGCGTGATGATGTGGATGTCGTCGATCACGCGGTCATGGAAGTAGGGCGCACCGGGTGGGCCGGCTTCAATGCCCATTCCGGTATAGAAGCCGTCGCGCGTATCATGATTGCCGATGGCGTAGACGACCGGCAGGTCTGTAGCCTCCATGACCTGCTTGAGCAGGGCATAGCTTTCCGTGTCGCCGCGATTGGTGAGATCGCCGCTGGCGACGAGGAAGCTCGGCTTCGGCTCGATCGTGGCAACCTGCGCAAGCACCTGCCTGAGTGTGTCCACCGTGTTGTTGAACAGGTGATCGTCGGTAGCGGGATCGCCGATGTGAAGGTCGGTCAGATGAATGAAAGTGACTTCTCGAGACATGTGTCTGCTCCGGTTTTCTCGATGATCCTGATGCCGGTGGTCTGAGGGTCGACCCGGCGGCCGTCCTCGTTCAGGAAGGCGTGGACGGCACCGTCATGCACGACGATGCCGAATGGATCGGACGGCAGATCGGTGTCGAGCGGCAGCGCGATTGCGACCGAAGTGCCCGCGACCATTCCGTGAAGATGAAGTTCGCTGCCCAGGTCCTCGACCATCTCGGGCGTGAACGGCAGCACGTCCGCGCGGTCGAAATTGCTCGAAAGCCGCGTTGCCGCCGGGCGAAAGGCGATGTCGATGCGGGTGCCCTTGGGCAGGTTCCAGACCAGTTGCGGCCATGGAACGATGTCACCGGCGACGTGGGCACGTCCGGTCGCGTCGATGGTGGCAGGCAGGAAGTTCATTGGCGGCGAACCGAGGAAACTCGCCACGAAGCGGCTTTGCGGCTGGCGATAGACCTCTGCGGGCGTACCTGCCTGCTCGATCAGCCCGTCCCTCATGACCACCAGCTTGTCGGCCAGCGTCATCGCCTCGATCTGGTCGTGGGTCACGAACACGCTGGTGGTCTTCAGTTCGCGATGGAGGCGCTTGATTTCGAGGCGCATCTGGATGCGCAGCTTGGCGTCGAGATTGGAGAGCGGTTCGTCGAACAGGAAGATGCCCGGCTGGCGCACCATGGCGCGGCCCATCGCCACGCGTTGCCGCTGCCCGCCCGACAGGGCTGAGGGCTTGCGGTCGAGCAGATGTTCCAGACCCAGCATGGCGGCGATGCGGGCGACGCGCTCCTCGCGCTCCTTGCGCGGCACGCCCGAAACCTTGAGCGCATAGCCGATATTCTGCGCCACGCTCATGTGGGGATAGAGCGCGTAGTTCTGAAACACCATGGCGCAGCCGCGCCGCGCCGGCTCCACCTCGTTGACCGCGCGTTCGTCGATGGCGATTTCGCCGGCGCTGATGTCCTCGAGGCCGGCGATCATGCGCAGAAGCGTGGACTTGCCACAGCCCGACGGGCCCAGGATGACGACGAACTCGCCGTCGTTCACGCTAAGGTCCACGCCCCGCACGGCCGGCGTCTTGCCGTAGAGCTTGTGAACGGAGCGGATGTCTATCGATGCCATTGCCGGATGCCCATTTGCGATTCAGCGATGGCGTTGGGATACCGGGGCCTCTTGATGGTTGAATGACGGTTCTCGAACGCTGTTCGAGGCTGTGCAAAACTTGGCCGGTGTCAGGCAGGTTTGCGGAACATGGGAGCGACCACGGCGACGATATGATCGATGACTTCGCCGGCGTTGGAGAAGTCGATGGTGTGATTGGTCAGCACCTCGTTGCGCAGACGGCTGCGTGTAACCTGAGAGCGGATGCCGAGGGCGCAACTCATGCGCCAGCCGATTTCCGCTTCGCTAAGCCAAGGGGCAAGCAGCCGGAAATAGGGCATGAACACACGATGGTGCTCAATACCTTCGATGACGTGACGGTAGAGTTCGGGATTGCCGCCGCGCTGCGCCATTGCCGTGAAATGGGAAAGCACCGGATATCTGGAGCCCGGTTCGAGGCTCCAGCGCACCGAGGGGCCGATCAGCGCCGCGATGATGTCCTCGAGCGCCGGCGGATTAGGCGATGCGTGCTGCGCGGCCGCGTTGAGCTGCGACAGCCGCTCCGCATTGAGCCGTTTGTAGACGCGCTCGGCGGTGGCGATGACCAGTTGTTCCTGTGAGCCGAAATGATAGCTGACGGACGAGGGCGTCGTTCCAGCGCGCGTCGCAAGACGACGGGCGGTTAGTTCGTCAATGCTGTCTATCTCGCAGAGAAGTTGTTCGCAGACATCGATGAGCTTGGTGGCGGTGGGGTTCATGGAACGAATCCAGTGTCAGGACCATCGCCAACGATATTCCCTCACTGTTTCCGCTTGATGACCGCCTCGCCCGGTTTCCCCGATCACGTCGTGGTAAGCGACGGCAATGGGGCAGGGGTGGGCTTCGAACCAATCTAGGCTTCATGCTGCTTGAGTGAGCTGTCGGTTCTGGAAAGGACTTCCCTGCTGGTTTCGATGAGCATTTTTGTCGCCGGCGACAGCTTCTTGCCCCGGCGTACCAGAACGCCGACGACTCTGGAGGCGGCGGGATCGTTGATCTGCAGGAACCGAACGGTGGTAGGCGCGACGTGGGATGCCATCTGCGGCAGGATCGCGACGCCGATTTCGGCACTCACGAGAGCAAATGCCGAAGAGGCGCTTGAAACGTAGAAGCGAGCGGACTTGGATAATTTTGCAAGTCCTGCACAATCGTGGTCCGCGTAGCTGTCAAAACTGATGAATGGCTCCCGCTCGATCTCGCACCATTCAAGCGGCCGCGAGAGTTTCGTGAGCGGATGTCCGGCATGACATACGAGGCTGTATCTATCCGTGAAAAGGGGCGTGGCGAGGACATCGGGCCGAACCATCCCTATTCTGCCAAACCCGACATCGACTAGCCCCTCCGCAACCGCGTCCGCCATTCGGTTGGAATGGATCTCGCGAAGCATGACCTCGAAATTTTTCGAACGCGCCTTAACAAGACGTATCGCCTCCGGCAGGACGGCCGCGGCGAACGAGGTAACGCTCGCCGCCGTGCAGCGGCTTATCTCGTCGCGCGAATAGGCCAGGATGCTCGCGCAAACATTGTCGTAGTGTTTGAGGAGATCGAGCGCCGCTTCGATCGTGAAGTGACCGAACTTGGTCGGGTGTATCTTGCGATCCCCCTCGAAGAGGGGAGAGCCGAGAGAGTCTTCAAGCTGTTTCAAGCTCATCGAAATCGCTGAAGGGGTTCTGTTCAGCCGCTTTGCGGCCGCGCGTACACCGCCTGTTTCCGCAACAGCAACCAATACGCGCAAATTGCCCAGGCTCAGCATTTATGACTCTCCGAAGTGTTCAGTTTACATGAACAAATGTGCATAAGTTTGAGTTTGACTGATCAAACCTAAATTGCAACCCTGCCAGCGTGAAGGACGAAAAAGCCTTGTCGGACTGCAGGCGAGTGCCTGAGAAATGCGGGTGGCCACAGACCAATGTTGAACCTTTTGAAATTCTACATCGATGGCGAATGGGTCGCACCCGAACAGCCCGATTGCATTGACGTGATCAATCCCGCGAACGAGGAAATCGTCGCAAGGATAGCGTCCGGAAGCCCGGCCGACCTGAACAAGGCGGTTGCGGCCGCCCGTCGGGCGCAAGCCGGTTTCGCCGCAACGACCAAGGAGGAGCGGCTTGCCCTTTTGAAGCGGGTGCTTGCCGTCTACACCGCTCAACGAGAGCGGATCGGCGATCTCATCACCCTGGAAATGGGCGCACCCGGGATGTTTGCGCGCAATGTCCAGGCCGGAACCGGTATTTCGCATCTCAACAAGATGATCGAGGTTCTCGATGCCTATGAATTCGAGAGCCTCAAGGGCACGACGATGAGGCGTCGCGAGGCGATCGGCGTTGTCGGTCTGATCACGCCGTGGAACTGGCCGATCAACCAGATCGTCTGCAAGGTCCTTCCGGCGCTGGCGGCCGGATGCACGATGGTTTTGAAGCCGAGCGAGCTGGCCCCCTTGAGCGCGGTCGCCTTTGCCGAAGTGCTCGACGAGGCTGGTGTTCCGCCGGGCGTCTTCAATCTTGTCAACGGCACCGGCGAAACCATCGGCCAGGCCATGGCGGCGCATCCCGACATCGACATGATATCCTTGACCGGATCGACACGCGCGGGCGTTGCCGTCTCCGAGGCGGCCGCGAGGACGATCAAGCGTGTGAGCCTGGAGCTCGGCGGCAAGGCTCCGAACATTTTGTTGCCCGACGTCGATTTGGATGAGGCGGTGTCGCGCGGAACACTGGCGTGCATGCGCAATGCCGGCCAGTCCTGTTCAGCGCCCACGCGAATGCTGGTGCCGGTACATGAAAAGGAGCGGGTTGCAGCTATAGCAGGAACTGCCGCTTCCGCGCTGCGCGTCGGCGACCCGCTGCACGAGGCCACCGAGATCGGGCCGGTCATCAGCAAGCGTCAATATGAGCGGATCCAGGAATTGATCAGATCAGGCATCGAAGAGGGCGCGACGCTGGTAGCAGGAGGCGCCGGGATGCCTGAGGGAATTACGCGTGGCTACTTCGTGCGCCCGACCGTCTTTGCGGATGTCCAGCCATGGATGCGCATCGCCAGGGAAGAGATATTCGGTCCGGTCCTGTCCATCCTGTCCTACGAGGACGAGGATGATGCCGTGCGGATTGCCAACGATACCGTCTACGGTCTGACGGCCTACGTTCAATCCGGCGACAGGGAACGTGCACGTCGCGTTGCCAGGCGCCTGCGCGCCGGCAGCGTGCTGATCAACTATGCGCCGGTCGATCTCAACGGACCTTTCGGCGGCTACAAGCAATCCGGCAATGGCCGTGAATATGGCGAATTCGGACTCGAGGAGTTTCTCGAAGTCAAAGGAATGGTTGGTTACGAAGCAGCATAACTGGAAGGAACGGCTCCACGGCTGCGCAAGTCAGCCGGCTGAACAAGGGGGAACAACGGTGAATAGCTTATCTATCGGTGACACTCGGCCCGTCGTCGAACTCTTTGGCGTTCAAAAAACCTATGTGACGGACACGGGGAATGTCAGGGCGCTCGATCCGGTGAGCTTCGGCTTCGAGAAGGGCGCGATCCTGAGCGTCGTGGGACCATCCGGCTGCGGCAAGAGCACGCTGCTGCGCATATTGGCCGGCATCGACCCCGCCAGTGGAGGTCGGGTCGTCATCGATGGGCGAGCGATAACCGGGCCGGTGCCCGATATGGGCATCGTCTTTCAGCGCGATCTGCTCCTCGATTGGCGCAACGTCATCGACAACGTCATGCTTCCGGCGGAGCTGGCGCGCCGCAACGATGGTGAAATGCGCGCACGAGCCATCGGACTTCTGACAGAGCTCGGGGTTGGCGATTTCCTCAATCGCTTTCCCTATGAATTGTCGGGCGGCATGCGGCAGCGCGTGGCAATAGCACGTGCGCTCTTGCTGAAGCCGTCGCTGCTCCTGCTCGACGAGCCGTTCAGCGCGCTCGATGCGATGACGCGTGACCAGATGAACGTCATCCTTCAACGCCTGCAACAGCATGAACAGGTCAGCACGCTTCTGATCACGCACAGCATCGCCGAGGCCGTCTATCTGTCCGATCGGGTCGTCGTCATGTCGGCGAGACCCGGACGAGTCCTGGACGTGATCGACATCGAGATGCCGAAGCCGCGACCGCTCAGCATTCGCGAGGAACCGGAATTCACCGCAATTGCGCGGCGCATACGCGTTCTCTTCGAGAAAGAGGGAGTTCTGGCGGCATGAGCGCGATCATCGACACGTCATCAGGCCTCTCGATTGCCGCGCGAAGGCGGCGAAAGATGTTGCGAAATGCGGGGCTTCCGATTGCAAGCGCCCTCGTCGGCCTGATCCTGTGGGAACTATTGGTCAGAACGCTGGAAGTTCCGACCTACTTGCTGCCGGCGCCGACCGCCATAGTCGAGGCGTTGATTGCTCGCTGGTCGTTCCTGATGACCAATCTGGGATACACGGCGCTCTCTGCCGTATCGGGGTTTACGATGGCGCTCGTGCTTGGCGTCGTCCTCGGGATTGCGATTGCAGCATCTCCGCTCGTCGATCGCATCGTGTATCCGTGGCTGGTGATTTCCCATGCGGTCCCGAAAGTTGTCGTCGCGCCGCTGCTGCTCGTCTGGATCGGCTTTGGCATCAAGAGCGGAATCATCTTCGTCGTGTTCTTCACCTTCTTCACCATCGTGGTGAATACGGTGATGGGGCTGAAATCGGCCGACCCCGATCTTCTGCATCTGGTCCGTTCGATGGGAGCGGGGCCGATGAAGGTGATGTGGAAGATCAAGCTGCCCAATGCACTTCCGAATATTTTCACCGGCATCAAACTTGGCGCCACGCTTGCTCCGGTGGGGGCGGTCATCGGAGAATTCGTGGCTTCGAACCGCGGCCTCGGTTACGTGCTGATCCAGGCCGTCGGCAGCATGTCCATCGATCTCGCATTCGCCGCCGTCTTTCTCGTCTCGGCCTTCGGCATCGCCGCCTGGTACACGGCCGAGCTCATCGAGAAGAAATGCATTCCCTGGCACGCGAGCCAACGCGGCCAACACTAGTGAAATCTCTCATCTCAGGCCTTCAGTGGATGTTTCGTGAGGCAATCTCATGAACAGAAAGGACAACGCCATGTCGCGCATTTCTGCCTATCTGCTTGCAACCGTCGCCTTCTGCCAACCTGCCTTCGCCCAGGAGCAAATCCGCCTCGGACTGGATTGGGGTTATCTACCCTATCACGCACCGCTCGTGATCGGTCAGGAAAAGGGATACTTCAAGGACGAAGGGATCGATCTGGTCATGGAGCCCGGCCGTGGCTCGGGCACGACTGCAATCATGTTGGGGGAGGGCAATTACGACATTGCCCACATCAACACGACGAACGCAGCCGTCGCGATATCGAAGGGCGTTCCGATCGAGGTCGCCGCGGTTTATCAAATCAAGACGGCGGCTTCCTTCATCGGCCTCGCCGACAAGGTCAATCTGGCCGATGTTGAAGCGCTGAAAGGCTACCGTATAGGCAGTACGCCAGGAGGTTCGGACCAGCTGAGCCTGAGGATATTCCGCGCCGTCAACGACCTCTCCGAGTTCGACCTGAACGTCATCTCCCTGGACGCCAACGCAAAGCAGGCCGCACTTTTGTCCGGCAGCATCGACGTCATCAGCGGCGACGGATTTGCGTATGGAGCCATCGTTCGCGGAACAGGCCAGGAACCGGAAATCTTCGCCCTTGCCGATTACGGAGTTCCGCTGCTTGGCTTTGGATATTCGGTGAACACGGATTTCGCAAAACGCCATCCCGAACTCGTCAAAGGATTTCTGCGCGCGGTGAAAAAATCGTGGCAGGACGCGGCTTCGGACGTGCCGGCCGCATGCGAGCTTGCACGCGAAAAACTCCAGCTCACGCACAAGCAGGAGGCTTGCGTGGACTACTTCAACGGCCTGCTCGCTATCTCGGCCGACTCGCAAAGCCCCGATTGGGGGCAGCAGTCGGAGCAGATGTGGGTGGATCTGCTGAAGACGCTCGCCGAGGTCGGCGAGATCGGCGGAAGCTACGAGGTGACGGATTTCTACACCAACGAATTCGTACCCGCCGAATAACTCTGAAATCCGAACGAGGGGGCTGACCATTGGGCAATCCAGATGTGATCGTGATCGGCGGCGGACACAATGGCCTCGTCTGCGCGGGCTACCTGGCCCGCGCGGGATTGGCCGTCACCGTGCTCGAAAGGTCGTCATTTCTGGGAGGGCCGGCGGCAACCCGGGAATTCTTTCCCGGGTACTATTCCGCGATCGCCAATTCCCCCGGATCGTTGGAACCTCGTATCGTCAGCGACTTTGCGCTCGAAAAGCACGGCCTTCAATTCGTGCGGCCGAACCCGACACTGGTTCATCCTCTGACGGAGGGGCGCCTCTTCGTCGGCTGGAGGGAACGGGAGCGGGTGGATGCGCAACTGGAGACCTTCGCCAAGGGCGAGAGCGGCCGATATCACGCTGTTTTCGAGTACCTGAATGCGTTCGCGGAACGCCTCGGCATTTCGATATATCGCGAACCTCCCACGTTGCAGGAACTGACGCGTAATCTTCGCACTGTCGAGGATGAGGAAGCGTTTTCCCGGATATTCTTCGGTAGCGTACGAGGCTTGTTCGAACATTTCGGGTTGGCACCCGAGACCCAGGCAATCATGGGTCCGCTTTCCGTCGTAAGTGGTCTCGTGGGGCCTTCGACACCGGGTACCCCGTTCAATCTCATGATGCGTCCGCTGTCGCTTGCGTCCCTGAAGAGCGATGCAGCGGATGATCCGCGACGAATGCCGTTGCGGGGCTCGACCGGTCTCGCGATAGGCGGCATGGGTGCCATCGCCGCGGCCCTGGTCCGCTCGGTCGAGGCGATGGGAGTGAAAATCCATCGCGAAGCCGAGGTCGCGGGCATCTTCGACGAAAACGGAGCCCCCGTCGTCCTTCTTTCGGATGGATGCAGCTTCACCGCCCCGATCGTCGTCTCCGCGATGCACCCCCATCTGACGATCCGGGCGGTGGAAAGCGCGAACGAAGACTGGAAAGCCATCAAATGCGCCGCGCGGCAAACTCCGCCTGCAGGAAGCGCCTTCAAGATCGTGCTCGCGCTTGGCGACGTTCCGCGCTATGCGGCGGCGCGCGATGACGACGAGGCCAGGCTACTCGCGACCGCACAGCTCCGTATCGCTCCCACGCTCGATTATCTCGATGATTGCCATGCCGACATGCTTCGCGGGTCCATGCCGGAACGGCCTCTGATCTGGGGGCTGTGCCATTCGATGACCTCGCCGGATATGGCGCCCGACGGCAAGCATATATTGAGCATCAACCTTGGCGGAGCTCCCCACCGCGGCGGCGGGGAGCCAGTCATCGTGGACAAGGACAAGGTGGTCGCGAACGTGATCCGGATCATGTCCGAATGGATCCCAAACCTGCCGGGCATAGTGGAGCAATATACCTGCATAGACGCCGCGACGTTTGAAGCGGATCACGGCCTTTTCGGCGCGAACATCGCCCATCTCGACATGATGCCGATCAATCAATTCTGGATGCGGCCACAGCCGGGCCTGCACCGATACCGCACGCCCATGAACGGCCTCTACCTTAGCGGAGTGGGCACGTGGCCGGGCTCTTATTTCTCCGGAATTCCGGGACACAACACGGCTCAAGCCGTTTTGTGCGACCTGAGCGCCGGGCACATCAAAACGAATGGCTGATACTGGAGCAGCATACATGGCCAATGAAAAACTTGCCGAATTCCTCGTCAATATCAGCTTTATCGGGCCTGTGGGCTGGCCGGAGGAGGATGTGGCGGCCTTGATTGCGAAGGAGCGTGCCCACGCCGCGGTGCTGGCCGAACAAGGACATCTGGTTCGCATGTGGAGGGTTCCGGGCCGCCGTGAAAACTGGGGCCTGTGGCGTGCGCGAGACGCGACGCATCTGCACGAAATCATTACCGGTCTTCCGTTCTGGCCGTACATGCAACTGCAGGTTCATCCCATGGCTTCTCATCCGGTTGATCCGCTGCGCTACTGACGAAAAGCATCCTCGAATTCGGACGACGGCAAGCTGGGTTATCAGAATGCGAACCCGCTCGAGGACCGCATCCCATTTGTCCAACTTTTCATCGAGATGGGGTGCGGGGTCTCCATCTCGCCTGCGGCGTAACAACCGGCTGGGTGGGCCGTGTTACGAAGACAGGACAGTGGGGCCGCCGAAGCGGTGGTGGCGTGAAAGGAGTGGATTACCGGGCCAGCCGGGATGCAGTGAACGCTTTTCGGTTCTCTATCTCTTCATAGATGTTTCGGCTTTGGCGGGCCTTCAGCGTCTCTTCGCCGTTCACCCGCCAATGCACCAATGTCATTTCGCCAGGCTTCAAGCCGCCCTCGCATTTCCCGAAGCGCTTCATACGTGCGAGGAACCGGCCGTGGCTTTCGGCGATATTGCCACGATTGACGATGACGGTTTCGGCTCGCGTTTCGTCGCTGCTCACGAATGTGGTCGTGTGCTGGACTTCCGTCTTTCTTGTCTTGTTTTCGGTCTTGGATGGGCCGGAGCATTGCATCGTCCAGGAGAGGATGTTGCTCGAAATCGTTGGCCGCGGTTCCTCGCAGGCCTCATCCAGGCTGGCAACGCTCGCCTCCTGCTCGCGCATTTCCAGCTCATGCAGGGCGAGGTCGGCTTTGGTGTCGAGGCAGGCATTCCAGATCTTCTGAATCGCGAATGTGGTCTTGCCATCGCTGATCGTGCTGGTCTGATCGAGAATCCAAAGCCCTCCATTGCGCGCGGGCATATCGGATGGAAGCTCGAAGGCGAGCGCATCGGGAAACGAGCCGAGGGCGAGAACCGCGGCGAGGGGGATCATGATCGAGCGCGCCAGATGGGTCACATCGCCCCCAGACGCTCGTTGATCTCGATGCCTTCCTGCCGCAGCTTTTCCACTCGGTTCAAAGCTTCATGAATGTTGTCGGCGGGGCGATTCTCGTTCGGCCACAGATCGCTGTTGCAGTTGAAACCGAGATCCACGATGTCGCCCGGTTTCAAATTGGCCGGACAATCACCGATCCACCGCTGCTCTTCGACCATGTTGTTTTCCCTATGAAAGATCACGTCGCGAGGCAGGCTATGTTCCTCGTTCACAATTTCACTGTCGCTCTTGAATGTCGTCGTCCAGCGGAAATCCATACCGGCCGCTTCGTCGTCATCCAGCGAATTGTTCCCGCAGCCCATCTCGCCGGTCATGACGTTGCCGTCCAAGGAAAATTTCGGTGCTTGGCACGCGATGTCGCTGTGGACCACTTCCAATTCCTTGCGCAGAATCTCGAGCTCGTGAAGGACGCGATCGGAGGTCGCGTCCAGGCAATGTTTCTTTATGGCTTTGACCTGGTTTGGGCCTACCGTGCCGGTCGCCCGCATTTTCCAGAGACCCGGCTTGCGGGTGGCGGAAGAACATAGCGCACGATTGCGCGCCAGGTCCACGAAACGCGTGCAAGCATTGCGATTTCTCCGGTCACTCGCCGCCATCACCACCACCTCCATCGCCGCCGCTATCCCCGCCGCCGTCGCCGCCGGAACCTGCGTCCCCATGTACCATGGATCCGCCATCGGCGCGTTTGGAAGCGCGATTTCGGTCTTTGCGCCAATCCCAGACCGGTCCGGCAAAGATCATAAGGATGGCGAGACCGAAGCCGCCATAGAGGATAAGCTCGGCAAGCAGGTTCGACCTGTCGCCCCGCTTTGCCGCGCGCTCCGCAGGGCTGTCAAAAGGGTTGAGCGCCAGATACCACGACCTTGGCTCCAAAGTGGTTGGTCGGCAGCTCAATTCGGAATTCCGAGACCGGTGGCAATGCCGGACTTCGCCCGTCCAATGGTTCGTGAGCAGGACCGTCTCCCGATCGATCCGCTCATGGTCATGTTCCAGTTGCATGTAGGCGAGCAGCATCGCCAGGAAGGCCATGGAAAGCAGCGGAGCGACAAATCTCTTCATTACACGCCATTGCCCCTATCGGAGTGGTTCGTGTCTCTCATGCCGCTGTGATACCATTCCTGGTCCGTTAGATCGGAAGCTTTTCAAACGTGTCGCGAATGATCGTCAGCGCCCGCTCCAGCGTCTGGCGATCGGGAGCACCGGAAAGGCTGACGCGAATTCCCGGCTCGGCATCCGGATCAATTGCAAAAGGTGCGGATGTGTTGATGAGGATCTTTCGTTCCTGGAGCTCGGCCGCAAGCGAGGTTTCCGTCCAGCCCTCGGGTATTTTCAGCCAGCAGTAAGGCGCCAGGGGATGCGATCCCCGCACATGCTTTTCCAGATACTTGCTGACGAGTTCTTGACGCGCCACGGCCTCCGTCCGCCGGATGCGAATTATGTCATCGATATCTCCATCAGCCAGCCAGCGGGTGGCCAGCTCGCTCATCAGCGGCGCGCAGCTCCAGGTCGTGCACCGCATCGCGGATGCGACGCGATAAGTGTAGGGGCCGGGCGTCACGAGGTACCCGACCCTCAGCCCGGTCATCACTGATTTGGTGAAGCTGGTGGTGAAGAAGCCCTTCTTGGGCAACATGGTCGTGATCGCAGGCAGATCGGCGTCGACGAGCGGTTTGTAGACCTCGTCCTCGATCACCGCGATATCGTAACGATCCGCGATCTCCGCGATTTGCTCGCGGCGGCGGGGGCCTGCCAGATGGGCCGTCGGATTGCCGAAAGTCGGCACCCACACGAGTGCGGCAACGCGGCGATGGCGACGGCATGCCTCCTCCAGGGCCTCGGGAATGATGCCTTGTTCGTCGCTTTCCACGCCGTGGAGTTCCAGACCCAGAATATGTGCCGCGCCTATGGTTCCGTTTTCGGTGAGGTTCTCGGTCAATACCGTGTCGCCGGCCTTGGCGACGGCCGAAAGCGCGAGAAAAACACCGTGGGTCGCGCCGTTGACGATGAAGAGACGGTCCATCGTCGCGCCGGCGTTCATCCCCCGCAGCCAGTCGAGTCCCGCCGCCACATGCGCATGGGCACCCGCAACCGGCCGGGACTGATACATCCATGCAGGCGAACGCTCCTGCGAAATACTCGAGATCGTTTCGTGAAACATCCGATCGAGATCGGGGTGGTGCGCGAGAAAGGTTACCGACAGATCAATCTGATCTCCCGGCCCCGGTGCAAGGATGAAGCTGCCCGTGCCGCTTGACCCGCGCGCGTTCACGAAACTGCCTCGGCCCACGACGCTTTGGATCAATCCCGCCATCTGGGCCTCTCTATAGGCAGTGTTGACCGTCTGGAAAGAGAGGTTGAGCGCGTGGGCGAGATCGCGCTGTGGCGGAAGTCTTTCTCCGAAGGAAAGCTCGCCATTCTCGATGGCCTGAGAAAGCGCGCGAAGCAGCGCTTTCGACTTTCCTCCATGCTGCTTGGTGTCCAGGACCGGTGTCCACATGCTCGCGCCCCGCTGCTGCCTGAGATCAATCTATTGATATAGATCAATAAAAATATTGACCTGAAATTCTTTTCAGAGAATCGTATCAAAACACAAATATTACTAAAGGGGAACGATCATGGTTGGAATCCGGAGCCTTGTTGGCGCCGTTGGCGGCTTGTTGGTTGGCTTGACCGCGGCGACATGGAGCATCGCTGAAGAATCCGCGCAAGAATATCTCGCCTCCAACACCCTGAACGTCGGCATCTACAATCAGGCTCCCTGGGGCTTCAAGGACGCCAATGGCGAGGTCAGGGGGTTCGATGTCGACGTCATCCGTGCCGTGCTGGAATCCACCGAGAACAAGGGCATAGAGTTCTCGGTAACCCAGTTTCCGGCCCTCATCCCGGGGCTTCAGGCCAGCCGTTTCGATGTTGCGACCGGTGGCCTATACATCACGCCGGCGCGCTGCGAGCTGGTGGAATTCACCAACCCGACATTGAAGGTGCCCGACGCGGCCATTGTGCTGAAGGGCAATCCCAAGAACATCCACAGCTTCGCCGATATCGCCGCCAAGGAGGACGTCATCTTCGCCGCAACCCGCGGCAGCATCACCGCCAAGCATGCCGACATGGCAGGCGTGCCGAAGGAGCGTCAGGTTCTCTTCCAGGACAATGCGTCCACCCTTGCCGCGCTTCTTGGAGGGCGTGTCGACGTGGGTGTTTCCTCGGCCGGTGCGGCAATCGCAATCCTGTCCGATCCGGCGACGGGGGAGCGGCTGGAACGCGCCGTGCCCTTCGAGGGCGTACAGGACGAGCAGGGCAACGAGGTCTTCGGCAACGTCTCCCTCGCGTTTCGCGCCGATCACGCCGCATTGCGCGATTTTTTCGACGAGCGCATCGCTGAAATGAAGGCCAACGGCGAACTCCTGGAAATCATGAAGAAATATGGGTTCACCGAAACTGAAATGGCAGCGGACCTTTCCCATCAGACGCTTTGCCAGGCCGAGTGATGTTCTTGCCGCCGTGGCGAAAAGCGTCATGGCGGCAACCAATTCCAGTCAGGAGCTACAAGCATGAAAATTGAACGGCTCGTCACGGCCGTC
This sequence comes from Aquamicrobium sp. LC103, assembly GCF_001014615.2. Classification (GTDB taxonomy): domain Bacteria; phylum Pseudomonadota; class Alphaproteobacteria; order Rhizobiales; family Rhizobiaceae; genus LBCQ02. The sequence continues at coordinate 277,813 of NZ_LBCQ02000005.1, forward strand.
GGCCGCAATGGCTTTGCCCACAAGGACTTGGCAGCGATCAAGCAGGGGGCCGCACCCAACGGCTTTCTGTTCGACGGGCCGGTTGCCACGGTGGGTTTCGATGCCATCGTGCAGCCGGGTTCGGTTCTATCCGTCATGCTGGTTCTCGATGATGGCAATGTGGCCTTCGGCGACTGCGTCGACGTCATCTTTGCCGGGGCTGCCGGTCGCGACCCCGTGTTCCGTCCGCAGGAGCACGCGTCCTTCGTCGCCGAGGAATTGGCGCCGATCTTCCGGGAACTGGATCCACGGCAGTTGCGCACCAATATGGATCGTATCTGCCGATACAGCAGCAATGGCCGGCCCTTGCATACGGCACTGCAATACGGCCTCAGCCAGGCGCTTCTTCATGCTGCCGCGCTGGCCCGCCGGCAGACGATCGCCGAGGTCGTCGCCGCGGAATGGGGCACGGCCATCGCCGAAAAACCGATTCCAATCCTGGTTTCGGTTCCCAAGACAGACTGGACCCTGATCGACCGCATGATCATGAAGCAGGTGGACCTCCTGCCGCACGCAAGCTTCACGCATGTCGCGAACGATCTCGGGCATGGTGGCGAGAAGCTCCTGGATTTTGCAGGCGCATTGTCCCGTCGAATCCGGGAGATTGGCGCCTCCGGCTATCGGCCCAAGATCCACCTGGACACCTACGGAACCATCGGCGAACTCTTCGACCACGACGTCAAGGCGATCGCGTCCTTCATTGGGACCGTGGCGGAATCGGCCGCTCCCTTCGATCTCCTGATCGAGTCGCCCATCATCGCGAAATCCAGACAGGAGCAGATCGACCTTTACGCGACCCTCAGGCGCGCGATGCGCGAAGCCGGAACGGCGGCATCGGTGATCGTGGACGAATGGTGCAATACGATCGACGACATTCGCGCCTTCGGCGAAGCCGACGCCGCTGACGCGGTGCAGATCAAGGCTCCCGACCTGGGATCCCTCGACAATACGATCGATGCCGTTCTGTATTGCCACGAGATCGGGATGGGATGTTGCCTTGGCGGTACGGCGAATGAGACCGACCAGTCCGCGCGTATAACCTCCCATGTCGCGCTCGCCACGGGGCCGAACTTCCTTCTCTCGAAGCCCGGCCTGGGTGGCGACGAAGCGCTGATGATCCTCGGCAACGAAATGAACCGCACGCTTGCCCTGCTGGGCACCGGCGCGAGAACACCGGCTGGAAACGCGCCATGACCGTGCGGCCGGTCCCTGGCAGCAGAGGCCATCTGACCATCGATCCGCAGGCCAGCGGCAAATCGAGTGGCCATCTCGTATTCCCATGGTCTCGTGACGAATCCGCATGGGGGTCCTATTCGACGCCCGTGGGCGTCGTATCGAATGGCGAGGGCCCGACCGTGCTTCTCGCCGGCGGCAACCATGGAGACGAGCTGGAGGGTCCGCTTGCGATCCGCCAGGTCTTTGCGGAGCTCGATCCGAAGGATGTCCACGGCACTGCCATTTTCATGCCGTCGTTGAACCATGCCGCCGTTGTCGCTGGCCGCCGCACGTCTCCGATCGATGGCGGGAACATGAACCGGGCATTTCTGCAGCGCGCGGACGGGACATTGACCGAACAGGTGGCGCATTTCGTCGAGGCTTGCTTCGTGGAGCGAGCGGACGCGGTTCTCGATATTCATTCGGGCGGGCGCACGATGATGTTCTCGCCCTTCGCCGCCACCCATCGCCTGCCGAAACCGGCAGACCAGCGCCGCGCGATCGAGGCGGTGTCCCTCTTCGGTGCCCCCTATGCGATGGTGCTCGAAGAGTTGGACATGGTCGGCATGCTCGACACAGCCGTGGAAAGCCGCGGCAAACTCTTCGTGACGACCGAGCTTGGCGGCGGAGGCTCCACGACACCGTCCCTGGTTCGCATGGCGGTTCGCGGCATACGGAACTTCCTGGCGTTCACCGGTATCCTTCCGCGCGATCGTTTCGTGCCCGTCGAGCCTCCTCGCATGCTGGCGAATCTCGACAAGGGCTATCTCAGCGCGCCGGCAGGCGGCCTCATTCAATACCAGATCGAATTGGGACAGGAAGTGCGGGAAGGCGATCTGATCGCCACGCTACACGATTTGGACGTGCTGGATATGCCGGGGCGCCCCATCACTTCCCCGTGCGAGGGGCTGTTCATCGGACGCCTGCACGGTGGCGTCACGGTACGGGGCGACTTCATCGGACTTGTTGCGCGCGATCTCGACCAAAGCAGCTATCAGGCATAACGGAGCATCCAGTGAACCTTCCATTCTCACGCGACGAATTCCAGAGCCGGACCAACCGGGTGCAGGAGGCGATGGCCGCCGCCGGCGTGGACCTGCTTCTGGTGACCGACGCAAACCATATCTACTGGCTGACTGGTGCGGAAGATTGGGCGTTTTACACCCCGCTCTATGTCCTGGTTTCGGCGAAACATTCGATGCCGTTCTGGTACGGGCGCGCCATGGACCGCCCCGGCGCGCAAATGAGCACTTGGCTCGATGCCGATCACGTCATCGGCTATCCGGAAGATTACGTCCAGCAGACCGACCGTCATCCCAGCGATCATCTCGTCGGGGTCATCGCGGATCTGGGTCATGCACGCAGCGCGGTGGGATATGAATCGGAGAGCTACTATTTCTCCATCCGGGCTTTCGATCATCTGCGAAAAGGATTGCCGAACGCTCGATTCCTGGATTGCGACCTCCTCGTCAACCGGCTCCGGATGGAGAAGTCTGACGCCGAGATCGCCTATATGCGCGACGCCGCGGGCATTGCCGCGCGCACGATGAGCCATGCGATGGAACTGATCGCACCCGGCGTCCGGCAAAGCGAAGTGATGGCGGAGATATTCAAGACACAGATTGCGCCGGACGAGCGTTTCGGCGGCACCATCACCGGTTTGAGCCCGATCATTCTGGCGGGTGAGAAGGCTGCGACCGCGCACCCCGCCTGGAACGACGACAAATTCGAAAGCGGCCAGACAATCGCTCTCGAGCTTGGCGGAGCCCGGCGGCGCTATTGCAGTGGCCTGGCGCGTACCATGCATTTGGGTACCGGTTTGCCGGATGAAGTGCGCCGAACGGAAGCCGCGGTTGAGGAAGGCATGCAATCCGTCCTCGAATGCTTGCGCGCGGGCATTGAAGCTCAGGACGTGCACGCCGCATGGCAAAAGGTGCTCGACCGGCATGGGCTGAAAAAGGATAGCCGCATCGGATACGGCATCGGTGTCGGGTTTCCGCCGGATTGGGGTGAGCGCGCGGTGAGCTTGCGCCGCGGCGATAACACGATCCTGAAGCCCAACATGACCTTCCACATCATCTTGGGCATGTGGATGGAGGGGTGGGGGCTGGAACTTTCGGAAACCGTGCGGGTGACCACGGCAGGCTTTGAATGTCTCACGCAGTTTCCCCATGGCGTCAGGCTGAAGGGATAAACCTCGCAGAAAGGGTAGGGCGTGACCTACGGCCAAATTCTTTGGGGCATTTTCGAGGGATTCCGTGTCACCGGGCTCGTGACTGTCCTCGGTCTCGCCTACGCAATTCCGTTCGCCTTCATATTCGGCATCCTGCAGCATATCGCGACAGGCTGGAAAGGAGCGCCGGTTACGATTTTCATCGAGTTCTGGCGCTCGTCTCCCGTCATCGTCCTGCTCTTTGCCTTTTACTACACGCTGCCGCTGTTCGGCGTCACGCTTTCGGCGCTTTCGGTGGCGGCGATGGTGCTGGGCATGAATATCGGCGGCTATGGAAGTCAGGCGGTGCGCGCGGCATTGCAGGCGCTTGACCGCGGCCAAACCGAAGCCGGCCTCGCTATTGGGCTCACGCGCAGTCAGGTGCTGGCCTATGTCGAGCTGCCGCAGGCGATAATGGCGATGGTCCCGACCTTCATGAATCAGTTCATCCAACTGATCAAATCAACGGCGCTGGTGTCCCTGATCACGCTGACCGACATGACCTATCGCGCAAAGGAAATTTCGCAGATCGTCTTCGATCCAGTGGCCGTCTATTCGGCGCTCCTGCTGGCCTACCTCATCATATGTTACCCGGTGACGGTGATGGGTCGCCACATCGAGAAGCGTGTCACCAAAGGCAGGAGGGCGTCGGATGCAATTTGATACTGCATATGCGCTCGAGACGGTGCCGATCATTCTGCAGGCGGCAGGCACGACGATCGGTGTTGCCGTCGCCAGTTGCTTCGGCGCGGCTCTGCTTGGCTTCGCATGGGAAATCCTTCGCAGATCCGGCCGGATCATGTCCTATGTGATGCGCTTCGTCATCGACTGCATCCGCTCCACGCCGGTGCTGGCTCAGATATATTTCATCTATTTCGTTTTGCCCTATTACGGGATCAGGTTGCCGGCTCTGCTTGTCGGCATATTGTGCCTCAGCTTCTATTATTCAGGCTATCTGGCTGAGGTATTCCGCGCCGGCATCGACATGATCCATCATGGCCAGATGGAAGCGGCGAAGGCGCTGGGGCTGAGTCGCCGCCACACGATCGCTTTCATCATAGCACCGCAAATGCTGCGCAACATCGCGGCCCCGCTGGGCAACTATTTCGTATCGATCCTGAAGGCCACGCCTTACCTTGCAGTCATCGCCGTGCCCGAGATGCTCGGAAGCGCGCTCGACATCGCGGCCGAGACCTTCCGCTATGCCGAGCCACTCTTCGTTTCGGCGGTAATCTTTCTTGGCCTGGCATTCGTTATCTCGCAGCTCGTCGCCCAAATGGAGCGCCGGCTCATGGCATCGCACAGGCGGTAAGCGTTCAGACAGGGGATTGGCGTGACAGTTGATCGGGAAGACAAAAATGGGATGGCGGGCGATCCCGCCGTTCAGTTCGTTGCCGTCGACAAATGGTATGGCAGTTTCCAGGTGCTTCGCGGCATAGATCTGTCAGTCGGACGTGGGGAGCGGATCGTGATCTGCGGACCTTCCGGTTCGGGCAAATCGACATTGATCCGCTGCATAAACGGGCTGGAACGGCACGGGGCGGGCCGCATACTCGTAAACGGCACGGAGATCACGGGGCAGTCCAGGACTATACATGCGCTGCGCCAGGACGTCGGCATGGTGTTCCAGCATTTCAATCTGTTCCCGCATCTGACGGTTATCGGCAACTGCACGCTCGCGTTGACGAAATCCCGCAAGATCGGCGGCAAGGAGGCACGGGACATCGCCATGCATTACCTTGCGCGGGTCAGGATACCGGAGCAGGCCGATAAATATCCTGCTCAGCTTTCGGGCGGCCAGCAGCAGCGCGTGGCAATCGCCCGCGCTCTATGCCTCAACCCCAAAATCATGCTGTTCGATGAGCCGACTTCCGCGCTTGATCCTGAAATGATCCGGGAGGTCCTCGATGTCATGGTGAGCCTGGCGCAGGACGGGATGACGATGCTCTGCGTCACGCATGAGATGGGCTTTGCGAAGACCGTTGCCGATCGTGTCGTTTTCATGGATCAAGGATTGATCGTCGAGCAGGCTCCCCCCGAGGACTTCTTCGCCAATCCACGGGAGGAACGTTCCCGTCATTTCCTGCGTCAATTGCTGAACTAGCGAGGCCGGCGAGGATATTCCGGCTCGCGGGCTTCGCTCAGGCGAGCCAACGGCCGAGATTGTCGCGCACGAAATCGTCGTCGTTGAGCTCGGGATAGTCGCGCGCGATCCGATCGAGTTCCTCGATCTGGCCCGGCCCCATCGTCTCGTTTGGATCGAGGCACCAGATGCCTTCGAGCAGCCCTTGACGGCGCAGCACCTCGTGGATCGCTGCGATACAGCCGGCAAAGTCGTTGGCGACGTCGAACAGCACGCCGTTGGCGTCGGTGGTGCGGGCGTCGAGTTCCAGCCATTCGGAGGCCGAGCGCGCATCGGGACGCTCGTGAATGTCGGCCAGAAGCTCCACCGCCTTTTTCGTCCACACGGCCCAGTGGCCGAGCAGGCCGCCCTTGACGCGAACGCTGACCGGCTTGCCGTCGCGAGAAAAGGTGAAGCGCGTTATCAGGTCGGCGACGATGTGATCGTCATTGCCGGTGTAGAGCGTGATGCGCTCTTCCGCGCGCGCGTCGATCACGGCGCGGACCACGTCGATCGTGCGGTAGCGGTGGAATGGAGCCATCTTGATCGCAATGACGTTGTCGATCTCGGCAAAGCGCTTCCAGAAGGAATAGGGCAGCGGCTGACCGCCGACCGCTACCTGAAGGTAGAAGCCGACGACCGGCATGACGTCCGCTACCGCGCGGCAGTGGGTGATCAGTTCGTCCTCGCTGGCATCCTTCATCGCGGCGAGGCCGAGAAGCACGGCATGATAACCCTTGGAGCGGGCAAGCTCCGCCTCGCGCACCGCCTGTTCGGTCTTGCCGATCGCGCCGGCGACGAGGAACGGTTCAGACGAATGACGTGCAGCTTCCTCAGCGGCGAGCGACAGCACCGGTTCCAGGAGGCCATGGTCGCGGATTTCGAACTGGGTGGTGTGGACGGCAACCGCCATGCCGTGCGCGCCCGCGTCGAGGTAGTAGCGCGATAGTGCACGCTGGCGGCGTTCGTCGAGCTTGCGCGAGGCATCAAGTGCAAGAGGATGGGCGGGAATGACACCGCCCTTGCGCAGTGCTGCAAGGGGAACGGCGGGGATGTCGTTGATCTTCATGGTTGAACTCTTGGAATGTCGATGGAGGAAGCGTCAGGGCGCAGATAGCCGAGAATGACATCGACGACATGCCTGCGGCGCATGTCGAGCACGTCGCGGGTCTTGGGCAGGGCGAAGATCGCCGAGAGCGTGTGCCTGTTGGCGATGAAGAAGTAGCAGATGCTGGCAATCGAGATGTAGAGCTGTACGGGGTCCACGCCGGAGCGGAACACGCCTTCGGCTTCACCGCGCTTCAGAATTTCCTCGATCAGCGCCACGAGCGGACTGTTGAGATCGCGCGCGCGCGCCGAATGCAGGACATGCACGCCGCCATGCATGTTTTCGTCATTGATGAGCGAGATGAATTCCGGATGATCGCTGACATAGTCAAAGGAGAAGCCGATCAGTTCCTGCATCGCCGCGCGCGGGGAGCGGTGCGCAAGGTCGAGTTTGCGCTCTGCTGCGCGGATCTTCTCGTAGGTGACCTCCAGCACGGCGCTGAAGAGATCCTCTTTGGAGCCGAAATAGTGGTAGATCAACGCCTTGTTGCAGCGGGCGCGCGTGGCTATGGCGTCGATGCGGGTGCCTTTGAGCCCCTTCTTGGCGAATTCCTTTTCGGCGGCCTTCAGGATGCGGGCACGGGTGGCCGCCGCATCGCGCGTCTGCCGGGGCTTCTCCTTCCCCGACGATGCATCGCTGCGCGACATGGTCTTTGCGCCCCTATACTTAGTAATTGCCATCGCGAACCTCGAAATGGGTCGGCTTGCCGAGCGAGGGCCGGCCGTCCGAAAGCCACTTCGCCGTCCAGTCGATCAGGCGCGGCAGCGGCACCGAAGGGTAGCCGAAAAGTTGCTGCTGGAGACTGGTGTCCACGATCCAGGCCTTGTCCTGCTCCTTGCCGGAAATGGCTGGCTCCCTGCCGAACTTTTCGCCGAATTTCTGGGCGAGCCGGCGTATGCTGACGAGCTCCGGGCCGGACAGGTTGAGCAGAAACGGCGGATTGTCGGCATGGGCGAGCGACTGCAGCGCGATATCGTTGGCGTCACCCTGCCAGATGACGTTGCAATGTCCGCTGTCGACCTGCACTGGCTCTCCCGCCTGCACCGCGCTCGCCACATCGTGCAGAACGCCATAGCGCATGTCGATGGCGTATGACAGCCGGACGAGCGACACCTTCGTTCCACGCGTGCGCGAGAAATGCTCGAACATGCGCTCGCGGCCGACGCAGGAATTGGCGTATTCGCCGGGCGGATTCAGGTCGAGGTCCTCGCGCGCGCCCTGGCCGGTGATGTCCACGAAGGGATAGACGCAGGCCGTCGAGAACGCGGCGATGCGCGCATCCGCGAAGGCCTCGGCTACGATGGCCGGCACCTGCACGTTCATCGCCCAGGTGAGCGACTGGTTGCCCGCCGAGCCGAATTTGCGGCCGGCCATGAAGACGACGTTGGCGGTCTTTTCCAACCTATCCACGGCGGTGCGATCGAGCAGGTCGCACTCCACGGTCTCGATGTCCCAGCCTCGGAGTTTCTCCTTCAAGCCGGCTTCCGAAAAGCGGGCGACGCCGATGACGCGCTTGTGGGGGGCCGCGCGCTTGGCCATGCGGGCGAGCGTCGGGCCCATCTTGCCGCCGACGCCGAGAATGGTGATATCGCCGTCGAGGCAGGCGAAGGTGTCGATGAGTTTCTGGCTCGGGCGCGACAGCAGCTCCTCGAGCTCTTCCTCGTTGCGGATTTCCGATGGCAGTGCGTTCATTCTGGCGTTTCCCTTGAGCGTCAGATGGCTGTCTTTGTATTGAGCATCGCGAACGACCAGTCCTGCGGCGCGATGCTTTGGGCGAGATCGGGTTTGACGGTGGAGCCGAGTCCCGGTCGGTCGAGAGAGGCGACGGAGAGCGCACCGTCGCGGATGGCGAGCTGGATGCGGCCGCCCGCGCGCTCATAGAGGTCGGGATGGGCGGCGAGCGCCGCTTCCGCCTCCTGCTCCGGCAGGTGATCGAGCCCGCGGAAATAGTGGTGCCCATTGCGTTCGACATGGCCGATGCCGAGCGCGGCGACGACGGCGAGGTCGGCCTGAAGCGAGACTGTGGGCAGGCAGGTCAGGTCTTCGGCCGACTGGAAATAGTCGCCGGGCCGGCCCGTAAGGCGGCTGTGGCGCGCGGCGAGCATCGCATTCAGAACCGAGCGGATGACGCCCTTGCAGTTCTTGTGACTGACCCCGTGATAGCCGAGGTCGATGGCCTCGCGGAATGCGCTCGTCCAGCCGTCCGCCTCGTCGATCAGCAGAGGCAGGCCGATTGTCTCGAGCGCCGTTTCGTCGAGCGTGTCGGCGAGGGCGACGGAGCGTTCCAGCGGCTGCTCGACGAAGAGCGTCGCCCTGTAGAGGGCGTCGAGCGCGGGGCGCGAGCGGACCGCGTCCATCAGCGCGGCGAAGTTCTCCAAGCGCTTGTACTGCTCGTTGCCGTCGAGCGTGGCAGCAATCGTACGACCGCCGGAGGCGAGCAGACCGGCAATTGCTTCCAGCCGGGCGATATCGGCATCGAGATCGCCGCCGACCTTTATCTTGAGATAGCGGATACCGTCTTGGCGCAGATAGTCTTCCAGCGTTTCGGGGAGGCCGTCGCCTGCCGGCTCGAACGGGTCGGCCGCCGTGAGCGGATCGACCATGCCGATGGTGTGGCGCAGGTCGAGCTTTCCGAACGGTGTCGATGGCAGCGCGTCGTCCACGCTCATCCCAGCAAGTTCCGGGAACACGTCAGTTGGGCGCAGGCCGAGTGCGTCTTTGGTCAGCATGGCACGGAACCCGAGACCCAGCGCCTTGCCGACGCCGTCGATCATCGCGCGCTCGATCATTGAGACGCCGAAGGATGCGCCGAGCCGATTGAAGCCGCCTTCGACGGAAGCACGATCCACCGCCACGTCGAGCTGCCGCCACAGTTCGAACGGTGTCGCCTCTGGCAGGTCGCGGGCAATGCCGGCCGCTAGCTGGACAACCCAGAGCAGGTCGGCGACGTTGTCGGCCGGCGTCTTCTCCGGTCGCTTGTCGAACCATTTGTAGGCGAGCAGGTCGGAGGAATAGCCGACGACGCTGCGGCCCTCGACCGTCATCTCCAGTTCGAGGGTCAGCGAGGCTGCGGCCTCCATCGTGACGACGCCGAAGCGGAAGGGCATGCGCGCGAATGCGTTGGTGATGCCGAGCCGGATATCGCCCAGCTTCACCTTGGGCACGGTCATGGGCGGATCTCCAAAGTCTCGATGATGCCGCGCAGATAGCCGATGGCGCGCGCGGCGGCGGCAGGCCCGTCGGGGTGATAGTCGAAGGGTTCGACGCCGACCACGCCCTCATAACCAAGGTCGAACAATCCTTGCAGGATCGGCGCGAAACCGCGTTCGCCCTGGCCGGGCGCGCGCCTGTTGTCGTCGTTAAGATGGATATGGCGGATATGGCCGGACGGCAGGTGCCGGCGGATGAGCGCGTCTGGCCCCTCGCTTTCACCGCCCCACGCGGCCAAGGTGTCGATCATTGTCGCGAGAGAGGGGAGGCCGATTTCCTCAACTATTTCCAGTGCTTCGCCGACATTAGTGACGAAATCGGTCATTGCCGGCGATAGTGGCTCGATGCAGTAGGTGACGCCGGCCTGACCGGCGCGTTCGCCCGCTTGGCGCAGCAAGACAAGCGCGCTGTCGCGGGCGCGCTGCGGGCTCGATGCATGGGCGAGCACGCGCTGGGTCGGCGAGCCATGGACGATGACCTTGCCGCCGAGATCGGCGCAGAGCTCGACCATCGCCGCCATATGGTCGCCGGTGCGGCGATGAATGTCCTGATCGTTGCTGGTGAGCGAGAGGCCGGCGGGTACGTTCAGCAGCCAATGTAGCCCGGTGACGGCGATGCCTTCTTTTTCCGCCGCACGTCGATAGTTCGCGCGCTGCGTGGAAGTCAGCAGCGCGGGCTCGTCGGAGAGCGTGAAAGGCGCGATCTCCAGCCCGTCATAGCCGAGCGCGGCTGCAAGCGCGCACTGGCGCTCGAACGGCAACTGCGCCACGACCTCGTTGCAGAGCGCGATGCGCAAGCCGCTCATCCGGGCAACCTTACGAGGAATATCTGCACGAAGACGAAGCGCACGACGAATGCGGAACACAGGCCCAGCACGAGGGCGCCGATGCAAAGCTTCGGAAGCGAAAGCTTTCGCTGCGGATTGAGCAGCTCGGCACCAATCGTGAAGATGAACACGAAAAGCGTGGTGGCGATGATGAACGGGACGTTGCCGAACAGGACGAAGCCGTAGGTCATGACCGTCACCAGGGTGAAGATCATGCGGGTGGCGCTGCCAGCAGACCAGTTGAGGATCGGCAGCGGGGTCGCGCCGCCGCGCCCCGCCATTGCGCGCGCGATCAGCGCCACGCCCAATACGGCCAACACCGTGCTCAGCAAGCCAGGGGTGAGACCAGGCACCGTGAACGGGTCCGCGTTGCGGTTTTCGAAACGCGGCATTCGCAGTGACTCGATTAGGCCGGCAACGCCAATGATGGTGAAGACGAGACCGCCGATCATGTCGGTAACGAGTGGACGGGCGCGGGTCATGGGCGGGCTCCATCTATCCTTGTTGTTTCGCGAAACTGCCGTGCCAGGGAGGTGTCGATGGCGGCAAGCGTCGCGGCGAGTTCCAGCGCACCCTGTGATGCGTCGCACATCACGGGCGCGCCGTCGCGCACCGCGTTGCGGAAAATTCCGAAGCTTGCCGATAGAAGCACCTCCGGCGTCGAGGCGAGGGCGGTCCGTGACGAAAGCGATCGCGGGTCTACGCCGTGGCCGCCTGCCGAGCGCTCATAGGCGACCTTCGACAGGACGAGACGGTTGCGGTTGAAGTCGATGGCGATGTTGCCGGCGCGGCCGATCAGCGTCAGCCTCTTGGTGGTCACTGCGCCCGGCACGAACGCGTCCTCGGCCTCGCCCGCGACAAGTACGCCAAGCCGCAGCCGGCCCTTCGCGCCATCGGCGAAGCCCAGTTCGATGACGATGTCGTCCGCGACCTCGCTGTCGAGCATGCTCCACGAGCGCGCCTCGACCTCCACGATCGGCGAACCGGCGAAATGACGCATCAGGTCGAGGAAATGCACGCCATCGTTCTCGGCGAGCGAGGAATCGGCGCGCATCCGCTTCCATCCCGAAAAGTCGCCGTCGAGGGCGAGCAATTCGCCGATCTCGCCGGCGCTCAGCAGGCGGCGTGCCTCAACGACAAGCGGATGGGCGCGCAGGACGAGGCCGATCTGGACCGGTAGCAAGCCGGCCGCGTCGATGAGCTGATGCGCTTCCGAAACCGTCTTCACGGCCGGTTTTTCGATCATCACCGGCTTGCCGGCTTCGAGGGCCGAAAGCGCCAGCGGTAAGTGGAAGGCAGGAGGTGCGACCACATCGACGATGTCGGCGCGGTCCATCAGCGCCGTGGGATCGGCTGCGAGCCGGTCTTCCGCGATGCCGAGTTGGCTCGCTCGTCTCAGCGCGGCTTGCGATGGGTCGGCTACCATGAGCTCGATGTCGGGATCGAGCCGACGCCATGCCTTGGCGTGCGGTTCACCGAACGCGCCGAAGCCGCAGATCAGCACGGTGTCAGCCGTGGCCATTGTTCTTCACCGGTGATGCGATGCGCGAAAGCGCTGCACGAACGGCACGCTGTACCGCCGGCAGCGAGAATAGGACGATCAGGAGCACCATGCCTGCGATGATCGCGCTGATGGGGCGCGTGACGAAGTCCACCGGGTTTCCCTGGCTGATCGACAGGCTGCGGCGCAGGTTGTTGTCGAGGATCGGGCCAAGCACCACGCCGAGGATCATCGGCGCGACCGGGAAGCCCGTCTCGCGCATCAGAAAGCCGATCAGGCCGAAGCCGATCATTACCCAGACATCGAAGATGCGCCCGGCGATGGCGAAGGAACCGACCACGCACAGGACGAAGATCACGCCCATCAGCCATTCGCGGCGGATCTTGAGGACGTAGAGCAGCGGACGGGTCAGAAGGAGGCCCAGGACCAGCATCGCGCAGCTCGCCCAGAAAACCATGGCAACGACCGAGTAGAAAAAATCGGCCTGGGTGATCATGATCAGCGGGCCAGGGCGAAGCCCGTGGATAATCATGGCTGCCAGTAGCACGGCGGCCGGCGCGGAACCAGGAATGGCGAGCGTGAGGACCGGAATGAGCGCGCCGGGGACGGCGGCGTTGTTGCCGGTCTCGGCGGCGAGCAGGCCGTCGGGCGAGCCTCTGCCGAATTCCTCGGGGGTCTTGGAGGCGCGCTTGGCAGCGGCGTAGGAGACCCATGCGCCCATGTCTTCGCCGACGCCCGGAACCACGCCCATGAACGTGCCGATTGCGCCCGAGCGCAGCCAGGTTCTGGTGTAGCGCAGCGACGACAGTGCGGCACTCAGCACGTTGCCGACCTTCGAGGCGACGAGTTGGGTGGCTTCCTGGCGCATGACCACGAAGACCTCGGCGCAGCCGAACGCGCCGACGAGGACCGGCAGCAGCCCGAAGCCGCCTTCGAGGTTCGGGACGCCGTAGGAGAAGCGCGCATAGGCGTGCAGGCTCTCTTGCCCAACCATGGCGATGAGCAGGCCGAAGAAGCCGGCGATCCAACCCTTGAGCGGATCGTCCATTGCGGTGAGTTGGCCGCACAGCACAATGCCGAACACCGCGAGCCAGAAGAATTCGAAGGAGGTGAAATCGAGCGCGAATTCGGCAAGCCATGGCGCGACGATCGCAAGACCGAGCATGCCGACGATGGAACCCAGGAAGGAGCCGGTGGTCGCGATGGCCATGGCTTCGCCGGCGCGCCCGGTCTTGGCAAGCGGGAAACCGTCCAGAACCGAGGCCGCGTTGGCCGGGGTGCCGGGAATGTTGAGCAGGATCGCGGTCCGTCCGCCGCCGTAGATCGCGCCGATATAGACGCAGATCAAAACGAGGATCGCCGTGTTGGGCTGCATGGTGAAAGTGAGCGTGGTGACCAGCGCGACGCCCAGAGTGGCCGTCAGGCCCGGGATCATGCCGATGACGATGCCCAGGAGCGTCGCCCATATCACGACGAATATGTCGGCCGACAGGCCGATCGCCGCGACCGCGTTGAGAAAATGAAAAAGCCCGTCCATGTGCCGCCTGCCTGTCGATGATCCGCGATAGGACCCTCCGGGACAGATGCCCCGGAGGTTTCCGTGCGTATTGCGGGTTATTCCGGCTTCGGGATGCCGAATCCGGTCGGATCGTTCGGAGCGGCGCCGCTTTCGAACTGCTGCCAGGCGTTGATGGACAGGTAAGGAGTGGACGCTTTCACGGCTTCGTCGCCATAGGTCGCGTTGAACAGCGCGCCGCGTTCGGCGGCATGCTTCTTGAGGACTTCATTGTCCTTGATCTGCTCCGCCCAGACCTTGTCCATGGCGTCGAGCACCTCCTGCGGCGTATCGGCCGGCAAGTAGATACCGAAATAGTTCGGCGCGCTCTTGATTTCAGGCAGCCATTCGGTGACCGGCGGGACCGTGCCGAAGCCTTCGAGTTCCAGCGGCTGGTCGGCGATGACCGCTAGCGGGCGCAGGCGGCCGGCGCGGATCATGTCGACCTGCTCGGTGGCCGTCGCGGCAGTGAATTGGGTCTCGCCGGATACGGTGGAGATCACCGCCGGGTTGCCGCCCTCATAGACGATCTGTCGGTAGTTGATCTTTGTCGCCTTCTCCAGGGTCTGCATGCTGATGGCTGTCGCCGAGGACAGGCCGCCCGAGGAGACGGTGATTGGCGTGCTCGACGTCTTCAGCGCTTCCAGAAGCTGGCCGAAATCCTGCCATTCGCTGTTGACCGGCACGGAGATGAGGCCGGGATTTGCTACATGAAGATAAAGGCGCCAGTCCGAAAGCTGCGCGTCGAGCGTGCCGAATACCGGGTAGGCACCAAGATCTGCCACAGCACCGGCGGCGATGGTCAGCCCGTCATGGGCGGCTTCCCACGCGGCTCGCGTGCCGACCGAGCCGGACGCGCCAGGCTGGTTGAGAATCACGAAATTCTGGCCGAAGGCCTTGGTCAGTTCGCCCGCGACGATACGGGTGACCGTATCCGTCGAACCACCTGCCGCCCACGGTACGATGATGGTGACCGGTTCGCTCGGCTTCCACTCCTGTGCGGATGCCGAAAATGAAACCGTCAAAGCCGCGGCCATCGCCGCATATGCAAGTTTTCTGATGCCCATTGCTGTTCCCCTAACTAACCAAATGGTTAGATAATCAGATGCTGGAATGCGTTGCCTGTCAAGAGACGCTTGTGGCAAGTTTGCGCGGTTTTTCCACCGTCCACGAAAGCTGATGGCCAATGCACCAGACTTGCCGGCGCGGGGCACCCTGCTAGGCATTGGAGGTGTGGCGATCGGTCGGATACCGGATTCCGGGTGATTGGCAGCGATCGCCCGTAGATTCAACCGACGCCTTGACGCCGTCGGTTGAGGAAGGGTGCGGTCGGGTTGGCGGTTCAGCGAGTGCTTGTGACGGCGTCGAGCGCGTCCGACATGATCTCCAGTCCGCGATCGATCTCCGCATCCGAGACCGTCAGGGGAGGTGCGATCCGGAACACGCCCCCCATGCCGGGGAGCTTGACGATGTTCATGCTGAGCCCGCGGCGCATGGCCTCCTCCATGATCCGGGCACCGAGCTCGAAGCCGGGCGCCTTCGTCCGGCGGTCCATGACGATCTCCAGCCCGAGAAGGAGGCCGCGCCCCCGCACGTCTCCGACGCACTCGAACCTCTGCTTCAGGGCGAGCAGGCCATTGTGGAGTCTCTCGCCGCGGGTGACCGCCTGCTCGATCAGTTTCTCACGATCGACGACATCGAGGACCGTGACGCCGACCGCCGCCGGCAGCGGATCGGAGACGTGGGTTGTGTAGAAAAGAAACCCCCTCTCGAAGGCCTTCTGCTCGATCTCAGCCGAGGTCATGACGGCGGCAAGCGGCAGCCCGGCGCCCAGGGTCTTCGACAGGGTGAGAATGTCAGGCGTTACGCGATCGCGCTGGAAAGCGAACATATGCCCGGTTCGTCCAATCCCGGTCTGGGCCTCGTCGAGGATCAACAGCATGCCCCGCTCTTCGCACTTGTGCTTCAGCGCCGCGAGATAACCGGGCGGGAGTTCGAGAATGCCGCCGCTCGACAGGATCGGCTCGGCGATGAACGCCGCGAGATTGCCCGTCGACTGCCGATCGATCAGCGAGAAGGCATCGTCGAGTTCGGCCTGCCAGTCGTTGGAGCCGTCGGGACGGGTGAAGCGCGGGCGGTAGGAGTTGGGCGCGGGGATGACGAGCGAGCCGGCGGCGGCTGGCCCGTAACCTCTCCTGCCGGCGCTGTATGTCGCCGAAGCCGCTGCTCCCGTCATGCCGTGCCAGCTCTGCGCGAAGGCTACGACCTCGTGGCCGCCGGTCACCAGCTTCGCCATGCGGATCGCCGCTTCGTTCGATTCGGCTCCCGTCGTGAGGAGCTGTACGCGGTCGAGACCGGGTGCCAGCGCGGCGAGGCGCGCGGCCAGATCGACGACCGGGCGGGACAGCATCCCGCTGAAAAGGTGGGCGACCGAGCGCATTTGTCGTTCGATGGTCGCGACGATATCGGGATGAGTGTGGCCGAGAACGGCGCTCATCTGGCCGGAAGTGAAATCGAGGATTCCGCGGCCGTCCGCATCGTAAACGAAGCTGCCCTCGGCCCTCTCGACAATGATCGATTCAAAGTCGGGTCCGTAGCGTGTCAGATGCTTGCGGGCGGACGCCCAGAATGCGGGATCGGCATTCAGCGACATTGGATCACCTCGGCTATGGCCGTTTCTCAATGGCTAGCGGCACTTGCCTTGTCAGGCAAATTGATATTGTTTCATTCGGATATCAATTGGCTTGATGAGTATGGGGCTTCTCGATCTCGCACTGCTGAAAAACTTCGCGGTCGTTGCGCGCACGGGCTCGATCAGCCTTGCATCGCTGCAGATCGGGCGCACGCAATCGGCGTTGAGCATGCAGATGCGCCGTCTCGAGGATCAGGTCGGCCAGGCGCTCCTGCACAGGATCGGATCGGGCGTGCGGCTCACGGCTGCCGGCGAGAAGCTTCTGGGGCACGCTGAGGCCCTCCTGGCCAGGCATGACGAGATCCTGACCGAAATGAGTGGAACGACGCTCAAGGGCTCGATAAGTCTGGGCTGTCCGGAAGACTATTCGATTGCGTTTCTTCCGGATCTGCTCAAAGGCTTTTGCGCGCAGCATCCCGACGTCGAGCTGCGCATGGTCTGCGCGCCCACCTCCGAATTGCGCCCGCTGCTTCACCGGCGGCAGATAGACATGGCGCTCGTTTCGCTCTCCGACCCCGAAAACGGCGACGTCATTCGCCACGAACGCTTCGTTTGGGTGGCCAATTCAATGGAACCGGATATTCTGGACCAGGCCAGCCTCCCGCTCGCGCTTTCCGCGCCGATAACGCTCGATTATCGGGCCGCCTGCGACGCCATGGAAGCTGTCGGCCGTCGATACAGGGTGGCCTTTGCCAGCAACAGCCTCGCCGGCCTCATCGCGATCGCTCGCTCCGGTCATGCAATCAGCGTTCTCACCCGATCGGCCGTCCCGCCGGACCTCCACATCGTTTCGGCGGGATTGCCGCCGCTTCCCACGATCGGCATCGCCTTGGAATTCGCCGAACCGCGGCCATCGTCCGCCGCGAGGGCTTTGGGCGACCATATCCGCGCGGTGCTGCCCACCTTGCAGCGCTCCGATCCTCATTCAGATCACGCCGCCAAGGGTCCGAGATTCCGCCGGATGTGATCGGACAATGGCAACGCCCGAACGCGCCGGCGCCGCCGCTATGGACGGCACCGGCGTAGGTCACCGCCTTGCGCCTTTCCTATCTCAGATGGCCGTCACCGCCGCGATCGGCGGTGGCGAAGTCCGCCATGACCTGGTTCATGAATTCGTCGCGGCTGACGCGTCCGTCCCCGTTCGCATCCATCGACGCAAACTGAGCGGCGGTCGTTATTTGCGACAGTTCGTTCTGGCCGAGGAAGCCGTCGCCATTGGCGTCGAGCTTTGCGAATGCCGCAGTCATGAAGGCTTGGTACTCTGCCCGACTGACGCCGCCGTCCTTGTTCGTGTCGATCTGGTCGAGATGGCCTTCGTGGATGGCCGGAGCCTGCTGAGCAGCGGCCAGACCCGTGCCGAAAACGATGCCGCATGCGGCCGCCATAATCATCTTGCGCATGAAAAAACTCCTCTCTTAGCGACACGCCAGACGATTGCCGAGATAACCGCCGCCGCCAATTCCGGCGGCCGTCGCGAGAACTGCTCCGCTTCCCGCACCGATCGTGCTGCCGATCAAGCCGCCGACGATTGCGCCGCCAACTGTGCCCGCTATGCAGCCGAATTCATGATTGCGTGCCTGTACCTGTGGGTTTGAACTGGACTGGCAGCCTGCGATCAACATGGTTGCCGCGGCAATCGTGACCAACCGTCGTCTAATCATATCGTCTCCTCGTAACTGTGTGGGCTTCGTGCCGGCTGAAGAAAGGATCATAGAAACCAACCTGTTTTAGGCGGCGGAGTAAATATAATGGCATTTTTTTGATACATGGATAGTTTTTGATAAAATAAAGGCTGAATCAAGTCAAAAATACGCCAGTATGGCGGAGTGATGAGAAAATCGCGAAAGATCGAGTGGCAGCGCCTGTATTATATTAGGATTATATTGAACATGGGCTGGGGAACGACGGTTGAAATTCGATGCCGGTTGTTGAATCATGTGTTGAGTAAGCTGAGGCCGGGGCCATTAGAAATTTCTCACATATGCCCACGAACAAGCAAAGCATGCGATGCTCGGATCTGTCCGGTCCGGTACGTAATCTGTTGAGCAGCATCCCCGACGAGTGGGACCGAAAATCATAGGTGCAAGCGGAGCGGTAGTCCGCACGCAGACCGGACCGAATTCGATTCAACGCGCATTCACATATGGCGCTGGTGATGCTGAGGAAGGAAAACTGATCATGCGTAAGCCCAATCGGACGTTTCTTGCAACCTTGATAATTGCCTTCGCGGGGATCACGACTGCGGGGGCGCAGACGGTCAGCGAAATGAATAAAACCTTGGACGATCTGTTCGGGGCTCATGCGCCGTATGTGAAGTTTTTCGACACGTTGAAAAAGGCTGCTGCTGCCGATGACAAGCAGGCGGTCGCCTCCATGGTCGATTATCCGTTTCAGGCACGCATCAACGACAAGGCCATGAAGATCAGGGATGAAAAGCATTTTGTCGCCGACTACGACAAGATCGTCACCCGCAAGGTCAAGAATGCCATTGCCAAGCAGACCTATCCGAACCTGTTCGCCAATTGGCAGGGGGTGATGATCGGCGATGGCGAGGTCTGGTTCTCCGGCATAGGGGACAGCGACACCGTGCGGATAACCGCCATCAACGACTGATCGACCAACCGCCGCGTCTTTTGACGACGCAGCCTCATAAGGAGAGTAGATGCTGCATCGCTATCTTGCAGCCGGAATGGACTTGGCTTTGCAAATTTTTCGGATCATGGACCTGCCGAGGACGGCGGCAATATGGATGTGCTTCGCTATCGGTGTCCTGGCGCCGCACGGTGCCCTCGCGCAGGCCGCAACCGATCCATCGACGCACGTCGTCAATGTCGGCGTTTATGTCAGCCCACCATTCGTCGTTGCTGGGGAGGGCACCTATGACGGTATGGCCATTGATCTGTGGGAGGCCGTCGCGGGGAATCTGGATCTCGCAACTCGGTACGTGGCTTACCCTACTTTCCGCGATCTCGTCGACGCGACGCGCAACGGCGAGGTCGACGCGGCCGTCACCAACCTGACGATCACACGCCATCGTGCCGAGGTTCTATCCTTCACGCAGCCCTGGTACGACGCAGGATTGCGGATCATGGTGTCCGACGAAGGCTCCGGCGGTTTCTGGAGCGTCATATTGGGCCTTGGAGATGCCGGGCACCTGCGCGCCTATGCCTGGCTTCTGGCGGTCATCGCGACTGCGACCGTCGGATTCGCGCTGTTCGACCGGAAATTCGATCCTGACTTTCCCAGACGCTGGCGCGATGGGATAGCTGAGAGTTTCTATCACGTCATTTCAATCGCAACCGCCGGCCGCACTGCCCGCAAAAACCTGTTCGGCTGGATGGGTCGGATCTGGCAAGCTGCCTGGATGGTCGTCGGGGTTGGCGTGATCGCCTACGTGACATCGTCGGTGACGAGCGTCATGACGACGGTCTCTCTCGAAAGGGGCGTTCACTCGCTCGCCGACCTGCCGGGCAAGACCGTCGGCGTATTCACGGGAAGCGTTGCCGAAACTTTCGTTGGCGATCTCGGCATCGCATCGCAATCATATCCGGATATCGATGCCGCGGCATCGGCCATACAGGACGGTGAAATCGATGCGATTGTCGGCGATGCTCCCATTCTGGAGCACTTCGCTCACAGTCAGCCGCAAAGCAATCTTACTGTCGTCGGCAACATCTTCCACCCGGACAAATACGGCTTTGCCTTCCCTCACGACAGCGAGCTGACGCGGCCTGTCACCCTGCAGATACTCGAACTGATCGAAGCCGGGGTCGTCGAGGACCTGCGGAGCAAGTATTTCGGAAGCGGGTCGTGAGAGCGCGAGGATGGAACGCGGTCGCAAGAATGCCGCCGGGAAGGAAGGGACTGTCGTCGCATGAGGCAGTCGTGGTCCGGCTCGGACCGAGGCATCTCGGCGGCTATGCGGCGGTCGGCGTGTCGTTGAGACGCTCGTTGGTGAAGGCGAGTTCCTCCTCGAATGCGGCAAGGAAGACATTCGTGAAGTCCCGCAGCGCTGGAGACCTTTCCACCCTGCGCGGATAGACGATCGACAGGCCGTACCGGATTGTCGGCACGAACTTGCGGACGACAACCTTGTTCTGATCCGCGAGAGCTACCGCCAGCGGATCCACGAGCCCGATGCCGATGCCGCTGTTGACGTATCGCGCCACCGTCGAGGAGAACAGGCTCTCGACCCGGACACGTGGGTGCGAATTGGCCAGTTGGAACAGCGCATTGAGTTCGAGCCGCATCAGCGAGCTCTGCCCGAGTCCGATGAAGTCCTGACCATCAAGATCGGCAGGGCCGATCACATGCTTGGCGGCAAGCGGATGCCGGCGTGGAACGAGACAGACGGCTTCGGATACCGGCAGATCCTCGTGGATGAGGTCGTTTCGTCCCGGAGGAATGGCCACGAAGCCGATATCGACACTGCCGTTCACCACCAGATCGATGATGTCGAGCGACGCGCCGCTATGGATCGAAATCGCCATGCTCGGATAGTCGCGCAGGAAACGCTCCACCGTCCTGGGTATGCAGGAGGTGGACAGCGCCAGGATGGAAGCGACGCGCAGTTGTCCGCCATTGAACTCCCGGATCGCGTCGGCCGACTCCCGGATGCGCTCGGTGCTCACGAAATGGCGCTCCACTTCGCGGTAAAGTTCCTTTCCCTCGCGCGTGGGGATTATATGCGTGCCCTCGCGCAGGAACAGCGTCAGCTTCAGTTCCGCCTCCAGTTCGCGGATCAGGCGCGTGACGGCCGGCTGGGAAATGGACAGCAAGCGCCCACCCCCGGTCATGCTGCCCGTCAGCATCACCGCGCGAAAGGCTTCCAGTTGGCGGACATTCAGCGGTCTGGGAATAAGGTGCATTCCATACTATGAGCCGAGAAGCGGCAAGGCCGCAACGGCCATGAGAACGAACGGCGGATTCCTCCGTCAGGAATCCGCCGCGGGAGCATTCGCTGCCGACTGCTCAGTTGGTGACGTCGATCTTCAGCTTCTCGACGAGATCGGTGTAGAGCTTGACCTCGGATTCCAGCATCTCGCCGGCTTCGTCCGGAGAGTTTCCAACGACATCCGCGCCCATGGTCTCGAACCGGGCTTTCACCTCGGGCTTGTCCAGGATTGCCACGATCTCCTTGTTCAGGCGATCGACGATCTCCGGAGGGGTGCCTTTCGGCGCAAGTACCATGCCCCAGGAATTGGCGACGAAACCCTCGATGCCTGCCTCGGCTACCGTCGGCACATCCGGATATTGTGGGGATCGCGCCGGACCGCCGGCCGCGATCAGCTTCACCTGGCCGCTCTTGATGTGGCCGCTGACGGCCGGCAGCGTGTCGAAGCCCATATGCACCACACCGCTCATGAGGTCAGGCATGGAATCGCCGCTTCCCTTGTAGGGAACGTGGATCATGTCGATGCCCGCCGCGTCGGCAAACCAGGCGCCGAACAGGTGCGAATTGCTGCCCGGCCCGGCGGACTTGTAGGCGAGCTCGCCCGGATGTTCCTTCGCATAGGCGATGAACTCCTCGACCGTGTCAGCTTCCAGGGTCGGCGAGGTGACCATGGCCATCTGGGTGATCGCCGTCGTGGTAACGGGCGTGAAGTCGCTTACGGGATCATAGGGAAGCGGCTTGATGAGTGCGGGAGAAAGCGCATGGGAGGCCACCACGACGCCGATCGTGTAGCCGTCGGGCGGCGATTTCGCGAGGGCGTCGATGCCGATGACGCCGTTGGCGCCGGCGCGGTTCTCGACGGTCACCGGTTGGCCGATCGCCGGCGCGAGATTGTCGCCTATCAGCCGCGCGGTTATATCGCCCTGGCCACCAGGTGCGTAGGGCACGATGATGCGGATGGCGCGGGACGGATAGCTTTCCTGTGCCTGCGACGCGGAACCCATCAATGCCACGAGGCCGAGCGACGCGGCGCAAGCGCCGAGAAATCCTTTCATTGCACCTGCTCCTTCATCTTGCCGTGCGAAAGGCCACGGTCTGGGGTGGCGATGTTGAGCCTCAGCATGTCGCGCAGAAGCTGGACGATGGACATCGAGCTTTCGCCCACGGTGCCGTCGACGATGAAGCGCGACGTGCAGTAGCGCATTTCCCAGCCGCCGGCGTCGAGACAGGCCTCCAGAATCCTGCGCTCCATCTCGGGGGTTTGGATCAGTTCCTGGTCCTTCAGGAAGAAGGCGACCATGGCGGCGATGCCATAAGCGCCCCAGTTGGAGATCGAAGCCGGCAGGAATACATCGGTGTCGATCACGGTGATGACGCCCGTGCCACCCGGATATTGGCATTCGCGTCCGTAGGGGTGGAAATCACGCATGAAGTCGTAGATGCGGCCGAAGCCGATCTCGTTGCCGTTGTCGCCGATGCCGATGGTCAGGATCTTGTTCTTCTTTGCCTCGATGAAGAGGTGACCGAGATCGACGCAGTTCTTGGGAACGCCGGTCGAGCCATGCACGATGCCCTGGTCATTGGGGCCGAGCCTTTCGATCGAAATCACTGCCGCCGGCCGATATTCGTCGATGACCTGTCTGGCCCATTCGGCGGCCTTTTCGCGGTCGGTCGGAGCGGTAATGAGCGCGCCGCCCATCCGACGATTTTTGGCGAGCTCGAAATCGCGCACCATGACGGCGGCAGCCTTTGCCGACGCGACGACGGGAGGAGCGTGGCATTCCTCGGTCACGAAGACCGGGATCGCCTTCAATCCCCAATAGATGACGCGCGCCAGGGCCGCGGCGCCGGGAGGACCGTCGCTCTCGCCATTCGGCACCTCGGGATAATATCCCGCGCCGGTGACGATGAAGACGACATCGCCCGGCTTGACGGTTTCGACCAGTGCCTCGGCGGCGCGGGCGCTGATGGGACGACCGCCTCCTTCTTCACGCGCCGCGTCGTAGATCTGCTTCACGATACCGTAGTTCATGCCACGGTTTCTCATTTCGACAGTCACGAGCCTGTCGACGTATTCGCCCATAATGTCTGGCATAGTTAACCTCAGAATGATGTCGGGAGCGGCAGAAGCGGGTCTGCCGGCGTCATGCGGATTTGGCGAAAGCTTCAGTCTTCGACGAAAACCTCCTTTCGTTTCCTGCGCACGAACGGCGAGACGATCGTGATGAGCAAAAGCACCGTGAGGAGAAGCATCGCGGCGGAAAGGGGGCGCGTGACGAAAACGCTGGGGTCGCCGCGTGAGAGCAGCATGGCGCGGCGGAGATATTCCTCCATCATCGGGCCGAGGATGAAGCCGAGCAGAAGCGGGGCAGGTTCGCACCTCAGCCGGTTGAAGAGGTAGCCGACCAAGGCGAAGCCCGCGCCCATATAGATTGCGGATATGCGGTTTTCGACGGTGTAGAGCCCGATCATCGAGAAGATGATGATGGCGGGGTAGAGCAGAGAATAGGGTATCTGCAGGAACCTGACCCAGATGCCGATCAGCGGCAGGTTGATGATCACCAGCATCAGGTTGCCGATCCACATGGAGGCCACCAGACCCCAGAAAAGGTCGGCATTGGCTGTCATCACCTGCGGGCCGGGCACGATGTCGTGGATCATCATGGCGCCGATCATCATCGCCATGACGCCATTGCCGGGAATGCCGAGCGTAAGCATCGGGATGAAGGAGGATTGCGCGCCCGCATTGTTCGCCGCTTCCGGCGCCGCGACCCCTTCCGGCGCGCCCTTGCCGAATCTTTCGGGCGTCTTGGAGATCTTCTTCTCGATCATGTAGGAGGCGAAGGATGACAGCGTGGCGCCTCCGCCGGGAAGCAGGCCGAGGAAGGAACCCAACGCCGTGCCGCGCAGAACGGGCTTCCAGGACCGCCGGAATTCCTCGCGGCTTGGCCACAGCCCTCCCACCTTCTCGGTCACCAACTGGCGCTTTTCCTTGCCGGCGGCGTTGGCGATGATGTCGCTGAAGGCGAACAGGCCCATGGCGAGCGCCACGAATTCCAATCCGTCGACAAGTTCGAAGGAACCGAAGGTGAAGCGCTGCACGCCGCTGGTGACGTCGGTTCCGACAGTGCCGAGCAAGAGCCCGACCAGGATCATCGCGATCGCCTTCAGCAATCCGCCGGAGGCCAGCATGACGGCCGCGACGAGCCCAAGAACCATCAGCGAGAAATACTCGGCAGGGCCAAACGACATGGCAAGCCGCGACAGGTAGGGTGAAAAACCCGCGATAAGCAACGTGCCGACGGTGCCCGCGAAAAAGCTGCCAAGCGCCGCTATCGCCAGGGCGGAACCCGCGCGACCCTTGAGAGCCATCTGATGTCCGTCGAGGCAGGTGACCACCGAACCGGATTCGCCCGGCAGGTTGACGAGGATTGCTGTCGTCGAGCCCCCATACTGTGCACCGTAGTAGATGCCGGAAAGCATGATCAATGCGGAAACGGGCTCGAGCGAATAGGTCATCGGCAGCAGCATGGCGATGGTCGCCAGCGGCCCCAGACCAGGCAATACGCCGATGGCGGTGCCAAGCAGCACGCCGATGAAGCAGAACATGATGTTCTGCAGCGTCAGTGCCGTGTCGAAGCCGGAAGCCAGATGCGAGAGCATATCCATCAACGGGCTCCCGGGTAGAGCGGCAATTGGATGCCGAGCGCGGCGACGAACACGAGATAGGTGAACGCCGTCAACAGCGCGGCCATCAAAAGGACCGGCAGAAAGCGCGCGCGGTCGGCGGCGAAGCTGGCGATGATGACGGTGGCCGGCACCGCGACGATCACGCCCAGCGAGGTCAAGGTCGCGCCGCCCACGATGAGCGCAAGCGTGATCAGGACGACGCTTTTGAAATTGAAGGCTAGAACGGCCTCACCCGCGGAGGCTCGTGATTTCAATGTCAGCGCCAGACCAATAACGGAAAGAATAATTCCAACGAAAAATGGAAATGCCCCGGGTCCAAGTCTGGAAAGGGAACCGAGAGAATATGTATAGGCATATATAGAGAAGAAAGATCCAATTGTTAAGAAGACTATTCCACTTACAAAATCCGACGACTTCTCAGTCGTCGGACGACTTACGTTTTCCTTCATCCCATGTTCCCCTGGAATCGCGATAGCAGTTTGTCGCTATCTGGATTTTTGTTGCGGTGATTTCAGCCGCCGGTGCGGCTCCGGTCAAATACAAAATCAGCATGCTATAATGTGCTGGTGTTATGCTTGATGTCGGCATCCGAATGCCGATCGGGGCCGCTGTCGGTCCGCCAGGAGGAAACGGACCGGCGCCGGTCCGCGGGGAGGGGCCCTCATCTGAAACGAGCCATTGAGGTTGCGCTTTGAACCGCGGTGGGGGACGCAGATCGCCGCTGGTCGCGCATGGAATGATTGAAGTCCGGGCGCGAAAAGAACGTTTCGGCTGTCGCGCGGCGCTGCCGCAACGACGCGATCCCGCGACCTGCTCTACTCGGCTGTATTGCTCTTCTGGAATGGCCCGGATGAATCTGCAAGTAGTTCGATCAAACGCCTGAGGAGTTCCGATCGAGCGGCAAGACAGCCGATTTCGAGATACTCGCCCCGGGTGTGAGGGCCCTTGCCGGCTACCCCGAGGCCGTCGAGGGTAGGCACGCCCAGCGCGCCAGTGAAATTGCCGTCGCTGCCGCCTCCGGAAACGCGTCCCTTCAGTTCCAGCCCCAATTCCGCACCGATAATCCTCGCCTGATCGAACATCCACATCGTTCCCGTCGAAGGAAGAAAGAGCGGGCGCTGCGGACCGGTCGCCACCTCGATTTCGACGTCGGTCGACCAGCGCGGCACGGCGCTCATGACGTCGTGGACGTAGGCGAGGTTGGCTTCGCTGTCCGCGACCGCCAACACGTCCGCTGAACAATGAAGCGGTACGACATTGACGAACTCGCCTCCTTGAACGACGCCGACATTGAACGATACGAGCCGACGCATGTCGGTAAGGTCCTCGAGCCTCTCGATGATGTTCGCCATCGCCCGGATCGCGCTTCGGCCAGCGACATTGTCTGCACCGGCATGAGCGGACTGGCCGTGTGTCGTGAGCCTGAACCGTGCGAATGCAAAGCGGCCGATCACGACGTGGCCTTCACGCACCGGTTCAGGGACGAGAACGAAATCGTGAGCTTGGGCTTCCGCCTCGATCAGGCCGCGACTGAAGGGGCTGCCAATTTCCTCGTCGGTGTTCAGCAGGACGGTTATCGGCACTTCGGGCATTTGCTGCGAACGCGACAATCTTTCAAGCGCGTCCACGGCCAAATATACACCGCCCTTCATGTCCATGACGCCAGGACCGTAGAGTCGATCTCCCTCCACGTGCAGCGGCATCGGCCCATCTATGCTGCCCATGGGATGCACGGTGTCTAGGTGGCCCAGAACAAGAATGCGCGGGCCGCCTTGCGCATTGGCGTTGAAGCGGGCGACGAGTGGCCGCGCACAGCCACTCCCGAGATCCGGTCGTTCGCAGGAGGCTCCGATCGATTCCAGATGCACGGCGACGTGGCCGACAAGGCCATCCACCTGATCCGGCCTGTTGGACGGGCTCTCCATCGCCGCCCAGCGCTGGATGCCTTGCAGTATTCGTTGGGTTGTCTCGTACGAATTGTACATTGAGCGCCTCGAATAATGCGGTCAGGGTTTCGCTTCGATCCGGCTGCCGTGGTCGGCGTCGAAGAGATGGATTTCCGACGGCGAGACGGTCATCGTGATCTTCTCGCCGGGGGTTGCCGGCGTGCGGCTTCTCAACAATACGACGAGTGGCTGGCCCGCAACGCGCACCAGCAGTTGAGTGTCCGGCCCGGTCGGCTCGACGACCTCGATCATGCCGCTAAACCCTTCGGTCGCCGGCACGATCGATTCCGGGCGTGCGCCCCAAAGAACAGTTCGGCCTTCGTGACCGCCAACCGCTTCGCCTCCAGGCAGAACCGAGCCGTCGTCGGTGACGACGGAGCCGCCTCGAATATGCCCCTTGATGAAGTTCATTGACGGAGAGCCGAGAAACCCGCCGACGAAGGCGTTCGCCGGGCGGTCGTAGAGGTCGAGCGGCGCGCCCTCCTGCTCGATCCTGCCGCTGTGCATGACGACAATGCGGTCCGCCAGCGTCATCGCCTCGATCTGGTCGTGAGTGACGTAGATCATCGTATTGCCCAGACGTTGGTGCAGGGCCTTGATCTCGGTCCGCATCTGCACCCGCAATTTGGCGTCGAGGTTTGACAGTGGCTCGTCGAACAGGAAGAGCTTTGGATCGCGCACGATCGCACGACCGGTCGCGACGCGCTGGCGCTGGCCGCCGGACAATTGTCCCGGGTAACGATCAAGCAGCGTGTCCAGCCCGAGAACGTCCGCCGCCTCGGTTACCTTCCGCTCGATCTCGGCCTTCTCGGCTCCCCGAAGCTTGAGCGAGAAGCCCATATTGGATCGGACGGTCATATGTGGATAAAGCGCGTAATTCTGGAACACCATGGCGACGTCGCGTTCCTTGGGAGGAAGCGCGGTCACGTCTCGACCGCCGATGACGAGCCGACCCGAAGTCGCAACTTCAAGGCCGGCGATCAGGCGGAGAAGCGTTGATTTTCCGCAGCCCGAGGGTCCAACCAGGGCCACGAACTCGCCGTCACCGACGTCAAGGTCGATACCGCGCAATATCTCCGTTTCGCCAAAGGATTTGCGGAGGTTCTCAATGTTCATCGTGGACATGGGTGGATTCCGTGGGACGTTTGATCGGTCACTTGATCCCGCCCGAGATAAGAGTTCGGACATAAAAGCGCTGAACCAGCAGGAACGGGATCGTGCCGAGCAGGATGGCGAGGTTCGTGGAGGCGAAGAGGCCGCCCCAGTCGCTCTGCTCGAAATTGATGTTGCGGGCGATTGCCACCTGGACGACGGCATAGTCGGGATTGCTCGCGGCCACCACCGGCCAGAAGAATGAATCCCACTGTGAAAGAAACAGCATGAGCCCTGACGTGGCGATCGTGGGCCAGGACAGCGGCATGGCGATGCGGGTGAAGATATAGAGCCACGACGCGCCGTCGACCCGTGCGGCCTCGTAGAAATCGCGTGGTATGGAGGCAAAAAACTGCCGGAACAGGAAGATCACCATGCCGTTGGCGATTTCCGGCACGATCAGGGCCTGATAGCTGTTGGCCCATCCGAAGGCGCGGATCATGACGTAAAGCGGCAGCACGATCGCCTCGAAGGGCATCATGAAGCTCGCGATCACCAACAGGAACAAAAGGTTCTTGCCCCGAAAGTCGAAGGCTGCGAAGGCGAAACCCGCGAGCGCATTCACGACGATGCCGAAGATCACCGTGGTAACGGCGACGAAGGTGGAGTTCTTAACCGCCAGCGGAAAATCGCTCGCCCAAAGCGCGCGATAGTTGTCAAATGTCAGCCGCGAGGGAAAGAAGGTGCTCCAGCCGAATTCCGATACCGGCTGGAATATCTCGCTTTGTGGACGGAGCGATGCAAGCGCCAGCCAGGCAAGCGGACACACCACGATGAAGGCGAGGATCGACAGCAGCCCGTAACGCAACATCAGTGCATGCGGGTTCTTGAACTGGGCTTCCATCAAGCGCGTTCCTCGGGTGATCGCAGGAGCCGGAACTCCAGGACGACGATGACGAGGATGATGCCGAGAAGGATCGTCGAAATCGCGAGGGAGCGTCCGATGTCGGAAAAGGTGAAGGCGGAGCGATAGGCTTCGAACATCAACAATGACGTCGCTCCGCCGGGACCTCCGGAGGTGAGGATGTAAACCGGCGCAAAGAACAAGAAATTGATCGCCGTGTCGGCCACCAGCACGAATGCCATCGGCTTGCGCATCAAGGGAAGCGTGACGTATCGGAAGCGTTGCCACGCGGAGGCGCCGTCAATGGTCGCGGCTTCGTAGACGGTGGAGGGGATCGAATAGAGCCCGGCGAGCAGGAACAGCATCCAGTAGCCGGCTCCCTTCCAGGTGGCGATGCCGATCAGTGTATAGAGTGCCTGGTCCTGGCCGCGGTGGAAGGGCTGGGCGCCGACGCCGATCCACTCCAGAAAGCCGTTCAACGGTCCGAGATTGCCATCGAGAAAGAGGCCGAAGAGAACCGCGCTTATGCCGGTGGAAACCGCCATGGGCAAGACCAGGAGAGTGCGGTAGAGCCATAGGCCCGGCAGCGGCCGGAACACCAGCATGGCGAGCGCGAAGGCGACGGCAAGCTGAAGCGGGTTGATGATGACGTTGAAGAAGAGGGTGATCTTCAAGGATGACCAGAATTGCGGGTCGGTCAGGAGGTACTCGAAATTTTCGGCGCCAACGAAACGCAGGTCGCCCATGAGCGACACGCCGGTCAAACTCCCGCCAACGGCAACCCCGATGGGAACGAGCCGGAAGATTAGGAGGCCGGCAAGCGCCGGCGCGAGAAACAAAAACGGGGTCCAGCGGGAGGACATCATGGGCTCACTCGTGGCATGGCGGGGCGACGATTTCGCCCCGCATTCCGCAAATCGACGTGACGAGGACGTCAGCCGGTCAGCGATACTTACGCATCTCGCGGTCGATGTTCTGGGCAGCTTGCGTCAGTGCGCCTGAAACGTCCGAACCCGTCTGGATGTCCTGCATCGCGGTGCGTAGGAAATCCTCATATTCCCGGTAGGCAGGCGTGGCGGGGCGCGGAGTAGCGGTGTTCGCGAGCTCGTAGCGGACGATCTCCCAGGCCGGATCGACGAAGGTGGTGCCGGCCCGCTCCTCCCAGACTTCCTCGAGCGAGGGCGGGTATTGCCGCAAATCAAACCACAAATTCATCGCGTCGCGGGTAGAAAGCCATTTCACGAAGGCCTGGGCCTCGTCCATGAAAGCGGTGCGCGGATTGATGCCGATATGCCAGCTTCCGGTCGGCGTGACCTGCTTGCCGCCGGCGAAATAGGGATGTGGCGCCACGCCGAATTCGAGGCCTTCGAACTTTTCGAATCCCACGAGATTCCAGGTGCCCCCGATGATCATGGCGAGCTTGCCAGACCCGAACATTTCTTGGGTGACGCCGGTCTGGAACGTCCCAACCGGACCTACCTTGTGAGTCTGGAAGAGCTCCTGATACCACGTCATCGCCTCGATCATGCCCTCGCCGTCGACATACCCGGAGGCCGTCAGCCCGTCGGGTCCGATGACTTCCGCGCCGCGGCTCAGCGGCACGGGAAGGAGCTGATAGGGATTGGTATTCTCGAACGCGAAGCCGAATTGCGAGATCTCCGGCTTGGTGAGCTGTTGCGCGATCGGCAACAGGTCTTCCCACGTCAGGCGCTGATCGGGGGCGGACGCCGGCTCGGCGATGCCGGCTTCGGCGAAGAGCTTCTTGTTGTAGAAAAGGAGCTGCGAGGACGCGCCCAGAGGCATGGCGTAGAGCTTGTCGTCGTAGGTACCCTGCACCAGCGTGGTCGGCACGAAACGATCACGGTCGGCAGCGAGCATCTCGTCGAGCGCGAGGAGGTGCCCGCGTGCCGCGTAGGAAGCGGTCAGCGGGCCGTCGACAAGATAGACGTCGGGAAGTTCGTTGCGCGCCTGAAGCCGCACCTCCAGCGTGCGGAACAGCTCCGCAATCGGCAGTCGCTCGGCGGAAATGCGAATTCCGCTTTCCTTTTCGAAGGCGGTCATAAGCGGTGTGACCTGGTTTTCAGGCCAGCCCATCCATGGCGCCGACAGGGTCACGGATTGGGCGGCCGCGCGCCCCAGCGAACCGGCGAAGGCCATGCTGGCGGCCCCGGCCATGAATTGACGTCTTCCGATCTGCATCGAGTTCCCCATTCGAGTTTCGGACCCATTGTGGCTGCGCCAGCCGCTGTTTCCCGGTTGTGCACACGTGTGAATAATGCATATTAACCGCAACGACTAGTCAAGAGGGAAGTTTTGGTCGAAACGGAGCGCAGCTGCTTTCGACTTTCGGGAGAACGGAATTTGGACAGGGAAAAGAAGAAGATCCGTTCCTTCGAAGTTGCCGAGCTGGCGCAAATTTCGCGTTCGACCGTGTCCCGCGCGCTGGCGGGAGACCCGCGTATTTCCGAAGACACCCGCGAGCGCGTGCTCGCCGCGGCTGCCGAACTGGGCTACCAGCCCAATCTCATCGCACGCGGTCTCAAGAACCAAAGCACCGGAATCGTGGGAGTGGTCGTAACCGACCTCAACAATCCCTATCACGCCCACGCGCTGCAACTTCTCATCGAAAAGCTCGGCGCGCGCAGGCTCGCCCCGCTCGTCTTCGTCGGCGATACGGCGGAAGGGGCCGAAAGTGCGATCGAGCGGCTGATGAGCTACCAGGTCGATGCCGTCATTGCGCTTGCCGCGCCTTTCAGCAGCCAGATCGTCCGTGCCTGCAAGGCCGGTCGCAAGCCGCTGGTCCTCATGAATCGCTACGACGGGGACGAGACGGTCAACGTCATCTGCGGCGACAGCATCTCGGCCGGCGCCATGGTCGCAGATCACCTGGTTGGGCAAGGTGCGCGGACATTCGCCTATTTCGCCGGTGAAGACAGCACCACGATCAGCCTCGATCGCGAGACCGGTTTCGTCAAGCGCCTCAACGAAAACGGATTTGCATTGTCGGCACGCGTTTCGAGCCGCTATAGCCATGCTCACGCGCTCAAGGTGGCGCCAGAACTCTTGTCCAGCGGCGCGCAGGCCGTCTTTTGCGCCAACGACACGCTGGCTTTCGCACTGATCGATGCGGTCCGCCAGTCGCCAGCCGCTGCCGTTTCGCCGCTGATCGTCGGCTATGACAATTCCGCGCTTGCGTCCTGGCCCATCTATGACCTGACGTCGGTCGACCAGAACCTCGAGGAAATGACGTCGCTCACCGTCGAGACGGCGCACGCGATCGTCATCGCCTCCGACACGCCGCCCAAGCGCCACACCATAAAGCCGTATCTCGTCGAGCGCGGCTCAACCCGAATACAATCGGCTTAGGAAACGATATGACCAAAGTGTTGATCGACTGCGATCCCGGACATGACGACGCGACCGCCATCCTCTATGCGGCGCGCCATCTCGAACTTGTCGGGATCAGCACGGTCTACGGAAATCAGTCGGTCGACAAGACCACGACCAACGCCCTTTCCCTGTCGGATCTTCTGGGGCTCGACGTGCCTGTCGCGCGCGGCTGCGAGCAGCCGTTGATCCGTACGTTCCGGCACGGCGGCGACGTTCATGGCAAGACCGGCATCGACGGCGCGGAACTGCCGGTGCCCAGCCGACAGGCCGTCGATGCCCACGCGGTCGATTTCATCATCGAGATGGCGGGCAGATATCGCGACGAACTCGTCTTGTGCCCGATCGGACCTTTCACCAATGTCGCGCTCGCGCTGCGCAAGGAGCCGCGTCTGGCGAAATGGCTGCGCGGCATCAGCTGCATGGGCGGAACGACGCAGATCGGGAACACGACGCCCGTCGCCGAATTCAACATCTGGTGCGATCCGGAAGCCGCCGACATCGTTTTTCGCAGCGGCGTGCCGATGTGGATGGTGGGGCTGAACGTTACCCGGCAGGTCGGTATTACCGAAGACGATATCGCCCGTCTGAACGCGGGCAACGCAGTGGCGCGCACATATGGCGGACTGTTCACCTTCTTCCGCCAGAGGCTGAACGAGATTCACGGGCTGACCACTGCGTCGCTGCACGATCCGTGCGCTCTGGTCCCGTTCATCGATCCGGAGCTGATCACCTATGCGAACTGTCCGGTGGAAGTCGAGCTCGGCGACGGTATCACCCGCGGCATGACCGTATGCGACTTCCGTAACCTGACATCGGCGAAGCTCGAGAACATCCGCTCGCGCTCGAGCAACAATTGCCACGTCGCCGTCGGCGTGGAGGCGCGCGCCTTGGTCGACCACATTATGAACGCCATCCTCGCATGGCCGGACCGCAGCTCCGCGAAACGGGAAGCAGCCACGCACTAGCAACTGTGCTTCATTTCGCCGGCTGTTGGGTCAGCTCCTTTACCACCCGGCGTGACGTCGAGATGAAGTCGAGGACGACGGCGGATGTTTCCCCGGCCGGCCATGCGACGGCAAGTTCCACCGTCTTCGGCAGTTCCACGAGCGGCCGATACACCAGGTATGGCGAAACCATGTGCTGTACCCAGGACGGCACGACCGCGATCCCGACACCGGCGGCGACGAGAGTCGTCACCGACAGCGTATGCAAGCCTTCCTGCACGATCATCGGATGGACGCCCGCCGCGCGCAACGCCTCCATCACCACGCTGTTGTAGCTGGCCCCAAGAATTGGCGCATAGGCGACCATGGACTCGCCCGCGAAATCCCTCAGTGAAAGATCCGCCTTCGCGGCGAGCGGGTGCGAGCGCGGCAGGACTGCGACAAAGCCCTCATTCGCCAGGACTTCCATCTGCATGAAGCCGGTTTCGCTGGTCGGGCGGATGAAGGCGATATTGATCTTTCCGCTTTCGAGCGTGCGCAATTGCTCCGCCGTGCCAAGCGGCATCACGTCGACGATGACCGCGGGATAGGATCTTCGAAAGGCAGCTATTATCGGCGGCAGGAAGTGCGACATGGCGATGTGCACGCCGCCGACCACGATCCTGCCCGTCTGCTCGCCGGAAATGGCGCGCGTATGCGACACCGCCCGATCGACATTGTTGAGCACCTCCTGCGCGTGCCACAGGAATGTCTCTCCCGCCGAGGTCAGCCTTACCCGCCGCGTGGTGCGGTGGAAGAGCTTGGTTCCCAGGCGTCCCTCGAGCTGCTTGATCTGCTGGCTGAGCGGGGCCTGGGCAATGCCGAGCCGCTCAGCGGCGCGGCCGAAATGAAGCTCCTCCGCCAGGCAGGCGAAATAGGCGATGTGGCGCAGCTCGATGCCGTGTTTCATATACAGAACATATAAATATACCGGCTATTAATGTATTGATTAAGATTTATCCCCGTGATTGTCTACATCTCTCAGCAGAAGGTGCACGCTCGAGATGCGCCTCCAAGAGGGACGATGCATGGGGAAGCGCCACCGATGACCCGCTTTTGGCTGGTGAAGATCGTTCGAACCCTTCTCACCTTGTGGTTCGTCCTCACCTTCGCCTTCATCGTGCTCCGCACCTCCGGCGATCCCGTCGTCGCGCTTCTCGGTGCGGATGCGAGGCCCGACGAAGTTGCCCAATTCCGCAGCCAATGGGGCCTCGACCGCCCGCTCTACGAGCAGTACGCCCGCTACATCGCGCAGATGGCGACCGGCCAGTTCGGCATCTCCTACCGCGACGGACGCCAGGTCATCGACATCATAGCCGAGCGCGTTCCCTGGACGCTGCTTCTCGGACTCGTCGCCTACCTGATTGCCGCTCTCGTCGGTATTCCGGCGGGTATACTGGCAGCGCTCAAGCGCGGTTCCACGCTCGACCGGCTGATCATGACTTTCGCCGTTTTCGGTTTCGCCTTGCCGAACTTCTTCCTCGGCATTTTGATGATCCTGCTGTTCTCGTTGACCCTGCAATGGCTTCCCAGTTCCGGAACAGGCACGATCTGGCACTTCCTGATGCCCGCGATAACGCTCGGCACATTCACCGCGGGCACGCTCGCGCGCTTCACCCGTTCCGCCATGCTGGAGGTCCTCGACAGGCTGTATATGCGCGCCGCGGCCGCCAAGGGCGTGCCGCATTGGAAGCGGATCCTGCTGCACGCAC
Source organism: Aquamicrobium sp. LC103 (assembly GCF_001014615.2). Lineage (GTDB taxonomy): Bacteria > Pseudomonadota > Alphaproteobacteria > Rhizobiales > Rhizobiaceae > LBCQ02. The sequence continues at coordinate 312,904 of NZ_LBCQ02000005.1, forward strand.
TTCCCAATGCGGCGATCCCGATCGTCACCATCATCGGCCTCAATCTCGGCCAGCTCATCGCCGGCGCCATCGTGGTCGAGACGGTGTTCGCCTGGCCGGGCGTCGGCCGGCTGCTCGTCACAGCGGTTTCGTCGCGCGATCTTGCGGTGGTGCAGGCACTGGTTCTCGTCATAGCGGCCACCATGGTCGTGGCAAATCTGCTGGTCGATCTCCTGTACGGGCTTCTCGATCCGCGCATTCGCGTCGCACGCTGAGGTTTGAGCATGCGCCGTCCGCCGCTTATCCTCTCCGCTGCCCTCGTTGTCCTTGCCGCCGTGGTGGTCGTCGCGATCATCGGCAACGTCTTCACGCCGCACGGCGTCACCCAGCAGAACCTCCTCGCCCGTCTGAAGCCTCCCGCCTTCCTCGGTGGCGATCCGAACTATCCGCTCGGCACCGACAGGATCGGTCGCGACATGGTGGCCCGTCTGATCTCGGGCCTGCGCATGTCGCTTTCGGTGGCGCTGGCCGGCACCTTGATCGGAGCCGTCGTCGGCGCGCTCGTCGGCTTCATCGCCGCGCATCTGCGCGGCTGGGCAGAGGAGGTGCTGATGATGCTGGTGGACTTCCAGGCATCGCTGCCCTTCATTCTCATCGCGCTGACGCTACTCGCCTTCTTCGGCAACAGCATGACGCTCTTCGTGATCCTGATGGGCCTGTTCGGCTGGGAGACCTATGCCCGATTGGCGCGGGGCGTGGTTCTCTCCGCGACGAGCCAGCCCTATTCGAAGGCGATCGTGGCGTTGGGCGCCGGACCGTGGCGGCTCTACACCCGCCATATCCTGCCCAACGTGGCGAGTGCGCTCATCGTCCAGATCACGCTCACCTTCCCGCAGATCATCCTGCTGGAGACGTCGCTCTCCTTCCTCGGACTGGGCATACAGCCGCCGATGACGAGCCTCGGCCAGATCCTCGGCGACGGGCGTGACTATCTCTCGACCGCCTGGTGGATATCGGTTCTGCCCGGGGCGCTGATCTTCATCATCACACTTTCCATGAGCATCGTCGGTGACTGGTTGCGCGACCGCCTCGACCCGATGCTCAAGAGCAGAACGTCGTAAGGCACGGAAACAAGTCAGGAGATGGAAATGTTTACCAGACGCGACATTGGAAAGCTCGTCATCGGTGCCGGCGCGGTTTCGCTCGCCACGCCCTTCAAGCTCGCGAGCGCTCAGGATCGGCCGACGCTGACCATCGCCGTCGACAATCTTTGGCAGAACATGGCGACCATCAACGGGATATCGACCACGTCGCGGCGAATCTTCCCCAATTTCTACGACGGCCTGGTCGACCGCGACTACATCAACGACGAGAACGGCCTCATCCTTGCCCCCAAGCTCGCCACGAGCTGGGAGCAGAACGGAAATGTCTGGTCCTTCGAGCTGCGCCAGGGCGTTCTCTTCCACGACGGTACGGAAATGACCGCAGAAGACGCGGCGTTTACCCTCTCTGCCGATCGCCTTTGGGGTCCGAAGCCCTTCGAGCCTCGTGGCAAGACTTTCACCGATGGCTTCAAGCGCGTCGAGGCAACCGGCAAGTACACGTTCGAGATCGAGACGGAACGGCCCGATCCCTACATCCCGGGCAAGCTCACCGGCTATATGGGCCTTGTGGTCCCGAAGAAATATTATCTCGAGAAGGGCGTCGACGGTTTCGGCCAGGCGCCCGTCGGCACCGGCCCCTACAAGGTCACGACCTTCCGTTCCGGCGAGGTCATGGTGCTCGATGCATTCGACGACTATTGGGACGGCGCGCCGCCGGCCAAGCAAGTCATCTGGAAGATCGTGCCGGAATTCTCCGGCCGCATGGCGGGGCTCGTCTCGGGAGAGTTCGACTTCATCGTCAACATACCGACCGATCAGGAGGCGACGCTCGAGGGCTACGACAAGGTCAAGCTCATTCGCGCCACCGCCAGCAACTATCCCGCCTTCGCGTTCAACACCCGCCCCGATCCGGAAGACAATCCGCTCGTCGATGCCAATCTCCGCTACGCGATGGTGCAGGCGATAGACATGGACACGATCGTCCAGGCGCTTTTCGGCGAGGCGACCTTTCATCCGGCCGTGCCGTTCAATTTCCCCGAATATGGCCGGTTCTACGATCCGGCTCTCAAGCCGCTGCTGCCTTACGATCCCGTCAAGGCGAAAGAGCTCGTCCAGAAAAGCGGTTATGACGGGCGGCCCCTGCGCTGGCACATAACCCGTCAGTTCTACCCCAACTACGAGGCCGCCGCCGAGATCATGATCGAGCAATGGCGCGAGGTCGGTATCAACGTGCAGGCGATCGTGCTCGACAATTTCGAGCTCGTTTATCGCCGACCCTTCCATCTCATGAACATGTCCATGTCGACGGATTTCATTCCCGGCGATCCCTATCAGCCGCTTTGGCTGGACTGGGGACCGACCGCCTCCCGCTCGACCGCGTCCTGGAAGACTTGGGATCCAACCGAGAAGTTTATTGAGCTCGGCAATATATTCGAGCGGCAAACGGAATTCGAGGCTCGCAAGAAGGCCTACCAGGATCTTTCCGCCGAATGGCAGCGGGTGACGCCCGGTTACTACATGTGGAAGAGCGTCTACAACTGGGCCCACCGGGACGACATCGAATGGAAGCCGCGCGCCGACGGCGAGATGCGGATGTTCGGCGACTATCTGAAGCTGTCGTGACCGGGATGCGGTCGAAGCATGCTCTCAAGGACATGACGTTCGCGGAGTTCCGCGAGCGTCTTTCCGAGGATCTCGTCGTCCTGCTTCCGTTTGGCAGCCAGGAGGAGCAGGGACCGCACGCGCCGATGGGAGATTTCATGCTGACCGAAGCCATCGCTCTGCGCGTGGCGGAGGCCTCGGGGGCTGTGGCTGCGCCGACGATTCCTTTCGGCTATGCCGATTTCTTCCGCACGGTTCCGGGCGGCGTCCAGTTGCGCGCCTCGACCTTCACCGCGCTTGTCGAGGATATGGTCGGCGCCTTTCTCGATCATCGCGTGGAGCGCCTCGTCATTCTCAACGGGCACACGACGAATGCCTCCCTCATCGACCAGACCGTGCGCCGCATCCGCCGCGAACGGGGGGTTGCGGTCGCCTCGATCAACATCTGGCAGTCGATTCCCGATGCGTTGTGGAAGAAGCTTCATGGAAGCGAGGCGGCGCGCGCCCGCGGCCATGGCGGTGATCCGATCACATCGGTCTACATGCACCTGTTCCCGAACCTGCTGCGTCCCGATCTTATCCGTCCCTCCGTCCGTTCCCGGGCGCTCGGCCTCCCCACCGGCGGCGTTGCCGGCGTACAGTTCGAGGGCATTCCCGTGCAACTGCCGCTCGATGCGACGGAGATCAATGCGGATGGCATGCTGGGCGGAGACGCTACGCTCGCCTCCGCGGAGATCGGTCGCGAGATCGTCGACCACATCGTCGGCTTTGCCGCCCGCTTCGTCGAACATTTCCAGCATTGCGACCCGCGCGACGTCACGTTCTCTCCTGCCAGGGAGGTCGAACCCTCGTGACCGGACCGCTTCTCGCCATCGAAGATCTCAACGTGCGGCTACCACGGGGCAGCGACCGCAGCCACGCGGTCGAAGGCTTGTCGCTGACGCTCGAGAAAGGCGAGATACTCTGCATCGTCGGCGAATCCGGCTCCGGCAAGTCGATGACCGCGCTTGCCGCGATGGGGCTGCTGCCACGCAATCTCCCAAAGCCCACGGGTCGGGTCGTTTTCGAAGGGACCGATCTTCTCGGCCTGGACGAGCGCAGGCGCAGCGACATCACCGGCCGGCGCATCGCCATGATCTTTCAGGAGCCGACCGCGGCGCTCAACCCGGTCTACCGGGTCGGCGAGCAGGTGGCCGAGACGTTCCGTCTGCACACCGATCTGTCCGCGGCGGAAATCCGCGATCGCGTGGTCGATCTCTTTCGCGAGGTGCGGCTGCCGAATCCCGAGCAGATCGTCCATTCCTATCCGCACCAGCTCTCCGGGGGTCAGTGCCAGCGCGTCATGATCGCGACCGCGCTCGCCCTGGATCCGGCGGTACTGATCGCCGACGAGCCTACCACCGCGCTCGACGTGACCACCCAGGCGCAGATATTGCGGCTGATGCTGGAGCTTCGTCAGCGCCACGGCGCCGGTATCGTCTTCATCACCCACGATTTCGGTGTGGTCGCCGAAATCGCCGATCGCGTGGCGGTGATGCAGCAGGGCCGTCTCGTCGAGATCGGGACGCGCGAGGAAGTCTTGCACGCTCCCAAGGCCGACTACACCCGCCGCCTGCTGGCCGCGGTTCCGACGCTGGACCCTCGCATTTCCCGCACCGATCTGGGCAAGCCGGTCCTCCTGGCCAGGAAGATCGTCAAGACGTTCTCCGGGAACGGCCTCTTCGGACGCGGCCGGAGCGTCAAGGCGGTCGATGCCGTGGACGTCACCATTCGCCAGGGCGAGACGATCGGCCTCGTCGGCGAATCAGGTTCTGGAAAGTCGACGCTCGCCCAATGCGTCATCCGCCTGGTCGAGCCGGACAACGGCGAGGTGATCATCTCCGGCGGGGCCTTCACCGGTCTGAGAGGAAGTGCGCTTCGCGACGCCCGCCGCCGCGTCCAGATCGTGTTTCAGGATCCCTATACCGCGCTCGATCCGCGACAGAAGATCGGTGCCGCCATCGCCGAAGGGCCGCGCGTTCATGGAGTTTCTGCCGGTGAGGCGATGCAGCGGGCCTTCGACCTTCTCGATGCTGTGGGGCTCGATCGTGCGTCCGCCGACCGATTTCCGCACGAATTTTCGGGCGGGCAGCGCCAGCGCATCTGCATCGCCCGTGCGCTCGCCGTCGAGCCCGATCTGTTGATCGCGGACGAATCCGTTTCAGCACTCGACGTATCGATCCAGGCGCAGATTCTCGACCTGCTCGCCGACATGCAGCGTCGGCTCGGCTTCGGCATGCTGTTCATCACCCATGACCTGCGCGTCGCAAGCCGCATTTGCGACCGCATCGCCGTCATGCGCGCCGGCAGGATCGTCGAGGAGGGCGAGCCGGCCACTCTCTTCGATAACCCCCAGGATCCCTACACGCGCGAACTCCTCGCCGCGGTGCCCGGTCGCGACTGGCAAACCGCGCCGCCTGGACAAACCAAAGCAAGGGCAGAGTCATGAAGAAGTACCGCATCGGAAATCCGCCGCCGCAGATCGATCCCGGGCTGGCGGAAAAGCTGGCAAGCGTCGAGCTCGCGACCATCGGCCATTTCCGTCATCGTGGTTTCGTCCACCGCTCGATCGCGCCGATTCAAGAGGTCCATGGCACGCTCGTCGGTACCGCGGTCACGGTCGCCATCCCGGCAACCGATTCCACGCTTCTCCACCATGTGCTCTCCGTCGTGCGTCCTGGTGACTTCCTGATCGTCGACCGGCTCGGCGATGACCGTCACGCCTGCCTCGGCGGCGGCGTTGCCTTCGCCGCCAGGATGGCTGGCGCGATCGGGGTCGTGATCGACGGTCCGTGCACCGATCCGGACGAGATACTGGAGACGGGCCTCCCGGTCTGGTGCCGCGGCGTCTCCTCGATCACGACCCGCCTCAACGATCTCGGCGGCGCGATCAATGTCCCTGTTTCCTGCGGCAATGTTCCGGTTCTGCCGGGCGATTTCGTCATGGCGGACGCGACGGGCGTGCTTGTCATCCCGGCGGATGAAGCCGCGGAGGTCGCGGAAGAGGCACTCACGCGCCAGGCGCGCGCCGGCCGCAACAGAGGCCGCATCGAGGCGGGCGAAAAGCTCGGCGACCTCTCCGGCGCAAGCCGCCTCGTTGCCGCCGCCCTCGAGGAGAAGGCGAATGGCTGACCGGAACCACGACGCGCTTCGCGCCGAACGCTGGATCACCAGAAAGACGGCGGGCGTCAGCGAGTTCGGTGTCGTCACCTCCCAGCACTACGTCGCAGCCGAGGCGGGGGCCGCTGTGCTTGCCGCCGGCGGCAATGCGGTCGATGCAGCCGTCACCGCCGCCTTCACGCTGCAGACGGTCGAACCATGGATGACGAGCCTCGCGGCCTGCGGCTACCTCATGGTGAACCAGCCGGATGGCAAGGTGGAGGTGGTTGAGTTCACGGGACGCGTACCGGGGCACTTCGATCCGGAAACCTACAGGCCCGACCCGGCCATCAAGACCTTCATCGGCCATCCCGCTTCGGTCAAAGAAGCCAACGTCAAGGGCTTCACCGCCGCCGTCGTCCCGGGTTGCGTACGCGGTTTCGCCACGGCGCTCGATCGTTATGGCACGATCGGCTTCGACCGGGCTCTGGCTCCAGCCATCGAGCGTGCCCGCCGCGGCCTCTTCGTCGACTGGCACACGACGCTGGCGATTGCGCTCGCCGAGGGCGACCTGCGCGAGGATCCCGGCGCGCGCGCGATCTTCCTGCCCGATGGCGCTCCGCCCGAACCCGGCACGTGGCTTCCGCTGAATGCTCTTTCCGAAACCCTGGAGCAGCTTGCCGCGAGCGGGCCAAATGCCCTCTATGCCGGCCCGATCGGAGAGAGGCTCTGCGCGGATCTCGCACATGGCGGTAGTCCGGTCACACTGGACGATCTCGCCGCCTATGAACCGCTCCTTTACGAGGCGCGCTCCATCCGCATCGCCGGAAAAAGGGTCCACGTGGCCGGCGAGACCAGCGGCGGCCAGCGCCTGTTCGATGCGCTCGCTCATTTCGACGAGCATCGCGGCAGGGGACCGGTCGATGCGGGTTTCTTTGCGGCCATGGCTGATGCATGTTGGGACGCCTTCGCCGCTCATCGCGGCCGTCTCAATCCGGCCGAGACCAACCCGAAGTCGAGCACGACGCAGGTCAATGCCGTCGACCGCGAAGGCCGGATGGTCACGATCACCTTCACGCTTCTCAACCGTTTCGGCGCGCGCGCGCTTTCTCCTTCCACCGGAATCCTGCTCAACAACGGCATGTCCTGGTTCGATCCGCGTCCGGAACGCGCCAACAGTCTTAGGCCCGGGGTTTATGCGCCAAGCAATATGTGCCCCGTCGCCATCACCGACCAGAATGGCTCCTTCGCCGTGCTTGGAGCTGCCGGCGGCAACCAGATCGTGCCGTGCATGGCGCAACTCGTCGGCATGCTGATCCATGCCGGGCTGGACGTGGAGGAGGCGCTCAACCTGCCGCGCATGAGCACGGGGCCGACACGGGACATCACGGTGGATGTCGACATGCCGGAGGACCAGCTTGCCGCGCTTGAAGCGCTGGCTCCGCTGAAACCATTCCAGCGGGCGGTCTATCCACGTCCCTTTGCCGCACCGGGCGCCATCGGGCGGCGCGGCAAGGCCTTCGTCGGCATGGCAGATACCACCTATCCGGCAGCCTTCGCCGCCATTCCCCACATGCAGTGAACCAAGCGAACATGTCTCTCGAAATTCAAGCCCTCGACATCGACGGCGTTCTTTCCGTCGTTCCGCCTCGCGCCGCGCCCGTTCCGCTTGTCTTCGACAGCCCGCATAGCGGCCTGTCGCTGCCGGCCGACTTCAGGCCGGCCGTTTCCGCCGAGATGGTCAGGATCGCCTCCGACACGCATGTGGACGATCTCTTCGGCTTCGCCCCCGACCTCGGCGCTCCGCTGTTGATCGCCCAGTTCCCCCGCAGCTTCCTCGACGTGAACCGTTCGCTGAAGGACGTGGATCTGGAGCTCGTGAACGGCCAATGGCCGCATCCGGTCCGTGACAGCCCTTCGGCCAGGCGCGGCATGGGTCTCGTCTGGCGGTACGCCTGGGGCGACGTGCCGATGTATGAGCACCCCATGAGCGTGGCCGAACTGGAGGCCCGGATCGACCGCTATTGGCGACCTTATCACGGGGCGCTCGTCGAGCTTCTCGATGCGAACCACGCCGCCTTCGGCTGCGTCTATCACATCAATTGCCATTCGATGCCGGCGATCGGCCACAAGCTGTCGCCCGATCCTGCCGGCACGGTTCGTGCCGACATGGTGATCGGCGACTATGAGGGGACAAGCTGCGAGCCCGGCTTCGTGGCGCTCGCCGCGGAAACACTGAAGGGCTTCGGCTATTCGGTGGCGCTGAACGTTCCCTTCAAGGGCGCCGAGCTGATTTCGGCCTATTCGGATCCCTCGCGAAAGCGCAACAGCATTCAAATCGAGCTGAACAGACGGCTTTACATGGATGAAGCTACCCGCGAACGCACGGCCGACTATGCCGAACTGCGCCGGAACCTCATGGAATTTGGGGCGGCTCTGAAGACCTATGCCTTGCACATCTCCTCCATCGGCTGAAGCGCCGTGGTAAGGGAGACTTCAGAGCACTTTGCCTTGAAAGGCGCTGCTCGATAATCTTTGGGATTGTGACAACTTTACTTGCGAGCGAACGCCTGCCGACCGCTCCGGTCGAGGCGGCAGAAGGCCTCATACGGGCTCGATATGGTGCCCGCCGCATATCGGATCGCGCTCGATCTTGAAATGACAAACCATCACAATTCGTTCGCCAACGCCATCAAATCCGCGTTGGAGCCGCATCGAAGCTAGATTCGGCGGGAAATGCGCATGCGCGCGCCAGCAACATGTACTCCTGCCCGTCGCCCTGGGCGCTGCCGTCGATGAGGCCGCACCGTCCATCAAAACTTCGTCTGACCCCATCGGTCCGCGCCTCATGTTACGAAAGATGCCAACCTGATCGCAGCTTTGCATCGCGCAGCCCCGCGACAGGGCGCTCTGAATACCGAGTGGGTTGATGGAACTTTCGAAAATCAAGACGCTGATCGAGTTTGTCGGTCGATCGAACATTGCGGAGCTCACCGTCACGGAGAAGGGCACGACGGTCCGGATCTTTCGTTCACACTCTTCAAGTCTTGAGGTTCCGCCTGCTGCTGCGGCTCGCGAAGCCGTTCAGACGTCCACGCCTGACCTCGACGTGCGAAACGCGTCCGCGGGATCACGGACGGCATCCGTCATCGCGGTGACAGCCCCCATTTTTGGCGTGCTTCATGCCGCGCCCGCGCCGGGAGAGAATGCCTTCGTCAAGCTGGGCGATGAGGTGCGGGAGGGCCAAACGCTTTTCATCATCGAGGCGATGAAGGTCTTCAACAAGATCAGCGCACCCCGTGCCGGCCGCATCACCCGCCTGAGCGATATGGACGGCAGCGAGGTGGAGGCGGGTGAAATGCTTGCGGAGATTGCGTGAATGCGGAAGATGCGGAGCAGAACCGTGCAGCCGGCGCGTCGCTTCGAGACGGTACTGATCGCGAATCGCGGCGAGATCGCAGTGAGGATTCAAAGGGCATGCCGGGAACTCGGCTTGGCGACCGTCACGGTGTGCTCGGAGGCTGATCGCGATGCTGCCTATGGCAAGGCCTCCGACATGTCCTTGTGTATCGGCCCTTCCAGTGCGGCGAAGAGCTATCTCAATCAGGACGCTCTTCTTCTCGCTGCGCGGCTGTCGGAGGCCGGCGCGGTTCATCCAGGCTACGGGTTCCTCTCGGAAAACGCCGCGTTCGCGGCGGCGGTGGAAGAAGCCGGCCTGGTTTTCATTGGGCCTGAACCGTCATCTATCGCGACAATGGGCGACAAGATTTCGGCCAAGAGCGCAATGATGGCGGCGGGCGTGCCATGTGTTCCCGGACCGGATAAGGAGCTGCCGAACGATCCGGCGGTCATCGATCAGATTGCCGCGCAGATCGGTTATCCGGTGATCGTCAAGGCGGCCGGCGGCGGCGGTGGCCGGGGGATGCGGGTGGTACCGAATGCGGATGCGTTGCAGGAGACGGTGGCGCTCACCCGCGAGGAGGCCCGCAAGGCGTTCGGTTCGTCTTCCCTGTATATGGAGAAGTTCCTCCAGCGTCCGCGGCATGTCGAAATCCAGGTCCTTTGCGACAATCATGGCAACGCGGTCTGGCTCGGACATCGGGATTGCTCGATGCAGCGTCGCCACCAGAAGGTGGCCGAGGAAGCTCCCGCGCCGGGCATCCCACGGCAGACCATTGCGCCGGTCGGCGCAGCCTGTGTCGAGGCCTGCCGCCAGATCGGCTATCGCGGTGCCGGCACATTCGAGTTCCTTTATGAAAACGGCGCGTTCTATTTCATCGAAATGAACACCCGGCTTCAAGTCGAGCACCCGGTCACGGAAATGACGAGCGGCTTCGACATCGTCCAGGCCCAGATTAAGGTGGCTCAGGGCGAAGTTCTGGAAATCTCCCAGGACGAGGTGGAATGCGAGGGCCACTCGATCGAATGCCGCATCAATGCCGAGGACCCCGTCTCGTTCATGCCTTCGGCAGGCATCATCACCGCGCTTGATCTACCAAGCGGTCCCGGCATTCGCGTCGATACCCACATCCATGCCGGTTACAAGGTCTCGCCGCATTATGATTCCCTGATTGCCAAGCTGATCGTCCATGGCGCGACACGCGCCGAAGCGATGGCGAAGATGCGCGACGTCCTGGCGAGGATTCGCCTGGATGGAATCTCCACCAACATCCCGCTCCTGCGCGCATTGTTCGAAGACGACGCGTTCATCCGCGGCGAAACAGACATTCATTACCTCGAACAGTGGCTGAAGCAGCGGAGTGCTGCATGAGCGACGTGGATTTCAGTGATCCCGCGACGATCGCATTGCTGACTTCCGCCCTCGAGGCCGCCGGGGTCGACGGGGTCGAGATCGAGCAGCCGGCGAGCGGGCTGCGCATCTTGCTTGCCAAGGGCAGCCGTCCTTTCGTAAGCGGTGGTTCGAAGCCTGGCGGCCGTGCCGCGACCATGGTCATAAGGGCGCCGATGGCGGGTCGGTTCTGGGTTCACCACCCGTCGTGGCCCGCCACCGCTCGAAACTATCCACGGCCTGTAACGCGAATGGACGTCCTGGGCTTCATTCGCGTCGGCCCCATCCTGCTTCCCTTGAGAACCGCCGTTTCGGGCCGCGTGGAAAAATGCGTTGCCGAACATGATGCGATGGTCGGGTTCGGCGATTCTCTTTTTGAAATCGAGCCTCATTCATGACTGCGTCCGATCTGCATGCGCCGCAGCGTGAAATCGTTCCGGCGACATCTGGCCGTCCTCGTATTTCCGCGATCGGATCGAGGGCTTTCCTGCTCGAAGCCCCCGGTGACTTCGATCTCGCTTCGCAGCGACGGATATGGGCGCTTTCCAGGTCTCTGCGAGAATGGGAAGACCTATCCGAGATAGTCCCGGGGATGACCAACCTCCTGGCCATATTCAGGCAGACGCCAGGAGATCCGGATACTGTCGTGGCTCGCCTGGTCGAGGCTTGGGAGTGTGCCCGGAGCATCGATCTGCATGGGAAGACGATCGAGATCGCGGTTCAATATGGCGGCGAACATGCCGCCGACCTTCCGGCGCTATGCAACCTTTCGGGGTTCAGCGACCGCGAGGTCGTCAGGATTCACTACGAGGCCACCTACAGGGTGTTCGCCTTGGGCAGCGCACCCGGTTTCGGCTATCTCCATGGGCTCGATCCAAGAATCTACATGCCACGGAAAACCGTGCCGTCGCTGAATATGGCCAGGGGCTGCGTGACGATCGGCGGAATGCAGACCGGTGTCGCCGTGCTCACCGGACCCAATGGCTGGAACTCCATAGGCTACGCGGAACTTCAGATGTTCGATCCCCTGTCGTCGACGCCGGCGATCATGGCGCCGGGCGACACGGTCCGCTTCGTGCCGGAGAGGATCGAGCTATGATCGAGATCGTCCATACCGGCCCCTTCAACACGGTTCAGGATCTGGGGCGACCCGGCTATCGGAATATTGGCGTCACGGCGAGCGGGGCGATGGATTCGCTGGCCCTGAAGATCGGTAACATGATCGTCGGCAACGACGAAGGTGCCGCGGCGGTCGAGATCCAGACCTTTCCCTTTCGGGCTCGTTTCTCCGGCAGGGTCGTTTTCGCGCTGACCGGGGCCGATTGCGGCGCGACCCTCGATGGCGTGGAACTCCTGCCATGGTGCACCTACGCAGCCGAGATGGGGCAGGTTCTCGACCTGGCGCAGCCACGAGCAGCCACGCGGGCCTATCTTTGTGCGCAAGGAGGTGTTGATGTCCCGTCAGTGATGGGCTCGCGAAGCACGTCGTTGCGAGGCGGTTTCGGAGGAAATGCGGGTCGTTCCCTGGCCGCAGGCGATGTAATCGGCCTGGGCGAGATAGTGGATGCCGCGTGGCCCAAGGACGGCCTTGCGGTCATCGACCCTGGGCTTGCCCTGTCCGAGATGTTTCCACCGTCCTCGGACGGGCTACTGCCCATTCGTGCCCTGCCGGCCGGAGAGCACGAACTTTTCGGAGCCGATGCCGAGCGTTTCTGGGAGCAAACGTGGAAGATCTCCGCCCAGAGCGATCGGACAGGCTATCGCCTGTCCGGCGATCCGATCAAGCCGACCGCACCGGTAGAAATGCGTTCCCACGGCGTCGTGCCGGGGGTTATTCAGGTTCCCCCCAGCGGCGAGCCCATCGTGCAAATGAGCGATGCGAATACCGCCGGCGGATACCCGAAGATCGCGGGGGTGATCGAAGCTGATCTGTGGAGGCTCGGCCAAGCCCGTATCGGCAGCCGGTTGCAGTTCGTCCGAACCACGCATTCAGAGGCACTCGCGGTGGAAAAAGCAGTCGCGGGCTACGTCGAAGACGTGCGCAACACATCGCAGATGGTGAAACGGGCGCTGAAGGCAATGGCGTAGCGCCCATCGCGCACTCAACAGGAGGAACCGATGAAGATCGATCTGAATTCCGACATGGGTGAAGGATTTGGTCCCTACCGGCTATGCGACGACGAGGCGATGATGAAGATCGTTTCGTCGGCAAATATCGCCTGCGGCTTCCATGGCGGCGATCCGGATACCATGGCGCGCATGGTGCGACTTGCCAAGGCGAACGGCGTCAGCGTCGGCGCGCATCCGGGGCTGCCCGATCGACTGGGTTTCGGGCGTCGCGAGATGCCGTTCCAGGCCGATGAACTCCGTCAGCAGATGCTTTACCAGTTGGGGGCCTTGACGGCGATCTCAGGGGCCGAGCGCGTACGCGTTTCCCACATCAGCTTCCACGCGGCGATGGGAAACATGATCAGCCGGGACCCCGTGCTCGCAGATCTCATGATGGATGCCATCGGCACGGTGGTCCCGAACCTCATCGTGTTCGCGATGCCCGACAGCGAGATAGAAAGGGCCGCGAAGCGGGCAGGGTTGAGGACGCATGCGCTTTTCCTTGCCGATAGGGCCTATGATTCAGACGGCCACTTGGTTGCCCGCGGGCTGCCCGGCGCCCTCGTCAAGGAAGAAAATGCGGTCCGCGAGCGCGTACGACAGTTTCTGCTCCACGGGACCATCGAGACGATCGAGGGCGTGACGATCGCCATGCCTGCGCGATCCATCCTCGTCCACAGCGATACGCCTGGCGCGCTCGAACTCGCGCGCTTGGTCCGCAGTGAAATCGAGGCCACGGGTTCGACGATAGCTCCCGTCGACGAGATAGTCGGTTGATGGGAGACCTTGCGGACTGCCGCCCCGCTCCATTCCAACTCTGAAAGTTCACAAACATGCCCGCGATAGCCGACCGACTGAAGAACGTCTCGATATCCGCCTCCGCCGCGATGACGCAGCGGGCGCGCGACCTTGCCGCCAATGGAGTGAAGGTGGTCAGCCTGTCATCCGGCGAGCCGGATTTTCCCACCCCCGCCCATGCAATCGACGCGGCGCATGCCGCCGCTCTGGCCGGCGATACGAAATATCCTCCAATGGACGGAACCCGGGCCTTGAAGGCGGCCATCGCCCGCAAGTTCAAACGGGACAACAATCTCGACTATGACGCCAGCCAGATCGTCGTGTCCGGGGGTGGCAAGCAGGTGATCTTCAATGCGGTTCTCGCCACCTGCGATCCGGGCGACGAAGTCGTCATTCCCGCTCCCTCCTGGGTCAGCTATGCCGACATCGTGAGGCTGGCAGACGGGATTCCGGTTGCCGTCCCGTGCCCCGAGCAGGCGGGTTTCAAGCTGCGCGCCGAGGATTTGGAGGCCGCCCTCACTCCACGCACCAAATGGCTTTTCCTGAATTTTCCAAACAATCCGACGGGAGCGGCCTGTTCGCGCGCCGAGATGGCCGCGATCGCGGAAGTGATGCTGCGGCATCCGCATGTCTGGATACTGACCGACGATATTTATGAGCATCTGGTCTATGACGACTTCGAATTCTGCACGATCGCCGAGGTCGAGCCTCGGCTCTACGATCGCGTCCTGACCATGAACGGAGTGTCCAAGGCTTATGCCATGACCGGTTGGCGGCTTGGTTTCTGCGGCGGTCCCAGGGACCTGATCGCGGCCGTCAGCAACGTCAACGGACAAAATGGCGGCGGCATCACCACGGTCACGCAGGCAGCGGCCGTCGCGGTACTGGAAGGTGCTCAGGATCTTCTCGAGGAACGTGCCGCCATCTACAGGGAGAGGCGTGATTTCGTCCTGGGAAGATTGGCCGAGATCGAAGGACTGCGCTGTCATCGGCCGGAAGGCGCGTTTTATATCTTCCCGAACATTTCCGGGCTTATCGGCAAGACCAGCAAGGGCGGGCGTAAAATCGAGACAGACGTGGATTTCGTCATGGCTCTCGTGGACGAGCATCACGTCGCGACGGTTCAAGGCGCCGCCTACGGCATGAGCCCCTTCTTCCGCATTTCCTATGCGACGAGCATGGAGCAACTGGCCGAAGGATGTGCCCGGATCGCCCAGTTCTGCAAGGAGATGCGGTAAGCCGACAATCAGCCCGCCAGCGGTCGCCTCACGCCTCGGAAACCCCGGCTATGGTTTCAGCCTGGCGGTGAGCTCAAGCAGGATTTCCTTCACGGCAACCGCTGGTTCGGGCAGCGGGGTCTGGTCGGAAACGCAAAGCGATAGCGTTTCGTCTATTCTTGGCGAGACGACACGGCATATCAACGGCTCGCTTGCTTCCGTGACGATGCGATCGGCGACGGCTTTCGGCATGATGGTTGCCCCGAGGCCGTCGCTGACGGCGCGCGTAAGGGTCCGCACGATCTCGATCTCGCCGACCACCTTGAGATTGGTGCGCGTGCGTGTGAACGCCGTATCCACCGCGCGCCGAACGAAATTGTAGGCCGGAGGCAACAGGAACGGCATCCCGTCCAGAGCGGTGATCGGAACGGGCTTGTTATCCGCCTCTATCGCAAAATCTCGGTGCGCGACGAGGAAGAACTCCTCCCTTAGCAGCGGTTCGAAACGTACCCCTTTTATCGGCCCGGTTCCGTGGATGAGCGCCATTTCCAGGCGCCCGTTCATGATCATCTGGCTGTAGGTCTGACCGACGCTCTCGGTTAGATGCAGGAGTATGCCCGGATGGCGCTTTCTTGTCTCGGCAAGCAGATCCGCGGACAGTGTCGCGGCGCTGCTGAAGGGCACCAGCCCCACCGAGACGCGCCCGGCCAGGGAGTTGCCCGCGGCCGACGCGTCGGCTTGCGCCTGCTCCATCTGCCGCAGGATGATCTGGGCGTGACGATAGACCGCATGCCCGGCATCCGTCATGCTGACGCCCTGCTGGCTGCGGATCAGCAATTTCTGGCCGAAATACTCCTCCAACGCCGCCAATTGTTGGCTCAGGGCCGGTTGGGCGACGTGGAGAATATCGGCCGCGCGCGTGATGCTGCCGCTATCCACGATCACGATGAATGATTTGAGGCGCCTTGTGTCCATGAGTGTTTGGAAACTTTTTCGTATGCGTGAGGGGCATGTTTACCGAGCGATCGACCTTATGCAAGCGAACGATATGCCGCGCGAACTTGTGTCTTCTCCGAGGTGCGCGCGCCGCAATTCGCGCGCGCGTGAAGGTCGAAGCATGCACGAGCCCGCACCATAAGCCTTCCTTATTGCTCCAAAGATAATCGGTCTTAGGCAAGGCTTCAAAGCTTCGCTAGTGTCTCGAAAAACAAAGGGGAGCACAGATGCCATTCTCCGACTACAAGACCGCCCTGGTGACTGGCGCATCCTCCGGTATCGGTGCGGCCGTGGTGGAGCGGCTTCGTCGCGAAGGCATCGAGGTCCACGCGGTGGCGCGCAGCGCCGAGCCGTTGCGGCAATTGGCCGAGCGCACCGGTTGCCTGGTGCACGCCATCGACGTGAGCGACCGTCAGGCGCTTGGAGAACTCACGAGCCGCGTCGATTTCGACATTCTCGTCAACAATGCCGGTGTCGATCGCCCGAAGAAGTTCCTGGAGGCGGACGAGGCGGATATCGATCTGCTCGTCGATATCAATCTGCGCGCGGTGCTGCATCTGTGCCGGATGGTCGTCCCGGGCATGGTGGCGCGAGATCGCGGTCATGTCGTCAACATCTCCTCCATAGCGGGCGCCTACAATTTCGGGGGCAACTCGACCTATCACGCGACCAAGGCTGGCGTGAGCATGCTGTCGAACCAGTTGCGCATCGACGCGTTCGGCAAGCGGGTGCGGGTGACGGAAATCTGTCCCGGCCGGGTTGCGACCGACATCTTTGCGCACGTTCACGGTGACGACCCGGCAGTCCGGGAAAGGTTCATCGACGGTTTCGAGCTGCCGCAGGCTGCCGACATAGCGGAGGCGATCGCCTTTGCCATCGCCGCGCCCGTGGCCGTCAATATCGGGCATATGGAGATCACGCCAACGCTCCAGGTGATGGGCGGGTTGCAGACGGCCCGGCCCAGGAACACCAAGCCGTGAGCGGGTTCGATCTCTCGGCGATCCTGGGCAATCCGGAATATGCCGCGATGCTTCTGCATGGCATCGAGATCACGTTCGTCATCTTCATAGGCTCATGGCTCTTGGCGATGACGCTCGCCATCCTGCTCCTTGGGCTCCGTTTTTCGCCGCTGCGCTTCGGAAATCCGTTGGTCGCCGCCTACGTCTCCTATCACCGGAACGTTCCGACCCTCGTGCAGCTCATGCTTTGGTATTTCGGCATATTCACGCTGATGCCGGAGGGATTGGCGAGCTGGCTGGCGAACCACAACGCCGAAACGATATTCGCCATTATCGGACTGGGACTTTGCCAGGCGGCCTATTTCAGCGAGGACCTTCGTTCGGGTCTGCGTTCCGTCAGTCCGGGGCAGATGGAGGCCGCGCAGGCTCTCGGGCACAGCTATGTTTCGGCGATGCGGTTCGTGATCATGCCGCAGGGCATCCGCAATGCGCTGCCGCCGCTCGTCAACCACAGCGTTTCCCTGTTCAAGAACAGCAGCCTCGCTCTCATCATCGGGGCGCCGGAACTGACGCACGCGGTTAAGGAGGTCGAGAACCTCAGCTTCAGGACTTTCGAGATCTACCTGATCGGAACGGTTCTCTACCTCTTCTTCTCGCTCCTGATCATGATGGTTGGCGCTTACATCTCGATGCGCGCCGACCCGGCGAGGGCGGCACGTGCATGATCAATGACATCATCGCAATCGTCAGGGACTACTGGTTGCTGCTGCTGATCGGTCAGTACCCGAACGGTCCGCTGGGCGGTCTTGCCAACACGCTGATCCTTTCGGCCCTGAGCATCGCTCTCGCCTTCCCCGTCAGCATCATTTTCGCATTGGCCCGGCTGTCGAAATGGCCGCTGCTGCGCTGGCCGGTGACCGCGCTCGTCTATGTCACCCGCGGCGTGCCTTTGTTGATGCTCATACTGTGGTGCTACTTCTTGATTCCTCTGTGGACCGGCGCGGATGTACCGAGTTTCGTCATCATGCTGACGACCCTGGTCGTCTATCAGGGAGCCTTTCTGAGCGAGGTGGTTCGCGCGGGCATCGTCGCGCTTGGACCGGGCCAGATGGATGCGGCCCGCGCGCTCGGACACAGCTATCTCGGCGCGATGCGTTACGTCATCCTGCCGCAGGCGCTCTACAACATGATCCCGAGCATCATTTCCACGTTCGTGTCGACGATCAAGGACACGACGCTCGGATACGTGATCAATGTGCCGGATCTCACTTTCGCGGCGAGCCAGGTCAACAACCAGCTCCTGACCCAACCCTTCCAGGTCTTCCTTATCCTCGCGATCGTCTACTACGTAATCTGCTGGAGCCTGACTCATGTCGCCAATCGCGTGGAGCGACGCATCGCACGTCGTCGCGCCGGTCTCTCCAACATTCGCGCCGCCGCCGTAGCCGCGCCGCCCAAAATCATATCGGAGCAGCCATGACCGCGTCAGTTTCACTGCCGCAGGAGTTGCAGACCGTCCGGCTTTCGCAGGTCTGTAAAAGCTATGGCGACTATCAGGCACTGAAGGACATCGATGCCGAGGTGGCTCGCGGAGAAGTCGTGGTCATCTGTGGGCCGTCCGGTTCCGGCAAGTCCACGTTGATCCGCACGATAAATCGCCTCGAGGAGATAAACAGCGGTTCGATCACCTTCGATGGCCAGAACATTCATGCCCCGATGCGCATGAAGGAACTCAATCTTCTTCGCAGCCGGATCGGTTTCGTGTTTCAGAGTTTCAATCTCTTTCCGCACCTTTCGGTGGTCGACAACATTTCGATGTCGCCAATCCGTGTGAAAGGGATTCCGGCCGCTGTCGCGCATGAAAAGGCGCTGGCGCTCCTCGACCGCGTCGGACTTTCCGAAAAGGCCGAGGCATATCCCGCGCAACTGTCCGGCGGACAGCAACAGCGTGTCGCCATTGCCCGCGCGCTCGCCATGGAGCCCCCGGTGATGCTGTTTGACGAGCCGACGAGCGCGCTCGATCCGGAAATGGTCGGCGAGGTGCTGAGTGTCATGAAAAGCCTGGCAGCCGAGGGCATGACCATGCTTTGCGTTACCCACGAAATGGGCTTCGCCCGCGATGTCGCGGATCGCGTCTGGTTCATCGATGCGGGGCAGATCCTCGAAACGGCACCTCCCGAAGAATTCTTCAAGAATCCACGCCATCCGCGCGCTCAGCGTTTCCTCGCGGATCTGCGGCACTGAATTTATCATAACAAGAGAGGAGAACGGCAATGAACTGGAAATGCTTTACCCTGGCTATCGCCATGGCCGGCGCGGGCGCGGCTTTGCCGGCGAACGCGGATCAGCTCGAAAACATCATGTCGGCGGGGACGTTGCGGTGCGCGACGTTTGCGGATGTTCCGCCGTTCGCCGCGCCCGATCCGAAGACGCGCGAAATGGTCGGTTTCGACGTCGATCTCTGCAATGCCATTGCCAGGGAGATGGGAGTAAAGGCCGAGGTCAAGCCGGTTTCGGTCGAGGCCCGCGTGCCCGAGGTAAGGTTGGGCCGCGTCGACATCACGGTTGCGAACCTCGCCTACACTTTGAGCCGCGCCGAGCAGATCCAGTTCAGCGATCCATACTATCTGGCGAAGGAGATGCTCATCGTTCCGGCCGCCGATCCGGGCACCGGCAAGGCCGACTTCGTCGGCGAAAGGATCGCCTCCGCGAAGGGCTCCACCTCCGAATTGTCGATCAGGCTGAATGAATCACAGCCTTTGACCTTCCAGGATACAGCTTCGGCCTACCTGGCCGTCCAGCAAGGCAAGGCTCGCGGGATGGTGGCGAACACCATGACGACCACGAAATTCGTCAACGAATCGAAGACCCGCGGAAAAGAGATGCGGATGATCGAGGAGCCCATGCTGTTCCAGCCCATCGGGATCGGCATGTCCAAGGATCAGCCGGCACTTACCGCCAAGGTCAACGAGGTGCTCCACAAGCTCGATACTTCCGGTGAAATCAACAAGATCTGGGAGAAATGGCTCGGTCAGGGCACCGAGTACAAGATGACCCGCACCGACAAAGTGGTGCCGCTGACCGAACTCGAGTTCGACCCGATTCCGTAATCATCGGACCCGCCGGGTTTCGCTTCGCACGACTACCATCAGGACGAGATTGGGCGGCGGGAAGGCCCGCCGCCAGCATGTGAGGTTTGTTATGGTTCATATAAAGGACATCGCCGAAAGACCGTCCCGGGACGATCTGAAAGCTCTTTCGAAATTCTCGCCGGCGACCATTCACGAGGCCCAGGGACGCCGTGGCGCGCTCTCCTCACGCCTCAAGCCGGTGGACTATCGCATGAAGCTCTGCGGGCCGGCCTTCACGGTCAGATGCGCTCCACGCGACAACATAATGCTGCAGCTTGCGATCAACTATGCCCAGCCGGGCGACATCATCGTGGTCTCGGCGGGAGAATACGAGGAGGCGGGTTCGTTCGGCGATGTGCTGGCGAATGCATGCCTCGCCAAGGGAATAGGCGGGCTTGTCACCGACACCGGCGTCCGCGACACTCTCCAGCTCAGGGAGCTGGGCTTTCCGGTCTTTTCCTTGAGCGCTTGCATAAAGGGAACGGTGAAGGAGACGCTGGGAACGACCAATGACCCGGTAATCGTCGGCGGCGAGCTGATCAATCCGGGCGACATCATCATCGGCGATGCCGACGGGTTGGTGGTCGTCCGCAGGCAGGAAGCGCAGGAGGTCGCGAAATCGTCGCAGGCCCGCGAGGATGCCGAAGCCGGTTACATAGCCGCTTACAAGCAAGGGAAGTCGGTGGTCGAGGTGAGCAATCTGGAGCCGGTGCTCAAGGCCAAGGGATTGGTCGTCGACCTTTGATGAAATCTGGCTCACGGTGGATGAGCAGGCGCCGGCGCGGAGCGGCTGCCCTTTCGAATGGAGTTGCCGATGAGTTATCCCTTGTTTGACCTTAGCGGAAGGCGGGCGCTGATAACCGGCTCCTCGCAGGGAATTGGCCTGGCGCTCGCACGCGGTCTGGCGCAGCACGGCGCAGGAATAGTGCTGAACGGACGCGATCGCGACAAGCTCGAGGGTGCGGCCACGTCGCTGCGGCACGACGGACACGAAGTGTCCGTCTCCGATTTCGATGTCACGGACGCGGATGCCGTCAGGCGGGGTGTCGACTCGATCGAGCGCGACGTCGGAGCGATCGACATCCTGATCAACAATGCCGGCATGCAGTTCCGGACACCGCTCGAGGATTTTCCCGCCGATCGCTGGGAGCAATTGCTGAAGACCAACGTGTCCAGCGTGTTCTTTGTGGGGCAGGCGGTGGCCCGCCACATGATCGGACGCAGGCGCGGCAAGATCGTCAACATCGCTTCGGTGCAGAGCGAGCTCGCGCGGCCTGGAATCGCGCCCTATACCGCCACCAAGGGCGCGGTTAAGAACCTGACGCGCGGCATGTGCGCAGATTGGGCGAAGCATGGCCTGCAGATCAATGCCATCGCACCCGGATATTTCAAGACGCCCTTGAATCAGGCGCTGGTCGACAGCGAGGAATTCTCATCATGGCTTGAGAAGCGAACGCCCGCGGCCCGTTGGGGAAATGTCGAAGAACTCGTCGGTGCGGCAGTCTTCCTCTCGAGCGCGGCGTCCTCCTTCGTCAATGGACACACACTCTATGTCGACGGCGGCATCACAACCTGCCTCTGAGGATGAAGCGGGTCACGGCCCGGTCATCGTGATGGGCGTGTCGGGTTGCGGCAAATCGACGGTCGGCGAACGGCTGGCGGACCGCTTGGATTGCCCCTTCGTGGAGGGCGACGGTTTGCATCCGGCGGCGAATGTAAGGAAAATGGAAGCGGGCATGCCCCTCGACGATGCCGATCGCTGGCCCTGGTTGGACTTGCTCGGCCGCAGGCTGGGTGAGGAGGGGCGTGTGGTGATCTCGTGCTCCGCGCTCAAGCGTTCCTATCGTGACCGCCTCCGAAATCTCGCGGGCAGGCCGGTCACGTTCGTCTTTCTTCGGGGGACGCGCGCGCTGATCGCCGCGCGCATGCAGGAGCGGCGAGGGCACTACATGCCGCCCTCGCTCCTGGACAGTCAACTGGCCACTCTTGAGCCGCCGATGGCGGAGAGGGACGTGGTCACCATAGAAATCGATCAACCGCTTGAGACCATCGTCGGACTGGCGATGACGAATCTCGCCGAGCGCGCACGCGCTGCGCCGAAATCAAGCTCAAGCCAAGGGAGCGCATGATGACGAAGCCGGAAATCCTGCTGATGGGCCCGTATCCGGACTGGGACCTCAGCGACCTTGAAGAGCGCTATGTCGTTCACAAGATCTATGCCGCCCCAGATCGCGATGCCTTCCTGACAATGCATGCGCCGAACATTCGGGCGATCGCTACGCGCGGCGAACTCGGTGCATCCGCCGAGGTCATGAAGGCGCTGCCCCGGCTCGAGATCGTCTCGTGCTACGGTGTCGGTACCGATGCGATCGACCTTTCGCATGCTCGGGAAAACGGCATCCGCGTGACCAACACGCCCGACGTGCTCACCGCCGACGTCGCCGATCTCGGAGTGGCCCTGCTCCTGGCGGCTGCTCGGCGGGTTACGCAGGCCGACGCCTATGTCCGCAACGGCAGTTGGTCCAAGGGAAATATGGGGCTCGTCACCCGCGTCTGTGGCAAGAAGGTCGGCATCGTCGGCATGGGGCGGGTCGGTGCCGCGGTCGCCAGGCGGCTTGCGGCCTTTGATTGCGAGATTGCTTATTTCGATCTGGCGCGACGCGAGAACCTGCCTTACGCCTTCATCTCCGATCTCGTGGAACTCGCGCGCCAGTCGGAGTTCATGGTGGTGACGCTGGCCGGCGGGGACTCCACGAAAGGCGTCATCGACGCCAAAGTCCTGGAAGCGCTCGGAGCAGAAGGGATTGTCGTCAACATCTCGCGCGGTTCCACGGTCGACGAGACCGCGCTGATCGATGCGCTGGAGCGGCGCACCATCAAGGCCGCGGGCCTCGACGTCTTCTGGAACGAGCCCAACATCGATGCCCGTCTGATCACCCTCGAAAACGTGGTGCTACAGCCTCACCATGCGTCGGGCACGGTTGAGACCCGGCAGGCGATGGGCAAGCTCGTTCGCGACAATCTCGCCGCGCATTTCGCCGGCGCTCCTCTCATCACTCCGGTCGCCTGAGGTCATGCAATGAAAGCCGTCGTCATTCATGCCGCCAAGGATCTGCGGATCGAGGAACGGGATGCGGAGAAACCGGGCCCCGGCCAGGTCGAAATTGAGATCGAAGCCGGCGGCATCTGTGGCTCCGACCTTCACTACTACAACCATGGCGGCTTCGGCACGGTCCGCATTCGCGAACCCATGATCCTCGGGCACGAGGTGGCCGGCACGGTGAAGGCCCTCGGTCAAGAGGTGTCGCGCCTCGCCGTCGGCGATCGGGTCGCTGTGTCGCCAAGCCGTCCCTGCAACGCGTGCGACTATTGCCTCAAGGGCCAGCAGAACCACTGCATGAACATGCGCTTCTATGGCAGCGCAATGCCGATGCCCCATATCCAGGGAGCGTTTCGCAAGCATCTCGTCGCCCAACAATGGCAATGCCATAAGATTGCCGCTGGCGTCTCGATCAACGAAGCGGCGATGGCTGAGCCGTTTGCCGTCACGCTGCATGCGGTTGCCCGCGCCGGGTCCCTCATCGGAAAGCGCGTGCTGGTGACCGGCTGCGGTCCGATCGGCGTGCTTGCGATCGTCGCCGCCCGCGTGCACGGGGCTCGTGAGATCGTGGCGACGGACGTGATGGATGCGGTCCTTGAAAAGGCGTTCGACATGGGCGCCGACCGGGTCGTCAATGTAGCGAGCGATCCGGGGGAACTCGCGGCTTACTCTGCAAACAAGGGCTATTTCGACGTGCAGTTTGAAGCCTCAGGCAATGAAAGCGCCGTAAGGGCCGGCCTGGAAGTCCTTAAACCGCGCGCCACGCTGATCCAACTGGGGCTCGGTGGCGACGTCTCGATCCCGCAGAACATGGTCGTCGCAAAGGAAATCGAGATGAAGGGCACCTTCCGGTTCCATGACGAGTTCGGCCTGGCCGTCGACCTGATCAACCAACGTCGCGTGGATTTACGCCCCTTGCTCTCCGCCATATACCCGATTGAAAATGCGGTTCAGGCATTCGAGGCGGCGACCGATCGCAGCCGGTCGATGAAGGTTCACCTGAGTTTTTGACCTTGCGGACCGGAGGCCGTTGTACGATCGGTCGAAAACAGCCATTGGTAAGGGGCATCTTGTCGACGTGATCCCGGCGCGTGTTCGCTTCCGGTGCCGGGGCAAGAAACAAGAAGATGGTTGACCCCGTTTGCGAGGCCCCGATGATCCTGAACGAAGAGCAGGAACTGATCCGTGATACCGCGCGACGTTTCGCGTCGGAAAGGCTTGCGCCCAAATCCGCCGAATGGGACCGCACGCATGAATTCCCGAAAGCCGAGCTGGCTGAAATGGGTGCGCTTGGTTTCATGGGCATGCTCGTGCCCGAGGAGTGGGAAGGGTCCAAGACCGACCATGTCGCCTATGCCGCGGCGTTGGAGGAGATCGCCGCCGGCAATGGGGCGATCTCGACCATCATGTCGGTGCACAATTCGGTCGGATGCGTGCCGGTCCTGCGCTACGGGACCAGGGAGCAGAAGGATCGTTTCCTGCGCCCCATGGCCCGTGGCGAGCATCTCGGTGCCTTCTGCCTGACCGAGCCGCAAGCCGGATCCGATGCCTCGGCCCTTCGCACGCGGGCGGTGCCGAGCGATAAGGGGTGGGTGCTCAACGGCACCAAGCAGTTCATCACTTCCGGGAAGAACGCCGATACGGCAATCGTGTTTGCCGTCACGGATCCCGACGCCGGCAAGAAGGGCATTTCGGCCTTCATCGTTCCGACGGCGACTCCCGGCTATCGTGTCGCATCGCTGGAGCACAAGCTGGGACAGGCGCTGTCGGACACCGCGCAGGTCGTATTCGAGGATATGGAAATTCCGGCTGACAATCTACTCGGCGAAAGAGGCGAGGGGTATCGTATCGCATTGTCCAATCTGGAAGGCGGACGCATCGGCATCGCGGCGCAATCAGTCGGCATGGCGCGCGCCGCGCTCGACGCAGCGCTTGCCTACGCGCAGGAGCGCGAGAGCATGGGCCGGAAGCTGATCGATCACCAGGCAGTCGCGTTCAGGCTGGCGGACATGGCGACGCGGATAGAGGCCGCGCGCCAGATGGTGCTGCATGCCGCCAGTCTGAAGGATGCCGACAGGCCGGCATTGAAGGAGGCGTCGATGGCCAAGCTCTTCGCTTCGGAGATCGCCGAGCGCGTCTGCTCGGACGCCATCCAGACATTGGGAGGCTATGGCTATACGCGAGATTTTCCAGTCGAGCGAATCTATCGCGACGTGCGCGTTTGCCAGATTTACGAGGGAACGAGCGACATCCAGCGCATCGTGATTGCAAGGGCGCTGGCGGGTCGATAACCGGAGGGCCGGCAATGCCGCTTGATCAGGAGCGACTGGCGAACTGGGTTTTCGACGAGCAGGTCCGCGAATACACCAGGCGGGACACCATGCTCTACGCCCTGGGGGTGGGTTGCGGCGGAAGGCCGGAGGATCTTCGCTTCGTCTATGAGGACGGTCTCGTCGCTCTGCCGTCCATGGCAACTGTCCTCGGCGATCCGGGCTTCTGGCTCCGCGATCCGACGCTGGGCGCGGACTGGCGCAAGATAGTCCACGGCGAGCAGTCGATCGTGCTGCATGCGCCATTGCCTCCGGAGGGCGCCATAGTGGCGCGCAATCGTGTGGAGGCGGTCATTGACAGGGGACCCCGACACGGCGTCTTCGTCTACCTGTCGCGTTCGATTCACGATCGGAACGCGGGCACTCCCATCGCCAGCCTGGGTGCCACCGTGATCCTGCGCGGCGACGGGAAGACGGAAACGTCCGCGCGCCGGCCGGCGCAGCGCTCCGCTCTTCCGGACCGCCACCCCGACATCGTCGTATCGAGCGAGACGCTTCCGCAGTCCGCGCTTATCTATCGCCTGTCGGGTGACCTGAATCCGCTGCATGTCGATCCGACCGTGGCCGCGCGGGCCGGCTTTCCCTCGCCGATCCTGCATGGCCTGTGCACGATGGGGGTCGCTGCCCGCGCGATCCTGCGGGCCTGCTGCGACGACGACCCCGGCCGCTTGCGGGACATCCATGTCCGTTTCACGGCTCCCGTCTTTCCGGGCGACACGATCGTCACCGAGATATGGCGGCAGGGATCACGTGCCGATTTCCGTTGCCGCGTGCGGGAGCGTGGCGTGGTCGTGCTCGATGCAAGCCATGCCACGTTCTCGGAACAGCCGTGAGGTCACTCCGCCGGCCGCGGCTTGCCGGAATGGGAAAAGCCCGGCGCCACCATGCGCCGCTCCGCCGTCAGTGCGTCCTCGGTCAGGAACTTGGTCGAGCTCCAACCGCCGTCGACAGCCAGGACCTGGCCATTGATCCAACCGGAGGCCGGGGAGGAGAGGAAGTGGATGGCGTGCGCGACGTCCTCGACCGTGCCCATGCGGGCCGCCGGAGTCATGTCGTAGTTCATGCGACGGAAGCCTTCGTCCTGCAGCCGGTGCTGTGTCATCGGCGTTGGGATCACGCCGGGGGCGACCGTGCTGGCGCGCACGCCGGAACTGCCGTACTGGCAGGCAAGATGCGTGGTCAGGGCGTTGATGCCGCCCTTGGCCGCTGAATAAGCTCCGCCGCGCAAGCCGCCAAGCAGGGAATAGGTCGAGCTGACGTTGACGATGGTCGCCTCGGCTCCGAACGCCGTCAGCGCTTGGCGGCAGAAGCGGAAGGGTGCGCGCAGCATGAGGTCGAGAAAATAATCGAGCGTCTCGTCGTCGGTCTCGTGCACCGGCTTCGGACTGCCGATCCCCGCATTGTTGACGAGGTGGTCCAGCCTGCCGAACGATTGAAGCGCCAGGTCGACGGCACGGCGCGGCGCGTCCTCCTCGGTGGCGTCCACCGCGAGTGTTTCCAGCGGCGCTTCGCTCCCTGAAAGAGTGCGTTTCATGGCGGCGAGCTTCCCGGCATCGCGGGCGATCCCCACCACCGCAACGCCATTGGCCAGAAATAGCCGGGCCGTCGCAAGCCCGATGCCGCTCGAAGCGCCGGTGATAAGGGCAACCCGCATGTTCAGTTCCTTTCCGTGATCGTCTGGTGAGGCGCGAGCGGCGCCGGAAGATCGAGCATCCCGGCGGTACCGCCGAGGCGGGCCAGCAGATGCGCATGCTTCAGGAAGTGATGGGCGTCGGCTTCGGCCGAGAAACCGATGCCGCCGTGGATCTGGATGCAGGTGCGGGCATTGCCAAGAGCTGCTCCCGTTGCCAGACGGCGCAGCGCCGCAAGCTGGAATGGCGCATCGGCGCGCGCATCACGTGCCGCGACGGCCGCGAAATCGAGGAGGCTCGACGCTGCTTCCACGGCAACGGCCATGTTGGCGCAATGATGCTTGACCGCCTGGAACGAGCCGATGGGCCGCCCGAACTGGCGACGCAGCTGTGCGTAGGCGACGGCCAGGTCGCGCGTGGCTTCCGCGATGCCGAGCAGTTGCGCGCAGACGAGCAGATCCGAGACGGCGAGGATGGTGTCGTTATACGTTTCGCCGAGAACACCCACGGCATTCTTCGGCATCCGGGTCAATGCCAGGCTGTGACCCAAGCCTTTGAGGTGTTCGCCTCGCCCGTCGCCGCGATCGAGGAGCGCAAGCCGTCGCCCGTCGAACAGAACGGCCGGGCCGGCGTCCTCGCCGTCGATGAACAGGATGGAGTCTCCGTCGGGCACTGCCGCGCATGCCGCGATGGTGCCTTCTTCAAGTTGCCGTGCCAAGCCGGCATCGAAAACGGACCTTGCGAGCCTTGCCGCAACCGCCGTCGCCAGCACACGGCTGGTGATCACATGGCGGCCGAAGGCAACATGAAGCAGCACCTCCTCGACGAGGGTGAAGCCGGCCCCGCCCTCGTTTTCCGGCAGGGAAAGTGAGAAAGCCCCGAAGACCGATATCTCATCGAGATCGTCGCGTCTGCGCTCGCGCAGGCGCGAAACGGGAAAACTCTGCGTAAGCATGGCGCTAGCTGCATCGAGTATCTGGCGCTGCTCCTCGCCGTGGTTGAGATCGCATCCCATTGTCGCTACTCCCGCGGCAGGCCGAGAATTCGTTCTGCAATGATGTTGCGCTGGATTTCGGCTGCTCCTCCCGCGATCGTCTCGCTGTAGGATTCGAGGTAGTCGTGTGTCCAGGCGCTGTCGACCAGGGCTGCCGGACCGAGCACGTCCATTGTCGCCCGGTGGATGCGCTGCGCGAGCTCGGCGAAGTAGAGGCGCACGAGTGAGCCGTCGGAGGCGGTTCGAGGCTCGCGGAACAACGTGCGATAGGTCATCGCACGCAGCGCCGCAGTCTCCGCCCGCAGATCCGACAAACGCTCGTAGGTGGCTGTTCCCGGCAGCGGCTCGGCGAGGGCAATCAGGTCCTCGATACGAATGGAAAGCTCGAGCTGCAAGCCCATCGCTGCGGTCTTGCGTTCGAAGGCCAAGGTGGTCATCGCCACGCTCCAGCCGTCATGCAGCGCGCCGACGACATTGGAAAGCGGGATGCAGACGTCGTCATAGAAGACTTCCGCGAAATGGCTGACGCCAGCCATGTTTTCAATCGGCCGCACCGTGATTCCGGGGCTCGTCATGTCGCATATGACCCATGAGAGGCCTTTGTGACGTTTCGAGCCGGGGTCGGTGCGGATGAGCAATTCCTGATAGTCGGCAATATCGGCGAAGCTCGTCCAAATCTTCTGACCGTTGACGACGAGGTGGTCGCCGTCGATTGTTCCTGTGGTGGAGAGCGAGGCGAGGTCGGATCCCGAACCGGGTTCGGAAAAGCCCTGGCACCAGATCGAGCGGCCCGAGAGGATCAACGGAAGGTGGAAAGCTTTCTGCTCTTCCGTCCCGCAGGCAATCAGCGTCGGCCCGGCATGGTTCAGCGCCACGAAGGTGCAGTCGAGAATGGAAGGCGCCCGCGCGCGGACATATTCCTCGTACCACAGCACGAGCCGATCCGGTGGCAATCCTTGTCCGCCATACTCCGCGGGCCAGCCTATGCCCGCCCAGCCGCCTTCGTGGCAGCTGGAAAGCCAGTCCAGCGAGAAACGACGGGCCGGCATGCCTTCGTGCGGGGCGCGCTCTCGGGGGACGTTGGCGATCAGCCAGTCGCGCGCCCGATGGCGGAACGCCTCGTCGTCTTTCGTGAAATTCAGCCGCATCTCTTGCTCATGACATCCATCCGCCGGCCACGTCGACGATGCTGCCGGTCATATAGCTTGCTTCGTCGCTTGCCAGAAAACGTACCACCGTCGCGATCTCCCGTGGCGCGCCCACTCTTTCCATCGCCACGTTGAACATCTGGCGCTCCATCTGGACAGGGTCGACGCCGGCCGCCATCGGCGTGTCGATGGTGCCGGGAGCGATCGCGTTGACGCGGATGTTGTATGGGGCGAGGGTGCGCGCGAGGCTGCGTGTCAGGCCGATCAGCCCGGCCTTCGACGTTCCATAAGGGACGATCGGGCTGCCGAGCTTTCCGTTGATCGAGGCGATGTTCACGATGACCCGCCGCCTCGTTCCGCCATGCCGCGCGCCAGTCCCTGGCTGAGAAGAAAGGGGGCGCGAAGATTGACCGTGAGCACGCGGTCGAAGTCTTCCAGCGTCAGCTCGAAGACCGCTTTCCTTTCGTAAAGGCCGGCGCAATTCACCAGGCAGCCAATTGCGCTCTCTTGAGAAAGCACGCGCAAGGTTCGACGCACGTCCTCCATATCGGAAAGATCGCAGGCGATAAATTCGTCCGGCACCGCTTCATCTTCGCTCGCGGCGGCCGCTGCCCGGTCGAGACCGATCACGCGGTCGCCGGCCGTTTTGAGCTCGGCGGTGATGGCGCGGCCCATGCCGCCGGTGCATCCGGTGACGACCGATACACGCATTCCGTCCTCCCTGATTAATGTCCCAATATATGGGTATATGTGGAAATACCCCTTCTTTTCCTCTCGCCAACAGTATCAGGCAATTTTGGAATTGTTCAACTATAAATTCGGAATTCTTTGTTGACATTTGTGTAGGAGCTGATCAGTTTCAGCGGGAGCGTTGGGATATGAAGTCCCACATAATGGACGCTCGGGAGGCCCTGGAATGGATTTTGAATGGACCGACGAGGATCGGGCCTATCGGGCGCGGGTGCGTGCCTTTCTGGAGCGGGAACTGCCGGCGGACTGGAGCGAGATATCCCGTCACGGTCCGGGGTCGCGCGCGCAGACCGAGTTCAGTCTGGAGTTCTGCCCAAAGCTGGCGGCGGCGGGCCTGC
This sequence comes from Aquamicrobium sp. LC103, assembly GCF_001014615.2. Taxonomy (GTDB): domain Bacteria; phylum Pseudomonadota; class Alphaproteobacteria; order Rhizobiales; family Rhizobiaceae; genus LBCQ02. The sequence goes on from NZ_LBCQ02000005.1 coordinate 343,016, forward strand.
TCGTCCCACATTGGCCCGCCCAATGGGGCGGGGCAGACCGGCCGACATGGGAGCACTTCATTCTCGGCGAGGAGATGTGGGCGGCGGGCGAGCCGCGCGGCGCGCAATATATGAACGTCAACTGGATCGGGCCCACCTTGATGCGTTTCGGCACCGAGGAGCAGCGGCACCGCTACATTCCGGAGATGGCGGCCGGCAAGGCCGTCTGGTGCCAGGGCTTCTCGGAACCCAATGCCGGCTCGGATCTCGGTAGTCTGCGAACCCGGGCCGTCCGAACCGGCGACGAATATGTCATCAACGGCTCGAAGATCTGGACGTCCTATGCCGCGATGGCGCAGCATTGCTTTTTGCTTGCCCGCACCGGCGAGGCATCGCAGGGCAAGGCGGGCATCGCCATCTTCCTCGTTCCGATGTCCACGCCCGGCATAGAGGTGCGGGCGATTCCGAGCCTTATCGGTCACGGCGACATCCACGAGACCTTCTTCACCGATGTCAGGGTGCCGGTTTCGGCCCGTCTCGGCGAGGAGGGACAGGCCTGGTCGATCATCAGCTACTCGCTCGCAAACGAGCGGATCGGTATACCCCGCTACGAATTCGCCGCCCGCGTCCTCGATCGAATGGTCGAGGAACTGCGCGTCCGCCAGGCCTTTTCCGATCCGCTCGTGCAGGCGCGCGCCGGTGCCGCGTCGGCCGCCTGCGAGGCCGCGCGCCTTCTGGTCTATCGCGCCGTCGACAAGCGCGCGCGCGGCGAGGCGGTGGGTTCCGAGGCGAGCCTCGCGCGCATCGCCGTGGCCGAGGCCGACAACGTGGTCACGGATTTCGGGCTCGATTTCCTGTCGGACACCTTCACCGGCATGGATCATCCGATCCACCTGGCGCATCACGAACGTGCCATCGTCACCAGCATCGCCGCCGGCGCGGCCGAAATCCAGCTCGGGTTGATCGCTCGCAATTGGCTCGATCTTCCCAGGGAAGCTTCCTGATGCGTTTTTATCCCAACGAGGACCAGACTGCCTTTCTGGCCGTGCTCGACCAGCTTGCGCAGGCACCGCAGGCCGCATGGAAGGCCGCACCTGAATGGGCGCGCTTCGACTGGTCTCCGGAACTGGACATGCTCCTGGACGAAAACGGCTTCTTCGACTGCGCCGCGGAGGAGACGCTCGGCCTCGTCACGGCGGCGATGCTGACCTATCGGATCGCGGGCCTGCCCGTGCTTGTGGAATGCGCCGCGTCCTCCATGCTCCGCTCGCTCTACGCCCCGGATCTGCCCCGGCCGATCGCGGTGATCGAGGAGCGGGGCCGGCCCGTCCCCTTCCTGCCGGTGGCGCGCTCGGCAATCCTCGTTTCGGACGAAAGCGTTCGCGGTGTGCTTCTGGAGGAGGGCGTGGTCGAGACGGTCGAGAGCATCTTCGCCTATCCGATGGGAGTGCTGGGGGAAAGGGAGGTCGCGATGCGGCCGATCGATGCCGATCCAGCTGTGGTCCGAAACACATGGCGCGTAGCCCTTGCCGCCGAGATGGCGGGAACGCTGAAGGGCGGCCTGGACGCCGTCGTTGCCCATGTCCGCGATCGCCATCAGTTCGGCCGCCCGCTCGGAAGCTTCCAGGCCATCCAGCACCGCCTTGCCGGCGCGGCGACCAAGGTGGAGGCCAGCTACTGGCTCACGCTCAAGGCCGCTCAGAGCCTCGATCCGATCGACACGGCAATCGCGCTCGGTCACGTGCAGGAAGCCTCGACGCGGGTAGTCTACGATCTTCACCAGTTCATGGGAGCCATGGGACTGACTCTGGAACATCCTCTGCATCGCTGGACATACCGGGCGCGCCTCTTGCGTTCCGCGCTAGGTGGGGCGGGGACGAATTTCAGGGCTGTCTCCGCAAGCCGATGGAGAGCCGCATGACGAAGCCGCCGATTTTCGACACCCTTCTGATGGAACGGCGCGGCCGTCTCCTCACCATCGTCCTGAACCGACCGGCTGCGCTCAATGCCTTCGACGGTGCCATGCATGTCGAGATCGTCGAGGCGTTGCGGTTCGCCGACAGCGATCCGGATTCCGACGTGATCGTGCTGACGGGCGCCGGGCGCGCCTTCTCGGCTGGGGGCGATCTGGAGCATATGGAAGCGTCCATCGCCGACCCGGAAAAATTCGATCGCGAGGCGGCCGACGCCAAGCGTATCGTCTTCACGTTGCTGGACATCGACAAGCCGGTGGTGGCGAAGGTGAATGGCGCGGCGGTGGGCCTTGGCGCAACCATCGCGCTCTTCTGCGACGTGATCTTTGCCGGCGAGAGCGCACGCATCGGCGACCCGCACGTCAAGGTCGGGCTGGTGGCGGGCGACGGCGGCGCCATCATCTGGCCGCAGCTCGTGGGATTTGCCCGCGCCAAGGAATATCTGATGACGGGCGAGCTGCTGCCGGCCGCCCGGGCTGCCGAGATCGGCCTCATCAATCATGCCGTGCCCGATGCCGAACTTGACGCGCGGGTGAGTGCCTTCTGCGACCAGCTCATCGGCGGAGCCACGCGCGCGATCCGCTGGACGAAGGCGACGGTCAACCTCGAGCTCAAGCGTATCGCTCACGCATTGATGGATCCGGGCATCGCCTACGAATCCGTATCGGTTCGCACAGCCGAGCACCGCCAGGCGGTGCAGGCGATGAAGGAGAGACTGAAAAAGCGGAACGAGTGACTGGTCGGGGTGCGGACGCACCTGATCGCAAAACGGGAGGAAAACATGAGAACCAACAGACGTCAGTTCGTCGGCGGCGCGTTGAGCGCGGCCGCGCTTACCGGCCTGCCTATGCCGGCCATTGCACAGGGCGGGCCAATCCGCATCGGCTGCATCACGAGCCTGGTAGGCGGCTACAGCCAGTTCGGCGAGGCTCATGCGCGCGGAATGCAGATTGCCGCCGACATGGTCAATGCTCAGGGCGGTATCAATGGCCGCCAGATCGAGATCATCGTCCGTGACGACGGTCTCAAACCCGAAATCGGCGTCGCGACGGCGCGCGAGCTTGCAGCCGACGGCGTGCATATCTTCGCCGGAGTGCTTTCGAGCGGGGTGGCGCTTGCGCTGGGCGGCGTCATGGAAGAACTGGGTTCGGTCTTCATCAATGCGGCCTCCCACGGCAACAATCTGACGCACCAGGATTTCCGCAAGAACTACTTCCGCGTCACCGACTATTCGGCCATGCGCATCGGCGCAGGCTCCCAGCTCATGGCCGACCGTTATCCCGATGCGCTTCGCTGGGGCTCGATCTCGCCCGACAATGAGGTCGGCCGGTCCGTCATCGAGACGGCGGGGCATTGGCTCCCGAAGGCGTACCAGTCCACGCACGGCGCGCAGGTCGAGCTTCTCGAAACCAGCTGGGTTAAGTTCGGCGCGACCAACTACCGCAACGAGATAGCCCGCCTGGTCAGCCAGGGCATCGACGGGTTGATCGTGGGTCTCGGGGGCACCGACGAAGTCACCTTCCTTCAGCAAGCGGGACAGTTCGGGCTCACCCGCCAGGTTAAGGCGATCTACACCTCGGGCAGCGAGTTTCAGTCCGCCGCCGCCTTGAAGGCCCGCACGCCGGAGAACTACTGGTCCGGTTTCCACTGGTACTACGGAGCCTACAAGGACAATCCGCTCGCGCAGGAACTCATCAAGATTTTCCGGGACAAGGGCTACGGCGACCACCCGGACGGCTTCGTTGGGATGGCGCACAGCGCCGTCTTCGCCGTTGCGGCAGCGCTGCGCACCGGCGCTGGCGAGACGGCGGCCGAGCTGGTGCCTGCGCTCGAAGGCTTGACGTTCGATTCCGTGAAGGGGCCGATCACCCTGCGCGCGGAGGATCATCAGGCCATCTGCGACGTGAACTACGCGCTTCTGGCGGGCGCAAGCAATGCCGACGGCTGGGAAGCGGTGGATTTCGCGCGGATCGACGGCACACCCTTCGCCGGTGCTCCGACACCGGGCACGGCCCTGGCTTTCAACTAGGGCTCTCCGATTCCTGCCGGCTGTCCGGGCCGGCAGATATTCAGATGTTGTTGGAAGTGGATATGTCGGTTCTGGACGAAAGACTCGTAGCGCTGAAAAGCGCGCGGCGGCACATCGAGGTCGAAGGCTCGAGCCTGGGAGCGGTCGCGCTCGAGCGCGTCTTGGAAGATCCCGACCGCATAGTCGTCGCGGATGTGGAGCGCGTGCTGACGCGTGCCGAAATGGTGGACACAGCGCGCCGGCTCGGCGGCGCGTTGCTGTCGCGGGGCGTTGCGCCGGGTTCCGTCGTCGCGTTCCAACTGCCGAACTGGTGGGAGGCTTGCGTCATCAACCTGGCCGCCGCGCTGTTCGGCTTCCGTCTCGTGCCGCTTCTGACCATCTATCGCGCAGCCGAACTGGGAACGATCTTTCGGGCCTGCGGCGTGGACGCGCTCTTCATCCCCGAAAGCCATCGCGGTTTCGACTTTCCCCCTCTCGTCGCCTCGTTGCCGGAAAGGCCGCCGCATGTCTTCACGGTGCGCGGGTCCGCGAGTGCCGGTGACACGTTCGAAGATCTGCTTCTGCACGAGCCTGCAGAGGCGCGCCTTTCAGCATCCGACGACGTCAAGATGATCCTCTTCACCTCGGGCAGCACCGGTCGCCCCAAAGGGGTCATGCACAGCCACGCCACGATCGATGCGCTGATCCGCAGGACGGGAGAATTCTGGCGTATCGGCGAGCGGGACCGATTATTCATTCCCTCTCCGATCGGCCACATCGGCGGCTCGATCTACGCTTTCGAGTTCCCATGGATCACCGGCTGCGTGGCGCATCTCGTCGATGGCTGGGATCCCGACGAGGCGGTGGAACTGATCGACAGGCATGGCGCGACCTTCATGGCCGGGGCGACGCCGTTTCTGGCCGGCCTCGTCGCCGCGGCGGAACGCGCGGATTCCCGACTGCCGAGCTTGCGCCGTTTCATCTGCGGCGGCGCGAGCGTGCCGCCCGAACTCGTGCATCGAGCGCTGGCACGGTTCCCATTCACAACCGTATCGCGGGCCTATGGATCGACGGAGGTGCCCCTGGTCTGCCCGGGCGTGCGCGATCGCGGGGAGGCCGAAGAAAGGGCGGACACCGATGGCGAATGCACGGCCGAGCTGAAGATCCTGTCGGACGACGACCGCCCGGTAGCCGGCGGCGCATCCGGCGAGATCGTGGTGCGCGCGCCGCAGATGCTCCTCGGCTATCTCGACCCGGCAGACGACGAGGATGGCTTCACCGAGGACGGCTTCTTTCGGATGGGCGATCTCGGCCGGCTGATCGACGCGAGATTTCTCCAGATCACCGGGCGAAAGAAGGACATCATCATTCGCAAGGGTGAGAACATCAGTCCGCTCGAGATCGAGAACGCGTTGGCGCGGCATCCCGGCGTGCGGCAATCGGCCGTGATCGGCATGCCCGACGTGGATCGCGGCGAGATCGTGGTCGCCTTCGTCCTGCCCACCGACGGCGGGCATTTCGGCTTTTCGGACATGACCGCGCATCTGGAGCGGCTGGGTCTGGCGCGACAGAAGTTTCCGGAGCGGCTTCATGTCGTTCCTGCCATGCCGACGACGGCGGTCGGGAAGGTCGACAAGAAACAACTGAAGTCGCTGGCGATCGATATGGAGGGGGCCGCGGCGTGACGACGCTTTATCTCTACGCAATATTCAATGGCCTGGTGCTCGGCGCGGCGATCTTCCTGGTCGCGGCGGGCCTGACCCTCGCCTTCGGCATCATGAAGATATTCAACTTCGCGCATGGTGCGTTCTTCATGATCGGCGCCTATGTCGCCTATGCGGTCGCCGGACAGGAAGCTTCGTCGCTGCCGCTTTTCCTCGCTGCAGCATTCATAGCCGCGCTGGTGGTAGGTGCCATCGGCGTCGTCACCGACCTCGCGATCTTCAGGCGGCTCGGCAATGTGCCGCACGAATACACGCTCATGGCCGCCTTCGGCATCATGCTGTTCTGCACCGGCGCGGCGCGCATCGCCTTTGGCCAGTCCGTCCATGCCATATATCCGCCGCAGGCGATCGGCGGTTTCTCCGAGATCGGACTGCCGGTTTCGCACTACGGTCTCTTCATCATTGCCGCTGGCATCGTAACCTTCCTCGCGCTGGAGATCGGCCTGAACCGCATCTGGTTCGGCAAGCTGATCTTCGCCGTCGCCCGGGATCCATGGATGGCCGACGTGGTGGGCCTGCGCGTGCAGCGCCTCAAGCTTGCCTCCGTGGCGATCAGCTTCGCGCTTGCCGGACTTGCCGGAGGCATTCTCGTCGCCAATCAGTCCCTCTCGCTCGATCTCGGCCATTCCTATTTGCTGCTGGCGTTCTGTGCCGTCATCGTCGGGGGGCTCGGTTCCATCCGCGGCGCTTTCATTGCGTCGGTGATCTTCGGCCTCGCGGAAAGCCTCAACTCGGTCATGCTGCCGACCATGCCGGGCATCGGCTCATATGCCTTGCTCATCATTCTCGTCCTGATCCGCCCGCAGGGCATCTATCCGGAGTTGTCCCAATGAACCGGGCTGCCCAGGCCGCGTTGCTTCTCTTTCTGCTGCTGTTCCTCTTTGCGCCTTTCCTGGTCAATCCGGGGCTCGTCTTCCTCGCGGGCTTCGCGATGATCCAGATCGTCTTTGCGCTGTCGTGGAACCTGCTGTTCTCCTACGCAGGCCTGATCTCCTTCGGCCATGCCGCCTTCTTCGGCATCGGCGCGTATATTTCCGCGGTTGCGCTGCGCGACGGATATGAAATCCACTTCGTGCTCCTGATATTGGTTTGCGCCGCTTTCGGTGCGCTGGCAGCGCTTCTGGTCGCGCTCGTGGTGCTGAGGCGCGCAAGCGGCGTCCAGTTCGCCGTGCTGACGCTTGCGCTTTCCCAGCTCATCGTGGTGCTGATCGGATACTCCTCGCTGCTCGGCCACGACGAGGGTATCGCCGCCATTCCACGGCCGGCGATCGATTTTGGCCTGTTCACCGTGGACATGAACCAGCCGCTGACGAGCTATTACTTCGTGCTCGCGGTCTGCCTGCTGGCTGTCGGGCTCATGTGGCTGCTGGCGAAAGGGCATGTAGGCAGGGCCATGCGCGCCGTGCGCATCGATGCGGAGCGGGCTGCCTTTGTCGGCATCGACGTCTGGCGCGTGCGTGTCATCGCCTTCACCATTTCCGGCGCGTTCGCCGCGGTGGCGGGAGCCATGCTTGCTCCGTGGAGCCAGATCATCACTCCGGACTACGTCAACTGGCTGCAGTCGGCGCAACCGCTGTTCGCTGCCCTTTTGGGCGGTGCCGGCTTTTTTTGGGGCCCCGTGGTCGGCGTGATCGGCCTCAGCGGCATCAACTATCTGACGCGCACCTTCGCCGGGCTGTCGGAAGTCCTGGTGGGGGCCAGCCTGATTCTCGTCGTGCTCGTCGCTCCCCAGGGAATTCTCGGCGCGCTCAAGCAATTGGCGCGGCGGCGTGGCGGACGGACCCCGGGAGGGCACGCATGATCCTCGACGTTCAAGGCATCGAGATGAGCTATGGCGCGTTGAAGGTCCTGCACGGCATCGACCTTGTCGTGGAGAAATCGGAAACCTTCGCGATCATCGGCCCCAATGGAGCCGGAAAGACGACCCTCTTCAAGGTCCTGACGGGGGAGGCGATGCCGACCGCGGGAACCATTCGTCACAACGGCCAGGACATCACCAAGCTGCCGGCCCATCAGCGCGCGCGCAGGGGTTTCGGGCGAACCTTTCAGGTCGCCCGCGTCTTCAACGAATTGGATCTGCGCACCAATGTCGTGATTTCGATCGAATCGCGGCTCCGCTATTCGGGCGGCAATCCCGGTCCATGGTGGCGTTGGAAGCCGTCACGCGATGTGCAGGCGGAAGCCGATGAAATCCTCGACCGCTTCGGCTTTCCGCGCCGCCGCTGGAACGATGAAGCCGGCTATCTCTCCCATGGCGATCGCAAGCGGCTGGAATTCTGCGTCGCGCTTGCGACGAAGCCGGAAGTGCTGATGCTGGATGAGCCGACAGCCGGAATGTCGCCTTCCGACCGAAAGGAAATGACACATCTCCTGGCGCGGTTGAAGGCGGAGACGGGCATAACCATACTGATGACCGAGCACGACATGGATATCATCTTCGAGCTTGCCGACCGCCTCATGGTGCTGAATTTCGGCGAGGTCATCGCCATGGGTGCGCCGGGAGCGGTTCGCGACAACCCGACCGTCCGCAAGGTCTATCTCGGTCAGGACCACCAGCATGCTTGAGCTCCACCGCATCGACGCGTTTTACGGCCAGGCGCATATCCTGCACGATATTCCGCTCAAGGTCGCCGCCGGCGAGCGCATCGCGGTGGTCGGCCGCAACGGTGCCGGCAAGAGCACGCTTCTAAAGAGCATCGTGAATGCCGGACCCATCGTGCGCGGCGCCGTGTCGCTCGACGGCAGGCCTCTCGGCAACATGAGCGCCAGCGACCGCGTGAGGCTGGGCGTCTCGCTGGTACCGGAGGATCGGCGCATCTTTACCCACATCACCGTGGCCGAGAACATCCTCCTTGCCCAATACGGGACCGAGCGCAAGCACGGGCTGCCGACCATGGAGGAGGTCGTCGAGAGATTTCCCATGCTCAAGGATTTGCTCGGCCGGCTTGGAGGACAACTCTCCGGAGGCCAGCAGCAGGTGCTGGCAATAGCACGCTCCATCGCCGCGGGACCACGCCTGATGCTGCTCGACGAGCCGACCGAAGGACTTGCGCCGGTAATCGTGGAGGATCTGGCGGAGAAGATCATCGAAGCCTGCGACACCTATGGCATCGCACTCGTTCTTGCGGAGCAGAATCTCCGCTTCGCCCGCCGATGCACCTCACGCATGCTGCTTCTGGATTCGGGAACGACCGTCTTTTCCGGCGACTGGACGGAGTTCGGGAAATCCACCGACCTTGTAGACCGATATCTCGCGGTCTAGACCAGTTTCATCCGGTCTTGAACCGCCCGGCTTGCGCCCGGAGAAGCGAATGAGAGAAATGGCATCATCCGATCCCGTCCCGGCCGAGGGAAATGTCGATGGCACGCAGACCATCCGTCGTGCAGCCGCCATGCTGCGCCGGATCGGGCAGAGCAATTCGCAGGGTGTGGGGCTTTCGACGCTTTGCGATGCCCTGCAACTGTCCCGCTCGACGACGCACCGCATCCTGAAATGCCTTGTCGACGAGGGACTGGTCCGGCACGAAACGGATCGGCGGCGCTATGTGGTTGGGCGGCTCACCTACGAGCTGGGGCTGGCGGTGACGCCGGATGCCCTGGAGATCGCGCGCTGGCGTCCGGTTGTGGACCGCGTGGCGCGGCGTACGGGAGTTACCTCGTATCTGATGAGTCGAAACGGAATCGAGGCGACGTGCGTCCTCAAGACGGAAGGCAACTCCGTTATCCGCGTCATCCCGGTCGATGTGGGGCAGCGTCGTTTCCTCGGTGTGGGCGCGGGCTCCACGGCGCTGCTTGCCGCGCTCGATCCGGAGACCTCTTCCCGAATCATGGAAACCGTCGCGCCGCTCCTGCGCGATTATCCCGGGCTCAACGAAGAGGTCATGCGTGAACTCGTAGACGACGCGCGCCGTACCGGCTTCGTCGTGAGCAGGAGCAATGTCGTCCAGGATGTGATCGGGATCGGTATGGCGATCCCCGAGCCCGGTGGAACGCCATCGCTCGCGCTCAGCATCGCCGCCCTCAATTCCCAGACGAACGATCGTCTGATCGATGGCTGGAAGCACATCATCATGCAGGAGATCCAGGAAGCCCTGTCCTGATGGAGTGAAAGAGCGTGTCGCGCTCTGGTCCTGGGTTCACCGTGGTCGAACGCTCATCGACGACGGCAGCCTGCGGCGAACCAAATCTCGTCCCGAAAAAGTGCTTGCTCCTCTAGTCGCTAGAGCAGGTAGCGTGACTCCGAAAGCTGATAATTCGGAGATCATTCATGAATGTTCACTCGGTGGCGGCCCGGAATCTAGAGTACAAGATCGGCGGCATGGATTGCGCCAGTTGCGCCGGGATCGTCCGCGCGGCGTTGGAAAGAATGCCCGGCGTGTCGGATCTCCACGTCTCGGTTCCGCGCGAACGATTGAAGCTTGTGCTCGATGAAAATCGCACGGATAGGGGTAAAATCGTCAAGGCGATCGAAAGCCTCGGCTTCACGGCCGATCTCCAAAGCTTCGATCAAAATCATCCGGATGGGCATGGCGACGGCGATCGACACGTTCATGCTGATTGCGGTCATGACCATGAAGAGGGGCACGGACAGCGCCATGGCGAAATTTCCGACCACGTGCCAAAGGCGGGACAGACAACGGTATCCGTCGGCGGGATGGATTGCGCCAGTTGCGCCGGCACCATCACGGCCGCCCTCGAAAAGATGCCTGGCGTTTCCGATATTCACGTATCGGTTGCGCGCGAGCGGCTCAGCCTGACGCTAACTCCCGGTGGCGCGACGCTGGAGGATGTTCTGACGACCGTTCGCCGGCTCGGTTTCACCGCTGGCGAGGCAGGCAATGCGCCCGGCGCGACGGGCGCGACAGGGCAGTCGAGGAAACCGGAAAAGTCGCCGTGGTGGCAGGCGCCCAAGGCGCGACATCTGTTTTACGGCGGGGCATTTGTCGCCGGGGCCTTCGCAACGTCCTATTTCCTGCCCGAGCTACGACAATGGACTCTCGGTGTCGCGACTGTACTGGCGGCCTTGCCGATCGTTCGCCGGGCGCTTGCCGCCGCGCGCCTCGGGGCGCCTTTCACCATCCAGATGCTGATGACGATCGCCGTCATTGGGGCGATCATCATCGGAGAAACGGCCGAAGCGGCAATAGTCGTATTGCTCTTTATCCTGGGTGAGATGCTCGAGGGATTGGCCGCCGATCACGCCCGATCCGGCATCCGCGCCCTGGGCGAATTGCTGCCGCGCGACGCCCTCGTGGAAGAGCCGAACGGGCGGACCACCAGGGTCGCGGCCGACGCGTTGCGCGTCGGCCAGGTGGTGGTGTGCAGGCCCGGCGATCGAATTGCCGCGGACGGAGAGATTCTGACCGGCATCTCCTCGGTCGACGAGTCGCCAATCACGGGCGAAAGTGTTCCGGTCACCAAGGAACCGGGTGAGCGTGTCCGGGCGGGGACGGTGAACCATGAGGCGACGTTGCGCGTCCGCGTGGATCGTTCTCCGGAAGACAACACGATCTCACGCATTATTGCCCTGGTCGAGGAAGCACAGGATTCCAAGGCGCCCACCGAACGATTCATCGACCGATTTTCACGAGTCTACATGCCGATAGTGGTCGTGATCGCGGCTTTGGTCGCCATCGTCCCTCCGATGATGGGCCTGGGTGATTGGGAAACGTGGATCTATCGGGCACTCGCCTTGCTGCTGATCGGCTGCCCATGCGCGCTCGTCATCTCCGTTCCCGCCGCGGTTGCGGCGAGCCTTGCGGCCGGTGCCCGTGCGGGCATGCTGATCAAGGGCGGAGTTGTGCTCGAAACGCTGGCCGGTGCCAAGCGCGTCGTGTTCGACAAGACCGGCACGCTGACCGTGGGCAAACCTCGCGTGACCGATATGATCACCCTTGAAGGCAGCGGCGCCTCCACGCTGGCCATCGCCGCGGCGGTCGAGCGTGAAAGCTCGCATCCCCTGGCGGCGGCAATCGTTGCCCATGCAATGGAAACGGGTGTCGGCAAGCCGACGCTCTCGGCCCGGAAGGTGAAGGTAGTGCCGGGCAAGGGCATGGAAGGGTCGGTGGACGGTCGCGCCGTTTTCATCGGCGCTCCACGCCATGCCGCCGACCGCGCGCAGTTTGGCGCATCGGCGCAGGCGCAAATCGACGCTCTGGAAGAGCAGGGAAAGACTGTGATCGTGGTCGTCGTCGAGGGACGAGCCCTGAGCCTCATAGCGATGCGCGACGAACCGCGTGCCGAAGCCCGCTCAGCCATCGAGACACTGAGGCGGCAATCGGTCGGTGCGCTGATGATGACCGGTGACAATCCTCGAACCGGCGCGGCAATCGGTCGACAGCTCGGGATCGATGTCGAGGCGGGCATGCTTCCAGAAGACAAGTCGCGCCGCCTCGCCGAAATCGCGGTCGGCGAGAACGTCGTCATGGTGGGCGATGGTGTCAACGATGCTCCCGCTCTCGCCACGGCCAATGTGGGAATAGCCATCGGTTCGGGGACCGACGTGGCCATGGAAGCGGCCGACGCCGCTCTCATGCGCGACAGGATCGATGATGTTCCGCGCATGCTTGGCCTGGCGCGCTCGACCATGAGCAACATCCGTCAGAATGTCGTCATTGCGCTCGGTTTGAAAGCCGTGTTCCTAGTCACGACGGTGACGGGCTACACCGGGTTGTGGCTGGCGATATTTGCCGATACGGGCGCAACCGTTCTGGTGACGCTCAACGCCATGCGCCTGCTTGCGTTCTTCCATGGCAGGGGCGGGAATGTGAACCCGACCGGCATGACGTGAATTGTTCAACGGTATCGGCGGCGCAATCGGTCCGCTGCATCGCAGATCGATCGATTGGGCGAAGTGATGGAGATCCGCAGTGAATCTGAGCATTGGCGAGCTTTCGAAACGGACCGGGGTCAAAATCCCGACCATCCGCTACTATGAGCAGATTGGTTTGTTGTCCGAGGGCAGGCGGGATCAGGGCAATCGTCGCCGCTACGAACAGGCGGCCGTGGATCGGCTCAATTTTGTCCGTCACGCGCGGGACATGGGTTTCGAGATTGAGGCGATCCGGGATCTCTTGCATATGACGGAGACGCCTCAGCAATCCTGTCACGAAGCCGACAGCATTGCGCGAGCGCATCTGGCCGATGTGCAAAGACGCATCAGACAGCTGGAGATTCTTGCAAACGAGTTGAACCGTATGATCAGCGAATGTCGCCACGGTCGGCTCGTCGATTGCCGAATTATCTCCGTTCTGTCCGACCATTCCCAATGCCATGCGGACCACGCCGGCGGGAGGAATATCGGCTAGTCTCTCGTAAGGGTTATGCTGCTCCGCACCAGGCCCAGATCATGAGTGTCGATCGGCGCTAGTGGATGATCTCCTCGACCTTAAGGCGCCTTCCTTCGGGGTCGAAGAAATGGCCTTCGTTGAGGACGCGGCGGTCCTCGCGCAGCCGCCCCTCCAGGTCGCGCAACTCGGCGCGCGCGATATCGTTGGAGACCGGCCCGTCGAAATAGCTGCTGACGGGAAAGAACGCCGCGCCGTTCCATTCAGCGCCGGAACCGGAGAAGAGCTCGCGCAGCTCGCTCCAGCGTGTCTCGTCGCCGATGACGTTCATGAATGTCGAGCGCAGGAGCTCGATCGACGTTCCGCCGATCGAGACCAGCACGACGAGCACGGTGAAGTCGCCGCGTCGCCGATATTCAACCGGCAGCCAGACGTCGAAGCGGCTCGGGCGGTCTTCAGAAATCGACAAGCTGCGTCTCCGGCATGTAGTGCTCGAACAGTATCCAGAACGGCTTGCCGCGCGCGGTCTGGTACCAGGTTTCGAAAACCGAGAGCGCTTCGGCCATGTCGCGTTGAACTTCATCGCCCCGGTTGTCCGGCGCCGCAGCCTCGTCGCCTTGGCAAACGCGTGTCGCCGCGAAGGCGGCCGCAGCGAGCTTGGCGTATTCGGCGAGGACCTCGTCGCGGGCCGGACTGTCCTCGCGCCAGCCGAGCCGGTTCCTGAGCCCGGCGATGGCTGCCGCGACCGCAATCTCCTCCTGCTCTGCCTGGCTCACGACGGCAAAGAGCGAGCGCATGAGGTTCATCCTTCGATTGGCGAAGGCGCGCGCCTCGGCGAGTGCGGCCACGCGCGTTCATGGTGCGGCGGAACTCGGCTTCCTCCTGCTCGCGCTGTTTCGCATCGTCGGCGAGCCCAGCGATGAATGGATGGTCCTCGGTCATGGGCGGTTCCGTGGAAATGGCGGAGGAGAGTGGGAGTCGAACCCACCTGGGACCGTCTCACGGCCCCACCCGGATTTGAAGTCCGGACAACTCACCAGAGCTGCCTCTCCTCCAAGAGTTGATTTCGTTGGCTTTTTTGCCATCCAATCAGTCGCAGATCGGAGCAATTGCTACCATTCTGCTACCCTTTTCTTTCGCCCTTTGCTACTGCGCCCGCGATCATCGCGTCAATTTGCGCCGCGGCATCAGCCTGCATTCCGGGCATGACGTGAGAGTAGAGATCGAGGGTAATCCCGATGGTCGAGTGGCCCAAGCGCTCGCTCGCGATTTTCGGATGCACGCCGGCCGCCAGAAGCTGGGTTGCGTGTGTGTGGCGCAGGTCGTGAAACCTGATCCTTGGCAGATCGATCTTCTCCAGCAGCCGCAGCCACCCGTCTGTGAGCATGCGAGGCTTGAGCGGTGCGCCCGCCTCATCAGCTACGAGGAACGTCTCATCATCCAGCCTGATCCCCAGGGCAAGCAACTGCTCAGCCTGCTTTGCCCGGTGAACCTTAAGCGCTGAGACGACAGACGGTGGGAGATCGACCACACGTCCTTTTCCCGACTTCGGGGTCTTGTAGTGCACGCCCTCGGCCGTTTGTTCCGCGCTTTGTGCAATGTGGAGACAGCGCATGTTGTCGCCCAACTCGGCATGCTTCCAGCGCAGGGCTGCAATTTCTCCGCGTCTCAGGCCGCACATGACCGCCAACAGAACCGGAACGTGAAGCCGAGTTTCTTCGACAGCCCGTAACAGCGTTGCCGTCTGTGCCGCATCATAGGCCAACATAGGTTTGCGCTCGACCTTCGGTGCCTTCGATGCCAACGCCGGGTTCTTTGCCAGCAGATCCCACGTCAGGGCCTGATTGAGCGCCATCACCAACACTCGGCGCATGTGGCGGACGGTTGTCGCCGACAGTCCTCCCTTGCCGTCGTGGCGACCCGTCAGCAGCGCCTTGGACAGTGCGGCGTCGATCCGCTCCGTTTTCAGCTTGGAGAGCGTCACGTCACCTAGGAGCGGTGCGAGCCCCTTCTTGCAGAGTTCGGAGTAGCGCTCGTGCGTCTTCCGCGAGACGCTTGCCTTCACGTGCTCTAGCCAGCGATCGAGGAACGCGGTAACCGTCGTGCGATCGGGCTCGATGTAGACGCCGCCCTTCAACTCCGCAATGAGCCGCGCACACTCGACTTGCGCCTGTCGCTTAGTACCAGCGAAGCTGTGCCACTTCCTACGGCGCTTGCCAGTCTCAGGGTCTCTCAGGTCTAGGACTATTGCCCACCTGCCGGGGCTGCGCTCGCGGATGTGGCCTTTCATTTTTGCTCTCCTGTGCGGCCCACGTTGGCTTTTGTGCGCTGCTTTACGCGTTGTTCCCAACCAGGAATTTCCCAAAACCGCCTTCGAACGCCGTATTTTTCGGCGAAGATCTCAGGATTGGCGGCCTCTTCAGCCTTGAGTTCCTCTACCCTCTTCGCGACATAGGCGTCCTGCTCTTCCTCCGACAGGGATTCGTACGCGGCTTCTTCTTCGTCGGACAGGCTTGTAACCCAGATCCCGAGGTACCGATTTTCGTCCGACTGCGCGCGTCGACGATCAGCAGCCTCAACCGCTTCATTCGCCTGTTCAATTCGGCGTTGCGCCTGCTCGTCACCCTTCGAGATGGTCTGAGCCTCAGTGTACGGTCTGACGGCTTCGTAAATTGCCGTTACGAGTTCGTGAAGACCCTGCACACCTGCAAATGCGTCATAAGCTCGGTCCGAAGCTTCATCAATGATGTCAAGCACTTCGTCCCGGGTGAACAGAGCGTCATCGAGTTCGGGTTGGCTATACAAGCGCTTGTCATCCACCCCCTGCCTGAAGAGGTCAGCAGTGATCGTGACACCATCCGTGGTCACCTCAATGATCTGTTCGAATTCGGCCTCCAAGAACAACGCGATCTTGCACAGCCGACGGATGGCCTCGGATTTGGATGAGATCCGATGCGCGAACTGCCAGTCCTCGATCGCCTGGAGTTCAGCTTTCGTAATCTTCATATGAAGTCGCTCGGTTTCACTGTCGCCGAGCTTGGGACGAGCCATTTCTACACCCTCATAAACAATATGGGAAAGGTGCACACAAAACGCTTGCGCGCAAGATGCTCTCATGTATGGTGTGCACATTACGCACGAAACGTGAAGGAAGGCTTAAAGCGGTGACAGTTGACGAAGCACTATCCCGGCCGACGATCTCGGTCCCTGAAGCTGGCAAGCTCTTTTTCGGCCTTGCTCGAAATGCAGCCTACGATGCCGCCAAGCGTGGCGACATTCCAACCATCAAGATTGGAGGCAAGATCATGGTCCCGGTCGTGCCGTTGGCTGAAAAGCTCGGCCTGCGTGCGAACATCGGGCGGGCCGCGTAATGGCGGCAGTCCTGCAAAAGAAAGGCCCGGCGGAAGCTGCAACTTCCCCGGACCGTGGTTCAAACATCCTAGCGAAGGAATTCGTGAACGTGGCTACAAATAGCACCGACGCCGCCCATCGGCAAGCGAGGCACGAGAACATCGTTTCGGGCATGTACGACATCGAGGGCGACGTTTATGACCTCGTGAACATGGTCCGGATCGCCGCCGATCTTGTGAGCAGCGAACTCCGCCCCTGCGGCCCCGACGACAGTTGCGTCACTATCAAGATCGGCCCCCAGCATTGGGATATGGTCAACTTTGCGGTTAACGACTGCGTAGTCCGAGCCAATGCCTTCCGCAAGAAGTTCGTTGACGCGATCAACGGGGAGGTCTCGGCATGAGCATCACCCGCCGCCTGTTCCTTCGCAACACGGCCGCTGCCGGCGCAGTCGGTGCTGCGGTCACCACTCCAGCCGTCGCCGAACCTGAACTCACGCCTTACGAGAAGGCCATCTGGCACATGCGTGAGCTTGAGCGCCTTGCCCTTGAGGACGGCGCTAGCGAAGCCTGCGTGATGGTGGTTGGGTTCTTGTACCCTAGCCCTAGCAAGCGGACCAAAATGCTGATGATCGGACGGAATGGCGACCTCAGTGATGAGGACGGCATGTTCGGGGAGGCGCGGTCATGAGCGCTCCCGACGAAAAGCTTCTCGCCGAACTCGAGAGTGATATCCGGCACCTTTACCACCTGCTGGACACTATCTGCGATCATGCGTTCGGCGCGGTGGATCGTGAGCGTTGCGATGCCCTCCTGTGGATCGCCCGGGAGCGTGCCGACAAGGTGCGCAAGGACGCCCACGCAGCCATCTGGCCGGGAGACGCCTGATGCGCCTCCTTCGCCTTTGGACGGCAGTCCAGATCCTCCGAGTGTCCAACGCGCTCTACCGTGTTGCCCTCTGGCTCAAGCAGCCAGCGGGCGCGTCTCGGGCGCCGATGCACCCCGCCGAGCAGATCCTGCTGGGCTCCATCGTCGGCCTGGCGATCTGCGCGTTGTGGGTCGCCATTACGTGGAGGGCGATGCAGTGAGCTCAAAGCAGAGAAGGAAAGGCAAATCCAAGTTCATAATGATCGAGGCCTATGTGAAGCGCAGCGCCGCATGGAAGGCGCTGACGCCGATCGAGCGATGTTCCTACATCGAGGTGAAGTGGCGCTATGACGGCCTCAACAATGGCCGTATCGGCCTCGGCTGCCGCGAATTGGCAGACGAGATCGGCATGGGGAAGGACACGGCCAAGCGTGCTTTGATTCGGCTGACAGAAATAGGCTTCATCACGAAGACGAAGCCAAGCGCCTTCAACGTAAAAAACCGGGCCGTCACCGAATGGCGGCTCACGGAATACCCATGCGACGTGACCGGTGAGTTGCCCACCAAAGACTTCATGCGATGGGAATCGAAAAACAAAACACAGGCGCATCCACGCGACACACAGGCGCACCCATGCGACACGAAACCTTCGAAAGTGCCCGAGAACCCCCTTCACAGTCGCACCCATGCGCCTGTGAAGCCCGATTCATGCAATCCACAGGCGCACCCATGCGACACATATAGATATACCATAGGGGGTAGGACCGATGCAGCGTGACGACATGCCTCTCTTCCGATGGCAGCCTCCCGTCAAAGTGATCCTGTTCCCCCTCACGAAACGCATAGGGAAGGTGCGCCATACTGCTCAGAAGCTTCTCGGCAAGCAGGGCGATGATGCCGACCTCTACTGGAAGCAGGTTATGTCCGCGAACCGGAAGCATCTGGAGCGGATAGGACTTTCCGACGACGAAATTGACGATCAGCTCCGCGAGTTTTTTGACGCCGTGCAGGGTGAACTGCGGCGGCTCACTTACTGTGGACAAGGAACCGGAGGCGCAGCGTGAAGATCGAAGCAGTCTTGCAACAGGATGCTGTCACGGTCGAAGCGGACGAGGACAGCGTTGCGCTATCTCAGTCTCAGTCATGGGACTGCCAGGAGCAGCGGATTGCCATCTTCGGCAAGGCCAACCTCGATGCCCTGATCTCAGCACTTCAGAAAGCGCGGGAGGCGATGCCATGACCGATGCCATCCAGAAGGCCGCCCGCTGGCTCGCCACCACCCCTGATGATCGGAAGCCGCATCCGCTGATGCCGTATCTCCGCAGGGAGTTCGGGTTGTCCCCGAGTCAGGCGGTCGAGGCAATCCGTGAGGCCAATCTGATCCGAGCGAGGGCAGCATGACAGAAATCAGCGATGAAGAGTTGGAACGCCGGATGTCGGCAAAGCTATTCGGAAGTGTGGCGGCACGCTTCCCCGTTGTCGCCATCACGCGGCGCCGATCGGCGGATCAGCGCCCAGGGGAAACACGGCGCCAGTTCATCGAGCGGAAGAAGCGTGAAGCAGCGTTGAACGTTCCGGACGACAACTGAGATACCGAGGAGCAGCATTGATCAATCGCGGCATCAACACACACCGTTTCTGCGAGGGAATCGGTATCAGGGTAATGCGCACACGGCACGCGAGAGAGCCGAGACCGCCGAATGTCATCTACGGCGGCAGGATCATCGCGCGGATGTTGCGCAGAGCGGGGCCGGATCACACCGGCCTCGTTCTCATGTGCATCAAGGCATCTGATCCAGCCTGCTTCTATGGCGATGCAATTATTGCCGTCAGTCAGTTCATTAAGGTCCACGGAACTGCCCTCGGCGGCCGGCAAGTCGTGGTTCAGGCGTTCGCCCGTCTCGACCTTGGGCAGCTCCGCAATCGCGCTCAGCGGCTCGCCCGCGCCGATAGCGCAGCCATGACGAAAACCAGTGCCGCGTTGGCCGTGATGATCGCTCACACCATCCTAGGAGAAGAAGCCGCATGAACTGGACGCCTGACATCGTGATGGTGAGGTTGATCGAGGCCTATGCAGTGATCGAGCGGATCACGCGCAAGGATGGTCCTCCAGGAACCGGAAGCGGCATGCCGGCCGCGATCACGTTTGAAAGTTCGCAAGAGGCGTTCGAGTTCGAGCGCGTCGACCTCACGTTCAACAACGGCGAGTCGATGGCTGTCATCAAGGAAACTCGCAGGCAGGACATTCTGCGGGCAGCCGGCCGCGCTGTACCCGCCGAGACCATATCCATGGCGCTTGAGGCGCTGCGCTGGCCGATCGACTTTATTCAGGACGAGGATCACCGCGCCTGCCTCATCACCTATGCCACGTGTCGGGCCAGAAACCGGGTCTGGACGAAGGTCTTGAAGGCGAGAAATGCCCGAGTGCCGAAAGAAAAGCGCTGGTTGAGACTAAAAACCTACCGCTGGAATGAGAAGTCATGTCAACGGATTAGCGATCATCTCGCCAAGGAGAGCGTTTTGTTGCGCCTTCCGCTGGATTTACAGATGATACAGATCGAGGCAGAACACCCGTGCGAATTCGCTAATCTGGCGAAGCGCGCGTGGATGGCACCGGACGCTATGCCGAGCCGCTTTGGTGGCGACGATGATCAACCCGGCTCCACGCAAAAATCACGACATGGGGAGCGGCGAGAGGCGGCTTAATCGCAATCCCGGCTTCTATGCCTTCTTGTGGTCGGTGTTGAGCCAATTATCGTTGTGGGCCGCTTCATCGAGAGCCTGAACCATCTTCGCCCGCCAGTCCTTTCCGGTCGCCTTGAACGCGGCCAGGGTTTCCGGGTCGAGCCGCAAGGTCACGGCCTCCTTTGGGTTATCGACGCGTGGACGACCGCGCGACCGTTGGATGCTCTCGAACAACTCAGGAAGGGCTTCCTTGAATGGTTTGCCCTGCTTGGCCTGCTCGTCGGTGATTTCCGGGTTGTCCGGATCACTGACGATCATCTTCTGAATTTCAGCCTCTTCCTTATCGGTCAGAGGGCGCTTGGAAGAAAACTTGATGGTCATCACAGGTTCCTTTCCTTCTTGCTCGCGGGGCGCATCGAGACGACAGAGATCGCTTCCGATCCGAGGGGCTTAAACACGACTGCGACGACGATCTGTCCATTGAGTTCGCCAATCGCGAGAAACCGGCCTTCCTTAGCCGGGTAGACGGTGGAAGCTTCAAAAAACTCGACGGTCAAAGCGGCGAAGTCCATGCCATGCTTGGCAAGGTTGGTCTGGCGCTTCGGTTCGTCCCAAATGATGTTCATGTATTTTTCGTACACGGAAAATCAAAAGTGGTCAATGTTTTTCGTACACGGAAAATCAGGGGGGATGTTCCCGGGCGTTCCGGCCCCCCCAATCAGGACGGCGGTATGAATTTTCACTTGGGCACAATTAACAACGGCCAGATGCGCTTCGCGGTAGGTTCATTCAGCCGCGGGGCTGGCTACGAGCGGATGCTGTTCCGCACGTGGAAGGAGCATAGGATCGCCGCCCTGTACGGCATCAGCTTCGGCCATAAATGCTTCATCGGCGTCATCCGCCTGCATGAGTGCAGGGAACGGCACGAGCGGATTAAGTGATCAGGACGGCGGACGAACGAGGCCAAATCATCTGCCGATCTGATCTAATTCGGCAGAACGACCGCTGTACCTGCGAACGGTGGTGTCGAGACAAACGCGTCGTATGTCCACAACGCCCCCACACCGAAAGCAGCAAATGACGCGATGCCCAGAAGGATGACAACTAGATTGGCGATAAATCCTGCCGTCTCTTTACACTTAGATTCACCGGCATAGAGCCATTGTGAAAGGTAGGTCCCACCTGAAACCAGGCCGGCAAGCAAGGTCCCAACAACAAAGGGTGCCAGGCAGTTGGCATAGGTCGGGATAGCTTCGGAGCGAATACTGGCCAAGTGTCCTAAGAATGCCAGTAGTGCGACAGAGGCGCCACCGTTGATCATAGTCATGCTGCGGATGGCGTTCTGGCCCAACATGATAACGGACCTGAACATCTCCATCTGCGAAGCGTGAATAAGCTTCACATTCTCAGCATGTTGAGCTAGCTCAGCTTTATAGCGTTCGAGTTCTGCGGGAGAGGGGTTTGGCTCAGGCGATTGCTCGACCAAAGATAGGTAGTTGATTAGGTTTTCGACAAGGACTGCCGCCACTCCCTGCGATTTTAGGCTCTCGATCTCGGCCTTCATCTGGCCTGCAAATTCCTTGGTGCCCATGCCCATCCTCCCAAAACGAGAGCTTCGCCCATGCGTCTGCAAAGGGCAAGAAGCCAACGGTCACCCCCTGATTGGCACGGGCCATGAAGCTGACGATCAATCCTGTTCAAAGTGCAGCCTAGCACTCCACAGAAATTAGCCAGCGCCTATACTTCCCTCTCCAGAGGCGGAGGCAAGCAGATGATGGAAGGCTTAGAAGCTCTTTTAACCTCGGCGATTGACGCCTGGTCGTCTTTTGGTCGGCTGATTCAGTCTCAGCAAGCCGCATGGGCTCTGCTGAGCTCGACCGCCATAGTTGGCGCGCTCGGCGCATACTTTGGATCTGTCGGCGCGCAGCGTATCGTCAGCCGTGAAAACAAGCATCGGCGCCGGCGCGAGGCGCTCATGGCAGTCAATGCGGCCCATAGTTTAACTACCGTCGTCATCAATCAGGCCGCAGCCGTGAAGAAGCAGTATCATCTTCCGGCAAAAGAACGATGGGATGAGCAACGTCAACGAGTAGTCGACGCTGGAGAGCGGACGGAAGTCGTTGAGGTCGCCCTCCATTTTCAGACACCCCCAACGGTCTTCTTTCCAATCAATGCCTTAGCCGACCTGATCTATGGAAAGTTGGCACTCAATGGACGTCCTCTTGGTGCGCTGGCGGAATTAGTACAAGCCGAGCAGGCAATGACAGCCCTAACGGCAGATTTCAGAGCCGTGCGACGAGACCTTGAACAGCAGCCGCTCGAGCAAGCCGTATTGAAATATCTAGCGATCGAGACTCCTACGGGTCAGGACACGAGATTTCGTGACTTATGCCACGGCTTTGTCGACATCATCGATGATCTGCTATTTTTCGCTGGCATACTCGGTCGCGATCTCCTCGAATATGGCGAGAGCATCAGAGAGCACGCGTCCCGACGAGAGCGAAGGTCGCTGCCCCTGTTGAATGAGCCTGGGAAAATACAGCCTGGCTACGAATACTTGATTCCAGATCATGACCATCACAAGCGATGGCGCGACGCGCATGTTATGATCCGCTCCAAGCCCAAGGGATCATGGCGCCGCTTATGGGATGCAGTCCGGCCATGAGACGGCTCGCTACGGTGGAGCCTCGCCTTGGCAGCCTAACTCACCGCATTGGCGCCAGCCCTAAGAACGAGCTTGAACGTGACAGGCAGCGCATCAACAGCAGCCCATGGCGCGCCTGGTACAAGACGGCAGAATGGCAGAGGCTCCGTCGTCGCATCCTGCAGCGCGACCTCTACACCTGCCAGAAGACCGGCGTGCTACTCACTGGGAAGCACCCGGCGCCGAACAGTCCGGTGGTCGACCACGTGAAGCCGCACCGCGGCGACCCCGAATTGTTCTGGGATGAGGCGAACTTGATGGCGGTGAGCAAGGCCTACCACGACAGTGTGAAGCAGGCGGAGGAGCAAGGCGAGATCAAGGGCGTGTGGTACTAAGAGCTTGGTGGCGAACTTACTCTTCCACGCGACCGAGTACGTAAGTGATGTGGTCAATATCCTTCTGCAATTCGTGCATCTCGCATGCCAGTGATGCGATCATCTCCGGGGTAATTTTGTTCTCCCATGATTCCGTTGTCGTCTTGCTGACCTTTCGATACTCGATCTGGATGGGTTTTGGGGCGTAGCCCACCTCATCGTTTCCGAAAATCGCCACGTCCACCGCGTCGTGTATGGCCCGATGACGCTTTGTCTTTAGGGAGCCGTATCGGGATAGCGCGTCCAGCGCTTCATTCCGCAACCCGGGGTCGACAATCAGAGCAATGCGCTGAGATGCAAAAGACTTAGCATCCTCGTTCCATACTCTAAGCTCGTGCGCCGCAGTATCGATTGTCACAGTAAACGCGAGATCTGCCTTTGAGCATTCTGCGATCAAGGCGAAAAGGTTATTGTCGGCATATGCCGCCTGCATTGCCAGATGGCCAATCGGCTCAACGAATGGCGCTCTGTACTGATCGACATATGGCAATCTCATATCAGCAACTCCTTCACCTGGCCCAATCGTGGATTGTGATGCCTTGTCCCGCAAGGGGGGTAGGTGAAGGTTCGGAAGCCCTCGCCGCCTAGACCCGCGCCCCCCACATTCGCATAATTTTTTCCGCCGGATCGAAATTTCAGCCGGAATTCCTGAATGACCGAAAAATCGAAGACCACGCGAACGCGGGGACGTCCTGTTTATCGTCCTTCGATCGAGGATCGGAAGACGGTCGAGCAGATGAAATTCTGCGGCGAGAGCGACAACACGATCGCCCGGGCGCTGAACATCGATCCGGACACCTTGCGCAAGCATTTCGCTGACGAACTCGCCGATGGTCATGCCCAGCGGCGGAAGGAGGTTATCGGCCTGATGTTCGACGCAGCACGTGGCGGCAATGTCGCGGCCATCAAGAAGCTCGAGGAAATGGGCAGGGTCGCTGCGGCATCCGAGGCGGTTAACAGCCGTGGCAAGAAGGAACCCAAGCTCGGGAAGAAGGAAGAGCGCAGGATCGCGGCCGAGAACGTGGGGGGTAAGTTCGCGACCCGACAGCCGCCCAAGCTGATCGTCAACAACGGCAAATGAAGGAGTGGAGCACGGCCTGCCTGGACTGGCGGGAGCGCATCGTCGAACGGAGATCTCTTATCCCCGATCCGCTGTTTCCCAATGAAGCGGAAGATGCGCTGGCTGTCTTCAAGTCGTTGCGCGTCGTCGACATCGCCGGCAGCCCGACCTTTGGCGAGTGCAGCGACGAATGGGTGTTCGACTTCGTTCGCGCGATCTTCGGTGCCTATGACCATGAAACTGGTGAGAGGCTGATCGAGGAGTTCTTCCTGCTGATCAGCAAGAAGAATACCAAGTCGACGATCGCGGCCGGAATCATGCTCACCGCGTTGATCATCAACTGGCGTCTGTCGGCAGAACTGAACATCCTGGCGCCGACAATCGAGGTCGCAAAGAACTCCTTCGAACCGGCCCGCGACATGGTCTACGCCGACCCGGAGCTGGTCGATCTGCTACACGTGCAGGAGAATGTGAGAACGATCAGGCACCGCCGCACAAATGCGGTGCTGAAGATCGTTGCGGCGGATTCGGAGACGGTCGGCGGCAAGAAGGCGGCGTTCATCCTCGTCGACGAGGTGTGGATGTTCGGCAAGCGTGATGGCGCCGGCGCGATGCTGCAGGAGGCAACTGGCGGGTTGGTGTCGAGGCCCGAGGGATTTGTCATCTACCTGTCGACGCAGAGCGACGAGCAGCCGGCGGGCGTATTCAAGGAAAAGCTGGCCTATGCGCGCGACGTCCGCGACGGAGTGATCGATGATCCGCGATTCTTGCCGGTGATCTACGAGCACCCGCCCGAGATGATCGAGGCTGAGAAGCATCTGGACCCGAAGACCTTTTACATGACCAATCCGAACCTCGGGCGGTCGGTGCGGCAATCGTGGCTGGAGAACAAGCTGCAACAGTTGCAGCGAGGCGACGGTGAGGAAGGCGAGGACCTTCAGACCTTCCTCGCCAAGCACCTGAATGTAGAGATTGGCCTGCGCAACCGACGTGACCGCTGGTCGGGAACGGACTACTGGCTGGATGCCACAGAGCCTGGGCTGACTCTCGAAAGCCTGTTGGAACGCTGCGAGGTCGCGACGATCGGCATCGACGGTGGCGGGCTTGACGATCTGCTCGGCCTGTCGGTGATCGGCCGTGAGAAGGAAACGCGTCACTGGCTTGTCTGGTCGAAGGTCTGGGCTCACCCGATCGTTCTTAAACGCCGAAAGGAAATCGCCGAGCAGCTTCGCGACTTCGCTAAGGCAGAGCCACCGGAGCTGGTGTTCTGCGAGAAGCCGACGCAGGACCTTGAGGAGGTTGTCGCGATCTGCTGCCAGGTGCGCGATGCGGGTCTCCTCCCCGAGAAGGAAGGCATCGGTGTCGACAAGCTCGGTCTACCCGCCCTGGTGGATGCGCTCATCGAGGCTAGGTTCGATACAGACGCCAATGGCGGGACGATCACCGGTATCGGCCAGGGTGGTTTCCTGAATGATGTAATCGTTGGCGTGGCGCGCAAGCTTGCTGACGGCTCCCTGAAGCACGCCGGTCAGTCGGTGATGGCCTGGGCGGTTGGTAATGCCAAGGAAATCCTGAAAGGCTCGGCTCGTGCGATCACCAAGCAGGTGTCGGGCTCGGCGAAGATCGACCCGTTCATTGCAATGCTCAACGCGGCGAAGCTCATGAGCCGCAATCCGGCGGCCTATGTCAAACCCACGTCCCCTTGGGACGATCCTAACTTCAAATATCAGGTGGTATGATGGGCATCTTCGGACCGAGCCAGCGGCGGCTTGAAGCCGCTGTAGGCGCAGCCCTCGACAAGCGGGCGTCGATCGAGGACCCGAAAGTTCCGATTTCCGCCGCCAATGTGGTCGAACTGTTGGGCTGGGATTGGGGCAAGGCAGCTTCAGGTGAGCGCGTCAGCATCGAGAGCGCCTTGGGCGTGCCGGCGATCTGGGCCGCCGTGAACTTCCTCTCCGGCACGCTCGCCGCCCTGCCGCTCCATCTATACCGGAGGACCAACGAGGGGCGTGAACGAGTTAAAGGCGGGCTCGCCGCCATCCTCCATGATGCGGTGAATGATGAGGTCTCATCGTTCGATTGGCGCAAGTACTGCTTCGACCAGGTCTTCACCGGTGGGCGCTCCTACACCTTCGTCGAGCGCACCGCGGCGAGGAAGCCGATCAATCTGTGGCCGCTCGATCCCGGCAAGACGACGGTCAAGCGTCAGGATGGGCGGCGGTTCTACGAGCATCGCGATGGTCGTCGCCTTCTCCGATATGAGGCAGCGGAGGTGATCGACATACCGTTCATGCTGAAGGCGGACGGCCTCAATCACCGTTCGCCGATCATGACGAACAAGGACGTGGTCGGCCTCGCGCAAGCAGCTACGAAGTACGGCTCCAAGTTCTTCCAGAATGGCGGCGTCCCACCCTTCGCCATCACGGGGCCGATGCACTCGCCCGGTGCTCTCCAGCGATCCAGTGATGACATGTCGGCGGCAGTGAAGACAGCGGCGAAGGAGAGCCGCCTAGCGCTCGCCCTTCCGGACGGCCACGACATAAAGTCTCTCGGTACCGATCTGGAAAAATCGCAGCTCGTTGAGCTCCAGCGCTTCATCATCGAGCAGGTGGCGCGCATCTACTCGCTGCCTCCCGTCTTCCTTCAGGATCTGACGCACGGCACTTTTTCTAACACTGAGCAGCAGGACCTGATGCTGACCAAGCACACGCTGACGCGGTGGATCGAACAGTTCGAGCAGGAGCTGAACCTGAAGCTTTTTGGGCGTGGGAACGGCAAGCAATACGCCGAAGCCAACGTCGACGGCCTTCTGCGCGGTGACTTCAAGACGAGGATGGAAGGCTATGGCCGCGCCATCACCACTGGCCAGATGACACCCGACGAAGCTCGCGAGATGGAGAACCGGCAGAGGATGGGCGGCGCGGCGAGCCAGCTTCACATGCAGGGCGCTATGCAGCAGATCGACAAACTCGGTCAGCATGGGCTCGGCCACAATGGCGGCCCCGCTCTCGACGATAACGGAGACGAGAAAGATGCAGCGTGAAATCCGCGGCGGCCTGCCTGCTGAAATTCGTGCCGACGACAGCTCGGTCAAGGTGACCGGCTACGCTGCCGTCTTCAATCAGGAAGCCGATATCGGCGGTTACTTCCGTGAGATCATCCATCCCGGCGCCTTCCGGGCCGCGATTGGTCGGGACGACGTCTCCTTCCTAATCAACCATGCGGGCCTGCCGTTGGCGCGCACGCGCTCGGGCACTCTCATTCTGGCCGAAGATGACCATGGCCTCAGGATCGAAAGCGCGCTCGACAACAGCGATCCGGACGTCGCTCGCATCGTGCCGAAGATGAAGCGCGGCGATCTCGACAAGATGTCATTCGCGTTCCGCGCCACACGTCAGGAGTGGGACGAGACCAGCGAGATTCCGATCCGCCATGTCTATGAGCTCGACCTGTTCGACGTCTCGATCGTCACCGATCCCGCCTACGATGGAACCGAGATCGGCCTGCGCTCGCTAGAGAAGCATCGCGAACAGCAGCGCAAGGCCCACAACTTTCATGCCGCGTCCGCCAGGCTGCGCATGAAGATGAACCTCGCCCTGAAGGAGCGAGAGAACGGCAAGTAGCGCCTGCTGCTGCCTATCCCCCTTCCCAAACACACGAGGAATACCATGACTGTACAGCTTAAAGAGCTGCGCGAGCAGCAGGCTCGTATTGCCACCAATGCCCGCGCCAAGTTCGATGAAATCAAGGACGACACGCCGGCCGAACGCGCCGCCGAGATCGAGCGTGAGTTCGATGCCATGATGGCCGACCACGACAAGATCGGCGTGCGCATGGAGCGCCTGCAGAAACTCGAGGAGGCCGAGAAGCGTGCCAATGCTGGCGATCCTCGCCGGCCGAAAGGCGACAATGGCGAGGCCCGCAGCGATGCCGAGGAAGAGACGGTCGAATACAAGGACGTCTTCACCAAGGCCATGCGCTTCGGTGTCGCCGACCTGTCGGTCGAGGAACGCGGCGTCCTCATGCACGGTCGCAATCGCGACAAGGACGTCGATGTTCGCGCTCAGGCGACGGCACCCGGCGCCGCTGGTGGTTACCTCATCCCCGAAGGCTTCTCGGGCGAGATCGACAAAGCGCTTGCCGCGTGGGGTCCGATGCTCGACGAGAACGTCGCTCGGCAATATCCGACCGCGACCGGCAACCCGATCCCCTGGCCGACGAGCGACGACACCGCCGAGCGCGGTGAGCAGCACACCGAGAACGGCGCCGTGACCGACGACGGCAGTGGCGACGTGGTGCTCGGGCAGAAGACGCTCAACGCCTACGTCTACGACTCCAAGGTGGTGAAGGTGTCGCTGGAGCTTCTGCAGGATAGCTACTTCTCCATGGAAGGCCTGCTGAGCGAACTCTTCGGCGAACGCCTCGGTCGGACCGGAAACGAAGTGCTGACCGTCGGCGACGGCACCAACAAGCCGCATGGCGTGGTCACGGCCTCCTCGCTCGGCCTGACCGCCGCTGCGGTGGATGCCATCGCTGCGGATGAACTGATAGACCTGCAGCACTCCGTCGATCCCGCCTATCGTGAATCGCCGCGCTGCTACTGGCAGTTCAACGACCTGACCTTGGCTGCGATCCGCAAGCTCAAGGATGGCCAGAACAACTACCTCTGGCAGATGGGCGACGTGAAGACCGGTGCACCGGCCACGCTCCTCGGCAAGCCGTACAAGATCAACCAGGCCATGGCCTCGATCGCCACCGGCAACCGTGCGGTGATCTTCGGCGACCACAGCAAGTATGTGGTTCGCCGCGTCGGCCAGATGCAGATGGTCGCGCTGCGCGAGCGCTACATGGACAACCTCCAGGTAGGCTTCATCGCCTTCATGCGCCTCGATGGCGAGCTTCTGGACGGCCGCGCCGTCAAGCACCTCGCCCTGGCCTAAGTTTGGCTCATCACGGCGGGCGGTTGGCCGCCCGCTTCATGAACCAAAGGAGACCGGAAATGAGCATACCCAAGACGATCAAAGTGAAAATGCACCTGACGGGCGACGTGCGTTCCGTTGCAGTGAAGGAAGCCGAGACGCTGTTCAAGGCGAAGAAGGCATCGCCATATCGCTCGGAAGGCGCCGAAAAAGCCGTGAAAGGGCCGGCACCCGAGACCGCGGCGAAGAACCCGGATTCCGACAAGCCGAAGGCCTGAGCCCATGTGGGACCGGATCGAGCGACTTGAGCAGCCGAAGGCGGAGGCTCTGACACTTGAAGAGGTGAAGGAGCAATGTCGCATCGACAGCGGTGACGATGACGCCTTCCTGAAACGCTGCATCAAGGCAGCTCGTGAGATGATCGAGGGACCTGAGGGCTACGGCCTCGCGATCATGGCAGCGCCATGGTCGATGTCCCTCGACAGCTTTCCGGCCGAAATCCGGATCCCCATGGGGCCGGTGCTTTCGATCGATAGCATCACCTACGTGGACGGTGCAGGCAACGAGCAGACGCTTCCGCCGTCCGCATATCAATGGCGGCGCGGCTTCATGGAAGCCCGCATCTCGCCGGCCTTCGGCACGTCCTGGCCCGGTACACGCGCACAGATTGGCGCGGTCAAGGTCCGCTTTGTAGGCGGTTATGCGGGTACCGAGGAAGAGGACGTCGACCGCTCCATGATACCGGAAAGCCTTCGCGTGGCGATGCTGATGCTCATCGCGCATTGGAACGAAAACCGGGAGACGGTCAATGTTGGCAACATCACGACCGAACTGGAATTCAGCTTTGGTCACATCATCAATCAGTTCCGGGTTGGGAGGATAGCCTGATGGCCCGTCTCCGCTTTACCGCCGATTTCGATTATCGGCCTACGCCGATGTCGACCATCGCCTACAAGGAAGGCATGGAATTGACCGTGCGCCGCGAATGCGCTGACGAGGCAGTCGCTAAAGGCAAGGCAGTCGAGATCGACCCGCCGCGCAAGGCCGCGAAGGTAGATGAGGCCGAGGAGGACGCCGATGCCGGGCGCGGGTGACCTTCGTCATCGTGTCGCGTTCGACAAGCGGGGGCGTGTCAACGACGGTGCAGGCAACTGGCAATCAGGTTTCGTCGGGCAGTTCACACGTCGCGCGGCGTTCATCTATGCCGGCGGCGGCGAATCGGTCATGGCCGCGCGCCTCGAAGGCCGTGGCGTGCTGAAGGTTCGGGTACGCTCCTGCTCATTGACCCGCACGATTAAACAGGATTGGCGGATGCGCGATGCCCGTACCGGCACGGCGTACTCCATAAAGGAGGTCGATGCCGAGACCGACCGGCAATGGGTCTATCTCGTCGTTGAACGGGGCGCTCCGGCATGAAGATCAAGAATCTCGACCGCCTGCGCCGCCGCCTGGAGCGTATTCCCGATGCCATACGCAAACGTGCGAAGGCCGACCTCATGCTAGGTGGGCGCGAAATCAACATGCTTCAGCGGTCGCTAGCTCCGAAAGATGACGGCGTGCTCGTCGGCACGATCAGGACTGAGCAGCTTCCCGACCCGGAAATCGGCGTGGAGATCAAGGCCGGCGGGCCAGAGACAACGAAGCCCGTGCGCAATTCCGAAAAGGGCAATGCGCCGGAGTACGACTATGCCCTTGCGCAAGAGCATGGCACCGAGAACATGCAGGCGAACCCGTTCTTCTATCCTGCATACCGCTTGAAGAAAAAGCAGGTGCAGCGCAGCGTCCGCCGTGGTGTGCGCAAGGCGCTTCGAAATGCGGTCAAAGGCCAATGAGCGATCCCAGCTATGCGATCCAGGTGGCGCTTGTCGCCCGACTGACCGCGCTCGCCACGGAGGCGGGCGAACGCATCTATGACGATGTGCCGCCGGAGGCTGATCGCATCGTGGACACCGGCGCGGCTTATCCCTACGTGACCGTCGGCGCCGGCCAGCTCGTACCGATCGACGAAGAGTGCTTCGACCGCTCCTCGACCTACTTCCAGATCGATGTGTGGACGCAGACCGTCGGCTTTCCCGAGGCAAAGCAGATTGCGGGCGCGATCCGCATCGCTCTGCATGAGCGGGGCCTGACAATTGAAGGCCACGTGCTCGACCGCATGCGCGTCGAAAGCATCGACTATTCGCGTGACCCGAACGGCCTCACACGCCGCGCGCGCCTTGTCCTGCTGGTCGAGACACAGCCAGCCTGACACGCATTCCTGACAATCAACCCTCGGCCGCGGGACGGCCATATGACGGAGACCAGAAATGGCGACGACGAAGAAGCTGCTCATCCAGTTCGGCGATGCCGAAAGCCCGGAGGAGTTCACTCACGCCTGCACGATCAACACCTCGCAGGATTTCACCATCGAGGCGACCACGACGGACGCCACCGAGCCGAACTGCGAAAATCCCGACGCGCCGGGCTGGGTGCTCCGCGCCGTCGACACGTTGTCGGCTGGCATCAATGGGGCTGGTACGATGGACCCTGTGTCCTTCGGCGTTCTGCGCGACCACATGCTGTCGGGCCAGCCGTTCAATGTCCGCGTGCTCCTCGATCTCCCGAGCGGCCAGGGTGGCGGACACTTCGCCGGCCGTTATGTCATGACCTCCCTTGGTCTCGCCAAGGAAGGCAAGGGCTATGTGTCCTGCACCGTCGCCATGTCGTCTGACGGCGAAATCACCTGGGTTGCCGCCACGTGAGCAGGTTCGCGACCTATCCATTTGGCGGGAAGCAACAGGCTTTCCGCCTGGGCATCGGCGAGCTGCGGGAGTTGCAGGAACTCGTCGGCGCCGGCCCGAGCACGATCCTCGCTCGTCTCATGTCGTTTCAGCCGCAGGCGCAAGGCCTTCGTCGGCCGCAACCAGACGACTATCCGCACGGCCACGAGGATCCGGACTTCATCGCCGACTTCAACACCTACGCGATGCTGCGCGGCATCGGTGGCGACTGGCGCATCGACGATATTCGCGAGACGATCCGGCTTGGCTTGATCGGCGCAGGCATGACGCCGACCGACGCCTTCGTTGCGGTGTCGCGCTATGTCGATCAGACCGACAAGTATCCACCTGTCGACTATGTGGGCCTCGCCGCCGGTATTCTGATCCACGCCCTCACCGGGCCGAAGGAAGACCCGGTGGGAAAACCGAAGACCGGGAAGACCAAGACCAGGGGAGCGGCCTCCTCGTCTTCTCGGAGTTCTACGGCGTAGGCGCTTCCATGGGGTTCACGCCGCGTGACGTGGACCTGATGACGCTGTGGGAGCTGTCTGCCTGCGCCGCTGGTTACGCCAAGGCAAATGGCGTCGAGCAGGAAGCCGAAGCGCCGACCTATGAAGAACACCTCGAAATGGTGAGGCGGCTGGCTAGTCCGTCGTGACGATTTCACGTCCGATCAGCAGCAGCACCAGGCCGATAAGGGAAGCGGTCGCCAGTGCTGTAAGATAGGTCACCGGCATTTCAGGCAGCACCGGGACTCCGCGGACTGCTCCTAGTGCGCGGTTGTATTCAGATTGCGCTGCGGATTCTGTCAGGGCTGAGTTGTATCCCCAGACCGATAGGGGTGTAGGCAGCACGAAAAGTGCGGCACCGAGCCAGCCCAAAGGTGTCAACCTGTAGCGCGAAATCTTCATGAAAAGCCCTCCGTCCGACTTTCGCAGATAGCAGGAAATCTTATGGCCGTCACCGTTGATGAACTCCGCGCAGTCATGCGCATGGAGATGAAGCCTTTCATGCGCGATCTGCAGCAGGTGAACGGTGTGAATGCAAAGACGGCGCGGCAAGTCGAACAGACGTGGCGCGCGGCCAACCGCCAGCTCGACGGCATCGGCAAGAATATGGCGCGTAGCCTGGTCGCGCCGATGACCGGAATAGCAACGGTTCTAGGCGCGCGGGAGCTTGCCGCTTTAACCGATACGTGGACCGACCTCACATCCAGGGTCAATCTCGCGGCTGGGTCACTGGACAAGGGCGAGGAGGTCATGGATCGGTTGAGCGACACTGCTCGCCGAACCTACTCCGCGCTTGAACTGACGGCAGAAAGCTATCTCGCGAACGCCACCGCCTTGCGTGAACTCGGCTACAGCACCGATCAGCAACTCGACTACACCGAGTCATTGAACAACGCGCTGGTCATCAGCGCGGCACGTGGGCAGCGCGCCGAAGCGGTGCAAAACGCCCTCGCAAAAGCCATGGCGGCCGGCAGACTTCAGGGCGACAACCTGAACACAGTTATCGAGCAAGGGGGCCGGGTTGCTGAGGCTTTGGCCGCCGGCCTCGGCGTCGGGGTCAATCAACTTCGGGCACTTGGGACCGCTGGGAAGATAACCGGGCGCGACGTGTTTCGCGCGTTGACGTCCCAGATGCAGACACTGCGGCAGGAAGCCGAGCAGATGCCCGCAACCATATCAGACGGCATCCAGCTCCTTCGCAACGCGCTGCTCGAATATGTGGGTAAGGGCGACCAGGCGGTCGGCGTCTCCGTCAAGATCAGCGAAGCCCTGGTCATCATGGCCGATAATTTCGACACGACGGCGGATGTCGCGCTGCAACTGGCGGCGGTGATAGCCGGTGCACTCATCGGTCGTTCGCTGCTTCGCATGATCACAACGCTGGGGCTAGCCGGAACCGCGCTAACGAATTTCACGCGTGCACTCGCCGCAGCCCGCACAATGACGGGCCTGTCGATGGCGTTCTCAGGGCTTGGCGCCGCGGCCGGGCCGGTGGGTCTGCTGATCGGCGGCGCCGTAGTGTCGTCGTTGATCGCGTTCAGCAATGTTTCCGCCCAGGCTTCCGATGCGGCTGACACATATGCCAAGGCTCTTGAGCGCGTCAGAGAGGCGGCTACCGAAGCTGCTGACGCTGTTTCCGAGGCATCTGAAGGAGTTAGCGCTGAGGCAGCCAACAAACTGATCGGTGCACTGGGCTTAGCCGAGGCAGAAATCCAGCGGTATCGCCGTGACGCAATAGCGGCGATCGATTCCATCTATGATCGCTTTGATAGGAACATCATCACCGATGCACAGCTTGCACAGTTCGACGGCATGCGGAAACGCCTTGCAGAGAACGCCGACGCTGCGGATGAAGTGAAGCAAGAGCTATTCGCACTGGCAAACGCGAATCCAGATTTCTCGCGGGTTGCGAGCGGCCTAGCACCTATTCTGAACGCCCTATACGAGGCAGTCGAAGCCTCAAGGATTCTTAAGGCCGAGCTCGGCGCGTCAGACAGTCCCGCAACCTTCAACCGAGGGGGCCGAGTTCGTGCCCGCCGAGCGTTGTTGGAGAGGCGAGAAGAAGGTCGAGCATATGAACAAGATGCCTTGCGCCGCGCTCAACTCGGCAAGGCGCAGCTCGATCTTGAAAACGAGATCGCCCGCGTCCGAAAGCAGGCCGAGCAGGACAGCGTCAAGCTCACCGAAGACCAGATAAAGCGCATCGCCGAGGCGAATATCGCCGGCAACGCGGCGCGATCGGCCGAGGGTAAGAAGCCCACGAAGGAACGCGCCGACGAGTACCAGCGCCTCACAGAACGGATCCGTGAGCAAACAGTCGCGCTGGTAGCGGAGAACGCGGCGCTCGCTGGCGTTAACCCTTTGGTCGACGATTACGGACGTGCCCAGACCGAAGCCGCTATGGCGCAGGATATCCTGACTGCAGCGAAGAAAGCTGGTGTCGCCGGAGCATCTGAATTTCATGACGTTCAACAGATGCTCTATGGTGACCTTACGGAGATGTCGCCTGCTGCACTCGAACTGGCGGAAGCCATCCGCAAACTTATTTCCGGTTATGTGGACGCCGACGTCGCTGGACGAAAGCTTGCCCGTACTCAGGACGAAATCCGTCGCAAGGCAGAGGAAATGCAGGATTTCCAGAAGGACCTGACGCGCGGCATTGTCGATGGTTTCCTTGAAGGCAAGAAGGCGGCCGATATCTTCTCTGATGCCCTGACGAAGGTGGGAAACAAGCTCCTGGACATGGCCTTTGATAGTCTCTTCGACATGCCGAGCCGCGGTGGCGGCGGGTTCAACTTCCTCGGGTTCCTCGGCTCTCTTATCCCTGGCCGTGCTTCTGGCGGGCCCGTACGGGCGGGGCAGCCGTATATCGTTGGTGAACGCAGGCCGGAGCTGTTTGTGCCCAGCCAGAACGGGACAATCGTGCCGAGAGTGCCGAAGATGCCGAAGGTTGGCGGCGGTTCCGCTGCCGGCTCCTCGTCCTTCACCTACGCACCCGTCATTGACGCCCGCGGCGCCTCTGTCGAGGCGGTGGCGCGGCTCGAACAGGTGCTGGCGCAGGACCGGGCGGATTTCGAGGCGCGTGTCGTCAAGACTGTGCGAGGCGCGAAGAAGCAGAGGGTGCTTTAGACGAGCCGGCTGTCAGATTACAACGATTGGTGCGCCAGCCGGCACACGCTCGTAAAGATCAATAATGTCCTGGTTGATCAGGCGCACGCAACCCGATGACATCGACTGCCCTATCGACCACCATTCTGGAGAACCATGGACGCGATAAAGCGTGTCCTGACCGTCCTTGAAGATGTAGAGCGCGCGAGCGCCTAATGGATTAGTCGGACCGCCTTCTTGTCCGTTGGTGTACTTCACCAGTTCCGGTCGGCGAGCAATCATCTCGGCTGGCGGGGTCCAGACCGGCCATTTCTTTTTGTATTGGATGCCTGCTCGACCTGACCATTCAAAACCTGCCTTGCCAATGCCGACACCGTAGCGAATGGCATCGCCGCCAGGTTGGGTCAGGTAAAGCAGGTGTTCCTTAGTATCGACGACTATCGTGCCGGGAGCTTCACCCGTTCTGTCAGGCACGATCTGGCGCCGGTATTTCGCAGGGACCTTTTGATAAGGCACGGCCGGCAGTGAGTATGGACCTTCGGAGATTGCCGCATACATCTTTTCCGGGTCGGTGATGTTCGGATCAACGCTGATCGACGGGCGAATAGCTCCAGTGGTCGTGTAGTCCAAATTGAGAGTATCGCCGAGGTTCATCACCTGGCTGCAGCCGGCCGCCAGTGGAAGCCCTGCAAGTCCAAGCAAAACACCGCGGCGGTTCAGAATTTTCGACATCTAAGCATGCCCCCGTTCAGTGAACGCAAATAGCTGAACATGATTAACAAAACATAAGATGTCGGACGTTAGATCGAGAGCAGTTTGCTAATGGCAATCACCTATCCCCTCGACTTTCTGGACCTGTTTTCCGGTTGGTCGACTGAGTTCGATCCCCTCCACAGGCAGGAGCAAAGTCGGCAGGCGAACGGCCGAACGCTGGTCAAAGACCTCGGCTCGCCGCTGTGGCGCACTACGTTTCAGTCGAGAAGCATGGCGCCGAACGAGCTGGATGGTTGGCGCGCCCGCCTCTCTACGCTTGAGGATGGGTTGCAGGAGTTCAGAGCGTGGCCGAAGTCGCGCTGCTACCCGATCGCCTATCCGCGCGGCATCGGCATGGGGACCGTCGCTGGCGCCCAGGTCGACACGATCAACGCGAACCGCAAGGCCATCGGCATATCTGGCCTTTCGGCGGGATACAGGCTTTCGGTCGGCGACTATCTCCGCATCGGCACCGCCGACCTTCACCGCGTCGTAGAGGCGCGCGTTGCCAATGCCAGCGGCGTTGCCACGCAATTCGAGGTGCGGCCGCACCTGTGGCCTCTGGCGGCCGTCGGACAGCCGGTCTCGCTGGTCAAGCCGTACTGCCTGATGACGGCCGTGCCGGGCAGCATCACCACCACGGCGGACGCGGCCACCGGACGGGGCGTCATCTCCTTTCAGGCAATCGAAAGCCGGTAGAGCAACCAATCACCAGGAGAACATCATGAAGCGCAGGACATTCCTCGCGATGCTCGGCCTTGCGCCGGCGGCGGGCATCGTTGCGAAGGCGGCGGAGGCCGCTCCGGTCATAGGCAATGTCGATTTCGATTTGCCGAAAGTCATCGCTTCACATCGCGCCAACATCGGCTCGGTCACGGCCAGTCTTACTCGCAGCCCTGGCGGCATGCGGCTGGAAACGAAACCCGATGGCACCTCCCGCATCGTGTTTGAAGCCGACCAATTCGAAGTTCCTGCCTCCATCTGATGCGCTATCTCTCTCCCCAGAACGCCGCCGCTCTCGCGGGGCGGCGGCTCGTCGCACGCGACTTCCTCTGGATCGTGGCGCGCGACCGAAGCACCGGCAATCCGTTTCCCTACGGCTTCTGGTCTGATGTCGGCGACGTGTCGGCGCAGGTGCTCCTGCCCGAGACCGGCGTCCCGACGCTGCGCAATTTCGAGGGCTCGGGCAGCCTGATCAGCGTCAGCGACATCGTGGCGGTCAACAATGTCACCGTGCGCACCGTCACGGTGGAGATGTCGCAGATCGACCCGGCCGTCGAGAACATCGTTCGGGGCTATGATCTGAAACAGGCCAAGGTGGAAATCTACCGCGGGCTTTTCAGCGTCAGTTCCCGCCAGCTCGTGGCACCGGCGCCTTGCCGCTTCGACGGGTTCGTCGATGAGGTCGAGATCAGGACGCCGGCCGAGAACGAGGCCGGCTCGATCACGCTCACCTGCACCTCGCATACACAGGAGATGACGCGGGCGAATGCAGACACCCGCAGCGACGACAGCCAGAGGAAGCGCTTGGCGACCGACAACTTCTTTCAGGACGTGTCTGTCGTCGGCGATTGGGAAATGCCTTGGGGCACCAAGAGCATCAAGGTCGAAGGCGCCGCTAAGAGCCAGCAGTCGACACAAGTCGTTCTGCAAGGGACGCCGCGCAAATGATCAGGCCGGCGACGTCGGCCGATAAGCTGCCGGTCCTCCGCATGGCACGAGATTTCCATGCCGCCTCGGGGATGCCGTTCCGCTTCTATCCGGCCTTTGCGGAAGCGATCTTCAAGGCGTGCCTGGAGGATGACGACAGGCTTTGCCTCGTGCTCGACCTCGGCGGTGCTCGAGGTGTGCTTGCAGCACAGGCAGCGCCGCATTCGTTTGGCCCGGTGAAGGTGGCGACGGAAACCATGTGGTGGATCGATCCAGCGCATCGCGGGCGCTGGGCCGGCAAGATGCTGGCGCCCTATGAGGCATGGGCGCATGAGCGCGGCTGCGCCTTCATCAACATGGTCGGTCTCGGCTCCGATCCGCTGCCGGCCACGCTCTACCAGCGCCGCGGCTATGTCGCGGCCGAAACGCATTTCATCAAGCCGCTCTAGGCGATCTCAGGTTAATCGATGGCTCTTTTCACGTCGGCCGGCATAGCTGGCCTGCTTGGCATATCGACGTCGATCTTCACGTCGGTGAGCGCGTTCGCGCTGAATGCCGCCGTCGGCATCGGCCTGAACCTTGCCGCACAGGCGCTTGCCGGCCAGCCGCAGCGCGAGGCCTTTTCCATCCGTGGTCGCATCGAGGCGGCCGGGGACGTTTCCCGCTCGATCCTGCTCGGCCGCACGACGACGGCCGGGTCGCTCGTCTACCACACCACGTGGGGCAAGGCCGGCAAGACCCCGAACGCCTACTATACGCAGGTCGTCGCGCTCTCGGACGTACCGGTCACCGGCCTCGTCCAGATGTGGGTGAACGGTGAGCCGGTCACGATCGACACGAGCAACACGTCGTATTCGCAAGGCTTCCCGGTCAACGAATATCGCATTGGCTCGAACCGCAATCATATGTGGGTGCGGTTCTACGATGGCACCCAGACCACCGCCGATAGCTTCCTCGTCAATGAGGTCTCGAATAGCGCCAGGCCGTACCAGAGCACGCGCGTTGGACGCGGCGTCGCCTATGCGGTCGTCACCTCGCAGGTGAATGACGAGCTCTTCACGAGCCTTCCGCAGTTCAAGTTCACGGTACAGGGCGCGCGACTCTACGACCCGTCGCGTGACACCACGGTCGGTGGCACCGGCACCCAGCGCTGGAACGACCCGGCAACGTGGGGCGGCGACGGTGACGACCTGCCAGCGGTCCAGATCTACAATCTGCTGCGCGGCTTCTCCTACAGCGGCACATGGCTCTACGGCCTGCAAAGCACATCGGCGGCGCGTCTTCCGGCCACCGAGTGGATCGCACAAATCAAC
Organism: Aquamicrobium sp. LC103; assembly: GCF_001014615.2. Taxonomy (GTDB): domain Bacteria; phylum Pseudomonadota; class Alphaproteobacteria; order Rhizobiales; family Rhizobiaceae; genus LBCQ02. Next base: position 382,037 of record NZ_LBCQ02000005.1, read on the forward strand.
AAGTGCCGCCTTGTCGTCGACGGGCCGGGACAAGGACCGCAGTACATGACCGGCGGCGAGCTGCTGGTCTCGACGGAGCTTGGCACGGCGACAGAGGCCTTGCTGACTGGCTGCCAGGGCCGGCTTGCCGAGATCGGCGGCCTCTACAAGCTCCACGTTGGCGAGCCGGGTGCCTCGGTCTTCTCGTTCTCTGACGGCGACATCATCTCGACCGAAGAGCAGTCGTTCTCGCCGTTCTTCGGGCTCGCCGATACGATCAACGGCATCAGCGCGACCTATGTCGAGCCGGCAGAAGCATGGAACGTCAAGGCCGCGCCGTCGCTCTATCGTCCTGACTATGAGGCTGAAGACGGCAATCGCCGGCTGATGGCCGACGTCAAGATGGACATGGTCTATCGGTCGCAGCAGGTGCAGCGACTGATGAAGTCAGCCCTGCTGGAGGCGCGGCGCGCGCGGCGCCACACGCTGGTATTGCCGCCTTCCGCCTGGCAGCTCGAGCCCGGTGACGTGATCGACTGGACGTCGCCGCGCAACGGTTACGTGACCAAGCTGTTCCGCGTTGACGGCGTGACCGACAAGGCCAATCTCGACGTGATGGTCGACATCACCGAGATCGATCCGAGCGACTACGACTGGAACCCGGCGACCGATTACACGCCGCCGACATTCGGCCCGACCGGCCCGATGCGGCCGCCGCCGCAGGTGCTGACCGGCTTCGGTGCCTTTCCGCATATCGTCTATGACGACAACGGCATTCCGCGCCGCCCGGCGATACTGCTCACTTGGCCGTGGGACGCTGAGGAAGACGTCGATATCATCGGCGTCGAGTTCGAGATCAGGCGTCAGTCTACTCAGGTCGTCGAATATCGCGACCGCACCGATGAACCCACCGCCGGTCAAGTCATCCTCGCGCCGTTCTCACTGGTGCAGGTCACCACCTATGAGGTGCGGGCGCGGTTCATTCCGCGTTCGGCCCGGCCGATGGCGTGGAGCGGCTGGATACCAGTCACCACGGACGACGTGAAGCTTGCGCCGAATCTGGACTTCGATCCCTATCAGGGTCTGGTCGGGTTTGATCAGTTGGAGCAAGACCTCGCCAAGTATCAGGATTTCATGGGCGGCAGCGTCCGCGAACTGATCAGGCAAGTCCAGAATCTCAACCAGTGGGTGACCGACCAAGGCTGGGGCAACGAATACCAGTTCGGAGAGATCAGGAAGCAGCTTACCGCGACTTTCAACAATGCTCGGGCGGAATGGAAGCTCGATGTCAATGTCGTCGCGGCGCAGAACTTCGCCCTGTCGCAGCGCGTCGAGCAATTGGATGCCGAGGTCTTCGACCCGGTAACCGGCCTTCCGGCTGTAGCCGGTGCGGTCGATATCCTGCGGGTGGAGGTGAATGGGCTCGACGGAGAAATCGAGGCCGTCTCTCAGTCGCTGTCGCAGCTCACCACAGAGGTGAACGGCATCGCGTCGAGTGTGACCATTCGAGGCGAGGCGGGCTCGTCTCCCGGCGGTGGTTGGTCGCGCTACGGCGTGCAGGTCAAGACTGGCTCGGGAAGCACCTGGTCGTCGGCGGCTTTCTACCTCGACACCAATGGCAGCCTGAGCCGGGCCGTGTTCGAGGCGGATCAGTTCATCGTCGTGGCGGGCGGCAATCTGAACAACCCGTTCGTCATCGACGGAACCGCGGTTCGCATGAACGTCGCGAACATCGGCACCGTCACGGCCGGTCTGATCCGAGGCGCCTCCAACAATCTGCAGGTCCAGCTTAACAATGACCGCATTCTGATCATCGACGGTACTTGATGGCAAATCGCGTCATTCTCGGTGCCTTCGACGGCACCTATGTCCTTCGGGTCTCCCGGCCGGGGTTCAACGTTCTGAGCACCGGTCTCCCGAACGAAAGCCTGGTTTTCGACAGCCGCTGGGTGGAGTCGTCGAATATCTTCATGCAGGGCGCGGTTTCGCCGGTAAATCCCCCGCCATGGAACATTGATATCCCTTTCGGAACGACCTTCGCGCTCCCGCCAGTGATCCTATATGCGGTAACCGACGATGGCGGCGGGACATATAATGTCTACGAAAACGTCGGCACTCATGTCCGGATCAACGGGGCCACGAACGGAGCAGGTCCGATCACCAGCTTCCGCATCGGCTTTGACGTCGCGCAATACAACCAGATCGTCCATTACTATGTGCTGAGGAACTTCCATGGCTAACCGCGTCGTGCTCGGCAGCCGTGGCGCCACGACCGGGCTATACATCTCAAAGCCGGGGTTCAACGCCTTGACCGCAGCGATCGGCAGCATGCTCCTCTCGACCGATGAGCCGCCCTTTCAGGTTCTGCAGAGGGGAATTCTTGGCCTCGCAAGCGGCGGCAATCTCGTGTCGCATCCGAGCCTTGGCTACAAGCCATATACCATGGTGTTTCCGACGGATGAGCGGTGGCTGACCGACACTACCGAGCCATATATCAGGTTCTGGATCACGCATCCGTCTCTCACTTCGGTAAGGATCACAACAGATTCTGGGTGGCCCGCCGGATGGCAGATTGGCTACGCCATCACCACATTGGCGCTGACCTGACATGGCAAACCGTGTTCTTTTGGACGTGAACGGCCTGAAGGTTTCGAAGCCCGGCTTCAACGTGCTGAACGCAAGCAATCTCAACCTGCAGTTCATCTCGATTGCTTCGCAGCTTCCGAAGCTAATGGGCGGCTCGGTGCATCGTGGTTCCGCCGGGCCTTCCGATGTCTATTATGGGAAGACCTTCACCGGCATTCCGCTGGTTTTCTGGACCCCTTCGTTTGGAGACCATTTCAACCGAGATGGTTGGCTCCTTTGCGGGACGACGGAGTACTTCTACGCCCAAGCGTTCGTCTACCCCGACCGAATTCGCTTCATCCACCGCACGTCCAACATCACCTTCCGCTACATCGTCTGGGACTTCAGCACATGATCGTTGAGCACGACGCCGACGGGCGCATTCTGCACGTCATCAATGACCCGGTCGCCGAGGAGGTGCGCGAATTCTATCTCGCGAACCGTCCCTGCTTCGAGGTTGCGCCGACGCCGTGGCCTCTTGAGCAGGACATCGACCATGCGACGGGCGAGCCGCTGTTCGAGCAGGCCGTTGACCCGGAAACCGGCGAGGTGATGTTCGAACCGGCGATCGACCCCGAAACGGGCGAGCAGATCTTCGCGCCTGACATCGACGAGGTGACCGGCGAGCCTCGGCTTGGCGAGGACGGGGAGCCGATCATGCTCCCGGCCGTTCGCCCGGTCATGGTGCCGGTGATGATCTCCAACGGCTTCGACTTCGCAAAGGTCGATTTGCTGCGGGACTATGTGCTCGACGGCGCGGTGACCGCCCGCCCGACATTGAGGGTGCCGGAAACGGTGGAGATCGTCGCGGATGGTGCCGACGAGCACGTCATCGAGGGCCTGCCCGATCCATGCCAAGCGCTCGTCGATGGCGAGGAGATGGAAATCACCGGCGGATCGCTGGCAATTTCCTCGGACATGCCGGCCGAATACGTCATCCGCTTTGATCAATGGCCGTTCATGCCGGCCGAGACGAAGGTGATCGCCCGTGCGCCTCAACCTCTCGAAGAACCTTGAGCCGCTACGCGCGGCGGCATTGGCAGAGATTGATCGCCATGCCGAGAATCTGCGCGCCGCCTATGTCACCGTGACGCCCGGCCAGGCGCTCGTCTACGAGCAGAAGCGCCGCGAGGCAGAGGCGGTAATGTCGGGGGGCACCGATGCGCCTCACATTGCCGCTGAAGCCGAAATGAACGGAATCTCGATCGAAGAACAGGCGAGGGCAGTGATCGCCGCCTCCGACAAGTGGCGCGCGGCCTCCGTAGCGATCGAGACGCGCCGTCTTTCCGCCAAGGCGGCGGTACGCGCCGCCACCAACCCCGCCGATATCGAAGCCGCCACGGCGCTCATCTAGCGAGACCATCATGTCAGAGATGAAGATCGACCCGGTAGTCGCCTACCGGGAACTCCAAGTGCAATTCGAATTCCTGCGCCAGCGTAACCTCGTCCTAGCACAGCAACTGGACGTCGCATCCAAGGAACTCGAGGAATTGAAGCCGAAGAAGGCGGAAAAGAAGACCGTCGTTCTTCCGGCGAAGGAGGTGGGCAATGTCGGCACCGCTTAGCTACTACACCGCCGGCACGATCTCGATCGCGGCCAACGGAACGACCGTCACCGGCACAGGTACAGCGTGGCTCACCGCCGGTTTCCAGGAAGGCGACCAGCTCTTCGCCAACGGTTTTCTCGGTATCGTGCTCTCGGTCCAGAGCAATACGAGCCTGCTGCTCGCGCAGCCGTGGCGCGGCGGCGCGCTTAGCAACGCGTCCTACTACCTCATGTACCTGAACGAGGGTTCTCGTGCCTCGGCGCAGGCGCGTCTTCTCATCGACCTTCTCGGTGGCTCGGGAAACCTCCAGGCTCTCGCCGGTCTCACCGGCGCAGCAAATCGTCTGCCGTTTTTCACCGGCGCTGGCACGATGGATACGACCGCGCTGACGCCGTTCATGCGAACGCTGCTGGACGATGCGAATGGAGCCGCGGCCTACGGCACGCTGGGCACTATTCCCGATGGTTCATTGCCTGGTCGCATTAGCGAGATTTGCCCGCTTGTGTCCAACTTGAACGATATAGCAACGAGCGGCTGGGCGCGTGCACCCGGTGGCACAACCGGGAATCCCCATTCGGGCGTCGTTGTAGTCTTCACATTGGTCTATTCGGCCACAGCGCGGCGGCAGTTCGCATACGCTATGGGCGCATTTTCATGGTCCCGCGCGATGAACTCCGGAACTTGGACCGCGTGGGTGCGCGATGATCCACCTGAGCGCGGATCGAATGCGAATGGAGAGTATGTTCGCTTTGCTGATGGAACGCAGATTTGCTGGAATGTCGTCCGCACTGCGATACCTGAGGGGCACACACAGCTATCGGCCAACCTTTATTACAGCAATTGGCAGGCGGTCACCTTCCCCGTTGGATTTTCAGTTGCGCCGGCAGTGACACAGTTAGTATTTCGCAACGCACCTGATTACAGTACGCCCTTCGCGTTCTCTCGACAGGTAAACACAACTAGCTGCGGGCTCGTGACCGCAACCACCGCAAACAGCGTGACCGTTGGATATGTACAATCGTATAGCGCAATCGGCAGGTGGTACTGATGAAAATCACACTCTCTCCTCAGCGTCGCAACGATGCACTCACGGTGACCAAAGCCGGTGACATGCTGACGATCAACGGCGAGCCATTCGATTTCTCCGATCTGCCGGATGGCGCGACCATTCCAGCCGGCGAAGTGCCGAGTGAATGGATCGTCGGTCCAGTCGACCGCGTCAGCGGCGAACTGCGGCTGACGCTTATCCTGCCGCATGGTCCGAATCCTGAGCCGTGGCAATCGTTCCCTGAATCAATCGTCTCGCCGGCTGACGGTGAACTCGATCTTCCCTGGGACACATACCAAGAAACCAGTAGAGAGCCGGTCACCGGAGGCACCCGAGTAACCGTCACCACCTATCGCTGGCGCAGGCCGCCGACAGTTGAGGCCACGACCTTCATTCCTTCACCTCCAAAACCCGAGGAGCCCGGCGATGTGGAAGCCTGATCCAGCGACGATCATCACAACCGAACAGAAGGCCGCACAGGCACAGACCGCGCTGATTGAGCGTTTCCGCATGGCCGTCCAGGCCCACGTCGATGCGACCGCGCAGTCTCAGCGCTACGACAGCGGAAACTCTCTTGCCTCTTATGTCGCCAGCACCAATGCGACATGGGCAGCCGAAGCGCAGGCGTTCGTTGCTTGGCGCGATGCGGTCTGGGTCTATGCCTATGCCGAGCTCGACAAGGTGCTTGCCGGCGAGCGCGAGCAGCCGACGGTCGAGGGCTTCATTGGCGAACTGGATCCGATGATGTGGCCGGACTAGCCAAACCACCTCAAAAAAAGACCGGCGCGGTGGCCGGTCTGTAACAGGGACAATACAGATGCTCCCGGGGATGGAGGGGATGGGTGCATCTACCACTTCAACGGCTGGTTGCCGATTTGGTTCCTGTAAAAGAAAAACGGCCGGCTTTGGAGCCGGCCAGTTGATCCCGATAAGATATGTAACCATCCATGCGGAGAGAGGGTATCCATGGTGGCTGCACCTATTAAAAAGCCATCGACTGCGTCTGCTCTAGTTACCCAATTGGTCGCTCCAGCGCATCCTTAAGCGCGGCGACACACTCCGGACAAAGCTCAATTGTGTATCGGTAGCGGGAGGCGTCATAGATGCCATCAGCCTCGAAGGTGAGGACGAGGCAATCGCCGTCTCGTTCGATGTCCCCCGCGTTTAGCGATTGTTTGCTGATGAGCTTCTTCCGGCCCGGCCTTTTCGCCGGCTCCACGTAGATGCGCATGGTTTACCCTCAAGCCCGTGTTGAGGCGACTGACCTTAGCTAGCCAATCACGGGGTGGCACCTCCCATTTGGTAGTAGCGCTACCCCCTGGACCCCACCACGACTTCATCTATCGCACCGAGACGAGCAAGGCACCGCCGTGCGGCCTATGAAGTGATCTTTGGCAAGCGGCGCTCGCAAAGCCCCTGACCAGCATGACGTTGGTCGAGGTGCAGAAGGCGCAGAGCACCTGGTCGACGAAAGCCTGGGCGCGGCGCTTCACTGGCGCTGATGGCGTGGCCCGATTAGGCGATGTTGACGTGGACCATCGCCGATTGCGCAGGACCAAGCAACGGGTCGCTTAGATAGAGAGAAGGCTTGCGATTCTTGTACGCCACATTGATCGAGAAGGCCGCCTCCCTTCGTATATTAAGCGCGCAACCTCCAGTTTCTTTTTAACGCGTTCAGCGTCCTGCGAGACGATCGGAGCAGGGGCGTCTACTGGCGTGAAACCTACTTCTTCAAGTTCGACGATCGGCCTAAGCGGTGAGCCAAGTTCGACGACGGAGCCATGCTTAATCTGGTAGTACTCGCCATGTTCCAAATAGTAGCCGTTTGCTCCGGCTCTGGCCGCGAGAAGGTGAGGGTGGAAACGGGATGAGATGATCGTGTCGCCGGCTTTGACCGGAAGACGGTCGACTAGCGACCAGACGTCTGCGACCTCCATATTTGGAAATGCTTCTTTGAAGGCTTCCTGGGCAAGCTGATCGCGATCTGGCGCACAGTTCCAAAACAGAATCCGGTCAAATTGCCGCTTGATCTCACTGTCATGCCGTTTGACGCGCCGCACCAAAGCAGCCAGACGATCATTTTGAAGATAAGTCGAGATATGAAGCGTCCGACCGCCATGGCTTGGGGTGGGTTCGGATCGCATAAAGGTATCGTCGAGGCCATGGTAAGCAACCTTGCCGATGCCGCTATGTTCAGCGATGAACTGCGGTCCATGCCCGTCACGAGATTCGATGAAGTCGAAGCTCTCAATAACCTTCCGAAACGTGCGTTTATGCTCCGTCGGCGGCGGGCTCATCGGCATCAACCCGACCCCGGTAGCAATGATGCGGGTTCCAAAGGTCTTATTGAGCGCAGCGGCGAAGCCGAGAAGAAATGAGGTTCTCGGCCACTTCTCACTGATGTAGCCGCCGCCGATCATGTGAAAGGTATGTGCGTCCTGAAAATATTTCTCGACGCCCGTAAGGCGAGGGTGCTTGGCCAGCGTGTTGCGGTAGAAGAACTTGTATCCGCGTTCGAGATTTCCCCAAAAGTCATCGTTCGGCAGGGATCGCGTTAGCGATTTGACGATAGTGACGTGAGATGCCCGCCAATTGTATGGGTGCAGCCGCAACGCCGAGATCGACGGATCGGTGCACTCCAAGACAATGCGTTCGGTAGGATTTTTCTCAGCGAGATACGTCAACCAATACTTGGCGATCAGCTCATCGCCATAGTTCGGGACCCCGCTCCCGCCCAACAGGTAATACATTTCCGCCCCAATATGCCGCCCGAGTCTTAACCGATCTAGTTCCGGCGAGAGAAAAAAGCAACGGTTGGTTGCGGACACCGAACGGAAGCTCGCACTCAACAGTACTCTCTAACAACCCGCCCATGATCTCAGACATTCGTCGGGATACTGATGGGAATTCTCTAACTGATTAACATTTCAGTCACGCCGCTCGTCGGCGGGAAAGGACTTCGCATGCGCGTAGACTACGACATCGCCATGGAGATCGCATCGCATGAGGCGGTCGTGCGCCAGGCCTACAAGGACAGCGTAGGCGTTTGGACCTGGAGCGTCGGTCTGACGTCGGCGACCGGCCACATGGTTGAGCGTTATATCGGCAAGCCGCAGTCGCTCGAGCACTGCCTTCGCGTCTACGTGTGGGCGCTCGATAACTACGCCGATGCCGTTCGAAAGGCATTCGCTGGCATTCCACTCACCAAAGCGCAGTTTGCCGCGGCACTGTCGTTCCATTGGAACACCGGCGCAATCGCGCGAGCCTCGTGGGTGAAGAAGTTCAAGGCCGGCGATATCACTGGCGCCCGCAAGGCATTCATGGACTGGCGCAAGCCAGCATCGATCATCGGGCGCCGCGAGAAGGAGCGGGATCTGTTCTTCGAGGGCAAG
>NZ_LBCQ02000006.1 GCF_001014615.2 Aquamicrobium sp. LC103
CATTGGCGGGCTTTTTTCATGCCAGGAAAGGGTTGGAGCGGCGCTCGTCGCCGAAACGTCCGCCCGGCCCGTGGCCGCAGATGAAGCCGATATCGTCGCCGAGCGGCAGCAGCTTCTCCTTGATGGAGCGGATCAGTGCGGCGTGGTCGCCGCCGGGAAGATCGGTGCGTCCGACCGAACCGTGGAACAGCACGTCGCCGACATGGGCGAACTTGGCCGCCCGGTTGTAGAAGACGACATGGCCGGGCGCGTGGCCGGGGCAATGCAGCACCTCGAATTCATGGCCGGAGAAGGAAACCTTCTCCCCTTCGGTGAGGTAGCGGTCCGGCGTGCAGTTGCGCACCGGATCCGTGAGGCCGAACTTGCGGCCCTGATTGGCGAGATTCGCCAGCAGCGGCGCGTCGTCCTCATGGGGACCGACAATGTCCACCCCGAGCGCGTCCTTGAGCTCCATCGCCCCGCCGGCATGGTCGATATGGCCGTGAGTGATCCAGATCTGCGAGATCGTCAGGCCGTTGTCCCTGATCGCCGCGAGGATGCGGTCGACCTCGCCGCCCGGATCGACGACGACGCCGACCTTTTCGGCCTCGTCGAACAGGATCGTGCAATTCTGCTGGAACGGGGTGACGGGTATGATGCCGGCCCTGAGCTCACCCATGCTGGTCTCCTTTCGTGCTCATACCCGCGACATAGGCGGCATCTGGCGCCGCGTCCACACAAACAACAAAAAACGGGCGGCCCGGGAGAGGCCGCCCGCGAGGATTTGATCCGGGCTCAACGCTTGTTCATCGCGCCCATGATCGCGCCGATGATGGCGGTGAGGATACCACCACCGGCGACGCCGCCGATCGCGTCGCCCAGCAATCCGCCGAGCGCACCGCCACCGCCGGCAAGATTGTCCAGCAGCATGCCGCCGCCGACACCGCCTACCGCACCTGAAATGATTTTCACCACCTGGTTCATCGCGACCTGTTTGAAGGCCGCGCCGACCGCTCCACCACCAACAACGCCGGCAATCACCTGAACAATGATCGGAAGAAGCGCTTCCATGTGACGTTTTCCCTCTCTAAACCGGCTGGGATTCGGCCGGCGCGTCAGTGGAAGCCCGAATTATACCAAAGTCAAATGCCGTATGCCGGCAAGACAAAAGAAAAAGCGGCCCCGAAGAGCCGCTCGTCCTTGGTTTCGATACTGACGGCAGCCTCTTTACTCGGCCGCGACCGCCTTCTTCGGCTGAACTTCGTTCATGTAGTCATTCATCAGCAGACGGGTAATTTCGCCGACCTGGAAACGGTACTGGCCGATTTCGGAAACCGGCGTGACTTCGGCCGCGGTTCCGCAAAGGAAGCACTGCTCGAAACCTTCCATTTCCTCCGGCATGATCGCGCGCTCGACGACCTCGATGCCGCGCGCCTTGGCGAGACCGATCACCGTGCGCCGCGTGATGCCGTCGAGGAAGCAGTCGGGCTTGGGCGTGTGGATCTTGCCGTCCTTGACGAAGAAGATGTTGGCGCCGGTCGCCTCGGCCACCTGACCACGCCAGTCGAGCATCATGGCATCGGCATAGCCCTTGTCTTCCGCCGCGTGCTTGGAAAGCGTGCAGATCATGTAGAGACCGGCGGCCTTCGACTTCGACGGCGCGGTGCGTGGATCGGGGCGGCGATATTCGGCGATGTCGAGACGGATGCCCTTGAGCCGCTGCTCCGGATCGAAATAGCTCGGCCATTGCCAGATCGCGATCGCGCAATTGATGCGGTTGTGCTGGGCCGACACGCCCATCATCTCCGAGCCGCGCCAGGCGATCGGACGGACATAGGCGTCCTGGAAGCCCTGCATGCGCAGGAGCTGGCGGCAGGCGTCGTCGATCTCGGCGACGGAATAAGGTATCTTGAAGCTGAGGATTCGCGCGGATTCGTGCAGGCGTTCGGTATGCTCGGTCAGCTTGAAGATTTCGCCGCCATAGGCACGCTCGCCTTCAAACACGGCGCTTGCATAGTGCAGGCCATGGGTAAGTACGTGAATCTTGGCTTCCGACCATTTGACGAATTCGCCATTCATCCAGATATGACCATCCAACTGGTCGAAAGGAACGGATGCCATCGATATATCTCCCTAGGCATAGGTTTTTTGTTGGGCGCTCTACGCGCGCATTTGCTCCTCGGCGCAGGCGTAGCCAAACCTACGTCAAATGCGAGTTCCAATGAAGGAAGTTCCGGAAAATTCCGCCCAAACTTGCCTTTTCGTTCGCATTACGCCGAAAAGATTGGCAAAAATTACCACCACGTGCCATTTATGTCAACAAGGCTGACGTAAATTTGGACAATAAGTGAGAACCGACTTTTGACGACAGAGCGCAAGTCCCCCGTCGACATGCCCATCAGATCGCCGCTGAACGGCGAGGAAGGGATCGATTTCACCATCATAGAGCTGCTCTTCTTCGCCTATCGGGACTTCACCTCCGATCCGGACCAGATCCTTGCCGAATACGGCTTCGGACGCGCGCACCACCGCGTCGTCCACTTCGTCAACCGCCGACCCGGACTGACGGTCGCGGAACTGCTCGACGTTCTGAAGATCACCAAGCAGAGCCTGGCGCGTGTCCTCAAGCAGCTCATAGACACGGGCCATATCATCCAGGTCCAGGGTCCGCGCGACCGCAGGCAGCGCGAGCTCTACCCCACCGCCAAGGGACGCGCGCTCCTGATGGAGCTGGCAGCGCCACAGTCCCGCCGCATCGCTGATGCACTGGCGGAAGCAGCGACTGTCGACCGTGCCGCGATCGAAAGGTTCCTCAAGGCGATGGTGGATCCGGAACTGCGCGAGCAGATCGACAGGCGCTCGAAAGACGAGTTGACATCGAAGGATGAACCTCTCGACTATCGGCAAAGTGGAAAGCGCGAGGCCGGCTGACCTCAAGCCTTGAAAGCAAGGAGCACACATGGTGCAGGAAACGGTACCCCCGAGCGACGACGCGCCGCATCTTCTGGTCGTCGACGACGATACCCGCATCAGGAACCTCCTCAAGCAGTTCCTGGCCGAGAACGGCTATCGGATCACGGTGGCCGGCAACGCGGACGAGGCGCGGCGCAAGCTGGCGGGACTGGATTTCGACCTGATCATCCTCGACGTGATGATGCCTGGCGAAACCGGCGTGCAACTGACGAAGTCGCTGCGCACGGAAAAGGACGTCCCGATCCTGATGCTTACGGCGCTTTCGGAGACAGACAACCGAATCTCCGGCCTGGAAGCGGGCGCCGACGACTATCTCCCGAAGCCGTTCGATCCGCGCGAGCTCATCCTGCGGGTCAACAATATCCTGAAGCGCGGTGGCCCGCAGCCGACGCCGAAGGTTGAGCAGATCGTCTTCGGGCCCTATACTTTCCAGATCGCCAGGCGGGAACTGAAGAAGGGCGGCGAGATTCTGAAACTGACCGACCGCGAGCAGGAAATCCTCGCAATGTTCGCCGAGCGCGCGGGCGACACGATCCCGCGACACGAGCTGGTGGGCACGGATTCCGAGGTCGGCGAACGCACGATCGACGTGCAGATCAACAGGCTCCGCCGCAAGATCGAGCGCGACCCGTCGAATCCTGTCTGGCTGCAGACGGTGCGCGGAGTTGGATACAGGCTGAGCGTGGAATAGATTGTCGCCATGAATGGGCGGCTTTCCCGCCATCACGTTCGGGAAAGGGTTTATGGCGACTTCCGACCTATCGGCGGCCGACGAGACAGATGAAAAGGCGAAGCTGATCCGCAACCAGACGGTGCCGCGCGGCGGAACGGGCTTGTTCCGCATGATCGCCCGCTACATGCCGAAGCGGCTCTACGCGCGCACGCTCATCATTCTGATCGCGCCGATGCTGCTCCTGCAGTCGGTCATCGCCTTCGTCTTCATGGAACGGCACTGGCAGACGGTGACGCTCAGGCTCTCGACCGCGGTGACGCGCGACATCGCGGCGATCATCGACATGATCGAGACCTATCCGTCGGACGACAACTACGCCAACGTCATCCGTATCGCGCAGGAGCGGCTGGGGCTCAAGATCGACATATTGCCGCCCGACCCCTTGCCCCCGCCGGGGCCGAAGCCGTTCTTCTCGATCCTCGACGAGTTTCTCGGGCAGCAGATCACGCGCCAGATCAACCGGCCGTTCTGGCTCGACACGGTCGGCAATTCCAACATCGTCGAAATCCGCATCCAGCTCGAGGGCAAGGTGCTGCGCGTCTTTGCGCGCCGCAGCCAGACCTACGCCTCCAACACCCATATCTTCCTGTTGTGGATGGTGGGCACGTCGCTGGTGCTGATCGCGATCGCGGTCGCCTTCCTGCGCAACCAGATCCGCCCGATCCTGCAGCTCGCCGAGGCGGCCGAAAGCTTCGGCAAGGGTCGGCCGATGCCCGCCGATTTCCGTCCGCGCGGCGCCGACGAGGTTCGGCGCGCCGGCGTCGCCTTCATCCAGATGCGCGAGCGCATCGAGCGCCAGATCGAGCAGCGCACGGCGATGCTGACCGGCGTCAGCCACGATCTGCGTACCATATTGACGCGCTTCAAGCTCCAGCTCGCGCTGGGCGGCTCGAAGATGGATCGCGAGGCGCTCGACCAGGACATCGACGACATGCAGTCGATGCTGGAAGGCTACCTTGCCTTCGCCCGCGGCGAATCCGGCGAGGATGCCGGCGATTTCGACCTGCAGGTCTATTTCGACAAGCTGACGGAGGAGGCGAAGCTGCGCAGGCGCAAGCTGACGGCGACGCTGACCGGAAACCCGGAAATCCTGGTGCGGCCGAACGCCTTCTCGCGCCTTCTCGCCAACGTCATCGGCAATGCCTTCCGCTACGCGAAGAGCGTCGAGGTGACGGCGACACACGCGCGCGGCTCGCTGCTGATCATCGTCGACGACGACGGGCCGGGCATCCCGGCCGAGAGCAGGGAGGACGTCTTCAAGCCTTTCGTGCGGCTCGACGGCGCGCGCAACCAGGACGCCAGCGGCACTGGGCTCGGTCTTTCCATCGCCCGCGACATCGCCCGCAGCCATGGCGGCGACATTTCGCTGGAGGACAGCCCGCTCGGCGGCCTGCGCGCCGTGATCCGCGTGCCCGCCTGACATCACGCGCGGCGCGGACCTGGTCCAACGGTTCCGGCTTGCCGGCCCTCGCCTTCTGCCGATAGCCTGCCTGAAAAAAACCAGTGGAGGCGGCGTGACACATCTGGCTAAACGGGACTGGGTTCCCGCTCGGTGCGAAGCTTACATTCAGGAAATCGCGGCCGGCACTGCCGTCGACGCGGACGAGGTCGAGCGGCACATCCTCGAACTCGTCGACGAAAACCAGCGCATCCACGAGAGCGACTGCATCAATCTCAACCCCGCGACCAATGTGATGAACCCCAAGGCGGAAGCGCTCCTGGCCAGGGGCCTGGGCTCCCGGCCGTCGCTCGGCTATCCCGGCGACAAATACGAGATGGGCCTGGAGGCGATCGAGAAGATCGAGGTGATCGCCGCCGAGCTGGCCGCGGAGGTGTTCGAGGCGAAATATGCCGAGATCAGGGTCGGCTCAGGCGCGCTCGCCAATCTCTACGCCTTCATGGCGACCGCCAGGCCCGGCGACGCGATCATCGCGCCACCGGCCGAGGTCGGCGGGCACGTGACCCACCACAAGGCCGGCGCGGCCGGCCTCTACGGGCTCGACATCCACCCTGCCCCGGTGAATCGCGACGGCTACACCGTCGATCTCCCCGCGCTCGGCGAGCTCGCGCGCAGGACCAAGCCGAAGCTGATCACCATCGGCGGCAGCCTCAACCTCTTCCAGCATCCGGTGCGCGAAATACGCGCGGTCGCAGACGAGGTCGGCGCCCACGTGCTCTTCGACGCGGCGCACCAATGCGGGATGATCGCGGGCAAGGCGTGGAAGAACCCGCTGGCCGAAGGCGCGCATCTGATGACGATGAGCACCTACAAGAGCCTCGGCGGACCTGCGGGCGGGCTGATCGTGACCAACGACGCTGAGCTGGCCGAGAGGCTGGACGCCATCGCCTTTCCCGGCATGACGGCGAATTTCGACGCGGCGAAGTCGGCCGCCCTCGCAATCACCATGCTCGACTGGCGCGAACATGGCCAAGCCTATGCCGGGGCGATGGCGGATACGGCGGCGGCGCTCGCCGAAGCACTCGCGGCACGCGGCGCGCCGGTGTTCAGGACCTCGCGAGGCGCGACGACCTCGCACCAGTTCGCGATCGAAGCCGCGCGCTATGGCGGCGGACAGGCAGCGTCGAAGACGCTGCGGCGCGCCAACATCCTCGCCTGCGGCATCGGCCTGCCGATCGATCCCGTGGAAGGTGATCTGAACGGATTGCGGATCGGCACGCCGGAGATCGTCCGCTGGGGCATGACGAAGGAAGACATGCCGGAACTGGCCGAACTGGTCATACGCGGACTGGAGACGAACGACCCCGCGGCCGTGGCGAAGGACGTCAGCGCCATGCGCCGGAGATTCGCCACGCTCGCATTCGTGCGCTGAGCATCTAGCTCGTTGTGCAAAGGGTCGGAGGGTGCGTTTCTCCGGCACAAAGGGTCCGCTTCCTCCGGAATATTCTAGGCCGGACGCGGGCCGATCTTCACCGTGAGAGGCTCCAGCCCGTCGATCCTGCCAACCAGCACGTCGCCCGGCTGGACCGGTCCGACCCCGTGCGGCGTTCCGGTGAGGATGATGTCGCCGGCCTTCAATTCGAAATAGGTGGAGAGCGTGGCGATGATCTCGGGAACCTTCCAGATCAGGAGGTCGATGTCGGAATCCTGCCGCGTCTCGCCGTTGACCGTGAGGCTGATGCGGCCGCTGGAAATGTGGCCGACCTTCTCGACCGGCGAAAGCGGTCCGCAAGGGCAGGACTGGTCGAAGGACTTCGCGATCTCCCACGGCTTGCCGTCGCCCTGGATGTCGCGGCGCGTCATGTCGAGCCCGACGCCGTAGCCGTAGACGTGGTCGAGCGCCCGCGCCTCGGAAATGTTGTACCCGCCGGATTTCAGCGCCACGACCAGCTCCATCTCGTGATGGAAGTTCTCGGTTATGGTCGCGTAGGGAACCGTGGCGTTGTCGCCGACGATCGCGTCGGCCGGCTTCTGGAAGAAGATCGGCGGATCGCGCTCCTCGTTGCCGCCCATCTCGCGGACATGCGCGACATAGTTGCGGCCGACGCAATAGATGCGGCGCACCGGAAATCGATCGTCCTGCCCCGCCACCGCGAGGCTCGGCTGTTCCGGCGCCTCGATCACATACTGACTGCTGGCCATGTCTCCCCTCCTCAATTGCGGACACGCTGAGGAAGGAACGTAAGCACATAAAGATTGGTCATGCACGAAAAAATCTACGATCTTTCAAGTTCAGCCATTACATCTATTTATTATTGCAATGCACAACCCTTTCCGTAACGCCCGACACAAGAATTGTGTCGCAGGTGAAATGCGATACAATGCATTGTTTCCATGTGGGTTTTTGAAGATTATGGGAGAGTGTTCCGGCACCCCCTCTTCCTCCCTGAGACTCTTCTTGCGCCGCACAAATCTATTCTGCTGCGCACAAGAAATAGGTTTTTGACAGGGTAAGGCAAAAATGTAGATTATATCTTCGGTTGGCGCGGAACGCCGGCCGAACCACGGGAGGAAGTCAGATGAGAACGGGTCGGATACCGGGCCGCACCGCGATGGCGGCGCTGGTCGCGATTGCGTCGATCGTCGGCGCAAGCGCCTATGCACAGGAAAAGAACATCACCATCGTCGTGCCGAATCCCTCGGCGATCAACAATTTCCCGCTGCACGTCGCGATCGGCGAGGGCTATTTCAAGGAACAGGGGCTGAACGTCACCGTGGAGGCGGTGAACGGTTCGGCTTCGGTGCTGCAATCGATGGCGGCCGGCCAGGCGCAGATCGGCAATCCCGGCCCCGGCCCGCTTCTCGGCGCCCGCGCGCGCGGCGAGGACGTCGTCTTCATCTACAACCAGTTCCCGAAATCGATCTTCGGCCTCGTGGTCAAGGACGACGCGGAAGTGCAGTCGCCCGCCGACCTGAAGGGCACGACCGTCGGCGTCGGCACCGCCGACGGCGCCGAGGTCGGCTTCAGCCGCGCCATCCTTTCCGATGCGGGCCTCGAGGAGAAGACGGACTATGAATTCCTCGCCGTCGGCGACGGCGGAACGGCCGCGGCCGCCTTCCTCAACGACGAGGTCGTCGCCTACGCGGCGGCGGTGAGCGACGCGGCCATCATCGAATCGCGCGGCATCCCCCTGCGCGAGATCACGCCCGATGAGTTCCTTTCATTCTTCGGCAATGGCTGGGCCGTCACCCGCGCCTATCTGGACGAAAATCCGGACGTCGTGGAAGGTTTCGGCAAGGCGCTGGTGAAGGGAACGAAGTTCGGCCTCGATCCCGCCAACAAGGACAAGGTGCTGGAGCACGCGGCCACCGGCAATCCGCAGGAGGGCGAGGACAAGGAGTTCGCCGCGGCCCTTCTGACGGCCATCCAGGACCGCATGACGCCGCTCGACGGGTCCAACGGCTTCGGCTACCAGCCGCCGGAACATTGGCAGATGTGGCACGAAAGCCTTATCGAGACCGGCGCGATCGACAAGCCGCTGGAGGATCTCGAAGCCGCCTACACCAACGACTTCGTGAAGGCCTGGAACGAATGACCGCCGCGCGGCGGCTCGCCACCGAAAGCGCCGGCCCGCAGACGGGCCGGCCCGTATACGAACTGCACGGCGTGGCGAAGAGCTATGCCCGCCGCTCGCTGCATGCGCTGCAGAAGATCGACCTGAGCCTGACCGAGGGAAGTTTTTCCTCGGTCATCGGCCCCTCGGGCTGCGGCAAGACCACGCTCCTGAAGATCATGGCGGGCCTGATCCCGCCATCGGAAGGCGGCGTCTATCTGGAGGAGACGCCGGTCACCGGCACGCGCCAGGACATCGGCATGATGTTCCAGCAGGCAACGCTTTTTCCCTGGCGCACGACGCTGGAAAACATCGTTCTGCCGATCGAGATCCGCGACGGCAAGGCCGCCGCCCGGGCCAAGCACGACGAGGCGCGCGCCCTGCTCGAGCTGGTCGGCCTGAAGGGGTTCGAGAACCAGCGGCCGAGCGAGCTTTCGGGCGGCATGGCGCAACGCGCCGCGATCTGCCGTATGCTGATCACCAAGCCCGCCGTCCTGCTGCTCGACGAGCCGTTCAGCGCGCTCGACGAGCTTTCGCGCGACTTCATGAACATGGAGCTGCAGCGCATCTGCCTGGAACGCAAGGCGACGGCCTTCCTGATCACCCATTCCATCCCCGAGGCCGTGATCCTTTCCGACACGGTCTATGTGATGTCGCCGAGGCCCGGAACCTTCGTGGAAACGGTGCATGTCGATCTGCCGCGTCCACGCACTCTGGACATGATGACCGACCCGAAATTCGGCGACTATGTCCGCCGCATTCGCGCGCGGCTCGACGAGGGAGCTTTCCTATGACGACCGTAACCGGCAGCGTCGCGCGGCGACCCGATACCGTATGGAGCGAGCATGTCTCCTTCATCGACCGGATACCGCGCTCGATCGGCATGGCCGGCATCCTCATCGCCTTCATCGCCTTGTGGCAACTGGTTCATGCGCTCGGCATCGTCTCGCCGATCATCCTGCCGGGGCCGCGGGAGACCGGCGCGGATATCGTCTTCGTCGCCAAGAACCTTTTGTCGGGCGGCTACATGCTCGATGCGATGTGGATCACCATCAAGGAGGTGATCTTCGGCTTCCTGATCGCCTTGACGATCGGCTTCCTGCTCGGCGTGCTCGTCGGCGAATTCGCTTTCGGCGAGCGCGCGGTGCTTCCCTATCTGGTCGCGATCGATACCATGCCGAAGGTCGCCTTCGCGCCGCTGTTCCTGGCCTGGCTCGGCTTCGGCATCTCGTCCAAGGTCGCGCTTGCCGCCTTCATCGCCACCTTCCCGATCGTCGTGGGCACGGCCGCCGGCCTGCATGCGGCCGACGAGAACGCGCGCATGCTCTTCAGGACGATGGGCGCCAGCCGCCTGCAGACCCTGTTCAAGATGAAGCTGCCGCTCGGCCTGCCGCAGATGTTCACGGGGCTGAAGATCGCCGCCGTCGGCGTCATGGCCGGCGCCATCACCGGCGAATTCCTGGGCGGCGGCAAGGGCTTCGGCGAGCTGATCCGCGTCGCCGCCTCGCAACTCAACACGCCGCGCGTCTTCTCGCTGATCATCTTCCTCAGCCTGCTCGGCCTCGCGCTGTTCTGGTTCGTCGTGTGGCTGGAGCGCCGGCTGGTCTATTGGCATAAATCCAGCACGGGAGGCGCGGCCAGCGCATGAGGAACGGTGCGAAACACCACGCCTGGAGCGGCGCATGGCGCTGATCGGACAGCCGGACGTGAAGCAGGCGGGCGAAGTCCGCCCGGAGAAGGTGACGGCTGCGACGCAGGTCTATGGCGCGCTGCGACAGGACATCCTCAAGGGCATCCTGAAGCCGGGCCAGAAGCTGCAGATCGACCAGGTCGCCGCGCGCTACGGCGCCGGCGCCAATCCCGTCCGCGAAGCGCTCAACCGCCTTTCCTCCGAGCATCTCGTCGACCGCCACGACCAGCGCGGCTTCTTCGTGCCGCAGCTTTCGCTGGAGAGCCTGAGGGAACTGGTGAAGACACGGTGCTGGCTGGAATCGAAAGCGCTGGAGGAATCGATCGCCAACCGCACGCAGGCCTGGGAGGACAATATCGTCCTCGCCTTCCATCGGCTGTCACGCACCAGGATACGCCTGCCCGAGGAAGGCGGCGACAACAGCGAATGGGAGGTGAGGCACCGCGCCTTCCACAACGCGCTGATCGCGGCATGCGGATCGAGCTGGCTGATCGGCTTCTGCAACGAGATGATGGATCACGCCGAACGCTATCGCTACGTCTCGATGACGACCACCTATCCGCGTCGCGATTCGGACGAGGAGCACCGGCTGATCATGGAGGCGGCCCTCGACGGCGACGTGGAACTCGCCAAGCAGCGGCTGACGGATCAGTACAAGCTCACGCTGCGCCATCTGGAGGAGGAGCAGATCGACGGCGGAAGCGAATAGATGCCGCCATATGGGATCACGTCGAAAGTTGCGATCGCCGAAAATGCCTAGAACAGCTTGCCCCCGTTCGGCACCTTCTTGTCGATCGCGGCCAGAACCACCTCGCCTTCCTCGTCGGGAAAGCCGAGGGTCAGCACTTCGGACATGAACTTGCCGATCTGGCGCGGCGGAAAGTTGACGACCGCCATCACCTGCTGGCCGACCAGAGCCTCGGGCGTGTAGTGCTTGGTGATCTGGGCGGACGACTTCCTGACGCCGATCTCCGGCCCGAAATCGATCTGCAGCTTGATCGAGGGCTTGCGTGCCTCCGGATAGGGCTCGGCCATGACGATGGTGCCGGCCCTGATGTCCACCTTGTCGAAATCGGGAAAAGCGATCTGCGGACGCAACTCGTTGTCTGAACTCATGACTTGCTCAACAGGAACCTTGTGTTTCGAAAAGAACGTTGGAAAGCGCCTCACGCGCCGTCGAGCCGGACCAGATCACGAACTGGAAGGCCTGGAAATAACATTCGCAGGCTTCGAGCGCGCTGGAAAGCAGCACCTCGACCTGCTGGCTGGTCGGCTCCGCACCCCCGGCAAGCAGGAGCGACTGGCGGAACATGATCGCGCCTTCCTGCTCCCACAGGTCGAAATGGCCGAAAAGCATCTGCTCGTTGATCAGCGAAAGCAGCCGCAGGACCTCGAGCACCCGGTTCTCGGGAACCTTGATGTCGAAGGCGCAGGCCAGGTGCAGCGCCTCGAAATCCTCCA
Source organism: Aquamicrobium sp. LC103 (assembly GCF_001014615.2). Taxonomy (GTDB): domain Bacteria; phylum Pseudomonadota; class Alphaproteobacteria; order Rhizobiales; family Rhizobiaceae; genus LBCQ02. Next base: position 11,850 of record NZ_LBCQ02000006.1, read on the forward strand.
TCCAGGAAAAGGAGACGTGATAGTCGCTCCATGTCCCGGCGACGGAAATGGCGATCTCGTCATCTCCCGTGCGCTCGAACGACCAGTCGTTCATGTTCGCCACGTGCTCGATCACGTCGACCGGGTGAAGATCGCGCGCGACGTCTAGTTCAAGGAGGCTCATCGACATTTCTCTTCCCCGTCATCCAATAGGGCGCCGTGCGCGCAAGACCCCAAAGCACACGCGACGCAAAAACAGCTACCGACGAAGGCAGGCTGGCGAGCAAGACATACGAGAGCTCTACCGGACCCCACGCCCGGCGCATGCGGCCCGCGAAGCGCGTTCCGAATCATGCAACAAATTCAGTCTATTGATGCAGAGTCGCGTGAACAGCCCTTTTTTGGGCAAGCGACCCTCGCGGGTGTGGATAGACGCCCGCGGAGCCTTTCAGGCGCGCAGCCTAAGCGACTCTCGGCAAAGCGTTTTTCGCGATCGGAGGATGTGGAAAAATCCTAGGGATTTTTTTTCGCGCGCGGCTTGGCGGCGGGCTTTTCGCGGCTCGACGAAGCCGCGGCGCCCAATTCCGCTTCGAGCGCTGCGAGCCGAGCCGCCAGCTTCTCGTTCTCGGCGCGTGCCTTCAGCGCCATCTCGCGCACGGCCTCGAACTCTTCGCGCTGGACGATTTCCATCGAATTGAGGATGCGTTCGGCCTGCCCGCGAAAGGCGGTCTCGACTTCGCGGCGCACGCCCTGCGCCGCGCCGGCGGCATCCGTCATCAGCTTGGCGAATTCGTCGAGAATGCGGTTCGGACCGGTGGACATGGCGAGAGACCTCTTCGGTTTCCTTGGGAAGTAGTTGCCTGCCGGCGGAAATGCAAGGTCATATTCTCGCCTCATGGCTCGCCTTGACCTCGACCTTCCTTCACGCGCATATGCTGTGCAACTTCAACCGGCCTGCGGAACAGTCAATTGACCGAATATCTTGCATTGCCGCTGGCGGCCCTGCCGTTTCCGAACATCGACCCCGTCATCTTCCAGATCGGCCCGCTAGCCATTCACTGGTACGGGCTCGGCTATGTCGTCGGCATCCTGTTCGCCTGGTGGTATGCGAAACGTCTGCTCGCCAACGACCGCCTGTGGGCGGACGGCAAGGCGCCCTTCAAGCCGGAGGACATCGACGATTTCCTGATCTGGGCCGCGCTCGGCGTCGTGCTCGGCGGGCGCATCGGCTACATCCTGTTCTACGATTTCCAGCGCTATCTCGCCAATCCGCTCGACATGCTGGCGGTATGGGAGGGCGGCATGTCGTTCCATGGCGGGCTGACGGGCGTCACGCTGGCGATGATCCTCTTCGCCCTCAAGCGCGGCTTCAGCCCCTGGAGCCTGTTCGATACGATCGCCGCCGGCGTTCCGGTCGGGCTGGGCGTGGTGCGCGTCACCAATTTCATCAATTCGGAGTTGTGGGGCCGCCCGACCGACGTGCCCTGGGCCTTCGTCTTTCCAACCGGAGGTCCGGAGCCGAGGCATCCGAGCCAGCTCTATGAAGCCGCGCTGGAGGGGCTGGTGCTCTTCATCGTCCTGCGGTTCCTCACCCATTCGGCGCTGAAGCTCAAGAAGCCCGGCTTCGTCGCCGGCGCCTTCATCACCGGCTACGGCCTGTCGCGCATCGTCGCCGAATTCTTCCGCGAACCGGACGCGCAGCTCGGCTATCTCGCCGGCAACTGGCTCACCATGGGCATGGTGCTGTCGACGCCGATGGTGCTGATCGGCCTCTGGGCGATGATGAGGGCCGAGCGCGCCGCCGCCCGCCTCAAATGACGACGCTGAAGGAGCGACTCAGACGGCTGATCGCCGCCGCGGGTCCGATCACCGTCTCGGACTACATGGCAACCTGCCTGTTCGACCCGCAAGCCGGTTACTATACGACGCGCGAGCCGTTCGGCGCAGCCGGCGACTTCACCACGGCGCCCGAGGTGAGCCAGATGTTCGGCGAGCTCGTTGCGGTGCGCCTCTATACGGCCTGGCGGGCCGCCGGAAGCCCGCTGCCCGCCACTTTCGCCGAGATCGGTCCCGGCCGGGGGACGCTGATGCGCGACATGCTGCGCACCCTCGGCAAGCTCGACCCGGACTTCATCGCCAGCGCCGATGTCGCGCTGATCGAGGCCAGCCCGCGACTGGCCGCGATCCAGAAGGAAACGCTCGCTGACGGACCGGGCGCCCCGCGATGGTTTCGTGAAACCGGGGAACTTGCCGAACGGCCGCTCATCATCGTCGGCAACGAGCTTTTCGACGCGCTGCCGATGCGCCAGGCGGTGAAGACCGCGCATGGCTGGCGCGAGCGCGTCGTCAGGCTCGACGACGAGGGCGAGCTCGAATTCGCCGCCGGCGCGGCCGAGCTCGATCCGGCCGTGCTGCCGTCCGCCGCCGCGGATGCGCCGACCGGGGCGATATTCGAATACGCCCCGGCGCGCACGGCGCTGATGGAGGAAATCGCCGCGACGATCGCCGCGCGGGGCGGTTTCGGCCTCTTCATCGACTATGGCTATACGGAGCCCGCGATCGGCGACACGCTGCAGGCGGTGCGCCGCCACGCCTTCGACGACGTGCTCGCCCATCCGGGCGAAGCGGATCTGACGAGCCATGTCGATTTCTCCGCCCTCGCCCAAGCCGCACGCGATCACGGCCTGCGGGCGAGCATCGCCACGCAGGGCGATTTCCTCCTTCGGATGGGTCTGCTGGAGCGGGCCGGAGCCTTGGGGGCAAGCACCGACGAAGCCGCCCGTGAACGGTTGCGCGGCGAGGTCGAGCGGCTCGCCGGCCCCTCCGAAATGGGCAAACTGTTCAAGGTGATGGAGGTCGCGCGGGTCGCCAGCGGGCCTTCCGCGTCCACCGGGGCGGATTGACTTGACGATGCCGCTGCCTCACGATCCGGCGACGGATCGGCCAAGGCGCGTCGACGCGCCTGTTCATTTTCTCGGCCGAAAGGGATAAAGGCTGCGCATGCTCGAGACTGTTCGACCGGACCCTATCCGGTCCCCAGTGCTGGAAAGATTTGCCTCCGACGGCATCAGGCACGGCTTCTTCACCAGGGTCGGCGGCGTTTCGACGGGGATCTATTCGGGGCTCAATGTTGGCGTCGGCTCGCAGGACGCGCCCGCCAACGTCGCCGAAAACCGCCGCCGCGTCTCCGAATGGATGGGTGTCGCGCTTGACCGGCTCGTCACCCTGTACCAGGTGCATTCGCCCGATGCACTCGTGGTGCGCGAGCCCTTTTCCGGAGAAAGGCCGAAGGCCGACGCGCTCGTGACTGATCGCCCGGGACTTGCGCTCGGCGTGCTGGCGGCCGACTGTGGGCCGGTGCTCTTCGCCGACGCCGAAGCGCGCGTGATCGGCGCTGCGCACGCCGGGTGGAAGGGCGCGTTCACCGGCGTCCTCGAGGCGACGGTCGAGGCGATGGAAGGCATCGGCGCCAGGCGCGATCGGATCGAGGCCGTGCTCGGCCCCTCGATCAGCGCTGGAAATTACGAGGTCGGTCCGGAATTCGTCGAACGTTTCACCGCGTCGGACGTTTCCAACGGGCGCTATTTCGCGCCCTCGGTCAAGCCGGGGCATGCGATGTTCGACTTGAACGGCTATACGGTGGACCGACTTCGGGCCGCCGGCGTTTCGGCGAGCCAGCTCGGCCGCTGCACCTATGCCGATGACGAGCTTTTCTTTTCCTATCGGCGCACCACGCATCGGAACGAACCCGACTACGGGCGCCAGATATCCGCTATCGTACTGGAGGAGCGTTGATGGCTCTGCATTTCGAGAAAACCGAATTCGACGCGCGCCGCGACAGGCTGATGATCGAGATGGCCGAGCGCAAGCTCGACGCCATGCTGCTTTTCGCGCAGGAAAGCATGTATTGGCTGACCGGCTACGACACGTTCGGCTTCTGTTTCTTCCAATGCCTGGTGGTGAAGTCGGACGGCTCGATGGTGCTGATGACGCGCTCGGCCGACCTGCGCCAGGCGCGCCACACCTCGACGATCGAGAACATCGTCGTGTGGACCGACCGCGAGGGCGTGAACCCCGCCGCCGAACTGCGCAACCTGCTCAACGATCTCGATCTTCTGGGCTGCCGCATCGGCGTGGAGTACGACACCCACGGGCTGACCGCCTATAACGGCCGTCTGCTCGACGAGGAGTTGAAGACCTTCGGCACGATCGAGGATGCATCGCGCGTCGTCAGCCGCCTGCGCCTGCTGAAGAGCGCCGCAGAGATCAGGAAGGCGGAGCGGGCGGCGGCGCTGGCCGACGACGCGCTCGACGCAGCGCTTCCCCTCATCAAGCAGGGCGGCGACGAGGGCGCGATACTCGCGGCCATGCAGGGCGCGATCTTCGCCGGCGGCGGCGACTATCCCGCCAACGAATTCATCATCGGCTCGGGCGCCGACGCGCTGCTCTGCCGCTACAAGGCGGGCCGCCGCAAGCTCAACAAGAACGACCAGCTCACCCTGGAATGGGCGGGCGTCTACCACCATTATCATGCCGCGATGATGCGCACGGTCCTCACCGGCAAGGTCTCCAAGCGCCACCAGGAGCTGTTCGATGCGGCACGCGACGCGCTTCTGGCGGTCGAAAAGGCCATGGTTCCCGGCAAGACCTTCGGCGACGTCTTCGACGCCCATGCGCGCGTGATGGAGGCCCACGGGCTGACCCGTCACCGGCTCAATGCCTGCGGCTACTCGCTCGGCGCGCGCTTCACGCCGTCGTGGATGGACGCGCCGATGTTCTATGCGGGCAATCCCGAGCCGATCGCGCCCGACATGACGCTCTTCGCGCACATGATCATCATGGATTCCGAAACCGAGACGGCGATGACGCTCGGCCGCACATATCTGACCACCGACGCGGCTCCGAGGCCGCTGTCGCGTTATGACCTCGACTTGATCGCGCAATAGCTACATTATGCGCATGGCAACAACCATCCCGAGCGCTCGGTATCGCGCGCCGGGATACGACGGTGCAGAAGGAGCATGGAGATGAGCAATCTCACCCTTTCGACCGCCATTCTGGGGGCTGTTCTTTGTCTGGCGGCCTGTGCGAGCACCCAGGACGTGCTCGAGCCCTCCGCCCTGACCGCGGAGCCGGCGAGCGGCACGCAGCCGAGCTTCCCGGCGGCGGGCACGCCCGCGGTCGCCGCGGTCACGACCGACGCCAGGGTGCAGTTCGCACCGGTGATCGGCGCGACGACGGAAGCAACCGGCCCGCTTTCGGCGCGGCTCTCCACCCGCGCGCAGGAACGCGGCATCAGCCTCGTCGCGGCCGGGGACACCTCGGCGACGCATGTCGTGAAGGGCTATTTTTCCGCGCTCTCCGACAATGGCGAGACGACCGTCATCTATGTCTGGGACGTGATGGACGCGGCCGGCAACCGGATTCACCGCATTCAGGGGCAGCAGAAGGCGCCGTCGCGGGGCGCCGAAGGCTGGCCTTCCGTAACGCCATCCACCATGGAAGCGGTCGCCGATAGTACCGTGGACCAGCTCGCTGGCTGGCTTACGGCACGTCCCGGCTGACACGAATGAGTGATATCGAGGCCATTTCTTCAAAATTGCGGGACGGAATCGGCCTTTTCGCACTTGCAATACGAGCGCACACCGCTAAAAGCCCCGTCATATCCTTCGCCAGGGAAATTCCATGAAGCTTTTTGCGGGCAATTCCAACCGGGTGCTGGCCGAGGCGGTCGCTCGATATCTCAACATTCCGCTCGGCAAGGCCAGCGTCAAGCGTTTCGCCGATCAGGAAATCTTCGTCGAGATCCAGGAGAACGTGCGCGGCGAGGACGTGTTCCTGCTGCAGTCGACCTCCTATCCGGCAAACGATCACCTGATGGAAATGCTCATCATGATCGACGCCTTCCGCCGGTCCTCGGCGCGGCGCATCACCGCGGTGATTCCCTATTTCGGCTATGCGCGGCAGGACCGCCGCGCTTCCGGCCGCACGCCGATCTCGGCGAAGCTCGTCGCCAACCTGATCACCCAGGCCGGCGCCGACCGTGTCCTGACACTCGATCTCCACGCCGGTCAGATCCAGGGCTTCTTCGATATCCCGACCGACAATCTCTTTGCGGTGCCGGTGCTGGCGCGCGACGTGAAGCAGCACTACAAGCTGCCGAACGTCACGGTCGTCTCGCCGGACGTCGGCGGCGTGGTGCGCGCCCGCGCGCTCGCCAAGCGGCTCGACGCGCTTCTCGCCATCGTCGACAAACGCCGCGAGAAACCCGGTGAATCCGAGGTGATGAACATCATCGGCGACGTGCGCGGCAAGGACTGCCTGCTGATCGACGACATCGTCGATTCCGGCGGCACGCTCTGCAATGCGGCGGACGCGCTGCTGGCGAACGGCGCGACCAGCGTCACCGCCTATATCACGCACGGCGTGCTTTCCGGCGGAGCCGTGGCTCGCATCACCGGCTCCAAGCTCAAGGAACTGGTGATCACCGATTCCATCCAGCCGACCTCCGCCGTGGAGGCCGCGCACAATATCCGCGTTCTCACCATCGCCGACCTGATCGGCGAGGCGATCTCGCGGACGGCCAGCGAAGAATCCGTTTCCAGCCTGTTCGACTGATCGGAGCATCGGACCGAAAAGCGGAAGCTAGAGCATCCGCACCGCGACGCCGGCCAGCGCCGCGGCGCCAAGCACCACAAGCATGTTGACCCGCAGGCGGATCAGCGCGATCGCGGCGATGAGCGCGATCGAAGCGGCCGTCCAGGCGAAGCTCGCCGGATCCGGCACGGTGAGCCGCAGGGGACCGTAGTGGAGTTCGTCGACCTTGGCGAAGAGCACGTGCAGGCCGAACCAGACCGCCAGATTGGCGATGACGCCGACCACCGCCGCCGTGACGGCGGCAAGCGCGGTCGCCAGCCAGCGAACGTTGCGCACGGTTTCAACATAGGGCGCGCCCGCGAATATCCACAGGAAGCATGGCACGAAGGTGAACCAGAGCGCGACCAGGCCGCCTGCAAGCCCGCCCAGAAGCGGATCGAGGCCCGAAAGGCGCGCGCCGCCCAGGAAGCCTACGAAGGCCAGGACCAGGATGAGCGGGCCGGGCGTGGTCTCGGCCAGGCCGAGACCGGTCAGCATCTCGTCGGGCCTGAGCCAGCCATGGACCTCGACCGCCTGCTGGGCGACATAGGCGAGCACCGCATAGGCACCGCCGAAGGTGACCGACGCCATGACCGAGAAGAATTTCGCGGCTTCCGTGAAAACGTGACCGCCGCCGAGGACGGCTTGCAGGAGCGCGAGCGGGACGAACCAGATCGCCAGCCAGATCGAAACGGTCTTCGCGAAGCGGCCGGTGCTCGGGCGCGTCCATTCGGGCATCGCCTCCGCAGGGACATCCTCCGCCGCCGCGGCGTCTCCATTGCCGTTTCCGATGAGATGGCCGAGCGCGCCGAGAAGCGCCGCCCCGAGAATGATGAGCGGAAACGGCAATTGCAGGAACGCGATCGCGACGAAGGCGACGATCGCGACGGCGACCATCCAGCCGTTCTTCAAGGCACGCTTCGACACCTTGATGAGCGCCTCGACGACGACGGCAAGCACTGCCGCCTTGAGGCCGAACAGCAGGCCCTGAACGACCGGCACCTGCCCCATGGACATGTAGATCGCCGAAAGCGCGAGCAGCACCGCCGCGCCTGGAAGCAGGAAGAGCAGGCCGGCGACCAGTCCGCCCCTGACGCCATGCGTCAGCCAGCCGGCATAGGTTGCGAGCTGCATCGCCTCCGGCCCCGGCAGGAGCATGCAATAGTTGAGGGCGTGGAGGAAGCGCGGCTCGTCCAGCCAGCGCTTCTCCTCAACCAGGATGCGATGCATCAGCGCGATCTGGCCGGCCGGACCGCCGAAGGAAAGAAAGCCGATCTGCGCGAATGTCCGCACGAGCTCGACGAAGCTGGGCCGTGGCGGCTGCATATGACTGTCCTGGGGCATGGCGATCCTCCGCAATGGTTCGCGAAGGCGAACTTGGGCCGGCAGGCCTTTATTCGGGGAGTCCACCCACGCCCCCGAGACCATCTTTGTAGACGCGATCCTCAGTCCATTCAATCGCGATGGTGTGTGCGCCTATCACGGCTTCATGACAGTTTTTCAACCGGCCGCGTCGTCCCGAGCTTTATCGTCCGCTCGACCTCGATCGCCTGGAGAAAATCCGCGTCGTGGCTGACGACCAGCAGCGCGCCGTCATAGCCGTTCAACCCCGCCTCGATTGCCGCGACGGAATCGATGTCGAGATGGTTGGTCGGCTCGTCGAGGATGAGAAGCTGCGGCGTGCGGCTGCCTCCAAGCACGCAGGCGAGCCCGGCACGCAGCATCTCGCCGCCGCTGAGCATGCCGACCCGGCGCAAGGCGTCATCCGCCCGAAACAGGAAGCGCGCCAGCGCCGCCCGGCAGGAATTGTCGGTGTCGCTCGGATTGAGGCGGCGGAAGTTTTCAAGGATCGTCTCGTCCCTGTCGAGCATCGCGACGTGCTGGTCGAGCATCGCGGCCGGAACGGGCCGATGGACGCGTCCCTCGAAAGGATCGAGCTCGCCCAGCGCGAGCTTCAGGACCGTCGTCTTTCCCGAACCGTTGGGGCCTGCGAGCGCCACGCGCTCGGGGCCGATAATCGCGAAACCGAGGCCGTGAAGGATGGGCGATGACGGATCGTATCCGCCGCTGACAGCTTCGAACGAAAGGACGGTTCGCCCCCCGGGAAGCCTGGTGGAGGACAAGCCGAAGGAAAGCCTCTTCACACGCTCGACATTGTTGCGCGCCTCCTCGAGCGCCAGCGTCACCTGCCCGCTTTGGCGTTCCGCCAGACGGCTTCCGCGCGCGGCGGTGTTTTCCGCCCGCTGCTGCTGCGCGTCGAGCAATATCCTGGGGTCCGAGCTTTGCGCGCGTTTCCTGCGTCCCTGCGCATCGCGCTTGGCCTGCCGCTCGCGCGCGATCTGAACCTTGCGCGCGACGAGCTTCATCTGCTGCTCTGCGCCGGCGAGTTTCTGTTCGGCCACCGCCCGCTCTTCCTCCTTCCTCTCGACATAGGCATCCCAATTGCCGCCATAGACGCGCACGCCGAGGCTCGACAATTCGACGATACGATCCATTCGGCGCAGGAGCTCGCGATCATGGCTGACCACGATCGCGCCGCCGCTCCAGCCTTCGAGGAGGCGCGCGACCAGCGCCCTGCCCTCGCGATCGAGATTGTTGGTGGGCTCGTCGAGCAGGATCATGTCCGGCTTGCCGAAAATGAGGGCGGCGAGCGCGACGCGCGTCCGCTGACCGCCGCTCAGGCTCGCAAGCCGCCTGTCGGGCGAAATCGCCTCGAGTCCGACTTCGACGAGCACGGCCTGCAGCCGCTCGTCCAGCGTCCAGTCGGCTGTCGCGACATCCTCGGGCGTTCCCTCGCCCGAAAGCGCGCGGCGCAGACGCGCCAGCGCCGCCGAAACGCCGAGCGCGTCCGCGACAGTGGCGTCCTCGTCCGCCTGCACCTCCTGACGGAGCTGCCTGAGCGTGCCTTCGACATGGACCGAGCCGGCCGAGGAGCGCAGCTCTCCGGTGACGAGCTTCAGCAGCGTCGACTTGCCGACGCCGTTGCGGCCGACGAGGCCGGTGCGCTCGCGGCCGAAGCCGAGTTCGAGATTTTCGAGAAGATTGCGGCCGTCAGGCGTGGTGTAGGAGATGTTCCGAAGCGAGATGATAGACATGGCGAACCGATGCAATGGACTGGAAGCGGGCGAAGATTGCTTCGGTCCTGTCGATCATCGGTGTCTTCTCCTGTCTGGCGGAACCCGCTCTAGATAGGCTCGGGTGCGGCCGAGGTCAACATCGGCCGGCGGTGGATCTCGCGTTCAACTCGCGGACGACGGCGCATCGGCATGCTTTCCCTTCAGATAGTCCCGCGGCGATGCACCGAGCATGCGGCGAAACATCGTCGTGAAGGCCGGTACGCTGTCATAACCGAGGTCGAGTGCCACTGTGGTGACCGGCTCGCCGTCGGCAAGCCGCGGCAGGGCTGCGAAAAGGCATGCCTGCCGGCGCCAGGTGGAAAGGCTGAGCCCGGTCTCGCGCAGGAACGCGCGCGTGAAGGACCGGCGGCTCATGCCCACTTCCCGCGCCCAATCGTCGATCGTGGCGTGCGGCGTGGGCCGGGCGATGAACCGGCGGCAGAGCGCTGCGAGCTTCGGATCCTCCGGGAACGGCAGCGCCAGGGGCCGTTCGGAGAGGTTGGGTATCTCGTGCAGGAGCAGCCCGAGGACGAGGGCCGCCCGGCCCTGTGGTTCGGAAGCCGGCTCCATCGCGACGGCCTCGACGATGAGGCTGCGCATGAGGTCGCTGATCAGGACGACGCGCAGATCCTCGGGAAGTCCCCCGATCGCATCGGAAAGCACATAGACCGACCGCATCGCGACCGTGCCGAGCATCTCGACGGAATGGTCGACGCCGGCCGGTATCCACATCGCGTGCTCCGGCGGCACCATCCAGCGCCCCTGCCCGGTCGAGACCATGACGACGCCGGTCAGCGCGTGCAGCAATTGCGCGCGGCGGTGGCGGTGGGGCGCGATCCTGTGGCCGTCCGGATAGTCGCTCGAAAGCGCGATCACCGCGCCCTTGCTGCCCTCGATCCAGGCGAGCCGCTGTTGATGACCGGCGGGCGTGTCACCCGCCAGAAACGGCTTCACCGCCAAATATTGCCTCATCTTGGCCCACTCGCGAAATTATTCGACCAAACCACGAAAGACGGTCGCCGGCAACAGGCTTATTTCAGCCCCGCAAGTCCAGGAGAAGCACCTTGAGCGACACCACAGCCAATCCGCCCGTCCGCGCGGTAGAGACGACCACTTTCACCATCATCCTCGCCGTGAGCATCTGCCACATGCTCAACGACATCATGCAGTCGCTGCTTGCCGCGCTCTATCCGATGCTCAAGGACGACTATGCGCTCGATTTCTGGCAGATCGGCCTTCTGACGCTGACCTTCCAGGTCACCGCGTCGCTGCTCCAGCCGCTGATCGGACTCTACACCGACAAGCGCCCGATGCCGCAATCGCTGCCCTTCGGCATGGCTTCCACCATGGTCGGCCTGGTCCTGCTCGCTTTCGCCGAGCATTATCCGGTTCTCCTGCTGGGGGCCGCGCTGATCGGCATCGGCTCGGCGATCTTCCATCCCGAAGCCTCGCGCGTGGCACGCATTGCCTCCGGCGGCAGGTACGGGCTCGCCCAGTCGCTGTTCCAGGTCGGCGGCAATTTCGGCACCGCGATCGGCCCGCTGCTCGCCGCCTTCATCGTCGTGCCGCGCGGCCAGTCGAGCGTCGCCTGGTTCTCGCTCATCGCGCTTCTCGGCATGGTGATCCTTTGGCAGGTGGGCAACTGGTATGGACGCTACCGTGCCGCCAATGCCGGCCGCGCCGCGACCAGCCGCGCGCTGCCCCTGCCCCGGCAGAGGATCGTCATCGCGCTCGTCGTGCTGGCGCTGCTGGTCTTCACCAAGAACATCTACACGGCCAGCGTCACCAGCTACTACACCTTCTTCCTGATCGAGAAGTTCGACGTGACGGTGCAGCAGTCGCAGATGATGCTGTTCCTGTTCCTCGGCGCGATGGCGCTCGGGACCGTGCTCGGAGGCCCGCTGGGCGACCGCTTCGGCTCGAAGGCCGTGATATGGTTCTCCATCCTCGGCGTGCTGCCCTTCACCCTGGCGCTGCCCTATGCGGACCTGTTCTGGAGCGGCGTCCTCTCCTTCGTCATCGGCGTGATCATCGCCTCGGCCTTCCCGGCGATCGTCGTGTTCGCGCAGGAGCTGGTGCCCGGCCGGGTCGGCATGATCGCCGGCATCTTCTTCGGCTTCGCCTTCGGCATGGGCGGCATTGCGGCGGCCGTGCTGGGCGTGATCGCCGACGCTAAGGGCATAGAGTTCGTCTATCGGATCTGCTCCTACCTGCCCTTCCTCGGCCTCCTGACGATCTTCCTGCCGTCGATGCGCGAGGTACGGCCGGCGGGATAGGCCGCGAGTTGCAGCGCATTCCCGAATGGAACGACCTGGCGCGACACGAGCCGCGCCAGATTGGCGAGATATCCTAGACGTGATATATGGATATCTGAAGGAGATATCCATGGCGCTGTTCATTCGCGATGCCGAGGTAGATGCACTGGCGGAAGAGGCCCGCAAACTCACCAAGGCGAGAACCAAGACCGAGGCCGTGCGGCGGGCCTTGCAGGCGCAGATCGCCGAGGCGAGGCGCGCGTTGCCTTTGAGGAAGCGTCTGGCCCGCTCCAAGGCGCTCGCCGACGCCATGGGGCCTCACGCGCCCGATTTCGACATGAAATCCTACACCGACGAGATGTGGGGTGACGCCCGATGTTCATCGATGCCTCCGCGATCGTAGCCATTCTGGGAAGGGAGCCTGGCCATGAGGAGATCGAGAAGCGGTTGGCGACGGTGGAAGGGCAGTTCTTCGTCTCACCGCTCGTGAAATTCGAGGCGTCTGTCGCGCTTGCACGGCTGAAGTCCACCGGAATGGCTGTCAAAGGCAAGCCGTCGTCCGCACTTCTGGATCTTGCGCGGGAGGCAGTGAACGCCTTCGTCGAGGATATCGGCGCGGAAGAAGTGACGATCTCGCCGGAAATCGGGCGTCAGGCGCTGAATGCCTGCGCGACCTATGGCAAGGCCGTCGGACATGTCGCCGACCTCAATTTCGGCGACTGCTTCGCCTATGCCTGCGCGAATTCGCTCAAGGTCGCACTCCTATACAAAGGCAATGATTTCACCCATACCGACCTCGCCTGAGGAGATGGCGGGAATGCCCGGGCGGTGCAAGGACGTCAGGCTGCCACGAACCTCGACACCAACTTGCGCTTTTCCGCTTGCTCGGCTATAGAGCCGCCACCCGCGTAGACACCCTTGGAGGCAACGCGGCGGGAGGCGGCTTCAAGGCCGCTTTCGACGTTTTCGGATCAGGCCTCGCCTGCCCGGGAACGCTCCAGCAAAGAAGCGAAAGGAAATGCCATGAGCGAGACCTACGAGCTCACGGCCGAGGCGCGCGAACGGGTCGGTAAGGGGTCCGCCCGGGAACTTCGGCGCAACGGTAAAGTGCCAGCAGTCATCTACGGCGACAAGCAAGACCCTATTGCGATCGCCCTGCCCTACAAGGAAGTCTTCCAACGCATGCACGGCGGCGGCTTCATGACGACGATCGCGACGATCGACGTGGCCGGTAAGAAGTACCAGGTCCTGCCCAAGGACTACCAGCTCGACCCGGTCCGCGACTTCCCGATGCATGTCGACTTCCTGCGGGTTTCGAAGAACACCGTCGTCACGGTCGCGATCCCCGTTCACTTCATCAATGAAGAGAAGTCGGTCGGCATCAAGCGCGGCGGCGTGCTGAACATCGTGCGCCACGACATCGAGGCCACCTGCCCCGCCAACGCGATCCCGGATTTCATCGAGGTCGATCTGGCCGGCACCGACATCGGCGATTCCATCCACATTTCGGCGATCACTCTGCCGAAGGACGTGAAGCCGACGATCACCGATCGCGATTTCACCGTGGCCACCATCGCCGCGCCTGCCGGCCTCAAGAGCGAGGAGCAGGAGAGCGCGGAAGCCGACGAAGTCGAAGAGAAGGAAGAGGGCGAGGAATAATCCTCCCCTGCCGGGAGTGCCATCCATGCTGCTTATCGCTGGTCTCGGTAACCCCGGCGCGAAATATGAGAACAACCGGCACAATGTCGGTTTCATGGCGGCGGACGCGATTGCCCGCCGCCATTCCTTTTCCTCCTGGTCGAAGAAGTTCCAGGGCCTCGTGGCCGACGGACGCCTGGGCGGGGAAAAGGTGCTTCTGATCAAGCCCCAGACCTTCATGAACCTCTCCGGGCAGGCCATCGGCGAAGCGATGCGCTTCCACAAGCTGACGCCAGCCGACCTCGTCGTGCTTTACGACGAGCTGGACCTCGCCGCAGGCAAGGTCCGGATCAAGACCGGGGGCGGGGCGGGTGGCCACAACGGCATCCGTTCGATCGATGCCCATTGCGGCAAGGAATACCGGCGCGTGCGCATCGGCATCAGCCATCCCGGCATCAAGGAGATGGTCTCGCACCATGTGCTCGGCGACTTCTCGAAGGCCGATTACGACTGGCTCGATCCGCTGATCGACGCGATCGCCGACAATGCCGAGATGCTGGTCAGGGGCGACGACAACGGCTTCATGAACAAGACGAGCCTTGCCGTGCAAGGCAAGGCGGTATCCGTCGCGCCGGCCGCGAAGGTCGCCCCGAAAGGCCAGAGCCACATCCGCCAGGCGCGGCCGAAGCAGCCGACCGCCGCACCGGAAGGCGGGCCGATGGCCGCCATGCTGAAGAAGCTCTTCGGCAACAAGGACTGACTCGGGTCGTGGCCGACGGGATCGATCCGGCGAGCGTGGCCGCGCTCGTCCAGCGCATCGGTAGGGCCGGTAGCGGCGAGCATGTCTCCGTCGCCGATATCGTCGAGGAAATCGGCGACGACGCCTTCGCGCCCCTCCTGCTGGTGCCCGCGCTCATCCTCGTCAGCCCGGCGAGCGGCATTCCCGGCCTCTCCTCGCTCGGCGGCCTCGTCATGGCGCTCATCTCCTTTCAGATGATCGCCGGGCGGAAGGTGCTCTGGCTGCCGGCCTTCATCCGGAATCGCACGATCGCCAAAGCCCGGCTCCAGCGCGCAAGCGCCTTCCTGGAAAAGCCGGCGCGCGTCATCGACAGGATCACGCGGAAACGCCTCGCCTTTCTCACCGCGTGGCCGTTGCGCCTCGTGCCGCTGACGATCTGCCTCGCGGCGGCGCTCATCATTCCCTTTTTCGAGCTCGTGCCGTTCTCGGCGACCATCATCGGCTCGGCGATCTCGCTCTTCGCGCTGGCGATGGTGACGCGCGACGGCCTGCTCGTGCTCTTCGGCACCGGCACGCTGGGCGGCGCGGGCTATCTGGGCTGGAGCCTCGCGACGGGCGGATAGCGTTGAAGCCAAGATGGCAAAGGCTTATATTGCACGAAGCCTGTGTTTTCGCGAGTTCGTGAGATGAAGAACGTCACCATATCGATCGATGAAGAGCTCCATCGCCTCACGCGCATAGAAGCCGCGAAGGCGGGCAAGAGCATGTCGCGCTATATCGCCGACATGCTCCAAACGGTCCAGCAGGGCGACATTCCCGAGAAGACCGCGCGCAACCTGCAACTGGAGGCGCTGGAGCGGTTCCTGGCCGGGCCCAAGCTGCGAATATCCGAAAACGGGCGCATGCCGTCAACGGAAGAGCGTAATGCTCGCAGATAAGATTTTCGTCGACAGTAACATCCTCCTCTATGGCCGCGACAAGGCGCTCCGGGACAAGGCGCGCATTTCGAATAAGTGGCTGTCGCTCGCCGTCCCAAGGTCTGGCGTGCGCCAATCTCCAGGTCTTGAACGAAGTCACGAACGTCATGCTGCGCAAGCGCGCGGACATGACGACCGAGGAAGTTTTCGCCGCCGTGGACGAGTTGTCCTTTCTTGGCGATGGTCCCATCGACGACGCGTCGGTGCTGCGGGCCCGCCGCATCCGCTCCCACACAGGCTATTCATGGTGGGACTGCCTTCTGCTCGCCGCGGCGCTCCAACTCGGCTGCCGCTACTTCCTTTCCGAGGATTTGCAGGACGGCCAGACGATCCAGGGCTTGACGATCGTGGACCCTTTCGCCCATAGCCCTGAGCAAATTCTGAATTCCCGATAGGACCAGCACATGGGTTTCAAATGCGGCATCGTTGGGCTCCCCAACGTCGGTAAATCGACGCTGTTCAACGCGTTGACCAAAACGGCGGCCGCGCAGGCCGCGAACTATCCCTTCTGCACCATCGAGCCGAACACCGGCGAGGTGGCGGTTCCCGATCCGCGACTGAAGAAGATCGCCACGGTCGCGGGCTCCAAGGAGATCATCCCGACCCGCATCTCCTTCGTCGACATCGCCGGCCTGGTGCGCGGCGCCTCGAAGGGCGAAGGGCTCGGCAACCAGTTCCTCGCCAACATTCGCGAGGTCGACGCCATCGTGCACGTGCTGCGCTGCTTCGAGGATGACGACATCACCCATGTCGAAGGCCGCATCGATCCCGTGGCCGACGCCGAGACCGTCGAGACCGAGCTGATGCTCGCCGACCTCGAAAGCCTCGAGCGCCGCATCGCGCAGACGCGCAAGCGCGCGACCGGCAAGGACAAGGAAGCGATGGCCGTGCTGCCGATGATGGAGCAGGCGCTTTCCCTGCTGCAGAATGGCAAGCCGGCGCGCATGCTGCTGAAGGACATCGCGGCGGAGGATCTGCGCATATTGCAGGGCCTGAACCTCCTGACCTCCAAGCCGGTGCTCTATGTCTGCAACGTCGCCGAGGCGGACGCCGCCACCGGCAACGCGCATACGGCGGCGGTTGCCGAGATGGCGGAGGCGCAGGGTGCCCGCACGGTGACCATCTCCGCCGCCATCGAGGCGGAAGTGGCGCAATTGCCGGACGAGGAGGCCAAGGAGTTCCTCGAAGCCATGGGGCTCGACGAACCGGGCCTCGACAAGCTCATCCGCGCCGGCTACGAGCTGCTCGACCTCATCACCTATTTCACCGCCGGCCCCAAGGAAACGCGGGCCTGGACGGTGGAGAAGGGATCGAAGGCCCCGCAGGCGGCCGGCGTGATCCACACCGATTTCGAACGCGGCTTCATCCGTGCCCAGACGATCGCCTATGACGACTATGTCACGCTCGGCGGCGAGGTGGCGGCAAAGGACGCGGGCAAGGCGCGCGACGAAGGCAAGGAATACGTCGTGCAGGACGGCGACATACTGCTGTTCAAGTTCAACGTCTGACCGGCAAGGCGCGGGCAGCGCCTTTCCGCTTGACCCCGATCGCTGGCGGCTGTACCGGCACGGACGACGCATCTCGCGCCGCCCGCAGCCCTCCTTGTTTCTCTCGTCCCGGGAGGTTCCGAAGTGATCCGGTCATACACCCTTGAAAACGGCCGTCTGAAGCCGTCGCAGGACCTCTCCGCCGATATGGAGAAGATCGCATGGATCGATCTTTTCACGCCGAGCCGCGAGGAGGAAACCGCGGTTGAAAACCTCCTCACGGTCGCCCTGCCGACGCGCGAGGAGATGGAGGAGATCGAGATATCGAGCCGGCTCTACGTCGAGGACGGCGCCTATTTCATGACGGCCACCCTGCCCTCGCATTCCGACACCGACAAGCCGCTGATGGCGCCCGTCACCTTCATCCTGGCCGGCAAGAAGCTGATCACGGTGAGGTATACGGAGCCCCGCGCCTTCGTGGCCTTCCCGCAGCGCGCGGAAAAGGTGGCGACCGGCTGCACCAACGGCGAGACCATCCTCGTCAACCTGCTCGAATCCATCGTGGATCGGCTCGCCGACATTCTCGAAAAGGCCGCGAAGGACATCGAAAGCCTTTCGCGCGACGTTTTCGAATCGAGCAAGGGGAAGGCATCCACGCGCAACGACCATTTCCAGCGCGTCCTGAAGGATATCGGCCGCAAGGAGGAGCTCGTCTCCAACGTTCGCGACAGCCTCCTCACATTCCAGCGGCTCTCGGGCTTCCTGGCTCACGCCCTCGACCAGTCGAAGGCCGTCAAGGATGTACGCGCGCGCGTCAAGACGATGTCGCGGGACGTGCTGTCGCTGGCCGACCACGCCAATTTCCTGTCGCAGAAGATCACCTTCCTGCTCGACGCAACGCTGGGCATGATCAACATCGAGCAGAACGCCATCATCAAGATATTCTCGGTGGCCGCGGTCGTCTTCCTGCCACCGACCCTCGTCGCCTCCATCTACGGCATGAATTTCGACATCATGCCGGAATTGAACTGGACGTTCGGCTATCCCTTCGCGATCGGCCTGATGGTGCTCTCGGCCATCATCCCGTTCTGGCTGTTCCGCCGCCGCGGCTGGCTCTGATCGGCCGGGTTTTACCTCGAAGGTCATTGCCAATGGCGGCGATAGCGGCCATGGTGATAGTACAAACTTGAACAGGATTTGGCATGAGCGACCGTAAATGGGCCTTCGAGGATTTCGTCGAAGGCGCTTCGATCAGCCTCGGCAGCAAGACCGTGACGGCCGAGGAAATCATCGAGTTCGCGAGCGAGTTCGATGCCCAGCCGATGCATCTCGACGAGGAAGCCGGCAAGGCGAGCATATTGGGAGGGCTCGCGGCCTCCGGCTGGCACACCTGCTGCATCTTCATGCGCATGATGTGCGACGCATTCCTGCTGGACTCCACCTCGCAAGGCGCCCCCGGGGTCGAATATGTGCGCTGGAAGAAGCCGGTGCTCGCCGGCGACACCCTGACCGGCAAGAGCACCGTCGTGGCGATGCGCGCTTCGGCCTCCCGCCCCGGTCTCGGTTTCGTCACCTGCCGGCACGAACTGACCAACCAGCGCGGCGAAGTGGTGCTTGAGCTGGAGAACACCGGCATGTTCCTGAAGCGGAAGGTGGCGGCGTGAACCTCGACGAATATTTTTCCATCGGCAAGACCATAACGCTCGGCTCGCACACTTTCGGAGCCGAGGAAATCAAGGCGTTTGCCGCGAAATACGATCCTCAGCGCTTCCATGTCGACGAGAACGAGGCGGAGCACAGCGTCTTCGGCCGCCTGTGCGCTTCGGGATGGCACACCGCCGCGACCTGGATGAAGTACAATCTGAAACACCGCGAGGACGTCGGCGACAGGCCCTGGAGCGGACCGGGTCCTCGGCCGGAATTCGGCCCTTCGCCCGGCTTCGTCAATTTGAAATGGCTGAAACCGGTCTATGCCGGCGAAACCATCACCTTCACGCGCCGCGCGCTGAAGCATCGCGCGCTCGCCTCGCGGCCCGGCTGGCGGCTGCTCAGCATAGCCTGCGAGGCGTTCGACGCCGGCGGCGACAAGGTGCTGGAGTTCGAGAGCTCGGTGCTGGTGAAGGCCGGCTGAGGACGGCCAGGCCGTCCTTATCCCCCGATCCATTTGCGCCGCGCCCAATCAGTCTGGAAACGGGCCCGCGATCTTTCTTCAATGCCCCTCGAAGGCGACGAGGGTGCGCACCGGCACGCCGAGCGCCTCGAGCTTGGCACGGCCGCCGAGATCGGGAAGATCGATGACGAAGCAGGCGGCGACGATCTCCGCGCCCATCTGCCCGAGAAGCCGCACCGCCCCCTCCGCGGTACCGCCCGTCGCGATCAGGTCGTCGACAAGGATGACGCGCTCGCCGGACGCGACGGCGTCCTTGTGCATCTCCATCTCGTCCAGACCGTATTCCAGGCTGTAGGCGACGCGCACCGTCTCGTGCGGCAGCTTGCCCTTCTTGCGGATCGGGATGAAGCCGGCCGAAAGCTGGTGCGCGATCGCTCCGCCGAGAATGAAGCCGCGCGCCTCGATGCCGGCTATCTTGTCGATCTTCGAGCCGGCATAGGGATGGACCAGTTCGTCGACCGCCCTGCGGAAGGCGCGGGCATCGCCCAGAAGCGTGGTGATGTCGCGGAAGAGGATGCCGGGCTTCGGATAATCGGGAATCGTGCGGATGGCCGAAAGCAGGGTCGTTTCGAGCGATGAGTTCATCAGATGACGCCTCTGGAACAGAACCGGCTATTCATGCCGGGCGTTGACGCAAAAAGAAAGGGCGCCCTGACGGACACCCTCCCCTTTCTCGTCGAACGGTCGCGATTTCAGTGCTTGATGTCGGACCAGATCTTGCGCTTCGTCAGATAGACCAGGCCCGCGAACAGGACCAGGAAGATCATGACGTTGAAGCCCATCCGCTTGCGCGCCTCGAGGTGCGGCTCCGCGGCCCACATCAGGAACGCAGCGACGTCGCGCGAATACTGGTCGACCGTCTCCGGCGCGCCGTCGTCATAGGTCACCTGTCCGTCCGAGAGCGGGGCGGCCATGGAGAGCGCGGCGCCCGACAGGAAGTACGGGTTGTAGTGGGTGCCCGGCTGAACCTCGAAGTCACCCGGAGCTTCTTCGTAGCCGGTGAGCAGCGCGTGGATGTAGTCCGGGCCGGCTTCGGCATATTGCGTGAAGATGTCGAAGACGAAGGTCGGGAAGCCGCGTTCCACCGCGCGCGCCTTGGCGATCAGCGAGAAGTCCGGCGGGGCCGCACCGTTGTTGGAAGCCGCCGCCTGCTCGGGATTGGCGAACGGCGAAGGGAAGTGGTCCGACGGGAGCGCCGGGCGCATGAACATGTCGCCGGCGGCGTCGGGACCGTCCTGAACCTCGTACTCGGCAGCGAGCGCGCGCACCTGGGCGTCGGAATAGCCGAGGTCCTGCAGCGTGCGGAACGCGACCAGGTCCATGGAATGGCAAGCCGCACAGACTTCGCGGAAAACCTTCAAACCGCGCTGTAGCTGGCCGCGATCATAGGTGCCGAACGGTCCGGCAAACGACCAGTCCATCTGCTCGGGCTTCTTGAGCGGATAGTGCGGCGTCTCGCCTTCCTCGGCCGCGAAAGCCGAACTCGCGATGCAGACTCCAAGTCCGAGCGCCGCCAGTCCTTTGAGAATAGTCTTCATGTTCAAAGTCCTTGTCTGCCTGAGACCGCTCAGCCTTGGGTTTCCGGGGAAGCGTGGGCGCCGGCAAGCTGAGCCGAGCCGCCCTTGCCCTTCTCCAGAACGGCTTCGGTGATCGAGTTGGGCAACCTGCGCGGCGTCTCGATGAGGCCGAGGAGCGGCATGATGACCAGGAAGAAGCCGAAATAGTAGAGCGTGCCGATCTGAGCCATGATGACGTAGGAGCCTTCCGCCGGGCGCGAGCCGAGCCAGCCGAGGAAGATGGCGTTGAGCGCGAAGAGCCAGAAGAACAGCTTGTACCACGGGCGATAGACCGCCGAGCGTACCTTGGAAGTGTCGAGCCACGGCACGAAGAACAGCACCGCGATCGCGCCGAACATCGCGAGCACGCCGCCGAGCTTGGAGTCGATCGGACCGATGTTGAAGGTGATGGCGCGCAGGATCGCGTAGAACGGCAGGAAGTACCATTCCGGAACGATGTGAGCGGGCGTCTTCAGCGGGTCCGCCATGATGTAGTTGTCGGGGTGGCCCATATAGTTGGGCAGGTAGAAGATGAAGTAGGCGAAGACGGCCAGGAACACCACCATGCCGAGCGCGTCCTTGACGGTGGCGTAGGGGGTGAAGGCGACGGTGTCGGTCTTCGACTTCACTTCGATGCCGGTCGGGTTGGTCTGGCCGACGACATGCAGCGCCCACACATGCAGCACCACCACGCCCGCGATCATGAAGGGCAGGAGGTAATGCAGCGAGAAGAAGCGGTTGAGGGTCGGGTTATCGACCGCGAAGCCGCCGAGCAGGAGCTGCTGGATCCAGTCACCCACCAGCGGAATGGCGGTGAAGAAGCCGGTGATGACGGTCGCACCCCAGAAGCTCATCTGGCCCCACGGCAGCACGTAGCCCATGAAGGCGGTGGCCATCATGAGGAGGTAGATGATGACGCCGAGGATCCACAGGAGCTCGCGCGGCGCCTTGTAGGAACCGTAATAGAGACCGCGGAAGATGTGGATATAGACGGCGACGAAGAACATCGACGCGCCGTTGGCGTGCATGTAGCGCAGCAGCCAGCCGGAGTTCACGTCGCGCATGATCTTTTCGACCGAGTTGAACGCCAGGTCGGTGGCCGCGGCATAATGCATGGCGAGAACGATGCCGGTCACGATCTGCGCCACCAGCATGATCGCGAGGATGCCGCCGAAGGTGTAGGCATAGTTCAGGTTGCGCGGGACCGGATAGGAGATGAAAGAGTCGTGCACCAGCCGCGGCAGCGGCATGCGCGCGTCGAACCAACGTCCGATTCCAGTCTTTGGCGAATAGGTCGAATGTCCACCGCTCATCGTCTTGAGTCTCTCTTTCGCTTACCCGATCCTGATGACCGTATCGGAGATGAATTCATAGGTCGGAATGTGCAGGTTCTCGGGAGCCGGTCCCTGGCGGATGCGACCCGCGGTATCGTAGTGAGAGCCGTGGCAGGGGCAGAACCAGCCGCCGAAATCGCCTGACTGACCGAGCGGAACGCATCCGAGATGCGTGCAGGAGCCGATCATGACGATCCAGTTCTCCTTGCCCTCGCCGGCGGAACGGTCGACGTCCGTCGCCTGGGCATCGGCGGCGAGGTTCTCGTTTCGCGCCAGCGGATCCTTGAGATCGGAAAGGTTCACCTCTTGCGCCGCGGAAACTTCCTGCTCGGTGCGATTCCTGATGAACACCGGCTTGCCGCGCCATTTCGCCGTTACCGACATGCCGGCCTCGATCGCGGAGACGTCCACGTCGATGGTCGCCAAGGCGAGGGTCGAAGCGTCGGGGCGCATCTGGTCGATGAACGGCCAGGCCACGCCGGCCACGCCGACGACGCCAGCCATGCCGGTGGCGATATAAAGGAAATCGCGACGGTTGTGATCGGTCGTGTCGTTCGCGCTCACTGGATAATGATCCTTTCGCCTCAATGTCGCCGGAAGGAACCCCCATGAATGCTTGCGCCGTCGCTTCTGCCACCACTCCTATGCTGGCGGCTGGCGACGGGCTGGCGGATTCCCCTGCATTTGGCGATGGTTTCTATGCGCGCCGGTAGCGATTGTCCAGTATCGCAAGCCCCCTTGGGCAGATTGTCGCGGGGTTACGCACCGCTGCCGCCGACACGCCGGCGCGCGAGCGCTTGGCAGCGCCCGGGCTCCGGCAATTTGCATTGGAAAAGGAGGAGCGTTTCATGGCCAGCGTCATCGACCAGGAGGAATGGTCGGCCGAGACAGGCAAATGGCAAGGCGCAATCGAGCTCGGCGCGCATGGCGCGGGGCTGTGCCTGATCTTCAACATGACGGTGCCCGGGCGCGGGCCGAGACTGCACCGCCATCCCTATCCGGAAACCTTCATCGTCAGGTCGGGCCGCGCGCTCTTCACGGTCGGCGACGAGGAAATCGAGGCGAGCGCAGGCCAGATCGTCATCGTCCCGGCGCATACGCCGCACAAGTTCAAGAGCCTGGGCCCCGATCTCATGACTTCGACCCACATTCACGAAAGCGGCAGCTTCGACACCGAGTGGCTGGAATAGGAACTTTACGAGGCACCGAGTCGAACCAGCACCTGGCGCGGAATTCCATACTCGCGGATGACGTCCTGATGGCGCCGCAGCCCGCAGATCTCGCGCTGGATGAAATAGGCATGGACCGCCTCTGCGGCGCGCTTCAGCCGCTCGACCCTTTCGGACGCGTCGGCGGGACATGCACGCAATTCGGCGAGGCTCTCCTCAACGCGTCGGCCCGCCCGCCCCAGCGACGAGGCGGTCTCGGCGACGATCTCGTGGCTGAGCGCGTCAAACGCGGCATTCGATGCGGGGGAACGGGAAAGGAATTCCGGCGATCTCAGCGACATCCGAACTACTCCGCCGCCAGCCGATCGGCGAGGAACCCGCCCGACTGACGTTTCCAGAGCTGGGCATAGAGGCCGTCGCGCGCCAGCAATTGCTCATGCGTGCCTTCCTCCACGATTCGGCCCTCGTCCAGCACCACCAGCCGGTCGAGCGCGGCGATGGTGGAAAGCCGATGCGCCACGGCGATCACCGTCTTTCCCTCCATCAGGCGGTCGAGATTTTCCTGGATGGCGGCTTCAATTTCCGAATCGAGCGCCGAGGTCGCCTCGTCGAGGATGAGGATCGGCGCATCCTTCAGCATCATCCGCGCGATCGCTATCCTTTGACGCTGGCCGCCGGAAAGCTTCACGCCGCGCTCACCGACATGCGCGTCGTAGCCGCTGCGGCCCTTCGGATCGGTCACCTCGACGATGAAATCATGCGCGGCGGCGCGCTTGGCGGCCTCGATCACTTCGGCGTCGGTCGCCCCCGGACGCCCATAGGCGATGTTGTCGCGGATCGAGCGGTGCATCAGCATCGGATCCTGGGCCACGACCCCGAACTGGGCGCGCAGCGACGCCTGCGTGAGCGTCCGGATGTCGCGGCCATCGAGCAGGATACGGCCGGATTCCACGTCGAACAGCCTGAGCATCAAATTGACGAGCGTGGTCTTGCCCGCGCCGGACGGGCCCACCAGCGCCACGCGCTCGCCGGACCTTATGCGCAGGTCGAGATTGGAGATGATGCCGCTCGTCTTGCCGTAGTGGAAGGAAACGTCGTCGAAAACGATCTCGCCCTTGGCCCGCGGCATGACCACGGCGCCGGCGGCGTCCCTTAGGGAGGGCTTCACCGATATCGTGCCGGTCGCGTCCTGCACCGTCGCGAAGGAGCGAATCAGCCCGTTGATGTTGAACATCATGTAGCCCGACATCTGGTTGAGCCGGAGCACCAGCCCGATCGCGGCGGCGATCTGCCCGGTGGTGGCGTCGCCGATCATCCAGCTGCGAACCGCCAGCGTCGCTATGGCGGCCATCATCAAGCCGTTGAGGATGGCGATCGCCGCGCGGACGCGTGTGATCGAACGCGTGAGCTGCTTCACCGCCACCAGAAACCGGCTCATTCCATCGCGAACGAAGGCATCCTCGCGATTGCCGCTGTCGTAGAGCTTGACCGCCATGATGTTGGTGAAGGCGTCGACCAGACGGCCGTTGAGCACCGAGCGTTCGTCGGCGGTCTTGCGGCCGGCGGCGCGCAGCGGCGGCAGCAACATGTAGGCGGCGGCGATATAGCCGGCCAGCCAGACCGCAAGCACGATACCCATGAGCGGGTCGAGCACGGAAAGGATGGCCGTGGCCAGGACCAGGAAGGTGACGAAGCTCCACATGGTCTGCAGCGACGAGACGATGAAATCGCCCGTCGCCTCGCCACCCTGGAGAATCTTGGTGGCGATGCGGCCGGCGAAATCGTTCTGATAGAACTCGTAGGGCTGGTCCATCACCCGCTTGAACGCCTGCCAGCGCACGAGCTGGTAGAAATTGGGCACCACCACCTGCTGCTCGACGACGGCGTTGCAGATGAGGATGAGCGCCCGCCCCACCAGCACGAGCAACAGGAATCCAAAGAGGTGCAGCCAGTAGTCGCTCAGCAGCGTCGTTGGCGAGGAGGCGTCGAGTATGTCGATCAGCCAGCCGACGGACCAGTAGAGTGCGGCATCGACCGCACCCGACAGGCCACCCATGACGAGCAGCAGGACGAAGGGCCATTTCGCCTGTCTGGCGAAGAAGAAGATGAACCGCCACGCATCGCGCGGCAGCACCTCGCGGTCGGTGTCGGAGAACGGGTCGATCACCTCCTCGGCGGAGCGCCAGATCCGTTCGCCTATCCCTTCACCCTCTTTCATTCAGCCGCCATCTCGCCTTGCGTCTCGTTGTTCTCGTCGAGAAGGAATCCGCCCGACTGACGCTGCCACAATTGCGCGTAGAGCCCGCCTTTTGCAATCAATTCGTCGTGCGTGCCCTCTTCTATGATCCGGCCCTTGTCCATCACGACGAGACGGTCCATCGCCGCGATGGTGGACAGGCGATGGGCGATGGCTATCACCGTCTTGCCCTCCATGAGGCGGTAGAGGTTCTCCTGGATTGCGGCCTCGACTTCCGAATCGAGCGCCGATGTCGCCTCGTCGAGGATGAGGATCGGCGCGTCCTTCAGCATAACGCGCGCGATGGCGATGCGTTGCCTCTGGCCGCCCGACAGCTTCACGCCGCGCTCGCCGACATGGGCGTCGAAGCCCTTGCGGCCCTTCGGATCGCTGAGACCGCCGATGAAGTCGAGGGCCTCGGCCTTCCTGGCGGCGTCGAGAACCATCGACTCGTCGGCGTCGGGGCGGCCGTAGAGGATGTTGTCGCGCACCGAGCGATGCAGCAGGGAAGTGTCCTGCGTCACCACGCCGATATGCGCGCGCAGGCTGTCCTGCGTCACGTCGGCGATGCTGTTCCCGTCGATCAGCACCTTGCCGCCCTCGATGTCGTAGAACCGCAGCAGCAGGTTGACGAGCGTCGACTTGCCGGCGCCCGAGCGGCCGACCACGCCGACCTTCTCGCCGGGCCGGATCGTCAGGTTCAGCTCCTCGAGCACGCCCTTCTTCTTGCCGTAGTGGAAGCGCACGTGGTCGAAGACGATCTCTCCGTCCGTGACGACCAGTTCCTTCGCGTTTGGCTTGTCCTCCACCAGGCGCGGCAGGGAGATCGAGCTGATGCCGTCCTGAACCGTTCCGATATTCTCGAACAGGGCGGACAATTCCCACATGATCCACTGCGACATGCCCCACAGCCTCAGCACGAGGCCGAGGGCGACGGCGATCGCACCGATGGAGACGGCCTCGCCGAGCCACAGCCAGATGCCAAGCGCGCCGACGGCGAAGAGACAGGCCGAGTTCAAGACGTAGAGCAAACCATAGAGCCCGGTCACCATGCGCATCTGGCGGTAGACCGTGTCGAGGAACGAGCCCATGCCTTCCCTGGCATAGCTGGCCTCGCGGCGGGCGTGGCTGAACAGTTTCACGGTCTGGATGTTGGCGTAGGAATCGACCACGCGTCCGGTCATGACGGAGCGCGCATCCGCCTGCTGCTCGGCGATGCGGCCGAGACGCGGGATGAAGTACCACATCAAGAGGGCGTAGCCGGCGGCCCAGCCGACCAAGGGCATGGCGAGCCGCCAGTCGGCCGAGGCGACGATGATGAGCATGCCGGTGAAATAGACGACGACGTAGTTGAGGACGTCGATGAGCTTGATGACGCATTCGCGCACGGCAAGCGCCGTCTGCATCAGCTTGGTGGCGATGCGGCCGGCGAACTCGTCCTGATAGAAGGTCATCGACTGCTTGAGCAAATAACGGTGCACCTGCCAGCGGATGCGCATCGGATAGTTGCCCATCAGCGTCTGCTGGTTGATGAGCGAATGCAGCCAGACCATCGCCGGCAGCGCGAAGAGCACGACGGCGCCCATGCCGAAAAGACGGTAGCCTTCCTCGGCAAGGAATGTGGCGCGATCCATCTCGCCCAGCCAGTCGACGATGCTGCCGAGGAAGCTGAACATCCAGACCTCGGTGATCGCGATGAGCGCCATCAGGATCGCGGATGGCACCAGGTAGGGCCACGATCCCTTCGTGTAATGCAGGCAGAAGGCGACCAGCGTCCTCGGCGGCTCGGAAGGCTCCTCCTTCGGGAACGGATCCAATCTCTCTTCGAACCATTTGAACATTGCGAAATCTCTTGGTTTTTCAGGCCCGCATGGGGCGACAGATATGGTCGAGAAGAGGCGGGCGCCAGCAGCGGCGGCGACCGACTCCTCGAATTTAGTGCTTGCGGCGGGATTCGCCGACAGCTCCGCGAAAAGCTCCTGCCACAGTCGTGTCAGGAGGACGCCCAAGCAGCCGCCGTACCGCGCCGAGGAACGATGCCGCGAGCGGACTCCCTCCGGCGCCTCCCGCCTTCACGATATGCGGATGGACGTCCGGCAGCATGGCCCGGTGGGCGCGCCTTGGCTGGCCGTTCCGCTGCAGGCCGTCCACGGGAAGCCGGACGCCGATTGAAAACGCCCAGGCGGCGAGCTTCCTGTCGGCCAGGCTGGTGAACTCGGCATCCGCGCCGAGATGGAAATCATGATCATGGCGTTGCATGGCAATCACCTCCCCTTGCGGGATCGAACGGGAAAAGTGCGGGAGGCACGACGGAACCGTGCCCGTGCGGCGTCAGGGAAGCTTACGAACCGGGCTCGGTGGAGCCGTGACTTGAAGACGAACATCTGGCGATTCCTTTGGAGACCGGGAACGGGTTCCGGCGGGAATCGAGCCGATGAAGCTTTGCAATGTCAGGAAAGCGTCGAACCGAAAACCGCCGTCAGGCGCTGCGCCAATTGGATCGGCAGCGCATGGCTGTAAGCATCAAAACGATATTCATGCCTGCCTCCTTCGGTTCGGGTTGACAATGCAGGTCCTATAGCTCCACTCGACCCGAAAAGCTACCGTCAGGTTAGCGTTCGATGCCGCCAGGCGACCTCCTGTTGCATCGCCGCCACTCATTAGAGAGCAATGATATTGCATCAGACTTACCGCATAGCGCTCTATCAGCCCGACATACCCGGAAATACGGGAACGATTTTGCGTATGGCTGCCTGCCTGGGGCTTGCCGTGGACATCGTCGAGCCCGCCGGCTTCGACATGTCCGACCGTGCCTTGAAGCGAGCCGGGATGGACTATCTCGAAATCGCCGCGCTTACCCGCCACCGTTCCTGGGAGGATTTCGATACGTGGCGCCGCGACGAAGGCCGCCGGCTGGTGCTGTTCTCGACGAGATCCGCCCTGCCCTATTGCGACTTCTCCTTCGGCGCGCGCGACATCCTGCTTTTCGGTCGCGAGTCGGCCGGCGTGCCCGACCATGTGCACGAGGCGGCCGATGCGCGCCTCGTCATTCCGATGAAGGCCGACGCCAGAAGCCTCAACCTTGCCGTCAGCGTGGCGATGGCCGCCGGAGAGGCGGTCCGGCAGGCGGGCCGAAACGCCGGTCTGTAGCTTTCCACGGAACATTGTCTCATCCTTCCTCGATTGCGAAGGATGCCTTGATACGGCCTCAACATATGTTGAGGTCAAGTGTCCATGGACAGATTCCCGCCGCGGGGATCAATCGGCCGTCGGCAGCCGGCGGATGGTGAACTCGATGATGTCGTCGGGTCGCTCGCACCAGCTCTCGATCTCGGTCCAGTAGGCCTGTTTGGGCCAGCGGTCGAACCATTCGCGGGCTTTCTCACGGGCGTCGGCGCGAGGCAGCATGAAGGTTTCGCGGACGAAGCCGTCGCGGGCAAACCGCTGCTTGTCGGCGCGGCGCTTGTCGAGGCTGCGCTTCAGGCCTTCGAGCGGTGGTCTCGCGGGTACTCGCACGAGGAAACTCCTTGACCCTTGACCATAAGAGATTAGGGATCGGGGGCGTAAAAGACGAGTCTTTTATCTCGCCCGCTTGGCACCAGCCGTACCGCGGATGACGAATTTGGAAAGCGGCCGCAAGGTGCGCGACAGACGGAGAGTTGCATGCAGCGCCCAGAACTGCCCGCCGGATTGCCGGAAGGGATCGAGGAGAAGAAGCTCGCCGCCAGGGCCTGGTTCGAGGAGTTGCGCGACAAGATCTGCGAATCCTTCGAGAAGATCGAGGACGAACTGACCGGCCCGCAATCCTCCTGGGCTGCAGGTCGCTTCGAGCGCACACCCTGGGAGCGCAACGGCGGCGAAGGCGGCGGTGGCGTGATGTCGATCATGCACGGCCGCGTCTTCGAGAAGGTGGGCGTCCACACCTCGACGGTTCACGGAGAATTCTCGCCCGACTTCCGCGCTCAGATCCCTGGCGCCGAGGAAGATCCCCGCTTCTGGGCCTCGGGCATATCGCTGATCGCGCATCCGCAGAATCCGAACGTGCCCGCGGTGCACATGAACACGCGCATGGTCGTGACCACCAGGCAATGGTTCGGCGGCGGCGCCGACCTTACACCGGTGCTCGAACGCCGGCGCGTCCAGGAAGACCCCGACACGCTCGCCTTTCACAAATCCATGAAGTTCGTCTGCGACAAGCACGCGCAGGTCGCCGACTACGGCAACTACAAGAAATGGTGTGACGACTATTTCTACCTGCCGCACCGCAACGAACCGCGCGGCGTGGGCGGCATCTTCTACGACTGGCTGAAGACGCCGCAGGAAAAGGGCGGCTGGGACGCTGATTTCCGTTTCACGCAGGATGTCGGCCGCGCCTTCCTCATCGTCTACAATCACATCGTTCGCAAGAACTTCAACAACAACTGGACCGAGGCCGACCGCGAGGAACAGCTCATCCGCCGCGGCCGCTATGTCGAGTTCAACCTGCTTTACGATCGCGGCACGATCTTCGGCCTGAAGACCGGTGGCAACGTCGATTCGATCCTTTCGAGCCTGCCGCCCGAAGTGAAATGGCCGTAGATGCCCCAAAGCAAAAACGTCCCGCCGCAGAAGCGACGGGATTCGGCCACAAAGCCCGGAAATTGAGACCGGTCGTGGCGGCGCATCTTTATTTTTCGTCTAATAGGATTGCCCGGCGATAGGATTAAGTTTCCTCGCTGGATCGGGAAATGCCGGCGGCAAGCCATGCCGCGACCCGACATTTCCAGACGATCCGGCATCGGCGGAGCGTATTCTCGCCCGCCAAGATACGGAGTGTTCGCCATGCGCGCGCTTCTCGTCCCCGCAGCAGTTGCTGCGATCCTCGCAACTTCAGCCTTCGCATTTGCCGCGCCACAGCATACCAGCGGCGTTATCAAGACCTATGACGCCAAGGCCATGACACTGACCCTGGCCGACGGCTCGAGCTACACGCTTCCCAAGACGTTCAAGAATCCCGGGCTGAAGGCCGGCGAAAAGGTCAGCTTAACCTGGGATCAGACGGGAACCCGAAAGATGGCCGATCAGGTCACCATCGCCAAATAGGCGGCGACGGATGGATCGATTGGGGGCGGAATCACGGTTCCGCCCTTTTTTTCAGCCCACGCGGCGCCTGTCGGAAAACGCCTTCGCCGCGCCTAGCGGGAGGTCGGAGAGCTCCAGCGGCGACATCGATCGCAGGACCGGATGCGAGAGCGGATCCATCCGCCAACGTTCCTCCTCGCTCGGTTCATAGGGCGAGGCGAATATGAGCTCGATCGTCCGTCGCAGAATCAAGAGAAGTTTCAGCATCGTCTCAACTCCATCCCGCCGTCATGGTTTAAATTTTCGGACGGATTCTCCACGGATTCAATGGAGTTTGCCTGCGAAAAGGTATAGAATTTCTACATGAAGGAGCTGAACCGAGTCCATCTCAACGGATTGCGCGCTCTCGAGGCGGTCGGCCGGCTCGGCACGCTGCAGAGGGCAGCGGAGGAGCTTGGCGTCTCGCCGGGCGCGGTCAGCCAGCAGATCGTCAAATGCGAGAAGCAGCTCGGCCAGCTCGTCTTCGACCGCGTCGGGCGCGGCCTCGTGCCGACCGCCTTCGGGCGCGGCTTCCTCGCCCGGCTTTCAACCGGTTTCCGCGAGCTGGACAATGCGGTGGCAAGCTCCCGCCACCACGCCGAGGAGGTGCTGACACTCTCCGTGGCGCCGGTCTTCGCGTCGAAATGGCTGGTGCCGCGCCTCGCCCGCTATTCGCGGCTGCATCCCGACATACGCGTGCGCCTTGACGCCTCGACGAACCTCATCGATCCGGACGCCTCGGATGTCGATCTCGCGATCCGCGTCGGCGACGGCAACTGGCCGGAGGCACGCGTCGAGTTCCTGCTGCCGCAGGAGGTGTTTCCCGTCTGCGCGCCGGAACTCGCCAGGCAGATCCGCGAGCCGCGCGACATACTGAAACTGCCGATCGTCCGCGACGCCAATTCCACATTGAGCTGGAACACGTGGCTGAAGCAGTTCGGTCTCGATGAATCGCAGCTCGGCGACGGCTACAGCTTCACCGACGCCGCGCTCTGCCTCGACGCGGCGGTCGCCGGACAGGGCGTCATGCTCGCCTGGCAGACGCTGGCACATTACGCGCTTTCGGTCGGCCAGCTCGTCGCGCCCTTTCCGGAGCGGGCCGCGACCGGCCTCGGCTACTGGCTGGTGACCTCGTCGAGCAAGCGCGAGCCGCGCAAGGTCACCAACTTCAAGCGCTGGCTGAAAAGCGAGATCGAGGAGACGGCGAAGGATTTCACGCCGCTCTGAGCCACCGAAATCCCCGCTCCCGCAAAGAAGCCGCCGATGATGCAGCGTTGCAACATGGGGACGCGAAGCCATTGGAATGATTCGGCATTGCGAATGCGAGGGCTCCCACCGAAACGGGCTTGCGCGGATGCGGACGCTGTTTTTCGCAGTCACGCAAAGTGACAGGCTGAAACGATCGGACTAGATTTCCCGGAAGAGCGGGCGACCGAACGGCAGGCTCGGGGCTGCCGCAGCGTTAACCGTCCGCTAAGCATGAGTAAACCTTTAACCATCAGGATTGCGGCATGAACACCAGACCGCGCTTCCGCTTCGCATCCGCTCTCGTCCTCCTTTCGCTTGCCGCACCGGCCCATGCGTCCGACATGGCCGCGACGAACGCCGTTCTCGCGGCATCGACGGCACTGCCGGCGATGAAGGAGATCATCAACCGCGAAAGCGAATTCATCCACCGCTTCTACGAGCCGGACCATCCGAGCGGCCGCACGATGATCCTGATGCATGGCTCGGGCGGCGACGAGACGACGCTGGTGTCGCTGGCCTCCAAGATCGCGCCAAACGCGACCCTGCTCGGCATTCGCGGCCGAGTGGTGCAGAACGGCGTCAAGCGCTGGTATGCGCGCCTGACGCCCACCGAATTCGACCAGAAGGACATCCGCTCCGAGGCGAAGGCCTTCGCGACGTTTCTCGACCGTATCGCCGACAAGCACGATCTCGACCTGTCGGAAGCGACCTTCCTCGGTTATTCGAACGGCGCGAACCTCATCGCCGCGTTGACGCAGATCTATCCCGATCTCGTCCAGCAGGCGGTGCTGCTGCGTCCGATGCCGGTGCTGTCGGAGACGAAAACGGTGGATCTGACGGATTCGAGCTTCCTGACGATCGTCGGGGAAAAGGACAAGCTTTACGCGCCTTTCGCGCCGAAACTTGAATCGATGCTTCGTCAGTGCGGCGCCGAGGTCGACGCGCGCACCATCCGTTCGGGCCACGGCATCGGCGAGGAGGACGCACGCATCGCGGCCGAATGGCTGGCCCGGATGGAGGGCCGGCCGCAGCCCTTTGCCGCGCAAAAACAGGCGATTTCTGCAACCATGCTGGCCGATTCCGTGTTATCCTCCCCACCCGTGCCCAGAACGGACAAAGGAGAAGCACGATGAAGGAATTCCATTGCGGAACGCTCGTCCCCGGCTGTGACTGGCACACGCGCCACCAGGAAGAAGCAGAGGTCATGCGCCGCGCGATCGAGCACATGCGCGAGACCCACGGCGAAACCATCATTCGCGAGACGATGGTGGAAGCCATCCGCTCCCGCATCGAGAACAAGCGCGACGCTGCCTAAGCGGAACTCTCTTTCAACAGTTCGGCGGCGCGTCGAAGCAGCGCGCCGCGGTCGTCGCGAAAACCGCCTTCCACCCATTCGCTTTCGAGCTTCCTGAGCGTGTCGCCGAGTGCCTTGCCGGCGGGCGCGCCCAGTTCCAGAAGGTCGCCTCCCTTGACGGGAAATTCCGGCCGTTTCCAACCCGCAAGATATTTCAGCAGCCGCGAATAGCCACCTGCCTCGGCAAGCGCCGCGTTCTCGTGCACAGCCCGTGTCCGCGCGCTGGCGAGCGAGAGCAGCAGCCTGTCCTCCACGCCCCGGAGATCGGCATGATAGAGCAGCCTGGCGAAGACGCCCTCGCCCATGCCGTGCTCAGGCGGCGGCGCGAAGGCCCAGCTTTCGAGCCTCGCAGCCTCGGCATTGGAAAGCTTCAGCCGCTCCGCCAGCGCCTTCATGCGGACGGGATCGGGCGGCACGATCGCTTCGAGCCTAAGCATCGGATCCACCGCCCAGCCGAGATCGCGCTCGGCGGAGACGAGCCCGTGGATGGCATCGATGCCCCATTTTTCGCTTTCAGGAAGAACCGCCGTCAAAACCCCCGTCTGCCGCATCCAGAGCAGGGCGCGCGAGGGATCGGGCGCCGAAAGCAGTTTCTTCAGCTCCGACCAGACGCGCTCGGCGGAAAGCCGGCCGAGATCGCCCTTCAGCCTTGCGCAGGCCTTGATGCCTTCCGCATCCGGCCTGCCGGAACCGTACCAGGCGAAGAAGCGGAAGAAGCGCAGGATACGTAGATAGTCTTCGCGGATGCGGGTTTCGGCGTCACCGATGAAGCGGAGGTTGCGTGCCTCCAGATCGGCGATGCCGCCGACGAGGTCCACCACCGTACCGTCGGCATCGGCATAGAGCCCATTGATGGTGAAATCGCGCCTTTCGGCGTCGCGTTTCCAGTCGCGCCCGAAGACGACCCTGGCATGCCGCCCGTCGGTCTCGACATCGGCCCGCAGCGTGGTCACCTCATGGGGCCGGCCATCGGCGATGACGGTGACCGTTCCGTGCTCCTTGCCGGTGGGAACGGTTCTGAAGCCGGCGGCCTGGGCGCGCCGTTCCGTCTCGTCCGGCACGGTGGTCGTCGCGATGTCGATATCCGTCACCGGCATGCCGAGGAGCGCGTTGCGCACCGCGCCGCCGGCAATCCGCGCCTCCTCGCCGTCCGCGGAAAGCGCGGCCAGGAGCCGCTGCAGGGCTTCGTCTCCGAGCCAGTCCGCCTTTCCGGCGATTGAAACGGCGCTCACGCGTAAAGCCTTTCGTAGAGCGTGCGGATGATGCCGGCCGTTACGCCCCAGATATGCCTGTCGCCGAACGGCATGGCGTAGAAGAAGCGCTCCTTTTCCTGCCATATCCTGCTGTCGCGGCTGTGGTTCGCCGGATCCATCAGGAAGGAGAGCGGAACCTCGAAGGCGTCGTCCACCTCGTCTTCGTTGATGGTGAGGACGAAGCCCGGCCTGACGATGGAAAGCACGGGCGCGATGCGAAAGCCGCTGCCGGTGATGTAGTCCGGCATGCGGCCGATCACCTCGACGAATTCGGGACCGAGGCCGATCTCCTCCTCCGTCTCGCGCAGGGCGGCGAACTCCGGCGTCGGATCGGTGGCGTCGATCGCTCCGCCCGGAAAGGCGATCTGACCCGAGTGACGACGCAGCTTCTCCGTGCGTTTGGTGAGAATGACGCTCGCCTCCTCGCCGTGATCCACGACCGGGATCAGCACGGCGGCGTCGCGTAGCCCCTCGCGCACGATGAGGTGCCGCAAGTCGGGGTTGAGGCTGTGGTCGCCATAATCGGCATCCGTGTGCGGCGCCTGCTCGCGCTCCGCCCGGCTGCGAAAATCCTCGGCGGAAAAATGACGGCGTGTCGCTATATCCATATTCACCTGCTCAGCCGTTCGAGTTCCGCCATCGGCATGATCGGGAATGCCGCGCCCTTGGAGCGCAACGCGAACATCGGCGTCCCGCCCAGTTCGATTTCCTCGCCGAGTTCCGCCAGTTCGTACATCACCGCGCGGGAAACAAGCGCCTCCAGCCGGCCGCGCACGAGAAGATAGGGTTTCAGGCCGTCGGTGTCGTCCTCGTCGACGAAGCGCAGCGGATTGTCCGGCCCCGCCTCGACCACGTCGCCGACATTGGTGCGGAAGGTGAGCACGCGCTCCTCGCCCTCGCCGCGCGCGTCGACCTCAACGGCGACGAAATGCGCGTCCTCGACGCGGATGCCGACCTTCTCGACGGGCGTGACGAGATAGGTTTTGCCGTCCCCGTCCTTGCGCAGCACGGTCGAGAAGAGCTGGACAAGCGGCATTCTGCCGATCGGCGTGCACATGTAGAACCAGGTGCCGTCGGCTTTGATCTCCATGTCGAGATCGCCGCAGAAGTCGGGATTCCAGCGCTCCACCGGCGGCAATCCCTTGCCGGCGCGGGCCGCGCGGCCGATCAGCGCCTCGAGCCCACCGGCATCGGAAGCCCGCGCCAGAGCGCCTTTGTCGTTTCCTGTGCGTTCGTCCATCGTCACGAAATAGTCACTGTTGTTCGGCTTGTCAGCCATATCGGGTGATTTAAGTTGGAAGTACCCGCATCGCCAAGATGCGAATCACTGCCGGAAGCATTGCCCGATTTGGCATCCGACGCGTCAGCTTCCGCAACATGAAGGATTCCGATGGCATGAGCGTGATGATCAAGGAGCCCGCCCTCAGCGAAGCCGAGATGATCGCGGAAGCCGAAAAGGCGCTCGCCGATATCTCCCGGATCAAGGATGCAGTCGGCAAGGTCATCTTCGGGCAGGAAAGCGTCATCGAGCGCACGTTGGTGGCGATTCTGGCTGGCGGCCACGCGCTGCTCGTCGGCGTGCCGGGTCTCGCCAAGACCAAGCTCGTCGAAACGCTCGGCGTGGTCCTCGGCCTCGATGGCCGGCGCATCCAGTTCACGCCCGACCTGATGCCCTCCGACATTCTCGGCTCCGAGGTGATGGAGCAGGACGAGAAGGGCAAGCGTTCCTTCCGCTTCATCCCCGGCCCGATCTTCGCGCAGCTCCTGATGGCGGACGAGATCAACCGCGCCTCGCCGCGCACGCAATCCGCCCTGCTCCAGTCGATGCAGGAATACCACGTCACCGTGGCCGGGCAGCGCCACGACCTGCCGGCGCCGTTCCATGTGCTCGCGACCCAGAATCCGCTGGAACAGGAAGGCACCTACCCCCTCCCCGAGGCGCAGCTCGACCGTTTCCTGATGCAGATCGACATCCTCTACCCCGAGCTTTCCGCAGAGCGCCGCATCCTTCTGGAAACAACCGGCGTCGACGAGGCGAAGCCCGAGAGCGTGCTGACGGCCGAGCGGCTGCGCGCCGTCCAGAAGCTCATCCGCCGCATGCCGGTGCCGGAGAGTGTGGTCGAGGCGATCCTGGCGCTCGTCCGCTCGGCCCGTCCGGGCCAGGGCAATGACGAAACCGACAGGCATGTTTCCTGGGGACCCGGCCCCCGCGCCAGCCAGGCGCTGACGCTCTGCGCCCGCGCCCGCGCGCTCTATGACGGGCGCCTCGCCCCCTCGGTCGACGACGTATATGCGCTCGCCGAGCCGGTGCTGCAGCATCGCATGGCGCTGACCTTCGCGGCGAGGGCCGAAGGCATGACGGTGCGCGACGTGGTCGCGCGTCTGGTGAAAGCGGCCGGCTGATGGCGAGGGTCGGCGAGGCCTCCGCACCCGTTGCCTCGCGCGACGCCCTTGCGCGCGCCAGGCTGCGCGCCTCGCTTGTGCCCGACCTGCTGGTGGAGGCCCGCCGCGTCGTCAACACGGTGATCGCCGGCTGGCACGGGCGGCGCAAGCGCGGGATCGGCGAGAATTTCTGGCAGTTCCGCCCCTATGTCGACGGCGAGGCGATGTCGCGCATCGACTGGCGCCGCTCGGCCCGCGACGACCACATCTACGTGCGCGACCGCGAGTGGGAAGCCGCCCATACGGTATGGCTGTGGGCCGACCCCTCGCCTTCCATGCTGTACAAGTCGCAGGCAGCGCATGTCGCCAAGGAATCGCGCGCACTGGTGCTGATCCTCGCGCTCGCCGAGCTTTTGTCGCGCAGCGGCGAGCGCATCGCCTGGCCGGGGCTCACCGATCCCTTCACCGCGCGCAACGGCGCCGAGCGCCTCGCCTCGCATCTCGCCCATGCCGCGGCACTTCCGCCAAGGCCCGAGCTTGCCGGACTGCGCCGTTTCAGCGACATCGTCATCGCCAGCGATTTCCTCGATCCGGTCGAGGAGACGCTTGCCTGGCTCGACCCGCTGGCGCGCCGCGGCGTGCGCGGGCATCTGATCGAGATCGCCGACCCGGCGGAGGAAACCTTCCCCTATGCCGGCCGCACCGAATTCACCGACCCGGAGACCGGCGAGAAGCTGACCGCGGGCCGAGCTGAAACGCTGAGCGACGACTATCGCAGGCTCTATACGGCGCGCCGTGAAGAGCTTGCCTCTCATTGCGGCAAGCTCGGCTGGAGCTACACCGTCAACCATACCGACCGGCAGGCTTCGGAAGCGCTGGTGAAGGTGCACATGGCGATGACGGCGGACATAGGGCACGGAGGGCGCTGATGGGTTGGCTTCCCCTCTCCTTCGGCTTCCCCGCGATCCTCGTCGGCCTGCTGGCGCTGCCGGTCATATGGTGGCTCCTGCGGCTGACCCCGCCGAAGCCGCAGACCGAGGTGTTCCCGCCGCTGCGCATCCTTGCCCGGGTCCTGAAGAGGGAGGAGACGCCGCATCAAAGTCCCTGGTGGCTGACGCTGCTCAGGCTATTGATGGCGGCGCTCATCATCTTCGCGCTGGCCGAACCCGTGCTGAACCCGCGCGAGGCGACGCCCGCCGGCGGCAGCGCCGTCGCCATCGTCGTCGACAATGGCTGGGCTTCCGCTCGGGACTGGGACATGCGGGTCGCGACCGCCGACCGGCTCATCGAGGACGCGAGCGGCAATTCCGTGCCGGTGATCCTCACCTTCACGGCAGAGAAGCCGAACACGGAAATCGGCCCGTTCGACGCCAATGCGGCGCGCGACCGGCTGAACGCGGCCGAGCCGAAGCCGGTGCCGACCGACCGGCCCGCCGCCTTCGGGCGCGTTGCCGAGGCGCTGCGGGAATTTCCAGGCGCGAGCGTCGCCGTGCTCAGCGACGGGCTCGAGGCACCCGGCGACGAGGCGGCTTTCGCCCAGCTTCTGGGGGAGAATGCCGGCAATCTGGTCTGGATCGCGCCGGACCGGCTGCCGATGCTCGGCATCACGGCGAGCGAGAACCTGCCCGACGCCTTCACCTTCGACGTGATCCGCGCCCCGGGCGATCCGGCGCCGCGGGAGGCGAATGCCGCCGCCCTGGACGATCGCGGCCGGCGGATAGCGGAGACGACCGTCAGCTTCGCCATGGGCGAGACGGCGGCAACCGGCGAAATCCGTGTGCCTTTTGAGTTGCGCAACGACTTCTCGGCAATCACCATCGACGGCGAGAACCAGGCCGCCGCGATCCGGGTGCTCGACGAAAATTCGAAGCGCCGCCGCGTCGGCCTGATCTCGCAGGCCGAGGCCGACCAGGCGCAGCCGCTGCTGTCGCCGCTCTACTACATTCGCCGCGCGCTGGAACCCTTTGCCGACCTGGTGGAGCCGTCCAGCCAGGATCTCGGCGAAGCGATTCCGCAGATCCTCGAGCAGCGGCCCGCCATGATCGTCATGGCCGATGTCGGGACGCTGCCGGACACGGCGCGTGAGCGGCTGATCGAATGGATGAACGAGGGCGGCACGCTTGTCCGATTCGCCGGATCGCGGCTGGCCGCGGCGGAGAACGACGACGAGCTGCTGCCCGTGCGCCTGCGCCTCGGCGAGCGCGCGCTCGGCGGCACGCTTTCCTGGACCGAGCCGCAGCCGGTCGCGCCGTTCCCGGACGGCAGCCCATTCTCCGACCTGACGCCGCCTTCGGAAGTGACGGTGACGCGCCAGATACTCGCCGAGCCGAGTTCCGATATCGTCGAGCGCACCTGGGCGAACCTCGCTGACGGCACACCGCTCGTCACCGGCGCGCGGCGCGGCGACGGCACGCTCGTCCTCTTCCACATAACGCCCGAAGCGACATGGTCGAACCTTCCGATCTCCGGAACGTTTGTGGAGATGCTGAGGCGCATCGTACAGCTTTCGCGCAATCAGGGCCGCATCGACGCATCCGGCGAAGGCGCGGCGGCTTCGCTCGCGCCCTATCGCATGATCGCCGCCGACGGCCAGCTCGTGCCGCCGCCGCCGGATGCCCGCCCGCTCGCCGCCGGCTCGACCGATGTGCCGGTGACGATCGAGAACCCGCCGGGCCTCTACGGAACCGAGGAAGGTGTCGTGGCGCACAATCTGCTCAAACCTGATGCCGAATTCACGCCGATCGCGAGACCGGAAACGGCGCTGCCCGTGACCCAGGCCCGCTATGCCTTCGACGAATCGGTCGACCTGAAAGGGTCTCTCTTCGCCGCCGCGCTCGCGCTGATGGTGCTCGACACGCTGGCGGTGTTCTGGATGGGCGGCGCCTTCTCGCGCCGCCGGCGGGCAACGGCAAGCAAGACGGCGGCGGCCGGAACGATCGCCGCCGCAATGGTCGCCGGCGGCCTGCTTCTCGCCGGCACCGGCAATGCATCCGCACAGGACGCCAAACCCGGCGACGCCGAAGCCGTCGAGGCAATATCGCAGACGCGGATCGCCTATGTCGTCACCGGCAATTCGTCGATCGATTCCATAAGCCGCGCCGGCATCCAGGGCCTGTCGCGCTTCCTCATCGAAAAGACCGCGCTGGAGCCGGGCGAGCCGGCCGGCGTCGACATCGAGAGCGACGAGCTCGCCTTCTATCCCTTGGTCTATTGGCCGATCGATCCGGACGGCCCGATGCCGTCCGAGGCGGCGCTTGCCCGCGTCGACGCCTACATGCAACAGGGCGGCACCGTGCTCTTCGACACGCGCGACCAGTACTCGACCGGTTTCGACGCGAATTCGACCAGTGCGTCGAACAACCGCCTGCGCGACATACTGGCGAACATGAACGTTCCGCCGCTCGAGCCGGTGCCGGACGACCACGTGCTCACCAAGGCCTTCTTCATCATGCCGGAATTTCCCGGCCGCTATAATGGCAGCCCGCTCTGGGTGGAGGCCTCGCTCGACGCCGCCAACACCGAGAGCCGGCCGGTCCGCACGGGCGACGGCGTGTCGCCGATCATGATCACCGCCAATGATTTCGCCGGCGCCTGGGCGATCGATTCGAGCGGCAATCCGCTGCTGCCGACCGTGCCTTCGGATCCGATGCAGCGGGTCTATGCGATGCGCGGCGGTGTCAACATCATGATGTACATGCTGACCGGCAACTACAAATCCGATCAGGTCCACGTGCCGGTCCTGCTCGAGCGGCTGGGGCAGTGACGATGATCCATTCCAGCGCTTTTCTCGAGCAAGCCCCCCTCGCCCGGAGGTGCGCCGCATGAACTGGTCGCTGAGCTTCGAGCCCTTCCTGCCGTGGATATGGACGATTGCCGTTCTGTTGCCGGTGGCGGCGCTGGTCATCCTCGGCCTCGTGCTGCGCCAGCGCGGGGCGCTCTTCCGCCTTGCCGCCTTCGCGGCGCTCGCGGTCGCGCTCCTCAATCCGGTGCTGCTCGACGAGGAGCGCGAGCCGCTGAAGAGCGTCGTCGCCCTCGTCGTCGACCGCAGCCAGAGCCAGGATATCGGCGACCGCACCGCCATCACCGATCGAGCGGTGGAGGAGTTGCGGGCGAGGCTCGGCCGCTTCGACCAGTTCGAGGTGCGCATGGTGGAAGCCGGCCGTGCGGACGCCGCCGACGACCGCACGCAGACACGTCTCTTCGGCTCGCTCGACAGCGCGTTCCGCGACGTGCCGCCGTCGCGCGTCGCCGGCGCGATAATGGTCACCGACGGTCAGGTGCACGACGTTCCCGCCAACGGCGCCGGCATCAATGCGCCGCTTCATGCCCTGGTCACCGGCGACGAGGACGAGCGCGATCGCCGCATACGCTTCGAGCGGGCGCCGCGCTTCGGCATCGTCGGCAAGCCGGTCGACCTGACCTACCGCGTCATCTCGACCGACGACGAGAGCGGCATGGTTGACGTGCGCGTGCTGGTGAACGGCGAGCAGGTCTCGGTCGAACGCGCCCTGATCGGCGAGGAAACGCCGCTGCAGCTCGTCATACCGAACGCGGGCAAGAACATCGTCGAGCTGGCGATCGAGACGCAGCCCGGCGAACTCACCGACACCAACAATCGCACCATCGCCGTCCTCGACGGCATTCGCGAGAACCTGCGCGTGCTGCTGGTTTCGGGCGAACCACACGCCGGCGAGCGCACCTGGCGCAACCTTCTCAAGTCCGACGCATCGGTCGATCTCGTCCACTTCACCATCCTGCGTCCGCCGGAAAAGCAGGACGGCACGCCGATCAACGAATTGTCGCTCATCGCCTTTCCGACGCGCGAGCTCTTCGTCGAGCGTATCAACGATTTCGACCTGATCATCTTCGATCGCTACCAGCACCGCGACGTGCTGCCGATCCTCTATTACGACTACATCGCCG
Source organism: Aquamicrobium sp. LC103 (assembly GCF_001014615.2). GTDB lineage: Bacteria > Pseudomonadota > Alphaproteobacteria > Rhizobiales > Rhizobiaceae > LBCQ02. The sequence goes on from NZ_LBCQ02000006.1 coordinate 53,402, forward strand.
AATATGTCGAAAACGGCGGCGCGCTGCTGATCGCCGCGGGTCCCGAATATGCCGGCATGCAGTCGATCTCGCGCACCCCGCTGATGGCGGCGCTGCCGGCGCTGCCGACCGGCAACGTGTTCGAGGAAGCGTTCTACCCGCGCCTGACCGAGACCGGCCAGCGCCATCCGGTGACGCGCGGGCTGGAAGGCTCCGGCGCCGAACCGCCGCAATGGAGCCGCTGGTTCAGGCAGATCGATATCCAGAATCCGGAAGGCGAAGTGGTGATGAAGGGCGCCAACGACCGGCCCCTGCTGCTGCTCGACCGCAAGGGCGAGGGTCGCGTCGGCATGTTCCTTTCCGACCAGGGCTGGCTCTGGGCGCGGGGCTTCGAGGGCGGCGGACCGCATGTCTCGCTCTACCGCCGCATCGCCCACTGGCTGATGAAGGAACCGGAACTCGAGGAGGAGCGCCTGACCGCCGACGGACGCGGCATGACGCTGGAGATCGCGCGCCAGACGATGAGCGACGATCCCGGCCCGGCGACGGTGATCTCGCCCTCCGGCGACACGCTCAACGTACCGCTGTCCCAGTCGCAGCCGGGCCTTTTCACCGGCAGCGTCGAGACCGACGAAATCGGCCTCTACCAGATCGGCAATGGCGACCTCACCGCGCTCGCCCATGTCGGGCCGATCAACGCGCCGGAATTCCAGGATACGGTCTCGACCACCGAGGTGCTGCGCCCGGCGGCCGAAGCGACCGGCGGCAGCGTGCGCAGGATCGCGAGCACGCTGACCGGCGGCGTCAGCGTGCCGGGCATCGTGCCGATCCGGCCGAACGGCGAAGCCTCCGGCCGCGACTGGATCGGGCTGCGCACCACCGACGACAGCATTCTCAAGGCGGTGAGCCGAGTGCCGCTTTTCGCCGGCTTCTTCGGACTTGCCCTGTTGCTGATGGCGCTCGGCTCGATGTGGTATCGCGAGGGCCGCTGACGCGCCCTTACGAGATACGCCTACGCGCGAAGCTTTTCGGGAAGAGGTTCGGCTGCCGGCGCGGCCACGGTTTCCGCGGTCGGTTGCGCATGGTCGGCGTGAACGACTTCGCCCCTGAAAGCCTCCAGGGCTCCGGGCCTCAGCTCGGCTGCGAGCAGCCGTGTCGGATCGACGGGCCGCGGCATGGCAAGCTGGCCGCCGGGAATGCGCGAGAAGCCGAGCGGCCCGTAATAGGGTCCGTCGCCCACCAGCACCACGAGCGCGGCGCCGTCAGCCCGCGCGGCGTCGAGCGAGATCGCGACGAGCCGTTTGCCGATGCCGAGATTCTTGAACGCGGGACGCACCGCCAGCGGACCGAGCAGCAACGCCCTCCCTTCGCCCGCCGCTATCGGCGTGAGCCTGACCGAGGCGATCACCTTACCGTCGTGAAGCGCGACGAGGGAGAGGTCGCGCCGGTGCGGGCCGCCTTCGCGGATCTTGTAGGCCGCGCGCGCGAACCGTCCCGGCCCGAAGGCCTCGACGTTGATGTCTTCGATTTCGTGATCGTGCGCGGCGAGTTCCGGCACATAAGTGACGTCGGCAAGGCTCATTGTCGAAAAATCCGGTCTTGAACGGGAAGAATGGTACGTGCGGCAGCAACCGCCAGCGCCGGCAAGGCGCTTCAGCTCATTCGTCGTCGCTCGAAACGGACTTTCATCTGGACAATTCCTCCGGGGCATCTTGCCACCGGAAATTCCGCTACCACCAAATCGGGACGCAGGCAATCGCTGTTTTCGTTCGCGCGACGAACTGTTCAACGCAGATCGTTTTGGCTTCCCGCCCTTCCGGCCTAGATAAGGTGCAGAGGAAAGGAGCCAGGCACATGGGACTTCTGGTTGACGGCGTCTGGAAAGACGTCTGGTACGACACGAAAAGCACCGGCGGCAAGTTCGAGCGCTCCAAGTCGCAGTTTCGCGACTGGATCACGCGCGACGGCAAGCCCGCCGACGGCCGCGAGCGCGGCTTCAAGGCCGAGCCCGGCCGCTACCACCTTTACGTTTCCTACGCCTGTCCGTGGGCGCACCGCACCTTGATCTTCCGTGCGCTGAAGGGGCTCGAGGAGATGATCTCCGTCTCCGTCGTCCACCCCTATATGGGCGAAAACGGCTGGACCTTCCGCGGCGGCGAAGGCGCCACCGGCGACACGGTCTACGGGCTCGATTTCCTGCACCAGATCTACACCAAGGCCGACCCGCGCTATTCGGGGCGGGTGACCGTGCCCGTCCTCTGGGACAAACGGGAGGAGACGATCGTCTCCAACGAATCCGCCGAGATCATCCGGATGCTGAACTCCGCCTTCGACGAATGGGGCGATCCGTCGCTGGACTTCTATCCGAGAGAATTGCGCGGCGAGATCGAAACCGTCAACGACATGGTCTATCCGGCGATCAACAACGGCGTCTACCGCGCGGGTTTCGCGACGACACAGGAAGCCTACGAGGAAGCCTTTGACGAGCTCTTTGCCGCATTGGACATGCTCGAAGACCGGCTATCGAAGAGCCGCTATCTCGTCGGCGACCGGATCACCGAGGCCGACTGGCGGCTCTTCACAACGCTCGTCCGCTTCGATGCCGTCTACTACTCGCACTTCAAGTGCAATCTGCGGCGCATCGAGGACTATCCCAACCTGTCGAACTATCTGCGCGAACTGCATCAGGTGCCGGGCGTCGCCCAGACGGTCAACATGCATCACATCAAGGCGCACTATTACGGCAGTCACGTCACCATCAATCCGACGCGGATCGTGCCGAAGGGACCGGCGCTCGACTTCGCCCGCACGCACGATCGCGCGCGGCTGAAAAAGGCCGCCTGAGGCCTCACCATTCCGCGCCGGCGACCTCGCCGCCGAAAAGCTCGGCGAGCCGGCGCAGGGTCGCCGGCGTGGTGCCTTCCGGCAGCGCGTCGAGCGGGAAGAACGCCGCCTCGGCGATCTCGCGGTCGGGCTTCTTGTCGCCAAGCCGCCGATATTGCGTGACGAGGAAGAGGGCGACATGGTCGCGTCGGCTCGCCTGGCGGTTGAAATGCAGCGATTTGAGCTCCGGCGCATCCGTCAGCTCGATATTCGCCTCCTCCATGAGCTCCCGCTCCAGCGCCTGCAGCATGTGTTCGCCAGCTTCCACGCCGCCACCCGGAAGCTGCCAGCCCGGCACATAGGTGTGTCTGATCAGCAGCACGGAATTGCTTTCCCGATCGAACACCGCCCCGCGCACCCCGAGCGTCATCGGTCGGCTCAGCAGAAACCAAAGGTGGAACAGACGGCCGCGCAGCCGCGGCAAAAGGTTGCGGCGGACGCCGGAACCTGGGCTCGCGCTCATACGGCTCGCCTCGGCGGCTGGAATCGAAACGACGCCTGCCTTAAAGAGGTTCGATGTTCAGGCTTGCCCATCTTTCCGATATCCACCTTGGACCCCTACCCGACCTAGCCTATCGCGATCTCGCATCCAAGCGGATAACCGGCTATATCAACTGGCGTCGCAACCGACGCGCCAGCCTCCATGAAGACGTCATAGATTCCATCGTTGCCGATATGAAGGCGGCGCGCCCGGATCATATCGCGGCGACCGGCGACCTGATGAACCTGTCGCTTCCCGGTGAGATCGAGCTTTCGCGGTTGTGGCTGGAGACGCTCGGCGAACCCGACCACGTCTCGGTCGTGCCGGGAAATCACGACGCCTACGTGCCGCGCGCCCTCGACAAGACCTGCGCGGCCTGGGCCCCCTGGATGCTCGGCGACGGCATGACGGAGCCCGCCAGGCGCGGCACCTTTCCCTACATGCGCGTACGCGGCCCGCTCGCCCTCATCGGCGTTTCGTCCGCCCGCGCCACCGCACCCTTCATGGCGAGCGGCTTCTTCGGCGAGAACCAGTCGAAACGACTTGCGACGCTTCTCGACGAGGCGGCGGCACGGTCGCTGTTTCGGGTCGTCATGATCCACCATCCGCCGGTGCGCGGCGCGGCACCGGCGCATAAGCGGCTGTTCGGGATCGGGCGCTTCCAGAATGTCGCGCTCAGGCACGGCATGGACCTGGTCCTGCACGGCCATACGCACCTGCCGACCACGCACTGGATCGACGGCGTGGGCGGGACGCGCATACCTGTCGTCGGCGTCTCCGCCGCGGGTCAGACGCCGGGCGGCTCGCGGCCCGCCGCCCAATACAATCTCTTCGATATCGGCGGAGCGCCGGGGCGCTGGGAAATACAGCTCACCCGGCGCGGCCTTTCCAATACCGCCACAGGCATCAGCGAGATTTCGACGGAAAGGCTTGGGTAACGCTCAGAAGGCGAGTTGCAGCCTGTCCCAGGCAAGCGCGAGCGTGATCGCGATGCCGAACACGGCGCCGAGAAGGGCAATGCCCAACCCCCGGAAGAAGGCGGCCCACATCCGCGACCTGCCGCCGCGGGCGCCGCCCATCTCGTGAATCGCTCCAAGCGCCGTGACGTCGCCTTCCATGAAACGCTGGCGCTCCACGAGCCGCTCGGCGATGTAGCGCGTCACCTGATCGGCCACCGGCTTCATGTCCACCGATTCGGCGAGCACGACCCGGCCGAGCCGCGTGTCCTTCAGGAAGCGGTAGGTGCGCCGGTCACGGCCCATCGTGACATGGCTGACCGCGTCGATCCAAAGCCTCGGCTGCGCTCCCGAGGAAATGGCGAGGTCGAAGCCCTGGTCCTCCGAAGGCACTTCGGCAAAGACCGGTTCGAGCTCCTGCGCCAGAAGTTCGAGCCTGATGCGCTGCGCCTCGCGCATCTCGATCACGACATCGTCGCGGTCGGCTGTCGCGTTCTTCACTTCCCGAATGGCTTCGGAAAGCGAACGCGTCACATTGTTGGTCTTGTTACCGGCTGGCTCACTCATGGCGTCTTTCCACGCAACTTCCTACTGCGGCATGCGCCCAACGGGACGCGGAGAGCCGCTTCAGCTACTTTCCCGAACACCATCCACGCCATGATCGGCCTGGAAGACGCTCAAGGTTAAGCAACAATTAACACAGGCCGAAAGCGAAATCACGATGATTGAACGCTTGCGCACCATTGTCGTTGCATGAGACCGCGAGGGATCAGGAACCCGCTATGTTTCGGCGGATCACGCGCAGCACTTCCTCGGGCGCCTCGTCGGGCAGCATGTGGCCGCGATCGGGGAGAAGGTGACGCGCGAAATGGGGGGGCAGGTTGTGGCACTGCCTGGCAGGCAACACGTTGTCGAGCCCTCCCCAGACCACGCTGACGGGCATCGCAAGCGCGGCCAGACGGTCGCGCGCGATCTCGCCCTGGCTGCCTCCCGGCGCAATGATTTCCGCGATCTTCCGAAGCATCGCGATGGCACCCGGCTGGCGACGGCCTTCCATTGCCGCCCCAACGGCTTCGTCGGGCACCGGCGACGTCCAGCCGAACATCCCCTCCAGGCAGGCGCGCAGACTTTCCTTGTCCCGCGCCGCGGCGAACCGCGCGAGAAGCCGGGCATTGATCTCCGGACCGAATCCGCCAGGGGAAAGTAGAGTCGCCGAAGCGATCCGCGCCGGCTCGGAAATGGCCATCAGCGCCGCGATCGCCCCGCCCATCGAATGGCCGACGAGATGAACGCGGTCGAGCCCACGGGCGGCGAGATCGGCAAGCACCGCCTTGACCGCGATCTTGGCAGGGCCCGCTTCCGGCCAATCGAGCGACGCGCCATGGCCCGGCAGATCATAGGCGAGGCTCGACGTTTCGGGAGCCAGTGCTTCCTGAAGCCCGCGCCAGACGCGATGGCTTCCCCCGAAACCGTGCAGAAACACGAGCTTCGCGGGGCTCTCCCCCTTTTGCACGGCATATAGCGATTGCTGCATGTCTCCTCCTCCGCAAGAATCGCAACCAGCCGGCAAGATTTCACGCCGGGCCGCATAGGTAAAGCGCCGCGGCTTCAGGACCGGTCGTGTCGAGACGGTTCAAGTTGCCGAGGAGAGGCCGGCCTGGCGAAGGGCGTCGACGAGCTTGCGGATCAAGTCCTGCGGGTACTTTCCGCGCTCGAAATAGCCGGCCGGGTCCGCCGAGAAGCGCGGATAGTTCGCCGTGATGTCCTCGAGCAGGACGGCCGCCTCTTCCTTCTTTCCAAGCGCGTCGGCGACGATGAGCTGGGCCGCGAGATAGTGCGCGCGGCGCGTCGTGGCGAGCAGCGAGACCGCATCAGCCGCACCCTCGTAGTCCGAGAGCATGAACTTGGCCAGGAAGAGCGAATAATCCCACCACGTCGGGTGCGCGCTGGCGGCGGTGACCGCACGCTGCATGATCGGCATGCCCTGCTGGTACTCGCCGGAAAAGATCAGCCCGGAGGCATAGGCGGCCGCCATGCTGAGGTCGTAGGTGTTGAGCTCGTAGGCCTTGCGCGCCCACCGCAGGGATTCCTCGACGCTCGCGGTGCGGGAAAGAACATGCCCGTAGGCGCGATGGGCGTAGGGGCTGTTCGGGCCGAGCTGGATCGCCTTGCGCGCGAGCTCCAGCGCTTCGTTCACCGTGGCGTTCGGGGGATAGTCGTGGCGGTCGGTGATCGTTTCCATGTGCAGCGAGGCGAGCTCGGAATAGACCAGCGGCGACTTGGTGTCCTGGTCGATCAGCCTTTCGAAACAGGTATAGGCGAGACGGTGCGCATCCGCCTTCTGGTCGCGATAATACCTGTCGTTGAGCATCAGGCAGCGGGTGAGCCCGGTCTCCAGATGTTCCTCCTCGATGAAGGCGTAGATCGATCCCGACGCCGTGACCACGGAGGTCAGAACGTCGGCGATCTCGTCGTCGACCACGGCTTCAGCGGACTCGGCTTCCGTAATCATTCGGGAGAAGATCGCCCTGCCGCGCTGGGCATTCTGCAGTTCGACCAGCACCTCCCCCTCGCTCGCGCCCGGCGTCACCGTGAAGATGAAATCCATCGTCGCCGTGTAGCCGTTCTTGAAGAAATCGTAGTCACGGGCGATGAACTCGACGGTGTCGAAGCCGGCGAGGCCGCGTCGCAGGGCGGCGCTTACCCGCTCCGTCGCATCGTCCTCCTCCGACGTGGCGAGGAACACCGCAGGCAAAAGGTCGCGCTCGACGGAAGCGGTGAGAGCGACGCGATCGGCCCTCCGCGCCGGATCGTTCGAGGCTGCTTCGGTGCTCGCCGCCGGCGTCTGCAGGTTCTGGTAGGCGATGACGCCGAGCAGGCCGATCAGCACCAGCAAGGCGGCGGAAAGCAGCTTCAACTGGCGAACGACCTGTCCGCCGTCGCCAACGGCCGGCTCGCTCGCGGCAGGCGGCTGAACCGGAGTGGAGGCAGGTTCGACCGCCGCGAATGCCAGGGGCTCGGCGAACTCGTCGACGTCGACATAGAAATATTCCGGCGCGTAGGACCCGCGCGGGATCGCGATGCGGATGGTCTCGGAACGACCTTCGGCCTCGTAGTAGTTTTCCAGGAGTTCGCGCAGCCGCCTCGCCTGAACGCGCACGACCGCGTCGGTGGCCGGATCGAAGCCGGAATCCTTGCCGAACACGTCTACGGCGATCGAAAAGCCCTTCAGCCTGTCGCCATTGCCCGCCTGATGTTGTTCAACCAGATAGCGCAAAAGATCGCGCGCTCGCTCGGAACGAGAAAATGTCTCGCTCGTGACAATCCGCTCCAGCGCATCGTGAACCTGCTCGGCGGGGGGCATGGAACGCCGCAAGTTCGACCCCTCCATTTCTCGTTATCAAAAGATCATACGCGAGTGCGCATGGGGCACAAACAAAATATGGGCAATCAAATAGAAACCGCCGGTCCAAAACGCGTCTGGACCGGCGAAAAGCTGTTGATATTTCTGGCGTTAACTATCGCATAAGTATTCTGTTGGCAGCGGATACAACCGCCTCAAGCGAGGCGGCAACGATATTGGTATTGATTCCGACGCCGAACAGCCGGCCGCCGGGATACTCCATTTCGACATAGCTGACCGCGGACGCATTCGACCCGCGCTGCAGCGAATGCTCGGAATAATCGAGCACTGAAAGCTCGATGCCGATGTGCTTCGACAGGGCATCGACGAACCCGTCTATCGGCCCGGTCCCCGTGCCGGTGATGGTCACGTCCTTGCCCCCGTCGACGATGACGGCCTCCACCACGCGCCGACCTTTGGACGAGGTATCCGGGAAGGTCTGATGGTCGACGAATTTGAGCCGCGCCTCCGGCTGGTCGACATAGACCTCGAGGAAACGGTCGTGGATCTTCCTCGACGGCTGCTCCTTGCCCTCGACATCCGTTATATGCTGGATGTCCTGACTGAATTCGATCTGCAGGCTGCGCGGCAGGTTGAGCCCGTAATCCGCCTGCAGCACATAGGCGATGCCGCCCTTGCCGGACTGCGAGTTGATGCGGATGATCGCCTCGTAGCTGCGGCCCACGTCCTGAGGGTCGATCGGCAGGTAGGGAACTTCCCAAACCGGCGAATTCGCCTTGCGGATGGCCTTCATGCCCTTGTTGATCGCGTCCTGATGGGACCCGGAGAAAGCCGTGTAGACCAGCTCGCCGACATAGGGGTGCCGCTCGGGAATCCGCAACTGGTTCGAATATTCGTAGACGTCCTTCATTCGGTTGATGTCGGAACAGTCCAGCATCGGATCGACGCCCTGCGTGTACATGTTGAGCGCCAGGGTGACGATGTCGACATTGCCGGTGCGCTCGCCGTTGCCGAAGAGCGTGCCCTCGACGCGGTCGGCACCCGCCATCAGGCCGAGCTCGGTTGAAGCGATGCCGGTTCCGCGATCATTGTGGGGATGCAGCGAGATGATCAGGTTTTCCCGATTGTCGAGTTGGCGGCACATCCACTCGATGCGGTCGGCATAGGTGTTCGGCGTCGCCATTTCGACGGTGGACGGCAGGTTGACGATGAGCTTGTTTTCCGCCGTCGGCTTCACGATCTCCGCAACCGCGTTGCAGATCTCCAGCGCCACCTCCAGTTCGGTCCCGGTGAAGCTTTCCGGCGAATACTGGAAGCGATAGCCGCCGCCCGCCGCGGCAGCCATGTCCATGATCATCTTGGCCGCGTCGGTGGCGATCTGCTTGATGCCCGCCACGTCCTTCTCGAACACCACGCGGCGCTGCAACTCGCTGGTGGAGTTGTAGAAATGGACGATGGGGCTCTTCGCGCCGTCCAGCGCCTCGAACGTCCGCGAGATCAGCTCGGGGCGGCACTGCACCAGCACCTGCAGGTCGACGGCGTCGGGAACATTTCCTTCCTCGATCGCCCAGCGAGCGAAGTCGAAATCGGTTTGCGAGGCTGAAGGAAAGCCGATTTCGATTTCCTTGAAGCCCATGTCGAGCAGGAGCTGAAACATGCGCGCCTTGCGCTCGTGGCCCATCGGGTCGATCAGCGCCTGATTGCCGTCGCGCAGATCGACGGAGCACCAGACCGGGGCTTTCTCGATGCGCTTCGACGGCCAGGTGCGGTCGGGAATATCGACCTGCGGGTAGTACTGGTACTTCTCCGCGGCGTCGGGCATGCCCTTGGCCACTGCCGGCTTGCCCGCATCCATCGTCGTTCGTTCGTTCATCGTCTCTCTCCAGCGCTGGCCGGACGTTCAATGCCACGGCGCCAAGCGCGCTTCCATGAATTTCTGCTGTTGTGGACAAGGAGCGTTGGTGCCGGCGGCGGCACATCGACCGCCGGGCGCTCCTTCAGCGTACCCGGCGATCGCCGCTAAGGCCGAGAAGGAGAAGCGTGGAGAGAAGGGCGCGCGCGGTCTCGCCCGCGAATGCGGACGCACGGGAAACGGAATGGGCGCTGCGCTTTGTCATGAGCGGCTTGATAGCCGAACATCCGCGCGGAGGCAAGCGCCAAGCATTTCAGCTCTTCACCCAGCGGGCCACCACGCGTGCGATCGAAGGCCCGAAGAGCAGGACGAAGAGAAACCGCAGGGCCTGCAGCGTCATGATGAAGGATATGTCGACATTGGCCGAGGCGGCCGCGATGATGGCGACCGAATCCATGCCCCCGGGGCTGGTCGCGAGATAGGCGGTGAGCGGATCGATGCCCATCTCGTGGCTGAGAAACCACGCGATCGCCCCGCAGAACGCCATCAGCGCCAGGATGGAAAGCAGGATCTGCGGCAGGGCGCGGGCCGCGTGAACCATCGTCTGCCGCTTGAAGTTCAGGCCGATCGTCCACCCGATCACGAGATAGCTGGCGGCAAGCAGCCATTCCGGAAGCTGGAACTCCGCCCCCGCGCCGAGATGGAGCAGCGAGCCGAGGATGAAAGAGCCGATGAAGAAGGGCGACGGCATTCTCGCCAGCCGCGCCAGCGCGCCTCCGGCGACCGCCACGGCGATGGTGGTGCCGAAGGCGATCCATTCGATCTCGGGAAACCAGACGGTCCTCGGCACGGGCGCGTCGGGAACCACCCAGAGCCGCGCGATCATGGCCGCGCCGAGCGTGACGATGATGACGCGCAGATACTGCATGAAGGCGACGAGGCGCTGGTCGGCGCCGAAGGCGCCCGCCATCAACACCATCGCGGTCGCCGCCCCCGGCGCTGAACCCCACACGCCGGTGGTACCCGGCAATATGCCCCAGCGGCTGATCGCCCAGCCGAGAAAGCTGCTCGCCGCGATCGTGGCGATGACGGCGGCGACGAAGACCGGCCAGTTGGCCGCGAAGGACGGGAAGATGTCGGGCGAGAGCGAGGGGGCGATCAGGCAGCCGACGATCGACTGCGCGGCAATGAACGGCAGCCTGGGAACGCGGATGGTGGCGCCATTCACGCCGGCCACGATCGCCGCGACCATCGGGCCGATCAGCAGTGCCGCCGGCAGGGCGAACAATTCGAAAATGGCGGTCAGCGCGAGGGAAAGGACAAGCAAGATCGTCCATTGCAGCGACGGGCGCATGAACGCCAAGCGTTCGCTGGCCGATTGTCCTGAGGATGCATCCATGCAGCGGTGATAAACCGTCGCGCGTGAATTGCGAAGCCCGTCAGGACGGAAAAAGCGCCCTGGCTAGCCGCCGAGGCCGACCCCGCCCACCGGCGCGGTCTCGACATGGCTGTCGAAGCCGGCGATCAGCGGCCGCGCCTTGGCGATCGCCTCCTGCACCCGCGGCAGCGACAGCGACGCCTTGTGGCTTTCAGCGCTGTCCCAGGCCTCGGTGATCCAGATCGCGTCGGCATCGGCCGGGTCGACGGCTATCACGTAGCTGAGGCAGCCGGGCATCTCGCCCGTGCTTCCAAGGAGAATTTCGACAAGCCGGTCGCGCTCGCCGGCGACCGCGCGCATTTTTCCGATCAATCCATACATCGAATGAACTCCTCTCCTGCGACCAGCCAATGGCCGGCTCTAAGCGAAGGGAACCGCGGCGGTGCCCTTCGGAAGTTTTGCCTCGTCGTCCGGCTCCACATGGATGATGACGCGCACGGAGGGAATCTCCTCCCGCAAGGCATCCTCGATCCGATCACAGATCACATGCGCGTCGCCGACGCTCATCTTGGAATCGACGACGAGGTGGAACTCGATGAAGGTGGCGCGACCGGCGATCCGCGTCCTGAGATCATGAACCTCGATCGCGCCCTTGGAATTGGCCGAGATGACGTCGCGGATGCGAATGTGCTCGTCGGGGTCGACGGCGACGTCCATGAGACCCTGCACCGACGAGCCGATCACCTGCCAGCCCTGCCAGAGGATGTTGAGCGCGACGATCACCGCCAGAAGCGGGTCGAGCCACGTCCAGCCGGTGACGACGGCGCCGATCAGTCCGACGAGAACGCCGGCCGACGTCACCACGTCGGTCATGATGTGCTTGCCGTCGGCGAGCAGCGCCGGCGACCTCTCCCGCCGGCCGGTTCGAATGAGGATCGTCGCCCAGCCGGCGTTGATCACCGCCGCCAGGCCGTTGATGGCAAGGCCGAGCCACGGCTCGTCGAGACGGACCGGTGCCTGGAAGGCGAGCCAGACCTCGCGCAGGATCATCAGCGCGGCGAGCACGATGAGCACGCCCTCGATGACGGCGGAGAAATATTCCGCCTTGTGATGGCCGTATGGATGGTTCTGGTCGGCGGGCTTGTGGCTCACCCTTATCGCCCACCACGCCGCGAGGGCGGCGATCACGTTGACCACCGATTCCAGCGCGTCCGAATAGAGCGCGACCGAGCCGGTGACGTGATAGGCGAAGTATTTCAGCGCCATGACGCCGATGCCGATGAAGATCGACCAAAGCGCGAGGCGCTGGATTCTCTGCTTGGAGGTCATGCCGCGCCCTCCCCGCCTGCACCGGCCATCCCCTTTTCAAGGGAAGATGGCCGGCGAGCCGGACTTGGATAATTCGAAGGACCTGGCATCGATCTCGCTAGGCCGCCTTGACCTTGGCCTTGCGCGGCAGGTGAGCCACCACGTTCTCGATCATGCGCATGCCGGCGTTCTGGCCGAGCGTCATGATCGATTCGGGGTGGAACTGGACGGCTGCCACCGGCTCCCTGCGGTGCTCGAAGGCCATGATCACGCCGTCCTCGGTCTCCGCCGTCACGACGAAATCTTCCGGGAGACGCACGGGATCGGCGAAGATCGAGTGATAGCGGCCGACCGTCACCTCCTTCGGAAGCCCGGAGAAGATGACGCCCTGCTTGTTCACCCTGATGCGCGACGGCTTGCCGTGCATGGGAACATGGAGCTGGCGCAGCTCGCCGCCATAAGCCTCCGCCAAGGCCTGCAGGCCGAGACAGACGCCGAAGATCGGCAGGTCGCGCCTGCGCGCCTTGTCGATCGTCGCCTTGCAGTCGAAATCCTTCGGCATGCCGGGGCCGGGCGAAAGAACGACGAGATCCGGATCGACCTTGTCGAAGACTTCCTCCGCCACCGGCGAGCGCACGGTGGTGACCGTCGCACCGGTTTGGCGGAAATAGTTCGCCAGCGTGTGGACGAAGCTGTCCTCGTGGTCGACCAGCAGGATCGACACGCCCTGCCCCACCAGCGCGCTTTCGCGCTCGGTTTCGGCCGCATTGCCCGCCGAAGCTTCCCTGATCGCCGAGAGCATCGCTGAAGCCTTCAATTCGGTCTCCGCCTCTTCTTCCGCCGGATCGGAATCATAGAGGAGTGTAGCGCCCGCACGCACCTCGGCGATACCGTCCTTGATGCGGATGGTGCGCAGGGTCAGGCCCGTGTTCATGTCGCCGTTGAAATGCACCATCCCGATTGCCCCACCATACCAGGCGCGCGGGCTTTTTTCATGATTTTCGATGAATCGCATGGCCCACAATTTCGGCGCGCCGGTGACGGTCACCGCCCAGGCATGCGAGAGGAAGGCGTCGAAGGCGTCCATGCCCTCGCGCAGCCGCCCCTCGATGTGGTCGACGGTGTGGATGAGGCGCGAATACATCTCGATCTGGCGACGCCCGATGACGCGTACCGAGCCCGGCTCGCAAATGCGGCTCTTGTCGTTGCGGTCGACGTCCGAGCACATGGTCAGCTCGGATTCGTCCTTCTTCGAGTTGAGCAGCTTGAGAATCTGCTCCGAATCCGAGATCGCGTCGTCGCCGCGCTTGATCGTGCCCGAGATCGGACAGGTCTCCACCCGGCGGCCGTTGACGCGCACGAACATTTCCGGCGAGGCACCGATGAGATATTCGCCCTCGCCGAGATTGATGAAGAAGGAATAGGGCGAGGGGTTGATCTTCTTCAGGCGGCGCGTGATGTCGGACGGCTTGGATTCGCAGCGCTCGAAGAACATCTGCCCGGGCACGACCTCGAAGAGATCGCCGCGGCGGAAACTCTCCTTGGCCTTCTCGACCAGCCGCGCATATTCGCCGGGCTCGTGGTCGGCGCGCGGCGGGATCCGGTCCGACGTACGGAACGGCTCGTCATGACCCTCGCGTGGCAGGCCCTCGGTGGAAAAACCCTCGCCCGCATAGTCGTAGCGGTCGTGCCATGCCTTGGCCTGATGGTGGTCGACGACGAGGATTTCGTCGGGCAGGAAGAGCACGAGGTCGCGCTGGCTCCCGGGCCGCTCCAGCTTCTCCTCGACGCGGTCGAACTGGAAGGCGAGGTCGTAGCCGAACGCGCCGTAGAGGCCGAGATTGGAATCCTCCGGAGACTTGAAGAGGGCCGTCAGCGCACGCAGCACCGTGAAGACGGTAGGCACGCGCGAGCGTTCCTCCTCGCTGAAGACGCGACCGGGCTCGGCCACCTGCAGCGCGAGCAGCCTGGGAGAAGCCTCCTTGACGGCAACCTCTTCCAGCCGCTCGAGCGCCTTGCGGATGACCGGAAGCAGCACTTCGCCACGTGCATTCAGTGCCTCCACCCTGACCGCGCGCCCCTTGGAGCTGACCACCAGCGGCGGGTCGATCATCGCGGTATCCCAGCGCGTATAGCGGCCGGGATACTCGTAATTCGAGGAGAAGACACAGCCGCGACGTGAGTTCAGCCGATCGATATAGCTCTCGATCGCGCCTTCATAGGGCGTATCGAAACGCTGGCGCGTGATCGCCACGCCTCCCGCGGTGACGTAGCGCTCCGCGCCATTCTCAAGCAATTCGACTGTCATTCCCGGCTCTCCACTCAGCTAAGCTCTGGTTCCCGGATCGGCTTGAAAAACAAAATGGCCGCCCGGATTTTCCGTTGCGGCCACCACCATTTTCACGCGCACGCGCTCAATCGGCCGCTGTCAGCGGGCCCACCACCAAAGGTTCTTGATCGAGCGCATGTTCATGGCGAAAGCATTATCGCGGGGCACCCCGCTCGGCAAGCGAAATTCTTGCCGCGGGCGCCTGATTTGCGCCTGCGGCAAACTCCCGTCGAGACACCTCTTCCCGCCTCAGTTCACGGGCCCCGGACCGCTCAACTCGCTCATGTCGTCCGCAGGGCGCTCGCCGGTCGCACGATTGTAGATCACCGTGACGATCCAGAGCACGACGCCGATGGCGAGCAGCACGCCGGCAATCGAATACTGTACCGGATCGCGCCCGGTCCACGGGCCGGCAAAGAACGCGCACGACACGGCACCCAGCACCGGCATGAAAGTCGGCGTGCGGAAATGCTCGTGCTCGACCGGGTCTCGCCGGAGAACGAGCACGGCGACGTTCACGACCGTGAAGACGCACAGAAGCAGCAGGGCGGTCGTGCCACCGAGCGCCGGCACCTCGCCGACGAAGGTGATCAGAGCGAAGGCCAGCAGGCTGGTGAAGATGATCGCGACATAGGGCGAGCGACGGCCGGCGTGGACCTTGCCGAAGATGGCGGGCAGGACATGCTCGCGACCCATGCCGTAGACCAGCCGGCTCGCCATCAGCATGTTGATGAGCGCGCTGTTGGCAACCGCGAACATGGTGATGAAGCCGAATATCTCGACCGGGAAGCCCGGCGCGCCCGCCTGCACCACCTTCAGAAGCGGCGTCTCGCCTTCGCCGAGTTCCTCGGCCGGAACCAGCGTTATCGCCGAGATCGAGACGAGCACGTAGATGACGCCGGTGATCAGAAGTCCCGCCAGCAGCACTTTCGGAAAGATGCGGCTCGGATTCTTGCTTTCCTCGGCCATGTTGACCGAATCCTCGAAGCCGACCATCGCGAAGAAGGCGAGAGTCGTGGCGGCGATGACCGACCAGAACGCCCCGCGATCGGCCGATGCGGAGAACTGGGTGACGCGCGAGACGTCGCCCTGCCCTGCGCCGATCGCCCAGAGCCCGATGAAGATGATGATCAGCAGGCCGGTGAGCTCGACCAGCGTGAGCACCACGTTGACCTTCACGCTCTCGCCGACGCCGCGGAAATTGACGATCGCGACCAGCGCCATGAAGGCAAGGCCGATCATGGTGATGCCGGTCGGACCGAAGCCGAGGCTGAAGGCTTCCGACATGTTCGCCGAGAAGGCGCGTGAGGCGGTCGAGGCCGACGTTATGCCCGAGCTCATAACCGCGAAGGCGACGATGAAGGTGATGAAGTGGATGCCGAAGGCCTTATGCGTGTAGAGCGCCGCTCCCGCCGCCTTGGGATATTTCGTCACCAGTTCGAGATAGCTGAAGGCCGTGATCAGCGCGACGACGAACGCCACGAGAAACGGCAGCCAGACCACGCCGCCGACCTCCTTCGCCACCTGGCCGGTGAGCGCGTAGATGCCGGTGCCCAATATGTCGCCGACTATGAACAGGAGCAGGAGCCATGGCCCCATCACCCGGTGCAGGCTCGGCTCGGCCGCGGGCTGGCCGGAAGCCCCCTCTACTGCCGCGTCGTTCATTATCCTCTCCTCGCATTGGATAAATCCCACCGTCAGTCAGTAGAGTACTGCTTGTCATCCTCGTCAATTGTGCCAGTTGCAGTTGTCCGCCTGTATCTGCGCAACGCCGAGATGGCGAGCCAGGAAAGACTCGCCCAGGCCGCGCCGAGCGCCCATCCCGCGGCGACGTCGCTCGGCCAGTGCACGCCGAGATAGATTCGGCTGATGCCCGCCGCCAGCGACAGCAGGATCGCCACCGCCATCACATAGACCCGCACGCGGAACTCTGTGACGAGCCGCATGAGAAGCGCGGCGAGGGTGAGATAGACGAGCGTGCTGAGCGTGGCGTGCCCGCTCGGAAAGCTCGCCGTGTGAATCGTCACGAGATGATCGACCACGTCGGGGCGCGGCCTTTCGTAGAAAAGCTTGAGGAGGTGGCTGACGGCCGCGCCCGAGCTTATCGACAGGAGCACGAACAGCGCCGGCCCGTATTTCCGCGACACCAGCAGGAAGCCGACCACGGCTGCGACCAGCACGACGATGACCGGATAGCCACCGAGCGCCGTGATTTCGGCCACGGTCTCGGCCATCCATGACGGCCCGATCGGATCGGACGGATCGGCCGGGTTGCGGAAGAGCAGCAAGAGGTAGTTGTCGACGCCGGCGATCTCGTTCTCGCTGACCTCGTCTGCGATGGCGAGGAAGATGTAGACGCCCGACGCGAACAGCGCGACCAAGAGCACCGGCAGTGTCGCAAGCCGCGTGTCCGTCATGCCGCGGACCAGATTGGTTACGGATTTGTCCATCGCCTCCTCAACCGATTGCGCGCAGCCGGCTTCTCCCGGCTCGAGTCGCGGCGGAGAACGTCAATCCCCCACGGATTAAGACGCATCGGCCGCGCGACGGGAGCGTTCCTTGTTCACACGCGCGAGCGCTTCGGCCAGAACGCCCATCTTCTGACGGTTTCCAGCGTCCGCCTGGTCGAACTGGACCTGCTGGCGGGATTTGCCGCGCACGGCGCGACGCTGCTTGTCGGCGATGTCGCGGGCGCGGTCGCGGCGCTCGCGCAATTGCTTGACGAGCTGCGAAATATCCTTGTCGGAAAGCTGCTTCAGCTCAGGTTGCCGCGACTTCGCGACAAGCTCGATCTCGCCATCGTTCAGCAGACGCCGTTCGTTCTTCCTGCTCGTGGCCATCCGAAACTCCTTATGGTCGTGTCCGCACCACCAGATCAACTAGGATGCGATGCGTGCGGTTGCCAGTCTATCGGCGATCGAGGAGCGATAAAGGATGAAAAAGCCGATGGCGGCAAATGCCGGCGGCAATTGCATACCTCGCCGGTCGCTCCTATGATTTCCAGGCCTGTCGTTCGCACGCATCGAGAAGCGAGGCCGTTATGGAGCGTGCCACCCAACCTACGGAGTCCCGCGAATCTTCCGGCGCTTGCCGAAGCCTTCTGCTCGCCTGTGCGCTTGCCTGCTTCCTGTCCTCGCCCATCCGAGCCGACGAAAACCGCATCTCGCTCGCGCTCGCAGATTATTTCCTGGCCGATACCTCCGGCGAAGAGCGCGACCAGACTGCCGAACACGCGGCCCGCCTCGCGCATTTCGACGAGATCCTGCATGACGAGCTCGCCGTAAGCGACAAGTTCGAGCTGGTGGAGATCGACTGCCTGCAACCGCGCTGCACCGGCGAGAACATGAGGCTGAAGCAGTTGCTCGAGCTCGCCAGGCAAGCCGGAGCCCGTTTCCTCGCCGTCGGCGCGGTCAACAAGATGAGCACGCTGGTACTCTGGTCACGCGTCGAGGTCTACGACGTCACGACCGGCAAAATGGTCTTCGACCGGCTGATCACCTTCCGGGGCGACAATGACGAGGCCTGGCGGCGGACCGCGCTCTACACCGCGAGGGAACTGATCAGGAACGCACCGGCCGGGAAGCGAGGCTAACCCGCCGGCGCGGCAGGCCGAAAGGCCTCACGGATCATCTCCACCATTCCATCGATCGCCGCGCTGGAACGGCGCGGATTGCGCCGCAGCAACACCCGTGACGAATCGATCTGGGGAAAGCCGTCGGCCTGCGTCAGCTCCCGGCAGTCAGACGGGATCGTGCTGCGCGAAAGGGAAGCGACGGCGAGGCCGGCGGAGGCGACGCTGACGAGCCCCGCCAGCGTGTCGCTGGTATAGGCGACACGATGACGGATACCGTATTGCTTCAGCGAGTTGACGGCCAGCGTCGAGCACCACGTGCAGTCGGTGAAGACCGCGATCGGAAGCGGGTCCCGTTCCTCGAGCCGATGGGCGATGGAGGTCGCCCACACGGTCGGGTCGACGCACAGCACCTCCTCTCCGGTCTGACGGTCCGGGCTATAGATGACGGCGAGATCGATCTGATCGCTCTCCAGCAATGCGAGATGCCGCGCGGAGGTGTCGGAGCGCACCGTAACCTCGACGGCGGGATGACGCTCGGCGAAAGCGGCCAGGGCACGAGGCAGGATCGTCTGGCCATATTCCTCCGGAATGCCAATCCGCACCGGACCGTCAAGCGGACCGGTGCGCATGGCCGCGCTGGTCTCTTCGAGCAACCCGACGACACGCCGGGCATAGGGAAGAAGCTGGTCGCCGCGCGGCGTCAGCGCCACGCCGCGGGGACCTCGCTCGAAGAGCGGCGCGCCGATGCTGTCCTCCAGCCGCCGGACCTGCATGCTCACCGCCGACTGCGTGCGTCCCACGCGTTCCGCCGCGCGGGTGACGTTTCCCGTCTCGACCACCGCGAGGAAGGTGCGCAGGAGATCGCTGTCGAGCGATAGGGACATGGATCCCGCCATCAACGAGTGTGATGTCAGGCATTCTCACTATTCGTTTGTCGAATGTCAAACCAGCGCACAGGCTACGTCCAGTCTTGGAGAGCCTCGAATGACCGACGAGCCGCATCGCACGCCGTATGTCGGCCCTTCGAAGACCGTGCTCGCGCGTCTGAAAGCGATGTGGCGATGCGCTCGGGCAAAGGCCGATAACCGCCGCGCGCTGGCCGACATCGAACCTCGCGCCACCGGGCTCGAAGATGCCGGAATCATCACGCGCGAGGAAGCTGGTCACTTCCTCGAACGGCAGAGGCTGCACCGGATCGCGGATTGGACTCGTCTGCGTGGCCGCGGGCTTTGAGCCTCGTCAGAACAGCCCTTCGATCTGGCCTTGCTCGTTGAGGAAAATCCGTTCCGAGGATGGCGATTTCGGCAGGCCGGGCATCGTCATGATCTCCCCGCAGATCGCAACGACGAAACCCGCACCGGCCGAAAGCCGCACCTCGCGCACCGGCACGACATGGTCGGTCGGCGCGCCGCGCAGGTTCGGGTCGGTCGAGAAGGAATACTGCGTCTTGGCCATGCAGACCGGCAGCCTGCCATAGCCTTGCTGCTCCCACTGGTGAAGCTGGTCGCGCACGCTCTTGTCGGCGATCGCCTCGAGCCCGCGATAGACGCGCTTGACCACCGTATTGATCTTGTCGAAGAGCGGCATCTCGTCCGGATAGAGCGGGGCGAATTGCGCGGCGTCCGAATCCGCGAGCGCGGCGACCTTGCGCGCTAGCTCCTCGATGCCGGCCGAGCCTTGCGCCCAATGCTTGCACAGGACCGCCTCCTCGCCCATCGACACGACATACTCCTTCACCGCCTGGATTTCGGCTTCCGTGTCGGAGTGGAAATGGTTGATCGCGACGATCGCCGGCACGCCGAACTGGCGGACGTTCTCGATATGGCGGCCGAGATTGGCGCAGCCCTTCCTCACCGCCTCGACATTCTCGGTGCCGAGGTCGTCCTTCTTGATGCCGCCATTCATCTTCAGCGCCCGCACGGTGGCCACGATGACCGCGGCCGCCGGCTTGAGGCCGGCCTTGCGGCATTTGATGTCGAAGAACTTCTCCGCGCCGAGGTCGGCCCCGAAGCCCGCTTCGGTGACGACGTAGTCGGCGAGCTTGAGGGCCGTGGAGGTGGCGACGACCGAGTTGCAGCCATGCGCGATATTGGCGAAGGGGCCACCGTGCACGAAGGCTGGATTGTTCTCCAGCGTCTGCACGAGGTTCGGCTGCATCGCGTCCTTGAGCAGCACCGTCATCGCGCCGTCGGCCTTGATGTCGCGTGCAAAGACCGGGCTCTTGTCGCGGCGATAGGCGACGATGATGTCGCCGAGCCGTTTCTCCAGATCCTTCAGGTCGGTGGCGAGACACAGGATCGCCATCACCTCCGAGGCGACCGTGATGTCGAAGCCCGCCTCGCGCGGAAAACCGTTGGTCGCGCCGCCCAGCGAACAGACGATCTGTCGCAGCGCCCGGTCGTTCATGTCCATCACGCGCCGCCAGGTGACGCGGCGCGTGTCGATGCCCTGCTCGTTGCCCCAGTAGATGTGATTGTCGATCAACGCCGAAAGCAGGTTGTGGGCGGTGGTGATTGCGTGGAAATCGCCGGTGAAATGGAGGTTCATGTCCTCCATCGGCACGATCTGCGCGTAGCCGCCGCCGGCCGCCCCGCCCTTGATGCCGAAATTCGGACCGAGCGAGGCTTCGCGGATGCAGATAACGGCCTTCTTGCCGATGCGGTTGAGGCCGTCGCCGAGGCCCACCGTGGTCGTCGTCTTGCCCTCGCCCGCCGGCGTCGGGTTGATCGCCGTGACGAGGATCAGCTTGCCGTCGCCGTTCTTTCGCGCCTGTCTGATGAATTCGGCCGAGACCTTCGCCTTGTCGTGGCCGTAGGGAAGCAGGTGTTCGGCCGGAATGCCGATCTTCGCGCCGATCTCCTGGATCGGCTTCTTGTCGGCCGCGCGCGCGATCTCGATGTCGGATTTGACCATGCGGAGCTCCCCCTCTTCAAGTTTGCCTGGCGTCATGCGTTCCTCGGGTCGCATAAAAGCGCGGCCGGTGGAAGCCGCGCCATTCCAAAACAGCCGCCGAATGCACCGATTGCGACGAGTTCACCGATCCAGCACCAGCCGCAGCTCGACCAGGTTGGAGCGGACGCGCAGGACGTAGAACCCCATCGTGGCGAGATGGCTGGGCATGATCCACCCGTCCTCGCGGCCGTTGGAGATGATCGCCGGCTGCAATCGCAGGGCGCTGGTTATCTGGTCCTCGGTCGCCTGCCACAGCGTGGCCAGGCCGCGCTGGGCGATCACGTCGGCAAAGTCGGTGCGCGCCGCCGTCAGGATGCCGTAATAGCCGTAGAGCTGCCCATAGGCGAACCAGTAGCGGTCATCGGCACGGAAATCGAACCAGCCGCCATTGTAGTTTTCCGAGCGCTCGCGAAGGATCGCCGAGGTCGAACCGATGTCGTTGGCGATGCGGTCGATGAACTGGATGAGGTTGTCGGCGCGGGCGTCGAACACGGCCGTGCAGGTTTCGAGCCGGTCGTTGAAGGCGCGCAGATCGCGCGCCGCCGCCCTGTAGAATGCCGGCGTCGGCGTTTTGAAGCCGAAGGGGTTGAGCCCGAAATACCAGGTATATTCGTCGATCTGCATTGCGCCGCGCGCGTCCTGCAGGCCCGAATCCACCTGGCTCGTGCCGCGGACGCGGCCGAGCGTGTCGACCAATTCGACCGTCGTGCGGCGAATCGCCTGATTCACGCCGCGCTGGAACGAGGCCTTGTTGTCGAAGAACGGCGTGTTGTCCCACGGGACGCCGAACAGGCCGAGCTTGTAGAGGATCATCGAGGAAATCCAGGCGTTCTCGTCGACGTTGAAGTCGATGAGGTCGGCCGTGACCTCCGTGATCGCCGAGCGCCCGCAGGTGCGGGTGCCGCCTTCGCCTGCGCCCGCCTCGCCGCCTTCGCCGCCGGCCGCCCGCATGCCGGTGAAGTTGTAGGCCGCGACATAGTTCGTGTCGAAGCCGGTCCAGCGCTGCGTTTCGAGGAAGAAATATCCGTAGAGGCCGACGAGAACGAGAAGGATGATCCCGATCGGCCCCTTTATCAGCCAGCCACGCCGCGCGTACCATCTGCCGGCGGCCAGGAATGGCCAGCAGATCCATGCGATCACGAGGCCGATGCCCCGTCCGATCGCCTGGAAGATGCGGGTAAAGAAATTGACGATCGGATCAAGCATGGTTTCGTTCACCCTCAATCGACGGGACCGCTGAGCGGTCACCATATACCGCCGTTTCCTTCAGATACGTGTCTTTCGGCGCATCCACAACATGAAGCACCGCTTAGTTGCCCTTGAAGCCGACCAAATCTTCCGGCGGAACGCGGCCCATCTCCTCCTCCCAATGGCGCCGACATAGCGAGACGTAGACATCCTTGCCGATCGCGACCTGCTCGCCCTGGCGCGCGACCTTGCCGTCCGGTCCGAGGCGGACGACCATCGTCGCCTTGCGTCCGCAACGGCAGATTGTGCGGACTTCGCGCAGTTCGTCGGCCAGTGTCAGCAGCGCGCGAGAGCCCGGGAAGAGCTTGCCCTGGAAGTCGGTGCGCAAGCCGTAGCACATGACCGGGATGTGCAGCCGATCGGCCACGCGGGCCAATTGCCAGACCTGTTCTTCCTCGAGGAACTGCGCCTCGTCGACGAACACGCAATGCACCGTGGCATGCTCGTTGTGCTCGCTGATGCGCTCGAACAGATCGTCGCCGTCGCGAAAGATCTCGGCTTCCGCCTCCAGGCCGATGCGGGAGGAGATGTAGCCGGTCTGATCGTCGCGCCTGTAATGGCCGGCGACGAAAAGCATGGTTGTCATGCCGCGCTCGCGGTAGTTATAAGACGCCTGAAGAAGCATGGTTGTCTTGCCGGCGTTCATCGTCGCGTAATGGAAATACAGCTTGGCCATCCGCTTATTAAGCGCACCCGCCGAGCCCGGGCGAGAGGCTGGCCCTCTCCGTCCACCGAAAATCAGCGTTGCCATGTCGCACATAGATCGGCTTGCGCCGCCCTGCGCAAAGTCATGTCGCTTGAAACGGCACGAAAATGGTGTTTGGCTCAAGCGGGAACAACAAGCCTGAAGCGCGTGCAACAGGCAGAAAAACCGATTGCAGATGGGAGACTTTTCATGTCGCGTACCAAGCTTTTTCTCGTAACCATGGGCGTTGCGACGGCGTTGTCCGCAGCCGGCGCAACGGCCGCCGAGCCGGATAGCTGCAAGACCATTCGCTTCTCCGACGTCGGCTGGACCGACATCACCGCAACCACGGCGACGGCTTCCGTCATCGTCGAGGCGCTCGGCTACCAGCCGGAGGTGCAGGTTCTCTCCGTGCCGGTCACCTACGCCTCGCTGAAGAACAACGATATCGACGTCTTCCTCGGCAACTGGATGCCGACCATGGAGGCCGACATCGCGCCCTATCGCGAGGACGGCTCGGTGGAAACGCTGGTCACCAATCTCGAAGGCGCGAAATACACGCTCGCGGTTCCGCAATACACCTACGACGCCGGCCTCAAGAGCTTCGAGGACATCGCCCAGTTCAAGGACCAGCTCGGCGCCAAGATCTACGGCATCGAGCCCGGCAATGACGGCAACCGGCTGATCCTCGACATGATCGAGAAGGATCAGTTCGGCCTCGGCGACTTCGAGCTGGTCGAAAGCTCCGAAGCGGGCATGCTCTCCCAGATCGCCCGTGCGGTGCAATCCGAGCAGCAGGTGGTGTTCCTCGGCTGGGAGCCGCATCCGATGAACGCCAATATCGAAATGGCCTATCTGGAAGGCGGCGACGACGTGTTCGGCCCCAATTACGGCGGCGCGACGGTGCTCACCAACACGCGCAAGGGCTATGCCCAGGAATGCCCGAACGCCGGCAAGCTGTTCACCAGCATGATCTTCTCGCTCGACATGGAGAACGAGATCATGGGCGCGATCCTCGACGACGGCACGGAGCCGAGGGAAGCCGCGAAGGCCTGGCTGACGAAGAACCCGGAAGCCTTCGAACCATGGCTTCAGGGCGTGACGACCTTCGACGGCGGAGACGCCGGCGCGGCCGTCAAATCCGCGCTCGGCCTCTAGGATACCGTCAGGGCCCGCGCCCTGACGTTCGATTGCGGTCGCCGGCCGGGCGACCGCTTTTTCTCACCCGAAGCAAGAGAGCAAGAGAGCGATGGACCCGATCTCCCAATGGATCGCCGGATGGAAAATCCCGATCGGCCGTTGGGGCCGACAGTTCTTCGATTTCCTGACGACCAATTTCGCCTGGTTCTTCGATTCGCTCGCGAGGGGCCTTTCGGCCGTTCTGGACGGGCTTACCGGCCTGCTGCTCTCCCTGCCCGCGATCGCCGTCGTCGCCCTGATCGCAGCGCTCGCCTATGTCCTGCAGCGCTCGTGGAAACTGGCGCTCGGCGTGGCCGTCGGCCTTCTCTTCATAATCAATCAGGGGCTCTGGAAGGAAACCGTGGAGACGCTGGTGCTGGTCGTCGCCGCAGCGACGGTTTCGATGGCGCTCGGCGTGCCGATCGGCATCTGGGCGGCGCACAATGAGCGCGTCTACCGCTTCCTCCAGCCGATCCTCGACCTGATGCAGACGCTGCCGACCTTCGTCTATCTCATTCCGGTTCTCATCCTCTTTGGCCTCGGCGTGGCGCCCGGCCTGATCGTCACGATCATCTTCGCCATGCCGGCGCCGATCCGCCTCACCTGGCTCGGCATCACCTCCGTGCCGAAACCGATGCTGGAGGCGGGAGAGGCCTTCGGCGCGACGAAGCGGCAGCTTCTCTGGAAGGTCGAGCTGCCCTCCGCCCTGCCGACCATCATGGCCGGGCTGACGCAATGCATCATGCTTTCGCTGTCGATGGTCGTCATCGCGGCGCTGATCGGCGCCAACGGCCTCGGCAAGCCGGTCGTGCGGGCACTCAACTCCGTCAACATCCCGCTCGGCCTCGAGGCCGGGCTGGCGATCGTCGTCCTCGCCATCATTCTCGACCGCATGGCGCGCATCGGCCAGGGAGGCGTCAAATGAGCGCTGCAGTTGAGTTCAAAGATGTCGACATCGTCTTCTCCAGGGAGAAGGACAGGAGCGAAGCGCTGACGATGATCGACGCCGGCGCGTCTCGCGCCGAAATCCTGGAAAAAACCGGCGCGGTGCTCGGCTGCTGCCAGGCGAGTCTGACCGTCGAGCAGGGCGAGATCTCCGTGCTGATGGGCCTGTCGGGCTCCGGCAAGTCCACCCTGCTGCGCGCCGTCAACCGATTGAACGAGGTGACGCGAGGCTCGGTCATCGTCCATGACGGCGATTGGTCGGCGGACGTGGTCTCGGCGAATGCCGCCGACCTGCGCAAGATCCGCCGCGAATGCGTCGCCATGGTCTTCCAGCAATTCGCGCTGCTGCCCTGGCGCACGGTGGAGGAGAATGTCGGCTTCGGGCTGGAGCTTGCCGGCGTGCCCGCGGCCGAGCGCAGGGAACGCGTGCGCGAGCAGCTCGAGCTCGTCGGCCTTTCGCAATGGGCCGGCAAATACGCGCACGAGCTTTCGGGCGGCATGCAGCAGCGCGTCGGCCTCGCCCGCGCCTTCGCCACCGAGGCACCAATCCTGCTTATGGACGAGCCGTTCTCCGCCCTCGATCCCCTGATCCGCACCAAGCTGCAGGACGAACTGCTGGCGCTGCAGGAGCGGCTGCACAAGACCATCATCTTCGTCAGCCATGATCTGGAAGAAGCGCTGAAGCTCGGCAACAAGATCACGATCATGGAAGGCGGGCGTATCGTCCAGACCGGCACGCCGGAGGAGATCGTGCTGGAGCCGGCCAACGACTATGTCCGCGACTTCATCTCCAACGTGAACCCGCTTTCCGTGCTCACCGCATGGAACGTCATGCGCGACAAGCGCGACCTGGAACCGGCCGGCGACGGCTGGGTGTGGCTCGACAGGCGCAGGACCACGCGCTTCCAGCTCGACGGCAACGACCTCGTCGTCGCCGCCGAGCGCAACGACAAACCGGCCGTGTGGGTCTCCTGCGATCCGATCGAGCGGCTGCCCGAGGGGACGCACCAGGTCTATTGGGCGAATGCCGGCACGTCATTGAAATCGGTGATGCACGCCATGCACCAGTCGCAGACGGCGCCCGTCGCCCTCTTCGACGAGCAGTCGCGCTTCGTCGGCGCGATCGGCGTGCGCGACGTGCTGAAGGCGGTGGTGCGGCGTTAGGTCTACCTTGCGCAAGATGCCGGCAAGCTCTCTTGCGCCGGCGCCCGACGCACCGCTAAGATGAAACCAGATTGTTTTGTTTCATAACTATCTTAGCGGAGGAAGCATTCCATGAATCCATCAGGTCAGGTCGCGATCGTCACCGGCGGCGGTTCGGGTCTCGGCGAGGCGACGGCCCGGGCGCTGGCGGCCAGGGGCGCGAAGGTGGCGATTCTCGACGTCGGCCTCGACCGCGCCCAGGCGGTGGCGGCGGACATCGGCGGCATCGCGGTCAAATGCGACGTCTCCAGCGCCGAGGGTGCCGAGGCCGCCGTCGCGGAAGTCGCCGACAAGCTCGGCGCGGCCCGCATTCTGGTGAATTGCGCGGGCATCGCGATCGCGCTCAAGACGCTCAGCAAGGACGGCCCGCATCCGCTCGACCAGTACCGCAAGGTCATCGAGGTCAACCTGATCGGCACGTTCAACATGATCCGCCTCGTGACCGATCGTACCCAGAAGCTCGAGCCGCTCGAAAGCGGCGAGCGCGGCGTCGTCATCAACACCGCCTCGGTCGCCGCCTATGACGGACAGATCGGCCAGGCCGCCTATTCCTCGTCGAAGGGTGGCGTCGTCGGCATGACGCTTCCGGTCGCGCGCGACCTCGCCCGTTCGGGCATCCGCGTCATGACCATCGCGCCGGGCATCTTCCTGACGCCGATGATGGCCGGACTGCCGAAGGAAGCCCAGGAATCGCTCGGCCAGCAGGTGCCGTTCCCCTCGCGCCTCGGACAGCCGTCGGAATATGCCGCGCTCGCCTGCCACATCGTCGAGAACCAGATGCTCAACGGCGAGGTGATCCGGCTCGACGGCGCGATCCGCATGGCGCCGCGCTGATCGGACGCGCGCATGGAGGAGAGCACGACAGGAAGGAAAACCGGCCCGTTGAGCGGGATGCTCGTCATCGAGATGGCGGGGCTCGGCCCCGTTCCCCTTGCGGGCCTGATGCTTTCCGAACTCGGCGCGCGCGTCGTGCGCATCGAACGCCTGAAGGCGGAGCGCAGCTTCCTGCATGTGCCGCCGGAATTCGACCTCGACCGGCACGGCCGCGAAATCCTCAGGCTCGATTTGAAACGGCCTGAGGGCGTGGAGCTGCTGCTGCGCATGGTCGAGAAGGCGGACGCCCTCATGGAGGGTTTTCGCCCCGGCGTCATGGAACGGCTCGGGCTCGGGCCGGACGTCGCGCTGACGCGCAACCCCGGCCTCGTCTACGGCAGGATGACCGGCTTCGGCCAAGACGGGCCGCTCGCCGACCGCGCCGGCCATGACCTGACCTATCTGGCGCTGTCGGGCGTGCTCCACGCGATCGGCCCGAAGGACGGCAAGCCGGTGCCGCCGCTGAATCTCGCCGCCGACTATGGCGGCGGGACCATGTTCCTCGTCATAGGCGTGCTTGCCGCCCTCCTCGAGCGAAGCCGTTCGGGAAAAGGCCAGGTGGTGGACGCCGCCATGGTGGACGGCGCCTCGATGCTCGCCGCTCCATTCTTCGGCTTCCTCGCCACCGGCTTCTGGCAGGACCGGCGCGGCGTGAACCTGCTCGATTCGGGCGCGCCCTTCTACGATACCTATGAGACGGCGGATGGCCGCCACGTCGCGGTCGCCTGCCTGGAGCCGCAGTTCTTCGCGGAATTCGCGGCGCTGCTGCCGCTGGAGGAACGCTTCGCCAAGGCGCAATACGATGCCGGTCAATGGCCTGCCATGCGCGAGGCCATCGCCGCGCGGGTCCGGCGGAAGACCCGCGACGAATGGGCGACCCTCTTCGAAAAGACCGATGCCTGCGTCGCTCCCGTCCTTTCCTTGAAGGAAGCGCCGAACCACCCGCACAACATCGCGCGCAAGACGCATTCCCGCGTAGGCGCGCTGACGCGCCCCGCTCCGGCACCGCGTTTCTCGCGCACGCCGGGTGAAATCTCGGGCGAAGCCGGCAACGATCCCGTCGCCGCGCTCGCCGCCTTCGGAATCGAGGACAACGAGGCCGAGGCGCTTGCCAATGCCGGGATAGTCGGCAGATAATAGGAGTAGATCAGTCAGGTTATCGAGGTGGCATGGTGAGTGAAAAGGCCAAGGACGTTCTGCGCGAAACGGACGACGAGGCCATCCGCCTTGCCAAGACCTTGTCGCGCTCCGCGCGCTATGGCGCGCTCGCGGTGCTCGATCCCGCAGGCGGCGCGCCGATGGCAAGCCGCGTCGCGGTCGCCACCGACCTCGACGGCGCGCCGCTGATTCTCGTCTCCGCGCTCTCCGGACATACGGGCGGCCTCGTCGCCGATCCGCGCTGCTCGCTGCTTCTCGGCGAACCGGGCAAGGGCGACCCGCTGGCGCATCCGCGCATCAGCATTGCCTGCCGTGCGGAGAAGATCGCCCGCGACGATGCCCGCCACGCGCGCATCGAGCGCCGTTTCCTCAACCGCCACCCCAAGGCGAAGCTCTATTCGGGATTTGCCGACTTCTCCTTCTTCCGCCTCCAGCCGACCGGCGCCAGCCTGAATGGCGGGTTCGGCAAGGCCTACGCGCTGGGCGCTGCCGATCTGCTGACCTCCGGCCCGGCGAGCGAGGAACTGGCCGACGCGGAGCAGGGTGCCCTCGATCACATGAATTCGGACCATTTGGACGCGATCGGCGTCTACGCGCGCTCCTATGCGGGGGCCGAAACGGGGAAATGGGTGCTCACGGGCCTGGACGCGGATGGAATGGATATCGCCTGCGGCGACGAAACCCGACGCATCTTTTTCCCCGAGCCGCTCACGCAAGCGCGCGAGCTGCGGCACGTCCTGGTCGATATGGCGAAGCAGGGACGGGCCAATTTGGCAAGCTAAAACAGTTACATATCTTGATATGTCACTCGATTAAACCTTGTGATTTGGTTCGATTGCGCTAGTTTAGGTCGGTGCCGGGCGGGATTGATTTGATTTTCTAACTGGCAAATCCGGTTCGACGTCATCGCCCCCAATGACGTCGCAAGGAGAATGCGGCTAACGGGGATAAAATGATATCGAAGGAGCTTGTCCATAACGCTGACAAGGCAGCCGAGTTTTTGGCCGCCATCGGCAACGGAAAACGTTTCGCCATAATGTGCCACTTGCTCGATGGCGAATTGTCGGTCGGAGAGATCGCCGATCGGGTCGAGCTGAGCCAATCGGCGCTTTCACAGCATCTCGCCAAATTGCGCGGACTGGATTTGGTGGAGACGAGACGCGACCGACAGATGATCTATTATTCCTGCCGGTCCAGCGAGGTACGTCACGTCATGAACACTCTGGACGGCATCTTCGGAGCCGAGGCCCCGACATCCGAGGCCGCCGAATAGCCTGCCTGCCAGGCAACAGTTTGCCGGCGCTCATCCGCGGCCGGCATTCCTCCTTCGACTTGCGCGATCACCGCAAGGGCTCCTATTCAGTGGCGAACCGTTGAATGGAGCCCGCAAAGCTTGACATCCGATCCGATAGCAATCCACGACGCCGACGATCCGCGCATCGCCGCCTACCGGGAGATACGCGAGCGCGATCTCGTAGGCCGTGAAAACCGCTTCATCGCCGAAGGCAAGGTGGTGCTCAACGTCCTGTTCTCGGCGCGCCGCTTCGCACCGGAATCGGTCCTCATCCTGGAGAACCGGTTGGCCGGCATGCAGGAAACGCTGCGCCACGCACCGGCTGACATGCCCGTCTATGTCGCGACGCAGGCGGTGATGGACCGCATCGTCGGCTTTCACATCCATCGCGGCATTCTTGCCCTCGGCAGGAAGCGAGGACCCGAAAATATCGCGGCGATGCTCGATTCGATGCCGGCGGATGCGCTCGTCCTGGTGCTTGTCGGCATATCGAACCATGACAATGTCGGCGCGATCTTCCGCAATGCCGCCGCCTTCGGCGCCGATGCGGTGCTGCTCGACCCGACGAGCTGCGACCCGCTCTATCGCAAGGCGATCCGCGTCTCGGTCGGCGCGACGCTCAAGGTTCCCTATGCCGTCGCCCTCGAAGAGGAGATGCTTTTCGACGCGCTCGGACGGGCCGGCTTCAGCCGGATAGCACTGTCGCCCGCGGGAAGGGAGGATATCGCGCAAATCAGGCCCGATGGCCGCACCGCCCTGTTTCTCGGCACCGAAGGTGAAGGCCTGCCACCGGAACTGATGGCGAGGATGCGGACCGCGCGGATAGAGATGGCGAATGATTTCGACAGCTTGAACGTGGCGACCGCCTCTGCGATCGCGCTTCACCGGCTATGGCGGGGCGGAGGCTGAGGGTTTACTTCTTGGGCTCGCTCGCGGCCTGAAGCGCCCTCACCCGGTCCGCCAGGCTCTGCGGTCTCGCGGCCGCGGACTGTTCCTCGCCGCCGCCGGGCGCCTGCAACGCCTTCAGAACCGGTGAATCAGGTCCCTCCAGGGCAGCCGTCATCTTGACCACCTCGGCTGCAAGCTGGTGGATCTGCTCGCGCAGCAGGGCATCGTCGGGAGCACTTCTGCCTGCGTCCTTGGCAGCGCCGCCTCCCTTTCGCACGACCCTTTCGCGAAGCCGCTTGTTTTCACGCGTCAGCTTGGTCAGCCGGTCGCGCAGGCGTTCGCGCTCCTTCTCCTCCTTCGTCGAGGCCTTGCCCTTGCGCCGTCCGGCGGCATCGTCATCCTTCTGCGCGTCGAGCTCGCCATCATCCCCGCCAGCCGACTCGCGCAACCGCGAAAGCTCGTTTTCCCGGCGCTCGAGCCTTTCCTCCAGATCGGCGATTTGCGAGATCATGCCGTCCAGCTTTCTTTCAAGCTCCGCGGCTCGCTTGCGCTCGCTCTTCACCGCGTCCAGCGCAGCCTTGTTGTCGGCGGTCAGCTCCTGGACCTGGCGATCCGCGTCCTTGCGCTGGTTGCGCATCGCGGCGAGATTGGTGGTGAGCTTGTCGATTTCCGCGTCGCGGGCCGCAAGCTCGATCTGATGGCTCGACGAGGCGAGGCTTGCCTCGTCGTACAATTGCTCGAGCTTCTCCAACTCGCCGGTGCGCTCGTCCACCTGCGTCCTGGCGTCCGAGACCTGCTTCCTCAGACCTTCGGCTTCCTCGCCGGCGCCGGAAAGCTGCGAGACCAGCCCTTCGTCCCTGGCGCGAAGTTCCGCGAGCTCGGCCGCCAGCTCGTCGCGCTCCCTGGTGAGCTGCTTCATCTCGACATGCGTGGAATTGAACTCGGCGAGCTGGCGCGCCGACTTCTCCTTGAGGTCCTTGACGCTGATCTCGAGCCTGCGCACCGTCATCGCATATTCGGCGCGCAACGCATCCTTGCTCGCCTGGATCTCGCCCAGGGTCAGGGGCATCGACGCTTCGACGCGCTTCCTGGTCAGCGCCAC
The DNA here is from genome assembly GCF_001014615.2 of Aquamicrobium sp. LC103. GTDB lineage: Bacteria > Pseudomonadota > Alphaproteobacteria > Rhizobiales > Rhizobiaceae > LBCQ02. Next base: position 85,033 of record NZ_LBCQ02000006.1, read on the forward strand.
GGCGCGACGCCAGATCGCCGGGGCGACCGCGACCGCGATGAACCCCGCGCAAAGGAACCCCAAAACGAACAATAACGCTGACTGGATCACGTATCGTCTTCCCGGTGCCGGCTGCTCCGGTCAGAAGCCGGCGCGCGCTCTCTTTGACATGAGAGAGCGCGTCGAATCCAGCCCCCGCCTGCGCGGGATGATGCGGATTTCGAACCCGATCCTCAGAACGGGTTCCAGGTCGGCGACTGGGTCAGCTTGAGATAGCCGAGATTGACGCCGAGCCGTGCCCCGACGCCCGTGCGCACCGGAACGAGCAGGGTGTTGCCGCTCTTGAGAACGGTGAAGCCCAGTCCGGCGACCACATAGGCCGAACCCGCGACGCCGACGAAGCGCTTGTAGAGCTCCGGCACGCTGTCGAGATTGTAGATCAGGATCATCGTGCGCGATCCCTGCCCGCCGAAATCCCAGCCGAGCGAAGGGCCCTGCCAGTAGACGCGGTGGTCGCCCACATTTTTCGTGTAGAGCGTGCCTTCGCCGAAGGTGACGCCGCCGATCAGCGCTCCCGATCCTTCCTCGCCCAGCACATAGCCGTTGGGAAGCCCGTAGGAGGCAAAGACCTTCTCGATGACGGTTGCCAGCCCGCCGGACGTCGAGCCGAAGAACTGGTGCCCGGAATCGAGGACCTCCTGGGCGGTGTAGGTGTTGTTTGCGGCGCGCGCAGCCGTGGTCGTGGCGGATGCGGCGATGCTCGCGATCAAGGCGAGGACCACCGGCAGAGCCATCAACCGGCTGCGCAGAAAAAGCCTCGAAAACATATTTCAATCTCCGTTTCGTAGCCTTCCGCTTGCGCATCCCTGGGCCGGCGGCTCTTGCGGCCGCTTCGACAGGCGAATCTGTACCAAACTAAGACGCAATCCTTTTTCAACCATTAATGAATTACGAACTTGACAGGGAAGTTGGAGCGGCGGCAGTCGCGCGGGGTTTCGGGCGGTGCCGTGGCGGTCAAAACCGGACGCGTTTCCTTGCCGCCACCTCGTCGCTGTGTAACCAATAGCCGGCAGTCGAGCACATGATTCGCCGCCATGGGGCGGAGCCTCTCTCGAGGCCTTGATTCGAATTCTTCACGGGGACCGATTGGTAATGGCCGATATTTTCACCTTGTCCGCTCCGGATCTGGCAGCCCTCCTCTGCAGCCGGGTCTGCCACGACATCATTTCCCCGGTCGGCGCGATCAATAACGGCCTCGAACTGCTCGACGAAGGCGGCGCCGACGAAGACGCGATGCGCCTCATCAGAGCGAGCGCGCGCAACGCGTCCGCGCGGCTGCAATTCGCCCGCATCGCCTTCGGTGCGGCCGGATCGGCGGGCATGCAGATCGACACCGGGGACGCCCAGGCCGTCGCCACCGCCTTCCTCGCCAACGAGAAGCCGGAGCTGGAGTGGAAAGGCGCGCGTGCGCTTCTGCCCAAGAACAAGGTGAAGCTGCTGCTCAACCTGATTCTCGTGGCCAACGGCGCGATTCCGCGCGGCGGCAAGCTGACGGCGGAATTGCACGACCTCGAGACCGAGCCGAAATTCACCCTCACCGCCAACGGCCCGATGGTGCGCGTGCCGGCAAGGTTCCTCGAGCTTCATTCCGGCGTGCCCTCGGGCGAGCCGGTCGACGCCCATGCGATCCAACCCTATTACACGCTGCTTCTGGCAAAAGAGGCGGGAATGACGATTTCGATCCACGCCACGGCGGAGGAGATCGTGCTGACGGCGGCGTGAGGCGACCCGCCCCGCATGCAGCGTTTGCAAAAAATCTAGCTAACCGCTTACCGCCATCTTTACCGGATTAATATTAGCCTTCCCTGACTGAAGCGCGGCATTGGGGGCCGCGAGGAAGATTAGGGGGACTTGGCGATGAGACGATGTATGATCGTCGACGATTCGAGCGTGATCCGGAAAGTGGCGAAGCGGATCCTTGGCGGCCCGGACATGATCGTGGTGGAAGCCGCAAACGGGCGCGAGGCCTTGTCCATGTGCGGCGCCGAGCTTCCCGACATCATCTTGGTGGACGGCGTCCTGCCGGACATGCAGACCGTGGATTTCATCCGCGAGGTCATGTCGATCGATCCACACTTCAAGCCCAGCGTGGTCATATGCATGACCGAATTCGACGTCGGAGCGATCATGCGCGCCAAGCGTGCCGGCGCGAAGGGCTATATCCTCAAGCCGTTCAACCGCCCGCTGCTTCTGGAGCGCTTCCGCGAAATGCAGCTCGCCGCGTAGCGGCAGCGAAATGACGAAGGGCGGCTGACCGCGTCAACCGCCCTTCGAATTGCTTATCTTTCCCGCTCGCTATCCGCGGCTCAGGCGCTCTCGCGCATTTCCTCGGGTTCGCGCAGCACGTAGCCGCGGCCCCAGACCGTCTCGATGAAGTTCTGGCCGCCGGACGCCGCATCGAGCTTCTTGCGCAGCTTGCAGATGAAGACGTCGATGATCTTCAGCTCCGGCTCGTCCATGCCGCCATAGAGGTGATTGAGGAACATTTCCTTGGTGAGCGTCGTGCCCTTGCGCAGCGAGAGCAGCTCCAGCATCTGGTATTCCTTGCCGGTGAGGTGCACGCGCTGGCCGGCAACCTCGACGGTCTTGGCGTCGAGGTTGACGATGAGGTCGCCGGTGGTGATGACCGACTGCGCATGTCCCTTCGAGCGGCGGACGATCGCGTGGATACGCGCCACCAGCTCGTCCTTGTGGAACGGCTTGGTCATGTAGTCGTCGGCGCCGAAGCCGAGACCGCGAACCTTGTCCTCGATGCCGGCCATGCCGGAAAGGATCAGGATCGGCGTCTTGACCTTGGAGAGCCGCAAGGTTCGCAGAACTTCGTAGCCGGACATGTCCGGAAGATTCAGGTCGAGAAGAATGATGTCGTAATCGTAGAGCTTGCCGAGATCGACGCCCTCCTCGCCCAGATCGGTCGTGTAGACGTTGAAACTCTCCGATTTCAGCATCAGTTCGATGCTCTGTGCCGTTGCACTGTCGTCTTCTATCAGCAGAACGCGCATTTAAGTCCCCTTTTCCGCCGCCAAGCCGCCGCTAGCCAGCTTCCGGCACCGGAGCAGTGTTTGCCTGAATCGGAGGCTGCCACCTAATGGTTAACAAAATCTAATTCCGCTTTGCAAGCGATATCGGATTTTTTCAGCTTCCGCGCACACTCTCTTGAATCTAAACGATAAACTCCCGCAGTGAATCTTAATGTGGAAGTTTAACAAACGCCCGCAACCGACTCAAAAAGAGTCATTTTGCAACCTTTAGACTGTCGGCAGGGATTTTTACCCGCCCTTAAGTCCTCGCCACTATGATTAACAATGCGCGTAAACGAATGGTTACCAAGAGAGCGATTCCTTAGGAATTTGTTTCCATTCGCTGCGCCAAGATGGCAGCCGCACCGTCAGAGGTTTTGCGGTTCGACAGGTGAGGTCCCTGCGATTCCGGGAGTAGCGAGTCATGAAATCACGTGAAAACCTTGTTCGCCTGAAGCAGTTTCAAGTGAACGAGAAACGGCGCCAGCTCGCCCAGTTGGACATGATGATCGCCGAATTCGAGCGCATGGCGAGCGAGCTCGAGCTGCAGGTCTCGGCCGAGGAGAAGAAGGCCGGCATCACCGACATCAATCATTTCGCCTATCCGACCTTCGCCAAGGCCGCACGGCAGCGTCGCGACAATCTTCGCAACTCGCAGGCCGACCTGGCACAGCAGCGCGAGGCGGCCGAGACGGCCCTCAAGGATGCCGAAGGCGAGCTCGCCAAGGCGGAAATGCTGGAAATGCGCGACGGCAAGAGCCGTGACGTGGAAGTTGCCGGCCGCAGCGCGATGATCGGCTGAATCGCGCCTAGCGAACGATCGAGGACGGCGCGCCGCCGACATTCCTCCAAAAAGCCGCAAATCGACACTGAAAACGGCGTCAAAGCGCCCTCATCGGACGGTGAGGATTCCCTCCGGGCGGGCGATCATTCGTTTCGGAGACAATTATGGCGATTTCAATCACGCGGCGAGGTTTGCTCGCGGCCTCGATTTTTGCACCCGCAATCATTTCAGCACGCACCGCAAGCGCCGGAACCGGAGAACTGGCGGACCGGCTGAGGGACATCGAAACCGCCGCCGGCGGACGGCTCGGCGTGGCGATCCTCGACACGGGAAACGGAGTTCGCGTCGAACACCGCGCGCATGAACGCTTCGCCATGTGCAGCACATTCAAATTCCTGGCCGCCGCATGCGTGCTCGCGCGCGTCGACCGCGGCGAGGAACAGCTCGACCGCCGCGTCACCTTCGCGAAGGACGACCTGGTGACCTGGTCTCCGGTGACCGAAAAGCATGCCGGGGACGGCATGACCATGACCCAGCTCTGCCACGCGGCGGTGACCGTCAGCGACAACACCGCGGGCAACCTGCTGCTGACGAGCTTCGGCGGCCCTGCCGGGCTCACCGCCTTTGCGCGCTCGCTCGGGGACGAGCTGACACGCCTCGACCGCATCGAACCAGGGCTCAACGAAGCAACGAAGGGCGATCCGAGGGACACGACGACGCCCGCGGCCATGTTGGGCAACCTCGACAGGACGGTTCTCGGCGACGCGCTTTCGCCGGCTTCGCGGGACCGGCTCGGAGCCTGGCTGCGCGCGAACACCACCGGCGACAAACGCCTGAAGGCCGGCCTCCCCGCCGGCTGGACCATCGGTGACAAGACCGGGACCGGCGGCAATGGCGCGACGAACGATGTCGGCGTCATATGGCCGCCCGAACACGCGCCGATTATCGTTTCCGCCTATCTCGCCGAAACGACGATAGCCCCCGAAAAGCGCGAAGCTGCCTTGAGGGAAGTCGGACGCATCGCCGCAAGTCTTCGATCAAGCTGAAAAAGCAACGCGCCCGCTCGATTGTCGGCGGGCGCGTTTTTTCTTGCACCTGCGCTGCGCGGGCAAGGACGACCGCTGCCGGCCAGTGCCCGCGGCACGGCCGGCCTGCAGAACCCGTCAGGCCTCGCGGCCGGACGTCAGTGCCTGTATTGCTGAATGCGCGTGGTGCGAAGTCCGGCAAGGCCGTATTCGTCGATCGAGGCCTGCCAGGAAAGGAATTCCTCGACGGTGAGCTTGTAGCGTTGGCAAGCTTCTTCGAGGCTGAGGAGGCCGCCACGAACGGCGGCGACGACTTCCGCCTTGCGACGGATGACCCACCTTCTCGTATTGGAAGGCGGAAGATCGGCAATGGTAAGCGGACTCCCGTCCGGTCCAATGACATATTTGACACGCGGTCTAACCAGATCGGTCATCGTACTCTCTACAAAAACTCACAGACCTAATCGCCTGCACCTTAGCGCCCTGGCTTTAAAAATTGCCTAAGCGCGTAATAATGCTTAAGTAACAAAGGTAAATTCGGCATTAGGAATTAGCCGCGCCTTTTAACCTTTGAGTCATTCTCGGCCGGGCGCGGTGCAAGGAGTGATGCGGTGGCGCGTGACCGCCGCTTGACCTATATTGCTGCCGGGGGCATGAAGCGCCCTAAAACAGGACAACGGAAGTTTGGTTTCATGAACAGTCTCGATCTTCCCGGTCGGCCCCAGGACACGCGGGTCGTGGTGGCGATGTCAGGTGGCGTCGATTCCTCGGTCGTGGCGGGACTTCTGAAACGCGAAGGCTACGACGTCGTCGGCGTGACCCTGCAGCTCTACGACCATGGCGCGGCCGTCCATCGCGCCGGCTCCTGCTGCGCGGGCCAGGACATCGACGACGCGCGCAGGGTTTCCGAGACGCTCGGCATACCGCATTACGTGCTCGACTACGAGGAGCGCTTCAAGAAGGCGGTGATCGATCCTTTCGCCGAAAGCTACGTGGCCGGCGAAACGCCGATCCCGTGCGTTTCCTGCAACCAGACGGTGAAGTTCGCGGATCTGCTGCAGACGGCGCAGGACCTCGGCGCCGACGCGCTCGCCACCGGACACTATATCCGCAGCCGCGCGAACGGCGCCCATCGCGCCCTCTACCGGCCGGTCGACGCCGATCGCGACCAGAGCTATTTTCTCTTCGCCACCACGCAGGAGCAGATCGACTATCTGCGCTTCCCGCTCGGCGGCATGTCCAAGCCGCAGGTGCGCGAGGCCGCCGAAGCCATGGGGCTTTCGGTCGCCGCCAAGCAGGACAGCCAGGACATCTGCTTCGTGCCGCAGGGCAAGTATTCCGACATCATCGCCAAGCTGAAGCCGACGGCAGCCACGCCCGGCGACATCGTCCACATCGACGGCCGCGTGCTCGGCCGCCACGAGGGCATTCTTCGCTACACGATCGGTCAGCGCCGCGGCATCGGCGTCGCCTCCGGCGAGCCGCTCTACGTCGTCCATCTCGACGCCGACCACGCGCGGGTGGTCGTCGGGCCGCGCGAGGCGCTGGAAACCCACAAGATCTTCCTGCGCGGCGTCAACTGGCTCGGCGACGCCGAGCTGAGGGCCACGCCTTCGGAGGGCATGGAGCTCTACGCCAAGGTGCGCTCGACCCGCCCTCCCCGGCCGGCAACGCTGCACCATCGCGATGGCGCCACCTGGGTGGAACTCACCGAGGGCGAATCCGGCATCGCGCCGGGACAGGCCTGCGTGCTCTATTCCGACGAAGGCGACGAGGCGCGCGTCTTCGGCGGCGGCTTCATCGAGCGTTCGGAACGCGGCGCGGAAGCGGAAGCGATGCTTTCAAGGCTCCAGGCGATGCCGGTGGCCCACTCCGCCTGAATGCCCTCTCCCGGTAGCGCCGGCGTCCATCGCCGGTGCGTCCTTCGAGGCTCCCCTTCGACAAGCTCAGGATCGCACCTCAGGATGAGGGTGGCGTGTAACTTGGTTATGAGATCGCGGGCTCGAGAGCTCTTCGCATCCGGTGACGGTGTCCGCCCTTGCCGTCTATCCTCATCCTTCAGCCCAGTTGGCGTGCTGCAGCACGAACCATCAGCGATTGACAAATGAAGCTGAGTACCTCGGTCGTCTTGTCCATCGTGGATGGAAATGAAAGTAATGGGCGAGATCGCGGCCCATCCGCATCGGCTTGGATAATCTTCGAACCCGCGATTTCGCCGCTGATATCCGGCCTCCCTCATCCTGAGGTGCGATCCTGAGCTTGTCGAAGGGGAGCCTCGAAGGACGCACGACCGCGGTCAGTCGTGGTTGACGCTTCCCGCGGTGAGGATGCGAAGCACGGTGATCGCCTCCTCGCCGCCGGTGCGCGGCTCCGAACGCGTCTGGATGCAGGAGATGAAGTGCTCCAGCTCGCGCGTCAGCGGCATGCCCTCGACGACATTCACATAGGAGGGTTCGTTGGTGGTGAAGGCCCAATGGCCGCTGTCCTGCCAAACCGCGTGACGGTACACGGCGAGCTTGCGGTCCCAGGCCTCGACGTCGTCGAAGACGGCCATCGCCTTGGTGCCGACCACGGTGAGCCGGCGCTCGCGATATGGGTTCAGCCGCGAGGTGAAGAGGTGGCTCCTGACCCCGTCGGGAAAGCGCATGTGCAGATGCGCGAAATCGCTCAGATGGTCGAGCAGCGCCGCGCCCTCGCCCCGGATCTCCACCGGCGGCGCGCCGGTGATCGCGAGGATCATGGACAGGTCGTGCGGCGCGAGATCCCAGAGCGCGTCGTTCTCGGTATGAAACTTGCCGAGCCCGAGGCGATGGGAATGGATATACTTGACCTGGCCAAGCTCACCGCTGTCGATCAACTGCTTGAGTTGCTCGAAGGCGGGATGGAAGCGCAACACGTGGCCGACCATGAAGATGCGCTTGTTCCTGCGCGCGGCCTCGACCGAGCGCTCGGCGTCGGCGACCGTCAGCGCGATCGGCTTCTCGACCAGAACGTCCTTGCCGCTCTCGACGGCGCGGATCGCCATTTCGGCGTGGAACTGCGGCGGCAGCGCCATGACGATGGCGTCGACGTCGTCGCGCTTGAAAAGCTCTTCCGGCTCGATTGCCTGACAGTCCTGCTCGCTGGCGAATCCTTCCGCGCGCGCGCCATTGGCGTCGGAGACGGCATATAAGGCGCCAAGCGACTTGAGAGTGCGGATGTGGTTGGAACCCCAGTATCCGCAACCGAGAACGGCGATACGCGGTTTCATGAACCCTGCGATTGAACGTGGTGCGGGTGAGACATAATCCTGCCAAGCCCTGAACTCAACCCTGCAGAACAGGAAAAGCGTAAGCCGGCTCAAGCTTTCGCAAAAGCGTTCTTTGCCTGCTTGACAGCCAGGCGGTCCCAACCTTATATCCGCGCGTCCCTGGCGGCCGGCATGTGCTCCTCGGATGCACGCGGCGCCTTTGCGGCCCTTCCCGGGGCGGAGTAGCTCAGTAGGTTAGAGCAGAGGAATCATAATCCTTGTGTCGGGGGTTCGAATCCCTCCTCCGCTACCAAAATTGCATTTGTCCGGCCCGGAGACATAGGTAACAGATCGCACCTAAGACATGGGTGACGATCCGCCTCGGCGAGGCTTCTTCTGCTCAACGACACGGAGTTTCCCAGCCCGCGGGAATGTTTCTGAAGACATATCCGATCTGTCGCGGGTCGCCTACGTGATCGCGCCCGCTCTGCCCGGCTTCGGCGATTCCGATGCCCTGCCGGCGTCACCTGCCACTTTCGGTCAGACATCTCAAAATGCTGGGCCGGCTCACGATCGAACCGCGCCGCCCCCTACCTACCTACCTTCATGATTTCGGCACTCCAGTGGGTTTCCATATAGTCATGCAAACCCTGGAGGGCTGGCTTCATCATTCAGCACGCCGAGCAGGCGGACCGCCCGCGCCGTGCAGGGCGTCGACAATCCGTCGGCTGGAGTTCAGGCTGCCTGCTGCACCGCGTAGGTGTTGATGATCGCGCCGTTTTCCAGGCGACGCGTCTCGGTGAGATCGAGCCCCGTCTTCCGGCCTGGTTTGAAAAGCAGCGTACCCTCACCCAAAAGTACAGGCACGACGCAGATCATCAATTCGTCGACCAGACCGGCTTCCAGCAGGGAATGCGTGAGTTCGGCGCTGCCGAAGACATAGAGCGCTTTGGTCTCCTCGGCCTTCATGCGCTTCAGTTCCGGCACGATGTCGGCGGTTACCCGGCTGTTGTTCCAGTCGACCGACTTCAGCGTGCGCGAGGCGACCAGTTTCGGCAGCGCGTTCATGTAGGTTGTGACGTTGCTCGGTTCGGCCGATTTCCAGTAGTCGGCCATGCCCTGATAGGTCACCCGACCGAAAACGAGCGTCGCGGCTTTGTCGCCGAATTCCTCGCTCAGTTTTTCCAATTCCGGTCCCCAGGCGAGATTGTGGAAGTCGAGATCCCACTTCTTGGCGCCTTCGAAATAGCCGTCCACGGACATGAGGTTCCAGACGATCAGCTTGGCCATGTGCATTCTCCCAAGAAACCGATTGCGAATTGCAATCAGTTTACGGTATAGCCAAACCGATCCCGCGACGCAACTGGTATATTCTGAACAAAAGCCATGAAGGGGCGCAGGCCGATTCGGCCGCCCGACCGGTCCGACACATACGAAAGTCCGCTCACTCCCCTCGCGCAGACAATGCAGGCCGACTCAGTTCGTGATGGATCGGGGAATTCGGGCAGCGCGTTTCAGCCGCGACCACCATCTTGCACGAGGGTGCAAAATGAACAGACGCTTAGCTCATGAAGGATGGCTGCCTGGCATCGCAGTCCTGGCCGTCGTCGTTTCGGCGATGGTCTATGTCTGGGCGGCCTGATCCGGCCGCCCCATCGGCCGGGCGCGCCGGCGAACATCTTCGCCAGGCCGCCGTCCGGTTCAACCATCTTCATATATGAAAATACTATGGGCGACGGCGGCGAGCCGTCTCGAAAATATATGCCGTTCCGGCCAGTTTTCGCCGTGCTTTCAGCTCCACGCGACCGTACCCGGCTTCCGGATGGCGCGCCGGAGCATTTCGGAGAACGGCATATGCTCGACATTATCATGCTCGCGATCGGCTTCGGCTTCTTCGCCCTGACGGTGCTCTACGGCACGGCCTGCGAACGACTGTAGGAACAGGGCGATGATCCTCGATTACGCGCTCGGCGGCTTCGCGGCCGCATTCATCCTTTCCTACCTCGTCTACGCGCTCATCCGTCCCGAGCGGTTCTGAGGTGTTCCAATGACATTCAACGGCTGGATTCAGATCCTGATCTTCTGCGCGATCGTGGTCGCGCTCGCAAAGCCGCTCGGCTGGTACATGACGCGCGTGTTCGAGGGCGAGCGCACGTTGCTTTCGCCGCTGCTGCGCCCGCTCGAACGCGGGCTCTACGCGATTGCGGGCGTCGACGAGCGGCAGGAGCAGCACTGGCTCGCCTATGCGGTGGCGATGCTGTTCTTCAACGCCGCGGGTTTTCTCGCCCTGTTCGTGCTGCAGCGCCTTCAGGGCGCGCTGCCGCTCAACCCGATGGAAATGGGCGCGGTGACGTCCGACTCCGCCTTCAACACCGCCGTCAGCTTCGTCACCAACACCAACTGGCAAGGCTATGGCGGCGAGAGCACGATGGGCTATCTCGTCCAGATGGCCGGCCTGACGGTGCAGAACTTCGTTTCCGCCGCCACCGGCATCGCCATCGCCATGGCGCTGATCCGCGGCTTCTCCCGTGCCTCCGCGCGCGGCGTCGGCAATTTCTGGACGGATCTCACGCGCGGCACGCTCTATGTCCTGTTGCCGATCAGCTTGATCTACGCGCTCTTCCTGGTGTTCCAGGGCGTGCCGCAGACGCTTGCGTCCTATGTCGAGGCGACGACGCTGGAGGGTGGCAGGCAGACCATCGCGGTCGGTCCTGTCGCCTCGCAGCTCGCAATAAAGATGCTCGGCACCAATGGCGGCGGCTTCTTCAACGCCAATTCGGCGCATCCCTTCGAGAATCCCAACGCCATCACCAATCTCCTGCAAATGGTGTCGATCTTCGCGATCGGCGCGGCCCTTACCAACGTGTTCGGCCGCATGGTGGGCGACCAGCGGCAGGGCTGGGCGATCCTGGCCGCCATGGGCGTGCTCTTCATCGCCGGCGTGGCCGTGGCTTATTGGGCCGAGGCGGCGGGCAACCCGGCATTCGCCGCGCTCGGAGTGGACGGCGGCAACATGGAAGGCAAGGAGGTGCGCTTCGGCGTCGCCCTCTCCGCCCTTTTCGCCGTCGTCACGACCGCGGCCTCCTGCGGCGCGGTGAACGCCATGCACGACAGCTTCATGCCGCTCGGCGGCCTGATCCCGCTTCTCAACATGCAGCTCGGCGAGGTGATCGTCGGAGGCGTGGGCGCCGGGCTCTACGGCATGCTGCTCTTCGTCATCCTGGCGATCTTCATCGCCGGCCTGATGGTCGGCCGCACGCCCGAATATCTCGGCAAGAAGATCGAGGCCAAGGAGGTCAAGATGGCGATGCTGGCGATCCTGTCGCTGCCGCTGGCGATCCTCGGCTTCACCGCCATGGCCGTCGTGCTGCCGGCCGGGCTCGCCTCGCTCGCCAATGCCGGGCCGCACGGCTTCTCGGAAATTCTCTACGCCTACACGTCGGGAGCCGCCAACAACGGCAGCGCCTTCGCCGGGCTTTCCGCCAACACGCTCTGGTACAACGTGACGATCGGCCTCGCCATGATGATGGGCCGCTTCCTGATCATAGTTCCGGTGCTGGCAATCGCCGGCTCGCTCGCGGCCAAGAAGACCGTCCCCGCATCCGCCGGAACCTTTCCGACCGATGGCGGCCTCTTCGTCGGCCTGCTGGTCGGCGTGGTCCTGGTCGTCGGCGGTCTCACCTTCCTTCCCTCCCTGGCGCTCGGTCCGATCGTCGAGCATCTCGCGATGCTCGCCGGCCAGACCTTCTAGGCCACCGGCGTTCCGACAGGAAACAGATCATGGTTCGTTCCAATCAAACCGACATCCTCAGCGGCGACATAATGTGGCCGGCGTTCGCCAGCGCCTTCGCCAAGCTCGATCCGCGCCGCCAGATCCGCAATCCGGTCATGTTCGTGGTCGAGATCGTGGCGATCCTCACCACGATCCTCCTCCTGCGCGATCTCGTCACCGGGCACGACGGCATCGGCTTTTCCTTCCAGATCGTGATGTGGCTCTGGTTCACGCTGCTCTTCGCCAATTTCGCGGAAGCCGTGGCCGAGGGCAGGGGCAAGGCCCAGGCCGACGCATTGCGGCGCACCCGCACCCAGACCGACGCCAAGCTCCTGTCGCCCGACGGCCGCACGTCCTACGAGGTCGTGCCGGCCACCAGCCTGAAGGTCGGCGACGTGGTCGTTGTCGAGGCGGGCGACATCATCCCTTCCGACGGCGAGGTGATAGAGGGCGTCGCCTCGGTCAACGAGGCCGCCATCACCGGCGAATCCGCGCCCGTCATCCGTGAATCCGGCGGCGACCGTTCGGCCGTCACCGGTGGCACCCAGGTGCTTTCCGACCAGATCAAGGTCAGGATCACGGCCGCGGCCGGCTCGACCTTCCTCGACCACATGATCAGCCTGGTCGAAGGCGCGCAGCGGCAGAAGACGCCGAACGAGATCGCCCTCAACATACTGCTCGCCGGGCTGACCCTGGTCTTCGTGCTGGCGGTGGTCACGATACCGAGCTTCGCCGCCTATGCCGGCGGCACGATCCCGGTCGTCGTTCTCGCGGCCCTCTTCGTCACCCTCATCCCGACGACGATCGGCGCGCTGCTCTCCGCCATCGGCATCGCCGGCATGGACCGGCTGGTTCGTTTCAACGTGCTCGCAATGTCGGGACGCGCCGTTGAAGCGGCGGGCGACGTCGACACGCTGCTGCTCGACAAGACCGGCACGATCACGCTCGGCAACCGCCAGGCGACGGAATTCCTTCCATTGCGCGGGATCGACGAGCGCGAGCTCGCCGACGCCGCGCAGCTCGCCTCGCTTGCCGACGAGACGCCCGAGGGCCGCTCCATCGTCGTGCTCGCCAAGGAAAGATACGGCATTCGCGGGCGCGATATGGGGCAGTTGCATGCCCATTTCGTACCGTTCACCGCGCAGACCCGGATGAGCGGCGTCGATGTCGAAGGCAGCTCGATCCGCAAGGGCGCCATCGACGCCGTGCTCGCCAATGTCGGCGCAGCGGCGACCGCCACCGAGGGCGCCACGTTGCGCGCCCTGCATCCGGGCGTCAGCGCGGAAAGCGTGCGCGAGTTGAAGGAGGTCGCGGAACGCATCGCCAAAAGCGGCGGCACGCCGCTGGCGGTGGTGCGCGATGGCCGCCTGCTCGGCGTCGTCCATCTCAAGGATGTCGTCAAGGGCGGCATCCGGGAGCGCTTTGCCGAGCTGCGGCGCATGGGCATCCGCACCGTCATGATCACCGGCGACAACCCGATGACCGCCGCCGCGATCGCCGCGGAAGCCGGGGTCGACGATTTCCTCGCCCAGGCCACGCCGGAGAACAAGCTGCAGCTCATTCGCGACGAGCAGGCGATGGGCAAGCTCGTCGCCATGTGCGGCGACGGCACCAACGACGCGCCCGCCCTCGCCCAGGCCGATGTCGGCGTCGCCATGAACACCGGCACGGTGGCGGCACGCGAGGCCGGCAACATGGTCGATCTCGACAGCGATCCGACCAAGCTCATCGAGATCGTCGAGATCGGCAAGCAGCTCCTGATGACGCGCGGCTCGCTGACCACATTCTCGATCGCCAACGACGTTGCGAAATATTTCGCCATCATCCCCGCGATGTTCGTCGTCTTCTATCCACAGCTTCAGACGCTCAACATCATGCGGCTCGCGACGCCGGAAAGCGCCATCCTCTCGGCCATCATCTTCAACGCGCTTATCATTATCGCGCTGATCCCGCTCGCGCTGAAAGGCGTCAGATACCGCGCCATCGGCGCCGGTGCCCTCCTGCGCCGCAACCTTCTCGTCTACGGCCTCGGCGGCGTCGTCATCCCGTTCATCGGCATCAAGGCCATCGACCTCGTCATCACCGCCGTCGGCCTCGCATAGAAAGTCAACGACCATGTTTTCCCATCTTCGCCCCGCCCTCACGATGATCGTGGCCCTCACGCTCGTCACCGGGCTCGCCTATCCGCTCGCCGTCACCGGCATCGCGCAATCGCTCTTTCCCGTGCAGGCCAATGGCAGCCTGATCGAACGCGACGGACAGGTGATCGGCTCGTCGCTGATCGGCCAGGCCTTCTCCGGCGAGCAGTACTTCCATCCCCGTCCCTCGGCGGCCGGCGACGGCTACGACGCAGCCGCCTCGGGCGGCTCCAATCTCGGCCCGACCAGCGCGAAACTGATCGAGCGCGTCACAGCCGACGCTTCGGCGCTGAAGAACGAGAACCCGAACGCCGCCATGCCCGTCGACCTCGTGACCGCGTCGGGAAGCGGGCTCGATCCGGACATCTCGCCGGAAGCGGCAAGCTTCCAGGTGCCGCGCGTCGCAAAGGCGCGCGGCATATCCGAGGAGCGCCTGCGCGAGATCGTCGCCGGGTATGTCGAGGACAGGACGCTGGGCATCTTCGGCGAGCCCCGGGTCAACGTGCTTCGCCTCAATCTCGCGCTCGATGCCGAGACCGCAGAATGAGGATCCAGGCCATGCTCACTTCGTCCGAAATCTTCAGGCCCGAGGACGTCGCGATCGGCGTCGATGCGCCGACGGTGAAACAGGTACTGCTACAGGCGGCGCGCCTGCTTGCCGCCTCGTCCAACCTTCCGGAAGCGGAAATATTCAAGGCGCTGGTCGACCGGGAAAGCCTCGGCTCGACAGCGGTCGGACATGGCGTGGCCGCGCCGCATGCCCGCATCCAGGGCGCGGGCCGCGCGCACGCCGTCTTTCTGCGGCTCGCCCGCCCGATAGATTTCGAAGCAGGAGACGACCGGCCGGTCGACCTCGTCTGCGCCATCATCGGTGACTATCACGCGTCGGCCGAACTGCTGCGGACGCTCGCCGGCGCATGCCGCGGCTTGCGAAACGCCGAAACCCTGGCAAAACTTCGGCAGGCAAGGAACAGCGGCGAGCTCTACTCCATGCTGATCGAGGAAAGCGGACCCTGACGCAAGCAATGGCCGAACAGTCCAACCGGGACAAACGTCCCTCTCCCGAGGCACTTCTGGAGCAAGCCGAGCGCGAGACCCGCGGTCGGCTGAAGGTATTTCTGGGCGCGGCGCCCGGCGTCGGCAAGACCTACGAAATGCTGCTCAGCGCGGCGGCGCGGCGGCGGGAGGGCATCGACGTCGTCATCGGCGTGGTCGAGACGCACGGGCGCGCGGACACCCAGGCCCTCGTTCAGGGCTTCGAGATCGTCCCGCTCCGCCGCATTGACTACAAGGGACGTCCGCTCGAGGAGATGGACCTCGACGCAATTCTGAAACGAAGGCCGCAACTGGCGCTCGTCGACGAACTCGCCCACACCAACGCCGAAGGCAGCCGCCATCCCAAGCGCTACATGGATGTCGAGGACCTGCTCGCCGCCGGTATCGACGTCTACACCACCGTCAACATCCAGCATTTCGAAAGTCTCAACGACGTCGTCGCCCAGATCACCCGCATAAGGGTGAGGGAGACGGTGCCGGACCATTTCATCGACCGCGCCGATGAGATCGAAGTGATCGATCTCACCCCCGCCGACCTCATCCAGCGCCTGAAGGAAGGCAAGGTCTACGTGCCGAAGACGGCGCAGCGCGCGCTGAAGCACTATTTCTCGCTCGGCAATTTGACCGCGCTGCGCGAGCTGGCGCTGCGGCGTACCGCGCAGCGCGTCGACCAGCAGCTCCTCACCCACATGCAGGCGCATGCGATCTCCGGCCCCTGGGCGGCCGGCGAGCGCGTGCTGGTCGTCGTCAACGAGCACGAGAAAGCCCTGGCGCTGGTCCGCTATGCCCGCCGGATGGCCGAGCGGCTGCGCGCGCCGTGGCAGGCGCTTTACGTCGAAACCGCGCAAGCGATGCGCCTGACGGAAGCGCAGCGCGACCGCATCGCCGACACGATGCGGCTCGCCGAAAAACTCGGCGGCCAATCCGTCACCATCCCCGGCGGCGAGCTGGCCAAGGACATCATCCGCTACGCGGAGGCGAACAATTTCACCCATCTCGTCATCGGCCGCAGCAAGCGCTCGCGCCTCCATGAGGTGCTGTTCGGATCGATCACCAACGAGATCGTCCGGTCGGCAGGCGACATCGCCGTGCATGTCATCACCGGGCACGAGCAGAACCAGATCGCCGCCAAGACGGTGGCGACGCGCAAGGCCGCCTCTCCCCCGGCCAACCCGAGGCCCTATCTGGTGGGAGCCGGTCTCGTCGCAATCGCGCTCGGCATCGGCGTGCTGCTGACCCGGATACTCGATGTCCAGAACGTCGCGCTGGTTTTCCTCATGGCCGTGCTGGTCTGCGCCGTCACCTACGGCTTGTGGCCCGCCCTGTTCGTCAGCGGCCTCAGCGTGCTCGCCTTCAACTTCTTTTTCCTATCGCCGCATTACACCTTCACCATCAGCAATCCGGAGAACGTCGTCGCGCTGTTCTTCTTCCTGGTGGTGGCGCTGATCGCGAGCAATCTGACGGCGAGCGTCCGCCGCCAGGCAATGGTGGCGCGACGGCGCGCCAAGACCACCGAGGACCTCTATCTGTTCAGCCGCAAACTGGCGGGGACCGCCTCGCTCGATGATCTTCTGTGGGTCACCGCCTCGCAGGTCTCGGCGATGCTGCAGGTCCGCGTTGTCCTGTTCCTCCCCGACGACGGATCGCTGGCGCTGAGCGCGGCCTGGCCGCCGGAGGACGTTGCCGAGGAAGCGGATCTGGCGGCGGCGAAGTGGAGCTGGGAGAACAACCGGCCGGCCGGACGCGGCGCCGACACCCTCCCGGGCGCCAGGCGCCTGTTCCTGCCGATGCGGACCGGCCGGGGTCCGGTCGGCGTCGTCGGCATCGACAACGACAAGTCCGGGCCGATCCTCGACCCGGACCAGCGCCGGCTTCTCGACGCGCTCACCGACCAGGCGGCGCTTGCCATCGAGCGGGTCAATCTCGCGGAGGATGTCGACAAGGCGGAGCGCGCCGCCGAGAAGGATCGCCTGCGCTCGGCGCTGCTCACCTCGATCTCGCATGATCTGCGCACGCCGCTCGCCTCGATCCTCGGCGCCTCGGCGGGGCTGCGCACCCTTTCCGGACTCAGCGCCGCCGATCGCGAGGAGCTGCTTTCGACCATTCAAGAGGAGGCCGAGCGGCTCAACCGCTTCATCGCCAACCTGCTCGACATGACGCGGCTGGAATCCGGCGCCGTCGAGCCGAACATGGATCTGCTCTACATCGGCGAGGTGGTGGCGAGCACGCTGCGGCGGGCGGAGAAGATGCTTGCCGGCCACCGCCTCGAGCGCCGCATCGCGCCCGACCTGCCGATGGTGAGGCTCGATGCCGTGTTGTTCGAACAGGTATTGTTCAACCTGCTCGACAATGCCGTGAAATACGCGCCGCCGGGCTCCGCCATCGGCATCCGGGGCTGGCGCGACGGCGACGCCGTGCATCTTCAGGTGCTCGACGAGGGCGAAGGCATTCCGCTGGAGGACCTGCCGCGCATCTTCGACAAATTCTACCGGGTCCGCAAAAGCGACAGCCAGCGCGCCGGAACCGGCTTGGGACTTGCCATCTGCCGCGGCTTCGTCGAAGCCATGGGGGGGACGATAGAAGCTGCAAGCCGGAACGACCGGACCGGGGCGGTGTTCACCATTACCTTGCCGGTGCCTTCGGACGACCAGCGGACAACGGAAGCGGAAACATGAGCGGCCTTCCCACAAAGATCCTGATCGTGGACGACGAGCCGCCGATCCGCCGCCTCTTGCGGACAAGCCTCGCCTCTCAGGGCTTCCAGGTTGCCGAGGCGGCGACCGGCAGCGAAGCGCTCGCGGAGATCGAAAGCTCCGAACCCGACCTCGTCATTCTCGACCTCGGCCTGCCCGACATGCAGGGCAGCGAGCTTATCCGCCTGCTGCGCGACCAGGGCTCGTCATTGCCGATACTGGTGCTGTCCAGCCGCACGGACGAGCGCGGCAAGGTCGAGGCGCTCGACCTCGGGGCCGACGACTACGTGACCAAGCCCTTCGGCACGGAGGAGTTGCTGGCCAGGATCAGAACGGCCCTGCGTCACCGCCTGCAGCGGCA
This sequence comes from Aquamicrobium sp. LC103, assembly GCF_001014615.2. Classification (GTDB taxonomy): domain Bacteria; phylum Pseudomonadota; class Alphaproteobacteria; order Rhizobiales; family Rhizobiaceae; genus LBCQ02. The sequence goes on from NZ_LBCQ02000006.1 coordinate 103,150, forward strand.
GGGAGAGCAGCCGGTGTTCCGCAGCAGCGACCTCTCCGTCGACCTGGTGCGTCGAATCGTGCGGGTGCGGGACGAGGAGGTGAAGCTCTCGCCGAAGGAATACGACATATTGCGCACGCTGGTGGCGCATGCCGGCAAGGTTCTCACGCACCGCATGCTTCTCAACGAGGTCTGGGGCGGCGAGACCGACGTCCAGTACCTTCGCATCTATATCCGCCAGCTCCGGCAGAAGATCGAAGCCGATCCGGAACAGCCGCACTTGATCCTCACCGAGACCGGCGTCGGCTATCGGCTGAGGGCGGACTGACGGGGCGGTTCCGGCTTCCACCTGAAATCGGAAGCCTCGCGCAGATGGCGGCGCAGGAGCGCCTCGGCCCATTCCATCTCCCCCGCCTCGACGGCATCGAGGATCGCCAGATGCTCCTTGCACGACTGCTCGATGCGTTCGGCCGGCAGTTCGTGGAAGGCAGCGGATTCCTGCATGCGCCGCAGATTGTTCTGCTGGCGCACGGCATCGGTCAGGAAGCGGTTGCCCGAGAACGCGACCAGCTTCTCGTGGAAGGCGGCGTTGACGCGGAACCACTCGTCGCCGCCCGTATCGCGCCCCCGATCTTCGAGGATGCGTTCATGCGCGCGGCGCAACGCGAGCAGTTGCTGCGGATCGGCCTTGAAGCGCGGCGAGCCGAGCGCGGCGCATTCGACGGCGATGCGGAACTCGTAGCTTTCGAGATAGGCGTCCTCGTCGACCAGCGTGTCGGCGAAGCGCCAGCCATGGCCGGGCAGCCGCTGAACGAGGCCCTCGGCGGCGAACCGCATGAGCAGCTTGCGGATGACGCCGCGCGAGACGCCGTAGCGCGGAATGAGTTCGGCTTCCGACACTTCCTGTGGCAGCTCGCCGAGCGCGCGCTCGCGCATCATGCGGCGATAGAGATCCTCCATGGGAGAGTTCGGCAGCAGCGCCGCCGCGTCGAGATCGGAAACGTCGCGCGCGACCTGAAGGCCGCGCGTCGGCATCGGCGCGAGCACGCCTTGCTGAACGAGCAACTCGAGCGCCGCGCTCACCGGCGAGCGCGAGACGCCGAAGGCACGCGCCAGCTCCGGCACGGAAACCCGCGTTCCCGCCGCCCATCCGGCGTCGCGGATGCGCTCCAGGATCCGTCGCGCCAGATCGATCTGAAGCGGGCTTGCGCCCTCGCCATGCGCGGCTGTTGGTGTGTCCATGAGCGGTACTCCCTGATCGCATTATAGCTCGGAACATGGAAGTTCGCAGTGGGGATAACTCTAAAGTTTATGCTTTTCATATAATCAAAATGCATTATAGTGACCCATCTTCCCGACATGAAAGCCTTTCGTTCATGAACCAAACCACGCCCTTTCCCCTGATCGAAGTCGACGGCGCACCGCGCGCACGCGGCCATGCCTATGGTGAGCAGGCGCGGGAGAGGATCGGCCTCTCGGCTGAACTCTACGTCGCCAGCCTGAGGCGAATGGGTTGCACGCAGGACGACATCGAGCGCTTCATAGCCACCTTCATGCCGGAAACGGCGAAATGGGCGCCTGACCTCGTCGAGGAAATGGAGGGGATAGCGGCGGGAGCAAATCTGCCGCTCTCCTCGGTCGTGCTGGTCAACGCCCGCACCGAGGTGCTGCAACTTGCCAAGCGCGAGCGCGGCGTCGTCGATGGCGAGCCGGACGGCTGCACCGGGGCCGTGGTGCTGCCGGCCGCCACACGCAACGGCAAGGTTCTGCACGGCCAGAACTGGGACTGGAAGGCCGAATGCGCGGAAACCTCGATCGTTCTGCGCATCCGCCGCGACGACGGACCGGACATCCTCACCTTCACCGAGGCCGGCGGGCTCGCCCGAAGCGGCTTCAACTCCGCCGGCATCGCGATCACCGCGAACTATCTGGAATCGGATCGCGACTATCGTCGTCTCGGCATCCCCCTGCCGTTCATCCGCCGCAGGGTGCTCGAGGCGAGGCACTTCGCCATGGCGCTGCGCGTCGTCGCGATCACGCCGAAATCCGGCTCCAACAACATGATGATCAGCACGGCCGAGGGGTTCGCGGTCGATCTCGAATGCGCTCCCGACGAGGCCTTCGCGGTCTATCCGCAAGGCGACATGATCGTGCACGCCAATCACTGGCAGAGCTCCGTCGCGCTTTCGAAGCTCAAGGAGACGGGGCTGGCCGAAGTGCCTGACAGCCTCTACCGCGACCAGCGGGTGCGCACAGCCCTCCAGGGTAGAAGCGGCGATATCGTCCTGGACGATCTAAAGTCCGCGCTCTTCGACGACTTCGCCACACCCTTCTGCGTTTGTCGGCCGCCGCTGGTGAAGGAGGGCGGGAACCTCTCGGCAACCGTCGCCATGATCGTGATGGAGCCGGGCGAAGGCGTGATGGAGATAGCGCCGCTGCCCGCGATCAACCGCGACTTCACGCGCTACGAATTGGCCATGGACGTCGAACCGGCCGAACGCGCAGCCTGAAGCGGGTCGAACGATCGGGAAAGGAAGAAGGAGAGCAAAGCACAAATGGGCCGTTTCTTCCTGTCCCGCGTAGCCAGCGCCATTCCCACGATCCTCATCGTGTCGTTGACCGTCTTCGTGATGATGCGCCTCATTCCGGGCGACCCGGCAACGTTGATGCTGGGCGATCTCGCCCAGCCCGGCCAGGTCGAGGCGATGCGGCGGCAGATGGGTCTCGATCAGCCCATTGCGCTGCAATATTTCATCTGGATGGGAGACGTGCTGACGGGGGATTTCGGCGTCTCGATCTCCTCGCGCCAGTCCGTCCTGCCGCTGATCCTCGACCGCTTCTCCGTCTCGGCGACGATCGTGCTCGTCGCCGTCTTCTTCGCAACCGTGATCGCCGTGCCGGCCGGCATGATCGCCGCCTGGCGGCAGGACAGCGCCCGCGACATCGCCGTCATCGCCACCGCGACGCTGTTCCTGTCCATCCCGAGTTTCTGGATGGGCCTCATGCTGATGATGGTGTTCGGGCTGACGCTGGGGTGGCTGCCGATCGTCGGCTACGTCCCCTTCAGCCGGGATTTCGGCCAGGCGCTCCTGTTCATCGTCATGCCGGTGATTACGCTCGTTCTGGTGGAGTCCGGCTCCATCGCCCGCATGGCGCGCGCCAGCACGATCGAGGTGGCGCGGCTCGAATACATCACCCATGCCCGCGCGAAAGGGCTTTCGGAGACGGCGGTGATGTGGCGCCACGCCTTCAGGAACGCCTTCGCGCCGACCTGGACGCTGATCGGCCTGATCCTCGGCAGCCTGCTCGCCAACATCGCGGTGATCGAGACCGTCTTCACCATTCCCGGACTGGGCCGCCTGCTGGTCGAAAGCATCTATGCCCGCGACTATCCGGTCGTCCAAGGCTGCATGCTCTTCATCGCCTTCCTCTATGTGATGGTCAACCTGCTGGTCGACCTCGTCTATCCGCTGCTCGATCCGAGGGTGACCGCATGATCGCTCGTGCCCTGGGCCTTCCGACCTTCCGTTTCAACGCCGTTCTCGGTGGCGCGATCGTGACCCTGCTCATCCTGGCCGCGCTGTTTGGCCCGTGGCTGGCGCCCCACAATCCGCTGACGCTCAACCTCTCCGCCCGGATGAGCGGGCCGACCTCCGTGAACCTGCTCGGCGCCGACGAGTTCGGCCGCGACATGCTGAGCCGCCTGCTCTACGGCGCACGCACCAGCGCGCTCATAGCCGTCTCGACCGTGGCCTTCGCGCTCGTCACCGGCGTATTCTTCGGCGTGCTCGCGGGTTTTCTGCGCGGCTATGTCGACCGCATCATCATGACTTTCAACGACGCGTTCCTGGCCTTTCCCGGCCTGCTGCTGGCGCTCGGCTTCATGGCGGTGTTCGGCGCCAGCCGCAACGGCATCATCATCGCGCTCGGTCTCGCTTATATGCCGGTCGTCGTCCGCGTCGTGCGCGCCGCGGTGATGTCGATCCGCGAGCGGGAATATGTCGAAGCCTCGCGCGTGATGGGCAACAGCGAGTTCGTCACCATGGCGCGCCATGTCCTGCCCAATTGCATCGCTCCGGTCACCGTGCTCGCGACCACCATGTTCGGCTGGATCGTGCTGTCGGAGAGCGCGCTCAGCTTCCTCGGCCTCGGCGTGCCGCCGCCGGCGCCGAGCTGGGGCAACATGCTTTCCACCGCGCGTCCGTTCATCTCGCAGGCGCCGCACATGATCGTCCTGCCGGGCCTCTGCATCGCCGTCACGCTTCTCGGCGTGAACATGCTGGGCGATGCGGTTCGCGACTGGCTCGACCCGAAGATGAAGGTTTGAACGACGATGCTGGCCGAAACGGATCGCTCTCCCCTGCTCTCGGTCCGCAATCTCCGCGTCGAGGTCCGTCCGGGTGGAGTGCGCGTGGTGGACGGGCTCGATTTCGACCTTCGCGCCGGCGACATGCTCGCGCTCGTGGGCGAATCAGGCTCCGGCAAGACGATGGCCGCGCGCGCGGTGCTCAACCTCCTGCCGCCACCGCTGGTGATCGCGCCCGAAAGCGCGATCGAGTTCGAAGGCCGCGACCTCACGCGCCTCGAACCGTCGGTGCTGCGGCAGATCCGCGGCGCGCGCATCGGCATGGTCTTCCAGGAACCAATGGTGTCGCTCAACCCGTCCATGACCATCGGCGAGCAGATGGCCGAGGGGCTCAGGCTGCATCGCTCCCTGCCGGCGGCCGAGATACGCGACCGTTCGCTCGCCATGCTGGAGCGCATACGCATCCAGAATCCGGGGAAATGCCTCGCCGCCTATCCGCATGAATTCTCGGGCGGCATGCGCCAGCGCATCATGCTCGCTTCCGTGATGCTGCTGAAACCGAAGCTGCTGATCGCCGACGAGCCGACGACGGCGCTCGACACGCTGGTCCAGCGCGACGTGCTCGACCTGATGGTTGAGCTGACGCAGGAAAACGGTACCGCCGTGCTCCTCATCAGCCACGATCTCGGCATGGTCTCGCACTATGTGCGCGACGTCGTGGTGATGCGCCAAGGCGAGGCCGTCGAGCAGGGACGAAGCGCGGACGTCCTCTCCGCGCCGCGGCACGAATATACCCGCAAGCTGGTCGACGCCCTGCCGCGCCGCGGCGGCGCCGGCACTCGCGGCAATGACGAGGACGAACCGCTGGTCGAGGTTCAGGATGTGGTGATCGACTATCCGGGTCGCGCACGGCTCTTCGGACGCGCGGAGGCGAAGCGCGCCGTCCATGGCGTCGACCTGACGGTGAAGCGCGGCGAGACGCTGGCGCTCGTCGGCGCGTCCGGCTCGGGCAAGACCACGCTCGGGCGCGCGATCATGGGGCTGGTGCGGCCTTCCAGCGGTTCCATCGCATTTCGCGGCCAGCCCGTCGCGTTGGGAAGCGGACCCGTGGCGCGCGAGCAGCGCCGCAATATGCAGATCATCTTCCAGGACCCCTATTCCTCCCTCGACCCGCGTCAGCGCATCGAGCAGATCGTCGGCGAGCCGCTGAAGCTGGACCCGAACATGGGCCGCGAGGCGCGCAAGGCGCGGGTGGCTGAAGTCTTCGCCGAGGTCGGCCTGCCCGCCGAATTCATGCGCCGGCTGCCGCATCAGCTTTCGGGCGGCCAGCGCCAGCGGGTCGCGATCGCCCGTGCCATCGTCCGCCGACCGGCGTTCGTGGTCGCCGACGAGCCGGTGTCGGCACTCGACATGACGGTGCAGAAGCAGATTCTGCTTCTGATCCGCTCGCTGCAGGAGCGCTACGGCTTCGCCTGCCTGTTCGTTTCGCACGATCTCGGTGCGGTGGAGCAGGTCGCCGACCGCGTCGCGGTGATGCAGGATGGGCGCATCGTCGAAATCGGCGCGCGCGATGATATATTCGATCGTCCGCGGCACGAATACACGCGCACGCTGCTCGACGCGGCGATGTTGCTCGATCGCCGCTTCGCCGGTGCCGGCGACAGGAAGAAGGAGGCGGCGAACGCATGAGTTGGACCATGCCCAGGCTTCAGGAAGGCGGAATGTCCGGCCGGCTCGGCTATTACGACCGCGGCCCCACGCCTTATTTCGCCTCGCGCCGCGACCCGCGCTTCTCCTATTGCCTCTACGTACCGCAGGACTACGAGTTCGACGGCAGCGAGCGTCTCGATCTCGTCGTGCTCATCCACGGCACCGCCCGCTGGGCCGAGCACTACCGCACGGCCTTCGCCGGCTTCGCGGAGGCGCGGCGCGCCGTGGTGCTCGCACCCCTGTTTCCCGCCGGCATGACCGCGCCCGGCGAGCTTTCGAGCTACAAGCTTCTGCGCCAGGGCGGCATCGACTACGACCGCGTGCTGCTCGACATGGTGGCCGAGGTAGGCGAGCGCTACCGCCTGCGCGACGACCGCTTCCTGCTGCATGGTTTTTCGGGCGGCGGGCATTTCACCCACCGCTTCCTCTATCTCCATCCGGAGCGCCTGCTCGGCGCATCGGTCGGCGCGCCCGGCATCGTCACGCTGCTCGACTTCGAGCATGATTTCTGGATCGGCGTGCGCGACTTCGAAACCGTCTTCGGCAAGCAGCTCGATCTCGACGCGATACGCCGGGTGCCGGTCCATCTGGTGATCGGCGCGGAGGACACGGAAACCTGGGAAATCCGCCTTACACCCGCAGACGATTGGTGGATGAACGGCGCCGAGAGGCTGGCCGAGGCGAATCGCATCGAGCGCATGGCCGCGCTGCGCGAAAGCCTGGAGGCGCATGGTGTGGCGGTGGAGCAGGACGTCGTGCCCGGTGCCGGCCATGATGGGCGGCAGATGCTCGAGCCGGTTCAGGCCTGGTTCGCGAGAACCCTGCAAACAGCGCGCGACGGAAGGGAAGCCGCGGCATGAAGCCGATTGGCAAGATCGCCGAAATCTGGCGCTATCCGGTGAGCTCGATGGGTGGCGAGCGGCTCGACGGAACAAAACTTGCCGCCGGCGGCATCGCGGGCGACCGCATCTGGGGAGTTGCGCGGCGCGAGGACGGCGAGGTGGCCGGACCAGAGAAGCGCAGATATTGGCGGCCGCTGCCCAATCTCTTCTCCAGGCTGGCGGGAGACACGCCACAGATCGGCAAGGGCAACGGCGACTGGTTCGATGCCGCTTCCGTCGAGGCCGAGGCGCTCGCCTCGTCCTTCCTCGACATGCCCGTCGCGCTCAAGCCGCATGTGCCCTTCGAGACCGAGAGGGAAGGCTTCGTCGCACCGCGCTATCAGCGCGCCGACCTGCATGTGCTGACGACCGCCTCGCTGAAAGCGCTTGCGGCGCTGGTCCCGGACCCGAATGAAATCGACGGCCGCCGCTTCCGGCCGAACATCGTCATCGAGACCGTTCCGGAACTGGAAGGTTTCGCGGAACACCGCTTCGTTGGAAAGCGCGTGGCGATAGGCAACGCCGTGATCGCGATATCCGAGCCCTGCGCGCGCTGCTCCTTCACCGCGCTCGCCCAGGGAGAACTCACCTTCGAGCCTGCCGTGCTCCACCGGATCGCGCAGCACGGCAATGGCGGCTTCGGCGTGCTCTGCGCCATCGAAGGACCCGGAGCGATCTCGCTCGGCGACGAGGTCAGGCTGATCGAAGAGTGAAGCTCCGCCAGCTTTCGGTGCTCGGCGGACCGGCGGAGATCGAAAGCTCGACCGCGTCGCCGATCTCGCAAACCATCGCGCCGAAAGTCGTCGCCTCCGTCACGGGTGAAGACGGGGACGGTTCGATCGAGACCTCGCCGCCTGCGCGGCAAGCGGAAAGCGCCGTCTTCACCGCCTCCACATCGACAACCGCTTTTTCGGATGGCGCGAGGTCGGCCCTCAGGCTTTCGAGGCGTGCGCGAGAATTGTCGCTGCCGTGCAGCGGGATATCCGGACTGAGCGCGTCGCGGCTGACGAGCGGATGGTTGGTGTGGAGCGAGCGGCCGCCCTCGATCTCGAGCACAGCCGCGCCGCCCGCCGAGCATTCGAGCGTTGCTATCCCGTAGCGGTCGCCGAGCTGGTAGTTCTGGCCGGAGGCATGGCCTACCGAGCGCAGGAAGCCCGCCGCCCCGGCAACGCTTCCTCGGGCAAGCGCGCGCCTCATGACGAAGGCGACGGGTAGACCCTTCGGGCTGACACCGAGCTGGGCGAGCGTGTTGACGCAGATGCCGAGCCCTCGGCCGGAAACGCCGTTGAGACCAACCATTCCGGCAGACGTGAAGACCATGGTCTCGCTGCCATCCATCTCGGTGATTCTCAGCAATGCCTGGGCGCCTTCGTGCCAGCGCGGCAGGTCCATGGTCTGGCCGACCATGGTTGGCCCGTCGCCGGTCGGTGCCATCGCGAGGCTGGAGCAATGACCGTCGCCGCGCGATTTTCCGAACCACCACTCCTCGTCCATGAGCTGCATGGCGTAGACGGTTTCGGCATCGATGTCCGCGCCCTCGGCAATGCCTGCCACCTCCTCGAGAAGGTCGGGTGCATGACGGGCGATCGCCGATCGAAAATCGGTACCGGCAAGAAAACGCGGCAGGAAGATCTCGGAGCTGGCACCATAAGCCACGTCGATCGCCTCGTGCCAGCGCCCGATCTTTTCGCCGATCACCGCGCGCAAGGTCTCGCCATGCACGCGACCGCGTTCGCGTGGCTCGGCGGGGCAATCGATGACGGGGAGATCGGAGGTACGCATGGCGTCATCCTTCACTGTTTCCGGGTGCCCGGCGATGCTGGCGGCGCTCCCGCGGAAAGGGGCGGGTTTTCCCGCCCCCAACCGCTCGGCATCGAACCGCCGGCTATTCCTTCCAGACACCCCAGGCGCGCGGCTTGTCGCCCGGCCACACTTCGTAGCCATGGACTTTGCCGCCGACCGCGTCGGTCACCATCTCAAAATAGAGGCCGAGGATCGGGACGTCCTGCTCCATCAGCGCATGTATCTTCTTGAAGATCTCCTTGCGCTTCTCGACATCGGTGGTCCGAGTCGATTCCAGGTAGAGCGTGTGGGCCTCCTCGTTCTCCCACTGCAGGGTCGGCGTGGCTTCCTTGTCCCCGACCAGGATGCCATAGATCAGCGACGGGTCGAGCCGGGCCGAATAGCCGAAGGACTGAAGCTGAAACTTGCCGGCCAGATAATTGTCGAGCTGGGCCGCCCAGTCGAGCACTTCCAGCTCGGCATTGATGCCTGCCGCCTGCAGCATGGCCTGCACGATCACCGAATTCTCGTACATGCCCTGGTAGCGGGTGTTGGTCTGGAGCTTGATGGGCTGCCCGGAATAGCCTGCCTCGGCGAGCAGTGCCTGGGCGGCGGCCGGGTCGTATTCGGGCCAGGCGAGGAAATCGTCGTCGAAGAAGACACTTGCCTGCGCCACGCCCGACGGGTTGAAGCCTGCCTGGCCTTCCGTGCGCGTCTGCGCGATCTGCTTGAAGTCGATCGCATGCGCGATGGCGCGGCGCATTCTGACGTCCGACATCAGCGGGTCGTTGGTCTGGACGAGGATGGTCGTCCAGGCAAGCCCCGGCGTCGACAGCACGTTGGCGCCGCGCGCCTTGGCGTCGTTCGTCCGTGACGGCTCCATGTTCGCCATCACGTCGATCTCGCCGGCGAACAGCGCCGTCTCCGCCGCGGCCGTGTCGGGAATGATCATGAAGCGGACAGCGTCGACATAGGCCGTGCGGTCGCCGGTCATGCCGCTGCGCTCTTCCTTCAGCGGGCGATAGTCGTCGTAGCGTTCGAGGGCGACATATTGCCCCTTCTCCCATTCGGCGAGCTTGAACGGTCCGCTGCCGATGGCGGAACCGTCGATCCATTTGCCGTCGTCACCCACATTCTTCGGGCTCGCGATCCATCCGTTGCACTGGATGTTGGCGAGCTGGGCGAGGAACAGCGCGTTCGGCTCTTCGAGAGTGAAGACGACCGTCCGATCGTCCGGGGTCTCCACAGACTGGATCTCGAGCCCCTGGCTGCCGTCGAAGAAGGGAATGCAGCGCCACTCATTGGCCGGGTCCATTCGGCGTTCCCAGTTCCATTTCACGTCCGCCGACGTGACCGGGTCACCGTCGTGATAGGTGGCACCCTCGCGCAGCTTGAAGCTGTAGGTGCGTTCGTCCTGCGAAAGCTCCCACGATTCGGCAAGCACCGGTCCGATCGTCAGGTCGTCGCGATAGCCCACCAACGTCTCGAATATATGGTGCAGGATCGTGTCGCTGTTGGCGTCGCGATCGATACCGTCGGTCGAGCGCATGTCGGCATTGATGCGGACTGTCAGTGTTCCGCCCTGCTTCGGCTCCTGCGCGATCGCCGTGCCTGCCAGCACCAGCAGCATAGCCCCGGCAAGCGAGGCTCCGAGCGCCAATCCCATTGTTCTTGTTCGTGTTCCCATTTTTTTCTCCGCTTGTTCGTCCGCGAAGCATTCTGGCTCAGGCGCGCGCGCGGACCTCGCTCAACGCCTTCTTGAAAAAATCCTTCACCTGCGGGAAAAGCTCCCGGTCGTCATGTGCGACGCCCGGCACCACATCGAGCCGGACGCTCATTCCCTGGTTCTCGAGGCTTCGCTTCAGCGACCGGATGCGATCGATGCGGGTCGCGCCCGCGAGGTCCGCGCCGGGCATCCACCAGGCATCCTTGGGCGTGATGGCGATTTCCCATGTTTCGAGATCCGCGCCGCCGATCACCATCTGCGCCGGCACGCGGCGGATCGCGTCGAGGTCGAGCTTCTTGCCGAAAACGATCTCGAAATCGCGCACGCCGACCCAGAAATCATGGTCGAAGTCGAGCAGCGTCACCACGCCCGGCGCGCCGATGGATGCCGCCAGCAGCCGTTCGGGGTGAAGGTAGAGAAAGCGATGGGTGAAGTGACCGCCGCCGGAAAACCCGTACATCAGCACCCGGTCGCCGGCGATGCGGTAACGTTCGCGCATCTCCTCGACCATGTCGAGCAGCACGGCGTCATAGTGCAGGTCGCCCGCCCGCAGCATCTTGTAGGATGAGAGATCGCCGGGAAAGCAGATATTGGCCGGAAACAGCGGGCAGAGCACGATGACGCCGTTGTCCTCGGCGAAATCGGCAAAGGCGTCGCGATAGGCGAGCATCCCCCGCTCGGTTCCGTGAACGATCACCGCCAGCGGATAGGACTCGTGCCCATCCTCGTCGTAATCCTGCGGCACGTAGGCGCAATAAGCGAAGCGCTTGTCGAAGCGCGAGGCATAAACGGTCGTATGCCCGAAATCGTAATAGGACAGCCGTTTCCCGTGACCGCCGATCTTGCGCATGGGTACCCTCTCCATCTGTGAGAAGCACTATTTCATAATTTTGTTGAACTGAAAAGCATCAAACCGTATCCAATTGCCATGTTAATTGTATTATAAGAACAGGTCATCACATAATGGCTGCCCGCATCCAACCTGCGCATTGCGCGGATTGCAGGGGGCGGTCGCGCGATCTGCAGGGTGGCGAAATGGAGGGACAGCGAATGGCGACCGGCTGGAATTTTCACGAACTCTATCTGTGGCACGACAACGGCAACGCCGCCCTGTTCTACCAGCCAGGGCTCGTCATCGAGCCGGGAGAGCATGCCGAGAACGCGAACACCAAAAGGCGTTTCCGCAATCTCATCGAAGTTTCGGGACTTTCTGAAAAGCTCGTCGCGATCCGCTCCGAGCCGGTCACCGAGGACGATCTCGCCCTCTTCCACGACCGCGACTATATCCGCCGCGTCAGGGCGCGCAGCAAGGAACATGGCGACAGGGGCTACTCGACGCCCTACGGCAAGGGCAGCTACGAGATCGCATGCCTGGCCGCCGGCGGGACGTCCTCGCTCATGGATGCGGTGCTCAAGGGCGAAGTCGACAACGGCTATGCGCTGGTGCGCCCGCCCGGCCACCACGCCGAACGCGGCCGGGGCCTCGGCTTCTGTCTCTTCGGTAACGTGCCCGTCGCCATCCTGAAGAACCGCCTCAGGCACAAGTTCGGCCGTGTGGCGACCGTCGACTGGGACGTCCATCACGGCAACGGTACGCAATCGGCCTTCTATTCCGATCCTTCGGTGTTGACGATTTCGATCCACCAGGAGGGTCTCTATCCCCATGATTCAGGGCGGCTCGAGGAGCGTGGAGAAGGAGAGGGCAAGGGCTACAACATAAACATCCCCCTGCCCGCCGGTTGCGGCCATGGCGCGTACATCGCCGCCTTCGAACGCGTGGTGCTGCCGGTGCTGCGCCGCTATCGGCCCGACCTGATCGTCGTGCCGTCGGGCTTCGACGCATCGGCGGCCGATCCGCTCGGGCGCATGATGCTGCACAGCGAGACCTACCGCGAGATGACGCACATGCTGATGGACGCCGCCGCCGAGCTTTGCGGCGGCAGGCTGGTGATGTCGCACGAGGGCGGTTACTCCGCCGCCTATGTTCCCTATTGCGGGCTGGCCGTGCTGGAACAGCTTTCCGGCATCAGGACGGAGATCGACGATCCCTTCCTGGCGGGCTTCGTCGCCTATCCCGGCCAGGAGCTTCGCCCGCATCAGGAGGCCGCAATTCAACAAGCCGCGGAACTGGTCGACGCGATCGCCTGACACGCGCCCGGAAACCGGAGCCTTGAAGGCGGGCTGGCGGCGTCCGGGAGAAGCATTCCGCCAACGGCGAACGGGTCCGCAAGGCGGCTCGCTCGGCGCCGGCGGGGATTATTTCAGTTGGCCGTCCCTGGTGCGGTCGGCGGCGGCGAAGTCCTTCATCACCTGGCCCATGAATTCCTCGCGGCTCACGCGCCCGTCGCCATTGGCGTCGACAGTGGCGAATTGCTGGGGCGTCAGCAGGCTGGCGAGATCGGACTGGCTCAGAAAGCCGTCGCCATTGGTGTCCAGCCGTGCGAAAGCACCGGTCATGAAGGTCTGATACTCCGCCTGGTCGACGCTACCGTCCTTGTTGGTGTCGAGCTGGTTGAGATGACCTTCGTGGATTGCGGACGGATCCTGCGCCGCCGGCGCCTGCTGGCCTGTGGGAGCCTGCTGCGGTGCTGGTGCTTGTTGCGGCGCGGGGGCCTGCTGCGCCGCGGCGAAGCCGGTGCCGAGAAGCAGGAATCCGGTGGCGATCATGGTTCTACGCATGGTGCGATCCTCCCTCAACGACATGCCAGGCGGTTGCCAAGGAAGCCACCGCCGCCAATGCCCGCGGCAGTTGCAAGCACCGCTCCGCTGCCGGCTCCGATGGTGCTGCCGATGAGGCCGCCGACGATCGCGCCGCCGACGGTACCGGCCACGCAGCCGAATTCATGATTGCGCGCCTGCACCTGCGGGTCCGAGCTGGCCTGACAGCCAGCCACAAGCATCACCGCGCCAATCGCGGCGATCAGTCTTCGTTTCATCATGTCCCTCTCCTTCCTGTGTATCGTCAGGTATTGCCGAGAGGCGACGGTCTTCGATCCCGCGGGGAGTTTTGCGCGTGAAATGCTTCGCTGTCAGCCACGGGAGGCATGACTTTCTTTAAACCGATGAAATCTCGTGTGTTTACAAGCCCGCGCAGTCGCAATCGCCGGACGCCGCGCAGCGCGATGCGCGAGGCTACCAGGGCCTCAGAAATCCTCCCAATCCTCCGCATCCGAAGCCGCCGCCTCGGCAAGCGCGAGAGCAGCATTTCCCACCGACAGGCGCTGCGGCGCCATCGCTGGGCGCGCGCCTTCCCGCGACGGAGGTTGGGCAACCTTGGCCTCGCCCGTCCTGAACTTGCCGATCAGCGAGAAGAGCGATGCGGCCTGCTTCGCCAGCGTGTGGCTGGCGGCGGTGGATTCCTCCACCATGGCGGCGTTCTGCTGCGTGCCCTTGTCTATCGTGCTGATCGCCTGGTTGACCTCGGCCAGGCTGATCGCCTGCTCCTTGGCGCTGGCGACGATCGCGGCAACGTTGACGCTGATCTCCTCGACCTGGCCGATCATCTCCTCGAGCGCCTCGCCGGTCTCGCCGACGAGCTCAACCCCGTTGCGCACCTGCTCGCCCGACGTACCGATCAGTTGTTTGATCTCCTTGGCGGCGCCGGCGGATCGCTGTGCGAGCTCGCGCACCTCCTGGGCGACCACGGCGAAGCCGCGTCCGGCCTCGCCCGCCCGCGCCGCCTCGACGCCGGCGTTCAACGCGAGGAGATTGGTCTGGAAGGCGATCTCGTCGATCATGCCGATGATGTTGGAAATCTGGCGCGACGAGGTTTCGATCGCGCCCATCGCTTCGATCGCCCTTCCGACCACCTCGCCGGAATGCTCGGCATTGGCGCGCGTCTTCGAAACGAGTTCACCGGCTTCCTGCGCCCGCTTGCTGGAATCCGACACCGTCGCGGTGACTTCGGTCATCGCGGCCGCCGTCTGCTCCACCGACGCCGCCTGCTGCTCGGTCCGCTTGGAAAGATCGTCGGCCGCCGACCGGATCTCGCCCGAGGCGGAGGAAATTGTGCCGGCGTTCGCCGCCACCTCCTGCATCGCCTGCCGAAGCCTGCAAACGGCCAGGTTGAAGTCGTGCCGCACCTGCTCCATCGAAGGCACGAACCGGCTCTCGAGGCCGACCGTCAGGTCTCCGTCGGCGAGTGCTTTCAGCCCCGTGCCCAACGCGGAAATCGCCGTCATGCGCTCCGACACGTCGGTGGCAAATTTCACCACCTTGTAGACCTTGCCGTTGAAATCGACGACGGGATTGTAGGCGGCCTGGATCCACACTTCCTTTCCGCCCTTGCCCACGCGCCTGAATTCGTTGGAGATGAATTCGCCGCGCGCAAGGCTCTCCCAGAATTGCCCATATGCCGGCGAAGCGGTGTAGTCGGCGTCGCAGAACATGCGGTGATGCTTGCCGACGATCTCGGAAAGCTCGTAGCCGACCGTCGCGCAGAAATTCGTGTTTGCCGTGAGGATGGTGCCGTCGGGCGCGAATTCGATGACGGCCTGCGAGCGTGAGATCGCTTCGAGCTTTCCCGCATCCTCGACGGCCTTGCGTTTCACATCGGTGATGTCGGTGGCGAACTTCACCACCTTGTACGGCTTGCCGTTGCGGAAAACCGGATTGTAGGAAGCCTCGATCCAGATTTCCTTGCCGCCCTTGCCGAACCGCTTGTATTGGCGGCTGTCGAATTCTCCTCGGGCGAGCCGTGCCCAGAATTCTCGGTAGCCGGCGCTCTCGGCCTCAGCCGGATCGACAAAGATACGGTGATGCCTCCCGACGATCTCGGATAGCTCATAGCCCATGGCGGCGCAGAAATTTTCATTCGCATGAAGAATCTTGCCGTCGAGATCGAACTGGATGACGGCCTGTGATTTCTGCATCGCGGCCAGAATGGCCTTGGCATCCGATGCCGCGTTCGGAAAGAAAGAGATCATAGGGGCCCCCTACCGGCGTTTCACTACATTGGTCACGGACGCCCATCCGTGGCCGCGGTCACAGTCGACATTGCTGAACCACCCCTAGGGAATGCAGCCGCGCGAGACGATGCGCTCCCCTCGCGTCCTGCCCTAACGATGCGGTGATCACCCCGTCGGACCCGACGCTGTGCCCTTCGAGCGCCGTCGATTTCGCGAAGAACGAAAGCGCCTCGTGAAAAGCATAATTAATGCTGCTATTAATTAGTTAATTATGTGCTTACTGTATTTCCCATGGAGCATTACTTTCTCCCGGAAAAATGACAGTTGAAGTCAAGATTTCGCGCACGCGGAAACGCTCGTAAATTCGAGTGCCTGTAGCAAGGAAATCGAGAACGCTCGGCGGGTTCGCCTCAGCGCACGACCAGCACCGGAATGATCGACTGGTTCACCACTTCCGCAGTCTGGCTTCCGAGCATCAGGCGGTCTATGCCGCGCCGGCCATGCGAGGCCATCACGATCAGGTCGCAGCCCAGCTCGCGGGCGCAGTCCACGATCGCGGCCGCCGCCCATTCATCGGGGACATGGAGCGTGCCCGCCTCAACGCCGAGCTTCTCGGCTTCGGTCTGGACCGACTTGAGCACTTCCCCGGCGAACTTCTTCTGCCGGGAATCGTAACGGTCGATATCGTCCTCGTCCGCGATCCAGCCCGCCGACGCCACCCTGCCCATCGTCGGAAAAGGCTCCGTGGCGACGATCACGGTGACCTTGCTGCCGAGCCGTTTGGCGAGTGCGAGCCCATGCGCTACGCCTTTGTGAGCGAATTCCGAACCGTCGGTGGGGACGAGAATATGTCCGTACAAGGCTGCGGTTCCTGTTCCAAAGAAGGGAAGGAAATCACCATCCCCGCCAATCGGCAAGCGGCAACATAGATCCGAAGACGGCAGAAAGTCCGACGCTTATGAGGAAAGCGCCGGACGATCCGCTGCGAGCGCGGATTTCTCGACGCCCTGATCGGAGATGTCGGCAGGAATGTCCATACCGAGCACCAGAGCCGCGGCTGTCCTCGATAGTCCGGGTGCGGACTGAATGCCGTAGCCGCCCTGCCCCGCCAGCCAGAAGAAGCCTTGCACGCCGGGCGCATATCCGGCCACGGGAACCTTGTCGGCCACGAAGCTGCGCAGCCCTGCCCATTTGTTCTCGACGCGCGAGACCTTGATGTTGAAAGCCGTCTCGATGCGATCGATGCAGATCGCGACGTCGATCTCCTCCGGCTGGGCGTCGCAGGGCGCCGACGGCGTCTCGTCGGCGGGCGACACCAGCAGCCTGCCGGCGTCGGGCTTTAGATAGAACTCCTCGTCGATGTCGACGACCATCGCCCATCCGTCGGGCGAGGCGCCTTCGGGCGCGGCGATCATCGCGGCGGTGCGCCGCTTGGGCACCAGCCCGATACCGGTAACGCCCGCGATCACGGCGATCTCGTCCGCCCAGGCGCCGGAAGCATTGACGAAGACGGGCGCACGGAACTCCCCCTTGCGGGTCTCTACGCGCCAGTCGGCGCCGTCATGGGCGAGGCCCAGCACTTCGGCGCCGGTTTCAAGCCGCCCGCCCTTCTCCTTCAGCATGCGCAGATAGCCATGATGCAGCGCGTGGACGTCGATGTCGGCGGCGTCGAGTTCGACGAAGGCCGCCGCCGCGTGATCCTCCCGCAGGAGCGGCATCAGCCTGCGCGCCTCTTCCGCCGAGACCAGCCTGGCATCGCCGCGGCCGGAAACCTCCGCGAAGGTTCTCTCGACGCTTTGCCTCTGCTCCTCGCGCCCGGTCATCAGCACCAGGCGGGGCGACAAGAGAGGATTCTCGGCAAACCCCTTTGGAGGCGCGCGGAAGAAGGGAGCCGACGCGCGAGTGAGCGCACGGATCGTGGATGGACCATAAGTCTGCGAAAACAAGGCGGCCGAGCGCCCGGTGGTGTGATAGCCGGGCTGGCTTTCGCGCTCGAGAAGCAGGACGCGCCGCGCGCCGGCAAGCTCGGCCGCCACCGATGCGCCCGCGATCCCCGCGCCGGCGACGATGACGTCGAAATGCGAAACGGTTTCCTCGGCCATTCGGTCAGAACTCCAGTGATATCATGCCACCCCCGTCCTAGCGCATCGGGCTGGAAGGGGAAAACCGAATTGCTTGTGCCAAAGGCCGTCTAGCGTTCCGTCACGACGGTGCCCTCTGTGACCCGGTCGCTCGGATGCAGGATCACGCGGTCGCCCTCGGAAAGTCCCGACTGGATGACGGTGTTGCGGGCGTCGCGCGCACCCACCTCGATCGGCCGCAACTCGGCCTGCCCGTCCGTGCCGACGGTAAAGACCGCCCAGTCCCGCCCCTGACGGAACAGCGCGCCGAGCGGCACGACCGGCACGTCGCCGTGCTCCTCCACCACGACGCGCACGATGACGCGGTATCCATGGCCGAGATCGCGGCGCTCCTCCGGCGGCGCGCGCAGGTTGAGGACGGTATTGACCCGCTGCTCCTCGATGCCGAGTGCCGAGACCTTGGTGAAGCCTGCCGGCTCGACCCTGTGGACCTCCGCCTCCAGAGGCGGGCCACCCCAGCCTTCGATCGTTGCCGAGGCCCCAGGCGAAATGCGAACCGCGTCGGAGGAAAGAAGCTCGGCGACGATCTCCAGGTCCGCGCGGTCGCCGACTTCCACCAGCGGCGTGCCGGCGGCCACCACCGCCTCGCTCTCGTGATGGATCGCGAGGATTTCGCCGTCGACCGGCGAACGAACGTCCACGCAACACACCTCGCCCAGTTCGCCGCCCTCCGGGCCGATGAGCCGCGCCTCCGCGCTTTCCTGCTCTCGCCTGCGCATGTCGATCGCGGCTTGCGCGCTGGCCACGCGCGCCTCGGCGCGTGCCACGGTCGCCTGCGCCTCCTCCAGCGTACGGTCGGAGATGACGTTGCGGCCTGAAAGCGTGCGGACGCGCTGCAATTCGCTGCGCGCGAAGGTGGCGTCGACTTCCGCTTCGCGCAATTGCGCGTCGGCCAGCTCGACCGCGGCATTCGCCGCCGCAAGCGCGGCCTGCGCCTCGCGCAGCGTGCGGGCGTCGAGGAAGCCGGGCGCGGCCGGCTGGATCCTCGCCACCACCGTCCTGCCGGCCTCGACCTTGTCGCCGACGCGGCCGGGCGTGCGCCGAACCGTTCCCGCGACCGGCGCGGAAACCGCATAGACGTCGCGGATGCGGCTCTTGCCGTCGTCGACGACGGTCACCGCGAGATCGGCACGCCCGATCGTCGCGAGATCGACCGGAACCGGCTGCGGGCGGAAGGTCCAGTAGAGAACCGCGCCGACCGCCAGGACACCCAGCATGATGAAAGCGGTTTTGCGGACGGGAAGAGCCATTGCGTCACTCTCTTGTCTTGAGCACTTCTATGAGGTCGAGGCGGTCGATGCGTCGCCGGACGATCAGGGAAGACAGCGCCGAGGCGACCAGCACGACGATGCTCGCCCAGCCATAGGTGGAAGGATTGATGATGAGCGGGATGCGGAACAGCTCGGTCTGCAGCCCTTGCGCCATGGCGAAGGCCATGGCGTAGCCCAGCGCCCAGCCGATCGGCAGCGCGGCAAGCGTCAGCAGGGCGAATTCGCCGAGCAGTATCCACGACACCTCTGCCCGGGTGAAGCCGAGCACGCGCAGGCTCGCCAGCTCGCGCCCCTGCTCCGAAAGCTGGATGCGCGCGCCGTTGTAGACGACGCCGAAGGCGATGATGCCGCCGAGCGCGACGTAGATCACCACCATCATGACGATGTTTTCGGCCATGGTTTCGCGGAATTTCGCCACCGAGGCGCGCTGCAGCGTGATCGAGCCGACCTGCGGCAGGTTCTTGACGGCCTCGTAAAGCTCGTCGGTGAGATTGGCGTCGATGGTCACATGCACGGCCGTGATCAGCGGCCCCTCGCGCATCAGCCGGTTGGCCGCCAAAATGTCCATGTAGCTGCCGAGCCCGACATAGCTTTCCACGATCGCCGAGACCGGCTGCCGGACCGTCTCCTTGCGATCTTCCATCAGCTCGATCTCGACGAATTCGCCACGGCCGATGTTCAAGATATTGGCGAGCGCGCTGGTGAGCACGATGCCTTCCTCCGGCATCGCCACTTCGTGCCCGTCGGTGTCGAGGAGACGCGAAAGCTCCGATCCTGCCGGCTTGCCGGTGATCGGCACGATCCGCTCCAGATGGCCGTTGCGGAAGCGTGCCGCGATGACGCGCGCAGGCTCCGCCGTCAGCACGCCGGGAAGCCTCTCGACCTCGTGGAAAGCCTCGACCGGCAGCTTGTGGACGAAACTGATCGTCGCATGCTGGCGTTCCGCGCCGAAGAAGGTGATGTCGATCATCTCCTCGATGGCGTCGAGCGAGAACAGCGATCCGACCAGCATCGCAACCGCGAGCGCCATGCCCAGACTGGTGAACAGCGAGCGCACCGGTCGGCGCGAGATGTTGCGGCCGATCATCACCGTCGTCTGCGGCAAATGCCGCAGGAGTGGCACGCCGCCCTGCCAGAGCTTCCTGTATTGCACCGGCGTGGGCGGCCGCATGGCGACCGCCGGCGGCAGGGCCGCGGCGGCGCGAACCGAGCGGATCGCACCGAGAAGCGCGGCCGTCACCGAAACCACCACGGCGATCACATACACGTCGATATTGGTGCGGAAGATGAGGAAGGGGAAATGGAAAAACTCGCCGTAGAGCCGGGTCAGCCCCTGGCCGAGGAGCGTGCCGGCGGCAATCCCTATGAGGACGCCGAGAAGGGCGATGACGATGACGAGCTTGACATAGTGCCAGGCGACGCCGAGGCCGGAATAGCCGACCGCCTTCATCAGCCCGATCTGCTCGCGTTCGAGCGCGATCAGCCGTGACAGGATCATGTTGACGAGGAAGCCCGCGACCAGCAGGAAGATCGGCGGCAGGACATAGCTCATCGCCTGGAGCTGGGTCAGTTCCGCATCGAGGAAGGCGTGGCTCTGCTGATCCTCGCGATCATGCGCGCCGCTGCCGCCATAGGGTTCGAGCAGGCGATCGATCTCGTCGATCACTTCACCCGGCGACTGGTCGCGCAGCAACTTGACGGCGACGGACGAGAACGCGCCTTCGAGGTCGAAGGCCGCGGCGAGCGCGCTCTGCGACATCCAGACGACGCCGAAACGCCTGTCGTCGGGCATCAGGTCGAATGCGCCGAGCGCGTAGATGAACTCCGGCGACAGCGCCACGCCGACGATCGAGAGCTGACGCTTGCGACCGTTTATGACCGCGCCGAACGTATCGCCCGGCTCGAAGCCGTGAGCGTTGGCGAAAGGCTCGTTGACCACCACCTCGTCGGGATGCCCGGGCTCCGGCAGGCGCCCCAGCCGCATGTGGAGTCGGTTCAGCACCTGCTCGCCGTCGTCGGGGATCGAGACCAGCAGACCGGTCGCCGGCTCCGACATCCCCTCTATGTCGAGGACGGCGTTTTCCTGGATGCGCGTCTCCACCGCCGCGACGCCCGGCAGGGCGGCGATCTCGTCGCGCAGGCGCATCGGCGCGCGCGTGGCGGTGGCGAAAACGTCGGCGAAGGCGTTGCGCTCGTAATAGGCCTCGCGCGTCTCGAACAGGGAACGCTGCGCCCCGACCGCGATGACCAGAGTCATCACGCCCGCCGCCATCACCAGCGCGATCGCGCCGACCTGTGCCCAGAGCCGGATGAGATCGCGGATCAGCTTGCGGTCGAGCACGCTCATCGCTTCTTACCAGGCGATGGAGGCCGGAGCCTCCCGCGTCTCGTTCTCGTCGATGCGCGCGACCTGCCCGTCGGCGAAATGGATCACCCGGTCGGCCATCTTTCCGACCGCTGCATTGTGCGTGATGACGAGCACGGTGGTGCCGAGATCCTTGTTGACCGAGGCGAGCGCCTCCAGCACGCGTATGCCGGTCTTGGAATCGAGCGCGCCCGTCGGCTCGTCGCACAGAAGCACCTCCGGCTTCTTGGCGATGGCGCGCGCGATCGCCACGCGCTGCTGCTCGCCGCCGGAGAGCTGCGCGGGAAAATGATCGTGCCGCTCGCGCGGCAGCCCAGCAATTTCCAGCGCTTCGGCAGGGTCCATCGGATCGCGGGCAATCTCGGTCACGAGCGATACGTTCTCGGTCGCGGTGAGGCTCGGCACGAGGTTGTAGAACTGGAAGACGAAGCCGACATGGTCGCGGCGGTATTTCGTCAATTCCCCTTCGCCGAAACCCGTTATCTCCTCGTCGCGGAAGAAGACCTTGCCTTCGGTCGCCGTGTCGAGCCCGCCGAGAATGTTGACGAGTGTGGACTTGCCGCTGCCGGACGGCCCCAGGAGGACGATGAACTCGCCGCTGTCGATCTCGAGATCCACGCCACGCAGGGCGTGCACCTCGACCTCGCCGGTGCGGTAGACCTTGGTGATCCCGTCAATCCTGTAGATGGCTTCCTTGGTCAAAAGGCCTCGATGTCGGGTTTGGGACGTCCGGGACTCGTCGGACGGGACTTCAGCTTCAGGTTGAGCAACGCACTCTACAGCGTCGGCTCCTCGAAGCAACGTCGCGGCCCTGACCGCGGTGCCGACCTAATATGATGGAAGCGGCGCCGGAAATGGCAAGGGACGCGGCAAAAACCATGCTACATTCCAGGCTGGAACGACCGATGCGGCAATCCGACCGGAGGATCTATCATGACCACGGAAAAGAAGAAGCCGAGCGAGACGGAAGCCGAGCGCCTGAAGCGCGAGGCGGACGAGGAGCTGACCCGCGAACTGGAGGACACTTTTCCCGCAAGCGATCCGCCAAAGGTGACGCGCGGCCCATACGAGCGGCAGCACACCTCGCCTTCCGATGGGAGCAAGGAAACCGACTGATCGGCCTGTGGCCATTCCCCATATTTCCGGCGCCCCGCGAAAAAACGCGCGCCGGCGCCGGCGCTGTCAATCTTCTCAAGGGGCTTATCGCCCCGCGATCGTCTTGACCTCGGTGAAATACCCGAGGTGCGGCGGAACCTGGTCGGCATGGCACCACTGTCCCGTTCAATTCCTCCCTGCCGCGAAGCGTTTAGGTAGCGCCAATATATGCATGAATATTGCAATATTACATGAAAACACTATATTTCAGTGATGAGCAATTCACTGATCACTCCGGCACAATGCAGGGCCGCGCGGGCTCTCATTGAATGGTCGCGCGAGAGGCTTGCCGGCGCCTCGCAGGTCGCGCTTCGCACGATAGTCGACTTCGAGAGAGGCGCTCGCTCGCCGCGGGTGGTGACGATGCTGGCGCTGCGGGCGGCCTTGGAGAAGCAGAACGTCGTGTTTCTCGCAAACGGCGAGGCCGTCAATGGCGGTCCGGGCGTTCGCCTGCATGTCCGGCAGCCGCAGGAGGGCCTGCGGCCAGAAGACCTCAACGCCGCGAACGACGACTGAATTCGATGTTTTCCTAATGGATAGTGCCTTATAGGCGAATGGGAGAATTCGATTCCTCCGTTCAGGCTGGATTGAGTTTCATATTCCAATTCTTTCCTTGAGGCAGAAGCGCCTTATCTCTGTTCGCAATGCGATAGCCTCTATTTTCGCGGCCAGATGCAGCTTCGTCTCAGGGAGACTTTCATGAAACGCCTCATACTGATCGGCGCGGCGCTTGCCGCCATCCTCGCCGGCCCCGCGAACGCCCAGTCGCCGAACAAGCTTCTCAACGCTTCCTACGACGTCGCGCGCGAATTGTTCGTCTCCGTCAACGAGGCCTACGCGGCCCAGCACGCCGGCGTGACCATCGACCAGTCGCACGCCGGCACCTCGCGCCAGGCCCGCGCCATCGCGGAGGGGCTCGAGGCGGACGTGGTGACCTTCAACCAGGTCACCGACATCGACTTCCTGGTCAAGAACGGCTTCGTCTCGGAGGATTGGCAGAAAGACTTCGCCAACCAGTCGTCGCCCTTCTATTCGCTGCCCTCCTTCCTGGTGCGCACCGGCAATCCCAAGAACATCAAGGACTGGAGCGATCTCGTCCGCGACGACGTCCAGGTGATCTTCCCGAACCCGAAGACCTCCGGCAACGCGCGCTACACCTATCTGGCGGCGACCGCCTATGCCCGGGAAGCCTTCGGCAATGACGAGGCCAAGGTGAAGGAGTTCATCGATAAGCTGTTCGACAACGTTCCGGTCTTCGACACCGGCGGACGCGCCGCCACCACCACCTTCGTGGAGCGCGAGATCGGCGACGTGCTGATCACCTTCGAGGCGGAGACGCGCGGCATCGCCAAGGAGTTCGGCGAGGACAAGTTCGAGGTCGTCACGCCTTCCGTCAGCCTGCTCGCCGAGTTCCCCGTCGCGATCGTCGATCGCGTCGTCGACAAGCGCGGCTCCCGCGATCTCGCGAAATCCTATCTCGACTTCCTCTATACGCCCGAAGGCCAGAAGATCGCGGCCGAGCACGGCCACCGCGTGAACGATGAAACGGTCGCCGCCGAGTTCAAGGACCAGTTCCCCGAAGTTCGTCTCGTCACCGTCGAGGACGTGTTCGGCGGCTGGGACAAGGTCCAGGAGGAGCACTTCGCTGCCGGAGGTCTGCTCGACCAGATCTACGGCGAGCGTTGACGTCGTCACGCCAATGGTTTTGATGGCCGGCAGGGGATGACCCGCCGGCCATATTCGTGACTACGGAAAGGTCTGTGATCGTGAGACGCCGCGTATTGCCCGGGCTGCCCTTGTCGCTCGGGATCACATTGTTTTATGTCGGGCTGATCGTGGTGCTGCCGCTGGCGGCGCTGGTCTTCAAGGCCGCGAGCCTCGGCCCGGAAGACTATTGGCGCATCGTCTCATCGGCGCGCGCGGTCGCCAGCTACCGCGTCACCGTCCTTTCCGCCTTCGTTGCGACCATATTCAACCTTTTGTTCGGGCTGGCGCTCGCCTGGGTTCTCGTGCGCTACGAATTTCCGGGCAAGCGCTTCGTCGACGCCATAGTGGATCTGCCCTTCGCGCTGCCGACGGCCGTTGCAGGCATAGCGCTCACTACGCTCTTCGCGCCCAACGGCTGGTTCGGCTCGATCCTCGGCGAGATCGGCATCAAGGTCGCGTATACGCCGCTCGGCATCATGATCGCGATGGCCTTCACCAGCCTGCCCTTCGTGGTCCGCACGGTGCAGCCGGTGCTGGAGGATCTCGACCCGGCGCTGGAGGAAGCCGCCCAGACGCTCGGCGGCACCGACACCTCGATCTTCTCGCGCGTGATCCTGCCGCTTCTGGTGCCGGCGCTTCTGGCCGGCGTCTCGCTATCCTTCGCCCGCAGCCTCGGCGAATTCGGCGCCATCATCTTCATCGCCGGCAACCAGCCGATGTCGACGGAGATCACGGCGCTGCTCGCCTTCATCCGCCTCGAGGAATACGACTACCAGGCGGCGGCCGCCATCGCCTCGGTGCTGCTGATCACCGCCTTCGTCATGCTCGCCGTCACCAACCTGCTGCAATCGCGCGCCCTGCGCTACACGGTGAGGAACTGATGACGGCTCCCGCGCGAAACCGCCCTCCCCGCGTCGGCGACAGCCCCGCCGTTCGCCGCACCCTCATCACCGCCGTTCTCGCGATCGGCGCCGTGCTGGTGCTCGCGCCGCTCGTCGTGATCCTCACGCAGGCCTTTTCGCTGGGTTTCAGCTATTTCGCGGAAACCATCACCGCACCCGACACCCGGCATGCCATCCTGCTGACTGTGCTTACGGCCTTGATCGCGGTTCCCGTCAACACCGTCTTCGGCATAGCGGCCGCCTGGGCGATCACGAAATTCGACTTCCCCGGCCGCCGGCTGTTGCTGATCGTCGCTGAGATTCCATTCTCCATCTCGCCGATCGTCGCGGGCGTCGCCTATCTCTTCGTCTACGGATTGCAAGGACTGTTCGGCCAGGCGCTGCAGGACGCGGACATCAAGATATTGTTCGCGCTCCCCGGCATCGTGCTCGCCTCGATGTTCGTCACCGCTCCCTTCGTCGCCCGCGAGTTGATCCCGCTGATGCAGGCGCAGGGGCGCGACCTCGAGGAGGCGGCGACCTCGCTCGGCGCGTCCGGCTGGCGCACCTTCTTCTCGGTCACGCTTCCCAACATCCGCTGGGCGCTGCTCTACGGCGTCGTGCTTTGCAATGCGAGGGTGATGGGCGAGTTCGGCGCCGTCTCGGTCGTGTCGGGCAACATTCGCGGCCAGACCAACACGCTGCCGCTGCATGTCGAGCTGCTCTATCACGACTACAACACGGTCGGCGCATTCGCGGCTGCCTCCATCCTCACCGTGCTCGCCATATTCACCATCATCGCCAAGGTGCTGCTCGAGCGCCAGGGAGCCGGCCGCGGCGGCCGCCCCGCGCTCGCAGCACCCAACGCAATTCCCGCGGAGAAACCCCAATGAAGATCCGTCTCGAAAACGTGGTCAAGACCTTCGAAACCTTCCGCGCGGTGCGCGACGTTTCGCTCGACATCGAAAGCGGCGAGCTCGTCGCGCTGCTCGGGCCTTCGGGGTCGGGAAAGACGACGATTCTGCGCATGGTCGCCGGCCTCGAATTCGCCGATGGCGGTCACATCCACTTCGGCGATCAGGACGCCACCGATATTCCGGTGCGCGACCGCGGCGTCGGCTTCGTCTTCCAGCACTACGCGCTCTTCCCGCATATGACGGTGGCGCAGAACATAGCCTTCGGCATGAAGGTCTCCAAGGTGAGGAGAGCGCGCCAAGAGATCGATGCGCGCGTCGCCGAGCTGTTGCGCCTCGTCAGGCTGGAAGGATTGGGCGACCGCTTCCCGACGCAGATATCCGGCGGACAGCGACAGCGCGTGGCGCTTGCGCGGGCGCTCGCCGTCGACCCCAAGGTGCTCCTGCTCGACGAGCCCTTCGGCGCGCTCGATGCCAATGTGCGCCGCGACCTCCGGCGCTGGCTGCGCGAAATCCACGGCGAGCTCGGCATCACCACGATCTTCGTGACGCACGACCAGGAGGAGGCGCTCGACCTCGCGGATCGCGTCGTCATCCTCAACGAAGGCAGAATCGTGCAGCAGGGCACACCCGAGGAGGTCTGCCGTCGTCCGAATTCCAGCTTCGTCATGCATTTTCTCGGCGATGCCTATCGCCTGCCGGCGCAGGTGGAGGCCGGAATCGCCAGGATCGGCGACGTAGCGCTCGACGCGCCCTCCTGCCCGGAAGGCCCGGCGGAGATCTATGTCCGCCCCGCCGATCTCGGCTGGACCAATTCGGGTTCGGGCATGCCGGCGGTCGTCACACGCGTCATCGATCGGCCCGACGGGCGGCGGGTGCTTGCAGATACCGATGCCGGACAGTCGCTCGAGATCGACGTGCCGCCGGAAACGCCGGTGCGTGCAAGCGACCGCGGCTTCGTCCAGATCAACAGAGGCAGTGTCTTTCCGGCCGCGTGATCCGGTGACGCCTTACGGCCACGAGGCGAAGCTCTCGCGCTCCCGGCGGCTGTCCCTCGCCTGCATCCGGTGGGTGCGCGGAGAAACACCGGTCGCCTTGCGGAAGAAGCGCGTGAAATGCGCCGGGTCGCGAAAGCCGAGGCCGTAGCCGATCTGCGCGATCGGCAGCGCCGATTCCTCGACGCGGGTCCGGGCCTCCTCCAGCATGCGCGCATGGACGAGCGCGAGCGGGCTCCTGCCCGTCGACTTGACGACCGTGTCGTGCAGCCGCCGCTCTGTCACGCCGAGCTCGCTCGCATAGCGGCGGATCGGAAACTGCTCGCGGAAATGTATCTCCACGGCCTGCAGGAAGCGCTGGAGCAATTGCGGCGCAGTGCGATCGTTGCCCTGTGAGAGCGGATGATAGTCGGAGAGGCGCTGCGCGTTGACGAGGATGATCGTGACACAGGCGGCAAGCAGCTCGGCGCCATTCTCCCTCGGCTCACGCACCTCGCGATGAATGGTCTCGGCGGCCATGGCGAGCGCATTCATGCCGACCCCGCCGCCCGTGCGTGCGGCATGGACCAATCGGTCCGCGGTGGTGCGAAGCGCCGCTGAATTGCCGCTTCGCCCTATCGAGAGCGACACCAGATTCTCCGAGAAGGACAGCACATATCCGCCCGAGCCCGGTTCGAGCCGCAGCGATTGCGCCGCGCCCGCCGGCATCCAGCAGAAGGCCGGGGCCTCCAGCCGCAACTGGCCCTTGGACAGCGTGACGGCGCCGCGCCCTTCCGACAGGGCGAGCACATGGCTGTGTCCGCCATAGCGCGCTGAATCCAGTCGCCACTCGCTCGGCGCGAAATTGGGCACGACCGCGTCGGCATAGGCGAGAACGGAAAGGTGGGAGACCTGCATGGGCGATTCATATAAGAATATTCTTAAATTGGCAATTTTTAATCCGAAATTGACAATTCGACCAACTTTACAGCACCGAGATCAAAATTATAGCGTTCAGATGCAGCGGCAATCAGAGCAACTGCCGCAAATCGGTAAAAGACGCATCGGCACAAACGTGCCGCGTATGTTCTGTTGCAAGAAAAAACGCCGGGACTATTCGGAGAGTTGGCCTGAAGCCTTGGCCGCGTTGATTTGCTTTTCTTCGTTCTGCCTGGGTGAAGAAAAATAAATTTGGGAGGATTGCATGAAAAACCTATCGAAATTACGCCTGAGCTACGCCCTGTGCGCGGCTTCGCTTGCGTTGATCGCGGCCTCGCCCGCCCTCTCGCAGGAATCGGTCCGCATCGGCTACGTCGTCTCGAAGACGGGCGCCAACGCCGGCGGCGCGACCACTTCGACCATCCCGAACTACGAATTGTGGGTGCACGAGATCAACGAGGCCGGCGGCATCCAGGTCGGCGACCAGAAGCTGAAGATCGAGGTCGTGGAATATGACGACCGCTCGAGCTCGGAGGAAGCGGTGCGCGCGGTCGAGCGCCTCGCTACCCAGGACAAGGTCGACTTCATCCTGACGCCGTGGGGCACCGGCAACAACCTCGCCGTCGGTCCGATCTTCGACAAATACGGCTATCCGCAGATCGCCGGCACCTCGGTCACCGATCGCGCGCCCGACCTCGCCAAGCGCTGGCCGAATTCCTATTGGCTGCTCGGCACCGGCGGCTCCTACGCGGAAGGCTTCGTCGACCTGCTCGTCAAGCTGCGCGAGGAAGGCAAGATCGGCGACGAAGTGGCGATGGCGTCGATCGCCGACGGCTTCGGCATCGAGCTTTCCACCGCCGGCCGCACGGCGCTGCAGGAGAACGGCTTCAAGCTGGTCTACGACCAGACCTACCCGCTCGGCACGCAGGATCTCGCGCCCATCGTCAACGAGGTCAAGGCGCTGAACCCCGACGTCTTCATCGCCTTCTCCTATCCGCCGGACACGCTCGGCCTGACCGACCAGGCGCGCGTGCTCGGCTTCAACCCGAAGATCTTCTACACCGGCGTCGCGACCGCCTTCCCCCTCTACAAGGACCGGTTCAAGGACGCGGCGAACGGGGTGGTGAGCCTCGGCGGCATCGATCCGAACGACGAGAAGGTCAAGGCCTACATCGCCAAGCACAAGGAAGTCACCGGCAAGGAGCCCGACCGCTGGGCGAGCTTCATGACCTATGCTGGCCTGCAGGCACTGCAGCAGTCGATCGAGCAGTCCGGCACGCTGGACAAGGAGAAAGTCAGCGAGGTGCTGCGCACCGGCACCTTCGACACCGTGCTCGGCAACATCTCCTTCGACAACGAGAACCGCCAGGTGCCGAACATCTTCACCGTCGGCCAGTGGCAGGACGGCGAGTTCGTCGGCCTCGTGCCGACCGACAAGGAGGGCTCCGGCGAACTGGTCTTCCCGAAGCCGGAATGGCCGGCCGCCCAGTAAGGGGCGACTGAACTCCGTGTCCCGCGCGCATCCTCGCGGGACACGTTTATCTCGAATACACGAAGGAACGCTCCGGCGGATCCCGCTATGCTGACCAATGCCATTCTCTCCGGCCTGACCATGGGCGGCATGTATGCCCTCGTCGCCATGGGCCTGACCCTGCAATACGGCGTCTCGCGCATCATGAACCTTGCCTATGGCGAGTTCGTCATCGCGGCTTCCTTCGTCGCCTTCCTGCTGTTCACATCGGGCGGCCTCTCGCCCCTCGTCAGCCTCCTGATCATCGTGCCGGCCGGCTTCGCGGTTTCCTATCTGGTCTACGGCATCCTCCTGACCCCGCTGGTGCGTCGCGCCCGTTCGCGCGAAGCGCTGGAGGCCGACAGCATCCTGTCCACCTTCGGCCTGTTGTTCATCGTGCAGGGGCTGATGCTGGTGTTCTTCGGCGGCAACTACACGAGCTATTCCTATTTCAACACGCCGGTGCAGATCCTTGGCACCACCATCGCCGCCAACCGGCTGGTCGTGCTCGGCTTCGCGGTGCTCTTCGGCGCCGCGTGCTATTTCTTCCTGATGCGCACCCGCACCGGCGTCGCGCTGCGCGCCGTCGCCGTCGATCCGATCGCGGCGGGACTTGTCGCGGTCGACGTGCGCTGGGCGGCGGCCCTCGCCTTCGCGCTCGGCGGCGCGATCGCGGTCACCGGCGGCGTGCTCGTCTCCATGTTCCTCACCTTCAACGCTAATATCGGCGTCGTCTTCACCATGAAGGCGCTGATCGTGGTCATCATGGGCGGCGTCGGCAACGTCGCCGGCGCGCTTGCGGCTGGCATCATCCTCGGACTGGTGGAATCCTTCGTCGCCACCTTCGTCGATCCCGGCCTCACCATCGCGGTCACCTACGCCGTCTTCCTCGCCGTCCTTCTCGTACGGCCCGGCGGTCTTTTCGGAACGGCAAAATGAAGAATTCGCCTGCATTCGTGATCGGCGCGGGAGCCATCCTGTTTGCCGCCCTCGCCTTCGTTCCCTTCTATGTAGACGGCTACGGCCTGGCGCTCGCCATCGGCATCGCCAGCTACACGATCCTCGCGACCGCCTGGGCACTGTTCTCGGGCCCGACGCGCTACATCTCGCTCGCCACGGTCGCCTTCTTCGGCGTCGGCGCCTATACGGTCGCCGTGCTCGGCGAGGTCCTGCCCTGGCCGCTGGTGATGCTGGTCGCCGCGATCAACGGCATGCTGCTCGCCCTCGTCGTCGGGCTCTCCACGCTGCGCCTGGCGGGCATCTATTTCGTCATCTTCACCTTCGGCCTGACCGAGCTGATCAAGCAGCTCGTCACCTGGTACGAGGTCAAGATCACCCGCACCGTCGGCCGCTACGTCTTCCTCGACATCGACCAGCAGACGATCTACTGGCAGCTTCTCGCTCTCGCCGCGATCCTGTTCCTCGTCGGCTATCTGATCGGCCGTTCGCGCCTCGGCTTCGCGCTGCGCATCATCGGCGGCGACGAGACGGTCGCGCGCCACGTCGGCATCGACACCACCCACGCAAAGGTCGCGCTCTTCGTCTTGAGCGCGCTGTTCATGACGCTGACCGGCGCGATCATGGCGCCGCGCTGGACCTATATCGACCCGGCGATCGCCTTCAATCCGCAGGTCTCGTTCCAGGCCGTGATCATGGCGTTGCTGGGCGGCGTGCAGCGGCTATGGGGGCCGGTCCTAGGCGTCATCCCGATGACGCTGCTCTTCGAATATCTCAATGCGAATTTTCCGAACTACTTCATCCTCATCCTCGGCATCGTCTTCATGCTTATCGTCTATCTCCTGCCGCAAGGCGTGGCCGGCGCGGTTTCCAGCCTGCGCGCCTGGTCGCGGCGCGACGGCAAATCCGTAGAGGAAGCACGATGAGCACGCTTCTCCAAGTCAGCGGCGTCACCAAGCGCTTCGGCGGCCTGACGGCCGTGCGCGAGGCGAGCTTCGTGGTGAAAGCGGGTGAAATCCTCGGCCTGCTCGGCCCCAACGGCTCCGGCAAGACGACGATGATGAACCTGATCTCCGGCAATCTGAGGCCGGATGCCGGCGGTATCGCCTTCGAGAACACCGAGATCGCCGGGCGCAGGCCGCATCTCATCGCCCGTGATGGCGTCGCGCGTACCTTCCAGCTCGTCCGCGTCGTTGGCGAGATGAACGCGCGCGAAAACGTCATGGCCGGGCTTGCCTTTCGCAAGTCCCCGCTCTGGGGGAGCGCTGCAGAGGACGAGGCCGACCGGCTCTTGGAGCGCGTCGGGCTCGCCGGCCGCGCGCAGACGCCGGCGGCCGACATGACCTATATCGACCAGAAGCGGCTGGAGCTTGCCCGCGCGCTCGGCCTCAAGCCGCGCCTTCTGCTCCTCGACGAATGGCTCGCCGGGCTGAACCAGACCGAGCTGGAAGGCGGCGTCTCGCTGATCCGCTCGCTCGGTGAGGACGGCGTTACGGTGATCATGGTCGAGCATGTCATGGCGGCGATCCGCTCGCTGTGCGGCAGGTGCGTCGTCATGAATGCCGGCGCGATCATCGCCGAGGGCTCCACGGGCGACGTCATGGCCGACCCGGCCGTCGTCAGTGCCTATCTCGGAGACGAGCATGCTTGAGGTTTCCGCCCTCTCCGTCGCCTATGGCAAGCATCAAGCGCTGCGCGACGTATCCATCGTCGCGGCGCCCGGCGAGATCGTCGCCATCCTCGGCTCCAACGGCGCCGGCAAGTCCAGCCTGCTCAAGGCGCTCGCCGGGTTGGTGCCGAAGTCGCGCGAGACCTCCGTCACGCTCGGCGGCAAGGACATTTCGAGGCTGCGTCCGCACGAGATCGTCGAGGCGGGGCTGGCGCTCGTGCCGGAAGGCCGCGGCCTTTTCGGCGACCTCTCGGTGGCGGAGAACCTGCAGCTCGGCGCCTTCGCCAAGCGCGCCCGTCAGGGCGAGGCGGACCGGCTCGCGCGCGTGCTCGACATGTTTCCGCGGCTCAAGGAACGGCGCGCGCAGATGGCGCGCACGATGAGCGGCGGCGAGCAGCAGATGCTGGCGATCGGCCGCGCGCTGATGTCGTCACCCGACTTCGTCCTGCTCGACGAGCCCTCGCTCGGTCTCGCGCCGGTGGTGACGCAATCGCTCTTCTCGATCCTCGGCGACATCGCGGCGGCCGGCACCGGGATCATTCTCGTCGAGCAGAACACGCGTGCCAGCCTCAGAATCGCGCAGCACGCCTATCTCCTCGAAAACGGCCGAATCGTCGGCCAGGGCACGGCGGCCGAACTCAGTGCCGATCCCGCCGTGCAACGCGCCTATCTCGGCCTCTGAAAGGGAAAGGAAAACGCCTATGTTCAACGTCCAGCTCCTGATCGACAATCAGTATCGCGATGCCAGCGACGGCGCCGTCTTCAACCGCATGGACCCGCTGACGAAAGCGGAAGCCACCAAGGCGGCGGCCGCCACCGTGGCAGACGCCCACGCGGCCGCTTCCGCCGCGGCGGCCGCGTTCCCCGCGTGGTCGAAGACCGGTCCCGGCGAACGCCGCAAATACCTCTTGAAGGCCGCCGACCTTCTGGAGGCGCGCACCCCGGACTTCATCGCCCGCATGGCGGCCGAGACCGGCGCGACGCCCGGCTGGGCCGGTTTCAACGCGCATCTCGCCGCCAACATGCTGCGCGAGGCGGCGTCGATGACGACGCAGATTTCCGGCGAGGTCATTCCTTCCGACGTGCCGGGAAGCTTCGCCATGGGCATCCGTCAGCCGGTCGGCGTCATCCTGGCGATCGCGCCGTGGAATGCGCCAGTCATCCTCGGCGTGCGCTCGATCGCCATGCCGCTCGCCTGCGGCAACACGGTGGTGCTGAAGGCCTCCGAGCTCTGCCCGGCGACGCACCAGCTCATCGCCGAGGTGCTCAAGGAGGCCGGTGTTCCCTCCGGCGTCGTCAACTTCATCACCAACGCGCCCGACGACGCGCCCGAGATCGTCAACGCCCTCATCGCGCATCCCGCCGTGCGCCGCGTCAACTTCACCGGCTCGACCCGTGTCGGCCGCGTCATCGCCGAGACGGCCGCCCGCCATCTGAAGCCGGCGCTGCTGGAGCTCGGCGGCAAGGCCCCGCTGCTGGTGCTCGACGATGCCGATATCGACGCGGCGGTCGACGCCGCCGCCTTCGGCGCCTTCATGAATCAGGGCCAGATCTGCATGTCGACCGAACGCCTCATCGTCGACGAAAAGGTCGCCGACGAGTTCGTTTCCAGGCTCGCCGCCAAGGCCAGGACGCTGAAGGCCGGCAAACCCACCGAGGCCGGCACGATCCTCGGCTCCGTGGTCAACGTCGAGGCGGTGCGTCGCATCGCCGAATTGGTCGAGGACGCGAAGTCGAAGGGCGCGACGGTCGCGGCCGGCGGCGACGCCGACGAGACCGTCATGCAGGCGACCGTCATCGATCGCGTCACCTCGGCCATGCGCGTCTATTCGGAGGAATCCTTCGGCCCGATCGTTTCGGTCATCCGCGTTTCCGGCGTGGAAGAGGCGATCCGCGTCGCCAACGACAGCGAATACGGGCTCTCCGCCGCCGTCTTCAGCCGCGACATCTCGCGCGCCATGGAAGTCGCCGGCCGCATCGAGAGCGGCATCTGCCACATCAACGGCCCGACCGTGCATGACGAGGCGCAGATGCCCTTCGGCGGCGTGAAGGCTTCCGGTTACGGCCGCTTCGGCGGCAAGGCGGCGATCGCCGAGTTCACCGAACTGCGCTGGATCACGATCCAGAACGGCCCGCGCCACTATCCGTTCTGATCGCAACGATCACGCCAGCATTCAAATCCGCGCCGCTTCGGCGCGGATTTTTTATGGGACGTGCGTCCTTCGAGGCTCGCTGCGCTCGCACCTCAGGATGAGGGAGGTTGGGCTATTCAGCCACAGGACGGTGGGCTCGAAGGCGCATCGCGGGACAAAGGAGAGCGACTTTCGAACCCACAACCTCACGGGGCTAGATTCTCGGCTTCCCTCATCCTGAGGCGCGAGCGCAGCGAGCCTCGAAGGACGCACCTCGGGGAGGTTGGCGTATTCACCCACAAGCAGGTGGGCTCAAAGGCGCATCGTGGGACAAAGGAGAGCGACTTTCGAACCCACAACCTCACGGGCCCGATCCTCGGCTTCCCTCATCCTGAGGCGCGAGCGCAGCGAACCTCGCAGGACGCACCTCGGGATGAGGAAATGGGCTATTCACCCACAAGCCGGTGGGCTCGAAGGCGCATCGCGGGACAAAGGAGAGTAACTTTCGAAACCACAACCAACGGTCTTGATCCACAACCTCCCTCATCCTGAGGCGCGAGCGAAGCGAGCCTCGAAGGACGCACCACTACATCGGCCGCCGCCCTCATCCCGCCACAGGCGCCGCCTATCCGGCTCGGATGATCCTGCGACCCGCCGCGATTCTCGCCCTGCTCGTCCTCCCGCTTGCCGCCTGCGCGGCATCCGGTGGACCGCCCGTTCGTCCCGCCGCGATGATGGAGCCGAAGGCCGATCCGATCCCTGCCGGCATACGCCCGCTGACCGTCGAGCAGGACGACGATCTGAGGCACGACTAGCCGGTATGCAAATCGAGCTGGCGGAAACGCGTCTGGTCGACCGCCGCCGCCATCAGCGTCTGGGTATAGGAATGGGACGGATTGTCGAAAATCTCCTCCGTCGGCCCTTCCTCGACGATCTTCCCCTGCTTCATGACGACGAGGTAGTCGGCCATCGCCCGCACGACGGCGAGGTCGTGGCTGATGAACAGATATGACAGGCCGTGCGCCTTCTGCAGGTCGCGCAACAGTTCGACGATCTGCTTCTGCACAGAGCGGTCGAGCGCCGATGTCGGCTCGTCGAGCACGACGACCTTCGGCTTGAGGATCATGGCGCGCGCGATCGCGATGCGCTGGCGCTGGCCGCCGGAGAACTCGTGCGGGTAGCGGTTGCGCATGACCGGATCGAGGCCGACCTCCTTCAGCGCCTCGATCGCCCTGCGGTCCCTCTCCCTGGCGCCCAGCGACGGCTCGTGCACCAGCAAGCCCTCGGTCACGACCTGGCCGACGGTGAGGCGCGGCGAAAGCGAGCCGAACGGATCCTGGAAGACGAGTTGCAGTTCCTTGCGCAGCGGGCGCATTTCGCCCTTGTCGGCGTTGGAGATGTCGCGAGCCTCGAAGCGGATCGCGCCCTCGCTCGGCAGGAGCCTGAGAAGCGCGCGTCCCAGCGTCGACTTGCCGGAGCCGGATTCCCCGACGATGCCGATCGTCTGCCCCTTCCTCAGGGCGAGCGAGATCCGGTCGACCGCGCGCAGCTCCAGCTCCGCCCCACCGAAGAAGCCGCCGCCGGCGCGGAAGACAACCTCGACATTGTGCCCTTCGAGCAGGATCGGCGCATCGGGCACGGGCGGTTCCTTGCGCCCGGTCGGCTCGGCCGAGAGCAGCATCTTCGTGTAGGAATGCCGCGGCGAGGCGAACAGGCTCTCCGTTTCGCCGCTTTCCACCACCTCGCCGGAGCGCATCACATAGACCCGGTCGGCGAAGCGCCGCACGATGCCGAGATCATGCGTGATGAAGACGATCGCCATGCCGAGCTTACGCTGCAGCTCGGCGAGAAGCTTGAGGATTTGCGCCTGGATCGTGACGTCCAGTGCCGTCGTCGGTTCGTCGGCGATCAGCATGTCGGGGTCGTTGGCGAGCGCCATGGCGATCATGACGCGCTGGCGCTGGCCACCCGACATTTCGTGCGGATAGGCGTCGATGCGCCGCTCGGGATCGGGAATACCGACGAGCTTGAGCAGTTCGATGACCCGCGCCCGCGCCTGCGACCGGCTCATGCCGCGATGGTGGATCAGCGGCTCGGCGATCTGCCGCCCTATGCGGTAAAGCGGGTCGAGCGAGGTCATCGGTTCCTGGAAGATCATGGTGATCTTCTCGCCGCGCACGTGGTTGAGCTGCCGTTCCGGCAAGCCGATCAGCTCTTTGTCACGATATCTGGCAGAGCCGCGCGCGCGTCCGTTGGATGCGAGCAAACCCATCATCGCCATCATGGTCTGGCTCTTGCCGGAACCGGATTCGCCGACGATCGCCACCGTCTCGCCCGGCTTCACGTCGATATCGATGCCCTTGACCGCATGCACCACGCCGTCATTGGTCTCGAAATCGACATGCAGGCCGCGAACGCTGAGGATATTGTCTTCCGCCATTCTCAACGGTCCTTCGGATCGAGTGCGTCGCGGAGCCCGTCGCCGAGGAAGTTCAGCGCGAACAGGATCGCGGTGAGCGTCACCGCCGGATAGATCAGCAGCCACGCCGCTCCGCGCATGTTGGACGCGCCTTCGGAGATCAGCAGGCCGAGGCTGGTGAGCGGCTCCTGCACACCGAGCCCGAGGAAGGAAAGCAGGCTTTCGAGCAGGATCGCCTTCGGCACCAGCAGCGTGACGAAGACGACGACCGGCCCCAGCGTGTTGGGAATGATGTGTCGCTTGAGGATGCCGGCATTGTTGACGCCAAGCGCTTCGGCCGCCTGCACGAATTCCTGCCGTTTCAGCGTCAGTGTCTGACCGCGCACGATACGCGCCATGTCGAGCCATTCCGTGCAGCCGATGGCGATGAAGATCAGCACGAAGTTTCGCCCGAAGAAGACGACCAGCAGGATGACGAAGAAGATGAAGGGCAGCGAATAGAGTATGTCCACCACTCTCATCATGACGTTGTCGATACGGCCGCCCAGATAGCCCGCGATCGCGCCGTAGGTGACGCCGAGCAGCAATGCCATCACGGAAGCGAGCACGCCGATCGCCAGCGAGATGCGGATGCCGATCAGGATGCGCGAGAGCAGGTCGCGGCCGTTGGCGTCGGTGCCGAATATGAAGCGTATGCGGCTGACATCGGCCGCCAGCACGCCGCTGCGGCCGTCATCGCTCAGCTCCTCGATGCGGGCATTGGAGAAGAGGTCGGAGCGGTCGACATAGCGCACGATGCGCGGATCGAGCGGCTCCCCGTCGGAGATGGGAACGCGGACCGTGGAGCCGTCCACCTCCGTCTCGCCCATCTCGATGCGGGCGCGGGCGACCGCGCTCTCGAAGGCCGGAACGATGGCGTCCTCCTTCGGATAGGCTTCCAGGCTTGCCGGCGCGCGCACATATTGCGGATAGATGCGGTCGTAGGGATGCGGCGAGAACCACGGCCCGAATACGCCGGCAAGCGCGATGAAGAGCAGCACGAAGGCGCTCGTCACCGCCGCCTTGTTGCGTCGAAGCCTGAGCCAGGCGTCCTGCCACAGCGACCGCCCGGCAGCGGCGGACGCCGTCGGGATTTGCGTTTCAGTCATGGCGGGATTGATATCGGTCATCCGCGCCTCCTCAATCGTAGCGCACGCGCGGATCGAGCCACGCATAGAGAATGTCGACGACGAGATTGAAGACGATCACGAAGACCGCGATCACCACGACGGTTCCCATCACCAACGTGTAGTCGCGTCCGAGCGCGCCCTGCACGAAATAGCGGCCGATGCCAGGAATGCCGAAGATCGTCTCGACCACGACCGAGCCGGTCAGCAGCGCGGCGGCGGCGGGGCCGAGATAGGAGACGACCGGCAGGATCGCCGCCCGCAGCGCATGCACCCCGACGACGACATGCGAGGGAAGACCGTAGGCGCGCGCCGTTCGCACATGATTGGAACGCAGCGCTTCGATCGTCGCGCCGCGCGTGAGCCGCGCGATGATCGCGATCTGCGGCAGCGCGAGCGTGGTGACGGGCAGCACCATGTGCTTCCAGGTGCCCCAGCCGCCGGCGGGCAGCCAGCCCATCATGACGCCGAAGCCGAGGCTGAGCAGGGGCGCGATGACGAAGGTGGGTATGGTGATCCCGAAGGTCGCCGTGCCGACCACCATGTAGTCGACCCACGTGTTCTGGCGCAGCGCCGCCCACGCGCCCAGCACCACGCCGATGACGAGGGCGAGGCTGAGAGCCAGGCTGCCGATCCTGATCGAAACGGGCAGACCGGTGCGGAAGAGATCGACGACGGAGAAGTCACGCCTCGTGAAGCTCGGGCCGAGATCGCCCTGGGCGAGATTGCCGAGATAGATGAGATATTGCTGCCAGAGCGGCTTGTCGAAATTGTAGGCCCGCTCGAGGTTCTGCATGATCAGCGGGTCGAGCGGCCTTTCGAGGTCGAACGGACCTCCCGGCGCAAGACGGATCATGAAGAACGCGATGGTGATGATGATGAACAGCGTCGGCACCGCGCCGACAAAACGCCTGAGCACATATGCGAACATGATCGGCTCCAGATCGGCCATGCGGAGCCGGCAACGCCGCCTGCCCGCATCGGCCTATACGCATGGACGGCGGAAGAAAGCCGCGCGGTGCCGCACGGCTCTCCCGTCAGAGCTTCCTCAGTTCTCGATCGACATCCACCGGGTGCCGTGGAAGTTCATCACATTGTCTTCCCAGCCCTTGAGCTTGTTCGAGACCAGCGAGCCGGAGGAGTAGTAGAGGATCGGAATGATCGGCACTTCCTTCAGCAGCAGTTCCTCGGCCTGGCGCAGGATTTCGCCACGTTCCTTCAAATCGCCGGTCGTTCCGGCCTTCTGCATCAGCGCGTCATACTCGGCGTTCTCCCAGCGGGGATAGTTGAAGCCGAGATTCTGGCTCTCGAACAGGAACAGGAAGTTCTGCGGATCGGAATAATCGCCGATCCAGCCGGCGCGGGTCATGTCGAAATCGCCGTCCTGCTTCATGTAGTCGAAATAGCCGGTGCCCTCCATCTCGACGATGGTGGTGTTGATGCCGATATTCTTCAGCATGTCGGCCAGCGCCGTCATGGTGTTCTTGTGGTTCTCGCCGGTGTTGTGGCGAAGCTCGACGGAGAGCGAGCCTTCAGCGACGCCGGCCTCCTCGAGCAGTTTCTTGGCCGCATCCTCGCGGTCGAGGATGTCCATGTCCTTGTATTCGAGGAACACCGGATTGTCGTAGTTGGAGATGCCGGGCGGCACCATCGACCATCCGGGCAGCATCGAGCCGCGCCAGATTTCATCGGCGAGGAACTCGCGGTCAATCGCCATCGAGATCGCCTGACGTACGCGCGGATCGGCGAGCTTCTCCTTCTTCACCTTGACCGGCAGGTAGTAGGTGCCGAGATAGGGCGCGACATGGACCTGGTCGCCGAGGTTCTGCCTCATGTAGTCCATCTGCTGGTTGTCCAGGTCCGAGCAGGAGAGGACTTCGCCCGCCTCGAAACGGCGCAGACAGGTGGCGCGATCCTCGAACGGAATGAAGTTGACCACGTCGATCTTGACGTTTTCCGCATCGTGGAAATGCGGGTTCTTGCGCATCACGATCTTGTCGTTCGGCGTGAAGCTTTCGAGCATGTAGGCACCGTTGGTCACCATGTTGCCGGGCTTGGTGAAATCGGTGCCGTGCTGCTCGACCGAGGCCTGGTGGATTGGATGCCCGGTCTGGTGGGTCAGCAGCTCGAGGAAATACGGCGTCGGCGCGTTGAGCTTGATCTCGAGCGTATGGTCATCGACCGCCTTCGCGCCGAGCTCGGAAAGCTCCTTCTCGCCCTTGTTGATCGCCTCGGCGTTCTCGATCGGATAGAGCATGTTGGCATAGGGCGCCGCCGTCTCGGGGTTCTGGATGCGCTGATAGGCGAACACGAAGTCGCTCGCCTTCACCGGGTCGCCGTTCGACCATTTCGCGTCCTCGCGCAGCTTGAACGTATAGGTCAGGCCGTCGTCCGAGATTTCCCAGCTCTCCGCGACGCCCGGCACCACCTCGGCCTTGTTGTTCTGGACGACGAGACCTTCATAAAGGTCGCGCATCAGGTTGCCTTCCGGAACCGTCGACGTCTTGTGATGGTCGAGCGTGGTCGGGTCGGTGTCGTTCCCACGATTGTAGACGACCTCGGCGAAGGCCGAACCGGCGAAGACTCCTCCTGCAGCCACGAGGGCGGTGGAAAGCATTGCCGCCTTGACAGCGTTCTTTAGCATTTTCTTGTTCTCCTCTTTTGATCTCCCGCAGGAGATGTGGCCCGATTATGGCCGCTTGAAACTGCAGCGCAAGTGGAGAAAACAAGCATGCGAAACGGTTTTATTTCGTTCTGAACCCCCATTTTGCAAGGTTCTTCATCCTTCCCTTGCGGAAATTGTCGACTGGACAATTCCAACTTGACGGTCAACTTGCAGGCCGTTCGAGTTCGAAAGATCTAGACGGTTTCCAACTTCCCGATCTCCTCCAGAAGCGCAGTATCGACGGCAATGCCCTCGGCCATCAGCCGCTCGCGAATCTCCCTGCGGCGATGGCCTGGAACCCGTGCGCCCTCCATCGCGTCGATGAGCCCCGCCATCTCGCCGAACCGCGCCAGGGCGCCAACGCCGAAAGTGCCCGGATCGATCGCGACGATCGCCTGCCCGGTTCCGGGCGGAGCACCCTCGGCATCGAAGAACGAGGACTGCTCATAGGCGAAATTCGCGCCGGTCAACCCGGCTGCGAGCAGCTCGACCATCAGCGCGAGCGCGGTGCCCTTGGCGTCGCCCATCGGGACCATCGTGCCCGCCAACGCCGCCTTCGCGTCGGTGGTTGGATTGCCGTCGGCGTCGAGTGCCCAACCTTCGGGGATCGCCTCGCCTTTCTGGTTGGCCGCCATGATCCTGCCGCGTGCGACCTTGGAAAGCGAAACGTCGACGACGATCGGTTCCCCGTGCTCGACCGGACATGCGAAGGCTATCGGATTGGTGCCGAACAGCGGGCGCCGCCCGCCCCAGGGCGCGATCGACGGCGGCGAATTCGCGAACATCAGCGCGACCAGTCCGCGTTCGGCAAGCGCCTCGACCGTCAGGCCCGCCACGCCGGCGTGATGCGAACGCGATATGCCGGCGATCGCGATTCCCTGGACAGGCGCCATTTCGGCGAGATGCGACGCCGCGAGCGCCAGCGCCGGATAGGCGAAGCCATGCGCGGCGTCGATGTGGACGGCGCCGGGGCGGATACGGTCGGCGCGGGGCACGGCATGGCCGTCGACCTTGCCCGCGCGCGCCTGCGCGGCGTATGCCGGCACACGGCGCAGACCGTGGCCACCCTGCCCCGCAAGCTCGGCGCCGACCAGGGCGTCGGCCACCAGCCGCGCGTTCTCTGGAGCGGTGTTGGAGGCGACCAACGCATTGACGACGAGCGCATGCGCCTCCTGAACGCCAAGCACGATATCGCTCATTCTCGATCTCCGGGTTCGTGTTGAGGGGTGGAGTTCTGTCGCATCCCGGGAAACCGGAGACAAGCCGAGGGATTGGTTTTCGCCGCCGCCGACGCTATGCCTACAGGCCAACGAGGAGAACTGTCATGCCGAAGACGATGAAGGGTCCGGGAATATTCCTGGCGCAATTCGTGGGGGACGAGGCTCCCTTCAACTCCCTGCCGGCGATCACCAAATGGGCGGCCGATCTCGGCTACAAGGGTGTGCAGATCCCGACCGGGGAAACGCGCCTGTTCGATCTGAAAAAGGCGGCGGAATCGCAGGCCTATTGCGACGAGATCGCGGGCATCTGCGCCGAAACCGGCGTCGAGGTCACCGAGCTTTCCACCCACGTCCAGGGGCAGCTCGTCGCCGTCCATCCCGCCTATGACGCGCAGTTCGACGGCTTCGCGCCGGAGGAGGTGCGCGGCAACCCGAAGGCGCGGCAGGCATGGGCCGTGGAACAGATGATGTTCGCCGCCAAGGCTTCGGAACGCCTGGGGCTGAAGGCGTCGGTCTCGTTCACCGGCTCGCTCGCCTTTCCCTATCTCTATCCATGGCCGCAACGGCCGGCGGGCCTGGTCGAGGAGGCGTTCGCGGAGCTCGGACGCCGCTGGAAGCCGATCCTCCAAGCCTATGACGAAGCCGGCGTCGA
Organism: Aquamicrobium sp. LC103; assembly: GCF_001014615.2. Classification (GTDB taxonomy): domain Bacteria; phylum Pseudomonadota; class Alphaproteobacteria; order Rhizobiales; family Rhizobiaceae; genus LBCQ02. Next base: position 145,178 of record NZ_LBCQ02000006.1, read on the forward strand.
CCTCGGCTTCGAGATACACCCCGGCGAGGACGTGTTCGACGGGGCGACCTTCGAGATGTTCCTGGATGCCGTCGGTGGCCACGGGCGGTGCACGATCAACTACGATCCGTCGCACTTCCTGCTGCAGCAGCTCGACTATCTCGCCTTCATCGACATCTATCACGAGCGGATTTCGGCCTTCCACGTCAAGGACGCCGAGTTCAACCCGGACGGGCGGCAGGGCGTCTATTCCGGCTATCAGGGCTGGCTCAACCGCGCCGGCCGCTTCCGCTCGCTGGGCGACGGCCATGTCGACTTCACGGGCATATTCTCCAAGCTCGCCCAGTACGACTACGACCGCTGGGCCGTTCTGGAGTGGGAATGCTGCCTCAAGAACGCCGAGGACGGGGCGGCCGAGGGCGCGCCCTTCATCGCATCCCAGATCATCCAAGTCACCGAGAAGGCGTTCGACGATTTCGCCGGCACAGGCGTCGACCGGCCCGCCCTGCGGAAGATGATGGGCATCGATTGAACAGCGGACGACATACGAGGAAGAATGCGATGGTCAGCGGCAGGAACATTTCGAGGAACGGCGGGCCGATCCGCTACGGCATGGTCGGCGGTGGCCAGGGCGCCTTCATAGGCGGGGTGCATCGCATCGCCGCGCGCCTCGACGGCGAGTTCGATCTGGTGGCGGGAGCGCTTTCCTCCGATCCGGGGCGCGCCAAGGCGTCGGCGGCCGAACTGGGCCTCGATCCGAAGCGCTCCTACGCCTCCTTCAAGGAGATGGCGAAGGCGGAGGCCGCGCGCCCCGACGGCATCGAGGCCGTCGCCATCGTCACGCCCAACCACATGCACTATCCGGCGGCGAAGGCGTTCCTCGAGGCCGGCATCCATGTGATCTGCGACAAGCCGCTCACCTCCTCGCTTGCCGATGCGAAAAAGCTTGCCGCGCTGGCCGAAAGCTCGGGCAGGCTCTTCGTGCTCACCCACAACTACACCGGCTATCCGATGGTGCGGCAGGCGCGCGAAATGGTGCGCGCCGGCCAGCTCGGCGACATCCGGGTGGTGCAGGCGGAGTATCCGCAGGACTGGCTGACCGAGAAGGTCGAGGATGCCGGCTCGAAGCAGGCGTCCTGGCGGACCGATCCGAAGCAGTCGGGCGCCGGCGGGGCGACCGGCGACATCGGCACCCACGCCTACAACCTCCTGCGCTTCGTCACCGGGCTGGAGCTCGATGCGCTCGCCGCCGATCTCGACGCCTTCGTGCCCGGCCGCAGGCTCGATGACAACGCCCATATCCTTCTCCGCTTCCGCCCCAAGGGCAAGGAACAGCCCGCAAAAGGCATGCTCTGGGCGAGCCAGGTCGCGCCCGGCAACGAGAACGGGTTGAAGCTGCGCGTCTTCGGCACCAAGGGCGGGCTCGAATGGGTGCAGGCCGACCCGAATTATCTCTGGTACACGCCCTTCGGCGAACCGAAGCGGCTGATGACCCGTGCCGGCGCCGGCGCGGGTCCTGCCGCGGCGCGCGTCTCCCGCGTCCCTTCGGGTCACCCCGAAGGATATCTCGAAGGCTTCGCCAACATCTATGCCGAGGCCGCCCGCGCGATCCGCGCGGTGCGCAAGAAAGGCGGGAAGGTTCCGAAGGACGTCGTCTTCCCGACCGTCGCGGACGGGGTCGAGGGCGTCGCCTTCATCGAGGCCTGCGTGAAATCCTCACGCAGGAACGGCGCTTGGACGAAGCTCTGACGTCCGTTCAGGAGACGCCAAGCGCGGTGAGCCGGCCCGGCAGGCCGGCGATGGTTTTCACGTCCGCATTGGCGAAGGCGACGCGCAGATGGCGTTCGAGCCCGCTGCCGAAAAACTCGCCGGGGATCGTCGCGACGCCCGCCTCGACCGCAAGCCGCTCGGCCACCTCGACGGACGAGACGCTCGCGAAGGGATGGCGTACGAAAGCGAAATAGGCGCCGATCGCCTGAAGCTCCCAGCCTGGAGCCCGCTCCAGCGCCGCGCGCATGGCCGCCGACCGCGCTTCGATCTCCCGTCGGTTCCCCTCGCGCCACTCTCCCAACGCAGGCAGGCCGCGGGACACGGCGGCCTGCGGGGCGCGGGGCGCGCAGATCTGGAGATTGTCCATGACCTTGGCGATCTGGTTGATCACCGAGGCATCCGCCGCCACCGCGCCGAGCCGATGGCCGGGAATGCAGAAGGATTTGGAGAAGCTATAGAGCTGGATGAGATTGCCGCGCCAGCTTTCGCCATCGAGAAGATCATGCGGCCGGCCCGCGTCGGCGGGAAGGAAGTCCCGATAGGTCTCGTCGAGCATGAGCCAGACACGCCGCGCGCGGCAGAGCTCGAATATCTCGCGCAGCAGCGCCGGCGGATAGACGGCACCGGTCGGATTGTTCGGCGAGACCAGCGCCACCGCCTTGACCCCGCCGTCCAGCTTTGCCGCGATTTCCGAAGGTTCCGGCAGGAAGCCGTTTTCCGCCCGGCATTCCACGTAGCGCGCCGACACGCCCAGCATGGCGAGCGTGGTCTCGTGGTTGAAATAGCGCGGATTGGTCATGAGTACCGCATCGCCCGGCCCGGCGACCGCCATGATCGCGGCGACAAAAGCCTGGTTGCAGCCGGCGGTGATCTGGATGTCGTCAGCTCCCACCGAAGCACCGTAAAGCTCCGCAACATGCGCCGAATAGGCCAGCCGCAGGCCGAGATCGCCCTCGATCGCGCCGTAGCCCGTACAAGCAACCGACCCGGCCGCCTCCCCCAGCCACTCCAGGAGGTCGGCATGCGGCGGATAACCGGGCACGGCTTGCGAAAGATCGATCAGCGGCCCGCGCGAACCGTCATATTTTCTCGCCCACGCCTGCACGGCGGGAATGGGCGGCGGCGAAATCCGCGCCACCAGCGGGTTGAAACCGGGTTTGGATGGATGGAGCATGGGCATCTAGCTCTTCTTACGCTTGAGCGGCGCGTTTTTGCGCATCCGCATCGCGCTGTGTTGAACCGGACGGCGGATCGTTCGGCGGGCGGAGGATTGCGGCTCGGCGCGCGCGTCCTCCTGCTCCAGCTCGGCGAACAGCCAGTCGATGAAGACGCCGACGATGGGAGCGGCGCGCAGGTCGCTGCGGCAGGCGACATGGAAGGCGTCCGCCGCCGGCACCGCCAGATTGAACGGCGCGACGAGCTGACCTCTCGAAAGCAGCTTCGCCGCCGTCATCGTATCGCCGAGCGCGATGCCGTGGCCGTGCATCGCCGCCTCGATCGCCAGACGCGCGTCGCACATGTGGTGCTGCGGCCCGCGCCTGAGGTCGAGCGCATCGGCGGCGGCCAGCCAGGTGTGCCACTCGCGCCCTTCGTCGGCGTGCAGCATGACGTGATTGCCGAGGTCACGGATCGTCCGGATCGGCTGGCTGTTCATGAGCTGCGGGCTGACCACCGGGAAGAGGTCGAGATGCGTCCAGCGCTTGACCCAGCAATCGGTCCAGCTCCCGTCGCCATAGAGGATGCAGACGTCGATCTCCGGCGCATGGATGTTTGCCGGATCGTTGGAGGCGTCGAGCCGGAGCTGGATGTCCGGGAACTGCGCGGTGAAGCTGCCGAGCCGCGGGACCAGCCAGAAGGAAAGCAGTGCCGGCACGCAGGTGATCGAAAGCACGCCCGAACTGGTCGGCCGCGTCATCCGCGCGGTCGCCGCCGCGATCTCCTCGAAGGCCGATGATACCGCCGGCAGCAACTCGGCACCGTGGGCGGTAAGCCTCAGGCGCTGTCCCGCGCGATCGAAGAGGCGGACGTTGAGCGAGGCTTCCAGCGCCTTGATCTGGTGGCTGATCGCACCGTGCGTGACGTTGAGCTCTCCGGCCGCCTTGGTCAGCGAGCCATGGCGGGCCGCGGCCTCGAAGGCGCGCAGGGGATTGAGCGGAGGAAGGCGGTTTGCCACGGCTGCCACTGTGTGAGTTATTCTCACAAAAGCGCCTACAACAATATCAATTGCGTTTTCAATAGGCCTGCCACAACATGAGGCAATCGCCCTGCGCGCCGGTCCGCGCGCAAAAGCGCAAAACACGATGGGGAGATCGCTGGCATGACATGGAATCCGGCCAAGCTGGAGGAGCTGAAGCGCAAATATGGCGAAGGCCATGGCGGCGAGCTTCACGACCCTAAATTCCGCAAGGTGGCCGACAGGATCTTCTCCGCGACCGGCACGCGCGTCGCGCCATATGCCGGCATTCCGACATTTCTTTCAGCGCCATCCCATCCGATCGATCCGACAGCCCCCGATTTCGGCGACCTGCAGGTGGCGATCGTCGGCATACCGATGGATCTCGGCGTGACCAACCGCAACGGCTCGCGCTTCGGCCCGCGAGCGCTGCGGACGATCGAGCGCATCGGTCCCTATAATCACGTGCTGGAGTGCGCCCCGGTGCATGAGCTGCGCGTGGCCGATGTCGGCGACGTTCCTTTCGCCAGCCGCTACCTGCTGGAACAGAGCCACGCCGATATTGAAACCCATATAAGCCGCATCGTCGACGCCGGCGTGGCGCCGCTTTCGGTGGGCGGCGACCACTCGATCAGCTACCCGATCCTCCGCGCCATCGGCAAGGACCGCCCGGTCGGCATGATCCATATCGATGCGCATTGCGACACCAGCGGCCCGTTCGACCAGACCAAGTTCCACCATGCCGGACCGTTCCGGAACGCGGTTCTCGACGGCGTGCTCGATCCCTCGCGCTCGATCCAGATCGGTATTCGCGGCGCCGCCGAATATCTCTGGGAATTCTCCCATGCCTCCGGCATGACGGTCATCCACGCCGAGGAGATTTCGGCGATGGGAATGCCGGCCGTCATAAAGAAGGCGTTGGAGATCGTCGGCGACGGCCCGACCTACCTTTCCTTCGACATAGACAGCGTCGACCCCGCCTTCGCGCCCGGCACCGGCACGCCGGAAATCGGCGGACTGACGACACGCGAGGTGCTGGAGCTCCTGCGTGGGCTGAAGGGCGCGAACCTCGTGGGCGGCGACGTCGTCGAGGTCGCGCCGCAATACGATTCCACCACGAACACGGCGCAGGTCGCGGCGCAGGTGCTGTTCGAAATTCTCAGCCTGATGGTCTTCAGCCCCGCCATCGCTGGAAAGAAGAGCTGAAGCGACGATAGAATACCAAACCAGAAAAAGACGGGAACGACACGGACCGAGATCCGACAGAGGAGACATGAAAATGAAGAAATTGCTCGAAATGGGCATCAGCCGCCGCGGCGTGCTGGGCGCCGGGCTGGCCACCGCCGGCGTGCTCGCCATGCCTTCCATCCTCCGCGCGCAGGACCGCTCGATCAAGGTCGGCGTCTATGGCGGATACTTCAAGGATTCCTTCGACAAGAACATCTTTCCCGAGTTCACGAAGGCTTCCGGGATCGCGGTCGAATCCATCGCCGAGCCGACCGGCGAGGCATGGCTGGTGCAGCTTCAGCAGGCCGCGCGCGCCAACCAGGCGCCCGCCGACCTTTCGATGATGTCGCAGGTCGCGATGCTCAAGGGCCAATCGACCGAACTGTGGACGCCGCTCGACACGGCCAAGCTGAAGAACGCGGACAATCTGCTCGACCGCTTCGTCAACAAATATCCGGACGGCCGCATCGCCGGCATCGGCGCGGTCGCGTGGTACATAACCCTGGTGACCAACACCGACGCCTATCCGGAAGCACCCGATTCCTGGGCAGCCTTCTGGGATCCGGCGAACGCCGACAAGCTCGGCCTTCTGGCGCTCGTCTCCAACTCCTTCCTGCTCGAGGTCACCGCCAAGACCTTCATGGGCGGCACGAACGCCCTCGACACGGAGGAAGGCCTGCTCGAGGCCTTCGAGAAACTCGCCGAGGTAAAGCCCAACGTGCGGCTGTGGTACCGCGACGAGGCGCAGTTCGAGCAGTCGCTGAAGTCCGGCGAAATCCCGATGGGCCAGTATTATCACGACGTGACCGGCCTCGCCGCCGCGGACGGCCATCCGGTGCGTTCGACCTTCCCGAAGGAAGGCGGCATTCTGGATTCGGGCTGCTGGGCGCTGTCGAAAGCCTCGCAGAAGGCCGAGGAAGCGCATGTCTTCATCGACTATATGAGCCAGCCTGAAATTCAGGCATTGATGTCGCGCAAGGTCGGCACCGCACCGACGATCAAGCGCGAGCTGCTCGACCTCACCGACGAGGAGTTCGATGCCGTCTCCTCCGACATCGACCCGATCATCCCGCGCTACGACCTCTACACCACCAAGGCCGACTGGCTGAACCAGAAGTGGACGGAGCTGATCGTGGGCTGACGTCCTCTTCCCGGGCGGGGGCCGCTGCTTTCGCGGTGGCCCCTCTCCGGTCTATAGAGAGGAAGGAGCCGGCGCCGCCCACCGCAAGACGGCAGGCGCGAGAGCCACCCATCAGGTGCAGGACATCAGGAACATTGCCCATGTCCGGACTCGAACTGCAGGACATTTCCAAGCGCTTCGGCAATTTCACCGCCGTCGACAACGTCCGCCTCTCCGTGCCCCACGGCACCTTCGTCTGCATGCTCGGCCCGTCGGGCTGCGGCAAGACCACGCTTCTGCGGATGATCGCAGGGCTGGAGGAGCCGAGTTCGGGCAGGGTCGTGCTGGACGGCGGCGACCTCACGCCTGTGCCCACCCACAAGCGCAATCTCGGCATGGTCTTCCAATCGCTGGCGCTCTTTCCGCATCTGAACGTCGGCGAGAACATCGCCTATCCGCTGCGCATTCGCGGCGTGGACAGGGGCGCGCAGAAGAAACGCGTCGACGAGCTGCTGGCGATGATCCACCTGACCGGCTATGGCGACCGGCCGGTCTCGAAACTTTCCGGCGGCCAGCGCCAGCGAGTGGCTATCGCCCGCGCCCTGGCGATATCGCCGAAGCTCTTCCTGCTCGACGAGCCGCTTTCCGCGCTCGACGCCAAGCTGCGCGAGGCCATGCAGGTGGAATTGCGGCAGTTGCAGCAGCAGCTCGGCATCACCACCATCGTCGTCACCCATGACCAGCGCGAGGCGATGACCATGGCCGACCTCGTCGTCGTTATGGGCGAAGGCCGGATCAGGCAGGCCGCGCCGCCGATCGAAATCTACCGCCGGCCGGCGGACGCCTTCGTCGCCGATTTCATCGGCTCGACCAATCTTCTCGACGTCGAGGCTGACGGCGCCGGGCGCGCGACCGTTCTCGGGCGCGCCGTGCCGGGGCTCGAAATGCCTTCCGGCAAGAACAAGGGCGTGATCTCCGTGCGGCCCGAGGACGTTCACCTGACCGCCCCGGCCGAGGGCACGGTCGCCGGCAAGGTCACCTTCGTGCGCGATCTGGGCGGCACGATCGAAACCTTCGTCGAGGCGGAAGGCAAGACGATCGTCGCCGTGACCACGCCGCGAGAGCGCACCGGCTTCTCGGCCGGCGATCCGGTCGGCATCGTGCTTCCGCGCGAAAATTGCGTGGTGCTCGACGCATGAGACGCGAGCCGCCACGAACGATCGCGGACTATGCGCCGCTCGTCTTTCCGGCGCTCATGCTGATCGTCTTCTTCGTCATCCCGTTCTCGACGATGATCGCGGTTTCGTTCTTCCAGCGCGACCAGGCGGGTTTCTACACGCCGACCTTCACCCTCGACAATTACGAGCGCTTCCTCAGCGCCTTCTTCGGCGGGGTGCTCGGTTTCTCCATCATGCTGGCCGTGCTGGTGGCGGTGGTCTGCGTCGCCGTCGCCTTTCCCTTCACATATTTGCTGGCGCGCAGTTCGCGCCGCGTGCAGACGGTGTGGCTGGTCGCGATCCTCTCGGTGCTCTCCTTGTCGGAAGTCATCATCGGCTTCGCCTGGTCCACCCTCTTCTCGCGCACCGCCGGCATCACCAACCTGCTCGTCGCGGTGGGGCTGATGTCGGAGCCGCAAGCGCTGTTGCCGGGCTTTGGAGCGGTGCTGACCGGCATGGTCTACCAGGCCCTGCCCTATACGATCCTCGTTCTCTATCCCGCGCTCGTCCGCCTCGACCCGACCCTGCTGGAGGCGGCGCGCACGCTCGGCGCCTCTCCCGCCCGCGCCTTCCTCAACGTCGTCGTGCCGGCGCTGCGCAACACCATCGTCGCGACGCTGATCATGGTCTTCGTCTTCGCGCTCGGCTCCTATCTTCTGCCTCAGCTTCTCGGACGACCGCAGCACTGGACGCTTTCGGTGCTGATCACCGACCAGGCGATCTACCAGTCGAACATGCCGTTCGCGGCGGCAATGGCGGTGTTCCTCGTCCTGATGTCGCTGGCGCTGGTGGGGCTGACGCTGATGATCGGCGGCCGCAGGGAGGCCTCGGCATGAGCGCGCGCCTGCTCAAGGGCACGGCCTTCCTCGTGGTGGCGCTCTTCCTCATCGGTCCGCTCGTCGTCGTGGCAGGCGTCTCGATCAACGAGAAGCAGGCGCTGACCTTCCCGCCGCAGGGTTTCTCGCTCGCCTGGTACGGGCAGATCTTCACCGATCCGGGCTGGCGCGCCGCCCTGATCGCGTCGCTGACGCTGGCCGCCTCGTCGGCCGCGCTCGCCGTCCTGATCGCCCTGCCGCTCGCCTGGTTCCTGTGGCGGCGCATCGCCCCTTGGGCGAACGTCTTCCAATTGCTCGGCGTCGCTCCCTTCATCCTGCCACCGGTGATCACCGCGCTCGGCTTCCTCACCTTCTGGGCGACCGTGGGCGCTTACGGCCAGCCATGGACGGCGGCGATCAGCCACGCGATCTTCTTCGTCACCCTTCCGCTGGTGACGCTCTCGCTGGGCTTCAATTCAATCGACCGCTCGCTGGTCGAGGCCGCCTCGACGATGGGCGCGGACGACCGCACGGTGCTCAGGACCGTCGTGCTACCGCTGATACTGCCCTATCTCGTATCCGGCTTCGCCTTCGCCTTCGTGCTCTCGCTCAACGAGTACATCGTCGCCTACATGACCGTCGGCTTCACGATGGAGACGCTGCCGATCAAGATCTTCAACGCCCTGCGCTACGGCTACACGCCGACCATGGCGTCGGTCTCGATCTTCTTCGTCGCGCTCGCGGCGATCATCTTCGGCCTGATCGCCCGCTTCGGCAATCTGCGCAAGCTGTTGGGAGCAATGTCGGGAGACGAAAAATGAGGATCGCCGCCCTCCAGATGCAGGCGCTCGCCGGCGACACCGAGGCCAATCTCGCCCGCATCGAACGCGCGGCCCGCGCCGCGGCCGAGAAGGGCGCCGACCTCCTGATAGCACCGGAGCTTGCCGTCACCGGCTATGGCGCGGGCGCGACGATCCATAAGTTGGCGGAACCGGCGAACGGAGCGATCGTCGCCCGCCTCCAGGCGATGGCAACGGAAAACGCCATCGCGATCATCGCCGGTTTCGCCGAAACGGCCGGCGACAGCGTCTACAACAGCGCGGTCTTCACAGACGGCACACGTGAGCCGACCGTCTATCGGAAGTCGCATCTCTACGGCCCCTACGAGCGCGATCTCTTCGTTCCCGAAAGGCCAAGCGCCGTCGTGGTCGAGCATGGCGGCATGAAGATCGGCATGCTGATCTGCTACGACGTGGAATTTCCGGAGAACGTGCGACGGCTCGCGAAATCGGGCGCGACGCTGATAGCAGTGCCGACCGCCCTGCCCGCGAGCGATCACGCCGCCTTCATCGCGCGCCAGATGATTTCCGTGCGCGCCTTCGAGAACCAGGTCTTCGTCGCCTATGTGAACCATTGCGGCCGCGATCCGCTCTATGCCTATGCCGGTCTGTCGGCCATTGCCGCCCCCGACGGAAGCCTGCTCGCCGAAGCCGGCGTCGAAGCGGAAGCGCTTGTTTTCGCCGATATCCGGCCCGTGGATTTCACGGCCTCCGCCGAGCAGAACACCTATCTGCGCGACCTCGTCACCTGAGTTCGGCACACGGCTGCTCGATCGCCGCGTTAAGCATCCTGACAAATGCCTGCCGCGCGCGGCTTATCGCGGCCCCGCGCAAGCCTTATAATCCGCCGAATTGGAGAGAATGCCGGGGTTGGCCTTTACCTTTTGGTGGCCGGAAGCGTGCAATAGTGCGCTTCCTTTTGGTGGCGGGGGTTTGACTGTTTGAGCAGCCTGGACGGTGTCACGTCGATTGCCGACGGTGAAAGAGAAGCCTTCGCCGGTGCTGCCGGGATTCGCAAGGTCGCGGTCGTGCTCGGCATGGTGACGCCGTACACCAACCGGCTCTACGAGGAGATCGCCGCGCAGTCCGGCATCGAGCTTCGCGTGTTCGCCTGCACCGATATCGAGCCCGGCCGGCAATGGACGCTGCCGCCCGCGCAGCGTTACAGCCGTCGCGTGCTGTCCGGCCTGCGCTGGCACCGCACCTATCTGAGCCACGTCTATTTAAATCCTTCGATCGTGCCGGCACTCTTCGCATACCGGCCGGATGTCGTGGTCATCTCGGACTTCTCGCCAACCATGCTTTTTGCCGCACTCACCGCCCGGCTAATGGGGAAAAGCGTCGCCCTGGCGAGCGATACCCAGCCCGACACCGATCCCGGCGCGAATTCCGGGCTGCACCGTCTGGCGCGCCGCCTGATCGTGCCTCTTGCGACGGCCGGCGTCGGCGGCAGCGAGGGAACGCGCGAGGTCTTCACCCGATACGGCCTCGGCCGCGAGCGAACAGTGGTGTGCCCTGTCGTTCCGGGCTGGGACTATCACGGCGACGCCCCTTCCTTCGAGGAACGTCCCTACGATCTTCTCTTCTGCGGCCACATAGACGAGGAACGCAAGGGCGCGCTCTTTTTCCTCGAAACCGTCAAGCGGCTGCACCAGCGCGGGCGGCGGCTTTCCGTTCGGATCGTCGGCGACGGCCCGCTGCGCGCGCGGCTCGAACGGGAATTCGCGACGAGCGGCATCGATGCGCGCTTCGACGGCTATCTCCAGCAGGACCAGCTCGCCGAAGCCTATCTTTCCGCCCGGCTCTTCCTTTTTCCCTCGCGCGGCGATCCGTGGGGGCTGGTGGCGAACGAGGCGGCGCAATGCGGCACGCCGACGATCGTCTCGCCCCACGCCCAGGCGGCTCATGAGCTGGTCGTTCCCTATGGATGCGGAAGCGTGGTCGAATTGGAGGAGGATCGCTGGGCTGACGAGGTCGAACGCTATCTGGACGACCCTTCCCCGTGGCTTCGGGCGCAATCCGGCGGCGTCGCCTCGCGCGGCGCCTTCTCGCTGCAGCAGGCGGCGCGGAACTATCTGAAGGCGATGGCGATCGCGCGCGGCCGTCCCAAGGTACGGTCCTGACGTGGCGAATCTCGCGGACGAAACCCGCATGCCTTTTCCCGGCCGATTGACGGGCGGGCTCGCCAGGGCATGGAACGGCGAAGGCATCTGGTCGGTCGCCAACCAGGCGACGATCAGCGGCATGAGCTTCGTCGTCTCGGTGATCGCGGCGCGGCTGCTCGGCATCGAGGATTTCGGCCGCTTCGCGATGATCATGGCCTTCATCACCGTGATCGGCTCGGTGCACTATCATCTCGTTTCCGGACCGATGTTCGTGCTGGCGGGACTGCGCGAGAAACGTTCGAACGCCTATTTCCTCACCTTGCGCCGGGGCCTGCTCGCATCGTCGCTCTTCGCGGGACTCGTCGTCGCCGTGCTCACGGTCTGTCTCTTCGCCGGCCGCGACGGCGGGGTTTCCATCCCCCTGATCATGGCCGCCGGCGTCGCCGCGATCGGCCAGGTCCTGCATGACGGCATGACGCGCATCCTGTTCGCGAGACGCCGCGCGCGCGCGGCATTCGTGCTGCAGGTCGTCCGGCACACGCTCTTCGCCCTGATCTGCGTCGCGATATGGGCGAGCAACGGACTCAGCCTGGCGACATTGCTGCTGGCGGTCGGCATTCCGCCGATCGTCGTGATGGCGCCGCTTGCCGCGCGCTCGCTTCGCCGCAACAGGACCAACACGCGCATGGCCCGTCCCATCGCGCAACGCCACTGGAAGGTCGGACGCTGGATGGTGCTGATGGTGCTCGTCACCATGCTGCAGGAGCAACTGGCGACGGTGGTCGCCGGCCTGTTTGCCGGCGACACCGAGGCGGCCGGCGTGCGCGGCGCGCAGATCATTCTCGGGCCGTTCCTGATCCTCATCATGAGCCTGGAGAACATCGTGCCGCGCGTCGCGGCCGACCGCCTGCGCGCCGGCGGACCGCAGGCGTCCTTCGCCTACCTTTCGCGACTGGGGCTCCTCATCGCTCCGGTCATCGCCATCGGATGCGTCGCCGTCATCCTGTTCGCCGAGAGCCTGACGACCTTTCTGCTCGGCAAGGATTTCGCGCGCTACGCGCCGACCGTGCGCATCCTGGCGCTGACGCCGCCTATCCTCGTGCTGCGCGATCTGTCGATGGTCTATCTGCGCGCCATCGAGAACACCCGCGCGATCTTCCGTGTTTTTGCCACCAGCAGCCTCGTCGCCGCCGCCGCCATCGTGCCGTCGGTGATGATATCGGGGGCCAAGGGAGCCGCGGCCGTCATCGTCACCTGCCATGCGCTGTCGGCGGCCATGCTGATGCTGACGGCGGCGCGCCACCGAAGCGCGAACATGGCCGTTTCCACCTGACGGCGTTTGCTACCAGACCATTGGAACGGCCAGCCATTGGCCGCTGCCGATGACGCTACGCCCCATCATGTTGCCATAGAAAGGCGCGTGTATTCGCATATGCGCGAGGTTCTCCTCAAGCGGCAGCGCCAGCTTCCACTCCGTGCGGTGGAGCGACAGCGGATCGCGCGACGGCGCATGCTGCAGGCCCGATATGCCGCTCGCGATGGTCTTGAAGCCGACCGCCTCGCAATAGTCGCGCAGCGCCGGGCTGAAATGCCGCCGCATCCCATACGGAAAGGAGAAGTCGCGCACCTGCTTGCCGATAAGACCCTCCAGATAGGTTTTGGAATGCAGGATCTCGGCGTCCCAATGCCGCCGGTCGAGCCTGGAGAGCATGGGATGCGTGTGAGTATGGCAGCCGATCGTGTGTCCGGCGGCGCTGATCTCGCGCAACTCGGCGCGGCTCAGCGTCCTGTCGCTGCCGCGATAGGCGATGCGATCCCTGTAGTCATGGATCGCCGACGGTGAAGCCATATCCCGGAAGACGCCGGAATTGACATAGAAGGTGCAGGTAACGCCGTGCCGTTCGAGAACGGGCAACGCTCTGTGCCAGCTCTGGTAGTTGTCGTCGAACGAGATGAAGAGGCGCTTGCCGCGCCCGCCGGCGGCGAACGCCCGTGGGCTCGCCGTGCGATAGCCCTCCCTCACCAGATGGGCGATCGCTTCCTCGAAGCGAGGCATGTTCCAATCTTCCAGTTCATGGAAGTAGATGGCCAGATCGTCCGGCAGATGCTTCTGGAAGAATTCGAGATGGAATTTCCGGATCATGTGCAATGCCACGGTCTTCAATGTCTCGTCCACCCTTTCAAGTTGGCCGCCCGTCGAAGGCGAGCGCTCAAACCCCGACCATCTTCTTCAGGCTTTCCCTGAAGTTGCTTTCGCTGAAATTCGTCTCGTAGCGCCGGCGCGCCGCCTCGCTGTCGCGCGCGAACTTTTCCGGCGCTTCGATGTAGGAGCGAACCTTGTCGACGAGCAGCCCGGCCAGCTCCTCGTGATTCATGCCCGCGTCGAACACGTTTCCCGAAAGCTCGGCGCCCATCATTTCCGCAATGCCTCCGACATCGAGGACGAGCGGCACGCAGCCATGGGCCATCGCCTCGATGAGCACCAACGGCGCGAGATCATGCCGTGAAAGATAGAGAAAGATGCCCGTCGCGGCGAGCTGGCGGGATTTTTCCCCGCCGCCGACCGGTCCGGTGACCTCGATGAGATCGTCGAGGCCGCTTTCGCTGACATGGCGCTTCAAATCCTCGACCGTCAGCTCCGCCGTCGAGCCGCCCATGATGCGACCCTTCACGGGCAGGCCGGCATCCCTCATGTCGCAGATCGCCTCGACGAATTCGAACACGCCCTTGCGCGGGTCGAGGTTGCAGAGCGTGCCGATGACGGCCGCGTCGCTCTTCCTGCGGCGGACCGACCCGGGGTCGGGCGCGAAATTCGCAAGCGGTTCGACATGCGAGAACAGGCCGGAGGCGCGACCTTCGGCGGCGCTGCCCTCGGTGACTGCGACGAGCTCGGTTCCGGCCAGCATTTTGCGCATCAGGGCATGTTTCCAGCCGGTGCCTTCCGCGATGCGCCCGATGCCCTCGCCATGGACATGGACGAGCACGCGGGGTGCGAGACGCCCGGCGAAACCGGCCAGGATCGCGTCCCGCATGGCGGTGTGCGCCCACGGCGCCATGGCGACATAGGCCAGGTCGTAGCGACGTCCGGCCGCGATCATGCCCGCGAGCTTCGCGAGCGTGCCGGCGAAACCGAGATATTTTCCGAACCGGCGTTTGCCGACGTCGCTGCTCTTCGCCGCGCCGCCGCCCCAGACATGGGTGAGACCGCAGCCGGAAGCCTGGAGTGTCTCGTGGACGGCCGCGCTGATCGCGCTCTGGCCGTGCAACGGAGGAGGAAGCTGCGCGAGGAACAGCACGTCCTTGGCGCGCGTTCCCGCTGCCTGCGCCGGTTCGTGTCCCTGCGCGGCAACGGACCGCCTCGGGTTTCCGACCCTGCGAAACGCCATCTCAAACCCCCTTGCGTCAGACTGCATTTTCATGAACGAGACCTCGGAAGGGCGTGGCGGCGATGATCTTCAGATCCATCCAGACCGACCATTTCTCGATATATTCGAGGTCGTATTCGACGCGCTTCTGCATCAGATAAGGATCGCCGGTCGGCCCCCGGAAGCCGTTGATCTGCGCCCAGCCGGTGATGCCGGGCTTGACCTTGTGCCGATTGCCGTAGCTCTCGAGCAGGTCGATATACTGGTTGTTGAGCGCCAGCGGATGCGGGCGCGGGCCGACGATCGACATGTCGCCGAGCATGACGTTGATGAGCTGCGGCAGCTCGTCGAGGCTGGTGGCGCGCAGGAATCGGCCGACGCGTGTCACCCTGGCGTCGCCATGAACCGCCTGCACGAAATCGTCGCCGTCCTCCATCACCCGCATGGTGCGGAACTTCCACACGGTGATGATCTTGTGGTTGAAACCGTGCCGTCGCTGCTTGAAGAAGACCGGCCCCTTGCTTTCGAGCTTGATCGCGATGGCGATGACGAGGAAGGCCGGCAACAGGGCAGCGAGCGCGATCGTCCCGACCGAGTAATCCTCCAGCGTCTTCAAGAGGCGCCCCCATCCCGATATGGGACGCCGCTGCACGTCGAGAAGCTGCATCCTGTCCAGGGTCGAGACACCGCGTATTGGAAGGTTACGCTCGCCGAAATCGAGCGAGACATGCACTTCGGCTGGAAGAACGCTCAAGGTGGAGAGGATTTCGGGCAACTCGGCATAGGAGTCCGCATCGGGTGCGACGATGATCAGGTCGAGATCGTGCTTCTGGCCGAAGTCGACGAGGGCGGAGATCGCCGCCGATGCGGAAGGCCGGCCGCGTCCGCGCGCTGCGGCGACGAAGCTCTGCACGACCCGGATCTCCGGGCTCGCCTTTCCGATCGTTTCCTGAAGGCGACCGACCGCCTCGCGCGATCCGTAGATTGCGGCGTTGCGGCGGATGAGCCCGCTGCGCGCACCTTTGACGAACGCGCCGGATGCGAGCGCGCGCAGCGTCATCACGGCCGGAAGCGCGGTGACGACCCACAGCGCATACCACACCCGCGAGAAATCGCTCGCCACGCCGAGCATGAAGCCGGCCACGATGAGCAGCCCGAAGGCCAGCAGCAGGCAGGCGATGGCCCGGCCGATGAAGGAAGAAAAGGAGCAGAGCGCGCGGAATTCGTAGAGTCGCCGACTCTTGGCGATGGCCACGTAGAGCACCGGCAGCGCGACCATGACCATCAGATATTCGGCACAGAAATCCTTCACGCCGAGCTGTCCGTGCACATAGTAGACGGCGACCGCAACCCCGCACAGATGTATGGCGAGAACTTCCAGCAGGACGTAGATGTCGATCACCATCTCCGTGCTGCTCAAATGCGGGCGCCAGCTTCTCCTCGGACGGTTCTCCATCCGCTGCGCGCGCTTGAGGAAGTCCTGACGGTCCCTGGTATTGATGACGGTGCTCAAGATCGGAACTACCCTGTTGTGCCAAAATGGCGATTGCCGGCGTACGGGGCATTCCAAGCACGGATCGTGCCAACAGTTTCTGGGAACGGCATCGGAGGTGGCGTTCGTGGCTGCGACCACCCATTCAGAATTCCGAAAATTATTCGAATTTTTCTCGAATTCTTCCGGTTAGCCATGTTCGCAAACGTCGTTTGACACCGCCGAACCTGTTCGATCACAAGAGAGCCGGCCGCCGCAGCCATCGCTTTTCGCGCGGCCGCGACAGGGGTGGATCAAAGCAACATGACGAGCGACATCGTGGATCGCGGCGGGCTCAGCGCGCCAGTAGAAGTCGAGGAACGCGCGAGCATCAAGCTGTGGCACCGGCTCTACGGGAAATATGTGGCGCCGCGCTTCCGCGGGCAGCGCATGGCGCTGTTCCAGCGGCTGATGCAGGTCTCGGATCGCGAACGCATCATCGATCTCGGCGGTGCCGAGGACACATGGAAGATGATCGCCGCCGAACCGTCGGTGACGATGGTCAATCTCTGGGGCGAGGCCTATCGCCATTCGCGCTTCGTCTACGAGATCGGAGACGCCTGCGATCTCGGCCACGGCGACAAATCCTTCGACATCGCGTTTTCCAATTCCGTCATCGAGCATGTCGGCGACTGGGAGCGGCAAAGGCGGTTCGCGGCGGAGATCCGCCGGGTCGCGCCGCGCTACTTCGTGCAGACGCCCAACCGCTATTTTCCGATAGAGCCGCACTATATGTGCCTCGGCATCCAGTTCCTGCCGACGACGATATTCAAGAAGCTCCTGCCCTGGCTCAGCCTCTGGGGCCTGACCATTCGCCCCTCACGCGAGGAGATCGACGCTTCGGTCGCCGAAATCCGCCTGCTGACCAAGGACGAGATGCGCGAGCTCTTCCCCGACGCCGAGATCATCGAGGAGAAGTTCCTCGGCATGACGAAGAGCATAGTGGCGGTCCGCCGCTGAGGCGAGGCCTGCCGGTATCCGACACAAGCGGCTAGGCGGCCTCGAACACGTAGAAGAAATTCGTCGCCTTGTACTCGTCCGTCGGGCTGACCGGCAGGCAATAGGAGGTGTTGGTCAGCCATCTGGGCAGCGGCAACCACCAGCCTGCCTTCGAGCCTTCCACGAAGCGGAAGCCTTGCGCCTCCACCAGCGATGAAAATTCCGAGAAGTTCCACCGGTGCACGGTCGCCGGATTGGGGCCCTTGCGCTCGTGCATGTAGCAATGTTCGTTGGAGATGCTGCAGATGAAGGTGCCGCCCTTTTTCAACACACGACGGATTTCGGAAAGCGCCGTCTCGATCTCGGGAATATAGGACAGCGCCTCGGTGGAAAGGACGACATCCGCAACCGCGTCACCCGCCGGAATGGCCGTGGCCGAGGCCAACACCGGATTGAAATCCGGATACCGGCCGAACATCCGGCGCAGGTGGAATTCGGAGAAGCGGATGTCGAGCGCGTTGTAATTCCCGGCTCCGACATATCGCATCAGGCTGAAATCGCCGCTGGCGACGTCGAGCACGGTACCGCCCGCTTTTCGATGTTTGGCGATGAGACGCCCGATCTTCCATTCGATGAAACCGTCAACGAAAAGGTCGTGGTGCAGCTTGTGCAGGGGCCACGCCAGCTTCTTCAGGAGCAGCCTCGACGGCGTGTCTCGCGTGATCCCGATCTCGCCGCCCTCCATCCTCTCCACATCGGCGGTCAGCGGCACCTTCCGGTTCCCTATCGGGACATGCTTGTCGGTCTTCCATTCGATATGCGGCATCGTCTCATTCCGGGTCGTTAAGCGTCCTTTAACCTTCCCCAGCAAGTTTCTTGCCAGGGCGGCATGGGGTCGCGATTCTCGCGCCCGCGGCACGCGCGAGCGGCCGCTCGATGGCGGGGCACCAAGATGAGTTTGCTCAACAGCACGACAGAGCCTCCCTTCATCCGCAGGAGTTGGCTCGACACGCCGATCGAGCCCGCGCTCGCGGTCGTCGCAGGCGTCATCGTCTTCTTTCTCACCACCCATTCGTTCCAGTTCCTCTTCGCCGACACGGTGGTGGGCGGTATGGCGGAACGCGCCTCCGGACGCGGCAACCTCGCCTATCTCGCGCTCTACGGCGCGCAGGGCGGCATCTTCGCGCTGCTCATGGTCATGCGGGTGGTGAGCGGCGCCGTCACGGTCCGGCTGGGCCTCGCGATCACCTTCTGCCTGTTCGTCGTCGGCTCCGCCTTCTGGTCGATCGGCTCGAGCTCGACGCTGTTCTACGCGACGGTCCTGAGCAACCAGGTGATCGCGGCCTATCTGCTCGCGCAGTATCTGACGCCGAAGCAATTCCTGCGCCTGTTCTTCTTCGTCGCCGCGATCATCACCGTTTCATCCTTCGTTCTGCTCTTCATCGCGCCTGAACTCGTCGCCCAGGAACGCTATGGCGGCGGCTGGCTGGGCGACTATGAATATACCGGCGTGATGTCGAGCAAGAATCTCGGCAGTTACGTCTTCGTCGCCGCTCTGTTGCTGGCCTGGCACGGCCGGCTGATCGACGTCGGCTGGTCGTGGCGGCTGATCGTCGGCGTGCTCGCCCTGTGCTCGATCGCGCTGTCGAGCTCGGCGACCGCGCTGCTCGCCGCGGTCTTCCTTATAGGGTTGTCGACCTTCATCCGCCTCATCCGCCCGCAGCCCTTCGGCCTGTTCTTCGCGGTCTACCTCGCGCTTCTGACGATCGTCGTTACGGTGCCGTTCATCGACATCGGCAATCTGCTCGGCGTGATCGGCCGCGACGCCACCTTCACGGGGCGCACCGAGCTATGGGCACTCGCCTTCGAGGCGATCGCGGACCGGCCGGTGCTCGGTCACGGCTATTACGGCTTCTTCGACACCAACCCCTTCTCGCCGGTATGGAACTTCTGGGAGCATTTCCTCTATTTCCTCACCGACACCTTCCACAATTCGGCGATCGACACGACGGTCTCCCTCGGCTTCGTCGGCCTCGCGATCATGTGCGCGGTATGCGTGTTCGCCGGGCTGATCGCCTTCGACAAGGCGGTGGAGGCAGGCGTGCGCATCCTGTCGCTCACGATCCTCTCCGTCTTCGTGATCGGATCGTCGATGGAACTCGCCATCTTCCACCACAACTACATCGCGACGATCATCGTCTTCTACTTCGCCTTCGTCGCGAACAAGCCTCGCGAACCGGGTTCGCGAGGCTTGCAAGGTATCGGAGATGACGGCGATCAGGCCGCGCGGAAGGCAGGCTGAGGCCGCCGAGGAGCTTTATCCTGCGGCTTCCTCGCCGGCGCGCTTCCCGTCAGCACGCCCATCAGCAGCGCCAGCGCCGAACCGCCGAGCAGGCCGACCAGAAGGCCGAAGGCGAGGACCAGGCTCGTACCGGCACCGACCGCGCGCTCCGGCGGCATGGCGAAGGAGATGATGCGGGCGAGGTTGGTGTCGAGTTCTTCCTGCTCGCCCAGTTCCTTCGCGCGGACCATATAGGCCTGGTAGACGTTGCGCTTGGCCTCGGCTTCGCGCTCCAGCTCGCGCAGGCGCACCATCGCGTCATTGGTGCGGAAGCTTTGGCCGCGCAGCGCTTCATATTGCGCCTCGAGCTGCTGCCTGTTCGACAGGGCACGCTCATAGTCCGCCTCCGCCGCCTGCAAGATCCTACCGATCTCCGCCGTGATGGCGGCGCGCGCGCTTTCCACCTGCGCGGCGAGTGCCCGCATCTGCGGATGCCGCGACAGCATCTTCTCCGACAGGATCGCCTGCTGGTCGAGCGCCTGCTGATATTGCGACCTGAGGAGCGCGATGTTGTTGGAGGCGACAGCCTCCGGGAGCGACTGCACGTCGCCCGTCTGCGCGGCGCGGCGGCTCTGATCGCGGCGCGACTGCGCATTTGCCAGCTCGCGGTTCGCCTGGGCGAGCAGAATGTTGAACTGGGCGAGCTCCTGCTCGTTGGCGAGGCCGCCATTGATGCCGAGAATATTGTTGTCGAGCTTGTAGGTTTCCACCGCGTTCTCGGCTTCCGTCACCTCGGCGCGCAACTCGTCGAGGCGCTGGTTGAGCTCGCCGGAAGCCCGGCGCGCCAGACCGGAGCGGTTGTCGATCTCGTTGGCGAGATAGGTCTCCGCGATCACATTGGCGAGCTGCGCCGATTTGTCGGCGTCCTTCGTCCGCACATGCAGGTTCACGACATAGCCGAGCTTGTTGCGGGTCGTTGTGACGGCGGAACGCAGTTCGCCGAGCGCCCTCGCCTCGGGAGCGATCGCGTTGCCCTGACCGAACACCAGGCTTGCCAGGGAGGAAAGCAGACCACCTTCCGAACCGACGAATTCGCGGTCGAGATAGAGCCGTTCCGATTGCACGACCTTGGCCAGCACGCTGTCCGAGGTCATTACGCGCATCTGGCTTTCGACGAAGGCGATACCGGCGTCCGACGTCTCGGCCGCCCGCGTCACGTCGCGCTCCACCACCTGAAGCCCGCGCGGATCGACATAGATCTCGGCGCTGGCATCGTAATAGCGGTCGCGCGTCACGCCGTAGGCGAGCGCCAGCATCAGGCACAAAAGCGCCGTGCCGGCGATCATCAGCCAGCCCTTGCGCATCATCGTCACAATGTCGCGCAGCGTCATGAACGGGTGCGGGTCGGATGCGCTCGGCTGCCCGGCTTGCGGCAGCCTGTGCAGGTTGTGATCGGGATATACGCGTTCCACCAGACTATCCACTTCCTGATTGGCCGGATTTTGCCGGCTCGTCGCCCAGTCTTCAAGCAAAACCGACTTCGTCGCCCGGCTGCGAGCCGGAATCCGCGAAACGGCGGAGCCCTGCGAGCTGCATCGCAAGCAGCGCGAGGAAATAGGGATTGAGATAAAGATAGCGCCGCCACAGACGGCGAGGCTCGCGCATGAGCCGGTAGAGCCATTCGAGCCCGCGATCCTGCAGGAACCGGGGCGCCTGGCTGAGCAGGCCGGCATGGAAATCGAACGCCGCACCCACCGCGAGCGCCGGGCGCTGCAGAATGTCGGCATATTCGTGCACCCACACCTCCTGGCGCGGGCAGCCGAGGCCGACGAGAACGATCGCGGCGCCGCTGTCGCGGATTTCCTGCACGATC
This sequence comes from Aquamicrobium sp. LC103, assembly GCF_001014615.2. Classification (GTDB taxonomy): domain Bacteria; phylum Pseudomonadota; class Alphaproteobacteria; order Rhizobiales; family Rhizobiaceae; genus LBCQ02. The sequence goes on from NZ_LBCQ02000006.1 coordinate 166,412, forward strand.
TGCAGTTTCTCCTCCGGCGTGCTCTTGCGGAACAGCGACGGCCGCCTGCCGCAGATCGTCAGGCCGGGAATTCTGATCGCCAGATTGGCCGCCAGCTCATCGAGCACCTCGGGCCGGCTGCCGTACAGGAAGACCGGCAGGTCTTCACGCGCTGCCTGCCTGCATACCTCGATGGTCAGGTCCGGGCCGTAGACGCGCTGGCGCAGGCCGCGGCGGTGGAGAAGGTTCATCGCCCAGCGCACCGGCTGGCCGTCAGGCGTGACGAGGTCGAAGCGGTTGAGCCGCCAGCGATGCAACGGATCCATGACGCCGGTCATGATACCGTGCACGGCAAGCGCCGTCACCTTCAGCGGGCGCTTCGCCTTGGCGGCGGCGATGATCGCCGCGGTCGCGCCGGCATAATCGACGCAGCTTACGCCGATGCCGAGAACGTTGAATTTGCCGTCGTTGCGCATGGGATCAGACCGCCTCCCGCCAGCGCAGGCGATTGGCCGCGTGGATTTCTTCGAGAATCTGGCCGACATCGTGCCTGATAGACCATTCGGGATAGTGCGAGCGGAAGCGGCGGGTATCCGATATCCACCAGATATGATCGCCGGCGCGATTGGTCTCGCTGTACTGCCAGTTCATCCGCTGCCCGGTGATCGCCTCGCAAAGCTCGATCGCTTCCAGCATCGAGCAGTTGCAGTCGCGCCCGCCGCCGATATTGTAGACCTCGGCGGAGCGCGGGTTCTGGAAGAACGACCAGAAGGCGTTGACGAGATCCTCGCTATGGATGTTGTCGCGAACCTGCTTTCCCTCGTAGCCGAAGACGGTGTAGGGTGTGCAGGTCGCAGCGCATTTCATCAGATAGGCGAGGAAGCCGTGCAGCTGGGTGCCGCTGTGGGCCGGCCCCGTGAGGCAGCCGCCGCGGAAGCACGCCGTCTTCATGCCGAAATAACGACCGTATTCCTGTACCAGGATATCGGCGGAGACCTTCGAGGCACCGAACAGGCTGTGCATCGACTGGTCGATCGACATGGTCTCGTCGATGCCGTGTTCGGCGAACGGATGCTCGCGGCCGAGCTCCCAGCGCCTTTCCTCTTCCACCAGCGGCAGGAAGTTGGGCCGGTCGCCATAGACCTTGTTGGTGGAGGTGAAGATGAACGGCGCCTCCGCGCAATAGCTCCGGCAAAGCTCCAGCAGGTTGAGCGTGCCGTTGGCATTGATGGTGAAGTCCGCCAGCGGATCGCGCGCCGCCCAGTCATGCGACGGCTGCGCCGCCGTATGGATGATCAGCGCGATACGCGGGGCGAACTGTCGGAAGACCTCCTCCAGCGCCGCCTTGTCGCGAATGTCGGCACTGACGTGGCGATAGGTGGGGATCTGCTCCTGGAGCTGCCGCCGGTTCCACGCCGTCGACGCCTCGGCGCCGAAGAGCTGCGCCCGCATATCGTTGTCGATGCCGACGACATGATATCCGCGGGCCGAGAAGAACCGTGTCGCTTCCGAGCCGATCAATCCGGCGGAACCTGTAACGATGACGACGTCGAGCACTGTGTTTCCTTTCGAAGAAGATCGATCCGGGGCGAGCGGCCTATTCGGCCGCCTGCCTGCTGTTCGCCTGCACGAGCAGCTTCTCGAAATAGGCGATCGTCCGCGTCAGCCCCTCGCGCAGCGAGATGCGCGGCTCCCAGCCCAGCGTAGCCTTGGCCTTGGTGATGTCCGGCCGGCGCTGCAGCGGGTCGTCCTGCGGCAGCGGGTGATAGACGATCTTCGATTTCGAGCCGGTGAGATCGATGATCGTGCTCGCCAGCTCGTTGATGGTGATCTCGTGCGGATTGCCGGTGTTGATCGGCGAACCGTCGGACGTTGGCTGGTCCATCACCCGCACGATCGCGTCGATCAGGTCGTCGACATAGCAGAAGCTGCGCGTATGCGTGCCGTCGCCATAGACGGTGATCGGCTGATCGGTCAGCGCCTGCATGATGAAGTTGGAGACGACGCGGCCGTCCTCCGGCTGCATGCGCGGCCCGTAGGTGTTGAAGATGCGGACGATGCGCGTGTCGACGCCATGAAGCTGGCGGTAATTGTGAAAGAGCGTTTCCGCCGAGCGCTTGCCTTCGTCGTAGCAGGCGCGCGGTCCCATCGTGTTGACATTGCCGAGATAGCCCTCGTGCTGCGGCGAGATCGTAGGATCGCCATAAACCTCGCTGGTCGAGGACTGCAGGATCTTGGCGCGCGTGCGCTTGGCCAGCCCGAGCATGTTGATGGCGCCGTTGATCGACGTCTTCATCGTGTGGATCGGATCGAACTGGTAGTGCACCGGACTCGCCGGGCAGGCCAGGTTGTAGATCTCGTCCACCTCGACGAAGAGCGGCATCGTCACGTCGTGCCGCATGAAGTCGAACCTGGAATGGCTACGCAGATGCTCCAGATTGGACCTGGCGCCCGAGAACAGGCTGTCGACCGCGAGCACTTCCGTCGTCTCGTCGGAAGCCAGCAGCCTGTCGCACAGGTGCGAGCCGAGGAAGCCCGCGGCTCCCGTCACCAATATTCTGCGGCCCGATGAAGTATTGAACCCACTCATTGCTACCTCGCTGACTCTCTGCCTTGCGGCGACACCCCGTCGGCGAGAGCTGTGCATGAAGCGTGCCAGAGGTTTTTTCTGTGGATTCAGCGCCGAAACGGCCGGCCATGGCCCGGTTTGAAACAGCAGCCTGCCCCAAATCGGGAACCGTCGCGAACATGACGAAATTCAGCCGCGCCAAGGCATCCAGCGGGTTCGATGCAAACGTGCAACAGCCGGAGATCACGGAAAATATCGAACTTTACAATAACTTGACGCGAATCAAGCGATTACCTAACACTTTGCATCAGGCGGGTTTCAAAGGGGCTGCAAGCGTCGGATCGACATCGATCCGGCTCGTTTGCAGGGGGTGAACGTATCTTCTCCTAAACGCCTGCTCCGCGGATTTCGTCCGCTCCATGTTGCGTTGGGTTTCCATCGTTTTCAGACCGTTCCAATCGGTACGGCTGCGGGTCGGTTTGCATCCGGATCCGAGCCGCCCGCCCGTGCGGACATGGCGTTGGGAGAGGTTTGCTTCGGCAATGGCAATGGCGAGTTTCGATACCCAGCCGGCTTCGACACGGTTCGCCTCCGATCCGGCGAGCCAAGGCGAGCTTTTCCGGCTCATGCGCGAGATCTGTCGCGACACCGATGCCGACCACTACATGATCGTCGAATTGGCACGCGAGCGCGGCCGGCAATACCCGAAGATCATAACCTCGAATTGGGTGTTCGACGCCATCGAGGCGCTCGGCTGCGAGGCAATCGAGAAGATCCTGGACAGCGCCCTGGCCACCGATGCTGGGCGGTCGCCCCTGCCCCTCGACGTCGCCATGATGAACCTGATCTGCGCTCGGCAGTCGGCATCGCTGCGCGAGCACGGACATGGCGAACTCTACTGCCTGAAGCTTCAGACGGGCAAGCGGCGCGTCTACGCGCTTCTGACCTCCGGCACGCCCGGCAAGATGAACGTGGCGGCGGTTTGGCGCGCGCAGATGGTCTGCTCCTATGCCATCAGCCGCCATCTCGCGGCGACCGCGAACGCCGCCACGGCCGACCGGCTTTCGGACCGCGAGCGCGAATGCCTTCGCTGGGCTTCGGAAGGAAAGACCACGGACGAAGTCGCGGTCATCCTCGGCGTCTCGTCCAACACGGTCAACAGCTACGTCGCCAATGCGATCCAGAAGATAGGCGCCAGCAATCGCGCCATGGCGATCGCCACCGCGATCCGGAACGGGATCATCTGAACATGTATGACGAGCCCAAACCCGCCGCCGCCGGTTGCTTCGCGCAAGCCGAGGCGGACACGTCGACCGGAATGCCGGATTGGGTTCGTCGATGCCGGCGCATCGCCGGCGAAATCGGCGCCGAGGAGTTCAGCCTGCTCCTCCTGGCTTCGAATGCCGACGGCACGCGGCTCGTTCCGGTTTTCGACGCCGGCTTCCCCGGAATAGCGGACCTGTCCAGGAAATTGTCCACGAGAGCCGCCGAGGGCTTTGCCCGCGCGGCGACGGCATCCTCCATTCCGATCTGGTGGAGCGGTTCCGCGAACAACTCCTCGCTGCAAGGGCTGCGCTGGGCACGGGAGACCGCCAGCGCGGATTTCGACGCGCCCGGGCTTGCCCTGCCCCTCTTCGAGGAAACCGGCAGATGCGGGCTCTTCGCCTGCTCCGGCCCGAACATCGAGCTGGACGACCGAATCCTCTGCGACGTCCACCTCCGCTGCCTCGCCGTCTTCGCCGAGGTGGTCAAACTGCGCATGACGGAGCTTTCCCGCTTTCCGGTGATTTCGAAGCGCGAGTTGGAATGCCTGAAGCTGACCGCCAACGGGCTCACCAGCGACGCCATCGCGAGCACGCTCGGCCTATCGGTCCACACGGCCAACCAGTATCTCACCAATACCACGCAGAAGCTCAATGCGGTGAACCGCATCCACGCCGTGGCGAAGGCGCTGAGAAGCGGCCTGATCGATTAGCTATTTGGCCATATCCGCGGGCTCGGTCTTCATGATCCGCACGTCGCGGATCGCCGCCTTGAGGAAATCGTCGTTCTCGAAAGGGTCGTCGGAGGGGTCGTCGAAGGCCACGTAGTTCACCTCGACGCTGGCATGGCGCGCCGTCATCGTCAGGGTGAAATAGACGGTCACGCCGCGCGGCCTCAGTTCGAGATCGAGCAGGATGCGCGGCAAGCTCGACCATGTCGCATGCGCCTCGCCGCCGTGGCCCAGCTTCAGCGCGCCGGGCATGAAATAGAGTTCGGTCGCGGAATCGACGATGTCGGCGATATTGGCGAACCGCTCCAGTCGTATGAAGGCGATGTAGTCGGCAACGTCGACCATGCGGAGTTCGCTGACGACCTCCCGGATGGCATCGGCTACGATCTTCTCGCGTGTCGAGGAATGTGGTTGACGGTTCATGTCAAGACCTTGCCAGCCGAAGGTGTCTTGTCTGCGTACACGATCCTAACAAGCTCGGCGACTGCCTGGTAGAATTGAGGTGGGATCATACTATCCACCGAAACTTGATTGTACATGGAGCGGGCGAGCGCCACGTCCTCGAAAATCGGTATTCCATGCTGCTCGGCGATTTCCCTGATCTTCAGGGCGACGAGGTCCTGGCCTTTGGCGATGACCACCGGGGCCGCCGTTTCCTCCCGCGCGTAGCGCAGCGCGATCGAGAAATGGGTCGGGTTGGCGATGACGAGCGTCGCGCGCGGCACGTCCGCCATCATGCGATGCCTCGCCCGGTCCCTGGCGATCGAGCGCATGCGCGCCTTCATGATCGGATCGCCGTCCGACTGCTTGATCTCGTCCTTGACCTCCTGCCGCGTCATGCGCAGGTCCTGGCGCCAATGGAAGCGCGACCAGAGGAGATCGGCGACCGCGATCACCACCATCAGCAGCGTGACGGCGAGCACGACGTCGATCGCGATGCTCCGGATCACGCTGGTGAATGCTTCCGGCTGGGTGATCATGCCGGAAAGCAGGTGATCCTTCGCCCCGCGCATCGCGAGCGCAAGGATGAGGCCGGCGAAACATAGCTTGGCCAGCGACTTCAGGAATTCGGCCATGCCCTTGGCACCGAACAGACGGTTCCAGCCCTCCTTCAGGGAAAGCCTGGACAGTTTCGGCTGCACTCTGTCGAGCACCAGGCGGGGGATGTTCTGGAAGACGGACGCGGCGACGCCCGCGAAGATCAGCAGCGCCATCAGCGCCGCGAGCAGCTTGGCGATCTCCCAGAAGACGAGCTGATAGAGCAGCATCGCGTCATGCTCGGTCGCCAGCGGCCAGGCTTCCGGCCGTTCAAGGAATATCGAGAGGAAGTTGCCCAGACGGACGGCCCCGCTCTCCGCGAAGAACACCATGAAGACGAGGATCGCCAGGAAGGAAGCCATGACAGGCACCTCCTTGGCGAAGGGGAGCTGTCCCTTCTCGATGCTGTCACGGATCTTCTTTTCCGTGGCTTCTTCGGTTTTGCTTTCCTTGTCGGGCTTTTCCGACATCAGGGCTCAGGCCTTCAAGCCGCCGACTGCACGTTGGGCAACTCGACGAGGCCCTTCGCTGCAAGCTCGATGGCCGCCTGCGCGATCTGCTTGCGCGCCCTGAGCACGTCGTCCTTCAGCACTCCGTCGACCATGATGCTGAGCTCCGATTCGATCATGCGGCGCGAGCGGGTGCCGATCGCCGAAAGCGCCGCCTCCATGAGCTCCGTGTCGGTATCGCGCAATGCAAGCGTGACCAGCTCGGTCGAAAGCCCGTCGAACAGCGCGACGCGCGACTTCTGGTTGAGCTGCACGATATCCTCGAACGAGAAGAGCCTGGCGCGGATCGCTTCGAGGCCGGTCGTGCCGGACGCCTCGAGATCCTGCATGAGCTCCTCGAGCTTCTCCTTCTCGAGCTCGTTGAGGAGGCTAGCGACGCGCGCCTGCCCGGCGGAGACGTCCTTGCCGGAAGCCTCGGCGATCATGGCCGCCCGGATCTGGTTCTCGACCAGCTTGCGCACCGCTGGCTGCACCGTCGTCATCGACAGCATACGCTTGAGAACTTCGCCACGCTGCTGCTTCTGGAAGGTCAGCAGCGCGTTTGCGGCGGCCTGCGGCTGGAGATTGGAGAAGATCATGGCGACCGTCTGCGGGTGCTCGTTCTCGAGCATGGCCCCGAGACGTTCCGGCTCGAGTTCCTCCAGTTCCGGCCAGATCGGCACGGATTCGTCCTGCGCCAGCGACGGCTTGCCCCAGCCCATCAGGGCGCTGAACTCTTCCGGAGACAGCGACTCGTTGAGGATCGTGTCCATCTGGTCGCCCGAATCGAGCAGACCCGCGCCCTCGGTAAACTCGTCCTCGAACTCGGCAACGATGTTTTCGAGCTCGCTTTGGGGAATGGTGCGCAACATGCGCGCCGCATCGATGAGCGCCTTGAGTTCCTCATGCTTGAAGAAGCGCAACAACCGGCCCGCCGACGGCTTCCCCATGGCGACCAGTACGGCAGCAGCTTTCTGAGCCTGCGTCAGCTTCCCCTCAAGGCTCATTGCGACCCTTCCCCGACTCGCTTTCACACGGATTATACATGCTTACCCGGGTTTGGTCGCATCGATGATCTGCGTCAGCTTGATGCCGAAGCGGGACGGATCGTTGTCCAGCACGGTGATCTCGCCGCAGGCGATCTTGCGCCCGTTGACGACGACGTCGACCGGCTCGCCTATCCGCCTGTTGAGGGCAACGGTGGAGCCCTTCTGCAGCATCATCAGCTCCGAAACCGGCATTTCCGCGCTTCCGAGCACGATCTGCACGTCGACCGGAATGCTCATGATGACGCCGGTGTTCTGCATCCGGCCTTCCGGCAATATCGTCTGGTCGACGGTCTCGGGCGCGGCCATGGCCTCGGCTTCCGGCTCATGCAGCACGCCGCGAAGCTCCTCGATAGCCTTGCTGAGCTCGTCTTCCTGAGAGTCCTGGGTTTCGGGTCGCGTCGAATTCATGATCGTTCTCCTTACGGGCGGGCTGCGGTGAAGCGGTTCACCGGGGCAGCAACCCGTCGATAAATTCCTGTCCTTCGTCGAACGGCTCGGTGATGCGAACGGTGAAGTTCTGCCCGAGCTTGCCGAACTCGCAGGTGAAGAGGCTCTTCTTTCGGGCCGACAGCCGCGTACGCGATTGCGCGCTCTCCGGGAATTCTATGACCTGTCCCACCACGAGCCGCGACAGCTCGTCGAGCGTCATTCGCGACAGCGGTATCGTGGCGTCCAGCCTGACGCTGGAGCGCATCACCTCTTCGCTGAACCTCGTCCGCCACCGCGCTTCCTGGGCGTGGTCGACCTGGCCGGAGCCATCCTCGCTCCTGTGCAGCAGCAGGACGCGCTGCGGCATCATCACCGTGAACCGCCCCTCGCCAGAAGGCGCCGTCATGGAGAAGGCGATGCGCACGGCGGGCCCGTCGCGTATCACCAGCTTCTTCAGTTCCTGGCCGGAGATCGCCGACTGCATCGGAAAGCGGATGCTGAGCGCGCGATCGCCCGAGCCGTTCAGCGCCTGCGCGGTGGCCTCGAAGACCACCGTCGCGAGCTCGAGCTCGATATTGGTGAGGTCGCGCTCGATCGGCAGCACCGGCATGTCGGGGTCGCCGCCGAACAGGGCGCTGACGAGAAGCGCCACCGCATGGGAATCGGCGATCAGCATCAGCGCGTCCGGCGAGGTCGCCGAGGAAGCGATCGCCAGCGCGTCGTTCGTAACGCCGGTCCGGCGCGCGTCGACCAGCCGGGCAAGCTCGACCGTGTCGACCTCGATCTCGATCGGATAGGAAAGCTGCTCGTTGAGGCTCTGCCGGATCGCGGGCAACGCCCTCATCGCCAGCGAGCGCGCAGCCATTATGATGTGCCCCGGTTCGCCGGTGTCCCCGACGAGCCGTTCGACGATGAAGCTGTTGGTATCCGCGGCCGCCGCACGTCCGGTCATCGTCACGCGGCCTTCTTTTCGCAAACAGGCATCGCGTCAGGCCGCCTTCCTGGTGATGTCGGCGCCATGAAGCGTGCTCTGCTCGACCGCGTCGATCGAGGGACGGTCGTAGGCCGAGATGGTCTTGCGTCCGAATTCGAGCGCGACCTGCGGCAGCGAACCGTTCATGTAGGCCAGCAGCGTCTGCTTGACGATCGTATAGAGGCGGTTCTTCTTCTCGCGCACGATCTTGATCTTGGTGGCGATCGGGCTGACCACGGCATAGGACAAGAAGATGCCGAGGAAGGTGCCGACCAGCGCGGCGGCGACCAGCGCGCCCAGGATCTCGGGCGATTGGTCGAGAGCGCCCATCGCCTTCACCACGCCGAGCACGGCGGCGACGATGCCGAGCGCCGGCAGGGCGTCGGCAACGGTGTTCAGCGCATGGTACGGCTTCAGCTTGTCGGTCTTGATCGTATGGATTTCCTCGTCCATCAGCGCTTCGATCTCGAACGGCCTGGCATTGCCGATGATGATGATGCGGCAATAGTCGCAGATGAAATGCGTGAGATCCTCGTTCCGCAGCACCGTGGGAAAGGCTTGGAAAAGAGGCGATTCCTGCGGATTGTCGATATGCGCCTCGACCTCGTTGCGCGACTTGGTGCGCAGTTCGCGCATCAGGCTGTGCAAGACGCCGAGCGTTTCGAGATAGTCCTGTTCGGTCGGAACCTGATGGCGGAAGGCCTCCATCATCGCCTTGCCGGTGTCCTTCACCGTGGCGAGCGGATTTGCGACGAGAAACGTTCCCAGCGACGCACCACAGATGATGACGACTTCCCAGGGCTGCAACAGCACCTCGATATGGCCGCCCATGGCCATGTAGCCGCCCAGCACGCAGCCGAAGGTAACGACCAGTCCAATAATGATGCCCAAGGTCCGCCCTCTTGCACGAATTTCCTCGTTGCTAATTACGGACCATGCCTTGCGCGAAGCTTGACCTTCGCTCACCTCGCCGGTTCAGCTTCGCGCAAGCAAGCCCGGCTACCCCTGCGTGACGGATTCGTATCGTGGGGGCACGAATGATCAACACCTATACCAACTACCAATTGATCACGCGTGACATCTCGAAGTCGCTTGCTCGGGTCCAGAACCAGCCGGTCGTGCAGCGCGAGACGCGGTATTATCTGGACAATATCGGCAAGGTCACCTCGATCGAGGAGTTCGTCAACGACACGCGGCTCTTCAACTACGCGATGAAGGCGCACGGGCTCAGCGACATGGCCTACGCCAAGGCCTTCATGGTCAAGGCGATGGAAGGCGGCATCGAGGACCCCGGCAGCTTCGCCAACAAGCTGACCGACAAGCGATACGCTGATTTCGTCCGCAGCTACAATTTCGCCGCCTACGGAAGCAGGGCGACGACGTACAGCCCCGCGCTCGACGGCACGGCGGACAAATATCTCGAAAAGGGGCTGATGGGACAGAACGGCATCCCGTTCCTGACGATGGAGGCCGACACCGCCTATTATCGGAAGAACATCGTCAACGTGCAGTCCGTCGACGATCTCCTGGCCGACGACCGGCTCTTCAACTACGCGATGCGCGCCCACGGCCTGCAGGATTTCATCGACGACGAGACCTTCATGCGGCGCGTGCTCGAGGGCGGGATCGAGGACCCGGACAGCTTCGCCAACCGGCAGGCCGACAAGCGCTTTGCCGAATTTGCCGGCGTATTCGATTTCGCCAAGCACGGCGAAGCAGCCATCGTCCACGTGCCATCGCACCAGGCCGTCGTCGACAAATACATGCGTCAGACGCTGGAGGAGGATGCCGGCGCGCAGAACGAAGGCGTGCGCCTCGCGCTCTATTTCGAGCGCAAGGCCGGGTCCATCACCTCCGCCTATCAGCTTTTGGCCGACACGGCGCTCGCCGAGGTCGTGCGCACCGTGCTGGGCCTGCCGGCTTCGATGGCCTCCGCCGACATCGACAAGCAGGCCGCGCTCATCAACGAGCGTCTCGACATCGCCGACCTCCAGGACCCGGAGAAGCTCGAAAAGCTCATGACGCGCTTCACCACCATGTGGGAGATCAACAACCCGAGCTCGCCCCAGATTTCGGCGGCGAGCATCCTGATTTCCCAACCGCTCGAATTCGGCATCTCGACGGATGCGCTGATGGCTATCGCCAAGATGAAGAGATGAGGCTGAAACATTGCAGATAGGTCTTTACGTTGGATTGTCCTCGCAACTGGCGCTCGACCGGCGCCTGAACACGATTGCCGACAATGTCGCCAACACCAGCACGGTCGGCTTTCGCGCGACCGGCGTGAAATTCGAGGACGTGGTGTCGGGCTTCGGCCAGCAGGCGATCTCGTTCGCCTCGACCGGCGACACCTATCTCTCGACGAAGACCGGCCCGTTGCGCGAGACCGGCAATCCGTTCGACTTCGCGATCCAGGGCGAGGCCTGGTTCGCGATCGAAACGCCGAGTGGTCCGGTGATGACGCGCGACGGTCGCTTCACCATGCTCGACACCGGCGAATTGGTGACGCTGGAGGGCTATCCGGTGCTGGACGCTGGCGGCGCCCCGATCCAGCTCGACGCGCAGGGCGGCCCCCCCGAAGCCGGAGCGGACGGAACGCTGCGCCAGAACGACCAGCTCATGGGCGCCATCGGCCTCTACGAGTTCCAGCCCGGGCTGAACTTCACCCGTTACGGCAATTCGGGCATCATACCGCAGGGCGAGCCCGAGCCTATCGTCGACCGCATCGACATCGGCATCGCGCAGGGCTTCGTCGAGGATTCCAACGTCAATCCCATCCAGGAGATCACCCGGCTCATCCAGGTGCAACGCGCGTTCGAGCAGGTCTCCGCCATGATGCGCGACAGCGAGAACGCGCTTGACCAGGCGATCTCGACGCTCGGCGGATCACGCTGAACCGCGCAATGGTCGACGCATTCTACGACCAGTCGGAAACGCCCGCCGCGCCAGATGACGAACCCGCCGCCGAGCCGAGGCCGGCCGGCGAGACGCCGCTGCACGATCTGGAACGCATCTTCAGGCGCTTCTCCGACGAACGCACCCTGCTTCGCGCGGGCGGCCGCATCGTGGAAATTTCGCCGAGCCACTTCCGCGTGAGCGGCATCTCGGCCAAGGCACGGCTGGGCGACGTGGTCGAGCACCGTTCGAGTTCGGGCGCGCGCGCGGGAGAGATCGTGCGCATAGGTCCCGACGACGTACTGGTCGCTCCCTTCGAACGCAGCGCCGACGCCGGCATAGACGACCCCGTCTTTCTTCGCGACGCCTATGGCGCCGCCCCGCACGAAAGCTGGCGCGGCCGGGTCATCGATTCGCTCGGCAGGCCCGCCGACGGCAAGGATCGCCTCGTGGACGGCACGCCGAGAGGAGCGACCGCTCCGCCCTCGGCCATGTCCCGCCAGCGCGTCGCGACCGGCTTCCGCACCGGCGTTCGGGTGATCGACATCTTCACGCCGATCTGCTTCGGCCAGCGGCTTGGCGTCTTCGCGGGCTCGGGCGTGGGCAAGTCCACGTTGCTCGCAATGCTCGCCAGCGCGGACGCCTTCGACACCGTCGTGGTTTCGCTGGTCGGCGAACGCGGGCGCGAGGTTCGTGAGTTTCTCGAGGACACGATCGGGCCGGCCCTCGCCAAGACGGTGGCCGTGGTGGCGACCAGCGACGAAAGCGCCATGATGCGCAAGCGCGCGCCGGACATGGCGATGCGGGTCGCAGAATTCTTCCGCGACCGCGGCGACAGGGTGCTTCTCATCATCGATTCCATCACCCGCTTCGCGCATGCCCTGCGCGAGGTGGCGATCGGCATCGGCGAGCCGCCGGTGGCGCGCGGCTATCCCGCCTCCGTCTTCACCGACCTGCCCAAGCTGCTCGAGCGCGCCGGTCCCGGCATCGACGGCACCGGCTCGATAACGGCGATCCTGTCCGTGCTGGTCGACGGAGACGATCACAACGACCCGGTCGCCGATTCCATTCGCGGCATTCTCGACGGCCATGTGGTTCTCAGCCGATCGATCGCCGAACAGGGCCGTTACCCGCCGGTCGATCCGCTTGCCTCGATCTCGCGGCTTGCGCCGAAGGCATGGACCCGCGAGCAGCGCGTACTGGCCGAGCGGCTGAAGAGCATGATCGCCCGTTTCGAGGACACCCGCGATATCCGCCTTCTGGGCGCCTACCAGCCGGGAACCGACCCGGAACTCGATCAGGCGGTCCGTCAGGTCCCCTGGATTTACGAAGCGCTGATGCAGTCACCGCAGGACGACCCCTCGCCCGATCCGTTCACCGATCTCGCGCGACACCTGAAGAGCAAGGAGCAGCCGGTCGATGAAGCGTCCGAGTAAGTCCATCCTCTCGGCCTGGAGGCGAAAATCCGCTTCCCCGGCGCAAGAAGGAAGCGATGCCGCGATGGCGGCACTCTTCCCCGCGCAGCCGACGCCGAAGATACCGCGCAAACGCGGACCTTCGAGCGATCTCATCATCGCCGGCGCCGGGGTGGCGCTCGGCCTCACCTGCGCGCTGTTTCCCTGGTACATCTTCATCAACCAGGACGAATTCGGCGTGACCGCTCTGAAATTCGACGGCGACAATTCGACCAGTTCGCGCTCGGGCGTCCAGCACGACGCGGTGGTTGCGAGCGGAGAACCCGTCGCCGACGATGCGCTGGCCATGCAGTTCGACCTGTTTCCGACCGGCACCTTGCCCGACAGGTCGCGGGAGCGGCCGGAACCTGTTTCCGTGGCGGAACAACCCTTTCCCGCAAGCCCGGCCGACTTCAAGCTCCTCCACGTCGCCAATGGCCGTGCCCTCATCGAGGATGAGGACGGCCTGTGGGTGATGCGGCCGGGCTCACGACTCCCCGATTCAAGCAGGGTCGTCTCGATCGAACAGCGCGAAGGGCGCTGGGTGGTGGTGAATTCGCTCGACCAGACCATCGAGATAACCCGCTAGCCAAACCGTCGGGAGCACGCAAGTTCCGCGCAAGACTGGCTGACTAGAGTGCCGGCTATTCGCCAAAGGAGTAGCGATGCAACCCGTCAACCTGTTCGAAGTGGCAGCGCAGCAGGCAAGATGGCTGACGGTCCGCCAGACGACCGTCGCCAGCAATGTCGCGAATGCCAATACCCCGAATTATCGGGCGCTGGATGTCGAGCCGTTCGAGAGCGTGTTGAAAAACACCAACATCTCGATGCGCACCACCAATGCCCGGCACATTTCGCTCGGTATGACCAGGGACAATCTCGCCGTTCGCCAGACAGACGCCGACACGCCGATTTCCCCCTCGGGCAACTCCGTGGTTCTGGAGACCGAACTGATGAAGGCCGGCGAAGTGCGGCGCGACTACGAGCTCAATTCCGCGATCGTGAAATCCTTCCACCGCATGCTGATGCAGACGACGCGGAGCTGATGATGGATCCGTTGGTTGCATCCCTGAAGGTGGCGGCGTCCGGCCTCGGCGCGCAGTCGGAGCGGCTGCGTGTGGTTTCGGAAAACCTGGCGAATGCGCAGTCGACCGGCAATTTCCCCGGCGCGGATCCTTATCAGCGCAAGACGATCACCTTCACCAGCGAGCTCGATCGCGCCAGCGGCGCGCATACCGTCGACGTTTCGGCCATCTCGCCGGACCGCACGGCATTCCCCTCCGAATTTCAGCCCGGTCATGAGGCGGCGGACGAGTTCGGATATGTGAAGATGCCGAACGTGAACGTGCTGGTCGAAATGGCCGACATGCGCGAGGCGAACCGCAGCTACGAGGCGAACCTGCAGGTCATCAAGCAGGCGCGCGAGCTGATTTCCATGACCATAGACCTTATGCGAGGCCAGTAATGATCCAGGCGTTGTCCGCCCTCGAGAGAACCGCCCCGACGGGGCCGGCCATGACGGGCCTTGCAGGCGCGGGCGCGGCCGGCGCGGCCGCCGAGACGACTTTCGCGCAGGCAGTCTCCGCGGCCGCCGAGCGGGCCGTCGGCACGCTGGAAAGGGCACAGGGGCTTTCGCTCGACGCCCTGCAGGGAGAAGCCGATACCCGTGAGGTGGTCGATGCCGTCATGAACGCCGAGCAGACCTTGCAGGCCTCGATCGCCATACGTGACAAGATCGTCACGGCCTATCTCGAAATCAGCCGCATGCAGATCTGAGGAGTTTGACTGATGAAGGCACTTGCAATCGCGGCGACGGGCATGAACGCCCAGCAGACCAATCTCGAGGTGATCGCGAACAACATCGCGAACATCAACACCACCGGCTTCAAGCGCGCCCGCGCCGAATTCTCCGACCTGCTCTACCAGACCGAACGGCTCCAGGGCGTGCCGAACCGCGCGAACCAGGCACTGGTACCGGAGGGATCGCATGTCGGCCTCGGCGTAAAGACCTCCGCCATACGCAACGTCCACACCCAGGGATCGCTGACCAACACCGGCAACTCGCTCGATCTCGCGCTGATGGGCAAGGGCTGGGTGCAGATCGACGGCGCCGACGGCGAACCGGTCTACACCCGTGCCGGCAGCTTCAACACCAATGCCGAAGGCGAGCTCGTCACGGCCGACGGCTATGTCGTTTCCGCCGGGATCGTCATCCCGGAGAACGCCCTGGAGATCATCGTCAACAAGTCGGGCCAGTTCTTCGCGCGTATAGACGGTCAGTTGGAGCTGCAGGAACTCGGGCAGCTCACCATCGCCAACTTCGCCAACGAGGCCGGTCTGATGCCGCTCGGCGACAATCTCTTCCGCGAGACCGTCGCATCCGGCCCGGCCAATATGGGCGTTCCGGGAGATCCGGGCTTCGCCACCGTCGAGCAGGGCTATCTGGAGAATTCCAACGTCGACCCGGTGAAGGAAATCACCGAGCTGATCTCGGCGCAGCGCGCCTACGAGATGAATTCGAAGGTCATCAAGGCGGCGGACGAGATGGCCGCCACAGTCACCCAGGGCATGAGATAAGATGACGACGCGGCCTCGGCCTTTCGCGGGAATGCTGGCGGGCGCCCTCGCGCTCGCGACGATGCTGGCCACGCCGGCGTCGGCACAAGAGACGGTCGTGGTCACCAACCGCGTCGTCTATCCGGGAGAAACCGTGACGACCGAGACGCTCGACGAGGTGCCTCTGCGCCGGCAATTGAAGAACCCGGCGGCGGTGGTCTATTCCCGCGTCGAGCTCGAAGGAAAGGTCGCGCGCCGCACCCTGCTGCCCGGCCGCCTCATTCCAGTCAATTCCGTCCGCGAGGCCTATCTCGTCGAGCCGGGCTCTCCGGTAACGGTGATGTTCGTCCATGGACCGCTGTCGATTTCCGCAACCGGCGTTCCGCTGCAGGCCGGCGCGGCGGGCGATCTCATCAAGGTACGCAACCTCGACAGCGGCACGGTCGTCTCCGGAACCGTGATGGCCGACGGCACCGTCAGGGTCGGCGCTTCATGAGACGCTGGCTCGCACTTGTCCTCGTCACGATGCTCGGCTTGCAGCCGGCGCTGGCCGATGGCCTGACCGACAAGGCCAGGAAGGAGATCGCGGCCAAGAACGGCGGCGTCTTCGAGGATCCCAGATACGACGCGGCGACGCTCAACCGCATGTTCCAGGTTTCGGCGGGGCCCAGCTCGTTGCCGCCCGGCCAGGTCGCCGCGCGCATCAAGGACGTCGCGGCGCTGCAAAGCGCCCGCGACAACCAGCTCGTCGGCTACGGTCTCGTCATCGGCCTTCAGGGCAGCGGCGACGGCCTGCGGAACTCGCCGTTCACCGAACAGTCGATGCGGGCGATGCTGGAAAACCTCGGCATCGCGACGCAGGGCGCCGCTGCACGGGCAAGGAATGTCGCGGCGGTGATCGTGACGGCCAATCTGCCGCCCTTCGTCCAGTCCGGTGCCCGCATCGACGTCACGGTGTCCTCGCTTGGCGATGCCACGTCGCTGGCCGGCGGCACGCTGGTGATGACGCCGCTGCGCGCGCCCGACGGCGAGATCTATGCCGTTGCGCAGGGAAGCGTGCTGGTGTCCGGCTTCTCCGCGCAAGGGCAGGCCGAGACGCTGACGCAGGGCGTGCCGACCAGTGGGCGCGTTCCGAACGGCGCCATCGTGGAGCGCCAGGTGCCCGCCTCCTTCAACAGCGACAGCATGCTGACGCTGCAACTCCTCAACCCCGATTTCTCGACGGCCGTGCGCGTCACCGACGTGATCAACGCCTATGCGCTCGACCGCTTCGGGCAGCGGGTCGCCTCCGAGCAGGACGCGCGCACCGTCCTGATCAAGCGCCCGAAGGGTATCTCCACCGCACGCTTCTATGCCGAACTCGAAAACCTGGTGATCGAATCGGATGCGCCCGCGCGCGTCGTGGTCGACGAGCGCACCGGCACCATCGTCATCGGTCAGCAGGTGCGGATTTCCCGCGTCGCGATCAGCCACGGCACGCTAACGGTGCGCATCACCGAAATGCCGCGCGTCGTGCAGCCCGAGCCGTTCTCGCGCGGCGAGACGGAGATCGAGCCGTTCACCGCCATCGAGGCGAACCAGCCGGACGCCCGCGTCGCCATGCTCGACGGTCCCAACCTGGAAACCCTCGTTTCCGGCCTCAACAAGCTCGGCGTCCGACCCGACGGCATCATCGCCATCCTGCAGGGCATAAAGACCGCCGGCGCGTTGCAGGCCGAGCTGGTCGTTCAATAGGACAACGCCATGAGCATGTTCGACCTCGAAGGGACCAAACGGGCGAAGGCGCCGATCGCCGCCGGCACCCTCCTCGCCCTCTCGGTTCTGCTCGGCGCGGCCTCCCCCGCGGCGACGCAAACGGCCGAAACCACGGCAGAGGCAAGCGAGTCGCCTTCGGACGTCCAGCGCTTCTGCTCGAACATCGTCGATGCCGCGCGCGATCGCCGTTATGCGCTCCAGGCAAAGGAGCTGGAGGAGCTGCAAAAGGACATCGACCGGCGGATCGTGGCGCTCGAGGAGAAGCGGCGCGAATACGAGGAATGGCTGCAGCGCCGAAACGATTTCCTCACCAGGGCCGAGGACGGCCTTGTGGAGATCTACTCGCGCATGCGCCCGGACGCCGCCGCTCAGCGCCTCGCCGAAGTCAATGTCGAGCTCGCGGCCGGCATATTGATGAAGCTGCAGGCGCGCCAGGCCGGCGTCATCTTGAACGAAATGGACAGCAAGTCCGCCGCCACGCTCACCGGCATCATCGCCAGCGCGGCGCGCAAGCAGGATCCGACCTAATGCGCAACATTCTCCTCGTCCTGTCGGCCCTGGCGCTCGCCGGCTGCACCACCGCCAAGGAAGAGATCGGCGTGCCGCCGAAGCTCTCGCCCGTCGGCTACGGGATCAACACGGACGCGCCGGCGGCGTATCAGTACCCGACGCCGCCGCGCACGCCGGTGAAACGCTTCTCGCTGTGGGACGACCGCCAGAGCAAGCTGTTCGCCGACGCCAGAGCGCTTTCTGCCGGCGACATACTGACGGTCAACATCTCCATCAACGACCGCGCCCGCTTCCGCAACGAATCCGAGCGCAAGCGCACCGGCAACCGCTCGCTCGGCGTCGCCGCCAATTTCGGCTGGGGCTGGGCGGGAACCAGCGGTTCCGCCGACGGAGAGGTCAATGGCGAGACGGAATCGAAGGGGACCGGCGCGACCGCACGATCGGAGGACATCAGGCTTTCCGTCGCCGCCGTCGTCACCGACGTGCTGCCCAACGGAAATCTCGTCATCAGCGGCACGCAGGAAGTGCTGGTCAATGCCGAGGTGCGCATCCTGACGATCGCGGGCATCGTGCGGCCGATGGATATCGGCCCCTACAACACGATCTCCTACGAGCGGATCGCCGAGGCACGGATTTCCTATGGCGGCAGGGGACGCCTGAGCGAGGTGCAGCAGCCCGCCTACGGCCACCAGGTCCTCGACGCGGTCCTGCCGTTCTGATCCGGAGTCGACCATGGCGATCATCGACGATACCGCTCCGCCGAAGCAGGAACCCTCAATGCTCCTCCAGGCCGCGCTTCTGGCGGGCCTGACGGTCGCGGCCTTGGGGATCGGCTGGCTTTCGGGCGTCTATCTCTCCAGCCGACAGCCGGAGCGCGCGCCCGCCGGGCAGGCGCAGCAGGCGATCGAGACCACGGTCGAGCAGGCGAACGAACAGCTCGGCATCATTGCGCTCTCGCCGATCGTCACCAACCTTGCCGGACCGGGCGACGTCTGGGTGCGGCTCGAGCTTTCGCTGATCTTCGAAGGCACGCCGGATGCCACGGTCGCCCAGGACGTGCATCAGGACGTCCTCGCCTTCCTGCGCACGGTCAAGGTCTATCAGATCGAGGGCGCGAGCGGCTATCAGCACCTGCGCTCCGATATCGAGGAGCGGGCCGTCATCCGCAGCGAAGGCAAGGTCAAGGGCATCCTCGTAACAACATTG
Organism: Aquamicrobium sp. LC103; assembly: GCF_001014615.2. Classification (GTDB taxonomy): domain Bacteria; phylum Pseudomonadota; class Alphaproteobacteria; order Rhizobiales; family Rhizobiaceae; genus LBCQ02. Next base: position 185,306 of record NZ_LBCQ02000006.1, read on the forward strand.
CTGTTCGAATGAAACGACTGATCGGCTCCGTCCTCTTCCTGCTGCTGTCGGCGACGGCGGCATCGGCCCAGCAGCTCGACCTGGGCAACATCGCCGGGCAGGCCAACGGCTCGACCGTCGGCTATATCGTCCAGCTCTTCGGGCTTCTGACGATCCTGTCGATCGCGCCGGGCATCCTGATCATGGTCACGAGCTTCACGCGCTTCGTGATCGCCTTCTCGATATTGCGCGCCGGCATGGGCCTGCCGACGACGCCGGCGAACCTGATCCTCATCAGCCTGTCCATGTTCATGACCTTCTACGTCATGGCGCCGACCTTCGACCGCGCCTGGAGCGAGGGCGTGCGGCCGCTGGTCAACAACGAGATCAGCGAGGCCGAGGCGCTGGAGGCGATCTCCGATCCGTTCCGTCAATTCATGGTGCAGAACGTCCGCGACAGGGATTTCGACCTCTTCGCGGATCTTGCCGCCGAGCGCGGGCAGATCGACGTCTCGGCCGAGAACGTCGATCTGCGCGTCCTCGTGCCGGCCTTCATGATCTCCGAGATACGCCGCGGCTTCGAGATCGGCTTCCTGATCGTGTTGCCTTTCCTGGTGATCGACCTGATCGTCGCCACCATCACCATGTCGATGGGCATGATGATGCTGCCGCCGACCGTCGTCTCGCTGCCGTTCAAGATATTGTTCTTCGTCCTCATCGACGGTTGGAACCTGCTCGTCGGCAGCCTGGTGCGATCGTTCGTCTAGCTGCGTCCTTCGAGGCTCGCTGCGCTCGCTCCTCAGGATGAGGGAGGGAGTGCATCGAGCCCGTGAGGTCGTGGGCTCGAGATCGCTTTATCCGCGAACAACCATGGTTCCCTCAACTAACCCGTGCCCTGGTCTGCCCGCGCGCCCAAGACGATCGCACATGATGGTGTGCCCTCGAACCCGCCGTGCTGCGGCTCTATACGCAACCTCCTCATCCTGAGGTGCTCCCCGCAGGGGAGCCTCGAAGGACGCATCACCCACGCCACATCCGGTAAAATTTAACCGACCCGCTTAGCCATTTGGTAGGGATTGGCGGCATACAACTCGCCATGCGTGACGGGTTGAGCGCGATGGTTCGCTCAAGGGCATGATGCCGCCCCGTCAAACCGGTCGGCCCGGTATGTCCCATAGTATCTCTTTCGAGGGGCATTTCTCCCATGGCAAGCATCAACACCAACGCCGCCGCTATGACGGCTCTCCAGACCTTGAAGACCACCAACAAGGCGCTGGACACCACACAGGGCCGCATCTCGACCGGCCTGCGCGTCGCAAACGCTTCCGACAACGCGGCCTACTGGTCGATCGCGACCACCATGCGTTCCGACAACTCGTCCATGTCGACGGTGCGCGACGCGCTCGGCCTGGGCGCCGCCCAGGTCGACATCGCCTACACTGCGATGGACGCCGTCAAGGACACGCTCAACACGATCAAGACCAAGCTCGTCGCCGCCTCCCAGCCGGACGTCGACAAGGCCAAGATCCAGGAAGAGATCAAGCAGCTCCAGAACGACCTGTCGACCTATGCCAAGTCCGCCAGCTTCTCCGGCGGCAACTGGCTCAACGTCGAAGGCTCCAGCATCGAGAAGGTCGTCGCCTCCTTCGTTCGTGGCGCCGACGGCGCGATCTCGCTCGGCACCATCGACGTCGACACGTCGAAGACCGCGCTGTTCAACTCCGGATCCAGCAATGGCCTGCTGCAGGGCACCGGCGCCTATTCGGTCGGCGGCCTCGAAGTCGGCGCATCGACCGCGGCCACGTGGGATACGGCCGGCAACGCCGCTGGCGATGATGCATCGGTCAGCCTTGGAAACCTGACCGACGGCTTCACGCTGGCCGAAGGCGACGCGCTGACCTTCGACGTCAGCTACAACGGCACGACGCACAAGATCGTCGTCACCGCGGCCGATCCCGACGCGGGATTGGAGGCCACCGACCTTCAGGCCGCGCTCGACGGCGCCTTCGGAGCGGACTACTTCACCGCCGGCATCGATGCCACCACCGGCGCGGTGACCATTTCCCGCACCGCCGAGGATGCCACCGAGAATGGAAAGTCGATCCAGGTCACCAATCTGAGGGCCACGTCCGAGAACGGTCTCGACGTCCTCGGCATGGACATCACCGATCTGTCGCAGGGCGACCTCACGAGCTTGATCAACGCCGTGGACAAGGCGCTGGGCTCCGTCACGACGGCTGCCTCCGACCTCGGCGCGATCAAGACCCGCATCGACTCGCAGCAGACCTTCGTGGGCAAACTGATGGACGCCGTCGACCGCGGCGTCGGCCAGCTCGTCGACGCCGACATGAGCGAGGAATCGACCCGTCTGCAGGCGCTTCAGGTCCAGCAGCAGCTCGGCATCCAGGCGCTCTCCATCGCCAACGGCAACGCACAGTCGATCCTCTCGCTCTTCCGTTAAGAGCGAGCATCGAGACAATCGGCAACAGCCGATCGGAAGGCCGCGCCCTCGGGCGCGGCCTTTTTTCTTGGCCGAGATGTCTCATTAACCATTTGGTAACCTTACCGAAGCACTAATCGCTTGGTGACGGGTTGAGCGCGATGGTTCGCTCAAGGGCATGATGCCGCCCCCGTCAAACCGGCGAGCCCGGTATTTCCCGATTTCAGCAACGACCAAGAGGCATCTCGCATATGTCGAGCATCAATACCAATGCCGCCGCCATGACGGCTCTCCAGACCTTGAAGTCCACCAACAAGGCGCTGGACATCACCCAGGGCCGCATCTCCACCGGTTTCCGGGTTGCGGAGGCTTCCGACAACGCGGCCTACTGGTCGATCGCGACCACCATGCGTTCCGACAATTCGTCCATGTCGACGGTGCGCGACGCGCTCGGCCTGGGCGCCGCCCAGGTCGACATCGCCTACACCGCGATGGACGCCGTCAAGGACACGCTCAACACGATCAAGACCAAGCTCGTCGCCGCCTCCCAGCCGGACGTCGACAAGGCCAAGATCCAGGAAGAGATCAAGCAGCTCCAGAACGACCTGTCGACCTATGCCAAGTCCGCCAGCTTCTCCGGCGGCAACTGGCTCAACGTCGAAGGCTCCAGCATCGAGAAGGTCGTCGCCTCCTTCGTTCGTGGCGCCGACGGCGCGATCTCGCTCGGCACCATCGACGTCGACACGTCGAAGACCGCGCTGTTCAACTCCGGATCCAGCAATGGCCTGCTGCAGGGCACCGGCGCCTATTCGGTCGGCGGCCTCGAAGTCGGCGCATCGACCGCGGCCACGTGGGATACGGCCGGCAACGCCGCTGGCGATGATGCATCGGTCAGCCTTGGAAACCTGACCGACGGCTTCACGCTGGCCGAAGGCGACGCGCTGACCTTCGACGTCAGCTACAACGGCACGACGCACAAGATCGTCGTCACCGCGGCCGATCCCGACGCGGGATTGGAGGCCACCGACCTTCAGGCCGCGCTCGACGGCGCCTTCGGAGCGGACTACTTCACCGCCGGCATCGATGCCACCACCGGCGCGGTGACCATTTCCCGCACCGCCGAGGATGCCACCGAGAATGGAAAGTCGATCCAGGTCACCAATCTGAGGGCCACGTCCGAGAACGGTCTCGACGTCCTCGGCATCGACATCACCGATCTGCCGCAGGGCGACCTCACGAGCTTGATCAACGCCGTGGACAAGGCACTCGGCTCCGTCACGACGGCCGCTTCCGACCTCGGCGCGATCAAGACCCGTGTCGAATCCCAGCAGACCTTCGTCTCGAAGCTGATGGACGCCGTCGACCGCGGCATCGGCCAGCTCGTCGACGCCGACATGAGCGAGGAATCGACCCGTCTGCAAGCCCTCCAGGTCCAGCAGCAGCTCGGCGTCCAGGCGCTCTCCATCGCCAACGGCAACGCACAGTCGATCCTCTCGCTCTTCCGCAGCTAGGAGCATCGGCGTTCCAGAACTTGATGGGGTCGCGCCACGGCGCGGCCCCATTTCATTTTCGCACAAGCTTCGCGACCTATTCTCGCCCGAGCCGTTAATCCCGGAGCGCGAAGCCTTGCCTGTTCAGATCCAGACCATCATCGACAATCTCCGCAGTTTCGGGCCGAAGCGCCTCGCGATCCTCGGCGGCGTCGGCGCGGCCATCGTCGCGGTGATCATCACCGCCTCGATCTATCTGAACCGGCCTGCCTACGAGACGCTCTATGTCGGTCTCGACCGCAGCGACATCGGCCAGATCGGCATGGTGCTCGGCGAGGCCGGCATCCGTTTCGACATTTCGAGCGACGGAACGAGCGTGCTCGTGCCCGCCGGCAGCACTGGCCAGGCGCGCATGCTGCTCGCCGAGCGCGGCCTGCCGACGAGCAGCAATGCGGGCTATGAGCTCTTCGACAATGTCGGCTCCTTCGGGCTCACCTCCTTCATGCAGCAGGTCACCCGCCTGCGCGCCCTGGAGGGCGAGATCGCCCGCACCATCCAGTCGATCAACGGCATCAAGTCGGCGCGCGTGCACCTGGTGATGCCGGAACGCGCAAGCTTCCGCCAGCAGGAGCAGCAGCCTTCCGCTTCCGTCGTCATCCGCGCCGAAAGGAGGGACGCCACGGGCGCCGCCTATTCGATCCGCCACCTCGTCGCGGCGGCCGTTCCCGGTCTCGACGCCGACAAGGTGACCGTGCTCGACGCTTCCGGCCAGCTTCTCGCCGCCGGCGACGACCCCAACAGCAACGGCGCCAGCCGCTCGATCGGCGTCGAGCGCACGATCGAGACGCAGATCGAGGACAATATCCGACGCGCCCTGGCACCCTATCTCGGCCACGAGAACTTCCGCACCAGTGTCCGCGCCGAAGTGAACACCGACACCCGCCAGATCGAGGAAACCATCTTCGATCCGGAATCGCGCGTCGAGCGCTCGGTCCAGGTGGTGCGCTCGAACGACGTGGCGAACCAGCGCCAGGCAGCGCCTCCGACGACCGTGCAGCAGAACCTGCCTGAAGAGGAGGCCGCGGCGGCCGAAGGCCCGCAATCCTCCGAGCAGCGCGAACGCCGCGAGGAAACCACCAATTACGAGCTGAACACCAAGCGCATAGCGACCGTCAGCAACGGCTATTCCGTCACCAAGCTGTCGATTGCGGTGGTCGTGAACGAGCAGCGGCTGGCGGGCATCCTCGGCGATGGCGCGACGCCCGAGAACATCGCGGCGCGCGTCCAGGAAATCCAGACCATGGTGGCATCCGCGACCGGTCTCGACACCGCGCGCGGCGACGTCATAACCGTGTCGGCGGTCGAGTTCATCGAAGGTTCCGACGGCATCACGGTCGAAACCCCGGGCATCATGGAATCGCTTGCCCGCCACGCCGGTACGATGATCAACGCGGCCGCCTTCATCATCGTCGTCTTCCTCGTCACCTGGTTCGGCCTGCGTCCGCTCATTAATGCCGTGGTGAAGCCCGCCGACACCGCCGGCGACGCCACCGGCTTCGACGATTTGCAGCTTTCGCTGCCCAATCCGCTCGACAATCTGCAGCTGCCCGACCCGATGGCCGACGGCGGCATGGGCGGCATGGCCTTCCCCGACCACATGGCCAACGACATCCGCTTCAAGCTGAAGCCCGCGCCGCAGGATCGCCTCTCGCAGATGGTCGATCTCAATGAGGAGCGCTCGGCCCTCATCCTGCGCAAATGGGCTAACCAGGAGGTCGCAGCCTGATGGCCCGCCGCGCATTGGCCGACGCGCTCGTCGATTTCGCGGCGGCTCCTCCCCTGGCGCCAGCGCCGGTGCCGTATTCCCTCGGCGAGTTCGGCCCAGGGAGCGGCATGGAAAATCCCGAGCCGGTCGAACTGCCCGACATCGACGGCATGATCGCCGCGGCGGTAACGGAGGCGGAAGCAGCCCTTGCCGAGCGCCTGTCGCAGGAACACGCGGAGGCACTGGAGGCGCAGCGCGAAAGGCACGCCGCCGAGCTTGCGGAACTGACGAACCAGCTCGCCGCCGAGGCGAGCGCGAGGGTCGCCTCGCGGATCCAGGAAATGGAGGAACGGATCGTGGAACTCACCACCTCCGTCACCGCGCGCATCCTCGGCATGACGTTGACCGAGGAGTTGCGGGACCGCTCCATCGAAAGCCTCGGCCGGACGATCCATGACGCGCTCCTCGACGACGAGGCCGTGCGCATCAAGGTGCGCGGTCCAGTCACCCTCTACGAAGCCTTGAAGGCGGCCATGCCCGCGCATGCCGGCCATCTCGACTTCGCCGAAAGCCCGGGCATGGACCTTTCCGTCTCGATTGACGGCACGATCTTCGAGACGCGCCTCGCCGACTGGCGCGAATCTCTTGCGGAGGCCCTGTCATGAGCGCCTTCGACGCCGGGGATTCACGCAAGGAGATCATCATCGTCAAGCGCCGCCGTGCGGAGGAGGACGAGGGCCATCACGGCTCGGCCTGGAAGATCGCCTTCGCCGACTTCATGACCGCGATGATGTGCTTCTTCCTGGTGATGTGGCTGATCAGCGCCGCCAACGAGCAGGCCAAGGCGTCGATCGCCGCCTATTTCAACCCGATGACGCTGGTGGACCGCACCCCGCCCTCCGCCAAGGGCATAGACGATCCCGGCGAGACGCGCGGCCAGGAGAGCCCGGCCTCGCAGACCGAGCAATCGGAGGAGGAACCCGAGAAGCGCATGCACGACCGGGCCGGGCCGGGCCAGCACGCGAACTCGATAAACACCGCCGACACACGGCAGACCTCGGACGAGCACCTCTTTTCCGACCCCTATGCCGTGCTCGCCGAAATTGCGGCGCAGACGGCCACCTTGCAGAACGTGAGCAGCAAGGGCGACGGCGGCATGCAGACCTCGGGTCCCGCGACCGGCGCGGAGGGCGGCGAATCCTACCGCGATCCGTTCGCGCCCGATTTCTGGTCGCGCGAGATCGGCAATCCGGAAGAGCCGGAGGTGTTCGAGGAGCGGGTCGAAGCGCCCGCGGGGGAGACGCCGGCGGAGGCCGTTGCCGACACCGCGGCCGAAATACCCGCCGAAGCGCCCGCCCCCACGGAAATCGCGAGGTTGGAAGCACCGAAGCCCACGCCGGCGGAAACCGGGACAACGACCGAACGGCCGGCGGACGCGACCACGCGGATGGCGGAAGAAATCCGCGGCGAGATCGCGACCGCCTTCGGCGCCGACAACCGGCTCAACCAGACCATCTCCGTCGTTCCGCAGCGTGACGGCGTGCTGATCTCGGTCACCGACGAGCTCAATTACGGTATGTTCGAGATCGGTTCGGCGGTACCGCAGCGCGAGCTCGTGCTCGCCATGGAAAGGATCAGCCGGGCGCTCGGTGGGCAGCCCGGCAGGATCGTCATCAAGGGCCATACGGACGGGCGCCCGTTCCGCGGCGCGAATTACGACAATTGGCGTCTCTCCACGGCGCGCGCCCATGCCGCCTACTACATGCTGGTCCGCGGCGGCCTGGAAGAGACCCGCGTGCGCGAGGTCGCCGGCCATGCCGACCGCGAGCTGAAGGTCCCGGCAAATCCGCTCGCCGACGCCAACAGGCGCATCGAGATTCTTCTGGAGACCGGAAACTGATGGCCACGCCGCGCTTCAAGCCCGCATCGCTCGCATTCGCCGCGTCGCTCTCCCTGCCCTTGCTGGCGGCGCAGGCGGGCGCAAGCTCGCTGCCGCCCTACAAGATGGTGCGTTCGCTCCAGCTCGTGCAGGACCTCATCGCCGACGGCGACCACGCCGTCCTGCCGATGCAGCGCAAAATACTGGAGCTTATAGACCGCAGGTTGCGGGCGAGCACCGCCACCGATTTCGAGGATGACCGGAACTTTCGCGCGCTCCTGGTCTACGCCATGAGCGGCGGCAACCCGGCGACCGTCGGCAGTTTGCTCGATAAGCTCACGCTGGAGGAGATCGAGAGGACGGCCGGCATCGGCGTCGTCAGCTATTTGAACGGGCTCGTGTTCGAAGCGCGCGAGGCGATGAGCGGGTTCGACCCGGAACAGTTCCCCCATGAGGTTGCCGCCTTTCTCTACCTGGTGAAGGGCTCCGTCGTCGGAGCGGAGAACGCGGGCGAAGCGATCGGCCTGCTCGACAAGGCGCGGCTTCTCAGCCCCGGAACCTTGGTCGAGGAAGCCGCATTGCGCCGAACGCTGTCGCTCGCCGTGTCGGAAAGCCAGCCGGAGCGCTTCTTCCCGGCCTCGAGCCAATATGCGCGGCGCTTCCTGCGTTCGCCCTATGCGGGCCAGTTCGCGGATACTTTCGTGTCAGGCGTGGCCGAGATGGCTACATCGGCAAATCTCCCGCAGATCACGGAAACCGTCTCCTGGATGACGAGGGAGCAGGCCAAGACGATCTATCTGCGGATCGCAAGACAGGCCGCGATCGACGGCAAATCCGAGCTGCTCGCGTTCGCCGCGGCCAAGGCCAACGAATATGACGGCGCCGACACTGCGCCGGATCCCCGCAGCGATCTCTATGCCGGCATTTCCTCGGTCACCTCCGAATCGGTCGACGAGGTGCTGGAATCGCTGACGAAGCTCGATCCCGCAACGCTTTCGGCGCGGGACCGCGAGCTTCTCAAGGCCGCCAAGGGCATTGCCAAGGACGTTCTTGCGCCGCCGCTGGAACAGACGAACGCGAAACCTTCGCCCTCACCCGCACGGATCGCCGACGCGCCGGGCGGGAACGAGACTGCCGAAGATCTCGAGAACGAACTGGGCATCGACAGGGACATCGTGGCCTCGACCCGATCGAAACTCGAAGCCATCGACAAACTGCTGACGGAGACGGAACGATGACCGGACAGGTTTCCTTCGGCGTGCTTTCGCTTGCGGCTCCGGCCAAGACCAGCGAGCGTGGCGGCCAAGCGGGCGATGCCGGCGGTTTCGACGACGCACTCAATCCGCGCGACCGAAAGATTCCGAACCGGTTTCATGGCGACGAGGCGGAAGGCTTTGGCAAGGAACAGCGGATCGCGCCGCACCTGCCCTGGCGCGCCGGCATGCTGCATGAAGCGCTGCAGGCCGGCAAGATCGTCAAGCTGGAAGATGCCGCCGCCTTCGACGACATCACTGAGCTCGAGTTCGACGCCGAAGCTCTTCCCGTCACTGAAATAGAGGAAGAACCCGTAGTCGTCGCTCCGGACGAGGAAAACGTCGCGCCCGACGATGCCGATGCAGCCCTCGGCGCGCTCGCGGCCGCGCTTCCGCCGGCGCCTCCGAAGGAAGCGGCCGGTCGCGCCGCCGGCCAGAGCGATCCACAGTCCATCCCCGATGCCGAAGCCGACCCGGAAGCCGGCGGAGGAACAAGGCGCGACATCATGGCGGCCGGTACGACGCAGGCCAAGCCAGCCGCGCCCGTTACCTCGATTGCTTCGGATCGTCCGGCAGCTAACCCGCCAGCCAATCCGCAGGCCGCGACGCGCGGCACGGAAACCGGGCAGCCAGCCGCACGGGAACAGACCGCGTCCCGCGCTCCGATGCCCGCCACGGATGCTTCAGCCGCGCCGCAGCCGCGCGTCACCGTGGTCGGCGCGCAGAACGCTCCGGCACCGGCGACACCCGCGGTGCTCGCACTCAACCCGACGGCTGCGAGCGTCGTCGGCGCGATCGAGGCCGAGCCGGTGTGGCGGAGCGTCGCACAGGAAGCCGCCGCAAATCAGATGCAGCGCGGCACGGGTACGCTCGCCTCCGTCAGCACGCTGAAAATACAGCTTCACCCCGCCGAATTGGGTGTCGTGACGGCTCGTCTGACGGCGACCGGATCACAACTATCAATTGAAATCCAGGTCGACAATTCGGATGCCCGTCATCGCCTTGCCAACGATTCCGAGGCGATCGTCAAGGCGCTCCGATCGCTCGGATACGACGTCGACAAGATCACCATTCAGCAGACCGCAAACACGAGCGCGAACAATGGCCAGGCAAGCTCCGGACGCGATCTCTCCTTCTCCAACCAACAGGCATCGGGCGAGGGCGGCGAAGGCCGCAAGGGCGGCGGAGGACAGTCCCAGCAGTCCGGCGACGAGGCGAGGAACGCGGCGATGGACGGCATGGCTGAGCGCGCTTCTGGCGGCGGGATATATATCTAACGCCGCGCCTGGAACTGCCCTCGCGGCTACAAATGCCTGCGAGCCCGAAATTCTGCGGGCGGCGGAAAAATACGGCATTCCGGTCGGCATACTCTACGCCGTCGGCCTCACCGAGACGGGCAAGAAGGGGAGCCTCCAGCCCAATGCGCTCAATATCGAGGGCCGAGCGGTATTCGCGAGAACCCCCACGGAAGCGCTCCTGGAGTTCAGCAAGGCGCGGGCAAGCGGGGTCAAGCTCATCGATCTCGGCTGCATGCAGATCAACCATCACTACCATGCCGACAAATTCGCGAACGCCAGGCAGATGCTCGATCCACGCAGCAATGTCGACTATGCCGCGCGCTTTCTCGTGCAGCTCAAGCGGCAACACCAGACCTGGTCGATGGCCGTCGCGCGCTACCATGCCGGCCCGAACAACGATCCCGCGCAGAAGCGCTATGTCTGCCGGGTGATCACCAACATGGTGGCGACCGGCTTCGGAAAATGGACCCCGGAGGCCAGGAAGTTCTGCAATTCCTAATTGTATTGGAAGTTCCGAATCCAAACGCGAGATTCCTGCTTTGCCGGCTTGCGAGCGTATGCTGAGGAGCGCGCGGAGACTCCCAAGAAACTAGCTATAGGAAATTACAGTTGCCGGGGATTCCTGCCACCGGTTACCCCTTGCTCCAGGAAATAGCACAACTGATTCGGAGGGCGGGCCGATGATTGTGATCGTGGACGAGCGCGAGCTCGTAAAGGATGGCTATCATTCACTTTTTGAGCGCGAGGGCGTGGCTAGCGCCGGCTTCGGCTCGAATGAATTCCAGGAGTGGGTATCAAGCGCTCCGGAAACCGATCTGAAGGCGGTACGCGCCTTCCTGATCGGCGAATGCGCGCAGGACATGGTCTCGCCTCGCAAGATTCGTGACCGCACTTCCGCGCCGGTGATCGCGCTCAGCGATCAACCTTCCCTCGAGAACACCTTGCGCCTGTTCGAGGCAGGCGTCGACGACGTGGTTCGCAAGCCGGTCCACATCCGCGAAATCCTGGCGCGCATCTCCGCGATCAGCCGCCGCAACCATGACGAGATCAGCTTCACGCAGGTAGGCGCGATGCGGATATTCGTCGACGGCCGCGATCCCGAGATCGACGGCCAGCCGCTGCCCCTGCCGAGGCGCGAGCGCCGCATCCTGGAATATCTGGCGAGCAATTGCGGACGACGGGTGACGAAGACCCAGGTCTTCAATGCCATCTACGGCATTTTCGACGAGGAGGTCGAGGAGAACGTCGTCGAAAGCCACATCAGCAAGCTGCGCAAGAAACTGCGCCAGAAGCTTGGCTACGACCCAATCGATTCCAAGAGATTCCTCGGCTACCGCCTCGTCGTCTGAACCCTGCAAGGATGCCGATGCCCGGGAGCTTCCGATGACTGCGAACGGCGCCGGCGATACGAATACAGCTTCACGCAAGTCAAGACGCCTATCCTCATGAGAAGCCGACAGAAATCTGAGGAGAAGTCTCAATGAGCTTGTATGGAATGATGCGCACCGGCGTGTCGGGCATGGCGGCGCAGTCGAGCCGCCTGGCCACCGTTGCCGACAACATCGCGAATTCCGGAACCACGGGGTACAAGCGCGCAAGCGTCGAGTTCTCCTCGATGGTCATTCCGAACACCGGCGGCAGCTACACCTCCGGCGGCGTCGCCACGCAGGTCCGCTACTCGATCTCCCAGGCCGGCAACATCCAGTACACCACGTCGGCGACCGACCTTGCCATCAAGGGCAACGGTTTCTTCGTGGTGCAGGACGCGAGCGGCCAGCCCTTCCTGACGCGCGCCGGCTCCTTCGTGCCGGACGGCCAGGGCCGGCTGGTGAACGCGGCGGGCTTCTACCTGATGGGCTACAATTACGAGAACGGCATCCCGAGCCCCGTGGCCAACGGTTATGCGGGTCTCGAGACCGTCCAGATTTCAGGCAAGGAGCTGACGGCCACGCCGACGACCAGCGGCAAGTTCACCGGCAACCTTCCTTACGGTTCTCCGGTATGGACGGGACCGGACCTGTCGACGAACCCCAACATCAATCCCGAGGAGCTGGAAGCCGGCATCAAGGCGGGTTCGGTCGTCAAATCGTCGGTGATCACGTACAACAATGTCGGCGAGGAAGTGCTGGTCGACCTCTATTTCGCCAAGACCGCCGCAAACGAATGGCAGGTCACCGCCTACTACCAGCCGGACGCGAGCGCGGGAACGTCCTTTCCATATACCGGCCCCGCGATCGGCACCGGGGAAATCACCTTCGATCCGACCAATGGAAAGCTGCTGTCCGGCGGCAACATGAATATCGATCTGACGGGCCTGAACGGCCAGATGATCGATCTCGACCTTTCCACCATGACCCAGCTCGCGACGGACTACACGCCCGGCCCGGCCACCATGAACGGCAACGCGCCGGCCGCCATCAAGCAGGTCCTGATCGGAGCGGACGGCATCATCTATGCCGAATACGAGAACGGCGCGACCTCGCCGCTCTACAGGCTGCCGCTGGCGACCGTGCAGAGCCCCGACCAGTTGCGGGTTCTGCCGGGCAACGTTTTCTCGGCGGGCCTTGAATCCGGCAACGTCCAGATCGGCTTTGCCAACCAGGGCGGCTTCGGCGCCGTCACTTCCGGCGCGCTGGAAAACTCCAACGTCGATATCGCCGAGGAACTCACCAACATGATCGAGTCGCAGCGCAACTACACCGCGAACTCGAAAGTGTTCCAGACCGGTTCGGATCTCATGGACGTACTCGTGAATCTGAAAAGGTAATCTGACGGCGACGAGCATTTGATAGAGGGGCAATGTCACTTTCAACAGCACTAAGCATCGCGCAGAACTCGCTTCTGAACACCTCGCGGCAGTTGGGCGTGGTCTCGCGAAACCTTTCGGAAGTCGGCAACCCTGACTATGCCCGTCGCAGCGCGACCCTCTCGAGCCTCGCGCCGGGAGCCCGCATCGTCCAGATCCAGCGGGCGATGAACGATGCGCTGTTTAAGCAGAACCTGACTGCGCTGTCCGGCTGGACGGCGCAGGACACCATCGTCTCCGGCCTCGATCGCCTTCAGATCTCCGTCAACGGCGTCGACAACTCCACCTCCGCCGCCAAATCGCTCGGCGAGTTCCAGAACGCGCTGCAGCTCTATTCGGCCAATCCGTCGAACCGGACGCTGGGCGAGAACGCCGTGGAGATCGCGCGCACTCTCGTGCGCAATCTCAACAACGGCACATCGTCGATCCAGTCGTTCCGCACGGACATGGACCGGCAGATCGCGGCCGGAGTTGACGAGCTGAACGGGCTGCTGGCCGATTTCAAGACAGCCAACGACGAAATCACCGCAGGCACGCGCGCGGGCCGTGACGTCCTCGACGCGCTCGACCGGCGCGACGCGCTCCTGAAGAAGATTTCCGAGCTTGTACCGATTTCAACGATCACGCGCGGCGACAACGACGTCGTGATCGTGACGAGCGACGGCGCAACCCTGTTCGAGACCTCGCCGCGCGCCGTGACCTTCGAACCGACGCCCGCCTATGGGGCGGGCTCGACCGGCAACAATATCCGCATCGACGGCGTGCCGCTCACCGCCGGTGCAGGCGGCAACACCACCGCCGGAGGTTCGCTGGCTGCGATGATGCAGCTTCGCGACCAGACCGCGGTCGGCATGCAGTTGCAGCTCGACGAGACCGCGCGCGCGCTCAACGATGCGATCCCCGGGCTTCTCACCTTCACCGGAAACATCACCGATCCCGGCTTCGCCGGCAGGATCTCGGTCAACGCGGCCATCGATCACAATGCCGGCGGCAACCCGGAACTCCTGCGCGACGGCATTCTCGCCAACGCCAATCCGGACGGCAATGCAAGCTTCAACGATCTGTTGATCGGCTATCTCGAAGCCCTCGAAGCGCCACGGACCTTCCAGACCGCCGCCGGCGCGACCGCCAGCATGAGCCTTATGGGCTACACCGCGGACTCGGTGAGCTGGCTGGAGGCGAACCGCAAGGCAGCCGCCAGCGGAGCGGAGGCAAAGAGCGCGCTGCTGATGAAGACGAGCACCGCGCTTTCCAATGTCACCAACGTCAACGAGGACGAGGAAATGGCGCTGCTGCTGGAGCTGGAGCACTCCTATGCCGCCTCGGCCCGCCTGCTCCAGACCATCGACAACATGCTGGCCGTATTGCTCGACGCTACGAGATAATTGTCATGAAGATTTCCTACGTTTCCACCCAGGCCGTCTCGCAGGCGATGCGCTACCAGATGCTGCGCATGCAGGCCGACCTCGCCAAGGCACAGCAGGAAAACACGACCTGGCGCCACGCCGACGTCGGCGTGGCCATCGGCGCGCGCGCCGGCCAGTCGCTTTCCATGTCGCGCGAGATAGATCGCCTCAAGGGGCTGGTGGATTCCAACCAGCTCGCCAAATCACGCCTTTCCTCGACGCAGCTCACCCTGCAGGAAATGACCAAGGCATCGCAGGAATTGCTGTCGGCACTGACGACCGCGATGTCCGGCACGTCGGATCTTTCGATCGTTCAGGCACAGGCGCAGGCCACGCTCGACAAGATGACGGCGGACCTGAACACGAATCTGAACGGCGAATACATCTTCGCCGGCATCAACACCGACGTTAAGCCGGTCAACGATTTCCTCGACGAGAACTCGCCGAACCGGCAGGCCTTCGACGCGGCATTCGTCGCAAGGTTCGGCTTCGCGCAGGACCATCCCGACGCGGCGAACATTTCCGCCGAGGACATGGCCGATTTCATCGAGACCGATCTCGAGCCGTTGTTCCTCGGCGCCGCATGGAACGACCCCGCGACCGGTTGGTCGAACGCCACCGACCAGACGATCACGAGCAGGATCACGCTCTCCGAAACGGCACAGACTTCCGTCTCGGCCAACATTCCCGGCGTGCGCAAGCTGGCCATGGCCTCCGCGATGGTGACGAACCTCTTCGCGGACGGCGCGATCGGCGGCGAGGCGGCGGACGTGATCCTGGAGAAGGCGGCCGCGCTCGTGGGCGAGGCCATCGTCGATCTTGCCAACCAGCAATCCTACACCGGCATCACCGAGCAGCGCCTGACGAATGCCAGCGAGCGCATGTCGATGCAGAAGGATCTTTTGACGAAGAACATCAATGACCTCGAAGGGGTCGACCCCTACGAAGCATCGACGAGGGTTTCCGGCCTGCTCGCGCAGATCGAGATATCCTACGCACTTACCTCAAGAATCCAGCAACTCAGCCTGGTCCGCTACCTCTCCTAGGGTTGCGGCGGGCGGCCATCGAGCGAAAACGGAAATCCGATGTACCAATTCTCCTATGCCGAAGTTCAGGACGATTCCGTCGCGGAAGCCAAGGACCGCGAACGGCAGTTGCTTGACCGCTCGATCAATCTTTTGACAGCGGCGCGGGAAAAGGGGCCGCAGTCGATCGAGGCCGCCCAGGCCATCCATTTCCTCAACCGTGTCTGGTCGGCCTTCGTCGAGGATCTCGGCAGCCCGGAAAACGAGCTTCCGAAGGAACTGCGCGCCAACCTGATCTCGATCGGCCTGTGGCTGCTGCGCGAGGGCGAGGAAGTACGCCAGGGACGATCCGAGAATTTCGACGGTCTGATCGAGGTGTCCCAGATCATCCGCGACGGCATTCAATGAAGCCCAGACTGAAGATAACGCTGAAGGCGAACGAGAAGATCTACGTCAACGGCGCGGTCATCAAGACGGACCGCAAGGTCTCGCTGGAATTTCTCAACGACGTGCAGTTCCTCCTGGAGGGCCATGTGCTCCAGGCGGAAGACGCAGTCACCCCGCTGAAGCAGCTCTACTTCATCGTCCAGATCATGCTGATCAATCCGGAAGGCGCCGACAGCGCGCGCGCGATGTTCCGCAGCTCGCTGCCGATGCTGCTGGACTGCTTTTCCGACGACCAGATCCTTTCCTCGCTCAAGCACATCGACCGTCTCGTCGGCGAAGGCCATATCTACGAGGCGCTGAAGGCTATCCGGTCGCTTTACAAGCTCGAGGCAGAAATTCTCGAAAGGGGCGAGGCGCCCAATTCCATGCCATTGCACGTGGCCGCAGCGGAGTAATCAAGATGAACGTCCCTCCCATAAGCACCACCAACACCGGCACGACGAATACGACCAACGCCGCACAGACGGTGGACTATCAGTCCTTCCTGCGGCTGCTCGTCGCGCAGATGAAAAACCAGGATCCCACCAGCCCGATGGAATCGACCGACTACGTCGCCCAGCTCGCGACCTTCTCGCAGGTCGAGCAGTCGGTGCAGATGAACAACAGGCTCGAGCAGATCCTGCAGGCCTCGACCTTCTCGCAGGCCGGCGACCTGATCGGACGCGAGATCGAATCCGCCGACGGCAAGATCAAGGGCAAGGTCGAGAGCGTTCGACTGTTCAGCGACGGCATCATGGCGATCCTCGACAACGGCGAGCAGCTGCCGGTCTGGGCCGGCGTCATCATCCGCTGATTCCATGAACGAGGCCGACGCGCTCGACATCGTGCAGTTCGCCATCTGGACCGTGCTGACCGCCGCCGGCCCCGCGGTGGCGGTGGCGATGCTCGTCGGCGTCGGCATCGCCTTCTTCCAGGCACTCACGCAGGTGCAGGAAATCACGCTGACATTCGTGCCGAAGATCGTCGCGATCCTGCTGACCGTCGCCTTCTCCGCCCCCTTCGTCGGGGCGCAGATAAACGCCTTCACCACGGTGATGTTCCAGCGCATCGAAAACGGCTTCTGATCGCCGTCATCTCACCCTCGCGCAAGCTTGGGCGGCTAGTCTCTCCGCAAAGGCGTCCTAGCGGCGCGTCACAGCATAGAGACGGTCAGTCCCAAGCATGGCAATAATCGACACCGCCGCCCCCGTCACCGACCCCCGCCGCTACGGCAGGGACGTGGCATTCGCGATCGGCATCATCACGATCCTTTCGATCCTGTTCCTGCCGATACCGGCCTTCCTCATCGACATGGGTCTGGCGTTCTCGATCGCCGTGTCCGTCCTGATCCTCATGGTGGCGCTGTGGATCCAGCGGCCGCTGGACTTCACCTCCTTTCCGACGATCCTCCTGATCGTCACCATGCTTCGCCTGGCGCTCAACATCGCCACCACGCGTGTCATCCTTTCACACGGAAACGAGGGAACGGACGCCGCCGGCTACGTGATCGGCGGCTTCTCCAGGCTGGTCATGGCCGGCGACTTCGTCATCGGCCTCATCGTCTTTCTGATCCTGATCGTGGTGAACTTCATCGTCATCACCAAGGGCGCGACGCGCATCGCCGAGGTCGGGGCGAGGTTCACGCTCGACGCCATTCCCGGCAAGCAGATGTCGATCGACGCCGACCTCTCCGCCGGCATCATCGACGAGAAGCAGGCCCAGCTTCGCCGCCGCGAATTGGAGGAGGAAAGCTCCTTCTTCGGCTCGATGGACGGTGCTTCGAAATTCGTCCGCGGCGACGCCATCGCCGGCCTGATCATCACGGCGATCAACATCATCGGCGGCATCGCCATCGGCTACACGCGCCACGGCATGGGTATGGGCGAGGCGGCGGACGTGTTCGTCAAGCTGTCGGTCGGCGACGGCCTCGTGACGCAGATCCCCGCGCTCATCGTCTCGCTCGCCGCCGGCCTGCTCGTCTCGAAAGGCGGAACCCGCGGGTCGACCGACCAGGCCGTGTTCGGCCAGCTCGGCGCCTATCCGCGCGCGCTCTCCGTGGCCGCCCTGCTGCTGCTGCTGCTGGGCCTGATGCCCGGCCTGCCGCTCTTCCCCTTCCTTCTGCTCGCGGCCGCCATGGCGACCGTAGCCTACGTCATCCCGCTCCAGCGCAAGCGCGCGGAGGCCGTCGTTCAGGAGGCAGAGAAGCAGACGGCGCTCGCGAAGGAGGAAGAGGAGAAACAGTCGGTCAAGTCCTCCCTCAAGACCGCCGAAATCGAGCTTCTGATCGGCAAGCAGCTCTCGACGAGGCTGCTGACCTCGCATCAGGAACTGTCGTTCCGCATGAACAAGATGCGCAAGAAGTTCGCCAGCCAGTACGGCTTCGTCGTTCCCGAGGTGCGTCTGACGGACGATTATTCGATCCCGCCGAAGAGCTACCAGATCAAGGTGCACGGCACGGTGGTCGCGGAATACCAGATGCGCGTCGGCGAGCTGATGGTCCTGCTCGGCAACGGCAAGCTGCCCGAGATGCCTGGCGAGGAAGTGCGCGAGCCCGCATTCGGCATGCGCGCCTATTCCGTCTCGGAAACCTTCGCGGAAGATCTGAAGCGCGAACGCCTTACCTTCGCAGACAACATGTCGGTTCTGCTCACCCATCTGAGCGAGGTGATCCGCAACAACCTGCCGCAGCTTCTCTCCTACAAGGACATGAAGGCGCTGATCGAGCGGCAGGACCCCGAATACCGCAAGCTGATCGACGAGATCTGCACCTCGCATATCTCCTACCCGGGCTTCCAGGCGGTGCTCAAGCTGCTGCTCGCAGAGCGCGTCTCGATCCGCAACCTGCATCTCATCATCGAGGCGATCGCCGAAATCGCGCCGCATGTCCGACGCACCGAGCAGATCGTCGAGCATGTACGCATCCGCATGGCGCAGCAGATCTGCGGCGATCTCTCCGAGAGCGGCATGCTGAAGGTGCTCCGGCTCGGCAATCGCTGGGATCTCGCCTTCCACCAGGCGCTGAAGCGCGACAACAAGGGAGAAATACGCGAATTCGACATCGACCCGCGCCAGCTCGAGGAATTCGGCCAGGATGCCGGCAAGGCGGTCCGCGAGCATCTCGACGCCGGCGAGCGCTTCGTCCTGGTCACGGCGCCCGACGCGCGACCCTATGTCCGCATGATCGTGGAACGGCTGTTCCCTACCCTGCCGGTGTTGTCGCATGTGGAGATCGCGCGCGGCGTCGAGGTCCGGGTTCTCGGCTCGATTTCCTGAGATCATGCTCGAAAGCCTCCCGCTCGAAGCGATCGCGACGGCCGCGTTCCTGGCCTTCTGCCGCATCGGCGCGTGCTTCATGATCATGCCGGGGCTCTCCAGCGCCCGCGTGCCGCTCCAGGTCCGCCTGTTCGTGGCGATCGCCGCCACCTGGGCGCTTCTCGCCCATCTCTGGGACGCGATCCTGCCGTTCACGGACCGGCGCCCGGACAATCTGCTGCTGCTGGTCGCCTCCGAGCTGCTCGTCGGCGGCCTGATGGGATTGGTGGCGCGCCTCTACATGCTCGCCCTGGAATTCATCGGCTCGGTGATCGCGATGAACATCGGCTATGGCGGCATGCTGGGATCGTCGATCGAGGATAACGAGCCGCAATCCGCTCTCGGCGCGATCATCTCGTTCTCGGCGCTGCTGCTGCTCTTCGTGCTGGATTTCCACCACCAGATCGTGCGCGCCCTCGTCTCCTCCTATCAGGCGATACCGATCGAGGCCCTGTTCGACCCGCGCGGCTCGCTGGTCGACGTCACCGACACGTTGCGCGAATCCTTCTACATCATGATGCGGCTCGGCAGCCCCTTCGTCGCCTACGCCATCCTGGTCAACCTGGCGACCGGCTTCGTCAACAAGCTCACGCCGCAGATCCCGGTCTATTTCATCTCCCTGCCCTTCGTCATCGCGGGCGGACTGACGCTCCTTTATTTCGGCATAACCACCTTCCTCAGCCTCGCCATGGACGGCTTCATTCCAACGACGATCGGACGCTGACATGTCGGCACGCACGGACAGGCTGAAACGACTGGTGAAGCTGCAAAAGCAGATCAAGGCGCTGCACGAGACCAGGCGCGCAACGCACATCGCCCAGGCGGCCGCGGCCGACGACGAGGCCAGGGCATTGCTCGATTCGCTCAACGCCGCCTCGCCGCTGCCCGGCCTCTTTCCCGATATCTACAACCGGCGCATCGGCTCGGCGATCGGACGCAAGGAAGCCCATACGGTGAAGGCGAAGGAGGAAAGCGGGCGCGTCGCCACGGCCAGGGCCCGCACCACAATGGTGGAGAACGCCTATCGCGAAGCATCGCGCCTGGACGAGAGGGAATCCGCGGAACGCGAGCAGATCGAAGCCCTCGAACGCAAGCTCACCGGCCGCAAGTAAGCCTGCCACAAGCTTAGCCGGGCATATTCGGCCCCGAATCCTGTAAAAGATGGGAGGTTTATTCCTTGGCTATCTCTCCACCCGGCGACATCATCCTCGACGTGGTCCGCGCGGCGGAGCCTGCCTCCGTGGAGGCCGCGCAAAGCCGGCTGAAGGCGATGGCCGGAGCGAGCGGCGCCGAAACGCCATTTCAGGTGGCAACGGCGGAAGCGACACGTGAACCGGTTTCGCGGAAAAGCGGCAAGGCCGACAGCTTCCAGAAATTCGAAGCGCTCGTCCTCCAGACCTTCCTCAAATCCATGCTGCCCGCGGACACGAGCTCGGTCTACGGGCAGGGCCTTTCGGGGGAGATGTGGCAATCGATGCTCGCCGAGCAGCTCGGCGAGACGATGGCGAAGCGCGGCGGCATCGGCATCGCCGACCGTGTCCTGCGCGACCACTACAAGAACGGCGAGGTCAAGGTGCCGCTGCAGGGCGTCTCCCACGACCCGGCCA
The DNA here is from genome assembly GCF_001014615.2 of Aquamicrobium sp. LC103. Classification (GTDB taxonomy): domain Bacteria; phylum Pseudomonadota; class Alphaproteobacteria; order Rhizobiales; family Rhizobiaceae; genus LBCQ02. The sequence goes on from NZ_LBCQ02000006.1 coordinate 205,992, forward strand.
AGCCCGAAATCGACAAACAGAAGATGCTTTCCGCGGCGCGTGTCCAGGAAATCCAGCGCGAGATGGCGCGAAGCCTGAACGAGGACATGGCCGCGCCTGCAAATGGCCCGCGTGGATGAACAACGTAAGAGCAAGATGAGACATTCCATATGGCAAACGATGCAGCCTCAATGCAGCAAGTCGACCTGGCAACGAGCGGGGCGGCGCTCATGAGCCTTTCATCGATATTGGAACGCATCGAAGAGGCGGTCGAGGTAGAGACCGCCTCCATCAGGACCGACGCGCATTTCGACATAAAGGCGTCCAACGCGCGCAAAAGCCGCTATCTGTACGAGCTCAACAAGGCGATCTCGGGCCTTAACGGCGTGCAGATCATCGGCGAGCATCGCGAAGGCATCATCCGACTTCGCGAGAAGCTGGCGGCCAACGAGCAGGCGATCCTCGCCCATCTCAACGCCGTCAACGAAGTGGCCACCATGCTCCGCGACGCCATCCAGCGCTCGGAAGCCGACGGGACCTATACGGAACGCGAATTCGGCGGGGCGAACGGCGCCTGATGCTCAAGCTCGTCGTCGCAGCAATCTGGATAAGCATCGCCACGACCGGTGCCGTGCTCTACTCTTTCCAGTCGAGGCAAAGCCCGGAGGACACGGCGGCGGAACCGAACGCGTTCCAGGGTCTCGACTATGTGAAGAGCGGCGTGATCTCGGTGCCGCTCTTCAGCGACGGCAAGGTCTTCGGCTATTTCCTGGCGCGGCTGGTCTACACGGCGGAGGCGAAGCGGCTCAACCAGCTCAAGCTGCCGGCCGAAGCCCTTCTGACGGACGAAGTCTATTCCTACCTCTTCGCCAATCCGCAGATCGATTTCACGAAGCGCGACGATGTCGATCTGAACGCCTTTCGCGACGGCATCCGCAATGCGGTGAACGAGCGTATCGGCGAGCCGCTGATCCGCGACGTGCTGGTCGAGCAGATGGATTTCCTGCCCAAGAAGGATGTCAGCCCGAACACGGTCCGCGAGGCGAGCATCCCCTCGCCCGCCGAAGCGCCGGCGCAGTGATCCAAGGTCGCTTCCATACCGGCCGGCTGCCCTGAATCACATTGACGTAAACGTCAATCGGCTGTTAAGTTTCGCCGATCTTCCAACAGCCGCGATGCGGCGCGCCTAGAAGGAGTTTCCTCATGAGCCTTGACGATATCGCAGCCAAGATTCGCCAGCGCGTCGCCGACAGCGATTTCGACAAGTCGGTCAAGTTCGACCTCGGCGGCGACGGGGTGATCGTGATCGACGGGAGCGAAGTGACCACCGAGGACCGCGGCGCCGACTGCACCATCACGCTTTCCAAGGACGATTTCGAATCGCTCGTGGCCGGCGAGCTCGATCCGACCGCCGCCTTCATGCAGGGCAAGCTGAAGGTCGATGGCGACATGTCCGTCGCCATGCAGCTCAGCCAGGTGCTCTAGGAAGTCACCGACGCGAGGACGATCTTCAGGCAGCCCGCGCCGAACGCGCGGGCTTTGCTTTTCTGCCGGTCGGCGCGAGCACGCCCGAAGCGCCGCTGAGAGCGCCTTGCGACAGTTCGAGCGCCAGGAAACGCTCCCGCTCGTAGGGGCCGGGCATCGCCAGCGCCGCCGTCTTCTCCGCCGAGAAGCCGAACCGCGCATAGTAAGGCGCGTCGCCGACGAGCAGGATCGCGCCATGGCCGAGCCGCCGCGCCTCGTTGACGGCATGACGCATCAGCGCGGAGCCGATGCCGGCCGATTTCAGCGCGGGGTCGACGGCAAGCGGTCCGAGCAGAAGTGTGTTGGGCCCGTTGTCGCCCAGCCGCACGTCCCACAGCCTGACCGTGCCCACAAGGTTTCCGCCCGCATCCTTCGCGACGAAGGCCAGCCCTTCGGAAGGAACGCGGCCGCGGCGCAGCTTCTCCGACGACTTGCGCTTGCGCATCGGCCCCATGACGCGGTCGAGCAGCGCCTCGCGCGCCAGAACGTCCGTGGAGATTTCGGCAACGACGGTGAATGCTGGATTGGCATTGGCAGCCCCCTCACCCGGCACGCGCGAGCCACCCTCTCCCCCGTGGGGAAAGGAGGGCGCAGCCATCGCGGCCGGCATCTTCTCCCCGCCCGGGAGAAGGCGGCGCGAAGCACCGGATGAGGGGGAAACGTTATCGAGGACTTGCATCGGCGTGATCCTTCACGAGCGGAGGCTGTTCCACAGGCGAGCCCGCCGCCGGCGAGGCCGGCGACAGGGCGATCCGAACGGCCGGAGCCGTTCAGATCACGTAGGATCGGAGAGGCTCGAACCCGTTGAAGGCGACGGCCGAATAGGTCGTCGTGTAGGCGCCGGTGCCTTCGATCAGCACCTCGTCGCCGATGGTCAGCGACAGAGGCAGCGGATAGGGCGTCTTCTCGTAGAGCACGTCGGCCGAATCGCAGGTCGGGCCGGCAAGCACGCAGGGAGACTTCTCGTCGCCGTCGCGTTCCGTCACGATCGGGTAGCGGATCGCCTCGTCCATCGTCTCGGCAAGGCCGCCGAACTTGCCGATGTCGAGATAGACCCAGCGCACATTGTCGTTGTCGGCCTTCTTGGAGATCAGCACGACCTCGGACTTGATGACGCCGGCATTGCCGACCATGCCGCGACCGGGCTCGATGATCGTCTCCGGAAGGCGGTTGCCGAAATGCCTGCTCAGCGCCTCGAAAATCGCCTGGCCGTAGGCCTGCGCGGACGGCACGTCCTTCAGGTAGCGGGTCGGAAAACCGCCGCCCATATTGACCATCCGCAAGGTGATGCCTTCCTCCGCCAGTCTCGCGAACACGGCCTTGGCGTCGCCGAGCGCCTTGTCCCAGGCGGTAAGGTCGGTCTGCTGCGAGCCGACATGGAAGGAGACGCCATAGGCGTCGAGGCCGAGGCGGCTGGCGTGACGCAGCACGTCCACCGCCATGGCAGGAACGCAGCCGAACTTGCGCGACAGCGGCCATTCCGCGCCCTCGCCGTCGGTGAGGACGCGGCAGAAGACGCGGCTGCCGGGCGCCACGCGCGCGACCTTCTCCACCTCTTCGACGCAGTCCACCGCGAAGAGCCGGATACCGAGTTCGTAGGCGCGCGCGATGTCGCGCTCCTTCTTGATCGTGTTGCCGTAGGAGATGCGCTCGGCCGGCGCACCGGCATCCATCGCCATCTCGATCTCGGCGACCGAAGCGGTATCGAAGGACGAGCCGAGACCGGCAAGCAGGCGCAGGATCTCGGGCGCGGGATTGGCCTTCACCGCGTAGTAGATCCTGGATTCCGGCAGGGCCTTCTCGAAGGCGTGATAGTTGTCGCGCACCACGTCGAGATCGACGACGAGGCAGGGGCCGGTCGGACGTCGGGTGGCGAGGAAATCGATTATGCGCTGCGTGGCCATCGGCGTGCTCCATCCTGCGCTTCCTTGCGGTTGCGCATCATCAAGCTGCGACGGAGGCTGTGTGCCTGGACGTCGCGGTTGGACAAAGGCGCTCACGCAGTCACGGAACCAGCCGGTGGAAATACCGGAACCATGAAGACGCTTCGCGCGGTTATGGATCATGGCCGCACCTGGCCTTGATCCGCTTTGTCTGCCTTGGCTTGGATGGGAAACCCTGTCCGCACTGCCGGCAAGGAAGGTGTGCCTCTTCAGTAACCCCGGTCTATGGACGACCGGCAGAACACCAGAAAGGCCCGCACCGTCGTTGCTTCAAGATGTCCTCGATCTGGCGGTTGGCCATCAGACCGACTGGAGGGGTTAGTTCCAGGTACCTTACCGGTTCCCTCACCATTCGAGGGTTCGGCGGACACCCACAGGCACGTGCGACTTTGGGCAAGCGGGATATATGCAGAAGGTCTGTCACAATCAATGAAAAATTCGGCGACGGTTGAAAAAAATTCCGCACTGAACAAAGGTGGGTTTTCGTTTCACAGGATCGAACGATGACCGGCACGCGTGACCCCCTGAATGCCTTCCTAGACCGCCCCGATACGCCGGTTGCGAACGCGCAGGATGGTCCGCTGGCCGGGCTCACGCTGGCCGTCAAGGACATCTACGACATCGCCGGCCAGAAGACCGGCTGCGGCAACCCGCAGCGCCTTGCCGACGCCGCACCCGCGCGCGAAACCGCCCCCGCCATCAAGGCGCTGCTCGAGGCCGGCGCGCGATTCGTCGGTCGCACCCAGACCGACGAGCTCGCCTTCTCCCTCATGGGCCAGAATGCGCATTATCCGGAACCGGTGAACCCGGCGGCACCCGAACGGGTCACCGGCGGTTCCTCTTCCGGGTCGGCGGCAGCCGTCGCCGGCGGCCTCGCCGACATCGCGACGGGCTCCGACACCGGCGGATCGATTCGCGCGCCGGCGAGCTTCTGCGGGCTGGTGGGGCTCAGGGCCACGCATGGGCGCATCCCGCTCGATGGCGCCATGCCGCTGGCGCCTTCCCTCGACACTTTCGGCTGGTTCACGAAGGACATCGCGATTTACGAACGGGCTGCGGAGGTGCTTTTGCCGCCGCTTTCGCCCGGCGAGGGGAAGCTGTCGCGTCCTTTCCGTCTCGCCGCGCTCGACGCGCTGCTCCTCGGCGAAGCGGAAGCCGGCGAATACCGCCGCATGGCTGGAACCGTCGCGCAAGTCGTGGGCAAGCCGGAGACGGCCCCTGCCCTCTCCCATTCCATCGACGACCTCTACTGGTGCTTCCGCAAGCTTCAAGCCCATGAGGCCTGGGCGAGCCACGGCACCTGGATATCGCAAGCCGACCGCGGGCTCGGCCCCGGCGTCAAGGACCGGTTCGAATTCGGTGCGTCGATCACCGACGAGGTTGCGGCACGGGAGACCGCCCGCCGCGACGCCTTCCGCGCCGAACTCGCCGGGTTGCTCGGCGAGGACGGCATCCTCGTCATGCCGACCGTGCCGGGAGCCGCGCCGCTGAAGAGCGGCACTTTCGAGGAACTGCAGGCCTATCGCGAACGGGCGCTGCGCCTTCTCTGCATCTCCGGCCTTTCGGGCTTCCCGCAGATCACGCTGCCGCTCGGCAGTGTCGACGGCGCGCCCTTCGGGATTTCCCTTCTCGGTACCGCAGGGTCGGACATGGAGCTGATACGGCTCGGGCGGCGGATTTTCGAGCAGCGGCGGGGAACGTGAACGATGGACACGCTGACCCGCATGCGCGCCTTCCTCGACGTGGTGGAGGCCGAGGGCTTTTCCGCCGCCGCCCGCAAGATCGGCCGCTCCAAGGCGCTGCTTTCCAAATATGTGCGCGAGCTCGAGGATGAGCTTGGCGCGTTGCTGCTCAACCGCACGACCCGGCAATTCTCGCTGACCGAGGCGGGGCATACCTATTACAAGCGGGCCTCCGAGATCGTTCGCGAGATCGACAGCCTCGCCGACACGGTCCGGGAATCCTCCGGCGACGTGCGTGGCAGAATCAAGCTTTCCGCTCCGCGCACCTTCGCCGACGCGCCGATCGGCAAATCGCTGATCGATTTCGCCAGGGCCCATCCCGACATCGTTCTCGAAATCCACCTGGACGATCGTTTCGTCGATCTGGTCGAGGAAGGCTTCGACCTGGCGATCCGTATCTCTCGTCTGGAGAACTCCTCGCTGATCGCGCGGCGGCTCTCGCCCTTCTCGGTCGCGATCTGCGGCTCGCCGGCGCTCATCGAGAAGCACGGCGCGCCGAAGCAGCCGCAGGACCTCGCCAATCTGCCTTGCATCATCGACACCAATGGGCGCTGGCTGTCGAACTGGCCGTTCATGAAGGAGAACGGCGAGATGATGAGTGTGGCGGTCGCCGGCCCGATCGAGGTCAACAGCCCGCTTTCCACCCGCGCGGCGGCGATAGAGGGGCTCGGCTTCGCGCCGCTGCCGGATTTCATAGCCGCGCCCGCGCTGGAAACCGGGGAACTCGTCTCCGTGCTCGGCGAATGGATGCCGCGCGGCGGCGGCATCTTCGCCGTCTACCCGCACCGCCGTTACCTGCCGGCGAAGATTCGCGTCTTCGTGGACTTTCTCGTGCAATGGTTCAAGGAACGCGACCAGGACTGAAATCGCAGGCGGGGAGGTCCCAATTTCGCCCGGTTTTTGATAATGCTCGGGCGCTCACGCGAAGGGGACGAATCTTGAAGCGAACGACATCGCACGCATTGACCGCGGCCGTCGCCCTGTTCGGCTTCGCCATGATGCCGACGCCTGCCCTGGTCCATCCCCACGTGTTCGCGGAGGCCAATCTCGAAGTCGCCGTCAAGCCGGACGGCACGGTCGAGGCGCTGCGTCATGTCTGGCGTTTCGACGACCTGTTCTCCAGCACGGTGCTGCTCGAATTCGACCAGAACAAGGACCTCCAGCTCGACGATGGCGAGCTGGAAACCGTCGCCTCGGTCGTGCACGAATCGCTGGCCGAGTTCGGCTATTTCCAGATGGTGACCGTCAACGGCAAGGATGTCGCCATGCAGGCTCCGGAGCGGCTGATGGCGAATTTCGAGGACAACCAGCTCATCATCCTCTTCGAATCCAAGCCCGTCGAACCGCTCGAGCTTTCGGGCAAGGTCGATTTCGGCGTCTACGACCCGACCTTCTATACGGCGATCGATTTCTATGAAGATTCCAACCTCGTCGTGAGCGAACTGCCGCGCAATTGCAGCCGCGCGGTCGTGCGTCCCGACCCCGACGAGGCGATCGCGCAGAACCAGCAGACGCTGACCGACGCCTTTTTCAGCGATCCGAGCGGCAACGACCTGAGTAAGATCTTCGCGACAAGGCTGGAAGTGAACTGCACCGGCGAAGGATAGAAAGTTGAAGAAATTTACCGTCCGCGCGGTCTTCGCGCTCCTGCTCCTGACCTATCTCGCCACCCATTTCATGGGCCACGCCCATGCGCAAAGCTCGCTGGGCATCGGAACCAACGAGGCGACGCTGCCTTCCACCGGCTTGTTCGCCGGCCTGCTCAACTGGATCAATTTGCACCAGCAGCAATTCTACCGCTCACTGACCGGCGCGCTGCGTTCGATGCGCGATGGCGGCGGCGGTGTCTGGCTGCTCGTCGGTCTGTCCTTCGCCTACGGCGTCTTCCATGCCGCCGGCCCCGGCCACGGCAAGGCGGTGATTTCGTCCTACATGCTCGCCAATGAGGTGGCGCTTCGCCGCGGCGTCTTCCTGTCCTTCATCTCGGCGATTCTGCAGGGTGTCAGCGCCATCGTCATCATGACGCTGGTCTTCCTCGTGCTGCGCGGCACTTCGGTCTCGATGACCGACGCGACCCGCTTCCTTGAACTCGCGAGCTATGCGCTCGTCACCGCCTTCGGCGCCTGGCTGCTCTGGCGCAAGCTCGGCCCGCTGCTTCGCGGGATGATCTGGGGCCGGCCCGTACATAGCCTGTCATCGGCCCATGCCGGCCACGCCCATGATCATGATCATCACGATTGCGGTCATGACCATCACGCGGATGACCATGGGCATGACGACCACCAGCATCACCACCACGCCCATGGCGAGGTATGCGCGACATGCGGTCACGCGCATGCGCCCGACCCGGCTCTGATCTCCGGCGAACGCTTCGACTGGAAAACCGCCTGGGGCGCGATCGTCGCGGTCGGCCTGCGCCCGTGTTCCGGCGCGTTGATCGTGCTAAGCTTCGCCTTCCTGAACGGCCTATGGGCGGGTGGCGTGCTTTCCGTCTTCGCCATGGCGCTCGGGACGGCGATCACCGTCTCGGCGCTTGCCGTCATGGCCGTCACCGCCAAGAACTGGGCAGTCGCTTTCGCCGGGGACGGGCGCACAGGCAACCGCATCCACACCACGATCGAGGTGGCAGGCGCCGCCTTCGTCTTCCTTATCGGGCTGACGCTGCTGACGGCGAGCCTGTAGGGCGCGCCTGCCTCACTCGTCGTTGCGTCTCTGGCTTCGTCCGCGAAGCCAGAACACGAGGAAGAAGGCCGCGACGAACACCGCGGCAAGCACGCCCGCGGCAACCGGCGATTCATTGCCGAGCGCTATCATGAAGGTCGGCATGAAATAGGCGACGAGCCCGAAGCCGAAAAGGATGACCGCCGCGGCGATCAGCGAATTGCGGGTTTTCTGATCCATCATAGCGTCCAACCGCCGTCGATCGGTATGGCGGTTCCTGTGGTGAAGGCGGATTCGTCCGCCGCCAGATACACGGCCAGCGCCGCGATCTCGGTCGGCTCCCCTACCCGGCCCATGGGCTGACGGGAAACGAATAGTTCCATCGCCTTGTCCTTGCCGCCGACATTCCTGCCAAGGTCTTCCACCCGCGCCTCCCACGACGGCGAGCGCACCGTCCCGGGGCAGATCGCGTTGCAGCGAATGCCCCGGGCGACGAAGTCGGCGGCGACCGACTTGGTGAGGCCGATGACGGCCGCCTTGGTGGCGCCGTAGACATAGCGGTTCGGCGCGCCCTTCAGCGACGACGCGCCCGACGAAAGGTTTATGATCGAGCCCGAGCTACCCTGCTCCGCCGCCCGGTCGAGCATTCCCGGCAGGAAGGCGCGGATCGTGCGGTGCATGGATTTGACGTTGAGGTCGAAGGAGAAGTCCCAATCCTTGTCCGAGCAGTCGAGCACCGTGCCGTGGTGCACGAAGCCGGCGACATTGGCGAGGATGTCGACCTGGCCGACGCTCGCGGCATAGGTTGCCACGGCCTCGTTCGACAGGACATCGAGCGCCGCCTTCTCGGCGTTCAGGCCTTCGAGCTTGGCGAGGTCCAGATCGGAAGCATGCACGACCGCGCCCTCGGCGGCGAACGCTTCCGCGATCGCCCGGCCGATGCCCTGGCCGGCCGCAGTCACGACCGCGATCTTCCCCTTCAACCTTCCCGACATCATTTCCTCCTTAATGAAGATGAACGTGCTGCGACCCGTCGGCGCAGTGGCCGAACTCCGGCTCGACGGTTACGTGATCGATGCGATGCACCTTGGACAGCCGAAGCTTGATATCGCAGATCGCCGAATGGGCATCCACCCCGTCCTGCAGGCAGGCATGCAGCGTCGCCATGTTGCGCGAGCCATCCAGCGACCAGACGTGCACGTGATGCACGCTGACGACGCCGTTGACGTTCTTCTCAAGGTCGCTGGCGATCATGTCGCGGTCCAGTCCCGAGGGAACGCCCTCGAGCAGCATATGGCCCGATTCCTTGACGAGCGACCAGGCGCTGCGGAAGAGCAGCAGAGCCACGAAGGCGGAGAGGATCGGATCGATCGGATACCAGCCGGTCAGGAGGATGACGCCGGCCGCGACGATCGCGGCGACGGATCCGAGGAGATCGCCGACCACATGCAGGATGGCGCCGCGCATGTTGAGGCTCTCGCGATCGCCCCCGTGCAGCACGAAAAAGGCCGCGATGTTGACCAGCATGCCGATGATGGCGATGGCCAGCATCGGGCCGCCGAGCACCGGCGACGGATCGGACATGCGATGCCACGCCTCGTAGACGATCCAGGCACCGATGGCGAAGACGGTCAGGCCGTTGGTGTAGGCGACCAGCGTCTTCACCCTGTCGAAACCGTAGGTCAGACGCGACGTGGCCGTGCGGCTCGCAAGCTGGAAGGCGTACCAGGCAAGGACGAGCGACACAGTGTCGGTCAGCATGTGTCCGGCATCGGCCAGCAGCGCCAGCGAACCGGTGACGATGCCGCCGACGGCCTCCGCGATCATGAAGCCCCCGGTCAGGCAGGCCGCGATCAGCACGCGCGTCTTGTCGCTCGTTCCGTTTGCGCGGCCGTACCCATGGGAGTGGTTGTGGGAGTGATCGTGCCCGCCATGGCTGTGCGAATGACCGTGGCCCATAGATAGACTCCTAGCCTGGATCGGCCCGAATCTCCTCGAGCCGCCGCTTTTGAAGTCCTTCATTATCGAAATTGGCGGGATCTAGCCACTCCTCGAAGGCGCGACGAATGGGCTCCCACTCCTTGTCGATGATGGAAAACCATGCCGTGTCGCGATTTTCGCCCTTCACGATCAGATGCTGGCGGAAGACACCCTCGAAGGAGAATCCGAAACGTAGCGCCGCCCGCTTCGACGGCTCGTTCAGATTGTTGCATTTCCACTCGAAACGGCGGTAGCCGAGATCGTCGAATGCATGGCGGGCGAAGAGAAAGAGCGCCTCGGTCGCCGCCGGCCTGCGCGCCACCGGGTCGTTCCAAAGGATATTGCCGATCTCGATGACGCCGTAGGCCCTGTCGATGCGCATGAAAGTCTGGCGACCGGCGATGCGCCCGCTCGCCTTGTCGATGACGACGAAATAGAGCGGGTCCTCGCTCGTCGCCGCCTTTTCCAGCCAGGGCCGGTAAGCCTCCCGGCTTTCAGGCGGGTAGTCGTAAAGCCACTGGAACCGCTGTTCGGCGTCAAGGGTGGCCGAGGCGGCGAAGAGCCCGTCGCCATGGCGCGCCGGGTCGAGCGGCTCCAGCCGAACGTAACGTCCCTCCATCGACTTCCGCGCCGGCGCTTGCCGCGGGGTCCAGTCCTTCAGATCGACGCTCATGGGATATTCTCCGCGATTGACATTCAAGGCCCGACACTCGCAAAAACACCATTGGAACCATAAGCACCAGATTTGGGGGGAGACATGCTCCAAACCATCGCCGCGTTCGACCGTATCGGAGAGGAAAACGCCTTCGCGGTCCTTGCGCGCGCCACCGCCCTCGCCCAATCGGGCAAGGATATTGTCAATCTCGGCATCGGGCAGCCGGATTTCCGCACGCCGGAGCATATCGTCGAGGCGGCGATCAAGGCGCTGCGCGACGGACATCACGGCTACACGCCGGCCACCGGCCTTCTCGCCACGCGCGAGGCGGTGGTGCGCCGGACACTGGCGACGACCGGCATCGAGGTCTCTCCCGAAACAGTGATGATCATGCCGGGCGGCAAGCCGACCATGTTCGCCGCGATCCTGATGTTCGGTGAACCGGGCGCGGAAATCCTCTATCCCGATCCCGGCTTCCCGATCTACCGCTCGATGATCGAGTTCACCGGCGCCAGGCCGGTGCCAGTGCCGATCCGCGAGGAGAACGGCTTCGCCTTCTCCGCCGAGGAGACGCTGGCGCTGATAACCCCGCGCACCAGGCTCCTGATCCTCAATTCGCCGGCCAATCCCACCGGCGGCGTAACCCCGCGCGGCGAAATCGAGAAGCTGGTCAGGGGGTTGGAGGCGCACCCGCACGTCGCCATCCTCTCGGACGAGATCTACGACGTCATGACCTATGACGGCGAGAAGCACTGTTCGCTGCTGACCTTCCCGGAAATCCGCGAGCGGCTGATCGTGCTCAACGGCTGGTCGAAGACCTGGGCCATGACCGGCTGGCGCATGGGCTGGTCGATCTGGCCGAACGCGCCGGAGGGCGGCAGGCTCTACGACAAGGTCCGCAAGCTGGCGGTCAATTGCTGGTCCTGCGTCAACGCGCCGAGCCAGTTCGCCGGCATCGCCGCGATCGACGGCCCGCAAGACGAGGTGGAAAAGATGATGCGCGCCTTCGACCGGCGCCGGACCATCGTCGTCGAGGGGCTGAACGGCCTGCCCGGCATTTCCTGCATCACGCCGAAGGGCGCGTTCTATGCATTCCCGAACGTGTCAAAGACCGGCTGGCAGGCGAAGAAGCTCGCCAATGCGCTTCTCGACGATGCGGGCGTCGCGCTCATCGGCGGACCGGATTTCGGCGTGCTCGGCGAAGGCTATCTGCGGCTCTCCTACGCCAATTCCGAGGAAAACATCCTGCGCGCGATCGAGCGCATCGGCGATTTCCTGGAGAAGAACGCGAACTGAAGCGTCCTCTCATAGGTCGAAGAAGAAGTAGATCGCGAAGCAGGTGGCGATTCCGACGAGAATGTTCATCGGAATGCCGATCTTGAGGAAGTCGGCGAAACGGTAGTTGCCGGCGCCGTAGACCAGCGTGTTGGTCTGGTAGCCGATCGGCGTGGCGAAGCTTGCGCTCGCCCCCATCATCACGGCGATCAGGAACGGGCGCGGATCGACGCCCAATTGCGCTGCCAAGCCGATGGCGATGGGTGCCACGAGCACCGCAACGGCGTTGTTCGTCACCACTTCCGTCAGGATCGAGGTGATCGCGTAGACAACCACCAGGGTCACGAAGGGGGACATGCCGGCCAGATGCGGCGTCACGCTCTCGACGATCAACTGCACGCCGCCTGATTTCTCCACGCCCGCACCGATGATCAGCATCGCGAAGATCAGCACGAGCACCGAGCCGTCGATCGATCCCCACGCCTCGTCATTGTCGATGCAGCGCAGGACGAGGATCGCCGCGACCGCCAGCATCGCCAGGATGCCGATGTCCATGACGTCGAGCGCCGCCAGAAGCACGACGACGCCGAGGGCGAAAAGCGCGATCGGCGCCTTGCCGCGCCTGTAGGGCCGCGCGCTCGGGCGCGAGATCGAGACGAGGTCGGCATCCTCGGTCAGTGCCTCGAAATTGTCGGGAGGCCCTTCCAGGAGCAGCTTGTCGGCCGGACGCAGCCTCACGCCTTCGAGGTCTGGTCCCGGAACGTGGCGGTGACGGTGCGCGCCGAGGACGCGGATGCCGTATCGCCGGCCGAGCGGCAGGTCGACGAGCCTCTCGCCGGCGGTGGCGCGGTGCGGGGCGACCACCGCCTCCACCGCGACCGTCTCGCCGCTGCGCTCCTGCCCGCGCCGCAGCCCGACGCGCAGGCCTGCCTTCTCGTTAAGGGTCAGGATTTCCGAGGTGGTCGCGGCGATGATGAGCGAATCACCCTTCTTCATGGTGCGCTCGCCGACATCCTCGCGGATCACCTCGTTACCGGTCCTCAATCCGAGGATCCGCAGTCCGGACCGCTTGAAATCGCCGATCGCGCCGATCTTGCTCTGGGTGTATTTCCCCTCGGACCGCACCGTGAGCTCGGAAAGGAATTCCGCCTCGTTGCCGACCGACGCCTCGCCTTCCGAACGGCGATCGGGCAGCAGGAAACGGCCGAAGAGGAGCATGACCAGCGTTCCCGTGATCGCGGCGACGATGCCGACCGGCGTGATCTCGAAGATCGAGAACGGCGCGAGCCCGGAGCTGCGCGCGACGCCGTCGACCAGGAGGTTGGTCGACGTGCCGATGAGCGTGCAGGTGCCGCCCAGGATCGCCGCATAGGAAATCGGTATCAGCAGCCGCGTCGCGGCAATGTCGAGGCTTCGCGCAAACCGGAAGACGATCGGGATGAGGACGAGAACGACCGGCGTGTTGTTCATGAAGGCGGATGTGATGACCGCTCCAAAAAGCAGGACTGCGATGGCGATGGAGGGATGCCTGGCGACCCGCCCCAACAGCGCGTCCGCCATGCTTTCCAGCACTCCGGTGCGCACCAGCGCACCCGAAAGCACGAACATCGCCGCGATCGTGATGGGAGCCGGGTTGGAAAAGACCGCCATCGCGTCGTCCGGCGAAACCAGCCCGAGGAGGATGAAGACCGCCGCGCCGGCCGACGCAACCACCTCCGGCGGGTAGCGCTCCATGATGAAGGCCGCCAGCAGCACGACGAGCAGACCGAGAGCGATGTAGGGCTGATATGCGCTCAGGAACGCTTCCATGTCCTCGTCGGTCTCCTGGCAAAAACGCGAACGCGCTTTCTAGCACGGACGAACCGTTCGGAAAGACGGTGTTGAGCGGTCCGGGCTGAAATTAACAGGGTCGTCGCGGATAGGTTGCGCGGGAGGCGGGACTTTTTTGAAGCCACCGTCCGGTTCTATCGGGGAAATGATCGCCGGGGGTCCGCGAAGAAAGGGCGGTCATTGGCGACCGCCCCTCATCCGGACCAAGCTTGGGAGGAGGAAAAGCCGATCCGACATCCTGCAGTTTGAACCCGCTTTCTTAACAAGCCGTTAACGATGCGAGCATGCGGAATTCGGGATTTTTGCAGTTGCGGCGCCAATTTTTACACTGCAAAGATCGCAATGAAGACCGAGGAGCAGCCATGGTAGAATCGGGCACCGAAAAGCCGCGCAAGACCGCGTATCATCATGGGGACTTGCGCGCGACCCTGCTCAGGGCCGCCGAGGAGGAGCTTGACGAACGCGGCATCGAAGGCTTCACCCTGCGCGGCTGCGCCAAGCGTGCCGGCGTCTCGCACGCCGCACCAACGCATCATTTCGGGGACGCAAACGGACTCCTGACCGCACTGGCGGCGGTCGGCTTCGAACGCTTCCTCGAAGTACAGACGCGCGTCCAGGCCGAAGCCGGAGCGGATGCCCGTGCGCGACACACCGCCGCCGGCCTTGGCTACATCCGCTTCGCGCTGGAAAACCCGGAGCTGTTCAGGCTGATGTTCTCGTCGCGTCGCGCGGACTTTTCCGACGCGGCCCTGCAGAAGACAGCCATGCAAAGCTTCGATGCGCTCCTGGGCAGCATTGCCGCCCTGCGCGGCGTGAACCCGCGCGAGGACCAGCCGGCCATGCTCGACGTGCTGGCTTCCTGGGCGCTGGCGCACGGGCTCTCCGATCTTCTCCTTTCGGGCCGCATGTTGACGCTGGCCGACATGCCCGGGGAGACGCGGGAAAGAACCCTTGCCGAGATATTCACCCGCTCGTTGCGGGATTGAGCGACGGGCTCTCTCCTACCAGGGAGAGTTGCCCGCCTGCACCGGTTCCGATTTAGCATCCGAAACCGTCGCCTCGATGTGGTCGACCAGGGCGTCGGGAAGGCTCAGCCGTCCGGCGAGCAGGTCGAGATAGCCGCGCTCGGCGCGGGTTTCCGGCTCGATCGCGATGCGCGAGGCGGTGTAGAGCTCGACCTTCTGCGCTTCCGTCTTGGCCGAAGCGATCAGATCGTCGAGGTCAACCGGCTTCTCGAGCTCCGCCAAAAGGAACTTTTCGGCATCCGAACCCACGCCCGACTGGCCCAGCCTGTCGGCGATCTTGCTGCGCTCGGCGTCGTCGATGTGGCCGTCGGCGCGGGCGGCGGCGATCATCGCCCGGACGATAACCAGGGCGAATTCGGCCTCGCCTTGCGGCGCCTGCGCGGGATGAAAGCTTGTATCTTCCGGCGGCGGCAGCAATTCCGGCTCGGCCGATTTCTGCGCGCCCGGCTCCTTGCCGGCCTGATAGTTCTGATAGGCCTTGTAGGCGAGGCCGGCGACGGCGGCGAGACCGCCGATCTTGACCGCGGATTTGGTGACGGACCTGCCAGCGCCCGTCCCCAGGAGAATTGCCGCCAGCGCGCCCGTGGCAAGCGGATTGTCCTTGGCCATCTGCACGGCCTTGCCGGCCGTGTCGCGCACGGTCGTTTCCGCGCCCGGAACCTTCGAGCCGAGCAGATCATCAAGCAATTTCTTGGGGTCGAGCATTGCGGGGCCTCCGTCGGGTCAAACAGGCGTTCTGCCTGCGCATCTTGATGGTGCCTTGCAGAAGTAGGCAGCCGATCAAGACATTACAATGACATGAGATATAGGAAGATCAACGCCCTATGTGGCGTCGGTCGCCGCGACTTTGGGCGAGCTTCACCTGTTTGTGCCGCTCGGCATAACGGGCGCGATCCGCCTCGCTGCGGCTGCCATGGCAATGCGCGCAGGATACGCCCTCGACATAGAGTGGCGATATCCGGTCCGCGCGCGTCAGCGGATGACGGCAGGCGCGGCACAGCTCGGCATCACCCTCGGCAAGCCCATGCGATACCGAAACGCGCTCGTCGAAGACGAAGCATTCGCCTTCCCAGAGGCTGTCCTGGGCAGGCACTTCCTCGAGATATTTCAGGATGCCGCCCTTGAGGTGGAAGACGTCGTCCACGCCGAGCGACTTCACATAGGCCGTGGCCTTCTCGCAGCGGATGCCCCCGGTGCAGAACATCGCCACCTTGCGCCCGGCAAGGTCGCCGCGATGCTGCTCGACCCACTCGGGAAACTCGCGAAAGCTTCTGGTTCCCGGATCGACGGCGTTGCGGAACGTGCCGATCGCCACTTCGTAGTCGTTGCGGGTGTCGATCAATATGGTGTCGGGATCGGCCAGAAGCGCGTTCCATTCGGACGGCGCCACATAGGTGCCCGCGCTTCGCTCGGGGTCGACATCCTCGACGCCCATGGTCACGATCTCCTTCTTGAGCCGCACCTTCATGCGGTGGAAGGGCATAGCCGCGGCGGCGCTGAACTTGACGTCCAGCTCGCCGAGTTCCGGCATCGAACGGAGATGGGCGACGAGTTCGTCGATCGCCTCCGGGGTGCCGGCGACGGTTCCGTTGATGCCCTCATGCGCAAGCAGCAGCGTTCCGCGGATGCCGAGCCGGTCGCACAACGCCAACAGCGGTTCGCGCAGCGCGCGCCACCGCTCCAGCCGAACGAATCGGTAGAGGGCAGCGACCCGGAACATGTTTGCGGACGTGGATGAATTCATGGCGCGGCATGTACGATCTTGCGCGAGATCGCGCAACCATCGGCAGATTCCCGAACGAAATCAACGGTGGCAACGCGAGCGTCGAGAATCTTCCCGACAAATTCGTCCACGGGTATGCCGGGCGCCACGACAATCGGCTTCCGAACGGAGGCTTCAGATGTTTTCACAGGCAGTTTTCAAGGAGATGGAAATCGCGGCGCGCCGGCTCGGCGTCGAACCGGCCGCGATCGCCGCCATTGCCCATGCCGAAACCGGTGGCAAGACACATGCGATCGTCAATGGCAGGGCCGAGCCGCTGATCAGGTTCGAGAGCCATTATTTCGATCGGCGGCTTTCCGGCGCCAGGCGCGACCGCGCGCGCCGCGAGGGCGTTTCCTCGCCCATCGCCGGAGCGATCGCAAATCCTCCGAGCCAAACGTCGCGGTGGCGATTGCTGCGGCTCGCCGCCGGGATCGACCATAAGGCCGCCCATGAATCCGTATCCTGGGGCATGGGGCAGGTGATGGGCGCACATTGGGCGTGGCTCGGCTACGGCAGCGTCGATCAACTGGTCGAAACCGCCCGTTCCGGCGTTGCCGGGCAGTTGGAGCTGATGGTGCGGTATATCGAAAAGGCCGGCCTTTCGCCTGCCCTGCGCGACAGGAACTGGACCGCCTTTGCCCGGCGCTACAATGGCCCCGACTACAGGAAGAATGCATATCACACCAAGCTTGCTCGCGCCTATGCGCGCTATGCGTCGGTGAGCGCGGCCTCGATCCCATCGCAGTCGCTGCGGCGCGGCGCGCGCGGCGACACGGTCAGCAAGCTGCAGGCGGCACTCGTCGCGAAGGGAGCCGAAATCACCGTCGACGGCATTTTCGGCCACGCGACCGCTGCGGCTGTGAAGGCGTTTCAGAGAGAAAACGGCCTGACGGAAGACGGAATTGCGGGCCCTCGGACCTTGTCGATCCTATATCGGGAAAACTCAGCCGAAGGCAGCCTTCCATCCTTTCTGGGCAGACTGCTTGCCCGGCTGACGCGGCGATGGTTTGATGGCGCGGCGCGCGTCTCCTGATGAGATGGACAGCAGCAGGCCGCTTTGATAGACGCAGGACTAAATCGATTAGATACCGGATGGAACGACCGATGACTACAATTGAGCAGAAGACCGAAAATCTCCTCGGGGTCCTGGAGGGGCAACCGGTCATCCCGGTGCTGAAGATTTCGCGCGTCGCGGACGCTGTCCCGCTCGCCCGGGCACTCGCCAGGGGCGGCCTTCCGGCGGTGGAGATCACCCTGCGTACGCCCGCCGCGCTCGAAGCGATAGAAGCGGTCGCTGCCGAGGTGCCCGAGGCGATCGTCGGAGCAGGCACGATCCTCAATGGTGCGCAGTTCGCTGAGGCAGCCGCCGCCAAGGCCCGCTTCATCGTCAGCCCCGGCTCGACGGCGGAACTCCTTGAGGCCGCGAGTTCCTCGGACATTCCGCTCCTGCCGGGCGCCATCACGCCGGGCGAGATCATGGCCGCGCAGGCAGCCGGCTATTCCGTGCTGAAATTCTTCCCTGCCGAGCAGGCCGGCGGCGCGGCTTTCCTGAAGTCTCTCGCCTCGCCCTTCGCCGGCGTGAAGTTCTGCCCCACCGGCGGGATCGGCCCCGCCAATGCGGGCGACTATCTTTCGCTCGGCAACGTGGTCTGCGTCGGAGGTTCGTGGGTCGCGCCGGACGATCTGATCGCGGCCGGCAGGTGGGACGAGATCGCCGAGCTTGCCCGCGGGGCAGCCGGCATGGCGCGCCGCTGACGCGGCACGCTTTCCTAGTTGAACTTCGCCACCGAGAGGAAGGTAACGGCCTTGCCGGTGAAGCGGTTCGCGTCGGCCGTGTTCGTCGCGCCCTGCTGGAAACCGGCCGTGTAGACTTCACGCGGCGCCGTGCGCACGATGTTGTAGGCCATCGCGGGCATCCTGGTGCCTTCGGACGCATTCGTCACGGATTCGGGCTGGAGAGCCCAGCGCGTAAGCTCGTGCTGCACCGGCACGACCATCGGCTTTGCCTCCGGTCGGGCCTGGTTGGCGCGCGGCTTGGCGGATTTCGCCGTGGTCCTGACGCCTGAATCGAGCGCGGCAACCGCATCCGAGCCGGCTTGACGGCCAAGCACCGCAACCCTGGGCGAAGCCTGCGAGGAAGCCTCGGCAAGCGCTCGTTCCTTCGCCGCGATGCTCGGCGCGACTTCGGACGTGGCGGCTGCACCGGCGCCGCTGGCTCCCACGATCTTGGCCGGAGAGGCATCGGGAAGCGACGCGAGAACGAAAACGTCCCCGTTCGAGGCATCGCTGCGCTCGGCATTCCGGCTTATCGCCGCGACCTCGACATTCTCGTCCGCGACATTCGCGGCCAGATCGACATTCGGGCGGGCTTCGGGCACCGGCGTGTTGTTGATCACGACGTCCGCCCTCGCTTCGGCCGCCGACATCGACAGGAGCTCGGTGATCGCCTCGGACGCGACCGGGCGGTCGCCGCCTCCGGCGATCGCCGCGAGCGCGACATTGTCGGTCCCGGCATTCGCGTTCGCCTGCGCAACATTCGCGTTCTCCGCCGCGGGAGGCGAATAGCTCGGCCGGCGGGTCGGCAGCGGCACGTTGAGGGCAACCTGCGTTTCGGCGGGAACGTTCGGCACCGCTTGTTGCGCGGCCGGCGCGGTGTCGAGCAAGATCGGTTCGCCGATCTCGACGCGCGGGCGGGGCGCCTCGCCCGGAACGGGAACCGCGCGGGCGGGAAGGGCCGCGATGATGGTTTCGGGCGTCTGCGGAGCCGGCGCCCGCTCGGGCGCGGCCACCGGAGCGGCGGGCGTGGGCACCGCGCGGGACGGAGCCGGCCGTGCCGACGCGGCCGCGACCTGCGGAGCGCTGTCCTCTTCCTCGTCGGCGCCGCCGCCGCGACCGAAGAGAGCCGCGAGAAGGCCGCTGCCGCCGCGCGAATTGGGCGCGCTGGCGACCTGTACGCTCGCACCGGTGCGCTTGCGCTGCTCATAGGCGGCAAGGGCCTGATTGAAGCCCGGCAGCGGCTTGCCGTCGCTGGGCACGTGGATCGTCTTGCCGTCCGGGAACAAGGCGAGCAGTTCGCTGCGGCTCATGCGCGGCCAGGAGCGTACGTTGCCGACATCGAGATGGACGAAGGGCGATCCGGATTTCGGGTAATAGCCGACGCCGCCGCCCTCGGCCCTGAAGGCCGCGGCGCGCAACCTCGAAAGCGGCACGCCGGGAATGTAGAAATCCATCGCCTTGCCAAGCGTGTGCTGGCTCTTCTCGGCCACGCCGGAACTGCGGCTGCGCAGCATCTTGTTGGTCGTCGGCGAGCGGTAGGCGGAAACGACGTGGATGTAGTCTCGCGCGCCGACCGAGCGATAGACCTCCCAGACGAGGTCGAGCAGCCGCGGATCCATCTTGGCCGGCTCGTTGCGGCGCCAGTCGCGCAGGAAGCGGTTGATCTTCTGGAGCCCCGCGGCGTCGTAGCGCCCGTTGCGCTTGTAGGTGATCTCGGCCCGCTCCTTCGTATGGATGAAGTAGAGCTTGAGGCTGCGGGTCTCCGCGCTCGCATGGGCGGTGGCGCAGAGGGTCAACAGGAAGGCGAAAAATGTGCCCCCTAGCGCGTTCCGCCAGGAGAATCCATTCTTGCGTCCCCCATTTTCGGTCCGGTCGAAAATGATCAAAACGAGTGGCCTTATCGGCTGTTGATTGCGTCCCCAGAACAGATGACTGGGCGTGATTTGCGCCCAATAATCGATCCTAATGGTTAATCACCTCTTATTGAAGTCGGAATGCGGTAGGACCGTGGCGATATCGTGGCGCTTGTCCACAAAGGATTGCATGGTAAACGGTTGCCTAACGCCCGAAGAGCGCAATCGAACTCGCCGTCAGGACACCAGCCGCTCGGGGCGCCCGGCTTCCGGATCGATCCCCATTTCCTTCAGCTTGCGGTAGAGCGTCGAGCGGCCGATGCCGAGGCGGCGGGCGACCTCGCTCATCTGGCCGTCGTAGTGATCGATGGCGAGCTGGATCATCTCGGTTTCCACATCCGCCAGCGGCCGCACATTGCCGCGATCGTCCAGTGCCTTCAAAATCCCGAAATGCGGACCGTGATCGCTTGCCACATTTGATGGGGCAACCGGCGAGGGAAAATGCGGCACGGCGCCATCGCTCGACGGCACTGCGCCGGCCGGCTCCCCACGGAATTCGGATATGCCTTCCACCTGCGCCCTGATCTGGGGGAACTCCTCGACCGTCAGCACATCGCCTTCGGCAAGCACGACGGCGCGAAAGATCGCGTTTTCGAGCTGCCGGATATTGCCCGGCCAATCATATGCCTTCAGGAGGTTCAGCGCCTCGGCGGTGATGCCGGCAACACGTCCCTCGGCGGGCGCGACGCGGGCGATGAAATGCTGCACCAGCCTCGCAATGTCCTCGCGCCGGTCACGCAGCGGCGGCACGTGGATCGGAAACACGTTGAGCCGGTAGAACAGATCCTCGCGGAAGAGCCCGTCCTTGACCCGCTGCAGCAGGTCGCGGTGGGTCGCCGATATCAGCCTGATGTCGACCTTGATCGTCGAGCGCGCGCCGACCGGATCGACCTCCCCCTCCTGAACCGCGCGCAGGAGCTTGACCTGCACGTCGAGCGGCAGGTCGCCGATCTCGTCGAGGAACAGCGTGCCGCCATTCGCCTCGACGAACTTGCCGGTGTGCTTTTCCGTGGCGCCCGTGAACGAGCCCTTCTCGTGGCCGAAAAGGATGCTTTCGACGAGGTTTTCCGGGATCGCACCGCAATTGACGGTGACGAAGGGCTTGCCGCGCCTGTCGCTTGAGCCCTGGATGGCGCGCGCCACCAGCTCCTTGCCGACACCGGATTCGCCCTCGATGAGGATCGGGATGTTGGATGCGGCCGCTTTCTTTCCGAGCCCGAGGACCCGTTCCATCGACTGGCTGCCGGTAATCATGTCCTTGAAGGTGAGGACGCCGCCACGGCTCTTGCGCGCGCGCCGGGCCTCGCCCTCGAAGGCCTCGACCTTCATCGCGTTGGAGATCGCCGTCTGCAGCCTGTCCGGGGACACCGGCTTGACCACGAAATCGAACGCGCCGGCACGCATCGCGGAAACGGCGGTGTCGATGCCGCCGGTGGCCGTCTGCACGATCACCGGAACGTCGATCCCGGCCTCGCGCATGCGTTTGAGCACGGCAAGCCCGTCGACTTTCGGCATGACGAGATCGAGAATCATCACCGCGATCTCGCCCGCGCGCGGTCCTTCCAGAAGCTTCAGCGCGGCTTCTCCCCCGTCGGCGGCGATCGCCTCGAAGCCGAACCTGGTGACGGCTGCGTCAAGAAGGCGCCGCTGCACCGGATCGTCATCGACAATGAGTATGGGTCGAGCCATGGAACTTTCAGAAAATCTCGTTACTGTGAGGTCGCGTCGGATTGGTTCATCGTGGCACAGCCTCCTAAACAAGGGTTCAAAAAACCCGGTGAACAAATCCTTATGGCCGCGCAGCCCATCGCGCGGAGGGAAATACGAGGGAATGTGAATGCCTTTCATCGACGACCGGCTCGCAGGGGGCGCGATTGCGCGTGTGGCGGCCGAGGCCGCACGCCAGTCCGGCGCGCAGGCCCTGGGCGAAGCGCTGCCGGAATGGAATCTCGGCGACCTCTATGCCGGCATGGAGGCTCCCGAGCTGAACGCCGACCTGAAGAAGGCGGCCAAGGACGCGCTCGCCTTCGAGGAGCGCTGGAAAGGCAAGCTCGCGAATGAAGCCGCCAAGGGCGCGACCGGCGGTCTCGGCGCTGCTCTGCGCGAATATGAGGCGCTCGAGGAGCTGATGGGCCGCATCGGCTCCTATGCCGGGCTGCTCTATGCCGGCGACACTTCCGATCCCAAGCGCGCCAAGCTCTATGGCGACGTGCAGGAGAAGCTGACGGACGCCAGCGCCCACCTTCTCTTCTTCACGCTGGAGCTCAACCAGATCGACGACGCGACGCTGCAGGACGCGCTCGACAAGGACACCTCCTTCGGCCATTACCGGCCGTGGGTGCTCGACCTCAGAAAGGACAAACCGTATCAGCTCGAAGACCGCGTCGAGCAGCTTTTCCATGAGAAATCCGTCACCGGGCGCGGCGCCTGGAACCGGCTCTTCGACGAGACGATGACTTCGCTGCGTTTCTCCGTCGGCGGCGAGGAACTGTCACTCGAGCCGACGCTCAACCGCCTGCAGGATCCGGATCCGAAGAAGCGCCAGGAAGCCGCCGAAGCTCTCGCCGAGACCTTCAAGACCAATCTGCGCACCTTCACCCTGATCACCAACACGCTGGCCAAGGACAAGGAGATATCGGACCGCTGGCGCGGCTTCGAGGACATCGCCGATTCGCGGCACCTGGCAAACCGCGTGGAGCGCGAGGTGGTCGACGCATTGGCCTCGGCGGTCCGCGACGCCTATCCGCGGCTTTCGCACCGCTACTATGCCATGAAGGCCAAGTGGCTTGGCATGGAGACGATGAACCACTGGGACCGCAACGCCCCCCTGCCCGAGACGCCGCAAGCGACGATCGGCTGGGACGAGGCCAGGAACACGGTGCTCTCGGCCTATAATTCCTTCGATCCGCAGATGGCCGAGATCGCGCGGCGCTTCTTCGACAAGGGCTGGATCGATGCGCCGGTGAGACCCGGCAAGACTCCCGGCGCATTCGCGCATCCGACGGTGCCCTCCGTCCACCCTTACGTGCTCCTGAATTATATGGGCAAGCCGCGTGACGTGATGACGCTCGCCCACGAACTCGGCCACGGCGTGCACCAGGTGCTCGCCGGCCCGCAAGGAGCGCTGATGGCTTCGACGCCGCTGACGCTCGCCGAAACGGCCTCCGTGTTCGGCGAGATGCTGACCTTCCGCTCGCTGATCGACCGGACCAGCGACAGGCGCGAGCGCAAGGCGATGCTGGCGCAGAAGGTGGAGGACATGATCAACACGGTCGTGCGCCAGATCGCCTTCTACGAGTTCGAGCGCAAGGTGCACACCGAGCGCCGCAACGGCGAGCTGACCTCCGACCAGCTCGGCCAGTTCTGGCTCGAGGTGCAGGCGGAAAGCCTCGGCCCGGCGATCAAGGCGCGGGAAGGCTACGAGACCTTCTGGGCCTATATCCCGCATTTCATCCATTCGCCCTTCTACGTCTACGCCTACGCTTTCGGCGACTGCCTGGTGAATTCGCTCTTCGCGGTCTACCAGAACGCCGAAAGCGGCTTCCAGGAGAAGTACTTCGAGATGCTGAAGGCAGGCGGAACGAAGCACCATTCCGAACTGCTGGCGCCGTTCGGACTCGACGCTTCCGATCCGGCCTTCTGGCAGAAGGGCCTGTCGGTCATCGACGGCCTGATCGACGAGCTTCAATCGCTGGACTGACGGCAGGCACGTTTCGGACCAAAGCCATGGTGGAGGCCGCCGCGCAACGCTTCGTGCTCTTCCGCAACGACCGGGAAGGGCGCGAGGTGCTCTTCTCCGACCCCGGCGACCTGATCGTCGCATGGGAACCGGATGAATTCCTGCCGGCGCTCCAGGCGGCCGAGGAGGCGCGACGGCGCGGCAAATGGCTCGCCGGCTATTTCTCCTACGAGGCAGGCTATCTGCTCGAGCCGAAACTGCGCCCGATACTGCCGGAGGGGCGCCGGGCGCCGCTGGTCTGCCTCGGCGTGTTCGACAGGCCGACCGATCTCGATACCTCCATGCCGAGTGTCGCGCTCGACAGCAATTCGCACCTCGCCGACCCTCGCGCGACCTGGAGCGCGGAAAAGTACCGCCGCCGCTTCGAGCGCCTGCACTGGCACATCCGAGCCGGCGATTGCTACCAGGCCAACCTCACCTTTCCCGTCCATGCGCGCTGGGACGGCGACCCGAGGGCGATCTTCGACGCGATGACGCGCCACCAGCCGGTGCGCTATGCCGCCTTCGTCAATCTCGCTGGCCCGGTGGTGCTCTCGCGCTCGCCGGAGCTATTCTTCAAGGTCTCCGAGGACCGCTGGATCGAGACCTTGCCGATGAAAGGCACCGCGCCGCGCGGCAAGACGCCCGAGGAGGACGAGCAGCTCAGATCCTTCCTGATGAACGATCCGAAGAACCAGGCCGAAAACAGGATGATCGTCGATCTGCTCCGCAACGACATCTCCCGCATCAGCGAGGTCGGCACGCTCGACGTGCCGGAGCTCTTCACGGTCGAAAGCTATCCGACGGTGCACCAGATGGTGAGCCGCGTGCGCGCCAGGTTGCTGCCCGGCCTTTCGATCGCCGACATCTTCGCCGCACTTTTTCCCTGCGGCTCGATCACCGGCGCGCCTAAAATCAGGGCCATGGAGATCCTGCGTGAGCTCGAGGAGACCCCGCGCGACGTCTATTGCGGTGCGATCGGCTGGATCGAGCCTGGCGGCCGGATGCGCTTCAACGTGGCGATCCGCACGATTTCGCTCTATCCGGAGGGCGAGGCCGTCTACAATGTCGGCGGGGGAATTGTTTTCGATTCAACGGCGGATGACGAGTATGCCGAATGTCTTTTGAAGGGACGCTTCGCGACCGGCAACCCGCCGGCTTCCACCTGATCGAGACGATGCGCTGGGAGCCCGGCGCGGGCTTCCTGCGAAGGGATAGACACCTTGCGCGGCTCGCGCATTCCGCAAGCGAACTGGGATTTCGTCTCGACCCTGAAGCGGTGGAGGACCGGCTTTCCTCGATCGAGGCCGAGACCGCGCAGCGCGTCCGCCTTGCGCTATATCGGGACGGACGCTGCGAAATTCTCACGCAGCCCTTCGCGCCGCTGCCTCCCGATACCGTATGGCGGGTCGGGATCGCCGCGACGCGCCTCGACGAGAACGATCCGCTCCTGCGCCACAAGACCTCGCGACGCGCCGTCTTCGAGGCCGCGCGCGCGGAATTCGCCGATGCGGTCGACGAGGTGATCCTCCTCAACGGCAGGGACGAGCTTTGCGAAGGCGGCTTCACCAGCCTTTTCCTCGACATGGGCGGCGGGCTGCTTTCGACGCCGCCGCTTTCGGCCGGCCTGCTCGCCGGGGTGCTGCGCGGGGAACTGCTCGACCAAAACCGGGCGAAGGAAGCCCCCCTGCGCCTCGCCGACCTCGAGGCGGCGAAAGCGATCCATGTCGGCAATTCGCTGCGCGGATTGATACGTTGCAGGATCGTCTGAAAGCGGCTTCACTGCGTCCGATCATTGCCAGCGACCCAGGGACGAATGCCCGCCTATACCCCCTACGACGGTTCGACGAAACCATTCACCATCGGCCTGAAGCCGCTCGCCTTGCCGGGCTGGATCGAGATCGACCGGCATTTCGACGCCTATCTCGCCGAGAAGAAGCGGCTTTACGCGAGCATCCCCGACAAGGTCTTCGTCGCCGAGGAAGATACGCGGGATGCGCAGGCGGAAGTCCTGGGCCTCGTCGAGGACCATCTCCTGGACCATCACGGCCCTGACTATCGGCGAACCGACGGCGGTGTGGAGAGGCTGGGCTCCGACCCGACCGATGCGGATGCGTCACCCTTGGTGCGCGCCTCCCTGCTCATCCAGGAAGACCTGATCGTGATGCGCAAGGGCGAGGACGGCTGGCGACTCGCGGCCGGCTCGCTCTGCTTTCCCTCCTCGTGGTCGCTGCGGGAGAAATTCGGCAGGCCCCTTCAGGACATCCACGATCCCGTGCCGGACTTCGGACCGGGAACGCGGATGGCGACGCTGATCGACCGTATGTTCGACAATCTGCAGGCGGCGCAGCCGGTCGAGCGTTTTAACTGGTCGATACAGGCGAATCCCGACCTCTATCATCCCCTGAGCGAAAACCAGCGGATCGATCGCGCATCGGCGAGATCCGCGCGTTTCGCGAACGAGAAACTTGCAGCCAACGCCTTCATTCGCGTCGAGCGCCAGACCTTGCGCAAGCTGCCGCTCTCGCGCGACATCCTCTTCACGATCAGGATTTATCTCGATCCGCTCGAGGTCCTTGCCCGCGACCCCGACGCTGCCCGCCTCGCGGGGTCTTTCGCCGGGCAACTGAACGCGCTCGACGAAGCCCAGCTCGACTACAAGGGCCTGACTGCCGACCGCGACCGGCTGGTCGCGGCGCTGGAGAGGATAGCGAAGGCCGGGTGAGCCGCCCTCGCCTTACTCCGGCAGGATGCGCACCGCGCCCTTGTCGGCGCTCGCGGCGAACGCGGCATAGGCCTTGAGCGCGGTGGTCACGTTGCGTTTGCGCGGCGCGGCCGGCTTCCAGCCCAGCTTGTCCTGCTCGGCCCGGCGCGCGGACAGTTCCGCGTCGGAGATGCGCAGGCTGATCGTGCGGCCCGGAATGTCGATGTCGATCACGTCGCCGTCGCGCACCAGCCCGATCGCGCCGCCCTGCGCCGCTTCCGGGGATGCATGGCCGATGGACAGGCCGGACGTGCCGCCCGAAAAGCGGCCGTCCGTCAGCAGCGCGCAGGCCTTCCCGAGCCCTTTCGACTTCAGGTAGCTGGTCGGATAGAGCATTTCCTGCATGCCCGGCCCGCCCTTGGGGCCTTCGTAGCGGATGACGACGACGTCGCCTGCCTTGACCTCGTTGCCGAGAATGCCCTTCACCGCCGCGTCCTGGCTCTCGAAGACCTTCGCCGGTCCGGTGAATTTCAGGATCGACTCGTCGACGCCGGCCGTCTTCACCACGCAGCCGTCGAGCGCGACATTGCCCTTCAGCACCGCGAGCCCGCCATCCTTCGAGAACGGATGCTCGACGGAGCGGATGACGCCTTTTTCGCCGTCGGTATCCAGATCATCCCAGCGTTCTTCCTGGCTGAACGCCGTCTGGGTGGGCACACCTCCGGGAGCCGCACGGAAGAAGGTCTTCACGGATTCGCTGTGCGTACGGGTGATGTCCCAGCGGTCGATGGCGTCGCCCAGGGTCGCTTCGTGAACCGTGGGGCTGTCCCGGTGGATGAGGCCGCCACGATCCAGTTCGCCGAGGATGCGCATGATGCCGCCAGCCCGGTGCACGTCCTCCATGTGCACGTCGTTTTTCGCCGGCGCCACCTTGGACAGGCACGGTACCTTGCGCGACAGCCGGTCGATGTCGTCCATGGTGAAGTCGATGCCGCCTTCATGCGCCGCCGCCAGGATGTGCAGAACCGTGTTGGTCGAGCCGCCCATCGCGATGTCGAGCGACATGGCGTTCTCGAAGGCGCGTTTGTTGGCGACGTTGCGCGGCAGCACGCTCTCGTCGTCCCGCTCGTAATAGCGCTGCGCGAGATCGACTATGAGGTGGCCGGCCTCGACGAACAGCCGCTTGCGGTCGGCATGGGTGGCGAGCGTCGAGCCGTTGCCCGGCAGCGAGAGCCCGAGCGCTTCCGTCAGGCAGTTCATCGAGTTGGCGGTGAACATGCCCGAGCAAGACCCGCAGGTCGGGCATGCCGAGCGCTCGATGACCTTCACGTCTTCGTCCGAGACGTTGTCGTCGGCCGCCGCGACCATGGCGTCCACGAGATCCAGCGCATGCTTCTTGCCGTGCAGCACGACCTTGCCCGCCTCCATCGGCCCGCCCGAAACGAAGACGACGGGAATGTTGAGGCGCATCGCGGCATTCAGCATTCCGGGCGTGATCTTGTCGCAATTGGAGATGCAGACCATGGCGTCCGCGCAATGCGCGTTGACCATATATTCGACGCTGTCGGCGATGATCTCGCGCGACGGCAGCGAATAGAGCATGCCGTCATGACCCATGGCAATGCCGTCATCGACCGCGATCGTGTTGAACTCCTTCGCCACGCCGCCGGCCGCCTCGATCTCGCGCGCGACGAGCTGGCCGAGATCCTTGAGATGCACGTGGCCGGGCACGAACTGGGTGAACGAATTCACCACCGCAATGATCGGCTTGCCGAAATCGCTGTCCTTCATGCCGGTTGCGCGCCAGAGTCCGCGGGCTCCGGCCATGTTGCGGCCATGGGTAGTTGTGCGCGAACGGTATTGCGGCATCGGAACTGTCCTGTTTCCTCGATTATCATTCTTGCGACGGCGGATAGAACGCCGTCGTTCGACACCGACCCCAAGCCGGCGAACCTACATAGCGCCGAATTCGGAGGGCCGAAACCCTTGGCGTGAGATTTGGCGATGCCTGCGCCAATCGAAAACCTCCTCCATGGGATCGACGATGGCCGATTCCGCCTTATTGTGAGATCGTTGTTTATTGTGACGTCGTATTATGGTTTAGCCGCCCTTCGGGTTCGCCGTTCAGGCAACCAGTCCAATCACGGGAGTTTCAGGAAATGGCGAACGCAAACTGGCCGGTCTACGGCGAGATTACGGGTCCTGTCGTGATGATCGGCTTCGGCTCCATCGGCCGGGGAACGCTGCCGCTCCTCGAGCGCCATTTCAAGTTCGACAAATCGCGCATGGTGGTGATCGACCCGCGGGACGCCGACAGGAAGCTCCTCGACGAGCGCGGCATCCGCTTCGTCCAGGAAGCGATCACCACGAAGAACTACAGGAAGGTGCTGAAGCCGCTGCTGACCGAGGGCGGCGGTCAGGGCTTCTGCGTGAATCTCTCCGTCGACACCGGCTCGCTCGACCTGATCAAGCTCTGCCGCGAACTCGGCGTGCTCTACATCGACACCGTGGTGGAGCCCTGGCTCGGCTTCTATTTCGACACCAAGGCCGACAACGCCTCGCGCACCAACTATGCGCTGCGCGAGGCCGTGCGCGAGGAAAAACGCGGCAATCCCGGCGGCACCACGGCGGTCTCCTGCTGCGGCGCCAATCCGGGCATGGTTTCGTGGTTCGTCAAGAAGGCGCTGCTCAACCTCGCCGACGACCTCGGCCTAAAATACAAGGAGCCTTCCACGGGCGGCCGCGAGGGCTGGGCGAAGCTGATGAAGAAGGCCGGCGTGAAGGGCATTCACATCGCCGAGCGCGACACCCAGCGCGCGAAGAACCCGAAGCCGCTGAACACCTTCTGGAACACCTGGTCGGTCGAAGGTTTCATTTCCGAGGGCCTGCAGCCGTCCGAACTCGGCTGGGGCACGCATGAGAAATGGATGCCCAGGAACGCGCGCAAGCACCGGAAAGGCTCGAAGGCGGCAATCTTCCTCGAACAGCCGGGCGCGAACACGCGCGTACTCACCTGGTGTCCGACGCCCGGAGAACAGTACGGCTTCCTCGTCACCCACAACGAGGCGATCTCGATCTCCGACTATTTCACCGTGCGCGACAAGGGCGGCGAGGTGACCTACCGCCCGACCTGCCACTATGCCTACCATCCGTGCAACGACGCGGTGCTCTCGCTGCACGAGATGTTCGGTGCGGCCGGAAAGGCGCAGCCGGTTCAGCATGTGCTCGACGAAAACGAGCTCGTCGATGGCGTAGACGAGCTCGGCGTGCTCCTCTACGGCCACAAGAAGAATGCCTACTGGTACGGTTCGCAGCTTTCGCTCGAGGAAGCGCGCAAGCTCGCGCCCTACCAGAACGCGACCGGTCTGCAGGTGACGTCGGCGGTGCTGGCCGGCATGGTCTGGGCGCTCGAAAACCCTAAGGCCGGCATCGTCGAGACGGACGAGATGGACCATCGCCGCTGCCTCGAAGTCCAGTCGCCCTATCTCGGCCCGGTCAAGGGCTACTACACCGATTGGACACCGCTGGAGGGTCGGCCCGGCCTCTTTCCCGAGGACATCGACAAGCGCGATCCATGGCAGTTCCGCAACATTCTCGTCCGGTAGATCTCTGAGCCGGCATCCTTGCTTTCGCCGGAAAAACAGGCGATTGAAGGGACAATCGTACCGAGGAGAGGAAAATCGGCATGATGAATGCGCGCAGATTCTACGCAGCGGCTCCCGTTGCGGCCCTGATGGCACTGGCGGGCTGCCAGGCAACGGACGTTCCGCCCATGAGCGGCGGCGGGCCGGTTGCTGCAGCTCCGCGTCCGAGCCCCGTCGACGGCGAATGGGCCGGCAGCGACGGCGCCTCCTATTCCCGCTTTTCCGGCGGCATCTTCCAGACGCTGGCGAACGATACCGGCAACACCCTCGCCGAGGGCCGCTTCGTGATGCGCGATCAGAACACGGTCCAGATCACCGGCACGTCGATGATCCGGCAGCAGCCGATCAGCTTCAATTGCCTCATGGTGTCGCCGACCCAGCTCAATTGCACCAGCTCGGGCGGCCAGCAATTCTCGCTCATGCGCCGGACCGGCGTTTCCTGACGCGGCATCCGCGATAGCCGGCGGAACGGTGGATGATCGTCGCAATTGCCGTTCTGCTGCTGCTCGCAATCATCGTTCTTCCACAGTTCTGGGTCAGATGGACGATAGACCGTCACGGCGCCGACAGGCCGGATTTTCCCGGCACCGGCGCCGAATTGGCGCGCCATCTCCTCGATCGTTTCGGACTTGATGCGGTTTCGGTCGAGAAGACCGAGCGCGGCGACCACTACGATCCCGAGGCGAGAACCGTCAGGCTCCTGCCCGCTCATGCCGACGGGCGCTCCCTGTCCGCCGTGGCGATCGCCGCCCATGAGGTCGGCCACGCCTTGCAGCACGCCAATGGCGAACGGCTTCTCGCCCTGCGCCAGGGGCTGGTGAAATTCGCGACATACACCGATCGCGCGGCAGCGTGGTTTTTCGTTGCCGCGCCCGTCCTCGGCGTGCTGGCGCGCACTCCGGCCGCCTTCGCCGCCCTTGTAGGCTTCGGCGTTGCCCTCCTTGCCGTGCGCGTGGTCGTGGACATCGTCACCTTGCCGGTCGAATTCGATGCAAGTTTTTCCAAGGCGCTGCCGATCCTCCGGGAGGGCGGATATCTCGCCGACCGGGACATGCCTGCAGCCCGAAGCGTTCTGCGCGCCGCCGCCCTCACCTATGTCGCGGCGGCGCTCATGACCCTTGTGAACCTGGCCCGCTGGATAAGGCTGCTGCGGTAGGGAAAACGCGATCATGCGGTATGACGTGCCGGCGTCGAAAGCGCTTGCGTCGGCCTTTGCGGAATGAAAACATGAAGAAAAAAGCGGCTGTGTAGAAAAACCGTCAGCAAACCAGGTCAGATAGACTTCTGCAGGGATCAATCGGGAGAACGCAACATGAAGAAGCTCACCCTTGTCGCGGCGATGTCAGCATCGGCGCTGGCCATGTCGGTATCGGCGTCCTTTGCCGACTACACGTTGAACATTCTTCATATCAATGACTGGCACAGCCGGATCGAGTCCAACAACAAATTCGAATCGACCTGTTCCTCCGAGGAGGAGGAAAAGGGCGAATGCATCGGCGGCGCGGCGCGCCTGGTCACCGCGATCGCCGACCGGCGCAAGGCGCTCGAAGGCGAGAACGTGCTGCTTCTCAACGGCGGCGACAATTTCCAGGGGTCGCTCTTCTATTCGACCTACAAGGGCGCGGTGGAGGCCGAATTCCTCAACCTGATGAAGTTCGACGCCATGACCGTCGGCAATCACGAATTCGACGACGGCGAGGACGCGCTGGTGCCGTTCCTGGAAAAGATCGAGTTTCCCGTTCTCAGCGCCAATGTGCATCCCGACGCGCAATCCAAGGTCGGCGACAGGATCAGGCCGTCGATCGTTCTCGAGGTCGGCGGGGAGAAGATCGGCATCATCGGCGCCGTTACCACGGACACGCCGGAGGTCGCTTCTCCGGGCCCGCACATCGCGATCGAGGATGACATCAAGAACATCACCGCAGAAGTGGAGAAGCTCACCGCCGAGGGCGTCAACAAGATCATCGCTCTGACCCATGTCGGCTATGTTCGCGACATGGAGATGATCGCCAAGATCCCGGGCGTGGACGTGGTGGTCGGCGGTCATTCCCATTCGCTCCTGTCGAACACCGACGACAAGGCCGAGGGGCCCTACCCGACGATGATCGACAACCCCGAAGGCTACAAGGTGCCGGTCACGCAGGCGGCCTCCTATTCGAAATATCTCGGCGAGTTCAAGGTGACCTTCGACGACGACGGCGTCGTCAAGGAGGCCAAGGGCGATCCGCTCTATCTCGACAATTCGATCGAACCCGACCCGGCGGTGCTTGCGCGCGTCGCCGAACTCGGCGCGCCGATCGAGGAGATGAAGAAGAAGGAAATCTCCGAGACGACCGCCGTGATCGACGGCAGCCGCGAAACCTGCCGCGCCAAGGAATGCGAGATGGGCAACCTCATCTCCGACGCGATCCTCGACCGCGTGAAGGGACAGGGCATCAGCATCGCCTTCCAGAACGGCGGCGGCATCCGCGCCTCGATCGACCAGGGCGTGATCATCATGGGCGAGGTGCTCACCGTCCTGCCGTTCCAGAACACGCTGGCCACGTTCCAGCTTTCGGGCAAGGACATCGTCGCCTCGATCGAGGCCGGACTCAGCGAGATAGAGGAAGGCAAGGGCAAGTTCCCGCAGGTCGCCGGCGTGAAATACACCTTCGACAAGTCGGTGGCTCCGAACCAGGGCCGGGTAAAGTCGGTGGAGGTCGAGGACAACGGCAATTGGGTGCCGATCGATCCGGAAAAGGTCTACGGCGTCGTGACCAACAATTTCGTGCGCGGCGGCGGCGACGGCTACGAAATCTTCGCGAACAACGCCCAGAACGCCTATGATTACGGTCCGGGACTGGAACAGGTCGTCGCCGACTATCTCGCGGCCAACCGCCCCTACACGCCCAAGCTCGACGGGCGCGTCACCGAGGTGAGCGCCGCTGCCGCCGCTGGCGAAGACAGCTCGCAACCGGTCCCGGCCGAGGCGCCGACGGGAGCGGCCCCGCAAGCCCCGGCAGCGGGTGCACCGGCCGCGGGTGCACCGACAGGTGGCGATGCCGCACAGCCTGCGGCCTCCCCAACGGGAACGGAGCCCGCCGAGGGCACGCCGGCCGAGGCGGCGACACAAGCTCCGGCTTCAACCGAACAACCCGCCGCGGGTGAAACAGCCCCGCCGGCTCCCGCTGGCGAAACCGCTCCCGCGCAAACCGAAGCGCCGGCCCAGCCGGCTCCGGCCGACACCCAGACCGCACAGTCCGAGCCAGCGGCAGATGCGGCGGGCGGCGAGCAGAGCCATGTGATCGCCCAGGGCGACACGCTCTGGGATCTGGCCGCGCGCTTCTACGGCGACGGCGCGAAATGGCGGACGATTTCCGAAGCCAATCCGGGACTGCGTCCGCGCCGCCTGCTGGTGGGTGAAACGCTGACCATCCCGCCGGCGAACTAGACCCCGCGCATCCGCGCCGACGATCCGCCCGGACACCACCCGGGCGGATTCGCTTTCAAACGGGTGCGGCAAGCAGGCATATTGAAAACGGTCGCCACGGCATTAGTTTCCGGCCACGCCAAGGAGTGGTGACACATGAATTTTCGGGCAGCACTGGATATGAAAACCGCCAAGGCAATCGGCCCCCTGCCGGACGGTCACCCCAAGGTCAAGCAGGACAGGATCGGCGTTCTCCTCGTCAATCTCGGCACGCCGGACGGCACGGACTACAAGTCCATGTGGCGCTATCTCCGCGAATTCCTTTCAGACCCGCGCGTCATCGAGATGAACAAGGTGCTCTGGTATCCGATCCTCTACGGTGCGGTGCTGACGACGCGACCTTCGAAATCGGGCGCGAACTACGCCAAGATCTGGAACCGCGAGAAGGACGAATCGCCCCTGCGCACGATCACGCGGGCCCAGGCGGAGAAGCTTGCCGCAGCGCTTGCCGACGATCATCGGCTCGTCGTGGAATGGGGAATGCGCTACGGCAATCCGTCGATCGCCGGCGCAGTCGACAGTCTCATGGCGCAAGGCTGCGATCGCATCGTCATGCTCCCGCTCTATCCGCAGTTTTCGGCGACGACGACGGCGACGGCGAACGACCAGCTCTATCGCGCACTGATGAAGATCAGAAACATGCCGACGGTGCGTTCGGTGCCGCCCTACTACGACGAGCCGGTCTATATCGACGCGCTCGCGCGCTCGATCGAGACGCATCTTTCCAAGCTCGACTTCGAGCCCGAAGTGGTCATCGCCTCCTATCACGGCATTCCCAAGGTCTATTTCGAGCGCGGCGACCCCTATCACTGCCATTGCCAGAAGACGACGCGGCTGCTGCGCGAACGCCTCGGCTGGGACGAGAACAAGCTGATCACCTGTTTCCAATCGCGCTTCGGCGCGCAGGAATGGCTTCAGCCTTACGCCGACAAGACGGTCGAAAAGCTCGCCAGGGAAGGCGTGAAGTCGATCGCGGTGCTCAATCCGGGCTTTTCCGCCGACTGCATCGAGACGCTCGAGGAGATCGCCCAGGAGGCGGCCGAGATTTTCAAGCATGCCGGCGGCGAGAATTTCGCGCATATCCCCTGCCTGAACGACAGCGAGGACGGCATGCTCGTCATCGAAACGCTGGTGCGTCGGGAACTCTCCGGCTGGATCTGAGCGGTGCGTGTGCAAGCCGCGTCACCGTTTTCAACCGAGCCAACGGTTGATTACCGGTAGTTGCATGCTTCTCGGCAATTGCGCGCGGCGGCGATCGACCTTAAGTCTTTTGTGGCAGCTTGCGCCGGATCTTCGGCCGCGGGCACCATCCAAACGCGGGTCCTAGGAGCAAGCCATGCCGTTTTCCGGTTTCGACATCCTCATCCTGGTGCTGGTCGTCTTTGTCCTGCTCCTCATCTTCGCGGGCATCAAAACGATACCCCAGGGCTTCAACTACACCGTCGAGCGGTTCGGCAAATACACCCGCACGCTCAGCCCCGGCCTGAACCTCATCATCCCGTTCATCGACCGCATCGGCGCGCGGATGAACATGATGGAACAGGTGCTCGACGTGCCGACCCAGGAAGTCATCACGCGCGACAACGCCATCGTCGCCGTCGACGGCGTCGCCTTCTACCAGGTGCTCAATGCGCCGCAGGCCGCTTACCAGGTTTCCGGACTGCAGAACGCCATCCTCAACCTGACCATGACCAACATTCGCTCCGTCATGGGCTCCATGGACCTCGACGAGCTTCTTTCAAACCGCGACGCGATCAACGACCGGCTGCTCCGGATCGTCGACGAAGCGGCGAGCCCCTGGGGCATCAAGATGACGCGCGTTGAGATCAAGGACATCAATCCGCCGGCGAACCTGGTGGAATCCATGGCCCGCCAGATGATGGCCGAACGCAACAAGCGCGCGCAGATCCTCGAGGCCGAAGGGCTCAAGCAGGCCCAGGTGCTGGAGGCGGAGGGCCGCAGGGAAGCCGCCTTCCGCGACGCTGAGGCGCGCGAGCGCGCCGCCGAAGCCGAAGCGCGCGCCACCCAGGTCGTGTCCGAGGCGATCGCCAAGGGCGACGTGCAGGCAATCAATTACTTCGTGGCGCAGAAATACACGGAAGCCATGGCCAAGATCGGTTCCGCCAACAACAGCAAGGTCGTTCTGATGCCCATAGAGGCGTCCTCGCTGATCGGCTCGCTCGGCGGCATCGGCGCGATCGCGAAGGAAGTGTTCAATGGCGAGCAGCCGGCACCGGCGCAGCGACGCTCCACTTCCCGTCCGCCGGTCACGCGCTCCGAATGATCGCGAGGTGACGTCATGATCGCCAACCTCATCGCGGAACTCGGCCCCTGGAACTGGATGGTTCTGGGCTTCGTGCTTCTCGCGCTGGAAATCCTGGCGCCGGGCGTGTTCCTCTTGTGGATCGGCATCGCCGCGGTCCTCACCGGCACATTGTCGCTGCAGCTCTGGGACGCCGGCTTCTGGACGTGGCAGGTCCAGGTGCTCGTCTTCCTCGCCCTTTCGCTGGTCTCCGTCGTGGTGGGCAAGAGGCTGATCGGCAACAGCCGGAACGAAAACAGCGACGAACCCCTCCTTAACCGCCGCGGCCAGCAATTGATCGGCCGCACGGCGACGCTCGAGGAAGCGATCCGCGACGGACACGGGCGCATCCGCGTCGGCGATACGCTGTGGCGCGTCACCGGTCCCGACCTGCCCACCGGCGCGCGCGTGCGCGTGGTCGAGGCGAAGGGCGGCGATCTGACGGTGGAGCCCCTATGAAGGGTTCATCGAAGGGTACGGCCTGAGGCTCAGGCCGCGCCGATCCGCAGCAGATCGTGCAGATGGACGATACCGACGGGCTTGCCGCCTTCCACCACCATCAAGGTGGTGATCGAGGACGAGTTGATCATCTGCAGCACCGCAGCGGCCAGCGTGTCCGGCTGCACGGCCTTCGGACCCTTCGTCATCACCTCATCGACCGTCATCGAGAGTATGTCGGCATCCATGTGCCGGCGCAGGTCGCCATCGGTGATGATCCCGACCAGCGCGCCGTCCTCATCGGTGATGCCGACGCAACCGAAGCCCTTGCGCGAGATTTCGAGGATCGCCTGACGCATGCCGGTCCCGGTCGTAACCAGCGGCATCCGCTCGCCGGCATGCATGATCTCGCTTACCTTGACGAGGCTGGCGCCCAGCTTCCCGCCCGGATGAAAAACGCGGAAATGATCGCGCGTGAAGCCGCGCGCTTCCAGAAGCGCGATAGCCAGCGCGTCGCCGAGCACGAGCTGCATCAGCGTCGAGGTGGTGGGCGCCAGCCCGTGCGGGCAGGCTTCCTGCGCCTTGGGCAGTCCGAGCACGACCGTCGCCTCGCGGGCGAGCGCCGATTCCACCCCGGACGTGATGGCGATCAGCGGAATGGCAAAACGCCGCGCATAGTTGACGATGCCCTTCAGCTCCGAGGTCTCGCCCGACCATGAGAGCGCTATCACGATGTCGTCGCGGGCGATCATGCCGAGATCGCCGTGAACGGCCTCGGCGGGATGCACGAAGAAGGCCGGCGTGCCGGTCGACGCCAGCGTCGCGGCGATCTTGGTGCCGATATGTCCACTCTTGCCGACGCCGGTGACGATCGCGCGCCCCGAAAGATCGGCGAGCAAGGCGACCGCGTCGGCGAACGGCGCCGCCAGGCCGTCCTCGAGCGCGCCTGTCAGCGCCGCCAGCCCGGCCATTTCGGTGTTGAGCGTTCTCAGACCCGAGGCTATCGCAGCCTTCCTGTCCAGCGGCTTCATCTTGGTCCTTTCGAGCATGCGGAAGCGATTACCCCTTATCGCCCGCCCTGTCCAATATTGAGTAGCCACATTTCGTGCCTGCGAGCAGGATCGCGCCAATTGCTCAACCATCCGTTAACCATCGCGATTTACGGTTCGGTAGGGTTTTGCGCGCTTCGCGCATTTCTTCGATTGGGCGGCGATGTCAACTTTCAGGCTGCAAGGAAAAATCCTGTCGCGCGGGGCAAGCGTGCTCGCCGTGCTGGCATACGCCGGCTCGGCATGGCTTTTGTCGGGTACGCCAGTGGCTGCCCAACAAGTCGGCGGATTGCGCGGCGAGGTCCGCGAGGAGAGCGTCAACGGCGCGCTGCTCGGGGAAGGCCGGGCGGCGGGCGCGGCGCAGGCACAGCCTGATGCGGGGTTCGATCCGCCTCCTTACGTTCCCGACGTCGGCGACGCCGAAACGATGGCCGATTCCGGACTTTCGGAGGACGGCATCGTGCCGCCGATCCCCTCGCCTTCCGCGGCCGCGCGCACGGAGGAGCGTCGCCGCGACCTCCAGCGGCCGGATCGCAGTGCTGCTCGACGCGTCCCGTCCGACGAGGATGTGACGACCGCCACGGTCCCCGAACCCAGGGTGGACAGTCTCGACGAGAACAGAAACCGCCGCGCCCCACCCGAAAACGACCGTGTCTCCGCGATCGAGGCCCTCCCCCGCACGCGTGAGGAGAACCCTTACGCGCCGCTCGGCCTGCGCCTGGGCAGCTTCATCGTCACCACGAGGGCGGACCAGGGTCTCGGCTGGACCTCGAACGCCAATTCCAGCCCGAACGGCGATTCCGCCGTCTTCTCGGAGACCGGCCTGCGGCTCAACGCCGTCTCCGACTGGTCACGCCATGCCGCCACGCTCGACGCCTACGGCACGTTCCGCAAATCGATTTCCGGCGGCGATATCCGCGAGCCGGAAGGCGGCATAAGCGGCAATCTCAGGCTGGACCTCGTCGACGGCTACTCGGCCACCGCCGCCGCCGGCTACCTCGTGCGCCCGGAATCGGCCTCCTCGCCCTTCTTCATCGAGGACACGGTCTCGCGTCCGGACCGCCATACGTTGACCGGCAGCCTCGGATTGGCAAAGGACGCCGGCAAGCTTCGCCTGGCAGCCACCGGCGACGTGGTGCGCGACATCTATGGCGACGCCGAACTTTCCGGGGGCGGGCATCTGCCGCAGGACGACCGCAACTCCACGCTCGCCACGGTGAAGCTTCGCGGCGGCTACAACATCTCCCCCGCCCTCACGCCGTTCCTGGAAGGCGAGGTCGGACGGCGCATCTATGACGAGGAATTCGACCAGGCAGGCTATGAGCGCTCGGCGGACAGGCTGGGCTTGCGCGCCGGCCTCGAATTCGACCGCACGGAAAAGTTCCGGGGCGAGATTTCCGCCGGCTGGCTGAGCGAAAGCCCTGACGACGATCGGCTGGAAACGATCTCCGGGCTTTCAGTGGCCGGCAACGTCTCCTGGTCGCCGGTGCGCGGAACAACCGTCGCGCTTTCCGGCGCCACCTATATCGAGGGCTCCGGCACCCCGGGCGAATCCGGCTCCATCCTCTACTCCGCCAATCTGGCGTTGACGCGCGAGCTGCGGGCCAACCTGACCGGAACCGCGCTGCTCGGCCTCGACTGGCGTGATTACTCCAGCTCGGACATTGAGGAACTCACGATCCGCAGCGAAGCCAGCCTGACATGGTGGCTGAACCGCTACGCCGGAATAACCGGCAGGGCACGCTATGAAACCCTGCGCAGCGACCTGCCCGATCGCGAATACGATGCCGGCAGCGTCTATCTCGGGATGACGCTGCAGCGATAACAGCGTTTCGCCTTCAGCCCGGACGGCTGAGCAGCCTGTCGATGACGCCGATGACAGTCTTTCTCATGTCCGGGCGGTCGAGCGCGAAGGAGAGGTTCGCTTCGACGAAGCCTTCCGGCGAACCGCAATCGTAGGTCTCGCCGCGGAAGTGATAGCCATAGAG
The DNA here is from genome assembly GCF_001014615.2 of Aquamicrobium sp. LC103. Classification (GTDB taxonomy): domain Bacteria; phylum Pseudomonadota; class Alphaproteobacteria; order Rhizobiales; family Rhizobiaceae; genus LBCQ02. The sequence continues at coordinate 245,372 of NZ_LBCQ02000006.1, forward strand.
GTCCTGCTCCTTGCCGAGCTTGATCATCGCGTCGGTAAGCTGGATCTCGTTGCCCGCACCGCGCTCCTGGTTTTCGAGGATCGCGAATATTTCCGGCTGCAGGATATAGCGGCCGTTTATGTAGAAGTTGGAAGGTGCCGTGCCCTTGGCCGGCTTTTCCACCATCTGCGTGATCTCGAAACCGGTGTGGGTGTCCGCGCCCTTGCCGACGATGCCGTATTTGTGCGCCTCCTCGGGCGCGCACTCCTGCACCGCGATGATGTTGTTGCCGGTGTGCTCGTAGAGCTCGACCATGCCCGCCAGGCAGCTTTTCCAGGAACGCATGATCATGTCCGGCAGAAGCAGCGCGAAGGGTTCGTCGCCGACCAGGTCGCGCGCGCACCAAACCGCATGGCCCAGCCCGAGCGGCACCTGCTGGCGCGTGAAGCTCGTCTGCCCCGGCGCCGGCTGCATGCCGACCAGCCGGTCGAGCTGCTCCTTCTTGCCGCGCTGCGAGAGCGTGTCGTAGAGCTCGAACTGAACGTCGAAATGATCCTCGATCACCGCCTTGTTGCGGCCGGTGACGAAGATGAAATGCTCTATGCCGGCCTCCCGCGCCTCGTCGACGACATACTGGATGACCGGCCTGTCCACCACGGTCAGCATCTCCTTGGGGATCGCCTTGGTGGCGGGCAGGAAGCGTGTGCCGAGACCGGCAACGGGAAATACGGCTTTGCGAACTTTTCTCATTTTCAGGTCACGATCCGAAAAATCAGGAAGCGGAAATCCACCGGATATAGGCCGGGCGGCGTTGAGGAAGTTTAAATCACCCGGTGGCCGGTTCCCCTTCTATGTTTTTTTGCCATGGCGAAGTCTATGGTAAACTTTTTCCTAACCGCAATCATGGATGCTGGTTCCCGGTAAGGAAAGGAGGCAACGATGTTTGTTGGCGATACCGCGAGGCGCATCTTCGGGTTCCTGAGGGTTGCGGGACTGTCACTGGCCATGGCGCTGCCCGCGACGTCGGCACTGGCCGATGCCGGTTTCCAGCGCTGGGTTTCGGAATTCAGGGGCGTTGCCGCGCAGAGTGGCATTTCCCGCGCCACCTTCGACCGGGCATTCAGGAACGTGACCGCGCCGGATCCGGAAGTGCTTGAAAAAGCACGTTATCAGCCGGAGTTCACGGCGCCTGTCTGGGACTATTTCGACAACCGGGTCAACGAACATTCGATTGCGGTCGGGCGCCAGATGGCGCGCCAGTGGAAGCCGTGGCTCGACAGGATCGAGCGCGCCTATGGCGTCGACCGGCATATCCTGCTCGCCATCTGGTCGATGGAATCGAACTACGGCGAGGTCCTGAAGAATCAGGACATCATGCGCAATGTCGTGCGCTCGCTCGCCACGCTCGCCTATGCTGATTCGCGCCGGGCCAAGTTCGGCCGCCAGCAACTGCTCGCCGCGTTGAAGATCCTGCAGAGCGGCGACATCGACGAATCCCACCTCACCGGCTCCTGGGCCGGCGCCATGGGCCACACCCAGTTCATTCCGACGAGCTATCTCGCCTACGCCGTCGATGCCGACGGCAACGGCAGGCGCGACATCTGGAACTCGGTGCCCGACGCCCTGGCGACGGCCGCCAATCTCCTGCGCAAGAATGGCTGGCAGTCAGGCCGCACCTGGGGCTACGAAGTGTCGCTGCCGGCGGGACGCAAATTCCCCGGCGGCTCGATGTCGCTCGGCAAATGGCAATCGATCGGCGTGGTCCGCGCGCGCAACAAGCCCTTCCCGTCGAACGACAATGCCGAATTGAAGGTTCTCGACGGGCGCGAGGGACCGGCATTCCTGATGACGAAGAATTTCTTCGTGCTCAAGCGCTACAACAATTCGGACCGCTACGCGCTCGCCGTCGGCCTGCTTGCCGACGAAATCGCCGGCCATGGCGGCCTGGTGCGGGACTGGAACCGGCCGTTCACGCGACTTTCCTTCCAGGAGACCCAGGAACTGCAGCAGCGGCTTACTGCTCATGGCTATTATGACGGGAAAATTGATGGCAAGATCGGACAAGGGTCGCGGGCTGCCATCAAGGCGTTCCAGGCCCGGGCGGGCATCGCGCAGGATGGGCATCCGAGCAGGGAGGTATTGAACGTCCTGCGCGGCCGCTGAGATTCGCGGGTCTCGCCGATTGTGTTTGAGTTCGGGAGGCAATGGTGTTCGGCGCTCGAAAGCTGGCTGGGATTGCGGTCATTCTGATCGCCGTGGGGTTTGTTCTCCCGACGGCGTCCCCTCTCGTCACGACGGCGCATGCGCAGGAAGTTCGTCGTTCCGGCGGCGGCGGCCTGCTGCGCTTTCTCTTCAGACGCGCCGAGCCGCAGCCGCCACCGGTGCAGCGCCAGCCCCAACGGGTGGCGCCACGCCGCGCTCAGCCCCAGGCCAAGCGCCAGCGGCCCGCCGCTCCGCCACCGGTCATCGCGAAGCCGGCGATAGAGAAGAACGAGGACGCCAAGCGCGTTCTCGTCGTGGGCGATTTTCTTGCCGGGGGAATGGCCGAGGGTCTGGAAGCAGCCTTTGCGGAAAACGCCGACATCCTGGTCGTCAACCGTTCCAGCGGCTCGTCCGGCTTCGTCCGCGACGACTACTACAACTGGCCGGGCGAGATCGCGGGCATGCTGGACAAGGAGAAGCCCGCCGCCGTCGTCGTGATGATCGGCTCCAACGACCGCCAGCAGCTCGTCGTCGCCGGCAACCGCGAGCAGCCGCGCACGGACCCCTGGCTCAAGGAATACGAGGCTCGCGCGACCGCTTTCGCCAAGATCATCGACGGGAAGGACGTACCGCTTCTCTGGGTCAGCGCGATTCCCTTCAAATCCGGTTCGATGACCTCTGACATGCTGGCCTTCAACGACATCTACCGCCGTGTGGCGGAGAGCGTCGACGGCGAATTCGTCGATGTCTGGGACGGCTTTGCCGACGAGAACGGTGCCTTTGTCGCCAACGGGCCGGACATGAACGGTCAGCCGGCGCAGCTTCGCTCCGGCGACGGAATCAACATCACCCGCGCGGGCCGGCGCAAGATCGCCTTCTTCGCGGAAAAGCCGCTCAATCGCATTCTCGGCGGAAACGCCGTTCCGGGCGCGCCCAGCCTGGAAGCCGCGCCTCTCGGCGCGGTGCCCGGCGAGGCGCCGAAGGAAATCGAGCGCACGCAGCCCATTTCCCTCGGCGATCCGGAACTGGATGGGGCGAGCGAGTTGCTCGGCTCCCTCGTCGCGCCACGGAATGGCGAACCGCGCAATGCGGGCGAGCGCTTCCTGCGCAAGGGGCTCTCGCTCGAGGCCAAGCCCGGGAGAGCCGACGATTTCCTGCCGCACCGGGCAAAGCCGGATGCCGACACGGCGGCCAGAACCGATCCCGACAACACCGGCGCCCTGCGGCGCTGAAAGATCGAAGGGCGCCCGACGGCGCCCTTTTTGCTTTCGTTCAGCGCGGGAGCACGGTCGTTCCCATCAGGAACTTGTCGATCGCATGCGCTGCCTGCCTGCCCTCGCGGATGGCCCACACGACGAGCGACTGGCCGCGACGCACGTCGCCGGCGGTGAAAAGCCGATCGATGTTCGTGCTGTAGTCGCGATCGTTGGCGACCACATTGGTCGAGCGGCGGCTGTCGACCCTGACGTTCAGTCCATCGCCGAGCTCGGCGAGCACGCCGGACGAGATCGGGCCGGCGAACCCGATCGCGATGAAGGCGAGATCGGCGCGGATGACGAATTCGGTCCCTTCGATCGGCTTGCGCTTCTCGTCGACCTCACAGCAGCGGACGCCGGTGAGCACGCCATCCTCGCCAACGAATTCCAGCGTGGCGACCTGAAACTCGCGCTCCGCGCCCTCCGCCTGGCTGGACGAGGTGCGCATCTTGGTCGCCCAGTAGGGCCAGACCGTCAGCTTGTCTTCCTTCTCCGGCGGCTGGGGGCGGATGTCGAGCTGCGTGACACGAACCGCGCCCTGGCGGAAGGCCGTTCCTACGCAGTCCGACGCCGTATCGCCGCCGCCGACTACCACGACGTGCTTGCCGCCGGCGAGGATCGGCTCCGAAGGCCAGGCAACCGACTGGATGTCCTCGCCGCCGACGCGGCGGTTCTGCTGGACGAGATAGGGCATCGCATCATGCACGCCAGTGAAATCCGTGCCCGGGATGCCGGCCGGGCGCGGGGTCTCCGAGCCGCCGCAATAGAGCACCGCATCATGCTCGGCGAGCAGCTCCGACACCTTCTTGTCGACACCGATATTGATGCCGCAGTGGAAGGTCACGCCCTCGCCCTGCATCTGCTCGACGCGCGCATCGATGTAGTGCTTCTCGATCTTGAAGTCGGGAATGCCGTAGCGCATCAGCCCGCCCGGCTTGGATTCGCGCTCGTAGACATGCACGTCGTGACCGACGCGGCCGAGCTGCTGGGCGGCCGCCATTCCGGCCGGTCCCGAGCCGATGACCGCGACTTTCTTGCCGGTCCTGGCATCGGCCGGCATCGGCTTGATGTGGCCGGTCTCGTATGCCTTGTCGGCTATCGCCTGCTCGATCGTCTTGATGGCGACCGGGATGTCCTCGAGATTGAGGGTGCAGGCTTCCTCGCACGGCGCGGGGCAGATGCGGCCCGTCCATTCGGGGAAATTGTTGGTCGAATGCAGGTTGCGGATCGCATTGTCCCAATCGCCATTGTAGACGAGGTCGTTCCAGTCCGGGATCTGGTTGTGGACCGGGCAGCCCGTCGGGCCATGGCAGTAGGGAATGCCGCAATCCATGCAGCGAGCGGCCTGCTTCTCGACCTCCTGGTCCGACATCGGCAGCGTGAATTCCTTGAAATGCCGAATGCGGTCGGAAGCCGGCTGGTACTTGTGCACCTGCCGGTCGATCTCGAGAAAACCTGTAACCTTGCCCATCAGTGTACCTCCAAGCGACAGGCGCGCCCGCTCTTGCCGGCGGCGCAGCCGTGTCGTTCGCAATTGACGTTATTCGGCGGCGACGCCCATCCTCATGCGCTCCATCTCGATGAGCGCGCGGCGATATTCGACCGGCATGACTTTCCGGAATTTCGGCCGGTAGTCCGCCCAGTTGTCGAGTATCTCCTTGGCGCGCGTCGAGCCGGTGTAATGCATGTGGTTCGAGATGAGCTGCACGAGGCGTTCCTCGTCGTGACGAGTCATGTCTTCCGACACGTCGACACGGCCCTTGTGCGCGATGTCGCCGCCATGGTGGTGCAGTTTCTCGAGCATGTCGTCCTCTTCCGGAACCGGCTCGAGCTCGACCATCGCCATGTTGCAGCGCTCGGCGAAGTCGCCCTGCTCGTCCAGCACGTAGGCGACGCCGCCCGACATGCCGGCCGCGAAGTTGCGCCCGGTCTGGCCGATGACCACGACGACGCCGCCGGTCATGTACTCGCACCCATGATCGCCGACGCCCTCGACCACCGCCGCCGCGCCGGAGTTGCGCACGGCGAAGCGTTCGCCGGCGACGCCGCGGAAGTAGCATTCGCCCTCGATCGCGCCATAGAGCACGGTATTGCCGACGATGATCGACTCTTCCGGCACCACCCTGGAATTTTCAGGCGGACGGATGACGATGCGGCCGCCCGAGAGGCCCTTGCCGACATAGTCGTTGCCGTCGCCGACGAGCTCGAAGGAGACGCCGCGCGCCAGGAAGGCGCCGAAGGACTGCCCGGCCGTGCCGGTGAGCCGCACGGCGATCGTGTCTTCCTTCAGCCCCTTGTGGCCGTAGCGCTTCGCGACCTCGCCCGACAGCATGGCGCCCGCGGAGCGGTCGACGTTGCGGATCGGCAGCTCGATCTTCACCGGCTGCTTCGCCTCGAGCGCCGGCTTGGCCTGCTCTATCAGCTTTCGGTCGAGCACGTCGTCGATCGGGTGCTGCTGGCGCGACGTCCAGTAGGTCTCTTCCTTCGGCGCGTCGGGCTTGAAGAAGACGCGGCCGAAATCCAGCCCCTTCGCCTTCCAGTGCTCGATCATCGCCTGCTTTTCGAGAAGCTCGGTCTCGCCGATTATCTCGTCGAGCTTGCGGTAGCCCATGCCGGCCAGCAGCTCGCGCACCTCGTCCGCGACGTAGAAGAAGTAGTTGATGACGTGCTCGGGCGTGCCCTTGAAGCGCTTGCGCAGGACCGGATCCTGCGTCGCCACGCCCACCGGGCAGGTGTTGAGGTGGCACTTGCGCATCATGATGCAGCCCGCCGCGATGAGCGGCGCGGTCGAGAAGCCGAATTCGTCGGCTCCGAGCAGCGCGCCGACGATCACGTCGCGACCGGTGCGCAGGCCGCCGTCGACCTGCAGCGCGACGCGCGAGCGCAGGCCGTTCAGCACCAGGGTCTGATGCGTCTCCGCAAGACCCATCTCCCACGGGCTTCCGGCATGCTTGAGCGAGGTGAGCGGCGATGCGCCCGTCCCGCCGTCATAGCCGGAAATGGTGATGTGATCGGCGCGCGCCTTGGCGACACCGGCCGCGACCGTGCCGACGCCGACCTCGGAGACGAGCTTGACCGACACGTCGGCCGCCGGGTTCACGTTCTTCAGGTCGAAAATGAGCTGGGCCAGGTCCTCGATCGAATAGATGTCGTGATGCGGCGGCGGCGAGATCAGGCCGACGCCGGGCGTCGAATGCCTGGTCTTCGCGATCGTCGCGTCGACCTTGTGGCCGGGCAACTGCCCGCCCTCGCCCGGCTTCGCGCCCTGCGCCACCTTGATCTGCATCATGTCGGAATTGACGAGATACTCGGTGGTCACGCCGAACCGGCCGGAAGCGATCTGCTTGATGGCCGAACGCTCGGGATTTGCCTTGCCGCCGGGCAGCGGCAGGTAGCGGTCCGGCTCCTCGCCGCCCTCGCCCGTGTTCGACTTGCCGCCGATGGCGTTCATCGCGCGGGCCAGCGTGGTGTGCGCCTCGCGGCTGATCGAGCCGAACGACATCGCACCGGTCGAGAACCGCTTCACGATCTCGGAGGCGGGCTCCACTTCCTCGATCGGCACCGGCTTGCGGCCGACGTCCTCGGCGGACTTGACGCGGAACAGCCCACGGATGCTCTTGGCGCGGGCGGCCGCGCTGTCGACCTGCTCGGAAAACTCCTTGAAGGTTTCCCAGGAGCCCTTGCGGACGGCGTGCTGAAGCGTCGCGACGGCGTCCGGAGACCACATATGCGCTTCACCGCGCATGCGGAACATATACTCACCGCCGACTTCCAGCGCGTTGCGCAGCACCGGGTCGCTGCTGAACGCATCCTGGTGGCGGCTGACCGTTTCGGCCGAAACCTCCTCCAGCCCGATGCCCTCGATGGTCGTGGCGGTGCCGGTGAAGTACTTTTCGACGAAGGTCGAGCTCAGGCCCACCGCGTCGAAGATCTGCGCGCCGCAATAGGACTGGTAGGTCGAAATGCCCATCTTGGACATGACCTTGAGGATACCCTTGCCGATCGACTTGATGTAGCGCGAGACGACTTCGTAGGCGTCCACCTCCTGCGGGAACTCGCCGCGCTTGTGCATGTCGAGCAGCGTATCGAAGGCGAGATAGGGATTGATCGCCTCGGCGCCGTAGCCAGCCAGGCAGCAGAAATGATGCACCTCGCGCGGCTCGCCCGATTCCACCACCAGGCCGACCGAAGTCCGCAGGCCCTTGCGGATGAGGTGATGGTGGACCGCGGCCGTCGCCAGCAGCGCCGGAATCGCGATGCGGTCCGGCCCCACCTGCCGGTCGGACAGGATGATGATGTTGTAGCCGCCGGCGACCGCCGCCTCGGCACGCTCGCAAAGGCGGTCGACCGCGCCGGGCATGCCCGCCACGCCCTCACCCGCCGAATAGGTGATGTCGATCGTCTTCGTGTCGAAACGGTCCTCGGTGTGACCGATCGACCTGATCTTCTCCAGATCGCCATTGGTAAGGATCGGCTGGCGCACCTCCAGCCGCTTGCGGCGGGAGGAACCGATCAGGTCGAAGATGTTCGGCCGCGGCCCGATGAAGGAGACGAGGCTCATGACGAGCTCCTCGCGGATCGGATCGATCGGCGGGTTCGTCACCTGCGCGAAGTTCTGCTTGAAATAGGTGTAGAGCAGCTTCGACTTGTCGGACATCGCCGAGATCGGCGTGTCGGTGCCCATCGAGCCGATCGCTTCCTGACCCGTCGTCGCCATCGGCGACATCAGGATCTTGGTGTCTTCCTGCGTGTAGCCGAAAGCCTGCTGGCGGTCGAGCAGCGAGACGTCCTTGCGAAGCGCCCGCGGTTCCACCGGCTTCAGCTCCTCCAGGATGAGCTGGGTGTTGCCGAGCCACTGGCGGTAGGGATGCTTGGTCGAGATTTCCGACTTGATCTCGTCGTCGGAGATGATGCGTCCCTTCTCCAGATCGATCAGCAGCATGCGGCCGGGCTGCAGCCGCCACTTCTTCAGGATATTCTCTTCCGGCACGGGCAACACGCCGGCTTCCGACGCCATGATGACGCGGTCGTCATCGGTGACCACGTAGCGGGCGGGACGCAGGCCGTTGCGATCGAGCGTCGCACCGATCTGACGGCCGTCGGTGAAGGCGACGGCGGCAGGGCCGTCCCACGGTTCCATCAGCGCGGCGTGATACTCGTAGAACGCCTTGCGGTCGCCATCCATCAGCTTGTTGCCGGCCCACGCCTCGGGGATGAGCATCATCATCGCATGGGCGAGCGAGTAGCCGCCCATGGTCAGGAATTCGAGCGCGTTGTCGAAACAGGCAGTATCCGACTGCCCCTCATAGGAGATCGGCCAGAGCTTGGAGATGTCGTTGCCGAACAGCTCCGAATCGACCGAAGCCTGACGCGCCGCCATCCAGTTGACGTTGCCGCGCAGCGTGTTGATCTCGCCGTTGTGGGCGACCATGCGGTAGGGATGCGCCAGCTTCCAGGACGGAAAGGTGTTGGTCGAGAAGCGCTGGTGAACGAGAACCAGCGCGCTCTCGAAACGCGGATCAGACAGATCCTTGTAGTAGGCGCCCACCTGGTAGGCAAGAAACATGCCCTTGTAGACGATGGTGCGCGATGACAACGACACAGTATAGGCACCGTTGTCCCGGCCCTCGGTCTCCGCATAGATGCGCGCCGAGACGACCTTGCGCAGGATGTAGAGCCGCCGCTCATACTCGTCGTCGCTTTCGATCGCGGGATTGCGGCCGATGAAGACCTGCCGGTGCACCGGCTCGGAAGCTGCGATGTCCGGCGCCTTGGAAAGCGAGGAATTGTCGACCGGCACGTCGCGGAAACCGAGGATCGGCTGGCCCTCGAGCTGCGCGACCTCGGCGATGATGCTTTCGATATGTGCCTGCAGTTCCGCATCGCGCGGCATGAAGAGGTGCCCGACGGCGTACTGTCCCGGCGCGGGCAGTTCCACGCCCTGCTTGGCCATCTCCTCGCGGAAGAAACGGTCCGGAATCTGCACGAGCACGCCGGCGCCGTCGCCCATCAGCGGATCCGCGCCCACCGCGCCGCGATGCGTCAGGTTCTCCAGCATGAACAGGCCGTCCTTGACGATCTGATGCGACTTCTCGCCCTTCATGTTGGCGATGAAGCCGACGCCGCAGGCGTCATGCTCGTTGCGGGGATCGTAAAGTCCTCGCGCCGCAGGCAGAGTTCGGGGCGTGCGTTTGACGGCGTCGGCTTTCGTCTGAGCGGCCGACATAAGTTCGGTCGTTACAGATGGCGTCAGTTCCGTCATCGCCTCATCCTCCGTTCGAGCCCACAAAATCGGGCGGTTGATTTCATTCCGGCAGGCACACGTCAGGAGCGCACTTCCGGCATTTTGGCGGCATATCTTTCGAAAGGCCGTGAAGCGGACGCATTGCGTTTCACCGTCATGCGTCCAGTTGGAGATGCGGAAACGGCTTACGCCCGTCACCGGTCTCCCATGCCCGCGTCTAAGGCCGGATAGGCGGAATATCATACGCCAAATCCGGATGTCCACGCGCGCGTTAAATAAGACAGCAATGCTGTCCTAAATTTTGTATGCCAGAAAAGCCGAAATCGCACAAGACGGAAATGCAAAAAAATCAGGCGACGTGCGTAATTTTATTGCGCCCGATGCAGGCGAACTGAACTATTCGCCTCGTCGGCGCTCGTGCATGAACCTGCCGAACGGCGAAAACGCGCTGCCCTCTTGCCCTGACCCGCCAAGCTCGCCAGACTTGCAGGCCTCACCATCAGTTCCGGATATTCCTTCGATGCATTTTGCCTCCGACAACTGGGCCGGCGCCCACCCCGCGATCGCCGAAAGCCTTTCCCTCCATGCGAAGGGTTTCGCCGCCGCCTACGGCGCGAGCGATCTCGACAAGCAGGTGGAACGAAAATTCAGCGAGATTTTCGAGCGCGATGTCGCGGTCTTCTTCGTCAGCACCGGCACGGCCGCGAATTCGCTCGCCATGACGGCGGTCAACCGTGTCGGCGGCGTCTCGTTCTGCCATCGTGAGGCACACATGACCGCCGACGAATGCGGCGCGCCGGAATATTTCATGGGCGGTTCGCGGCTGCACGCCGTCGACGGAGTTCTCGGACGAATCGACCCCGGTAACCTCGAGGCGGCGATCGCGCATTTCCCGCCGGAGTTCGTCCATGCGGGGCGCCCGGCCGCCGTTTCCATCACACAGGCGACCGAGATCGGCACCATCTATTCGCTCGAGCAAATCCGCGCGATCTCCGACATCTGCCGCAAGCACGGCCTGCCCCTGCACATGGACGGCGCCCGCTTCGCCAATGCGCTGGTGTCGCTCGACGTCTCCCCGGCCGAGATGACCTGGAGGCAGGGCGTCGACATCGTCTCTTTCGGCGGCACCAAGAACGGCTGCTGGTGCGCGGAGGCCGTCGTCTTCCTCGACCCGGCCATGGCGGCTGACTTCGCCTTCGTCCGCAAGCGGGGAGCCCAGCTCTTTTCCAAGTCGCGCTTCGTCGCCGCGCAGTTCGATGCCTATTTCCGCGACGACCTCTGGCTTCGGATGGCGCGCCATTCGAACGCGATGACTGAACGGCTGGCCGGCCATATCGAAAGCGCGACAGGCGCGCGCCTCGGCTGGGAGCCGCAGGCGAACGAGCTTTTCCCGATCGTCGGCCGATCCAAGGTGGAAGAGCTGAAATCCGCCGGCGCCGTTTTCTACCCGTGGCATCCGCCGCATGGCTTCGCGGGCGGCATCGACGAGGCTGAAACCATGTGCCGGCTGGTGACCAGCTTCGCCACGACCCAGGACGAAGTGGACCGCTTCGGCGAGTTGCTCGGCTGACGAAAGCGCAAGGCTGCTGACAGGACTGTCAGCAGCCCGTCCGGAACGAATTGAACATCGACCTCTTTCGCGAATTGGTACTTCGTCCGAATGCCATATGAGGAAAGAAACGATGTCCGGATTCAGCGAGTTCATGAAGATCCGCGAGGCGGCCGCAGAAGCGTTTACCCGCGGCAAGACCGGCGAGGTCGTCGCACTCAGCACCTCCCAGGAGCCGGCCAGCTTCTTCGGCCCGGACGGCAATATCCTGCGCGGAGCGGCAGGCGTCAGGAGCGCCTATGACGAAGGCGGCTCGCAATTCGGCGCGGGCGGCGACAGCCGGTTCGAGATCGTCCACGCCGCGGAAGGCGGCGACATCGCCTATTGGGCGGGCGTGCAGGAGGCGGTCGTGGAAATCGGCGGCCGCAGGGTTGCGATGTCGCTCCGCGTCACCGAGCTTTTCCGCCGCGAAAACGGTGAATGGAAGCTCGTCCACCGGCATGCCGATGCCTTGCGGACGGACGAATAGAAAAAGCAGGAGCGGCGCCGGGGCGCCGCTCCGTGTCCCGTAAGGGGATATTCCGATTATTTGGAAGCCTGGGCTTCGATCTGCTTCGCCTTGACCGGCGCAGCGGTGATCGCGATCTTGCGAGGCTTCATCTCTTCGGGAATGTTCCGCTTCAGATCGATGTGAAGCAGGCCGTTCTTGAGCTGGGCCCCGGTTACTTCGACATGGTCGGCAAGCTGGAAGCGGCGCTCGAAAGTGCGCGCTGCGATGCCGCGGTAGAGAAGCTCGGAACCCTCGTTCTGCTCGTCGGTCTTTTCACCCTTGATCGTCAGCACGTTGCGGTGCGCTTCGATCGAAATTTCGGTGTCCGAGAAGCCCGCGACGGCCATCGAGATGCGATAGGCATCCTCGCCGGTACGCTCGATGTTGTAGGGCGGATAGCTCTGGCCGCTATCGGGCTGGGCAAGCGAATCCAGCATGGTGAAAAGCCTGTCGAAGCCGACTGTGGAACGATAGAGCGGCGAAAAATCAACGTGACGCATTTGTATGTTCTCCTGTTGAGCAACAAGTTTCGCGTTTGACCGTCACTCGGAAAACCGCATCGGCTTTTCCCGACGGCCAGCGGTCCCATTCCATGGCGACCGCGAAACTGATCTGGGAATTGGCGGCGGCGATTTCAAGATTTCGCGCGGCTGCTTTTATGAACGCCAGATGAACCGCGCCTTCGGATCACGTTCAGGCGACAACGAATACCTTCATGCCCAACGAAGCGAACAGACGGCGGAAAGATTGCCGTCAACGATGCCGAGCCGGGTGTATCGTCCCTTCCTCCCGGATCGTCAGAAGGCCGGAAGCAGCCGAAAAGCCGCTTCCGGCCTTCAAATCTTCAACCTTCCTGCTATCGATAGGCACGTGCTTCGCCTTTTCATCAGCGTGGCTCACCCACTCGCTTCATCATCAGGGATCCATGTCGGCACAACTCTTCGAAACACCCGGCAACCCTATACCCGAGGGCGCCCGTGTCGACATGCTGGCGATGAGCGACGGCAAGCGGCTGCGCTACGCCCGCTTTCCCGCACTCGCACAGCCGCTGAAGGGAACGGTGGTCATCATCCACGGCCGCAACGAGTACATCGAGAAATATTTCGAGACGATCGGCGACCTCGCGCGCCGCGGTTTCGAGGTCGCGGCTTTCGACCTTCGCGGCCAGGGCGGCTCGGATCGCCTGCTGCGCGATCCCTGGCGCGGCCATGCGACGAGCTTCACCCATCACGTGTCGGACCTGGAACGGTTTCTTGCCGAGATCGTGCTGCCCGACTGCCGCGGCCCCTACTATGTTCTGGCGCATTCGACCGGCGCGCTGGTCGCGCTGATGGCCATGCCGATGCTGGTCAACCAGGTCCAGCGCATGGTGCTGAACACACCGCTCCTGTCATTTGCGAGACAGGGGCTTTCGATGAACACGGCGCGTCGCGTATCGGGCGCCATGTCCTTCATCGGGCTTGGCCGATCCTATATGGGGCGCGGTGCGCCTGGGAAACTGGCGCCTTTCGCGACGAACAAAGTCACCGGCGACGAGGCGCGATACGAACGCAATTGCGAAATCTACAGGCAGCATCCGGAACTCGGCGTCGGCGGCCCGACCGCGGCCTGGGTCCATGCCGTCTGCAAGGCGATCGACCAAGTCAAGGAGCCCGACTTCGTCGGCGGGATCAGGCTTCCCACGCTCTTCATCGCAGCCGGGGCGGACACGGTCGTCTCGACCCAGGAAATCGAAGCATACTCGCGACGCGTGCGCTCGGGCGCGCTGCTGACGATCGACGGCGCCCGCCACGAAATCCTGCAAGAGAGAGACCTCTATCGCGAGCAGTTCCTCGCCGCCTTCGACGCTTTCATCCCGGGAAGCGAATAGGCACTTCCGCGTCGGCTCGGCTCAGCCGTTCAGGATTTCGAGCGCGGCTGCGTGGAGTTCCGGAGTCGCCGCCGCCACGATGTCGCCGGCGCTCTCGGCCGGACCGCCGTCCCAGGTGGTTATCTTGCCGCCCGCCCGCTCGATGATAGGTACCAGCGCGACGATGTCGTAGGGCTGCAGGCCCGTTTCCACCACAAGGTCGATCTGCCCCGCCGCGACCATCGCATAGGCGTAGCAATCCGTGCCGTAACGCGCCAGCCGGGCGGCCGCCTCGAGCCGGTCGTAGCAGGCCCTCTTCCCGTCGCGGAACAGGGCCGGCGTGGTCGTGCAGATCGTCGCCTCGGCGACGTCGCGCGTGGGGCGTGTCCGCAGCCGCCGCGGACCTCCCGGCCCCTCGTAATGCGCGCCCTCGCCGTCGGCCCAGAAAAGCTCTCCCGTGAAGGGTTGCGACATCATGCCGGCCACGGCGTCGCCGCCATCGGTGAGGCCGACCAGCGTTCCCCACAGCGGCAGGCCCGAAATGAAGGCGCGCGTGCCGTCGATCGGGTCGATCACCCAGACATGCCGTTTGTCGGCATTCTCGGCGCCGAACTCCTCGCCCAATATGCCGTGATCGGGAAATTCCGCGGTGATCAGCGCGCGGATCGCGCGCTCGGCCTCGCGATCGGCTTCGGTAACCGGATCGAACCCGCCTTCCAGCTTGTTGGTGACAGCGCCCGCCTGCCGAAATCGCGGCAGCGTCTGCTCGGCCGCCGCCGCCGCCAGGCGCCGCATGAACTCGACCGAAACGGTCATCTTAACCTCCGAACCCAAGGGGACGTCTCGCCGATCTCTCTAACCTACAGAAAAGATTTGGAAAGCCTTGACTTTTGTGCAACGCAACATAAACTCTGAATCGGACAGGGTTTCCTGTCTATGCCCTCCTTGGGCGTTTCCTCCCTAGACTTCGACCGCGTCGTGCGAACGATGCGGTCTTTTTTTGAAATCGCGGGAGCGCCTATTCCGCGGCGAGCGGCATGCCGTGGAAGCTGTAGTCGGGCAGCGCCATGATGTCGGCGGTGAACCGGGCGAGGTCGGTCGCAAGCGCCCCGAAGCCACTGGTCTTCTCGAACGTCTTCTCGTTCATGTAGAGGCCGCGATTCACCTCGATCTGCAGCGCGTGGAGCCCCTTGGCCGGGCGGCCGTAATGCTCGGTGATGAAGCCGCCCGCGTAGGGCTTGTTGTGCGCCACCGTGTAGCCCATCGCGGTGAGCAACCCGATCGCCGCGTCCGAAAGCGCCGACGAGCAGGCGACGCCGAACCTGTCGCCGATGATGAAGTCCGGCCTGATGCCGCTGTCGCCGAGCCGCACGCTCGCCGGCATGGAATGGCAGTCGATGAGCACCGCATAGCCGAAAGCCGCATGCGTCTCGGCCAGCAGGTGCTTCAGGCATTCGTGATAGGGCTTGTAGACCACTTCGACCCGGCACATCGCCTCGCTGAGGCTCAGCTTGCCGGAATAGATCTCCTGGCCTTCGCCGACGAGGCGCGGCACCGTGCCGAGCCCGCCGGCAACGCGGGCGGAACGTGTGTTCGCGTAAGGCGGAACCGGCTCCGCGAACATGCGGGGATCGAGTTCCCACGGCTCCCGGTTCACGTCGAGATAGGCGCGCGGAAAATTCGCCGCGAGCATGGGCGCCCCCAGCGCCACGGCGCCCGCGAACAATTCGTCGACGTAGCAATCCTCCGACCGGCGGATGCCGTTCGCGTCGAGGCGCGTCATGGCCAGGAAGCGCTCGGGATAGAACCTGCCGCTGTGCGGGGAATTGAAAACGAAGGGCACGCGCTGCTCGGCGGCGCATCGGGTGGCGAATGGCGGCGTTGCCGCGAAATCGGAGGCTGCCGTCATTGATGCATGAAAACCCGTACTTCGTTGTCCTGACCCTGGAAAACTGCCATCTGGCGTGGCCCATGTCCAGAGCGCCGAGCAGTCAAATACTTGTGCTGGAGCCGCTGTCGCCCGACTTTCCACGGGTCCGCATTCACTTGATGTTTACCATCGGCTTCTCATATAGCGGGATGGTTAACGGGGCCCGGTCGCGGGCCTCATGATTTGATTCGGACGGAGCCGATGGCAAGAATTCTGCTGGCTGAAGACGACGAGGACATGCGCCGGTTCCTGGTCAAGGCGCTGGAGCGGGCCGGTTATGACGTAAGCGATTTCGACAATGGCGCGAGTGCCTATGAGCGCCTGCGCGAGGAGCCCTTCTCGCTGCTTCTCACCGACATCGTCATGCCGGAGATGGACGGCATCGAGCTGGCGCGCCGTGCGACCGAGATCGATCCCGACCTGAAGGTGATGTTCATCACCGGCTTCGCCGCCGTCGCGCTGAACCCGGATTCCAAGGCTCCCAAGGACGCAAAGGTGCTTTCCAAGCCGTTCCACCTGCGCGAGCTGGTGAGCGAGGTGGAGAAGCTGCTGCACGCGGCCTGAGAGGTTTTCCGCCTTTCTTCCCCACGGTTGTTTCATACGAGGGAAAACAGGCGGATTTCGCTATTGACGCCGGCGCATGTTCTGTGGTGTATGCGCGGCGCGGATGGGCGTGTAGCTCAGCGGGAGAGCACTACGTTGACATCGTAGGGGTCACAGGTTCAATCCCTGTCACGCCCACCATCCGAACTCCCTGGAATTTCAAGGCGTTAGACCACGCCGGACAAGCGGCTATTTCGACCGACATACACGGTTCGGGCGCATACGCACTCCGCCGAACGGAGCATTGAATTGCACGCTCCACCATGGCGCAAGCTTCGACGTGTATCTCGCGTCCATGCGTACCTTGCTCATAAATCTGGATGCATCTATCGAACGCTTGCGCCGTATGGAGGAAGCCCTCGGCGCGGCCGGCATCACCTTCGAAAGGGTTTCCGCCGTCGATGCGCGGCAATGGCCGCGCGAGGACATGGATGTATGGATCGGCGCGAACTGCCCGCGGTATCCGATGGGCGGCGAACTCGGTTGCTATCTCAGCCACCGAAGATGCTGGGAGTTCATCGCAGAGGGGGAGGACGAATTCGCGCTCGTTCTCGAGGACGATGTCGTTCTCAGTGCGTTGGCCGGCGCCGTGCTAAGGGACCCTCGCCTGCTGATCCCTGGCGCCGACCTTATCCGCCTCGAATCCTGGTCCATGAAGGTCTGGGTCGACCGTCGGGACGGCATCAAACTGGCGAGCGGCCACGAAGTCAAACGCTTGCGTTCGGGCATAATCGGCGCGGCTGCCTATGTGCTTTCCCGGAGAGGCGCCCAAAAGCTGCTCGAACTGTCTCCGAGATATTCGCATCCCGTCGATCTTCTGATCTATTTCGAGCTGGTCGAGCGCTGCAACATGTGGACGCTGGTTCCCAGCGTTTTCACCCAGCTTCGACATATCGACGACGCGATATCGGCAGGCCCTTTCGTAAGCACCATCAGCCCGACCTTTCACAAGGAACGCAAATCCTTGAAGCAAAGGGTCGCAAGCGAGTGCCGCAACCTCTATCGCCGGCTGGTGAGAACGGCGATGGGGCAGCAGCGGGCGCGGGGCGACGCTGAGATTTTCGTCGAAGCAAATCGCGAAACCGCGTAGTCGTGCGGACGGAATGCAGGCCGCACCGTTGTCGCTCTCGCAGGATACCCTCACGCGTCGAGGATGAGCACGTCCTCCGGCGCGAAATTGACCGCTGCCGTCTCGCCAACGACGGGCGGCGGCGTCGAGGGCGTGTTGAACGTGTCGAGCGAAATGCGGTCGCCGCCGACGTCGACGTTCACGCGGATCACCGAGCCGAGGAAGCTCACGTCGCGGACCTTGCCCTCGAGCCGCGCGGAACGGCCGTCGGCCGCCGCGAGCGAGACCGCTTCGGGCCGCAGCGCAACCGAGATCGGGTCGCCCGCCTTGCGCTCGGGCAATTGCCGGCCGAGGTCGATCTTCGCTCGGCCGATCTCGACCATGCCGTGCGTCGGGTCGGCGACGACGGCGCGCAACAGGTTCAACGTGCCGACGAAGGAGGCGACGAAGCGCGTCGCCGGCCGGTTGTAGATGTCGAACGGCGCTCCGATCTGCTCGGCCCTCCCCTCGTTCATCACCACGATGCGGTCCGACATGGAGAGCGCTTCCTCCTGGTCGTGCGTTACATAGATGGTGGTGATGCCGAGCTTGTTCTGGATGGCGCGGATCTCCTCGCGCAGCGAGACGCGGATCTTCGCATCGAGCGCGGAAAGCGGCTCGTCGAGAAGCAGCACCTTCGGCTTGATCGCCAGCGCGCGCGCCAGAGCGACACGCTGCTGCTGGCCGCCGGAAAGCTGGAACGGATAGCGCGAGCCGAGGTGGTCGAGCTTGATGAGGCCGAGCATCTCCTTGACCGTGGCGTCGATCTCCGCTTTCGGGCGGCCCGCCACCTTCAGCCCGAACGCCACGTTCTGGTCCACCGTCATGTTGGGAAACAGCGCATAGGCCTGGAACACCATGCCGATGTTGCGCTGGTTCGGCTTCAGGTCGACCACGTCCCTGCCGTCGATGCGGATCATGCCGGACGACGGCGCCTCGAAGCCGGCGATCATGCGCAGCGTCGTCGTCTTGCCGCAGCCGCTCGGGCCGAGGAACGAGATGAACTCGCCGCGTTCGACCGAAAGGTTGAAGTTCTTCACCACGCGAAGCCCGGCGAAGTCCTTCTGCAAATCGTTGATTTCGAGATAGGCCATGGCTCAGCGCTTTGCGAAGGTGTGTTTCTGGAAACGTGTGACGAGCTGGATCAGACCCATGCAGACCCAGGTGATGGAGAACGCGATGACCGCGAGCGCCGCCGGCTCGTATGCGCGGTTGGCGCCGACGAGCTGCAGGTATGGCCCGAAGGCCGGCCGGTTGAGGAGAGCGGCAAGCACGAATTCGCCGATGACGATCGCGAAGGTCAGGAACGCGCCGGACAGGACCGCGACCAGCACGTTGGGCAGGATTACGCGCGTCATGATCGTCAGCCAGCCGGCGCCGAGGCTCTCGGCCGCCTCCGTCAGCGTGCGCACGTCGATCGCCCTGAGGCCGGTATCGACCGCGCGATACATGTAGGGCAGCGCCAGCACGACGTAACCGAACATCAGGAGAAGGTTGGTGCCCCAGGCCGAGCCGGTGAGCGGCAGGAACGACGAGGTGTTGTAGAGCCGGATATAGCCGAACACGATGACGATCGGCGGAATGACCAGCGGCAGCAGCGTGATGAACTCGATGATCGGCCGCCAGCGGCGAAGCTTGAGCTGCACCCAGTAGGCGGTCGGCACCACGAGCAGCACGCCGACGATGATCGTGGCGACCGCCATTGCCACGGAATAGCTGAAGGTCGCCTGGAAGCGCGGATCGCCCAGCACGACGCGGTATGCGTCGAGGCTGTATTCGCCGCGGCGCATGCGCAGCGAGAATTCCAGCGTGCCGATCAGCGGCAGCGCGAAATAGAGAATGC
Organism: Aquamicrobium sp. LC103; assembly: GCF_001014615.2. Classification (GTDB taxonomy): domain Bacteria; phylum Pseudomonadota; class Alphaproteobacteria; order Rhizobiales; family Rhizobiaceae; genus LBCQ02. Next base: position 264,485 of record NZ_LBCQ02000006.1, read on the forward strand.
CGAAGAAGAGCGCGAGCCAGGACCAGAAACGGTTGATCTTCATTTGATCCACCGTTCGCTGCGGGTACGCATCCAGATATAGAGGCCGTTGGCGATGCCGGTCACCACGATCATGCCGAAGGCGAGCGCGTAGCCGAGATGCGGATCCTGCAGCACGTCGCCGCGTATCTGCGCGAAGAGCAGGATCGGAACGATCGACAGCGAGCTGCCGGTGAGCGCATAGGCGGTGGCCACCGCGCCGAAGGAATTGGCGAAGAGCAGCGCCAGCGTGCCGAGCAGCGTCGGCCACAGGATGGGCAGTGCCACCATGCGCCAATATTGGAAACTCGAGGCGCCGAGGATCGACGCCGCCTCGCGCCATTCCCGCTTCAGCCCGTCGAGCGCCGGGGTGACGATCAGGATCATCAGCGGGATCTGGAAGAAGAGATAGGTGATCGTCAGACCCCAGAACGAAAGCAGGTTGAAGCCCATCGCATAGATGTTGACGCCGAACCATTCGCGCAGCAGCACGGTAACGAGCCCGAGCCGCCCGAGCGTCGCCAGGAAGGCGAAGGCAAGCGGCACGCCGGCAAAGTTCGAGGCGACGCCGGAAAAGGTCAGAAGCGGCGCGCGTATCCAGGCGGGCAGCCCGCCAAGAACCACCGACGCCGCTATCAGGAAGCCGATCAGGCAGCCGAGAAAGGCCGAGGCGAGACTGATGCGGATCGATATCCAGTAGGCCGACAGGATCGACGGCTGAAACAGGTTGAAGATGTTCTGAAGCGTGAACTCGCCGGTGCGCGTCTGAAACGCGCCGATGACGATGTTGAGCGTGGGCAGCAGCAGGAAAAGCAGGGCGAAGAGCATGAACGGCAGGATGCCGAGCCATGCGAACGTCATCCGCTGCCGGCCTGACGCGCCGAGCGCCGTTGCCGCCGTGGTAGTGTCCGCCATCGCGGCCCGTACCCCTCAGTGTCGTTTTCGTTGTTATTGGGAAGCGCCCGCCGCACGGACGGGCGCTTCCGCTTCGCGCGTCTTTACTGGACGTTCGCGCCGACGACGCTGTCCCATTTCGACGTGATCACGCCCTTGGCCGATTCCTGCTGTTCGAGCGTCGGGAAAACCGCCTTCTCATAGGATTCGGCGGGCGGCAGCTTGTCGAGCAGATCCTGCGGCACCTTGCCGTTCTTCACCAGATCGTTGAAGCGGATCGGATGACAGTAGCCCTTGAGCCAGCCGAGCTGACCCTCGTCGGAGTAGAGGTACTCCATCCACAGCTTGGCCGCGTTCGGATGCGGCGCATGGGCGCTGATCGCCTGGACATAGACGCCGGCGACCACGCCGCTCTTCGGCACCACCACCTCGACCGGCGGATTGCCGGCCAGCGTGTCGCGGCCGGTGAGCGCATTGTAGTCCCAGTTGATGACGATCGGCGTCGCTCCCTGCGCGAGCGTGCCCGTCTTGCCGATCACCGGCACGAAATTGCCCGCCTTGTTCATCTCAGCGAAATAGTTGAGCCCGGCGTCGGCGGCGGCCTCGCCCGCGGCGGCACCGGTCGAGAGACCCGCGGCCTGCACCGCCAGGATCGCCTGGTTCGAAGCACGCGGATCGCCAGCCAGCGCGACGCTGTTGGCGTATTCCGGCTTCAGCAGGTCGGCCCAGTCCTGCGGCACGTTCTCGACGAGGTCGGTGTTCACCGCGAACGAAAGGACGCCGTAGTAGTCGCCATACCAGTGACCTTCCGCATCCTTGGCATCGTCCGGGATCGTGTCCCAGGTCGAGACCTTGTAGGGCTGGGTAAGGCCTTCATCCTTGGCCGCCGGACCGAACGCGAAGCCGACGTCGATGACGTCGGGAGCCTGCGGGCCCTTGTTGTCCTTGTTGGCCTTGATCGCCTCCAGCTCGTCCTGCGAACCGGCATCCGGGTTGAGCTCGTTGACGGTGATTTCGGGATATTTCGCCTTGAAGCCGGCGATGACATCGCCGTAGCCGCACCAGTCGTGCGGCAACGCGATCGTCGTGAGCATGCCTTCGGCCTTCGCCGCCGCTTCCAGTTCCGCGATGTCCTGCGCGGACGAGAGGGCCGTCGAAACCATCAGCGCTGCTGCCGTGATCGACAGCGCGGTTCCGGTGCGTTTGAGCATTTTGTCTCTCCGTTTAACTGACGCCAAATGACGCCTGCGATGCGGTTAGCGATGTCATGTGACAGGTAGATGAATACTCGACCCGCAACGCCCGCGGCCCGAAAAGTTAACTACGTTTGTCTGACTTCGGCAATCTGCCCAAGTTGTTTTCCGGCTAATAATTTAGGCGCATCTCCTTTCTTCTTCACCCTTGCAAGACAAGGCCCGAAACCCCGTCAGGAAGTGCCTTCCAGCGCCTGGTCCAGCAAAGCGAGCGCCGCCTTCTTGGTCAGTTTCACCGGATTGCCGCCGGCCGTCGGATCGACGATCGCCATCTCGGCGATCAGCGTCTTCCGTTTCTTGTCCATTTCCAGCCCCTTGATCAGGCCGGGAAGCGTGTTCGGCACCTTCAGCTCCTTCCTGAGCTTCAGGATCGCCTTCATGAAACCGTCGAAGCCGCCCTTGATGCCGCAATAGGCGGCAAGCCGCGCGATCCGCTCCTCGACCGCCTCGCGATTGAACGCCAGCACATAGGGCATGAAGACGGCATTGGTCATGCCGTGATGCGTGTCGTAGAGCGAGCCGATCGGGTGCGACAGCGAGTGGATGGCGCCGAGGCCCTTCTGGAAGGCGGTGGCGCCCATCGCGGCAGCCGACATCATGTTCGCCCGCGCCGTCAGATCCTTTCCATCGGCGTAGGCTTTCGGCAGGTTCTCGAAGACGAGCCGGATGCCTTCCACGGAGATGCCGTCGGCCATCGGATGGTAGCCCGGCGCGCAATAGGCTTCCAGGCAATGCGCCAGCGCGTCCATGCCGGTGCCGGCGGTGATGAAGGGCGGCATGCCGACGGTCAGTTCCGGATCCGCGATCACGATCGCCGGCAGCATCCTAGGGTGGAAGATAACCTTCTTGGTGTGGCTCGCCTCATGGGTGATGACGCCCGCGCGTCCCACTTCCGAGCCGGTGCCGGCCGTGGTCGGCACGGCGACGATCGGCACGATGGCGTCGGCATTGGCTCGCGTCCACCAGTCGCCGACGTCCTCGAAATCCCACACCGGCCGCTTCTGCTGAGCCTGGAAAGCGATCAGCTTGCCGAGGTCGAGCGCCGAGCCGCCGCCGAAGGCGATGACGCCGTCATGCTTGCCCTTCCTGAAGACTTCTATGCCGGCGATGAGGTTCGTTTCCACCGGATTGGGCTGGACGTCGGAGAAGACGCCGTAGGCGATCTTCGCATCGTCGAGCAGCTTCAGCGTCTTCGCGGTGACCGGAAGCTTGGCGAGACCAGGATCGGTGACGAAGAGCGGCTTCTTGATGCCGGTGGCGGCAAGCGTGTCCGGCAGTTCCGAGATGCGGCCCGCGCCGAAGCGGACTGTGGTGGGATAGTTCCATTTGGAGATGAGTTTGGACATGGGAGAGTCTTTCGAAAGCGAGAACTTGTTGTAGCAAGACGGAAAACAACAGCGTCATCCCGGAAACCGGAGCGAAGCGGAGATTATCCGGGATCTATCGAGCAGCGCGGCCGGCTCGCGGATACATGCGACGCTTCTGACACACGCAATGTTGAGGACCGGGCCACGCTTGTCGATTTTCGGACCAATGGGTCCCTGATAACCTTCGCTTCGCTTCGGTTTCCGGGATGACGGCCCTCAACAACATAGCGGCTCATCTCGACCTCTAAATCTGCTCGCGCAGATGGTAGCTCTTCGGCCGCGTAAGGTTGTCGTAGCCGATCTGCGACAGGCCGGCGCCCTTGCCGGTGTCCTTGACGCCGGTCCACACCAGCGCCGGGTCGAGATAGTCGCAGCGGTTCATGAAAACGGTGCCGGTCTCGACGCGGTCGCCGATCGCGACCGCATGCTCGATGTCGCTGGTCCAGACCGACGCCGTCAGCCCGTAGGGGCTGTCGTTCATCAGCGCGATCGCCTCCTCGTCGTTGCGCACCTTCATTATGCCGACGATCGGACCGAAACTCTCCTCGCGCATGACGCTCATCTGATGATCGACGTCGGTCAGCACCTCGGGCGCGAGATAGGGCGAGCCGGCCTTGTCCTGGTCGACCTTCATGTTGACATGCGCGGTCGCGCCCTTGCGCAGCGCCTCGGCCTTCTGCTCGCGGACGAGGTCGGCGAAGCGCGCCTGCGCCATCGGCCCCATCGTCGTCGCCTGATCGAGCGGATTGCCGACGACATAGTTCTTGGTCTCGGCGATGAAGCCCTCGACGAACTCGTCATAGACCTTCTCATGGACATAGACCCGCTCGATGCCACAGCAGCATTGACCGGAATTATAGAAGGCGCCGTCGACGAGATTCGCCACCGCATGGTCGAGCTTGGCGTCCGGCAGCACATAGGCCGGATCCTTGCCGCCGAGCTCCAGGCCGAGCGTCATGAACGTGCCGGCGGCCGCCTTTTCGATCGCGCGCCCGCCGGCGACCGACCCGGTGAAGTTCACATGGTCGATCTTGCCCGAGCCGAGCAGCTTCTCGGTCTGGGCGTGGTTCAGCACGATGTTCTGGAACACGCCCTTCGGCAGGCCCGCCTTGTCGAAGGCCTGTTGGAAACGTTCGCCGACGAGCAGCGTCTGCGCGGCATGCTTGAGGATCACGGTCGAACCCGCCATCAGCGCCGGAACGATGGTGTTGACCGCGGTGAGGTAAGGATAGTTCCATGGCGCGATCACCAGAACCACACCCAGCGGCTCCTTCTTCACATAGCGGCGGAAACCGTCTTTCGGGTTCGACGCCATCACCGGCTTCAGCGCGGCTTCAGCGATCTCGACCATGTAGCTGGTACGTTCCTTGACGCCGCCGAACTCGCCGCCGTAGCGCACCGGGCGGCCCATCTGCCAGGCGATCTCGGGCACGATCTCGTCGCTCATCGCAACCAGCGCCTCCAGCATCGCCAGCATGCAGCGGCCGCGCTCGGCGATCGAGGTCTTCGCCCATTCCACCTGAGCGGCCCTGGCGCGCTCGACCGCCGCGTTCACGGCCTGGTCCGTCGCGATCGGCCGTTCGGCATAGATCGAGCCGTCGACGGGAGATTTGAGTTTCACGGTTTCCATCTGGAATCTCCGGTGGTGTTTCTAATAGCGCTCGAACCCCCTGTGCAGCTCCCAGTCGGTCACGCGGCGGTCATATTCGAGCTGCTCCCAGCGCGCGGTATGGACATAGTGCTCGATCACGTCCTCGCCGAGCGCCTGCTTCAACATCTTGGACTTCGCCATCGTCTCCGTCGCCTCGCGTAGCGTCTTCGGGATTTCCGGCAGGCGGCTGGCCTGGTAGGCGTCGCCGACGAAGGGCTTCTGCAGTTCGAGCTTCTCGTCGATGCCGGCAAGCCCTGCCGCGATCAGCGCCGCGAAGGCGAGATAGGGATTGAGATCCGCGCCTCCGATACGGCACTCCATGCGGATGCCCTTGGTGCCCTCGCCGCAGAGCCGGAAACCGGCGGTGCGGTTGTCCTCGCTCCACATGATCTTGGTCGGCGCGAAGGTGCCCGCCTGGAAGCGCTTGTAGGAATTGATGTAGGGCGCCAGGAACCAGGTGAATTCCTTGGCATATTTGAGCTGGCCGGCCGCCCATTGCCGACCGAGCTCGCTCAGCGTCCACTCGGACTTCTTGTCGTAGAAGAGCGGCGTCTTGCCGTCGGCGCTCCACAGCGAATTGTGGATGTGGCTGGAATTGCCGGCGAGACCGTAATTGTACTTCGCCATGAACGAGATCGCCTTGCCCATCTGGTCGGCGATCTCCTTCGCGCCGTTCTTCAGGACGACGTGGCGGTCGGCCATGTCGAGCACCTCGGCGTAGCGCACGTTGATCTCTTCCTGACCCGGCCCCCACTCGCCCTTCGAGTTCTCGATCGGAATGCCGGCCGCCTCCATCTCGTTTCGCAGGCGGCGCATCACGCCTTCTTCCTTGGTCGTGATGCCGATCAGGTAATCGCCGATATAGGGAGATGCCGTCTCGAGATTCTGCCAATGCTTGGCCCGGGCGGAATCGTAGCTTTCGCTGAAGAGGTAGAACTCCAGCTCCGACGCGAAATAGGCGAGGTAGCCGCGCTCCTTCAGCCGCGCCACCTGACGTTTGAGGATGCCGCGCGGCGAGTGCGGCAGGTCGGAATGGTCATGATGGTCGAGCACGTCGCACAATACGAGCGCGGTCTTTTCGAGCCAGGGCACGAAACGGATCGTGGAAAGATCCGGCTTCATGACGAAATCGCCATAGCCCTTCGACCAGCTCGCCGCCTTGTAGCCGGGCACCGGCTCCATATCGATGTCGTTGGCCAGCAGGTAGTTGCAGCCATGCGTCTCTTCATAGGCGGATTCCACGAAATATTTCGCCAGGAACCTCTTTCCGATCAGCCGGCCCTGCATATCGACGGCGCATGCGAGCACCGTATCGATATCGCCGGCCGAAACCGCTTTCTTCAACTGATCGAAGGTTGGAACTCCCGCCATCATATGCTCCGCGCTGGAATGTGCCGTTTCGTGAAGATCGCCGCAGAATTCAGGATGATGACGGAGGTCCCGCCGGTCCCGTGAAAAGCCGCGCGTCGCGACGCCCGATCGCGCGCGGCATCACCTGCCCGCGAGCGGCCGAAACATCTTGGTCCGGACGGATTTCCATCATCCCCCATTCCCCTGCAGCGCGTAATGAATGTTACGTATTTACTGTTATTGCGCTTCGATGGATGATTTCATACACAATGATGCAGTTTGTCAAACCGGTTTCCGCACGGCGAAGTAGGAAATTTCGCCGCCGGAAACAGCAAGGGGAGCAAGGATCCTGCCAATGGGAGCGAGCGTCGCCGAACGGATAGCCGAGCGGCTGGAGGCGATGCCGGCGGGCGAGCGCCGCGCCGCTCAGGTGCTGGTCGCCAACTATCCGCTCCTGGGGCTGAAGACGGTGGCCGAGTTCTCGCTTCAGGCCGGCGTCAGCTCGCCGACCATACTGCGTTTCGTCTCCCGGCTCGGCTTTCAGAACTATCCCGAGTTCCAGTCCGCGCTCCAGGAGGAGCTGGCCGCTCAGTTGCAGTCGCCGCTTTCGCGCGCCACCGATGCCGCCGGCGAGCGGCAGGACGACGGCACGCCGATGGTGGCGACGACGATCGACAATATTCGCGAGACCTTCCGCCATCTGCCGCAGAGCCAGTTGCAGGCGGTGTTGACGAGCCTTTGCAATCCCAAGGTCCGCGTCTTTCTCCTCGGCGGCCGCTTCAGCGACCCGATCGCCGCCTATCTGGCCGCGCATCTCACCGTCATTCGCTCCAACGTCGTCCATCTCGCGGGCCAGGAAAGCAACTGGCGCGACCGGCTGATCGATATGGGGAAACAGGACATCGTGCTTCTTTTCGACATTCGGCGCTACCAGGAAAGTCTCATGCGCTTCGCCGAGAAGGCGCATGGACGCGGCGCTCAGATAATCCTGTTCACCGATCAATGGCTGTCGCCCATCGCCCGCTTTTCCCAGCACGTGATCGCCGGCCGCACGGCCGTCCCTTCCACCTGGGATTCTTCCGCCGCGCTCTTCGTGGTCGCCGAGACGCTCGTGGCCGAGACGACCCGCAGGCTGGGCGAGGATGCCGCGCGGCGCATCCGCGAGATGGAGCTGCTGCGCCAGGCCTGATGGCGCCGTAGTCAAATTACCGATATTTAATGATAAAGCTGGTGCAAGGACGCTGCAGAATTGGCATAAAGCTTGCCACGCAATGCCGCGCTGCGAGGCGCAGCACGCAAATTGCATGAGAATTGAGGTCCGGCTTTGCCGGGAACGGTGATTTTCTCGCCGCAAAACCGGGGTGCTTGATGTCCTTCTGGAAGCAGTTGCTGATGTGCGCGGTGGCGCTGGTGGTCGCAGCCGGCGTTTGGATGCGTTTCTTCTCAGGTTCTCCCGAAGACGGCCCCGCCGCCGATGGCGGCATGCGCGGTCCGGCTGGGGGCGCGGCGTCCGGCGTCGTCGTCACCGCCCCGGTCGAGACGGCGACCATCAACGACCGGCTTACGGCGATAGGCTCCGGCCGCGCGCTGAGATCGGTCTCGGTGACCCCGTTCACCGCAGGCCGGCTGACGGAAATCCTCGTCGAGTCGGGCTCCCGCGTCGAGGCCGGCAGCGTCATAGCGCGGATCGATTCCGATACCGAGGAAATCGCGCTCGACCGCGCCAACTTCGCGCTGGAGGACGCCACGGCGCGCCTCGCGCGGATCAGGGCGCTGCGCACCTCGAACACGGCGACGCAGGTGCAGCTCACCGAGACCGAGCTTGAGCTCAGCAATGCCCGCCTCGGGCTTCGCGAGGCGCAGCTGGCGTTGGAGCGCCGCTCCGTAACGGCGCCGATCTCCGGAATCGTCGGCATATTGCCGGTGTCCGCCGGCAATTACGTCACCTCGCAGACCGAGGTCGCCACCATCGACGACCGTTCCGAGATCGTCATCGAATTCTGGATACCCGAGCGCTTTGCCGGCATGGTCGACATCGGCCAGGCGGTTTCCGCGACGTCCGTTGCGCGTCCGACCGAACAGTTCAGCGGCGAGATCAGCGCCATGGACAACCGCATCGATCCCCAGAGCCGGACGCTGCGCGTCCAGGCCCGTATTTTGAACGCCGACGACGCGCTGCGGGCCGGCATGTCGTTTCAGGTGACGATGCGATTCCCGGGCGACACCTACCCGTCGATCGACCCGCTGGCGATCCAGTGGGGTACCGACGGCGCCTTCGTCTGGGTGGTGGATGCCGGCCGCGCCAAGCGCGTACCGGTCCAGATCATCCAGCGCAACACCAACAATGTGCTGGTTTCCGGCGATCTCGGCCTCGATGCCACCGTCGTCACCGAGGGCATCCACAACGTCCGCGACGGCGTCGAGGTGCGCATCGCCAACCAGCAGCTCGACCCCGCATCCGAATTGCAGCAGACCCAGCGCACTGGCTCGTGAGTTTCGGCCCCCGGGGCGGCGTGAAGACGTGCGGCGTGAAGACGTGAAGGACAGAGGCAGGCTGTGAGCGAGAACGTCCCATCATCGACAGAAAACGGCATCACGGCGCTTTTCGTGCGTCGGCCGGTGCTGGCCTTCGTCATCAACACGCTCATCGCGGTTGCCGGCCTCGCCGCCTTCTTCGGCATCGAAATCCGCGAACTGCCCGATGTCGATCGCCCGGTGATCACGGTGACGACGACATTTACCGGCGCATCCGCGGAATCGATAGATCGGGAACTCACCGCCATCGTCGAAAGCGCGGTCGCGCGCGTTTCGGGCGTGAAGTCGATCTCGTCGAGCTCGTCCTTCGGGCGCAGCCAGGTCACCGTGGAGTTCGACGACGGCGTCGACCTCGACACGGCGGCTTCCGACATGCGCGACGCGGTCGCCCGCGTGCAGAACCAGCTTCCCGACGACGCCGACCCGCCCCGCATCGTCAAGGCCGACGCGAACGCGCAAGCCATCGTACGCCTGGCGATCACCTCCGACACCATGTCCGTGCACGACATGACGGTTCTGGTGGAGGACCAGATCGTCGACAGCTTCGCCTCCATTCCCGGCGTCGCCGACGTGCAGCTTTTCGGCGACCGCGACAAGATCTTCCGCATCGACATCAACCAGTCCATGCTCGCGAGCCTGGGCCTCACCGTCGCCGACGTGCGTAGCGCGCTCGACTCGATGGCCTTCGACACACCCGCCGGCTCACTGACCAGCAACACCCAGGATCTCATCGTCCGTGCCACCGCGCCCGTGGTCACGCCGGAGGATTTCGAGGCCATACTGATCAACAGCACGACGCGGCTGGGCGATGTCGCCAGGGTGACGCTGGGCGGGGACATCGGCGAATCCCAGCTTCGCGCCAACGGCAAGATCGGCATCGGCATGGGCATCGTGCGCCAGGCCAATTCCAACACGCTGGAGATTTCCGAAGGCGTCAAGGAGGCGGTCGAACGGGTCAGGCCGACGCTTCCCGAGGGCATGGACATATTCGTCACCAGCGACGACGCCGTCTTCATCCAGGGCGCCATCCACGAGGTCGAGATCGCGCTCGGCCTCGCGGTCACCGTCGTGCTTCTGATCATCTATCTGTTCCTGTGGGATTTCCGGGCGACCCTGATCCCCGGCCTCGCGATCCCCGTCGCTCTCATCGGCAGCATGGCGGCGATCTATCTCGCCGGCTTCTCGATCAACATCCTGACCTTGCTGGCGCTGGTTCTGGCCACGGGCCTCGTCGTCGACGACGCGATCGTGGTGCTGGAAAACATCGTGCGCAGGCGCAACCAGGGGATGGGGCCGCGCGCGGCCGCGGTTCTCGGAACCAAGGAGGTGTTCTTCGCCGTCGTGGCGACGACCGCCACGCTGATCGCCGTGTTCGTGCCGCTCTCCTTCCTGCCGGGCCAGACCGGCCGCCTCTTCCGCGAGTTCGGCTTCGTGCTCGCGATCGCGGTGTTCCTGTCCTCGATCGTCGCGCTTTCGCTCTGTCCGATGCTGGCCTCGCGCATGCTCAAGGGTGGGCACAATCTCGAGGAGACGCCGGGCGTCGCCGGCCGCGTCGGAGGATATCTCGGAGCCTTCTACCGCCGCACGCTGCATGCCTGTCTCGGCGCGCCCTTCGTCGTCGTGGTGGTCGCGGCACTTTTCGCCGCGCTGGCAGCGGTTTTGTTCCCGACGATACGATCCGAGCTGACGCCGTCGGAGGACCGTTCCTCCGCCTTCATCCGCATATCGGCCCCGCAAGGCGTGAGTCTCGACTATCTGGCGCAACAGATGAACCAGATAGAACGCTTGATCCAGCCGTTGCGGGATTCCGGCGAGATCGCCAGCACCTTCTCGATCGCCGGCCAGGGCAATTCCCAGAACAGCGGTTTCATGGTGATGTCGCTCGCACCGTGGGATCAGCGCAGCCGCACGCAGCAGGAAATCCTCAACGACATCATCTCGCGCGTCCAGGACGTGCCGGGCGTGCGCGCCTTCGCCTTCCAGCCCAACAGCCTTGGCATCCGCGGCGCCGGCAGCGGCCTGCAATTCGCCATCGTGGGCAACAGCTACGCGCAGCTCAACACGGCAGCGCAGGCGATCGTCGGCGAAATGGAGACGGATCCGCGCTTCCGCCAGGCGCGTCTTTCGACCGAACTGACCCAGCCGCAGCTTTCCGTCGAGATCAACCGCGACCGGGCATCCGACCTCGGCATCCCGATCACCGGCCTTTCGGACACGATCCAGGCGATGCTCGACGGGCGCGAAATCGGCTCGGTCTTCATCGACGACCGCTCCTACGACGTGAAGCTCGTCTCCACCACCAATCCGATCAACGACCCGACGGACCTCGAAAGCATCTACCTCAAGACGCAGGACGGTCGCTTCGTGCCGATGTCGACGATCGCAACGATCCGCGAAAACGCCGTCGCGCCTTCGCTCGCCCGCGAGGAGCAGATGCGCTCGGTCGCCATCACCTCGGCCCTGGCGGACGATTTCGCGCTCGGTTCGGCGCTGGAGCGCGCCCAGGAGATCGCCGGGCCTCTTCTTCCGCCGGGCAGCCGCATCGTGCCTCTGGCGGAGGCCGCGACGCTGGGCGAGACCTCCGGCGGCATGGCCATCATCTTCGGCTTCGCGGTGGTGATCATCCTGCTCGTGCTCGCGGCGCAGTTCGAGAGCTTCGTCAGCGCCTTCATCATCATGTCGACCGTGCCGCTCGGTCTCGCCTGCGCGGTCTTCGCGCTGCTTCTCACCGGCACGAGCCTCAACGTCTACAGCCAGATCGGCCTCGTCCTGCTCGTCGGCATCATGGCGAAGAACGGCATCCTCATCGTCGAGTTCGCCAACCAGCTCCGCGACCGCGGCCTCGGCGTGCGCGAGGCGATCGAGGAGGCATCCAACATACGCCTGCGGCCGGTGATGATGACCATGATCTGTACCGTCGTAGGTGGCGTGCCGTTGGTGCTCGCCAGCGGCGCAGGTGCCGAGGCGCGCATCGCGCTCGGCTGGGTCATCGTCGGCGGCCTCGGCCTATCCACCATCTCCACGCTCTATCTCACGCCCGTCGCCTATCTGCTGATCGGCAGGTTCGTGACGCCGACCGTCGAGGAGGAGAAGCGGCTTCACCGGGAACTCGAGGAAGCGATGTCGCCCAAGCTCGAGCCCGGCGAGTAGATTCGCATCGAACGTGCAATGAAAAGCGCCGCGCGAGACCTCTCGCGCGGCGCTTTCCTCTTTCTGGATGAGGCTTCTACTGCGACTTGGTCGGGTCGACGCGGCCGACCTCGACCCACTTGCCGCCCTCGATCTTCGAGATGATGATGAGGTCGCCACCCTGATGATCGTCGGGGCCGTATTTAACCGGAACGTTGCCCGCGATCACGTCCTCGTATTCGAGGCTTTCCATCGCTGTCCGGAAGCTCTCGGCCGTGAGCTCGGGACCGGCAGCCTCGAGCGCCTTGACCAGCGTGTCGGCCGCGCCATGGCCGAGAAGCGCTGCCGTGTCGGCGGGCGTGCCGGCGGCGGCGGCATATGCTTCCGCCCACGCCTTCACTTCCGGATTGTCCATGCGCGCCTCGTGATCCGACCAGCCGGCGGCTGCGTAATACCCTTCGGTCACGCCCTCCGGCACCTTGGCGACGGCCGTGTTGAAGCCCGCCGACGAGCCGATGAAGGCGACATCCGTCCAGCCGAGTTTCTTCGCCGTCCCGTAGGCGACGATGGTCTGGCGAACGCCGAGGCCGGTCGCCACGATATCGCAGCCGGCGTCGCGCAGCTTCTGGATCGAGCCGACGAAATCCTGCTCGTCCGGCTTGTGGGTCGTTTCGGAGACATAGTTGATGCCCTGTGCCTGCGCCTCGTCCCGCGCCGCCTCGAAAACCTCGAGGCCGAAATCCGACGGGATGTACATGGCGCAGATTTCCTTGGCGTCGTTCTGCTCCTTCAGCATCCGCACGCCGGCACGCACCTGGTCGTAATAGGACGAGAAGCCGGTGTATTTGTAGCTGATGTCGCCCTCGAGCATCTGCCGTGCGGCCGTCAGCGGCGCGATGTTGGCCACCTGCTTCGGCTCCATGATCTGGAAGCCGGCGATGTTGTGAGGCGTCCCGAGGTTGAGGATCATCGCGAAGACCTGATCCGAATTCACCAGCTTGTTGAAGTTCTGCACGGCCTTCGGCACCTGGTAGCCGTGGTCCTCCACCACGAAGCGGATCTTGCGGCCATGGATGCCGCCATCCGCGTTGACCTTCTCGAATATCTGCTGAGCGGCCTTGATGGCGCCGACGTTGAACGCGGCGAAGATGCCGGAGAGGTCGCCATTCGAGCCGATGACGATCTCGGTGTCGGAGACGCCCTGCGTGGCGAAGGCGGTGGAGGTCATGCCCGCGGCAAGCCCCAACGCCACTATCGATTTTGCTAGCATGCTTTTCATTTCACTCCTCCTGGTTGCCTCACTCGCCCCATGACCGTCTAACCGTACATTTCGTCGATCAGCTTCTTGTGTTTTTGTTCAACGAAGCTGCGTTTCAACTTCATCGTGGCCGTGAGTTCTTCATCTTCCTCCGTCAGAAGCACATCGATCAAGCGGAAATCCTTTATCTGCTCGACGCGGGCGAACTCCCGGTTCGTGTCCTCGACGACGCTGCCGATCAGGTCGCGAACCTCCTGCGCGGCGCAGAGCGATTTGAAATTGTTGAACGGGACCTTCCCGTCCTGCGCGAACTTCTCGACGTTCTCCTGGTCGATCATGACAAGGCAGGTCAGGAACTTGCGCTTGTCGCCGATGACCACCGCGTCGGAGATGTAGGGCGAGAACTTCAGGCGGTTCTCTATCTCGGCCGGCGTGATGTTCTTGCCGCCGGCGGTGATGATGATGTCCTTCACCCGGCCGGTGATGAACAGGAAGCCTTCATTGTCGAGCCGGCCCACGTCGCCGGTCCTGAGCCAGCCGTCCTCGGTGAAGGTCTCGGCGGTCTTCTCCGGCTTGCGCCAGTAGCCCTTGAAGACGTTCGGCCCCCTGTACTGGATTTCCCCATCGGGAGCGATACGCGCCTCGCTGCCGGGGACAACGGGGCCGATGCTGCCTATCTTGCTGCGATCTAGCAGATTGACCGAGATGACGCCGGAACTCTCCGTCATGCCGTAGCCTTCGAGCACGGTGATGCCGATCGCCGCATACCACTTCAAGAGGTCGGGTGAGATGGGCGCGGCGCCCGTCGTTCCGCGCCGAAGCCGGTCGAAGCCGAGCATGCGGCGCAGGTTGGAAAGCACCATGAAATCCCAGAAGGCGTAGGCGAGCCGCGTCGTCAGGGGAACGGGATCGCCGTTCTCGATCGCCTCCGCGCGCGCCATCCCCGTCTTTACCGCCTGGCGGTAGGCCCATTTGCCGAGAGGCGTCGCCTCGTTCGCCAGGATGGTGACGCGGCTGTAGATTTTCTCCCAGACGCGCGGCACACCGGTGAAAGCATGCGGGCTCACCTCGCGCACGTTGTCGAAGACCGTCTCCGGGCTTTCGGCGAAGTTGACGGTCGATTTCAGGCCGATGGGGGTGAACACCGAAATCAGGCGCTCCAGGATGTGGCAGAGCGGCAGGAAGCAGACCTGCTCGTCCGTCTCCTCCACCGGCAAGGTCAGCACCGAGCCGATCACCGAGGCGATGATGTTCTCATGCGTGATCATCGCGCCCTTCGGCGGCCCGGTCGTGCCCGACGTGTAGACCAGGATCGCCGTGTCGCCCGGCTGCGACTTCGCGATCTCCTCGTCGAAGCGATCGGGATTGTCCTTCAGGAATTCACGGCCGAGCCGGTAAAGGTCGTCGAGGAAGATAACCTTCTCGTCGGAGAAGTCGTGCAGTCCGTCGCGATCGAACACGACGACCTTGAGAAGCCCCGGCATCCGGTCCCTGACAGAAAGGTACTTGTCGAGCTGCTCGTCATTCTCGACGAAGAGGAAGCGGCTGTCGGAATCGTTGATCAGATAGCTGAGCTGGCTCGCCGAATCGGTGGTGTAGACGCCCGACGATATGCCGCCCACCGACTGGATGCCGAGATCGCAATAGATCCACTCCTTCTTGTCTTCCGAGAGGATCGAGACGACTTCGCCGCGCTTCAGTCCGAGCGAGAGGAGCCCGAGACCGATCAGCCGTGCATGGTCGTGGAAGTCGCTCCACGAATAGGACAGCCAGATGCCGTAATCCTTCTCGCGATGCGCGATCTTGGGGCCGAGTTCCATGCAGCGCTGGCGGAAAAGCTTCACGAGCGTGTCGCAGCCATCGAAATAGAACGGCCCTTTCGCCAGGTCCTGATTGAAGCTGAACCCCTTCACGGTCTGCTGCGGCGGCAGTTTTTCGACGAGAGTCATGTCGGTTTCCTCCCCTTGGGGACCTCGGCACGTTCATCGCCCCCTCCACCGCCTCCGGCGGTCCCCCTCCCCCGCTTCGCAGGGGAGGATCGGAGGTCGCGGACGGACTCGACGGAGGATCCTCCCCCGTTTACGGGAGACGTGGCCCGAAGGGCCGGAGAGCGCGCAAGATTCACTGCCATACCCTCCCTCATCGCCATGTCTTCTTCTGCTTCCAGCGCTTCTGGCCGCGCTGGATTTCCTCCTGCACGCCGAGATAGAATTCCTGCACGTCCTTCGACTGCAGCAGGCGATCCGCGGCGTCGGCCATGACGATGCGGCCGAGCTCCATCACATAGCCGTAGTCGGCGACCTCGAGCGCGACCTTGGCGTTCTGCTCGACCAGCATCATCGTCACGCCCTGCTCGCGGTTGAGCCGGCGGATGATCTGAAAGATTTCCTTCACGAGCAGCGGCGAGAGGCCGAGGCTCGGCTCGTCGAGCAGCATGAGCTTCGGCTTCGCCATCAGCCCCCGCCCGATCGCCAGCATCTGCTGCTGGCCGCCCGAAAGCGTACCCGCCGCCTGGCGCCGCCGTTCGGCGAGGATCGGAAAATAGGAGAAGACCATCTCCTCGTCGCGCCTGATCCCCTCGGCGTCGGAGCGGGTGAAGGCGCCCATCTTGAGGTTTTCCTCCACCGTAAGCAGCGGAAAGACCTCGCGCCCTTCCGGCACATGCACGATGCCGGCACGTACGACCTTGTCGGGATTGGCTCCGGCGATATTCTCCCCGCCATGGAGGATCTGCCCCTTTTCCGGATCCATGACGCCGGAGATCGTCTTCAGGAGCGTCGTCTTGCCGGCGCCGTTTGCGCCCAGAACACTGACGATCTGGCCCTCGCGCACCTCCAGGCTGACGCCCCGGATCGCCATGATCGGACCGTAGTAGCTCTCCAGGTTCCTGACCGCCAGGACGACCCTGGGCTGGGCCGGTGCCGCGCGCAAAGCCATGTCGATGACGCTCATGCCAGCACCTCCTCCTTCTCGTCGGCGACGCCGATATAGGCCTCCACCACCTTCGGATCGTTCTGCACCTCGTGCGGCGTGCCGAGCGACAGCATCTTGCCGTCGGCAAGCGCCAGCACGCGGTCGGAGACGGACGAGACGAGATGCATGTCGTGCTCGACCATCAGCACGGTGATGCCCATCTGTTTCTTGATGTCCTCGATCCAGTAGGCGACATCCTGCGTCTCTTCCACCGAAAGGCCGGAAGCTGGCTCGTCGAGCAGCAAAAGCCGCGGCTCTATCGCCAGCGCCCGGCCCATCTCGACCACCTTGCGCACGCCATAGGGCAGGCCGGCGATGTACTTGTCGCGATAGGCCTGCAGGTCGAGGAAATCGATCACCTTCTCGATCGCCTCGCGATGCCGCCGCTCCTGCGCGCGCACGAAGGGCGTGAAGGCGAGCTCGGACCACATGTTGCCCTTGCGGTGACGGTGCCGGCCGACCAGCAGGTTCTGCATCACGGTGGCCTGGTCGAACAGCTCGATGTTCTGGAAGGTACGCGCGATCCCGAGTCGGGCGATCTCGTGCGGCGCCTTGTCGAGAATGGACCTGCCGTCGAAGCGGATGTCGCCCTCGGCAGGGTCGTAGATGCGCGAGATCAGGTTGAACAAGGTCGACTTGCCGGCGCCGTTCGGCCCGACGAGCGCGAATACCTCGCCCTCCTCCACGTTGAACGACACCTTGTTGACCGCGACCACGCCGCCGAAACGAAGCGTCACATTGTCGATCTCCAGGAGGCTCATCGCATGCGCTCCGTCTTGAGATAGCTCTTCTGGCGGCGGAACATGTCGCGGCGATAGAACGGGAAGAGCTCGAAATAGGTGCGTATCTTGAGCCAGCGCCCGTAGATGCCCATCGGCTCGAACAGGATGAACAGGATCAGGATCAGGCCGAACACGGCCGATTCCAGCCCCGGTATCGCGATCGAGCCGCCGCCGACGAACTGCCCGAGGAAGTCGCGGGTGATGGAGATGCCTTGCGGCAGCAGCGCCACCACGGCGGCGCCGAAGAATGCGCCGTGGATGGAGCCGAGCCCTCCGATCACGATCGCCAGCAGGAGCTGGATCGAGATGATGATGTTGAAGGTCTCGTTGTTGAAGATGCCGGCGAAATGCCCCATCAGCGCGCCGGCAAGCCCGGTTATGCCCGCCGAGATGCCGAAGGCGGTCGCCTTGGTGCGAGCGACGTTGACGCCCATCGCCTGCGCCGAAACCTCGCTGTCCCGCACCGCCGCAAACGAGCGCCCGAGCGGCGTGCGCTGCATGTTGCGGTAGAGATAGATCACCGCCAGCGCCACCGCGAGCACCAGATAGTAGAGCCGGCCGGGCATACCGTAACGGTCGAAGCTCACGCCGAAGATTTCGATCGAGGGCGGCATCAGCCCGTTGACGCCATTGGTCAGCGGCTCGGCAAGCACGATGAAATCGTCGGTCAGGATCGAGATCGCCAGCGTGCCGATCGCCAGATAGATGCCGTGCAGCTTCGTCATCGGCATCGCGATCAGCGCGCCCGCTACCCCCGCGATCAACCCCGCGAGCGGGAAGGCGATGATGAATGGCAGGCCGAGATTGAGCTGCAGCAGCGCGTTGGCGTAGCAGCCGACGGCGAGGAAGGCCGCGTGGCCGAGGCTTGCCTGGCCGGTCTGGCCGACCAGCACCATCAGCCCCATGCAGGCGATCGCCCAGATCAGCAGGTTGGTCATCTCGCCGATCGCGAAGGTGCCCAGCAGGAACGGCAGGGCCAGCGCCACGACGAGAAGCAGCACGTACCATCCCGCCTGCACCCTGTGACGGAAGAGGTTGATGTCGGCGTCGTAGGAGGTCTTGAAGACTGTCCGCATCGCTTCCTCACACCTTCTTCTGATGGATCTGGGCAAGAATGCCGTGCGGTCGGAAAACCAGGATCAGGAAGAGCAGCAGATAGGGCATGATCTGCGAGTAGCCGGCGGCGATGTAGCGCGAGGCGAAGGGCTCGATCAGCCCGACGATCACTCCGCCCAGCAACGCGCCCGGCAGGCTGCCGAAGCCGCCGATCACGGCGGCCGCGAACGCCTTGATGCCCAGCAGGCCGATCGAAGGATCGATCGATCCCTTGGAGGCGAAGAGAATACCGGCCACCGCCGCCACCATGCCGGCCAGCGCCCAGATCAGCGAATGGATCCGCTTGACCGGGATGCCCATGTAATAGGCCGCGAGCTGGTTCTGCGAGGAGGCCTGCATCGCCACGCCTAGCTTGGTGCGGTTGAAGTAGAAATAGAGCACCACGGTGAGGATGACGGTGACGAGGATCACCACCACTTCGTCGAGCCCCAGCACCAGCCCGCCCAGGCGGATGTCGCGGCCGGCCATCGGCGATTGCAGCGAGATCGGCTGATGACCCCAGATCAGTCCGGCGACGAAGCGCAGGACGAAGCCGAGCGCGATGGTAAGGATGACGATGGCGACCTGCGACTGCCCGAACATGCGGCGCAGGACGACGAGATCGAGCGCATAGCCGAACGCTCCCATGATCGCGATGGCGATCGGCACCGATATCCAGAAGGGCAGGCCCATGAATTCGGGATTGGTCAGCCCC
The DNA here is from genome assembly GCF_001014615.2 of Aquamicrobium sp. LC103. GTDB lineage: Bacteria > Pseudomonadota > Alphaproteobacteria > Rhizobiales > Rhizobiaceae > LBCQ02. Next base: position 283,505 of record NZ_LBCQ02000006.1, read on the forward strand.
AGGCAGATGAATGCGCCGAGCATCATGAAATCGCCCTGCGCGAAATTCACCGCCTCGGTCGCCTTGTAGATGAGCACGAAGCCCATCGCGATCAGGCCGTAGACACAGCCATTCGCAAGGCCGCTGACGATCAGCTGCAATACGTCCAAGACGCGTTCCTCCTCCACTATGCGGCGCGTTTTTGCCGCGCCGTTCTTGTCTATCGCCGCGGCCTCCTCCTCAGGCCGCGTGCCCGCGCTAGTCGGGCGAGATGAATACCTTTCCGTTGAGCTTGGCGAGTTCTCCCGGTACCCGCGAAACGGCCTCGGAAAGCGGAACCACCGCCGTCACGTCGGTGGCCCAGCGGCCGTCGGCGAAACGCTTCTGTGCTTCCATGACGACGTGCATCCTGCGCTCTGCCGGCGCCGTACGCAGCCACTCGGTGAGCCAGAATCCTTCGATCCTTTTGTGCATGAAGATGAGCTGGCCGGGTTCGGGAATGACCGTCTCCGCCGGATCGAGCCTGCCATAGACGATCCAGCGCGAGCGCTTGGGCATCGCGGCGAAGATCGTCGCGGCGAGCGGGCCGGTGACCGCATCGAGGAATATCCTCGGCTTTTCGGCGCGCAGAACCTCGCCGAGCTTTTCCTCGAAACCCGGCGCGTCGGCGTTGAGCACGTGCGCCGCGCCGAGCTTCTCCAGCATGCCGACCTGCTCGTCGCGGCGAACGATGACGATCGGGCGGAAGCCCGCGTCACGCGCGACGCCGATGATCAGCTTGCTGAGCTGGCTCGCGCCGGCGGTCAGGATGAAGGCCTTCTCCCCCTCGTCCTCGACGAGGCCGAACATGGCGAGCGCCGTCAGCGGATTGACGATCATAGCGGCCGCGTCCTCGTCGCGCACGCTGTCGATGACGGGTATGCAGGCGGCCGCCTCGGCGACCGCGTATTCCGCCCAGCTTCCCCAACCGCTCAGGCCGGTCGGAAAGGCGACGCGCTTGCCGACGAGCTTCTGCGCCGCCTCGCTCGAGCCGGCCGTCACCACCTCGCCGACACCCTCGAAGCCGGCCGGCTGGCCCTGGCGGCGCGGCTGCCCGTAAAGACCCTTGATGAACATCACGTCGGACGGGTTGATCGAGGCAAGCCGAACCTTGACGAGAACCTGGCTCTCGCCGGGCTGCGGAACGCCGATGCGTCCGCGCTCGACATAGGGCTCCATCGCTTCCAGCACCGTGCCTGAATGCTGCGAGGCGTAGCCGTCGTTCTTGAGCAGAAGGGCGTTCATCTCGGCTGGAAGGGTCATCGTCGGCACTTTCAGGGTTTGAGGATGAGCTTGCCGGTCGCACCGCGACCGAGCACGCGCGTCAGGACGGCGGAAGCTTCGGCGAGCGGGTAGACGCCCTCGATCACCGGCTTCACCTTGTCTTCCAGATACCAGCCGATGAGCTCCTTCATGTTATCGGCATAGGCCTCGGGCTCGTTGCGGGTGAACGCGCCCCAGAACACGCCGACCACGCTGTAGCCCTTGACCAGCGCCAGGTTGACCGGGAACTTCGGGATGGTGCCGGAGGCGAAGCCGATCACCAGGAGCCGTCCGCCCCAGCCCATCGACCGCGACAGCGCATCGAAGGCCTCGCCGCCGACCGGATCGAAGGCGGCGTCGACGCCCTTGCCGTCGGTGGCTTCCTTGAGCGCGTCCTTGAGGTTGTCGTAGCCGAGCGTGACGTCGGCGCCGGCCTCGGCGGCGATGCGGCGCTTCTCCTCGCTGGAGGCGACGCCGATCACCCTGGCGCCCATTGCCTTGCCGATCTGCACGGCGGCGACTCCGGTCGCACCCGACGCGCCGAGCACGCAGAGCGTCTCGTCCGCCTTCAATTGGCCGCGTTGCTTCAGCGCATAGTGCGAGGTGCCGTAGCCGCAGAGGAGCGCGCACGCATCCTCGCCGGATATCGCGTCCGGCAGCTTCATCACGGAGGCTTCCGGCGCCGCGACCTTCTCGGCATAGGCGCCGAGGGAAGACAGCGAGGCGACGCGATCGCCGACCTTGAGCTTCGTCACCTTGTCGCCCACGGCAACGACCCGGCCGGCAACCTCCATGCCGGGAACGAACGGCACCGGCGGCTTCATCTGGTAGAGCCCCTGGACCAGCAGCCCATCCGGATAGTTCACGCCGATCACCTCGGCCTCGATGACGACATCGCCACCCTCGGCCGACGGCTCGGGCCAGTCGGCATAGTCGAGCTTGTCGAGTGGCCCGAACTCCCTGGCGACGATTGCCTTCATGTCAGACCTGCTGCTGCGTGTATTTGCGCAGCTCGGCGCGGGCGACCTGGCGGCGATGGACGGCATCCGGACCATCGGCGAAGCGAAGGGTGCGCAGATTGGTCCAGGCACGCGCCAGCGACGTGTCCTGGCTGATGCCCTGCGCGCCGAAGAGCTGCACCGCCTCGTCGGTCACCTTGAGCGCCATGCGCGGCGCGACGACCTTGATCTGGCTGATCCAGGGGGCGGCGGCCTTCTTGTCACCCTGGTCCATCATCCAGGCTGCCTTCAGGCACAGCAGCCGCGCCATTTCGATCTCCATGCGGCACTCGGCGATGATGTCGAAATTGGCGCCGAGCTCGGCCAGCGGCTTGCCGAAAGCCTCGCGGCGCAGTGCCCTGCGGCACATCATCTCCAGAGCAGCCTCGGCCTGGCCGATGGCGCGCATGCAATGGTGAATGCGGCCCGGGCCGAGCCGTCCCTGCGCGATCTCGAAGCCGCTTCCCTCCTCGAGCAGGAGATTGCGCGCCGGCACGCGAACGTTCTCCATGCGGATGTGAAGATGGCCGTGTGGCGCATCGTCATGGCCGTATATGGTCATGGCGCGCAGCTTTGTGATGCCGGGCGTGTCGGCGGGCACGAGGATCATCGAATGCTGCCGGTGCTTGGGCCGGTCGTTCGAGGGCGTGCGCACCATGACGATGTAGATGGCGCAGCGCGGATCGCCGGTGCCCGATGCCCACCATTTCTCGCCATTGAGCACATAGTGGTCGCCGTCGCGCTCGCAGCGCATCGAGATGTTGGTCGCGTCGGAAGAGGCGACGTCAGGCTCGGTCATCAGATAGGCGGAGCGGATCTTGCCGTCGAGCAGCGGCTTCAGCCAGCGTTCCTTGTCCTCCGGCGCGCTGTAGCGCTCCAGAACCTCCATGTTGCCGGTATCCGGCGCGGAGCAGTTGAAGGTCTCGGCGCCCAGATGCGCCTTGCCCATCTCCTCGGCGAGATAGGCGTATTCCACCGTGGTGAGCCCGTAACCCTTGTCGGATGCGGTCAGCCAGAAGTTCCACAGGCCGCGTTCGCGCGCCTTCGCCTTCAGGCCTTCGAGAATCTCGGTCTGCCGCGGCGTATAGCTCCAGCGGTCGCCGTTCTTGCCTATCTCGGCGAGGAATTCCTCGTCCAGCGGCACGATCTCTTCCCGCACCATCCGTGCGACCTTCTCGTGAAGCGGCTTCACGCGCTCGGTCATCCCCAGGTTCATCTCCGAATTTTCCTTCGAGCTCACGCCGTGTTTTCCTCCTTGCCGCCAAGTCCTCGATAGGCGCAGGTCACAACCTGCCGCACAACGTCTTCCAGGTCCGCCCTGGTCTCGCCGGTCCGCGCAGAGTACCAGAATATCGGCGAGTTGAGTGTCATGAACATGAGCTGATTGGCAATGCTCAGATTCTCGAAGTCGAAATCGCCTTCTTCCCTGCCCTTGCGCAGGACATCGCGAAAGATGTTGCCGTACTCGGTGCGATAATTGATCAGATCGTTGAACACGCTGCGCTGCTCGGGCGTGGTCGCGCCACGAAGATGCATCTCGACGCCGAGCCAGACGGCCCGCTGGAACGGCTTCGTCGTGATCATCTGAAGAACATGGGCGAACGCCATCTTCTTCCATTTCACCGCCGCGCGGCCCGGCACGGCCAGCAGCGGTTCGAGGGCGGCGTAGTTCATGTCCATGCCGAACCGGAACACTTCGGCAAAGAGATCGGCCTTCGAGTGAAAATGGTGATAGATCCGGCCCTTCGTCGCGCCGAGGCTGCGGGCGACGTCATCGATCGAGGTGGCCGAATAGCCGCGTTCCATGAAGCATTGGGCCGCGGCGCTCAAAATGTCAGCGCGCGAATTGTCCAGCATCTGCTCGCGGACGCCCAGCGTCGACAATGAACGCTTCCTCCCTTTCCGCTTCCCGACAGCGCCTGTTCGGCGTTTTTCCGCACGGGCCTTTACGCGTGCCGAAATGATGAACATACTACCCAGTATGTTGTCAACGCGGCATCTCGATTTCTTCGAGACGGGCGTGAAGGGAGGAAGGATGAGCTATCTGGAGGAACTGTTCTCGGTGAAGGGCAAGCTTGCGCTGGTGACCGGCGCGGCGACCGGCATCGGACGCATGGCGGCCACCGGCCTGGCGCAGGGCGGCGCGCATGTGCTCATCGCCTCGCGCAAGGGCGAGGATTGCGCCCGAACCGCCGAGGAACTCAACGCGTTGGGAGCGCCCGGCAGGGCCGAGGGCTTCGCCGGCGACGTGAGCACCGAGGAAGGGATTGCCGCCCTCGTGGCCGAGGTGGTCAAGCGCACGGACCGTCTGCACGTCCTGATCAACAATGCCGGCGTCTCGTGGGGAGCCGAGCTGGAATCCTTCCCCTACCATGCCTGGGCAAAGGTGCTGAACGTCAACGTCACCGGCCTCTTCCATCTCACCCGGGAACTGCTGCCGCTGCTGGACAAGGCGGCGAGCGACGATGACCCGGCCCGGGTCATCAATCTCGGTTCGGTGATGGGAAGTCAGCCGATGGCGGACGGCGCCTATTCCTACACCGCTTCGAAGGCGGCCGTTCATCATCTCACCCGCACGCTGGCGGGCGAGCTCGCCGACCGGCGGATTACCGTCAACGCATTCGCGCCCGGTCCCTTCCAGAGCCGGATGACGGCCTTCGCGACCGCCACCGAGGAACAGGCCCAGACCGTCGGCGATCGCGTTCCCATCGGGCGTATCGGCGCACCGGATGACATAGCGGGCGCAACGCTGTATCTGTGCAGCAAGGCTGGAAGCTACGTGACCGGGGCCATCCTGCCCCTGGACGGCGGCCAGTCGGTGCAGCACGGAATGAGACTTTTCAAATAAACGGTGTAGGCGAAGATGGACGGAAGCGCACTTGAGCCAGTATCTCTCGACACGGTGCTGGCCGCTGTCGGCAAGGAAATCGGTGTCTCTCCGTGGCGGGTCGTCACGCAGGAGATGATAGACAAGTTCGCGGATGCGACCGACGATCATCAGTACATCCATGTCGATCCCGTCCGCGCCGCCGAGACACCCTTCGGCGGCACCATCGCGCACGGCTTCCTGACCCTGTCGCTGCTTTCCACCCTCGCCTATGAAACGGTGCGGCCGCTGGAAGGCGCCAATATGGGCGTCAATTACGGTTTCGACACCGTACGTTTCGCCGCCCCGGTGAAATCGGGCGCGCGGGTGCGCGGCCGCTTCAAGCTCGCCGACGTCAATGTGCGGCCGTCCGGCTGGGTGCAGATCGCCTATGACGTGACGATCGAGGTGGAAGGCTCGAAGAAACCTGCCGTCAGCGCCCGCTGGCTTACCCTCGCCGTTCTGGAACCCAGGGAAGAGACTGCATGACGGATGCGAACGCGCTCGACGAGGCGGCACTCGCTCCTTATCTGGAAGAGCACGTTCCGGGCTTTCGCGGCCTGAAAGCCATCCGGAAATTCAATTCGGGGCAATCCAACCCGACCTATCTGCTCGAAGCAGCCAGCGGCCGCTATGTGCTGAGGGCGAAACCGCCGGGCGAGCTCCTCAAATCGGCCCATCAGGTCGATCGTGAATTCCGCGTCATGACGGCATTGAGGAAAACGGCGGTGCCGGTTCCCGAGATGCTGCACCTGGCATCGGAGGATTCGCCGATCGGCCGCATGTTCTACGTCATGGCCTTCGTCGACGGCCGTATCTTCTGGGATCCGGCCCTGCCTGAACTCGCCTCCAACGAGGAGCGCGCCGCCGTCAGCGACGCCATGAACCGGGTTCTGGCCGCACTCCACGACGTCAACGTCGAAGCCGCCGGCCTGTCGGATTTCGGCAAGCCCGGCAGCTATTTCGAGCGGCAGCTTTCGCGCTGGACCAGCCAGTACCGGGCTTCCGAAACCGAGAAGCTGCCGGACATGGATCGGCTGATCGAATGGCTGGAGAAGCACCTCGTCGCCGACGACGGCCTCGTCTCGCTGGTGCATGGCGACTACCGCCTGGACAACATGATCTTCGCGGCTGATCGCGCTGAAGTCGCCGCGGTGCTGGACTGGGAGCTCTCCACGCTCGGTCATCCTTATGCCGATATTGCCTATCAGTGCATGCAGTGGCGGCTGCCGCACAAATCGGGCTTCCGCGGCCTGGCGGGGATCGACCGCAAGGCGCTGGGCCTGCCGACCGAGGAGGAATATATCGTTACATATTGTCAGCGGCGCGGCATCGACGGGATAGACAATTGGGTGTTCTATCTCGCCTTCTCCTTCTTCCGCCTGGCGGCCATCTGCCAGGGCGTCTACAAGCGGGCGCTCGACGGCAATGCCTCCAATCCGGAGAAGGCCAGGACCTATGGAGAGGCGGTGAAGCTGCTTTCGGGACTGGCGGCGCGTTTGATCGATGAGGGAAGGTAAGGAATGAAACGTTTCGAGGGACGCACCGTGATTGTTACCGGCGCGACCGGCGGTTTCGGCCGCCGCACCGCCGAGAGATTCGCAGGGGAAGGTGCCCGCCTCGTCCTTTCGGACATCAACGCCGAAGCGCTGGAGGGCATGGCATCGACCCTCGATGCGGAAACCGCGACGCTCGCCGGCGACATTGCCGAGGAAAGCCTTTCCGAGAGCCTCGTCGCCCTCGCCCTCGACCGCTTCAAGTCCCTCGATATCGCCGTCAACAATGCCGGCATCGCCCAGAATTTCGTGAAGCTGCACCTTATCCCCTCCGACGAGGCGCGTCGCATCGTAGACGTCGATCTGATGGGCATGTTCTATGCGCTGAAGCATCAATTGCCGGCGATGGAGAAGCGGTTCCGCGAGAAGGGCGCGCGCGGCGCGATCGTCAACATCGCCTCTGTCGCCGGGCTCGCCGGAGCGCCGAGGCTGTCGATCTACTCTGCCGCGAAGCACGGCGTCGTCGGCCTCACGCGTTCCGCCGCCGCCGAATACGCGACCAAGGGCATCCGCGTGAACGCGATCTGCCCCTCCTTCGCACGCACGCCGATGGTCACCGACATGCTGGAAATGTCGCTGGCGGACAGCGCCGCGGTCGAAGCCGACCTGACCCGGGGCGTGCCGATGAAGCGGCTGGCGGAGGTCGACGAGATCGTCGAGGTCGTGCTGTTCGCGGCCGACCCGAAGAACTCCTTCATGACCGGCCAGACGCTCGCCGCCGACGGCGGCATCATGGCGATCTGACCGGCTTCAGCCGATCTCCGAAATCAGATTCGAAAGCTCGGCCAGTCCGGAGAGCTTGCGGAAGCGTGGATGCGCCTCCGGCTCGTCGACATGCTCGAAAACCCATGTGAGGTCGTGGGGAATATAGACGCCCCAGCTTCCCGCCTCGATTGCCGGAACGACATCCGACTTCAGCGAATTGCCGACCATCATGCTCGCTGCGGGACCGTCGCCGTGACGGCTGAATATCCGCTCGTAGGTCGCGCGGTTTTTGTCGCTGACGATCTCGACGGCATCGAAGAAATCACCAAGGCCCGATTGCGCCAGCTTGCGCTCCTGGTCGAACAGGTCGCCCTTGGTGATCACCACCAGCCGGTAGGAGCCGGCCAGCGCCTCCAGCGTCTCCTGCACCTGCGGCAGTGTCTCGACGGGATGGCGCAGCATCTCGCGCCCGGCATCCAGGATTTGCGCGATCGTCTCCGCGGGGACGCGGCCTTCGGTCACCTCGATCGCGGTTTCGATCATCGAAAGCGTGAAGCCCTTTATGCCGAAGCCGTAATGGGCGAGATTCCGCTTCTCGGCCTCGAGAAGGCGCTCGCGGAGGTGATCGGCCTCGGCATGCTCGCTCAGCATTTCGGCGAACCTGGCCTCGGTCCAGCGAAAGAACTGCTCGTTCTGCCACAGCGTGTCGTCGGCATCGAGGCCGATCGTGGTGATTGTGCCCGGCATCGTCCTTGACCTTTGGTCGTGCTCGGATGTCTCGCTAGGACGGTTCGGGCGCGGGCGCAAGTCCCGCCGCATGCCGCCGATCCGTGAGAAAGCCGCCCGCGCTGCCGGTCTCCCAGCTCCTGTCAGGGCTGACCCGCGTCGCGCGTCGCTTCCGTCAGGAAGGCAAAGGCATAGTCGGAGAAGGAGCGCCAGCACTCTACGTGGAACTCGTGCTCCGCCTTGCGCCATAGCACGATCTCGATCTTGCCGAGCACCGTGCGCGAACAGGCCCCAACCGGAAACGCCGCCAGCGAAAGATCCCCCGGGCATCCGGCGTTGAGCGCCGCCTCCGCGCCCTCTCCCGCAACGACGATGCCGACATTGCGATGCGAGACGTCGACGGCGGAATGGAACTGCTTGACGCCTTGCAGCGCCGAAGCGAGGTTGCCGGCGCCGTCGAGGACGAGCCATTCGTCCGGGCCGAGCCAAAGCACCGCGCGGCCCGCTTTTTCCGCCGAACTCTTCGGTTTTCCCGGCAGGGTGACGCCGAGCGCCTTCGACAGCGCGGAAACGCTCGCCTCCGGCGCACGCAGCGAAAGCCGCGAGAGCGGTCCGGAGGGCCGGACCGTAACCCAGGGCATGACCGTTTCACTGCCCTCGAGCGCCGGGCGCCGCGATAGGTTGATCTGCTCGGAAAGTCTGCGCGCCGCCCTAGCCATTCAAGCGCTCCCCCTTCTCGTCGAAGAACACCGTGCCGGTGACCTCGACCTCTATCGTTGCATCGGGCATCGGCACCCACAGCGTCTCGCCGATGCGCTCGCGGCCGCGCTCGACCAGGGCGAGCGCGATCGAGTGCCCGCAATTCTCCGACCAGTAGGACGAGGTGACGTGGCCGATCATCTTCATCGGGATCGGCTGCCTGGGATCTGCAACGATCTGCGCGCCTTCCTCCAGCACGAGCTTCGGGTCGCGCGTCCTCAATCCCACCAGTTGCTTTCGGTCGGGCATCCCCAGATCCGGCCGCGCAAGACCTCGAATGCCGACGAAATCGGCCTTCTTCTTGCCCACGGCCCAGTCGAGCCCGGCGTCGTTCGGCGTCACCGTGCCGTCCGTGTCCTGCCCGACGATGATGTAGCCCTTCTCAGCGCGCAGCACATGCATGGCCTCCGTGCCGTAGGCGCAGGCGCCGTGCTTTTCGCCCTCCGCCCAGACGGCTTCCCAGACGGCCTGCCCGTAATCCGCCGGTACGTTGATCTCGAAGCCACGCTCTCCCGTGAACGACATGCGGAAGAGCCGCGTCGGCACGCCGCAGATCCGGCCTTCGCGCACCGACATGTGCGGCATCGCCTCGTTGGAAAGGTCGATGCCTTCCACCAGCGGCGCGATGATGTCGCGAGACTTCGGCCCCTGTACGGCGATCACCGCCCACTGCTCGGAAATCGAGGTCAGATAGACCTTCAGATGCGGAAACTCGGTCTGGAGATAGTCCTCCATGTGGTTCATGACGCGGGCCGCGCCGCCCGTCGTCGTGGTGACGTGGAAGCGATCCTCGGCGAGGCGGCCGACGACGCCGTCGTCGTAGATGAAGCCGTCCTCGCGCAGCATGATGCCATAGCGGCAGCGGCCGGTGTCCAGCCGCTTCCACGGGTTGGTGTAGAGCAGTTCCATGAAGGCGGCAGCATCCGGCCCGACCACCTCGATCTTGCCGAGCGTGGAGGCATCGAAGATACCGGCGGCGTTGCGCACCGTGCGGCACTCGCGATCGACCGCGGCGTGCATGTCTTCGCCTGGACGCGGAAAATACCAGGCGCGCTTCCATTGGCCGACATCCTCGAAGACGGCGCCGTGCGTCTCGGCCCAGGGATGGATGGCGGTCCGTCGCGTCGGATCGAACAGCTCGCCCCGCGCATGATTGACGATCGCGCCGAAGGTGACCGGTGTGTAGGGCGCGCGGAACGTCGTCAGCCCGACCTCCGGGATCGGTTTGTCGAGCGTCTCGGCGGCGATCGCCAGCCCGTGGATGTTCGATGTCTTGCCCTGGTCCGTGGCCATGCCGTTGGTGGTGAAGCGCTTGACGTGCTCGATCGAGCGCATGCCCTCGCGCACGGCCTGCCTGATGTCCTTGGCGGTCACGTCGTTCTGGAAATCCACGAACGCCTTGACCTTGGCATCCAGGCCGGCTCCGGGTGCCGCGCCGATCATGCCGCCGGCCCAGCCTTCCGGCGTCTCGGCCTTCAGCTTGAAACCCTTCGAAACCTTGGCGCCGGCTTCCTTCGCCGCCTTCTCGCCGGCCGCGATCGCCTCGGCGATGGTATCGGCGAGATTGTCGGTGCCGTTGCAGGCCCCGACCGAGACGCAGTCCTGCGCATAATCCCCGGGCAGGAAACGCCGGGTCGCCTCGTCGAAGGCGACCTTGCCGCGCGACTGCGAGAAGAGATGCACCGACGGCGTCCAGCCCGCCGATGTCAGCAGCGCGTCCACCGGAATGGCGCGCGAGGCGCCGCCGTTCTTCGGCCGCACCACCATGGCGTTTATCCGCTGCCTGCCAGTCGCCGCGATCACCGCGCGCCCGGCATTGATCTCGATGCCGAGCGCCCTCGCCTCGTCGACCGCCGCGCCTTGCGGATTGTCGCGCAAGTCGACGATGGCGGCGATGTTCACGCCGGCCTTCTTGAAGTCGATCGCCGCGTGATAGGCGGAATCGTTCGCCGTGTAGACGCCGACATTGCGGCCGACGGCGACGCCGTAATGGTTGAAATAGGTCCGCGCCGCCGAGGCGAGCATGATCCCCGGCCGGTCGTTGTCCGCGAACACCATGTGCCGCTCGATCGCGCCGGTGGCGAGAACGACGCGTTTGGCGCGCACCTGCCAGAGCCGCTCGCGCGGCAGATCGGGCATGGGCTGCGGCAGGTGATCGCTGACCCGCTCGACGAGGCCGACGAAATTCTGCGCATAGTAGCCGAATGCCGTCGCGCGGGTGAGCACGCGCACGTTGTCCATCGCGGCAAGTCTCGCAGCGCTCGCCTGCGCCCAATCCCAGCCGGCCGCACCGCCGATCCGCGCACCCGTCTCGAAGCGCAGGGAACCGCCCAATTGCGCCTGCTCGTCGGCAATGATGACGCGCGCGCCGGCCTCGGCGGCCGCGAGTGCCGCCGCGATGCCGGCCGCGCCGCCGCCGAGCACGAGCACGTCGCAATGCGCGAAGCGCGCCGAATAGCGATCGGGATCGGGCAGGTCCGGCGCGACGCCCAGGCCGGCCGCGGCGCGGATGTTCGGTTCGTAGAACTGCTTCCACGCCGCCTTCGGCCACATGAACGTCTTGTAGTAGAAACCGGCGGAGAGGAAAGGCGAGGCAAGGTCGTTGACCGCGCCGACGTCGAATTTCAGCGACGGCCAGCGGTTCTGCGAAACGGCGTTGAGACCGTCATAGAGCTCCTGCACGGTGGCACGCACATTGGGCGTCCTGCGGGCGGCGTCGCGATGGATGCCGACCAGCGCGTTCGGCTCCTCCGCCCCTGCCGACAGGATGCCGCGCGGTCGGTGATATTTGAACGAGCGGCCGACGAGATGGATGCCGTTGGCAAGAAGGGCCGAGGCCAGCGTGTCGCCCTCGAGACCTGCAAGCCCTTCCCCGTCGAAGGAGAAGCGTGCGAGGCGAGCCTGCCCAAGACGGCCCTGGCCGGGGATGCGGAAAGATTCGTTCGTCATGCCGTTTCCACAAATATCGTCATCGCGGCTCTGCCCTCCCTTTCGCCGGCTTCCCCTTCCCGACGTTCTCCCGCGCGGATTTGCGCGGCAATCTGGCTTTCGGCTTCCCTAAATCCGGCTTCGGCTCGCCCGCTTTGTATGTCGTCACGAACTTGTCGGTGACGGTGTCGCGCACCGCGTTGAAGAAGCGGGCACAGCCATGAATATGGCGCCAGCGCTCGTAGACGAGCCCTTTCGGGTTCGAGCGGATGAAGAAATATCCCTCGAAATCCTCGTCGCTCATCGCCGTGATGTTCGACGGCCGGACGAGATGCGCCTCGCCCGCATGCCGGAATTCGAGTTCGGGACGCTCTTCCTCGCAATAGGGGCAACGTATCAGAAGCATGGCTAGATCTTCGTCTTGATGGCCGCGGTGGCCGGATCGCCGGTGTTGGGTGTGCCGGCCGGCTCGATGAGGAGGAGATGCGTTTCTTCCTCCGCATACGGACAGTGCTCGACGCCTTTCGGCACCACGTAGAGCTCGCCGGGACCCAGGACGACGTCGCCGTCGCGCATTCGGATCGTCAGCCTGCCCTTCAGCACCAGGAAGAAATCGTCCGTATCGGGATGCAAATGCCAGACGAACTCGCCCTTCACCTTGACGACGAGCAAATCGTTGCCGTTGTAGCCGCCGACGACCTTCGGCGACCAGAGCTCCGAGAAAAGCGCGAGCTTTTCCTCGAGATTGACGGGATTGGCGGTCAAAGCGGCCTCCTCAATGCGCGACCGCCGCGGCGGCGGCCTCGTCGATGAGCCGGCCGGTGCGGAAGCGCTCCAGCGTGAACGGCGCATTGATCGGATGCGGCTCGTCGCGCGCGATCGTGTGGGCGAAGACATGGCCCGAACCCGGCGTCGCCTTGAAACCGCCGGTACCCCAACCGCAATTCACGTAGAGGCCCTTCACCGGCGTCTTGGCGAGGATCGGCGAGCGGTCCGGCGTTACGTCGACGATCCCGCCCCAGCTTCGCAGCATCTTCATGCGGGTGAACATGGGGAACATCTCGCAGATCGCGTCGAGCGTGTGGTTGATGATGTGCAGCCCGCCGGTCTGCGAATAGGAGGTGTACTGGTCGGTACCGGCGCCGATGACGAGCTCGCCCTTGTCGGACTGCGAGATGTAGGCGTGCACCGTGTTCGACATGACCACGCAGGGAAAGGTCGGCTTGACCGGCTCGGAAACCAGCGCCTGGAGCGGATAGGATTCCAGCGGCATGCGCACGCCCGCCATATCCATGATCACCGAGGAATGACCGGCCGCCACGACACCGACCTTCCGCGCACCGATGAAGCCCCGCGTCGTCTCCACGCCGGTCACATGGCCTTCCGGCGCGCGGCGTATGCCTGTGACCTCGCAATTCTGGATGATGTGGACGCCGCGCGCCGAGGCGCCGCGCGCATAGCCCCAGGCGACCGCGTCATGACGCGCGGTGCCGCCGCGCCTCTGCAGCGCGGCCCCCATGATCGGATAGCGCGCGTTCGGCGAGATGTTGAGGGGCGGGCAGTAATCCTTCGCCTCCTCCGGCGTCAGCCACTCATTGTCGACGCCATTCAGCCGGTTGGCGTGGATGTGACGCTTGAAGACCTGCACGTCGTGGACGTTATGGGCGAGCATCATCACGCCGCGGGGCGAATACATGACGTTGTAGTTGAGATCCTGGCTCAGGCCGTCCCACAGCTTGACGGCGTGGTCGTAGATCCCCGCACTCTCGTCGTAGAGATAATTGGAGCGGATGATCGTCGTGTTGCGGCCGGTATTGCCGCCGCCGAGCCAGCCCTTCTCCAGCACCGCGACATTGGTGATGCCGTGTTCCTTCGCCAGATAGTAGGCCGTGGCAAGCCCGTGGCCGCCGGCGCCGATGATGATGACGTCATATTCCCGTCTCGGCTCGGGCGAAGCCCATTGTTCCTCCCAACCCTTGTGGCCGCGCATGGCCTCTCGGGCGATTGCGAAGACGGAATATTTGCGCATGCGTTGCCTCGGGATTCGGATGGCGCGGTCTGAAGCCTGTCAAACCCGAGTACCACTATCGAAAAGGCGCTTCCATCCTTGCGCTGTTTGCGACGGCGACTGCCGTTTTGCGCCAAGCCGGCAGTCCGGTTTCGGGTGGCTCACCGCCTCTCTTTCCTGCGAGATGCAGCGAACACCGCGAATGCGCGGCGAACCGCTGGAAAGAAGGAACCTCCCCATGGGCATGCTTGAAAACAAGATCGCGATCGTCACCGGCGCCAGCTCGGGTATAGGCCGCGCAACCGCTCTGCTGTTCGCCGAGGAAGGCGCGAGCGTCGTCGTCACCGCGAGGCGCGGCGGCGAGCTTCAGCAGCTCGTCGAGGAAATCGAGGATATTGGCGGACGTGCCGAGGCGCTGCCGGGCGACGTCCGCGACGAACGTCACGCCATCGATCTGGTCGAGCTCGCGGTGCGCCAGTTCGGCGGGCTCGATATAGCCTTCAACAATGCCGGCGCGGTCGGCACGATGGCTCCGCTGGAGGCTCTCGAAAGCGACGACTGGAAGGAGACGCTCGACGTCAACCTCACCAGCGCCTTCCTGCTCGCCAAGCATCAGATCCCGGCGATGCTCGAGCGCGGACGCGGCTCTCTGATCTTCACCTCCTCCTTCGTCGGCCACACGGTCGGCATGCCCGGCATGGCGGCCTATGCCGCGGCCAAGGCGGGTCTCGTCGGCCTGACCCAGGTGCTCGCCGCGGAATACGGACCGCGCGGCATAAGAGCGAACGCGCTTCTTCCCGGCGGGACCGAGACGCCGGCGGCAACGTTCAAGACGCCCGAGGAGCGCAGTTTCGTTGCCGGCCTGCACGCCCTGAAGCGCATCGCGGCGCCGGAGGAAATCGCCGCCTCGGCGCTTTATCTCGCCTCCGATGCATCGAGCTTCACCACGGGCCTGGCGCTGCTCGCCGACGGCGGTGTCTCCGTCAATCGTCTGTGAGCAGGAAGAACAGCGGAAGTCCGAGTATTGCCGGACGAATATTTGCGTCGGCCGTCTCGCGCTTTCCGCTCGACAAGTTATACTGGGTCTGCTATGAGCCGCCGCAATTCGTGGTGGGATCATCGCGGGGACGCGTGGGTATTGCGTCCAGGCTCTAGACAACAACCGGAAGACAGGAACGCACGTGCAGGTACTCGTCCGCGACAACAATGTTGACCAGGCGCTCCGCGCGCTCAAGAAGAAGATGCAGCGCGAAGGCATTTTCCGCGAAATGAAGATGCGCGGTCATTACGAGAAGCCGTCCGAGAAGCGTGCCCGCGAAAAGGCCGAGGCCGTTCGCCGCGCCCGCAAGCTGGCCCGCAAGCGCGCCCAGCGCGAAGGCCTCGTTGCCGGCGGCCGGGCAGCGCCTGCACGCTGACCGCCCATATTTCGTCCTTTTCCGGCGATACCGATTAAGGTGGGGCGATGAGAATCGCTGCCACCTTTTTTGCATTGATCCGTCGCGCAAAGGGGAGCCAGATCGGGGCACGCGACTTACCTGTAGCGCATGAGGGGAATTGACCCGATGAATGTAGTTTTGGGTGGCCGCGTTCTCGCAGCGAGGAACATCGTCGCGGCCTTTGCTTTGCTCGGACTGGCTGTACTCGCGGGATGCCAGACCGCCAGCGACCCGATTGCCGGCATCTCTACCGTCGACGCGGCGCAGGGCTCGCGCGAGAACATATCCTCCCTCACGGCGGTCATCGAACGCAGCCCCAACGATCCGGAAGCATACAATGTTCGTGGCTCCGCCTATGGCCGCGCCGGCAGGTACCAGGAAGCGTTGAAGGATTTCGAGGCGGCCATCCGGCTCAATCCGGGCTTCTATCAGGCCTATGCGAACCGCGCTCTCGTCTACCGCCAGATGGGCGATCAGCAGAACTCGCTGAACGACTACAGCCGCGCCATCCAGCTCAACCCCTCCTATGACGCCGCCTATATCGGTCGCGGAAATCTCTATCGCCTGGCCGGGCGCACCAACGAGGCCTTCAGCGATTTCGAGCGGGCGATCCAGCTCGATACCACCGATCCGCGCGCCTACTACAATCGCGGCCTGCTCTATCAGACGCGTGGGCAGCACGATTTCGCCATCGAGGATTTCGCCACGTCGATCTCGCTCGCGCCCAGCTCGGCGGAACCATATGCCGGTCGCGGCCTCTCCTATCTGGCGAAGAACGACGAGGAGAACGCGCTGACGGATTTCAACACGGCGCTCAAGCTCGACAAGAACAATGCCGAGGCATGGTCCTACCAGGCGCTCGTCTTCGAACGACGCGGCGACAATTCGCGCGCTTCCCGTTCCTATGCGGAGGCGGTCCGCCTCAACCCGAACTTGAAATCGGCGCAGGAAGGCCTGACACGCACGCGCGGCGCGTGAAATTCTCGGAACATTCCTCCCGGGGCTGGTGTTTGACCGCCAGATACCAAGGAGGACGAGATGAGAAGGATCATTTTCGCCGCCGCCGCGCTTGCCGCGGCTCTCACCACCGTGCCGGCCGCCGCGCAGGATCGCGTCGAGCTCGGCATGCTCAACTGCCTCGTTCAGGGTGGCGCCGGCTTCGTCGTCGGATCGTCGAAGGAACTGAGCTGCACTTTCACCTCGGCCGACCGCGCAAAGCCGCCTGAGCCCTATTTCGGCGTCGTCAACAAATTCGGCCTCGACGTGGGCGCGACCAACGACGCGGTCATGCAATGGGCGGTGCTCGCGCCCACTTCCAACGCCTACCAGCTAGGCGCGCTGACCGGCGACTATGTCGGCGCGAGCGCCGAAGCAACGGCCGCCGTCGGCGTCGGCGCCAATGTTCTCGTCGGCGGATCGGATCGCACATTCTCGCTGCAGCCGGTCAGCGTGCAAGCGCAGACGGGACTTAACCTCGCTCTCGGCGTGACCGAGTTCCAACTGCGTTCCGGAGTGAATTGAGGATCCGCCGTCAGGCGCGGAAAGCGCGTGCTCCTGGCGCATATGATCCGCGGCGATGGCACATTTTGCCGCGACGCCCGCCAGCAGATAGTCCGGTCATTCAACAGGCGTGTTCGGAAGCTGCCGGCGGACGGGTTGCGGCGTGCGGCGAACCGCGCAACCTCGCCGCAGGAACGCCATGCCGGACACGACAAGCCTCATCGCATTCGCCCTGATCGCGCTCGGCATGGTGCTCACGCCGGGGCCGAACATGATCTATCTGGTCTCCCGCTCGATCAGCCAGGGGCCGAAGGCGGGGCTGATTTCGCTGGGCGGCGTCGCGCTCGGCTTCGTCTTCTACATGCTTTGCGCCGCCTTCGGCATAACCGCGCTGGTCCTCGCCGTGCCCTACGCTTATGACGCGCTGCGCCTGGCCGGCGCGGCCTATCTCATGTGGCTTGCCTGGCAGGCGGTGAAGCCCGGCGGGCGTTCGCCCTTCCAGGTCAGGGAACTGCCCAGGGACCGGCCGCGAAAGCTCTTCATGATGGGCTTTCTCACCAACCTTCTGAATCCCAAGATAGCGATGGTCTATCTGTCGCTGCTGCCGCAATTCATCGATCCGGCGCATGGCAGCGTGCTGACGCAATCGCTCGCGCTCGGCATGACGCAGATCGTCATCAGCGTGACGGTCAACGCGATGATCGCGGTCACCGCCGGCTCGATCTCGCTGTTCCTCGCCCGCAACCCGGTCTGGCTGAGCCTTCAGCGCTGGCTCATGGGCACGGTTCTGGCAGGTCTGGCGATCCGGATGGCGACCGAGGCGCAGCGGTAGGAGACGATCTCTCAGGAAGCGAAAGGATTGACGATCCGAAGCTTCTCCTCGACGATCATTCCGTTCTGCATATCCTCGGACCACAATGTATCGCAGCCGGCAAGCAGCGCCGCGGCAACGATCATCGCATCGTATGTCGAGAAGCCGTGTCGTTGCGCCAGAAACATACCGCGGTCGTGAGTTTCGACGGTTAACGGTTGCACATTCAGCACCGCCTTCAATGTCTCCAGAAGCACGCGGATCTCTTCCCATGACAATCGCAGCTTCAGCCGACTGGCATTGGCGACTTCATTCAAGACCTGCACGCTGATCGTGCCGCCAGTCACCAGCAGCTTTTCGGCCCGGTTCGCGCGCCATGCATCTCCCGAGGCGAGGTAGAGCAGGACATTGCCGTCGAAAAAGCTAGCGCTCATTCAGTTCGTCGCGATCGAACTTGAAATCGGCCGGCAAGCGTCCTCGGAAAGCGCGCAATCGCTTTATCAATTCCTCGCGGCTCGGCTTTGTCGAGACTTCAAGCTCATGCCTGTCTCTCACCGACAGCTCGATTTCATCCCCTTCCTTTAGCTCCAGCGCATCCACGACCGCGGCCGGCAAGCGCACCGCCAGACTGTTGCCCCATTTCGAAACCCGCATATCGAGCCTCCATGATATACATTCTTTGAATGTATATCATCATAACGTCATCCGCCAAGAAAAAGGCCCGGCGCGATGGCCGGGCTGATTTCATTTGACGATGGAACGGCGTCGGATCAGTGGTCCATCGCCTTGACGATTTCCTCGGTCATCTTCTTGGCATCGCCGAGCAGCATCATGGTGCCGTCCTTGTAGAACAGCGTGTTGTCGATGCCGGCGTAGCCGGAGCCGAGCGAGCGTTTGACGAACAGGCAGGTGCGCGCCTTGTCGACGTCGAGGATCGGCATGCCGTAGATCGGCGACGACTTGTCGTCGCGCGCGGACGGGTTGGTGACGTCGTTGGCGCCGATGACATAGGCGACGTCGGCCTGGGCGAATTCCGAGTTGATGTCCTCGAGCTCGAACACCTCGTCATAAGGCACGTTCGCCTCGGCGAGCAGCACGTTCATGTGGCCGGGCATGCGGCCGGCGACGGGATGGATCGCGTATTTGACCTCCACGCCGGCGGCCTTGAGCTTGTCGGCCATCTCGCGGACCGCGTGCTGCGCCTGTGCGACCGCCATGCCGTAGCCCGGCACGATGATGACCTTCTGCGCGTTCATCATCAGATAGGCGGCATCGTCGGCCGAGCCCTGCTTGACCGTGCGCTCGATGCCGTCGTCGGAAGCAGCCGCCGTCTCTCCGCCGAAGCCGCCGAGAATGACGGACAGGAAGGAGCGGTTCATGCCCTTGCACATGATGTAGGACAGGATCGCACCCGACGAGCCGACCAGCGCGCCGGTGATGATCAGCGCCAGATTGCCGAGTGTGAAGCCCAGCGCGGCGGCCGCCCATCCCGAATAGGAATTGAGCATCGAGACGACCACCGGCATGTCGGCGCCACCGATCGGCACGATCAGCAGCACGCCGAGCACCAGCGAGGCAATGACGATCAGCCAGAACAGCGTGTAGCTCTGCGTCGTCACCAGAAGGATGATCAGCACGACCAGCGCGATGCCGAGCGCGGCGTTGATGAAATGGCGGGCCGGCAGCATGATCGGCTTGCCCGACATGCGGCCGTCGAGCTTGAGGAAGGCGATGACCGAGCCGGTGAAGGTGATGGCACCGATGGCGACGCCGAGGCTCATCTCGACCAGCGCCTGGCCGTGAATGGCGCCGACCGTGCCGATGCCGAAGCTTTCCGGCGCGTACATCGCCGCGGCCGCCACCATGACGGCCGCCATGCCGACAAGGCTGTGGAAGGCCGCCACGAGCTGCGGCATCGAGGTCATCGCGATGCGCCGCGCGATGACGGCGCCAATGCCGCCGCCGATCGCAAGACCGAGGACGATCAATCCGAAGCCGCCGAGCGACGGGGTCGCCAGCGCCAGCGTGGTCAGGATGGCAATACCCATGCCGACCATGCCGTAGATGTTGCCCTGACGGCTCGTCGTCGGGTGCGACAGACCGCGCAGCGCCAGGATGAACAGGATGCCGGAGACGAGATAGAGGAAGGAAGCGAGATTCGCGTTCATGACCGGCTCACTTGTCCTTCTTCTTGTACATGGCCAGCATGCGCTGGGTGACGAGGAAGCCGCCGAAGATGTTGACCGAGGCGAGCACCAGCGCGACGAAGCCGAAGCCGGTCGCCAGACCCGACGCCGAGATGCCCACGGCCAGCAGCGCGCCGACCACGATCACCGAGGAGATCGCGTTGGTGACGGCCATCAGCGGCGTGTGGAGCGCCGGCGTCACCGACCAGACCACGTAGTAGCCGACGAAGATCGCCAGCACGAAGATCGCGAAGCGGAAGACGAAGGGGTCGATCGCCCCGCCGGAAGCGGCGGTGGCCACGGCGCCCGCGGCCTCAGCCGCCTGGTCGGCCTTGAAATCCGTGAATGCGAGGCGAAGCGCGGCCGTCGCCTGTTCGAGCTGGTCGAGCGCCTGTTCCAATGCCGTCGGTTCCATCACGCACCTCCCTTGGATTTGCCGGGCTTGGTTGCCGCCGAGGCCGACTTCTTGCGCGCCGGCTTCTTCGGCGCGACGTCGAGGCCCGGCTCGGTGCCCTTGGCGGCCTTCGCGACTTCGGGCTCGGCGAGGGCGGCCGCGGCGCTCGCCGCGAAATTCGGATGCACCACCTTCCCGTCATGGGTCAGAAGCGTCGCCTTGACCAGCTCGTCCTCGGGATTGACGACAACGAGCTTCTTTTCCTTGTCGACCATGGTCTCGAGGAAGGCGAAGAGGTTCTTGGCGTAGAGCAGCGATGCCGAAGCGGCGACGCGGCCCGGCATGTTGAGATGACCGACGATCTTCACGTCGTTGGCGGTGGTGACAACCTTTCCGGCAACCGCGCCCTCGACATTGCCGCCGCGCTCCACGGCGAGATCGACGATGACCGAGCCGGGTTTCATCGCGGCCACCATCGCCGCCGAAATAAGCTTCGGGGCCGGACGACCGGGAATCAGCGCCGTGGTGATCACGATGTCCTGCTTGGCTATGTGCTCGGCCGTGAGCGCCGCCTGCTTGGCCTGGTATTCCTTGGACATCTCCTTGGCGTAACCGCCGGCGGTTTCAGCCGCCTTGAACTCCTCGTCCTCCACCGCGACGAACTTGGCGCCGAGCGAGGCGACCTGTTCCTTGGCGGCCGGGCGGACGTCGGTCGCCGTGACGACGGCGCCGAGCCTGCGCGCGGTCGCGATCGCCTGCAGGCCGGCAACGCCCGCGCCCATGACGAAGACCTTGGCGGCGGGCACCGTACCGGCGGCCGTCATCATCATCGGCAATGCCCGGTCGTATTCGGCGGCCGCGTCGATCACCGCCTGGTAGCCGGCGAGGTTCGCCTGGGACGACAGCACGTCCATCGACTGCGCACGGGTGATGCGCGGCATCAGCTCCATGGCGAAGGCGGAAACGCCGGCCTTCGCCATCGCCGCCACGGCGCCGTCGTTGCCGTAGGGGTCCATCGTCGCGATGACGGCAGCGCCCTTCCTGTAGGATTTGAGTTCCGCGTCGCCGGGGCGTCGCACCTTCAGGACGACATCGGCTTTCGATGCGTCGGCCCCCTTGCCGATGGTGGCGCCCATGGCGGCGAAATCGCCGTCGGGGATGCGCGACAGCGTGCCCGCGCCCTTCTCCACCACGACATCGAAGCCCAGGCCGACCAGCCTTTTGACCGTTTCCGGCGAAACCGCCACCCTGGTTTCCGTTACGTCAACCTCTTTAGGTACGAATACTGTCTGTCCCACCGGCAAAATCCCTTTCGGTTGGAACGTCCCCCGACATGAACGCAGCCCGCCAGGCGGGCCGGTCTAAAAAAAAATGCTTGACCTGCCCCGAGCCTAGCGGAGCAGAAACGCGCCGAGCGCGCAGATCAGGATAAACAGGATGGTGGCCGAGAAAAAGCCGGCGGCGGTGAAGAAGCCGAATGCCATCGCGATGAGCAAGGCCACGCAGAAGAGCGAGACGTATTTGGTCATCGAAAGGAACATCGAATAGGTCTTTTCGTGTTCCTTGTAGTCCATGTTGGCGCCGAGTTCGACGGGACCGGTCGGTGTATTGTCTGCCATCGTCATGTGCCCTCCGGGATTGCACTTGAGCGCCTGATAGCGAAAACGGCGCCCAAGGGCAATGGGAGGATTGTCGCGCCGGGGGCTTATTCCGCAGGCACGGGCCGCGGCGCGGACGCCCGAATGACGAGAACCGCAGCCACAAATCCTGCAAGCGCCGCCGTCAGGATAAACGTCGTCTCGTAGCCGTATCGCGCGATCACCGGCTGGCTGACCACCGGGGACAGGAACTGTCCGAGAAAGATGCAGGACACAAGCCCGCCCGACAGCCGGCCGCGCAATCGGGGCGGAGCCGCCGAGAGCAGCGTCGCGCTTAGATTGGGCATGATCAGGCCGAAACCCATTCCCGAAAGCACCATCGCGCCGGCCAGCAACATGAAGCTCGGCGCCATCCCCTGAAGGAAATATCCGCCTGCCATGATGGCGAAGCCGGCCGCGAAGACCGCCCATGCGGAAAACCGCGCGCGCAGACGGCCGTAGAGCATGGAAGCTGGAAAGACACCGACGATCGACGCGCTGAGCGCGACGGCGATCATCGTCGGCGTTCCGTGATGCGCCTGCGCGATGAAGAAGGGAGACTGCGTATGCATCACCAGTTGGATCAGCGGGCAGAGGACCGCCAGAGCGTAGACGGCGAGGACGGTGTCCCAGGCCGGCGCTTCGCTTCCGTCATCTCCGGTCGACGTCCGTACGTTTGCCGTGCGGGGCGCCCGAGGCAGGAACAGCCATAGCATCGGAATCAGCGGCGCGGCGATCAGATAGATCAGGAACGTACCGCGCCAGCTCATTTCGGCGAGCAGGCCGCCCGCGATCATCATCGACAGTGCGACGACCGAATTCGCGCTGACCTGTCTTCCCATCAACGCAGCGCGCTTCTTCGGCTCGAAATAATCGCCGACGAGCGAGGTGAACCCCGCCATCAGGAACGCCACCGAAAGCCCGAGCCCGGCACGTGTCAGAAGCAGCATGTCGAGACTGTTCGCGGCGAGGCCGAGGGAGCCGAACAGCACGAAGCCGACAAGGGCTGCAAAGACGATGGGCTTTCGCGCGAAACGATCCAGGAAATAGCCGGCGAACGGCGCGACGAGAGCGATGACCAGCGCCGGCATGGTCACGACCAGCCGCACCAGATGCTCGGCCCTGGGATCATCCGAGAAATAGGCCTGGATGGCCGGGAGAGCCGGCGCGACCACCGCGGTGGCGAAGACCACCAACGAGCCTGTCAGCACGAGCGTCGCCTCGGCGGCGCGCCCCGGGCCTCCCCGTTCGGCCGGGGCGGCGCGAGCCGCGGCAAGGTCATCGCGGACCTCGCCTCTCGAAGCATCGGTCATGCGGCCACACCGTATGTGCCTTCCGCTCGCGCCGGGCGCAGCACACCCGCCCACCAGTGGAGGTTGGCGATCAATCGTCCCATGGATTTGTGCGCTTCCTCCGGCTCGCGCAACTCGCCGTCCTTGGAGAAGCGCCCCCAGGCGTGAGCGAAACTGACGGTGTCGCGGATCGCCACCGCATGCAGCTCGGCGAAGACGAGCCGCAGCTGTTCCACCGCGCGCAGGCCGCCCGATATGCCGCCATAGGACACGAAGGCGAGCGGCTTCACCTGCCACTCGGCGCTGAAAGCGTCGATGAACGCCTTGAGCGGGGCGGGAAAGCTGTGATTGTATTCCGGCGTCGTGATGATGAAGGCATCGGCCTCGTCGAGCCGGGCACCTGCGGCGGCCAGCGACGGCTTGCCTTCCTTGCCGGTGCCGTGGAGGTCGAATTCGCCGGGATCGATGAGATCCAGCTCGAATTGTTCCCGTGTCCACACCTCGTTCGCGATCCAATCCACCACCCTGTCGCACAGGCGGCCTTCGCGCGTGCTGCCGTAGATGACGGCCAGTCTGAGCTTCTTTTCCATGCCTCAAGCTCCCTCGGGGCTGGCGACGAGCGTGTTCTGGCCCGCCACGATCTTCCAGCCGTCATATTCGCGCGCGATCACATAGCTGGGCGCGGCGGTGATTTCCTCGATTTCGTTGCCGTCGCGGTCCGTCGGCACCTGGAGCAGATTGACGACGCAGACATCCGGTCGGACCGCGATAACGTCGACGATGTCGTATCGGGCAAAGCTGCGCGCGTTGCGGATCATCATCGTTCGTGCAAGCCGCTCGATCTCCCGGCGACCGCGGGCGCGCAGGCCGATCGCGTTGGTCCAGGTCGCGTCCTCGCCGAGATTGCGCGCGAGCGCCGCCGCATCCTTCGCATTGAAGGCATCCTGCATCGCCTTGACCAGCGCGCGAACCGCCGCCTGTTGCTCGAAACTGGGATCCTGAACGAATCTCTGAACCGCCGTCGCCATCTTTCTCTCCTTGGTTTGCAATGGAACGGCACCCTTGCTACAACCTCAACTAAAGTTGAGGTCAATAGCGAAATGACGGAAAATTCAGGCTTTCGGCAAAAGCGCCCGATCCAGCGTGACCTGAGCGTCGGCGAGGTGGCGATGCGCAGCGGCGTCGCCGTTTCGGCGCTTCATTTCTACGAGCGGCAGGGGCTGATCCGAAGCTGGCGCAACAACGGCAACCAGCGCAGATATCCCCGCGAGGTGCTGCGTCGGGTGGCGGTTATCAAGATCGCCCAGCGAACCGGCATTCCGCTCGCGTCGATCAAGGAGGCGCTTTCGACGCTGCCCAACCAGCGCACGCCGACCGTCGAGGACTGGCGCAGGCTCTCCGCGCAATGGCGCGCCGAACTCGACGAGCGGATCGAGAAGCTCACGCAGCTTCGCGACAACCTGACGGGCTGTATCGGCTGCGGATGCCTCTCGATCAGGGATTGCCCGTTGCGCAACCCTCACGACGAGCTCGCCAGCGAGGGGCCCGGCGCGCGGCTCCTGGAACGGCACGAGTGACCAGACACCCCGTTCACGTGTGGACGACGAGCAACACCAAAACGTGAAATCCGACTGTTTCGGGAATTGTGATTTGCACTGCGGGGAATGGTTTATAATTATGGTTACGATCTGTAACCTTTCGTGAATGCGCTCCGCTTCGCGTTACTCCCCCGGAGCTCCATCAAATGACGGGACATATCAGGCGCTCGCTCGCCTATCTTTGCGCTTTTCTCTTTCTGCTGCGCGCATCGGCGGCAATGGCCGGAGACGGTCTGATCTGGGAATTCAACAAAGGCTCGGAAACGGCCTATACCGCCCGCCTCGGCAGCAAGGTGCAGGGCAGAATGGATCTGAGCGCCGGAACCGAGGTCGCCTTGGCGAATCCGGAACGCTCCGGCATGACCGGCAAGGTCGCCTTTTGGGGCGCTATCGATATACCGC
This sequence comes from Aquamicrobium sp. LC103, assembly GCF_001014615.2. Classification (GTDB taxonomy): domain Bacteria; phylum Pseudomonadota; class Alphaproteobacteria; order Rhizobiales; family Rhizobiaceae; genus LBCQ02. The sequence continues at coordinate 308,588 of NZ_LBCQ02000006.1, forward strand.
CGCCGAGCAAGGACACCGGCGCGAAGATGCGGATAAGCTCGAGGTTCGACGGAATGGAGGGGCGGCGCTCGGTAACCGTCACACGCTCGCGCAGCAACGCCCTCCCCTCCGGACTGAAGTGCGATTTCGACCAGCTCTATGTCCTCGAATACGATCCCCTGGGCGACCGGCAGGTTCACGGCCGCACGACGCAAAGCGTCAAGCTCTCCTCGGCCAGGACGAATACGTCCGTCTTTGCCCGCGGCTCGGTTTCCGATCGTGACCCCGAATGGAAGGCCAGCCTCGGCGTCGAGCAGACGGTGCGCAAGAACATCAAGCTCCGCGCGACCGTGAGCGACCTGAACAGGGACGACCGCAAGGGCCGCCTCGAGGCCGGCTATACCTTCAAATGGTGACCGGCCTCCCGGCGGGGACGCATCCCGCGGGCAGTGACGCGGCTTCTATCCGGCCAGTTGCGGAAACAATCCCAGAAGCCCGACGATGATCAGGTAGATCGCGACGATGTAGTTGAGCAGGCGCGGCATGATGAGGATCACGATGCCGGCAATCAGCGAAATGAGGGGTGTCAGCGGCAAGTCGCCCATTCTGTTTCCTTTCGGCCAAGACTGGCTGCGGGGCCTGCTTGCGCTTCCTTCAATCCCTCACGCTCGATCGAACACAGGTTCGCTCGCAAGACCCGCATCGGCAAACTGTTTGCCGATGTCCTAAACGGCGCCGGCGCCGGAAGGCTCCATCGCGGCGCCGAAAAAACGCCGCCTGGGACGACCGCGGCGCTTCTGTTGCAAGCCGCCCTCAAGCGGCGGCGTTCATGTATTTCGCCGTCGGCAGGATCGTCAGCGGCGCGAGTTCACCTTCGCGCGGGCGCTCGAACATCAGACGCTGCTCCACTTTGGAGGACCAGAAGAAGGGAAAGCGCTGGAAGGAGCGTTCGCGGATCGCCGATACGTCCGCGCGATAGAGCTCCACTTTCGAATAGACGCCCGGATATGGGCGTGCCTCGCCGATCTTCTCGGAAAAATAGATGCGCTTGTAGAAAGCCGCATGATCGTCCCGCACGGTCGAGAGGCAGTAGGGCGCGTCAAAGAAGAAGCATGCCATGCCGGCAAGCCGCAAGGTGATGTAGGGAATTTGCGGATAGGCGCGCGACCACTCGGGATCCGCCGCGAATCGGCTCGGATCTATCAAGGTGTGGCCGGCATCGATCATCGGGTGCACGAGGTCGCCGAACGCCTGCGTCGACGGACCGGGACGGTTGCTGCGGTCGAGCACATGAATGCGTAGCGTGCTTACCAGATGCTGGTCGATATAGACGCCGAACCGGTAGACATTGTCCACTTCGTCCAGATCGTCATATATCGACCCGGCCCCGATCTCGGGAACTATGCCGTGCGTTCGGTAGGACTTGTAGCGCAGCTTGTAGATGTCTTCGAGATCTTCGCCGCTGTCCGTGCGCCGGTACTCGGTCCGCTCCAATATCGAAAAGATATTGTTCACGAAGCCCGAACGCTGCCCCGCCTCTTCACGAGACCGTCCGCGCGCAGCACCGGACAGTCCAATCACCCGCCCATCCATACAAGACCCCCGTTCAATCCGCCTGCACGAGGGTATCGGAGGCCCTTCTTTAGTAAAGTTGAAAATGCTCGGAACGACGTTTACCACACGTTAAGGTTAACGCGCCCGACATGGCTGTCTGGGCATGTTGCCAAGCGCCGAAGCGTATCAGGCGTTCGCCAGCGTTCCGTGGATTTCCGCGGCGAAGGGCCACGTGGTGTTGGACATCGTGGCAATTCCGGAAGCCGTCAGGGCCGAGCCGAACAGGAAGCCCTGGACGAGATCCGGCTTGACCTCGCGGGCAAGGGTCTTGAGTTGCTCGAAGGTTTCGACGCCTTCGATCGTCACGGCCAGGCCAAGCGGGCGGGACAGGTTCACGATTCCCTTGAGAAGTTCGAGGGACCTGCTGTCCTTGGTGACATCCAGAAGGAATGACCGGTCGATCTTCACCTTGTCCAGCGGCAGGGAATGAAGATAGCTCAGGCTGGAATAGCCCGTTCCGAAATCGTCCAGCGCGATCCGCACGCCCAGCGACTTGAGTTCCTGGATATATTGCCGCGTCGAGGATTTGTCGTTGAGAAGTGCGGTCTCGGTGATCTCGATTTCGAGCCGCTCCGGCGCGAGCTCGGCTTTGTCCAGCGCGGCCTTCACCTTGCGGACGATGTCATGGCTGTGAAAATCCTTGGCCGAGAGATTCACGGAAACCCCCAGCGATGCCGGCCATTTCGCACATTCGGCGGTTGCCGCTGAAAGCATGAACGAGCTGATTTCGGAGATGATTCCCATCTCTTCCGCCAGGGGAATGAACACCGACGGCGAAATTGGGCCGATTTCCGGGTGATCCCACCGGCACAAGGCCTCGCAGCGGACGATGCGCATCGTCTCCATCGAGACGATCGGCTGATAGACGACCCGGAGATTGCCGGTTTCAACCGCCTGCCGCAGGTCCGCCTTCATCACCTGGCGGTTGCGGAAGGCCTGATCCATGGCGGCCTCGAACAGGCGCCAGCCGTTCTTCCCGTTCTCCTTGGCCTTGTAGAGCGCGAGATCGGCCTTCACGACCATTGCATCCACGTCGCTCGACCTGGCTTTCGACAGAACCGCGCCCGCACTCAGCTGGATGCGAATGGCGTGCCCGGCAACGTCGACGTCTCCATGAAGGCTGGCGAAAATTCCATCGAGCAGCGCGGCGAACTCCTGCTCCTCTTTCACGTCGTTGAAGAAAATCATGAATTCGTCGCCGCCGAACCGGCTGACTTCGATGTTGCCGTCGGCGAAGGCACCCAGGCGCTCGGCCACGAGATAGATCAGGCCGTCGCCCACCGGATGCCCGAGCGTATCGTTGATGCTCTTGAAATCATCGAGATCGAAGACCGCCAGACCGACCGTTCTTTCCTGATCGCCCCCGGCGATGCGTTCGGACAGCAATTCATGAAAGTAAGCCCGGTTGGGCAAGCCGGTGAGGCTGTCGAAGCGGGCCATGAAGCGGATGCGTTCCTCCGCCTCGACCCGAGCGGTCACCTCGTCGAAGGTGATGACGCCGAGCTCGTCCTTGCTTTCGCGTGCCGAAAACTCGAAGTGCCGTCCATTCAGAAGGCGCAGGAGCACCTTGCGATCCTTGCCTTCGCGCAGAGCCCTTGTCAGTTGCGCTTCGGCGTATCGGGAATCCTTCTGGCTGAGCATGCCTCCCGCGGCCCCCCTCGTGAGAAGCCCGCGAAGGGTGCGGCCGAGAAGCCGGTCCGGGCCGCTCACCTGCATCAGGTTCGCGGCTTCGGCATTGGCGACGACCACCCTTCCTTCCTGGCTCAGCATCACCAGGCCCGACGACATCGTGTTGAGCGCCCGGTCGAAACGGGCGGCAAGCTGGTTTGCCTTCTTCTGTTCCCAGAGGGCCGCGAACAGCACATCGCGGACGTTGTCGGCAAATTTGCGGATGGCGAAGAAGAAGGGGATCGAAAGCAGTCCCAACGTCACGTGGAAGACGTCCCCGCGCAACAGGAAGCCCGCGGAGATCGGCATGGTAAGCGTGATGATGAGCAGCATGACCATCCGGGGGGACCCGTAATTGCGGCCGGCGATGGATGTCGCGGTGGCCAACGTCACGCAGATCGCGGCAATCTCGGCAAACTGGTCATGCGCGAGATATATGCCGGCAAAGCAGAACAAACCCAGCGCGCTCGCGTGCAGAGTTCCCCAGAAAATATAGATGTTTTCGAGCCGCCGCGCTTCACTGCGGTCGGATATCGGGTTGTTCAGAACCTCGCGGGTGCTTCGAAGCCGCATGTAGCCGATGGCAACAATGCTGAAGGCGACGACGAAGTAGATCGTGTCGGAGGTTTTGAAATAGACCAGCAGCGCGAGCAGCGATTGCGCCGCGATACCCACCGCCAGCGTTACGCTGTCACGGAACAGGCTCTGGACAAACGGTATGTAGATGTCGAGCGGAAGCTCTTCGTTGCGTCTCTTCGGCATACCGAAATCCCGTTACGGGATGGGAAAGCTGCCACATGCCGATTAAGAAAGCCTTATAAAGACTTACCGCTGTTCAAAAACCTTTGACCCAACCGCGGCATTCACTCGGCGGCGAGCGCGGGCGAAGCCTCCGTCGACCTGAGCCGCTCCAACAGCCGCTTGCGCTCGGCTTCCGCCTTGGCGGCGTTCGCATGCTTCACATGGCCGAAGCCGCGAACGATCGAGGGGACGGAAGCGAGCGCCGCGGAGGCCTCGATCCTGGCGGGCGACAGGAGCGCGCCGATGACGTCGAGATCCTGCTCGTACTCGGCGAGCAGACGGCGCTCCATGCGGCGTTCGGCGGTGTAGCCGAACAGGTCGAACATCGAACCGCGCAGCCCCCGCAGCCGCGCCAGCACCCCGAAAGCCTTCATCATCCACGGGCCGAAAGAGGATTTCCTGGCCTTGCCGTCGCTGCCCTTGCGGCCGAGGATCGGCGGAGCGAGATGGAACTCCAGCCGGTCGAAGGACTGGAACTGGCTTGCGAGCTGCTTCCTGAACGAGCCATCGGTGTAGAGGCGGGCGACCTCATATTCGTCCTTGATCGCCATCAGCTTGAAGAGGTTCCGCGCCACTGCCTCGCTGACGGTGCTGGAACCGGGAAGGGCCTTTTCCTCCGCCGCGCGGACGGCATTCACCCGCTCGCGATAACGCCGCGCATAGGCGGCATCCTGATAGGCTTGCAGGAACTCCGCGCGACGCTCGATCACCTCGTCCAGCGTCTGCGAAAGCTCGCCGCCCACGGCGGCCCCTTGCGACTTCGCGACCAGCGCATGGACGAATTCGGGGTCGTGGGCTGCACGGCGACCCCACCGGAAGGCGTCGATGTTCATTTTGACCGCCTGGCCGTTGAGCTCGATCGCCTTTTCGATGGCTTCCTCGGAAAGCGGCAGGCCGCCATGCTGGAACGCGAAGCCCAGCATGAACATGTTGGCGCCGAGCGAATTCCCGAAAAGCGCGCTCGCGGTTTTCGTCGCGTCGAAGAAATGCGCCTTGTCGTCGCCCGCGGCCTTGCGGATCGCGCGCTTGAGACGTTCGGTCGGCAGCGAGAAATCGGCCGAGCGTGCAAAGTCGCCCGGCATGACCTCCGCCGTGTTGGCGACGAACACCGTATGCCCCTCGCGCACGGAGGCGAGCACCTTCTTGCCGCCCGAAACGACCAGGTCGCAGCCGAGCACCAGGTCGGCCTTGCCGGCCGAAACCCGGATCGCATGGATTTCCTCGGCCGAACGCGCGATGCGCACATGGCTGAAGACGGCGCCGCCCTTCTGGGCGAGTCCGGCCATGTCGATCATCCCGCAGCCCTTGCCTTCCAGATGCGCGGCCATGCCGAGCACCGCGCCAACGGTGACGACGCCGGTACCGCCGATGCCGTCGATGATGGCGGACCAGCCGGCGCGTTCGAGTGCGAATGGTGTCGGTGTGGGGACTCCGTCGAGCGGGCTCGCATTGCCGGCGATGCCTTCAGCCTTTCGCAGCTTGGCGCCGTGCACGGTGACGAAGGACGGGCAAAAGCCGTTGACGCAGGAAAAATCCTTGTTGCAGCTCGACTGGTCGATGCGCCGCTTGCGGCCGAACTCGGTCTCGACCGGCTGCACGGAAACGCAGTTCGACTGTACGCCGCAATCGCCGCAGCCTTCGCAGACGAGCTCGTTGATGATGACCCGCTTGTCGGGATCGGGGAACGTGCCGCGCTTGCGCCGGCGACGCTTTTCCGCGGCGCAGGTCTGGTCGTAGAGGAGCACGGAGACGCCCTTGATCTCGCGCAGCTCGCGCTGGACGCTGTCCAGCTCGTCGCGATGGTGGATCGTCGCGCCATCGGGAAATTTCGCCACGCCGGCATATTTGCCGGGCTCGTCGGTGACGACCGCGATGCGCTGCACGCCTTCGGCGCGCACCTGCTGGGCGATCATGTCGACGGTGAGGTTGCCCTCGTGCGGCTGCCCGCCGGTCATCGCCACGGCGTCGTTGTAGAGGATCTTGTAGGTGACGTTGACGCCGGAGGCGAGCGCGAAGCGCAGCGCCAGCGAACCGGAATGGTTGTAGGTGCCGTCGCCGAGATTCTGGAACATGTGCTCGCGCTTGGAGAACGGCGCCTGGCCGATCCATTGCGCGCCCTCCCCGCCCATCGCGGTGAAGCCCACGGTCGAGCGGTCCATCCACAGCGCCATGAAATGGCAGCCGATGCCGCCGCCGGCGATCGAGCCCTCGGGCACCTTGGTCGAGGAATTGTGCGGGCACCCGGAGCAGAAATAGGGCGTGCGCGATCCGACGTCCTTGGTGTCGGCCAGCATCGCCTGGAACTGCCGCAGCTGGCTGACCTTGGCCGCGACCTCCTCCGAATGGCCGATCACCTTGAGCACGCGCTCGCCGAGCGCGATCGCGATGTCGTTGGGGTCGAGCGCGCCCTTGGCCGGGAAAAGCCACTCGCCGCGTTCGTTTTTCTTGCCGACGACCAGCGGCTGCATCGACGTGCCGTAGAGGTCCTCCCTCACCTGCACCTCGATCAGCGAGCGCTTCTCCTCGACGACGATGATCATCTCGAGGCCCTGCGCGAAATCGCGGATATGCTCGATGTCGAGCGGCCACGGGCAGGCGACCTTGAAGAGGCGCACGCCGAGCTGGTTGGCGCGCTTTTCGTCGATGCCGATGTCGTCGAGCGCCTGGCGCACGTCGAGATAGCTCTTGCCGACGGTGATGATGCCGATCCTGGCGTTGCGGCCGCCCGAATAGACGATGCGGTTGAGCCGGTTGGCGCGGATGAAGGCGGCGGCGGCGGCGCGCTTGTATTCATGCAGCCGCGCTTCCTGACCGAACTGGTCGAGCTCGTGGCGGATGCCGAGCCCGCCGGGGGGCATGTCGAACTCCGGCAGCACGATGTTCAGCCGGTCGAGCGACACGTCCACCGAGGCGGTCGATTCGATGTTGTCCTTCACGCATTTGATCGCCGACCAGGTGCCAGCGAAACGCGAGAGCGCGAAGCCGTAGAGCCCGTAGTCGACGAGCTCCTGCACGCCCGCCGGGTTGAAGATCGGGATCATCGTGTCGACGAAGAGGAATTCCGTCGCATGGGCGTTGGTGGAGGATTCGGCGGTATGGTCGTCGCCCATCAGCGCCAGCACGCCACCCTTGGGCGAGGTGCCGGCGAGATTGGCGTGTCTGAACACGTCGCCGGAGCGATCGACCCCCGGGCCCTTGCCGTACCAGACCGAGAAGACGCCGTCATGTTTTCCCTCGCCCAGCAGTTCGGTCTGCTGCGTGCCCCAGCACGCCGTCGCCGCAAGCTCCTCGTTGAGCCCGGGCTGAAAGACGATATCCGAATCGGCGAGCTGCTTCTTCGCCTTCCAGAGCTGGAGGTCGAGGCCGCCGAGCGGCGACCCGCGATAACCGGAGACGAAGCCCGCGGTGTTGAGCCCGGCCGCGCGGTCGCGCTCGCGCTGCATCATCAGCATGCGAATGACGGCCTGCGCGCCCGAGACGAAGATGCGCTCCTTGCTCAGATCGAATTTGTCGTCGAGCGCAACATCGTGCAGCGTCATCAACGTCCTCCCCGCTCGGTAGCCGCGACGATCGCGGCATGCCTTGATTGTAGTCTTTCCTGTGGAAATGTTCGGCGTCAAACATTTTCACGGCGCGTGCAAAATGAGCAAGACAAAACCGCGCCGGTCACGCTTTCGCGACATATTATGATCAGCCATAACGCCGTCGCGCATCAATGTTGCGGAAAACTTTTCCCCGCATCGTCGTGCCGGCAGAATCGCGCTGGCGTCTCCGCTTCCCTTTCGTGAAGACGAAAGGCACTCTTATTGCTTCCTGATCATCTGCAAAGCTGTTAATGAGCGTCCTCCCGTCGACCAAGACGTCTGCGGGCAAAAGAAGAATGGGGAAACTGCCTTCAGGCCTGTTCGGCTCTCCCGGCCGGAGCGTGCCCGGCGGCAACAAGCTGGGAGGACTGTCATGGCGCGATCTCTCGATCCGTCCGCGGCCACTATCATTGGGACAAATTCATCTTATCGGAGACAGCACGGCGCGCTTCATTCGCGAAGGAAAGAAAGCCTTGTCCGCTGCTTCGTATCTGGAGGACTGGAACATTGAATGCCGTTGCTTTCCTTGTCCGCTTGATAAGCGGGCTTAACTGGCTGATCGGATCGATCTTTTCCTGGCTGTCGCTGGGCATCGTCCTGGTCTGCTTCACCGTCGTGGTGCAGCGCTACGCCTTCGCCACCAGCTTCGTGTGGATGCAGGACCTCTATGTCTGGCTGAATGGCGCGCTGTTCACCGCGGTTGCCGGCTTCGCCCTGCTGCGCAACGATCACGTCCGGGTCGACATCTTCTATCGACCGGCATCGATCCCCACGAAGGCGCTGATCGACCTCATCGGCGTGGTGTTCTTCCTGCTGCCGTTCTGCTGGATCGTCTATCGCTACGGCTATCCCTTCGTCGCCCGCTCGTGGCGCATCAGCGAGGGCTCGCCCAACCCGGGCGGCATGCCGGGCCTCTACATCCTCAAGAGCTTCATCCTCGTCTTCGCCGCGCTCGTCGCGCTGCAGGGCATTGCCATGGCGCTCCGTTCCATACTCGTGCTGACGCGCAACGAGCATCTCCTGCCGGCGCATCTGCGCTATGAAAACGACGGGAGCGCCCACTGATGGATCCCAAACTGATTGGAGAAATCCTCTCCGGGCTGATGTTCTTCGGCATCATCGGCTTCCTGATGCTGGGCTTCCCGGTTGCGTTCTCGCTGGCTGGCGTCTCGCTGCTCTTCGGCGCGGTGGGCATGTGGTTCGGTGTGTTCGATCCGTCGAACTTCGGCAGCCTCGCCGGCCGCTATATCGGCTTCATGACCAACGAGGTCCTCGTCGCCGTTCCGCTCTTCATCTTCATGGGCGTCATGCTGGAGCGGTCGAAGATCGCTGAGCAGCTTCTGCTCACGATGGGCAAGCTCTTCGGCAACGTCCGAGGCGGCCTCGCGATGTCGGTGATCATCGTCGGTGCGCTGCTTGCCGCCTCCACCGGCGTCGTCGGCGCCACCGTGGTCACGATGGGTCTCATTTCGCTGCCGGCGATGCTCAGGGCAGGCTACGACCCCAAGCTCGCGACGGGCGTCATCTGCGCCTCCGGCACGCTCGGCCAGATCATTCCGCCCTCGACGGTCCTGATCTTCATGGGCGACATGCTGTCGGGCATCAACGCCCAGGTACAGATGGCGAAGGGCAATTTCGCGCCGGTGCCGGTGTCGGTCGGCGACCTCTTCGCCGGCGCCATCCTGCCTGGCCTGCTGCTGGTGGTTCTTTATCTGGCCTGGACGATCTTCAAATCGATCGTCTCACCTGAATCCTGCCCCGCCACGCCCGTGCCTCCGGAAGGGAAGAAGGATCTCTTCAAGGAGGTGATCGTCGCCCTGGTGCCTCCGCTGGTGCTCATCCTGGCGGTCCTCGGCTCGATCCTCGGCGGCATCGCCACGCCGACCGAAGCGGCCTCCGTGGGCGCGGTCGGTGCGATGATCCTCGCCGCGCTGCGCTGGCGACTGTCGTTCCGCGTGCTCCGCGAGGCGGCTGTCTCGACGGCGAGCATCACCTCGATGGTGTTCATCATCCTCTTCGGTGCCTCGGTGTTCTCGATCGTCTTCCGCCTCATGGGTGGCGAGAACCTGGTGCATGAGTTCCTGTCCGGCCTTCCCGGCGGAACGCTCGCCGCCGTGGCGGTGGTGATGTTCATCATGTTCCTGCTTGGCTTCATCCTGGACACGTTCGAGATCATCTTCATCGTGATCCCGATCACCGCGCCGATCCTGCTCAATCTGGGCGTCGACCCGGTCTGGCTGGGCGTCCTTGTCGGCGTGAACCTGCAGACGTCGTTCCTGACGCCGCCTTTCGGCTTCTCGCTGTTCTACCTGCGGGGCGTGGCGCCTCCGAGCGTGACGACGGGCATGATCTACAAGGGCATCATCCCCTTCGTCTGCCTTCAGCTCGTGGCGCTCGCCATCATGTTCGCCTTCCCCGAGATCGCGACATGGCTGCCTCGCTGGATCTATAGCTGACGCTGCCGCCGATACAGAAAAGGGCGCCCGGTCCGGGCGCCCTTTTTCTTGTCCACTCGACAAAAAGCCCGGGATTGCTCCCGGGCTTTTTGCGTTCGGGGAACGATCAGAGGTGGAAGTACTTCTCGCGAGCGATGATGAACGGCGAGTCGGTTCCTTCCGTCTTCTGGCGCACGATATTGAGCGCCGAGATGAAGCTTTCCGTCGTCTTCTTGGTGAGCGGGTCGCTGGAATCGCGAAGCTCCTGGATGATCTCGAGCGACGCCTTGGCGCCGGCTTCGAGGATCTCCTCGGGGAACGGCAGAACCTTCACGCCGTGATCGTTGACCAGCGTCTGCAGAGCGCGCGGATCGTTCGCGGCGAAGTCGGCGGCCACCGCGTCATACTCGGCCTGGCAGACGTCCTTGATGATCGCCTGGAGGTCGGCCGGCAGGTTCTGGAACTTCTCCTTGGAGACGACCAGCTCGGTGGCGAGACCCGGCTCCACGAAACTCGGGAAATAATAGTTCTTGCAGATCTGGTAAAAGCCGAGCGCGAGATCGTTGTAGGGGCCGACGAACTCGGCCGCGTCGAGCGTTCCGGACTGCAGCGCCTGGAAGATTTCGCCTGCCGCCATGTTGGTCACCGTGGCGCCGAGCTTTTCCCAGACGCGGCCGCCGAGGCCCGGCGTGCGGAAGCGGATGCCTTTCACCGAATCGAGGCCCGTCAGCTCGTTGCGGAACCAACCGCCGGCTTGCGTGCCGGTGTCGCCCGACAGGAAGCCCTGGACGCCGAACTGATCGTAGATCTCGTCCCAGATTTCCTGGCCGCCGAGATAGCGTACCCAGGCCGTCAGCTCGCGGGAGGTCATGCCGTAGGGCACGCCGGTGAAGAAGGAGAGACCGGTGTTCTTGTTCTGCCAGTAATAGGCGGCGCCGTGGCTCATCTCGGCCGAGCCGTCGATCACCGCATCGAGCGACTGCAGCGGCGGCACCAGCTCGCCCGCCGAATAGACCTGAACGGTGATGCGACCGCCGGTTGCCGCCGTGATGCGGTCGCCGAGACGCTGCGCGCCGACGCCGAGGCCCGGAAAATTCTTCGGCCAGGTCGTGACCATGCGCCAGGTCTGGTTGCCCTGCGCGATCGCCGGTGCGGCCAGCGTCGAGGCGGCAACCGCGCCAGCACCGGCAAAACCGGCCTTCTTGATGAATGAACGACGATCCATTGAGTAACCTCCCATGCTTGGATCCGATGGTTCGGATACCGGACGCAAACGCGCGTTATCGCGTCGTCTCCCCCGATGCCGGCGGCTATAAATACACGCGACGATAGCCAAGTCCAGCTTGAACGAACGGCACGCGATGAGACCTTAGACGGGGCTGAAGCAGCAGGTTGAATCCATGATTTGATTTCGTCGGACCGTCATTCTCCGCACGCGAATGCGGTTGGAATAATGCCGGTTTGCTATTAAATGACAGGAAAGCAGCGAGACGTTGCTCGCCTCCTTCGAAGCAGGAAAAACATGCGCAAACCGCTAGTCGCCGTATCGACCGACGTTCGCCATTTCGAGAACTACAAATGGCATGCCGCCCCCCACCAATATCTGGAGGCGGCACTTTCCGGTGCCGGCGTGACGCCCGTCCTCGTGCCGTCCTTCGGCGACCGCCTGGATATGGACGCCCTGCTCGCCTCCGTCGACGGCGTCATGGTCACCGGCTCGAAATCGAACGTGCACCCGTCGCTCTACGGCGGCAACGCCAGCGAGGCCAACGGCCCCTATGACGAGGAGCGCGACGCGACGACCCTGCCCTTGATCCGCCTCGCGATCGAACGCGGCGTGCCGCTGCTTGCCATCTGCCGCGGCATCCAAGAGTTGAACGTCGCGCTCGGCGGCACGCTCGCCACCGAGATCCAGGAGCAGGAAGGCATCATGGACCACCGCGCTCCCGATTCCCCCAGCCAGGACGAGCGTTTCGCCATACGCCAGCCCGTCCGGATCCAGGCGGGAACCTGTCTGGCCGGCGTGTTCGGCGCAGGCGAGATCAAGGTCAATTCGGTGCATCGCCAGGCGGTCGGCCGCCTCGGCAACCGGCTCCAGGTCGAAGCCGTCGCGCCAGACGGCACCGTCGAGGCGGTTTCGGTCATCGATGCGCCGGCATTCGCAGTCGGCGTTCAGTGGCATCCGGAATATTGGGTGAGCACGGACGACGCCTCCGGCCGCATATTCCGTGCCTTCGGCGACGCCGTGCGCGGCCATGCGGACGTCAGGACCAGAGGCCTCGCCGCCGCCGAGTAGGCGGTGACGATGCCTCGGGAAGGCTGATCAGTCGCGCGCCTTCACATGCGCGGTTTCGAACACGGGCGTAATCGGCCTGCGCTTCTCGAACCATTCGACCAGATTGTCGACCGCCAGATCGCCCATGGCGTCGCGCGTATGCTGCGATGCCGAGCCGACATGCGGCAGCAGGACGGCGTTTTCCAGTTTGAGCAGGGCTTCGGGGACCTTGGGCTCGTCGGCGAAGACGTCGAGGCCCGCCGCCCTTATCGTGCCGTCGGCGAGCGCCGAAGCGAGCGCGTCCTCGTCGACGGTGCTGCCGCGGCCGATATTGATGAAGACGCCGTCGGGGCCGAGCGCCTCGAGGATTTCGGCATTCACGATCTTGGCGGTCGCCGCGCCGCCCGGAGCGACCGAGATCAGCGTATCGACATTTTCGGCGAGCTCGCGAAGCGTCGGGAAATAGCGGTAGCCGATCCCCTCGACCTCGCGGCGGTTGTGGTAGCTGATCGGGACGCCGAAACCTTCCAGCCTGCGCGCGATCGCCAAGCCGATCCGGCCCATGCCGAGGACGCCCACCGAGCGGCCGCGCAACGTGCTCACGGTGAGCGGATAAGGCCCTTTGCCGACCCAGTTGCCCGCCCGCAGCCACGCTTCCGCCCGAGGCAGTTCGCGCACCGCGTTGAGGAGCAGGCCGATCGCCGTGTCCGCCACCTCCTCGGTCAGGACGTCCGGCGTATTGGTGACCATGATCCCCTTCTTGGCGGCGTGGGCCGCATCGACGGCATCGTAGCCGACGCCGAAATTGGCGATGATCTCGAGATTGGGGAAGGCATCTATGAAAGCCGCATTGACGAGACCCGACGAGGCGATGCCTCGGACCGTTTCGGCCGCCTCGCGATCGACCAGCGCCGGGTCGCCGCTATCGATCCTGCGGACCTTGAAGGTCTTCTCGAGACGCTCCACCGTTTGTGGGTGCAACTTGCCGGGGATCAGGACGGTGATCTCTCTCGCGGATGCCAATGAACTTTCCCTCCTCGTTCTTGCGGTTGGCTGCCGGCTGCCGCCGGTTCATCTTTCCACCGGCTTGCCGGTGGACTGCCGGATGTGAAGCTCCGGCCGGATCAGTTTCTGCCCGCCATGGACCTCGATTCCGTTGAGCCGGTCGATCAGGGCGCGGGCGGCGAGCCGGCCGACCTCGCGCTGGCCGTTCCAGACGGTGGTCAGCGCCGGCGTGGCGATGGCGGCTTCCTCCAGATCGTCGTAGCCCGTCACCGAGATGTCGACGCCGGGAACCAGACCCGCCCGGGCGATCCCGTTCATCAGGCCGATGGCGACGAGATCGTTCCAGCAGACCGCGGCCGTCGGCTTGTCCTTGAGGGCGAGGAAGGTCGCGGACGCCTCGAAGCCCGCCTGCTTGGTGCGTGGTCCCGGCAGCCGCCATGACGGCAGCGGCTCCAGCCCGGCGCTCTCCATCGCCACGACATAGCCGCGGAAACGGTCGCGCCCCGTCGAGGTCTGGTCGGTGCCGCCGATCATGGCTATGCGCCGGTGCCCGAGCGATATCAGATGGTTGGTCGCAAGCCCGATGCCGTAGGCGTCATCGCCGCGGAAGGCCGGCACGTCGGCCCCTTCCACCGAGCGCGCGATCAGCACGGCCGGCAAACCGTTCTCCTCGGCCATCATGATGTCCTGCGGCGGCGTTCCGATCGCCGGCGACATGATGACGCCGTCGGCGCCGAGCTGGAGCAGCGTGTCGATGAAGGTCCGCTGCTTTTCGAGCTGATCGTAATGGTTCGACAGAAGAAATGTCTGACGGCTGCGGTCCAGCTCGCTCTCGATCGAGCGCAGAATCTCGGCGAAGAACGGGTTCATGATGTCGTGAACGACCACGCCGACGATGCCCGAGCGCGAGGTCCGCAGGCTTGCCGCGCGGCGGTTGTAGATATAGCCGATCGCGCGCGCATGCTCCTTGATGCGATCGCGCGTCGCATCCGCGACGAGCGGGCTGTCCCTGAGCGCCAGTGATACGGTCGCGGTGGACACGCCAAGCGCATCCGCGATCGTGGAGAGCTTAATCTTTTGCGCCAGCCTTCCCTCCCGGGACTCGCAACCGACCCGATCTTTAAACCGTTTAGGGCTTATGCCATCCGGCATCGCCAATTCAAAGCTTTTTCGCCATTTCCTGGTCTTCCGCGCGGGGCGCCGCGCTGCTTTGAAGCCGCAGCCGATGCTCGCGATAAACGATAAAGAGACCGCTCGCAACGATGATGGCCGCGCCCGTGAAGGTCCAGGCGTCCGGCAGGTCGGAAAACACGAAATAGCCGAAGCCGATCATCCACAGCATCTGGGTGTAGGGATAAGGCGCAAGAGCGGTGGTGGTCGCGAGCTTGTAGGCCCGTATCAGCATGTAATGCCCGGCCGCGCCGAAGATGCCGAGGCCGATCAGCAGCACCCATTGCAGGGTGCCGTCGGGCATCGAAGCATAGGTAGGCACGACCGGCGCCATCAGTACCACCGGCGCGAGCGCCGAATAGAAGATCAGGCTCTCCCCGGTCTCCCGCGCGCCCATGTGGCGGGTCATGATGACGTAGAGACAGTAGGACGCCATCGAGGCAAAGGCGAAGACGTGGCCGACACCGAAGGTTCCGAACCCCGGCCGCGTGATGACGAGCACGCCGACGAGGCCGACCAGCACGGCAAGCCAGCGCCGCCAGCCGGCCCATTCGCCGAGCAGCGGCCCGGCGATCGCGGTGATCACCATAGGCGCGAAGAAATAGATAGATACCGTCTCGGCAAGCTGCAGCGTCCTCAACGCGAAGAAGTTGAAGATCGTCGAGCCGAACAGGAAAACGCCGCGCAGGATCTGGGCCGGAAGGTTCTGCACCTTGAACATGGCCGGGTTGTTCCAGGCATGGAACAGCACGAGCACGATGACCAGATGTACGGCAAACCGCATCCACGACACGAACGGCGCGGACATGCCGTTGAGCACCAGATATTTGGCGCTCGTGTCGAGGCAGGAAAAGAGCACGCAGGCAACGACGACCAGCAGAATCGCCGCGCGCGGCGTGGCGGAATCGGCACTGTTCTGCTTGGTGGACAAATCGCTGTTCGGAAGCTTGTCGTGAGGATTGATGTTCTGTTTCGACCAATAGCCGCCGGGGCGCAAGCGAAAATAGCACCGCCGGCGAAATCAGGATGCCGGGAAGCGCCCGCGCCTATTCCGCCGCTTCGGCCTCCATCTCGATCTCGTCCTCGGCTTCCACGATCATGCCGGAAAGATTGGCCTCCACGCGGGCGAGCAGTTTGAGAAGGGCCTTCTGGTCCTTCTTGTCCAGGCCCTTGAGCGCCTGCTTCTCGGTCTTGCGCAACGATTTCTCGATGGAGCGAATCGCCCCCCTGCCCGTCTCCGTCAGATAGACATGGGCTTGGCGGGCATCAGAATCCGAAGCGCGCTTTTCGACGAAACCCTGCGTCTGCAGCCGGTTGATCGTCTTGGTGACCGTCGGCGGGCGAACGCCGATGCGCGCGGCGAGCTGGCCGGGCGTCTGGCCGTCCTCCTGGTCGAGCGAGATCATGATCTGATCCTGACCCGCGTAGAAACCATGCGCGAGAAGCTTGGAGGCAAGGGCCGTGCGGGTAAGCCGCGCCGTTCCCTGAAGCCTCGTTAGAACAGCACCCTTGTCTGCCTTTGCCATGATCGGTAACCCCTAACATTTCTATGTTGGCGGTTTGAGTGGAACGCATTCGCATGCGGTTCCGTCTTGCCGGTCGGTCACGTCACACGATACCCTCGCGCAACCGCAACGATGCTATGACAGAGCCACATATCAGAAACATGACAGCCAGCGAAGTAAATCGCGTGTCGGCAAATGGGATAGCGGTCCTGCCCCTGGGAGCGACCGAGCAGCACGGGCCGCATCTGCCCTTTGAAACGGACTGGATCATCGCCGAGGCGGTCGCGCGGCGCGCCGTCGGAAACGTCGCCGACGAATTTTCCGTCGAAGTGCTCCCGGTGGAGAAAGTCGGCTACTCGATCGAGCATATGGACGTCGCCGGAACGCAGACGCTGACTTACGGCGAAGCCGTCGACCGCTGGATCGGGATCGGCGAGGAGGTTTCGCGCCGCGGCCTGCGGAAATTCGTCATGCTGAACGCGCATGGCGGCAACGCGCCTTTGATGACGATCGTCGCGACCGAACTGCGCGTCCGCTTCGGTATGCTGGCGGTCGCCACGAGCTGGACCCGGTTCGGCTATCCGCCCGCAATCGTCTCGCCGCATGAAAAGGCGATCGGCATTCATGGCGGACTGATCGAGACATCCGTCATGCTCGCCCTGCGCCCCGATCTCGTCGACATGTCGAAGGCGCGCGACTTCGCCTCCGCCCAGAGCGGCTTCGAACGGGACTTCAAGCATCTGCGCGCCTACGGCCCGCATGCCTTCGGCTGGAAGATGCGGGACCTCAATCCCGAAGGCGTAGCAGGCAACGCCGCCGCGGCGACCCGTGAAGCCGGCGAGGCGATCATCGATCATGCGACATTAGGTTTTGTCGAGTTGCTCCGCGACATGGAGCGTTTCGACCTCGCTTTGCTCAAATGAATGGCAATCGCATCGTGTAGCTGGGCGAATGCAGCGTTCGGAATTTTTGAATCTCACCCACCGCCATTGGCAGGTGCAAAGCCGGTCGTTCGGTCCTATATGAGGGCCACGATCATTCCCTTTCGCCAAAGAGGTCATTCATGCCCGAGGCACAGACGCAAATTCCGGTGACCGTGCTCACCGGCTATCTCGGTTCCGGCAAGACGACGCTGCTCAACCGCATCCTCAGCGAGGACCACGGCAAGCGTTACGCCGTCATCGTCAACGAATTCGGCGAGATCGGCATCGACAACGACCTGATCGTGGAATCCGACGAGGAAATCTACGAGATGAACAATGGCTGCATCTGCTGCACGGTGCGCGGCGACCTGATTCGCACCGTGGAAGGGCTGATGCGCCGCCCTGGTCGCTTCGATGCCATCCTCGTCGAGACCACCGGCCTCGCCGACCCCGCGCCCGTCGCGCAGACCTTCTTCATGGATGACGACGTCCGCTCGAAGACCAAGCTCGACGCGGTCGTCGCGCTGGTCGACGCCAAGCACCTGCCGCTGCGCCTGAAGGATTCGAAGGAAGCCGAGGATCAGATCGCGTTTGCCGACGTCGTCGTCCTCAACAAGACCGATCTGGTCAGCGAGGAGGAGCTGCGCGACGTCGAGGCGGCCGTTCGCGCGATCAATCCCGCCGCGAAGATACACAAGACCGAGCGCTCCGGCGTGCCGCTCGCCGAAGTCCTCGACCGCGGCGCGTTCGACCTCGCTCGCGCGATCGACAACGATCCGCATTTCCTGGACGCGCATGATCACGACCACGATCATGTCTGCGGCCCGGACTGCGATCACGATCACCATCATCACCACGATCACGACCACCATCATCATGGCGAGGCCTCGCCGATCCACGATGTGAGCGTGCAGTCGATATCGCTGCGCGGCGGTGAGATGGACCCGAAGAAGTTCTTCCCCTGGCTGGAGAAGACGACCCAGATGGACGGACCGAACATCCTTCGGCTCAAGGGCATCATCGCGCTCAAGGACGATCCCGACCGATATGTGGTGCAGGGCGTGCACATGATCCTCGAAGGCGACCACCAGCGCGCCTGGAAGGATGGCGAGGCGCATGAGAGCCGGCTGGTCTTCATCGGCCGCGACCTCGACACGGAGCGCCTCAAGCGCACCTTCGAGGCATGTCAGGCGGCCTGATCGTTCACCTGAATGGCTGGCCGGGGGTCGGAAAACAGACCGTCGGCCGCATTCTGGCGGAAAAGCTCGGCGCACGCTTCATCCACAATCACCTGCTCCACGATGTGGCAATCGCATGCGCGGGGATCGAGGATGCGGCCAGATGGCCTCTGTATGAGGCGGTCTGCAAGGCGGCTTACGATACGCTCGCGGACCGCCCCAGGCTCGAGACGTTCGTCATGACCAATGCGCTGTGCGCAGGCTCGCGACGTGAACGGCAGGCGTGGGACCATGTCGTTGACCTCGCGGCGAGACGAAACGTTCCTCTGGTGCCGGTGGTGATGGAGGCGAGCTTCGAGGAAAACGCCCGTCGCCTCGGCAGCCCGCGGCGCGTCGGCCGCAAGCTCGGCGATCCCGCCCTGCTTTCCGAGTTCATGAAGTCCGACCGTATCCAGGAGCCGGACGTACCGGAACTGTTGAAGCTTGACGTGACGCGGCTTTCCGCCGATCAAGCCGCCGAGAAGATTTGCGATCACCTGTCCGCGCTGTCCCGGTCACGGCTGGAGCCTGCGTCGGCGAAGCATCGCAGGTTCAAACAGTAATCGCTTGCAGCAAAGAACCTGACCATGCCCACCGTTGCCCCGCTTGATCTCGATGGCCATTGCGTCGCCGTCGCCTGGCTGAACGACATTCCTCATTTCGCTCTCGCTGACGGCACCGTTCACCGCCTCGACAACGGCCACAAATCGGTGGAGGCGCATGACGGGCTGCTTGCCGCCGCCCCGGCCCTGGATGGCGCGGCGCTGATCACCGGCGGCGAGGACGGCAAGATCGTTGCCGTCTCTTCCTCTGGAAATGTCGAGACGCTCGCCGAGATCGGCCGCAAATGGGTTTCCTGCGTCGCCGCCGGCCCACGCGGCGCGGTCGCCTTCGGCAGCGGCAGGACCGCCTATGTGCGCCTTCCCGACGGCACGATGAAGGAATTCCAGCACCCGCGCAGCGTGGAAGGCGTCGCTTTCGCGCCTAAGGGAATGCGCATCGGCGTCGCGCGTTACAATGGCGCGACGCTGCATTTCCCCGCAGCCGAGGGCAAGCCCGCCGAGCTCGAATGGGCCGGTGCGCATATGGGCATCACCTTCTCGCCCGACGGCAATTTCCTGGTCACCGCCATGCAGGAAAACGCCCTGCACGGCTGGAAGCTCGCCGACGGCAAGCACATGCGCATGTCCGGCTACCCCGCCAAGGTGAAGAGCATGTCGTGGAGCGCCAAGGGTCGCTGGCTGGCAAGCTCCGGCGCGCCGGCGGCGATCGTCTGGCCCTTTCTCACCAAGGACGGACCGATCGGCAAGGCGCCGCAGGAGCTCGGCACCCGCGGCGACGCGATGGTGACCTCGGTGGCGTTCCACACCACCGACGAGATCCTGGCGGTCGGCTACGCCGACGGCATGGTGCTCGCCGCCCGCGTCGCCGACGCCAAGGAAGTGCTGCTTCGACGCCCGGGCAAGAGCGCCGTGACCTCCATGGCATGGGACGGCAAGGGCGCGCGGCTGGCCTTCGGCACCGAAGCCGGTGATTGCGGTGTCATCGACATCGCCGGCTGAGCAGGCGCGACAGCCGTCCTTCCCGCCTCCATTGCCTGTACGCGGCCGCAACGCTACAAATCCTGCTCCACGAAGAAGGACAGGAAATAATTGCACGCACCCGCGAACACGGCCGCCTCGCAAGGCGGCATCAGCCTTGCGCGCATAGAAGCTCTGCGCACCGCCGAGGCGAAGCTTTTTCGCAAGGCACGCCCGAAATCGAAAAAGGCGATGGCCGAGGGGGCTGAAGCCTATCTTGCCGGCGTGCCGATGCACTGGATGCGCGACTGGCCGATGCCCTTCCCCTTCGTGGTCGAAAAGGCTTCCGGGGCCACGATCACCGACATGGACGGCCACGAGCTCGATGATTTCTGCCTGGGC
Source organism: Aquamicrobium sp. LC103 (assembly GCF_001014615.2). Classification (GTDB taxonomy): domain Bacteria; phylum Pseudomonadota; class Alphaproteobacteria; order Rhizobiales; family Rhizobiaceae; genus LBCQ02. The sequence goes on from NZ_LBCQ02000006.1 coordinate 328,686, forward strand.
GACACCGGCTCGATGTTCGGTCATTCCCCGGCTCCGGTAGCGAGCGCCATCCGCCGTCAGGCAAGGCGCGGCCTGACCTACATGCTGCCGAGCGAGGACGCGCTCCATCTCGGGCGGCTGTTGGCGGAAAAATTCGGCCTCGCCCGCTGGCAGATCGCCACCACCGCGACCGACGCGAACCGCTTCGCGCTGCGCGTCGCGCGCGCGGTCACCGGGCGGCCGAAGATACTCGTCTTCAACGGCTGCTATCACGGCTCGGTCGACGAAACGATGGTACGCATCGCCAATGGGCGACCGGCCAACCGGCCGGGACTGGCCGGCGAGTTCCGCGACCTCACGCAAGCCACGCGCATCGTCGAGTTCAACGACATCGAGGCGCTCGAGGCGGCGCTTGCGGAAGGTGACGTCGCCTGCGTCATCGCCGAGCCGGTGCTGACCAATTCCTGCATGGTCCTGCCCGTTCCCGGCTTTCATGCCGCGCTGCGCGAGGCGACCCGCCGCCACGGCACGCTGCTGCTGATCGACGAGACGCACACCATCTCCACCGGCCCTGGCGGCTACACGCGCGCCCACGGCCTCGAACCCGACCTCTTCGTGCTCGGCAAACCGGTCGCCGGCGGCGTTCCGGCCAGCGTCTGGGGCATGAGTGAGGAAGTGGCCGCGCGCTATGCCGCCTACGAACAGCGGAAGGAACCCGGCTATTCCGGCATGGGCACCACGCTTTCGGCCAATCCGCTCCAGTTCGCCGCCATGCGCGCAACGCTGGAGAAGGTGATGACGCCGGAAAATTACGCGCATATGGAAAGGCTGGCGGCGCGGTTGGAGAAAGGCCTCTCACGGGCGATCGACCGCCACGGCCTGCCTTGGCACGTCGCGCGGGTGGGCGCGCGCGTCGAATTCATCTGTGCGCCCGGACCGTTGGCCAACGGCGCGGAGGCCGAAGCGGCCCATGCGCCGGCGCTCGAAGCGGCGATCCACGTCGCGCTCGTCAATCGCGGCTGCCTGATCGCGCCGTTCCACAACATGATGCTGGTTTCTCCCGCCACAAGGAAGAAGCAGGTCGACCGGCTGACGTCGGCGTTCGATGAGATTGCAGGGGACTTGGCCGGCAGGCCAGAAGGGGGTGCGAAATGAGCTTTTGCCCCTCCGGGTCCACTCCGGACGAAGCCGACGCCTTTCTCGCCGCCCATCCGGAAATCGAGGCGTTCGACATCGTTCTGACCGATGCGAACGGCGTCGGCCGCGGCAAGATCATCCGCCGCCACGAACTGAAGAGCCTCTACGAGAGCGGCCGGCATCTGCCGATCTCGATCCTCGGCCTCGACATAACCGGCGAGGATGTTCACGAGACCGGCCTGATCTGGGATTCCGGCGACGGCGACCTTCGTGCCTGGCCGATCCCGGGCACGCTGAAGCCGCTTCACGGCACCAATCCGCCCCGCGGGCAGGTGCTGATGTCGATGCATCATCTCGACGGCGCGCCGATGACGAGCGATCCCCGGCATGCCCTAAGGCGTCAGGTCGAGGCGATGAACGCCAAGGGCCTCAATCCGGCGGGCGCGTTCGAACTGGAGTTCTTCCTGCTCGCCAACGAGCGCGACGCGGAAGGCCGCGTGCAGCCTGCCCGCGCGGTGCTCGACGGGCGCGCGAGCGGCAAGACCGAGGTCTACTCGGTCGACCATCTTCACGGCATGGAGCCGCTGTTCTCCGACATCTACGCGGCGGCGAAAGCGCAAGGCATTCCGGCCGAAACGGTGATCTCGGAATACGCGCCCGGCCAGTACGAATTGACCCTCCACTACCGCAAGGACGTGCTTCGGGCCGCCGACGACCTCGTCATGCTCAAGCGGCTGGTGCGCGCCCAGGCCCGCCGCCACGGCGTCGCCGCCTGCTTCATGGCCAAGCCCATAGAGCGCTATGCGGGCTCCGGCATGCATCTCCACGTCTCGCTGCAGGACGGCAAGGGCGGGAACGTCTTCTCGGAGGAGAAGGAAGGAGCATGGAACCCTGCCCTCCTCCATGCGCTCGGCGGGCTTGCCGAGACGATGGCTGAATCGATGCTGGTCTTCGCACCGCATGCGAATTCCTGGCGGCGCTTCGTCTCGCAATCCTATGCGCCCGTGGCGCCGACCTGGGGCGTCAACAACCGCTCGGTGGCGCTGCGGGTGCCCGCCGGCGACGTCAGGAGCAGACGTATCGAGCATCGCCCCTCGGGCGTCGACGCCAATCCCTATCTGGTCGCGGCGACCGTGCTTGCGGGAATTTCGAAGGGGCTGGACGAGGAACTCGATCCCGGCCCGGAGACCACCGGCAACGGGTACGAGGCGGTTGCCACGAGCGAGCGAGCGATGCCCGGCCATTGGCTTGCCGCGATCGATGCGGCGGAAGGCTCCGCCTTCCTGAAGGCAGCGCTCGGCGAGGACATGCACCGTACCTTCTGCGCCATCAAGCGGGCGGAATATCTCCGTGTCGCCCGCACCATCGGCGAGCTCGACTACCAGCTCTATCTCCACGAAGTGTGATGGGCGGCGGCGGAACCTTCCCGCCGCCTTCGCCATTCCTGATCTGACCCAGCGCCGACGCAACGGCAAAGGAGACGATCGGCAAGATGCCCTCACCGCATCCCCACGCCCGCGGCGAGATCCCGGAACGGCATTGGCCGAAGCCGGAGGGCGAGGTCGGGCCGCCGCAGGCTGCCTCGCTCGACGAACTGCGCGCGCAGGCGGAAGTCTGCCGGCGCTGTCCCCTCTGGCGCGACGCCACCCGGACCGTATTCGGAGAAGGCCCGCGGGACGCCGGTGCCGTCTTCGTCGGCGAGCAGCCGGGGGATCAGGAAGACCTTGCCGGCAAGCCCTTCGTGGGTCCCGCCGGGCGCGTGTTCGATCAGATATTGGAAACGGCGGGCATCGAGCGCGACAAGGTCTACGTCACCAACGCGGTCAAGCACTTCAAGTTCGAGCCACGCGGCAAGCGCCGCATCCATTCCAAGCCGAACGCCGGCGAAATACAAGCATGCCGGTGGTGGATGGGCCAGGAACTGGACCTCATCGGACCGGACATCGTGGTTGCGCTCGGGGCGACCGCCGCCCAGTCGCTTCTCGGCAAGGCCGTGCCGGTGACGAAGATGCGCGGCAGGACCTTCGAGCGGGAGGACGGCGTGCGCGTCTTCGTTACCATCCATCCCTCCTTCATCCTGCGTATCCGCGACAGCGCCGACAAGGAAGCCGAGCGCGAGCGCTTCCTCGACGACATGAAAGCCGTGAAAAAGCTGATGGCCTGAGGCCACCTCTCTCAGCGCACGAGGATTGCCCTGAGGTCGTTGACGTTGGTGCCCGTCGGGCCCGGCACGAAAAGGTCGCCGATGGCGTCGAAGGCGGTCCAGGCATCGTTGCGCGCGAGCGCGGCCTTGGGGTCGATCCCCGCCGCGCGCATGCGTGCGGCAGTGGCAAAGTCGGCGAAAGCCCCGGCATTGTCCTGCGAGCCGTCTATGCCGTCCGTGTCGGCGGCGAAGCCGTGGATGCCTTCCACGCCCTCGATCGCATTGGCGAAGGCGAGCAGGAATTCGGAATTGCGTCCGCCCCTGCCGCCCTTTCCCCTGATCGTGACCGTGGTCTCGCCGCCGGAAAGCAGCAGCACAGGCTTCGCGAAGGGCCGATCGCGCATCGCGACCTCACGCGCGATCGCCGCGTGCACGCCCGCCACCTCGCGCGCCTCGCCTTCGATCGCGTCCGACAGGATCACCGCCGCGATGCCCTGGCGTTTCGCCTCCGCCGCCGCTGCCTCCAGCGAGACCGCCGCCGAGGCGATGACGTGGACTTCGTTGCCGGCGAAACGCGGGTCGCCGGGCAACGGCGCGGCCGCCTCCTCGGTCTCCAGATGGCGCAGGGCTGCTTCGGGAAGCCGCAAGCCGTAATTGCGCACGATCTCCAGCGCATCCGTGCGGCTTCCCGCGTCCGGCACGGTCGGCCCGGAGGCGACATAGGCCGGATTGTCGCCCGGAATGTCTGAAACGACGAGCGACACGACCTTCGCCGGATGCGCCGCCAGCGCGAGCCGCCCGCCCTTGATGGTGGAAAGGTGCTTGCGGATCGTGTTCATCGCCGAGATCGGCGCGCCGGAAGCAAGCAGCGCCTCGTTGACGGCGATTTCGTCCGCGAGCGCCATGCCCTCGGGCGGCGCCGGCAGGAGGGCCGATCCGCCTCCGGAGATCAGCGCGACGACGAGGTCGTCGGCGGTGAGGCCTTTCACGGCGTCGAACAGCCGGCGCGAGGCCGAAAGACCCGCCTCGTCCGGAACGGGATGCGCCGCCTCGATTATTTCGATGCGCTCGCAAGGCGTGCCGTAGCCGTAGCGGGTGACGACCACCCCTTCCAGGGGACCCTCCCAGGCCTGTTCCAAGGCGCGCGCCATCTGCGCCGAGCCCTTGCCGGCACCGATGACGATGGTCCGTCCCTTCGGCCTTTTCGGCAGGAAACGGCGGATGGTTTTCTCGGGATCGGCCGCGGCGACGGCAGCCTCGAAAAGCGATACGAAAAACGCCTTCGGCTCCAACGGCCCTCTCCGTCTCACCGGTCCGCGGGCGGCGAAAGCGCGATGCCTTCGGCGTCGGCCCCGAGATGCGACGCCAGCGCGGCGACGACGAGATTGTGATCCTCGCGCTGCGGCAGGCCGGAAACGGCGAGCGCGCCGATCGCGCCGACGCCCTGGACCCTGATCGGGAACGCGCCGCCCGCGATGGCAAAATCCTGAGCAACGTGGCCATAGTCGGCCGGGAAGATACGTTCCTTCGCGCCCTGCTCGAGGAACATCCGGTAGCTGCACTTGTGATAGAGCATGACGGAATTGATCTTGCGACGCGCCCATTCGGCATTGGCACCGGCCGATCCCGGCAATGCCGCGAAGAAGAGCGGCCTGTCCCAGAGGCGGATGTCGATGACGATCGGCAGCTTCCGATCCAGCGCCATATCGCGCAAATGCGTTCCCAGCTTGAACGCCTCTTCCTCGTCGAAGGCGGGAAAGACGAGCTTCTTTTCCTGCTCGATCAGCCTTTTCAGATCGTCCTCTACCACCCGTTCATCCTCCCTTTGCGCGACTGCCTCATTCAAGACCGCGCCGCCGGTCAGGCCGGGGGAGCGGTGTCGATCGCGCTCTTCGCCGCCCTGCCGGCGACGTAGACCTCGCGCACGGCGCGATCGTCGCCAAGGGTTTGCAACAGGAAAAGCTCCTCCGTCAACGTCTCGACCGTTTCCATCCGCAACGCCATGTTGGGCGTCGCCCTGGAATCGAGCACGACGAGGTCCGCATCGGTTCCCGTGTCGAGCGTGCCGACCTTGTCCTCGATCGACAGCGCCTTGGCGTTGCCGAGCGTGATCTGCCAGAACGAGGCGAGCGGATTGAGCTTCTCGCCGTTGAGCGCGATCACCTTGTAGCCCTCGTCCATGGTGCGCAGCATGGAATAGTTGGTGCCGCCGCCGACATCGGTGGCCGCCGCTATCCGCAGAGGTTTCCTGCGCTTGCGGTAGCGCTGATAGTCGAAGAGGCCCGATCCGAGGAAAAGGTTCGAGGTCGGGCAGAAGACCGCGACCGAGCCCGAATCCGACAGCGCGTCCGCCTCGCGCTCCGACAGGTGAACGCAATGGCCGAAGAGCGCCTTCGGCCCGAGCAGGCCGTAATGCTCGTAGACGTCTGTGTAATCCTTCGACCAGGGATAGAGCTCCCGGGTGAAGGCGATCTCGGCATGGTTTTCCGAAAGATGCGTCTGCATGTGGAGGTCGGGATGCTCGCGGCAGAGCGCGCCGGCCATCTCGAGCTGCTCCGGCGACGAGGTGATCGCGAAGCGCGGCGTGATCGCGTAGAGCTGCCGACCCTTGCCGTGCCATTCGGCGATCAGCGCCTTGCTGTCGTCATAGCCAGTCTGCGGCGTGTCGAGCACCGCCTGCGGCGCGTTGCGGTCCATCATCACCTTGCCGGCGATGGTCATTATGTTCCGCTCATGCGCCTCCGAGAAGAACGCCTCGACGCTCTCCTTGTGCACCGAGCAATAGGCCGCGACGGTGGTGGTGCCGTGTCGCACCGTCTCGTCGAGGAAGAGCCGCGCGATGCGCCGCCCGTGCTGTGTGTCGCGGAACTTGCTTTCCTCGGGAAAGGTGTAGGTGTTGAGCCAGTCGAGCAGCTCCGCGCCGTAGGAAGCGATGATCTGCATCTGCGGCATGTGCACATGCGCGTCGATGAAACCGGGCATGATCAGATGCGGCCGGTGATCCACGACCCGCACCTCCTTGCCGGCTCGGCCGGACACGAGGCTGAAATCGCCGATGTCGGCGATCCTGCCGTCCACGATCAGCACGCCGCCGTCCTCCTCGTAGCGGTACGAGGCGCGATCCTCGGGGCTCTCGGGCTCGGTGAGGAAGGAAAGGACACGCCCGCGCAGGAGAAAAGTGGTCATGTAAAGTCTCCGCCGGCGTGAAAGGCTCCCGGACGCGCTTGCGGCGTGTACGTGTTCGCAATGAGTGAAAAAATCACTTCCTCGCCTCCTCGAACCACGTCACCAGCAGCGCGCGTTCGGCCGCGGTCATGGACGAAACGTTGCCGGGCGGCATGGCGTGACTGCGTCCGGCCTGCAGGTAGATTTCGCGCGCATGGTCGGCGATGGCTTCATCGGTGTCGAGCCTCACGCCCTTCGGCGCGAAATGGATGCCGTCCCAGCCGGGCTCGGCCGCGTGGCACATCGAGCAGCGGCCCATCACCGTGTCGCGGACGGCGGGAAAATGCGTCGACGCCATGAAGGTCTCTCCGACCGCGGAAACCTTGTCCTCCCCCGTCAGCGCCCTGGGCACGGTCGACAGCCACATGATGACGATGAACAGCAGCGTCGCGGCCAGCCACGTCCAGTGCGGATTGCCTTTCCGCGCGTACACCGTGTTGAAATAATGCCGGATGAGCACGCCGATGATGAAGATCAGCGAGGCGATGACCCAGTTGAACTGCGTGCCGAATGCCAGCGGATAGTGGTTCGACAGCATCAGGAAGATGACCGGAAGGGTGAGATAATTGTTGTGCAGCGAGCGCTGCTTGGCGATCTTGCCGTATTTCGCGTCGGGCTTGCGGCCGGCGATCAGATCCGCGACGACGATCTTCTGGTTGGGGATGATGATCAGGAAGACGTTGGCCGACATGATCGTCGCGGTAAACGCGCCGAGATGCAGGAACGCCGCCCGCCCGGTGAAAAGCTGCGTGTAGCCCCAGCTCATGAAGACCAGCACCGCGTAGAGCACCAGCATCAGGCCGGTGTCGCTCCTGCCCAGCGGCGACTTGCACAGAAGGTCGTAGATCACCCAGCCGAGCCCGATGGAGGCGAGCGAGATGAGGATGGCGACCGGCGCCGACACGTCGAGCACGTTGCGGTCGATGAGGTAGAGGTCGGCGCCCGCATAGTAGACGATCGCGAGAAGCGCGAAGCCCGACAGCCAGGTGGCGTAGGATTCCCATTTGAACCAGGTCAGGTGCTCCGGCATCTGCGCCGGCGCCACCAGATATTTCTGGATATGGTAGAAGCCGCCGCCATGGACCTGCCATTCCTCGCCATGGGCGCCTTCCGGCATGCCGGAACGCTGGCGCAGGCCGAGATCGAGCGCGATGAAATAGAAGGACGAGCCGATCCAGGCGATGGCGGTGATGACGTGCAGCCAGCGCGCCGCGAAGCTCAGCCAGTCCCAGAAAACCGCGAAATCGTACATGCTCGGTCCCTCACCCCTCGACGCTCCGACTTTACGGGCTCCAGTTCAAACCGAAAGAGGTGAGATGCGCGATGACTTTCAAAAAATTCTGGAAAATAATGCGGGTCCTGCCAGCCAACCGCCCGCCGGAGAAACATGGCCTATCTCGACAATATCGCCGTCTTCGTCCGCGTGGTCGAACTGGGCAATCTTTCCTCCGCCGGACGCGACATGCGGATTTCGCCAGCTGTGGCTTCCAACCGCATCAAGGAGCTGGAGAAGCATCTCGGCGTGCGCCTTTTCAACCGCACCACGCGCCAGTTGATGCCGACCGAGCACGGCCGCGCCTTCTATCAAGGCGCGAAACGCGTGCTCGAGGCGGTCGAGGAGGCCGAAGCCGCCGTCAGCGCGCTTTCAGGCCAGCCGCGCGGCACGATCCGGGTGACCGCCCCGCTCGGCCTCGGCCGCCGCCTGATCGCCTCGGGCATTCCCGAATTCCGCGACAGATATCCCGACATCGAGGTGCGGCTGCGCCTCTCCGACCATAATGTCGACATCATGAAGGAAGGCATCGACGTCGCCTTCCGGCTCGGCCTCCTGGAGGATTCGAGCCTGCGCATGCGCGGCATCTTGGATTGCGAGCGCGTCCTCGTCGCTGCGCCGAGCTATCTGGCGGCACGCGGCGAGCCTGAAAAGCCGCAGGACCTGGTCGACCGGAAGCACGATTGCCTGCTCCTGCGCTTTCCTGGCGCCCGCGAATTCTTCTGGACGCTGACGACCGAGAACGGTCCGCAGAAATTCGAGGTGCACGGCCCCTTCGATTCCGACGACGGCGACGTCCTCACCGGCTGGGCACTCGCCGGACGCGGCATCGTCAACAAGCCGCGCTTCGATGTCGAACCTTTCATCCGCGACCGGCGGCTGAAGATCATCCTGCCGCAGACGCCGCCGCTGCCGGTCCAACTCGCCGCGGTCTATCCGCACAAGAACTTCCAGGATCCGAAGGTCCGGCTTCTGCTCGACTTCATGGCCGAGCGCTGCCAGCGCATGATCCGGGACCTGCTGGCGGGGCGCTGAGCCTCCTCGCGCCCGCCGACGGCCCTTTGCCAGGGCCCCTCTACCAAGGCTTGTACCAGCCTTCGACGACCATCTGCTTGTCGCGATGGTTGCCACCGAGCGTCGCTCCGTAATAAGCGGCGGCGGCGCTGACGGCGAGCGAGGCGGCGACCATGAAAGCCGTGATCATCGCCACGCGACGTGCCGTCTCGGCCGTGTCGCGCGCCTGCTCGACGATCTGGTCGATGCGCTGCTCCGCCTCGGCGGGCTCTATGCCCGCCCGGGTGGCAACCACCGACACGAGATAGCTGCGGTCCCCGGCATCGAACTCGCCGTCGCCCAGCGTGGTCGCGAGCATTCTGGCGACCTCCTCGCGCGTTCCCTCGTCGATCGGCTGGGCATTGGGGCCGCCGCGCAGCGCGCGGTCGACGAGCAGCGTGTCCACTCCGAACCGGTCGGCCGTTTGGGTCACGACGGACCCTGCCGCGCCGATGGCCGATGTCGCGGTGGAAACGGTGCCGCCGATGCCCCAGAAAGCGATGAAGGCGCTGACGAGCAACCCGAGACCCCATACCACGAGGCCGTTCACCCCGTCGCGGACGTCGGATTCATATTCCGTCGCGTCGCCATGCCTGCGGCGCATCCGCCCCGCCACATAGCCGCCCGCCAGGAAGCTCGAGATCTGCACCCACAGGAGCCAGAGGGCGGCCACGATCGCCATCCAGAAGAGCGACATGCCCTCCCCTGCTTCCGCGGAGCTCATGGAGAGGCCTATGGCCGAGCCGAACGTAAGGAGCAGGAATGAAATGGCCGTCGCGAGCACGGTGCCCGCGAATATCGCCGGCCAGTCGATATAGGATCTGTCGTCGTCGCCGACGACGACGGCGTCCACGTCATTCGCGGGTTGGATGTTCGTCATTCCTGCCTCCCAGGCGCGTGAAAAGGACCACCGTGCGTTGCCTGCTAGCGAAGACCGAGCAGGGACAGGATGGCCATGATGACGACCACGAGGCCGATGAGGTAAATAATCCCGTGCATTGGAAAAACCTCCTTCGAGAATTCCCCAATCCAACTATTTGCGAGCTTCAAAGTTCCGAAAGCACACGGCTATCGTCGTTTTTACCACTACCGTGGATTTACTGCGCGAACGCGCGAAAAAGCCTGGATCACCTCGGCCGCGGCTAGCGCGGCGATCACCGCGGGCCGCTTGTCGTCGACCCCGGCGCCGCCGATGGGCGAGACGAGGCGCATGAACCTCTCCTCGCTGCCGCCGGCCTCCTTTAGATACCAGCTCCGGAACGTCGCCTTCTTGGTCTTGGAGCCGATCATGCCGACATAGGCCGCATCGTCCCGCTTCAACGCCTCGGCCACGATGAGGAAGTCGAGCGCGTGATCGTGGGTGAGCACGATGAAGGCCGAGCCGGGCGGCGCTGCGCGCACCGCCTCCTCCGGAACCGGCGTCAGCGATGTCTCGACCGTAGCCGGAACGCCCTCCAGCGCGGCCGCGCGCGTCTCCACCACCATCGTCTTTACCGGCAGCAATGCGAGGGCGGCCGCAAGCGCGTGACCCACATGGCCGCCGCCGAAGAGATAGACATGCGGACGGCCCGCGCTTTCACGGCTCTCCCTTTCTAGAAGTTCCGCGCGTTTCGCCTTGTCCACCGGCGAGATCGCGAGTTCGACCCGCCCGCCGCAGCATTGGCCGATCTCCGGGCCGAGCGGAATGGAGAGACTGGCCATGCCCGCCCGTGCGGAAGCTGCTGCGTCCGCCAGCAGCTCCCGCGCCTTGTCGATCGCCATGAATTCGAGCTGGCCGCCGCCGATCGTTCCGAGGATCGCGTCTGGCGACACCAGCATCCAGGCGCCCTTCTCGCGCGGCGTCGAGCCTCTCGCTTCCGCCACCTCGACCAGCGCGGCGGCCGGCGAGACGGCGAAGAAGGCGGAAAGGTGGGACGACGTCATGGCCGCAAGCATAGCCTCATCAACGAGCCGCGCCTACTTTCCAGTCTCTCCACGCAATCTCTCCACCGCCATCAGCACCCGCTCCGGCGTCGCGGGCGCGTCGAGGCGCGGGCAGATCCGGTGGTCGGCCACGCTCGCCACCGCATCGGACAGCGCGTGGAACACCGACATCGCCAGCATGAAGGGCGGCTCGCCGACCGCCTTGGAGCGATGGATCGTCGGCTCGTGCGCCTCCGCCCAGTCGGCGAGCGCGACGTTGAAGATTTTCGGCCGGTCGGAGGCGAGCGGGATCTTGTAGGTGGAAGGCGCGTGCGTGCGCAGCCTGCCCTTCTCGTCCCAGACGAGCTCTTCCGTCGTCAGCCAGCCCATGCCTTGCACGAAGCCGCCCTCGATCTGGCCGAGATCGATCGCGCGGTTGAGCGAGCGTCCGGTCTCGTGGAGTATGTCGCTACGCTCCACCATATATTCGCCGGTCAGCGTGTCGATCGACACCTCCGAGCAAGACGCGCCATACGCGAAATAGTAAAAGGGGCGACCCGCGCCCCTGTCGCGGTCCCAATGGATTTTCGGCGTCTTGTAGAAACCCGCCGCCGAAAGCTGGACGCGCGCCATATAGGCCTCGCGGATCAGTTCGGCGAAGGGAATTTCCTGATTGCCGACGCGCACCCGGTTGGGCAGGAACTTTATCTGGTCCTTGGGCAGGCCGTATTTCCTCGCGGCGAAGTCGCACAGCCGGTCCTTGATCTGCCGCGCGGCGTTCCGTGCAGCCATGCCGTTGAGGTCGGAGCCTGAGGAGGCCGCCGTCGCGGAGGTGTTCGGCACCTTGCCGGTGGTGGTCGCGGTGATCTTCACCCGGTCGAGATCGATCTGGAACTCCTCGGCCACCACCTGCGCGACCTTGACGTAGAGCCCCTGCCCCATCTCGGTACCGCCATGGTTCAAATGCACCGAGCCGTCGGTGTAGACATGAACCAGCGCGCCGGCCTGGTTGAAATGAGTGGCGGTGAAGGAGATGCCGAACTTCACCGGCGTCAGCGCGATGCCGCGCTTGACGATCCCGCTGTTGGCGTTGAAGGCCTCGATCTCGCGGCGGCGGCGCTTGTAGTCGGCGCTCGCCTCCAGTTCCTCGACGATGCGATGAACGACGTTGTCCTCGACCGTCTGGTGATAGGGCGTGACGTCGCGTCCCTCATCGCCGTTCCTGCCGTAGAAATTGCGCTTGCGGATTTCCAGCGGATCCTTGCCGAGCGCGAAGGCCACCTCGTCGACGATGCGCTCCGCGCCCATCATGCCCTGCGGTCCGCCGAACCCGCGGAAGGCAGTGTTGGAGACCGTGTTGGTGTAATAAGGCGCAGAGCGCGCCTTCACCGCCGGATAGAAATAAGCATTGTCGCAATGGAACAGAGCCCGATCGGTCACCGGACCGGAAAGGTCCGAGGAAAAGCCGCAGCGCGCGCCATAGGTGAAGTCGACGCCGAGAATGTTGCCTTCGTCGTCGAAGCCCACCTCGTAGTCGATCAGGAAATCGTGGCGCTTGCCGGTCGCGACCATGTCGTCGTCGCGATCGGGCCTGATCTTGACCGCGCGTCCCAGCCGCTTCGCCGCGATGGCGGCTACGGCGCCGAACTGGTTGGCCTGCGTCTCCTTGCCGCCGAAGCCGCCGCCCATGCGCCGCACCTCGATCGTCACCGCATGCGACGGCACGCCGAGCGCATGCGCCACCATGTGCTGGACCTCGCTCGGATGCTGGGTCGAGGAGAAGACGGTGACATCCATGTCCTCGCCCGGCACCGCCATGGCGATATGGCCCTCGAGATAGAAATGGTCCTGTCCGCCGACGCGCATCTGCCCAGCCACGTGCCGCGGCGCGGCCGTGATTGCCGCGGTCGCATCGCCACGCTGAAGCGTCAAGGGCGCGGTGACGAGCCGATCGCCGCCTGGGTCGAGGCCGTCGATATCGAGCAGCGCCGGCAGTTCGTCATAGTCGATCCTGGCAAGCCGGCAGGCGCGCCGCGCCTCCTCGCGCGTGCGGGCGACGACCGCAAAGATAGGCTGGCCGTGGAACTCGACCTTGCCGGTCGCCAGAACGGGCTCGTCATGCTTGCCGGAGGGCGATATGTCGTTTTCGCCCGGCACGTCCTCGCCGGTGATGACGTCGACGACGCCGGACGCGGCGCGCACGGCCGAAAGGTCGATCGAGCGGATTGTGCCGTGCGCCACGGTCGAAAGGCCGAGGCAGGCATGCAGCGTGCCTGCGGGCTCCGGCATATCGTCGATATAGACCGCGCCGCCGGTGACGTGCTTGCGCGCGGAATCATGCTTCTGGTCGGTCGCCACTCCGCCGGAGATTCTCGCGGCGCCGAGGCCGGTCGAGGCGTGCTTGTTCATGGCCCAACCTCGCAAAGATTGCGCTCGTCCCGGGAGCGGGGAGAGCAAGACGATTGCGGTGGAGGGGGCGCAGAGATCGTATTTCTCATCAAACCGCCTCGAACCGCTTGACCGTGATCGGCGTCGTCGTCCCGGTCGTATCCAGATAAAACCGCTTGAGCAGGTTCTTCGCCGCCAGCATCCGGTATTCGGCCGAGGCGCGCATGTCCGAGATCGGGGTAAAGTCGGTGCGATAGGCCTCCATCGCCGCCTCGATCGTCGCGATTTCCCACGGCCTGCCGACGAGCGCGGCCTCCACCGCGCGCGCGCGCTTCGGCGTCGCCGCCATGCCGCCATAGGCGATCCGCGCGAAGGCGACCTTGCCGTCCGCTCCAACCGAGACGCTGAAGGCCCCGAGCGCGGCCGTTATGTCCTCGTCGCGGCGCTTGGTGACCTTGTAGGCGGAAAAATGCGTGCCGGCATCCGGAACGGGCACATGCACGGCCTCGATGAACTCGCCGGCGGCACGATCCTGTTTGCCGTAATCGATGAAGAAGTCCTCGAGCGCGATCGTCCGGCGCGCCGCGCCCTTGCGCAGCGTCAGCGTGGCGCCGAGCACGATCAGCGGCGGCGGAGTGTCGCCGATCGGCGAGCCGTTGGCGATATTGCCGCCGATCGTGCCCATGTTGCGGACCTGCTCGCCGCCGATGCGGTCGATCAGCGGCCCGAGCGACGGTATCCTCGCCCGCAGCAGACGGTGGGCCTCGGAATAGCTGACGCCCGCGCCGATGGTGATGATGCCGTCCTTCTCCGACATCGAGCGGAGCTCCTCGATGCCGCCGATGAAAACGGCGGGCGAGATTTCGCGCATGAACTTGGTGACCCACAGGCCCACATCGGTCGAACCGGCGACGATCGTCGCCCCCGGCTCCCGTTCCAGCACCTCGGCGAAATCGTCGATGGTCGCGGGGACGATCAGACGGTCCTTGCCGGTGCCGATCTCGACGCGGGCACCATCGCGCAATTCGGCAAGGCGCGCCGCAACGGCTGAGCGCTCCGTGGCCAGAGCGTCCTTGCCGGCATCGCCATAGGAGGAAACCGCGCGCGCGGCGCGCATGATCGCCTCGTAGCCGGTGCAGCGGCAGAGATTGCCCTGCAGCGCTTTCTCGATCGCCTCGTCGCTGGGGTTGGGCGCACGCATCCACAATGCGTAGAGCGACATCACGAAGCCGGGCGTGCAGAAGCCGCATTGCGATCCGTGGAAATCGACCATCGCCTGCTGCACCGGATGGAGTGCGTCGTCGCTGCCCTTCAGATGCTCGACCGTGACGACATGGCACGCGTCGAGCGAGCCCAGGAAACGAATGCAGGCGTTCACGCTCTCATAGACGAGCTCGCCATCCACCAGCCTGCCGACGAGCACCGTGCAGGCGCCGCAATCGCCCTCCGCGCAGCCTTCCTTGGTGCCGCGCAGCGAGCGGGTGAGCCGCAGATAGTCGAGCAGCGTCTCGTCCGGCCGGATATCGGACAATGCGACCTGCTCGTCGTTCAAGAGGAAGCGGAGCTCGCGGCGGGCCATGTTCTCCTCAGCTGCCCCTGTAGGTCGAATAGCCGTAGGGCGAGAGAAGCAACGGGACATGATAGTGCCCCTCCTCCGAAATGCCGAAACGGATGGGAATCTGATCGAGGAAGGCGGGCTCGGCGAGCGCCGTGCCATTCGCACGCAGGTAGTCGCCGGCGAAGAACACCAGCTCGTACTGGCCGGCCTGGAAGGCCTTGCCCTCCAGGAGCGGCGCATCGCAGCGCCCGTCGGCATTGGTGACCACATCCTTGAGCTTGCGATGCGAGTTGCCGCTGACGCGGTAGAGCGCGATCGTCAGCCCCGCCGCCGGCCTGCCGGCCGCGGTGTCCAGCACGTGGGTGGTCAGGCGCCCGCCTCCTGCCATCGGCATATTCCCCTTGTTATCCTTCTTCACCGGCCGGCGATTGTGCGGCAAATATTTGCATTGCATAAGTCCTGGGCGTTCCGAAACCCCGCAAAAAGACTTTCAAATTTTTGAAGGGGAATGTTCGGGACTCCGTTTCGATTATTCTGAAGATAAATAGGGCAATTGCTGCCGAGGAAAGGACCGACCGGCGTGGCAAGCGAGCTGAAGCGATATCCGAGGGACATGCGCGGTTACGGCGCGAATCCGCCCGACCCGAAATGGCCGGGCGGCGCGCGCGTCGCCGTGCAGTTCGTGGTCAATTACGAGGAAGGCGGCGAAAACTGCATCCTTCACGGCGACGCGGCCTCCGAAGCTTTCCTTTCCGAAGTCGTGGGCGCCGCTCCCTGGCCGGGCAAACGCCACTGGAACATGGAATCCATCTACGAATACGGCACGCGCGCCGGCTTCTGGCGGCTGCACCGCATGTTCACCGAGGCGGACGTTCCAGTCACCGTCTACGGCGTGGCGACGGCGCTTGCCCGATCGCCGGATCAGGTCGCGGCGATGCAGGAGGCCGGCTGGGAAATCGCCTCGCACGGGCTGCGATGGATCGACTACCGCGACCACGAGGAGGAGGCCGAGCGCGCCGATCTCCTGGAAGCCGTCCGCCTCCATGCCGAAGTCGTCGGCGAACGCCCGACCGGGCTCTATCTCGGCCGCACCTCGTGCTGGTCCGTACGCATTGCCGCCGCCGAGGGCGGCTTCACCTGGATTTCCGACACCTATGACGACGACTTGCCTTACTGGCTCGACCATGACGGGCACGGCAACGCGATCCCGCCGCAGCTCGTCATTCCCTATACGCTCGACGCCAACGACATGCGCTTCGCCACCGCGCAGGGCTTCAACTCGGGCGACCAGTTCTTCGCCTATCTGAAGGATGCCTTCGACACGCTTCATGCCGAGGGCAAAACCGGGCGCGGCGGCATGATGAGCATCGGCCTGCATTGCCGGCTGATCGGCCGGCCCGGCCGCGCCGCCGCCCTGCGGCGCTTCATCGATTACGTAAAAGGTCATGACGACGTCTGGCTGGCGCGCCGCATCGACATCGCCAACCACTGGATCGAGCATCACCCCTACCGGCCCGCGCCGCTGCGCCCCAGCCGCATGGGCCGCGAGGAGTTCATCGCGAAATTCGGCGGCGTCTTCGAGCATTCGCCGTGGATCGCCCAGCGTGCGCATGGCCTGGAACTGGGTCCGGCGCATGATTCAGCCGGCGGGTTGCACAATGCGCTCGCCCGCATCTTCCGCTCGGCGAGCGGGGATGAACGGCTCGGCGTTCTCAAGGCGCATCCGGATCTTGCCGGCAAGCTCGCGCAGGCGAAGCGCCTGACGAAGGAATCAACCGGAGAGCAGGCGTCCGCCGGTCTCGACGCGCTGACGGATGCCGAGCGCGAGGCCTTCACCAATCTCAATGCGGCCTATGTCGAGAAATTCGGCTTCCCGTTCATCATCGCGGTCAAGGGGAAGACGAAGGACGAGATACTCGCCGCCTTCGAAACACGCATCGCCAACGGCCGCGAGGAGGAATTCGCCGCCGCCTGCCGCCAGGTGGAGCGAATCGCGCTGCTGCGGCTCAAGGACATTCTGCCCGCCTGACGGCAGGACAACAAAGGACCTCAGGGATGAACGCCCGCACCTACTACGCCCCGCATGGCGGCCTGCCGCCACAGACGCAATTGCTCACCGACCGCGCCGTCTTCACCGAGGCCTATGCCGTCATCCCCAAGGGCGTGATGAGCGACATCGTCACGAGCTGCCTGCCCTTCTGGGAGAAGACCAGGGCCTGGATCCTGTCGCGGCCGCTCTCCGGCTTTGCCGAGACCTTCTCGCAATACATCATGGAAGTCGCGCCCGGCGGCGGCAGCGACCGGCCGGAGCCGGACGAAGGCGCCGAAGGCGTGCTCTTCGTGGTGGAGGGCGAGCTGACTGTCGTTCTGGACGGGGAAAGCCACCGCATGGTGCCGGGCGGCTATGCCTTCATCCCGCCGGCAAGCGAATGGTCGGTGCGCAACGAGGGCCGCGAACCCGTCCGCTTCCACTGGATCCGGAAAGCCTACGAGAAGGTCGAAGGCATCGAGGCGCCACGGCCGATCTTCGTCAACGAGGCGGAGATCGCGCCAACCCCAATGCCCGGCACGGAAGGCAAATGGGCGACGACCCGCTTCGTCGATCCCGAGGATCTGCGCCACGACATGCATGTGACGGTCGTCACCTTCGAGCCGGGCGCGGTGATCCCGTTTGCCGAAACCCATGTCATGGAACACGGGCTCTACGTGCTGGAGGGCAAGGCGGTCTATAGGCTCAACCAGGACTGGGTGGAGGTCGAGGCCGGCGACTATATGTGGCTGCGCGCCTTCTGCCCCCAGGCCTGCTATGCCGGCGGTCCGGGCAAGTTCAGATACCTGCTCTATAAGGACGTGAACCGGCATATGAAGCTGGGAACAGCCAACCCCTCGAGACGGTAGAATCATCCCAATGCTCTCGCTGCCCACCAGCATGGGGAGCCAACCAATCAGACCAGGACGAGCGGTTGCATCATGACCCGCATCATTACCGCCCACTCCCTCACCCGCGAAGCCTTCGCCGAGTTCGGTGACGTGCTCGACACCGACTGGCCGAACCATTTCGCCATCAACAACGGCAGGACCGAGCGCTACCACGATCTCGCGAAGGTCGAGGCGGAAGGGCCGAATGCGCGCGTCCTGGTCTCCATCTTCAAGGGCACGCCATACGAGTTTCCCTTGAAGCTCTCGATGGTCGAGCGCCATCCCTTCGGCAGCCAGGCCTTCATGCCGCTGTCGCCCGCTCCCTTCCTCGTCGTCGTCTGCCACGACACCGAGGACGGCCCCGGCGAACCGCATGCCTTCGTCACCCGGCCCGGTCAGGGCGTCAGCTATCCGCGCAACACCTGGCACGGCGTGCTGACGCCGATCGGCGCCGCGCAGGATTTCCTGGTCGTCGACCGTGGCGGCGACGGCTCCAATCTCGAGGAGCATTTCTTCGACGAGCCTTACGAAATCCGCCTTCCGGAAGGATTCGAGCCGTGACCGATATCCCGCTCATCCGGCGCCTGTTCGACGTGATCGAGAACGACATCGCGCCGAAGACGGCAGCAGGCGTGGCCCGCGGCAACAAGCTGTTCGGCGCCGCTATCCTGCGCAAGGACGATCTGTCGGTGGTGATGGCCGAGACCAACAACGAGATCGAGAATCCGCTCTGGCATGGCGAGATGCACGCCCTGAAGCGCTTCTACGAGCTGCCGAAGGCGGATCGGCCGGACACGAAGGACTGCATCTTCCTTTCCACGCACGAGCCATGCTCGCTTTGCCTTTCGGCGATTACCTGGACCGGCTTCGACAATTTCTATTATCTCTTCAGCCATGAGGACTCGCGCGACAGCTTCGCCATTCCGCATGATCTCAAGATTTTGAAGGAAGTCTTCACGCTCGATCCCGGCGGCTACAATGCCGAGAACGCCTATTGGAAGAGCTTCGCGTTGCGGAAGATGGTACGCGAGCTTCCCGGAAGCGACCGGATGGCCTTGCAAGGGCGGATCGAGGCGATCTCAAGGCGCTATGAAGCGCTTTCCGGGGAATACCAGGATTCCAAATCGGACAACGACATACCGCTGAACTAAGCCGGCGGATCGCCGAGGATCGCCTCGCGCCGGCTGATCCAGGTCGCGTTCTTCTGCGGCTTGACGAAGACAGCGACGACCTCCGGCACCCGCTCCTTGACCGCCGCCTCGATGCGTTCCACGCAGATTTCGATCTCATGCGCGGTGAGCTCGTCCTTGAAGTCGATGCTCAGCCCGACGACGATCTGCGTCGGCCCGAGATGGACCGTCAGCGCCCCATTGGCCGCCTCCACCGCCGGGTCGGCGCGTGCGACCTCGATCACCCGGGCCTCGACCTTCGGCGAGGCCGGCTCGCCCATTAGCAGGCTCTTGCTCTCACGCGCGAGCAGGATCGCGGTGGCGCCGAGAATGCAGCCGATGCCGATCGACGCCGCGCCGTCGAGCTCGGGCATGTCGAAATAGTGCGCCGCCGTGATGCCGGCGAAGGCGAAGAACAGGCCGAGCAACGCTGCCGTGTCCTCGAAGAGAACGGTGAAGACGCTCGGATCCTTGCTCTTGTGCACGGCTTCCAGATAGCCCATCTTGCCCTTGACGCTCTGGAACTCCTTGAGCGCCACGCGCCACGAAAATCCTTCGAAAAGCACGGCGAGACCGAGCACCACGTAGTTGACGGTCAGGTTCTCCGCCGGATGCGGATCGAGAATGTGGATCACGCCTTCGTAGAAGGAGACGCCGGCGCCCAGCGCGAAGACCAGGAGCGCGACGATGAAGCTCCAGAAATAGAGCTCCCGGCCATGCCCGAACGGATGGGTCTTGTCGGCGGGGCGCGCCGCGCGTCTCATGCCGTAAAGCAGCAGGCCGCCATTGCCGGTATCGACCAGCGAGTGGACGCCCTCCGACAGCATCGACGAGCTTCCGGTGAGGAACGCCGCCACGAACTTGGTCACCGCGATCATGAGATTGCCGGCCAGCGCGGCGTAGATGACCGTCTTCGAACCGCTTTGAGACGCCATGGACGCATCCTGCCATTGTGGTCCGGAACATACATTACGCATCTCCGTAACGACCGGGCAAGCTGCATTCCTGGAACCGGCATGCCGACCACTTGAGAAGACTGCGGTGGCGATATATATCATTGGTATATACCAACGAGCGGAGGCTACCCGATGGCCACCACAGCCAAGCTTTTCATGAATGGCCGAAGCCAGGCGGTTCGCCTGCCCGCCGAGTTCCGCTTCGAGGGCAAGGAGGTCGATATCCGCCGCGATCCGCGGACGGGCGATGTGGTTCTGTCGGAGAGGAAGCCAGGCAAGTCCTGGGACGAATTCTTTCGCCTTGTCGACGAACTCGATCTCCCGGCGGACTTCATGCAGGACCGCGACCAAGGCGTCCATGAGCGCGAAGACGTCTTCTGATGCCGCATCGCTTCATGCTCGACACCAACACTTTCGGTGTAATCGCTTCGGACCGGAATGAAGCGGTCAGAGCGCGCTTTCGTGCTGCCAGCATCGAGGAAATCTGCGTCTCGGCAATAACACGCGGCGAAATCGAATTCGGATTGGCGAAGAAGCCGGAGGCAACCCGGCTTGCCCGCACAGCCGCGCTACTGTTCGCACAAATCGATGCGCTTCCCTGGACATCCGAGGCGGCCCAGACCTACGGAAACCTCCGAGCCTCACTTCAGCGCGCAGGGATATCGCTGGGTCCACTCGACATGCTGATTGCCGCCCACGCAATGACTAAAGGCGCGGTGCTCGTGACGAGCGACCGCGCCTTTCGTCTCGTTCCCGGTCTCGAGACCGAGGATTGGCTGGCGGGTTAGACCCGTTCCAACGCCACCGCTATGCCCTGGCCGACGCCGATGCACATCGTCGCCAGCGCAAGCTTGGCGCCGCGCTCGCGCAGTTCCAGCGCCGCGGTGCCGGAAATGCGCGCCCCCGACATGCCGAGCGGGTGACCGAGCGCGATCGCCCCGCCATTCGGGTTGACGTGCTCCGCGTCCTCGGAAATGCCGAGTTCGCGGAGCACGGCGATGCCTTGGGAGGCAAAGGCTTCATTGAGCTCGATGACGTCGAAATCGGACGGCGTGAGGCCGAGCCGGGCGCAAAGCTTCCGCGTCGCCGGCGCCGGGCCGATGCCCATGATGCGTGGCGGCACGCCGGCGGCCGCGCCGCCGAGAATGCGGGCGATCGGCGTGAGGCCATACTTCTTCACCGCCGCTTCGGAGGCGACGATCAGCGCCGCGGCCCCATCATTGACGCCCGAGGCGTTGCCCGCCGTCACCGTGCCGCCCTCCTTCTTGAAGGGGGTCGGCAGCTTGGCCAGCGTCTCGACGGTCGTGCCGGCGCGCGGATGCTCGTCCTTGCCGACGACGATCGCGTCGCCCTTGCGCTGCGGGATCGTCACCGGCGTGATTTCCTTGGCGAGCCGGCCATTCTCCTGCGCGGCGACCGCCTTCTCCTGGCTGCGCACCGCGAACGCGTCCTGATCGGCGCGCGAGACCTTGAAGTCCTCGGCGACGTTCTCGCCGGTCTCGGGCATGGAATCGACGCCGTACTGCTTCTTCATCAACGGATTGACGAAGCGCCAGCCGATCGTGGTGTCGTAGATCTCCGCATTGCGCGAGAAGGCGGTGTCCGCCTTCGGCATGACGAAGGGCGCGCGGCTCATCGATTCGACGCCGCCGGCGATCATGATCTCGGCCTCGCCCGCCTTGATGGCGCGCGCCGCGATGGTGAGCGCATCCATGCCCGACCCGCAGAGACGGTTGACCGTCGAGCCCGGCACTTCCTTCGGCAGGCCGGCCAGCAGCAGCGCCATGCGCGCGACGTTGCGATTGTCCTCGCCGGCCTGATTGGCGCAGCCATAGACCACGTCGTCGATCGCCGCCCAGTCGATGCCGGCGTTGCGTTCCATCAGCGCCTTGAGCGGTATCGCGCCCAGATCGTCGGCACGGACAGAGGAGAGCGAGCCGCCGAAGCGGCCGATGGGCGTGCGGATATAGTCGCAGATATAAGCTTCGGCCATGTTCAAACCTCCGGTACGACAAGATCTTTGACGGTGCCTTCGACCACCAGCGTGGCTTCGGTCAAGGCCTGCAACTCGTCAAGGCTGATGGTCGCCAGCTTCTCCCGAAGAACGAAGCGCGCATTCACGATATCGACCACGGCGAGGCTGGTATAGACCGTCGTCACGCAGCCGACGCCGGTCAAAGGCAGGCGACACTCTTTGAGAAGCTTGGGCCGCCCGTCCTTCGTGGTGTGGTCGGTGATGACGCAGACCCGCTTGGCGCCATGGACGAGATCCATCGCGCCGCCCACCGCCGGGACCGAGCCCGGCCCCGTGCTCCAGTTCGCCAGATCTCCGTTTTCGGCGACCTCGTAGGCTCCCAGGATGGCGACGTCCAGATGACTGCCGCGCACCATGGCGAAGCTGTCGGCGTGATGGAAGAAGGAAGCGCCCGGATTGAGGGTCACCGCCTTCTTGCCCGCGTTGATGAGGTCCCAGTCCTCCTCGCCGGCGGGCGGCGCCTCGCCGAAGTCGAGAATGCCGTTCTCCGTGTGGTAGATGACCTGACGGCCCTTGGGCTTGAACTTGGCGACCATCTCGGGGAAGCCGATGCCGAGGTTCACATAGGCGCCGTCGGGAATGTCCTGCGCCGCGCGCCATGCGATCTGCGCATTCGTCAGTTTGGCCGTCATCACTTGGTCACCTCGCGCAACAGAGCTTCTTCCTGCTTGGGATCCACGACTTCCACGATCCGGTTCACGAATATGCCGGGCGTCACGACATGCTCGGGATCGATCTCGCCCGGTTCCGTGATCCGGCTTGCCTGTACGATCGTGACCGCCGCCGCGGTCGCCATCAGCGGCGAGAAGTTCCGCGCCGCCTTGTGGTAGGTGAGATTGCCCTTCTTGTCGGCGAGCTCGGCCTTGATCAGAGCCACGTCCGCCTTCAGCCAGCGCTCCTGAACGTATTTTCGGCCGTCGAACTCCGCGACCGGCTTTCCTTCGGCGACCAAAGTGCCGAAGCTCGTCGGCGTATAGAAGGCGGGAATGCCCGCGCCGCCGGCGCGGATGCGCTCGGCAAGCGTTCCCTGCGGCACCAGCTCGAGCTCGATTTCTCCGGCCAGGTACCGCTCCGTGAAGGCTTTCGGGTCGGAGGACCGCGGGAAGGAGCAGACCATCTTGGCGACCATCCCCGCATAGATCATCGCCGCGATGCCGACCGCCCCATTGCCGGCATTGTTGTTCACGACGGTAAGCCGGCCCGGAGATCCGGTTTTCTTATAGCGTTCGACAAGCGCATGGATGAGCTCGATCGGCGCGCCCGCCCCGCCGAATCCGCCGATCATCACCACCATGCCGTCCCGGATGTCGGAAACCGCATCCTCCACGCTCGGACTGATTTTGTTCATTGCTGATCCTCACCCATCCTGCCGTCGACCACGACAGCGCGTCTCGCCGCCATAAACATCAAAAGTTCGTATTGCGAACATTTGTTTTATATGCGATACTTTCACATGATCGTCGTCGAAAAGTCAATCTGGCCTGCCGGTCGGAAGCGCGGATTCTGGAGGCGTGTCCATGCGCGCTGAGGAGACCCCCCGCGACCTCGTCGGCTCGCTGGAGCGCGGGCTCGGTGTAATGGAGATTCTCGCCGCCCATCCGGCGGGGCTGACACTCACCGAAACGGCCGAGAAGGCGGGCTTGACCCGCGCCGGAGCACGGCGCTTTCTGCTTACGCTGGCGGCAACCGGCTATGCGACGCAGACCGGGCGGCTGTTCACGTTGTCGCCGCGCCTGCTCTCGGTGGCGCATACATGGCTGCAGGGCACGTCGCTTTGGGGTTTCGCCGAGCCAATCATGCGACGCACGGCAGCCGAATTGCAGGAATCCTGCTCGGCCACCATCCTTTCCGGAGAGGACGTCGTCTATGTGGCGCGGGTCGCGGGCCCGCGCATCGTCAGCCTGGAACTTCACGTCGGCGCGCATCTACCGGCCTATTGCACGGCCATGGGCCGGGTCCTCCTCTCCGACCTGCCCGAGCCAGAGCTCGAAACGTTCCTGGCCCGCGCGAGGATAAGGCCGAACACGGTCAAGACGGTGACCGACCGCGGCAAGCTCGCCGAGATCATCGCCGGCGCGCGCGCCGCCGGCTATTGCGCGGTCGACGAGGAGCTGGAGATCGGCCTGCGCTCGCTCGCCGTGCCGGTCCGCGACCGCTCGGGCAGGCTCGTCGCCGCGATCAACGTTTCCACCCAATCGGCGCGGCATTCCGTCGAGGAGATGGAGCGCGAATTCCTTCCCCGCCTGCGCAAGGCCGCCGCCTCGATCGAGGATTTTTTCGTGGTGCAATAGAGCGCCGCGTCAGCCTCTTGAGCCGGGCTAGGACTGAAGCCGCTCGGCCAATTCGATGAAATCCCCGGCCACCACGTCCCAATCCCCATCAGCGTGCAAATCCGTGGTCTGCGCCGGTCCGTGCTCGGTCGGACGCGGGACGAAGGCCGTTCGCAATCCGCATGCCCGGGCTGCCGCAAGATCGTCGTTGTGAGCGGCCACGAGACAGATTTCCTCCGGCCTCATCGCCAGGACGTCGGCCGTGCGAAGATATGCTTCCGGCATCGGCTTGTATGCTTGCGCGACCTCGGCGCCGAGGATCGCATCCCACGGAATGCCGCTGCGCTTCGCCATGTCGAGCATGAGGATGATGTTGCCGTTCGAGAGCGGCGCGATGATGCGGCGGGCTTTCAGCCGCGTGAGACCGGCCACCGCGTCCGGCCACGGATCCAGTCTGTGCCAGGCCAGATTCAGTTCGTCCAGCGCGGAAACCGGCACCGAGGCGGGGTCGATCCCGAACTCCGGCAGTATCGCTTCGAGATTCTCCCGATGCAGCACGTCGAGCCGCGTGAAAGGCCGGCGGCCGCTGCGTATCTCCTCCATCGCGGGGGAATAGAGGCGTCGCCACGCATCGGCGAATGCCGTGGGATTGATTTCTTCCGCACCATGCCGCTCCAGGAACGGCTCGGCTTCCCGGGCCACGCCGCCCCGCCAGTCGACGACGGTGCCGAACACGTCGAAAACCAGCGCACGCACACCATCCAATGCCATAACCGGGGCTCCTTGATCTGCTCTATTTCCTCTTGGCGCAGAGTAGCGTGAAAAGCCGACTTTGCGCCACCGAGCCGACGAAGCACCCGATCGTTCTCCCGCTGTCGGATGTCCTCCGCGTCGTTCCTACTTTCCCGTTGGAGCCATGGCGCGGATTCCGATAGTCTGAGCTCGAAGCCGACACGGAGCCCGCAGACTTGCCTCACAGGGATATCCTCGACCTTCCGGTGAGCGGCGCCGGCGAACGGAGCCTCGCATCCTATCACGAGGCGCTGCGCGGCCTGCAATGCTTCATCGGCGATCCGGTCGCGTCGCTCGACAAGGCCCTGGCACTCGATCCGGGCTTCGTCATGGCGCATGTGCTGAAGGGATATCTCTACGGACTTTCCACCGAACGCGCCGCCCAACCGGTGACGCGGGCCTGTTTCGACGCGGCCGCCGCCCTCCCCGCCACCGAGCGCGAAAGGCGCCACGTCGCGGCCCTTGGCGAGCTTGCCGCCGGCCACTGGCACAAGGCCGGTGAATTGCTCGAGGACCTGACGATCGACCATCCTCTCGATGCGCTCGCGCTACAGGCCGGCCATCAGATCGATTTCTTCACCGGCAACGCGCGCATGCTGCGCGATCGCATCGCGCGCGCCCTGCCACGCTGGGATATGTCGATGCCGGGCTATCACGCGATCCTGGGCATGCACGCTTTCGGGCTGGAGGAGACCGCCGACTATGCCCGCGCCGAGGTCCAGGGCCGCCGCGCCGTCGAGCTGGAGCCGCGCGACGGCTGGGCCCAGCACGCTGTCGCTCATGTGATGGAAATGCAGAGCCGCCAGCGCGACGGCATCGCCTGGATGCGGGCCAATACCGAAAACTGGACGAAGGAAAGCTTCCTGCAGGTCCACAATTGGTGGCACCTGGCGCTCTACCATTTCGAGCTCGGCGAGACGGACGAAGTGCTCTCGCTCTTCGACGGGCCGATCTTCGGCTCGCGCTCGGAGCTCGCGCTGAACATGGTCGACGCCTCGGCGATACTCTGGCGGCTCCATCTGGCCGGCGCGGATGTCGGCGGCCGCTGGACCGCGCTCGCGGAGAATTGGGCACCGTTGGCAGATGCCGCCAACTACGCTTTCAACGACGCGCACGCGATGATGGCCTTCGTGGGTGCCGGAAGGCACGACCTGGCTCGGAGGCTTCTCGCCGCGCAGGTCCAAGCGATCGCCCGCGACGACGACAATGCCGCCTTCACCCGCGATGTCGGCAATCCGGTCACAAAGGCGATCCTCGCCTTTGCCGAGGGCGACTACGCCCAAACGGTCCGGCTCCTGAAACCGATCCGCAGCATCGCGCATCGCTTCGGTGGCAGCCATGCGCAGCGCGACGTTCTCGACCTGACGCTGATCGAGGCGGCCTTCCGCGCGGGCGCCCGTGGGCTTGCCGCCGCACTCGCCGCCGAGCGTCACGACGCCCGGCCCGATAGCCCGCTTTCCCGGCTCTTCGTGAGACGTGCCGAAAATCTCCAGGCGGCGGAATAGCGTCGCGCCGGCGCAGCCGCCTTGACCCGACCGCCGCTCGCGCGGTATTTTTTGCGAGTGTCGAAATAAATAGCGACTCGGCGCCGGACTATCTGCTAGAAGACGTTTGCCGGCGGGGAGGATGGCGGTCGCAGCCAGGCCGCGTCAGCATGGCCGATCGGGAGGAAAGGCGAAAATGTATCTTGGAATCGACCTCGGCACGTCGGGCGTGAAGGCGCTGCTGATCGACGACAATCAGAAGGCGATCGCCACCGCGACCGGCTCGCTCGACGTTTCACGGCCGCATCCGGGCTGGTCGGAGCAGACGCCGGCGGACTGGATTCGCGCCACGCAGGACGCGCTTGCCGCGCTGAAGCTGTCGCATCCGGCCGAGCTTGCAACGGTCAACGGCATCGGCCTTTCCGGCCAGATGCACGGCGCGACGCTGCTCGACGCCGCAGGCAAGGTGCTGCGCCCCAGCATCCTATGGAACGACACGCGCAGCCATGCCGAAGCGGCCGCCCTCGACGCCGACCCGCGCTTCCGCGGGATTACCGGCAACATCGTCTTTCCCGGCTTCACCGCGCCGAAGCTCGCCTGGATCAGGAACAACGAGCCCGACGTCTTCGCGAAGGTCGCGAAAGTGCTTCTGCCGAAGGACTATCTGCGTTTCTGGCTGACCGGCGAGCACATCTCCGAAATGTCGGATTCGGCCGGAACCTCCTGGCTCGACGTCGAAAGGCGCACATGGTCGGACGAGCTTCTGGCCGCGACCGAGCTCGATGTCGACCATATGCCTTCGCTGGTGGAAGGCACGCACCCGGCAGGCACGCTGAAGGCGGAACTGGCCGCCGAATGGGGCATGAAAGGCAATGTGACGGTCGCCGGCGGCGCTGGCGACAATGCGGCTTCCGCCTGCGGCATGGGCACCGTGCAGCCGGGCCACGCCTTCGTGTCGCTCGGCACGTCCGGCGTGCTCTTTGCCGCCAACGGCGCCTATCTGCCCAATCCGGAAAGCGCGGTGCATACGTTCTGCCATGCGTTGCCGGCGACCTGGCACCAGATGGGCGTGATCCTGTCGGCGACGGATTCCCTGAACTGGCTGAGCACGATCACCGGCCGCAGCGCCGGCGAACTGACGAAGGAGCTCGGCGAGGAGTTGCGCGCGCCGACAGGCGTGACCTTCCTGCCCTATCTTTCCGGCGAGCGCACGCCGCACAACGACGCCGTCATTCGCGGCTCCTTCACCGGCCTCGCTCACGAGACCGGCCGCGACGCCCTCACCCAGGCGGTTCTGGAAGGTGTGGCCTTCGCCGTCCGCGACAGCATGGAGGCCTTGCGTTCCGCCGGCACCGGACTTTCCCGCGTCACCGCGATCGGCGGCGGCTCGCGCTCCCGCTACTGGCTGAAGGCGGTCGCCACCGCGCTCGGCATTCCGGTCGACATACCGGCGGACGGCGATTTCGGCGCCGCTTTCGGCGCAGCGCGCCTCGGCCTGATCGCGGCGGAGAAGGCGGACCCGCTTGCCGTCTGTTCGGCACCCCCGACAGCCGAGACGATCGAGCCCGACGCGGGATTGTCGTCGGCCTATCACGACGCCTACCGGCGCTACCGGGCGCTTTATCCGGCGATACGCAAGGTGACTGAATGAGCGCCGCAGATATCGTCGCGCCATAGTTGATCTACAGGGAGTACCAGACATGAGCACAGGCTTCTTCGGCAACACCAGGCCGATCCGCTATGAGGGGCCGGATTCGACCAATCCGCTGGCCTACCGCTTCTACGACAGGGATGAAGTCGTGGCCGGGAAGCGGCTGGAGGACCATCTCCGCTTCGCCGTCGCCTATTGGCACTCCTTCACCTGGCCGGGGGGCGACCCGTTCGGCGGCCAGACCTTCGAGCGGCCGTGGTTTGGCGAAACGATGGATCTGGCAAAGCAGAAGGCCGATGTCGCCTTCGAGATGTTCTCGCTGCTCGGCGCGCCCTATTTCTGCTTCCATGACGCCGACGTGCGCCCGGAAGGCGCGACGCTCGCGGAAAGCATCTCGCGGCTCGACGAGATCGCCGACTATTTCGCCGGCAAGATGGAGAAGACCGGGGTAAAGCTGCTCTGGGGCACGGCGAACCTCTTCTCCAATCGCCGCTACATGTCGGGCGCGGCCACCAATCCCGATCCGGACGTCTTCGCCTACGCCGCCGCCACGGTGAAGAGCTGCATCGACGTGACGAAGCGGCTGAACGGCGAGAACTACGTGCTGTGGGGCGGGCGCGAAGGCTACGAGACGCTGCTCAACACCGATCTTTCGCGCGAGCTCGACCAGTTGGGCCGCTTCCTGTCGATGGTCGTCGACTACAAGCACAAGATCGGCTTCAAGGGCACCATCCTGATCGAGCCGAAGCCGCAGGAGCCGACCAAGCACCAGTACGACTACGACGTCGCGACCGTCTACGGCTTCCTGAAGAAGTACGGGCTCGAGAAGGAGGTCAAGGTCAATATCGAGCAGGGTCACGCCATCCTCGCCGGTCATTCCTTCGAACATGAGCTGGCGCTGGCCGACGCGCTCGGCATTTTCGGTTCGATCGACATGAACCGCAACGACTACCAGTCGGGCTGGGACACCGATCAGTTCCCCAACAACGTGCCGGAAATGGCGTTGGCCTACTATCAGGTGCTGCGTGCCGGCGGCTTCACCACCGGCGGCACCAATTTCGACGCCAAGCTGCGCCGCCAGTCGCTCGACCCCGAGGATCTGCTGATCGCGCATATCGGCGGCATGGATTGCTGCGCGCGCGGCTTGAAGGCCGCGGCCAAGATGATCGAGGACGAGGCATTGTCCAAGCCGCTCGACGAGCGCTATGCCGGCTGGAACGACGCGGAAGCACAGGCGATGCTCTCGGGCAAGCGCACGCTGGACGAGATCTCGGCGCGCGTCTTGAAGGAAGGCATCGAGCCGCAGCCGAAATCGGGCCGGCAGGAGCTGCTCGAAAACATCGTCAACCGCTACGTCTGAGACATTGGCACCGCAAGCTTGCGAAAGCCGAATTCTCTTGCTATCCCTTGACTGATTGCAAATCGCAATCAGTCAAGGGAGGAAGCGATGAAGCCCACGCTCTACGCGCACCCGTTCTCGTCCTATTGCCAGAAAGTGCTCACCGCGCTTTACGAGAACGGCACGCCTTTCACCTATCGGATGCTGGGACTCGAGGACCCTGCGGCAGCCGAGGAGCTGAAGGCGCTCTGGCCGCTGATGCGGTTTCCCGTGCTGGTCGACGAGGGCCGCACGCTCGTCGAATCCAGCATCATCATCGAGCATCTGGACCTTGCGCATTCCGGCCCGGTGCGCTTCCTTCCGGCGGATCGGCGGGCAGCGCTCGACGTGCGCATGATGGATCGCTTCTTCGACAATTACATCATGACGCCGATGCAGAAGATCGTCTTCGACAAGATCAGGCCGGAGGCGGATCGCGATCCCCGCGGCGTTGCGGATGCGCGCCAGATGCTGGACACCGCCTATGGCTGGCTCGACGGCACGATGACAGGGCGGCAATGGGCGGTCGGCGACGAATTCAGCCTTGCCGATTGCGCGGCCGCCCCGTCGCTCCTCTATGCCGACTGGGTACACGAGATCGGCAACCGTTTCCCGCATGCGGGCGCCTATCGCTCACGGCTTCTGGCAAGGCCATCCTTCGCGCGGGCAGTCGATGAGGCCCGGCCCTATCGCAGGCACTTTCCGCCCGGCGCGCCGGATCGCGACTGACGCGTCCGATCAGACCCGGCCGCCCGCCCTCTCCTCCTCGGCTTGTACCGGCCATGCCTCCGCGGTCTCCGTCGGCGCGTCATCGGGGAACCAGCGCGCGCCGAGCCGCAGCGCGACATGCACCAGAAGGATCAGCACCGGCACCTCGACCAACGGTCCGATGACGGCGGCGAAAGCGACCGGCGAGGCAAGGCCGAACGCGGCGATGGCGACGGCGATCGCAAGCTCGAAATTATTGCCCGCGGCAGTGAAGGCCACCGCCGTGGTTCGCGGATAGTCAGCCTCGATCAGCTTGCCCATGGCGAAACTGATGAGAAACTGGATGACGAAATAGAGCGAAAGCGGAACGGCGATGATCAGCGCGTCCATCGGAAGGCGCACGAGATCGCTACCCTTCAGGCTGAACATCGCAACGATGGTGAAGAGAAGCGCGGCGAGCGTGACCGGCCCGATGCGTGGCAGGAACTCGCGCTCGTACCACGCCTCGCCCCTCCGCGCGACGAGGATGCGCCGGGTGAGGAAACCGGCGAGGAACGGAACGCCGAGATAGACCAGAACCGCTTCCGTGATCGTCCAGAAGCCGACCTCGACCACGCTGCCCTCCAGCCCGAAGAACGGCGGCAGGACGGCCAGAAAGAACCATGCATAGATCGAGAAGAACAGGATCTGGAAGATCGAGTTGAAGGCGACGAGGCCGGCCACATACTGGTTGTCGCCGCGCGCGAGCTGGTTCCAGACCAGCACCATGGCTATGCAGCGGGCAAGCCCGATCAGGATCAGTCCGGTCATGTATTCGGGGTAATCGTGCAGAAAGAGCACGGCCAGCGCGAACATCAGCACCGGCCCGATGAGCCAGTTCTGGACGAGCGACAGGATCAGCACGCGCCTGTCGGAAAAGACCTGGTGCAGCTCCTCGTAGCGCACACGGGCGAGCGGCGGGTACATCATCAGGATCAGGCCGATGGCGATCGGGATGTTGGTGGTGCCGACGGAAAGCGCGTCGAGCGCGCTCGGCAGGCCCGGAAAAGCGGTGCCGAGCAGGACGCCGAGCGCCATGGCGGCGAATATCCAGACGGTCAGGTAGCGGTCGAGAAAGGACAGGCGCGAGGCCGGCTTTGCCGAAGCCATCGAAAATCTCCAGTCGAAATGTCGTCGATGCGTTCAGGTCGTGCGGACGTGGCGGCCGTGCTCGTCGATCACCCGCTCGCCGTCCTCCTTGGAAAATTCGCCTTGCTGCCGCGGCAGCAGGTCGAGCACCGTTTCGGAAGGCCGGCACAGTTTGACGCCCCTGGAACTGACGACGATCGGCCGATTGATGAGGATCGGGTCGGTCATCATCGCGTCGATGAGTTGCTCGTCGCTCAGCGCCGGATCGTCGAGCCCCAGTTCGGCATGGGGCGTGCCGTTCTTGCGCAGAAGCTCGCGCACCGGAATGCCCATGCGGACGATGAGTTGGGTGAGCATGACGCGCGACGGCGGCGTCTTCAGATATTCGATGACGTGCGGCTCGATGCCGGCGTTGCGGATCAGGCCGAGCACGTTGCGCGACGTGCCGCAGGCGGGGTTGTGATAGATGACGACGTCCATGGCGACCCTCACGCTGCGCTCGGGCGCGGCCTTGTCGCGCCTTCCGCCTGGCCGATCTCATGAAGTTTCGCGCCGAGAGCATTCTTGTCTAGGCTTGAAACCGGCAGCGCCGTGAAGATCGAGATGCGGTTCTTAAGATAACGGAAGGCGGTGACGAATGCCCGATGCCTCTCCGCCTCCGTGCCGGTTGCGGCGGCAGGATCTTCGATCCCCCAATGCGCGTTCATCGGCTGGCCCGGCCAGACCGGGCAGGCTTCGCCGGCCGCGTTGTCGCAGACGGTGAAGACGAAATCCATGACCGGCGCGTCGGGCGTCGCGAATTCGTCCCAGGCCTTCGACCGGAGCCCTTCCACCGGATAGCCGAAATCCTGCAGCACCCTCAGCGCCAACGGATGAACCTCGCCCTTCGGCCGGCTGCCGGCTGAAAAGGCGCGAAACCGGCCGTCCCCCTCCTTGTTGAGAAGGCTTTCGGCGAGGATAGAACGGGCGGAATTGCCGGTGCAGAGAAAGAGCACGTTGTAGACGCGTCCGGTTTCGGTGGCATCAGACATGGGCAGGAACCTTTTCGGTTTCGCAGCACGAGGAGAGCGCGGCGACAGCCGGATTGCACACTTCCGGATGGCCGTGGCAGCAGTCGCGCATCAGGAATTCGACAAGGCCGGAGAGCGCCGGAAAAGCGGCGCTGTAGATGATCGAACGCCCTTCGCGCCGCGACTGGAGCAGGCCCGCCTGTTCGAGATGGCTCAGGTGGAACGAGATGCGCGAGGAGGACGCCCCGCCCATCTCCTCGCCGATGACGCCGGCTGGCATTCCTTCCGGCCCGGCGGCGACGAGCAGCTTCACGATGCGAAGCCGGGTTTCCTGCGAAAGGGCGGCGAACGCGTCGAGCGCCTGCTTCTCGTTCATTCTCATCTCAATATCTCAACAATTATTGAAATATTCATAGCAGCGCTCGAAGCCCCTTGCAAGGGCTCTCGGCTCAACTTCCGGGAGCCGTCGATGTCGGGCGCACATTTTCCCACAGCGCGGCGAAGACTCGGGCCTTCGCCGCCCGCACCGCGTCTTCCAGGGTGAAGCCTCCGGCGAGATTGGCAGCTACCGCGCTGGAAAGCATGCAGCCGGAGCCGCGCATCGCAGCATCCAGCCGCGGCGCGTCGAAATGCACGGGCGGCCGGTCACGAAACACGAGCATGTCGCCGGCGCGTTCGAGCGGCGCATGCCCCGCCTTCACGAGCACCGCGCCACGGCCATTCGCGAGAAGCTGGCCGGCCTGTTCGATCGCTTGTCCTGGGCCCCTCGCCGCCGGGCGACCTGCCAGGACGGCAAGCTCCAGCCAGTTCGGCGTGACCAGCCGGCAGAGCGGCAGCAGTTCCTGCTTCAGCGCCGCCGTGCCATCTTCATCGAGAAGCCGCCCGCCCGAGGAGGTCACCAGAACCGGGTCGAGCACCACCGGCAGGTCTGGCCGGGCGCGCAGCACCGAGGCGATTTCCGAGACCATGCGCGCCATACCGAGCATGCCGATCTTGACCGCGCGGACGTCGTTGGCGGCGAGCGCCGCGCGCATCTGGGCGGCGACGAGGCTCGGCGGCATGATCTCCACCGCACCGGCCTCGCGATGCGTCTGGACCGTCACCGCCGTCACCGCGACGCAGGCGCGCAGGCCGTGGGCGGCGATCGTCTCGATATCGCGCACGATGCCCGCGCCGCCGGACGAATCCGAGCCCGCGACGACGAGCACATGCGGCTCGCCGTTCATCTCCAGGCGGCCGTGGCGGCCAGCCACTCGCGCGTGCGCGCCTCCGGATCCGGATTGAGCGTGATGTCGGTGACGACGGCCGCCGACGACGCCCCGTTCTCGAACACGCCGGGCAGTCTTTCCGGATTGAGCCCGCCGATCGCCACCAGCGGCAGGGGCGCAACGCGCCTTTTCCATTCGGCGAGGCGGTCGAGCCCCTGCGGCGCCCATTTCATCTTCTTCAGGATCGTCGGGTAGATCGGACCGAGCGCGACGTAATCCGGCCGGGCCGAGAGCGCGGCGCCGAGTTCGGCTTCGTCATGGGTGCTGACACCGAGCTTCAGTCCGGCCCTCCTGATCTCGCCAAGATCGGCCACGGCAAGATCCTCCTGTCCGAGATGCACGAAATCGCAGCCCTCCTCGATCGCAAGCCGCCAGTAATCGTTGACGATGAGCTGGCAGCCGTGCCGCCCGCAAATCTCCCGCGCCCTACGGATTTCCACGCGAAGCGCGCCTTCGGCCGCATTCTTGATGCGCAGTTGCACCAGCTTGACGCCGAGCGGCACCAGCCGTTCGATCCAGCCCGCGCTGTCGACGATGAGATAGAAGGGATCGAGCTTCACGAGAACACCGCCTTGCCGATGAGAGGGGTTGAGGGCACCGCCATGTCGCGCGGTTCGAGCAGCCCGGCGAGCCACCCCTGCCGTCCGGCCTCTACCGCCTTGGCGAATGCCGACGCCATCACCACCGGATCGCCCGCCTTGGCGACCGCGGTGTTGAGAAGCACGGCGTCATAGCCGAGCTCCATCACGGCCGCCGCATGCGATGGACGGCCGATGCCGGCGTCGACGATCAGCGGAACGTCGGGGAAGTTGGCGCGCAGCGCCCGCAGCGCGTCGATGTCGACCGGCCCCCGCGCGGAACCGATCGGCGCGCACCAGGGCATCAGCACCTCGCAGCCGGCCTCCAGCAGCCGCTCGGCGACGACGAGATCGCCGGTCGTGTAGGGAAAGACCTCGAAGCCCTCGCGCGTCAGGATTTCGGCGGCCTCCACGAGCGCGAAGACGTCCGGCTGCAGCGTGTCGTGATGGCCGATCACTTCGAGCTTGATCCAGTCCGTGGCGAAGACCTCGCGCGCCATTTGCGCCGTGGTGACCGCCTCCTTGACGGTGTGGCAGCCGGCCGTGTTGGGCAGAACGCGCATGCCGAGCGAGCGGATCAGCGACCAGAACTCGCCGCCGGCCTTGCCGCCGGCCGATTCGCGCCGCAGCGAGACGGTGACGATCTCCGTAGCCGAAGCACGAACCGCCTCGGCCATGATCGCAGGCGAAGGATAGAGCGCCGTACCGAGCAGAAGGCGCGAAGAGAGGGTTTGTCCGTAGAGTTCCAATGAGCTGGCGGCAGGGATATTCTCCAACGTCAGCCTCCCTTCATCGGCGAAAGGATTTCGACGCGGTCGCCCTCGTCGAGCCGGGCCTGCGCCCGCTCGCGTCCCGGCACGAATTCACCGTTGACGGCGGTCGCGTACCAATTGCCTTCATAGCCGAGCTCGCCAAGCAGGCCGTCGAGCGTGTCCGCCTCCGCCTCAAGCGCGTTTCCGTTGACGATGAGCCTCATCGAAGCTCTCTCCCTTCCATGAATTTCCAACGAGGATTTCGGCGGCCTGTCCGGCCATGGCCGGCGCCATGAGAAATCCGTGACGGTAGAGCCCGTTGACGGCGACTACGCCGCCCTTCGGCGTCACCCTGGGCAAATTGTCGGCATAGGCGGGCCGCACTCCGCTCGACGCCTCGACCAGCCGCGCCTCGCCGAAGGCGGGATGCAGCGCGTAGGCCGCGTTGAGAAGCTCCATCACCGAGCGCGCGGTGACCGGCCCGTCCGACGCGTTCTCGATCATCGTCGCGCCGATCATGAAGCGGCCATTGCCGCGCGGCACGACGTAGATCGGAAAGCGCGGATGCAACAGCCGTACCGGCCGCGTCAGCCTCACCTCCCCCGTTTCCAGATAGAGCATCTCGCCGCGCACGCCGCGCAGGCCTGCATCATGCGCTAGCGCCGCCATGCCGGTGCAGTCCACCACTCTGTCGAAGCGGCCGAGGGCGGCCGCATCCGCGCAGCCGAAGGCGAAGTTCACGCCTTTCGAGACGAGCTTTGCGTGAAGCCCGAGAAGAGCTTGCCTGGGGTCGAGATGCGCCTCCCGCCCGAAGAACAGGCCCGAGCGGAAGCGGCCGGCGAGGTCGGGTTCGAGCGCGGCGATCTCCTCGGCGGAAACGAAGTCGTAGCCCCGCGTGCGCGAGGCGAAGCGCCGCAGCTCCGACGCGTCGCGGGGCGGCGCGAGCACCAGCGTCCCCGCAAAATGGACGAGACCGGGAAGCGCGTCCTCCCACCAGGCGGCCGCATGCTCGCCCAATTCGATGACGGCCTCCTCGCCGCTTTCCCTCTCGCAGAAGGGCGCGAGCATGCCGCCCGCCATCCAGGACGCGCCGGCGCCGATCCCCGGTCCGCGCTCGGCAACGAGGATTTCCGCTCCCCTTCGGGCAAGCTCGTGGGCGACGGTCAACCCCGCGACGCCGGCGCCCTTGACGAGAACGCGCATCGCCTCAGTCCTGCACGGCCCGCTCGGCCGCTTCGATAGGCATGTAGAGGTCGCCGCCCTCGCGGTACTTCTCAGCCATCGCGGCGAGACCTTCCTTCTGCGCCTCGGCGCGGATATCGTGGGAAATCCGCATCGAGCAGAATTTCGGCCCGCACATGGAGCAGAAATGCGCAACCTTGTGGGCCTCCTTCGGCAGCGTCTCGTCGTGGAAGGAGCGCGCCGTCTCGGGATCGAGCGAGAGGTTGAACTGGTCCTCCCAACGGAACTCGAAGCGCGCGCGCGACAGCGCGTCGTCGCGGATCTTTGCCGCCGGATGGCCCTTGGCGAGATCGGCGGCGTGGGCGGCGATCTTGTAGGTGATGACGCCGGTCTTGACGTCGTTGCGATCCGGCAGGCCGAGATGCTCCTTCGGCGTGACGTAGCAGAGCATCGCGGTTCCGAACCAGCCGATCATGGCCGCACCGATACCCGACGTTATGTGGTCATAGCCCGGCGCGATGTCGGTGGTCAGCGGTCCGAGCGTGTAGAACGGAGCCTCGCCGCAGACCTCGAGCTGCTTGTCCATGTTCTCCTTGATCTTGTGCATCGGCACGTGGCCGGGGCCCTCGATCATCACCTGGCAATCCTTCGCCCAGGCGATCTTGGTCAGCTCGCCCAGGGTTTCCAGCTCGGCGAACTGGGCGGCATCGTTGGCGTCGGCGATCGAGCCCGGCCGCAGACCGTCGCCGAGCGAGAAGGAGACGTCATAGGCGCGGCAGATGTCGCAGATCTCCTCGAAATGCTCGTAGAGGAAGCTCTCCTTGTGGTGATGCAGGCACCATTTGGCCATGATCGAGCCGCCCCGGCTGACGATGCCGGTCACACGGTCGACCGTGAGCGGGATATAGTGCAGCCTGACGCCGGCATGGATCGTGAAATAGTCGACGCCCTGCTCGGCCTGCTCGATCAGCGTGTCGCGATAGACCTCCCAGGTGAGGTCCTCGGCAACGCCGTTCACCTTCTCCAACGCCTGATAGATCGGCACGGTGCCGATCGGCACCGGCGAGTTGCGGATGATCCACTCGCGGATGTTGTGGATGTTGCGACCGGTCGACAGGTCCATCACCGTGTCCGCGCCCCAGCGCGTCGCCCACACCATCTTCTCGACCTCCTCGGCCATCGAGGACGTGACGGCCGAATTGCCGATATTGGCATTGATCTTCACCAGGAAGTTGCGACCGATGATCATCGGCTCGGACTCGGGGTGGTTGATGTTGGCCGGGATGACGGCGCGGCCCCGCGCCACCTCATCGCGGACGAATTCCGGCGTGACATGATCGGGAACCGCGGCGCCGAAGCTCTGCCCGTCGCGCTCGATCGCGGCGCGCGCCTTCTCGCGGCCGAGATTCTCGCGAATGGCGATGAATTCCATCTCCGGCGTGACGATGCCGGCGCGTGCATAGGCGAGCTGCGTGACCGCCCGGCCGCCCTTCGCGCGGTAAGGCTGGTGGCGCAGCGGAAACTCCGGCGTCAGCCTGTCGCCCGAAACGAAACCATTGTCCTCCGGCTTGACGATGCGTCCGTCATAGCGCTCGACGTCGCCACGCGCGGCGACCCAGGCCTCGCGAGTGCGCGGGAGGCCGGCGTCGATATCCGTCATCAGCGAAGGGTCGGTATAGGGACCGGACGAATCATAGACGGTGACGGGCGGCTCGCCGGCACTGGGATGAACCGAGATTTCGCGCAGCGGCACGCGAATATCAGGATGAAGGTTTCCCGGTTTATAAATCTTCCGGGAGGCCGGCAGCGGGCCGGTCGTGACGTTCGGGGTTTGCGGAATCTTGGTCCGGGCGTTCATGTCGAGGCTCCTTTGCGATCGCAATGGAGACCCAGCTCTTTTCCGGAAGGATTGGATGAGGCTCTGCAACGGTTCGAGGGAATACGCCCTCTTTCGGGATTCCGGACTGCAAAGCCATCGCACCATCCCTACGCCAGTACGAACTGGATCAGGTTCGAAGGGTCACCGCGCTGCGAAAAGCCAGCAGTATCTCAGCCCGTTGTCCGGGCTCCCCTGGTGAATGCCGCGATAGTAGAAGGGCCGGCAGGCTTGTCAAGCCGAAGCTGCACGCGATCCGCCGACCGCGCTGCATTCCGGCCCGACCCATATTTCCGCTGACCTTGGAAATGCCTTTGGGGAGTGGCCTGGGCCTGATCAGGCTGTAGAATAGGTCGAGCTGACGCTGCGTGGGAAATCGCCTGGGTGATGACAAACAACGACCATCGCACGTATCCGGAAACCATCGGCGTCGTCCTTGCCGGCGGCCTCGCGCGGCGCATGGGCGGCGGCGACAAACCCATGCGCAGGATCGGCGGCCGTGCCATCCTCGACCGCGTCGTCGAGCGGTTCCTTTCGCAATGCGACGCGATCGTCCTCAACGCCAATGGCGACCCCGGGCGTTTTTCCGCCTTCGGCCTGCCCGTCGTCGCCGACACGGTGGCGGGTTTTCCGGGGCCGCTCGCCGGCGTGCTGGCGGCTCTCGACTGGACGGCGGCGAACCGGCCGGACGCGCGATGGGTGGCAAGCGTCGCCGGCGACTGTCCGTTCCTGCCGCGCGACCTCGTTGCGCGGCTTCACGAGGCGCGGAAAAAGGAAGGGACCCGCCTCGCCGTGGCGGCTTCCGGCGGCCGATCGCATCCGGTGATCGGGCTTTGGGATATCGGCCTGCGCGAGGATCTGCGCCACGCCCTGATGGTGGAGGACATCCGCAAGGTGGATCGCTGGACGGGGCGCCACCCGCTCGCGACCGTCTCCTGGCCCACCGAGCCGCTCGACCCTTTCTTCAACGCGAACACGGTCGAGGATCTGGCTGAGGCGGAGAAGCTCGCGGCTCTGGCACAGTAGCAGGTCCTAAATCACGGTCGGTCGGCTAGACTTTTCACCGCAGCGCGAAATATTCAGGAAAGCTTTCCTTTAGGTAAGCTTAGCTTGAGCGGCGGGGGGGGTGAACGGGGACAATACAATGACGGCCATCATCGATTTCCTGAATACGATCTTCTGGAGCTACGTACTCGTCTACGGCCTGATCGCCGTCGGCATATTCTTCACGATCAGGCTCGGCTTCGTTCAGTTCGTCCATTTCGGCGAAATGTTCCGTGTCGTGCGCGGCTCGGACAAGAACGACAAGTCAGGCATCACGCCCTTTCAGGCACTGACGACGAGCCTGGCCTCGCGGGTCGGCACCGGCAACATCGCCGGCGTGGCGGTGGCCCTCTATCTCGGCGGGCCCGGCGCGATCTTCTGGATGTGGGTCGTGGCACTGGTCGGGATGGCGACCGCCTATGCGGAAAGCACCCTTGCCCAACTCTACAAGGTCAGGAACAAGGAGGGGCAGTATCGAGGAGGGCCGGCCTTCTACATCGCGCGCGGCCTCGGCGCGCCCTGGGCCGGCGGCATCTTCTCCGTCTGCCTGATCCTCGCCTTCGGCCTCGTCTTCAACGCGGTGCAGGCCAATTCGATCGCCGACGCCATGCAGGGCGCCTTCGGCTTCCCGAAGATCGGCACCGGCATAGTCGTGGCGGCGATCACCGGCGTCGTCATCTTCGGCGGCATCAGGCAGATCGCGCGCGTGGCCGAGATCGTCGTGCCTTTCATGGCCGGCGCCTATCTGCTGATGGCCGTCGTCGTCCTCATTATGAACATCACCGAGGTCCCCGGCGTGATCGGCCTGATATTCAGCAGCGCCTTCGGCCTTTCGGAAGCCGCGGCCGGCTTCACCGGCGGGCTGGCGGCCGCGATGCTCAACGGCGTCAAGCGCGGCCTGTTCTCCAACGAGGCCGGCATGGGCTCGGCGCCCAACATCGCCGCTGTCGCCACGCCCGATCCGCACCACCCTTCCTCGCAGGGGCTGGTACAGGCGCTGGGCGTCTTCATCGACACCATACTCGTTTGCACGGCAACGGCGGTGCTCATTCTGCTGTCGGGCGCCCTCGTGCCGGATTCCGGCGTGACCGGCACCCAGCTCACCCAGGCGGCGATGCAGGAGCATATCGGGGCGGCGGGCGTCTATTTCGTGGCGCTGGCGATCTTCTTCTTCGCCTTCACCTCGATCATCGGCAACTATGCCTATTCGGAAAACGCGATGACGTTTCTCGGCGCCGGCACCGGCATCCCGATCGCGATCCTGCGCGCCGCGGTTCTCCTGATGGTCGTCTGGGGCGCCTACGAAACGGTCGCGACCGTCTTCGATGCCGCGGATGCCTCGATGGGCCTGATGGCCACCATCAACCTCATCGCGATCCTGCTTCTGTCCGGAACGGTGGCCAAGCTGACCAAGGACTATTTCGACCAGAAGAAGGCCGGCGAGCGGCCGACCTTCCACGCGGCCAATTATCCCGAGCTGCAGGGGCAGATCGATCAGGAGATCTGGTCGGAGCGGCAATAGCGCACATTCGCCGGCCTTTCGACGGGCGGAAGGCGGCACCAACCATGCGCGTTGCCGCCATGCGGACCGAAAGCTGGATTCGGGCGGTAAAAAGCTGCGGACGGGTGTATTCCCAACAGGTGCCCCGATCTGATAGCACCCGTCGATGCAGTCAGAAATTTCCGCAGACCTCGATGGCAATTCCCGGCTTTCGGCCACGGTCAGCGCCGTCATCGTCACCTACGAGCCCGATCTCGCGGCGCTCGGGCGGCTCGTGGCGGCGATTTCGGCGCAGGTCGGCCGCATCATCGTCGTCGACAACGGTTCGCGAAACGACGTCGGAAGCTGGCTGTCCCGTCAGGAGGCCAGCGTCGACTTCATCGCCCTCGGGGAGAATTTCGGCATCGCCCGGGCGCAGAATGCCGGCATAGGCCAGGCCCGCGCCCATGGCGCACGCCACGTGCTGCTGTTCGATCAGGACAGCTTGCCCGCAGCCGACATGGTGGCCCATTTGCTACGAGCCGCCGAGGCCAAGCGTGCCGAGGGCGTGAAGGTCGCGGCCGTCGGCCCGCGCTACGAGGATACGCGGCAGATGAACCCGCCACCCTTCATCAAGGTGGAGGGATTGCGGCTGAAGCGCCATGCCTGCGCCTCGCCCGATGCCGTCGTGGAAGTTGACTACCTGATCGCCTCGGGCTCGCTCCTCCCGATGACCGCGCTGGACGCGGTCGGCGGGATGCAGGAAGAACTCTTCATCGACTATGTCGACATCGAATGGGGCTTGCGGGCGCAGCGCGAGGGCTTCCGCTCCTTCGGCGCATGCGCGGCACGCATGCAGCATTCGCTCGGCGACAATCCGATCCAATTCCGCAACCGCCACATACCGGTGCACAGCCCGCTCCGGCACTACTACCACTTCAGGAACGCCGTGTGGCTTTATCGGCAGCCTTGGCCACGATGGAACTGGAAACTCGTCGACGGCATTCGCCTGCTGCGGAAGTTCGTCTTCTACAGTCTCTTCACGCCACCGAGGATCGAGCACGCCCGAATGATGGCGCTGGGCATCGCGCATGGCCTGACCGGCCGGATGGGGAAGCGGCGATGACCACGGAACGGGCCGAAACGGCGGCTCCGCTCCTCACCATCTGCATCGTCGTTTACAGGTCCGATCCCGCGACGATGGAAGCGACGCTCACGAGCTTGAGCACGGCTGCGCGACCGCTCGGTCTCGAGCGGGTGAGGCTCGTGATCGTCGACAACTCCCCGGAGGAGACACCACGCGACTGGCTCGGCGCCTTGCCGTCCGAGTTGCCCTTCGAGGTCATATCCGGGCATGGCAATGTCGGCTACGGACGCGCCAACAACATGGTGCTGGACCAGCTCGGCGAATATCATCTCGTGCTCAATCCGGACGTGGAAATGGCCCCGGATGCGCTTTCCCGGGCGCTCGCCTTCATGGCGGCCAATGCCGATTGCGGGCTCCTGGCGCCCGCGGCATTCCATCCGGACGGGCAACGGCAATATCTGTGCAAACGCTACCCCGCGATC
This sequence comes from Aquamicrobium sp. LC103, assembly GCF_001014615.2. Lineage (GTDB taxonomy): Bacteria > Pseudomonadota > Alphaproteobacteria > Rhizobiales > Rhizobiaceae > LBCQ02. The sequence goes on from NZ_LBCQ02000006.1 coordinate 370,593, forward strand.
GTCGACCTCCTCCTGCGCGGCTTCGCGCCCGCAGCGATCAGGCGATTGTTCCGCAAGCGGCTGGACCACTACGAGATGCGCGACCTGATCGGCGAGGAGACCGTATGGGACCCGCCGATAGCCAGCGGCTGCTTCATGTTCTTTCGTGGAGCGGTCTTCCGGACGCTCGCAGGCTTCGACGAACGCTATCTGCTTTACTTCGAGGATTTCGACATCTCGCTGCGTGCGGGCCGTATAGCGCGCATCGCCTACGTGCCGTCGGTCCGCATCGTCCATGGCGGCGGCGCCGCCGCGCGCAAGGGGTTTTGGCACATACGCCAGTTCGTCCGCTCCGCCGGCATCTTCTTTACCGCGCATCGGATCAAGTTCTACTGAGCGCTGTTCATGGCAAGACCAAAGAAGGAAGCCGAGCGACTTGTCTAAAAGGCACATAAAATCTGCGCAAAGTTGAAACTTCTTCTTTCATCTTATTTTAGCGGGCGCTATAGCTGTACCGGGATCGATTGATGGCTGGGGGGCCGGAAAGATTGATACTGCCGCATTTCGAGCGCATTCTGGAAATCTGCAGGATCCGGGGCTGGCGCGAGGGCCACAAAACCCTGACGGTGGATCGCGACGGGTTGAAGGCGATCCTGCAGGAAATTCTGCGAGCATTGCCCTTCGACGAACGCTGGTACATCGACAACTATCCTGACGTCGCGGACGGCATTGCGAAGGGTGAGATCGCCTCGGCGCGCACGCATTACATGGAGTTCGGCTTTTTCGAAGGCCGCCTGCCGGGCCTCAACGGATTCGACGGTGCGGCTTATTGCCGGCATTACCCGGACCTCGCTCCCCTGCTTGCGCAGCCGCATGGCGCCGCCCTGGCGCAGTCGCATTTCATCGAACACGGCTATCGCGAAGGCCGCGAGACACCTGCCCGGGAGATCGAGATTCCGCCAAGGCAGGAAGCGACCACGCAGCCACTCAGCTGACGCATTGCGTTCCAATTCTTAACGCATGATCGCGACGCAGGGGGAAGACAGAACATTCCCGAATGAAACGGGAATACTTTGATAAGTCTCTATGGGGAATCATGGCAGCGATCGAATTTCTTGACAGAAATGTATCTAGAGAATTTGACGGATTGCACGCCGGAAACAGCGATTCCGAGCTCCTGCAACTCGAGGCTTTAAACAGCGATCCGCAGATCATCTTCAAGCCGGAGGAAATCATTCAGCCCGGCTGGTACCATGTCGCTCTCGCCATGGAGATGGGCGGCGATGCACATCCGCAAGTCTTCTTCGATTTCGGCAGCGGGTTCGACGAGGCCTTTTCCACCCGCCTCAAACGCAGCAAGGGAAGCCTTTTCTCCGCTGCTTTCAAGCTGCCCTCCCCTGCTTTCCTCGTGCGGCTAGACCCAACGGAGAACCGCGGCGCTTTCAAGATCAGCTCTTTCCGCCTGCGCGAATTGTCCGCGCCGGAGTTGGCCATGATGCTCGCCCGCCAGGCGCTGAGCATCATGCGCCGCGACCCGCGCGGCTTTATCCGCCGGCTGCCCGCCTACCTCAATGCATTGCGCGGACCCGCCTTTCTGCAGTTCCGCGACAACGCGCACGTGAAGGGCGGGGGAGATTATCCCACCTGGATCGCCCGTCATGATTTCGATGCCGAGCGTGACATGGGGGAAGTCGCCGCCGCGGTGGAAAGTCTGGACGTCAAGCCTCTCATCAGCGTGGTCATGCCGGTCTACGACACTCCAGCCGATCTGCTCGACCAGGCGATCGCCTCGGTCGCGGCCCAGATCTACCCGAATTGGGAACTCTGCATCGCCGACGATTGCTCGACCGCGCCGCATGTGCGCCCGCTGCTCGAGGATTGGCAGCGTCGCGATGAGCGCATCAAGCTGGTTTTCCGCGAAGAAAACGGACACATCTCGCGCGCCACCAATTCCGCCTTCGCGCTGGCAAGCGGCGAATGGATCGCGCTTCTCGACCATGACGACCTCTTGCGTCCGCATGCGCTGGCCGAAGTCGCATTCGAGATCGCCCGCCACCCTGCCGCCGAACTCATCTATTCCGACGAAGACAAGCTCGATGCCAAGGGCAACCGCTACGATCCATTCTTCAAGCCGGATTTCTCGCGCGAGCTCTTCCGATCCCAGAACTATCTCAACCATCTGACGGTGCATCGAGCGGAAAACATCCGCGCCGTCGGCGGCTGGCGGCCAGGCTTCGAAGGCAGCCAGGACTATGATTTGAGCTTGCGCGTCTTCGAGGGAATAGATGCGGCGAATATCCGTCACATTCCCAAGGTGCTTTATCACTGGCGCGCCGTCGACGGCTCCACGGCCGTCTCCCGCGATGGAAAAGACTACGCCCATGGCGCCGGCATGAGGGCTCTCCAGGAGCATGTCGCGCGCGTGAAGCTGCCGGCGGCCGTCGAGGAAGCGCCCGAAACGCCTTTCTACAGGCTCAGATTCGCGGTCCCGGAACCGCAGCCGCTGGTAAGCCTCATCATTCCGACACGCGACCGGGTGGAGTTGCTCAAGGGCTGCGTGGAATCGATTCTCGAAAAGACCACTTACAGCAATTATGAGATCGTCATCGTCGACAACGGCTCGGTCGAGCAGTCGACGCTCGCCTATTTCAAGGAGTTGAAGAGCCGGAAGAACATCCGCGTGCTCGCCTATCGCAAGAAATTCAACTATTCGGCGATCAACAATTTCGCGGTCGGCAAAGCGAAGGGCGAAATCGTCGGGCTCATCAACAACGATATCGAAGTGATCTCGCCCGATTGGCTGACCGAAATGGTCTCGTGGGCGGCCCAGCCGGATGTCGGCTGTGTCGGCGCGAAGCTCTACTATGCAAACGACACCATCCAGCACGCCGGGGTCATTCTGGGGATCGGAGGTGTCGCGGGACACTCGCACAAATATTTTCCGCGCGACCATCCCGGCTATTTCTCGCGGCTGAAAGTGATCCAGAACCTCTCGGCGATAACCGGCGCCTGCCTGATTGTTCGTAAGAAGATCTTCGAGGCGGTCGAAGGGCTAAACGCCAAGGACCTAGCAGTGGCCTTCAACGATGTGGATTTCTGCCTGAAAGTGCATGAGGCAGGGTATCGCAACGTTTGGACCCCATATGCGGAACTCTATCATCTCGAAAGCATTTCGCGCGGCGCCGAGGACAATCCGGAGAAGATAGCGCGTTTTATATCAGAGGCGACTTTCATGAAGAATAGCTGGCATAGTGAATTAAAATATGATCCATTTTATTCTCAAAATTTATCGAGATTTAAAGAAGATTTTTCGATGAAAGAGTGATGAAATTAATATAATATTAATACTCTTGTAAAGAGGAACATTATATGAAGTTGAATATCTTCAAATTAATGTCTGACATGAATATATCACAAATAAATATTAGAATACCTAACGCCAAAACGCGAACAAATTTTAAAACGGTTCTCATAGGCCATTCTGCATCAGGAAAATCTTCTCTTCTTAACAAGCTGGGACTTGCGCGCGATGAGTGCGATATGGACGTATTCGTTCAACAGAACAAACTTGAGCATAATTTGGAATCCTTTTTAGAGATGATTCACCGTTACCCGGATTATCCTATTTATGTTATCTCAAATGATGCATCTCTACTAAAGGAAGTTTCTCAAGCTAAAAATCAAAAGATACTTTCTGATTTTATATTTGTATATCTCAAAAGGCCGGCGGATAAAACATTCGAATTTTTCAAATTACCAAACACGGACGGTCAGAGGCATAAATATCTAAACAGAGATGAGTATGACATATTATATACAGCCTTTGATAATAAGTTCAGGGAAATATCTGATTGCTTAATCGAATATGACGGTACAGATATATCTGAACTAGCTGAGGGAATAGATTTTGTTTTTGGCGCGAGTTTACAAGCCAAACCCATATCGCCCGACGCCCCGCCCATCCGCCGATCTGAAAAACGAAATGGCGGGGAAGAACGTTCATTTCAGGAATACTACGAGATCGCACGCTCCGGGGTAGTCTCCAACCTGATCTCTCAGGAAGAAATGAGAGAAATCACCGCTGGCGGGTACCAGGTATTTGACGCGACAAGATTTCCCCCAGTACCTCATCCGCAATCGATCTGCGGGAAAAAATTAAACGACCTTCAGTGGAAAACCGATGAGTTCAAGGAACAATCAGTTTTGGAGATCGGTTGCCAGCTTGGTTTCTTCACCTTCATGGCTCTCGCAAAGGGGGCATCTGAGGTTGTTGGGTTCGATCTGAATCCGCGTTTCATCACAGAGGCGAACAAGATCGCTTTACACTATAAGCAGAATGTCTGCGGGTGGGGGGACGCTAGAGCGAAGTTTGCCACGCGGCGGTTCGCGCCCGGAGAAAACTTAGGTCTTAAGCCGGATATCCTGATAACGAATTCGATCGTTCATTGGTGGGTAATTCAGAATCCTGACAAGAGCATCGAAGAGATCATGGATTGGTTACGGATTTCAGTAAATCAATCCGTATATTTTGAAGGATGCGTCACTGCGGAAGAGTCGATAATGCAACAGAATGGAGTTTCTTTGGAAAGGTACAACGAAAAACTCTTTATTGATGTTTGCAAATCTCTATTCTCGGATTTCGAATTTATTGGACGTTGCTCCTATGATAAACGCCGTATCGTTGTACGTCTCCATCGATAGACCTGAAACGTGATGAACTCATCAAATATGCCGATCTAATGCATATTAACTTGGTTCCATCTGCTATAAGTATTGTCCGCCGCCTATTATAACTCCCCCCGCGTTCCCCGGGAAAACTGCCTCGCCACTGCCATTGACGAAAATGACACCATTACCGCTGGCACGGTAACGTACGCCGGTGGCAACGCCGGAATAGGTGTTGCCGTAGGCCGATAGAAGCCCGGTATATTGAGCAAGTGCAAAGGCACTCGAAAAAGCCGGCGTGCCCGTCAGCGTCACCGTGCTGTTGGTCATCAGGATGTGCCCACCCTGGTTGGCGTAGAGATGCTGCTGCGCGCCGCCGGCGATCTCGACATTGCCGATAATCTCGACATATGCGCCGTTGTCCGCGCCGACATGGCGCGAGGCGGACGGCCCGAAAGCGACCCTGCCGCGCAGGAAAACCACCGCGCCGTAGCGCGCCCATAGGCCGATGGACCCGGTCAGCTTCACCCCCCTCACCGTCGCCTTGGCGCCGGCGGCGTCGACGCGCAGCGCCGTGCCCGTCGCGCCGCCGTCGATGACGACGTTTGCCGGCGCCGCGTCATTGCCCTGGATCGTCAGCGTGCCGCCGTCGAACATCGGCCGCGACATCGTCGCGGAGGAATAGCTGCCGCTGGCGAGCTGGATCGTCACCGCATTTCCGGCGGCGTCGAGCGCCAGAGCGGCATCCACGGCCCTCTGCAGGGTGGCGAAGGCCTGCGGCGTCGACAGGCCGGAGGCTCCGTCGTTGCCGCCGGGGTTCACATGGTAGATGCGCGGCGCGAACAGCATCTCGCGGACACCGCCGGAAGGAAACCCGACACGGCCGGTGGCGCGCTCGACACGCAGCGCCTCGCGCCATTGCACACCGTCCGGGCTGACCTTCACGGCGAAGTCGTCGTTTCCTGCCAGCCCCATCTCGGCCCTGCCCTGATAGGCTGACTGGAACAGGAGCGACGCCGTCTCGGCCTCGCCCGCCTTGTTCACCTTGAGCCGGTGGCCGTCGCCGGCGTGGTTGAAGAGGCTCGACGGCGACGCGACCGCAAGCCGGTTTTCGGCATCGGCGGCGGCGTTGATGCCGACGGTTTCGAGATTGGAAAGCTCGGAGGGCGACGGCAATTCGATCCATCCCGTGCCATCGAACACGAGCGGCCGGCCACGCGCCCTGTCGAACGCCAGCCAGCCCGGCTGCGGCTTCACGAACTCCCAACCGCCATCGCGAAAGACGGCAAGCTCCGCTTCACGGCCGGCAAAATCGCCGGAAGCCACCGCCGCGACGATCATCCTGTCGCCCGGCGAGGGACTGGCCGGCGGAGCCGCGGCCTCTCCGGAAACCGAAAGTTGGACAAGAAGGTCGAGCATCTGCAGCGCTTCGTTGTGCGTCACGTGCTTCTGGGCCTGCGACGGCATGATGAAGGGCAGGGAAAGAATGTCGGTGGTTTCGGTGGTCATGTGTCGGCGCTTCCGTTCCGGTTCTCTGCGCCGATCATCACGCCGGTCCGCGCCGCGTGGATGAAAAAAGGTGCGAGAAAAGAGCAGAAGCCGCATGCGGACGGAAATCAACGCATGGCTTCAAACGCTTGCCGGCGCGCGGCGAGGGCCGCGACCGTGTCTAGTCGACCGGTTTCATCCACATGGCCTGGGTCGGCGTGATGAACCCGTTCGACCCTTCAGCCTATTTTTCCGAATCCGCCGTGATCTGCGCGAGGCGCTGGGCGAACACGTCCATGTCGGGAGCGCGCACGGTCGCCTCCCGCATCGCGTCGATCGCCGCCGGCCAGTTGCGCCGCCGCGCCTCCAGATTGCCGAGATGGGCGTATCGTCCGGCATCGGGGCGCATCTCGATGGCCTGCTTGATTGCGTCGACCGCCTCGTCCACCCGGTTGTTCCTGTTCAGCGCCAGGCTCAGATTACTGAGCGCGCCGTCATTTTTCGGATTCTCCGCAAGGACGGTGCGCAAGCGGACGATCTCGACCGCGTTGGTCAACTCCTCCCGAATCGCGTCCTGTCCCGCGGGGAAAGCACTCGAGACGACGCCGCGGAGGTCCGCCCCGCGCGCGATCGCATCGCGCTCCACCTTTTTGATGGTCTCCGCCATCGTGGCGCTCTGTCCGACCGCCTGGCCAAGATGGGCGAAGATCGTGCGAACCCCCTCCCGCCCCTCGGCTGTCCGTCCGGCGGCGAAGAGCGCTTCGAGCGCGCGCGGAAAATCGTCACCCATCCCGAGCACGCCGAGGCCGTGGCCGTGCAGAAACTCGAAATGCGGACGGTCCGCCGCTATTTCGGCCCACAGGCGGAAGACACCGAAATCGCGCTCGCGAACGTTCGTGTCGTGGAAAAGCACGACCGCATTGGGCGCAAGCTTCGGGCGCCACGTTTCGAAATCGTGGGCAACGGCATCGTAGCTGTGCAGGCCGTCGATATGCAGCAGGTCGATGCTGCCGTCCTCGAAATGCGCGGCCGCCATGTCGAAATTGGCGCGCACCAGCCTCGAGAAGGCGGCGTAGCGCGGATCGTGATAGGCCGCGAGATCGGCATAGACCTCCTCGCCGTAGAAGCCCGCGTGCTCGTCGCCCTTCCAGCTATCGATGGCATAGCAGCTACAGTCGAGATGAAGCAGCTCGATTGCCTGGCAGGCTGCGCAATAGGAGATGCCGTTGTGGACCCCGAGCTCGACGAAACGGCCGGGCCTCAACGCATCGACGAGCCAGAACATGAAAGGCACATGCTCGATCCAGGCCGACTGGGCGACGCGGTCGGGGAAGCGGAACGCGGTCGGAGTGAACGGGATCATGGCGACGCCTCTGGTTTATCGACCTCGAAGGAAAGCTGCGTTGGTGTTCGGCACCGCCGGCGCTGCACCAAGCAGTCGCGCGACGACATGTTCGGTCGAACGCTCCCAGAACGGAGCGCGCCAGCCATATGCCTGCTCCAGCTTGTCCGTGGACAGGCGGGAATTTGCAGGCCGGCGTGCCTTGGTCGGAAACTCGGCCGACGTGATCGGCCGTATCGTCGCGAAAGGCCCGCCCAGAACGCGGCTCGCCATCATCACCTTTTCGGCGAGGCCGCTCCAGTTGACGTCGCCCGTCCCCGCGAGATGGAAAATGCCGAAGCGTTCGTCGGACCGTTCTTCCGCGAGCCGGCTCGCGACATGGAGAATACCGTCGGCGATGTCGAGGGCGGAGGTCGGATTGCCCCATTGATCGGCGACCACGGCGATCTCCTCCCGTTCCCCGGCAAGCCGCAGCATCGTCTTGACGAAATTTTTGCCGAACGGGCTGTAGACCCAGGCCGTCCGCAGGATCACGTGACGAGGGTTTGCCGCGGCGACGGCGTGTTCGCCTTCGAGCTTCGTGCGGCCGTAGACGCCTTGCGGATCCGTATCGTCGGCTTCGCCATAGGGCTCGCTCGAAGCGCCGGAAAACACATAATCGGTCGAAAGGTGGATGATCGGAATCCCGGCCTCGGCGGCCGCGCCCGCCAGCACGCCGGGGCCGGTCGCGTTGATCCGGTGCGCGATGTCCGGCTCGTCCTCGGCCTGGTCGACGGCGGTGTAGGCAGCGGCGGAGACGACGATGTCCGGGCGCACGCTGGCGACAGCGCGGGACAGGCTCGCCGCATCGGCAAGATCGAGCTGCGGCCGCCCGAGCACCACCACCTCCAATGCTGCTCCGCCTTGCGCCCGCTCGAGAAGACACCGGACGACCTGTCCTTCCGTGCCGGTGACGAGCAGCTTCATGCCGCGCCTTTCAACGCCGTGCCGAGGCGCTCCCCGGCATAGGTCTTCTCGCGTATCGGCCGCCACCACCATTCGTTCTGCAGATACCAGTCGACGGTATGCGCCAGGCCGGTCTCGAAGGTCTCCTCGGGCCGCCAGCCGAGTTCCCGTTCGATCTTGGCAGCATCGATGGCGTAGCGGCGGTCATGGCCCGGCCTGTCGGTCACGAAAACGATCAGCTCGCGGTGAGACTTGCCGGATGCCCTTGGCCTCTTCCCGTCGAGGATATCGCAGATCGCCTCGACGACGGAGAGATTCGTGCGTTCCGCGCGCCCGCCGATATTGTAGCTTTCGCCCACGACACCGCGAGTGGCGACCTGCGCCAGCGCGCGTGCGTGATCCTCGACGTAGAGCCAGTCGCGGACGTTCGCGCCGGCGCCGTAGACCGGCAAGGGCTGTTCGTGCAGCGCGTTCAGGATGGCGAGCGGGATCAGCTTCTCGGGGAAATGATACGGGCCGTAATTGTTCGAACAGTTGGAAAGCACGACCGGCAGCCCGTAGGTCTCGTGCCAGGCGCGTACGAGATGGTCGGATGCGGCTTTCGACGCCGAATAGGGCGACGACGGCGCATAGGGCGTTTCCTCGGTGAAGATGCCTTCGTCGAAGGGCAGGTCGCCGAAAACTTCGTCGGTAGAGATATGGTGGAAGCGGAACCGCTCCGCCCGTTCGGGCGACAACTCCCGCCAGTGGGCGAGCGCGGCGTTGAGCAGCCGATAGGTCCCCACGATATTGGTCTCGATGAAGGCGCCCGGCCCGTCGATCGAACGGTCGACATGGCTTTCGGCGGCAAGATGCATCACTGCATCCACGCCTTCGCCGCGCATGATCTCGCGCATCGCCGCCTCGTCGCAGATGTCCGCGTTGTGGAAACGATAGTTCGGACGGCTCTCGATCGAGCGGAGCGAGGCCAGGTTTCCGGCATAGGTGAGCTTGTCGACATTGATCACCTTCGTCTCCTCGTCGTCCGCGAGGTGACGGCAGACCGCCGATCCGATGAAACCAGCCCCTCCGGTTACAAGAACGGTTCTCATCTGCTTCTCCTAAACGCCCTGAGCGAACACTTCGGCTGCCGCCAGAAACGGAGCCGCGCGGTCCTTTTCAGAAAGCTGGATCTCGTCCGCCGGTATCGGCCATTCGATTCCGATCTCGGGATCGTCGAAGCGAATGGAGCGATCATGCTCCGGCGAATAGAGTTCGGTGACCTTGTAGATGACCTCGGTGTCCGGTTCGAGCGTGATGAAACCATGGGCGAATCCCGCGGGAACGAGGATCTGGTTCCATTTCTCGGCCGAAATGACCAGCGAAACCCAGCGGCCGAAAGTCGGGGAGCCGCGCCTTATGTCGACAGCGACGTCGAGTATCGAGCCCCGCACGACACGCACCAGCTTGTCCTGCGCCTTGGGAGGCAACTGGTAGTGAAGCCCGCGCAACACACCCCGCGCCGCCGAGTAGGAGTGATTGTCCTGCACGAAGTCGAGCTCGATGCCGGCAGCAACGAACTTCTCGCGATTGTAGGTTTCCGAGAAGAACCCCCTGTCATCGCCGAATTTTCGCGGCGTGATCTCGACAACGCCGTCCAGGCCCAAGGGCGTTACCGTAATCATGACTCGAGAAATTCCATTCCGCGGCGGCGCAGATAGGCCGCATATTCGGTCTTGCCGAGCCTATCGGCCCGCGCAATGACCTGGTGCGGCTCGAGCCAGCCCATTTCCATGCTGATCTCCTCCGGGCAGGCGATCTTGATGCCTTGGCGGCGCTCGATCGTGCGGACGAATGAAGACGCCTCGTGCAGACTGTCATGCGTGCCGGTATCGAGCCAGGCATAGCCACGGCCCAGCCTGTGGACATGCAGGCTGCCGCGCTCGAGATAGGTGTTGTTCACCGTCGTGATCTCTAGCTCGCCGCGCTCCGAGGGTTTGATCGACGAGGCGATGCCGACCACGTCGTTGTCGTAGAAATAAAGCCCGGTGACCGCCCAGTTCGACTTCGGCTGGGCTGGTTTCTCCTCGATGGACAACGCCTTGCCGGTCGTCTTGTCGAAAGTGACGACGCCGTAGCGCTCCGGATCCTCGACATGATAGGCGAAGATCGAAGCCCCTTCTTTCCTGCGCACGGCCTCCTTGCAAAGGGCCGAGAGGCCGTCGCCGTGATAGATGTTGTCGCCGAGGATCATCGCGACATTGTCGTCGCCGATGAAATCCTTGCCGATGAGGAAAGCCTCTGCGAGGCCGTTGGGATGAGGCTGCTCGGCATAGGAGAGCGAGATGCCGAATTCGCTACCATCGCCCAGCAGGGAGCTGAAGACGCCAAGATCTCGCGGCGTCGAAATGACAAGTATATCCCGTATTCCCGCCAGCATCAGTACGCTTAGCGGGTAAAAGATCATCGGCTTATCGTAAACCGGCAAGATCTGCTTCGAAACGGACAGCGTCAGCGGATACAATCTCGTTCCGCTCCCCCCCGCCAGTATAATCCCCTTCATAGGTATTCCCATTGCAACCAAGCCATCAGGCAACGGTCTGCACCGAATTCCTTCCTCGGTAAAGAGACGAATTCAGATTATGGGTATTATCAAGACGATTCCAATGGCCGCTTGATGCGCCGAACTCATCCATTGGGACAGGGGCTGGACGGGATGGACGTACCCCGCCCGGGCAGCAGCGCCGTGCAGAACTTGAGCCCCCGCCAAACGGGATCAAAGTCAGGCGGTGCGCCCGCTCCTTCGGCCGAACCGTCGAAGGAGCGACAAGATGGCTCTTCCGGGCGACCGTACTTTAGAACGTCGCCTTCGCGGTCAGCAGGAAGCTCCGTCCCGGTTCGTAGAGCGGCGTCACGTTGCCGAACTCATGGCCGTAGGTGGCCCGCTTGGAGTAGGCTTCGTTGAACAGGTTCTGAACCTCGGCGCGGAAGGTGAAGTTCGGCAGCCTTTCTGGCCGGTACTCGGCGAAGACATTGACGATCTCGTAGGCCTTGTATGGTTCGACTCCCTCGGCGACGTGGTCGTACTCCGGCGCGATCTCGATATCGCCGCCGATCGTCAGCCCCAGATCGGTGAAGGTGTGGGCCGCCGCGATCGTGATGATGTGGCCGACCGGCGTCGCCAGGTAGTTGCCGATGTCGGTATCGGCGGGCGCGCCGTCGATGTCGACGTCGATATGGGCGTATTTCACCTGCACGTAGCCGCTGCGCCAGTCATAGCCGGCACCGATCTCGAAGCCTCGCGATTCGACCTCGCGCGTCATGAGCGCTCCGGTGGCGGCGGGGCTGTAGCGCGGCGAACGGGCGTTGTTGATGTCGGTGCGGAAAATGCTGCCTTCCAGCGTGAACCCGTCATGGTGCGCCTTGAGGCCGACCAGGTAGTTGTTCGCCGTGACCGGCTCGGGACCGTCCGCACCATACATCCAACCCGGATTCATGATGAAGTTCTCGGCGAGCGGAATGCCGGCCCAGACATGCGAGAAGCCGGCTTTGGCGGTGAGGAACTCGTTGAGATCGTATTCGCCCGAGACATTGGCGCTGAGGCCTGAATTCTCGAACTTCGATCCATCCACGCCGGTAAACCACTGATGGTCCGCCCGAGCTCCGAAGGAGAGGCGGGTGCGCTCCCAAGGTTCGAGCCGCGCTTGCGCGTAGAGGCCGACATTGCTCGCCTTCTCCTCGCCCGGCTCGTAGAGGTCGTCCAGTTCCGCCTTGTCGCGGTAGAAATCCAGCCCCGCCGTCACGCTGCCGATATCCAGACCGAACCTGTTCTCGATTTTGCCGTTGATGGTCGAGGTTTTGCCGCTGGTATCATAGGAAGACCCATCCTTCAGAAACACCGGCACTTCGACTTCCGTCGATCCATAGGCCAGCACGACCTTCGGGTCCCACCACCCTTCCGGCGTTTCGTCCGTAAAGGTGAACACCGTATTCTGCCGTTCGAGGCGATAGTCGCGAATGGGCGGCTCCCATGGCTTGCCGGTATCGACGAAACCGGCATTGGCGCGGAAGGGCCGCGGCGCGTCGTCCACCAGGCGGTCGTGGCTGATCTCGAAGCGATGGCCGCTCGCGAACTGATAGGCGAGCTTGCCGAGGCCGCTGAGCAGGTGGGTCTCGGTCCCTTCGACCTTGTCGCCGTTGCCGGCGTCGAAATCGCCGCCCTTGCCGAAATTGAAATAGCCCAGGAACTCCAGCCCCTCATGGACGCCGTAGCCCGCGAGCCCGGTGGTGACGGTGTCGCTGTTGAAATTGTAGGTCGACGTCACCAGCCCGCCGATCGATCGGCCCTCGGCGAGAAGATCGCGCGCACGCTTCGTCTCATAGCCGATGGCGCCGGCAAGCGCACCCGGCCCGGCGTCGGCCGGAGCGACGCCGGCGTCGACCGATACCGCCCTCAGCAGGCTCGGATCGATCAGATTGGTGGCATTGTGATGAAAGACCTTGTTGTTCTGCCGGCTGCCGTCGATGCTGACGGCGAGATTGGTTTCCTCGATGCCGTGCACGTAGACCTTCTGCGACATCGGCAGCGAGCTGCCGACCTGGATACCCGCTTCCTCGCGGAAGACGTCCGCAAGGTCGGTCGGATTGAGCCGTTCGAGCTGCTCCTGTCCGATCACGGTCTCGGAAACGCCGCCCCGGCCCGCTCCCTGTCCGGTGACCTCGATCGTGTCGAGAACCATGGCGCCCTCGCCCAACTCGCCGAGCGGTGCCGCACCGCCGGAGGCGGAAGGCGCGCCGATGACGGCGGTGCCGTTGGCGATGCGGAAGGAAATGCCGGTTCCCGCCAGAAGCCGCGAGAGCGCCTGCTGCGGCGTCAGCGAGCCACGCACCGGGCTCGCCGCCACGCCGCGCGAGGTCGAGGCCGCAAGCGTCACCTGCAATCCGGACTGACGCCCGAAGGCGTTGAGCGCCGAGGCGAGCGGCTGGGCGGGAATGTCGAAGCTGCGGGCCGCTTCCTGCGCCCATGCCGGCGAAATGCCGACGGAAACCACCCCTCCAAGCGTCGTAAATGCGACCGTTGCAAGCAGTTTCGCGGCAAAGGCGGCCTTGTCCTTCGTCGCCCTTGAAACCTGCCCGTGCCCGGCTATCGGAAAAATCATCAGCCCCGTCTCCTGAATATTTGCAGGCCCCGGCCCGCATTCACAACAGGGACGATCGGCGTCCGCCGTTTTTTCATCGCGGCGAAATTTTTCTTGCCCGGCCAGCGGCAAGATCGGCTCTCGCTAGCATCGAAGGTCAGAAAGCCGGGGCCCGCTTTTCGGCCCAACGCCTCTAGAACGGTGCCACGACGCGCAGATAGGCCGACACGCGGTGCACCTTTCCGCCATGCGGCTCGACCAGCGCCTCGAGCGCGCGGTCGGGATCGGTCAAGTCGTAAAGGCCGGTGACGCGCCGCCCGGCCAGCGTGCTGTCGGCAATGCCGATCCAGGCACCGTGATAGCGCCGCAGTTCCTCCACCACCTCCGCTATTGTCACGTCGTCGACGAACAGCCGGCCATCGCGCCAGGCGGCAATGTCCTCGGGAGCGATGTTCCGCCGAGTGATCGACCCGTCGGCATGGGCAACGATCGCCATCTCGCCGGGCGAGAGCTCCGTGGTCACCGCGGACGCGCCGGCGACCGAAATGCCGACGACGCCGCGCGCGAGCTGCACCGTGGTCTGCGTCTCGGAGAGGCGCACGTCGAAAGCCGTGCCGATCACCGCGACCCTGATGCCACCGGCCTCGACGGTGAACGGCCGCGCCGGATCGCGGCTCACGTCGAAGAAGGCTTCGCCCGAAAGAAGCGTCACGCGGCGTTCTTCCGCGCTGAAATCCGTTTCGATCGCGCTCGCCGCGCCAAGCTCCACGGTCGAGCCGTCCTCGAGCGCGACGGTACGCAACTCGGCCGTCTCGGTCCGGTGATCGGCTCGAAACGCCAGGAGAACCGAAGGTCCGGCGAGCCCCAGGACGAGGGAGGCGGCGAGCGCGGCGCCGAGGCCCGCTCCCCATATCCGCCGGCGCCTGCCGGCCGCCGGAGCCGGCGCCTGGCCCCGACGCCGCCACAGATGCTGGTGGGCAGCCGGCACCTCTCCCATCGCCTCCCAGGTGCGTCCGGCCTTTTCCCAGGCCTCCCGATGCGCGGCCGAGCGGCTGAGCCAAAGCGCGAATTCCCGCTCCTCCGCGCCGCCGCCCCCGGCCCTGAGACGCAGGAACCAGTCCATCGCTTCTTCCAGAATCTCCTGGGTTTCGTCTTGCCGCGTCAATGCTTGCCTGCCCTGGTTCCTGCCGGGATTCATAGCGGATTGCCGTGAAAATTCCCTCCCTCTCTATTCGTAGGACGATCGAGGCGCGGAATTTTTTCGCCCGGCAGGTTTGATCAGCCATCCTTCATGTCGAGCGCCAGCGCGATCTTCACCATGGCGGTGCGGACATGTCTGTGCGCGGTGGCGACCGAGATGCCGAGACGGCTGGCGACTTCCTCCAGCGTATAGCCGCCCAGCCGATGCATTTCGACGGCGATGCGAATATCCTCGTCGAGCGTCGCCAGAACATCCGCCGCGATCCTCGCTCCGTCGCGGTAAAGCAGACTGTGTTCGGGCGACGGCAGTTCCCGCGAGATCGTCCAGGCCGGCGGATCCTCTTGCGCGCGCGTCTCGACGCGGCGACGCTTCAGGAGATCGAAGCAAAGGTTGCGCACGACCCGATAGAGATAGGCCAGAGCCTGCCCCGGGGATTCCCGCTCGATTTGCCCCGGGCGGAAGCGAAGATAGGCGTCCTGGACGATATCCTCGGCCACGTCGCGCGATCCCAGGATGCGCGCCGCGTAGTCGATGAGCGCGGAGCGGTTGGCAAGATAGAGTTCGTGATCGAGACGTTCCGGGGAGGCATCCACTGGCGGCCGGCATAAAACATGAGTATCAAAATCATGTTTATATTCTCGTGCGGGCCCTGAAAAGCCGCATTTTCATCATCGGGAAGGATTTCGGTCCGCCCGGCAACTCTTCGGCAGGTGCGTTCCATCTGCGCCTTGCTTGGATAGGCCAACCAGAAACGCAAAAACCTCCGCAGCCTGGGCTTTGGAGGTATCGCAA
>NZ_LBCQ02000007.1 GCF_001014615.2 Aquamicrobium sp. LC103
ATATGGCTTGGTGCGTCCTTCGAGGCTCGCTGCGCTCGCGCCTCAGGATGAGGGCGGCGGTGCTGGAACCCGCTGCGCAGTGGGTTCGATGCGTGCCGCTTGATCCCGGGCAGCATGTCTGGCGCAGGCCGGCTGTGGATTTCGAGCCCGCGAAGATATGGCTTGGTGCACGTCCTCCCTCATCCTGAGGTGCGAGCGCAGCGAGCCTCGAAGGACGCACCGGAAACACAGCGATGACAATCTCAAGATTTCTCACTCTCGACGTCTCGCAAGCCGTCGTGGAGGATGGAGCACCCGCGCTCGGTCGAATCATCTCCGGCGATCCCAGATTCCGTACCTGGAACGTCGAGGAAGCCGAGGGCGGGCTCTATGCCGGCATCTGGGAAGCGACGCCCGGCAAATGGCGCATCGAGTATGAGGAATGGGAGTTCTGCCACATCCTTTCGGGCGTCTCGGTGATAGCCGAGGAGGGTGGCGACGCGCGCACGGTCAGGGCCGGCGACAGTTTCATCCTGAGGCCCGGCTTCAAGGGAAGCTGGGAAGTCATTGAAACGACTCGCAAGGAATATGTGATCAGGCTGTAGGCGAGTTCATCTTGGGCGGCGATTGTTTACCTCAAGGTGTTTCGCGGCCCGGCTCTCACCACGCCACGGTCAGCCTTTCCAGCCCGTGGAAATGATAGATGTCGCGATAGCTCGGCTCTTCGGCGAGACGCAGGCGGGGAAGCCGCTCGAAGAGCACGGCGAGCGTGACCTGCATCTCCAGCCGTGCCAGCGGGGCGCCAACACAGAAATGGATGCCGGCGCCGAAGGAAACGTTCTTCTGGTCCGGCCGCCCCGGCAGGAACGCGCGCGGCGTCTCGAAGGCCCTGGGATCGTTGTTGGCCGCGCCGAGCAGCAGCGCGACCTGCTCGCCGGGTTTCAGGCGGGCGCCGCCTTCCAGCTCGACTTCCTCATAGGCATAGCGCGTGAACATGTGCAGCGGCGCGTCGTGGCGCAGGCATTCCTCGACCGTCGCGGCAGCGGCCTCGGGCGAGGCGAAGAAACGGCGCGGGTCGCCGCCTTGCGCGAGGATCGACCGCACGGCGTTTCCGGTCTGGTGCACGGTCGCCTCGTGACCGGCGTTGAGAAGCAGGATCGCCGAGGAGACGAGTTCGTCCTCGGAGAGCTTCTCGCCGCTCTCATGCGCCGCGATCAACACGCTGAGCAGGTCGTCGCCCGGGCTTTTGCGGCGCTCGGCGGCGTGAAAGCGGATGAATTCTGAAAACGCCTTCGCAGAGGCGTTGGCCTGCTCCTCGGTCGCGCGCGTCGGCTGGTGCATGTACATGCGCACCATGTCGTTGGACCAGGCGACGAGCTGCGGGCCGGTTTCGGCGGGCACGCCCATCATCTCGGCGATGACGGTCGCCGGGATCGGGGTCGCGAAGTCGGGAATGAGATCCGCCGAACCTTCACCCTCGAAACGGTCGATCAGCTCGTTCGTCAGCTTCTCGATGCGCGGCCGCAGGCGTTCGACCTGGCGGGAGACGAAGGCGCGGTTGACCAGCGTCCTGAGCCTCGTATGGACCGGCGGCTCCAGTTCGAGCATCGAATGGGCCTCGGCCCGGTCGAAATCGGCGAGATGGGCACGTCCGCCTTTCCGCAGGACATTCGCCATGTAGCCGCCGGGCCGCTCGCGGCCGAAGCGCCGGTCGCGAAAAAGGCGGTTCACGTCGTCGTAGGACGACAGGCACCACATGCCGTAGTCCTCCCACAAGAAGACCGGGCAGTGGCGATGGAAGAAAGCATATGCCTGGTAGGGATCCTGCACGAATTGCGGGGTGTGCGGATCGAGCCGGACGCGGCGCGTCGCAAGGTCGGCCTGGATATAGGATGGAATATCTGTCGAATTGCTCATCCTTGCTCCTTAGCCCGACTTGTTATCCCGGTTCCAGCCCGTATGTTGCCGCGACAGGCAGGCAACGGGAAGCGGAGCGGCGAATGCGGATCATCGTGGTGGGGGCGGGTATCGCGGGACTGTCGACGGCCTGGGCGTTGACTAAGCATGGCCATGAGGTCGTGCTTCTGGAGCAGGGGACGATCCCGAATCCGCTTGCCGCCTCCGGCGACTACCACCGCATCATCCGTCGTGCCTATGGCGCGACGACCGGCTACGGCAAGGCGATTACCGAGGCCTACCATGCCTGGGACGAGCTTTGGACCGATCTCGGCCAGAGCCATTACGACGCGCGCGGCTTCATGTGCGTGTCGCGCGAGGAGGGCGACGAGGCGGAGACCTATCTCGACGGTTTGAAGGCCGGCGGCTATGCGTTCGAGCTGGTCGAGCCGGACGAGGCGGCGCGTCGCTGGCCGTTCCTGGAACCCGGCAGTTTCCGCTACGCCTTCGTGTCGGAGGAAGGCGGTGCGCTGCATTGCCGCCGCATCGCAACCGGGATCGCGGAATGGCTGCGGGCGAACGGCTGCGACGTGCGGGAGAATGCGCGCGTCACGGCGGTCGATGCGGAGGCCGGCTCGGTCGAGATCGCCGACGGACAGGTGCTGGAGGCCGATCGTGTCGTCGTCACCGCCGGCGCCTGGGTGCTGAAACTCTTTCCGGAGCTGGCCGGCACGCTGACCACCTACCGCACGGCGGTCGTCTATCTCGATCCGCCGGCCGACCTCAGGGAGGCCTGGGAGGCTGCTCCCGTCATCCTCGACGTCGGCGGCGGGACCGACGGCTACATCATCCCGCCGTCCGGCGAAGGGCGTCTGAAGTTCGGCTCGGGCCTGCACAAGAGGAAAGCGGACGATCCTAACGCGGATCGCGTGGCTGCCGAAGGCGAGGGCGAGGCGATCCGCGACCTCTTCCACCCGCCGATGGCACGGCTCCGCGAATATACCGTGAGGGAAGTGATTACCTGCGCCTATACGTTCACCGACGATAAGCGCTTCTTCTGCACGCAGAAGGGCAGGGCGCTGGTGGTTTCGGCCTGCTCCGGTCACGGCTACAAATTCGGCGCGGCAGTCGGCCGGCGCGTGGCCGAAGCCGTGCAGAGCGGAAAAGGGGCCGACCTGGCGGCTTGGCTGCGCGCCGAAACCGTCTGAAACGCCGCTCGCGAAGCGGTTTCGCCGCGCAGCTTCGGCGGCGCCTCCGTCGGGCTTGCACAAGCGGGAGCCGGCATCCTATTTAACAGATGATCTGGAACCACGATTCTGCCGTCTGGCGCGCGAATCCCACCTGACAAAGGGACTATCGATGAAGCACCCCCTGGAAACCGCAATGAATCTCGTGCCGATGGTGGTCGAGCAGACCAATCGGGGCGAGCGCGCCTACGATATCTTCTCGCGACTGCTCAAGGAACGCATCATCTTCATCACCGGCCCGGTCGAGGACGGCATGGCGACGCTCGTCTGCGCGCAGCTCCTCTTCCTGGAAGCGGAGAATCCGAAAAAGGAAATCTCCCTCTACATCAATTCGCCCGGCGGCGTGGTGACGTCCGGCATGGCGATTTACGACACGATGCAGTTCATCAAGCCGGCCGTCTCGACGCTCTGCATCGGTCAGGCGGCATCGATGGGCTCCCTGCTGCTGACGGCGGGCCACCCGGACATGCGTTTCGCCACGCCCAACGCGCGCATCATGGTTCACCAGCCTTCCGGCGGCTTCTCCGGGCAGGCCTCCGACATCGAGCGCCACGCCCAGGACATCATCAAGCTGAAGCGTCGCCTCAACGAGGTCTATGTCAAGCACACCGGCAAGGATTACGAGACGATCGAACGGACGCTCGACCGCGACCATTTCATGACCGCCGACGAGGCGAAGGACTTCGGTCTCATCGACAAGGTGATCTCGTCGCGCGAGCTGATCGAGGGCGCGCCGGCCACTTGATGGAGGCCGTCCTGCGAAAGGTGACCATTTTTTGAGGACGGTGCGCCAATTCGGTCACAATTTGCTGTTCCCACGGGGCATGCCCCGCTCTACGTTAAGCCTCTGTTGAGTTTCGGCGGCTTAGCTTTTACTGGGGATTTGCGAGCCGTCAGGGCCGTTTGGGGTATGTATTTCGTTCGCAAACGGTTTCACTGGAATGGGAAGGCATTGGCAGGGATGCGTTCCCGCCATAGAGTTGAGCCTGCGGATCGGCGGTACCGGCCGGTTCGGACAGTGCCGAAAGGACTTGAAATATGAGCAAGATCAGCAACGGTGGCGGCGATTCCAAGAACACGCTGTACTGCTCGTTCTGCGGCAAGAGCCAGCACGAGGTCCGCAAGCTGATCGCGGGCCCGACCGTGTTCATCTGCGATGAATGCGTTGAGCTGTGCATGGACATCATCCGCGAGGAGAACAAGA
The DNA here is from genome assembly GCF_001014615.2 of Aquamicrobium sp. LC103. Classification (GTDB taxonomy): domain Bacteria; phylum Pseudomonadota; class Alphaproteobacteria; order Rhizobiales; family Rhizobiaceae; genus LBCQ02. The sequence goes on from NZ_LBCQ02000007.1 coordinate 4,327, forward strand.
CCTCGATGGTGAAGTCCCGCGAGGGCGTGCCGACCCCGCAGGAAATACTCTCCGTGCTGGACGATTACGTGATCGGCCAGCCCTATGCGAAGCGCGTCCTGTCCGTGGCCGTGCACAACCACTACAAGCGCCTCGCCCATGCCGGCAAGAACAACGACGTCGAGCTGGCGAAATCGAACATTCTGCTGATCGGTCCGACCGGCTGCGGCAAGACGCTGCTTGCGCAGACGCTCGCCCGCATCATCGACGTGCCGTTCACCATGGCCGATGCGACGACGCTGACGGAGGCGGGTTATGTCGGCGAGGATGTCGAGAACATCATCCTCAAGCTGCTGCAGTCGGCCGACTACAACGTCGAGCGCGCCCAGCGCGGCATCGTCTACATCGACGAGATCGACAAGATCAGCCGCAAGTCGGACAACCCCTCGATCACCCGCGACGTTTCGGGCGAGGGCGTCCAGCAGGCGCTGCTGAAGATCATGGAAGGCACGGTGGCCTCGGTTCCGCCTCAGGGCGGCCGCAAGCATCCCCAGCAGGAATTCCTGCAGGTGGACACGGCCAACATCCTGTTCATCTGCGGTGGCGCCTTCGCCGGCCTCGACAAGATCATCTCCGACCGCGGCCGCAAGACGTCGATCGGCTTCGGCGCGACGGTCGCCTCTCCCGAGGATCGCCGCACCGGCGATCTGTTCCGTCAGGTCGAGCCGGAGGATCTGCTGAAGTTCGGCCTCATCCCGGAATTCGTCGGCCGCCTGCCTGTCCTGGCCACGCTCGAGGATCTCGACGAGCCGGCGCTGATCCAGATCCTGACGGAGCCGAAGAACGCGCTGGTGAAGCAGTACCAGCGGCTGTTCGAGATGGAGAATGTCGAGCTGACCTTCCACGAGGGCGCGCTCTCGGCGATCGCCAAGAAGGCGATCGAACGCAAGACCGGCGCGCGCGGCCTGCGCTCCATCATGGAAGCCATCCTGCTCGACACGATGTTCGAGCTTCCGGCGCTCGAGGGCGTTCAGGAAGTGGTGATCTCCGAAGAGGTGGTGCAGGGCAACGCCCGTCCGCTCTACATCTATGCGGAGCGTGAGAAGGAAAAGGGAAGCGCAAGCGCCTGATCGAGACCCCGGACGGCGCCCTCGCGGCGCCGTTTCGCTGTCATCGGATGTGCGTTTCCTTCGCTCTTGATCTTTGCCCTCGGTGACGCCAACTAAGCAGTGTCGGATCGTCCAGGTGATCCGTGCTGACAGCCCGCCGAGTTCTTCGGCGGTAGGCGGAAAGCCCGACGGTCGCTAATATGAGATTCGCGGTTGGCCCAAGAGCGGCCGCGAAATGAAAGGTTGGACAATGACCAAATCAACCCGGTCTTCAGGCGCAGGCGTGTTTGCGGTCTTGCCGCTTCGCGACATTGTTGTTTTCCCGCATATGATCGTTCCGCTCTTCGTAGGGCGCGAGAAGTCGATCAAGGCGCTTGAAGAGGTGATGGGCGCCGACAAGCAGATCCTGCTTGCCACGCAGAAGAACGCCGCCGACGACGATCCGTCCGCGGATGCCATCTTCGACGTCGGCACGCTCGCCAACGTTCTCCAGTTGCTGAAGCTTCCCGACGGCACCGTGAAGGTGCTGGTGGAAGGCACCGCGCGCGCGCGGATCGAAAGCTTCACCGACCGTGAGGATTTCCATGAGGCGCAGGCCGTGACGCTGGCCGAGCCGGAGGAAGAGGAAGTCGAGATCGAGGCGCTCGCGCGCTCGGTGGTTTCCGACTTCGAGAACTACGTCAAGCTGAACAAGAAGATTTCGCCCGAGGTGGTCGGCGCGGCCAGCCAGATCGACGACTATTCGAAGCTCGCCGACACCGTCGCCTCGCATCTCGCGATCAAGATCGCCGAGAAGCAGGAAATGCTCGGCACGCTCTCCGTGCGCGAGCGGCTGGAAAAGGCGATGGGCTTCATGGAAGCCGAAATCTCCGTGCTCCAGGTGGAGAAGCGCATCCGCTCGCGCGTCAAGCGCCAGATGGAGAAGACCCAGCGCGAGTACTACCTCAACGAGCAGATGAAGGCGATCCAGAAGGAGCTCGGCGAGGGCGAGGACGGCCGCGACGAGGCCGCCGAACTCGAGGAGCGCATCAAGAAGACCAAGCTGTCCAAGGAAGCGCGCGAGAAGGCCGATGCCGAGCTGAAGAAGCTGCGGACGATGTCTCCGATGTCGGCCGAGGCGACCGTCGTGCGCAATTACCTCGACTGGCTGCTTTCGATCCCGTGGGGCAAGCCGTCCAAGGTCAAGAAGGACCTCGGCTACGCCCAGGAAGTGCTCGATGCCGATCATTTCGGCCTCGACAAGGTCAAGGAGCGCATCGTCGAGTATCTCGCGGTGCAGAGCCGCCAGAAGAAGCTGAAGGGCCCGATCCTGTGCCTCGTCGGACCTCCCGGCGTGGGCAAGACCTCGCTGGGCAAGTCGATCGCCAAGGCGACCGGCCGCGAGTTCATCCGCATGGCGCTCGGCGGCGTGCGTGACGAGGCCGAAATCCGCGGTCACCGGCGCACCTATATCGGCTCGATGCCCGGCAAGGTCATCCAGTCGATGAAGAAGGCGAAGAAGTCCAATCCGCTCTTCCTGCTCGACGAGATCGACAAGATGGGCATGGACTTCCGCGGCGATCCGTCGTCGGCGCTGCTGGAGGTGCTGGATCCCGAGCAGAACTCGTCCTTCATGGATCACTATCTGGAGGTCGAATACGATCTCTCGAGCGTGATGTTCGTGACCACGGCGAATACGCTGAACATCCCGCCGGCCCTGATGGACCGCATGGAGATCATCCGCATCGCCGGCTACACCGAGGACGAGAAGGTCGAGATCGCCAAGCGGCACCTGCTGCCGAAGGCCGTGCGCGACCACGCCCTGCAGCCGAAGGAGTTCTCCGTCACCGACGAGGCGCTGCGCGCGGTCATCCAGACCTACACCCGCGAGGCGGGCGTGCGTAACCTCGAGCGCGAGCTGATGAAGCTGGCGCGCAAGGCGGTGACCGAGATCCTGCGGACCAAGAAGAAGTCAGTGAAGGTGACCGAGAAGAACCTCGCGGACTATCTCGGCGTGCCGCGCTTCCGCTTCGGCCAGGCCGAGGGCGAGGATCAGGTCGGCGTCGTCACCGGGCTTGCCTGGACCGAGGTCGGCGGCGAGCTGCTGACGATCGAAGGCGTGATGATGCCCGGCAAGGGCAGGATGACGGTGACCGGCAACCTGCGCGACGTGATGAAGGAATCGATCTCGGCGGCGGCTTCCTACGTCCGCTCGAGGGCGATCGACTTCGGCGTCGAGCCGCCGCTCTTCGACAAGCGCGACATCCACGTGCACGTGCCGGAAGGCGCGACGCCGAAGGATGGCCCGTCGGCGGGCGTGGCGATGGCCACCGCTATCGTCTCGATCCTGACCGGCATACCGGTCCGCAAGGATATCGCCATGACCGGCGAGATCACGCTGCGGGGCAGGGTGCTGCCGATCGGCGGTCTCAAGGAGAAGCTGCTTGCAGCGCTTCGCGGCGGCATCAAGAAGGTGCTGATACCGGAAGAGAACGCCAAGGACCTCGCCGACATTCCCGACAACGTGAAGAGCGGGCTGGAAATCGTTCCGGTCAGCCGCGTCGGTGAGGTGCTCCAGCATGCCCTGGTGCGCATGCCCGAGCCCATCGAATGGGTCGAGCCGGTCGATGCGCCGGCCCCGGCGGCCGAGGAGGCCGGAGCGGCACAGCTCGCGCACTGACGCTGCGTCAAGGCGAATTTTGCGGAAAGGCCGGGTCGAAAGCCCGGCCTTTTTGCTTCAAACCCGCAGAAAACCGGGAAAAACCGGGCGTTGAAGGCATATTCCCGCTTGGTTGCCCCACCCCTTTTCCCTAAACTTCGTCTCCTGCCGGTTGAGTCGAAAATCCGGCCTTTCACAGGGAAGGGAAGTTTTTTATGAACAAGAACGAACTCGTATCCGCCGTCGCCGAAGAAGCGAAGCTCTCCAAGGGAGATGCGCAGTCTGCGGTCGACGCGGTGTTTTCCGCTATCACGACTGAACTCAAGAAGGGTGGGGACGTCCGTCTCGTCGGCTTCGGCAACTTCTCGGTTTCCAAGCGCGAGGCTTCGACCGGCCGCAACCCGCAGACCGGCGCGGAAGTGAAGATTCCGGCCCGTAACGTGCCGAAATTCTCGGCCGGCAAGGGCCTCAAGGACGCGGTCAACTAAGATCGCGCATCCCTAACCTTCAAAAAGCCGGGCCTGTCCCGGCTTTTCTTTTTTGGGCCGATGAAATCGGCACGCGCTGTTCCACGAACGCGCGACGCCGGAAAGCGGCGGGCGGAGGATGTCTCGGAATGTCGCGGAAAGGATGGTGGGCGATGAGAGACTCGAACTCCCGACATCTTCGGTGTAAACGAAGCGCTCTACCAACTGAGCTAATCGCCCATCCTTGGCGGGGACGTTTAAGCGGTTAGCCGTTGTTCCGCAAGGGGCTTTCAGCGGAAAGAAGCTGCCGCAACGGCCGGTTTCACACGGCTGTGGAGAAGGTTTCGAACATCCACGCGAGAATGTCACAAATTGCGTCAGAGTGTGCTTGACACTCCACGGAGAACCACTTAATTCACGCCCACGACGAACGGCGCTGCGGCGCGAACGTCCAATGCGCGGGTGTAGCTCAGTCGGTTAGAGTGCCGGCCTGTCACGCCGGAGGTCGCGGGTTCGAGCCCCGTCACTCGCGCCATTCTTTTCAAGGGGTTGGCGAAAAGCCTCTGAAAAAGTTTCAACTCTTTTCCGATCCGAGTTTCAACTTTTTGTATTGGTTCTGTTCCGAGGCAAGGCGACGGCGGTCATGCTCGCCGGCTGGCTCATTGGTGCCTACACGTGGCTGACCGGCAGACCGCCGCCGTGAAGAACGCAATGGCTACCCATCCGCTGGCGTCATTCAGATATTCTCACTACCATAGGGCATGGAGAAATCGCTGCCTGTCCCTGTCTTTACGCAGGCGTTCCGTTATCAGCTACGTGAACTGTTCCTCTGGCGCCGGGATGTTCGGCACTTTCAGTCGAGTCCAATTGCGCCGGATGTACTCACGCACCTGCTTGAACTGACTCACTTGGCACCGTCTGTGGGCCTGAGCCAGCCCTGGCGCTTCGTGCTCGTGGATGACCCGCAACGGCGTGCCGCAATCGTTGAGAACTTTGAAGTCTGCAATGCACAAGCCTTGAGGAGCGAGCCTACTGAGCGGGCTCCTGCCTATGCCAAGCTCAAACTGGCCGGCTTGCAGGAGGCTCCAGTTCATCTGGCGGTGTTTGCCGATGACAGCACACCGCAAGGTCATGGCCTGGGGCGGCGCACCATGCCCGAGACGATGCGCTATTCAACCGTGATGGCCATTCATACCCTGTGGCTGGCGGCGCGGGCCGAGGGTATTGGGGTCGGATGGGTGTCGATTCTGGATCCCGCCGCCGTGGCCACGACCCTGGATGTGCCATCGCACTGGGCCTTCATCGGCTACCTGTGTCTGGGCTATCCCGCTCACGCCGACGACACACCGGAGCTTGAACGCCAGGGCTGGCAGGCAAGGACACCGTTGCAGATACTGCGGCGCTGACCCTGGCTACCGCCTCGATTCCGTATCCGCAGCCTACACCGGATGAATACCTAAAGTATGTTTCGCTGAGAAGTGATTGCCCCGCTGCCGAAAGGTGGCGGGGCTTCTTTTGTATTGGGGAGAGGTGAGGCCCGCCGTGGGTAAGGGGACAATCCAAGCGTTCATCGACAGCCGCGACACCTTGTCTGAGTGGTGGCAAAAACCCAGCCTGCGCCCATCAGGCTGATCTTGATATGCTGGCCCTGCGTGACCTGCTCGGGCCAGATCACGGCTCCATGCATGACGCGCTCGTGCCGAAGCTGAAGTGCTCGAATGCGGCTCCAAGAACATCGGCCTGAGACTGCATCCGCCGACGGACAGCTCCGTCATGTGGATCAATGGGAAGATGGTCGGCAAAGTGGGCAGGTAGGTTCCCCCGGCCTGTCACGCCGGAGGTCGCGGGTTCGAGCCCCGTCACTCCCGCCATTCTTTTCAACCAAATGGTGACGAGACCTTTCGAAATTTGCCGCTACCTTGAAGCAGGGTCGGCGGCTTCCGTGGTTTGCTCCCCGGCGGCTCCCAGGCCCATCCCGCCACCGCCTGCACCCATTCCTCCGCCACCTCCGCCGCCGCCGCGACCGGCGCCACCTTCGCTTCTGCCGCGGCCTCCCGAGCTCGAGGGGCGCGCGGGACCCTGAAAGGGCACTTCGAGATCGGAGGGAACCGGTGCGAGGTCCAGTGCCTCCCGAATGAAATTGCGGAGCGAAACGACGAGCAGATCCGTTCGCACCGGCTGGCCGGCGACCAGTTCACGCGCGGCCCGCTCGGCCAGTCGCACCTGCTCCTCGGTGCCGAGCAGGATGATGTCCGACAATGCCGCTTCCACCGCGTCGCGTATGCGTCGCGATCGCTCGGAACCACTCGAAAGGTCCAGGCCTTCGGCGCCTTCCTCCGCTCGTTTCGCCCGCAGATCCCTGAGATGGGTCGGATCGACCGTCAGCGTTCCGGTAAACGACCCGCCGAGCGTCTTGTAGGCCGCGATGAGCGTCTTCAGGCGCTCGTTGATCTGTCGGTTGACGCGTTCGCGCCGCTGCTGGATCGTGAACATCATGATCAGCCGGATGCCCATGCTGATCAGCGTGAACAGGGCAATGCCCACGAGCGTGAACAGCAGCCCCTGCCAGGAAGTGAAGTCAAAGCCGCGCACATCTGCCTCCAACCGACGGCATTCATCCGATCTGGAAATCTATATAGCTGCCGGCCCATGAGGAAGCCCGCAGGGGGTGACGTTTCCAAGCGCAGCGTCACAGGGGACGGAGGATCGTCTTTGACGCGGTCTCCAAGGTCGGGAGCGCGCATCGACCGTGCGTTCGAGGAAGCAGCCAGACAAAACGAAAAAGGCTCCGGTCTGAGCCGGAGCCTTGCTGGCGCATAAGGCTTGCGAGAGACGCGACGCCTATCTCACAGCCGCTCCCGTCTTGGGGTCGATCCTGATCTCGGCCTTGGCGCCGTTCTTCATGAAATATTCGATCTCGTAGTAGCCGCGGTCGTTCCAGTCGACTTCGTCGATATATTCGACGTCCGGATTTTGCTCGAGTTCGGCGATGATCTCGGACAGCTTGGCCCCTTCCGGAGGAGCGGCATATGCGCTGAGCGAGGCCAGGATCATGAGAGTGGAAGCGATGATGAAGCGCATGATGAGCTCCTCGTTGGAGTTTCGGACGGGCCCCGCGCCCCTATGGAAGATTCAATCCTGGCTAGAAGATCACACACGGCGCCGACCGACAAGCAAGCGCGCTTGTGCGCATTCCAGAATTTTCTTGAGTTCCGGCCCTTTCGGCCGGCATGCGGCCGCCAAAGCGAAATGCGGCCGGCCGCATTTCGCTGAACTCATATCTTCCGGACTGATCGGGATACTCGTCTGGAATGGCGGTTACGCTCTCGAATCAATGGCCGGCTCCGACGACGGCCCCTACGGCTGCTCCCCCGAGGCCTCCGACCACGGCTCCGCTACTTCCTGCGATAGCCGCGCCGGCCAGGGCGCCGGAGCCCGCACCGATCGCCGCACCGGTGGCGGTTCTCATGGCGGGGGTCGATCCGCAACCGGCGAGCGATAGCGCCGCGAGGGACACGATTAGAAATCGCGACATGTGTGTCTCTCCTGATGTGTGACTTGCGCGGAAAGTGGGAGCTCTAGGTTAACTTTTCCTTTCCAGGATAGCGAATGACGACCGAAACCAGCGCAGGCAGGCGATATGACGCTTCGCCCGGCTGACGAACCGACAGGGGGCTGATTGCGATGAGCCTCCTGGAGAGGGAGGGCTTTCAGGCCGTCGAGACGCCGGCCTCGGCGAAGCTCGCCATGCCGGTGTGACAGGCAAGCGCGGAGCGCAGGACATTGACCGCGAGGCAGGCGCCCGAACCCTCGCCGAGCCGCATGCCGAGGTCCAGCAGGGGATTTAGCCGCAAGGCGTCGAGAAGCCGCCGGTGGCCCGCCTCCGCCGACATATGGGCGCTGACGGCGTGCGCGAGGCCTTCCGGATGGAGGCGCGCCAGCGGCGCCGCGGCGGCCGTGCAGACGAAGCCGTCGAGCAGCACGGGGATGCGGTGATGGCGCGCGGCAAGCACCGCTCCGAGGATCGCCGCAAGCTCCCTGCCGCCGACGGCCGCGGACAGCGACAGCGGATCGCTGGAGGAGCCGGCATGCAGGGCAAGCGCGGCGTCGACCGCCTCGGCTTTTCGTCTCAGCCCGGCATCGTCGACGCCGGTTCCGCGCCCGACCCAGTCGCCGCCGCCGCCGAAGAGCGCGGCAGCGAGGGCCGCCGCCGCCGTGGTGTTGCCTATGCCCATCTCGCCGAGGCAGAGGAGGTCGCCGTCAGGAGAAACCGCCTCGTAGCCAGCCGAGACAGCGGCGAGAAACTCCGCCTCGCTCATCGCCGCGCCGGAGGTGAAATCCTTCGTCGGGCGCTCGATCTCCAGCGAAACCACCTTCAGTTCCGCTCCCGCGGCGCGCGCGAGCTGGTTGATTGCGGCACCCCCGGCGGCGAAATTGGCGACCATCTGCGCCGTCACCTCGGCCGGGAAGGCCGAGACGCCTCGCGCCGTCACGCCGTGAGAGCCGGCGAAGACGATGACCTCGGCCTTGTCGAGCCCGGGCACCGGCCGGCCCTGCCAGCGGGCCATCCAGATCGCCAGCTCTTCCAGTCGCCCGAGGCTGCCGAGCGGCTTGGTGAGCACGTTCTGCCGCGCCGCCGCCTCGGCCGCCGCTTCGCCGTTTCCGGCGGGCAGCTTGAGACAGGCGTTGCGCAATTGGGACATCGACGAAAAGGACACGGGGAAACCTCTTTGGTTGGTCAGGGCTGGGCAAGGAAGGCGCAGGCGGCGAAAAGCACGATGATTTCCGCGCCTTGCTGAAGGGTGCCGAGCACGTCGCCGGTCCGTCCGCCGATCTGCCGCCGGGCGAGGGCGGCCAGCAGCAGGAACCAGGCGGCGAGCGCGATGGCGGCGAGGATCGCCGGCCCCAGGCCGAGCGCCGCCAGGCTTGTCGTACCGAGCGCGAGGGCGCCGGTTGCGGCCGGTTTCGGAATGGCGCCGATCCCCGCGGAAAGGCCGGTCGGCCGGGCGGGCGGCAGATGCCGCATGAAGGCGGGGAAGAGCGCCCGCGAGGCGCCATGCGCGGCGACCAGCGCGCAGAGCACGCCGCCGGGATCGGCAAGGGCAGCGAGCGCCGACCAGCGCGCCAGCAGCGCCAGCGCCAGCGCCACGACGCCATAGGTGCCGATGCGGCTGTCCTTCATGATCTCCAGCTTGCGCTCACGCGTCGCGCCGCCGCCGAAGCCGTCGGCGACGTCGGCCAGTCCGTCTTCGTGGAGGCAGCCCGTCGCCAGCAGGATCGCGGCAAGCGTCGCGACCGCGCACAGGGCCGGCGGGAGCCCGCCGATCCCGGCCGCCCAGAACACGCCGCCGCCGATCCCCGCGACCGCCAGCCCCGCGACCGGGGACGCCCATTGCGCCGCCGCGAAATCCCGTGCCTGCGCATGGGCGGGCGGCACCGGCAGGCGCGTGTAGAAGGCGAGGCAGGCTGTCGCGTCGCGGACGAGGGCTGCAAAGGCGGTCATGTCAGCTCCGCGCGATCGCGTGGAAGAAGGTGCCGGTGACGTTCCCGCGCCGCCCGCCGGAAGTGCCGAGCACGTTGCCGAGTCCGTCCGCAATGTCTGCGAGAGGCGCGTCGCCTCCCGGCTCGACGACGCGCGCATAATGGAACTCGTGGCCACGGACGGTCTCGCCTTTCCTGCCGATCGCGCAGTCGAGGCGCAGCCGCGCCTGGCGGTAGCCGAGATTCATCCTGCGCTGCGCGAAGCTCGTCGAATGGCCGAGCAGGCCGAGCATGGCGTGGCGCTCGCCCGCCGCGTCCTCCAGGATTTCACCGAGAACCATGAAGCCGCCGCACTCGCCATGGACGGGTTTCGAAGCCGCGAAACGCGCGGTCAGTGCCTTGAAATCGACCGCCTGCGCGATCCTGCCCGCGTGGAGCTCGGGATAGCCGCCCGGCAGCCAGCAGACGTCGCAGCTCATGTCCGGTCCTTCGTCGGCGAGCGGTGAGAACGGCAGGATTTCCGCGCCCGCCCGGCGCCATTGCCGCGCCAGGTGCGGATAGAGGAAAGTGAACGCCGTATCGCTGGCCAGGGCGATGCGCTGCCCGGGCGGATCGATCGCGACTTCGGTCTCGCCGGCGGACAGGTCGAAGGGCGCGGCAAGGGAGGTGACCGTATCGAGGTCGATCGAGGCCTCCATCACGTTCGCAAGCCTTTCGATGAAGGCTTCGAGCCCGGCATGCTCGCTTGCCTGGACGAGGCCGAGATGCCGTTCCGGCAGCGCCATGTCGGGATTGCGAAGGATCGAGCCGACCACCGGCAGGCCGAGCTCCTCGATCGCCTCGGCCGCATAGGCGCGGTGGCGCTCGCTGCCGACGCGGTTGAGCACCACACCGGCGATGCGCACCTCCGGATCGTAGCAGGCGAAGCCCTTGGCGATAGCCGCGGCCGTCTGGGACTGTCCCGAAACGTCGAGCACCAGCACCACCGGCAGGCGGTAGCGGCGGGCAAGGTCGGCAGCCGAACCCGATCGACCGGTTTCGCTGCGGATTCCGTCGAAGAGCCCCATGGCGCTTTCGAGGATCACCAGATCCGCGTCCCTGGAAATCTCCGCCGCGAACCCGTCGAGCAGGGCGGGACGCATCGCCCACGAATCGAGATTGACGCCAGCGAGCCCTGTCGCCGCCTCATGGAAGCCCGGATCGATGTAGTCGGGGCCGGATTTTGCCCCGCGCACGGAAAGCCCGCGCCGACGGAGCGCCCGCATCAGCCCGATCGTGACGCTGGTCTTGCCCGAGCCCGAGCGCGCCGCGCCGATGATGAAGCCGCGCGCGCTCATCCGGCCTCCACCTGCCGCGCGAGGCCGAGAAGTTCGGAGCGCATCCGCACGATCTCGCCGACGACGATGATTGCGGGGGATTCGAAGCCGTGGGCGCTGGCTTCCGCCGCCAGCGAGCCGAGCGAGGAGATCAGAACGCGTTCCTGGGGCGTCGTCGCCGACATGATGAGGGCGGCGGGCGTGGACGGCGTCAGGCCGCCCCTGGTGAGCGCATCGGTGATCCGGGCGAGGTTGCTCATGCCCATATAGACGAGGATCGGTTCGCCGGTCTTGGCGAGCGCCGCCCAGTCGACGTCCTCCTTGCCGCCGGCCGCGTGCCCGGTCGCGAGGATGATCGCCTTGTTGGTGCCGCGCATCGTCGCTGGAATGCCGGCGCTGGCAAGCGCGCCGAGCGCGGAGGTCACGCCGGGCAGAATGCGGAAGCCGATGCCGGCGCGTGCCAGCGCCAGCGCTTCCTCGCCACCACGACCGAACACGAACGGGTCGCCACCCTTCAGCCGCAGCACGCGCTTGCCCTGGCGCGCGAGCTCGATCAGCAGCCCCGTGATCTCGTCCTGGCTGGCCGAAGCCTTGCCGCCGCGCTTGCCGGCATGGACCAGTTGCGCCGATCGGGCCGTTTCGACGACCGAAGGTTCGACGAGCGCGTCATAGACCACCGCGTCGGCGGAGGCGAGCGCATGGATCACGTCGAGCGTTAGGCAGCCGGCATTGCCGGGCCCGGCGCCGGCGAGCCAGACATGGCCCGGCTCGAACGGCGTGAGATGCGGTATCAGCCGCGCAATCGCTTCCTGCACGACGCTCATGTCCCGCGTCCCCTGAAACGACGCTGATAGGTTGGATCGTAAAGGGCGCTCTCGCGAAAATTCTCGGCTGCGAGGCCGGGCCCGACGAAGATGATCGCCGTGCGCTCGATCGGGTCGGCGGCGGCGAGGCCTGAAATCGTGCCGAGCGTGCCGCGCATGATCCGTTCCCGCTCCCAGGAGGCATGCGCGACGATCGCGACGGGGCAGTCCCGCCCGTAGAGCGGCATCAGCTCCTCCACCACCCGTTCCAGCGCATGGATGGCGAGGTGGATGGCGAGCGTCGTCCCGCTGGCGCCAAAGGCTGCGAGGCTTTCGCCGTCCGGCATCTTCGAAGCGCGGCCTGAAACACGGGTGAGCACGAGGCTCTGCGCGACTTCTGGAATGGTGAGTTCGCGGCCGAGCGCTGCGGCTGCTGCCGCGAAGGCGGGAACGCCGGGCGTGAGCGTGTAGGCAAGGCCGAGCCGGTCGAGCCTGCGGATCTGCTCCGCGACCGCGCTCCACATCGAAAGATCGCCGGAATGAAGCCGTGCCACGTCCTTTCCCGCCTTGCTGGCTGACGCGAATTCCAGCTCGATCTCGTCGAGCGACAATGGCGCCGTGTCGACGATGCGGGCGCCCTGCGGGCAATAGGCGAGAAGCTCCGCCGGCACGATCGAGCCGGCATAAAGGCAGACCTCGCAGCGGGCGATGAGATCGCGCCCGCGCACGGTGATGAGGTCGGCCGCGCCAGGGCCGGCGCCGATGAAATGAACCGTCATGAGGCGTCTCCGCTGGTCGCAATCGCGCAAGCGACGTCATTGAGAATGATGCGGGGGCCGAGCAGGCGGCTTTCCGGCCCGGCGGCGGAGAGCGCCGCGGCCTCGGAAAGCGAACCGACCCCGGTGGCGGCGACCGCTTTCGGTGAATGTGTGATCGTCCGCGGCGTTTCGAGTTCGGCCTGCTCGACCAGCACGAGCGGCAATCTCAACCTTTCCGCGGTAGCGGCGATCGCCATCTCGTCCTTTTTGATGGAACCGGTGGCGAGGGCGGAAAGGTCTTGCCGCGAACGCCCGTGGTCTTCCAGCGCACGATCGATCGCGGCGAGGACCGCGTCCGCCGCGACATTTTTCCGGCAACCTATTCCCGCGACGATCATGGCTTCACCCACATCCATTGCGTGACTGGCATCGCCTGCCGCCACGCCGTCATCGAGCCGACGGGTCCGGCGCGCGAGATGCCGATGCGGATCAGATCGCCGCCGAGCCTCGCCTGCCGGGTGAGGAACAAGGCCTCGGTCTCCAGCGTAACCGCGTTCGCCACCAGCCGCCCGCCGGCCCGCAGCGCGCCGATCGCCGCGTCGAGAACGCCTTCGTCGGCCGCTCCTCCGCCGATGAAGACCGCGTCGGGCGGTTCAAGCCCTTCCAATGCGGCCGGCGCATTGCCGTGCCTCACGTCGAGCAAGGGCACGCCGCAAGCGGTCGCGTTGCGCGCGATGCGTGCGGCACGCTCGGCGTCGCCCTCCACGGCGATCGCGCGCAGCGACGGGTCGGCAAGCATCCATTCGATGGCGACGGAGCCGGAACCCGCCCCGACGTCCCAGAGCAGCTCGCCATGCCGAGGCGCGAGCGAGGAGAGCGTGACGGCGCGGATTTCGCGCTTGGTGATCTGGCCGTCATGCTCGAAGAGAGCGTCCGGCAGGCCGGCGGCCAGCGTCAGTATGCGCGGGTTTTCCGACGCCTCGACTTCGATCGCGACGACGTTGAGCGGATCGGCCGCGCCGGCATCGAACGTGTCCGCCCGGTGGACGGTGACCTTTTCCCCCTTTCCGCCAAGCGCTTCCAGGACGGTCATCCGCGATCGGCCGAAGCCGGCCTCGCGAAGCAGGGCGGCGATCATCGCGGGCGCTTCTCCGTCCGAGGTGAGCGCGATGATCCGCCGGCCCGGATGCAGCTCCGGCCGCAGGAGGTCGAGAGGCCTGCCATGCAGCGACGTGGTCGCGACGTCCTGCAGCGCCCAGCCGAGCCGCGCGGCGGCAAGGCTGAAGGCGGAAGGGGCGGGGATGAACGTCATCTCCCGCGCAGGCACGAGGCGCGCCAGCGTGGTGCCGACGCCGAAATGTAGCGGGTCGCCGGATGCGAGCACGCACACCGCCTTGCCGCGCAGCGCGAGCACGTCTCTCATCGAGGCGTCGAAGGGAACGGGCCAGCGATGTGCTTGTCCGTGGACGAACGTTTCGGCGAGCGTCAGATGACGCTTGCCGCCGAAAACATGCTCCGCCGCCGCGATCGCCCGCCGCGCATTCTCGCCGAGACCGGCCATGCCATCTTCCCCGATGCCGACCACCGTCAGCCATTTTTCCGTTGAAGCGGATGCCGCTTGGTCAATAGAAGGCATGATGACCCACCGCATCCTGATACTCGGAGGCACGACCGAGGCGCGCCAGCTCTCCCGCCTTCTCGGCGAGGACGGGCGTTATGACGTCACCCTGTCGCTCGCCGGGCGCACGAGGGCGCCGGCCGCGCACGCCGTTCCGGTGCGGGTCGGCGGTTTCGGCGGCGCGGAGGGCCTTGCCGGCTATCTGCGTGAATACCGCACCGACATACTCGTCGACGCCACCCATCCCTTCGCGGCGCGCATTTCGGGAAACGCCGCCGTCGCGGCCGCGCTCGCCGGCGTCCCGCTGCTCGTGTTGCGACGCCCGGAGTGGCGGCCGGTCGAGGGCGACCGCTGGATCGAGGTCGACGGCGTCGCGCAGGCCGTCGCCGCGCTCGGAACGGAGCCTCGCGGCGTCTTCGTGGCGCTCGGCCGGCAGGAACTCGCGCCGCTCGAAGCCGCGCCGTGGCATCGCTACGTGATCCGCAGCGTCGATCCGGTGGAGCCGCCTCTGGCGCTGCCCGCCGCTACCTACCTCCTCGCGCGCGGACCGTTCGGGCTCGACGACGAACTGGCCCTGTTCGAAAGGCACCGCGTCGAAGCCGTGCTCGCCAAGAATTCCGGCGGCGAGGCGACCTATTCCAAGCTCGAGGCGTCGCGCAAGCTCGGCATCGAAGTGTTCCTGGTGCGCAGGCCCGCGCTGCCGGAGGTTGCGTCGGCGGCCACGCCCGTCGAAGCGATGACGATGGTTTCTCATCTCGCCGTCTCCCTCGCGAAGCGGGGCGTATAGACGAGCGGTGGCCTGTCCTCGCGGGCGATCAGCCGCGTTTCCGCCGAGCCGATGATGACGCAGGTCGCCATGTCCGCGCTTTCGGCGCATGCCTCGGCAAGCGCGGTCGTTTCGATGCGCTCGTCGGGCCGTCCGGCCGCGCGACCGAAGACGACGGGCGTCGCGGCCGGCAGAATTGCGCGCAACAGCTCGAACGCCCTGCCGAGCTGCCACGGCCTTGCCCGGCTGATCGGATTGTAGAGCGCGATGACGAAGCCGGCCTCGGCGGCCGCCGCGAGGCGCCTTTCGACCAGTTCCCACGGCTTCAGATTGTCGGAGAGCGAGATGGCACAGAAATCATGCCCCAGCGGTGCCCCGATCCTTGCCGCGACCGCCAGCATCGCCGTTACGCCAGGGACGATGTCGAGCTCGATCTCCCGCCAGGCCACGGGACCTTGCTCGATCGCTTCGCAGACGGCGGCCGCCATGGCGAACACGCCCGGGTCGCCACCGGAAACGACGGCGACGGTGCGCCCCGCTGCCGCGAGGCCGAGCGCTTCCTTCGCACGGGCCAGCTCCTCGCGATTGTCGGAGGCATGGCGGCGCTGGTCGGCGCGCAGTTCCAGCCGATCGAGATAGGGCTTGTAGCCGAAGAAGTCGCCGGCCGCCTCCATTGCCGAGCGCGCCTGCGGCGTCACCTGGTCCGGATTTCCGGGGCCGAGCCCGATGATGAAGAGCCGTCCGCTCATATCCGACCGTTCCAACCCGGCACGAGCACGATCGAGAAATAAGGCGCATCGTCGTCGGTCTTTTCGGCGAGCGGCAGCGACAGCGTCTCCTCCATCGTGCCGCGCTCGACATAGACGGCGCGGTCGAGCTTGCCGGCCGCCTGAAGCGCACGGCGAATCTTCGGAAGATTGCGGCCGACCTTCATGACGATCGCGGCGTCCGCCCTGCCGAGCCATTCGGCAAGCTTGGCTTCCGGCATGGTGCCCGGCAGAACCGTCGTCGCGTCGTCCCCCTGCGCGATCGGCAGCCCGGTCTGCGACCAGCAGCCCGACATGGCCGTGACGCCGGGGATCACCTCGGTCCGGAAGCGAGGCGCGAGCCGCACGTGCAGATGCATGTACGAGCCGTAGAAGAGCGGGTCTCCCTCCGACAGAACCGCGACCGTGCGGCCCTCGGCCAGATGTTCGGCGAGGTTTAGCGCGGATTTGTCGTAGAAGGCGGCGATCTGCCTCCTGTAATCCTCGCTGTCCTTGTCGATCTCGGTGGTGACCGGATAGAGCAGGGGAAGCTCGATCAGGCCGGCCGGCAGATGCGCGGCGACGATCCGGCGGGCATTGCCGTTGTTGCCGCGCTTGGCGAAATGCGCGAGCACGTCCGCCTCGCGCAGCGCCCGCACGGCCTTGAGTGTCAGGAGTTCGGGATCGCCCGGCCCGGTGCCGACGCCGATCAGCCGTCCCTTGCTGTCCGAAGTCACAGGCCAGCCCTCGCGATCGCGTTGACGGCGGCGGCCGTCATGGCGCTGCCGCCCATGCGGCCGCGCACGATGGCGAAGGGAACGCCGTGATCTCCCTCGGCCAGCGCCTCCTTCGATTCGGCCGCGCCGACGAAGCCGACGGGCATGCCGATGATCGCGGCGGGCTTCGGCGCGCCGTTGCGGAGCAGGTCGAGCAAATGGAAGAGGGCGGTGGGCGCATTGCCGATCGCCACGAGCGCGCCTGCCAGCCTGTCGCGCCAAAGTTCGAGCGCGGCGGCCGAGCGCGTATTGCCGATGCGGACTGCCAGGTCGGCCGTGCGTGGATCGGAAAGCGTGCAGACGACCTCGTTGTCGGCGGGAAGCCGCGCCCGGGTCACCCCATGCGCCACCATCTGCGCGTCGCACAGGATCGGCGCTCCGGCCCGCAAGGCGCCGCGGGCGGCGGCGGCGAAGCTGGGCGAGAAGACGAAATGGCTTGCGGCTTCGACCTGCCCGCAGGCATGGATCATGCGAACCGCGACCTCCGCCTCCTCGGCGGAAAAGCGCGCCAGGTCGGCCTCGGCCCGAATGATGGCGAAGGAGCGCTCGTAGATCGCCCTGCCGTCGGTGATGTAGTCATATGCGGATTTCATCTTGGCTGGCCGAACTCCTCGTCGTCCCGCAGCGGCTCGAGCCGTGCCAGGACATCTGCAAATGTCTCGCTGGTTTTTCTGCCGTCGCGGCATGCCTGGGCGATGCGTGCGAATGCGGGCGCGATCCCGCGCTCGTCCGCTCGCGCAAGCGTGCGCGCTTGCGCGGCAGCCGAAACCTCGAAACGTGCGCCGGCCGCGGCGCCGACGATCGTGAGCGTCGGGCCGGACGGCCGTGCGCAGCGTTTTTCGCAACCCGAGACGTGGAGCCGGAACGAGCCGTCGAGCATCGCGCCATGCGCGTCGGCGATCCCGGCGGCGATTTTTCGCGCCGCGAAATGACCGGCGTGACAGGCCGGCGCGCCGGGACAGGCGGCGATCGAGAGCCGCGGATCGCCGGGCTCGACGATCATGCCGAGCCGCGCGGCCATTTCCCCCATCTCATCAAGCCGCTCTTCCGCGATGCCGAGCATGAGGATCGCGTGTGCGGGCGCGAGCCTGATCTCGGAAGCGCCGAGACGCGAAGCGCGGTCGCACAGCCCGATCAGATCGGCGGCCTCGGTCTGACCGAATTCGAGGCCCAGGCCGAGCGCCGCGTTGCCGTTGGAGAGCGCGAAGCGGCCGATCGGGACGGGGGAGGCTTTTATGGGGATTTCCGCCGGTGCTGGTGCCGGTCGCGGCCCTCGCGCCAGCGCGGCAATGTCCGCATCGCCGAGATCGCGGCCACGCGCGCTCTTTCCCCTGGCGGCGATACGCTCCAGAAGCGTTTTCACGGCATGCGGGGCGTCGGCGGAATTCATAACCCCGACCGGCCGGCAAGTCCTGCCGTCGCCGCCGGTCGCCAGCAGCCAGCGATCCGCGGACCTGTCGAGCGCGAGAAGCCGGATGTCGGCGGCGAGGCCGTCGAGCGTCAGCGATCCGTTGCCGTCGACGATGACCGAGACCTTCGGCCCGAGGCGGGCGGAGAGGCCGCCGGTCGAGACGAGGGAACGTATATTGGCGGCAAGCTCCGCCGTCGCCGGGTTCTCCTTCGGATCAAGCTCTGCCAGCGGGCTCGTCTCGACCGGAACGCCGGTTCGCGGCCGAATTCCCAATGCCGCGACGTCGCCGGCGAGAAGCACGGCGCTCTTTTCCGTCAATCCGCGCACCTGCAGGCTGCCGCGCGAGGTGATTTCGACGATGCCGTTGCCGTGTCTGGCGGCCGCCTCCGCAATTCCCGCCAGGATGTGCGGTAAAAATCCCGGTTCGAGGGGATTGAGCCGGACGAGCAGGCCGTCGCCGGTCAGCATCGGGGCGGAAAGGCTGGGGCAGGCGCCACGGGCCAAGGGCGAGCTTATCATGCCGCTTCCCTTTGTCCTGCCTCGGCGATCAGTTCGGCGAGGTCGTTGTCGACCGAATTGCGCAAGGGCTGCCACAGTCCGCGCCGGCGTGCGTCGGCGAAGCGCTGCGCGATGGCGCGCGCGGCCGCAGGGTTCTGGTCGAGGAGGAAGGCGCGCACGCGCTCGTCTCCCAGATAGGCGTCATGTACCGCCTCGATGAGGGCGGCGGGAATCGCGTTGGTCGTCTCGGCGAAACCAACGAGCCGGTCCACCGTCTCCGCGAATTCGGAGGCGCCGCGCGGGCCGTGGCGCAACTGGCCTTCGATGAAGCGGGGATTGACGGCGCGGGCGCGCACCACGCGCGCGACGGCCTCGGCGACCGACCGGGCCCTGGGACGCTGCGGATCGGTGGTGTCGAGAGCGATCAGATCGGCGTTCCTGCCGAGTGCCGCCGCGGCGGCCGCGAAGCCGCCGATGAAGGCGACGTCGGCGGAACCTTCCAGAATGTCCCTGCCGGGGTCGTCGCCGGCATGGACAAGCAGGTCCGCCGCCCCGATGCGCGCGGCGAAGGCGCCCGGCGCCGCTTCTCCTTCACCGTCGGCGCCGCCATAGGCGTGCGAGGTCGCGTCGAGAAAAGCGCGGCCGAGCTCTTCGCGCTCTTTCCATCTTCCGTCTTGCAGCAGTTCCTCGATGCCGGCGCCATAGGTGCCGGGCGAGGTTCCGAAGATGCGCTGCGCGCGCTTGCCGGTCCGGCGCGTCTCCTCGGCGAGCGAGTTCTCGCCGGGCAGCTCCTCGCGGGCTGCGACGGCCGCGACGGCCGCGTCGATAAGCGCGATCTGCGTCGGGAACATATCCCGGAAAAGGCCGGAAATGCGGAAGGTCACGTCGATTCGCGGTCTGCCGACGGAGGCGGTCGGCAGCACCTCGATGCCGGTGACGCGACCGGTGGCCGCGTCCCATTGCGGCCGGCAGCCCATCAGCGCGAGGCCCTGCGCGATCTCCTCGCCGCCGGTGCGCAGCGAGGCGCTGCCCCACAGGTCGAGCACCAGCGAGCGCGGCCAGTCGCCATGGTCCTGCAAGTGGCGGCGCAGCACCTCGTCGGCCGCCAGACGGCCGAGTTCGAAGGCGGTCGGCGTCGGCATGGTGCGTGGATCGGCGGCGAAGAGATTGCGTCCCGTCGGCAGGACGTCGAGCCTTCCGCGCGCGGGCGCGCCCGCTGGACCGGCCGCGACGTGGCGGGCATCGAGCGCGTCGAGCAGTGCCTTGCGCTCCGCCGCGGCGCTCTCGATGCGCGCGGCGTCGGCTTCCTCAGCCTGGGCCCGGCCGAAGACGTGCAGGCCGTCCTTGATCGCCATGTCCTTCAGGTCGCACAGCCATGCGTCGATACGCACCAGCGCTTCCTCGGCGCTTTGCTGTTCCGCGACACCGGCTTCGCCGGCGAGGCTACTTCGGCGCGCCGTCTCGACGATGAGGGGCGCGAGGCGTTCGCGCCGCCGCCGGTCGAGCCCTTCGGCCTGCGCGTATTCGTCGACCAGCCGTTCCAGTGCCTGCTGGTCCTCGTCGAGTCCCGCGCCGACCAGCGGCGGCGGAAGGTGGCCGAGCGTGACGGCGCCGATCCGGCGCTTCGCCTGCGCGGCCTCGCCGGGATTGGAGACGATGAAAGGGTAGACGACCGGGAGCGGCCCGGTGACGATCTCGGGAAAGCAGCTTTGCGAGAGGGCGACGGTCTTTCCCGGTAGCCATTCCAGCGTGCCGTGCGCGCCGACATGGATGATGGCGTGACTTGCCAGCGTGTGACGGAGCCAGAAGCCGAAGGCGAGCAGCTCGTGGCGCGGCGGCAGCGACGGGTCGTGATAATCGGCCCTGCGGTCCTCGGAGCGCCCGCGATCCGGCGCCAGCGCGACCGTGACCTTGCCGAAGCGCGCGGCGCGGAAGCGGAATTCGCCGGCGGGCAGCTCGCCCCACGCGTCCGTGACCGCCGCCTTCGCCGAATCAGGCAGCTCGCCGAACCGCTCATGGTAGGCGGAAGCCGAAATCCCTTCCTCGCCTCGTTCCAGAAGCCGCAGGAGCGCGCGCGGCGTTTCAGGAACGTTCTCAATGCCGTAGTCGGCTTCCCTGAGGTCGTAGAGCATGGCGATGACGCTTGCCGGAACGTCCAGGCCGACGGCATAGCCGGCCCGGCCCGGCGCGCCGGGATAGTCCGGCATCAGAATCGCGATGTTGCGCTCGGCGCGCGGGCTGCGTTGCAGCGCGACGAGGGCGACGACCCGGTCGGCAACCTGCTCCACCCGGTCCGCCTCCGACGCGTTCGTCTGTCCGCGAAACCCCAGCGCGCGGTCCACCTCGCTTTCAGCCTTGAAGGAAATCGCGCCGGCGAGAATACGGCCGTCGAGTTCCGGCAGCACGACATGCATGGCGAGGTCGGCGGGCGCCAGCCCGCGCTGGCCCCTCTCCCACGCCTCGCGCCGTGTTGTGGCGGTGACGGCCTGCATCACCGGAACGCCGATGCGATCGAAGAGCGTGCGTCCTTCGCCGTCGGCGGCGGAGGCGAAGGCGGTCGCCGCGACGATGGCCGCGGGCGACAGATGGGCTGCCGCATCCTCGACGAACCGTGCCACCGCCTCGTCCTTGAGGCTCGAAACGAAGATCGGCGTGGCGAACAGTCCGCGCCGCCGCAACGCCGCCGCCAGCGCATCGATGGGGGCTGCATCCGCGGCAAGCAGCATCGAGCGGTAGAACAGGATCGGCACCACCGGCGCGCCCGTCGGGATGGCGGCGGCGATGGCGTCGAGATCGACAACACCGCCGTTCGGATCATGGAAACCCGCCTGGGGAAGGGCGCGCGCTTCGCCAGGCTCGCCACCACCGCCGGCATGGGTGGCGAGTCGCTGGAGAAGGCCCGCCATGTTCTCCGGTCCGCCCTCGCGGAAAAAGGCGAGCAGGCGCTCGAGTTCTTCGCGCGGCAGGGTCGAAAGCGCGGCCAAACGTTCATCCGCCTCCCGCCCTTCACCGGGCAGCAACGCGAGCCGTATGCCGCGCTCCCGCGCCAGCGCGGACAGCCGGTCGCAGCCATAGCGCCACCATTCGTAGCCGCCGAGCAGGCGCACGAGGATCACCTTGGCGTGCGCCGCGACGCCGTCGAGCCAGAGATCGACCGACATCGGATGGCGCAGGTCGCGCAGCGCGGCGAGCCGCATGGAGGGAAGGGCGCCTTCGGCCTTCCATGCGGCAGCAAGCCCGGCAAGGTCGCTGTCGGTGAAGGAAAGCGCCACCATATCCGCCGGCTCCTGCCGCAGATCGACGGGCTCGACCAGATCGTCGAGCGTCGCGGAGGTGGTGGCGAGAAGGTGCATCGTCCTCAGCCGGCCAGGATCGTTTCGATCGCAGCGCGGTCGAGACCCTTGAGGCCGATCACCACGAGGCGCGTCCCGCGAGCTTCACCAGACGCCCAAGCGCGGTCGTAATGATGCTGCACGCGCGGTCCGACCGCCTGCAGGAGAAGACGCATCGGCTTGCCGTCGACGTCGGCGAAACCCTTGAGCCGCAGCACATTCTCTTCCTCGGCGGCGCGCGCGATCCTCGCGGCGAGATCGTCGGGGTCGGTGATCGCCGGCATTTCGACGACGAAGCTGTCGAAATCGTCATGCTCGTGGTCGAGCATGCCGTCGTGATGCGTCCTGCGGTTTTCGATGTCGTCCTCGACCGCCAGTCCGAGGCCGAGCAGGATCGAGGCGTCGACCTTGCCGTTGGCGGCGGGAACCACCTTGACCGCGCGGGCGAGATGCGCCTCCACGAGCGCGCCGGCCCTGGCCCTCGCGGCATCGTCCAGAAGGTCGCTCTTCGACAGGATGACGAGGTCGGCGCAGGCGACCTGATCCTCGAACACCTCCTCGACCGGATCGTCATGGTCGAGCGTCTCGTCGGTGGCGCGTTGCGCGGCGAGCGCGTCCATGTCCGAGGCGACCCTGCCTTCGGCGAGCGCCGGCCCGTCGACCACGGCGATCACGCCGTCCACCGTCACCCGTCCCTTGATCGCCGGCCACTGGAACGCCTGCACCAGCGGCTTCGGCAAGGCGAGGCCCGAAGTCTCGATCAGGATATGGTCGACCTTCGGCATGCGCGAAAGGATCTGGTCGAGCGCCGGCACGAAATCATCCGCCACGGTGCAGCAGATGCAGCCGTTCGCCAGTTCGACGACGTTTTCCTCCGGGCAGCTCTCGATGCCGCAGCCCTTGAGGATTTCGCCGTCGATGCCGACATCGCCGAACTCGTTGACGATGATGGCGAGGCGCTTGCCCTTGGAGTTTTCCAGCACG
The DNA here is from genome assembly GCF_001014615.2 of Aquamicrobium sp. LC103. Classification (GTDB taxonomy): domain Bacteria; phylum Pseudomonadota; class Alphaproteobacteria; order Rhizobiales; family Rhizobiaceae; genus LBCQ02. The sequence continues at coordinate 27,009 of NZ_LBCQ02000007.1, forward strand.
TTGCGGATGAGCGTGGTCTTGCCGGCGCCGAGGAAACCGGTGACGACGGTGCAGGGGATGCGGTCGAGCGAAGCGGTCATGGCTTTTCCTTCTGGAAATCGAGCGGAGGAATGCGGGCGATCAGCCCGCGCTTGAGGCAGTCGGGACGGCCGCGCCAGGGCAGCAGGCCGTCCTGCGAGGTGCGGAAGAGCTTCGCCGCCTCGATGAGGTCCGGCGCATTGTCGGTCGTCAGCTCGCCGAAGACGTAGGTCCAGGCGCCGGGCTTGGCCAAGCCCGCGCTCAGCCTGCGCTTGCAATTGCCGAGGCACTCGACCTCGCGGATCTCTATGTCCGCGTCGTCGAGCCTTTCCCTTGCGTGCTGCGCCAGGCGCTCGCCGGGACGAGGTCGCACATCCGAGCCCGACGCGTCGCGGCAGGAGCCGCAGACGAGAATCGTCACGGTCTCGGGTGATTCGGTCTCGGGTGGATTTTCCGCTTGCGGATTCCGGACGGAAGGCAGTTGGTCGAAAGGCACGTCGCCACGCTCCTTGCCCGGGTCACCCGCCAGGCATCTAGGATTGATCGGTCGACGGCAGGTCTCCTGGCTTGCGGGTCGTCGCCTGCAACCGCCTTCCCGGAAATTTTCCAGTGGCAGTGGGGGTTGCAGGCTCGCCGCTTACAGTTGCGGGGACAGCCGCGGAGTTGAGCAGAAGCTCGCACCGCGTTCCCTCTTAGCTCCTCCCTTTGCGGAGAGGAGACCGTCGCCAGGCATTTAGGCTTCGCCGGCCGCTTCTGTCAACGCGGTCGGAAATCCGTTTGCGGCGGAAACGATTTCGATTATGCTCCACCCGTCGTCGGTTCCCGTAAGGGACGAAGAGGGAATACGGTGCGGGCTTTTCGCCCAATTCCGTTGCTGCCCCCGCAACTGTAAGCGGCGAGCTCGTTTCGAATGCCACTGAGGCCGTTGCCTCGGGAAGGCGGAACACCAGAGCACCGACCCGCGAGCCAGGAGACCTGCCGTCGACAATGACAACTCCAGGTCCCTCGGGTGGAGGGAGGAAGGAAACGGCATGAACACCACTTCGAACGCAATCGGTGCGTCCGCCTCCGCGCAATCGCGCTTCTTCCAGCTCGGCCTTTCGGCCCTGCTCGGTCTTTTCGTCATAGGGTTCGTGGGTTTTGCCCACATGGACCTGGCGCACAACGCCGCCCACGACTACCGCCATTCCATGGCTTTCCCCTGCCACTGACGAAGAGATTTCGAGATGACTGTTTTTCGCAACGTCGTGTTCGTCGCGGCGATCGCCGGGCTTGTCGCGGGACTGGTGCTTGCCGCCATGCAGGCCTTTTCCACAACGCCTCTCATCGTCGCAGCCGAGGCTTATGAAGGCGGCGGCGGGGCCCATGATCACCCGAATGACCACGATCATGCCGAGACCGGCGGGGAGGCGGCGCACTCCCATGACCATGGCGAGGAAGCCTGGACGCCCGAGGACGGTTTCGAGCGCGAGTTCTACACCGCCGCCGCCAATGTGGTGACGGCGATCGGCTTCGCGCTCGTGCTCGTCGCGGTTTCCGAATTCGCCGGTGGCATCGCCTCCTGGCGCCAGGGCCTGATGTGGGGTTTTGCCGGCTTCGCGGTCTTCACGCTGGCGCCCGGCCTCGGCCTGCCGCCGGAGCTTCCCGGAATGCCCGCCGCCGATCTCGCCGCCAGGCAGGCATGGTGGATCGGAACTGTCGCCGCCACCGCCGCCGGCCTTGCGCTGATCGTCTTCGGCCGCTCCGTCGCCCTTGCCGCGCTCGGTGTGGCGCTGATCGTCGCGCCCCATATCGTCGGCGCGCCGCAGCCCGAAAGCCACGACACCGCCGTGCCGGCCGAACTGCACCACCGCTTCGTCGTCGCGGTGACGGTCACAAACCTCTTGTTCTGGCTGATCCTGGGCGCCGTCGCAGGCACCGTCCGCCGGCGTTTTTCGGTCTCGCTCGGCGATGCGCGGGGCAGCCTTGCGTGACCGCCGGCACCTGACCTTCCTTCTCGGAGGCGCGCGTTCCGGCAAGAGCGCCTATGCCGAGAAGCTGGCCTCGGGCTTTCCCGCGCCGTGGTTCTACATCGCCACGGCGCAGTCCTTCGACGACGAGATGGAGGAGCGGATAGCCGCGCACAAAGCCAGGCGCGACAATGGCTGGAAGACGGTCGAGGCACCGCTCGATCTCGCCGGCGCGCTCCAGGATGTGCCGGCGGGCAGTCCCGTGCTGGTCGATTGCCTGACCCTGTGGGTCAGCAATCATCTCCTAGCCGAAAGCGATCTCCGCGCGGAATGCGAACGGCTGGCGACGGTTCTGGCGAAGCCCAGGGGTCCGTGGTTCGTCGTCGCCAACGAGGTGGGGCTGGGGATCGTTCCCGACAATGCGCTCGCACGCCGGTTCCGCGATGTTGCGGGCCGCCTGAACCAGCACGTCGCCGAAGCCGCCGACCGGGTGCTCTTCATGGTGGCGGGCATGCCGATGCAGGTGAAATGACATGAAGGAAATCGACGCCGCAACCGCGGAACGCCATCGCGCCAAGATGGAAAAGCGCAAGGCCGTGCAGGACGCCGAGGTGGCGGGGAAGACGATCGAGAAGGGACTTCTGATCGTCAACACCGGACCCGGCAAGGGCAAGACCACCGCTGCCTTCGGCCTCGCGCTGCGCATGCTCGGCCACGGCCGCAGGGTCGGCGTCGTGCAATTCATCAAGGGCGCGTGGCACACCGGCGAGAAGGACGCGTTCGCGGCCTTCGGCGACAAGGTCTCGTGGCATGCCATGGGCGAGGGGTTCACCTGGGAGACGCAGGATCTCGCCCGCGACACCGCCGCGGCGCAGGCCGCATGGTCGAAGGCGAAGACGCTGATGGAGGACGAGACGATCAGCCTCGTCGTCCTCGACGAACTGAACATCGCGCTACGCTATGGTTATCTCGATCTCGCGGAAGTGGTCGAGGCATTGTCCTCGCGACGGTTCGACCTGCATGTCGTCGTCACTGGCCGCAACGCCAAGCCGGAACTGATCGACGCCGCCGACCTCGTCACCGAGATGGGCGCGGTGAAGCACCATTTCTCGGCGGGCGTGAAGGCGCAGCAGGGCATCGAGTTCTAGCCGGCCTTCGGTCGGTCGGGCCAAAAGTCGGGCTCGATCAAGTGCTGCTGCAGCTTCAGGTTGCTCGTGGTGCCGGTATGGGGTCTACTGCGCGGACGCAGATCACGGAGGCGAATATGAGCGAGAATGCGGTGGGCTTCCCCTATTGGAAGGCCGTATGTTCCTTCATCCTCGATTTCCTGACCGCCTTCTTCCTATTGGGCTTCGCGGTGGCCTGGCTGACCGGAAATCTCGCCGACGGCAGTTTCGCCTTGAGCGGCGCGCCGGCGTTGATCTTCTTCGCCAGCATCGTCGCCTATTTCATCGTCTTCAATCGCTTTTTGGGCGGAACGATATGGCGGCGGATTTTCGGAGTCGCGCCGGTCCGCTCCTGAATTCATTTTGCGCTGCACAACAAATCGTTTGCTTTTCGGGGCGAACTGCCCCATATGCGGCGTCATAGGCGCTTGGGCCGGATCTGCCGGCTTTCCTTCGAGGACTGGTTGCGTCTGTTTCTCCCCTTTCCGGATTTGACGGCAAGCGGTGAATGAGCCCCGCAGCAAACGCATGCGGGCACGACAGCGCAGCCGAGCGGAAAAGTTTCCGCCGCCTTGTCGTTCATGAAAACACCGAACGCGGCAGGTTGCGCCCTGCCGTCGCTATTTTTGCGGCCCGGCTCGAAAGCCGTGGGCCTGCACGAAAGAAGAAGAATTTTGACAAACGAGAACACTGAAATTTCCGCCGACAACGGCAATTCGCAAGGTTTTGCCGAGCTCGGCATTACCGGTGCGCTGTTGAAGGCCACGCACAATGCGGGCTTCCTCGATCCGAAGCCGATCCAGGAGCAGGCGATCCCCGCCCAGCTCGAGGGCCGCGACATTCTCGGCATCGCGCAGACCGGCTCCGGCAAGACCGCCGCCTTCAGCCTGCCGATCCTGGCGAAGATCGTCACCCTCGGCGACAAGCGCGGCAGGAAGACCTGCAGGGCGCTGATTCTGGCGCCGACGCGCGAGCTTGCCGTGCAGATCGAGGAAACCATCCGCACCCTCGCAAAGGGCCTCCACATCTCCACCGCGCTGGTGCTCGGCGGCGTTTCGCGCCACAGCCAGGTCAAGCGCATGGCGCAGGGCGTAGACGTCTTGATCGCCACGCCGGGCCGTCTCACCGACCTGGTGCGCGAGGGCGAGATCAACCTTGCCGAGACGCGCTGGCTGGTGCTCGACGAAGCCGACCGCATGCTCGACATGGGCTTCATCAACGACGTCAAGCGCATCGCCAAGGCGACGCATCGCGACCGTCAGACGGCGCTCTTCTCCGCCACCATGCCGGCCGAGATCCAGTCGCTGGCGCACGGCCTTCTGAAGGACCCGGTGCATGTCGAGGTCGCGCCCCAGGGTACGACCGCGGGTGAGATCCGCCAGAGCGTCGTGTTGGCGCGCACCAAGCAGAAGCGAAAGATCCTTTCCGACATGCTCGCCGACGAGGCGATGAGCTCGGTGATCGTGTTCGCCCGCACCAAGCACGGGGCCGACCGCGTTACCCGCGATCTGGAGCGCGACGGCTTCGAGGCCGCCGTCATCCACGGCAACAAGTCGCAGAACGCGCGCCAGCGCGCGCTCAACGGCTTTCGCGACGGCAGCGTGCGCATCCTCGTGGCGACCGACATCGCCGCGCGCGGCATCGACGTGCCGGGCATCAGCCATGTCGTAAATTTCGACCTGCCGGACGAGGCCGAAAGCTATGTGCACCGGATCGGCCGCACCGGCCGCAACGGCGCCGACGGCGTCGCGATCACGCTTTGCGACCCGTCCGAAAACAGCAAGCTGCGCCAGGTGGAACGCATCATCCGCATGAAGCTGCCGGTCGCGGCTTCCCATCTCGACCAGCCCGATCCGGTCGCGCCCAAGCGCGAGCCCGGCGCGCCGGTTCGCCGCGAGGCGGCCAACGATGCCGGGGGCAGGCAGGGCGCGGACGAGCGCGGCAACGGCGATGGTAATCGCGGAAAGCGCTTTCGCAACAAACCGTTCGGCCAGAAGAGCTTTTCCGCCAAGCCAGGCAAGAAGCCGTTCCGCGCAAAACGGCGTCCGGCGGGCAACCGCCGTCCTGCCGACAAGGCAGCGTGATTGCGCATAACGATCTTATGATCTAAGGCGTTTCCCTGTCGGCCGTTTCGGCCGTCCAAGAACAACATACGGGGAAACGCCTGATGGCCGGACTTGCCGCGCTAGCGATCGGCTATGTGCTGTCGCAATTCTATCGCTCGTTCCTGGCAGTCCTGACGCCATCGCTGACGAGTGAGCTCGGCATGAGCAATGCGGAGCTTTCCGCCGCCTCGGGCGTTTGGTTCGCCAGTTTCGCGGCGATGCAGTTCGTCGTCGGCGTATCGCTCGACCGATACGGTCCGAAACGGACGGCGGCCGTCATCCTCGCCTTTGGCGGCGGCGGCGGAGCGCTGCTCTTTGCGGCAGCCGGCGCGCCATGGACGGTGACGGTGGCGATGGCACTGATCGGCATCGGCTGCTCGCCGGTGCTGATGGCCTCGGTCTACATCTTCGCCCACACCTATCGCCCGGCACAGCTCGCGATCCTGACCTCCTGCTTGGTCGGTTTCGGCACGGCCGGCAACGTCATCGGGGCCGCGCCGCTGGCGGCGGCGGCCGAAGCCTTCGGTTGGCGGACGGTCATGGCGGGACTGGGCGTCTTCACGCTGCTGACCGCGTTCGCCATCCTCGCCTTCGTCCGCGACCCGGCAAAGCTCGAGCATGGCGGCGCGGGCTCCGGCTTCGCCGGCTATCTCGAGCTCTTCAGGCTCAAGGTGTTGTGGCCGATCCTGCCGCTCATCGCGCTCTGTTATGCGCCGGCCGCGGGCATTCGAGGCCTGTGGGCGGGGCCATATCTTTCAGACGTCCATGGAGCCGATGCGCTGCTCATCGGCCAGGTCACGTTCTTCATGGCGCTCGCGATGGTCGTCGGTTCCTTCGCCTATGGGCCGCTCGACACGATCTTCGGGACGCGCAAATGGGTGGCCGTCATAGGCAATGCGCTGGGTGTCGTCGCGCTCGTCTTCCTGGCGCTCAACCCGATGAGCACGATCGTGACGACCACGGTCGTGCTTGCCCTGATCGGCATCACCGGCGGCAGCTACGGCTTGCTGATGGCGCATGGCCGCGCCTTCCTGCCGGCGCATCTGACCGGGCGCGGCGTCACGCTGCTCAATTTCTTCTCGATCGGCGGGGTCGGACTGATGCAGTTCGCGACCGGCGGCGTCTTCGAGGCGACCGCCCCTGCCGGCGAGCCGCTTGCCGGCTACACCGCGCTCTTCTGGTTCTATGCCGCGATGCTCGCTCTGACCGTGCTGGTCTATCTTCTCGCGCGCGATGCCCGGCCGGAAACGGCGCAGCCCGTGAAGGTCAGCGAGGCAACGAACTGATCCATTGTGAGACGCGGCCCGCAACCAGGGCGTTGGTCGAAGGGGAAAGCGCATCGCCGGCGATGACGTGGTGCACGGGGTCGTCGGAGCCCTCCACAACCATCGTCTCATGTGGGCCGCCCCAGCGCTCCGCCACGCGGCGCGTCAGCTCGGGGACGACGACGCGATCGGCATCGGAGAAGATGAAGAGGGCCGGCATTTCGACTTCCTCGACGGGCGCGTCGCGTGCGAGCTCCGTGGCGGCGGCCATCGGTAGAAGCGCGGAGACGGGATAGGTCGTCGTCCATCCCTTGCCATGCAATTCGTTGAGCGGTTCGAAGCTGCGTTCCGCGCCGATGACCAGCTCGGCGATCTGTCTGCCCCAGGGCATGGTGAGCAACCACGCGCCGGATGCCTGGATGCCGTAATTGGGCGAGATTAGCACGATGCCGGCAACGTCCTGCATGAGCTCGGGCCGGGTTGCCGCCCAGGTGGCGAGGCTTCCGCCGGTCGAAGTGGCGATGACGACGACGTTTTCGCCGATCGCGCGGCCGATGGCGAGCGCTTCGGCGGTGTCGTTGATCCAGTCGTTGAGTGACGCCCGTCCCATCGCCGCGCCGTCCTGGGCGTGACCGGTGAGCCTTGTGAAGAAGAGGTTGGCGTTCAGTTCCGCCGCGATCTCGTCGGGTACCGGCCGGATTTCGCTTTTGGAGGCCGAAAAGCCGTGGATATAGACGATGGAAAGCGGCGTTTTCGCCTGCGATCCCGGATCGGCCCAGACGATCTCCTTGCCGAGGTCGTCGCGAATGCCTTCGACCTTTCCCTCCGATTCGGCGATGAACGCGGCCGGATTGCCGTCGATCGCCGAGGCGTCGAAGGTCACCTCCGTGTCGGCGGCGATGCGCGGCCCCGCGAGATAGATCGCCGCGAGGGCGGCCGCAATCACGAATGCAGAAATGAGCAGCCTGCGGAGCATCTATCTCATCGCCTGCGTTTCCGTCCGTACAGCCGTTTGTCCCATCCCGTTGCCTTGCGAATGAGATGATAGGTCAGGGATTGCGGAAGCAGCGATAAAGCCTTGGTCGCCCAGGTGAGCCTGCGGGGAAACGCGACCTCGAAACCGCCACTGCGAAGCCCCTGCGTCAGGCGCCGGCTCGCCTTCTCCACCGGCATCAGCGCCGGCATCGGAAATTTGGAATTGGCGGTCAGCGGCGTGTTGATGAAGCCGGGATTGACGATCTGCAACCGGATGTTGAGCTTGTCGAAATCGTAGCGCAGAGATTGCGCCATGTTGTTCAGCGCCGCCTTCGAGCTGCCATAGGCGCCGGCGGAAGGCAGGCCGAGATAGGCGGTCACCGAAGCGACGATCGCAACATGGCCGAAGCCCCGGTCGCGCATGCGGTCCGCCACCGGCACCAGCCCGTTGATGACGCCGAAGAAATTGACGTTGAAGGTGGAGACGAAATTGTAGGTCTCCAGCCTCTCGCCACGCGTGGCGGAATAGATGCCGGCGTTGAAGACGGCGAGCGCGATCGGGCCGATCGCGCCTTCGATCGCGGCGACCGTGCGCTCCATTTCCTCTTCCGCCGTCACATCGCAGATGAAGGGAACGATGCGGCCCGGCAGTCCCGAGGCTTCCGCAGCAAGCGTGGCGAGCTTGTCCTCGTCGCGCGCCGTGGCGGCGACGACGTAACCTTCGCGCGCGAGATCGAGCGCGAGCTGGCGGCCGAGGCCCGTACTCGCGCCGGTGATCCACGCCGCTCCATCCTTCGGATCAGCCCTGTAGAGCGTCATGAGTGTTTCCGCTTCCCCTCGACGATGTCCGGCGGACTCGCCGCCGGATCGATTTTCTCCGACGCACTTTTCCCCACATGAGCGAGCGAATGCAATGCATGTCGCTGACAATCTGATCCTCCAAACGTGGGGTTGCGTAGTTGTAATTGCTCAATTGTCGGGTTGCGACGAATATCTGACCTTGAAAGGCGGCGCCTGCGTTTCTAGGGTCGCGCGGAAGAACGCAACAAGGATGAATCCCATGTACGGATCGGTGATCGACGTCATCGGCAACACGCCGCTGATCAGACTCAAGCGTGCCTCGGAGGAAACCGGCTGCGAGATCCTCGGCAAGGCCGAGTTCATGAATCCCGGACAGTCGGTCAAGGACCGCGCCGGCCTTTTCATCATCCGTGACGCGGAGAAGAAGGGGCTTCTGCGGCCTGGCGGCGTCATCGTCGAAGGCACGGCCGGAAATACCGGTATCGGCCTGACCGTCGTCGCCAAGGCGCTGGGCTACCGCACGGTGATCGTGATTCCGGATACACAGAGCCAGGAGAAGAAGGACGCGCTGCGCATTCTCGGCGCCGAGCTGATCGAGGTGCCGGCGGTGCCCTACAAGAACCCGAACAATTACGTGAAGGTGTCGGGCCGGCTGGCCGAACAACTGGCGAAGACCGAGCCGAACGGCGCGATCTGGGCCAACCAGTTCGACAATGTCGCCAACCGCGACGGCCATGTCGAGACGACCGCCGAGGAGATCTGGAACCAGACCGGCGGCAAGGTCGACGGCTTCGTTTCCGCCGTCGGCACCGGCGGCACGCTCGCCGGCGTCGCCGCGGGGCTGAAGGCCAAGAGCAATGCGGTGAAGATCGCCATCGCCGACCCGCTCGGGGCCGCGCTGTTCAGCTACTACACGAGCGGCGAGCTCAAGGCGGAGGGCAGCTCCATCACCGAGGGCATCGGCCAGGGCCGCATCACCGCCAATCTCGAAGGTTTTTCGCCCGACTTCTCCTACCAGATACCCGACGAGGAGGCGCTGCCGATCATCTTCGACCTGGTGCAGGAGGAGGCGCTCTGCCTCGGCGGGTCGACGGGCATCAACATCGCCGGCGCGATCCGGTTGGCGAAGGATCTCGGCCCCGGCCACACCATCGTGACGATCCTCGCCGACTATGGCACGCGCTACCAGTCGAAGCTCTTCAATCCGGAATTCCTGCGCGGCAAGAACCTGCCGGTGCCCGGCTGGATGGAAGCGAAGACGGAAATCTCAGTGCCATTCGAAGAGGTCGCGTGATGCCGTTCAGGACCGAGGCGCTCTTCCGCGAGGACGCCTATCTGAAAAGCACCGAGGCGAGCGTCGTCGGCATCAACGATCGCGGCGGGATCATCCTCGACCGCACCGTCTTCTACGCGACCTCCGGCGGCCAGCCGGGCGATGTCGGCGTCTTCCGCCGCGCCGGTGGCGAGGCCATTGCGGTCGCGGCGACCGTGACGGGTGAGACGAAGGACGAGATCATCCACGTACCCGCCATGGGCGAGGCGCTGCCCGAAATCGGCGAGAAGCTGGCGCTCGAAATAGATTGGGAACGCCGGTTCAGGCTGATGCGCATGCACACCGCCTGCCATCTGCTGACGGTCGTCTGTCCCTATCCGATCACCGGTGCGTCCGTGAGCGAGGATGACAGCCGCGTCGATTTCGACATACCCGATGCCGGCTTCGCCAAGGAGGAGGTGACCGAGCGGCTGATGGAGCTGGTCTCGGCAAATCATCCGGTCTTCACGCGCTGGATTTCGGACGACGAGCTTGCCGCCAATCCCGGTCTGGTGAAATCGAAGAGCGTGCGTCCGCCGGTGGGCAACGGCCGCATCCGCCTCGTCTGCATCGGCGAGGAGGCGGCAGTGGACAGCCAGCCCTGCGGCGGCACCCATGTCGCGGCCACGGGGGAGGTGGGCGAGATTCATATCGGCAAGATCGAGAAGAAGGGTCGCGAAAATCGCCGCTTTCGCATACGCTTCGGCCAGATGCCCGCAAACTGACTGGAAGTTCCATGCCCGATCAAAGCCCTTATGTCGTCAGCCCCGACTGGCTGCAGGAAAAGCTGGGGACGCCGGGCCTCTCCATCGTCGACGGTTCCTGGTATCTGCCGGCGCAGAACCGCGATCCCAAGGCCGAATACGATGCCGCGCACATTCCGGGCGCGGTGTTCTTCGACCAGGACGAGGTCGTCGATCCCGACGCCGAACTGCCGCACACCTTGCCGAAACCCGAGCTTTTCGCCCAATTCGCCGGTTCGATGGGGCTTACCGTCGACGACACGATCGTCGTCTATGACGGCCCCGGAATGTTCAGCGGACCGCGCGTGTGGTGGATGTTCCGTGCCATGGGCGCGAAGAACGTCTTCATGCTCGACGGCGGTTTCGACCGCTGGAAGGCGGAAGGGCGGCCGGTGACCGATGAACCGACCAGGACCGCGCCGTCCTTCTTCGACGCGAAGTTCGACAAGGGGCGCGTCGCCAGCCTCGATCAGATGCGTGCGATCGTGGAGAACCGCGATAGTCAGATCGCCGATGCGCGGTCTCCGGGCCGCTTCGCCGGCGCTGATCCCGAGCCGCGTCCGGGCATACGCTCCGGCCACATGCCCGGGGCGAGGAACGTGCCCGTCGCCTCGCTTTCCAGGGGCGGAAAGCTGTTGCCGGTCAGTGAGTTGAAGAAGGTTTTTGAAAGCGCGGGCCTCGACCTCTCGAAGCCGGTCGTCACCTCCTGCGGGTCGGGCGTGACGGCGGCCGCGATCTCGCTGGCGCTCGCCTCGGTCGGACACGAGGACAATCGCCTCTACGACGGCTCGTGGACCGAGTGGGGCGGTCGCGACGATACCCCGGTCGTCACCGGCAAGGATTGACATGACCGCGCGTGGCGGCGGGCCTCTCACGGCCCGCATCACCCATCTCGAAATGCTCGCGCCGCCCGCCGCGCGTGTGCCGATGCCGCTTGGCCCCAGGCTCGCCGTGATGCGCGCCAGGGAAATGCCAGCGGCTTTCTACCGCTATCTCTATGAGCAGGTCGGCAAGCCCCATCACTGGCTGATGCGCCGCGACCTCGGCGAGGAGGCCCTGCTGGCGGAAATTCAGGCATCGACGACCGAAATCCAGGTGCTCTATGTCGAGGGCTCGCCGGCCGGCTTCTTCGAGCTCGACCTGAAACCCTTGCCGGAACACGCGGAAATCCAATATTTCGGCCTGACGCCGGATTTCCAGGGCAGGGGGCTCGGCAGGTTCTTCCTGTCGGAGGCGATCTTCGCGGCATGGGCTTATCAGCCCGGCAAGGTGATCATCCATACCAACACGCTCGACAGTCCGCGCGCGCTGCAGCTCTATCAGCGCATGGGCTTCTCGCCCTACGCCTTCTCCGAGGAGAAGGTCGAGCCGTGGCGGTAGGCCTTTCCTGTTTACCAATATGAACGGCGGCCGACGCGGCCGTTCAGCAATGTTTCAGCATGTTCCTGCCAGTTTCGTGGCGATCTCGATCCGCTACGAACCCGAAGGAAGGAACATCCCATGAAGCGCAGAACATTGCTCGCCGGATTGATCGCGGCGGCAGCCATGCCGGCCGCGGCGCTCGCCCAGGCGACGACGCCGTCGGAGAACCAGATCATGCGTCAGCTGGAGGCGGCGCCCCGCAGGCGCGTGCGGCCCGAGGAGCGCGTCACCGTCCAGGAGTTCAAGCGCCGGCCGGAACTGCGCCGCGCCGCACCGTCGATCGAAATCCAATCGATCAATTTCGAGTTCGGCTCGGCCGAGATATCGCGCTCGCAATACGGCAAGGTCGAGCAGATCGCCCGTGCCCTCGAACGCATCCTCTCGCGCCGGCGCAACGTGCGGGTCCTCATCGAAGGACATACGGACGCGGTCGGTTCGGCCTATTCGAACCAGATACTCTCCGAGCGTCGCGCCGGATCGCTCAAGCGGGTTCTCGTACGCCATTTCGGCATCCCGGCGCGGGCGCTGGAGACCGTCGGCTACGGCGAGGAGTTTCTGTTGGTGCCGACGCAGAACGAGAATTGGGAGAACCGCCGGGTGACCTTGCGCCGCATCGACGATTTCGTCCGCTGACATCCGGTCTGGAAGCCAATATCGCCCGCCCGGATGACGGGCGGGCGGTAAGGCAGGTTTCGGGTGGCGAAGGGCGACGAGCAGGGTCAATCTCGCGGCATCGCTTCTCACCATGAGGAAACACCATGTCGCTGTTTCGTTTCATCGCCATTCCAACGCATGAAGCGCGCGCCTATCGGCGCGGCGAAGCCGATGCCTACGGAATGAAACCGGAAAGGAAAACGTCCGACGGTTCGGGCGTGCCGTGCCGCCACTGCCTGCGCAACGTGGCCGCCGGCGAGGACTATCTCGTCCTCGCCTACCGGCCTTTCCCCGCGCTGCAGCCTTATGCGGAAACCGGGCCGATCTTCCTGCACGCGCGGGAATGCGACCGCGCCACGGAAACCGACGTGCTGCCGCCGATGTTCCGCGCCACGCCCGACTACATTCTGCGGGGCTACAGCGCCGAGGATCGTATCGTCTATGGTACCGGCGGGGTCGTTCCGACGCACCTTATCTGCGGTCGCGCGCATGAACTCCTCGAACGCGAGGACGTGGCCTATGTCCACATGCGCTCCGCCCGCAACAATTGCTACCAGCTCAGGATCGAGCGGGCGTAAAGGCAATCACCGATGCGACATCAAGCGCTCGCTCGAAAGGACGGGCGGCCCACTTAGATGCGTCCCAGCCATGAAAAAGCCCGCCGGCGGTGCAGGCCGGCGGGCAGGGGAGCCCGCGCGGAGGAGTGCGCGGGAGGTAACTCGATCAGGCGGCAAGCACGGCCTTGGGCTCGACCATGTCGTAGCCGAGCGCTTCGGCGACGGCGGCGTTGGTGATGCGGCCCTTGTGGACGTTGAGGCCGTTGCGCAGATGCAAATCGTCGACCAGCGCCTTCAGGCCCTTGTTCGCAAGCTGGAGCCCGTAATGCAGCGTCGCATTGTTGAGCGCCTGCGCCGAGGTGACGGGAACCGCGCCCGGCATGTTGGCGACACAATAGTGGATGATGCCGTCGACCTCGTAGGTCGGCTCGGCATGGGTGGTCGGGTGCGAGGTCTCGAAGCAGCCGCCCTGGTCGATGGCGACATCGACGAGCACGGACGCCTTCTTCATGCCGGAAAGCATTTCGCGCGAGACCAGCTTCGGGGCAGCCGCGCCCGGAATGAGCACCGCGCCGACCACGATGTCGGCCGAGAAGCACTCGTCCTCGAGCGCCTCGACCGTCGAATAGCGCGTATGGACGCGGCCGTTGAAGATGTCGTCGAGCTGGCGCAGGCGCGGGATCGAACGGTCGATGATGGTGACGTCGGCGCCCAGGCCAACCGCCATCTTCGCCGCGTTGAGGCCGACGACGCCGCCGCCGATGACCGCCACCTTGCCCGGCAGCACGCCCGGCACGCCGCCGAGCAGCACGCCGCGTCCGCCATTGGCCTTCTGCAGCGCGGTCGCGCCGGCCTGGATGGCGAGGCGCCCGGCCACTTCCGACATCGGCGCAAGCAGCGGCAGGCCGCCACGGTCGTCCGTCACCGTCTCGTAGGCCACGGCGGTAACGCCGGAGGCGAGCAGGCCCTTGGTCTGCTCCGGGTCGGGCGCGAGGTGGAGGTAGGTGTAGAGGATCTGGTTCTCGCGCAACTGAGCCCATTCGCCCGGCTGCGGTTCCTTCACCTTCACGATCATGTCGGATTTGGCGAAGACCTCCTCGGCCGTCTTGGCGATCTTGGCGCCGGCCGCCATATAGGCGGCGTCATCCGCGCCGATGCCCGCGCCCGCGCCGCTCTCGACCAGCACGTCGTGGCCGTGGGTGACGTATTCGCGCACCGATCCGGGCGTCAGCCCGACGCGATACTCGTGATTCTTGATTTCCTTCGGACAACCGACACGCATTCCTTGCCTCCGCGCTCTGGATTTTATCGTTGTGTCAATAAAACGGATTAGAGCACGAATCGCTGCGCAGGTGTTTGCTTAGGCGGTTGCCGAATGCGGCCGATTTCGTTATTTCTTCGGAAAAGAATAGCTTCCTTCGAAGGAAATACGACAAATGGCCTTGGACAGGATCGATATCGCCATTCTGGAAGCTCTCCAGAAGGACGGGCGAACCACCAATGCGGCACTTGCCGAGAAGGTGGGGCTGTCGCAGTCTGCCTGCTCGCGCCGGCTCGACATATTGGAAAAGTCGGGCGTCATCAAAGGCTACCACGCCCGGCTTTCCAATGCCGCGCTCGGCCACAAGATGACGGTGATCGTCCATATTTCCCTGTCTGGCCAGTTCGAAAAGACGCTTTCCGATTTCGAGGCCGCGGTGAAGCGCTGTCCGAACGTCCTGTCCTGCCATCTGATGTCGGGCGAGTATGATTATATCCTGCGCATCGCGGCGAAGGACCTGGAGGACTACGAGCACATCCACCGCGACTGGCTGACCGCGATGCCGCATGTCGTCAAGATCAACTCCTCCTTCGCGCTGCGCGAGGTGATCGACCGGCCGAATGTAGGGATGATGGGCGAATAGGCGGCGGCTGCCAGGGTGCTCCGCTTCGCGGCCTGTTTCCGTCCCATTAATGCATTGCGTCCTTCGTCGTTTCGCCATAAGCCGGGATCATGCAACCTGCCCAAGATGCTCATCATGTCGTTATCGTGGGTGCCGGTTTCGGTGGGCTGGAGGTCGCGCGTGGCCTCGCCGGCGCGCCGGTCCGCATAACGATCGTCGATCGGCGCAATCATCATCTGTTCCAGCCGCTGCTCTACCAGGTCGCAACCACGACGCTTGCGACCTCCGAGATCGCCTGGCCGACGCGGCATCTTTTGCGCAACCGCCGCGACGTCACCACGCTTCTCGGCAAGGTGGTCGGCGTCGACCGCGCTGCCAAGCGCGTGCTGTTGGAGGATGGCGGCGCGCTTGCCTACGACACGCTGGTGGTGGCGACGGGGGCACGCCACGCCTATTTCGGCCATGACGAATGGGAGCCTTACGCACCGGGGCTGAAGACGCTGGAGGACGCGACGACGATCCGCCGGCGCATCCTGCTCGCGTTTGAGAAGGCGGAGCGGGAAAGCGATCCGGAGCGCCGGCGCGCGCTCCTGACCTTCGTGATCATCGGCGGCGGGCCGACCGGCGTCGAGCTTGCCGGCACGATCGCCGAGCTCGCTCACGACACTTTACGGGGCGAGTTCCGCAACATCGACACGCGCGAGGCGCGCGTGGTGCTGGTCGAGGCGGGCGATCGCGTCCTTTCCAGCTTCGTGCCGGAGCAGTCGGACTATGCCCTCCGCGCGCTGAGACGTCTCGGCGTCGAGGTGGAACTCGGCACGCCGGTTTCCGAATGCAATGCCGACGGCGTCGTCTTCGGCGACCGGCATCTGCCCGCCAAGACCATCATCTGGGCGGCCGGCGTCGCTGCTTCTCCCGCCGCCGAATGGCTGGAGACGGCAGCCGACCGTGCCGGCCGGGTAATGGTCGAACCGGACCTGACGGTGGCCGGCGAGCCGGAAATCTTCGCCATCGGCGACACCGCGCATGTCGCGACGCCGGACGGCAAGTTCGTGCCGGGCGTCGCCCCCGCCGCCAAGCAGCAGGGCCGGCATGTCGCGGCCACCATCAAGGCCAGGTTGAAGGGCGACGCCACGGCGCGCCCGTTCCGCTACAGGAACGACGGCAACCTCGCGACGATCGGAAAGCGCGCGGCCGTCATCGATTTCGGCTGGATCAAGCTGACCGGACGCCTCGCCTGGTGGCTTTGGGGTCTCGCTCACATCTACTTCCTGATCGGCCTTCGCAACCGGCTGACGGTCGCCCTGAGCTGGTTGTGGATCTACACGACCGGCCAGCGCAGCGCCCGCCTGATCACCCAGGGCGACGAGCGGACAGAGGCGCGGCGGCGATAGTTTTCGCCCCGGCCTTGGCCGGTGAATTGTCACTCGCCGGTCATCTATTCCTGCTGGACTTGCGCGGATTTCGGCGCAAAGCTCGTTCCTTCGGGACCGTTTCAGAGTTCCATCCAGCGGGGAGACCACAATGACCGAACTGCTTCAGTCCTTGTCGCGGCGCTCGTTCCTGGCAGGCTCGGCCGCCGCCGGCGCCCTCATCATGCTGCATCCGTTTTCGGCGCGCGCGCAGGCGAACCAGGCGCATCTGCGCATCATGGAAACGACCGACATCCATGTGAACCTGCTGCCCTACGACTACTACGCCGACAAATCCAACGACACGATGGGCCTGTCTCGCACCGCCTCGCTGATCGACGCGGTGCGCAAGGAGGCCACCAACTCCATGTTGGTCGACAATGGCGACTTCCTGCAGGGCAGCCCGATGGGCGACTACATCGCCTATGAAAAGGGCATGAAGGAGGGCGACGTCCATCCGATCATGAAGGGCATGAACGTGCTCGGCTACGACTGTTCGACGCTGGGCAATCACGAGTTCAATTACGGACTGTCCTTCATGGACAAGGTGCTGGCGGGCGCGGACTTCCCCTTCGTCTGCGCCAATCTGGTGCGCGGAACCGAGCTGGCGGCAAACCCGCGCGACGACAAGCTCTACCTCGAGCCCTACGCGATCCTCGACCGCAAGGTGAAGGACGGCGCCGGCGCGGAGCACCTGATCAGGATCGGCATCATCGGCTTCGTGCCGCCGCAGGTCATGATCTGGGACGCGAAGAACCTCACCGGCAATGTGGCGACCCGCGACATCGTCGAGGCGGCGAGGGCCTGGGTGCCGCAGATGAAGGAGGAGGGCGCCGACATCGTGATCGCGCTCTCGCATTCGGGCATCGACGTCAAGCATGGCGAGATGATGGAGAACGCCTCCTTCTTCCTGGCGGGCATCGAGGGGATAGACGCCGTCTTCACCGGCCACCAGCACCTCGTCTTTCCCGGACCGAAGGATTTCCACGGGCTGGAGGGTGTCGATGCCGAAAAGGGCACGCTGCAGGGTACGCCCGCGGTGATGGGCGGCTTCTGGGGGTCCCATATGGGGCTGATCGACCTGCTGCTCGAGCGCGACGGGAATGCCTGGAAGGTGGTTTCGGCGACCTCCGAGGCGCGGCCCATCTTCGAGCGCGTCGACAACAAGAACCAGCCGAAGGTCGCGGACGACCCGCGCATCGTCGACGCGCTCAAGGAAGATCACGAGGCGACGCTGGCCTATGTCCGACGGCCGGTCGGCAAGACCTCCGCGCCGCTTTATTCCTATTTCGCGCTGGTGGCCGACGACCCGTCGGTGCAGATCGTCAGCCAGGCGCAGACCTGGTATATCGAGGACCTTCTCAAGGAGACGGAGTGGAAGGACCTGCCGGTGCTCTCGGCAGCCGCGCCCTTCAAGTCGGGCGGCCGCGGCGGTCCGGACTACTACACGGACGTGCCGGCCGGAGACATCGCGATCAGGAACGTCGCCGACCTCTATCTCTATCCGAACACGGTGCGCGCCGTCGTCATCACCGGCGCGCAGGTGAAGGAGTGGCTGGAAATGTCGGCCGGCATCTTCAACCAGGTCGAGAAGGGCAAGGCCGACCAGCCATTGCTCAATCCCGACTTCCCATCCTACAATTTCGACGTGATCGACGGGGTGACCTACAAGATCGACCTGTCGCAGCCACCGAAATACACGACGAAGGGCGACGTCGCCAATGCGGAGGCGAGCCGCATCGTCGACCTGATGTTCGACGGCAAGCCGATCGATGCGGAAGCGAAATTCGTCGTCGCCACCAACAATTACCGTGCCGGTGGTGGCGGCAATTTCCCGGAGATCGACGAATCGAAAGTCGTGTTCGAGGCGCCCGACACCAACCGCGACGTCATCGTGCGCTATATCGTCGAGCAGGGAACGATCAATCCATCGGCCGACGCGAACTGGAACTTCGCTCCGGTCGAGGGTGCGACCGTGATCTTCGAAACCGGACCGAAGGCCAGGCAGTTCATCGCCGAGGTGGAGGGCGTGAAGATCGAGGAAGCGGGCGAGGGCGAGGCGGGTTTTGCCCGCTACCGGATCACGCTGTAGCCATCTTGCGGGACTTGGAAGCGCGCGCCATCATGGCGGCCGGAGGGAGGCCGTCATGATTGATTCCGGTGTCTTGGTCGCGGTCGGCCTCACATTCCTGCTCGCCGGGATGGTGAAGGGCGTGATCGGGCTCGGTTTGCCCACGGTCAGCCTGGCGCTGCTGACGGCGACGCTGGGCCTGCCACAGGCCATGGCGCTGCTGCTGGTGCCGTCCTTCGCCACCAATCTCTGGCAGGCGCTCTCGGGCGGCAACGGCAGAACGATCCTGCGCCGGCTGTGGCCCTTCCTGGTGATGGCGACGGTGACGGTCTGGGTGGGCGCGCTCGCGCTCACCCGCGCCGATCCGGCACTGCTTTCCGGGCTGCTCGGGGTGCTGCTGGTGGTCTATTCGGCAATCAATCTCGCCGGCGCCCGCGTCACCGTGCCGGCCGCGCACGAGGCCTGGCTGGGGCCGGTTTTCGGCGCCACCAACGGCGTGCTCACGGGAATGACCGGCTCGTTCGTGGTTCCCGGCGTCATGTATCTGCAGGCGATCGGCCTGCCACGCGACATGCTCGTCCAGGCGATGGGCATACTCTTCACGCTGTCGACCGCCGCGCTTGCGCTTGCGCTGGGTGGCAGCGGGCTGCTGAATGCCGAACTCGGCACGCTTTCGGCCGCTGCGCTGGCACCGGCGCTCGCCGGCATGGTGCTGGGGCAGAAAATCCGCGGCCGGCTTTCCGAAACGGCGTTCAGGCGGGTGCTCTTTGTCGGGCTCTTCATTCTCGGTCTCTACCTGACGGCCGACCTGTTCGGGTGATGCGGTCGCCCTGTCACGAAGCCTTGTAGATCACCTGGCGCACGTCGATATATTCGGCGCGGAATCCGGCCTCGCAGTAGTGCAGGTAGAACTCCCACAACTTGCGGAAGCGCTCGTCGAACCCCAGCGGCACGATTCGTTCCCAGGACTCCCAGAAACGCTTGCGCCATTCGGCGAGCGTGCGGGCGTAGTCCTGCGGAAAGATGCGCTCGCGCGCGAAGGTCAGCCCATGGGCCGAGCCGAGCGACTTCAGGATCGAAGGCGTCGGCAGCATGCCGCCGGGAAAGACATGGCGCTGGATGAAATCCGGCCGGGCGCGATAGCGGGGGAAGGCGTCCTCCTTGATGGTGATGATCTGCAGGCCCGCCGTGCCGCCGGGCTTCAGGCAGTCCTTCACCTTGCCGAAGAAGACGGGCCAGTATTTTTCTCCCACCGCCTCGAACATCTCGATCGAGGCGACGCGGTCGTACTTTCCCGCTTCGTCGCGATAGTCCTGGAACTTGATGTTCACCCTGTCCGAAAGGCCGGCGCGCGCGATCCGCTCCGTGGCGAAATCGTGCTGCTCGCGGCTGATGGTCAGGCCGGTCACGCGGCAGCCGATCTCCTTCGCGGCGAATTCGGCGAACCCGCCCCAGCCGCAGCCGATCTCCAGCACATGGTCGCTTGCTCCGATGCCGGCATCCTGCGCCAAAGCGCGGTATTTCGCCGCCTGGGCGCTTTCCAGATCGTTGGCGCCGGTGGAGAAGATGCCCGAGGAATAGGTCATCGAGGGATCGAGCCAGTGCCGGTAGAATGCGTTGCCGAGATCGTAATGGGCGGAAATGTTCCGTTTCGAGCCCGAGCGTGAGTTCTGGTTGAGCCAGTGGCGGACGCGCTGGAACGCACCGGCGAGCCAGCTGGCGCCGCCCGCCACCTTTTCGCCCGCCTCCTCGTTGACGACAAAGAGCTCGAGGAAGGTGGTGACGTCGGGACTTTCCCAGTCGCCGTCCATATAGGATTCGGCGACGCCGATCGTCGCGCCGGAAAAGGCCCGGCCCGGCAGCTTCCAGTTCCTGAGGATCACTTGCGCGTCGGGACCCGGACCGTTGCCGCCGACCTTGATGACGCGGCCTTCGGGCGTGCGGATCGTCAGCGAGCCATAGGGAATATCCATGGCAACGGAAAGAATCATGCGCGCGCGCGCCGGCAGGCCGCGCGTCATTTCCGCGAAATTCGAACGGTTGAGCGCAACGGCTTCGCCGGTAAGCCTTTCGTGCTTCGCTTCCATCGCCATGCGCCCTCCCTGCGCCTCGGGAAATCAACCCAGTTCGGCGGGCGCGAAAGTGACCGCCTCGGCGAGGCCGACCGTTGAAGCGGCTGCTTCAAGAGCCGGGCATCCGTCGCCAAGGCGCCTTATGCTCCCGACGAATTTTCGCCACAATCTTCCACGGCGGCGGGCAAAATCGCAAGAGGGCAGGGCGTCGGCACCGATCATGCAGGCGAAAGAGGGAGAACGGTTTGTGGAAAAGTAGGCCGGCTGGGCTTCGATGAGCCAGAGAAATACGAATGTTCGATTCCCTCGCGCCGTTCGACGCCAGATCGCCCTGAAAATGCGACGGGATCGGGAAAACCGCGGAGGTAAGACGCCGCCCGAAGCTAGCTTTCGATGCCCTGGCTGGACATCGTGGCGCGCGCCGTCCGGCTGACCGTGGAAACGAACCCCGGATTTTCCGAAGCCATCGTCGCGATGAGCGCGATGGTGCCCGAAAGGTGTTTCCGCAAGGCGGAGGCCGCGGCCTCGGGATCTTCCGTTTCGACGGCATCCACTATGGCAATGTGGTCGGTCAGCACCGACTGCATCTTGCCTGGACGCGGCAGGTTGAGCCTGCGCAGCCGGTCGATGTGAACGGCATGGCGGCGCACGATCGGCCAGAGCATCGATATGTCCGCGGCTTCGTATAGCGCCTTGTGGAAACGTCGATCCTCATCGTCGAAGCACTCGAAATCTTCCGCCTCGCAGCAGCGCGCCTGCTTGGCGATGATGCTCCTGAGGCGCTGGATCAGGTCCGGATCGGGTGCCGCCGCAATCTTCTGGATCGCTTCGATCTCGATCGCCGACCGCAGGAAATGCGCCTGCCGCGCCTGTTCGGGATCGATCGGCGAGACCACCGTGCTCGACTGCGGAAATATCTGGACCAGCCCTTCGTCGGCAAGCTGCTGGAGCGCGTCGCGCACCGGGGTCTGGCTGACGCCGAACTCCATCTGGATCGCCGCGCGGGAGAGCACGCTCTGCGGAGCAAGCTCCAGCCTGAGGATTCGATTGCGGAGGATTTCCGCAATCTGGGGGGCAACCTGCCTGGTTCTATCGAGCGCGATCATCAGCATTTCCATAGCTACTGACTCGTTCGTAACACAATCCCGTTGATTGACACACTAATATATTAGTGCTTTTGTTGTTCGACCTTCGATGGGACCGGGGGCGAAAGGGAGGAACGATGAAAACAATGACCCGAATGGTGCTGGCTGCCGCGCTGTTTGCCTCGATGGGCACGGCTGCACTCGCCCAGGCCAAAACAGACATCTCCATCACCAGGCAGCCTGGTATTCTCTATCTGGCCAGCCACGTCATGGAGACGCAGGATCTCATCGAGAAACATGCGGCCAAGGCCGGACTCGATGGCGTGACCGTGGAGTGGCGCATGTTCAGCGGCGGCGGCGCGCAGACCGATGCCCTCCTTGCCGGCCAGGTCGACGTGGTGAATACCGGCACCGGCAACCTGCTCCTGCTGTGGGACCGGACCAACGGCAATGTGAAGGGCATCACGGCGAGCTCGGCGCAGCCTGCTCTTTTGGTCTCGGTGAACCCGGATATAAAGTCGCTGGAAGATTTCGGCGCTGACGATCGTATCGCGGTCCCGACCGTCGGTGTCTCCACCCAGGCCATTCTGCTCCAGATGGCGGCGGCGGAGATGTTCGGGGAAGACCAGATTCGGCATTTCGACCCGATGACGGTGCAGATGGGGCATCCCGACGCGCTGGCCGCGCTCTCCAATTCGCAGCACGAGGTGCGGAACCACTTTTCCTCGCCGCCCTTCCAGTACATCGCCCTGAAAAACGGCGCCCATCAGGTTGCGTCCTCGCGCGATATCATAGGAGGTCCGCTGACGCAGGCGACCTTTTTCACGACGGTGAGCTTCGCCGACGGCAATCCGGTCATCGTCCAGGCCATCCGCGACGCGACGGAAGAGGCGATCGACTTCATCAACGAGGACATCGAAGGCGCGCTGCAGATGTACAAGGACATCTCCGGCGATCAGACCCCGCTCGAGGATCTGATCGGAATCATGCAGCAGCCGCACATGATGGACTTCATCATGAAGCCGCAGGGGACGATGCGTTTCGCCGAGCATCTCCACAAGATCGGCACGCTGACGAAAATGCCGGAGAGCTGGACGGACTACTACCTTCCGGCGTCGGCCGACCTCGACGGCAATTGATCCTTAGTTTTGCGCCAAGCGGCCGGGCGGATGCCCGGTCGCATTCCCAATAGGTGAGACCGAGATGCTGGCAATTTCCGATCCCGCCGCCGCTCGCACGGCGCAGGGAGACGCCGCGAACGCGGCGCTTGTAGACGTGAGAAACGTCACGCTTCAATACAAGACGAGCAGCCTTCTGGTGACCGCCACCGACGATGTGAGCTTCACCGTCGACCAATCCGACCGTTTCGTGCTGCTCGGGCCCTCGGGTTGCGGGAAATCGACGCTGCTGAAGGCGATCGGCGGCTACATGAAGCCGACCGTCGGCTCGATCGCGGTCAATGGCCGGCCGGTCTCGCGGCCTGGTGCCGACCGGATGATGGTCTTCCAGGAATTCGACCAGCTCCTGCCGTGGAAGACCGTGCTCCACAACGTCATGTTCCCTCTGCTCGCGACGCGTCGCTTGCCGAGGAAGGAGGCGGAGGAGCGCGCCCGCCACTACATCGACAAGGTCAAGCTGACGCGCGCCGTCGACAGCTATCCGCATACGCTCTCGGGCGGCATGAAGCAGCGCGTCGCGATCGCGCGCGGCATGGCGATGCAGCCCGACGTCCTTCTGATGGACGAGCCCTTCGCCGCGCTGGACGCCCTGACGCGCCGCCAGATGCAGGACGAACTGCTCCAGCTTTGGGATGAAACCCGGTTCACCGTGATCTTCGTGACGCATTCGATCGCCGAGGCGATCAAGATCAGCAACCGGATCCTGCTGTTGTCGCCGCATCCGGGGCGGGTCAAGGCCGAGGTCCGCAACGTCGATTCCATTAAGGCGGATCATGCCGAGGCCGGCGCGCTCGAAAAGCGCATCCACGATCTGCTCTTTTCCGAAACCATCGAGGAGCCGGGCCATGTCCAGCGTTGAATTCGTCATGGCGGACGAGGCGGGCGGCGGCCGCGGCGGGCACATATCGCAGGTCGAGCGCAAATTGGGCGCGTGGGAGCTGTTGTGGCGCGTCGGTGCCGTCCGCAAGACGCTCATCATCTTGGTCCTGGCCGGTGCATGGCAGCTCTATGCGACCTACCTCAACAATCCCCTGCTTTTCCCGACGCTGACGGACACGCTCGAAGCGCTCTACCGCCGCACCATGGACGGGACGCTGCCGGCGCGCATGTGGACCACGCTGCAGATCCTGGTCTCCGGCTACGTCATCGGAACGCTGCTCGCAGCGGTGCTGACCGTGCTGGCGATCAACACGCGGATCGGCACGGACTTCCTCGAGACGATGACGGCGATGTTCAATCCGCTGCCGGCCATCTCGCTCCTGCCGCTGGCCCTCATCTGGTTCGGCCTGGGCCCGGCGTCGCTCGTCTTCGTGCTGATCCATTCCGTGCTGTGGGCGGTCGCGCTCAACACGCATACCGGCTTCACCAGCGTTTCGCAGACATTGCGCATGGTGGGCGCGAATTACGGGCTGCGCGGCCTTCCCTACGTGACGAAGATACTGATCCCCGCGGCGTTCCCCTCGATCCTGACCGGTCTCAAGATCGGCTGGGCCTTCGCCTGGCGCACGCTGATCGCGGCGGAGCTCGTCTTCGGCGTCTCATCCGGGCAGGGCGGCCTTGGCTGGTTCATCTTCGAGAACCGCAATCTGCTGCGCATTCCCGATGTTTTCGCCGGCCTGCTGACCGTCATCATCATCGGCCTGATCGTCGAGAACGTGATCTTCCAGACCATCGAGCGCAACACCATCGCCCGTTGGGGCATGAAGGGCTGACCGGCCGCTCAGGAAAGACGACATGACACGAAATAGAAAGACGCCTGCTTCCCTCCGCTCGGCGCGGTGGATGGCTCCGGACGACCAGCGTTCGTTCGGTCATCGCTCGCGAACGATGCAGATGGGGTATGATCCGGTCGACTGGGAAGGCAAGCCGATCATCGCGATCCTCAACACCTGGTCCGACGCGCAGCCCTGCCACATGCATTTCAAGGACCGTGTCGAGTGGGTCAAGCGCGGCATTTTGCAGGCGGGCGGCTTCCCGATGGAACTTCCGGCGCTGTCCTTGTCGGAGAATTTCGTCAAGCCGACGACCATGCTCTACCGCAACATGCTGGCGATGGAGACCGAGGAACTGCTGCGCAGCCATCCGATCGACGGCGCGGTGCTGATGGGCGGATGCGACAAGACCACGCCCGGTCTGGCGATGGGCGCGACCACGATGGGCCTGCCCTTCATCTTCCTGCCTGCGGGGCCGATGCTGCGCGGCAATTACGCCGGAAAGTATCTCGGCTCGGGCACGGACGGTTTCAAATATTGGGACGAGCGCCGCGCCGGCACGATCTCGAAGGAGGAATGGCAAGGCATAGAGGGCGGCATCGCGCGCTCCTACGGCCACTGCATGACGATGGGAACGGCGAGCACCATGACGGCGATCGCCGAGGCGATGGGGCTGACGCTGCCCGGCGCCTCGTCGATCCCCGCCGCCGATGCGAGTCACCAGCGCATGTCGACGCAGTGCGGCCGGCGCATCGTCGACATGGTCTGGGAGGACCTGACGCCGGAGAAGATCATCACGCCGGCGGCGGTGAAGAACGCCGTGACCGTCGCCATGGCGACCGGCTGCTCGACCAATGCGATCATCCACCTGATCGCCATGGCAAGGCGGGCGGGCGTGCCGCTCGCGCTGGACGATCTCGACCAGGTCGGACGCACCACGCCCGTCCTCGCCAACATACGCCCCTCCGGCACGACCTATCTGATGGAGGATTTCTACTATGCCGGCGGGCTGCGCGCGCTGATGCGCCAGCTCGGCGACAAGCTCGATTCTTCCGCCATCACCGTCACCGGCAGGCCGCTGACGGAGGGCCTCGATCAGGTGAAGATCTGGAACGAGGACGTCATCCGTCCGCTCTCCAACCCGGTCTATCACGAGGGCTCGCTGGCGGTGCTGAAGGGAAATCTCTGCCCCGACGGCGCGGTCATCAAACCGGCTGCCTGCGACCCGAAGTTCCATCGCCACACCGGCCCGGCGCTGGTCGCCGACAGCTATCCGGAACTGAAGAAGATCATCGACGATCCGGACCATCCGATGACGCCGGATACGGTTCTGGTGCTGCGCAATGCCGGCCCGCAGGGCGGCCCCGGAATGCCGGAATGGGGCATGATCCCGATGCCCAAGGCGCTGCTCAAGCTCGGCCTGCGCGACATGGTGCGCATTTCCGACGCGCGCATGTCGGGCACTTCCTTCGGAGCCTGCGTGCTGCATGCCGCGCCCGAGGCCTATGTCGGCGGGCCTCTGGCCCTGCTGCGCACCGGCGACATGGTCGAGCTCGACATTGCCGCCCGCCGGCTCGACATGCTGGTGAGCGAGGAGGAACTGGCGCGCCGACGCGCCGAATGGACGGCTCCCGAACCCCGTTACCAGCGCGGCTACGGCTTCATGTTCTCCAAGCACATCGAGCAGGCCGACAAGGGCTGCGACTTCGACTTCCTCAGGACCGAGTACGGCCGCGCGGTCGACGAGCCCGTGATCTTCTGAGACGGCACCGGCCGCTCCGCCATCAAACACGCTGCGAGGCATCCATGACCGACTACATTCTCTCCGACGGGACACGCGCCAAACTGATGAAGGTTTCCACCGCCTCGGCGGCGACCGCGCTCTACAAAAGGGGCTTGCGCAACCAGTTCATCCAGGGCGTTTCGCCGGTGAACTGGAAGGGCGTCAACATGGTCGGCCAGGCCTTCACCCTGCGCTACATCCCGGCGCGCGAGGACCGCAACCCGATCGAGGTGTTCCGCAATGCCGACCATCCCCAACGCGTCGCGATCGAGACCTGCCCGCCGGGCTGGATCCTGGTGATGGACAGCCGCAAGGATGCGCGCGCGGCCTCGGCCGGCTCGATCCTCGTGACGAGGCTGGCTGTCAGAGGAGGCGCGGGCATCGTCTCCGACGGCGGTTTCCGAGATGCCGAAGGCATCGGCCTGCTCGACATGCCCGCCTATCACCAGCGGCCCTCCGCGCCGACAAACCTCACGCTGCACGAGGCGCTCGACATCAACGTGCCGATCTCCTGCGGTGACGCGCCGGTGTTTCCCGGCGACGTGCTTCTGGGCGACGGCGACGGCGTGATCGTTATTCCGGCCCATCTCGCCGACGAGATCGCGGCCGAATGCGCAGGCATGGAAAGCTTCGAGGACTTCGTGCTCGAGCAAGTCCAGCAGGGCGCCAGGATCATCGGCCTCTATCCGCCCACGACCGAAAAGGCCCAGGCCGATTATGCCGAATGGCGCAAGAAAGGCCTTTGAAGCCATTTCGACGAACCGTTGAAAGCCTGTCCCGAAAAGCCGTGCGCCTGACGCCAGACTTCTGATCGCAGGCGAATTGGGCCGCCGCCAAGGCCAGCTTCGCCTCCGGTCCGGCCCATGGCCCTTACCGTGAATTCAGCGTTGAAACGTCCAGGCCCGTCGCGCGTGCCTGGACGGTGGCGGAAGCATGTTTCGAGGACCATGCGGCGATCAGCCGAAAACAGCGCCTGGCCTTCCTGAATGCCATCTCTCCCGCGCACGAGCTACTCGGACGAACAGGGCTGCCCGGGGGGAAATGCTCGGACAAAGCCGCAGGATCCGATCTGCAGCGAAATGAATCGCATACATGTATGCACGATCGCGGCGGGGACGGGCAGGGAAAATCAAGAAATTGCAGGCTTTCCCGTGCATTTATCCGTCATCTGGCGCATGGCCAGTGTTTCAAATTCAGCGTTGCGTCCATTTGATTGTATACATAAGTCGTGATATTGTATTGCAATTAAAGGGAGGAAACCAATGCTTCATTCGCCTCGCGAGGACAGCGCCGAACAGCTCGTTTCAGTGCACAATCCGGTTGGCTATCCTCCGAAGGTGACCCGCAAAAGCGCGGCGGACCGGCCTCCGACCCTGGAAGGAAGGGTCGTTTACCTGATCGATAGCCGCTTCGACGATTCGGCCGAGCTGCTGAAGCAAATCCAGATCTGGTTTGCCGCCCATATGCCCGGCGTCGAGACGCGGCTGCGTTCGATGGCCAGCACCTATGCCAAGGACGATCCGCAACTGTGGGAAGAAATCCGCGACCATGGCGCCGCGGCGATCATCGGCGTCGGCCATTGCAGCACATGCGCCCCTGCCGTCAGCACCCATGCGATCACGCTGGAGACCAAATACGGCGTGCCGACGGTTGCCGTCCACACCGAGAAATTCGACCGGGTGGTCCGCTCGGTGACCAAGATGGGCGGTCTTCCACAGGCGCCGCTGGTCTTCGTCCCCCAGCCGGTGATGGGCAAGAGCGCCGAGGAACTGCGCGCCTATGTCGATGGCAACGATCCCGTGACCGGCAAGCCCGTGATGCGGGAGATCGTCGAAGGGCTGACCGTCGGCCTTGCCGCGGGGGATGCGGATGCCAGCTCCGACCGGTCGACACCTCGTCTGGTGGAGCCGGACACGGAGGACAACCTCCACGCGGCCTTCCTTCGCAACGACTGGACCGACAAGCTGCCGATCGTTCTGCCGACCGAGTCCAGGGTTGCGGACATGCTTGCCGCGACCAGCCGCAAGCCGGACGAGGTCGTCGGCCGCATGCAACCCACGACCAATCGCGGCCTGTGGGAATATACGGTCGAGAAAGTCGCCGTGAACGCCGTGATGGCGGGAGCCGATCCGGAATATTTTCCAGTCATTCTAGCGCTCGCCGCGGCGCAGGTCTCCGCACGCGGTTCGACCTCGAGCTCGGCGTCGGCGATGGCGGTGGTAAACGGGCCGATCCGTCACCAGATCGGCATGAATTGCGGCGTCGGCGCGCTTGGCCCCTACAATCACGCCAACGCCACCATCGGCCGTGCCTTCGGCCTCCTGTCGCAGAATTTGCAGGGCGGTTCGGTTCCCGGTGAGACCTTCATGGGCTCGCTCGGCAGCAACTACACCTACAACAATTTGACCTTCGCCGAGAACGAGGAGCGCAGCCCCTGGGAGCCGCTTCACGTACAGAAAGGTTTCAATGCCGGCGACAGCACCGTGAGCATCTTCCACGGTTGCCGCACGACGACATTCAGCCTGGGCCTGCGTGCTACCTATTGGCGCGAGCATGTGCGCGACATGCTGCTCGGCACCGATGCCATTACCGCGCCGGTGCTCGTGCTCGACCCGATCTGCGCGCGCCAGTTCGTCGACCGAGGCGGTTTCGTCGACAAGTCCGCGCTCATACGCTGGCTATTCGAGACGGCTCGGATGCCGGCGGGCCGCTTCTGGGACCTCCAACTGGTCCAGAACTACATCTATCCGCGCGCGACGTTCGGCGAAGAGCCCTTGGCCACGAAGCTGAAGGCGGCACCGGACGAGCTTATCCCGATCTTCCAGGAGAAGGACATCAACGTCGTGGTGGTCGGCGGCGAGACGAACGGCTACTGGCAGATCATGGGCGCGCATTATCGGACGACCGTGTCGGTCGACGAATGGCGATGAGCATGCGGGAATTCGACGTCGTCGTGATCGGAGCGGGGGTCGCGGGGCTCAACGCGGCGACCACCGCCGCCCGGCACGGACTGTCGACGCTGCTTGTCGACAGTCTCGGCGCCGGCGGCCAGATCGGCACGGTCGATCGTATCGAGAATTTCCCGGGTCCCTCCGAAGGCGTCGCCGGATACGAGCTGGGCCCGATGCTGCAGATTCAGGCCGACGAGGCAGGGGTCGAACTCATGCTCGACACGGTCGAGCGGGTCGCCGCGGATGGCGACGGTTTCATCGTCACCGCCAGCGAGGGTGAATTCCATGCCCGCGCCGTGATCGTGGCCGCCGGGTCCGTGCGGCGCAAGCTCGGTGTCGAGGGTGAGGAAGCATTCGAGGGCAAGGGCGTGTCGCATTGCGCGTCCTGCGATGGGCCGATACTGCGCGGGCGGCAAGTGTGCGTCGTCGGCGGCGGGGATTCCGCGCTCGACGAGGCGCTGTCGCTGGCGGCTCACGTCGCGAAGGTCGTGATCGTTCATCGAGGCGCGGAACCGACCGCGCGCCGCTCCTTGGTCGACAAATGCCAGGCGGAAGAAGCGATCGGGTTTCTGGCCCATACCGAGGTCGAAGCGATCTGCGGCGACGTCGGGGTGAGCCATGTGCGGCTGCGTTCGGCCGCTGGCGACGTCCGCGACCTGCCTTGCCACGCGGTCTTCGTCTATGTCGGGCTTGAGCCTGCCGCCGGCTTTCTCGGCGAGCTCGTGCGGCGCGACGGCGACGGGCGCATCGCGGTCGATCTCGGCATGAACGCCTCGCGGCCCGGGATATTCGCGGCCGGCGACATCCGCTCGCAATCAGTCGCACATCTGGCCGCGTCCGCGGGCGACGGCGTCACGGCCGCGATCTCGGCAGCCCGCTATCTGCGACTAGGCGTCAAGGGCGACTCGACGGCCGCCGGTTCGCAATTGCAGAAAGACGCGATATGAACGTCGGAACGAAGGCCCTGAAACAGGCGAAGGTCAACGTCCGCGACGCAATCGAACAGGACATCGTGACGGGCCACCATGTGCCGGGCGACAGGCTGGACGAAGTCAAGCTGGCGACCCGTTACGGCGTTTCGCGCACTCCGGTTCGCGAGGCCATCAATCAGCTTTCGGCGATGGGGCTGGTCGAGATAGCGCCGCATCGGGGGGCTTTCGTGACACGGCGAAACATCGGCGAACTCGTTGAGATGTTCGAGGTGGCGAGCGAACTCGAGGCGATGTGCGTCCGCCTGGCAAGCCGGCGTATTCAGCCTGATCAGCTTGAGGAACTGGAAGACGCGCAGGCGGCCTGCATACGCGCCGAGGAGGAGGGCGCGCCCGACGACTATTATTATGCCAATGAGCGCTTCCACCAGCTTATCTACGAAGCAAGCGGCAACAGCTTTCTCGCCGGGCAGGCTTTCGCGCTCCAGCGCATGCTGAAGCCGTATCGGCGCCTCCAGCTTCGCGTTCCCGGACGGATCGGGCGCTCGCGCGCCGAGCATGGCGCCGTGCTGGAGGCAATCCGCAATCGTGACGCTACGGCGGCGCAGCATGCGATGCGGGCGCACGTCGTGATTCAGGGCGAGTCCTTCGGAGATTTTCTCGCCGCGATACGCCGCGTGGATACCGCGCTGAAAACGAAAACCTAGCGCGAAAGGCATGCAAGCGCACTCGCGCTGTGTGGGGAGGTCGGTTCTAGTTCGGTCGGGAGGCCGCCGAACCTGGTGAGGAAGGATCGGATTGGAGCGGCCGGTCCTATCGAGCGACGGTGAATAGGGCGCCAAGAAGGGGCCCGGTTTTTGGGAGGAGACTGAAATGACTTGTTTGAAGTCGATCGCTGCCGCAGCGCTGATAGTTGCGCTGCCGCTCGGAGGGGCCGCCGCCGGCGAAATGACGGCTGCCGAGACCGAGCTCTACGAAGCAGCCAAGGGCGAGGGTACGATAACCTGGTACGTGTCGCAGACCACCACGGAATTCGCCGACGGTATCTGCGCGCAATTCATCGAGCGATATCCGGGTGTGGGCTGCAATGCGGTGCGTGCCTCGGGCCAGGTCGTCTTCCAACGCATCCAGCAGGAACTGCAGGCCGGCGCGTTGCAGGCCGACGTGATGTCGACGAATGACGACGGCCAGATGTACAGGCTCAAGGAACAGAACGCCCTTGCGCAATACGCGCCGGAGAACCTCGAGCACATGGTTCCGGCGATGCGCGAAATGGCGGACCCGGAAAACTACTGGATCACGTCGGGCGTGTCGCCGCTCGTCATTGCCTACAACACCAGGCTGGTGTCGGAAGAGGAAGCGCCGAAGAACTGGACCGATCTCTACGATCCGAAATGGAAGAACCAGGTCGCGATCGGCCATCCCGGCTTCTCCGGCAGCGTCGGGCTGTGGACAGTCATGATCGAGGATCTCTATGGCTGGGAGTTCTTCGAGAAGCTCGAAGAAAACGCACCGCAGATCGGGCGGTCCGTCGCCGATGGACACAATCTCGTCGTGACGGGCGAACGCAAGGTCGCCCTGGCGCCGCTCTCGCTCATCGAAGCCGATGCACGCGGCAAAAACTCGCCGATCGCAGCGGTTTTTCCGGAGGATGGCGCGCTGATGCCGCCATCGGTAACCGGCGTGATGTCTGATGCGCCGCACCCCAATGCCGCCCGCCTCTTCGTCAACTTCATCCTCGGGCCGGAGATTTCGGAGTATCTGGCGTCGGACTATCGCTACCCGCTGCGCGAAGGGGTGCCGCTGGCGGAAGGCATGCGGCCGCTCGACAGCTACCGCACCAATGTCATTCCGATCGAGGAAGGCATGGCGCGCGTGCCCGAAATCCAGACGAAGTTCCGCAACACGTTCGGCATCTGAGCCGCCGCTCTTTGGCAATCCGTCCTTTCCGGCGATGCCGGCAGCATCGCGCCGAGCGGTCGGATTGGCCCGGCGCGTCCCGTCGCGGCGAAAACATGTGAGTTCATGCGATGACGTCCTTTCAAAGCACATCGGTGGAGTGGAGCGGCGAAACGCCCGTGCCGCAGAAGCTATCCTGGTTCCAGCGTCTTCAACCTTCGAGCCTGCTGTGGCTGTTTCTCGCCGCCATATTGGTGGTACTCGTCGTGGCTCCGATGTCCATGTTGCTGGTCACGAGCTTCACCGACGGCGCTACCGGGGGATGGACGCTCGGCAACTATGTCGAAGCCTATGGCCACGAGCGCCACGTCACCGCCTTGACCAACACGCTCAAGATGGGCGCGGCGGTGGTGGTGCTGAAACTTCTGTTCGGTGTTCCGCTGGCCTGGGCGTGCACGCGCACCGACATGCCCGGCAAGAACTTCGTCCGCTACGGCGTCTTCGGTGCCTTCATTCTGCCGCCCTATCTGGGCGCGGTCGGATGGATATTGCTGGCTGGCCCGAACACGGGATGGATCAATCGTGCCTGGTACGCGCTGAGCCAATCGAGCGAGCCGCTGGTCAATGTCTTCAGCTTCTGGGGCCTGGTCCTGGTCACGTCGATCGGCGGCTTCTTCCTGGTCTTCGTTTTCGTCAGCACCGCATTCGAGATGATCTCCTCCGAGATGGAGGACGCCGCCAACATGCTCGGCGCGGGGCCGGTGAAGACGGCGATGAAGGTGACCTTTCCCCTGGTGCTGCCGGCAATCATCGGCAGCGCGATGATCTCGTTCCTCGGGGCGATCGCGCTCTACGGCGTGCCCGCGCTGATTTCCATTCCGGCGCGTTATCCGGTGGTCGTGATCCAACTCGCCGAGTTCTTCAGCTTTCC
The DNA here is from genome assembly GCF_001014615.2 of Aquamicrobium sp. LC103. Classification (GTDB taxonomy): domain Bacteria; phylum Pseudomonadota; class Alphaproteobacteria; order Rhizobiales; family Rhizobiaceae; genus LBCQ02. The sequence continues at coordinate 59,882 of NZ_LBCQ02000007.1, forward strand.
GCTGCGCGTGGAAGTCGCGGCCGCCTATTCGATTCCGCTGCTCCTGATCACGATGAGCCTGCTCGGCCTCCAGCGCCTCGTTCTCAACCGCAAGGGTTATACGTCGATCAGCGGCAAGGGTGGTGAGCGGCGTCTGGTCAAGCTCGGCAAATGGCGATGGGCGATGTTCGGCTATTGCTTCGTCGTGGTGGCGCTCGCGGTGCTGATGCCGCTGATCGTTCTGTTGATGGCCGCTTTCAGCAAGAATTGGACGTCCTTTTCGTTCGACGGGCTGACGCTGTCGAATTTCTATTATGTGCTCTTCCAGCATTCGAGTTCGCAGAAGGCGCTGATCACCAGCGTTTCGGTCGGCGCGGTCGCGGCCACTGCGGCGATCCTGCTGGCGCTGTGCATCGGCTATATCGTCCAGCGCAAGCTCCTGCCTTTCTCGAGCGCGCTCGCCTTCATCGCGGTATCGCCCTTCGTCATTCCCGGCATCGTTTTGGCGATCGGCTTCTATGCGGCCTACGCTTTTCCGCCGCTGGCACTCTACGGCACCTATACGATCCTCGTTCTGGCCTTCGTAACCCGGTTTCTCCCCATCGCCTTCACGACGAGCGCCGCCGGGATCCGTGCGATCCATCCCGAGATGGAAGACGCGGTGCGCATCCTCGGCGGCGGCCGACTCGAAGCGGTGCGCAGCGTGGTGGCGCCGCTGCTCAAGCGCACGCTGGCCGGTGGCTGGCTTCTGATTTTCGTGCCCGCCGCCCAGGAATTGTCGACCGCGATCTTTCTCGTCGGGCCGACGACGCGGGTGGTCTCGGTGGTGCTGCTCGATCTGAGCGAGGAAGGTCAACTCGAAACACTTGCGGCGCTCGGAACGCTGCTTCTGCTGATCATCGTCGCGGTCGTCGCGGTCGGCTTCCGCTATCTCGGACGCGATTTCATGCTGAGGAGGCAATAATGGAAGGTCTTGTCCTGAGAAAACTCGGACGCCGGTTCGGAACGTTCGACGCGGTGCGTGATGTCAATCTGCATATAAAGCCGGGAGAATTCGTCTCGCTGCTCGGCCCGTCGGGCTGCGGAAAGACGACGACGCTGCGCATGATCGCCGGTTTCATCGATCCGAATGCGGGCTCGATCGAGCTCGACGGCAAGGTGTTGTCCGATCCGTCGGGCTCGCTCCCGCCGGAAAAGCGCGGCATGTCGATGATCTTCCAGAGCTACGCGATCTGGCCCAACATGACGGTTGCGCAGAATGTCGGCTTCGGGCTCAAGCTACGCAAGCTGCCCGGTCACGAGGTGAAGCAGCGTGCCGGCGAAATGCTGGAGGTGGTGCGCATGAGCCATCTGGCCGATCGCTATCCTTCGGAGCTGTCGGGCGGCCAGCAGCAGCGCGTGGCACTCGCCCGCGCGATCGTCATCCGTCCCGCGGTTCTGCTGCTCGACGAGCCGCTCTCCAATCTCGACGCCAATCTGCGCGAGGAGATGCGTTTCGAGATCAAGCGGATGCACGACGAGTTCCGCATTACCTCCGTCTATGTAACGCACGATCAGGCCGAAGCCATGGTGACGTCGGATCGCATCGCCGTCATGAACAATGGCCGCATGGAACAGGTCGACACGCCTTACGCACTCTATACGCGGCCCAAAACCCGCTTTGTCGCCAGCTTCATCGGTCGCACCAACTTTGTTTCCGGCACGCGCACCGGCGACATCGTCGACTTCAACGGGTTCAGCGTTCCGGTCGGTCAATTGCCCGAGCAGGTGACGGCCGGTCCGGTCACCGCGTCTATCCGTCCCCAGGCCATGCGGCTATCGGCAAGCGAGCCGCACGACGGTTCCGGCATCAAGCTGCCGGGCTCGGTCAAGCAGTCGGCCTTCCTGGGCGAGACCTGGGACTACGTCTTCCAGGCAAGCAACAGCGATGCGGAATTCAAGGTGGCGGCACCTCCGGCGGATGTGCATGAAGTCGGAGCGCCTGCCTGGCTGGAGATCGACCCCAAGCAAATCGTCGCGATCCAGGAATGAAGTCGACCGGGGCGGCCGGTCACGGCGTTGCGCGTCCCGCCCGTCGTCGGGGCGCGGCATCCTGTTCCCGCTCTCGTTCCTCTGGTTGCCAAGCCACGATGTGAAAGTATTGGCCGGCATCGGGCGATCGCGGCGGGATTCTCGCACGGTCAGGGCGGGGCCCTTACCTTCGAATGTCGATGACCCGCGGATCATCGCCGTATAACGCTTCGACGAGGTCCATCCGGTTGGTGCGCACGGCGCGCTGGTTGACCGACCCCTTGTCGGTCACTTCGCCTTTGTCGAAGCTGAGCGGCCTATCCAGGAACAGCGCCTTGACGATCCGGCTTGCCGACCCGGTCGCCGCCGTGGCGTGCTCATTCAGTCGTTCGGCGATCCTGTCGCGCACGACGGGCAGCCGTGCCAGGGCATCGATCCCCGCGTCGGCGGGAGCGTCGGCCAATGTCCGCAACGCGGGAAGAAACGGGATCAGGATGGCGCCCAGCTTCTCGCGGTCCTCGCCCACGATGACCGCGTCGGAGACGAGCCCCTCCATCCTGTTGACCAGTTCCTCGCGCAACGGGCCCACGGCCACCCAGACGCCGGTCTGCAGCTTGAAGTTCTCCGCGATGCGGCCGTCGAAGACGAATCCTCCGGCGGCGTCGCCGGGCACCGCGTAGCGCAGGGCGTCGCCCAGCCGGTAGAAACCTTCCTCGTCGAACGCCTTCGCCGTCAATTCCGGATCGCGCCAGTAGCCCGGCGTCACCAGCGGCCCCTTGATGCGGGCCTCCAGCCGTCCGTCGGACGGGACGAGCTTGAGCGTGACGCCGCGCGCGGGCACGCCGATATTGCCCGGCATGTCCTGTGGTTCCATGCACATCATCGCGAAGGGCGAGGTTTCCGTGGCGCCGAGCCCTGAGCCCAGAAGCACCGTTTTTCCGGTTTCGGCGAAGGACATCTCCTTCAGACGATCCCATACCGGCTTCGACATTCCGGCGCCCGCATAGAGCATCATGCGAAGCCGCCGGAAGAAGCTGCGCCGCAATTCCGGATCCGATTCCATGGATTCGACGAGCGCCTCGTAGCCGGCGGGCACGTTGAAATACCAGGTCGGCGAAATCTCGCGCAGGTTGCGGATCGTCTCGCCGATCGCCGCCGGCCGGCCTTCGTCGATGTAATAGGTGCCGCCGTTGAACAGCGCCATGTTGAAGACCTTCGTCCCGCTGGCGGTGTGGTTCCATGGCGCCCAATCGACGATCACCGGCGGTTCGCGGCGCAGGAAGGCGTAACAATCGGCGATCATTTCCTGATTTGCGCAAAGCATTCCGTGCGTCTGGATCACCGCCTTTGGCGCACCCGTCGTGCCGGACGTGAACAGGAATTTGGCCGGCATGTCCGGCGTTATCGCCTCATGGGCCGCATCGACGCGAGGCCCGGCCGGCTTTGCCGCGAGATCCTCGAATTTGAGCGAGAGCCGGTCCTCCACTTCGCTGCGTGTCGAGACCAGGGGGACGTCGTTGCCGAAGACGGTGTTGATCGCGCGGGCGTAGCGAGCGCCGTCGGCGGCGAACAGGAGGCCTGGCGTCAGTTGATCCCTGACGAGGCGCAGCTTGGCGAAGTCGTCGGAGACCAGCGAATAGGCGGGCGCGATCGCCGCGGAAGGTATGCCGACATGCTGCGCGGCCAGCGCCAGAAGCGCATGCTCGATGTCGTTCTCGGACAGGATCAGCAATGGGCGTTCGGCCGAAAGGTCGAGATCGATCAAAGCCTGCGCCAGATTTCTGATGCGGGCGAGCGCCTCGGCATAGGTCACCTTGCGCCACGGTCCACCGTCGACGCGCTGCGCCATCCAAACGCGATCCGGCGCGGCTTCGGCCCAATGCAGCATCGGCGTCGTCACCCGGTCGGGATAAGGGCCGAGCGGATCGATCTGCCGGATGATGATGCTCCGATCGGCCCGCGTTTCGCTTTCGATGCGCGGCGACCAGAACAGGTTTTCTTGCTCCCGATCGACGGCGTCATGCCGGTTGATGGACATTCGAGCTCCTCCCGGCCATCGAACGAAATTTCATTTCGGCCCAAGCCATCTTGATGGCGGGATGGAAATTTGTCTACATGGAAACAAATTACGGGAGTGGATTTTGTCGAAGAGTGAAAAACCCGCCGGGGCGCGCCCCGAAAATCCGGCCGATGACGAGCGCGAGCCGGTCGGTTACGTGCTGGACGGCGACGTCGCGATCGTAACCCTCCAGAGATCGCAGAAACGCAACGCCATCAGCGACCGGATGGTCGAAGCCCTTGCCGTGACCGTGCAGCGGGCAGACGGGGAAGCGAAGGCGGCGGTCATTCGCGGCGCGGGCGATCATTTCTGCGCCGGTCTCGATCTCGCCGAACATGTCGACAAGACGCCGATCGAAGGGGTCCGCGGATCGCGTCGCTGGCATGCGATCTTCGATATGATCGAACATGGATCGATCCCCTGGATATCGGCGCTGCACGGCGCGGTGATCGGCGGCGGGCTGGAACTGGCCGCTTCCACCCACATACGCGTCGCCGACCGCGGCGCCTTTTTCGCCCTGCCGGAAGGACAGCGCGGTATTTTCGTCGGCGGAGGCGGGTCCGTGCGGATTGCACGGCTGATGGGTGTCGCGAGGATGACCGATCTCATGCTCACGGGGCGGGTGGCGAGCGCCGACGAAGCCGCAAGCTGGAACCTCGCGCAGTATGTCGTGGACGAGGGCGCGGCGCTGGCGAAAGCCTGCGAGCTGGCACGCAAGGCGGCTGGAAACGCCGAGTTGTCGAATTACGCCGTGATAAACGCCCTGCCACGCATTCAGGACATGTCGCGGGCGGATGGGCTTTTCGTGGAATCGTTCATTTCATCCTTCACGGCCGCTTCTCCCGAGGCGGAAGCCCGGCTGCGCGCGTTTCTGGAGAAGCGGGCGGTTCGGCTGGACGTTCCTCGAGGCGGAGACAAGTGAATGGCCGCGCCGCGAGGTCGGCCGTCCGAGGGCGCGCTCGTCGATGACGGGGTCGATCTGGGACGGCTTCCCGAAACTCTCGGATTCCTCCTGCGGATCGCGCAGATCCGGGAGTATGAGGTATTTTTCGGGAAATTCGGTGACATCGGCCTGAAGCCCGGCGAGTTTTCCGTCCTGTGGGTCATCCATCTCAATCCGGGGATCAGGCAGGGCGTCGTCGCGCGTCGGCTTTCCATCAAGCGCGCGCACATGACCAAGCTGGTCCGCAATCTCCATGCCCGTGGCGTGGTCGAGAGGACGGTGCCCGACGACGACCGGCGCGGCCTTGCGCTGACCCTGACACCTGCCGGCGCGAAGCTCGTCAAGGTGAACGCATCCGCGTTTTTCGATCCTGCGCCCGAAGCGACGGGAAAGCTGTCGCGAAGCGAGCAGGCCGAGCTCATCAGCTTGCTGCGCAAACATATCGGACTTGAAACGGAGGAAGACCAGTGAACGTCGACGATCTCGTTGCCATCGACTTTCATACCCATGCGGAAGAGCCTTGCTGCGGTCCTCGCGATGACGGCTATGACGAATTCCAGGCCGGAATGGCCAGGTATTTTCGCAATCCGGCGGGCGGCGATCATCTGCCGACGGTGCAGCAGACGGCCGACTACTATCGGCAGCGCAAGATCGGCGCGGTGATCTTTCCGGTGGATGCCGAGCGCGAAACCGGCTTTCGCCGCTACGACAACGAAGAGGTCGCGCGTATCGCGGCCGAGAACTCGGACGTCCTGATTCCCTTCGCCTCGATCGATCCCGCCAAGGGGCGGGTGGGTGCGAGGGAGGCGCGCCGGTTGGTGCGCGAATTCGGCGTGCGCGGTTTCAAATTTCATCCGACGATGCAGGCATTCTATCCCAACGATCGTTTCGCCTATCCGCTTTATGAGGCGATCGCGGAGGAGGGCGCCATCGCCTTGTTCCATACCGGGCAGACCGGGGTCGGCGCGGGGATGAAAGGAGGCATGGGCATGCGCCTCAAATATTCCAACCCCATTCATCTCGACGATGTGGCCGCCGATTTTCCCGACATGCCGATCGTCGCCGCGCATCCCTCCTTTCCGTGGCAGGAGGAAGCGCTGTCGGTCGCCACCCACAAGCCCAACGTCTATATCGACCTGTCGGGATGGTCGCCGAAATACTTTCCGCCGATCCTGGTTCAATACGTCAACACCATCCTGAGGAAGAAGATGCTTTTCGGCTCGGACTGGCCGGCGATAACGCCCGATCGATGGCTGGCCGACTTCGAGAAGCTCGATATCCGCGACGAGGTCCGGCCGCTCGTCCTCAAGGATAATGCCAGACGCCTGCTGAACATCTGACATCGGGAATGTGAGTGGGTGGCCTGAAGCTTGCGATCAGCCATCAGGCAAGTGCGGGCACAAATGCCCGCACCATGATCGCGATGTGGCTACAACCGACCGCATCCCGGCGCCGATGGCACGCCGGGCATATGGCGGTGCCGGGTCAGGCCGGGGCGAGCGCGCCGGTCCGGCGCGCCGTCATGTAGTTCCTGCCGAGGATAGCAAGGATGGCGATGACGCTGACGATCTCGGCCGGAACGCTCGGCCACAGGCAGCCGATGCCGGCGGCGGCGAGGATCGCGCGCTCCACCCAGCCGATGCGCTCGAACAGGTAGCCTTCGAGCAACGCCACGAAGGCGACCAGCGCGATCAGGGCCACGAAGCCGTTCCAGATGACCAGCGGCACCGGCCCGCCGACGATGATCTCCGGATTGAAGACCATGAAGAGCGGGATGATGTAGAGGCCCTTGGCGAATTTCCACGCCTGGAAGCTCGTCTCGACCGGTTTCGACCCCGCTATCGCCGAGGCCGCGAAGGCGGCGAGCGCTATCGGCGGGGTGACGTTGGAATCCTGCGAGTACCAGAACACGACGAGGTGCACGATCAGGAGCGGGATGCCGAACTCTGCGCTCATGGCCGGGCCGACGAGGATGATCAGCACGATGTAGCTCGCCGTCACCGGCAGGCCGAAGCCGATCACCAGGCTCGCGATCAGCACCAAAAGGAGCGCCAGCACGATGTTGCCCTGCGAGAAGCTCATCATCAGCGACGAGAACTTCAGGCCGAGCCCGGTGAGGCCGATGACGCCGACGATGATGCCGCCCACCGCGCAGGCGAGCGACACGGTCAGCGCCGAGCGGACTCCCACCTCGCACGCCTCGACCAGCTTGGAGGCGGTGCCGCGCGTCACGCCGAGCGTTCCGCCATATTCGGCGAGCTTTTCGGCCGGCGTCGAGCCGTGCCGGCGTGCCGTCGCGACCTCGACCACGAAGCGAAGGGCGGTGACCGCCAGGATCGCGACGATGGCGTAGAAACCGACGCGCATCGGCGACAGGCCGAGCACCAGCAGCCAGATCAGCAGCGCAAGCGGCGCGAGGAAATGCCAGCCCTCGCGCATGACCTGCGGCACGGAAGGCAGTTCGCTCGCCGGCAGGCCTTTCATGCCCTGTTTGATGGCGATGATGTGGACGAAGAGATAAACGGTCAGGAAGTAGAGCATCGCCGGATAGATCGAGACCATGACGATCTCGATGTAGGGGATGCCGGTATATTCGGCGATCAGGAACGCGCCCGCGCCCATCAGCGGCGGCGTGATCTGGCCGCCGGTGGAGGCGGCGGCTTCCACGCCCGCGGCCTGCGACGGCTTGTAGCCGAGGCGCTTCATCAGCGGGATCGTGAAGGGGCCGGTCGTCGCGACATTGGCGATGGCCGAGCCGGTGATCGAACCCATGCCGCAGGAGGCGACGACGGCGGCCTTGGCCGGTCCGCCGCGCTTGCGGCCGGTGGCGGCATAGGCGAGGTCGATGAAGAATTTGCCCGCGCCCGTCACCTCCAGCACCGCGCCGAACAGCACGAAGATGAAGACATAGGTTGCCGCCACGCCCAGCGGCAGGCCGAATATGCCTTCCTGGCCGAGATAGAGCTGGGCGACCAGCCTTTCGACATTGTAGCCGCGATGCGAGAGGATGCCCGGCAGGAATTCGCCCAGCCAGGGCAGGGAGCCGCGCGGCCCCGCCAGCGCGTAGAGGATGAAGACGAGGCCGATGATGGTGATGCCGAGACCGACCACGCGGCGGCTCGCCTCCAGCAGCGTCACGACCGCGAGCACGCCCACCGCTATGTCGGTCTGCGTCCAGAAGCCCGCGCGCGCGAAGATCGCGTCGAGATTGACGGTGATGTGGAAGCCGGAGACGATCGCGGCCGCAAAGAAGGCGATGTCGATCAGCGCGCCCGAGATGCCGCGTTCCCTGTGCCGGCCATAGGCCGGGAACATCAGGAAGGCGATCATCATGATGAAGGCCAGATGGATCGAGCGCTGGTAGAAGAGGCTCAGCGGCTGGATGCCCGCGCCGTAGAGCTGGAAGAGGCAGAGGCCGACCGAAAGGACGATGATCAATTTGGCGACGAGCCAGGGCTGCGCGAGCGCGGGCGGCTCGACGAGGCCGGCACCCGCGTCGCCCGCCGCGGCTTTCGGCGTCGCCGGTTTCAGAAACCTGTTCAGCATGTTCGATTTCCCGTTTGGGCACTTCCGGCGCGTATGGCGACGCTTTCGCCCGCTGCCAGTGCCGTGAGGCTGATATTCGTGTCGCCCGCGACGAGCCGGTGATCGACGGAGGCCGAGCCGACGCGCAGGCGGTAGCAATTTCCGGGGACGGCTTCGCCGATACCCTCTATCCGGTATCCGCCGGCGCCATCCGAGCGCTGGGTTCCCCGGCCGGGAATGTGGCCGAGGCCTGCCGCGAAATCCGGCTGGTGGCTATGTTCCAGCACCATCCTGCCGTCGCGGAGCGCGTAGCAGTCGCGCACTTCGAAGCCCGCGACCGAATGGTTCCAGGCGATGCACCATTCGTCGGCCTCGACGCGCGCGATCGGCGCGCCCGATGCACCGACGACCTCGACGATGCCGGCAGCGGCGGCCTGACCCGCCCAGGCGCAAAGGGCGAGGGCGGGCATGAGCCCGCCGCCCGCACGGCGTGATATGCGCTTCCGCATGACCGAGAAGGTCTCAGGGACGCAGATGGTCGGGAATGTCCGCGCCGATCTCCTCGTAGTAGCGCAGCGCGCCGGGATGCAGCGGGACGGGGCTTGACGCCATGGTGAACTCGACCGTCGTGTCGTTGGCCGCCGGATGGATGGCGACCAGGTCGGCATGCCGGTCGTAGATCAGCTTGGTGATCTCATAGGCGAGGTCGTCGTCCATCTCTTCGCTGACGAACCAGACGTTCGGGATGCCGACGGTGCCGACATCCTCGCTCACGCCGTCATAGATGCCGGAAGGCAGCGTATAGGGCGCGAAGATCGGCTCGATCTCGCGCGCGGCCGCCACCTGCTCCTCGGAAACCGGGATCAGACGGATGTTGCGCGTCGCGGCGAGGTTCATGATCGACGAGGTGGGTGGACCGACGCTCCAGATGCCGGCGTCGATGTCGTTGTCGCGCAGCGCGTCGGCGGTCTCGTTGAAGTTGAGGCGCTGCGCGGCGGCGAGGTCCTCGTAGCTCATGCCCACGGCCTGGAGCAGGGCGCGGGAATTCAGCTCCGTGCCCGAGCCCGGCGCGCCGACCGAGACGCGCTTGCCGCGCAGATCCTCGATCGACTGGATGGCCGAGTCGGCCGGAACGACGATCTGCACCGCGTTCGGATAGACCGAGGCCAGAACGCGCATCGAGGCGGCCTGGCGGCCCTCGAACTGGCCGGTGCCGGTGTAGCCCTGATAGACGCTGTCGCCCAGCCCGATGGCGATGTCGCTATCGCCGCGATGGACCAGGGCGACGTTCTCGACCGAGGCTCCGGTGACTTCCGCGACGGCCGAATAGCCGTCGAGATGCCGGTTGATGAGTTCGGCGAGACCGCCGCCGATCGGATAGTAGACGCCACCCGTTCCACCGGTCGCAACCGACAATTGCTGCTGCGCGAAGGCAGGAGCGGCAAGTGCGACAGATGCGGCGACAAGCGCCGCTTTCACGATTTTCATTCGGAACCCTCCCTGGGTTTTTCTTTGACGGCGTACGGACGGACATGGAGGGGGCGCTCGGAGAAATCCGACCTGACCGGCACCTGCCGGTCTCCTCCCATGTCGTGCCGCGACGCGCGCCGGCAAGATCGAAGGCCGCGGATGGCCCTCGCCGAACCTCGCAGCAAGGGGCGTGCCAAACGGAAAAGCCAATGGATTCCGGGCAGGGCGAGTGAAGGAGGAGCAGGTTTCCGCCGATCGCGGCGTATCAGTCGGCGGAATCTTGCCGAGTATCGTCGGGCTGCCCAGGCCGCGACAGGCCATGGCGGGCCATCTTCTCGTTGAGGGTCCGGCGCGGAATCTGCAGCTCTTCCATGACGGTCATGATCGAGCCGCCCGCGCGGGCGAGGCTGCGCTCGATGACGGAGCGTTCGAACGTTTCCACGCGTTCGGCAAGAGAGCGGCCGGGGCGCCCGCCTTCCGGCGGGGCGAGGGGGTCGACCGCTATCGATTTCGAGAAGCCCAGCGCGTAACGCTCCGCGGCGTTGCGCAGCTCGCGCACGTTGCCCGGCCAGTCATTGGCCATCAGCGTCGCGGCGACCGGCGCCGTGATCTGCTTGGGTTCCCGCCCATGGGCCTCGGCGGCGCGGGCGACGAAATGCTCGAACAGGAGCAAGAGGTCGTCCTTGCGCTCGCGCAGCGGGGGGATGCGCAGTTCGACCACGGCGAGACGGTAGAAAAGGTCGCTGCGAAACGTCCCCGCCCGACCCGCCTCGACCAGGTCGGTCTTGCTGGCGGCGATGGTGCGCAGGTCCACCGGCACGATACGGTTGGAGCCGAGCCGCTCCACCTCGTGGTCCTGAAGCGCGCGCAGCAGCTTGGCCTGCATGGCCAGCGGCATGGATTCAACCTCGTCCAGGAACAGCGTTCCGCCGTCGGCATGCTCGATCTTGCCCATGCGCGCGCGAACGGCGCCCGTGAACGCGCCCTGCTCGTGGCCGAACAGCTCGCTTTCCACCATCGTCTCGGGAATGGCAGCGCAGTTGATCGCGACGAAATTGCCGTCGGCGCGTCCGCTCGCCTCGTGGATGGCGCGGGCGACGAGATCCTTGCCCACACCGGTTTCCCCGTGCAGGACGACGCTGACGTCCGTCGCGGCGATCTCGGCCACCGCATCACGCAGATCCTGCGCGGCGCGCGAGGTGCCGAGGATGCGCCCGGCCAGCGCCCCGTCCGAAGCGGCCTGCCGGAGCCTGCGGTTTTCCAGCACCAGCCGCCGCTTCTCCGCCGCGCGGGACAGCGTTTCGGAGAAGCGGGCCGGATCGAATGGTTTTTCGATGAAGTCGTAGGCGCCGCGCCGCATCATCTCGACGGCCGTCTCGATGTCGCCATGGCCGGTGATGACGACGACGGGCAGTTCCGGATCGATCGCCTGCGCCTGCTCGAGGAGCTCGGCACCCGTCATTCCCGGCATTCTCAAGTCGGTTGCGACGATGCCCGGATAATCCGCCGACAGATGCGACAGCGCCTCCTTTCCCGACGCGACGATGGTGAGGGTGAAGCCGGCCAGCCGCAGGAACTGCTCGACCGATTCGCGCATGGCGGGATCGTCGTCCACGAACAGCACCCTTGCCTTCCGGTTCATAGCCTCTCCTCCGCGCGTGCCGCGTCGAGCCTGACGGTTACCCGCGCTCCTCCGCCCGGCAGGTTTTCCGCGCGAATGGAGCCCGAGAACTCGCTGATGATCCCATACGAGATGGAAAGGCCCAGTCCCATCCCCTCATTGACCTCCTTCGTGGTGAAGAACGGATCGAACACCTTGTCGAGGTCGGCCTCCGGGAAGCCGGGTCCGTTGTCGGCAACCGTCACGACCACGTGCCGGCCGTCATGCGCCGCCGTGACCTGGATCCGGGGATCGGTGATGCCCTTGACGGCGTCGATGGAATTGCGGACCAGATTCGCCGCCACCTGCTCGAACGGCACCGCGCTTCCTAGCGCGGTGATCGCCGGGGCGTTCACCGCCAGCGTCAGCCCCGCCTCCCGGATCGCGTTGCGGGAGAGATCGATCGCGCGCTCGAGAGCGATGTCCACGCGGAAGGGCCGGCGTGCCGCCTGCCCGCCCTTGCGCGCGAAGGCGCGCAGATGGCCGGTGATGGCGGCGGCGCGGGCGGCGAGCTGGCCGATGCGGTCCAGCGTGGCGGTGACCTCGCCTTGTTCCCCGCGCGCCACCAGCATGGCCGCGCTCGCCGCCGAGGTCCGGATCGCACCCAGCGGCTGGTTGACTTCGTGCGCGATCGCGGCCGACATGCGCCCGAGGGCGGCGAGCTTCTCGGCCTGAAGCAATTCCGCCTGCGCGGCGCGAAGCCCGGCCTCGGCACGCTCGCGTTCGCCGATCTCCGTCATGAGCTGCCGGTTGGCGTCGGTCAGCTCGCGTGTGCGCAGGTTCACGCGGTCTTCCAGGAGCACGCGCGCGTTGCGCTCGTCGGTCAGGATGCGCTGGCGTTGCATGAAGGCGAGAACGAGCGCGAGCATCAGGGCGGATGCGCTGGCGCCGATGATCATGCCGTCGCGCCGCGCCGCGCGCACCGGTTCCGTTCCGGTCATGTGGTGCACCACCCAGCCGAGCTCCGGCAGGCGCGCGGACTGGGAGAGGAACACGCGTTCATTCCCATCGACGCGCAGATGCGGATTGTCCGCGTCGCCGCCCACGGTCTCCAGGGGCAGGGGAGGCGGCGGCCGCCCCGCATATTGCTGGGTCCGCGCGATTTCGTCCTGGGCGTCTTCCGAAAGCGGCGAGAGCGCCCGATACTTCCACGCCGCGTCGCTCGCCAGGAACACGATATCGTTCGCGTCGGTCACCAGCACGGATTCGTCGGCATCGGCCCAGACGGCTTCGACTTCATCGAATTCGACCTTGACCACCGCGACGCCGACGACCCTGCCATCGGCCTCCACGGCCTGCGAGAGGAAATATCCCGGGCGGCTGGTCGTCGCGCCGATGGCGTAGAAGGCGCCGTGCTTTTGCTCCATCGCCAGCGTGAAGTAGGATCGGAAACTATAGTTCTGGCCAAGGAACGATGTCGGCTCGTTCCAGTTGCTGGCCGCAATGGTCAGCCCGTTGGCGTCCATGACGTAAAGGGCGGCCGCGCTCGAGGCATTGCTCAGGAGATCGAGCTTGCCGTTAAGTTTGTCGATGATCCGCGGATCACGGGGCGACAGCAACGCATCGCGCGAATCCGGGTCGAGCGCCACGGCGAGCGGCAGATGGCTGTTCTGCAGGACGGTCGACCGCACCGAGGCGGCAACCAGACTGAGGCGTTGCTCGCCGGCCTGGCGCAGCGCGTGTTCCGCCGCTCTCTCCCAGAAGAGACCGGTTACGATGGAGGATCCGACAATGAGGCCCAGCCCGGCCGGAAGGAGCGCCGCACGCCCGGCCCTGAAGATGTTTAGCACGGGGCGAGTATAGGGTGGGCGAGCATTCCGTGGCAATTGAACATGCGAACCAGCTCCCGCCGCCCTTCATTTCGCCGATGAGATTTGTCCGTCCGTGCGGAGCCGCATGGAGACAGCGAGGCTGGAAATTCGTGATTGTTGAACCAAAGTGGCTCCCCGGGCCGGATTCGAACCAGCGACCAACCGGTTAACAGCCGGTTGCTCTACCGCTGAGCTACCGGGGAACAGCCTGCTCGCGAGAACGAGGCTGCCTATAGCAAACAGTTTTCCGCTTTGCAAAGCTCCAATCTTCAATTTGCCGACATAAATTGCCGGGCAGGGCGTTTTGGCCGCATCCTCCCAAGATTCCGGGCTGGTAACGCCACAATTCAATGTGCATATCGATGTCGTGCGGACGCATGGCGGCGGCACGCTTCGAAACATCGTAGAAACGACGGCAATGCAGGATCAGGAAACCAGTCCAAAGCGCAAGATATCGGTGTTAGGCCGCGATTTCTCGATGCCGCGGTCGCGCCGCGGCCGCATCGCGATCGGGGCGGCGCTCGTCGTCCTCGGCTGTTTCGGCTTCCTGCCCGTGCTCGGCTTCTGGATGATTCCGCTCGGCATCCTGGTGCTTTCCTATGAATTCGCCATGATCAGGCGCGCGCGCAGGCGCTCCGTCGTCTGGTGGGCGAACCAGCGCGGCCGCCGCAACGGCGAAAATTCGCGTGCCTCCGCCGGCAAGGCGCGAGGCGGAACGGCGCGCGATGCCCGTTCCGAGGGAAACCTCCCGGAATGATTCGGTGGCTCGAACAACCGGACGTTTCGCGTCGCGCGCGGATGCCGTGGGCTAGGCACTCAGTGAGGAATCGGGCGCCAATCCGATCCGCCGGACCTGCTTTCCCAACGTTGCTGCAATTCGGGTTGCGCCTGCGGCTTCGGTTTGTTCCACCGGAGGTCCGCTGTCGCTTTCCATGTGTCCTCCGTAGCCGTTTCCGAACGACGGAATGCAAGGAAAATTCCAGATGAATGTGCGGGTTCGTAGACGAGTCCGTTGGTGTGCATCGCATCGAACACGGTGCGAATGCCGGCTGCATGAATGATGGGCGGGTGAATTTCGATCAAGGCGAAATCGAACATCGAGAGGTCGGCTCCGCGCAACAACTCCACTTCAGCGCCCTCTATATCGCAGAGAAGCACATTGGGTCGCGCTAGCTGGACCATCTTTTCGAGCGAAACGACCGGAACTTCTACCTCGCTGCGCCCGATGCCGACGGTTTTTGTAGAGTTCGCGGTGTAGTTGGGAGCCAGGGCAAAACGTACCGAACCTTGCTCGATTTGTTGGGGGTCCGAGGTAACAATGCAATTGTGGACTTCGATGTTGGAAACGCCGTTCAGTCGATGTGTTTCCTTCATCACGGGAATTAGCCTCGCGTCGGCTTCAACCACGTGATGCGCCGCGATCCTGTGCGCTTTGTTGATGGCTGAAGAAACCACCCCAACACCGCCTCCAAGTTCAAGAATGCGCTCGCCGCCGGTCAGCATCGCAATCATCGCTTTTGCTTCATTGACCTCGTAGTTACCGGCCTTGAAGGAATTCTTCAGTCGGTCCGAAATCAACGGGGAATCGGCAATTACGACGTCGAGCGCCGTGTGATGGTGACTGGATTTCTCGTTCGGCGTGTCCTCGATTTTTTCGGCGGGGGTTTTCGCGTTTCGACTAAAAATCTTCACTTCGCTTCTCCCGGTTCTTTCCCGAAGTTTTAAATCGTCCTTTTCGAGAATGAAGAAAGTATTGCTGTCTAGTTTGCTTGCTGACCCTTCTGGAATATTATGGCGAGCCATCTTTTCCAGCATTGCGCCGTGCAATTTGTAGGGTCTCAAATTAAAAGCCATCCCCAGCACTCTGTCGAAATCCTTGGGGCCATATCTGCGCACATGATCGAACTGCCCAAAACGCGCGGTGCGCTCCTCCCTCGACAAGCTTCCGAAGTCAGCGGCATAGTTTCCGGGCATGATCGGCACGCAGAAGATATGCTTGCCTTCGGGTTTCAAAGCACGATGAAGATGCCACATCACCGACGTTATGTCGCAAGGAACGTGCTCCATGACGTGGCAATGAAGGATGAGATCAAAATTCTCAGTTGGAAGTTTTTCTGCATCGGTTACAAGGTCGAATGATTGGACATTTAGGTCGTCTGGGTACATCTTTGGATTGAGATCGTACGCGTTATAACCGCTTCCGACGATCTTCTTTATGTTTCTTCCGAGACCTGCCTCCGGTGCCAGATGAAAAACCTGCTGACCTCGCCGTAGAATATTTTCTTCATCGAGAATAAGCTGAAAAATTCGGGTTCTTTCCATCGAAAGACATTCCGAGCATCTTGCATTTGGCCGCGTCCTGAATCTCTCGAAGCGGGTGCTTCCACACACATTGCACATCGGCGTCAAGGCGCGGGCACTCTCGGGCATGTGTACCTCCCAACGAAACAACCCAATAGGTGATCGTGGCTACCTTCTGGAAAGTCAATTCACTAATCAAGACCGTCTGATCGGTTTTGAGACCGGCGAGTTATTGCCATAAAAGATAGATTTTCTTAGTTGGCTCTATTTTTACACAACCGAAGGGTGTTCGTTGCATTGCAGAACGGAGGTTCATCTCCCCTTACCGGCGCGCCGTCGCGATTTTTTGTCTGGCCGCCTGCAGGAAGTCCGCTCGCACCGCACTCACATCGACAGCGGGCGGATACCAATCGATCTGTTCAAATTTGTCAGGCGTGTAGATAGGCGCCCATTTTTCTATCAGGCTGAAACGCGCATCGTTGCGCACCCTGCAGATGATGGTCGGGATGCCAAACGCCATGCACGGTGTCGCGACGTGGTGAAGCGACGTCAAGACCAGCGTCGCCTCCCGCCGATATCGGGCGAACAGCGCCTCCTCATGGCGTTCCGCTTCTCGCTGCATTTCCGCGTCGAGCGGAAAGCGGCTTTCGTGGAAACGGTGGTAGATAAGGTCCGCGTCGGCGAGAAGACGTTCGGGTATGCTCCTGAACACCACCGGCGGCAGGCGACCGGCATTGCGCCCGTAGACGATCAGCAGCTTCGGCGTCTTCGGCTCCTCCTCTCGACGCGGAAGGGTCAAGGTCGCGCAACCCGTCGTGAAAGCGTCGATACCGTGCTTTTTCATCCGTGCGGTCGTCGCCTCGTCGCGGCAGCCGATGGGTTGGTGCTTTCTAAGCAGTTCCTGTTGTTCCTTGATCACCTGTTCTGAAGCGTGGAACCCTATGAAAACGGGCGTGATCGCGGCCGGCAACGGGAAACACGACGAATAAAACACGCCATTCATCAGCAGAATGGCAGGTTCGCCGTCATACTGAGGCAGCGCGTCGCGATTGATGTCGACCATCTGATCGTCGTGAATGCCGAGCTGCCGGTAGACATGGCGGACGGCGATCGACTGGGCGTTGTCGCCGAGATTTGTCTCGTAATAGCCCTGGCTGGAAAGTTCTTCGCGGAAATTGGCGAAGCTGTCGTAGCCGAAGGTGAGAACTCCGAATTTCACTTCGGCTCGCACGTCGCCCCGTTTGCTGCCGTCGATATCTCGGAACCACTTCTTCCAGAAATTCATCTCTCTTCACATGCGCATAAGTAGCGGTCTCAATACCAGCGGCGCGGGGAGGGGCAGCGAGCCAGACCGAATCGCGAGGCCGCCCGCGCGTGGCTTGGCGCGCATCCTGCCCTTCGCGCGCCGAAGCGGCAATGCCGCTCCGTGGGCGAAACGGTAAATCTAGGTTAGTCCGTGTAACAGGGAGCCGTGGGAATTGCCGAGATCGGGATGCTCGGCCGCATCGAAGTTCGGCTGGCCTATGAACGTCAGCAATGGAGCGAGCGTCCCCAGCAGCCCTTCCGTAAGCTGCAAGGCCTGATGGGCCGCCTCGAATATATCCGGTTGGTCCCCGGCCGATGCCGAAACGGAGGCTTCCGTCGTGGTCAGGCTCGGTTGCGCCGTCTGGTCGCTCGAATCCGCACCAAACCCGTCAGTCACCGACGATATGCCCTTGGTCAGGGCGTCCACGGTTCCTCCCAGGAGATTTCCCAGTCCGGAGACGGTGGAAACGAGCGTGTCGCCGACCTTGCCGGCCGTGTCCGCGACGGATCCGACCAGATTGGGCAGAAGTCCGTCCTTGCCGGCCACGACGTCGACCACGCCCGGCAGGAGGCCGTTCTCGCCGGCAACGGCGTCGACAACGCCGGGCAGGAGCCCCTCTTCGCTGGTCACCGCGCCGACCACGTTGGAAAGCAGGCCATCGTCGCCGGCCACGATATCCACCACACCGGGGAGAAGGCCATTCTCGCCGGCAACGGCGTCCACCACTCCCGGGAGAAGTCCGTCTTCGCCGGCCACGATGTCGACCACGCCGGGAAGCAGGCCGTCTTCGCCGGCGACGATATCGACCACACCGGGGAGGAGACCGTCTTCGCCGGCCACGGCGTCAATTACACCCGGGAGAAGACCCTCTTCTCCGGCTACGACGTCGATCACTCCGGGCAGGAGGCCCGACTGACCGTCCGAACCGTCGTTTCCGCCGATGATATCCGTTATCGGATCGATAATCTCCGACCCCGATCCGACGGGCTCGGTGACCTGGGTCACGGGAGCCGCCACATCCGGCAGCAACGCGCTGCCGCTGCCGCCTCCGGCGCTCGCTGCCGGGCCGGACTCGGTCCCGACCGCCGCGACGAGCTGGGCCGCGTCCTGCGAGCTCTGGGCCGGCATGCCGTTGCCTCCATCCTCCTGCTGGATCGGAGGCGTTGCGGCTTGCGCATCGCTCGCAGCCGTTTCCGCCGCCGCGACATCCGCCGGCTGCGGCATGTTCAGGGCCGCCATGTCGACGCCTGCATTCATCGCCGCTTGGTCGGGGTCCGCCGCGGTCATGCTGACGGCGATCTCCTGCCCGTCATATGTCGCATGTCCGACGATCGTCGGTTGAGCTTCGGCTCGCAGCGATTCGTCGGGCGAGCTCGCGTTTTGATGGTCGTCCTGGCTCAGATTGGCGGCTGCCGCCCTTTCCTGCTCGAGGAGACTGATTCCGAGGCCGAGGGCGCCAGCCGTCAGGGTGAAGGCCAGGGTACCGTCTGATTTCGCGGGAGCGGATTTGCCGGCTTCCGATTTGGAGTCCGCCCGACGCCCCTTGTGATTGCTCGCCTTGCTCGACATTTGATGAACCTCACTGTTCCCGAAATGCGTATCCTATTTCGTCAAGCAGTGGTCCGAGCAGATAGGCCGCGAGCGTTCGCGACTTTGTCGTCACCACCACTTCCGCCGGCATTCCCGGCTGCAGTCTCACTTTCGATTTCTCGGCATCTTCCACATTGAGCTTGGTCCGCACGGAGAAATAGCTCGCCCCGGACGTCGAATCGGTGAGCTTGTCCGCCGATACGCTGATGATCTCGCCCCTTAGTTGCGGGCGGTCGTTCCTGGGAATGCCGATCAGCCTTATGTCCGCCTCCAAGCCCGGTTGGACATAATTGATGTCGGACAGGGGCAGCCGCGCCTCGACGATCATCGGGTTGTCGTCCGGCACGATATCCATCAGGCGGGCGCCGGCCTGAATGACGCCGCCTTCGGTGAAGACGGACAGGCCGACGATAGAGCCGCTCACGGGGGCCTTGAGCACCGTTCGGTTCATGACGTCCTGCGCGGCGTCGAACCTCGGCCGCGCCTCGGCCAGGGAAGATTGCGTCCTCCGAATCTGGTCGGTGATATCGCTTATCCATCCGCGGTCGAGCTTGGCGACCGCCAGTTCAGCCTCGCTGATGGCTTCCTTGGCGCTGGCTATCTCGGCCATCTGCGAGCCTTTGTCGGCGAGCATCTGCGCCGAGGCTCTTTCCAGCTCCAATATGCGCGTTCTCGGCGTATATCCGGAGACAAGCAGTTCCCGCGCGCCGGCGATCTCCTCGTCCAGCGACGCACCCCGCCTCGAAAGACCTTCCACCTGGGCGCTCAGTCCGGAGATCTTCTCCCGAAGCTGCACGACCTTCGAGCTGAGCATTCCCTTCTCGGCATCGTATTGCTGCTCGCGTGCGAGCATGACGGCGCGCTCGTTGGCGATCGCTTCCTCCATGCCGGGGCGCGGCTGGTTTTCCTTCTCGAAATCCTCCAGGCACGCAGGCCCGGCGCTGTCGCGCTCGCATATCAGTCGGGCCTGTTCCGCGAGCAGCGCCACAACCTCTGCATTGGCGATATCGAATTTCGCCCGCGCCTCCGTGACATCGAGCTCGATCAAGGCTTGCCCGCGTTCGACATGCTGGCCTTCCGCGACCAGCAGCCGCGAGATCACGCCGCCGTAGGGATGCTCGACCGACTGCCTCTGCCCTTGCACCTGAAGGCTGCCTTCGGCGATCGCGGCGCTCGAGAGGGGCGCCATATAACCCCAGGTGAGGAACAGGATCGCGAAGGCGAGCAGAGCCGCCAGTCCCCACAGCGCCGGTCGCAGCGGGTCGCGGTATGAGGCGATATCGGCGCGCGCTGCGATGCTCATTGGGGCACCGGCAATTCCATGGCCTTGGACCTGAATGTCTCCGGTGGACCGATCTGGTCGACCTTTCCGGATTTCAGAACAAGCACGTTGTCGACGATGTTGAGAACGGCGGGCTGATGCGTGATCACCACGATCGCCGTGCCCTGCGCCTTCATGACGAACAGCGCCTTGCTCAGCGCGCTTTCGCCCGCCACGTCCAGATGCGCGTTGGGCTCGTCCAGAACGAGCAGCTTCGGCCGGCCGAGCAGCGCCCTTGCCAGGCCGATGCGCTGGCGCTGGCCGCCTGAAAGGCCGAGGCCTCCCGGTCCGAGCATCGTGTCGTACTGTTTCGGCAGTTCCAGTATCATCTCATGGATGCCCGCGAGGGTCGCCGCTTCGATCACCTGGTCGATGGAGGTCTCGCCGAAGCGCGAGATGTTTTCGCGAACGGTGCCGGCAAACAGTCCGACGTCCTGGGGCAGATAGCCCGTGATGCGGCCGAATTCAGCCGGTTCCCAATGCGCGTAGTTCAGCCCGCCGAACCAGATTTCGCCCTCGGAGGGCTGCAGGGCGCCGATCAGCAGCTTGGCGAGCGTGCTTTTGCCGGAGCCGCTCGGACCGACGATCCCGAGCGCCTCGCCTTCGCCGATCTTGAACGATATTTCGTCGAGCACGGGCTTGGACCGTCCCGACACGTTGTAGGAAAGCTCCTTCACGTCCAGCGCGGTCTGGGTGACGGGAACGATGGTCTTCAGATCGGCCGCCGGATTCTCGTTGAGGATATCCCTGACCCGCCTGTAGCCGATGCGCGCCGCTGCCGCCTGCTTCCAGGCCGCCACCGATTGCTCGACGGGCACGAGCGCCCGGCCCATGATGATGCTGGCCGCGAAGATCGTTGCCGGCATGATGATGTGATCGATGGCCAGCCACGCGCCGGCGCCCAGCATCAGCGACTGGAGCAGCAGCCTGGCAAACCTGATGCCGGCGGAGACGAGCGCGTTGCGATCGCTCGCGAAAGCCTGCCGCAGAAGCATGCCGGCGCGGCTGCCTTGCCAGTGACGTTCGACCGCGGACTGCATGCCCATGGCCCGGATGACGTCCGCATGCTGCATGATGTTCTCCGTAAAGGCGAACGATCGTCGTGCAGCGGTCTGCGCATCCTCCATCGGCTTTCTGGTTATGAACTCGTTTATGAAGGCGAGCCCCAGCAGGATCGCGGCGCCGATCGTCGCCACGATGCCCAGAACCGGATGGATGAAATAGAGAATGGCGAGATAGATCGGGATCCAGGGCAGATCGAACGCGAAATAGATGCCGGGTCCCGTGATGAAGGTGCGAAACTCGTCCAGTTCCCGCAAGGGCTGGGCCCCGAGGGAATAGCCCTGCCTCGACGATTTCTGGACCAGCGCGGAAAAGAGCCGGCCGGCCAGCTTCTGGTCGAGCAGGATCCCGCACCGTATCAGCATTTGCGTGCGCGCCGCGTCCAGCACGGCCATGACGAGCAGCGCGACGACAAGGATGAGGGTGAGCAGGGCGAGCGTGGGAACGCTCTCGCTCACAAGCACGCGATTGTAGACCTGCATCAGATACAGCGGCGAGCTGAGATAGAGCAGGTTGATGGCGCTCGAAAAGACGCCGACGATGAGGAAATGCAGGCGAAGGGATCTTATCGCCGTGCTGATCTCGCTCTCCGCCTTCCTTTGAGCGGGACGAAACAATGCGGTCGCGTCAGCCACGGACATCAGGCAGCCCAGCCTGTCTTGATTGAATGCAAATCGAGGAAGCCCGCCAGAACCCGTTCTTTCCACCGACTTGATTTGCTTCGATTAGCGCCTCGGGAATGCGCGTGCGTCATCCCCGAGGCGTATGGTCTGTGAAGTTAGCCGAGCAGGCCACCCTCGCCACCGAGAACGCCGCCGAGCAGGCCGCCATCGGTGCCGAGCAGGCCGTCGGCGGTTCCGAGAACGTTGTCGACGAGGCCTTCGAGGCCCAGGCCTCTGCCTTCACCGAGATTATGGATCAGGCTGCCAGGACCGACGATGTCGTCATAGACGTCTCTGACGGCGCCGGTGAGGTCGCCGCTTTCCAGTCCGGTGATGAGATCGTCGGTCAGGCCTTTTCCGCCGATCAAATTACCGATTGCCGTGTGGCCATCGGTCGAACCCGGCGAAAGCGCCTCCGCTACGCCGTTAACGGCATCGTTGGCGCCCCTAAGGATGGAGCCCACTCCTCCAAGCAATCCAGTCAATCCACCAAGCATTTGAGTCTCTCCTCATTTCCGATGGTCATGGTCGACCATCTTTACCAGCAGTTGAGCGCGTTAATAATTACATGCAAAACGATCAAGCGCAATATTGACAAACAAGAGAATGAGAAAGAGATTTCTTCCACATGATAGACAACAATAAAATTGTAATTTAGTTTCATCTAATATTAATTTTGCTAATGAATTTAAAGCGTGCATATTAAGGTTCAGCAGATTTTGAACTGTGCTTTTCTGAAACATGATTCTGGAAGGGACGAGGAGGAATCCACGAATATTTTACGTAGCCGCGGATCGCCTTTTATCCTGGACGAGGCGGGATAGGGCCATCGCCGGCGGAGTGCTGGGCCGGCATATCGGACAGGAGTGCGCGGCCGGCGAGAACAATCGCCGACCATGGGAATTCGACCGATCCCGGGGGTGGGATTCCGAGGCCTGATGTGTATGTGTGCGCTTGGGCCCATCGCTTCCGGCGAAGGGGAAGCCGCCGGAAAGGTACGCACCCGTCGCCAACCCGCTCCGTATAAGCCGATCAGAGAGCTATGAAGATCATAATAGCAAATGATACGACGGATGAGGAACGCTACGGTTCCTTTGCGGCGATGAATGCGCTTCGAATAGGTTTGAGCGAGCACGCCATAGTCGGCGTTTTACACAAAGCCCAACTTAACTACGATCAGTTGGGCAACAGGCTGGTGGACGGCGAACATCTCGCCCGCCTGTTGAAGGGTTCGGACATTCTGCTGATCAACGGCGAGGATGCTTTTCTTTCGGCGCGATCGCCCGAGCTGGAATGCCTTGTCGACCTGGCGATCGAGAACTCCGTTCCGTTTGCGCTCATAAATTCGGTCTTTCGAGACTATGCGTTTTTTGCCGATCGACTGAAGCGGGCGGAATTCCTGACGCTTCGCGACGACCGATCCGTTGACGAGGCGAAGGCGGCGGGCCTGCCCGCCATGCGTTGTGCCGACGCCGCCTTGTATGCCGCCTTCGATCCTCCCGCGCCGCCGGCAAGGCCCTCCGGTACCGTGGTGGCCGACTGGCATCGGCAGGCTCGTGGCGAACGCAGGCTTGTGCGGGAAGTGCTTGCCAAGGGCGGAGCATTCCTGCCTTTCACGGGCAGGCACACGCTCACCGAATGGCCGGCCTTGCTCAATCTGCTTGGCCAGTACGAATATTCCGTTTGCGGAGGCAGCCGCGGAATTCTCTTTTCGGTGCTGGCGGGCAACAATGTCCGCTTCCTCGATTGCGATGAAGACGAGATCGCGCAACTGGCGATCGAGCTCGGCCTCGCCCATCGCCGTCTTGAGCCCGATATGCCGTTCGAAGACGCCGGGCTATCGGCGGTTCGCGATATCGAGCAGGCGAGGGAGATTCTGCTGTCCTGGCAAAATGATCCCCGCCTCCATCCGCTCGCGCCGCTCGGGCAGGCGGTCGTAAGCGCCGTTACTGCGGGCAAGGTCGATGGCGACGACGAGGCAACGGGTAATTCGGGCGTCGAACATCTTCCACGAGAGAAAAACGTTTCGCTGTCCAGGATTGCCGCCGACGAAGTCGTCCTCGCGGTTAAAAGCAAGAAAAGCCCAAAATACATCAGGAGCTTGATTTCGAGCCTTGATAACAGCCGTATCAATCAGGCCTTCGAACTGTGCTTGCAGGAAAGCGCGTTTGACGCGTGCCTGTACTTTATAAGAGTGCTTTTTGAAAAGGATGAGCTGCACGACGCCAATTCGTTGATCGTGCGGCTGCTTCGAAAGAAGCCCGATCTGCCCGGCGGCAATGCACTCGCCGGCGCCATTGCGTTCCATCTCGGCGATTCTGCCCTGGCGGCGACATATTATGAAATGGCCGATGCGGTGGGCGAACTCGACGGGCGTTCCCTCGCGAACTTTGCCCGCGCGGCCGGGCGCATGGGGCTTCATCATGAGAAGTCTACAATTTTCGAGAGATCGATTCATCTCCGCGGCCGGACGAAACCGATGCTCGTGGAACTGGTCAGATCAATGGCGGCGGCCGGGAACCCGATGGAGGCGCGGTCGCTGGCCGAGGAGGTTGCCGCCGCCGACACGTCGGATCTCGCTCCTCAGCAGGAGGTGGATCTGGGGAACCTGCTCACCGCGACGGGAAGTTTCGCGGACGGATTCAGGCTGATGGCCGCCGGGTGGCGGCGCGGCAGCACCCAGTTCCAGACCGTTCTCGAACAGCGGCACGTCACTTCCGCGCCCGAGGAATACCTGTTCGTTCCCGAGGAGATCGGGGTCGGCTCGGCCGTTCTGTCGAGCTGCTTTCTCGATTCGCGGGAAACCGGAAGGCCGACCACCCTCGTGATCGATCGCCGGCTCCACGGCATTTTCGGGCGTTCCTTCCCGGAACTGCGCACCATCGACATGCATGCGTTTTTGGAAAGTGACGAGCGGGGTGTCTGCACCGACCTCTTCACCTGGATCGGATCGCGCGCGACCGTCGCGGATATCGGATCGAAGAGCGCGAGGCTCATTCCGGATCCAGTGAAGGTCGAGCTTGTCAGGGAAAAATATAGGAGGCGCTTTCCCGGCAGGAAACTCACAGGTTTTACCTGGTTTACGCCTAACCCCAGGAGCGGGCCGTCGCGGAACATTCCAATCAGCGAGATCAGGCGGATAATCGACGAGAAGCCTGATGCGACATGGATAAGCTTGCAGCCCGTGCTGGCTTATGCGGGCCGCGCCATCGCGACCTTCGACCGGCCGAACGTCTTCGTGGATACCGAAATCGATCCGATCGGCGACATCGAAATGCAGATCGCGCAGATCGCCGCGCTGGACGAGGTTCGTTCGATTGATTGTTCGGCGGCTCTCTTCGCGGGCGCCATAGGGAAGAGCACCGAGTGCTATTTGAATTATCCGCCAATATGGCAATGGCCGCGGATGGCCTCGTGGCACGAAACGGTAAATTGCGTTCCGCCCTCCAGTGCGCGCTCGCCGTACAGGGAAGATCCCCGTACGGCATGAACATTTTGAAAGCGGCGATTCAGAATGCGCAGAGGATATTTTTCGGAATGGCATCACACCGCTTGACCAAAAAATTCCGCTAACCTATTGAGGCCCCGTAGAACGCCGCCTGCGGCGAGGCCTCGTGGCGGAGTGGTTACGCAGAGGACTGCAAATCCTTGCACCCCGGTTCGATTCCGGGCGAGGCCTCCAATCTGCCGCGCCATGGGCGTCGTGTTCTACCCGGCTTTGGACCGCGCACATGCGCCCGTCCGGCCCGGCCTTGGATCGCGCACGCACCATCGGGTTGAGACATGACCGCAGATTTCCAGCAACTCCGCATCAAGATGGTCGATGGCCAATTGCGCACGACCGACGTGACCAACATCGCGCTGCAGGACGCCATGCTGGCGGTGCCGCGCGAGGAGTTCGTCTCGGCCGGCAAGCGCGACCTCGCCTATATCGACGAGGATCTGGAAATCCTGCCGGCGCGCGACGGCATGCCGCCGCGTTTCCTGATGGAACCTTCTCCGTTTGCCCGTCTCGTCCAGCTCGCGGACGTCACCTCCGCCGATTTCGTGCTCGATGTGGGCTGCGGCACCGGATATTCCTCAGCCGTTCTGTCGCGGCTGGCGGGCTCCGTGGTGGCTCTCGAAAGCGAGGCCGCGCTCGCCGAATCGGCCGCCGCCACGCTGGAGCGGCTCGGCTGCGACAATGTTGCGGTCACGCAGGGCGCGCTTTCCGCCGGATACCCCGGCGAGGCGCCTTTCGACGTGATTCTCATAAACGGGGCGGTGGACCAGGTCCCCCAGGAGCTTCTTGCGCAGCTCAAGGACGGCGGGCGCCTCGTCGCGATCGTCGGCACGGGCAATGCCGGTCGCGCCATGATCTTCGTGCGCGAGGGCGAACTCTTTTCCAGCCGCACGGTCTTCAACGCGGCGGTGAAGCCGCTCGCGGAATTCCGTCGCCAGCCCGAATTCGAATTCTAGCGTCGGAGTGCCGGGGCGGGGCGCGCAAAAAATTCTGAAATGTTACCAATGTGTAACTCCCTCGGCGCGACTTTTGATGTAACGTCCCCCTCGATTTGTCAGGCTTAAGTGTGCATTCGTGCGGCATTGAGCCTTCGCCGTTGATTCGGCTAGATTTTCAATTCGGCGCGCCGCGAGAGGCGGTGCGGCCGAAAGTAGAGAGGTGGATCGTGTCGCTTGTTCGCAAGAATCTTCTGGCAGCGGTGGTTTTGGCAGCGACGGTGTCCATCCCGGCCCTCGCTTCCGCCGAGACCATTCAAGGCGCGATGGCCAAGGCGTATTCCAACAATGCCAGCCTGAACGCCGAGCGCGCCGGCGTGCGCGCCACCGACGAAGGCGTGCCGCTGGCGAAGTCGGGCTGGAGGCCGATAATCGCCGGCTCGGGGAGTGCCAGCTACGCATCGCAAGGCACATCGCAAAGCAGCAACCAGATCACCACCGGTTCCTTCGGCGTGCAGATCCAGCAATCCCTGTTCGATGGATTTCAGACGCTGAACAACGTGCGCGCGGCGGAAGCCCGCGTCAGAGCTTCCAATGAAAGCCTGCGCAACACGACGCAGGACATCCTGTTCAACGCCGCCAGCGCCTATGTGGATGTGATCCGCGACCGGCAGATCGCGGTGTTTCGCGAGCGCAACCTCGACTTCCTCGGCGAGCAGGTGAGGGCGGCGCGCTCCCGCTTCGAAGTGGGCGAGGGCACGCGCACCGACGTGGCGCAGGCTGAGGCGCAGCAGGCCGCCGCCGTCGCGCAGTTGAGCGCGGCACGGGCGCAGGCGCGCGCGACCGCCGCCCAATACCGCCAGATCGTCGGCGACGAGCCCGGCAACCTCTCCCCCGCCAGCGCCGTGGGTAAGTTTTTGCCCAAAAGTATCGAGAACGCGGTCGCCGCGGGGCTTGGCGAGCATCCCGCGATCATCGCCACGCAGCATCTGGTCGATGCGGCCGGCTTCGTCGTGAAGGCTGCTGAAGGCCAGATGCTTCCGCAGGTGACCGCGCAGGCCGGTGTTTCGAGGTCGTACCGCGAAACCGCCGGCACGGCGCTGCCCGGCGTGAGTGGCAGCGACGGCTGGTCGGACACCGCTTCGGTCGGCCTCAACCTGACCGTTCCGATCTACCAGGGCGGTCGGACCTCGGCGCAGGTGCGCCAGAACAAGGAATTGCTGGGCCAGGCCCGCATCCAGGTTGACGTGACGCGCGACCAGGTGCGCCAGGCCGTCACTTCCGCCTGGACGCAATATGTCGCCGCGCGCGAAGTGGTCGCGGCCAACCGCGAACTGGTCTCGGCTGCTCAACTCGCCCTCAACGGCGTGATCGAGGAGCGCAATGTCGGCCAGCGCAC
Source organism: Aquamicrobium sp. LC103 (assembly GCF_001014615.2). Classification (GTDB taxonomy): domain Bacteria; phylum Pseudomonadota; class Alphaproteobacteria; order Rhizobiales; family Rhizobiaceae; genus LBCQ02. The sequence goes on from NZ_LBCQ02000007.1 coordinate 87,417, forward strand.
GACGCTTGACGTGCTCAACGCCCAGGCCGACGTCATCACCGCGCAGATCAACGTCGCGAGCGCGGAGCGCGACGTGGTCGCGGCGAGCTACGCCATCCTTTCCGCCATGGGCAGGCTAGCGCCCAGCCGGCTGGGCCTCGCTGTCGCGGAATACCAGCCTCGCGAGCATTACGACGCAGTGCGCGACAAGTGGATCGGCACCCGCACGCCCGACGGGCGCTGAGCGCGACGTCTCATCGAAACGGCTACGGACGCACCCTTCGGGGTGCGTTTTCGTTTTCGGCCAAAGCTGTGCGAAACCGGGGCAATCACCGTTGGGGGATTCTCTCTTGTCGCGGCGTCGGTTAGCCTAGTGATTGATTCGGCAGGTCGATGGGGCTTCCTGCCAGCGAAGGTCACAAGAGGCGGCACAGTGACGATGGCACAACCAAGCAGCGCGCAGCGCGAACCGTCCATGGAGGAAATCCTCGCGTCGATCCGCAGGATCATCGAGGACAGCGATGCCGTGCGCAAAACCGCGGACGAGTTCGGCGATGCGGAACTCGAAGCATCCAATGACGTCGAGGGCGACGTCACGACGTTCCGCGCCGAGTTCGAAACCGACGCCGAGGCTCCTTCGCCCGCCAGCATGGCCGACATACAGGCGGCGTTGAACGAAAGCGCGTCCGCTTTCGGCGACGCGGAAGCCAGGCCCGCCGCGGAAATTCATCGCTTCCGCTCGGCGGAGGTCGAACCGGCGATGGAGGCAGCCGCAGAACGTGTCGAGGACGAGCAGGTTTCGCTCGAGGCCGCGCCTTCCGAGGATGCGCCTTCGTTCGACCTGCCGGCATCCGCGGCGGAGCCGACCGAACCCGCCATCGCTTCCACTGCGAAGCAGTCGATCCTGTCCGAGCAGACGGGCAAGCAGGTTGCCGCCTCCTTCGGCGAATTGTCGGATGTCTTTGCGGCCAGTCGCCGTCGCAGCTTCGACGAAATGGCCGAGGCCATGCTGCGTCCGATGCTCCAGGAGTGGCTCGACAACAACCTGCCGACGCTGGTGGAAAAGCTCGTCCGCGAGGAGATAGAGCGGGTCGCTCGCGGCGGGTAATCGCCTTTTCGCAGTCATCGGAAATTGGTCGAAACCGCGTCCGGCACTCGTCGCGATGACGCCCGGCTTTGCGGCCTGGCTGCATCTTCTCGTAAATCGCGCGACGGGTGACCTTCAACCGCTGCTCGTAAAGCCTATATTCGCCGGGGATGCCGCCGTTCCTCCTGCCTGGGCCGGCGGCTGTTGACTTGGCTCCGGCCTTCCGGTTTACACCGTGGCCAAAGCTTCCCCGAATTGCGGATCGTTTCCATGCTTGAGAAGACCTACGACGCGAACGCCGTCGAGCCCAAAATCGCCAAACGCTGGGAGGACGACGACGCCTTCGCCGCGGGTGCGGGTTCCAAGCCGGGTGCGGAAGCCTTCACGATCGTGATCCCGCCGCCGAACGTCACCGGCTCCCTCCATATGGGCCACGCGCTCAACAACACGCTCCAGGACATCCTCGTGCGTTTCGAGCGCATGCGCGGCAAGAACGTGCTGTGGCAGCCGGGCATGGACCATGCCGGCATCGCGACGCAGATGGTAGTCGAGCGCAGGCTGATGGAGAAGCAGATCCATCGCCGCGACCTCACGCGCGATCAGTTCGTCGACAAGGTCTGGGAATGGAAGGCCGAATCCGGCGGCATGATCTTCAACCAGTTGAAGCGCCTCGGCGCCTCCTGCGACTGGTCGCGCGAGCGCTTCACCATGGACGAGGGCCTGTCGAAGGCCGTCATCGAGGTCTTCGTCACGCTTTTCAAGCAGGGGCTGATCTACAAGGACAAGCGTCTGGTCAACTGGGACCCGAAGCTCCTGACCGCGATCTCCGACCTCGAGGTCGAGCAGGTCGAGATGAACGGCAACCTCTGGTATTTCCGCTACCCCGTCGAAGGCGTCGCCTATGACGCGGAAGACCCGGGCACCTACATCACGGTGGCGACGACGCGCCCGGAGACGATGCTGGGAGATACCGGCGTGGCCGTTCATCCCGACGACGAGCGCTACCGCCATCTGATCGGCAAGAACGTCGTCCTGCCGATCGTCGGCAGGAAGATCCCGATCGTCGCCGACGAATATTCCGATCCGGAAAAGGGCACGGGCGCGGTCAAGATCACGCCTGCGCACGATTTCAACGACTTCGAAGTCGGGAAGCGGCACAAGCTGCGCGCGATCAACGTGCTCACCGTCGAGGCGGCGATAGACATCAGGGACAATGAGGACTTCCTCGAAGGCGTCGAGCCGACGCCGCTGCTCGAGGGCGTCTGGAACCGGCTTCACGGGCTCGACCGTTTCGAGGCGCGCAAGCTCGTGGTCGGGATCATGGAGGAGGGCGGCTTCCTGGAAAAGGTCGAACCGCACCGCCACACCGTGCCGCATGGCGACCGCGGCGGCGTTCCGATCGAACCGTTCCTGACCGACCAGTGGTATGTCGATGCCAAGACGCTTGCTCGTCCGGCGATCGCCTCGGTGCGCGAGGAGCGCACGAAATTCGTGCCGAAGAACTGGGAGAAGACCTATTTCGAGTGGATGGAAAACATCCAGCCCTGGTGCGTTTCCCGCCAATTGTGGTGGGGCCATCAGATCCCGGCGTGGTACGGACCCGACGGCCATGTCTTCGTGGAGAAGACCGAGCAGGAGGCGCTCGACGCCGCGGTCGAATACTATCTCGCGCTAGAGGGCCCCTGGAAGGCCTGGGTCGAGGAGAAGCTGGAGAATTTCAAGCCGGGCGAGATATTGACCCGCGACGAGGATGTGCTCGACACCTGGTTCTCGTCGGCACTTTGGCCGTTCTCGACGCTCGGCTGGCCGGACGAGACGCCGGAGCTGAAGACCTACTACCCGACCAGCGTTCTGGTCACCGGCTTCGACATCATTTTCTTCTGGGTCGCCCGGATGATGATGATGAGCCTGCATTTCATGGACGAGGAACCATTCCATACGGTCTACGTCCACGCGTTGGTGCGCGACAAGAACGGCGCCAAGATGTCGAAGTCGAAAGGCAACGTCATCGATCCGCTGCAGCTCATCGACGAGTACGGCGCCGATGCGCTGCGCTTCACGCTCGCCATCATGGCCGCGCAGGGACGCGACGTTAAGCTCGATCCGGCGCGCGTCGCCGGCTACCGCAATTTCGGCACCAAGCTGTGGAACGCCACCCGCTTCGCCGAGATGAACGGCGTGGCGCGCAACGACGAATTCTGGCTGCAGGACGCCAAGCTCACCGTCAATCGCTGGATTCTCACCGAGCTCTCGCGCGCGACGCGCGAGGTGACGGAGGCGATCACCTCCTACCGTTTCAACGAGGCGGCTGGCGGGGCCTACCGCTTCGTCTGGAACCTCTTCTGCGACTGGTATCTGGAGCTGCTGAAGCCGGTCTTCATGGGCGATGACGAGGACGCCAAGGTCGAGAGCCGCGCGGTCGCCGCCTTCGTCCTCGACGAGATCTACAAGCTCCTTCACCCGATGATGCCGTTCATGACCGAGGAGCTGTGGGCGCATACGGCGGGCGAGGGCAGGGAGCGCTCGACACTGCTCTGCCATGCGGCCTGGCCGGAACCATCCTTCGAGGACGCGGAAGCCGCGGCCGAGATCAACTGGCTGGTCGAGCTCGTCTCCGGCATCCGCTCCGTGCGCTCGGAAATGAACGTGCCGCCTGCCGCGATCGCCCCGCTCGTGATCGTCGGCGCCGACGCCAAGACGCGCGAGCGCGTGGCGCGCCACGAGGCTGCGATCGGTCGCCTGGCGCGGGTCGGCGAAACCAGCTTCGAAACTCAGGCTCCCAAGGCGTCGGCTCAATTCGTGCTCGGCGAGGCGACCGCCTGCCTGCCCCTCGGCAGCCTGATCGACCTGAAGGCCGAGGAAGCGCGGCTTTCCAAGGAAATCGGCAAGACCGGCGACGAGATCGCCCGCATAGAGAAGAAGCTCTCCAACGAGAATTTCGTCGCCAAGGCGGCCGAGGAGGTGGTGGAAGCAGAGCGCGAGAAGCTGGCCACGTTCACCGAAGCGCGCGCCAAGCTCGAAATCGCTCTGTCGCGGGTCCGCGACGTGGAATAGATGCACGAGTAGAGAGTTGAGGCGAATCGGCGCGGAAGAAAACGCGCCGATTTACCTTACGGAATACCTCGAAGGGGCGACTTGCCTACTTCGACCGGACGAGTTTCGGGCACTTTTTCGGTCGAATGTTGCCGCAATGCGACAATCTTCTAAAATACAAGCAATATCAATGCGTTGTTTGGCCATTGGATGGCTTTTTGTCGCATAGGGAACGCCAAATCGCCTACTCTACCTGAGCCGGCGTCCAAAAGTGACGCAAACAGGACTTTTCCAATTCTGACGCTCCATGCATTCTCTTCTTCAATCCGCAGCCATATCGCTGCGCAAGTGGGAGGGGATTTTAATTCATGAAGAAATTGGGACTGGCAAAACTGGTTCTGGGCGGCGTTGCTGTTCTTGCCGTTGCCGGCATGGCGAACGCCGGGGGATTTTCGCGGGGCACTGCCGACACCGACATTTTGTACGAACCCGGCAATTTCAACATGCGCGCCGGCGTGACGATCGTTAATCCGTCGCGCAAGTTCTCTTCGCATGTCGACCCTGGACTGGTCGGCAAGAACTACACGGACATGTACGCGGTTCCGTCGGTCGCCTTGAAGTTCGGCTTTTTCGATCCGCTGGCCTGCGCCGGAACCTATGTTCAGGCTTACGGCGGCGACGTGAACTATGAAGGTCGCCTTACGCCGGGCAAGCTGAAGGAAGAATTCACCGTCGACGAATTCGGCGTGACCTGCTCGGTCAAGTTCAATGTCGGCAAGGGCAATCTTCACCTCATCGGCGGCGGCTTCGTCGAGCAGTTCAACTACGACCGCACCAATTTCTTTTCTCCTCTCCTTCCCAACGGCACGCTGGAACTGTCGGGATCCGACGGCGGCTATCGCATAGGCGTCGGCTACGAGATTCCCGAGATCGCCCTTCGCGCGCAGCTCATGTACCGGAGCGGCACCAGCTACGGTGCTTCCGGAACGCTGTCGCTGCCTGGGCCTCTGGTCGGAGCGCCTCCGGGAGTGATGGTTCCGATCGATGCCGTCGGCGAGGGCAATCTGCCGCAAAGCGTGAAGTTCGATTTCCAGACCGGCATCGCGCCGGGATGGCTGGCGCTGGCCAGCATCAAATGGACCGACTGGAGCGTCCAGGAAGCGCTTGTCGTCAGGAACGCCGCGAACGGATCCATCATCTCCTTGGATCCATATAACTGGAAGGACGGCTGGACCATCACTGCCGGTGTCGGGCACGCATTCAACGACCGTGTCTCCGGCCTTGTCGCCGTCACCTGGGACCAGGGCGTGAGCACCGGTTACGATCATTCCAGCGACACCTGGACGCTTTCCACCGGCGCTTCCGTCAAGGACAATCTGGGCGGCGAGTTCCGGGCCGGCCTCGGCCTGTCCTATCTGACTTCCAAGTCGGCTCCGCTGGCCCCTGAGCCGAGCTCCGTCGACAGCGGCTGGGCTTTCGCCGTCAATGGCGGGTACAAGTTCACCTGGTAGGTGCAAAGGTTAACGTCGGGGGACGTAAAGCGGCTGCCTTTCGATGAAAATCGGAGGCGGCCGCAGCCTTTTTGGAACCTCCGCGCAAGGTGTCGTTGCCGCGCCCGACGACGGGAAAAGATGGGACGAACGGCGTAAACGCCCGTTTGCCCCTTGAAAAAGCGCGCTTTCTCTCGCAAATATATGGGCGTCACCCGGGCCGGGCCCCTCTGGCAGGCGAGGCGTCGCCTGTGATGTCGGACCGATCGACGATGCGCGGACGCAGCGCTACCGAAACGCTCCCCAATGATAGAACATGAGTGGCTTTGGCCCGGCTTTTTGGCGTTCGTCGCCATCATCCTCTTTTTCGACCTCTTCGTCCTCCACCGCAAAGACCATGTGATCTCGACGCGTGAAGCGTTGTTCACCGTCGGTGGCTATGTCTCGCTCGCCATGATCTTCGCGGCGGGCGTCTTCTATTTCGCCGGTCCGCAGCGCGGTTCGGAGTTCCTGACGGGCTATCTCGTCGAGCAGGCTTTGTCGCTCGACAACATCTTCGTCATCGCGCTGATTTTCGCCTATTTCCAGGTGCCGCAGGAAGCGCAGTACCGGGTTCTCTTCTACGGCATCGTCGGTGCCATCGTCATGCGCCTGTCGCTGATCATACCGGGCGTGAAGCTGGTCGATCAGTTCTTCTTCATCGGCATGGCGCTGGGCGCGCTGCTCATCTTCTCCGGCTACAAGATGATGACGTCCGGCGACGAGATGATCGATCCCGGCGAGAGCCGCGTCGTGAAGTTCCTCAAGCGCACCGGTCGCGTCACCGAGGAGTATCACGGCTCGAAATTCCTCATCAAACGCAACGGCCTGCTCTACATGACGCCGCTCTTCGTGGTGCTCGTGACGGTGGAGCTGACCGACCTCGTTTTCGCGATCGACTCGATCCCCGCGGTGCTGGCGATCTCCAACGATCCCTTCATCGTCTTCTCCTCGAACGTCTTCGCTATCATGGGTCTGCGCGCGCTCTTCTTCGTGCTCTCGGGCATGATGCGTGAATTCCGGTATCTGAAGACCGGGCTTTCGCTGGTGCTGATCTTCATCGGCTTCAAAATGCTGATGGCGCATTGGTACAAGATACCGTCCGTCTTCGCGCTCGGCGTTACGGCGGCGCTGATCATCGGCTCCGTGCTTCTGTCGATTCTCCTCAAGGAGAAGGCGGACGAGGAGGGCGTCGTGGATAAAACGCCCGAGGAAGAGGCCGCCGAACTCAGGCGCTAGAAAGCCTTTTTCCGGCGCCCTCGGGCGCCATCGAGAACATGAAACAAGCCGCGATGCCCCATCGCGGCTTGTTGCGTTTCGGCAACACATTCTCTGCCACTAATGCGCTATACCGTGCCGGGGGACCGACTGCCTACTTCCCGCCATAAACACGGCGCACCTCGAAGACCTCTTCGACAAAGTGCCGGATATTGCTCGTCGAAGGGGGAGCCGCGTTGCCTGCGGCGAGGACGATTATGGACGCAAAAGCGATTTCAAAAGCCAATTTGCCGAGCCGTCATGTGACGGTTGGTCCGGCGCGCGCTCCGCATCGCTCCTACCTCTACGCAATGGGCCTTTCGGAGGCCGAGATCGCCCAGCCGCTGATCGGCGTGGCGAGCTGCTGGAACGAGGCGGCGCCCTGCAACATCTCGCTGATGCGTCAGGCCCAGGTGGTCAAGAAGGGCGTCGCGGCGGCAAACGGCACGCCGCGCGAATTCTGTACCATCACCGTCACCGACGGCATCGCCATGGGCCATCAGGGCATGAAGGCCTCGCTGGTTTCGCGCGACGTGATCGCCGATTCCGTCGAACTCACCATGCGCGGCCACTGCTATGACGGCCTTGTGGGCCTCGCCGGCTGCGACAAGTCCCTGCCGGGCATGATGATGGCGATGGTTCGCCTCAACGTGCCGTCGGTCTTCATCTATGGCGGCTCGATCCTTCCGGGCAGCTATCGCGGCCGCCAGATCACCGTCCAGGACGTTTTCGAGGCGGTCGGCCAGCACTCCGTCGGCGCGATCAGCGACGAGGACCTGTTGGAGGTCGAGCAGGCCGCTTGCCCGTCGGCCGGTTCCTGCGGGGCGCAGTTCACCGCAAACACGATGGCGACCGTCGCCGAGGCGATCGGCCTGGCGTTGCCTTATTCCTGCGGCGCACCGGCGCCCTACGAGATGCGCGACCGCTTCAACTACGCCAGCGGCGAGAAGGTGATGGAGCTCATCGCCAAAAACATTCGCCCGCGCGACATCGTCACCCGCAGGGCGCTGGAGAATGCGGCCGCGGTCGTCGCCGCCACCGGCGGCTCCACCAATGGCGCGCTGCACCTGCCGGCGATCGCGCACGAGGCTGGCATCGAGTTCGATCTCTTCGACGTCGCCGAGATTTTCAGGAAAACGCCCTATATCGCCGATCTGAAACCCGGCGGCAGATATGTCGCCAAGGACATGTTCGAGGCCGGCGGCATTCCGCTCCTGATGAAGACGCTGCTCGATCACGGCTATCTCCACGGCGACTGCATGACGGTGACCGGCCGTACTCTTGCCGAAAATATGGAGAAGATAGCCTGGAACGATGCGCAGGATGTCGTCTACCCGGCCGACAAGCCGATCAGCAGAACCGGCGGCGTTGTCGGTCTGAAGGGCAATCTGGCTCCTGAAGGCGCGATCGTGAAGGTTGCCGGGATGAAGAACCTGAAGTTCACCGGTCCGGCGCGATGCTTCGATTCCGAAGAGGCGTGTTTCGAGGCCGTGACGAACAGGACCTACAAGGAAGGCGAGGTTCTCGTCATTCGTTACGAGGGCCCGAAGGGCGGCCCGGGCATGCGTGAAATGCTCGCCACGACCGCCGCGCTCTACGGACAGGGCATGGGCGACAAGGTGGCGCTGATCACGGATGGGCGCTTCTCCGGCGCGACCCGCGGCTTCTGCATCGGCCATGTCGGGCCGGAAGCGGCCGTTGGCGGCCCGATCGGCCTTCTCGGGGATGGGGATATCATCACGATCGATGCCGTCGAGGGCACGATCGACGTGGCGCTCGGCGAGGATGAACTGGCTGCCCGCCGGACGGAATGGAAGCCGCGCCAGACCGACTATCAGTCGGGCGCGATATGGAAATATGCGCAGACCGTCGGATCCGCCCGCTTCGGCGCGGTGACGCATCCCGGTGGAGCGAAAGAAACACACTGCTATGCGGACGTTTGACGTGTTCAGGGCTGGTTTGTTTTCGGCGGCCGTAGCCGGCGCGCTCGCCGTCGAGCTGCCGCGCGCTTTCGCGTTCGAACAGACGATCCAGGGCAATTCCGCCGAGCCGCGCAGCCCCTGGGCGGTGTTCCGCTTCGGCTATTCCGCCTATCAGAGCGGCCACAAGGATCAGGCCGTCGAAGCCTATCGCTACGCGGCCGAGAACGGACAGCTCGGCGCGCGCTGGAAGCTCGCCCGCATGTATGCCGAGGGCGACGGCGTCGCGCGCAACGACTACGAAGCGTTCAAGTTCTTCCAGGAGATCGCCCAGCAGGATGTCGAGCCCGGCTCGCCGGAAGAAAGCTACGTTTCCGACGCTCTCGTGGCGCTCGGCGCCTATGCGCAGGCTGGCATTCCCGGAACGCCGGTGAAGGCCAATCCCCAGGCCGCGCAGGAATATTACATGCGAGCGGCAGCGACCTATCGCAATCCGGTCGCCCAGTACGAGATCGGCAAGATGTTCCTCCAGGGCGAGGGCGGCATGAAGGCCAGTATCCAGCAGGCCGGCCGCTGGCTGCAGCTTGCGGCCGAAAAAGGCCATGCCGGCGCGCAGGCCACGCTTGGCAACCTGCTCTTCCAGAGCGGCAAGGTCGTGCGCGGCCTGGCGATGATGACGGCCGCGCTGGAGCGCGCCGCGCCGACCGATCGGGGCTGGATCCGCAGCATGCAGGAAGAGGCCTTCGCGCTTTCCGAGGAGGCCGACCGCCGCACCGCGATCGCGCTTGCCGAGGACATTCTGACGAAGGGCGGCAACCGCTAGCAGGCCGCGCCGCACGAGGCGGCATCAGCTTCGCGGCGAAAACTGCCGGTGCTCCGGCAAATCGCCGTCGAAGCCTTTCATCAGGGGCAGGCGTTCCTCGACCCAGATGTTGTCGAGAGCGGTGACGGAACCGGCATCGTCGAGCGTCCCGACCGACACGTCGATCGTGCCGGACCCCCGATAGTCCATGTAGATCTGCGCACCGCAATCCGGGCAGAAGGCGCGCTGCGCCGTCGCCGAGGATCGCCTCGGCCGAGGCGTGCCGGCGGTCAGGCGGAAAGCCTCCCGGGGCAGGCACACCCAGGTCATGAAGGCCGCACCGGAACTCTTCCGGCACATCGAGCAATGGCAATGAACGGCGTAGCGATAAGGCTCGTCGCAGCGATACCGCACGCTGCCGCACAGGCAGCCGCCGGTTATCGCCGCCGACGGCATCAGTTGATCTCGATCACCGCCGGCACGTGGTCGGACGGCTTCTCCCAGGCGCGCACATGCTTTTCGATGGAGGCCGACGCCAGCCTGTTGGCCGCTTCCGGCGACAGCATCAGATGGTCGATGCGGATGCCGTTGTTCTTCTGCCAGGCGCCAGCCTGATAATCCCAGAAGGTGTAGATGTCCGGCGCGCCGCTGACGGCGCGGACCGCATCGATGAACCCCATATATTCGAGCCGCCGGAAGGCCCGGCGCGTTTCCGGCTGGAAAAGCGCGTCGTTGACCCAAGCCTCGGGATGGCGCGCGTCGGCGGCTTCGGGAATCACATTGTAGTCGCCGGCGAGAATGAGCGGCTCCTCGAGCGCCAGACGGTGGAACGCCCAGTTTTCCAGCCGCTCCATCCAGCGCAGCTTGTAGGGAAATTTCTCGGTGTTAATCGGATTGCCGTTGGGCAGATAGAGCGAGACGAAGCGGATGGCGCCGCTTTCGGTCGAAAAGACGCCCTCGATGAACCGCGACTGCTCGTCCGCGTCGTCGCCGGGAAGGCGGCGGTTGACCTCGTCGAAAGGCAGCTTGGACAGGATGGCGACGCCGTTGAAGCCTTTCTGGCCATGGGTTTCGACGTGATACCCCAAAGCTTCGATCTCGGCGCGCGGAAAACCCTCGTCGACCGACTTGATTTCCTGAAGCCCGACGATGTCCGGCGCGCTTTCCTTCAGCCAGTGCACGAGATTGTCGATCCGCGCCTTGACGCCGTTGATGTTCCAGGTCGCGATCTTCATGAAAAAAACTCGTGGCTTCGGATTCTCGGAAAGCCGGACTTTGCAACATCGCGGCGGCGAAAGGAACCCGATTCGCGGGGGCTGCGACCGGCGCGCCGGATCTACTGACAGAAAAGCCGCCGGAAGCGTTCCGGCGGCTCTGATATCGACGATATTGGAGCGGCTTAGCGCGAGCCGCGGAGGCCTGGTTCCGGGTTGCGGTCGTTGGGCGGCTGGACCCAGACCGGCCTATCCCTGTCGCGGCCCCGATCCCGGCCCCTGTCGCGATCCCGGTCCCGGTCGCGCGGACGTTCGACCACGTCGCGGCCACGATCTCTATCCCTGTCCCTCGCATTCTCGCGGCGATCCCGCTCGCGTTCCCAGCGGCCGCGGTCCCTGTCACGGTCGCGCTCCCAGCGATCCCGGTCGCGCTCACGGGCCCAGCGGTCGCGATCCCGGTCCCAGGGACCGTCGTCGCGGTAGCGCGGACGGTCGAGATAGCGGTCGCGGTACCAGGGCCGACCGACATAGTAGCGGCGGTGATAGTCATACGGCTCGAAGCCGACGATCGGCAGCCCGATCGAAACGCCGACACTGGAGATCGGGCGCCGGTAATAGCGCTCGCCGAGATAGGCGAGATATTTGCCGGACACCCAGCCGCGATCGCCGCCAAAGTTCACGTCGCACCAATTGTAGCCGCTGAGGCAGCCATAGACTGTTACCTCGTAGCCGGCGGGAATGGTGCCGAAGCGCTGATAGCCCGAGCCGGGGCCGGTGCGGATGTTGAGGTCGGTGGTGACCACGGCGGAGGTTGCCGCAGCCGCAATGCCAGGGACGAGGAGCCCGCCGACGAGGGCCGCGGCCTTCAACACGTCTTTAAGCATGGTGTTTTTCCTTGTTGTTGAGAAGTCGCTTGAAAAACCATCGCCCGGCAGAATGGTTCCGTCGCGCTGAACGGGCCTTGAAGCAGGCATTCATCGGACGTTCATCTTCGCCGGCGTGGCGATCGAATCCCCGTGCCCCAACTGCTAAATGGAAAAACTCGTGCCGCAGCCGCAGGAGGCGACCGCATTCGGATTCCTGATCTGGAAGGATTGCCCCATCAGGTCGTCGACGAAATCGATGACCGATCCGCCCATATAGACGAGCGAGAGATCGTCGATGAACACACGGGCGCCATCCTTCTCGATGACGATGTCGTCGTCATTTGGCTGGTCGACGAGATCGAACTTGTAGGAGAAGCCCGAGCAGCCGCCGCCTTCGACGGAGACGCGCAGGGCCGACTTGCCGGGTTCGGCGGCAACGATCTTGGCGATGCGCTTGGCAGCCGCGTCGCTGACTTCCACATTGTTCATTCCGGTCTTTGCATCCACGCCCATGGCAGGTCACCTTGCGTTCGCGTCTTCACAATAGGTATGAAGCGCCGGACTGCAAGTCAACAATGCGGCAACGGGACAGCGAGTGCGATGACCGGAGGTTCCGGCGGGTTCGAGAACATCGGCTTCGGCTACAGGCCGAGGGCGCCCTATGCCTGTGATCCGGCGCTTTCGCGCGGCCGCTTCCACGACGAGCCGGAAAGCCCGACACGCACGCCCTTTCAGCGCGACCGCGACCGGATCATTCATTCCACCGCCTTTCGCCGCTTGAAGCACAAGACCCAGGTCTTCGTCGCGCATGAGGGCGACCACTACCGCACCCGGCTGACGCATTCGATCGAGGTGGCGCAGATCGCCCGGGCGCTGGCGCGCGCCCTGCGGGTCGACGAGGACCTCGCCGAGGCGGTGGCGCTCGTCCACGATTTCGGCCACACGCCCTTCGGCCACACCGGCGAGGACGCGCTCAACGAGAAGATGGCCCGTTGGGGTGGCTTCGACCACAATGCGCAGTCGCTGCGCGTCGTCACCAGGCTCGAAAGCCGCTATGCGGAGTTCGACGGACTGAACCTCACCTGGGAAACGCTGGAAGGGCTGGTCAAGCACAATGGCCCACTGACCGACCGGAAGGGCGAGGGGCTGAAGGGGCCGGTGCCCGAGGCGATCCTGAACTATTCCACGCTGCACGATCTCGAGCTTTCGAGATTCGCTTCGATCGAGGCGCAGGCCGCGGCCATCGCCGACGACATCGCCTACAACACCCATGACATCGATGACGGCCTACGGGCGGGGCTCCTGACGCTGGAAATGCTGGAAGAGGTGCCGCTGCCCGCCGGGATATTGGCGCAAGTGCGCGAGCGGTATCCGCATCTCGACGCGATGCGAACCGGCCACGAGCTGATGCGGCGGCAGATCACGGCGATGGTCGAGGACGTGATTTCGGCGGCCCGGAGCAACCTCGAGGCGATTGGACCGCAAAGCGTCGAGGACGTGCATGGCGCCGGCCGCACGATCGTGACCTTTTCGCCGGAAATGGCCGAAGCCGAGCGTCGGCTGAAGGCGTTTCTCTACAAGAACCTCTACCGCCACCCGAGCGTGATGGCGGTGAGGGCTCGCGCCGAAACCATCGTGCGCGACCTGTTCGACCTTTATTTCGACGATCCGAGGCAGATGCCGGAAGGTTGGCGTGAAGGGCTCGACCGGGCGGAGGAAAGGGTTAGGGCGCGCCATGTCGCCGATTTTCTCGCCGGCATGACCGACACCTATGCGGTCAAGGAACACCGCCGCCTGTTTGACCATACACCCGATTTGGGCTAGGCGAGGCGCTATCGCGGGCGCTGAAGTCGCCCGATTTTTCCTGCAAGACCGAGACGCAGTTCATGAATATTTTCGCCGAATTCAGCGCGCGCATCATCAAGGCGTTGGAAGGCCTTGATCTTAAAACGCAAAATGGCGAGAGGCCGGACCTCGGCCGCGTGACCGTCGAGCCGCCGCGCGATGCAAGCCACGGCGACCTCGCCACCAATGCCGCCATGGTGCTGGCCAAGGCCGTGGGCGAGAACCCGCGTGCTCTCGCCGAAAGAATCGCCGCCGCGCTGCGTGCCGATGCCGATGTCGCCGCGGTCGACGTGGCGGGACCGGGCTTTGTGAACCTGCGGCTCTCGGACGGCTATTGGCAGGCGCGGCTCGGGGATATCCTCGACGCTTCGACCGATTACGGCCGTTCGACCGTCGGCGGGCGCAGGAAGGTCAACGTCGAATACGTCTCGGCGAATCCGACCGGTCCGATGCATGTCGGCCATTGCCGGGGCGCCGTGGTGGGCGATGCGCTTGCCAACCTGCTCGCCTTCGCCGGTTACGACGTCACCAAGGAATATTACATCAACGACGCCGGCGCGCAGATCGACGTTCTGGCGCGCTCGGTGATGCTGCGCTATCGTGAGGCGCTGGGCGAGGAGGTCGGCGAGATACCGGCCGGCCTCTATCCCGGCGATTATCTCGTTCCCGTCGGCAAGGCGCTTGCGGACGAATTTGGCCGCGGCCTCAATCAGATGCCGGACGAGGAGGCGCTCGCCCTCGTCAAGGACCGGACGATCGACGCGATGATGGTGATGATCCGCGAGGATCTGGCGGCTCTCAACGTGCATCACGAGGTCTTCTTCTCCGAGCGCACGCTGCATGCCGACAATGCGGCCGCCATACGCTCCGCGATCAACGATCTGACGCTCAAGGGCCATGTCTACAAGGGCAAGCTGCCGCCTCCCAAGGGCCAGCTTCCCGAGGATTGGGAGGATCGCGAGCAGACGCTGTTCCGCTCCACCGACGTGGGCGACGACATCGACCGGCCGTTGGTGAAGTCGGACGGCTCCTACACCTATTTCGCCGCTGACGTCGCCTATATGAAGGACAAATACGCGCGCGGCTTCGAGGAACTGATCTTCATCCTCGGCGCCGACCACGGCGGCTACGTCAAGCGCCTGGAGGCGCTGGCCAAGGCGATCGCCGGTGACAAGCTGGAAGTCACGGTGCTGCTGTGCCAGCTCGTGAAGCTCTTCCGGGGCGGCGAGCCGGTGCGCATGTCGAAACGGGCAGGGGAGTTCGTCACCCTGCGCGACGTCGTCGACGAGGTCGGCCGCGATCCGATCCGCTTCATGATGCTGTACCGCAAGAACAGCGAGCCGCTGGATTTCGACTTCGCCAAGGTCACCGAGCAGTCGAAGGACAATCCGGTCTTCTACGTGCAATACGCCTCGGCGCGCTGCCATTCGGTGTTCCGGCAGGCGAAGGAGCAGCTCGGCTCCGACTGGATCGAACGCTCGACCATGAAGGCGGCCGCCCATCGGCTGACCGACGAGGGCGAGCTCGGCCTCGTCCGCAAGCTCGCCGAATATCCGCGTCTGATCGAAGGCGCCGCGCAGGCCCATGAGCCGCATCGACTGGCTTTCTACCTCTACGATCTCGCTTCCGCCTTCCATGCGCACTGGAATCGCGGCACGGATACGCCGGACTTACGTTTTGTTAAGGTTAACGATCCAGAATTGACCCATGCCAGACTAGGGCTGGTGCAGGCCGTTTCGGATGTGTTGACCTCCGGCCTGGCGCTGATCGGGGCGGAGGCCCCCTCTGAGATGCGCTAAGGTTCGCGGAACGTTCCTGTCACCTTTTGCCCACAATGCGCTGGTAAGGGCCGACCTTAAGTGACGTCGCCGGCGTCCGACCGAGTGCGAGTGCGGGAAAAAGCATGGCAGACAGCAATCATCTCAAACGCGATGGTTCAGAATTCGCGGCGAATGATCCGTTCGCGGAATTGACACGCATCATGGGGCATGATCCCCGTCCGAGGCAATCCTCAATTGCGCCTTCCGATGAAGATTTCGGGATCGACCTGGAGAAGGAGCTGCTCGGCGGCCTGGACGATGATTTCGGCCTAGCCCACGCATCGGCTCCGGAAACGGCGGTTGCCTGGAAGCAGGTCGAGGACCAGCCGGGCGCGGGATACGCCCAGTTCGATCAAACCGCCTATGCGGAAGCCGTAACTCATGGCCATGGCTCGGAAGCGCCGTCAGGCGATGCGGCCTATGGCGAGCCGGAGCAGCCGGCAGACGATTTCGATCTCGACCTTGAGAGCGAGTTCGAGGCGGCCCTTGCCGATGATGCTGGCGATGCGGTCGAACCGGTCGCGGAATATTCCAGTTATGAGGCCGAGCCCGCGTCTCCCGAGACGTACGAGGCCGCGTCCTGGGCGCCCGAGGAGCCGACTGCGGCGTGGGAGCCCGAAGGCGAGGCCTATGCTTCTGCCGAGTTCGCCGCCGGGGAGTCTTCCTCCGACGATGCCGAGGTAGTCTCCACCCATGAAGCCGCCGTTGCTTCGTACGAGGCCGCCGAGAGCGACGATCAATTGTCCTCGTGGTCGCCCGAGGAGCCGGACGAGCTTTCTGCCTGGATGCCCGAAGACGTCGATCAGCCGATCGCGGGCGAGGCGGACAACGGTGCCGAGGCCACCGCGCGCGAGGATGACGGCGGCCTAGCCGAGGTCGACATGGATTTCGGCTCGCTCGAGGACGAGCTTGCGGCGATGTCCGAGCAGGCTGAAGAAACCGTGGAGACGCCGGCGAACATCTCGGACGAGGCCGATGCGCCGCAGCCCGAGTATTCCTATGAGGGATACGAGGACGATTACTCCGAGGCCGAAGCCTTGCAGGAAGGACCTCATATCCCGCTCAGCCCCCTTGGCGCGGAGCAGGAACCGGCGCCCGCCTACGAGACGGAACCCGGCCCGGCAGCCGACGAGCCGAGTCTGGAGGACGAATTGGCCGCGCTTCTCGCGGGCGATCATGCCGCCGACCGTGAGGCGGTCCAGCCGTCTCACGCCTACGTCGAGGAAGGTGAGGCGCACCCCGAGAATTCCGAGCTTTCGGCGCCGGAAGATTCTGATTGGCAACCCGCCGTCGACACGTTCGGACGCATCCCGCATCCAGAGGATTGGACGGATGAGGATGAAGGCGCGGAAACTGCGGAAACCGTCCCGGTCGTCGCCGCACCGGAGGAGGTTTACCTCTCCGACGAGCCGTACGAGGCCGAAGCTCCGGTAGAAATCGCCTCTTTCGAGGGCGAGCCGGCTTATGAGCGGAACTTCGAGAGCGAGCCTGCCGCCTTCCGGGAAGACGCCCACGCCCATGAGCACGAAGCCTATGCGGAACCGGCTGTGCAGGACGATTCCTACGCTTCTCATTCCGCTGGCGACGATTTGGGCTCCGTCGATCTGGGCGAGGATTTTTCCGCTGCCTTCGACGACGCTCTGAGCGAAGAGGAGACGGCCGCTCCGTCTGCCGGGACAGAGCCGGCCGGAGATCCCTTCGCGGTGCTTGCCTCGATCGCTCCTTCCTATGAGCATGAGCAGCCGGAATCCGGCAGCAACGTTCAGGATTTCGCCCTCGACGATGTTGCGAATGAAGGCGACTACGCGGCTCCCGACGTCGAGACCGTCGAGATCAACGAGGGCGCCTATGCGGTTGCCGACGATCTCGACATTCCGGAACTGACCTTCGAGGAGGACGCGCCTTCGACCTCGACCTATGACGAGATCGATGCGGAGATCGCCGAGGCGTTCGGAGATTTCGGCACGGAAGAGCCGGAACCGGCGGTCCAGCACGTCGAAAGCCGGTTGCCCGAGGGCAACTGGGGCGCCGCGCAGGATGCCTACGCGGCCGAGCCGCAGACCTTCCGTCCCGAGCATTACGGCTCGGTGGCCGCTGGCGCGGCGATGGCCGGCATGGCGACCATGCATGCCGGGCGTGCCGCCGCCGATCCCTTCCAGTCGAACGAGACGCCGCAGCGCAACGCGTTCTCGCAGGTCGGCGCGCTGCCCGACGATTTCGATTTCGACGACGATCTCAACCAGTCCATCGACCAGGAACCGGACGAGCGCCGTAACCCTATCCAGGGGAGCCGCAAGCGGTCCCTGCTGATCGGTGCGGTTGTCGGTGGCGTGGTGTTGCTCGGTGCTGCCGGCATGTTCGGCATGTCGCTCTTCGGCGGCGGCTCGGACGGCGAGCCGGCGGTCGTGCGCGCCGATACGGACCCGATGAAGGTTCGTCCCGAGAACCCGGGCGGCGCCAGCGTTCCGAACCAGGACAATCAGGTCTATCAGCGCGTGACGGGCGGCGCGTCGGACGCCGCGCCCGAACAGGAGCGCCTGATCACGAGTTCGGAGGAGCCGGTCGATCTCGCCGCCCGCGCCCAGCCGCAGCAGCCTGCCCCGGGCAGCGCGCCCGAAGGCGGGGAGGCCGCGCTGGAGGCCAGCGAAGCGGACGGCGACACGCCGGCGATCGGCGGCCCGGCGAAGTCCGAGGATCGGATCGCGCCGACCAGCGAGCAGGCCGGAACCGGCATGAACGACGATCTGGTTGCGGTCGCGCCGCGTCGCGTCCGTACCATGGTGGTGCGCCCCGACGGCACCATGGTGCCGCGCGAGGAGCCCGCGCCAGCCGCCGCCGGACAGAACCCGTCAAGCTCGGGCGATCTCGTCGCCGCCGCGCCCACGGCAAGCGGTGTGCCCACGATCGAGGGCGCGGCAGGCACCGGCGCCGCTGCGCTGGAACTGCCGGCCGGCGGTCAGGATATCGTGACGCCCGACACCGTCGGTGTCGTCCCGACGCAGCGCGCCGAGCCGCAGGTGGCCGCGGCGCAGCGTCCGGCGAACCCTGCTCCGGCCAATCCGGCGCCTGCTCCGACGCAAGCCGCCGCACCGGCTGCAGCGCCGTCGGCCGCCACCAGCGAATGGTCGATGCAGATCGCGTCGCAGCCCACCGCCGAGGGTGCCCAGACCGCCTACCAGGATCTGGCGCGTCGCTACGGCAGCGTGCTCCAGGGCCGTGGTGTCAACGTCGTGCGCGCCGAGATCGAGGGCAGGGGCGTCTACTACCGCGTGCGCATCCCGGCATCGAACCGCGACGACGCGATCCAGCTCTGCACCGACTACAAGGCCGCGGGCGGAAGCTGCTTTGTCTCGCGCTGAGGCCGTACACGCCTGAATCAAATGGGACCGCCATGCGAAAGCACGGCGGTCTTTTGCTTTTCACGCAAGGTGCGCCGCGCGGCGCTTGGGGATATGTTGGTGGACATGAGCGAATCAAAAGCAGTGATTCTGGGCGCCGCCGGGACGAGCCTGACCGATGAGGAGATCGCCTTCTACAAGGGCGAACGCCCGTGGGGATTCATCCTCTTTGCCCGCAATATCGCCGAGCCGGGCCAGGTCCGCGACCTTGTCGCGGCAATGCGCGATTGCGTGGGCAATCCCGATGCACCGGTCTTCGTCGACCAGGAAGGCGGGCGCGTGCAGCGTTTCCGCGCGCCGCTGGCGGCGGAGTATCCGCCGGCATCTGCCCTGGGCGCGCTGTATCAGCACGACCCTCAGGCGGGGCTGCGCGCGGCCTGGCTGATGTCGCGCCTGCATGCCTTCGATCTCCGCAAATATGGCGTCAACGCCGATTGTCTGCCGGTGCTCGATGTTCCTGTCGAGGGAGCGCATGACGTGATCGGCGGCCGTGCCTATGCGAAGCGGCCGGAGATCGTCGCCGCGATGGGCAAGGCCGCGGCGGAGGGGCTCGAAGCCGGCGGCGTGCTGCCGGTGATCAAGCACATGCCGGGGCACGGCCGCGCCTTTTCCGACAGTCACCACCAGCTCCCGGTGGTCGAGGCCTCTCTCGACGTGTTGCGGGCGCATGATTTCGTGCCGTTTCGCGCGATGAGGGACGCGCCGATGGGCATGACCGCGCATGTCGTCTATACATCGATCGATCCGGAAAAACCCGCGACGACCTCGGCCAGGGTGATCGAGACGATCATCCGCGGCGAGATCGGTTTCGACGGCCTGTTGATGAGCGACGACGTGTCGATGCGGGCACTTTCTGGGGATTTCGGAACAAGGGCCGAAGCGATACTTGCGGCGGGCTGCGATGTGGTACTTCACTGTAATGGCGTGATGAGCGAGATGAGCGCGGTCTGCGAGCGCGTGCCGGCATTGGCGGGCAGATCGCTCGAACGCGCGAAGGCGGCGGTGAAAGGGCTTGCCCGCAGGGACGACACGCTGGAAGCGGCGGTCCGTGCGGAATTCGACGCGATGTTCGCGGCGGTTGCCTGAACGAGGATGGTCCGGAAGGACGGGAGAGTGGGCGAAGCGATCGACAGGAAAGCCGCGGCAGCGGCCCCGATGGAAAAGCTCTGGAGCGACACGGATGCCGAGCGCGGCGTGTCGGAGCCTTCGCTCGTCGTCGACGTCGCCGGCTTCGAAGGTCCGCTCGACCTGCTCCTGCACCTTGCCCGCAACCAGAGGGTCGATCTCGCGCGCATCTCCGTGCTCGCGCTTGCCGAGCAGTACATCGCCTTCATCGAACGGGCGCGCGCTCTGCGGCTCGAGCTTGCGGCCGACTATCTGGTGATGGCGGCGTGGCTCGCCTTCCTTAAGTCGAAGCTTCTGATCCCCAAGCAGGCGAATGACGAAGGCCAGAGCGGCGAGGAAATGGCCGCCGTCCTGCAGTTCCGCCTGAAGCGGCTGGAGGCCATGCGCGACGCGGCGGCGCGGCTCGTCAACCGCAACCGGCTCGGCCGCGACGTCTTTGCCCGCGGCATGCCGGAAACGGTGATCGTGGACAAGCGCAACGTCTATTCGGCGACGCTCTACGATCTTCTGACCGCTTATGCCTCGCAGCGTCAGCGCCAGGCGATCACCAATGTCCGCATCGCCAAGCGTGGCGTCTGGTCCTTGAAGGAGGCGAGGGAGATCCTCAACCGCCTGATCGGCGAGTTTCGCGACTGGACCGCGCTCGACGCCTTCCTCGTCGAATATCTCGCCACGCCGGCGGAGCGGGCGACGGCGATCGCAAGCTCCTTCGCCGCCAGCCTCGAACTGGTGCGCGAGGGCGCGATCGAGATGCGCCAGACGGAGGCTTTCGCGCCTCTCTACATGCGGGCGAAGCAAAAGGCCGCGGCGCACACCGCCGCCAGCGAGGTGGTTCATGACTGAAGGCGGCAGCGCGAGGATCATCCCGCTTTCCTTCGACGAGGAGGCGGGCGCGAGCCAGATCGTCCAGATCCATATGGCGGAGGCCGTGCGCATGGCGGAAGCCATCGTCTTCGCTTCCGCCGAGCCCGTGTCGCGCAAGGCGCTGGAGGCGAGGCTGCCCGAAGGCGTCAACGTGCCTTCGGTGATGGCTGAGCTGGAGCGCGTCTACGAAAAACGCGGCGTGAACCTGGTCAGGGTCGGCGAGGCCTGGGCCTTCCGCACCGCCGGCGACCTCGCCTTCCTGATGAGCCGCGACACGGTCCAGCAGAAGAAGCTTTCGCGCGCGGCCCTCGAAGTGCTTGCGATCATCGCCTACCACCAGCCGGTCACGCGCGCCGAGATCGAGGAAATCCGGGGCGTCGAGACCTCCAAGGGCACGATCGACACGTTGATGGAGACGGGCTGGGTCAGGATGCGCGGCCGCCGACGCACGCCGGGGCGTCCCGTCACATACGGCACGACCGAAACCTTCCTCGACCATTTCGGCCTCGAGGAAGTGCGCGACCTGCCGGGCATCGACGAACTGAGGGGCGCAGGCCTGCTCTCCTCGCGCATGCCGACGAACTTCGCCGTCCCTCAGCCCCCTTCCGATCCCGATCTACTGACCGAGGACGAGGATCCGCTGACCGACATCGATCTCGAGGAGCTCGGCCTGTTGACACCCAGGGTCGAGGATGATTGACCACTGACCCAGGAACGAGGCGGCTGGAGCCCTGGGCTCCGATCCTGAGGTTTGGGTGCGATGGCGGGTGAGACGAAGAACGGGACGCGGGTGACGGCGGGCGTCACATTCGCGGCGCGGCTCGCCTTCGAACGCATCAGTCATGAATTCTCGCCCAGCGCCGTGACCTTGCGCGACGTCTCGCTTTCCGCCGAACCGGGCGAGGTGCTGTGCCTCCTGGGACCGTCGGGCTCCGGCAAGACGACGCTCCTGCGGATCGCCGCCGGCATCGAGCCGCAGACGCGCGGCAGGGTGCTGCTCAACGATCGGGAAATCGCCGGCCCGTCGGTGTTCCTGCCGCCCGAGCAGCGGTCGATCGGCCTGGTCTTCCAGGATTTCGCGCTGTTTCCGCATCTGACGATACTGGACAATGTCCGCTTCGGCCTCACCGCGCTTTCGCGCGAGGAAGCCAGGAAGGAAGCGATAATCTCGCTGGGGCGGGTGGGGCTGGAAAGCTACGCCAACGCCTATCCGCACGTCCTTTCCGGCGGCGAGCAGCAGCGCGTCGCGTTGGCGCGCGCGATCGCGCCGCGCCCGGCTGTGCTTCTGATGGACGAACCCTTTTCCGGCCTCGACTCGCGCCTCAAGGACAGCGTGAGGGCCGAAACCCTCGCCATTCTGCGCCAAAGCCGCGCAACCGCCATAGTTGTCACCCATGATGCGGAAGAGGCGATGCGCATGGGCGACCGCATAGCCCTGCTCAAGGATGGCGGGCTGGTGCAGGTGGGCACGGCGGAGGAGCTTTATCAGCGCCCGGCCGATCTTTTTGCGGCAGGATTTTTCTCGGAATTGAATATTTTCGATTCCCGTGCGTTTGAAGGAGCGGTAGATACTCCCGTCGGCCGGTTTGCGGCACCGCATCTGGCGGAGGGCGCGAAAGCTTCGGTGGCGCTTCGCCTGTCGGCCTTCGACGTGTCGGACAAGGACGGCGAGGTGCCCGCTCGTGTGGTCTCGCGCCACTATCTGGGAGTGGTCGAACTGCTGGAGCTTGCCGTTCCGGGAGCCGACAAGCCGGTGCGGGCGCGCGTGAGGTGCGGCGCTTTGTCCGGAACGGATCGTGACATCTGGCTCACGGTCAGAAAGTCTGATGTGCTTGTGTTTGAAAGAACAGGCGAAAGCGCATAAATCAATCGGGTCCTTCGCGGGACTTGGGAAACATTCGAAAGAGAGTGATCATGGGTAGCTTCTCAATCTGGCACTGGCTCATCGTCCTGGTGGTCGTGCTGTTGCTGTTCGGCCGTGGCAAGATCCCCGAGCTGATGGGCGACATGGCCAAGGGCATCAAGAGCTTCAAGAAGGGCATGGCCGACGAGGACGAGGCGGAAAACGCCAAGACCGTCGAGCATCGCACCGACGAAACGGTCGCATCCTCCAAGGAAAAGGCCAGCAAGACCTCGTAACGTGCGGGGGCTTCCTTTTTCCCGCGCCAAATCGATTGCTGACCGGATAAAGAGCGATGTTCGAAATCGGCTGGACTGAGATGCTCGTGATCGCGATCGTCATGATCGTGGTCGTGGGCCCGAAAGACTTGCCCAAGATGCTGCGCACCTTCGGCAAAATGACGTCGAAGATGAGGTCGATGGCGGGTGATTTCCGCAAGCAGTTCGATGAGGCGATGAAGGAAGCCGAGCTCGACGACCTGAAGAACCTGGCGGACGACGCGCGAAAGCTCAACCCCGCCAGTGAGATCAGGAAGGCGCTTAATCCGATGGAGAAGGCAGCCGCCGACGTGCGCGCGGGTCTCGACGCGGCGATGAAGCCGAACAAGGCGGCGCCGGGCGAGCCTGCCTCCGAGGTCGCGCAAGCCGCCGAACCGCTCAAGGCCGGCGCGGCTGCCATGCCGGGCGCGGACGAGGCGGCGAAAGCTGCGTCGGGCAACGGTGCCGCGCCGACGACCTCGGCCCAGGCTGCCGCCAGGGGCAAGGCCGCTTCCACGGCCAAGGCTGCGTCCGTCGCCAAACCGGGCGCTTCGGCGAAGACGCCCAAATCCGCTGGCGCCGCCGCGAAGCCTGTCAAGGCGACGGCCGCGAAGCCCGCGGCGAAGAAGACGGCCGCTGCCAAACCGGGCAAGGCGAAATCAGGCGGGGCTGCCAAGTGACCACCGAAGACGACGAAATCGACAAGTCTTCAGCGCCTCTGATCGAGCATCTGATCGAGTTGCGGTCCCGGCTGATCTGGTCGCTGGGCGGCTTCTTCGTGGCCTTCCTGGTATGCTTTTTCTTCGCCAAGCATCTCTTCAACCTCCTAGTGCTGCCGTTCCAATGGGCGACGCGCTGGGCGGGGCTCGACGCTTCCAAGGTAGATCTCATCTACACGGCGCCGCAGGAATTCTTCTTCACGCAGATCAAGATCGGCATGTTCGGCGGCCTGGTCCTGGCCTTCCCGCTGATCGCGGCGCAGATCTACAAATTCGTGGCTCCCGGCCTCTACAAGAACGAGCGCGCGGCCTTCCGGCCGTTTCTCATCGCGTCGCCGGTGCTCTTCCTCATCGGCGCGGCGCTCGTCTATTTCTTCTTCACCCCCATGGTGATGTGGTTCTTCCTGTCGATGCAGCAGGTGGGGCCGGAAAACGAAATCCAGATATCGCTCCTGCCGCGCGTCTCCGAGTATCTCGGGCTAATCATGACGCTGATCTTCTCCTTCGGCCTGGTGTTCCAGTTGCCGGTGGTGACGACGCTGATGGCCCGTGTGGGGCTGCTTTCTTCCGAGGCGCTGATCGACAAGCGCAAATGGGCGATCGTTCTCGCCTTCGTGGTGGCGGCGATCCTGACGCCGCCCGACCCGGTCAGCCAGATCGGCCTTGCGGTTCCGACCATCATTCTCTACGAGGTCTCCATCTGGCTTGCACGCAGAGTCGAACGTCAGCGCAAGGAAGATCAGGCAGCTAGGGACGAGCAGGAGGCCGGAACGGCCGAAGCGGCGCAAGCCGAGGCGTCCGAGGCCGACAAGGCAGAGCAACCTTCCGCGTCCTGATCTCCGGCAATGTGTCGACGTCGCGTGGGGCCGGTCTAACTTGTCGCCCGCGTTCGGATACCTGACCCATGCTTGACATCAAATGGATTCGCGAGAACCCCCAGGCCCTCATCAATGCGCTCGAGAAGCGCGGCCAGTCGGCATTGGCGGCGCAGTCCTCGGTCAACGACCTGATCGCGCTGGATGAATCGCGCCGCGCGCATCTCGGCAGGCTTCAGGAAGCGCAGGAGCGCCGCAACGCCGCCTCCAAGGAGATCGGCAACGCGATGCGCGCCGGCGATTCCGCGCTGGCCGAAAAGCTGAAAGCCGAGGTCAACGAGATCAAGGGCTTCATCCAGTCCGGCGAGGCGACCGAGCGGGAGCTCGACAAGAAGCTGGAAGACGCGCTCGCCGTCGTTCCGAACCTTCCCTTGCCGGACGTGCCGGTCGGCGCGGACGAGAACGACAATGTCGAGGTCCGCAAGGTTGGCGCGGTCAAGCAGCGGACCAACTGGACTCGCGAGCATTTCGAGATTGGCGAACTGCTCGGCATGATGGATTTCGAGCGCGCCGCGAAACTTTCGGGCGCGCGCTTCACCGTGCTCAAGGGCAAGCTCGCGCGGCTCGAGCGCGCGCTTGGCCAGTTCATGCTCGACCTTCACGTCACCGAGCACGGCTATACCGAGGTGCAGCCGCCGCTGATGGTGCGCGACGAGGCGCTGTTCGGCACCAACCAATTGCCGAAATTCGAGGAGGATCTGTTCTTCACGCCGCATTCGGGCGGGCGTCTGGGCCTGATCCCGACGGCCGAGGTGCCGCTGACCAATCTGGTGCGCGAGGAGATCGTGGCGGCCGAGAAGCTGCCGCTGCGCTTTACCGCGCTCACGCCCTGCTTCCGTTCGGAGGCCGGCTCGGCGGGGCGCGACACGCGCGGCATGCTGCGTCAGCACCAGTTCTACAAGGTGGAGATGGTCTCGATCACCGATCAGGACTCCTCGATTGCCGAGCACGAGCGCATGACGCAATGCGCCGAGGAGGTGCTGAAACGCCTCGGCCTGCCGTTCCGCACGGTCGTGCTGTGCACCGGAGACATGGGGTTCGGCGCGCGCAAGACCTACGACATCGAGGTCTGGTTACCGGGCCAGAACACCTATCGCGAGATTTCGTCCTGCTCGGTCTGCGGCGACTTCCAGGCCCGCCGCATGGATGCCCGCTACCGTCCCGAAGGCGGCAAGGGCACGGCCTTCGTCCACACGCTCAACGGCTCGGGCGTCGCCGTCGGGCGCGCCCTCATCGCCGTGATGGAGAATTATCAGAACGAGGACGGCTCCATTACCATTCCTGAAGTTTTGCGCCCTTACATGGGCGGTCTGGAAAAGATCGAAGCGAATTGAGGCTGTAAATTGCGCATATTGCTCACCAACGACGACGGCGTGCATGCCGAAGGGCTGGCCGTGCTCGAACGCATCGCCCGCAAGCTCTCCGACGATGTGTGGGTGGTGGCGCCTGAAACCGACCAATCCGGTTTCGCCCATTCGCTTTCGCTGTCGACGCCGCTGCGCATGCGCAAGGTGCGCGACAAGCACTACGCCGTGCGCGGCACGCCGACCGACTGCGTCATCATGGGCGTGCGCCATCTGATGCCGGAGCCGCCGGACCTGATTCTTTCCGGCGTCAATTCCGGCTCCAACGTTGCCGACGACGTCACCTATTCGGGCACGATCGCCGGCGCGATGGAGGGCACGCTTCTCGGCATCCGCTCGATCGCGCTGAGCCAGGGCTATTCGGTGACCGAGGAGGGCCGCGCGGTGCTTTGGGAAACCTCGGAGCGGCACGCGCCGGCGCTGCTCGAAAAGCTGGTCAGGCTGCCCCTGCCCGAAAACGTCTTCCTCAACGTCAATTTCCCCAACTGCTCGGCCGACGAGGTCAAGGGCGCTACGGTGACCAGTCAGGGCAAGCTGGTGCACGGCCTCTGGCTCGACGAACGCAAGGACGGGCGCGGCTTTCCCTATTACTGGCTTCGTTTTGGCCGCGAGCCGGCGGAGGTGCGCGACGGTACGGACCTTGCCGCGATCCGCGCCGATCATATTTCGGTGACGCCACTGCACATGGACCTCACCGCCCATGCGCTGAAGGACATGATCGCCAAGGCGCTTGCATGAACGTCGACGACGGAGATCGTGAAAGGATCGCGGCCTTCCTTCTGCGCATGCGATCTTCCGGCCTGAGCGCGCGCGATCTTCTGACCGCGATCGAGGCCACCCCGCGTCGCAATTTCGTTCCCGGCCAGTGGCATGCCGATGCATGGTCCGATCGCATGGTGCCCATCGCATGCGGCGAGACGATCGAGGGCATCGACCTGCAGGCGAGGGCGCTCGCGGCGCTCGAACTGCAGCCCGGCCTGCGGGTTCTGGAGGTCGGCACCGGCTCTGGCTACACGGCGGCGCTCATGGCGCAGCTCGCCGGGCGCGTGCTGACGGTCGACCGCTACAAATCCCTCGTCGAGCAGGCCAAGCAGCGCTTCGAGGCGCTCGGCCTGACGAATGTGATCGCACGGCAGGCCGACGGCTCCAACGGCTTGCCGGCGGAGGGGCCTTTCGATCGCATCATCGTGTGGGCTTCGTTCGAAAGCCTGCCGCGCGGTTTCGTCGACCAGCTTTCCACCGGCGGCGTGATGGTCGCTCCGATCGGCCCGGCCGAAGGCGTGCAGACCTTCGCGAAGCTGAGCAAGCTCGGCAGCCGTTTCGAGCGCGAAGACGTGGCGGAGGTGCGTTTGCAGCCGCTCGTGCCAAGCCTGGCGGCCGCGCTCTGAGCGCCCTTTATTCAGTTTTTACGAGATATTTCGCGGTTTTAACCGACCGGTAACATTAACGCGCTTTAATCGGTGCCAGTAGGTACTGGGTATTGCGGGTAGTGTCATGCGGTTCGGTATTTCAGACAAAAACCAGCGTAAGCTTTTGCAAGGAGCGGCGCTCTTGCTCGTCGGAGGTATTTCGGCGGGTTGCAGCTCCGACGTAACCCGTTTCCAGGACTCCCTCCTCACGGGTTCGACGCAGGCGCAGGCCTCTCAGCCTGCCGGCGGCTATGTCGATAGCACCTACACCGGTTCGATCCGTCCCAATGTGATGGCGAAGAACGGCGCGCCGATCCCGAGCGCCGACGTTCAGAGCGGTCCCTACGGGCAGCCGGGGCAGATGGTCGCTTCCGCTCCCTCATACCCCAGCCAGTATCCGAGTCAGCCGGCAGTTTCCTCGCAGGTTTCCTCCGGCTCCGCGCTCGCTCCCGTACAGCGTTCCAATCTCGATTCTCCGTCGGCCAACTCGCAGACGATGGCGCAGTTGCCGCCGCCGCAGCAGCCCGCGCCGCGGTCCGCCGATGCCGGATGGTCGAACACGGCATCCGGTTCGGTGGGCAATGCGCCGCAGACTGCACCGCAGACCGCCAATGCGCAGCAGCCGTCGCTTCCCGCCAATCAGCCAATTCCCGGCCAGGCGCCGGATCGTCTCGCGGTGCTGCCGCAGCAGCCGAAACTCAAGGAGGCCGCCACCGGCCAGCAGACGGCGAGCCCGGCCACGCCCGCCAATGCAGGCAGCGCCGGAGGCAGCTATACGGTCGTTGCCGGCGACACGCTCAACGGCATCGCCAGGAAGAATGGCGTCAGCGCCGAAGCGCTCAAGAGCGCGAACGGCCTCTCGAGCGGCCTGATCCGTATCGGCCAGACGCTGACGATTCCGTCGTCGGGCGGCAACGCTTCGGTCCAGCTTGCAAGCGCGCCGGCGGCGAAGCCCGAGGTGAAGACGACGGCCTCGACGCCCAGCGAGACACCCAAGCCTCAGGTCGCCGCATACACGCCTCCCGCCTCCAAGGTGATCGAGAGCGTGAAGGAGGAAACGGCGGGCGTCGCCGCGCCCGATGCGACCGGCATCAGCCGGATGCGCTGGCCGGTGCGAGGCAGGGTGATCGCGCCGTTCGGCGGTGGTTCCGGCAAGGCCAATGACGGCATCGACATAGCCGTGCCGGCGGGCACGCCCATCAAGGCCGCGGAAAACGGCGTCGTCATCTATGCCGGCGACGGGCTGAAGGAGTTCGGCAACACGGTCCTCGTGCGCCACGAGGACGGCCTGGTCACTGTCTACGGCCACGCCAGCGAGATCAACGTCAAGCGCGGCGAGAAGGTTCGCCGTGGACAGGACATCGGACGTACCGGCATGACCGGATCGGCGGACACGCCGAAGCTGCATTTCGAGGTTCGCAAGGATTCGACGCCGGTCGATCCTATCGGCTTCCTCGAAGGCTAGCAGCCTCAGGGACAAAGAAGAAAGTTCCGCGGACCGAAGTGTATTCAGTACGGTTCGCCAGCTCGCCCGCCTCCTTACGGAGGCGGGCTTTCTGTTTTCAGGCCGAAGCCTTCAGCGGCTGGCCCAGCCTTCCGGCGAGATCCTGGACGAACTGCCAGGCGACGCGGCCGGAGCGGCTACCGCGGGTCGTTGACCATTCGAGTGCGTCGCGACGCAATTCCTCCGGATCGATCTTCAATTCATGGTGGCGCACATAGCCGTCGATCATGTCGAGATACTCGTCCTGCGAGCATTTATGGAAACCGAGCCAGAGGCCGAAACGGTCCGACAGCGACACTTTTTCCTCCACCGCCTCGGACGGGTTGATCGCGGTCGAGCGCTCGTTGTCGATCATGTCGCGCGGCAGGAGATGACGCCGGTTCGATGTGGCAAAGAAAATGACGTTTTCCGGCCGTCCCTCGACGCCTCCTTCCAGCGCCGCCTTGAGCGATTTGTAGGAAGTGTCGTCATGATCGAAGGAGAGGTCGTCGCAGAACAGGATGAAGCGGTATTCCGAGGCCTTCAGGATCGCCATGAGCCGAGGCAGCGTGTCGATGTCCTCGCGATGGATCTCGATCAGCTTGAGCGGGGTCTGCTTTCTTGTGTGGTTGATGGTTGCGTGAACGGCCTTGACCAGCGAGGACTTGCCCATGCCGCGCGCGCCCCAGAGCAGGGCATTGTTGGCCGGAAGCCCGTCGGCGAAGCGTTGCGTGTTGTCGAGGAGAATGTCGCGAACGCGGTCCACGCCCCTGATGAGCTCGATCTCGACGCGGTTCACCTTGGCGACCGGCTCCAGCAGGCCCTTTTCGGCGGACCAGACGAAACAGTCGGCCGCCGAGATGTCGGTGGGCTCAATCGTCGCAGGCCCGAGCCGCGAGATCGCCTCGATCAGGCTGTCGAGCTTCTTGTTCAGGATTTCCAGCGATTCTTGCTTCATTTGACGAGACATTCTCTGATTTTCTTGAAGTCCATCGCTCTACCATGCGTTTTCCAGGCGGAAAAGCAGCGAGCCTTGGTCCAAGCGCGGTTGCATTGGCGGTGTTAGGGATTATATTCCGGCCAACTTAAAACGGGGCCGGTCAGCCGGCCTTTTCGCACTTTTCAGGAGTTTCCAATGTTTGTCACACCGGCATATGCGCAGGCGGGCGCGGGCGGCGCCCCGGACATTTTCATCAGCATTTTGCCCTTCGTCCTGATCTTCGTTATCATGTACTTCCTCATCATCCGGCCGCAGCGCCAGCAGATGAAGAAGCGCGGCGAGATGCTGGCGGCCATTCGCCGGGGCGATACGGTGGTGACGGGCGGCGGCCTGATCGGCAAGGTGACCAAGGTCACCGACGATGAGGTTGAAGTCGATCTCGGCGGTGGCAATAAGGTTACCTCGATCCGCTCGATGATCACCGATGTGCGCGTGAAGGGCGAACCCGTGGCGAACCAAAACGCCAAGAAGTAACCGCAATCGTGGCGCAAGCCACGATGCTTCCGCCTGACCATACGAGGCAACATGCTCTACTTTTCGCGCTGGAAGACGGTATCGATCTGGCTGGTCGTCCTGCTGGGCGTAATTTATTCGATTCCGAACCTGTTTTCGCAATCGACGCTGGATGCGCTGCCGAACTGGCTGCCGAAACAGCAGATGACGCTGGGCCTCGATCTGCAGGGCGGCTCGCACATCCTGCTCCAGGTCGACCGCCAGGACCTGATCAACGAGCGTCTCGCCTCCACGCGCGATGATATCCGGACGATGCTCCGCGACGCCAGGGTGGGCTATACCGGCCTGTCCGGCTCGGGGCGCGCCGTCCAGGTACGGGTGCGCGACGCGAGCGCGATCGAGGCGGCGCGAACCGCGCTTCAGCCTTTGACGCAGCCGGTTTCGGCCGGCCTTTTCGGAACCGGCACGGTCACCGAATTGAGCTTGGCCGAGCCGGAGCCCGGCCTCTTCCGCTTCACGCTGACCGACGAGGGCATCAACTACCGGGTGAGCTCGGCGGTCACGCAGTCGATCGAGGTGGTCGGCCGGCGCGTCAACGAACTCGGCACCACCGAGCCGATCATCCAGCGCCAGGGCGCGGACCGCGTTCTCGTCCAGGTGCCGGGCCTGCAGGATCCGCAGCGCCTCAAGGACATTCTCGGCCAGACGGCCAAGCTGACCTTCCAGATGGTCGATCAGTCGGTGCCCGTGCAGGAAGCGATCGAAGGCCGTCCGCCCGCCGGCAGCACGGTGATGTATTCGACCGACGATCCGCCGGTGCCCTACCTGATCGAGAGCCGGGTGATCGTTTCCGGCGAGAATCTCGTCGACGCGCAGGCGACGTTCGACCAGCGTACCAACGAGCCGGTGGTTTCCTTCCGCTTCGACAACCAGGGCGCCTCGCGCTTCGGCCAGGCGACGCAGCAGAATGTCGGGCGTCTCTTCGCCATCATCCTCGACAACCAGGTGATCTCGGCGCCGCAGATCCGCGAGCCGATCCTCGGCGGCACGGGCCAGATTTCCGGCAATTTCACCGTACAGAGCGCCAATGATCTGGCGGTGCTCTTGCGCGC
This sequence comes from Aquamicrobium sp. LC103, assembly GCF_001014615.2. Classification (GTDB taxonomy): domain Bacteria; phylum Pseudomonadota; class Alphaproteobacteria; order Rhizobiales; family Rhizobiaceae; genus LBCQ02. The sequence goes on from NZ_LBCQ02000007.1 coordinate 118,727, forward strand.
CGGCGCGCTGCCGGCCGATCTGACGATCGTCGAGGAACGCACGGTCGGCCCGAGCCTCGGCGCGGACTCGATCGAGGCCGGCAAGATCGCGTCGATGGTCGGCGCGGTCCTCGTCATCGTCACAATGCTCGTGGTCTACGGCAAGCTCGGGCTCATCGCCAATCTGGCGCTGGCCGCCAATGTGGGAATGATCGTCGCCGTGCTGACATTGCTCGGCGCGACGCTGACCTTGCCGGGCATCGCCGGTATCGTCCTGACGATGGGCATGGCCGTCGATTCCAACGTCATCATCTTCGAGCGCGTGCGCGAGGAGAGGTCGCAAGGGCGCTCGCTCGTCCAGTCGCTGGATTCAGGCTTCCAGCGGGCGCTCGCGACCGTGGTGGACGCGAACCTGACGACCTTCATCGTCGCGGTGATCCTGTTCTACATGGGAACGGGTCCGGTTCGCGGCTTCGCCATCACGCTCGGTATCGGCATCATCACCACCGTCTTCACCGCCTATACGCTCACCCGCTGGATGATCGCGTTCTGGCTGCGCCGGCAGAGGCCGACGGAATTTCCGGCCGGCCTGGTGAACTATCTGCCGCTGGAGCCGAAGATCGGCTTTATGAAGCTGCGCAATCTCGGCTTCGCGCTTTCCGGCGCCATCTCGATCGCCGTCGCCGCGATGTTCTTCGTGACCGACTTCAACTACGGCATCGACTTCAAGGGCGGCTCGCTCATCGAGGTCCAGGCCAAGGGACCGGAAGCCGATCCCGGGGACGTGCGCGCCCGGCTGAGCGACCTCAACCTCGGGGAAGTGCAGGTCCAGGAGATCGGCAACGATCGCGAGTTGATGATCCGCGTCCAGGGCCAGGAAGGCGGCGACAATGCCGAGCAGTCCGCCGTCGAGATCGTGCGCGGCGAGCTGGCCTCCGACTACGATTTCAGGCGGGTGGAAGTGGTCGGGCCGACGGTTTCCGGCGAACTCGCCAGGACCGGCACGATCGGCATCCTGCTCTCGATGGTGGCGATGCTGGTCTACATCTGGTTCCGCTTCGAGTGGCAATTCGGCATGGGGGCGATCGTCTCCACGGCCCACGACGTCATCGTCATCGTCGGCATCTACCTCCTGCTCGGGCTGGAATTCAACCTGCAGGCCATCGCGGCGATCCTCACGGTGGTGGGCTATTCGATCAACGACACCGTCGTCATCTACGACCGCATCCGCGAGAATTTGCGACGCTACAAGAAGATGCCGCTCGACCAGCTCATCGATTTGTCGCTGAACCAGACGCTGTCGCGCACCATCCTGACGGGTCTGACGACGCTGATGGCGCTGATCGCGCTCTACTTCTTCGGCGGCGAGGTGATTTCGTCCTTCGTCTTCGCGATCATCGTCGGCGTGTTCGTCGGCACCTATTCGTCGCTGTTCATCGCCGGGCCGATGCTCATCCTGTTCAAGCTGCGGCCCGACATGTTCGATACGGAGAAGGACAAGGAAGCGGCCGCCAAGCAGGTTGCGACGGCCGGCAAGGTCTAGCGGTTCGTCATGGGGCCGGGAATAATCATCCGCGAAGCGCATTTTCCCGGCCGCGCGCCCATCGACGCCTACGGCAATGGCGGCTTCCGCTTCGCCGACATGTCGCATCGCGGTTCCATCCTGTGCCTGCCTTCGGGCATCCACGGCTGGGAGCCGCGGGATGCGGCGGCGCTCGACGCCGGGGATTTCGGCAAGGTCATCGACGAGGCCAAGGACATCGATATCCTTCTCGTGGGCATGGGACCGGACCTGCGCCCGCTGTCCAGGGAACTGAGGGCGGCGTTGCGGGAGGCGGGCATCACCGCCGATCCGATGTCGACGGGCGCGGCGGTGCGCACCTATAACGTGCTCCTTGCCGAGGATCGCCTCGTCGCCGCCGCGCTGATCGCCGTCGAATAGGCGATGGGTGAACCCTCTTCACTGGCCGAGGCGGTGCGGCGCGACGATCCCGACCGCTATCTGTCCGCGCTTTATGCGCCTGAGGCGAGGCGCGAGGCGCTGTTTGCGCTCTATGCGTTCAACGTCGAGATCGCCTCGGTGCGCGATCGTATCCATGAGCCCTTGCCTGGTGAAATCCGGCTGCAATGGTGGCGCGACATACTCGCTGCCGGCAAAGGGGCTGCTGCCGGCCATCCGGTCGCCGAGGCGCTGTCCGGCGTGATCGAGCGCAGCCGCCTGCCGCTCGCGACATTCCAGAACTATCTCGATGCTCGGATTTTCGACCTCTACGATGACCCGATGCCGAGCCGGAACGACCTCGAGGGCTATTGCGGCGAGACGGCGTCGGCGATCATACAACTCGCCGCGCTGATCCTCGATCCCGAGGCTGCACCGGAATTCGCGGAGGCCGCCGGACATGCGGGCTGCGCTCAAGCGATGGCCGGCCTTCTGCGGCTGCTGCCGATGCATCGCGCCCGCGGGCAGTGTTTCATGCCCGAGGACATACTGGCCGCCGCCGGTACCTCGCGGGACGAGTTCGTCGCCGGAGAAAACCGCGACGCGGCGATGCGCGCGGTCGTTGCCTTGTCGGCGCTGGCCGGCGAACATCTGGCGCGCTTCGAAAAGGCGGCCAACGGAATGCCCGTCTCCCTGCGGCCCGCCTTCCTTCCCGCATCGCTCGCCGGAGCCTATCTCGCGCGGATTTCAGCGCGCGGCGTCGATCCATTGACCCAGATCGCCGACATTTCGCCACTGCGCCGGCATTGGACGCTGCTGCGCCGCGCGCTCCTCGGCTGGCGCTGACCGCCCGTTTGACGTTCGTTCGCCGTCTGCTAGGCTTGCCTGCGGGAGAGAGGGCGCGGTCGCCCTTTTGGAGGAACTGATAGGCATGAGCCTGTCGCTGCTGGTCGTCATGGTGGCAGTGGGTATAGCCGGCGTCGTCGGCGTTGTTCATCTGACTGGAGGCAGTCGGGTTGCGACGCTTGTCGGCGAGGAAGCGGCGCGCCTTCGCTTCGCCGACGATTTCCCCGACGCGCGCGTCGCTTCGCTCCGCCTCACATGCGACCGCCGCACCGCATTCCTCGGCCTTGAAGAAGGCGGATGCGGCCTCGTTCACGCCATCGGCGGAAAATTCATGACGCGGCTCCTTTGCTCCGCGGACGTGGCGGCGACACCGCGCGCGAGCGGCAGTGCCATCGCGATAAAGCTGCGTGATTTCAGCTGGAAGGGTGGAACGTTTCAATTCGAGGACGAGGCGGCGGCGTTGGAAGTCGAGGCGATGTTCACCCGCATCAGGCAGAACGGCATTTGGGAGAGGAAATGACCGACGACTATCAGTTTCCGGCGGTGACGCAGCTCGCGATACCTTTCTTCGTGATCGCGATTCTGCTCGAAATCTGGCTGGTGCGCACCGGACGTGCCAGGGGTGAATTCGAGACGAAGGACACTCTGACGAGCCTTCTGATGGGCACCGGCAATGTCGCGACCGGCATCCTGCTCGGCATCGTTTCGCTGACCGCGCTCTTGTGGCTGTGGCAGTATCGATTGCTCGATCTCGGCCTTCATTGGTGGGTCTTCCTCGCCGCTTTCCTGCTCGATGACCTCCGCTACTATTGGTACCACCGGGTCGCGCATCGCGTGCGCTGGGTCTGGGCCGAGCACGTCAACCACCATTCCAGCCAGCACTACAATCTCTCGACCGCGCTGCGGCAGAGCTGGACCGGCCTGTTCACCGGCATGTTCGTGCTCCAGGCGCCGCTGGTGCTTCTGGGGTTTCACCCGGCGGTCATCGCCTTCGTCTTCGGCTTCAACCTGATCTGGCAGTTCTGGATACACACCGAGACGATCGGCAGGATGTGGAAGCCAATCGAATTCATCTTCAACACGCCGTCGCATCACCGCGTCCATCACGCGACCAACCCGCGCTATCTCGACGCCAACTATGCCGGCACGCTGATCATCTGGGATCGTATGTTCGGCACCTTCGTCGAGGAGCTTCCCGAGGACGCGCCGCGCTACGGCATCGTCAGGAACATCGGCACCTTCAACCCGCTGAAGGTCGCCTTCCACGAATGGATCGGCATGTTCAAGGATGCGCTGCAGCCGGGCCTGACGCCGCGCCAGCGTCTCGGCTATCTCTTCATGCCGCCCGGCTGGAGCCACGACGGATCCCGCGACACGTCCGAAACGCTGAAGGCCGCCTATGTGAGGCGGAATCCGGAGGAAGCGGGCCGACCGGGATTGCCCGCCGCTTCGGACGCCGGGATTGCGCCGGCGGAGTGACCTTGCGCCGAGCGGTCCAACGATCCCCGTGCGCGGCAATCGGAACGGTTATTCCGCCGCTTCGGCCTTCGGCGCCATCCCCAGCCAGGCACGGCAGTCCGCGAGCGCGCGTGCGGACAGCGCCTTCTTCTTGGCGATCGACTTCTCCTTGCCGCGGAAACGGCCGGCATGGCCTTCGGGGCGTGTGATCGCGCCGGGCTCCAGCGGCGGGAACAGGCCGAAATTGACGTTCATGGGTTGGAAGGAGCGCTTGCCGGGCTCGTCGTCGGAGACGATGTGGCCGCCGGTGATGTGGTTCAGCAGCGCGCCGAAGGCGGTGGTGACGGGCGGTGGCGCGATCGGCCGGCCGAGTTGCTCGGCTGCCGCGAAACGCCCGGCGAGAAGCCCGATCGCGGCACTCTCCACATAGCCCTCGCAGCCGGTGATTTGGCCGGCGAAACGCAGGCCCGGCCGCGACTTGAGCTGCAGCGTGCCGTCGAGCAGCACCGGTGAATTGATGTAGGTGTTGCGGTGGAGACCGCCCAGTCGCGCGAACTCGGCGTTCTCCAGGCCGGGGATCATGCGGAAGATACGCGACTGTTCGCCATGCCTGAGCTTGGTCTGGAAGCCGACCATGTTGTAGAGCGTGCCGAGCGCGTTGTCTTGCCGGAGCTGGACGACTGCATAGGCCTTGACGGTCGGATTGTGGACGTTGGTCAGGCCCATCGGCTTCATCGGTCCGTGCCGCAAGGTTTCAGCGCCGCGATCGGCCATCACCTCGATCGGCAGGCAGCCGTCGAAATAAGGCGTGCCTTCCCATTCCTTGAATTCCGTCTTGGCGCCATCGAGCAGGGTCTGGACGAAGGCCTCGTACTGCTCCTTGTCCATCGGGCAATTGATATAGTCCTTGCCGGTGCCGCCGGGGCCGACCTTGTCGTAGCGCGACTGGAACCAGGCGACGTTCATGTCGATGGAATCGTAGTGGACGATCGGCGCGATTGCATCGAAGAAGGCGAGCGCGTCGGCGTCCGTCTCCGCCGCGATCGCCTCGGCGAGCGACGGCGCGGTCAGCGGTCCGGTGGCGATGATGGTGCGGCCCCATTCCACGGGCGGCAGGCCGGAAACCTCCTCGCGCACGATCGTGATCAGCGGATGAGCCTCGAGCTTCGCGGTAACGGCCTCGGAAAAGCCGTCGCGGTCGACGGCGAGCGCGCCGCCGGCGGGCACCTGGTTGGCGTCGCCCGCCGCCATGATCAGCGAACCGCCAAGCCGCATCTCGGCGTGTAGCACGCCGACCGCGTTGGTTTCGGCGTCGTCGGAGCGGAAGGAGTTGGAGCAGACCAGCTCCGCCAGCCCGTCGGTCTTGTGCGCGTCGGTGCCGCGCACCGGACGCATTTCGTGGAGAATGACGGGAACGCCCGCCTGCGCGAGCTGCCAGGATGCTTCGGAACCGGCGAGGCCGCCGCCGACGACGTGTACGGGATCTGTCTTCATGAAAGGGAATTAGTCCGCGCCGGCGCGGAATGCAATGGAGCGCGCCGTGCGGGGAGGGAACGGCGGCCCGGAAACAACAACACCCGCCGGGGGAGGAGGTCCGGCGGGTGTCGTTTGGGTCGACCGACTATCGGGAGGAGGAGATGGTCGGTCGTATCCGTCAGGGTGGGAGGAGGATACCCTGACGAAATTCGAATTCGTTAGACCGACTTGCGGGCGACGAAGGGGATATCGCCGCGGGCGATGCCGAGGTCGTTGAGCTCACGGTTGGACAGGCGGCTCAGCTCGTTCACGGTCTCGCGGTAGCGGCGCCAGTTGCGGTAATTGCGGATCAGGTTCATCTCGGTTCTCGTTGCGTCATGTTGTTGTTCTTGCGATGAGGCGTAGATAGATGCAGTCCGTTCGTTTTTGAAGTGCGGTTGCTGCATAGCACCAATGCGTTTTGTGCATTGCAACATTAATCCCGGTTGATGGCTGAGGCAAAAGAGTGGCGGCAGCGACTATGTGGCCGAAATTTAGGCATATTTCGCCTATTCAGCTCTTTGATGTTAGGCTGGCGGCTTTCCGATGGAAGGGAATCCATGGCGGGATATGCGACCAAAGTTAAACGCGACATCGCGCGTTGGGTTGACGAGGGGCTGATCGAGGCGCCACTGGGCGTCAGGCTTTCCGAGGACATCGAGCGGAATGGCGGCTCCGTCGTTTCGTTTGGCACCGTGCTCGCCATGATGGCGGCGTCGCTGCTCGCGGCCGCGATCCTCATCTTCATCGCCTCCAATTGGGAGGCGATACCGAGGATCGCGCGCGTCGCCATGCTCTTCCTCGCCATCCTCGCCGGCTATCTCGGCGGCGCGGTTTTGAAACTGCGCGGACAGAATGCCTTCGGCGAGGCGGCATGGATTGCGGGCGCGGCGGCTTTCGGCGGTTCCATCTCGCTGATCGGGCAGATGTATCATCTCTCCGGCGACGAGGCGCAGGCGGTGCTCGTCTGGACCGCCTGCACGGGTTTCGCCGCGATCGCGCTGCGCTCTGGCCCGCTCACCGTGAGTGCCGTACTGCTCGCCGCGGGCTGGATGATCATGAGCGCGGCGGAGGATTGGTCGGCGACCAGTCTGCCTCTCTACTATCCGCTCGTCGCGATTGCACTTTGGGCGATCTCCTTCTGGACGGCAAGCGTGGCTGCACGGCACCTCGTCCTTCTGTCGCTGTTTCTCTTTGCGCTCTGCCTCTATGTCCGCAATGAATCCCTCGATATCGCGGCCGTGCTCGCGGTGCTGTCGGCGGCGCTGTTCGCATGGAGCAAATGGTATCCGCAGGCAGCCGAACGCCTGTCGGGGATGGGGGCAGGGCTCACCGTGCATGCCTTGATCGGCTTTCTTGTCGCCATGAGCATCTTCCAATGGGCGCTGGTGGAGGAGGACGGCTTTCTCGCCGCCTCCATCGTCACCATGGCCGGTATCGTCGCCGCCCTCATCCTTGCCGGCCGCGACAATGCGGTGCTGAGATGGACGGCCTATGTCGCCTTCGGCTTCCAGCTCGTCTTCGTCTATCTGGTGACCGTCGGCACGATGCTGGGCACCGCGGGCTTCTTCCTGGTCGCGAGTATCGCGCTGGCCGTCCTCGCCTTCCTGATAATGCGTGTAGAAAAGCGCTTCGCGGGGCAATCCCGGAGGGTCGCGTCATGAAGAGGAACTGGCTCCTTCCCGCGGCGCTGATCGTCGCGCTCGTGCAGATAGCCGTGCTGGCCTCCATGATCGCGGGGCGTACCGCGATCCTTCGCAACGGACAGGACGTGGTGCTCGAGGTTCAGCCGGTCGATCCGCGCGACCTGCTACGCGGCGACTATGTGACGCTCGGCTACAATATAAGCAGCCTGTCGCGGGACATCTTCACCTCTCCGGAAAACGGCATCGAAGGCGAACATTGGGTCTTCGTTCGCCTCCAGGAGGGCGAAAACGGCATATGGCAGCCGGTGGCCGCGCGCCTCGACACGCCGTTCGAGGACGAGACGCCGGCCGGCCAGGTGATGATCAAGGGAATGATGACCGACGCCTGGCGCGATCAGGAGCGGCTTTCCGTGGTCTACGGCATCGAGCGCTTCTACCTTCCGGAAGGGCAGGGCAGGCAGATCGAGGCCGACATGCGGCAGCGCGAATTCCGCATGCGCGTGGCGGTGGCGGCCGACGGCACGCCGCAGATCAAGGCGTTTCTCGACGGTGGCACGATGCTTTACGAGGAGCCGCTTTACTGAGGATCGCCGCGGCGTTGGCTGAAAGGCCCGAATTAGGCCGCTAGACGGCAAAAAAAGGCCGTCTTTACCGGCAATTTTCCTTTGAACCGCTGGAACCCGGTGATATAGAACCACGCGCTTTATAGGGCTGAAACGCTTCTGAAGCGGGTGTGGTGGAATTGGTAGACACGCAGGATTTAGGTTCCTGTGACGAAAGTCGTGAAGGTTCAAGTCCTTTCACCCGCACCAAGGTCCACTCCCGGCACCCGTGCACCGTCGGGCTGAGCGGCAGGAAAGCCGGGTCAGCGTCGGAATTCATGAGAACAAAGGTTGTAAGATGCAGGTAACCGAAACGCTTAACACAGGGCTGAAGCGCCAGATCAAGGTGACTGTGCCGGCCAAGGACATGGAAGCGAAGCTCATGGAGCGGCTTTCGGCGGCCAAGGACAAGGTCCGCATCAACGGCTTCCGCCCCGGCAAGGTGCCGATCCAGCATCTGCGGAAGATGTACGGCAAGTCCTTCATGGCCGAGGTGGTCAACGAGATCCTTTCCGATTCCACCCGCTCGATCCTGAGCGACCGCGGCGAGAAGGCCGCGATGCAGCCCGAGGTCACCATGACCGAGGACGAGAAGGAAGCCGAGAAGGTGCTCGACGGCGGCGTCGATTTCGAATTCTCCCTCGATTACGAGGTTCTTCCGCCGATCGAGGTCAAGGATCTCTCGGCCATCAAGATCAACCGCCAGATCTATGACGTTCCGGAAAGCGAAGTGGACGAGCAGGTCAAGGTCGTCGCGGATTCCACGCGCACCTACGAGCCCAAGAAGGGCAAGGCGGCCCTCGGCGATCGCGTGACGATGGATTATCTCGGCAAGATCGATGGCGAGCCCTTCGGCGGCGGCGCCGCCGAGGATGCCAATCTCGTGCTCGGCTCCAACCAGTTCATCCCCGGCTTCGAGGATCAGCTGGTCGGCGTGAAGGCCGGCGACGAGAAGACGATCACCGTCACCTTCCCGGAGGAATACGCAGCCGAGCATCTGGCCGGCAAGGAAGCCGCCTTCGACATCAAGGTGAAGGAAGTCGCCTCCGCCGGCGAGTTCGAGCTGAACGACGAGATCGCCAAGCAGCTCGGCCTGGAGAGCGCGGACTCGCTGCGCGAGATCGTGCGCGGCCAGATCGAGAGCCAGTATGGCGCCGTCACCCGTCAGAAAGCGAAGCGCCAGCTTCTCGATGCGCTCGACGATGCCTACAAGTTCGAAGCGCCTTCCAGGCTCGTCGAGGCCGAGTTCGACAACATCTGGAGCCAGGTGACCACTGACCTGGCACGTGCCGAACGCACCTTCGAGGACGAGGACACCACGGAAGACGAGGCACGCGCCGAATATCAGCGTCTGGCCGAGCGCCGGGTCCGCCTTGGCCTCGTCCTTGCCGAGATCGGCGAGAAGGCCGGCGTTCAGGTCAGCGAAGACGAGCTGCAGCGGGCGCTTTTCGAGCAGATCCGCCGCGTGCCGCAGGCGCAGCAGCAGCAGGTCTTCGAATTCTATCGCAGCAACCCGTCGGCGCTCGCCAGCATCCGTGCGCCGCTCTTCGAGGAGAAGGTGGTCGATCACCTGCTCGGCGAGGTCTCCGTCACCGACCAGAAGGTGACGAAGGACGAGCTCCTTGCCGACGACGAGCAGGCCGCGGAGACCAAGGAGAAGCCGGCGAAGAAGAAGGCGACCAAGGCGAAGGCGGAGGCCAAGGCCGACGATGCCGCCGAGGGCGAGACCAAGAAGAAGGCCGCGCCGAAGAAGAAGGCTGCCGCCAAGGAGAAGACGGACGAATAGTCCGCCGCGCCTGGCTCCAATGTCGAAGGCCGCCTCTCGGGGCGGCCTTTTTGTTTGCCAGAGGTGTGACTGCAGCACGTTTCGGCCCTTTTCGAGAAGGGCGGCCTTCGTGATCGGCTTGCCGACGTCAGATCAACTGCATGCCTTTCAGGCTGGCATGGCCGTTCCGCCCGATGATGATGTGGTCGTGGACGGTGATGCCGAGCGGCTGGGCGGCCGCGATGACGGTCTTCGTCATCTCTATGTCCGCGCGCGAGGGAGCGGGATCGCCCGACGGGTGGTTATGCGCGAGTATGATGGCGGTGGCCGACAGCTCCAATGCGCGGCGCACCACCTCGCGCGGATAGACCGGCGTGTGGTCGACCGTGCCGCTCTGCTGCACCTCGTCGGCGATCAGGGTGTTCTTCTTGTCGAGAAAGAGGATACGGAACTGCTCGCGCGGCTCGAATGCCATCACGGCGCGGCAATAGTCGATCACCTGCGCCCAGGAGGCGAGGATCTGACGCCCTGCGATGCCGCCCTTGGCCATGCGGCTCGCGGCTGCCGCGACGACCTTGAGGTCGAAGGCCGCTGCCTCGCCCACGCCGGGCACCTCGCGAAGCAGATGCTCGGGCGCGCCAAGGACTTCGGCGAACGAGCCGAAGCGTTTCAGCAGCGCCTTGGCGGGTACCTTGGTGTCGGCGCGCGGTATCGTGCGGAAGAGAAGAAGCTCGAGAAGTTCGTAGTCGGAGAGGGGCTCCGCTCCCACTTCGCGGAAACGGCCGCGCAGCCTTTCGCGATGGCCGTGATAATGCGGCTTCTTTTGCGCGGGTTTTCCTTCGCGCGGCGTGGCCGGCCTCTCGGGAAAGGAACCCCGTTCGTCGCTCTCTTCGCCTGCCATGATGCCCCCCAAGCAGCATTATCGGGAGCATAGCTGCAAACGGTCAGGCGGCAAGTCCCGGACGATCGAGACCGGCAGGCGACAGGGTGAAGATTTCGCAACCGTCCTCTGTGACGCCGACCGTGTGCTCGTATTGGGCCGACAGCGAGCGGTCCCGGGTGACGGCCGTCCAGCCGTCGGACAACACCTTCACATGCGGGCGCCCGAGATTGATCATCGGTTCGATGGTGAAGATCATGCCGGGACGCATCTCGACGCCCTCGTTGGGGCTGCCATAGTGAAGGATGTTCGGCGCGTCGTGGAAGAGCTGGCCGACGCCATGGCCGCAGAAGTCGCGCACGACCGAGCAGCGCTCGCCCTCGGCATAGGCCTGGATCGCGGCACCGATGGCGCCCGTGCGTGCGCCGGGCCGAACGGCGGCAATGCCGAGCATCAGGCATTCATGGGTGACCTCGAGCAGCCTTTCGGCAGCGCGCTTGATCTGCCCCACCGGATACATGCGGCTGGAATCTCCGTGCCATCCGTCAAGAATGTAGGTCACGTCGATGTTGACGATGTCGCCCTCGCGCAGCGGCTTCGCATCGGGAATGCCGTGGCAGACGACGTGATTGATCGAGGTGCAGGAGGATTTGGTGTAACCGCGATAGTTGAGGGTCGCGGGCATGGCGCCGTGATCCATCCCGAATTCGAAGACGAAACGGTCGAGCGTCTCCGTCGCCACGCCGGGCTTCACCATCGGCGCGAGTTCGTCGAGGCAGCGCGCCGTCAGATCGCAGGCCTTGCGCATGCCTTCGAAGGCCTCCGCGCCGTAGAGGCGGATCTGACCCGTATTGCGGAGAGGAGCCGTGTCGGCTTCGAGATAGGTGACCATGATATCCGGTCCGATTTGTTATGATGGAAAGCGTCGAGCAGGACAGATTTGGCACCGCGGGGCCGATTATTCAATCCCCGTATCCGGACTCCTTGCCGCACGGCCACAACCCGCGTCAGGCGAAGCAGAGCGCCATGCCTTCGACCGGCAGGCCGGCAACGCGCGTCGTCCATTTCTCGCCGGGTGCGACCGGGAAGGCGCGCGTCACGGTGCCCGTCGTCACGAGGTCGCCCGGAAGGATGCCCCGAGACATCGGCCGTTCGCCGAGACCGTTGACGAAATGCCCCAGCGCGCGCAGCGGCCCGTCGAGCACGTTGGCGGCGACACCGCGGTCGATTTCCTCGCCGTTGCGGAAGAGAACGATTTCGAAGCTTGCCAGCCGCTCGATCCAGTGGGCGGCATCGGCGCGTTCGACGGGCACGAGCGGGCCGTGAACGAGCGCACCATGCAGCGCGAAGGCCGCGACCGTGTCGACTGCCTGAAAGCGCCAGCCGGGAAAGACGGATTGCACGATCTCGAAGCCATGGGCGACGGCGTCGACGCATCCGAGAAGTTCGGCATCGTTCATGCCGGGCCGGGGCGTGGAGGACATCCGAAAGACGATTTCCGGCTCGATCCGTGGCTCGACGAACGGCGTCAGGCGGATCGCCGCCTCCGACGCGGGCTGCGTTGCCCGAACGGTCGAATCGTAGACCGGTCCCCAAATCGGTGCATGAACGTCGTATTCGTCCCAGATCGTCCGATTGGTGAAGCCGATCTTCCAGCCGACCGGCGTCTCTCCGCGCGCGATTCGCAGCGAGATGATTTCGTCGGAAACGGAATAGGCTGCGTCCAGATCGAATTCGGGCCGTTCGTCGCTGAACGGCGGCAATTGCCGCCTCGCGGACAGGGATGCGAGTATCCGGCCCGCCAGTTCCTTCTGCGCCTGCATGCATGTCCTCCCGCTTTCATTTCAGCCTTTGAAGCAGGAAGAGGAGGGGCTTTGCAAGCCGCGGATGCAATCTCCCGGACGGAAGCAGAGCACCGCTGGAAATGACCGAATCTTCTGGGGAAGAATGGTACGCCCAAGGGGAATCGAACCCCTGTTTCCGCCGTGAAAGGGCGGCGTCCTAGACCGCTAGACGATGGGCGCGCCGGAACGAGGAGGCTTATAGTAAGCTAATGCCGGGTCGGCAACCCATCTTCGTTCGGAAAAAGAAGTTTTTTTCAGTTATTTGCGGCGACGGCAACGCCAGTTCCAATCGCGCTCCGGACCGACGTCGATATGCACCGATTCCGTGTGGCAATAGGTACCCACGCCGCCGCGCCCGGGCATGGTGCGGACGAATTCCGCCAGTTCCCATTTGCCCACGCCCGGCACCTGCACGTCGGCCGCCGCGCAATACATATGCAGCGAATTGCGCGCGCCGCGCGCACGGCGATTGCGGTCCGGATCGCGGTAGCCGGAGGTGATGACGACCTTGCGCCCGTAGTGACCCTCGACCGCCTTGAGGACCCGCACGAGCGACGGCTTCAGGCAGGCGACGTCGACGCTCTCGGTCTGCTTCAGCAATCCGTTCGGCGCGAGACGGGCGAGACCGGCCGCGGAGGCGACCTGGTAGGAGCCTTCATCCTCATGGAGGTCGACGTCGCTGTCGTCGTCGAGGCCGGATTTGCGGGTGATTTCGAAAAGCGCGTCGGCGCGCACGCCCGGCAAGGCTTCGCCGGTGTCGACGATCGGCCTCGACGACGAGGCCGAGGCGATCACCGGGCGGGTCGAGGCGAGCTTGACCAGCGGCTTGGTCTCGGCGGTTTCCGCCTTCGCCTGCTGGGAAGCGGGCTCCTTCTTGATCGGCGTCGGTGCCGCCGCCGCGCGAGCCGGCGAGAAGAATGCGGAGAGGAAGCCGCGTTTCTTCGGTTCCGCTTCCTGCGTTGCCGCCTGCTGTTGCGGCGGCGAGTTCTCGATGAACTGTTTCGGCGGGGAATTTTCTATGAATTGCGTCGCGGCGGCCTGGGCGTTCTGCCCGGAAGAGCCCTGTTGCTGTGGTTTTGTGCCGTCTGCGGCGGCCTGGGCCGGTTGTTCTGCCTGAGCGGCTTGCTGCTGCACCGGAGCCGGATTTGCATTCGCCGTGGACGTCTGGGCTTCGGCCCTGGGAGCCTGCGGCTGGACAGCGGCGAGCGCCGTTTCGGAGCCGGGTCGAATTCCGGGATAGGCGGCGACCGAATCGGGCAGGGAAGGGTCGTCCTCGTCCATCACCATGGCGCCGGGGTTGGACGCCGTGCCGTTGAAATCCGACGCTGCGCCCACCGAGGAGGTGTTGACGGCGGCCAGGCCGAATACCGTGTCGCTGTCGGAAGTCGCTGAGCAGGAGGACAGGAGGACGGACGCGAGCGCAATAAGTACAGCGCTCTTGCCAACGCTTTTGCAGCGCGCTCGCTCAGCTCTCAACGCTATTTCCCCTTCCTTGAGTCCGGGTTCAAAAACCGTACGCTGCTCCTTAAAACCAGCGGAGCTATTAATTCCCCCGAGCCCGGATTCGAGACCTAACGAATCTCGAAACTTTCCGCAACTCCCGGGTATGAATCAAATGAGGCGAGAACATGGTGGTGCCTTGAAATCGCCGATTTTCTTACCGGATTTAAGCGTTATCCACCGCGACGGCGAGTACAGGCGAAGTCAGAATTCATCTGCCTACACTCTCACCTTCACATAATCTCCGGGTGCATCCGCCAATATTTGAAGGTTTTCTCCGATCTTGCGGGCAGCGACCGTGTGCCCGTCATGCCGTTCGATCCAGGCCTGCCAGTGCGGCCACCATGAGCCGGGTGTTTCCTTCGCGCTGGCGATCCAGTCCTCGAACGCGCCTTCCGGCTTTCCATTCGTCCAGTACTGGTATTTCTTCTGGGAAGGTGGATTGACCACGCCGGCGATGTGACCGGAACCGGCCATGACATATTCGACCTCGCCGCCGAAATAGCTGCTTCCGAGAAACACCGAGCGCGCGGGGGCGATGTGGTCTTCGCGCGAGGCCAGATTGTAGACCGGTATCTTCACGTCCGAGAGTGAAAGCTTGCGGCCGGCAAGCCGCATCTCGCCTTTCACCAGGTTGTTCTCCAGATAGCAATTGCGTAAGTAGAACGAGTGGTTGGCGGCGGTCATTCGAGTGGAATCGGAATTCCAGTAGAGCAGGTCGAACGGCAACGGGTCCTTGCCGCGCATATAGTTGTTGACGACGTAGGGCCAGATCAGGTCGCCGGCGCGCAGCATGTTGAAGGCCATCGCCATGCGCGTGCCGTCGAGATAGCCCTTGCCCTCCATCGCGCGTTCCAGGGCGGCGATCTGGTCCTCGTCGACGAAGACCTTGAGATCCCCCGCATGGGTGAAATCGACCTGCGTGGTGAAGAAGGTCGCGGTCGCGATGCGCTCGTCGCCTTCCTTGGCCATCAGCGCGAGTGCGGCGGCGAGCAGCGTACCGCCCACGCAATAGCCGATCGCGTTGACCTGCTTCTCGCCCGTCGCCTGCTCGACCGTGTCGAGCGCGAATTGGATTCCCTCGCGGATGTAGTCTTCCCAGTCCTTGCGGCCGTGGCGCCGGTCGGGATTGACCCACGATATCACGAAGACGCTGTGGCCTTGCTCGGTTGCCCAGCGGATGAAGGATTTCTCCGGATTGAGGTCGAGAATGTAGAACTTGTTGATCCAGGGCGGGCAGATGAGGAGAGGGCGCTTGAGAACTTCCTGCGTCGCCGCTGCATACTGGATGATCTCCGCGATCTCGCTGCGGGCGATCACCTTCCCTTGCGTGGTGGCGATGTTCCTGCCGACCTCGAAGCGAGAGGGGTCGGCCTGCCTGATCTTTAGGTCGCCGTGGCCGGCGGTGATGTCTTCCGCCAGCATGCGCATGCCGCGGACCAGATTTTCGCCGTTGCTGGCCACGGTTTCTCGGAAGAGCTCGGGATTGGTGAGAATGAAATTCGAGGGCGAGATCGCCTGGGTGATCTGCTTGACGTAGAACTCGGCCTTGTGGCGGGTGTGCTCGTCCAGTCCCTCGGCGTGGGTCACGAGGTCGCCCGCCCAGCGGGAGGTCACCAGATAGGCCTGCTTGAGGAAGTCGAAGAACGCGTTGCGGCCCCATTCGGGATCCTGGAAGCGCTTGTCGCCGCGTTCGGGCTTGACCGCGTCCTCCAATTTGGGCTCGCCGGCGGTGCGCTGCACGGCATTCGCCCACACTTCCATGTACCCGGAGAAAAGCCGTGTCTGCGCCTCGAGCGCGCGGGCGGGATCGGAGAGCCAGTATTCGGTGAGCTTGGAGAACGTCTTGACCATGTCGGCCACGGGCTCGGCGAGCGCGTCGCGCATTTCTCCCTTCTCGCGCGGCTCGGCCCAGGCCGAGGCGGCCTTGCCCGCCTGCTCGATCATCCGTGCGAGATTGAGGGCGAACGTTTCCGGGTCTTTCACCAGATATTGTTCGACTGACGATGGCGCTTCCCCGTGGCTCTTGCCCGAATCGTTGCTTGTAGCCATGCTCAGCGCTGGTCCTCCGAGGGCCTTTTGTTTCATGCTATCATGGGACATACATCCCGGTCCAACCGTGATAAATAGACACGTTGCGAGGAAACTTCATGACAACTCGCTCGAATGCGACCGACGGGGACCATGTGACGCATTGGCGCTGGATCGCGGCACTGCCGCTGATGGCCGGGTTGCTCGGCGGCTGCGGAACGACGACGATCGACGACGCCGTGCCGGGCTCCGCGAGCGCGACCTCGGCTCGCGCCGCGACGGCACCCGAATACCCCAATCTCAACATCCGCCCGTCCACCGCCGGAACCCAGTTCACGCCCGAGGAGAAGGCCGCGAACACGACGCAGTTGCAATCGATCCGCGAGCGCCAGGCGGCATCGCTGCGAACCAACCAGGAGCCCGACCGCTCGGCCGAGCTGCGCCGGCTCGCCGGCACCCATGGCGATGCGGCCTTGAAGGAGATCGAAGCGGAGTGACGCTATCGACCGGACCCGCGATTGGGTGTATAGCGCGGCTCCGAAGGCCTGCTGAAAGAGGCCTGTTTTCACGGGAACCCGAAAATGGAAGAGTTTCACAAGGTCCGCAGGCTTCCGCCCTACGTTTTTGAACAGGTGAACAGGCTCAAGGCCGCCGCCCGTTCAGCCGGAGCCGACATCATCGACCTTGGCATGGGCAATCCCGATCTTCCGACGCCGGCGGCGATCGTCGACAAGCTGTGCGACGTGGTGCGCGACCCGCGCACGCATCGCTATTCGTCCTCGCGCGGCATTCCCGGCCTGCGTCGGGCGCAGGCGAATTATTATGCGCGCCGCTTCGGTGTGAAGCTGGATCCCGAGCGCCAGATCGTCGCCACGCTCGGCTCCAAGGAGGGCTTCGCCAACATGGCGCAGGCGATCACCGCGCCGGGCGACGTGGTGCTTTGTCCCAACCCGACCTATCCGATCCATGCCTTCGGCTTCATCATGTCGGGCGGCGTCATCCGTTCCATCCAGGCGGAACCGGACAGCGGCTTCATTCCGGCGCTCGAGCGCGCCGTCAAGCATTCTATCCCCAAGCCGCTGGCGCTGATCATGAACTACCCGTCAAACCCGACGGCGCATGTCGCCTCGCTCGACTTCTACAAGGACGTGGTCGCCTACGCCCGCAAGAACGACATCATCATCCTGTCCGACCTCGCCTATGCCGAGATCTATTTCGACGGCGCGCCGCCGCCCTCGATCCTGCAGGTGCCGGGCGCGATCGACGTGGCGGTCGAGTTCACCTCCATGTCCAAGACCTTCTCCATGCCCGGCTGGCGCATGGGCTTCGCCGTCGGCAACGAGCGTCTCATCTCCGCGCTCACCCGCGTGAAATCCTATCTCGACTACGGCGCGTTCACCCCGATCCAGGTGGCCGCGACGGCGGCGCTCAACTCGGACGGGGCGGAGATCACCGAGGTGCGCGAGGTCTATCATCGCCGCCGCGATGTTATGGTCGACGCCTTCGGCCGCGCTGGCTGGACCGTTCCGCCGCCGGCGGCGACCATGTTTGCCTGGGCGCCGATCCCCGAGGGCTTCCGCCATCTCGGCTCGCTGGAATTCTCCAAGCTTTTGGTCGAGAAGGCGGACGTGGCCGTCGCGCCGGGCATTGGTTTCGGCGAGCATGGCGACGATTACGTCCGCATCGCGCTGGTCGAGAACGAGCACCGCATCCGCCAGGCCGCGCGCAACATCAAGCGCTTCCTCGGCACCGCCGGCGAGACGCCGGACAATGTCATAGCTCTCAGCGCCCGACGCTGAGGGCAATTCTTGCAAATTTCTGTTGTTGAGGGTGCCCCGGGCATGAGCGAAGCATTGCGTGTTGGAATTGCCGGACTGGGCACCGTCGGCGCATCCGTGGCGCGGATATTGCACGACAAGGCGGCTGAACTGACGCGGCAGTGCGGGCGGCCGATCGTCGTCGCTGCTGTTTCCGCGCGCGACCGCGCCCGCGACCGCGGCGTCGATCTTTCCGACGCGCAATGGTTCGACGATCCGGTCGAGCTTGCTCGGGCCGCTGAGATCGACGTTTTCGTCGAACTGATCGGCGGCGAGGACGGCGCGGCGCGCGCCTGCGTCAAGGCTGCGCTCGAGGCCGGCCGCCACGTGGTCACCGCCAACAAGGCGCTCCTTGCCAAGCATGGGCTTTCGCTCGCCGAAGTCGCGGAGAAGAGGGGCGTGCTCCTCAATTACGAGGCGGCGGTCGCCGGCGGCATTCCGGTCATCAAGACGATGCGCGAGGCGATGGCCGGCAACGCCGTGTCGCGCATCTTCGGCATCATGAATGGCACCTGCAACTACATCCTCACCCGTATGGAGGCAGAGGGTATTTCCTTCGAGGAATGCCTGAAGGACGCGCAACGGCTCGGCTATGCCGAGGCGGATCCGACCTTCGACATCGAAGGGCACGACACCGCGCACAAACTGGCCATTCTCACGAGCCTGGCCTTCGGAAACCGCATCGCCGCCGACGACATCTACATGGAAGGCATCTCGAACATCACCCAGGCCGACATCCGCGCGGCCGGCGAACTCGGCTACCGCATCAAGCTCCTCGGCGTGGCGCAGCGCACCGAGAGCGGCATCGAGCAGCGCGTGCATCCGACCATGGTGCCGACGGCGTCGGTGATCGCACAGGTCCACGGCGTCACGAATGCGGTCGCGATCGAGACCGACATCCTGGGCGAACTCCTTCTCTCCGGTCCTGGCGCCGGTGGCAACGCCACCGCTTCCGCCGTGGTCGGCGACATAGCCGACATCGCCAAGAGCCGGCCCGGCTTCCAGCACGGACCGGTCTTCGGCCGGCCGGTCAGGGAGCTGTCGCCCTACAAGAAGGCGCGCATGCGCGCCCATGCCGGCGGCTATTTCATCCGCCTGACCGTCCACGACCGTACCGGCGTCTTCGCGGCGATCGCCAAGCGCATGGCCGAAAACGACATCTCGCTGGAATCGATCGTCCAGCATGCCAACGGCGCCAACACCGCCGACCAGAAGACCGTGATCCTCGTCACCCACGAGACGACGGAAGCCGCGGTGCGCAAAGCCGTCGACGGCGTCACAAAGGACGGCCATCTCCTCGACAAGCCGCAGGTCATCCGCATCGAGCGCGCCGCCTGAAGGCGCGCCACTTCCGCGCGGGCAATTCAGGGCGCCGTATTTCGCGCCATGCTGCGATGCGTCACAAATATTCAATCGATTCATGTTCTGAAGGATGCGTTCAAGGGCTTGACGGCCCTTGCCGCCGACGTGCCTCTTTGACAAAAGGACACCGTCCGTTCGGACATTCGCAGCAATCACGCAGGAAGAAAACATGGCTAAAACCGCTTCGTCCGGTCTCGATCGTATTTTGACGCTGGAGCTCGTCCGCGTCACCGAGCGCGCGGCGGTGGCCGCCGCCAGGCTGCGCGGTCGCGGCGACGAGAAGGCCGCCGACCAGGTCGCCGTCGACGCGATGCGGTCGGAACTGAACCGCCTGCCGATCTCCGGCACGGTGGTCATCGGCGAGGGCGAGCGCGACGAGGCGCCGATGCTCTATATCGGCGAGGAAGTGGGAACCGGCGACGGTCCGGGCGTCGACATCGCTCTCGATCCGCTGGAGGGAACCACGATCTGCGCCAAGAACCTGCCCAATTCGCTGGCCGTCATCGCGATCGCGGAGAAGGGCAGCCTGCTCTACGCGCCCGACGTCTACATGGACAAGATCGCGATCGGACCGGGCTATCCCGCGGGGGTCGTGGATATCGACGCCTCGCCGGTCGAGAACATCGACAGCCTCGCCAAGGCGAAGGGCGTTCCCGTCAACGAGATCACGGCGTGCATTCTCGACCGGCCGCGCCATGCGCGCCTCATCGAGGCGGTGCGCGCGACCGGTGCGGCGATCCGGCTGATCGGCGACGGCGACGTGGCCGGCGTCATCCATACGACCGACCCGGAAGAGACCGGCATCGACATCTATCTCGGTACAGGCGGCGCGCCGGAGGGCGTTCTGGCGGCCGCCGCGCTGCGCTGCATCGGCGGCCAGATGCAGGGTCGGCTCCAGCTCAACACCGAGGACAAGGTCGCGCGCGCTGCCAAGATGGGCATTGCCGACCCGACCAAGGTCTACAAGATGGAGGAGATGGCGCGCGGCGACGTGCTGTTCGCCGCGACCGGCGTCACCGACGGCAATCTGCTTGCCGGCGTGAAATTCGGTCGTGATTCCATCCAGACCCACACGATCGTCATGCGCTCCTCCTCCGGCACGGTCCGCGAGATCAAGGCGCGTCACCAGGACCTCGACAAATTCTGAGGAAGGGACTGGCATTTGGCCGCCGCTTCTCTACCGTGTCCTGCGGACATGGGGCGTGAGCGGAGATGGCGGAAAAGCGCTTGTTTCTTGACGTACGGCGTTCGGCGACCGGGCTTGCCTGGGAGCACCGGCTCGACCAGAGGGCCGAGAACGTCGCGCTGGCGATCGCCCAGGGCCATGGGGTTCCCGACATCGTCGCCCGCGTGCTTGCCGCGCGCGGCGTCACGCAGGACGATGCCCGCGGCTTCCTCGATCCGACGATCCGCGACCTCTTGCCTGATCCCAAGTCGCTGACCGACATGGAGACCGCGGCGGAGCGCATCGCGGATGCGATCGCCCGGCACGAAAGGGTGGCGATCTTCGGCGACTATGACGTCGACGGCGCGGCCTCCTCGGCGCTCCTGAAGCGGTTCCTGGACCATTACGGGAATGCCTCCGAGATCTACATTCCCGACAGGATTTTCGAGGGTTACGGGCCGAATCCGGATGCAATGCGCGAACTCGTCGCGCGCGGCGCCAACCTGATCGTCACAGTCGATTGCGGCACCAACAGCGCCGCGGCCGTCGCGGCGGCCACGGAGGCGGGCGCCGATGTCGTCGTCCTCGATCACCATCAGGTCGGCGGCGAGCTCCCTCCCGCGCTGGCGGTGGTGAACCCCAATCGCGAGGACGATCTGTCGGGGCAGGGGCACCTTTGCGCTGCGGGCGTGGTGTTCGTCACGCTGGTGCGCGTGGCGAGCATTCTGCGCGAGCGGGATTTTGCGCAGCGTCCTCCCGATCTTCTGTCGCTGCTCGATCTCGTCGCGCTGGCAACGGTCTGCGACGTGGTGCCCCTTGTCGGCATCAACAGGGCATTCGTCGTCAAGGGGCTGATCGCGATCCGCAGGATGGCGAATGCCGGCCTTGCCGCGCTCACCCGCGTGTCCCGGATCGGCGAGCCGGTGAACGCCTTCCATTTCGCCTTTCTCATCGGGCCGCGCATAAATGCGGGCGGGCGCATCGGCGATGCCGCGCTTGGCAGCAGGCTGTTGGCGACCGACGATCCGGTGGAGGCGGCGGCGATCGCCGAGACGCTCGACCGGCTCAACCAGGAGCGCCAGGCGCTGGAACAGGGCATGCTGGCGGAGGCGCGGGCGGAAGCCGACGCGGAACTGGCGACGGGCCATGGTCCCGCCGTCGTCGTCACCGCGAGCGAGAGCTGGCATCCGGGCATCGTCGGACTGCTCGCCTCGAGACTCAAGGACCATGCGCGCCGACCGGCCTTCGCGATCGCGTTCAATCCCAACGGCGTGGGAACCGGCTCGGGCCGCTCGATAACCGGTTTCGACATGGGCAGGATGGTGCGGGAAGCCGTGCGGCGCGGCCTGCTCGTCAAAGGCGGCGGCCATGCGATGGCGGCCGGGATAACGGTCGAACGCGCCAATCTCGGTAAGCTCAGGGCGTTTTTCGAGGAGTTTGCGGCGGAAGAGGTGTTCCGCCTGCGCCACGAGGAAACCCTGCGCATCGACGCGGCGCTGTCGGCCGACGGTGCCAATTTCGATCTCCTGGACGCGCTGGAGAGTGCCGGCCCCTACGGCGCGGGTCACCCGCAGCCGCTGCTCGCCCTGCCGCGCCATCGCCTTGCCGACGTGCGCCAGGCCGGCACCGGCCACATCCGCGTCGAGTTGCGCTCGCAGACCGGAGCGCGGCTGCAGGCCATGGCCTTTCGATCCGTCGACACCGAGCTCGGCAATTTTCTTTTCGCCAATCGCGGCCAGACGATCCACGTCGCCGGCACGCTCTCGTCGAATTACTGGAACGGTTCGCGCTCGGTGCAATTCAGGATCACCGACGCCGCGCAGGCTTAGGATCGAAAGCGGGAACTGCTCAAGCCGACGAGCCGCTCATACGTCCGTTCGGACAAATGGGGCGGTCTAGGCGATGACCGTCCGCAGGCGCTCCAATTCGGCGAGATGCGCGCGCGTTGTCTCGTAGCCGAGCTTTATCGCCTCGTCGGCGCGGTGGAATTCCGTCAGCCCGATATGCCCGAGCTTGGGCAGCAGCGCGAGATCGGGCGGGTCGCCGGCCATGCGTGCACGAGAAATACGATCCTGGATGATGTTGAAGGCTTCGACCATCACGCCGGTGATGCCGATGCGCGATTCGCGATCGGTTGGCCCGCGATCGACGATGAGCGGAGCGGGCGCATCCCTGTTCAGCTCCTCCGAGGGGGAGGGCATGTCGGCGCTGTGCTTGATGACGGCCGCACGGCCGAAGATGTCGTAGTGGAGGTTGACCGCGACGACCAGCCGCTGCTCGTAGGCACGGCAGACGGAGACCGGCACCGGATTGACGAGTGCCCCGTCGACGAGCACGCGCTTGTTGCAGACGACCGGCTCGAACACGCCCGGCAGCGCGTAGGAGGCGCGCATGGCCGTGATCAGCGAGCCGCTCGACAGCCATATTTCGTGGCCGGTGCGGATTTCGGCGGCGACGCAGACGAAGGGCTTGGAAAGATCCTCGATCCGAAGACCGTCGAGATGGCGCTGCAGCCGCGTGGTCAGCTTCATGCCGCCGAAAAGGCCGCTGCCGCCGAAGCGCAGATCGAGCAGGCCGAAGATGCGGCGCTTGGTGAGTGATCGGGCGAATTCCTCGAGTTCGTCGAGCTTGCCGGCGAGATAGCAGCCGCCCACCAGCGCGCCGATCGAGGTGCCGGCGATCATGTCGATTTCGATGCCGGCCTCGTCGAGCGCCCGAAGCACGCCGATATGCGCCCAGCCGCGTGCGGCGCCACCGCCGAGCGCAAGCGAGATGCCCGACTTTCGCGCAGGCGCAGGCTGCGGCCGAGGGAGTTCCGGCGGGGTTTCGCCGACGTCCCGGCTATCCTGCTTGCTGCGCAAAGACGCCCATTCGAGCATCACACGGTCTCCCTATCCAAGGAACCTTGTAACCTGTCGGTCGTATCAAAATCATGAATCCGGGGATAGCTCTCAAAGGGTTAGTGCTGCGCATCTCCGCCATAGACTTTCGCGGGATCGAAATGCGCCTTGCTACCATCATCGACAAGTGTGACTTCCCCGTTGCGGGCTTCAACTATCCTGTAGAAGCATGAACGCCGCCCGGTATGACAGGTTGCATCATGACCGGCGACTGTGACCTTCAACCACACCACGTCCTGGTCGCAGTCCGTCCGGATCTCCGAGACATGTTGCAGGTTTCCTGAACTTTCGCCCTTCTTCCAGAGTTTCCCCCGCGATCGCGACCAAAAATGGGCAATGCCTGTCTCGATCGTCAGCGAGAGCGCCTCGGCGTTCATGTGGGCGACCATTAGCAGCGCGCCGTCCGACGCGTCGGTCACGACGGTCGTGATCATTCCGCTGGCGTCGAAGCGCGGCATGAAGGCCACGCCTTCCTCGAGCGTGGCCTTGTCCGTCGTCGGTTCCTTGAAGTTCATGTCGGCAAGCTGTCCCGATTCTATGGAGAGGCCAGCGGGCCGCTCAGTCTTTGAGGCCGGTCCGCAGCATCATCATGAAGCGGGCCTGTTCCTCCGGCTGGTCCTTGAACGCGCCGGTGAAGGTGGTGGTGAGCGTGGTGGAGCCCTGCTTGCGGATGCCGCGCATGGCCATGCACATATGTTCGGCCTCGATCATCACGGCGACGCCGCGCGGGTTCAGCACTTCCTGGATGACCCCGGCGATCTGTGCCGTCATCGCTTCCTGCGTCTGCAGGCGATGCGCGAAGATATCGACGACGCGCGCGATCTTCGACAGGCCCACCACCTTGCCGTCGGGCAGATAGGCGACATGCGCCTTGCCGACGATCGGAACCATGTGGTGCTCGCAATGCGAATGGAAGTTGATGTCCTTGACGAGGACGAGATCGTCGTAGCCCGCGACTTCCTCGAAGGTGCGGCCGAGTTCCTGGGCAGGGTCGAGATCGTAGCCCGCGAACATCTCGCGATAGGCCTTGGCGACCCGCTTCGGCGTCTCCAGGAGGCCCTCGCGGTCCGGATTGTCGCCCGTCCAGCGGATGAGCGTGCGGACCGCGGCTTCGACCTCTTCCTTGGTGGGTCGCTGAGCGTCCTTACCCTGGTCGTCGGCGCGCGGAGGGAAGTTTTTCAAGATGGCGTCCATGAAAGGCGTCTCCCGTAGTCCCACTCTCAGGAGGGACGAGTTGAACGGACCACAGCCTTTCGCGGGAATTCGGAAGAACCCGGAAGCGGCGTGCACTCTCACCGAAGGCAACAGCCAAAGCTGTCTTGCGGCCAACGGCTCCGGATCATTATATATGTTTGCGGCGCAAGATTGAAAGATGCCGGAGCGTCATTCCATGCTCTTGAAGCGCCCGCGGGTGAAAAACGATGATAGATGACGTCTACAACGCGAAAATTCTCGCTTTTGCGGGAAATATCGCCCGTATCGGTCGGCTGGCCGACCCGGACGCCTCGGCGACCGCGCATTCGAAGCTGTGCGGGTCTACGGTAACGGTGGACCTGAAGATGGAAGGCGACATCGTCACCGACTTCGCTCATGACGTGAAGGCATGCGCGCTTGGCCAGGCCTCTTCCTCGATCATGGCGCAGAACGTGATCGGCGCGCGGGCGGACGAGTTGCGCGAGGTCCGTGAGACGATGCGCCGCATGCTCAAGGAGAACGGATCTCCTCCGAACGGACGTTTCGCCGACCTGAAATATCTGGAGCCGGTGCGAGACTACAAGGCGCGGCATGCCTCGACCATGCTGACCTTCGACGCCGTGGTCGACGCCATCGGCCAGATCGAGAAGAAACGCGCCGACGAAGCGGCCTGAACGCGTCAGCCGGCCTAATCGGCGTTCAGCTCATCCTGAATCCATCTGGCGAAGGCGCCGGCGCCATTGCTTCCGTGGGAACGAGTTGAATTCATTCGATGAGCCACGAACACGAACACCACCACGCCCATACCGTCCGCCCGACAGGGCAGGGTAGGAACTGGCCGGGCCCCTGGCGCAGGACGCCGGGCAGGGTGCTCGGCACGTCGTTCGTCCGGCTCTACCAGTTGACCCTTTCCGGATTCGTCGGCAATTCGTGCCGGCATTTTCCGACATGCTCCGAATATGCCTATGAGGCGATCGCGAGGCATGGGCTGTGGGCCGGCGGCTGGATGGGGCTTTTCCGCGTCTTGCGCTGCGGTCCGTTCGGCACGCATGGCATCGATCTCGTGCCGGACAGGCTGGAAACGCGCTACGTCTGGTACGCGCCGTGGCGCTACTGGGCGATCTCCAGGAAGCCGCGCGGGCATGCCGAATAACCTTTGAAGCGTTCGTAGCTTTACGCCGCCGGATTCTCCCCTTAAAACGCCGCTCGCCGCCGGACGCATCCGGCCATTTCACCACCCGCGCTCGTTTGCGGGACTGGATATGGAGAAGAATTTTGCTGAATCCCGTTTCCCTTGAATTTCCCGATGGTTCCGTCCGCGAATACGAAGCGGCGATGACCGGCGCCGGCCTGGCCGAGTCGATCTCGAAGTCGCTCGCCAAGAAGGCCGTGGCCTATTCGATCGACGGCGTGCTGCGCGACCTTTCCGATCCGATCGGCCGATCAGGCAAGGTCGAGATCGTGACCCGCGACGATCCGCGCGCGCTCGAGCTTATCCGCCACGACACGGCGCACGTGCTCGCCGAGGCGGTGCAGGAAATGTGGCCCGGAACCCAGGTGACCATCGGTCCGGTCATCGAAAACGGCTTCTATTACGATTTCGCGCGCAACGAGCCCTTCACGCCCGAGGATTTTCCCGTCATCGAGAAGAAGATGCGGGAGATCATCGCCCGCGGCCGTCCCTTCACCAAGGAGGTGTGGGAGCGCGAGCATGCGCGCAAGGTGTTCCAGGAAAAGGGCGAGGCCTACAAGGTCGAGCTGATCGACGCGATCCCCGAGGATCAGGACCTCAAGATCTATTTCCAGGGTGATTGGTTCGACCTCTGCCGTGGCCCTCACATGGCCTCCACCGGCCAGATCGGCAACGCCTTCAAGCTGATGAAGGTAGCCGGCGCCTACTGGCGCGGCGACTCGAACAATCCGATGCTGACGCGCATCTACGGCACCGCATGGGCCAATCAGGAACAGCTCGACCAATACCTCCATATGCTGGAGGAGGCCGAGAAGCGCGACCACCGCCGGCTCGGTCGCGAAATGGACCTCTTCCACTTCCAGGAGGAGGGGCCGGGCGTCGTCTTCTGGCATGCCAAGGGCTGGCGGATGTTCCAGAACCTCGTCTCCTACATGCGCCGCAGGCTCGAGGCCGACTATGACGAGGTGAACGCGCCGCAGGTGCTCGACCACTCGCTATGGGAGACGTCGGGCCATTGGGGCTGGTACAAGGAGAACATGTTCGCCGTGCAGTCGGCCGGCGACGAGGCCGAGGACAAGCGCATCTTCGCGCTGAAGCCGATGAATTGTCCCGGCCATGTCCAGATCTTCAAGCACGGTTTGAAGTCGTACCGCGAACTGCCGATCCGCCTTGCCGAATTCGGCGCCGTCCATCGCTACGAGCCGTCGGGCGCCCTGCACGGGCTGATGCGCGTGCGCGGCTTCACCCAGGACGACGCGCACATCTTCTGCACGGAAGAGCAGATGGCGGCCGAATGCCTGAAGATCAACGATCTCATCCTTTCGGTCTACAAGGATTTCGGCTTCCAGGAGATCACGATCAAGCTCTCCACCAGGCCGGAGAAACGCGTCGGATCGGATGCGCTCTGGGACCGTGCCGAAAGCGTGATGATGGACGTGCTGAAGACGATCCAGCGGCAGTCGAACGATATTAAGACCGGCATCCTGCCGGGCGAGGGCGCGTTCTACGGGCCGAAGTTCGAGTATACGCTCAAGGATGCGATCGGCCGCGAATGGCAGTGCGGCACCACCCAGGTCGATTTCAACCTGCCGGAGCGTTTCGGCGCCTTCTACATCGACAAGGATTCGGAGAAGAAGCAGCCGGTGATGATCCACCGCGCCATCTGCGGCTCGATGGAGCGCTTCCTCGGCATCCTCATCGAGAACTTCTCGGGGCACTTCCCGCTCTGGTTCGCGCCGGTTCAGGTCGTGGTGGCGACGATCACCTCCGAGGCGGACGAATACGCGCTGCGGGTCGTCGAGAAGCTGAAGAATGCCGGCCTGATCGCCGAAGCCGACCTGCGCAACGAGAAGATCAACTACAAGGTGCGCGAGCACAGCCTTGCCAAGGTGCCGGTGATCCTCGTCTGCGGCAAGCGCGAGGCGGAGGAAGGCAGCGTCAACATCCGCAGGTTGGGTTCGCGCGACCAGCAGTCGCTCTCGCTCGCCGACGCGCTGACGCTTCTGGGCGAGGAGGCGGTTCCGCCGGACCTCGCAAGAAAGCGGCTTGCGGCCGCGGCCTGACATCGGGCCGGCCAGTGAATATCGGGCGGAGCGGCGACAGGCTGCTCCGCCCGAAAACTTTTCAAGCTCATGGCTCGATCGTTGTCGACCGTCGACCGCCGTCAATTGACGTCGGTGTCGTCGCCCTCGGTCTCGGTGGCAATCACCTCGACGTCCTGGTTGTGGCCGGCAACCACCGTGAAATCGCGCTGATAGATGCGGTCGCGGTTCTTGGCGACGACGGCATATTCACCTTCCGCCAGCACCATCGAGGCAAAGGCGCCGACGTTTTCGCGCACGAGGTCGCCTGAATCGGTCAGCACGGCCCAGGACGTGTCCGCTATCGCCTCGCCGCCGGGCTCGCGCACGAGTTTCATGGTGAGCTCGGCCGCCTTGTGCTCCACCGTCGCTTCCGTGAGCTTGCCCGCCTCGACGCGGATATCGGAGCGGATCACCGCGTTGACCGAGCCGTAGGTGGAGACGACGTGGTAGGTTCCGCTGTTCAGGCGGACGACCGTGTTCGGCTTTACGTCGGGAATGATCAGCGAGCGCTCGCCATTGGCATCCTGATGCACGTCGTAGATCGAAAAGCGCAGCTTGGCGGGCGGAATGCGCACGCCGCCGGAAAGCTCCGCGTCGAGCTTCAGGCCGCCGGCGTCGAGCACGAGGCTCTCGCTCCTTGTATCCTTGCCGATCGTGATGCGCTTGGTGGCGCCCGCCCGTCCGAAGGCGGCGTGGACGAGATAGCTTCCGGGCGCCAGATCGAAGGAGCTGGTTCCTCCTTGTGCCGAGGCGATCAGCGGCAGGCGGCCGTCCGGTCCCGCTTCCGGCCCGAATACGCGCCATACGAGCCCGCGATTTATATCGGCGGTTTCGTCCGTGAGGCGGGCGGAAAGGGTAACGGTTCCTTC
This sequence comes from Aquamicrobium sp. LC103, assembly GCF_001014615.2. Classification (GTDB taxonomy): domain Bacteria; phylum Pseudomonadota; class Alphaproteobacteria; order Rhizobiales; family Rhizobiaceae; genus LBCQ02. The sequence continues at coordinate 147,315 of NZ_LBCQ02000007.1, forward strand.
GCCGAGGCGGGCGAGGGGCGCCTGGGTGTTGGGGGCCGCGTAATTGGAAATCCCGGGAAGCTTCAGTTCCGGAAGCGACGAGGCGGGGCTGCCCGGCTCGGGCCGAAGCGGGACGCTGGGCGCGCTCAGCGGCGCGCCACCGGGTGCGGCGAAACCCGGGAGGACGTCTCCCTCCTGAGCCACGGCCATGGAAATATTGCCCGCCGCAGCGAGAAACGCAGCGAATCCAAGGCCGAAGGTTGTTTTGATGACCCCTGCAAACATCACTTGCTTTGAAGCCCAAGCCGGTGGCAATTTCAAGGCGGAAATGACGGCATCGCCGTCTCACCTTTCAGTTGGCGCCGAACTTTCCTGTCGCGCCCGAACTCTTGCCGCGAAACATGGAGAATTCCGGTTGGCCTCACCTGTCGTCGATTTCCTGCTCACCCGGAAGTCCGCACCGATAACCGAATTGAAGGAACCTGCGCCCTCCGACGAGGAAATCAGGACCATGCTCACCATCGCCTCGCGCGTGCCCGACCATGGGCGTCTCGCCCCGTGGCGCTTCATTCTCTATCGCGGACAGGCGCGCGAGGCGATCGGCGAAAAGCTCGCGGATCTGGCGGAAAAACGGGAAGGCCCGCTGCCGGAGGCGCGCAGGCAGCAGGAGCTGACGCGGTTCTCGCGCGCGCCGCTGGTGATCGGCGTGGTCTCCGTTCCCAGGGAGAACCCCAAGATCCCGCAATGGGAGATGTTTCTCTCGGGGGCCGCGGCCGCGATGAACCTCGTTCATGCCGCCAATGCGCTCGGCTACGGCACCAACTGGATCACCAACTGGTATTCCGATACGGAGGAAGGCCGGCGCATACTCGGCCTTGCGCCGGAGGAGCGCGTGGTGGGCTTCGTCCATATCGGCACGTTCGAGGGCGAAGCTTTCGAGCGCCCGCGCCCGGAGGTCGAACTGCTTTATCGTGATTATTCCGGTCCCTGGGAGAGCTGAACCTTGTTCTACGAACCGGCCAAGGGCCACGGGCTCCCGCACGACCCGTTCAAGGCGATCGTCGCTCCGCGGCCGATCGGCTGGATTTCCTCGCTCGGCAGGGACGGCGCGCTGAACCTTGCGCCCTACTCCTTCTTCAATGCGCTGGGGTCGAACCCGCATCTGGTTATGTTCTCGTCGGAAGGCGAGAAGGACAGCGTGACCTTTGCCGCCGAAAGCGGCGAGTTCGTCGCCAATCTCGTCGGCCGCGACCTGGCCGAAAAGATGAACGCCAGCGCGGTCAACGCGCCGCGCGGCGTTTCCGAGTTCGAATATGCCGGTCTGACGCCGGCGCCGTCGCGGCTCGTCAAGCCGCCTCGCGTCGCCGAGGCGCCGGCGGCGCTGGAATGCAGGGTCACCGATATCCTGCGCCCGAAGGGGCTGGATGGGCAGGAGTCGGGCAACGTCGTCGTCGTGGGAGAGGTGGTCGGCGTACATATCGACGATTCGATGCTCACCGACGGCCTGTTCGACATCGTGAAGGCCGGCAATGTCGCCCGCCTCGGCTACATGGACTACTCGGCCGTGAACGAGATTTTCTCCATGCGCCGCCCGCGCTGGAAGGATTGAGGCTTTCACGGCTGGTTTCGGTTACCTGCCCTTGCCGGCGCGGGCGAGCAGGCGCTGCGCGCGCTTCAGGTGAGGGCGGTCGTACATCTTGCCTTCGATGCCGACCACGCCCGGATTGCCCGCCGCGTCGAAGGCATCCACGATCGCCTGCGCCAGCTCGATCGCGCCGGTCGACGGGGTGAAGATCTCATTGATCACCGGCACCTGCGCGGGGTGGATGGCCATGCGGGCGGTGAAGCCGTCGCGCACGCCTTGAAGCGAATCGCGGCTGAAGGCGTCCATGTCGCGGAAATTGGGAAACACGGTGTCGATCGCGGCGACTTCCGCGCCGGCCGCGGCGAGGATCGTCACGGTGCGGGCGAAACGGAAGACGTCGGTATAGCTGCCCGCCTCGTCGCGCGTTTCCTGCGCGCCGATCTCGGCGGAGAGGTCCTCCGCGCCCCATGTGAGACCGGCGATCCGCTGCTCGCCCGGCCGGTAGCTCGACGCGTTGAGCACACCGTGCGGTGTCTCGGTGATGATCGGGATGATGCGGGTGGCGCCGTCGGCGAGGCCGTATTCGGCCTCGTGCACGCGCAGCCGCACCGAAAGCCTCGCCACGTCGTCGGCATGGTTCGCCTTGGGCAGCATGATGCCGGTCGGTGCCGCGGGCATCACGGCGGCGAGGTCGTCGTCGGTCACGCCGGTCGAAAGATCGTTGACGCGGACATAGAGGAGGGGGCCGGTCCCGCCTGCATTGGCACGGATGAAATCGGCGGCGATGCCGCGCCCGGCCGCCTTGCGGTCGGCCGATACGGAATCCTCGAGGTCGATGATCAGAATGTCGGCGCCGGATTCGAGCCCCTTGGCGAGCTTTTTTTCCGAATCTCCGGGTACGAAGAGCAGCGAGCGCATCGGTCAGGCCTGCCTTTTCCGCATCATCGCCTGACGGACGCAGCGCGCCACCAGCACCCCGTCCTGGTTGAAGGCGCGGTGCTCGAACTCGACGACACCGCGATCCGGCTTCGACTTCGATTCGCGGACCGACTTGACCTCGGTCTCGACGCGGATCGTGTCGCCGTGGAAGACGGGGTGGGGGAACACGGTATCGGTCATGCCGAGATTGCCGATCGTGGTGCCGAGCGTGGTGTCGTGCACCGATATGCCGATCATCAGGCCGAGCGTGAACAGCGAGTTGACGAGCGGCTTGCCCCATTCGCTCTTGGCCGCGAAGTCGAAATCGATGTGGAGCGGCTGCGGGTTGAGCGTCATCACCGAGAAGAACATGTTGTCGCTCTCCGTCACCGTCTTGGTGAGCGGATGGCGGATCACCCGTCCCGGCTCGAACTCCTCAAGATACAAACCCGCCATCGCGCTCCTCCTTGATCCGCAACCTTCTTACCCGCCGCTGACGCCGACAGGTTAAGGGATATGGTGAACCGTTCGTAAACCATTTTTCTCTAGCGTCCAGCCTTGGTGGCAGGGTTTCGGTGGGGCATGGTTATCAGGCATTTCCTCAGATGGATCGGCAATGCGCGTGTCGCGGACCGTGTCGCGGCCGCAAGCGCGCTGTCTCACGCCTTTCTCGACCCGAACATGCCCTTCGAGGACCGCTGCGAGGCGGAAGCGGCCCTGACGCTGCTTCTCGACGATCCTTCCTCCAAGGTTCGCCTGGCGATGGCCGAGGCCCTGTCGATGAGCCGGCACGCGCCGCCGCAGATGATAGCGGCGCTTGCCCGCGACCAGGAGGAGGTGGCGGGCGTGGTCCTCATGCGCTCGCCGCTGCTTTCCGATCTGGACCTGATCGATCTGGTCGCCACCGCCCGTCCCGGTACACAGGAGACGATAGCCTCGCGGCCTCTCGTCTCGATGTCGCTGTCGGCGGCGATTGCCGAGGTGGGAGGGGAGACGGCCTGCCTGCGCCTCGTCGAAAACGACGGCGCCGAGATCGCGTCCCTGTCCTTCCGTCGCATCGCGGAACGCCACGGTCATTGCGCGCGGCTGCGCGAGACGATGCTGAAGCATCGGGACCTGCCGCCGGACTGTCGGCACATGCTCATGATGAAGCTGAGCGAGGCGCTGAAGCAGTCGCCGCTCGTGCTGGCGCTGATGGGCCCCGCCCGCGCCGAGCGCGTGACGCGCGAGGCCTGCGTGTGCGCCTCGGTTGCGCTGATAGATCATACCCGCGCGCAGGAACACGCGGCTCTCGTCGAGCATCTGCGCCTGCGCGGCGACCTGACCGTCGGCTTTCTCGTCCGCGCGGTTGCCCGGGGAAAGGTCGATTTCCTCGGCTCGGTTCTCGTGGCGCTGAGCGGCCAGCCGGAGGCGCGGGTGAGATCGCTTCTTGCCAAGGGCCGCGACGTCGCCCTCGGAGCGCTGCTGCGCTCGGCGGGACTGCCGGAGCGACTGCACGGCATCATCCTTTGCGCGCTGAAGGTCTGGCGTGACGTCGCCACCGGAAAGCGCGTTGCCGGCGCGCAGGAAGTGTCGTGGCTGATGCTGGTCGAACTGAACGCGACGCCTGGTCAATCCGGACCGGCCGAAGCCGATCGCGAACTCGCGGCACTCGTGAAGAGCATTCATCTCGATGCGCTGCGTGAAAACGCGCGCATGCACGCTGTGGCTATCGCCGCCGCCTGACCAGGAATCGTGCCGCGACGGGCGCGATCAGATATCCAGCTCCTCGGCGAATTCGGCGCGGTCCTGGATGAAGCGGAAGCGCAATTCCGCCTTCGTGCCCATCAACGCATCGACCGAGGATTTCGTCGCCGCTTCGTCGTCCAGCACGTCGACGCGCAGCAGCGTACGCCTCCTGGGGTCCATCGTCGTTTCCTTGAGCTGGGCGGCCATCATTTCGCCCAGGCCCTTGAAACGGCCGATCTCGACCTTGCCGCGCCCGGTGAACTCACTTTTCAAAAGCTGATCCTTGTGAGCGTCGTCTCGGGCATACATCACCTTGCCGCCCTGGCTGATGCGGTAGAGGGGCGGCACGGCCATGTAGAGATGGCCGTTTTTGATGAGCTGCGGCATCTCCTGGTAGAAGAAGGTGATGAGCAGCGAGGCGATATGCGCGCCGTCGACATCCGCGTCGGTCATGATGATCACGCGGTCATAGCGCAGGTCCTCGTCGCGATATTTCGAGCGCGTGCCGCAGCCGAGCGCCTGGACGATATCGGAGATCGTCTGGTTGGCGGTGAGCTTGTCGTGGCCGGCGCTGGCGACGTTGAGGATCTTGCCGCGCAGCGGCAGCACGGCCTGTTTGGCGCGGTCGCGCGCTTGCTTGGCCGAGCCGCCGGCCGAATCGCCTTCCACGATGAAGAGTTCCGCCCCGGCGGCCGCGTTCTGCGTGCAGTCGGCAAGCTTGCCGGGCAGCCGCAGCTTGCGGACCGCGCTCTTGCGGCTGACTTCCTTCTCCTGGCGTCGGCGCACGCGCTCGTCGGCGCGCGCGATCACCCAGTCGAGAAGCTTGGAGGCTTCCTGCGGATTGTCCGCCAGCCAATGGTCGAAGGGATCGCGGATCGCGTTTTCGACGATGCGCTGCGCCTCGACGGTGGCGAGCTTGTCCTTCGTCTGGCCGACGAATTCCGGCTCGCGGATGAAGGCGGAGAGCATGCCCGCCGCCGAGATCATCACGTCCTCGCTGGCGACGATCGCCGCGCGCTTGTTGCCGGTCAGCTCGGCATAGGCGCGCAGGCCGCGGGTGAGCACGTTGCGGAAGCCCGCCTCGTGCGTGCCGCCTTCGGGCGTCGGGATCGTGTTGCAGTAGGAGTTGAGGAAGCCGTCGCCGCCATACCAGGTGATGGCCCATTCGATCGAGCCGTGGCCGCCCTGTTTCTCGCTTTTGCCGGCGAAGATTTCGCGGGTCACCTGGAATTCCGAGCCCAGCGATGCGGCGAGGTAGTCCTTCAGGCCGCCGGGGAAGTGGAAGACCGCCTTGGCCGGCGTCTCGTCCTTTTCCTTCAGAAGCGCGGGATCGCACGACCAGCGGATTTCGACGCCGCCGAAGAGATAGGCCTTCGAGCGTGCCATCCTGTAGATGCGCGCGGGCTCGAAATGCGCGTTCTTGCCGAAGATGTCGGCGTCCGGATGGAAGCGCACGCGCGTGCCGCGCCGGTTGTGCACATCGCCCAGGCTTTCCAGTCCGCCCTGCGGAATGCCGCGCGAGAAGCGCTGGCGGTAGAGCTGGCGCCCGCGCGCGACCTCGACCTCCAGGACGTCCGACAGTGCGTTGACGACCGAGACGCCGACGCCGTGCAGGCCGCCCGAGGTCTCGTAGACCTTGGAATCGAATTTGCCGCCGGCATGCAGCGTCGTCATGATGACCTCGAGCGCCGACTTGTTCTTGAATTTCGGATGCGGGTCGATCGGGATGCCGCGGCCGTTGTCGGTGACGGTGAGGAAGCCTCCGGCGTCGAGCTCGACCTCGATGAAGGTGGCGTGGCCGGCCACCGCCTCGTCCATGGAATTGTCGATCACTTCGGCGAAGAGATGATGCAGCGCCTTCTCGTCGGTGCCGCCGATATACATGCCCGGCCGGCGGCGAACCGGCTCCAGCCCTTCCAGAACCTCGATGTCGGCGGCGCTGTAGTCCTCGCTGCCGTCCTTGGGCTGCGCGGCGCGCTTGGCGGCGGCCTGCACCAGCGGATCCGCCGGGCGCGACGGCGTCGGCGCGGGTGTCAGAGGCTTGGCGATATTGGAGAAGAGATCGTTGCTGTCGTCCATGAAAGCCTGTCGTCGGAATGCTTCGCGAATCGCCCAGGATAGTGCCACGCTTTCGCGTTCAAGGCGACGAGGTTCCTGTTACGTTCATGCCAATGGTCAAATTGAGGCGATAACCTTTAGATTTGGATAACCACCCCTTCAGTTGGGGCCCCGAAGGCAGGTCGATTTCGCTCCTGCGGCGCTGGATAAGCGCTAATGCTCCCGACTTCAAGACGGGCGCTTCGAATGGGTGTCTTGGTAATCCGATAGGAACATTTGCGTTCTATTCATGCGGGAAATGCAGCAACGCCGACAGTCGGCGATTGTGGCAAGGAGCGCGCAATGGGGTTTGACCTTACATCGCTGCTGCTGGCGGCGGCCGTTTCGGGCGCATGCCTCAGCGGCCTGATGATCGTCGCCTGGCTGACGGCCGCCGGCGAGAGATTCATGATTACGTGGGCCTTGGGCGCCCTGGTGGTGGTCGGACACGTCATCGCCTACTGGGCGCACAGCGCGAGCCCCAGCCTGTGGGCCGGAATGACGGCAATCGTGCTGCTGCCGGCCGGCCTCATGGTGCTGCTCGCGTCCACCTATCAATTGTGCAAGATCCCGATGCCGACGCGCGCTCTGGCGACGATCCTCGCGGCCTACATCTTCATGGCGCTGCCGTTGGCGGCGGCCGGCTATGACGGCGTTGCGCTGATCCTGCAGAACGCGCTTGCAACCGCGTTCCTGACGGGGAGCGCCGTTCTCTTTTGGCGCAGCCGCCGTGAATCCCACGGACACATGGCTTCGCTGGCTTTTCTTTACGTCTTGTGCGGCGTCTCATTCGGCCTCTGCGGGGTCGTGATCTTCTACGAAGGCCAGTGGTCGATCGGCTATCCGCCCGACAATTGGGCCGAGCGGCTGAACGTGGTGGTCGCGGTGGCGTGCACCACCGCTGGCGGTGCGCTGATGCTCACCATCAACCAGGCGATGCTCGCGCGCCGCCACCGGGTCGAATCCCTCACCGATCCGCTGACCGGGCTTCTCAACCGCCGCGCCCTGTTCTCGCTTTACGACGATCGGCTGTTCGGCGAGCATGCGGCGGCGGTCATGTTCGACATCGACCATTTCAAGCGCGTGAACGATACTTACGGCCATGCCGCCGGTGACGAGGTGCTCCGGCGTTTCGCTTCGGCGCTGTCACGATACAGCAGGCCGGGCGACGATCCCGTCAGGCTTGGCGGCGAGGAGTTCACCCTGATCATGACGCGCGTGACACGCGAGCAGGCGAGGGCCGTGGTCGGCGGCATCGCGGCAGCGTTCGCCGCCGAAAGTGTCATTACCCCGAATGGCGAGATCCGTTGCACGGTCAGCGCGGGCATCGGTTTCGGTGGACACCCCGCGACGACGCTTGACGAGATGCTGACGCGGGCCGATCGCGCGCTCTACACGGCCAAGAAGGCAGGCCGCAACTGCATCGAGGCGGATGATCTGCAACTCGCGAGCTGACGGCGGAAGGCGCCGCCGCAAGCCGCGGCGACGCATCGTTTGCTAGCTGGCCAGCGCCTCGATCGGCGGGCAGGAGCAGACCAGGTTGCGGTCGCCGCCCACATTGTCGATGCGCGAGACCGGTGGCCAGTATTTCGCGGCCGTTTCGGCATCGCCCGCCGGATAGGCCGCGATGAGCCGCGAATAGGGATGCTTCCAGTCTTCGGCCAGCGTTTCCGCCGCCGCATGCGGCGCATTGACGAGCGGATTGTCGTCGCGTGGCCACTCGCCCTTTTCAACCCGCCCGGCTTCCTCGGCAATGCCGATCATGGCGTCGCAGAACCGGTCCAGCTCGCGCTTGGGCTCCGATTCCGTCGGCTCCACCATCAGCGTGCCGGCGACCGGCCACGACATGGTCGGCGCATGGAAGCCGTAGTCGATCAGCCGCTTGGCGATGTCCTCGACGCTGATGCCCGCGCGTTCCTTGAAGATGCGGGTGTCGAGGATGCATTCATGCGCCACGCGGCCGTTGCGGCCCTTGAAGAGTACCGGATAATGATCCTTCAGCCTTTCGGCGATGTAGTTGGCCGAAAGGATCGCCATCTCGGTCGCGTGTTTGAGCCCGGTCGCGCCCATCATGCGGATATACATCCAGGTGATCGGCAGGATCGAGGCGCTGCCGAACGGGGCCGCGGATACCGCGTGCCGCGTGCCGCCGGCGACATGACCGGGCAGATGCGGCACGAGATGCGCCTTGACGCCGATCGGGCCGATGCCCGGGCCGCCGCCGCCATGCGGGATGCAGAAGGTCTTGTGCAGGTTCATGTGGCAGACGTCGGCGCCGAGGTCGCCCGGCCGCGCCAGCCCGACGAGGGCGTTGAGGTTCGCCCCGTCGAAATAGACCTGCCCGCCATGCTCGTGGATCAGCGCGCAGATGTCGCGAACGCCTTCCTCGAACACGCCATGCGTCGAGGGATAGGTGATCATCAGCGCCGCCAGCCGGTCGGAATACTGCGTCGCCTTGGCCTTCAGGTCCTCGACGTCGATGTCGCCGTCGTCGAGGCAGCGCACGACCACCACGTCCATTCCCGCCATGGAGGCGCTTGCCGGATTGGTGCCGTGGGCGGAAGAGGGGATGAGGCAGACGGTGCGGCCCGCATCTCCGCGCTCGAGATGGTAGCGGCGGATGGCGAGAAGTCCCGCATATTCACCCTGGCTGCCGGCATTGGGCTGCAGCGACACTCCGTCGAAGCCGGTGATCTCCGCAAGCCAGCCTTCGAGCTCGCCGATCATCGCACGGTAGCCTGCCGAATGCGCTTCCGGAGCGAAGGGGTGGAGATTGGCGACGCTCGGCCAGCTCACCGGCATCATCTCGGCGGCAGCGTTGAGCTTCATCGTGCACGATCCGAGCGGGATCATGGCGCGGTCGAGCGCCAGGTCCTTGTCGGAAAGCCGGCGCAGCAGACGCATCATCTCGGTCTCGGAGCGGTTCTCGTGGAACACCGGTTGCGTGAGAAAGCCCTTGCCGCGCGCCTTGCCGGGCAGGGCGCTCTGGGTCTCGGCCGGCACCTCGACGCCGAACAGCGCGGCGATTGCGAGAAGATCTGCCTCGGTCGAGGTCTCGTCGAAGCTGATCGCGAGCCTGTCGCCGTCGAGCACGCGCAGAAGCAGGCCCGCCTTCTCGGCCTCGCCTGCGATCCTCGCCGCCTTGCCCGGAACGGAGATGGTCACCGTGTCGAAAATCGCCTTGCCGGCGGTCTCCAGGTCCGCGCCTTCGATCGCCGCCGCGAGGCGGGCGGCGAGACCGTGGATGCTGCGTGCGATCGCCTGCAGGCCTTCCGGCCCGTGCCAGATCGCGTAGGCGACCGCCATGTTGGCGAGCAGCGCCTGCGCCGTGCAGATGTTGGAGGTCGCCTTGTCGCGGCGGATGTGCTGCTCGCGCGTCTGCAAAGCGAGCCGGTATCCCGGCCTGCCATGCGCGTCGGTCGACTGGCCGACGAGGCGTCCCGGCATCAGTCGCGTCAGCTTGTCGGAAACGGCGCAATAGGCCGCGTGCGGCCCGCCGAAGCCCATCGGCACGCCGTAGCGCTGCATGGAGCCGACCGCGATGTCGGCGCCGAGCGAGGCTGGCGCTTCGGTCAGCGTGAGCGCCAGCGGGTCGGCGACGAAGATGACGATCGCGCCGGCCGCACGGGCCTCGGCGATGGCGCCGGCATGATCGCCGTAGACGCCGTGCGTGTCCGGCCAGGAGACGATGAGCGCGGCGGTGTTCTCGCCGATCCCGCCGGCGCCGATCTTGATGCCGAGCGGCTCGGCGCGCGTCTGCACCACGTCGAGCGTCTGCGGATGAGGGGTGCCGGCAAGCACGATTTCAGTGCGTTTCTCGCGATGATGCCTGAAGGCGATGCCGACCGCCTCGGCCACCGCCGTCGCTTCGTCGAGCAGCGAGGCGGAGGCGACGGGCAGGCCGGTCAGCTCGCTCACCAGCGTCTGGAAGTTGAACAGCATTTCCAGCCGACCCTGGCTGATCTCCGACTGATAGGGCGTGTAAGCCGTGTACCAGGCGGGGTTCTCGAACATGTTGCGCTGGATCACCGGCGGTACGTGGACGCCGTGATAGCCGGCGCCGATGAAGCTCTTGAGAACCTGATTGTGGCCCATCCTCCCGGCAAGCTCGGCGAGCGCCTCGGCTTCGCCGACGGGTTCCGGAAGCGCCATGGCGCGGTCGAGGCGGATCGATTTCGGCACCGCCTGGGTGATCAGGGTCTCTACGGAAGGCAGGCCGAGCGCGGCAAGCATGGCGCGCGTATCCTGCGGTCCGGGACCGATGTGGCGATCTGCGAAGACCACGGTCTTTTCGCTCATCATGTCTCTCCTCAGCCGATCATCGCCTTGTATCCGGCCTCGTCCATGAGGCCGGAAAGCTGGCTCTCGTCGGCAAGCTTCATCTTCCAGAGCCAGCCGTCGCCGGCCGGCGAGGAATTGACCAGCGCCGGATCGGACGAAAGCTTGTCGTTGACCTCGGTGATCTCGCCGTCGACCGGCGCGTAGACGTCCGACGCGGCCTTCACGGATTCGACGACGACCGCGGCGTCGCCCTTCGAGACCGTGCGACCGACTTCGGGCAGCTCCACGAAGACGAGATCGCCGAGCTGCTCCTGGGCATAGTCGGTGATGCCGACGGTGGCGATGCCGCCTTCCACGCGGATCCATTCATGGTCGTCGGTGAAATAGGTCGTTGCTGCCATGGAAGATTATCCTTTGCGGTAGCGATGCGGAGTGAAGGGAAGTGGATGGATTTCGACCGGAAGCCGGTTGCCCCGCACCTCCGCGAAAAGCTTGGTGCAGGGCTTCGCCTGCGATGCGGACACATAGCCCATGGCGACGGGGAAGCCGGCCCAAGGTCCGAACCCGCCGGACGTGACGCGGCCGGTGGGATTGCCCGCCTCATCGAAGAGCGCGACGCCGGCGCGTACTGGCTGCCGGCCCTCGGGCTTCAGGCCGACGCGCTTTTCCTTAGCGCCCGCGGCGATCGCCGTGCGCAATGCGTCGGCGCCGACGAAAGCGCCGCTCTCGCGCAGGTCTTTCGGGATTGCCCACATGAGCCCGGCGTCCACCGGGTTGATGGAGGTGTCGATGTCCTGGCCGTGGAGGCAAAGCCCCGCCTCGAGTCGCAGGCTGTCGCGTGCGGCAAGGCCGATCCATTCGATGCGTTCGTCGGCGATGAGCCTGTCGGCGAGCGCGCGGGCTTGCGCGGGCGGCACCGCCACCTCGAAGCCGTCCTCACCGGTATAGCCGGAACGGCTGGCGAACCAGTCCGGCCGCGGCTCCGTGCCGTGCATGAAGGTGAGGGCGCCGAGGTCGAGGCCGGCATCGCGCAGCGCCGTTTCGGCGGCCGGTCCCTGGAGGGCTAGGAAGACGCGGTCGAGCGGCTCGATCCTGCAATCGTATCCGGCCGCGATTTGGCGCAGATGCGCCTCGTCGGTCGCGGCGTTGCCGGCATTCGCCACGACCATGAAGCGCTTGGCGCCGAGCCGGGTGACGATCAAATCGTCGATGATGCCGGCCCCGTCGTCGAGGAAGAAAGTGTATTTCGACTGGCCGTCCTCGATCAGGCCGGTATCGATCGGGCAGGCGCGCTCCAAGACCTTGCCTGCCTCCGGGCCCGTCACGAGGAACAGCTTCATGTGCGAGATGTCGAAAAGCCCGGCCTTCTCGCGGGTATGAAGATGTTCCTTCAGCACGCCGAGCGGATAGGTGATGGGCATCGACCAGCCGGCGAATGCGCCGAAACGCGCGCCGGCCCGCTCGTGCAGCTCTTTCAAGGGAAGTTCAAACAGTTCGCCCGTATCGCTCAATCAAGCCTCCAGAGTCGCACGATTCCCGCCGCAAAAGCAGCGATTCGCGCCCCTCTGTCTGAAGCCTGAGAGACTCGCGCAACCGGAACCCTGTCGGCGGCGCTTACACCTTCGGCGCGGGGGCATACCCCGACTTTCCAGAGCGTCTTGACCCGTCTACGGTTCTTTTGCCTGAGAGATTTCGGGCGATTTCCCCTTCGGCGGCAGCTTTCGCTGCTCTCTCCCGCAGACCGGCAGGGCGTGAGCCCTCGACGAAGCGAAACTAGCCGAATCGGCAGGTAATGTCACCTGCCGGCCTGAAGAAAGCCGTGGGTAGTTTCCGCTGTCCGGAAATTCCGATCCTCAGGCGCGTTGTTCCAGGCGCTTCAGATCGCTTTCTATCTGCCTGATGATGCTGGATGTTTCCTGCTGGAGGCGTCGCAGGCGGTCGAGCTGCAGGGAAACGTTTTCCGCGACGGCGTTGCCGTCGTCCTCTGCGGGCGAGGTGCCGACGCCGTGAAGCAGCCAGGAAAGGCTGACGCCGAGAATGCCGGCCAGCATGTTCAGCCGGTTGGCTCGCGGCTGGGAACGGTCGCTTTCCCAGGCCTGAATGGTCGATTGCTGCACGCCGAGCCGTCTGGCGAGTTGCTGGGAGCTGATGCCGGTTGCATCCCGTGCGCGGGAAAGGCGTCCGCCCAAAGTGTCGAAATCGGGGGTTTCGGAATAGATCGTCGTGGTGTCGGGCACCCGTCCCACCTCCAGTTTTTTTAGATAAGCCCGCGGAGAAATGCGGGAGCGAAGGCCGGTAGCATGGGCCAGCCGGCGCCGGAAGGCAACCTTTCGCGCGGAAAGGATTGCCCGCGTTGCCAATGCAAAAGGCCAAGGCGTTTATGAAAACAGTGCCTTAGCCGCTGCAAATCAGATCATGCGGCAAGCCGCTCCGCATGCCATTTCAGGTGGTCTTCCATGAAGGTCGAGATGAAGAAGTAGGAATGGTCGTAGCCCTCCTGCATGCGCGACGTGAGCGCGATGCCGGTTCCCTCGATGGCCGTCTCGAGGAGCCACGGCCGCAACCCGCTGTCGAGGAAGCCGTCGGCCGTGCCCTGGTCGACGAGGAATTCGGGGAACCGGGCTCCGTCTTCCACCAATGCGCAGGCGTCATAGGGGCGCCAGGCCGCCTGGTCGGCGCCGAGATATCTTTCGAACGCGGTCTTCGACCAGTCTGCCGTCATCGGATTGACGATCGGCGCGAAGGCCGAGCAGCTTCTGAAGCGATCCGGGTTCCTCAGCGCGATGGTCATCGCGCCGTGTCCGCCCATGGAATGGCCGAAGATCGACTGGCGCGTCATGTCGGCCGGGAATTTTTCGGCGATCAGTGCCGGAAGCTCCTCGGTGAGATAGGAATACATGCGGTAGTTGCGGGAAAACGGCTTTTCGGTCGCGTCGACGTAGAAGCCCGCGCCCGAGCCGAACTGCCAATTGTCCTTTTCGTCGGGCACGTCCTCGCCGCGCGGACTCGTGTCGGGGCAGATCACGATCAGGCCGAGCTCGGCGGCCATGCGCCGATACTCGCCCTTTTCCATGACGTTGGCATGGGTGCAGGTGAGGCCGGAAAGATACCAGACGACCGGGCAGGGACCTTTGGCGGCCTGCGGCGGGACGAAGACGGCGAAGGTCATGTCGCAGTCGCAGCTTTGCGATGCGTGCGAATAGACGCCCTGGACGCCGCCATGGGATTTCGAGGTGGAGATGGTCTTCATGTCGGTCCTCAATTGCCGAGGCTGACGGCGGCATTGACCGCGGCGGCCACCAGCACGGTGTTGAAAAAGAAGGAAACGACCGCGTGCAGGATATTGATCCTGCGCATGGCGTGGGTGGTTATCTGAACGTCAGAGGTCTGTGCGGTCATGCCGATGACGAGGGAGAAATAGACGAAATCGACGCCGCGCGGCTCCTTCGTGCCCGGAAATTCCAGCCCGCGCATCGAATCGTCCGCCGCCGCGGTGCTCCTGTCGGGTTGCCAATAGGCATGCGCGTAGTGGATCGCGGCCATGATGTGGATCGTCAGCCAGCCGAGCGGCACGGCCGCGATCGTCAGGATCAGCGGCACGAACCCCGGGCGCGTGCCAGCGTTGAGCATGACGAAGAGCGAGATCACCGCCACGATCACGGCGCTGAAGGTGACGAGGAAGATGATCCAGACGGGAACGTCGTCGCTCGCGGCGTGCTTGCGCAGGGATTGCGCCGTCAGACGCGGCAGCCGCGCAAGCGTGAGAAGCAGATAGGTGGCGAAGAAGGCGTTCGCGGCAATCACCGTCGCGAGCAGGGGATCGAACCGGACCGACGCCGCGAAGGCGGCGGCGCCGGTGCCGGCGGCGAGGTAGAACGGAAAATGCCGGTTGGAGGTTCTCATGGCGAGCGGGCGCGGATCGCCCTGCGGCAGGCCTGGTCGAGCGCGCCGAGGAAGGCGGAGCGGTCGCGGGCCGAAAAGCCGGCATTGTAGCCCTTTATCTCGCCGGTCTCGCGCAGATGCTGTTTCAGATCCCGCATCGCGACGGCAAGCCCGATCGATTCCGGCGTGAACGGCTTGCCGGTCATGCCGAGAACGTGGCAGCCGAGCGCCACGGTGCGGGAGGCGAGCGGGATGTCGGCGGTGATGACGATATCGTTCGCGCCGGCGTGCTCCACGATCCAGTCGTCGGCGGCGTCCGCGCCCTTCGCCACGACGACATTGCGGATCATCGGGTCGCGCGAGGGCCGCAGGCCGCCATTGGCGACGAAGGTCACGATCAGGCCGTGCCGCTCGGCCACCTTGACGACCTCCTCCTTGACCGGGCAGGCGTCGGCATCGACGTAGATCGCCGGCGCGCCGCCCGGGTTTTCGTCTGCCGTCAATATACCACCACGCTTCGGATGCTCTCGCCGGCATGCATGAGGTCGAAGCCCTTGTTGATCTCGTCGAGCGAAAGAGTGTGCGTGATCATCGGGTCGATCTCGATCTTGCCCTCCATGTACCAGTCGACGATCCTCGGAACGTCGGTGCGGCCGCGTGCGCCGCCGAAGGCGGTGCCCTTCCAGACGCGGCCGGTGACGAGCTGGAACGGTCGGGTGGCGATTTCCTGGCCGGCGCCGGCAACGCCGATGACGATCGATTCGCCCCAGCCGCGATGAGCGCATTCGAGGGCCTGGCGCATGACCTTGACGTTGCCCGTGCAGTCGAACGTGTAGTCGGCTCCGCCGATCAGGTCGGCGCCGCGCTTGGTCATGTTGACGATATGGGAAACGATGTCGCCGTCGATCTCGGTCGGATTGACGAAATGGGTCATGCCGAAGCGCTCGCCCCATTCCTTCTTGTCGTTGTTGAGATCCACGCCGATGATCATGTCGGCTCCGGCGAGCCTGAGGCCCTGGATGACGTTGAGACCGATGCCGCCGAGGCCGAAGACGGCGGCCGTCGCGCCGATCTCCACCTTGGCCGTGTTGATGACGGCGCCGATGCCCGTCGTTACGCCGCAGCCGATGTAGCAGATCTTGTCGAAAGGCGCGTCCGGATTGACCTTGGCGACGGCGATCTCGGGCAGCACGGTGTGGTTCGCGAAGGTCGAGCAGCCCATATAGTGGAAGATCTTGTCCTTGCCGATCGAGAAGCGCGAAGTGCCGTCGGGCATCAGGCCCTGGCCCTGCGTGGCGCGGATCGCTGTGCACAGGTTGGTCTTGCGCGACAGGCAGGAGGGGCACTGGCGGCATTCGGGCGTATAGAGCGGGATGACGTGGTCGCCCTTCTTCAGGCTGGTCACGCCGGGCCCGACATCGACGACCACGCCCGCGCCCTCATGACCGAGGATGGCGGGAAAGATGCCTTCCGGGTCGGCACCCGAAAGCGTGAACTCGTCGGTGTGGCAGATGCCGGTCGCCTTGACCTCGATCAGTACCTCGCCCTCGCGCGGACCTTCGAGGTCGACTTCCATGATCTCGAGCGGCTTTCCTGCGGCGACGGCTACGGCGGCACGTGTTTTCATGCGTTTTCTCCCTGAAGATTGCACGCAGCGTTTCAGTTTTTGTGCCCGCGATCAAGCTTCGGCGAAGAGGCGGAAGGACGCATGAACGCGGGTGCGCCGACATAGTCGATTCGGGGGACAGGAAGGAGTGCCGCGCGGTGGCGGGTGGACTTGTCTTCGCCAATGCCGAACAATAAATGCGATTCCTTCTGAGACGGCGGCAAAGACCCATGGCAGGCGAAATACGCACGCGCGATCCCATTCTTCGCGAAGCTCGCGGGGCAGGCGCCCCCGAGGCCGTCGAGACGCGAAATTTCATCCACCTTCGTGTGCATTCGGCCTATTCGCTGCTGGAAGGAGCGCTGCCGATCGGCAAGATCGTCGGCCACGCGGTGAAGGACGGCGCGCCCGCCATCGCCATCACCGATACCAACAATCTGTTCGGCGCGCTCGAATTCGCTCAGAAGGCGATCAAGGACGGCGTGCAGCCGATCATCGGCTGTCAACTCGACGTCGCTTTCGCCGATGCCGCCGCCGAAGCGCATCGCAACGCCTCGCGCCGCCACGGTCCCGCACTCGCGCCGCTGGTGCTGATCGCCGCAAACGAGACCGGCTATGCCAATCTCGTGCGGCTCGTCAGCCGGGCCTATCTCGACCTTCCGGCCGGCGAACCGCCGCATATTCTGGCCGAATGGCTGGCGGACAGCGCCGAGGGCATCATCTGCCTGACCGGCGGCCCCAAGGGCGCGATCGGTCAGCCGCTCAAGGCCGATCAGGCAGCGGCGGCGGAAGCGCGTCTCGCCTATCTCTCGGGTTGCTTCGGCGACAGGCTCTATGTCGAGCTCCAGCGTCACCGCGGCCACGATCGCGGCCTGGAGATCGCGATGGTGGAGCTCGCCTACAAGCACGACCTGCCGCTGGTGGCCACCAATGACGCCTATTTTCCCGTGGACGACGACTACGAGGCGCATGACGCGCTGCTCGCGATCGCGGAAGGGTCGGTCGTCGCGGTGGACGACCGCCGCCGGCTGACGTCCGACCATCATCTGAAATCGCAGCAGGACATGGTGACGCTTTTCGCCGACCTGCCGGAGGCGATCGATTCCACGATCGAGATCGCCAAGCGCTGCTCCTACTACCCGAGGACGCGCGCTCCGATCCTGCCGCGTTTCACCGGCGGCGATGCGACCGATGCCGAGGCCGCGCTTCAGGCCGAAGCCGACGAGCTTGCGCGCCAGGCCCGAGACGGGCTCGAGGCGCGCCTTGCCACGCACGGCCCGACCGAGGGCTATACGGTCGAGCAGTATCGCGAGCGGCTGGAGTTCGAGATTTCGATCATCACCCGGATGAAGTTTCCGGGCTACTTCCTCATAGTTGCCGACTTCATCAAATGGGCGAAGGCGCACGACATACCCGTCGGCCCCGGGCGCGGCTCGGGCGCGGGCTCGCTGGTCGCCTACGCGCTCACCATCACCGATGTCGACCCGCTGCGCTTCTCGCTGCTGTTCGAGCGCTTCCTCAACCCCGACCGCGTTTCGATGCCCGACTTCGACATCGACTTCTGCCAGGACCGCCGCGAGGAGGTCATCCGCTACGTCCAGGAGAAGTATGGTCGCGACCAGGTCGGCCAGATTATCACCTTCGGAACGCTGCAGGCGCGCGCGGTGCTGCGCGACGTCGGCCGCGTACTGCAGATGCCCTACGGACAGGTCGACCGGCTCTGCAAGATGGTGCCGGCCAATCCGGCCAATCCCGTCAAGCTGAAGGACGCGATCGAGGGCGAGCCGCGCTTTGCCGAGGAGGTCGAGAAGGAACCGATCGTCCAGACGCTGCTCGACACGGCGCAGAAGCTCGAGGGTCTCTACCGGCACGCCTCGACGCACGCCGCCGGCATCGTCATCGGCGACCGTCCGTTGTCCGAACTGGTGCCGATGTACCGCGATCCGCGCTCCGACATGCCGGTGACCCAGTTCAACATGAAATGGGTGGAGCAGGCGGGGCTGGTGAAGTTCGACTTCCTCGGCCTGAAGACGCTGACCGTGCTTGAGACGGCGGTGAAGCTGATCCGCCGCCGCGGCGTCCAGATCGACCTGTCGAAGATCCCGCTCGACGACGCGGAAACCTACGCCATGCTGTCGCGCGGCGAGGTGGTCGGCGTGTTTCAGGTGGAATCCGCGGGCATGCGCAAGGCCCTCATCGGCATGCGGCCCGACCGCATCGAGGACATCATCGCGCTGGTGGCGCTCTACCGGCCGGGCCCGATGGAGAACATCCCCACCTACAATGCGCGCAAGCACAAGGAAGAAGAGATCGCGTCGATCCACCCCAAGATCGACCATCTGGTGCAGGAGACGCAGGGCGTCATCGTCTACCAGGAACAGGTGATGCAGATCGCGCAGGAGCTTGCCGGCTATTCGCTCGGCGAAGCCGACCTTCTGCGCCGCGCCATGGGCAAGAAGATCCGCGCCGAGATGGACAAGCAGCGTGTCCGCTTCGTCGAGGGCGCGGTGGAGCGTGGTGTTTCCAAGCCGCAGGCCGACTTCATCTTCGACCTGCTGGCGAAGTTCGCCGACTACGGCTTCAACAAATCGCACGCCGCCGCCTACGCCATCGTTTCCTACCAGACCGCCTATCTGAAGGCGCATTATCCGGTCGAGTTCCTCGCTGCGTCGATGACGCTCGACATGAACAACACCGACAAGCTCGCCGATTTCCGCCAGGATGCGATTCGTCTCGGTATCGAGGTCGTGCCGCCGTCGGTGACGACCTCCTATCTGCCTTTCGAGGTCGGCGAAAACCGGATCTTCTACTCGCTCGCCGCCATCAAGGGCGTGGGCGAGGCCGCCGTCGACCACATCGTCGCCAGGCGCGAGGAAAAACCGTTCGCGAGCCTTGAGGATTTCTGCGAGCGCATCGATCCGCGCATCGTGGGAAAACGTGTCTTCGAAAGCCTGATCGCGGCTGGCGCGTTCGACTGCTTCGGCCATGACCGCGCAGCCCTCATGGCCGGACTGGAGCGCATGATGGGTATGGCCGCGCGCGCGCAGGAGAACGCCGTCTCCGGCCAGACCGACATTTTCGGCGCCGCCTTCGGCGCGCAGCCCGAGCAGTTGCGCCTGCCGGCGGCCGAGCCGTGGCTGCCGGCCGAAAGGCTGCACCGCGAGTTCAATGCCGTGGGTTTCTACCTGTCCGCTCATCCGCTCGACGAATACAAGCAGATGCTGGAAAAGATGCGCGCGCAGGGCTGGGCCGACTTCCAGCTCGCCGTCAAGCGCGGCGCGACCGCCGGGCGCCTCGCCGGCACCATCACCGCCAAGCAGGAGCGCAAGACACGCACCGGCAACAAGATGTGCGTCGTCCAGCTTTCCGACGCGACCGGCCAATATGAGGCGGTGCTCTTCTCCGAAGGGCTGGCGCAGTATCGCGACCTGATCGAGCCGGGCAAGTCGGTGGTGATCACCGTCGCCGCCGAGGACCGGCCGGAAGGCGTCAATCTGCGTGTCCAGACCATGCAGTCACTGGAGGACGAGGCAAGCCGCATCCAGAAGGCGCTGCGCGTCTATCTGCGCGATTCCGGCCCGGTCTCCATGCTCGCCGGCCAGCTCGGCCAGAGGGGGGAGGGACAGGTGAGCTTCGTCGTCATCAAGGAGGCGGGGCAGGGCGAGATCGAAATCGAGCTGCCCGACCGCTATCGCATCTCGCCGCAGGTCGCCTCGGCGATGCGCGCGGTGCCGGGTGTTGTCGAGGTGGAACTGGTGTGAGGGGCTAGTGAAGCGGACGCCGGTGATCTCAACTTCGCGGCTGCGCTTATGCCCCTTCCGCCAGGGCGATCTCCGGCTTTTGGTGTCTTTACATGGCGATCCGCTCGTTCAGCGTTTCCTGACTTTCGAGAACGAGGTTTGGGATGAAGCCGTCCTGCGCGACAAGCTCGATCTCTATCGCCGAGACTACAGCCGGTATGGCTGGTCAAAGTTCGCTGTCTTCGATCTTGACGGTGATTTCGTGGGTCGCGCCGGTTTTGGTCGGTTTGAGGATACGGGTGAATCGGAGCTGGGTTTCAGCTTCAAGAGGGCGGTGTGGGGCAGGGGATACGCAAGCGAAGCCGATCTTGCCCTTGTCGAATGGATTTACGCGGCAAGCAGCGTTGATCATGTGATCGCCTTCGCCGCGGAGGATAACGTTGCCTCGCGTGCGGTGTTGGTAAAACTTGGCATGATCAGCGAGGGCACAAGGAAACTGGGCGACACTTCATTTGCCTTCTATCGTCACGACAGGCCCCACTGAGCGTGGAAATTTACATCTGATAGGCTATTCTGCCTCTTCCGCCTCGCGTGGCGGCCTGCCGCGGCTGCCCTTGCCGAAAGTGTAGCCGGTCTCGATCGCCTTGCCGCCGAATTTCTCGCGCAGCGCATCGACCGCGCCTTCGGCGAGGGCTCGCTTGCGGGCCTTGATGTCGACGAGGTCGGGCGGATCGGCCTTGCCCTCGTCCGACAGGTCGCTGACGCCGATGCCGAGCAGGCGGTATTTCGTGCCGTTCGCCTCCTTGCGGAGGAGATCGAGCCCGGTCGAGAAAATCCGGTCGGCGAGGCGGGTCGCGTCGGCGAGCTGGCGGTTGCGGGTGCGGATCTTGAAATCCTGCGTCTTCAGCTTGAGCACGACCGTGCGCCCGGCGATCCCGGCTTTCTTCAGCCGCGCGGACACTTTTTCCGAAAGCGCGCGCAGAACCGGCACGAGATCGTCCAGCGTGGCGAGGTCGGTGTCGAAGGTGGTTTCGGCGGAAACGCTCTTCGCCTCGTGCTCCGGCGACACCCGGCGCACGTCCTCGCCGCGCGACAGCCGGTAGAGCCGGTCGCCCATCGTGCCGTAGCGGCGCATCAGCTCGCCGCGCTCCATGCGCTGCAACTGGCCGATCATGCGGATGCCGTCGGCCTCGAGCGTCGCGGCGAACGCCTTGCCGACGCCCCAGATCATCGTCACCGGCTGGGCCGCGAGGAAGGAGAGAGCTTCCGCCTCGCCGATCACCGAAAAGCCGCGCGGCTTGCGGAAGTCGGAGGCGACCTTTGCCAGGAACTTGCAATAGGAGAGGCCGACCGACACGGTGATGCCGATCTCACGCTCGACCGCGCGGGCGAAATCCGCCAGCACTAGCGCCGGCGGGCGGCCGTGCAGGCGCTGGGTGCCGGAGAGGTCGAGGAAGGCCTCGTCGATCGAGATCGGCTCGACCAGAGGCGTCAGCGCCTGCATCATGGCGCGCACCTCGCGGCCGACCTTCACGTATTTCTCCATGTCCGGCTTGATCACCACCGCATCGGGGCAGGCTTCCAGCGCCTTGAACATCGGCATCGCCGAGCGCACCCCGTTGATGCGGGCGATGTAGCAGGCGGTGGAGACGACGCCGCGCTTGCCGCCGCCGATGATGACCGGCCGCTCGCGCAGCTCGGGCCGGTCGCGCTTTTCCACCGCGGCATAGAAGGCGTCGCAATCGATATGGGCGATGTCGAGCGCGTAGAGCTCGTCATGACGGACGATTCGCGGGCTGCCGCAGCTCGTGCAACGCATGCTGCGCCCCGGCTGCAGGCCCAGGCAATCGCGGCAGAAACCATGGGTCGGATCGTTGACAGGCGGCGGCATCGGTGCGAACGTATCGGGAACAAATCGAATGATAGTTCATGCTGGCACGCGCCGCAAGGAAGCGGTGCGGGACCCGGTCGTGGAGGAAGAGCATGAATGCAGCCGAGGAAATGCCGAGCTTTCGGCCACTAATGCCTGAACTGTGGCCGCAATTCGAGGAATTGTTCGGCAAGCAGGGTGCCTGCTACGGTTGCTGGTGCACGCATTTTCGGCTTCCGCCCGCCATGCGGCGCGAGAACGACCGGCAGCGCAACAAGGATTTCATCCGCGAACGCATCGAGGCCGGGCCGCCGCCGGGCATCCTGGCCTTCGAGGGCGAGCGCCCGGTCGGCTGGATGCAGATCGGGCCGCGCGCCGACGTGCCGGAGTGGAATAATTCCGGCAGGGTGTCGGCGCCGCTGATGCCCGGTGAGGCGGGCGATCCGGCCGTGTGGGCGATCTCGTGCTTTTTCATTCGCGCCAATGCGCGCGGCAGGGGGTTGACCCACAGGCTCGTCTCCGCGGGCGTGGAGTTCGCGCGCGGGAACGGTGCGCGGCTGCTCGAGGCGTGCCCCATGGATCAGTCGAAGGATTCGCGTTCGATCGGTCTTTTCGTCGGGTCCACGCGCGTCTTCGAGAAGGCCGGTTTCGAAGCCGTTGCAAGGAGAAAGGCGGGGCGGCCGCTGATGCGGCTTCAACTGAGAGGATGATGGAGAAACCCGGGATAAGCAGAGGGAACGCTTGCTAAATTCCCAGCGCAGCCTCGATCTTCGGCGTTGCCTCGCGCCAATTCTCGACAACCGTCACGCCCTCGGGCGGGGGCGGAAGCAGGTCGCGCAGCGTGTTGTCGGCCATCAGGTGGAAGAGATGCGAATCGGGAACCGATTCCTGCGCCGAGACGAGGTTGCGCGGCAGGTCGTCGACGAAGGCGACCGGCCGGTCGATTTCGCCGCGCAGACGCTTGATCGCCGGTCCCTTGGCCATCTCCGTGGTCAGCAGCGGATAGGTGAGGCCGAGGCTCTCGAGATGCGCGCGGCGTGTGTCGCGATGGCGGTGGGGCATCGCCGTCAGCATGACGATCTCGGCCCGCCTGGCGATCCCGGCCATGGCCTCCGCGGCGCCCTCGGTGAGCGTCTGCCATTCGCTCTGGCCGAGGAAGAAGGCGTCGATGAGCGCGGAAACCTGCTCCCGCTCGACGGCCTTGCCGGTCGCCACGTCGAAGACGCTGCCGTGGATGCGGAAGGTTTCGAGCCGCAGCTCGAAGCCCTGCGATTGGAGGAAGCGCGGGAAAGGACCGATGAATTCCAGCACCACGTCGTCGACATCGAGCACGAGGAGCGGCCTGTCGTCGTGCGACAGTTCCTCGATCTGGCGCAGCGTTTCGGGATCGTCGCTCATGTCGACCTTTCATAGTCATCGTTGCCGTGGGGCAGGGCGCGCAGGGCCTTGCCGACGAGCGCCGGCTCGATGCCCGCCGCCTCGGCGAAGCTCATCAGCGTCGGCTCGTGCGCGAGGATGAACTGCAGGACGCCGGCCAGGAAGCCGGGCTCGCGCGCGGCGTTGCGGATATCGGCCGCCTCGATGCCGGAAATGGCGAGGAAGCGCGGGAGAAGCTGGGGATCGGAGGCGACGAAGGCCAGCGCCTGGATTGCGAGCCCTTCCGCCGTCTCCCTGTTCATTCCGCCCTGCATGTTCATTCGTCTTTCGTCTTTCGACGCGGGTCGCCGACGTATCGGCCGACGCCGGCAGGGGATGGACTAGCCGTCCCGGCGCCTTTCGGCAAGGCGTGAAGTAGAATTGAAGGGTGGGCGATTTGTGTTTCGTCAATCATATTGGGTTACGGTGGAGAAAAGGATTCGCGGCTGGTTCGCCAAGGCTTCGGCGGGCGAGGTCGCGGACCGTGCTTGGAAAGACAGGATGGCGATGCCCAAGAAGGTGATGATCGTCGAGGACAACGAGCTCAACATGAAGCTCTTTCGCGACCTCATCGAGGCCAGCGGCTACGAGACCGTTCGCACGCGCAATGGCCTGGAGGCGCTGGATCTGGCCCGCGCGCACAAGCCGGACCTCATCCTGATGGACATACAGTTGCCGGAGGTTTCGGGCCTGGAAGTGACGAAATGGCTGAAGGAGGATGACGAGCTTCATCCCATTCCCGTCATCGCCGTCACAGCCTTCGCCATGAAGGGGGACGAGGAGCGCATTCGCCAGGGCGGCTGCGAGGCCTATATCTCCAAGCCGATCTCGGTGTCGAAGTTCATCGAAACCATCAAATCCTATCTGGGTGACGCATGACGACGCCATGTCGCCCGTTGCGGGGCCGAACGACGCCATGACCGCCCGCATCCTCGTCGTCGACGACATTCCGGCGAATGTGAAGCTCCTCGAGGTCCGGCTGCTCGCCGAATATTTCGAGGTCGTCACGGCGACGAGCGGCGAGGATGCGCTGGAAGCCTGCGAGAACGGCAAGATCGACGTGGTCCTGCTCGACGTGATGATGCCGGGCATGGACGGGTTCGAGGTCTGCCGGCGCCTGAAGGCCGACCCGGCCACGTCGCATATTCCCGTGGTGATGGTGACGGCGCTCGACCAGGGCGCCGACCGCGTGCGCGGGCTGGAGGCCGGCGCCGACGATTTTCTGACCAAACCGGTCAACGACCTGCAGCTCATGACGCGGGTGAGGAGCCTGGTGCGCCTGAAGTCGCTCACCGACGAATTGCGGCTGCGCGCCTCCACCACGCGCAATATCGGCCTCGAGGAGCTTCTCAGCCGGCGCAACGCGGCCGACGATCAGCCGGCGAAGGTTTTGCTCGTCGACGAGCGGAAAAGTTCGGCCGAACGCATCGCGCGCCTGCTGCGCGGCGTTTGCGCGCTCGATGTCGCGGAGGACGCGAATGCCGCCTTTTTCCAGGCGGTCGAGGGCGGCTATGAGTGCGTCCTCATCTCGACCGGCTTCGCCGACTACGATCCGCTGCGCCTCTGCTCGCAGTTGCGTACCTTCGACCGCACCCGTTTCATTCCCATCGTGCTGCTCGCCGGCGAGGGAGAGGAGGGGCGGCTGGTGCGCGGGCTGGAGCTCGGCGTCAACGATTATCTGACGCGCCCGATCGACCGGCAGGAGCTGATCGCCCGATTGCGCACCCAGGTGCGGCGCAAGCGCTACAACGACCATCTGCGCGCGAGTGTCGCGCAGACGATAGAGATGGCGGTGACGGACGGGCTGACCGGGCTGCACAACCGGCGCTATCTCGACAGCCATCTGGCGACCTTGTTCGAGCGCGCCTCCAGCCGTCGACGCCCGCTTTCGCTGATGATCACCGACATCGACCGCTTCAAGTCGGTCAACGACACGTGGGGCCACGACGCCGGCGACGACGTGCTGCGCGAATTCGCCTCGCGGCTCAGGAAGAACGTGCGCGGCATCGATCTCGCCTGCCGCCTGGGCGGGGAGGAGTTCGTCGTCGTTATGCCGGAAACCGAGGCTTCGGTGGCGGAAAAGGTTGCCGAGCGCATACGCGCCCAGATCGCCGCGACGCCGTTTCCGATCGGCAAGGACGGCGAGGCGATAGAGGTGACGATCAGCGTCGGCGTGGCCGGGCTGAAGCTGGCCGGCGACACCGTGGCGGATTTGATGAAGCGGGCCGACGTCGCGCTCTACGAGGCGAAGAACGGCGGCCGCAACAGGGTCGTGGCCAACGCCGCCTGAACGGGCATGAGGCGCTCGTCATGGCCAACGAAAGGCCCGCCAGCATCCCGCCGCGGCCAAAATTTACCCTATTGCCAGCGATTCGGTTCGATGGTTAAGAAATAGTTGATTTTCGATCGCCGCCGGGTAATGTCCACAGCGGCGATAGGTCGATGACGAGGGTAATCCGGTTCGACCTGTCCAATCGACACCCCATGATGCTCAGGTCCGCCGCATCTCCTGGGTCCGTGGGGTCGGTCGGCCGGCCCTGGCGCATAGTGGCCTCCTCGTACCGCTGCCAGAAAGCCGGCCGACCCCCTTATCTCCCAAAATCCCGCCATAGTCCGTGGAAACGAAAAACGCCGCCCGAAGGCGGCGTTCTGAACGTCTCGGAACCAGATCCTACTTGATCTTGGTTTCCTTGAACTCGACGTGCTTCTTCGCAATCGGGTCATATTTGCGCTTCGTCATCTTCTCGGTCATCGTGCGGCTGTTTTTGCTCGTGACGTAGAAGAAACCGGTGTCGGCAGTCGACAGAAGCTTGATCTTGATGGTCGTAGCCTTGGCCATTTGTTTCGTCCGCTATTTGAAAAACCGGTTGCCGCAGGAGAACGGGAACCAGGCCCGAATGCGGAAAACTTGGCGCGACACATAAAGAACATGCGCCGAAAGTCAAGCCCGTCCCGAACTCGATAGCCGAAAGACCGCCAGAACGAGATAGGAGCCGAAGAACAGGCAGATCGACCAGGCGAACCCGTCCGGACCGAAGAGGTCCATGCCAATGCCGATGAACTGCGGACCGAGCAGCATGCCGACGCCGTAGCAGAAGACGAAGGCGGCATTGGCGGAGGCGAGGTCGCGGCCGGAAAGGCGGGAGCCGAGATGCGCGAGCCCGATCGTGTAGAGCCCGGCCACGACGCCGCCCCAGGCGAAGAGTATGGCCGCGCTCAACGGCCAGTGGCCGGCGGTGAAGGGGAGGGCGATCATGCCGGCGAGACCCACCGCGGCGCACACCGCCAGCAGATAGCGGCGGTCGGGCATCCTGTCGCTGAGAAGACCAAGCGGTATTTGCAGGAGCACGTTGCCGAGCCCGACCGCGGTCAGGAGCAGCGCGGCGTCGGCCTCGCTGTAGCCGATGCGCGCCCCGTAGACGGGGAAGAGGGCGAAGCCGCCCGTCTCCACCGCGCCGAAGACCAGCACCGCCGCCGTCGCCATCGGCACCAGGAAGATATAGCGGGCGAGGCCGGTATTGCTTTCTCCCTTGCTCCGAATGCTCGGGCTTTCCCTGTAGGCTGCCAGGACAGGCACCGCGGCCAGCATCACGAGCGCAAAGGCAATGCCGAAGGGCAGGAAGCCGCTGCTGCCCACCTGCGCGAAGAGCCAAGGCCCGAAGGCGAAGCCGAGCGACAGCACGGTTGCATAGAGGCCGAGCACGAGGCCGCGGCGATGCGGCGGGGCGGAGCTCGAAATCCAGAACTCGGACAGGATGAACAGCACCGTGAGCGCGAAATGCAGGATCGCGCGCAACGGAAACCACATCCAGAAGGCGGGTGCGGCGTAGAAGCCGACGAAGGCGATGCCGCCGGCGACGATCATTGCCAGCATGGTCCAGACCACGCCGAAACGCGCGGCGAGCGGAATCGCGAAGGGCGCCGCCACGATCGAGGCGATGCCGGCGACCGCCGTGTTGGCGCCGATCGTCGTGGCGGAATAGCCGCGCGTTTCGAGAATCACGCTCAAGAGCGGCACCCCGAGCCCGATCGCGATGCCGACGACGCTTATCGATGCGATTGCCGCCGCGATCGACAGCCAGCGCATTTCCGCGCAGGCGCGCTCTTCGTCGGACACAATGCTTTCCATGCTTGGGGAAGTCCTAGAGGATATCGCGCCGAAAGCGGTTGTGGCGGAGGCGATAGAAGGGAACGGGACCGCCCGGCCGCAGGCTGGGATCGTCTTTCAGACGAGCCTCGATGTCGCCCAGGACGGTCCGCGTGATGGATGGGATGTCGGCGAGTTTCGCCTCGTCGATCGGCAGCCAGACGAGTTCCTCCAACTCGTTGGTGGGCCCGCCCTCGGCGAGCGCAACCGCCACGTCCTCCCTCCAGGCGGCGAGAAAGCGCGTGTCGAAGCGGCGCACGCGTCCAGGCGGCGTGATCGCGCGCGCAACGAAGCGCAGCGCCTCCAGCGACGGCTGGACGCCGTGGTCGGAAAAGCCCTGCCAGTCCGCTTTCGTCGTCTGGAACTCCCCCTTCCTGCCGATGAGCAGGCCGGCTTCCTCATAGGTTTCGCGGACGGCGGAAAGCGCGATCGCGCGGGCGCGTGTCGTGCTCGCGCGCGAGCCGGTGCCGGCCAGCTTGCGCTCCTCTTCCGGATGCAGGCCCGAGACCACCTGGATGCGGCTGTCGGCGGGGTCGGTGCGTCCGCCCGGAAAGACGAACTTGCCCGGCATGAAGGCGTGCCTCATGTGGCGGCGGCCCATCAGCACCTTGAAACGCCCGCCGGCGCGGTCCAGCAGGATCAGGGTCGCGGCATCGCGTGGCCGCTTCGGCCCGCTCCCGATGGCGAAATCCTTGCTTTCCGCCTGGTCGATTTCAGCGCGTGTCATGCCTTCCATGCCGTGTCCTCCTTGCACGCCGAAATTGCTTGGCTGGCTCCGAACATGCTGGATCAAACCTCGGGATGGGTTTCCAGCGCGTCCTCTTCGCCGCTGAAGCCATGCATTCTAAGAGCCCATTGCAGGCCGACGACCGCGCCCTTCACGGGCTGCAGCAGCGCGAGCGTGCCGACCAGCGTCAGCGGTACCCAGATCGCCAGATGCTGCCATGTCGACAGCGACACCATCGTCTCGACGCCCATGAAGGCGCCCACGACGATGTGGCCGACTATGAAGATGACGAGATAGGCCGGCAGGTCGTCGGCGCGGTGGTGATGATATTCCTCGCCGCAGCTGTCGCAGGCATTGCTCACCTTGAGAAAGGAGGAGAAAAGCCTGCCTTCGCCGCAATGCGGGCAGCGGCCGAGAAAACCCCGCCACATCGACTGCATCAGCGGGCGCTCGGCGGGCGAGCCGGCGGCCGGGCCGAAAACCTGTTCTTCCATTATCGTCTCCTTGCGCGTCCGGACTTGCCGGGTCTGCGCGGTTGAGCCCGCCGTCCCTTCGACTTGTGAAAGGACTGCTTCGATCCGGGCAGCGGCTTCGGCTCGCTCAACATCTCGAACCGCATCGCGCCGGCCATCGGCGCGACCTCGATCAGCCGAACCTCGACCTGATCGGCGAGCTGGTACCCTTTGCCCGTCCGCTCGCCGAAAAGCGCGCGCGCGGCTTCGTCGAATATATAATAGTCGTCGCCGAGCGATGACACGGGTATGAAGCCGTCCGCGCCATATTGTGGCAGCTGCACGAACAGGCCTGCCTTGGTGACGCCGGAGACGCGTCCCTGGAAACTCTCGTCGACGCGGGTTGCGAGATGGGTCGCGATCAGCCTGTCCACGGTCTCGCGCTCGGCGGCCATGGCGCGGCGTTCGGCGGTCGAGATCAGCGCGGAAATTTCCTCAAGCCGCGCTTCCTCGTCACGCGTCAGCCCTTCGTTTCCAAGGCCCAGCGAGCCGATCAGGCTGCGATGGACGATCAGATCGGCATAGCGGCGGATGGGCGAGGTGAAGTGCGCGTAGCGTCTCAGATTCAGGCCGAAATGGCCGATATTGTCGGGCGAATAGACGGCTTGGCTCTGCGAGCGCAGCACCACCTCGTTGACGAGCGCCTCATGCTCGGCACCCTCCACCCGCGACAATATGCCGTTGAACTGGGCCGGCCGCATCTGTGCTCCGCGCGCGAGCGAGATGCCCAAAGTATGCAGGAACTCGCGCAGCGATTCCTGTTTGGCGAGCGAGGGCGCGTCATGGATGCGGTAGACCAGCGGCTGCCGCTTCGCCTCGAGTGTCTCGGCGGCTGCGACGTTCGCCTGGATCATGAACTCCTCGATCAGCTTGTGAGCGTCGAGCCGGTCGGGCACGATCACGCGATCGACGGTGCCGTCCTGCTTGAGGATGATCTTGCGTTCCGGCAGATCGAGTTCGAGCGGCTGTCGTTCGTCGCGACCGCGCTTGAGCACCTTGTAGGCGTTCCACAGCGGCCTGAGAATGGGGTCGAGCAGCGGCCCTGTCTTCTCGTCCGCATTGCCGTCGATCGCCGCCTGCGCCTGGGAATAGGCGAGCTTCGCCGCGGAACGCATCATGATGCGGTGGAACGAGTGGCGGACCTTGCGGCCGTCGGCGGCGAAAGTCATGCGCACGGCGAGCGCCGGACGGTCCTCGCCCTCGCGCAGCGAGCACAGATCGTTCGAGATGCGTTCCGGGAGCATGGGGACGACGCGGTCGGGGAAATAGACGGAGTTGCCGCGCCTTAGCGCCTCGCGGTCGAGCGCGGCGCCGAAACGCACATAGGCCGCAACGTCGGCGATCGCGACGGTGACGATGAAGCCGCCGGGGTTCTTCTCGTCCGTGTCGGGCTCGGCATGGACCGCGTCGTCGTGATCCTTGGCATCGGCCGGGTCGATGGTGACGAGCGGCAGGCCGCGCCAGTCCTCGCGGCCCTTCAGCGCCGCATGCTTCGCGGCTTCCGCTTCCTCGATCACGTCCGACGGGAAGATATGGGGTATCTCGTGCGCGTGGATGGCGATCATCGAGATCGCCTTCTCGCTGGTCATCGAACCGAGGACGGTGAGCACCTTGGCCTTCGGCAGACCGTAGCGGCCGGACTTGACGGGCTCGACCTCCACCAGGTCGCCGTTCTCGGCGCCGTTCTGGAATTCCGGATCGACGATCAGCTCGGGCTGCCGGCGCTCCACGGGTTCGATCCTGAAGCTGCCGTCATGCATGCGCCGGAAGATGCCGAGCACGGCCTCCTCGCGCTTGTCGAATATCCTGATGACGCGCGCGGTGTATGCCGGGTCGGCCTCGTCGTCCGTCGGGAAAACCTTCGCGAGCACCCGGTCGCCGATGCCCGGCACCGGCCCTTTCGCCGCGCGGGGCGTCCTTATCGAAACCGTCGGAATCGACCTGTTGTCGTCATGCTGCTCGGCGGGGCGGGCGAGCAGCAGGCCGTCCGCGTCGCGGGAAAAGACGTCGAGCACGACGACATGGGGCAGGGCGCCCGGCCGTGCCATGCGCTTGGCGCGTTTCTGCAGCAGGCCCTCGTCCTGCATTTCCCGCAGGGTTTCCTTCAGCCAGACACGGCCTTCGCCCTTGAGGCCGAAGGCGCGCGCGATCTCGCGCTTGCCGCCCTGGTCAGGATTTTCGGTTATGAATTTGAGGATTTCGTCGCGCGTCGGACGATGCTCGCGGCCCTCGCCGCCGGACGCGCCTGTGCCGCGCTTCGATACGCCGCCCGCCTTGCGCCCGAAGATACGTTTGGCCAATTCGCGCTATTCCTCTTTTTTCGCAGTCTTCTTTGCCGCGGGCTTCTTTGCGGCTGCTTTCCTCGCCGGCGCTTTCTTGCCGCCGCCCTTGCCGGCTTTCTCGGCGATCAGCGCCAGTGCTTCCTCGACCGTGACCGCGGCCGGGTCCTTGCCCTTGGGAAGGGTGGCGTTGACCTTGCCCCAGTTCACATAGGGGCCGTAGCGGCCGTCGCGCACCGTGATCTTGCCGCCGTCGTCGGGATGTTCGCCGAGTTCCTTGAGCGCGGCCGGTGCGGCGCGCCCCTTGCCGTTGGCGAATTTCGACTTCTTTTCCGCCAGCACGGTGACGGCGCGGTTCAACCCGATCGAGAAGACATCCTCGATCGATTCGAGATTGGCGTAGGTTCCGTCATGCAGCACGAACGGCCCGTAGCGGCCGAGGCCGGCCGAGATCATCTTGCCGCTTTCGGGATGCTTGCCGACGTCGCGCGGCAGTGCCAGCAGCGCCAGCGCCTTTTCGTGATCGATCGTGTCCGGGGTCCAGCCCTTCGGGAGGCTGGAGCGCTTGGCGTCCTTGCCTTCTCCACGCTGCACGTAGGGGCCGAAACGGCCGCTCTTCAGGTAGATCTCCTCATTGGTGTAGGGATCCTTGCCCAGCATTTTGTCGCCGTTGACGCCGGCCGCCGGCTCGCCATTGCCGTTGACCTCCTCGCCCAGCTGCCGCGTGAAGCCGCATTCGGGATAGTTGGAGCAGCCGACGAAGGCACCGAACTTGCCGAGCTTTAGCGAGAGCTTGCCGTTGCCGCATTTGGGGCAGATGCGCGGATCGGAGCCGTCCTCGCGCGGCGGGAAGACCAGCGGCGCGAGTTCCTCGTTCAGCGCGTCGAGCACGTCGGTGACGCGCAACTCCTTGATCCCGTCGACATGGCCGGAAAAATCCTTCCAGAAGTCGCGCAGCACGTCCTTCCAGGAAAGCTTGCCGTCGGAAATCT
This sequence comes from Aquamicrobium sp. LC103, assembly GCF_001014615.2. Classification (GTDB taxonomy): domain Bacteria; phylum Pseudomonadota; class Alphaproteobacteria; order Rhizobiales; family Rhizobiaceae; genus LBCQ02. The sequence goes on from NZ_LBCQ02000007.1 coordinate 179,074, forward strand.
CGTCCAGCTTCTCCTCGAGCGCCGCGGTGAAATCATACTCGACATAGCGATCGAAGAAGCTTTCGAGGAACGCCGTGACCAGCCGGCCCTTGGCCTGCGGCACGAGCCGGCGCTTGTCTATGGTGACATAGTCGCGGTCCTCGAGCGTCTTCAGCGTCGCGGCATAGGTGGAGGGCCGCCCGATGCCGAGCTCTTCCATCTTCCTGATCAGCGAGGCTTCCGAGTAGCGCGGCGGTGGTTCCGTGGTGTGCTGCGTCACCGTCACCGACTTGCGCGACAGCTCCTCGCCGGAACGGATTTCCGGCAGACGACGGCTTTCCTCGTCTTCGGCGTCCTCTTCCTTCTGTTCGGTATAGGCGGCGAGGAAACCGTCGAAGCGGATCACCGAGCCGACGGCGCGCAGGCCGGCGGTGCGGCCGCCGTTCCTGGCCTCGATCTCAACCGTGGTGCGCTCGATCTCGGCCGGCTGCATCTGGCTCGCGATCGCGCGCTTCCAGACAATCTCGTAGAGGCGCGCCTGATCGGTGTCGAGATATTTGCGCACCTGCGCCGGCAAGCGTCGGAAATCCGTCGGACGGATCGCCTCGTGAGCCTCCTGCGCGTTCTTGGCCTTGGTGGAATAGTAACGCGGCTTTTCCGGCAGGTAGCGGTCGCCAAATTCATGGCCGATCGCCGAGCGCGCGGCCGAAATCGCCTCCGGTGCCATCTGCACGCCGTCGGTACGCATATAGGTGATCAGGCCGGTCGTCTCGCCGCCGATGTCGATGCCCTCGTAGAGCCGCTGGGCGACCTGCATGGTGCGGGATGCCGAGAAGCCGAGCTGGGAGGAAGCGGCCTGCTGCAGCGTCGAGGTGGTAAACGGCGGCGCTGGATTGCGTTTGGTCGGTTTGGCCTCGACCGAGAGCGCGCGGAAGGCGGCGCCTTCCAGCATCGCCTTGATGTCCCCGGCCTGCTCCTTGGTCTTGATGTCGAGCTTCTGGAGCTTCTTGCCTTCGAAGGCGGTGAGGCGCGCCTCGAATTCCTCCAGGCGCGGCGTCGCAAGAAGGGCCGACAGCAGCCAGTAGTCTTCGCGAACGAAGCGTTCGATCTCCGATTCGCGGTCGCAGACGAGGCGCAGCGCCACCGATTGGACGCGCCCGGCCGAGCGCGCGCCGGGCAGCTTGCGCCACAGCACCGGCGAGAGCGTGAAGCCGACGAGATAGTCAAGCGCGCGGCGCGCCAGATAGGCGTCGACGAGCGGCGCGTCGATATCGCGCGGATTGGCCATCGCATCGAGTACCGACTGCTTGGTGATCGCGTTGAAGACCACGCGCTTGACCGGCTTGTCCTTCAGCGCCTTCTTCTGCCGCAGCACCTCCAGCACGTGCCAGGAAATGGCCTCGCCCTCGCGGTCGGGGTCGGTTGCGAGGATCAGGCCGTCGGCGTCCTTGACCGCCTTTGCGATGTCGGAGAGACGCTTGGAGGAGGGGCTGTCGACCTCCCAGGACATGGCGAAGTCCTCGTCGGGCCTGACCGAACCGTCCTTGGCCGGCAGGTCGCGCACGTGACCGAAGGAAGCCAGAACCTTGTAGTTCGAGCCGAGATATTTGTTGATTGTCTTGGCCTTGGCTGGCGATTCGACGACGACGACGTCCATTGTCGGTGGGTATCCTTTTGAGCGCGCGGCGGATCCGACGCTCCTGCAAATCTTCGAAAATCAGCCCGTCACATGGCCGCGTAATGCAATCCGGTCAAGGGCCAAGAACGAAAACCTGCTTCAACCATGGGGAGTGCAACACTATCCCGCAAAAGGACGTTTGCAATTTAAAATAAATGACGTAACTTTCGCTTCTATCTTGAGTTGTGGAAAATCGAGGATGCGTCAAGCTGATTTCCGGGCAGCGGCAAATATGCCCTGACCTTGGGAGCCTGCGCCGCAAAAAAGGGGAGAAGTTGGATGGGGCAACACCTGAATCGCCGGCGTACGGACACGCTCGACTATATCCAGTCGATGCTGGGCCAGTTGCGAACGATGGCCGAGGCCGAGCGCTGCGACATGCTCGCCTATCTCATAGAGATGTCATACGTCGAGGCGAGCGACATCATCCGCGGCGATCGTCCTTCACGTGTCCGGGAAGACGAGAGAAACCATGCCGCCGGGGTGACGCTCGAGGCGGCCGGCAAGATCAAGTTCCAGTAGCACCAGGAAGACCTGTGCCGGGTGCAGGCCGGTATGATGAATGATTTCATCGACTGCTACCGGCGAGGGTCCGAGCGCCTCGATCACCCGCCCGCGGTCGTCGTCGGAGGGCGGCGGGGTGGCCGAGAGGTCGGACGGCTCGTCGAATGCCGGGGGCGCGGCGTATTCGACGCCCGCCAGCGGTGCGATGACGTTGAGAATGTCGGCGGCTTCCGTGACGATCGTCGCGCCTTCCTTCAAGAGGCCGTTGGTGCCGGCCGAACGCGGGTCGAGCGGCGAGCCTGGGACGGCAAAGACGATGCGTCCCATCTCGTTGGCCAGGCGCGCACTGATCAGCGATCCGGAGCGTGTCGCGGCCTCCACCACGACCAGGCCGAGCCCGAGCGCCGCCACCAGCCTGTTGCGCCGCGGAAAATCACGGGCGCGTGGCTCCCAGCCGAACGGTTTTTCCGAGACGATCGCACCGCGTTCGGCGATTTCGGCGCAAAGCGCGACGTTTTCGGGCGGATAGGGACGGTCGAGTCCACCGGCGAGGACGGCGATCGTGCCGGTGTCGATGCTACCGGTATGGGCGGCGGCATCGATGCCGCGCGCGAGGCCGGAAACGACCGCGTAGCCCTCGCGCCCGAGCTCGGAGGCGAGCGACCGCGCTAGCTTGATTCCCACCAGCGAAGCGTTGCGCGAGCCGACGATCGAGATTGCCGGAAGCTGGAAGACCGCTCCATTGCCCTTGATCGCGACGAGGGGCGGCGGCGTGTCCATCTGCCGCAGCATCGGCGGATAATCGGGTTCGCCGACGGCAACGAAACGCGCGCCGGACCGCCCAGCCGTTTCAAGTTCGGTCTCTGCTTCCGCCAGCGAGGGTATCCGTACGGAGCGCAGCGAGCCGCCGCGCGCGGCGAGTTCCGGCAGCGCGGCTATCGCTGCCTCGGCGGAGCCGAAGCGGTTTATGAGATCGCGAAACGCCGCGGGCCCGACATTCTCGGTGCGAATCAGGCGAAGCCAGTGGAGCCGCTGCCGCTCGGTGAGGCGAATGCCCGCCGGCGGCGCGGCGTTCATCCGCGCGACCCGATCTTCGATTCCGTTCCCGCGAGCAATCGGGAGATGTTGGCCCGGTGCTTGACGAAGACGATGATGCTCATCACCGCCAGCACGATGGATATGTCGACATAGCCGAGCAGATAGGCGGCGAGCGGCGTCGCGATGCAGGCGACGAGCGCGGCGAGCGAGGAATAGCGGCCGATGAAGGCGGTGGCGAGCCAGGCGGCGGCGAAGACGAGGGCGCCCTGCCAGAGCATCGCGGCGGCGACGCCGAGATAGGTCGCCACGCCCTTGCCGCCCTTGAAGCCCAGCCAGGCCGGGAAGAGATGGCCAATGAAGGCGGCGAAGCCGGCCACGATGCCAAGCTCGGTGCCGTAGACGCCCGCGATCAGCACGGCCGCCGCGCCCTTCAGCGCGTCGAGCAGCAGCGTCAGAGCGGCCAGCTTCCTGTTGCCAGTACGCAGAACGTTGGTGGCGCCGATATTGCCCGAGCCGATCTTGCGCACGTCGCCGAGTCCGGCGGCACGCGTGATGAGAAGCCCGAAGGGAATGGAGCCCAGCAGGTAGCCGAACGCGAGCGCGGCAAGAACAGGCATCATCTATGAACGCTCCCCCAGTGCGTGGCGCGGGTCAGGCAGCCGACGCTTCGAAGACTGTGCGTCCTGAAACGAGCGTTTGCAAGACCCTGCCTTGCAGGCGCGCGCCTTCGAAGCAGGTGTTCTTCGAGCGCGAGCGGATTTCCTCCTCCCGCACGAGCCACGGCTCCTCGAGGTCGACGAGGATGAGGTCGGCCGGGGCGCCGGACCTCAGCGTGCCTCCCGACAGGCCGAAGCGCTTCGCCGGCGCGGTCGACAGCGCCTCCACGATGCGCGGCAGCGGCACGTCGCCATTGTGGTGGAGCCTGAGGGCGGCGGCAAGCAGCGTCTCGAGTCCGATTGCGCCGGAGGCCGCGTCGGCGAAGGGTAGGCGCTTGGTGTCGACGTCCTGCGGATCGTGGGAGGAAACGAGAATGTCGATCGTGCCGTCCCTGAGCGCCTCTATCATGGCCAGCCGATCCTCCTCCGCGCGCAGCGGCGGCGACAGGCGGAAGAAGGTGCGGTATTCGCCGACGTCGTTCTCGTTGAGCGACAGGCTGTTGATCGACGCGCCGGCGGTGACGTTCGCGCCGTCGGCCTTGGCACGGGCGACGGCGCGCGCCGACATTTCCGTCGAGATCTTGGCTGCATGGTAGGCGCCGCGCGTGAGCCGGGCGAGCATCAGGTCGCGCTCGAGCGGAATGGCCTCCGCCTCGCGCGGAATGCCGGGCAGGCCGAGCCAGCTCGCGTAAAGCCCTTCGTTCATCACGCCGGACGAAGCGAGATCGGGGTCCTGCGTCTCGTGGTCGATGACCGCGCCGAAATCGCGCGCATAGGTCAGCGCCCGCCGCATGACGAGCGAATTGGCGATCGTGTGCCGGCCCTCAGTGAAGGCGACGGCGCCCGCCTGCCGGAGCAGGCCGAACTCGGTCATCTCGCGGCCGTCGAGATGCTTGGTGATGGCGGCGGCGGGATGGACGTTGACGCAGGCGGTGTCGCGCGCCGTGCGCAGCACGAACTCCACCAGCGCCACGTCGTCGATCACCGGGTCGGTGTCGGGCATCATGACGAGCGAGGTGACGCCGCCGGCGGCGGCTGCCAGGCTGGCGGAGGCGATCGTCTCGCGATGTTCAGCGCCGGGTTCGCCGATATGGACGCGCGCGTCGACGAGGCCGGGAAGGATAGCCTTGCCGGCGCAGTCGACCACCTTCGCGCCCTCGGGCCGGCCCTGATTGCGGGCCGAGGCGCCGGCCTCGGCGATCTTCTTTCCTTCGACGATCACCGTGCCGGTCTCGTCGATCCCGCGCGACGGGTCGATGACGCGGGCGTTCTCGAAGACGAGAGTTGTCATGCCGCGCCCTCACGATTGTGCCTTGGATCGAGCAGCGCTTCCATCACGGCCATGCGCACGGCCACGCCCATCTCCACCTGTTCCTGGATGACGCTCTGCGGCCCGTCGGCGATCTCCGAGGCGATCTCGACGCCCCGGTTCATCGGGCCTGGATGCATGACGAGCGCGTCGTCCTTCGCGGCCTTGAGCTTCTCGGCGTCGAGGCCGAAATAACGGAAATATTCGCGGACGGAGGGCACGAAGGCGCCGGCCATGCGCTCGCGCTGCAGGCGCAGCATCATCACGACGTCCGCGCCTTTCAGTCCCTCGGCCATGGAATTGAACACCTCGACGCTCATCTGCCCGATCCCGGAAGGCAGCAGCGTGGAGGGCGCGATCACGCGCACGCGCGCCCCGAGCAGGTTGAGCAGGATGATGTTGGAGCGCGCGACGCGCGAATGCAGCACGTCGCCGCAGAGCGCGACCGTCAATCCGGAGATACTGCCCTTGGCGCGGCGGATGGTGAGCGCGTCGAGCAGGGCCTGCGTCGGATGCTCATGGGCGCCGTCGCCGGCATTGACCACCGAGCAGCCGACCTTCTGCGCGAGCAGCGCGGCCGCTCCGGCCGAGGAATGGCGGATGATGAGGATGTCGGGCCGCATCGCATTCAGCGTCATCGCCGTGTCGATCAGCGTCTCGCCCTTCTTCACCGAGGACGAGCCGACCGACATGTTCATCACGTCCGCGCCGAGGCGCTTGCCGGCGAGCTCGAACGAGGACTGCGTCCGCGTCGAGGCCTCGTAGAAGAGGTTGATCTGGGTTCGCCCGCGCAGGGCGTTGGTCTTCTTCTCGGCCTGGCGTGAAATCGCCACCGCGCCGTCGGCACGGTCGAGAAGGAGATTGACGTCGTCGGGAGAAAGCCCCTTGATGCCAAGAAGATGGCGATGGGGAAAAAGCGGAAGTGCGGATCGCTCGGTCATATCAAAGCCGTGCTATAGGCAAGCCTTGCCGCCGCCGCAAGCGAACTCATCGCGATCGCTGCGATTCTCCCCCGGGAATTTCCTCGCAAAATGACCGGGAATGCATGTAACAAGCATGGGACCGACTTGAAGAACCAATCTTTTGGGAGCTCCGCCCGACGTGACACATGAAGTGACAAACCAGCCGCCGCCGATGACGGGCACGAATGCATGGCGCGGCGACCCGCTTCTGGTGCAACTGGCGGAGAAGTTTTCCGAACCCGTTCGCCGCGACCTCGACCAGCTCGGACGCTTCGTCCGCACGGCCGAGGCGCAGGACCTGGCGCGGCTCGCCAATACCGAGACCCCGAAGCTGCGCACCCATGACCGCCAGGGCCGCCGCCTCGATCTCGTCGAATACCATCCGGCCTACCACGCCCTGATGCGCCGTTCGGTCGCGATAGGGTTGCATTCCTCGATCTGGGAGAACGGCGACACGGAGACCGGTAGGCGCCACCAGGTCCGTGCCTCGCGTTTCTACCTGACGTCGGAGCTGGAATGCGGGCATCTGTGCCCGATAACGATGACGAGCGCCTCGCTTGCCGCTCTGATGTCGAGCCCCAAGCTGTTTCGCGAATGGGCGCCGCGGGTGACGACCCGGAAATACGACCAAAACCAGAAGCCTCCGGTGGAGAAGGCCGGCCTGACGCTCGGCATGGGCATGACCGAGAAGCAGGGCGGCACCGACGTGCGCGCCAACACCACCAAGGCCGAAAGGGCCGGCAACGGCTTTTATCGCATCACCGGGCACAAATGGTTCATGTCGGCGCCCATGTCCGATGCGTTCCTGGTGCTTGCACAGGCCCGCGAAGGGCTTTCCTGCTTCCTCGTGCCGCGCATCCTCAGCGACGGCACGCCGAACGGCTTCCATTTCCAGCGCCTGAAGGACAAGCTCGGCAATCGCTCCAACGCCTCCTCGGAGGTCGAGTTCGTTGACGCGATAGGCGAGTTGGTCGGCGAGCCGGGCGCCGGCGTCCGTACCATCATGGACATGGTGACGCTGACGCGCCTCGACTGCGCGGTGGCCAATGCCGGCATCATGCGCGCCGGCATGGCGGAGGCCGTGCATCATACCCGCCACCGCCTGGTGTTCGGAACGCCGTTGTTCGAACAGCCGCTGATGCAGCGCGTGCTGGCCGACATGGCGCTCGACGTCGCCGCCGCAACCGCGCTCTCCTTCCGCCTCGCACGTTCCTTCGACGAGGCGGCCAACGATCGCGGCGAGGCGGCGTTCGCCCGCGCGATGACGCCGGTGGTCAAATACTGGGTCTGCAAGATAGCCCCGGCGCTGCTCTACGAGGCGATGGAATGCCTGGGCGGCAACGGCTATGTCGAGGAGGCGCCGCTGGCGCGCTACTATCGCGAGGCGCCCGTCAACGCGATCTGGGAAGGATCGGGAAACGTGATGGCGCTCGACGTGCTGCGCGTCATCAAGCGCGCCCCCGATCTGTTCGAGGACGTGCTGGCCGGTATCGAGGGCGACCTGGGCGCGGCCGGGCAGGGGACGGTCGGCGTGCTCAAGGCGGCGATGCAGGTCGCGGCCACCGACGAGGGCTCCGCGCGCATCCTTACAGAGCAGCTCGCGATCTCGGCGGCGGCCGCCGAACTGCGCCGGCTGGGCGCGGGACGGATCGCAGACGCGTTCGTGGAAACCCGTCTGGCGGGACAATGGCGCACGACCTACGGCATGCTCGACGCACGCCACGACGCGCGGATGATCCTCGACACGCTCTATCCGGACCTCGGCTGAGGCCGCTTCGGTTCATGCCCGTGCCGGCTCTCGGCGCGGGCGCTTCCATTCCGGTCAAGCGCGGTGGCGACCTTGTTCACGCAAACCGGCCGTTAACCTTAACAAATGGTTTCCATTGCCGCTGAAAGACGACCGGTCCACTGTCCGAATCTGTTCGGAAAGGGCCGCATGTGCCGGATTCTCGCCATAAGCCTGTCGGTCCACTGGGCCGTCGTCTTCGCTGCCGCGGCGATCCGCTCCGGCGGCATGCCGGGGGACGGGATCCGGCCGGACGCGCCGGCGGTCGCCTTGTGCGTCGCCTTTGCGCTGGTGTCGGTGCTGTTCGCCTGGGCGGCTGCCTGCGAGAGCTTCGGCGAAGGCCGCCGCGACGTGCGGCGCCTGTCGCTAACGGCGGCCGTGATCATGCTGACGGCCGCGATCGCCGCCGGCCGACCGGACGGGGAGGCGGCGATGCAGCTTGCCGGGTTGGCCGGCACCTATCTGCTTCTCCGCTTCGAGGGCGAGGAGGCGTCCGAAGAGCGGGAAACTGACCGTTCCAGCGTGCTGGCGCAGAGGATTGCGCTCGATGCTGCCCATATCTCGATGATGGCCCGCCTGTCGGGGCGCGAAACGAACCTGTCGGAAAGCTGAAAAACGGATGCGCTACATTCTGATCTTCTGGGCGGTTCCGATGGGCCTCTTCTGGGGCTGGTACTATCTGTCCTATCACGACATCAATTTCGGCTTCCTGTTTCTCAGCCGCCTGGTGCACGACTTCGCCTTCGAGACCTACGGCAATCTGCTCGGCATCGAGCCGTCGACGATCCCGCCGCTGGTGGCGCGGGCCTGCGTGATCGATACGGCGCTGATCTTCGGCATCTTCGCTTTCCGCCGGCGCCGCGAGATCATGCGCTGGGTGAGCGAGACGCGGCAGGCTATGGCCGAGAGGAGCCGGCACGCAGCGCCCGAAGCCGGTCGAGCGCCCCCTGCAGAATGAAGGCGGCCGCGGCCGAATCGATCCGCTCGTCCCGCTTCTTCCGCGACACGTCCATGGCGATCAGCGCGCGTTCGGCGGCGACGGTCGAAAGCCGCTCGTCCCAGAACACGAATGGCAGTTCGGTGAGCGGGCCGATATTGCGCGCGAAGGCGCGCGTCGCCTGGGCGCGCGGGCCTTCCGACCCGTCCATGTTGACCGGAAGTCCGATGATCATGGCTGCGACATTCTCGCGCGCCACGGCGGCCAGCAGCGTCGTTGCGTCGATCGTGAATTTCTTGCGGGCGATCACCGGGCGCGGATGCGCGAAGGTCAGTCCCGCATCGGAAACCGCGAGTCCGATGGTTTTCGTGCCGAGATCGATCCCCGCGACGGTTTTCCCGGCGCCTATGAGTTGCGGCAGTTCCTCGATCGCGATCGTGGCCAAGAGGCTCCAACCTTCCTTTGACATGACACGCTGTCGTTCTATCTTCCGCGGCACGCAAAATCGAGGAGAGATGAGATGAAACTGACCTGGTACGGCCATTCCGCCTTTCGTGTCGAGGTGGGCGGCGCCAAAATCCTGATCGATCCCTTCCTGGCCGGCAACCCGTCCTGGAACGGCGGCTGGGAACAGGCCGCCGAGGGTGTCACCCACGTTCTCCTCACGCACGGCCACAACGACCATATCGGCGACGCCGAGGCGGTGCTGAAGAAGACCGGGGCGATGCTGGTGGCGAATTTCGAGATCTGCATGTTCCTCGTCGGCAAGGGCGTCAGCCAGGACAGGATCAATCCCGGCAATACCGGCGGCACGGTCGATTGCGGCGGCTTCACCACCACTTTCGTGCAGGCCTCGCACTCCTCCTCGGTGGGCGGAGAGGGCGGCCAGAACACCTATCTCGGCAATCCGCTCGGCCTCGTCATGCATTTTCCGGAAGACAGGACGCTTTATCACATGGGCGACACCGACATCTTCTCCGACATGGCGCTCATCCATGAGCTGCACGAGCCGGCGGTGGGACTGGTGCCGGTCGGCGACCGTTTCACCATGGGCGGCGCGGTCGCCGCGCTTGCCTGCCGGCGCTTCTTCAAGTTCGAGGCTGTCGTGCCCTGCCATTTCGGGACCTTCCCGATCATCGACCAGAGCGCGGAAAAATTCCTGAGTGGCATGGAAGGCTCGGGCACCAGGGTGCTGACGCCGAAGGTCGGAGAGCCGTTCGAGCCCTGAACCGGGCGCAATTTCGCCTTTCATGTTGCGCTGTGCCAGTCGCCCCGGTATAGCGCGACCAGTTGTTTTCCAAGCTTTCCGCCGGAGTTCCCATGTCCGTCGACATCGCAACCGTCAAGCGCGTCGCCCATCTCGCCCGTATCGCCGTCAGCGATGAGGATGCACACCGCATGACCGGCGAGCTCAACGCCATCCTCGGTTTCGTCGAGCAGTTGGGCGAGGTGAATGTCGAGGGCGTCGAGCCGATGACTTCCGTCATCCCGATGGAGATGAAGAAGCGCCAGGACGTGGTGAGCGACGGCGACAAGGCCGGCGACATCGTGGCCAACGCGCCGGCGACGGAGGAGAACTTCTTCCTGGTGCCGAAGGTCGTGGAGTAGGCGATGGCGATCGAGATCGCGGTCGAGACGCCGCTGCAGGACGACGTGCGCCGCCTCGTAGCCGAGCTCAACGAGACGCTTTTGGACCTGACGCCGCCCGAATTCTGCTTTCACCTGACGGTGGAGCAGATGGCCGAGCCGGCGACCACGCTTTTCGTCGCGCGCGAAAATGGCGGGGCCGTCGCCTGCGGCGCCTTGCACCGCCACGAGGGCGGGATCGCCGAGGTGAAGCGCATGTACACGCAGCCTTCCCATCGCGGACGCAAGATCGGCCAGATGATCGTGGAGCGGATCGAGCGTCTGGCGCGCGAGGAAGGAATCGCGAAGCTTGTGCTCGAGACGGGCGACCGCCATCCGGCGGCCTGGGCCGTCTACGAGCGCGCCGGCTTCACCCGCTGCGGCCCGGTTCTCGACTATCCGGACTCCCAGTGGTCCGTCTTCTACGAAAAAGATATCGCGGCGTCGCCCGCCGTCGCCTGAACGGACGTTTCATGACCGAGCTGACCAAACTCACAATCGCTGACGCCCGCGCCAAGCTGCGCGCCAAGGAAATCACCGCCGTCGAGCTGACGGACGCCTATCTCGGCGCGATCGACGCCGCCAACGAGACGATCAACGCCTATATCAGGGTGACGCACGACAAGGCGCGCGCGATGGCGAAGGATTCCGACGAGAGGCTGGCCAAGGCACAGGGCGGCGCGCTCGAGGGCATCCCGCTCGGCATCAAGGATCTGTTCGGCACGGAGGGCGTGCATACCCAGGCCTGCAGCCACGTGCTCGACGGCTTCGAGCCGCGTTACGAATCGACCGTCACCGCCAATCTGTGGGCCGACGGTGCCGTCATGCTCGGCAAGCTCAACATGGACGAGTTCGCCATGGGCTCCTCCAACGAGACGAGCTACTACGGGCCGGTGAAGAACCCGTGGCGCGCGAAGGGCTCGAACCTCGACCTCGTGCCGGGCGGTTCGTCGGGCGGCTCGGCCGCCGCGGTTTCCGCCTTCCTGTGCGCCGGCGCCACGGCCACCGACACCGGCGGCTCGATCCGCCAGCCGGCGGCCTTCACCGGCACTGTCGGCATAAAGCCCACCTATGGCCGCTGCTCGCGCTGGGGCATCGTCGCCTTCGCCTCCTCGCTCGACCAGGCGGGACCGATCACCCGCGACGTGCGCGATGCCGCGGTCATGCTGAAGTCGATGGCCTCGGTCGACCCGAAGGACACCACTTCGGTCGATCGTCCTGTGCCGGACTACGAGGCCGCGCTCGGCCAGTCGGTCAAGGGCATGCGGATCGGCATTCCGCGCGAGTACCGCGTCGACGGCATGCCGCCGGAAATCGAGGCGCTCTGGCAGAAGGGCATCGCCTGGCTGAAGGATGCGGGCGCGGAGATCGTCGACATCTCGCTGCCGCACACGAAATACGCGCTGCCGGCCTACTACATCGTCGCGCCGGCGGAGGCTTCGTCCAACCTCGCCCGCTATGACGGCGTGCGCTACGGACTGCGCGTGCCCGGCAAGGACATCGTCGAGATGTACGAGAAGACCCGCGCCGAAGGCTTCGGCCGCGAGGTCAAGCGCCGCATCATGATCGGCACCTATGTGCTGTCGGCCGGCTATTACGACGCCTATTACGTCCAGGCGCAGAAGGTGCGCACGCTGATCAAGAAGGATTTCGAGGACGTTTTCCATGAAGGCGTCGACGCGATCCTGACGCCCGCCACACCCTCCGCCGCGTTCGGCATCGCCGACCAGGACATGGCCGCCGATCCGGTGAAGATGTATCTCAACGACATTTTCACGGTGACGGTCAACATGGCGGGTCTGCCCGGCATCGCGGTGCCGGCGGGGCTCGACGAGAAGGGATTGCCGCTCGGGCTGCAGCTCATCGGCCGGCCCTTCGACGAGGAGACGCTGTTCCGCACCGCGCATGTCATCGAAAAGGCGGCCGGCCGGTTCGAAGCCGGGAAGTGGTGGTAGCAACGAGCGCGGCCGCCTCGATGGTGCGTCCTTCGAGGCTCCCCTGCGGGGAGCACCTCAGGATGAGGGAGATCGCGGCTTGCTCTCGATACTTGGTGGGTTCGAGCGGGCGCACGTCGGGTCGGCGTCGGCTGCGGGCGGACGGGATATTGCCTTCGAGTGTGCCGGAAGCAGCTCGATGCGCGACTTCCTCATCCTGAGGTGCTCCCCGCAGGGGAGCCTCGAAGGATCGAGTGCACCGCGCCGTCGCTTGATCTCGCATTTCCTCATTCTGGGGAGCGAGCGCAGCGGGCCCAAAGAATCGAGCGCGCTGCGCTGTCGCTTGATCTCGCCATTTCCTCATCCCGGGGAGCGAGCGCAGCGGACCCAAAGAATCGAGCGTACCGCGCTGCCGTTTGATCTCGCCATTACCTCATCCCGGGGAGCGAGCGCAGCGGGCCCAAAGAATCGAGCGCACCGCGCGGTCGCTTGATCTCGCCATTACCTCATCCTGAGGAGCGAGCGAAGCGAGCCTCGAAGGATCGGAGCGGGCAATGTTCTACTATCTTTCCAAGATCTTCTGGATCGTTGCTCAACCGATCAATCTGATCGGCATTCTGGGTTTCGCCGGGATCGTCCTTGCTTTCGCCGGCTGGCGGCGCCTGTCGCTGCTGTTTGCGTCGGCCTCGTTCCTGATCCTCGCGCTCGGCGCCTGGACCAGCCTCGGCGCGCTGATGCTCCACCCGCTCGAGGATCATTTCGCGCGGCCCGACCCCGCGCCTGAAAATGTCGTCGGCATCATCGTTCTCGGAGGCGGCTTCGAGGGCGGGGTCAATCTCGTGCGCGGCGGCTACGAGCTCAACGCCAGCGGCGACCGCTTCGTCGAGACGGCGATCCTGGCGCGGCGCTATCCGCAGGCGCGCGTGGTGGTGACCGGCGGCACGGGCGCGCTGATGCTGGAAGGCGAGGGCGACGCCGACACCGCGCCGCGCCTGCTGATGGCGCTGGGCGTCGAGCGGGACCGGCTGGTTCTTGAAAATCGCTCCCGCAACACCTTCGAGAACGCGGTCTTCACGCGCGAGCTGGTCGAGCCCGCGCCGGGCGAAACCTGGCTTCTGGTGACCTCGGCCTTCCATATGCCGCGCTCGATAGGTCTTTTCCGCAAGGCAGGATTCGACGTCGTGCCCTGGCCCGCCGACTATCGCACCGCCGGCAACGAGACGGTCGGGCCGGCGCAGGACAACGTCTCGGATTCGCTGCAGAACCTGTCGCTCGCCATCCGCGAGTGGATCGGGCTGGTCGCCTATCGTCTGACCGGCCGCATCGATACGATCTTGCCCGAGGTCTAAAGCCCCGGCGTGTCGAGCACCGAAAGCCGCGCCTTCGAGAAGAATTGCCGGCGCACGAGAACGGCGATGATGCAGGTCGTCGTGGCGATGAAGACCCACGGGCCGATGAACCAGCCGATATAGCCGAGCGAGAAGAAGATCGCCCGCAGACCCGCGTTGAAATGCCGGCCCGCCAGTATGTTCATCTTCGCCGCGCGCAGAAGCGCAGCCTCGGTTTCGGCCGCGTCGCCTCTCATGTCGCTCAGTACCGGCACGGCGCCGATCAGTATCGAGCAATAGTTGAACAGCCTGTACGACCACCCGAACTTGAAGAAGGCATAGGAGAGGAGCGCGATGAGGCCGAACACCTTGGCCTCGAAGATCGGACGCTGCAGCGGCTGGTCGGCGGAAAGATCGCCGAGCACGGCAAGCACTTGGTCGGACGAGCCGAGAAGCGCGAAGCAGCCGCCGACGGCGAGGATGCAGGTGGAGGCGAAGAAGGCCGTGCCCTGCTGCAATCCATTGATGATGCTGGTGTCGATCATCCGCAGCTCGCGCCGCGCCATCGCCCGCATCCAAGCCTCGCGCTGCAGGTCCATGGCGCGGGTCAGGGTGGTGCGCTTGATGATGCGCCCCTGCACCGCGAGCGCAAAGGCCATCCAGCCTCCGAGAAAGAAGGCGAGCGCGACGATGTCCATCGGACTGCGGAAAAGGGAATCAAGCTGCATCGGCCGGAGAATACCGCGAATGCGGCTGTCGCGTTATCATTTCCGCGCCGTATTCCCGCCGCAAGCGTTGCTCAAAAGTTAGCGTTCGAAACAAATACAACCAGTTGAAAATCCTAATCAAAGACCTCTCACCCCCACCTGCTTCCATGGCGCGCGCCTTCGTTGCGCCTTTTTTGCAGTTGCGAAAGGAAGCCGGCTGTCCTATGTGTCTGCACCGGTGGCCTGTCCTTGCAGGCCCATGGCTCCCTGTTGGAGCGGCAGAAAACCACGGATACGGGAATTCGATGGACGATAGCGTTCAGAAATCCTGCTGGGGCCTGACGGTCAAGGCAGTGATAGCAATTGGGTGCGTCATCCTGCTTGCATGGCTCTTCAATGTCCCCGCTGAAACCGGGGCGATCCTCGCCGCAGGCTGATAACCCCTCGACGCCGCGCATCGGCGCATTTTTCACCGGCGATCACGACAAACAGGCCCTCTCGTTCACGTGACGGGAGCCTTCTGGCGTGGTCGCCGGCTCGGCCTTCTCCGCATCGGCCTCCCGGACACGCATTTGATCGGGCGTCCGTCGTGTCGGATATCGTCGTTGCATCAAAAGCAGGGTAGAATACCCTTTGGGCATGGTGTATGGAGCCGCGGTCCCGAAAATCCGGGTCTCGGCGGCGTTTGCCGCCCCTGACGAGCTATTGGGTGCGAAAATGAAGAAATGGTCCCCGAATTCCTGGAGAGCGAAGCCGATCCAGCAGGTTCCGGCCTATCCGAACCTCGCCGCGCTGGCGGAGACCGAAAAGCAACTCGCAACCTATCCGCCGCTGGTATTTGCCGGCGAGGCGCGCAAGCTGAAGAAGCAACTCGCCGCCGTCGCTTCGGGCGAGAGCTTCCTGCTCCAGGGCGGCGACTGCGCCGAAAGCTTCGCCGAGCACGGCGCCGACAATATCCGCGATTTCTTCCGCGTCTTCCTGCAGATGGCGGTGGTGCTCACCTTCGCCGGCGCGCAGCCGGTGGTGAAGGTCGGCCGCATCGCCGGCCAGTTCGCCAAGCCGCGCTCGTCGGACAACGAGACGAAGGGCGAGGTGACTTTGCCGAGCTACCGCGGCGACATCATCAACGGCATCGAGTTCGACGAAAAGTCGCGCGTGCCCGATCCCGCGCGCCAGGAAATGGCCTACCGCCAGTCGGCCGCCACGCTGAACCTGCTGCGCGCCTTCGCGCAGGGCGGCTACGCCAATCTCGAGAACGTGCACAAATGGATGCTCGGCTTCGTCGCCGACAGCCCACAGGCCGAACGCTACGAGGCGCTCGCCAACCGCATCACCGAGACCATCGATTTCATGCGCGCGGTGGGCATCAATGCCGAGAGCCATCCGTCACTGCGCGAGACCGATTTCTACACCAGCCACGAGGCGCTGCTGCTTGGCTACGAGGAGGCGCTCACCCGCGTCGACTCCACCTCCGGCGACTGGTATGCCACTTCGGGCCATATGATCTGGATCGGCGACCGCACGCGCCAGCCGGACCACGCGCACATCGAATACTGCCGCGGCATCAAGAACCCGCTCGGCCTGAAATGCGGCCCGTCGCTGACGCCGGACGGCCTGCTGCAGCTCATCGATCTGCTCAACCCGGAGAACGAGCCGGGCCGGCTGACGCTGATCGCCCGCTTCGGAGCCGACAAGGTTGGCGAGCACCTGCCCAAGCTGGTGCGCGCGGTGGAGAAGGAAGGGCGCAAGGTCGTCTGGTCATGCGACCCGATGCACGGCAACACGGTCACCGCCGCGGGCTACAAGACGCGGCCCTTCGAGCGCATCCTGCGCGAGGTGCAGTCCTTCTTCGAGGTGCACCACGCGGAAGGCACGCATCCGGGCGGCATCCATATCGAGATGACCGGCAAGAACGTCACCGAATGCACCGGCGGCGCGCGGGCGATCCGCGACGACGAGCTCCAAGATCGCTACCACACCCATTGCGACCCGCGGCTCAACGCCGACCAGGCGATCGAGCTGGCTTTCCTGGTCTCGGACCTTCTGAAGAAGGGCAAGGCGGGCGTCAGCGCCAAGAAGGTCGTGAACGGCTGAGGGCCGGCACTCGCGGACGTTGAACGGGCGCCCTCGCGGCGCCCGTGTTCTTTCCGGGTCATCAAGCCTGCGGCGCGAAGACCGATATTGCTTGCGGGTGCACCTTGAAATGCGCCGGGGTCGAGGTGACGATCTCGCCGTCGGCGTTGACGGGCAACGGCTTCTCCGTCTCCACGTCGAACTCGACGCAGCGCGCCGTGCGCACCTCGCTCCAGGCGCCGTGCTTGCCGGAACGGAACGAGCGCAGCATCAGCGCCAGCTTCCAGAGGTTCTTCATCTCGAGGCTGTAGAGGTCGAGCTGCCCGTCATCGATCCTGGCGCTCTCCTCCACCACGTTGCCGCCGCCATAGTGGCGGCCGTTGCCGACCGCGATCTGGTAGGTCGAGACCTGGCTTGCCTCGCCCTTTTCGGTGATGCGGGCGGAGAACGGCTTGGCGCGGGTGAGCACCTTGCCGGCGGCGAGCGCGTAGCCGACCCGGCCGAACCGTTTTTTCAGCGCCGGATCGAGCCCTTGCGCGAGCTTGGTGCTGAGGCCGATGCTGGCGACGTTGAAGAAGGCGTGGCCGTTGACGGTGCCGACATCGATGCTTTGCTGGTGGCCGGCCACGATCACGCCCGCCGCCTCGACGAGATCCATCGGAATGTGCAGGGTACGCGCCAGGTCGTTGGCGGTGCCCATCGGCATGATGCCCATCGGCAGGCCGCTTTCTAGCACCGCCATGGCGGCGGAGGAGACCGAGCCGTCGCCGCCGCAAACGACGACGAGGTCGGCTTCGTTGCGCAGCCGCACGATGTCGCGGGCGATCTCCGGCAGCGCCTCGAAAGGCTCGACCGTCACGGAAAGGCCGCCCGCCTTCAGCCGGTCGAGCACCGGGCGGACCGATTCCTGGCCGCGGCGGGCCTTGGGGTTGATGAGGAAGAGGGCGCGGCGCGTCTTGACCTTGCTCACATTGGTTCCTTGGGCTTGTTCGGAGTTGCGCAGATAGGAGTTCGACAACCGGATTGCGACATTTGTGCCGTCGCCAAGCGGGCAATGTCGCATTCCGCTGATCGCAGCATGCAGGATTTTGCGATTTTTGGCGGCTGGAGAACGTGTGAGAATCGCCCTTATTCCGAGGAGGTCGGAAATGCAGAAAAATCCGGAGACGGGCTCGGGCGGCTGCCTTTGCGGCGCGGTGCGCTTCAGGACGACGGGCAAATTGCGCGGCATCGTCTACTGCCACTGCTCGCAATGCCGGCGGCAGACCGGCCATTACTATGCGGCCACGAATGTCAACGATGCCGACCTGGAAGTGGAAGGCGCGCAGAACCTGACATGGTTCGCCGCGTCCGATTTCGCCAAACGCGGCTTCTGCGGGACCTGCGGCTCGGCGCTCTTCTGGAAGCACAACGAGCTGGACCACACCTCGGTGCTGGCGGGGAGCTTCGACAATCCGTCCGGCCTGCGAGGCGAGCGCCACATCTTCGTGGCCGACAAGGGCGACTACTATTCCATCGAGGACGACCTGCCGAAAGCATGACGGTTCGAGCAGCGGCGTGAACGAGGCTCCTGGATGGTCCCGTCTTTCGCGGTCGGACGCGGCCGCCGCTTCGCCAGCGAATCCGACGTCTTCGTTGAACCCGACTGTTGCGGATATGGCGCCGTCAGCTAAAGAGTAGCTGGCTCGGCCGGGGCGATGTTCACGCGGCCGAGGATCAGAACGCCACGACGGGTCCGATCATGCAGAGACTGATAAAGGCGGCGTGCAATTCGTTGCGCGCCCTGAATTTCCTCCTTCGCAACGAGGAGGCCTTCAGGCTGGAGGCGATCCTGTTCGTGCTCGCCCTGCCGGTCGCCTACGTGATTTCGCCGACCTGGCGTGGCTACGGCCTGCTGATGGCCGCGCTGCTGCTCCTGATGATCGTCGAGGTCTTGAACACGGCGGTGGAGGCGGCCTGCAACGCGCTTTCGCGCGAGTTCAACGCCGACATCCAGATCGCCAAGGATTGCGGTTCGCTGGCTGTCGCGATCGCGACCGTCCTCGCGGTGGGTATCTGGGGCCTGGCGATATGGGAGCGGCTGGCGGGGGCGCCTATCTGATCTGCCGCGGCCGTTCCGCGCGTTGGCGGAAATGCCGGCCCGTCCACCAGGCCAGGCCGATGCCGAGTACGGCAAGGCCGAGAGCGACGAGGAGCCGGTGATGCTTTTCGAGCGCTGCGCCGACGAGTTGTTCCGCGCCCAGCCCGAACACGTAGCCGATGCCAAGGAAAAGAGCTGCCCAGATCAGCGAGGCAAGCGCGTTGAGCAGCAGGAATTTGGGAACCGGTATCCGCGACAGGCCGGCCGCCACCCCGCCCACGAGCCGGAAGCCGTAGGCATAGCGGTTGAAAAGCACGTAGAGCGCCGGATATCTGTCCACCAGCTCGAAAGCTCGGGCAAAGCCGGGCCTCTCGCGCAGCTTGGCGACATAGGGATGGTCGGAAAAGCGACGTCCGACGAGAAAGAACAGCGAATCGCCGAGGAACGCGCCGAAGAATGCGGCAAGGAGCGCATTTGCCGGCGCGAAGACATGCTGGTGGACGAAGAAGCCGCCGAGCATCGCCGCTGTCTCGCCCTCCGCGATACAGCCGGCGAACACGGCGATGAGGCCGTATCTCTCGATGAGAAAATGGATCGTCTCGCTCAAGCCTTCGCATCCCCTCTGGCAAGTCGCGCGTCCAGCGCCTCCAGCGAGGCCGATAATGTCGCGATCCTGTCGCGCAGTTCCAGCATTTCCCGGTGGCGGAGCTCGTCCAGCTTCTCGTGCAGCGCCATGATCTCGATCTCGGCTTTCAGATTGACGGCATAGTCGTGGCTCGCATCGAGGCGGTCGCGCTCGGCCTGGCGGTTCTGCGACATCATGATGATCGGCGCTTGCAGCGCTGCGATCATCGACAGGACGAGGTTGAGGAAGATGAACGGGTAGGGGTCGAAGCTGTCTCCCCCGAGCAGCCATGCGTTCCCCAACGTCCAGACGATGAGGAGGGCGATGGCGGCGACGATGAAGCTCCACGATCCGCCTATGCGGGCGATGGCGTCCGCCAGCCTGTCGCCGAAATTCTGGGCGCCGGCATAGTCCTCGTTGCGGTCCCGCGAAATGGTTTGGCGGCTGATCGCGCTTTGCAGGACCCTGCTCTCCAGCTCGCTCAGCGTTTCGGGCGTGCGCGTAAGCCAGCGATTTGCGAGATCCGCGACGGATTTTGTCATGATCGACTCCCTCTAGGAACCGTGCTCGGCTTCCCGAACCGAGTGTCGGTTCGTCGCGAGGGCTTGGCAAGCGTGCGTCGACGTGGAAAATCGCTGTGCCGCCTCCACAAGCGCGGCCGGAGGGTGAGTACCATGGCAGATTTCGACAGGATCCGTTCCCGCGCCGCCGAACGCAAGGGTGGAGACGAGGTCCTACGCTCATTGCTCGGGCCGGTGCCCGACAATAAGGCGGTCGCGGCGGTCGCCGACGATCGCGTTCTGTCGACCATGGCGGAACGCGTGTTCTCGGCAGGCTTCGTCTGGAGCGTGATCGAGCGGAAATGGCCGGACTTCGAGGAGGCGTTCCTCGGCTTCGAGCCGAAGCGGCTGCTCTTCCAGCCCGATGATTTCTGGTACGATCTCGCTTCCGACAAGCGCATCGTGCGCAATCCGCAGAAGATCAAATCGGTCCGCGAGAACGCCGCCTTCGTCGATCGCGTTTCAGCCGAGCATGGCGGCTTCGGCAAGTTTCTGGCGAACTGGCCGGCCGACGACCAGATCGGTCTGATGGACTTCCTCGCCAAGCGGGGAAGCCGGCTCGGTGGCAATACCGGCCAATATCTGTTGCGCTGGCTGGGCTGGGATACGTTCATCATCTCGCGCGACATGGCGGCCGCCCTGCGCGATGCCGGGCTCGACATCGCCGAAAGCCCGACCTCCAAGAAGGATCTGCAGAAGATCCAGGCGCAGGTCAATTCATGGGCGGCGGAAACGGGGCTTCCGCGCGCCCATATCTCGCGCATTCTCGCGATGTCGATCGGCTCCAACCATTCGGCGGAGGAGCTGCGCGAATATATGGGCGAGTAGAAGCCGGGCTTCATGGCCCAAACGATCGGCATTGCCGCTTCGCCTGCCGCACGCTACACGAGCAGACATGACAAAATCCGCTTCCTCTCCCGATATTCTCCGCATCGCCGTCGCCCAGCTCAATCCGGTGGTGGGCGACGTTTCCGGCAATCTCGCCAAGGCGCGCGAGGCGCGGGCGGATGCGGCGCGCCAGGGTGCCGATCTGGTGCTCTTCACCGAGCTCTTCATCGCCGGCTATCCGCCGGAGGACCTCGTTCTTAAGCCGGCCTTTCTCGCCGCGTGCGAACGCGCGGTGGAGGAATTCGCGGAGGATACGGCCGACGGTGGACCGGGCGTGATCATCGGCACGCCGCTGAAGCGCAAATCCGGCATCCACAATTCCGTCGTCGTCGCCGACGGCGGCAAGATCATCGCCGAGCGCTACAAGCTCGACCTGCCCAACTATGGCGAGTTCGACGAAAAGCGCGTCTTCCAGCCCGGTCCCGACATGCCTGGCCCGGTCAATTATCGCGGCGTGCGCCTTGGAATTCCGGTCTGCGAGGACATCTGGGGCGACCTCGCCGTGTGCGAGACGCTCGCCGAGAGCGGGGCGGAAATCCTGCTCGTGCCCAATGGCTCGCCCTATTATCGCGGCAAGGTCGACATTCGTCACCAGATCGTGATCCGCCAGGTGATCGAAAGCGGCCTGCCGATCCTCTACGCCAACCAGCTTGGCGGACAGGACGAGCTCGTCTTCGATGGCGCCTCTTTTGCGATCAACGCCGACAAGTCGCTCGCCTTCCAGATGAGCGAGTTCGAGGAAGCCTGCGCCGTCACCACCTGGAAGCGCATCGACGACGAGTGGCGTTGCACCGGCGGGCCGATGTCGAAAATCCCCGAGAAGGAGGAGGCCGACTACCGCGCCTGCATGCTGGGCCTGCGTGATTATGTCGACAAGAACGGCTTCAAGAACGTCGTTCTCGGCCTTTCCGGCGGCATCGATTCCGCGATCTGCGCGGCACTCGCGGTGGACGCGCTCGGCGAGGAACGCGTGCGCTGCGTGATGATGCCTTATCGCTATACCTCGAAGGACTCGCTCAAGGATGCGGAGGACTGTGCCCGCGCGCTCGGCTGCCGCTACGATATCGTGCCGATCTTCGAGCCGGTCGACGGCTTTTCGCACGCGCTGACCCAGCTCTTCGAGGGCACCAAGGAAGGCATCACCGAGGAGAACCTGCAGAGCCGCGCGCGCGGCACGATCCTCATGGCGATTTCCAACAAGTTCGGCTCGATGGTGGTGACCACCGGCAACAAGAGCGAGATGTCGGTTGGCTACGCCACGCTCTACGGCGACATGAACGGCGGCTTCAACCCGATCAAGGATCTCTACAAGATGCAGGTCTATGCGGTCTCGCGCTGGCGCAACACCCATGTGCCGCCCGGTGCGCTGGGGCCTTCCGGCGAGGTGATTCCGCGAAACATCATCGACAAGGCGCCCTCGGCCGAACTCAGGCCCGACCAGACCGACCAGGATTCGCTGCCTCCCTATCCGGCGCTCGACGACATCCTGGAATGCCTGGTCGAGCGCGAGATGGGCGTCGACGAGATCGTCGCGCGCGGCCATGATCGGGACACGGTGCATCGCATCGAGCACCTGCTCTACATTGCCGAGTACAAGCGCCGCCAGGCCGCTCCGGGCGTGAAGATCACGAAGAAGAATTTCGGCCGTGACCGCCGCTATCCGATCACGAACAGGTTCAGGGATCGGGGCTGACGTGTCGGGGCTCGAGATCAGCTTCGATCTTTCGCGTATCGATTTCGACCGGACGTCCGCCCTGATCCGGCAATCCTATTGGGGAGCCAAGCGGACGGATGATATCCACCGGCGCGCCTTCGCCCATTCGATCTGCGCAATCGCGCTGATCGACGGGGAGCAGGTCGGTTTTGCCCGCGCCTCCGGTGACCGGGCCATATTCGCGCGCATCTCCGATGTGATTGTCTGGCCTGAGCATCGTGGCGCCGGTATCGGCAGGGCGCTGGTGCAGGCGCTGCTCGATCATCCGGAGCTCGCCACGGTGTCGACCTGGATGCTCGCCACGTCCGACGCGCACGGCCTTTATGCGCGCTTCGGCTTCGAACCCGTGACAAACGGCAACGAGATGCGCCTCGATCGATCCGCGCCAGGCCAGTAGAAGCGCCTCCGGCGCGGGGATGATCACATCGGCAGGGTCCCGCCACCCTCCACGATCTCGCGCCTGTCATAAACGTGGTCGACGATGCCCCAGTCCTTGGCCTCATGCGCGGTCATGAAGAAGTCGCGGTCGAGCGTGCGTTCGACCTCCTCCTCGGTGCGGCCGCAATGGTGCGCGTAGAGGCTGATAACCCGGCGCTTCAGCTTGATGATGTCCTCGGCGTGGCGTTCGATGTCCGATGCCTTGCCCTGGAAGCCGCCCGAGGGCTGGTGCACCATCACGCTGGCATTGGGAAGCGCGATGCGGCGGCCGGGCTCGCCCGCCATCAAAAGGAAGGACGCCATCGATCCGGCGGTGCCCATGCACAGGGTCGAGACCGGGGACTTGATGAACTGCATCGTGTCGTAGATGGCGAATCCGCTGGTCACCACGCCGCCTGGCGAGTTGATGTAGAAGGAGATCTCCTTGTTGGGGTTCTCCGACTCCAGGAAGAGCAGTTGCGCGCAGATCAGCGAGGCCGAATTGTCGTCGACCATGCCGTTCAGGAAAACGATGCGCTCGCGCAGGAGTCGGGAAAAGATGTCGAAGGAACGCTCGCCGCGCGGCGATTGTTCGACGACCATGGGGACGAGCTGCATCGTGTCGCGCATGTCGCGATCTCCGTTCGGGTTGTGTTTCGTTTGTCGTCAGGCCGCGCGGGCGAGAGGCGGGCGGTTCGTGTTCGCCGCTGCGACCGGCGTCCTTGCCGTTGCCGGCAAGCCGTGGGTCAGTCGGAACCAGGTGTGCCCGTTGGGGCGCGGCCAGAGCTCGAAGGTCACCTCCGTCTCCGCCGGATAAGCCGTCTCGTCCCGCCAGGCATAGCGCAGCAGCCGATAAGGCTCGGCCTCGACGATCTCGTAACTCGGTCGGGGAGCATCCGCAGCCGCTTCGCGATCGATTCCCAGCCATTCGGCGGCGAGCTCGGGCACGGTCAAGGCGCGCCAGACCTTTTCCGGCGAGGCATCGAGTTCGCATTCGACGACGGTCTCGTCGCCGCTTCGTTCCTGCCCGTGGCTCGTCGTCATTGATCCATCTCCTTGAGCAGCGTCTTGAGATTCTCGACTCTGGCGGGCCAGAAGGCGCGGTAGCGCGTCAACCAGTCGATCAGCGGGCTCAACCCGTCCGGGTTGACACGATACCTCACATGGCGGCCGGAACGCTCTTCGCTGATCAGGCCGGCGCCTCGCAGCACGGCGACATGCTGCGAGACCGCCGGCTGCGAGATGGACAGTCCGTCCCGCAGTTCTGTCGCGTTCTTTTCGCCCGCGAGCAACCGTTCGAAGACGGCGCGTCGCGTAGGGTCCGCAAGGGCACGAAAAATATCCGTTTCATTCATGGAGACAGATAAGCATGTACTTATCGATTGCGCAAGCGGTTATGTCGGACCTCTTTGTCACGGGGAGGCAAGCCCAGCGGTTCGCGGTGCGTGGCTCTATGGCTCGGCGCCGTCGTCGAAGATGTTGCTCCTGCCTTTCCCAAATCGCGGCTTCTGCGCCTCGCCGAGAGATCTTTCATGCCCTTCCTTTCCTTCCTGCGCGAAAATGCGAGATGGCTCGCCGGCGGTTTCCTGCTGACCTATTTCTCTTCCTTCGGCCAAACCTTCTTCATCTCGCTTTCGGCGGGAAACATCCGCGAGGAGTACGGGCTTTCCCACGGCCAGTTCGGCACGGTCTACATGCTGGCGACATTGGGAAGCGCGTTGACCATGCCGCGCTTCGGCCAGATCGTCGATCGCTACAGCGCGCGAACGGTCGCTCTGATCATCATGCCCGGCCTCGCGGTCGCGACGGTGATGATGGCGCTGTCGACCCACATCGTGCTGCTGGTGCTTTCGATCTACCTGCTGCGGCTCTTCGGGCAGGGGATGATGGGCCATCTCGCCTTCACCACCATCGGCAAGTGGTTCGCCGCCCAGCGCGGACGTGCGATTTCCCTGGCGGCGATCGGCGTCAATGTGGGCGAGGGCGTTTTCCCGCTGATCTTCGTGGCGGTCGCCGGCGTGATCGGCTGGCGCAATTCCTGGCTTGCCGGCGCCGCCATCCTTCTGCTCGTCGCCCTGCCGCTGATATTGACGCTGTTCGCCGCCGAGCGCCGGCCGAGAAGCAGCGATCCCAAGATCGTGGCGACGCGGACGCGCGACTGGACGCGGGGCGAGGTCGTGCGCGACCCGCTTTTCTATCCGATCCTGATCTGCACCATGGCGTCTCCCTTCATCGGCACCACGATCTTTTTCCATCAGATCTATCTCGTCGAGCTGCGGGGATGGTCGCTCGAGGTCTTCGCCTCCTCCTTCGCCTTCATGGCGGCTACGACAGTCTGCTTCGCGCTCGTCTCGGGCTATCTGGTGGACAGGTTCAGCGCGGTCAGGCTTCTGCCTGTCTTCCTCCTGCCGCTCGGCATCGCCTGCCTCGTGCTGGGCGGCGTCGAACAGCAGTGGAGCGCCTTCGTCTTCATGGGGCTGCTGGGCCTCACCTACGGCTTTTCCTCGACCTTGCTCGGCGCGCTCTGGCCGGAGGTCTACGGCATCCGCCATCTGGGTGCGATCCGCGCGCTGGCGATGTCGATACTGGTCTTCGCCACCGCGGCCGGCCCGGGCCTCACCGGCTTTCTCATCGATCTCGGCGTGAGCTATCCGCTGCAGATCATCGCGATGGGCGGCGCCTGCTTCCTGGTCGCCTTCGCGATGGTCTTCGTTTCGGCGGCGTTGCAGGAACGCGCCGTTGGGGTTGCAGGATGAACACAGTTGCCGTTTTCTTGTGCATCGGCCCTTGGCGAAACGATTTTGCGTGTCTATAAGCGTCTTCCCTTTTAGTCCTTCAAGGAGAGTCCGAATGCCAGCATTCCGATCTTCCCAGCAAGGCAGCGCTCCAAGAGTGTAGTTCCGAGCAGGGCCGGCATCGGCCCGTTCTCGCGCCAACACCGTCAGGCGACTGCCCATACCGCCTTGCCCGCGTGACGCGGCAAGCTACGGCTGTATCCGGGCGCCGCCTGCCCCTGACGTATTTTTCGTTTCGGCGCCTTTCTTCATTTTCTGTTTTTTGGGACCGGACGCATCTGGCGTCCGGCTGTCGACATGGCTTCTTTTCTTATCGATCTGCGCGGCAACGCGTTTCGTGACGTATTCAGATTCACGGCCGAGCACTGGCGCAGGCAGCCGTTGCGCCTCGTGGTCATCATCGGCGCGGTGCTCGTCTCCACGACGGCGGACGTGCTGACGCCGCTCTATTCGGGACGGCTCGTCGATGCCGTCGCGCGAGGCGCGGCGAGCGACGAACTCGCCTGGAACGCGGCGCTGACCGCCTTCTTCATGCTGATCGCGCTGTCGGCGGGTGCGGTGGTGATGCGCCACATCGCGTTCAACAGCATCATCGACCTGACGATGAAGATGATGGCCGACATCGCGGCGGATGCGTTCAACCGGGTGCAGCGTTTCTCGACCGACTGGCATGCCAACAGCTTTGCCGGCTCGACCGTGCGCAAGGTGACGCGCGGCATGTGGGCGCTCGATCTGCTCAACGACACCGTGCTGGTTGCGCTGCTGCCCTCGGCGGTGATGCTCGTCGGCTCGACGCTGTTGCTCGGCTGGTACTGGCCGATGATGGGCGTCATCATCGCGATCGGCTCCATCCTCTACGTGGTTTTGACGGTGACGCTGTCGCTCGGCTACGTCGCGCCGGCGGCGAGCCTCGCCAACGCCTGGGACACGCGCCTGGGCGGCGCACTCGCCGATGCCGTCTCCTGTAACTCGGTCGTCAAGGCGTTCGGCGCGGAAAGCCGCGAGGATAGCCGGCTCGGCAAGGTGATCGCCAAGTGGCGCAGCCGCACGCGGCGCACCTGGGTGCGCGGCACCATCAACGGCACCGTGCAGGGCATCACCATGCTGGTGCTGCGCTCGGCGGTGATCGGCTTCGCGATCGTGCTGTGGGCGCGGGGCGAGGCGAGCGCGGGTGACATCGCCTTCGTGCTCACCTCGTTCTTCGTGCTGCAGGGCTATCTGCGCGACGTCGGCATGCATGTCCGCAACGTGCAGCGCTCGGTCAACGACATGGAGGAACTCGTCGCCATCCACGACGAGCCGCTCGGCATCGACGACCGGCCTGGCGCCGGTCCGATCGAGATCACCGACGGTGGCATCGATTTCGAGAACGTGACCTTCCACTATGGCGGTCACAAGGTTCCCCTCTACAGGGATTTCTCGGTCTCGATCCAGCCGGGCGAGCGCGTCGGCCTCGTCGGGCATTCCGGCTCGGGCAAGACGACCTTCGTCAAGCTGATTCAGCGGCTCTACGACGTCAGCGGTGGACGGATCGTCATCGACGGCCAGGACATCTCGGAATTCGAGCAGGCCTCGCTGCGCTCGCAGATCGCGATCGTGCAGCAGGAGCCGATCCTGTTCCACCGCTCGCTGGCGGAAAACATCGCCTATGGCAAGCCCGGCGCCACGCAGGCGGAGATCGAGCATGCCGCGAAGCTCGCGAGCGCGCATGACTTCATCTCGGCGCTGCCCAAGGGTTACTCGACCCTTGTCGGCGAGCGGGGCGTGAAGCTTTCGGGCGGCGAGCGCCAGCGCGTCGCGATCGCGCGTGCCTTCCTCGCCGACGCTCCGATCCTGATCCTGGACGAGGCCACGTCGAGCCTCGATTCGGAATCCGAGGTGCTGATCCAGCAGGCCATGGAGCGGCTGATGGTGGGGCGCACCACGCTCGTCATCGCGCACCGGCTGTCCACGGTGCGCTCGCTCGACCGGCTGCTCGTCTTCGACAAGGGCAAGATCGTCGAGGAGGGCGATCACGCCGCTCTGGTGCGGCGCGAGGGCGGCATCTATCGCCGGCTGTTCGAGCGGCAGGCGCTGGAGCTGACCAAGGGTTTCGTTTGACCCTGGAGGGGCCGCCACATGGCGGCTCCTCCACCTTCTGCCGCCTTGCCAAGCCACGCGCCTTCCGATAGGCCCGACCCATGAGCACGACCGTTCGTTTCGCCCCTTCGCCCACCGGCCATATCCACATCGGAAATGCGCGCACCGCGCTGTTCAACTGGCTTTTCGCGCAGAAGAGCGGCGGTCGCTTCATCCTGCGCTTCGACGACACCGACGTTGCCCGCTCGCGCCAGGAATATGCCGACCAGATCCAGAAGGATCTGCACTGGCTCGGCATCCGTCCGGACGTGACGGTGCACCAGTCGGCCCGCTTCGCGACCTATGACGCGGCGGTGGAGAAGCTGAAGGCGGCGGGGGTGCTCTATCCCTGCTACGAGACGGCCGACGAATTGGAGCGCCGGCGCAAGGTCAGGCTTTCGCGACGGCTGCCGCCGATCTACGGCCGCGAGGCGCTGAAGCTCACGACAGAAGAAAAGGCCGCGCTGGAGGCCGAAGGGCGCAAGCCGCACTGGCGCTTCCTTCTTCCGAATTTCGCCGCCGATCCGTTCCGGCCGGAACGCACCGAGGTGCATTGGGACGATCTCGTGCGCGGGCCGCAGACGGTCGATCTCGCCTCGATGTCGGATCCGGTGCTGGTGCGGGAGGACGGCACCTATCTCTACACCCTGCCATCGGTGACCGACGATATCGAACTCGGCGTGACGCACATCATCCGCGGCGACGACCATGTGACGAACACCGGCGCGCAGATCGCGCTGTTCCGTGCGCTCGGGGCCGAACCGCCGGTCTTCGGCCATCACAACCTGCTCACCGCCGCCTCCGGCGAGGGGCTCTCCAAGCGCAGCGGCTCGCTTTCGATAAAGGGACTGCGCGAGGACGGCATCGAGCCGATGGCGGTGGCCTCGCTCGCGGTGCTGATCGGCACGTCCGAAAGTGTCTCGGCGGTGCGCTCGATGACGGAATTGGCGCAGCGCTTCGATCCCGCCGCGACCTCGAAATCGGCCGCGAAATTCGATCCCGCCGAACTGCGGGTCCTGAACCGGGCGCTGCTCCACGCAATGCCCTATGCGGAGGCGTGCGATCGCCTCGCCGAAATGGGCATTGCCGGTGACAGGGCGGCACCGTTCTGGCTCGCGGTGCGCGGCAATCTCGAAAGGCTCGACGATGCGGCGGGCTGGTGGCGGATCGTCACGCAGGGACCGGAGATGAAACCGGATTTTTCGGACGAGGACCGCGCCTTCCTGCGCGCGGCCTTCGACGATCTCCCGCCGGAGCCCTGGGACAACATGACCTGGAAGGTCTGGACGGACCGCGTCAAGGAACTGACCGGCCGCAAGGGCAGGGCGCTCTTCATGCCGCTGCGGCTGGCGCTTACGGGGAGGGAATCCGGGCCGGAGCTCGCAGATCTATTGCCTCTTCTGGGCCGGGAAGAAACGCTGGCCCGACGACCCTGACGCGACGCTCCGCGTCGACCTCCTCCCGAGGCGGCAAGGAAAGCGTCTCTCCCGCCTGTATGCCGACGGCCGGACCGTCTCCGGGCGCCGGCTGCGACGGCGAACCGGGCGCCGGCGCCACATAGAATGAGGATTGGCGTCCGTTTGCGGCTTCACCGTCCGGGGCGGAGGCGGATCGTTCTCCGCCGCCGATGACTTCATATCCTTGCGCCATCCGCCCGCAGCCGCATGCCTGCGCGCGGGTGGCGCCCGCATCGCGATAGAGGAAGGCATTCGGCATCTCGCGATAGGGGATACCGGTGTTCGTCGAAACCATGTCCTCCGACTCTTCACCGGGCACCCGGTGGGCGTAGAGCTCCACTTTCGTTCCCGGACACATCGCCGCGCAGGCCCTGGCATCGCGCTCGAACGCCGGCGTCGAAACGGAGTAGGAGATCGGGAAATAATAGCCGTCGCACGCACGCACGCACATCGTGCGGTAATTGCCGGCCAGCTTTGCGGCCGGCGCGTTGCTGCCGTCGACGATGCGCACTCCGGCGTTTTCACGTCTTTCCGCCGAGGTTTTGCGGGCGGGAGGCGCCTGGCGGCAGTCGTTCGCGCCGAGCGCGGCGATGACGCGTGCGCGCTCGCGGCGATTGTCGCGCCCACCGGAGAGGCGGGCATGCGTGCGCCGAAGTTCGGCGAGGTTTTTCTCCATGCGCGCAAGGGTGACGTCGAGGCCGCTGCAATGGGGAAGCGAGCCACCGATCGCCGTGCCGCCGCATCCCGCCCTTCGCTGGTCGGCGCGAAGCTTGTCGATCTGCTGGCGCTGGGCGGCGATCGCCTGTTCGTAGCGTCCGGCCTGGGCACCGCCGCCCGCGCCGCGCGACGAGGACAGGGCGGCAAGTTGTCCTTCAAGTTGCCGGCAGAGCCGTGAACCGGCTGAAGCGTCGGAGGTTGCGGCGATCGTTGACAAGAAAATCGCCAGCGCAGCCATCCACCGCGCCGGAGACGATGCCGTTTTACCCCTGCCACCCAAGCTCATGAGCGAAGGCTAGCAGCGGGCGGTTAATCCTTGGTTCGCGCCGTCAGCCGGCCAGCAGCACGGCCTGCGACTTCTGGCTCGCCTCCACCACCGCCAGCGCGGTCATGTTGACGACGCCGCGCGAGGTGACCGACGCCGTCAGGATGTGCGCGGGCCGCGCCGTGCCGAGCAGGATCGGGCCGACATGCAGCGCGTCCAGCATGGTCTTCACGGTGGTCAGCGTGATGTTGGCCGAATCGAGATTCGGGAAGACGAGCAGATTGGCCTCGCCCTTCAGCGTCGAATGCGGATAGGCGCGATTGCGCAGCACGTCGGACAGCGCCGAGTCGCCATGCATCTCGCCTTCTGTCTGAAGATCAGGCGCTATCTCCTTCAAAAGCATGGCAGCTTCCCGCATCTTCAGCGCCGAAGCCGAATCGCGCGAACCGAAATTGGAATGCGACAGCAGCGCGGCTTTCGGCTCCAGGCCGAAACGGCGGATCTCCTCGGCGGCGAGCACCGTCATCTCGGCGATCTCCTTCGCCGAGGGGTCGAGCGTCACATAGGTGTCGGTGAAGAAGGTGACGCCGCGCTGCGCGATCAGCATCGACAGGGCGGAAAGGTCGGCGACGCCCTCGCGCCGGCCGATGAGCATGTCGACATAGCGCAGGTGCTTCTCGAACCGCCCTTCCAGGCCGCAGATCATCGCGTCGGCCTCGTCCCGCATCATCGAGAGCGCGGCGATGACGGTCGTGTTGGTGCGCACCAGCGTTCGCGCCGCCTCCTGGTTGACACCGCGCCGACCCGCGATCTGGATCAGGAGGTCGACATAATGGCGGTAGCGCGGGTCGTCCTCGGGGTTTACGATCTCGAAGTCGACGCCCGGCCTGATCTTCAGCCCGTAGCGTTTGAGGCGTACCTCCACGACATGCGGGCGGCCGATGAGGATTGGCTTGGCGATCCCTTCCTCCAGCACCACCTGTGCCGCGCGCAGCACACGCTCGTCCTCGCCGTCGGCATAGATGACGCGCTTCCTGTCGGAAGTCTTCGCGGCGGAGAAGACCGGCTTCATGATGAGGCCGGAGCGGAAGACGAAACGGCTCAGCGTCTCGACATAGGCGTCCATGTCGTCGATCGGCCGCGTGGCGACGCCGCTTTCCATGGCCGCGCGCGCCACCGCCGGCGCTATGCGCAGGATGAGACGCGGATCGAAGGGCGAGGGAATGAGGAAGTCGGGGCCGAAGATCGGCGTTTCGCCGGAATAGGCGCGGGCGGCGACGTCCGACGGCTCCTCGCGAGCGAGCGCGGCGATCGCATGCACGGCAGCCGTCTTCATCTCCTCGTTTATGGCGGTTGCGCCGACGTCGAGCGCGCCGCGGAATATGTAGGGAAAGCAGAGGACGTTGTTGACCTGATTGGGAAAATCCGAGCGCCCGGTGCAGATCATCGCGTCGGGCCGGGCCGCGCGGGCCACTTCCGGCATGATTTCCGGCACCGGATTGGCGAGCGCCAGGATCAGCGGCGTCGGCGCCATTTCCTTCAACAGCTCGGGCTTGAGCACGCCGGCCGCCGAAAGCCCCAGGAACACGTCGGCGCCGCCGATCACGTCGGCGAGCGTCCTCGCCGCGGTGTCCTTGACATACGGGTCCTTCCAGCGGTCCATCTCGTCGACACGGCCCTCGTAGGCGACGCCGAAGCGGTCGGTGACCCAGATGTTGTCGCGATCGGCGCCCAGCGCCACGAGCAGGTTGAGGCAGGCAAGCGCGGCGGCGCCGGCGCCGGAGGTGACGATCTTGGCCTTGGAGAGTTCCTTGCCGGCGAGTTCCAGCCCGTTGAGCACCGCGGCGGCGACGATGATCGCCGTGCCGTGCTGGTCGTCGTGGAAGACCGGAATGGCCATGCGCGCCTTCAACCGCTCTTCAACCTCGAAACATTCCGGCGCCTTGATGTCCTCGAGATTGATGCCGCCGAAGGTCGGCTCGAGCGCCGCCACCGTGTTGACCATTCCGTCGATGGCTGGGGCGTCGATTTCGATGTCGAAGACGTCGATGCCGGCGAATTTCTTGAACAGGACCGCCTTGCCCTCCATCACCGGCTTTGAAGCGAGCGCGCCGATATTGCCGAGGCCGAGGACGGCGGTGCCGTTGGAGACGACGGCCACGAGGTTCGCACGTGCGGTATAGTCTGCGGCCTTGGCCGGATCCTCGTTGATGGCGATGCAGGGCGCCGCCACGCCGGGCGAATAGGCGAGCGCCAGGTCGCGCTGGTTGCCGAGCGGCTTGGTCGCCTGGATTTCCAGCTTACCCGGCGTCGGGTAGCGATGGTAGAAAAGCGCGCTTTCCTGCAGGTCGGAACGTTTGGTCTCGTCGTTTTCGGTGTTCATGAATACCCAGCGTCGTTCGGTCGTTCGGCGTCAGATGCCGTTCTAGCACGACTGCCGGTTTTGGCGAGGATGAAAGGCCGTGGGATAACGCCGCAATCTTGCGCCGGCTTTGTCGGCTGACTTTCCGGAAAGCACCCATCCCGCGCGGCATGGGCGCCGCGCGGGTCGTGGAAGTCTCGGGCTCGAACGGACCGCTATCTCTCGACGACGCGCTGCCGCTGTTCGCCGAGGCCCGCGATGCCGAGGTGCATCTCGTCGCCGGCCTTGAGGAACTTCTGCGGCTTCATGCCCATGCCGACGCCGGGCGGCGTGCCGGTGGTGATGACGTCGCCGGGGTCGAGCACCATGAACTGCGACAGGTAGGAGACGATCTTCGCGACGCTGAAGATCATCGTGGCCGTGTTGCCGGTCTGCGCACGCTCGCCATTGACGTCGAGGAACATGTCGAGCGCCTGCGGATCGGCGATCTCGTCCGACGTCACGATCCAGGGCCCCAGGGGTCCGAAGGTCGGGGCGCTCTTGCCCTTCATCCATTGGCCGCCGCGCTCGGCCTGGTATTCGCGTTCGGAGACGTCGTTGCAGAGCGCGTAGCCGAAGACATGGGAAAGCGCGTCCGCCTCGCTGACATAGTCGCAGGTCTTGCCGATCACGATCGCCAGTTCGACCTCCCAGTCGAGCTTGCGCGATCCGCGCGGCAGGAGCACGTCGTCGTCCGGTCCCGACAGGCAGTTAGGCGCTTTGGAGAAGATGATCGGCTCGTCGGGGATCGGCATGCCCGATTCGGCCGCGTGGTCGGCATAGTTGAGGCCGATCGCGATGAAATGGCCGGTGCGTGCGAGCGGCGCGCCGAGCCGAACGCCCTGCGGAGCGGCCGGCAATGAGCCGAGGTCCAGCTTCGACAGCTTTTCCGCCAGGCCTGCCGAGAATGTTTCAGGCGAATAATCCGCGATGACGGAGGAAACGTCCCTGATCGTTCCGTTCCCGTCGAGAAGTCCCGGCTTTTCCTTGCCCTTTTCACCAAATCTAACGAGTTTCAATTGCTTAGATCCCTCTCTTCAAAGCTCGGTCGAATGTCAATCGGAAGGCGCTCTGAAAGAGC
Source organism: Aquamicrobium sp. LC103 (assembly GCF_001014615.2). Classification (GTDB taxonomy): domain Bacteria; phylum Pseudomonadota; class Alphaproteobacteria; order Rhizobiales; family Rhizobiaceae; genus LBCQ02. The sequence goes on from NZ_LBCQ02000007.1 coordinate 212,709, forward strand.
CGCCGCCAGGGATCTAGGCATGTCCGGCGGTGCGGACGGTTCTCCCGCCGCGAACTGCCATCCTCCCGGATCCTCCAGCTGCAAACCTATCCCGATGGGCCGACGAAGCACAACCATCATAAGCCTGTGACATGAGGAGATCATGTTCGCGCCTGAAAAATCCGCTCCCGCCAGCCGGCAGGGACTGGGGTTCCTCATGAGGGCGATCGTCGTGCTTGCCGCAGAATTAGCCGTAGCCGGTCAAAGTGCCGCCGCCGAATGCCCGGATGCTCCTTGCATGAGAGGCGCGGCGCACAACCACATTCACGGGCACGCCCCGGTTTTTCCGCCGGATATCGATCGACATCGTCCGGCGTCCGCCCGTCGTCCCGATGACGCCGCACGGTCGAGGCGGCCTCCGCAAGCGGTCGTGAAGGCGGGGCGAATTGGCGCCATGGCGTCGCCGGTCGCTGGCGAGCAGACTTTCCCGCCGAAGCAGGACCGATCTGCCCCGCAACGATATGCACTTCGTCTCGGCTGTCTCGGCGCGTAACCAGGCCGCGCGACCGTTCTCAGCCCCAAAGTGCCGATCGCGGCGGGCGGACGAGGGAGTCGGAATAGACGAGGCCCGGCTCTCGGTCGCGCGCCAGCAGGAGCGCGCCGTCGAGGTCGACGAAGTCGGCCTCCTGCGCGAGCAGCACGGCGGGCGCCATTGCCAGCGACGAGCCCACCATGCAGCCGATCATTATGCCGAGGCCGAGTTCCTTCGCCCTGTCGCGGAGTTGCAGGGCGGCCGTCAGCCCGCCGGCCTTGTCGAGCTTGATGTTCACGGCGTCGTAGAGGCCGACGAGGCCGGGAAGATCCTCGGCTATGTGCACGCTCTCGTCGGCGCAGATCGGCACGGGGTGGGGAATCGACGCCAGCACCGCGTCCTTTCCCTGCGGCAGCGGTTGTTCGATCAGCGCAATCCCGCATTCGGCCGCGACCGAGAGATGCTCGCGCAGGTTTTCCTCCGTCCATCCCTCATTGGCGTCGAGGATGATGCGACTGTCGGGCGCCGCCCCGGCGACGGCGCGAATGCGAGCGGTGTCGTCGGCGCTGCCGACCTTCACCTTCAGGAGCCGGTGTCCGCTCTGTTCGCGAGCCTGGCCGGCCATCTCCTCCGGCTCGCCGAGCGAGATGGTGACGGCGGTCACCAGCGGGCGCGGCGGCGCGGAGCAAAGCTCTTCGTGGGCCGGGACGCCGCGCAGCTTGAAGTCCAGGTCCCAGAGCGCGCAGTCGATCGCGTTGCGGGCTGCTCCGGGCGCCAGGGCGTCGAGCAGTTCGGTACGTGTGATCCCCGCCGAAATCGGCCCGCGCATCGCCTCGATCGATTCGCGCACGCTCTCCATCGTTTCGCCGTAGCGCGCATAGGGAACGCATTCGCCGCGGCCCCGGTGCGAACCCTCGGAGATCGTGCATGTGAGCACCTGCGCTTCGGTTTTCGTCCCGCGCGAGATGGTGAAGGCGCGGGCGAGGGGAAACCGTTCCGCTTCGACAAAAAGGTCACGCTTCATGTAAGAACTCCGCAATCGGCTCCGTTGACCTTCGCTGACAAAGTGACAGCCGGTCGCCGAGCCATTATGACTTGAACGATGTTGACGAAACACCGCAAGGAAGCAAGCCGCGGCGACGGCGAGCCGAACGACCGCCGTCCGACGGTGGAACTGCGCGACGAGGGCGGCCGCGCGGTGTGGGCGCTTTCGGGCGTGTGGAACACCCGTTCGGTGCACGAGGTCGACGGGCGGATGCGCGAGCTGGAGGCCGAGAACGATCACAAGCAGGTGGTTATCGACATTTCCGGCATTCGCGGGATGGACACGGCCGGCGCCTGGCTGATCGAGCGGCTCGTCGACGCCAAGCAGAAATCCGGCGTTTCGATCGACGTCACCGGCGAGTCGGAGGCCGCGAGCATCCTGCTGCCCGCGGTGCGCGAGGCGATCCAGAAGGGAAATCCTCCGCCTCCGCCGGCGCGTCCATGGTTCTTCATCCGCTGGCTGGAGCTTCTCGGCCGCGTCATGGTCAATGCGTGGAATGATTTCATCTACGGGATGTACATCCTCGGCTCCACCATTCGCGGCGCGCAGATGAAGCTCGGGCGCGGGCACGCTGTCAATCCGGCGGCGATCTTCAACCAGATAGATCGCATGGGCGTCGGCGCGATTCCGGTCGTGATTCTGATGTCGTCCATTGTCGGCGCGATCATCGCGCAGCAGGGCGCCTTCCAGCTCCGCTATTTCGGTGCCGAGATATTCATCGTCGACCTGGTCGGCGTGCTCGTCCTGCGCGAGCTCGGCGTGCTGTTGACCGCGATCATGGTCGCCGGCCGGTCGGGCAGCGCGATCACCGCCGAGATCGGCTCGATGAAGATGCGCGAGGAAGTCGACGCGCTCACCGTCATCGGGCTCAATCCGGTCGGCGTGCTGGTCTTTCCCCGGCTGGTCGCCCTCGTGGTCGCCGTGCCCTGCCTGACCGTGGCGGCGAACGCCGCAGCGCTTGCCGGTGCGATGGCTGTCGCCTGGTTCTATTCGGGTATCGCGCCCGAGGCGTTCATCGACCGCATGCGCGACGGCATCGATCTTTCCACCATTTTCGCGGGCCTGATAAAGGCGCCGTTCATGGCGCTGATCATCGGCATCATCGCTTCGGTGGAAGGCATGAAGGTCGGTGGCAGCGCCGAATCGCTCGGCCGCCATGTCACGGCCTCCGTGGTGAAGGCGATCTTCATCGTCATCGTGCTCGACGGCCTGTTCGCGATGTTCTACGCGGCGATCGACTTCTGATGACGGCGGCGGAGCGGATGGCGACCAACGGCGATGCGCGGCGCGGCAACGGGGCCGACACACCCGGCGATCGGGCGGAGAGCCGCGAGATCGTGCTTTCCGTGCGCGACGTTACCGTCGCGTTCGGGGACAACGTCGTTCTCGACAAGCTTTCGCTTGACGTCTATCGCGGCGAGATTCTCGGTTTCGTCGGCGCTTCCGGCACCGGAAAGTCCGTGTTGCTGCGCACCGTGCTCGGGCTGACGCCGAAGCGTTCGGGGAAAGTCTCGCTGTTCGGGGTCGATCTCGACGAGGCGACCGACGAGCAAAGAATGCTGATCGACATGCGAATCGGGGTACTTTTCCAGCATGGCGCGCTGTTTTCAGCGCTTAGCGTGATGGAGAACATCCAAGTTCCGATGCGGGAATATCTCGACCTGCCCAGGAAGTTGATGGACGAGCTGGCCATGCTTAAGCTCGAATTGGTCGGACTGCCGCCGGATGCCGCGCAGAAATTTCCTTCCGAGCTTTCCGGCGGCATGATCAAGCGCGCGGCGCTTGCCCGCGCGCTGGCGCTCGACCCCGACATCGTCTTTCTCGACGAGCCGACATCCGGCCTCGATCCGATCGGGGCCGCCGATTTCGACGAGCTCGTCGCCAAGCTCCGCGACACGATGGGTCTCACCGTCTACATGGTGACGCACGACCTCGACAGCCTGTTCTCCGTCTGCGACCGCATCGCGGTGCTCGGCAAGAAGCGGGTTCTGGTGCAGGGCGACATAAACTACATGATGCAGGTCGATGAGCCCTGGGTGAAATCCTATTTCCGTGGCAAGCGGGCGCGGCAGATCGATCTTTCGGCGAGAGGCTAGCGGCGAATGGAAACAAGAGCCAACTACGTCGTTGTCGGCATATTCACGCTTCTGGCCGTGCTTGCCGCCTTCGGCTTCGTTTACTGGACGGCCGGCGTTGGCGAACGGGGCGAAGTCACGACCTTGCGGGTGCGCATTCCGGGCTCGGCATCGGGCCTCGGGCGCGGCAGCGTCGTGCTGTTCAACGGCGTCAGGGTGGGCGACGTCCGCCGTGTCTTCATCGACGTCTCCAACCCGACCGTCGCCATCGCCGACACGGAGGTCGACCGCCTGACGCCGATCACGCAATCGACGCAGGCCGATGTCGGCCTCGCGGGCCTCACCGGGCAGGCGAATATCGAGCTGCGCGGCGGTGATCTTTCCGAGCCCAACCTGCTCGACCAGGCCGAGGCGGAGGACAGAATCGCCGAGATCACCGCAAATCCGTCGGCCGTGACCAACCTCCTGCAAACGGCGCAGACCATTTTCCGGCGCGCCGACGCCGTGCTCACCGAGCTCGAGGGCTTCGCCCATGACGCGCGCGGGCCGCTCACCGAAACCGTGCGCAACGTCGAGCAGTTCTCGCAGGCGTTGGGCCGCAATGCCGAGGGCATCGACAAGTTCCTGGAAAGCGTGACGTCGATGTCGCAGACGCTTTCCGGCGTGTCGGGTCAGCTCGAATCGACGCTCGCCTCGGCCGAGGAACTGCTCAACTCGGTCGATCGCGACCAGGTCAGGCAGATCGTCTCCAATGTCGAGCAGTTCACCAAACGGATCGACGACGCCAGCGCGGGGCTCGAGCAGATCATGAGCGGGGTCGACACGGCCGTCACCTCCATCTCGCAGTTCTCGACTTCCGCCAACGAGACGCTCTCCAAGCTCGACCGTGTGATCGACGGTGTGGATCCGGCCGCGGTGCGTACCGCGCTGACGAATTTCGAGCAGGCGAGCGTGAGCGTGAACGCGGCCGCCAACGACGTGACGAAGGTGACCTCGAAATTCGGCGAGCGCGCGGAGGACATCGACAAGATCATCACCGACGCGCAACAGCTCACTTCGCGGCTGAACCAGGCGTCCACGCGGGTCGACGGCATTCTTGCCGGGGTGGACAATCTTCTCGGCTCCGGCGAGGCGGAAGGGGTGATGGCCGACGCGAGCGAGACGCTGAAGGCGTTCCGCCAGGTCGCCGACACGCTGAATTCGCGCCTTGCGACGATCACCGACGGGCTGGCGCGGTTTTCGGGGCAAGGGCTTCGCGACGTGGATTCGCTCGTTCAGGACCCCCGCCGGTCGATCACGCGCATAGAGCAGGCCATCACGGATCTGGAGCGAAACCCGCAGCGCATTCTTTCCGGCGGCGCGGGAGAGGTGAGGCAGTTCGACGGACGCGCGCGGCGTTGACATCCTGCCGTGCAACCGCAAGAAGTTAAGGAGCGTTGACACACGCTTCGCATACGGTGCTGTAGGGGATGCAGACTGTGAAATTTGATCGCGTTTTGAAGGCCTGCACGCTTGCGGCATTTTTATCGGGTTGCGCGGCGCTGCCGGGTGGAGGTCCAGCCCCGCTCGACACCTACGACCTGACGGCCGCCTTTCCACAGGCCGAAGGCCCGCGCCGTTCGAATACGCAGATCCTGATCGCGGAGCCCTCGGCGCTGAAGTCGCTCGACAGCGAGAACATCGTCATCAAGACCTCGCCGGCCGCGATCGAATATCTGAAGGGCGCGCAGTGGGCCGACCGGCTCCCGCGCGTCGTGCAGGCGCGGCTGGTGGAAGCGTTTCAGGCTTCGGGGCGCGTGGGCGGCGTAGGACAGCCGGGCGAGGGGTTGGCGATCGACTATCAGGTGGTCACGACGATCCGCTCCTTCGAGGTGCGCGTTGACGGTACGCCCCGCGCCGAGGTCGAGCTCTTCGTCAGGCTCCTCAACGACCGCAACGGCGTCGTGCGCGCGTCGCGCAGCATCACCCAGTCGGTGCCCGTCGGCGGCGCCGGTAACGATGCCTATGTGAGGGCGCTGGATGCGGCCTTCGCCGGCGCTGCGGCCGAAATCGTCGCCTGGAGCCTTTCCTCGATCTGATCCGCGGCCGGCCACTGGCCGCTCAACCGGAAAACCTGCCACGCCCACGCGCCGGACGTGCTTGCACCGTCCTGCGAAGCGTTTCCGGAACTGCCTCGATGAACGCCTGAAACGAAAAAAGGGCGGGAATGATCCCGCCCTTCCTGGGTTATCGGCGTATGCCTGACTGCTAGCGGAGCCGTCCGCTGGCATGCGCGAGCATGGTGTAGACCTTGCCGGTGTCGGACGTGAGGTAGGTCTGCGTCATCATGTTGTCGCGATCGGTACGGGCGACGTCCTCGAGCAGTTTCTCGAAATCCTGGCAGTAACGATCCACGGCAGCGCGGAACTCGCCGTCGGACTGATACTTGCGACGGATCTCGTCGAAGGTCTGCTGACCCTTCAGCGTATAGAGCCGACGGGTGAAGATGTTGCGCTCACCACGGCGGTAGCGGCTCCACAGCTCGATCGACGCTTCGTGGTCGATCGCGCGTGCGATGTCGACCGAAAGCGAGTTGAGCGATTCGACCACGTGGAGCGGCGACCGGTCGTTCTCCGACTTGCGGCCCGCCGGCGCGGACTGTGCCTCGTCGCGCGAGGCGCCGCGAAGCAGGTCGCGCACCCATCCGCCACCGGCCGGGGCAGGGGCAGCAGGAGCGGGCGAGGCCGAAGCCGGACGATCGGCCGTCAGGGTTCCGCGCAGCGGCGTGTCCGCCGCCGGGCGCCGTTCGGACAGCGTCGGCGCGGGTGGTGGCGACAGCGGGAGGCGCTGCTCGGCGACCGGTGTGGGAGCGGGCTTTGCCGGCTTGCGGTCGGACGCGTCGAACGCGCGACCGGATTTCGCAACGATATCCGCCAGTTCCTTGAGAGCGTTGATCTGCTCGCTCACCGCGCGGCGCATAGCCGTGGTCGACTGCTTCGTCTCTTCCGGCAGGTCCATCACGCCCTTCTTCAACTCGGCGCGTGTCTGCTCCAGTTCGGAACGGATCGAGCCGGCCGTCTTGCGCATCTCGGCGGTCGCGTCGGCGAAGCGCTGCGTCGCCGCCTCGACCACCTCGGAGATCGAGGTGCGGATCTGCTCGGTGGAGGTGCGGGTACGGCCTTCGGCCTTTTCCAGCGCACGACCCACGAGGCCCTCGAACGAGCGCATGACGCGTTCGATGTCCTCCGACTTCTTGACGAGGCCGACGGCCAGCTCCTCGAGGGCCGCCTGGCGGCCGTCGAGCGTCGCCGAAAGGTTGCTCTGCGCCGAGCCGAGCAAGTCGGACGCGGACGAAAGAACCTTGCTGTGGTCCTCGAAGCGGTTGGCGATGGAGGCGATGTCCTTCAGCGTCGCCGAGGAAAGCTCCGTCAGCTTGCCCGCGTTCGAGTCGATCAGGCGCGCCGAGCTGGCGAAGGACTGCGCGGCCTTCTCCGTGGTCTTGGCGAAGCTCTGCGTGGTGTCGGCCAGCTTCTCGTCGAGGCCGGAGAGGTTCTGCGTCGCCATGTCGACGAGCTCGCCGAGCCTGGAGTTCGACGCCGACAACCGGTCGATGAGGTCGCTGACGCCGGCCGAAAGGCTGGTCTGCGCCTTGTCCACCGCGCTGAGCGTCTCGGCGGTGCGGCTGGCGAGCGCATTGACGAAGGCGGCGTTCTGCGAACGCAGCTTTTCCGTCGCGCGCTGGGTCGCTTCGTCCAGGCTCTTCTGCAACTCGCCGCCGCTCTCCGAAAAGCGCTCGACCAGCGGTCGGGCGGTCTCGTCGAGGATTTTGGCGATTTCGGAAGAGCGCGCCGCCAGCAGTTCGTTGAGCTGCCGGGTCTTCTCGTCGATGGTCGCCGACGCGCTGCTGGTGGACTGGCCGATGCGCTCGTTGACCGAGGCGAAGGTGTCGGCAACCGCGTTCGCGCGGTCGACGAGATGCGCCTCGACCTGCGCGACCTTGTCGTGCAGGCGGTCGCCGATGGCGTCGGTACCCTGCACGAGCCGCTGTTCGGCCTGGGCGAGGTGACCCTCGATCTGCGCGGTGACGTTCGCCGCGCCGTCCGCCAGGCGACGGTCGACATTGGCGAGCGATTCCGCGATTGCCCGGGCCCGCGCGTCGAGTTCGGAGGAGGTCTGGTGCGTACGCGCCATGATCCGCTGGTCGGCGTCCTCGAAGGTGCGCGCGAGTTCGGCGGCACGCTCCGCGAGGCGCTGGTCGGTCCCGTCGAGCGAGGCCGCCACGTCGCCGATCCGGGCGGCAAGCGCGTTCGCGGTCTCTTCGACGCGTTCGCCCAGCTTGCGATCCGCCTCGTCGAACGCCGACGAGATCTCGCCGGCTCGGTAGGCCAGGGCCTGCGAAATTTCGTCGGCCTTGGTTGCGAGCACCTGGCCGGTCTCGGCCGTGCGGGCTGAGAGGATGCGGTCGGCCTGCTCGAACGCCGAGGTCACGCCTTCGGCGCGCGCGGCGAGCGACTGTGCGATGTCATCTGCACGGGCCGCCAGGGAGGCTCCCGTCTCTTCCGCACGCGATGCCAGCAGCCGGTCGGCCTGGTCGAGCGCGTTGGCGAAGTCGCCGGCGCGCTCGGCGAGCGTCCTGTCGGCGCGATCGAACACGGCCGAGATCTCGCCGGTGCGCTGGCCGAGCATTTCCGCGGTCAGTTCCGCGCGCTCGGCGACCTTGCGGTCCGCGTCGACGATGGCCTTGCCGGCTTCCTCGCCGAGCGACGAGGTGACTTCGAGCACCTTGTCGCGCAGCGAGCCCGCGATGACCACGGCGCTGCTTTCCAGCGCGTGGCGCACATTGTCGACGCCGGTGCGCAGGGCGCCTTCCATGGTCCGCGTGCGCTCCTCGATGATGCCGCTCTGGCGGGCGAAGGCGTCGTCGACCTTGGAGATGTCGTCCGAGATCGCGTTGCTGACACGCTCCACGCCGGAGGCGAGGGCGTTCTCGATGGCGCTGGTGCGTTCCTCGATAAGCCCGCCATGACGCGCGAACGCCTCGTCGATACGGTGGATGTCGGAGGAAATCGCGCTGCCGATGCGCTCCACGCCGGAGTTCAGCGCGATCTGGATCTCGCGGGTGCGCTCCTCGATGACGCCGCTCTGCCGGGCAAACGCGTCGTCGACCTTGGAGATGTCGGCGGAGATCGCGTTGCTGACGCGCTCCACGCCGGAGGCGAGGGCGTTCTCGATGGCGCTGGTGCGTTCCTCGATCAGCCCGTTGTGGCGGGTGAAAGCCTCGTCGATCTTCGAAATGTCGTCCGAGATCGCGCCGGCGACGCGCTCCACGCCGCTATTGAGCGCGAGCTCGATCGCGCGGGTGCCCTCGGTGATGGTTCCGCCGTGGCGGGTGAAGGCCTCGTCGATCTTGGAGATGTCGTCCGAGATCGCGCCGGCGACCCGTTCGACGCCGCTGTTGAGCGCGAGCTCGATCGCACGGGTGCCTTCGGTGATGGTTCCGCCGTGGCGGGTGAAGGCTTCCTCGACCTTGACGATGTCGTAGGAGATCGCCGAGGTGAGTTCGGCCTGTCGATCGTTCAGCGACTGCATGTGGCGCATGAACGTGTCGTCGAGGCCGGCGCGGGTTTCGTTGAGCCTTGCCAGATCCTCCTCGAGAACGGTGGACAGCCGCGTGCGGCCTTCCGTCAACTTCTCGACGTGGCTTTGGACCGCCTGATCGACGGCCTCGCGCGTGTCGGCGAGCTTGCGCAGGTCATCCTCGAGCGCGCTTGCCATCAGGTTGCGGCCTTCGGCCATGCGCTCGACATGGCTGGTGATGGCGGTGTCCATGTTCTGGCGGGTTTCCGCGAGCCTCTGGAGATCGCTCTCGAGCGCATCGGCGATGAGGTCGCGTCCGCCGGCGAGTCGCGCGGCGAAGTCCGAGCCGCGCGTTTCCAGCATGTTGGAGGTCGACAGGACCAGCTCGGCCATTTCGGAGCCGATGCGCGCCTTGCCCTCGTCGATGAGCGAGGAGATGCTGCGCTTTCCTTCGGTGAAGGTCTCCGCGATCTCGCGCGAGCGCTCGACCAGCGTCTCGTTGATCTGGCGAGCGCGCGCCTCGAGCGCGGCGTTGAGCTTCTGCGTGCCGGTGTCGAGCGCCTGCGCCCGCGTCTCGAACTCGCCGATGAGGGCCTGGCCGCGCTCGCGCAGCGTCGCCTCGATCCCGGCCAGCCGGGTGTCGAACTCGTGGGTCAGAGAGCTGGTTGCGCCGCCGAGCAGCGAAACCATGCCGGTGGTGCGCTCGTCGAGCAGCTGCGACAGCGAGCGCGTCGCCTCGTCGGTGCTCTCCGTCAGCTTGGCTATGCGCGTGTCGAGCAGGCTGGCGAACGCCTCGCCGGAGGTCGTGATCCGGTCGGAGATGGCGTCGAGGCGCTGGTCGATGGCGTCGTACATCGACATTCCGCTGTCATTGATCCGGTCGACCAGGCTGGCGCCGGAATCGCCGATGGCGGAAGTCAGCTTGGAAGATGCGCCGAGAATGTTCTGGCGAATGATGTCGCTCGCGGAATCGAGCTCGTCCTTGAGCGTCTCGTGCGCGCCGGCGATCGATGAGCGCACGCGCTCGGCGTGGCTGACGACGGCTTCGCGCTCCGAGCCGAGGCCGTCGACGAGGGCGCGGATGCGGCTCTCGTTCTGCGAATAGGCGCGTTCGAGTTCGTTGACCTCGGTGTGGACGAGCGTTTCCAGTTCCACGGCGCGCGCGAGCGTGCGCTCGATGCCTTCGCCCATGGCCTGGACTTCGCGGCGCACGGCATGGCCGACCATCATCACGCGGTCGGTCGCGATGTTCTCGGGCTCCGCCAGCCGGAAGGCCAGTTCCGTCATCGACTGCGCGGCGAGGCGCATTTCCTGCGCGCGGCGGATCATCACCGCGAAGGCCCAGAACAGGATGAGCGGAACGACGATCGCGACCATGAGGCCGAGCGCTTGCGGCGTGGCGAGGATTTCGCCGATGCCGCGCCCGGCGGCGCGGTCGGCGCCGAACAGCATGTTGGCGACGGCGAGGCCGCCGGCGATCCAAGCGGCCGAAAGCAGCGCCACCATCCAGTAGACGGTGCCCGGGGTGCGGCGGGTCATCGCCATCTGCAGCGAGCGGAAATCCTTCTGGCGGTCGTCATTGGCCGGCGCGAAGGCAGAGGGCTGGGCCGAGCCGGCAGCCGTCTCGACGGGCTTCAACTCGGCGACACGCTTCGTCTCGCCGGTGCTCTTCGTCTCGGCGAGCTTTTCGGGTTCGGAGAGCTTTTCAGGGGCGGCGGCTTCCGGACCGGCTGCGGGCTGCTCGTCCTCGGCCTTCTTCTCCGCCTTGCCGTCCGCTGCCTGTGTCGCGGCGGCCGCGGCAACCGCGCCGGCACCGGCGATCAGGCTGACATCCTCGGCCTCGGTGCGGCTGTTGCGGGCCAGTTCTTCCGCCGCCTGCGAAATCTGGGCCTCGAAATCCGCCATCGAGCTGGCGATGTCCAGCCCGTCCGGGTCGCTTTCGTCGTCTACGAAGAGATCGATGTCCAGCGCGTCCTCAAGTTCCTTGGCAACGTCGCTGTCCAGGCTCTTGTTGGTTGTAGCTTTACTCGCCATGCCGCTCATACCCTGTACATTTACTAATTATTGGCGGGCTTGCCGTCGCCGACCCCTCGTGCCCGCGTTTCGAGGCCCATTTCGGGCCATTCGTATCGTACTGGGACACGGCGCCAAAGGGAACCGGGATTTCCGCACATGTGTAAAACTTTAAACATAGGGTTAACGCGCGAATACGAAAGACGAATTTTCCGCATGCGGCGCCGAATTCCGGCGGTACGGGCCCGTTTCGTTAACCGCTTGTGCACGCCGCCCGCCTATCCTGAAGGCCGGAGAGGCGGGAATTTGCGGAATGTCTGAAAAGCGCGATGAAGGTATGGCGTTTGATCGACCGGGCGGCGAAAGCTGCGGGTCGTCCGGAACGCGGGCGATCGATCTGGCGCATCTGGCCCGGCAGACGCTCAACGATCGCGCCATCGAGCAGGAGGTGCTCGACATGTTCGTGCACCAGTTGGTGACGATCAAGGCGCGCATCGTGGAGGCGACGAGCGAGGAACGGCAGGCGCTCGCCCACGGGCTGAAAGGGGCGGCGCGCGGCATTGGCGCCTTCGCCGTCGCCGACTGCGCCGGACTGATCGAGGCCCGTCCCGACGACCAGACCCTTCCGCCCCGACTGAACGTCCTGATCGACGAGGTTCGCGACTTCATCGCCGCCATCAGCCGCTGAACATCGCGAGCTCGGCCCTTCGAGTGGGACAGCATGGTTGACTTGCCTTGGCGAGTGGTTATCTCTGCCTCGCGAAATCCCCATATTAAGTTCCGGACAGCGGCCGGAGATTCCCCCCGAAGGCAAATGGAATGACCAAGATCACCTATATCGCGTTTGACGGCACGCGTTTCGACATCGACGCGGAAAACGGCTCGACCGTGATGGAAAACGCCATCCGCAATTCCGTTCCCGGAATCGAGGCGGAATGCGGCGGCGCCTGCGCCTGCGCCACCTGCCACGTCTATGTCGACGAAGCCTGGACCGATGTGGTCGGCGAGCCCGAGGCGATGGAGGAGGACATGCTCGACTTCGCCTATGAGGTGAAGCCGAATTCGCGGCTTTCCTGCCAGATCAAGGTCCGCGACGAGCTCGACGGCCTCGTCGTCAGCATCCCCGAGCGACAGGGCTAGTTCGCGAACTCGCAAATCCAATCGAAATGGTGTGACGGCCGGGCGCTTTTGGTTATTGTCGGCCCATGGATGAGATCGCCAGAACCGACGTCGTCATCATCGGAGCCGGCCCCGTCGGCCTCTTCGCCGTCTTCGAGCTTGGTCTCTACGACCTGAAATGCCACCTGATCGACATTCTCGATCGGCCCGGCGGGCAGTGCGCCGAACTCTATCCCGACAAGCCGATCTACGACATTCCCGGCTATCCGGTGATCGGCGCGCAGGAACTCGTCGATCGGTTGATGGAGCAGATCAAGCCCTTCAATCCGCAATTCACCTTCAACCGGATGGTCTCGGGCCTCGAAAGGCGCGAGGACGGCACGTTCCGCTTGACGACCGACGAGGGCGAGGTGGTCGAGGCGAAGGTGGTGGTGATCGCCGCCGGCGGCGGCTCCTTCCAGCCGAAACGCCCTCCCATCCCTGGAATCGAACCGTTCGAGGGCGACAGCGTCTTCTACTCGGTGCGCCGCCGCGAGGATTTTCGCGACCATGACGTGCTGATCGTCGGCGGCGGCGATTCCGCGCTCGACTGGACGCTCAACCTGCAGCCGATCGCCAGCAGCGTCACGCTGGTGCACCGGCGCCCCGAATTCCGCGCCGCTCCCGACAGCGTCAACAAGATGTACGCGCTTCAGGAGATGAAGAAGCTGGAATTCCATGTCGGGCAGGTGACCGGCTTGAAGGGACGGGACGGCAGGCTGGAGGCCGCGACGGTCAAGGGTTCCGACGGCGAGTTCGACGTCGCCTGCACCAGGCTCCTGCCGTTCTTCGGCCTGACGATGAAGCTCGGACCGGTCGCCGAATGGGGGCTGAACCTGCACGAAAACCTCATTCCCGTCGACACGGAGAAGTTCGAGACCTCGGTGCCGGGCATCTTCGCGATCGGCGATATAAACTGGTATCCGGGCAAGCTGAAGCTCATCCTTTCGGGCTTCCATGAAGCCGCGCTGATGACGCAGGCGGCGAAACGGATCGTCAGCCCTCAGGAGAGGGTGGTGTTCCAGTACACCACGTCGTCGACCAGCCTTCAAAAGAAGCTCGGCGTCTCCTGAGGAGCTTTCTCAGCCGGGAATACGGCCGGCCTCGATCTGCTCGAGCCGGTAGCGCAGCAGCCGCAGAAGGCGGCTCTCGAAATTTATCCCCTCGACCCGGTCGAACTCCTCCTGGGCGCGGTCGTGCTGGGCCAGGATGCGCTCGCTGAGGTCCTTCGCCTTCTGCGCGGCGACCTCGCAACTGCGCTGGTTGCGGATGTGGTGCAGGGCTTCCTCGAGCTCGCGGGCGTGGTTCTTGGCGATGATGACGTGGCTTTCCTCGTGGCGCTTGATATCCGAGGAGAGCGTGTCCCAGATGAGCCTCGTGTCCTGGTCAGAGCCCTTGCGCCTGTTCCAGCGCGGCAGGATCATGTTCGCCTTGACCGTCACCTTCGCATCCATGACGCTGCATCGCCCGTTGCGCTCGCCATAGCTGACGCGCGTGGTGAACTCCATGCGGGTCGCGCCGGGGTGACGCTTGCCCGACGACTGGACGGACGGTCCGCGGCGGTCGAGCTCCTTCTCGATTTCCTCGAGTGTTTTGCCGCCTATTGAGAAATAGGTGTAAGTCTTTGAAACGCTTGCGCTATATGCCGGAGGCGCAAGCAGTGCCAAGACCATGGCGGCGAGAAAAGCTGTCTTCATCAGGTACCTCTTCGGGGCACACTGCGCCAGCCTGATCGGTGAAGCAATGGCGCCCGCCCGGTAAAGAAGTTCGGAACGGCTCTTTTCGCCCGGGCGTTGCCAAATGAGCGCAGTCCGGATTCCCGGTTGATTTTGCGCCTTCGCCGCCGCAAAAGAAATTCAAAATATCGGAAAGCTCCGTCGATGTTCGAACCCACCCTTTGGCCGTTGGCGCATGGCCGTGAAATCGAGATCGGCGCGCGCGCCGTCGTCATGGGCGTGTTGAACGTGACGCCCGACAGTTTCTCCGACGGCGGCCGGTTTTCCGAGACCGAAACGGCATTGGCGCAGGCGGAAAGGATGATCGGCGAGGGGGCCGCGATCATCGATGTCGGCGGGGAGTCGACGCGACCGGGCGCGGCCCCGGTCACGCTGGAGGAAGAACAGCGCCGCATCCTGCCGATCATCGAGGCCCTTGCCCGCCGCGGCGATGCGGTCATTTCCGTCGACACCTATCGCGAGGAGACGGCGCGGCGCGCGGTCGAGGCCGGGGCGCATATCGTCAACGACGTCTGGGGCCTTCAGCGCGAGCCGGCGATCGCCCGCCTCGCCGCCGAGACCGGCGCGGGGCTGGTGGTGATGCATACGGGGCGCGAGCGCGACAAGCTGCCCGACGTGATCGACGACCAGCTTTCCTTTCTTCAGCGCTCTCTGGAAATCGCCGCGGAGGCGGGCGTCGAAAGAAAACGCATCCTGCTCGATCCGGGCTTCGGCTTTGCCAAGGAGACCATGGAGGAAAATCTCGATCTGATGGCGCGGTTCTTCGAGCTCCGCTCACTCGGCTATCCCTGGCTCGTCGGCACGTCGCGCAAGCGTTTCATCGGTCAGGTCACCGACCGCCCAGCCGGCCAGCGTGACATCGGCACGGCGGCGACGAGCATGATCCTGCGGTTGCAGGGAGCGGCGATCTTCCGCGTCCACGACGTGGCGACGAACATGGACGCCCTGCGCTTTGCCGACGCCATGATCGCGCGCGGACTGACCGCGCGGGGCACGTCATGACGGCGATCGAAACCAGCGCCTTTCTCGGGCTTGGAGGCAATATCGGCGATCCCGCGACGGCAATGGCGGCGGCGCTTTCGGCTATCGACAAAAGCCCGGACGCACGGGTGGCGCGCGTCTCGCCGCTCTACCGCACGCCGCCCTGGGGAAAGACCGACCAGCCGGATTTCCTGAATGCCGTCGCCGAGTTGCGCACGACGCTTTCGGCGCGCGAATTGCTGGAACTCTGCCTCGATACCGAGCGCGTCCTGAAGCGCGTGCGGAACGAACGCTGGGGGCCGCGTGTCATCGACATGGACATTCTCGTCTTCGGTAAGGAAATCATCGACGAACCGGGCCTCCAGATCCCGCATCCGCGAATGCTCGACCGCGCTTTCGTGCTGGCGCCGCTGGCGGATGTCGCGCCCGACCTGGAGATCGAGGGAAGGACGGTGAGCGAGCATCTCGCCGCGCTCGATCTCGCCGGAATAACGCGGATCGACGGCGATCCGAATTGGTGGCGGAACGTCTGACCGGAGCCTGCGGTCACGCCGAACATCTGACAAATGGGATTATGCAGCAGCAATATCCATTTGTTTCTGCATGAATTTTCTCCCAGGATACGCCAGAGAAGCTCGGGCGATCCTATCGGGCAGCCTTTCCCTCTTCCGCGCCGCGCATGACCTCGGCTGCCTGTTCGTTGCCGGCACGGCCGGTCTGGCGCGGTGGCGCGAGCGGCGTCGGCACCGGCTGATTGCCCTGCAGGAGCGCGGTGCCGGCATAGATGCCGCCGGCCACCTGCAGTTCCAGCCTCTCCGCGTCGCGCCGGCGCACCTCGTCCATGAGGTCGATCGCCTCCTCCTCGGGAACACCGAGCTTGAGCAGCGTCTTCTTGCCGAAGACGATGGCCGATTCCACCGTCTCGCGGATCTGATAGTCGACGCCGGCATTGATGAGGTCGAGTGCCGCGCCGCGGTCGAAGGCGCGGGCGAGCACCTTGGTCAGCGGAAACTCGGTCTTGACGAGCTGCGCGATCCTGAGTGCCGTTTCCGGCTTGTCGACGCAGATCAGCACCGCCTCGGCATTGCCGGCGCCCGCCGCATGGAGGATGTCGAGCCGCCTTCCATCGCCGTAATAGACCTTGAAGCCGAAATCCGCGGCCGCCTGGATCATCTCGACATCGTCGTCGATGATCGAGACGTCAACGCCGCGCAGGAGCAGCGGCTGCGACGCGATCTGGCCGAAGCGGCCGAAGCCGATGATCAGCACGCTTCCCGTCAGCCCGTCCGCGACTTCCACGCCGTCGAGCGACTGGCTCGGCGCCGGTGTAAGCCGCTTCAGCGCCATGATCGCGAACGGCGTCAGCACCATCGATATGATCACGGTCGAAGTGAAGATCGCGTTGGTCGGCCCGTCGATCAGGCCGACACTCGCGGCGGTGGAATAGAGGACGAAGGCGAATTCGCCGCCCTGCGCCATCAGGACAGCGCGTTCCAGCGCCTCCCGGTGACCGGTCCTGAGCAATCTTGCGATCGCGTAGATGCCGATGCCCTTCATTACCATGAAAGCGACGACGGCAACCGCGATAAGCCCCGCATTCTCCGCGATCACCGAGAGGTCCAGCGCCATGCCGACGCCGAGGAAGAACAGCCCCAGCAGGATGCCCCGGAAAGGCTCGATGTCGGCTTCGAGCTGATGGCGGAAGGTGCTTTCGGAAAGAAGCACGCCTGCGAGGAAGGCTCCCATCGCCATCGACAGGCCGCCGAGCTGCATGGCGAGCGCCGATCCGAGGACGACGAGCAATGCCGCCGCGGTCATCACCTCGCGGGCGCCGGACTGGGCGAGAATGCCGAACATCGGATTGAGGAGGAAGCGTCCGACGAGAACGAGGCCGGCGACGGAGCCCAGCGCTATCCCGATGCTCGCCCAACGTGCCGCGGCGCTGACATCCTCGGTCCCATGGGCAATGAAGGCGACGAAGGCGAGCAGCGGGACGATCGCAAGATCCTCCAGCAGCAGGATCGAGACGATGCGCTGGCCCTTCGGCGTGGAAAGCTCGCCGCGCTCGTTGAGAATCTGGAAGACGATCGCGGTGGACGTCAGCACGAAGCCCATGCCGAAGACGAAGGCCACGGCCGCCGGATAGCCGAGCAGCATGCCGATGCCTGTGAGCAGCGCGCCGCAGGTGGCGACCTGGAGCGCGCCGAGGCCGAGGATTTCACGCCGCAGGCCCCATAGGCGGGAAGGCTGCATTTCGAGCCCGATCACGAACAGGAACATGACCACGCCGAGCTCGGCGACGCCGATTATGGTCTCGGGATCGCTGAAGAGGCCGAAGCCGAAAGGTCCGATGACGAGCCCTGCGGCCAGATAGCCGAGCACGGAATCGAGCCCGAACCGCTTGAACAACGGTACCGCGACCACGCCCGCCGAAAGCAGGGCCACCACCGGAACGAGGTCCACACCGTGCGCCGCTTCGCCTGCCATCTTCGTTTCTCCGTCCGGGCCCCGCTGTCCCGATTGCTATCTTTAGAGCATTTGCGGTGTTGTGAAATGACGGATTATCTCAGGAATGCACGCGCGCATACCAGCGGAAGCTGATCGAGGGCGGTGTTGCCGGCGATGAGGGCGGCCCGCGGGAGACTATTGCCTTGCGATGGCACCGACGGCGCTGGAATCCACGCGCTTCAGGTTCATGCCGATGACGGGAACCATCTGATCGTCGACCTTCACGGAGACGGTGACGTGCATGGTGTTGTCGTCGGGCAGGCGGGCGAGCATGGCGCCGTCGAGCTGGTTGCGGTTGAGCGTCAGGATGACCTTTCTGCCGGAGACATTGCCGCCGACGACATCGAGGCCCTTGCCGACCGCGCCGTCCATGAAGGTTCCGCGATAGCCCTGCTTGCCCTTGTGTTCGACGCTTGCGGCCATCTTCTGCGTGAACAGGCCGACACGGCAGCCGCCTTCCAGCGACATGCCGATCTTGCCGTCCGGCGTCGCGCCGGTGAAATTGCAGACGAACTTGGTGCCCTTGTACTTGCCGGCGACGATCTCGCCCGGGCCCGACCATGCCCCGGTAACGGAGCTGAAGAACTTCTTGTCCTTCTCGGAGGCGCTCGCGGAGCCGGCGGCCCCGAAGGTCATGGCTGCGGCCGCAGCCAGCGGCAAGATTGCGGACAGGAAGGCGCGAGCCATCATGAGAACACCCAGAAACCGGAGATACGGAAAACAGCGTGGCAAATCATCGCCATGAATGGTTAATGCTTCGTCAACTTTCCGCCCGATCCCCAGCCGCGAGAATGGGCAAGTCGACTTTTCCGTGCAAGCTCAATCTTTGGAATCGGCCGCCGTCTGGCCCTTTTTGCGCGCAAAGCGGGTAAGGGCGGCGAGGAAATCGCTCATGCCGGGTCGCCTGAGCGCGCTGAACGGCATCGGCCGGACCGTTTCCATGGCGGCAACGCCGATTCGCGCCGTCATCATGCCGTTGACCACGCCTTCGCCGAGCTTCGCCGAGAGCCGTGCCGCAAGCCCTTGCCCGACCAGCTGGTGCACCAGTTCGTCGCCCGCGGCGATCGCGCCGGTGACGGCGAGATGCGCGAGCACGTCGCGCGTCAGCCGGATGAAGCCGAGCGTGCCCGGTCGGGCGCCGTAGAGCTCGGCGAGCCGGCGGATCAGCCTTCCCGCCTCGAACAGCACGTAGGCGAGATCGACGAGCGCGCGCGGGCTTACCGCGGTCACCACCGATACGCGCTTGGCGGCATCCAGGATCAGCACCTGCGCCCTCGCGTCGAGCGGGCCGAGGAGTTCGGTCTCGGCGAGGCGAATGAGGTCGGCGCCGTCGATGATGTCGTTCTCGATATCGGCGAGTGTCCGCCTGCCGGCGGCCGTTTCCGGCTTCGTCGAGACGAGATCCGTCAGGTCGCGCACGACATTGCGCGCCGCCTTGGTGTCGTCGCGCTCGAGCGCGTCGAGCGCCCGCCCATGCAGCTTTTCCACCGAGGCGAGCCTGAAAAGCCCGGCAAGCTCGCGCACGAGGATGGCGAGGAATGCGATGGCTGCCACGGCGGCGACACCGGTCGCCAGCCAGCCGAGCCAGTCGGAGCGCGAGAACAGGTCGCGGATGAGGCGGTCGGTCCAGAGACCCACGGCAAGCGTGACCAGAATGCCGAGCGCACCCAGGAAGATCGCGCCGATCCGCGAGCGTCGCCGCGGCGGGCTTGCCGGCGGCGGCTCGGCGAGAGCCGTGTCCGGCTCGTCGAAGACGTCGACCTCCGCGGGGACGACGACGGCCATATCCGCGCTCTTCACGGCGCGTGGCCGGCGTGGCGCTTCGGGCTCGGGCCTAGGTTCCGGCTTTTTCTCCGGCTCGATGCGGAAGGCGGCGGGTTTTCGCGGTGCGGTCATGCGAGGCGGTCTCCGAGCAGGAATTGCAATGCGCGGTCGAGCCTGATGTGGGGCATGGAGAGCGTCACGCCTTCCGCCGTGCGTTCCAGCTTGGGCGGGCGGAAGCGGACGAATCGTATCGCGGGTTCGATCGCCCTGGCGGCGTCGCCTTCCGCAGGCTGATGAAAAAGGAGATCAACATCTTTTGGCAAGTCACCGGGAAATATAGCAGTTTCGGTTTCGCCATCGAAAGTCTCGTCGCCGATCCTTTCGCCCTTGAGCGGTGTGCCGATGATCACCGGCAGCGTCTCTCGACCCTGCTTGACCGTGCCCTCGCGCGTCGCCCGGATCGCCGCCATCGCCAGCACGTCGACGCTCGCACCGGTGAAGCTCGCGCGCTCGACCGCGCGATCCGTCAGCCGCCTGACGATCGCCTGGAGCCTGTCGTGGCTTTCATGATGGATATGGTCGGCCTTGGTCGCCGCGATCAGGATGCGGTCGATGCGGCGCGAGAAGAGGTTGGTCAGGATGCCGTCCCTGCCGGCGCGGAAGCAGGCGAGGATTTCCGTCACGGCGCGTTCGAGGTCGGCGACGGCCGCCGGTCCGGCGTTCAGCGCCTGCATCGCGTCGATCAGGACGATCTGGCGGTCGAGCCGGGCGACATGCTCGCGGAAGAAGGGTTTGACGACATGCGTCTTGTAGGCCTCGTAGCGCCGCTCCATCATCGCCCGCAGCGAACCGGGCCTCGAGCGCTCCTCTTCGAGGTTCGGAAGCGGCGCGAAGGTGAGGGCGGGCGAGCCGTCGAGGTCGCCGGGCATGAGGAACCGCCCCGGCGGCAGCGTGGAAAGCGCGCGCTCGTCGTCCTTGCAGGCCCTGAGATAGCGCGTGAAGGCCTCGGCGAGGCTGCGTGCGGTCATTTCGTCGGCATCCGCGTCAGGGTCGGCCGCTTCGGCGAGGTGGCGCCATTCCTCAGAAAGATCGGCCCGCACCGGCAGCAGCGAGAGCTCGTGCGCGTCGCGTGAGAACTCGGCATAGTCCTTGCCGAGCAGTGGCAGGTCGAGGAGCCACTCGCCGGGATAGTCGACGATGTCGAGCGAGAGACGGCCACGCGAGAACAGTCTGCCCCAGCCGGACGCCGATTCGAAGTCGATGGTCAGCCGCAGCTCCGATATGGCGCGTGTCGAATCCGGCCAGACGCGCTCCTTCACCAGCGCGGCGACATGGTCCTCGTACTGGAAGCGCGGCACGGCGTCGTCGGGCTGGTGCTCGAGATAGGCCTTGGCGATACGTCCGCTCTTTTGCGCCTCGAACATGGGCAGGCGCCCGCCATGGATCAGATTATGGACGAGGGAGGAGATGAAGACGGTCTTGCCGGCGCGCGAGAGGCCGGTTACGCCGAGGCGCAGGGACGGTGAGACGAGATCCGTCGCGCGGCCCGTAAGCGTGTCGAGCGCGATGCGCGCCTCGTCGCCGAAAGTCGTCAATCCCGCCAAATGCATGCTCCTGCGCTGTTGCCGGACCGATATAGGGTCTCGCCGCCGGCAATGAAACGGCGGGCGTTCAAAGATCGCGCGGCGTCAAGAAGGCTTCAAGATAGCCGTCTTCCGGCGAAACGTGGGAAAGCGGCGTCGAAAAGCGGATAACGGCGAGGCCGGAGGTTGGAAAACCACCCGCCACCGTCTCCAGCGCTGCCGTCTCGCCGTCGCTCGAAAGCGCCGCCGCCAGATCCTCCATCATCGGATTGTGGCCGACGACCAGCAGGGAAGCGACGTCGCCGGAAGCGCGGATTATATCGAGATAGCCGGCCGAATCCGTGCTGTAGAGCTCGTCGGTGTATTCGATCGTCTCGGTGGGCAGGTGGCGCGCCACCGCCTGCCAGGTTTCCCGCGCCCGCTTCGCGCTCGAGCAGAGGACTTTATGGGGAACGTAACCGCTCAGCACCATCGAGGCGCCGATCATATCGGCGTCGGCCTGACCCGACGGGTCGAGCGGCCTGTCGAAATCGCGTGTGCCGGGCTGCGCCCATTTGGCCTTGGCGTGGCGAAGGAGGTAAAGCCGGGTCATCGTGTTTCCCCTCTCGGCCCGGCCGCGACGTTGCTCGCAGGCCTTTGGTCAAGGATTTAGCGGGCTCGGGCGCGGCGCGCAAGAAGAGCGGGGCGCGGTGGAAAATACACGCGCGCCGATTGTGCGCGGGATCTGCATTTGGTTCAGACTTCGATGGATTTCCTTGCACTTAGCGGCAGTGAAACCTTCCGCAACGTAATGTGAGCGGGCGGTTTGACATTCACGTGAAGGGGTTAGCCTTTGCGCTTGTGCGACCCGAAAGCGGCGAATATATAGGCGCCCGGGTATCTGTTTTGGGGTGAGTCGAATGACCGAATTCATTGAGGCCGATTACGTACCCTCCGAGGACGAGCCGTTCATGAACGAACGACAGAAGTCCTACTTCCGCGCCAAGCTCGTCGCATGGAAGAACGACATACTGCGCGAGGCGCGCGAGACCCTTGAAATTCTGCAGCAGGAAAACGCCAACCATCCGGACCTGGCCGACCGGGCGTCTTCGGAAACCGACCGCGCTATCGAGTTGAGGGCAAGGGATCGGCAGCGCAAGCTGATTGCCAAGATCGACGCGGCCCTGCAGAGGATCGAGGATGGAACGTACGGATATTGCGAAGAGACCGGCGAGCCGATCGCGCTCAAACGGCTGGACGCGCGACCGATCGCGACGCTGTCGATAGAGGCGCAGGAGCGCCACGAGCGCCGCGAGAAAGTCTATCGCGACGATTGAACGACGACTGAAGCTTGATGGCGGCCCGGAGCCGCCTTTTTTGTCTGCGGCATTTCGCAGGGCCCGCGGCCCACGAGGCTGCACGTGCTGGCGGAGCGGATCACAGGACGCGCCCGCCTTGGTCGGGCATCCCGGGATGCCGGCTTCCGCCAGGCACCACGTTCGGTTTTCAGCGATTGTGACCGGAGAGCTCGTTGAGCAGCCTGCTCATCTCCTCGTCGAGGGAATCTTCTTCGCTGGCTGCCTCCTCGGTGGCCGTCTGCTTCGTCCTGTCGCTTTCAAGCGTGACCTCGAGCTCCTCGAGCAGCGCCTCGTTGAGGTCCGGCTCGTCGATCCCATGCTCCTCGCTCGCGGCGGGTTCGATCTCGACGGGCCGTTCCGGCTCGATGATGCCGTTCGGCTGAGCAAGCGCGCTTCCCGCCGCAATGGCGGCAGGGGCGGCGATGGTCGGCGCCAGGGATTGGGGTCGAGGCGCGGGCTGCGCCTCCTGTTGCGCCGGAGGCTGTGGAACCGGCGCGGCCGGTCGCAACTCGCGCTGAAACTCGAATTTAGGGGGGACGATGGGCTCCGGCCGGCGCTCCGGCTCGCTGCGGGGCGTTGGCGCGGCTGCGGTGGGCTCGGCCGCCGGCGTGGCTGCGTTCTGCTGGCTCGGCGCCGCGGGTTGCGGAATGGGCGCAACCGGATGCGCGGCCGTCGGCTGCGGTTCGCGAGCGGGTTGGCGCGGCGGCGTCGCGGCTTGGCTCGGGGAGGGAGAAGACGGGGCGGACACCGGCTGCGCTCGCTGGCGCAGGTCCGGTGATGCGGTGGTTGCGTGCTCGTGGTCGCGAAACTCGTCGATCGCAGGGCGTCTTGCCGGCGGCAAGAGGCGGATGTTCTGCTCGACCACCACGTCGCTCGGCCCGCCTATGAGGATGAGGTGCTCGACGTCGTCGCGGCGCACGAGGACGAGGCGGCGATGGCTGTCGACCGCCGTTGCGTCCATCACGGCGAGCCGCGCCTTGCGGTTGCGTCCGCCGGCCACGAAGGTGCCGAAGGTAAGGCTGCGCGCAATTCGGATGATGATGAGCAGGACCAGGAGCGCGATGAGCGCCACCACGGTCCACATCAGCGCGGAGGCGTATTCGGCCCCCGCCACGCTTTCAAGCCACCCGCGCATCTCTCGAACTCCCTGAAAATCCCCGGCCGTCGTCTTGTTGTCGGATTTAAACTAGCGGCGGCCGCGCATGGCCGCAAGCTGCGGGCGAAGCCGGTTTTCAACGTCGTCGTGGCGTCATTTGCCGCGAAGCTTGAGCGAAACCTGCGGACAGTGTCCTCTCGGGGCCATCCCCGGGCCTGCGGACCTTGCGGATGCGGACGGCCATGATGTATGCCGGATTGCCCCCGAACCACCGTGTTCGGACATCCACAGGCAGGGAAAGAATGGCCAGAGAAAGCGGCGGCGAGCCTTCACCAGCTCCGATTGTGGACCAGAACACCCGGCCGGGGGCCATCACCCGACTCGTCATATTCATCATCGTTTTGACGGTTTCGGCGATATTCTTCGCCATCTTCCGCGAGCGGCTGGGCGACCCGTTCCTCCTTGGCCTGCTCGGCGTGCTGGCGATGATCGGCATCGGCTATCTCTTCGCCACCGCGATCGGCTTCATCCAGATCGCGCCGCGCTCCACCGCCGACGAACTGTCGCGCGCCTTCGTCGACACGATGGACGAGGGTCTCGTCGTCAGCGACGCCAAGGGACGCATCGTCTATGCCAACCGCGCCTACGCGCAGATGACCGGTTCGACCTCCGCCGCCGACATCAAGACGGTCGACGGCCTGCTTTCCGACAGCCCTGAAGCCTCGCCGACCGTCTACCGCATCGCCTCGGGACTGCGCGACGGCCAGCCCGGCGACGGCGAATTCAGGCTGACGCAGGCGATCCGCCCGGGCGCCCAGCCGGGCGCCCACTGGTACCGGACGCGGGCGCGCATGTTCAAGGTTCCCGGCTACCGTCAGCCGCTGCAGGCCTGGCAGCTCGCCGACATCTCCGCCGAGCGGGCCGAGCAGGAGCGGTTCTTCCTCGACCTGCAGAAGGCGATCGACCATCTCGACCACGCGCCGGCGGGCTTCTTCGCCGCCGATGCGGAAGGCCGCGTCACCTATATCAACGCGACGCTCGCCGAGTGGCTGGGGCTCGATCTCGCCAATTTCACGCCGGGCTCGACGACGCTGTCGCAGATCATCGCCGGCGACGGCATGGCGCTGGTGCGCTCGGTGAAGGCCGATCCGGGGGCGACGCGCAATGCCGTCGTCGACCTCGACCTTTCCACGGTCAATGGCGAGGCTCTGCCGGTGCGCTTCATGCACCGCGTGTCGGCCAGCCGTGACGGCGTGCCTGGCGCGTCGCGGACCATAGTGCTCAACCGCAACCAGGGCGAAGACGCCTCCGCCGACCTGCGCGCTTCCGAGGTGCGCTTCACGCGGTTCTTCAACTCGACGCCGATGGCGATCGCCGGTGTCGACGGGGAAGGGCGGATATTGCGCACCAACGCGCCGTTCCTGTCGCTGTTCTCCTCCGTCGTCGACAGCGACATGGTCGATCGCCGCGTGCGGCTCGACACGGCGATCCATCCGCGCGACCGCGCCGCCTTCGAAGCCGCGCTCGAAAAGGCCAAGCAGCACCAGGCCGACATCGCGCCGATCGATACCGTCATGCCCGACAATGAGGAGCGCTTCATGCGCTTCTACGTCAATGCGGTGGCTGACGCTGCCGGCGGCGAGGGCGCCGAGGAAGCCGCGATCGTCTACGCCGTGGAGACGACGGAGCAGAAGGCGCTCGAGGCGCAGATGGCGCAGAGCCAGAAGATGCAGGCGGTGGGCCAGCTCGCCGGCGGCATCGCGCACGACTTCAACAACGTCCTGACCGCCATCATCATGGCTTCGGACCTTCTGCTGACCAACCACCGCCCGTCCGATCCGTCCTTCCCGGACATCATGAACATCAAACAGAACGCCAACCGCGCCGCCTCGCTCGTGCGGCAACTCCTGGCGTTCTCGCGCAAGCAGACCCTGAGGCCGGAAGTGCTGAGCCTCACAGACGTGCTCGCCGACATCCGCATGCTCCTGTCGCGGCTCGCCGGGGCCGACATCAAGCTCAACATCGACCATGGCCGCGATCTGTGGCCGGTCAAGGCGGATATCGGCCAGTTCGAGCAGGTCGTGGTCAATCTGACGGTCAATGCGCGCGACGCGATGCCGGAAGGAGGCGAACTCACGGTTCGCACCAAGAACGTGTCGACGGACGAATGCGCGCGCTACGGCTATCGCGAACTGACGCCGGCCGACTACGTGCTCGTCGAGGTGGAGGACACAGGCACCGGCATCCCGACCGAAGTGCTGGAAAAGATATTCGAGCCGTTCTTCACCACCAAGGAAGTCGGCAAGGGCACCGGCCTCGGCCTTTCCATGGTCTACGGCATCATCAAGCAGACCGGCGGCTTCATCTTCTGCTCGTCGGAGGTGGGCAAGGGCACGGTGTTCCGCATTTTCCTGCCGCGGCACGTGGCCGAGGCGAAGCCTTCGGCAGTCGGCGAGGCGGCGGCCATTCCGAACGGTGGGCCCAAGGCGGCCGAAAACAAGGACCTTTCCGGTTCCGCCACCGTGCTCCTGGTCGAGGACGAGGATGCCGTGCGCGTGGGCGGCGTGAGGGCTCTTTCCTCGCGCGGCTACACGGTTCACGAAGCCTCGTCCGGGGTCGAGGCGCTGGAACTCTTCAAGGAGCTCGACGGCAAGGTCGACATCGTCGTCTCCGACGTGGTCATGCCGGAGATGGACGGTCCGACCCTGCTCGGCGAATTGCGCAAGCAGCAGCCGGACATCAAGTTCATCTTCGTCTCCGGCTATGCCGAGGATGCGTTTGCGAGGAATCTGCCGGCGGATGCGCAGTTCGGCTTCCTGCCCAAGCCGTTCTCGCTCAAACAGCTTGCGACGGTCGTCAAGGACATGCTCGACGACGATCAGGCCGAAGGCCGCTGACGGGCGAAAGCGAGGTATTGCGCCATGGCGAAGGCGATCCACAGCATGATCCGCGTGCTCGACGAGGAGTGGTCGGTGAATTTCTACCGCTCCGCCTTCGGCCTCGAGATCGCCGACCGTTTCGACTTCGATGATTTCACCCTGGTCTATCTGCGCAACGGCGAGGCCGATTTCGAGGTCGAGCTGACCATCAACAAGGGCAGGCGGGAGCCCTATTCGCTCGGCGACGGCTATGGCCACATCGCCTTCTGCGTGGACGATCTGGACGCAGAGCACGACCGCTTCACGAAATCGGGTCTCAATCCCGGCAGGATCGTCGAGCTCAACCGCGACGGCGTCGCGCTCGCCCGCTTCTTTTTCGTGCAGGATCCCGACGGCTACAAGATCGAGGTGCTTCAGCGCGGCGGTCGGTATCGATAATGCTGCTGGCTGAAGTAAAGGCAATTCGTGGTCTTGCCTATTTTTTGAGCTAAAAATCCCGAGCCGCACAAGTTTGCCTCATCATCGCGGGTCCCGGCCCGTCGCAAATCCGGTTCCGCTTTCCAAGCGAAGCCTCATATTCCCTTGATTGGATTGCCCTTCGGCCGCCTCTCCGCTGCCGGCGCAGAACTGGCACGGCTGTTGCTTTGCTTTGTGCGGTGCAAACAAAACAAGGCACGGAGGGTATCAATGAGGGGTAACACGTCGCTTGTGGTCCGGCTGGCTTCCGCCGGTCTCGTCGCTGCGGGGCTTCTGGCTTCGCCGGCGCTGGCGCAGGAGGACACCATCAAGGTCGGCATTCTGCATTCGCTTTCGGGGACGATGGCGATTTCGGAGACGACCCTGAAGGACACGATGCTGTTCCTGATCGAGGAGCAGAACAAGAAGGGCGGCCTGCTCGGCAAGAAGCTGGAGGCCGTGGTGGTCGATCCGGCTTCCGACTGGCCGCTCTTCGCGGAAAAGGCGCGCGAGCTGATCTCGGTCAACAAGGTCGACGCGGTGTTCGGCTGCTGGACGTCCGTCAGCCGCAAATCCGTCCTGCCGGTATTCGAGGAGCTGAACTCGCTGCTCTTCTACCCCGTCCAGTACGAGGGCGAGGAAAGCCAGCGCAACGTGTTCTACACCGGTGCCGCGCCCAACCAGCAGGCCATTCCCGCCGTCGACTACCTGATGAACGAAGAGGGCGTCGAGCGCTGGGTGCTGGCCGGCACCGATTACGTCTATCCGCAGACGACGAACAAGATCCTCGAGGCCTATCTGAAGGCGAAGGGCGTCGCCGCCGAGGACATCATGGTCAACTACACGCCGTTCGGCCATTCCGACTGGCAGACCATCGTGACCGACATCAAGAATTTCGGCTCGGCCGGCAAGAAGACGGCGGTCGTCTCCACCATCAACGGCGACGCCAACGTGCCGTTCTACAAGGAGCTCGCCAACCAGGGCATCAAGGCCGAGGACATCCCGGTCGTCGCCTTCTCGGTCGGCGAGGAGGAGCTTGCCGGTCTCGATACCGAGCCGCTGGTCGGTCATCTCGCCGCCTGGAACTACTTCCAGTCGGTCGACACGTCGGAGAACGAGGAGTTCATCGCGGCGTGGAAGTCCTATATCGGCGACGACAAGCGCGTCACCAACGACCCGATGGAGGCGCACTATATCGGCTTCAACATGTGGGTGAAGGCGGTGGAGAAAGCTGGTACGACCGAAGCTGACGCGGTCATCGACGCCATCGTCGGCGTCTCCGTGCCGAACCTCTCGGGCGGCTATTCGGCGATGATGCCGAACCACCACATCACCAAGCCGGTGCTGATCGGCGAGATCCAGGCGGACGGCCAGTTCGAGACGGTGTGGGAGACCCCCGGCCTCGTCGTGGGCGACGAATGGTCGGACTACCTGCCCGATTCCAAGGACCTGATCGCCGATTGGCGGGCGCCGCTCTCCTGCGGAAACTTCAACGTCGCCACCGGCAAGTGCGGGGGCAAGGGCATCAACTGATCGCGACGAGGGGGCGGGGGCTTTCTTATCGCGATCCGTTCCGGGCGGGCTCTACTCCGCCCGCCCGGACGATCTTCCGCAAAAACGAGACCGAACAGGTAGACCGAACCGCATGCGACTTCTCCGCGCCCTTGGCCTGATCCTGCTTTTTGCCGCCGGCTTCGGCGCGCCCGCGCATGCCGACGAGGGCGAACTGAGGACGATCATCGCCAAGTTCGCCACTTCCAAGAATTTTCGCGAGACCGAAGCGGTCGTGCGCGAACTCGCCGCCACTGGCGACCCGGCCGTCGGCCGGCCGCTCGGGGCGCTGGCCGACGGCAATCTTTCCTTCCGCAAGTCCGACGGGCAGGTTTTCATCGTCTCGGAGGCCGGCGGCGCGCTGACGCTCCTCGACCCGCTTTCCGGCGGGCGGTCGGGCGAGGCGGCAAGCCGGGAGGTGACCAAGGTTCGGGTCAACAACAGCCTGCGCCGCGCCGTACGAGAGGCGATCGGCGCGCTGACGCTCAATTCGCCGGACGCCGGCGTGCGCCTGTCGGCCGCCGAAACCATGTTCCGCTCGCCGGATCCCGAGGCGATCGACGCGCTCGATGCGGCAATCGCCGTCGAAGCGGTCGCAAACGTCAAATCCCGCATGGAAGAGGCCCGCGCCGCCGCCGTGCTCGCCTCCGACCTTGGCGACAGCGAGAAGCTTGCGGCGCTGAAGACGATCGAGCGGCGCGGCGACAGGACGGCGCTCTCCTTGCTGGCTGCCGTCAAAGGCCGGGCGGATGGCGTACTGAAGGGCGCCGCCGCGCGCTCCGCGGCGAACGTCCGGGAAACCCTCTCGGCGTGGGATGCCGCGCAGAACGTCTGGTTCGGCATCTCGCTCGGCTCCGTGCTCCTGCTCGCCGCGATCGGTCTCGCCATCACCTTCGGCGTCATGGGCGTCATCAACATGGCGCATGGCGAGATGGTGATGCTCGGCGCCTACACGACCTTCGTCGTCCAGAACGTCATCCGCGCCTCCTATCCGGGCCTCTTCGACTGGTCGCTGGCGATCGCCCTGCCGCTCGCCTTTCTCGTCGCTGGCGGCGTCGGCCTGATCATCGAACGCGGGGTGATCCGCTTCCTCTACGGGCGGCCGCTGGAAACGCTGCTGGCGACCTGGGGTGTGTCGCTGATCCTGCAGCAGGCGGTGCGCACGATCTTCGGGCCGACCAACCGCGAGGTCGGCAACCCGTCCTGGATGTCGGGCGCCTTCGAGATCGGCCAGATGTCGATCACCTGGAACCGGCTCTGGATCGTCGTCTTCGCGTTCACCGTGTTCGCGGTGCTGCTCTACGTCTTCAAATTCACCGCCTGGGGCCTGCATATGCGCGCGGTGACTCAGAACCGGCGCATGGCCGCCTCCATGGGCATCCGTACGCCCTGGGTCGATGCGCTCACCTTCGCGCTCGGCTCGGGTATAGCGGGCATCGCCGGCGTGGCGCTTTCGCAGATCGACAACGTTTCGCCCAATCTCGGCCAGGGCTACATCATCGATTCTTTCATGGTGGTCGTCTTCGGCGGCGTCGGCAATCTCTGGGGCACCTTCGTCGGCGCGATGACCCTCGGCGTCGTCAACAAGTTCCTCGAGCCCTATGCCGGCGCGGTGCTCGGCAAGATCATCGTCCTCGTCCTGATCATCCTTTTCATCCAGAAGCGTCCGCGCGGCCTGTTCGCGCTCAAGGGAAGATCGGTGGAGGCATGATCACGCAGCGCCTTTTCGTCGCCGGGCTCACGCCACGTATCCAGATCGTCATCGCGCTGCTCGTCGGCGCGGCGGTCCTGGTCCCGGTGCTCAACCTGGCTTTCCCACCGTCGAGCCCGTTCCACGTGCCGAACTACATGGTCGCGCTCGTCGGCAAGTATCTCTGCTACGCGCTGCTGGCGCTGGCGCTCGACCTGGTGTGGGGCTATTGCGGTATCCTATCGCTCGGCCACGGCGCCTTCTTCGCGCTCGGCGGCTATGCGATGGGCATGTATCTGATGCGCCAGATCGGCGCGCGCGGTGTCTACGGCAATCCCGACCTGCCCGATTTCATGGTGTTCCTCAACTGGAAGGAACTGCCCTGGTACTGGCACGGATTCGACCAGTTCTGGTTCGCGGCCATCATGATCATGGCCGTGCCCGGGCTGCTCGCCTTCGTCTTCGGTTGGTTCGCCTTCCGCTCCCGCGTCACCGGCGTTTACCTCTCGATCATCACGCAGGCGATGACCTACGCGCTGCTGCTCGCCTTCTTCCGCAACGACATGGGTTTCGGCGGTAATAACGGACTGACGGATTTCAAGGACATACTTGGCTTCCCGGTGCAGGCGAGCGCCACGCGCTCGGCTTTGTTCGCCGCCTCGGCGCTGGCGCTGGCGGCGGGCATCGCGCTCGTGGCCGCGATCGCCGGCTCTAAGCTCGGCAAGCTGATGGTCGCGGTGCGCGATGCCGAAAGCCGCACCCGCTTCATCGGCTGGCGGCCGGAAAACGTGAAGCTGTTCGCCTTCACCGTGTCCGCGGTGATGGCCGGCATCGCCGGCGCGCTCTACGTGCCGCAGGTCGGCATCATCAATCCGGGCGAGTTCGCGCCGGCCAACTCCATCGAGGTGGTGGTGTGGACGGCAATCGGGGGCAGGGGAACCATCGTCGGCCCGATCCTCGGCGCGCTGCTCGTCAATGCCGGCAAGAGCTGGTTCACCGGCGCGCTGCCCGAGCTATGGCTCTTCGCGCTCGGCGGGCTCTTCGTCGCCGTCACGCTGTTCCTGCCGAAGGGCATCGTCGGCACCTACGACCAGTGGCGCGCCGTCCGCCGGGAGCGCAGGCTCGCCAAGGCCGACCTGCCATCCGGTCCGGCCGAAGCCGGGGACGTCCGCATCGTGCGCGCCAGTTCCGCCACCTCGCCGGTGCCGCAGGGCGGGCCGGAACCGCAGCCGGCGGAGTGAGACGATGACGAAGAACCACACCATTCTCTATCTCGACGGCGTCTCGGTCTCCTTCGATGGCTTCAAGGCGATCAACAATCTTTCGCTCGTGCTCGACAAGGGCGAGATGCGCGCGATCATCGGGCCGAACGGCGCCGGCAAGACGACGATGATGGACATCATCACCGGCAAGACGCGGCCCGACGAGGGCGAGGTCTTCTTCGACGGCACGATCGACCTCACCAGACATGACGAGGCCGACATCGCGATGATGGGCATCGGCCGCAAATTCCAGAAGCCGACCGTCTTCGAGAGCCATACGGTCGAGGACAATCTGCTTCTGTCGATGAAGGGGCCGCGTTCGATCTTTCCGGCGCTCGTCCACCGCGGCTCGATCGGGGAGGCGCGGCGCATCGACGAAATCCTCGCCACCGTCCGGCTCGAGGCACGCCGCGCGGATCTCGCCGCCAATCTCAGCCATGGACAAAAGCAATGGCTGGAGATCGGCATGCTGCTCGCCCAGGACCCGAAGCTGCTTCTGGTCGACGAACCCGTCGCCGGCATGACGGATGCCGAGACGGAGGAGACCGCGCGACTGCTGCGCGAGATCTCGAAGACGCGCTCGGTCGTGGTGGTCGAGCACGACATGCATTTCGTGCGCGAGCTCGACGTCAAGGTGACCTGCCTCCATGAAGGCTCGGTGCTTTCGGAAGGTTCGCTCGACTTCGTCTCCTCCGACGAGCGCGTCGTCGAAGTCTATCTGGGCAGGTGAGGGATGATGTGGAGATTTGATCTCGACCGCTTCGCGTTTCCGGCTTTGGTCGTTCCGCCTCCGCGCGAAAGAGGTTCGGAAAGCGAAACCCGGGACGGAAGGGCGGCGCTTACCTTCACTGGAAGTGGAGAGCGCCCATGCTGACGGTCACCGACGCGGTGCTTCACTACGGCGCGGCGCAGGCGCTGCGCGGCGTGTCGTTGCGGGCCGAGGCCGGCAGGATCACCTGCGTGCTCGGGCGCAACGGCGTCGGCAAGACGAGTTTGATGAGATCCATCGTCGGCCACCACCGGCTGACGACTGGCAGCATAGCCTTCGAGGGGAAGGCGCTCGACCGGAGCGCGGCGTACGATCGCGCCCGGTCGGGCATCGCATTCGTGCCGCAGGGCAGGGAGATTTTCCCCCTGCTCTCGGTACGCGAAAACCTGGAGACCGGCTTTGCCCCACTCAGGCGGGGCGAACGCAGCATTCCGCCGCATGTGTTCGAACTTTTTCCCGTCCTGAAGGACATGCTGTCGCGCCGTGGCGGAGACCTTTCGGGTGGCCAGCAGCAGCAACTGGCCATCGGCCGCGCATTGGTGATGCGGCCGAAGCTTCTGGTTCTCGACGAGCCCACGGAAGGCATCCAGCCCTCGATCATCAAGGACATAGGCCGGGCGATCCGGTTCCTGCGCGATTCGGCCGGCATCGCCATCCTGCTCGTCGAGCAATATCTCGACTTTTGCCGCGAGCTTGCGGACGAAGTCTACATCATGGACCGTGGGCTGGTCGTCCACCACGGACCGGCGACCGATCTCGATCGCCCGGATGTCCGTAAATTCCTGACGGTCTGATCCGCCATGACGGCGCGCCGGGTCTCGGACCGACGCATTTGAACTAAATTGCAGTCCGCGGATAAACGTAAAATCCACATCTGGAGTTTATCTCCGCGCAACTCACGGGGATTGGGGGGATGGAATGATCGTTGGGCAAGCCGGTGTCCTTTCGAGCGCGCAGCCTGCGGCTTTGCCTGACGCCTCGCGTCCCGTTGCCCGGTCCGTCGTCTCCCAGTCCTCCGATGCAGGGCAGATCCGCTCCAGGGCCGGCTATCTCGGCACGCTTTCCTCGATCAGTCCCGGCTCGCTCGCGGCCGCCTATGGCGTGATGAGAAGCGCGAGCGCCTCTCCGCTTGCCAGCCAGGCCTCGTTGGATGCGCTTTCGCTCATCGAGCGGGTGCGAAGCGGCGACGTCGCGCTCGCCCTTGCTCCGGCGGCCGTGCGCTCCGGCGTCGGCATCCCCGGCGCGCTGAATGCCTATGAAGAGATCATTTCCCTGAAGATCGACCGCTGATAGCGGACGTGAATCCGCACGGCATAAAAATAAGCAATTACTAATATGTTGCATTGAGGCAACACGGTTTCCGTTGCCTCTTTTCAGCTTTTTTTTGCCAAAGGGCGGCCACTATTGGAACCGAGAAGGAACGAGGTGCCGGGGCGGCCGGTGCGCATCGTCCAAGAACAAACTTGTATCGGGTAAACTCCAATGTGTGTCTCACGTCTCCTGGCAACATTCCTTCCTCGTCACGTCCTGGTGCTACTCACCCCGCTTCTTCTGGCGGGCTGCATGTCGACCGGCGCCGTTCTGGAAAGCGTCAAGCCCGGTCCGGATCCCTACTACGTCGCGATGTACGGGCCCAAGCCCGACGAACGCTTCCCGCTCCCCGCGACCGACATCACCAAGGTCGATTCGAAATTCTTCCGCCAGCAGGTGCGCTACGACACCCCGGAACGGCCGGGCACGATCGTGGTCGATACCGCCAACCGTTTTCTCTACCTCGTCCAGGAGGACGGCATGGCGATGCGCTACGGCATCGGTGTCGGCAAGGCGGGGCTGGAGTTCGAGGGTGCCGCGCGGGTCGGGCGCAAGGCCGAATGGCCACGCTGGACGCCGACCCAGTCGATGATCGAGCGCGAGCCGGAGCGCAACGCGCAATGGGCGGGCGGCATGGAGCCGGGGCTGACCAATCCGCTTGGTCCGCGCGCGCTCTATCTCTTCCAGGGTGACCGCGACACGCTCTTCCGCATTCACGGCACGTCCGAACCATGGTCGATCGGCCTGGCCGTCTCTTCGGGCTGCATAAGGCTCTTCAACAACGACATCATCGACCTTTACAGCCGTGTTCCCGTCGGCGCGCCGGTGGTCGTCCTGCAGCACGAGTTTCCGGCGGCGGAACCGGCGATCCAGCAGCATGACCAGCCGCTCGTCTATGACGAGGTCAATCAGCGCCGGCCTTCCCTGGATATCTGATCGGCGGACCGGTCGGCCTCGGGCGAAGCCCCGAGGCCGTGCCCGAATCGGCAGTATGTGCCGGCCCAACATTCCGGCAGACCATATTCGCGGAAATATTTGATTTTACTCCGCTTTTCGCCCGGCCGCATTTTGCCGCAATCTGTGTTAAAAGGCGCCGGGACGAGAACGTTATCAGGAGAGGGTATTTTAGATGATGAAGAAGATTGTGATCGGCGCCATGGCGGCGGTTTTCCTGGCCGGGTGCACGAGCGATCCCTTTACCGGCGAGCAGCGGCTGTCGCGCACGGCCGGAGGCGCCGGTCTCGGTGCCCTCGCGGGCGCCGGCCTCGGCATGCTGGCCGGCGGTGACGACCGCCGCAACGCGCTGATCGGCGCCGGCATCGGCGCGCTCGCCGGTGGCGCGATTGGCAACTACATGGATCGCCAGGAGGCCGAGCTTCGTGCCCAGCTCCAGGGCACCGGCGTGTCGGTCACCCGCAACGGCAACCAGATCATCCTCAACATGCCGTCGAACATCACCTTCGCGTCGGATCAGGATGCGGTCATGTCCGGCTTCTACCAGACGCTCAACTCCGTCGCCCTGGTGCTGCAGAAGTTCAACCAGACCTTCGTGGACATCAACGGCCATACCGATTCGACCGGCAGCCTGGCCCACAACATGGACCTTTCGCAGCGCCGGGCGATGTCGGTCGCCAATTATCTCGGCAGCCAGGGCGTCGATTCCCGCCGCTTCGCGATCAACGGCTTCGGCCCGAACCAGCCGGTCGCCTCGAATGCGACGCCGGAAGGCCGGGCGCAGAACCGCCGCGTCGAGATCTACCTTTCGCCGGTCACCTGATCCCGGCGCAATTCACGAGAAGCCCGCCTTTCCGGGTCGGAAGGGCGGGCTTTTTCTTGGGTGCCGGAATTCGGGGGAGTCAGAGCGCGCTCGCGATCCTTGCAGCCAGACGTGCGTTGTTCTCGACCAGCGCGATGTTGGTGCGCAGGCTCTCGCCATCCGTGATTTCGAGCAGCCGGGAAAGCAGATAGGGCGTCACATCCTTGCCGGTGACGCGGTTCTTCCCGGCATCGGCCTGCGCTGCCGCGATGTGGCCCTGCATGATTTCGGCGGGAATTTCGGCTTCCTCCGGTACGGGATTCGCGACCAGCATGCCGCCGACGATGCCGAGCGCCCCGCGCGTCCGGTGAAAGCCGGCGATCGCCTCGGCGCTGTCGAGGGTCAGCGGAGCGGCATAAGGCGAAGTCCTGGACCAGAAGGCCGGCATGACCTTCGTTCCATATCCGATCACCGGCACGCCGCGGGTCTCGAGCACTTCGAGCGTCTTCTCGATGTCGAGGATCGCTTTCGCGCCCGCCGACACGACGATGACCGGGGTGCGCGCGAGCTCGTCGAGATCGGCCGAGATGTCGAAGCTCGTCTCCGCGCCTTTGTGGACGCCGCCGATGCCGCCGGTGGCGAACACGCCGATGCCGGCGAGATGCGCCGCGATCATCGTCGCCGCGACCGTGGTGCCGCCGGTCCGGCCTTGCGCGACGGCGAAGGCGAGATCGGCGCGCGAAAGCTTCATCGCGCCCGAGACCTGGGCCAGTGCCTCGCGCTCTGCAGCCGAGAGGCCGACCTTGAGCCGCCCGTCCACCACCGCGATGGTCGCCGGAACGGCGCCTTCCTCGCGGATGATCTCCTCCACGCGCGCCGCCATCGCATTGTTGTCGGGGTAGGGCATGCCATGGGTGATGATGGTGCTTTCCAGCGCCACCACGGCCGTGCCGGCTTCGAGCGCTGCGGCGACTTCCGGGTGGATGTCGATATGGGGGCGGGCGGTTTCAGGCGTCATGTGGTTCTCCTTGTCGCGGCGCTCATGCCACGGCGCGGGCCTCGCCCACAAGCGCAAGCGCGTCGGCGAAATCCTGATCCGAATAGGTAGCAACCACGTTGCGGCTTTCCAATGTCAGCATTGCGGCCGCCATTCCGTATCGCACCGCCTGGCGCAGCGGCAGGCCTTGCATCATTATCGCCGTCGTCGCCCCCGCGATCGCATCGCCCGCGCCGGTCACGTCGGCGACCTGGCGCGGCGCGGCGGGGACGAGCTCGAACATGCCTGCCAGGTCGAAGCCGACGAGCGGATGCGAGCCGGCCGTGATCACCGCGCTGGCGAGCCCCATGCCCCGGATCGCGGCGGCGATGTTTGCCGGCATGGCATCGGCGGGGCGGCCGGAGAGCGTGCGCGCCTCGCGCAGGTTCATGAAAAGGCAGGCGAGCCGGTCGAGGCAGGGCGCAAGCCGCGTCACCTTCGCCGGAGAGATGGCGACGGCGTTGACCGGCTTTCCCGCGCTCGCCTGCATCAGCGCGAGCAGTGCTGCTTCGGGCATGTTGGCGTCGCACAGGATTGCCTCGGCGCGGCCGACCGCGTCGCGGAACTTGCGGCGGCGTATCTGCTTGGCGAAGCCGATATCGTAGAGCCCCATGTCGGCGAAACCGGCGATCAGCTCGCCCTCCTCGTCGAGCAGCGCGGTATAGCTGGGCGTGGTCCGGTCGAGGAAGCTGGCGGAAAGATCCTCGATTCCCGCCTCGTCGATCGCGCGTCCCACCGCCTCGGAGGCCGCGTCGCCGCCGCGCAGCGACATCAGCGCGCCATGTACTCCGTGCCTCGTCGCGTTGCGCAGCGCGTTGAAGACGCCGCCGCCGATCTCCTCGCGCATCGTGCCGGGATTGGACGCGCCGGGCAGGTAGCGGCCGGAGACCTGTCCGCGCCTGTCGATATGGGCCGCGCCGACGGCAAGAAGCATGGGTGATGTCATCGAAAAAATGCTATAAGGAAACGATTGGGCGGGACGATATCGCGCACCGCCGGCCGCCGCAATCGCCAGGCGCGATTCGGAGCCGTTTTCAGCGTGGCTGCCTGCGTCGGATCGTCCCCATGCGCGGCTTCACCTCCACGCCGGACCTTGGTACGAAAAAAGAACATCCAGAAGAAAATGCAATGATTTCAGTGTCATACCCTCTATTGCAAAAAGAGAACAAAAAAGGTACAAAAAACATCAGGGACATCGGATTGTCCGGCTTCGCTGACTACCAAGGGGTAAGGTATCATGGCTCAGAACTCATTGCGGCTTGTTGAGGATAATTCGGTGGACAAATCAAAGGCTCTGGATGCGGCTCTCTCACAGATCGAGCGTGCGTTCGGCAAGGGATCGATCATGCGGCTCGGCGCCAACGAGCAGGTGATCGAGATCGAGACCGTTTCGACGGGCTCTCTCGGCCTCGATATCGCGCTTGGCGTCGGCGGCCTTCCGAAGGGACGCATCGTCGAGATTTACGGGCCGGAAAGCTCGGGAAAGACCACGCTCGCGCTGCACACGGTCGCCGAGGCGCAGAAGAAGGGCGGCATCTGCGCCTTCGTGGACGCCGAGCACGCGCTTGACCCGGTCTATGCCCGCAAGCTCGGCGTGGATCTGGAAAACCTCCTGATCTCGCAGCCCGACACCGGCGAGCAGGCGCTGGAGATCTGCGACACGCTGGTGCGTTCCGGCGCCATCGACGTGCTGGTGGTCGATTCGGTCGCGGCCTTGACGCCGCGCGCCGAGATCGAGGGCGAGATGGGCGACTCCCTGCCGGGTCTGCAGGCCCGTTTGATGAGCCAGGCGCTGCGCAAGCTCACCGCGTCGATCTCGCGCTCCAACACCATGGTCATCTTCATCAACCAGATCCGCATGAAGATCGGCGTCATGTTCGGTTCGCCGGAAACCACGACCGGCGGCAATGCGCTGAAATTCTATGCCTCCGTCCGTCTCGACATCCGCCGCATCGGCTCGGTGAAGGACCGTGACGAGGTGGTCGGCAACCAGACCCGCGTGAAGGTGGTCAAGAACAAGCTTGCTCCGCCCTTCAAGCAGGTCGAGTTCGACATCATGTATGGCGAGGGCGTCTCAAAGACCGGCGAGCTGATCGATCTCGGCGTCAAGGCCGGTGTCGTCGAGAAGTCCGGCGCCTGGTTCTCCTACAATTCGCAGCGCCTCGGCCAGGGGCGCGAGAACGCCAAGCTGTTCCTGCGCGACAATCCGGATACGATGCGCGAGATCGAGCTTGCGCTGCGGCAGAATGCCGGCCTGATCGCCGAAAAGTTCCTCGAAAATGGCGGTCCTGGCGGGCTGGACGAGGATGGCGGGCCGGAAGCCGCGGAAATGTAGGAAGGCTTACCCCTCGAAGAACCATCGCAGCCGCCGGCGTTCGCGCCGGCGGTTTTTTTGTTCTTCCTGCTTTCGCCACGCGCGCGATCAAAACTTCGCAAGCCGTTCGGTCTCGATCCGACGGGATTTCTGGACAGTCATATGTCCTGACGCTAAAAGGCGTTCTCCAAATTCCGCGGAACTTTGCTCCGGGCTCTTTCACGAAGGTAGAAGCATGAGTGGCGTCAACGAAATCCGATCGACCTTCCTCGACTATTTCAGGAAGAACGGACACGAGGTCGTCGCGTCGAGCCCGCTCGTGCCGCGCAACGATCCGACGCTTATGTTCACCAATGCGGGCATGGTGCAGTTCAAGAACGTCTTCACCGGGCTCGAGACGCGACCTTTTTCGCGCGCCACGACGGCGCAGAAGGTCGTCCGCGCCGGCGGCAAGCACAATGATCTCGACAATGTCGGCTACACCGCGCGGCATCTCACCTTCTTCGAGATGCTCGGCAATTTCTCCTTCGGCGACTATTTCAAGGAACGCGCGATCGAGCTCGCCTGGAACCTGATAACGAAGGATTTCGGACTGCCGAAGGACAAGCTGCTCGTCACGGTCTACCACACCGACGACGAGGCGGCTGACCACTGGAAGAAGATCGCCGGCTTCTCCGACGACCGCATCATTCGAATTCCGACCAGCGACAATTTCTGGGCGATGGGTGACACGGGTCCTTGCGGGCCGTGCTCGGAGATTTTCATCGATCGCGGCGAGCACATCTGGGGCGGTCCTCCCGGAAGCCCGGAGGAGGACGGCGACCGGTTCCTCGAATTCTGGAACCTCGTCTTCATGCAGTTCGACCAGACGGAGCCAGGCGTGCAGGTTCCGCTTCCGCGTCCGTCGATCGATACCGGCATGGGGCTCGAGCGGATGGCATCGATCCTGCAGGGCGTCGAAACCGTCTTCGAGACCGATCTGTTTCGTCACCTGATCGACGCCACGGCATCCGTGCTCGGCAAGGCGCCGGTGCCGGACACCCTCGCGTCCTACAGGGTGATCGCCGATCATCTGCGTTCGTCCTGCTTCCTCATCGCCGACGGGGTTCTGCCCTCCAACGAGGGGCGCGGCTATGTGCTGCGGCGCATCATGCGCAGGGCGATGCGCCACATGCAGTTGCTCGGCGCCTCTGAGCCGCTGATGCATCGGCTCGTGCCGGCGCTGCTGCGCGAGATGGGACAGGCCTATCCGGAACTGACACGCGGCGAGGCGCTGATCACCGAGACGCTCAAGCTCGAGGAAACGCGCTTCCGCAAGACGCTGGCGCGCGGGCTCGGCCTGCTTTCCGACGCGACCGCGACGATGGATGAGGGCGATCGCCTCGACGGCGAGACTGCCTTCAAGCTCTACGACACGTTCGGCTTCCCGCTCGATCTCACCCAGGATGCGTTGCGCCAGCGCGGCATTTCGGTCGATACGGACGGCTTCAACGTAGCGATGGAGCGCCAGAAGGCGGAGGCGCGCGCCAATTGGGCCGGCTCCGGCGAGGCCGCGACCGAGGCCGTGTGGTTCGCCGTCCGCGACAAGGTCGGCGCCACCGAATTCCTCGGCTACGACACCGAGCAGGCCGAAGGCGTGGTCACCGCGCTGGTCAAGGACGGCGCGCAGGTGGAAGAGGCACGCGAGGGCGACACCGTCGCGCTCGTCGTCAACCAGACGCCGTTCTATGGCGAGTCCGGCGGCCAGGTCGGCGACACCGGCACGATGACCGGCGAAGGCTTCAAGGTGGAGATCACCGACACCCAGAAGAAGGGCGACGGCGTGTTCGTCCATTCGGGCAAGGTGGTTTCGGGGGCCCTGAAGGTGGGCGCCGCGGTCGAGATGAAGGTCGACCACGAGCGGCGCACCAGGATACGCGCCAACCATTCGGCCACGCACCTCGTTCACGAGGCGCTGCGCGAGGTGCTCGGCACTCATGTCGCCCAGAAAGGCTCGCTGGTCGCGCCCGACCGGCTGCGCTTCGACTTCTCGCATCCGAAGCCGATTTCGAGCGGGGAGCTCGAGCGCATCGAGGAGTTCGCCAACGAGATCATCGTGCAGAACGAACCGGTGACGACCCGGCTGATGGCGGTGGACGACGCCATTGCCGAGGGCGCGATGGCGCTGTTCGGCGAGAAATACGGCGACGAGGTGCGCGTGGTGCGCATGGGCACCGCGCGCCACGGCGACAAGGCCGGGAAGGCCTATTCGGTGGAACTGTGCGGCGGCACGCATGTGGGCGCCACCGGCGATATCGGCCTGGTGCGCCTGGTCGCCGAAAACGCGGTCGCCGCCGGCGTGCGTCGCATCGAGGCGCTGACCGGGGATGCCGCGCGCCGCCATCTCGACGAGCAGGACCGCAGGCTGAAGGCGGCCGCGACCGCGCTCAAGGTCTCGCCGGCCGACGTCGTCTCCCGCGTCGAGGCGCTCCTCGACGAGCGCAAGAAGCTCGAGCGCGAGCTTGCCGATGCGCGCAAGAAACTGGCGCTCGGCGGCGGTGCGGGAACATCCGGAGGGGGCGGCGAAGGCGAAACCATCGCCGGCGTGGGCTTCCTCGGCCGCGTGGTGTCCGGCGTCTCGCCGAAGGATTTGAAGCCGCTTGCCGACGAGGGCAAGAAGTCGCTCGGCTCCGGCGTCGTGGTATTCGTCGGAACGTCGGAAGACGGCAAGGCGAGCGTCGTCGTCGGCGTCACCGACGATCTCACCGTCCGCTTCTCCGCCGTCGATCTGGTCCGGCAGGCATCGGCTGCGATCGGCGGGCAGGGCGGCGGCGGCAGGCCCGACATGGCCCAGGCCGGTGGTCCCGACGGGGCGAAGGCCCAGGCCGCCGTCGATGCGGTGAAGGCGGCGCTGGCCGCCTGATCAATCCGAATGCACGAGCGGGCCGATCCGGTCGATCCGGTCGGTCCAGATCGCGCCTTCGAAACGGCGCGGGAGCTTGCGCAGGGTGGCCTCGTCGTCGACGCCGGTCGTGGAAGGCCTGCCGGGATTGTCGCCGAGTGCCACGAGCATGGTGCCATGTTCGGCGAGCCGCGCCGAAAGCCGGTGCGGATAGCCCCAGATGAAGGGCGCGAAATTCGCCGGCACCATGAACAGCGTCTGCCTGCAATCCTCGGGCACGTAGCCGCTCCAGCCGAGCAGCCCGTGGCGGATGAAGCAGCGTATCGCTCCGTCCGTGCCGAGCACCTTCGTCTGCGGGCTGTCGGCCTTGAACGCCTCCACCGCCCTGCCGCCACCGTAGATCGTAATGTCGGCCCGCCGTTCGGGCGGCAAAGCGTTGAGCCGCGCGGCGAGAAGCCGGCCCTCGTCTTCGTCGTTGCTTTTGATGTTGATGAGGAAACGGCGGTCGGGAAACGCCTCCAGCACTTCATCGAGGGAAGGCATCAGGCCGCCGCCCTTGCCGCGGAACGGAAAGGTCCTGCCGCCGTCGGCCGTGTAGCCGTAGCCGACGTCGAGCGCTTTCAGCTCGGCCAGGCTGTGCTCCCGGGTGACGCCGCTTCCCTCGGTTCGGCAATCGACCGTCCAGTCGTGGAAAACCGCGAACTGGCCGTCGGTCGTCGGATGGACGTCGAACTCGACGATGTCGGCGCCGGCCGCGAAGGCGGCCTCGAAACCTTCGATCGTGTTTTCCAGATAGGGGTGCTCGGGCGCAAAAATGCGTTCGGCCGTGCAGGTGTCGTTTTCGAGGCCCTCGCGCGAGTAGGTCTGGCCGAGGCCGCGATGGGCGATGAGGAGTGGCCGCGCCGCGCTTTCCGGCGCGAGGAGGTCGGTGTTCACCACGAATGCCACCGCAACGAATGCGGCAACAATCAGCGCCAGCGCCTTGAAAATCCTGCGAATCATCTGGATCTGCCCCCGTTTGCCGCGTTGATCTCAGCCAAGCTGGGCGTTTCTTTGACTGGCCGGCGGAAAGGTCGGTTCAGCTCGTGGGTTCCGTCGCCAGGAAGCTTGGTCTGGCGCCGATCCTCCCCCACCAGCCGACAAGCTCCGGTTGAGCCTTCATGAGTGGCGCGGCTTCCGGCGCCTTGAGGAAATAGGCAAAGATCGGCGCGGCATGGAGGTCCGCAAGCGTCAGCGTGTCGCCGAGCAGCCAGGGGCCTGGCGATTTCAGCCTGGAGAGCGTGGCGAGGCAGGTCTCGGCCACGGGAATCGCCGCCGCGATCCTCGCCTCGTCGGAGGGCTTGCCGTCGCGCGGCTTGGAAACCCGCTCGACATAGATGTCCCACACCAGCGTCCGGTAGGCATAGGCGTCGAGCAGGCCGATGATCTGGTTCATCACCGCGCGCCGGCGCGCATCGCTCGGCTGCAGCGCCGGACCGTCGAAGGCGTCGTCGACATATCGCGTGATCGCGGAGGTCTCGAACAGGCGGAAGGCGCCGTGCTCGAAGGCGGGGATCTTGGAGAAGGGGTGATGGTCGCGGTACCAGGCGGGCGGCCCGCCCGGTGTGAAGACGTCGACCGGCATCACCTCGTGGTCGACGCCCTTTTCGAGGAGGACAAGCCGCGCGATCCGGACGTAGACGCTGTAGTCGGATCCGAAAAGGCGCGGCTTGCCGGTCATTTCATGCCTCAGGCGGCCATCGCCTTCTGCAGGTTCTCGTCGATCTTGTCGAGGAAGCCGGTGGTCGAGAGCCAGGGCTGGTCGGCGCCG
Organism: Aquamicrobium sp. LC103; assembly: GCF_001014615.2. Classification (GTDB taxonomy): domain Bacteria; phylum Pseudomonadota; class Alphaproteobacteria; order Rhizobiales; family Rhizobiaceae; genus LBCQ02. The sequence continues at coordinate 255,787 of NZ_LBCQ02000007.1, forward strand.
ATGAGAAGCGCCAGGTCCTTGGTCATGAAGCCGTCCTCCACGGTCTGCACGCAAACGCGCTCCAGCGTGTCGGCGAAGCGCTTCAGCTCGGCATTGTCGTCGAGCTTGGCGCGGTGCGCCAGGCCGCGCGTCCAGGCGAAGATCGAGGCGATCGAGTTGGTCGAGGTCTCCTCGCCCTTCTGATGCTGGCGGTAGTGGCGGGTGACGGTGCCGTGGGCGGCTTCCGCCTCCACCGTCTTGCCGTCCGGCGTCATCAGCACCGAGGTCATCAGGCCGAGCGAGCCGAAGCCCTGCGCGACCGTGTCCGACTGCACGTCGCCGTCATAGTTCTTGCACGCCCAGACATAGCCGCCCGACCATTTCAGGCTCGCCGCCACCATGTCGTCGATCAGGCGGTGCTCGTACCAGATCTTCTTTTCCTTGAAGGCGGCCTCGAACTCCTTCTCGTAGACTTCCTGGAAGATGTCCTTGAAGCGGCCGTCATAGGCTTTGAGGATGGTGTTCTTGGTCGACAGGTAGACAGGGTAGCCGCGCAGCAGGCCGTAGTTCAGCGAGGCGCGGGCGAATTCGCGGATCGACTCGTCGAGATTGTACATCGCCATGGCGACGCCGGAGCCCGGCGCGTCGAAGACTTCGTGCTCGATGGTCTGGCCGTCCTCGCCGACGAACTTGATCGTCAGCTTGCCCTTGCCGGGGAACTTGAAGTCGGTCGCGCGGTACTGGTCGCCGAAGGCGTGACGACCGACGATGATCGGTTTGGTCCAGCCCGGCACGAGGCGCGGGACGTTCTTCATGATGATCGGCTCGCGGAAGATCGTGCCGCCGAGGATGTTGCGGATCGTGCCGTTCGGCGACTTCCACATCTTCTTGAGCTTGAATTCCTCGACGCGGGCCTCGTCCGGCGTGATCGTGGCGCATTTCACGCCGACGCCGTGCTTCTGGATAGCCTTGGCCGCATCGATGGTGATCTGGTCGTCCGTGGCGTCGCGGCTCTCGACGCTGAGGTCATAGTAAAGCAGATCGATGTCGAGATAGGGGTGGATCAGCTTGTCCTTGATGAGCTGCCAGATGATGCGGGTCATCTCGTCGCCGTCGAGCTCGACAACCGGATTTGCCACCTTGATCTTCGCCATGAGAAATGCCTCGTTGATTTGAGAGAAAGGACGAATGTCCCGCAGGGTTCGAATTCGAGATGCGGCCCCTATAGCATCGTGCGCGGCCTAGTCAAAGCGGGCCGATGAACGCAGGCCGGCAGGGCTGGCAGAGGAGGCATGGAAATGGAATTCCGCCATGATCATCACGACACGGGCGAGGCGAAGCTGCACTTCGCCTCCATCGGGAACCCGGAGCATCCTCTCGTCATCTGCCTGCACGGATTCCCGGAATATTGGGCTGCATGGGGCGCGGTGATGGCCGAACTGGCGGACGGTTTCCACCTCGTCGCTCCGGATCAGCGCGGCTTCAACCTCTCCTCCAAGCCGGCGGCGATCGATGCATATCGCATCCGCCACATGGTCGCCGACCTCGCCTCGCTCGCCGATCGGCTGTCACCAGGGCGGCCCTTCGTTCTCGCCGGCCACGACTGGGGGGCGTCCGTCGCCTATGCATTCGCTTTCGCGCATCCGGGACGCCTCTCGCACCTCGTCATCGCAAACGGGGTTCATCCCGTGTGCTTCCAGCGCGCGATCCTCGACGATCCGGGCCAGCGCACGGCAAGCCAATACATCAATCGCCTGAAGGCGAACGACGCGGAGACGCTGCTTTCCGAGGACGGTTATCGGCGGTTGTTCCGCATGATCGAGGGATTTTCGAAGATCGACTTCATGGACGAGCGGATGAAGGCCGAATATCTCAATGCATGGCGGCAACCCGGCGCGCTCACCGGCATGCTCAACTGGTATCGGGCGTCGCCGGTCGCCGTTCCGGCCCCGGGCGAAGAGGCCGGCGGTTCGCTCATCCTCGACATGCCGCGTGAAGCGTTCAAGGTCGCGATGCCGCATCTGGTCGTATGGGGCGACGCCGACGAGGCGCTGCGACCGGCATGTATCGAGGGGCTGGAGGATTTCGCGCCCGATCTGACGGTCAGGCGGATCGACGGCGCGGGCCATTGGATCCTGCACGAGAAGCCGGCGCTGGTGGCGAGGACGATGCGGGAATTTCTGGCCGACAGGGCTGGCGAATAGATTCAAGTTTCCGAGCAGTCCCCACCGTCTCGAGGCAGCGCAGCGCCGCTCGTTCCCGTCGCCGGTGCCGCTCTGCCCATTAATGTTATTGATTATAACATTTATATTGACAGATGACCCGCACGTCGCAACGTTGCCTTCCGCAGGGTAAGCCTGCGGAAGGAGCTTGGTGAGGAGGTCGCTGCAATGCGGGGATTGATGTTCGGCGCCGGCACGCTGGCGCTGCTGGCGATGAATTGCGCGGCGGCGCAGGCGCGAGACGAGCAGGCTTGTGTGTCGCTGAGCGGGCTGGAACTGCCGGGTTACGATCTGCGGATAGAAAGCGCGAAGCATGTGGCCGGGGAGGAGCCGCCGCATTGTCTTTTGACGGGCTCCTTCGAGCATCGCACCGGCGTCGACGGTGTCCCTTATGCCATCGGTTTCGGTCTGGCCTTGCCCGACGACTGGTCGGGACGGTTCTTGTTTCAGGGTGGCGGAGGGCTGAACGGTTCGGTGAGGCCCCCCATAGGCGCGACCGCGGCCGGGGAAAAATCCGCGCTCGAGCGCGGCTTCGCGGTGGTTTCCAACGACGGCGGTCACAAGGGCGAGAGCTTCGACGCCTCCTTCAAGAAGGACCAGATCGCGGCCTTGAACTTTGCACAAGGCTCGGTGGACAAGGTGACCAGGCTCGCCCGCGCCATCGTCGACAAATATTACGGCACGCCGGCCAGCCGCTCCTACTTCGCCGGCTGCTCGACCGGCGGGCGCGAGGGGATGATCGCGGTGCAGCGCTATCCTGATCTGTTCGACGGCATCATCGTCGGGGCTCCCGCGATGCGCACTGGCCGCTCCAACATGTCGCTCGCGGCCAAGGCCGTCGCCATGAACCGCATAGCGGCGAAGGGCGCCGATGGCTTGCCCGACCGGATGGCAGCGCTCGGCGATTCAGACCGCGAATCGATCTTGACGGGTCTGCTGGAAGCCTGTGATGGGCTCGACGGCGCCGAGGACGGCATGATCTTCAACATGGCGGCCTGCGCCTTCGACCCCAGAAAGCTCGCCTGTGAGGGCGAAAAAGGCGGAACCTGCCTCACCGTGGAACAGGCCGAGGTCGTCGCCGAGACCTTCGCGCCGACATTCGACGCTTCCGGTCGGGCGGCCTATCCGGCATTTCCCTACGATACGGGCATCGTCTCCGAGGCGGATACGATACCGGGCATCCTGCGCGTGGACGACAAACGGAACCGTCAGTTCCGCAACACGGCGCTCGACTTCGACGTCGACGCCATCCTCGCGGCGCTCGACGGCGATCCGCACCAGCATCTCATCGACACGAACGGATGGACCGACCTCGGCTCGTTCGCGGGCCAGGGCGGCAGGATCATGTTCTTCCACGGCATGAGCGATCCGGGCGGGCTCGACCAGTTCGACATGCTGAGCGAATTGGTCGAATGGGTCGAGAACGGGGTTGTACCCGATCGCGTCGTAGCCTCGGGCAGCGCTTTTCCCGAGCGCACGCGGCCGTTGTGCCCGTATCCGGCCTACGCTCACTATTCCGGAAGCGGCGACGCGGAGAATGCCGCCAGTTTCGAGTGCCGTCAGTAAAGCCATCTCGGCTTGAAGGAATTCGGGGCCGCCTTGCGACGACCCCGAAAACCTGTCGATCAGACGCCGATCTTGCCGCCGCCCTGCTTGGTGATGGCAACGACGGCCGGACGGACCGGAATGTCGTCCTGGAAATCCGGCCAGCGAGTGGAAAGATCCTCGTAATAGGAGGGGCGGCCGAACGGCTCCCAGTCGTCGCCGCCGTCGCCCGGATGTTGCACGGCCACGAACAGCGACTGGTCGTCGGGCGTGAAGACCGGGCCGCAGAGCTCGGCGCCCACCGGCACGCGGTAGAAGAGCTTTGACGTCGCGCGTGCATCGCCCTCCGTATCGACGGCCCAAAGTCCGTCGGTGCGGCCCGTGGCCGAGGGGTTGTTGCCATCGGTCGAAACCCAAAGCCGCCCGGCGGCGTCGATCGCGCAATTGTCCGGCATGCCGAACCAGCCATCCTTGGTGGTCTCGGTGGTGAAGGTGGCACCGACCTCGGCTATCGAGGGATCGCCGCACTGCAGCAGCACCTCCCATTTGCCCGTGGTCGCCGCGAAGTCGCCGTCGGTTTCGGCGATCTCGATGATGTGGCCGAAGGCGTTCTTGGCGCGCGGGTTGGCGGCGTCGACGTCCTCCTCCGAGCGGCGGGTGTTGTTGGTCAGCATGACGTAGACGCGGCCGTTGACCGCGTTGGGTTCGACATCCTCCGGGCGGTCCATCTTGGTGGCGCCGAGGAGGTCTGCGGCGCGGCGCGTCTCGATGACGACGTCGGCCTGGCTCTCGAAACCGTTTTCGGCCGTCAGCGGTCCTTCACCATGGATGAGCGGCAGCCACTCCATCGAACCATCCTCGTCGAAGCGAGCCACGTAGAGCGTGCCCTCGTCGAGCAGGTCCATGTTCGCTGCGCGGTCGTCGGGATTGTAGCGGCCGGCGGTGACGAATTTATACACATAGTCGAAGCGCTCGTCGTCGCCGAGATAGAAGACGACGCGGCCGTCGCGCGAGACGATGGATTCGGCGCCTTCGTGCTTGGTGCGACCCAGCGCGGTACGCTTCTTCGGCGTGGAGTTCGGGTCGAACGGATCGACCTCGACGATCCAGCCGAAACGGTTGGGCTCGTTCGGCTCCTTCGAGACGTCGAAGCGGTCGTAGAACTTGCCCCATTCATAGGTTGCGTCCGGCACGCCGAGGCGCTCGTAATTGGTCGCCTCCGGGTGGTCGGCCGGCAGCTCTCCCATGAAATAGCCGTGGAAGTTCTCCTCCGCCATGATGTAGGTGCCCCAGGGCGTGACGCCGCCGGCACAGTTGTTGACGGTGCCGAGCACGCGGGTGCCGGTGGCGTCCGCGCCGGTGCGCAGGCGCTCGTGACCGGCAGCCGGTCCAGTGACCTCCATTTCGGTATCGGCGGTGATGCGACGGTTGTACGACGAATCCTTGACGAGCTGCCATTTGCCGTCGACGCGGCGGATTTCGGCGACCGTGCCGCCATGCGCGGCCATTTCGATGTCGACGCGCTTCTGGTCCGCGGGCGCGACCTGCGGCTTGCCGTCCGCGATGGTCACGATGCCGGGGAACATCAGATGCTCGTTGGTGTATTCGTGATTGACCACCAGCAGGCCATGGGCTGCCGGGTCCTCGGCGTCGGGCAGGGGGATATAGCCGACATAGTCGTTGTTGTAGCCGAACTGACGGCGCTGGCTTTCCGCGGTCTGCGCGGTCGGATCGAATTCCGGCGCGTCGGGAAAGAGCGGATCACCCCAGCGCAGGAGCACGTCGGCGTCGTAGCCCTCGGCCACGTGATGGTTCTCGTCGACGCCCGCGGCGACCTCGGGAAAGGAAAAGGCGGAGCCGGTGCCGCCGGCGCGCGCCTTGTCGGCGCTGATGAGGGCAAGCGGGGCGACCGTCGCGGAGATCGCCGAGACGGCGAGCGCGCCCTTCAGGAGATCGCGGCGCGAGAAGCGCTTGGCGATGATCTCGCCCATGGTGGGGTTGTCGCTGGCGTTGCGCGCCGGGCCGTCGGCCTCTTCCAGCAGGCTCGTGCGGAAGATCGATTCACTGGCTGGAGTGTGCTTGTTCATCGTCCAATCCTGTTCATGAGATAATGCAAGTTCGCTTGTTTGGAACTGCTCCAAGCTGGTAAGGCCTGCGCATGACAGTGGGATGAAATCGGGTAGTCGGCTCCTGCGCATTTTACGGGACTTGGGCGAACCTTGCGGACCTGCTGTAAAAGACGATCGGAAGTGGACTTAACCGGACAATGGCAGGCACTGATTTGAAGAAAGCGCTCATCGAGGAAGGACCGGCGATCATCCTGGTCGAGCCGCAGCTCGGCGAGAACATCGGCATGGTGGCCCGGGCCATGGCGAATTTCGGTCTGGTCGAGCTGCGGCTCGTCAATCCGCGCGACGGTTGGCCGAGCGAGAAGGCGCGGGCGGCCGCGAGCAAGGCGGATCACGTCATCGACCGCGTCGAGGTCTACGAGACGGTGAAGGACGCGATCTCCGACCTCAATTATGTGATCGCCACCACGGCGCGCGAGCGCGACGGCTTCAAGCCGGTGCGCGGGCCGGTGGAGGCCGGCCGGATACTGAGACGGCGTTTTGTCGGCGGCGAGAAATGCGGCATTCTCTTCGGGCGCGAGCGCTTCGGCCTCGACAACGAGGAAGTGGGCCTCGCCGACGAGATCGTCACCTTTCCGGTGAATCCCGCCTTCGCCTCCCTCAACATCGCCCAGGCCGTTCTTCTCATGTCCTATGAATGGATGAAGTCCGGGTTGGAGGATGAGACGCAGACACCGTTCCGTGGGCCGGAAATGGCGCCAGCGCCGAAGCGCGCGCTGCAGGGCCTGTTCGATCATCTGGAGGAGGCGCTCGAGGCGCGCGGCTATTTCCGTCCGGCCGCAAAGAAGCCCAAGATGGTCGACAATCTCCGCGCCGTTCTGACCCGGCCGGGATTCGCCGAGGCAGAGATCAAGGTATTGCGGGGCATCGTCGCCTCGCTCGATTACTTTTCGCCGAAATCGCCACGCGGCTCGGGCTATCCCGAGCGCAAGGCGAAGGCGGATGCGGCGGCGCGCGAGAGGGCGGATGATGACAAGAGCGGGGACGAATAGCAGCCGGCCGATCCTGGTATTCGATTCGGGCGTCGGCGGGCTCACGGTGCTGCGCGAGGCGCGCGTGCTGATGCCGGACCGGCGTTTCGTCTATGTCGCCGACGACGCCGCCTTTCCGTACGGGGCGTGGGAGGAGGAAGCGCTGCGGGCGCATATCGTGAGGCTCTTCGCCGGCCTGATCGAGCGTCATCGGCCGGAAATCGCGGTGATCGCCTGCAACACGGCGTCCACCATCGTGCTGGATGGCCTGCGCGATGCCTTTCCCGACACGCCCTTCGTCGGAACCGTGCCCGCCATCAAGCCGGCGGCCGAGCGCACCCGTTCGGGCCTCGTCTCGGTGCTTGCGACACCCGGTACGGTGAAACGACAATATACGCGGGACCTGATCAGCGAATGGGCCACCAAGTGCCACGTCCGGCTGGTCGGCAGCGACCGCCTGGCCTCGCTCGCCGAAACCTATATGCGCGACGGCTTCGTCGACGAGGAGGCCGTGCGTGCCGAGATCGCGCCTTGCTTCCTCGACGAGGGCGGCAGGCGCACCGACATCGTGGTGCTGGCCTGCACGCATTATCCCTTTCTGGTCAACCGCATGCGCAAGACCGCGCCCTGGCCGGTGGATTGGATCGATCCCGCCGAAGCGATCGCCCGGCGGGCGCTGTCTCTGCTCCCGCGGGAGCACGCCGCGCAGATGCACGGGCCGGGCGGCCCGGACCTCGCCATCTTCACCTCCGGCGCCTCCGATTTCGCCGCGCGGCGGCTGATGCAAGGTTTTGGCTTGATGGTGAGGGACGGCGACGGGCGACAACAAGAACCTGATTCATGACGAGAGGGGTGCCATAGGTTGGCGTTTTGGTCGTCGTCCGTTACTTCCGAGCATCGCGACGTCCAACCCGGTGAATAGGCATCGTTGACATTCCGGCCTTTTTCGCCTAGTTGACCGCCAGCGCCGGGCAGAGATGTCCGGCGATTTGAATGACGTGTCCCGTGGATATCTTCGCAAAGCGTGCGTGGAATATCCTGTCAGGTCTCGAAAACGGAGGCCAGAGGAGGGCGCGTTTCCTTTGCCTGGAGCGTGAAGCTCCGGGTGCAATTGCTTGAAAGGGAATGCGATGAGCAAGCGCGAATCCGCAAAGTACAAAATTGACCGCCGTCTCGGCGAAAACATCTGGGGCCGTCCGAAGTCCCCGGTCAACCGCCGTGAATACGGCCCGGGCCAGCACGGTCAGCGCCGCAAGGGCAAGCTCTCCGACTTCGGCCTGCAGCTTCGCGCCAAGCAGAAGCTGAAGGGCCACTATGGCGACATCTCCGAAAAGCAGTTCCGCAAGACCTATGAAGAGGCGGACCGTCGCAAGGGCGATACGCCGGACAACCTGATCGGCCTGCTGGAATCGCGCCTTGACGCGGTCGTCTACCGCGCCAAGTTCGTGCCGACGATCTTCGCCGCGCGCCAGTTCGTCAATCACGGCCACGTCAACGTCAACGGCCGCCGCACCAACATCGCCTCCTACCGCTGCAAGCCGGGCGACGTGATCGAGGTCCGCGAGAAGTCGAAGCAGCTCGTTATCGTCCTCGAATCGGTCCAGCTCGCCGAGCGCGACGTGCCGGACTACATCGAGGTCGACCACAACAAGATGGTCGCTACCTATGCGCGCGTTCCGGGCCTCGCCGACGTGCCGTTCGCGGTTCAGATGGAACCGAACCTGGTCGTCGAGTTCTACTCGCGCTGATATCTGCAAATCATGCTGCAAGGGCCGCGCAATGCGGCCCTTGTTGATTCCGGTTTTGGAATTTTTCCTTTTTTAGACTACACATTGCGCCGAACAATTGTGCTCGAACAAAGCGCGTCGCGCTTGTGGTACGCTCCCTGAAAGCATGATGCCGTCTCGGAGAAAGCGCGCAGCCTGATGAAATCGACGACCGTAGCCGGCCACTACATCGCCCTGCTTTGGGCGACGGCCGTGTTCCTCCTGCTCCTCACCCTGTTTTCCTTCATGCTGCCGGACTTGACGGCGCATTGGTTCCTGTCCGAGGGCGGGCCGGTCGAGACGCTTTCGGCTGCGGGCTACATCGTCTGCCTCGTCACGCTGGTACGCGAATGGGAGTATCCTCAGCTCCTCGACCATTATTACTTCCCGTCGACGATTCTCGCGGGCTGCGCCCGCGAATTGGATTTCCACACGCTGTTCACTAGCCGCAGCATCAGCACGCTGAGATTCTATACCTCCGGCGACGTTCCGATGGCTGAGAAGGTCGTGGTGGTCGCCGTCCTCGTGTTTCTCGCCTGGTGCGGCATTGCGATGATCCGCCGCCATGCGGGTGATTTCTTCACCGGCCTGCGCAAGGGAAATGTCACGGCGCTTGCCATCGCCGCGGCGATCATCAGCGGCGGCCTCTCCAAATCATTCGACGGGCTCGGTCGCAAGCTGGCGGATTTCGGCATCGAGCTCGGCCTCGGCGGCATCAAGGCCGCGCTCGCCATTGAGGAAGTGCTCGAACTGGGCATTCCCATGTTCCTGATGATCGCCATCTTCGCCTACTTCCCGAAGGTCACCGCAGCGCGGGTGCAGAGAAATGCAAGCTGAACTGGTGGAAACGAGCCGGGAAGAGGGCACGCAGGCGCACCCCATCTTCCGATCCGTTCCGACGTCGGTCGAATTCAACAAGCTGCGCAAACGCCTCGTCCGCGAAACGCGCCAGGCGATCGAGGACTTCGCCATGGTCAAGCCCGGCGAGCGCTGGCTGGTCGCGCTTTCGGGCGGCAAGGATTCCTACGGCCTGCTGGCGCTGTTGCTCGACCTGAAATGGCGCGGGGTGCTGCCGGTCGAGCTGCTGGCGTGCAATCTCGACCAGGGGCAGCCGAATTTTCCCAAGCACATCCTGCCCGAATTCCTCACCCGCAACGGCGTGGAGCACCGGATCGAATATCAGGACACCTATTCGATCGTCACGGACAAGATTCCGGAGAACCGCACCTATTGCTCGCTATGCTCCAGGCTGCGGCGCGGCCATCTCTACCGCATCGCGCGTGAGGAAGGGTGTTCGGCGCTGGTGCTGGGTCACCACCGCGAGGACATTCTGGAGACGTTCTTCCTCAATCTCTTCCATGGCGGGCGGCTGGCGGCGATGCCGCCGAAACTGATGAACGACGAGGGCGATATCATGGTGCTGCGGCCGCTCAGCTATTGCGCCGAGGCGGACCTCGCCAAATTCGCCGAGGCGATGAAGTTTCCCATCATCCCGTGCGATCTCTGCGGCAGCCAGGACGGCCTTCAGCGCAATGCGATGAAGGCGATGCTGGAGGATATCGAGCGGCGCATGCCGGGCCGCAAGGACACGATGATCCGAGCGATCGGCAATGTGCGTCCCTCGCATCTGCTCGACACGAAGCTGTTCGATTTCACCGGATTGTGAGCCGACGCCCGCGACAGGCGCCGGATGAGAAGCGTCACACCGGCTTGTTGTGGACCTGGAACAGCTTGCCCTTTTCCGCCAGCAGTACCAGCGTCAGGCCCGCCAGCGCGCCGAAGAAATAGCCCGCGGCCAGCGGCGTGATCGTGCCGTTGAAGGCCTGACCGATCGAGGCGCCGATGATGCCGCCGCCGACGGTCTGGATGAAGCCCTGCACCGAGGAAGCGGTGCCGGCGACATGGCCCAGTGGTTCCATCGCCAGCGAGTTGAAGTTCGAGCCGATCCAGGAGAACTGCATCATCGCCAGGGCGAAAAGCGACGTGAACAGCCACAGCGGCATCGGCCCGGCAAGCGATATGGCGAAGGCGATGCCCGTTATCGTGAGGAAGCCGAGCAGGGCGCCATGCGCCATCCTGCGCATGCCGAACCGGCCGACGAGGCGCGAGTTCAGGAAGGACGACATCGCCATCAGGCCCGCCACGGCGGCGAACAGCACCGGAAACCACGCACCGACGTCGTATATGCCGATATAGATCTGCTGCGCGGAATTGATGAAACCGAACAGCGCGCCGAACATAAATGTGAGCCCGACCGTGTAGCAGATCGAGATGCGGTTGGTCAGCACGGTCCGGAATCCGTCCGTTATCGCGGAAATGGTAAGCGGGCGCCGGTATTCCTCATGCATCGTCTCGGGCAGGCGCATCCAGGTCCACAGCAGGATCAACGCCGACACGACGCCCATGAAGACGAAGATCATCGGCCATTCGGAAAACAGGATGATGACCTGACCAACCCCCGGCGCGATCACCGGGATGATCATGAAGACCATGAAGACCAGCGACATGACCTCGGCCATCGCCCGGCCGCCGAACGTGTCGCGCACGACCGAGACGGCGATGACGCGCGTCGCGGCGGCTCCGAGGCCCTGTATGAAGCGCATGACCAGCAGGGCGCCGAAGCTCGGTGAAAGCGCACAGGCGAAAGCGGCCACGACATAGACGACGATGCCGGCGAGCAGCGGCCTGCGACGGCCGAAACGGTCGGAGAGCGGGCCGAAGAAGAGCTGAGCAAGCCCGAAACCGGTAACATAGGCGGTAATGACATATTGCCGGCTGTTCTCGTCGGCGACGCCGAGGCTGCCGCCGATCTGCTGCAGCGCCGGCAGCATGATGTCGATCGCGAGCGCATTGAGCGCCATAAGCGCGGCGGTCAAGGCAATGAATTCATATTTGGGAATGGAGTGCGCCGCTTGTCGCGGCTCGACATTCTTCTGCATGAATGAAAATCCGATTTTCGGCAAAAACCAAAAGCGCCGGTGGGAGCCGGCGCATTTCTACGTCGTGGGCTCCGCGGAACGGAGCCGGTCAGGTGTGTTGGATCAGGCGGCGCCGCGGACGCTTACGCCTTTTTCCTCGAAGAAGGATTGCAACTCACCAGCCTGGAACATTTCGCGCACGATGTCGCAGCCGCCCACGAATTCGCCCTTGACGTAGAGCTGTGGAATCGTCGGCCAGTTGGAATATTCCTTGATGCCTTGGCGAAGCTCGTCCGAGGTGAGGATGTTCACGCCCTTGTAGTCGACACCGAGATAATCGAGAATCTGCACCACCTGACCGGAGAAGCCGCACTGCGGAAAGCCGGGCGTACCCTTCATGAAGAGCACGACGTCGTTGCTCTTGACTTCGTTGTCGATGAAACCGCTGATCTCGCTCATGAGTTTGCCTTTCGTCGTCCGGTTCGCGTCCGAACAGGATATCGGTGTAGCCCCTAGATAGAATATCGCGGCGGCAATGTCGAGGATGCGAAACGCCTCACTGCTTGCGGGCGCGTATGCAGAGGAAGGCGGGTGAGACGCTAAGTTCCTCGAAATGCTCGGGATCGGCCTCGGCCATTTCCGGGACCGGCAAGGGTTCGACGAATTTTTCGACGAGCCAGCCTGCGTCGGCAAGCCCGTTCAGGATGTCGCCCAGCGGGCGGCGGTACGATTCGACGTAAGGCTTGGGCTCGCCGAAACCGCCCCAATGCATGCCCCAGCGATTCGTCTCGAAATAGGTCTTGCCGCCGCGGGAGCGGGGATCCTGCCAGTCGCGCATCGGATGGCCCATGGAGAACACGAAGACAGCTCCGGGCCTGGCGACGCGGTGCAATTCGCGAAATGCCGGCTCAAGCCGCTCGACGTAGTCGAAGGCGAGCGACGAGACCACGCGGTCGAGGCTGTCGTCTGCTATCCAGTCGAGCGGTCTGGAAAGATCGCCCGCGTGCAATTCCACGGCAAGGCCGGCGCAACGCCGGCGCGCCAGCGCGATCATCTCGGGCGTCACGTCGAAGCCGGTCACCTTGGCGCCGGCTCGGGCCAGTATCTCGCTCAATATGCCGGAGCCGCAACCGGCATCGAGTACATTGAGCCCGCGAACGTCTCCCAGGAGCGCCAGAGTGGCCGGCCGCTCGTAAAGCGCGTTGTGCGGCTTGGTCGGCGCGATCGCGTCGTAGCGCTCCGCGAACGATCCGTACGCGGCGGGCGCAAGCGGTCCGTCGTTTTCCGAGCGATCGCCCATGGCGACGGCCCGCGATCAGTCGGGTGCGCTGGTCTGGAGGGCGAGCGCGTGGAGCGTGCCGCCCATATTGCCCTTCAGGGCCTCGTAGACCATCTGATGCTGCTGGACGCGGCTCTTGCCGCGAAAACTCTCCGACACGACTTCGGCGGCGTAGTGATCGCCGTCGCCGGCGAGATCTCGGATCGTGACGACGGCATCCGGGATGCCTTCCTTGATCATCCGTTCGATCTCGCGTGCATCCATTGCCATGCCGGTTCACTCCTTCTGGGTCGTCTGCCTGCCGCGAGTTTCTCGATGACTCGCGGTCCTGTCGTTTTCCCGCGTCGGGAATCGGACAATGGGAAAGGTTGCGGCCCGATGCAAGCTTCCCGGACGATCATGCTCGCACGGGCCCGTTATGGCGAGGCCTAATATTCTATCTCGTTTCGCATGAAGCGGGGGAACCATCCCTCGTGCGCCGCCTTCAATTCGTCGACCGGGATGGCGCGGGCGTCGGCAAGCTTCAGCGAAGCGCCGCTGGTCGTGCCAAGCGTATGCACGGCAAGACCAAGCTCCTCGGCGCGCCGCCGCACGGTCTCGGCCGCTTCCTGTGTCTCGGCCGTCATCACGTAGCGCGCCTGGTCCTCGCCGAAGAAGCGTTCCGCGAGCTGCAGTGCCGAGCCGGCGGGCGCCTCGATGGCCGCGCCTATGCCCGAGGCCATGGCCATTTCGGCGAGCGCCACGGCAAGCCCGCCATCCGAGCAATCGTGACAGGCGGTGATCTTGCTCTCGCGGATGAGCGCGCGCACGAAGTCACCGACCTTGCGTTCGACCTTCAGGTCGACCTGCGGCGGCGCGCCCTCGGTATTCTGGAAGTATTCGCGCGCATAGATCGACTGGCCGAGATGGGTTCCCCATTCCTGCTGCGCTGAAATCAGGAGGATCGTCTGGCCTTCGCCGGCAAAACCGATGCGGGCCATCTTCGACCAATCCGGAATGAGCCCAACGCCGCCGATCGTCGGCGTCGGCATGATCGCCACGCCGTTTGTCTCGTTGTAGAGCGAGACGTTGCCGGAAACGATCGGGAAGGCGAGCTCCTCGCAGGCTTCGCCGATGCCCTTGATGGCGAGCACGAGCTGGCCCATGATCTCGGCGCGTTCGGGGTTGCCGAAATTGAGGTTGTCGGTGGCGGCCAGCGGCTCGGCCCCCGTCGCCGAAAGATTACGCCAGCACTCGGCGACCGCCTGCTTGCCGCCCTCATAAGGATCCGCCTCGCAATAGCGCGGGGTGACGTCGGAGGAGAAGGCGAGCGCCTTGCTCTCATGGCCTTCGACGCGGACCACACCGGCGTCGCCGCCCGGAATCTGCAGCGAATTGCCCTGGATCAGCGTGTCGTACTGCTCCCATACCCAGCGGCGGGAGGAAAGGTGAGGGGAGTCGAGAAGCTTGAGCAGCGCGTCATCGAGCGAGGGGTGCTCGCCGGCGAGCTCGACGCGGTCCGGATGCCGCCGCGGCATGCGCCACGGACGATCATATTCCGGCGCCTCGTCGCCGAGCTCCTTGATCGGCAGGTTGGCGACTTCCTCGCCCTGATGGAGAATGCGGAAGCGCAGGTCGTCCGTCGTCTTCCCCACGATCGCGAAGTCGAGGCCCCATTTGCGGAAAATGGCCTCGGCCTCTTCTTCCTTCTCGGGACGAAGCACCATGAGCATGCGCTCCTGGCTCTCCGACAGCATCATCTCGTATGCGGTCATGCGCTCCTCGCGCACCGGCACCTTGTCGAGGTCGAGTTCGATGCCGAGGTCGCCCTTGGCGCCCATCTCCACCGCCGAGCAGGTGAGGCCGGCCGCGCCCATGTCCTGGATGGCGATGACCGCGCCGGATGCCATCAGTTCGAGGCAGGCCTCGAGCAGACATTTTTCCGTGAAGGGATCGCCCACCTGCACGGTCGGGCGCTTCTCCTCGATCTTGTCGTCGAATTCGGCCGACGCCATCGTCGCGCCGCCGACGCCGTCGCGCCCGGTCTTGGCGCCGAGATAGACGACCGGCAGGCCGATGCCTTCGGCTTTGGAGTAGAAGATCGCATCGGTCTTGGCCAAACCCGCGGCAAAGGCGTTGACCAGGCAGTTGCCGTTGTAGCGGGCATCGAAATTGACTTCTCCGCCGACTGTCGGCACGCCGAAGGAATTGCCATAGCCGCCGACGCCGGCCACCACGCCGGCGACCAGATGCTTCGTCTTCGGATGGTCCGGCTCGCCGAAGCGCAACGCGTTCATCGCCGCGATCGGCCGCGCGCCCATGGTGAAGACGTCGCGCAGGATGCCCCCGACGCCGGTCGCCGCGCCCTGATAGGGCTCGATATAGGAAGGATGGTTGTGGCTCTCCATCTTGAAGACGACGGCGTTGCCGTCGCCGATGTCGACCACGCCCGCATTCTCGCCCGGCCCCTGGATGACCCTCGGCCCCTTGGTGGGCAGCGTCCGCAACCAGCGTTTCGAGGATTTGTACGAGCAATGCTCGTTCCACATGGCCGAGAAGATTCCGAGTTCGGTGAACGACGGTTCGCGGCCGATGAGATCGAGGATGCGCTGATATTCGTCCGGCTTGAGGCCGTGCGCGGCAATCAGTTCGTCCGAGATCGGGATGTCATTGCGAAGAGACATGTCGGATGGGTTCCAGATGTGCTTCCATTAGGCGTCCATTAACGCAAGTGGCCGCCGCGTCATACCGCCAAAAGGCGAAAAATCACCGTCCGCGGCGCGTCCGCCCGAAACGGCGTCTTTCCGGGATGCAAACCGGCAAGCTTATGCCGCGCCGTGGCATTCGCCGGAGCCGGCGGCCCAGCGCCTGACGTCGGCCGCTATCCTCGATCCGCCCGCTTGATCCATCATCGGCCCGAAAACGTCGACGCGGGCGGGTGTTCCCTCCGCCTGCACCACCAGCAGCGGCCGCGACTCGGGGCTTCTCGCCGGCACGAGCAGGATTCGCGGCCTACCGGAGAACGAATTCAGCTCATTGGCCATCCGGTAGGGCGCGAATGCCGGGTCTTTCGACGCGAACCAGCATTTCTGCGCCGAGATCGCCACCTGCTCCATGGTCGCGAGCGCGGCGCTCTTGCCGGAGGTCGAGACGCCTTCCGAACCGCGTCGCGATTGGCAACCAGCCAGTGCGATGCCGGCTAAGAGGAAGGAAGCCGCGAACAGACGAAAGGCGGTGGAGACGCGCAAGGACGATGGCTTCACGCAGCGATTCCCAGGACGCTCTCGAACAAAGGTCGCCCGTCGGTACCGCCATGGGCGGTTTCGATCAGGTTTTCGGGATGCGGCATCAGGCCGAGGACGTTTCCCTTTTCGCTGATGATGCCGGCGATGTCGTTGATCGAGCCGTTGGGGTTGGTGCCTTCGGCATAGCGGAAGACGACCTGTCCTTCGCCCTCGATGCGCGCGAGCGTCTCGGCGTCGGCGAAATAATTGCCGTCATGATGCGCGACCGGGCAGCGCATGATCTGCCCCGGCGCGTAGTTGCGCGTAAACGGCGTGTTCGCGTTGGTGACTTCGAGCTTCACCTCGCGGCAGACGAATTTCAGCGAAGTGTTGCGCATCAGCGCGCCGGGGAGTAGCCCGGCCTCGAGCAGGATCTGGAAGCCGTTGCAGACGCCCATCACCATGACGCCCTTGGCGGCCTTCTCGGCGACGGCGCGCATCACCGGCATGCGTGCCGCGATCGCACCGCAGCGCAGATAGTCGCCATAGGAGAAGCCGCCGGGAATGGCGATCAGGTCGACATCGGGGATTTCCGTGTCGGTCTGCCAGATTGTCACCGGCGGCTTGCCGCCGATCTTGGTCAGCGCCGCGATCATGTCGCGGTCGCGATTGAGGCCGGGAAGGAGGACGACGGCTGCTTTCATTTCGGTTCGTATGGCCTTTGAGGTTCGGCGAGTTCGCGCAGTTCAAGCCGGCGTTCGATACGGTCGAAGCGTTCGTCGTGGCGCGCGAGACTGGTGTAGATATTGGAGATGTCCGTCTGGATCGAGATCATATGGCCGCGCAGCGCGCTGTGACCATGGCGCAACTCATCGACGCCGGCTTCGATTTTGTCGAGCCTGAATTGAATGTTCTTCAGTATCTCGTAGATCAACTCATTCGTGATCTCGGCCACCGCAACCTCCGGTGCAACCTCAGGTTATGGATACACTATAGTTCTCGATGACAGTGTTCGCCAGAAGCTTCTCGCACATGGCCTTGAGATCGGCCTCGGCCTTCGCCGTATCCGTCCCGTCGAGTTCGACGTCGAAGACCTTGCCCTGGCGGACCGAGCCGACGCCTGCGAAGCCGAGCGCGCCGAGCGCGCCCTCGATCGCCTTGCCCTGCGGGTCGAGCACGCCGTTCTTCAGGGTGACGGTAACGCGGGCCTTGATCACGGATTGCAAGCTCCTTGGCAATGGCTGTCGATGAGGGCGCCGCTCAGTGCGGCTTGCCCTTGCCGTTCGAATTGGAGACGAGGATGGGTCCGGTCGGGCGGGGCGGATCGTTCTCGTTCATGATGCCGAGGCGGCGTGCGACTTCCTGATAGGCTTCGACCAGCCCGCCCATATCGCGGCGGAAGCGGTCCTTGTCGAGCTTGTCCTGGGTCGCAACGTCCCACAGCCGGCAACTGTCGGGAGAAATCTCGTCGGCGACGACGACGCGCATCATCTCGCCCTCGAAGAGGCGGCCGCACTCGATCTTGAAATCCACGAGCTGAATGCCGACGCCGAGGAACAGGCCGGAGAGGAAGTCGTTGACGCGGATGGCGAGCGCCATGATGTCGTCGATTTCCTGCGGGCTCGCCCAGCCGAAGGCGGTGATGTGCTCTTCCGAGACCATCGGATCGTCGAGCGCGTCGGCCTTGTAGTAGAACTCGATGATGGAGCGCGGCAGGACCGTGCCTTCCTCGAGGCCGAGACGCTTGGCGAGCGAGCCTGCGGCGATGTTGCGCACCACCACTTCGAGCGGAATGATCTCCACTTCCTTGATGAGCTGCTCGCGCATGTTGAGCCGGCGGATGAAGTGGGTCGGAATGCCCATCCGGTTGAGATGCGTGAAGATGTGCTCGGAAATGCGATTGTTCAGCACTCCCTTGCCATCCACGACTTCGTGCTTCTTCTTGTTGAACGCGGTTGCGTCGTCCTTGAAGAACTGGATCAGGGTGCCAGGCTCCGGTCCTTCATAGAGGATCTTGGCCTTGCCTTCATAAATGCGACGGCGACGATTCATGACGATCTCTGGTCTTTGAGGCAGGTCTTGATGAACTGCCTTCTTGCGGCGCGGCAAGACATTTGCGGCGACTGGGAATCTTCACGCGGTCTCTAGCGCAAACGTAAGCATTGCTCAATGCGCAATTGCTTACATAGATGCCCGTGCTGTCGGCTATCCCAAGCCAAATGACGCAGGGCAGTCGACAGAGAGCGTATTGACCGCGGGCTCCGGTTTTGGTTTTTGACTTTCGAACCCATATAGGCGTGTCAGGATTCGACATCCAGCCGGAGGATATTCCATGAGCATGAAGGATCGCGAAGAGGGCTTCGAAAAGAAGTTCATTCACGACGAGGAATTGAAATTCAAGGCGATGGCCCGCCGCAACAAGATGCTCGGCCTGTGGGCCGCCGAGAAGCTCGGCAAGACCGGGGACGACGCCGATGCCTATGCGCGCGAGGTGGTGAACGCCGATTTCGAGGAAGCCGGCGACCACGACGTATTCCGCAAGGTGCGCAAGGATTTCGACGCGGCCGGCGTCGACCAGTCGGACCACCAGATCCGCCGCACCATGGAAGAGCTTCTTGCTCAGGCCGTCGAGCAGATCAAGAACGGCTGATCCATCCGGCAAACTGCATCCTTGAAACCGCCCGCGACGATCGGGCGGTTTTTCTTTTCATGGTGGTGCGCTTCTGTTTGAATGGGCTCTTTCAAGGAGGATCCCGTCAAAAATGTCACTCGCATCACGCCTCGAAGCCGGCGAAACGATCTTCACTGCCTGGTCCGGCATACCGGATGCGCTCGTCGCCGAAGCCTTGACATCCACCGCCTTCGATGCCGTCACGCTAGACATGCAGCATGGCGGACATCACGAGGACAGCGTGCTGCGCGGGCTGCTGCCGATCGTCAGGAGCAACAAGCCGGGCATCGTCCGCATTCCCGTGGGCCGTTTCGACATGGCGAGCCGCGCGTTGGATTTCGGAGCCGAGGCGGTCATTGCGCCGATGGTGAACTCGGTCGAGGACGCGCGCCAATTCGCCGCGGCCATGAAGTATCCGCCGGTGGGATTGCGCTCCTGGGGGCCGAGCTATGCGATGCCGCGCCGAGGAACGACGGACATGGCAGCCTGGCTGCGGCAGTCGAATTCCGACACGCTCGCCTTCGCCATGATCGAGACACGTCAGGCGCTGGCGGCGCTCGACGACATTCTTGCCGTGCCGGGCATCGACGGCGTGCTGGTCGGTCCGTCCGACTTCTCCATCGCCTGGAGCGGGGGCGCGACGGTCGATGCCGCGCTGGAGGACATGATGGAGGCGATCGCCGATATCGGCGCGCGCGTGACGAAGGCCGGCAAGCACGCCGCGATCTACGTCATCGATCCCAAACTGGTCCGCCGTTTTGCACAGATGGGCTTCCGGCTCTTCGCCATGGGCAACGAGCAGCGCTACATGTCGCTGGGCGCGGCCTCGCTCATAGACGCGGCGAAGGCGTCCCTCGGCTGACGTTCGGCCAGCCTAGAGCTTCGACATGAAATGCGCGAAGGTCATCGAGCCTTCGGGCCACGGGCCGTGGCCCGATTCCGCGTTCAGATGCCCGGATTCGCCGGCGTCTATGAAGAGGGAACCCCACGCTGCGGCGATATCCTCGGCCACGTCGAATGCGCAGAAGGGGTCGTTGCGGCTCGCGATCGTGATCGAGGGAAATGGCAGCGGATCGCGCGGATAGGGGCCGAAGGTCATCAGGTGCCTTGGCCGGATCCCGGGGTTGGCGACGTCCGGCGGCGCGACGAAAAACGCGCCCGCGACCGGCTTGCGGGTGTCGGCAAGCGCGTGAATGGCCGTTGGAACGCCGAGCGAGTGCGCGACGATGACGACCGGCTTGTCGGCTTCGTCGACCGCCATAGCGACCTTCGCGGCCCAATCCTCACGCACCGGTTTCGACCATTCGGCCTGCTCGACGCGGCGCGCGGTCGAAAGCTTGTTCTCCCAGCGCGTCTGCCAGTGATCGGGCCCGGAATTGGTGTAGCCGGGGATGATGAGGATGTCTGCGTCCTTTACCTTCATGCCGCGCCATGTAGCGACGCGGCTCGCCGCATGCAACCTGCCGCCGCAAAACTCGATCGGTGAACAGCCTGTCGCTGCCGGGGCGACTTGCGCGAACGATGGCGGAAGCCGATCTTTCGGCTTGAAAAGAAACCGTCGCCCTGTCGGGAGCGTTCGTCTGCAACCGACTGGACGCGAAACATGGACGGCGGTCCGTCGCGCCTGGCGCGACGAGGAGCCGCCAGGACGGAGCAAGAGATGAGCGAGATTCCATTCGCCGCCACCACGCCTGTCAGCGTCGGACGCGTGGGATTGCGCGCGAGAGACGGCGCGGCGCTGGCCGATTACTACAAGAAGATACTCGGCCTGAGGGAGCTTCGCCGCTCCGGCCGCGTGATAGGGCTCGGCGCCGGAGGACGCGAACTTCTGGAGATCGAGGAATCACCAGTGCTGCGAGAGGACGACCCTCGCAGTGCCGGCCTTTTCCACACCGCGTTCCTGCTGCCGGAGCGCGCGGACCTCGCACGTTGGGTGAGGTACGCCATCGACGAGCGGGTTCCGGTCACCGGCGCGTCGGACCACAATGTCAGCGAGGCGATCTATCTCAACGATCCCGAAGGAAACGGCATCGAGATCTACACCGACAGGCCGCGCGAGACGTGGCAATGGGAGGAGGGCAGGCTGCGGATGGGAACCGAGGCGCTGAACGTGCAGGGCTTGCTCGCGGAGCTCGGCGTAGGCGACGCCGGCTGGAAAGGCGCACCCGAAAACAGCGTCGTCGGACATGTGCATCTGCGCGTGGGCAATCCGGCGGAAGCCGAGCGCTGGTGGAACGACGAGCTGGGCTTCGATACGATGGTCCACTACGGCGAAAGCGCGGTGTTCCTCTCGTCGGGCGGTTACCACCACCACATCGCCGCCAATTCCTGGCAAAGCAGCGGCGCCGGTCCCCGCGAGAATGACCGCACGGGTCTGAGTTTCGTGGAGCTGGCGGCGAAGGATGCGGCGAAGTCCGCCTCCTATTCCGACCCTTGGGGCAATGAAATCCGCGTGCAGCCGGTCAAGGCTTAGGCCCTGGAACGACCGCGAAAAGAGAAGGCCCGCGGCAGGGATGCGCGGGCCTTCTTCATTTTGACTGGAGGACGAGGCATCGGCTGCCATCGGCGCACCGCCCCTCGGTTCTCCTCAAGGTCGAGTTAGAGTTCGCATGTAAAAATGCGCCAAATATGGCGACGCCCGATACCGGCTTGCGCCGCGCTTCCGCTTCAGCTCGCCCCGAAGACGCGGCGGAAGATCGTATCGACATGCTTGGTGTGGTAGCCGAGGTCGAATTTCTCCCGGATGACATCCTCCGAGAGAGCGGTGCGAACATCCTTGTCGGTGAGAAGTTCCTCAAGGAAATCAGCACCTTTCTCCCAGACCTTCATCGCGTTTCGCTGAACCAGGCGGTAGGCGTCCTCGCGGCTGACGCCGGCCTGCGTCAGCGCCAGCAGCACGCGCTGCGAATGGATCAGGCCGCGAAACTTGTTCATGTTCTTGAGCATGTTTTCCGGATAGACGACCAGCTTCTCGACGACGCCGGTCAGCCGCGCGAGCGCGAAATCGAGCGTAATCGTGGCATCCGGCCCGATCATCCGTTCCACCGAGGAATGCGAAATGTCGCGCTCGTGCCACAGAGCCACGTTCTCCATGGCCGGCATCGCGTAGGAACGCACCATGCGCGCAAGCCCCGTCAGGTTCTCGGTCAGCACCGGATTGCGCTTGTGCGGCATGGCGGACGAGCCCTTCTGGCCAGGCGAGAAATATTCCTCAGCCTCAAGGACCTCGGTGCGCTGGAGGTGACGGATTTCGACGGCCAGCCGCTCGACGCAAGAGGCGATCACGCCGAGCGTGGCGAAGAACATGGCATGGCGGTCGCGGGGAATGACCTGGGTGGAGACCGGTTCCGGCTTCAGCCCGAGCTTCGCGGCAACGTGCTCCTCGACGCGCGGATCGATATTGGCGAAGGTGCCGATCGCGCCGGAGATGGCGCAGGTCGCGATTTCCTCGCGGGCATGCACCAGCCGCTGGCGGCAGCGCTCGAATTCAGCATAGGCGAGGGCCAGTTTGACGCCGAAAGTGGTCGGCTCGGCGTGGATGCCGTGGCTGCGGCCGATCGTGACGGTATCCTTGTGCTCGAAGGCGCGCTTCCTGAGCGCGGCAAGCAGCCCGTCGAGATCGGCGAGGAGAATGTCGGAAGCGCGCGCGAGCTGGACGCTGAGGCAGGTGTCGAGCACGTCGGACGAGGTCATGCCCTGATGGATGAAGCGCGCGTCGGGCCCGACGAATTCGGCGAGATGGGTCAGGAAGGCGATGACATCGTGCTTGGTCTCGCGCTCGATCTCGTCGATCCGGTCCACGTCGAAGGTCGCGCTGCCGCCCTTTTCCCAGATCGTCTTCGCGGCTTCCTTCGGGATGACCCCGAGTTCGGCGAGCGCGTCGCATGCATGGGCCTCGATCTCGAACCAGATGCGGAACTTGGTTTCCTGCGACCAGATGGAAACCATTTCGGGACGCGAATAGCGCGGGATCATGAGGCCTGTCCTGATGTTGGAGATGTTCTTGCGCGCTCCCTACCAGAGGGACGCGAAATCCTCAACGTAAAGGCTGCATTTTGCAGGGCGTGCGCCCGTGGCCCCGCTCAGAACCGGCCGGTGACCGCGATCCAGCGATGGTCGGGGCCTTCGAAGCCGAACTGGCGGATCGCGATGACGACGGCGAAGACGGGTTCGCCGCCTTCTGGGAAGAAGGTCTGTACGCCGCCGATGCGGTAGCCGAGCGGGCAGCCGCGGCTCGACGGTATGGATTTGTCCTCGTGAATGATTTCGGCGGTGTCTCCCGGTTTCACGCCGATGCGGGTCAGGCGGAAGCCTACGGCCTCGCCGAGCCCCTGGCAGAGTTCGGGCTGCTCCAGCGCCAGTTCCTCGACGCGGAACTCGAGGACTTCGTCGATCGGCGGAAAGATCGGTCTCGGCTGAATCGCCATACGGTGGGGATCGGCGGAAAGTTCGGTCACCGGACTGGAGCCCGCCGTGAAGCCACGATTTGCCGAAAGCACGTCGTCGGCAACGATCTCTTGCCCTTTTTCGCGGGCCTCGGCTCGCGCGCCGTCGACGGAGGCGCCCTCGTCGTCCAGGCGCACGCGGATCGGCGCGCCGGCGACGAAGCTGTCCTTGGTGGTATCGATGTAGAAACGGTTGGCATAGGGAAAGCCCGAACCGTCCTGGATGCCGAATTCCTCGAAGGCGAAGATGCCGCCGTCGGCGCTGAAGCCGAGGATGTTCAATTCAGCCGCGTCCCCGGCGAGGGCCGGCGGGGACGCGATAGCGGAAGCGGCGAGCGCGACGAGGGCGGCGACGATGGATTTCATGCGGGATCCCCCTTGGTTGTGGGTCTGGCCTGCGGCGAAACTATCACGCGAGGCGCGTCTCGTCGCGCGCGCCTATTCGATCCTCGAATGCCAGACCGGAAACAGGTCCCGTTCCCGCGGCGTGGCGGCATGGACCGCGCGGGCGATGGCGCGCGCCATGGTGGCGCCGGCGGCTGCGAAAAGCTCCATCGCCGAATGCATGTCCAGCGCGATCTCGCTCTGCCCGGTGGCGAGCCCGAAGACGAGATCGCCGTCGGCCGGTGTATGGGTCGGCCAGATCGCGCGGGCGAAGCCGTC
Organism: Aquamicrobium sp. LC103; assembly: GCF_001014615.2. Lineage (GTDB taxonomy): Bacteria > Pseudomonadota > Alphaproteobacteria > Rhizobiales > Rhizobiaceae > LBCQ02. The sequence goes on from NZ_LBCQ02000007.1 coordinate 279,578, forward strand.
ATGCGCGGCGATCGCCAGGCGTTTTGCCGCGGATTTCGGCAATATCGCGTCGGTGGCGATCACCGCGATCGTCGTGTTTGCGCCCGGCTGTGGCCGCTCGTCGAACTTCCAGGCGATGTCCGATGCGTTTGCGGGCATCGGTGAGGGATAGCCGAGCCCGCCGAACTCGTCGCCGATCTCGAAAGGCGCGGCCCAGAAATGCGCGGAGTCGGCAACCGTCACCGAGCCGACAGGATTGGCGATCACCAGCGCACCGACCGTGACGCCGTTCGAAAGCATCGTGGATGCCGACCCCAGCCCGCCCTTGAGACCCGAGCAAAGCGCGCCGGTGCCGGCGCCCGCCGTGCCGATCTCGAAATCGTCCGCTGCGGCCTGCGTTGCCTCGTAGCCGAGCTCGCGATAGGGCGGATAGCGGCCCCAATTCTTGTCGCCGCCATTGATCAGGTCGAAGATGATCGCCGAAGGGACGATCGGCACGCGCTGGCCGCGCACGTCGACGCCTATGCCGCGTTCGCGCAGCGCGGCCTGCACGCCCGAGGCGGCGTCGAGACCGAAGGCCGAGCCGCCGGAAAGCGCGATCGCGTGAACTTCCTGCGCCGAATTATGGGCCTCCAGCGCGTCGGTCTCGCGCGTGCCCGGCGCACCGCCCAGCACCTGGACGCCGGCGGTGGCGGGCGCGTCGCATACGACGACGGTGACGCCGCTCTTCAATCCGAGGTCATGCGCGTTGCCGACCCGCAATCCGGCGACGTCGGTGATGAGGTTTCGCGCTCCTGTCCGGAAAGCCATTCCGCTACTCCACGGGTACGAAATTGGTGCCGTCGAAACGGTAGAGCCGATAGGGATTCTCCGCCCGGTCTCCCTTTTCGTCGAACCTCACCGCTCCGATCACCGTCTGAAAGGCCGTGCTCGAAAGCGCCTCGGCAAGCGATGTCTCCGATTCCTCGGCCTGCGTTCCGGCCTGGTCGGCGATCTGGAAGGCGGCGTAGGTCGGAAGGACATAGCCTTCCGGCTCGATGCCCGCCTCGCGGAAGCTCGCGACCAGATCCTGCGGCGCGATCTCGCTCCATTCCGGCAGGCCGATCATCAGCGTGCCTGTGGCAAGCGGAACCGCGCCGGGCGCGGACCGCAGGGCCTCGCCGCCGGCGAAGACGATCGGATAGCCGAGGCCGGCCGCATCGCGGGCCATGACGGCGACGTCCTCGCGATCGCCGCCGACGAAGACATGCGTCGCACCGGCGCGGTTCAGCCTGCCGATCAGCCCGATCTGATTGTCGAGTTGCGGGCGGAACGTGTCGACATATACCGGTTTCAGCCCTTGCTGCTCGGCTTCGGCGCGCAGGTTTTCGGCGAGCTCGCGGCCGTAGATCGTACCGTCGTCGACGATCGCGAAATGCGCGTCGCGCCAGCGCTCGATCAGTATGCGCGCAACGCTTCCCCGCTCGGCGTCGCCGCGCGGCGCGATGCGGAAGACCGGCCAGCCGGTCCGCTCGTGCTTGTCGGTGAGGCTCGCGGTGCGCACGGCTGGCGTGATCACAGGGATGCCGGCATCCTTCAGCGCCGGCAGCGCCGCTTCGATGGTCTCGGTGCAGGCGAAGCCGATGACGAGATCGACCTCGTTTTCGATGAAATTCTGTGCCGCCGCGATGCCTGATGCGGCTGTGCAGGCGTCGTCGGCCTCCACGATCTGCGCTCCGGTCTCCTGTGCCGCCGCCGCTGCTCCCCGGCGCATCTGCTCGCCCAGGATATCCGAGGAGCCTTCCCGCGGCACCGCGAGGCCGACGGTCAGCGCCGCGGCATGCACGGGCGTCGCCATGAAGAGCGCGGCAAGGATGAAGGAAGTCGCAGGACGCATCAAAGGCAATTCTGTTCGAGACGGCAAAACGTTGCGCCAACTGGTAAAGGCTGGCGGCGCGACGCGCAACAGGATAGGACCGGTGGCAGGCATCGCGCGCGGCTTGTTTTGTCGCTTGAAAGCGCGCACCTATATTTCGATCGGACCATGACTATCCTGACGCTGGAAACGGAACATCAAGTGCTGAAGCAGAATGCAGTGGAACCCCGGCTCTATCGTGAAGCGATGAGCCGTTTTGCCGGAGCCGTCCATGTCGTGACGACCGACGGGCAGGCGGGCAGGCGCGGCGTGACCGTCATCGCCGCGTGCTCGGTCTCCGATCATCCGCCGACGATCCTCGTCTGCCTCAATCGCGAGAAGGCGGAAAACGACTGCTTCGCCGGGAACGGCGTTTTCGCGCTCAACACGCTCGCCTCCGACCAGCAGAAGATTGCGGACGCCTTTTCCGGCCTCACCGGGCTTTCCCAGGACGATCGTTTCGCGCTCGCCGAATGGGAGACTGTCTCCACCGGCGCGCCGCTTCTGAACGGCGCGCTCGCCTCCTTCGACTGCCACCTTGTCGAGGCCAAGGACGTGGCCACCCACCGCATCCTGATCGGAAAGGTGACAGGCCTGCGCATCGGCGATAGTCTGAGGCCGCTGATCTACCATCATCGCTCCTACCACATTCTTTGAGCAGTCAGCCCGGAGTTCCCATGCCCGAACCGAAGCCGCGTCCCGCGCCGCAATCCATCGACGAGACGATGGCGATGCTTGCGGATGCGGACTACGTGGCCGACCGCTCGCTGGCGACGGTTCTCTTCCTCAGCCTGCGCATGGGGCGGCCGCTCTTCCTCGAGGGCGAGGCCGGCGTGGGCAAGACGGAAATCGCCAAGGTGCTCGCCTCGGCGCTCGGGCGCAGGCTCATCCGGCTGCAGTGCTATGAGGGGCTCGACGTCTCTTCCGCCGTCTACGAGTGGAACTACGCCGCGCAGATGATCGAGATCCGCATGGAGGAGGCGGCCGGCAAGGTCGTCCGCTCCGACATGGAGCGCAACGTCTTTTCCGAGAAATACCTGATCCGCCGTCCGGTGCTGGAGGCGCTGACGGGCGAGAGAGGGGCGGCACCCGTCTTTCTGATCGACGAGCTCGACCGCACCGACGAGGCATTCGAGGCCTTCCTGCTCGAGATATTGTCGGATTTTCAGGTCACCGTGCCCGAATTGGGCACCATCAAGGCGGCCGAGCCGCCGATCGTCGTCATCACCACCAACCGCACCCGCGAGATCCACGACGCGTTGAAGCGCCGCTGCCTCTATCATTGGGTCGATTATCCCGATGCCATCCGCGAGCTGGAGATCGTGCATCGCAAGGTGCCGCGGGCCAATGCGCGGCTTGCCGCCGAGGTCGTCTCCTTCATCCAGAAGCTGCGCGAGCTCGACCTCTTCAAGGTGCCCGGCGTAGCGGAAACAATAGATTGGGCGGGCGCGCTCAACGAACTCGACAAGGTGGCGCTCGATCCCGAGACCATTTCCGACACGATCGGCGTGCTACTGAAATACCAGGACGACATCGCCCGCATCGGCCAGGGCGAGGGGCGGCGCATCCTCGAGGAGGTCAAGGCCGAGCTCTCGGCCGCGCAGTAGGCGGGACCCGATGGCCGGTTTTCGTTCAAATCCGAATGTCGCGGTCGAGGAAGGAAAGCTCGCCGACAACATCGTCTACTTCGCCCGCGCCCTGCGCAAGGCCGGCATGCGGGTCGGTCCGGCAGCAGTCAAGGATGCGATCGAGGCGGTGCTTGCCGCCGGCATCGGCTCGCGTGACGATTTCTACTGGACGCTCCACGCCGTGCTGGTCAACCGGCGCGAGGATCACGCCACCTTCGACGAGGCGTTCCGCCTCTTCTGGCGCTCGCGCGAGCTGGTCGAGAAGATGATCGCGATGTTCTCGCCGGTCGCGCCGGAAACCCGCGAGCGGGAAAAGCACCGCGCCGCCGAATCCCGCGTCGCCGACGCACTCTTCGAAGGGCACCGCAGGAACCAGCCGGTGCGGGAAATTCCCGAGATCGAGGTCGACGCACGCTTCACCTTCTCGGGCAACGAGGTGCTGCGCGACAAGGATTTCGCGCAGATGTCGGCGGCCGAGCTGGCCGAGGCGCGTCGCGCGATCGCGCAATTGCGCCTTCCGCACGATCTGGTGCCCACACGTCGCTTCAAGCCCGACCCCCGCGGCGTGCGTACCGATCCGCGCGCGATGATGCGCTCGGCGCTGCGCACCGGCGGTGATCTCATCCTGCCGAAATTCCGTTCCGTGCGCGAGGTCCATCCGCCATTGGTGGTGCTTGCCGACATTTCCGGCTCGATGAGCCAGTATACGCGCATCTTCCTGCATTTCCTCCACGCGCTGCAGGAGAACCGCTCGCGCGTGCACACCTTCGTCTTCGGAACGCGGCTGACCAATCTGACCAGGCAGATGCGCCGCCGCGACCCCGACGAGGCGCTGGGGGAATGCGCCGCCGCGGTGAAGGACTGGTCGGGCGGCACCCGCATCGGCGACACGATGCGGGAATTCAACCGGCTCTGGTCGCGCAGGGTGCTGGGCCAGGGCGCGGTCGTGCTGCTGATCACCGACGGGCTGGAGCGCGACCATGTCGAAGGCCTGTCGGAGGAGATGGAGCGGCTGCGCAAATCCTGCCGGCGGCTGATCTGGCTCAATCCGCTTTTGCGCTTCGACGGTTTCGAGGCAAGGGCGCGCGGCGTGCGGGCGATGCTGCCGCATGTCGACGAATTTCGGGCCGTCCACACGCTGAATGCCCTGTCCGATCTCGTGTCGTCGCTGTCCGAGCGGCCGTCGCCTGCCGCCGATCCGCGCAAATGGCTTGGCAATAGCCGTGCCGCATGACCATATTTCGAATTTGGAGGTGCAAGCCATGAAGCAAACCCCGGTTCTGGATGCAACCCGCGATCCGCTGATGATCGCGGAGGAATGGATGAAGAACGGCAGGGACGTGGCGGTCGCGACCGTGGTCGAAACCTGGGGCTCCGCTCCCCGACCGGTCGGCAGCCATCTGGTCATCGATGCGGAAGGCAATTTCCACGGCTCCGTCTCGGGCGGCTGCGTCGAGGGCGCGGTGGTGGCCGAGGCTGTCGACATCATCGAAAGCGGCAGGCCGCGAATGCTGGAATTCGGCGTCGCCGACGAAACCGCCTGGCAGGTCGGCCTGTCCTGCGGCGGGCGCATCAAGGTCTATGTCGAGCGGTTGGGTTGAAGAATGGACCCTAATTCCCTGAAAAGACTGAATGTCGAGCGCAAGGCACGCCGCGCCGCCGTGCTTGTCACCAATCTCGCGGATGGCCGCGATCGCGTGGTGAGGGAAGGCGACATCGTAGCCGGCGCGCTCGGCGAGGCGCTCGACAGGGCATTCCGCTCCGGCCGGTCGGGGACGGTCGAGGCCGACGGCGAGAATTTCTTCCTCAATGTTCACCTTCCGCCGCCGCGCCTCGTGGTGATCGGCGCGGTGCATATCAGCCAGGCGCTGGCGCCGATGGCGGGGATCGCCGGATTCGACATGGAGATCATCGACCCGCGCACGGCATTCGCCACCGCCGACCGCTTTCCCAACGTACCGCTCTTTGCCGAGTGGCCACAGGACGTGCTCACCAGGCGGCCGCTCGACGCCTACACGGCACTCACGGCGGTGACGCATGATCCGAAGATCGACGATTTCGCGCTCCATGCCGCGCTTCGCGCCGGATGCTTCTATGTCGGCGCGCTCGGCAGCCGCAAGACGCATGCGAAGCGGGTCGAACGCCTGCTTGCCCTCGGCGCTTCGCAGGTCGAGATCGAGCGCATCCACGCGCCGATCGGTCTCGACATCGGCGCCGCGAGTCCGGCGGAAATCGCGGTGGCGGTGTTGGCGCAGGTGATCCAGGCATTGCGCTCGCGAGCCGTGGTGCGGCTCGGGGAAGGCGAGGCAGCGTGAAGTTCGGTCCGACCCCCCTGGACGAAGCCGAGGGTGCGATCCTCGCCCATTCCGTCACCGCCGGCGGATTTCGTCTGCGCAAGGGCCACCGTATCTCAGCCGCCGACATTGTTTCACTGCGAGCCGCCGGCGTTGCGGAACTCGTCGCCGCCGTGCTCGAGCCGGGCGATCTCGGCGAGAACGAGGCGGCGACGCGGCTTGCCGGCGCGCTCGACGCGCGCGGCGTCTCGGTCAAGCCCGCGAGCACCGGGCGCGTTAACATCCATGCCGAGGCCGCGGGCGTGCTCATGGTCGACCGAGGCCTGATCGACGCGATCAATGCCGTCGACCCGGCGATCACGATCGCGACGCTCGATGAATATGCCGCCGTCGAGGCCGGGCAGATGGTCGCGACGGTGAAGATCATCCCCTTTGCCGTCGCCGGAAACCTGGTGGAGGCCGCGATCCGCGCCTGCGCGGGCCGTTCGGCCTTCGTCGTGAACCCGTATCGCGCGCTTCGGGTCGGGCTGGTCCAGACCGTGCTGCCCGGAGTGAAGCCGAGCGTGCTCGACAAAACGGTGAACGTGACGGAAGGAAGGCTGGAGCGTTCCGGTTCGCGCCTCGTCGCGGAAAGGCGCACGGAGCATCACGCCGAGACGATCGCCGCCTCGATCGCCGAACTGGCTGAAGCGAGCGACCTCGTCGTCGTCTTCGGCGCGTCGGCCGTTTCCGACGAGGAAGACGCCATCCCGGCGGCGATCAGGCTTGCCGGCGGCAAGGTCGAGCGAACCGGGATGCCGGTCGATCCCGGCAATCTTCTCGTGCTCGGCCGTCTCGGCGAGATGCCGGTGATCGGCGCGCCTGGCTGCGCCCGCAGTCCCAAGCCGAACGGCTTCGATTGGGTGCTGGACCGCATCCTCGCGGACGTTCCCATTACCGATCGCGATATTGCCGGCATGGGCGTCGGCGGCCTGCTGATGGAGATACCGACGCGGCCGCAACCGCGCGAGGCGCGCCCGCGCCCTGCGGTGCTCGAAATTCACGGGATATTGCTTGCCGCCGGCCGTTCCAGCCGCATGGGGGGACCGAACAAGCTTCTGGCGGCGTTTCATGGCGTTCCGCTCGTTCGTCATGTCGCGGACCGGTTGACGTCATCGCAGTTGCATGGCGTCCACGCCGTGGTCGGCCATCAGGCCGAGAGGGTGCGGGGCGCGCTCGCCGGTTCGGGCGCCGTGGTGGTCGAGAACGCACAATTCGCGAGCGGGCTTGCCTCCTCGCTGCAGGCGGGCTTCAGGGATTTGCCGAAGGAGGCCGATGGCGTTCTGGTCGCGCTCGCCGACATGCCCGAAATATTCTCGGCCGACATCGACCGCATGATCGATGCCTTCCGCAGGACGGGTGGAAACTCCGTCATCCGTGCAACCCATGAGGGCAGGCGGGGCAATCCCGTCATTCTTCCGCGCGCGCTTTTCGGCGAGATCGCCAGGCTGGAAGGCGACATCGGCGCCCGCCATATCGTCGAGTCGAGCGATTTGCCGATCGTGGATGTGGAGATCGGCCCCGCCGCCAGCGTCGACGTCGACACGCCCGAGGCGATGGCAATGGCGGGCGGGGTGCTGCAAGGTTGAACGGTTGTATCCTCGCCTGATTTTCAGGGCATATCGCCGCCGGCGGTCTGGCACTCGGCATGCGATGCCGGCTAGGCTGGACCATGGCTCGTTCTTTCCTCTCAGCGACCGCTCGCTTTTGTCGGCGCCTTTTCATGGGTGCGTCCTTCGAGGCTCCGCTTCGCTCCGCACCTCAGGATGAGGGAGCTTGGCGCTCCCTGCTCAAACGATCGAGGCCTCGATTTGGCGGGACATTCAAAGAGGGCGCCGATGCGATTTTAGCTCGAAATCCCGTCGAACATCGTCCGCCCGCACAGCGAGCACCAACCTCTTTCATCCTGAGGTGCGCAGCGGAGCGCAGCCCCGAAGAACGCACGGCGCGACTTGAGCAGCGAGCGCCAAGCTCCCTCATCCTGAGGTGCGGAGCGAAGCGAAGCCTCGCAGAACGCACGGCGCGACTTGAGCAGCGAGCATCAGCCTCCCTCATCGTGAGGTGCGGAGCGGAGCGCAGCCTCGAAGAACGCACGGTGCGACTTGAGCAGCGAGCACCAAGCTCCCTCATCCTGAGGTGCGGAGCGAAGCGGAGCCTCGAAGGACGCACGGCGCGACTGCAATCCGTCCGAGGAAACATGAGGGTGGGCCTTCTCGCCGCTCTCGTCCTTGCATTTCCGGCTACCGCGCGGGCCGAGCTGCTCGCCCCCTTCAAGGACGAGCTCTTCGCCTATCCGGCGAGGCTTGGCGAGGCGGATGGCGGTGCCCATGTGACGGTCGACTATCGCGAGATGCGCGACATCAACGGGCGCGACGAAATCCCGGAACGCCGCGCTCATCGCAGATATGTGGATCTTTCGGCCAGGCGCGCGCAGCGGGATTTGCTTGCCCGCGCGGGAGGGGTGCAGATTCCCCATTTCGCCGTCGGAAAGGCCGACGGCGCCCGCTTCATCATGATCTACCTTCACGGACAGGGCGGCAGCCGCAGGCAGGGCGTGGACGACTTCACCTTCGGCGGCAATTTCAACAGGATCAAGAACCTCGCCGTCCGCAATGGCGGGCTCTATCTGACGACGGACTTCACCGATTTCGGTGCCAGGGGCGCCGGCCAGGTCGCAAGCCTGCTTGCGCTCTATGCCGGAAAATCGCCGAACGCGCCGCTCTTCGTCGCCTGTGGCTCGATGGGCGGCGGTCTGTGCTGGAAGCTTGCCGACGATCCGTCGATCGCCCCGAAGCTGGGCGGCCTTCTTCTCCTGGGTTCGCACTGGGACGAGGGCTTCCTGACGAGCCGCGCCTTCAAGCGCAAGGTGCCGGTCTTCTTCGGCCATGGTGGCGCCGACAAGGTGTTTCCGGCGCAAAGGCAGGAGGCTTTCTTCAGATCGATCCTCGCCCGTTCGCCCGGCTATCCGGCGCGTTTCGTGCGCTTCGAGACCGGCAGCCACGGCACGCCGATCCGCATGTCCGACTGGCGTGACACGCTCAACTGGATGGCGCGCAATGCGCCGCGTTAGGCTGGCTACGGCGTGCTGTCGTAGTCGATCACCGTTTCCGGATTGACCTCGCCGTCATATGAAGCGTCGACCTCGTAGAGGACGAGCCGGAAGCGACCGTCGCGAAACGCCCATTTGCCGGTGGAAGAAGCGTCACCCACACCGCGCCATTTGGAGGATTCGCTGATCGCCAGCGTCTGCGGATCGAAGTCCGAATTGACCAGCTCCGCCTTTGTCATGAAGCCGGTGATGCTGATGGAATCGACTTCCTCCCGCGCCTCTTCGTCGACATAGCGGATGTCGAGCTCGGGCTCGGCGAACTGGAGCGGCGCGAGTTCGCCGTCGCCATTGGCGAAATAATAGACATGCGTCTCGTTGTAGGCGCCCGCCATGCAGAAGAAGCGGTAGAGATGCGCCTGGCGCTCCGGATCGTTCGGATCGTCGTCCTGCGTCCGGTAGGAAAACGTGTGGGAATCCGGTTCGGCCCGGGCAGGGTCGGCATTCGCGGGAGCATCGCAGACGGAGGCGAAGTCGGTGGCGAACATCTGCTTCGCCCGCGCCAGCAACGCATCTTGTCGGGGAAGCTCGGGCCCGTCGCCGCAGTGGCGGGGCAGGGCATCCTCGAAAGCCGCGTCGGATGCCGCGAGCGTGCCGCCCTCGATGTGCAGCGGCACGAAGGAATCTTCCTGGATTGCGGGGTTGGCCAGCCGCATCGTGTAGCAGCCGGCAAAGACGTTCTGCGATCCGTCCTTCTGCGTCGCTCTGATCGCGACCGGCAGTTGGTAGAACACACTCCCGGCGGCGCCTTCCTCGCCGGGGATGCCGGTCAGGAGCTCGACGCTCTGCGTGTTTTCATATCCCTTACGATAGGCATCGATGTCGGCTGCCGGCGGCTCCGCGAAATAGCCGAACGCGCGCCCATATTCCTGGCGGTTGATGGCGTTGTAGAGCGAACGCGCCAGCGCCGCCGGGTTCGACCGGTCGTCGACATAGGGCTCGTCCGAAAGGGCCGGGGCCGCGGAAGCCAGAAATCCTGCCGCAAGGATGAGACCGCGCATTCCTTCCTCCTCGAATCGTTCCGCCTATCCTAGGCGAAGCGATGTGGCGGGAGAAAGACGGCGGCGGCCCCGCCTCAATTGGCGCTGCGGACAGCCATTTCGCGGGCGATTCTCGAGAAATCGGCCGGTCTTATGCCGATATCGGCGCGATCCGCCGGGCTCATCGATTCCAGCATGGCGAGCGCGTTGCGGAAGCGCTCCGTTTCGACCGGTCGCGGCCGGGCGAAGAATTCAGTGAAGAACCCCATCTTCAGGTCCCTTTCATGTTGCCTCCCAGCAAGTTGAAGATAGGCGATTTCGTTCGATTTGTGCAGCGCAGCATTATGCATGGCTGCCATGCGCGACAGGCAAATAGCTAAAAAACCCGGTGGGTTATGGGGAACCTTTTTAACTGTCTCGACGTAGTTGGGGAGCAGGGACAATGCGATGGGCGACAGGAGGTTTGTGTGGAGTCGCGCAAGGACATCAGTTTCGCGGAGCTTCTCGACGAATTGATATCCTCCTCGCGGGAGGAGGAGCCGTTTCGGGCCGAAGGTCCGAGGCCGTCGTTGCGCCTCGACATGCTGGCGCAGATCGAGCGCCTCCAGGCCGAGAATTCCTCGCTGTTTCGGGAAAAGGGAGCGAGCGCCTATCGCGAAATGATGAGCGAACCGACGCCGCCCATCGCGGCAGGCCTCGACGAGACCGAGGCGAAGCTCCAGCCGGCCCTCGAGGACCTGTTCTTTCTCGACCCCCAGTCCATCGCCAACGAACTCGGCATCAAGACCAGGAACAACCCCGCCGATCTCGACAAGGCGCGGCGCAGTTTCGCCAAGCGCTACCACCCCGACCGGGTGCCCGAGCATATGCGCGACCGCGCCGCGATGCGGATGCAGATCGCCAACATGCTGATCGACGAGGCCAAGCGCGCCAAGCGTTGACGCGTGTTGCCGGTTTCAGGGCGCGCCGGATTGCCGGCGCGCGATAGGCCTCACCAGCTTCCGGTGTTTTCCATCGAGGCCCAGGGCTCGGCCTTCGCCTTGGCCTCGCCCTTCTGCAGGAGCTCGATCGAGATGCCGTCGGGCGATTTGACGAAGGCCATGCGGCCGTCACGCGGCGGGCGGTTGATCGTCACGCCATTGTCCTGCAGGTGCTGGCAGGTCGCATAGATGTCGTCGACCTCATAGGCGAGATGGCCGAAATTGCGTCCGCCCTTGTAGTCCTCGGGATCCCAATTGTAGGTGAGCTCGACCAGCGGGGCCTGGTTCGCGACACCGGCCTGCTCGTCGCCGGGCGCGGCGAGGAAGATCAGCGTGTAGCGGCCCTGTTCGCTCTCCGTCCGGCGCACTTCCTTCAGGCCGAGCTTGTTGCAATAGAAATCCAGCGACTTGTCGATGTCCGCGACACGGACCATGGTGTGGAGATAGCGCATTTTCCATCCTGTTTCTGGGGGATGCGCCGGAGATATGGAGCAGCGGGCCCCAAAGGGCAACCGACGACGTTAGTCTAAACGTTCATATCAACTCATCTTGGCGTTATTTCACAGCACATGTTGAAAAATGTAGCGCGGCTCTTGCTAACACATGAATGCAGAGTGTTATCCTGTTAATCAGAATCAATCGTGTCGATTGCGAAAAGGTGCGTTCGGATGGGGGACAAAGCCTCTCCAGAGAGGCGGTACGCGGCCATTGAAGATGCTTCGGTACCAGACGATGCAGGCGAGACGGGGCTTGTAGAGGTATCGGGCGCAATCAAGTGGTTCGACGTCGCCAAAGGCTATGGTTTCATCGTGCCCGATAGCGGTGGCATGGGTGATATCCTTTTGCACGTCACCTGCCTTCGCCGCGACGGTTTCCAGACGGCGCTGGAAGGCGCGCGGGTCGTGTGCCTGGTGAAGCGCGGCGATCGCGGCATGCAGGCCTTCAAGGTCGTCTCCATGGACAATTCCACCGCGGTGCATCCGGCCGAGCAGCCGCTGCAGCGCACCCATGTGACGGTGACGCCGGAAAGCGGGCTCGAGCGCGCCCTGGTCAAATGGTTCAACCGCACCAAGGGATTCGGCTTCCTCACGCGCGGCGAGGGAACGGAGGACATCTTCGTCCATATGGAGACCCTGCGCCGCTTCGGCCTCACCGAGCTTCGGCCGGGGCAGGTCGTGCTCGTGCGTTTCGGACGTGGCGAGAAAGGCCTTATGGCTGCCGAGATTCACCCGGATATGGGAACCCTGCCGGTCGCGCACTGACCTTTCCTCCATATCCGGCAGGACAGGATGCCCATGCCCCGAAATGTCTGGATAGCCGCTCTTTTCCTGTTGTTCGCGTTTTCGGCTGCGCCTGCCTTGGCGCAGGAGGGTTGGCCCCAACCTGGCCAGCCGATGATCCTGCCGGTCGATCCCGCTCCGCTGACGGTCGCGACCGCGTCGGGCGAGGCGCGCTTCAGCATCGAAATCGCCGACGACGACCCGAAACGCTCCGCCGGATTGATGTTCCGCGAGGAGATGGACGAGGATCACGGCATGCTCTTCGTCTTCGGAGAGACCCGGCCCGTTTCGTTCTGGATGAAGAACACGCCGCTTCCGCTGGACCTCGTCTTCATCGGCGAGGATGGCAGGGTTCGCGCCGTGCTGCCGGGCGAGCCGCAATCGATTGCTTCCATATCACCCGGCGTTCCGGTTCGCTTCGTGCTTGAATTGAACGCCGGAAGGGCGCAAAAAGCCGGCATTTCCGAGGGCGACCGGATAAGACATCCGCGGATTGACCAGATCGCAGACAGCGGCTGAGCCGCTTTGAACATATTGGCGGCGAATGCAGATTTTCAGCCACAACAATTTTGAGATCGCCTTCATCGACGAGCCGGCCAGGGGCGAGCCGGGCGAGCCGATCCTTCTCATTCACGGCTTCGCCTCGAGCGCGCGGGTGAACTGGGTGTCGCCGGGCTGGGTGAAAACCCTGACCGAGGCCGGCTACCGGACGATCGCGTTCGACAATCTCGGCCACGGGCGTTCTTCCAAGAGCTATGAGCCGGCCGACTACACGCCTTCCAGGATGGCCGACGACGCGGCCGCGCTGCTCGATCACCTCGAAATCCCGCGCGCTCATGTGTTCGGCTATTCGATGGGTGCGCGCATCTCCGCCTTTCTCGCGCTCCGACATCCCGACCGCGTCGCCACGCTGATCTTCGGCGGGCTCGGCTACGGCATGGTGGACGGGGTCGGCGATTGGGATCCGATCGCGGCGGCGCTTGCGGTTGACGATCCGGCGACGGTGACCCATCCGCGCGGGCGCATGTTCCGCAATTTCGCCGATCAGACGAAGAGCGACAGGCGCGCTCTTGCCGCATGTATCGAAACCTCGCGCGAGCTGCTGAGCGAGGCGGAGATGGCGCGCATCGCCCAGCCGACGCTCGTTGCCGTCGGCACCAAGGACGATATCGGCGGCTCGGCCGAAAAGCTCGCCGCGTTGATGCCGGCCGGCGAGGCGTTCGACATCGAGGGACGCGACCATATGCTCGGCGTCGGCGACCGCACCTTCAAGGCGAGAGCCCTGCAATTCCTGAAGGAGCATCCGATCTCATGACACCAGCTGCCGTCGACTTCACCGGTGCCGAGGGCAATCGCCTCGCCGCCGACTTCTGGGATGGACGCGGTCACCCGGTGATCTTCTTCCACGGTGGCGGCCAGACGCGCCGCGCCTGGGACGGGACGGCAAGGCGGATCGCCGCCAACGGCATGCGCGCCGTCACCGTCGATCTTCGCGGGCACGGCGAGAGTGCCTGGGTCGAAAGCGGCAACTACACCTTCCTCGACTACGGCGCCGATGTGGCGGCGGTCGTTCGCCAGGTTGCCGAGCGATTTCGCGTAGCACCCTCGGTCGTCGGCGCCTCGCTCGGCGGACTGTCTTCGCTGATCGCCGAGAAGCGGCACGGCCCGCTGATCGATTCGCTGGTGCTGGTCGACATCACGCCGCGCATGGATCCGGAAGGCGTCGCCAGGATTCAGGGATTCATGGGCGAGCGCATGGAGGAGGGCTTTGCCACGCTGGAAGAGGCGGCGGACGCCATTGCCGGCTACCTGCCGCATCGCAAGCGGCCGAAATCGCTCGAAGGGCTGCGCAAGAACCTGCGCGTCGGCGAGGATGGCCGCTATCGCTGGCACTGGGACCCGGCCTTCATGAAGAGCGGGCGCAACATCAATCTCGGCGCGCGCGAACTCATGGAAGAGCTGATCGATGGGCTGCCCGACCTGCACATCCCCATGCTGCTGGTGCGCGGCATGCAGTCGGAACTGGTGCATGAGGACTACGCAAGGGAATTCGTCGATCTCGCGCCGGCCGCGAGCTATGTCGATGTCGGCGGCGCGGGCCACATGGTCGCCGGCGACCGCAACGACATCTTCTGCTCGGCGATCCTGGAATTCCTGACCGATCAGGAAGCCGCCTGAGCGGCGAGCGCGGCCGGTCTCAGCGGCCCGCGCAGCCATCCATCCAGAAATTTCACGCCGGCGACGCCTGAAAAGCGGCGCACGCGCTCCAGTTCCGCCTCGAGCTTCGACAAGAGAAGCTTGGAAAGCCGGACGCCGGGTTCCGGCCAGAAGGCGCGGATTTCCAGCACGTCCTCGTCGCGCAGCGCCTTCATGTCGATGCGCCCGACGATCGCGTCGCCGCGCATCACCGGAAAGACGTAATAGCCGTATTGGCGCTTCGCCTCCGGCACGAAGACCTCGATGCGATAGAAGAAGTTGAACAGCCGGTGCGCCCGGTTGCGGTCGCGCAGCAGCGGGTCGAACGGGCTCAGAATGCGCATCCGATCCGGCGGCTCGGGCGCGGCGGCGACCGCCTCGACCGTTCCGGGAAGGGCGAGCGAGACCCGCGGCTTCGAGCCGTCGGCCGTCTCGACGCGGACGGTCACCAGTTCGCGACGATGCGCGGCGATCCATTCGTCGACCTCCTGCGGGGTCAAAAGCGCCCAGAAGGCGGCGATCTCGCCGCGCGTGGCGATCCCCAGCCTTGCGAAGGCGCCGCGGCAGGCCCAGTCCACGAATGCCTCATGATCGACCGCCGGCTTGCGATGACAATCCGGTATCACGCGTTCCGTGAGATCGTAGACTTTCTGGAAGCCCTCGCGCCGCGCTATCGCCAGATCGCCGGTGCGCCAGAGATATTCGAGCGCCGCCTTGGAGGGATGCCAGTCCCACCAGCCGGTCGAAGGTTTCTCGCCGTCGAAGTCGCGCGACATCATCGGGCCGTCCTTGGCGATCCTGTCCAGGACGCGATCGAGATCCCCGTCGAAGCCTTCCTTGCCGAAATGATCCTTCCAACGCAGATGCAAACGCTTCTTCTCCCGCGCGAAGCGGTGCCGCCAGTAAGGGAAGAAGGCGCTCGGGATGATCGACGCATCGTGCGTCCAGTTCTCGAAGAGATCGCCGTCCTTCTCGATCAGCGTCTTCAGATCGCGCTGGCGGTAGGTCTGGCTGCGCGCGAACAGGATGTGGTGATGCGCACGCTCGACCGTGTTGATGCTGTCGACCTGCACGAAGCCCAGGTCGCGGATCGCGGTGGCGAGCTCCGGCTTGCGCATCGCCCGGTGCGGCGCGCCGCAAAGCCCCTGCAGGGACATGAAATGACGTCTGGCCTGGCGGTTGGATATCTCAATCATGATGACAGAAAGCTAGCGGCAAACATTCTTCCATCCACCCGAAAACCGAGGCGCCATCAAGTTCCCGTCGTTCCGGCTGCTGACACGTGATGGCAGGAGCCGCCCGTCACCCGGGTTGCCGCCAGTGGCGACGAAAGGCGACGAGCGGCTATTTCCCGTGGAACTGCGGCTTCCGCTTCTCGCGGAAGGCGCTGCGGCCCTCGCCATAGTCGAGGCTGTCGAACGTCGCCGCGCCCAGCGCTTCGGCAAGCTGATAAGCCTTGCCATCGCGGGAGAGCGAGGCCCGGATGGCCGCCTTCGAGGCGCGCACGGAGAGCGGCGCATTGGCGGCGATGACACGGGCGAGTTCGCGCGCGCGGAATTCCAGCGTGCCGCGCTCGACGATCTCGAGCAGGAAGCCCGCCGAAAGCGCCGTCGCCGCGTCGATGCTGGCGGCCGAATAGGTAAGATACCGCGCCAGTTGCGGTCCGAGCGCCTCGACGATGTCGATCATCGCGTCCACCGGATAGGCGAGCCCCAGCTTCGCCGCGGGCACGCAAAAGCGCGCATCGTCCTCCGCGACCCGCAGGTCGCAGGCAGCGGCGAGGCCGAAGCCGCCGCCGAAACAGATGCCGCGAATGGCGGCGAGCGTCGGCACCGGCGCGTCGCGAACCGCGGCGAATGCGGCCGAATTGGCGTTCTCATAGAACCGCGCCGTTTCGGCATTGCGGCGGACCTCGTCGAATTCCCCGATATCGGCGCCGGCCGAAAAGTCACCTCCGGCCCCCATGATGACGATCATGCGCGTTTCCGGATTCTTCCCCAGCGCGGTGACGGTCTCCGCCAGTTCCAGCCACATGGCCTGCGTTATGGCGTTCTTGCGGTGAGGCCGATCGATCGTGACGAGCGCGACCCCTTCCGAGACTTCCGTTTTCAGGGAGCCCGATTGCGCTTTTTTCTGATTTGCCATGATGGGAATCCAATTGAAGTGTTATTAAGCAAATTGAAGTTCATTCCAGCCGCGATCGGGAGTATGTTTCCCGTCTCCGGAAGGCAAGCCGTTTGCACGGGAGAATATGAATGAGCAATCAAAGCGCGATCAGGGCAAGCAGCGTGCAGCCGATCGACCCGATCTGGAGCGCGATCCGCGAGGAGGCGAGCGAGGCGGTCGCACACGATCCCCTGCTGGCGGCGTTTCTCTATTCGACGATCCTCAACCACGACAGTCTCGAGGATTCGGTGATCCACCGGCTTTCCGAGCGGCTCGACCATCCCGATATGGGCGCCGACCTGATCCGGCAGACCTATCAGGCGATGCGGCGAGACGTACCGGAATGGAGCACGATCGTGCGCGTCGACATCCAGGCCTATTACGACCGCGATCCGGCCTGCGACCGCTTCATGATGCCGGTCCTCTATTTCAAGGGTTTTCACGCAATCCAGACCCATCGCCTGGCGCACTGGCTGTGGGGACAGGGTCGCCGCGACTTCGCGCTCTATCTGCAGAGCCGGTCCTCAGCCGTGTTCCAGACCGACATCCATCCGGCCTCGAAGATGGGCAAGGGCATCTTCATCGATCATGCGACGGGGCTCGTGGTAGGCGAGACCGCGATCGTCGAAGACGACGTTTCCATGCTGCACGGGGTAACGCTCGGCGGTACCGGCAAGGCGGGCGGCGACCGGCATCCGAAGATCCGCCACGGCGTGCTGATCGGCGCGGGCGCCAAGATCCTCGGCAATATCGAGGTCGGCCATTGCTCGAAGGTTGCGGCCGGCTCGGTTCTGCTGACCTCGATCCCGGCCAACAAGACCGTTGCCGGCGTGCCGGCCCGCATCGTCGGCGAGGCGGGTTGCGACGAGCCTTCGCGTGCCATGGACCAGTTGCTCGCAGGCGAGAATTGAGGCTTCTCTCCCGATAGCCGTTGAAAGCCCGTCCGCGGGCTTTACATGCGTGTCGGTAGCGTGCCAGAAGCGCCTTCCCACGTAGCCGACCGGAGAGAAGTGTTGAAACCGGAAGAAATCAGAAAGCTCGACGCGTATTTCAAGCGCACCTTCCAGAACCCGCAACTGCAGGTGAAGGCGCGGCCGCGCAAGGACGATTCGTGCGAGCTCTATCTCGGCGACGAGTTCCTCGGCATCATCTTCAAGGATGATGACGACGGCGATCTTTCCTACAATTTCTCGATGGCGATCCTCGACATCGACCTGAGCTGAGCTCTCGCAGCCGCTCACTCGGCCGTTCGCAGGAACTTCCTTGCGGCGGCCATGATCGCCGGATCGACCTCGCGCCACTGCGCGGCAAGTTCCGCCGGCATCCGATAGACGAGATTGAGACCCTTGCCGATGTGGACGTCGCGTTCGCAGGGCGCAAGCGATTCCTTCGCCGCCGCACCCGACAGGCAGCGGGCGACGAACGGAACCCGGCCGCCGCGGTCGCCGACCACCAGCACCTCGTCCTTGTAGCCCGACTGCTCGATGAAATCATGGACCGTCAGCCCGTTGGGGCCGGGTCGTCCGGGCTTTTCCACCAGCGAGCTGTAGATCGGACCGTAGCGCCCGCCCATGTCGCGCGACATCAGCCGTGGCTCGAACGACATGAAGATGATGTTTTTGGAGCCGCCGGCATGGTTGAAGTCGTCCCGGGCGTCGGTGGTGTAGCCGTCCATGTCCGGCCAGCGCAGGTATAGATCGACGCGGGACGCGACGCCGTCGCGCCGCGAGGCTTCGAAACGGATCATGTTGGCGGGTATGGCCAGCACGTCATTGCCGATGACCACCTCGTGGATCGTCCGGTCTTCGGTGTGTCCGGCGAGCACGATCGACCGGCCGATCCATTTTCCGGCGACGCTGATGGCGGCGGACAGCAATGCCAGGGCAAGGAAGATGTAGAAGACCCGCACGACGAAGTTGGGCCGCACCGCCTGCACGTTGAAATCCGTCGTCATTTCCCGTCCCGCGCGGACGCTCGAATTGTCCGCATTCCTGCCAGCCTGATCGGGACGATCATTGGATGGTCATGGTAAATGGATTGTTAATTCCCGGCATGCGCGTGACAAGAAGCATGCCGGAATGCATAAATTCCGTATCGCCGCGCGGCTTGCCTGCCGCGCGAAATCGATCTTACTGGAGGAAGAATGCCGCTCTACGAACTCGACGGCGCCGCGCCGGAACTGGACGACGAGACCACCAACTGGATCGCACCTGATGCGACGATCATCGGCAAGGTGAGGCTGGGCGTTGACGTCGGCGTGTGGTTCGGCGCCGTACTGCGCGGCGACAACGAGCCGATCGTGGTCGGAGAGGGATCGAACATCCAGGAACACACCGTCATGCACACCGATCCCGGTTTTCCGCTGACGGTCGGGCGCAATTGCACGATCGGGCACCGTGCCATCCTGCATGGCTGCACGATCGGCGACAACAGCCTCGTCGGCATGGGCGCCACCATTCTCAACGGCGCACGCATCGGCAGGAATTCCCTGGTGGGGGCGGGAGCCTTGGTGACCGAGGGCAAGGAGTTTCCCGACAATTCGCTGATCGTCGGGGTCCCGGCGAAGGCGGTGCGGACGCTGGACGAGGAAGCGGTAAAACGGCTCGATCGATCGGCCCGGCTCTATGTCGCCAACGGCAAGCGTTTCCGCAACGGCCTGAAGAAGATCTGATCGAAGCTCACAATCGTTCGCCGGGCAACCGGCTGGCTTGCTTGATCCAGTCGACGAACCGCGCCTCGTCGAACTCTCCCTCGTGGATGTCGAGATAGCGAACCGCCGGGTGCTTGGATGGGCCGGGCGGGAGAGGGGCGAGGGACGCACCGCGCAGAAAGATCACCTTCACGTATTTCGTGAAGCAGTGGAGGCTGAGGAACCAGCCCTGGCTTTCGTCCTCGACCCCGTAAAAGGGAGAGTTCCATTTCACCGCCTTGCGCACGCCGGGGACGGTGCGCACGATGAGCGCGTCGAGGCGGCGCCCGATGTCGCTTTTCCAGCCCGGCATGGCGGCGATGTAGGCCTGCACGGGGCCGTCGCCATAGCCCTTCGCGATCTGCGGGTTGCCGCCCGAGAGGAGGACGACCTCGCCGGATTGCGGCTTCGGCGCCGTCTTGGAGCGCGCGGCCGTTCGCCCTGCGCTTGCCTTGGTGACAGGGCCCTTTACGCCCTTCGACGGTTTATCGGGTGTCTTGGCCATCGCGTTCTCTCCTATCCGATGGTGCCTCGCCCGCCGCGCCATCTCGCGGCATAGGGCAGCACGAACATGTAGAGACCGGTGAGCAGAAGAAAGGCGAGGGGGAGCAACGGCAGGAGATAAATCCACTCCGCAGGCTCCCGGCCCAATCCCAGGGCGCCGAAGATGGCGGCAACGATCACCGTGAAGACGATGGACAGCCAGCGGTGGATCTGCCGAACCCAAAAGTTCCAGTTCAATGCGACCTCCTTGAGAAGATGGGCCCAGGTGCCTGTCCTAGCGACGGGCAAGCTGGTTGATTTGAACGAGGTTGCCGCAGGTGTCGTTCAGCTGGGCAATGGTCACGCCGCGCATCACCTCCGTCGGCGGCATCGTGAACTCCGCGCCGCGCGCCTTGATGCGTTCATACTCGGCCTCGACATCGTCGGCATGGAACATGGCGGCCGGCTGGCCTTGTTCAAAGATGGCCTGCTGGTAGGTCTTGGCCGCCGGATTGTCGTTGAGCGCGAGTTGCAGTTCGGTTCCGTCCGCCTCCTCGGGTGAGGCCACGGTGAGCCAGCGATACGGTCCGTTGCTGACATCGGTCTTCTTGGTGAAGCCAAGCACCTCGGTATAGAAGCGCAAGGCCCTTTCCTGGTCGTCCACATACACGCTGGTCAATTTGATCTTCATCGTTCGTCCTCCGTTGCACGCCTTCACGATGGTCGCTTCGCCGGGAGGGCGAGCTCCGCATCGCGCCGACCGGCGTCAGTCCATCCGCTCCAGGACCTGCTCCAGGGCGGTAAGGAATTGCGGCCACCCGACCTTGGCGCCCCGGTAGTAAGGCTGCTGATCGGGTCGGAAGCCCGACTGCTCCATGCGCAGGCGGGTTCCCGTGCTCGTAGGGGTGAGCGTCCACCTGACGACACTTTTCAGATCCTTGGTGTCCCATGTGTATGTCAGCGCCTTGTCTTGCTCGACCGTCTGGACCTCGCAGTCCACGGCGCCCCAGTTCGCGCTCATATTGAAACGGTGGCCCTTGTCCGGCTTGAAGTCGTTCTTCATCAGCCATTCCTCGATCAGGTGCGATTGCGTGAGCGCGCGCCAGATCTTCTCCGGCGGATAGGGTATGTCGCGTTCGACGATGACGGAAAGCGTTTCGGTGGACGTTTCGTTCATTGGTCCATCCTCTTCAGCAGGTCTTCGAGGTTGTCGAACCGGCTCTCCCAAAAACCCGCCATCTGGTTTGTCCAATCGATCAGCGGGGTCAGCGCGCCGAGCTGCGCGCTATAATGCGTCCGGCGTCCTTCGTGACGATCACGCACCAGTCCCGCCTGCTTCAGGAGCGCGAGGTGCTTTGAAACGGCCGGCTGCGAAACCCCGGCGCGGACCGTCAGCGCTCCGACCGTCTGCTCTCCCTCGCTGCACAGCCGTTCGAATATCGCCCGGCGGGTCGGGTCGGCGAGCGTCCTGAAGAGCACATCGTGGGCGTTCGGCATTTCGATCAATAACTCGGTGGCTATTGATTGACTTATAACCATCGAGATATGGGTAGGTCAAGGATCGCCGCAGGCGCCCATAAAAGCGCGGCCAGACAAATCTTGCCGAAGGCGGGAAAATCCGGAGCGACGGTTCCTTGCTTCTAGAAAAAAAGCGGAGCCGGCTCTTGGGGAAAGAGCCGGCTCCTGACCCGGTCGTTGGGGACGGGGAGGGTGGGGACTCGACCGGGTGTCCCTGGCCAGAAGCCTGGCCTAGTTGCTTTTGACGCTGCCGACGAGGATGTCGCGGCTGTCGTCGATCGAAACCCAGATGCCTGCGTGCTTCGTCGACTGGCGCTTCAGATATTCGTAATCGGTATCCGTCCAGGCGAGGACGCGCCCCTCGATATTGTCGAGGATGAAATCGCCATGGCTGGTGCTGACGGTGAGCACCGCATGGCCGTCGCCGTTCGGCTGGCGAACGACGGTGATCAGCAGGTTCGATGCCGGAACGCCGGCCGCGATCAGGCGTTTGCGCTTTTCAAGCACGTAGTCCTCGCAATCGCCTTCGCCATTGACCGGATAGGACCAATATTCCTCCACGCCCCACATCTCCATGTCGGTGCGAGGGGTGACCATCGTGTTGACGAGATTGTTCACCTCGATGATCCGGGCCCAGACCTGCCGGGTAAGCTCGATCGGCTTCTGCTTGGGCGTGGCGACGCACTCCCGCGGCATGCGCTGGCAGAATTCATAATGACCGATCGGCTGGGTCGTGATCCCGCCCGTCTGCATGAAGGGCTGCGCCGCCGCCGTTATTGCTCCCGTCGCGAGCATGCCGGCGAGAAGTGCCAGGCGCAGAATATGTTTTGCAATCCCCATTGCGATTTTGTCTCCCCGTTTGAGAGCACAATCGCAGACCCGGATTTATTTGACGCAAAGGCCGGAGGTAGAAACTAAGTCAAATTTGAAAGGACTTGAGAAGAATTGTGAATAAAAGAAGAATAAAGATTTCAGCGATTTTTTACCTAGAATTTTATCGATCCCTTACAACTTGCCGCCTTCGATCCCATCTGATGGGAAGGCCGGCAACGGCCTTGCGCGCGGAAACCCGCTATCGGCTTGCGTGTCGTTGGAAGCAAAAAGAAGGTCGGCCTGTCCTATTGCCAGCGCCGCGAAAGCCGCCAAACATCGCGCTTCGAACGATCAAAGCGCCAAAGGTCGCTTGCTCGTCCATATCGGTCCTGCGGAGTTAGTGCATGTTCCTTTCCGTATTCGATCTCTTCAAGATCGGCATCGGTCCTTCCTCGTCCCACACGATGGGGCCGATGACGGCCGCGGCCCGCTTTCTCGACGAGATCGCGGGGGACGACTGGCCGCGGCCGCAGGGTGTGGCTGTGGATCGGCTCGCCGTCAGCCTGCACGGCTCGCTGGCCTTCACCGGGGTAGGGCACGGCACGGACAGGGCGGTCGTCCTCGGGCTATGCGGGCTGACGCCGGTGACGGTCGATCCCGACCGGACCGACGCGCTCATGACGCAGGTTGGCAAAGAGAAATCGGTGACGCCGCCGGGACATCCGACCTACCGTTTCGATCCGCGGGCCGATCTCGTGCTCGACAAGAAGACGCCGCTTCCCGGGCATGCCAACGGCATGGCCTTTTCCGCCTTCGACGCGCAAGGCAGGCTGCTCCTGCGCCGGGTCTATTATTCGATCGGTGGCGGTTTCGTGGTTTCGGAGGAAGAGCTGCAACGATTGAAGTCGCAGGCAGCCGCGTCATCGAGCAAGTCGGTGCCCTATCCGTTTCGCAATGCCAGGGAAATGCTCGCCATGGCCGCCGACGGCGGTTTGTCGATAGCTGAAATGAAACGCGCCAACGAGGAAGCGCATATGGCGCGCGAGGATCTCGACGACGGGCTCGACCGTATCTGGGAGGTCATGCGCGCCTGCATCGAGCGCGGACTTTCCCAGGAAGGGATCATGCCCGGCGGGCTGAAGGTGCGCCGCCGCGCCCGCCAGTTGCACGACAAGCTGCAGGAGGAGTGGCAGCGCAATCGTCCGAACCCGCTGCTGGCGAATGATTGGCTTTCCATCTACGCGATGGCCGTCAATGAGGAGAACGCGGCGGGCGGCCGCGTCGTGACCGCGCCCACCAACGGCGCGGCCGGCGTCGTGCCCGCGGTGATGCGCTACTGGCTGCATTTTCACGCCGACGCCGACCAGGCGAGCATTCGCGATTTCCTCCTGACGGCGGCGGCCGTCGGCGGCATCATCAAGCACAATGCGTCGATTTCGGGCGCCGAGGTCGGCTGCCAGGGCGAGGTGGGCTCCGCCTCCGCCATGGCTGCCGCGGGCCTGGCCGCGGTGATGGGCGGCACGCCGCCGCAGGTGGAGAACGCCGCGGAAATCGCGCTCGAGCATCATCTCGGCATGACATGCGACCCGATCGCCGGGCTGGTGCAGGTTCCCTGCATAGAACGCAACGCGCTCGGCGCGGTGAAGGCGGTGACGGCGGCCTCGCTGGCGATCAAGGGCGACGGCACGCATTTCGTGCCGCTCGACGCCGCGATCGAGACGATGAGACAGACCGGCCTCGACATGAACGAGCGCTACAAAGAAACGAGCCTCGGCGGCCTCGCCGTCAATGTGGTGGAATGCTGAGCGTCGGCTTCCACCTGTGGAGCGATGGTCGCGCGGGCTTCATTGCCGGGCCGACAGGCTCTAGACTGGAACCATGTCACTCAATCTCATAAAGCTCTGTGTCGGTTGCGACAGCGTCGAGGACCTCGAGGAGTGGATACGGTTCCGCCTCGAGGAGAAGCGGCGGGCGGGCCAGCCGGTGGAGCAGTTCCACACCACCCGCATGGTGCCCAAGCGCGTCGACGAGCTGCTCGACGGCGGTTCGCTATACTGGATCATCAAGGGCGGCGTTCAATGCCGGCAGAGGTTGGCCGACATTCGCCCTTTCACCGACGGTGAAGGCATCGGGCGGTGCCATCTGGTCTTCGAGCCCGTCGTCATACGCACGCATTGGCAGCCGCGGCGGCCGTTCCAGGGCTGGCGTTACCTTAAGCCGGAAGACGCTCCGGGCGACCTCGCCAATGGCGCCGGCGGAGAGGAGCTGCCGCAGAAGCTGCAGCGGGAACTCTCCGAACTCGGCCTTCTCTAGCCTAAGCCGACCCGCCTCTTGCAAGCTCCGGCTTCCCGCCACATGTTCTTTCCATGAGCGACGAGAAGACACCTGCCCGCCGTACAAACCAGGTTCCGCAAGGGCCTCGTTCGGATTCCGCCGCCGTCGACGCCTTCGTCCGGCAGGCGAGGGCGCTCGCCCAACCCGGGACCAAGGGCGGCGGCAGGCTGATCCTGGCGCTGGACGCGACGATGAGCCGCCAGCCGACCTGGGATCTTGCCTGCACGCTGCAGGCGGAGATGTTCGACGCGGTCGGCAGAACCGGCGGCCTCAATGTGCAGCTCGTCTATTTCCGCGGCTTCGGCGAATGCCGTTCCTCGCGCTTCGTCAGTGATACCGATGCGCTGAAATCGCTGATGACGAGGATAGATTGCCGCGGCGGCCACACGCAGATCGGCAAGGTCCTGTCGCATGCGTTGAAGGAAGCGGAGCGGGAAAAGGTCAACGCACTCGTCTATGTCGGCGACGCGATGGAGGAGGATATCGACGACCTTGCGGAAAAGGCTGGAAGACTCGGCCTCCACGGCCTGCCCGTCTTCATCTTTCAGGAAGGACACGACCCCGTCGCCGAAACCGCCTTCAAGGAGATCTCCCGACTCTCCAAGGGTGCCTGGTTCCGCTTCGACCGCAACGCGGCTTCGGAGCTGGCGAAGCTGCTTTCGGCCGTGGCCGTGTTCGCTTCCGGAGGGTTGAAGGCGCTAGAGGCACGCGGCCAGCCGGAAGACCGCCTCATGATCGAGCATTTGACGGGCAACAGGCGCAGATGACGGTGATGTTCTATCTGTCCGCCGCGCTGCTGATCGTCGCGCTGGTCGGCGCGCTGTTCATACGGGCCGATGCGTCGCGATTGGCCGCCGGGCTGCGGCTGTCCGGGCCGCTGATCCTGGGCATCGTCGGCGTCGGACTGTTGTTCCTGGGCAGGGCGGGCATCGGCGGCATGCTGATCTCGGGCGCCGTCGCCTGGTATACGTCGAACCGCTTCA
This sequence comes from Aquamicrobium sp. LC103, assembly GCF_001014615.2. Lineage (GTDB taxonomy): Bacteria > Pseudomonadota > Alphaproteobacteria > Rhizobiales > Rhizobiaceae > LBCQ02. The sequence goes on from NZ_LBCQ02000007.1 coordinate 304,940, forward strand.
GGAGCGGCGGCAAACCTTCACCGGGAAGACACTCGACGGTGAGGACGGCGGCGTTGGAAATGGAGCTCGATCACGACACCGGCGCGCTGGAGGGCCTTGTGCTGGCCGGTGGCTTCGAGGGCCGCGAACTGGGCTCTATGTCGCTTACGGAATTGCTTTCGCTCGCCAGCGACCTTTCCTCGGACGGCGAAAGCCTGCAGCTACTTGAGACCTATCTTGACGGCCGCTTTCCCCTCTGGCGTGAGGACGCGCAGATGAACGCGGGCGGCGGGCAGGCTCGCGCGCCAGCTTCGGGCCCCATGACTAAGCAGGAGGCCTACGAGATCCTTGGTCTTGAAACGGGAGCCAGCACGGCGGAGATCCGCAAGGCGCACCGCCGCCTGATGCAGCGCCTGCACCCCGATCTCGGTGGTACTTCTTTCCTTGCTGCGCGTATCAACGAAGCCAAGGATGTCCTGCTCTCTGATCACGACTAACTTCTCCCCTGGACACGAACACAAACCGGGAAAGATGACGGTGCGAACCTCCTAGAGCTGCACCGCGTAGCAATCGATCTTCTTCTTCTTCAGCGCGCCGCACGCGTTCCATGCCTCGTTCTTGGAGCCGAAGCCGCCGAAGCGCGCGCGGAAGAAGGTGGTGCCTTTGTTGTCGAACGTTTCGGTGAAGGCCGTGGCATTCGCGAGCAGGCCGGAAGCCTTCTGCGTCGTGCTTTCAAGGAAGGCCTTCGCCTCACGTTCGGACGGAGAGGAGGCGACCTGGATCACCCAGCCGGCGCTGGGCCGGGTCGTCGAGGCGGTCTGGACCGGATCGATCGGCGTTGCCGCCTCGATGGCCTCGCTGGCGGCGACCACCGGGCTCGGGATCGGGACGGGGGGAGCAAAGCGGGCGGCCGCCGGCTCCTGCGCATAGGCGGCGACCGCGATTTGGCCGATCTCGTCCTGCGGACGGAAATCGGGCGTCGGTATGTTGCGCTTCGGCAATGCGACGGCGGAAGCCGCGACCGCCGTCGACGGGGTCAGCGTACGCGAGGCGATGAGCTGGCCGCCGCCGCCACGCGACGCCTTGGGAAGGTATTCCCTGATGAGCGCGGCCATGTGATCGTCACGGCTCTTGGCGGACTGCCCGCCCATGACCACGGCGACGACGCTGCGGCCGTTGTTTTGGACGGAGGTGACGAGATTGAAGCCCGAGGCACGGATGTAGCCGGTCTTGATGCCGTCGACGCCCTCCACGCGATTCAGAAGACGGTTGTGGTTGTTGTAGCGCGTCTTGCCGAGCGTGAAGGAGGTCGTGGAGAAATACGGATATTGCCGCGGGAAGTGCTCGCGCAGCGCGATGCCCAGGATCGCCATGTCGCGAGCCGTCGTGTACTGCGCGTTGTTGGGCAGTCCGTGGGCGTTGCGGAATTGCGTCGAATCCATGCCGAGCTGACGCGCCTTGGCGGTCATCATCTTGGCGAAGTTGGCTTCCGAGCCACCGAGATGCTCGCCGAGCGCCGTGGCCATGTCGTTGGCCGAGCGCGTGATCAGGGCGAGAATCGCGTTTTCGACCGTGATGGTCGATCCCGCCTTGAGCCCGATCTTCGTCGGCGGTTCCGCGGCGGCATTGGCGGAAACCCGAATGCGGGTGTTCTTGTTGATGCGCCCGGCGTTCATCGCCTCGAACACGAGATAGAGCGTCATCATCTTGGTGAGCGATGCGGGGTAGCGCCTGTCGTTGCCGTTGCTCTGGAAGAGCACCTGGCCGGTCTTGGCGTCCATCACATAGGCGGCATAGCGCGGATTGGCCGATGCCTGCCCGGCGTTTCCGGCGGCTATCGCCAGCGCCATCAGCATGACCAGGAGGGATTTGGAGGAATACGGTATACGCGAGAAAAAGCCTGCCCACACCTGACGCACGATTACACCCATGGTTTCTTATTCGGATCGCAACTGCGGCATTTTTTCCGCCGCCCCAAGCTCCGACCTTAGAAGCCATCGGGTTACCAATCCGTTTATGGTAACCGGGCCGTTCACCATTTTTGCGGTAATTTATCGATCGTTGCTTTCCTGTCGCAGCCAGGGGAGATGACAGGTTTGTGGCAGTTTGTTGACTTTTTGTGCAGTGCACTTTAGTTTTTTATGCAACGCACAATCGCGTTCATCTCACCTCCCCGGCATTCGAAAGGTAAATGCGCAGATGATGCAGTCGTTTGAAGACGCCAACAAAGTTGGCAAGGAATTCCTCGATTCCGGCCTCAAGAGCTTCGCCTCCCTTTCCAAGGGCCTTCAGGTCATCTCCGTCGAGGCGACGGAGTATTCCAAGAAGGCGTACGAGACCGGCAGCGCCGTGGTCGAGAAGCTCGCCTCGGCGAAGTCGCTGGAGAAGGCCGCGGAGATCCAGGCCGACTACGCCAAGCAGGCCTATGAAAGCTTCGTAACGCAGGCCACCAGGATGGGCGAGCTTTACGCCGACATTGCCAAGGATGCCTACAAGCCGTTCGAATCGGTCGTCGCCAAGGCGAAATAGATCAAGCGGATTCGCTTTTTTCGCGGGCCTGGCTGCTCGCGGCGAACCCGGTCGTGCGTGGCGCGGCCGGGTTTCTTTGTTTCGATGCCTTTTGTGTCCCGCGGCCGATCAATTTCGCCACGTCGTGAAGCCGGCCATATTGTCAGCGGGAAAGAAGGCCTTAAAATCCTCAAGGAAATGCCTACATGTCGAACATTGGACGGGCAGGCAAGAAGGAAGGAATTTGGTGACGACCGGCGGGGAAGCCATGCTGAGGAGCGCGGCAAAAATGCAAGGCGACGAGGGCGGAACGGGCCCTTCACGCGGAACAGCGGTCATCACGCGGGCGAAGCCCAAGACGAAGAAACCGTCACTCTACCGCGTCCTGATCCTCAACGACGACTACACCCCGATGGAGTTCGTCGTTCACGTACTGGAGCGCTTCTTCCAGAAGGACAGGGAAGCTGCAACCAGGATCATGCTTCATGTTCACAATCACGGCGTCGGTGAATGTGGAGTCTATACATTTGAGGTGGCGGAGACCAAAGTGACGCAAGTTATGGATTTCGCCCGCCAGCACCAGCATCCGCTGCAATGCGTGATGGAGAAAAAGTGAGGTTTTGAATGCCGGCTTTCTCCCAAGGCCTTGAAAGGGCGCTCCACCAGGCGCTCACTTTCGCAAACGAGCGCCACCACGAATACGCAACGCTCGAACATCTCCTGCTGGCGCTTCTTGACGATCAAGACGCGTCCGCCGTCATGCGTGCCTGCAACGTCAATCTCGACGAACTGAAGCAGACCGTTCTCAGCTACATCGATACCGAACTCGACAATCTGGTGACCGGATATGACGAGGATTCCAAGCCGACCGCCGGCTTCCAGCGCGTCATCCAGCGCGCGGTGATCCATGTGCAGTCATCCGGCCGCGAGGAAGTCTCCGGCGCCAACGTGCTCGTGGCGATCTTCGCCGAGCGCGAGAGCCACGCCGCGTACTTCCTCCAGGAACAGCAGATGACCCGCTACGACGCGGTCAACTACATCAGCCACGGCATTGCCAAGCGCCCGGGCGCGACGGAGACGCGCAGCCCGCGCGGAGCCGAAGAGGATCATTCCGGCCAGCCCGGCGGCGAAGCCGAGGACAACGGCAAGAAGAAGCAGCAGGATGCGCTGACCGCATACTGCGTGAACCTCAACGCCAAGGCCAAGCTCGGCAAGATCGACCCGCTGATCGGCCGCGAGAGCGAGATCAACCGCACGATTCAGGTCCTGTGCCGCCGCTCCAAGAACAACCCGCTCTATGTCGGCGATCCCGGCGTGGGCAAGACCGCGATCGCCGAAGGGTTGGCCAAGCGCATCGTCGAGGGCGACGTGCCCGCCGTACTCGGCGACGCGACCATCTTCGCGCTCGACATGGGCACGCTTCTCGCCGGCACGCGCTATCGCGGCGATTTCGAGGAGCGCCTGAAGCAGGTCGTCAAGGAGCTCGAGGAATATCCGGGCGCGATCCTCTTCATCGACGAGATTCACACGGTGATCGGCGCGGGTGCCACCTCGGGCGGCGCGATGGATGCATCGAACCTGCTCAAGCCAGCGCTTTCATCGGGTGCGATTCGCTGCATCGGATCAACCACTTACAAGGAGTTCCGTCAGTTCTTCGAGAAGGATCGCGCGCTGGTGCGGCGCTTCCAGAAGATCGACGTGAACGAGCCGACCGTGGAAGACACGATCTCGATCATGAAGGGCCTGAAGCCTTACTTCGAGGACTTTCACAAGGTCCGCTACACCAACGACGCGATCAAGGCGGCGGTCGAGCTTTCGGCCCGCTACATCAATGACCGCAAGCTGCCGGACAAGGCGATCGACGTGATCGACGAGACCGGCGCCTCGCAGATGCTGCTGCCGGAATCGCGCCGCAAGAAGACGATCAGCGTCAAGGAAATCGAGGCGACGATCGCGACCATGGCGCGCATCCCGCCGAAGACCGTCTCGGCCGACGACGAGAAGGTGCTCGCCAATCTCGAGGCGGAGCTGCGTCGCGTGGTCTATGGCCAGGACACGGCGATCACCGCGCTCGCCTCGTCGATCAAGCTGGCGCGTGCCGGCCTGCGCGAACCGGAGAAGCCGATCGGCTCATACCTGTTCTCGGGCCCGACCGGCGTCGGCAAGACCGAGGTCGCCAAGCAGCTCGCCGCCTCGCTCGGCGTGGAACTGCTGCGCTTCGACATGTCGGAATATATGGAGCGGCACACGGTCTCCCGGCTGATCGGTGCGCCTCCCGGTTATGTCGGCTTCGACCAGGGCGGCCTCCTGACCGACGGCGTCGACCAGCACCCGCATTGCGTGCTGCTGCTCGACGAGATCGAGAAGGCGCATCCGGACCTCTTCAACATCCTGCTGCAGGTCATGGACCACGGTAAGCTCACCGATCACAACGGCAAGCAGATCGATTTCCGCAACGTCATCCTGATCATGACGACCAATGCGGGCGCCGCCGATCTCGCCAAGGCCGCGATCGGCTTCGGCTCCTCCAGGCGCGAAGGCGACGACATGGAGGCGATCAACCGGATCTTCACGCCGGAGTTCCGCAACCGCCTCGATGCGATCATACCGTTCGGCTCCCTGCCGGTGCCGGTCATCCATCAGGTCGTCCAGAAGTTCGTCATGCAGCTCGAGGCACAGCTTGCCGAGCGCGGCGTGACCTTCGACCTGACGCAAGACGCCGTCGCCTGGCTCGCCGAAAAGGGCTATGACGAGCGCATGGGTGCGCGTCCGCTCGGCCGCGTGATCCAGGAGCACATCAAGAAGCCGCTCGCCGACGAGGTGCTGTTCGGCAAGCTGCGCAAGGGCGGCACCGTCCGCGTGCTTGTCGAGAAGAACGAGGCCGGCACGGCCGAGCTGAAGCTCGAGGCGGTCGCCGACGAGGTCCCGGTCAAGCCGAAGAAGGAAATCGTCGAGGACAGCGCGCCGAAGAAAAAGCGGCCGGCGAAGAAGCCTGCCGCCAAGAAGGCGTCGACCGCCAAGGCAAAGCCCGCGCCGAAGGGCAGGGAGCCCAAGCGCTCGATCGTTCCGCAGCTGCCGCGCAAGTAGGACGCTTCCGCGATCAGAGAACCCCGCGCAACCGGCAACCGGCGCGCGGGGTTTTCTTTTGGGCACTCCGGCGGCCTTCGCCGAAAGTCCGAGCAACAAGCCGGTCGCACGCTAATTCGGCTTGTGTTATGCGTCGTGCGACATGACCGACGAAGCAATTCCATCCAGCGATTCCACTGACTATCTGCACTGGTATCTCAAAGGCGTAAGAGGCGCTTTCTCCGTTCCCGCGCTCATTCTTGCCAGTGCCTTCATCGGCTTTGCCGGTCTGGCGAAGGAGGCCGGCCTGACGCTCGTGCAGACCGTCTTCATGACGGCCGTCATCTGGGCGTTGCCGGCCAAGGTCGTGCTCGTCGGCGCGATCATTGCCGGAAACTCCCTTCCCGCCGCGGCCTTCGCGGTCGCGCTTTCCTCCGTCCGCCTCGCGCCGATGGTGGTGGCGCTCGTTCCCGAACTACGCGCGGAGAAAACGCGTTCCTGGGTGCTCTACTTCCTGTCGCATTTCGTGGCGGTGACGTCCTGGGTGCTGGCCATGGACCGTCTGCGTCATGTGCCGCGACAGGCGCGCACGGCCTACTATGGCGGGCTCGGCGGCACGCTCGTGCTCATCAACATGATCGTCGTCGCTGTCGTCTTCCTGCTTGCCGAAACGCTGCCGCCGACCGCCTCGGCCGCGCTTTTTCTGCTCACGCCGATGTATTTTTTGACCTCGCTGTGGGGATCGGCGCGTGAACGGGCGGGCCATGTCGCGATGGTCTTCGGGCTCGTTCTCGGCCCGGTGTTCCATGTCTACCTGCCGGGCTTCGATCTCCTGGCCGCCGGGCTGATCGGCGGCGGCGGCGCCTATCTCATCCACCGCTTCCGCCGGAAAGGTGCGTCTGCATGACCTTCTGGTCGATCGATGCCTGGTGGTGGCCCTTCCTCTTCATCCTGATCGGCGGATGGCTCGCGACCGACGCCTGGCGCTTTCTTGGCGTCTATCTCGGCGGGCGCATCTCGGAAGATTCCGATCTCATGGTGTTCGTGCGCGCGCTGGCGACGGCGCTCGTCGCCGCAGTCATCGCCAATCTGATCGTCTTTCCGAACGGCGCGCTCGCCGATGTTCCGCTGGCGTTGAGGGTAGGGGCCGCGGCCGCGGGTTTCGCCGCCTATCTCTTCGGCGGAAAGTATATACTGGCGGGTATCGGCGTGGCGGAAGCGGTTCTGCTCTGCGGCATCTGGATGCTCGGCTGAAGCGGCATTAGCCTTCTCTTAGAAGAGTTCTGCTAGGCACGGAGCATGTGGCGAAGGGGCCAGACATGCTTCTCCATCCCGGCGAGCGCATTGCCGCGATCATTACCGCCGTTCTGCTGGCGGCCGACCTTGTCCTGATATTCGTGGCGGCGCATGACGTCGACTGGTCGGGCTATGCCGGTGTCGTGTCGATCGGGCTGGGCGCTTTCGCCTGTGGCCTTTTCTATCGCCGCAGCGGCCGCAGCGAGGAAATCTCGCTTGCCGCGACCGCGACCGGCCTTTTCATATTGTTCACGATCGCCGGCTCGCTCTTCAACTATCTGCTCCTGCCCATCGGCGAGCGCCGCATCGACGCGATCCTTATGACGATCGACGGGTATCTGGGCTATTCCTGGCCGGGTTTCGTCACCGCGGTATCGAGCTTTCCGGCGTTCGGCGCCGTCTTGCGCATGGTCTATCTGAGTTCGCTGGCACAGCTTGTCGTCGTGATCGTCGTCCTGGGCTTTGCCGGACGCCGCGACGACCTGCACCGCTTCCTGGTGACGGGCATGCTGGCCGCGCTGATGGCGATCGCGATCTGGTCGCTCATGCCGAGCTTCGGGCCATCCGCCTACCATGTCCTGCCGGCTGAAACCGAGGCGTCGCTGCGCATGGTGGTCGGCTCCCTCTATGGCGCCGAACTCAACCGCCTCGGTGCCGAGGGGCCGATCATGCTTTCGCCCAGGGACGGTCTCGGCCTGATCGCCTTCCCGTCCTTCCACACGGTGATGGCCTGCATGGCCGTTTGGTTCACGGCTTCGATGAGACGGTTGTTTCCGGTCTTCCTTGCCGTCAATCTCCTGATGATGCCCGCCATACTCGTCCATGGCGGGCATCATCTGGTCGACATCTTCGGCGGGATAGCGGTCTTCGCGGCGGCGCTTTTCATTGCCTGCAGAACATTGGCGGCCTCGGCTGGTGCCGAAACCGCTTCTCCGCTGCCTCAGGCCTGAGCGGCAAGAACCGCTTTGATTTTCTCGGCCTGTTCGGCAAGCACCGCCTGATCGGCCATCTGACCGGTATGCGGCTTCAACGCGATTCCCTCGAAACGGGGAAGGATATGCACGTGCAGGTGAAACACCACCTGTCCGCCCGCCTGCTCGTTGAATTGCTGGATCATCACGCCGTCGGCAGAGAACGCCTCGACGGCGGCCTTGGCGAGCTTGCGCGTGGTGCGCGCCACGGCGGCGAGGCTGTCGTCCTCCACGTCGAATATGTTGCGCGCCGGCTTCTTCGGAATCACCAGGCAATGACCGTCGCCGCGCGGCATGATGTCCATGAAGGCGAAGGTATCGTCGTCCTCGTAGATCTTGTGCGACGGCAGCTCGCCGCGCAGGATTTTCGCGAAGATATTGTTCGGGTCGTAGCTGGCCTGGCTCATCTCATCCTCACTAGGCGATTGGCGAATAGGGAGTAGCGAATGGCGACGGATACGTCCACAGCCAGCCTTGGTTGCCGCGCGCAAAAAGGCGAAACGCGTTATTCGTCGCTTGCCATCGCCGGCCGGTCCTTCCTGAACGGACCGTGTTCCTCCAGATAGTCGCCGACCGCCTCGATGTCGCGGCGTTCACGTTCGAGATAGTCGGCGACGGCTCTGCGCAGGCCGGGATGGGCGATGAAATGGGCCGAATGCGTCGTGACGGGCATGTAGCCGCGCGCCAGCTTGTGCTCGCCCTGGGCGCCGGCCTCGACGGTCCTCAGACCCCTCGATATCGCGAAGTCGATCGCCTGATGGTAACAGACCTCGAAATGCAGATAGGGATGATCCTCGATGCAGCCCCAGTTGCGGCCGTAGAGCGTATCCGACCCGATGAAATTGATCGCGCCGGCGACGTAGCGGCCGGCACGCCTCGCCATGACGAGCAGAATGTCGTCCTTCATCCGCTCGCCGATCAACGAAAAGAACTCGCGGTTGAGATAGGGGCGGCCCCATTTGCGCCCGCCAGTGTCCATGTAGAACGCAAAGAAATCGTCCCAAACGGCTTCCGTGAGGTCGCTGCCGGTGAGCCAGTCTATTCCGATGCCATCGGCGAGCGCCTCGCGCCGCTCCTTCTTCAGCGCCTTGCGCTTGCGCGAGGCGAGGGTCGAGAGAAAATCGTCGTAGCAGGAATAGCCGGGATTGCCGAAATGGAACTGCTGGTCGGTCCGGTGAAGAAAGCCGGCGGCCTCCAGCGAGCGGATCTCCTCCGCTTCGGCGAAGGTGACATGGACCGAGGACGTGCCGAGCCGTTCGTTCAGGGCCTTCAGCCCTTCGGCAAGTGCCGCGCGCACCGCCGCGGCATCGCCGGTGCGGCCTGTCAGAAGACGAGGGCCGGTCGCGGGCGTGAACGGCACGCTGACCTGCAGCTTCGGATAATAGCTTCCTCCGGCACGCTCGAACGCGTCGGCCCAGCCGTGATCGAAGACATACTCGCCTTGGCTGTGGGTCTTGAGATAACAGGGCACCGCGCCGATCAGCGCGCCGCCGGGACCTTCGAGCCGCAGGTGCTGCCCGAGCCAACCCGCGCCGCGTCCCGTACATCCACTGTCTTCCAGCGTTTTCAAAAAATCGTATGATATGAATGGGTTGTAAGAAAAATCTGATTGTCTGCGCGAAGCGCCGCGCAGGCTTTCCCATTCATTTCGCGAGAAAGCATCAAGGCTCGGCGAGACGCGAATGACGAATTCGCTCTCGCCGGCGGAAGCACCCTCGTGGCCCGCTTTGTTCATACCGAACTAGATACGCGACATATTGTGCAATGCAAGATGCCGACGTTCACGCTTGCTTCAAGCGGCCTCGAATCCCTCGAACGTCATCTGGTCGGCATGCGCCACCGTGATCTCGGCGGCGTTCTCGTCGCGCACGGTCCAGGTGATGACGGGCATCGCCAGCTTCTCGCGCACGAAGGTGATGAAGGGATTGGGCAGGTCCATCACGCCGAAGGACACGAAGGAGATCGGGTGCGCGAGCATCGAAAAATGCGCTTCGAGATCGGTGACGCTCCTGCCATGCGCCGTCAGCCCGCCCGGGATGCCGGGCGCATCGGCGGCGAACTGCCTTATCAGCCAATGGTCGAACGACATGATCGCCGCTTCGCCCCGATATTCCGAAAGCACCTGAGCGACCTTGGCGACCAGCGTCTCGTCCTTGCCCTCGATGCCCTTCAATTCGATGATCAGCGGCACGCGCCCGCGTACCGTCGCCAGCATTTCGGCCAGCGTCGGCACGTGGTCTTCCGTGCCGCCGACCTTCATCTGGGCAAGCTCGCCGGCGGTCTTCTCGAAGATACGGCCCTCGTTTCCGGTAAGCCGCTTGAGCACATTGTCGTGGAAGACGACAGGCACGCCGTCGGCGGAGAGGTGCACGTCGCATTCGATCGCATAATCGCGCTCGACCGCCGCCTCGAAGGCCGAGAGCGTGTTTTCCCAGCGGCGGTCGTTCATGTCGTGATAGCCGCGATGGGCGATCGGACGGCGCGAGAGCCAGGATATGTCGCTCATGGGGGCGCCGCCTATTCGACTTCGACGATGGCTTCGATCTCGACCGCCGCGTTCAGCGGCAGCACGGCGACGCCGACGGCGGAGCGGGCATGCTTGCCGCGCTCGCCGAGCGCCTCGGCCAAAAAGTCGGACGCGCCGTTGGCGACCAGATGCTGCTCGGTGAAATCCGGGCTGGAGGCCACGAAGACGGTGATCTTCACCAGCCTCCTGATTCTTTCGAGGTCCCCGATGGCCGCCTTCACCTGGGCGAGGATATTGATCGCGCAGGCTTTGGCGGCTTCCTTGCCGGCGGCGGTGTCGAGATCGCGTCCGAGCAGCCCGGTGGCGATCAGCTTGCCCTCGACCAGCGGGAGCTGCCCCGCGGTCAGGAGCAGGTTTCCGCTTTGCGCGAAAGGCACGTAGTTGGCCGCGGGAGCAGCGGCGGCGGGGATCGTCACGCCCAGTCCGGCGAGGCGTTTTTCAATTGTGTCGCCCATTGTGTATTCCTTATGCTTCCATGCGAGGATATGAACAGGTTGCGATTTTCGCCTCGGTTCTGCCACGAAAATTTTCTGTGGTGAACAGATAGATTGCGGCAGCAGCCTCGCCGCGGATCGGAGAAGAATACATGCGCTTTGCGCGCCTTGCCCTGCCAGCCGTTCTCGCCTCCTCAACCATCGTCTCGGTTCCGGCCTTCGCCGCCGGAACCCTGATGCCGCATCGCGCCGTCTATGACCTCGCGCTCGACCGGGCCTCCGACAGGTCGGGAATCACCGGCATTTCGGGCCGCATGGTCTACGAGTTCAACGGCTCCGCATGCGAGGGCTATACCGTCACCTTCCGGTTCGTTACCCAGATCGACACCAGTGAAGTGTCGCGCATGACCGACCAGCAGACGACGACCTACGAGGACGGCGCCGGGAAGAGCTTCAGCTTCGTCACCCGCTCCTTCATCGATCAGGCGCTCGACAAGGAGCTGAAGGGCACGGCCAAGATTTCGCCGGACGATACGCTGGTCGCGATCGACAAGCCGCAGAAGCAGGAGGTCGTCTTGGAGGCGACGCAGTTCCCCACGCAGCATCTGCTGGAACTGCTCGGCAAGGCCGAGAAGGGCGAGACCTTCTACGAGACGACGTTGTTCGACGGTTCCGAGGATGCCGACAAGGTCATGACGACGACGGTCATCATCGGCAAGGAGGCTCCGGCGAAGGCCGACGACCCGGAGTTGAAGGCCATGGAACCGCTCGCCAAGGACGGCTTCTGGCCCGTCGATATCGCCTATTTCGACCTGGAGGAGGCCGATGGCGAGGAGATGCCGACCTACCGCATCAGCTTCAAGCTGCACGAAAACGGCGTGACGCGCGATCTCGTGATGGATTACGGCGACTTCTCCATGAAGGGAACGCTCGTCAACCTGTCGCTGTTCGATCCGCCGGCCGCCTGTCCGAACTAGGGTCATGCCGTGGCGGTCTATGTCGACGCGGCGATCTGGGCCTGGGCAGGGCGCAAATGGTGCCATCTGCTGGCCGACGATCAGGAGGAGCTTCATCGCTTCGCCGCGCGCATGGGCATTCATCGCAACTGTTACCAAGGCCCGCCCAAGACATCGGCTCCGCATTACGACCTGACCGGGTTCGAACGCGACCGGGCGGTCCGCATGGGCGCCATACCGTCGAGCCGGGCCGAGATCCTGACGGTGTTCCGCCGCGTGCGCGAGCCGCGCGGAAAGAAAGCCGGCCACAGGCTGGCCGCCGAATAGCGGGCAGGCGGCGCTTGCATTGCGCGGCGATACCAACTATATGCGCGCACATTCCACACACGGGCTTTGGTGTCTGTCCGGGAGAAATCCGGCTGGGACCTCCGGTGGCAAAGGGCATTTTGCCTCTTTGTCGATGGCTCGTGGAGGCTTGAACCGGAAAGGAAAATAGAATGGCTCTGCCTGATTACAGCATGCGCCAGCTTCTGGAAGCTGGTGTTCACTTCGGCCACCAGACCCACCGCTGGAACCCGAAGATGGCGCCCTTTATCTTCGGCGCCCGCAACAACATTCACATCATCGACCTGTCGCAGACGGTTCCGCTGCTGCACCAGGCGCTCAAGCAGGTTTCCGACACGGTCGCCAAGGGCGGCCGCGTGCTCTTCGTCGGCACCAAGCGCCAGGCTTCGGACATCGTCGCCGACGCCGCCAAGCGCTCGGCGCAGTATTACGTCAATTCGCGCTGGCTCGGCGGCATGCTGACCAACTGGAAGACGATCTCCAACTCGATCCAGCGCCTGCGCAAACTCGACGAGCTGCTCGCTTCGGAAGCCCAGGGCTTCACCAAGAAGGAGCGCCTGAATCTCGAGCGCGAGCGCGAGAAGCTCGACCGCGCCCTCGGCGGCATCAAGGACATGGGCTCCACGCCGGACCTTATGTTCGTGATCGACACCAACAAGGAAGCGATCGCCATCCAGGAAGCCAAGCGTCTCGGCATTCCGGTCGTCGCGGTCGTCGATTCGAACTGCGATCCGGACAGGGTCGATTTCCCGATCCCCGGCAATGACGACGCCGCACGCGCCATTCAGCTCTATTGCGACCTGATCGCCAAGGCTGCGATCGACGGCATCGAGCGCCAGCAGGGCGCTCTCGGCATCGACCTTGGCGAGCAGGCCGAAACTCCGGCCGAGCCTGCGCTCGACGAGACCCCGGCCGAGGATTCCAAGGAAGCCTGACGCCGGCGGCCCGAAGGGCCGACGATGACCGAACGGGCGACGGGCGCACCTGGCAACACCATGGTGCGCCGTGCCTTTTGAAGGATTTGAGATAAAGAGGCGACAATGAGCATTTCCGCTGCACAGGTCAAACAACTGCGCGACATGACCGGCGCTGGCATGATGGACTGCAAGGCGGCCCTTGCCGAAACCAATGGCGACATGGAAGCCGCGGTCGACTGGTTGCGTAAGAAGGGCATCGCGAAGGCCGACAAGAAGGCCGGCCGCACGGCTGCCGAGGGTCTTATCGGCGTTGCCTCGGACGCCAACAGCGCCGTCGTGGTTGAGGTCAACTCCGAGACCGACTTCGTTGCCCGCAACGACGCCTTCCAGGATATCGTCCGCAACATCGCCAATGTCGCTCTCGGCACCGACGGTTCCGTCGAGGCGGTGGGCGCCGCCGCCTATCCGGGCAACGGCAAGTCCGTCACCGACACGATCAAGGACGCGATCGGAACGATCGGCGAGAATATGAGCCTGCGCCGCTCCGCCAAGCTCGGCGTCGGTTCCGGCGCGGTCGCGATCTACGTCCACAACTCCGTGGTCGAAAACCTCGGCAAGATGGGCGTTCTGGTGGCGATCGAGACGACCGGCAATGCCGATGCGGCGCGCGCCTTCGCCCGCCAGGTCGCCATGCACGTCGCCGCGACCAACCCGCTCGCCCTGACGGCCGAAGAGGTCGACCAGGCGGCCGTGGCGCGCGAGAAGGCGATCTTCGCCGACCAGGCCCGCGAATCCGGCAAGCCGGAAAACATCATCGAAAAGATGGTGGAGGGCCGCATGCGCAAGTTCTTCGAGGAAGTCGTGCTCCTGAAGCAGAACTTCGTCATGAACCCCGACGTGACCGTCGAGCAGGCGCTGAAGGACGCCGAGAAGGAGATCGGCGCGCCCGCGAAGATCACCGGCTTCGTCCGCTTCGCGCTCGGCGAGGGCATCGAGAAGGAAGAGACCGACTTCGCAGCCGAGGTTGCCGCCGCGGTCAAGAAGTAAGCCGCAAGGCATTTCCCTCGGGGACATCGACGGGGCGTCGCGTGACATCGCGGCGCCCTTCGTGTATCGGAAGCCCGCACAATCAAGCGACGAGGAACCAATGCCCGCAACGCCCGCCTATCGACGCGTACTCCTCAAGGCCTCCGGCGAAGCGCTCATGGGAGAGCAGGGGTTCGGCATCGACGTTTCCGTGGCCGACCGCATCGCCGCCGACATCAAGGAAGCCCGCGATCTCGGCGTCGAGGTCGGTGTCGTCATCGGCGGCGGCAACATCTTCCGCGGCGTCGCGGTCGCTTCGAAGGGCGGGGACCGGGTGACCGGCGACCACATGGGCATGCTGGCCACCGTCATCAATTCGCTGGCGTTGCGTACGTCGCTGGTCAAGATCGGCGTCGACGCGGTGGTGCTCTCCGCCATCGCCATGCCGGAGCTTTGCGAAAGCTTCTCGCAGCGTCAGGCGACCGCCTACATGAACGAGGGCAAGGTGGTGATCTTCGCCGGCGGCACGGGCAACCCCTTCTTCACGACCGATTCCGCCGCCGCGCTCCGCGCCGCCGAGATCGGGGCCGACGCTCTCTTCAAGGCAACCCAGGTCGACGGCGTCTATTCCGCCGACCCCAAGAAGGACCCCAGCGCGGTCCGATACGAGCGCATCACCCATGCCGAAGTGCTGCGCAACGGCCTCTCCATCATGGATACGGCGGCAATTGCACTTGCGCGGGAGAACAACATTCCGATAATCGTCTATTCGATTCATGAAAAAGGTGGTTTCGGAGCTATTCTGAGGGGCGAAGGCCACTGCACCGTCGTCAGCGACGCGTGAGGAAGGGCGCCTGGAACCATATGTGTACTTTGCCGGCGAGGCCGGAGACGGAGGTATTATGAGCACCGGAGTTGACTTCAAGGACCTGCAGCGCCGCATGGACGGCGCCATCAGCGCCTTCAGGAACGACCTGGCGTCGCTTCGCACCGGTCGCGCATCCTCGAACCTGCTCGATCCGATCCTGGTCCAGGCCTACGGCGCGCCGATGCCGGTCAATCAGGTGGCGACGGTTACCGTGCCGGAGCCGCGCATGATCTCCGTGTCGGTGTGGGACAAGGCGCTGGTCAGCGCCGTCGACCGGGCAATCCGCGAATCCAATCTCGGTTTCAATCCGATCGTCGACGGCACCAATTTGCGCATCCCGCTGCCGGAACTCAACGAGCAGCGCCGCAAGGAGCTGGTGAAGATCGCACATCAATACACCGAACATGCCAAGGTGGCGGTGCGCCATGTGCGCCGCGACGGCATGGAACATGTGAAGAAGGCCGAGAAGGACGGGGAAATCAGCCAGGACGACATGCGCGTGCATTCCGACCGCGTCCAGAAGATGACCGACGATACGATCACCTCGATCGACGCCATCCTCGCGGAGAAGGAAGCCGAGATCATGCAGGTCTGAGGCGGCAACATCCGACCTGAACGGGATTCGCTGGAAAGGGATCCGCACGTGAAGCCCGCACATATCGCGATCATCATGGACGGCAATGGCCGCTGGGCCAAGGCGCGGGGCCTGCCGCGCGCCGCCGGACACCGCGCGGGCGTGGAAGCGCTGCGCCGCACCGTTCGCGCGGCGGGCGATCTGGGGATCGAGTGGCTGACCGTCTATGCCTTCTCCTCGGAGAACTGGTCGCGCCCGAAATCCGAGGTCAGCGACCTGATGGGGCTCCTGAAGCTGTTCATTCGCCGCGACCTCGCCGAAATCCATCAGGCCGGCGTGCGCGTCCGCATGATCGGCGAACGCGAAAGCCTCGCCGCCGACATCCGCGCCCTGGTCGAGGAAGCGGAGGCGCTGACGGCGCAGAATACCGGGATGAACCTCGTCATCGCCTTCAATTACGGTGCACGCGACGAGATCGCCCGCGCGGCGAAGGAATTGGCCAAGGCCGCCGCTGCCGGCACGCTCGACCCCGCCGAAATAACACCCGAAAGCTTCGGGCGGTTTCTGGACACCAGACTCATACCGGATCCCGACCTCATCATCCGCACCAGCGGTGAATTGCGCCTTTCCAATTTCCTCCTCTGGCAGGGCGCCTATAGCGAACTCATCTTCCTGCCCTGCTACTGGCCGGATTTCGGCTCGGCCGATCTGGCCGGGGCGATCGAGAGCTTCGCCGGCCGCGAGCGTCGCTATGGCGGGCTTGCCGCCCGCGAAGTCGCTTCATGAGCGGCGGCCTTGATCCTTCCGAACCAGACCAGACTGGCGGCCTGAGCAACTTCCAGCAGCGCGTCCTGTCGGCGATCGTCCTCATTATCGTCGTGCTCGTGCTGACCTGGCTCGGCGGCATCGCCTTCCGGCTTCTTGCCGCGGCGATCGGCGCGGCGATGCTCCACGAATGGCTGGCGATGACGCGCACGGCCGAAAATCTCGTTCACCAGAAACTGCTGGCGGGGCTGCTGGCGATCGTGCTCGTTCTCGTCGTCCTGGGCCTGCCGGCGATCTATCTCTTCGCCGCGGTCCTTTGCGCCGCGATCGCCGGCGCCATCCATGCCCGCGTCACGGGGCAGGGCGGATGGCACGTCGTCGGCCTCGTCTATGCCGGCCTGTCGGCCGTCGCGCTCGCGCTCCTGCGTGGCTCGGACTGGGAAGGGATGCGCCTGGTCCTGTTCCTCTTCGCCGTCGTGTGGGTGACCGATATCATGGCGTATTTCGCCGGCAAGGCGCTCGGCGGGCCGAAGCTGGCGCCCTCGATCTCGCCCGGCAAGACATGGAGCGGCGCGCTCGGTGGCGCTGTCTTCGCGATGGCGGCCGGCGGCGTCATCGCCGTCCTGTTCGACATGAAGACCGGGCTTGTCGCCGCGCTTCTGCTCGCCTTGATCCTTTCGATCGTCGCGCAGGCGGGCGACCTCTTCGAATCCGCCATGAAGCGCCGTTTCGCTGTCAAGGATTCCGGCCACCTCATTCCAGGCCACGGCGGCGTCATGGACCGTGTCGACGGGCTGGTGGCGGCGGCCTTCGCGCTTTGCCTCTATGCCGCCGCCGTGGGCGAACTCGACAGACCGGCGCTCGCGTTCTTCGGCGGTTGACGCCGTTTCGCATCACGTTTTTCTCAAAGGGTGAAAGCTATCGTGTCGGCTGGAACTGCTGCTAAAAGGCCGAAGCCAGTGTCACGGATTCGCCGGGATTGCCACGGCAATTAACGCAAGCCACCGCAATCCCGGGAAAGGGACGAATTGACAGACTTCCTCTCGACCTTCTTCAGCACCCAGAACATCCTCATCAGCACGATCATACCCTTCCTCTTCGTGCTGACGATCGTCGTCTTCGTGCATGAGATGGGCCATTACCTCGTCGGGCGCTGGTGCGGCATCGGTGTGAAGGCGTTCTCGATCGGCTTCGGCCCCGAGCTGTTTGGCTTCGACGACCGGCACGGCACCCGCTGGAAGCTGTCGGCCATCCCGCTCGGCGGCTATGTGAAGTTCGTCGGCGACATGAGCGCGACGAGCCAGCCCGATTCGCAGGAGATGGAGACACTCAGCGCGGAGGAACGCCGCGTCGCCTTCCATCTCCAGCCCGTCTGGAAGCGGGCCGCGACGGTCTTCGCCGGTCCGCTGTTCAATTTCCTGCTGACGATCGCCGTTTTCGCGGTGATGTTCTCGATCTACGGCAAATATGTCTCGGAACCGACGGTCGCGGAGGTACGCGCCGACAGCCCCGCGGCTGCGGCGGGTTTCCAGCCCGGCGACCGCTTCGTTTCGGTCTCCGGCACGAAGGTCTCGACCTTCAACGACGTTCAGCGGATCGTTTCGGGGCGGGCGGGCGACCCGCTCACCTTCGTCATGCAGCGCGAAGGCCGGGAAGTGACGCTGACGGCGACGCCCGAATATATCGAGCAGAACGACGCCCTCGGCAACGTCGTTCGAATCGGCGTCATCGGGGTCGTGAACAACGAGGCGCTCGGCCAGCCCCGCCTCGTGACCTACGGCCCCATGGAGGCGCTGGGGCAGGCGGTCGTGGAGACCGGCCATATCATTGCCAGGACCGGGCAGTTCCTCCAGCGTTTCGCCGTGGGCCGCGAGGACAAATGCCAGCTGGGCGGGCCGGTCAAGATCGCGGACATGGCGGGCAAGGCCGCGTCGCTCGGCTTCGAGTGGCTTGTGCAGCTCGTCGCGCTGCTTTCGGTGGGAATAGGTTTTCTCAACCTTCTTCCCATTCCCCCGCTCGACGGCGGCCATTTGCTGTTCTATGGAATTGAGGCGGTGGCACGCAGGCCGGTTTCCGAGAGGGTCATGGAACTGGTCTACAGGGCGGGGCTCTTCCTGGTCCTCGGCTTCATGCTGTTCGTCTTCTGGAACGACCTCTTCGGTTGCTGAAAGATGAACAAAACCGCGATGTTGGGACGATAATTGAGAAGGCGTTTACCATGGTGGGGAATATGCGTGACGCGAAAGCCACGCCCGGGGATTTAGTAAACGCATATTAACTAGAAGCCTTGCGTGTATGGCAAATCCGGGTAATACGGTATCCAGAATTACCGCGCGTCCGGATTTCTCGCCGTGGGGACTACGAGAAAAAAAGGTTCAAAAGCCCAATGAAGGCAGCTTCCAATTTTCTGAGCGCCGCTTCGGCGGTGGCTCTTTCAGCCGGCTTGGTTTTTACCGGTTCAACTGCATTGCAACTCGCCAGCGTCTCCGCTGCGGAAGCTGCCGTCGTGAATCGAATCGAGGTCAGGGGCAACCAGCGCGTTGATGCGGATACGATCCGCAACAATGTCGGCATCACGCCCGGCCGCTCGTTCGACAACAGCGATATCGACGAGGGCGTGAAGCGCCTCTTCGGTACCGGCCTGTTCTCGGATGTCCGCATCAACCAGTCGGGCTCGACGCTCGTCGTCGAGGTCAGCGAGCATTCGATCGTCAACCAGGTGATCTTCCAGGGCAACAAGAAGGTCAAGGAAGCCGAGCTTTCGCGCGCCGTTCAGTTGCAGCCGCGCAGCCCGTTCTCGCAGTCGCTTCTGGAAGCCGACGCCGATACGGTCCGTCAGGCCTATGCCCGCATCGGGCGCAACGATGCCGTCGTCACGCCGCAGGTCATCGATCTCGGCAACAACCGCGTCAACGTCGTGTTCAACGTCCAGGAAGGCGGACGCACCAAGGTCAAGGCCGTCAATTTCGAGGGCAACACCGCCTTCGGCGACGGTCGCCTGCGCGACGTCATCTCGACCAAGCAGTCGAACTTCCTTTCGTTCCTGTTCCGCAACGACATCTATGACGAGGATCGTCTGCGCGCCGACGAGGAGGCGCTGCGCCGCTACTATTACAATCGCGGCTACGCCGACTTCCGTCTCATCTCCGCCTCCGGCGAGCTCGACGAGGCGAACAACGAATACACGATCACCATCGTGGTGGATGAGGGCCAGCGCTATCAGTTCGGCACGATCGAGGTGGAAAGCACGCTCGAGGGTCTGAACAGCGAAGCGCTGCGTGGCCAGCTGAAGACGAGGCAGGGCAACACCTACAAGGCCGAGGACGTCGAGGCCACCATCCTCGGGCTGACCGAGCGCGCGGCCGAGCTCGGCTATGCGTTCGCCCAGGTGACCCCGCGCGGCGACCGCAATTTCGAGAATCACACGATCTCGGTGGTCTACACGGTCGACGAAGGTCCGCGCACCTATATCCAGCGCATCGAGATCCGCGGCAACGACCGCACGCGCGACTACGTGATTCGCCGCGAGTTCGACCTGAGCGAGGGCGACGCCTTCAACCAGGTTCTCGTGCAGCGCGCGAAGCGCCGGCTCGAGCGCCTTGATTTCTTCACCTCGGTCAACATTTCGACCGTTCCCGGTTCGGAGCCCGACCAGGTCATCCTCGTGGTGGATCTGGTGGAGAAGGCGACCGGCGAGCTCTCGCTCGGCGGCGGCTACACCACCGGCAACAGCGCCAACAGCGGCTTTTCCGTGGAAGGCTCGATCGCCGAGCGCAACTTCCTCGGCCGCGGCCAGTCGATCCGCCTGTCGGCTTCGGGCGGCGAGAACGCGCGCGACTTCATGCTGTCGTTCACCGAGCCTTACTTCCTCGGTCGTCGCATCAGCGCCGGCTTCGACGTCTACCGCCAGACGCGCCGCTACGACAAGTACGAGAGCGAGCTGACCGGCGGCACGGTGCGCTTCGGCCTGCCGATCACGCAGGCGCTGAGCACGCAGATCGCCTACAATTATACTCAGGAAGAGTATGATTATCGCGACAAGTGCCTGAACACCTCGGGAGAATTCGATCCCGCGCTCTGCGATCTTTCGCAGGTGATCCGGGACGCCATCGAAGGCGAGAGCCCCTGGGTGAAGTCCTCGGTCAGCGGTTCGGTGATCTTCAACACGATCGACGACATGCGCAATCCGCGCTCGGGAATCTACGCCAACTTCACGACCGAAGTGGCCGGTCTCGGCGGCGACGCGGAATGGGTCAAGTTCACCGGTCGCGGCTCCTACTATCATACGCTTTCGGAGGATCTGGACCTCGTCGGTCTCATCTCCGTCGGCGGCGGTCACATACAGAGCTACGGTGACAAGGAACTTCGCGTCTTCGACCAGTTCCAGAGCAACAACCGCATGATCCGCGGCTTCAAGTTCAACGGCATCGGTCCCTACTCGGTGGCTCCGAACGGCGAGGTCGACCATGTCGGCGGCACGACCTATTTCAATGCGTCCGCCGAGGTCCAGTTCCCCGTTCCGCTGATCCCGGAGAGCTTCGGACTGCGCGCGGCCGCCTTCGTCGATGCGGCGACGCTTTACGGAAGCGACATCGCGAATGTCGGTGGCACTGATTCGGCGCTGCGTGCTTCGGCCGGCGCCAGCGTGATCTGGGCGTCGCCTTTCGGTCCGCTACGTGTCGACTACGCGGTTCCGCTCGCGGAAGAAGAAAACGACGAAGTGCAGAATTTCAGCTTCGGCATCTCGACCCGGTTCTAATGCCGGTTTGAAGCTTCCGGGCCGGAAACGGCCCGGAAGAGAAGGCTTCCATGACACAACCGGTTTTCTTTTCGCCGTCGCGCCGTTTCTCCGCTGGTGAGATCGCTGCGTTGACCGGCGCGGAATTGGTTACCCCCGCACTGGCCGACAAAACCGTATCCGCCATCGCTCCGGCGAGCGAGGGCGGCGCCGGCACGTTGATTTATGTCGACGGCAAGAAGAACGCGCGCTCCATGAAGGGGCCGGCGCCCGCCGTCATGCTCTGCTCTCAAGACGTGGCGGAGCTCGCGCAGGACGGCGTCGCGGTGCTGGTCTCGCGCAAGCCGCAGAGCGATTTCGCGATGATCGGCCGCCTGCTTTTTCCGAACGCGGCACGGCCTGCTCCGCTCCTGGGCGAGATCGGCATTTCGCCGCTCGCCCATGTCGCGCCATCGGCGGCCATAGAAGACGGCGCGATTGTCGAGGCCGGCGCGGTAGTCGGTCCCGGCGTGTCCATCGGCAGCGGCACGGTGATCGCGCCCAACGCCGTTATCGGCGCGCAATGCCAGATCGGCCGCGACTGCTATGTCGGGCCGAACGTCACGGTTCAGTATGCGCTGATCGGAAACCGCGTCTTCCTGCATGGCGGCGTGCAGATCGGGCAGGACGGCTTCGGCTATGTCGGCGGCGCGACGGGGCTTGAAAAGATCCCGCAGATCGGCCGCGTCATCATCCAGGACGATGTCGAGATCGGCGCCAATACCACGGTCGACCGTGGCGCGATGTCCGACACCGTCATCGGCGAGGGAACCAAGATCGACAATCTGGTTCAGATTGCCCACAACGTGCGGATCGGCCGCAATTGCATCATTGCGGGCCATTGCGGACTTTCAGGTTCCGTCACGCTTGGCGACGGAGTGATCATGGGCGGCCGTGTGGGGCTTGCGGATCACCTGACGATCGGCAGCGGCGCGGCGATCGGAGCTGGCAGCGGTGTAATGAACGATATCCCCGCCCGTGAGCGGTGGGGTGGCGTGCCCGCGCAGCCGATAAAGGATGCGATGCGCGAGATCGCGGTCTTGCGCTCGATCGTCCGCAGGGAACGCGAACAAAAGGGAAAGCACGATGTCTGAAGCCGCAAGCACACTGGATACGCTCGATATCCTGGGGTTGATGAAGCTTCTGCCGCACCGTTATCCCTTTCTTCTCGTCGACCGCATCGTCGATATCGACGGCGACAATTCGGCCGTCGGCATCAAGAACGTGACGATGAACGAACCGCATTTTCAGGGTCATTTCCCCGAAATGCCGGTGATGCCGGGCGTGCTCATCATCGAGGCCATGGCCCAGACGGCCGGGGCCATCTGCATCCGGGCGACCGGTGAGGACAAGCCTTCGCTGGTCTATTTCATGACCGTGGACGGCGCCAAGTTCCGCAAGCCCGTCGTGCCGGGCGATCGGCTGGAAATCCACGTCAAAAAACTCAAGCAGCGCGGCAATATCTGGCGCTTTGCCTGCGAGGCCACTGTTGACGGCTCCAAGGTTGCGGAAGCCGAGATTTCGGCCATGATGTCGCCAAAACAGCCGGCTTGAAGAATTTCCGCAATGACCTTGGAAACATTCGTTCATCCGTCCGCCGTCGTCGAGCCGGGCGCGCAGCTCGGTGAAGGCGTCCGCATCGGCCCGTTCTGCCATGTCGGCCCGCAGGTGGTTCTCGGCGACAGGGTCGAGCTCGTCAGCCATGTCTCCGTGGCCGGCGCGACGACCGTGGGCGAGGACGGCCGCGTCTTCCCGCATGCGGCGCTCGGCAGCCCGCCGCAGAACCACAAGCACAAGGGCGGCCACTCGACGCTGATCATCGGCAGGAACGCCACCATCCGCGAGTACGCCAGCTTGCATTTGGGCACCGACACGAGCCGCGGCGAGACGCGTGTGGGCGACAACGCCTATCTGATGGCCTACACGCATGTCGCCCACGACTGCACGCTCGGCAACAATGTGACGATGGCCAACTACGCAGCGCTTGCCGGTCATGTCGATGTCGGCGATTTCGCCAATCTCGGCGGCTTTGCCGGCGTCCACCAGTTTGTTCGCATCGGCCACCATGCCTTCGTCGCCGGTTCCGCCGGCGTGGTTGGCGACGTCATTCCCTATGGAATGGCGTTCGGAAACCGGGCCAGGCTGCGCGGGCTGAACGTGGTCGGCCTCAGGCGTTCGGGCATGTCGCGCAGCGATCTCGCGACGATCCGCGCCGCCTACAAGCTTTTGTTCTCGCCCGACAAGCCGCTGGCGGAAAATGCGGCGCAAGCGGCCGCGAAATTTGCCGATTCCCCGGTCGTCATGGATATGGTGGAATTCGTTTCGCAGCGGGGCAAGCGGCATTTCACGGTTCCCGCGCTGCTCGATCCCGAAGAGGATGATGGTGGCGAGTCGGATTGACGAAACCCCGCCCCGCCAATCCTCAGCCCCGCAGCGCATCGCGGTGGTGGCCGGCAGCGGCTCCCTGCCGATAGACGTCGCGGCCGAACTGGTGCGCACCGGCCGGTCCCCGCTTCTGGTTCTGCTGGAGGGCGAGGCCGAGATTTTGGCGAAATTTCCGCCCTGCGAGCACTTCACCATGCCGCTCGAGCATCTCGGCGAACTCGTCCCGCGGCTGAAGAAGCAGAGGGTGACCCACCTCGTGCTGGCCGGCGGCGTGGAACGACGTCCGCCCTTGCGTAAAATCCGCTGGAGCCTCGATTTGTTCAGGCTCGCGCCGCGTCTGATCACCGCGTTCGCGCGTGGCGACGATGGCCTGTTGCGCGCGTTGATCGACCATATCGAGGCGAACGGGATCAGGGTCATCGGCGCGCATGAGATCGTTCCCAACCTGCTCGCGAGGGAAGGGGCGATGACGATCACCCGGCCGCTGGCGCGCGACAAGGCCGACATCGTCGCCGCAATGCAAGCCGCCCGCGCGATCGGCGAACTCGACATCGGCCAGGCAGCCATCGCGATCGGCGGCCGCGCGGTGGCGCTGGAAGGCATAGAGGGCACGGACGGGTTGCTGGCACGGATGAAGCCGCTGCGTGGCAACGGCCGAATTGCCGGGAAGGATCGCGGCGTACTTGCGAAATGCTCGAAGCCCGGGCAGGAGCTGCGGGCCGACCTGCCGGCGATCGGCCCGCAGACGATCGAGGCGGCGCACGCGGCCGGGCTTGCCGGTGTCGCCGTTGAAACCGGCCGCTCCTTCGTCCTCGATTACAAGCACACCATCGAGCGGGCGAACGATCTCGGCCTCTTCGTCATTGGGGTGCCGAGGGACAAGAGCTGATGCAGGACGCTGCGCCCTTGCGGATCGCGATCGTCGCCGGAGAGGAATCCGGCGACCTCCTGGGCGCCGATCTCGTTGCCGCCCTGACGCGCAAGACCGGGCGCCCGGTGGAACTCGTCGGCGTCGGCGGGCGTCATCTGGAAGCGCTCGGGCTGAAGCCGCTCTTCGACGGTTCCGAGATCGCGCTGATGGGTGTGACGGCCGTCGTAAGGGATCTGCCGCGGCTCATTCGGCGCATCGGCGAGACGGCGCGGCTCGTCCTGCGCGAGAAGCCGGATTGCCTGATCACCATCGACAGCCCCGAATTCAGCCTGCGCGTCGCCCGCAAAGTGAAGGCGGCCGACCCGACCATCCCGACCGTTCATTATGTCTGCCCCAGCGTATGGGCATGGCGTCCGGGCAGGGCGGCGCAGATGCGCGCCTATGTCGACCACGTGCTGTGCATCCTGCCTTTCGAGCCCGACGAGTTGCGGCGCCTGAACGGGCCCGCCGGCACCTTCGTCGGCCACAGGCTTACCCAGGACAGGCATATCCTTGCCGCTGCCGAGAGCCAGCTCGGACGGCCCGATCGCGGGGGGAGAGAGAAGAAGCTGCTTCTCCTCCCCGGATCGCGCCGGGCGGAAGTCGCGGGGTTGATGGACGATTTCGGACGCGCGGCGGAGATTTTGGGCGAGCGGGGAAATCGTTTCCAGCTTCTGCTGCCGACCGTGCCGCGGCTTGCCGATACCGTTTCGCAGGCAACGGCTAACTGGAAGATCCGGCCAGAGATCATTCTCGATCCGGAACGCAAAGGGCAGGCTTTCGCCGAAGCCGACGCCGCGCTGGCCGCTTCGGGCACCGTGCTCCTCGAACTCGCGCTTTCACGCGTACCCGTCATCTCCTGCTACAGGACCGACTTCATATGGCGGGCGCTGTCGGGCCTGATCAAAGCCTGGTCGGCCGCACTGCCCAATCTGATCGCCGGCTGGCCCGTGGTCCCCGAGTTTTACAACGAGACGGTCCGGCCGGAATATCTTGCCCGCCTCGTCGAGCAACTATGGTCGAATACACCTGCGCGCGCCGCGCAACTGCACGGCTTCGAAGCGGTTGCGGCGGCGCTTGAAACGCCGAGGCCCTCCGGCGAGCTCGCCGCCGAAACGGTGCTTTCCCTCGTCAGGACGGCCTGACAGACCTCAACGAAAAAGGCCGCCATTGCAGGCTGTGTGGAAACTGAGGAGGCTCCGGCATGTCCGGGGCCTCTTTAGCTTTCAAGCG
>NZ_LBCQ02000008.1 GCF_001014615.2 Aquamicrobium sp. LC103
CCGTGTAGGTGAAGCCGTCGTTCAGCGTCGCGCTGCCGCCCGGCGTTGTCACCATGACATCGGCGGCACCAGCCGATCCGGCAGGTGTCACCGCCGTGATCTGCGTCGCAGTGACGGTATCGATCGCCGCCGGCACGGCGCCGAAGGTCACGGCCGTCGCGCCGGTCAGGTCCGTGCCGGTGATCGTTACCGACGTGCCGCCTGCCATCGGGCCGGTATCCGGCGAAATGCCGGTGATCGTCGGTGCGTCTTGCCCAATCGTCACCGACACGTCAGCCGGCGGCGAACTGAACGGGCCTGCCCCGCTCGAACTGTCGGTTGCGACAACTCTGAACGTGAATGTCCCTGCCGTGGTGGGCGTGCCGTTCAGGGTGCCGTCCGCTGCCAGCGTTAGCCCGGGCACCATCGTTCCCGAAGGCTGGGCATAGGTATAGGGACTTGCGCCACCGCTCGCGCCGCCCGCAATCGACTGGCTGTAGGGGACACCCACGACGCCAGCGGGTGGGTTGGTCGGTGCGTAGGCGATCATCGGAGGGGATACGGTGATCGTCACCGTCGCCGGCGAGGACGTACCCCCGGCATTGGTGGCGGTATAGGTGAAGCTGTCGGTGCCGGCATAGCCGGGGGCCGGAGTATAGGTGATCGACATGCCAGTGGCGGTAGCAGTGCCGTTCGCGGGAGCCGTGCCCACGGCGACCGAGCTGGCCGGCACGCCGGTTATGTTCAACGTGATCGGGTTGTTGCTGCTGCCGTAGGCTACCGTGGCAGAGACGGGATTTGCCGTTGGCCGCGAATTGTCGATTGTAAACGCTGCGGCCGCAGTGGCGACACCCGCATCGGCATAAACCTCGACATCGACGACGCCGCCCGGATGCGCCGGCACCTCCGCGAGAACCGTGTTGTCATCAACGGGGGTGACGGCGATGGAGACAACACCGTCGAAATGAACGCTGGAGGCTCCGGTCAAACCGCTGCCCGTGATGGTGACGATCGTGCCGGGCGCGCCGGCGTTCGGCGAAATCGACGTGATCGTCGGTCCCGCTGCATCGTCATCCTGGATCGTGCCGACACCCTGGGCTCTTGCCACCGTCGCGCCGGTGACGTTGGTGATGTTGACGAAGAAGGACTTGTCCGGCTCAGCGAGCGTGTCGCCGTTCACCGGCACGGTGAAACTCAAAGCCGTGTTACTCTGGCCCATGCTGAGGCCGGGACTGCTAACTGCCTGGTAGTCGATACCGGCAATCGCGGTGCCATCCGCCGTCGCGACATCGAAGGTCACCGATCTGAACTGCGGCAGAGGCTGGTTCAATTGTATGGTGAAGGTGGCCGGTGTGGCCCCGGAATCACCCTCGACAACAGTCACGTCATCGATCGACAGGAATAGCTCCACGGGAGCGTCATAGGTGAAGGCGCCCGGTGCCGTGACGCTACCGCCGGGCGCGACCACCTCCACGTCGACCGGACCTTGCGCATGCGGCGACGTGTTGGCGGTGATTTGCGTGGCGCTGTCGACCACGAAGCTGAAGACCGGCTCTCCGCCGAAGTTGACGGCGGTTGCGCCGGTAAAGTTCGTGCCGCTGATAGTCACGCTTGTGCCGCCTTCGGCGGGGCCGGTATTCGGCGAGATGCTGGTAATCTCGGGAGCGGCGGTCGAGCCGCTGACCGTCAGCGTGAATGAACCTGTGTTGTAGTGTCCATACTCGTTTGTCGCACGAACCGTGACAGGGAAGCTCCCGCCTTCCCCAGGGATTCCTGAAACCGTGCCGTCACTGGCGAGGGTGATGCCGCTCGGCAGACTTCCGGACTCCAGCGTATAAGTGTATGGGCTGCTGCCTCCCCATGCCATGATAGCCCCACTGTAGCTTTGCCCGACAACGGCTTCCGTCGAATCTGGAGGCTGTACGGAAATTCGCGGGAGGCTGAAGGCGAGATGGCAGGTTTCGGTGATGGTACCACGCCAGGTGTCAGCCGGAGAGTAATGGGAAACGGGGCAACCGCTCGGAGGCCCCCCAAGGGTCACGCCCGCGAATACGGCGATGTTGAACTCTACGAGAGTGCCGACCTCGACGGAACTGCCATAAGGTACGTTTCTGCTATTTGTCAGGTCATAAGCACTGACAAACGTGTCTCCGCGATCATCCCACGTGATGACTGCCTGTGCATATGCCGAAGTGGAAAAGCCAAGGCCGGCAAACAGAAGAGTGAGGAAGAACACGAGCCGGCATAAGGGCGAAGCCGCCCGACAGACCCTTTGCCCGACAGCGACAGAGCTCCAGCAGTCGTTTCGATAGGTCATGCTCACCCCCGCCCGATATGAGCCGACCATCAGCACGGCCGACCGCTGTCCGATGCGGCGGGAAAGCGTTGCATGACCGGCCGGAGCGCTGCCTTTCACGACATCGCTTCGGCCGATCCTCTCCAGACTCTACATCCCGGTCAGGCGAACCAGATCGCCTTGAGGGGGGATTTGTCAGTGCCGCATCGAATCCACGGCCAATTTAACTTTATGTCAATCGATAATCTACCGATCAATTCTATTGAATACTGACCAATTCTTGCAAAACGAACTTACTTATATCTTCATGCGACAGTTACGAAGTTTCATCCCGGCGAAGTACACGGACGCGGCGGGGAGCTCGATGCATGAATGCGCAGTGATTGCCAGAGGGATGATCGGATGGCACGTCAGACGGTAAGCGGCGGATCATGGACCGTATAGCTGTTATACAGCCTGCACGACCTACCAAAGCGACCGTGCGGCTTGCATGGCGAAGGATCGTGAACGCATCGTGCTTTCCAGGTCGCCATTCCGCTCCCGGCAAGGCCCGCCAAGCTATTTCTCAAGAACGATTGATCTGACAGTTCAAGTCGCGCAGCTCTTTACTCTGACGGCTGGCTCGCTTCCGGAGCAGTTGTCGCCGGAGGTGGCGTGCCGGTATCCGCCGGTGCCGAAGGCGAGACGTTGTCCTGTGCGGATGGCTGAGCGTCGGTATTACCGGTGGCGGGCGGTTGATTGGTCGTGTTTTCCTGGTCCAGGATCTGGTCAGTCTGGGTTTTAATCGCATCGCCGGTTTCCCTGCTTATCAGCCCATAAGAAACGGCTAGTCCAATGATTGCGGCGATGGCCGCGGCAACAAGGCCAGCTTTCAACTTGTTCGTCATACTATGGCAACTCCGGTTCGCCCGGCCCGCTCCAACTTTAATCCATGGAAGTTTATGCTGTCACCATTGGGCCTAAAGCCGCCATCGCAACCAGGCGGCTCATGTAAGGTGATGCGGTATCGACCGTTTCTAGGTACTTCCTGGCACCGGCCAGCGGCTCGATTCGACGAGGTTGACTGGTCGATCATCAATCTCCACAATCAAACAGGCACATGCTCGGGCCTGCCCGATGAAGAAGCCGCTCGGGATCTCCATGAGACATCAAGCAAGCCTGATAGACCGCCTGCGCATGGAGCGGCAGCAACTCAATCGGGCCGACCGTGCTGTGGCCGACGCCGTCCTCGAAGACATCGAGGCCGCCACTCGGATTTCGATCAAGGAACTGGCATCACGCGCGAAGGTCAGCGAACCGACCGTCATTCGCTTTTCCCGTCGCATGGGATGCGACGGATTTTCCGACTTCAAGATACGCCTCGCGCAGGATTATGCGATAGGGCGCATGTACATTGCCGCCGAACGCACAAGTCCCGCCGAAACCGGGCGCGAGGTGGCCGACCAGGTCTACGAGGCCACCAGCCAGGCGCTTGCCAGCGCCTTCGCGCAACGTGATCCCGCGGCGCTCGAAAAGGCCGCGGAACTCATCCATCGCGGTCGCCGCATCTTCTGCTTCGGCGTCGGGGGCAGCTCCGCGAATGTTGCGCTTGAGGCGGAGAACCGGTTCTTCCGCCTGGACATCGCGGTCTCGGCGACAGCGGATTCCTACAAGCACAGGGTGATCGCCTCCACCGCGGATCCCCAGGATGTGCTGCTGATCTTTTCTGTGACCGGTAAGCCCCGTTCGCTGGTCGACAGCGCGGAGATCGCGGTGGAACTGGGGGCCTCCGTGGTCGCGGTGACCGACCCGACGAGTCCCTTGGCCGCCAAGGCAAACGTGGTGGTGCCGCTGGTCGCCTTCGATGAGGAAAAATTCTTCTACATGCCCAACCGAGGCCGCTACGGCCAGCTCTTCGTCCTTGACTGCCTCGCGACGCTGGTGGGCGCGTGGCGCCGCAACGCGGTTGCAAAGAAGCTGTGGCGCGCTCGCTCCAACCTCGTCTCCCTACATGGCAATACCGACAGCCAGCCGGTTGGAGATTAGGTACTTTTCCTACATTTTTCGTGGCGCTGGCCACAGGATCAGACATGACGCTAATGTCGAATCGCGCTGCGATCCTCTGGAAATTGCTACCTTCTTTCGATTTTTAGCTGTGTTTGTGACTGAAACCGGTCGATTGGCGGGTCTGAAAAGGCCATGGACCCACGCTCCCGGTGGTTGACAGGTAAGTAGGAAAACTACATTCTGGCGATATAGCCTCCCTTTCATGGATCGCCAGAATGCCGATTGCAGATAAGACCATCGTATCGTTCCGCTTTGACGAGGTGGTCGTTCCCGCCCATCCGGGTGTCATCAATTCCGATACGCTCGCCAAGCCGCTGCACATGCTGCCCGTTGGCGGAAAGGCGAGCTGGAGCGTGCAGTTCGATGAGTTGCCGAAGCTGATCCTGCGTATGACGCTGGCGGATGGAACGGTTGGCCTGGGCGAGTTCTATCGCGACCACGAATGGCCTCGCATCGAGGCGATTTGCGCGAACCTGTTGGGCAGCAAGATAACCGACTTTCCGCTGCAGCAACTGCCGTTGCCGCTTTGCCGCGAATATGACGGCTTCGAATGCGCGATCTGGGATGCCTTTGCGAAATCGCTCGGTGTTCCGATGCACAATCTGCTGGGCGGCGCGGTCCGTGATCACGTAGCGGTCAGCGCGTGGTCGAGCCACCGCACCATGGACGAGGTCGGCCCCTGGGTGCGCCGCTATCGCGAACAGGGCTACGACGTCATCAAGTTCAAATGTGACCTCGAGGACGACGTCGCCGGCTGGTGTGCGCAGATCAAGGAGCACGCGCCTGGCATGAAGGTCATCTTCGACCCGAACCAGCGCTGGGAGAATTCCGGCAATGCGCGCCGCATCATCCGCGAGCTCGAGACGGTCGGCAACGTGCTGCTTCTGGAAGATCCTCTGCCGCGCTGGATGATGCTGGACTTCGCCGAGTTGCGCCGCTTCTCTTCGATACCGATCGTGCTGCACGTCTCGCTGCCCTACGTCTATCAAGGGCAGCGTCCCTATGAGGCGATCAACGCTCTCGCCCACAATGCGGTCGATGGATTCAATTTCAATGGTGGCCTCGCGGGCTTCCAGGCGCTCGATCACATAGCGGCGACCGCTGGGCTCTACTGTTGGCACGGTTCGGAGGTCGACCTCGGCATTCTCGAGGCCATGTATGTCCATCAGTCGGCGGCAGCCAGGAGCTGCGTCTGGCCCGGCGATATCTTCGGACGGATGATCCGCTCGCATGACCTGCTCGAGACGCCGCTGGCATTCGAACCGCCCCATGTCCGGGTGCCGGCGGAAGGGCCGGGCCTGGGCGTGAAGCTCGATGAGACGGCGCTCGCCCGCTTCCGCGTCGGCGAACGTGTCATCTCCTGACGGGATCGCAGATGCGCTGGGACAAGCTCACAACCGAGGAGTTCGCCGGGATCGACCGATCCACGCCGGTCGTCCTCAATATTGCCGCCGTCGAGCAGCACGGCCCGCATCTGGCCATCGACACCGATGTCGCGATCGGCGGCCATTTCCTCGATCGGGCGGAAGAGCGGCTGGGCGACAGGGTTCTCATCCTGCCCGCCGTCAAGGTCTGTTGCTCCGAACATCATATGGAGTTCGCGGGCACGCTCAGCGTGCGCCACGATACATTCCTCGCTTATGTCGGGGATATTCTGGAGAGCGTGGTCAGGCACGGTTTCCGCAATCTCGTCCTGTTCAACAGTCACGGCGGGAACCAGGCGATCGGTCAGGTCCTGCTCGAAACTTTCGGGGCTCGTCATCGCGATTGCCGGATAGCCCTGCTGACGTGGTGGAGGCTGGCGGCGCCGGAACTGGAGAAAATCCGTGAGAGCGACTTTGCAGGCGTCAATCACGCCTGCGAGTTCGAGACTTCGCTGATGCTGGCCGCCGCGCCCGACGATGTGCGCACCGGGAAGATCGGCACCATGTCCTATTCGGCGACCTTCGATTGGGCGAACGCCGACATGATCCGTGCGAGTCGCGGGGCGCTGTTTCGCACAATGCATGCCATGTCGGGTGGAACCGGTGTTGTCGGCGATCCGTCGCTGGCTAGCGCGGAAAAGGGCGAACGCATCACTCAGGCAGTGGTCGGCGAGCTTGTCAAGGTCGTCGAGACGCTGGCTGCCGGGGCTTGAGCCGGCAGGAAATCACCGCAACCAAAAAGGGGAAGAGATCATGCTGAAGAAGATTACCGCCGTGGCGCTTGCAGGCGCCGCCATCCTGGTCGGAGGATTTACCGCCGCCTTCGCGCAGGAGCGTGGCGGCGTCATCAACGTGGCGACGATCGGCGAATTGAACACGCTCGATCCGATGATCGCCACCGGCGATCTGCTCGGCATGGTCACCCAGCATTTCTTCGAGACGCTCTATACGTTCGATGCCAATTGGAACGTAACGCCCCTGCTTGCCGACGGGTTGCCGGAGGTTTCCGAGGACGGCAAGGTCCATACGATCAAGCTACGGCAGGGTGTGACCTTTCATGACGGGAGCGACATGACCTCGCAGGACGTGGTCGCCTCGCTGGAGCGCTGGTTCGAGGTGGCGTCCCGTGGTCAGCTCGTCGCCGACAAGCTCGACAAGCTCGAGGCCGTGGACGACTTCACCGTCCGCATCTCGCTCACTGAACCCGTCGCCTCGCTGAACGCGCTGCTGGCGTTCAACAATTCGGCGGCCGTCATTCTGCCTTCCGAGAAGATCGCCGACACGCTCAGCGAATATGTCGGCACCGGACCGTACATGATCAAGGAACGCCGGGTCGATCAGTATCTCCAGCTCGTCCGCTTCGAGGACTATGCCGCGCGCGAGGGCGAGCCCGACGGCTTCGGCGGCGCGCGCAAGCAATATCTCGATGAAATCCGGTTCGTGCCGGTGCCCGATGCCAATACCCGCGTCGAAGGGGCGATCGCCGGCCAGTACGACTATGCCGATCTGTTGCCGGTGGAAGCCTATGATCGATTGGAAGGGCAGGGCAACACCGAGCCGCTGGTTCTCAATTCCTTCGGCTGGCCGATGTTCATCATGAACAACAAGGAAGGCGTCATGACCAACCATGGAGTGCGCAAGGCCATCCAGGCCGCGCTCAACTCCGAGGACATGCTTGCCGCCGCCTTCGGCAAGCCGGAATTCTACTCCGTCGACGGGGCGATGTATCCTGAGGGTTATCCTTGGCGTAACGGGGAGGGGTTGGAGGCCTACAATCAGGGCAATCCGGAAACTGCCAAGACCCTGGCCGAGGAGGCCGGGTATGACGGCTCGCCGATACGAATCCTCACCAGCCGCCAGTATGAGTTTCACTACAAGATGGCGCAGGTCGCCGCCGAATATCTGAAACTGGCCGGCTTCACCGTCGATCTGGGCGTCTTCGACTGGGCGACGCTGGTGCAGCGCCGCGCCGAACCTGGATTGTGGGACATCTTCATCACTCACAGCCCCTTCCTGCCCGACCCGGCGCTCATCGCGCCGCTGCCTGCTTCCTATCCCGGCTGGTGGGCGAGCGAGGAGAAGGAACGTCTGTTCAGCGCGCTCAACACCGAGATGGACCTGGAGAAGCGGCAGGCCGTGTGGTCCGAGTTCCAGAAGCTGATCTACGACGAAGCGCCCTTCTACAAGGTCGGCGATTTCAGCGCTCTCGCTGCCAAGTCGCCGCGTCTTGAAGGGTTCACGCCGACGGCGTGGCCCTATTTCTGGAACGCGCATATCGCGCAGTAAGTTGACACGGCAAGAACCGGGGGACGTCGCCGACGACCCCCGGCTCTTGGTAAAATGACGGACAGGAGACGATCGATGACTCGATACGTTCTGCAACGGCTTCTCGGCATGCTGAGCGTCATGTTTGTCGTGGTCACGATCGTCTTCGTCATCGTGCGCGTCGCTCCGGGCGATCCGGCCGCTGTTATGCTGGGGCCCGACGCGACACCCGCGGACATCGAGGCGCTGCGTGGCAGGCTGGGCATCGACCAGCCCCTTGTCATGCAGTATCTCTTCTTTCTGGGCCAACTCCTGCGGGGTGACCTCGGCCAATCGATATTCCTCGACATGCCAGTGGCCAGCGCTTTGCTGGATCGAGCCGAGCCGACCTTTTTCCTGACGTTGTTCTCCATTTTGATCGCCAGCGCGATCGCGCTGCCCGTTGGCATCCTTGCCGCATATCGCCGCGGCAGCTTTTTCGACCAATCCGTGACGACGCTGACGATGCTTGCCGCCAGCATTCCCAGCTTCTGGCTCGGCCTGATCCTGATCCAGGTCTTTGCGGTCCGTCTGGGCTGGTTCCCTGTGGCAGGTTATGGCGGGCCGGATGCGTCGTTTGCCACGAGGCTCAGTCATCTCGTCCTGCCTGCCTTCGCGCTCGGTGTGGTCTCCTCCGCGCTGATCACCCGTTTCACGCGAGCGTCCATGCTCGACGTGCTGAACGACGATTACGTGCGTACCGCGCGTTCCAAGGGCATGAGCGAGTTCCGTGTCGTCCTCAAGCACGCATTCAAGAACGCGTTGATTCCAGTCTTGACGGTACTTGGGCTGACGGCGGCGCTGCTCGTTTCCGGCGCGGTTGTCACCGAAACGGTGTTCAGCTTGCCCGGCGTCGGCAATCTCGTGGTGTCCGCTGTGCTCAGGCGTGACTACCCGGTGATTCAGGGTGCGCTTCTGGTGATCGCCGCGATCTATGTTCTCATAAACTTCGGCATCGACATGCTCTACCTGATGATCGATCCACGGGTGCGCTACTGATGGCTGCCACGGACGCATATGCCGCGCCGCGGCTGACAACGCTGATCATCCAGCGCAAGACGCTCGCCATCGGTCTCCTCATCCTCGTCGTCATCGCACTGCTGGCGGTGCTCGCGCCGTGGGTGGCACCGCATTCGCCGAGCCGCCTATCCATCGTCAACCGGCTTCAGCCGCCGGGACTCGAATGGTTCTTCGGTACGGATGAATTCGGTCGGGATATATTCAGCCGGACAATTTATGCGGGACAGCTGTCGTTGCTCGTGGGCGCGGCGGCCACCGTCTTCGCCTGCGTGGTGGGGATCACGCTCGGGATCGTCGCCGGCTTTTTCCGCAAGGCAGACGCCGTCGTCTCGCGCCTGGTCGATGCAATGATGGCATTTCCCGACATCCTGCTGGCGATTGCACTGGTTGCCGCGCTCGGCCCTTCGCTCGCCACGGTGATCGTCGCACTCGGCATCGTCTATGCGCCGCGCCTGGCGCGTATCGTGCGCGCCTCCACGCTCGTCATACGCGAACTGCCCTATGTGGAAGCCGCCCGCGCGCTCGGCGTGCCGACCTGGCGGATCATGACACGGCATGTCCTGCGCAATCTCGTCTCGCCCATCCTCGTGCAGGCGACCTTCATCTTCGCCTATGCGATGCTCGCGGAAGCGGGGCTATCCTTCCTCGGCGTCGGTGTCAGCCCCGAGATTCCCACTTGGGGCACGATGATAGCCTCCGGGCGCCAATATGTGGGTCAGGCCGACTGGATGACGATCTTTCCTGGCATCGCGATCGTGCTTACGGTGCTGTCGCTCCAGCTCGTCGGTGATGGTTTGCGCGATCTGCTTGATCCCAGGTTGCGAAAGGACCTCTGACATGCTGGTTTCCGCCTCATACCGGCAAGAGGCCGCGCAACTCGCCGATGACGTCGTCCTCAGGGCCGAGGATCTGCGCACGCATTTCGTGATGGGCGCGCGTGCCGCGAAATCGGTCGACGGTGTCACGCTGACGGTCAGACGCGGCCAAACGCTCGCCGTGGTCGGCGAGTCCGGATCGGGCAAGTCGGTGACCAGCCTGTCGATCATGCGCCTGCTGTCGCATCCCGGCCGCATCGTTGGCGGTCGCATTCTCTATCGCATGCGCGACGGGTCGGTGGTCGATCTGGCGGCGCTTGGCGACAGGCGGATGAGGGGCATACGGGGCAGGGAGATCGCCATGATCTTCCAGGAACCGATGACTTCGCTCAACCCGCTCTTCACCGTCGGTGACCAGATCATGGAGATGGTGCGGCTGCACGAGCCCGTCACGCGCGGCGAGGCACGGGCGCGTGCTCTCGAGATGCTGGAGCTCGTCGAGATTCCCGCAGCGGCAAAGCGTCTCGACCAGTACCCGCACGAGATGTCGGGTGGCATGCGACAGCGCGTGATGATCGCGCTCGCGCTGGCTTGCCGGCCGGCCTTGCTGATTGCAGACGAACCCACCACGGCGCTTGATGTGACCATTCAGGCGCAGATTCTCGACCTGATGCGCCGACTTCAGCGCGAGATCGGCATGAGCATCCTGTTTGTTACGCATAATCTCGGTGTCGTGGCTGAGATAGCTCATGAAGTTGCGGTGATGTATGCGGGCCGCGTCGTCGAGCAGGCGCGGGTCACGGAGCTGTTTGCGCGGCCACGACACCCTTACACCAAGGGTCTGCTTGCCTGCATTCCCGACCCCAAGCGCGACCGCTCGGCTGATGGAACCCGTCGCCTGCTCGATCCGATCCCCGGCAGCGTGCCAAGCGTCCTGTCCTTGCCGCGAGGGTGCTCCTTCGCTCCTCGTTGCCTGCTTGCGGAGCCAGCTTGCGAGGCTGAACCGCCCCTGCTTCAATCGGCTTCCGGGGATCACTTGACGCGTTGTCGGAGGTACGAGCTTCTGTGAACTCCACCCTGCATGTCCAGAAAGACAATTCCGAGGTTCTGCTTGCCGTGCGCGGCCTTGAAAAGCGGTTCTCTACCAAGAGCGGCCCGGTCAAGGCGGTCGACGGCGTGTCGTTCGAGGTGCGCCGAGGCGAGATTCTTGGGATTGTCGGGGAATCCGGCTCCGGCAAGACGACGGCGGGCCGCGCCATCCTGCGCCTGGTCGAGCCGACATCGGGGGAGGCAATCTTCGACGGCGTCGACCTGTTCGGCTTGTCGGAGAAGGAAATGCGCGCCTACCGCCGGCGTATGCAGATCATCTTCCAGGACCCTTATTCGAGCCTCAATCCGCGCATGCGTGTCGGCGAGATCATTGGCGAGGCGATCGATACCCATGGATTGGCCAGAGGCAAGGAGCGCAAGGCCAGAATCGAGGAGCTGCTTGTCCGGGTTGGCCTGTCCGCGGAGCATGCGCGCCGCTATCCGAACGAATTTTCCGGTGGACAGCGCCAGCGCATCGGTATCGCGCGGGCTCTTGCCGTCGAGCCCGAACTCATCATCGCCGATGAGCCCGTCTCCGCGCTCGACGTTTCCGTACAGGCGCAGGTGCTGAACCTCATCCAGCAGATCCAGCGTGATCTCGGCTTGACGATGGTCTTCATTTCGCACGATCTGACGGTCGTCGAATATTTGTGTGACCAGATCGTGGTTCTCTACCTGGGCCGCATCATGGAGAAGGGGCCGTCGCAGGCGGTTTACGCGGCGCCGCGCCATCCTTACACGCGCGCGCTGCTCGCGACCGCTCCCGTCCCCGATCCCACCGTGAAGCGCGATCGGGTCATCCTGCAGGGCGACATACCGAGCCCGCTCGATCCGCCCTCGGGCTGCGTCTTCCGCACGCGCTGTCCACACGCCATCGAAGCCTGTGCCGAGGCTGTGCCTGCGAGCGAGGAGGTCGGCCCCGGACACAGCGTTGCCTGCATAAGGCAGGCGGAACTTGCCAGTTGAAAGGTTTCACCCAGATGACCCCCTATGCCCGGCTTGAGGCGCAAGGCCTCGTGCTTCCACCAGCTCCGACGCCGATTGC
This sequence comes from Aquamicrobium sp. LC103, assembly GCF_001014615.2. Taxonomy (GTDB): domain Bacteria; phylum Pseudomonadota; class Alphaproteobacteria; order Rhizobiales; family Rhizobiaceae; genus LBCQ02. The sequence goes on from NZ_LBCQ02000008.1 coordinate 12,019, forward strand.
GACCTACATTCCCTACGTCATCGAAGGGGGGCTGTTATATCTTTCCGGGCAGGGGCCACGAGAAGCAGACGGTACGTTGCGCACCGGCAAGGTTGGCGGCGATGTCGGCATGGAGCGCGCCTATGACGACGCGCGGCTGACCGGGCTCAACCTGCTTGCGGTAATGCACGACGCACTGGGCGACCTCGGCCGTGTGCGGCGCGTCGTCAAGCTTCTCGGAATGGTGAACGCGGTGCCGGATTTCGGCGCCCACCCCAAGGTCATCAACGGCTGCTCCGATCTTCTGATCGACGTCTTCGGCGAGGCGGGACTTCATGCACGCTCCGCCGTCGGTTTCGGGTCGTTGCCCGACAACATCACCGTCGAGATCGAGGCGATCGTCGCGATCGAAGGCTCGTAGAGGCCACGAGCGAATTCGAAGTTCGGCCGAGCGCCGCACCAGGATTTCGGGCTACTCCGCAGGTAAGGGCGCGGCCGTGGCTACGTCGATCGCTGCCAGTTCCTCGGCCTTCGGAACGGATAGCCATTTCGCCAGCATGAAGCCTGCCGAGCCTCCGAGCAGCTTGCCGATAAGCAGAGGGAGGATCATGCTCGGTTGAAAATTGGCCGCGAAGGCCAGATGATCACCGAAGGTGAAAGCCGCACAAACGGCAAAGGCGATGGCCAGGACCTTGTCCTTGGGCTGCATCTTTCCGATCAAACGGTACATGGCGATGATGTTGGCTATGGCGGCCAGCAGGCCCGCTGCGCCTTCTGGCGATACCCCGATGCGAGAACCTATCGCCCGCATCGGTCCTTCCAGATATTTGGTGAGGAGATAGACCATCGGGAAGGCGCCCGCCAGCATGATGCCGATATAGCCGGCGATCTCGAGCGCGCGGAACTGATCGGCTTCGTCCGCGATGATGGGATCGAAACCCCAGCTGCCGAACACGGTGCTGAACATGCTGGTGAAGTATTCGACGATCGAGAAGACCAGCACCAGGGTGATGCCGGCATACATGATGCGGCCGAACCACAGGAACCCTGTGATCATGGCGTCGGGCACGAAGCGCAGGCCGAGCGCGATCGCCACGCAAAAGACGATGAGCGGCAGGAGATTGCGCAGGATCTCCCCGATCGTGAGCATCACCTGGTGGGTGGCTTCCCCGCTGGTCGAGATATCGGGGCGCACTTCGAGGCCGGAAAGAGCGATCAGCGCGCAAGCGACGAAAACGCCGATCGGCACGCTGAGAATGCCTGACATGATGCCCAATGCCATGTATTTGTGGTCTGGCTTTGCCAGCATGGCCAGGCCCACCGGGATCGAGAAGATGATCGTGGCGCCCGCCATGTAGCCGACGACCATGGCGACGATCCAGGCATCGCGTGTACCCGCCAGGGCGTGCGCGAGTTGATAGCCACCCATGTCCACCGCGATGACGGTCGTGGCGGCGATGGACGGGTCGGCCCCCACCATCGCGAAAAGCGGGCCGACAGCCAGGCGGATGAATTCCGAAAGATAGGGTATCGAGGCCATGATACCGGCCACCGGAATGAAGATCGGGCCGATGGCATGGATACCCTCGATGAATTCCTTGCCGAGTCCGGATTCGGGATCACGGATCGAGGCGATGGCGCCGGCCACCGCGCAGGCCATGATGATGTAGATGATGAACGTTCCGATCTGTGCCATTTACGTTCCCCTCGCTGCATGAATCCCGCGCGCTCATCGGTTGGGCTGCCCGGGTTTCTCGATCAGTTCTTCACCCGTTCTGCGTGCGGGTCGTAAAGCGGTGCCATGTGGATCGTGGCGGCGAAGCGCTCGTTTGCCACGACAAGCTCGTATTTTCCTGATTTCAGGAACTCCCCGTCGACGCCCGCGCTGTTGCGCACATAGCCGTAGCCGACAGGTTTCGCGATCGTGTAGCCAAAGCCGCCGCTGGTGAGATAGCCGACCGGCTCACCATTGCGCAGAATGGTTTCGCGTCCGAGGAGTACGACAGACGGGTCTTCCATCGTGAAGCCTGCCAACCGCTTTTCAAACGGGCGCGAGATCGTCTTCTCGCAAGCTTCACGACCGATGAACGGCGTCGTCTTGCGAAGCTTCACAGCCCAGCCGAGGCCCGCCTCGAAGGGATTGTCGTTCGGCGTGATGTCGGCACCCCAGGCGCGATAGGCTTTTTCGAGCCTGAGAGACTCCAGCGCGCGATACCCGACAGGTCGGATGTCGTGGCGCCGGCCTGCATCCATCAGCGCGTCGAACACGTTGCCCGTACCCGAAAGCGGCACGTGCAGCTCCCAGCCGAGCTCGCCCACATAGGTGACGCGCAGCGCCCGCACGGCATGGCCGGCGATCCCGATCTCCCGCACATGGCCAAAGGGGAAGGCTGAATTGCCGATATCCGCATGCGTGACGGCAGCGAGCACGTCGCGAGCTTTCGGCCCCATCAGCGAGAGCGTGCCGTATGCTTCCGTCACGTCGGTCAGGCGGGCATCCGCACCCGCACGGATATGGTCGGCGATCCAGCCAAAGTCGTGGGTACGGAAGCCGGTGCCCGTGACGATGTAGAACCGGTCCTCGGAAAGCCGCGCCACGGTAAGGTCGCACTCGATGCCGCCGCGCGTGTTTAGCATCTGCGTATAGGTGAGGCGGCCCGCCGACCTGGTCACGTCATTGGCGCAGATCAAGTCGAGCGCCGCGGCCGCGTCACGCCCGAAAAGTTCGAATTTGGCGAACGAGGACTGGTCGAAAATGCCTACCTTGTCGCGGACATGGGCGTGCTCCTCGCCCACCGCCTCGAACCAGTTCGGCCGACCCATGGAATAGGTATCAGCCGGTTCCATGCCCTTTGGCGCAAACCAGTTGGGCCGCTCCCAGCCGAGCTTGGAGCCGAACACGGCACGCCGCGTCTTCAGGCGTTCATAAAGCGGCGAGACGATGCGCGGACGGCCGCTCTCATATTCCTCGTGCGGGAAGGCGACGGTGTAGTGTTTGCCATATGCCTCGAGCGTGCGCCCACATACCCAATCCCGATCTCGGTGGAGGGCGGAGAAGCGGCGGATATCGACCACCCAAAGATCCAGCGGCGCTTCGCCATTGACCACCCACTCCGCCAGCACCCAGCCTGCTCCGCCACCGGAGGCGATGCCGAAGGCGTTGAAGCCCGCGCCCACGAACATGTTGGCGCATTCCGGAGCCAGGCCGAGAATAAAATTGCCGTCCGGCGTAAAGCTCTCCGGTCCGTTCACCATCTGCTTGACGCCGGCCGTGGCCAGCGCGGGCACACGAGCCATGGCCTGTGTCATGTGTTGCTCGAAATGCTCGAAATCGTCGTCAAAAAGCTGGAACTCCCAGCTCTCCGGCACGTCGCCTCCTGGAAGGCCCGTATGCCAGGGCTGCGGGTTCGGCTCGTAGCCGCCCATGACCAGGCCGCCCACCTCTTCCTTGAAATAGGTGCGCCGGTCCGGATCCCGGATGGTCGGTGCGTCCGGGCTCAAGCCCTCGATCTTCTCCGTCACGATATATTGGTGCTTGACCGGCTGCAGCGGTACCGAAACGCCCGCCATGGCGCCGACCTGCCGCGCCCATTGTCCGGCACAGTTCACGACCGTCTCGCAGGCGATGCGACCCCTGTTGGTTTCCACCGCCGCGATACGGTTGCCCTCCATCACAAATCCGGTCACCCGTACGCCTTCCAAGAGCTTGGCGCCGTGCATGCGCGCGCCCTTGGCGAGTGAGTTGGTTATGTCGGCGGGGTTCGCCTGCCCATCTGTTGGCAGCCAGGATGCGCCGACGAGGTCGGACGTGTCCATCAGCGGCCACATGCGCTTCACCTCTTCGGGGGATACGAGATGCATCTCCATTCCGAAGCTCTGTGCCGTGGTTGCGAGCCGGCGAAACTCGGTCCAGCGATCCTCGTTGGTTGCGAGCCTGAGGCAGCCGGTCATTTTCCAGCCAGTCTCCAGCCCCGTTTCCTCATGCAGGTGCTTGTAGAGCTCGACGGAGTATTTCAGCACGCGCGTGATCGACGCGGAGGAGCGAAGCTGGCCGACGAGTCCCGCCGCGTGCCAGGTGGACCCGGAGGTCAGCCGGCCCTGCTCCAGAAGGACCACGTCGGCCTTGTGGTCGCGCGCTAGGTGATAGGCGGTCGAGCAGCCGATGATGCCGCCGCCAATGACGACGACCTTGGCATGGAGGGGAAGCGCTTGGTTCATCGGTTGTGGCGTCCGTATTCTGTGAAATAGGTGTCGAGTGCGGTTTCGAGCCGTGCGAGATTGTCCTGCGTGTAGGCCTCGTAATCCGTGCCGGGCGCATCGAGATGAATCTCGGACACCATGCTCCACATGGCTTCGCGCAGGAGCGAGGTGCATTGCATGGCCGCCAGCGCCCGTCGCGTCGGCAGATCGGGCGATCGGCCGAAATAACAGGCGAGCAGGGTTTCCGATTCTTCGGCGGAGAAACCTGCGTTGGAGGAAAGCCCGGCCAGATCGAACATCGCGGTGGAGAAGCCCGCATATTCGAAATCGATGAGCCAAAGACGCTCGCCGTCGTCGAGCAGGTTCGCCGGAAGAAGATCGTTGTGGCCGAAGACGATGGGGAGTGGAATCTGTGCCGTCTCAAGTTCATCGGCAAGATCAAGATATGCCGGCAGGTGCGGCTCCATCCGGCTCCCGCCTTCGCGTAGCGTGCGCGCATAGTCGCGGATCACATGAAATGGCCAGAACATGAAGCCCGGTCCGGACACCTGTCGCGGCATCTCGTTGTGGAAGGCGCGGATCAGCCGCGCAACGGAGACTATGTTCGCCCGCACATCGTTGCCGTCATAGGTCTTGGCGCCGAGGTAGCGCGAGACCATCATGCCGGGCGCGGTATATTCCAACTCAGGGGCGAATCCGGCTTCCACGGCCGCGCGTGCCGTCATAACCTCACGGTCGCGGAAGACGTGGTGGAAGGGGTAATCCTTGCCGAAACGAACCACATGGCGCCCGCGCCCATCGGCCACGAGCCAGCTTTCATTGCTTATGCCACCCAAGAGCGGCTCGATCTCTATCGTACCCTTCCAGATTGGCAGCGCCGCGATCCTGGCCCTGCTGTCGGGAGGGTTCCTCATCCCTTCCGCCATCGTTCCCTTTCCGCAACTCTTCGGCTGCTCTTTGAAAGGCGAGGATCGATGCGTTCACGGATCGAGTCAATCGGATTTTGTGGTTTATTGAATTTTTTTGACAAAATTGTATGCCATTAAGACAAAATAACGGGCATAATTCCAAGAAAACGGTCAAAGAAACGGAACAAGCATGAATCCCTCTCCTCGCCATGGGCAGATACTGAGCCTCTTGAAGGAGGACGGCACGATCAGCGTCAGCGCTCTGGCGGCCCGCTTGGGCGTTTCGTTGGAGACCGTGCGCCGGGACATCAAGCCACTGGCGGATCGCGGCGAAATCATTCGCATGCACGGCGCGATTGGCCTGCCTTCGGTGGTGGGTGAAGCGCCCTTCGAGAGGCGGATGCGTGAGAACAGACCTGCCAAGGAAGCGATCGCAAGGCTCGCCGCCTCGTCCATCCGCGACGGTGAATCGATCATGCTCGACACGGGCACCACGACCAGTTTTCTCGCCCGTGCCCTGCTCGGGCACCGACAATTGATCGTGGTTACGAATTCTTCCGACATCGCGCGCACGCTCGCCACCGTCAACGGCAACAAGGTTTACATGGCGGGCGGGGAGCTGCGCAGCGACAGCGGCGCCGCACTGGGCTTCTCGGCGATCGAGTTCATCAATCGCTTCAGCGTGGACCACGCGATCATCTCGGCTGGTGGGATAAGCGCGGTCACAGGTGTGATGGACTACGAATTGGAAGAGGCGCAGTTTGGCCAAGCGGTGCTGGGTCGAGGGCGCCGCCGGGTGGTGGTCACGGACGCCTCCAAATTCGGCCAGAAGGGGCTCGTGCAGGTCTGCTCGCTCGCGCATGTGCATGAAATCGTGGTCGACCATGCTCCGCCCGAGGACCTCCGGGCGGCGCTGGATGCGGCTGAAGTGAGCGTGAAGATTGCAGGGGAAGAGCGCGATCGAGCGGTCGTCGAGCCGACCAGCTCTGCCTATCTTTCGGACGACCGTTTCACAGGAAGCGTCACGACGAAACAGGCACCGCCGTCCGGCGGGGATTCGTAGCGGACAGCGCCGCCGTGACGCTCGGCGATCTGGCGCACCAGGGCCAGTCCCAGGCCCCAGCCGCCGGCGGCTTCCCCCCGCCCCGAAGGACGGTAGAACGGCTCGAAAACGCGGGCGCTCTCGCCGTTGGGGATGCCCGAGCCGTGGTCGCGAACCGTCAATTCCACCCTGCCGTCTGCCCGTGCGACAGTGCATGAGACAGGCGGGCCGCCGTGGCGCAGCGCGTTCTGCATGAGATTGCGAGCCAGCCTTCCGAGCAGGCGCGCATCGCCCATTACCGTGACGGGCGTGCCGGAAACCTCGACACCGTTGCGTGCCCCTTCTTCCGAAGCCAGCGCCAGGAGGTCAACCGGCTCGATCTCATCGAGCGTCTCGACATTGTCCAGCCTGCTCGCCAACAGGATCTCCTCGACCAGCATGTCCAGTTCGGCGAGATTGCGGATAATCTCCTCCTTGCGGCGTTCGTCCGGCGCCTCCTCGTAGAGGTCGATTGCCATGCGCAGACGCGCGAGAGGCGAGCGCAATTCATGACTGGCATTGGCGAGCAGTGCGCGGTGCGACTTGATCAGTCGCTCGACATGATCGGCGGCCTTGTTGAAGCTCTTCGCGACCGTCGCGACCTCGTCGCTGCCTTTCGCCGGCACGCGGGCCACGAAATCGCCTCTCCCCCAGGCGTCCACGCCAACGCGCAGCTGCTCCAGCCTGCGGGTCAGGTGACGCACCACCGGATAGGCGGCGAGCCCGACGACGCCGGCGATCAGGGCAAGGTAGGCGAGCGGATTGCGGCCCGACGGACGGAAAGGCCACGCCATGCGCGCGGCCACCGCGCGGCCGTCGGGCAGTTCCGTGACCATCGTGTGAAGTTTGCCTTTGCCATGGCGCCAGGGGCGGGCGAGAACATCATGCGGGAGCGGTTGGCCGGCGCTGGCAATCAATCCGCCATGCGGATCATACACCGCTATGTCGGCGTCGAAGGCCCGCGACAGCCGATCCAGCGTCGCCTCGACCGATTTCTGGTCCATGTCGGGCGGAATAAGCGCTGCGACGAACCGGGCGCGTTGGCTCTGCCAGCCCGACTCCTCCTCGCCTTGCCCCAGCCACACGAACGCAGCGCTGGCGATGGCGACGGCGCCAAGGCTGGCGAGCAGCGTCAGGTAGATCTTCAGGAACAGTCGGCTGCGCAACGCTTTATCTCTCGTCGTCTTGGAAACGGGCGAAGACGTAGCCCGCGCCGCGGACGGTAACGATACGCTTCGGATGCCTTGGGTCGGTCTCGATGGCTGCCCTGATGCGCGAGACGTGGACGTCAATGGAACGATCGAACGCATCCAGCTCCGCGCCCTTGACCGCGTCCATCAACCGTTCGCGTGACAGCGTGCGGCCGGCATTTTCGGCAAGCGTCACGAGCAAGTCGAACTGGTAGCTGGTCAGCGCGCATTCGCGGCCATCGATCCTGGCCGAGCGTGATCCCGGATCGATCTCCAGCAGTCCGAAGCGCAGGACGCGTGAGATCGCCGCGCCACCATTGCGACGACGCAGGATCGCCTTCAGCCGGGCCAGCAGCTCGCGCGGATTAAAAGGTTTGGGCAGATAGTCGTCCGCTCCGAGCTCCAGCCCGACGATGCGGTCTGTCTCCTCGCCTTTGGCGGTGAGCATCAGGATCGGTACATCCGAGACCACACGCATGCGCCGGCAGGTCTCGAAGCCGTCGAGATCCGGCAGCATGATGTCGAGGATCACGATGTCCGGCGCATGACGGTGGAGGTCGGCGAGACCTGCCGTGGCCGTCGGCGCGGTATGGACGGTGTAGCCGTTCGCGGAGAGATAGTCGGCAAGCATGGCGGACAGGCGCGTGTCGTCGTCAACAATCAAGACCCGTCCTGCCATTCTTGCACTCCGTTCAGCCGTCTGGCCGCCTCGATCTTACCACCGGCCGCGCCCGCGCCGCTCATTCAAATGCTCGGCAAGCTTGGCGCGCTGCTCTGGTGTCAGCACTTCGGCCGCGTCGAGGAGCGCGGTCGTCATCTTGCGCGAAGCCTCGTCGATGGCCGCGATACGTTCGCTGCGCAGTTTCTCGGCGGCGGCATGGTCGATGGTCGGCGCGCCGAGGAGTTTGATAACCTCCTCACGCGTCTCGCGGAAGTCCCGGAAAGTGGGGCCGATCTCGTCGCGTGCCTTGTCGATGATTTCCCAAAGCTTGTCTTCCTGCTCGGACGTCGCGTCGAGTTCGTCGAGCACTGAGCCAATCCGGTGTCCCATAAAGCCGCCGCCTCCCATGTGCGCCTGCATCATGTGGCCGCCCATGCCGAAACGACCCATGCCGAAATCGTCGCCGCGCGCGACTACAAGACCGCCGGCACCGACAACCGCGACGGCTGCGAGCCCGCCGATCGCGGCGCGGCGCCCCCATCCTTTCGAAGCGGGCTCGGTGGCGGTCTGGCTCGCCAGATCCTTGTCCTCGTTTTCCATGGATTATCTCCTTTCACACCGCAGCATCTCTGCAGCGGAGGAAAGCTAGCAAGGCGAGGTTTCACGCGTTCGGGGCAAATGTAAAGAAATGTAAAGGCGGGGCGACGCTAAGGGGGTGGAGAATGCGAAGGCCTGCAATCGGGGCCCCTGACGTCGGGCACTCCCCTCGGTAAGGAAGCAGGGATTTTACGCGCAGCCGTTGCCGCCAATCTCTGCGGAAGGCGAAAGCTCAAGCGGGTTTCGCCGTGTCTGTCACGCGCTGCGAAGGGGATGCAGTGTGCGTTCGTGGGTTGCGGCGTTCCAAATGGCCGCATATTCGATCCAGGATGCTTGGGCGGCAGTGGAGCGCTCCCCAAGGGGTACTAGGCTTTTTGTCGGTTCCGTCGCCAGCAGGGCCGCTCCGATGCTCGCACCCGTGGCCTGCGAAGATTGCGCGACGACCGGCCGTCTCGTCGCGGCGTTCAGCATGCGCAGGAACAGCGTATTGGAGGCTAAAGGCCCCTCGATGACGATGTCGCCGCGCGCTCCGATCAGTTCGAGGCAAGTCGCGGTCATCATCGCCAGATAGAAGGAGGCGGCAACGATGCGCTCTCCCGGCATGGCGGTCTCGACGGTCCAGCTTGCTTCGATGCTCGGAAACGGACCGCAACCCCTCAGCACCGATGGCAGGATCGCGACGCCGCGTGCCAGCACGGCCTCCACATCGCGCTCGCTCCATTCTTCGTCGAGACCGGCGGTGAGCATCTCATATTCCCGGCCGCCCATGAAACGCGCGGACGGTACCGGCGCCCCGAGCGCGCTGACGTTGACCAGCGTGTCGCGTTTGCAATCGAGCTGCACGTTCTCGCCACCCATCGCCATGGAGACAACCCATGTGCCGGTCGAGACGACTGAAAAGGGTTGCGGCCGCGTCAGGAGATGCGGCAGCAGGGAAGCGTTTGAATCGTGAATGCCGCAAAATACGGGTGTTTCGGGATCGAGCCCGGTCGTTGCGGCGAGCTGAGGCAGGATGGGTCCGAGCGCCGACCGTGCCGGGCGGATCGGCGCGAAACGGGCGCGCCAGCCCATGCGGTCGACCAGCGAGGAATAGTCGCTGCGCGCCGGCGCCCAAAGATCCGTATGGCAGCCGAGCGAGGTGACCTCGCTGGCCGCGACGCCGGTCAGGCGATGACCCCAATATTGAGGATAGGTGAGGATTGAGGACGTCTCGGAAAACGCTTCCGGAAAAGACCGTTCCAGCCAGAAGAGCTGCGCGCCGAGATTGAGGCCCTGCGGTAGCGGCGGCGATCCGGTCTCCTCGAAGTCCGCGCTGCGCGCCTCGTAGTCGCCGCGAAGCCGGTCCGGCCCGTCATGCTCGTAGTCGAGCACGGGAAGTGCCAGCGAGCCGTCGGAGCACAGCAGTGCGGCGGTCGCGCCGTGCGTGGTCGTGGAGATCGCATCGACCTTATGCTCGCGCGCGAAGCAGGCGAGGCCGTCGAGGATGAAGGTCCAGAGCCGTTCGACGTCGTGATGCGGGTAGGGGGCCTCGCTCACCGGCCGATTGGCGATCCTGCGGGCGTCGATCTCGGTCAGCGTTTCGAGATCGACGAGCACGACCTTGGCGTTCGTCTTGCCGATATCGATGACCGCGACCTTGCGCATTCCTGCCGCCGTCATCGCATGTGGAAGAGGGTTTCGAGCGGCATGGCGACCGGTTCGTTGTCGGCACCGGTTTCCATGATGTCCGCCATGTGCGCCCACCAGCGCTTTATGACCGGATCGTTCGGCAAATCGTCCATGCCGTGGCCGTCGGTGCGCCAGAGCACGCCGAAGAGTGTGTCGGTCTCGGCGTCGAGATGGATTGAATAGTCGGAAATCCCCGCTTGCCTGAGCAGGGCGACGAGTTCCGGCCAGATCTGGTCGTGGCGGCGCTTGTACTCCTCCCGCATGCCGGGATTGAGCTTCATCCTGAACGCGTATTTCTCCGGCATCAGGCGCCCTGCCTTTCCCTTAACCTGCGCCAAAGGATCGGCAGCGCGATGACCGTGATGAGAAGCAGGCCGATGAAGATCGACATGACGATCCCCGGCACATTGAGCAGGCCGAGCCCGAAGGTGACCAGCCCCATGATGATCGCCGCAAGGACGACGCCGGCGATTGAGCCGGAACCGCCGAGGATCGAGACGCCGCCAAGCACGACCATCGTGATGACTTCGAGCTCGTAGCCTTGGGCGATTGACGGCCGGGTCGAGCCCAGCCGGGAGGTAAGCAGCACGGAGGCGACGCCGGCCATCAGCCCGGTCAGGCAGAACAGGATGAACTTGATGCGCTCCACGCGCACGCCGGAGAAGGTGGCGGCGACCGGATTGTTGCCGATGGCGAAGACCATCCGGCCGAAGCTGGTGCGATGCAGCAGGAACCAGAACAGGAGCGCCATTATAACGAAGAGCACGATCTCGAACGAGATCACCCACCAGACATAACCCTGCCCGAAGAAGGCGAAGCTTGCCGGATATCCGCGGTAGGCCTGGTCACCCAGGATGATGTAGGCGATCCCGCGGAAGAGGCTCATCGTGCCGATGGTCACCACGATCGACGGGAGGCCTAGTTTCGTGACCAGCAGTCCGTTGAAGGCGCCGCAGGCAAGGCCCACGCCGAGCCCGATCAGCACCAGCCCGGGCGTGTCGACGCCCGCCTGCACCGCCATGCCCATGATGGTGGAGGAAAGCGCGATGATGGCGGCAACCGAAAGATCGATCTCGCCGGCGATGATCAAGAGCGCCATGGCGAGCGCGATCAGTCCTTTTTCGACGAAATTGAAGGTCAGATCCGAGAGCGACCAGGCATTTAGGAAATAGGGCGAGGCGAGGCTGTTGAGAGCGAAGATCGCGACCGCCACCAATATCAGCAGCGTTTCCCAACTGAAGAGCGCCGAGCGCAGGGGATTGTCCAGCCGATCGGGGATATGGCGATTGTGCGCAAGTTCCGTGGTGCTCATGCGGCCGCCGCTTTCTTCAGGATGATGCGGCCTTGCCGCCGCTCGCCGCGCGCGTTGAGGACGACGGCCAATATGATCGCGCCGCCCGAAATCGCCATCTGCCAGAAAGGCGAGACGTTCACGACGGGAAGCGCGCTGCCGATGATGCCGAGAAAGAGCGCGCCCAGCACCGCGCCGGCGACGCTGCCCAGGCCTCCGGCGATCGAAACGCCGCCGATGACGCAGGCGGCGATGATCGAAAGCTCGTAGCCGTTGGCGACCTCGGTGGAGGCGATCACGTAGCGCGAGACCCAAAGATAGCCGCAGAGGCCGGCGACCAGTCCTGAAATGCAGAAGGCGAGGAATTTGGTTCGCCCGACATCGATGCCGGCATAGACGGAGGCGGTCGGATTGACGCCGACGGCATAGACGGAGCGACCGAAGGGCGTTCGCGTCATGATTACATAGAAGAGCGCGATCGCGCAGATCGCGAACCAGGATAGAATCGGCAGCCCGAGAAAGGCGCTGCGCTGGAGCGCGATGAAGGCGGGACTCATCCTGTCGGCGTTCACCCATGCGCCGCCCGAGAGAACGAAGGTTGCGCCGCGGAACACGGTCAGCGTGCCGAGCGTCACGACGATCGGCGGAATGCCCAGCTTCCAGACCAGGATACCGTTGAAGGCGCCGAGCGCCGCGCCGACGAACATTGCCGTGAGAATGAGCACCGGAACGGGGATCGCCGGAAATGCCGCATTGGTCATTGCCACCAACATCCCGGTGAAGGCGAGGTTGGACGCCATCGAAAGATCGATTGAGCGGGTCAGGATCACCACCATCTGGCCGAGCGCCAGTATGATCAGGATCGAGGTATCGTTGAAAACGGTCAGGAGATTGCCGAGGCGGGCGAAGGCGGGAAAGCGCATCGCGATCAATCCGACAAGCAGCGCGATGGCGGCGGCGAGCCAGATCTCGCGGTGCTTCAGGATTCTGTTCGGCAGCGAATTCATTGTTCCCCCTTACCGGCTTGCCGCGCTTGCCACCTCTCCACACGGAAGAGGTGAGAGCCGACACCGCAGCCGGAATTTCTCTGCCCGCCGGGGAGGGCTGGCCGCCGCAGCGGCCGGGTATGGAGGTAATGAAACGCGCCGTTCATCGGTCTCATGCCGCAATCCCAGCCGCCAGCCGCACGAGCGTCTCGGCGTCGAGCCCCTTGTTCTCCCGGATGGAAACGATCCGTCCCTCGCGCATGACGACCACGCGGTCCGACATGCCGAGGATTTCCGGCAGTTCCGACGAAACCATGATCACGGAGAGCCCTTCGGCCACGAGTTCCGCCATGAAGCCGTGCACGGCGGCCTTGGAGCCGATGTCTATGCCCTTGGTCGGCTCGTCGAGAATGATCACCTTCGGCCTGGTCGCCAGCCATTTCGCGATCACGACCTTCTGCTGATTGCCGCCCGAAAGCGTGCCGACGTCCTGGCTGAGCGAGGAGGCGCGCAGGTCGAGCCGTTCGGTGTAGCGGCGTGCGAGCTGGAACTCGCTTGCAAGCTTCAGCACGCCGAATTCCGAGGTCCGTTTGAGTGAGGGCAGCGAAACGTTCTGGAAGATCGGCAGGCCGATGACGACGCCCTGCCGGCCGCGTTCTTCCGGCACATAGGCGATGCCGGCTGCCACCGTGTCGGCGGCCGATCTCGAAGCGATCGCCTTGCCGTCGAGCGAAATGGTGCCTTTGCTGGTGCGTGTCATGCCGGCGATTGCCTGCATCAGTTCGCTGCGTCCGGCACCGACCAGACCGTAGAAGCCCAGGATCTCGCCCTTGCGCAGTTCGAAGGAGATGTCGTCGAACTCGGTCGGATGCGACAGGGTGGAAACGGAGAGCAGGGGCGCGCCGATCGTCGGGTGCCGCTCGGGGAAGATGTGGTCGACGGCGCGGCCGACCATCATCTTGACGATCTCGTTTTGGCTGGTGCCTGCGAGCATGCCTTCGCCGACCATCTCGCCGTCGCGGAAGACGGTATAGCGGTCGGCGATGCGGTAGATCTCATCGAATTTGTGGCTGATGAACAGGATTGCCTTGTCTTGGCTCTTCAGGAATTCGATCAGCAGGAAGAGCTCCTCGATCTCCTTGGCGGAAAGGGCAGCCGTCGGTTCGTCCATGATGACGATACGCGCATCGATCGACATGGCGCGTCCGACGGCCACGAGATGCTTGTTGGCGATGCCGAGCTCGCGCAGGCGCGTATCGGGATCGATATGTGATGCGCCCATTGCTTCGAGCACCTCGCGGGCATCGCGCCGCATCCGTGACCAGTCGATGAGGCCGAAACGGGTGCGCGGCGCGTGGCCGAGAAATATGTTTTCCGCCACGCTCAAATCGTCGAACAGCACCGTTTCCTGATGGATCGCGCTGATGCCGTGCACGAAGGCGGAATGCGCGGCCGGCAGGCTCACGCCCTCGCCGTCGATCGCGATCTCGCCCTCGTCCGGCTGATAGATGCCGGTCATGATCTTGACCAGAGTCGACTTGCCGGCGCCGTTTTCGCCGATCAAGGCGGTGACTTGCCCGGGATAGAGGGAAAGCGCCACCTTGTTGAGCGCGCGTACGCCGGGAAAGCTCTTGCTGATGCCCGACAAGGAAAAGCGAGGCGAAGCCTGCCTGGTCTCTTCTGGCAATTGCTCTCTTCGGATGGTGGTGTGCATCATTTTCGGCTCTGCGATTGCCGGGCAGATAAGCCGGCGGCAGGGTGGGCGGCCGCCGGCAACCAGGGTCAGTAGATCTTGGAGAACTCTTCGATGTTCGACTTGTCGAACTGGAAGGGAGCAGCCATCGCGGCGGCATTGGTGTCGTCCAGCGTCACCTCGCCGACACGTCCGATCGAGAGCTTCGCGCCCGGTTCGGCCTTGGCTTTTTCCGTTGCAAGCGCATGCGACAGGTAGACCGCCGAATAGCCGAGGTCGATCGGGTTCCACAGCGCGACTGCCTGCGAGGCGCCGTTGTCGATGAACTGCTTGAACTCCGACGGCAAAGCGAGACCGGTGACGTTGATCTTGCCGATGAGGTTCTGATCGGTGACCACCTGCGCCGCGGCGACGACGCCCACCGTCGTCGGCGCGATGATCGCGTCGAGATCCGGATGGGAGGCGATCAGGCCGCGCGCCTCGTTGGTGCTTTTCACCGAATCGTCATCGCCATAGACGACCGTGACGAGATTGATCTTGGGGAACTTCTCCGGCAACGCCTTCTTGGCTGCCTCGATCCAGGCGTTCTGGTTGGTCGCCGTCGAGGAAGCCGACAGGATCGCCACATCGCCGCCGTCCGGCAGACGGTCGGCGGCGAGCTTGATGATCGTCTCGCCGATGAGGTCGGTGTCGGACGGGTTCAGATGGAGCTGGCGGCCTTCCGGCGCAACGCCGGAATCCCAGGAGATCACGGTGATGCCACGGTCCATCGCGCGCTTCAGCGCGGGCACGAGCGCGTCAGGATCGTTGGCGGAGATGGCGATCGCATCGACCTGCTGGGCGATCAGCGAATTGACGATCTCGATCTGGCCCTCGGCCGTCGCCGAGGTCGGACCGGTGTAGATTACCTCCACCCCGCCGATTTCAGACGCTGCCTCCTGTGCGCCCTTGTTCGCTGCGTCGAAAAAGCCGTTTCCGAGCGATTTGACGACGAGCGCGATCTTTACGTTGTCCTGGGCATATGCGGGTGCGGCGAAGATCGCGGCCGTGATCGCCGCTGCCGCGAACAGTTTCTTCAGTACAGACATCGAATTTCCTCCCGTGAATGCATCAATGATCAGCGCCGCCTTCCTCACGCCGGCAGCGAAGATTCCTCCGGTTTCGACTGGACGGCATCGACGACGATCAAGTTGATCCCCGCCGTTTCCAGCATCTTGGCCTCGCGGTCCTCAATGTCCTCGTCGGTGATGACGGTCGCAATGCGCGACAGCCCACACAGGATCAGGCTCGAGCGCTGCCGGAATTTCGACGAGTCGGCGAGAACGATCAGTTCGTCAGCCTGGTCGATCAGCTTCTGCTCGGCCTGGATCAACAGGGGATCTCCCTCCATCAGGCCGAGAGGGCCGAGCCCTTGCGCACCCATGAACATGCGTCGTGCGTAGAAATTGCGCGTCACGTCGTTCTCGAACGGCGAGAGGATGATGTTCTGCTCGCGGTAGATCGTGCCGCCGGACAGCATCACCGTATTCTTGGAATGCTTGAGCAGGTGCTCGGCGATCGGAAACGAATTGGTGAAGATCGGCATCCTGCGGTTGGTCAGGAAGTGCACCATCTGGAAGGTGGTTGTACCGCCGTTGATGATGATCGGCTCGCCATCGGCGCAAAGCGCGACCGCCGCGCGCGCTATCGCGCGCTTCTGCGCGGCGTGCATGGTCTCGTTGACGGAGAAGGGGCGGCCGGCAAGGCCGACGAATTGCGGCGGGGTGATCGCCTCGGCGCCGCCGCGCACGCGCCGCAGCCGCTTCTGCACGTGGAGTGCCGCGATGTCACGCCTGATCGTCGCCTCGGACGAAGAGGTGAGTTCGACCAATTCCTGCACGGTGGCGACAGGCTTTTCCTGTACGGCCGACAGAATGATCCGGTGACGTTCTTTTTCGTGCATGACTTCTCCCTGGCTGTCATTACGTCATCGCAAAAGCGCAGTGTCAATCATTTTCGATCATAATTTTTCGTTGTGCGGCGCAATATGATTGATGATGATCGTTTTTGATTGACATCCGTTCGTTCTCCGTGGAGATTCGACAAGGTCACGCGTCGCATTTTCGCGCACCGGGAGGTCCAATCATGCTCGAAACCAGTGCCGCCTCGCGTCTCGCCAATCTTTGGGACGATGCGAAGGCAACATCGATGAGCGAGCCCGAGCGCCTGCTCTATCGCTCCAACCTGCTGGGTTCGGACAAGCGGATCACCAATTATGGCGGCGGCAATACCTCGGCCAAGGTCATGGAGAAGGATCCGCTCACCGGCGAGGCGACAGAAGTGCTGTGGGTGAAGGGCTCCGGCGGCGACGTCGGCACCATCCGGCTCGACGGCTTCGCTACCCTCTACATGGACAAGCTTGCCGCGCTCAAGGGCCTCTATCGCGGCCTCGAGCACGAAGACGAGATGGTCGGCTATCTGCCGCACTGCACCTTCGATCTCAATCCGCGTGCCGCGTCGATCGATACGCCGCTGCACGCCTTCGTGTCGCACAAGCATGTCGACCACATGCATCCCGACGCGGTCATCGCGATTGCCGCCTCGAAGGACAGCAAGGCGCTCACCGCCGAGATTTTCGGCGGTGAGATCGGCTGGCTGCCTTGGAAGCGGCCGGGCTTCGAACTCGGCCTTTGGCTGGCGAGGTTTTGCAAGGAAAATCCGCAGGCGAAAGGCGTGGTGCTCGAAAGCCATGGTCTTTTCACTTGGGCGGATACCGCGCGCGAGTGCTACGAGACGACGATCCGTACCATCAATCGTGCGATCGAATGGTTCGATGAACAGACCCGCGGCAAGCCGGCCCTCGGCGGGGAGAAGCATGCGCCGCTCGCGGCCGAGGAACGCCATGCGATCGCCGCCCGGCTAATGCCGTCGATCCGCGGCATGATTTCCGATTCGGAACTCAAGGTCGGCCATTTCGACGATTCCGACGCGGTCCTGGAATTCGTCTGCTCGAAGGAGATGGAGGCGCTCGCCTCGCTCGGCACGAGCTGTCCCGATCATTTTCTGCGCACCAAGATAAGGCCACTCGTGGTCGATTTCGATCCGACCAGGCCGGATGCGGAGAAGACGCTGGCGGGTCTTCCCGCTGCCGTCGAGCGCTACCGCAACAGCTACGTCGCCTATTATGAGCGTTGCCGACATGCCGACAGTCCGGCGATGCGCGATCCCAACGCGGTCGTCTATCTGGTGCCGGGCGTCGGCATGATCACTTTTGCCAGGGACAAGGCGACGGCACGCATCTCCGCGGAGTTCTACGTCAACGCCATCAATGTGATGCGTGGCGCCTCTGCGGTTTCGACTTATGTCGGCCTGCCTGAGCAGGAGGCGTTCGACATCGAATACTGGCTGCTCGAGGAAGCCAAGCTCCAGCGTATGCCCAAGCGAAAGCCGTTGGCCGGCCGCGTGGCGTTGGTCACGGGCGGCGCCGGCGGCATCGGCCGGGCGACGGCGGAAAAGCTGCTTCGTGAAGGCGCCTGCGTGGTCCTGGCCGATATCGACGTGGAGTCGCTGCGCGCCGTCGACGCTGCCCTGACCTCGGACCACGGTCGCGATTTCGTCCGGCAGGTGGTGCTCGACGTGACTGATGAGCAGCGCGTTGCGAACGGCTTCGCCGAAGCCTGCGTCGAATTCGGCGGCCTGGACATTCTCGTTTCCAATGCCGGGCTTGCGTCCTCGGCGCCGATCGAGGAAACCACGCTCGCGTTGTGGAACCGCAACATGGATATCCTCGCAACCGGGTATTTTCTGGTCTCGCGCGAGGCCTTCAGGCTGTTTCGCCACCAGAAACTCGGCGGCAACGTCGTCTTCGTGGCCTCGAAGAACGGACTTGCGGCCTCGCCGAACGCATCGGCCTACTGTACGGCGAAGGCGGCGGAGATCCATCTCGCCCGCTGCCTGGCGCTCGAAGGCGCCGGCGAGCAGATCCGCGTCAACGTCGTTAATCCCGACGCCGTGCTGCGCGGCTCCAGGATATGGGCCGGCGAGTGGAAGGAGCAGCGCGCTGCCGCCTATAATATGTCCGTCGACGATCTGGAGGCGCATTATCGCGAACGCTCGATGCTGAAGCGTTCGGTATTTCCCGAAGATATCGCGGAGGCGATATATTTCTTCGCTTCCGACATGTCGGCGAAGTCGACCGGCAACATCGTCAACGTCGACGCCGGCAACGCTCAGGCGTTCACGCGGTAGATAGAAACGTCGTGGCAAACCGGGGAGGAAATGAGTTGGCCGAACATGTGATTGCATCGAATCTCGTCGAGCGTCACAACGCAGCGGAGAAAGCGTCCCTGCGCCGCGACTACGATGCGCTTGGCGAGCGGCTCTACAGGCGCGGTATCGCGATCGATGCCGTTCTCCAGAAGGTCGCCGCGTTCACCGTTGCCGTTCCCTCCTGGGGTGTCGGCACGGGCGGTACACGCTTCGCGCGCTTTCCCGGTGTGGGCGAGCCGCGCGATATCTTCGACAAGTTGCAGGACTGCGCCGTCATCAACGAGCTGACGCGGGCGACGCCGTCGGTTTCGTTGCACATTCCGTGGGACAAGGCCGACCCCGCCAGACTGAAGGAGACGGCGTATCGCTTCGGGCTGGGTTTCGACGCCATGAACTCCAACACATTCTCGGACGCACCCGGCCAGCCGCTTTCCTACAAGTTCGGCTCGCTCTCGCACACCGATCCGGCGACGCGCCGCCAGGCGGTCGAGCACAATCTCGAATGCATCGAGATCGGCAAGGCGATCGGGTCGAAGGCACTGACGGTGTGGATCGGCGACGGCTCGAACTTCCCCGGACAGTCAAATTTCACCAGGGCGTTCGAACGTTATCTATCGGCGATGAAGGATGTCTATGCGGCGCTGCCGACGGACTGGCGGCTCTTTACCGAGCACAAGATGTACGAGCCGGCCTTCTATTCCACCGTCGTGCAGGATTGGGGCACCAATTATCTGATCGCGCAGGAGTTGGGCCAGAAGGCATTTTGCCTCGTCGATCTGGGCCACCACGCGCCCAATGTGAACATCGAGATGATCGTCGCGCGGCTGATCCAGTTCGGCAAGCTGGGCGGTTTCCATTTCAACGATTCCAAATATGGCGATGACGATCTCGACGCGGGCGCGATCGATCCCTATCGCCTGTTCCTCGTCTTCAACGAACTGGTCGATGCCGGGCTCGACGGGGCGAAAGGGTTCTCGCCGGCGCATATGCTGGACCAGAGCCATAACGTCACCGATCCGATCGAGAGCCTGATGGTCTCGGCGATGGAGGTGCAGCGCGCCTATGCGCAGGCTCTCCTGGTGGATCGTGGTGCGCTGGAGGGCTTTCAGGCAACGAACGATGCGTTGATGGCGACGCAGACGTTGAAAGCCGCGTTTCGTACCGATGTCGAGCCAATCCTGGCCATGGCGCGCATGATGGCAGGTGGTGCGGTGGATCCCGTGGCGGCTTATCGCGCCAGTGGCTATCGTGCCAGGATGGCCGGCGAGCGGCCTGCCGTTTCCGCCGGCGGTGGTGGCATCGTCTAGCCCGAGCCAGCTCCCCCTATGCGAGCGACCCGCTGCTGACAGGGCGTGGCAGGAGGTGACAGTTCACGAACTTGTCATCCGCTTTCGGACGGTATTTAGCATTGACTTTGCTGCGCTGCAAAATTAATAACCAACTGTTCGGAAATTAATTAGCGTGAGCAAAAATGTCCCGCCCGCGGGTGATAAATCAGGACGAGATTCTTGACGCCGCCGAAGCCGTCGTGCTTCGCGACGGCGCCGCGAAGCTCACGCTCGATGCCGTGGCGCTCGAGGCCGGCATCAGCAAGGCGAGCGTAATCTACGATTACAAGACCAAGCAGGCCCTGATCAAAGCGGTGATCGAGCGGCGCGCTTCGGCTGAGCGCGACAGGCTCAAATTGATCATCGAAGCTCTCGGCTGCGTGCAGAATGCTTGTATTCTCGGGCATATCAAGGCGGCGGCTAGCGTCATTTCCGACGAGACGAGATCCGTCGGAGTCAATCTCTGCTCCGCCCTGTCGCAGGACACCGAACTGACGAGCGGATTCCAGGAGCTTTGCCGTCAGGACATTGAGACCATCCTCGAGACTTCCGAAAATCCGCGCAGCGCTCTCCTGGCTTTTCTCGCGGTGGAGGGGCTGAAGCTGCTCGAGTTCATCGGCGTTCATTCGTGGCCCGAGAATGAGCGCAACGAGATCCTGCGGGAGATCGAGATGCTTGCCAAAATGCCGTTGAAGCCTCCGTCGCGCGAAGGCCCCGACACTTAAAATCAACGACGCCGACAGCGCATTTTCTGCCGACGGCCACTGCCGGCGATCGAGACTTTGTCCCCCAAATTTACCTTTTGGATGTCCGCCATGAAACATATCGCTCTTAAAACCGTCGCCGTTCTGGCTCTCGTGTCGCTCGTTTCGGCGTGTGGTGAATCCGATCAGTCCGCAGCCTCCGCCGCGCCGCAGATGCCGCCGCCGGTGGTGAGCATCGTCGAGGTCGCGGCCGAAAAGCTTCCGATCACCAACGAGCTTCCGGGGCGCATCGCGCCGACCCGCATCGCCGAGGTCCGTCCGCGTGTCTCGGGCATCGTTGTCGAGCGCGTTTTCGAGCAGGGCAGCATCGTCAACCAGGGCGACGTGCTCTATCGCATCGATCCCTCGGTGTTCCGGGTGCAGGTGGACAGCGCCAAGGCGACGTTGCAGCGCGCTCAGGCCGCTCAGGTGCAGGCCCGCCAGCAGGCGGACCGGCAGAAGGAGCTCCGCGCCCGCAACATCTCCTCCGTGCAGCAGCAGGATGACGCCGTGGCGGCGCTCGCCCAGGCCGACGCGGACGTCGCGGTCGCTCAGGCGGGCCTTGCTTCGGCGCAGCTCAATCTCGAATACACCGAGGTCAAGGCACCGATCAGCGGCCGCATCGGGCGGGCGCTCATCACCGAGGGCGCCTTGGTGGGCAGCACGGAAAGCCTTGCGACCATCCAGCAGATCGACCCGGTCTATGTCGACTTCACGCAGTCGTCCACCGAGCTGATGCGTTTGCGTCAGGCTCTGGCGAAGGGGCTTCTCGACAGCCCGGGCCCGGACGAGGCAAGCGTGCGGATCAAGATGGACGACGGCAGCGAATATGCGCAGCACGGCCGTCTGCTCTTTTCCGAATCCGCCGTCGATCAGACCACGGGCCAGGTAACGATGCGCGCCGAAATCCCCAATCCGACGGGTGATCTTCTGCCCGGCATGTACATGCGCGTCCTGATCGAGCAGGGCATCGAACGCGCCGCGGTCGCGGTTCCGCAGCAGGCGATACAGCGCGCCGCTGACGGTCGGTCGCAGATATTCGTGATCAACGGCGAGAGCACGACCGAG
The DNA here is from genome assembly GCF_001014615.2 of Aquamicrobium sp. LC103. GTDB lineage: Bacteria > Pseudomonadota > Alphaproteobacteria > Rhizobiales > Rhizobiaceae > LBCQ02. The sequence goes on from NZ_LBCQ02000008.1 coordinate 33,660, forward strand.
CTCCGCACGGTCAGCGTCGGCCGGGCGGTCGGCGAGCGCATCGTCATCGAGGAAGGCTTGAAGGCCGGCGAGCGCGTCGTCGTCGAGGGCTTCCAGAAGATCCGTTCCGGCATGCCGGTGGCGGCCGAAATCTGGGGGCAGGGGAACGACGGCGACACCGCCTCCGATTCAGACACCAAGGCTTCAGCAGGCTGAGAATTTCCAATGGCTCAATTCTTCATCGGACGACCCATCTTCGCATGGGTCGTCGCCATCTTCATCATGCTGGCCGGTGCCCTGGCCATCCCCATGTTGCCCGTTGCGCAGTACCCGAACGTGGCTCCTCCGCAGATCACGGTTTCCACGACCTATCCAGGCGCTGCGCCTGAGGACATCTACCAGAGCGTGACGCGTCCAATCGAGGAGGAGCTGAACAGCGTCAACGGGCTGATCTATTTCGAATCCACCTCCGATTCGTCTGGGATGGTGCAGATCACCGCGACGTTCCAGCCGGGCACCGATCCCGCGGAGGCCTCGGTCGACGTGCAGAACGCCGTCCGCCGCGTCGAAGCGCGCCTGCCGCAAGTGGTTGCCCAGCAGGGCCTGCAGATCGAGGAGGCCGGCAGCAGCTTTCTCATGTTCGTGGGGCTCGTGTCGGAGGACGGTTCGGTCGATCCGGTCGGCCTCGGCGACTACCTCAACCGTAACGTCGCCGGAGAGCTTCGCCGCATCGACGGCGTCGGCCGTGCGCAGGTGTTCGCCTCCCAGCGGGCCATGCGCATCTGGATCGACCCCGACAAGATGGTGGGGCTCAACCTTTCCACCGCCGATATCACCAATGCCATCGGTTCGCAGAACGCGCAGGTGGCTGCCGGCCGCATTGGCGCCGAGCCGAATCCATTGACGCAGCAGATTTCCGCGACGGTGCTCGTGCGTGGACAATTGTCGACGCCGGAGGAATTCGGATCGATCATCCTGCGTGCCAATCCCGATGGTTCGACTGTGCGTCTCTCCGACGTCGCCCGCATCGAGGTGGGCGCGGAGAGCTATAATTTCTCCACGATGATCAACGGCAAGCCCGGCGCGGGCATAGGCATCCAGCTTTCTCCTGCGGGCAATGCAATGGCGACCTCGACAGCCGTGCGCGCGAAGATGGAGGAACTGGCGCAATTCTTTCCCGAAGGGTTTGAATATGTGATCCCCTACGACACGTCGCCCTTCGTCGCCGTTTCGATCGAGAAGGTGCTTCACACGCTCCTCGAGGCGATCCTGCTCGTCTTCGCGGTGATGTTCCTTTTCCTGCAGAAGTTCCGTTACACGGTCATTCCCACGCTGGTGGTGCCCGTCGCGCTTCTCGGCACCACCGCCGTGATGCTGGCGACCGGCTTCTCGATCAACGTCTTGACCATGTTCGCAATGGTGCTCGCCATCGGCATTCTCGTCGACGACGCCATCGTCGTGGTCGAGAACGTGGAGCGCATCATGGCCGAGGAGGGACTTCCCCCGAAGGAGGCGACACGCAAGGCGATGACGCAGATTTCCGGCGCCATCGTCGGCATCACCCTCGTGCTCACGGCGGTGTTCGTGCCGATGGCCTTCTTCCCCGGCGCGGTCGGCGTGATCTATCAGCAGTTCAGCCTGACGATGGTGGTTTCGATCCTGTTCTCAGGCTTCCTCGCCCTGTCGCTCACACCGGCGCTTTGCGCGACCTTCCTGAAGCCGATCCCCGCGGGCCATCATGAAAGGAAGGGTTTCTTCGGCTGGTTCAATCGTGGCTTCGACAAGACCACCCGTAGCTATACGTCGAGCGTCGGCTGGATCGTGCATCGTGCCGGCCGGTTCATGGTCATTTACCTGGCCCTGCTCGCCGGCCTCGGCTGGGCGTTCCTCCAGCTTCCGTCCTCCTTCCTTCCGAACGAAGATCAGGGCTTCCTGATCGTCGACATACAGGCACCGCCCGAGGCGAGCAGCAATCGCACCGAGCAGATCATCGGCCAGGTCGCGGGCATCTTCGAGCAGGAGGAAGCCGTGAACCAGACGGCCTTCATCAAGGGCTTCAGCTTCTCGGGAGCGGGCGACAATGCGGGTCTCGCCTTCATCACGCTGAAGGACTGGAGCGAGCGCGACGCTCAGAACTCGGCGGACGCGATCGCCGGCCGAGCGAACGGAGCACTGTTCCAGCTGAAGGACGCGATTTCCTTCGCGCTGTCGCCTCCGCCTATCCAGGGTCTCGGCACCTCCAGTGGTTTCACCTTCCGCCTGCAGGATCGTGCCGGTCTCGGCCAGGAAGCTCTCGCCGCCGCCGGACAGCAGTTGATGACCGCCGCCTCCGAAAACCCTGTCCTGGCGGGCCTCCGCGTGGAGGGCATGCCGGATGCGGCGCAGGTCAACCTCATCGTCGACCGCGAGAAGGCCAACACGTTCGGCGTAACCTTTGCCGATATCAACTCGACCATCTCGGCCAATCTCGGCTCGGCCTATGTGAACGACTTCCCGAACTCGGGTCGCATGCAGCGCGTGACGGTGCAGGCCGAAGCCGAGCGCAGGATGAAGACCGAGGACCTGCTTAGCCTCAACGTGCGCAACGCCGAGGGCGGGATGGTTCCACTATCGTCCTTCGCCAGGATCGACTGGCGCATGGGTCCCGCCCAGGTGGTCGGCTACAATGGCTATCCTGCCATCCGCATCGCCGGCATGGCTGCTCCGGGCTTCTCCTCCGGCGCCGCGATCCAGGAGATGGAGCGGCTCGCATCGGAACTGCCCCAGGGCTTCGGCTACGAGTGGACCGGCCAGTCGCTGCAGGAAATCCAATCCGGCTCTCAGGCGCCGTTCCTCGTCGGCCTGACGATCCTGTTCGTGTTCCTGCTCCTGGCTGCGCTCTATGAAAGCTGGTCGATCCCGATTTCCGTGATGCTTGTCGTTCCGCTCGGCGTGATCGGCTCGGTCGTCGCGGTGATGTGGGTGGGAATGCCGAACGACGTCTACTTCAAGGTCGGACTGATCACCATCATCGGCCTTTCGGCGAAGAACGCGATCCTGATCATCGAGTTCGCGAAGGATTTGCGGGCACAAGGCAAACCGTTGCTGGACGCCACGATCGAGGCGGCCCAGCTTCGCTTCCGGCCGATCCTGATGACGTCGCTGGCTTTCACCCTCGGTGTCGTTCCGCTGGCGATCGCCAGCGGAGCCAGCGCGGCCAGCCAGAACGCCATCGGCACCGGCGTTCTCGGCGGCATGATCTCGGCCACCGTGCTCGCGATTTTCTTCGTCCCGGTTTTCTTCGTCTTCGTGATGAAGCTGTTCGGTCGGGGCAAGACGGAAACGGTCGTCCGGCGCGAGGACACGGTGCCGGCACCGGCGGAATGAGCGGCCGAGAGCCGGCCTGAACCGGAAAGCGGGGCCGCAACCTTCGAAAGGTTGCGGCCCCGAATTCGTTCATCTGTTCCGCCATGCATAATCCGGCCTCTTCTCAACCGGCGCGTGCTGTCGCCGTCGCGACTGGTAGAAAGCGCCCTCGACATAGCGCGTGGCCAGCATCGACAGCGGAATTGCGAGCCCGAACGTGCCGAAGCCGAGCAGTAGTGCATAGGTCGACCGTGGCAGGTCGAGCCCATTGAGCAGGTACATGGTTCCGTAGAGCGGAATCATGTGCAGCAGGTAGAGCGAATAGGAGATGCTTCCGAGGAAGAGCATCGGCTTCGTCTTGAAGCCGCGCGTGATGACGCCTTCCTGCCCAGCACGGTCCCGCACATAGAGCGCGGAGCCAAAGATGAATATCCACATGCCTATCGCGATGCTGAGCGCGCCGACGGCGAGTGCGGCGGCAAGGATCGTTGCTTTGTTGAGAAGCATCTGATCCTTCCAGGATCGGCGCCAGGCATAGTAGCTGGCGATGCCGGTCAGGAAGTAGATTGCAAAATGGCTCAGCGCTGCCTCGTTGGGCCACCGCGCCGCGAGATACCAGACGACCGCCAGTCCCGCGACTGCCATGATCCGCAATGCCAACCTCACGTCGTGAAGCAGCCAGAACAGCAATGGCGCGATGACGTAGAATTGGAACTCGGTCGAGATGTTCCATGCCTGGCCCAGAAAGGCATAGGCCCCCGAGGGGAGCCATTGGTGCGGGACGATGCCATGCGTCAGGCTCAGATGGCTCAGCACATGCGCCGGCCATTGGGCGAAGCTCTCTTCGTAGATCGCAATCCGCCCGTCGTTCTTCGGACCGGGAAATTGGGCGGCCTGCAGGGCCTCGAAGGCAATGCCGGACATGGCCACCGAAAGGGCGAAGGCGAAGATATAGACCGGATAGATTCTCAGCAGGCGTCTTGAAAGATAGGGAAGATAGGCCTCGCGCCTGCGTGACATCATGATGAATATGACGAAGCCGCTCATGATGCAGAAAATCTGCACGCGTATCAGCTCTCCGAAGAGCGGTTCGAAGACGCCGAGATTGCCTGCTTCAATCCCTGCCGCAGGAAGCAGGTGGACGAAGACCACCCACACAGCCAGAAGACCGCGGATACCTTCAAGTTCGTCGATTCGAGCCAATCTACGACCTTTCGGGTGAAATAGGCCCGCCCGCGAAAAGGGTAGAATGCTGCATTGCACAAGCGCAAGGACCGGCGGGCGAATAGTCCCGCCGTCGGGATCACTTTCCGCAGCCAGCGTCACAAGATTTGAAGCCGCGCCACAATTCGGCCTTCTCGCTGCAGCGCAGGCAATCCCAGATTGCCGGCGCTCGTGCTGATCGTGCTGCGGCCTACATCGTGTTTGGCAGCAGAAGCGCGATGATCGGGAACGCGCAGATCAGGAAGAGCCTGATCAGGTCCGACAGGATGAAAGGCGCGACGCCGCGATAGATCGTGCCGAGCGATACATCGCGCGCCAGCGAATTTATGACGAAGACGTTCATGCCGATCGGCGGGGTGATCATCCCGAGCGTGCAGGTCATGACGATGACGACGCCGAACCAGACCGGGTCGAAACCGAGCTGCATCATGGCGGGAAAGACGACGGGAATGGTGACCAGGATGATTGCCAGCTCATCCATCAACGCCCCGAGGATGATGTAGACGATGACGACGAGAAAGAGCACGCCATATGGCCCCACGGGGAGGTCGACCAGGAAGGCGACCATGTTCTGCGTCGTCTGGGTGATCGTCAGGAAATAGCCGAACAGGAACGCGCCGATGACGATGAGGAAGATCGCCGCGCTGGTCCGCAGCGACAGGATGAAGCATTCCAGAATCTGCTTCGGCCCCAGGCGTCCCTGAAGCACGCCGATGATGAGCGCGCCCATGGCGCCCATGCCGGCGGCCTCGGTGATGGTGAAGAGACCGCCATAGAGGCCGCCGATCACGAACAGGAACAGCAAGAGGGCGGGCCAGATGGATCGGAGACTGGCAAACCGCTCGCTCCACGGTGCGGGTTCGAACTGCGGTACTTCGCCGGGCTTCAGCCGCACGAGGATGCGAAGCGTTATCGCGTACATCAAGATGCCGAGGAGCCCCGGCAATATTCCGGCGATGAAGAGCCGGGTGACGTCTATGTTGGTGATGATGCCGTAGAGGACGAAGATCACCGAGGGCGGGATCATGATGCCGAGCGTTCCACCCGCCGCGATCATTCCGGTCGAGAGCTTGTCGCCGTAGCCGGCTTTCCTGAGTTCCGGCAGCGCGACCTGGGTCATCGTCGCGGCCGTGGCGACCGACGAGCCATTGATGGCTGCAAAGCCGCCACAGGTGACGATCGTCGCCAGCCCCAGGCCACCGCGCCAATGACCGAGCCATTTGCGGCTTGCCTCGAAGATATCGCGTGACATGCCTGAACCCGAGGCGAGGGCGCCCATCAGGATGAACATCGGCACGACCGATAGGTTGAAGTCCGTCACCGTCGAGAAGGGCGATTGGGAGAGCAGCCGAAACGCCGCCGACCAGCTTGTCAGCAGCCCGAACCCGCCGACACCGACGATCGCCATCGCGATGCCCACCGGCACGCGCAGGAACATCATGATGAAAAGCGCGACGAAGCCGCCGAATGCGACCAGTTCCTTATCCATGATTGACCTCGGCGGTGGGCTGGAATGCACGCAGGAGAACGATGAGTGAGACGAAGGCGGTGGCGGCCACGCCGCAAATCGCAGTGAGGAAGAAGGGCCAAACGACGACGCGCAGATCCGCCGTAACCTCTCCCGACGCAATGACGGAAGGCAGGCGATTGAAGAGCGCCCAGGCGAAGACGCAGAAGAAACCCGCCGTCAGGACTGCGGCGAATATGTCGATGGCGCGCCGGACGGCTGGTCGCGAAACCTCCCACACGACGTCCACGGAGATGTGGCCGGCGCGATAGGTGGCGACCGTCATGCCCCAGAGGATCGCGATGCCCTGGAGATAGCGTGCGAAATCGAAACCGTCGGGAAGATTCACCGAGAAGGCGTAGCGCAGGACGGCGGTGAGAAAGATGAGCACGGCGACGGCGGCAAGCGTCAGCCCCGCGACCGCCTCGATCGCCGAGAGAATGCGGTTCATGGAAATATCTCCCCAGTGTTGAGCGACGGCTCCGCGCGGGTCAGCTCATCCGGTCGACCCGCGTGAGCCGGTGCGCTCGGCTAATTGACGTCCGCGCCTTCGGCTTCGAGGGCTTTTTCGAAGCTTTCGAACGCGGCCTGCGCGTCGGCGCCGGCAGTGCTGACCCAGTTCTGCTGGAGCGTGGCCGCGGCTTCCTTCCAGGCGGCGACTTCATCGGGCGTCAATTGATAGACGGAGTGGCCTTCCTTGGACTTCAGCTCCTCATGGCCCGCCTTCTCATGCTTGCTCCAGGTGCCGGCGATCTCTCCCGCCCAGGCATTGGAACAGTGCTCGTCCATGACCGCCTTCTGCGTATCCGACATGCGCCCGTAGGTGTCCTTGTTCATCAGCCAGGCGAAGCCGGAAACATAGAGCGGAGCGTCCATCGAATAGCTCACGACCTTGTCGAGGCCGAAGATCATCGCCGATTCCCAGGGGAAGGTCACCGCATCCGCGACACCCGATTCCAGCGCCGAACGGCTCTCGGGTGCCGAGACCCGGATGTTCGTTCCGCCCAGCCGCGCGACGAAATTAGCCATGGATGAGTTGGCCGAGCGAATCTTCATTCCCTTGATCTGGTCGGGCGTGCGGATCTCGGTCTTCGAGTGCAGCGTGCCCGGTTCGTGAACGAAGCCTAGGCAGAACTTCACATCGGACATCTCCTGTTCCGCGTAGCCGCGATACCACCCATCGAAAGCCTTCGAGCCTCCGACGCCATTTGCCACGGTGAAGGGAATCTGCACGGCTTCCGCCATCGGGAACCGTCCGGCCTGATAGCCGACATTGATGAAGACGAGATCGGCGATGCCGTCGCGTGCCATGTCGAAATGGTCGTTCGCGCGGCCGAGCTGCTCGGCGGGATAGAGCGTCATGGTGATCGAACCACCGCTCTTTTCCTTGATGGAGCTACTCCATGCCTCGAATGCCTCGTGCACGCCGTGCACGGGGGGCAGCCAGCTCGAGAACCGCAATTCGACGGGGGTGTCCTGCGCCGAGGCGGCACATGTTCCCAACATCAGCAAAACCGCGGACTTCGCTAGAATTTTCATCTCTCTCCCTTTCTGTGACAAATGACCGTCCTCCTCGCACTGTTTTCAGCGCGTGGCAGCCTCCGGCTCTCGTGCCGGTTTCATGGCTTCACGCGGATCTCGACGAGCGCGTGCGTACGCTTCGTTTCGATATGGTCGATGGCCCGCTGCAGCACGGCGGGAAGATCCGCCGCGTCCGTGACGCTCGCCGCCCAGGCGCGGCTGGCCTCGGCGATCCGGACGAAGTCGGGCGTCGGCGACAGCGAGGTCAGCGGCATCGAATTTGCCTTCGCGGCATAGCCGTCCGGATAGATGCCGAGCACAGAGTGGCGAACCGCTCCCCATTCGCTGTTGTTGAGAATGAGGATCAGGATCGGCAATTCCAGCGCTTCGGCGATCTGGTGGCAGGCCGGGGCGTTCGAGAACAGGTAGGAGCCGTCGCCCATCGTCGCGACTACGAGGCGTTCGCGGTTGGCGAGCGACATGCCGAGGGCCGCCGGAAACGACCATCCGAGCCCACCCGAATGCGGCTCCTGGTACCAGGAATTGGGTTGGTTCAGCGTCAGCGGGGCAAGCGGGCACCCGAGTTCCGAAAGGACGACCGCATCGTGCCCCTGGATGGCTTCGGAGAGGCACAGGCTGACATGATCCTTCGTTATCGGACCGCCGTCGGAGGCCGCCCCTTCGAGGGTTCGCGCCCGCGTCTGGCGGACACGTTCCTCCATCAGCGGCCGGCGTGCCTCGATCGAAGGCGAGGCATTGGTTCGCAGCGGCGCAAGGAGGCTGCGTAGGCCGAGCAGGCCGGCGGCCACGTCGGTGACGAGCGACAAATGCGAGGGGAAATGGCGGACTGGAAAGCGGCTGTAGAGGGGATCGCCGCCGAGGTGTATCACCTTGCAGTCCCGTCGCGGCTTGTGCACCGCCGGGGACCATGGTGCCAGGCAATCGATGACGAGGATGACGTCGGCTTCCTCGATATAGGGGGAGGGGTTCATTCCCGCCGACATCGGGTGGTCCGAAGCCATCGCCAGTTGGACAGCCCAGTACTGGACCACCGGAATTGCCCAGTCGCGAGCGATTTCCGCCAGTGCCTCGAACGCCTCGGCACTGCCGCAACCGCGTTGCGCGATGATCAGCGGTCGCTCGGCGGACGCCAGCAACTCTGCCGCCTGGGCGAGCGCGTCCGGATAGACGGTTGCCCGGGCGGGCTTTACGGAAAGCGGTGCGGCGAGGTCTGCATAGCTCACGCTCTCGCACAACGTCTCGCGCGGCAGGCTGACATAGACCGGGCCGGACGGAGTCGAATTGGCGATCGCATAAGCACGGTCGACGATTTCGGGCACCTGCTCGGGAAAGCGCAGCTCATAGTCCCATTTCGACGCCTCGCGGATCAGCGAATGCTGGTCGCGCATCTCCTGCCCCCAGCCGATCGGGACGGTTCTGGAACCGAGACGCCCCTCTTCCGTGGTAGGGGTCCGGCCGGAAAAGAGCAGCACGGGAACCTGTTCGGCCGCCGCGTTGAGCGCGCCCATCGCACAATTGGCAAGCCCGACATTCGTGTGCGCCATAACGGCCTGCGCCTTGCCGGTGGCCAGGTAGTAGCCGTGCGCCATTCCCATTGCCGCCGATTCGTGCGGAATCACGATCGCCTTCGGCAACTCGATGTCTTTTGCCGACGCCTCCGCCAGGCCTTCGATGATGGGAGGGAAGTCGGTGCCCGAATTCGCGAAAATGTAATCCACGCCCACGGATTTCAGCCGCGCCAGAAGCGCGCCTCCCGCCGTCATCGTGACATCGGTCGTTTTCCCGTCTCGGGACGAGGAGCTGTCTTCGTGTGGATTTGCAGGAGGGAGCATGGCACCTTATTACTATATTTGAAATCGTAATATCTAAAAACTTGACCGCAACTCGGGAGCTTGTCAAGCTGCCTCTCGATTGCGAACAGTGAGGCGGTTTTTCCGCGCTTCAGGTCCCGGAAATGGTCAGTCAGATAAACAATTCGATCGTGCGAGCTTTTCAGATCCTCGCGCTTTTCCAGCCAGGCCGGGAGGAGATCACGGCGGCGCTGCTGGCGGAAAAGCTGCGGATGAACGCGGTTACCGCGCATCGTTTTCTGCGCACGCTGGAATCGGTCGGTGCGTTGGTGGCGGTGTCGAAGGGCAGCTATCGGCTGGGTTTCACGCTCGCCGATCTCGGTGCGCGCGCCTCGGATCATGTCCATCTCGCCAGCGTGGTCCAGCCGGTGCTGGAGGCACTGACGCAGCGAGTTCAGGAAGGCTCTATGGCGACCATATTCGATGGCGAGATGGTCGTTTGCATCGCCAAGGCGGCCTCGGACAGGCCGCTCTTCGTCGACGTGCGGAAAGGAAGCCGGTTGGAGGCGTACGGTACGGCCCATGGCAAGCTCTGGCTCGCGCATCTGCCCAAGCCGCAGTTGGAGCGTTTTTTCGACAAGGTCGAATATCGAAAGCTGACGCCGGCCACCGCCGTGTCGAGGGCGCAACTCGAGCCGCAACTGGCGCGCATTCGCGAAGAGCGCGTTTCGTTCAACCGCGGCGAGCGCGAGCCCGACATCCACGGCGTCGCCGTGCCGGTTTTCTCACGCTCGGGAAGGATGGTCTGCGGACTTTCGATTTTCGGCCCGTCGAGTCGGCTGACCGAGGACGTGATGACGGGCTATGTGGAACACCTGCGCAAGGCCGCGTCGGAAGTGGAGCGCCACCTCTATGGCGCTTTCGAAGACCGGGGAGGGGATGAAGGCGAGGCTGCGTGAGTGCCGCCCCGCCGCGGTTCACCTTCCGGGCGGCGCCATCCATGCCGCCACGGGTAGGTAGCGGTCACGCTCACGCCAGAGCGCCGGCAGGGCAAGCAGCGCTATGGAAACGATCGCGACGAGCGTCTTCGTGGCCTGCGAGAATTCCGGCGTCCGCCCGTCGATGTAGTAGACTGCGTATACGATCGCGACATGCCAGACATAAACATGCAGGGAGTGCCGGCCGAGAAGCTGCAGGAACCGCAGCGAGAACACCCAGGTAACGGCAGCCGCCAGCTTTTGGACGGTTGGGCTGCGATGGCGCGGGCCGGCGATCAGCAGCCAGGCGAGGCCGACGGCGGCGGCGGCGAAGTTCATCAGGTAGACCGGACCGAAATCGGCGCGCACCTCCATGGCGGCGAACTTGCCGATCATGAAATCAGGCATCAGGCCGTGAGCGGTCAGGATCCTCAGCGGCAAGAAAAACAGGCAGACGGCAAGCGCGGCCAGGGGAACGAAGTTCCTGTCGGGTGAGAAGATCTTGTGCCAGTCGATCCTGCGATCGGCCGTCAATGCGCCCGCGACGAGGGCGGAGAAGAACACGATCTGCCAGCCGAGCAGGTTGAAGCTCACGCGCACGCCCTGTTCGTCAGGCCCCATCGCAAGCGTGTTCAAGGGTTCGGTGAGGATGCGATGAAGGCCGAGCTGCCCCGCCATCCAGAGGATCACGGAGCCGAGCATGATATGCATCCACTTCCCGTTCAGGCACAGCCAGATCAGTATCGGGGAGACGATCATGTAGATGATGTATTGCGGCAGGATGTCCATGAAGGTCGGCTGGAACACGAAGGTGGCGACCGCCAGCAGCCGCGTCGGATCGGCAAGGCTCGTGTCGCCCAGCCAGTTCCACCAGAGCGCGTAACCATCGGGAAGAACGAGCCGGGCGAGAAGTATCGCGATGATAACTCCCATCGCATAGCGGTAGAGTTCGAGTGCCCGCGACCAGATCTTGTTGCGGCCATCCGAGTAACCGTTCTTCACCATCTTGCGCGCATAGACCATCCCGACGAGGAGCCCGGAAAGAAATACGAATCCCTGCGCGTCTTCCACGAATGCAAATTGTCGATGGTTGACCTCGACAAGCCAATAGCCGCCGACGAACACCAGATGGTTGATGAGCATGAAGACGAGGAAATAACCCCGCATCCCGTCGATGATGTCGAAGCGTTTCATCAGGCCGGATTCTCCTTTTCGACCGTAAAAATCGGCTTCTTGAATGCAGGAGCGAACATAAGTATATTTCCTGATATTTCGTATTTATTGACATCGGTCGGCGAGCGTACATACGGATGTGATACCCGTAGCTTGAGGATAATGGTGATATATGTTCCGAATAGCCGCCGGCACGCTCAATTATATTTTCGAAGTGTTATTGCGGGTGAGGCTGATCGTGCTTCCGGTTTCCGGCTAATGATTTACCGAATGCTTATGTACCTTGAAATTATTTGTCTTGAGCGCTTTATCAACGGCCATTTTTCGGTTCGCTACGCGGCACCCGAATGCGTCGCCATGGCGCACCAGCGGCGATTTGCCTCGCGTCGGCCGGGACGGGTGGGCATGATGCGCTGCCGCATCCGGGCTCGAAAATTGGGATTGTTCTTGAGCGTGAAATTGTTATAGATCATTACAAGTTGCGATATCGTCCGGTTGCCCCGGCCGTGGCGATGCGGGAGGAAAAATCTTGGATTCGACGATTTTGGCCTTCCTGGTCCAGGACGGCCTGACCAATGGCGCGATCTATGCGCTGCTCGGCCTGGCGCTCGTACTGGTCTTCGCGGTGACGCGTGTGATCTTCATCCCGCAGGGCGAATTCGTTGCCTATGGGGCTCTGACGCTCGCATTGCTTGACACAGGGCGAATGCCGGGAACCGCGCTCTTGCTTCTCTGCTTCGGCCTGGCCGCGTTTCTGCTCGATCTCTGGAGCATGCGCCATCGCCCGCGCATCGGCGAGTTTTCGCGCTCGGTGCTGGTCAACCTCGTCCTGCCGGTCGCCATCTATGGCGCGACCTGGATACTCGCGCCCATGCAGTTGAACGCGGCGGTGAAGGCGTTGCTCACCATGGCGATCGTCGCGCCTATGGGGCTCTACGTTTACCGGATCGCCTACCGGCCGCTCGCCGATGCCTCGGTGCTCGTGCTTCTCATCACGTCGGTCGGCGTGCATCTCGCGATGATGGGGCTCGGGCTCGTCTTCTTCGGCGCCGAGGGCTTGCGGGCGCGCCCGTTGTCCGGCGGCAGCTTCATGCTCGGTTTTCTGCCGATCCCCGCGCAGGCGCTGTGGATCTACGGCTGCACGATCGCCGCGATGGTCGGGCTCTATGTCTTTTTCGAAAAGACACTGCTCGGCAAGGCCCTGCGGGCGACGGCCGTCAACCGGCTCGGCGCCAGGTTGGTCGGCGTGCGCACGCAACTCACCGGCGGCACCGCCTTCATCCTCGCCGCCACGATCGGCGCGGTTTCCGGCGTGCTGATCGCGCCAATAACCACGATCTACTACGACACCGGCTTCCTCATAGGTCTCAAGGGTTTCGTGGCCGCCATCATCGGCGGCCTCGCCAGCTTCCCCGTGACCGCCCTTGCCGCGCTCGGGGTCGGGTTGGTCGAGGCTTTCGCCTCCTTCTTTGCCAGCAATTTCAAGGAGATCATTGTCTTCACCCTGATCATTCCAGTCCTCATCTGGCGCTCGCTCACCACCGATCACCACGAGGAGGACTGATCGATGGCCCTCGACCGGAAAATCCTCGGAATCGTCGGCATTGTCATTGTCGCGGCGATCCCGCTTCTGCCGTTGCCGCCGTTCTGGATCACGCTGCTGAACAATATCGGGCTCGCCTCGCTGGTGGCGATCGGTCTCGTGCTCCTCACCGGCGTCGGCGGGCTGACTTCGTTCGGCCAGGCCGCGTTCTGCGGGTTCGGCGCTTACACGACGGCTGTTCTGACGACGGCCTACGGCTTCTCGCCATGGCTTACCTTGCCGCTGTCGCTGCTGGTCGGCGGTGCGGTCGCGCTGCCGCTTGGCTTGATCACGGTGCGGCTTTCCGGGCATTTCCTGCCGCTCGGCACCATCGCCTGGGGACTGGCGCTCTACTATCTTTTCGGTCAGATCGAGCTAATCGGGCGCTATGACGGCATTTCCGGCATTCCGCCGCTGGAATTGGGCGGCTACCGCTTCCTGAGCAGCGGCTCGATCTTCTATATCATCTGGGGTTTCGTCATCGCCACCGCGATCGGTACCCGCAACCTGCTGGATTCGCGCGTCGGCCGGGCAATCCGCGCGCTGCGCGGCGGCTCGCAGGCGGCCGAGGCGTTCGGCGTGGACATTGTCAGGGCCAAGCTGACGGTGTTCATCTTCGCCGGCGTGCTGGCGGCGCTTTCAGGCTGGCTCTATGCCCACATGCAACGGTCGGTGAACCCCACGCCGTTCGGCCTCAACATGGGCATCGAATATCTGCTGATGGCGGTCGTCGGCGGGGCTGGCCATGTCTGGGGGGCGATCTTCGGCGCGAGCCTCGTCCTGATCCTGAAGGACCTTCTGCAGCGTCTTTTGCCGAGCCTCATAGGTTCGACCGCGAACTACGAGATGATCGTGTTCGGCATCCTGCTCGTCGCAATCCTGCAGTTCACCCGCGACGGCCTGTGGTCGCTGGTGCTGCGGCTCGTCCCGAAATCACCGCGGCGCAAGCTTGCGGAGACGGACCGGCGGCTCGAGAAGCGCGAGATGCCCGCGGCGGGCACGCCATTGGTGCGGCTCGACCATGCACGCAAGACCTTCGGCGGCCTCGTCGCCGTCAACGATGTGAGCTTCGAGGTCAAGGCGGGGGAGATCGTCGGGCTGATCGGCCCGAACGGCGCGGGCAAAAGCACCACCTTCAATCTCATCACTGCGATCTCGCCCTTGAGCGGCGGCGGCATCGCCTATGGCGGCAGGAAGCTCGAAACGCTCAGCCCAGGCCAGGTGGCCCGGCAGGGCATCGCGCGCACTTTCCAGCACGCCAAGATCCTGCCCGACATGACGGTCCTCGAAAACGTCGCCCTCGGCGCGCATCTGCGCGGCTCATCGGGCGTGGCGCGTTGCTTCCTGAGACTTGATCGGGCGGAAGAGGCGGTGCTGCTCGCGGAGGCGGAGCGACAGCTCGAAAGGGTCGGTCTTGCCGCGTATCGCGATCGGCCGGCAGGCGATCTGGCGCTTGGCCAGATACGCATCCTGGAGATCGCGCGGGCGCTCTCGCTCGATCCGGCGCTGCTGCTGCTCGACGAACCGGCGGCGGGCCTGCGCCACGGCGAGAAGCAGGAACTTTCCGACCTCCTGAAGAGATTGCGGGCCGAAGGTGTCGGCGTGCTGCTGGTCGAACACGACATGAGCTTCGTCATGGGGCTCGTCGATCATCTCGTCGTGCTCGATTTCGGCACGCTGATCGCCGAGGGCAAGCCCGCCGACGTCAGGCAGCACCCGGCCGTGCTGGCCGCTTATCTCGGAGGCGTGTCATGAGCCTGCTTCTCGAACTGCGCGACATCCGCGTCTCCTATGGCAAGGCCGAGGTGCTGCACGGCGTCTCGTTCGGCATGGAGCGAGGCAAGATCGTGACCGTGATCGGCGCGAACGGTGCGGGCAAGACGACACTGCTCAACGCGGCGATGGGCATCGTGCCGTCGACGGGAACGATCCTCTACGAGGGCGCTGCCGTCCCGGCCACGGTCG
The DNA here is from genome assembly GCF_001014615.2 of Aquamicrobium sp. LC103. Taxonomy (GTDB): domain Bacteria; phylum Pseudomonadota; class Alphaproteobacteria; order Rhizobiales; family Rhizobiaceae; genus LBCQ02. The sequence continues at coordinate 48,744 of NZ_LBCQ02000008.1, forward strand.
AGGCGCGGGTCGCCGCCGGCATGTGCCTGGTGTCGGAGAAGCGCGAGCTCTTCGCCACGATGAGCGTCGAGGACAATATGGAACTCGGCGGATTTTTGCGCAGCGGCGTGGAACGGGCCGAGACGCTGGCCGACCTCTATCAGCGCTTTCCGCGGCTCGCCGAGCGGCGCAAGCAGTTGGCCGGGACGCTTTCGGGCGGCGAGCGCCAGATGCTCGCCCTCGCGCGCGCTCTGATGAGCCGACCGCGACTGCTGCTGCTCGACGAGCCGAGCCTGGGTCTCGCGCCGCGCATCGTCGCAGAAATCCTCGGCATCGTCTCTGAGCTCAGAATGGCGGGTGTTTCCATCCTGCTGGTGGAGCAGAACGCGCGCGCCGCGCTCGAGATCGCCGACGAGGCGCATCTGATGGAGCTGGGCGAGATCCGCCGCTCGGGCCCGGCCGCTTCGATGGCGGCCGATCCCGCAGTGGTGGAAAGCTATCTGGGAACCGGCGCGTAAACCCGCTGGTGCCGCTTCAACTCCGCGCCAATGCGCAGGCGAGCTTGGCTGGGATCGAGATGTGCCTCTCGATCAGCGACACGCGCTCCGGCGTGTAATGGCCCTCGACATCGAGGATGTTGACGGTGGCGACGAGCACGCCGCGGAGTACGACGGGAATGTTGACGACGGACTGGCAGCCGAGCGAGTCGATCAGCTCGTAATCGGGAAACACCTTGGCGATATCCGCGATCGTGTTGGCGACGAAATAGCGCCGCTCGCGGTGGACGATATCAAACCAGTCATTGTACCTGATCGGCTTGGTGCCGGAAGCGGGATAGTTTTCCGGATCGCTCGTATAGGCGCGACGGGCAAGCCCGGCCTCCATGTCCACCGTCATCACCGTGAAGAGCTTGGCTCCGACGATGGTGCGGGCAAGCGTCTGCAAGGCAAGATAAGCCTCGTCGGCGGACTGCGCCTTGGTTACGGCGTCGTCGAAGGCGGCGTTCGCCGCGTCGATGTCGATGGGAAGCATTGAGGACGGTCCTTGGGTTGGTATTTCAGACGCCGCCGCTGGCGGTGAAGAGCTCGCGCGAGTAGGGCTCCGCGAACGCGCCTTTCTTGAGCTGGTCGACATTGGCGACCTCGACGATCCTTCCCTGCCGCATGACGGCGAGCCGTTCGCAGAGGAAGGAGACGACTGGCAGGTTATGCGTCACCAGCAGGAAGGTCAGGTTCTGCTCGCGCCGCAGTCGCTTCAGGAGATTGAGGATCTCCGCCTGCACCGAAACGTCGAGCGCCGACGTCGGTTCGTCGAGCAGCAGTATGCGCGGCTCCAGCATCAGCGCCCTTGCGATCGCCACGCGCTGGCGCTGGCCACCGGAAAGCTGGTGCGGAAAGCGGAAACGGAACCTCCTGTCGAGGCCCACCGCCTTCAGCATTTCCTCCACGCGCTCGTCGCGATTGCCGAAGCCGTGGATGGCGAGCGGCTCCGACAGAGTCGCGTCGATCGTCTTGCGCGGATGGATGGAGCCGTAGGGATCCTGGAACACCATCTGACAGTCGCGCACTTTGGCCTTGTCTATGCCGTGGCCGCGCGGGCGCCCCAGCAGCTCGATCCTGCCGGTCCATTCCGGGGCAAGCCCGGCGATGGCGCGAAGGACGGTCGATTTACCCGAACCGCTCTCTCCGACCAGTGCAAAGCTCTCGCCCTCGGCGATATCGAGCGAGATGCCGTGGGTGATCCGGGTCTCGCCGTAGGAGATGTCGAGATTTTCGAGTCTGATCGCGCTCATGTGCCGCCCCAGGATGCGCGGTCGAGAACGGGCAGTTCCTCGCGGGTTTCGTCTAGGCGCGGCATGGCGGCAAGCAGACCTCGGGTATAGGGATGGGACGCATCGGCAAGCTCGCTGGCCGCGCACTCCTCGACCACCCGACCCGAATTCATTACCAATATCCGGTCGCAATAGCGCGAGACGAGGTTGAGGTCGTGGCTGATGAAGATCAGCCCCATGCCCTTCGTCCTGATGAGATCGTCGATGATGTCGAGTACCTGCGACTGCACCGACACGTCGAGCGCCGAAGTCGGTTCGTCGGCGATCAGCAGGTCCGGCTCGGGGATCAGCATCATTGCGATCATGATGCGTTGGCCCATGCCGCCGGAGACTTCATGCGGGTAGAGACGGGAAACCCGTTCAGGGTCGTCGATGCGCACCGCCTCGAGCATCGACAGAACGCGCGCCTTCCTTTCGCCTTTCGAAAGCCGGGCGTGAAACCTGAGCGCCTCGGCGATCTGGTCGCCAACGGTCATCACCGGATTGAGCGAGAACTTCGGATCCTGCATCACCATGGAGATGCGCGCGCCGCGTATGGCACGCATCTGCCTCTCGCTTTGGCCGAGCAGGTCGACGCCGTCGAACGTCATCCGGTCGGCGGTGACCTTGCCGGGCGAACGGATGAGCTTCAGGATCGAGCGTCCGGTCATCGACTTGCCCGAGCCGCTTTCGCCGACGATGCCCAGTCGCTCGCGTCCGAGCGTGAAGGAGATGCCCTTGACCACCTCGACCCGGCCGTGGGCGGTCGGGAACGACACCCGCAGGTTTTCAAGTTCCAGCAGCGGCGCGCTCAATACTTGTCTCCCTGCTTGGGGTCGAGCACGTCGCGCAGCCCGTCGCCGAGGAAGCAGAAGCCGAGGCTCACGACGATGATGGCGATACCCGGCATCGTCGCCACCCACCACTGGTCGAGAATGAAGGCGCGTCCGCGCGAGATCATCGCCCCCCACTCGGGCAGGGGCGGCTGTGCGCCGAGCCCGAGGAAGCCGAGGCCCGCCGCCGTCAGGATGATGCCGGCCATGTCGAGCGTCACGCGAATGATCATGGAGGAGGTGCAGAGCGGCAGGATGTGGCGGACGATGACGCGCGCCGCCGAGGCGCCCTGAAGCTGTAAGGCCGAGATGAATTCGGAATTGCGGAAGGTCAGCGTCTCGGCCCGCGCGATACGCGCATAGGCCGGCCAGGTGGTGATCGCGATGGCGATGATGGCGTTGTTGATGCCAGGCCCCAGCGCGGCGACGAAGGCGAGCGCTAGGATCAGCTTTGGCAGCGACAGGAAGATGTCGGTGACGCCCATCAGCAGGCGGTCGACCCAGCCGCCGAAATAGCCGGAGACGGCGCCGATCAGAAGTCCGAGCGGGGCGGCGATGACGGCGACCAGGAGCACGATGGTGAGCGTGATCTGCGATCCGTAGATCACGCGCGAGAAGATGTCGCGGCCGAGTTCGTCGGTGCCCATCCAGTGTTCGGCGCCGGGTGGCAGCAGCCGGTTGGAAAGGTTCTGGCCGGTCGCGGAATAGGGCGCGATCCACGGCGCGAACAAGGCCGTGACGACAAGGACGAGGATGATGATGGCGCCGATCACGGTAAGCGGATTGCGCAGCAGCGCCGCTGATATGCGGTAGGTTCGGCCGAGATTGGCCTGCAGCCGTGACGAGGGCGAATCCGCCAGAAGCCAGTTGCGCGCGGAAGCCATCAGCGGGCCCTCGGGTCGAGGACGCGGTAGAGTACGTCCGAAATCTTGTTGATGAGGATGAAGACGGCACCGATGACCAGCGTGGCGCCGAGCACCGCGTTCATGTCGGCATTGAGCAACGCACTGGTGAGATAGTTGCCGATGCCGGGCCAGGAGAAAACCGTCTCGATCATCACGGAGCCTTCGAGCAGGCCGGCATAGGAAAGCGCGATCACCGTGATGAGCTGGATGCGGATCGGATAGAAGGCGTGACGCCAGATGACGACGCGCTCCGGCACGCCCTTCACGCGCGCAGTGGTGACGAATTCCTGGCTCAACTGGTCGAGCATGAAGGATCGCGTCATGCGCGCGATGTAGGCGAGCGAGAAAAAGCCCAGCACGGAGGCCGGCAGGACCAGGTGCCAGATCGCGTTGCGGAAGACGTCGAAGTCGCCGGCGAGCAGGCTGTCGATCAGCATGATGCCGGTCACGTAAGGCACCAGCCCGTCATAGAATATGTCGAGCCGGCCCGGGCCGCCGACCCAGCGCAGATGTGCGTAGAAGAGCGCGAGGCCGACAAGGCCCAGCCAGAAGGCCGGCACCGAATATCCGAGCAGTCCGAGCACCCGGATGCCCTGGTCGACGAAGCTTCCCTGCCGCGAGGCGGCGATGACGCCCATCGGCACGCCGAGAGCGACGCCGATGATGATGCCGAGCGTGGCCATCTCCAGTGTGGCGGGAAACACGCGGCCGAGATCGGAGAGCACGGGCCGGCCGGTCGAAACGGACGTTCCGAAATTTCCGGTGAGGATGTCGCCGACATAAGAGAGGAATTGCACCGGCAGCGGCCGGTCGAGTCCCATGGCGACGCGCGCCGCCTCGTAAGTCTGGGCCGATGCGCGATCCCCGACGACCGCCAGGACGGGATCGATCGGAATGATACGGCCGATGAAGAAGGTGATCGCAAGCAGGCCGAGAAAGGTCAGCGCGAGGGTCAGGCAGAACCAGAAAACCGCGCTCACCGCGCGCTTCAGTCGCCGGCTTCCGCTGCCGGAAGGCGGGGATAAAGTTGGTTCCGGCCCAATCCGGGTATCGAGCGACACCTGCGTAATTCTCCTTGCAAATCAATCAAATAGATCGGTGAGTTCATGCATCTTGGCCGCGTATTTTGCGACACATTTTTGTTGGAACATACAAGAAAGTTTGCTTATATCAAAAAAATTTTGATGGAGGTATATCGTGGCGGTTGGCGGATCGGCCAGATCCGAGCAGGAAGGCCATCCCAAGGTGGGTGCGCTCATTCGCGCGCGCCGCAAGCAACAGCGGCTGACCCTGCAGGAACTCGGCGGCGCCGCGGAGGTATCCGTGGGCTATCTCAGCCAAGTGGAGCGCGATCAGGCGACGCCGTCGCTCGGTACGCTCGCGCAGATCGCCCGGGCGCTTGGCGTCGGCGTCGATTATTTCATCGCCGCGCCCAGCGCGGAGGATGCCCACACGCGTTCCGACGAGCGCAAGCGCTTCTCGATCGACGGCTCGTCGATCGTCTATGAACGGCTCAGCGCCGAATTTCCCGGCAACATGCTTTCCTCCTTCATCATGACCGTGCCGCCGGGATACAGGTCGGAAACCGTCAGCCATGAAGGCGAGGAAATTCTATTTGTCCTCGAAGGCGCGATCACGCAGGTGCTCGACGGGCATGAAATGGTGATGACGGCCGGAGACAGCCTGCATTTTCGCGGCAATCAGCCACACTCCTGGTCGAATCACACGAACGAGTCCGCCAAGCTTTTGTGGACGGGATCGCTCGTGCTGTTCCGTTCGGTGGCGACCTCAAAGGTCCTGCCTGACTCTCAAAAGAAGCCCGCGCGAAAGCGGGCCGTTTCGAACCCATCCGTAAAACCAAAGGAGAAACACTCATGAAGCTCTTTAGAGCTGCCTTGCTCGCGACGGCGCTCGTGCTGCCGTCGGCAACCGTCTCGAGTTTTGCCGCGACCCCGGCCGGTGTGCTCGTCGTCGCCCAGAACATCGACGACATCGTCGCGATCGATCCCGCCCAGGCCTATGAGTTCACGTCGGGCGAGCTCGTCACCAACGTCTATGACCGCCTCGTTCAATATGACGCCGAGGATACCACCGTGCTCGCACCCGGCCTTGCGAGCGCCTGGGAAGCGGACGACGCCAACAAGACGATCACCTTCACCATGCGCGAGCGCGCGACCTTCCATTCCGGCAATCCGGTGCGCGCCGAAGACGTGGTCTTCTCCTTCAAGCGCGTGATCGCGCTCAACCTCACGCCGGCGTTCATCCTGGCCCAGCTTGGCTGGACCCCGGAGAACATCGAGGAGATGGTCACCGCCGATGGCGACAAGGTGACGGTGCGCTACGAAGGCGCCTTCTCGTCCGCCTTCGTGCTCAACGTTCTCGCCTCGCGCCCGGCCTCGATCGTCGACGAGGTTACGGCCATGGAGAACGAGACCAACGGCGACATGGGCAACGCCTGGCTCAACGCCAATTCGGCCGGCTCGGGTCCGTTCCGCCTCTCCGCCTATCGGCCGGCGGAGATCATTCGGTTGGAAGCCAATGCCGAGTATTTCAAGGGCGCGCCCGAGATCACCTCGGTGATCATCCGTCATGTCGCCGAAGCCGCTACCCAGCAATTGCTGCTCGAAACCGGAGACGTCGATCTCGCGCGCAATCTGACGCCCGACCAGATCGGCGGCATCAAGCGGGACGCTATAAAGATCGAGACCTTCCCGCAGGCGGCCGTCCACTTCCTGTCCTTCAACCAGAAGGTCGAGGCGCTGCAGCCCGAGGCGCTGTGGGAGGCCTCGCGCTATCTCGTCGACTACAAAGGCATGACCGACACCTTCCTCAAGGGCCAGATGGAAATCCATCAGGCCTTTTGGCCGAAGGGCTTCCCGGGTGCGCTGACGGATACGCCCTTCTCCTACGATCCGGAAAAGGCCAAGGAAATCCTCAGCGAGGCGGGCGTCGAGACACCGATCACCGTCACGCTCGACGTGATCAATTCCACTCCGTTCACGGACATGGCCCAGTCGCTGCAGGCGACCTTCGCCGATGCCGGGATCAATTTCGAGATCCTGCCCGGCACCGCCGCCCAGGTGATCACCAAGTACCGCGAGCGCAGCCACCAGGCGATGCTGCTCTACTGGGGTCCCGACTTCATGGACCCGCATTCGAACGCCAAGGCCTTCGCCTATAATTCCGACAACAGCGACGGCTCCTACGCCGCGACCACCACCTGGCGCAATGCATGGGCGGTGCCGGACGAGATGAATAAGGAGACGATGGCCGCGCTCGCCGAGGCAGACCCGGAGAAGCGCAACGAGACCTATCTCGATCTCCAGAAAAAGGTGCAGGAGAATTCGCCGATCGTCATCATGTTCCAGGCGACCTATCAGGTCGCGATGGCCGAGAATGTCGACGGCTACGTCAATGGCGCGACGTCCGACTTTGTCTACTATCGTCTGGTGACGAAGGACTGATTGTCAAAAAGCACCTTGGAGCCGCCCCGACGGGCGGCTCCTTCGTTTTGATTCCTGCCTTCGAGGTTTGCCATGCCTGTTTCCTATTCCGACCGTATCGCAGGACTGCGTGCCCGTATGAAAGTGACGGGCACTGACCTCGTCGCCATCGGACCTTCGAGCCAGATGGTCTGGCTGGCCGGGCTTTCTCCGCACGGAGACGAGCGGCCCGTCATGCTCCTGGTCACGCAGGGCTATGCCGGGTTCCTGATGCCGGCGCTGAACGTCGACAGCTCACGCAAGCACACCGATCTGCCGATGTTCGCGTGGTCCGACGCGGAAGGGCCGCAGGCAGCGCTCGACGAGCTGCTGAAGGCCTGCGCGATCGACCGAAGCAATGTCGGCGTCGTTCTCGACGAGACCATGCGCGCCGACTTCGCGCTTCTCCTGCTCGACGCGCTGCCGGGCGCGCGGCGCAGCTTCACCGGAGAGACCGTTTCCTTCCTGCGTGCCCGGAAGGACCAGGACGAGTATCGCGTGCTCAAGGCCGGCGCCATCATCAATGATCGTGCCATGCAGGCCGGTTTCGAGGCGCTGCGGCCAGGCGTCACCGAGCTCGAAGTGGCGGAGGCGATCAGAGACGCCTTCAAGTCGCAAGGGGCCGCGCCTTTGTTCACCAGCGTCTGTTTCGGCGCCAATGGAGCCTTCCCGCATCACCACACCGGCGGCACGGCGCTGAAAGCCGGCGAGGCGGTGCTGCTCGACATCGGCGGTCGCTTCCAGGACTATTCGAGCGACATGACGCGTGTCGCTCATAGCGGTGGGCCCGGCACCGCGTTCCAGAGGATCCATGGCATCGTCGAGGCGGCGGTCGATGCCGCGCTGGCGGCCGCCCGACCCGGCGCTCCCGCCAGCGCGGTCGACAAAGCCGCTCGCGACGTGATCGCGGCTGCGGGTTATGGCGACCATTTCGTCCACCGCACCGGCCATGGGCTCGGCCTCGATACGCACGAGCCACCCTACATCACAGCCACCGAAGAGACGGTGTTGGAGGAAGGCATGGTGTTCTCCATCGAGCCAGGGATCTATCTTCCCGGCAAGTTCGGCATGCGGCTCGAGGAGATCGTCATCCTGCGCAAGGATGGGCCCGAAATTCTCTCCGAACTGACCCGGGCGCCGTTCCTCTTCTGAAATGGAGTAGCGGTGCGGCGTTCAAGCTAGAACCCGCCGGTAGCGCCGGCGGGTTTCGTTCATCAAGCGGAGCCGAGGATCAGGCAGTTCCGTCGACGAGGATGAAGGGCTGCCCTTTCGAGCAGGTCTCGATGCGGGCGGTGACCTTGTAGATGTCGCGCAGCATTTCGGGCGTGATTACCTCGTCGCTCGGGCCGCTCGCGGCCATCGCGCCCTCGGCAATGACGATGGTGTTCTCGCAATAGCGGAGCGCATGGTTGAGATCGTGAAGCGCGATCAGAACGATCATGCCCCTTCGGCGCGCGAGGCTGGACACGAAATCGAGAACCTCGACCTGCCGGTGCAGGTCGAGCGCGGAGGTCGGCTCGTCCATCAGGAGCACTTCCGGCTTTCGCACGAGCGCCTGGGCCAGCGAGACGAGCTGGCGTTGTCCGCCGGAAAGTTCGCCGAGGCCGCGGAAGGCAAGATCCTCGATGCGCAGCGCTTTGAGGATATCGTCGATCTCGGCCAGTTCGCCGTCATGGACCTTCCAGCCGCCGCCCTGCTTGGCCGAGAGGAGGACCGATTCATAGACCGTCAGCACCGCGTTTGCGCCGGTGTCCTGCGGCATGTAGCAGATGGTGCGCGAACCATGCTCGGTCTGCGACAAGGTGACGAGGCCGGGGCCGGAGATCAGATCGGCGATGCGCTTGAAGAGCGTCGACTTTCCCGCGGCGTTCGGGCCGATCACGGCGGTGACGCTGCCGCTCTCCAGCGTATCCATGCTGACATCGGCGAGGACGGTCCTGCGTCCGTATTTGGCGCCGACGTCCTTGAGGGCGAGCCCTACCATGCCCGTCTCCTGTTGCTGAAGATCAGGATGAAGAAGAACGGCACGCCGACGAGCGCGGTGATGACGCCGATCGGCAGGACGGCGCCGGGGATCAGCATCTTGCTGACGACCGACGTCGTCGAAAGCAGAAGCGCGCCGCAGATGACGGAGCCCGGCAGGAAGAAGCGCTGGTCCTCGCCGACCAGCATGCGGGCGATGTGCGGACCGACGAGGCCGACGAAGCCGATCGTACCGACGAAGGAAACGGGGATGGCGGCCAGCAGAGAAACGAGCATCATGGTTTCGAGCCGCAGCCGGCGGACGTTGACGCCCATGCTGGCAGCCTTGTCGTCGCCGAGGCGCAGCGCCGTCAGCGCCCAGGCATTGCGCATGAACAGCGGTACGACGGCGATCAGGATCGCGCCGGTGAACCAAACTTTCGGCCAGGTCGCTTTGGTCAGGCTACCCATGGTCCAGAATACGACCGCGGCAAGCGCCTGTTCGGAGGCAAGGTATTGGAGCAGCGAGAGCGCGGCGTTGAAGGTGAAGACCAGCGCGATGCCGAGCAGCACGATGGTCTCGACGCTGACGCCGCGCATCGTGGAGGCGAAGTGGATGAACATTGCCGCCGCCATCGCCATCAGAAAGGCGTTGAGCGGAACCATGTACTGCACCGCGCCGGGCAGGATCGCTACGCCCGCGACGAGCGCGAGCGCGGCGCCGAAGCTCGCCGCGGCGGAAATGCCGAGCGTGAAGGGACTGGCGAGCGGGTTCGACAGGATGGTCTGCATCTGCGCGCCGGCCACCGAGAGCGAGGCACCCACCGTCACGGCCATCAGCGCGATCGGCATGCGGATGTCCCAGATGACGACCCTGAGTTGGTTGCCGGCGGTAGCCGGGTCCAACAGCGCGGAAAGAACCTCGCTCAACCGGTAGTTGGCGGGTCCGAGCGCCATGTCGACGGCGACGCTGGCCGCGAGCGCTATGGTAAGCAGGGCAAGAATGACGATGCGTCTAAAGGCAAGGGCGCGATACTGATCGCGCCCCGTCACCTCCGCAGGAATAGCCTCGCTGGCCATGCCTCATTCGTCCCTGAGCGAGACGAAGTATCCCGGCTTGTATTCGAGCGGCAGGAAGCGGGCGTGCAGTTCCTTGAAGGTCGCCTCCGGATCGAGATCCTCGAACAGTTCCGGATGCAGCCATTTGGCGATCTCCTGGATTGCGACGAACTGATAGGGATTGTTGTAGAACTGGTGCCAGATGGCGTGGACGTTGCCGTCCTCCACGGCCTTCACACCGGTGAAGGCCGGTCGCTTGGTCAGGTTCTCCAGCTTGCGGCGGGCTTCCTTCAGGTCGGCACCGTAGCCGACGCCCACCCAGTCTCCTCCCGGCACGTAACCATCCCAATTGCCGCCGGTGATGATGATCTGATCCGGGTTGGACGCGATGACCTGCTCGGGATTCACCGTGCCGAAAGTGCCCGGAATGATGTCCTTGGCCATGTTGATGCCGCCGGCGATCTCGGCCATCTTGCCGAAATTCTCGTTGCCGAAGGACATGCAGCAATCGTCCGAGTATCCGCCCGCCCGCTCGACGAAGACGAGCGGTTTCTTCGGGTTCTCCTTTTCGAGAACGTCGGTGACGCGCTTGATGGCGTCGGCGCGGAATTTGATGAATTCCTCGGCCACGCCCTCCTTGCCCATCAGCTTGCCCATGATGCGCATGCTCGGTTCGGTGTTCTCCATCGGCTTTTCGCGGAAGTCGACATAAACGAGCGGAATACCGACCTTGGCGAGCTTCTCGATGTAGCCGGATTCCTCCGTTGCCGTCTTGGCGTCGATGTTCATCAGGATGACGTCGGGCTTGAGCGCGACGGCCTGCTCGATGTCGAAGGTGCCTTCCTTCATGCCGCCGAAAGTGGGCAGCTTGGCGATGTCCGGATATTTGGCGAGGTAGGCCTCGTAGGATTCAGGGTCCGCCTTTGCCAGATCGTCGCGCCAGCCGACCACGTGTTGAAAAGGTGCTTCCTTGTCGAGGGCGGCCAGGAAGTAGATCTGCCGGCCTTCGCCGAGGATCATGTGCTTTACCGGCGCGTCGACCTGGACCTCGCGCCCGGTCACGTCCGTTACGGTGATTTCGTCGGCCAGGGTGGGCCATGCCGTCGACACGACGAGGGCCATTGCAAGGACGGTTGATCTGCCGGTAAAGCGCATCGTGATTTTCTCCGATGGGAACTGCGGGCGCTCTATTATTTTGTGAATGGCGCAGTCAAGTTTTATCTTTTAGAGCGGTTCGAAGGTGACGAGCGCCAAGGTTGGATGCGATGGTCGATATCAATGAAAACGGGAAAAACTACGGTCTGCGCGACGAGATCAAGACCTACTGGTCGGCGCGCGCGGCAACCTTCGACCTCTCGCCAGGCCATGAGATTTTTTCGGAAACGGAGCGGGAGGCGTGGCGGCGGCTGGTGCTGAAGCATCTCGGCGAGGGGCAGGGCAGGGACGCTCTCGATCTCGCCAGCGGAACCGGTGTCTTTTCCCACCTGATGGACGATCTCGGCTATCGCGTGACCGGTCTCGACTGGGCGGAGCCGATGCTGGAGCGTGCGAAGGCAAAAGCGCGGCAGCGGGAACGGTTGATCAGCTTCCGCCTCGGAGACGCCGAAAACACCATGGAGAACGACAACGCTTATGACGTGATCGTGAACCGCCATTTGGTCTGGACCCTCGTCGATCCGAAAGCGGCCTTCGCCGAATGGCTGCGTGTCCTGAAGCCGGGCGGGCGACTGCTGATCATCGACGGCGACTTCGTGAATGTCGGCCTTGCCGAAAGACTGTTGAAGCGTCTTGCCGACAGGCTGCAGCGGCTCGGGCTGCTGAAGCCGGACCCGTTGCATGCTCCGGCGGAACTCATGGAAACGCACAAGAGCATCGTTTCAAGGGTCTATTTTTCCGACGGGGCGCGAGCCGAGGCCGTCGCCGCCATGCTTCGGGAAACGGGGTTCGAGCGGGTCGCCGTCGATACCGACCTGCGCGCCATCCATCGCGCCCAGGCGAAACACTGGAACCTGCTGAAGGGGCTCGCCCGCGGTGTCCAGCACCGTTACGCGATCTCGGCCGAAAAGCCGGCATAGCTCGTTCGACGCTTCCAGCTCCGCCGGCCGCCCAGCACGCCGGATTCAAATACCAAGCGACGGTGAAATCCTATATATTCTTCCCCTTCCGATGAGGGGAGGAAGCAATGCAGGAAATCGCCAGGAAAGCGAAAGTCCCGCGTAGCTCGCAGCCGGTGTCCGTCCGGCTGGAGAAGAACCCGTCCGTTTGCCTCGTCTACGACGTCTACGACGAAAAAGGGCGGCTGGTCCCGCGGCGGGAGATGATGGAACGGTATCTGCAAGAGGATCGCGGTGCGTTCAGGCGGCGGACGCTACGCAGCGCCGCCGGTTCGAAACTGTGCGCGGACGGAGATTCGTGGATCAACATCCTCTGGCCGCTCTCGGCGGCGCTGGGGCATCACAGAACCTTCTTCGACGTGCTGCAGGAGCGGTATCGGACGACCGATGTCGCCTATCCCGGCGATACCTTCCAGCAGATGCTCGCCGAGAAGGATTATCGCCAGCCCATCCAGTCCGGCATTTTCGACTTCTTCATCTTCTCCGGTGGCGGCAACGATGTGCTGGGCGGCGGCGCACTTGTCGAGCTCCTGCGCTGGAAAGCCGATGGAGGGGGATCGACCGACCCGAAGAAATATCTTTTCACTACGCTCCTGAAGCAGACACTTGACAGGCTGCGCGACGGCTACATGGAGATCGCGGACGACGTGCGGGCGAAATCGTCGGGCCGAACGCGGATGCTGGTCCACGGCTACGATTACCCGATCCCGCGCGGCGACGGCGTCTGGATCGGCCGTCCCTTCCAGTCGAGGGGCTATGACCTGCGGACCGACAAGCAGTTGATCGCGGCCATCCTGAAGCATCTCGTCGATCGGTTCCACTCGATGCTCGACACCGTCCAGAGGCGGAAAAGGAACGTGACCCTGGTCGACCTGCGAGGCATCTGCAATGGCAGGTGGAACGACGAGTTGCACCCAAAGCTCGCCGCTTCCAGGGATTTCGCGCTCAGATTCCGTGAGATCCTCGACGGAGGAGGGGTCGCATAGAGCCATTGCCGCGGCTGCGGCGCCGATCCGCCAATGCCCGCGGTCAGCTTCTGGAAGCGCGGCGAGAGCGTCCGTCAGCGACCGCCTGATTGATAGCGTCCTGAAGCTGTTCCCCGCTGACCGGTTTGTGCAGGAGGAGGCATTTGCCGGCCGAAACCTCCTTGAGGCGCGAAGGTGATGTGTCGCCGGTGACGACGATGGCCGGGACCGCATAGCCGAGATGCGCGCGCAACGCCTCGATCGCCTCCAGGCCTGTGGCACCATGCCTGAGGCGATAGTCGGCGATGATGAGATCGATGCTCGCCTCGCCGGTCCGCTCGGCGGTGGAACGGACCCGCATGGTCTCGGCGACGGAACCGCCGGCATAAACGCGATGGCCGTCGAGCGTGAGCAGCCGGACGACTGCATCGAGAATGTCCTGCTCGTCCTCGATCACCATGATGCCGAGCGGCTCGGCGCTGCCCGGTCCCAAAACAACGGGCGCCGGCGCCGGCGCCTTGCGAAGCACCGGAACCGTGATGGAGAACATCGAGCCGTGCCCCGGGACGGAATTGAGCTTCAGTTTGTGCCGGAGCAGTTCGGCGGTGCGGCGCACGATGGCGAGACCGAGCCCCAGGCCCTGCGCGCGGTCGCGCGACGGGTTCTGCAACTGCACGAATTCCTCGAATATAGCCGCGTGCTTGTCGTGCGGGATGCCGGGACCTGTGTCCCATATCTGAATCTCGACCGAGGCGCCGCGTCGACGGCAGCCCAACAGCACGCGGCCGCTTTGGGTGTAGCGGAAGGCATTGGTCAGGAGATTGTCGAGGATGCGCTTCAGCATCATCGGGTCGGTGTCGACGCGTAGGTCGCATTCGACCACCCTCCATTCGAGACCCTTCTTCATAGCCGAGGCCGCGAATTCGCTGCGGAGATTGCGAAGCAGTTCGCGCAGATCCACGCTCTGCCGTGCGACCGTGACGACGCCGGCGTCGAGCTTCGAGATGTCGAGCAAGGCATTCAGCAGGCCGCTGAGATTGCCGACGATGGACTTCGCCTTGCCGGCCAGATCGCTTGCCTCGCTCGAAGGAACGTCGCCGCGCCTAGCCAGCATGGCAAGGGCCGAGACCAGGAGGCTCAGTGCATGAATCGGTTGACGCAGGTCGTGACTGGCGGCTGCGAGAAAACGCGTCTTGGCGCGGTCGGCCGCCTGCGCGCGATCACGTTCCTCCTCGAGATCGCTGATCAGTTCGACATTTTCGAGCCGCAGCCGCACCGTCTCGCGCAGCATGCGATAGGTGACGCGGCAATAATAGAAATTGATGGTCACGAGACAGGCGAGCAGGAAGAGATAGGCGTATGAGATCTCGCCGGGCATCTCGATCATGCGAAGCGCCACCGGCGCGATCGTCGCGAGGATCGAACCGACGAGCGCCGGCGGGAAGGCGGAGAGCGAGGGCACGGTGCCGCAGATGAGCCCGGTCAGGGCGACGATCGTGAAGGAAAGCAGGAACGGTTCCTCGGGCAGGAAACCGATCCAGCCGAGGATTCCCCACAGGAGGCCCGACACCCAGGAGAAACCGGCTGCCAGCCACGCCCACCCCGTAAGCGGACCTGATTCCCTCCGTCGGTGGAAGAAGCGGCGGGCAACGAGAACACGCGCGAGAATGAGCAGATACAGCGCCGCGACCCAAGCGCCCAGCCAACCGGCGGGCGCGGCATCCCTGAGCACAAAAACTGCGGCAAGCGAAACACCCACATTGGAGGCGACGACGCCATAGGAATTGCGGTAGAGAAGCTCGACGAGGGCCTCTTTTATCTTGTCTTCCTGCATCGTGTCCCCCCCATGCTTTCCCGGGCCAGGCGTAAGAAGCACTTCTCTCCGGTGCAACCTGTTTTTCATAAATTGACGATCAAACGCCATATGCCGCCGCTTGAAGGAAGATGACCGAATGCACCGCCCGCTGACCGCGATTCTCGCGGATGACCACGCCATCGTCCGCGAGGGGCTGAAGCTTCTGATCTCGGCGATGGAAGGTGTATCGGCCGTCGCCGAGGCGGCGGACGGCGAGACGCTGCTCAGGCTCGTGAAAGGCAGCCGGGCCGATCTGCTGATACTTGATCTCGGCATGCCGGGCGTCGCAGGCATTCAATTCATCTCCGACATTCGCGCGCTGGCGTCTCGGTTGAAGATCATCGTCCTGACGGCGAATATCGAGCCGAGAACGGTGCGTGCCGCGCTCGATGCCGGCGTTGACGCCTATCTGACGAAGGACGGTGATCCGACCGAACTCGCGGACGCCATTGAGGCCGTTCGGAAGGGCGAGATTTATCTCGCCCGGTCCATCCGCTTCGCGATCGACCAGCCCACGCGTCATGCCCAATTCCCGGACGAGGCGCAAATCGTCTCGCCGATCCCGTTGACGCGGCGTGAGCGACAGATCCTGCTGCTGGTCGCCCAGGGCCTGACGGCGCGCGACGTCGCCGAACGGTTGGGCATCAGTCCGCTGACGGCGCGCAAGCATCGAGAAAACCTGATGCGCAAGCTGAACCTCCACAGTGCGGCCGAGCTCACGGCCTATGCCGTCCGCCTGGGACTGCCGGCGGGCTAACGCGTATCGCCCACCGGCGTCAGCACGCTAACTTCTCCTTAACCACCGCAAAATTAGCCGGTGCCGAAGTCGATCGAAATACGGCATCTGCCGTATGTCTTCATCGCGAAACCGGGCCTATCCCTCCCCGCCACCGGTGACCGGTCGCGTCATCGGTTCCGCTGGAAGCCGCCTCTCGGCGGCTGCCGGATCTCATGGGAGGAACCGCCATGCCTTCGCTGGAACTGTGGGTTCCGTTCGTCCTCGCGACGCTTGCCTTCGCCTGCGTGCCTGGTCCCGCCATACTTTACATGACCGCGCAGACGGTGGCGCACGGCCGTCAGGCGGGCATCATGGCGGCGCTCGGCGTTCATCTCGGCTGCTATGTGCACATAGCCGCCGCCGCGGTTGGGCTCGCCTCGCTGATGGAGCATGCGCCGGTTGTCTTTTCGGCGATCAGGTTCGCCGGCGCGGCCTATCTGGTTTCGCTCGGCCTTGCCATGTTCTTCGGCTGGAACCGCAAGAATGACGACGATAGCCAGCCGGTGCCGAACACGTTCCGCGACAGCATCGTCGTCGAGGTGCTCAACCCCAAGACGGCGCTGTTCTTCCTGACCTTCCTGCCGCAGTTCGTGGATGCCTCGTCGGCGATCCCGATCGGGCTGCAATTCCTGATCCTCGGCATCGTGGTCAATCTCGTTTTCTCCATGGCCGACCTCACGGCAGTGGGCCTCGCCTCGATGACGCTGGCGCGCTTCGCTCAGGGCGGGGCCGGATGGATCGTCCCGAAAGCCTGCGGCTCGATCCTCGTCGGGCTCGGCCTCGTTCTGGCACAGCAGCATGTGTAGCGCGGGCGGAAATACGGCATCTGCCGTATTTAGGCGGGACGGCTCCCTTTCTATCCTTCATGCAACCAACACGCGCGACGGCACTATCAGGACGAGGGCAGACCACATGAAAAGCGAAAACCGCGGCACCCGCCTTGGCGGGCTGTTGGCCTCGACGGCCGTCGCAGGCTTGTTCGTCGGTATCGCTCATGCGCAGACGACCGGTGACCCGACCGATCCAGTGACATGGCGAACGCCGGAATTCATGGCGCAGTATGGACTCGACTACACCTATGCCGATCAGGCGTATGCCAGGGGGGTGGACGGGAGCGGAGTGAAAATCGGGCTGGTCGATAGCGGAATCGACATGGACCATCCCGAATTTGCCGGCCAGGATATTCAGGGAGTGAACTGGGCCGATACCGATTGGTCAAGTGACGTTAACGGGCATGGTACCGCAGTCGCGGCGGTTATTATTGGCAAGCGGGACGACCAGGGCATGCATGGTGTCGCACCGGGAGCCAGCCTGTTCGTCGCGCCGCTTCGAAACAAACATGGTGAGCGTGATACGGATCTCATTCCCACAGGAATAACCTGGCTCGCGGACCAGGGGGTGCCTTTCATTCTCCTCGAATGGGGCTATGTGGAGCTGACCGCCCCCGAAGTAGATCCGGATGATCTCGACCCCGTGTGGCTGGATGCCTTCCGCCACGCCGTCGGGACGGGCAGCATTCTCATTGTTCCAACGCACAATGGCGGCCGCACCGACGCCAACCTGGAATCTGGATTGCCCTATCTCTTGCCGGAGCTGGAACAGGGATGGATAGCCGTCACCGGTTATAACGATCCATATGCCAACCAATGCGGCGTCGCGAAAAACTGGTGCCTCGCAGCACCGTCGAACTACGTCTACTCAGCTCAATCCGGTGGCGGCTATTGGAGCCCGTCGGGCACCTCGCTTGCGGGACCGCATGTCGCCGGCGCTGCTGCGCTGGTTGCGCAGATGTTTCCCTATATGACTCCCGAACAGGTTCGTCAGGTCTTGCTGGGCACCGCAATCGATATCGGTGATCCCGGCGTGGACGATGTCTACGGTTACGGCTTTGTCTGTGCGGGCTGCGCGGTCGGCGGTCCCGGCAGGTTCGACTGGGGCGATTTCCATGCCGTTATCGAAAGCGGACAGAGTGTCTGGAACAATGACATCACCGGCGACGGCGGGCTGATCAAGTCCGGTGACGGCTCACTTTCCCTCTGGGGCAACAGCACCTATCTCGGCGATACCCGCATCGATGGCGGCGTTCTCGCCATCGGCGGCAGCATCGCCTCCGACACCTTCGTGGAACAGGAAGGCACGCTCGCGGGCATCGGTACGGTCTTCGGCGACGTGGACAATCGCGGCGCGGTCTACGCCGGCTGGAGCCGCGACGGCGGCACGCTGACCATCGACGGCGACTATCGCCAGCGCGAGGATTCATGGATGGTCGTGGAGCTCGGTGCTCCGGACGGCACCAGCCGTCTCGACGTTACCGGAACCGCCGCGATCGAAGGCGGCACGGTCGATGTGATATTCGATCCGGGCGGCTACAGCGGCGACGCGCGCCACACGATCCTGACCGCTGACAACGGCGTCACCGGACGCTTCGACGAAGTCTGCAACTGCTATGCCTTCCTCGATTTCGGCCTCGCCTACGACCCGACCAACGTCTATCTCGATGTTGCGCGCAACGGCGTTGCTTTCGCCGATGTCGCCGCCAACCGCAACGGCGCGGCGGTCGCGGGCGGGGTCGAGAGCCTGGGTGTCGGCAACCTGCTCCACGACATCATTCTGACGCTGAGCCCGGAGGAGGCGTCCTTCACCTTCAGCCAGCTTAACGGCGAGGTCCATCCGTCGTTGTCCGGGCTTCTCGCCACGCAAAGCAGCCTTATCGATAGCGCCGTTTCCTCGCGCCTGCGTTCCGCCTTCGCGGACGCCGCCGCGCCCGCTTTGCCCGTGATGGCCTATGGCCCCGGCGGCCTGGAGCCTGCGCCCGCGACGACCGACCGCTTCACGGTCTGGAGCCAGGCCCTCGGCACTTGGGGCAGGCGCGACGGCACGACGGAAGCCGCCGGACTCGACCATTCGACCGGCGGCGTGCTCCTCGGCGGCGACGCGGCTATCGGCGACTTCTGGCGCCTCGGTGCTTTCGGGGGCTACAGCCACACCACCTTCGACAGCCGCGCGGCGGCCGCCTCCGGCTCGGCGAAAAACATCCATCTCGGCCTTTACGGCGGCGGTGAATGGGGCGCGCTCGCGCTTCGCGGCGGCGCGGCCTATACGTGGCACAATGTCGAGACCCGCCGCGACCGGAGTTTCTTCGGCTACCGCTACGAGTTCAGCAGCGCCGGGATAGCCGATTACGATGCCGGAACCGCGCAGATCTTCGGCGAGGCGGGCTACCGCATCTCCGCCGGAAACCTGCGCCTCGAGCCTTTCATCGGCCTTGCCCATGCAAATGTGCGGGCGGACGGCTTCACGGAATCGGGAAGCAACACGGCCATGAGCGCCGCTGCCTCGACCACCGCCGTCACCTTCACCACGCTCGGCCTCCATGCCGCCACCGATTTCGACGTTGGAAGCCTCGGCGTCACCGCGCGCGGCACGCTCGGCTGGCGTCACGCCTTCGGTGACACGGTGCCGACATCGAGCTTCGCCTTTGCGGGAGGTTCGTCCTTCGAGATCGAGGGCCTGCCGATCGCCCGGGACACGCTCGCGATCGAGGCGGGCCTGGACCTCGCCATCGCGCCGGCCGCCACGCTCGGTCTTTCCTATGCGGGTCAGATCGCCGAGGGCGCGCGGGACCACGGCTTCAAGGCGAACCTGGCGGTGAGGTTCTAGGCGGGGCCGTCCAGTCGCACGCGATCAATCCATGGCTTTGTCCGGGCGGCCGGCCATGATTTCGCGCTTGCCGACATGGTTGGGCGCGCCGACCAACCCCTCCTTCTCCATGCGCTCGACCAGCGAGGCGGCACGGTTGTAGCCGACGCCGAGGCGCCGCTGGATGTAGGAGGTCGAGCACTTCTTGTCGCGCAGCACCACTTTGACCGCCTGATCGTAGATATCGTCGCCGTCCTCGCTCGCGATCGCTCCCTTGTCGAAGACGGCGCCCTGGTCGGCCTCGGCCTCCTCGTCCTCGCCATCGGCCGTGACGGTTTCGAGATATTCGGGGCGGCCCTGCGCCTTCAGGTGTGCCACCACCTGCTCGACCTCCTCGTCGGACACGAAGGGGCCATGCACACGGGCGATACGCCCGCCGCCGGCCATGTAGAGCATGTCGCCCTGTCCGAGCAGTTGCTCGGCACCCTGCTCGCCAAGGATCGTTCGGCTGTCGATCTTGGAGGTCACCTGGAAGGAGATGCGTGTCGGGAAGTTTGCCTTGATCGTACCGGTGATCACATCGACCGAAGGGCGCTGCGTCGCCATGATCAGATGGATGCCGGCTGCCCGCGCCATCTGCGCAAGGCGTTGGATCGCACCCTCGATCTCCTTGCCGGCGACCATCATCAGGTCGGCCATCTCGTCGACGATGACGACGATGTAGGGCATCGGCGCGAGGTCGATCTCCTGCTCCTCGAAGAGCGGCTCGCCGGTGCCCTTCTCGAAGCCGGTCTGCACCTGCATCACCACGGTCTCGCCCTTGTCCCGGGCGGCGGCGGCACGCTGGTTGTAGCCGTCGATGTTGCGTACGCCGAGGCGCGCCATCTTGCGATAGCGGTCCTCCATTTCGCGCACCGCCCATTTCAGCGCCGTCACCGCCTTCTTGGGATCGGTGACGACGGGGGTCAGCAGGTGCGGGATGCCGTCATAGACGGAAAGCTCCAGCATCTTCGGATCGACCATGATGAGCCTGCATTCCTCCGGCTTCAGCCGGTAGAGGATCGACAGGATCATCGTGTTGATCGCCACCGACTTGCCCGAGCCGGTCGTGCCGGCGACGAGCAGGTGAGGCATTTTGGCCAGCTCGGCGATGACCGGCTCGCCGCCGATGGTCTTGCCAAGGCAGAGCGCCAGCTTACAGCTCGTCTCGCGGAAGCCGCCGGATTCGATCAGCTCGCGGAAATAGACGGTTTCGCGCGTCTCGTTGGGCAGTTCGATGCCGATCACGTTGCGGCCGGGCACGACGGCGACGCGCGCCGAAACTGCCGACATGGAGCGCGCGATGTCGTCCGCGAGGCCGATCACGCGGGAAGATTTCACGCCCGGCGCCGGCTCGAATTCGTAGAGCGTGACCACGGGCCCCGGCCGAACATGAATGATCTCGCCGCGTACGCCAAAATCCTCGAGCACGCTTTCCAGGAGGTCGGCGTTCTGCTCGAGCTGCTCCTGCGTCATGTAGTAGCCCTGGCCCTGCGGCGGCTCCTGCAGGAGCTCCTGCGACGGGAACTCATAGTCGCCGGAATCGGCAGGTCGCGCGGCAACGCCGACGGAAAGCTGCGGCGAGGACGACCGCATTGCCGTGAGCGGCGCGGCGGCTTCCGTGCGCTGCGGCCCGACTTCTATCTTCCTCGTAATTGCTGCGGGGGTCGTTTCGAGCGGCGGGCTCGCTGGCGCGCGCGGATCGGCTGCAACGGCGGCCTGCGCATCAGCCAGCGGGTCGGTGGAGGGCTCGATGCCGCCATGACATTCGATCACCCGGAACAGCGACGTGATTTCTTCCGGGACGACGGGAACGGGGAAAACTCGAACCCTTGCGGCGACATGCGGCACTGCCGGTATTCGGGTCGAGGCGATCGGAGCCGGACTTTCCACCGTGATCGGGGGAATGTCGTCGGGCGATGCAAGCTCGAAGAAGGCATGGTCCGACAGATAGGGCCAATGCACGGTGTCGTCGTGCTGTCTGCTTTCGTATGGCGTAGACATGCGCACGGCATCGTCAGTCGACAGAACCGCCTTGAGCTCCGCCTCGAGTTCGTTGAAATCCGCCGTTTCCGGAACAGCCGGCAGACGTGCCGGCGCGAGCGGCGCCGGGGATGAAACGGGGATGGCGCCGAGCGGTGCAGCGACGATTTTTCCACCGGGATGGCGGCTCGCGGAAATCCTCGTCGGCGGCGCGGGGACACTGGAAGGCGCGAGAGATGTGGCTACCGGTCCCGTATTCACGGGCACCGGCCGCGATGAAGCCTGGCCGGCTCGGATTGCGTCGCCCTCGACATTGTCTTCGCCTTCCTGCGGCGAGCGGCGCTTTTCGAGATCGCTTTCCGGCGTGCGGGTGAAACGCACATTGGGCGCAAGGAAAAAATAATCCTGGTATTTGGGGTGTCCGGGGCGATCGTGCCGACCGGTTTTCAAACCGGTACTTGCACCGGCGGCATTCCCCATCGCGTTTGCTTGGGGCCTGGCGAAGAGGTCGGCATCCGTTGCACTTGTCTCGGTGCTGTGCACGGCGGTCGTGGGTTGGCCCTTTTGAGGTTGGCGCACCGGAACGGAACCAGGCTGTGACCGCATGTTCGCCGCAGCGCCGCCGGGTCGGTCTGTCCGATCCTCGGCGCTCGTAATTGGGAAGGAGAGGTTCGATCGGGGAAGTTGCATGGATTCGATACTCGAGAATCGTCGGCGAGCCGTTTCCCGAGGAATAGGAACCGATTGGTTAATGCTTCCTTCAGATCAGGATTTTCAAATGCCGGGAATGGCAATTGGGGTCGGACAAAGGCTTGGATGGCGGCTTGCCGACGTCGAAAGGCCGGCGCGGTGGCGCCGGCCGAGCTTCGCGAACGTTCCGAGCTGCGCTTATTTCAGTTCCGCGAGCATGTCGTCATAGAGCTTGCAGGCACCTTCGAGGTCGGAGACCGCCTGCGTTTGGGCTGCGGAGAGCTTCTGAGCGAGTTCCGCGGCCTTCTGGGGATCCTTCGTCGCCAGTTCCTGCATTTTCGTGGAGAGCTCCGTCGCTTTCGACTGCGCATCCTCGGCGGTGCAAGCAAGAGCGGGGGAAGCAATCAGGGCAATGGTCAGCGCAAGAAATGAAGCTTTCATTAGTATCCTCGTAGATAATCTGCCATGAACGGCCAGGATGCTCTAAACCGAAACAATTGGGGTTAGAAAGATACCCGCAGTCACATAGTGTGTATTCTCGCAACATCGAAACGGGGGTTGGCTCGACTTCGACGCGGGCGGCCGATGTCGGGCATGAAGACACGGACATGCATCGTTCGACGGGCTCGGTTCCTCCGTTGAAGCCGCGATGCTACAAATCGACGGACGATTTGCGATCGAGGATGAGCGTCAGCTGGTGACCATGTTCCTATTCGACGGTTCCGACACGGCCAGTCATACGATACTGCTTGCCCATGGCGCGGGTGCTCCGATGGACTCCGCTTCCATGACGAAAAGCGCGCAGGCGCTGGCGGCGTCGGGATCGCGCGTCGCCCGCTTCGAATTCGGCTACATGGCAAGCCGGCGAACGGGGGAAGGTCGGAAACCGCCGCCGCGTGCGGATACGCTGCGCGGGGAATATCTGGCTGCGATAGATGCGCTTGCCGCGGAGGGGTCGCTTGTCATCGGCGGAAAATCGATGGGCGGGCGCGTGGCGAGCATGGTCGCCGACGATCTCCACGCGTCCGGCAGCATCGCCGGGTTGCTGTGCCTGGGTTATCCTTTTCATCCACCCGCCAAACCCGACCAACTGCGCACCGCCCATCTCGTCGACCTGAAAACGCCTGCGCTGATCGTACAGGGAACGCGCGACCAGTTCGGCAGCCGCGACGAGGTGACGGGCTACAGGCTATCGGAGAATATCGAATTCCTCTGGCTCGAGGACGGCGACCACGACCTCAAGCCGCGAAAGACCATCTCCGGCTTTTCGGAGGCCGATCACATGACAACGCTCACGAAAGCCGTGTCGGAGTGGATTGGAAGAATCTCGCGATAGAAACGGCGGGTGACCGCGACATTCGCCGATTCTCATTGCGTCGACGTGTTCGCTTGGCCCGGCACCACGCGCCAGACCTTGTTCCCGACATCGTCCGCGACCAGAAGCGCCCCGCTGGTATGGATGGCGACGCCGACCGATGGCGATTGGAACGACAAGAGCAGCCAGCAATTTCCTCACCGCAGCCTCGCAGGGCTTCAAAAGGATCAAACGCCGTCAAGGCGTTTCGTTTTCCGGAGGAGCCTGCAATCGGGAGAAATAGGCGGCCAGAGCCTCGATATCGCCATCCGTGAGATTCTTGGCGGCATTGCGCATCAGATGATTGTAGCGCGTGCCACCGCGCATGCCGTCCCTGAAGAGTTCGAGCTGACCGGCGATGTAGTTCTCGTGCTGACCGGCGATGTTCGGATAGAGCGGATTCCGCTCGGTCCTGCCATGACACTCGAGGCAGGCCGGCACCCGCGTCTGCGATATGCCGTTTCGGGCGATCGTCTCGCCGCGCCGGTGAAGCGCTGAATCATCCTCGGTGCGGGCTGGAACGATGCGCGGCTGAGCCGCGAAATGCCGGGCAAGCTCGGGCAGGAACTCCGGTTCGACGGCGCGCGCGGGTATTTCCATGATACCGCTCGGGCGGCTGCCTTCGAGATAGGCGCTCAGGCTGGCGAGCAGATAGGTTTCGCTCTGTCCGGCAAGAACCGGCACGCTTTCCCCGCCCGCTTGTCCGTCCCGACCGTGGCAGCGGCTGCATTCGGCCAACGCCTCCTCGAAACCATATGCCCGGCCGAGCGCCGGCTCGGCATCGCCATAGGCCAGTTCCCTGTAGCGTTCCGCGTCGAGGCCGGGCAATTCACGCAGGAAAGCCACCATCGCCCACACTTCGTCGTCGCGCTCCTGCGTCGGCCATGCTGGCATGCCGGTGTATTTTACGCCGTGCTTCACGATCTGGAAGAGTTGCGGGTCCGTCCATTCGTCGACGATCCCGGCCAGGTCCGGCGGTGGCGGCAATATGCGCAAGGCGGCTGGCGAGCGGGGCTCTCCGGGCGCGCCATGGCATATCGCGCATCCGCGCGCGAAGTGGCCCGCGGCCGGTTTCAGCGCATGGCGCGGCAGTTCGTCGGGAGCCTTCACGGCAAGCGCGTGCGTGCGAACGGAGGAGCGCATCGCGAAATGGAGGAACCATTCGGTGATCTTCCAATGCCCGCTCGATGCGGAAACGTCGAATATCCCGCTCCAGGCGAAGAGCACGGCAGCGAAGGGCAGCGCCGCGAGGCCGGTGATCAGGTGTTTGGGCTTGATCCGTATCACCACAGGGCCCTTCCGGTGTCTTCATCTGTGTTGAGCACCCGGGCTAGCAGCGCCACTCCGCCGGCCAGATAGGTCGCCGGCCCGACCATCAGCATGATGACGCCGCCGAGTTCGAGATCCTGACGGGCGTCGAGCACGATCCCGAAGCAGCTCACCTCGCCCGCCCCGTAGAGCGGACGCGGGCTCAAGGCGAGAAGTGCTCCGAGCAGGGTCATGTGGATCGAGGTCAGGAGCAGTCCGAACGCGCCCGCGGCATTGTGGGACGGGGAGGCGAAGGCGCGTCCAACGCCGAGGGTCGACACCCAAAGGAATATGCCGGCGGTGAGGAAGCTCGCCTGCTCCACGCTCGTCATGATACCGGAGCCCTTCGCCAGCGCGCGCAGGGCGGGAGCGTGCCAGCCCCAGACGACGATGAGCTCGACCAGCGAAGCAATGATCGGCATGGACAGCAGAAAGCTCGTTCTTCGCGTGTCACCGACCACGCGCCGCGCCCAGCGCGTGCCGCCGATCCCGATTGAAATCAGCGGGGCAGCGACGGCAACCATGCCCATATGCGCGAGCATGCGGACGGTGAACGATTCGCTCCACGGCGAGACCAGCAGGCCCGCCCAGATCGCGGCGGCGAGAACAAGCCCGGCGGTCAGCGCAAGTCGTCTCATCGCAGGCACTCCGAAACGAACAGCACCGGGAGCGCGACATAAATGACGGCGATGAAGCTCAGGCCCGAAAGCAGCAAGGTCGCGAAGCCCTGAAACAGAATGCGGTCGCGGCGCGTGGGGTCGTCATGGGGCGGGTCGTCGCTGCCGAAGCCCCATTGGCGCCAGGCAAGGAAAGCCGAAAAGGCGATCGCCGCGAGCGCCACGACGGTGATGCCGGCAATGGCCATGCGGACGGCCTCGAAGCTCACTCCGAACATGTCAGGCTTGGCGCAGAAGATCGCCGCCCCGACATAGCATAGGAGGAAATGCAGCGCCCACACGATCGGGCCGGTGAACAGCGTCCAGAAAGTTTCGACCTGTCTTGGAATGATCCGCATCGCCGCCTCACAACGCTTCCGGGAAGAGGCCGATGACCGTGAAGGTGATCGCCGCGGTGATGAACAGGAAGTGCGAGTAGAGCACGGTATTCCGCAGGTCGGCGTCGTATTCCGGCGTCAGCATGCCGGCCAGGCTGCGTGCCAGGCAGTAGAGCTGCATCACCGCGCCCGCCGCCGCATGGACGATGACCCAGATCGCGAGCAGCCAGACGATCGCGGGATAGGCATGCTCCGTCGGTTCCATGGCGCTCGACCAGGGGCCCATGAAGCCGGCGACCGAAGCCGCGACCGTCAGCAAGAACGCCGTGACAAGGCAGATGCGCGTCGCACCGGCGGAGTTCGGCCAGCGCGCCGCCGCCATCAGGGCCCAGGCGGCGGCGAACAGTCCCAGCGCGACCAGCGGCCAGAAAATGCCGGGACCCTGAATGCCGGCGGTGAAATCCTCATGGATCGTCCAATAGAAGAAATAGCTGAACACGAGGCTTGCAAACGCCGTGCTGTCGCCGACCATGGTGATGAACATCGCCCACCACCCGGTGGAATCGGGCCCCGAGGCATAGAGCGGCAGCTTCAGGCCCAGGCCGGCATCGCGCTGCGACTTCTCGGGGATTTCCGCGGTGCCGGTCCAAAGCCAGTAAAGCAGCGCGCAAAGGAAAGCCACGCCGGCAAGCGCCGCACCAGCCCACCAGTGAAAGGTGAGTGCGATGAAGACGGCGCCAAGCGAGAAGGCAGAGACGATCGGGACATAAGCGGTTCCGCCGACCCGTTGCACCTGCATGGGCTCGGCATCCAGCACCGAGGTGACGATGAGCTCGCGCCGGCCCTCCTCGGCATCGGCAAGATAATATCGTCCGTCGTTGACGTCCTGGAAGAGGTCCGGTTGGTCCCAAAGCGGATAGCGGCTTTTGACGTGTGGAACGGAACGCACGCCCCAGTTCTCCTTGGGCTCGGATATCCATTCCAGCGTACCGGCGCGCCATGGATTGACTTCGCCTGGCGGATGATTCCGCTTCGGGCGCACCGCATCGAAAACCACGACCAGCACGCCCGAGGCGAAGACGAAGGCGCCGATCGTGGAGGTGAGGTTGAGCCAGTCCCAACCTACTTCCGACGGATAGGTGAACACGCGGCGGGGCATGCCGCGCAGGCCGGTGAGATGCATGGGAAAGAACGCGACATTGAAGCCGACGAACATCAGCCAGAAGGCGATCCGTCCGAGCCGGTCCGACAGGTGTTTCCCGTCGATCAGCGGATAATAATAATAGATTCCCGCCACCACCGGAAACAGCATGCCGCCGATCAGCACGTAATGCAGGTGTGCCACGATGAAGTAGGTATCGTGGGCCTGCCAGTCGAACGGGGCGAGCGCCACCATGACGCCCGTGAGCCCACCGATGACGAATATGGCGATGCCGCCCGTGCCGAACAGCATCGGCGTCGAGAAGATGACTTTGCCCGCGAGCATGGTTGCGATGAAGACGAAAATCTGCACCGCAGTGGGGATCGCCACCGCTTCGGAGGCCGCCGAGAAAAAGGCGAGCGAGATCTGCGGCAGGCCGGTGGCGAACATGTGGTGTACCCACAGGCCGAAGGACAGGAAACCGGTGCCGACGGCGGCGAGCACGATCCACGAATAGCCGACGATCGGGCGTTGCGCGAAGGTCGGCACGATCATCGCCATCAGCGCGATCGCGGGCAGGAATATGATGTAGACCTCGGGATGGCCGAAAATCCAGAACAGGTGCTGCCAGAGCAGCGGGTCGCCGCCGCGATCCGCGTCGAAGAACGGCCAGTCGAACATTCGCTGCATCTCGAAGAGGATGTCTCCCGCGATGAGCGGCGGAAAGGCGAACAGGATCATGCCGGCGACAATCAGCAGATACCAGGCAAACAGCGGCATCAAATTGATGCGCATGCCCGGCGCACGGCATTTCATGATGCCGACGATGAGCTCCACGGCGGCGGCGATCGAGGCGACCTCGATGAAGGAGAGGCCGAGCAGCCAGATATCGGCGCCGATGCCGGTCATCTCCTTGTCGGTTGCAAGCGGCGGGTACATGAACCAGCCGCTCGACGGCGCCGAATTGAAGAATATCGATCCGCAGACGAAGACGCCGCCAATGAAGAAGCTCCAGAAACCGAAGGCACCGAGCCTGGGGAAGGGCAGTTCGCGCGCGCCCAGCATCGGCGGCAGCAGGAAGATCGCCACCGCCTCGAAAATCGGCACGGCGAAGAGGAACATCATCACCGTGCCATGAAGGGTGAAGGCCTGGTTGAAGAAATCCGCCGTAAGAAAGCCGTTCTCGGGCACGGCGAGCTGCACCCGCACCAGCAGCGCCAGGCAACCCGCGAACAGCATGAAGATGAACGCCGCCGAGGCGTACCAGAGGCCGACCTGGGTGTTGTTGACCGAGGTCCAGTAGCGCCAGCCCGTGGGGTTCTCCCATACCTTGCGCAGCCGCCTCGTCTGGGCTTCGAGTTCCTTGGCGGGCAGCTTGTCGGCCGGCGCGGTCATTGCAGACCTTTCAGCCAGGCGGCGATCGCGCGGATATCGTCCTCCGGCAGCATGTCGAAAGGGGGCATGTGCGAGTTGGGCTTGATCCTGTCGGGTTCGGCTATGAAGCGGGCGATGTTCTCCTCGGTATTCGCCAATATGCCGGCACCGATCGTCTCGCGGGATCCGACATGGGAAAGATCCGGCCCAACCTTGCCCGCTGCCCCCGTGCCCGCGACGGTATGGCAGGCGCCACAGCCGTGGCGCAGGAAGAGTGCGGAGCCTGCCTCCGCGACGGTCGCGGAAGGCTGCGTTCGCTCAGTCAGCCATTGCCGAAAACCATCCGGCTCCATCGCCACCGCGGAGAAGGCCATCAGCGCGTGCGAGGTGCCGCAATATTCGGCGCAAGGAGCGCGGAAGATGCCGGGCTTGATGGCAAGCAGCGACAGGCGGTTGGTCCTGCCGGGAATCATATCCATCTTTCCCCCGAGCGCCGGAATCCAGAAGGAATGGATCACGTCGGAGCTTTTCAGTTCCAGCTCGACGCGTTCGCCGACCGGCAGTCGGATCTCGTTCGCCGATGCGACTGAACCGCCCTCCGGAAGGTGGTAGATGACGTCCCACCAGAATTGCTTGCCGGTGACTTCGATCCGCATGGCGTCATCGGCCGGCTGAACGAAGGGCCGCAAGCCGGGCATCAGCCACAGCGCGTACGCCAGCAGCAAGACCAGGGCTACCGCCGGGAAGACCGCGCCTCCCCAAAGGATCAGGCGCGCGGATTCCCTCTCGCCATGCACTTTCCGTCGCCGCCCAGTGGCATAGAGCAGAAGGGCGACGACGCCGAGCCAGATCACAGCGCCGGCGCCGGTCATCACCCAGAGCAGGATTGCGACCAGCCGTGCCTCCTCTCCGGCGGGCTCGAGGGTCGACTGGATGCCGGCGCAGCCGACGATCGGCAAGGTCAGGATGGGGCTGAAGCGACGCATCAGCGTGCCGAATGCCGATAGCTTCTGTCGCGGCCTCATATGGTCCCGATACCCCGCGATCCGGTACGGAAAACGGAGAGCCGCTTCGGGGCGTCGAGACGGAGCCGCGGGGCGGTCAATTCATTCGGGACATTGGAAACAGCGGGTGAAACGAGCATATTTTCCTCTCCGAAGAGTGAACCATCAAACCGAGAGATAGTTCCGACCCGCCGCTCGCACGTTCAGCGTTCGGGGTTTCGAATGAACGCACTCGTGACGTGATCGAATGGTCGAGGAACGGCTTGTTCGAAGCCGCAATTGCGAGCCTGCTTCCGACAGGAACCACTGCACGGGCTCCATCGTTTCCGACGAGGGGGAAAACAGGAGCAGGCGATGTCGAAGATCTCCTTAATGCGCGCCTACGGCTATGCGTGGATCACGCTCGGATTGTTTTTCTTCAGCCTCGCGGGGCACTGGATATTCGGCTGGTTCGCCTTCGTTCAGGAGCAGACCGCGCATGGCCAGGCGATAGAAGTCGGCCCCTATATGGTGGAAATTCTTCGGGACACTTTCGAGAACTGGCAATCCGAATTCCTGCAACTCCTCTGGCAGGTCGGCGGATTGGCCTTTTTCCTGTTTCTGGGGTCGCCGCAATCCAAGGAAGGATCGGACCGGCTCGAGGCCAAGATCGACGTGATCCTGCGTCGTGTCGATCCGAAGGACGGCGAGGGGGTCATCAAGGAGTTGGATGAGCGATACAGCGGCCGGCACACGGATCAACCGGAGGCGCATGCGGGCTGATGGCCCGATGGTTGTCTATCGCGATTTGATCCTGATCCTGAGCGAGGCGACGGGGTGGCTTTCGAAGCGCTCGACGCTCGCCGGCGTCGAGACCTCGTCGAGTTCCTTCAGGAGCCGGGCGCGCGCGCGGTTGAGGCGGCTCTTGATCGTGCCCATCGGGCAGTCGAAAATCTCCGAGGCCTCCTCGTAGCTGACGCCGAGCACGCCGATCAGCATGATCACCTCGCGCTGCTCCTGCGGCAGCCGGTGGATGGCGGCCTGCATCTCGCGGCCGCGCGCCGACCACTCCTGGGTGGCGTCGGTGGCGGGCCGGCTGGAAACGCACTCGGCGCTGCCCGGCGCCTCGCGCGCCGCGATCCTGACGCGGGTGTAGAAGGTGTTGCGCATGATCGTGAACAGCCACGATTTCATGCTGGTGCCGGGATGGAACTGGTGGATGTTGGCGAGCCCCTTGGTCAGGGTTTCCTGGACGAGATCGTCGGCATCGTTGATGTCGCGGCAGAAGGTCCTGGCGAAAGCGCGCAATGCCGGAATCAGACGCACGATCTCGCTGTTGGAAGCGTCGCGGCCATAACCGTCTTGTCCCGGTACCGATGGCACGGGGTTACCTCCTCGATCAGGAAAGAACAATCCCGCGCCGCAAACCTCAACCCACGTCTCTTAATGAACCCGGTCCACGGGAGTTCCATCGCAGACGGAAAAAGATGGGCCGGTGGCCCCTGTTCTTGCCGCACTCGTCGGCGCTCCCCGTTAGCGAGATGAAGGGGTGATCCGCCTCGCTGGAATGGTCGCGTCGCATCCCGTCTTATTACCCGTGCGCGGGTCCTCGGTTTGCCGCCCTTGGCGTCACACGCAAATTCGGTTCCCCGTCCCGAGCAACTTTAGAATTCCTTATCTCTATCGAATTGGTAGAGTTAATAAGATGCGCCTGTCAGCCGACGTCGGGAGATCCTTATGGCAGGTGAGATGAGATTTGGCGCTTTCCTTCCGCAAGAGAGCAGCATCTGGCCGCAGGGCGGCGTCCTGTTCCGCGTTTCGTACGAACGGTGGCTGGCGCTGCGCCAGAAAGACCGGCCCGCCTCGCACGACAAGCCGATGGACGGACGCGTCGGCGCTCGGACAGGCACCTCGATTGCCCTTCGAGGCGAGAGGGCGAGGCGATGAGTTTGCAGCATATCGATCGGTCAGTGGTGATAGGCCCGCAGAACGGCAAGGCCGGCGAACGTCGGGAGTGGTTGCCAAGGACTCTGTCACGGGCTGGCGGGTTCCTCTCCCGCTACGGCCTGCTGTTGGCATTCCTGGTGCTGTGGCAGGTTTCGAGCCGCGCCGGCTGGCTCAATCCGGCGGTGTTTCCCCCGCTCGATGCCATTCTCGGAGCGCTGTGGCGAGGGATCGTCGGTGGAGCGCTGCTCGACGACATAGCGATCAGCCTGCAGCGTTCCGGCATAGCCTTCGCTGCCGCGGTTGCCGTGGCGATACCGCTCGGCCTGTTCATGGGGCAGGTGCGTGCCGTCGAAAGCGCGCTCGATCCCATTCTTCAGCTTTTCCGCCAGACTTCCGCGCTCGCGCTCTATCCGGTGTTCATTCTGCTTCTCGGACTCGGCGAGGCATCCAAGGTGTTCGTCATCTTCTGGGCGACGCTCTTTCCGCTTCTGCTCAACACGATCGGCGGTGTGAAGGAGGTCGATGCCAAGCTTATCGAAATGGCGCGCGTCTACGGGGCCTCGCGCCTTACGGTCTTCCGCCGCGTGGTGCTTCCGGGTGCGGTGCCGTCGATCTTCGTCGGCCTGCGGCTGAGCGCCACCACGGCCCTGTTGCTGTTGATCGCTTCGGAGATGATCGGAGCCAACAAGGGTGTGGGCTTCCAGGTGATGAACGCGCAGTATAATTTTCAGATCCCGCTGATGTTCGCGGCGATCGTCCTGCTCGCCTTCATGGGACTCTTCGCGAACTACGCGCTCGTCTTCCTGCAGCGGCGTCTCTGCCGCTGGAGCGAACCGGTCAACTGACCGCTCCGGCCTTTTCGAAACGCTTATCACATCATCGAAGGACAGGATCATGTCAATCACACTCCGCTCCGCCGGCATCGTGGCCCTCGTCGCCTGGAGCTTTCTCGTCGGCGGCCTTGCCGTTCCTGCCAATGCCGAGCCGACTGAAACCGTCACGCTGCGTTATCTCGCCAGCCGCGGCGGCATCTCGCCCCACGAGCTGGCCTATGAGCTGGGCTATTTCGATGGACGCGGCGTCGAGCTTGAGAATGTCGGCTATGCCGGCGGCGGTCCGGAGTCGCTCTTCGGGCTCGCCTCGCGAAGCGTCGACATAGGCTCGGCGGCAACCTCGGCCGTCATCAACTCGATCGCCGGCGGCAACGACTTCGTCGCCGCCTACCCAACCAACGGCATCGACGAACAAGTGAAGAGCATCTTCTATGTGCTCGAGGACAGTCCCATCCGTTCGATCGCGGAGATCGCCGGAAAGACGATCGCGGTGAACACGCTCGGCGCGCATCTAGATTATACGGTTCGCGAGGCGCTGCACGGCGCAGGCCTGCCGCAGAACGCGGCCAATCTCGTCGTGGTGCCGGGCCCGCAGCTCGAACAAACGCTCCGTTCCAAGCAGATCGACATTGCCGCGATGGGCTATTGGCAGTCCACCTTCAATGGGGTCCTCGTCGAGAACGGCGGAGTACGCGCCATCTTCGACGACATCGACGTGCTTGGCGAGATCGCAGGCGGCTTCGCCGTCCTGCGCCGCGATTTCGTCGAGGCGCATCCGCAGGCTGCGCGTCATTTCGTCGAGCAGTCGGCCAGGGCGGCCGACTGGGCGCGGGAAAACCCGGAGGAAGCCCGCGCCGAGCTCAAGCGCATTCTCGACGAGCGCGGGGAAAACGGAGAACTGGCCCAGCACTGGGTCGGCTTCGGCGTGCGCGAGGGGGCCCGCGCGACGGAGCGCGACCTCGATTTCTGGATCAAGGTGCTGGAGCGGGAAGGCAGCCTGCCTGAGGGCAGGTTCAAGGCCGCGGATCTCCTGTTCCAACCGGCCGACGCGACGTCCACGAACTAGGTGCCGGAGATGGTTTCGATAGATTTCGCCGGTCGCGGAGAGGTCACGATCCGCGAGCTCTCCAAATCCTTCGCGCTGAACGGCCGTTCGCTGACCGTCCTGAAGGGGCTGAACCTCGACATCCGCCCTGGCGAATGCCTCGTCATCGTCGGCGCGAGCGGATCCGGCAAGACAACGCTCCTACGCGTGCTCGCCGGCCTCGAAACGGCCGACGGCGGCGAGGTGCTGATCGACGGCAGGCCCATCCACGGCGTCGGCACGGAGCGCGCGGTGATCTTCCAGGAGCCGCGGCTGCTGCCTTGGCAGACCGTTCTCGGCAACGTCGCCTTCGGTCTCGAGGTGCGGGGTGAGTCCAAGGCGCAGGCTGAGGAGAAGGCGCGCGGCTACATCGCCCTCGTCGGGCTCGCCGACTTTGCCGACGCCTATCCGAGACAGCTTTCCGGCGGCATGGCGCAGCGGGTCGGCATTGCGCGGGCGTTGACGGTACAGCCGGAGATATTGCTGCTCGACGAGCCGCTGGGGGCGCTCGACGCGATGACCAAGATATCGATGCAGGAAGAGCTCGCGAGGATCTGGAGCGAGCAGGGGGTCACCATGATCATGGTCACGCACGATCTCGAGGAGGCGGTCTATCTGGCCGACAGGGTGCTGATCCTGCCCAGGGAGAAGGGGGCCGCAGCGCGCCTCGTCGAGATCGACCTTGCCCGCCCGCGCGACCGCAGCGAAGCCCGGTTCGTCCGGTATCGCGAGGAACTTCTGAGGGAATTCGGTCTGCATTGAGCAGGCGAATTCAGTTCTGACCACATCGAAGGGCATTGAGACTGATGTCAGCCTATACAGTCGTCGGATTTTCCGGCAATTTCACCCGCCCGTCCAAGACCAGGGGTTTCGTCGATCATGTGGTGCGCGAAGCCGCCGCGAGCCTCGGCTATTTCCCGTCAGTTTTCGACATACAGGATCTCGGCCCCTCTTTTCCGGGCGCGAAATCGCCCCGCGACCTCGACTCCCAGGCTGGCGCGATCATCGACAAGGTGGTGAGCGCCGATCTCCTGGTGATCGGCACCCCCACCTACAAGGGTAGCTACACCGGACTTTTCAAGCATTTCTTCGACCTGCTCGATCCATCCGCGCTGAAACGCAAGCCGGTGGTCCTGCTGGCCACCGGCGGAGGCGAGCGGCATTCGTTGATCGTCGAGCACCAGCTTCGGCCGTTGTTCGGCTTCTTCGAGGCCTTGGCCTTGCCCACAGCCGTCTATGCTTCGGATCGGGACTTTTCGGAAGGAGTTCTCGTCTCCGAGACGATACAGGCAAGAGCATCCCAGGCGGTGGCCGAGGCAGGCTATGCGCTTTCCGGACGGGCTCAGCCGCGGATCGCAGCCGAGTAGAGCGGCATTCGAAATTCGACGTTTGACCGGCCGGGTGAGCCGAGCTTCGTCCTAGACTCTCAAGCCCTTGGTGAGCACCCGCTTTGCAAGGGACTCCGGCTTCGTTACGAAAGCCCTGGACAGAAAATACAGCGCCTTGGGGATGTCCCTGTTCTTCAATGCAAATCGGGTGGACAGAAGTTCCATCTCGTAGAGACGCGCCTTGCAGAACTTCCGGCCGTAGCCCTTGTAGGCGGCGCCGTATTTCTCGAAGATATAGGCGTTGCATTCCCTTATCTGCGCTGCGTCGCGGCCGATGTCGGACTTGTGGTAGACACACAAGGGATCGCGGGTGTCGGGCGACACGATCCGTCCGCCACTGAGCGCGAAGCGAAGGAAAAAGTCCAGGTCCTGCAATCGCGGAAGCCGCTCGTCGAACCATCCGACATTCTTGAAGGCGGTTGCCGGTGCCAGCAATGTCCACAGATACGCTCTCAGGTCGCGCCCGACCATCAGGGCGCGAACCTGGTCCTGCTCGGTTTTCTGAGCGCATTTACGCGCGCGGGCGCCCGTCCATTTCCAGTCATAGTTGCAGGTGACCCAGACGAAATCATCGCCGGACTGGCAAACCTCGTCGAGTTTGGAAACCTGCCAGGAAAGCTTCTCGGGATACCATTCGTCGCCGGCGTCGAGCCAGGCGACCAAGGGGCTTTCGATTGCATCGAGAAGGACGTTTCTGGTGTATGGTCGCCCTTTGTTCTCGGGATTTTCGAGCAGCGTTACTTCCAGCGGATATCCCTCGGCCAGCTCGTGGAGCCCGCGCCGTGTCTCTTGTGATGAGCCGTCGTCGGCAATCACCACCCTTATCGCGCCGGACCAATCCTGCCGGTGGATCGACCGCAGGGACAAGACGAGCCCTTCCAGATCGTTGTAATGGGGAATCAGCACGTCGATTCGCTGCTTGTCGAGCATAGGGAGGCAACCCTTTCAGTGACCTCGATCCTCCGCGCCGAATGAACTAACCCGTAATTCAGCGACGTTGGCCGGTCCGTTCTCCTCATAGCTTCTCGTGAGATCGCTACCGTGCGCCGGTCGATTGGAACTCGCCGACGCAGGCACCCCGCCCTCGCGTTCAACTAAAAGCCCGTTAGCACCTGTCTCTTACGAACTCATCGGTGTCGCTGCAATCAGAAAAGCCAATGGCAGCATTCGCGAACATTCGTACCGCGCAAGAAAGAATACTTTATGACGGGCTGCGGATCTGTAAGCCCGCCGCATTCAACGGCGGCAAAATCCGCGATTCAGCCGACGGAGGCCGAAGCAAATCGATCGAATATCGTCTCCGAGCCGACCTGACCGCCCTTGAGCATCAGCCGCATCTTGTCGCGGCCCGGGACGAGCGAACTGGCGATGCAGATCGCGACGCCGGCATCGAGCTGTTGTTCGAAGGCGAGGCTCGTAAAGCCGAGATGCCGGACCAAGATGCTGGACGTGTCGCCGCCGGCTATGCCCAGGGCGGCCACCGTCTCGCGGTCGAGAATGGCGGAAACCAGCTCGGCCAGCCGGCGCGACAACTCCACCCCGCTGGCATCATAGCGCTCGCGTGGCGCAAGATGGACCAGCAGGTTCGCGCCGCTGCCCAGCACCGCCGCGCAGCGCCCGGCAAGGCTGGCGATGGAAGGATCGTCCAGGAGATCGCTCGCGGTGACCGCGATGCGCGTGAACCGGCGGGCGGCATCGACCTGCCCGGCGGTTACCTCCGACCGACTTCCCGCGACGATCAGGCACCGCCCCGTCGAGCGAATGCCGGGTTCCTCGGGAGCGGGCCCTTCATGCCGGCCGGCCGATCCTGACAACGCCTCCGCGACGCTGCTGGCGCCGACGATCAACACCGGTCTCCGGTCGGCTTGAAATGCTCTCAACGCGGCGCCGATCGTCTCGAGGTCGTGCTGGTTCAGCACGTCGAATAGAACTCCGCCCGGCACGGTCTTGCCGCCTGAAAGCCTTTCTGCCAATTCCGACGCGCCGCCGGCCAGCGCGGGAAAGGCTTCGAGGCGGAGATCGGCGAGCCCCTGCGCGGCCAGATGGAGACGCAAATCCGCTTCGCCCATCGGCGTGATCGGATGATCGCGCATAACCGGGTGCCGGTCGATGCGGTGGACCCCTCCGTCCGGACCCCGGGCGAAGAGGGTCGCGAAGGCGCAATAGCGTCCGAGGCTCGGCTGGCCGCCGATGATGGCGACCAAAGCCGGATCGAGATGCCGCCGCAAGGTTGCGACTGCCGCTCCGATGCTTCCGGTCCCGGGACTGGAATCGAAGGTGGAGCACACCTTGTAATGGACGAAGCGCGGCGACAGAGCCTTTATCAGCGGCGCCAGCCTGTCGACCCGGTCGGTGATCTCGCCAGCCGGTAGTGCCCTCAGCTCGGTGGCGATGCCGACGGCGTCCAGTCCTTCCTCGTCGAGCGCGGATGGATCCGGCGGGTCGAGGAAAAGTCGCGCGCGCCGACCAGCGCGCGCCAGCGTCGCCAACGTGTCTGAGGCGCCGGTGAAGTCGTCGCCAACGAAGACATATTCGACGCCTCCGCTCACGGGATCAGTTCCCGAAGAAGTCGAGCGCTGCCCGCAGCTCGGGACGGCTTTCGGCCGCGTCACTCAGCGCCGTTCCTTCCGCCGTCGCCTCATAGGCCTGGCGCAGGCTCGCTATGCCCGCGGCCGGTCCGTGCGGATGGGCGAGGATGCCCCCGCCGGCAAGAAACATGAAATCGGCCGAGCCGATGGCATTGATCGTCGTCGGCAGGGTTCCCGCCCATTGGCCGGAGGAGAAGACCGGCAGCACCGCATCGTCGGTATCTTGCGCGTCGACGGCGAGCGGGCGAAGGCAGCGTTGCGCGGCCGTTTTCACTTCCTCGGCGGCATCGGAGAACTTCCCGCCGATGCCGTGGACGTGCATGTGATCGATGCCTGCCAGGCGGTAGAGCGCCTGATAGGCGTCAAAGCCTATCCCGAGCGCCGGATGACGGGCGAAGGCACCGTAGCCGTTGCGGTGGCCATGCAGCGCGAGCGGCGTCGAGCGACGCAACGTCTGAATGGCGGAGAGCCCGCACCAGTTGAGGCTCGCCATCACGCACGAACCGCCCTCGCGCTCGACGAGATCGGCGTGGCGGCGCATTGCGTCCGTCTCGTCGGTGATGTTGAAGGCAATCATGACGTCGCGCCCGTTTCGCTCGCGATAGGCGCGTACCTTCTCCATCACGGCAGGCACGCGCTGTGCGAGCGGCGCATGGTCGGGATCGGCGCAGATTTCGTCGTCCTTGATGAAGTCGACGCCGGCCTCGCAAAGCTGCGCGACGAGCTGGGCGATCTCATCGGCCGACATGCCGACATTCGGCTTGATGATCGTGCCGAAGAGGGGGCGGTCATAAACGCCGAGGCGCTCGCGGGTACCGCCGACGCCGAGCCGCGGCATCTCGAACCGCTGTCGATAGGCTTCCGGCAGGTTCACAGCCAGCAGACGAAGCCCGGTCACCTCGCCGAGATCGTAGAGATTTCCGGCCACCGTAGCGGCCAGCGTCGGCAGGTTCGCTGCCATATTGGCCGTAGGAAACGCAATTCTCACCTGCGCGCGCCGCCATGGGCCGGAAATCTGCTTCCGTTCGAGATAGGCGCTTGCGAGCGTCGGGGAGGGCAGTGCTTCGACTTCCTCCACCGAAAGAACCTCTGCGGCGGCGCGCGCGCGCAACGCGTCGGTCTCGCCGGCGACCTTGACGAAAGTGCCACTGCTCTGCTCGCCGGCCATGATCTCGGCGACCTTCGTGGGGTCGAGCGGCGTCTCCAACAGGTAGGTTGCCGTGATCGTTTCGGATTTCATGGCAGCCTCAGATCGAGGAAAGATCGGGGAAGGGGCGGACCGGATCGCTGCCGTCCCAGTTTTGAGAGGCTTCGCGGATCATGTCGAACATGCGCCCCTTGGGACCCATGACCTCGGACAGCTCGATGACGGTGCCGGGATGGGCTTCGCGGTCGAAATAGACGAAACGTCCGTTGGCGCCGACCTTGCCGCTCATCTTCTGGCGAAAGCCTTCGGCTTCCATGCGGGCGAGGTCGCGGTCGTAGTCCTGCGTCCAGTAGGCCACGTGCTGGAGGCCGCGGTGCCCTGCCAGCATGAAGTCGCGATACATGGACGGCGCGTCGTTGCGGGTCTGGATCAGCTCGACCTGGATGAATCCGCTGTTGGCGAGCGCTACGGAATTGTGCACCTCATGGGCCTCGCCCTCGTAGCGGTAATCCTCGATGGGCACCTTCGGATTGTAGAACCAAGGGCCGACACCCATCACCTCGTGCCAATGGGCCATCGCATCCTCTATGTCGTCGACCACATAGCCGAGCTGGCGGATTGCGCCGAGAAGCCTGCTCATATCTGTTCCTTACTGTGCGAGATAGTTTGGCAGCCAGGTCGAAATCGCCGGGAAGAGCGTTACGGCCAGGAGCGAAAGCAGAAGCGGTATGAAGAAGGGAAGCACGCCGCGAATGACCGCATGCACCGGCATCTTGGCGACGATCGACACCATGTAGAGGCTCATCCCGACAGGCGGCGTGAGAAGACCGATCATCAGATTGAGGACGAACACGATGCCGAGCTGCAGCGGGTCGACACCGGCTGCATGGAGCGCGGGAGCGATGATCGGCGCAATGATCAGGATCGCGGCGATCGATTCGAGGAACATCCCAACGACCAGAAGCAGAAGGTTTACGAGAAGCAGGAGGACGAGCGGATTGTCACTCAATCCGAGCAGGAAGCCGCTCGCGGATGCGGGCACGCGATCGAGCGTGAGAATCCAGGCAAAGACCGCGGCGGTCGAGACGATGAAGAGGATTCCCGCCGTCGCCTCCACGGTTTCGCGCAAGCTCTCCCACAATGCCCGGAACGTCAGCGTGCGGTAGATGCCGAAACCGATCACAAGTGCATAGGCGACCGTTACGCCCGCCACTTCCGTCGGCCCGAAATAGCCGCCGATCAGACCGCCGATCAGCAGGATCGGTGCGAGCAGGGCGGGAAGGGAGACGACTGCCTTCTTGGCCACGGCGCGGATGGAGGGCGAAACGTCGTCGCGCGGAAGCTTGTATATCCGCGCCATGACGGCGACCTGGATCATCAGGAACAGGGTGATCAGCAGCGCGGGTATGATGCCCGCAAGCAGCAGATTGACCGTCGAGACGTTGGTGACGCTGGCATAGATGATGATCGGGATCGACGGCGGAAAGATCGGCCCGATCGTCGCCGCGGCGATGGTAATGCCCGCGCCGAATTTCTTCGTGTATCCCTGGCCCGTCATCTGGTCGATCTGGATTTTTCCCAGCGCGCCGATGTCGGCAAGCGCTGCGCCCGAAACGCCGGAGAAGATCAGGCTGACGAGGATCGAGACCTGGGCGACCGCGCCCCTGATGCGGCCGACGAGCAGGCGTACGAGATCGAAGATGTGGTTGGTGACGCCCATCGCCGTCAGCAGGCTTGCCGCGAGGATGAAGAGCGGCACTGCGAGCAGTGGCGTCGAGTCGAGCGCGTTTACCGCACGCTGCGCAAGGACGTTGAGCGGAAGGTCGTAGGCGAGGATCACGACCGCCGAGGAAAGCCCGAGCGCGATGGCCACGGGCGCGCCGACGGCAAGCGCCGCCAGGAAGAGAAGGACGAGTATCAGGCTCATGGTTGGTGGCTTTCTTCCGGACCGGAAAGCGGCCCGGTGAGCAGCGTCAGGACGCGGGAGACGGCGGCGAGCACCAGGAGAACGCAGCCGATCACCGCCGGCGCGTAGAAGAAATAGTTCGGAATGCCGATCGCGGGCGTGGCGAATTTTCCCGCCCGCGAGAGGAAGGAGTGAAGGGCAACGACGATGATGGCGGCGAAAGCCAGCACCATCAGCTCGGCTATGATGAGCAACGCGCGGCGGCCTTGCGGCGGCAGGAGCTGCGGCAGCATGTCGACGGCAACGTGCTGCCCGCGAAAGGCAAGCAACGGGATCGTCAGATATACCAGGCCGATGCCGCAGAAGCGGGCGAGTTCGTCCGCCCAGGGCATTCCCACATTGAAGACGTTGCGCCCGACGACCTGAGTGAAGATGAGCACGCTCATCAAGGCGAGAAGCAGAGTGGCGAGGATGCGGCACAAAACCGCCAAGCTCTCCAATCCCCGTGCCGCGGTCGCGGCGGGTCCCATGCCCATCGTTCTCTCCGTACAATTGGTGGGGTTCAGGCGATCGCCTTGATCTTCTCGTACAGCGCGCCGTATTTCTCGCCGAAGCGTTCCTGCACCAGCTTCTCGACGGAGGCGCGGAAGGCGTCGACTTCGAGCCCGTCCTGCGGTCCGATCACCGTCATGCCGAGCTTGCGAAGTTCCTCGGTATCCTTCTCTTCATTGTCCATTATCGTCCTGGTCGCGCGATCGCGGATTTCCAGCGAGGCGGCGCTGATCGCTTCCTTGTGTTCGTCCGACAGGCCCTGCCAGGTGTCCTCGTTCATCACGACGACCTCGGCGTTGGACATGTGACCCGTCAGCATCAGATGCGACTGGACCTCGTAGAGCTTGACGGAAAGGACGACGTTGACCGGGTTCTCCTGTCCCGCGACCACGCCGGTGGCGAGCGCGGTCGGCACTTCGGACCAGTCCACCGGTACCGGCGCCGCGCCCATGCCCTCGATGGCGGTGGTGTAGATCGGGAACGGCACGGCACGGATTTTCTGGCCGGCGAGGTCGCTGGGCTTATAGACCGCCTTGTTGGCGGTCAGGTTTCGACGGCCGAAATAATGCGCGTAGATGACGCGAGCATTGGCGGCTTTGATGAGGCCCTGGTTGAGTTCCTGCATGACCGGCGAATTCACGTCCATCACCTTCATGAGGTGGTCGACGTCGCGATAGAGATAGGGCGTGTCGAGGGCGGCGAAAGGCTCGTAGAGCGATCCGATGCCGCCCGCGGTATTATGGGAAAACGCGATGTTGCCGAGGGAAACGGCTTCGGCCAGTTCCTGCAGCTTCCCGAGTTGGGACGACGGGAACACTTCGACAGCCAGGTCGCCGCCGGAATGCTTGCCCACCGCCTCCGCGAACCAGTCGGCTTGCGCGCCCGCGACGCTGGCGGGCTCGTTGTTGTGCCCGTACCGCAGCGTGAGCGACTGCGCGCGTGCGATATAGGGCATCATGATCGTTGCACTTGCCCCAAGACCGAGCGCAAGAGCCGAGCGCCGGTTGAACACAGACGAACCAACGGTGTTCGATTTGGATTTCATCACTTCCTCCCATGACGTTTTTTGAGGTCCGCAGACTAAGGCCCATTCTCGACCTCTCCCCGAATGCGTCCCACTTGACTTGATGCTAGAAAGACACATGCTTCAGGTCAAATCTGAATTTCTGAGGTTTTTTGAGGTGTCATCAAATTCTGGAAGCGATACCGGGCCGCTGATGACGGATATCGCGGAGACCGCGCACGTTTCGTTGGCGACCGTCGACAGGGTGCTTAATCGGCGCAAGGGCGTGAAGGCGCGGACGGTGCAGCGCGTTCTCGATGCCGCTCTTCAACTCGGTTATATGAGCGAGGCAGAGCACGAGCGTCTTTCGCGGCCGCGCCCTCCCAACGTCGTGTTTCTCCTGCCGATGGGCGGCAACCCTTATCTGCGGTTGTTCGGGGAAAAGGTGAGGGCGCTCGCAAGAACCACCTCGCGCGACGATGCGCAGGTGCGCTGCTATTTCATCGAGAGTTTTGATGCCGGCGCCCTGGCGAGTGCGATCCGGCACCATGCCGGCTGGGCGGATGGCATAGCCTTCATGGCGATCGACCATCCACTCGTGCGCGAGGCTACCCAGGAGGTCGCGGCGGCTGGGCGGCGTGTCGTCACGATCATCTCCGATCTGCCGCTTCCAGGGCGCGACGCCTTCGTCGGCCTCGACAACCAGGCCGTCGGGCGGACGGCCGGTTATCTTCTCGGGCGCTTCTGCAGGGCCGAGGCGGGAAGCGTCGCGCTCGTGGCCGGC
Organism: Aquamicrobium sp. LC103; assembly: GCF_001014615.2. Classification (GTDB taxonomy): domain Bacteria; phylum Pseudomonadota; class Alphaproteobacteria; order Rhizobiales; family Rhizobiaceae; genus LBCQ02. The sequence goes on from NZ_LBCQ02000008.1 coordinate 91,223, forward strand.
AGCCGCAACTACCGTGCCCATGCGGAGCGGGAAATGGGCTTTCTCGGCTTGCTGGAGGAAAATCACCCGCGTCTCAAAGTTGTCGGCATGCGGGAAGGGCACGACGATCGCGACGAAAACTATCGGCTGGCGACATCGCTAATCGAGCAGAACGAGGATCTGGTCGGCATCTACAATGTCGGCGGGTCGTCCGACGGAATTGCGCGGGCGCTTCGCGAAAAAGGTGTCGCCGGCAAGATCATCTTCATCGGACATGGGCTGACCGCGGACACGCGCAAACTCCTGATCGACGGCACGATGGACGCCGTCATCAACTCCGATCCGGATGCGATGTTGTCCTCGACTCTTCGCATCTTCGACGATCTGCAGCGCGGCGCGGCGTTGCAGGCGAACGCGCCGGTAAAAATGGACATCATTTTTCGGGAGAACATCCCGCTGGCGTGACCGTGCGAGTTAGCTGGCGGGGCAATGCTAGCGTGATCGTGCGTCGGTCGGCGGGTTCCTCCCCGGCGCGTATCTAGTCGAGCGCGGCGAGGCGAAAGTCGTCATATCCGGACCTGGCAAAATTTTTGACGCCGCCCCCAGTTGCGGCCGCCGGATGCGCGCGTTAAAACTTCTCTCCAATATGATCAAATATAACTGCCGACGGGAACCGGCACGCCAATAGAGGGACTCAGAAAGATGATGCAGATTCGGTGTCCGAAGCCATGATACGATTCGTGGCCGGCCGAGTTCTTTGGGCAATTCCCACGATATTCGTGGTTTCCATCGCTGTTTTCAGCATGATGCGCATGATACCGGGCGATCCGGCCGCGGTGATGCTCGGCGATCTGGCAACGCCCGACCAGGTCGCGGCGATGCGTGATCAAATGGGAATGGATGCGCCGATCATCGTGCAATATGTCCGATGGATCGAGCAGATCGTCGCGGGAGATTTCGGGCGATCGATCCTGACCAACGATCCGGTCCTGCCGCTGATGCTGGAACGTTTCAGCGTTTCCGCATCGATCGTCGTTCTGGCCGTGTTGTTCGCGACGCTCATCGCCGTACCCGCGGGCATGCTCGCCGCCTGGCGGCAGGGCAGCTTCGTCGATATCGGGACCGTCGGTCTGGCGACGCTGTTGCTCTCCATCCCGAGTTTCTGGCTCGGCCTGATGATTCTCCTCGTCTTCGGCCTTTATCTGAAATGGTTTCCGGTCATCGGCTATGTCTCCTTCGCGACCGATCCGTGGCGCGCAGCCACGTTCCTGGTCATGCCGGTGCTGACGCTGACGCTGGTGGAGATCGGGGTGATCATACGCATGGCGCGTGCAAGCGCGATCGAGGTGGCGCGGCTCGAATACATCACCCACGCCCGCGCCAAGGGCCTCTCGGAGGCCGCGGTCATGTGGCGCCACGCCTTCAAGAACGCCTTCGCTCCCACCTGGACGCTGTTGGGACTGATCCTGGGCGGCCTGCTGGGCGGCATCGCCGTCACCGAAACGGTGTTCACGCTCCCGGGTCTCGGGCGGCTCCTGGTCGATGCCATCTATGCGCGCGACTACCCGATCGTCCAGGGCTGTATCCTGTTGATCAGCGCGATCTACGTGCTGGTCAACCTGATCGTGGACCTCTGCTATCCCTTCTTCGATCCGAGGATCGCCCGATGATTGCCGCTCGTAGCCATCGCCGGCCGGATTTCAACGCGGCGTTCGGGGGAACTGTCGTTGCGATGCTATTGTTCGCCGCGCTTTTCGGCCCCGGCCTCGTTCACTACGATCCGCTGGCTCTCGACCTGATGGCGCGGCTACAGGGGCCTTCGGCGACCCATCTTCTGGGCGCCGACGAGTTCGGCCGCGACCTGCTCAGCCGCGTCGTCCACGGCGCCCGTGTCAGTGTCACGATATCCGTCCTGACGGTCTGCCTCGCCATGGCGATCGGAATCGTGCTCGGCACCGTTGCCGGGTATGCCGGCGGCTGGATCGACCGGCTGGCGATGCTGTTGAACGATTCCCTGCTCGCATTTCCGGGTCTTCTGTTGGCGCTCGGCATCATGGCCGTGTTCGGTGCGAGCGTCGGAGCGATCATCATCGCGCTCGGCCTTGCCTATGTTCCGGCCGTCGTGCGGGTCATGCGGGCAAGCGTCATGTCGCTGCGCGAGCGCGAATTCGTCGAGGCGTCGCGGGTCATCGGCAATCGCGAGATAACGACGATGCTGCGTCACGTCCTGCCCAACTGCATCGCGCCGCTGACGGTGCTGGCGACGACGATGTTCGGCTGGGTCATCCTTTCAGAGACGGCACTGAGCTTTCTCGGCCTCGGCGTGCCGCCTCCGGCGCCGAGCTGGGGCAATATGCTGGCCGCGGCACGCCCGCATATCGTTCAGGCTCCCTACCTGATCATCGTTCCCGGCCTGTGCGTCTCCCTCACGCTCCTGGGCATAAACATGCTGGGCGACGCCTTGCGCGACTGGCTCGATCCCAAAATGCAGGCGTCCTGACATGAGCAATCAAGAGCAGCCGCTGCCGGTGCTGGACGTTCGCAACCTCTCCGTCGAGATCGGGCGCACTGGCCGCAAGGTGGTCGACGATCTCAGCTTCGCGATCCCTTCGGGAGAGATGCTGGCGGTGGTCGGCGAATCCGGTTCCGGCAAGACCATGGCCGCACGCTCGATCCTGCGCCTGTTGCCCGTGCCGCTGCATGTCGCGCCTGCGAGCCGCATCTTCTTCGACGGCGATGACCTCGCCTCCGCTTCCGACAAGCATATGCGCAAGGTGCGCGGCGGAAAGATCGGCATGGTGTTCCAGGAACCGATGGTGTCGCTGAACCCGTCCATGACGATCGGCCGTCAGATGGCGGAGGCGCAACGCATCCATCTCGGCCTTGGCAGGGCGGAAATCCGGGATCGCTCGCTGGCGATGCTCGAGCGGATCCGCATTCAGAATCCGGAAAAATGTCTCGCCGCCTATCCGCATGAATTCTCCGGCGGCATGCGCCAGCGCATCATGCTGGCTTCCGTGATGCTGACGCGGCCGCGGCTCTTGATCGCCGACGAGCCGACCACCGCGCTCGACACGCTCGTCCAGCGCGACGTGCTGGACCTGATGGCCGAGCTGACGAGCGAGAACGGCACCGCTGTTCTTCTGATCAGCCACGACCTCGGCATGGTGTCGCACTACGTGAAGAACGTCGTGGTGATGCATAGCGGACGTGCTGTGGAAACCGGTCCGGCCAGGAATGTGCTGGTCAGTCCGCAGCACAGCTACACGAGGCGGCTGGTCGACGCGCTGCCGAAAAGGACCGAAGGCGGCGCGCGCGACACGAGCGCCGATGCCGAGCCGCTGCTCGAGCTACGTGATGTCGTCGTCGACTATCCCGGGCGAGGCGGCTTCTTCATGCGGGCTGAACCGAAGCGGGTGGTCAAGGGTGTCAGCCTGACGATCAATCGCGGCGAGACGCTGGCGCTCGTCGGAGGCTCTGGTTCCGGCAAAACCACGCTCGGGCGTGCGATCATCGGCCTGGTGCGGCCTGCCTCGGGCAGCATCCGCTATCTCGGCAGGGAACTCCTGAACGAGAGCGCGGCCGCCATGCGGGACTTGCGCAAGGACGTCCAGATCATCTTCCAGGATCCCTACTCCTCGCTCGACCCGCGCCAACGTATCGGCAGCATCGTCGGCGAGCCGCTGTTGCTCGACAAGGAGATGACGCCACCCGCGCGCCGCGCGCGGGTCGAGGAGGTGTTCCTGGATGTCGGGCTCGATCCGGATTTCATGCGCCGTCTGCCGCATCAACTGTCGGGCGGACAACGGCAGCGTGTCGCCATTGCCCGGGCGATCGTCCGCAACCCGGCCTTCGTCGTCGCCGACGAACCGGTCTCCGCGCTCGACATGACGGTGCAGAAGCAGATCCTGCATCTCATCCGCAAGCTTCAGGCCAAGCACGGCTTTGCCTGCCTCTTCGTCTCGCACGACCTCGGCGCGGTCGAGCAGGTCGCCGACAGGGTAGCCGTCATGGATAACGGCAACATCGTCGAGATCGGCAATCGCGACGACGTCTTCGACAATCCGCGGAACGCCTACACCAAACGCCTCCTGGATGCGGCGATGTTGCTGGACCGCAAATTCGCCGGCGCGGCGTGAGGACGAGGAATTCAACAATCAAACAAACAAGGAGCACTCATGAGATACCAGTTTTCAACCTCGATGCTCGGCCTCTGCGCCGTGCTCGCCAGTCCGTCAATGGCGGCGGAGGAGCCGGTGAAGGGCGGCGTGGTCGGCTTTGCCCTGACTTCCGACATCCGCACGCTCGATGCGTCGCGCACCGATGCGAATACGGATTCGGTGCTGCACCACATCTACGATCAGTTCGTCGCCTATCGCGACGACATGACGGTCGGGCCGGCGATCGCCGATAGCTGGGAGGTCAGCGAGGATGGCCGCACCTACACCTTCAAGCTGCGCGAGGGCGTCGTCTACCACAACGGCGATCCCGTCGTTGCCGGCGATGTCAAATGGCTCTGGGATCGCCGCATGAGCGCCGGCGAGCAATTGGGAACGCCCTGGTTCTGCGCAAGCTCGTTCGATGGCAGCCGCGGCCTCAAGGTGGAGACGGTCGAGGTCGTCGACGAGGGAACCATCACCTTCACCCTCGACGCGCCGAACACGTTGTTCCTGACGCAACTCGCGAATACCTACTGCAATTTCTGGGTCGCCAGCCCGAAGAATGTCGACGCGCAAGGCAATTGGATCGATGGCTCCGCGATCGGCAGCGGTCCGTTCCAGTTCAAGGAGTGGAGGAAGGAGCAATACGTCTCGCTGACGCGTTTCGATGGCTACGTGCCTTCCAAGCATCCGCGTTCCGGCTATAGCGGCGACCGCACCACCTATGTCGACGAGGTGCGTTTCTCCGTCATTCCGGACAAGACGGCTGCCGAGACCGCGCTCTTTGCCGGCCAGATCGATGTCGTCACCTCCCTGCAGGCCTCGCGCATGGACGCCGTCCGCGAAATGGGCGCGACGGTTCAGCACGCGCCGGGACTTTCGCCATCTGCGATCCTCCTCCAGACGAAGGACCCGCTTCTGTCGAACCCGAAGCTTCGGCTCGCCATGGCGCATGCCATCGACCTGGAGCAGATCACGGCCGTGAAGACCGCGGGCCTTGCCGTTGCGAACCCGTCCGGCGTGCCGGAAACGAGCGCGATTTTCGACGATCGTTTCAAGGAGTGGCCGGCCTACGATCCAGAGCTGGCGAAGAAGCTTCTCGCCGAGACGGGCTACAAGGGTGAGCCGATCAAGCTCCAGGCCAACCAGCGTTTCATCGGCATGTATGAGAACGCCATTCTCGTCCAGGCCATGTTGAGCGCCGCCGGCTTCAACATACAACTGGACGTTCTCGACTGGGCGGCGCAGTTCGAGAACTACATTTCCGGCAACTACCAGATGCAGTCCTTCGGCTATTCGGCGCTGCCCGATCCGCTGATCGTCTACGGCCGCATCATCGGCGACAAGGAAACCGACGCGACGATCCAGTGGGACGACGAGAAGGCGCGCGAGATCTACACCCAGGCGCTGACGGAGATGGATCTCGACAAGCGCAAGGAATTGCTTCTGGAGCTCCATGCAATGATGAAGGAGGAAGCTCCGATGCTGATCCTCTACTATTATCCGGTGATCGAGGCGGTATCGCCGAACCTCGTCGATTACGTGTCGTGGTCGGGCGCGGCGCCGCGCGCATGGGGCGTTTGGAAGCGCAAATAGCCTTGAAATTCAACGCATGAAGAAGGGCCCGGTCGAAGCGACCGGGTCCTTTCCATCGAATAGGCCGCCGGAATGGCGGAAGCCGCGAAATCTCAGGCGGCGCATATCGCCTTGAGCATGGCGATGACGCGTTGGTCGAGCGCATCGTTGATCGGAACCGGTTCGGAGGAGTTGCGCACCACCACCGTCTCGCTGGCGGGGTCGACCCACACTGATTGGCCGTGAATGCCCATGCCCGCCACTGCTCCGGCGCCCGTCTCGTACCAGAAATGACGGTAGCTGCCGCCGGGATAGAGCGGTCCCTGGTCGCCTGTGCGCCAAATCTCGCGGTCGCCACCGGCGAAAATTTCAGCCACCTGCCATGTTGGCAGGATACCGCCGCCCTGGTTGCGCATCAGTTCGCCGAGCCTAGCGAGATCCCGCGCGGTGACGGAAATTCCACCGGAAGCACGCGGATTGCCCGCGCGGTCGAGCGTGACGAAGGCATCGGAATGCGCGCCCATCGGCCGCCAGATATATTTGCTGATCATGTCGGCGTAGCGCTCGCCTGCCGCTTCCTCCAGGACGATCGCCGCCATGTCGGCATTGGGCGAGCGGTACATGTGCCGCGTGCCGTGAGGGTGGTCGCCCTTGGGCAGCGTGCGGAACAGGGCGCGCAAGGTCATCGTTTCCTCGTCGCTGCGCTCCGGGTTCCAGAGCATCGCCCGCCGGTAGCGGTCGAAGGCGCCGGAGCGATCGAGATAGACCTCGTCGAATTCGATGCTGACCTGCATGTTGAGAAGATCGCGGATGGTGACGTCTCCATAGGCGGAGCCGATGCTTTCGGGCACGTATTTCGAGACGAGATCGTCGGCCGAAAGCAGGCCCTTGTCGATGAGAATTCCCGCAAGAAGCCCCGTGAACGATTTGGAGATCGAGAAGATGATGTGCGGCTTCGAAGGATCGGCATGTGGCGCATACCATTCCGCGATGATCTCGCCGCGGCGCATGACGACCAATGCATCGCTGTGGCTGTAATGCAGAAACTCGGGCAGCGTCAGTTCCGCGCCCTCCACCGTGCGTGCCCTCACACCGGCGAACGAGCCGAGCGGTCGCGGTGCATTCTCCGCGACGCGCGCGCTTGCGATGACCGCCGACGGCACGATCTCGCCGACGTTCTGGAATGTCCAGGTGGAAAAAGGCCGGGTACGCCAGTTCGACAGGCTGATGTCGGATCGGGTGAATTCATGCGCGGTCATGGTGGGCTCCGGATGTCGCGATTGCGCGGGCGAGGTCAGCACGAATAATTTTATCAAATTATAGATTTTGCAAGGGAAACATTGACAAAATACGCTCTAAAATTAAGATCATATTAGTTCGAACGGTCGAGGTGCGGCGGCCAATATCCCCAGTCCAGGATGAGTTGCATGGAAGAGCAGACGCGGTATCCCTATCGTGATCCGATGGCGCCGGGACAGCCGATAATTCCGCGTGGCGAATGGGATCTGCCGCCCTACAATCGCTGGACCTTCCAGCACATCCGCGAAATGACCGCGACCCAGCAGATCTGGCGCGGCAACGGTCCTGTCATGCAGCTTGAGACCGACCTGCAGGATATCGGCGGCCTCCAATTCGAAGGACAGGACGGCACGATAGACGAGTTCGTCGAGCGCAGCTTCACGGACGGTTTCCTGATCATCCACAAAGGCCGGATCGTCAGGGAAAACTATCTGAACGGCATGAGGCCGCACGGCCAGCATCTGGCGATGTCGGTCACGAAGTCCATCGTCGGTCTTCTCACTGGCATTCTCGCGGGCAAAGGTCTGGTGGATCCCTCCGCGCCCGTGACCGACTACCTGCCGGAACTCGATGCCACCGCCTATCGCGGCGCCCGCGTTCAGCACCTGCTGGACATGACCAGCGGCACCGTCTTTGACGAATCCTACACCACGCCGGGCTCGCACATGCAGAAGCTCGACCTGGCCTGCGGCTGGAAGGAGCGGAAGCGCCCCGGCTGGCCGCGCACCATGTGGGAGCTCGTGCTTGAATTGACCGAGCAGGAGGCCGAGCACGGGACACGGTTCAACTACCGCTCGATCGACACCGACGTGCTCGGCTTCGTGCTCGAACGTGCCGGCGGCCGGCATCTCGCCGAACTTCTGAGCGAGGAGATCTGGCAGCCGATGGGCGCCGCCGAGGACGCCTACATCACCGTCGACAATGCCGGCACGGCGCTGGCCGACGGCGGCTTCTGCGCCTGCCTTCGCGATTTCGGCAGGATCGCGCAACTTCTGGTCGACGGCGGCCGGCGCGGAGATCGCCAGATCATTCCCGCCGGGTGGATAGAGGAAACGCGCTCGGCCGATCATGCGAAGTTCGGCGACAATTACCGCATCGCCATGCCCGAGGGCGGCTATCGCAACAAATTCTGGATCGAGGATCCGAAGGGCAGGGCGCTGGTCTGCCGGGGCGTCTACGGGCAGTTCATCTATGTCGATCCGGAAGCCGGTTTCGCGGGCGTCAAGCTGTCGTCCTGGCCGGATTATCTGGTGCCCGGCTTCACCAAGGAGACCCTGGCGGCATTCAACGCCATCAAGGTCGCGCTGGCGGGATAAGAAGCGCGGGCGCTCGCGTCAGTCGAGCGTCCTGCCGAATTTCCAATATCCCATCAAGGTGGTCTGTCTTTTGTCGATGCCGCCCTTGGCGAGCAGCTTGCGAATGCGGCCGATGGAGGCGGATTCGCCGGCGAACCAGGCATAGAAGCGCGGGTCGCCTTCGGATGCGCGATCCCAGATGAGTTCCTCGTCGTCGGTGGCGGCCGAAGCTGCGCCTTCATGAGCAAGGTCCAGTTTCATCGCGCCTGCTGCCGCATTTTCCATCAGCGCGCCATGAACATGCGTGCCGGTCTCCTCGCGCGCCAGCCAGCGCAGGTTCAATCCCTCCCAACGGGCAACGTCGATCTGGTCGGAGGCGGTCGGGATTTCGAGATAGGCATCCGTGGCAGGCGGAGAGGGCAGAGCCGCGAGTTCTTCGAGAATGCCGGCGACCGCCGGCACGGCGGTTTCGTCGGCGATCAGCAGCACCCTCTGCACGCCTTTCGGCGGCTGCCATTCATAGCCGCCGCATTCGCCGGTGAAGGTACGGTTCGGCGCGGATATCTGAAGCGGATCGCCGGTCTTTGCATTTGCCGCCCAAGTGACGGCTGGCCCGCCATCGGCGTGCATGACGAAATCGATGTCGACCTCGCCGGCATCGGCCCGCAATTGGCGGATCGTATAGGTGCGCATGGGCGCCCGGTCGGAAATCGGCCGCGCCTTGTATCTCGTGTACCAGTCGGGCCGGTCGTCCATGTCCGGGTTGCGGCCGTCCGGATAGGGGAAGAAGAGCTTGATACGCTGGTCCGGCGCGTAAGTCGTCATGTCGTGGACGTCGGCGCCGGCAAAGGTCAGCCGGGCAAAGTGCGGGCTCAGGGTTTCGCGCTTCGCGAGCTTCACATTGAATATGCGGTAGGGACGAGCTTCGATCATCAGCTAGGTTCTCTCTTAGCCTGCCTGGATCGATGCTCGCGCCGAAGCTGCGGGTAATCGTCTGGGTTGCGCTGGTTCTGACCTGGAAGATGCCATTTGGGTGCTTCTTCGCGGGTTGTCAACATAGTTGGGCCTTGCCGCTAGAGCGCCACCTTCATATTGCCGATGGGGGTGGTGGAGCATGCAAGCACATAGCCTGTTTCTTTTTCTGTAGCACTCAGCGCGCCTCTTTCGGGATCCGCCGCGTTGGCGGCAAGACGCCATTCCCCCTCTTCGACCCGGCAGCGGCAAGTGCCGCAGATGCCGGCCTCGCAGGCGGCGTTCAGTTCAACGCCCGCTTCCCGCGCGGCCGCGAGAATGGTCGTCGTGCCGTGGCCTGAAATCATTCGGCCCGCAGTGGTGAATTCGACGGACCATTCCCCGATCTCGGGCAGCGCTTCCACCGAGGCGGCATCGATGCCGAACGCTTCCTCCAGAAAGGGCCAGCCGCCGGACGGTGCCAGCGTCCCATGGGCCTGCCGCGCCATCTGGCGAAACCCGTCCGGGCCGCAGGCGAAGACGGTCCGGTTCGCGATGTCGGGGCAAAGGCGCGAGAGCATCGCGCCGTCGAGCCTGCCCGCTTCCGCCTTGGGTAGGCCCTCCACGGCATCGGCTGTGAGATTCCAGCTCAACTTGAGCCGGTCGGGCATGTGGCGTGCGAGTACCGAGAGCTCGTCGGCGAAGCCGATATCGTCGCGGGTTCTGGCGCTGTGGTGGAAGTGGACGACGTAGGGCAGGTCGGCGTCGGCGATGAAGCGCAGCATCGAGATCATCGGCGTGATGCCGCTGCCGGCCGACAGCATGAGCAGGCGGCGGCAGTCGTTGGCGGCGGCAAGATGAAAGCGGCCGAGGGGGCCGTATGCGCGCAGGGTGTCACCGAGCTTCAGCTCGCTGTGAAGCCAGTCGGAGATCCCTCCGCCGCGCGTGCGCCGCACCGTGACGGATATGTGGTGCGGGCGCGAAGGGCTCGACGAGATGGTGAAGCTGCGCCGAGGCGTCTCGCCGTCTATTTCGGGCATCAGGGTGATGAACTGGCCCGGCAGGTAGGTGATTGCGGCACCATCGGTTGAAACGAAGCGAAAAGTCCTCAAGTCACGCGCCTCGTCGACGATACCGACGCAGCGCAGTTCGCGCTCGCGCGGCGCGGTCGAGCCGCCGTCTTTCGCGGTAGGGGACGGAAGGCGCGGGACGGGAACGGCGGTGCCGGGAGTGAGCGAAACGGGGGTCTTGCGCTCGAGAACCTCGACTGAGTCCCCGAGATTGATGCGGCCGTCATTGCATGGGATCAGGAACTGGCCGAAATAGACGTTGCCGTCATCGCCCCGTCGCTGCTTGCCGAGAAGCGCTAGCGGCTCCACGTTCTTGGCCGGAACGCCGGTGGCCGGATCCTGGGTCACCATGATGCAGCGATCGCAGGGGCCAGCGACGATGAATTCCACCTCGCCGACGCGGATCCTTCCCCAGCCATCCTCCGCGAAAGCCTCCGCGTCGTCCATCACGAGGTTCGGGCGAAACCGCCGCATCGGGACGGGCTCTTCGAGGTAGCGGTTCAGGTCTTCAAGCGAGGCGCTGTTCGTCAGGAGAAGCGGCGCCGTGTCGGCGAAGCTCATCTCGCCGCCCGGCGTCAGCGTCAGCGGTCGGTGGCTCCGTTCGCCTTTCACTGCGAGACGGCAGGAGACCTTCAGATGAGCGCTCAGCCAATCGGCGGCTTCGTCGCCGGCATCAAGTGCGACGACGTCCGTTCCCCAGATATTGACCGGCATCGGCGTCAGGCCGTCGCGGCGGAAGGTGACGTGGCCCACGCCGTCGGCGAGAAGCGTCGTCTCGTTCAAGTCGAAAACGGTGTGGATCGAAAACAGCCGCGGATTGGCCCGCGCGGTGATGCATTTTCCCGCCTCGTCGACCACCATCATCTGACGATCGCCCTTAAGTCCTTCATTGCCGATCCGTGCGGAACGCAGGTCGACCGGCGCGCCGGACTTGAGCGGATAGAAGTGCAGGGCTGAAACGCAAGTGGCCGCTGTCATCTTGTCCAAACCTCGCCTGGCGCCCGAACCCGTGCCGCCAACGCGGCTAGCGAGCGCTATACGGTGTCGCGGTAAACGTCGATCTCAAAATCGCTCACATGTCGGGCGAAGGTGTTCATTTCCTGCTGCTTGCAGGCGATGAGCGAGTGACGCAGTTCAGTCGCGAAAATCTCCGACATCAGCGCGCCTTCCTCGAAATGGGCGATCGCGGAGGCCCAGTCGCAAGGCAGCTTCCGGCGGTCCTGCGCGGCGGTGCCGCTGGCGGCGGGATCGCCCGCGTCCATCTCACGCTCGATGCCGATGAGTGCCGCGCCGAGGACGGCGGCCATCACCAGATAGGGATTGGCGTCAGCGCCGGCGACGCGGTGCTCGATCCGGCGCGCCTTGGGTGATCCGCCCGGAATGCGGATCGCGACCATGCGGTTTTCATAGCCCCAAGCCGCGACAGTCGGTGCGTAGGAATTCGGCCGTAGCCGCCTGAACGAGTTGAAGTGCGGCGCGAAGACGAGCGCGCTCTCCGGCATCGCGGCAAGCAACCCGCCCACCGCGTGGCGCATCGTCTGGCTGCCGTCATCGCGGCCATTGTCGAAAACGTTGCGGCCGTCGCGGTCGAGCAGGCTGAAATGCAGGTGCAGGCCACTGCCGGCGCGGTCGCCATAGGGCTTGGCCATGAAGGTGGCGGCAAAGCCGTGCTTGCGGGCGATGCCGCGCACCGTGCGCTTGAACAGCACCGCGTCGTCAGCCGCCTGCAGCGCGTCCGGCACATGGTTCAAATTGATCTCGAACTGGCCGACGCCGTTCTCCGAGATTGCCGTATCGACGGGTATCCTTTGTTCGGCGCAGGAAGCGTAAACGTCGCTGATGAAGGCTTCGAACGCGTCGATCTCGTCGATGGACAATGCCGCGTCGGTGGCGAGGTTCTGGCCCGTGATGGGAGAAATAGGGCCCACCGGACGCCTTGAACCGGGGTCGACGAGATAGAACTCCAGCTCGGTCGCAACCACCGGTGTGAGCCCCAGCCGCGCATAGCGGGCGAGGATGGCGGCAAGCGCCCGGCGCGGGTCGGCGAGGTAGGGCGTTGCCTCGTCATGCGCGAGCCAGACCGGCAGCAGCGCGGTTGGCCGCGCCGTCCAGCTCATCGGCGCGATGGCGCGTCCGGTCCACTGGCAGATCGCGTCGGCATCGCCGTTCCCGAAGACCTGTTCGTCGTTCTCGATGTCCTCGCCCCAGATGTCGAGTCCGACGAGCGAGAAGGGCATGCGCATGCCCCCTTCCAGCGCTTTGCGCGCCTGGCCGGACGAAATTCTCTTGCCGCGCAATATGCCGTTCAGATCGCAGACGGCCGTGCGCAGGCTGTCGATTTGCGGTTGACCCTCGAGCCAGGACAGCGCTTCTTCGATCGCGTTCGGATTGGTCAATTCGTGCCCCGTGGGGTCCGCACACCGCTGTTTCCGAAGCGGCCGCCTTGATTCAGGATTTCGCCCTCAGGCTGCCTTCAGCAGGCCTTCGCTGCGGATCGCCTCATAGGTCTGGTCGAGCGAAAGGGTCGCGCGCTCGATCATGACGTCGATTTCTTCGGGCGTGATGACGAGCGGCGGTGCGATGACCATCCGATCGCCGACATGGCGCATGACGAGATTGTTGGCGAAGCACTTTTCCCGACAGATATAGCCGACCGTGCCTTCATCGGAGGCGAACTTGCCGCGCCGCTCCTTGTCGGGTGTCAGCGCGATCGAGCCGATCAGGCCGACGAGCTTTGTCTCGCCGACGAGGGGATGCTCGGCGAGCTTCGCCCAACGCTCCGCCAGATAGGGATGCGCGACATTGCGGACGTGATCGAGGATGTTCTCGTCTTCCATGAGCCGGAGGTTTTCGAGCGCCACCGCCGCCGCGACCGGATGCCCGGAATAGGTATAACCGTGATTGAATTCGGTCCGTCCCACTACCTCGGCGATCTCGTCGCAGATGATCGAGCCGCCGATCGGCGCATAGCCGGAGGAAAGGCCCTTGGCGATGGTCATGATGTGCGGGCGTATGCCGAAGGTCTCGCTGCCGAACCAGTTGCCGGTGCGGCCGAAACCGCAGATCACCTCGTCGGCGATGAGAAGCACGCCGTACTTGTCGCAGATGCGCTGTATCTCCGGCCAATAGGTCGAGGGCGGAACGATGACGCCGCCCGCGCCCTGGATCGGCTCGCCGATGAAGGCAGCTACCCTTCCGGCACCGAGTTCGACGATCTTCTCCTCGAGCTGTCGGGCGCAGGATAGGCCGAACGCTTCCGGCGTCTCGTCGCCGCCCTTGGCATACCAGTTAGGCTCCTCGATGTGGACGATGCCGGGGATCGGCATGCCGCCCTGCGCATGCATCGCCGCCATGCCGCCGAGGCTGCCGGCGCCTACGGTCGAGCCGTGATAGCCGTTGCGACGCGCGATTATGACGTCGCGTTCCGGCATGCCCTTTGTCGCCCAGTAGTGGCGGACGAGGCGAATGTTGGTGTCGTTGGCTTCCGAACCCGATCCGGCGAAGAAGACGTGATTGAGATCACCCGGGGCGAGTTCCGCGAGCTTTGCCGCCAGAGCGATTGCCGGCGCATGGGTGGTCTGGAAAAAGGTGTTGTAGAACGGCAGTTCCTGCATCTGGCGGGCTGCGGCGTCGCTCAGTTCCTTGCGCCCGTAGCCGATGTTGACGCACCACAGGCCCGCCATGCCGTCGAGAATGCGGTGCCCCTCGCTGTCGGTCAGATAGACGCCGTCGGCGCGCGTGATGACGCGAACACCCTTGGTCGCCAGCGCGTTGTTGGCGGTGAAGGGGTGGAAATGATGTGCCGCGTCAAGTGCCTGCAGTTCCGCGGTCGGCAGGTGATTGGTGATCGTCGGCATTTTCGTCCTTCATCTCGGCGGGAGCGCGGATGCGCAAGGTGCATCCCACGCACGGGATTTCGATCCGCCAAGCATATGAGGGAACGTCACGCTGTCAAGAAAATTTGATCATATTTTTCCGTTGGCAAGCGCGAGCCGCACCTGCTGTATTCCCTGGGTCATGTCCTCGATGATCGCCTGGCGCAGCGCGTCGGCGTCGTTCGCGCGCATCGCCGCTACGGCCTCCGTGTGTTGATCGGGGAGGTTGTCGGTCCCGATCCGTCCGCACACGACGCGAAGCGAGGGCGCGAAGCGCAACCACAGCGACTGGGCGATCGCGGTCAGGATCGGAGCGTCGGCAATGTCGTAAATCGCGAAGTGAAACCGGTAGTTATGCCGCAAATAGCCGCTTACGTCGCCGGCCGCTATGGCGGTGTCGAGCTCGGCGTCGATTGCCGCGACATGCGCGATGGACTGCGGTGTCGCGTTGCGCAGGGCAAGGCAGGTCAGATGAGGCTCGAGCGCAAGCTTGGCGAAAGCGAGTTCCTCGAGCTGGGCGGCGGTCAGGCGGGGAACGCAGACACGCCGGTTGTCCTGGAATTCGAGCGCGCCTTCGGCCGTCAGTCGGCGGATCGCCTCGCGCACCGGCGTCATGCCGGATTCCAGCTTTTCGGTAAGCCCTTGTATCGTAACGGCTTGTCCCGGCGCCAGCTCGCCGAAGAGCACCATGTCGCGCAGGCGCCGATAGGTGGCTTCATGTGACGGAAGCTTTTCGAGAGCTTCGTCGATCGCTGGTACGTCCATCCGGCACCTGCCTGACAACAAGGCCTTCCGGCCATTTTCCTGGTCGGTCTCTATAGACCGAAAGCCATGAGACAAGCAACGCTTTCACATATATGATCAAAATTAAACGGGTCGTTTCCGATATGAAACACGGCCGGTTTGAATGCGTTCGGCCGAACGGTCCGACCGGCTCCATATTCATGTCCTGGTTTTCGAAAACTCAAATTGCGAGGTGGGAAAGCTTGCACTATGGTGCGCCGCGAAAGAAGAATGTCGATCCGTATAGATACTTGCCCGGAAACGTACGGCCAGAAATTTAGAACGGTTTTAAGAAATGGCTGGCAGAGGAAAGGGAAGTATACTTGATATCTTTGCTGCAAGTTATGGGGATTTGTTCAGGCACCTGATCCGACGCGTTGGAAAAGAAGCGGACGCCGACGATATCCTTCAGGATGCATTTCTCCGGGTTCATAGAATTCCCGCGGACGCCGCCATCAAGAATCCGCGCTCTTATTTGTTTCGCATGGCCGATAATCTGGCGCTGGATCATATTCGCGGCCAGCGGAGCCGTGGGCATTATTTCGCCCAGGAGGAAACCTTCGATTCAGCGGACGAGGCCCCGTCGCCGGAAAGCACCGTCGACTACCGCCAGCGGCTTGCCCGGCTGGAACAGGCGGTCTCGGAACTTCCGGATCGACAGAGGCAGGTCTTCCTGATGCATAAGTTCGACGGAATGAGCCATGCCGAGATCGCGGCGGAACTGGGTATCACGCGGAGCGCCGTCGAAAAGCTCGTCATGAAGGCGCTGGCGCATTGCCGTGACCGGCTCGGCGATCTCATCGATTGGAAAAGTTGAAAATTCCGCGCGAGGGGGATGAGGTGGCGCCCGGTCCGACCCGTCTATTGTTGCGGATGCCCGGTTCGGAGGCGATCGGCCCCGTTTCGCGCGCAGTTAGCCGGTGACCTGATGGCACGAGCCAATAACGATCCTGATCGAAAATCCCGAGACGAAGCCATCGCATGGTTCGTGCGCATCCATTCCGGAGAGGCGAGCGAAGCCGAAAGGGTCGCGCATGCGGCCTGG
The DNA here is from genome assembly GCF_001014615.2 of Aquamicrobium sp. LC103. Lineage (GTDB taxonomy): Bacteria > Pseudomonadota > Alphaproteobacteria > Rhizobiales > Rhizobiaceae > LBCQ02. The sequence goes on from NZ_LBCQ02000008.1 coordinate 107,255, forward strand.
ATGGCGGCCGATCCGCTAAACCGCGCCGAATACGCCAAGCTCGGCAACATCTGGTCCGATCTCGACCGGATTCCCGATCCGCGCGCAATCAGCCTCGCTCCGTCTGTCGGTCGGCGCCGGGCCTCACGGCGTGCTTTCCTTGCCGGGGGTGCGGCGGCATTCGCAGCCACCGGCCTGATTGCGGTCGCCGGACCGTCCGCTTTCCTGGGCGGCGATCATGCGACCGGGACGGGCGAGCAGGACAGCGTGACCCTTTCCGACGGCACCGGCGTGGAGCTCGACGCGGATTCGGCCATCGCGCTGGATTTCACCGACGCGGTACGCGGCGTGCGGCTCCTGCGAGGTCGCGCATTCTTCGACGTGGCGAAGGACGTCCGCCCATTTTCCGTGAGCGCGGCCGGCGGCAGCGTCACCGCGCTCGGCACGCGCTTCGTCGTCCACGAATGGGCCGGCGCCGTTACCGTCTCGGTGCAGGAAAGTGCCGTTGCGATCGTGGCGCCCGGCGGTGCCGAGGTCAGGATCAACGCCGGCGAGGGCGTTTCCTACGGTGATCAGGGCCTCGGAAGGGTGCGGTCGAACGATGTCGAAGCGGAACTGGCCTGGCGGCGCGGCAAGCTGATCTTCGAGGACAGGCCTCTGCGGCAGGTCATCGCCGACGTCAACCGCTACCGCTCCGGCACGATCCGCGTCACTGACGATCGCCTCCTCGCCATGCGGGTCAGCGGCATTTTCGACATCGGCAATCCCGACGGCGTGCTCGACGCGATCCGCGGCACGTTGCCGGTCCGTACGCTCGAGCTCACCCGCTATCTCGTGCTCTTGCGGCCTGCCTGATGGGCATCGGCACGGCTGATTTGGCTCGGCGAATAAAATCCTGACAAAAAATTTCAACTTTATGGTGAGGTGATCGGTCTCCGGATTCGTCTTTGGGTCGGACGGACGCGTTCGCGTCTGTCGAGACACGGGAAAGACAGGAGTTCGGGCGAGTCATGACAAAGGGGTTTGGGGGCAGGGTATCCGCGAGGGCGGGCGTCAGGATTGGCGGTTTGGGTCTGGCGCTGCTGGCGTCGACGGCGATTTGCGCCTCGCTTGCGATCATTGGGCCCGCGCAAGCGCAGCAGGCATCGGCGACGCTCGACTATTCAGTCCCGGCCGGGCCGCTCGGCACGGCGATATCGCGCTTCGGCGACAGCTCCGATCTTCAGGTTCTCTATCCGGCCGACCTCGTTCGCAACAAGCGCTCGCCCGGTGTTTCGGGTTCGATGACGCGCGAGGAAGCGCTGAGCCGCCTGCTCTCCGGCACCGGTCTCACTTACCGCTTTACCAGTGCCGGCACGGTGACGCTCGGCGATAGCGTCTCCAGCGCTCACGCGCCGGCGAACGCCGACGGATCGCTGCTGCTCGACGTCATCAACGTGACCGGCCGCGGCGGCGTCAGCGCGGTGGACACTCCCTACGAGACGGCGGCGCCCGCGGCCCACATCCCGCAGGAGACGATCGAGCGCTTTCGTGGCGGCAGCCCGGCCGACATGTTCCGCGGCACGGCCGGCGTCATGTCGGGCGAGGCCCGCAACGGCGCAGGCTCGATCGATGTGAACATCCGCGGCATGCAGGGGATGGGCCGCGTCGCCGTCACGGTCGACGGAGCAGAAAACGCGACCACCGTCTATCAGGGATATCAGGGGCTTTCCAACCGCACTTTCGTCGATCCCGATCTTCTGGCGGGCGTCGACATCATCAAGGGTTCCGACGTCGCTTCCAACGGCATCGCCGGAACCGTGGCGATGCGGACGCTCGATGCCGGCGACATCGTGGAGGAGGGCAGGAAATTCGGCATGCGGCTGAAGGGCGGTTTCGGCACGAACACGTCGAAGCCGAAGGACGGCGCGGTTGCCGGCTATTCCTACCGCAACACGCCCAACCAGGTCGGCGTCGCGACGCCCTCCGCGGACGGCATGGACCGCCCGCCATTTCTGGAGCCCACGAGCGGATCGGGCAGCCTGGTCGCGGCTTTCAAGGAGGAGAATTTCGACCTGATCGCGGGATATGCCTATCGCAAGCAGGGCAATTATCACGCAGGCACCCATGGTCCTCATGCCGAGCCGGTGTGGACGGGTCCACGACCCGATTGCTATTCCAGCGGGGTCTGCATGCCCTGGAATTTTCTCGATTATGTCGAGAACGGCGGTATCGCGAACTATCGCGCGGGTGAAGAAGTCCTCAACACGCAGCTCGAGACCGAATCCTGGATCACGAAGGGAACCATCCGGTTCGGCGACGGGCAGAGTCTGCAGCTCGGCTATAACGGCTTTCGCAGTGAGGCGGGCGATCGCCTGGCCTCGCGGCTGACGGGCGACACCGGGCAGGCAATACAGCAGGCGCAGACCGTCGGCACGCAGCTCGACACCGGAACGCTGCGCTATCGCTGGAACCCGGACGGCAACGATCTCGTGGATCTCAAGGCCAATCTCTGGTTCAGCCGGCTTGAAATGCGCAATCCGCTGCGCAGCGGCTGGATGCCGCCCAAGCCCGGCGATTTCCGCTCGGGATCGGACACCAATATGTGGGGCACGGAGGTCACCAACCTGTCGAAGCTGGATACGGGCTACGGTCCGCTCGACCTCACCTATGGTCTGTCCTATCGCGGCGAGGACACGCGTCCCAGCCCGGGAACGAGGGAGGCGGAGACCTGGCTCGACCTGCGCGACGGCATCAGGCACGAGGCCGCCGGCTTCGCCAAGGCCGCATGGAAGCCGGTCGACTGGCTTACCTTCAATGGCGGCTTGCGCTATCAGCACTACTGGTCGCAGGATCGCAACGACCCTTTCCTGGATCGGGACTACGACTACGACGCATCCTTCAATGACGGTGGCCTCAGCCCGGCGCTGGGCGTGACGATAGAGCCCTTCGACGGCGCCCAGCTCTACGTGAACTATTCGAACGCCATGCGCTCCCCGAGCATCATGGAAACGGTCTCGGCCTTCAGCATGGAGGTCAATTCAAGCCTCAAGCCGGAACGTTCCAGCAACTGGGAGATCGGCACCAATCTGCGCCGGGACGGCCTGTTTCGTGATGACGATCGGGGCATGCTCAAGCTCGGCTACTTCAACTGGGACGTGAAGGACTATATCGGCCGCGAGTGGCATCAGTCTCAGCAAGGGTGGTGGGGCATGCACATCTTCAATATGGATCGTGCGCGCTTTTCAGGTCTGGAACTCTCCGGCCGCTACGAAATCGGTGGGTTCACGGCGGAGCTGTCGGCGAACTATTACCTCGATGTGGAATTCTGCCGCACCGCGGACACCTGCGAGAACAAGTCGCTCTATGCCGACTACGCCACCAACCATGTGCCGCCGGAATACTCCGTAGACCTCACCCTTTCGCAGAAGTTCATGGAGGACGCGCTCACCTTGGGCGGGAGGGTGTCGCATGTCGGCCCGCGCGCCATCGGCCATGGCGACGCGACCGCGCAGGGCGCTTCCCAATTCATCGCGCTGATCGACTGGAAACCCTACACGCTCGTGGACGTCTTTGCCGAGTACCAGATCAACGACAATCTCAAGGCCGATTTCCGCATCCAGAACCTGACCGACCAGTTCTATGTGGACCCGCTGAGCCTCGTGCTTCAGCCGGGACCGGGACGTTCCTTCCACGCTTCGCTGACCGCGAGATTCTAACGGTAGCGTGGTCCGATCCGCCCGAGGGGCAAAACTTGTGAAAAAGGCTCAACTATTTTTTCCGGATCTGGCTTCCCGCAACGTCAAGTGCAAGAGGAGCGCAGGGCGATGCGCGGGACATCCGGAACGCAAAGGCGGGACCGGCGCACTTCGAGTGCTTGGGGTAATTCGAATGACGATGATCGACATTGAAGAAGCTATCGTGCTTGGCCGCGCCAAGCGATTGAAGGCGGAAACGCATGCCACGCATGATCGGTTGGACAAGGCGATCATGGCGGGAAATCCCTTTGAGAGCCGTCCACGCTACGGCATGTTCCTGAAGGTGCAGCACCAGTTCCATCGCGATATCGACGCACTTTACGCCGATCCCGTGCTGGACCGCATCCTGCCCGATCTCGCGGGGCGACGGCGTCTCGGGCTGATCGAACGGGATCTTGCCGATCTCGGCATCGAGGACACCGGAGCGGTTACGCCGCCGGCATTCGCGGCAGGCGACGCGCCGGACATTCCGGTCGCGCTCGGCTGGCTCTATGTGGCGGAGGGGTCCAATCTCGGCGCTGCATTCCTGCTCAAGGAGGCTGCGAAGCTGGGCCTGTCGGAAAACTTCGGCGCGCGGCATCTCGCCGGCGCGCCCGAGGGACGCGGCCTGCACTGGAGGACGTTCACCGCCGCGCTCGATGCGGCGGCGCTCGACGACGACGAGGAGCGACGCATGATGGCCGGGGCCAATGCCGCCTTCACGCGTGTGCGCCAGCTTGTCGGCGAGGTTTTCGGATGATGGTCCGACCGCAAATCTTCCCGGTCTCGGCCCCGCGGGCCTCGATCCGCGATTGCGGGGCGGAAACCGGGATCAGCAAGCCGTTCGACTTCTCCGTATCGTTGGATGAAGCGCGGCAGGCTGGCTATATCGCGCTCGGCTGCCTCATGCTTCTGCTCGGCATAATCGGCGCCCTGCTGCCGGTCATGCCCACGACGATCTTCCTTATCCTGGCGGCATGGTGCTTCGGGCGTTCGTCGCCGCGGCTGGAAGCGTGGATGCTCGATCATCCCCGCTTCGGCCGCGTGCTGCGGGACTGGAGTGCGACTGGTGCGATGCCGTTTGCCGCGAAACTGATGGCTTGTGGCGGCATGGCGGCAGGCTATGCGCTGTTCTGGTTGACGGTCGAGCCGGCCGCATGGCTGGCGACCCTGGTGGCCGGTTTGGTGCTCGGCTGCGCCGGCTATGTCGCGGCGCGACCGAACCGCGTCCGGGCAGCCCGGTGCGAGGGAGCATCCGTCGCATGAATGATTGGGGCGGTCCGGTCGGCCGCGACAGGATCGCCGAGTTGGCTTTGTGGACGGGCGCCGGCCTAATCGTGCTGTCCACCCATGTGGGGACCGCCGCGTGGCTCCTGCGCGAGCGGCCGATCGAGCCGGCCGACAACATGCCGCCACCCGCCATCATGGTCGATTTGGCGCCGGAGCCGGAAGCCGTCCTCACCGAGGAGAACGAGATCTCGCCCGATCAGGAGGCGGCTCAGGAAAGCAGCCCGGCGGAGGTGGTGGAGATGCCCGAGGAGGAACCGATCGAGGAGGTCGTGGAAACCGAGCCGGAGGCTGGACCCATCGAAGAGATCGCCGATGACGAAAGCCCTGTCGAGAGGGAGATCGCCGAGCTCGACGCGGCCGAGGTGCCGATCCCGGTTGCGAGGCCGAAGCCGCTCGAAAAGAAGCGGGAGATCGTGAAAAAGGAAGAGCCGAAAAGAAGGCCGCGCCAGCAGCCGAGCACCGCATCGAAATCAGCGGTCCAGGCACAGGCCCAGGTCTCGCGTTCCAACCGCAACGCTGCCCGCCAGTCCTCATCGGGTCTGTTTTCCTCCTCCGTGACCCCGGCCAAATGGCAGTCTCGCCTGATGGCGCATCTCGAACGGCGCAAGCGCTACCCCTCCAGCGCGAGATCGCGCGGCGAGCAGGGTACGGCTTACGTGCGCTTCGGTATAGACGATGCCGGCAACGTGCTCTCGGCGACGCTCGCTCGCTCGTCGGGCTATCCGGAACTCGACGCGGAGGTGCTGTCGCTTGTCCGCCGCGCCTCGCCAGTTCCAGCGCCGCCGCCGGGCGTGAGCAAGACCATAACCGCGCCGGTACGGTTCAGCGTGAGATAAGGACCGGCGGAGCTTGATCCAGCCGGCTTCTCAGCCGATCGAGGCTCAGCCGGACCGCCTCGTCCTCGCCCGCGTAGAAAGGATGAAGAAGGTCGATCTCGATCGCCAGCAGACCGGGATAGTTCGCTCTTTCGAGCAGGTCCAAGATGGCGTCGATCTCCACCGCGCCATCGCCCAGCGGAACGCTCGGCCAGAAGGCGAAACTGCGCGGATCGCCGCGATGTGCGGCGATGTCCTTCAGATGCGTGGCCCGGGTCCACGGCGCGAGCTTGCGCGCGACCTCCAGAGGGTGTTCGAAGAGCCGAAGATTGTTGGCGGTGTCGAGGCAGACGCCGAGCGCTGGCGAGGCAATGGTCTCCATGATTTCGACGATCTCGTCGGCGTAGAGGTCGATGTGGTTTTCGAGCGCGAGCACGATTCCGTGCTCGCCGGCTTCCGCCGCCGCTCGGCGGAGCATGGGAATGAGGCCCGCCTTGTGCTCGCTCCAGCTTTCGGGCCGGCTTCCGCGCCCGCCCGCGCAAATCCGCATCACGCTCGCGCCGAGCGCAGCCGCGATGCGTATATGCGAGATCAGATCGTCGAGGGCTTCCGCGCTTCTTCCGGATTCCAGCCCGCGCGGATGACCCCAGGCCCAGACCCGTTCCAGCCCGAGCCGGTCGAGCTGAGCCTTCAGCGCGACGATCGTTCGTTCGCCGAAATCGTCGAAGAAGCAGCTCTCCAGCGAAACGCCGCGCGCGCCGTATTCACTCACCCGATCGAGAAACTCCGCGATCGTCATGCGGCGGCCTGGATCGGCTTCGAGGCCGGGATAGTGATGGCCGAAGAAGCGGTGATAGGAATAGGAATCGACGGCGGGGATCATGGTCTATCGCCCGGCGGCGGCGAGCACGCGCTTCGTCGCCTCCAGTGCCGAGCGTGCACGCTCCGCCGGCGCCATCGTCCGTGCCATCTCGTGATTGGGGACCTCGACGCTGATCGTCACATCGTCCGGGATCGATCGCGCGAGCCCAACCATGTCGATGCCGCCGGCGCCCGGCATCAGCCGGGCGCAGCGGGCGATGTGGATCAGCCCTTCGTCGCTCGGATCGTAGTCGGCCGGACCGTCGCAAAACTGGACGTAGTTGACGAGACGGCGCGGCATGTGGCGGATATCGTCCAGCGTCGTCTTCGAGCGGTCGAAATGCAGTGCGTCGATCAGCACGCCGCCGTTGGTTTCTCCCGCCGCCTCGACGATGGCGCGGGCAGCGCTCGCATCGGGCACTTTCGTCCACGGCATGAATTCGAGGTCGGCGGTGAGCCCATAGTTTCGGGCGAGCCTGCAGAAGGAGGCGAAGGTCTCCGTCAGCCTTGCCATCTCCGGATCGTCGCCGGCGACGAGCACGTGGCGCGCGCCGAGCTCGGCGGAGTGTTCGAGAAACCGCTCGAAGTCGGCGGCTTTCGTTTCCGGCTTGAGCCGCGCGATCTCGACATCGGCCATCGCGACCCCGGTTTCCTTCAATGTCCGTGCGGCTTCCCGCAGCACCGATGGGTCGGTCATCAGCGGGTAGGGCGGTTCGGTCGGCGCCGCCGGCAAGAGCCGGAGGCCGACCATGTCGTAGCCGCTCTCTGCAGCGGCGCGGATGGCCTCGAGCGGTCCGCAATCGAACAGCGTCAGGAAGGCGAGCGAGAATTTGTGCGGCATGGATGCGCTCTCCGGGTGGGCTATTTCAGCGGCGAGAAGGCGAGCGGCATCGCGATGGTCGAATACATGTCCGGCGTCAGCCAGTCGGGGCCGCCCTTTGGCGGCCAAACGCCGTCGGCCACTGATTTTCCGCGCGCGGTCCCGCGCTCCTCGAGGCTGCGATAGGGCCAGATCTGGGTGAAGCGCGATCCGCCGTCGATCGAGTACATGGCGATCGTCAGCGGCGAATAGCCCGTTCGCGTCGGCACCGCGTCCCGCCACTTCTCCTCGGTCGGGCCGAGGCCGTTCGGCTTCATCCGATAGGTGCGAATTTCGTAGAAGGGGCCGAAATCGCCGGTCTCGACCGGAGGCAGGAAGCCCAGCGGCGCGTAGCTGTCGAGGTCCATGCCGGTAAGCAATTCCGCGCAGCCGAACGGGTTGGATGAGCGGCGCGCGCGCTCGCGTTCGGCATCGAGGTCGACGCGGCTGTCGAATTCGCGCAGAATGAAGACCTCGTTGAGCCGGCCGATATCGGACGCCCAGGCGCCGAGCAGCTTGCCCTTCGCTTCCGGCGCCGAGACGTAGTCCTTTATCGCCGGGGCTGCCTTGCCGGCCCCGAAGATCACCGTGCGCAGGGTCGCCAATTCATAGAGTTTCATCTGCTGTTCCTTTCTGCTGGAGCGGCCCGGAGACCGGCTGCCCGGCCAACGTTCGGCCGGCGATGTATCCGAAGGTCATGGCGGGGCCGAGCGTGATGCCGCCGCTCGGATAGTTGCCGCCGAAGATGCTGGACATGTCGTTGCCGACGGCGAAGAGGCCGCTGATCGGCTCGCCTTTCGCCGAGAGCACCCGCGCCCTGGCATCGGTCCTGAGACCGGCGAAGGTGCCGAGGCTGCCGGGAAGTATCCTCACCGCGTAGAAGGGGCCGTTTTCGAGCGGCGCGAGCGAGGCGTTCGGCTTGTGCTCGCCGTCGCCCTGGACGCGGTTGTAGGGCGAGCGGCCGCGGCCGAATTCCGGGTCCTCGCCTTTCGCTGCATCGCGGTTGAACTTTTCGACGGTTGCCGAAAGCCCGTCCGGGTCGATGCCGCATTTTCGGGCGAGTTCGGCCGGCGTCCTGCCTTCCGTCAGGTAGCCATTGCGGAGATACGGTCCGAGTGGGAAGGGGAAGGGTTTGGACCAGCCGAGCCCGTAACGTCGCTGGGCGCGGCGGTCGCAGATCAGCCAGGCAACGGGCGGTGTGCCGGCCGGCGTGACCTCGAGCAGCGCGCTGATGAAATCGTGATAGGAATCGGCCTCGTTGACGAAGCGGCGTCCACGTGAATCGACCGCAATGAAGCCGGGCTTGGCGCGTTCTACCAGATGGGGGAACCGGCCGGCGGTGCCGTCCTTGCGCGGGACCAGCGATACCGGCGCCCAGGCGCCGGCATTGACGAGATCGTCGGCGACGGTTCCGCCGGCTGCTTCGCCCAATGCGAGCCCGTCGCCGGAATTGGTCTCGGGCGCGGCGGAATAATGCCCCGATCCGTCGGGCGCATGGTCGAACATCGCCGCGATGCGCCTGCGGTCATGGGGAAAGCCGCCGGCTGCCAGCACCACGCCCCGCCTGGCCGTTATCCGTCTCTCGATGCCGTCTTGGCGCAGGATGGCTCCGGAAACAGCACCGTTTCTCTCCTCGAGTCGCACCACCGGAGCCGAGACCAGTATCGTCACGTCGAGATCGAGGGCGCTGCGCAGCAGGCGGGCAACCAGAGCGTTGCCGTTGACGAGGTGCATTCCGCGGCCATGGACGAGCCTGTCGCGGAAATGGCGTGCCAGCCGTGAGGCGACATGGAACGCAGAGGGCAGCGAGCGGGTGGCCTTGAAGAAATGCGCCATGTCCGCGCCGCCGGCAATGCCCATGCCGGCGAGGCTGACCACGTCGAGCGGCGGCTTGAGCTTTTCCATCCACGGGCCGAGCTTACGGCCGTCATAGGGCGCGGCGGAGACCGAGCGACCGCCGCGCGCGTGGCCCGGGGTTGCGTGAAAATCGGGAATGGCGTTGCCGGCGATGAATTCCACGGCCGTGTTGCGTTCGAAGAAATCGACCATCTCCGGGCCGTTTTCCAGGAACGTCTCGATGCGCTCGTCGCCGATGCGGTTTTTCAACTCGCTGGCGAGATACTCGCGTGGACTTTCCGGGTCCTCGACGATGCCGGCACGCCGGGCCAGGGGGTTGCGCGGTATCCACAGCCAACCGCCCGACCATGCGCTCGTTCCGCCGATCAACGGTTCCTTCTCCGCGACCACCACCTTCAGGCCGTGGAAGGCGGCGGTAACCGCCGTGGAGAGGCCGGCCGCGCCGGAGCCGACGATCAGGACATCGCATTCATCGATCATGTCGCGGGTGACGTGCATGAGGGGATTCAAACTTCGGAGCCGGCGAGCGCATTGCTCCTGGCGCGCTGGAAGAAGCGGGAGGCCTTGCTGGCCTGGCCCAGTTCCTCCGCCGCCTTGGTGAGCGGCGCGGCGAAATCGGCCATGCGCTCCGGTGTCAGGCGCGCGGCGGGGCCGGCGACGCTGAGCGTGCCGATGACCGTCTCGCGGCTGCCGTAGCGCACCGGAACGGCCATCGCCGCCATGCCGACGATGTAGCTGTCGATGGCTATCGAATAGCCGCGCTTGCGAGTTTCCTCGAGGCGTTTCAAGAGCTCGGCGGCGGTCTTGGGCGCCTTCGGGCCAAGCGGCTCGACCTTGGAGGTGAAGCCTTGCTCGGCGACCAGCATCAGCGCGTCCTCGTCGCTGAGCGTCGAAAGATAGGCTTGTCCGCCGGCGGAAGACGCGAAGTGGATGAGCACGCCCTGCTCGCGGCCGGGATCGTAGCGCAGGCCGCTTGTCGCCCCTTGCGCCACGCCGACCCAGACGAGTTGCCGTCCGTCAAGCACGCTCTGGCGGATAAGTTCGCCGGTGGTTTGGGCGAGCCGATCAAGGATCGGCTGGGCGACGTCGGTCACCCCGCTCTGCCCGAGAAAATTGATGCCCATCGCGGCGAGCTTGATCGTCAGGGAATAGTCTCCCTGCGCACGGTCCTGCCGCACATAGCCGAAACGCGCCAGCTCGTTCAGCAGGCGGTGCGCCGCGCTCGGCGGGACGTCGAGGCGGGTCGCAATCGCGCTGACGGAGAGGCCGTCGGGCTCTTCCGAAAGCAGCTCCAATATGCCGAGGGAACGTTCGAGAACGCTGGTCATGACGACGCCTCCCGTCCGGCTGGCTGGTCTTTGGCGAAGCTTCGCACGGGCGTGACGCATCCGCTTTCGGCCGCCTTGCGGATCGCGTCGATCGTGGCGAGATTCTTGGTCGCCTCGAGACCGGAAACCAGCGGCGATTCCTTGCCGGCTATGACGGCGCCGAAATGGCGGATCTGCGCGCCATAGGGGTCTTCCGCTGCAAGAGGAAGGATCTTTCTGCGCAGTTCGTGGTTCCAGCTCTTCTCACCGGCGTGCGACCAATGGGCGAGGTCCGGCAGGCTGAGCCCGCCCTCGGTGCCCGAAAGGAAATGCGACTGCACGGGATGAGCGGGAAAGCGCTCGGTGTTTTCGCCGGCCGAAAGATCCCAGGCCCATGGGCCGACCGCGGTGTCCGACACGGCGAGAGAGGCGATGCCGCCGTTTTCGAATTGCAGGATCGCGGCAGCCGTATCCTCGACCGCCAGTCCGCGCATGGCGTTGGAGCTTGCCGCGCTGACCGAGGCCACGTCGCCGAAGAAGTGGTGCATCAGGTCGATCTCGTGGATGAGATTGATGAGCAGCGGCCCGCCGACGCCCGGCTGCACGCGCCAGGCAGCGCCGAAATAGTCGTCGCCCTTATAAAGCGTGCAGATGACCGAAGCGGTCACCAGCCTGCCGATCGAGCCTTCCGAGATTGCCTTCTTCGCCGCGCGGATGATCGGATTGTGGCGCCGGTGATGGCCGACGAGGAGCGGGATGCCGGTGCGGTCCGCAACGGCGAGGAGCTGAAGCGCTTCCTCCACCGTGTTGGCGATGGGTTTTTCCAGAAGCACTGGAATTCCGGCCTCGATCAGCGTCGTCGAGACCGGGACGTGAAGCTCGTTGGGCGTGGCGACGATCACGCCGTCGACATTCCCGAGGGCGATCATCGCCTCCACGTTTTCGAAAAGCGGCACCTGTTGGGCCGCCGCGATTTCAGGGGTGCGCGGGCCGGGGTCGACTATTCCGGACAGGCGGAAACCGGGCGTGCGCCTGATGGTCTCGATATGGGTGAGGCCGATGATGCCTGCGCCGACTATGCCGATATTCACGTCCGCCATCCCGTCGTTTCCACTCCTTGCGCCGGCCGATCTTTTCCGGCGGCGGGCATCTGCATAAACCAAATGGAAAAATTTTGAAAGGTGATTTCATTCTTGAATAGCATTCCAATTCTGTTATAAGCGCCCGCAGTCCGGATCGCATCGAAGCGACGGGGCAGGGAGAAGAGATTGTCAGAAACTTGCGCGCTTGGGCGGCTGGCTGCTGCCGTTACGGTTGTCGCCGGATGTCTCCGCCGGGGAGTCCGGGTATGAACCGAGCGGGGACGGTGCTGGCGAACCTGCCGGACGGTGCGCAATATGACGTTGCCGTGCTTGGCGCGGGTGCTGCGGGCATGGCTGCCGCGATCTTCGCCGCGCTCCACGGCGCGCGCGTCATCCTCATCGAGCGGACGCAATATCTCGGTGGCTCCTCGGCCTACTCGGCGGCGACCACCTGGATTCCGAACACCCATCATTCGGCGGCCATCGGCGCTGACGACAGTTTCGAGAAGGCGAGCACCTTTCTCGATCGCGCGGTCGGCAATCGCTCGCCGAAGAGCTTGCGTGACGCGTTTCTGAGGGCCGGTCCGGATGCGATCCGGCTGATCGAGGATCGCGCAAAGGTGAAATTCCGGCCGAGGCCCTTCCATCCCGATTATCTCTATGAGTTGGAAGGAGCGACGTCCTTCGGTCGCGCGCTCGAACCATATCCATTCGAGGGCAGGGAACTTGGAGAGGATTTCGAGCTCATCCGCCCGCCGATCCCCGAGTTCACCATCCTTGGCGGCCTGATGGTTGATCGCGACGACATTGCGCATCTCCTCAAGATGACCTCGTCGCTGAAATCCGCAGCCTATTCCGCGCGCCTCATCGGCCGTTATCTCCTCGACAGGCTGCGTCACCCGCGCGGCACCCGGCTCGTCATGGGCAATGCGCTGATCGGACGGATGCTGCAGGCGGCGCGCGAGCTCGGCATCGAGATTGCGGTCGATGCCAGAGTACGCGAATTCGTCGAGGACGACGGAAAGGTCGCGGGCCTCATCGTCGAGCAGAAGGACGTGACCCGCCGGATCGCCGTTTCCGGCGGCGTGGTGCTGGCGAGCGGCGGGTTCTCGCGCCATCCCCGGCTTCGCGAGGAATACCTGCCGAAGCCCGTTCCCGACCACAGCCCGTCGGCGCCGGGACATACGGGTGAACTCCACGATCTCGCGTTGAAGCTTGGCGCGCACCACGGCGAGGGCGCTTACCAGAATTGCTTCTGGGCGCCGTGTTCGGTTCGCCGCCGTCCCGACGGGTCGACGGCCGTGTTCCCGCATTTCGTCTTCGACCGCAGCAAGCCCGGGACGGTCTCGGTCGGGCGTGACGGCAGGCGTTTCGTCAATGAGAGCACGTCCTATCATCTCTTCGTCAGCGCCATGTTCGCGACGAACGAGGACGGCTCGACCATTCCGGCCTATCTGATCACCGACAGCGAGGGCTTGCGCAAATACGGGCTCGGCATGGTCCGCCCGGGCGGACGCGGGTTGAAGCCGTTCCTCGAAGACGGCTATCTCACCCAGGCAAGCACCCTCGGCGAGCTCGCGCCGAAACTCGGCATCGACGCGGACGGTCTGAAAGCCACCGTCGCTTCCATGAACGAATATGCGAAGACGGGCGTCGACCCGGAATTCGGTCGCGGCACCACCGTCTACGAGAAGGCGAACGGCGACCCGACGCACGGGCCAAACCCGACGCTCGGGACGATCGGCACGGCGCCCTTCTACGCGGTGCGGCTCTATCCGGGCGATATAGGCTCCGCGATGGGCCTGGTCACCGACGAGAATGCGCGTGTCCTGCGCGGGGACGGTACCGTCATTGAAGGCCTTTACGCGGTCGGAAACGACATGCACTCGATCATGGGCGGGGTCTATCCGGGTCCCGGCATCACGATCGGCCCCGGCATCACCTTCGGCTACATCGCCGGCAAGCATGCGGCGGAGCGCGGCGTCGAATGAGCGCCGTTCTCGTCACGGGCGGCTGCGGATTTCTCGGCGGCTGGGTGGTGCGCGCACTGCGTCGCCGCGGTCACGACGTGCGCGTGTTCGATTTCCGGCCTGCAAACGATCATCTTGAATTCGTCCAGCCGGGTCTGTCACGCGAGATCGAGATTGTTGCCGGCGAGGTGACGAACAAGTCGGACGTCGCCGAGGCGGCGAAAGATTGTGATTCCGTCATCCATCTCGCCGGCATCATGACGGTCGACTGCCGCCGCGATCCGCTACGCGCCGCCAACATAAATCTCATCGGCAGCCTGAACGTCTTCGAAGCGGCGCTGGCAGGAGGCATGCGGCAGGTCGCCTATGTCAGCACCGCCGGTATCTATGGACCCGAGGACGGCACCCGGCCGCTGCCGGCGACCCACTACGGAGCGCTGAAGTTGGCCGTGGAAGGCTGCGCGCGGGCCTATTTCGTGGATCATGGCCTGCCTAGCATCGGTTTCCGGCCCTACATCATCTACGGGCCTGGCGTGGGGTCCGGCATCAGTGCGGGACCGAGCATCGCGTGCAGGGCGGCGTCGCGCGGCGAGGAGGCCGAGATACTCTTCACCGGCCGCGTCGGCATGGTCCATGTCGAGGACGTTGCCGAGGCATTCGCGGCAACGGCGGATGTCGAGCTGGCCGGCGCCGAGGCGCACAATCTGGTCGGCGAGGTCGCCACGATCGACGATTTCCTGCGCGAGCTGCGCCGTCTCGTGCCCTCGGCGCGGGTGAGCGCCAGCGGCAAGCCATTGCTGATCGCCTCCGACCTTGAAATCGGCGAGCGGCCGGATTTCCTTGCGGCGCTTTCCGTGACCGGGCTTGCGCAAGGTATCGAACGCACGCTCGCCCATTACCGCGCGGCATGAAGCGAAGGAGGAAGGAATGAACCTCGGATTGAACGGCGAAACCAGGATCAGCCTGATTATCGGCGACCCGATCGCTCAGGTGAAGTCGCCCGGAAACCTCACCACCATCCTCGCCAGGCGCGGCGTCAACGCGATTGTCGCGCCGGCTCATGTGACGGCGCAGGACCTGCCCGCCTTCATGCAATCGGTGCGTCTGATGCGCAACCTCGACGCCATCGTCGTGACGGTGCCGCACAAGATCGCCGCGCTCGACTATTGCGATCTGCCGAGCGAGCGCGCGAAATTCGTCGGCGCGGTCAACGTCATGCGCAGACTGCCGGACGGCCGCTGGGTCGGGGACAACACCGACGGCGTCGGCTATCTGGACGGCATCGCCAAGGAGGGCTTTTCGGTAAGGGACAAGAAGGCGCTGCTGGTGGGCGCCGGTGGTGCCGGTTCGGCGATCGCGCTCGAGATACTGGCGCGCGGCGCCTCGCTGCTCGCCGTTCACGACGCGGATGCCGATCGCCGCGACCGCCTCCTGGCGAAACTGGCGAAGTGCTTCCCCGACCGCGCCGTAACGGGCAGCGCCGATCCGCGCGGCTTCGATCTGGTCGCCAACGCAACGCCGGCCGGCATGAGGCCCGGCGATCCGCTTCCGGTCGATGCGAGCGGTCTTTCTTCCGGTCAGTTCGTTGCAGACGTGATCACCAAGCCGGAAGTGTCGCCTCTGGTGGAACATGCCCGTTCGCTCGGCTGCGGCACCATGACGGGTGCGGGAATGTTCAACGCGCAGGCCGATCTCCTGGTGGACCGCATTCTCGGTATCGAGGCGGCGGGCGAGCCGTCATGACGACCGCGAAACGCCCGCAGGGCAATGAGGAGATAACCTGAGGTTATGCACCCTCGAAATCTTGGTATTTGCCGACAAATTCAAGTCTCCTGCATAAATCGAACTGACAGTGGCGGTGCCGACGGGAGACGGCGCAAAATAACGCCGGACTGTTTCACTAGGGAGGAAATCTGATGAACCGCAGACATGTTTTTGCTTTGGCAGCTTCAGCGTTGCTGCTCTCCGTCTCCGCGCCGGCATTCGCGCAGGAGACGGTCAAGATCGCCAATATCTCGGAACTTTCCGGACCGGGCGCCACTTCGGGCGTCAACTGGCGCGACGGCGCGGCCATGGCGATCGAGGAGATCAACGCCGGCGGCGGCATTCTCGGCAAGCAGGTTCAGCTTTCGCAATATGATTCCCAGAGCGACGCCCAGACGTCGCGCGCCATGGTGCAGAAGGCGATCGACGAAGGCGCGTTCGCGTTGCTCGGAACCGTCTATTCCGGTTCCACCATCGTCAACATGCTCGTCGCGCAACAGGCGGGCATTCCGCAGATGACGGGTTCGGAAGCGCCGAAGATCACGCAGCTCGGCAATCCATATATCTTCCGCACCTCGTTCGGCGCGCAGAAATCCATGCCGAAGATCGCCGCTTATCTGCAGGACGAGATGAAGGTGACGAAAGTGGCCGTGGCCTGGGTCAACACGGAATTCGGCAAGGGCGGCCACGACGCGTTCGTCGCCGAGATGAAGGAACGGGGCATCGAGATCGTCGCCGACGTGCCGAGCGAGAACGCCCAGGCCGACTTCGCTGCCGACGTGGTGAAGCTCAAGGGTTCCGGCGCGGAAGCGATCTTCGTCTATCTCACCGAGGAAGAGAGCGCGCGCTTCCTGCGTGAAGCCAGAAAACAGGGCATTTCCGTCCCGCTCGTCGGCGAGACGACGCTTATCGGCCAGAAGGTCATCGATCTTGCCGGCGAAGCTTCCAACGGCGCCCTCGGCCATGTCAGCCTCACGCCCGACGCACCGGTGCCGGCCGTGCAGGAAATGGCCAAGAAGTTCGAGGAAAAATACAAGTATCGGGCCGACCACAATGCCATCAAGGGCTATATCGGCGCCTATGCGATCAAATACGCCACGGAAGCGGTGGGCGAGCTCGATTCGCAGAAGGTTGCCGAGAAGCTGCACGGGCTGACGCTCAAGGCAGCGGAGAACCCTGGCATCCTGATCGACATCTCCTGGGATGAAACCGGCGAGGTTTCGCGCGAGAGCTACCTTGTCGAGGTCAAGGACGGCAAGCAGACCGTGAAGGCGACGCTGCCCGCAAACTAACCGGACAATCGGTTTCCGTCCGATGTAGGATGTCCGGCAGGGATGCCGGACATCCCGCAGCCTACCCGGAAATCATTGCGAACGTCGCAAGGACGTGCCTGCCGACGGCGTTACCTGGACGCCGTGACGGCGACCATCATTTGGAGGAGCAGGATGACTGAATTCTTGCAGGTTGTCTTATCGGGGCTGGCGACGGGATCGATCTACGCGCTGGCGGCGATCGGCTTCACGCTTTTATGGCAGGCCTCACAAACCATCAATTTCGCGCAAGGCGAGTTCGTCATGCTGCCGGCCTTCTTCGTGCTGATCGGCATGCATGTCCTCGGCATGCCTCTGATCGCCGCGATGATCTTCGCGCTGATCCTATCGCTGATCCTGCTCGGGGTCATCTTCAAGAAGTTCGTCATCGAGCCGATGCTGCCGCACGGCACGCTGCCGATCGTCATGGCCACGATCGCGCTCGGCATTCTGATGAAGGAGACGGTGAAGGAATTCTACAGCGCCGAGGCGCAGCCCTATCCCTCGCTGGTGGCCGACCGGACGCTCGACTTTTTCGGCGCGGCGGTCTCCACACAGGATATTCTGAATCTCGTGGTTTCAATGCTGGTTGTGGTCGCGCTGCAATTCTTCCTGAGCGGCACCCGCACCGGCCGCTCCATGCAGGCGACCGCGCAGAATCCGCAGGTCGCCGAGATCCTCGGCGTCAACATCAAGCGGATGGTGCTCTACACCTTCCTGATCAACGCAGCACTTGCGGCGGTCGCCTCCTTCCTGATCTCGCCGATCTATCTCGCCAAGTTCTCGAATGGCGAGCCGATCGGCCTCGTTGCCTTCATCGCCGCGATCGTCGGCGGTTTCAACCAGATCAGGGGCGCGCTCGTGGGTGGGCTGCTCATCGGCGTGGTCGACAATCTGGCGGCCATCTATGTCTCCGCGCAGTATCGCGCCGCCGTTCCGCTGATCCTGCTGATCGTCATCATCCTTGTTCGTCCGCAGGGCCTGTTGGGCAAGGCCGAGGGGAGGGCCGTCTGATGAACTCTCGCAATCTCATTCTCGTGCTCGTCGGCATCGCGGCCCTCATCGCCGCGCCGCTCGGGCAGGGCAATTACGTCATCTACGTCCTGTGCTCCTGGCTGATTTTCTCGATCGCCGCGATGGGCCTGAATCTCACGCTCGGCTATGCCGGCCAGGTTTCGCTGGCCCAGGCAGCCTTCATGGGGATCGGCGCCTACACCACCGCGCTTTTGACCATGGCCGGCGTGCACTGGATCTTCGCCGCGCCGGCGGCGATGGTCCTGTGCTTCGTCATCGGACTGGTGCTCGGATATCCGGCGCTGCGCGTGCAGCACCATTTCCTCGCCTTCGTGACGCTGGCCTTCAGCACGCTCACCTTCCTGGTGCTGCGCAACGAGGAGTGGCTGACCGGCGGTTCGCTCGGCCTCGTTGGCATCATGCGGCCGAAATTCCTCGGCTTCGACACCATGCCGCAGCTTCACTTCTACTATTTCACGCTTGCCGTTTTCGTTCTCGTGGCGCTGCTTTTCTGGGGGTTGGTGCATTCCCCCTGGGGCCGCGCGTTCAAGGCGCTGCGCGAAAATCCGATCCGTGCCAACAGCCTCGGCGTCGACATCCGTCGCATGACGCTTCTGGCGTTCGCGATCGGCTCCGCGCTCGGTGGGCTTGCCGGTGCGCTTGCAGCGCCGCTGGTGCAGTTCATCGACCCGCCGGCCTTTTCGCTCATGCATTCGCTGAAGATCCTGCTGATGGTGGTCGTCGGCGGCTCGGGGTATTTCTTCGGCCCTATCCTCGGCGCCGGTCTGGTGATCGTGATGCCCGAATTCCTGCGCTTCACCGAGGGCTACTATCTGATGATCTACGCGGCGATGGTTCTCGTGCTGATGATCGTCTGCCCGACCGGACTGATCGGGCTCGGCAGAAAGTTCGCCTCGCAATTCAAGGGCCGCAGCGTACGCGGCGACCTAAAGGAGGGAGCAAAGCTATGACGGCACATGTCCGAAACGCCGCCGATGCCGGTGCCTCCGTGCTCAGCGTGCGCAACATCTCCAAGGCGTTCGGAGGGATCAAGGCGGTCGACGACGTCTCCTTCGACGTGAACTCGGGCGAGATACTTGGCCTGATCGGCCCGAACGGCAGCGGCAAGTCGACGCTCTTCAACTGCATTCTCGGCCAGTTGAAGCCGGACCAGGGCGAGGTGCGCGTCAACGGCCAGTCGGTCGCCGGCAAGCGTGCCTGCGACCTCAACAAGCTCGGCGTCGGCCGTACCTTCCAGATGCTGCAGGTCTTCCCGCAGATGACGGTGCTCGAAAACATCATCCTCGCCGGGCAGGAACACCAGGGCACGATGTTCACCCGGCTTTTCGGCCCGTCGGACGCGGGACTTACGGAAGAGGCGGCGAAGCTTATCGACTTCTTCCGGCTGGGCCATCTTCGCGACGAGCTTGCCGGGTCGCTGTCCTACGGCCAGCAGAAGCTGCTCGACGCCGCCATGGCCTTCATGGCGGGGCCGAGCCTCGTGCTCCTCGACGAGCCGGCGGGCGGCGTGAACCTCACCATGCTGGAGAACCTCAAGGAACGCCTCGTCGCCTTCAACCGGGAACGTGGTTCGACCTTCGTCGTCATCGAGCACAACATGGATTTCGTCATGTCGCTGTGCACGCGTATCCTTGTGCTGGCCGGCGGAAGGATCATCGCCGAGGGGACACCTGCGGAAATCCGCAGCAATCCCGAAGTCATCGAAGCGTATCTGGGGGGCTGACATGCTCGAACTCAAGGACCTCTACGGCGGCTATGGCAAGATGACGATCCTGAACGGCGTCTCGTTCAAGATCGACAAGGCCACCATTACCACCGTCATCGGCCCGAACGGGGCAGGCAAGTCGACCGTCTTCAAAGCGATCTTCGGCCTGCTCAACATCCATTCGGGCCAGATCCTGCTCGACGGCAAGGACGTCACCCGCCAGACGCCGGCGCAGATGATCTCGCACGGCGTGACCTACGTGCCGCAGGGCCGCAACATCGTCCCGCAGCTCTCCGTCTTCCACAATCTGGAGTTAGGCGGGATCACCGCCAGGGACCAGGGCATGGTCAGGCGGAGGATGGAGATGGTCATGGACCAGTTTCCGATCCTGCGCGAGAAGCGGAACCAGCAGGCGATCGCCTTGTCGGGCGGCCAGCAGAAGCAGCTCGAGATCGCCCGCGCGCTGCTTCTCGATCCGAAGCTGATCCTCATCGACGAGCCTTCCATCGGCCTGTCGCCGAACCTGGTGCAGGAGGTGTTTCAGACGCTGATCAGGCTTCGCGACAACGGCGTCACCGTCCTGATGGTGGAGCAGAACGCGAAGTCGGCGCTCGCCATGTCGGACTACGGCATCGTGCTGGAATTGGGGCAGACGCGCATGCACGACCGCGCTGACAAGCTGCTCGCCGACCCCAGGGTGGGCCAGCTGTTCCTCGGTGGTTCGACGCAGAAAAGCGTCGCCTGAGTTCCTAGGCCTCCGGAGGCAGGCGAGGCCGGCCGCTCAGAACATGCTGATCGCGCGCGCCGCTTCCGTTGCGAGCGGCGCGAAGCGCTGGCAGAAATCCTCGGCGGTCCATTCGCTGAGCGAACCGGCGATGTGGATCGCGCCCAGTGGCCGTCCGTCTGGACCGACGACCGCGGCGCCGAGCGCGATCTCCCCCACGAGCACTTCCCCGATCGTATAGGCGTAGCCCAACTCGCGGGCCTCGCTCACCTTGGCGCGGATTTCGTCGGGCTCGCAGATCGTCTTTGTGGTGAAGGGGCGCCTGTCGGAACGCTCGATGATGCCGTCCACCTCGCCATCGGTCAGACGAGCCATGATCGCACGGCCGCCGGAGGTGCAGAAGACTGGAACGCTGTGCCCAACGAGCGTGGCGAAGAAGCTCTCTCGCTTGCTCTGGAGCCGCACCGAATAGACCACCCGCAGATCGTCCCAGAGGCTAAGGTCGACGCGCTCGCGGGCGCTGCGCCTGAGCTCGAGGAGAACCGGCGTCGCCCGCTCGATGAGCGGCGAAAGTCTCAGATAATCCAGCGTGTGATCGAGGATGCGTATGCCGGGTATATAGCCGCGATTGTCGGGATCACGATCGATATAGCCGAGCTCCCGCAAGGTGTGGACGACGCGCTGGGCAGCGCTCTTCCCCATATCCGACACCTGTGCGATCTCGGCGAGCGTGAGCGGCCTGTCGGCATGGTGAAACGCCGAAAGAACCTGCATGGCCCGGGCAATGGATTGAACGAACAACGGGTCGTTATGATGTGCCTCGGTCGTCGGCCGCAGCCCCGACTCGGCCCTTAGTATGCTTCGCAACATAAGTTTTCCGAAAACACGTTGACAGCTTCAACCTAGCACAACTAGTCTAGCTTTCGATACCTAACTATCGCTAGCCGATACATGCCAACCGGACCTGAATCAAGGCGGGTCCGTCAAAGTTGGAGGTGCAAAACGGTGCCCGCTCGTTTTCGCTGGAGGCTCATGTCATCGACGGTTTCCGGTCTCCCGGCAGTCGCCACCGGCATCGGGAGCAGGCGGCGTTGAAGCGGAGGGTAGCGCTCGCGGGGTTTCTTCACGAAACCAACACTTTCGCACCTTCCCGGGCCAATTTTGCCAATTTCCAGCAGGGTGGCGGATATCTGCCGCTCAGCCGCGTCCGGGAGATCCTGGAGCGCTGCGGCGGCATCAACCTGGGCATTTCCGGCGTGTTGGAACATGCCGGGGAACAGGGTTGGGAGCTCGTGCCCATCCTGTGGTCCGGCGCCATTCCTTCCGCCCACGTTGAGAAGGACGCCTATGAAAGGATCGCCGGCGAAATCCTCGACGGAATCGCCGGCGCGGGTTCGCTCGACGGCATCTATCTCGACCTGCACGGCGCGATGGTCTGCGAGCATCTCGACGACGGCGAGGGCCATCTCATCGAGAATGTCCGAAAAATCGTCGGCCCGGACACCTTCATCGCGGCGAGCCTCGACCTGCATGGAAACGTCACCGAAAGGATGATGGAGCATGCCGACGCGCTCGTCGCCTTCCGCACCTACCCGCATATAGACATGGCGGAAACCGGCAGGCGCACAGCTGTCCAGCTCGATGCGCTGATGGCGCGCGGAAGGCCACATGCGAAGGCGTTTCGGCGTTTGCCTTACCTGATCCCGATCGCCTGGCAATGCACTTCGCTCGAACCTGCGCGGTCGATCTATCATCTGGTCGCGGATCTGGAGGGCGGTCAGGTCGCCAGCACCTCCTTCCTTACCGGATTTCCGGCCGCCGATTTCGAGGAGTGCGCACCGACCGTGCTCGCGTATGGCGATACCCGGGAGGCGGCCGATGCGGCGGCCGACCGCATCTTCGATCTCGTCATGCGAAGCGAGAGCGCCTTTGCCGGCAGCGCCTATCCCGCCGACGAGGCAGTGCGCGAGGCGATGCGCATCGCCCGCGGCGCGTCGAAGCCGGTCGTCATTGCCGACACCCAGGACAATCCCGGCGCGGGCGGGAATTCCGATACCACCGGCATGCTTCGCGCGCTGATCCGCAACGATGCCGAAAGGGCGGCGATCGGCCTGATCGTCGATCCGGAAGCTGCGCGCATCGCCCATGAGGCGGGCGAGGGGGCGGAAGTGACACTCGCGCTCGGAGGCCATTCCGGCATAGAGGGCGACGCCCCTCTTGAAGCGACTTTCACTGTCGAACGGCTGTCCGATGGCCGCTTCGATGCGCCAGGCCCCTATTATGGCGGCGCGTCGATGAATCTCGGGCCATCGGCCTGCCTCGTGATCGGCGGCGTCCGCGTGGTCGTGGCGACCTACAAGGCGCAACTGGCGGACCAGCAGATGTTCCGTTTCGTCGGCATCGAGCCGACCGAACAGGCAATCCTCGTCAACAAGAGCTCGGTGCATTTCCGCGCCGATTTCGAGCCGATCGCGGAGACGATCCTGGTGGGCGTCGCGCCCGGGCCGATGCCGCTCGATCCGGCAGACCTCCCGTGGACCCGGCTCGCGCCGGGAATGCGCTTGTCGCCAAACGGTCCGGCCTTCCTGTCTCGGGAAGATCCGGCGAGAAAAGCAGTGGGAGAATAGTCACAAGGAGAAGCTGTCGCAGCTTTTGCGAAGCTGAAGGATATCAGCGCGCAACGAAAAAACGAGAACACGAGACGTGCTCCAGCAAAAACAGAGGGAAAGAAAAATGCTGAAATTCGACAGGAACCGAACCAAGCAGACGTTTCAAGAAATCGAAGCCAGGTCACGGCCCGCATCCCGTTCGAGGCGGCTTTCCGGCCTGCTTGCCGGCGCATTCCTTGCGGGAACGGCGCTGACATTTTCCGTCCCCGCGCATGCGGACGCCGACACGATCACCGCCGTCATGCATTCCGGCCTGCGCGTGCTGGACCCGATCATCACCACCGCGCACATCACGCGAAACCACGGCTACATGATCTACGACGTGCTGGTGGCGGTCGACGAGGACTTCAAGCCGCATCCGCAGATGGCCGATTGGGCAATCTCCGACGACAATCTGGTCTACACCTTCACCTTGCGCGACGGCCTCACATTTCATGACGGCGCCCCGGTGACGGCAGCCGACGCGGTTGCCTCGCTGAAACGCTGGGGTGAGCGCGATTCCGGCGGACAGCTCATCTTCGATGTGACCGAGAGCCTGGAAGCCACAGACGAAAAGACCATCACCTGGAAGCTGAGCAAGCCGTTCCCCGCGCTTCTGGAAACGGTCGGCAAGCAATCGGCGGTGCCGCCCTTCATCATGCCGGAGCGGATCGCCAGCACCTCGGCGGACCAGGCGATTACCGAATATGTGGGCTCCGGTCCTTTCGTTTTCGTGGAAAGCGAATACCAGCCCGGCGTCAGCGTCACCTACGAGAAGTTCGACGACTACGTTCCGCGCGAGGAGCCGCCGAGCTGGATGGCCGGCGGCAAGGTGGTGAAGGTCGAACGCGTGCGCTGGGTGACCATGCCGGACGCGCAGACCGCCATCAACGCCGTCATGTCGGGCGAGATCGACTATATCGAGGCGCCGCAGGTCGATCTGCTGCCGATCGTGGCTTCGTCACCCGACGTCACCGTCGAGGTGCGCGACGAGCTGGGTTACCAGACGATGGGACGGATGAACTTCAAGCATCCGCCGTTCGACAACCCGAAGATCCGCCAGGCGGCTTTGAAGGCGCTCAGCCAGGAAAACGTGCTGGCCGCGCTTATCGGCAATCCGGAATATTACTCCGTCTGCGGCGCGATCTTCGGCTGCGGCACGCCGCTTGCCGACGATACCGGATCCGAGACGCTGACCTCTGGCGGCGACAAGGAAGCGGCCAAGGCGCTTCTTCAGGAGGCCGGCTATGATGGCACGCCGGTCGTCCTCATGCAGCCGACGGACGTCACCACCCTCGCCGCGCAGCCCGTGGTGGCCGCGCAAGCGCTGCGCGAAGCCGGCTTCACCGTCGACATGCAGGCGATGGACTGGCAGACGCTGGTCACGCGCCGCGCGAGCATGAGCGCGCCGGCCGAGGGCGGGTGGAACATGTTCTTCACCAACTGGATGGTGCCGGAGATCAACTCCCCGCTGATCAGTCCGATGCTCAACGGTCGCGGCGACGAGGCATGGTTCGGCTGGCCGAAGGACGACGCGCTCGAGGCGCTGCGCGAGGAATTCATCGCAGCCTCGACGCCGGAGGCGCAAAAGGACGTGGCGAGCCGCATCCAGGCCTACACCCTGGAGAACGTCATCTATGTTCCGCTCGGCCAGTATGCCGCGCCGCAGGTCATCAGCAAGAAGCTGACGGGTATGCTCCCTTCTCCGGTTCCCGTGTTCTGGAACATCGAGAAGTCGGAATAGCACGCGCCTGACATGGTCCGGGGGGCGCGCCTCCCGGACGCAGCGCGACATCGCCACGAAAAGGTCGGCATACCCCATGCTTGGATATATCATCAGGCGCATTCTGGCCGTGATCCCGGTCATGACCATCGTCGCCATTTTCGTTTTCCTCCTGCTGCGGCTGTCGCCGGGCGATCCGGCGGCGATCATCGCCGGGGACATGGCGACGCCCGAGCGGCTGGAGCGCATACGCGAATCCCTCGGCCTGACGGAACCGCTGCACATCCAGTTCGTCACCTGGGTCGGGCTGCTCCTGCAGGGCGATCTCGGCACCTCGCTCATCTCCAACACGCCGGTCACGACGATGATCGGGCAGCGGCTCTGGCCGACGATCAACATCGCGGTGCTGACGATCATCCTGTCCGTGCTGATCGCAGTGCCGATGGGCGTGATCGCGGCCTGGCGCCACCGCACATGGGTCGATTCCGCGGTGATGAGCTTTTCGGTGCTCGGCTTTTCGATCCCGGTCTTCGTCATCGGCTACATCTTCATCAAGATTTTCTCGATCGAGCTGCGCTGGTTGCCGGTCCAGGGCTACGCGCCGCCTTCGCAAGGGCTGTGGCCGTTCCTGCAGCGCGCAATCCTGCCGTGCCTGACGCTGGCGACGATCTACGTCGCGCTGATCGCCCGCATGACACGCGCAAGCATGCTCGAGGTCCTGGGCGAGGACTATGTTCGCACCGCCCGGGCCAAGGGCGTGAAGGAGAAGGTCGTGCTTTTCCGTCACGCGCTGCGCAACGCGGCCGTGCCGATCATGACGATCATCGGTACCGGCTTCGCGCTTCTCATCTCCGGCGTGGTGGTGACGGAAAGCGTCTTCAACATTCCCGGCATCGGTCGCCTGACGGTCGACGCGATCCTCGCCCGCGACTATCCGGTCATTCAGGGAATGATCCTGCTCACGAGTTTCATCTACGTCTTCGTCAACCTGATCATCGACTTGTCCTACACCTTCATCGATCCGAGGATCCGTTACTGATGGCCGCAGCCCCGCAGCCCATGTCGGCCATGCAGACGGTGCTTGGCATTTTCTCCCTGCCGCGGAACCTGCGCGTCGGTATCGGACCGATGATCGCGGCGGGCGTGCTTTTCGCGATCGTGCTCGTCACCGCATGCGCCTATCTCATCGTTCCGCACGATCCACTCGCAATGAATGCGCTGCAGCGCCTCAAGGGACCGAGCGCCGAACATTGGATCGGTACCGACGCTTACGGGCGTGACCTCTTTTCGCGCGTCCTCGTCGGCGGGCAGGTGTCGTTGCTGATCGGCATCGGCGCGGCCATCATCAGCGTCTTCATCGGCCTTCTGATCGGCCTGGTGGCCGGTTTCTTCCGCTGGGCCGACGCCATCATCATGCGCATCATGGACAGCCTGATGGCGATTCCCGCCATCCTGCTAGCGATCGCGCTGGTCGCTCTCAACGGGCCGAGCATCTGGTCGGTCATCTTCGCGATCACCATTCCCGAAATCCCGCGTGTCGTCCGCCTCGTGCGCGCGGTCGTGCTTTCCGCCCGCGAGGAGCCCTATGTGGAGGCCGCGATCGCTGTCGGTTCCAGCATGCCGAAGATATTGTGGGGCCATCTCATGCCCAATACCCTCGCGCCGCTGATCGTCCAGGGCACCTATATCTGCGCCTCGGCGATCCTGACGGAGGCTATTCTCTCCTTCCTCGGAGCTGGGGTGAGCACCGAAATTCCAACCTGGGGCAACATCATGGCCGAGGGCCGCAACTACTTCCAGCTCATGCCCTCGCTGATCTTCTGGCCAGGGCTGATGCTGTCGCTCTGCATCCTTTCCATCAACCTGCTCGGCGACACTGCGCGCGACATGCTCGATCCGCGGCTGAAGAAGCGGGAGGTTTGAGCATGTTGTTCAAGAAACGCAGCTTCGACGACGCGCCGGCGATCCTCGAGATACGCGACCTTTCAGTCGGCCTCGCCAGCAACGGGCTCGAGGTTCTCGACAAGGTGTCGATCCGCATCCGCAAGGGCGAGACGGTCTGCCTCGTCGGCGAAAGCGGCTCGGGCAAATCCGTGACCTCGCTGGCGATCATGGGGCTTTTGCCGAAGGGCGCGCTGGAGGTGACCAATGGTTCGATCGAGCTCCAGGGCAAGAACCTGATCGGCCTTTCGCCGCAAGGCATAAGGGCGATGCGCGCGCGCAGCATCTCGATGATCTTCCAGGAGCCGATGACGGCGCTCAACCCGGTCATGCGGGTGGGCGACCAGATCGCCGAGGTGCTGAACACGCACACGAAGATATCGAGCCGCGAAGCCAGGCAACGCGTGCTCGACATCATGGAACAGGTCCAGCTCCCCAATGTCGAGCGGATATACCGGTCCTATCCGCACCAGCTTTCGGGCGGCCAGCGCCAGCGCATCATGATCGCGATGGCGCTCGTCCTGGAGCCGCAATTGCTGATCGCGGACGAGCCGACGACCGCGCTCGACGTGACCACGCAGAAGCAGATTCTGAGCCTGATCGCCAAGCTGCAGGAAGACCACGGCACGGCGGTGCTGTTCATCACGCACGACATGGGCGTCGTCGCCGAGATCGCCGACACGGTCTATGTGATGAAGGAAGGTCAGGTGGTGGAGAACGCGCCGGTCGAGCGTTTGCTGCGCGAACCGAAGGAGGAATACACGCGCCGGCTCCTGCGGGCGGTCCCGAGCCTCGTGCCGCGGCCGCCGCGCCCGATGGATGCGACGAAGGACGCGTTGTCCGTCTCGGGGCTCGACAAGCTCTACCATGGCACCGGCATCTTCACGCGCACGCCGTCGGTTCATGCCGCGCAGGATGTGAACTTCGTCATTCCACGCGGACGAACGCTGGGCATCGTCGGCGAAAGCGGCTCCGGCAAATCGACCGTCGCCCGTTGCATCATGCGCCTGATCGATCCGACAGCGGGCGAGATACGCATCGCCGACACGGAGATCGCCGGCCTGTCGCGTGGCGAGTTGCGACCTCACCGCAAGCACATCCAGATCGTCTTCCAGGACCCGTTCCGATCGCTCAATCCGCGCTGGACGGTGGGCAAGAGCCTGACGGAAGGTCCGATCAACTACGGCATGCCGCACAAGGAAGCCCTCGCGCATGCCGCGGAGCTGCTCGAACTCGTCGGACTGCCGAAGGACGCGCTCGGTCGCTATCCTCATCAGTTTTCAGGTGGGCAGCGCCAGCGTATCGCGATTGCCCGCGCCGTCGCCATGCGGCCGGATGTGCTGGTGGCCGACGAAGCGGTCTCGGCGCTGGACGTCTCGGTTCAGGCGCAGGTGCTGCAATTGCTCGACGAGCTGCAGCAGAAGCTCGGCATTGCAATCCTTTTCATCACCCATGATCTCAGGGTCGCGGCCCAGATTTGCGACGATGTCGTGGTGATGCAGCGCGGCCGCGTCGTCGAGCACGATACCGCCGCCAACGTGCTTTCCCAACCCAGGGACGACTACACACGCTCGCTCATCGAGGCCGCGCCCGGCCGCGCATGGGACTTTGCGAATTTCCGCGAATTGGAAGCCGTCTGAGCTTTCCGGACAGATAAAGGAGACGACCATGCCGGTGATGCCGAAGATTGAAGAATATCGCGACGAGCTGATCGCGATCCGCCATGATTTCCACGCCCATCCCGAGATCGGCTTCGAGGAGGAGCGCACATCGAAGATCGTCGCCGATCTTCTGAAATCCTGGGGAATCGAGGTCCATACCGGCATCGGCGGAACCGGCGTGGTCGGCGTCCTGCAGGGAAAGGGCTCTAAGACGCGCGCGATCGGCCTGCGCATGGACATGGACGCGTTGCCGATGGAGGAGATGACGAACCTGCCCTACCGTTCGACGTCTCCCGGCAAGTTCCATGGCTGCGGTCATGACGGGCACACGACGATGCTGCTCGGAGCCGCCCGCTATCTCGCCGAGACGCGCAATTTCGACGGCCGCGCCGTCTTCATCTTCCAGCCGGCCGAGGAGGGGCTGGGCGGTGCGCGCAGGATGCTCGCCGAGGGGCTTTTCCAGCGCTTCCCGTGCGACGAGATCTATGGAATGCACAACGACCCGATGAACAAGCCGAATGCGGTCGGCGTGAAGCCGGGGCCGTCCATGGCGGGGGCTACCTTCTTCGACATCGTCGTCCACGGAGTCGGAAGCCACGGCGCGATGCCGCACCAGTCGAAAGACCCGATCGTCATCGTCACCTCATTGGTGCAGAACCTGCAGTCGATCGTCAGCCGCAATGTCGGCCCCACGAAGCCGGCCGTCCTGTCGGTTACGCAGATCCATTCCGGCTCCGCCTACAACGTGGTTCCCGAGAGGGCCACGATCGGCGGGACCATCCGCTATTTCGAAGAAGAGGTGAAGAACCTCATCCACGAGCGGATAAAGGACCTGTGCGCAGGCTTCGAGAAGAGCTACGGCGTCAAGATCGACGTCGACCTGCGCGAAATCTTCGACGTCCTCGTCAACGATCCCGATCTTGCGAATGCCTATCTCGATGCGGCGCGCGATATCGTCGGCGAGGAGAGCGTGACGGAGACCAAGGAAGTCTTCACCGGCAGCGAGGATTTTGCCGACATGCTGAAGGTCGTGCCCGGCGCCCACTGCACGCTCGGCCATTCGGGCGGCGTGCCGCTGCATAATCCCGGCTTCATCCTCGACGACGCGATCCTGCCCGTGGGGGCAAGCATCATGGCCCGCATCGTCGAGAAGCGCCTGCCGCTCTGATCCCCGCCCGACACCACAAGGATACAGTTTCCATGAATATCGACAGTCTGCCTTTCGACACCGAGGAAATGCTCGCCGGGCTGAAGCCGTGGGTGGAATGCGAAAGTCCGACCTTCGACGCGGCCGCCGTCAACCGGATGATGGACCTCGCAACCTATGATCTGGTGGCGGCGGGGGCGACGATCGAGCGCATTCCTGGCCGCATGGGGTTCGGCGGATCGGTCCGCGCGCGCTTTCCGCACAAGGATCAGGGCAAGCCCGGCATATTGATCGCCGGCCATATGGATACCGTCCATCCGGTCGGCACGCTCGATGTGCTTCCCTGGCGGATCGAGAACGGCAAATGCTACGGGCCGGGCATCATGGACATGAAGGGCGGCAATTATGTCAGCCTCGAAGCGATCCGCCGGCTCGCTTTGGCGGGCATCGAGACGCCGCTGCCGGTGACCGTCCTGTTCACGCCCGACGAGGAGGTCGGCACGCCGAGCACGCGCGAGTTGATCGAGATGGAGGCGCGCCAGCACAAATACGTGCTCGTGCCGGAGCCTGCCCGTCCGGATGGCGGGGCGGTGACCGGCCGCTACGCCATCGCGCGCTTCAATCTCAAGACCGAAGGACGACCGAGCCATGCCGGCTGGGCGCTTTCGGAGGGTCGTTCGGCCATCGCCGCCATGGCCAGGAAGGTGCTCGAAATCGAGAAGATGACCACCGAGGACTGTACTTTCTCGGTCGGCGTCATCCGCGCCGGCCAGTGGGTCAATTGCGTCTCCTCGACCTGTCATGCGGAAGCGCTGAGCATGGCGAAGCGCCAAGAGGATCTCGATCGCGGCGTGGAAGCGATGTTCGCGCTCGCCGGGGAGGAGAACGAGGTCGTCTTCGAGGTGACGCGCGGCGTCACCCGTCCGGT
Organism: Aquamicrobium sp. LC103; assembly: GCF_001014615.2. Taxonomy (GTDB): domain Bacteria; phylum Pseudomonadota; class Alphaproteobacteria; order Rhizobiales; family Rhizobiaceae; genus LBCQ02. Next base: position 137,577 of record NZ_LBCQ02000008.1, read on the forward strand.
ATGGAAGCCGGAGCAGCCGGGCACGATGGCCATGTACGAAATCGCCCGTGAGATCGCGAAGGAGATCGGCTTCGACCTGACCCATGGCAGCGCCGGGGGCGGATCGGACGGTAATTTTACCGGCGCGCTCGGCATCCCGACACTCGATTCTATCGGCGTGCGCGGCAAGGGCCTGCACACGCTCGGCGAGCATATCGAGATCGACAGCCTGGTCGAGCGGGCGAAGTTCGTCGCCGGGCTCTTGACGCGGCTGCAATAGGCAGCCGCCCGCATTTGCGCGGGCGGCTTCCAACATCAGCGCGCCTTGCCGCGCTTGCGCAGGTGCAGCAAGGCGACGAGCGTCACGGTTGCCATCAGCGTGCAGAAGCCGGCCAGAGGCCAGGCGGTCTCGCCGTCGAGGAAGACCACCATCAGGGTTCCGACGATGCCGACAACGAGGCTCTGGATGCAGAAGTAAAGCGCCACCGCCGTTCCGGCGATAGCGCCGAACTCTTCGAGCGCGCCGTTCGCCGTCACCGACGAGGCGAGCACGATGCCGACCGCGATCACCCACATCGGCAGGACGAAGCTCCAGAACGACGGGTCGAGGAACACCTGTCCGGCGGCCAGCAATGCCGCACCGGAAAGCAGCATCGCCATGCCGCGGACGACGCTGCCGGCGATGCCCCAGCGTTCCACGAAGCGCTTTGCGAAACGCGTGGTGACGATCATCACCAGCGCGGCCGTCGCGAAGGCGAGACTGAAACCGAGCTCGGAAAAACCGGCCTGGCCGATCAGGACGCGCGGCGCCGTCGAGAAGAAGACGAAGAATGCTCCCATCGCCGTGCTGAAGGCCAGCGTATAGGTCCAGAAGACGGGGCTCTTCAGGACCGGGACGAAGGATGCGCCGCGAACCGCATCACCGTCCGGCCGTGTCTCGTGCCATTTCGGCGTGGCGTAGAGAGTGGCGGCCGCAGCCGAAACGGCAAGCGCGATGAAGATTGCCCGCCAGCCGAACAGGTCGGCCATGACCGCGCCGGCGATCGGCCCCAATGCCGGCACGAAAGCCAGCATCGCATTGAACAGGCTGTAGATCACCGCGCTTTCCGGTCGGTCGGCATAGACGTCCCTGACCGTCGCGAAGAGCGCGACCAGCATCGCCGAGGCACCGATCGCCTGCAGCAGGCGTATCGCCACGAAGATCGCGGCCGTGGAAGTGGCGGCCAGCAGCAGCGAGGTGACGGTGAACAGGATCGCCCCGCCAAGCAGGACAGGTCGCCTGCCGATCCGATCGGAAAGCGGGCCGAACAGAATCTGGCCGACGCCGAGCACGATCATGTAGAGGCTCAGCGTGAGCTGGATGACTGCAGGCGTCGTTCCGAGCAGGCCGGGCATTGCAGGCACGATCGGAAGGTAGATGTCCATGGCCAGCGAGGCCAGTATGTTGAAGGGTGCCATCAGCAGCAGTGCTGCCGGCAGGGCGTAACTCCACGCCCGGGGGTTTCGAGAAGGCATAGGAAAATATCCGCTCAAATGAATGACATTCGGCGGCGATCTGCCTTCCTATCGACTATGGGATTGAAACGGGCAGACGGCCGCAACGACGAGGTCGTTGCGGCTTATCTGTCTGACGATTTCGTTCCCATGGGTCTTTCCGGCAATGACTGTTGTGCTGAGAGGCGGCTGTCTATCATCCCAATCGGATATCGGCAATCTCTATTGCTCTCTCGCGGTTCGGCTTCCCTGAGCCCTTCGCGGTCCCAGCATGGTCAGGGCAATCATCTGGAGGCAGCCGACGCCCGCCAGCGCGGCCATCACGATGAGCGTCGCATTTGTCCCGGCGGCGAATCCGGACACGGTCGAGTAGCCGAGCACGATGAAAGCGGCGTTCCACAGCATGATGCCCGCGGTCGTCGTAAGCAGGAACAGCGGAAGTCGGATGGCGAGCATCCCCGCGACCGCCGGTGCGATGAGGCGGGCGGTCGGCACGAGCTGTACTCCGAATGCCAGTGCGCCGGCGTTCGCGGCCAGGCTGGCCTTCAACCTCGCGGATAATGCCGGAGGTACAAGCATGAGGCCGAGAACACGCATCAGTCGTGCTTCTCCGACCCTGGCGCCCAGCCAATAGAAGGACACGCTGCCGGCCATCCCGCCCAGAATGCTCGCAAGCAGTGCGGCCTGCAGCGTCCAGGCTCCAGCCGCCGCGCCCGCGCCCATCGAGACAAGCAGGGCGGAAGAGGGAAGCACCGGAATCATCCGCTCGGCAAAGGCAAGCCCGAACAGTACGAGGCATCCGTGGACCGCGGCCGAAGCGAGCAGGGTGGCGAGCGGGTCCATGGCTCAGGCCGTCTCCGCGAGTGCGTCGGCTATCGGCAGCCGGCGGATGCGCCTGCCGGTGGCGGCGAAAAGCGCATTGGCAAGGGCGGGTGCCACCGGCGGCAGCGCCGGTTCGCCAAGGCCACCCCATGGCGCATCGCTTTCGAGGAAATGGACCTCGATCTTCGGCGTATCCTCCAGCTTGAACACGTCGTAGTCGTGAAAGTTGGTCTGAACGATCCGGCCGTCCTCCAGCGTGATCTTTTCGCGCAGGGCAGCACTCAGGCCCATGATGATGCCGCCTTCCACCTGCTGCAGGGCGGTATCCGGATGGACGAGGCCGCCGCAATCGACCGCCGCCACCACACGGTGGACACGGGGCCCGCCATCCTCGCCAAGCGAAGCCTCGATCACCTCGGCCACCCAGGTGCCGTAGCATTCATGGAGCGCGATGCCGCGGCCCGTTCCGGCCGGCAGGGGCGTACCCCAGCTGGCGCGCTCGGCCGCGGTTTCCAGCACCCTGCGCTGACGCGAGCCTTCCGGCAGCATGTCGCGCCGATATACGAACGGGTCGCGGTCGGCGGCATGCGCCAGCTCGTCGACGAAGCTCTCGGTCCAGAAGGCATGCTGGGTATGCGCCACCGCGCGCCATGTGCCGGTGTGGACATGCGTCGCAAAATCGATCGAGCGCAGCGACTGGTTCTCGATCGCGTAGGGGAGGACGAACGCCTCGTTGCGGGTCGGTGCTGCGAGGAAGCGTTGCGACCATGCCGTCGGCAAGCCGTTCTCGCCCAGCGCTGCCCTGACGCGCGTGGCAAGCGCGGGACGGTATGCGCCGTGCGTGAATTCCTCCTCGCGGCTGAGGATCAGCTTCACCGGACGCGGCGACATCGCAAGGGCGATCGGCACGAGACGGCGCAGATAGTCCGCCGAGGGCGCGATGCGGCGGCCGAACGAGCCGCCCGCGGGAAGGCCGCGCACGATCACATTGTCGGCACCGAGCCCGGAAAGCTCGACCAGCAGCGCCTTGGCGCCGAGCGCGTCCTGCTCGCCCGCCCACAAGGTGAGGACGCCGTCGGCGAATTGCGCCGTGGCGTTGATAGGCTCCATCGCCGCGTGGTGGAGATAGGGTACGCGGTAGACGGCTTCGACGATCCGCTCGGCGGAGGCCGTTTCCAGCGCCGCGTCGGCATCGCCTTGCGCATGGGCGGACGAACCTTCCGAACCGAGCGCCTGATCTTGTCTTTGCTCCAGGTCCGCCTGCGAGAGCACCATCTGGCCCTCCGTCGAAAACTCCGGCTCCAGCGCGAGCATGGCCTCGTTAGCCTGCCACCAGCTCTTCGCCACGACCGCGACGCCGTGATCGAGCGGCAGGACGCGCTCCACGCCGGTCATCGCTTCGGCAGGGCCGGTATCGACCCGAAGCAGGCGTTCGCCATGCACCGGCGCGACGCGTATCGCGGCATGCACCATGCCGGGCAGCGCGAGGTCGATGCCGTAGGCGAAACTGCCGTCGGTCTTGGCCGGAATGTCGAACCTCGTCGGCGAGGTGCCGACGATGCGCCATTCGCGCGGCTCCTTCAGCCGTGGATTGGCAGGCACGGAAAGCTGTGCCGCTTCCTCGGCAAGCTCGCCGAAACGTGCTGACCTGCCCGTGGCGGGGTCGGTGACGACGCCGTCGCGCGCCGCCAGCCTTACGCCCGGTACGTTCCAGCGCCGTGCCGCGGCTTCGACGAGCATGCCACGGGCGGCGGCCCCCACGATGCGCATGCCTGCGCGCCCGGTAAAGCGAACGGCCGTCGACCCGCCGGTGATCTGCAGGTCGATGAAGCGGGCGGCCTCGGTGAACACCATGTCGGTGATACCGTCGGCGAAGGCCGGCACGGCACGGTTCTGCATGATCCAGCCGCGCGCCAGGAAGCGGTTGGCGAAGGTCTTTTCGCCGGGCGCGCGTTCGGTGCGTACTTTCGACCAGTCGGCGTCGAGCTCTTCGGCGGCCATCATCGCCAGCGCGGTATGCACGCCTTGTCCCATGTCGATATGGGGCACCTGGACGGTGACGATGTCGTCGGCCCCGATCTTGATCCAGCCTGCGAGCAGATGTTCGCCGGGTCCCTCGACCTGGCTTCGCGCCGCCCGCTCGAAACTGCCTGACCAGGAGCGATAGCCGATCATGACGCCGCCTGCCGTCGCGACCGCACCGAGGAGGAAGGTGCGCCGTCTCACGATGCCGTCTCCATATGGCGCGCGACAGCATGCACGGCCTTGCGGATGCGCGGATAGGTGCCGCAGCGGCATATATTCGTGACCGCTGCGTCGATTTCGTCGTCGGAAGGGTTCGGGTTTTCGCCGAGCAGCGCGGCGACCGCCATGATCATGCCGGACTGGCAATAGCCGCATTGCGGCACCTGCATCTCGATCCATGCCTGCTGCGCAAGCTGGCCCGCTACCCCTGCCGCTCCTCCCGATACGGCTTCGATCGTCGTGATCTCGGCGCCTTCGGCCGCATCCGCCGGCAGAATGCAGGAGCGTACCGCCCGGCCGTCGAGATGGATGGTGCACGCCCCGCATGCTGCGACGCCGCAGCCATATTTGGTGCCGGTCAGCCCAAGCTCCTCGCGCAGCACCCACAGCAATGGCTTCGCGGGGTCGAGCTCGACATCGATCGCCTCGCCGTTCACCCTCAATGTCATGCTGGCCATGAGCTGCCTCGCTTTGCAAACGCTTGTGCAGAACAAGGTAAGCGGGCTAGATTGTTTAGATAATATCCTATTATCGCGACGACCAATGAAGCATAACTTCACAATCACCCGACGGCGGCTCGACGGCGTCCTCGCCTTCCTCTGCGTGGCGGAGCGGCGCAGCTTCCGTGCGGCCGCCGCCGCGCTCGGCGTGTCGCCTTCGGCGCTCAGCCAGACGATCAAGGCGCTGGAGCAGGACCTTGGCGTCGCGCTGCTGGCCCGCACGACGCGCAGCGTCAATCTCACCGAGGCGGGCAGCCTTTTCCTGGAGCAGGCGCGGCCGGCGATCGAGGCGCTGCAGGCGTCATTCGCCTCCATCGAGGCATATGGCGGCGCGCCTTCGGGCCTTCTGAGGCTCAACGCCTCGCGCGGCGTTCTGCCCTTCCTGCTCGATCCGATTCTCCAGGGTTTCCGGCAGATTCACCCGCAGGTGAAGATCGAGCTTTTCGCCGATGACGGTTTCGCCGATATCGTCGAGGGCGGGTTCGATGCCGGCATCAGGCTCGGCGAACTGCTTCGCCCGGATATGATCGCGCTCAGGCTGACGCCGCCCTTCCGCTTCGCCGTCGTCGGCGCGCCGGACTATCTCGCGCGGCATGGCAAGCCGCGCACGCCCGAGCAACTGCGCCGGCACGACTGCATCCGTTTCCGCCATGCCACGTCGGGCACCATCTATCGATGGGAACTGGAGAAGGGCGAGCGGCAGTTCGAGATCGACGTAGACGGCTCGCTGATCGTCAACGACACCGCGCTCATGCTAGCCGCCGCTCTGCGCGGAGCGGGTCTTGCCTACACCGCCGAGCCGCTGGTCGCGGATCATCTGCGACAAGGGAGGTTGGTCGGCGTATTGGAGGAGTACTGGCCGGCCTCGCCGGGACTGTTCCTCTACTATCCGAGCCGGACGCAGGCGCTGCCGAAGCTGCGCGCCTTCGTGGATTTCATTCGCCACGGTATCCCGGAAGATGTCGCAGCCGGCTGGGACGAGAGCCATGGCGTGCGGATGCGCGTACCGGCAAATGAGCCTTAGCCGAGCGCCCGGAGCACATCGTCGGTGGTCGTCACCGCCGCCACGTTCTGCATCGCGTAGTCGACCGAGGCGCGGTGCCAATCGGCATTCATCGTCGAGCATCCGTCCTCTGGAACGATCATGATGTAGCCTTTGTCGGCGCCGGTGCGTGCGGTGTGTTCGATCGACATATTGGTCCAGGCGCCTGTCTCGATGACGATGTCGCGGCCCTCCGCCTTGAGGATCGTCTCGAGATTGGTGCCCTCCCAGGCGCTCATGCGCATTTTGGAGACGACATGGTCGCCAGGCTTGGCGTCAAGCCCCGGAACCGGCTCTGCCCCCCATGTGCCTTTGATCAATGCGTTGACTTGAAGCGTGTTCTCGAAGAGCGGCGCGTTCAGGGTAACGCCCTTGCCGCCTTCCGGTACCTCGAACCAGACGTGGATGACCGGTATGCCGAGCGCGCGGCAGCGCTCGGCCAGACGGCGGACGTTCTCGATCGCGTTCTGCTCCCTGCAATGCTGGGGCGAGCCGGAAGCGGCGAAGGCGCCGCCTTCCATCACCACGTCGTTCTGCATGTCCTGGATGATCAGCGCGCAGCGGCCTGCTTCGAGCCTGAAGCCGTCGTGGGAGGTCCCTGCCGAACCCGCGGTTTTGCCCGGCGCGCGGGCGTCGGCCCGCATGAACGGTTCGGTGCGCGGGCCGACCTTCACGTCCATCGCGTAGATCGAGGTGGAAGCGGTGATGAAAAGCGTGCGCCAGTCCGGGCCGCCCCAATGCAGATTGGCGGGCAATTCGGGTATGGCGACCTTGCCGACGAGCTGGCCCGATGGGTTGTAGATCCACAATCCACCCGGCGCGGTGACCCAGACATTGCCCAGCGCGTCACATTTCATCCCGTCGGGAACGCCCGGCTTGAGGGTGTCCCTGATGCCGGAGGCGAAGACGCGGCCGTTGCCGAGCGTGCCGTCGTCGCGCAACTCGAAGACGCGGATGTTACACTGTTCGGTGTCGTTGATGTAGAGGAGCCGCTCGTCGGGCGAAAAGCAGAGCCCGTTGGGCTGGCTGAAGAGATATCTGTCGACGAGCAGTTGCGGCCCGGCGTTCGTCGCGCCGGGCCGCACGCGGAAGACGCCTTGCCAGCCGAGCTGGCGCGGGCGCTCGACGCCGTAATGCGGCATGCGGCCATACCAGGGGTCGGAGAAGTAGATCGAGCTGTCGGAGCGGACGCAGACGTCGTTCGGGCTGTTCAGCTCCTTGCCCTCGAAATGCGAGGCCAGGACCTCGCGCGCGCCGCCCGGCTTCAGGCGCGCGAGGCTGGAGGTGGCATGCTCGCACACGATCAGGTTGAGCTCGGCATCGTAAGTCATGCCGTTGCCCTTGTTGGAAGGCCGCGCGACTTCGCTTATGCCCGATTGGTCCCAGCGCCGGCGCACGTCGCCCGGCATGTCGGAGAAGAGAAGGTAGTGCTCGACCGGATGCCAGATCGGCCCCTCGGTGAAGATGAATCCCGAACCGATCTCGCGAACAGGAGCGTTCTCGTCGATCAGGTCGCGGAATTCGGGCCGTAGCGCTTCATGGGCCATGTTATCCTCCCCTCAATCCATCGGCGCCATGATGCTCAAGCCGGAAACCAGTTGCGCCGCGGAACGCTCTGGCTGACGGGTCCGGGCACCGCCATGTCGAGTCGCCCGACGACTTGACCATTCTCCACCTTTGCCGGCTTGTCGTGCACGGGCAGCAGGAATTTCGAAGAGTTCAGCAGCTTCTTGATAGCCGCCTTCTCGGAACGCTTCGATCCGGCATGATTGCCGGTCACCTGCGGCTCGTCGGCGTGAATCTGGTGGAATGGTTCCAGCACCTGGTTGTGGATGTCGTAGATGACGTCGCCGCAGATGGTGGCGCGGCCTTCCTCCGTCTCGACATGGATGTTCATCGAGCCCTCGGTGTGGGCATTGGCCGCTTCCAGGACCACTCCGGGGATGAGCTCGACCGGTCCTGAAAGCTCCAGATCCTCGAAGCGCAGCGCGCCGGGAGTGTGCAGCCGCTCCACCAGATGCATGATGTCGGGCTTGGGATATTGCGGGTGCATGAGCCCCGACACCGAGCACTCCATCTCGCGTCGGTTGACCACCACGGTGGTGTTCATCGGGAAATGGTCGTCCTTGCCGGCGTGGTCGATATGCAGATGCGTGTGGCAGATGTAGCGAATGTCGCCGACCTTCACGCCATGGCGGGCGAGCTGATTCTCGATCATGTGGTCGTGGGACTGCAGCCCGCGCATGCCGAGCGTTTCCATGATCGCATTGTCGCGGAAGCCGGTGTCGACGAGGATCGGATACTGTCCGCCCAGTATCAGGAAGCCGTAGGTGTAGACGCGCGCCGTGCGGCCGCAATTGCGGCCGAGCACCAGGAAGCTCGATTCAAGCTCGATGTCGCCATAGTCCAGTATCTTGATCTCGAGCGCCATGCTCACCTCCCTCCTTGGTTGCCCGCTTCGTTCCCGGTTGCCTCAGAGCCGGTAGACCCGCTTTGCCGTGTCGTGGAATATCGCCTGCTGCCTGCCGGTGCTGAGGTCTCCCGCCGCCTTGAGAAACGCGCCGATCAGCTCGCCATAGCTCGTCCACAGCTTCTCGATCGGAAAATTCGAGCCGAACAGGCAGCGCCGGGCGCCGAAGATAGCGATCGTGTCGTGCAGGATGCGCTCGATATGCGCCTCGTCGTTGCGGTGGATGAAGGTTCCGAAGGCAGAGAGCTTGGAGACGACGTTTTCGCGCTTCGCCAGCTCCTTCATCCGCGCTTTCCAATGAGCGCGTCCTTCGTCGGAAAGGTCTTCCGGCATGCCCGCGTGCTGGAGCACGAAAGTCACCTTGGGGCAGGCGTCGGCAAGCTCGCAGGCACCTTCCATCTGACCGGCGAATACCTGCAGGTCGAAGCTCCAGCCATAGTCGGCGAGATAGCCGATGTTGCGCTGGACATTGCCCTCGCGGCAGAGGTCGGGCGACTTGGCGAAGCGATAGAGCTCGTTCTCGTGCCAGTGGAACTGCTGGCGAATGCCGCGCATGAGGGGATGTTTTGCCAGCCTGTCCAGAGCGGGCCGCGCATCCGGAACAGTCATGTCGCAATAGCCGACGATGGCATGTGGCCAGCCCGTGCGGTTCGCGGTTTCCTGCACCCAGGCCACCTCGTCCGCGGCCCAGTTCGGTGCCCAGTTGGCCTGCACATAGACCGATTTTTCGACGCCGGTGCCCTTGATGTCGTCCAGAAATTCCTCGATCGGATAGTCGCGCTTGATAGCGTCATATGCGCCGAAGATGCGCGGCTGTGTCGGCCCCAACAGCCAGGGCAGGTCGGTCTGCCGCCAGATATGGTGATGGGCGTCGATGATCTTCATCAGGCAATTCTCCGTTCGAAGCCGAGAACCTCGGCGCAGACGCGCGCCGCGCTGGAACCGTCGCCGAGCCGGTCGATATGGCCGAGGACCGACCGCAGCGCGGCCGTCTCGACCGCGTAACCGTTCTCTCCCGCCAGCGGCGAGAGCCACAGGAGCGCCCAGGCATGCCGCGACAGGCGCTCGACGGCGTCGGTCATGGCGACATGGTCGCCGCGCTCCAGCCCGTCGGATAGGATGACGCAGAGGGCGCCGCGCGAAAAACCGGCGAAGCGCGGCACGGAAAGAAAAGCCTGGAGTGCATCGCCCAGCCTCGTTCCGCCGTCCCAGTCGGCGACGAGCGTCGAGGCGAGGCCGAGCGCCTGATCCGGGTTGCGGCGGCGGAGCGCCCGGGTGATGCGGGTGAGCCGCGTGCCGAGCGTGAAGACCTCCACCCGATCGCTCGCCTGCGCGAGCGTGTGGCCGAAACGCAGATATGTATCGGTCTGGTTCTTCATCGAGCCCGAGATGTCGATCAGCAGAAGGATGCGCCTGCGTCGCTCGCGTCTGGTCAGCGCGGGCAGGCGAATGACCTCGCCATCGCGCTTGACCGCGTCGCGCAGGGCGCGGCGCATGTCGAGCCGTCCTCGCCCCTTGGCCGGCATGAGCCTGCGCGACTTGCGGCGGGGCAGTGACCGAGGCGCCGCGCGGCGGAAACGGCGTAACGCCTCGCTTTCGCCGGCCTTGGCGAACTGCCGGGCAAAGAGGCGCTCGGCACCGGTCGGCGCGCCGCCGGACTCTTCCGCCTCCTCCGTCTCGGGCGGCTCGGCGCCGCCGTCGCGGTCGTCGAAAGCCTCGACCTCGTCCTGGTCGGGCTCGCCTGGCGCGGATGCCGGCAGCGACTGTCCGAGAAAGGCGAGACGGAACAGCGCATCGAACTCGTCGCGGCGTTCCGGCGAAGGCGCGATGGTGGCGTGCGCGGCGCGGTGAATGTCCTCCATCGTGCGCGGCCCGAGGAGGCCCACGGCGGCGATAAAGGATTGCGTCTGTTCCGGCGCGACCGAAAAGTCGTTGGCGCGCAGAAGAGCGGAGAATTCCATGAAGGGCAGGAGAGGGCGGGGGAGCGGGGTCATCGGACCTCTCTCTCCGCTCGACTCCAACAGTACCCCCACCCCTTACCCCTTCCCACAAGGGGGAGGGGGGACACCGACGTTGCCGCAACATGATCGAAAACCGGCTGATCAAGAGCGGCGGCGATGCAGAATTCCCCTCCCCCTCCCAGCGAGCGGTAAGGAGTGGGAGTATCCGTCCTCAGCCTTTTCGTGATGGAACTGCTCATGCTGCGGCCTCCCGCAGGATTTCGTCGAGTCGGGGCTCCATGAACATCAGATCGTCCTGGTCCTTCAGCGCGACGCCGATCGCCCGTTTGAAGGCCGTTGGCCATGGCGCTCCCTGAGCGTTGAGAAGGGTGGCGGCTTCGGCCCATTCGACCGTTTCCGCCACGCCCGGCGGTTTCGCCAGCGGCTCGCCCCGCAGCGCCCCGACCGCCGCGACCACCTTGTAGGCCGTGTCGCGGGCGACCTGGCTGGCGCGCATCATCACGATCTCCGCCTCGCGAGCTGGATCGGGGTAGCCGATCCAGTGGTAGACGCAGCGGCGGCGCAGGGCCTCGTGCAGCTCGCGGGTGCGGTTGGAAGTGAGCACCACGACCGGGTGTTCCTCGGCGCGGATCGTTCCGCGCTCGGGGATCGAGATCGAGAAATCCGAGAGGAATTCGAGCAGAAAAGCCTCGAATTCATGGTCGGCGCGGTCGATCTCGTCGATCAGCAGCACGGTGTCGCGCGGATGCCGCAAAGACTCCAGCATCGGCCGCGAGATCAGGAAATCGTCGGCATAGATGTTGACGTATTCGTCGCCGGCCTGCCGGATCGCCAGCATCTGGCGTGGATAGTTCCACTCGTAGAGCGCGTGCGCCGAATCGATGCCTTCGTAGCATTGCAGCCGCACGAGCTGGCGCCCGAGGATCGAGGCGATAGCTTTCGCGCCCTCGGTCTTGCCGACACCCGGCGCGCCTTCCAGAAGCAGCGGCTTGCCGAGCGCCAGTGCCAGATAGGCGGCCGTGGAAAGGCTGTCATCGGCGAGATATTGCGCGTCGCGCAGCGCGGTCGCGAGCCGGTCCGGGCTGTCTATGCCAACGATCGAGCGCCTTATGGGCATCGGGCGCTCCAGTGGAAGTCCCAAAGCACGCCCCCTCCACCGCCTTCGGTGGTCCCCCTACTCCGTAAACGGAGGAGGACCCGGCTTGCTGCCGGCCGCAACGTTGGTTCCTCCCCTGCGGAGCGGGGGAGGGGGACCATGCGAAGCATGGTGGAGGAGGTGGCGCGCCGGACCTTCATCCTGCTGAATCCCCTCAATTCCGCCTTGCCGGCGGCCGCGCGCCGCCATTGGCCCTGATCCCCCGCAATATCTTTTCCGGCGTAATCGGCAACTCGTCTATGCGCACGCCGACCGCGTTGAAGACGGCATTCACCATCGCGGGCAGAACCGGGTTCGCGCACATCTCGCCCGGTCCCTTGCCGCCGAAGGGACCGTCGGGGGCCGGGCGCTCGAGGATCGCGATGTCGTGAGGGGCGATGTCGCCCGGCCCCGGCATCAGATATTCATTGAAGTCCAGCGGCCCGTGACTGCGTTCGGGATAGTAGGGTTCCGTCGTCTCCCAGGCGGCATGACTCATGCCCATCCAGGCGCCTCCGATGAGCTGTTGCTCGACGAGACGCGGATTGAGCGCGCGGCCGAGTTCATAGGCGCTGTTCATCTGCACGACGTCGATCTCGCCTGTCTCGTCGTCGACATCGACGTCGACGATTAGCGCGGCATGCGCAAAGCACGACACCGGTGTCATCTCGCCGGTTTCGGGGTCCACCTCGGAAAGCGGGATCAGGAAGATGCCGCGGCCCGAAACCGTGCGGCCCTGCTTGAACTGCGCCGCGCCGCAGGCCTCCGCCGTGGTGATCGACTTCGACGGCGCGCCCTTCACGTGGATGTTGCCCTTGCCGTCGGTGACGAGGTCGGCAGGATCCACCTCGAGCTCCTCGGCCGCTGCCTCCAGCATGACCGACCGCGCCTCCAGCGCGGCCTGGATGACCGCATTGCCGACGCGATGCGTGCCGCGCGACGCGAAGGAACCCATGCAGTGCGGGCCGGTGTCGGAATCGGCGGTATCGACATAGACGTCCTCGACCGGAACACCGAGCGTTTCCGCCGCGATCTGCCGCGTCACCGACTTCATGCCCTGGCCGAGGTCGATCGATGAGAGCGCCACCATGAACTTGCCGCCGGGATTGGAATGGACCAGCGCCTGGCTGGGGTCGCCGCCGAGATTCATGCCGATGGGATAATTGATCGAGGCGAAGCCGCGTCCACGATGCAGGGCCATGTCAGCGTCTCCTCAGGCCGGAGATGGAAGAAAAGCGGGTCCGTCGTGCGTCGGCGGCGGTTTGCGCGGGTGGCGGAGGCGCGGGCTGCGTGGCGACCGGGGCGGGTTGCGGCTGAGGTCTTGCCGCCGGCTCGTAGCGCGGCGTGACCGGCGCCGTCTCGTGTCGCGGCATTTGCGGCATGGAAACGGGCTGCGCCTGACCCGGCTTCTTGTTGCCGCGCGCATAGCTCCCGGCGGTGAAGCCGGTGACCGCGCCATTGTGATCGATCGCGGTATGCGGGGGCATTTCGGCGCGCGCTCCCCCGCCATCGCGAAGGGAAGAGGCCTGCTGCGCCTGGCGGCTCAGCGGCCATTTCGCCTTTTCCGCAGCCACCTGACAGCATTCGATCAGCGCCGTGTTCTTGGCGAGGCGGCGATGCGCCTTCATATCGCCGTCGCGATAGGCGTTGAGGATGCGCAGCTCGATCGGGTCGACGCCGACCTCGTAGGAGATCTTGTCCATATGCGCCTCGATGGCGAAGTCGACGCCGGTGATGCCGAAGCCGCGCATGGCGGTTGCCGGCGTTCGGTTGGTGAAGACGCAATAGACATCGGCATAGACATTGGGGATGGTGTAGGGACCGGGCAGATGGCCGACGCCCTTGATGATGGCGTAGCTCGAAAGGCGGGTGTAGGCGCCTGAATCGAAATAGCCGATGAACTTGCGCGCGACGATGCGGCCGTCGTTCATGACCCCATCCTTGATGTACCAGCGCTCCGCCCCGCGCGGCGCGCCGACCTGCATCTCTTCCTCGCGATCGAACATGTACTTGCAGGGCCTGCCGGTCAGCACGGTGCCGAGCACCGCCATCGGCTCGTGCAGGGAATCCACCTTGCCGCCGAAGCCGCCGCCCACGGTGCCGCCGATGAAATGCAGCCGGTTCGACGGCATTTTGAGCAGCTTGGACGTGGTGTCGAGCGAGAAGAACAGCGCCTGCGTCGAGGTGTAGACGACATAGCGATCGTTGGTCTCGGGCGCGGCGATCGCGCCGCAGGTCTCGGTCGGCGCCTGCTCGATCGGCGACATCTGGTAGCGCCCCTCGATGATGCGGTCGGCCTGGCGGAAGCCGGCCTCCACGTCCCCGAAGCGCAGCTTCTGGTGGTCATATTTGCCGTGGTAGACGAAGAGATTGCCGGGATAGATCTCGTTGACGACCGGGGCGCCCGGCTTGACGGCGTCCTCCACGTCGAAGACGGCAGGCAGCTCCTCCCAGTCGACGCGGACCTTGGCGACCGCGTCGCGCGCCGCGCGGTCGCTCTCGGCGATCACGGCTGCCACCGGCTCGCCCTTGTAGGAGACCTTCTTCTCGGAAATCAACGGCTCGTCGTCGAGACCGAAATCGAGCAGGCTCAGAAGCGTGTTCAAGTTCTGGGGCACGTCCTTGCCGAGCACGATGCGCACGACGCCGGGCATGCGATCGGCCTCGCTGGTGTCGATGCGGCGCACGCGAGCATGATGATGCGGGCTGCGGACGCAGCGTATGTGCAGGAGGCCGTCGAAGAGATGGTCGTCGTAATAGGGCGAGCGGCCGGTGACGTGGCCGAGCGCGTCCTGCCGCTGGGTCGGCTTGCCGATCTCGTTGAGATTGTCGTCGCGTTCGTCGGCGAAGTATTCCTTGCGAAACTCGATCATGACCTCACCTCACCCATAGTGCCGCGCATCGCCGGACTTGGCGGCTTCGAGGATCGCGTTGATGATCGGCTCGTAACCGGTGCAGCGGCAGATATTGCCGGAGATCGCCTCCACCACTTCCTGCCGCGACGGGTTGGGATTACGGTCGAGGAGCGCCTTCGCCGCCATCAGCATGCCCGGCGTGCAATAGCCGCATTGCGCGGCAAAGCCCTCCATGAAAGCCGCCTGCAGCGCGTGGAGCCGGTTGCCGCTGGCAAGACCGGCGGTGGTGGTGAGCTGCCGCCCTTCGACGGTTTCCGCCAGCGTCAGGCAAGACAGATGCGGTTCGCCGTCGATCAGCACCGTGCAGGTGCCGCATGTGCCTTGTCCGCAGCCATATTTCGGGGTCAGGTCGCCGATGCCGCGCCGCAGCATGTCGAGCAGGTTCTGACCGTCCTCGACGAACACGGCTTTCTCGGAACCGTTCAGATGGAAGCGAACGGGTTTCTTTGCCATTGCTACCTCCGTTCGGCCGACAGGAGACGTTTCAGATGCACGCCCGCCACTTCGCGGCGATACCAGGATGAGGCGAGGGCGTCGGTGGGCGGATCGATGCCCTCGGTCGCCACGGCCGCCGCGCGCTCGATCGTCGCGATGTCGAGCGACTGGCCCTCGAGTGCGCGTTCCACGGCAGTAACGCGGATCGGCGTCGGTGCCATCGCTCCATAGGCAATGCGTGCGCCCTGCAGCCGCCCGCCCATCTGCGGCAGGAGCGCGGCGATCGACATCAGCGAAATGCCCTTCGGCTTGACCCGGCTTACCTTGACGAAGCGGAAGGCCGACGCGTCGCGCGGGCGGGGCACGCTGACGGACTGCACCAGCGAGGTCGCGTGACGCTCCCTGTCGCGCAGGAAATCGTCGATCGGAATGCCGCGGCCGCTGCTGCCGGCGAGATTGACGGTGGCGCCCAGCGCCAGCAGAGCGGCGGCGAAATCGCCGTAGGGCGAGGCCGCGAAGAGATTGCCGCCGATGGTCGCCATGTTGCGGATCGCCGGCCCGCCGACCGAGCGCGCCACGGGCGCCAGAAAGACAAGGTCGCGGCTGGCGACGACCGCTGCCATCGTCACGCCCGCGCCGATGACGAAGCCGTCGCCCTCGGCGCGGATCGCGCTCCAATTGGCGTCCCGCGCGCGGATGATCGTGTCGAAAGACTGGTCACCGGCATTGACCGCGCGCATGATCAGCGTGCCGCCGCCGAGGAACCTGGCCGTTCGACTCGACGCCAGCGCGCGCGCCGCCTCGTCCAGCCTTTCATAAGTCTCCACTCTCACCGGCATCATCCGCCTCCGATCCGTGACGGGGCGAGCCCCATGAACTCGCGGACGGCGCGAAAGCCGCCCTCGTAGATTTCCTCGCCGACTTGCTTCTTCAGTTCCGCTTCGCGGCCGGCGGGTGTGTTGAAGCGCGATTCCCATTGCCAGAACGTCATGTCCCCGTCGGTGACGGGGATCAGGCGGACATGGGCGACGTAGTTCAAAAGCGGGATCGGGGTGTCGAGCAGGCAATAGCTGAACGCCATGTCGATGTCGGACAGCGTCAGCAACTGCTCACGCAGCTCCGAGCCATCGGCAAGATGAAAGCGGCGGATGCAGCCGATCCGGTCCGATGCCTGGCCGCGCTCGATATGGCTGTCGGCGACGGCCGGATGCCACTGGTCGTGGCCATTGAAATCGCGCAGCACCTCCCACACGGCTTCCACCGGGGCTTCGACGACGGTGCTCTTGGCGATCTTCACCATGAGGCGGCGCTCCCTCCACCGCCTTCGGCGATCCTCCTCCCTCGCGAACAGGGGAGGATCGGACCTTGCGGCCGGCCACGACCCCGGTTCCTCCCCCGCGAAGTGGGAGAGGAAGGCCATGCGAAGCATGGCGGAGGGGGGAGGGTTATCACGGGTGTCATGGCCTACCTGCCGAAATGCCGCTTGAGCGCGTCGAAGCCGCCCTGGAAGACATTGGTGCCGATGCCGCTGACGAGATCGTCCGCCACCTCGTCGGCGCACTCGAACTCCGCGCTCCATTCGGCGAATGTCCGATCGCCGTCGGTGATCGGCGTCAGCCGCAGTGTCGCCACATAGTCGGTGAGCGGCATCGGCCCTTCGAGCATCGCATAAGTGCAGAACGTGTCGTAATCCGACAGGCCGAGCAGCTTCTCGCGCAGGCGGTCGCCGTTTTGCAGCGTGAAGTCGCGAACGCAGCCGATCTTGTCGGAAGGCTCTCCGTTCTCGATCTGGCTCTCACGGATGCGGGGATGCCAGCGCGGCAGCGCGTTGAAGTCGCGGACGCGCTCCCACACCTTGGCGGCCGGCGCGTCGATGACGCTGGAAACGAAGACTCTCGGCATGGCGTTCCTCTATTTCTTCGAGCGCGAACCGGAGGCGGGCTTGGAACCGTCACTTGCTCCGCCTCCGCCGGATTCGCCGCCCGAGTGCTGCTGCTTGGATAGCTCTCCGGCGATCCGCGTCATGTCCGACGCCTCGCGGATCAATCCGCCCTGCTTGGTGAGATTTCCACCCTCGATGCCGATGTCGGCAAGCAGGCTGTCGACCAGCGGCGCCTGCACCCGGTAGCGCAGCGCCGAATTGATCACCTCGTCGGTCATGTTGGCGCGCTCGCCGCCATTGCCGCCGGAAATGCCGTCGAGCTGCATGATGCGGATGTCCTGGATCTTCTCCAACGGCTTGACCGATGCCGAGACGATGCCCTCGACATGTTCCAGCAGCTTGCGCCGGAACAGCGAATGGCGCGCCGGATCGGTAAGCACGTTCTCGGCCTCGTTGAGCAGCTTCTGTGCTTCGGCCTCGACGGCGCGACGCACTTTCTCGGCCTCGGCCGCGATGCGCTCCTCCTGTGCCCGTTTCTCGGCCATCAGCACGTCGACGCTCTTGCGCCGGTTCGCCTCCTCGGTCTCGCGCGCCGTCTTGACGCGCTCTTCCGCCTCGGCGGCACGGGCGCGGGCAAGGTCGGCCTCGGCATGGGCCGCCGATTCCTCGAGCGACTTCCTGTAGAGTGCGATCGCCTTCTCCATCTGGGCGATCTCGACATTGCGCTCGCGATCCACCTCCAGTCGGCGGCGTTCCGTTTCGTGGCCGATGCGGGCCTCGTCGAGACCGCGTTCGGAGGCGATGCGGGCACGTTCGATCTCTTCCTTCGAGGCGATCTCGGCCTCGCGCAGCGTCTGCACGCGGGCGATCTCGAGCTGTTCGAGCGCGCGCTGGCGCTCCAGCTTGGCGGCGTCGAGCGCCTGTTGACGGGAGATATCCGTCTTTTCGACGTCGCGTTGCGCCGCGATCTCGGTCTGCTTGACCTTCGCGTCGGCTTCGGCGCGTTCGCTCTTCTTCGCCGCAAGCCGGATAGCCCTTACCTCGCTCGCCTCGTCGACCGCGCGCTCGCGATCGATCTCGCGCTCGCGGGTCTCCTGCTCGGCGGCTATGCGCTCGAAGTCGAGCATCTTGCGCTGCGCGATGCGTGCCGCCTCGACGGCTTCGTCGGCTGCAACCTGTGCTTCGTCCAGCATTCGGCGGCGCTCGATGTCGCGCTCGCGCGTTTCCCGTTCCGCCGCGATGCGTTCGCGGTCGAGCTTGGCCTCGACCTCGATGCGCGCGTTCTCGATCGTCTCGCGGGCCGAAATATCGGCCTGGTCGACGGCGCGGTTGCGCGCGATCTCGCGCTCGCGGGTTTCCTGCTCGTAGGCGATGCGCTCCGCGGCGATCTTCTTCTCGCGCGCGATCCTCGCCGCTTCCGTTGCCTGGCCGGCGGCGATCTCGGCCTCTTCCAGCGCCTTCTGCTTGGTGATCTCCATCTCGCGAATCTTGCGGTCGTTCTGGATGCGCTCCTCATTGGTGTTGGCGGCCTCGAGGATGCGCAGCTTCTCGGTTGCCTCGCGCGAGGCGATCTCCGCCTCCTCGATGGCGCGGCTGCGCTCGATCTCGCGGCGACGGATCTCTTCCTCGTTGGCGATGCGGCTCTCGGCGATCACGCGTTCCTGCGTGATGCGTGCCTTTTCGGTCGCTTCCTTTGCGGCGATCTCGGCATGCTCGACCTCGCGCTGGCGTTCGATCTCGCGCGTCTGCGTTTCCTGCTCGTTGGCGATGCGCGCTTCCTTCACCGCCCGTTCCTGAGCGATGCGTGCCTTCTCGATCTCCTCCCGGGTGGCGATCTCGACGGCATCGATGGTCTTCTGGCGCTCGATCTCGCGCTGCCTTATCTCGCGCTCCGATGCGATGCGGCTTTCGGCGATGGACTGCTCGTTGACGATGCGAGCGCGCTCGATCGCCTCGCGGGCAGTGATCTGGGCGCTTTCCGCTTCCGTGTCGCGCTCGGCGCGTTCGCGGGCGAGCTGGGCGCGTTGCTGGGCACGGCGGAACTCGACATCGCGTTCCTGCTCCAGCCGGGCCTCCTCGCTTTCGCGCTCGATCGCCAGCGACTGCTTCTCGGCCTCCAGATTGCGGGCGCGAATCTGGATCATCGCCTCCTGCTCGATGTCGTTGCGAAGCGTGCGGCGTTCCTCGATGTCCTTGATCAGGGCCGTCAGACCCTCCGCGTCGAAACGGTTGGAAGGGTTGAAATATTCGAGCGCGGTCTGGTCGATGTCGACGATGGCGACGGATTCGAGCTCCAGCCCGTTGCGCGAGAGGTCCTCCTGTGCCGCTTCGCGAACGCGCGAGACATAGACGCCGCGCTGCTCATGCATCTCTCCCATCGACATCTCGGCGGCGACGGCGCGCATCGCGGACTCGAACTTGCCGACCAGAAGCTCGTTGAGGTTCTTGGCGTCGAGGGTGCGCCGGCCGAGCGTCGAGGCGGCGATCGAGACCGCCTCGCGGGCCGGGCGCACGCGGACGTAGAACTCCGCTTCGACGTCGACGCGCATGCGATCGCGCGTGATCAATGCCTGATCCTTGTTGCGCACGACCTCCAGCGCGAGCGTGTTCATGTTGACCGGCGTGATATCGTGGACGATCGGCCATACGAAAGCGCCGCCGTCGATCACCACCTTCTCCCCGAGGAAGCCGGTTCGCACGAAGGCGATCTCCTTGGTGGAGCGGCGGTAGAGCCATGTCATCACCCAATAGATGATGGCGATGACGATGACGGCCGCGATGAGCCATAGGATGAGCTGGCCGATGATCTGCCCGGTCATTTGCGTCCCTCCCGCGAAGTCGCCGATGTCATGAAGTGCTTCGGCATGTCATTTTCCCTTGATCCGCTTGAACTGCCGGGTCTGCTCGGTGAGCGCGGCTTCCGTCGGTAGCCGCTCCATCGAGGAGGCGCCGTAGAAGCCGTGGCAGTTCCTGGTGTTCTTCATGATGAAGTCGGCGTCGTCCGGCATCGCGATCGGCCCGCCATGGGCGAGGATGATCGCGTCCGGGTTCACTTTCAGCGCGGCTTCCGCCCAGGCGTCGATCAGCGCCGGGCAATCCTGAAGCTTCAACGCCGTCTCGGCGCCGATCGAGCCGCCGGTGGTGAGACCCATGTGGCAGACGACGATGTCGGCTCCGGCCTTCGCCATCGCTTCCGCCTCGCCCTCGTTGAAGACGTAAGGCGTCGTCAGCATGTCCCTGGCGTGCGCCTTGGCGATCATGTCCACCTCGAGCCCGTAGGACATGCCAGTCTCCTCGAGATTGGCGCGGAAAGTGCCGTCGATGAGCCCCACGGTCGGGAAGTTCTGCACGCCGGAAAAGCCGATGCGCTTCAACTCGTCGAGAAACACGTCCATGATCCGGAACGGGTCGGTGCCGTTGACGCCGGCAAGCACCGGTGTGTGCCTGACGACCGGCAGCACCTCGCGCGCCATGTCGACCACGATGCCGTTGGCGTCGCCATAGGCGAGGAGGCCTGCGAGCGAGCCGCGTCCGGCCATGCGGTAGCGGCCGGAATTATAGATGACGATGAGGTCGATGCCGCCTTCCTCCTCGCACTTGGCGGAGAGGCCGGTGCCCGCCCCGCCGCCGATGATGGGCTCGCCGCGCGCGATCATCGTTCGGAACTTTTCAAGGATTGCCGCCCGGGCGATCGCCATGGCTCTATCTCCCCGATGCTCGGCGCCGCGGCCTGCCGCCGCCGTTGAGCGCGATGAACGACTTGACGATCTCCGCTGAAAATTCGGGATCGTTGATGTTGTGAGGCAGGCGGATGAGCTGGCGCGCCGAGGTCTGCCGCACGGTGGATTCGAGCGCGCGAAAGAGCGCATCGTCGGCTGCCGGATCGTGGAAGGGCTTGCCCGGTGCGTCGAGCGCGGAGACACCGCCTTCCGGCAGGAAGAAGCGTACCGGACCTTCCATAAGATTCAGCCGGTCGCCGATCCATTTTCCCATAGCCGCGTTTTCCTCCGCAGTGGTGCGCATCAGCGTGATCTGCGGGTTGTGTCGGTAGAGATTGCGCGCGTGGAACGCCTGCGGCACGGTTTCGTAGGCGCCGAAATTGACCATGTCGAGCGCGCCGCAGGAGCCGATATAGGGCATGCGGGCACGGATCATCGCCCCGAAACGGTCCTCGGTGGCCGGGAAAATGCCACCGACGAGCATGTCGCAAATCTCAGTCGTGGTGATGTCGATGACGCCTTGCACCAGCCGAGAGTCGACCAGCTTCTCCATCGAACGGCCGCCGATGCCGGTGGCGTGGAAGACGAGGCAGTCGTAATCCGCTTCCAGCGCGCCGGTGATCTGGCGCACGCATTGGGTGGTCACGCCGAACATGGTGAGGGCAACGGTCGGCCTCTCCTGGGCGCCGATGCCCTGCCGGCCGGCGTCGCGCCTTGCCCGCACCATGCCAACCATCGCGTTGGCCGCATTGGCGAGCACCTCGCGGGTTATGGAATTGAGTCCCTGAACGTCGGCGACCGAGTGCATCATGGTGATGTCGGAAGGGCCGACATAGGCTCCGACGTCACCGGACGCGATGGTGGAGACGATCAGCTTGGGCACGCCGACGGGCAGCGCGCGCATGGCGGGCGCCGCTATCGCCGTGCCGCCCGAGCCGCCGGCGGCGATGATGCCGGCAATGCCGCTCTGGCGGCTCGTCCATCGCTCGAAGGCGAGCGTCATGCCGGCGACGGCCTCGCCGCGGTCGCCGACGAAGACGCCGCTCGCTCCGCGCGGGTGATAGGCGGCGATCTGATGAGCCGGAATTTCCGCGCCCGAATGGCTGCCCGATGTCGACAGGTCGGCGATGCGCACGGCAAGGCCGGCATTGCGGATGATGTCGCGGACGAAGCGCAGCTCCTCGCCCTTGGTGTCGAGTGTTCCGGCGACAAGCACCACCTGCTCCCCGGATGAGGAAAGTGGGCGCAATTCCGGATTGGCTATGCTGATCGGCGTCGCCGCGCCCGCGCTACCGCTCGTCATCGTGCGCGCGGACTGGAGGATCTGTCGCATCGGGGTGGGCTTGGACCAGCGTGTGGGCGGCGTCGGGTTGGACATGTAGATCTTGCCCACGGCATTCTGCGCGGGCGCGGCCGCTCGTTCTCCACGTTGCTCCGCGGAGACGTCCTGCCTCCTGCCGTCGTCCTCCGAATGGCGTCCGACCCCGAGAAGGCGCTGCTGCAGGTCGCGGTCGGCGGCGAGCTGGCCGGATTCGATCACCCGGTTGACGCGGCCGTTGACCATGATGCTGACCTGGGTGGCGACGGTCGTTGCCACGCCGATATTCTGCTCGATGACGAGGACGTCGATGCCTTCCTCCTCGCCGATCCTCAAGAGGAGCTCCTCCACCTGGGCGACGATGACGGGCGCGAGGCCCTCGGTCGGCTCGTCCATGACGAGCAGCTTCGGGTTGACGAGGAGCGCGCGGGCGATGGCGAGCATCTGCTGCTCGCCGCCGGAAAGTTGGCCGCCGCCATTGTTCCTGCGTTCGGCAAGCCGCGGAAATGTCGTGTAGATGCGGTCGGCCGTCCACGCGCCCTTATGGCCGGCGCCGACCATGCGCAGATGCTCGTCCACGGTGAGCGAGCGCCACAGCCTGCGTCCCTGCGGAACATAACCGATGCCCAGTTGCGATATCTGGGCGGGCGAGCGACCCACCAATTGCTCGCCGTTGAAGGTGATCGAACCGCTGGAGACGGGCACGAGGCCCATGATCGCCTTGCACAGCGTCGTCTTGCCCATGCCGTTGCGGCCGACGACCGAAATAACGCCGCCGTCGAGCGTCAGGTCGACGCCCTGCAGGGCATGCGAGGCGCCGTAATAGACGTTGAGGCCGCGAACCTCGAGGGCGGGGGAGCCGATGCGCCTGCGCTCAGCCATGGCCGCCTCCGAGGTAGAGCTGCTGCACCTCCGGATCGTTCTCGATCTCGCTCGGCAGACCTTCCTTGAAGATGCGACCGTTGTGCATCATCGAAACGCTGTCGGCGACGCGCAGCGCCACGTCCATGTCGTGCTCTATGATGATGTAGCCGATATGGCGGGGCAGGCTGGTGAGGATCTGCACAAGTTCCGAGCGCTCCGTCGGCGACAGCCCGGCAGCAGGTTCGTCGAAGAGGATGAAGCGCGGCGCGCCCGCGAGCGCCAGGGCGATTTCGAGCTGCCGCTGCTGGCCGTAGGAGAGCTCGGCCACCTTCGTCTCGGCGACCTCGCCGAGATGCACCGCCTCGATCAGCTCGAAGGCCGATTGCATCAGCGCGTCGTTGCGGCGCGGCCGGATCAGCGAATAGCGGCCGCGCGAGACGCCGCGGCAGGCAAGATAAACATTGTCCAGGACGGAGAGCCCGTTGAAGAGCAGCGAAATCTGATAGGTCCGCCGCAGGCCGCGCCTGATGCGCTCGTATGGCGGAAACTTCGTCACGTCCTCGCCGAACAGACGGATGGTGCCCGAGGTTGGCAGGAAATCTCCGGTCACGCAGTTGAACAGCGTGGTCTTGCCGGCGCCGTTGGAGCCGAGCACGGCGCGCCTCTCGCCGGATTTCACGCTCAAGGTGACGTCCGTAAGGGCAGCGAGGGCGCCGAACATGCGGGTGACGCCGCGCAATTCCAACGCGTTGCCCGTGCCGGCTGCGCCCAGCATGTCGCCTATGTTGCGGCGGGCTTCGAGCAGGCTCACGGTGCGCCTCCTTGCCCGGTCAGCGGGTCGGCGGCCTTGCGGCGATGCGTGCGCCAGCGATCCCAGAGTCCGAGCACACCGTCGGGCGACCAATAGACCACCGCCAGGAAGCCGAGGCCGATCATGAGCTTGAAGCGGTCGCCGGGCAATCCGAGCGTCAGCAGCACATCCGGCGAGAAGGTGCGCAGCAGCACGTAGATCAGCGCGCCGATGAACGGCCCGATCGGCCTGGCGAGGCCGCCGACGATGGCTATGACGAGAATGTCGATCACCGCCGGCAGACCCGCCGTGCCGGGCGATATCTGCGCGTTCTGCCAGACGAGAAGGATGCCTGCGACGGCTGCGATGACGCTGGCGAAGGTGTAGGCGACGACGCGGTGCATCACCACGTTGAAGCCGAGCGCGGCCATGCGGCGGGGATTGTCGCGAACTCCTTGCAGCGCCAGCCCGAAGGGCGAGCGCGAGACATAGACCACCACGAGATAGGAGATCGCGGCGCAGAAGAGCGCGAGATAGTAGAACGGGATCGGTCGTCGCCAGTTTATCCCGAACAGTTCCGGCGGGACAACGTTGGCAAAGCCGCTGTAGCCGTTGAAGATCGTGTAGTTCTGGCGCGTGAAGTAGAAGAAGGCGGCGGCGATCGCCAGCGTGATCATGATCGTGTAGATGCCTTCGGTGCGCACGGCCAGCGCGCCGATCATGGTGGCGAAGATCGCGGCGACGATGATGGCGACGGGAACATAGAGCCACCAGGGCCAGTGCAGGCTGATGGCCTGCACGCCGCTCGTTCCCAGAATGGCGACCATGTAGCCGGCGAGTGCGGCGATCGACATCTGCGCCAGGCTGACCATGCCGCCATAGCCACCGAGGAACATGAGGCTGAGCGCGATCATGCCGAGGATGAACGACCAGCCGAGAATCTGGAAGAGCACGAAATCGTTGGCGAGGACGGGCATGAAAAGGAGGACGATGCCCACGACCCAGTAGCTCAGCGGCATTCCGACCAGCCAGGCCGGCACGTCGGAGGCGGGCCGTGCCTTGCCGGCCAATCCGTCTCGAGCGCTTGGATGATCGACGGCCGCCATCGCTCAGCGCCCCAGCAGACCCTGCGGCCTGAAAGCCAGCACCAGCGCCATGATCAGGAAGGTGAGCACGACCGAATAGGTCGGTGCGTAGACGGAGCCGAGCTGCTCGGCCAACCCGATGAGCACCGCGCCCAGCGCGGCTCCCAGGATCGAGCCCATGCCGCCGACGATCACCACCACGAGCGAGGCGAGCAGGAAGCGCATGTCCTCGCCGGCCACAATCGACTGGAACGTGCCGCCGACGATGCCGGCCATGCCGGCGAGCCCCGCGCCGAACGCGAACACCATGACGAAGACATATTGAACGCGCACGCCGGAGGCGGCCAGCATGTCGCGGTCATCGACGCCGGCGCGGATCAGCATGCCGATCCGTGTCCGGTTCAGCGCCAGCCACATCAGCACGCCGAGCGCGATGGAAGCGACGAGAATGGCGATACGCACGGCCGGGAAGGTGAGATAGACGAGTTCGCCTTCTCCCCGCATGCCGGTGACCAACGGCAGCCTGACCGGGCCGCTCAGCCACTCGGGCGTGAGGATCTGATAGGATTGGCCGCCCCATATCCACAGCATGACGTCGGCGAGCACGATCGAAATGCCGATCGTCACCAGCGTCTGGCGCAGGTCTTCGCCTTCCATGCGGCGGAAGACGAAGAATTGCAGGAGGATTCCCAGCAATCCCACCGCGACGAAGACGACGACGAACGCGCCGAGCCAGAGGCCCGTCGCCTCGGCAACCTCGTAGCCGAGATAACCGCCGAGCAGATAGAGCGAGCCGTGCGCCAGGTTGACGTTCTTCATCAGGCCGAAGATCAGCGTGAAGCCGCTCGCGACCAGGAAATAAAGCGCTCCGAGCGTGATGCCGTTGAAGACGGCGTTGAGGAAGATGCGCTTGCGTCCGAACACGGCCTCCATGCCGTCGGGCCACGGCGCAATGAGGGCCCACAGGACAAGTGCGGCCGCCAGCACCACAAGCAGCGTCCAGACCGGATGGCGATGAACGAAACCGTTCACACTGCCCTCCGAAAACCGTATCCCGTTTTTCGGTCCGATGCTCCAGGGCCTGTTACATTGTCGATCATGCCGGCTCACTCCTCCCGTCGAAGCCGCATCGCGACGGGGTGGAACGTGCGACGATCCCGCCCATCATTTGCAAGCTAATCGCATTGCCGACGATTGCGCATACCCGACAGTCTCATGCCGTCGCCGATCATCGCCAAAAAACGCGTGCCGCGGCCACCGACCGCGATCAGGCGGTGCCGGTGAAATGCACGACGCGGCGATAATCGCTCGGCGCTATCCCGACATTCGCGATGAAGAAGCGGGTGAAGCTGGCCTGCGATGAGAAGCCCAGGTCCAGACCGATGTCGGTCACCGGATCGTGCGTCGTCGTCAGCCGGTCGATCGCGGTCTCCATCCGCAGCGTGTTGAGGTAGATGTTCGGCGTTATGCCGATCTGCTGACGAAAGAGCTTGTAGAAATGCGGCCGCGACAGGCCGGAATCGCGCGCGATGTTGTCGAGCACGATGCGTTCGCTCACACGGTTCTGCATCAGCTTCACCGAGTTGCGCACGCGGAAATCCCGCACCGGCGGCGCGCAGCGCGTAAAGGTCGCGCCGTCGGCCACCCATTGCCACGACTGATCGAAACAGGCCTGGGTCAGTTCGCAGAGATACCCGGCGATGAAGGAATCGTCGGCATCCTCCAGCATGCCGGAGGCGAGCAGATAGACCAGCCGCGCGATCGGCTCCGTCACCTCGATCTGGTTGCGTCCGAAACGCAGCGAAGCGTTCGGCTGCCGGCTCGCCTCGAGAAACCAGAACGGCTTTATGTAGAGGGTGAGAAAAAGCGACGGCTGACCAGGATCAAGCGACATGTAGTTGTGCAGTTGCCAGGGGCTTATGGCAACGGCCTGCCTTCCGAACATCGGATAGATGTCGTCGTCGATCCTGATCGAAGCCTCCGGGCCCTGCACGTGAAAGATCAGGTGACCTTCCCTGTGCGCATGGAGCGCCATCGAGCGATCGAGATTGTACAAGGTCACGCGCCCAAAGGGGCCGTGATGCACCGCGAGCGCAGTACTCATTCTCCTCCCCTTCCGCAATTCTTGAAGATGCGGTTTATTTTTTCAGTCTAACCCAGCCATTGGTCCTGTCCAGTCTTGTTGTAAGCTTTTCATTTCTCTTCTCTTTCTTCCCATCACAAGGCTGCCTGAAGCATAGAGAGGTAGTCGGAGGCCGCCGCGTGCCGCGGATTGGTACGGTTGGAATAGTCGGCTTCCGCGCTGACCGCCGCGCGTTCCAGGTCGCCTGCCTCGATCCCCATGTCTCCAAGGCAGGCGGGCAGGGCGATGCGTTCGCGAAGCCGGATGATGGCTTCGCAGAGATCGGCGCGGGGCGGCAGGCCGAATTCCTGTTTGATCTCGTCGTAGCGCGCGGCGACGGCGGGCGCGTTGAACTCGAGCACCAGTGGCAGGAGGACGGCATTTACGGCGCCGTGCTCGAGGCTCTTGCCGGCCAGCCCGCCCAGGGCATGGCTCATCGCATGCACGCCGCCGAGGCCTTTCTGGTGCGCGAGGGCGCCGTTCAGCGCTGCGGCCATCATCTCGCGTCGCGCCGCGAGATCGGAGCCGTCCGCCACGGCGCGCTCGATGTGGGCGATCACGCGTCGCAGCCCGTCGCGAGCGATGCCGTCGGCCGGAGGATTGTAGGCCGTGGCGATGTAGGTCTCGATGCAATGCGTCAGGGCGTCCATGCCCGCTCCGGCGGTCTGTCGCGCCGGCAGGTCAAGCGTCAGGGTCGGATCGCAGATGACCACGCGGGGCATGATCAGCGGATTGACGAGCGACATGACACGTCCGTCGCGCATCGACAGGATGGCGACGCTGACCGTTTCGAAGCAGGAGCCGGCGATCGTCGGAACGGCGATGACGGGCGGCACCGTCTGGCGAGTGCTTGCGCTTCTTCCGCCCAACCCGGCATATTTATGCGGCGGGCCGGAATGGCCGATGCAGAGCGTGACGGCCTTGGCGAGATTGATGGCTGACGCTCCGCCGAAGCCGATCACCCCGTCCGCCTCCCAGTCGGCGAAAAGCGTCGCTGCCTCGAGGCATGCTTCCTCGGTGGCCCGGCCGGCGGGGATTTCGTACAGCAGCGCCGATACCGAACGTGGGATCGTCTCCAGCAACCGGTCGACGATGCCGCGACGGCCTGCGCCGTTGTCCGAAATTATCAACGGGCGGCGCAGCCCCAGAAGCTCCAGCTCCACCTCGATCGCATCCTCGAGGAGGTTTTCGGCGAAGTGGATTTTTGTCACATAGCTGATCAGCGACATCACAACATCCTCTCGCTGGGCGGCCGTTCCACGGAACCGCCGCCCACCACTGATCGGGGCATTGTGCGACGGCTCGGCCGGGGCCCTGCGTCGTCCGACCGTGCCTCCGTGATGGCGCCTAGCCGGGCTGAAGCGCCGCACAGTCCGGCGTGTCGCGTGAGGGCAGCCCGATCTTGTCGAATTCCTCCTTCGACATGCCGAGTGTCTGGTTGACGTCGTCGACCTTGGCCTTGAAGGTATTGTGGAGGCCGCCGTCTGCTTCCTCGACCACTTCGGTGATGAAGATGGAGCCGATCGCCTGGCGGTTGTCGTCGAGCTTGATATGGCCGTTCGGCGTATCGAATTCGAGCCCGGCGAGCGCTGCATGAAAGTTCTTCTGGCCTTCGTCGAACTCGCCGCCGATCTTGTCCAGTGCCATCATCGCCGCGAGCGTCGCGCCGTAATAATTGGTCGCGAACAGGGACGGGGAGGGGAAGCGCTCGTTTTCAGGGAACGTCTCCTGGTAGTCCTTCACGTAGGCCTGCCAGCCGGCGTCCTCCCAATCGTCGGCCTGCGGGCCGGAGCTCGGCGTGCCGACCAGCATTTCCTTGGCGCGGCCGCGGGCCGTCAGCACGGTCTGGTCGACCATGATCGTCCCGCCGATGATGTTGGTGTCGCCGCCTGCCTGTTCATACTGATTGAGAAAGTTGATCGCGTCGGTGCCGCCCACGCCGAGATAGATGGCGTCGACGTCGTCGGGAAGAGCCGCGATGATCGAGGCGAAATCGCCGCTGCCGAGCGGCAGCCAGAACTTCTCGACGATCTCGCCGCCCGCCTTGCAGAAATCGACGGCGAAGCCCATGAAATTGGTGTAGCCGAAGGAATAGTCGGCCGCGATCGTCGCCACGCGCTTCCAGCCCTTTTCGTTGACGACGTAGCTGCCGAGGCCATAGCCCCACTGCGCGCCGTCGGGATGGAAGCGGAAGAAGTTCGGCGCGGGATCGACATAGGTCGTCTCCAGCGCGCCTGACGCCGAATTGATGATCGTCTTTTCGGGAATGGTCTTGGCGTAGTCGCGCAATGCGATGCCTTCCGAGCCCGACAGCGGTCCGATGATGAAATCGACCTTGTCCTGCTCGATCAGCTTGCGCGCGATGCGGCTGGCCGTGTCGGGCGTGGCGTCGGTGGGCCCGAGCACCCATTCGATCTTCTTGCCGTTGATCTCGCCATTGTACTTGTTGAGCGCCAGCTTGAAGCCGCGAATGCCGTCATTGCCGGGTTCGGTGAAAACGCCTTCCTGAGGTGCCATCAGGCCGATCTTGATCGTATCCGCGGCCATGGCTGCCGCGGGCGCCAAAATGGCGAGCGCCGCGACTGTGCAGATCAGTTTCAATTTCATGATGTCAATCCTCCCATGACAACTGCCGGCGGTGCGTCGGCAGGAAACCAGACAACCCGCGGCCGGCAGATCACGTTAGGGAAGGGAGGGGCCAAGGCTTATCTCCGATCGTTCCGGTTTATATCCTACCGTCTGATTTTTGCCCGGCCTGCCGGTGCCGGTGGCTCGGAAACGTCTGAAAACACGACGACGAGGCGCTCGCCTCGCCGTTTTTTCCTGTGGTCTGCCCATATTGTGTGAGATTTGCCGATTCTTTGAACTTGCGGCTTTGGTGCCGCGAAAATAAGTTCCGGCTAACTCGCGCGCCTGCGCGGCAGCCAAACGCCAATGAAGAGGCACATCCGAATGAAACCCATCCGCACCCTGATCCTGGCAGCCGTCTGCGGCCTCGTAGCCACGGCATCGGCCGGCGCCGAGACGCTCACCGTTTCCTGGTGGGGCTTCAACGGCGACAAGCTCAACGAATATGTCGTCCAGCCCTTTCAGGAAAAATGCGGCTGCGAGCTCGTATTCGAGACCGGCAACAATGCCGATCGCCTCAATCGCGTGCGCATGCGCGGCGGCGTCGACGTCATCTATCTGACCGACGCCTTCTCGCAGATCGGCGTCGCCGAGGATTTGTTCCAGCCGGTCGACCGCGCCAAGGTGCCGAACATCGAGGGTCTCTACGATATCGCCAAGGCGCCGCAGGGTGATTTCGGACCGGCCTACACGATCGGCCGCATCGGCATCGTCTATGATGCCGAGAAGGTCGACCCGGCAATTACTTCGTGGAGCGATCTGTGGCGCGAGGATCTGGCGAGTTCGATCTCATTGCCGGGCATAACCACCACCGCCGGGCCGATGGTCGTCATGATCGCCGGCGACAAGGCCGAAACCGATGCCTTCGAAAACGCCGATCCGGCCTTCTCGGCGCTCGAGGATTTGCGCCCGAACGTAGTGAAGAACTACAATACCGGCTCGGAGATGATCAATCTCTTCTCCACCGGCGAAATCACCACGTCGATCACCCAAGATTTCACGCTCGCGCAGTTGCGGGCCGCTGTGCCGAGCATCGCCTGGGCCGATCTCGATGAGGGCGACATCGCCGTCCTCAACACGGTCAACATCCCGAAGAACGCGCAGAATGTCGAATTGGCGCACGAGTTCATCAACTTCATCCTCGATCCCGAGGTGCAGAAGAAGCTGGCCGAGAACGGCGTCGACGCCCCGGTGGTCGAAAATCTGGAACTCGCTCCGGAAGCCGCCGCGCAATGGACCTACGGCACCGAGATGATCTCGAAGCTGAAGCGCATCGATTACGAGAAAATGAACGCGGCCAAGGACGAATGGCTGGAACGCTGGAGCGAAGTGTTCGGCATGTAAAGGTGTTGCGCCAGGCGTGAAGCCGGCGCCAACAATGCCTTCGGGAAAGCGGCGGCGTCGACAACTCCGCCGCTTTCGGCCACTGGAGGCAGTCCGCGGTTGATGCCGCGCGATGCGCCGAAAAAAACGTGCCCGGTACCGCCGGACCCGATCCTACACAGGGTATGCAAGTGCGAAATGCTTTGAAACGCTTTGCCGGATGGGGGCTCTCGACCCCCGCGACGCTGGCCGTCGTTCTGTTTCTCATCGTCCCGGTTGCCATAACGATCGCCTCGACATTCGCCGAAGACGGCGGTGTGCTTGCACCTTATGTGGCGTTCTTCTCCAGCGGCTTCCGGCGTGCCGTCCTGTGGCGCACGCTCGAAATCTCGCTTGCCACGACTGCAATCTCGGTCGTCGTCGGCTTCCTGACCGCCTATGTCGTGTCGCGCTCGCCCGGCAGGATCAAGAGCCTGCTCATCATCGCCGCGGTCTTCCCGCTGCTCACCGGTGTCGTCGTTCGCTCCTTCGCCTGGCTGATCATTCTCGGTCGCAACGGCATACTCAACAATTTCCTGGTCTGGATCGGAGTGACCGACCAGCCTTTCGCCATGCTCTACACGCAATGGTCGGTGGTGGTTGCGATGGTCTACCTGTTCGTGCCGCTGATGGTATTGACCCTCGTCGGCGTGCTGGAGAACATTCCCGACGACGTGGTCCAGGCCTCCGCTTCGCTCGGCGCCTCGCCTTTCGCGACCTTCCGCCAAGTGATCTTCCCGCTCGCCGTGCCCGGCCTGATCGTCGGCGCGGTACTCGTCTTCACCGGCTCGTTCACCTCCTACGCCACGCCGCAGCTTCTCGGCGGCGAGCGGCAGATGGTGATGGGAACACTGATGTACCAACGCGCCATGGTGGCGTTCGACTGGGTCGGGGCTTCCACGATCGCGACGATCATGGTGGCCGTGACGGTCGCCGTCGTCCTCATCATGACGCGCACCGCGCGCCGCCTGAACCCGATGGCGACCTGACATGACAAACCGCCTCCACCCAGCCCTCATCGGGTTTACGATCCTCGTCTATCTCTTCCTGATGGGGCCGCTCGTCATCGTCTTCGGTGCGGCGCTGTCGGATACCACCTATCTGACCTTCCCGCCGCAGGGCCTGACGCTGCACTGGTTCCAGAACATCTTCGAGATCAGCGCCTTCCGACGCACCATCGTCACCAGCCTGCAGATCGCCTTCCTGGCAACCGCGATCGCGCTCGTCATCGGCATTCCCGCCGCCTATGCGCTCAACCGCTACCGCATCCAGTTGCCGGCGTGGCTGTCGACGCTCTTCGTGCTACCAATCCTGGTGCCGGAGATCGTGCTCGGCTTCTCGTTGCTGCGCTCGGTCGCCGTCGACGCATCGGTGCCGATCTTCCTCGCGCTGCTTATCGGCCATACGCTGCTTGTCCTGCCCTATTGCGTGCGCGTCATCTCGGCGAGCCTGGCGAGCTTCGACTTTTCCATCGAGGAGGCGGCGGTCAGTCTTGGCAGTCCACCGGCGAAGACATTCTTCACGATCGTCCTGCCGAATGTGCGCTCGGGTGTGATAGCCGCCTTCATCCTGGCGTTCATCACCTCGATCAACGACGTCTCGGTATCGCTCTTCCTGACCGGGCCGGGCATTTCGACCCTGCCGATCCAGATTCTCGCCCATGTCGAGCAATTCTTCGATCCCACCATCGCCTCCGTGTCGGTGCTCCTGATGCTGCTGACGGTCGCCGTCATGGCGATCGTGGAGCGCACGCTCGGCCTCACCTTCCTCGCCAAGTAGATTTTCTGCCCATGACCTATCCGCTGACTGTCGAACACCTGACCGCCCATTACGGAACCTCCAAGGTTCTGGACGATCTCTCGCTGAACGTCGCAGCCGGTGAGCTCGTCTCCCTCCTCGGCGCGTCGGGCTGCGGCAAGACCACGACGCTGCGCCTGATCGCCGGCTTCCTGGAACCGACCTCGGGCTCGATCACATTGGGCGGACGCGACCTCACCAAGCTGCCGGCCCATAAGCGCCATATCGGACTCGTCTTCCAGAATTATGCGCTTTTTCCGCATCTGAGCGTGCGCGACAATGTTGCCTTCGGCTTGAAGCAGCGCGGCGTAGCCGGCGAGGAGCGCAACCGGCGCGCCGGCGCCATGCTGGAGCGCGTCGGCCTCGCCGAGCTTGCGGACCGGTTGCCGGGCGCGCTTTCCGGTGGACAGAAGCAGCGCGTCGCGCTGGCGCGCGCGCTGGTCATCGAACCGCCGCTCCTGATGTTCGATGAGCCGCTGTCGAATCTCGATGCCAAGCTGCGCATCGACATGCGGGTCGAGATCCGTCAGCTCCAGCGTGCCAACGGCACGACCTCGGTCTATGTCACGCATGATCAGGAGGAAGCCTTCTCGATCTCCGACCGCGTGGCGATCATGAACCAGGGCCGCATCATGCAGCTCGACACGCCCGAAGCGCTCTATCAGCGTCCGGCCAATGCCTTCGTCGCGCGCTTCGTCGGCTTCGAGAACCTCATTGCGATGAAGGTCGCGAGGCGCGAGGGCGAGAACGTGACGGCCGAAGCGGCGGGAGGCGTGACGCTGACGCTGTCGCAGGCGCGCTTCGGCGAAATCCCGGACGAATTCGTGCTGGGGACGCGTGCCGACGGCCTCGTCGTCGATGCAGATCCGCAGGCCGATGGCATTCCGGCGACACTCGGCCTGCGCACCTATCTCGGCCGCGCCTATCAATATCAATGCGAGACGCCGGCCGGCCATCTGCTTGCCAATGGCGCGCTTTCCGCGCCGCTCGAGTCCGGTTCGACCGCGAGGCTGGTCCCGGTGCCGGATCAGTGCTGCATCCTGCGTCCGGAATGAAGACAAGCGGATGTAGATCATGACCGTTCTCGTCACCAACGCGACGCTCCTGCCCTGCACGCCGGACATGGAGGTGATCGAAGGCGGCTATGTCCGCATCGAGGGCGAGACGATCGCCGAGATTGGCGCCGGCGAGCCGCCGCGGATCGAGGGAGCCGAAATCCTCGATGCCGGCGGCGATATCGTCATGCCCGGCATGGTCAATCCGCATTGCCACATCGCCATGTCGCTGTTTCGCGGGCTTGGTGAGGACGTCGACGACCGCCTCTACCGCTACGTGCTTCCGATGGAGCGCAAATTCGTCACGCCGGAAATGGTGAGGGTCGGAACAGCGCTCGGCACGCTCGAACTGATCGAGGCGGGCGTGACCGCGGTGGCGGACATGTACTACTTCGAAACGGAGGTCGGCCGGGTGCTGGATCGGGCGGGGATCCGCGGCGTCGTTGGCCAGACGATCGCCGATTTCGACCCGCCCGACCACAAGACGATCGACGCCGGCTTCGCGCTCGTCGACGAGCTCGTTTCGGAATTTTCAGGCCATCCGCGCGTGACGCCGTCGATCGCGCCACATGCGCCTTATTCCACCGACATAGCGGTCATGGAGCGCGTTGCACGCTTCGCCGACGACCATCCGGAGGTGCCGGTGCAGATCCATCTCGCCGAGATGGATTCGGAAATGGAATGGTGCGCGAAGAACCACGGGTTGCGGCCGGTCGAAGTGGTCGAGAAGGCCGGGCTCCTGCGCAAGGGGCTGATCTGTGCGCACTGCCTGCACGTCAGTGGCAGCGACATCGAGAAGATGGCGCATGCGCAGGTCTGCGTCGCGCACAATGCGCGCTCCAACGCCAAGGCCGGACGCGGCATAGCGCCGGTGGGGGCGATGCGTGCGGCCGGAATTCCGGTCGGCATCGCCACCGACGGGCCGATGAGCGGCAACACGCTCGATCTGATCTCGCAATTCGCGCCGGTCAGCATGCTCCAGAAGCTTCTCGGACACAGTCGCAAGCCGATGCCCGGCCGCGAGGTGCCCGCTGGAGGGGGCGAGGGTGCTGGGCATGGACGACCGCATCGGCTCGCTCGAGCCCGGCAAGCAGGCGGACCTGATCCGTATCAGCCTTGCGGCGACACGCATGCAGCCTGTCTACGATCCCTATGCCACGCTGGTCTTCTCGGCGATGCCGGATGATGTCCGCGACGTGATGGTGGCCGGGCGCTGGGTCATGCGCGAGCGCGAGGTGCTGACGCTCGAACGCAAGAAGGTGATGCGCGACGCGCTGCAGATCGCCGGCGCTTTCAAGGCGGAGATGGCGCGTATAGACGCGGCGACGATCTAAGATCGGCCTAGTCGCGAAGCGAAGCAGCAACGATGAGTGGAATAGCCGCAATGACCGACGCCGCAATTCGCGCCGTAATCGACACCGATCCGGGCATAGACGACGCGGTCGCGATCCTTTACGCGCTCGCATCGCCTGCCTTCGACATCGTCGGACTCACCACCGTGGCGGGCAATATCGGCATCGAGACGACCACGAGGAATGCGGGGCGCATTCTCGCCCTGGCGGCAAGAAGCGACATCCCCGTGGTGGCCGGCGCATCTGCTCCCCTGTCGCGGACAGGTTTCGATTCCGCGGAAATTCACGGAGATGACGGGCTCGGGGGCGTCGGCTTTCCCGAGCCGCTCGTCCCCGCCAGGGGCGATGCGGTCACCTGGCTCGCGGAGCAGCTCGAGGCCGCGCCGATTGGCACGCTCGATATCCTCGCGCTCGGGCCGCTGACCAATATCGCGCTTCTCCTGCGCGATCGCCCGTCGGCGGCGCGGCGCATTCGCCGCCTGATCGTCATGGGCGGCGCGATCCACGAGCCCGGCAATGTCGGCCCGCGTTCCGAATTCAACATCGCCGCCGATCCGGAAGCCGCTGAGCTGGTGTTTTCAGCCGGCCTGCCGACGGTGCTCATACCGCTCGACGTGACGCGGAAAGTACGGGCTGACCGCGGTTATCTCGACGCTTTGCGGGCCCGCGATACGGCTGCGGCGGCTGCCTCGGCCAACCTGATCGAGGCCTATTTCCAGTCGGCGAGCGGTGGCGAAAGCCGGCCACTCCACGATCCCTGCGTGATGCTTTTCGCCGAGAATCCGGCGCTCTTTTCCACCGAGGATATTCGCATCGCGGTCGACACCGGAGTTGGTTCGGATGCCGGCGCGCTTCTCGCGGGAGAAAGTGGAGGACCGGCTGTCAGCGTGGCGCTCGGGGTCGATGCGCCGGCTGCGCTCGAACTGCTCGCGGCACGCCTCGGTGTGTCTGCTGGATAGCCGGTGAAATGGCCGACGGAGCGCGGCGCTCGCGCGCTTCCTGCGCGCCGTTCCGACGCATTGTGATCTAGCGTGGTCCCGCGGGCTTGCCGTACGCTCCGGCATAGGTTCCTTCCTCGATGCTCGCCAGGATGGCCGCTTCCTTGGCTTCCTGCTGGCGGACGGCTTCGAGCAAGGCGGGCGCGATCGCTTGCGGAAATGCGACCACGCCATCCTCGTCACCGACGACGACATCGCCGGGCTGGACGACGAGACCGCCGATGGAAACCGGCACGTTGATCTCCCCCGGCCCTTCCTTGTAGGGGCCGCGGTGGATCGCGGTTCGGGCGAAGCACGGAAAGCTGGATTGCAGCAATACGCCCGCATCCCGCACGGCGCCGTCGATGACGAAACCGGCAGCGCCGCGTTTGCGCGCGATCGCGGTCATGATCTCGCCGATCAGCGCCCGGCTGGTATCCCCTTCGCCATCCACAATGATCACATCTCCGGGTCTGACGAGTTCGAGCGCCTCGTGAATGACCATATTGTCGCCGGCGCGGGTGCGCACCGTCAGGGCGGTGCCTGCCATGACCCCGCCCTTGTAGAAGGGGCGCAAGCCGACGGCTCCCGGCTGGCGATGCAGATTGTCGCTGATATTGGCCGTCGCGGTCTTGCGAAAGGCTTCGACCAGTTCGGGGTCGGCCTGTGCGGCGCTGGCGTTGCGTCTGTTTCCGATCATGGTCGCTCTTCCAACTGTCTGTCTGGCTGATGGCCTGATTTGGCCGGGTCTGCGTTTCTCTCAAGCAAGCGCTTCGGTTGCCTTGCGGATCCGGCGGCAGCCTTCCTCGATCCTGTCCGTCGAAGTCGCGAAGGAGAGCCGCAAGTAAGGTGAAAGCCCGTAGGAAGAGCCATCCATGACGGCCACGTTGGCGGCTTCGAGCAGATAGGCGGCCACGTCGAGGTCGGTGTGCAGGACCTGGCCCTGCGGCGTCCTGCGGCCGATCAACTCCGCGACAGAGGGGAAGAGATAGAAGGCACCCGACGGCACGCTGACATCGAAGCCCGGAACGTCCTCGAGCAATTCGATCATGCGGTTGCGCCGCTGCTCATAAAGCGCGGTCATTTCGCGAACGGGAGCCTGATCGCCTTCCAGGGCGGCCGTGGCCCCCGCCTGGCTGATGGAGCTGGCGCAGGTGGTGTTCTGCCCGAGCAGCTTTCCGATCGCCGCGACGAGAGGCTTCGGTCCGGCCGCGTAGCCGACGCGCCAGCCGGTCATGGCGTAGGCCTTCGAAACCCCGTTGATCAGAAGGGAGCGCTCCGCGAAAGCTGGGTCGATCTGGAGGGGACTGGCATGGCTTGCGCCGTCATAGACGAGGTGCTCGTAGATGTCGTCCATGATGAGACAGACCTGCGGATGCAGGCGCAGCACGTCCAACAGGGCCGCCAGTTCCTTGGCGCTATAAACCGCGCCGGTGGGGTTGTTCGGCGAGTTGAGTATCAGCCAGCGCATGTTCGGTGTCAGCGCGGCGCTCAGGGCGTGGGGCTTCAGCTTGAAGTCCACGTCGGCGCCACATTCGACGATCACCGGCGTGCCGCCGTTGACCTTGACGATATCGGGATAGGAGACCCAGTAAGGCGCCGGCACGATCACCTCGTCACCCTCGTCCAGGGTGGCCGCGAAGGCCTCGAAAATCAGTTGCTTGGCACCGCAGCCGACGACGATGTTCTCAGGCTGCACGTCGATGCCGTTTTCGCGCTTGAGCTTGTTGCAGATGGCATCGCGCAAGGCCGGCGTGCCCTGGGTCGCGGTGTAGTGCGTGTCGCCTTCCCGCATCGCCTTTATAGCCGCGTCGATGATGAAATCCGGCGTGTCGAGATCCGGTTCGCCGATCGTGAAATCGATGATCTGCCGGCCCGCCGCCTGCAGCTCCGTCACCCTTTTCTTGGCCGCAATGCTTGCCGACGGTTTCAGATTGGAGACCCGATCCGAAAGTTTGAACGACATGAAAACTCTCCAGTTGAGGCGGGCGCCTTCTCCGAACGCGAGAACGGCAAGCACGTGTGAAACTAGAGTTGCATTTCCATTCAGAAAACCGATAAAAACTGATAGTTTACCAGCACTTTTAAGAATGCTTTGGATCCGGACCCCGATGCCCATCTCAATCACGCTGAAGCAGCTCGAAGCTCTCTATTGGATCACCAAGCTCGGAACGTTCGAACGTGCGGCGGCCAAGCTCAACACCACGCAATCCGCCGTTTCCAAGCGGATACAGGAGCTTGAACTCGCCACCGGCATCGCCGTTTTCGACCGTAGCCAGCGCGGCGCGCGGCTGACGGAACGCGGGGAGCACCTCCTGGCGATCGGCGAGGAGATGCTGGGGCTGCACGACCGCATCGCCGAACTCAAGGACAGCCGGCATACGCCGTTGCGGCGCCTGCGGATCGGCGTCACCGAGCTGACTGCGATGACATGGCTGCCTCGTCTCGTGACGGCGCTGCGCGAGACCTATCCCTCGGTTTCGCTCGAGCCCGAAGTCGACATGAGCCGCAATCTCTATGAGCGACTGGTGGAAGAAACGATCGATCTGATCGTCATTCCGGAGGCATTCACCGATCCCGAGATATCGGCCGTGCATCTGGCGGACGTCTCCAACGTCTGGATGGCCAAGCCGGGGCTGGTGAACATAGGCGAGCCGCTTTATCTGGCCGAGCTGGCGAATTACCCGATCCTCACCCAGGGCGGACGCTCCGGCTCCGGTCTCTACTTCAACAAATGGCTGAAGGCGGAAGGCGTCACGTTCCCGAAAGTGCTTTCAAGCGACAGCCTCACCGCCCTTCTGGGGCTGACGATCGCGGGACTCGGCGTGAGCTATGTTCCGGAGCAATGCTTCCAGCCCTTGGTCGATGAGGGGAAGCTGGTCGTCATTCCCACAAAGCCGTCGCTGCCGCCGGTGCCCTACGTCTCCATGTTCCGCAACGACCGCCCTTCCGCCGTGACGTCGGCCATCGCGGAACTGACGATGCGGGTCTGTGATTTTTCGAGGCAGTTTCAAAGTTAGCGGCGCCGATCGTATTAGAGAAAGCGATTTAAAACCATAATTTTTAATCGCTTTTATTGCTGAATTTGCACGGCTAATCCTGTCACGATTACCGAGCATGAGGTCGGTCATTCTCGTGGCATGCCCATGAAACACACGGTGGAAGGCATCTTGTCGCCGGCTGCCGATTCATCGATTCGCCCGAAGCCTTCGAGAGCTGGACATGGACGTTGAACGCATCAAAGCCTTGATCGACCTTGTCTCCGTTTCGCCCGTGAAGGCGCTGGAACTGAAAGACGGGAACGGGTCGATCCGGATCGAGCGATCCGAGACATTGCCGACCGCTGGACCGTCGCCACGGAAAATGCGCGTTTCCGAAAAGGCCGAGACCGATCGGGCTTCCCGCGAAACCGTCATTGCCTCCCCCATGCCGGGTGTCGTCTATCTTTCTCCCGGGCCGGGCGAGCCTCCTTTCGTGCTCGCCGGCAACGAGGTGAAGCCGGGACAGACGGTTGCCTTGGTCGAGGCCATGAAGACATTGTCCGCGGTCGCCGCCGAAACGGCGGGGATCATAGCGACGGTGCGGGTGGCCAACGAAGAAACGATTTCCGCCGGCCAGCCGCTCTTCGGTCTGGTCCCGAACGCCGAGCGGGCAACGGAAACATGATCGGGACCGTGCTCATAGCCAATCGCGGGGAGGTCGCGCTTCGCGTCCAGCGCGCCTGCCGGGCGCTCGGAATGAAAGCCGTCCAGGCCTATTCGCAGGCCGACGCCGAGGCGGACTATGTGCGCCTTGCGGACGCCGCCATCTGCATCGGGCCGGCTTCCTCGTCGAAGAGCTACCTGAACATTCCCGCCGTGATTTTCGCCGCCCGGGCCACGGGCTGCGACGCCGTTCATCCCGGTTACGGCTTTCTTTCGGAGAATGCCGAATTCGCCGAGGCGGTCGAGGCGGCCGGACTGACCTTCATCGGCCCGTCGGCGCAGGCCATCCGCATCATGGGCGACAAGATATCGGCGCGAACCGCGATGGCGGCGGCCGGCGTCCCCTGCATTCCGGGTTCGCCGGGCGCGCTCCCGGACGATTTCGAGCAATGCCGCGGCATCGCCGCCACGATAGGCTACCCCGTCATCGTCAAGGCTGCCGGAGGCGGCGGTGGGCGCGGCATGCGCGTGGCCGCCCACGAGGGCGAACTGGCGGAAGCCGTCGCTACGACGCGTGAAGAGGCTCGCGCCGCTTTCAGCAATCCGGCCGTCTATATCGAGCGTTATCTTGGTGAGCCTCGCCATGTGGAGATCCAGATATTGGCGGACGCCCATGGCAATGTCGTCTGGCTGGGCGAGCGCGACTGTTCCATGCAGCGGCGGCATCAGAAGATCATCGAGGAGGCGCCGGCGCCCGGCATCCCGCGCGCTCTCGTCGCGAATGCCGCCGACCGATGCGTCGAGGCTTGCCGCCGCATTGGTTATAGCGGCGCGGGCACTTTCGAATTCCTATACGAGAAGAACGAGCTGTTCTTCATCGAGATGAACACGCGCCTCCAGGTCGAGCATCCCGTCACCGAAGCAATCACCGACATCGATATAGTCCAGGCGCAATTGCGGATTGCCGGCGGCGAGCGGCTCTGGCTCGATCAGGCGGATATCGAATTCCGCGGCCACTCACTGGAATGCCGCATCAATGCCGAGGATCCCGTGACCTTCGCCCCTTCGCCCGGCGTCATATCGAATTGGCAGCCGCCTTCGGGAGTGGGCATACGGGTCGATACGCACATCATGCCCGGCTATGCGATCCCGACGCATTACGATTCCATGATCGCCAAGATCGTGACACACGGGCGCACCCGCGACGAAGCCATCCGGCGCATGCGCGAAGCACTTGCCAATACCCGCATCGACGGCATCAAGACCAATATACCGTTGCATCGCGAAATAATGGTCGACGAAGCGTTTCTGGCGGGCGGCGCCAGCATCCATTATCTGGAGGCGAAACTGGAAAGAGCCGAAAATGGATAGCCGGTCGGACGAGCCCGAATTGCATTTCTCCGCGATGGGCGAGGCCGCGCTGCTCTGCCAGACCGCGACCGCCGGACTGGATCTTTCAGAACAGGAACGGTTCTGGGCTCTCGCGGATGACATTGAGCGCGAGCCAGGCGTCCGCGAAGTCGTCCCGGGCATGAACAATCTGCTCGTCATGTTCGATCCCCTCAACGCAGATCCACGCGCGCTGGCGGCATTGCTGACCGACCGTTGGGCGAGTGGCAAGGCGCGTGCCGTGGCCGGTAAGATCGTCGAAGTTCCCGTCTCCTATGGCGGGGTCGACGGCGAAGACCTCAATTGGATCGCTGAGAGAGCTGGCCTTTCGGTCGAGGAGTTCGTCTCGCTTCACGCCGCGGGCGACTACACCGTCTATGCCCTGGGCAGCCAACCCGGTTTCGCCTATCTGGGCGGCCTCGACATGCGGCTGGCCACGCCGCGCCGCGAGACGCCGCGTCCCCGGGTCGAGGCCGGGTCGGTCATCATAGGTGGCGCCCAGGCCGGCGTGCTTTCACGCACCACGCCGTCGGGATGGCACATCATCGGGCGAACCGAGCTCGAATTCTTCAATCCGGAGGAGGCCGAGCCGACCTTGCTCCTGCCCGGCGACAAGCTCTGGTTTGTCGTAAAGGAGATCAAGGCATGATCGAGATCGTGCATCCGGGAATTCTGGCCTCGATCCAGGATCTCGGCCGTCCCGGCTATCGCAGGATCGGCGTCGGCTTGTCTGGGGCGATGGACGAATTGGCGCTCAAGGTCGCCAACATCATGGTCGGAAACCCGAGCTCGGCTGCGGGTATCGAAACGACGCTCGGAGGTTTCGAGCTGCGTTTCACCCGCGACACCAGCTTCGCCGTCACCGGTGCGGACGCGGATGTCACGCTGGACGGCGGCGCCATTCCCTGTTGGTGGGCCCAGGACGCCAGGGCGGGCCAGGTGCTGAAGGCGAGATCGCCGCGGCTCGGCATGCGCACCTATGTCGCCTTTGCCGGTGGCATCGATGTTCCGGAGGTCATGGGTTCCCGCTCGACGGACCTGAAGGGCGGCTTCGGCGGCTTTGCGGGGCGGGCGCTGGCGGCGGGGGACATGCTCGATCTTCACGAACCCGCGGATGCATCCCGGCTCAAGCGGGGCTTCGGCCTTTCCGCGCGAAAGGCATCACTGATACCGATCGTCTCGGAAGAGGCGACGGCGGTGCGCATGCTCCCGGCGGCCGAATGGGAAGTCTTCCCGCCGCTTGCCCGGGAGGAGTTCCTGGACGCGCATTGGAAGGTGCTTCCAGACAGCAATCGCATCGGCTACCGGCTCGACGGAGCAGCCCTCGATACCGGGAATGTCAAGGAGCTACTTTCGCATGGCATCCTTCCCGGGACGGTGCAGGTTCCGCCTTCCGGCAAGCCCGTGGTGCAGCTCAACGACGCCAATACGTGCGGCGGCTACCCCAAGCTGGGCGTCGTCATCGCTGCCGACCTGCGCAAATTTGCCCAGCTCCGGCTCGGCGGGCTGGTGCGTTTCAGCCTCGTGACCGCTGGAGAAGCGGTGGAGGCGCTGAAGGAGCAGCAGCGCGTTCTGCAGCAGATCGCAACGCAATGCACCCTGGCACGGCGGTTCGTCCAATGAAGGCCGACAACGAGTGCGGTACGAGCCGTCATTCGGTCCCCACGGTTGCCGAGATCGCCGAGGTCGCGGCCTATGCCGCGGAAAGAGGAATCGCCCTTCTGCGCCTTCAGGAAGGTGACGATCTCCTCGAATTGTGGTTGGAAACCACGATACCGTCGGACCATGGGACCATACCGGCGCCCAGCCGCAAGGAGATCACGGCGTCCTGCCCCGGCTTCATACGCCTGACACACCCCGACGGGGATGCGGAAATCGGCTCCTTGCCGCGCCGAACCGGTGCGGGAAGCGTCGAAGCCTATCTGGAAAATGGTTTCATCCTGTTTCCGGTCGTATCGGATTTCGACGGCGAGATGCAGGAGCTTCTGGTTGGCGACGGCGCCGTCGCGGGCTATGGGACGCCCGTCTTCGGCCTCCTTCCGGAGGCGGCGGGCAAGGAGGAACGGTAATGACCACGATCGACCTGAATTCCGATCTCGGCGAAGGCTTCGGACCGTACCGCATCGCCGACGATCGGGCGCTGCTCGATATGGTTTCCTCCGCCAATATCGCATGCGGTGCCCATGCGGGCGACCCTCTGGTCATGGACGAGACGGTCCGCCTCGCCACGCAGCGCGGGGTCA
Organism: Aquamicrobium sp. LC103; assembly: GCF_001014615.2. Classification (GTDB taxonomy): domain Bacteria; phylum Pseudomonadota; class Alphaproteobacteria; order Rhizobiales; family Rhizobiaceae; genus LBCQ02. The sequence continues at coordinate 180,801 of NZ_LBCQ02000008.1, forward strand.
TCGTCGGCGCGCATATCGGTTATGCCGATCGGGAGGGTTTCGGGCGCCGCGCGATCAATCTCTCGCTGAAGGAATTGGAACTGCTGACGCTCACTCAGCTCGGCGCGCTGAGCGCGATCGCGCGCAATGCCGGCGCGAGATTGACGCATGCGAATTTCCACGGAGCCCTCGGCAATCTTTCCTTCGTGGACCGCGATGTCGCAAGGACCCTCCTGGGCGTCGTGAAGTCCTTCGATCCGGCTCTTAAATTCGTCGGCCTTCCCCACACGGAAGCCGCGAGGGAAGCCGAAGCTCAGGGCATCGAGCTCGTACGCTCCTTCCTCGCCGATCGCGCCTACACGCCGGAAGGCATTCTCGTCTCCCGGCAGATTGCGGGGTCCGTGATCAAGGACCTCGCGATGGTGCGCCGGCGTGTCATGCGGGTCCTGCAGGAAGGCGTGGTCGAGGCGATCGACGGAACGCTCGTGCCGATGCAGACGGATTCGATCCTGATACACAGCGACACGAGCGGAGCAGTCGAACTGGCCGGCGCGATCAGGTCGGCGGTGCTGGATTGCGGCTACCGCGTCGCTCCGTTCTGATCCGGCGGTCGTTCGTCCGCGCGGATGCGTCCTTGCATGCCAACTATACGAGGTTGGGCAGGAAGGTGACGATCTCCGGGAAGATGGCCAGAAGGAAGACGAAGAACAGCATGACAAGGAAGAACGGGATGACGGAGCGCACGATCGTCGCCAGCTTCTCGCCGGTCAGACCCTGAATGACGAAGAGATTCATTCCGACAGGGGGAGTTATCTGCGCCATCTCGACCATGACGATGAGGAAGACGCCGAACCAGATCTTGTCGTAGCCGGCATGTAGCACGATCGGGAGAACGATGGGAATCGTCATGACGATCAGCGACATGCCTTCAAGGAAGCTGCCGAGCGCGATGTAGATGACGAGAAGCAGGGCGACCAGCGCAAGGGGAGAAAGCTCCAGCGCTTGTATTTGCGCTGATATCGCCTGCGGCAGGCCGAGATAGCCCATCGCGGTCGACAGAAACGACGCCGCCGCGATGATGAGCCCGAGCATGCTGGCGGTACGGGCCGTTCCGAGGCAGGCATCCTTCAGCGCCTTCCAGGTCAGGGTGCGCTCGAACGCCATGATCACCATGGTCATCCCGACCGCGACCGCCGCCGCCTCCGACGGGCTCGCGAAGCCGCCATACATGGAACCGAGCAGCACGGTCATCAGGAGCAGGAAGGGAAGCAGTGCCGGCAGGCCGCGGAAACGTTCCTGCCAGATGCTTCCGCCTCGAGCATCTTTCTGGAGCGGCACCGCGGGCACGAAGAACGACCGCACCGCAAGATAGCCCATGAACAAGAGGCACAGAAGCGCGCCGGGGATGATGCCGGCGGCGAACAATTTCAGCACGGAGGTCTGGGAAAGAACCCCGTAGATGATCATGATGATGCTTGGCGGGATGAGGAAGCCGAGCGTGCCGGCGCCGGCGAGCGAGCCCATCACGACCGAGCGGTCGTAGCCGCGTTTTTCCAGTTCGGTGATCGTGATCTTTCCCACGGCGCTCGTGGTGGCCGCCGACGAGCCAGAGATCAGCGCGAAGAAGGTGCAGCCGAGCACGTTGGTGTGCAGCAGGCCGCCCGGCAGGCGGCGAACCCAGGGCTCGATCGAACTGAACAGGCCATCGACGAACTTCGACCTGAACAGCAACTCGGCCATCAGGATGAACAGCGGCAACGCAACCAGTTCGGGCGAGTTCAGCCCGTTCCAGACCGTCTGCGCCAGGACCTTCTCGACCGGCAGGCTTCGGAACAGTGCGAGGCTGCCGATACCCACGCCCATCAGTCCAAGTCCCACCCAGGCGCCGGTGGCAAGCAGAGCGAAAAGAAGCAGTATCGGAAAGGTGACCGCTAGCGGCATCGTCGTTATCCTCGTCTCATTCCGCCAGGGCGCTGCCGTGCCAGGGCAGTTCCTCCTTCGTGCCGAGCGTGAGATGCACGAGACGAAGGAAGAGCTGCAACGTCAGCATGACCGCGCCGAACGCGACGAACATCGCGGGATAGAGCAACGGCACGTTGTTGGTCGTTCCGGAGGTGCGGCCGCTGATCCCGTATCCGTAGGCCAGCATCACCAGGCTGTAGGAAAGGAACGCCGATATGGCGAGCCCGACGAGCGTCGACATGAAACCGAACAAACGCGGGTTCAATCCCTTCAGGATCGTCACCTGAATGTGGCCGCCCGTTCGCAGCGTGAAGGCCGCTCCCAGGAAAACGGCACCCATATGGAAATACGCCGCATACTCCCAGACGAAATGGAGGCTCACCCCCACGGCGTTCCTGAGCACGATCTCGGCGATCTGCATCAACGCGATCGAGAGGATGGCGGCGCCTGAAATATAGGCCAGAACACGTGAAACCGCGTCGGCCATCCTGTAGATTGACTGCCACATGGCTGAGCCCTGAAAAGCGAATGGGGGAAAACGGCTTCCCCCTTACGCGTGCCTATCGGTTCTGAAACGCCTCGACCACCCCGGCCGCCTTCGGCCCCATGCCCTCGATCGCCTTTTCGCGAAGCGGAGCGGCCTTGTCGCGCAATTCGGCCCGCAGCTCGTCGCTGAGATCGCCATTCACCAGGCCATGATCGGCAAGTATCTTCATCTGCGCGGCATCGACTTCCTGAGCGGACGTCCAGAACTCGGGCTCGAGCTTCTTTGCGACGTCGACGATCGCCTGCTGATGCTCGGGCGAGAGTGCATTCCAGGCATCGAGATTGACGCTGGTGATATTGGTGTTCCACGTCTGCCGGGTCGGATAGCCGTATTTCAGGAATTCCCAGAACGCTCCATCGACGGCCGAGGGTGACGACGTCGCCACGGCCGAGATCGCGCCAGCGGCCAGGGAAGGAATGACCTCGCCCCAGGGCAATTGCACGGGCGTCATTCCGGCGGCGTCGAATATCTCGGTCGACGATTTGTCGTACGAACGGATCTTGATGCCGGAGAGGTCGGCAAAGGTCTTTATCTCGACCTTGGTGTAGATTTGCTGCTGCGGCCAGGGAACGGTGAACAGGACCTTCTGGTTGTTCTGTTCGAATATCTCGTCGAGCAATGGCCGGTAGAATGCCTCGAACTCCTGAAGCTCCTCGAAACTGCCGATCAGGTAGGGCAGGGACTGAAGGCCGAGCAGCGGGTTTTCTCCGACCTGCTGGTTGAGCAGCATGTCGCCGATCGGCACGAGGCCGTCGCGGACCGCGGAGAACATTTCCGGCCCTTTGAAGCCGAGCGAGCCGCCGGGGTGCAAGGTGATGTTGACTTCACCGCCGGTCGCTTCGCGAACGTCCTCCGCGAAACGCTGGGCGTTCTTGACGATGTAATTCTCCGCCGGCCAGGCAAGCGGAAGATCCCAATTGGCTTGCGCCATCGCGGGTCCGGCCGATCCGAGAGCCACGAGGAACGCCGCGGCAGGCGCTGAACAACGTACCGTCATCTACATCCCCTTCCAATGCGCGGCGAAACCTTCCACGCCGCTGCTTCTTGAACCGCCCAAGCCCCTTGGGCAATCGGGGATACATGAACAAAGTCGGAAGTGTAATAATAGCGATATAATTATATGCATAACCATCGTTTTTTTCGATGGTTATGCGCGAGACTTGTTCCATTTGCACGCGCGGTCGAGGCGATGCTTCGCTCCTAGCCGCGGCCGCGATAGGGCGCCACGCCCTGGTCGGGTATCCAGACCGCCTGCGGCGCGGGACCCGTCTGATAGAAGACGTCTATGGGGATCCCGCCGCGCGGATACCAGTAACCGCCGATGCGCAGCCATTCCGGTGCGAGCAGATCGACGAGCCGTTTCCCGATCGAGACGGTGCAGTCCTCATGGAAGGCGCCGTGATTGCGGAACGAGCCGAGATAGAGCTTGAGCGACTTGCTTTCGACCAGCCATTGGCCCGGCACGTAGTCGATTACCAAATGGGCGAAGTCCGGCTGCCCCGTGATCGGACAAAGAGAAGTGAATTCCGGCGCGGTGAAGCGTACGCAATAGGGAGTTCCCTGCTGCGGATTGGGCACTTTCTCGAGCACGGCCTCTTCGGGGCCTTCCGGCAAGGCGGTGGCGCCGCCGAGCTGCGTGAGATTGGCGTAGATATCTGTCTTGTCGGTCATATGCTGTCCTTCCGAACCAGGGTCATACGCCCCGTCTGTTCCCCCAGAGCAGGATGTGAAGCTGCGGCAGAACGCGTGCTTCGAACCACCTGTCGCGTGCCACCCTGTCGACCAGCCAGTGCATTCGCTTCATCACGCCCGTGATGTCGATCGGGGCGTCTTGCGCGTCCGCCGGCGGCGGAGTGTGGTTGCCGGGCTGGAGGTAGAGCGGGAGCTGCGGGTAGCGCGCGGCCGCCTTTCTGGCATAGGCATAGTCGGTTTCGTCGAAAACCACGATCTTGAGAGCCGTCTGCGGTCCTTCGCCGGCCGCCCGAAGGCAGTCCTCGAAAGCGTGCCAGTCCGTATCCATGCCGCTCGAGGGCGGCTTGGGGCTCAGCACCAGCACGTCCAGATCGACGAACCAGTCGCGCGCGACCGACCCTTGCGTCTCCAGCGCAAATCGGTAGCGCGCTTCATGACCCAATCTTATCAGGTCGCCGAAGGGCTGGATCGCGGGATTGCCGCCCGAAAGCGAGACCATCACCGGCTCGCCGCCTGAAAGCGCCTTGACCTTTGCCCATACGGCATCCGTGGTCATGGTCGACCAGTCGTTGCGATAGGCTGGGTCGACCGCGTGGAGACTGTCACACCACGCACAACGATAGTCGCAGCCGCCGGTCCGGACGAAGACCGTCGGCAGGCCGATGAGGATACCTTCGCCCTGGATCGTCGGCCCGAAAATTTCGGCAACGCGAATTCGGACATTCGCCATGTCGGGTGTCATGGGCGATACTCAGCCCAGGTCTTCGGGGTTTCGCTGACGCGTACGGCCGAGATTTCGGGCAGGCGCATCCGACACCACTCGTAGAAATGCCTGGCCAGCCATTCGGCGGTGACGGCGTCGTGGCCGAAGACGTCGTTGAGATGACGATGATCGAACGTGTCGTCGATGTAGCGCTTGAAGACCGCCAGATCGTGGTAGTCGCGCACGAAGCCGTTCTCGTCCAGCGTTTCGCCCGAAAGCTCGACCTCGACGACATAGTTGTGCCCGTGCAGGCGGGCGCAGGGATGCTCGGACGGCAGCTTCTTCAACTGATGCGAGGCGGAGAAGTGAAACTCCTTGGTGATGCGAAACATCAGCCGGCCCCTTTGGCGACCGCATCGCGCCAGTAGTCGGGGTCCTGATATTCCGTCGGGTCGTCGTGGCCGGCCAGATGGAATGCCTCGCGCCGTTCCACACAGGTTCCGCAGCGGCCGCAATGAAGCTCCCCGCCCTTGTAGCAGGACCAGGTGAGGGCGAAGGGCGTGCCGTGGCGCGCACCGTCCCTCACGATCTCCGCCTTCGAAACGCGCACGTAGGGAGCGTAAAGACGGATATCCGCATAGCCATCCAATGCGTGGTTCTGCATGGTCTGGAACGCGTCGATGAACCCGGGCCGGCAGTCGGGATAGATGAAATGATCGCCGCCATGGACTGCCGTCGCCACTGCATCGGCCTTTTGCGCCGCGGCGATCCCGAAGGCGATGGCCAGCATGATGGCGTTGCGATTCGGAACCACGGTGATCTTCATCGAGGCTTCGGCATAGTGGCCGTCCGGCACGTCGACGTCGTCCGTCAGGGCCGAGCCTGAGAGGCTGCGACCGACATTGCGGATATCGACGGTCTCATGGGGGACGTTCAGGCGTTCCGCGCAGGCGGCGGCGAACTGGAGTTCCTTGCCGTGACGTTGGCCGTAGTCGAACGAGACGAGGCCGGCCAGTTCATGCTCGGCCGCCACCTTGTAGGCGAGCGACACCGAATCCAATCCGCCGGAGCAGATGACGAGGCATTTCATGATTGGTCCTTGTTTTTACCGGGTAGGCTGCGACCGGAGATTTCTCTGCGCCCCGACTACCCCAAGGAACCGGATTTGTGAATAGGTTAATTCGGACGGAACGGGCCACGGAAGATCGCGACCCGAAATCCCGGCAACCGGCCAGTCAAGCGGCGCTGGCTGCGCGAAGCTGCTCCTTGCGTTCCGGGAGCAGGTAGGACCGCCTCGAAAGAAGCAGCGAGGCGAGTTGCGCGCCGGCGAGGTCGATGCGCGCGAGCACCGTCGGGTCGACCGGCTTGCCCTCGGCGAACTCGTGGTCGCTCGCGTAGATGGAAGAAGGCACCGTCAGCGCCGAGAAGAAGCCGAACAGGGGACGAAGCTGGTGCTCGACCACCAGGCCGTGCCGGTGTCCGCCGCCGGTTGCGCCGACGACGACGGGCTTGTTGAGGAGCGAGGCGGGGTCCACGAGATCGAACAGGTGCTTGAAAAGGCCGGTATAGGATCCCTTGTAGACCGGCGAGATGGCGATCAGCGCGTCGGCGCTTTCGATCGCATCCACGACGGCGCTTGCGTCCGGCGACAGCGCGTCGCGGCCGAACGCTGCCCCAAGGCCGGGCCCGGCATCGATGAGGTCGAACACCGACAACCGCATATCGATGCGATCCAGCGCGGCCGAAGCCACCGCCTCCGCAAGTGCGCGCGATTTCGACGGCCGGTTCACGCTTCCGGAAATTGCGACGACGTGTGGCGAGGTCATTATTGTTCTCCTGCGGAAAAATGGACGCGGACACCACGCCGCGGATGCGATGCTGGCCGATGACTATCCTTAGCCAGCCGAACGGCAGTCATCGCTGCATGCCCCATCGACGAACGGTCATCCGCTCGGCGAGCCGGAAGATCACGCCCTCCACGATCAGGCCTATGATGATCACCAGCGCCAGCCCCGCGAAAACCTTGTCCGTGAAAAGCTCGTTGCGGTTGCGGAAGATGAACCAGCCGAGGCCGCCGGACGAGGACGAGACGCCGAACACCAGTTCGGCCGCTATCAGCGTGCGCCAGGCGAACGCCCAGCCGATCTTCAGCCCGTACAGGATCGACGGCAACGCGGCTGGAATGAGTATCCTCAATACATAGGACGGCCCCTTGAGGCCGTAATTGCGTCCAACGAGGCGCTGTGTTTCCGGTACGCCATCGAATCCGGAAAGGGTGGCAAGCGCGAACGGCCACAGAACGGCATGGACGAGAACCACGAGCAGGCTCGTCTCTCCCAGACCGAACCACAGCATGGCAAGCGGGAGCAATGCGATCGCGGGCAGCGGGTTGAACATCGCGATCAGCGATTGCAACGCCTCGCGCACGATCGAGTTGGCAACCGCCGCCGAAACGATGATCAGCGCCAGGATCACGGCCAGCACGTAGCCCTTGAGAAGCACGGAAAGCGAGCCCCAGGTCGAAAGCAGCAGGTTTTCATTGAGGATCGCATTCCACAGCGCCGACATGGTCGCCGTGAAGGTCGGAAATAGAATCGGCTTGGCGCTGATCTGCGCCGAGACCTGCCAGACCAGGGCGAGCACGACGAGGATCAACGTCTTGCGCAGGAAGGCTGATTTCCAGAGACCGGCTGCAAGACGCGGGAAACCTCCGGCCACGTTTGTTTCAGAAGTCACGCTAGACATGGGCAAGCTCCTTGCCTGCTTGCGCCTGCGGCTTGAACAGGAGGTCGTGCACTTCGGAGGAGACTTTCTCGAAGCGGCGATTGCCGTACTGTTCCCAACCGAATTCCCGCGTGTCGAAAGTGGCAATGGTGCGGCCCGGGTGCGCGCTCAGCAGGTGCAGCCTGGTGCCCACGAGGATTGCCTCCTCGATCGAATGGGTGACGAAGAGAAGCGTGAAGCCGATCTCTTCGGCAAGGGCGAGAAGATCCTGCTGAAGCTGCTTGCGGGTGAGGGCGTCGAGCGCGGCAAATGGCTCGTCCATCAACAGAACGTCCGCATCGGTGACGAGCGCGCGCGCGATCGCCGCGCGCTGTTTCATGCCCCCTGACAAGGTGTGCGGATAGGCGTCTATCGCGCGCGACAGGCCGACCTTCCGGAGTGCTGTTTCCGTGCGAGCGCGGATTTCCGCCTTGTCGAGACGCCGCGACATACGCAGCGGAAATTCGACATTCTGGCGTACCGTCTTCCACGGCAGAAGCTGGTCGAACTCCTGAAAGACGACAATCCGGTCCGGGCCGGGACCGTGAACGGGGCGGCCGCGAACCGCGACCTGTCCGGAACTCGGTTTTATGAAACCCGCCACGGCCTTCAGGATGGTGGACTTGCCGCACCCTGAAGGGCCGAGCAGGACGAGGCGCTCACCTTCGCCCACCTCGAAGGAGACATCCTCCACCGCCTGAACGACACCGCGGTCGCCATGGTATGCGATGCTCAGGTTGCGGGCGGAGAAGACCGCTTCTCGCGACGGCTGCGTTTCGACGGGAGCGAGCATGCCTCAGCTCCCGTCTTCGCCATGGAGCTCTTCGAACGTATAGTCTTTCCAGCTCTCCGCTTTCCTCGAAATCGCACCGGTGCGCTGGAGGAAGTCGGCAAACTTGAAGGATGCCGACGGCACCAGCGTGTATCTGGATTCCGGCGATTCCAGCAGCGACTGCACGAATGCCGGCTCAAGGCCCGAATTTTCCACGCGGACATAGGTTTCCGCAGCTTCCTTCTTGTTGGCCTCGATCCAGGCCGAAGCTTCCTTGAAGGCTTCGAAGAACGCCTTGTAGGTCAGCGGGTTCTCCTCGCGGAATTCGACGGTGGAGTAGACATAGGTCGGCGTGACCGGTCCGCCCAAGACGTCGAAGGACGAGAACACCTTGTGGATGTTCTCGCTGAGCAGTGCCTGTTCCTGAAAAGGCGTGTTCGAGAGATGGGAATTCACCTCGGTCGCGCCCGACAGGAGAGCGTTGGTGGCGTCGGGATGCGGCAGCGTCACCGTGATCGCGTCGAGCTTGTTGTGATTGCCCTCGCCGAATTCCTGCTCGGCTGCCATTTGCAGGATTCGTGCCTGAACCGAGACTCCGACGGCCGGCAGCGCGATCTTGTCCGAGGTGGTGAAGTCAGCGAGCGTCTTGATGTCCGGGTTGCGGGTGATGAGGTAGTTCGGCTGGTGCGAAAGTCCGCCGATGATCCTCACCTCGCCGCCGGTGCGGTCCCACAGCGTCAGGAAGGGACCGATGCCGGCCGCGCCGACATCGATCGATCCCGACAGGATCGCGTCGTTGACGGCTGCGCCGCCGCTGATCTTCGCCCATTCCACCTCGATCGTATCCAGCCCCACTGCCTTTGCGTGCTTTTCGAGCAGGTTCTGGTCGCGGATGACGTGAAGCGGCAGGTAGATGGTGCCGAACTGCTCGGAAATGCGGATGCGGCCTTCCGCCTGCGCGGCGCTGGCGGTGAAGCCCGAGACGAGAATGGTGGATGCGGCGAGCGCCGCTGATAGCCTGGTCATGATGATCCCCGATGATTGATTTAGCGATGTCAGCCGCCCGCGGCGGCAAGCTCCGATCCGCCGTAGTTGCCGACCGCAAACTCGTTTGCCACCGCGTCGCGCAACCCGTGACGGGCGGCGGAGATGCCGAGTTCGGGAAACAGCAGCTCGGCGACGCGGTAGGCTTCCTCCAGATGCGGATAGCCGGAGCCGATGATCGTATCGATGCCGAGCGCCTGGTATTCGCGAAGACGTTCCGCGATCTGCTTCGGCGTTCCGACGAGCGCGGTGCCTACGCCGGTGCGGACGAGGCCGACGCCTGCCCACAAATTCGGCGCCACCAGGAGCTTGTCCCGTCGGCCGCCATGTAGTTCCGCCTGCCGTTTCTGGCCGACGGAATCCATTTCCTGCTGAAAGCGCTTGAACGAGCGCTCGATCTGCTCGTCGGAGATGTTTTCAATCAGCCGGTCGGCGGTGCGCCAAGCTTCTTCCTCGGTCTCGCGAACGATGAAATGGATGCGCATTCCGAAGCGCAGTTTGCGGCCGAACCTGGCTGCGCGCGCCCGCGCGGCGTCCAGCTTCTCGCGCACCTGTTCCAGGGGCTCGCCCCAGGTGAGATACATGTCGACGGTTTCGCCTGCGAGCGTTTGCCCGGCATCGGAAGACCCGCCGAAATAGAGCGGCGGATGCGGGGCCTGAACCGGCGGGAAATCGACGCGCGCGCCCTTCAGATCATAGTGCTTGCCCTTGAAGTCGACGGTTTCGCCGGAAAGCAACCGTTTCCAGATCTCCAGGAATTCGCCTGCCTGCTCATAGCGCTCGTCATGGCCAAGAAAGATGCCGTCGCCGGCAAGTTCCGTCGGATTGCCGCCCACGACGACATTGAGCAGCAGGCGGCCGTTCGAGAGCCGGTCGAGCGCCGCGGTCTGACGCGCTGCAAAAGTAGGTGACGTCACGCCGGGGCGCAGTGCCACGAGATATTTGAGCCTTTCGGTAACGGTCGCCAGACCGGTCGCGGTAATCCAGGAATCCTCGCAACTCTGCCCTGTCGGCAACAGCACGCCCTCGAAGCCGAGCTGATCGACGGCGATCGCCACCTGCTTGAAATAGCCGTGCTCCGGCCGCCGCGACAAATGATCGGTCCCGAGGTAGGTGCCATCGCCATGCGTGGGTATGAACCAGAAAAAATGCAGCGGATCCTTCACGGAATCCGTCGGCAGGCGAGTTGCTGTCTCTCGTGACATTCATGGCCTCCATTTTGAAGGCGATCGTAACTCCCTAATCTCTACAGGAAAGGTAGATTATTCTAATCTCGGCCTGAGTCGTAGCAGCGTGAAAGGCTCACGCGACCTTTCGAAGCAAAGCGGCGGACGCATGAAAAACGTTTCCGGCGAGGACCCGGAACGTTCGGGAGTTCATGTTTTCGAATGCCGTCAATTCATCCGTAATACCACCCACGCCGGCGCATGATCGCTGGCCCCGTCGCCAGCTCTCACGTCCCGGTCGACGCCCGCCGCGGCGAGGCTGCCGCGCAGATTTGGACTGAGGAGCAGATGGTCGATCCGCAGCCCGGCGTTGCGTTTCCAGCGCATGCGCTGGTAGTGCCAGAACGTATAGACACGCTCATCCGGATGCAGATGACGCAGCGCGTCCGTCCAGCTCCGCCCGACGATCCGCCTGAAGGCGGCCCGGCTTTCCGGCTGGACGAGCGCATCATCGTCCCAGGATTTGGTCGGGTAGATATCGATATCGGTAGGCGCCACGTTGAAATCGCCCGCCAGCACGATGGGCGCGCCGGTTTTGCGCAAGGCGGTCGCGTGGTTTCGCAGCCGCTCCAGCCATGCGAGCTTGTAATCGAACTTCGGGCCGGGCTGCGGGTTGCCGTTAGGCGCATAGATCGACGCGATCAGAATGCCGTTGACCGCCGCTTCGATGTACCTTGCTTGCGAGTCGGCGAGATCGCCCGGCAGATGCCTGCGCGTCAGCACGGGCTCGCCCGTGCGTGACAGGATCGCCACGCCGTTCCACGATTTCTGGCCAGTCCAGACCGAGGCGTAGCCTGCGTCGGCTATGGCAGCTTCAGGGAAAGCGTCGTCCGTCGACTTCAGCTCCTGCAGGCACACCACGTCAGGCTTCGACGAGCGCAGCCATTCCAGGAGGTTCGGCAGACGCTTGTTGACGTTGTTGATGTTGAAGGTCGCTATCTTCATCGAGGGAAACGACGCCTTTCACCCTGATGCGGGCTTTCCCATCGCTTTGCCGCATGGAGGTCGTAGCGCAGTCTTCCCGATCGGAAAAGCGCCCGGCGTCAGGTTTGGGCGAAACGGCCGACCCCTTCACCGCAAATCCGCCGTCGCGGCGGTGATCAATCCTCCGACGACGGCGATGTTGATCATGAAGGCGGAGCGCATCGCCTGCCTTTCCGGACCGGAATGGCGCCAGAAATCGAGGGCCATCACGCTGGCGGCTATCGTGAATGCGACGAGCGCCGCTGCCGCGTAGGGTCGCGCAATTCCCGATGCGAGGCACAAGCCCGCGACGATCTCCACCACGGATCCCGCCGCAAGAAGGAAACCCGGAGCAGGAAAATGCTGCTCGGCCAATTGGCCGGCCATCGCCTTGAAATTGAGGAAATGCTCGGTGCCGGCCCAAATGAAGACGCCGCCGAGCAGCACCATGCCGACTTCATACAGGAAGGAGATCATCGCGGTCCTACTTCGCGGACCACACGGCGAGTTCATAGCCGTCCGGATCTTCGAAATGAAAGCGCCGGCCGCCCGGGAATGCGAAGATCGGCTTGACGATCTTGGCGCCGGCGTCTTCCACGCGCCTCTGCGTTTCCGCGAGATCGTCCGCGTAGAGGATGACGAGGGGGCCGCCGGGCGTGACAGGACCGGTCGTGGTGAGACCTCCCGTCAAGCGTCCGTCGGTGAACTCGCAATAGGATGGGCCGTAGTCGGTGAAGGTCCATCCGAATACCTTGCCGTAGAACTCGCGCGAGCGTGCGATATCGCCGACGTTGAATTCGATGTTGTCGATCTGGCGATCATTGCCTGCCGTACCCATGAGATGACCTTTCATCGTTGAATGAAAGCCGAAGGGTAGTCCGGGCGGGATTGTCGATATTGAACAAAACGGCCAATCAGGCGGCGATCTGCCGGACGAACTCTCCCGGGGTCATGCCGCAAAGCGATCGGATCTCGCGGCTGAGATGGGCCTGATCGGCATATCCCGCGGCATAGGCCATGTCCGCCAAGCCTCGATCTCCGCAGGTCCGCACGGATGACAGGAAATTCTGGAAGCGCAGTATCCGCTGGAGGGTTTTCGGGCCATACCCGAACAAGTCATGACTTCTGCGCCGCAGCGTCCGCTCGCTGACGTCCAGCGTCCTCGACAGATGGCGCATTCCATCAGGCTCGTGGCCCGTGCCTTCGCGAAGGAGATCGAACATGATCCCCGCGTCCGGCGGCGGAGCTTCAATCGAAGATGCAGTTTTTCCGAGCAGTTCCTGCAACAATCCGAACTGCTTGTCCGGGCTTCGCGCCTCCTGCATCCTCTCCGCGATCAGGCGCGCCTTCTGCCCCCAGATGTCCTGCATGTCGATCTCCCTGCCGACGATTTCCGTCATCGACAGGCCAAGCCAGCGGGCCGCTGCACCGGGCTTGAAGCGAATGCCGAGAACGATCGTTCCCGGTCGTAGGGGGGGGGTTGCGGCCGTCACATCCGGGCCCACGACCAGAAAGCGCTCGTCGCGCCAAAGCAGATCGATGCAGCCATCCGGAACGACGGCCACGGCGCTGACATCCCTTTCGGGCAGCAGGTTGGTCCAGGCGCACCGAAAGTGTTCGCGGAGAACGGGTGCCGGCGCCGTTTCCGCATATTTCCCGAGGCAATTCGCAAGGACCGGGTTCGTCTTCAATCTCAAATCTCGTCCTGCTCGAGACAAGCCGCGTCGGATTCGTACGGTATATAGTGGCGCGTTCGTTCGTGAGGACCCCGGAACGCCTCGGAATCGTCAGCGTTGGCCGCCGCTCTCCGGCGCATTGTAGCGCAGACCATCCATGATCAGCGAAACGAGCCGACGCGAGCGTTGCTGCCAGTCGGGCCCGTCGGACGCTGAATAAATGCTTGAAAGGGCGTGCAGGACATCGGCACTGTCGGCGTCGGCGCGGATCTTGCCGGCCTTCACGGCGTTTTCCATAAGCCCGGTGAAGGTGCGCGGCACCAGCCCGGACGTTTCCGCGAAGAGCGGCGACTTGGATTCCAGCAACAGACGCAGACTGTCGCGCATGCCGCGCTTGGTGGCGATGTAGCCGACGAAACGCTGCATCCATTCGGCGAGCGCCTCGTCCGGCGCCTTTGTCCGAGCCAGCTCTTCCGCGGCCGCGACGAGGGCCTCGACCTCGTGCCGGTAAACCGCCTCTATAAGTGCCTCGCGGACGGGAAAATGCCGGTAGAGCGTTCCGATGCCGACCCCGGCCTGCCGTGCGATGGCCTCCAGCGAGGTGTCGACACCGGATTGCGCGAAGGCGGCGGCCGCGACTTCCACCAGACGGTCACGATTACGGCGCGCGTCGGCGCGCAACGGCCGCGCATCAGTCGTTTTGCGCGCCTGCTGCTTTGTCTGTGATCCCGCCAATCTTTTTCCCCGCCGCAAAAAAATTCGAACGCCGGTCTTGAACCGGTACCCGACGGCACTATTTCATTTAACGGAGGGGCCTCCGTTTATCATGGGCGTGCCTCCATCTTATCGCACCCGAACGCCGCTCTGTCACCATCGGAAACCATGCTCGCATGTCGACGATCGTCGCACCGGCAGATCGGGACGCCTTCGCCTCTTGAGGGAGACCGTACATGGCGACTCTAAGATCAATGGAACTGGAAATAAATGGAAGGCAGCATGCGCTGACGCTCGAGCCGCGCGTGACCCTGCTCGACGCGCTGCGCGAACATCTCGGCCTGACCGGCACCAAGAAGGGCTGTGACCAAGGTCAGTGCGGTGCCTGCACGGTGCATGTCGACGGGGAACGCGTTCTCGCCTGCCTGACGCTGGCCGTGCAGGCCGAAGGCCGCAAGGTCACGACGATCGAGGGTCTCGCCCAGGCTGACGGGGCGCTGCATCCGGTGCAGGCGGCCTTCGTGGAAGAAGACGCTTTCCAATGCGGCTATTGCACGCCCGGGCAGATCATGTCGGCGGTGGCTTGCATCAGGGAAGGCCATGCCGGTTCCGACGAGGAAATCCGCGAATACATGGCCGGCAATCTGTGCCGTTGCGGCGCCTATCCAAACATCGTTTCGGCCGTCCGCAAGGCGGCGAAGGAGGTCGCATGAACGATTTCGGTTATTCCCGCGCGGCGAGCATCGACGAAGCCGTGGCGCTTGCACGTCAGCCGGGTGCGATGCTGCTTGCCGGCGGCACGACGCTCGTCGATCTTTCGAAATGCGACGTCGCGAGGCCGAACGCATTGGTCGACATCAGCCGCATTCCCGGTCTGGATGAAGTACGCCTCGATGAGGACAATGCGGCGATCGGAGCACTCGCCACGATGAGCCATGTCGCCGTGCAGGCCGGCATCCGCGAGAACTTCCCGGCAATCTCGGAATCGCTGTTGCTCGCGGCATCCGCCCAGTTGCGCAACATGGCGACGATCGGGGGCAATCTGATGCAGCGCACGCGCTGCGTCTATTTCCGCGACCCGGCGGGTTATTCCGCATGCAACAAGCGCGATCCGGGTTCGGGCTGCGCGGCGCTTGGCGGCATCGCCCACGATCACGCGGTGCTGGGCGCAAGCGACGCTTGCATCGCCGTCTATCCCGGCGATCTCGCCGTGGCCCTGACGGCGTTGGAAGCGGTGGTGCGCACCAATCTCCGCGAGATTCAAATCCGTGACTTCTTCGTCGAGCCGGGTGATACGCCGCAGCGGGAGACGGTGCTCGAGCCCGGCGAGATGATCACCGAAATCATCGTTCCGCGGTCACCCTTGTCGGCAAATTCCACCTACCTCAAGGTTCGCGAGCGCAAGTCCTATGAGTTCGCGTCGGCCAGCGCCGCTGTCGGGCTGGCGTTCGAAGCCGACGGCCGGACGATCCGCGACATTCACGTGGCGCTCGGCGGCCTTGCGACAAAGCCCTGGCGCGCGCTGGCGGTGGAAGAAGCGCTGCGCGGCAAGATTATCGACGAGCAGGCCATTCGCGATGTCAGTCGCCTGGCCGTCGAAGGCGCGGTGGCGCAGGGCGCCAACGCGTACAAGATCGAACTCGCCCCCCGCGTCGTCGCACGCGCGATTCTCAAGGTTGGAGGAATCCAATGAGCCTAACCGAACTGAACACCAAGCGCGGCGACGCCACCGACGGCGCCGGCCCTCTCGGCAACGCGCTCAGCCGCGCCGACGGGCCGGCCAAGGTAAAGGGCCAGGCAACCTACGCGCTGGAGCATAAGGTGGATGACGCACTCCACTGCGTCATCGTGCAATCGACGGTCGGCGCCGGTCGCGTCGTCTCGGTCGACCGCGCCGCCGCCGAGGCAAGCCCCGGCGTTCACCTGGTCCTCGACTCGACGAACAGCCTCAAACTACGCCCGCAGCCCGATTTCTTCGGCAACTGGCCGACCGGAGAAGAATACACTCCCTTTGCTAGCGACATCACCCATAACGGCCAGCTCGTCGCCGCGGTCGTCGCGGACACGCTGGAGGAGGCGCGGGCGGCTGCGCGGCTCGTGCGCGTGGAGTTCGAAGCCGCGACGGTCGTCGCGACGCGGGATGACCCTTCCGCCGGCCCCGGCAATCCGGTTCCCATGGACAAGGACTGGGGTGACCCCGACGCCGCGCTCGCCGCCGCCGAGGTGGTGATCGAAGCGACTTATGAAACGCCCCGCGAGTACAATCTTCCGATCGAGCCGCATGGTCTCATCGCGCATTGGGAGGCCGACGACCGCCTTACGGTCTACGAGCCGAGCCAGTGGATCGACGGCATGGCCAACAACTATGCCGCCTGGTTCGGCGTGCCTTTCGAGAACGTGCGCGTGGTTTCGCCCTTCATCGGCGGCGGCTTCGGTTCGAAGGCGCAGGCGCTGCCCCATTCGGCCGCGGCGGCGATCGCCGCCCGGATGCTGCGGCGGCCGGTGAAGCTTGCCGTCACGCGACCCCAGACCTTCACCGCCTATGGCGGCCGCCCGGCGACGTGGCAGCAACTGAGGATCGGCGCGACCAGGGACGGCAAGCTGCTGGCGATCGACCATGACGGCGCGAACGAGACGGCGGCGGACGGCACCTTTGTCGAAACGCTCGGCGTTGTCACCTCGATGATGTACGACGTGGCGAATTTCCGCTCGCGTCAGCGTATCGTGCCTGTGAACACCGTTTTGCCCGGCGCTTTCAGGGCTCCGGGCAAGAATCCGAGCGCGTTCGCGCTGGAAAGCGCGATGGACGAGCTTGCCGTGGAACTCGGCATCGACCCGGTCGAGTTGCGCCGTCGCAACGAGCCCGAGGTCGATCCGGAAACGGGCAAGCCGTGGTCGTCGCGGCGTCTGCTCGATGCCTATGCGGCCGCGTCGGAGGCCTTCGGCTGGTCTCGGCGCGACCCGCGTCCGGGCTCGATGCGCGATGGGCACGAGCTGATCGGCTGGGGCATGGCCGTCGGTACCCATCCCGTCTATTCGAGCCCCGGGGAGGCCACGGTGAGAATACTCGCCGACGGCAGCGTCGAAGTGCTGTCGAGCGCGATCGACATGGGGACCGGCACCTATACGATCCTGGCGCAGGCTGCCGCCGACGCGCTCGGCGTGAGGGCGGAACGCGTAACGGTAAGGCTCGGCGACTCGCGCCTGCCGCGCGCTCCGGTGGCCGGCGGCTCGCAGCTTGCCAATCTGATGATGGCGGCCGTGCACAAGACCGCGCTTGCCGCGCGCGACGAGCTCATCGCGCTTGGCCTCAACCATCCGGGTTCTCCGTTGCGCGACCGGGCGAACACGCTCTTCATTTCCGAAGGGCGGATATCGACACCGCGCGGGGAGGGGCTCGCCGTCGAGGAGCTGATGACCGCCACGGGGCGCGAGATCATCGAACTGAGCCGGGACACGCTGCCGGAAGCCGATCGCTCGAGCGACGACCGGCTGAAGCTCTTCACCACGGTGGCCGGCATGGAGCGGGGCACGAACATCCCGGTCTCGCGCCATTCATTCTGCGCTCATTTCGTGGAGGTGCGGGTGGACGAGGATTTCGGCACGGTCCGCGTCTCGCGTGTCGTCACGGCGCTCGATGCAGGGCGTCTCTACAATCCGAAACTCGCTGACAGCCAGTTCAAGGGCGGCATCGTCATGGGCATCGGCATGGCGCTCCTGGAGGAGGGCGTCACCGACCCCCGCAATGGGCGCATCCTCAGTGCCAACCTTGCCGACTACAGGATCGCCACCAATGCGGACGTGCCGCATATCGAGACGATCTCGGTCGGCAAGCCCGACTACGATGCGACGCCGCTCGGTGGCAAGGCAGTGGGCGAACTCGCCATCGTAGGCATGGCGCCCGCGATTGCGAACGCCGTCTTTCACGCAACGGGAAAGCGCATCCGCCGCCTGCCGATCAGGCTTTCGAACCTCATCTGAGGTTCGAAGCCATAGCACCGGGCCTGCTTTCGTGACGATGCGGGCAATTAGCAGGGAGGCGGATTGCTGATTGGCAACCGGCGCGTCGTGCGCCGGTTGCGGTCATTCGACCATGTAATATGGTTGACATGTCTCTCCAATTAGTACAATCGTACAATAAATTTGGTCGATTGATAGGGAGGTCCATGTGCGAGGCGACGTGCGACAGCGGCTGTTGGAGACGGCCGCAACGTTGTTCTCGCGCAACGGCTACAATGCCGTCTCCATGCGCGACATCGCCAAGGCCGCCGACGCCAATGTCGGGAGCCTGACCTATCACTTCGGGTCAAAGGCCAATCTTCTGCGTGAAATCTACGAAACGCGTGCCGCGCCGATGAACGCCCGCCGTCTCGAATTGCTCGGCGAGGCGCGTCGGATTCACGATCGGAGCGAGAGGCTGCGCGCCATTCTGCGCGCCTATGTCGTGCCGGCATTCTCGTCCTCCAATGGTGGTGACGGCGGCGGCGCCGAGTTCACGCGCATGCGGGCGATCCTGTCGGCCGAAGGCAACGAGGATGCGCGTTCGATCATCGCGCTCGCCTTTGACGCCACAAGCCGCGCCTTCATCGAGGCAATCGCGGAATGCGTGCCCGGAGCCGCGCCGGAAGGCCTGATCTGGCGCAGCCAGTTTCTGCTCGGCTCGCTCTACTACGCCTTGATCAATCCGGATCGTGTCAGCCGTCTGTCGGACGGTCAGGTGAACGGTCATGACCACGAGCAGGCGATCGAGCAGATCGTCGAGGCAAGTCACGCGAGCTTTCTCGCGCTTGCCGCACAGGTGAGAACGCAGACGGAAACAGCCTGACAATCCGTCTCGCCTTTTAACGATTATCCCAGGGAGGACAGGGGGAATGAAACTTTTCAAATCGATGATCGCGATGGGCGTCGCGCTGAGTTTCGCAAGCTCGGCAATCGCGACCGAGCGCGTGTCGATCGGGACGGGCGGCACCGGCGGCCTTTTCTACGTCATTGGTGCCGGTATGGCTGAAATTCTCAATCAGCATATGCCCGACACGACGGCGCGGGCGGAGGTGACGGGGGCTTCGGTCGAAAATCTCCGCCGCGTGGCGGCCGGTCAGATGACGTTCGGTTTCTCGTCTTCCTCGACCCTCTACGAAGCCACGGCCGCGGAAGGACCGTTTCAGGAAGCGCTCGATGTCGCGGCGATCGCCTATCTCTATCCCGCCGTGCTGCAGATCGCGACCGTGTCAGGCACAGGCGTGGAGAAGATGGAGGATCTGGCCGGCAAGCGCATCAATCTCGGGCCGCCAGGGTCGAACTCGGCCATCCTCGTTCAACGCCTGATGGAGGCATATGGCGTTTTCGATCCCGCCAACGCCCAGTTCCTCTCCTATACGGAAGGGGCGACGGCTCTGATAAACGGCGTGATCGAGGCGACCGTCGTCCTTGCCGGCGCTCCGACCGCAGCACTCATCGATCTCGGCGCCCAACGGGACATGAAGCTCATCTCCATCGACGCGGACAAGGTCGAAGCGTTGATCGAGAAGTATCCGTTCTATCAGCTCTACGAGATCGAGGCGGGCACCTATACCAATCAGGACGACATGGTTCTGGCGATCAACGATCCGGCGACGATCTTCACGAGCACCGACGCTCCGGAGGAGACGATCTACCAGATCACCAGGGCCTTGTTCGACAACCTCGACAGGCTCGGCGAGGTGCATCCGCAGGCACGCGCGATATCGGTGGAGACGGCGACCAACACGCCCGTCACGCTCCATCCAGGCGCGCGCCGCTACTTCGACGCGCGCGGCGAGTAAGCGCCGGTATCGACGGTTCGGCTTCCGGGCCGAACTGCCTCATTCGAATTGCACGCCATGACCGGGTCGCAGCGTCGTTCAGGCGCTTCGCCCCGACGCCGAAGGCATGGCGTGCGGCTTTGCCATCAAAAGACAGCGCCGCCGCAAAACGAGCCGCGCGAAGCGAGGACAGATGTCGCCAGCATTGGACGAATTGCGCCTGCCCGGGAGCGGCGCGGGAAACCGGGAGGTGACAACCGTGTCGCTTCTCTATGCGGCGTTGGCGCTGGTCGCCACCGCGCTCGTCATATATGGCGCATTCTTCGGTGCCATCACCGCGCTTCTCCTGCGCTCCCTGTTCTTCTCCGCGGTGGCGTCGGCGGGGCTGATGGCGGCCGCGCTCAAATTGCGGTCGCCCGTGTTGCGCGCTGTCCTCTATGGCCTCGCGCTGTTCGCGCTTCTGCCCGGACCTTATCTCTATCACTCCTATCTCGACATCATCATGCGCGGGGCGATCGCGACGCAGTTCGACGAGATCATGTTTCTCGGCGTGCTGCTCGTCGTGCTCGTGCTGGTGCGGCGCTATCTGGGCTGGTCGCTCCTGCTCCTGTCGCTGATCGCGCTTGTCTACGCCTATTACGGCTACCTGATCCCCGGGAAATACGGCCATGGCGGCTATGACATTTCCCGCCTGGCCTCCACGCTCTTCCTTTCCACCGAAGGCTTCTACGGCGTGCCGATGGGCGTTGCGGTCGAGTACATCTTCCTGTTCGCGCTCCTGGGCACGGTGCTGATGAAGATGGGTACGGGAGAGGTGTTCGTCGATATCGCGCGCGGCCTCACCGGGCGTGTGCAAGGCGGGGCAGGGCTGTCGGCGACGCTTGCAAGCGCCATGCTCGGCACGATCAACGGCAGCGCCGTCGCCAATGTGGTGACGACGGGTACGTTCACGATCCCGTTGATGCGGCGCACCGGCTTTTCGGCGAAGACGGCCGGCGCGATCGAGGCGGCTTCCTCCTCGGCCGGACAGATACTGCCTCCGATCATGGGCGCCGCGGCGTTCCTCATGGCCGAGATCGTCGGGGTGCCCTACGCCCAGATCGCGCTTGCCGGGCTGGTGCCGGGCCTTCTCTACGTTCTGGCTTTGATGATCTCGGTGCGTCTGGAGGCCGGGCGGCTCAATCTCGATCGCGACACATCGGGCGGGTTGCGCTTTCTTGGCGAGACGCTCAAGGCGCGAGGCTATCTGCTCCTGCCGCTCATCGGCCTCATCGGCCTGATGATTGCCGGCATGACGCCCACGCGCGCGGCGGTCTACTGCCTCGTATTCGCGCTGCTGCTGAGCCCGTGGCGCAAGGAGACACGTGTCAATCTCGTGGACCTGGTCGCGATCTGCCGCTCGACGATGCTCTCGGTCATGCCGATCGTGGCGGCGGTCGCCGCCGCCGGCGTCGTCATCGGCGTGCTGAACCTCACCGGCATGGGCCTGATGGTGTCCAGTCTCATCATCGAGGTAGGTGGCACCAATCTCTGGCTGGTGCTTGTCCTGACAGCTCTGGCGGCTTTCGTGCTGGGTATGGGGCTGCCGACATCGGCGGCCTATCTGCTGCTTGCCGTGCTGGTGGCGCCTGCATTGATCCGGCTCGGTATCGACCCGATCGTCGCGCACATGTTCATCTTCTACTTCGGGCTGGTTTCAGCGATCACCCCTCCCGTGGCGCTCGCCGCCTACGCGGCGGCCAGCATATCGGGCGCGGATGCGAATGCCACTGCGGTGGAATCGATCCGCCTCGGCTTCGTCAAGCTCCTCGTGCCGTTCCTTTTCGTGACGATGCCCGGCCTGCTCATGCGCGATGGCGCGTTGCAGATCTGGCTTGCCATCCCGATTGCGACAGTGGGACTGGCGGGCCTGTCGGTCGCCTTTGCGGGTTGGTTCGTGCGACCGATGAGCTGGATCGACCGCGCCGCGTTCGCGCTCGGCTCCATCCTCGTCCTGTGGCCTGCACCGGTCGATGCCTTCGACATCGTCACGCTGGCGGCGCGGCTCGGCGGGCTTGCCATCCTGGTCATTTGCACCGTGCGTCTGATGGCCGGCGGCTACCAGGCGGCCCCGGAAGCCGCACGATCCTGAAAACCTCCAATGCCGATCCATTCTCAAGGAAATTCAATGACGCCTGCGCCGCTGCCCTTCCACCCTAGTCCGAAGAAGCCGGATATCATCCTGCCGCAAGGCGCGTGCGACGCGCATTGCCATGTTTTCGGACCGTCGGCGCGCTTTCCCTTCGCACCGCAACGAACCTATACGCCGATCGATGCGCCGAAGGAGACGCTGTTCGAGCTGCACCGCCATCTTGGCATCGATCGTTCGGTTCTGGTTCAGGCAAGCTGCCACGGCACGGACAATTCGGCGATGATGGACGCGATCGCCGCGGCGGGCGGCCGGTACCGCGGTATCGCGATGGTGGATCGAGAGATCTCGGAAACGGAACTCGCCGAGCTCCATGAGGGCGGCGTACGTGGCGTCCGTTTCAATTTCGTCACGCATCTGGGGGCTCCGGCCGATCTCGACGCGATCCGCGCGATCACCGAAAAGATCATTCCCCTCGGCTGGCATGCGGTGGTTCATTTCGATGCCCACAGGCTGGAACGCCTCGCTCCCTTCCTGCGGGAGCTTCGGCTTCCGATGGTCATCGATCATATGGGGCGCATCGACGCGTCGGCCGGCGTCGACCAGCCGGCCTTTCGCCTGCTGCTGAAGCTGATGGAGGACGAGCGTTTCTGGGTCAAGGTATGCGGCTCGGAACGTCTGTCGCGTGCCGGGCCGCCTTTCGTGGACGCCGCCGCCTATGGCGCGTTGCTCGTCGAGCGCTTTCCCGACCGCGTTCTCTGGGGCACGGACTGGCCGCATCCGAACATCAAGCAGCACATGCCCGACGACGGCGCGCTGGTCGATCTGCTCGAGATCATCGCGCCACGCCCGGAATTGCTGCGGGCGCTGCTCGTCGACAACCCCACGCGCCTCTATTGGCCGGAAACGCTGTGATCTAGACCGCCGCCAATCCGAGGACGGGATAGGCAGCAGCGGATTTCGTCCGGTGTGACCGCGCTCAGGGCTTTCCGACCAGCCAATCCGTAAGAGCTTTCGCGGGGCCTGACGCGGGCCGCCGCGAGACGACCCAATAGCCGGAGTCCTTGCGCTCCACCTCCGGGGCGATGGCAACGAGGTTGCCGGCCGCTAGAAACTGATCCACGAGGCCGATCCAGCCGAGCGCGATCCCCTGTTCGGCAAGTGCGGCCTGTATGACGAAGCCATAGGTGTTGAGCCCGAGGTCGCCCTGTGTGGGCTCCCGCGTCACGCCGTGCGTGGAAAGCCAGGTTTTCCAGGTGAGCCAGCGCGGTTCCCCGGCTGTTTCGAGATGAAGCAGCGGCGCGCTCGCAAGCGCGGCCGGGCCATCGAACGGACCGAACCGTGAGAGGAAGCCGGGGGTGCAGACCGGCACGACGCGCTCGGGCATCAACAACAGGGCGTCGTCCTGAAAGTCGTCCCTGCAACCGAAGAGCACTGCCGCATCGGCGTCTCCGTCCAATTCGTCCGTGAGGCTTTGAGATGCGATGATGTGCACTTCCACCTGCGGATGCAGGCGGCGGAAATCGGCCACGCGCGGCATCAGCCAGAGGGCGGCGAAGCCGTAGTCGGTGAAAAGGCGGATCGCCGGCGCGCGAACTCTGCGGCGGATGTCGCGGGCTGCCTCATCGATCCGTTCCAACCCGGAATGGACAGCGCGGTGAAGCGTTTCCCCGGCCTCGGTGAGTCGGCTGCCTTCCTGCGAGCGATGAAACAGGGTGACGCCGAGCTGCTCCTCGATGCGCCTGATCTGGTAGGTGACGGCCGGCTGAGAGAGGCCGAGCTCCTGGCCGGCTCTGGTCAGGCTGCCCAAGCGTGCCACCGCGTCGAATATGCGCAGCCAGCCCACGTCCATTGGCCGATCGGACATAAACAACCTCTATGGTGACAATCAAAGATCAAGGGCTTCAAAGATAACCCCATATGCCGATTTAATGGAAGGCAAGGCAGACATGTAACGTAAACAAGGGGAACTCCGTCATGGCACTGCGTCGTTTCGGCCTGGCAGCGGCCGCATTCCTGTTTCTGAGCGCATCTGCATCGGCCTCCGATCCGGAGAGCTGCAAAACCATTCGCCTCTCCGACCCCGGATGGACGGATATCAATTCGACCAATGCAATCGCATCCGTTCTTCTCGAAGGTCTCGGATATGCCACGGATATTCAGACGCTGTCGGTGCTGGTGGGCTATCAGTCCCTGAAGAACCAGGACATCGACGTGTTTCTCGGCAACTGGATGCCGGCGCAGCAGCAGTTCATCGACGACCTCAACGCGGCGAAGGCCGCCGAGGTGCTGGTCAAGAATCTCACCGGAGCGAAATTCACCCTGGCTGTCCCGAACTACGTGGCCGAGATGGGCGTGCGCGACTTCAAGGATCTCGATGCCCATGGCGACGCCTTCGGCAAGAAGATCCACGGCATCGAGCCCGGCGCTCCCGCCAACGAGAACATCCAGCAGATGATCGACGCCGACGATTTCGGCTTGGGAGACTGGAGCCTGGTGGAATCGAGCGAAACGGGAATGCTGGCGCAGGTGGCGCGCGCCGAAAGGTCGGAGGAGGCGATCGTCTTTCTCGCCTGGGCGCCGCATCCGATGAACACGAATTTCGAGATCACCTATCTTTCCGGCGGCGATGCCGTTTTCGGGCCGAACTTTGGCGGTGCGGAGGTGTTCACCCTGGCGCGCACCGGCTGGCCGGAGGAATGCCCCAACGCCGCGCGGTTCTTCCGCAATCTCGTCTTCACAATCGACATGGAGAACGAGATGATGGGCAAGATCCTCGACGATGGGCAGGATCCGCAGGCCGCCGCCGCCGAGTTCCTGAAAGCTCATCCCGAAGTGCTCGAACCGTGGCTCGCGGAGGTCACGACGCTTGGCGGAGAGCCCGGCCTGCCGGCGGTGAAGGCGTCGCTCGGCCTGTAGAATATCGATGAAGGCGGCTGCGACTTGCGGCCGCCTCCTGGACGTCCCTCAAAGTTTTCCCGGAGCGCATTTACGCATCATGAAGCGTCCGAACATCCTTGTTCTGATGGTCGATCAACTGAACGGAACCCTCTTTCCCGACGGACCGGCCGGATTTCTGCATACGCCGAACCTTTCCGCCCTTGCCGGGCGGTCGGCCCGTTTTGTCAACGCCTATACGGCAAGCCCTCTCTGCGCGCCGGCGCGTGCGTCCTTCATGTCCGGACAGCTTCCGAGCCGCACGCGCGTCTATGACAACGCCGCCGAATTCACTTCGGACATTCCCACTTATGCACACCATCTGCGACGGGCCGGCTATCACACATGCCTTTCGGGCAAGATGCATTTCGTCGGGCCGGATCAGTTGCATGGCTATGAGGAGCGGCTGACGACGGATATCTATCCGGCGGATTTCGGCTGGACGCCGGACTATACGCGGCCCGGCGAGCGCATCGACTGGTGGTATCACAATCTCGGCTCGGTGACCGGAGCGGGCGTTGCCGAGATCACCAATCAGCTCGAATATGACGACGAGGTCGCCTATCATGCGACGCACAAGCTCTACGATCTGGCACGGGGAAAGGACCCGCGCCCTTGGTGCCTGACGGTGAGCTTCACGCACCCCCACGATCCCTATGTGGCGCGGCGGCGCTTCTGGGATCTCCATGACGATTGCCCCGCCCTCGATCCGACGGTGGCGCCTGTTCCCTTCGAAAAGCAGGACCCGCATTCAAAACGGCTGATGCTCGCGAGCGACTACACCGCCTATGAGATCACGCCGGAGCATGTTCGCCGCTCCCGCCAAGCCTATTTCGCCAACATTTCCTATGTCGACGAAAAGATCGGCGAGGTACTGGACGTGCTCGAGCGCACGCGCCAGGCGGAAGACACCATTGTCGTCTTCCTCTCCGACCATGGTGATATGCTCGGCGAGCGCGGGCTGTGGTTCAAGATGAGTTTTCTCGAAGGCTCGGCCCGCGTGCCGCTGATGATATCCGCCCCGGGCATTCCGGCCGTACACGTGGATGCGCCGGTTTCCACCCTCGACGTCGTGCCGACGCTCGCCGACCTGGCCGGGGTCGACCTCGACGAGGTCCTGCCCTGGACCGACGGCGAGAGCCTGGTGGAAATTGCTTCAGGCAAGCGCCGGCGCTCTGCGGTGCCGATGGAATATGCGGCCGAAGGGTCGCACGCCCCTTTGGTCGCTCTCCGCGACGGCCGGTTCAAGCTCGTGCTCTGCGAGCTCGATCCGCCGCAGCTCTTCGATCTGGAGGACGACCCGCACGAGCTTTCCAACCTGGCCGACAACCCCGCCTATGCGGATACGCTCGCCGCGATGACCGGCGCGGCGAAAGCGCGATGGGATATGCGGCGCTTCGATGCCGAGGTGCGGGCGAGCCAGGCCCGCCGCCACGTCGTCTACGAAGCGCTGCGCAACGGGTCATATTACCCTTGGGACCACCAGCCCCTGCAGCGGGCATCGGAACGCTACATGCGCAACCACATGGACCTCAACGTGCTCGAGGAGACCCAGCGCTTTCCGCGTGGGGAATAGAGGCGGAACGCGCCCCTCGTCAGAGGTTTGCGCCGGTCGGTGCGGGAACGACGATCCGGCAGGGCGTCATGCGATTGATTGGGCGGAAAGCGATGCGTGACTGCCACTCACGCGTCGCGAATTGAGCGAAGAAGCGTCTTTCGCGCCGATTCGAGATGATGGGCGGCCGCCTTGCGCGCCTGCCGGATATCGCCGACCTCCAGCGCCTCCATGATCGCAAGGTGTTCGTGGATCGCGACTTCGTTCCGTTCGCGTTCATCGATCTTGTTCCATTGAAAATGGTAGTGAAAGATCAAGGAGATGACGTCGTAGAATTCGCGAATGAAGCGGTTCTGCGAGGCGTCGTTGATCGCCCGGTGAAAGCTCTCGTCGAGCGCGGAAAAGTTATGGTAATCGGTCTCCACCCTGTCGAGTAGATCGATATGGGCTGTTTTCAGCTCCTTCAGCTTTCGCCGCCCCTGCTCGGTTCCAACCCGCTCGGCGAACACTTCGATCGATTTCAGCTCGAACAATTCGCGGATGTCGGAAAGCTCCAGCGCGAAGGCCCGCGTGAAGCCCTGAAAAACCCAGCTCGAGTTCGGCCTCTTTGCGATCAGGCCGAACCGGTTGAACCCGCTCAGATATTCGCGGATGGCCGAAGTGGAGACTGCGAATTGCCGCGCCAGTTCAAGCGTGTTGATCATCGAACCAGGCTTCAGATCGCCCTTTAGAATGAGTTCCATGAACTTGCGCTCCACCAGCTCGGCGCTGCTCTCCGTCTCCGTCACCGGGAAATACTCGTCGTCGTAGGGATGCCGGAGCACGCGCTTTTCCCGTCCCTCGACGTGAAGGATGCCGGCGGCGGCGAGCGAGGACAGGATGGTCCGGACAGTCGTCCGGCTGACTTCGAGGAACTGGGCGAGCGAGGGCTCCGATCCCAGGAGTGCCCCGGTTGCATGCGAGCGGATCAAGTCCAGACAGGCATTGTGACTTCGCTTGTAGACGGAATTGTCCTTCATTTGCGCGCCCCTGCAGCCTGGCTGTTTTTAGTCGTTAAATTCCAAAGCAAAAAACATTTTGACACAACAGGCTATTCGGCTCAAGTGTGCTTTACCGATAATAGACAGAAATTCGCCGATAGCACGTCCGGGTCGGACGAGATCGGCAATCATGTCTGTCCATCTCGATTTCGCTCATGCAACAGCCTCCACAATAGCCGGGAAACATAATGAAATCAGTAATCTGCCGCGAGCCCGGCATCATCGAACTCGGTCAGCGGGGAGAGCCGGGGCAACTTGCCGAAGGTTGGGTCCTGCTCGACATTCACTATGCGGGACTGTGCGGAACGGACTACCATATATACGAGGGCAAGCACCCGTTTCTGGAATACCCGCGGGTCATCGGTCATGAGCTTTCAGGGACGATTTCCGACGCGAACGGGGTCGACGGGTTCAAGGCGGGCGATAGGGTCGTGGTCAATCCCTATCTCGCCTGCGGAGCCTGCATCGCGTGCCGCAACGGCAAGCCGAACTGCTGCGAGGTCGTCCAGGTTCTGGGGGTTCACCGGGACGGAGGTCTTTGCGAGCGTCTGGCCGTCCCGGCCGCCAACCTCGTCCCCGCGGGTGACCTCGCCCTGCGCGATGCCGCGATGGTGGAGTTCCTGGCGATAGGCGCTCATGCCGTTCGCCGCGCGGGTCTTGGCAAGGGAAACGCTCTCGTGGTGGGAGCGGGACCCATCGGGCTGGGCGTCGCCGTCTTCGCATGGATCGCGGGGCTCGACGTGACGATGGCGGATGTGAGCGCAGAGCGGATCGAGCAGAGCCGGGAGATACTCGGCGGCGAAGCCGGTATCCTGATGGGCGGGGACGATGCCGCACGGCAGGTTCGCCGGCGTCAGCCCGGCGGGTTCGACGTGGTCTTCGACGCCACCGGGAACAGCCGCTCGATCATGGACGGCTTTCAGCATGTCGCCCATGGCGGCACATATGTGCTGGTGAGCGTCGTCAAGGACGACATCACCTTCTCCGATCCGGAATTCCACAAGCGCGAGATGTCGCTGATAGGCAGCCGCAACGCGACATCCGAGGATTTCAGGCATGTCATCGCTTCGATCGAAGCAGGGCTTGTTCCGCTGGAGAAGTTGGCCACGCACGAAACCACCTTGGAGGCGGTGCCGGACGACCTGCCGCGCTGGGCGCATGACAAGCGTGGCCTGGTAAAGGCGCTCGTTCGGATATGAACCCATGAAACCTCGTCGCATCCTACAGTTCGGAACAAGCCGCTTCCTGCAGGCGCATGTCGATTTGTTCGCGCACGAGGCAAACGCCGTCGGCCGGGACGCGATCGAAATTACCGTCACCAAAATTTCCCCCGATTCTTCCCGAGCCCATCGGGTCGGGGCGCTTGCCGTCCCCGGAGGCTTTCGCGTCGAACTGCGCGGTTTGCATGGGGGCTCTGTGGTGGAGCGGACCGTCCAGGTCCGCTCCGTAAAAAGAGCGTTGACCGCCGAAACCGAATGGCCGCGTCTGGTGGATATCTTCGCCGAAGATACGGACCTTGTCGTCTCAAACAGCGGGGACGAGGGATACAGGCTTTCGGAGCGCGATGGCGAGGTGGCGGGCGACGGCCTGCGCGCCCCCGTCAGTTTTCCGGCCAAGCTGGCCTCGCTGCTGATCGCGCGCTGGCGAAGGACCGCGCGCGGCCTGTCGATTTTCCCATGTGAGCTGGTCAACCGAAACGGCGATGCCCTTCGCGCGGTCGTGGAGGAGGCGGCAATCAGGTGCGGCGCCCCGCCAGCGTTTCGCAAGTGGCTCTCCAGCGATGTACGCTTCGTGAACACGCTGGTCGATCGCATCGTTTCGGAACCGATCGAGCCCGCCGGGGCGGTGGCGGAACCTTACGCCCTATGGGCGATCGAGGGCATGCAAGCCGGCGATGCGCCGTTCGAACATCTCGCGGTCGTCGTCACTCCGGATCTCGAACGCTACGAGCGCTTGAAACTGCATATCCTCAATCTCGGCCATACGGTTCTAGCCGATCGTTGGCTTGCCGGCGGTGCCGCCGCGATGACCGTTGGCGAGGCCGTTGCCGATCCGGCCTATCGGGCTTATCTCGATCTTGTTTTCGAGCAGGAGGTGCTGCCGGGGTTCGCCGCGCGCGGGCTGGAGGTGGAAGCCCGCGACTACATGCGAACGACGATGGAGCGATTCGCCAATCCGTTTCTGAAACATCGCCTCGCCGACATTGCCCAGAACCATTCGATGAAAGTGGTGCGGCGGATAGGGGGTTTCCGCGATTGGGCGACGTCAGCCGGTCATGCCGTTGAAATGCGCCGTCTCGACGAGATTTGCGAGCGGAGCGCGTCGAGGCGATGAGCAAGATGGCGACGATCCGCCTCGATCCTTCCGACAACATCGCTGTCGCTATCCGCGCGATCGCCGCGGGCGAAATGGCATTGCAAAATGCCGTCGCGCGCGCCGACATTCCTCTTGGTCACAAGGTGGCGGTGGAGCCGATACCTGCGGGAAGCCCTGTCTTCAAGTTTGGCCAGGTCATCGGCGAGGCGCTTCGCGACATAGAGGCGGGGGACTGGGTTCACAGCCACAATCTGGGATTTTCGCAAGGGTTGGCCCGGCAGGTGGCCGGTGTCGCCCGGGACGTCGCGTTACCGCTCCCCGCTCGGCTGAGCTTCAAGGGAATCCGACGGAGCAGCGGCAGGGTCGCGACGCGCAATTATATCGGCATCATCGCCAGCGTGAATTGCTCGACCACCGTGTGCCGAGCCATCGCGGAAGAGGCTAACAAATCGCTGCTGCCCCGGTTCGCCAACATCGACGGCTTCGTTCCCATCGTCCATGGATCCGGTTGCGGCGCCGCGGCCAATGGCGAGGGCCAGCGTCTGCTGCAGCGAACGATAGCCGGCTATTGCCGGCATCCCAATTTCGGCGGCGTCCTGCTGGTCGGTCTGGGATGCGAAGTCAACCAGATCGCGCTCTACGCGACCGGCGGACCGAGCGACACCCGGGCCAGTTTCGACATTCAGCGGGTAGGCGGCTCGCGCGCCGCGGTCGAAAAGGCCATGTCGGTGCTCGAAGGCATCGCCATTGCCGCCGATGCGGTCGAGCGGGTCGAGGCGCCGGCGTCGGAATTGACGGTCGGCCTCCAGTGCGGCGGCTCGGACGGCTTTTCGGGAATTACAGCCAATCCGGTTCTCGGCATTGCGATGGACATGCTCGTGACAGCAGGTGGCACGGCGATCCTTTCCGAAACGCCGGAGATCTATGGAGCGGAGCATTTGTTGACGTCGCGTGCCGCGCCGGAAACCGCCGCCAAGCTCATGGAACGCATAGCATGGTGGGAGAGCTATGCTTCCGCCAATGGCGCGTCGCTCGACAACAACCCGTCGCCTGGCAACAAGCGCGGCGGGCTCACGACGATCCTGGAGAAATCTCTGGGTGCGGTGGCTAAATCAGGCCGTTCACCTCTGGCCGACTGCTACGACTACGCCGAGCCCGTGACGAGCAAGGGCCTCGTTTTCATGGATACGCCCGGGTACGACCCGGTGTCGGCCACCGGGCAGGTGGCGGGCGGGGCCAACATGATCGTCTTCACCACGGGGCGCGGCTCGTGCTTCGGCAGCCGGCCTGCGCCGTCGATCAAGGTTGCAAGCAACACCGCGCTTTTCGATCTCATGCGCGACGACATGGATCAGAATGCCGGCCGACTGCTCGATGGGCACGCCACGCTCGCCGAACTGGGCGCGGAACTGTACGACCTGTTGCTGAACGTCGCTTCCGGAGAAAAGTCCGCCAGCGAGCGATTCGGGTATGGGGACAATGAGTTCGTGCCGTGGACCATCGGCGCGGTGCTTTGACGTCAAAAAGTTTTTTATAGATAAAAAGCTAATTATTGACGGCACGGCAAATTTGAATATTATGGATAAATAACATGTCGTCCGCGCGGAAGCCGCGCTTGCCGAACCCTGGATTCGGCTTGACGGCTGCGCAATCGGGGGAGTTTCGGATGGGCAAGCGGCCTGCGGGCGGATCAGGTAGGAAAGCGTCGTGGAGACGCGAGCGCGGACATTTCATTCTCCTGATGCTCACCCCGGCCATCGTGCTGCTGACCGGGCTCATCCTGGTGCCTTTCGTCGTCGGCTTCGGACTCAGCTTCACCGACTATATCCTTTCCCTGCCGCCCGCGCGTTTCGCCGGTTTCGACAACTATATGACGCTTCTGTCGACGCCGGAATTCTGGGGTTCGCTGAGGGTCACGCTGATATTCACCGTCTGCTCCGTCGTTTTGCAGACGGCGATAGGGCTGGGGCTGGCGATCCTGCTGCATGAGGAGACGCGTGGCGTTCCGATCCTGCGCGCAATCTACCTGCTTCCGATGGCGGTGACGCCGATCGCGGCGGTGTTCACGTTCCGCATGATGTTCAATCCCAGTCTCGGCGTGTTCAATCATATCCTCATGGGTATGGGGCTGCCGCCGCAGGATTGGCTGGGAACCGGAAACATGGCCCTGCTGTCCTTGATACTCGTCGACACCTGGCAGCACGCTCCCTTCATTCTGCTCATCATCGCCGGCGGGCTGGCGTCGCTGCCGGGCGATCCGTTCGAGGCGGCAAAGATCGATGGCGCCACGCCGTGGCAAACCTTCCGTCTGGTGACGCTGCCGCTGCTCAAGCCGTTCCTTGCGATCGCCCTCCTGTTCCGGTCCATCGACGCGTTCAAGACGTTCGACATCATCTATGTCCTGACGTCCGGCGGCCCCGGGACGTCGACGACGACCCTCAACATGTACGCCTACAAGCAGGCCATCGAGTTCGTCTCGCTCGGCTACGGGTCCAGCGTCGCCATCGTGATGCTGATCATCATCACCATCGTTACCCAGCTCTTCCTGCGCCGTTCGCGCCTGCTGACAGTGGCGGAGTCCTGACATGAAGAAGAAAGCCCGCAAATTGACACCGGGCATTGTCGTGCGACGCATCATCCTCTGGGGCTTCGCCGTCTGGTGCCTGTTTCCAATCTACTGGCTCGTCAACATGTCGCTGAAGGAGGCCGTAGATGCGGCTTCCAGGCCGCCGACCTTCGTATTCGTGCCGACGCTGGTCAATTATGCGGAGGTCATACAGGATCCGCGCGTCGCCGGGTTCCTGACGAACAGCCTGATCATCGCTCTGGCCGCGACGTTCTTCGGACTCCTGATCGGCGCTCCCGCGGCCTACGTTCTTGCCCGCCACCGCTTCCGTGGCGACGGCAAGATCGCCTTCTGGATACTCGCGACGCGCTTCACGCCGCCGATCGCGATGCTGATCCCGTTCTTCGTCATTTTCTACAATCTCGGGCTGCTGGGAACCCATACCGGCCTCGTCATCGCCCATGTCGGCATAAATCTCGCGATGATCGTCTGGATCCTGCGCGGCTTTTTCCAGGATCTGCCGCGCGATCTCGAAGAGGCGGCCTTCATCGATGGTGCCGGCCGGTTCGAGTCCTTCAGGAAAGTCATCCTGCCGCTGGCGCTGCCCGGCATCGCAGCCGTCGGAATTCTCACCTTCCTGTCCTCGTGGAACGAATTCCTGTTCTCGATGGTGCTGGGCGGGAACAACGTGATGACCGTTCCGGTCGGCATCTACGCCTATATCGGCTTCGAGCAGATCGAGTGGGGCAAGCTTTCCGCCGCCGCGACACTGATGCTCGCGCCCGTTCTCGTCTTCATCATCCTTTTTCAGCGGCAACTGGTTCGCGGGCTGACATTGGGGGCCGTGAAGTAGCAGTGCTCTTCAACCGGCAGGCCAAGTGGGTGGCTGCCTAACACAAGGGGAATTCCATGACCGATCGCAACAAGGAACGTTTTGTGCTGAGCCGCCGGGCGTTTACCCGCTCCGCTTTCATGGCCGGAACCGCGCTTGCAATGCCGGCAATCATAGGCCGGTCGGCCTTCGCCCAGGGTGGCGCGGGCCTCGAAGCCTACACTTCCGCGAATGTCGACTGGAAAAGGCATGCCGGAACCAAGATCATGGTCGGCGGCGCGACGCATCCGTGGTCGAACGCGGTCACTCCCTTCATCCCGCAGTTCACCGAACTCACCGGCATCGAAGTCGAGACGGATTTCCGTTCCGAAACCGAATTCCTGACGGCGTTGCCGATCAAGCTGGCCAGCGGCAGCCCGACCCCCGACGTCTTCATGTATCTGGCCTATGGGCAAGGCATCACGGCAGGCTGGCTGGAGCCTCTGAACGCTTATTACGAGAACAAGGACCTCGTCGATCCCGCCTGGTACGACGAGGCCGACATTCTCAAGTCCGCGCGTGAATACCCGCTGTGGCAAAATGGCGAGCGCTATGCCTTCGCGATCACGGCAGAAGCACAGACCCTCTACGTCAATCGCGGCTATCTCAAGGAAAAGGGGCTCGATACGCCGAAGACGTTCGACGAGCTGCTGGCGGCTGCGCGTGCTCTGAAGAGCAATGACGTCGCCGGCATCGCCATGCGGGCGAAGGCGGCGGGCAATGCGACCTTCCCGCTCACCGGCTTCATCTATTCCTATGGCGGCGAGCTCGTCAGGGACGGTCGCGTCGCCTATGACAGCCCCGAGGCCATCGCGGCCGTCGAAATGTTCACGACGCTCCTGCGCGAGGCCGGTCCGATCGGCGTCAGCAACTACGACTGGTACGAGGCGCTGAACGACTTCATGCAGGGCGCTTCCGCCATCACTTCCGACACCTCCAACTTCGCGACGGACATTTCCAATCCGCAGAAGAGCAAGGTTGCGGCCGATGCGGGCTTTGCGCTGTTCCCGACGACGGGCAGCAGGCCGGCCATTCCGAACATGTCCTGCTGGCAGGCGGCGGTGAATTCCAAGTCGAACAACAAGGAAGCCGCATTCCTGTTCCTGTTGTGGGCGACCAGCAAGGCCACATCGCTCCAGACTTCCGCGCGCGGATTGGCGACCACTCGTGTTTCAGCCTGGGAGAGCGAGGGCTTCCGCAGCGCGTTCGGCCAGGAGGCGGCCCAGGCCGCGCTCGCAAACCTGCACAATGCCGATGCCGAGCTGGCCAAGCGCGCCCGCTTCCATCCGCAGTCGCCGCAGATCCTCAACGAGCTGGCGGTGGGGGTAAGCTTGGCGTTGAGCGGCAGCGAGACCGCCGAGAAGGCGATGAAGGATGCCGCGGCGAAGGCCAACGCTCAGCTTCGCAAGTGATCCGAAAAACACCGTGATTCATGCGGAAGGCCGGCATTCCGGCCTTCCTGCTCACCATGGATGCTGACTGATGTCCGACCCTTTCCTCCTCTCCGCTACCGAGCTCGTCGCAGCCTATAAGGCGAAGAAGCTGTCTCCGGTCGAAGCGACCAGATCGTGCCTGGACCGGATCGCGGCGCTCGACGGGACCCTTAATGCGTTCTGCCTGGTGGACGAGGACAGCGCGATCGCGGATGCGCGTGCTTCGGAGGTCCGCTGGATGCGCGACGAGCCGGCCGGCCTGGTCGACGGCGTGCCTGCCACGATCAAGGACCTGTTCCTGACCAGGAAATGGCCGACGATGAAGGGATCGCTTCTGGTCTCGCGGGATCAGGCATGCGATGTGGACGCGCCCGCCGTCGCGCGATTGCGCGAACACGGTGCCGTGCTTCTCGGCAAGACGACGACGACGGAGTTCGGGCACAAGGGTGTGGGCGACAGCCCCCTGACCGGCATCACCCGCAACCCATGGAATACGGATCTGACACCGGGTGGATCGAGCTGCGGCGCGGGCGTTGCGGCGGCGGCGGGCATGGCTCCGCTGAATCTCGGCAGTGATGGCGGCGGCTCCATCCGAATCCCCGCCTCGTTCTGCGGTGTCTTCGGCATAAAGCCTGGCTTCGGACGTGTCGCGAGCGCGCCCGCAACCTGTGCCGGCTCGTTGCCGGCGGCAGGGCCGCTGACACGGACAGTGGCGGACGCGACGCTGATGCTTCAGGTCATATCCGGCGACGACAGCAGGGATTGGACGAATATTCCCGATCAGGGTTTCGACGCGCTCCGCGCCTTGGAAAGCGGCGTAAGCGGGCTTCGCATAGCCTATGCGCCTACATTGGGAAGCGCGTCCGTCTCGGGATCGGTCGCGGCCTCGGTCGCGCGGGCCGCGTCGGTGTTCGGCGAATTGGGCGCCTTGGTCGAACAGGTCGAGCTCGACCTGCCTGACGCCGTCGAGACCTATACGACGATCCTGTCGGTGACCCTTGGCAGCGGTCTCGTCGGGCTGACGGACGAGCAACGCAGCCTCGTCGATCCGGGACTGCTCATCATCGCCGACGCGGGTATGAAGGTCGGCGCCATCGAGTACGCGCAGGCGCTGCATGTCGCGCGCGCGGAAATCGCGGTCAGGATGCGGCAACTGCACGAGACCTACGATCTTCTCATCCTGCCGGCCATGCCGCGGACCGCTTTTCCGGTGGGCGAGGATTTCCCGGGAGACAAGGGCGGCGAGTGGAGAGGGGATTGGACGCCGTTCACGTCGCCTTTCAACCTCAGCTACCAGCCCGCCGCATCCATTCCCTGCGGTTTCGACGAAAGTGGCTTGCCGATCGGCCTGCAGATCGTCGGGCGGGTTCGCGACGAAGCGACCGTGCTGCGTGCCGCGCGTGCATATGAAAAGACCCGCAAGTTTCCTCTTCCTGCCCTCTAACGGCCGGTTCGACTGCTGCGGAGCGTCAGGAATTCGATTGGAGTAGCGATGGCAAAAGTTTCGATCAACCAAATCGTGAAGCACTACGGCGACTACAAGGCGGTGAGAGGCGTCGATCTCGATATCGCGGACGGCGAGTTCCTCGTCCTCGTAGGCCCTTCCGGCTGCGGCAAGTCGACGATGCTGCGGATGATCGCGGGCCTCGAGGACATTACGGACGGCGAGATGCGCATCGGCGACAAGATCGTCAATGACGTCGCTCCCCGCGATCGCGACATCGCCATGGTGTTTCAGAGCTATGCGCTCTACCCGCATATGAACGTTTATGAAAACATGGGTTTCGGGCTCAAGCTGCGGAAAACCACGGAAGCCGACATAAGGCAGCGGGTCGAGAACGCCGCCGAAATTCTCGGGCTGTCCGCGCTGCTCGACCGCAAGCCCAAGGAACTGTCCGGCGGCCAGCGACAGCGCGTGGCGATGGGGCGTGCGATCGTGCGAAACCCCGAGGTTTTCCTGTTCGACGAGCCGCTTTCCAATCTCGACGCAAAGCTGCGTGTCCAGATGCGCACCGAGATCAAGAAGCTGCACCAGAAGCTGGGCACGACGACGATCTATGTCACGCACGACCAGATCGAAGCGATGACGCTCGCCGATCGCGTCGTGGTCATGAACCAGGGCGTGATAGAGCAGGTGGGACCACCGCAGGAACTCTATCGTCGGCCTGCCACGCGATTCGTCGCAAGCTTCATAGGCAGCCCGTCGATGAACTTCATTCCCTGCACGCTGCAGTCGGAAGCGGATGGGCTCATTGTGGTTCTGGAAAATGGCGAACGCCTTTCCGTGCCGGCCGATCGGCGGGAGCGCTACGCGGATCATGTGGCAAGGAAGCTCGAATTCGGCATTCGCCCCGAACATCTGACGGAGCGTCGCGAAACGACGCAGGGCCACTTCGTGCCGATGACGATCGACGTGGATGTTGCCGAGCCGATGGGCATGGAAACGCTGGTACATTTCCAGATCGGGAACGTGACGAACAGCGCGCGCATCGACCCCGAGGTGGATCCGCAAGCCGGCCAGCGTCTCGAACTGATGGCAAATATGAGCCACATGCACCTTATCGACACGGAAAGCGGCAAGGTCATCTGAGCACCTTCCCACGTAAGGGCCCTGCCTCCCAAGGCGGGGCCTCGCCAGCCATGTTCATCGAACCGCAGCAGAATAGCGAAAGCATATGACCGACAACGCAACTTCTTCTCCGCTCGAGAAGGCCCTCGCACGCGCCGACGCCAATCTTGACGGCAGCCTGGAGCGGTTTTTCGATCTGTTGCGCATAAAAAGCATCTCGACCGATCCGGCCTACAAGGACGATTGCGAGGCGGCTGCGCGTTGGCTGGCCGGGCAACTGGCCGAACTGGGTTTCGATGCCTCGGTGCGGCCCACGGGCGGCCAGCCGATGGTGCTTGCTCACGAGAAGTCCGCGGCAGGAACGCACGTGCTGTTCTACGGTCACTATGACGTCCAGCCGGTGGACCCGCTCGGCGAATGGAACTCGGATCCGTTCGAGCCGAAATTGGCGCCGGCCGAGAATGGCGATACCCATATCGTCGCGCGCGGCGCATCGGACGACAAGGGACAGCTTCTGACGTTCGTTGAAGCATGT
The DNA here is from genome assembly GCF_001014615.2 of Aquamicrobium sp. LC103. Classification (GTDB taxonomy): domain Bacteria; phylum Pseudomonadota; class Alphaproteobacteria; order Rhizobiales; family Rhizobiaceae; genus LBCQ02. The sequence goes on from NZ_LBCQ02000008.1 coordinate 218,572, forward strand.
CGGGCCTGGCGCGAGGCCAATGGCGCATTGCCGCTGCCGGTGTCGATCCTGCTCGAGGGGGAAGAAGAAGCCGGTTCCAGGAATCTGGGGCCGTTCCTCGATGCAACGCAGGATGAGCTCAAGGCCGACGTGGTTCTCGTCTGCGATACCGATATGTGGGACGATCAGACACCTGCGATCACGCTGATGATGCGAGGCCTGTGCGGCGTGGAGATCGAGATCGAGGCGGCGAGCCGCGATCTTCATTCCGGCGTCTACGGCGGTGCCGCACGCAATCCCCTCCAGGTGATGGCGACGATCCTTGCGGGTCTGCGGGACACGGATGGGCGGATCCTGCTGGAAGGCTTCTATGAGGGAGTCGAGGAATTGCCGTCCCAGATCAAGGAATTATGGGAGAGACTTCCATTCGACGAGGAGGCGTTCCTGAACAAGGTCGGCCTGTCGGTACCCGCCGGCGAAACCGGCCGCAGCGTGCTCGAACAGATCTGGGCGCGACCCACCTTCGAGATCAACGGGATCACCGGCGGATACGGCGGCGAGGGGTTCAAGACGGTTATTCCGGCACGCGCATCGGCGAAAGTTTCTTTCCGGCTGGTCGGACAACAGGATCCCGTGCGCATCTGCGAGACGTTTCGCGCATATGTGGAGGCGCGGCTTCCCGCCGACTGCGCATTGCGCTTCACTGTCCATTCCTCCAGCAGGGCGACGACCGTCTCGACCCAGAATCCGTATCTGGCGCCGACGCTCGAGGCGCTGACGCAGGAATGGGAGACGGAAGCGGCTCTATCTGGCGGTGGCGGTTCCATTCCCGTCATCAACGAGTTCAAGAACCGCCTGGGCATGGATGCCCTGCTTGTCGGTTTCGCCCGTTTCGACAACCGCGTCCACAGCCCCAACGAGAAATACGATCTCTCCAGCTATCGCAAGGGCATACGTTCCTGGATCCGGATCCTCGCTGCGCTGTCTTGAGCATGCCGCGGCAATTTTTGCGGCGCTCCGCGAGGGGCTCGACGTCAGGCATCCTCCTCGCGCCACTGAGCGGCGAGCGAGGCGGCGGCGCGGGCCGTATCCTCGTCGCACACGAGCACGTCGCACAATCCCGAGCGCAGCGCCGCGGCGATCGCGGGGGCCTTGTTCATTCCGCCTGAACTGAGCACGACGTTCGGCACGGCGCGCAGCGCATCCAGCGGCAGGGCGATCGCGCGGCGATTGATCGGATGGTCGATCGGCTTGCCGGACCGGTTGATGAATTGGGCCAGCAGATCCCCTTGTGCGCCCGCCCGCGCGAGGCCGTCTATATCCACGTCCTTCGGCATGCCGTAGCGCATCAGCAGGGACCGCTCCGTAAGATCGCCGGCGCTGATGATGATCATGTCGTTGGCCGCGATCCGTTCGAACGCTTCGCGGAACACGTCCTGGGTCATGATCGCGTCGCGTGATTCCTGGCTTCCGGCATAGATCGGCGCGGCGAGATAGGCGCATTCCGCGCTGAGCTGGCGCGCCAGGTCGCTGGCAATGTCGAAGGTGTTGATCTCTATGCCTCGGGTGAGCCCGCCCATCACCGAGTTGACGCAAAGTTCCGGCCGGCGCAGCGACGGCATATGCCTCACCATCTCGCGCAGCGTCGCGCCCCAGCCGACGCCGATGCCGCCTATCTTCGTGCCGCTCAGAAGCTGGTTGACATATTCGGCGGTCGCCTGTCCGAGCAATACCGGTACAAGGTCGACGTCCTTGGGCGTCGGCACGATGATGGCACGGTTCAGGCCGAACGCGTCGGATAGCTGTCGCTCGAGCTCGACGCAGGACGTCAGCCTGGAATTCAAGGTAATCGTCACGAGCCCGGTGCGGCGTGCCTCGCTGATGATCCGGTTGATCCTGAGGCGATTCGTCGAGAGCTCGTCGGCAATCTCGGCCTGCGTCCTGCCCTCCATGAAATAGAGCCAGAGGACGCGCACCTGCATTTGTTCCTCGGGAGTTGGGGCCGGCTGTTCGGGGAGCATTCTGTGCACTTTCTGGTCGCGGGATCCGGGAATAGCACCGCATGCGCGGTCGTTGTCAATTCAGTCGCTCGCCCGCGCCGCGCGGCGTCATTCGGTACGCGAGCCGGTCGATCTGTCGAAGCAGTGAAGGGCCGCACGGCCTGCATGCCAGGTGACGCGTTGACCTTCCTGGATACCCGTTCGCCCGGGCAGCGAAGCGATCACCGACTGGTCGGACCCGTCCAGCACGAGATGGACATGGCTTTCCCCGCCGATCGGCTCGATCAGCTCGACTATCCCCGTCAGCGCGATGCTGCTTTCGTCGCGCGACGTCGCCGCGCTGATCGCATCCGGGCGTATTCCCACGATGCCGGTCTTCGGAGGCAGTTCCTTCCACGCCACATGACCGGCGGTTTTCTCGACATCGATCAGGTTCATGGGCGGCGACCCGATGAACCCGGCGACGAAAAGCGTCTCCGGGCGCTCGTAGACCTCGATCGGCGTGCCGATTTGTTCAATGCGTCCCTCGTTCATGACGACGAGCCGGTCGGCGAGGGTCATCGCCTCGAGCTGATCGTGTGTCACGTAGATGCTGGTCGTGCCCAGGCGTTTCTGCAGCTTGCGGATTTCGACCCGCATCTGGACCCTGAGCTTGGCATCGAGGTTGGAGAGGGGTTCGTCGAAGAGGAAGGCCGCCGGGTTGCGGACGATCGCCCTGCCCATCGCCACGCGCTGGCGCTGCCCGCCTGAAAGCTGGCGCGGACGACGTTCCATATAGGGCTGGATTTCCAGGATCGCAGCCGCCTCGGAGACGCGCTTGTCGATATTGGCGCGCGCGAAGCCCCGGTTCTTCAGCCCGTATTCCAGATTCTGGCGCACGGACATATGCGGGTAGAGCGCGTAGTTCTGAAACACCATCGCTATGTCGCGGTCGGCCGGCTCGACCTTGCTGACATCCTTTCCAGCGATGCGGAGATGGCCGGAAGTGATGGTCTCCAGGCCCGCCACCATGCGCAGCAAGGTCGATTTTCCACAGCCGGACGGCCCGACCAATACGATCATCTCACCGTCCGAAATCGCGAGATTTATGCCCTTCACCGCCGGAACCGTGCCGTAGTTCTTCCGCAGGTCGACCATTTCGATATCAGCCATATGCTCCCTCCAGCGCGTTTGTCATACATCTGTAATATCATATTGACATTTGTAATTCGTGGGCGCTAGCTTCTTTTTATCGCCGCCATGGAAGCGGCCCACCCCGCAAGGCCTTCGAGGCGCGGGCAAGGAATATGACGATGCGAGAGGAGACGCAGATGACTATCGGATTTGCTATCAGGAACATGCCGCGCGCAATCGCGCGCATCCTAGCCACGAGCCTCGTGGCCGGAGCCATGGCCTTGCCTGCCGCGGCCCAGGATCGGGTCAAGGTCGAGTGGTGGTTTGCCCATGGCGGGCGCCTCGGCGAGATCGTGCAGGAGCTGGTCACGAACTTCAACAATTCGCAGGACAAGTACCAGGTGGTTGCCGTTCACAAGGGCAACTACGAAGAAAACATGGCGGCCATGGTGGCGGCATATCGTGTCGGCCAGCAGCCGACGATCATCCAGGCTGCCGAGCGCGGCTTCATGACGATGCTGAATTCCGGTGCGATCGTGCCGGTTCCCGAACTGCTTGAGCAGCAGGGACATGACGTCGACTGGGACGATTTCATCGCACCCGTTTCGGGCTTCTACCTCGTCGACGGCGTGCCGGCGGCGTTGCCCTTCAACAGCTCTACTCCGATCTTTTGGTACAATCGCGACAAGTTCAAGGAGGCCGGCTTCGAAGCTCCGGGCGAGACCTGGCAGGAAGTGGAGAAGCAGCTCTACGCCATCAAGGAAAAGGGCATCAGCAATTGCTCGATGGCGCTTGCCAATGATTTCTTCTGGAGCCTGATCGAGAACTACGCCGCGATCCACGATCAGCCCTACGGCACGCTTGCCAACGGCTTCGACGGGCTGGGCACGGAATTCATCTTCAACAAGAGTCCACTTCTCGTCGGCCAGCTCGAGCGCCTGTCCAAGTGGATGGATGACGGCGTGCTCCAGCTTGCGGGGCAGGGCCTGGCTCCCGAGCAACTCTTCACGTCCGGCACCTGTGCGACCTACGTCGCCTCGACGGCTGCCCATGCGGCGATAAGCTCCGGCGCGCAGTTCGACTGGAGCGCCGCCTTCCTGCCCCATGAAGAGGGTGTGGAGCCCAAGAACAGCACCATCGGCGGCGGCGGCCTTTGGGTCCTGAAGGGCAAGTCCGACGACGAGTATGCCGGCGCGGCTGCCTTCATCGATTTCATCGCCTCGCCCGAGACGCAGGTCTGGTGGAGCAAGCAGACCGGCTATGTTCCCGTGACGAACGCCGCCTATGACGAGTTGAAGTCGGAGGGCTATTTCGAGGAGAATCCGACCAGGGAGATCGCCATCCTGCAACTGACACGGGGCGAGCCGACCGAGAGTTCGCGCGGATTCCGCTTCGGCAACCACAACCAGTCCATGCAGATCCTGGTCGAGGAGATCCAGGGGGTATGGACGGGGCAGAAGAGTCCTCAGGAGGCTCTCGACAACGCCGCGAGGCGCGGCAACGAAATCCTGCGCCAGTATGAGCAACTTCATGCCGGACAGTAATGCCGCGGCGGGCATCGGGCGCGCGTCCTCGCGCGCCCCGCTCACGCTCGGCCTCGCAATGGGCCGTCTTCTGCCCAAGACCTCGGATTCCGGGCTGAAGACGGCGCATTTTCGCAAGCCGGGGATAGCAGCGGCGCTGCTTGCGCCTCAGCTTCTGATCCTGCTCTTCTTCTTTTTCATTCCGTCCTACAAGGCGCTGTCGCTCGCCTTCGTGCAGGTCGATCCGTTCGGGGCGAAACAGATATTCGTCGGCTTTGCAAATTTCGCCCAGCTTCTGGGAAGCGCGGACTATCGGCAGAGCGTCGTCTTCACCCTCTGGTTCACGATCGTTCAGGCCGTGGTGACGATCGTGCTCGCATTGCTCTTTGCCTTCGCCACGGATTTCATCATTCGCGGCCGTGGCATCTACAAGAGCGTCATCCTGATGCCCTATGCGATCGCGCCGGTGATATCGGGCGTGCTTTGGGCCTTCCTGTTCAATCCGGCGGTGGGACCGGTCGCGCAGTTCATCCACTCGCTCGGCATTCCGTGGGACCCCAACCGCCGCCCCTTCGACGCCCAGCTCCTGGTGGTCGTCGCCTCGGTGTGGAAGCATATCTGCTACGACTACATCTTCCTCGTCGCTGCGCTGCTTGCCGTGCCCCAGTCGCTGATCGAGGCGGCGAAGCTCGACGGCGCGCGGCCGGTACGGCGCTTCTTCACCATATCGCTGCCCCTCATCACGCCGACCATCTTCTTCCTGATGGTGATGAACGTCGTCTACGGCCTGTTCGAGACCTTCGGCATCATCGACGCGGTGACCAGGGGAGGGCCGGCGGGCGCGACGAATTCGCTCGTCTACAAGGTCTATCAGGACGGTTTCGTGCAACTCAACCTCGGCTCGTCGGCCGCCCAGTCGGTGATCCTGATGATCGTCGCGATCCTCTTCACCATCCTGCAGTTCCGCGCTCTCGAGCGACGGGTCAACTATCAGGTATAGCCATGATCGAACGCAATCTCGGCCTGACGATCTTCTGCCATGCGGTCCTGCTCGTGGGAGCGGCGGTGGTGTGCCTGCCGCTGTACTTCGCCTTCGTGGCCGGCTCGCTCACCTTGCAGGAAGTCCAGCAGGCGCCTTTCCCCTGGCTGCCCGGCTCGCATTTCCTCGAGAACATCGCGGAAGCCTGGAACCAGGGTAATTTTTCCCGCCTCTACATCAACTCGCTGATCGTCACCATCGGCATCGTCGTCGGCAAGCTGACGATTTCGCTGATCGCGGCCTTCGCCATCACCTATTTCCGGTTTCCCTTCAGAATGACGGCGTTCTGGCTGATCTTCGTATCGCTGATGCTGCCCGTCGAGGTGCGCATCATCCCGACCTACGAGGCGGTGGCGGACGCGGCCGGTCCGCTGCGTTGGTTCTTCGGTGCGATTGGTGTTTCCGGCTTCGTGGAAAGCCTCACCGGATACAGGCTCGAGGCCGCGCTGCAGTGGAACATGGTCAACACCTATGGCGGACTCATCCTGCCCCTGATCGCGTCCGCGTCTGCGACATTCCTGTTCCGCCAGTTCTTCCTGACCGTACCGGAGGAGCTTTGCGAAGCCGCGCGGCTCGACGGCGCCGGCCCGGTCAAGTTCTTCCTGGACATTCTGCTGCCGCTGTCGCGGGCCAACATCGCCGCGCTCTCGATCATTCTCTTCATCTATGGCTGGAACCAGTATCTGTGGCCGTTGCTGTTCACCACGGACGCGAACATGCAGACCGCCGTTCTGGGCCTCAAGGGGCTCGTTCCCGTCAACGATGCGGCGCCCGCGTGGAACATCGCGATGAGCGCGGCCCTGTTCGTCATGCTCCCTCCAGCGGTGATCATCCTCCTGATGCAGCGCTGGTTCACGAAAGGCCTGGTGGATTCGGGCAAGTAGCCGACCATCTCACAAAAGGAACGCACGTAAATGGTTCATATCATCGGCCACCGCGGTGGTCGTAATCTGTGGATTGAAAACAGCATCGAGGGCTTTCGGGAGGTCGCCAAGCTGCCGGTCGAGGGCGTGGAGTTCGACGTCCATCTGACAAGGGACGGCGAGATGCTCGTCATCCACGATCCCACGCTCGATCGGACGACCGAGTGCAGCGGGCCGGTGGCCTTTCTTGCGGCGGGGGAAAATCTCGAAGTCCGTCTCAAGGGCGACGCCGGCGCGACAATCCCGACGCTGGACGACGTGCTGGACATCTTCGCCGGCACGGCCCTCGAACTGCATGTGGAACTCAAGGCCGATCACGAGGGGAAGCCCTATCCGGGCCTCGAGGCCAGGGCGGCCGCCCTGCTCGACGAAAAGGGCATGTCGGACCGCTCGATCCTCACCAGCTTCCACACCGAGGTGCTTGCCGAGATCAGGCGCGCCGCGCCGCATATCCGGACATTGTCGTCCTTCGACGCAAAGTCGGCGGACCGGCATGGCCTCGTCGAAGGGCTGGAGAGGATGCTGGAGCTTTCCGATGTGATCGCCATAGAAAAGGGCGTTCTCGCACCGCATTGGGAAAGGATCACCGAGCTCGTGCCGCTGGACCGACTGGGCGTGTGGGTACCCAACGACGAAGCCGACATCTCCTACTGGCTCGGCAAGCCGCTTCGCCAGCTCACCACCGACCGTCCCGATCTCGCCGTAGCGTTGCGAGGAGCCTGATCTTGTCGAATCTATCAGTAAAGAGCTCCGTCGCTATCGTGGCGGAAAGCGATCCCCTCGACAATATCGACCTGGTGATCTTCGATTGCGACGGCGTGCTGATCGACAGCGAGCCGATCGCCAGCGGCACGCTCGCCGAAAGCCTGCGAACCGCCGGCATCGACATCACGGCGGCCGAATCGCATGTGAAGTTTACCGGCAATTCCGTGAGCATCATCCGGCAGATGATCAAGGACGACTATGCGGTCGCCGATGTCGACGCGCTTCTGTCGTCCTGGCACGATACCTTGTTCGAAGCCTTCGCCGAGCGGCTGGCGCCCATGCCGGGTATCCTCGATGTCGTCAGCGGGCTTTCGCGGCCGAAATGCGTTGCCTCCAACAGCAGCATGCAGCGCCTGAAGCGGAGCCTTGGCCATCTCGAACTTTGGGATCATTTCACGCCCCGCGTCTTCAGCGCGGATGCAGTCGCGCGGCCCAAGCCCGCGCCGGATCTTCTGCTTCACTGCGCGCGCGAGTTCTCCGTCGATCCGAGCCGTTGCGTCATGATCGACGACAGCCCGCATGGGGTCGAGGCGGCGGTTGCAGCCGGCATGGTGCCGATCGGCTTCGTGGATCCGACCGATCCGAGACCGGGCCGGGCGAATATATTGCGTTCGTCGGGCGCGGTCGCGGTTGCCAACGGAGCGAGCGAATTGCCGGCCGCGCTGTTGGTTGCAAGCAAGTGGCTGGACGAACGAAAATCGTCTTCGCGATAGGTCTCCCGACACCTATATCGATGCGGCAACGCCGCCCGGAACTTCGGTCTCAGGGCAGGGTGTAGGCGATCACGTGATCCCCCGGCTTCGTGCCGATCGAGCCGTGGCCGCCCGCGACGATCACCACATATTGCTTGCCGTCCTCGGTGGCGTAGGTCATCGGCGTGGCCTGCCCGCCCGCCGGCAGCCTGGCTTCCCACAGCTTTTCGCCACTGGTGACATCGTAGGCGCGCAGGTAGTCGTCGACCGCGGCGGCGAGGAAGGCGACGCCGCCCCGTGTGAGCAGCGGGCCGCCGATGCCCGGCACGCCGAGCTTGAACGGCAGCGGCAGCGGCGTCATGTCGTAGACGGTGCCGTTCTTGTGCCGATAGGCGATTTCGCCTGTGCGTAGATCGACCCCGGCGACGTAGCCCCAGGGCGGAGCCTGGCAGGGTATGCCCAGCGGACCGAGGAAAGGTCCCATGAAGACGCCGTAGGGTGCGCCTTCATTGCGGTTGAGGCCCTGCTCGCTGGCTTTTTCGTCCTCTCCCCTCGGAGGAATTTCAGAGCGCGGAACCAGGCGTGAGGTGAAGGCCAGATATGTCGGCATGCCGAACATGATCTGCCGCTCCGGGTCGACGGCGACGCTGCCCCAGTTGAAGACACCGAAATTGCCGGGATAGACGATCGTGCCCTGCAGCGAAGGAGGCGTGTAGCGGCCTTCATACATGTGCCGATGGAACTTGATGCGGCACGCCAGCTGGTCGAACAGCGTGATGCCCCACATGTCCCTTTCCCGCAGCGGCGGCGGCGAGAAGGTCAGGTCGGAGATGGGCTGCGTGGGAGAGGTGAAATCCTCGGGAATGGCGCCTTCGGGCGCCGGTTCCTCGCGAACCGGAATGATCGGTTCGCCGGTGCGTCTGTCGAGGACGTAGATGTCGCCCTGCTTGGTCGGGCCGACGAGCGCCGGCACCACCGTCCCGTCATCCCTGGTTAGGTCGAAGAGCACGGGCTGCGCCGGCACGTCCATGTCCCAGAGATCGTGATGCACGGTCTGACGTACCCAGCGCATCTGCCCGGTGTTCGTATCGAGCGCCACGATTGACGAGGAGAACCTTTCGACGTTCTCGCTGCGTCCCATGCCGAGCTGGTCAGGCACCTGGTTTCCCAGAGGGATGTAAACGAGCCCCAGATCCTCATCGACGCTGAAGACGGACCAACTGTTCGGCGAGTTGGTGGTGTAGGTCTGGCCGGGCGGCAGCGGTGCGGTTTCATCCGGATTTCCGGAATCCCAGTTCCACAGCAGCGTCCCCGTGCGGATGTCGTAGGCGCGGATGACGCCCGACTGCTCGTGGATCGAATAATTGTCGTTTACCGCGCCGCCGATGATCAGCTTGTCGTCCACGGCGACCGGCGGCGAGGTCGAGTAATAATAGCCGGCCGGATTGTACTCCATGCCGGTTTCGAGATGCAGTTCACCCTGATCGGCGAAGCTGGTGCAGATTTCCCCGGTCGTCGCATCGAGGGCGATGAGCCGTGCGTCGGAGGTCGGAAGGTAGACCCGGGCCGCGCAGGGCGTGCCCGGCGCGGCTGCTGGATCCGCCCAATAGGTCACGCCTCGGCACGTCTGGTGCTGCCGATCGGGGTTCATCCCCGAATTGGAATCGAACTTCCATTTCTCCTCGCCCGTGCTGGCGTCGAGCGCGATCGCCCAATTGTGAGGCGTGCAGAGATAGAGCGTGTTGCCGACCTTCAGCGGTGTGACCTGGTAGGTCGTCTCCCCCACGTCGTCCGGCAACTTCACGTCGCCCGTCTGGTATTGCCAGGCGACGGCTAGCGTCGCGACATTTTCAGTGTTGACCTGATCGAGCGGCGAATAGCGCTGCCCATAGGGCGTGCGGCCGTATTGATGCCATTCGTCTTCGGCAACGTCGCCGCCGAACGATGCCGACGCCACCTTTTCGGTGGGCAAGCTGCCGGCCAGATCGTGCGGGTCGACGCTCATGGAATAACCGGCGATCGCGATGGAAGCCGCTACCGGCACGGCGAGCGGCAAAGGGCTCGCGGCCCTGCCGCCGGGGCTGGACACAAGCTGTCGCCGGACCCAGGGCGTAAGCAGCCACAGTCCCAGCAGAATGATGACGCCGCCGCGCGGACCGAGCTGCCACCAGTCGAAGCCGACTTCCCATATCGCCCAGGCGAGGGCGACGACCACGAGCGCCGCATGGACCCAGAGCGCGGCGCTTCTGCGCATGTAGAGCAGGAATGCGGTGACGAGGAACATCAGTCCGGCGAATAGATAGAAGAGACTGCCACCGAGAAAGACGAGCCAAAGTCCGCCCCCGCCAAGCGCAATACCGATCAAGGCGAAAAGGAGGGATGTTGCGAGAACCATCATGGAGATCCAAAGCTGAGTTTGCTTTGTGTCTGGACGAAGTACTCCGAATCGCTTCGTCTGGATGCATTCCGCGACAAGGTGGCGGAACTTTCGAGCGCCTGCAAGAAGTTCATTCCGACTGGTCCAATGCGTGAGGCGCGGGTTGGCCGGGAGCGGACGCGTCTCGACCGCCGATGCCGGACATATAAATGAGCGCCACGGCGACCGCGGCCACGACCAGGATCCACAACCAATATCTTGAAGCCATCGTCCCTGCCTCGAGGAGGTTTCGGGCGGAACATCTCGGGCGTGGGATTGTTCCCAAACGACCGCAAGGGAGCCGGACACCGTCCTTGCACCCGGGAAGGCCTCGGGGATGCTCTGAAAACTGCGCTCGCTTAAACCGAGCGTTTCTGCCTCGTCATTGCGCGGGAGAGCATATAGTGCTCTTCCGCCTCCATATATTCCCGCATGACGTCGGCAGTGGCGCTGTCGTCACCGGCCTTCATGGCACGCAGCAGGCGCACCTGAAAGCCGGTTCCGGCTTCTTGCAGGCCCTGGGGCGTGGCGTCCGGATCCCGGCAGACGCTTGCCTCGCGCAGCAGACGGTGGAGGAAGACGAGGACGAAGCTCAAGAGCAGGTTTGCTCCATTGCCCGCAAGCGCGGTTGCGAAATCGAGCTGGCGAAGGAACTGCGAGAACTCTTCGCCCGCGTTCGAAGGGGCGCTTTCATAAAGCGCGATCATTGCCTGCAATTCGCCGAGCGTCTTCTGGTCGAGCTTCCCGGCAAGGCTGCGGGCCAGCTCCGGTTCGAGCAATTTTCGGATGGAATAGATGTCGGCGAACGAGGGCTGGTTGAACAGAAAAAGGTTGCTCAGCAATCCCATTGCCTGTTCGCCCGAAAGCGCGGTGACGAAAGCGCCCCCACCCGGTCCGGTCCGACTCTTGATCAGCCCTTGGGTCTCCAAGGCCTTCATCGCCTCTCTCACGGTTCCCTTGGAGGCTTTCAGCTCCTGGTCGGCGAGCCATTGCTGGGGGATGCGGTCGCCCGGCCCGAGGCCGTGGCGAGAAATCAGATCGCGAATGCGTCCCGCGATCATGTCGGAACGCTTCTGCCTTCTTGCCGGCAGGATGCCGGGATCGCCCGTATCTGGAAGGTCTGTTTCCTGATGCATCTGTACCTACCCCGCAGCTTCTCCTGTCACCGAACCGGGATGGAAGCAAGCGGCAAGATGGGACGTCGATCCGGGCGCTGGTTCCAGCGGTGGCTGGCGTGAAACGCAGAGCGCATCGCCCGCCGGGCACCTCGGATAGAAGGCGCAGCCCTTGGGCGGATCATAGGGATCGGGCATCTCCGCACTCTCCGTCTCCGGTATTGAAACCTCCCTGCCGGGAACCGGCACGGAACGCAGGAGCAACCGCGTATAGTGATGCCGCGGATTGCGGAAGATCGAGCGCGCGGGTCCGATTTCCGCAAGCCGGCCGAAATACATGACTGCAACGCGGTCGCTGATGGTCTCCACCACCGAGAGGTCGTGGCTGATGAAGACGTAGGTTAGTCGGAAGCGCGCCTTCAACTCGGCGAGGAGGTTCAGCACCTGCGCCTGCACCGAAACGTCGAGCGCGGAAACCGGCTCGTCCAGCACGATGATCTCGGGCTCGGCGGCGAGCGCGCGCGCGATGCCGATCCTCTGCGCCTGGCCTCCGGAGAATTCGTGCGGATAGCGATCGAGGAAGTCGGGGCGCAGGCGGACCGCATCCATCAATTGCACAAGCCGCTCCTGGCGCTTCGCGCGCTTCATGCCGAGGAGATGAATCAGCGGCGCTTCGAGGATCGAACGGATGGTCTTGCGCGGGTTGAGCGATGAAACCGGATCCTGGAAAACATACTGGATCCGGCGCGCGAGGGCGGCGGGATCGCGCCTGGCGATCTCGGCAAGGTCCGCATCCTTGAAGCGGATCGTGCCGCCGCTCGGGTTGTCGAGGCCGACGATGAGACGCGCGAGCGTCGATTTCCCGCAGCCGGATTCGCCGACGATCCCAAGTGTCTCGCCGGCCTCGATGTCGAGCGAAACCGATTGGACGGCGTGGACGGCGGGTTTCTCCCTGGCGAACAAGGTCCTGCCGCCGCCGAAAATGCGTTCGACCTTCGTCAGTTCGAGGATGGGCGCGGCTCGTTCATCCATCCGCGGAAACTCCCGTGGTGTGGGTCAGTGGATAGAGGCAGCGGGCTGCGCGTTCCTTGCCCAATGGAGCAAGCTCGACCGCCTGTGCGCGGCATTCCGGCTGCGCGATCGGGCAGCGTGGCGCGAAGGCGCAGCCTTGCGGCAGGTCGCTGACGGGCGGAGGCAAGCCCTCGATGGCGTCCAGTCGGCGTTCGGGCTCGCCCAGCACCGGAACGCAATCGATCAGCTTGCGCGTGTATGGATGAGCCGGCGCGGCGAGAATTTCGCTGGTGCGGCCGGTCTCGACGATCTTGCCGGCATACATCACCGCGACACGATCGCAGATCGCCGAAACGACCCCAAAATCATGCGTGATGAACAGGATCGATGCGTTCTTCTCGCGGCGCAGCTTGTTCATCAACGCCAAGACCTGCGCCTGTACCGTGACATCGAGAGCCGTGGTCGGTTCGTCGGCGATCAGCACGTCCGCATCGTTGGCAAGCGCCATGGCGATGGAAACACGTTGGCGCATGCCGCCCGAGAGCTCGTGCGGATAGGCATCGAGCCGCTGCGCGGGGTTGGAGATGCGAACGAGCCGCAGGAGTTCCTCGGCCTTCTTCCATGCCTGGCTTCGGGAAGCCGGCTGGTGCGCGGTGATCGCCTCGGCGATCTGGTCGCCGACGGTGAAAAGCGGATGGAGAGTGGCCAACGGGTCCTGGAAGACATGGCTTACCGCGCCGCCGCGCAACTGCCGGATCCGCTCGTCGCTGGCGGCAAGCAAATCCTCGTCCTTCAGCGTGATCGCGCCGCCGGTGATGCGGCCAGGCGGCGTAGGCACGAGGCCCATGATCGACATGGCGGTGACCGACTTTCCGGAACCGGATTCGCCGACGATACCGAGGCATTCGGCACCGGCGAGATGAAGGTCGACACCGCCGACCGCCTCGTGCACCGTCGGGCCGATGCGAAACTCTGTTCGAAGCCCCGCGACGTCGAGCAGGTTTCCGCCGGACGTGCGCGAGGAGGGCCCCTCTTCGTCGTCCAGCTCGATTGCCGTTCGCGCGACCGGGCGGGTGAGGGCGCCCGACCGCAACCGCGGGTCGAGCACGTCGCGTATCCCGTCGCCGACCAGGTTGATGCTCATGACGAGCAGGAAGATCGCGACGCCCGGGATGATCGAGACATGCGGCGCGTTGAACAGTATCTTCCGGCCCTCGCCGAGCATCGAGCCGAGATCGGCCTGCGGCGGTTGCGCGCCGAGGCCGAGGAAGCTCAAGCCAGCGGTCTCGAGGATCATCCAGCCGATCGTCGTCGACATGGTGATGACGATGACCGGCAGCACGTTCGGCAATATTTCGGTTGTAAGTATTTTGAGGTGCGACTTGCCTGAAAGCCGCGCCGCATCGACGAATTCGCGCCGCGACAGGCCGAGCGTGATGCCGCGTATGTTGCGGGCGAAGAACGGGACGTTGATGACCGCGATGGCATAGAGTGCGTTGAGCAGCCCGGGTCCGAGCACGGCAACGATGGCGAGCGCAAGCAGGATGTAGGGAAACGCCATCACCATGTCGATGCCGCGCATCAGCAAATTGTCGGTCCGCCCGCCCGCATAGCCAGCGACGAGGCCGATCAGGGAGCCGACGAAGGCGGCGATGACGGTAGCCGAAATGCCGACGGCGAGGCTCACCCGCGCGCCCCAGACGAGACGCGAGAGGATGTCGCGCCCGAGCGCGTCGGTGCCGAGCAGGTGACCTTCCGACAGCGGCCGCAGCAGCCTGTCGGCGGGCGCCGTTGCATTGGGGTCGGCAAGCGGAAGGAGAGGCGCGGCAAGCGCCGCGGCGATCATCAATGCGAGAACGACGAGGCCGGCCGCGGCAAGGCGGTTGTTGAGAAGAAGGCGCAACCCCTGCGGACGGCCTCCGGCCTTCGACCGGCTCACGGTCTGTGCCACGGCGCTCATCGGCGAAGCCTCGGGTCGAGGATCGACTGGAACAGGTCGGCGGCCAGGTTGAACAGGACGTAGCTCGCCGCCACGACCAGCACGCCCCCCTGGACGAGAAGGATGTCGCGCGTTGAAATCGCGTTCACCAGCATCGCGCCGATGCCGGGCCACTGAAACACCGTCTCGATATAGACGGCGCCGCCCAGCACGAAGCCCGCCTGTATGCCGATCACGGGGATGACGGCGACCAGGGCCGATTTGAAGGCATGGCGGTAGATGACCCGCAGTTCCGTCAGGCCCTTGGCGCGCGCCGTGCGGATATAGTCCTGCCGAAGCACCTCCAGCATGGAGGTGCGGGTGAGCCGCGCGACGACACCGGCGGCCACGACCGACAAGGTCAGCGCGGGCAGGACGAGGTGGTGGAGAAGATCGGCGAGGTCGCCGCCGCCATAGACGGCATACATCCCGCTTGCCGGAAACAGGCGGAGCTTTACGGCGAAAAGGAGAATGAGAAGCAGGCCGAGGAAGAAGGATGGCGTCGAAATGCCGACCAGAACGATGAAGGTGACGATGCGGTCGGTCCAGCCGAACTGCCGCACCGCCGAGACGATGCCGGCGAGAAGCCCGAGCACCGAGCAGATGACGAGTGAGGTGCCGGCAAGGATGAGGGTGGCCGAAAAACGCTCCAATACCTCGTCGAGCACGGGCCGGTTGAGCGCGTAGGAGCGGCCCAGGTCGCCCTGGAAGAGGTTCCCAAGCCAGATGAGGTATTGCTGAGGCAGCGGCTTGTCGAGGCCGAGCGCGGCGTTGAGGCGGGCGACATTGTCGGGCGTCGCATAGGACCCGAGGATTGCGGTAGCGGGATCACCCGGTATCAACGCCATCATCAGGAACACGAGCAGCGTCAGCCCGAACAGGACCGGGATCGCGGCCAGCAATCTCCTTAGCGTATAGGCGGCCAAACCCGCCTCCTATCGTCCTGATCGTCGATGCGGCCTCAGTTCTTCGACACCTTGTGAAGCATCAGGAAGAACGAGGGCTGCAGCTTGAAATCCGTCACGGCCGCCGAGGTGACGGCATTCTGCTTCCAATTGGCGACGAACACCCATGGCGCGTCCTCGTGGACGATCTCCTGCAGCTGCTGGTAGAGCGTGGCGCGTTCTTCCGGTTCGGTCGAAACGCGTGCCTGCTCGAGGATGGTGTCGACTTCCGGGTTGGAATAGTAACCGGAATTGAAACCGCCGTTTTCGGGCAGCGCGTCGGTGCGCAGGGTGAGGAAGGGCAGCGTGTCGGGATCGTTCGTCATCCAGGCCATCTCGGCCATGTCGGCCTTGCCTTCGAGACCCGGATTGACCTCGCCGAGGAAGGTGTTCCACTCGTAGGTCTCGATCTTGGCGTTCATGCCGACCTTGGCGAGATCCGCCTGGATCGCGGCGCCCATGGCGACGGGATCGAGCATGCCCGAGCCGCCTTCGGTGACGTAGAAGGTCAGCTCCTCGCCGTCATACCCTGCTTCTTCCAGCAGCGCCTTCGCCTTCTCGGGATCGTGAGGGTAGGGCTGGACGTCCTCGTTGTACGCCCATGCAAAGGCTGGCGGTACCGGGCCTGCCGATATCTCGGCGGTGCCTTGCAGCACGTTTTCGACCAGCGCCTGCTTGTCGATCGCGTAGTTCGCGGCCTGGCGTACGGCCTTGTCCTTGAAGGGCCCTTCCTTCGTGTTGAGGATCAGATACCAGACATGCGGTCCGGCCTGTTCCTGAACGGCGAAATTCGCATCGGTACGGAACTGGGCAAGGCTGTCGGGCGGCACCTCCACCATGACGTCGAGCCCGCCCGCAAGCATTTCGGCCACGCGGGTGTTGGCATCCGTGATCGGCCGGAAGACCACCGCCTCCAGCGATGGGGCGCCGTCCCAATAATCCGGGTTGGCCTCGACGACGACCCGCGTGTTGCCTTGCCATTCCACGAATTTATAGGCTCCGGTGCCGACGGGATTTCGCCCGAAATCGGTTCCGGATTTCTCGACGGCCGCCGGCGATACGATCAGCCCGGTCGGATAGGCGAGGTTCGACAGGAACGGCGCGAACGGTTCGTTCAGCTTGAACTCGACCGTCAGCTCGTCGAGCGCGTTTACCTCGTCCACGGTTGAAAAGAAAAAGGCGAGCGGAAACGGCCCCGTATTGTGGAAGGGATGCGTCTCGTCGAGCATGCGGTCGAAATTGAACTTCACCGCCTCGGCGTTGAACGGCGTACCGTCGTGAAAGGTCACGCCCTCGCGCAGCTTGAACGTGTAGGTCTTGCCGTCCTCGGAGATGTCCCAGCTTTCGGCGAGCGCGGGCTCGATCTCCAGCGTGCCGTCGGCAAAGCGGACGAGACCGTCATAGACGTTGACCAGGATCCGGAAATCATTGGTGGCGGTCACCGCATGCGGATCGAGGGATTTCGGCTCGGCGATCTGGCCGACGATCAGGACGTTGGGTGGCGTCTGCGCCAGGGCGGCCGGGGCGAAGATCATCGCGCATGCCGCAAGCATGGCGGGGATGATCCGGTTCATGGGACTCTCCGTTGGCTCGTCTGCGAAGCCTCCTATTAATCATTAAAATATCATGGTATGCAATAATTTATCATGATAAATTGACGGCACATCGGCGATGATGCGGCATGCTGGCCTGTGAAACGGCGGTGCAGAGGCGTCCTAGACCGGCTTTGCGCCGATCCGCCGATAGTGGAATCCGGCGCTCTCGGCCTGATGCGGGATTTCGGCGAATTGGCGCATCCGCGCATGCAGCGGAGATTTCATGCAGGCGGGATCGGTCGCGGCGGCGTCGCCGGCGATCGCCATGGCCTGGCATCGGCAACCGCCCCAATCCAGCTCGCGCCTCTCGCAGCTCCGGCATGGCTCCTGCATCCAGCCGGTACCGCGAAAAGCGTTCAAGGCGGAGGAGTTCGCCCAGATTTCGGCGAGGTCAAACTCGCCGAACCGCTCGAACTCCAGCCAGGGAATCGTACGTGCCGCGTGGCAGGGAAGGATGCCCCCATCGGGCGCGATCACGAAGGCGTCCCGCGCCCATCCACCCATGCAGGGCTTCGGATAGATCGCGAAATAGTCCGGCGTGACGAAATCGATGTTGAGGACGCCGCGCAGGCGCTCACGCGCTTCCTCCACGATATCCGCCTGGCGCTCCACGGCGGCGCGTTCCGGCATCAACGCGTCGCGATTTACCAGCGCCCAGCCCGAATATTGTACATTGGCGATCTCCAGGCGTTCCGCGTCCAGTTCCTGTGCCAGTTCTATGAAACGCGGAACCTCCTCAATGTTATGGCGATGAATCGGAGCATTGATGGTCAGCGGCAGGCCGGCCGCGCGAACGCGCCTTGCGGTTTCCAGCTTTTTTTCGAACCCGCCTTTGTAGTGGCCGATGAGCTCGGTCGTGCCCGGGTTCGTGCCTTGCAGGCTCAACTGAACATGATCCAATCCGGCGGCTGCCAGCGCCTCGATGCGCCCTTCGCCGATGCCGACACCGGCGGTGATCAGATTGGTGTAAACCTTTCGCGCGGAAAGCTTCGACACCATTTCCTCCAGATCGCGGCGCAGCGTCGGTTCTCCGCCGGAAAGATGAACCTGAAGAACGCCGAGGTCGGCGGCCTGGTCGAAGAGATCGAGCCAGGAGCCCGTGTCCATCTCGCGGTCGGCTTTCATCAGTTCGATCGGGTTGGAGCAATAGGGGCATTGCAGCGGGCAGCGATGCGTCAACTCCGCGAGCATTCCTATCGGCGGCAGGAGATCGTCGGTCACAGCGTCACCAGGAGATTGTCGGTCCATTCCTGCAGGAATGCAGTCACGTCGGCCGCCACCTCTCGTTCGTCCGCATCATACTCCGCTGCCAGCGCGGACACCATCTCGCCCATCGTCGCCTGCCCGTCGCAGCGGCGCAGAATGTCGAGACTGACCTCATCGGGCCAGAAGACGCGTTCGGGGGAGAGCAGGGCCCAGGCGTTTCGTACAGGATCGAACTGCAGCCGAACGTGGCGACGAAGCCGTGGCCTCGATGCTGGTGTGACGAAGGCCCGGCGCCGTTCGGGTCTCATCGCGCCTCGCTTGCGAACGCGCCGGGCGGCACATGCCCGTGTGGTCCATAGGCGTGCTCCAGCGCATCGAGCATCGTCCACAGTATCTCGCATTTGAAGACGAGCGCATCAATCACCGCCTGCTGTTTTTCGGGGGTGTCGGCATGGGCGAGCACATAGGCGAGCGCGAAATCGGAATCGCGCGTGGCCTGCTCGCCCCTTGGCCGGAAATAGGCAAGCGTGTCCTCGGTCACGTAGTCATATTTCGCCAGCATCGCGGGCACGCGTTCGGCGATGATGACTGGTGAGAACAGCTCCGTGAGCGACGATGCCACCGCCTCGAGCAGCGTGCGGTCCGCGCAGAAGGAGAGATAGGCGCCGACGCAGAAGCGCGTCGCCGGCAGAGCCAGCCGTCGGCTCTTGACCGTTTCCGCGTCGAGGCCCAGCCCGGTGGCCAGCTTCAGCCAGCGCGCGATCCCGCCATTCCAGCCATCCTCGCCGTCGTGGTCCTCGACGCGCTTGCGCCATTCGGCCCGAAAGGCGGGATCGTCCGAACGCGCGATGATGGTGGCGTCCTTGCGCGGGATGATCGCCTGATAGCAGTAGCGGTTGAGCGCCCAGGCCTGCATCTGCAGCCGCGACAGGCGGCCCGCCGTCATCTCGTGATGAAACGGGTGGCGGTTGTGGTAGCGCTCGGCGCCGACCTGGCGCACCACAGCTTCGAGTTGCGCCGGCGTCAGGCCGTCATGTGCGACGTCGTGAAAATTCGTCAAAGCTCGATCTCCATCCCGTCGAAAGCGACCTCCCAACCCGCGGTCTCCACCGCGGCGCGTTCGGCCGAGCGCGCGTCGAGCACCGGATTGGTGTTGTTGATGTGGACGAATATTCGCCGTGCCTCGACGCCTGCGAGCGTGGCGATGGAGCCGGCATCGCCGGACATCGCGATATGGCCCATGCGCGCGCCGGTCTTCGTTCCGACGCCGGCGGTGATCATCTCGTCGTCGGTGTAGACGGTTCCATCGAAAAGCAGACAGTCCGTTCGCGTAAGCCGAGCTTTCAAGGCATCGTCGACCCGCGCGCAACCGGGAATGTAGACGGCATCCCCGCCTTTGCCGGAGAAGAGCCGGACGCCGATCGTGTCGCCGGCTTCCGAACCGTAGTCGCCGTCCGGGGCCGAGGCGTCCTCGAGGAACAGCGCGATCTTGCCAGGCACGGCGAAGGTCTCGACCGAGATGCCGGTGTATGCGCCGTCGGCGCCGCAGATTTCGGTTGTCCCTTCGAGGACGAGGCGCCGGCGCGGGACGATCGCTGGGTCGAGCACATTGAAGATCGGATTTGCCTCGATCGCGGAAAGCACGCGTTCGGCGGCATAAAGCGCGAATGGCTCGCGTTCGCGCAGGCTGAGCAGGCCGGCAATGTGGTCGACATCCGCGTTGGTCAGCACGACGGCGCGGATCGGCGTCGAACGCAGCGGCGCATCCTGGGTCGGCTGAAGCTCCGGTGTCGCGGCGATTTGCTGGCGAATATCCGGCGAGGCGTTGAAGAGCACCCAGTCGCCGGGCACGGCGCTGGCGGCAAGACTCGACTGGGTACGCGGCTCGACGGCGGGATCGCCCTCGCGCGCCGCGCGGCTGAGGCGATAATTGCAGTTCCATTGCGGAAAGCCGCCGCCCGCGGCAGAACCGATGATCTTCAAGCGCATGACCGGAACCCACGTCCGAAGGGCACGAACGAGTTATGCCTACGACAAGCGCGGCCTCTTCTCGGAACGACGATGCTTTCGGGATTCGTCAACTCGCGCACCTCGCCGCGAGACGAGATGCGCGAGGCGAATTCGAGGCTACTTTTTCTTTCCTCCGAGTTCTGCGGGAAGATAGCGAGAGATCTCCAGTCCTGCAGCAACTTGGCACATCGTGGGCTTTGTCCAGGTCTTTTTCATCGTCTTTTCCTCCTGAGAATAGGATTGCCGAAGGTTCGATGGTGCCCGCGTGCATTATGCGCCGAAAATCCGCGCGGATGCAAATCCACGCGGGTCAAGAAGGTTTGAACAATCGCTTCGGAACAAAATGCGGCGAACGGGATCTGCTGGCCGTTTCCGCTGGGCACCGCAAACCGAACCGTGAAGAATTGCGCCTCCCTCGGCGGAACACTTCAAGCGAACGGTGAAAGTCTCTAAACTGCGGGATTGAGCATGCTTGGAGGAAACCCTGCGCAATATGACGCCTGTCTCGCGCCGCTACTGGATCGTTCTCGGCGCCGTCGCGGCAACCCTGTCGGCGGCGATCGCCTATTTCGGCACGAGCCACATGACCACGATCTACATGGAACAGGCGGCGCGCCGGGGCGACAACACGCTCGGGCTGGCGGTCTCGGCGCTGCGCGGCGAGTTGGCGCGTTACGAAAACCTGCCGGAGCTGATCGCCGATCACGAGCAGATCAAGGAGCTCGTGGAGAATCCCGGCGACCGAGAGCGCGTGGATGCCGCCAACCGGTATTTGAAGTCGATAAACGCGCTGCTGGAATCGTCCGACATATACATCATAATGCCGGACGGAACGACGATCGCGGCTTCCAATTTCGACGGGCCGACCCCTTTCGTCGGTGAAAATTTCAGCTACAGACCCTATTTCCAGGATGCCGTTGCCGGCGGGGAGGGACGTTTCTTCGCGCTCGGCACCACCTCGCTCAAGCGCGGCTATTATTTCGGAGCGCCTATCCACACGAATGCCGGCATTTCCGGTGTGGTCGTCTTCAAGGTCGACGTGGACGTTATCGAACAGGCCTGGCACGGAACGGATTACGAGATCATCGTCACCGATCCCGAAGGCATCGTCTTCATGTCGGGGCGGGAGGATTGGCTGTTCACCGGTATCGGGGCGCTCACCGAGGACCGTCTGGCGAGGACGGCCGAAACGCGGCGATATGCCGATGCCGAGCTTCGCGAGCTGCCTGTCAGGCGAACCGTCACCGCCGAGCGTTATGACCTGCTCACGATCGAGAATCGCGCCGGGAGCACGGAATACCTGACGGTGTCGGAGCAGATGCCTGAAGCGGATTGGACGGTCAGTGTCCTCCTCGACACAGCTTCGGCCCGTTCGCAGGCGATGATGACCGTGGTGGCGCTTCTGCTCCTGGTCGGTCTCGCGGCGATGGGGGCTGCGGTCTACCTCCAGAGCCGTGCGCGGCTGGCCGAACGGCTGGCGACGCAGCGCGAGGCCAAGGAGCAGCTCGAGCGGCGGGTTGCGGAACGAACGGCGGACCTCGCCGCAGTCAACAAGCGCCTGGAGCAAGAGGTCGACGAACGCCGCGCGACCGAACGCCAGTTGCGCAAGACGCAGGCCGACCTGGTGCAGGCCGGAAAGCTCGCCGCGCTGGGACAGATGTCGGCGGCCTTGTCCCATGAGTTCAACCAGCCGCTGGCGGCCGTTCGCGCCTATGCCGACAACGCTACGGTGCTGATCGACCGCGGCCGCGGCGCGGACGCACGCATGAACATCGGCCGGATCGCCGCGCTGGTTGAACGGATGGCGTCGATCAGCCGGCATCTGCGCA
Organism: Aquamicrobium sp. LC103; assembly: GCF_001014615.2. Lineage (GTDB taxonomy): Bacteria > Pseudomonadota > Alphaproteobacteria > Rhizobiales > Rhizobiaceae > LBCQ02. The sequence continues at coordinate 240,710 of NZ_LBCQ02000008.1, forward strand.
ATTTCGCGCGCAAGCCCAATGCAAAGCTGCGGCCGGTGCTGCTCGAAGAGGTCGTGCGCGACATGCAGGAGATCGTCTCCGCCCGCCTGCGGGTGGCGGAAGTCGAGCTTGCAATCGACCTCGGCGACGAGCCCATCTGGCTGATGGCCGGCTCCGTGCGCCTGCAGCAGGTCCTGGTCAACATCGTCTCGAACGCGGCAGACGCGGTGGAAGGCCAGGCCGAGCGCTTCGTCGGCATCAGCGGGCGACGGCAAGGCGACCGCGTCGTCATCGCCGTACGCGACAATGGCCCGGGCGTGCCTGAGGCGATCGCGGCGCGGATATTCGATCCGTTCTTCACCACCAAGGGTGTCGGCAAGGGCTTGGGGCTGGGCCTGTCCATCTCCTATAACATCGTCAAGGATTTCGACGGCAGCCTGACGGTTTCCAACCTTCCCGAAGGCGGCGCGGAGTTTCTGATCGAACTTGATGCGGCCGCCGAAGATGCGGTGGACGGGAACGTGAATCTGGAAGTGGCGCTATGAGTCCCGGCGAAATTCTGCTGATAGACGACGAGGAGGAAATGCGCGAGGCGACCGCGCAGGGGCTCGATCTTGCAGGCTATCGGGTCCGTCAGTTCGCGGGCGCCGAAAGAGCGCTAGACTTGGTGGGATTCGGATTCAACGGCATCGTCATCACCGACATCCGCATGCCGGGAATGGATGGCGTGACGCTGATGTCGCGTATCCACGAGCTCGATGCCGACATTCCCGTCATCCTTATCACCGGACATGGCGATGTTCAGCTTGCCGTCAGGACCATGCGCGAAGGCGCCTATGATTTCATCGAGAAGCCGTTCTCCGTTGGCCATGTCGCGGACATTGCGGCGAGGGCGCTGGATCGCAGGCAACTCGTGCTGGAAAACCGGCTGCTGCGTGCCGCGGCCGGCCAGCGCGACGATCTCGAACAGCGCCTCATCGGCCGTGCGAACGTCATGATCGACTTGCGCTATCGCGTCCGCGCGGCCGGTCCGACGGATGCCGACGTGCTGATCGTCGGCGAAACTGGGACCGGGAAGGAAGTGACTGCGCGGGCCCTGCACGATCTGAGCCCGCGCGCCGACAGGCCGTTCATCGCGATCAATTGCGCGGCCCTGCCCAGCAACCTGATCGAGAGCGAGCTGTTCGGTCATGAGGCCGGCGCTTTTCTTGGCGCGATGCGCGCGCGCTTCGGGAAGTTCGAATTGGCGCAAGGCGGAACGATCCTGCTCGATGAGATCGGCGCCATGCCGCTGGACGTCCAGGCCAAATTGCTGCGCGTCATTCAGGAACGGACCATCACCAGACTCGGCTCCAATGAGGTCTACCCGCTCGACGTGCGCTTCATGGCCACCAGCAAGGTCAATCTGGAGGACGAGGTGGCGGCAGGCCGCTTCCGCGCCGATTTGCTCTACCGGCTGAACGTCGTGACGCTCAACATCCCGCCGCTTTCGGCGCGGCGCGAGGATATACCACTTCTGTTCCTGAAGCTCGTCAACGAAGCGGCGGTGCGTCATCGCCGCGATCCGGTTCCGGTGCCGCCGCAGATCATTTCCGCCATCGCGGAGCGCGACTGGCCCGGCAATGTGCGCGAGTTGCGCAATGCAGCGGACCGTTTCGGGCTGGGTCTCGGCCTGCAGTTCGATGATGCGCGCGCCACCGCGACACAGCCGACGCGTCTCGCCGAGCGCGTCGCCGAATTCGAGAAGACGGTGATCATCAACGCGCTTGCCGCACAGCGCGGAAGCCTCAAGCCGGTCTACGAGTCGCTCGGATTGTCACGGAAATCCCTATACGAGAAGATGCAGAAATACGGGCTGGACCGTCGGCATTTCGTTCTCGCCGACGAAGACTAAACGCGTGAATGGGTGGATTTCCACCCTCGTGCGTGCGGCTATGTTACCAAATCCACCCATCGAGTGATCGGGAGTCCGATCAAACCCGCCACAATCGACGCAACCCTGTTGCATCTTCCTTGCCCGGTCGACTGACTGCGCACGTGTCATGTCGGTTTAGGGAGGAACCGGTTCTGCGGACGCGTCCGCATGTCTTCTCCCGAGACCCAGCAAAACGAGCACCTGAAGCGGTGCCGGCCTCGAGCTGGCCAGCAAAGGGCATCCCCAGGAGGAAAGCATATGAAAAAGACAATGATCATGGCGGCCGCGTTCGCGGCGATGAGCGGCACGGCGCTGGCGCAGTCCTACCCGTCGCAGCCGATCACCATCATCGTTCCGTTTTCGGCCGGCGGCCCGACCGACACGGTGACCCGTCTCGTCGCCCAGGCCATGAGCCAGGATCTCGGGCAGCAGATCGTGGTGGAGAATGTCGGCGGCGCCGGCGGAACGCTCGGCGCCGCGCGCGTCGCCCAGGCCGGCAATGACGGCTACACCCTGCTTCTGCACCATATCGGCATGGCGACGTCCGCCACGCTCTACCGCCAGCTTCCCTACAATCCGCTCGAGGACTTCGCCTATGTCGGCCTCGTGACGGAAGTGCCGATGACGATCGTCGGTCGCGCCGATCTGGAGGTCGACACCTTCGAGGATCTGCTGGCCTATGTCCGCGAGAACGGCGAGGACGTCATGTACGCCAATGCCGGCATCGGCGCGGCCTCGCATCTGTGCGGTCTGCTGTTCATGAACGCGCTCGACACGCAGATGACGACCATCCCCTATCAGGGGACGGGCCCGGCGATGACCGATCTGATGGGCGGGCAGGTCGATCTTCTCTGCGACCAGACGACCAACACGACGAATCAAATTCGCGACGGCTCGGTCAAGGCCTACGCCGTGACGGTGCCGCAGCGCGTCGAAAGCCTCCCCGATCTTCCGACGGCGTCCGAAGCCGGACTTGCCGATTTTAACGTCAGCATCTGGCACGGGCTCTACGCGCCCGCCGGCACTCCCGACGAGGTCGTCGAGCGGCTGAGCCAGGCCTTGCAGGTCGCGTTGCAGGACGAGACCGTGGCCCAGCGCTTCGCCGACCTCGGCACCGCGCCGTCGCCGAGCGAAGACGCGACCTCGGCGGCCCTGCAGGCGAAGCTTGAGGGCGAGATCGAGCTGTGGCGCCCGATCATCGAGGAAGCGGGCGTCTACGCCAACTGACGATGAGCCGATGGTCGAGGCCGTGCGTGCCGTCAGGCGCGGGCGGCCTCGCGTCCTCAATGCAATGGAGTAACGGATGCTGTCTCGCGACTACAAGGACATCGTCGGAGGGGCGCTGCTCGTCATCGTCGGGCTGGTCTTTTCCTGGTATGCGGCGACCCATTACGATCTCGGCACGCTTCGCCGCATGGGGCCGGGCATGTTTCCGGCCGCGTTGGGGATCGTGCTCGCCGGCTTCGGCGCGATCATGGCGGTCCCGGCTTTCTTCCGGCGAGGCGAGGTGCCGTCCGTGCGGATCTGGACCCCGCTCTTCGTGCTGACCGGCGTCGCCGGATTTGCCGTCCTCATTCGGCCGTTCGGCCTCATTCCCGCGATCCTCGCCGTCTCCATCATCTCGTCCTTTGCCGAATTGAAGGTTCGGCCGATCAGCCTGACGATCCTGAGCGTCAGCCTCTGCGTCATAGCGTGGCTGGTTTTCCGCGTCGGGCTCGGCCTGCCGATCGCCATGTACAGGTGGCCATTCTGATGGATATCCTTTCCAATATCGCGATCGGCCTCGATACGGCGCTGACGTTCAACAATCTGTTCTACTGCTTTCTCGGCGTGTTCCTCGGCACGCTGATCGGCGTCATCCCCGGCATCGGCGTGCTGTCGGCGATCTCGATGCTGTTTCCACTGACCTTCTACCTCGATCCGACCACCGCGCTGATCATGCTGGCCGGCATCTGGTACGGGACGTCCTATGGCGGCAACACCGCCTCGATCCTGCTCAACATCCCAGGAACCCCGGCCAATGCGGTCACCTGCCTCGACGGCTATCCGATGGCCCGGCAGGGGCGCGGCGGCGTGGCGCTCCTGATGACGACCGTCGCCTCCTTCGTCGGCGGCTCGATCGGCATCGTTCTCTTGATGCTGTTTTCGCCGATCATCGCAAACTATGCGCTGAGCTTCGGGTCGGCGGAGTATTTCGCCCTGATGGTGCTCGGTCTCGTCGCGGCCTCGACGATTTCGGACGGGTCGGCGGTCAAGGGCCTGGCGATGGTCGTGCTCGGCATCATGTTCGGCACGGTGGGCGCGGACATCTATACCGGAACGCCGCGCTTTTCCTTTGGCGTCCTCGAATTGACCGATGCCATCAGCCTGATCGCGCTGGCGATGGGCGTGTTCGGCGTGTCCGAGGTGATCGCCTCCGTGCGCAACGTCAATGTCGGCGACATCGATCCGGAGAGCGTCAAGTTCCGGGCGATGAAGCCTACCCGGGACGACATGAAACGGTCGTGGTTTCCGATGCTGCGCGGCTCCTCGATCGGCGCCTTCTTCGGTACCTTGCCAGGCACGGGGCCGTCGGTCGCCGCCTTCATGGCCTATGCGGTCGAAAAGCGCGTCGCCAAGGAGCCGAAGCGCTTCGGCAAGGGCGCGATCGAAGGGATCATGGGGCCGGAATCGGCCAACAATTCCGCCGACCAGACCTCGTTCATCCCTACTCTGTCGCTGGGCATTCCGGGCAGCCCGACCATGGCGCTGATGCTCGGCGCGCTGATGATCCACGGTATCGCGCCGGGCCCCACGCTGATGACCGATCAGCCGTCGCTATTCTGGGGGCTCATCATGAGCTTCTGGATCGGCAATCTGATGCTGGTGATCCTGAACGTGCCGCTGATCGGCGTGTGGGTCCGGCTGCTGATGATCCCTTACCACCTGCTGTTCCCGGCCGTTCTGATGTTCATCTGCATCGGAACCTATTCGGTCAACAACAGCGCGTTCGAGGTCTGGCTCGTCGTCTTTTTCGGTTTCGTCGGCTACGCGATGCGCATCTTCGACTTTCCGGCGGCACCGTTGCTTCTGGGCTTCGTGCTGGGGCCGCTGATGGAGGAACATTTCCGGCGCGCCATGCTCCTGTCGCGCGGCGATTTCGCAACCTTCGTCGACCGCCCGATCAGCGCGACCGTCATGGGCATTACGGCGATCCTCCTGATGTGGGGGTTCTGGTCGGCGCTTAGACAGCGGAAGAAGGAACGGGCGCTGCAGTCCGAAATGGCGGAGGAGACGGCTTCGCGGGGATGATGCCGGAGCAGGTTTCGACATTGGCAATGTGCCTTCGAAGGGCACATTGCCGGTTTCGCGAAGCAATCCTTTCCGCCCTGCAAAGCTTAATATTTTTGACACGACGGGCACCGCGCCTACGATCGGACGGGCAATTTACTCCGCCTTGCGGTCTTCAGCCCGGATCACTCCTTCATGAATTATCGGACAATTTCTCCGCGCTCGCTCGTCATCGTCGGGGGTGGCTTCGCCGGCGCCGTCGCGGCGATAAAGCTTCTTGATGGCGCGAATGCGCCGCTTGCCGTCACCGTCGTGGACGAGCGCGACCAACCGGGTCGGGGCGTGGCCTACAGCACCCGCGAGACCGTCCATCTCGTGAACGGTCCCGCGCGCATCTTTTCCTTGCATGCCGAGGATCCCGATCATTTCGTCCGCTGGCTGGAACGGCATGCCGGCGACGAGCCGTGGCTTGAGGCCGGCAATGCCGGCGAGACCTTCGTCCCGCGCTGGACCTATGGCAGCTATGTCGGAGAAGAACTCGCGCGTGCCGCCGCCGATGCGGCGGGCCGCGCGCCCTTCAAGCATGTACGAGCGAGGGCAAGCGACGTGCGACGGGTGGGGGAGCGCCTGCATGTCGAACTGTCGAACGGAACAACGTTGCTCGCCGACGATGTCGTGCTCGCGCTCGGTGTCTTCAAGGCGAAGCCGCGGCCCACGGAAATCGCGGCCGCCGGCCATCCCGGCTTCGTTGCCGATCCCTGGAACCCGGCGGCGCTCGATCGCATAGCCGGCGCGCGCGACATCCTGCTGATCGGCGCGAGCCTCAGCATGGTCGACGTGGTGGCCAGCATGGAAGCGCGGGGCTTTCGCGGCGGCTACCGCGTCATTTCCCGGAGGGGGCACCTCGTGCAGGCGCGTCGAGAGGTTGCGGAATGGCCGGACTTTTTTGCCGGGCAGCCATTGCCGAGCACCACGCGCGAGCTTCTGAGGCGCGTCCGGACCGAACGACGCGCGATCGCGGCGGCGAACGGCGACTGGCGAAGCCTGCTCTCCGTGCTCCGGCCGCGGATCGCGGATCTTTGGCGGGGCGCCTCCACCGACGAGCGCGTGCGCTTCGCGCGACACCTGCGCTCGCTTTGGGACGTAACGCTTCATCAGGCCGCGCCGCCGTCCCGCAAATGGCTGGAGCAGGCTGAACGCGAAGGCCGCTTCGCCAGCGCGGCGGGCCGGTTGCTCGACCTTTCCCCGCGTGGCGATCGTCTCGCCGCACGGATCAGATGGCGCGGCGGAGAAGTGGAGCAGGCCGATTTCGACGCGGTGGTGGATTGTCGTGGGCATCAGGAGCACGACTGGCGGCGCATCGACGACCCCTTCGTGCAGCGATTGCTCGAACGAGGGCTGGTGCGCCCGCACGCGACCGGCTTCGGCATCGACGCCACGCTGGAGGGAGACATCATCGATCGCCGCGGAGAGCTCATCCCCGGCCTGCGCGCGATCGGCCACCCGCTGAGGGGGGTGGCATGGGAGTCGAGCTCGATTCCGGAGCAGCTCACCCAGGCAAAAGCCCTGGCGGACCGCCTGCTGGGGCACGAGTTCGAGACGGTCGCGGCCGAGTGATCCCGGCTACTCGGCGACTATACCGAGCGGTTCTGGATCGGTGGACGGGGTGAGGAACCGTTCCAGGCTCGACAGGGCAAGCGCCTGACCGCGCAGCCACCGCCGGAAGAGGTCCACCTGTGGCAGCTTGGCTTTGTGCGGCAGGGCCGCGAAGTAATAGGAGAAATAGACGGGCCTCGGATCGCCGAACGGAACGACGAGGCGTCCTGTCGCGAGGTCGGCCTCGCACAGCCGCAGCTTGCCCAGTCCGAGCCCCTTTCCGGCAAGCGCCGCGTCGACCACCAGCGACGAGAGATTGACCCTGACGCCGCCGGCCTCCGGGCGCGTCGTCAGCCCCTCGTTCCGCAGCCATTCGTTCCAGTCCGGACAACTCGTGTCGTGCTCGGGACCGTGCTCGTGGATCAATGGCGCGCGGAGTGCCGCATGCGTGCCCGCGTTCAGCCCGTACTTCCGATAGAACTCGGGACTGCAGATCGGCACGACCGCCTCCGGGAAAAGCCGGTCGACCACAAGGCCTGATCCGACGTCCGGTCCGTAGCGGATCACGCAGTCGACATCCTCGGCTTCGATATCGGCAAGTTCCGTGGTTGCCTCGACAAGCACCTCGATGTGGGGCGCGGCGTTTCTCAGGTCGTCGAACCGGGGCACGAGCCATTTGCTGGCAAATGATGGCGAGACCGAGATGCGGATCGTAACCGCGGGTTCGTTCTCGGCGAGCATGGCGATCGATTCGACAAGCGACGCGAAAGCTTCCGACAGGCCGGGCATCAGCAGGCGACCGGTCGCGGTAAGCTCGAGCTGCCCCCGATTGCGGTGGAAGAGCGACTGGCCGAGGTGATCCTCCAGGAGCCTGACCTGCTGGCCGATGGCGGCGGAAGTGACATGCAGTTCGTCGGCGGCCGCGGTGAAGCTCAGGTGCTTTGCGCTGGCGACGAAGGCGCGCAAGGCGGTCAGCGGCGGCAGCCTGGCGAGGCTGGGCGATGGCGTCCTGCGGCGGTCAAGGAGTCGTTTGTCGTTCATGCGTCCATTTGGACATCAAGAGCCCCGGAACCGCGAGGTCGGCGATTGCAAATTTTCTTCGCGAAGGTGACATGAATTTTTGTCGAGGCTTCTTCGCATAGCAGTGGAAACTAATGTCTACTAGATAGATAGAGTTAAGCGGATCAGATCGCGCGCAGAAACGCTGCCAGTGCCCGTCGTTCCAGCACCGAAAGATCGAGCGGCCGAAGATGCGGGGAAAGCCGTGAGGCGAAGCGGTGGAGAGGGCGGTTGGCCTCCGCCTCGTTGCGTGCCCACACCTCGCCGCCGCCGCGCGCATAGAAATGGATGACGCCCTCCAGCGTGCCGAAATGGCCGTTGTGCATATAGGGTGCCGTGCGCGCGACGTGGCGTAGCGAGGGCGTGCGGAAGCGTCCAGCATCGTCCGGCTCTCCCGTCACGGCGAAACGACCCAGGTCTTCCGCCGGCTCGCCGAAAGCCGAAAGGCCGAGATTGTGAAAGCGGTCGTCCGTCAGAAGCGGACCGAAATGGCAGTTTGCGCAGCCGGCTTTCGTGCGGAAGAGATGCAACCCCCATATTTCCTCGCGATCGAGCGCATCGTAGTTGCCCAGCACGAAATGGTCGAAGCGGGTCGGCCGTTCGATCCGGGCGGCGAAGGCGGCGAACGCACTGGCCAAAGTCGCGGCATTGACGCCTTCGTCGCCGTACAGGCTTCGAAAGCGCCAAGAATAAACGGCATCGCTGCGCAGCCTGTCGAGCACTGCTTCCAGGTCCGGATTGGCCATTTCCCGCCTGTCGGTCAGCGGCGCCAGCATTTGCGCCTGCAGGGTCTCGTGGCGTCCGTCCCACGAAAATACCCGCCGGTGGGCGGCTGCGAATAGCGAGGGCGTGTTGCGGCGAGCCTGTGCCGGCTTCCCGTCGCTCCAGCCATGACTTTCCTGATGGCAATCGCCGCAGGCGATGTCGTTTCCGGCCGAGAGCGAGCGATCGTGAAACAGGTCGCGGCCCAGCCGAGCCTCGTCGGGATCGCGGCTTCGAACGTGGGTGGGAAGTTGGAGCGCGCCCAGCTCGATGAAATCGCCGTCGGCGTCGACCAGAGCGGCGGGCCAATCATGTGGCGGAGCGCGATATGCCTCGGAAAGGTGGCGTGGCGGGGCTTGGGAATAGGAATGCTCCCGCGCGCCAGAACCGGCCAACACCGCAAGGGCAAGAAGGGCGATTCCCGTCCGGAAGAGTATCCAGATCAGGAGCCCGCGATATTCCTGCGGCGACCCAAACCGAAAGGCCTCCGCAAGAAAATCTTGCCGGTCGCAACGACGGGAAGCCAAGACGCGAATGCCGTCTTCAGGTGGCGAGCGTCAATGCTCGTGATGGCCAGTTTCGTGGGCCGCAATCAACCGGCGGTATTTCGCGAGCTGGGCTTCATGATCCTCGCGGTAGTCGATCTTGTCGAAGAACGCGCCATTAGCGTCGATGAGATAAATGATCGCGGTGTGATCCATGGTGTAGTCGTCTCCGGAAGTCGGCACCTTGCGATAGGTCGCTCGAAAAGCGCCGGCCACGGCCGCCGTCTCGTCGTCGGTGCCGCGAAGACCGACGATGCGTTCGTCGAATGCTTCGAGGTAGGTATCGAGGTGTTCGGCCGTGTCCCGCTCAGGGTCCACAGTCACGAAGACGGGCGTGAGGCGGTCGGCGTCCTCGCCGAGGGCAGCGAGGCTGAAGCTCATCTCCGCAAGCGCCATCGGGCACACTTCCGGGCAATTGGTGAAACCGAAGAACAGCGCGTAGGGCTTGCCCTTGAGATCGACACTGCCGAAGCGTGCTCCGTCCACCCCCTGCAATTCGAACGGGCCGCCGATATCCGAACCTGATTGCTGCTGTGCGGCGGCCGGAATGGCGAGGAGAAGCGAAACGCCGAACACGGCGCAGAGACGAAGGAGAACTGTGCTCATCAGTGACAATCCGGTGCGTCCTGTTCCAGATAGACTTCGAAGGAAACGTTGCGGGCCCAGCGTGAAAGCCGCGCCTCCCACTGTTCGCTGGTCGATAGCGAGGCGAGGGCGGCCGCCACGTCGCCGCGCAGCGTTTCATTGGCGGCAGCCGTCTCCACAACCAAGGACGAAGGCTCGATGGGCTCCAGCGTCGCCGAGAACTTTTGCCAGCCCTCCTGTTCGAACAGGGCTGAAAGCGTCGCTTCGTCATGGAGGGCGGCGTCGCACTCGCCGGTGCGCACCAGCATCAGCGACAGTGCCGGCGCGCGTTCGATCCTCAACCTGGCGCGATGGCCGGCGGCGACGCGTCGAGCTTCGCGATTTGCCTCCGACACGCAAACGGTCCGTCCCGCCAGATCGCTCCAGTTCCTGATGTCGGTGTCGCCGCGCATGGCAACCGTCATCGCGGAGGCAAAGCCGGTGTCGAGCGCGGATTGACGCGACAGGGCAAGCTCCTCGGAGGCGACCCGCTCCACCACCATGTCGATAACGCCGGTCTCCAGCAGATCCCGGCCGTCGCCCGGCGCGATCCGTACGAACCGCACCTCCAGGCCGAGCGAAGCGGCGATCTTGCGGCCGATCTCCTGCTCGAAACCTTCGTCGGTGAAGACGCGGAATTCGGTCGACTTCATTTCCGGAGCGATATGAGCCACGCCGATCCGCAGATGGTCCGGCTGCCCGAGGCCGGCCGCCGCCGCGCCGGACAATGCCGCGGCGCTTGCGACAAGCGTCGAGCGCAACAAGTGTCCAGCCTTCATCCGTGGGTCCCATGCGTTGTCATGGGAGAGGGCTAGCAGGGATGGGGAAAGCTCCAAAGAAAGGAAAAGAAGCGTCCGGCGGAAGAAATTCTTCGCGCCGTTCGGACGAAACGGGCTTATGAGTTATGAAGAAAATTCCGTCTATATATGGAAAAATATATAAAACTATATGCTATAAATTTCATTGCTGCCAAAATAATTATTTATAGAAAGGGAATTTTCGCCGTAAGCATAGAAATAGTTTCTCTCGTTCTCCGGAATACTTCTCTACCAACGGGGCATGAACATTGCCTCGTTCACCGGAGCTGGAAGATGAAACGACACCTGACGAAGCTTGCCCGCAATGCCCTTCTGGGCGCTACACTTGCTGTTTCCGGCATCGCCGCCGGCACCACCGCGACATTAGCGGCCGCGGACGACAAGGAGAAGCTGCCCTACATCAACCTGCAATTGCGACCCTGGACGGTCGTCGCCCAGGAGAAAGGCATCCTCCGGGAGGAGTATGCAAAGATCGGCATCGACAAGATCAACCTGATCGCGTCGGGCTCCGCCGAACTCGTGGGTGCCGAATCCGCAGCACTCGACCATGGCTCCATAGCGATCGCCCAGCGCATGGTCTATCCGGCAACGGTCCACAGGGCGAACGGGCTCGATGCCGTCATCGTCTGGCTGTCGGAGCCGTCGGACAAGTACCGCACCCCGATCCTGGCCCGGGCCAACGACGATGCGATCAACGATATCCAGGATCTGGACGGCAAGAACTTCGCGTCCAGCCGGATAAGCTGCTACTTCACCTCGCCCTTCGAGATTTTGAACAAGGCCGGCCTGCCGCTCGACTCGCGCCTGGAGAAGGGCAGGGTACGCTATCAGTCGATCGACAATTCGGCCGCCGTCAACGCCGCGCTGCTGAGCGGGGCGATCGACGCCACCGCCGCCCATCTCGCGGTCAACAACGCCGCCGCGCTCTATCTTTCCGGCGAGGTCAAGGTCATCGGCCGGTCGCCCGACGACGGCGTCTATGTCAACGGGGCCGGCCGCGTTTCCTATTTCGCGATGCGCGAATTCGTCGACAAGTATCCCGAAGCGATAAGGGCCTTCCTGGTTGCGCATGAACGCACCAAGGCCTGGATCCAGGCAAATGTCGACGAGGCGGCGGAGATCATTGCCGAGGGCACCCGCGTTCCCGTGGAGATAGCCAAGTTCCAGATCACCGACCCCTCGACCTTCGAATTCATGGCGGGCGAGACCGATCCGGACGCCGCGCGCGAGAATCTCAAGGAATTCCAGGCCTGGTATATCGAGAACGGCGACGACATCCTCGTCGACCGCCGCCTGAGCGATACCGAAATCGACGATTTCATCGACGAGCGCTTCTTCGCCGGCGGCCAGTTCTCCGTCTACAACTGATCGAGCAAGGCCGCCCTCCGCTTATCCGGCTGGGCGGCGCTTTTTCCCCGGAATCCGACCATGAGCACAACGAACATCCTCGCGGAACGTTCTCCGCCCGCGCGCACCGAGCCGCTGACTTCCCGGCTGGCGCGCCTCCTCGGTGGCGCGAACCTGATCGGCGCCGTCCTGCCGCTCGGCCTGCTGGTGCTGTGGCAGACGGCCACGTCGCTGCGCTGGATCCAGCCCGTCTTTCTGCCCTCGCCATTGGCGACCGTGCAGGCTTTCTGGACGATGCTGACCAGGCAGAACCTGCATGTCGACTTCACCGCCTCCATCCTCATCGTAAGCCAGGCTTTCGTATATGGCGCGGCGCTGGCCGTGGCGCTCGGCATCGCGGCGGGCCTCTCCAGAAATGTCGAGCGCTTCCTTGGGCCGACCTTCGATACGATCCGTCACATTCCAGGCATCGCCTGGCTGCCGCTGATCGTTTTGTGGCTGGGCATCGGCGCCCCGGCCAAGGTGCTGGTCATCGCCAAGTCGGTGTTCTTCCCCGTCTTCCTCAACACGCTTCAGGGCATCCGCGACGTGGAGAAGCGCTACATCGAGTTGGCCGACGTGCTGACGCTGACGCGCTGGCAGCTCGTGCGCAAGGTGATCCTGCCGGCGGCCGTTCCGTCGATCATGGTCAGCCTGCGCTATTCGGCGGGCGTCGCCTGGGCCCTTGTGGTGGTGGCGGAAGGCCTGAGCGGGCTCGAGGGGATCGGCTACCTCATCTTCCGTGCACAGGGGCTTCTTCTGACCGACCAGCTCGTGGTCTGCATGGTCATCATCGGTGCCGTGGGCTTCACCATCGATCGCGCCATGCTCGCGCTGCAGCGCTACGTCTTGCGCTGGAAGCAGGGTTTCGAGGGCTGAGCCCTCGTTTCCCGAAAATCCCTGAACAACGACAAGGACGCTTTTCCATGAATCAACGCGGCAGTCTCGACATTCGCAACGTCGGCAAGCACTACGAGGTAGACGGTCAGCGGCTCGACGTGCTGGACGATGTCGACCTCAAGGTGGAACCCGGTTCCTTCATAAGCCTCGTCGGCCCAAGCGGCTGCGGCAAGTCCACGCTGCTGCGGCTGATCGTCGGGCTCGACGACGAATACAGCGGCGAAATCCTGCTCGACGGCAGGCGCGTCTCCGGAACCAGCCTCGATCGCGGCATCGTCTTCCAGGACCACCGGCTCCTGCCCTGGCTGACGCTGGAAGAAAATATCGGCCTCGCGCTGCTGAACGCCGAACTTCCCGAAGACGAGAAGAGGCGCACGGTCGCCGAGCACATAGCGCTCGTCGGGCTAAAAGGCTTCGAGACCGCCTACCCGCATCAGCTTTCCGGCGGCATGGCGCAACGCGCCGCTATCGCTCGCGGGCTTGTGGGTCGTCCGGAGATACTCTTGCTCGACGAGCCGCTGGGCGCGCTCGACGCGCTGACGCGGGTGCGTCTGCAAGAAGAGATCCTGCGCATCTGGCGGGCCGAGAAGGTGACGATGATCCTCGTTACCCACGATGTCGACGAGGCGATCTATCTGAGCGACCGGGTGGTGGTGATGAATACCGGCCCCGGCCGCATCGTCCGGGAGCTCGACGTCGATCTGCCGCAGCCCCGCGACCGGGCGACCCACGCCTTCGTCGATCTCAAGCGGCAGGTGCTGGAGCATATGGGCGAGTACGTCCATGCCGAGGCGGCCTGACGGCGGCCGCGAGGAGAACGAGCGATGCGTTTAAGTGTTTCAGCGGGCGCGGTTGCAAGCTGGCTGGCGGCGGCGGGAATGGCCTGCGCCGTCGACACGCCGCCCTCGACCGAGGTGCCGGACCTGTCGGCGATACGTGCCCAGATCTATTCGGGCGAGTACGAAGCCGCGGCCGATGCATTGCTGGCGCTGACCGGCGAGGTGCGTCATGCCGACCTCTACAACCTGCTCGGCTTCAGCCTTCGCAGCCTGGCCCGCTACGACGAAGCCGACCGCTGGTATCGCGAGGCGCTTTACTACGATCCCACCCACCGGCCGGCGATCGAGTATCAGGGCGAGCTTTTCATCGCCGTCGGCAATCTCGACGGCGCGCGTTCGAATGTCGAGCTGCTGCGGCTGCTGTGCCCGCAGGGCTGCACGGAACTCGATACCCTCACGCGGGCGCTTGCAGAAGCCGATGCGCGGCAGGCCGGCCGCGACAATCCAGAAAGCTAGAAGGATTTCCAGCGATGAACGCCACCGGGCCCGCCCTCATCGACTTTCACACCCACTATGTCCATCCTGGCTGGACGCTGCCCGAGCCGCGCGGAAACACGCCCGCGCAGAAGGATCTGTGGTCGACGATCCATCGCCGCATCGCCGACGAGAAGGCGCTGCTGGAAAGCATCGAGGCAGGCGACCTTGCCGGACGCGTCGTCAACACGCCGACGGCGTTGTTCGCGCCCGAGGCGGACGACGATACTTACCGCCGCATCAACGACCAGCTCGCCGAGCTTTCAGCGCGTCACGCCGGACGCATCCATGCGCTCGCCAGCGTCGATGTCTTCGCCGGTGAGGCGGCCGCCCGCGAGCTGCATCGCGCGGTGCGGGAGCTTGGTTTGCGAGGCGTCTTCGTCGACAGCGCCAAGGGAGCTCTCCTGCTCGATGCCCCGCAAGCCCGTCCGGTACTGCGGGCAGCGGCCGAGCTGGGCGTCGTCGTTTTCGTCCACCCCGTCAACCCGGAGCCGCTTACGACGCAGTTGGCGCCCTATGGGCGGCTGGGCACGCTTCTGGCACGGGGCACCGTCAATTCCGCCAGTCTGATCGCGCTCATCGAGGGCGGCGTGTTCGATGAACTCGCCGATCTCAAGGTGGTGGTGACGGCGCTGGCGATCGGCGGCATCGTTCTCGCCTCGGGCTTCGGTGCCGAATTCGGGCGCAGGCCGGAGATCGGGGCGATCCTGCGCCGCCACGTCCATGTCGACACGATGGGCTTCGATCCGGTACTCATTCGCGCCGCGGTCGACATTCTCGGCGTTGACAACGTGCTCGCCGGCAGTGACTGGCCGATCGTCAGCGACGGTCCGATCAGCCGCGCCGCGGAGAATGCGCTGACGGCGGCCGGCCTCGATGCGGAGGCCCGCGCCAAGGTCGGCAGTCTCAACGGCCTGCGCCTGCTGGCGCCCAAACCCCTCAACTGATCCCAAAGGAGTTTCATGCGATGTCGCGACGCGGTGAACAGCTCAAGCTCAATGCGTTCCTCTATTTCACCGGCCATCACGTAGCCGCCTGGCGTCACCCGAAAGCCTTCACCAATGTGGAGCTTGAGGACTATGTCACGCTTGCGCGCCTCGCGGAGGCAGCCAAGTTCGATGGGCTGTTCCTGGCCGACGGTGTCAGCGTCAGGCTGCGCAATGTCGAGGCAGCCAGCCGCAAGGCGCACAGCGGCGCCATGCCTTTCGAGCCGCTTACGCTCCTTTCGGCACTCGCGGCGGTCACCAGCCATATCGGCCTGATCGCCACCGCCTCGACCAGCTATTCCGATCCCTACAACCTCGCCCGCCAGTTCATGTCGCTCGACCGCCTTTCCAAGGGCAGGGCGGGCTGGAACCTCGTTACCTCGGGCGAACCGGAATCGGCGCTCAACTTCGGCCATTCGGCCGCGATCCTGCATGCGGACCGGTACGAGCGGGCGGAGGAGTTCGCCGATGTGGTGACGGGCCTGTGGGCGAGTTTCGACGACGACGCCTTCCTGCGCGACAGAAAAAGCGGACGTTATTTCGATCCGGAAAAGGTGCATGTGCTCGATCATCATGGCAAGCATTTCAAGGTGCGCGGGCCGCTCAACGTTCCCCGTTCGCCGCAGGGCCAGCCGGTGATCGTGCAGGCCGGTGCGTCTGAACCGGGCAAGGAGCTCGCCGCGCGCACGGCCGAAGCGGTCTTTGCCGCCGAGGTGACGCTGGAAGATGCGGTCAGGTTCTATGCCGACCTGAAGGGACGGCTCGGCCGCTACGGCCGCGCGGCCGAGGATCTCAAGGTGCTGCCGGGTATCTTCCCGGTCGTCGGCCGTACGTTGTCGGAAGCCGAGGAGAAGTTCGAGGAACTTCAGGAACTGATCCAGCCCGAGGTGGGGCTCGATCTCCTTTCCGGAATGATCGGTACCGACCTTTCCGCCTATCCGCTCGACGGGCCGGTTCCCGATCTGCCCGAAACGAACGGCGGGAAGAGCCGGCAGGACCTGCTTCTGAAGCTTGCGCGACGGGAGAAGTTGACGATCCGGCAGCTCTACAAGCGCATCGCCGGCGCGCGCGGGCACTGGCAGGTCGTGGGCACGCCGGCGCAGGTCGCCGATCTTATGGAGGAGCGTTTCGAGAACTACGGGGCGGACGGTTTCAACGTCATGTCGCCGATCAAGCCGGGCGGGCTGACCGACTTCATCGAGTTGGTGGTTCCGGAATTGCGCCGGCGCGGATTGTTCCGTTCGGAATATGAAGCGAGCACGTTGCGCGGCAATCTCGGCCTTCCACAGTCGCGGATAGCCCGTGCGAGTGCCGGGTTGGCCGCCGAATAGGGGATCGGTAATGTAGCGCCGACTCTCGGCTCTCGAAGCGATAGAATTGATTGTAGGAGACCTGCATGACCACTGCACACGCCCTCCAACCGGCTCGCGAGGAAGCGCGACCGCCAGCAGTTCGCGACGCGGTTCTCCGGCGCTACGGCGAGGATTTTCCCGAAATCGGCGGGTCGTGGAACGAAACGCTCGGCGTGCTGCTCGGTCACCGGTCGGTGAGGGCCTTTCTGTCCGATCCGCTGCCGGCGGGTACCGTCGAGACGATCGTTGCCGCGGCCCAGTCGGCGCCGACCTCCTCCAACGTCCAGGCGTGGAGCGTCGTCGCCGTGGAGGATCGGGATCGAAAGGCGCGGCTGGCGGCGCTTGCCGGTGGCCAGAAGCATATCGTCGATGCCCCGCTGATCCTCGTTTTCGTCGCCGATCTGTCCCGGCATCACGATGTCGCCGCCGAGCGCGACCTGCAATTGGAGGGGCTCGACTTCACGGAAACCTTCTTGATCGCATCCATAGATGCGGCGCTCGCCGCCCAGAACGCCGTCGTCGCGGCCGAATCCCTGGGCTTCGGCACGGTCTACATAGGCGCGTTGCGCAACCACCCGGCGGACGTCGCCGCCGAAGTCGGTCTGCCGCCCCGCAGCTACGCGGTCTTCGGTCTCGTGATCGGCTATCCCGATCCGGCCGTACGGGCGGAGGTGAAGCCGCGCCTGCCGCAGGAAGCGGTGCTGCATCGCGAGGCATATTCGCGTGAGGCTCAACTCGACGCCATCGCGCGGCATGATCACCATACGCGGGCATTTCGGGTGAATCAGGGGCTCGACCCATCGTCCTGGTCGGATCTTGTCGTCGCGCGGTTGCGCACGGTGGCATCGCTGAAGGGTCGGCACGTGCTGCGCGATGTGCTGGGCAGGCTGGGCTTCCCCCTTCGGTGAAGGCCGGCGGCCTGACCCTGCTTGATCCTCATCGCGGCAGAATGTCGGCATAGCCGTCGACAGCGTCCAGCTTCCATACGCGCGCGATCAGGTTGCGCATCTCCTCGGCCGTCGCTCCATTGCGGAATTCCGCGAGCCGGATGGCCTTTGCCTCCAGTTCCTCCTTCGTCAGCGTGTTGCCGGGGTCGCCCTTGGGCTCGTCGACTCGGGCGGCGAAGGAGCGTCCGTCGGCCGTCCTCACGCTGAGCTTTCCCACCCAGCGCCGCGGATAGAGTGCGTCCACCTCCTCGTCGCGCTCCATTACAACCTTGGAGCGGAAGTGGGCGATGCGTTCGTCCGAAAGCGCGTGGCGTTCGAAGGCATCGAGATCCGCGCGTCCGTGAACGGCGATCAAGCCGAGAACCGTGCCCATCGAGAACTTGGCTTGATGGACGGTTCGCGGTTCGTCGACCGCGCCGAGGACGTCGATGGCGCCCTGATGAACGTGCGCGACGACCTCGGCGACGTCGGCGGCGTTCAATTTTTCCCGCGCCATCAGGACTTGGAGCGCATCGGCCGCCGGATGCGTGTGACGGCAGGATGCATGCCATTTGAAGGAGGTTTCTTCCGTCGCCCAGCGGCTGCCGAGACCATCGGTCAGCCTTGTGGGGTCGGCATCGCTCGACATGCCCGCGGCCATGCCTTGCCTGCCTTCGAGGATGCGGGAGGCGCCCTTGAAACCGTCGCGGGCAAGATGCGCCGCCATCAGCCCGTCGGCGGCTGCCTTCGCGGTGTGAAGCTGTTTCGAATCGGCGGCGTCGCGCAGGAATTCCCAGAGCCCCGCCGCCTGGGTGCCGGCGGAGCCGAGCGCGTGGTTGAGGCCGGCGGCGTCCAGGCCGAGCAATTTGCCGACGGCAGCGGCGGCGGCCACGGTGCCCGCCGTTCCGGTGGTGTGGAAGATTTCGTAGTGCGAGCGGCCGAGGAATTCGCCGACGCGGATGCCCACCTCGTAGCCCGCTATGCAGGCGACCAGGATTTCCTTCCCCGTCCTCTTCTCTGCTTCGGCGGCGGCAAAAACCGCGGGGAAAATCACTGCCGCCGGGTGAAAGACGGAACCGTTGTGGACGTCGTCCTGTTCGACCACATGGGAAGCCGCCGCGTTGATCATGGCCGCGAAATAGGGGCTGGTCCGCCGCCTGCTCGGAATGATGACGCTCGGGCCGGTCTCGGGTCCCATCGAACGTTCAAACGCCTCGAGGATTTCCACCTGCCGCGATCCCTTGCCGGCGAGGGCCGAACCCAGCCAGTCGATCATCAATCCTTTCGCGAACTCGATGACGCGTGGCGGGACATCTGCAAAGTCGAGGCGGGCGACGAAATCGCAAAGCGCATATGTGGGCGGCTGCTCCGTCTCGGACATGATCTTTTCCTGTTCATTCATCGTTGAAGAACTCTGCCTTACCACCGCGCCGCTGCTTTCATCGTGATATGGCCGTCGGCCGCCAGCACCTCCAGTGCAAGGCTGTCATCCTCGCCCGGCGTCGCCCGTAGCAGCAGTTTTTGCGTTCCGGTCGCCGGATGCACGCCGCGGAAGGAGAAACGCCGCGGCGCCCGGCCGCCTATGGTGGCGGCGAAGTTCATCAGCAAGGTCGCCTGCAGCGGGCCGTGAATGACGAGCCCTTGATAGCCCTCCACCTCGCGCGCATAGGGCGCGTCGTAGTGGATCCGGTGGCCGTTGAAGGTGAGGGCCGAGTAGCGAAACAGAAGGACGGGATCTATCTCGATTTCCTGCTGGTGAGGTGCTGGCTCCGTCGGTGAAGCTGCCGCAGGCGCTGGCCGGCTCGGCCCGCCCGCCTCGCGGTAGACGATCACGTGATCCTCATCGATGACGGGACCGTTTTCGTTTTCCGCTTCATGTCGGACGGTGACGAAAACGAGCCGGCCGGACTGCCCATGCTTTTCCTCGATCTTGCTGACGGTGGAACGCCGCCGCACGCGATCGCCAGGCCTTAGCGGCGCGAGAAACCGGAGATCGCCGGCCGCCCACATCCGCCGCGGAAGCGGAACAGGGGGCAGGAATCCGCCCTTGGCGGGATGGCCGTCGTCTCCCAGTTCACGGGCCTCGGCGATTTCTGGAGCCAGGCACCAGTGCAGCCCGACAGGTGCTTCGCCCTCGCTGGACGCGGCCAGATGCGGTGCGAGCATTGCGCTGAAGCTTGCGAGGAGGCGGGGCGTCACGATATCCTCAGCCTCGCTCGTCCGGCCGATCCAGTCCTGCAGGTCCACGGCATCGGAATGCATGAAGAGCTCCTCTTTTTCAGCCCGCGAACTCGGTGCGAAGCCGGTGCGTGTCGGCGCCGAGTGCCGGGACGGACGAAACCGCGCCCGGGGATGCCCGTCCGGCCGGTTTGGGCACGGCGATCCGTTTTCCGTCCGGCAAGTCGACCTCGATCCGCCGAAGCGCCTTGTGCCGCGGCAGGTCGCGTATCTCGGTGAGCCTGCCCCAGGCGATCTGGGCTTGGTCGAGGCGAGCGATGGCCTCGTCGCGGTCCATCGCGGCAAAGACCGGATCGATTTCCAGGTCGAGTGCCTCGCGATTGGCGACCCGCGAGGCGTTGGTCGTGAAGCGCTCGTCTGCAAGGAGGTCCTGGCGCTGCAGGACCGCCGTACAGAAACGCTTCCATTCGCTGTTCTGCTGGATGGAGATGACGACGGCGCCGCCGCTGCGGCACGTGTAGGGCCGGTAGGGATAGATCGATGCATGCGCGAGGCCGTGGCGGCCGGTTTCGCGGCCCGCATGTTCATAGTGCAGCAGCGGAACCGCCATCCAGTCCGCCATGCCGTCGAACATGGAGATCTCCATGGCGCGCCCTCGGCCGGTCTTCTCCCGGGCAATCAGCGCTTCCAGGATGGCCGCATGGGCATTCATCCCGGTGGCGATATCGGCGGCCGACACGCCGACCTTGCTGGGTGTGTCGAGCGTTCCGGTGACGGCGCACAGCCCGCTTTCGGCCTGCACCAGCAGGTCGTAGGCGCGCATGGCTGCATAGGGCGTGTCCTGGCCATAGCCGACGATGCTCACCGCGATCAGGCGCGGAAACCGGGCGGCGATCATCTCTTTGGAAAGTCCGAGCCGATCGATGGCGCCCGGTGCGAGGTTCTGGACGAGAACGTCCGCCTTCGCGACCATGCGGTAGAGCAGTTCGAGATCGGCTTCCGACTTGAGGTCGAGTGCGGCACTTTCCTTACCGCGGTTGAGCCACACGAAATAGGCCGACATTCCTTCGACCGTCGAATCGTAATGCCGTGCGGTTTCCCCCTCCAGCCGCTCGATCTTGATGACGCGGGCGCCGGCATCGGCAAGCCGCACGGTGCAGAGCGGAGCGGCGACCGCCTGCTCGATCGAGATGACGAGCAGGCCGTCCAGCGGTCGGGCAGGATCAGAGAGCATCCGAAGCGGTTCTCCTAATACGAGCGCGGGAGGCCGAGCACGTGCTCGGCCAGGTACGACAGGATCAGATTGGTCGAGATCGGCGCGACCTGATAGAGGCGCGTCTCGCGGAACTTGCGTTCGACGTCGTATTCCTCGGCAAAGCCGAAGCCGCCATGTGTCTGGATGCAGGCATTGGCCGCCTCGAAAGAGGCGTCGGCCGCCAGCATCTTGGCCATGTTCGCTTCCGCGCCGGGGTTCTTGCCGGCTTCGTAGAGGCTGAGCGCCTCCCGCACCATCAGTTCGGCCGCCCGCATGTTCGCATAGGCCTTGGCGATCGGGAACTGGACGCCCTGGTTCTGTCCGATCGGCCGGCCGAAAACGATGCGGTCCCTCGCATAGCCCCCCGCCTTGTCGATGAACCATTTGGCGTCGCCCACACATTCCGCCGCGATGAGGATGCGTTCGGCGTTCATGCCGGAGAGGATGTAGCGAAAGCCCTTGCCCTCTTCGCCGATGAGGTTTTCCGCCGGGACCGGCACGTTGTCGAAGAAAATTTCGGTCGTCGCGTGGTTCATCAAGGTCCTGATCGGGCGGATGGTGAGTCCGTTGCCCTTGGCCTCGCGCATGTCGACGAGCAGCACCGACAGCCCGTCCGTGCGTTTCATGCCTTCGCTGTATGGCGTGGTTCGCGCGAGAAGGAGCATCAAATCCGAATGTTCGGCCCGGCTGGTCCAGATCTTCTGGCCGTTCACCACGTAACGATCATTTTCCAACCTCGCCGTGGTCTTCAACGCCGAGGTGTCGGTACCGCTTGTGGGTTCGGTCACACCGAAGGCCTGAAGGCGCAAATCTCCGGCGGCGATGCTCGGCAGGTAGCGCTGCTTTTGCGCTTTTGAGCCATGGCGCAGCAAGGTGCCCATCGTGTACATCTGCGCGTGGCAGGCGCCGCCATTGCAGCCTGTGTGCTGGATTTCCTCAAGCACCGCGGCGGCGGCCGAAAGCGGCAGGCCGGCACCGCCATACTCTTCCGGGATGAGGACGGAAAGCCAGCCGGCTTCGGTCAGTGCGTCGACGAAGGCCTGCGGATAAGCCATCTCCCGATCGAGCGAGCGCCAATATTCCCCGGGAAACCGCGCGCAAAGCCTGGCGACCGCTTCGCGGATATCCGAATAGGCATCGATGGCTTGGCTCATGTCCCCGTTGGCTCCTCGCGACACGTCCCTTGTTAGCGGCCGTTCGCCCGTTGCGACAACGACCGATTGGCAAGATCAGCTATGCTGGAATTTTATAAGCGGCGGGGTGGTTGCGTTTCAACCTCCGGCTTCTAGTATCCTGCCGGACCAGACGCCCTGCTCGACCAGCAAGCCGATGGTGGAAGCGATGACCTGCCCGGCAAAGCGCGCGAGCCTCGGTGTCGGGCGATCGGTGGGATAGGACATGATCAGCCGGCGCAGCGGCACCGGGTTGATCAGCGGAGCCGCGCGAAGCCTGCCTGTCGTGAGTTCTTCGTGCATCGGTGCCAGCGGGAGGACGGTGAACCCGTGGCCGCTGTGCACCAGCGATTTCAGGGTCGAATAGCTATCGGCCTCGACCTTGACGTTCAGGCGGATGTCGACTTCCTCGGCATAGCGATTGACGATGATGCGCAAGCCATGACTGTTGCTCGGCAACAGGAGACGCAGGTTCTCCAGATCGGCGAACTCCACGGGCTGATCCGGCGAAAGAGCGGATTGCGGAGGGCCGATCAAAAAGAGCGCTTCCTCGAGAAGCGGCTGGACACGCAGCGTCCGCGCCGATTTTGGATCGTAAAGGATCGCTGCGTCGACCTCTCCACGGTGCAGCCAATCGAACAGGTAGCCTGAATAGGCGCTGACGATCCGCAGGGTGGCTTCCGGATGCGTGTCGCGGAAGGCGGAGACCAGCGGTTCCGACAGGATGTCACTGGCGGTGGGAGGCAGTCCGATCGAGACATGGCCTCGTAGCGGCGCGTTCTCGTCCGCCACCGCCGCGCGCATCTCTTCGAGCTCCGCCATGACCCGCAAGGCGTGGCGCAGCACGTCCTCGCCCTTGTTCGTGATGATCATTCCGCGGCCATGTCGGTCGAAGAGGCGCGCGCCAAGCTCCTCTTCGAGCAGCCGAATCTGCCTGCTGAGCGCTGGCTGGGCGATATGCAAACGGTCCGCGGCCTTCGACAGGCTGCCGAGCTCGGCCACGTGGATGAGGGTGCGAAGCTGGGAAATGTCCATTGCTATAGAATATCGGTATATCTGATCGTGAAAAAGGGTCGATGTGTAGTCGTGTTCGGCAAGGCATAGAGGCGGAAGTGCCGACGAACCTGCAAGGAGGCGAGCCGTGAGTGCCGCTGAAGTCATTTCCGAGGATCGTGATTTGGCCACCGAGTGGCCGATCGAGCTTTACGAGACGCTCAAATCCGCAGGCATCAGCCAGATGTCCTACGTGCCGGATGCCGGTCACTCGACGCTGATCAGGCTGTTTAGCGCCGACCCGGACGTCGTCACCAATGTGCTGACCACCGAAGAGGAAGGCATCGCGATCGCCGCGGGCGCCTGGCTTGGCGGAAAGCGTGGCGTGGTGCTGATGCAATCTTCCGGCGTGGGCAATTGCATCAACATGCTCTCGCTGCCGGTGCACGCGCGCATCCCGCTTCTGGTGCTCGTCACGATGCGCGGCGAATGGGCCGAGTTCAACCCGTGGCAGGTGCCGATGGGCCAGGCGACCGAATCGGCGTTGAAGGCGATCGGCGTCACCGTGCTGCGTGCGGAGAGCGGACCCGACCTCGTCGAAACCGTGGCGCAGGCGGCGACGATGGCTTTCGACGCCGACCAGCAGATCGCCGTGCTGATCGGGCAGCGCCTTCTGGGCAGGAAGAAGTGGTGAGCCTCATGACGTCATCGACGATGGACCGCCGCGCCGCGGTCAAAAAGCTTCTCGACGCACGCGGTGATGCGCTCGTGGTCACCGGCCTCGGCTCGCCGAGCTACGATGTCCACGCGGCCGGTGATCGTGACGACAACTACTACCTCTGGGGCGCGATGGGCGGTGCCGCGCTCGTCGGGCTCGGCCTTGCCCAGGCGCAGCCGGGCAGGCAGGTGATGGTCATAACCGGTGACGGCGAGCAATTGATGGCCTTCGGGGCGTTGGCGACGATTTCGGTCGCCCGGCCAAGGAACCTCGACGTGATCGTGCTCGACAACCAGCATTTCGGCGAGACGGGGATGCAGGCAAGCCACACCGGCCGTGGCATAGCCTTCGACAAGGTGGCGTCATCCTGCGGTTTCGCCGAAGCCGCCGAGCTGCGCACGCTGGACGAGGTGGATTCGTTATGCGGGCGGTTGCGCGAGTCCGCCGAGGGGCCGCGGCTCTTCGTGCTCAAGATCTCGGCAGAGAACCTTCCGCGTTCCTTGCCGCCACGCGATGCGGTCGAAGTGAAGAACCGCTTCCGACGACATCTCGGCCTCGCTACCTGTTGAGGCTTGAAAAAGGCCCGGGGGGCGCAGCCACGGTCTGCCACAGGATTGCTGGAAGGGCGGGAAAGACGTCCGCTCATTCAGGCTAGGGCTGCGGCTTTGACCATGGTCGGCTGCCAGCGGCCTTCATCCACCACGCGTCGGTGGACGAGAGCCATGTCCTACGCCAGGGTGAATGCCGCTTTGCGGCCAGAAATGAGCCGTGGCTTCAGCTGTCCGGCTCGTCCTGGCTGGCGCGCGTGATGTGGCGATGCAGGAGCGCGGCTGCGAATTTGTAATCGCCTCCCGCGATCGCCTCCAATATGCCGAGATGGTCCTTGCAGGCCTCGTTGAGCCGCGTCTTGCTGAGACGTGAAAAGTCGGTCAGCTCCGTCATCCTGCGCAGGCTGTTCTGGCGCTGCAGGCTCTGCACGAGGAAGCGATTGCCCGACCATGAGACGATCGTCTCGTGGAAATTGGCATTGACGCTGAACCAGTCGGTACGGCTGATGGCGCGGAAGGGGCGTTCCAGAATGCCGCGCTGATCGCGTTCGAGCGATTTTATCTGGCCGCTGTCGGGCTTATAATCCGGCACCAGCAGCGCGCCGCATTCGATGATCAGACGGAACTGATAGCTTTCGTCAACCGCCTCCTTGCTGACGAGGCATTCGGCGAACCGCCAGCCATGGCCGGCGCGACGGCTTGCGAGACCCTCGTCCGACATGCGGATCAGCACCCGCCTGATTGCGCCGCGCGTGGTGGCGAATTCCTCGACCAGCTCCGTTTCAGATACCTCTTCCGGGATTTTGCCGGCGGCACGCGCGCTCATCAGACGGTTGTAGAGGCTCTCGCTTTCGGACGGAGGCACGATTTTCCCGATACTCTCCCCGTCGTCCAGGATGCGCGCCAGCTGGAAGCCGCGCGTTTCCGTCTGTTCGAGCAATCCCTGCGATGTCAGCACCTGGAGCACTTGCCGGACGGGGGTTCGCGATACGCCGAACTCCCGGGCGAGGGCGGAATCCGAGACCTTCTCCTTCGGCGCCCAGCGGCCCTGACCGATGAGGCCGAGGACCTTCCTGGCGATTTCGGACTGAAGGCCGCTGAGGGACGCAAGCTGTTCCGAAACGTCTGATGAAACTGTCATTGAACCTCTGGATTCAGTCGCTTATGGCGGCCGGGTCTTTGTCGAAGCGTGTTCAAGATAGCGAATGAGCTGTGCTTATTCAAATGCACAATAAAGATGGATAAGCCAAAAATTTTTCCTATCCGGCTAGACATATGTTTTGTGTGCAAATAAAGAACGAACAAATTGCCTTTGTTGTTCCGTGGAGCACCGATGCCCGTCGAGCCATTTCCCTTCATTACGGTTACAGGATCGGCCTATGAGCGCGGCCGCCAGTACGGCGTGCTTCTTTCCGGGCGCATCAGGCGCAGCGCGGAGTTCTACGCCGGCTCGCTCGACCAGCTCGGACTGCCCGCCGAACGCAAGCTCGCGCTGATCCACGGTTATGCCGACCGCATCGGCGAGTTCGACGAAACCTATGTCGAGGAGATGCAGGGCATCGCCGAGGGCTCGGGCGCCGCCTTCGAGGACATCGTAATGATCAATGCGCGCACCGAGATCGTCGCGGCGGCGCGGGCCGAGCTGGACAAGCCGGAACCGGAAGAGCCCGACGACGGATGCACCTGCGCGCTCATCATGCCCGAGCGCAGCGCAACCGGGCGCCTGATCCACGGGCAGAACTGGGACTGGCGCTACGAATGCGCCGAGACTGGCATCGTGCTGAGGGTCAGGCAGGAGCACGGCCCCGATTTCGTGACTTTCGTCGAGGCAGGAGGGCTTGCGAGAAGCGGCTTCAACGCATCCGGCACGTCGATCACCGCAAATTATCTCGAATGCGAGCGCGATTTCACGCAGCAGGGGGTGCCGCTCGGCGCAATCCGCCGCAAGGTGCTGCAGAACGAGCATTTCGCGCGCGCGATCAAGGCGGTGGCGACGACGCCGAAATCCTGCTCCAACAACATCATGATCGCGACGTCCGCGGGCTTCGGCATCGATTTCGAATGCGCGCCGGATGAAGCCTTTCCGATCTTTCCTGAAAACGGCCTGCTCGTTCATGCCAATCACTGGGTCAGTCCCGTGGCGCTTGCCAAGCTGCGCGACACCGGCATTCCGTGGGTACCCGAAAGCTACTATCGCGACTGGCGCGTGCGGCGCCTGCTCGAGGCTGGCGGCGAGGCGCTGGCGCGCGCCGACCTGAAAGCCGCGTTCTTCGACGATTTTCTCACTCCCTATTCGGTCTGCCGTCCTCCCCGAGAGAACGAGACCAGCAACATCTCCACCACCGTGGCCATGATCGTCATCGATGCATCGGAAGGCTTCATGGAGGTGGCGGCCCTTCCGGCGCTCAATCGCGAATTCCTGACCTATGTGCTGGATGACGCGAAAGCGCTGCCGGCGGATGCGGGGGCGAGGGCCACATCCCGCCAGGTCGGAGACTGACGATGCTGCGTTTCGCCCTAACCCGGATGGCAATGGCGATACCGACGTTGATCATGGTCGGCGTCACCGTCTTCATCCTGGTTCGGGTTATCCCCGGCGACCCGGCATCCCTGATGCTGGGCGATGCTGGCGATGCGGCCGCGCTTGCCGCACTGCGCGAACGGCTCGGCATCGACAAGAGCCTGCCGCAGCAGTTCCTCATCTGGGCCGGGCTTCTGCTGCAAGGGGACATGGGCACCTCGATCGCGACCGGCAACCCCGTGCTGCCGACGATCATCGGCCGCTTCCTGATCAGCGTCCAGGTGGTGGTGCCGGCCGTTATCCTCTCCACCCTCGTTGCCGTGCCTATGGGCATGTTTGCCGCATGGCGGCAGAACAAGCTCGGCGACATCGCCCTCGTCACTTCGGCGACACTCTTGATGTCCGTACCGACCTTCTGGATGGGCATGTTGCTCCTGCTCCTGTTCGGCCTCAAGCTCGGCTGGCTGCCCATCGTCGGCTATGTCAGCTTCTCGGAGAGCTTCAAGGGCGCGGCTTTCTATCTGATCCTGCCGATCTTCACGCTGTTTCTGCACGAGGTCGGCGTGATCCTGCGCATGGCGCGCGCCTCGACGCTGGAGGTGCTCGGCCTCGACTACATCACCCATGCGCGCGCAAAGGGCCTGCCGGAGCGCGCGGTGATGTGGCGCCATGCGTTCCGCAACGCCTTCGGCCCGACCTGGACGCTGCTGGGGCTGATCCTCGGCAATCTGCTTGCCGGCGTCGCCATCATCGAGACGGTATTCACCATACCCGGTCTCGGGCGTCTGCTGGTCGATTCGATCTTCGCGCGCGACTATCCCGTCATCCAGGGCTGCCTGCTCTTCATCGCCGGCATCTACGTGCTGGTGAACCTGATGGTGGATCTGCTCTACCCGATCTTCGATCCGCGGGTGACGGCGCAATGAGGCCTGTTGCTCCAAATCTCGTCATCGGGCTCGCGCTCACCGGGCTCGTGGGAGCGATGGCTCTCCTCGGCGCTTTCTGGACGCCCTACGATCCGTTGGCGATGAATTTCGCGTCGCGGTTGGCGCCGCCGAGCTGGAGTTACTGGCTCGGCACCGACGAATTCGGTCGCGACCAGCTCTCCAGGCTGATGCTCGGCGCCTCGGCGAGCGTGAAGATCTCCATCCTGACCGTGATCCTGGCGATCTCGTCCGGCACGATCATCGGCATCGTCAGCGGTTTCCTGCGCGGCTGGCCCGACCGCATCATCATGTCGCTGAACGATGCCTTGCTGGCATTCCCCGGCCTGCTCTTCGCGCTCGGATTGCTGGCGGTCCTCGGTGCCAACGAGAACGGCATCATCCTGTCGCTGGGGCTCGTCTACATGTCGTCGGTGGTGCGTGTCGTGCGCGGCACGGTGCTCAGCCTGAGGGAGCGCGAATTCGTCGAGGCATCCTACGTGATGGGAAACTCGCTTTCCTTCACCATGCGCCGGCACATACTGCCCAACTGCATCGCGCCGTTGACGGTGTTGGCGACGTCCATGTGCGGCTGGACGCTGCTCGCCGAAAGCGCGTTGAGCTTTCTCGGGCTGGGGGTCGCGCCGCCGATGCCGACCTGGGGCAACATGCTGGCGGGAAGCAGGTCCTTTCTCGATCAGGCCGTCTGGCTGGTGATCTTCCCCGGCCTGACGATCTCGCTCGCTCTGCTCGGCATCAATCTTCTCGGCGACGCGCTGCGCGACCGGCTCGATCCCCGCATGCGGAGACGCGTCGGATGAGCAACCCGCTTCTCGAAATCCGCGATGTGACCCTGGGAATCGGGCGGACGGGTCCGAAGATCGTGAAGGGCGCCAATCTCGCGATCGCGCCCGGCGAGATCGTCGGCATCGTCGGTGAATCCGGTTCGGGCAAGACCATGCTCGGGCGCGCCGTTCTGGGCCTCTCTCCGGCGCCGATCAGCATGACCGCAGGCGAGATCTACTTCAAGGGAGCGGCCTATAGCGGCATGAGCGAGCCGGAAATGCGGGCGCTGCGCGGCGCCGGCGTCACCATGGTGTTCCAGGAGCCGATGACGTCGCTCAATCCGGCCATGAGGATCGGGCGCCAGCTCGAGGAAGGCCTGGAGCTTCATGGCAACATAGGACGCAAGGAGCGGAAGGCGCGCATGCTCGACATGCTGCGTCGGGTCGGCATCGCCGACGGCGAACGCGCACTCGCAGCCTATCCGCACGAATTCTCCGGTGGAATGCGTCAGCGTATCATGATCGCCAGCGCCATGCTGATGCGACCGGCCCTGCTGGTCGCCGACGAGCCCACGACCGCGCTCGATGCCGTCACCCAGCGCGACGTGATGGACTTGCTGGTCGATCTCACCCGCGAATTCGGCACCGCCGTCATCCTGATCAGCCACGACCTGCCCATGGTCGCGCGTTATTGCAGCAGGATCGTCGTCATGCAGACCGGCGAGATCGTGGAAATGGGCGAGACCGCCGAACTGCTCGGCGCCCCGAAGCACGACTATACCAGAAAATTGCTCGCATCGCTGCCCATGCGCGCATCGGCGCGCGCGCTGCCGGAGACGAGGCCGATCGTCTCCGTCGAGAAGCTGAAGGTCGACTTCGCCGCCCGCTCGGGGCTGTTTGGCCGCGGTGGTGTCAAGCATGCGGTCCGCGACGTCAGTCTCGATATCCGTCCGGGAGAGGTGCTGGCGGTGGTGGGCGGCTCGGGCTCCGGCAAGACGACGCTGGCAAGGGTCATCGCCGGTCTCACCGGCCATCAGGGCGGACATGTGCTTTTCAACGGTCACGGCATCCGGCCGGGCTCGGCCGGATATGACGACTATCGGCGCAACTGCCAGATGGTCTTCCAGGATCCGTTCTCCTCGCTGGATCCGCGCATGAAGGTCGGCGCGCTGATCGCTGAGGGCCTGCAGGCATTGCACGACGTCCCTTCGTCGGAACATGCCGCGCGCGTGGAGAAAGCGCTCGAGAGCGTGGCCCTGAATGCATCCTTCGCCTCGCGCTTTCCGCACGAGCTGTCCGGCGGCCAGCGCCAGCGCGTCGCGATCGCCCGCGCGCTGATCAGGCGCCCCTCATTCGTGATCGCGGACGAGGCGGTTTCGGCCCTCGACGTCACCGTGCGCGCGCAAATCCTGAAGCTGCTTGCGGATTTGCAGTCGCAATTCGGCTTCGCCTGCCTGTTCATCACGCACGACTTGTCGGTGGTCGAGCAGATCGCCGACCGCGTCGTCGTCATGCACGAGGGCAGGATCGTCGAAGAGGGCTCGCGTGACGAGATACTCGATCGGCCCCGCCACGACTACACGCGCAGGCTCCTGAGCGCGATCCCCGTGCTCGACACGACGCCGGCCGGCGGAGTCGAGCTGAGATGGCGCACCGAGTTGGGACAGGGCGCAAAAGCATTCGCCGACTAGAGGAGAGGGATAATGTCTGACGCAATCGCAACGCCGTCCCCGCCGAAACGCCACGGCCATGGCATCAGGCTCAGCTATTACGATTTCGGTGCGACTCCGTTCTTCGCCAGTCAGTTCGATCAACGTTTCAGTTATTGCCTCTATGTCCCTGAAGATTATAGCGAAACTGAGGACCGGGAGTACGACCTGGCGGTCATCGTTCATGGCACTGGGCGAACGGCCGCGCAGTATCGGGACAGATTCGCGGCCTTCGCCGAGAAGCACGGATGCATCATCCTCGCCCCGCTGTTTCCCGTCGGCATCATCGAGCCGGGCGAGCTTGCGAATTACAAGCGCATCGAATTCCACGGCATCCGCTACGACCTGATCCTGCTTTCCATGGTCGACGAGGTGCTGGCCAAGTATCGCATCCGGCCGGGCGGCTTCCTCATGTACGGCTATTCGGGCGGCGGCCAGTTCTGCCAGCGCTTCTTCATGTTGCACCCGCAACGCCTGCGCGCCGTTTCCATCGGTGCGCCGGGCGTGGTGACCCTGCTCGATCGCGACTACGACTGGTGGGTAGGCGTGCGCGACCTGAAGGCCCGCTTCGGCATCGGGATCGACCTGGAGGCGATGCGCCGGGTCAAGGTCCAGACGCTGATCGGCAGCGCCGACGATGCCACCTGGGAGATCACCATTCCGCGCGAGAGCAGGCTGTGGATGGAGGGCGCCGAGCTGCAGGGCGTCAACCGCCTGGAGCGCATCGCGGCCTTGGCGGGCTCCTTCGAGGCCAACGGCATTTCGGTTCGTCGCGACATCGTTCCGGGCATCGCCCATTCTCCGTTCGAGATGGTCGGCGCGGCGGAGGATTTCTTCACCGCCATCGTCACCGCATCGCGCTGAGCGATGCCTTCCATTCGTAAAAGGAGCCTGCGCATGAAATATCCCGCATTTTCCTTCGTGGCCTCGCTTGCCGGAGGCCTGTCGATCTTTTCCGCTCCCGGCCTCGCCCAGGATGCCGGCACGCTGCGCGTCGCAATTCACGCCGACATCGGAAGCACCAATCCGGGCGTCAACCGCGACGCCAACTCAGACATCGTGCTTCTGCACGTGGTTGAAGGCCTCGTCGGCTTTGCCGACGATCTCACAGTCAAGCCCATGCTGGCCGAGGGCTGGACCGTCAGCGACGACAGCAAGATCTACGAGTTCCGCCTGCGCGACGGCGTGACCTTTCACGACGGCAAGACGCTGACCGCGCAGGACGTCGTCTGGAATTTCGAGCGCTATCTCGATCCGGCGACCGCCTTTCAGTGCGCCGCCCGCTACAATGGCGGTATCGGCCCCAAGCTCGAAAAGGTCGAAGCGGCCGACGACACGCTCGTTCGCTTCACATTCGCCGAGCCGGCGCCCAACTTCCCGATTACCATGGCGACGGTTCAATGCACGCCGTGGATCCTCAGTCCGTCATCGGTCGATGCCGGCGGCACCTTCGTCAAACCGGTCGGCACCGGCCCCTACCGGTTCGACCGGATGGAGAGTGGCCGTTATCTCGATCTTTCCAAATTCGACGAGTACGCGGCGCTGCCTGGCAAGCCGGACGGGAATGTCGGCAACAAGGCGCCGAGCGTGGAGCACATCCGCTTCATGACGGTGCCGGACCCGAGCACACGGTCGAACGGACTTCAGTCCGGTGAGATCGACGTCATCGACGAGGTCGAGCCGACGCTGGTGGAGACGCTTCGAGCGAGGAACATCACGGTCGACATCCAGCCCACCCCGGCATGGATGACGCTGCTGATCCAGACCGAAGCTCCGGCGCTCGAGGATGTCCGCATGCGCCAGGCGATCGCCCATGCGATAGACCTCACGCAGCTTTCCGAGGCGCTCGGCGGCGACTTCTATCGCCCGAACCCCTCGGTGCTCGCCGAGGGAACCTACTACTACGACAATTCGGCCGCGGCATGGCCGAGCTACGACGTTGAAAAGGCCAAGGCATTGGCGGCCGAGGCGGGCTATGACGGCAAGCCCATCGCCATACTCGTCGCCAACCGGCAGAACCGCGTCCAGGTCGCCACCATCGTCCAGGCGATGCTCGCCTCGGCCGGGATCAACGCCAAGCTCGACGTGCGCGACTGGGCGACGCAGCTCGAGGATTATCGCGCCGGCAAGTACGAGCTTTCCATCTTCGCCTATTCCGCGCGTCTCGACCCGCTCCTGAGCTTTCAATCGCTGATCGGCGACAAGTCCGCCGAGCCGACACGCATGTGGGACGACGACAAGGCCGAGGAATTGCTGGAGAAGGTCGTCGGCCTGCGTGAGCCGGCAGACCGCAAGACGGTGTTCACCGAGCTCAACGAGGAGATGGGGCAGCAGGTGCCGATCCTCGGCCTGTTCAATCTTCCGAGCGTCACCGCGCTTGCTCCGTCGGTGAAGGGCTATTCGGGTTGGCTCGGCGGCTCGCACCGCTTCTGGGCCGTGACGAAGAACGCCGAATAGCGGTCGGTTGCGCCTCGCGCGATGGCCGCGCGGGGCCGCGACCGGCCAGCGGGTCAGCCATGACGAGGAACAAAATGACGCAGACCGCTTCTGCTCTTTTGAGCAATCCTGTTTTTTCGCTCGAAGCCCTCGGGCCGCATGCGGCCGGCGAGCTTGACCTGTCCGCCCGTCCCGATGCGGTGCTGGCGCGGCTTGCGGATATCGCCAGAGGCACGGCGGCCGAGAGCCGGGTAGGCCGCATGGATCCGGTCGTCGCGAGGGCGCTTCTGCGCAAGGGCGCGGGCCTCGAACCGGTGCCGGGCGGTCGGGCGCTGCGCGAATGGATCGCGGCAAACGCGGGAAGCTGGCATGGCATATTGAAGCCTTCCGTCAGGGACATCCCGACGACGATCCTCGAGCTCGGCGGTGCGGCGGCGGAAATCGCGGCCGCTTCGGCGATGCAGGACCGCGAGACCGCGCAGACGAAATACGACGCGCTGATGGCCGCCGAAGGGGCGCGGCTCGGCATCGGAACCTGGCACGAATACCGTACGGTCTATAGCACCGATGCCTATGTCTCCGTGTTCGATCCCTCGGTACGCCGCGACCATCATCTCGGCATCGATCTCTTCTGCGACGCGGGGACCGCGCTTGTCCTGCCGATGGACGGCGAGGTGGTCGACGCGCGGATCATCGATGCGCGGCTCGACTATGGCGGCGTTCTCGTCCTCGAGCATGAATTCGCGGAGGGACGGAAGTTCTGGTCGCTGTGGGGCCATCTCAGCCATGCCTCGGCGCGGGCCTGGAAACCGGGAGATCGCATCGCCGCTGGAACGACCTTCTGCGACATGGGCGATTTCGAGGAGAACGGCTGGTGGCTGCCGCACCTGCATTTCCAGCTCAGCGCGGAGAAATATCCGGATTTCGGAATGATGCCGGGCGTGGGCGAGGGCGCCTTCCTTTCCATCTGGACGGATCTCTTCCCGGATCCGACGCCGCTGATCTTCAAATAGGCGCAGCGCGACGCGCCTATTTGAACGCGCCGCGGTCGCCCTTGGTCAATAGTTGGAGGTAGGAGCGCCGTTCGACGTCGACGTTTCCGTCCTGCCGGCGAATTCGCTCAACATCCTGTCTCGCTCGGCGGCTGCCGCGCGGGCTGAATTGACCAACAGCGACACGTCGTTCGGCCCGATGATGAAGCGATAGCCGAGCCGCGCAAGGTCGCTCATGCCGCGGCCGGCGCCGACTATGGTTCCGAGCGGCTTTCCAGCTTCCGCCGCGCCTTTCTCGATCCGCTTCAGAAGTTCCTGCGGTGCGGGTTCCTCCATGCGCTCCATATGATCGATGGAGGCGGCAAGATCGTTCGGCCCGACGAACAGCATGTCGATGCCGGGAACCGCCGCGATCTCCTTCAGGTTCTCGACCGCCTCGACGTGCTCGATCTGCACCATGAGCAGCAGCTCCTCGTGGGCGCGGGCGGCATAGTCCGGCCGCGCGCCATAGCGCGAGGCGCGCAGGATCGGAGCTGCGTAGCCCCTGCGCCCGCGACCTGGATACCGGCAGAAATCCGCGATCGACTTCGCCTGTGCGGCGGTGTTCACCTGCGGCACGATGATCGATCTGATGCCGCGGTCGAGCACACGCTTCAGCGTCGTCTCCGATCCGTCCGGCACGCGCATCACCACGTCACCGCCCGCAGCCTCCACGGCGCGGGCGACGTGGACGGCCTGCTCGATGCCGCCGACGCCGTGCTCGCCGTCGATGACGATCGTCGGCCAGCCGTTCATCGCCATGGCTTCGGCATTGTCCGGACTTCCCATCTCCGACCAGGCGGCGGTGACGATCTCGCCGGCCTGGAGGCGTTCTTTCAGTCGGTTCATGCGAAAGTCTCCGTCTTGGGCAGGTCGATCACCTTGCCCGGATTGAGAATGCCCTTCGGATCGAGCGCGAATTTGATGCGCGCCATCAGCGCGAGCTCCTCGGCGCTGCGCGTGAAGGGCAGATAGGGTTTCTTGACCGTGCCGATGCCGTGCTCGGCCGAGACCGTGCCGCCGAAGCCGCGAACCGTCTCGTAGACGATGCGATTGATCTCCTTCGAAGGCTGCTCGGCGGCACCTTCCACAAGCGCCACGATATGGAGGTTTCCGTCGCCGATATGGCCGTAATAGACCGAATGGCACCCGGCGACTTCGTTCTCCAGCCGCTTGCGGCAGGTGCCGGCGAACCTGTCCATCTCGGCGACCGGCAGGCCGATGTCGAAGGCACAATGCGGCCCGAGCACGGTCTGGAACTCGCCGGCTGCGTCCCGGGTGCGCCAGAAGGCCAGTATGTCGGCCCTGCTCTGGGCGATCGCCGCGTCGGCGATCAGTCCCGCCTCGAACTGCGCTTCCATCCAGCGGTTGAAGCGCTCGCCGTCGACGGCCTCGTCGAGTCCCTGCGCCTCGATCAGCACGTAGAAAGCGTGCTTGCCCTCGATCGGCTTGCGGATGCCCTGCACACGCTCGGTGGCGGCGTGCCAGTAGTCCGGCCACATGACCTCGAAAGCCGAAAGGAGCGGGCCAAGGCCCTTTCGCGCGCCGCCAAGCAGTTTGACCACGCTCTCGTAATCGTCGACGCCGCAAAGCGCCGCCATGGTGCAGCCGGGCTGCGGCTGCAGGCGCAACACGGCGCGCGTGATGACGCCGAGCGTGCCTTCCGAGCCGATGAAGAGCTGCTTGAGATCGTAGCCGGCATTGTTCTTGATCATCTTGTTGAGGCTGGTGATGAGCGTGCCGTCGGCCAGCGCCACCTCGATGCCGAGGACCATTTCGCGCGCCATGCCGTAGCGGATGACCCGGTTGCCGCCCGCATTGGTGCCGAGATTGCCGCCGATCGCGCAGCTTCCGCGGGCGCCGAGATCGAGCGGGATGAAGAAGCCGGCCTCGTCAGCGGCTTTCTGGATCACTTCGAGCGGCGTGCCGGCCCTGACCGTCATCGTGGCCGCAGCCGGGTCGATTTCCTCGATTCCCTGCAGGCGCTCGAGCGACAGCGCGATCGCATCGGCGATCGGGTGAGCGCCGCCTGCCAGCCCCGTCAATCCGCCCTGCGGAACGACCGGAACGCCGTACTCGGCGCATATCCTCAAGGCGGCCGCGACTTCTCCGGGCGTTCCGGGACGAAACACGGCAAGCGGTGTCACCGGCGGCAGGAAGCTCGTGTCGGCCCGGTTACGGGCCGGGATGTCGTCTCCCGTCAGAAGTGCGTTTTTATCGAACAATCCTGTGAGCGCCTCGATACAGGCGCTCGCACGGGAAGAGGCGACGGTCATTTCTTGTCCTTTGTCGAGAAGATTTTCCCGGCGGCAACGTGGTGCCGCCGGGAGCCTTGGGAGGCTTGTTCGGGCTTACTGACCGCGCATTTCGGCGAGTTGACCCTGGACGATCTCCAGCGCCTCCTTGCCGATCGTCGCCGCGTTGGCTTCGTAGACGGGCATCACGGCTTCGCGCAGGCGCGCCATTTCCTCTTCGGAAAGCTCGCCGACCTCCATGCCGTGCTCCTTCAGGACAGCAAGGGCCTCGCCGGTCGCCTCGCGGCTGCGGGCGAGCTGCGCGGTGCGGCCCTCGCCGGCGCATTTCTGCAGAAGCTCCTGCTCCTGCGGCGTGTAGCTGTCCCAGACCTTCTTCGAGAACATCACCGGTGTCGGCGAATAGGCGTGGCGTGTCAGCGTCAGATACTTCTGGACCTCGTAGAATTTCGAGGCCTCGATCAGCGTCAGCGGGTTCTCCTGACCGTCGACCGCGCCTGTTTCAAGGGCGGTGAACACCTCGCCGAACGCCATCGGAACCGGATTGGCGCCGAGGCGTCGGAACGTCTCGAGGAAGATGTTGTTCTGCATCACGCGGAAGTTGAGGCCCTTGAAATCCTCCATCTTCTCGACCGGATGCCTCGAGTTCGTCGCGTTGCGGAAGCCGTTCTCCCAGAAGGAAAGCAGAACCAGTCCGTGCGCCGGCATCTTTTCGGCGAGATAATCATAGTAGGGGCCGGTGAGCACCGCATCGGCCTCCTCGTCCGAGCCGAACAGGAACGGCAGCCCGAAGACGTTCATGCCGGGTTCGATGCCGCCCAGTGCGTCCGAACCCGCGACGACCATCTCGATCGAGCCGGAGCGGGTCGACTGCGTGGCGTCGAGATCGTCGCCCAGCGCCCCGGAATAGAAGCCGCGCAGCTTGATCTTGCCGCCCGAGCCTTCCTCCAGACATGCCGACATCGCGTCGACGCCCGCCGAGACGGGATGGTCCTTCGAGGCGCCGTTCGACACCTTGATCGTGCGGCTGTTGAACTCGGCCGACGCGGTTCCGGCGAACATGGAAGCAGCCATCAAGGCAGCGGTGAAGATTTTCAGTTTCATTCCGTTTCCTCCAAAAGACAGGTTTGTACGGGGACGTAGTGCCGCGCCCCTTTCGGCTCAGCGCAGGAATTCCAGCGGGACCAGAACGAGTTGCGGGAACAGGACGAGCAGGAACAAGACGACGATCTGCGCGGCGATGAAGGGAAGGGATCCCTTGATGACCGTGTGCAGCGGCAATCGCGCCACTCCGCTCGCAACGCTCATCACGATGCCGACCGGCGGCGTGACGAGGCCGATCGCCGTGTTGATGACGAAGAGGACGCCGAAATAGACCGGGTCGATGCCTGCCGCCGTGACGACGGGAAGCAGCACCGGCGCCAGGATCAGGATCGTCGGCCCCATGTCGAGCGCCATGCCGATCACCAGGATGATCAACATGATGACGATGAGAAGCATCGTCGGGTTCTCCGCGATCGGCTCGACCATATCCATGACGACGCCGGAGAGATCGGCGATCGAGATGAACCAGGCGGTCGTCAGCGCGGCGGCGGCCAGCATCATCACCACCGCCGTCGTGACCGCCGCGTTACGCAGGACGTCGAACATGTGGTGGAATTTCAGCTCGCGGTGGATGACGGTGCCGACGAAGATGGCATAGACGGCGGCGACCACGGCGGCTTCCGTCGGCGTCACGATGCCGAAGCGGATGCCGCCCAGGATGATGACCGGCATGCCGAGCGACCAGCCGGCCTTGGCGGTGGCGTCGAGGCGCGCCTTCCAGCCCTGCCGCTCCATCGTCTGGACATTGTCGCGGCGCGACACGATCGCCCAGGCGACGGCAAGCCCAATGCCCATCATCAGGCCGGGCACGATGCCGGCGAGGAAGAGCTGGGTGATCGAGATGTTCGTTGCGACGCCGAAGATGATGTAGGCGATCGACGGCGGCATGATGGGCGCGATGGTTCCGCCCGTCGCCATCAGGCCGACCGAGCGGCCTTCCTCGTAGCCGGCGGCGCGCATCATCGGCAGGAGCATGGCGATGAGGGCCGCCGTGTCGGCTGCCGCCGAGCCGGAAAGACTGGCCATGATGACGGCCGCGAGGATCGCGACGAAGCCAAGGCCACCCTGCCGGTGACCGAGGAATGCCGTGGCGAAGGCGATGATGCGCTTCGACATGCCGCCGGCATTCATCAGCTCGCCGGCGAGAAGGAAGAACGGAATCGCCAGAAGCGGAAAGCTGTTGGCGCCGACGACCATGCGCTGCGCGATGATCTGCGGGTCGAACATGTCGAGATAGAGGCCCATGGTGAGGGCGCAGAGAATGAGCGCGAAGGCGACCGGCACGCCGACGACCAGCGCGCCCCCGAGGGTCGCGATGAAGATTGCGAGGGTCATGCGGTGAGCTCCACCTCTACGGGGCGAGGGGTTTTATAGGGGTCGTAGGTGCCGCGAAGCGCGCCGATCATGCGGTAAAGGCTGATGATGCCGATGCAGATGGCGGTCGGGATGACGATGCCGAACACCCAGATCATCGAGATGCCGGTGACGGGCGCATGGTCGGTGGCCGTGATGCCCGATTGCCGCCAGGCGCCGGAAAACAGCAGCCAGCAAGCATAGAGGATCAGACCATTGGCGACGAAGAGCAGGACGCGGCGCATGGCCGGCCCGGCCGAGGCGACGACAAGGTCGAAGCCCATATGCTGGTGATGCCGCATCGCGACGATCGCGCCCAGGAAAATGAGCCAGATGAAGAAGAACCGTGACAGTTCCTCCGAGATGTCGAGGCCGGAACTGAATGCGTAGCGCAGCACGACATTGGCGAATACCATCACCGTCATGCCGGCCAAGAGCAGAACGAGCAGCAGCTCGAGAAACTTGAAGAACAGGTCTATTGCCCTGTCGATCATTTCCTTCCTCCCGAAATGGTGATCACTTCCCCGGTCGTGTAAGGCGCGGAAAACAAGAGCCAGACGGCGGCTTCCGCGACCTCGCCGGCGGTTCCGAGGCGGTGAAGGGGTATGGTCGTCGCGCGTTCCTCCATCTCGGAGCGGTCGGCGAAGACGTCTTTCTGGATGTCCGTATCGATGATGCCGGGCGCCAGGGCGTTGACGCGGATGCCGGGTGCAAGCTCGCGCGCCATGGCAAGCGTCAGCGACTGCAGCGCGCCCTTGCTGGCGGCGTATGCGGCGTTGCCGGCCGCGCCGCCATTGCTCGCGGCGATCGACGAGAGATTGACGATCGCCGCCTTCGGATGATCGGCGCGCCGGTTGAGGAAGGCGCCGGTGACGACGAAGGCGCTGCGGACATTGATCGCCAGCACGCGGTCGACCTCCGCCGGATCTATTGCGTCGAGCGTCATGCGTCGGCCGATGATGCCGGCATTGTTGACGAGATGCGTCGGCTTCCAGCCGGCGCCGGAGAGCCCGGCCGCCGCGCTCTCGACGCAAGCAGGATCGGAAACGTCGACGTTGGCCGTCAGTGCCTTGTCGCCGAGCGCTTCCTGCGCGGCCTCGAGCCGGGCCGCATCCACGTCCCAGAGAACCGCGCGTGCGCCGCCGGCCACCGCCGCGTCGGCGATGGCCCGGCCGATGCCGGCGGCACCACCGGTTATCAGGACGACGGCGTCCTTCACCGGCCGAACCTTTCGTCGAGGTCCTGATGGAAGCGCAGATCGACGATGTCGCAGAAATCGGCGTAACTGTGTTGCGCCGGTCCGCCTTCCGGCGTGCCGGCGTCGCGCAGATGGGCGAGTGCGTTGGCGACCGCGCGAGTCGCGCTCAACAGCGCGGTCAGTGCGTAAAACACGACCGTGAAACCCATTTCCTCGAGATCGGAGGCCTTCAGCGCCACCGTCTCGTTGCCGTCGACGATTGACACCACCTTCGGCCCGGACACTGCCCTGGCGACGGCCTCGATCTCGGAAATCTTCTTGATGCCGTCGACGAAGACGAGATCGACGCCGGCATCCTGATAGAGCTTCGCCCTATCGATGGCCTCCTGGGCTCCCTTGGCCGGCAGCGCATCGGTTCGGCCGATGATGACGAGATCGTCGTTGCCGCGTGCTTCGAGCGCCGCCTTCAGACGAAACGCCGCCTCGTCGCGATCCATCAGCCTGATACCGGCCATCTGGCCGCATCTTTTCGGCGCCACCTGGTCCTCGAGGTGGATCGCCGCGACGCCGGCCTGGATATATTCGCGCACCGTGCGGTGAATGTTGGACGGGCCGCCATAGCCGGTATCGGCGTCGGCGATGACGGGTATCGAAACGGCGCGCGTCATGTTGCGCGCATGCTCCGTCATCTCGGTCTGCGTCAGCAGCCCGATGTCGGGCGTGCCGAGCCGTGTGGCGGTTGCGCCGAAGCCGGTCATGTAGACGGCCTCGAAGCCCGCCTGCTCGACGAGCCGGGCGCTGAGGCTGTCGGGTGCGCC
The DNA here is from genome assembly GCF_001014615.2 of Aquamicrobium sp. LC103. GTDB lineage: Bacteria > Pseudomonadota > Alphaproteobacteria > Rhizobiales > Rhizobiaceae > LBCQ02. Next base: position 281,135 of record NZ_LBCQ02000008.1, read on the forward strand.
GGGCGCGGCCAAAATCCTCGGCCCCCGCAGCAGGCTGCGAAGTTTTTCGGTCTGGTTCATTGTTCAGGCTCTCCTGGTGCCCTTATGGGCGGGAAGCGATTTGCGGGCGACGCGCATCGTTCGCCACACATGCTCGTCCATCACCGTGGCGAGGGCTTCCATGTCCTTCGCAGCGATCATCTCGGCCATCTGCAGATGCTCGGGATAGCTGGCGTCCCCCGGCCGGCCGTATTCCTCGCTCAGCGAGGTCCGGATGGCGGCGAGCTGCCCCTCGGCGGTGTTGTAGGCCGCTTCCACAAGCCGGTTGCCGCAATGGTCGAAGGCGGCGCGGTGGAAGGCGGCGTCGGCGCGGCCGTAGGCATATTGATCGCCTGCAGCCTGCGCCCCATCCATCGCGGCGATCGCGGCCCGCACCGCCTTCACCAGCCCCTTATGATCGCGGGCTATCGACAATCGAAGCGCCTGCATCTCCAGCATGAGCCGGTATTCGCAAAGCTCCTCGACATCGGCGAGGGTGGGAGAAAAGACGAAACTGCCGCGCTTGGGGCGGACAACGACGAGGCCGGTCTGCTGCAACTGCATCAGCGCGTCGCGAACCGGGGTGCGGCTGACGCCGAACGCCTCGGCCAGCTTGTCCTCGGAAATGTTCTCACCGAGCGCAAACTGACCCTCGATGATCGCTTCGCGCATGCGCTCGACGACAAGCTCCGTCAAGGAACGCGGCTGCTTGATGCGAAGGCTCTTTACCTCACTCAAAATCGACATCCTCCCAAGGCCGTCGGCGACTGCCTCTTTCTGTTGTATGTAACATACAGGACGTAACACGCAACAGCCTTCGCATGAGCCTGTGGACAATTGGAGTAGTCGGCAGGGCTGCGCCGCGCCGCGCCTTCGGTAGGGCCCGCTGCAACCCGTGATCGCGGGTGCGAACTTGGAACGGACGCTCGAAGCGGCTATGGCTTCTTCATGTCCAGGCTGACGAAGAATCTCCGGCGCCTCGTCGCCGGTACGCTGAAGGCGCGCGCCTGGAGCGAATACGAGAAACGGGAGCCTCATCCGGTGCGCGAATTGCGCGGGGCGATATCGGATCTCGTGGCCATCGCCGTCGTGGTGATGGTCGTCGCCATGGCGCTGATCGCCTGGATCCTCGAATTGTGACGTGCCAGCGGGCCGTCTCGCTCAGAGCCCGGACGGTGGAACCTTGCGCCGGCGCATGAGCAGGCCCCAGAACGAGGCAAAGATATTGGCCGAGCCTGCGAGCGCCACGAAATCCGCCAGGTTCGAGACAAGGTGCCATCGGGCCAGGATCGGCATTTCGCGATGGAGCAGAGCGATGAGTCGCAATTCGGCGAGAAGAACGGCCGTCCCGACGAACCAGCCCGCGATCAGCCAGAGCGCCCGCCGGTCGAGCACCGCGCGGATGTCGCGCCGATAGGCGATCCGCGCGACGTAGTAGGCGAGCACGAGGGACAGAACGACCAGCATGAAGCCGGCATAGGTGAAATCCTCCGAGACCCACACCGATTGCCAGCTTTCTCCGATCTGGACCCACTGCTCGACGGGAGGGGCGCGGTGGATGCGGGTGACGATGCCGAGCAGTCCGGCCAGATACTCGAACCCTCGCCAGCAGAACCATGCAAAGCCGGCGGCAATTGCGCCGGCGAGGAGGAAGCGCAGGCGTTCGTAGCGCAAGGGCCGATCGAAAGACGACCGGCTCAAGCAATCGCCTCCGCGTCGGGAAAAGTTGCCGTGGAACTGCATTCCTGATGCGCGCCCTCGCTTATCGCGGAGGCGATGTTCACTGCCAGTGCCACGCAGACGAGTCCGCAGACGACGGCGACGACGGCGGCGCCTCGGCTTCGCGTATGACGGGCGTTCGCGGCCATGCCGGCGCCGTAGATCAGGAAGGCCGGAACGGCGAAGATAAGGACGCTCAACGGGCCGTCGCAATCGACCGCTTCGATCCCCATCGCCCGATACTCGTTGGCATCCAGCGTCGCGCCGAGCGCGGCTAAAGGAAGTGCCGCGACGAGCACGAGATAACCGAGCCAGGAAAGCCAGTTCCTCCGCATCTACTCGCTTCCCTTAAGCCGACGCCTTTTCCGGTTCTGCCGGACAAGCCCGACAATGATCGAGAGAAAGAAGGCTATCGTCGCGACCAGCGTGACTTCAATATAGGCCTCGTAGACCCAATCCCCGAGAAAGCGGCGGATCAGTCGCTCGTTCCGAGTCATCAGCGCCGGTATCCTGGTGTTTCTCCAGATTTCGTCGCGAAAGATGAACGCTGTGACGAGAACAATCTCGACGCCGATGAAGACAATCAGATATTTGTCGATTTTCGGCCGGCGCATGCAGTGCCTTCGGGTGGCGGGTTGGGCCCCGTCTAGCGGTCTCATGGCGCGGCCACAAGGTTTTCTCGGTGCGAGGGAGCGGCCCAGCAAACGCCGCGGGTCTCTAGAATCCCTCTAAATTATTGACGTTGCGAAGTTTTTCCATTTGCTCTAACGAATTGGCCGCTCGGCGCCGCGAAGGCGTGCGAGAGAACAATCTGACGCGTAGCGCCGAACGATGCCTGCGACCCTGAACAACGTTTTCCTACTGCACCGCCGATCGTTGATGTGGAGCGTGATGCGCATCGTCCGCGATCCGCAGACGGCGGAAGACGTCGCGCAGGAAACCTATCTGCGGGCGCGAAAGGCGCTCGAGCGCGAGCCGATCGAGCATATCGAGGCCTTCCTTCACCAGACGGCCCGCAATCTGGCGTTCGACCACCTGCGCCGGCGCAGGACGCGCGGACAGATCGAGGCGGACAGCCTCGGCGAGCATGAAATTCTCGACATACCCGCCGACATGCCTTCGCTGGAAGATGCGATCATCGAGCGCGAGCGGCTGAAGATCTTCCTGGGTGCTCTCTCCGGCCTGCCCGAGCGGGTGCAGACGGTGATCATGCTCAGCCGTATCGAGGAATGGTCCAACAGGAAGATCGCGGACTGGCTCGGCGTTTCGGAGCGGACGGTTTTCAACGACATCAAGCTGGCGATGGCGCATTGCCGCGACGTACTCGCCCGCCTCGACCGCGCATGATCCCTGTATAAGCATGCTTTTCCACCGGCACAGGATCAATTTTGCCGGATTCCCGTGCGCCAGACGTCTCAGCTATAAGAATCGTGACGCAACGAGCATCGGATGACGGGAGTGGACCGCAAGGCGGACGATGAGGGGCAGCTGGAGGACGCGTTCACGCATGACGATCCAGTCGTGGACGAAGCGCTCGAATGGTTCGTCCGGTCGCGCAACGCCTCCCTGGACGCGACGACGCGGGCTGAATTCGACGCATGGCTGGCCCGGAGCCCGCGCCATGCGGAAGAGTTCCGCAATCTGGAGGCGATCTGGGGATCGGCGGCCTTCGGCAAGGCGGCTGAAAGCGCTCACGCCGGCGCCCATGCCGCAGGCGAAGCGGCGCGGCGCGTTTCTCCGGCGCGCCGTCCCACCCGCTGGGCAATGGGCATGGCGGCCGCGGCCGCGGTTCTGGTTCTTGCGGTCGGCGTCCGGCAATTCCCGACGATCATGCTGTATTGGCAGGCCGACTACGTCACCGCGACGGGCGGTCAGTCGACGGTGATCCTGCCCGATGGTTCGTCGATGATCCTGAACACGGCCTCGGCCGTTGCGGTCGATTTCGAGGACGGCCGAAGAAATGTGCGGCTACTCGAAGGCGAAGCCTTCTTCGACGTGAAGAACGATCCCGACCGTCCCTTTCGCGTCGCGGGACGGTTCGGCGAGGTCGAGGTGAAGGGCACGGCGTTTTCGGTTCGCAGCGATGACGAGCAAGACCGTGTCGTCCTTGAACGGGGCCGCGTCGAGGTCAGCCGGCTCACGGACCGGACGGAGCAGGTCGCGCTCGAGCCGGGGCAGATGACGACGGCGACGGCATCCGCTCTGTCGGTCGCCATGCCTGTCGACGCCGCTAATGCGCTCGCCTGGCGGGAAGGGCGCGCCATCTTCGAGGATCAGCCGCTCGCAAACGTGCTCGACGAGTTGCGCCGCTATCATGGCGGACCGGTGTTCGTCGCCGACGGCCGCATCGGCAATGTCGCCGTCAGCGGCAACTACCGACTCGACGACGTCGAAGGCGCCATCCGCACGCTGGCGGACGCCGTCGGAGCCGAAGCCTACGGCCTCCCGGGCGGAATCATAATCCTTCGCTAAATACTCAACTATTTTTTCCGACTCCGCTTTTCCGAAACGTCAGGCTTGTGAGGGGCGCGTTCCGGCACGGTGCCGGTTTGGTCCCTCATATCGACAAGAGGGCAGATCGGACATGGACGGACGGGCTGGGGACGCGCGCGCATCAATCATTTTTCACGGGGCGGGGGGCAGGCGAGGCCTGATCTCGACGTTGCTGGCGTCGACCGTGCTTTGTTGCGCGGGAGTTGCGACGATCTCCGACGCATATGCCCAGACTGTGCCGGCCGCGGCCGCGGGCCAGAGCGTCAGCTTTTCCATTCCCGCCCAGCCGCTTTCCTCGGCCGTCAACGCGTTCATTCGCGCGACCGGATGGCAGATCAGCTATTCGTCGGAACTGGCGCGCGGCAAGACATCCGGCTCGGTCGTCGGCACAATGCCGCCGGAAGAAGCCTTGCGGCGCCTCGTTGCCGGTACCGGCGTCGAGGTGAGGGCAGGCGCTTCCGGCTCGGCCGCGCTGGTGGCGTCCGGTGCGGGTGCGGGCAGCGGCGCTGTCGGCGACGGCTCCCTCCTTCTCGACGTCATCAACGTCACCGACGGCAGCGCAAATCCGGCGAACGTTCCCTTCGAGACGCCTGGTTCGTCGAGCCACATCAGCGCCGAGCAGCTGGAGCGCGTGCCGCCGAGCTCTCTTGGCGACATCTTCAAGTCCACGCCGGGCGTGATCGTCGCGGGCAACCGCGTCGGCGCCTCGATCGATCCCAACATACGCGGCCTTCAAGGGCAGAACCGGGTCAACGTGATGGTGGACGGGACGCGCCAGAGCGCGCACACCTATCGCGGCTACAGCGGCAGCCGCAACGAGACCTATGTCGATCCGGATTTCATAGGCGGCATCGACATCTCCAAGGGACCTTCGGCCGGAACCGGCGGCGTCGGAGCGATGGGTGGCGTCGTCAACATGCGCATACTCGAGGCCCACGACATCGTCGGGGAAGGGCAGACCTACGGTGCACGGGTGAAGGGAAGCCTCGGCTCCAACACGAAGAGCCCGCAGCCGGAAGGCACTGAAACCATTCGAAACGGCGGCCCGGAATTCTTCAACGGCGACAGTTGGACGGGCAGTGCCGTCGGTGCGATGGTGAGCGATGACTATGAGTTGGTCGCAGGCGTCTCGCGACGCAAGTCCGGCAATTATTTCACTGGCAAGAAGGGCAAGTCGTCATTCCTAGACGATCGCGTGAGCTGGACGCCGCCCGTCGAGCGCCCGTTGTCGCCTTTCGGGCCGGGTGACGAGATTTTCAACACCTCTCAGGATATGACCTCGGTACTGGTCAAGGGCAGGCGCAAGTGGGGTGACGGCCACATTTTCGGGCTAAGCTACATCTTCTACGGCAACGAGTACGGCGAGCTTGACGAGAATCTGCTGGTCTTTCCGGGCACCTGGGGACCGCCACCGACGCAGTTGGAACTCAGCGAAACGAAGACGCATACCTTGAAAGCAAGCTATGCCTACAAGCCTGAAGGCAACGACCTCGTCGATTTCTCGTCCAACCTCTGGATGACGGATATTCGCAGCCAGAGCACCGTCATGAGAATGGCTGAGCCGGACAGGGACGACATCAGAGCGCATGTCAGGACTTATGGCGGCGATGTCGCCAACACCTCGCTCTTCGATACGTCCGTGGGAGCGCTTACCGTCCAGAACGGCGCCGAATTCGTCTTCGAGCAGGCGCGCGAGAATGCCGGTTTCGTCGTCTATCCCTGGGACCCGGACAATCCGGATTATATGGGGCGCAATCCGACCGGCGACAGGACACTCGCCAGCGTCTTCAGTCGCTCGAGCCTCGACGTCACGGACTGGCTGACGCTTTCGGGAGGGTTGCGCTATGACTACTACTCGACCGAAGGAAAAGGTCCGGCGGCCGAACGCTATCCTTCCATGGATGACGGCCGGATTCTCCCCTCGGCGAGCGTCACCTTGAAGCCGTTCGACGGCATCCAGCTCTACGGCAGCTACGTGGAGGGTTGGCGGCCGCCGAGCCTGCGTGAAACGACGGCAGGAACGACGGAATTTCTCGTTCCTAATCCGGATCTTAGGCCGGAGCTTTCGCGCAATTTCGAGCTTGGCGTGAACATTCTGCGCGACAATGTCTTCCTGGAAGAGGACAAGCTGCGTTTGAAGGCCGCCTGGTTCCACAACACATATGACGACTACATCCTGCGCTCCCGGCCGGTCGCTCCGCTCTATACCTGGGTCAACATCGACAAGGCCCGCTTCACCGGCTTCGAAGCTTCGCTCCAGTATGACACGGGCACCTTCTTCGTCGAAGGGGCATTCACGAAGTACACCGACATCGCCATGTGCGATGAACCCACCCAGTGGCGTCCGGAGCGCTGCACCCTGGCCGTGGGCGCCGCCGACTACGGCCTCATGAACATTCCACCGGAATATTCGGGGAGCGTCACGGCGGGCGTGCGGCTGTTTGACCAGAGACTGACGCTGGGCGGACGCGCCTATTTCTTCGGCGAACGCTATGGCGGCTACAAGCTGCTTGGCGGAGGCGTAACCCAGGCCAAGGTCTACTACGCCAACACGATCGTCGATATCTTCGGCAGCTACAAGATCAACGACACGGCGACCTTCGATTTCAGCGTCGAAAACATCGGCGACCGCTACTATCTCGACCCGATGTCGACCGGCATCGTGCCTTCGCCGGGGCGCACGATCCGCGTAGGCCTCACCGCCCAATTCTGAGTGTGGTCGTCGAACCGGCTCTCCGGGCGCGGCAGTCCGCGCCCGGAGGCATCTCAGGAATGGCGCCGCCGGCTTTTTCCGGATCGGCCAGCCTGAAACGTCAAGCTTGCAAGGCTCGTTGAGGCATGTGACAGACGCTGCCCAACTCCAAGTTGAGGAATCGCGGAGACGAATTCTCCGCCCGCCGGAGAATGATGAATGACGATCGATATCGAAAAGCCGCTGGAACTCGGCCGGGCCAAGCGGCTCAAGGCGGCGACGAACGACACACATGCGCGACTGGACCAGTCGATCATGGCCGGCAAGCCGTTCGATAGCCGCGAACGCTACGGCTTGTTCGTAAAGGTGCAGCACCAGTTCCATCGCGATATCGATACGCTCTACGACAATCCCGCGCTCGACCGCCTGCTGCCGGACCTTCCCGGCCGGCGTCGTTTCACGCTGATCGAGCAGGATCTGGCCGATCTCGGCGTCGCGCCGCTTTCGTCCGGGCAAGCTCCGGCGTTCGGCGTGGAGGCGGACATTCCGACCGCGCTGGGCTGGCTCTATGTGGCGGAGGGATCCAATCTCGGCGCTGCATTCCTGCTCAAGGAAGCGGCCAAGCTCGGCCTGTCCGAAAATTTCGGCGCCCGGCACCTCGCCGGCGCGCCCGAGGGCCGTGGACTGCATTGGCGCACCTTCACCGCCGCGCTCGACGAGCTCGAACTCGATGAAAACGAGGAAAAGGCGATGGTAAGCGGAGCGGAAGCTGCCTTCCGGCGCGTGCACGGGCTGGTGCGGCAGGTTTTCGGCTGACGTTGCGATCACGGCGGGACGGGACGCACGCCCCAACGCCTGGACCTCGCATCAGCAGGCATTGCGCTTTCGCGTGACTGCGAAGAAAATATCTGACTGACGGAGTGAAGTTTTCTTCGCGACCGTCGAGGCGTGGTTGATTGCAAGGCATGAAGAAGAGCGAGGAACAGCAGCGGCGCTTCCGGCTCCCGCTCGACGGCATCGGTCGGGTGGGCTTCATCGTGCTCGGCTTCGTCATGCTTCTGCTTGGCATCATCGGCGCGTTTCTTCCCGTCATGCCGACGACGATCTTCCTCATTCTCGCCGCGTGGTGCTTCGGCAGGTCCTCGCCCAGGCTGGAGGCCTGGATGCTCGCCCATCCGCAGTTCGGGCCGGTGCTGCGGGACTGGCGTGCGCATGGCGCGATACCGCGCCGGGCGAAGATCATGGCCTGCGGCGGCATGGCGCTGGGCTATCTTCTGTTCTGGCTGGGGGCGAGGCCAGGTTCGTGGCTCGCGGCCTTCGTCGCGCTCATCATGATCGCATGCGCGGCCTATGTCGTGACGCGGCCGGAGCGCAAGGGCGCGGCGCAGCCGGCCGAGTAGAGGCGCTTTGAAACGATCGTGCGGTAGTGGATTCAGAACGTGAGCGGCGAGTGATAGTCCCGTCCCGCGCGCCTCTCGGCATGCTCGCGGCGCGCTGCGTCCAGAAGGTCGGGGTCGGCCAGAAGCGTCAGCGCCGTGCCTCCGATCGTTGCGGCTGCATGGGCCATGGCTTTATGCGCTGCCGGCGAACAGCCCTGTGCCACCACTTGCCAGCTATGGCTGGGCGTGCCCGCGGCCCAGGTCGCTGTCGCGCATTCGACTGTAGGCACCATCCAACTGACATCGCCCACATCGGTCGATCCGCTGCCCTGCCACATGCGCCCGTCATATCGGCGCAGTCCCGCATGCAGCGACACCTTTCCTTCCTGTCCGCAAGCGAACATGTCGGGCTCTCCCAGCGCCTTGCGGTCGCTGTCGGCGAGGCCCGGCAGCGTAGCCCGGATCTGCGCCGCGTAAGCGCGATCCGCATCGGAATATGCGAGAGGTCCAAGCCGCTCCATCGCGGCATGCATCGTTTTGCACAGGACGGAATTCGGGATGACGTTCGACGCGCCGCCTGCGGCCAGAATCTCGACTTCGGTCGAGGTCATCAGAGCCGCGCCGCGGGCAATGTCGTCTACCCTGGCGACCAGATCGCGCAGCTCGTCGAGTTCCGGTGCACGGATGAAATAGAGCGCGGCGGCCCTTGCCTGCACCACGCCGGGAGCGCTGCCGCCGCTGTCGGTGATCGCATAATGCAGTCGCGCATCCTGCGGCATGTGCTCGCGCAGGAAATTGGCGCCGATATTCATCAGTTCGAGCGCGTCGAGCGCGCTGCGGCCGAGATGCGGCGACATGGCGGCGTGCGCGGCCCGGCCGTGGAAGCGATAGGTGCGGTTCATCACGGCGAGTGTCGAGCGCGCCCTGACGCCGTTGAAGGTGCCCGGATGCCAGCCGAGCGTCGCGGCCGCATCGTCGAACGCACCGTCCCGCACCATGATGACCTTGCCGAAGCCGCCTTCCTCGGCGGGGCAGCCATAGTAGCGCACGATGCCCGGCATGCCCGTCTCGCGCAGCGTTGCCGCGAGCGCGGCTGCGGCCAGCATGGAGCCCGCGCCGAGCAGATTGTGCCCGCAGCCATGGCCCGGAGCGCCCTGCTCGACCGGAACTGGGGTGGTGACGCCCGCCTGCTGGCTGAGGCCCGGCAGGGCGTCGAACTCGCCGAGTATGGCGATGACCGGCCCCTGCGTTCCCGTTTCCGCAATGAAGGCGGTTTTCAGTCCCGCGACGTCCCGCTCTATTCGAAAACCCTCCGCCTTCATCGCGCGGATCTGCGCGGCAGCCGATCGAACCTCCTCGAAGCCCAGTTCGGGATGCGCCCAGATCTCGTCGGCGACGGCGGCGAAGGTCGGCTTCAGTCGCGTGACATGCGCGTCGAGCCGAACCAATACGTCCTGGGGGGCGGGCATTGGGTTCAGGCCCCGGTTTCGCGGATCGGCAGGATCAGCCGCGATGGATGCGCCGGATCGTGATGAATGCTGTTCGTCGCCCGGCGCAGATGCGTGTGATATCCCAACGGCTCGCCCGTGTTCGGGTTGACGTCGAAACGCGGGAAGGACGAGGACGAGATGAGCAGCCGCAACCGGTGCCCCGGCGCGAAGACGTTGCTGACCGGATAGAGCGGAAAGCGGACACGCACGACTTCGCCTTGGCTCATCATCGTCGGCCGGTCGAACCCGTCGCGGTAGCGGACGCGGAAGATGCTGTCGCAAAGGTTCAGGCGGTAGCCTTCCGGCCAGGCCTCGCTGACCGGGTAGACATCCTGCAGCATGCAGAAGAGGTCGGTGTCGGGCGCATCCGACGACAGGAAGATCTCGACCTCCGGCGACCCGGTGATCTCGGTCTCCCCGGCGAAGGGCGCGGTGGTGAAGGCAAGTACGTCCGGCCGTTCGGCGAGGTCGCCGAAAGGCGGCTGCGCGAACATGCCGGCATGCGTCACCTGGTCGGTCGCGCCCTGCAGCACGATGCTCTGGCGAAGGCTGATCGGGTCGCCGGTGCGCATCATGCGAGGGAAGTGCGGCAGATTCTGAGTCATCGACGAGACGTTGCCCGCCACCGTCGGCATCGGATGCGCGGGATCGAAGACGAAGCTGCTCGGAGCCGTGTCGGCCGGCGCCCGAGGTGCAAGCCCGCCGTCGCCCTGCAGGAACCAGTCATGGTTCACCACGCCTTCGGGCGGCCATTGTCCGGCAGAGATCCATTGTCCGCCATGGACGAGCTGTCCTTGCGGATTCCTGCCGCCGTCACCGCCCATGCGGAAATAACGGACCTTGGGCTGGTCCCGGAAGGCCGTCTCGTCGCCTTTCAGCCAGCGATCGAAGAAGCGCAGCATCATCGTGCGTCGGTCGGGTGCGAGATTGCCCTTGATGGGCGCACCCGGGCCCATATCAACCTGGCCGGCCATGCGGTTGTCGAAGTTGGGTCCGCCGTGCACCCCGCCGCCCATCAGCAGATATTGGTTGTCGATCCGCGCATCCATGGCGAGAAAATTCTCGACGGAGGAGCGAGCATAGCTGTCGTACCAGGCGCCGGCATACATGGTGGGAATATCGGCCGACTTGTCGCGGTAGGGTTCGAAATTGCGGCTCGGGTTCTTCCAGAACGGTCCGTCGTCGCCATTGCGGTAGAGATCTAGTGCCCATTTCTCCCATTTCGGCAGCGGCGCAAGCGGACTGTCGTCTTCGCTCCAGGGCAGGCGACAGAACCAATCGTACATCTTCTCGGCGTTGCGGATCAGCTCGGCCTGTATCTTGGGATCCGCATGGGCTTCCTGCGCGTGGATGCCGTTGGTGACGGCCCAGGCCAGCCAGCGCAGCTCCATCGCGCCATTGTGGCGGATCGCCGAGGTCAGCCCGTTCGATCCGCCCTGGTTGATCCACATCGCGCGCAGGTGAGGTGGCCGTTCGAGTGCGGCGGCGTTCTGGTTCCAGGCGCGCAGCGACGATCCCTGCGTGCCGATCATGCCGTTGCAATAGGGCAGCGCCGCCAGCCATTCGATCACGTCGTAGCCGTCGGTGCCGTCCTGGTCGAGGAGCACGAAATCTCCCTCGGACTCATACCGTCCGCGTGCGTCCTGCACGGCATAGAGGTAGCCGCGTTTCGCGAAGAACTCGCCGTTGCCGGCCTGTCCCGAGGGCCCTTTGCCCGAGCGCGTGTCATAGGGAGAGCGTGTCAGCACCGCCGGAAAAGGACCGGGCAGGGGATCGCCGTTGTGGGCGGGACGGTAGACGTCGACCGAGAGCCTCACCCCGTCCCGCGCCGTGACCTTCATCCCGCGCGAGATGACGACGTCGTATTCCGCTGTGGTCGGTTCCGCGCTCATGATTTTTCTCCTCTCAGCCGGCAGGGGCAATGCTGTTGCGATGGGCCAGCTCTTCCTGCTGGCGCAGAATGCGGCGCTGGACCTTGCCCACCGACGATTTCGGAAGATCCGCAACGAATTCGATGCGGCGGGGATATTTGTAGGGCGCGGTCAGCCGCTTGACGAAATCCTGCAGCTCGCGCACCAGCTCCTCGCTGCCCCGGTGGCCGTCATGCAGCACGACAAAGGCTTTCACCACCTCGCCGCGCTCGGGATCGGGACTTGCGACCGCCGCCGCCTCGCGTACCAGCGGATGCTCCGTCAGGGCGTTCTCGACCTCTTGCGGGCCGATGCGGTAGCCGGCCGAATTGATGACGTCATCGGCACGGCCCTCATAGTAGAGATAGCCGTCCGCGTCGCGACGGGCGTTGTCGCCGGTGAGGAAAAACTCCTGCCCGTCGACGGTCGCCCGCGTCGCCGCCGTCCTGTCCGGATCACGCCAATAGCCCAGCATCAGATGGGCGCTCGGCAGCCTGAGCGCGATCTGACCGGTCTCGCCGGTCGGGGCGATCCGCCCATCCTCCGTGACGAGGTCGAGCGTGACGCCGGGCAGCGCGCGCCCCATCGATCCGGGCCGCACCTCGGTATCGCGGTAGTTGGCGACCAGCATCAGGGTCTCAGTCAGGCCGTAGGCTTCAAGAACCGGAGTGCCGGTCATCTCCTGCCAGCGGGCGAGCACCGGCGGGTTCAGCGACTCGCCGGCGGAAACGGTCAGCCGCAGCGCGGGCAGGCTGCGTCCGGTCAGCTCCAACGCCACGAGATGGCGCAGCTCCGTCGCCGCGGCGCAGTAGACGGTGACGCCGTGGCGTTCCAGAAGCTCGATCCGGAAGGCCGGGTCGAAGGGGCCGTCGTAGAACAGCACGGCGCTGCCCCGGCTCCACGGCCCGAACAGGATCGACGTACCGGCCTTCGACCATCCTGTGTCGGCCGTGCAGAACATCACGTCGTCGGGGCCGAGATCGAGCCAGTGTTCTGCCGAGCCGCGCCAGGTGTAGAGCGCCCGGGCGGCATGGGTCACTCCTTTCGGAAGGCCCGTCGACCCCGACGTGTAGAAGATCAGGGCGGGGTCCTCGGCCGCGACCGTCGCGGCGACGAAGGGCGTCGCTGGCGCCTCGGCCAGAAGCTCGGCGAAATCGAGCCAGCCCGCGGGCGGAGGGGCCGCGGGCAAGCTGCCGCCCGGCGGAACGGCGGGATCGGCGGCGATGCGTAGGATCCCGGCGGGGCTGCCGGCGAACTTGCCGGTTTCGGCTGCCGTGGTGATGATCGCCTTCGCGCCGGAATTGTCCAGGCGGTGCGCTAAATCCTTGGCCGTCAGCATGGTGACGCAGGGAATGGCGACAGCCCCCAGCTTCAGGACCGCGATCATGGCGATCTGCCAGGCGGGGATGCGCGGCAGCATGACGATGACGCGGTCGCCTGCCGTGATGCCCCTCGTGCGAAGGGCGGCCGCCAGCCGGTCGGTCAATTCCGCGATCTCGGCGAAGCTGTAATTCCGCACGGTGCCGGCGGCATTGCACCAGATCAGCGCGGGCCCGCCTTGCGCGCGCATCGGGTCGATGGCCAAGCGATCGACCACATCGGTGCCGAAATTAAAGTTTGCCGGCACCTCGAGCCTGTAGTCGGCACGCAACCTGTCGTAACGATCCATTTCTGCTTTTCCCGGTCGGTTGTCGCCTGCGCGTGCTCAGCGTGCGCGCACGTCTGCAAGGAATGCGCGGGCATGCGCGGCGAGAACCTCGGGCTGATCGCCCCAGATCGTGTGGTTGCTGTTTTCGACGATCTCGAGCCGGGCGTCGGGGAAGCTCCGAAGCAGTTCCTCGGCCTGGGAGGCGGCAAGCACGTTCGACCTGTCGGCATTCAGGATCAGCACGGGCGCCCTTACCGCTGCGATATCGGCCGACTGGTCGGTCGAAAGGTTGAGGAAGACCTTGGTGATGGCGGTCAGGTCGTAGGCCCAGCTCCAGCTTCCGTCCGGTTCCCGGCGGAAATCGCCTTCCATCGCGATGCGATGCATATCCTCGCGCAGCCCCGCACGTTGGGGCAGGGACCGGCAAAAGGCTTCGGCCTCCGCGCGAACCGGATAGTTGCGGCGACGCGAATAGTGCGAACGGAGATATTTCACGATCTCGACCTCGGAGACGAAGAAGCTCGGATCGGACAGGATCAGCCCTGCCACGCGTTCGGGATGGGCGGCGGCGAAAGACGTCGCGACCTGATTGCCGACCGAGCTGCCGACGAGAACGATCTCCGAAAGGTCCAGCTTCTCCGCAAGGGCGGCTACGTCGTCCGCCAGCTCCGCAATCGTATAGCTGGTAGCGGGCCGGTCGGACGCTCCATGCCCGCGCATGTCGAGTGCGATGACGCGGCAGCCGTCGCGCAGGCTGGCGGCGAGATGGCCCCAGGCATGCGCGGTCATGGAGGTGCCATGCAGGCACAACAGCACGGGCCCGTTGCCGCCGGTGTCGAGATAACGCAGCCGCAGGCCGTCGAGCTCCGCAAAATGCGAGGTCCATTGCGGATCGATGATCGGGTCGGTCGAAGCGGCGGTGGAGGTCTGGATCATTCGGAAGTATTCCTTGTCGGAAGGGTCATGCGGAGTTGCCGGCGAGGCAGGCCGCGACCTGATGGTCGTGCAGGCTGCCGGTCATGCCGTAGGGGAGCGCTGCGCAGCCCGGCATGGCGACCGGACAGCGGTTTCGGAAGCGGCAGCCCGAAGGCGGATTGCGCGGACTGGGTACGTCGCCCGTGAGAACGGGAATCGTCTCGATACGTGCCTCCGGGTCCACCCGCAGGGCCGAACCAAGCAGCGCTCGCGTATAGGGATGCCCCGGCTCGGCGAGCACGTCGGCGACCGCGCCCATCTCCATGATGCGGCCGAGATACATGACCGCGACGCGGTCGGCGAACTGCCCCACCACGGCCAGGTCGTGCGAGATGAAGAGATAGGTCAGGCCATGCTCGGCCTGCAGATCGCGAAGCAGGTTCAGGATTTGCGCCTGCACGGAGACATCGAGGGCCGAAGTGGCCTCGTCGAGCACGATCAGCTCCGGTTTCGTGGCGAGCGCCCGCGCGATGGCCACACGCTGTTGCTGACCTCCCGACAATTGGTGCGGATATTTGTGGAAGGAATCGGCCGGGAGCTCGACCTGCGCGAGCAATTCCCGCACGCGTGCATCGCGCTCGGCCCCTCGGGCGAGACGCTGCACGTCGATACCTTCCGCGATGAGGTCGCCAACCGTCCAGCGTGGATCGAGCGAGCCGAGCGGGTCCTGGAACACCACCTGCGCAATGCGCGCCAGGGCCCGGCGGCTCGCGCCCGGCGTGTCTCCGCCGCGCGGTAACAGACGGATCCTGCCCTCGGCCACCGGTTCGAGCTGCAGGATCGCCCGGCCGAGCGTGCTCTTGCCGCAGCCGGATTCGCCGACGAGCGCGAGCGTCTCGCCGCGACGCAGTTCAAGCGTGGCGGATTCCACCGCGCCGACATGGCCGACAATCCGCTGGAAGAAGCCACGCCGGATCGGATAGCGGACGCTCACCGCCTCGACCTCGCAGAGAAGATCGCGCTTTGCGAGGCCGGGAGCGTCGACATGCGAGGAGGTCGGCTTCCTGTCGGTCCGAGGGGCGGATGTGGTTCTCATGATGCGGGCGCCTCCTCGAGCAGGCACCGCATCGCGCGGCTTTCGGACAGCGAGTCCAGCACCGGGCGCGTGACGCTGCAGGCGGGGACGGCCACCGGACAACGTGGATGGAAACGGCACCCGGAAGGCATCGAGCGGGCGGACGGAACGGACCCCGGCAGCGCCGTGACCCGAGTGCCCGGAATGCCTGTGGGCAGGCTCGCCATCAAGGCGCGGGTATAGGGATGGCGTGGCGCCCGGATGATCTCGTCGACCGTGCCCGTCTCCACCACCTGGCCGGCATACATGACCGCCACGCGATCGGCCATCGCCGCCACCACCCCGAAATCGTGGGTCACGATCACCAGCGCCAGTCCGAGTTCCCGCTGCAGGCGGCGGATCAGGCCGAGCACCTGAGCCTGGATGGTCACGTCGAGCGCGGTGGTGGGCTCGTCAGCGATCAGCAGGTCCGGCTCTGAGGCCAGCGCAATGGCGATCATCACCCGCTGCCGCTGCCCGCCCGATAGCTGATGCGGATAACGGTCGAGCGCCTCCTCGGGGTCGGGCAATCCGACGTGACGGAGCCAATCGGTGCCCTTGCGGCGTAGTTCCGGCTGACTGAAGCGGTCGGTTTGGCGCAGGGCCTCGTTCAGTTGCTGGCCGATGGTGAACACGGGATCGAGCGCGCGGGACGGGTTCTGGAAGATCATGCCGATCCGCCGCCCGCGCAGGCCCCGCCGCCGCCGCTCGCGATCGTCGAGGCGGGTGATGTCCTCGCCGTCGAAACGGATGCTGCCCTGGGTGATGGTGCCCCCCGCGCCCAGAAGGCCGGTGACGGCCAGCACCGTCACCGATTTGCCCGAGCCGGATTCTCCGATGACCGCCAACGCTTCCCCGCGCCCCACCGACAGCGTCACGTCGGAGCAGACCTCATGGCTGCCGGACCTGTTGCTGTAGGTGACGGCGACATTTTCCACCGCGAGAAGGGCGGAGCGCGCCGAGGCGGCATCGAGGGAAGGTTGGAGCGGCATCGTCTGTCCTACCTGCTCAATCGGTGACCGAGACTTCGGGCAGGCTGGGGAAGCCTTGCGTCATCATGGGATGCCAGCCCTTTACCCGCGCGTGGGCGGGATGCAGAAGCACGGCCGCCCAGACCGGCAGCGGATTGGCGACATTCGCCGCGATGTAGCGCTGGATTTCATGAATTTGGGCTACGCGCTCGGCAGGATCGACGGCCGCTTGCTGCGCCTCGATCATCGCGGTCAATTTGGGATCGTCCACCTTGGTGTAGTTGCGGTTGCCGCCGGGCAGGTAATGGGTGGTGAAATATTCGTCCGCTTCGGCGAACGGGCTCATGATGAGAAACAGCGCCTGGAAATTGCCTTCCGAGGCCAGCGCCTGGCCCGAGGCGGTATCGACGAGGCGGATCTGCGCGGTAACGCCGATTTCGGCGAGGTCCTGCTGAATCCATTCCGCTTCGCGTACGAACTCCTCGCCATAGTTCAGCACGGTGAATTCGAACGACAGCCCGTCGGCATAGCCCGCCTCGGCGAGGAGACGTTTCGCCTTCTCATGATCGGGCGTGCCGTAAAGGGCGATACGCTCCTTTTCGGGCAGGGTCTGAGTGGTCAGGGCCGGCCCCACCGGAGCTCCGATGGCGCCGCCGCCGCGCACCACCTCACCGAGCGCAAGCCGGTCGATGGCCAGATTGATGGCCTGACGCACGCGGATATCCGCGAACGGTTCGAACGACGGGTTGAGGTACAGCTCGGTCTGGTTGCCTGCGATGGTCTGGATGTCCTGCAGGTCCGGAACCGCCTGCTTGATGCCCTCCATCTGCGTCAGGTTCAGCGGGCCGAACCAGATGTCGATTTGCCCGGCGCGGAAAGCCATGATCCGCGCGTTCAGGTCCTTGAGCGGCAGGATTTCCACCTCGTCCAGATAGGGGAGCTGTTCGCCTGCGGCGCTTCGTCCGTAATAGGCGGGATTGCGGACGTAGCGGGTGGCGACACCCGGTTCGTCGCTCTCGAGAACGAAGGGGCCGGTGCCGATGACGGTTGTGTTGCGATCGTAGCCGCCGTTGAACGTCTCTTGCGGAAGGATCCACATGTTCTGATGAGCCAGGTTCTGGAGCAGAACCACATTCGGCCGCTTCAACGTGATGACGACCGTGTGGTCGTCGGGCGCCGCTATCCTGTCCACCGCGGAAAGAAGACCCCGCTGCACGCCTCCTTCGCGGATCGCTTCATAGGTCGCGACCACGTCGGCGGCGACGAAGCGGCGACCCGAAACGGGCACGACGTCCTGCCAGACCGCATCGTCGCGCAGATGGAACGTGTAGGTCAGCCCATCCGGCGAGATCTCCCAGCTTTTGGCGAGGCCGGGCTTGGGAATGAACTCGCCGTATCCCACTTCGGGTCCGGTGCTCCACTCGATCAACCTGCTGAGAGCGAGCCCGAGCCGCGAATGGACGGCGAACTCGGTGCTGGCCAGCGGATCGAAGTTCGGTGCGTCGGCATGAATGTTGATCGTCACCTTGCCGCCGTGATGCGGCGCTTCCTGAGCATGGAGCGCCGCCGGCAGCACGAGGCTCGCGCCAAGGGCGAGGGCGGGGAGAAGGCGATCGAGGGCTTTGATGCCGTGGCGTTCGAGGAGAGGAGACATGTCGATCCTGTGTCGTTGGCGTGGATGGGGGCAGGCATAAGTCGAGGCGGATCAGCGATTGCGCGGGTCGAGAACGTCGCGCAGCACGTCTCCCATGAGGTTGAGGACAAGTACGCTTATCGTCAGCATCAGACCTGGAAAGACGATCAGCCAGGGAGCCGTGCCGATGAAACGCGTCCCTTGCGACAGCATGGTGCCGAGCGAGGGATTGGGTGGCGGGGTGCCGACGCCGAGGAAGCTCAGCGCGGCTTCGGTCATGATCGCCACCCCGAAGGTGAGCGATCCCATGACCAGCATCGTGGGCATGACGTTGGGCGCGCAGTGGGTGAGAATGATGCGCCAGGGCGAGGCGCCGAGGACCCGCGCGGCGGACATGAAATCATAGGCGCGGATCTTGAGCACCTCGGAGCGCACCACTCGCACGAAGCGCGGAATCTGCGCCATGGCCACGGCGATGATGACGTTCCTGACGCTCGGCCCCAGCAGTGCCGCGATGAAGAGCGACAGGATGAGGGAGGGCAACGTGTCCAGCGCCTCGACCACGCGCTGGATCACCATGTCGATCCAGCCGCCGAAGAAGCCCGAAATCAATCCGATGATCCCGCCCACCAACATGGTGATCGCGACGACCATCAATCCCACGAAGAGCGAGATGCGCGTCCCATGAAGGACGCGCGAAAGCACGTCGCGGCCGATGTCGTCGGTGCCGAACCAATGCACCACGTCCGGGGCGCGCAGAACGGCGCGGCGGTCCTGGAAGAGCGGATCATACTGCGCGATCAGCGGCGCGAAGAGCGCGAGCAGGATCACCGCGACGAGGACGAGCAGCGCGATCAGGCCGACCGGCTCGTGCATGATGCCGCGCAGCACCGCAAGCGTGCGGCTTTCGCGCCGGGCGAGGGTCTCTTCGGAAAGGTTCGTCGTGCTCATGCGCGCGCCTCGCGAATGCGCGGATCGACGAGGCCGTAGGAGAGGTCGACCGCCAGGTTCACCAGGATGGTGATCAGCCCGTAGGTCAGAACCGCCGCCTGGATCACCGGGTAGTCGCGGTTCGCGACCGATTCAAAAAGCAGGTTGCCCAGTCCGGGAATGTTGAATATCCGCTCGATGATGACCGTGCCGGACAGCAGGTTTCCGAACTGCGTTCCGAGCAGCGTCAGCACGGGGATCAGCGCGTTCTTCAATCCGTGCCGGAGGTAGACGCCGGAGGGCGATACGCCGCGCGCATGGGCCGCGCGGATGAAATCCGCTCCCACCACTTCCAGCATGGCTGAACGCGTCAGACGCGAAAGCGCCGCCGCTACCCCCAGCGCCAACACGGCGGCGGGAAAGACGACCTGCTGAAGGTTCAGAAGCGGTGCCGCCGTGAAGCCGCGATAGGGGAGTGGGATGAAATAGCCGATCGCGGCCAGCGCCGTCAGGGTCAGCAGCCCGAGCCATAGCTGCGGGACCGCCAGGAATACGGTCGAGGCGACGCGAAGCACCATGTCGACAGGCGTGCCGCGCCAGAGCGCCGCCGCGACGCCCGCGCCTATCCCGAGGATGCCGCCGATGAGGATGGCCAGCACCGACAGTTGCAGCGTCGGCGCCAGTGCAGCGCCGATCTGGTCCGATACCATCCGTCCCGACCACAACGACTTGCCCAAATCCCCCGCCGCCACGCCGCTGATCCAGTTGTAGAACTGGACCGGCAATGGTTCGTCGAGTCCGAGCTGGGCGCGCTTTTCAGCGAGCAGCGCCGGCGTCACCGCGCCGGCCTCTTCCAACTGTCGGTTCACGATGTCGCCCGGAACGAAGCGGAAGGCCACGAAGACCAGAACCGCGACCGTCGCAAGAACCAGTAGACCCAGAATTGCGCGGCGCAGGGCGAAGGTCAGCATCTCAGGGCTTTCTCTGCCAGCGCGAGGTGGCGGCCGCGTCCTCGATCGGCAGGCCGGCCTTTTTCCAGCCGCCAAATCCGAGGTCGAGATGCGAGACTTTCGTGTAGCCCATGTCGAGCATGGCGAGCGCCGCGAGCACGGACCGGCCGCCGCCGGCGCAGTAGACCACGTATTCGGCGTCTTCGGTGAAATAGTCGCGGTAGTAGGTGCTGGCGGGATCGGCCCAGAACTCAAGCATGCCGCGCGGCACGTGGTGGGAGTTGGCGATGGCGCCGCTGTCGACGCGCTCCTGCAATTCGCGGATGTCGACGAGGGTCAGCTTGTCGCCGCGCGCGATGCGCTCGGCCAGCTCCGTCGCGGACAGGGCCGGCACGCGCGGGCGCAGACCGTCGACCCATTCCCAGGTATTGCGGATCGCCATTACTTCGCTCCCTTTGTCGCCGGAATTTCCGCTGGCCCCCGGCCGTCCTTCCGCTCATCGGAAGCCTTCGGCCCAGCTACTTCGACGCCTGGTTCCGTCACCGGCGCCAGCGCCTGGCGCAGGCTCTCCAGCGCGTCGACCTCGCGCACCATGTGGACTTTTTCTTCCCAGGTGCCGAGATGGTTGCACATGCGCCGCTCGGCCGCCGCGGGATCGCCTGCCTCGAGCGCCTGGAACACCGCCACATGCTCCTTGTAGGACCGTTCGGCATCGCCGCTGGTCTGGTGGCGCATGGTGAAAAGCGTGGTCAGAACGGTGAGGTCGCGGAGCTTCGCGGCCAGGATGCGATTGCCGAGGCATTCGGCAAGACAGACATGGAAATCGCCCAGCAGGTAGCTGCGCCGCCCGACATTGGCGTCGCCGAGCGCCGCCTTCTGTTGCTCGAGGTGACCGCGCAGGCGGTAGAGCGTCGCCATGTCTAGCTGCGCGCCGCGCCGTGCGAAGCTGCGCAGCAGGCCGGTCTCTATCACTTCGCGTGCTTCGTAGAGGGCACGCGCGTCGGCGGCGCTGATCTCGGTCAGATACCAGCCCCGGCGCGAACTGACGGTGACGATGCCACGTGCCGAAAGTTCGATCATCGCCTCGCGGACGACGGTGCGGCTGCATCCGAACAGCTTGGCCAGCTCCTGTTCGCCGAGGCGCGCATTGGGCGGCAATTGCTCCGCCAGGATGGCGTCGATGATGCGGCTGCTGATGCTGGCGGCGGTGACCAAAGCGAGGCTCCAATCTTGTATGCAAGCATTGAATGCAAGTTTGTCTGCATTTTGCAATATGGAAATTTTCGTACGGGCGACATTTAGTTTGCCGCTATCGTCGCGGCTTCCCGAAGGAGCATGTTCTTGTCGCGGAAACCTTGTGCCGGAAAAATGAATTCGGCGGAGGAGAAGTAAAAACGGATGCTGCGGCGCAACAAAAAGCTGCGTCGGCCGGGCTTTCGGGAGTTTTAGGCGGTTTGGCTTGCCGGGATGCGGCGGGCAATGGCTTCGGATTCGGATGGCTGAAACGCCGGCCGTCCGCATGTTTTGCGTCTGGAGTTCGAGGCTTCAATAGCGTCGCCGCAAGCTGCGGGAAACGCTGGCCACGCTTCGAAGGAGGCGCGGCTGAAAACGGCAAAGCCGTCGCGCGGCCTCGCTACGCTACGAGGTAGCGCGTGGGAAAGGCGGCTATCCCTTGAACTTGAGTTCGCCGGCCTCGACGCGAAAGGGAAGGACGTTTTCCGGTGGAGGCAGTGGGCAGACGGCGAAATCGGTGAAGGCGCAAGGCGGGTTTATCGCCTTGTTGAAGTCGAGGACGATCGTGTCTTTGCCGATATCCTCGCCGAAGAGGAAGCGCGATGCCGGATAGGTCTCGCTGCGCGAGGTGAGATCCCGCAGCACGAATTGCGGTGCCTCGGCGGTGCCGTGGGTGGGCAGAAGCTCGTAGCGCACGCCGTCATGCGTGAAGGCGGCCTTGTGCGTGATCGTGACGTCCGTCGGAATGCCGACGATGGTGTCGACGGTCATGGTGATCGGTTCGGCGAGCGGCGACCACTCGGCCACGATGCGCCAGTCGGGAACGACGGGGAAATGCTCGATGCCGGGGAAACTGCGCCGCGCCGGCGATTCCTTGTCGCGCACGCGCAGCGCGTTGCGTCCATTGAGCGTTGTCACTTCCAGAAGCAGCCGGTCGACGGAAAAGCGCGGCGGCTTCTTCTTGTCGAGGGCCAGCCGGATCGGTTCGCCGCCGCTCGCCGGCGTGAAGGTCACGCCGCCGTCTTCGTCCTGCGCGAGGGTGCCGACATGGTCGGGTCCGACAGAAAGCACGATGTCGTTGTCGTCGGCCGAGCCGAGCCTTACCGTGCCCGGTTCGAGTTCCCAACGGCCGATGATGTTGAGCCACCCTTCCTCGGCGGTCAGGCGGGCAATGCGGTCGGCGCGCCAGCGCTCGATGCTGTTTTCGTAGTCGAAATTGGTCACGGCGGAAACCTCGTTGGGTAGGCGGTTGGAACTCAGGCGGGCATGCGGGGAACGCTGGCCAATAACGCCTGCGTATAGGCGTGCCGCGGCGATTTCAGTATGTCGCGGGTCTTGCCGC
This sequence comes from Aquamicrobium sp. LC103, assembly GCF_001014615.2. Lineage (GTDB taxonomy): Bacteria > Pseudomonadota > Alphaproteobacteria > Rhizobiales > Rhizobiaceae > LBCQ02. The sequence continues at coordinate 303,572 of NZ_LBCQ02000008.1, forward strand.
TCTCGACGATCCGCCCGCGCTCAAGGATGACGATCTCCTCGCAGAGGGCTGCGACCACGCCGAGGTCATGCGACACGAACACCAATGTGGTGTCGTCGGAGAGTTTCCGGAAGAGGTCGACGATGCGGATGCGCGTCGAGAGGTCGAGCGCACTTACGGCTTCGTCCGCAAGAACGAATTGCGGCCTTGCAGCGATCGCGCGGGCGATCGCGATGCGCTGGCGCTGACCGCCGGAAAACTGGTGCGGATAGCGGTGCAAAATGTCTGCGGGCAGGCCGACGGCTTCGAGCGCCCCCTTGACCGCCGTTCCGACATCGCCTGGGATCCGTAGGGAGCGCAGCGGCTCGGCGACGATGTTCTTCACGTTCTGGCGCGGGTCGAGCGACGAGTAGGGGTCCTGAAAGACAGCCTGCACAGAGCGGCGGTAGCTTCGCATGAAGGCGCGGGCGGACGGGTCGAGTATGCTGTCGCCGAAGCGGATGCGGCCGCCGTCGACCCGCAGAAGACCCAGGAGGAGCCGCAATATCGTGGATTTTCCGGAGCCGGATTCGCCGACGATGCCGAGATTTACGCCCGGCCTCACCGTGAAGGAGACGTCGTCGAGCACGCTGCGCTCACGGGTATAACGGTAACTGACGTTTTCGACGGAAATTGTATTCATGAGCGGCCCTCAAGGGCCTCGTCGAACGTTCGCGCGGCGCTGACGAGTTGCTTCGTATACTGGTCTTGCGGGTTGGAAAGCACTTTCCCCACCGGTCCTTCCTCGACCGGCCGGCCGGCGCGCAGGACGATCGCCCGCTCGGCGATGGTCGCCACCACCGGAAGATCGTGGCTGATGAACAGGAGGCCCATGCCGCGCTCGCGCACGAGCTGGTCGAGAAGCTTCAGGATCTCCGCCTGGGTGGTGACGTCGAGCGCCGTCGTCGGCTCGTCGGCGATCAGCAGTTTCGGCCGGCAGGAAAGCGCCATGGCGATCGCCACCCGCTGTCGCTGGCCGCCCGAAATTTCGTGCGGATAGGCCCGCGCGATGCGCTCGGGCTCGGGCAGCGCGACCTCTGCGAGCGCGGCGGCAACTTCGCGCCGCAACCCGGCCTTACCGGGGTTCCCGCCCTCGCGGAGCAGTCGTCGGCGCAGCGGCGAGGCGATCTGGGCGCCGACCCTCATCAGCGGATCGAGCGCGGTCAAGGGCTCCTGGAAGACCACGGCTGCCGCCGAGCCGCGAAGGCGGTTGAGCGACCGTTCAGGCGCCCCGACGACCTCCTGCCCGTCGAGAAGTACGGATCCGCTCGCCGTGATGTTGTCGGGGAGCAGGCCGACGGCTGCCATCGCCGTCAGCGACTTGCCGGAACCGGATTCTCCGATGAGGCCGACGCGTTCGCCGGGCGCGACGGAAAACGAGACGTTGGAGACGAGCTCCTTCCCGTCGGCAAGCCGGAGATGGAGTGAATTGATGGAGAGAAGCGCCGTCATCTCGAAATCTCAGACCGGATCGGCGACATCGCGCAATCCGTCCGCGATTAGGTTGATGCCGATCACCAGCGTGACGAGCGCGATGCCGGGCGCGATCGCGCCGATCGGTGCCGTGTAGACCGTTCCCTGGGCTTCTTGAAGCAGGCGTCCCCACGAAGCATTGGGCGGCGGTGTGCCCAGGCCGAGATAGGAAAGCGAGGCTTCGGCGATGATCGCCAGGCCGAATTGCAACGCGAAGCTCACCGCCAATGTCGGCCAGATATTGGGCAGGACGTGCATCGCGACCACCCCCGGCCATGAAGTCCCGGCGGTACGAGACGCGGCGATATAGTCGTTGCGCAGCACCCGTTTGGCGAGAATGCGCGTCAGTCGCGCCACGATTGCCGACATGGCTATGCCGAGCGCCAGGATCGCCGTCCAGAGGCTGGCGCTGTCGCTGGCGGCGACCACCAGCATCGCGAGCAGGAGCGTGGGGAAAGCGATGAGGATATCGAGGGTGGCCGCCAGCGCGTCGTCGAGGAACCGGGTGGCGAAAGCGGCGAGCAGGCCGATCGTGACGCCGATCGCCGCGCCGATGGCGACCGCTCCGGCTCCGACGACGAGCGCGATGCGCGAACCGATCATGATCTGGGTGAAGAAATCGCGGCCGAGCCTGTCGGTGCCCGCCCAATGGCTCCAGGACGGCGGCTCGAGCCGGCCACCGGCGGTGCTGGCGGGATCGTAGGGCGTCCAGAACAGCGTCAGCAGCGCGATTGCGATGTGCAGCCCGACGAGGATGAGGCCGGCTGTGAGCGTCGGAGAGAAGCGCAAACCCCTTCGGGCCGGGATGGCCTGCTCGGGAAGCGTCATGACCTTGCCCCCGCGGCCCTGTCGCGCAACCTGGGATCGATCAGCCTTTGCGCGAGATCGGCCGAAAAGCCGATCAGAAGCACCAGCAGCGTCGAGACGAACAGCACACCCTGGACGTTGGGATAGTCGCGCTGCTCGATGCCGAGCAGCAGCATGGAGCCGAGCCCGGGCAGCGAGAAGACACGCTCGACCACCACCGCGCCGAGAAAGGTCGAGGCGAGCTCGATGCCGAGGATCGAGATGATCGGTGCCGAGCCGTTGCGGACGCCGTGCCGCATCAGAGCCTGCGGGAAGGTTTCGCCGAGCGCGCGCGCGGTGCGCAGATAATCGCTGCCGAGCACGTCCCGCGTCGCGGAGCGCACATAGCGCAGCAGCGACGACGACATGACGACGGCGATCGTTAGGATCGGCAAGACCAGGGCATAGAGCGCGCCCGACGGATCGGCCCAGCCGCGCGACGGGAAACCGCCCGACGGAAACAGGCGGATGTTGATGGCGAAAATCGACACCAGGAGTATGCCGACCCAGAACACCGGAATGGCGATGCCGAGCTGCGAGACGACCGAAATCGCCGCGCCGTACCAGCGATCGGCCTTGACGGCGGCGACGATGCCCAGGGGCACCGCGATCAATATGGCGAGCAGGAAGGACAGGACGGTAAGCGGAACGGTGACGGCGAGACGATCGGCGATTTCGGCGCTGACCGGAACGCCGCTGATGAATGAAGTACCCAGATCGAAGCGGGCGAGGCTTCCCAGAAAGCGCAGGAACTGTTCGCCGAGGGGGAGGTTGGAGCCCACCTGTTCGCGTGCGGCCTCGATCTGCGCGGGATCCGCCCCCACCGACACGAGCGCGTTGGCCGGGTCGCCCGGCAAGAGCCTGAGCAGCACGAACAGCACCACCGATGCGATGAGAAGCGACAGCGCCAGAATGGCGAGCCGGCGGACTAGATAGGCAAGAATGCGCGCGCTCTCCTGGTTGCCGAACGGGATGCGTGCGGAACTTGCATCCGCACGCCGTCACCGTTTCATTCAATACCCCGCGCCGGGGCGGGATCAAAGCCGTCAGTTCTTCCTGATATCATAAACGAAAAACTGCGAGTTCAATCCGTTGACCGGATAGCCGGTGACGTTGTTCGCCGACACCACGATCTGCGGATAGAGATAAAGCCAGACGCTCGCCGCATCCTCCGCGATGAGGCGGTTGGCCGTCGTCAGCTTTTCCACCTGCTCCTCGGTGGTGGCGCTGGCCTCGGCCGACTTGATAAGCTCGATCACCTCCGGGTTGTTGTAGCCCCAGTAGAAGTCCGGATTGCCATAGAACACGATGTCGCGATGGTTGACGTGCTCCTGCAGCGTCGCCTGGAAATCATGCGCCTGGTAGATCTTGGTGTACCACTCGTTTGCCGTGATGATGTTGATGTTCACCGTGATGCCCACCTTGGCCAGCTCGCTCTTCACGAACTGCGCGACGATCGGATGGGGATCGTAGTTCGGCGTATCGAGGTTGAAGCTGAACCCGTTCGGATGACCGGCTTCGGCGAGCAATGCCTTGGCGGTTTCGGGATCGTAGGGATCGACGCCGGTGAGATCGACATACCACGGGTCGGTCGGCGGCACGAACGAGCCGATGAGCGTGCCGTATTCGCCCCAGATCGAATTGAGCAGCTTGCTCTTGTCGATCGCGCGGCTGATCGCCTTGCGCACCCTGGGATCGCTGAACGGCTCCACGCGGTCGTTGAAGGCCAGCACTTCCTTGGTGGTGGACTGGCCTTCGGTCACGGTGAAATCCGGATTGTCCTTGAACAGGGCGAGCGAATCCGGGCTCTGCACGCTGGTGATGATGTCGACCGCATTGGTCAAAAGGGCATTGTTGAGGGCTGTCGCGTCGGTGAAATAGCTGAAGACCACTTCCTTGTTCGTCGGCGCGTCACCCCAATAGTCGTCGAAGCGGCTTAGCGAGATTCCTGACCCCCGCCGCCGGCCGTCGAGCCTGTAGGGGCCGGTACCGTCCGCGCTGGTGGTGAAGCTGGTCGCGGCATCGTTGACGATCCACACATAGCTGAGATTGTAGGGAAGCGAGATCGACCGCTGCGACAGCTTGATGACGACGGTCTGGTCGTCGGGCGTCTCGATGGCGCTGATCGTGGCAAGGCTGTTCTTGCGCGAGCTCTTGGATTCGGGGGCGACCACCCGCTCGATGCTGAACTTGACGTCCTGCGCGGTCAGCGGATCGCCGGAATGGAAGGTGACGTTCGGATGCAGCTTGATGGTGTAGGTCAGGCCATCCTCGCTTATCGAATAGTCGCTGGCCAGAACCGGCTCGACGTTACCGTCGTCGGTGAGCCGAAACAGCGGCTCGTAGACATTGCTGTTGAAGACCTCGCTGACGCCCTGACCGGCGCCGGCGGTGTTGTCGAGGTTCTGCGGCTCGTAGAGGGAGCCGATCCTGACGGTGGCGTCGGGATCGTAGTCTTCCTGCGCGGCGGCCGGAAAGGCGGCGCTCGCCGACAAGGCCACGACCAAGGATAGCGCCGCGAGCGTCCGAACATTACGGCGCTGATTGAGATGTCCGTTGAAAACTGGACCGGTCATTGGTTGCTCCTGAGCGAAATCTGTCATGCGCCTTCCGTTGCAAGTCCAAGCGTCGCCCATACCGGCCGGAAGTCAATGAGGCGCCGATAATATTGAGCGCGATCCGGACAGCCGAGGCCGGCGCCGCCTCGTTCCCGGCTCTCGCCTGAAACGACATTCCTATAATACATGATTTTTGAGAGGAAAATTCCGTTTCTTGGGGCGTGACTCGACCGGAGAACGACTCGCGGCATCGCCGCCGCAGGAAAGCCCTCCCAAATCGTCGCAGGTTCTGTTGTCGCATGGAACGCGGAGGCGTTCGGCGCCATTCTCCCGACAAAGGAGAAATGCGATGAACGACACGTCCTTCACACCTACGGACAATCCGATGATGACCGGCATTCTCGGCAGATGTCCGCAATGCCAGCAGGGGCATCTGTTCGATGGATATCTGAAGCTTGCGCCGCGATGCGAAGTGTGCGGGCTCGACTATTCCTTCGCCGACCCCGCCGACGGTCCGGCCTTCTTCGCGATGACGATCGCCGCGGTGCCGGCGCTCGCCTTCGGCGTGTGGTTCCAGACCAGTTTCGGTCTGCCGCTATGGGTGCATGTCGTCACCACCGTGCCGCTGACCATCCTGTGCTGCATGGCGCTGCTGCGACCCCTGAAGGGGTGGCTGGTATGCTCGCAATATTTTCACAAGGCCGAGGAAGGTACGATCGACCGCGAGTGGCATGCCGATGCGGCACGGAAGAGCCAGAAAACGGATGGTGCCACGTGATCGCGCTCTACCAAGCACCGTAGAGCAGCATGATCGCACCGATGAGGATCAGCAATATTCCCGGCCAATTGTCCTTGAGGCCGAAGGCGCGGATGCCGCTTTGCCGGGGCTCGAGCGTGCGCGCCGCAGTGGGCGAAGAATGCGGCTCGCTCATGCGTCCGCGCCGCACCGCCGCGTTTGCGGTGTAAAGAACGCCGAGTATCACGAAAATTGCGCCTAGCCAGGTAATCCAGATCATTTCGACCTCCGGCAGGAACAACGTGCGCGGACGAGCGATGTTCCAGGGAGTCGCGTGAGGATCGGGAGCGACGGGACAAGGCCAGCTATTCGCTACCTGAAACGCGCCGTCAGCCTGCGTATCGGCTCGACCGCGCAAGCGAAATAGATATTCTCGGCGAGCGTCGTCATCATTCGTCCTGCCGTTCGGTCGGCGCGCAGTGCCGCCCATGCCGCCAGGCCGGCGACGGCGACGGCTCCCGCCATGTCGAGCGGGAAATGCACGCCGAGATAGATCCGCGACCAGGCGACCATCATACCGAGGATACCGAAGAACGCGAAATGCCGCCAATGGCCGAGTGCCGCCAGGGCGGCTGCATAGGTGAACATGACGAGGCCGTGATTGCTCGGGAATGACGGACTGGGGCGGTGCTCCATCAGCGTGTTGCCGACCGGAATCAGGAACGGGCGCTGCGACGGCATGACCGCGCCGATGAGATAGCTGGCCGAAAGCGCCAAGAGGAGCGCCGTCAGGAGCATGATAGCCTGCCTTCGCACGGAGAAATCCCCGAAGACCCAGATGACGGCGAGATGGGCGGGAACCAGATAAATGACGAACTTCGCCAGCACGAAGGCGAGCCAGGCGACGCTGCCCCAGCTCCCGTCGCCGGCGTTGATGATCAGGAACAGCGCTCTATCGAAATCGTTCATGTCAAACCGTGGAATCATTAGCCGGTGCCAGCATTCCGACCGCAATGGCCTCAATATGGCGCTCACCGCAAATCTGCGTCGTTCGGCAAGGAAAGCCGCCCGGTGAATTGATCGCCGGCGTCCGCGAGCCCTTCGTTTGCCCCGCGTTCGCGGGTCGGCAACCATTCGTTAACCATAACCCCATAGGTCGGATTCCAGGAGCAACATCCGTCTCGGGGGAAACATGCCAATTTCAAGACGTGCATTGATCATCGGACTGCCGCTGTTCGCGGCGGGCTGCGCCACCTCCGAGTACCAGACATCGCTGTTGAACTATGCGGCGCTACCGGACGAGACCTTCCCGTTGAGGGCGGTGCCGCTGGAGCAGATCAAGCCCGAGCTTCGCCGCCAGGAAGTTGCGTTCGACGGGGATTACAGGCCGGGTACGGTCATCGTGAACACGCCGCTTCGGCGGCTCTACTACGTGGTCGGCAACGGTCGTGCGATGAGATACGGCATCGGCGTCGGCCGCGAGGGGCTCGCCCTTCGCGGCGACGCCACGGTTGGGAGAAAGGCGGAATGGCCAAGCTGGCGGCCGACCGACAACATGATCAGGCGGGAGCCGCGCAATCTCAAATATGCCGGCGGCGTTTCCGGCGGCCCGCACAACCCTTTGGGCGCGCGCGCCCTCTATCTCTATCGCGGCGGGCGCGACACGATGTTCCGCATTCACGGCACCAACCAGCCCAACTCCATCGGCCTGGCGATGTCGAGCGGCTGCATCCGGATGCTCAACCACGATGTCATCGACCTCTACAACCGCGTTCCGGTCGGGGCGAGGGTGGTGGTCATCCAGGCATGACCGCCGGTACGTTCGGCCGCGCGCGATAGCCATGTTGCCGGTTTTCGTACGGGACAGGCGGATGCACGCATAGGTACCTCCTGCGCCGCCGCGATATTACCCACAATTGTCGGCCTTTGAAGGCTCTTATTAGCCGCTTGTTAAGCGCGGTCGGTTCAAGAAGTCGATACGTTCCAATGGGCGAGGGACGTTCAAGGCGTCTGCAGCTTCTGCGTGCAGGCCAATCGAACCGACTTGGGGGTATGGTCGTGAAGTTCTCGAATCTGAAGACATCGCGCAAGCTTGGCGTTGCGTTCTTCGCTGTCGTCGCCACCATCCTGGCGATGAGCGCGGCGATTTTGTGGAATCTGCAGGGTACGAAGCGTACGCAGGAGGAGCAGACGGTCGCGAGCCATGCCTTCACGCTGGTTCACGAGGTGGCGTACAGCCTGCTGCAGCAGGAGAACAGCTATCGCGGTTTCCTGCTGACCAATGACCAGCATTATGTGGAGCTGGTGAAGACGCATCGGAAGAAATTCGACGAGCAGGTCGCAGAGCTGCTGCAGCTGGAGAGCGGCGACACCGATTTCACGATGGACATCAGCGTCGCGACCGCCGCGATGGATGCCTGGTGGCAGGACATTTTCGAGCAGGGCCAGCGCCTTGCCGCCGATCCGATCTATCGTTTTCGGGCGGTCGAGATGGTCGGACAGAACGGCCTCGCCGAAATGTACATGAACAGCATCGACGATGCCCTCGACACGGTGCAGGCCAAGCTCCAGGCGCAGATCGACGGAGCGCGGCAGGCTGCCGACGACGCGGTCAAGTTCAACGAAACCGTCCTTTACGTTGGTCTGGGGTTTTCGGTTTTGATCTCGCTTGGGCTTGGCTTTTTGCTGTCCCGGATGATCGCGGCTCCGGTGACGGCGCTGACTGGGGTTATGGGGCGGCTTGCTGGGGGCGACAATTCGGTCGTTGTGCCGGCGGTTTTACGGCGCGACGAGATCGGCGAGATGGCGCGTGCGGTGGAGGTGTTCAAGCAGGCGGCGCTCGCCAAGCTGCGGGCGGAGGCGGAGGCCGCT
>NZ_LBCQ02000009.1 GCF_001014615.2 Aquamicrobium sp. LC103
CGCGGTGCTACGTTTCACCCTTTCCAACGCGACCGGAACATCGGAGCCCGGCACGATCACCTTGACCATTATCGGGCGGCCGGACCCCTCGCAAGACCCGGAGGTGATCGGATTGCTGAGCGCACAGGCTGACGCAGCCAGACGCTTCGCTCGGGTACAGACGCGCAACTTCAATGATCGGCTCGAGCAGCTTCACGACGAAGGTGATCGCCGCAGGAACAGCATGAATGTACGCCTTGGCATCGTGCAGTCCGACCGAACCAGCCGTGCCGAGCGCGAGATCCAGCGCATGATAGAAGACGGGCACGGCGCCAATGCCGAAAACGTCGTTCAGGGGCTGCTCGCCTATGGACCCGAGGGCGCAACCGGCGCCAGAAGCTCTTCCGGGGACGAGAACGGCGCCCCTGCCACAACCTTCGCGTCACCCGATCTCGGCTCATTCGCGGTCTGGACCGGCGGCTTTGTCAATTTCGGCGAGCGCGAAAATGGTGGCCTCGACATCGACCATACGATGGTCGGATTGAGCGGTGGTGTGGACTACCGCTTCTCGGATAAGTTCGTGGCGGGCTTCGGAGCAGGCTACGGGCGCGATCGAAGTGATATCGGCGGGAACGGTACGGAAAGCCGTGCCAGCGCATATAGTGCCGCCATCTACGGCAGCTACAAGCCGTTCAGGAACGTCTTCATCGACGGTCTGATCGGCGGCAGCTGGCTCGACTTCGATTCCAACCGCTACATCACCTCCACGGGCGACTTCGCGAGCGGGACCCGCTCCGGACATCAGTTCTTTGGATCAGTGACGGCCGCGTACGACTACCGGGACGACACTTGGCTCATATCGCCGTACGGCCGCATCGAGTTTTCCCGCTCCTGGCTCGACGGCTTCACCGAAAAGGGCAGCGACAGCATGGCCCTGCGCTATGGCGACCAGACCGTCGACTCCGTGTCGGGCGTGCTCGGTCTGAGGGCCGAGTACACCTTCATGCTGGACTGGGGAACGCTCACTCCCGGCGCGAGATTCGAGTATACGCATGACTTCATCGGCTCAAGCCGCGCCCATCTTGGCTATGCCGATCTTGGCGGCCTGCCTTATGTCGTCGAGATCGAATCCGCGGAGCAGAACTACGCCACGCTTGGCCTGTCGCTCGACGCCACACTGCCGCAGGACTGGTCGCTGGGATTCGACTATCGCACGTCCCTGGGCCGCGATCAGCAGGATCACGCTATCGGATTGCGGGTCGGGAAAAAATTCTAGGATGAAACGGAATGCCGGCTGCGGCTTCGCCGCAGGTAACCCACCCTTAATTCACTGCCAGTCCTCAAGGTCTGCTTTGGGGGTGGTTTCCAGACCGTCTGCTTTAGATTAGCGAAATCGGACAGCAGACGAACCGGAAATCTATCTCGTTAGAAAGCTGCTCTGATCGCGTCAGCATTCTATGCCTCAAGGATGGCGAACTGCTCGGCGAGTGAAAGACGTGGATTATGCTCGGCAATGAACCGGTTACCCCGCCCTATGCTGAAAAGTCGCACTTCGGCGAGAACCTACACCGCAATCTCTGTCGGTATCGCATTTGGGAAAAGAAGAGCGACCTGGGTCCGTTCAAAGTCACGCCACATGTCGGAGTCGGACGGAATTTTCGGGTATCTAGCCTCATACACGCGCTTCTGCGACCAGTGCAAGCGTGTCGAGCCTTTGGATCAGTCGATGCGCTCGCGCGTCACCGAGAAGGTCTTTCACCGCCGGCGGCCATCGATCGCACGCGTGATTGACTACCGTCCGAACTTCCCGCTCGATCCAATCGGGATCGAGCCGCAGGAACTCGGCGACACGCCGGAAGCGTCGGAACGTAACGTTTGCGAAACTGTGGGTTCCGGCAAACCTCAGAGCGAGCGTGTCGCTCGGCGCGTAAAGGACAGTTGGCACGATGTCGTAGGCTGGCGAAAGCCGAATCTCGCCGGGCGCGGGGAAGATGAAGGACCAGTTCTTCAGGTGGTTGTCGCCATTGCCGATCAGCACATCGGCGATGATGCGTCGCATGCCTTCCAGAACGTCGGCCCTCCAGTCCGTGCTAAACCGGCGGATCATGTTCAGGATCGTCTCGTAGGTCGCCATCGTGTATTTACGCTCTCCCACGGCGCCGATGATCTGCCCCCCATCCTCGATGTGGATGCGCCTGCCGCCGCCCGGTCGGTCGAACCGGTCGACCACGAGCGCCATCGGTCCATCGCTGAGGAAAGCGTCGGGAATACCATCAATGGCGCTCGTTGAAATCAAGCGACACGGAGCCGTTTCGACACCGATCATGCGGCACAGCATCATCGCCGCGTGTTCCGCTTCCGGCAATCCCGGGTAAAGGGTGGGCGGAACCTTCATGATGCAACGGCCTTCCCCTGCAGGGGCAGGCGCCGTCAGCCTCTCTGAAAAACGTCTGAACCTGGATTCCTCGTGTTTTTATGCGGTTGTAATACGTAACCCACGAAACGCACTGTACGAATCATCTCGGATCCGGTGATGGCGTGGAGGCGTCTACGTAGTCTTGCGATATGAATATCGACCGTCCTTTGCTTGACGCATGCGGTGTCGCGCCACGCCGCGGCTATCAAGTGCTCACGACTGAGAATTCGATTGGGCGATTTCAGAAAACACGCCAGGAGCCGGAAACCAATTGGCGGCAGCCCAAAGTGACGGCCGTTGTAGCGAACACGTTGAGCCTCCAGATCCATCTCGAGGACGTGCTGACGTAGTGATTTGCCTTCAGCCAGAACGCCCAGTTCACCATCGGCCGAAGCACCATTTGGCTGATGGCGGAGAAACTGGAGCAATCTTGAGGGCGCCAGAGGTCTTAGCATTCCCTCATCAACACCGGCCTTGATCAGCTTCATGTATTGGGCATTACCATCGGAAGGAATGAGCGCGGCGACCGGTGTCGATTGTCCTCCAAGCTTGAGGCGTGCGCATATCAGGGAGGATTCGTTGTCAGGCGTGCAATCCAAGATCACGGCGTGAAGCCTGCCGACCTTTAAAAGGTGATCCAGGTCCTCGACGTCAACCAACAGGCGCAGATCGTATCCTTCAGCCTCAAGAATATGCCGTAGCAGAAGGTACAGTTCGGGATCGTTCGAGTTCAGCGCCACGAGAGATTTCATAACCATCCCCTGGTTTGGACATGGCTGCCGCGGTACGCAACTTGCCGATGTGCCATAGCTGATTCCTTCTAAGTCGGAGCGACCTCGCCGCCATTGACGTCGATCACCGCCCCATTGATGAAGCCTGCATTCTCAGACGCCAGAAATTCGATTACGGCCGCGACATCGTCTGGCTCGCCGAGACGGCCGATCGGAATTCTGCTCAACGCTTCCTGGTTGGCGGGAGCCTCATGCGAGCCTGTCATGCCGGTCAATATCCGCCCCGGCGCTACGAGATTGATCGTGATGCCACTCGGTGAATAGGGTTCGATCAAAGCCTTCGTCAGGCCAGCTAATGCCGCCTTGGATGCGACGTAACTCGCGCCCGCTATTTTTGGCCTGGTTCGCGCAGCCACGGAGCCGAGCAATATGATGCGGCCGAAACCGTTCTTCATCATCCCAGGACCGACCGCTTGGCAGCAGAGCATTGTGCCGGTTAAATTCACTGTCAGCACAGCGTTCCATTCATCCAGCGTGATCCCGGAGAATTCCACGGCGCCATTTGGCCCTTTCGGGGAAATCCCAGCGTTACAAACGAGGATGTCGGGTGTGCCCCATTCGCGCTCGACCTCCTCAAAGAAGGATCTTATAGCCGACACATCCGCAAGGTCGACGGTGCGAGCGAGCACGCATTGCGTTGGGTATTCGCTTTCGAGAACCTTGCAGGCGGTTGTCACGCTCTCCCGCCGCTGGCTGAAGATTGCGACCCGGTGTCCTGCATTTAAAAGGCGCTTGGCTGTCGCCAAGCCTATGCCGGTCGTTCCACCTGTTACGACGGCAACCCGTGTTTTATGTGTCTGCATCATGCCGCCTCGTCCAATTCGGCAAAGAGGGAAAGTGGGGGTCTCGCTTGGGGATCCGTCATGACCTCGATGAGAAAGGGCTTCTTGCTGCCTAACCCGTAACGCAATTGCGGCTTGAGCTGAGCAGGATCGGAAATGCGCACGGCCTCGCAGCCACACGCTCGCGCAATCATTGCGTGATCCACATCCCCCAGAGTGCATGCCGACGTGAATGCGCCGAATTTCACGGTCTCCGCATCCCGTTGAAAGCCGAGGATGCCGTTGTTCAGGACGATGATCGTGACGGGAAGGTTCGCGCGAACCATCGTCTCCAATTCGCTCCAGGAATGGGCGAAGCCGCCATCGCCGACGACAACCACGACAGGGTGCTCCGGCCGAGCGGCTTTTGCGCCCATCGCCAAGGGCACGCCCCAGCCCAGACCGGCAAGTCCGCGTGGTGTCAAGAATCGCATTCCTGGCGCAAAGGCGCGCAACTGGCCTACCACCCACATGGATGAGTAGCTCGCATCCGCCACGACAGTGGTTTGCGCCGTCATGCACGTCTGTAGATCAGCCATCACCTTTTCGGGACGAATTGGGATGGCCTCGGTCAAGGAGAATGCCTCTCTTTCATTTTCGAAGGCATCCCAGAAGGTTTTGATGCGCGATGCAACAGCCGTGCGTGACGCCCTTCGCGCAGAAAGGTCGAGTTGCCCAAGATGGTCGCACAGTGCGGCCAATGTTTCGGAAGCGTCCCCCACCAGCCGCAGGGCCTCATATGTGCGTCCGATTTCGACTGGATCGACGTCGATGTGTATTACCGTTGCACCCTTGGGTATCTGTTTCCAGCTGTCGGTACCGTTCTGGTTGGTTCTAGTTCCGATCAAAACCACCAAATCGGCCTCGCTCACCATGGCAACCGAATGGCATCCCAGCGAGCGCGGTCCAACCAGTGAGCCCAGCACGCCAGCCGATAGAGGATGATGTTCGTCTACGCTGCCCTTGCCCATATTGGTCGTGAAAACTGGAAGAGCGCATTCTTCCTGCAGTCGACGAAGTTGACCGGCCGCGCCACTGCCGTGAACGCCGCCGCCGGCGATAACGACGGGTGATTTCGCTGCGGCGATAATTTTTGCCGCACGAGCAATCTCTCTTTCAGCAGGTCGCACGCGATCCAGTGGCCATCGGCCAAGCGAAGCGGAACGGACGAAACCCGGCTCGGGGGCAGGCTCGCGCAGCAGATCGGCGGGCAAGATCAGAGCTGTTGGGCCTGGGCGCCCCGAACCGGCGATTGCGAAAGCAGCATCTATGTAATCATCGATGCGTTCTGCCACGACGACCTTGCGCGCCCACTTGGTGCAAGGCTGAAACAGGGCTAGATGATCGAATTCCTGGAAGGCGTTTCTGTCGGTCTGATCACGCTCGACGTCCTGGACAAGCGCGACTATTGGAACACTTGCCTTGAGAGCTTCCGCGAGCGGTGGCACCAGCAGCGTTGCCGCGGGTCCATTCTGGGCGGCAACGACGCCAATCTTTCCCGAGCGACGTGCATAGCCGTCCGCCATGGCGCCACCCATATTTTCCTGGCGATAGGCAATTTGCCGAATGCCGAGATCTTCTGCGGCCAGGATGATTGCCGATGGGAGGCTTTGAGCAAATATGTGGGTGACATCGTGACGCTGCAGCGCGCGGGCGATCCGTGCGGCTACTGTTTGTGTCGGCTCTATGGACATTTGTTCGCTCTCAATTCTTGGTGGCGTTTTCGGCGATGAAGTCTTCGAAACAGCCGACGATTTTGTCGACGTCCTCATCATCCATCGCCGTTGAGAGGCAGGCCGCCGCCCCGACGGGCAACAGAATTCCGTGATTAAGGAAATGCCTTGAGAGGCGGTTCATCACAGCCGTTTCCGAGGGGCTCATGAAAGCCTCCCTGAACTGCGAGGGAGGCGCGGATTTGGGATGGATCCTAAACAGAGACGCCGCTCCGGTGACGGAGAACGCGCACTCACTTTCATGGATGATGGCGGCAAGACCGCGCCTTACACGCTCGCCCATTGCCTCGAGCCGGGCGAATTCAGCTACGGTCATCGCGTTCATTGCTGCGTAGCCGGCAACCATGGAAACCGGGTTGGCGGAAAATGTGCCACCTTGCGGTAGTCTCGGCTTGATATCCGGTGCTCCGAAAACCCGCATGACCTCCTCGCGGCCTGCAATGGCGCCGATGGGAAATCCTCCCCCGATTATCTTGCCCAGCGCGATTAGATCCGGCACCAGGCCATAACGATCCACCGATCCGTGATAGCTCTGCCGGAAGTTGAGGACCTCATCGGCAAGAATCAAGATTCCGTATTTGCGCGCGCTCGACTGGAGCATCTCGATGAATTCTGGTGCGGGCGCCATCAGTCCCGCCCTGCTGGGCATTGGATCTATGACGATGCAGGAAAGTCTGTCGGCGGCCGTCGCGATGCGTCTTTCGGCGCCTTCAACGTCGTTGAAGCGCAAGACCGTCACGTCTCCGGCGACCGTTTCCGGCACCCCGTGGCAAAGCGGAACCGCCTCGGGGCACTCGTCGGGGCCCCAATTCGAAGGCGTGCCGCCCTGCCCTGTCTCGGCCCAGTCGTAAGCGCCGTGATAGGCACCTTCGATCCGCGCGATGCCCGGCTTTCCTGTGAATGCGCGCGCCGCCTTGATGGCGAACATCACTGCCTCTGTTCCGCTATTGACGAACCGTATTCTGTCCGCGCTCGGTATGCGGCCGAGCAGCAGGTCCGCTAGCGCTATTTCGTGCTCTGTCGGATTGGCGAAGCACGTGCCTCGTTCCAACTGGGAAGCGACGGCTTGCATGACAGGTGCGTAACGATGGCCATGAATTAGGGTGGTGTAGTTGTTATTCAGATCGAGTAGTCGCCGCCCGTCCGCGTCGATCAGGTACGCGCCTTCGCCACCGGATACGTAGAGGGGTGTTGGATCCCGCTCCACCGTTACGCGGGTTGTTCCATCGGGAAATACACGAAGCCCTGCCCTGAAGAGTTCTTCTGATCTCGATGAGCGCGCGCTTGAGGCCGGCGCGGGATCGCAATAACGCATTTGCTGCATCTCCTGTGATGAATGACAGAATGTTGCAACAAAAAATCATACATGCGACACTGGCGCAACAATTTTGTTAGAAGATGGCCTCATTCTCGGCGGAGCGTTCGCGGTTCGCCTTCTTCATCCGCCTGTAGCCATCGCGGATATCGCTTTCAATCGCCGCGCGAACCGCGGCGCCGTCTCGTTCCAAAAGCCCTTCGATCGCCGCCATGTGGTTGTGCACGCCGTATTTGGCCTCGGCGAACTCCGGATAAAGATCATTGAACGACGCCCCGATCCTGAGCCACAGGGTTTCGATCGTTGTGATGAGATGAGGCATTTGCGACAACCGATAGATCAGGAAATGGAACTCTTTGTTGCTCCACAGCGCATCGGCATAGCGCTTGGCATCGAGCGCGACATCGATCTGGCCCTGCATTTTCGTGAGCTTATCAATGTCGTCTTGCGTCACGTGCAAGACCGATCTTTCCGCGGCCAACCCCTCCAGCGCGAGGCGCATTAATGTAATCTCTTCAAGGGTTTGCTGGCTGATGAAGGGAACGATTACGGTTTTGGGCCCCGCATAGACCAACGCACCCTCGAAGGTGAGCCTGTTAATGGCATCCCGCGCGGGCGTGGAACTGACGCCAAGAGCATCCGCCAGAGCGCGAACGGTGAGCTTGCGGCCGGGCTCGAAGGCGCCACGTATCAGCCTTTCCTTGGTTTGCTGATAGACGACCTCGCCCAGCCTGACGGGCTGCCTGTCGTCAGTTTGCGCATCGTCGGCGTTATCGGCCATTTCTTTTCTCCTGTGCGTTGACATTATAACAATTTTGTTGCATCAAAAAATGGCAAATGAAGCCTTTGCGCGATTGTGTAACAACAACATAACACGACTGACATGAATCGTCGCGTAATCGATTTGAATGAATCGGGCTAGCCGAGCGTGTGTTTGGTGTTGGCTCGAGACCTTCCGCGTTCCCGCCGATCGGCGCGAATGAGTGGAACAACGCCGCCCGCGCGCCACGACCGCGAGACATCACAACGAGAATACAGAGGAGGAATGGTTTGATTGGACAGGTCCTTGCCCTGCAGAAACTCAGAAAACGCTACAATGATGCTGTCGCGGTCGACAATGTTTCACTTGAAATTCAGGCGGGGGAATTTGTTTCGATCCTGGGACCGTCCGGATCAGGGAAAACGACGCTATTGGCGATGATCGCCGGCTTCGAGCGTCCATGCGAAGGCAGCATATCGATCGGTGCTCGCGATGTGACAGCGCTCGCGCCAAATCACCGCAACATCGGCATGGTATTCCAGAAGTACGCGCTGTTTCCACATTTGACCGTGGGCCAGAACATTGCATTTCCCCTACAGATGCGCGGTCTGAAGCGGACATTGATCGCAGACCGCATCAAGCGCTCGCTGGAACTCGTTCAGCTCGGCGAATACGAGCGTCGATACCCTCACGAACTTTCCGGTGGACAGCAACAACGGGTTGCCGTTGCGCGCGCGACGGTTTTCGAGCCTCCAGTCCTTCTCATGGACGAGCCGCTTGGCGCGCTCGACAAGAAACTTCGCGAAACCATGCAGCTCGAGATTTCGAGGCTACAAAAGCGGCTTGGCGCCACAGTGGTTTATGTGACGCATGACCAGGACGAGGCCCTGACCATGTCCGATCGCGTTGCAGTCATGTCCAAGGGCAACCTGGTGCAGATCGGCGAGCCCGTGGAGCTTTACCAAAGGCCACAGTCGGCGTTTGTTGCCGATTTCATAGGCAAGATGAACTTTATCGACGTGGAGTATCTGGCCGACCGGCACGACGCGTGCACGGTGCGTTTAAACGAGACGGTCACGCTTTCCGTACCCCGCCTGGGAGCCAATGAGCGTGCCCGCGTCACGAAAGGTGATCTGGTGCGCCTCGCCGTCAGGCCTGAGCGATTGAGCATCGTAGAGACAGAGGCAACGGACACAATCCAAGGCATCGTTGAATCCAGCGTCTTCGTCGGTTCGTTTCAGCTTGTCTTGGTGAGGATTAACGCCAGGGGCAATCCCGTGATGCAAGTACAGGTTCCGATCTCCAGTAGCACACCCTTCGTCCGTGTCGGCGAAAACGTCGGAGTGGCTGCAAAAAAGGACGCCTTCCATGTCTTCGCGCCAGCGGCGACCCAGCCATGAGGAAATTGTCACCGATCGCCCGTGATGGTGTGCGCCGTCGCTTTCGACAGGCGTTTACCCAAACCTCGTTCCGGCATTATTCAACGGCACTATCGCTCTACCTGCTCGCCCCGTTGTTTGCGGTTCTTATCGCGGGATTCCTTTATCCGATCGGACATCTCGTCAAGTTGAGCCTGTTCAGCCCGGGTTTGGATTTCTCTGCCTACATACGTGTTTTTGAAACACCTCTCTACATGGCGGTGATGGCGCGTACTTTTCGGGTCGCCCTCGCGGTGACGGTGCTGAGCTTGCTTCTCGGATTTCCGGTCGCCTTTGCGATGGCCCGCCTAAAGGGACGTCTGGCGCTGGTCGCAGGCGCGGCGGTATTCGTCGCACTATGGTCGCCGGTTCTTGTCCGGTCGTACGCCTGGATCGTCCTGTTGCAGCGCAATGGAATGGTCAATCAGTTCCTGACCGAGACCGGCATCACCTCCGAACCATTGAGACTGATCTACAACGAGAGCGCCGTGATCCTCGCAATGACGCATGTCTTGATGCCTTTCATGATCCTGCCGATATTCGCAGCGCTGCGATCAGTTCCTGGAGAATACGCGCTCGCAGCAAGGAACCTCGGCGCAACCGCCACTCGGGCGTTTTTCCGTGTCACGCTACCATTGTCCCTACCCGGCGTGTTTGCGGGGTGCGTCATGTGCTTCATTCTCGCCCTCGGCTTTTACATCACTCCGGCCCTCATTGGCGGCCCGGGTACGTTGATGATGGCGACATTGATCGGCCAGCAGGCGACCGCGCTTCTCGACTGGCCGTTCGCGGCCGCCCTTTCGACGGTACTCCTCTGCCTGACGCTCTTTTTCGTCCTGGTCTTTCGCAAAGTGCTCTCGTTCAACAGGGGATTTCATGGTGTCGGCTGAATCAAACACGCTCGGTCGAGCGCAAGGCGGAGCTCCTATCGGATTTGCTCGATTGCCTGATCCCTACTGGCGCGCGCTTGTCACATTGCTCATCGGATCCGTGCTGGGAGCCATCTTCTTTTTTCTCGTCCTGCCGACACTGATCATAATTCCGATATCCCTCAACACCTCCAACTATATCGAGTTTCCGCCAAAAGCTTTGACGCTTCACTGGTACCGCGCGTATTTCAACGATCCCGACTGGATGGCCGCAACATTTTTCAGTCTCAAAATTGCGATGGCCACCACTGTTGCCGCCACCATCATCGGAACGATGACGGCTATCGCACTGGTTCGTGGCAATCTCCCCGGCAAATCGATCCTGCAGGCGCTGACGTTCAGCCCGATGATCGTCCCGCATATCGTGTTGGGCGTGGCACTTTACCTGGTCTTCGCGCCGCTGCGGCTTACGGGCAATTTTCTCGGCTTTCTGATCGCGCACACCGTGCTTGCGGTTCCTTATGTCGTCCTCACCGTCATGGCCGCATTGCAACGCTTCGATTTCACCATCGAACTGGCCGCGCTTAGTTGCGGCGCCAGTCGCCTGCGCAGCTTTTTCAGCGTGGTACTGCCCAACATCGCACCCTCGATTGCGATCGGTGCGGTGTTTGCCTTTCTGTCGTCGTTCGACGAAGCAACCGTTGCGTTCTTCATCTCCGATACCGGCGGCAAAACAATCAGCCGCAAGATGTTCGAGGACATCGACTTCAATCTCACTCCGGTGATTGCCGCGGTGTCCACCATCATGGTCGGCCTATCCGTGTTTCTCATGGCCATCATTCATCATGTGAAAGCGCGAACCTGACTGAAACGCCGCAGGTTTCCAATTCCACCAATCAGCAGCGAGGAGGATCATCAATGAACCTATGCGTCGAAAATCAAACGCGAAAGAAAGCCATTCTACTGGCCGTCTCATATGTCGCATTTTCCGGAGTGTTTGGAACCGTGATGGCGACAGCTGCCGAAAAGGTTGTGATCGCCACGACGGGTGGCGCGTACGAACGCGCACTTCGCGAAGCCTGGTTCGATCCCTTCTCCGAGCAGACTGGAATAGAAGTGGTGACGGTCGCCGGCACGAATGCCGAAATGCGCGCAAAGGCGGCCGCAATGGTCAGATCCGACAATGTGAGCTGGGATCTTTACCTGCAGGGAGACATTCAGGCGAGTTCTGACGAGCACGCGCAGTATGCACAGGATCTATCGGGATTTTGCGATGAGCAGTTTTCCAATAATGCTGATCTGACGGAGGATGCCTGCACAGCGGCCGGCGTGCGGCTTTTGTCCAATGCAACCCTGCTTGCTTACAGACAGGATGCGTTTGACGGGGCGGCTCCCGAGAGCTGGGCGGATATGTGGGATCTGGATCGTCTTCCGGGCGGACGCTCTTTTCCGAACTTCGACGATCCCTGGCGCGTCATGGCCGCCGCGCTCCTTGCGGATGGCGTCAGCCGCGAAGAGCTATTTCCCCTCGACATAGATCGCGCTTTGGCAAAGCTCGACAAAATCCGACCAGCCGTCTCTCTATGGTGGAAAAGCGGAGATCAAAGCATGCAAGGTTTCCGCCATGGCGAGTACACGATCGGACAAATCTGGCTCACCAGGGCCAAGGCCCTGAAAAGCGAAGGCCATCCGATCGCATGGACGCACAAGGCATCCTTTCTAGTCGGTGATCGCATCGCACTGATCAAGAATGCGTCGAACCAGGACAACGCACTACGCCTGTTGGAATACTGGCTGAATTCACCGCAGGCGCAGGCGCAAGTCTGTGACGTCCTTTCCTGTACTCCACCCAGCGAGGCGGCAATGTCGATGATGTCAGACGAGGCTCGAGACGACATGCCAAGCACCGAAGAGATCGAGAACCATGTCGTCGTCCCCGACGCCAAATGGATCAACGACAACGCCGCATTGATGCTGGAACGCTGGAACAGCTGGATTCAGTAGGCCGCAAAGTGACGTCATTGGCAGGGGATCAATCGATGAAGAACAAACGTGTACGCGTCATGGTCGCGCGTTTCTGGCATGAATCGAACGGGTTCAATCCCAAATCGACTTCGGCGGGTGATTTTCAGATCTGCGCGGGAAACAGCCTGGTGGAAATTGCTACGGCTTCGGGTTCGACGCTTGGCGGTATGATCACCGAATTTCAACGGTACGACGTGGATATAATTCCAAGCATTTCCGTGACCGCGCCTCCGAGCGGGCTTGTGGACCACGAATTTTTTGAATGGGTTAAGTCAAGGCTCATTTCAGACGCGCTGGAAAATAAGCCCGATGCCATCGCGCTGGAGCTTCATGGGGCGATGGGGACCACAAGACTTGCCGATGCCGAGGGTGATCTGCTGAAGGGCTTGCGCGAGGCGGTCGGCGAAGTCGTGCCGATCGGAATCGGCCTCGATCTGCATGCCCATCTCACCGATGCGATGATCGCCCCCGTCGATATATGCATCGCATGCAAGGAAAACCCGCACTCAGACGTCGTCGAGTGCGGGGAAAAGGTGGCGAGGTGTCTGCTGGCGGTACTTGGTGGCGAATTGCGGCCTGTCAACACGCTTGCGAAACTACCCATGATCCTGCCTGGCGCGGCCGAAACCGCCAACGGTCCGCTGCTTGAAATTCATGAGCATGCCCGCAATGCCGCACGCGCCGACAACTCGATTTGGGATATCTCGGTCTTTAACGTCTTTCGCTATGTCGATGATTTCGACATCGGTCAGGCGGTCATCGTCCTAACCAACGGCGATCAAGAGAGCGGGTTGGTCGCGGAAACCATCGTCAAGGACTTCTGGCTGAAGCGGGCACGCTTTCAGGATGAACTGGTGGAGATCGACGAAGCCTTGGCGCTGATGGCCGCCCGTCAATCGCGACGGCCATATGTATTGGCGGACATGGGAGATCGCGTGCTCGCTGGTGCACCCGGTGACAGCACTGCGATACTTGCCGCAGTTCTTAAACGCAGGGATGGTCTACGGGGTGCGCTTCCGGTGACCGACCCGGCCGGCGTCAAGAAGGCGTATGAGTGTGGACGAAACAGCGAAATCACTCTTGCGATCGGCGGTTCGATCACGCCCGGCTTTACGCCATTGTCCGTCACGGGACGGGTTGTACATTTGAGCGACGGCCAATTCGTCCTTGATGGTCCTTTTCAAGGCGGTGAGCCATGCTCCATGGGGCCAACGGCGGTGATTGAAGTCGACGGGCGGCTCTCGGTGATCCTGACAACGGGATCTGCTTTCAGCCATGATCCCGCGGTTTTCACTAGCCAAGGCATCGACATTGCTTCATTGGACTTCCTGGTCGTCAAGTCAGGCTATCATTTCAAACTGAACTTCGCTGAGCAGGCGACACCGCTTTTGGTTCGCAGTCCCGGAATCGGCTATTACACCAAGAGAACGCTCAGATACGAAAAGGCCCGATTCTGGCCCGAGCACGACATTGGCGAGCCGTCCGTCAAAGTAACGACCTATCGCGATCGACACACTCTTTCTCCGAGAGCTGACGCCAGCGGTGCTGTAGTGACGCTCGACTTAAGGGTGCCATCATGAGTTGTGATCCACCTCATAATATCGATAGTTCACGCCTCTGTGTTCCATCATTTTGTGATAAGTGAAGCCAAGCTTCTCGAGAACGCGCTGCGACTGATTGTTGGACGGACGAACCACGGCCACGAGCTTTTGAAGCTTGAGCCGCGAAAAGGCGTCCTCGATCACGGCGTCGGCGGCCTCCGAGGCCAAACCTCGTCCCGAAGACGTTTCTGAAAAGCAGTACCCCAGTTCCACATCCATCTTTCCAAAATCGCGCAGGCCACAACGACCTGCAAAGTGAAGATCTCCACTGGGTTGCTTTTCGTAGACGATGAAGAATCCAAAGCCGAACCGTTTCCATTCATCGAGGTAAAGAGCAAGGCGATCGTCGCTTTGCGAACGTGTCATGGTTTGCCCGCTGGCCGTGAGACGCACGACCAGCGGGTCACAATGAAGTCTGTATAGCGCGTTCGCATCAGAGGTGCGTACCTGCCGCAAGAACAGCCGTTCGGTCTCTATAAGCACCGGTGGTTTCCTTCAGCGCCCTTTCAGGCCGAGCATCACGAGTCTTGGGGTGACGGAACCAAACCGCCGCCCAGTATCATCCGTATCGACGCGCAGAGAGATTTGATTTCATCGACGGTGTGGCTCGCAGTCGGGCATATGCGCAGTCCCGATCGGCCTTTGGAGACCGTGGGAAAGAAGACCGCGGATACATAATGTCCATTGTCTAGAATTGCCTTGGCAGCGCCGATCGTCGTCAGTTCATCTCCAATCGTCACCATTCGAATAGGTAAGGATTTCTCGTGTTTTGTAGCGAGTAGTGAATCGAAAAGTTCAAGCCTGTCTTGCAAGAGCTTCTGGAGATCAGCGAGCTTCGAACTTCCATGCAATCGCGCCGAGGCCAGCGCCGCGCCGACCGCGGCCAGATTGGGGGAGGCTGAAAACGCATGAGCAACGGCGAAATTGCGAAACAGCTCTTCCTGATCGCGCGTGCCGAGCATGAGCATCCCTCCGGACGCCCCGAACCCTTTGCCGAGCGAGGCGGCAACGATGGTTCGTTCGCCTAAACGATCCGGCATTTTGGATCTCGCGAGGCCCTCTCCATGTTTGCCAAAGAGCGAAATGCCGTGCGCATCATCGATGTAAAGGAACAGGCCGTAACGCTCCTGCAGCGCCAGCAGATGTTCAATGGGGGCCGAGCCGCCCATGGAGTAAACGCCATCGCATATGTAGGCGACGTTCTCGCGGGTACGGCAAAGCTCTTCAAGCGCCGACATGTCGTTGTGTGGAATCGTCGCCACCTCCGTCTCGTCGGCGATGGTGGCCTTGTGAAAGGCGAGTGTCGCATGAGCGTGTCGATCGAAGACGATCAGCGGCTTTTTCTGGTTGGTTAGATGACCCGACGCCAGCAAGGGCAACGCTCCCATATTGGCTGCCAACACGCTGGAGTATGTGATCACGCGGGCCGAAAATAGCGAGGAAAGTGTTTCTTCCAGTTCGCCGATAAGATTGAAATTCAAACGCGTGCGCGCGCATGACCAATGTAGGGCGCGGTACTTTCTGACGGCTTCGATCGCGCCGTCGATGATTTCGGGGTGGTTGTCGAGACCAAGATAGGAGCAACGTACGAAATCGACGATACGGCGGCTGTGCTTTTGGCCCAATTCCAACTCTACGCTGCGGCCGGCGAGAGGTCGCGCGTAGATTGCCATCAAGCCCTCGAGCCGTGCGGTCGTGAAGTGTGGAGTCGCGTGGTTTATCAAACTGCGCGTGTTGCGTTTGTGATGTTTCAACTCAACATTCGCTTCGGCAAGGCGACGGTCAACCACGCATTCCTCCCACAGCTTTCCGACGGGCTGCACGACGGCCTGCCATCAAAGACAGGTTGGTGTGCCCGCCTGGGTCACTTTTGAATTGGAGGCATATAGTCTACGGGTTCTCGTAGAACTCCATAAACTGAGCGCAAATCTTTTGAGAATTTTATCGTGTTCGGAACCAATTATTATCGCCACTGTTGCTTACGGTTTGCACGGCGTCGCTCAAGACGTGTAATTTGAAGCTGAAACTAAATTTATTACGCTTCTGCGTTTGCGTCGAGAGCGTATCCTGCCGAGCGCACGGTACGAATCATATTCTTGCCAGTAGCCTTCACTAGCGCGTGGCGCAGCCGGCCTATATGGACATCAACCGTTCGAAGCTCCACGTGGATGTTGTCGGGCCAGGCCGTTTCGATGAGTTCGTCACGACCAAACACCTTGCCCGGGTCCAGCATCATCACGCATAGGAGCCGGAACTCCAATTGGCGCAAGGCGACCTCCTTGCCGTCGTATCGAACGCGATGCTTGCGTGGAAACAGTTCCAGCTTGTCGAACCTGAAAACGTCGTCGAGCATTTTCGAAACGGGAGAAGTGCCCTCACCAGGATACACAGCCATTCGAAGGTAGCTTAGAAGTTGCCCGGGATCGAAAGGCCGGACAAAACTCTGCGCAACCCCCGCCTTGAGGAGCTCCATGTGCTTGTCCGCCAGATCGCCCGGCAGGCTGGCGATGATGGGGATGTCTTCCGTGACAGCTTCGCCTTTCAAGCGTTTGCAGATGTCGGGAGCTTCTGGGAGGTCTGTGCCGCAATCGAGTATGATTGCGGCTGCGGCCTTCTCGGCCGCGAGCGCGATCACTTCGTCAGCGTCTTGCGCGAGTTCGACCTCGAAACCATCGGCCTTCAGGATATGACTGAAGACAAGGTAGGACCAAGCGTCCTGGGAGCATACGAAAATGAGCGGCTTCATCAAAATCCCTTGGTTCACTGGAAGAATTCATGAATCAAGACTATGATTTGATGCAACAAAATGATCAAATGGAAGGGAAGTAAGCCTTCATTGTCCTCACAATCGCGTTAGAATGCTATTTTTGAAGCGGTTTCCGGTTTAATGATCCCTTTGACGCAACATAATATGCAGCCGGAGGAGAATATTTGCGAATTGGAGAACCTCTTTTCGCTGCCTTCGATATTCCGTGCGAGCCGGATCGGTTTCTGCCGGGGTAGATTCAGGCGCAACCATAACTTATTGATTCGACAAAGCCCAAAGTCGCCGAGATGCTCGATCGATGATGAAATCCAGCCTTGATCATCTGCCGGAAAAGAAGCGGCGCGAGCTTGCCCGCATCGTCGAGATCTTCCTGGAGGAATTCGAAGACGCGCTCTCGGGCGGGTCGTCCGAGTTCAAGAAGAAGGGCAGGATCCTCAAAATCATTCTGTTCGGCTCCTATGCCCGCGGCGACTGGGTCGACGAACCGCACACGATGAAGGGTTATCGCTCCGACTATGACATCCTGATCATCGTCAACAACCGCAAGCTGACGGACTATGCCAGCTACTGGTACAAGGCCGCCGACCGGCTCTTGCACGACAAGGGCGTTTCGACCCAGGTCGGCTTTATCGTGCATTCGCGCCGTGAGGTGAACACCGCCCTCAGGCAGGGCCAGTATTTCTTCTCCGATATCCGCCGTCAGGGCATCGTGCTCTACGAACTCGACGACGAGCCCCTCGCCGAGCCAAAGCCGATGTCGGCAGTTGAGGAATACCAAAGCGCCAGACATCATTTTGATAATCGTTTTCACCATGCTACGGTTTTCGCTGACGTTGCACAGTTCTGCCTATCTAAACACGAGCTCAACCACGCGGCATTCGAGCTCCATCAGGCGATCGAGAGTGCGTATTCCACCGTGCTGCTCACCCTCACCAACTACAGTCCGGC
Source organism: Aquamicrobium sp. LC103 (assembly GCF_001014615.2). Taxonomy (GTDB): domain Bacteria; phylum Pseudomonadota; class Alphaproteobacteria; order Rhizobiales; family Rhizobiaceae; genus LBCQ02. The sequence goes on from NZ_LBCQ02000009.1 coordinate 17,444, forward strand.
CTCGCACAATCTGAATTTCCTGCGCACGCTTGCGGAAGGGCGCGATCGCCGGCTCGCGGAAGCTTGGCCGCGTGATCAGCAGCGCTATCGCGCCTGGTTCAACACGCTCAACGAGGCCTATGTGAAGGCACGCTATTCCGAGCACTATCAGATCAGCGAGGAAGCCCTGCAATGGCTCGGCGAGCGCACCGCCATCCTGCTCGGCCTCGTCGAGGAGGTCTGCAAGGAACGCCTCGATACGCTCTCAGCGGAAGCCGGGCAGCATAACGACTGACCCATCCGAAGAAGGACCGAGACAAGAGACGACCACTCTTTTAGACAGGCAAGCACCAGCGGCCAGGGACGACACGAAGATCACATGAGGCGCCCCGCCCTCATGTCGTGGCTCATTTTCGATGGGTTGAAACGTCCGGCCAAACAGTATCCGCCCCGCGTCGGACACTTGCGGGAGTATCTTGCATGCTTGCCATTCCCACCCGTCAGACCAACTCTGAAAACGCCGGCCCGATCGAAGCTGGTGAGACCGCGGCGCGTGCTCTTCACAGTGACAAGGCTGCCCTCGCCGCCGCATGGTGTGCCTTTTCCGCTCGCTGTGACGGCCGAAACGAGGATTATCGGTTCTGGCTAGCCGTCTTCATAAGGCTCGCACCACCTTCAAGAAGTGCCGAGTACCGGCAAAAGAATCATCCATTTTGACGTCTGTAGCGGTGGCTTTGCGGCGCGGCCGCCGGCAGCGGATGCAGTTCCGTATCGGCGGGACAGCTTCACCTAAAGGCTGCGTCTGCGGATCATGCGAATTGCTTATTCTGCAATCCTTCATTGGTTGCCAACGTGGCAGCACAAGCGCACGATTATTGCAGCAGGTAGCGGTGGGCAGACCCAGGCACCGGGAGGAACGGGTCATGCTAGACATAGATATTGCCAATCTCGACACTGGAACAACGACAATCAACGCTGACGAGATAGAGGCGCTCGCAGCGCGACTGCGGGGAAGCATCCTTGGCCCCGATGACGCTTTCTATGATGAGGCACGATCGGTCTGGAACGCCATGATCGATCGACGACCAGGCCTCATAATACGATGCGGCGGCACGTCTGATGTCGTTCATGCGATCCGCTTTGCACGGGAGCATAACCTGCTCATTTCCGCGCGCGGAGGCGGCCACAACATTGCTGGCAACGCGATCTGCGACGGTGGACTGGAAATTGACCTCTCTCAAATGAGATCGGTACGAGTTGACTCGTCGGTTCAGCGGGCATGGGTGGAACCAGGAGCGCTTCTGGTCGACGTCGACAAGGAAACACAGGCATTTACGCTGGCCGTGCCAACTGGAATCAACTCCACCACTGGTATCGCCGGTCTAACCCTTGGTGGAGGGTTCGGATGGTTGACGCGCAAGTACGGTTTGACACTCGACAATCTGATGTCCGCCGATGTGGTTACCGCAGATGGAGAACTACTGCGAACCAGCCTAACCGAAAACTCGGATCTCTTTTGGGCGATCCGCGGCGGTGGCGGCAATTTCGGCATTGTGACCGCCTTTGAGTTCCAGTTACATCAGGTCGGACCGCAGGTACTGTCAGGGCTCGTCGTTCATCCATTCGCCGACGCAGCAACTGTTCTGCAAGAGTATCGAAAAGTGCTTGAAACCGCACCGGACGAACTCACCTGTTGGGTGGTGATGCGGCAGGCTCCCCCTCTGCCCTTCCTTCCGGCCGAATGGCACGGCAAGGAAATCCTGGTTCTCGCAATCTGCTACTGCGGTGACCTCGACGAGGGGGAAAAGGCGATGGCGCATCTGCGCTCGATCGGCAATCCGATTGCCGACGTCGTCGCTCCAAACCCGTTCGTAGCTTGGCAGCAGGCTTTCGACCCGCTCCTGGCTCCTGGCGCTCGGAATTATTGGAAGAGCCATGATCTCACGGAGCTCTCCGACGGAGCGATCGGTATCCTGATCGATGCCATCGGCCGTCTACCGGGTCCGGAATGCGAGGTTTTCATCGGACATGTTGGTGGCGCCGCTGGCCGCATTGCAAACGACGCGACGGCGTTTCCGCAGCGTAGCTCACACTATGTCATGAACGTTCATGCCCGCTGGCGCGAAATACGGATGGATCCGAATTGCATAGGCTGGGCGCGCGGGCTGTTCGAGGCAATGGCCCCTCACGCTGCGGGAACGGCGTACATAAATTTCATGCCCGAGGATGAGATCGAGCGGGTAGAGGCAGCCTACGGTTCAAATTATCAGCGCCTTGTCGAGGTGAAGCGAAAATACGACCCGTTGAACCTGTTCAGAATGAACCAGAACATCAGGCCTGTTGCCGAGATCCGGGCGGCATAGCCATCCAGCAAATTGCCTCGATGGGCTCTTAACGAGTGGGAAGGCGCCCAGGTCTGGCTTCGTAGATTCATACGATAGAAAACCCTGCCGCTTTTTTGGGCGGCAGGGTGGACAATGGCAATTCGTTGAGCCTTACATTATAGGCGTTTGAGCATCTCGTTACCTAAGGTTTACAGCTCCAAGTTATTCGATCTCCAGAACTGGAGAGATGGTGATGATTTGGGCCGATGTATTTCCGAAGGACGAGTGGGCAGAAACGATGCGCTTGCTTAAGCGCATTCATATCAAGGCCCTGCGCTATGCGGTGTGGCTCTGGGTTGCCATTGAAGGTCAAAGAATTTTCGCAACTAACGAGTCGAAGAGGTCGCGCATTTGTCGCGGTTACGATCCTAGCTGGAGCCGGTATGCTGCTCGTAATGGCGCTGGATATGCCGATTTCCTAAAATAGTCTCATCATTGCAGTCGAATGGTTTGCTGCTTTAAAACACAGGTAAAAGCGACGGTTACACTTCCACCACCGCAAGCATCCTCCTCACCGGGGAACCGCACGTCGTTTACGGCCGTTATCCGGATTGTACTTCGACGATTTGCCTAGTGAGGAAAAGCATGAGCGTTCTAGTCAGTATCCTGATTACATTTCTCGTCGTTATCCTGGTGCTCTGGCTGGTCAACCGCCTTCCGCTCGACGGCCGCACCAAGCAGATTGCTCAGGTGGTCGTGATAATCATCGGCATCATTTCATTGCTCAGATACTTGGCGGTGTTTTAGCACCGGAACCAAAGCGGATTACCAGCAGTTCAACGTCCACATGGAAAGGATTGAATGATGGCCGACACGCCCGAAAACACACCTTCCAAGTCGACAGCAAACGACAGACCAAAGACCAGCCGGCAACGGCCCAAGGCAGCTCTGGAGAAGCAAGTCGCGCAGATGAAACGCGAAATCGCCAGCCTCAACAAGCAGTTGACGAAGCGGGCTGACGAGACGAATGGCTGGTATGACAGTGCCGTCAGCGGCTCGGCGAGAGCGACCAAGGAACTCCGCGCCCAGGCACAGACTATATCTGAAGCAGTCCGGGATAATCCAGGTACGGTTTCGTCGGCCATGTTTCTGGGTGGCGTCGTTGGCTTCATTCTCGGCTGTGTCTTCAGCCAGGCGACGTCGGACACGCATCGACGATGGCACTAGCCGAAAGCGCCATTCTCGGTAACCTGCCGAGACAACAAACTTGTTCGAAGATCGTCTTCAGGCTCGTGCAAGCTGCGGTGAAATTGACGCGATACTTATCGCGAACCCGGCACGCGGGTCCTGTCGATCTACTTTCGCGCGCTGCCGGAACCGAAACTGAAAGCCACATTGACGACTACGGCAGCAACAATCCGCCGTCCACATGCATGACCTGCCCGGTAATGTGACGCGCTCCAGGCGACAGCAGGAAGGCCACCAGATCCGCCACATCAATCGCCTCTCCGAGCCTGCCGTTGGGCGTCACCGCACGTGCACTTTCCATTGCCGCAGATGATGTGGCTGCATGGCCATCGGAATCCTTGCGGGTGAAGCCGGGAGCTACGCAGTTCACGGTCACACCATCGGGCGCGAGTTGGACGGCGAGCGATTTCGCCAACGCTTCCAACGCGGCCTTCGCGGCACCAGAGGCAGGAAAATGCATCCCGTTCGTTCCAAAGCCGTGGGCAACAAACGAACTGATTGCGATCACACGACCCTGTGCGGATGCCCGCAGGTTCGTCAACGCTGCGTCGACCAGCCGAAAGAAGGCCATAGGCATCATGGTGAACGCGGACTGCAGATCGTCATCCGTCATCTCGCCGAACACCGAGCGCTGCGCACGACCCGCATTCGAGACAATCTGGTCAAGTCCGCCGAAGGTGGTGCGAGCGGTATCGACGAGATGAAGAGCGACAGCGGGGTCGGACAGATCTCCGAGTTGCGTCGCTACCTCGGCCCCCTTGGTGCGCGCCTCAGCAGCAACCGCCTGAAGCCCTTCGGCATTGGTGCCGGTATGCAGCAAGAGCCGTGTATTCGGCGCTGCAATCCGCCGCGCAATGGCCGCACCGATTCCGCTGCCAGCTCCGGTGACGAGTATCGTAGGTCCTTGTGTCATTGTGTGGCCCTAAGCGAGGGAACGAAGAAGCAGGGCGAATGCCGAAGCCGTCGAGACGACCAGGACGACGACCTTCACCCGTCCCTTGTCGACGATCCGCCGGCCCCAGCCTGACAGCAAGAAGCCGAGAAAGGCGAAGGGGAGCATTGTTCCTGCAAGCAGGAGATCGGAAAATCGGAAACTGCCGGCGGCGGCGAGCGCAGCGATGGAAATGATGCCGCCAACGACGAAGAAGGCATTGAGTGTGGCCCGCATGCGCGCGCCTCCTGCGTTCTGATAAACCATGGCCATGGGCGGAGCTCCGATCGAGGTCAGCGTGCCCATGAAGCCCGACAAAGCCCCTGCAAGGAAGAGCGACCTTCGCGTCGTTTCAATTCTCAGCCCGAGAAGGCTCAGCACCACGGCGAAGAGCACGCCGAAACCGAAGGTCGCTGCAAAGGCCCCCGGGCTCAACAGGCTGACGCAGAATGCAGCGGCTCCTGCCGCCAACAGACGCCCGGTAAGGGAGAAAGCCAGATCCTGTCTATTGACATCACTCCACTCCCGCACCGCGCCGCCAGCGCTCACGGCTACCGCCATGGCCAGCATCGGGCCCGGCACGAAGGCTGGATCGATGACAGCCAGCATAGGCGCGGCAAGCATGCTGAATCCAAATCCAGTGGAACCCTGGATCGCACCGGCAACGACGAGCGCAACGGCTGCGGCTATCCCGTGAGGGCTCGGCAACAAATCAATCATGCGTCACGGTTCCAGCAAGCTGCAAAATGCTCCGCCGCCTTGCGCAAAAGGTGTGGAGCCTCGTTGCGACAGCGTTCTGTCGCAAGCGGGCAACGAGGATGGAAACGACAGCCACTTGGCGGATTGGCGATGTCGACCGCTTCCCCGGGATGGACGATGCGCCGGCGCACGCGCTGGAGTTTGGGGTTGGCGATCGGCACCGCGGAAAGCAGCGCTTCAGTATAGGGGTGGATCGGACGATTGTAGATCGCAGCCCGCGGCGCGATTTCGACGATCCGTCCTGCATACATGATTGCGACCCTATGTGAGATGTGTCGCACGATTGCCAGATCATGGGCGATGAAGAGATAGGAAATATCCAGATCGCGCTGCAAATCCTGCATCAGGTTGACGACTTGCGCGCGCACGGAAACATCGAGCGCGGAGACGGGTTCGTCGGCCACGATGAGGGAAGGCTTCAGCGCCAGCGCCCTGGCTATGCCGATCCGCTGGCGCTGACCACCGGAAAAGCTGTGCGGATAGCGATCGGCGGCATCGCGCGGCAATCCCACACGTTCCAGCAACTCGGCAACGACGACGCGGGTCTCTTCGGCCGAAGACGCAAGGCCGTGGACGATAAGCGGCTCCGCTATGATGTCGGCAACGGTCATGCGCGGATTGAGCGACGTATAGGGATCCTGAAGAACGATCTGCATTCGCGACCGCAGGCGCCGGAGACGCTCACCCTTGAGCCGCGTTATGTCTTCTCCGTCGAACACGATCGTGCCCTTCGCGGCGGAAATGCGTCGCAGCACCGCGCGACCGACGGTTGTCTTGCCCGAGCCGGATTCGCCGACGAGACCCAGGGTTTCTCCTGGTGCTATGTCAAAGCTGACATCGGCAACCGCATTGAGGCTGCGATGTTTTCGAAAAAGGGCTCCAGAAGAGAGCTGATAGTCGACGGCGAGGCCCGAGACCGAAAGCATTGGGGCCACAGTCATAGAGCCTCGCTCCATGCCGGCACGCCGGCTTTGCGGCATGCGACCATGCCCGTCTCGAAAATCCGCATCGCCTGAGGCGCCTCGCAACCCTTGTCGCCTATCGGGCAGCGCGGCAGGAAGGAGCAACCGGCAGGCGGCTGCAAAAGTCCCGGTGGCGCGCCTTCAATGGCCGTCAGCCGCTCCTCCTCGGCATCGAGACCAGGTGTCGAACGAATGAGCCCTTGCGTATAGGGATGCAACGGATTCTCGAATATGGCATCTACGAGCCCGGTTTCGACGATCTGCCCCGCATACATCACGGCAACACGATGACAGAGACCGGCGACGATGCCGAGGTCATGCGTTATCAGGACGATGGCAAGCCCCATTTTTTCCTGAAGTTCGGCCATCAGTTCCAGGATCTGGGCTTGGATCGTGACGTCCAGCGCTGTCGTCGGCTCGTCTGCTATCAGCAGCTTGGGCTCGCAAGCGATTCCCATCGCGATCATGACGCGCTGCCGCATTCCCCCGGAAAATTCATGCGGATACTGGTCCAGCCGCCGCTCTGCCCCGGAGATTCCGACAGATGAAAGCAGTTCCGCCGCACGTCGTCGTGCCGCGGGTCGGCTGAGCCCCAGATGAAGTTCGATCACTTCGGAAATCTGGCTACCCACCGTCATCAAAGGATTGAGCGAAGTCATCGGGTTCTGGAAAACCATGGTGATTTCCTTGCCCCAGACAGGGCGCGCATCGCGATCCGCATTTCGTCCCGCGAGTGGCCGCCCCTGCCAGCGAACCTCGCCTTCGGAGATTCGGCCAGGAACATCGATCAACCCCATCACCGCCTGAGCGGTGACGCTCTTGCCGGAACCGGATTCGCCCACGATGCCGAGCGTCTCACCCGGCGCGAGCGAAAGAGACACGCCGCGCAAGGCCTGAACAGTGCCCGCACGTGTGTCGAAACACACGTGCAGATTATCAATTTCGAGTAATGGAGAGGTCATGCGCTGGTTCTCCCCTGGGCACGACGACGCCTAACTGCCTCGGCACGGGCAAAGCGCTTCTCCCGCTCCTCCGGATCGGTCGTCACCCGCAGCCAGTTAGCGAACAGGTTTATCGACAACACGGTCGTGACAATGGCCAGGCCAGGAAAGGTGACCAGCCACCATGCGATAAAGAGATAGTCCCGACCCGAGGCAACATCGAGCCCCCATGACGTTGCTGGAGGCTGGACACCGAAGCCGAGAAACGACACCGCCGCTTCCGCCAGGACGATGTTGGTGAATTCCAGGATCGCGAGCGTCAACAAGGGAGAGACGAGGTTCGGCAGTATGTGTCGGAAGATCACTCGAGCCGGACGGCAACCAATTACTTCGGCAGCCTCGACATATGGCGCCTGCCGGGTCGATGAGACGATGCCGCGCACCAGCCGGGCATACACCATCCAGTTCGTAACCGAGAGGACGGCAACGAGCGTCCACACACCCGGTCCAAGGACTCCGACGACCAGAAGGATCAGCAGGATTCCCGGAAAGCTCACCTGGATGTCGACGAGGCGCATGAGTATCGAGTCGGTACGGCCACCCATGAAGCCGGCCCACAGACCGATGACCGTTCCAAGCGTGGCTGCGAGAAGGCAGGTGACGGCGCCGATCGTCAGCGTCGCCCTTGAGCCCCAGATGATGCGGGAAAGGACGTCGCGGCCGAGATTGTCGGTTCCGAGCAAATGGTCCCATGTACCTCGCGCCATCCAGACAGGAGGCCTCAACCGCGCTGCAATCGACTGGGCCGCTGGATCGTAGGGTGCGACCAGCGGTGCAAAAAGCGCGAGAAATATGACGAGCAGCATGAAGGCCAAGCCTATGGCAGCCGCCTTGTCATGCCAGAGCTCCGAAAACGGCACTCGCGATATGCGTGGGACGTTCGGTGCGGGAGAAGTGGGAACGGGAACCGTCATCAGTTCAGTTCAATCCTCGGATCCACCGCCTTGGAAAGAATGTCGAGCACGATACCGATCAGCACGATCAGGAACGCGATCACGAAGACGATGGCCTGCATGAGGAACAAGTCACCGCGCTGAATCGCCTGCACCGCGGTCAGGCCGAGTCCCGGCCAGGCGAAGACGGACTCCACGACAACGGTATAGCCGGAGAGCGTCGAGATGAGTTCCCATCCAGAGATGGACAGGAAGGGAACCAGTATGTTGCGCAAGGTGTGGACCCGCAGAATCCGGATGAGCCCTAGCCCCTTGGCGCGAGCGGTCTTGACGTATGGTTTGTTGAGCTCGTCGATCATCGCCGCCCGAACCATCATCGTGAAGCGCGCAAGGGGCGTCAAAGCAAGTGTCGCAGCGGGAAGAACAAGATGCGCTGCCGTTCCCATGCCGGAGGTCGGCAGCCATTTTAGCGTGACTGCGAAGATCATGATGGCGACGAGGCCGAGCCAGAACTGCGGCATGGCCAGCCCGAGCAGACCCACGGACATCGTCAGCCGGTCGACGAATCCGCCTGGCCGCAACGCGGCGATCGCGCCCAGCGGAATGGAAAGCACGACGGCCGTGCCAAGCCCCGCGCTGATCAGCAAGAGCGTGTTCGGAAGGCGCTCGAACACCACATCGATCGCTGGTCGCCGCTGCCACAGGCTGTCGCCGAAATCCATCGCGACGATGTCGCCGAGGAAACGCACGAACTGGGTAGCGATCGGTTGATCCAGTCCGATCTGTTGCGCAAAGGCGGCGCGCTGTGCCGCGCTCGCGCTGAGCGGCAACATCAGCGCGACCGGATCTCCGATCATCCGGGTCACGACGAAAACCGTCGTCGTCACGCCGATGACGACGAGAAAGCCTTGGACCAGGCGGCGAAGGACGAAATGGAGCATCTAGTGGCGCTTTTTTCTGGGCATTTCCCGTCGCAGAACCGTCCGCGGCGGGGTTGAAACCACCTCGCGACGCGGTCTATTCGATGACTTTCATCTCGCTGACCATCAGCTTTGCGTCGACGCGCGGCTGCCATTCCATGCGTTCGGACATGCCATAGATGTCCTGGAGATTGAACAACGGCACGGTGTAACTCAGATCGTGCCCCTTCTTTTGAATCTCATCATAGAGCGCCTTGCGCTTATCGACATCGGTCTCGATCCTGGCCGCGTCGATCATGCCGGCCATCTCCGCGTCGGAGTTGGAAGCCGCCGCTCCGTCCTTGTGATAGATGAAGGACATTTCACGGTCAGCATCGAGCAGCTCGTTGGAATTGGCGATGAAAATCGAATCGGGGCGCGGACCGTCACCCATCAGACTATCGAGATATTGCGAGAACTCCTGAATGTCGGTGGTCACGCTCAACCCAGTCTCCGCCCAATAGCCGGCAACCGCCTCGATCTGCTCGCGGTCTTTCAACCAGCGACCGGATTCTCCAACCACGACGAGCGGCTTGCCCTCGGCACCCGCCTCCTTGATCAGCGCGCGGGCCTTCTCGATATCGTAGGGATAGTGCTCTAGCTTCTCGTTGAAGCCGAAGGCGGCCGGATTAATGTGCGATCCCTTCGCTATGGTCGCATAGCCCATGAAAAGCCCTTCCATCATGGCCTGCCGGTCGATGGCGAGGTTAAGGGCCTCGCGCACCCTGGGATCTTTCGTGACCTCGTTGTCGGTGCCCAGGACGAAGACCGATGTTTCAAGCCCCGGGACGGCAGCGAATTTCGGCACGTTCGCCGTAAATTCCGGCAGGAGATTGGTGATGACATCGAACTCGCCTGACAGAAGGCCGGAAAGACGGGTGCCCGGCTCGGTCACGAAACGATAGGTGACATCGTCAACAGCCGGCTCGCCACCCCAATATTCCATATTGGCGACGAGTTTCAGATCCGTGCCTCTATTCCAACTGTCGAACTTATAGGGACCCGTTCCTACCGGCGCGCTAGCGAGATCGCCCTCCTTGGCATAGCCGGGCGCGATCATCTTCATCCAGTACATGCGAGAAGGCAGGATCGGATCCGGACCGGTCGTCAGCAAATTGACGGTGAGATCGTCGACCTTCTCAGCACCCTTGATCGTGTTGAAATAGGCCATCTGCTCCGAATTGTTCGCAGGATCGATGACCCGGGCAACGGAAGCCACCACGGCATCCGCATTGAACGGCTCCCCGTTGTGAAACTTGATGCCCTCGCGCAGCTTGAACTGCCAGGTCGTTGCATCGATCTGCTTCGGGGCTTCGGCCGCGAGACCCGGCACGAGCTCGCCTTCAGGCGTGCGCGCCATCAATGTCTCATAGATGTTGTCATTGACCTGCCGTTCGCCGCCATCGTCGCGAAGCTGCGGATCGAGCGTCGACGGCTCCGAGCCGATCGCAATCACGATGGACTGCGTCCATGCAGCCGAAGAGGCCAGGCTGGAGGCAATAAATACGGCAAGGCCGATGGTCAGCCTCTGCATAGTCCTTTTCATTCGGTTCCCCATTCTTGTTTTCAAATGTATCAGGCATCACGCAGATGCAGCCGCAAACTACCCATTGAAAAGGTAGATTGCCACTATCCGGTGATGAACTCGCATTGCATTTTCTATCAAAGCGCGTTCGTTCATACTTGATCACATCGATGCAGATTCAATCGAGGCATTCGACAAAGATAGAGTCGTGTCTATGCGGGTCACAGGGCGAAGATCACGCTGGTGCGGCAATTGCGTATCTTGTCGACACGCTCTCCATCCCAATGAAAGTCGAAATGATCCGCCTGAACCGGAACATCCATGAGATCAGGCCAGAAGATCGCTACACATTCGCCGTCCGGACTACGCACGCTGCGATAGACAATGCCGTTGGAGCCGCCGGATCGAAGGCTTTGACCCAAGGTCTGTGAAGCCCCATAATTGCCCGGGTCATGATAACGCTCATGTGGCCTCGCGTCATGCAGATCGAGATCGATCCGGTTGATCAGCATGCGGAACTGCGAGGTCCAGCCCGGCTCCTCATCGCTGTTCATCATCGCCGTTGCGTGGTGATGGGCGACTTCCCGAATGGCCACCTCCTCCCGGTCACCGGCACTGTAAACGCCGTAGGTGCCGTTGGTGAAACGTCCTGGTCGGTCGGTGCTGATATGGACAAACGGCGCCATGAGATAGCTGGCGCCAGGTCCGCTCACACGCCGTTCCGGCGGCACCAGATCGAGCCTGCCGATATGATCCCAAATACGCGGATTGGTCTTCGATTCCGCCGAGGCCAGCGCATCCCAGTCCCGGGGATCGGCGATGTCCTCGAAAAGGTCGATGGGCGGATGGATGGAACGGATAGTCCGGAAGGCTTTCGGCCAGTGTACGCGGACAACCGAGAGGCTACCGCTCACCAGCCGCCGCGCTCGGCATCGAGATAGGATCGCACTCGCGCCAATGAAAAGATATCCCCTTGCGCCATAGTCTCGACCGGGCTGCGGCCGCCAAAGCCTCGGTTCGGCTTCTTCACCCAGTCGTATCCTCGCTCAGGATCGGAAAAAAGATAGCGCAGCCCCTTATGGATGCCCATGAGCAGCGAAAGACGCGTAGTGAGATCACGATCGATGCGACCGGGTTCGCCGGCCTTCCATCGCGCATAGGTGCGCGCAGCGAGTCCCCCTAGGATTTCGCGAGCTTGTGCGTCGGACACATTCCATTTCTCAAAGAGTCTGATCACGGCCCGCGCCATCGCTTCCGCCTCCTCGGCAGTGATTTCCGGAACCTCTGGCGCAGCTTGAGTACGCGGAATTTCCTGCAGCATGACAATTTCCTTCGGCATAAAATAGGTTAATTTATGCCATATGGCAATAACGCTGCACCGAGATGGCAAGGCACCAGCATTCGGAGCGGATCGGTGCGGTACTGCGTGAACGGCGCAACATCGCTCGGCGTTCGCCGCCTAATCTGCGACGCATGACCTTGACCGAAGCGTATCTTGTCAGCCACGCACTTCTCGGTACCAAATTTCCGCGATCCTGAATGCCCCGCGCACCCGCCTGCATTGAACGACCACATCTATCGCGCTTTCGAGCAATCTTCGGATGTCGTCTCGAGCAAGTGCGCTGCCTCCCTCGGATTCCTTGACCAACAGCGTCAGTTGCTCAAATGCGAGGTTTGCTGAATCGGCGTGAACCGTCGTAATTGATCCTGGATGCCCGGAATTGACATTGCGGATATAGTAGAAAGCCGCGCCGTCGCGGAGCTCCTGCAGAAGAATACGATCAGGTCTCATACGCAGGCACGCTTCCAGGAGGTCTTTGACCCCTACTCTCGCAAGGCCCTGGTCTCCTTTTGAGTAGAAAAGACGCACGTGGTTCACATGCGGGATCACGAGCTCCGGGGTATCCTCGATCGTGATAATCCGCTCCTGCGGCGGAATATGCTGGATAAGGGCTTTCGAGAGCGTCGTCTTGCCCGAGCCGGTGGCGCCGGAGATGATGATGTTCTTGCGCGCCATCACCGCGGCTTCGAGAAAGAAGCGGTATCGACCGCTTTCATAAGTGTCCAGCAATGGGTCGTCTTGTTGGGTGACCTGCGCCGAGGAAATGACCTGATCGAACAATCCCTTCCTTTCCATTTCGTCCATCGTGAAGAAGGCCGACGATGGTTTTCGTATCGTGATGCTGATCGTTTGCGCACTCGTGGCGGGCGGCACGACGATCTGAATACGCTCTCCTGCCGGAAGCGTGGCGGAGAGCAAGGGTCGTGACTCGTTGATCCTCTGATTGGAAAAACTGGCGACCGTCCGGGCAAGCCGCATGAGTTTTTCGAAGGTGAGCTCCGGCTTTTGGTGTCGTGACCAGCCGTCAGCGCCTTCCGTCAGAACTTCTCCAGGTTTGTTGATGACGATCTCATAAAGGCTTGCGTCCTCCAGCAGATCGGCGAGAGGAAGCAGAAGCTGCCGAACGACACCGGCATCGGGATTTTCCGTCACGCCGTCCTACTTCCTGATCGGATCAGATCGCGGATGAAAATCTCCCTTCACGGCGCGATCGTAGATCATGTTCCGCGGTTCTCTCACCCGCAGTCCATAAACACCCGAAAAGTCCAGATCTCTGGCCACGAAGATCGATACGAGCGATCCCTGATGCTTTGTAAGTGTGGGAGGGATATTGATCGACTGCTCGACCGCGATCGCCGCGGCATCGTTACCTGCGTTCATTGATCGTTGTGCGGCCATGTCACTGCGCTGCAGTTCCTGGCTTGCCCATGCAGTGGTATCTGCAACCACCGACAGCAGTAACGCGCTGCCGAAGCGCTCCCACCAGTGCGTGTCGACATGGCCATCGAAACCTGCGCGCCCCAAGGCGTCAGTGGCGGGAGATGCCAAGGTGACGATTACTCCGGCTGGGGTCTTGGCACGATTCCACAGAACGAAAAGACGACTTTGCCCACGACGCAAACTCCCTCGATACTCTCCGACAAGTTGAGTGCCTTTCTCCATCAAGACGACGCGGCCATTGTCCGAGAGAACGTCGCGCGTGACGATGCAGCTGACGAAGCCTGGTTGATCCGACGAGAGTGCCGTTTCGAGCGCGCAGGGAATAGACGTTCCCATGGCAACGACGAAATTGCGATTGCCGAGGTGCGCCGCTTTCGAACCTGCCAGTGCCGTTGGTGTCAGCATTCCGTTGAACCGTTCATCCTCGCCTTCGACGCTGTCACCTGTCATTGTGTCGTCAAACGCGCTGAACTCCGGATTCGTCGACTGCTCCGCGGCAGCCGGCAGGCGATTTGGGGTTCCGGTTTCTCCCGCCTGAAACGCCATTACCGGTGCGCGCCGCGCAGCGTCGAGAAGCTCGTCGGCAAGTGACGCGTCCGCGGCGACCGGTGTAGGAAGTTCTATCTCCGGCAACGGTTCTTCAACCGGCATCGGTTCCTCCCTTGCTGGTTCGAATTGCGTGGTCTGTCTGATCGCGGTCGGCCTTTCCCGAGCACTTTCTTCATCCGGCTCGGATCGCATCGAACACATCGCAACGCCCATGAAGGCAATCATCGCGGCGACCACGACACCACGCTTCAGCAACTGATTGCCGCCACCCTTGCCAGATGCTGACGTTTCCGCACGCTCGCCGGGGATGATGATTTCAGACGTATCAGACATTAGGCCTCCTAGAGAGCGGGTCGGGGAGTCTTCAAAACACGTTCGACCGACGGAGAGGTGGTGGAGGTTCCAGGGTCGATGCCGATCGGTGAATAGGCCTCGTTGAAGATGCACAGTGTGTCGGCACCTCGCCTGAGTATGAATTTACGAGCAATGGCGTGAACGAGAACCAGGTCACCCTTGACCGTCTTCGGCACCAGGCTCTCGGTCCCGTCCGAATTCTCGATATAGATGGTCGGCATCTCGTGGTTGCCGCTGAACGCGAAGGTCGTCACCTTTCCGTTGTCGTAGACCGCCCTGGGCTCAATCGCCGCCGAGCCTTGTGCCGAATACCTCCAGTTTCGCGGTCCGTATTGCTCGTGATACCCCAGCACTTCATCGGCATAACCGGATTCAGCAGCGCGATCACGGGCTTCTCGCTCGCGCCGCAGCTGTTCGGCCTCGTCGGCGGGATAGCGATACTTGACATAGAAATAGGTGTCCTCGCCGACGGTGATGGCTCCCTCGCGCGCCACCAGCTCCATCTGATAGCTGCGTTTGGATCCGTCGCGCCGTGTCGTCACGACCGAAATGTTGGTGGTCGGCTGATTTTCACGCGGCTTGAGGAAAAGGATATGACCGGCCGGTGCCACTTCCCAGGCAACCGAATTGCCGAGCGCGACATGTGCAATCTCTTCATCGGGTGCAAACTCGATTTGAATCGAAGAGCGAAGCGTTCCGACGATACGAGTGACGTTGTAGGGCTGATAATTGATGAAGCGCACGCGATTGTCGCCTTGAGCGCCCGTCGGCACCTCCAGCGCCAGTGCAGGGCCTGACACCAGTGATGCCGCTATGGCCGCGAAAACTGTTCTACGCATCAATCGAAAGCCTCCGGATCGGCCCGATACTCGCTGACGATGAAGCCCAGCGGATTCACCAGCCGATCGCTCGCGGACATCGGGGCATTTGCATAGGAGTAGGTGATCGAAGCCACCCAATGGGTGGTAAGAACGTCGTCGCCGCGTGTGATGGTGCGTATATAGCGAACGGAAATGACGTTCGCGCTGATCAAGGATATGGATTTGATCGTGATTTTAGCCGATGCATTGCGTCCGTAGACGTTCTGCGGTGATTGCGGGTTGCTTCCGCGATATTGAGCGGCGAAACGTTGCTGCTCCGCAGGGTTTGACAGGAGCGACGCAATCTTGAAGTTTTCTTCCGCTTCCGACCAGACATAGCCTTCACGCGCACGCACGTAGCGGGCGGCGAAATACTTGGTTACGGCCTCTTCATATGTCCCTGCCGTCGACGTAAGTGCCGACACCACGTCAACGATCCCGGTGGAATTGTCGACACGTATGACGAAGGGTTCGACGGTTTTCAGCGGTGTCAATTGTGCCACGGCAAACACGGAAACAATTGCAAGGCCGCTCGCCACAGCGGCCGCGCACCATGCAAGACGCCGCGAACGCTCCGCTTCCACCAAGCGGTCCTGGTCGAAACGCCGCGCCTTGTCGAAATATTCCTTGAGATCGTCGGCCGTCACCACCATGCGCCTATCCTGTCTCGCAGTCGCGATATGAATCGGCATCGTCGGGTCGCAGGAGCGCGATCTGCTTTGTCTCGACACCTGCAGCTTTCGCGAAAGCGAGGGCAGGCATCATCGTGTCTGTTACAGCGGGCCGCGGGTACTCGAACGACAGGCTGGGTTCGTTCCATTCCCACATGGAGCGATTGAGCGGGCGTTTTGCATAGCCATCGCATTTGGGTGGGGGAGAGTTCAGCGATGCACAGCCTGCTGTCACACACATTAATCCAGCCAACAGAAAGGGACGTATGAAGTTCACGTTCTGGTACTCCCGATAGCGAAGACGGCTATGCTCAGCGACCGGCCAGTTTTCGCCAGCCGTGACCGATGCTCCTCACAATGGTGTTCTGGTGACCATCGCGCGAGGCGGTGTAGCCGTAATTGAGTGATGCCCCACCGGCGGCAAGCGCGGACGCGATACCCGGCAACTGATAGAAGACATAAAGCGACGCCAATCCCACCGCACCCACGGCGATCGGACGCATCAGCACGTCGCTGTATGTTTCAACCGTCGTGAACATCGTGGCGAAGCTCGAGACCAGCAGCGAACCGATCGCGACCACGAGCACCTGCAAGATCACGAAGTTGGCGAGTTGGGCAATCCACGCCTCGGTGAAGCGGCGGGTGCTTTGGAACATCGCCAGGGCGATGAAGATGGGTCCTATCGCAAGGACGATCGCGAGTGCCACCCGGGCGTAGAGCGAAACCACGTAACCGATGGAGGCGACGATGAAGGTCACGACCACGACGACGAGGCCGGCAATGCTCGTCAATGGATCGACCGGCCACGCCGCTTGCGCCCAAATATCGTTGGCCGCGCTCTGGCCCTTGTCCAGAAGGCTGTCGAAGGTCGTGGCGCTCGGCGCTCCTGCCGTGTTCAGCGCTTCTGACACTTCCCTCGGGAGAGCGTCGAAGAACACGCTTGTCACATAGGCCTGATACACGGCCGCATCCCTGACCAGCATCAGGATGATGGCCAGCTTTATCGCTCGAAACGCGAAATCCATGACCGGCTCCTGGACGGAGCCGCGCAGGACCAGAAAGCCGTACAAAATGACATAGAGCGTCAATGCCGCGCCCAGCGGACCTGTCACCCAGCTGCTGATGCCGCTCGTTCCTGAATCGATGAAGTCCTGGAGCGGAGCAGTAAACTGGCTGTCGAGGAATTCGAAGACGGTGTACATGAGCGGCATCAACCTCCCAACGCCTTCTTCATGCGCTGGAAGCGTGCCTTTCCTTCCGCCTCCTGTGCGTTGCGGCAGTTCGGCGTATGGCCAAGTTCTCCGGGGTTTTCGCGGCAACGCGCGATGTGATGCGCGCGCAAGACGTCATCGGCGACCAATTCGCTGACGGTCAATGTGCGTTCCCCCGGCTGCTCGGAACAGGCTGCCATTGCCGACAGGAGAATAAGAGCGATCAGGCACCTCATGGCGACAAGGCCGAGTTCATCTTGTCTATCCGCCTGCGCCAATCCTCCGCCTGGCGCTGTTGCTCGACCTGCAGCTGAGCCTGCTGGATCATGTGCAGGCCTTGCATGCGCAAGAAGTCTGTCTGCAAGAACGCACTTTCGGCCTGGATGCGCGCCTGAAGATCAGCGATATCCTTGGCCTCATGTGCGTTCGATATTTGCCGTCGCAACTGATCGATACCGTCGATGCGCTTCGTTGCGGCGTCATAGATCTGCTGCCCGAGGGCCAACTGCCCGGCATTGCGATTTTGCGCGCGCGCCAGCTCTTGCGTGTAAAAGTCGTTCGCCGAAATCCGATAGCTTGAGTTTCTCTCCAGAAACCTTGCAGCCGCGTCGCCGAAAATGTCCGCCCCGTCGCCGCCAATCAGGCTCTCGATTTCAGCAAAATCATCTGGAAGTGCATTGCGGATTGCAGGTTGATTTAAGACAGAAGCCACATCGGCCATATTCGTCACCTTGTTGAGCGAACCCAACAGTTGGTCAGCTTGTGCTATTTGCTGATTCAGGGCATCGAGCTGGGACTTCAGCTGAGTGATGCTTTCGATATGTTTTAGGATGGCGGCTTTATCAATGACGGGCATTCCCTGGGCGTCAGCGTCGCCGGTCGACAATAGGAAGGCCACAAAAGCAGCCGATAGAGCGGTTCGAGTTTGGGTCATTCAGCGCTCCTTTGCTTGTGATAGATCGGCAACCAGATTTCGGGATCATCACCGACCTGCGCCCTGATCGCGTCGGCGAGTTCGGTATTGAGTGTGCGCCCGGAAAGAATTGCGAGTTCGTCATCGAGCCCGTCGAGATTGAGTTCGGCGACGACGCTGTTGTGCCCCTGCTTTACGAGGAAGCGTCGGCTCTCGATGGAAAGCTCCCGCGAAATCAGCTCGAATTCGCGGCCCGTCAACTTGAAGCCGCCGACATAGTCCTCCTGGGCACCACGTGGATTTGGCATGAATATCTGGGTCGCGCACTGTTCGATGATCGTGTGCGCGATAGGAGATTTGATAGCGTCGCGAAGACTTTGGGTGGCAAACAGCATCAACCCGTTCTGCTTGCGGATCGTCTTGAGTTTGTTGTGCGCCAAATCCCGGAAATCATCATCATCAAGCGCCTTCCAGAACTCGTCGATGACGATGATGATCCGCCGGCCGTCGATCAGCTGCTCTATCCTATGAAAGAGATAGGCCATCATCGGTGCACGGATTTCCTCATTGTCGAGGAAGTCCGTCATGTCATAGCCGAGGATTTTTTCACCGATGCCAATGTCGTCGGTGTCGTTGTCGAAAACCCAACCAAGCGGACCTCCTTTTTCCCAGCGGTGCAGTCGCGCGGCGAGGCCTTCTGGATCGGTATTGTCGAGGAATGCGCGTAAAGCGCCGATGGTTCGGCGCTCGACGGGAAGATCAGCCAGGCCATCGATGCCTTGAGCAAGGTCGCGCGTTTCAGCAACTGTCAGTTCCCTGGATTGGGTGTCGATCAGCTTGGAGATCCAACGCGCCAGAAAGACCCTGTTATCCGGCGTAAATTCTAGCCCTTTCAAAGGTGCGCATCCGGTAGGCCGGCCGGTTGGCAAAGGCAGGTAGGTCCCCCCAACGGCGCGCACGAACAAATCTGCGCCCCTGTCTTTGTCGAAGAGAACCACATGCGCGCCGAACTTTTCGCATTGTGCCAAGATGAAGTTCAGCAGCGCGGTTTTACCCGATCCCGACGGGCCGCCGACGAATGTGTTTCCCAAATCGCCATGATGGAGATTGAGATAGAAAGGCGAACCGGAAGCCGTTTTGAGAAGTGCGACTGCCGGACCCCATTCATTTCCTTCTTGTTGGCCTGCCGGGTAAGAATGAAAGGCGGAAAGTCCCGCAAAATTTCTCGACGTGATGGCACCTGATCGAAGTCGATAACGGAAGTTTCCCGGCAGCTGCGCCCACCAGGCCGCCTCCAAACCGAGGTCCTCTCGGGCAACCAGCGCGCCACCGTTGGTAAGGTGCATGCGACACTTGGCCAGATTTTCCGTGAGTTCGCTCACTGTGTCGGCAAACACCGCCAACGTCAGATGATGATCGCCGATGGCAAAACGGTTCGATTCAAGCTCGTCCAATGCGCGATCGAGTTCCTCGATTTGCGAGCTTGCCTTGTCGCCGGCACTCACCATCTGGTTTTGCTTGCGCGCCATCACCTTTCTGGCGTCCGCTTTGGACAGAAACGAGAAACTCTGTGTCAGGATCAATTCGCAAGGGACGGTGAGCAGCCCATCGACCATGTCCGGACGTGTCCGCGCGGGATATTCCTTGAAGCCGAACATGCCGGCAAAGCGGCTTGCGCCTTCGTGCCGGACCTCAATGGTCTCTCGACCAACAATGATGCGATCCGAGTAGATCGCGGACGATATTCTGCCATGTGTCAGCGGTACCATCTCTCGACGTCCGCCGACCAGTTGATGCAGCACCTCGCTCGGCTCCGAAAAGATAAGGCCGTCCCGTTCCGCTAGCGACAGAACGCGAGGTCCGAAGCGTTTGAGCCCTGCTGAAACGTCAGCGACGGCATCTTGCAACCGCTTGAGGTCGTCGAGATCGAATTGGAAACGGGCCTTCCAAGGCTTGCGCAATCTCGATATGAAAGCGGCGAACCTCCCGGTAAGTTCGCTGTCGGGACTCCAGAGCAGACTAAGATAAAGATCATTGCGGAACAGGTCCGCACCGACCATTCGCGTGCGGTATGCCTCGTTCAATCCGCGCGAAAAGCCGCTTTGAAATTCGCCGCCCGGATATTCGTTCTCCCGCCGGCGAATGACATGCGCCCAAAGGGCCAGCCGCTCATCGGCGACATTGCGGTAAAGGGTGTTCAGGTCCCGGGTCAAGGCATTGAGGTCCAGCGGGTCCGCTGTCTCGAACGACACACCATCGAGCGCGATCATCGCCAGAAGGGCGCCCGAATCGAGCGCTATCGCCTTGTCGTCGACATGACGGACATAGGGGATAAAGGTTTCTGGTTCGAGCTCGCGTTTGCGAGCGCCCGCAATATCAAGCAAGTTCAAGATCCCTTTCATCGTAGCGCCGCACCAATTTGAGTGGGGTCAAGCTCGACCCGCCCCAAAAAAAGCCGTTTCGCGCCCGCCCTCGGGTTTCGACCCAACCAAGCAGAATTCGAAACATGTTGTGGTCGTGTTTAACGAGCGCCTTGAAGATGAAGTGGAACATTATGCCGACCAGCGCGTAAGCCACGGACCCCGCAGCGAGATAGAAGATCGTCGTACAGATCATGTTGATCCCCATGGCCTCCATGGTAACGCCGGCAACCATCGCTGGACGCGTGCAGGCGAGGAACAATATATCTTCGTCAAGTTCTGGGACCTTACTCACGTGCCACCGCCCGCAAGCCCGTTGACGACTTCGTGGGCACCGAAGGCAATACCGATACCCAGCACGCAGTATGCGGCCTTGCGCAGGTCCATGAACCCGAACATCCAGGTAATGCCAACGATGATGACGGCAATAATGGCAAGGAGGCGCGTGACGTTGCCTTGCAGCATGTCGACGATGTTCTGCAAAACATTTTCGACGCCAGACTGCGCGAAAGTCGGCTCGATCATTGCAAGCCAGAACACCGCTGCCATTGCCGTGGTGGCGGGCTGCCTGAAACGAGCTTCGCTGGTCATCCTTGGAACCCCCTTGCTAGTCCGAAAACACCAGAACGGAGGAGCCGCGGCCTGAACTGAAAACATCCCACGGACGACTTGACGCGGCTGGCGCCTGTCCAATCGCCTTTTCATCCGCGACATCAGCCGGGGCGGCTTTTTCCCGATCGTCGCTGCCCGATTTGTTCATGTGGGTTGGAGCGTCGATCGCGATATTGCCCAGCATGAAGCGCAAACGCGCGCGTTCGGCAGCTAGCTGCCTTTCGTAGCCGACAAGCTTTCCGATCAGAGCGTCCCCGCGCCCGTAATAGGCTCGAAGCATCAGGGTCTCGGCGTTCTTACCCGTGGCTCCTTGCCGGATAGCCTTCCGGTAATGCTCCACAAGCAGCGCCGCGGTCGCCTCAAGATTGGAGCAGGGATCGAAGGAATCCGCGATCGACATGCCAAGACGGACGAGATCTTTGGAACTGACACCACCAAGCCCCAGATCGATATCAAATCCGGTAGCGGCCAGCATCGAGGCCGTCTCGATCGCCTCAAACCTGGATTTGGGTTCTTCTTCCGGTAGTCGATGATCGGAATTAATCCTTATCGCCAACGACTGAAAATCGCTTTCCAGGCTCACGACAGCTGCCAGCGTCTCGACGGTGATTTGTGGCGCGCAGTGTTGTGCCAGATCGACGAAGTCCACCCTAGACTCCGCGGCTATGGCCGGCCTTTTCGACGCCGGCATCGATGCATCCTTGCTGAACCGGGATGTTTCGCCGTGCCACCACGATTTTTTCTTGGCTCAGCCACTCATCCAACCATGCTCCGCCCGCGACGTGTTTGTCGGTATGGCGTTTTCGTTCCTCACGGCACACGCGGCGACAAGTGCAATCGTTATTTGGGTCGGGTGATCCGCGAACGAAATCGGTATGACTGCCGAGTTCGACGAGCGGCAAAAAGTTCAGGCCGCTGTGATGATGGGATTTGTTTCGTATTGAGATGGAGCCGGCGCCGCCGGGTCTCGCGATCGAGCGGCTTGTCGAGCGGCAAAACTCCGGTAAGCGGCCGAAAAGCGCGCACTTTTGCGCTGCCTGGGGACGAAGCCCATGGTCCATAGCGCGGTTCTGATCATAATGATGCGCGCCCACTGAAGAAATTATATGTGCTGGAAAGCACAGTAAGGTCGCGGATGAAGATTGAACGAACCGGCATCTCGTCATACTCTTTCTCCCTCTTTCCGCCATTTAGAAATTTGCTCTCGTGGCGATATCAAAGATACGATATACTGAACGATAACGCATAGTAAAGAACATGCCAACCCCCCTGGATTCCCGCTGGCAAAACACCGTTTTTGCGACCCTCATGACGCGTGAGATCATGTCGAAGCCCCTACCCGGCGAGACACCGAATTCACGCTTGCGGCAACTCGGAATGATGAACCTGCTTTATAGTCTGCAAAAAGCGGATACCGCCCTGACGATCACAACGGTAACCGAATTGACCGGTATGACGCGGAAGGCAGCGCAGGAAACGCTAGATCCGCTTGTCGCTCGCGGCCTGCTTTTGGAATCGTGGGGACGTACTTCGCTAGGTCGAGGCAAGGCGCGCCAATATCAAATCGCGCCTGAGATCTTCGACAAGCTTCAAGGAGTGTACGGGGCTTGAACAAAGATGGGCAGCATCTCCATACTGCTCACACTCATTGAGTATCATTTCTCCGCAGCAGGCCTTCATCCTCGCTAGACTAGATCACGAAAGCTTGTTTGGGAAACACTCCGATGAGACCAGTTGCTGCGGTAGGAGCGCAATGACACGTTCACATGAGCGTTTTTCTCGCCACAGGTAAGCTATCCCGCTCGCGCTCGGACAAACAGAGGATTGATATTCTTCGGGCGCATGGGGTTGCCACGCTTCATTTTTCTGCGTCGTAGCCGAAGGCCGTCTGGATCGGCATGCTTAGAGTGCCACCACCGATACCCATCATGGCCGAGATGGCGGTAGCACGATGCCGAGACGACACCGAGCAAACTTGCGATGAAGCCACCCAGCGCACAAGCAAAGATCATGGCTGCTGCAAAGGGCGCGTAGTCGGTCATCAGTTCGGTAGGTATGCTAATTAGATATCCCGATAGAGACGGATGGCGCCGGGTATGGCGGAAAGCAGCGCGCGCGTATACTCGTGTTTCGGATTAGCGAACAACTCGACTGTTGATGCGATCTCCACGATCTCGCCACGACGCATCACGGCGAGGCGGTCACACACCTGTGTCGCTACATGCAGGTCGTGAGTGATGAACAGCATGGCAAGGTTCAGCCTGGTCTTCAGGTTCGCGAGCTGCTTTAGAACCTGCGCCTGAACGGTCACATCAAGAGCGGAAACCGCTTCGTCCGCGATCAGGACATCGGGGTCGAGTGCAAGAGCGCGTGCAATTCCGATACGCTGACGCTGGCCACCGGAAAATTCATGCGGCAGGCGGTCGACGGCATCGGACGATAGTCCGACCATGTCCATCAGTTCCCGCGCCCGCTTCAGCGCGTCACGTCGCGAAAGGCCGCGCGCCATGGGGCCATCGGCAATGGAAAGACCGACAGGCCGGCGCGGGTTCAGCGAAGCGAACGGATCCTGGAACACCATCTGGATGCGACTGCGGCCCTTGCGCAGTTCTTCGCCTGTCATGTCCGAGAAGGACACGCCGTCCAGTACGATGCTGCCGCTGTCCGGTTCGGTGATGCGGGTCACCAGCTTGGCGATGCTGGACTTGCCCGATCCCGACTCGCCGACAAGGCCCAGTGTCTCGCCGCGCGCGATCGAGAAGCTGACCCCATTGACGGCGACGACTTCGCGCACCGGCCCCATCATGCCTGCACGCGAACGGTAGGTCTTGCGCAGATCTGTCACCTGCAGGGCAGGTTTTCCGCCATCTTGGCTGCCGCCGCTCAGCGGTGTTCCCGTTGGCACGGCTGCGAGTAGCGCCTTGGTATATTCGTGTTTGGGGGAGCGCAGCACTTCGTCGACACTCCCCTGTTCCACCACCACGCCACACTTGAGCACGAGCACGCGATCGGCGATATCGGCGACCACGCTGAAATCGTGTGTGATGAACATCACGGCGGTTCCGCGTCGCCGCTGGATTTCGCGGATCAGCTTCAGTACCTGCGCCTGGGTGGTCACGTCCAGCGCCGTTGTCGGTTCGTCGGCTATG
Source organism: Aquamicrobium sp. LC103 (assembly GCF_001014615.2). Taxonomy (GTDB): domain Bacteria; phylum Pseudomonadota; class Alphaproteobacteria; order Rhizobiales; family Rhizobiaceae; genus LBCQ02. Next base: position 41,546 of record NZ_LBCQ02000009.1, read on the forward strand.
ATGAGATCCGGTTCCAGCGCAAGCGCCATGGCGATCATCGCGCGCTGCCGCTGACCGCCGGACAGTTGATGCGGATAGGCCTCGAGAAGCTTTTCTGGGTCCGGCAGGCGTACTTCCTTTGCCAGTTCAAGCGCGCGGGCTCGCCGCTCCGCCGGTGTCAGCAGGTTGTGGGCTTCGAAGACTTCGGCAATCTGTTCGCCAACCCGCATCGACGGGTTGAGCGCGGTCATCGGCTCCTGAAAGATCATCGAGATGCGCGCGCCGCGTATCCCGCGCAATTGCGCCTGGCTGGCGGTCAACAAGTCGATGTCGCCATAGCTGACTCGCCCACTCTCGATGTGGATCACCTTCGACAGAAGGCCCATCAAAGCCTGTGCGCACAGCGATTTGCCGGAGCCGGACTCACCGACGATGCAGACGATTTCGTTCGCGTTGAGATCGAGGTTCATCTCCTTCAGCGCAAATTCTCGGTCTGCTCCTGCGGGCAGCCGCAAGCTCAGATTCTGGATAGATACGACTGTACGCTTGTCCATGGTCAATAACCCAGTGCAACCCCGTCTTTGCGATGGTCGGATGCGCCCCACAGAATGCCACGCTCACGGTCGATCCAGATCGCCTGGCAGCCGCCCAGCGGTTCATCCGCCCAGCGTGTCTTGTGCCCGCGCTTTTCCAGTTCGGCCTGCACGTCGGGGGAAATGGTCGGTTCCAGCGAAATGGCACCGTCGGTAAAGAACGAACGCGGCTGATCGCTTGCCATCTGCACGTCGAGGCCATGGTCGACGATCTGCGACAGAATATGGATGTGGCCAAGCGCCTGATACTGTCCGCCCATCACGCCGTAGGACATCACCGGTTTGCCATCGCGCAGCACCATTGCTGGAATGATCGTGTGAAACGGCAGCTTGCCGGGACCAATGGCGTTCGGATGTCCCGGCTTCAACGAGAAGCCAGAGCCACGGTTCTGCAGCAGCACACCCGCCTTCGGCGCATAGACGCCGCTTCCAAAGGCGAAGAAGATCGAGTTGATCAGGGAGATTGCGCTGCCATCGGCATCGACCACGGTCACGTAGACGGTGTCGCGGTGGACCGGCACGTCGAAATCCTCGGCCGCACTCGCTTTCGTCATGTCGATCTTGTTGCGCAGAGACTTGATGAAGGCGTCGGACAGCAACTCCTCGACGGAATGCTGCATATGCTGGGGGTCTGCAATGTAGAGGTCGCGCTGGCGATAGGCCGCCTTCGTTGCTTCTGCAAACAGGTGAATACGGTCGGCGTCGGAAAGTTCGTTCGAGGAGAGATCGAAGCCATCGAGAATGCGTGCCATGACAAGCGCAGCCAAGCCCTGGCCATTCGGCGGGCACTCGAGGATGTCGTAGCCGCGATACGAGGCCGAGATCGGCTTGGTCTCAAACGCCTTGTAGGACGCGAAATCCTCCAACGTGTGCAGGCCGCCAAAGCTCTGCAGCATCGAGACCATGTCTTGGGCCACCTCCCCCTCATAGAATGCCGTGCGGCCCTCCTTGGCGATGCGTTTCAGGGTTTCGCCAAGGGCTGGGTTGTCGAGCCGGTCGCCGATGGCTGGTGCCTTGTCGCCAGGCAGATACTGCTTCACCGAAGCAGGGTAGGGGCGCAGGCGGTCGGCGTATCGTGCCCAATCGAGCGCGACGCGTGGCGTGATGACGAAACTATTTCTCGTCGCGTCGATCGCCGGCTGAAGGATCGCTTCGAGGCCGATCTTGCCGTAGCGTTCGCTGAGCTGACACCAGGCATCCACCGCACCGGGGATCGTCACGGCGTGGACGGAACCGTCCGGGATCTTGTCGAGGCCCAGGCTTGCAAAATGGTTGAGTGTGGCTGCGGCAGGCGCCCGGCCCGAGCCGTTGATAGCGACCGGTGCGGCCCCGGCTTTCGCATAGAGCGCGAAACAGTCACCGCCGATGCCGGTCATGTGCGGGTCGATCACACCTTGCAACGCGACAGCGGCGATTGCTGCGTCGACTGCGTTCCCGCCTGCTTCAAGCACCTTCAGGCCCGCCATGGTCGCCTGTGGGTGCGAGGTGGCAATCATCGCGTTGCCAGCCAGCGCAACCGACTTGCCCGGCTTCATGAAATCCCGCTCGATGATAGTGTCGCTGATCATGATGGCTCCCCGAGGTGGGCGGCGGCTGCGCCGTCGCAGATCACGGTCACATGGTTGTGGAGTTGCAGATAGGACGCCGGGCAGTCGGAACTGACGGGACCGTGGAAGGCTCGCTTGAGAATGTCAGCCTTTCCATTGCCCGTTGCAAGCAGAACGATCCGTTGTGCTTCCAGAATGGTTGCGATTCCCATCGTTACCGCCTGCTCGGGTACTGGTGTTCCTGCCGGGAAGTCTCCTGCGTTTGCATTACGCGTAGACTCGGTTAGCGTCACGACATGGGTGCGACTGTTCCTGTCGGCGCCCGGCTCGTTAAACCCGATGTGTCCGTTGCGGCCAATGCCGAGCAATTGCAGACCGATCCCGCCGCTGTCGCCTATGCGCGCGTCGAACGCTTCCGGGTCTGTCTGCTCAGGAAAATGGAAACGCCCTTCCTCCATGTCGACGTGGTTGAAAAGATTGCGACGCATATAGCTGACGAAGTTGGACGGGTCATCCGATGCAAGACCGCAATACTCATCGAGATTGAAGCTGGTGCTGTTGGCAAACGATAGCTCGCCATCGCGATACCATTCCCGGAACCAGGCATAGACCGGTAGCATGGTGCGCCCGGTGGCCAGCCCCAGAGCCGGCTTGGCGGTTCGCGTGATATAGCGACGCAGTGTTGCCGCGGTTTCGCGCTCCGCCTGTGCCGAGGAATCGCAGCGGATGATTTCCATGACGCCGGTGTTTTCGGGCTTCCTTGCAAGTTGCGCTGTCATGGCCGTCCCATCTTCGAGGGCTCGGTGGTTAGCAGCATCTCACGCAGCAGATCGCGGCTCTGGCTGATTGTGCCCAGCAGGCCGGCACGACGACCCAGCGTGCTGACCACACATTCCGGCGGTGTTGGTGTGCAGAGCGGAATGAAATGTCGAACGCGTCCGACCAGTTCCTCGCGCTCACCGATGCTGCCGCCCATCACGATCCGTTGCGGATCGAGAATGGCGCAGATCGCCACGATGCCGACCGCAATCTGGCGCGCTACTTCGGTTAGCGTTGCACTGGCAATCTGGTCGCCGCGGTCGATAGCATCGAAAATGTCGCGAACGGTCAGCCCCCTCGAGCCGCCGGCACCCTCATAGCGGTCGCGAATGGCGATGCTGCCGACGCTGTGCTCCAGCGCTCCTGCGTGGAAATTGCGTGCATCGAACGGATCGCCACCAATCGGCAGCGTCGAGATTTCGCCCGCAGCCCCGCGTGAGCCTGAAAGCACGCGACCTTCATTGATAATGCCCATGCCGATGCCAGTGCCGATCGCGATGAAGACGAAGCAGGCGATGTTCTGCCCTTCGCCGCGCCACATTTCGCCTTTCGCGGCCATATTGACATCATTGTCGACACGCGCAGGAAATCCGAGCCGCCGCTGAAGATCGTCCTCGATAGCGTAGCCGTTCATCCCGGCAATATTGGGAACCATGAATAGTTGGCGGCGGGCCGGGTCAAACGCACCCGGAATTCCTACGGCACCGGCCGCTATGCGGTTCACAGGCTGGCCCACTTGTGCCGCCAGCGACCGGCAGCATTCGACGATCTGCTCGCCGAACGCTTCTGACCCTGCCTGGGTCGTTGGCTCCTCCATTTCGGCAAGCACAGTGCCCTTGGCGTCCGCAAGCGCAGCATGAACCTTGGTACCGCCGACATCGGCGCCGAACAGCAGCGCCCGGTTTGGCGACAGTTCATAGACGGCGGCGCTGCGGCCAACATTGCCGGAGGTCCGCCCAACCACCTCGATCCAACCATCATCTTCAAGATCGCGAAACACGTCCGACATCGTCTGCTTGGACAAGCCAGACAGGCGAGCGAGTTCCGCGCGTGACACCTGTTCATTGTCCATCGCAGCGAGAATGACCGCGCGCTGGATCTGTTGCCGGGAGGAGAAGGTCTGCGAGGCGAGGATCATATCAACCTGAAATTAGTTCGCGAAATGGACAAACTACCTGCTGAATGCGATCCGTCAACCGGAATTTTATACCAAAAGTAGACCGGAGCGGGTACTATAACGAATATTCGTCCATCAACTTTACAAATGCAGTTGGCTATGGTTCGCTAAGGAGATGGTCCAAAATGCAAGGGGAATGATAATGAAAACTGGGCGCAAGCTCTCAATCGTCGCGGCGGTGATGATGGTCGCCATGTCCTCGGCAAGCGCGGCAAGCTTGAAGATCGGCCTCCAGGATGATCCCGACGCGCTCGACCCGGCGCTGGGCGGCACCTATGCTGGGCGTATCGTGTTCGAGGCTCTGTGCGACAAGCTGGTCGACATCGACGGCGATTTGGAGATTGTACCCAAGCTCGCGACCGAATGGAGATGGAACGACGCTAGTACCGAACTGACGCTTAAGCTTCGTGAAGGCGTGGTTTATCATGACGGCACGGCGTTTGACGCAGAGTCGGTCAAGGCAAATATCGAGCGCATGCAGACGCTTGCCGAATCCAAGCGCAAGGGCGAGCTTTCCCCGATCAAAGAAGTGGAAGTCGTTGACGCGCATACCGTGATCTTCAAGCTCGACACGCCTTTTGCGCCACTTCTCTCAGTCCTAACGGACCGCGCTGGTATGATGGTGTCGACTGCTGCAGCGGCCGCCGCTGGCGACAACTTTGCCACCGCTCCTGTCTGCTCGGGACCGTTCAAGTTCGCTGATCGCAAGGCGCGTGACTCAATTTCGCTGGAGAAATTTGCCGATTACTGGAATGCCGACGCAATCGGCTATGACAGCATCGAGTATCTGATCTTGCCGGACTCGACCGTGCGCCTGTCGCGCCTGCAGGCGGGTGATCTCGACGTGGCCGAGCGCGTGGCACCGACCGACATCCAGACAGTCAAGGGCGACAACCGCCTTGCACTTCACGAGTCGCCGGGCCTCGGCATCTCGCATCTGTTCATCAACGTTCGTGCAGATTCCGGCAGCGCGCTCGCCGAGCATCCTGAACTGCGTCAGGCGCTCGAACTGTCGCTGGACCGTGCTGCAATCAACCAGGTTGCGTTCAACGGCGCCTTCACCGCTGACAACCAGATGCTGACGCCGCTGAGCGCATTCCACAGCAAGGACCGCCCGATGCCTGCCCGTGATGTCGCGAAGGCGAAGGAACTCATCGCCAGCACCGGCGTCGAGGCTCCCGCTATCGAGATCACCTACGAGAACTCGCTGACAGACGGACGTGTCGCCCAGATCATTCAGGCAATGGCTGGCGAAGCTGGCTTCAAGGTCGAGCTTCTGCCGCTCGAAACATCATCGGCAATCGAGCGTTATCTGGCCGGCAATTTCCAGCTTTATATCGGCAACTGGAGCGGCCGCGCCGATCCGGATCCGACACTGAACACCTTCTTCGGTTCCGCTGGTAGCCAGAACCTCAATGGCTATAGCAACCCGGAACTTGATGAGTTGCTGGACCAGGCGCGCCGCGAAGTTCGTCAGGAAGAGCGCGTCACGCTCTACAACAAGGTCACAGATATCCTGCTCAATGACCTGCCAACGGTCCCACTTTATCACCCGTCCTGGTTCTATGGCGCACAGGCGAGCATTGAAGGCATCAACATCTATCCAGATGGTCTTCTGCGTGTGACCGGCGTCAAGCCCGCGAACTGATATCCCACCCATGATAGGGCGGGCGCGTTGTCCGCCCGGTCATTCGGAAGGCTTTCGGCATGGCAATGCTCAACTTCATTTTCCGGCGCGTTCTTGCAGCAATCCCGACCCTGCTGATCCTGTCGGTCTTCGTTTTCCTGTTGTTGAAGCTGCTGCCAGGCGACCCAGCCCTGGCGCTCGCCGGTGAGGATCGCGACCCTGCGGTCATCGAAAACATCCGCGTCAAATACGGTCTCGATCAGCCGCTGCCGGTGCAATATCTCAAATGGCTCGGCGGCATCGTTCATGGTGATTTCGGCGTCTCGATCCGCACTAAGATGCCGATCGGAGAAATGCTTGCAGAACGTCTCCCTGTCACGCTCCAGCTTTCGTTACAGTCGATGCTGATCGCGATCATCATTGGCGTTCCGGCAGGTGTTTATGCCGCGATCCGGCGCGGCAGCTATGTCGACGTCGCAGTCACGACCGTCGGTCTTGCCGGTCTGTCCGTGCCAAGCTTCTGGCTTGGTATCATGTTGATCATGGTCTTTGCGGTCTCGCTCGGCTGGCTGCCCAGCGGCGGTTTCGTCAACTTCGCAGATGCGCCGCTCGAGAACCTTCGTTACACGCTGCTGCCCAGCCTCGTACTCGGCACGGCGGCAGCGGCCATCATCATGCGCCACACACGCAATTCGATGCTGTCTGTGCTTAAACAAGATTATGTTCGCACTGCCCGTGCGAAGGGCCTGAAGGAGCGCATCGTCATCGTTCGCCACGCGTTGCGCAACGGCCTCATTCCTGTCGTCACCACCGGAACGCTTCACCTCGGCGAGCTTCTGTCCGGAGCAGTGCTCACCGAGCAGGTCTTCGGCATCCCCGGTTTTGGCAAGATGATCGTCGATGGCGTCTTCAGTCGCGACTACGCGGTCGTGCAGGCGGTGATCCTGTGTTCTGCCGTGATCTTCCTGATCCTGAGCCTGCTTGCCGATATCATTTATGTGAAACTCAGCCCAAGGTTGCAGGCATGAGCACTATCCTCACCGCCCCGGCCAATACCGGCTCCCGCAACCGCAGTTTCCTGTTGCGTGTCCTGTCGCAGCGCAGTGCAGTCATCGGCCTTGCCATCGTTCTGTTCTTTGTCGCTCTGGCGGTATTCGCGCCATGGATCGCGCCTTACGATCCCATCGCCTCCGACTGGCTGAGCGTCAGGCAGGAGCCATCGGCGGTGCACTGGATGGGAACCGACGATCTCGGGCGTGATGTCCTCTCGCGCGTCATCTATGGCGCGCAGGCATCCCTGCTGGCTGGTGTTATTGCGGTCGGTATCGCCATTCTTGCCGGTCTGCCGCTCGGTCTCATCGCTGGCTATTTCGGCGGATGGATCGATACGATCATCTCGCGATGCACCGACGCGCTGCTGGCGTGCCCATTCCTGGTTCTGGCCATCGCGCTTGCCGCGTTTCTGGGTGCCAGCCTGCAGAACGCGATGATTGCCATCGGCATCTCGGCGATGCCGATCTTCATCCGCCTTGTCCGTGGTCAGGTGCTGTCGATCAAGAATGAGGATTTCGTCACCGCCGCACGCGGACAGGGCATGCGCGATCGTTCGATCATAGTCTCGCACATCCTTCCCAATGTGATTACGCCGGTCGTCGTTCAGGCAACCATCACCATGGCTGTTGCGATCCTTGCTGAAGCGAGCCTTGCATTTCTCGGCCTCGGTCAGCGTCCGCCCGCAGCCTCATGGGGCAGCATGCTCGATATCGCCCGCCAGTTCATGCTGGATGCGCCGTGGATGTCGATCTGGCCCGGCCTTGCGATCGTCACCATTGTTCTCGGCTTCAATTTGCTTGGTGACGGCCTCAATGACGCGCTGAACCAGAAAGACGACTGAAGGTTAGTATCGTCGGTTTGCCTTGGCCCGCGGGCCCGCTAAGAATCCGTACCGAAACTGCTCATGAGTTACGCGCGATACGTCTAATGAGAACCATCACGGTCGCAGCGTAGAGGAACGCGGTGGCGGACTCGATGGTCGCCTCGGCGTCCTTCTATAGCCGCCGGTTGCGGTTGATCCAGGCGAAGAGCGGATCGCGCGTAACGACAGAACATGCATGCACACAAAACGGCTGTTTTTGTTGGGCCATGCGTCTGCCGCGTTCTCCTTGTTTACCTGGTTACACTGTGCAACCGCGCACGCACTTTTATCTCACGCTCGACGATCATCTCCTGCGCGCTGTTGGCCCGAACGACCTGTTGCAACAGCTTGAAGCGTGGCAGTATAGTTTCGAACAGACCACGTTGCGCGGCCGGAATACGCCGGATGGCAGTCAGCTCGCCGGATGCGATCGCATCACGCCCGAAACGAGCGTCTAAAGCTTTGCTGACCGATTTGAACTCTGCCAGGACGTTCGGGTCGACATAGGTCATAGATTGCGTCAGCTTCCAGGAAGACTTTTCAACGGCGTCTGCTAGGCTTTTCAACACGGCTTCGGCTCGTGGCGAAAGCCCTGGGATTGGGATCAACATACACTTCCGATCCACCTCAACGATGTGCTTTTCAGCGTCAAGCAAACTGGTCCATGCATGACCGAGCGATCTGATACGGTCCACCGTGGTCTCGACTGTCACAATGGCCGCACGACGTTCGCGACCGGACGCATTTAGCCGATCAAGGATACGGCCGGACCCTCGCAAGGCCCCATAAGCTGACGGATCGTTGGCGACGGCGCGCGCGAGCCGCTCAGGCATCGCTCCTTTTCGAAGCAGATCTTCGATCATGGCAAGTGCTGCTGCGGGATCGCGCCACACCTTGGCCGCCGAGTCTGCCAACACCGAGCGTTCCTGCCTGTAGCGGGGAATGTCCGTTATCCGGGATCGCGCCTCTTCTTCAACCGAAACAGCAAAATGCTTTGCGGCGGCGATCATCGGAAGGACGAACCGACCGTCTTGTTTCGACATCTGTTGTGGATCACAGGTAGTTGGGGCAACCGACCGCGACGGATCACGCTTCTCGGCGAGGTATTGCTGGTAGCAAAAGCGGCGAACCGCCGCAAAGAGGTTCAACAGTTCTTCCCGGCGCTCGTCAGGCAAGCCCTCAGGCATTCGGTCATTCATGTGCTTCGCAGCGTACTCATCGGCCTTCGCCGTGAACGCACTCCAGCCAAATCGGGCCGTTAGCGCTTCGTCGACAGCCTTGAGTTCCTGCACCACCGAACGATCCGACGCGACAATAGCGAACGCGGCTTTGTAAGCGCCTTCGCCACCATTTTTTCGTACCCCCTCGATTTCTTTAAGTCGTGCGGAGACGTGTGCGGAGAAGGCCGGCACCGGCACCGCCATATGTAAGCGCCGATTACGTTCCCGCTTGATGTAGATGCCGGCATCGGCCTTGAAGCATTCGGCATGTGCTCGAAACAGCGGCACCAGTTCCGCAACCGCGGCAAGCGCGTTTGCCCTTTCGCGACGCGCGATCCAACCTTGCGTGATATGACCGCTGCCCTTGAGCGCTCCGAGTATTCCCGGGTCACGAATAATCTCCTTTTCGATCTCGCGCGGTTTGACGTTGAACCGCGAGGCACGTTCGGATACCCGCATCAATGCACAATCCGGGTCACGATAGATGCGTTCAAGCACTGGCCGGATGGCTTCCTCGCGCCGCTTCCATTTGCGCGAGCCCAGGTGCTCGACCCGCGCATCTTCTTCCAGCAGCCGCACGAAGACGGATTGTCCAGGAAGGAGATAATGAGCAGCGTCGAAAGCAGCCTCCACCTTGTTCGTGACCGTGGCCTTCTCGTCTTCGCCCCTGAAGGCGAGATCATTGTATTCGGCGCTCCGCTCCCGTTCGATCGCGAAGCCGAGAGCGATGTTGGCACGCTCCCAAAGTTCTGCAACACGGCGATGTTGCCGGCCGACCCATGAAAGTCGTTGTTCAATGGCAGCCTGGAGCTGGGCGGCCATTTCGGCAGCATGATCCATGCCCCTCAGGCGAGCAAAATCAATGACATGGGACCGATAAGCGTCCTCATTTTCGAAATCCAGCGTTGTGCTCTTTGCCCCCGATCTGGAGAGACTGCCGACCAACTGCCTGAACATATCCGGCCGGTGACCCTCACGCTCGAGCCTCGCAATACGTTCATTCGCGGTTTCGATCCGCTTGGCCGTCCAGATGTTGCGATTAACAGTGCGTTCTTCGAATTTCTTCTTTTTGGATTTCGGGTCAGACAGAGGGACGCGAACCGTTACCTTCTCGATGCCGTCCTTGCGCAAAACCACTGTGTCACCCTTCTCCGCACCGCCCTTTGAAATGGCCTCAGGCAAGCTGACACCCCAGACACGATGGATGGAACCGTCATCCATGCGAATGTCGGCATAGGGGCTTTCCTTCGCCTCTGTATCGTCACAGTAGGTGGCATTTCCCATTTCGATCAGTTCACCAGTGACGCCCGCCATGTGATCGACGCGCTGCGCTTTGCTCCATTTTGGCCACTGCGCGAAGTCCTCCCTCGCCATATATAGATCCGCCCGGTCGCGATGCCGTGACATGGCTACATAAGCAAGATGCCGATCCATCAATCCTGTCGCGAGGACAAACGTCCGGTCGACCGTTGTGCCCTGTGACTTGTGAACGGTCACGGCATAGCCGTGATCGACGTTGCGATAACTGTCTTCACTAAAGACGACATCGCAACCCGAATCCAAGCGTACAGACAGGAGCGGTTTGCCTTTGGCCGGACCTGTCGACATGACGGTTCCAAGCATGCCGTTTTTCACATATTGGAAAGCAAGATGTCGCACGCGCGGCTCTACGAAGCGCGCATTTTCCAGAAAGATCAGTCGGTCTCCCACCGCGAACGCACGTTGTCCGCGTTCCGTCTGAATCATGCGCTCCTTATCAAGCCTACCGCCTACAATCGCTTGGGACCGAATGCCTCGATTGAGCGCCCGGACATCGTCATTGGTTTGGGCCAGGATCAAAAGCTCGGACCCGGATAACATACGATTTTCAGATCGTGCTCGAGCGAACAGTTCCTCACAGGCTTTACCCCAATCGGTAACAATCCGCTCGATCGCGTCTTGCCGTTTATCGGTTTCAACGATCCGGCCCCGATGCGCATAGGCGTCAAGCGCTAGCTCGACCTCTCCGCGAGCAAACAAACGGGTTGCTTCGCGTGCCCAAAGATCCCTTTGCCGGCGCACGCCGGAAAGTTCGGCAAACCCGATCCGCTCGACGATCGCGCGAAAGGCCGCGCCCGCCTGGATTGGCTGGAGTTGCATGGCATCGCCCACGAGTACGACTTTCGCGCCGGCCGTCTCGACGAGTTTCAGGATGCGCGCTAGTTGCTCAGACGAAACCATGCCCGCTTCGTCCACTATGAACACGTCGCCACTTCGCAACCGGTCACGGCCATTCGACCATGCAAGTTCCCACGCCGCGAGCGTCCGCGATTGAATACCGGCGCTTTCTCGCAGACCCTCCGCGGCCTTACCCGACAAGGCGCCACCCAAGACACGACGTCCCCGCCTCTCAAATGCAAGCCGTGCCACGGCGAGCAATGTCGATTTTCCCGTTCCCGCGAGACCGACGATCGCGGCAATGGCGTTGTCGGCGGTAACGTAGTGGACCGCATCTACTTGCTCAGGTTCAAACCGGGACGGTCTTTCTGGATGGCGTGTTTCAACAGCGAGAATGGCGGTATCGACAACGTCCTGTGGCACGCCGTAGCCGGCACGCATGGCGAGCACCTGCGCCGATTTTGCCATTGCATGCTCGACCCGCAGCATGGCGCGGGTCGTAAATATAGCTGCCTCCGATACCTTACCCGTCTCCCGATCAACTTGCTGCGGTTTCAACGTCACCAAGTCGGGCGAGGCCAGGAGCCCGGCACGGATATTGGAAAAGATATCGGGATCATCGACATAGCGATGCAGTGCTTTGGCGATCTCGCGCTCGTCGAAAGTAGAATGCTCTCGGCTCAGCAGCTTCAGAAGAAGGCCAGGGTCGTCCGCCAGCCGATCCGCCGCTGCCTGTCTGCGGGCAAGCTTGGCAGGTGCGAAATATATATCGCGACCGCTTCGCCCCACTGCCATCCTGGCCCACCCACGATGCATCTGCGCAAATCCCTTAAGCCCTTGTTCTTCATAGGAACGCCCATCAAGGCGGATGTCGAAGCCAGCAAGCGCCAGATGCCGATTGGCAGTTTCGGCCCAAGCGATCTTCCAAGCCTTCATGGTTTCCTTGTTGCCTGCCCAGACCCGATAAAGGATCTTGCCCGTTGGCCGGTCGAGCGCGACGACCCGCAATGGCTCGCCGTCATCGCCAAGAACCGGCACCCTCTTCGGTCCAAAGCCATCGTCGGTCAGCGGCCGCAAGGTGGACATCAGATGGATATGCGGATTGCCGTCCTTGTCATGATAGACCCAGTCGGCGACCATTCCTTTTGCGGTAACGTGGTCATGAACGAATTCGCGGACGAGGGCGATGTTCTCCGCTTTCGATAGTTCTTCCGGCAATGCTAAGATCAACTCCCGGGCAAGCTGCGCGTCTGCCCTCTTTTCGAATGTATCGACGGCGTTCCAGAGCGCCTCACTAGCGCCCGCGACCGTTTCACCGTCGATCATGATGCGCAACCAAGCAGGGATCTCTGCAGGCACCGCCAGTTCCTCATGCACGAGCTCGGCCCTGCCACCCTCGTAGCGGAAACGGATGCCGGTCTGCTCCTCTTCCATCCTGGTCCGATGGCGATAGGCGGCGGCCGAGACGACGCTGCGCCCCGCTCCACGGCTGATCACCTTTGCCCGTACGAACATGATTGCCATACGATCTGATGCCTTTCTCAAGCACATCGCGCTCTCAAACCAATCGCCTGCCAAAGCCGACGCCATCATCCCCAGAAGTGTTCCTTAGGGCGCTAGCCGATAGGCGGGCGGGTGAACAACGCGAACCTAGCATCCTTTACTATTATTTTATAGCATGTATAATCGACGCGCTACCATCGAATGCATAGCTAGGGAGGAGGTGAGATGCGTTTTAAATCATCTATTTCTGAAATAGATGCACAGATTGATAAGCTGCGAGAGAAGCGTCGTAATCTCATAGTTAAAGCCAATGAGCGCTTCGCTCGCGCTGCGGCAAAGGCCGGCCTCGTCGAACTGGAAATTCCCGATAAAGAGTTGGACACGATCTTCGAGGAAGTCGCGGCGCGATTTCAAGAGGCGGGCACTAACTCTACTGGCACATCGTCTTAGGCGGCTTGATCAACAAATCGTTAGACTGGAACGTAGACGCCGGAAAGCTATGACAAATCACACTAGGAAAGATGCCGGCGACCGGTCTGCACTCGGAGGGCTGATCGTTAAGGCAGGCCTGGGAAATGCCGACCGCGCCTTTTTAATGGGTGTCCTTGTCGAGGCAGCGTCAATCACTCCGGGATCTGCGGAACATGATCGGCTTAAGGCAAAGGGCGTTTCGGCATTTTTAGCGGGCGCCAGAAAGGAGTTCGCGGCCCAATATAATAGAGACAGGCAATGACGGGACGAAAATCCAACCTGACACTGTTGTGGGCGTCGGTTCCGTTTTTCGTGACCCTCTCCACAATGCTGATTACATCATATCCATGGCAGACTATGGCAGTGATGCTGCCTTTGGAAAGCACCTATTGGTTCCTGCGTTCGGCACCGTTTCTCGATCTCGTGATTGGGCCGGGCGCCACTTTGATCATCGTCTACGTTCTTCCCTTGCATCGCCGCAGACCGGTAGCGCTGGTCGGGCTGATGTGTCTCCTTGGCGTAGCAGGGTATTACATCTCGCGTGAGTTTAACCGGTTGTCGCCATTCGTTGAGACCGGCGTCGTGGGCTGGGATGAGGCACTTTCTTATCTCGATCCGTTTGTCGTCGCGGGTGCAGTTGCGGGGTTTGGTCTCGTGGCGGTTTGCGTTCGGATCTCGGTCGTCGTCTCCGATCCGGTTAGAAGAGCGAAACGCGGTATTTTTGGAGACGCCGATTGGCTCAGTATGAACGCGGCCGGAAAGCTCTTTCCGCCGGATGGCGAGATCGTGGTGGGCGAACGGTACCGGGTCGATAGGGAGACCATTCGCGATATGCCGTTCGATCCGGGCAATCGCGAGACCTGGGGGCGCGGAGGAACCGCATCATTGCTCACCTACAATCAGGACTTCGATTCCACCCACATGCTGTTTTTCGCCGGCTCGGGAGGGTTCAAGACAACCAGCAATGTCGTGCCGACTGCTCTTCGCTACACCGGCCCCCTGATTTGTCTCGACCCTTCCGCGGAAGTGGCCCCGATGGTTGTCGAGCATCGGGTCCGCGAACTCGGTCGAGATTGCATGGTGCTGGATCCTTCAAACCCTGTCGCCGGGTTTAACGTGTTGGACTGGATCGAGACCTCTCGGCACATGGAAGAAGATATTGTCGCCGTCGCGCATATGCTGCTGTCGGAAAGTAGCCGGGTCGAATCGTCGACGGATGGTTATTTTCAGAATCAGGCTCACAATCTTCTAACGGGCTTGCTCGCGCATGTGGTGCTATCTCCAGAATATGAGGGGCGCCGTACTCTGCGTAGCTTGCGCCAAATCGTTTCCGAACCCGAGCCATCCGTATTGGCCATGATCCGGAATATTCAGGAGACGTCGGAATCCGGCTTCATTCGCGAAACGCTGGGCGTGTTCACGAATATGACCGAGCAAACGTTTTCTGGTGTCTATTCCACCGCATCGAAGGACACGCAATGGCTCTCGCTCGACAATTACGCAGCGCTTGTTTGCGGTCAGGCATTCAATTCCAGCGATATCGCGTTCGGCAGAAAGGACGTCTTTCTCAACATTCCAGCGACTATCCTTCGGTCCTATCCAGGCATAGGAAGGATGATTGTCGGATCGCTGATCAATGCGATGATTCAGCTTGACGGCATGTTCGAGCGCCGTGCGCTTTTTGTGCTCGATGAGGCGGACCTGCTTGGCCACATGCGCGTTCTGGAGGAAGCGCGTGATCGCGGGCGCAAATATGGCATCACGCTTATGCTGATGTATCAATCCGTTGGGCAACTTCAACGACATTTCGGCAAGGACGGCGCGACATCATGGATCGAAGGATGCGCGTTCGCCTCTTACGCCGCCATTAAGGCACTCGATACGGCACGGGCTGTATCGGCGCAATGCGGCGAGATGACAGTCGAGGTGGAAGGTCGCTCCCGCAATTTTGGCTGGAGCAATTCCGGAGGCGGAACCCGAAAGTCCACAAGCCTCAATCTGCAACGGCGTCCGTTGATCTTGGCTCACGAGATCACACAGTCAATGCGCAAGGACGAGCAGATCATCATTGTGCACGGACATGCCGCAATCCGCTGCGGTCGAGCGGTCTATTTCAGGAGAAAGGAGATGGAAGCGGCAGCCAACCCCAATCGCTTCGTAAAAGGTAAATAACCGGTCGTCGAAATCGACATGGGATCTGCTCCGGCTCGAGGCCAAGCTGCCACGACAAGCGAGGTGCGGCACCAGATGACTCGGCGAGCCGCCGTGCAAGAGACCATGTCGGGATACTTGGCATGAACCAGATCGAGCTTCGCCCAGATCAGCCGGTGATCGTTGAAGTCGGCGGCGCCCGTCAAGGCAACCTTCGGACCAACGGGCAACATCACTTCGGTCTCGGCTCGGCGTTTCGCGGCCAAAAGGTCGCAGCTGTCGATCATTGCAGCGGTCAGGTTGCAATGGTTGACCATCGAACCGGTGCGGGGTCGCCAGGCACTGCCGGTGTGATGCTCGAAAGCCTCGGCGGCGAGATCGCGGAAGAGTTCCATGCTGCCGCGCCGGACGAGATGAAACTGGGCACTCGTATGTTGTTGTAAAATTACATTATAAAAATTAAAGCCGGCAAACCCGCCGGCGCGGGATCACGAACCGAACACAGGAAGATCGGGGCCCGTGATCCCATGTCCCAGGCGGCTGCCGGTGGCGCACCCGCATTCCGAACAATTGGCATCGGCCCGCGGTGCTGAGAAGGACTGGGATCGGGCCCGGCTGTCGTATCGGGCAAAGTCAGTCGAGGCGCTGCCGTCAGGCCCATCATGACCACGACCGGGCGGTCGTGCTTTTCGATCTTCACCGGTTCCTGGCGGGCGGTGTCTATGAGAAGACCGAAGCCGTTTTTGGCCTCAGCCGCGGACATAGATTTCATCCCCAGGCTCCAGAATCCCCCATTCCGGACATAATGGCCAAATTGGACAGAGCGGGCAACCTAAGACCTCTGTATACGCGATCGCGTATAATAATCTTTTATACGGATTCGCGTATAATCATGTTTTAAACGCGAATGCGTATATTGCAATTTTATACGGAGTCACGTATATTCTTGAGTGGAGGTTCCCGATGAACGAACAGATCGCCCGCACGGAAAAACAGCTCGGCGCTATCCTGCGCCGCGCCCGCAAACAATACGGCTTAACGCAAGGCGCACTGGGTGAGCAAATCCATCTCCGCCAGGGGACGGTTTCGCGCCTTGAGGCCGGCGAGCCGGCCGTGCAGCTCCGCACCCTGATGGAAGCTCTGTCGGCTCTGCACCTTGAGCTTGTTGTACGGCCGCGTACCGAAGCGCGCGCTGCCGATATCGAGGACATTTTCTAGTGGCGAGAAGGAAAGCAAACGCGCCTCTGAATGTCTTCCTGAACGGCCGCCTTGTCGGGCTGCTGCGCCGGGAATCTACGGGCGCTATCGATTTCAGGTACGACAGCAGATGGCTGGACTGGGAGCACGGCTTTCCGGTCTCGCTGTCGCTGCCTTTGCGCGAGGACCGCTATATCGGTACGCCCGTCATTAACGTGTTTGACAACCTGCTGCCGGACAATGATCCCATCAGGAAGCGCGTAGCCGAACGTGTCGGTGCAGGCGGTACCGATGCCTACAGCCTGCTGACAGCCCTCGGCCATGACTGCGTCGGCGCGTTGCAATTTCTTCCCGAAGACGTTGATCCGGGACCGGCCGGGCGAGTCGATGGGAAACTCGTCTCCGACAGCGAAATCAGCGAGATCATCAATAACCTGGCCAGCGCCCCTCTCGGTGTCGGAGAAGACGAGGATTTTCGCATCTCGATCGCCGGCGCACAGGAGAAGACCGCATTGCTCCGCGTGGACGGCCAATGGTTCAAGCCCATCGGCACAACAGCGACCACTCACATCCTCAAACCACAGATCGGACAGCTGCCGAACGGGATCGATCTCTCGAACAGTGTCGAGAACGAGTATCTCTGCCTCAAGCTGCTGGAGGGTTTCGGGATCCCGGCAGCGAATGTGGAGATCGCTGATTTCGGAGAGCGCCGTACCCTGATCGTGGAGCGCTTCGACAGGCGGTGGGCAAGAGACGGCCGCCTTCTTCGGCTGCCGCAGGAAGACATCTGTCAGGCCCTTTCGGTACCGCCTACACGTAAATACCAGTCCGACGGCGGTCCAGGCATGCGCGAGATTATCCAACTCCTCAAGGGCAGTGACAGACCCGATGAAGATATAGGCACTTTCATGCGGGCATGTATCGTGTTCTGGATGCTCGGCGCAACGGACGGCCATGCCAAGAATTTCAGTGTCTTTCTCGATCCGGGCGGACGCTTTCGCATGACGCCTATGTATGACGTACTGACGGCGCAGCCGAGCCTTGATGCCGGCCAGATTCAACGCAAGAAATTCAAGCTGGCCATGTCCGTGGGCAAGAGCCGGCACTATCCGGTACTCGACATTATGCCTCGCCATTTCGTGCAAACGGCTGACATTGCCGGTGTCGGCAAACCCCTCATGCGCGCGATATTCGATGATCTGTCTGCGCATGCGCATAGCCAGGCCGACAATGTCATCAGCGCGCTGCCAGACAACTTCCCTGAGCCGCTGATAGACTCGGTCCGATCAGCGATCGAGGCGCGCGCTTCGATCCTTGCTGGCACGATGGATGCCACTCTGAATTAGCGCCGTTCGAGCGTGCGATGTCACAACATCCCGCAGCACTTTTTGTACTTGCTACCCGACCCGCAGAGGCACGGCTCATTCCGACCGACCTTTCGCCGGGGCTGGCGCGAGGGATTACCGGCCTTACAGGAATGGGCGGTACCCATTGCGGCGGCGCACCCACAGTGCGAATGCGCGCTATCAACCTGCTCTGATTACGCAGCTCTGCCTGACCTTCCTCACTCAGACCATCAGCGTAGGGAAGGAGCCGTGCCATTTCTTGCTCTGCGGCATCGAAGGCGCCGCAGTAAGCGAGAATGACAGCATACTGGCTGCGAACAGGAATGATGCGGTCGAGAATTTTGAGACGGAGAACGATGGGGATGATTGTTTCCATCACCTGCCGGGCACCTATGAAATCATTACGCTGGACGAAATCGTCGGCAAGGTCCTGACCGACGCGCACAAGGGAGTCGAACGCGTGCGCAATCTCGTAAAACTTCATGGCATGGATTCTGCCGAGAGGCGAAACCCTCCCCACCCGCTGCAAAGCCTGGGCATTCAGGTCAAGCGTGTCTGCCAGATGTTTGGCGTGATCAACAAAATCGGGAACTTCCCTGATCAGAGGTAGCAGGTCTGGGGCGTTGCGTCCCATAACATCGGCGGGCTCTATGCCAAGCAGATCATAATACTCCTTGATAAGCTCAGAGGTCTCGTCGATGGCGGGCTCGTAGATACCAAGCTTGAACAAAGCGAGAGCTGCATTGTACCGGAAAATACGCAAGTGTTGCGGCGTATCGGGCAGAAGCTCGATAACCTCCGCGATCAGCAAGGAATCGTATCGGCTGCCCTTTAGCTGCCAAACTCTCTGCCTTCAGGTGCTTCGAGCTCTTGGGCTTGCCGCCCGTCCTGAGAAGATCGTGATCGCCGACAACTAGGACAGTGGCGGCTTTGGTAACGCCTGGTTCGACGGCACCGCCCGCCATGTGAGCGAGATCAGCAGCGTCGCGGCGGGGTATCGACAAGCTCCCAATGAACACGACCGTCTCGCCGAGCAACGGACCGTCGAATCGCGGATCGACCGCAGGCGAGAAGCGCGAGAAGGTGTCGACAACGGTCTTCACTCAGACATGCAAAGCAACGTCCACATGCATTCACGCAGGCACAGACGAAATGTATATTGTTCGCGTCCGTGTGAAGAAAGAGGCGGCATGGCCGGATAGCTCCCGTGGTCCGTGGCTCGATTGCTTGATCCCGCCAAACGGCACGTGCGGCTCCGAGCCTGCCGTTGGAAGGTTCACCGTCACGATACCGGCTTCAATCTCTCGCTTGAACTTTTGCACGGCGTCAAGCGACTGCGTACAGATGCCGCCCGACAGGCCGTAGGGCGACCTGTTGGCGATCATAAGCGCGGCATCTAGGTTCGGCACGTCAATGGTTGCGAGAACAGGACCAAAAATCTCGTCGGTTGCAAGAGGGTCTTCCTGTTCGACACTCTCGAACAGATGCGGCACCACGAAATATCCGGCGCGAGAGGATCGGGGCGCCGGCCCTGTCGTCATGCGGTAGCCTACGGCCCTTGCCTGCTGCAGATAGGTCTCGACCTTGTCTCTTTGGGCAGCGCTGACCAACGGGCCGATGCGAACCTCGGGATCCAGTGGATCGCCGGTGGTGAAGCGTGCCACCTCCTCGCGCAGATGGTCGAGGAACGCGCCCCGAATACCTGGTGTCACCAGCACCATACTGGAAGCGGTGCAGCGTTGCCCTGTCCCGAGGAACGCGCTCTCGGCCGCTATCCGGGCCGCGAGCGCAGGATCCGCATCATCCAGAACGATCCAGGCATTCTTGCCTCCCAACTCGAGTTGCAGTTCGGCATCGGTCTCGGCGGCGGCACGGCGAATGCTGCGTCCCGTTTCCATGGAGCCGGTGAACGAGATGGCGTCTACACCTGGATGGCGTGCAAGCTCGCCGCCAAGTTGTCCGCCGCCGATAAGCAGTGTGAGGACGGATTCCGGCACGCCGGCATCGACGATGGCCTCGACGAGCAGGCTGGTCGAGATCGGCGTCACCTCGCTCGGCTTGAGAATGACGGAATTTCCATAAGCCAGCGCCGCAGCCATCTTTGTCGCTGGAATGGCCACGGGGAAATTCCATGGCGTGATGGCAAGAACGACGCCAACCGGCTCACGCACCACCTCGATCTCCGTGTTGACGCGGGTCGAGGGATAATGCTCGCCATGCATGCGCAGCACCTCACCGGCGAAATAGGCGAAGATGTCGGACGCGCGCTGGACCTCCCCCATCGCTTCAGGTAGCACCTTGCCCTGCTCGCGAGAAATGGAGCGGGCGATGGATTGAGAACGCTCCCCTATGCGACGTGACGCCGAGAACAGGATGTGGGAGCGTTGCATCAACGGCATTCGTCGCCAAAGATCGAACGCGGATCTGGCGTTCCAGACGGCTCGATCGGCCTCGGATGGTTCTGCGAACACGGCAGTCGCAACCGTCTCGGCAGTGTCGGCGGGATTGCGGATTTCGTGAACATGACCGTGTTCGAGCCATTCCCCAGCGATGCGGCTGCGAATGCGCGGTGCCGTCATAAAGCAGCTCCAAGGGATTGAGCGAGTTTGTCGGCATTTCGCAACGCCCATGCCCATATGGTGAGCGTGGGGTTGATCCCCGGACAGGTCGGGAAGGTCGCGCCAGAATAAACGTAGAGCCCCGGCGTATCGTGAACCTGCCAGTCTGGGTCTACAACGCTGCGTGCGGGATCCTCGCCGGCACGGGCCCCTCCAAGATCATGGCAGCATCCGACGCCTGTCTCGATGGGACCACGGCCAATGCGTTCCGCTCCCATTTCCAGCAGCAGCGTCTCCGCGCAGTCCTGCATGTGTTCGTAGAGCCTGCGGTCTGCCGCGCATAGATCCCAGACGACCCGGACAACAGGATCGCCCACGCCGGTGCGATCACGCCACCGGGGATCGAGCAGGAGGCGATTGGTGGAGAGCGGAAGCGCGTCGGCCTGAATCTTGATGGAGGCGCGCCGGTTCCAGCCGCGCAGATGTTGCTTGTAGCCCTCGCCCCAGCGTGGCGCATCGATCGGTGCTGGGTCGCCGGCGATCTGAAGCGGTAGAAGCTGGTTCTCGGTGCTCAGCGTTCCGCCGCCGAATATGCCGGACGCCTCGATGGCGCCCTCAGCCATCAGGTCTTCGACAATGACAGCCTGCCCCCCGGGACCGGTGTGCCGGTCGAAGACCCTATCGCTGAACTGCCCCACGACCTGCGGGAACATCTTGGACATGTAGCTCAGGCCAAGCTGGCCATGACTGTTTCCCAGGCCGCTGGGCCGGGCCGTGTCGCCCGAGAGCGCCAGAAGCCGCACGGTCTCGAACGTATAGGCCGCGATCAATGTTACCCGTGCATCCTGCTGTCGTTCGCGCCCATCCGAATCGAGATAGGTGACGCCACGCGCGCGTCCTGAAAGGTCTGTCACGATACGCAGGGCCCGACACATTGTTCTCAGGTCGAGATTACCCGTCTCCAGAGCCGTGGGGAGCAAGGTATCCATCGGGGTCCAGCGTTCCCTGATCTCGGCCCCGATGCCTTCATCCCATGGATCATAGGCCGGCGTGATGCCGTCGCGCGCCTCGCCTACCCGCCCGACAGGAATGGTGTATGGCCGATAACCGAGCCGTGTCGCTGCCACGCGGAGCGCCTCACCAACCCTGAACGGGCGCAATGGCTTGAATGGCAGAGGTCGAGAGTGAGGCGTGAACGGGCTGTGCTCGCCCGCGACGCCAATCGTCCATTCCAGCTCGCTGTAATATGGCTCCAGGTCCTCATATCGGATCGGCCAATCGACCAGGCTCGAGGCGTTGGGAAGTGCACCCGCAAGGCCGCGCCAGACGAGCGCCGAATGGTGCTGGAAATGATGCGGATGAAAGCGCCGGAATCTTGCGCCATAAAGCACCGACGAGCCGCCGACGCCATTGGCCATCCTGCCCAGCGAGAAGCTCAGGGCGCGATCTTCCGCATCGGAGACGTTCCGCACCCAACGCGGGACTTCTCCATTAAACTTCGGTCCGAGAGCAGCCCGGCCGTAGAATGCCTGGCCCAGTTCATCGGGACGGTATGTTTCGCCGGCGCGCCACGGCCCCGCTTCGAGCACGACCACCTTGAGCCCGCGATGGGCCAGCCGTGCAGCAACAACACTGCCCACGGCGCCGCCGCCGACAATAACGGCATCGACGTCCTTTGCCGGCGGACGCCTGCCAGCATCCGGATCGAACGCCGCAGGCAACGGGCTGGTGCTCCTACCCGGCCACTCTTTCAAGCCCTTCGGAGAGGCGTCATCGTGACCGAGGCCCCGGTGACCAAGGAATTTCCATCCCGACAGATCGCGGTTTCCGCCATAAGCGGGATCAGAAAACAGACCGCGCAGCAGGTCCCGGCGGAGCAATTCGAAGCAGCCGGCCGGGGCAGGATCGCCCCGCTCTAGCTCGCCGATCAGTTCGTCGAGCTGGCCATCTGCCAGCTCCGTAACGTCCTTCCCCCATTGCGACCGGGCTGAAGCTGCGAACCAGCCCAGCATCCGCCTGTAGGTAGGCAGGTTTTCCGATTCCGCGCCGGCAAGTGCTCCGTCGACATAGTCGCCCGCCCCCATCCCGGCAGCCGCATAGCCGTCGCCATCGTCGGGAAACATGCGGTCGAATATCGCTTCGAGCCGGGCAGCCTCCGCCTCGCTCAATGCAAGCCGGGCGCGGGCCGGCGTATCAGTGAGTACCATCCACGATGGCCCCTTGCTTCTTCAGTTCAGAGCGAAGCTGCCCGACATCGACAGAGCGGAGATCGCCGGGCTGGTTGCCGCGAAGGGTGAGCGCGGCGCCAAGGCCTGCGGCCTCGCCTTGCGCCATGCAGGGGCCCATGACGCGGGCTGACCCGTGCCCCTCGCGATCTGCCGACATGCAGCGACCCGCGACGTAAAGATTGCGGATGCCATTGGCCACGAGCATGTTGTAGGGCATGTCGTAGGATCCGCCATCCGCCACGGGGATGCGAACCTGCTTGGTGCCGTCCTGATGGATATCGATGTGATGGGAGCCCTTGCCGATGCCGTCGTCACGCTTGCGTGCATTCAGCACATCGTCCCCGGTCAACACGTAGTCGCCGACAACGCGGCGCGTTTCGCGAATACCGATACGATGGGAGAGGCCGGCAAAGTATGAGTTCTCGAAGCCCGGAATGTTCTTCTTCATGAAGGCGATGCTCCGCCATGCCTGGTCGGTGAGGTCGCTAAAGACCCGCGAAAGCGCGACGGCATCTGTAGCGTCGATATTGGCGACGCGGGTCGTGTTGACCGAAACCTCCTTCCGCTCCGACGACACGGGAATGATGCCGATCAGAGCGGTCTGCTGCAGTTCGCCACGCTCGATTCCGCCGGTGATCAAAGGACCGTTCGCCTTGAAGAACACCGCCGGCTGCCTCTGGTCATAGAGGTTCTGTGCACACTCCTTCGGCGTGAGCTCTGCGCCCATCCATTCGGACTCGCCAACCGCCAGATTTTCAGGGTGGTCGACGCAGAACTTCAGGAGGTCCATCGTCTCCACGCCGCCTATCCGGAACAGCATTGTGACCGGCTGGAATTCCCCCTTGTCGTTGGAGATCATCATCTGCGCGCCAGCCCGCAGCGCGATGTCTCCGTCGCCGGACGCATCGATATAGACCGGTGCCTCGACCAGCACGCGGCCGCGCTTGTTGATCACCACGACGCCCGTGATCTCGTCGCCACGGCGCACCACGTCCTCCGCGAACGAATACATCCAGACGTGGACACCGGCGCGGCGCACAACATTGGCAACGGCAAGCTTCATGATCTCGGGGTCGACGCAGACATACCAGATCAAACGCCAGTCCTTGACCGGGCCGATATACCCGCCGAGCCGTTTATGCTCGTCGAGAATTTCCTTTAGGACGCCGCCAACTATCCATTCCCCGCGCGCGTTGAGGGCGCCGTCGATGCACAGGCCGGTGATGAGTTCCCCGCCCAGCATCGAACCCGCTTCAACGAGCAAGGTCTTCATACCGGCTTTGGCGGCGCTGATCGCCGCAGCTATTCCGGCACATCCGCCACCGGTGACGACGACGTCATAGTTTTCTTGAATCAAGGTCTGAGCCATTCGTAACTCCTGAGGAATGGTGGGAGGAGATCAGGCGAGGGTTTGACCGCTCTCCTGATCGAAAAGGTGAATCTGGCGGGGATCGAAGCGGACGTTGACGGTCTCGCCGGTCACTACGGAGACTTCTCGCGGATCACAGCGCATACCGATCTCGTTGCCGCTGGCCAGCCGCAGGTAGACGAACAGCTCCGCCCCGGCGAGTTCAGTCAGTATGACCTCGGCACGCATGCCGTCGGTCGCCGATGACGCAATGGCGACTGCCTCCGGGCGAACCCCCAGCGTCACCTTCTGCCTGGCATTTTTGAGCTGCCTTTTGCCGAGCCTGAGCACCACCGGTCCGCTGCGGAAGGTCAGATCGCCATTTCCCTCCAGCATGCCGTCGAGAAAGTTTGTTTCGCGGTCGCCGACGAAATTCGCAACGAAGGTGTTAACCGGGTTGTCGTAGATCTCGCGCGGAGGCGCCACCTGCTGCAACCGCCCCTGTGCGAACACCGCGACGCGATCCGACAGCGTCATCGCCTCCGACTGGTCATGCGTGACATAGACGATGGTCGAGCCGAGCTGGCGGTGAAGTTCCTTGAGATCACGGCGCATCCGCACGCGCAGTCGCGCATCCAGATTCGACAGCGGCTCGTCGAGCAGGAAGACTCGGGGGTCGCGGACCATGGCGCGGCCGAGGGCAACGCGCTGCTGCTGGCCGCCCGATATCTCCTTCGGATAGCGCGCAAGCAGATTGCCGATGCCCAATGTCTCGGCCACGCGCTCGACGCTTCGTGAAATGACGTCCTTGTCCGGACGCGGCTTTCGCGCCTCAAGCGGGAACGCGATGTTCTCGGCAACGGTCATATGTGGGTAGAGGGCATAGTTCTGGAAGACCATCGCCAGATCACGCTGTTCCGGCGGCAGATGGGTGATCTCACGCTCGCCGATGTGAATGGTCCCCGAATTTGCGGAAATCAGCCCTGCCAGCAGGTTAAGCGTGGTCGACTTGCCCGAACCCGATGGCCCGAGCAGCGAGACGAATTCCCCGTCGCCAATCTCCAGGTCTAGATTGTCGAGTGCGGTGATCGCGCCATAGCGCTTTGAGACGTTCCTGAAAGTGACAGTGGACATGAATTAACCCTTCACCCCACCGCCGGTGAGACCGGAGATGAAGTAGCGCTGCAGGACGATGAAGATGACGATGATTGGGATGATGGAGATGACAGCTGCGGCCAGCAGCGGACCCCATTCGCGCCCATAGAAGCCAAGATAGAAATAGACCGCGACGGGGAAGGTGCGGACGCTCTCCGAGGACGTCATGGTGACGGCCACGACGAAGTCGTTCCACGCGAAGACCAGCACGAACAAGGCGGCGGCAACGAGCGCGGGCTTGGAGAGCGGCAGCACCACGCGTCGTAATGTGCCAAGCGCCGTGTAGCCATCTATGCGGGCAGCATGCTCGACCTCCACAGGCAGCGAGAGAAAATAGCCGTAGAGCATCCAGATGACGATCGGCAGCTGGTAGGCGGTGTAGAGGAGGATCAGGCCGACATGCGTGTTGATCAGGCCCACGACGCTGAGCAGCGTGAAGGTCGGAATCAGCAGCGAGGCGATGGGAATGCTCATCACACCGATGGTGAACACCATCAGCACCTTGCGACCCGGGAATTCGTAGCGTGCAATGGCGTAGGCGGCGATTGAGCCTATAGCCAGGGCGAAGACGATCGTGATGGCGGAGATGAGGGCGCTGTTTCCCAGGAAGAGCAGCCCTTTATCGCCGATCACGCGTTCATAGTGTTCAAGCGTGACATCCTGGGGAATAAAGCGCGGCGGCACCTCGAGAATCTGGTTAGTCGGCTTAAGAGAGGACAGAACGCCCCAGGCGATCGGCGCCAGTGCGAAGACGACGATGACGGCATTGACTACGGTTCGCAGGGCTGCGCGCCTGAGCGCATGACGCAGGTAGGGATTGTCGTTCATTGGATGTTGCCCGCCTTCTTGAAGAGACGCAGGAGAACGGCCACCAGCGCGATATTGACGATGAAGACCATGATCGCCAGCGCATTGGCTTGTCCGAGCACATTGTCGTTGAAGCCAAGGCGATACATCTTGAGGACGACGGTTTCCGTCGACGTTCCGGGACCGCCGCCGGTCAGGATCAGCGGATAGGTCAGTGTGTTCACGAGGTGGATGAAGAGCCGGATCACGGTGATGAAAATCGGCACCTGCAGCAGCGGCAGGGTGATCCGCCTAAATCGATACCAGGCGGAAGCGCCGTCCACGCGGGCCGCCAGCTGAAGATGGGCCGGAATGCTCTTCAGTCCGGCGAGCAGCATGATCATGGCGAAAGCGCTGTCCCGCCAGACCGCATTGTAGACGAGCGCGGCCATTGCCGTGTCGGGGTCAGCGAGAATGCTCACGTCGCCCATTCCCATGGGAGCGAGAACCAGATCCGAAAGGCCCGACTCTTTCGAGAACACCCATTTGAGGAGCATCGAGCCGACTAGCATTGCGATCATGTAGGGGATCAGCACCACGGCCTGCATGACGCCGTTCAGCCTGTTCGAGCGCTCCAGCCACATTGCCAGCCCGAAGCCGATGACGAAGGTCAGCACGAGCGAGATTACGGAGAATGTGACGGTGACGGCGAGGGCGTTGGCCACGCTTGGCGAGGTAAGCACGCGCCAGTAATTGTCGAAGCCCGTGAAGCCGCGGATCTGGAAGAACTGCACCCGGTTGACGCTGTACCAGAATCCGATGACCAAGGGGACGATGACAAAGCCAAGCTCGACGAGCACCGCCAGCCCGACCAACCGGTAAGGCGTGAATTTCTCTGAACTGAACATGATGGACCGTGATTTGTGCGGGGCGGAGACGACGCGAGCCGGCTCCGCCGAAAGCCTGTTCTACTGGCGCTCGTCGGTGGCCTGCTCGGCCTGACGCAAAGCGTCTTCAAGCGTTGCCTGGCCGAGGACGACCTGCTGTGTGGCAAGATTGAAGTCCGCCTGAGTGCGACCCCAGTTGCATTTGCCAGGCATCAGCACACCACTGCTGGCGAGAATCTCCGATGTGGCCCGGAGCCCCTGCCGGGCGGGTTCCGACATTTCGGGACGTTCGGCGACCGAGCGGTAGGTGGGTATCTGCTCGCCCGGCACATTCCAGAGCTTCGCGCCGTCCGGACCCGACATGTAGCTGATGAACTTCGCGGCGGCTTCCTGGTTGGGCGATTTTGACCACTGAACAGCCCACCATCCCACCAGCAAGGCTGGTCCCGGCTTGCCGGCAGTCATGCCCGGCACACGGGCGATAGCCAATTGGCTACCATCCCATCCGGCTGCCGTGCGTTGAATCTGCTCGTAGCGTGAATTCGCGATGATCATCATCGCATAACGGCCTGCCGCGAACTGATCGATGGCGTCGTCGGACGACATGGCCAGCGCCTCTCGCGGCGTCACCTTGTCCTTGTCGATCCAGTCAACCTGCATGGCGACGGCGGCGCGACCCGCATCATTGTCGAACGTCGCGTTGCAGCTGTCGTCGAAGATGCCGCCATTCCCGTCGACCGTCGCCAGAAATGCCGGCGTCACCGAAAAGCGTTCCTGGCTCAGACCAAGGCCGATGCCCCAGATGTCGTTCTGGCCGTCATTGTTTGTGTCCTTCGTCAACAGCTTTGCCGCTTTGGTGACGCCATCCCAGGTCGCGACGTCGGCCGCCGTCAGCCCGGCTGCGTCGAAAAGGTCCTTGCGGTACATCAGAACCCATGTCGACGGGAGCAGCGGCACCGCTCGGACCGCGTCTCCGTCCGTCACAGCACTGAAGCTGCTGTTCAGCAGAGAGTCCTGCTTCTGCTGATCCGACCAGCCATCGAGGACCAGCGGCTTCAGGTCCGCAGCGGCATCTGAATTCATGATGAAGCCGAGGTTCTCCGAATTCACCCAACCGATGTCGGGTGCGTTGCCGGCGTTCGATCCGAGTACGAATTTTTCGGCCAGCGTCGACCATACCTGTGGCTCGACCTTGATCCTAATATCGGGGTTTGCTGTCTCGAAGTCAGAGATAATCTGCTTCAACGCGGCATTGCGACCGCCCTTCGCATTGATGTCGAGGAACGTCCACATCGTCAGTGTCGTCTGCGCATATGCAGCGCTGCCTACCATCAGCGACGCGGCCAGCAGGCCGCCGCCCATCCTCAAGAACTTCTTCATCCTATTCCTCCCTTGATGTTTTGCCGGACTCCGGCGCAAGCCCAAAGTAGAGTGCACCCATCCGATCGAAATGCTCCGCCATGATCGCGGCGGCAGCCGCCGAATCGCGATCGCGGATCGCATCGATAAGCCGCTCGCGAAACTCTATGCCGAGCTGCCAGCTCTCGTTGTTGTCCACCTTCTGACGCAACGTGTCCCAAAGCTTTCCATCGCGGACGCGCCAGAGCTCCGCTACAGTGGATGCGAAGATCTGGTTCTGTGAAATGTTGGCCAGCGCCGTATGGAAATACTTGTGTTCTGGGGCAGGCGAGACATTTCGCGAGACGAGGCCCCTCATACGGACGAGGCATTGCTCAAGCTTGAGAATATCCTCATCGGAGGCGCGCTCTGCCGCCAGTTTTGCGCAGGCCAGTTCAATCGTCCGCCGTGCTTCGAACTGCTCAATCGGCCCCGGCCCAAGATCCCGTCCTTTGGAGAGCGGAATCATCCGCAGGCTGCTGGCATCGCCGCGCACGAAATTGCCGCCACCCTGCCGGCTTTCCACCAGCCCCATCACTTCCAGGGCGATCAGGGCTTCCCGGATCGATGGACGGCTGACCCCGATGATCTCGGCCAGTTCGCGTTCCGGAGGCAATGCGGAACCTGGAGGGAAGGTGCCGTCGAGAACAAGCTCGCGCACATGATCGGCAACCTGCTCGTATAGCCGCCTCGGGCGCACGACCTGCAGCTCAAGTTTTCCCTTGTGCATATGACCCTCCTGACGGGAGACTTATCATAATTGGACTTAGAGTCAATTGGCCTTACCAATTTACCAAAACCAATAAGACGAAAAGCTCGCTTTCGACGGGCGACGAGGACGTTTCAGCCGAAGTTTCTGCTGTTCTTGCCGATTGCCGAGGCACCCTTCACGGGCGACGGAAAGGAAGGAAGAGCTTAGAGCATCGGGCGAGAAGCATGAATCGAGGGTTCAGAGTTGGAGAAAGTCTGATTCTATGGCTGCAGGAGATACGAGCCATGGGAAAGCCGATTTTATCAGACTTGCGGGACCGGATTGTGCAAGGTGTTGAAACTGGTCAATCGCGGCGGGCGATGGCGGCTCGGTTCAAGGTCGCGCCCTCAACGACCGTTCGGCTTCATGCGCGCTATGCGGCCCGGCTTGTCTTCATTGACGAAACCGGCGTGAAGCCTTCTGACACCAGATTAGCGACCCCCAACCAACACATACGATTTCATTCATTCGTTCCCACAGCACTATCAGTTATCCGCAGCAAATGCGTAGCGCGCGTCTCAATGACGGCGCGTATCTCTTTAAGGATGACATGCGCGATGCCCTCGGCTTCCAGATCGCCGAGCAATCCATCCGCCTGCTTCCGTATCTGTCCCGCCAGATCAGCCATATCTTTCACAAGAAGCCGCTGCGCGCCCTTGGTGTCAGGGACGAGCGTCAGCCATTGCTTGAGGTGGATGGTGTCAGGAACGTTGCGCCCCCCGATCGCCATAGCGAGCTTCTTCGCAAGCCGCGGATAGGCGGCTGTACACACCACGTCATAGAGCGGCGCCAGGTCAGGCACGCGGTCCCGGTACAGCAGCGCATAGTTCTTGGCATGAGCGTCCGCGTTGCCAACGAGATAGTGGAAAATCAGCATCCGGATGAAGCCGAGGCGATCCGCTGCAGGGCGCGCGGTCGCGCTGTCGATGAGCCCGAGCGAAGCCGATACTCCCGGCCCGCCTTCGTCTTCATACTTGAGCTCCGGCGGCACGCTGAGCGCCTGACAGAAATCCTCCTGGTGTAGCCGCGTGATGGTGCCGTCCTTATGCAGGCTGCGGTCATAGCGCTCCACCAGGAGGAACGAAACCTCGCCCGCACGGCGCATCTCAACCTTCGGCACAGGCAGGCCAAGCCGCGCCGCCAGGCGCAGGCAGAACAGCTCGTTCTCGACGGTGCCCTCCAGCGCCTGGATGAACGGCTTGAGGATATGGGTGGTAGGTCGCCCGCCCTTGGCGAGGCCGATGTTTTGACCGTCAACACAGACCGCGAGTTTGTCCTGCGCGCCGGCAAGAGACAGGCGCACGCCCTCTTCCCCGCCAAGCAGCGGGCGGTCACGCAGCTTGGCGATGATCTCGGCAAGCCGCCCGGAACCCAATATTTCGACACCGTCTTCATCGGAAGGCGGGGCCTGTCCGGCGGGATAAAGCGACAAGGCGCCGGCACATTCGCCGCCGATCACTTCAAGCAGGCCAAAGGCGTTGCCGGATGAAATCCCGAGTGCCCCAGCAAGGCGCTGCCGCGCCCCTTCATCCGGCAATAGTCCCGAGAAGAAAGGCCGGACAGTTCGGTCGGCGAATGGCGCCTCCTGCAAAGACATGGAGAACGAGATTGCCCGCGCCTCCCGGCTTGCGAGATATCCGGCGTCATAGGTAAAGCTAAGAGCGCCGCCGTCATCCTGGCTGAGCGCGCCGGCCTTTGCTTCATTGAACCAGACGTCAAGAATATGCGTCACGGCTCACTCTCCCGCCGGCTGCGGACCGAGACGCTAAGCCCGAGGGATGCGGCCACCTGGAGGGCGCGTCCGATCTGGCAGCTCTCCTTCCCGGCTTCGAGCTCGCGCACGAAGCGTATGCCCACGCCGGTCAGCCCGGCGAGCTGCTCCTGGGTTAGTTTCTGTGCCTTCCGCTCCTCACGGATCAGAAGGCCAAGGCTTTTGGTATCTGTGATTGTTTGCATAAATCATCCCTATCGGGACGATTATAACAGCCTACCGGCAAAAATCCAGAAAAAGAACCGATCGGGATTATTTCAAGGAAAATGGCATGTGACAAACTATAAACATCCCGATCGGGATGATTGTTACGTTCGGGGACTGCGGGCTTGCACAAGCGATGAAAGTGGCTGATAGCTCATCCGGACGAGGCAGCCCGCCGCCGCCCTGCTAGCTTCCGCTGGGGAGTAGTACGACATGCGGAGGAATGATGGAAGCCAACGTCGTCGTCGTGGGTTCCGGCGCGGCTGGCCTGATGGCCGCTGTCGAGGCGGCAGATCAGGGTGCCACGGTCATCGTCCTTGAATCGGAACCGATGACGGGTGGCAGCACGCGCCTGTCCGGCGCCTATGTTGCCCTGTGCGAGACGCCGCTGCAGCCCGGCACGCGCGAAGAGCTCTACGAAGACCTCGTCCATTCGCACCACAACGACTGCCAGGAAGACCTCTCCCGCCTCTATGTCGACGAAGCCGCAGCCACCCACCGCAAGCTTGAGGATGTCGGCGTACGCTTCGTCCGGGCCTTCCGCTTCGCGCATATGAGCAGGCCGTGGGCGCACGAGCTTTCCGGCGACGAGATGTCCGGTGGCGCTGAAATCGTCACGCGGCTCGAAGCTGCCGCCCGCGCGCGTGGCGTGCGCATCGAAACCGACGCGCGTGTCCGGCGGCTGCTCATCGAGGCTGGTCGTGTCACCGGCGTCAACTTCGAACGCGACGACGAGACGCATCGGTGCATGGCAACGCGCGGGGTGGTACTGGCCACCGGTGGCTTCACCCGCAGCCGCGAGCTGATCCGAAATTTCGGTCGACCAGGCTCGGAAAGCATCCTTCCACTGACCGGGCAGGGATCGCGTGGTGACGGCCTGCTGATGGGCATGAGCGCCGGCGCCGGCATCTCCTACATGACCGTCGGCGTCGCACCCACCGCGCCCTCCGATCCCGAGACCGGAAAAGGCGCAATGGTTCTGTATGCTGGTGCCATCGCGCTCAACCGGGAAGGCAGACGCTTCTGCCGCGAAAGCGATCTCTACATTGACACCTGCTGGGCGCTGCTTTCTCAGCCCGACGCGGTATGCGTTCAGGTCTACGATAGCCGCATGAAGGCCAGTTACGCGCAGACGATGATGGGCAAGGTTCTGACGGGCTTTCGCGAGTTTGAGGCACCCACGCTGGAAGTGTTGGCGCGACAACTCGCAGCCGAGGGTTTCGATGCCTGCGGCATCGTCGCCGGCGTCGAGCGATACAACGTGCAGCTTGCAGGCAGCGGCGACACCGATTTCGGCCGAGCCCACGCGGTCGGCGATTCAGGTGTGCTGCTGCCGATTGCCGAAGCACCCTTCCATGCCGTTATCTGCCGCGCGGGCACCACTCACTTCAACGGCGGGCTGACGGTCGACACGAGCATGAATGTGCAGAACGTCTATGGCGACCCCATCGCCGGACTTTACGCGGCGGGCGAAGTCACGGGCGGCTTCCACGGCGCCGGCTACATGTCCGGCACCTTCGTCGGAATGGCGCTGATCTTTGGGCGCGTCGCGGGCCGTAGCGCAGCAGCCTGATCCGCTCGCCCCAGGTCAGGCCCATAGTGCTAATGGACGATACCGTCCGGCAGGCAGACCGCATGGAGGCAAGGATGAAATTCGCCCATATCGCCGGCGGCGCGGCAGCCGCCGTTCTCGTTTCAACGCTTACGCTGCAGGCTGCGACGCGCCACGAGGTGTGGAAGATCAGCGCCGATGTAACCAGCGCCAGCAGCTCATGGACGACGGCCTGGGCGTCACCAACCTCAATTTCTTCGGCAGCCTCACGAAGGAGAGGGCCAACACCATCGTGTGCACCGGCGAGATCGAGAAGAAGTGGTGACCACCGGCACCGTCGATTGCGGCGCCGGGCGCAATAGTCCCACGTCAATAATCCATCTGGACGAGGCGCATCGGCGCCGATCGGCAGATGCCCTTGCCGATTGGGCGCCAAAACGGGAGGAACCGACTTGGGAAGACTTACGGGCAAGACCGCTTACATCACCGGCGGCGCATCGGGCATCGGCCGGTCCGCAGCGCAGCTTTTTGCGCGCGAGGGCGCACGGCTCTGCGTGCTCGACCTTTCCGAGGATGCAGGCAACGTGTTGGTGGCCGACATCCGGCGGAATGGCGGTGACGCCGTCTTCGCGGTCGCCGACATCACCTCGGAAGATTCCGTCACCGCTGCGTTCGAGAAGGGACACGGAGCAGTAGGTTCCACCGACATCCTGCTCAACTGTGCAGGCGGCTCGTCGGTCCGCGACGGCAGCATCGTCGATGCCCCGATCGAAGAACTCTGGCGCGTCATGCAGCTCGACGTGCTCGGCACCATTCTGGCCTGTCGTGCCGTCATTCCGGCGATGGTCGAAAAGGGCGGCGGCTCGATCGTCAACATGTCATCCAGCGTCACCATGGCGAGCGTTCCGGGGATCGACTTCTACACCGCCGCCAAGGGCGCGGTCTCATCGCTCACCCGCACGCTTGCCGCGCAGCATGCCGCCTCGCGCATTCGCGTCAATGCGCTCGCTCCGGGCGTAACGATGACCGAGCGCGTGCTTCAGATCTCCGGCGGAGACGTCTCGCGCTTTCCGCTGTCACAGAAGCAGCGGTTGGGGCCGGCGCTGCCGGAACAGGTCGCAGCGGCCGCCCTGTTCCTCGCAAGTGACGATGCGGCAATGGTGACGGGTGTGATACTGCCTGTCGACGGCGGCGCGTCATCGTGGTGAACAGTGAACAGCAAGGGGAGAACATGATGGCAGGTCGGCTCGACGGCAAGGTAGCTTTCATCACGGGTGCCAGCCAAGGCATCGGAGAGACGACGGCGCGGCTCTTCGCGCGCGAAGGCGCCAGGGTGGTGCTGGCCGCGCGGCGGCGTGCCGAAAGCGAGAAGGTCGTTGCCGAGATCGAAAGCGCCGGCGGCACTGCCATATTCGTGCCGTGCGACGTCAGCGAGCCGGACAGCGTGGAGCAGGCTTTCGCGCAGGCCGACAGGGCTTGGGGACGCCTCGACGTGCTGTTCAACAATGCCGGCGGCTCCAGCCCTGACGACGGCCCGCTCACGAAGACGTCGCTAGACACCTTCTGGAAGACCTTGCGTCTCGATCTCTTCGGCACTTGGCTGTGCAGCCGCGCCGCCATCCCGCTGATGCAGAAATCCGGCGGCGGCTCGATCGTCAACAGCGCCTCGATCATGGGCGAGATGGGTGTGCCCAACCGCGATGCCTACACCGCGGCCAAGGGTGGCATCATTGCCCTGACGCGCTCGATGGCCGTGGAATTCGCGTCTGACGGCATCCGCGTCAACGTCGTCATCCCCGGCGCGGTGACCACGGAGCGCGTGCTCGAGTTCTTCGACCGCGAGCCGCATCTCAAGAAGCAGTTCGACGCCTACCTGCTTGGCATGGCCGAGCCCATCGATGTCGCGCAGGCGGTGCTCTTCCTAGCCTCCGACGAATCCCGTCGCACGACCGGGCAAAAGCTGCCCGTCGACAGCGGCATCCTCATCTCCTGAGTGGAACCGGATGGAAATCCTCAACCAGATCCTCGCACGCAACGTCCGCCTTCTGCCGGAGCGCCCCTTCATCATCACAGACAGCA
Source organism: Aquamicrobium sp. LC103 (assembly GCF_001014615.2). Classification (GTDB taxonomy): domain Bacteria; phylum Pseudomonadota; class Alphaproteobacteria; order Rhizobiales; family Rhizobiaceae; genus LBCQ02. Next base: position 75,965 of record NZ_LBCQ02000009.1, read on the forward strand.
AGACGCTCACCTATGCCGAGTTCGGTGAGCGCACGGCGCGGCTCGCCAACGTCCTCGCAGCGCGGGGCATCGGCAAGGGCGACAAGGTCGGTCTCTATCTGCCCTCGACGCCCCTGATGGCGGTGGCGTTCTGGGCCTGCCAGCGTCTGGGCGCGGTGCCCGCACCACTGAGTGCGATGTTCCGCCATGCGGAACTGCGCAAGATCGTGGCTCGCACCGGAATGAAGGCAGTGGTCGCGGACGGCACCACCTGGCCCTATTTTTCGGAGATCCACGACGAATTCCCCGCGCTCGAGACATGCCTTGTCGCCGGCGGCGGCGGCGGCGCCGGGGCTGACGACCTCGACACTCTGATCGCTGCCGCCGACGCACAGTTCGACAATGTCGCCTGCGAAGCCGACGAGATCGCATCGCTCTTCTTCACGTCGGGCACGACGGGAACGCCAAAAGGCACCGCGCAGTCGCATTATGGCCTGTCGTCCACCTTGCGCGACATGATGGTCTCGCACCGGACCCGGTTCGGCCATGAAATCTACCTGTGCGCCGTTCCGCTGTTCACCAATTTCGGCCTCACCGTGACCCTGAACCTGTGTCTCTACACCGGCGGCACGATCGTGCTGCACGAACGGTGGGACACGGAGCGCGTGATGGCCGACATCAGCCGCTACCGCGCGACATATTTCGGCGGCACGCCGACAATGTACGTCTACATGGTCAACGAGCATGACCCGAGCCGCCATGACCTGTCGTCGCTGCGCATCTGCACGACCGGCGGCTCCCCGGTCCCCCAGCCGGTCATCAAGCGATTCGAGGAACTGTCGGGCGTCAAGGTTGCGCAGGTCTACGGCGCAACCGAGACCTGCGGCCAGAACGTGATCGAGCCGACGCTTGGCCTGCGCAAGCCGGGCTCGGCCGGCCTACCGGTCGGCTCGTCCCGCATCTATATCGTCAACGACGACGACGTGGAACTTCCCGTCGGAGAGATCGGGGAGGTCATCATCGGTGGCGACTGTGTCGCACTCGGTTATTTGGGCGACGAAGAAGCCACCGCTCAGGCCTTCGGGCCACTGGGGTGGCGCTCCGGCGATCTCGGTTTCGTCGACAGCGATGGCTTCCTCTTCATCGTGGACCGCAAGAAGGACGTCATCATCACCGGCGGCCACAACATCTATCCGCTTGAGGTCGAGAGCGTCCTTTATCGCCATCCGGCAGTGGCCATGTGCGCGGTCGTCGGCGCGTCCGACGAGGAGAAGGGCGAGGTTCCGGTTGCCGTCGTCGTACTCGCTGACGGCGCCACTGCCACTGCGGAAGACCTACGTGGATGGTGCCGCGCAGAACTCGCCGCCTACAAGGCACCGCGCCGCGTCGAGCTTATCGACAACATGCCGGTTGAGGCCGCCAAGATCCGCAAGCGCGATCTGGTCGAGGCGCTGAAGGGCGAAGGTCTGGACAAGTACCGAAGGGCGTAGGCCACCTTCCCCGGGCACTAGGGCGAAGGCACGCGTCCTAATCCGTCGCGTGCCTGATCTTCACAACGTCGCCGGACGCGCCATAGGCACTCCAGCCGCCATCGACCGGCAGGACCACCCCGGTGACGTAGCTCGCCCAGTCGGAAAACAGGAAGACTGCGGCCTTGGCCATCTCTTCGGTTTCCGCCATCCGTGCCAAAGGCGTCCGGCGCTCGATAACACCGGGGTCGAACACCTTGCGTTCGAGCAGGTCCTTCACCATCGGCGTCTTGGTATAGGCAGGAGCTATCGCGTTGACGCGAATGCCATATTCGCCCCACTCGCAGGCAAGTGTCTTCGTCAGATGGCCTACGCCCGCCTTGGCGACGCCATAAGCCGAGCGGCCGGGAAAGGCGTCCAGTCCCACGATCGACGAGACGTTGACCATCGCACCGCTCCGCTGCTCTACCATCAGCCGGCCCGCCGCGCGAGAAATGAGGAGTGTGCCCCACAGGCTGACGTCGAAGACACGCCGCCAGTGTTTCGTCGATTGCTCGTGCAAGGGCACAAGATCGTCTCCGATACCGGCAGCGTTGAACACGAGGTCGATCCCGCCCAGGGCGTCAGAGGCTTCGGCGACCATGCGGTCGGCATCCGCCTCCACGGCAACGTCGCCTTGCACCGCGCCATGCGCACCCAGTTTGTCGCATGCCTGCTGAACCCTGTCCCCCGCCAGATCGCAGAGCACAACCCTTGCGTTGAGCTCAAGCAGCAGCCTTGCGGTCTCGGCCCCGATGCCGCTTGCGCCGCCTGTCACCAGCGCGCGTTGCCCCTTGAAATCGATCGGCGGTGTCATACGTCCGGATCCGCTCCATCATCTTCGTGGGGCTTGAAGTGGAAGTCCGGGCCCCACTGGTCGCGCGGACGCGCGTGTACCTGCCAGTAGGCATCCGCGACGCGGTCATGGTCGTAGGGCGTGTCCTTCGCCATCGTGCCGTGGATGGCGACGGTGGAAACCTGCACGCCATGAGGCGACAGTTCCTTGTAGAGCGAATGGCCAAGGCTGCGCAGCGCCGCCTTGCCAAGCGACGTGACACCCCATTCGATCCACGGGCCAAATGCCAGCACGCCACCGGTGAGCAGGATCGTCCCGCGGCCGCGTTCGATCATGCCGGGCGCGACTTCCCGCGCCAGATGATGCGCGCCCGCGACATTGGTGCGGAAGCTGTCCATCAGGTAATCGAAGTCGACAGGCTCGCCATGTGCCTTCCAGCCCGGCGCCGTCGCATATCGCGCCTCGCCGATGCCCGACGGCGTGACCAAGCGCGACGGCTCGATGATGGCGGCGTTGTAGATCGCTGCTTCTGCCTCGCCGTGCGTTTCTCGCAACTTTGCCACGACCCGCGAGATCGTGGCGGGGTCGCCCGCGTCGGCGACGACCCCCCTGGTATCCAGCCCTTCCGCATCGAGCTGCTTCTGGTACGCCGCGACGGCATCGGGGCGACGCGCCACGAAGGCGACGCTCATGCCGCCCTGTGCGAAGCGGCGGACCAGCGCTATGCCGAGGCCGGGACCGGCCCCCACGACCATCGCAAGCGGCTTGCCCATCAGTGCGAGCTCCTCTCGACAACGGGCGCGCCCCCACCGGCGGCGATGCGCTTGCGCTCCACGCGAGCGCTCAGCCAGTCCTCCAGCGTGCCGACGACACCCTTGCGCAGGAACAGCACGCACACCACGAAGGCTGCGCCCTGCACCACGATGACCCATGAGCCAAGCGTTGCGAGCTCCGTCTGGATCGTCACCACGATGATCGCGCCGACGATCGGGCCAAGCAGCGTGCCGACACCGCCGATAAGCGTCATCAGCAGGGCATCAGCCGACGTCTGGAAGTAGAGATCGGCCAGCGAGGCGATCTGAAAAACGATCGCCTTGGTGCCGCCCGCAAGCCCCGCCAGCATTGCCGAAAGCGTGAAGGCGATCAGCTTGAAACGGTCGGTCGAGTAACCCAGCGAAATCGCGCGTGGCTCGTTCTCCCGGATCGACTTCAGCACCTGCCCGAAGGGAGAATGCACGATCCGGTAGATCACCCCGAACCCGATCAGGAAGACTGCCAGCACGAAGAAGTACATGGCCATCGGGTCGTTCAGGTTGATGACACCGAAGACGTAGCCGCGCGGCACCGACTGGATGCCGTCCTCGCCGTGGGTCCAGGAGGCCTGGATGGCGTAGAAATAGACGAGCTGGGCCAGTGCCAGGGTGATCATCGCGAAGTAGAGACCCTGCCTGCGGATGGCCAGCCATCCGAAGATCGCTCCCAGCAGCGTCGCCATCGCCACGCCGGACAGGATCGCGAGCTCGGTCGGGAAGCCCCATGAAGCGGCCGTGAAGGCGGCCACATAGGCGGACGATCCGTAGAACGCCGCATGGCCGAAGGCGAGCAGCCCGACATAGCCGAAGATCAAGTTGTAGGCGCAGGCAAACAGAGCTAGGCAGAGGATCTTCATGCCGAAGACGGGATAGATGAAGAAGGGCACGATGGTGCCGCCGATAGCGAGGATCGCCATCCACAGCCGGCCGTTCTCCAGAATGCTGTCGGGCCGTGCCGTGGACATGTCGGCGGCGTGCGCGGCAACCGTTTCCCTGCCGAACAGGCCGGCAGGCCGGAAGATGAGCACCAGCACCATGATGACGAAGATCACGGTGGTCGAGGCCTGCGGCCAGAACACCTTCGTCAGTCCCTCGATCACGCCGAGCATCAGGCCCGTATAGATCGCGCCCGAGATCGACCCCATGCCGCCGATGACCACGACGGCAAAGATCGTGATGATGATGGAATGGCCCATCTGCGGGCTGACCTGATAGATCGGAGCGGCCATCACGCCCGCGAGACCCGCCAGTCCCACGCCGAAGGCGTAGGTCAGCATCAGCATGCGCGGCACGTTGATGCCGAAGGCGCGGACGAGATCGGGATTTTCGGTTGCGGCGCGCAGGTAAGCGCCAAGCCGGGTGCGTTCGATCGCATACCATGTGGCGACGCAGACGAGGATGCCTGCCACGATCACCCACAGCCGGTAGTACGGCATGAACATGAAGCCGAGATTCACGCCGCCTTTCAGGGCTTCGGGAATGTTGTACTGCTGTCCAGCCGCGCCATAGCGCACGTTGAACAGGCCTTCGATGAGCATTGCCAGCCCGACCGTCAGCAGCAGGCCGTAGGCGTGTTCGAGTTCATAGACCTTGCGGATGAACAGCCGCTCCATCAGCGCGCCGATCAGGGCCACGCCGAACGGCACCAGCACAAGCGCCCACCAATAGTTGAGCGAAGGCAGCCCGAGGCTGGGGAACAGGTCGGGCAGGTTGAGAAGATACCAAGCGCCGAAAGCGCCGAGCATGTACTGCGCGCCGTGCACGAAGTTGCCGATGCGCAGCATGCCGAAGATGATGGCCACGCCCAGGCTCATCATCGCGTAGAACACGCCGTTGATGAGCCCGATCAGCAATTGGCCGAACAGGAGCTGCGGGGAAATCCCGAGAAGTGTCATCATGGCGGGCTCACACTTTCAGATAGTTCTGGATGCGATCGAGGCTGCCTGCGACGTCTGCCGCCTCCAGCCTGTCGATCACCTGCCCATGCTCGACCACGTAGTGACGGTTGGCGAGCCTCGCGGCGAAGCGCACATTCTGCTCGACCAGCAGCACGGTGAAGCCGCGTTCCTTAAGCTTGCGGATCACCACGCCGATCTGCTGCACGATCACCGGGGCAAGGCCCTCGGTCGGCTCGTCCAGAAGCAGCAACGTTGCGCCAGTGCGCAGGATGCGCCCGATCGCCAGCATCTGCTGCTCGCCGCCGGAAAGTTTCGTACCCGGGCTCCTGCGACGCTCGGCAATGTTGGGGAACAGTTCGTAGATGTCGTCCAGCGCCATCCCGCCCTCCGCCACCACGGGCGGCAGCATCAGGTTCTCCTCCACCGTCAGGCTGGCGAAGATGCCGCGCTCCTCGGGGCAATAGGCGATGCCGCGCCGGGCGATATGCTCCGGCATGCGGTCGATGAGGTTCTCGCCGGCGAAGCTGATCTCGCCGCTGCGCTTGCGCAGCAGGCCCATGATCGCGCGCAGCGTCGTCGTCTTGCCCGCGCCGTTGCGGCCGAGCAGCGTGACAACCTCGCCCTTTCCTACCTCGAAAGCCATGTCGTGCAAGGCCTGGCTTTCGCCATACCATCCGCGCAGGTCGCGAACTTTAAGCAGGGTCCCGGCGCTCATTCTTCGCCTCCGATATAGGCTTCCACGACGCGGGAATCCGTCGACACTTCCGAATAGGGTCCTTCGGCCAGGATCTTGCCGCGCGCCAGCACGGTGATACGGTCGGCAAGCCGTGAGACCACCGAAAGGTTATGCTCGACCATCAGGATGGTTCGCCCTTTGGAGACGCTGCGGATCAGGTCGGCGATGCGCTCGACGTCCTCGCTTCCGAGGCCCGATGTCGGCTCGTCCAGAAGCAGCAATTCGGGTTCGAGCGCCAGCGTGGTTGCAAATTCGAGGACGCGCTTGCGCCCGTAGGGCAGGTCAGCCGCAGAACGGTCGCGCAGGGACAGCAAGCCAACCGTTTCCAGAAGCTCGTCCACCCGCTCGTCGAGAACCTTAAGGCTGCGTTCCGGACGCCAGAAATGAAATGACGTTCCCACGGGCCGCTGCAGCGCGATCCGCACGTTTTCGGCCACCGTCATGCGGGGGAAGATTGCCGATATCTGGAACGAGCGGACGATGCCGCGTCGGGCCACCCTAGCCGGGCTCTCGGCGGTGATGTCCACGCCGTTGAAGCGGATGGCGCCGTCACTGGGCTGAAGAACCTTGGTGATGAGATTGAAGCAGGTTGTCTTGCCCGCACCATTGGGTCCGATCAGCGCATGGATGGAGTGCCGCTTCACGTCGAGATCGACGCCATCCACGGCCGTAAAGCCGTAGAAGCGCTTGGTGAGGCCCCTGGCCTCGATGATGTTGTCGGAAACGTGCGTTGTCATAGGCTACTGCCCACCAGGACGCCGCGGCCGCGCGATGCCTTCTCGCGCAGCGGCAGCGTCGCCTTGTAGGCCTCCGAGTGATAGAAGTCGTGCGCGGCCTCGAAGCTGGGAAACTCGACGACCGAAAGGCCTTTCGGGTTCCATCCGCCTTCCAGCGGCTCGATCCGATCGCTTCGAACGATGAACCGTCCTCCGGCGGCCGCCATCAGGGGTCCCGCGACCTCCCGATACGCCGCCCAGGCTTCCTGGTCGGTGATCTCGAGTTCAAAAATCATGTAGCCACGCAAGTTTCTTCTCCGCAGCGAATGGAAAATGCGCGGAAGGTCCCCCGACTGTGGCATCAGGTGGCGACCTCCCGTGCAGGCAAGGCCTGTCAGAGTTTGCAGGCGCTGTCCGAGTAGGGCCGGAACGCCTTGTCGGCGGGCACCGTCGCAGCGAGCTTGAAGAAGTCGTCTTTCTCCTTGACGTCGTCCGGGCCGTTGACCTCGAGCAGGTACATGTCGTGGGCAAGGCGGCCGTTCGGGTACAGCGTGCCGTTGGAGACGAAGAAGTCGTCGAGCTCGATCTCGCGCATCGCCTTCAGGACTGCCGTGGACTCGTCCGTGCCGGCCTTCTCTACAGCCTTCAGATAGGCGGTGACTGCCGAGTAGGTGCCCGCTGCGATCCAGCCTGGCGCGTTGCCGGTGATCTCCATCATGCGGCGACCGAATTCTTCGGAGGTGGCGTCCTTCTTCCAGAACCACGGGGTCGAGGCGCGAACGCCCTTCAGTGCTTCCACGCCGATGGCGCGGGCATCAGACTGGTGAAGGAAGGTCACGGCGATGCTCTGGCCGGCAGCGATGATGCCGAATTCCTGCGCCTGTTTCATCGCGTTGACGAGCTCGGGGCCATTCAGGTTCATCACGATCGCCTGGGCGCCGGAGGCCTGTGCCTGCAGCAGATAGGACGAGAAGTCGGTCGTGCCGAGCGGCGCGCGCACCTTGCCCTTGATTTCGCCGCCGGCGTTGTTGACGGCGGTCTCGACCCACGATTCCTGGACCTTGCCGGCTTCGTAGTCGGGCGACAGGATGTAGAACGACTTGCCGCCTTCAGCGAGCAGCGCTTGGACCGTTGTGCCGACGGTTGAATAGGCGTCATATGCCCACGCCACGATGTGGCCGTTGCAGTCGGCTTCGGTCGGACGATCGGTCAGCGGCGAAACAAAGAGGCCGACCTTCTTCTGGTCGCCGATCAGCGTGTTGACGCCGAGCGAGACGGCCGAGTTGGCGACGTCGGCGATAGCATCGACGCCATCCCGCTCGAGCCATTGGCGAGCGAGCGCGAGGCCCACGTCCGGCTTGTTTTGATGGTCTGCCGAGAGAATTTCGATCGGATTGCCGAGAACCGAGCCTCCGAAATCCTTGACGGCGAGTTCGGCTGCGCGAACGACTTCAGTGCCACCGAGCGCCGAGAACGAGGTGCTTTGGTCGTTGAGCACGCCGATCTTGACGACGTTGTCCTGAGCATGCGAGGCCATGGTCGCGGCGACCAGCATGGTCGTCGCCAGCAGTAACTTCTTCATAATTCCTCCCTTCGGCGCACCTTGGCTCAGACGAGTTGTTGCGTCTTGTTGCGAGACCGTCCGCTGCGCGCCCTCCCCAAAATCTGCGAGCCCGTGCATGCAGAGACATCGTCCTAACAGACTACGCGCCCACATCAACCGACGTTCTGCGCACCGTCAGCGCTCACCAGACTGCCGGAAACGTATCGCGCATCCGGCGACAGTAGAAAAGCGATGACACCGGCTATGTCGTCCGGCTCCCCGCCTTCGGTCAGCCCGGCAAGCCGCGGCGAACGAACCAGCAGCGATGGATCCTGCCGTTCGAGCGGCGCAAGGCCGGCGCTGATTCCGGTCTTTACGCGCCCAGGCGCAACCGCATTGAAGCGCACGCCCGCAGGGGCAAATTCAACCGCCAGCGATTTGGCAAGCGCGACGATGCCCGCCTTGGCGGCGGCATAGTGGGCGGCATAGGCGATGCCGTGCGTCGCGGCCGTGCTGGCCAGAAGGACGGCGCTGCCCTGTGCTTCACGCAGTGCCGGCAGGGCCGCCTGCACGATACGGGCGACGCTTGTCAGGTTCACACCAATGACAGCGTCCCACTCTTCCCTTGCAATGTCTTCGAAATGGCCGCGGCGGTAGATGCCTGCGTTGCAGACCAGCATGTCGAGGCGTCCTTCGGCCGCCACCGCCTCGCGAGCCATGGCAGCAGACGCATCGCCGTTAGCAGCGTCGTAGACAAGAGCTGTCAGCGGTCCGATGTCGTCGGCGAGCCTCGCCAACCCATCCCGGTCGCGATCGGCCGCGACCACGCGAGCACCCTCGCCAGCCAGCCTGATGGCGGTTGCGCGGCCGATGCCGCCCGCCGTTCCGGTGACAAGAGCAACCTTGCCTGCGAACCGTCTGCCCATACGCTCCTCCATCGGCTCAGCACACTCATATTCACCGCTGCCTGCATCATTCGTTCGGACGATGCTGCTTTGGCGAGCCCGGGACAATGTGGCCTTTTACGCAGGAGCATTGCAGGTGAAGGTACTCATCATCGGCGGAACCGGCATGATCGGCGGCCATGCCGCCGTGCATCTCAAAAAGACCGGACATCAGGTGACGCTCGGCGCGCGCAAGCCGGCGCGCGAGGGCACGCCCATGGCCTCAATGCCGACGATCATCGGCGACTACTCGCAGCAGACCTTTACCGAGAAGGATCTCGAGCCGTTCGAGGCCATCGTGTTTGCCGCCGGTCAGGACATCCGCCACATGCCGTCGGGTACCAACGAGCATGAATTCTGGCGCGTGATGCAGATTGAGGGCGTGCCGGCCTTCGCCAGCCTCGCCAAGCGGGCCGGTGTGCGCAGGTTCGTGCAGCTCGGCAGCTACTATCATCAGGTGATGCCGCACCTCATCGACAAGGTGCCCTATGTCCGCGGTCGTGCGCTCGCCGACGAGGGTGCCCGCGCGCTCGCCGACGATAGCTTCAACGTCACCACGCTGAACCCGCCGTCGATCGTCGGCGCAATCCCCGGCATTCCGGCAAAGCGCTACGAGACCATCGCGGCATGGGGCAGGGGAAAGCGACCGGAAATCCCGGACTATGCCCCGGCCGGCGGAACCAACTACCTGTCGGTGCGCTCGCTCTCGCAGGCGATCGCCGGTGCGCTCGAGCGCGGCGAAACCGGCAAGGCCTATCTCATCGGCGATGCCAACCTCACCTTCCGTGACTTCTTCCAGAAGATCTTCGACGCGGTCGGCACCGATCGCCGGCTGGTGGAGGAGGACCGCGAGCACCCGTTGCTACCCGACGCCTTCATCGTCCCGGGCCGGGGTGTCGTCCTGTCCTATGAGCCCGATCCGGCCGAGACCGAGCTGCTCGGCTACCAGCGGGGCGACATCGACCGCGCGGTGGGCGAAGTCGTCGCAGCCGTCAGCAAGTGATGGCTGCCACGCGTCCCGGCCCGTCCTGAGCAGGAAGCAGAACCCCACATGATCGACCTTTACGCCTCCACGACACCTAACGTCCTCAAGGTGACGCTGATGCTCGAGGAGTGTGGGCTCGAATACCGGATGTTGCCCATGAATGTGTGGCGGGGCGAGCAGTTCGCGCCGGATTTCGTGGCGCTGAACCCGAATTCGAAGGTGCCGGTCATCGTCGACCATGACGGGCCGGTTACAGTCTTCGAATCCGTCGCCATCCTGTTCTATTTAGCGGAGAAGTGTGGGCACCTGCTGCCGGCATCCGGTCCAACGCGCTACGACATCATGCAATGGATGGTCTTTCAGGCTGCCAATCTCGGCCCGGCCAACGGCCAGTTCAACCACCTCATGCTGTTTGCGCCGCAGGATCAGGATTATGGGCGCGACCGCTACACCACCGAACTGCACCGGGTGTACGGGGTGATGGAAACCCGCCTGACCGAAAAGCCTTATCTCGGTGGCGACGAGTTCTCGATTGCCGATCTGGCCGCCTTTCCGTGGGTATGGTCGAACGCCAATCGCTGGGCGGAAAACTTTCCGTTCCTTGCGCGTGATGCGAGCCCCGGCATCGCCGACTGGTACGAACGCTGTGCCGCGCGGCCTGCGGTCCAGCGCGGGCTCACCGCGCATGGCACTCTCAAGCCCCTCGTCTCCACCTCTACGCCTGAGGACCTCGACCGCATGTTCGGCCGAGGTGCCTATGCCTGGCGGCCCTGACAGCGGACATGACAGCGGCCCACAACCCCCAGCCAGCGGAGTATTCCATGCAGGGCCTGTTCGACCCGGTGACCCTCGGCGCCTTTGAACTGCGCAACAGGATCGTGATGTCACCGATGACACGCAGCCGAGCGGGCGACGGCGACGCTCCCACCGACCTGCACGTCGAATACTACCGCCAGCGAGCGTCGGCCGGTCTCATCGTCACCGAGGGCATCCAGCCGAGCCCTGCTGGCAAGGGCTATTGCCGCACGCCGGGCTTCTATTCCGCCCACCAGACGGAAGGGTGGCGGCGCGTAGCGGAGGCCGTGCACGCTGAAGGCGGCCTCATCGTCGCCCAGTTGATGCATTGCGGCCGCGTCGCCTCGCGCATCAACAAGGACGATGATTCCGATGTCGTCGCCCCCTCGGCGATCCGCGCCGAAGCCAAGATATTCACCGATGTCAGCGGCCTCGTCCCGATGGAGATGCCCCGCGCGCTGGGCACCGGAGAAATTCCCCTCGTGGTGGAGGAGTACAGGCAGGCTGCCCTTAATGCGCGGGCGGCCGGCATGGACGGTGTGGAGCTGCACTCGTCCAGCGGCTACCTGCCCATGCAGTTCCTGTCGTCAAATTCGAACAGGCGCACCGATCGCTACGGCGGCAGCGCCGAAAACCGCATCCGCTTCGTCATGGAAACGCTGCAGGCGATGGGCGAGGCCATCGGCTTCGGCCGGGTCGGCCTGCGCCTGTGCCCGGGCCTCGACTACAACGACATGCACGACGAAAACCCCGTCGAGACGTATGGCCTGCTGATGCGCGAGGCCTCGCAGCTTGGTCTGGCCTATCTACATCTGGTGCGCCGCAGCGTCCAGCTGGTCGACAACTACGCGCTGACCAAGGCGAACTGGCACGGCAACCTCATCCTCAACAACGAACTCTCGCCTGAAACCGCAGCCGCCGCGATCAGCGACGGCTCGGCGGAAGCGGTGTCCTTCGGCCGGCCCTTCATCGGCAATCCCGATCTCGTCCACCGCATCCGCGATGGCATCGCACTCTCCGACTACGACCGCGCGCGCGTCTACACGCCCGGCTCACAGGGCTACACCGACTACCCGACGGCTTCCTCCGCCTAATTGGTTTGGACTACGCGGGACAACGACATCCGCCGATAGCCTGCTGGCGGACGTGCTGCGGCCGCACGCGGCGGCCGTGCCCCGACGGAGGATAAGATGCTGTTGCCCAATCTGTCCCGCATTGACCTGAACCTGCTTCATGTGTTCGTCGTCATTTATCAGGAGTCCAGCATCACGCGCGCCGCCGAGGCACTCAATCTGAGCCAGCCAGCGGTGAGCAACAGCGTTGCCCGGCTGCGCGATCTGTTGGGCGATCCGCTCTTCGTGCGCGCGGGCAACGGCGTCGCCCCCACGCCTCTGGCCCAGCGCCTGATCGTGCCGGTGCGTCAGGCACTGTCTACGCTGGAGCACGCCTTCGGTGAACACGAGACATTCGACCCCGCTACCTCGCAGCGCATCCTCCGCTTCAGCATGAGCGACTTCGCCGAGGCGGTCCTGCTGGCGCCGCTGATCGGCGAGATCAGCAGCGCAGGCTCGCCGATGGAGGTCGAGAACTTCTATGTTCCCGAGAGGGAACTGCATTCGCGGCTCGCTTCCGGCGAACTGGATTTCGCCATCGAGTTTCGCCCGCCATCCGAACCGAACCTGCGCCGTCTCCTTCTCATGGAGGACGAGTTCGTTTGCGTCATGCGACTCGGGCACCCGGCCCTTCAGGGCGACCTCACGCTCGACGCCTATCTGCGGCTGGAGCACCTGCACATCTTCAATCGGCCGCGCTTTTCCAACCTCGTCGACAGTGCGCTGGCCGCCACCAGGCAGCGCCGCAGGGTGTCCGCCCGCATCGAACACTGCCTTGGGGTGCGGTCGATTCTCGAGGTCAGCGACCTGTGCGTGACCATTCCGCGCGTCTTCGTCGAGCGCTTCCTCCCGCCAGACGCGTTCACAGTCCGGCCCATCCCTTTCGAGATGGGGCCCCTTGCGACATGGCTGTTCTGGCATCCGGCGACAGAACGCAGCCCCGCCCATTGCTGGGTCAAGGACGCCATCCAGCGTTTGACTGCCTCGCGTGATGAGCCCGCCTGACATCATTGATGAGCGTGATAACGCTTATTGAAAACGAGAATTTGCAAGCTAGCCGCCTCCCCTTCGATACTGAGTGAAGGCTTTCGGGTGATCCCGTATTGGGGGAGCGATGCGCGCCGGCAGTGTGAACGATATCGTTGCAAACGGGCTCTGCACCGGCTGCGGCGCATGCGAAAGCATCGCCGGGCGCGGTTCCATGCGGATGGGCCTGTCGCCCGAAGGCTTCATGCGTCCGCGGCTGGTCGGCCGTCTCGAGCGCGCCACCGAGGAAAGGGCGCTCGCCGTCTGCACCGGCCGCTCCATGCCGAGACCGCCGGCCGCCGAAGGCCCGGTTCATCGCATCTTCGGGCGCATCCTACACATGGGTCGCGGCCATGCCACAGATCCGACAATACGCTTCCGTGGCGCGACAGGCGGCGTGCTGACCGCGCTCGCCACCTTCCTGATCGAAAGTGGCCGCGTCGAAGGTGTCCTGCATGTCGGCACGACGCGCGAGGACCCGATGGCAACCGAACCGCGCCTCAGCTCGACGCGGGCAGAGGTGCTCGCCGCCAGCGGTTCGCGTTACGGGCCGGCCGCACCGCTCCGCATGGTGGGTGAACTGCTCGACGCGGGGCGGCTGTTCGCCTTCATCGGCAAGCCTTGCGATGTGGCGACCCTGCGCCGCATGGCCCTCACCGACCCCCGCATCGACAGGCAGGTCCCCTACATGCTGGCCATGTTCTGCGGCGGGTCGCCGAGCATCGATGCCACCCACAACGTGGTCCGCCGCTTCGGCGCGGAGCCATCGCAGGTAACCGCGTTCCGCTATCGCGGCCATGGCTGGCCCGGCCCCACCTTCGTGCGTACCGCCAACGGTCAGGAATTTCGGCAGACCTATGACGAAACCTGGTTCTCCGGCCTGCGCTACGAATTGATGTTCCGCTGCAAGGTCTGCACGGACGGCATCAGCGAACATGCCGACGTCGTCGCCGGCGATTGCTGGGTGATGGAAAACGGCAAGCCCACCCACCGCGAGGTCGGAGATGGATGGAACATCGAGATCGCCCGCACCCAGCGCGGCGCGGAGCTTCTGAAGGCCGCGATCACCGCCGGCTTTCTCCACGAAGAGCCGTTCTCGATCCCTGAACTGGAAGCGATGCATGACGACCATGGCCTGAAGAAACGGTCCGTGTTCTGGCGCCTTGCCGGCCTCGCGCTTACCGCGCGTCCGCGCCCGCGCCACTCCGGCCACAGGGTCGTGCGTGCGGGGCTCCTTGAGGCCAGCCCCCGTGAAGCATGGTCGGCATTCAGCGGGGTCGTTACCCGGCTGCTGAAAGGCCGAAATCACGAAAGCCCAATCACCGCGCCCGCACGCGCGGCAATCGAGAGCGGTGACTAAGAACCGCCACCAGAAGGAGGAAACCCCAGTGTCCATCGAAACGCTTCGCGCCAAGGCATCAAACACCGGTCCTGCACTGTTCTTCCCCGATCCGGAAGTTCCCGCGATCTACAATTTCGACCAGGGTCTGGCCGCGCCGGAAACCTATCCGGTCGCAGACCTCACCCGTCTTGCGCGCCAGGTGCTCAACGCTGCCGGCCCATCCGTGCTCGACTATTTCGACCCCGACGTCGGCTATGAGGAACTGATCTTCGGCTATCGCGGCCTGCGCGCCCGCATCGCCGAGCGCACCCGGCAGATGCAGGGCCGGGATTTCGGGCATGCCGGCGTCATCCTGACCTCGGGCTCGGTCCAGGGCCTCGCGCTCGCCATGGCCGGCTATGTCGATCCGGGCGACGTGGTTATCGCCGAAGCCTCGTCCTTCCCCTACGCGCTGCGCTACGCCACGATGCAGGGCGGCGAGGTCCGCACGCTCACGGTCGACGACAACGGCATGGTGGTCGAGGATCTGGAGGGGCTGATCGCCCAGGTGAAGGCTGAAGGCAAGCGGGTGAAGATGGTCTACACCATCCCCACCTTCCAGACGCCGACGGGTACCGAAATGTCGGTGCCGCGCCGCAAGATGCTGGTCGAGGCGGCAAAGAAGCACGATTTCATCATCATCGAGGATGCGGTCTATTCCGACCTCCGCTTCTCTGGCGAACCCTTGCCCTCGCTTCTCAGCCTCGATGACAGCGGACGCGTCATCCAGTGCGGGTCCTTCTCGAAGATGGTTGCGCCGGCCCTGCGCATGGGCTGGTTCATCGGCGATCTGAAGGCCATCGAGCCGCTGGCCGTCATGCGGCAGGACCTTGGCGTCGCGCAATGGATCGCGCGAGTCATGGCAGACTTCATGGACGAGGGCCTGCTCGAGCCGCACCTTGCCCGGGTTTGCCAGGTCTATGGCCACAAGGCCAACATTGCCGCAAAGGCGCTGCGCGAGCATTGCGGCGATTTCGTTCGTTTCCGCATGCCGCAGGGCTCGTTCTACATTTGGGTAGAGATCGACGATCGCGTCGACTGGGACACCGCAGCAGCCCGCGCGGCAAAGGAAGGCATCTTCTTCCGTCCGGGCGAGCGCTTCGCCGGCGTGCAGGACGACCGCAAGTTCCTGCGCCTTTCCTATGGCCATGTCAGCGAGAAGATCATCGCCGAAGGCATCGCGCGGCTCGGCGCCATCCTTCACGAATGTGTACGGAAGGCGGCATGATCGCGGTCCGCACCATCGCCTCGGGGTTTGCCTACCCCGAGGGACCGCGCTGGCATGAGGACCACCTCTGGTTCGCAGACCAGCACGACGAGACCGTTCACATCCTGTCGCCGGACGGCGCGCGCGTGGACAGTTTACATGTGGAGGGAGGCCCGTCCGGCATGGGCTGGCTTCCCGACGGCGACCTGCTTGTCGTGTCGATGGAAAACCATGCCGTGCTGCGCCGCAGCGGCTCAGGATTCACGGCCTATTGCGATCTCGGTTACATCCATCGCCACCTCACCAACGAGATGGTGGTGGACGCCACCGGCAGGGCCTATGTCGGTAATATCGGCTTCGACTTCGAGGCAGGCGATCCGGTCACGCCCACCATGCTGGTCATGGTGAACACGGACGGCAGGCCGCGGGTCGTGGCCGAAGATCTCGTCTGCCCGAACGGCACCGTCATCACGCCCGACGGCAAGACGCTCATCATCGCGGAATCGCTCGCCAACAGGCTCACCGCCTTCGACATCCTGAGCGATGGCGGCCTGTCGAACAGGCGCGTGTTCGCCGAAGTTCCGAGCCACATCCCCGACGGCATCTGCCTCGATGCGGAAGGAGGCGTCTGGGCAGCCTCCCCATTCACTAACTCGGTCATCCGGGTGCGCGAGGGCGGCGAGATCACCGATACGGTGACGATCGATGGCGCCGGCGCGTTTGCCTGCATGCTCGGCGGCTCCGATGGCCGCGACCTCTATGTCTGCGTTGCCAATCCCAGCATGCGGCCCGAGACGGTGCAGAAGCGTGGCGGCAGAATCGACGTGGCGCGGGTGTCCGTGCCGGCGGCGACCGGCGCGCGGCCGTGACGAAGGCCTGCACGTGATGGAACGTCATAACCTCAATCCCCCCGGAATGACTTTTGCGGGCATGAGCCAGGGTGTCGCCAGGGGTGGCCTGATCCACATCTCGGGTCAGGTCTCGCTGGACCAGGGCAAGGTCGTCGGCATCGGCGATGCCGTCGCGCAGGCGCGCCAGTGCTTTGTAAACATCGAGGAGGTGCTCAGGCTTGCTGGCGCAACGCTCGACGACGTCGTCGCTCTGCGCTGCTACCTCGTCGATGCCAGGCACTATGCCGACTATGCGTTGGTGAAGAATGCGCTCTTCGCCGACAATCCGCCCTGCGGCACCGCCGTTGTCGTCAAGGAGCTGCTGTCGCCCGATTTCCTTCTGGAAGTCGAGGCGGTCGCACAGCGCAGCCTCTAGCGTCCGCCCTGCAACTACAGGCTTTCCCGAGCCGTCATTTCGCGCATCGTCGTTGCAAAGTTCTGCAGCGACGGCGCGGCTGCGGCACGAGGCCAGACGAAGTCGAGTTCCAGTTCCGTATCGAGGCCCGCCACCGGTCGCAGCTCCACCCCATCGGTCAGCTGCGCGCCGATGGAAGCGTTGACGAACGCTACCCCCATTCCAGCCGCAACGAAGCTCATCTGCATGTGGTCGTTGCTCGCCTCCTGCACCACGCGCGGCACTAGCCCGAGCAGGCGGCACCGTGCCATCAGCCGCGTCTGCGGCAACCAGTAGGTGCTCATCGCCACCGAGACGAAAGGCTCAGCCACAAGCGCATCAACCGGCACGACATCCAGTTCGCACAGCGGATGCCCGCTCGGCAGCGCAATCCAGAACGGGTCACGCCCCACCGGCACATGGTCGAGCCAGTCATCCTGAGGCCGCTCGATCAGCACGCCCGCGTCGATTTTTCCATAGCGCAGGGCGGCAAGCTGCTCGATCGAGACCATCGACACGAAATCCAGCTGCACCTCCGGAAATCGTCGCGCGAACAGGGCAACGCACGCGGCTACGCGCCGGCTTCGCGTGCCTAGATCGTTCATCGCGATCGTCAGTCGGTCGATCTCGCCGCGCGCAGCCTTCCGCGCCCGTGTCGCTGCGCGCTCCATCAGGTCCAGCGAGCGGCGTGCTTCCTCGGCATAGACGCGACCGGCCTGCGTAAGCCGCACCCCGCTCGGCAATCGGTCGAACAGTTGCACCCCAAGCTGCGCCTCCAGTTCGCCGATCTGCTTCGACAGCGCCGACTGTGCGACATGGACCGCTTCAGCAGCCCTGCGAAAGTTCGCGTGCTCCGCCACCGCAAGGAAATACCGAACCTGCCTGAAATCCATCGCCGTAACCCGATCTCGTTTCGCGATCAGCAAGTGAAGACTCTCTATTGGATTTCCGCAAGCACTTCACGCACGTTCCACAAAAGTAAGACGAGGAACCCTGATGACCCAATCTCCGGGAGCGATCAATCAAATCGCATTCATGAGCCGCGACATCGCTGCATCGATTGACCATTTCGTCGACCGGCTCGGGATCGGCCCGTGGCTCATGATCGAAGGCGGTCGTTTTGCCGCAACCCGCTATCGCGGTGTCGCCTGCAATCCCACGCTCACCACGGCCTTCGCCAGTGCGCGAGGCATGGAGTTCGAGCTGATGCAGCTCGACAACGACGAGCCCTGTATGTGGCGTGATGCGCTCCAGAAGCCGTTCGCCCGCGAAGCGTTTCATCACTGGTGCCGCTGGCCCGACGACTACGATGCCGCACTTGCCGATGCGTTCTCTCAGGGCTACCGTGTCTATCAAGACGGCGCCACGACGCGCGGCCGCTTCGTCTATCTCGAAAATCCCCAGTCTCCCGACGACATCCTCGAACTGACCGAGCGCACGCCGCCGCGCCGCGACTTCCAGGAGCTTGTCGCCGCTGCCGGCCTTGCATGGGACGGATCGCAGCGGGTCGTCACGGACTGGGCCTGAGCACTCAAGGGAGAATTTCATGAAACAGATGGTGCTGAGCGCGCTGGATATGTCCTGCGTCGGCTTTCTGGCCCAGGGCGTGTGGTCGCACCCCAACGATCGCTCCACGCAACTCAACTCGCTGGCCTACTGGACAGACTATGCAAAGCTGTTGGAGCGCGGCCTGTTCGACATGCTGTTCATCGCCGACGCGATCGGCGTCTACGATGTCTATGGCGGCTCGAAGGATGCGGCCGTTCGCGGCGGCGTCCAGATGCCGATGAACGATCCGTGGGTCGCGATCTCGGGAATGGCGGCGGTAACGAGCCATCTCGGCTTCGGCATCACCGGCAACCTCATCTACGAACCGCCCTTCCTGTTCGCCCGACGCATGGCGACGCTCGACCACCTGACCGGCGGCCGCGTCGGCTGGAACATCGTCACCGGTATCCTGTCCAGCGGCGCGCGCGCCATGGGCCGCGCCTCGATCGTGCCGCATGACGAGCGCTACGACATGGCCGACGAATATCTCGAGCTGATGTACCGTCTGTGGGAAGGATCGTGGGACGAAGACGCCGTGCGGCTCGACGCCGATGCGCACATCTTCGCCGACCCCGCCAAGGTGCACGTCATCAGCCATGCGGGCAAATATTTCCGGATGGAGGGGATGCTGCCCTGCATGCCCTCGCCGCAGCGCACACCGCTCATCATGCAGGCGGGCGCATCGGGGCGGGGCAAACAGTTTGCCGCTGCCAACGCCGAATGCGTGTTTGTCAACGGCGTGTCGAAGGCCCAGGTCGCGGCCAGCGTGTCCGACATTCGCCGCCGCGCCGTCGAACAGGGCCGTGGCGCCGACAACGTCAAGATCCTTGCGGGCACCACCATCGTCGTTGCCCGCACCGAAGCAGAAGCAAAGGAAAAGGAGGCCGAGTACCGCAGATTCGCCGACCCTGAGGCAGTCCTTGCCCATGCCGCCGGCGGCATCGGCGTCGACCTGTCGAAATATCCGCTCGACGAGGTGCTGCGATACGAAGCAACCGACGCCAACCGCACGTCGATGGAGATGTACACGCGCAATCCCGCGCGCACCTATACCCCCCGCCAGATCGCCGAGGAGATGGCAATCTCGGCCCGCAACCTGCTCATCGTCGGAAGCGCCGAACAGGTAGCGGACGAACTCGCGAGCTGGATGGAAGAGACCGGCGTGGACGGCTTCAACATCGCGCGCCTCATCATGCCCGGCAGCCTGGAGGCCTTCATCGACCTAGTCGTTCCGCTGCTGCAGGAACGCGGTTTGCACAAGAGCGCCTATCGCGACGGCACGCTGCGCGAAAAACTCTTCGGCGCAGGCCCGCTGCTTCGGTCGCCCCACCCGGCTGCTGCGGCGAGGACGGTCGCATGAACGCGCACACGCCCATGCTTCGTCCCGACCCGACCAGTCTCAAGCAGAGCTTCGCGTTGTTCCCCAGCGGCGTGGTCATCGCCACCACGATCGATGCGCAGGGCGTCTCTCATGGTTTCACCGCCAGCACGTTCGTGCCCCTGTCGGTCGAGCCGCCGATGGTGCTTGTCTGCCTCAACCGGTCGGCACAATGCTACGACGCGTTCCTGACGTCCGAACGCTTCGCCGTCAGCGTGCTGCGTCCGGAGCATCAGGACATAGCCATGCGCTTCGCAACGCGTGGCGCTGACAAGTTCGCTGACCGTGCGTTTGACACCGGGGCGGGCACGCCACCCGTGCTTGACTGCGCGCTGGCGGCCTTCGAATGCAGCGTCGCAGACCGTCATCCCGGCGGCGACCACATCATCCTCACCGGGCTGGTCGAGCGCATGCGCCACACCACGCAGGGCGGCGCCATGGTGCATTTCGCCAGGTCGTTTCACGCCGTCGAAATCTGATCCGTCAGGTCTGGCGGCCAGCGAGCATCCGCCCGGCCGCCAGCCAGGCAAGGGCCACCACCGGCCCATTGGTGTTGCCTGAAACCGGCGACGGCATTACCGAGGCATCGATCACGCGCAGCCCCTCGATCCCGTGAACCTTCAGGTCGGCATCCACCACGGCCATTCCGTCGGTCCCCATCCGGCAGGTACCGACGGCGTGCAGGCCCGACACGAACCCTTTGGTGAAGGCGGCAAGCACCTCATCGTCCGAAGCGACATCCCTGCCCGGCCACGTCTCGTCGCCGATATGGGACGACAGCGGCGGCTGGGCGACAAAGCCGCGCAGCGCGCGTACCATGGCAACCGCCAGCTTCCGGTCGCCGTCCGTCGAAAGCCAGCGGGGCTGGATGCGCGGCATATCGGCGATGTCGCCGCTGCGGATGGCGACCGTACCGCGACTTTCCGGCCGCAGCGCATACCCGATGACGGTCAGCCCTGGCTCCGCCTCCAGCCGCAGCTTTCCCGCCGGCAGCCCCCGTTCGAAGCTGTAGGGCGACAGGGCAATCTGGATGTCGGGATAGGCCACCTTCGGCTCCGAGCGCACGAAGGCGCCCATCTCCGATGCGCCATAGCTCATCAGCCCTGTCCCGCCCAGCCAATAGCGCATCACTTCGAAAAGAAGGCGCGGCCCGCGCAGCCGCGCATTGTGACTGGCCGCCCCCTTCAGGCGATGCGGGAGCGCGATGACGAGATGTTCCGCCATGTTCTCCCCGACACCGGGGAGCTCCGAGATCACGGGCACGCCCGCCGCCTCGAGCACGGCCGAAGGTCCTACGCCCGAGATCTGCAAAAGCTGCGGGCTCTGCAGCGCGCCGCAGGAGAGGATCACTTCACCCGCACATGAAACGCGTGTCCGCCCGTCCTTGCGCCACTCCACGCCGACCGCGCGTCGTCGGTCGAAAAGGATGCGCGTCGCCATCGCCCCTGTTTCGATGACGAGGTTGGCGCGATCTCGCACCGGCGCGAGAAAGGCCCGCGCCGCGCTCATGCGCCGGCCATTTCTGCCAACGGTGTGCGAATAGGTTCCGACGGCCGCCTCGCCTCCGCCGTCGATCACGTCGCGGCGCGCGAGGCCGAGCGCGGCGCCGGCCTCCATCACCGCCGAATGAAGCGGGTCCGGCAGAGGTCGAACGCAGCGTTCGAGATGGCCGCTGCCGTCCGCATTCCGTTCGATAGCATTGAAAGCGCCGGCAAACTCGGCCGATCCCCAGCCATCGACGCCGAACTGCGACCAGGAATCATAGTCCTGGGCGGCTCCTTGGCAGTAGACCATACCGTTGATCGCACTGGAGCCGCCAAGGCCGCGACCACGTGCCCAGGTCTCCGGCTTTGGCCGGTTCTGCTCGGGCTCGACTGGAAAGGTCCATGCACGCTCGCGGTGCCGTGTCAGCATCAGCCAGCCGCGCGGCATGTCCGAGAACGGGTGGCTGCCTCCCGGTCCCGCTTCCAGCAGCAAGACCCGTATGCGCGGATCATCGCTTAGCCTTCGCGCCAGCACGCAGCCGGCCGAGCCTGCGCCAACGATCACATAGTCGAAAGTCTGTCCCATGCGGTGGGCCCCGACCCTTGGCGGCGACGGCCTCAGACGTGATAGCCGCCGTCGACATTGATAACCTGCCCGCTGACGAAGCGCCCGCGCCTGGAGGCGAGGTATGTGACCGCCTCGGCAACGTCCACCGGTTTGCCCCACATCTTCAGCGGCACGTTCGTCGCGGCCGCGTCGATGTATTTCTGGTCGATGTAGCCCGCCTCCATCAGCGCCGGATGCGATCCGGCATCGATGATGCCCAGCGCCACACCGTTGGCGCGCACGCCGTATCGGCCCTCTTCCTTGGCCACGGCCTTCATGATGCCGTTCACGCCCGACTTGGGAACGACGGACAAGCCATCGGCGGAGGCATAGCGGAACTGCGCGGAGCTCTGCACCGCCACCACCGACCCGCGCGCCTTGCGCAGATGCGGGATCGCGTAGTGAACCACGTTGAAGAAGCCCAGCGTATCCTGCAGCAGGTGCTTGCGCATCAGGGCTGGTTCCACCTTGCTCAGGTGGATCAGCGGAACCAGCGGCCCGGCTGCATAGACCAGCGTGTGGATGCCTCCCGCATGCTCCGCCACGTCGGCCACCAGCTTGGCGACCGCCTCCGGTACCTCGATGTTGATGCCGTAAATGGTCGCCTTGCGACCTTCGGCGCGAACGCCCTCGGCGGCCGCCTGCGCCTTCGCCTCTTTGCTGAAGTAGGTCAGGGCCACATCACAGCCGTCGCGTGCCAGCACGCGGCAGATTTCGGCGCCGACGCCGCCGCTGCCGCCGATCACAAGCACGCAGCCCTCTTCCGGATAAAGCCGTGTCGTTGCGTCCGTCATCTCACCCTCCCATCCTCATGGCATGTTCGGCATAGCGCCAGCCGAGTTCAGCCACGGGCCGTGCCAGTGCGCCGGCTTCGCGCGCATGCAGACTGGACGCCGTGCCGTCCACCACGCGCTTCATGATGCCTTGGCGGATGGCCGCGACGCGGAACAGGCAATAGGCGAGATAGGCATACCACTCGCGTTCCCCGACGCCTTCCTGCCCGGTCGCCCGCAGATACGCGTCGCGATAGCGCCGCTCGTCCGGAATGCCGGTGCCTACCAGATCGATGTCTGCCAGCCCGCGATAGGGACGTCCGGGAAAATGCCAGGTGAGCATGTGGTAGGCAAAATCGGCCATCGGGTCGCCGATGGTAGAAAGCTCCCAGTCCACCAAGGCCAGCACGCGCGGCTCGCTCGGGTGGAAGATCATGTTGTCTATTCGGTAGTCGCCGTGGATGAGCGACGTGCGCCGCTGCTCGGGAATGTTGTCCGGCAGCCAGGCAGTCAGCCCGTCCATCGCCTCGATCGTCTCCGTCTCGGAGGCACGGTACTGCTTGGTCCACCGCGCGACCTGGCGCGCCACATAGTCGGCGGGCCGGCCGAAATCCTCCAGCCCCACCGCGACATGATCCACGGAGTGAAGCGCTGCGATGACGCGGTTCATTTCGTCATAGATCGCGGCGCGTTCGGACGCCTGCATGTCCGGCAACCCCGGCTCCCAGAACGAGCGTCCGGCCACGTAGTCCATGATGTAAAACATGGACCCACCAACCGTGTCGTCGTCACACAGAAGCCTTGCGTGCGCCACCGGCACATCGCTTTCGCGCAGCGCCGAGATCACCCTGAATTCGCGGTCGACCGCATGCGCCGACGGCAGCAGCTTCCCGTCCGGCTTCTTGCGCAGCACCAGCCTGCGCTCGCCGTCGAAGGAAAGCACCATCGTCGGGTTGGACTGCCCGCCCCGGAATCGTTCGATTGTCATGTGCCCGCCGCAGTCCGGCAGGCGTTCCGCCAGCCACGCCTGCAGCCGCTCCGGAACGATCGGGCTGTTGGCCGCAAGCGGCTCGGTGCCGACGAAACGCGCAGCGTCCATGCTCACCGCGCCTCTGCGTATTTGGCAAGTTCGATCTTGCCGATCTGGTTACGATGCACTTCGTCGGGACCATCGGCAAAGCGGATCTTGCGGGCGTGGGCATAGTAGTTTGCCAGAACGAAGTCCTGCGACACGCCTGCGGCGCCATGTGCCTGGATCGCCCAGTCAATGACCCGGCAGGCCATGTTCGGCGCGGCAACCTTGATCATCGCGATCTCAGCCTTCGCTTCCTTGTTGCCCACCGTGTCCATCATATAGGCGGCCTTCAGCGTCAGCAGCCGCGCCTGGTCGATAAGGATGCGCGATTCCGCGATGCGCTCCAGCGTCACGCCCTGCTCGGCGATCGGCTTGCCGAAGGCGACACGCTTGGACACGCGCCGGCACATCAGCTCGAGGCAGCGTTCCGCCAACCCGATGAGGCGCATGCAGTGATGGATGCGGCCCGGTCCGAGACGCCCCTGCGCGATCTCGAAACCGCGTCCTTCGCCAAGCAGCATGTTCGTTGCCGGCACGCGGACGTTTTCGAACGTCATCTCCATGTGGCCGTGCGGCGCATCGTCATAACCGAACACCGTCATCGGCCGCAGAACCGTAATGCCCGGCGTATTCAGCGGCACGAGGATCATCGACTGCTGCTTGTGCCGGGGGGCCGAGGGATCGGTCTTCCCCATGAAGATAAGGAGTTCGCAGCGCGGATCGCCCACGCCCGAAATCCACCATTTCCGGCCGTTGATGACATAGTCGTCACCATCGCGAACAATGGAGCTCTGGATGTTCGTCGCGTCGCTCGACGCCACTTCCGGCTCCGTCATCGCAAAGGCCGAGCGAACCGAGCCGTCGAGCATGCCCGGCAGCCAGCGTTCCTTCTGCTGCGGCGTGCCGTAGCGCTCGATCGTCTCGATGTTGCCGGTGTCGGGCGCAGCGCAGTTGAAGATCTGTGCGGAGAAATGGACGCGCCCCATCACCTCGCACAGTGGCGCATACTGCGTGTTCGTCAGCCCGGCGCCGTGTTCGGATTCGGGAAGGAAGAGGTTCCACAGCCCCTCCTCCTTCGCCTTCTTTTTCAGTTCATCGAGGATCGCCGGGTTGCCCCAGCGATCGGCGGCGACCTGCCCGTAATAGAGCTTTTCATTCGGATAAACGTAGCGATCCATGAACGCGTTCAGCCGCGCCAGAAGATCCTTCGTCTTATCGTCATACTCGAAATTCATCGCCGCCTCTCTGCTGCCATTCATTCCATCCAGCGGCCGTCAGGCGGCGGCGCGAATCCCGGGCGGATTGCCCTTCAGGACGGTCGCGCGCACGTCGTGCGGGTCGAGCCGCCGGATGATGGCCAGCTGTTCCTCCGTCGGTGCCGCCGTCTCCTTGAGACCGGCCGCTTTCAGCAGCGGGAACCCGGTGTTGTCCTGCACTTGCTCGAACGTTACGCCCGGATGCAGCGAGAGCACCTGCGCCGCATGGTCCGGACCGTTGAAGTCGAAGACGCACAGATTGGTCACGACCAGGCCGATCTTGACCAGGTCGTCCGGTGAACCGGCCGGCCAGGTTTCCTTGCGGAAGCCGACGCTCGACACGACGTCCACTTCGCCTTCCACAAACGTGCGCTTGCTGTGGTTAGGCAGGAACATCGAGTTCTTGTGCGAGATGCTGTTGCCGGGGAACCCGCGCACGCCGAGCATCTGCACCTTAGGTTTCTGGAAGTCGGGTCCGAGCGCCGAGATGTTGCCCTGGGCCCAGCGGTCCACTTGGACCGGGGTAACCATGGCATGGCGCCGACCGGCCCAGACGCTGTCGAAGACGCGGTTATAGGGCATCCAGCCGGTGTATTTCGGCTTGAAGTCTCCGCGCGGCCCGAGAGGCGTTGGCTGTTCGACGATCATCGCCTCGCCGTCGGTCAGCAGCATGCCTTCGGCGAAGGTCAGCTTGGCAAGGCCCGCCGCCAGGCGTGGAAGCGGACCGATACCCGTGGCCAGAAGCTCGCCGTCATCCCGCCAGGTTTCCGCAGCCGCGGCAATGATCAGCTCCGCGAGGGTGAAGTCTGTCGCAATGGTCATGATACGTCCATTCAGAATGTTGGGATGGGCAGCGCGCGAATGGTTGCTTCGCCGCCAACGCTTTCAATGTAGGCGGCCTCGCCACCCGCAATGTGCTTGTCGTGATAGGCCTGCCAGCCACCTTCCTCGCCTGCCGTCGCAGCATAAGCCTTGAGGTGTGCGGCGTCCCAGCCATAACCATAGTGGGACGTGGTCGGGTGGGCGCCCAGCGGCGCTTCCACAACGCCCTTCACCAGATACGCCTCAAACAGGTTGGACTTCATGTCCTCCGGGTTTTCCGAGGCGATAATGTTCACCAGTTCTTCCGTGGTCACATAGACCCGGCCGGAGGCCTGTGCGAAAAGCTGATCGAAGAACGGATCGGGGCCGAAGCTCAGCGTGTTGCCGGCGCGATCCGCCTTGCCGACATGGATCAGCGCGGCGTCCAGCTTGATCGCCGGCATGGCGAGCAGTTCCTGGCCGTCCTCATAGGGCGACAACACAGTCTTGAACTCGGGGTTAGCTTGCATCACGGCAGAGCCGAGACCTACCCGCGTGACGGCGAAGGGCACGTTGTGTGCGGCGGCGCGGAGGCCGAGGAGCAGAAGGCCCTCGTCCAGTTCCGTGACCGTGATGGAACCTGCTTCGCGCGCCTTGCGGAAGTAGGGTTCGATTGGAATGAAGTCGAGTGACACGAAGCCGTAGATCAGCTTCTTCACCTTCCCGGAAGCGCACAGCATGCCGATTTCCGGCCCGCCATAGGCCACAATCGTAAGGTCCTTGAGGTCGGAGCGAATGATCTCGCGGATCAGTGCCATCGGCTTGCGCCGCGGCCCCCAGCCGCCTACCCCGATCGTCATGCCGTCGCGAAGCTCCGCGACAACCGCCTTGAGTGACATCTGCTTGTTCATGGCATCCCGTTTCGTTCTGCAGTCGGAATTGATCGTTGCGGCTTCAGTTGTGGAAGCCGCGGCCTTCGCTCGCCAGCCTCTCGATGAGAGCGGCGGGTTTGAAATATTCTTCGCCGACGATGCGGCTGTACTTGTCGAGCGCTTCCTTGACCCGGGCGATGCCCATCTGGTCGGCCCAGAACATCGGTCCGCCCATATGGGTCGGCCAGCCGAAGCCGCTCGTCCAGATGACGTCGATGTCGCTGGCGCGTGCCGCAGCGCCCTCGTCCAGGAGCTTGGCCGCCTCGTTGACCATCGCCAGCAGGCAGCGTTCGAGGATCTCCTCGTCGGTGATCTCGCGCGAACCGAACCCACGCTCGGTGCGATGCGCCGCCAGCAGCTCGCCCACCGCTGGGTCATGCTGCGGCTTGCGATCCTCGCCGTAGAGATAGTAGCCCGCACCCGTCTTCTGGCCCAGCCGTCCGGCAGCCGCCAGCTTGTCGACGATGTTGCAGGCCTGTTCGCGCGGGGTCATGCCGGCGATGCGCGCCTGGCGCGCGGCAGCCATTACGTCCATGCCGGCAAGGTCGGCGAGCGCAAAGGGGCCGATCGGAAAGCCGAACCCTGAAAGCACCTTGTCCACCTGCTGCGGCGTCGCGCCGTCCTCCAGCAGGAACTGCGCCTCGCGAGAGCGCTTCGATAGCATCCGGTTGGCGACAAAGCCCTCGGAGCGACCAACCATGACCGGCACCTTGCCGATCTTCTTGCCGAGCGCCGTGATGGTGGCCAGCACATTGGCGTCGGTGCGCGAGGCGCGCACGTTCTCCAGAAGCTTCATCATGTTGGCGGGGTTGAAGAAGTGCATGCCCGCCACGTTCTGCGGCTGTGCCGCCGAGGACGCCAGCGCCTCGATATCGAGGAAGGAAGTGTTGGTGGCAATGATCGCGTCGGGTTTCAACACGCCCGAGAGCCTGGCGAACACGTCCTTCTTAACGCTGAGGTTTTCCGTGACGGCTTCCACCACGAGGTCGACATCGGCCAGCCGCTCGTAGTCGGTCACGGTCTCGAGAAGCTTCATGCGCTCCTCAAGCTGCGCCTCCGTCATCGAGCCGCGCTTGATGCTGCCGCCATAGAGCTTGCGGATCGCCGCTTCGGCCTTGCCGAGGCTTTCCTCGCTGCGACCGAGCAGCACCACCGGCAGGGCGGCATCCATGAAGCACATGGCAATGCCGCGCCCCATGACGCCGGGTCCGATCACCGCAACCTTGCTGACTTTCCGCGGTTGCGTATCGGCCGGCACGCCGTCTATCTTGAGCGCTGCGCGCTCGGCTGCAAACAGGTGACGCAGCGCTTTCGACTGCGGCGAGGCGATCAACTCCCTGCAGGTGGCATATTCCTTTTCCACCGCCTCGGCGAACGGCGTGATCGTCATCATTTCGATCAGGTCGACGGCAATCTGCGGCGCCTTCAGGCCGCGATAGCGCTTTGCCAGCTCGGCGCGCCGGGTGGCGAGAAGCCCTTCGTCGAAGGCCGGCACTGGCAAATCGCTCGTGCGGCGCACTTCGCCCTTTTCCGCAATGCCTTGCGTGAAGGCGACTGCCCCGCTCCGCAGGTCGCCGGAAACGACTTCATCCACCAGCCCCTTGTCGCGCGCTGCCGCGGCTCCGATCTGGCCGCCTTCGGCGATCATCGTCAGCGCATCCGGCACGCCGATCAGACGCGGCAGGCGCACGATGCCGCCCGAGCCAGGAAGCAGGCCCAGCTTCACTTCCGGCAGGCCCATGCGGGCATCCTGCGAGGCGAGACGATAGGAGCAGGCGAGCGCAATCTCGAGCCCGCCGCCGAGCGCGGTTCCGTGCATGGCGGCAACCACCGGCTTCTCGCAGCGGTCGAGCCGATCGATCAGCGCTCCGAGGCGCGGCTCCTTCAGCGGTTGGCCGAATTCGCGGATGTCCGCACCGGCGATGAAGGTGCGTCCGGCGCACAGGATCACCAGCGCCTTTGCCTCTGCGTCGGCCTCGAACTGGTCGAGCGCCGAGACGAGCCCTGCCCTCACCGCATGCGACAGCGCATTGACCGGCGGGTTGTCGACAGTCGCGATCAGGACGGCTCCGTCTCTGTCCAGCGAGACGGCTTCATTCGTTATCATGTTCATCTTACTGCTCCGCATCACTCATCGCGCCGCGTCATCCATGACGAGCAGGACTTTTCCCTTGGCGGCGCGCTCCATCACCACGTCGAGCGCTTCGGCGAAGCGGTCGAGCGTGTAGCTGGTCGAAATGTGAGGCTGCAGGCTGCCTTGGGCGAACCAGCCGAAAAGCTCCGCCATGTTCGCGGCATGGCTCTCGGGATTGGCGCGGGCGAAAGCACCCCAGAACACGCCGATCAGCGCCGTCTGCTTGAGCAGCAGCAGGTTGAGCGGCAGTTTAGGGATGTCGCCGGCCGCAAAGCCGATCACCAGATGACGGCCGTTGACGGCAAGACTGCGCACGGCTGCCTCCGAGTGCGCACCGCCGACCGGGTCATAGACGACGTCCACACCCCTGCCACCGGTGAGATCCTTGCTCTGCTGGCGCAGGTCCCCGTCAGTATAGTTGATCGTCTCGTCCGCGCCGTAGGCCCGGCACAGATCCATCTTCTCCTGCGTGGAGACGGCCGCGATCACGCGCGCCCCCATGCGCTTGGCGATCTCGACCGCGGTGAGGCCGACGCCGCCAGCAGCGCCCAGCACCAATACGGTTTCGCCCGGCTGCAGCGCCGCGCGGTCCTTCAGCGCGTGGTGCGACGTGGCGTAGGTGATAAGGAAGCCCGCAGCCTGCTCAAAGCTCATGGCGTCTGGAATCGGGTAGACGCGGTCGGCTTCGGCGATGGCCTCCTCGGCATAGCCGCCGATACCGTTGAACGCGAGGACGCGCTGTCCGGGCTGCAGGGCTGTGACGCCTTCGCCGACTTGCATCACCACGCCGGCAACCTCGCTGCCGGGCGTGAAGGGAAGCTCTGGGCGCGTCTGGTACTTGCCCTCGACCATGAGCCCGTCGAAGAAGTTCAGGCCGCAAGCCTTCACCTTCACCAGCACCTGGCCTTTGCCAGGCGTTGGCGTCGGCACCTCTTCGAGGCGCAGGTTCGCCCGTGGCGAAAACTCCCTGCAGATAACGGCCTTCATTGTCTCGGTAACCACCCTGTCTGTTTCTCGTGGCGCGCCAGCCACGCCATGGCAGACACATGGGCGAGGGGCCGCTTCCTGCCATCGTCCAATGGGACTAACGAGCGGACATCTTCCCCAGCCCGCATTTCTAGTCTGTTCGGACCATAGAAAGGGCTCGCCGGGCCAATAGCATCGTGCGCATACGGGATCGGCGCATCGAGGCTTCACATGACATCGCGGGAACATCTTCTGGACGCCTTCGCGATGCGGCTGACGGCCGAGCGCTATGCCCAGGCGGTCGACGCGCATGATGCGAAGGCGTTTGCCGCGCAGTTCACTCGGGACGGAGTGCTCGAAGCACCGCGCGGCCGCTTCGAAGGGCGCGAGCAGCTGGCCGGCGTGCCTCCCATGATGAAGAAGCTCTACCTGCGGACCCATCACAGCGTGGTCGCCCTGGTGCCAATCATCGACGGCGATCGGGCCAGCGCCCGGACCTACACGCTTGCGCGCCACTACTACCGCGACGCCGAAGACGTCGAGCAATGCTACGAAATGACGGTGCGCTACGAGGACGAATTCGCCCGGATTTCCGGCGAATGGCTCATCGCAAGCCGCCGGCTGATCCTCGTCGGCGATGCCACCTACCCCACAGGCCGCCGTCACCAGGTGAGAAAGGACGCGTCATGAGCATTGAAACCGAACGATCCATCCTCGGGCTTGCCGGCAAGCTCGCCCTTGTCACCGGCGGCGGCGCAGGCATCGGGCGGGCAAGCGCCGAGCTTCTCGCCCAGGCCGGCATGAAGGTCGCTGTTGCCGAGATAGATCCAGCGCGCGCCGCCGAAGCGCGTGCCGCACTCGACGCGGCCGGTTGCGACAGCCTTGTCGTGGAGGCAGACGTACGCGAGGCAGACGACGTCGCGCGCTTGCTCGATGCCGTGTCCGTCCGTTTCGGCCGGCTCGACGTGCTCGTCAACAATGTCGGCGACTATCTCGGCTTCAAGGGCGGGTTCGTCGATTCGACCGAGGAGGAGTGGCAGGCGCTCTATGCGGTCAACCTCCTGCACATTTTTCGCGTCACCCGCGCGGCAATTCCCCTGATACGCAGCAGCGGCGACGGCGGCAGCATCATCAATCTCTCCACCATAGAGGCCTTCCGCGGCATCCCGCTGACCGTCGTCTACGCGGCGTTCAAGGCGGCAATCACCGGCTTCACCCAGAGCCTCGCGGTCGAGCTCGGCCAGTATGGTATCCGCGTCAACGCGGTCGCACCGGAGACCACCAACACGGCACAGATCGTGGCAACGTCCCGCGTGCCTGCCGAAAACCGCGAGAACCTGAAGCGCTGGTTCCCCATCGGCCGCTTCGGCGAGAGTTCGGATTCCGCCGGCGCAGTCCTGTACCTGGCGTCGGATCGGCTTTCCGGCTGGGTCAGCGGCTCCACAATCGTCGTGGATGGCGGTGCGCTGGCAGCCGGCGCATGGATGCGCATGCCCAACGACAACTGGACGCATCTGCCGATCATCGAAGCCGACGGCTACACGCCGCGGCCCCACGCCCGATAGGCGTCGCCTGTCCACAACGCGGGTTCCAGCCCAGCTGGAGTTCGGTAGTCTTTTCAGACGATGCCGGAGCACCGCCTCCGGCCCTACAGGCTGAAGTTCACGCGCTCTCCGCGCCGAGACAGAACTGGAGTAGCCCTTGCGCGAAGCCGTCATCGTTTCCGTCGCCCGCACCCCCATCGGAAAAGCCTTCCGGGGCGCTTTCAACGACACCGAAGCCCCATCAATGTCGGGCCACGTAGCGGCCGAGGCCGTTCGTCGTGCCGGCATCGACCCCGCATCCGTCGAAGACGTTGTCATGGGCTGCTCTGCTCAGCAGGGCACGCAGGGCTACAATATCGGCAGGCTCACCGCGGCTGCGGCAGGGTTACCGTCGTCGGTTGCCGGCATGTCGGTCGACCGCATGTGCTCGTCAGGCCTGATGGCGATTGCCATTGGTGCCCGCCAGATCGTGCTCGACGGCATGGAGACGGTGATTGCCGGCGGCGTGGAGTCGATCAGCCTCACCCAGAATAAGCACAAGAACACCTATCGCAACCGCTCGCCGGCGGTGCTCGACTCGTCGCCTCACATGTACATGACCATGATCGAGACGGCCGAAATCGTGGCGCGCAAATACGGCGTGACCCGCGAGGCGCAGGACGAGTTCTCGCTCACCAGCCAGCTGCGCACCGCAGCCGCGCAGGAAGCGGGCCGCTTCGCCGCCGAGCTCGCGCCAATGGCGACCCGCAAGGTCGTCGTCAACAAGGAGACGAACGAGACCAGCTACCAGGACGTGACGCTGACGCAGGATGAAGGCTTCCGCGCCGACACGACCTTGGAAGGTCTCGCCAAGCTCAAACCGGTCTTCGCGGATGGCGAAGTCATCAAGGTTGGCGAGCATGTCACCGCCGGCAACGCATCTCAGCTCTCCGATGGTGCGGCTGCATTGGTCCTCATGGAAGCGGCCGAGGCGAAGCGGCGCGGCCTCACCCCGCTCGGCGCCTTCCGGGGTATGGCGGTTGCCGGTTGCCCGCCGGAGGAAATGGGCATCGGCCCCGTTTTCGCGGTGCCGAAGCTGCTCGCCCAGCACGGCCTGAAGGTCGATGACATTGACCTTTGGGAACTGAACGAAGCCTTTGCCAGCCAGGCGCTCTACTGCCGCGACCTGCTCGGTATCGATCCCGACAAGATGAACGTCGACGGCGGGGCCATTGCGGTCGGCCATCCGTTCGGCATGACGGGTGCACGCACGGCTGCCCATATCCTGGCCGAAGGCAACCGCCGCAAGGCTCGCTACGGCGTCGTCACCATGTGCGTGGGCGGCGGCATGGGCGCTGCCGGCCTGTTCGAGATGTACTGATGGCCGCGCCGGACCTGCCCCGCATTGAAGGGCTCCGGCAAGCGGTCGGCCCCTACACTCAGCTCGGCTTCGTGGTGCGCGATCTCGATGCGGCCGTGCGCCACTGGGTCGAGGTCATGGGCGTCGGCCCCTTCCTGTTCCTGAACAAGGGCACCGGCAGGCCGCCGGCGCCGTCGCTGTTTCGCGGCGAACGCGTCGTAGTCGAAAACCGCATCGCGTTCGGCTTCATCGGTGACGTCCAGCTCGAACTCATCGAGCAGGTCAACGACGCCCCGTCTCCCTATCTGGAATTTTTGGCCGAAGGTCGTGAGGGTCTCCAGCATCTCGGCTACTGGGTCGACGACCACGCCTACGCCTGCGCCCAGGTCGAGGCGGCAGGCTATGTCATGGAATTCGAGATCCCGATTGCCGGACAGCCGGAATCGATCCTCTACTATCGCTCGCCGAACCATGTTGGCCCGATGATCGAGATCATTCCGACGCGTTGGCGCAAATCGCGGGCAGCCGTTCTCGAGCACGTGCGTGCTTGGAAAGGCGGCGATCCGCTCCTGCGCTACGAATCCTACGGAGACTTCCTGGCGGCGGCCAAGGTCGATTTCAGCTGATTTCTACTTGAGGGTACGTTCCAGGAGGTCGACCTTGTCGCGCAGGCCCTTCAGGGCGTCGCGCACTTCTGCATCCCGTGCGACCACGCCATCGCGCGCCGTCAGTCCGTGCAGCGCCATGTCGGCAATGATCTCGCCGATCTCAGCGGGGCTGCGCGGGCCGCTCGGCGAGTACCAGCGCGTCGTCCAGTTCGCCATGCCGATCACGGCGAACGCGGCCACTTTCGGGTCCACTTCCCGGAACTCGCCCGAAGCGATGCCGTCCGAAATGCAGCGGACATAGAAATCGTAGATGTCGCGACGACCCTGATTATAGAGCGGACCAAGCTCTTCGGGGATCTGTGCCTCCAGCCGCGCCAGCAGGATGAAGCGCGAGCCGGATGACAGGCGGCGCATGATCCCGTCCACCACGGCGCGGCGAAGGCGTTCGCCGGGCGTCAGCTCGGACTGCGTCATCAGGTCCTTGAGCTGGTGCGAGGGCGTTAGCGCCTCGGCTTCCACCAGCGCCGCAAGAATTTCTTCCTTGTTGCGGAAGTAATGGTAGACCGCCGAGCGCCCCAGCCCGATCGCGCGTGCAATGTCGTTGATGCTGGTCTGGGCATAGCCCTTGCTGTCGAAAAGCTGCGCCGCGATGTCGATGAGCTGCTCGCGCACCAGTTCCTTGCGCGGATTGGAGCCGCGCAGGTCCGTAACGTTCTGCATGCCAGCGCCCGCATCGTCCACCGAGGGCGTCGTTCCTTCTGCGGTTCGGGTCATTCGATTCACAAGCTGCCCTTCCGAGGCTATTTCGCGTGCTGATGACTGTAATGGCGCTGGGCCCTACTACGAACTGCCACACTCTTCCAGCCTTCACGCAACAAATTGACTCTATTGTTCAGAAGACATTGCGAGTCCCAACTTCTGCTGGGCTGTCTCCAGAGCATTCGCAAAGGCGTCTGCCACCTTTTCCATTGTCCAGTCATCCTCGATAACTGGAAAGGCTATCAGAGGATGCGTAACATACGAGAGCTGCCGGCCCGCAATGCGGACAACTTGTCCATTGATTGCTGCCGCCGCATCCGAGAGCAGGTAGCTCACCACCGGCGCGTTCACGTCTGCCGGCGGCAGCGACGCATAATGCACTTCGCGTCCCGCTGCCTGAAGCGACATCAGGTGCGCGTTCTGCCCTGCCATTGCCGTCTCGGCAAGCGGCGACAGCGCATTCATGCGGATGCCACTGCCGCGCAGCTCCATGGCCCAGCTGTAGGTCAGCGACGCAACCCCGCCCTTGCTGGCCGCGTACCCGCCGAGCGCGATGTCGCCGGCCTGCGAGCCCGACGCCACGTTGATGACGGAGCCGCCCTTGCCGATTTCGCGCAACCGCCGCACGGCTGCCTGCGCGCATGCCGCGGTACCCATGACGTTGATCTCCAGCATGCGCCGCAGATCGCTTTCTGTCACCTGGGCGAGCAGCGCCGGTCGCAGGATGCCCGCATTGTTGACCAGCCCGGTGATCGTGCCGAAGGCGTCGATGCATGCATCCACCAGCGTCTGTGCGAAGGACCAGGTCGAAACGTCACCGGCCAGGTCCGCAGCCTTCCCGCCGGACGCCACGATCGCGTCCACCGTGCCTGCCGCCGCAGCCGGATCGACATCGTTGACGAGGACAGCCGCTCCACGTGATGCGGCGTGCCGCGCATAGGCGGCGCCCAGACCGCCGCCCGCGCCGGTGATGACCACGGCCTTGCCTGCCAGTTCGTTCATGCCGGTATCTCCTGATCCGTGTGAAGCCCGCGCGCCAGAAGCTCCCGGCCGGCCGGCGAGCCATCCATCAGCCTGTTCGTGCGGGATGCGACCTTCCAGCCATCTCCTGCGCGTACCAGCTCCCAGCGATTGGCACTCACGCGTTCGACCTTCCAGCCATCGTCCGCATACAGGTAGACGCGCGAGTAGCCAGTGGCGACGGCGCGATCACCGTCGACCGACACCAGCGGCAGGCTCATCACGTGCGCACAGCCCTTGCGGACGTATTCCTGGTGGGAATCGAGATGGACGAGGCTGCCGACATTGCGCGCGCCTTCGAGCGGCGTGCCGCCAAAGTCATAGCCGCCGTCTGGCGCCCACAGGTCGGTCGTCGCATCCTCGTCGCAACTGTCGACCGCCGGCGAATAGCTGGCGAGCAGGCGATAGATCGCCACCTCGTCCTCCAGCCTGCACATCCGCGCTTCCAGCGCTGCCAGCCGATCTCCCGCTTGCTCTGTCTCTGCCATTTCGCCCCTCCTCCAGAAGGGCGATTATCGGGCCGGTGACAGATTCGCTCATCGTTCATTTGCAGGATGCCGCCCGGCAGAACGCCACTTTAGCTGGCCTTTCAACGGAGGTTCTCATGGACAAGGCAGTATCCCTGCGCATCGAGCATGAATGCGCGAAGCTGGTTCACCGGTTCTGCGTGCTGGTCGATGCCTATCGCCACGAGGAACTGGCCGCGCTTTGGGCGCACGATGCCGTGTGGGAAACATGGCGTGGACCTGTTCGCGGCCGCGACGAGATCCGCGTCTATCTGGAAGCCAAGGCGCGGACGGACGTCACCATCCACATCGCGCATAACGTCATCATCGACGTCGAGGACGAGCGCAACGCCAGCGGCACGGCCGTTTTCACCTATCACGGCACGAAGCGCGGCGATCCCGCATCGCTGACGCCGCGCGTCGTCGGACGCTATTTCGATCGTTTCGTGCTCACCGACGAAGGCTGGCGTTTTGCGCATCGCCGCACAGAGATGACCTTCACCGCATCCTGAATTGCTGGCATCTATCCCCCGTTCGGACGATGCTGGTCGCTGGCGGGGATGGCATCGCCGTCAGGGTGGCGACCGAACCGGCTGACCGATCAACGAACAGAATACCGGCAAGCATGGACCTTGTTCTCAGCGACGACCAGAAGATGATTCGCGAAGAGGCGACGCGCCTCCTGGCGGAACGAAGCACGTCGGAGCGGGTGCGGGAGGTCGTCGAAGCAGCGCAGGGCGTCGATGCCGAGCTGTGGGCAACCATCGCCGGCGAACTCGGCTGGTGCGCCATGGCGATTCCGGAAGCGTTTGGCGGCCTCGGCCTCGGCATGACGGAGCAGGTGCTGCTGATGGAGGCCGTGGGCCGGCGTCTCGCCGCCCTGCCGCTCTGGTCCACTTCCTGCATGGCTGCGCCCCTCATAGCCGCCGTCGGCGGCGACACCGCAAAGGCGGAGCTTCTGGGACGCATTGCCGGCGGGGAAGCCGCGACCGTGGCGTGGGACATCTTCGCCGTCGATCCTCTTGCGCACATCGGCTTCGACGCACGCGCCAGCGGCGACGGCTACGTAATCGAGGGCCGCGCGGCGCAGGTCTCCGACCTTCTTGCCGCCGCGATCGTTCTGGTGCCGGCGCAGCTGGATGGAGGGCTCGCCCTCTTCGCGCTGCCGGCTGGAACCGGAAACTCCGCCCTCCTGCCTACGCTCGATGGCACGCGTCAGATCGGAGAACTCACCCTCGATCCCGTCGCCCTCCCGGCCTCTGCCCGTGTTGACGCTGCCGGCTTCGACGCAGCCGATGCAGACGCGGCGATCGCGTCGGCCATGCTCGGCCTTGCCGCAGAACAGATCGGTGCGGCCTGCGGCGTCATGGACGTGACGCTCGACTACATCGCCTCGCGCGTGCAATTCGGCCGCACCATCGCATCCTTCCAGGCAATCAAGCACCGCTGCGCGCGGCTTGAGGTCGACTTCTCCGAAGCCCGCTCGCTCGTCTACGGAGCCGCCGCAGGTTTCGATGCGACATCGCCTGCAGAGCGCGGCATGGAGATTGCCGCCGCCCGCGCCCTTGCCGGCGACTTGCTCTATCGGGCGTCGGAAGAAGCGATCCAGCTTCACGGCGGCGTCGGCTTCACCTGGGAATACGACCCCCACCTCTATTTCAAACGCGCGCAGGCCGCGTCCTGCTTGCTGGGCGCTACACACGCCCATCTCGGGCTGATCGCCGATGCCCTGCTGGGTGCGGAGGAGGCCCGATGAGCGACCAAACCACCGACGAACTGCGCGCCGAAATCCGCGATTGGATGGCCTCCAACCTCACCGGGCGCTTCGAGGTGCTGCGGCATCGCGGCAACGCTGGCGATGGCGACGCCCTGCCCGACCTGCGCAAGGAGTGGGAGCGCGTCCTGGCCGGCAGCCGCTGGACCTGCCCCGGCTGGCCCCACGAATGGGGCGGTCGCGGGCTCTCCGTGGCCGAGCAGATCGTGTTTCAGGAAGAGTACAGCCGTGCCGGCGGGCCGGGCCGCATGGGCCATATCGGCGAGGGCCTGGTTGGCCCGACCCTCATCGCCTTCGGCACGCAGGAGCAGAAAGAGCGCTTCCTGCCGGGCATATGCTCCGGCACCGAATTCTGGTGCCAAGGCTATTCCGAACCCAGCGCCGGCTCCGACCTCGGCAACATCCGCACCCGCGCCCGGCAGGACCCTGCCACCGGCGACTGGCTGGTCAGTGGCCAGAAGGTATGGACCTCGCTCGCTCATTTGTCCGACTGGATTTTCGTGCTGGCCCGCTGCGAGGAAGGCTCGGTCGGCCGCAACGGCCTCATCTTCCTGCTGATGCAGCTCGACCAGCCCGGCATCGAGGTCCAGCCGATCCGCCAGATCGGTGGCGGAGCCGAATTCAATTCAGTTTTCTTCGATGGCGCGCGAGCCAGCGCCGCCAATGTCGTCGGCAAGCCGGGCGAAGGCTGGAAGGTCGCCATGGCGCTGCTCAGCTTCGAGCGCGGCATCTCCACGCTCGGGCAGCAGATGGGTTTCGCGCAGGAACTGGAACTGGTCTGCGAGATTGCGCGCGAGAACGGCGCGGCAAAGAGACCGGACCTACGTCAGCGGATTGCGCGCGCATGGACCGGGCTGCGCGCCATGCGGTATCTCGCCATGCGGGTTCTTTCCGACGATCCTTCCGGCGAAACGATGCGCGAAACGCTCGGCTACAAATACCATTGGTCGAACTGGCATCGCGACCTCGGCAAGCTCGCCATGGACGTGCTGGGCCGCGACGCGAACGTCATCTCCGACGACCCGCGCCACGAGCGGCTGCGGCAGCTCTTCCTGTTCAGCCGCTCTGACACGATTTACGGCGGCAGCAACGAGATCCAGCTCAACATTATCGCCGAACAGGGGCTCGGCATGCCGCGCGAGCCGCGCGGAAGCCTTTTCTGAAAGGACGCAGATGGGCATCCATGACGCAAGCATCGAAGACGTGATCGCCCGCGACAGTCTTCGCAGGCTTGTGACCGCCTATTCGCGCGCCGCCGACCGGCGCGACCTCGCGCTGCTGCGCAGCCTTTACCACGACGACGCCTTCGACCAGCACGGCTCGATGTTCGAGGGCGGAGCCGACGCCTATGTCGCCTTCGTCGAAAAGGCCATCGCGGCCTACGAAACGACCGTGCACTACGTCGTCAACATGAGCTTCGAGATCGACGGCGACGAGGCCGAAGGCGAGGTTCACAAGATCAACTATCACCGCACGCACGGGCCGGACGCCTACGAGATCATCACCGGCAGCCGTAGCCTGGACCGCTACGCGCGCCGCAACGGCGAGTGGCGTTTCCTGTCGCGCTCCATCACGCTCGACTGGGCGCGCCGGCAACCGGTCGATCCGTCGGCCTATGAAGACTTCGCTGCCGGCAGCCCGCACGGTAAGGCCGGGCCGGAGGACCTTTCCTATTCGCTGCTGACAAGATTTGTGCGCCATCCGGGTTGAACGGCATGGCGCATCAAGGGAGGAATGAGACAATGGTTTCCACGAAGCAGTTCGCCGGCAAGGTCGCCGTCGTCACTGGCGCGGGCAACGGCATCGGCCGCGCCTGCGCCATCGCATATGCCCAGGAAGGCGCCAATGTCGCCGTCTTCGATCGCGAGGGCGACGGGCTTGCCGAAACCGTTGCGCTGATCGAGGCCGAAGGCGTCAAGGCCGTCCCCTTCGTGGGCGACATGACGAAGCTCGAAGAGGTCGAAGCCGCCTTCGCAGCCGCCCGCAAGGAGCTCGGCCCGATCGACATGCTCCTCAACAATATCGGGCAGACCGCGCGCGAGAATTATTCCGAGTTCTGGCTGGCCAAGCCCGAGACCCTGCAGTTCGTCATCAACGTCTCGCTGATGACGACGCTCAACTGCTCGCGCCAGGTGGTCGAGGAGATGCGCGCACGCAAGTCCGGCAAGATCGTCTCGATCTCGTCCGACTCGGCCATGAACGGCGACATCGGCACGGTCGACTACGCATCCGCCAAGGCCGGCGTGCTCGGCTTCACCCGCGCCCTCGCCCGCGAGCTTGGGCCATCGAAGGTTAACGTCAACGCCGTCTGCCCCGGGCCGACCAATACCCGCGCCATGCAGCGCATTCCCAAGGACGCCTACGACCGCGCCAAGAACGCCATTCCGCTCGGCGAACTGTCGGAGCCGGAAGACATCGCCAACGCCGTCGTCTTCCTGTCGAGCGACAAGGCGCGCTTGATCACCGGGCAGACCCTGATGGTGAATGGCGGACGCGTCTTCTACTAAGGACTGGTGCTGGCGGCGCGTAGTTCATTGAGACGATGTTGCATCGCACCAACGGGCTCATCTGAACGCCTATGCCGTCGAAAAGGGAAAGAACATGGCAAGCAACCTGCACACGATCCTCTGTGACAAGCTCGGCTGCAAATATCCGGTGGTACAGACCGCGATGGGCTGGGTCGCCGATGCAAAACTGACGGCCGCAACATGCAACGCCGGTGGCTTCGGCTTCCTCGCCGGCGCCACCACCGAGCCCGGCGACGTGGAAAACCAGATCCTCAAGATCAAGAACCTCACCGACCGGCCGTTCGGCGTCAATTTCCACATGTTCCAGCCAAACGCGGAAGAACTTATCATTGCCGTCATCAAACATCGGGTTCGCGCCGTCAGCTACGGCCGCGGCCCGGACGCAAAGACCATCAAGCGCCTGCGCGACGCGGGCGTGGTCTGCATGCCCACGGTCGGTGCGCTGAAGCATGCGGTGAAGGCCGTGGAGCTGGGCGCCGATGTCGTCACCGTGCAGGGTGGCGAAGGCGGCGGCCACACCGGTGCCGTGCCGACATCCATCCTGCTGCCGCAAGTTCTGGATGCGGTCGACGTTCCGGTCGTTGCTGCAGGCGGCATGTTCGACGGGCGCGGCCTTGCCGCGGCGCTTGCCTACGGTGCGGCCGGCATCGCGATGGGCACCCGCTTCCTGATGACCAGCGATTCCCCGGTCCCGCGCTCGTCGCTCGACCGCTACATCGCGACCAAGGATCCTACCATCATACGCGTTACCACGGCCGTCGACGGCCTGCCGCAGCGCTTCGTCGAGAATGACAAGATCCGGCGCCTCGAGGCAATGTCGCTGCCGGCGCGCCTTGCCATGAGCGTCAAATACGCCCGCGAGTACGGCGCCGAGGCAGGGCTCGGCATGGTGGGCATGACAAAGCTCGGCTGGAGGGTGCTAACCAGCGGCGAAAACAGCTTCGCGCAGACGGTGATGGCGCCCAACCTGCCCGCCCTGGTGCAGCGCGGCATCGTCCGTGGCGACCCCGACAACGGCCTGCTTCCAAGCGGCCAGGCGGCCGCCATGATCGACCGGCTCGAGAGCTGCGAGGAACTGATTGCGCGCATCATGCGCGAGGCGAATGCGCGGCTCGACGCCCTCTCGGCGCTGGCGGCTGCCACACAGGAGAATGTTCGATGAGCAAACGGCAGTTCTGGAGCAAGGTCGAGGACGGCATCGCCGAACTGGTCATTGAAAGCCCGCCCGTCAACGCGCTCGATAGCGTCGGCTGGCGAACGCTCTCGCAGGAAATCGACGCGCTGCAGGCCAATCCCGACGTGCGCGTCATCGTCATGCGCGCCGAGGGCCGCGGCTTCTGCGCCGGCGTCGACATCAAGGAACTACAGGCGCATCCGGAGCGGATTCCCGAGGTGAACGCCGGCAACTGGGAAACCTTCCGCGCCATCCATCGCGGTCTCAAGCCGGTGATCGTGGCTGCGCACGGCTACATCCTCGGCGGTGGCATCGGCATCTGCGGCTCGGCCGACATCATCTTCTGCTCGCCGGACGCCACATTCGGGGTGCCCGAGGTGGACCGTGGCGCGCTTGGCGCCGGCGCCCATCTCCAGCGCCTGTTCCCGGTGCAGAAGGTTCGCCAGATGTATTTCACCGGCGAGCCGATCGACGCCGCCGAAGCGCACCGCCTCGGCGCGGTCGAGCGCGTCGTCCCGCGCGAGGAGCTGCGCGCGGCGGCAATGGAGGTTGCAGCCAAGATCGCGGCCAAGAGCGCGATCATGATCCGTCTCGCCAAGGAGGCGCTGAACGGTATCGAGGACGGTGACCTCGAACACAAGTATCGCTGGGAACAGGGCTTTACCGCGCAGGCCTATCTGACGGCCGAATCTCAGGAAGCCCGCGACGCCTTCGTCGCCAAGCGCGATGCCGATTTCGATAATTCCAAGTCCAGGCAGGATTGAACATGAGCGAGACCACCACCGTCGCTGTGCCGCCCTACGTGCAGGGACACGCACTTCTTAAAGGGCGTTCAGTGCTGATTACCGCGGCCGCCGGCGTCGGCATCGGCTTCGCCGCCGCGAAGCGTGCGATCGAGGAAGGCTGCCGCTCGATCATGATTTCCGACATCCACGAGCGCCGGCTCAACGAAGCGGCCGACAGGCTGCGCGAATTGGGCAGCGGCGCCGAGGTTCACGCGCAGATGTGCAACGTCACGCGCGAGGAAGAGGTACAGGCGCTGGTCGACGCGGCAGAGGAAAAGCTCGGCGGGATCGACGTGCTCATCAACAATGCCGGCATGGGCGGCTTCAAGAACGTGATCGAGATGACCGACGAGGAATGGGACCTCGTCCTCGACGTCACCCTCAACGGCACGATGCGC
Organism: Aquamicrobium sp. LC103; assembly: GCF_001014615.2. GTDB lineage: Bacteria > Pseudomonadota > Alphaproteobacteria > Rhizobiales > Rhizobiaceae > LBCQ02. The sequence goes on from NZ_LBCQ02000009.1 coordinate 118,076, forward strand.
ATGACCCGCGCCGCGCTGAAGAAGATGATCCCCCGCAAGAAGGGCACCATCATCAACAACGCGTCGGTGCTTGGCTGGCGCGCGCAGAAAGGCCAGTCGCACTACGCCGCCGCCAAGGCGGGCGTCATGGCTTTCACGCGCTGCAGCGCCGTCGAGGCGGCGGAGCACGGCATCCGCATCAACGCGGTTTCGCCGTCGATCGCGATGCACGAGTTTCTCAGGAAGGCCGCCGGCCCCGGCGAACTGGAAGCCCTCACGAAGCAGGAGGCCTTCGGCCGCGCGGCGGAAGTGTGGGAAGTCGCCAACGTGATGATGTTCCTCGCCAGTGACTACGCCGGCTACATGGTCGGCGAGATCATCTCGGTTTCCAGCCAGAGGGCGTGAGCGTGGGCATCGTCTTCTCATCCGTCCAGGAAGCCGTCGCTGCGCTCGGCAAGCCGCTCGGCCACAGCGACTGGCTCACCATCGAGCAGCCCCGCATCGACGAGTTCGCCCGCGCCACCGGCGATTTCCAGTGGATTCACGTCAACCCCGACAAGGCCCGTGACGGGCCTTTCGGCAGGACGGTCGCGCATGGCTACCTCACCTTCTCGCTCATCAACATGTTCCTTCCCGAGCTTTGGCGAGCGGAGGGCATGAAGATGGCCGTCAACTACGGCGCTGACCGGCTGCGCTTTCCGGCGCCGGTTCCGGTCGGCTCGCGCGTGCGCGCGGTCGGCGAACTGGTGAAGGCCGAGTCGATCGACGAGAACACGGTGCAGACCACCGTCCGCGTGACCATGGAACTCGAGGGTTCGCCCAAGCCCGGCTGTGTCGCAGACATCATGGGGCGCTACTACTTCTGAGAGGGGAAGCAATGGACGACGCGCAGGCAGAAATTCTCCGGCGACTCGATCGCCTGGAGTCGCGTGACGAAATCCGGCAGCTCATCTCGAAATATTCGATCGCGCTCGACATGCGCGACATGGATGCTCTCGCCGGCCTGTTCCTGCCCGACGTGAAGGTCGGCCCGGACAAGTCCGGCCGCGCGGCCTTGCGCGACTTCTTCGACGACACGATGCGAAAGCAGTTCGACGGCACATCGCATCATGTCGGCTCGACGGTGATCGAATTCATTGACAGCGAAAACGCGGTTGGCGTCGTCTATTCCAAGAACGAGCACGAGACCGGCGCGGAATGGGTCATCATGCAGATGATGTACTACGACCGCTACCGCCGTGTTGACGGCCGCTGGCATTTCGCCCGTCGCCAGCCGCTCTACTGGTATGCCACGGACCTCAACAAGCCGCCGATCGGGTCGCGCAAGATGCGCTGGCCGGGACGCGAGCCCTATGAGGGGGCGTTTCACGCGCTGTTCCCGTCATGGAAGGAATACTGGGATCGCGGCGGCCCGTCCGATGCGCCGGTCGCCGAACCCGCCCCTCTCGAGGAATTCATCGAGACAATGCGGCGCGGCAACGAGGTTCGCGGCAACCGAGTCCGCTGATTGCCCGCCCCGGGACGTGAGGCTCCGGGGCTCAAGCGGCTCATGCCACGTGCTGTTCCCTTTCGCCCAGCAGGGCCGCGCTGTTCAGCACCAAGCGAACGAGCTCGGTCTGCCGGGAAATCCCGCTCTTGGCAAAGATCGACCGCAGATGCGCGCGCGCCGTGTTGCGGCTGATGTCGAGCGACATGGCCGCATCCTCCAGCGACAGGCCCGAGGTAAGCCGGCGCGTCACTGCTGCTTCGGCCGGCGTGAGGTCGAAGATCTGGCGCACGAACTCGCTCTCGACCTCAGGCACCACGTCGCAGTCGCGAATGTAGACCACGGCACGGGGGCTCGCGCCGGGACGGCGACCGGCCATCGGACGAACCATCACGCCAAGCGTGCGCGCGCCCGATTCCTTGGTCAGCGACACGCCGCGCGAGACGCCGGGCTTGCAGCTGTCGGTGGCTTCACGAATGGCAGCCTGCAGCAGGCGGTCTTCTCCCGTGCTGGTTGCCCGCAGCTTGCCCAGCTGCGCCTGAATGCCGTCACGCGCGGCGAGGAAACGTTCGGCCAGCGCCGAGACGCTGCAAAGCCGGCCGCTCTGGTCGACCAGGATGACGCCGACATTCAGCTTGTCGAGGGCGTCGGAATAAAGGCTCTTCTCGACCGTGCTGCCGTCGAGGCGCGCCGCGAGGTCGAGGGAGCGTGCGATCTGTGCGACGAGCACGTCCGCCTCCGCGCTGTCGTCCTGGGTGAACGCGTCCCGGTCCGTGGTGCGGAACACGCGCAGCTCATAGGAGGCCGTGTCGCCGGCGTTGCTCACGGAGCGCACGCTGCGGAAAGCGGACTGCATGTCCGAAAGCGCATGGGGATCGAACGCCACGTCATCTGCCATGGAAACGAAGCGTTCTGCCTCCCGTCCCCGACGTTCGGTTTCCAGGAAGGCGACGTCGCCATCGAAATGGAGGCGCACGGCGTCGAGCGCAACCTCGACGGACGCGCCATCAACGAGCTTGGCGGAAAGCGTGTTGAGCAGCTGGCCGAAACTAATTGCTGATCTGGGATGAAAAGACATTACTCCTCCTCGCCCGCGTGCAAGACCCACGGGACTAAACGATGCTTCTTCTTTGGGATTGTGTATGCGGCTGAGGGGGCTTATGCCCTGGCGTCATCCGGCGGGTACGAACGGCGCTCAGGCAAATGCAATGGCGTCATCACAAAATCCTCCCTGTACCTCTCCCTGACAACCTGTCACTAATTCAACGGCATGTCAAACAATTCGTCACACCGTCGAAAACTTTGCAGTGCGTCAAAAAGAAACCCCGCCAAAGCGGGGTTTCCAGTCGTTCCAGATAGGGTTGGCCATGGTCAGGAAGCGCAGTCAACGCGCTCCACCAGACCGTCCTCGCGCAGGAGGTGTGGGTTCTTCGTCACCTTGATCGACTCCGGAGCCGGCAGGAAGTGGCTCTTGTCGCTGGCGGCGATCGCACCGATCTGCACCTGGATCTGGTCGGCGTTTTCCTCGATCCATTTGGCAACAGCCTCGCCGTCCGTCGTGCCGGCGCCGTTGACGGCCGCGGCCATGATGAGCGGCTGGATGTAGTACGGGTTGAGCGAAGGAGCGCCGCCCATGCGGTCGATGTTCGGCACCGTCGCTTCCGCGCGCTTCACGAACTTTGCGAAGGCGGATTCACCCACAGCATCGTCCGGGCAGTAGGTCATGCCGACGAACTGCGTGCTGTAGACGCCCTCGAAGGCATCTTCACCCAGGATCGCGGCATTGCCGACGGCGTAGTTCGACATGGTCTGGTTGGCCAGCACAGGCACGTCCCAGCCGATGTCGGCGCGATTCTCGAGCACCTTGCGCGAGTCGTCCCCGATCGAGTTGATCAGCAGGATCGCTTCGGCGCCGGCGCTGCGCATGGAGAAGAGCTGTGGCGTCATGTCTTCAGCGCGGAACGGGAATTCCTGCGTGATGACCGGCTCCACGCCCTTTTCCTTCATGTACTCGATGATTTCGCTGACAGCAGCCTTCGACATGCCGCCATTGTCCGAGATCAGGCCGATCTTGGTGGCACCGAGCACGTCGATCGCATAGTCGATGTTCGGCATCATCTGGTAGAGGCCGGTCACCGAGGTCGAGAAGTGGAAGGGCGCTGCCTGCGGCGTCAGTTCGATCGACGCAGCCGTCGAGATCTGCGCCACCTTCTTCTCGGTGGAAACGGAGGTGATCGGAATGGTTTCCTGGCTGGTGGCCGGGCCGACGAGCATCTCGACGCCGACATTGTCGATCAGACGGCGGGCTTCGCTGACGCCATGCGTCGGGTCGGTCGCGGTGTCACCCAGCACGAGTTCGACCTTCTTGCCCAGGATGCCGCCGGCCTCGTTGATCTCCTCAACAGCCAGCTTCCAGGCTTCCGTCGCCACGGCGCCGATGGACGCGCCGCCGCCGGTGATGGACATGACGCCGCCCATCTTGATCGTTTCCTGTGCCGATGCACCGGTAGCACCGAGGGCCAGAAGGGCCACCGACGCCAGCGCCAGCCGCCGCAATTGACGGGTACCGCTAGTATTCACAGTCATTAGAAGCTCCTCCGCTTGATAGACGACCGAAAGCTACGCGTATGCGTCTGCCTGCAGCATCATTCATTCAGACTAAGCACACGCGAAGTCCTGCGGAATACTGCTCCACCACGTCAGCCTTCGGCCTGCTGCACGTGCCGTTTCATGATGTCGAGGAAGAGCGGCGTCTCGCCTCCGCCATGGACTTCCAGCGATGCCCCGCTGACGAAGGCTGCCATCGGCGACGCCAAATAAAGTGCGGCTGCGGCAATGTCCTCGCCACGCCCCATCCGCTTTGCCGGCAGCGCTGCCGAAAGCTCGTCCTGGGCAGCCTGCGAGCCATAGCTCAGCTCGGTCTGCTCGGTCTGCATAAGCCCGGCAATGATGGCGTTGACGCGGATCTTCGGTCCCCATTCCTGCGCCAGGCTGCCGGTAAGATTGAGCAGGCCCGCCTTGGCCGCGCCGTAGGCTGCCGTCTGAGGTGCCGGACGCTGGCCCGCGACGCTGGCAATGTTGATGATCGAGCCGCCTTCCGGCAGCCCAGCCATCCAGCGGTGCACGGCCTGCGACAGATGCAGCGGCCCGGTCAGGTTGAGCGCAATGATCGCCTCGGAAAAGCGTGGCGACACCGTAGCCGCATCCACCGGCGGCGAACCACCGGCATTGTTCACCAGCACGTCGATGCGACCATGGGCGTTTCCAACCCCGTCCGCAAGGTTACGGCAGGATGTCGCGTCCCGCACGTCGCAGGCGTGGAAGCTCGCCTTGCGCGAACCGCTTTCCGGCAGGGTTTCCGGCTCCGAGCGCGCGCAGACCGCGACTTCCGCACCGGCATCGAGAAACGCCTGTGCGATATGCCGGCCAATGCCCTTGGTGCCGCCCGTCACTATGACGACGCGTCCGTCCATGGGAGGAAGAAAGTTATTGCTGCTCAATGCCTGCCCCGTTTCCGAACTCTCCTTGCCGGCCGAAAAACCGGGTCGTCTATCTCTACGGGAACTGTCCCGAGCACAACTCGTCTCTTCGGACGATGACCCGTGCAAGATCACGTTCTATCGGCTATCGCATAGCGACTGGGCAGTTTTGCTGCGGCAGCCGACGCCCATGCAGGCAGGAAAACTATGGCGATTGAAGGCTTGGACTCCGACTTCACCACGATACCGGCGCTGAGTGCCCGGGCCGCCGAACACTATGGCGACGCGCGCGCCATCGAGGACGGCGGCGTAAGTCTCACCTTCGTCGAACTCGACCAGTGGCGCAGGCGGCTGGCAAAATCGTTCATGGCCTCCGGCATCCGCAAGGGTGACAAGGTGATGATCTGGGGCCCGAATTCCTGGAAGTGGTTCGCTACGTCCCTCGGCCTCGTCAGCGCCGGCGCGATCCTCATCCCCTGCTCCACGCGCTTCAAGGGCGCAGAGGTCACCGAGCTCATCCGCCGCAGCGGCACCACCATGCTGATGGTCGTCGGCGAGTTTATCGGCCAATATTATCCAGACATGCTGGGCGCGGATGCCCGCGAGCTGTTGCGCGACATCGTCGTGTTCGACAGCGCGCGTGAAGGCGAGAGCACGTGGGAAGATTTCGTTTCGCGCAGCGCATCCGTCGACGACGCCGAACTCAACATGCGGGCGGCCAGCGTCGGCCCGGACGACCTCTGCGACATGCTCTTCACGTCCGGCACCACCGGCTATCCGAAGGGCGTGATGTACGCCCACCAGCAGTGCCTGCGCGCCATCGACGCCTGGGCCACGCGCGTCGGCATCCAGCGCGGCGACCGCATCCTCGTCATCCCGCCGTTGTTCCACGCTTTCGGCTACCGTTCGGGTGCCATCGTGTCGCTGATGCGCGGTGCCGTCCTCATGCCGCATCTGACCTACGACCCCGACGAGATTCTGCATCGCGTTCAGAACGAAAAGGTCAGCGTCATCCCCGGCCCGCCGGCGATCTTCCACGGCATGCTCCAGCACCCGGAACTGGCGAAATTCGACACGAGCAGCCTGCGGCTTGGCATCACCGGCGGGTCCGTGGTTCCCGCCACGCTCATCCGCCGCATGCGCTCCGAGCTTGGCTTTGCCGGCGTGGTAAACGGTTACGGACTTACCGAATGTGGCGGCTACGGAACCATGTGCCGCGCCGACGACAACGACGACGTGATCGCCAACACCTCGGGCAAGCCGTTCCCCGATACGGAAGTCCGCATCCTGGACGGAGAGGGCGCGTTCCTGCCTGACGGCACCCCCGGCGAGGTCGTCATCCGCGGCTACATCACCATGCAGGGCTATTTCAACGATCCTGAAGCGACGGCAAAGACCGTCGACAAGGACGGCTGGCTGCATACCGGCGACATCGGCTATTTCGACGAAAGCGGTAATCTGCGCATCGAAGATCGCGTCAAGGACATGTACATCACCGGCGGCTTCAACTGCTATCCGGCCGAGATCGAGCGCTTCATGAGCGCCCACCCCTCCATCGGCCAAATCGCCGTGATCGGCGTTCCCGACGACAGGCTCGGGGAGGTCGGCAAGGCATTCGTCGTGCTGCGCCCCGGCACAACAGCCACCGCGCAGGAACTGATCGCTTGGGCGCGCGCGAACATCGCCAACTTCAAGGTGCCGCGCTCCATCGAATTCCGTCAGTCGCTGCCCACCAGCCCGCAGGGCAAGGTGGTGAAGGACCAGCTCAGAACACCTGCCTCCCAGGGCGCATGACCGGCAGCCTGCCGCGAGAGCGACAGGCTGCCGGACGGCGAAGAACTCATTATTGGCGCGACGCGTGAAACCGGCCCGCTGCTCTTGCAGCGGCCGGCCTCATTCAACACGAAAATCTGATAGAAGTGGGCGACGCTGTCGCCCACAGGCCGGTCAGGCCGTTCCGTAGACGGGCTTCGGCGCCGGGCGTTCAGCCATCAGCTGTTCGATCCGTTCTCCGATCTCGGCCGCCTCGAAGCGCTCGCCCTTGTCGAACTCGGGTCCGTCGTTCCAGCCCAGGCAGATGCGGATCTTGCCGCCGATCAGTTCGAAGATCTGCCCGGTGACGTCTGCCGAACGCTCGCTGCATAGCCAGGCGACGAGCGGTCCGGTGTTCTCGGGCACGAAGATGTCGAACTCGCCTTCCTTCGCCTTCATCGCCTCTGCAAAGGCGGTCTCGGTCATGCGCGTGCGCGCATTCGGCGCAAGCCCGTTAGCGGTGATGCCATAGCGGGCCAGTTCTGCCGCTTGCACCAGCGTCAGCGTGGCGATGCCCGCCTTTGCGGCCGCATAGGCGCTCTGGCCGACACTGCCCTGAAGGCCGGCGCCCGAAGAAGTGTTGATGATGCGGGCGTCGACCTTATCTCCGGCCTTGTTGCGCGCGCGCCAGTAATCGACCGCGTGGCGGCTGATGCAGAAATGGCCGCGCAGATGCACGCGCAGCACGGCGTCCCACTCTTCCGGCGTGCACGACACGAACATGCGGTCACGAACGAAGCCGGCGTTGTTGACCACCGCATGCAGGTCGCCGAAGGTATCGATCGCGGCCTGCACCACGCGCTGCCCGGCGTCCCAGTCAGCCACGTCCTCATAGTTCGCCACGGCCTGACCACCCAGCGCCTTGATCTCGTCCACCACCTGCTGCGCCGGCGTCTCGGCCGTTGCGTCGCCATGCGTGCCGACGCCGAGGTCGTTGACCACCACCTTCGCGCCGTGCCGCGCCAGTTCCAGCGCGTAGGCCCTGCCCAGGCCCCGCCCGGCACCGGTGACGACAACAACGCGATCCTGACATATGCCAGCCATAGGGGGTTCTCCCATTTCTATTTCGTACTGGTCGACAGGCGCACCGCTTGCGCCGTCCCGGCGTTGCGCCGGCGGCCGGGTTCAGCCTCGGTGAGCGGTTCGCACTCCACCAGGCCTGCGATCGACCGATCGGCGAGGCGCTGGTATTCGCCGTCGCCGTCATTGCGCCAGCGGATTGCGCTCTCGGGCAGTTCCTTCACCACGCGGGCCGGGTTGCCGGCAATCAGGTGCTTCGCAGGCATGTCGGCGTCGTTCTTGACGAGGCTCAGAGCCGCCACCAGGCTGTCCTCGCCGATCACCGCGCCATCGAGGATGACGCTGTGCATGCCGATCAGCGCATTCTGGCCGACCTCGCAGCCGTGCAGGATGCTGCCATGACCCACCGTAGCACCACGCCTGACGATGCAATCGGAACCAGAGCCGGTGTGCAGGGTGCAGTTGTCCTGGACGCTGGAATCTCCCTCTACGGTGATCCGCCCGAAGTCGCCGCGCAGCGAGGCATTGGGTCCGATGTAGCACCGCGGCCCGATCGTCACGTCGCCGATCAGAACTGCCGTCGGATGCAGGTAGGTCGTCGGATGGACGACCGGCACGATGCCCTCGAACGCATAAACCGGCATTGGCCTACAGCCTTTCGATGATCGTTACGTTGGCTTGCCCGCCACCCTCGCACATGGTCTGCAGCGCATAGCGTCCGCCACGCCGCTCCAGCTCGTTGAGCATCGTGGTCATGATTCTCGCGCCCGTGGCTCCGATCGGGTGGCCAAGCGAGATCCCGCCGCCATTCACGTTCAGCTTCTCGTGCGGAATGCCGATTTCCTTCATCCATGCCATCGGCACGGAGGCGAAGGCCTCGTTGCACTCGAACAGGTCGATGTCGTCCACCGACAGGCCGGTCTTCTCCAGCGCGTAGCGGGTGGCCGGGATCGGAGCCGTCAGCATCCAGACAGGGTCGGCGGCGCGCACGGTCATGTAGTGGATGCGCGCGCGCGGTTTCAACTTGTGGTCCTTCACCGCCCGCTCCGAGGCGATCAGCAGTGCTGCGGCAGCGTCGCAGGTCTGGCTCGAAACCGCCGCCGTGATCCGTCCGCCTTTAACCAGCGGCTGAAGCTCGGCCATCTTCTCAAGCGTGGTTCCGCGACGCGGCGTCTCGTCTGTCGAAAGCTCGCCCACAGGCACGATCTCGTTGGCAAAATAGCCTGCATCCATCGCGTGCAAGGCGCGTTCGTGGCTGGCCAACGCGAAGCACTCCATCTCCTCACGCGAGCAGTCCCACTTTTCCGCGATCATCTCCGCCGAGCGGAACTGGCTCACCTCCTGGTCGTTGAAGCGGGCGAGCCAGCCGGGCGAGGTGCGGAACGGATCGGGGAAGCCGAACTGCTGGCCGACGATCATCGCGGCCGAAATCGGAATGGCGTTCATGTTCTGCAGGCCGCCGGCGACGACCAGGTCCTGCACGCCGCTCATCACGCCCATCGCCGCGAAATGGACGGCCTGCTGAGACGAGCCGCACTGCCGGTCCACCGTCACGCCGGGTACATGCTCGGGCAGTCCGGCCACCAGCCAGCAGGTGCGCGCAACGTCACCCGCCTGGCTGCCGATCGTTTCCGTGCAGCCATAAACGACGTCGTCCACCGCGGCCGGATCGACGTCGGTGCGTTCCATCAGCGCCGAGATCGGAATCGCGCCGAGATCGGCCGAATGCATGCCGGCAAGCGAACCCTTCTTGCGCCCGACGGGCGTCCGGATGGCGTCGACGATATAGGCCTCAGGCATGTTCTTGTTCCTTGCAGAAAGTGCTGTCAGGGCCGAGTTGCCCGCCAAGAACGCGCGCCGCGACACGCCCGCGATGAAGTGCCGGCGCGCCCCACCACGTATCGAGGGCGATGGCACGCTTGAGGAAGAAGTGGACGTCCACTTCCCACGAATACCCCATCGCGCCATGCACTTGGATCGCGGTGCGTGCGGCAAGGTCCGCCGCCTCGGCGGCGACGAGCTTGGCGTGCGAGATGCGGGCGCGCGAATAGAGATCGCGCTGTGGAAGCATGGCTGCGGCGGCATGAAGCACCGGCCGCGCGAACTCGATCTTCACCTGCACGGTGGCGAGGTGATGCTTGATTGCCTGATAGGAGCCGATCGGCTTGCCGAACTGCTGCCGCTCCTTGGCATAGTCGACGGCAAGGTCGACACAACGTTGGGCGATGCCGAGGAGTTGCGCGGCGGCAAACAGCGCGCCCTGGTCGAAGGCCTGCGCCAGAAGCGGGGCCGCCTCCCCGGCGGATGCGATCCTTGTCGCTTCGCTGGCTGCGAAGTCGACCGTGAAGAGCCTGCGGAACGGGTCGATGCTCGGCTGCCGGGTCAGGCTGGCTGAATCAGCTTCGATCAGGTGCAGCTCGCCGTCGCGCTCGACGACGATCGCACCGGCCGTGTCGGCATCCGCCACGAACGGGTTTGCGCCGTGGCCTACGGCAACCGTGATCTCCCCTTCAAGGGCGCGGGCAAGCAGGGGATGCGCGGGCGAGGCACCGGCCAGCAGCGGCAACGCCACACCGGCATTCTCGACCAGCGGTTCCGGCAGACCGGCATAGCCGCAGGCCTCCGCGCACTGCACGAAATCGACCGCACCCAGACCGAGACCGCCAGCGTGTTCCGGCACGAGAATGCCGGCCAGCCCCATCTCGACGATCTTGTCCCACCGGGCGTTGTCACGCGCCTCGCCCGCCTCCATCAGCCGGCGCAGGTCTGCGGGCTGGCAGAGGTCGGCGAGCAGGTCGCGCACGACCGAGGCGGTCATCTCCTGTTCTTCGGTAAAGCGGAAATCCATGTCTCAAGCCCGCGGCAGACCGAGCAGACGCTCGGCGATGATGTTGCGCTGGATCTCGTTGGAACCGGCATAGATCGGCCCCGCCAGCGAGAAGAAATAGCCGTCCAGCCATTTGCCGATGTCGCCGGCTGCCGGGGCGGACCGCAGCAGTTCCGCGCGCGCGCCGAGGATGGACAGCGCCGCCTTGTGCATCGAGATGTCCATCTCCGACCAGAAGATCTTGTTGGTGCTTGCTTCCGCGCCGATGTGGCCGCCGGCACGCAGCCGCGATGCGGTGCTGTAGATCGACAGTGCGTAGGCTTCCGTGTCCATCACACAGCGCATCACCGCATCGCGTACGCTCGGCTCCGCCTCGGCTTCATGCGCCTTGTAGAGCTCTACCAGCCTGCGCGCCGCCATCTGGAACCGGGCGGGCGAGCGCAGCATCAGGCCGCGTTCGAAGCCGGCGGTCGCCATGCAGATCGACCAACCTTCGCCTTCCGTGCCCAGCCGGTTGAATGCCGGCACGCGCACGTCCTCGAGGAAGATTTCCGCAAAGCCGGTTTCCCCGTCGATTTGCGGAATAGCCTGCACGCGCACGCCGGGCGCGTCGAGCTTGAAGAAGATCAGCGACAGCCCCTCGTGGCGCTGCGAGGCAGGATCGGTCCGGAACAGGCCGAAGGCCCAGTCGGCAAACACAGCGCGCGACGACCAGATCTTGTGACCCTTCAGCACATATTCGTCGCCGTCCAGCGTCGCGGTGGACTTGACCGCCGCCAGATCACTGCCTGCCTGCGGCTCCGACCAGGCCTGCGCCCAGATTTCGTCGCCAGAGGCCATCGCGGTCAGGAAGCGGGCCTTCTGCTCGTCGGTGCCGTATTCCATCAGCGTCGGCCCAAGCAGGAAAATGCCGTTCTGGTTGACGCGCAGCGGCGCGCCGGCACGGTAATATTCCTCCTCGAAGATCAGCCACTGGATGAGATCGAGCCCGCGGCCGCCATAGGTCTCGAGCCATGTCACCATGCCCCAGCGGCCCTTGCTCAGCGTGCGCTCCCATTCGCGGTGCGCCTCGAATCCTTCCTGGCTGGCGTCAAACGAAGGCAGCGGAGCCGAAGGCACATGCGCCTCCATCCAGGAACGTACCTCCTGACGGAAATGCTTTTGCTCGTCTGTATAGGTCAAGTCCACGCTAATACGATCCTGTCCGTGCGGGGCTGCGGGCCGTTCAGCTCGTGCCCGCCTGCTTCTTGTTTGCAGCCGCCATGCTCTTGGCGTCGAGGCCGCCGAGCCTGTCGCCGGTTACAAGGTCGTTCTGCGCATGCGCGAAGTGGTGCATGTGATAGTGCGCATCCATGGCGGCTCGCTTGCCGCGAAGGTCCTCGACATTGTTGATGGCCTGCTTGCCGAGCCACAGTCCGAGCCGCGGGAAGCCTGCGAGCTTGGTGGCCATGTCCCGGCCGGCCTGCTCCAATCCGTCGCGAGCGACAAGCTGGTTGACCATGCCGAAATGATGCGCGCGCTGCGCCGGCATGCGTTCGCCCAGCAGCAGGAATTCCTTGGCTGCGCGCGTCGGCAGCTCGAAGCCGTGCGCGAAATATTCCACGCCGGGAATGCCCATGCGGACAACCGGGTCCTGGAAGAACGCGTCTTCCGAGGCGATGATGAAGTCGCAGACCCATGCAAGCATCAGGCCGCCCGCCACGCACGCGCCCTGCACCAGCGCGATGGTCGGCTTGGGAATGTCGCGCCAGCGGCGGCACATGCCCAGATACACCTCGTGCTCGCGGGTATAGAGCATCTCTGCACCTGGCTTGTTGGTGTGATCAGCCCACATCAGACGGCGCTCGAAGCTTTTGTTGACGTCGCGGCCCGGCGTGCCGATGTCGTGGCCGGCAGAGAAATGCTTGCCCGCCCCGCGAAGGATGATGACCTTGATCTCGTCGTCATTGACGGCGCGCTGGAACGCGTCGTCGAGCGCGTAGGTCATCTGGGAATTCTGCGCGTTGTTGAAGGTGGGACGATTCATCGTCACCCAGGCGATTGCGCCTTCCGTCTCGTAGAGAACAGGGGTCTCGGTCTCGTAGGTGACATCCGTCTTCGGCGGTTCGATGAGGTCGCTCATGGTCTTCCCTTTCGCACTTGCAGCAATATTGACGCGCGCCCGCGCGGCAATCGTCCAAAGAGACTAAGGGCCGCCAACCCACCGTCGGCAAGCCCCTGTCTGCGGGATCAGGCCGAAAGAATCGTGTCCAGTTCTGCAAGCTCCTCTGCGGTCAGTTTCCACTCGCCCGCCTTCGCGTTCGCCGTCACCTGCTCCACGCGCGTGGCGCCAGCGATCACGCTGGTCACGATCGGCTGCGCCAGAAGCCACGAGAACGCCAGCTCCAGGATCGTCCGGCCGCGGGCCTCGGCAAAGGCGATCAGCTTTTCCACCGCCTCGAGGCGCTCATCCGTCACGCCGCTGGCGAAATAGGGCATGCTCATGCGCGTGCCTTCCGGCAGTTCCTGCCCCTTGCGGTACTTGCCGGTGAGCAGGCCGGAGGCGAGCGGGAAATAGGGCAGAAGCGTCATGCGGGTCGCCTCGAGTGCGGGAAACAGCGACTGCTCCGCATCACGGGAGAGAAGGTTGTACTCCACCTGCGTCGAAAGCAGCCGCTCCAGCCCTTGCGTGCGCGAGGTCCAGCTCGCGTCAACCAGCTGCCAGGCTGGCATGTTGGAGCAGCCGATGTAGCGCACCTTGCCCTGCCGCACGAGGTCGTCCAGCGCGCGCAGCGTCTCTTCGATCGGGGTGTCCGGGTCCGGAAAGTGATACTGGTAGAGATCGATCCAGTCGGTCTTCAGCCGGCGCAGGCTGTCTTCTACCGCCTTCATGATGTAGCCGCGCGACGCGTTGCGGCGCGTGCTCACCTCGCGGTTCATGGGCGAGGCGAATTTCGTGGCAAGCACGATGTCCTTGCGGCGCGGTCCCAGCACCTCGCCCAGCATCTCCTCGGAACCGCCGTCCACTCCATATGAATCGGACGTGTCGAACAGGGTGATCCCGGCATCTATCGCGGCGTGCACCACCTTCGACGTTCCTTCGGCGTCGAGTGACTTCACCATGCCGCCGAAATTGTTACAGCCGAGGCCGATGACAGAAACCTCAAGGCCCGATCGGCCCAGAAAGCGCGTCTCCATGAAACTCTCCTTTTTCAGAAATTCAAACTGCGCGGATCAGGTCGGCGGCCTTTTCCGCAATCATGATCGTGGGCGCGTAAGTATTGCCGTTGACCAGCACCGGCATGACGGAAGCATCGGCGACATGCAGGCGTGCGACGCCATTGACCCGAAGCTGCGGATCGACCACGGCGCGCGCGTCCGACCCCATCCGACAGGTGCCGGCGGCATGATAATGCGTCACGGCGGTTGCGCGGATATCGGCCTCGAACTCGGCCTGCGTGGTAGCCGACCCGGCCGGCTGCATCCGGCGGCCAAGCACCCGTCCGAGCGGACCGGCGCGGACGAGTTCCTGCACCCGTAGCGCGGCGCGCGCGACAATCCCGATGTCGCGCGGGTCGGAAAAGTAGTTGGGCAGGATCGCCGCATGCGCCAGCGGATCGCCCGATTTCAGCCGCACCTCGCCCCGGCTGAACGGCGAGCCTTGGTTCAGGAGAAGCGTGAAGCCATGCTCCTTCGGCAGGATGCCGAGCAGCCCCGGCTTGCGGCGGCTCACGATGGCCGGCGCCATGCTCACCTGCACTTCGCTCAGCGGATCACCGGCATCGGCATGGAAATAGCCCGAGGTGGGAAAGAGACCGCGCGAGAGAACACCGGTGCGGCTGAAAATGTACTGCAATCCTGCCCGCACCGCACCGAGCGGCCGTGCATGGGTGTAGGCGCTGACAGGAGCCGTGGTGGCATACATCAGCCGATACATGGGGTGGTTCTGCAGGTTGCTCCCGACCTCGGGGCTGTCGACGGCCACCTTGATACCCTGTTCGCGCAGGTGATCGGCATCGCCGACACCCGACAGCATCAGGAGATGGGGCGAATTGACCGCGCCGCCGCACAGAACCACGCCGCGTGAGGCCGCCAGTTGCCGCCGCTCCCCGTTCTGGACGAATTCGACGCCCCGCGCCTCGCCCGCGTCTATGACGACCCGTGTCACCGTCGCATGGGTCAGAAGCGTGATGTTGCCGCGCCGCATCGCGGGGCGCAGATAGGCCGCCGACGTGCTCGACCGTAGGCCCCTGCCGATGGTGAGATCGACATGGCCGAATGCTTCCGACGCTTCCGCGTTGAGATCATCAGTCAACGCAAAGCCCGACGCGGCGGCAGACTCCAGGAACATGTCGCAGACCGGAGCAGTGCCCTGCCCCCGGCTCACCTGCAACGGACCGCTGCCGCCGTGCAGTTCGCTTGCGCCGCGTTCGTTGGTTTCCGACTTGCGGAAGTAGGGCAGCACGTCGTCGTAGCCCCATCCCTTCGCGCCCTCGCGCTCCCAGCGGTCATAGTCGCTGCGATGGCCGCGCATGTACATCATGCCGTTGATCGAACCCGAGCCGCCGACCACCCGGCCCTGCGCCCAGTAAAGGCCGCGGCCTTCCAGCTGCGGCACCGGTTCGGTCTGGTACGACCAGTTGAAGCGCGGATCGGTTCCGGTGACCACATTCGCGCCGGGAATGCGCATGATCATCGCATCGTCGCCACCACCCGCTTCCAGCAGCGCGATGCGCAGGTCGCGGTTCTCGGCAAGCCGTGCGGCCACAACGCATCCGCCAGCACCCGCCCCGACAATCACATAATGGAATTCGCGCACCTTCATCCGCCGATCCTGCGTCCGTTCTCTCGTGAAAGCAGGCCGGCAGGTGACGCAAGTCCGGCATGTTCGGTTGCAAATTTTTCGAGCGGCTGCCGGACTTCCGCCAGCTCAACAGTCGCCGCCTTGCGCAGCGAAAGATCGACATGGACCGACACGACGTCGGCAAACGCTGCCCTGTAGCCGTCCCTCACATTCCAGAGTTCGTGGAAATGATGGATCTTGCGATAGTCGGTCCAGGCAACACGGCTGCGCACCTCGAGCGGATCGTCCAGCAGAAGTTCGCGCTCGTACCGGATCAGGCGCTCCAACCTGAAACACGAGAATTCTGTGCGGTTGATGTAGTCGTCTCCGACGCCAAACGCCGCGAAGAAATCCTTCTCCGCGATGTCGAAGACAAGATCGTAGGCCGACACGTTCATGTGCCGGTTGGCGTCGATCCACTCAGGCTTCACCGACACGCGAGTGCCAGTCCAGCCATCCGCCGTCATCTCCATGGCGCTATCCCGCCGCAGCGGTCTGTCTGGCTGATGAGGCAAGCCGTGCATCGAGTTCGGAAGCAGGGCAGGAGAACTTCACTTGTCCTCGCTCGATGATCATCGCGCGGTTCGCATAGGGCGCCGTCACCGACAGGTGCTGCTCGACCACGACGACAGCGGTGCCGCTCTCGGCCCATTTGCGCAGGAAGGCCAGAATGGACGGAAGCAACGCCTGCGCCAGACCCATCGACGGCTCATCGCACAGCAGCACCATCGGCTGCGCGATGAAGGCCTGTCCTAGCGCCAGCATCTGCTGCTGGCCGCCAGAAAGGTCTCGCGCATAGAGCTTCTGCTTCTCCTTCAGGATTGGGAAGACCGAGTAGATCTCCTCCACCGACTGCGCGAAGCCCGCACGGTCGTCGGAAGGACGCGCCGCGACGCCCATGCGCAGGTTGTCGTAGACGCTGAGTTCGGGGAACACCCGGTGGCCGTCGAGAACCAGCCGCAGACCTGATTTCGCCACCTGCTCCGGGGCCATGCCCTGCAGTGGCTTTCCGTCCAGCAGCACTTCGCCGGCCGTGGGCTTGTTGAAGCCCGCGATCGCCCGCATCAGCGTCGACTTGCCAGCGCCGTTCTCGCCGCCAATGAGCAGGATTTCCCCCGGCTTCACGTCCAGCGACACGCCCTCGATCACCGGGACAGCGCCGTATCCGGCATATAGATTCCTGACCTCAAGCACGGCGGCCTCCGATGAACATGTGCTGCACGGCGGGATCGGTGGCCATGCTGGCCGGGTCGCCCGAGGCGACTACCCTTCCCTGTTCCATCACGGTGATGCGGTCCGCGATCCCCCACACTAGGTCGAGATCGTGCTCAACGAGGATGATCGTCTTGTTCATGCGGCGCGACAGGAAGCGGATCAGCTTGGCGAAGTTCTCGCGCTCGCTGGAAGAAAGGCCCGCGGCAGGCTCGTCGAAGAGCACCACATCGGCCTCCTTGAGCACCGCACGCATCACCTCGACCAGACGGCGCTGGCCGTGCGAGAGCAGTTCGGCGCTGTCGTTCTCGAACTCCGCCTCCAGCTCGCCGGCAAGCCGTAGGATGCCGGCAGACGGCGCCTCGGTGCGTGCATCCATGCCAAGCTTCAGGTTTTCCCACAGCGAGAACTGCGGGAAGATGCGCGGCGTCTGGAAGGTACGTCCCAGCATCGTCGCGATGCGGTCCGCCGGAAGGCGGGTGCAGTCGCGCCTGTTGATCATGAACGACCCTTCGTTGAGGCGCGACAGACCGGACAGGACATTCAGCAGGCTGGTCTTGCCGGAGCCGTTGGCGCCGATGAGGCCGTGGATCTCGCCGTTGCGAACCTTGAGATCGACCTTGTCGACAGCCACGACCGCGCCGAACCGCTTGGTTCCGCCCTTGACCTCGACGACCACGTCGTCCGAGGGCTTGTGCTCCTGGGTTCCTTCGAGCCCTTCGAGGAAGGAGTCGACCCGGAAGGCTTGCTCGCCGCGGCCGGTGACGCCGCGCTTGACACGCCAGCGCTCGATCGAGCCGACGATGCCGTCGGGGAAGAGCATGATCGCTGCCAGCGTCAGCACGCCGTACATCAGCAGGCGGTATTCAACGAACTGCGCCAGCGCTATGTTCGGCAGGATGAAGACGATCCAGATGCCGATGACCGGACCAAGCATCTGCCCGCGTCCACCCACGACGACCGCGAAGAAGAACACGAACGACAGTTCAACATTGAAGCCCTGCGGGCTCACATAACCGGTGGCCGGCAGATAGAGGATGCCGCAGATGCCTGTGCCGATGGCCGCGATGATGAAGGCGGTGAAGCGCATCATGCCCGGCTTGATGCCCAGCGTGCGGGCTGCCTCGGGGCTCACGGCGGCGACGCGCATCTGTCGGCCGAGCCGCGAGCGGCGCAGA
This sequence comes from Aquamicrobium sp. LC103, assembly GCF_001014615.2. GTDB lineage: Bacteria > Pseudomonadota > Alphaproteobacteria > Rhizobiales > Rhizobiaceae > LBCQ02. The sequence goes on from NZ_LBCQ02000009.1 coordinate 135,891, forward strand.
CCATAGTGGGTCGCCAGAGTTGCCATCGGCCACAGCGTCACCAGAAGCGTCAGCGGCGAGAAGCCTAGGAACAGGTCGCCATGAATCCAGTCGAGCTTGATCGAAATGCCGTTGATGCCATTCGTCCACTTGTCGAGCGACATCAGCAGCTGCGGGAAGACGATCGCCGCTGAAAGCGTGACGAAGCCGAGGTGGAAATACTGCACTCGCAGAGCAGGCAGCGCGAACAGCAGGCCACCCAGGATCGCGGCTCCAAGACCGAGCAGCGCGGACACGCCGAATGACATGCCGTGCAGGCCAAAGGCGATGGCGGTCACATACGCGCCGATGCCCAGAAGCACGCCCTGGCCGAAGGACTTCTGTCCCGCGTCCACGAACAGGAAGTTCTGAAACACCGAAGCGGCAATGTAGATGTTGACCAGCTGGAACGTGTGAACCCAGTAAGTATTGCCGATCAGGGTCGGCCCCAGGCCCGTTATCGCGATCAGCGCGATACCGATCCAGAGCTGCGGCAGGTCGGAGTTGAAGCGCGGCTTCACGGCCCGCTCCTCCACTGCCATGCCGGCGCGCGCGGTCATCGTGTTCACCGTGTTCATGTTACACCTGCCTTGCCGAAGTGCGGCCGAACAGACCCTGAGGCCGGATCATCAGGATGGTCACCAGGATCAGCAGAGAAGCCATGTCCTGATAGGCACCGCCGATCTGGTACGCGGTCAGCATCATCACTACGCCGACCAGCGGGCCGCCGATGAGAGTTCCCAGATTGCTGCCCAGTCCGCCTACCACGACGGCCACGAACCCGTTGAGCACGTAGCGCAGGGCGGCGTCGGGACTGATGGAGATCACCGGTGCGACGAGAAAGCCTGCCGTGCCGACCAAAAGGCCGGAGATGGCGAAGGACACGAGTTGGAGACGACGGACCGGAAGCCCGGCGGCACGGGCCGCGTCAAAATCCTGCGAAAGCGCGCTGATCGCAAGGCCGACGAAGGTCCGCGTCATGAACAGCCGCAGCGCGATGTACCAGAAGATCAGCGCCCCGATTGCCAGCGCATAGGCGCCGGGCGTCCTGACGCCGAGGATGCGGAACGGCGGAACGACGCCCTGTACCGAATAGGCGAAAGGCCCCTGGGTGATGAGCATGAGCGCGCCCAGTATCACCGACACAGCCACGGTGGAGATGATCCACGAGTCCTGCTCGACCGAAGAGCGCAGCGGTATCAGCGTGATCCAGCCCTGGAAGGCCGAGAACAACGCGATCAGACCACCTGCAACCAGAAGCATGAGGACCCACCACCCCAGCCCCACGCCGTTGGCGAGGAAGAAGGCAAAGAAGCCACCCATGATGAGCAGGTTGCCCTGCGCGAAGTTCAGAATGCGGGTCGCGCCGAACGTGACGTTGAAACTCATCGCGATCAGGGCGAATATCGACCCGATCGCGATGCCCCGCACGACGATGATGAATACCTCGCTAAGCATGCTTCCTCCCGGTTGCGGGCCGGTCTTCCGCCATCGCCCATTTTGTTCCAATGGCTCTGCAGGCGGTCGCCTGCATCGGCTGAACAGACTATTGCTGTCAGCCGGCCTATGCCTCTTTTTTCTGTGCGAGGAGTTCCCTTACCCCCGCGATCGAGAAGCTCGCGGCCGTGGCCGCGTCCATCGCGGCCAGTTCCTGCGAAATGATTTCCACGCTCAGCGGCGCCGTCGTTCCCGTCGAGGCCACCGTGGCCAGGAAGGCCGCGAGGTCGAAGCTGCCCTTGCCGCATGCCCTGCGGTTCAGCGTGTCCTCTACCAGCGAACCGCGGATTTCCGCGTCCGCGTCGTTGATCTGCACGTCCAGGATGCGGTCGCCGGGGATGCGCCCGATCTCGGCGAGCGGCACTCCGCCACGAAACACATGCCAGCAATCGATCACCAGCCCTGCATTGGGGCAGTCGCCGATCATGTCCATCGCGGCATCCACGTCTGGCGCATCACTCCACGGCACGATCTCCAGCGCAACCGACAATCCGTGATCCATCGCTCGCGCCGTCAGTTCACGAAAACGTGCGCGCATCGTTTCGCGCGGCAGGTCTCTTCCTGCAAAATCCGATCCGACATTCAGCGTGTGCGCCCCAAACGCCTGCGCGGCCCGGTATGCGGTCGCCTCGTCATCGCGCGACTGTGCTCCCGCCTCGCCTTCCAGAAACCATTCGAGCAGGAACTCGACCGAATGGCATCTGAGGCCATGCCGTTCCAGAATTGCCACGAGGAAGGCGTCGTCATGCCCCTGCGCCCGCAGTGCGCGGTAGTCGCGCAGGTGCAGGCAGAGCCCGTCATAGTCGGCCTGCCTCAATGCCGTGGCGCGCGCCTCGAAGCCGTGCCTTGCCGGCACCGGCCCGCCGGGCATCACTCCGCTGATCGTGTGCGAACTGCATAGGATCGCCGGCTTCCAGACCATCGCTGCCTCCTGCTTGCGAGCCTGCACGGTCATGCGGCGTCAGGCGAATTGGCCTGCTGCTTCAACCACAGGCGATAAGAGATCGCGGCAAGTGCCGCCATGACAAGATTGACTGTCGCCAACCCCACAGCCGGGTTGCTGAAGGGCGTGATCGCGACCGAGGCCAGCAGTCCCATGCCCATCGTGGTGAACCCCGTCAGCGCCGATGCCGCCCCTGCCTTTTCGGGGAAGGAAACAAGGCTGGCCGTATGCATCCCCGGAAGCACGAAGGCGTTGGAAAACAGCATCATGGCCACGGGCACCGCGACGCCGGCAAGGCTCAGCGGGAAGATCGTCAGCGAGAGCGCGAGAGCGATGGTGCTGACCATAAGACCGCCGACGCCGAAGCGGGCCAGCCTGAAGGCGTCCCATCGGGGCGCGGCGAGCCGCAAGCCTAGCGCGCCCAGGACATAGCCCCCGGACACGCACAACATCACCACGCCGAACGCGGTGGCGCTGTAGCCCAATTGGCCGATGACGATGAAAGATAGCACCGTCGACTGTGCATAGAAGGTTGCGACCGCGCTGGCGACGGTCAGCATCGCCCAGACATAGTAGGGATGACGGACGATGCTCGCATAGTCGCGCATCACCCCGCCCATCCCTCCCGCATCGGCGCGCGGCGGTCGGGTCTCGTGCAGCAGAAGCTGGACCAGAAGCAGGCTGACGCCGCCCAGCAGCACCATCAGGATCAGCGGTGCACGCCAGCCGGCGACCAGCATAGACAGCCCGCCGATGGCCGGCGCGATGGCGGGTCCGACACCGAGCAGGATCGCCGACAGGTTGAGCACGCGCGCGGAAGCTTCGCCGACAAACAGATCGCGCACGATCGCGCGCCCGACGACCATCCCTGCCGCCGCGCCGATGCCCTGCATCAACCGGTACAGCGTGAACAGTTCGATGTTGAACGTGGTGACTGCGCCGATCGACCCGGCAAGATAGAGCGCCATGAAGGCCAGCGTCACCGGCTTGCGGCCGAACCGGTCGGCCAGCGGCCCGCTGACGAGCTGAGCGCCCGCGAAACCTGCAAAATACACCGAAAGGGTGAGCTTGACGGCGGCGTCGTTGGCCGCGAATGCCTCGCCCAGTTCTGGCATCGCCGGCGTATAGAGCGCGAGTGACAGCGGCCCCAGCCCGCCGACAAGTGCAGCCAGCCAAGATGTTCTGCGCTCGCTCATTGCGGGCTTCGGCATGGGTGTCATTCGGCGCTCACTCCGGCGGGAAGCACCGCCATCTCACGATCCCGACCAAGCGCCATCGTCTGTTGAGATTAGATCAAGTTGTGCGGAGCCTTCGGGCATCCGGCGCCGGTAACGCCGGATGCGGGTCGGCGAGATTATTGATGTGCGCCCGAGCGCCGTGACGTGTTTGAACAGGCCGGTCGGGATCGGCGCCGCCGGCTGGCCTCGTGTGTCGCGGGCTCAGAACCTGCCAGTCCCAGCCGGATCATTCCACGCGTGATGAAGAACGCCTCACCAAAGCTGGTCCGTGAGCTTTGCGCAGGCAATGGAATTGGCCTGGCTTGCCGGCAAATGCTTGAAGAAATTGAGGTTCGTCACGCAAATCTCGCCATTGCCGAAGGCTATGCTCGCGGGCGCACCCAATGGTGCTTGCAAGGGGTTACCCAGCTGCTGTCGCTTCTTTGCATCGGCGCTTACTTTCCAGACCTCGCTGCGCGTTGTCTCTGTCAGGTAGAAATTGCCCTTCTCGTCGACTTCCAGGCCATCCATGTTGTCATAGCCGAATGCCAGCATCTCGGCCTTGCCGGCCGTACCGTCGTCGTTGATGGGTACCTTGACCAACATCGGAATGCCGCCGGTTACCCCGAAAAGCGACTTGCCATCTGCGGCAAGCGCGATGCCGTTGACACCCACCGGATATCCACTGAGCGAACGATCGCCTGGGCTGAACAGCGGATCCTTCGACCAGATCTCTGCGCTTTTCTGACCGGGGTCGATCTTCCAGATCGCCTGGAGGCTGAGATCCGACAGATAGATATTTCCATCGGGCGCCACGACCGGATCGTCGGGAAAGCAGAAGGGATATCCATCCGCCCGGGTCACCACCGCTTCGACCTGGCCCGTCGAAATGGTCACCTTGTAGAGACCGGATTTCGTGACGGTGGCATCGCCACATCCCTCAACGGCAAGGTCGGCTTTTGCCGGCCACGGGAACCGCTTGGAGTATTCTGAGAACGCGACATAGAGATGGTCGTTGCCATCCCAATCGATTCCCACGGTGCTTCCCTTGGCGTCACCGATCACCGTTCGCAGATCGGCGATCTTGGTCGGCTTTCCATCATTGGAAACCTTCATGATCGCCGCGGAATGGAACAGGCTGACATAGAAGTTGCCATTTCCATCCCCGATGAGGCCTTCCGGCGCATCATCGAACTGGGCAAAAATGCGCCAGTCTGCTGCCATGGCCTGCGTGACAAGAGCCGATGCAAAAAATGTAATTAGCGCGCTAAGACGCAACATTACTCTCTCCCATAAGTGGATTACTGGCCCCGCTCAATATTGGATGAGCGACACTTTCCACCTGCATCGTCTGTTCGGACTAACGATGCGAGTTGGCTTTTTGAACTGGCTGCACCGGTCTCTGGCTGAATAATTTTCGTCTTCGTCGAACGTGTCCTTAGATCGTTTCGGCGAATTTCCAGCGCTCGTCCGCTGCCCTTTCCCTGGCAAAGACCAGTAGGTCTTCGGCAACCTGGCTGACGGCTGCGGAGTGGACGCGATAGCGGTTGACCGCCAGCGCCCATGTGACCTCGAACCCCTGGATGGCAGCCATGGAAACTTCGTCGTCGCGCCTGTGTTCGTAGATGGATGAGTAGGGCAGCATCGTGTAGCCAACGCCGGCGCGGGCAAGCTCGTAGCAAAGGGCCACGGATTCGACCTCGACCACGGTGCTGATCGACAGGTTTCCAGCGCCAAGTTTCTGCTCGAGATAGCGTCGGATCGGATTGCCTGTTTCCGGCAGCACCAGCTTGTGGCGGGCCACGAAATCTGGCGACACCAGGCCCGCAAGATCAAGGTCTTTGTTCGCCGCACCCACCAGCATCATCGGCTCGCGTATGAGCGGTGTCATGGTGAAACGCTGCGTTCTTGGCTGCAACGCCGTGATGGCCACGTCCAGAGTGCGCCTCTGCATCCACACTTCCAGCGCGTTGGATACGATCTCGGTGACCCTCAAAGTGTAGAGCGGATGCTCGCGAGCGACTTTCTCAAGGAATGGAATGGCCAGCAGGCGATTGAGCGACGACGGCAGCGCCAGAGATACCGAGGTAGAGCGCTCTTGGGCAATCTCCTCCTTCACGAGCATGACCTCGCGCAGCAGCTGCGGCGCCCGTCCCGCGAGCAGCAGGCCGGCTTCCGTCAGTTTTGTGCCGGTGGTGTCGCGTGAGAACAGAGGCGCGCCGATTTCTTCCTCGAGCAGCGCAATCTTTCGCGACAGCGAAGGTTGGGAAAGGTTCAGATCCGCTGCCGCGCGGTTCATGCTGCCGAATTCGGCAACGCGAAGAAAATATTCCAGAAGTCTGAGATCCATGCCGCACCGCTATTCAGAAAACGATGAACCGATATGACAATTATAGGAATAGTGAGGGATCAATCTTCGCGATAGCCTTCGCGCAACTTGATCCACAGGACCTGCCGTAAGATGCCTGAAGCCTACATCATTGACGCCGTCCGCACGCCAGTCGGGCGCAAGAAAGGCGCGTTGTCCCAGGTCCATCCGGCCGACCTAGGCGCTTATCCCATCAAAGAACTGATCAAGCGCACCGGTATCGATCCGGCGAGCGTCGACGATGTGATTTTCGGCTGCACCGAAACACTCGGGCCCCAGGCCGGCGACATTGCCCGCACATGCTGGCTCGTCGCCGGATTTCCAGACCAAGTGCCCGGCGTGACCGTGGACAGACAGTGCGGTTCGTCGCAGCAGGCCATCCATTTCGCGGCGCAGGCTGTGATGAGTGGAACCCAGGATCTAGTGGTTGCGGGCGGGGTCCAGAATCTGAACCTGATCCCGATGGGGGCTGCGATGTCGGTCGGGACGCAGTTCGGCTTTTCTGACCCGTTTGCCAGTTCGTCCGGCTGGAGCGCACGTTACGGCAGCGAGGAGGTCAGTCAATTCAGGGCCGCCGAGATGATCGCGCAAAGATGGGATTGTAGTCGCGAGGACATGGAGGTCTTCGCCCTTGAGAGCCACCGGCGAGCCATCGATGCCATCGATCGTAATCTCTACCAATCTGAGATCGTTCCTGTCGGAGATTTCCTGGTCGATGAAGCACCTCGGCGTGACACCAGCCTGGAAAAGATGGCCGCGCTGAAGCCCTTGCGTCCGGGAGGCCGGATACATGCCGGAGTCGCCAGCCAGAACACAGACGCAGCAGCATCCATACTGATCGCTTCCGAACAGGCAGTGAAGGACCACGGGCTAAGGCCCCGTGCCCGTATCCATCACATGTCGGTTCTCGGCGCCGATCCCGTATGGATGCTGACTGCACCCATTCCCGCCACGAGGCGTGCCCTCGCCAGGACCGGCTTGCGCATAGATGACATTGATCTGTTCGAATGCAACGAGGCCTTCGCATCCATTCCGATGGCCTGGATGCGCGAGCTCGGCGTCACGCATGACAAGGTCAATGTCAATGGCGGCGCGATAGCACTTGGCCATCCGCTTGGCGCGACCGGAGCACGCATCATGACGTCGATGCTGAACGAACTGGAACGACGCAACGGTAAGTTCGCCCTGCAAACAATGTGCGAGGGCGGAGGGCAGTCGAATGTAACGATTATAGAGAGATTGAACTAGTAAATTAATAATTTTCTTATTTTTATCCGATCTCAATCGGATCGGAAAGGTATTTATTTTACTTTAATTGGTAATTTCTACGTAATTTTAATATATCGTCCAAGTAGACGATGCAGTTAAGCTGTAAATCATCATTTTGATCAAGGGCATCCATACAAATCGAGGTCGATCAGGAGACTATTTGTACCTGCCCATATCCACATCTGGCCTCGTCAATCGCATAGGAGACCTTGATGATTTCAAAGACAACGGACGTGCTTGTCATCGGCGGCGGGCCAGCTGGCTCAACCGTCTCGACAATTCTCGCACGACAAGGAATCAAGACGACGGTTTTGGAGAGGGACGTCTTCCCCAGATACCACATTGGCGAATCCCTTCTTGCATCGCTGATGCCCATGCTGGACGCCATCGGCGCAAGCGAGAAGATGAAGAGACATGGGTTTGTCGAAAAGCCCGGCGGTTACTTCAACTGGGGCAACGAGAAATGGTCGTTTCGCTTCGACGAGATCGAAGGAGCACCAAAGCACTCATATCAGGTCAAGCGATCGGAATTCGACAAGTTGCTGCTCGACCATGCGGCGGAGAATGGCGCCGCCGTCCACCAGAATGTCAAGGTCAGCAGCATCCACTTCGAGAACGGTCGTGCGGTCTCGGCAAGCTACCTCGATCGCACCTCGGAAACCAAGGGCGACATTGCCTTCAAATACCTCGTTGATTGTTCGGGACGAAGCGGCGTGATCGCCAACGAATATGCCAAGGACCGGCATTTCCACAACGTCTTCAAGAACGTCGCCACATGGTCTTACTGGACGGGAACGAACCTCAATTATGATGCCCTCCCCGCTGGATCGACCCGTATCATCTCAGTCGAGGCAGGTTGGATCTGGTTCATCCCGCTCAATGACGGCACCGTCAGCGTCGGCACGGTCATAACCCGTGACCAACTGCGCAAGGAGCGTGAAGCAGGACGAGATGCCGAGCAGGTCTACGACCAACTGCTTGCCGACAATGACGAAGCCCGCATCATCCTGAAGGATGCCAAGCGCACCGACATCAAGATGGAGACAGACTACTCCTACACGTCGGAGCGTTTCACCGGTCCGGGCTATTTCATGTGCGGGGACGCTGCCTGTTTCCTCGATCCGTTGCTGTCCAGCGGCGTGCATCTTGCCATGGTGTCAGGTCTGGTTGCGGGAGCCTCGCTCGCCAGCATCCTCAAGGGCAAAGTCGACGAAGCGCGCGCGGTCAACTTCTTTGAGACGAGCTATCGGCAAGCCTATCTGCGCTTCCTGATGATGGTCTCGTCCTTCTATGACCTCAACCGGGGGCAGGCCGGGTATTTCTGGGAAGCCCAGCGGCTTACCTCGAAGGACTATACCGACCAGGACATGAAGAAGGCCTTTGTCAGCATCGTGTCGGGTGGTGCTGACTACAGTGAATTCAGGGATGGTCAGTATGGCGAGATCGTCGCCAAGAAAGTGGCCGAGAAAATCCGGCAGGGCGTCGACATGCGCCGTAACGCCGGACAGTTCGGTGATGAGACCAAGCGTGAGAACATGCAGTTCATGGATGCTCTCAATGGCCTGCAGTTCCTGCAGGCGAATGCTGCCATCGACGGGCTCTATGTAGTGACCCAGCCTGACGTCATGCTGGCTCAGACGGCCGCCTGACAAGAAGGTCGTGGGCCGGCCTTGTGCCCGGCCCACGACCAGAGCAACCCCGTAATGTCCGCTGGATTCGCGAGATTGGACGATGGAAAACTGGCTTGCATTTTCAGCGGCGGCAATAGCACTGCTCTTCGTTCCAGGCCCGACCAACACGCTGATCGCTACGAATGGCGCGCTTCTCGGCTGGAGAATGGCAAGTCGGTTTTTGCCAGCCGAGGTCACGGGCTATCTCGTGGGCATCACCGGTTGGGCACTCGGGCTTGCGATCGCCTCTCGCTACGTTCATTCGGCATCATCCGTGGCAGCTATTGCCGCCTCAGCCGCTCTCCTCTTTTCGGCCCGCAAACTTTGGACATGGAATGCCGGACGGCAGACCCGCGTTTCGTCGCGGGCCAGAGACGTTTTCGTCGTGACCTTGTCCAATCCCAAGGCGCTGCTGTTTGCATTGACGATCATGCCGCATCTGCGCCAAGGCGATTTCTTTGCGGCACTCCCCTATTTGCTTTGGCTGTCGCTGCTGATCCTCGCGATGGGATTCATCTGGACTATGATCGGGGCGGGTATCGCCCAACGGTTCCAACGCTTTGCCTCGTCGCACCTGTTTGCGCGGGTCGGTGCTGCCGTGCTGGTTTTCTTCGCGACTTCGTTGTTCGTGACGACCCTTTTACGAGCTTTCGAGCTGTGATCGCCCACTGATCTTCAGAGGATTTTTCAACCGCAACCGGTCGCCCAATCGAGGCGGCTGGGGCTTCTATCGTGCATGAGGCAGCCAAATGATCATCGAAGACGCCGATTGGGATTTCACGACGATACCTGCGCTTTGCGCGCGTGCGGCCGAGGTCTATGGCACGTACACGGCTGTCGAGGACGGCATCTCGCTGAATTTCATCGAGCTCGATGCCATTCGCAGGCGTGTCACCAAGGCGATGATCGCCGCTGGCATCCAGAAGGGCGACCGCGTCATGATCTGGGCGCCCAACAGCTGGAAATGGTTTGCGACGGCGCTTGGCCTGGTCAGTGCCGGCGCTGTTCTGATCCCGGCTAGCACCCGCTTCAAGGGCGCCGAGATGGCCGACCTCGTCGAGCGAAGCGGCACTTCGGTCCTGTTTTCGGTCGGTGACTTCCTGGGAACCTATTATCCCGATCAACTGCGGCCGCAGACGCGCGCACTGCTGCGCGAGGTGGTCGTCATCGGCGATCCCCGCAATGGCGATCGCGACTGGGACGGTTTCGTCGCTGCCGGCGACGCCATCAGCGATGCGCAACTGGCTGCGCGCGAGGCCTCGGTGGGGCCTGACGATCTGTGCGACATCCTCTTCACCTCGGGTACTACGGGCTATCCGAAGGGGGTGATGTATGCCCATCGCCAATGCCTCAGGGCGATCGACGCCTGGGCGACGCGCGTCGGCATTCGACAACACGATCGCATCCTCGTCATTCCGCCTCTCTTTCATGTCTTCGGTTATCGTGCCGGGGCCATGGCGGCCCTCATGCGAGGGGCAGTCTTCGTGCCCCATCTCGCCTTCGACAGCGGCAGAATCCTCGAGCGCGTCGCAGCAGCGAAGATCAGTGTCATCCCAGGCCCGCCCACGATTTTCCAGGCCATGCTCCAGCATCCGCAACTGGAAAGCTTCGACATCACCAGCTTGCGCCTGGCGATAACGGGAAGCACCACCATTCCGCCTATCCTGGTCCGCCGCATTCGATCCGACCTCAAAGTGCCGGGGGTGGTAACGGGCTATGGCCTGACCGAATGCGGCGGCTACGGCACCATGTGTCGGTCCGACGATCCCGATGAAGTCATCGCCAACACCGCGGGAAAGCCTTCACCAGGGGTCGCTGTCCGCATCATGGACGGCGGCGGCCGCTTCTTGTCTGAGGGCAAGCCGGGCGAAGTGGTCGTCCGCGGCTATATTGTCATGAAGGGCTATTTCAACGACCCCGAGGCGACGGCAAAGACCATCGATGCCCAGGGCTGGCTGCACACCGGCGATATCGGCTACATCGATGTCGACGGCAACCTGCGCATCGAGGATCGGCTCAAGGATATGTACATCACCGGAGGCTTCAACTGCTATCCGGCCGAGATCGAGCGCATCCTCAGTGAACATCCTGCCATCGGGATCGCTGCGGTCATCGGCGTACCCGACGAACGGCTGGGCGAGGTCGGCAAGGCCTATATCGTCTTGCGGCCGGGCACCAGTGCGACCGAGAAGGAGATCATCGACTGGTCACGCGTCAACATGGCCAACTACAAGTGCCCGCGCAGTGTCGAGATCCGCTCCTTCCTGCCCACGAGCGCGCAGGGCAAGGTGCAGAAGAACCTTTTGCGTGAGAACATCTTCCAGGGCACTTAACCGGATGGATGTTTATCTGTCTCCGCGCACAGAATGGGCGGCTCCCGGTCGCTCGGCGATCGCGCCGATACTATGAGCTGTAGACCGGTTTGGGCGCCGGACGCGCGACAACGAATTCCTTGATCGGTCGCCGAACTCAGCAGTTCCCCAGCGGCTGCCTTTGTCAAATTCAGGTCCATCGTTCCAGCCAACGCAACCCGGATCTTGCCGCCGATAAGCTTGAAGACCTGGCCGGTCACATCTTCGATTTCCGGAACGCGCAGCGGTTCATATTCAACAAGATCGGCAAGCGACCGATCAGCCAATCGCTGGTATTCGCCGTTACCGTTGTTGCGCCATATGATGGCTCCCGCCGCCGAGACATTTATAAAGGGCCGTAACTTCGCAGCTTGGCTGGGACTGACGCCTTTGCAGCGATCGACCGGAGACAGGCAGAAGCTCGCAACGGCATCAAAAGATGGGTGAGCGAACGCTGCTGGCTTCTAATTATCGGTGCGAGCGCCGTCATCAAAGAGGTGTCGCGCCGCGGAAAACCCAAGGGATCAGGTTCGCCCGCGGCGGGACGAGTTCGGCACGAATGGCTGAGCCGAACTCGCTGTTGGCGGTGGCGTCAGCGCCGCTTCGCCGACGGTTCGGCATGCAGCTTCCGGGCTGGCGCCGTCAGAGCCGGTAGATGCGCGTTGCATTGCCGCCGAAGAATAGTTGGCGTTCGTCTTCGCTGGCCGCCGCGAAAATCGTCACCATCGTCTCGTACCATCGCAGGAATCCGCCGCCGGAGATCTGTACAGGCGTGTCACTGCCGAACAGGATACGGCGCGGGCCAAATGCCTGGGCCAGAACCTCGACGATGGGCGACACGGTCTCGGTGTCCCAGCCTGCCGGGAGATGAACCGGCAGGCCCGAAACCTTGCAGACGACATGATCGCGCTCTGCCAAGGCCCGCATCGACCGCTTCCACAGTGCATGCGCCTCGTCTTCGAGCGGGGGATTGGCCATGTGATTGATCACCAACGGGATATCGGAACATCTGTCGGCCAGCGTGATAACATTCGAAAGGTCCGCCGGGCCGCAAGCGATGTCGAAGCACCAGTCATAATGCCTCAGCAGCTGGATACCTTCGATGAATGCCGGGCGGACGCAGAAGTCGGGATCGCTCTGGAAGGGTGCCCGCACCACACGACGAATACCCCGGATCAAATCTATCTGGGCCAAGCGATCCAACTCTTCGGCAACCGCGGCGCCACGTTCGATCCTGGCCTGGGCGACGATGCCGGCGATCTCAGGCAGGCCGGTCGCGAAGGACGCGAGCCATAGAGCTTCGTCGAAGGCCTGGTCGTCGCGTGCTGCCGCCTCGATCAGTATGACCTTCGCGACCTTCGCGTCGCCGATCTGGATACGGTAGTCGACATCGGTGAAGCGGCGATCGACATCGGGTCTTCGCGCCAGCCAGGGATAATGGAAGCGCCCCGGTTCCATGAAATGGGCGTGGGTCTCGACGATATCCTGCGGCGTGGTCACAAGCATTCTCCTATTCGCTGGCCGTGCCATTCGCGACAGGCGCTGCCTTTGCCGCCTTGCCGGCATTGGGTGGACGGGCAGCAAGAGCACTGAACCTCTGCAGCTTTCGCCACAGACCTGCCAACGCGCCGGCGATGCCTGAACGCAAGAACAAGATGCACAGGACGAAGATCGCGCCCTGGATGACGTGCACCCAGCTTCCATAGGACGCCAGATAGTCCTGGATCGTCACCAGCGCAGCAGCGCCTAGGATTGGCCCCAACAGCGTACCGATACCCCCGATCAGCACCATCAGCAGAACGTCGCCCGACGTCGTCCACGATACGTCCACCAGGGTCGCCATTTGGAAGACGATCGCCTTGGTACCGCCAGCCAGGCCGGAGATCGCGGCAGAGATGATGAAGGCGAGCAGTTTGAATTGACTGGTATTGTAGCCCAATGAGATCACCCGCGCCTCGTTCTCGCGGATCGCCTTCAGTATCTCACCGAAAGGCGAGTTGATCGTGCGATGGATGACGGCGAAACCCATGAGAAAGATCGCCAGCACGAAAGCGTAGAGAACCGGCGTGCTGGCGAGGTCGAACATGCCGAACAGCTTGCCGCGCGGCACAGCCTGAATCCCATCCTCACCATTCGTCCAAGGGGCTTGAACCGCGTAGAAATAGACGATCTGCGCAAGCGCGAGCGTGATCATTGCGAAGTACAGTCCCTGACGTCTTATCGCCAGGACGCCTATAACGGCGCCGAGCATCGTGGCAGCGCCCATTCCCGCCAGGATCGCGAGTTCGGGCGACAGCCCCCATTCCTTGGCGGCGTATGCGGTCACATAGGCAGCCGAACCGAAGAACGCGGCATGGCCAAAGCCGAGCAGGCCGACGAAGCCGAACAGCAGGTTATAGGCGCAGGCCAGCAACGCGAAGCACAACAGCTTCATCAAGAACAGCGGATAGACAACGAACGGCGCCACGATACCCGCCAGTGCCAACAGTGCAAGAAAACGGCCCATGCCCCAACAGGCGACGGAGTGGTGCAAACCAATCGAGACCGCACCTGCGCCCGCATGGACGACACCGGCATCCTTGCCGAACAACCCGGCAGGCCGCAGCAGCAGCACCAGCGCCATGATGACGAAAATCGTGGTGGCGGACGCTTCGGGATAGAAGGTCTTCGTCAACCCCTCGATCACACCGAGCATGAAACCGCTGACGATCGCACCGAGGATCGAACCCATGCCGCCAATCACCACGATCGCGAAGATCACGACGATTATGTTTTGCCCCATCTGTGGATTGAACTGGTAGATGGGAACCGCCAGCACACCGGCCAGCCCTGCAAGCGCTACGCCGAAACCATAGGTCAATGTCAGCAATCGGGGTACGTCGATGCCGAAGGCCTGGACCAGTACCGGGTTCTCCGTTGCCGCGCGCAGATGTGCGCCCAGCCGGGTGCGCTCGATCAACAGCCAGGTCCCGACGCAGATGACGAGGGATGCCCCGATGACCCACAGCCGGTAGAAGGGGAGATACACGAAGCCGAGCCGCATGCCGCCGCTCAGAAATGCCGGCGTCTCGTAAGATGCACCGGTCGAACCGAACATGATCCGGAACAGACCTTCGATGACCAGAGCGAGGCCAACGGTGAGCAACAGCCCGTATGCGTGGTCGAGCCGATAAGTGCGTCGGATGAACAAGCGCTCGAGGACCATGCCGCTCGAGCCGACGAGAAGCGGCACGATCAGGAGCGCCCAGCCATAGCCGATCGAAGGCAGCCCCAACCCGGGAAACAAAGCCGGTAGATTGAGAAGGAACCACGCACCGAACGCGCCCAGCATGTATTGGGCGCCGTGCACGAAATTGGCTATGCGCAACAGGCCGAAGATGACGGCGACGCCCAGCGACAAGGTCGCATAGAACGCGCCGTTGATCAGTCCGATCAGGACCTGCCCAACCAGAAGCGAGGTGGAAATACCGAGCTCCATATTTCATACACCCAAATAGGTTTCGATCTGGCCACGCCGGGTGGTCAGTTCACTGTTCGACAACATGTCGATGACTTTGCCGTGCTCGACCACGTAGTGGCGATCAGCCAGTTTCGAAGCGAAGCGAACGTTCTGTTCGACGAGCAGGATCGTGTAGTCGCGCTCGCGCAGCAATCTGAACATCCGCGAAATCTGTTGAACGATTGCCGGGGCCAGGCCCTCCGTCGGCTCGTCAAGCAGCAACAGCTTGGCGCCAGTGCGCAGGATACGAGCGATCGCCAGCATCTGCTGCTCGCCACCGGACAGCTTACTGGCCTGGGCGTGGCGCCGTTCGGCGAGGTTCGGGAAAAGAGTGAACAGCTCGGCCACGGCCATCCCGTTGCTCGATACTTTGACAGGGAGCATCAGGTTCTCTTCAACCGAGAGAGAAGCGAAAATACCGCGTTCCTCGGGGCAGTAGCCGATACCACGCCTGGCGATCTGGTTGGAACGCAAGGCGAGCAGATCCCTCCCGCCATGTTCGATCCTGCCCCTCACCTTGTCCAGCATGCCCATGATGGCGCGTAGCGTCGTGGTCTTGCCGGCACCGTTGCGCCCCACCAGTGTGGCGACCTCGCCCCGCGCGACGCGGAAGGTCATGCCGTGAAGGACGTGGCTCTCACCGTACCAGGCCTCCAGATCGCGTATGTCGAGTGCCGACGGAGTTGTATCAGTCATCATCGCCTCCGAGGTAGGCCTCGATGACAGCGGGCTGCGTGGCGACATGACGATAGGTGCCCTCGGCGATGACCTTACCGCGCGCCAGCACCGTGATCGTGTCGGAGAGCTTTTCGACGACCGACAGATTGTGCTCGACCAGCAGCGTAGTGCGGCCATGTGAGACCTGCTTCACGAGTGCCGAGATACGGTCGACATCCTCGCGACCGAGGCCCGCCATGGGTTCGTCGAGCAGCAGCAATGCTGGATCGAGCGCCAGTGTCGTGGCGAGCTCGAGAATGCGCTTGCGGCCATAGGACAATTCCCCCGCGAGACGGTCCGCCATGCCGGTAAGATTGACCCGCTCCAGCAATTCGTCCGCTCGCTCGTCCAGCCGTGCGAGCGAAGTTTTCGGGCGCCAGAACTGGAAGTGCGTGCCCAGTGGACGCTGCAAGGCAATCCGAACATTTTCGCGAACGCTCAGATGCGGAAAGATCGCCGATATCTGAAACGAACGTGCGATGCCTTTGCGAGCGATCGCGTAGGGCTTTTGCCGCGTGACGTCTTCGCCCTTGAACAGGATGGTGCCGCCGCTCGGCTCGATGAATTTGGTCAGCAGGTTGAAGACCGTGGTCTTGCCGGCTCCGTTCGGCCCGATCAACGCATGGATAGTGCCGGCCTTGATCGTGAGATCGATCCCGCTGACGGCGATGAAACCCCTGAACTCCTTGGTCAGCGCATGCGCCTCGAGCAGGTTCACGTCCGCGGCGATAGATCCGGCGGACCGCTTGCCGCCAGACGGCGTGGACGAGACGTTCATGACATGGTGACGCCGCTGTCGACCGGCAGGATATGGCCGGTGATCATCCGCGACTCCTCGCAGGCAAGAAACAACGCTGCATGGGCCACGTCGAGCGGCTCGAGGAAGCCGAGCAGATGGCGGTCGCCCAGGACCGCCGGGATTGCCCCCTCATCGATGCGCCTGACCAGCCGTTCGGTGCGGGTGATGCCGGGCGCTAGGGCATTCACGCGGATCCCGTGCGGCGCATAATGCACCGCCATCGATCGCGTTAGCGAGACGATAGCGCCCTTGGCGGAGACATAGCAGTCGGTGGCCGGCGCCGGCTTACCCATCAATGCGACGAGAGATGTCGTGTTGATGACCGAACCTCCGCCGGCCTTGATCAACTCGGGTATTCCGAAACGGCAGGTGAGGAAGGTGCCATAAAGATCGCGGTTGATGGCGTGCCAGAAAACGTCGAGATCGACTGCGGTGACCGGACCGTCCTTCGGACTGGTGCCTCCGACATTGTTGTAGAGCACGTCGAGGCGTCCGAATTCCGCGACCGCCGTGGCGACCGCCATACGAACGCTTTCGGGATCCGTAACATCGGTTTCCACGAAGGTTGCCCGGCCACCCTGCGCGGCAACGTGGCGAGCCGTCTCTCGGCCGGCCTCGACATCGATTTCGGCCACGACGACCGCGGCGCCTTCCCGGGAGAACAGCTCTGCCGTTTGACGGCCTATGCCGCTCCCGGCCCCGGTGATCAACGCTACCTTGTTTTCCAACCGTTCCAATGTGACCTCTTTGTCGCTGAGCCCTGCCCTGTGACAGTCGCCGGTTGCCGATCGTCACGACTATTTGAGGAGCGGACATTCGCTTTCGGCGACCGGTCGGAATGCCAGATCTCCCGGCACGGCGGCGACGATCTTATAAAGATCCCACTCGCCCTCGGATTCCTCAGGCGTCTTGACCTGCGCCAGATACATTTCCTTGATCAGGCGGCCGTCCTGGCGCAGCTTGCCGTCCTTGGCATAGACGTCGTTGACCGGCAGTTCCTTCATCTTGGCAACGACCGCAGCTCCGCTTTCGTCCGAGCCAAGTGCCTGGACGGCTTCCAGATAGTGTCTGGTCATCGAATAGGTGGCGACTTGCACGCGCGAGGGCATCTTCCCGCGAGCCTTCATGAAACGATCGGCGAAGGCACGGGTTTCGTCGCTCTGATCCCAATACCAGGCTTCAGTGAGATAAAGACCGCCCAGGACCTTGGTTCCGATCTTGTAGGCGTCGAGCAGTTCGACGCTGAGCCCGACAAGCTTCATCTGGTCGTTCAGCCCGAATTCAACCGCCTGGCGGACGGCATTCTGGAGATCCAGTCCGCCGGTGGCAAAGGCCAGCGTGTCGGCGCCCGAGCCTCCAGCTTGAAGCAGGAAGGATGAGAAGTCTGCGGTATTGAACGGGAAACGGATCGCTCCGATCCAGTTTGCACCGTTGGTCTTGGCGATGGCTGCGGCGTCACGTTCCATCGAGTGGCCGAGCGCGTAGTCGACGGTCAATGCGAACCAGTTCTTCAGTCCACGCTCGATCAGGGGACGGACGGCGACGGCCGCGAAAGAATATGTGTCGGGGGCGAACTGGACGCTATTGGGCGTGCAATCCTTGCCGGTGATGTCGGAGCTGACTGCTCCACTTAGGTAGACCCTGTCCGTATCGCGCGCCAGCGCCGCCATGGCGATCGCAATCGCCGAGTTGGGCGCATCGACAATGACATCGACCTTCTCCTGGTCGATCCAGCGACGCGCGATCGTCATCGAAACGTCAGGCTTGTTCTGAAAATCGGCACTGACGATCTCGATCGGCACCCCGTTGATGGTGCCACCGAATTCTTCGACGGCCATCTTGACCGCTTCCACGCTGCTTTGTCCGGAATTGTCGGCATAGACGCTGCTGAAGTCGGTCAGGACGCCCAGTTTGATGACGTCGCTGCTCATCGCGGCGGCGGCTGGCATCGACGTGCTCATCAGCAGGCCGGCGAGCCCCGATGACAATTTCCTCATGATCTTCCTCCCCGATAGTCTTCTGGTTTGATGGCGACGGCGCTCCTCCCGCGCCGCTGCAATCAGGTTTCGACTGTTTCGAACTGCCCGGGCATGCTGATGCACAACACTTCAAGATCGTCGGAATAGTCGAGGACTTCATGCTCGATCGATGGCGGCTGAAGCCAGCTGTCGTTGCGATGTACAGTGACTTCCCCCTGGCCCTCGATGCTCATGCGTTGCCATCCGTTGAGCACATAGAAGAACTGGAAATCGGCGTGATGCCGGTGTGCTCCGGGCAAGGTGTCGGGTTCGCACGGTCGCGCGGCGCGCACGACATGCGCGATGGCCATGCCGTTGGTGGCCTTGAGTACCCCGAGATCGCGTTTAAGCAGATAGGCACGCTCACTGGTCGGTCTGAATTCCGCTTCGTCGTAATGGCTGACGACGAAGTCCTGTTTCCTTCCTTCCATATTGCTCATACGGCGCTCGCTTCCTTGGCGGACGCCCAAAGCCACTGCCACGCCGAAGCGTTACCCTGGAACATATGCGCTCTCTCCATAGATTTTAGATGGCGGCACCCTACACGCCCCAGCGCCAGCCTATCCAATAGAGAGTTTCGTGGCGTACCATCTCGATTTTTGATATCTCTGGTCGCAGCTCGGGAGAAACGCCTTGGACCTGAAGCAACTGAGATACTTTGTGAGGGTCGCCGAACTGGCCAGTTTCACCCGCGCCGCTGCCGAGATCCATATCGCGCAATCGGCACTGAGCTATCATGTCGGCACGCTCGAGGCAGAGCTAGGCGTCAGTTTGCTTGACCGCCACAGCCGCGGCGTGACCCTCACGGAAGCGGGGCGTTCGGTGCTCGCCCATGCACATCGGGTCCTGCAGGAGGCCAACGACCTCAAGGCCGATGCCTTCTCGCACACACGGTTTCCATCGGGGCACATCATGTTCGCCGCGCCACCGTCCATCGCCCGGACGCTGGCGCCGCCCGTCATCGAGCGATTTCGCGCCGAACATCCTCAGGTCCGTCTGACAATGCGCGAGGAGACAATCAACGTCATCCATGGTTGGCTGCTGACGGAAGAGATCGACCTGGGAGTGGTGTTCGACCCGCCCACCCTTCCAACGGTCGAGCCCGAATTGCTGCTGGTCGACCAGTTGCATCTCGTCGGATCGAACCGGACCGCCCTTCCCGGGCATCTCTCCGTGTCGGAACTCGCAACCCTGCCGCTGGTGCTGACCACGACCTCCTACGGATGGCGCCGCCGGCTGGAACGCGCTCTCCAGGAGTACGATCTGAAGCCGACCATTCGCGCGGAGATCGATTCACTCTCGGTGATCAAAGAGCTGGTGATACGCGGGTTCGGCTACACTGTATTGCCGCAATCGGCCATTTCGCAGGAACTTCGCAACGGCGAGCTGCGGAGCTTGCCGATCGACGGGCTGAAGGTCGAAACCAGCCTGATGATGGTGCGCCTCAAGCGGCGGACGCTAACCTTGGCCGCAGAGACCCTCTGCGCCATGATCCGGGCCGAAGCATCGCGCTTGACCTCGATACCATCGGGCATCGCCTCGGTGGAAATGTCTCAGCCTGCGGCGATGCCATAGACCTGTGCAGCCGTGCCGGACAACAGGAACCGTCGTTCCTCCTTGCCGTAACCCGCGCATAGCTTCTTGAAGGCGTTCCACAATACCACATAGCCGACCATGGACTTGTCGACCGGAAAATTGCTTTCGAACATGCATCTATCTGGCCCGAAAGCCTGAATGCTGGTTTCGACGTAAGGACGCCAGGCCCGCACCAATTCGTCGGAGGATGGCGGGCGCGGTCTGCGATCGAACTCGAAGCCGGCATAGCGCATTGCGAGGCCACCCAGTTTCACGACGACGTTCGGCACGCTGGCCAGTTCCGCGACCTTCGCGGCCCAAGCCGGAAACAACTCATCACGCCGGCCGTAATACGGCCCTACCCCAAGCGGACCCGCCGTGTGATTTATGACGAAGCGCACCGAAGGAAATGCGCGCGCCAAGGCTGCAGCCTCGTCCATCTGATGATAGAACGACCAGACGTCGACTGAGAGACCCAACCTTCCCACACATGCGATCGCGTCACGAGTTTCGGCCCTCGTCATTATCCCCGCTGGCGTCGCCAGGATGTTAACATCGGGTGAAGCGTCCCATGCGGTTCGACCGCGCACGCCCTTCAACCGGCTGCCCGAGGCAGCCAGTTGAGCCTCCAGCACCGGCTCGACCCAATGGCCGAGCGTGTAGTCGATCGAGCCGACAATCGCCGCGCAGGCGCGCGTGTCGCCGTGGCGTCTCTTTTCACATTGGACAGCGATGGCGGTGGCGAATTCGACTTCGCCGACACGACGAAACGCTTCCGGCCCAGACGCCCTGTACATGGCACCGCACTCGACGAACACCGTAGCGGCGACGGCATGGCCCGTGTCCGTGTCGGCGAGCAGTTCATCCAAGAGGTAGCGCCTTTCCGGTGGATCCCACAAATGGTGATGTGCGTCGATGACAGGAAGATCGGGCTCGACAACAGCCTCCCTGCCGAGTGTCAGCCACTGCGGACGTGCAGCAAGGTGCGCCGCTTGCACCGCCGGGTCCGACTGCTCGTTCCTGCGACCCGTATCCGAGGTGGTCATCGAACGCGCTGTCCGGCACAGGGGCCTGGCGCATCGTCAAAGGCGCCGTCGATAATCACGCCGTTGCGCTCGGCCACAGCCCTGTGCACCGAATCCATGCCGAGAACCGGCGTGTCGGGTGGCAATTCCTCAAGGCGCCGACTGATGGTTTCGGGCGAAAATTCCGGATGACCGGCGGCGCCTATGGCTAGGGCAATTTCGCCGACCCAATGACGAGGAACGACGACCAGCCCCTCGGCATCGCCGATGACGACGTCCCCTGGGCACACCACCGCGCCACCGCAGGCGACCGGCACATTGACCTCCCCGAAACCGGATGCGGTGCTGCCGGATCGGGGCGTGAAGCCGCGCGCCATGACCGGCAGGCCGAGTTGGCGAAACTCGCCGACGTCGCGGATCACGCCGTCAACGACCAACCCCGAAACGCCACGCTTTACCATGTGCATGGCGATGACGCCGCCGAGCACGGCACGGGACGTCTCTCCATGCGCATTGGCGACAATGACATCGCCAGGCTTGGCGACTGAAATAGCGGCGCGCAGCAGCAGCCCGTCGCCCGGTGTCAGATCGACGGTGATCGCCGAACCGAAGATGCGGCCCATCGGGGTGTACAAGGCATGAATGCCCCCATCGACAACGCCCCTGCCGCGCGTGACGTCGGACACGTCGCTGCTGCTGGCACTGGAAAGGGCTGCCAACTCAGCCTGCGACGCCCGATGGATTTGCTCGTAGATACGCAGGCCCAATACGCAGCCACCACGTAACGTCGAATTCACTTGCGCCATATCTTGATCCCTTAACGGAGGATGCGGCCAGCTGGCAAGCAGGTGCGATCGAGGCTGGTATCGGTCAGCTATCTCTACGGCACGAATGACAGCCAGCGCTACATCGCATTGGTGAAGTTGAAACCTTCGTGAACGTCATCGATCGGTTGCCTGTTTGCGGTCTCGGCCCTCAAAAATGCAGATGACTGGTTCTCAGTGACGGCGATGCGGTTGGAGTTTGGCGACGTCCCTGGATCATAATGTAACGATCCGCACATCAATATGGATTGGATGATCGAGCCGACAACCACTCTTTAATGCCTCAGGTCGAGCAGCCGGCGCACCTTGTCCTTACCCAAACGCGTGAATTCCGCCAGAGCCCCAGGATCGACAATCTCCACGTCCACCTTTACTCCGAGATCCTTATAGAGAGCCTGGCGCATCGCGGCCTCGAGGGCCACTGAATCAACGTCCCGCGACTTCCTTTCGATCCGCACGATCATTTCTTCACGGCGGGCCAGCCCTTCGCCCACATAATGGACCACGCAAATATACTCGCCAGACGTATGATCGTCCTTGGTAATGGCATTCTGGCATGCGAGCGGATAGACATTGGTGCCGCGCAGCTTGACCATCTCGTCCGCCCGACCGAGGAATGTCGACAGCTTGCGCGAGACGATGCCGGACTCAGACTCCTCGCGATCGCTCATGATCATGAGGTCCCGCAGGTCGTATCTGATGATGGGCGGAACCGACCGATGAAGGCTCGTCGCAACCAGATTGCCACGCTGCCCATAGGGCAAAGGCAGTCCCGTGTCCGTATCGACGATCTGCACATAGCATGTGTCTTCGTTGATGTGCTTGCCTTTGCGTTCACGTCCTTCAAACGCGATCAGGCCGATCTCGTGGGTTCCGTAATTGTCGTAGACCGGACAACCCCATGCTGCCTCCAGCTTCGCGCGGAAATGCCCGTCGACGTCGGGGCCGAGAAAAGAGAACATGAAGCGCGTCTTCAACTGATGGAGATCGAAGCCGTTCTCTTCCGCCACCTGAGCGAGTCGCCCGATGTATTCGCCCCGCGCGAACCACCAGTCGATGCCCCACTCGCGCGCATATTCCAGCTTGCGCATGCTGGGCGTCACGACGCCGCTGCCGGTCGTCACCGGCACACACCCCATCCAATGGAAAAGCGCATTGAAGGCGTTCCAGCCCGCATTCGCAAGCGAGTTCGTATAGGTCAGTTGCACGACGTCGCCCGGCCGCGCGCCCTGCTCGAAGTAGGCCCGCGCCATCTGGACGCCCTGAACTTCCCATGCAATCGGATCGAAAAGGGTGGGGCGCGGCATTCCAGTGGTGCCGCCGCTGGTTTGGATTTTCAGCGGCATCGTGCCAAACGCGGAGCGGTCGAAGCGATAATGGTCGCCAAAGGGGGGCGACGATTGAAGCGCCTCCTTCAGATCATCACTGTTGAAGATCGGGATACGGTCTATGTGTTCCAGCCGCGTGACGTCTCCCCTGTCCAGACCCGCCGCGCTCCAGCGCCGCTTATAGAACGGGACGTCCCAGGCTTCGGCCACGCGATCGAGGAAACGACGCTCCTGCAACGCATGCATCGCGTCTGCGGAAAGGCGGCCGACCGTCGTGTGGAAGTGGGGCGGTGGTGGATAATCCGCAATGAATTTGTCCCAGTCCAGCGACTTGCAGTAGTAGGGGATGCTGAAGGTCATCGATCTTCCAGTTGATTTTTCGGTGGGCGACCAACACCCTCCTCAAAAGACTTTCTTTCGGCATAAAACGTCCGAAAGGACTAAGGCTGAAATGACGAGCGCCACATCAACCGCGCGATGAAGCTCGGCCGATCCACACCTGCACGGGAACGACCACGCACAGCAGCGCTACGACGAGCAGCATCGACAGCGCCGCTGCGCCAGGAAGGTCAGGTACGTCCCAAAGAGTCCACGTTACCGTCGAGATAACCATGTTGCGATTGGTCATGAGAAGCAGCGGAATGGTGAGATCTCGGGCACTGTGCGCCAGCACCCATACCCATCCGTTCAGCACCTGCGGCCAGACGAGGGGGATCACGATGCGCAGGAGCGTCGTCCACCAGCCCGCCCCGCTTACCATCGCCGCATCGGACAGCTCCCTGTGCAACTGGACGAATGCGCTCGACATGGTTCGCGTCGCGAACGCCAAGTATATGGTGATGTGTCCGACGATGAGGATGGCTACCGACCCATAAAGAGGCGTCCGCAAGTAGAGAAGAAGTATGGCCATCGCCATGACGATGGGCGGGA
Organism: Aquamicrobium sp. LC103; assembly: GCF_001014615.2. Lineage (GTDB taxonomy): Bacteria > Pseudomonadota > Alphaproteobacteria > Rhizobiales > Rhizobiaceae > LBCQ02. The sequence goes on from NZ_LBCQ02000009.1 coordinate 159,939, forward strand.
TGGCCATCGGCGAGAACGAGAGCATGTCGAGCGCGCGTGACATCCAGCCGGTTCCGCGGGCGGAGAGCCATGCGACGATACAGGCGAGCGCCATCGTGGCCAGGCTGCTGGCCAGCACAAGCACTACCGTGTTGACGATCGCCTCCTGCACAGCCGTCCTGCCGATCACCTGCGTGTAGGTCGACAGAGAAAAGCGAGACAAGGCGGCAACGGAGGGGGGCTCGTAGAAACTCAGAAAGCTCGTCCAGGCCAGGATCAGCAGCGGCATGACCATAATGAACATCAGCAAGAACGCACTCGCCGCTGCCGGCCACCTCCATGAGCCGAGTCGCGCCATTCGAGGTCGGAACGCCTTGCCAGTGACCACCTTGTATCTTTCGCCCGCGCCGACGACCCTGAAGTAGAGCAGCATCAGCATCAACGCGATCGCCAGCAGGAGAATGCCGAAGGCTGCGGACAGGCCATAATTAGGCACGCCGACATCCGGTGACGACAGCAGGTAAATGCGTGTGCTCAGCACCGGGATTCGAGCTGTCAGGCCGACGATGAGAGGAAGCTCGAATGTTTGCACCACAGCGATGAAGACATAGATCGCTACCGATAACAGGCCCGGCATCAGCAACGGTATGAGGATGCGGCGCGTGACCGACATCCGCGTTCCGCCATGCACATAGCCGGCGCTTTCCAATTGGCTGTCCATATTGCGGAACAGTCCGCCGATCATGACGAAGGCCGTAGGTGTCACACTGACGCCCGTTATGAAAACCAGCGCCCACATCGAATAGATGGTGAGCGGTCCGGGCTTGCCGGCGAATTGGGTCCAGATGCCGTTGAGCACACCGCTGCCGGGGTTCAGGAGCAGTATCCATCCGAACCCCAGGATGATCGGTGGCACTGCCATCCAGGTGAACATCGCCACCCGTATCGCGATGCGTCCCGGCATATCGGTGCGTTCCACGAGCCAGGCCAGCCAGATCGCGAAGAGAAGGCCAAGCGCGATGCTGCCGGATGCGTAGATCGCGGTGTTGAGCAGCAGCGAGGGGACTTCCGGATCGCTGAGGATCTGGACGAAATTCTGGCCGGTAAAGGTCCAACTGTCGAACGGAAAACTGTCCGGCGGAAGAAATGCGGTGCGCAGCAGGATCAACAACGGGCCGATGATCAAGGCAGCCAGCCCGACGAGCGCCAGTGCCTGCGGCAGCGTTGACGGACCTGTTCGAAGCGCCGGTCGTCGGCCGATGCCTTGTTCGCGCAACTCGGTCATACCCGATCCCGCGCCACGACGACGCAGCGCTGGTAAGGAATACTCAGACTGATCCTGCTGCCTACGGATATCGTGTCATAAGGACCGGCTACAATCCGCAGGATAACGCCGGCAATGGCCACATCGAGCTCGACATGGTCGCCGAGGAAGCTACGCGACACCACGTGCCCCTCGAATCGGTTCTCGGCGTCGACACCGCCCAGGACGAATGCCTGCGGTCGAATGATGCATAGGACCTCGTCGCCGAGCGAAACGTTGGGATTCGCGACCGCCACGAGCTCGCCCATGGGAGCTGCCAACCGCTGAAGTGTCCTGCCGTTGCTCGTTTCCGTTCCGGTGACTTTCACCTCGACCGTATTGCTGCGGCCGATGAAGTTCGCGACGAACGCATTGCGCGGCGAGAAATAGATCTGTTCGGGCTGTCCGATCTGCATGATCCGACCCTGATCGATGATCGCGATACGGTCGGCCATGCCCATGGCTTCCACCTGATCATGGGTGACGAAGATCGTCGTGATGCCAAGCTCCTTTACCATCGCCCGCAGTTCCTCGCGCATCGCGTCGCGCAGGCGTGCGTCGAGATTACTGAGCGGTTCGTCGAGAAGCAGCAACCGAGGTTCGTGAACGATGGCGCGCGCGATTGCGACACGCTGCTGCTGTCCTCCGCTCAGATGCGGTGCCGGCCGGTTCGCGAAAGCTGCGAGCTTTACCCGCTCGAGCGCCGCCATGACTCGCCGCCTCAGTTCCTCCCCCGAGGCGCGCTTGCGCCCGTGCCTCAGCGGGAAAGCGACGTTGTCGAAGACCGTCATATGCGGCCAGATGGCATAGGACTGGAAGACCATGCCGAGATGACGCTGGGCGGCCGGTATGAACTGGCCGGCCACCGCATCAAACACGGTCTTGTCGCCGATGACGATGTCTCCGCTGGTCGGCATCTCGAGACCAGCGATCGACTGCAAAATGGTGGTCTTGCCGCAGCCGCTCGGGCCGAGTAACGCAAAGAACTCTCCTTGCTCGACCTTGAGATCGACGCCTCGCAGCGCATCGACGGGTTGTGCCCCGCCGCGCGCCGGATAGACCTTCGTCAGGTTTTTGATCGATAGCATGGCTTATAGGGAGCGGCTGTCTTTGCCGGCCTGCGCAACTGCGAACGCGCCGGTCAATTGCCGGCACCAGTCAGCAGTTTCGTCAGCTCGGCGCGGAGCTTTTCCTGCGCCTTAATCTCGCTCATCGAGACGGGCATCGCGATCTTTGCGCCCGCTTTGGCCTGAGCGTCGGAAACGAGTTGGGCGATCTCCGAGCCTTCGTTGCTGAGGCGTGGTATGGCTTCGAACTGCTCCGCGACCTTATAACCTTCACTGGCAAGCCAGGCGGTGAAGAGCTTTGCGGCATTGGGATGCGGCGCATTCTCTGGCACGTAGATATAGCCTTGATAGACCATGATATAGTCGTCGAAGAGCTTGAAACCGACCGGCTGTCCCTTTTTTTCGGCAGCGACAGCGGCATGGTAGGTGATGATGCCGAGCGGCGCTTGGCCCACGGACAATGCCTGCATCACGACCGGGCTGCCCCGCTGCAAGATCGGCATGTTTTCAACCAGCTGTTTCGCATAGTCGAGCATGGCGTCCTGGCCGATGACATAGGCAATCGTCGGCAAAGGATTGAGAAAAAAGGCGTTGAGCGCGAGCTTTCCATTCCACTTGGCATCCGCCAGTTGCATCGTCGTCGTCGGCACTTCTTCAGCTTTGATGAGGTTCGTATTCCATCCGACGCCATAGACAGCATCCAAGAGATTGAATGTCGTGCCGCGCAGGTCGGGGATGACCTCATCGACAGCTTTTGCGAGTTCGGGCAGTTCCTTGCCGAACACCTCGACCCAAGGATAGGGCTTCAGAAGATCTCGGCTCCGCAACGCCTCCACGTCCTCCGCGCTTCCAAGGCCAACGAGGTCGACCGAGCCCGCGCCGCCACTCGCCTCGGTGATGATGCGGGCATTCGTCTGCGGAGCTCCCTGCGGCGTCCACTCGAGCTTCACCGAGAGGCCAAACCGTTCGTTGAAGGCCTTTTCGAGCGCCGCATGCGTTTCCGGAGCGCTGGGATTTGTGATCCGGACGATGACGCTGCCTTCCTCCCGAGCCTTTTCGAGTACAGCCTGAAAGTCGTCGGCGGCACACGCGCCGAAGGGCACCAGGGTAAAAATGCATGCAGCTAGAAATCGGTTCATCATTGGTCCTCCCGAGACCGGCCAGCATGGTTCGTCTCGCTGCACGCACATCGTCCGAACGGACAATTCGAGCGCGGTATAGGCGGGATAGCCAATGTTAAACGTGTTCGCTGCGGTCGTCCGCTTCCAGAACGTGGCAAATTTGCCTCTCAAAGCCTCGTTGTCCACCCAATGCTGCCGAGCGGAAAGCGGAATACATCTACACCGCACCTGCCACGCATACATCCTTGAAAGAAGAGGACATCCGCGCTATCTGATGCGTGATGATTGATGTGCTTCTGAGGGCATACAATGAGAACGACCCTGGCGATTGATGATGATGTTTTGATTGCGGCCAAAGCCATGGCCCGTCAGCAGGATCGAAGTCTCGGGGATGTAATCTCCGAGTTGGCGCGGCGGGCTTTGCGTCGACCGCAGATCGGTGGCGAGCGCAACGGCATTCCGTTGCTGTCCCCACATCCCGATAGTGCGCCGGTCACATTGGAAATCGTCAATGAATTGCGCGATGAACTTCCGTGACCTATCTGCTTGACGTCAATGTGCTGATCGCGCTGATGGATCCGGCCCATATTGCCCACGATGACGCCCATCGCTGGTTCGAATCGACGGGGCAAACGTCTTGGGCAACCTGTCCTATTACCGAGAATGGAGTCATGCGGATTGTCGGCAATCCAAAATACCCAAACTCTCCTGGCGCCCCTGCCCTCGTTGCAAACATCGTCAGCAGATTGCGGGCGCTTCCGGGACACCGGTTTTGGTCCGATGATGTGAGCCTCGCCGGCTCCAAGGACGTTGATCCTGCAAGGATCCTAACCTCTGCGCAGGTGACCGATACTTATCTGCTTGCGCTTGCCAAATGTCACGGAGGCCAACTCGCAACCTTTGACCGCAAATTATCGTCCGCAGCGATAAAGGACGGTAAGGCCGTGCTCCATCTGATCCCAAGCAGATAATCTCCCGACGCGATACACTCAAGAGGGCACCGTAGAGTTAACCGAAGAGTGGGAATTTCTGCGATCAAGAGTGCCATATTGTGCTTTAGAGGGTTGCGCGGCAAGGAATCGATCGCTGGCGGTGCCACCGCTTTTGGTAGGCCGCCATGTCGCGGGACCGCTGATTCTTCGGAGTACTTCCTGTGACTTTGATCGTTATTTGGCACTGATTATCAGCGCTAAGTGGCACCGATCACAAGGATGGATCGCGCCGCTTCCACCACCTCATCGGCGATCGCCTTGAGCCCGTTGATGCGCAAGATGCGCTCGATCTGGACGAACAGCCGAAGAACGAGGCGGAAGTTGCCACCGGTGATCCGGACGATCGTGGCGACGGCCTGGGTGTCCGTGAGCCCGACGAGGATGGTCCCGGGGTCGCCGATGTCGATCACCGAACCGACACCCGAGAGGTCCATCTCGCGGGCCAGATGCCGGCCGAAGATCACCCCGCCCGGCGCGAGCTTGCGGCTGAAAGCCGCCGCGGCCTCGGCAAAGTCGTGCAGCGCAGCCAGCCGGTTCTGCCGCAGCGACTCCGCGGTCAGCAGGTCAGCCCCCCATAGCTCGCGCAGGAGCGTATGATCGCCGCCACGATAGGCCGGCTTCGACGCGTCGAGGAGACCGATGCTGGCGAGCGCTCAGAGGAGCCGCAACAGGTGATCTGGCTCGACCTTGAGCGGGGCGCAAGGCTGTCGGCGGTCAGCGTGCCGCCACCGATCCGGGCGAAGATGCCAAGGTCGAGCCCGGCGCGAAGCGCCAAGGTGGGGACACCGCAACGATCAGTTTGTCGATCCGATCAGAAACCACCATGTTACATCCCCTTCCACGATCCAGGCCTCGCTGCGTTGCACCGGATGACGGCCGTTCGCGATGCCGCCGGAACGGCCGTTCGAAAATCAGTCCGCGTCGAGACTGATGCGATAGTCATTGGGAGCAGGGTCTCCCTTCCCCGTTTCCAGCAGCGCCTTGAGGCTCATCAGGTAGGTCGCCCATTTGGTGCTGCAGTGGTGCATGAACTCGACCGGTTCAGTCCATCCCTGGTGCTTGAAGAGAACGGTCGTTCCCTCACCTTGGGGTTTGAGGTCCCAAATAACCTTGGTGCCGATCCATTCCTTCGGACCGTCCACGACTTGCCAGACGACGCGCCTGCCGGGATCGAGCTCGAGCACCTTCATGTCGAAGAAGCCGAGGTCACCGAACTGGAAGTGGATCACACCGCCGATTTCCGGCGTGCCGGACGTGTCGTCCGTCCACCATGCGCTGAGGCGGTTGATCTGGGTGACCGCCTCGAACACGCCCTGCGGAGAGGCGCCGATGCCCATGCGGTGTAGAATGTCTACCATTGGAAAGTTCCTTTCTAAGTTGGAGGCCGCCCGGGGTGAAGAAGTCAATTTTCGGGGCGAGGACGCGACGTTGGTCTGGCCCGCGTAAAGATTTGCCGCAGCCGCCGGACCATTCGGACGCCGTGGACCGGAGCGCGTCCGGATTTGCACCGTCACTTTGACCGAGCTAGCCGGGCATACGCTCGAACTTCGGCAGCGCCGGATCCATCGTGTCCCAGGCGTTGGCGCGCATGCCATAAGTGACGACTTGCGGTTCAAACTGGCCGGGATCGTCCAGACTGCCCGCGTGAACGGCGATGAGGTCGGGCATCGCCGTAAACGTGAGATAGATCGGCGTTCCACATGCCGGACAGAAGGCATGTACCTTGTCATTGCCGCTGTCACCCGCGACGCGCCAGGTCTTCGCTTCGCCCGTGATCTTCATCTCCGCCCGTTGCGCGAAGGTCAGGTAAGAGCCGTGCCCGGTCCCGCTTCGCGTTTGGCAATCGCGGCACTGGCAATGGTTCTGGAAGACGGGATCGCTGTTCGTGGCATAGCGCACTGCGCCACACGCACAGCCGCCTGCATACGACTTTGCCATTGCTCTTCTCCTGATTGTATTGTCCCGAACGGGACGGATTAGGCCACTTTCGGCTTCGGAGACTGGTCAATGCCGGAGCCCGTCTCCAGGAAGGACTTCAGGCTGGAAAGCACGAGCGGCCAGCCTTTGCTGATGCCCTTCGCCATCCCGCTGCCAGCTTCGAGATCGTCATGGGTGACCGTCAGCTTGACCATCTCCTCGTATTCCTCGATCTCGAAGGTAACGCGGCTGTGGCTCGCCGGATCGGCTGCCTTCGAGGCGGCCGCCCATGTGACGACGAGGCGGGTCGGCCGCGAGACCTCGACCACCTTGCCGACGAGCTCGACGGTCCGCTCTTCATTGGCGCGTACGTGCTGCCATTGCGAACCGGGCTTCCAGTCCGAAACGTTCTCGTGGCCCCAGTATCGTCGTGCGATGTCGGGTTTGGTGATGGCCTCGAAGACCTTTTCAGGTGTCGAAGCTATATAAGTCACATAGACAAAGCTGGTCGTTTCTCTGGTCATCGTCACTCTCCTTCGAGTTCCTTCTTCAGATCGTGCAGCGGGCTGAGCCGCTGGTGTTCGAACTTGCGCATCCACCGCTCGATCGCATCGCGCTCTTTTTCCAGTTTGCTACACTTAGATTCACCGGCCAGGCGTCGTTCACCGTTCCGGTAGCAGTCCGTGTGAGCCTAGGGTTGGATACCGAATGGTGAGAGTTACAAATCTGACGGGATTTCGAGAATTCGCGTCAGGCTCCGTTGTAGCGCAACAGAACGACGGTTAGCGCGATTGCTGAAACCAGCGCAGCGGCTGTCCGAACATGGTTCCAGAAGGTCCAATCGTTGAGGATACGGACCCACAGATCAGCCTGTTGTTGCGATCCCTGATCAGCTGCAGCAAGAGCGTCGTTCAGTGGCACGTTGACGGCGAATGTTACCCCCGCGCAAAGAACAAGATAGGTCAATGCCGCAAGAAGGATCAGTTTTCCGTCAAAGTTGTCCCACCAGACATACGAGCCGAAAGCGAGCAGTAGCGATGCCGCAGCTGTTCCCATGAAGAGGACCATAAAGCCCGGATTGTAGACGGTAATGTTGACCGCGTTCATAACCGCCATCCCGCTTTCCGCCGGTACACGGCCGAAGGCTGGCATAACGAAAGATGAGAACGCAAAGAATATCCCGGCGACGACGCCACTTCCGATCGCTGCTACGAAAGTGAGAGGGATGAGCGGGCGTTCAAGCATAGTAGCCTCTGCGGGTGAATTGACACGAACCTTCGACTAGGATTTTGCACTGATCCGAGTATAACATGACAACCCCTCACTTTTTAAAAGTGATAAACACTCACATTAAGGGAGTCAAGCCCGGTGGCAAAAGGACAATCGACAGGCGCGAGCGCGGTGGCGTCTGAAGGTGCGACGGATGGCTCTCTGCCCCGACGCCAGCCAGTGCAGAAACGCAGCCGGGAGCGCTTGAAAAAGATCCTCGACGTTGCCGCCGCACGGATCGCGCGGAATGGCAGCGACCAACTCAGAATGAGTGATGTGGCAGAGGGCGCGGGAGTATCGATAGGCTCGCTCTACCAGTACTTCCCCGACAAAAGTGCGATCGTGCGCGCGCTCGCTGAACACTACAATGCCCAGAGCCGCCAATGTATCGAAGAGGCACTTCGAGATGTAGCAACGCCGGCCCAGTTGGAAGCGGCCTACATCGACCTGCTTGATCAGTACTTTGCGATGGTCCGCGACGAACCCGTAATACGCGACATCTGGTCGGCTACGCAGACCGACAAGCAGTTAATGAGCCTGGAGTTGACGGAAAGCCGTCTTTGCGCGGCATTGCTTGCTGATGCCATGGCGCGAGCGCACGGACAAAGCGCGAAGAAATATGAGTCGACGGCCTTCATGATCTGGCAACTGGGAGAAGCCGTGGTACGCCTTGCAACCTCCGTCGATGGGAGCGAATCAAAAGCAATTCTTGAGGGCTTCAAGAGAATGACGGCCCGCGAAATTCTGCAGATGTGAAAGTCGCCTGAAGATGAACGATCTACAGCCACGGTTCCACAACAAGCGCCGAAGGCCCGGATTGGGCTCACACAGCTCGTTCATCGAGCTAAACGTCCGCTTTTTGTGGGCTGACTGCCGAAAGCAAACCGACCGCTCCCCATCCCATTGTAGCCGTTCGCTCGCATCCTAATTTTAGAGACCCTATGATGGTCACTTGCCTCGCGCCAGGCGGGGCTTCTGGATGTTGTGCATTGAGACATGTGCAACGGAAGGAAGAGACTATGACCATTTCGACGAAATTCATTGGCCTTGATGTGCATCGGGAGACGATATCGATTGCCGTCGCCGAGGACGGTGGAGACCGTGAAATCCGGTTCTTTGGGACCGTCGCCAATGACTGCGAGGTGTTGCGCAAGGCGCTGGCGAGCATCGGCAAGGACGGCGCGCCGCTGAAGGTCTGCTACGAGGCCGGCCCATGCGGGTTCGTGATCTATCGTTTTCTGAAGAGCCTCGGGATCGACTGCGTCGTGATCTCGCCGTCCTCGATGCCGCGTCGGCCGAATGATCGTGTAAAAACCGACCGCCGCGATGCGCAGACGCTGGCCCGGCTGTTGCGCGCCAGTGAACGCACCGCCGTCTGGGTGCCGGACGAGGCACATGAGGCGATCCGCGACGTGGTGCGGGCGCGCCGGCAGGCGAAGCAGGATCTTGTCTCGGCGAAGAACACGCTGAAGAGCTTCCTGCTGCGGCACGACCGTCGGTATCCGGGAAAGGCCATATGGGGCCGGATGCACTGGCGCTGGCTCTCGGACCAGCGCTTTGCTTTTGCCCACCAGCAGTTCGTCTATGAGGAATACAAGCGCCGCATCCATGAACTGGAGGAGCGCTGCGTGCGGCTGGAGCAGGTTCTGGAGCAAGCCGTTCTGGATTGGCCGCTGGCTCCGGTCGTCACCGCACTTCAGGCACTGCGGGGGATCAGGTTCATCGCGGCCATCACCCTCGTCGCGGAGATCGGCGATCTGCATCGCTTCGACAGCCCGAAAAAGCTGATGGCCTGGCTGGGCCTCGTGCCGGCCGAGCATTCGAGCGGAACGCGGACCAGGCGCGGCGAACTCACCCGGACAGGCAACGCCGCCGCCCGCGCCATGCTGATCGAATCCGCATGGCAATACCGCTATCCTGCGCGGGAGGGGCGAGCGCTGCGGGAGCGCAATGCCGGACTGCCCGATCACATCCGGGCCATCGTCTGGAAGGCGCAGACCCGCCTGTGCGCGAAGTTCCGTCGTCTGGCCGGAACCGGCAAGCATGCGGCGAAGATCGTGGCGGCGGTCGCACGCGAGCTGGCGGGCTTTATCTGGGACATTGCCCGACATACGCCGGTCTCAAGGCTGGCCTGACACGCACTTTAACCGCTCACGGACGACGGAAAGGAGAACATCGGATCGTTGAAATTCCGACCTGGCTGGCGTGCTGCGCGCCCTGATTGACGCGGACAATCCTCGATATAGCCCTGGGGCAGTGTCTTACGACGCCCGATTTAGAGCCGGAGGAAGGTCACGACGGAAAAGGGTCGTGCGGTAGCCAATCCGCGGATGAGAGTTTGATCAATCGTCGTCACAAACAGACGCGTGCAGCACACCCGCCAGGCCGTTCAATCGCTATCTTGCATCGGACTTCGTGCCGGTGTCACAATAGACATGCGCTCATCCAGACGTGACCATCATGAGAGGGCTATAGCGTAAACGTAATTCTCGGTTTCGTCGGCTTCGGCCCGCCATTTCCCTGCCGATTGCTCTTAAGAATACGATATTGCCACCGTTTACGGCATCGCTACCAAGCGACGCCGGGAACCGCCGATTCTGGGCAAGCCAAACCAGACGCCTGACCACCAGGATGGACCACCGGAAAGCTGTCGTCCTGACCCACGGTTACTTCCCAAGACGACCGTCGATATAGAGACGGCGGTGAATCTCCGAATCCCGCGGCAACTCCCGTCCGGAGCGTTCGATCAACAGCTTTATCGCGACGGCATTGTCGCCAAGGTCTCCGTAATAGGCTCTCGCCGGAGCCGCCGCGCCCAAATCGGTCGCGGTCTTCAGACGCCTGTTTGCCCATTGGAGAATTCTATCCGCCTGATCGTCGGTTATGTCGTCGTAAAACCCTCGTTCTGCCAGACGGTGAATGTAGGGCGTCGCGATCTTGCCGCTGTAGATTGCGAGGTCCATCAGCCACGGATTCCCCGCATAGTTTAGCGACCACGGGTCGGCGCCGGCGTCGAGCAGCATCTCGAAGCCCATCAGATTGCCGTCGAGCGTTGCGCCCAACGGAGGAGAAGCGTTTTCCGGTGGATAGTGGTTCGGGTCGCCGCCATGCTTCAGATAGAGCGATAGTGCTTCGTTGGAGTAGGTGCTGTCGTACCGGTCCTCAGCCTCGATCCAGGGCCCACGATCAGTCAGAAGCCGGTAGAAGAATGTCCAGCGAACGGCCCGCGAAGACGAACTGTCCGGATCGATCAGGGCATGCGGATCGGCGCCCGCTTCGAGCAGTGCGTCGATGGCCTTCAGGTTCCGGTATCGAAGAGCTGCGGTGAGGAGAGTCTCGCCGATGCGAGGCCGATTGGGATAGGAGCGGTCGATCTCCGGACCCAGCGCTCGCAAAGCATCCACGTCCGGTGCTTCGCCGGCGGCTATGCGCAGCGCCATTTCCCGAAGCGACGCCGGCGCAAGAGCGAAATCGAGCATTGCCATCTCGTGCCGGTCTTGTTCTTCGGTCGGCTGCGAATTCGAGGACGGCTGGATAGACACCAGGAGCGAAGCGGCGACAAGAGCGACGGCCACGACATGAAAGACAAGCCGATACCGTCGATAGATGCTGATTATGAACTCGGGTATCATCGTCCTTATCGTATAAGGCCACCAACACATGCAGTCGAGCATCATGCTTCCGTCAGAATTCGCTGTTCCAATCGGCGAAACGAGGACCTCTTGATGCAGCGCAGGGATTTCATGATCGCCGGAGGCGTTCTTATCGCGGGCGCTACGACATCCTTGGCCAATCAGCTTCACTATCCAGCGCCGCAAGGGCCGGCTGGTGCACCGTTTGCCGATGTGAATCTCAAGCTCGCCGTTCTGTCTGCACTCGATGAACAGGGCACCATCGCACTGGGCGAGCCGCCGAAACTTGCCGAGCATCTACTGGGGCGCAGTTTCGATGTCGCAACGGAGGGGTACAGGTTGGTCCCTGAAGTGCTCGACTATCTGGCGCGCTACCCGCTCGATTCGCAGAAGTTGGCAACGCTCGAAACCCTCAACCTCGATGGCGGGAGCACGATCTACCATCACATTTGGCACTTCTGGCATGGGGAGGACGACACTTTCGAGGTCGCCAGTCTCGGCGGGATCGAAAACTGCGCCAATCTGCGTGAACTCGGCGTCGCCGGCATACTATCGCCGGTCGATATCGGCTTGCTGACACCGCTGCGTCAACTGAGCGACCTGTATATCGGCACCGGCGTTTCCAATATCGCCGCATTGCGTGACCTGCCTGCGCTCGCAAGCGTGCGCATTCTCAATGACGACATCTATGCCGAGGTGATGACGCTGGGTCATCCCACGCGACAGTTGATGGACGAGCTCAAGCGGGCCGGTATTACGGTTTGGGTTCATTGGGTCAGTCACTACGATCAACCGCCCGCCTTCGAATAATTTACCGCCCTTCATGCCTCAAAGGGCTGGTGCAAAAGCAAACACCTGCTTCTGCCTGGAAGCACCATCTTACAGCAGCGTCCGCATTTCTTACACAGGGTTCAGAAAGCCGACTGTCCGGATTCCACCCCACGATGGCCAAAGCAGCCTGTTAGAAGTCGTGCCGTGAGCGGCCATCCGCGCTCAGTCCGGACGGCCGCTATGCGTCAGATCTCGGTTCTCTCGGCGAGGAGGAGCGCGTCCTCCACGTCGACACCAAGATAGCGCACGGTGTTCTCGATCTTCGAGTGACCGAGCAGGATCTGGATAGCGCGGATGTTTCCCGTCGCCCTGTAGATCATCGATGCCTTCGTGCGTCGGAGCGAGTGGGTGCCGTACTCTTCTGGACGCAGAAGCGGACATTCGGTGACTAAATGGGGTCATCCTTGACGATCAGGGGGAGCGCTTAAAGGCGGTTATCGGGTGTTCGCCGTCAGAAGGAATCGACAGCCGGTCATTCCCGTTTTCTGCGCCCGGCTCTTGCGAAGCCGCTCTCATCAAGCCGTAATAGGTCTTCCAGATACAAGGGACTTGGTTGGCCCGTTGCCGTTGGAGGAGGAGAGATGCAGTTCTTGTCACCACAGGGTTGGGCGACCTTCGCCTGGCAGGCTGATTATGGCCAGTTCTACTTGATAGATCCTGAAGCGCCTGCCTTCGAGGCTCCAACCGAGATCACGCCCGAAATGGAACGGCGGAGTTTCTTTGCCACGCCCACCGGACTTGTCGTCTATACCGGAGACTGTCTTCAGCAGCACATCCGCATCAGGATCTATGACACCGAGCCCGTTCGGTCCGAGGTCGAGGAGATGAGCGGGAACCCCTGGACGCGGGTTGAAACCACGGACGCCCACTTTCCTTCGCGCAAATTCGCACTCTCGAGTCCGTCGATGCCCGATCCCCTGCCGGCAGGTCCGTTGTTTCTCCTTGAAGCCGAACGCATATCAGTCCGTATTCAGTGGATGGAGTTCCAAGGCAGCCGGGACGACAGCGTTCCGGTCGAGCCGGACGTGATTGAGCTCACCCTTTGGCCGAGATGACTGATCTCGAACGAGCGCCTGATTTCGACATCAAGAACGGTCTTTTTCACTATGAATGACGTCCCTTAAGGTGGACGCTATAATGGCTGAAGTTGTCGCATGTTTTGGGGCAGACCGTCCGAGAACTCTATGGGCGATAGAGGGTAGCTCGTTTTCAGCTTGAACGGCGGTGTTTTTCCCAGTTTCCAGAGTTTTCCGTTTGCTGCGAGTATTGGGAGCGCTGATTATTGATCGGAGGTAGTGACGCCCGCTTTGGAACCAGGAACAACGCAAAACAAGGCGTTTTATGCTCGCAACGCTGCGATCAAGCCGGGAACGCCGATCAGAGTGATGGCCCGCCTGATGTTGTAGGCGAGCGCGGTCAGGCTGAACTCCCCTCGCACGTTGTCGAGCCGGCGCATCAGGAATGCGCCCTGGTTCATCCACTGTTTGATGGTGCCGAAGGGATGCTCGACGCTCTCGCGCCGCCGGTCGAGGATGTCCGGCCGTGTGGCAAGCCGCGCCGCCATGCGATCAAGAATCGCTTCGTTCTCAAGGCGGGTGATGCTGCGATAAGACTTGGCGGTGCAACGCGGCCGCAAGGCGCAGCTTTTGCAGACCTTTCGATCGCAGTACATCACTTTCACGTTCTCACGAGACTTGCCGTAATAGCGCGGTGGCAACTCCTGGCCAGCCGGGCAGACGTAGGCATTCTTGTCGGCGTCGTAGCTGAAGTCCTCTTTCAGAAAGAGGCCATCCCGCGCCACCGGGCTACGGATCGGCTTGGGGACATAGGCGGTAAGGCCTGCTTTCTCGCAGGCCTCGATGTCCTCGATCTTGAAGTAGCCGCGGTCGGCGACTGCCGCAATCCGCTCGACGCCGAGCGTCTCCATCGCCGCCGCAGTCGTCGGCGCTAGCAGCCCCATGTCGAGCACCTGTTTGCTCACCTCCTGTTCGGCGATCAGCTTGTGCTTCGTGTCCACGGCGAGCTGGACGTTGTAGCCGACGCCGACCTTCGTCATGCGCGCCATGGCGCGGGCGTCGGGATCGGTAAACGAGATCTGGTCTTCGCCGGTGCGGTCCAGTTCACCCAGAAGCGCCTTGTGGCGGTTCCGCTTGCCCTTGATCGCCGCGATCTTCTCCGCAAGGTCGCTGCCACGACCGCCAGGGCCAGCGCCGTAGCCGGCCTTGTCCTCATCGGCATCGCTTTCGTCGAGCCGCTTCATGTAATCGGCCAGCTTTCTCATCCGCTTCACGGATGAACTTCGAAAGCGACCGGCGCGTGAAGTTGCGATCCTTGTTGTTGACCGCTTTGATCCGCGTGCCATCGACAGCGAGAAGTTCCCGGCCGAACAGATCAAGCTGGCGGCACAGAATGACGAACTCGCGGAACACCTGCCGGAACGCGGAACGGTTCACCTGTCGAAAATCCGCGATGGTGCGGAAATCCGGTTTCAGGTGCCGCAGCAGCCAGATGATCTCGATATTGCGATGCGTTTCGGCTTCCAGCGGCCGGCTCGAATGCACCCGGTTGAGATAACCGTAAACGTACAACTTGAGCAGATCGGCAGGATCAAAACCCGGACGTCCCGTCTCCTTTGCGGTTACCCGCACGAAGCCCGCCGCCGCAAGATCGAGGCCGTCAACGAAGGCCTCGATGAAGCGGACAGGGTTGTTCGATCCCACGTAATCGTCAACAGCTTCCGGCAGAAGCAGCAATTGCGAACGGTCTGTTCCTGAAAGATGCGCCATGGCAAAATCTGCCACGGCAGCCTAACCTTCGGAATCCCCGGATTCGCGAGGAGGAGAACGATAATCCAACTTCGACAGTATATTTTGGCTGCTCTGCTGTCCGCACTCCCGACCATGAGTATTGTGCGGGCCGCACCCGCTGACACCGAAACGCGCAACTGGATATTCAGCGGATTTGAATTGATCGAAGAGCTGCAAGGCCAGACAGGCGATGGAAAGCCAAAGGATGAGCCTGGCCGCATCCTGTTGAGCGCTCGTGCGAATTCCTACATCGCCGGGGTCGCCGACATCACCAGCGGCACACGATGGTGCGGAGCCGGCAGGGCTCTTCCCCACGAGCTTGCAGACAAAGTCTACACTTACTCTCGCACGCTCGGACCGGAGCGCCTGAAAGAGAATGCGTCAATGCTGGTAACGGAGGCGCTGGCGGCTGCGTTTCCTTGTCGTGCACCCACTGCTGTCGATCCCTTCCAGCCGCGAGGGGCAGACAATGAGTTTTGACGAGATGTTCCGTGCCTACCGGCTGGAGGGCCGCACGCTGGTCGCGCTTTTCGAAAAGCGCGATGTCATCACGCTCCGTTTTGATCTCTACCACAGCGACGACCCGGAACGCTGCCGGGACGGGATGGAGTATCTCCTCGACGTCGCGGTCCACCGCGAGCAGTTTCGAATAGCTGATGGTGCAAGGGAGCGCCTGCGCGAAACTTTCTCGGCCGACATTCTCCGGGCGGAACTTGCCGACGATGAACTTCGCCTGGTCGCCGATTGCTCCTTCTACGCCGCAAAGGATCGCGGCGTCGTTGAGATTGCCCTCACGGGCAGTGTGGTTGCGCTCAAGGAGCACTCTCCAACCAAATGGCCCCGGGCGCCAGGAACAGCCAGACGATGAACTGTTCGCGGGAGAAGCCGCCGCTCGCGTGAAGTAGCAAAAACTGCTCTTTATGAAGCCCTCAAATTGGAAAAGACGGAAAACGCTTGTCAATCCGCAGGGCATCCAAGAGTTAATTATCTTTTCTTCTTACTGGGATACTTGCATGGTCTTTTTTCGCCGCCTCGCTCTTGATCGCTTCGTGAAGACGCATCCGCCCTCGCGGCAGGTTTCGCGGGCTTCCGCTGAGCTTATCGCAGCCTATGACGGTCGGCTTCCCGCAAGCCTTCTCGAACTCTGGCGTCGCAAGGGACTCGGCTTCTATGGCGAGCTGCAGCTGGCCCTGATCGACCCTCGGCCATGGCAAGCCGTGCTCGACCGCTGGATTGTCTCGCCACCCGACGCGGTGACCCGCATCCCCATCGCGACGACACCGTTCGGCATGCTCTTCTACTACCGCAAGCTGACCGAGACGGACGAGGACGTGGCCTATATCGATCCCATCTCGAATGAGACGAGGGACCTGGCCTGGAGCCTCGACGACTTCTTCAACAAGACTCTTTGTGATCACGACTTTATCGAGGCGTTCGTTTCGCCGGCACTGGTGGAAGCCGCATGCAAAGAGTGTGGCCTGCTCGCGACCGGCGAAGTCTACGAAATCGACCAAATGCTGTTTTCCATGCAGATGCTGCGGGTCGCGAAGGTCGATGCGCTCGACCTGCATCGCCGCCTTCGCGATGCCGTCGACCCGCCTGAGCCGAAAGCCGACAAGCCAACCACCGTGGCCGACGCGCTGCCGGCCGCGCATCGCTCCACGTTCGAGGACATCGCTACGGGGCAAGGTCTCGCGGGCCTATACCTGTCTTCCTACATCGACTGGCATCGGCTGTTGGCGCTGCAACCGAACGGCCAGTACCGTCTTCTGTTCTGGCGCATCCACCACAAGACGTTCGAGCGCATCGAGGTGCGTGCTTATAGCGGCTCCTACGAGGTCTCGCGCAGCGCCGAGGGCGACGAGACGATCAGGCTCGACATCGCCCTCACGAAGGATTCATCAGGCAGCGACGCCAGCGATGAGAGGCTGGTCGCCATGCAGTCGGACGCGGCGACGTTCCTGCTACGTGCACGAGAATTGAAGGACATGGCAACCGCGATCGGTGGCCGCGACCTCATGGGGCGAAGCGAGTATTATTTTCGCCAGGTAACGCTGGATAAGGCGTTCCAAGCGGAACCCAGCGGCGGCCGCAAGGCACTCCCCTTCGCGGATCTGCCGAAAGCGTTGCAGGCGTTGATCCACGTCAAACCCCTCGTCACCACGATCTCTCATGTGGCGGAACCGAACCCCGATGACGAAGAGGATGGCGAAGGTACCGTCATGTGCACGCTCGACCTCGGCGAGAAGGACGGATTGCGCATGAACATGCCGCTCTATTCGCCCCGGGACACCGGGCGCCAGCTCAGGGGATGGGTTTGGGATATGGCACCGCATGCATGCGAGGCTGGCGTCGAATACCGGCGCGGCACGGACGGCTCCATCGAGCATGGTCCCGTCGTCGGTGACGTGTTGACTACCCGCGCTCCGAATAGTTGACCCGTGCCAAGATTCACTTTGCAGCTTGATCACTCTATGTTCTCAAATGTCGGACGATTCCATTCGTGTCGTGACGCCGAGATGTCACTATGGTCATTCTTGTATGCCACTGACCTTCTCGCGCAATTGCGAAGGCTCCCAAAAGGAGAAAATCAACCTTTGAATGCGTACGACATGGAGATGCTGCACCGTCGGGTAGAGAAGGCCCCCGATTGTCAGGGCTGGATGTTCGGATTCAATCCTCCGTTTTCCTGAACATAACCGCGGACTGCTTCAGTGGGAGGATCAGCGCCGCAAACGGCCGCAGCTTAGAACTCAGTCCACCATCCGGCGCGCACCATCTGGCGTTGCCGGCCCAGTCCCGTTATGGCCGTTCCATCATGTCACCCGGCTTCAGAAAGCGCGCTGGCTTGTACCCCATGCCCACGCCCGGTAGCGTACCGGTGGTGATCACATCGCCAGGCATGAGGCGCATGAACTGCGAGACGTAATGGACGATGTATGGAATTCGCAAAATCATCGTTCGGGTTGATCCCTGCTGCATAGGCTCGCCGTTAACTCGAAGGACCATGAGCAGAGCATCAGCGTCGACCTCCTCCGTGGTGACCAGCCATGGACCGAGTGGCCCAAAGGTCGGAGCACTCTTGCCCTTCATCCAGTTGCCGCCGCGCTCCAACTGCCAGGCACGCTCCGACACGTCGTTGCAGATGCAATAACCTGCGACATGGCTTAGCGCCTTGTCCTCGGAAACGTTCGACGCCTCGGTGCCGATGACAATGGCCAGTTCGATCTCCCAGTCGGTCTTTTCCGATCCGCGTGGAATAATCACGTCATCGTTCGGTCCCACGATGCAGGACGGGGCCTTGTTGAACAGTACGGGCTCGGACGGAACGGCCATGCCACTTTCCGCAGCGTGGTCGGCATAGTTCAGACCGACAGCGATGAGGTTCCCCACCCGCCCGACACAGGCTCCGAGCCTCGTATCAGCGTCGACTGGCTCGTAGTGTGGTCGGGTCGAGTGCTGCGATCCGCGCCAGGCTTTCGGGGTTGAGGGTACTGCCGTCGATATCGGTAATATGACCCGAAAGATCGCGAATCGTACCAGAATCATCCAGAAGTGCGGGCTTTTCCTGCCCCACGGGGCCAAAGCGGAGAAGCTTCATATCGTTTCTTTCCTATGTGCGGGAACAGATCAGACCATCCGCCAGTTTCTCGGCCAGCATGATCGTGGGCAGGTTGGTATTGGCGCGGGGCACGCAGGGCATGACCGAGGCGTCGACGACATGCAGTCCCTCGATTCCGTGGACTGCTCCGTCCTGCGCCGAAACCACCGCGCCGGCATCGTCGGCGCGGCCCATGCGGCAAGTGCCTGAAGGGTGATAGCCGCCGATCGTATGCTTGCGGATCATTGCTTCCATCGCTTCATCGTCGCGGAGCGCCGTCAGGATGTCGTCGCCGCTCGCGAACAGCCGGTCGATCAGCACCTTGCGGAGGGGCGCTGGACCTTCCGTCAACAGAGCAGGCCCCAGCGTTACCAGCCAGTTGCGCAGATTGACCCCGCCGACGAGCCTCGCCATGGCACCATGGGTGGCGGCAAAGGGGTCGCTGCAAACCTTGCCCATTTCGGCGCTGGCATAGAGCGACCACATGCGCCGAACGGCCAGCTTCATCCGCGCCATGTCGCGGCTGTCGGACAGCATTTGGAATGCGATCTCGGGTCGCGTTGCCGGATCGGCCGGGTTTAGCTTTACCCAACCGGTGGAATAGGGCTTGTTGATCCAGCTGAACAGCGAGCCGATCCGCCGGCCGATCGGATGCCAGGCGGATTTCGACACGACCACCATGAACATATCGCCATGCCCGCATCCCTCGATCTCCGAGGAGTAGCGCCAGGCCGCCTGCACATGCCGCCGCGGGGTCTTGCCCAAACGAGATCCGCGCCGAATCCACGAGGACATGGCGATGGACGGATGCTCGTTCAGATTCCGTCCGACGCCGGGCAGGTGATGGAGAACCTCGACCCCGGCCAGCTTCAGATGGTCCGCATCGCCGATGCCTGCGCGCATCAGCATGACAGGGCTTTCCAACGCTCCTGCCGAAAGGATGATGCGGCGGGCGAGGATCCGCTCCTGCCCGATCTGCACACCGATGGCTCGGCGGTCCTCCATCAGCAGATGGCTCACCCGCGCTCCCGAGCGAATGGTCAGGTTCGGGCGGCGGCGGGTCTCGACGTCCAGATAGCCCATCGCAGCAGAACTGCGGGCACGCCGATCCGTCGTCAGCGACATGGGAAACCAGCCGTCCTCGAAGACGGCGTTCTGGTCACCGATATTGCGGTAGCCCTCCACCTGTAGCGCCCGCATGGTCGCACGCGTGAAGCCCGGCCATTCCTCGGGCATCACCCGGCTGACCGAGATCGGGCCGGCGTCGCCATGCAGCGGCCCCTGATAGTCCATGTCGGTTTCGAGCTTGCGGAAATAGGGCAGGACGCATTGCCAATCCCAGCCTTCAGCCCCCACGGCATCCCATTCGTCGTAATCGGCAGGCAGGCCGCGGTTGCCGATCTCGCCGTTCATGCTGGAGCCGCCGCCGACGACGCACGGCTGAATGTAAGGCTTCGGCGGCGGGCGGCGCGACTCGTCGTGCGAAACCGGCATCAGCCACGCGTTCAGGTCGCGCCGCTGATAACCGGGGTTGAAGGCCGCGCGATAAGGATACACATCGCGAATCTCTTCCGGCTCAAGCCCAGGCTGGAAGTCCGGACCCGCTTCGATCAGCAGCACCCGGCTCGCTCCCGAGGCGGACAGGCGATGGGCCAGCACGCAGCCGGCCGGGCCCCCGCCGACGATGATCTGATCATAGGCGGCCGTCATTTCGCCGCCCCGTCCGTCTTCAGTGTGAATTCCTGATAGGCGGTGCGGTTGGCGAGGATATAGTTCCAATCGTAATCCACGCCGAGGCCGGGGCCATCAGGAACCGGCATGCATCCGTCGTCACCGATGTCCTCCAGCGCGTCGCTGTAGCCGGAGCCGAAGACGGGTGGCGTTGGATTGGCCACGCCAGGAGCCACCAGTGACAGTTCGTACCAGTTGGAATTGCGCATCGCGGCCATGCAGTGGCGTTGCGCCGGGCCGGCGGCGTGGATCTCGCAATCAAGGCCGAAAGCCTCAGCCAGATGCGCCGTCTTCATCGTGCCGGTGATACCCATGTCATAGTCGGGATCGACGCGCAGGTAGTCGGTGGCGCGTTCATGCAGCCAGGCTGCCTTGCTTTCCAGCCCGCGCACATGCTCGGTCAGCATCAAGGGGGTGTGAATGTTCTCCTTCAGCTGGCGCGCGGCATGGGGCGACCAGCCGGCATCCATGAAGGGATCCTCATACCAGACATAACCGCCCTCGTCGCAGGCCTTGCCGACATAGATGGCATCGGTGAGCGTGCGCAGTTCGCTTGCGGCATCATACATCAGATCCATCCGGCCGCCGACGCGCTTGGCGCACAGCAGCAGGTTTGCCGCCTCCTCGCGCGGATCACCCTCCCCCCAGCCGTGAATCTTGTAACCGCGATAGCCGAGCGCCAAGCACTCCTCGGCGAAATCGGCATAGGCCTCGATGCTGTCGAGGATTCCGTCGCGGCCGCCGTTCAGGGTGCTGGCATAGGTGGGCAGCCGCTGGCGATAGCCGCCCAGAAGGCGCCAGACGGGGCGCTTGACCGCTTTGCCGACCAAGTCCCACAACGCGATGTCCAGGGCGGAATGGCCGATCGCCATATAGTGGCGATGGGCCCGTTTCAGTTTGTTGTAGATCGCCTCCCGCTCTTCGGCATCCTCGCCGAGGATAAGGCCGGCCGCCGCCTTCACCTGGCCGACCATGGCGCCGTTCTTGCCGCTGTGGACGCTGCAATACTCGCCCTGGCGACCGTCTTCGGTTTCGATCTTCACGGCAAAAGCCGAAAGTCGCGATTTCGCACCCTTCATGACGCAGCGATTGCCGCTGCCGTCCACCCCGAGCCCATCAACCGTGTAGCCGAACTCATGTATTTCGATCCGCGAGATCCGTGCTTCCGGTCTGGCGCCTATCAATCTTTTCATGGCGATCCCTAACAATTTCCGCTTGCAATCCAAAAATCTGTCCTACAGAATATGATTAATCATACTGATTATGGGTCGTCAACGGGAATTGAGCGGAATGATAGGGACCGACGAAAGCCGTGCGGAAACCGCCTACAGGCAGATTGCGGGCTATATCGATGGGGTCGAGGATGGCGCACGCCTGCCGCCGGAATCGGATTTCGCCGAAATGTTCGGCCTATCGCGCGCCAGCATCCGCGAAGCCCTGGCGCGACTGCGGGCCGAGGGCGTGGTGCGCTCGCGCAAGGGGTCGGGGACTTATGCCATGCGCAACGTCGCTCCCGAAATGGTGCGGCTTTCGGTGATTTCCTCGGCGCGTGAACTGGCGGAATGGCATGAGGTGCGTCTCGCCCTTGAAAGCGAGGTCGCCGCGCTGGCCGCCGATCGACGTAGCGAAGAGGATCTCGCTTGCCTCAAGGCGGCGCAGGAGCGGTTGATGATCAGCCTCCTGACCGGGCGAGGCGAGCGTGAGGATGTCGCCTTCCATGCCGCGTTGGCAGTCTGCGCGCACAATTCCAAACTGTCGGACGCCCTTGGCCGCCTGACCTCTCACATCTTCAACTGGGGCAACTTGTCCGCGCAACGCTCGGTTCTGACCATGGCCGAACGACGCGAACTGATCGCCCTGGAGCATGGTGCGATTGTAGCCGCTGTTGCGGCGCGTGACAGCGATCGCGCCCGGGCCGAGATGCGGCGCCACCTGCTTGCCGGCCGAACCAGGGTTCTGAGTGACCTGCAAGTGTGAGGAATCACATCAAATGAGGAGGAGTTTGTCTCATGAAATCAAAGACCTTTGACAGAAGGACAGTCCTGCGCGCCTGCGCAGCAGGGCTGGCGTTTGCCGGGCTGCCCCGGTTGGCATCGTCGCAGGCTCTTTCGGGAACAGTCCGGATATGGACCTTCCTGGGTGCCGATGGTCAGTCCCCTCGCGAGGTGGTGCTGCGCGAGATCATCGAACGCTTCACCAGGAACCATCCCGACGTCGATGTCGTAGTGGAGGCCCAACCCTTCCAGGAGCTCGAGGTCAAATTCGTCGCCGCCTCGGCACAAAACCGCGCGCCGGATGTGATCTGGATGCGCGACACCTTCCTCGGTCTTGTCCAGCAGCGCGGCGCGCTGGCGAACCTGGACGATCTGCTGTCGGCGGAATTCAAGACGAACGTGCTGCCGGATCTCTACCCGGTTTTTGCCGAGAAATCGGTTTTCGATGGTAAGCGCAGCTCGCTTCCGCTCTGGCCGAGCCCGGCTCAGGCCATCTTCTATCGGAAGGATGCGTTGGCCGAGCTCGGGTTGGAAGCGCCACCGCTGACCTGGGATGAATTCATCCCAGTCGCGGGCAGGCTGACCAAGGGCGATCGGTTAGGTTTCGGCCTGCCGACAAACGACAACAGTGTCTCCGCTTTCATCAACATCCTTTCGGGTTTCGGGCCCTCGATCTTCGACGCGACAACCGGTCAGTTCGACGTCGCGGGCGCCGAGGCCAAGGAGGTCGGAAATGTTGTCAGACAGCTTGTCGCGAATGGCGCGCTGTCATCCACCCTCCTGAACGCCATGGGCGACGACATCCAGGATCAATTCGCATCGGGACGTTTTGCGATCGTGCAGGCCTTCGCACCACGCTTCCAGCAGTACAAGCAGATCGCGGCCGCCTATGACGGCAACGATCTCGCTGTATCGGCCTGGCCGGGATTCGGCGACAGGCCTCCGGCCGTGCTGCTCGGTCCCTACTGGACCGTCGGCGTTTCGGCCAAGTCCGCCAATCCGGCGCTGGCAACGGCCTTCGTCGAGAGCCTCTACAGCCGGGAGGCCTCGATGAGTTGGGCAAAGACCGCCGGATTGGTCCCGGACCGGATGTCAGCGCTCAAGGATCCCTATTTCGGCACACCCGAGGCAGCTGACATCCACAACTTCACCGAGTTGCTGTCAGCTCCCGGCGTGATGACGTTCCCGCAGCGCATGCCCGACATCACCAAGGTTTTCCCAGTGATGAACACCGCACTGCAAGAGCTGATCGGCACGGATGAAAGCGTGGATGCCATTCTTGACCGCGCGAAATCGACGTTGGGTTGGTGAAAAGGCATGCAGCACCCTCCCCTTGCATCGCAGCACAGCCTTGATGTGCTCGCGCGGCGGGCCAGGCTTGTGGGCTCCTCTCTCGTGGGGCCCGCGCTGCTGCTGGTCGTTGCCATCAACATTCTTCCCGCCATCTATGGCTTCTATCTGAGCCTGCATGAGGTCTTCTTCTTCGGAAACGAGGGCTTTGCCGGGCTGAAGAACTATACCGAACTCTTGCGCGACTCCTTTGCCTGGCAGGCGATCGGTCGCTCGCTTCTGTTCACCTTCGCCTCGCTGGCCATCGCCGTGCCGCTGGCCCTGCTGGCAGCGATGGGAGTCCGGCGCCTGGGGCGTTGGGGCAGCGTTCTTCTGACGGTGCTGCTCGTGCCCTGGGCTATGAGCCCGATCGTGGTGGCGCTGCTTTGGAAGTGGATACTCGTGCCATCGCCCGGCGGGCTGGTGGGAGCCATCTTCACCGCCTTCGGCATGCCGCCTCAGGACCTGTTGACCGATCCGGTACTGGCCATGCCTACGTTGATCATCGTTGCCGTCTGGCGAAACTTTGCCTTTGCCACGATCATCCTGATCGGCGGTCTGGGGCAGATTCCGCGGGACCTCTACAAGGCAGCTTCGGTCGACGGGTTGGACGCCTGGGAGAGCTTTTGCAAGATCACCCTGCCACTCTTGGCACCATCGTTGCTGATCGTCATCTCGATGCTGACCATCAGTTATTTCAACGAGGTCCAGCTGATCATCGGCCTGACCGGCGGTGGCCCGATCCGGCAAACCAGCACACTGGCCTATTCGCTTTACCACACCGGTTTCGTCGAGCTGAACCAGGGCAAAGGCAACGCGATCGCCGTGATCATGTTCCTGATCAACATGGGATTGATCGCCGTCTATATCCGCATCCTGGGCAAGCAGGCGGGAGCCGCCGCATGAAGATCCTGTCGCGAACCTTGCTGCTTCTGGCCTGTCTGCTTGCCGCGATCGTAGCGCTCGGGCCGATCCTCTGGGCGGTCTCGACCTCGTTCAAGTCGACCAATCGGATCTTCGCCGTCCCGCCCGAGATCGTGCCGCAGATCCCGACCACCCAGCACTATTCGAAGCTTGCGGCAGAGGGCGTGCAATGGGCCTTTCTGAACAGCACAGGATATGCGGTGCTCGCGGTGCTGATCGCGCTGATCCTCGGGTCGATCGCGGGATACGCACTGACGCGCTATCCGGTGGCGGGCAAGCCGGCAATCCTGCTGGTCTTCCTCGGTGCCATGGCGGTACCCGGTTTTGCCGTGCTGCTGCCCACCCAGATGCTAGCAACCGGCCTTGGCTTGTACAACACTTGGGCGATCCTGCCGATCATCTATGCCGGTCATATCCTGCCTTTCGCGGTCTGGGTGACACGGTCGCATTTCGCGACCATCCCACGCGAGCTGGAACAGGCCGCCGAGATCGACGGCTATTCCCGCGCCGAGGCCGTGTGGAAGATCGTGCTGCCGGGGGCGAAGCCCGCATTGCTCGCCGCCGCAACTTTCGGCTTCCTGCATTGCTGGAACGATTATGTCACCGGATCGACCATGGTGGATTCCCCCAATCTGCGCACGCTTCAAGTCGCGCTGATCTTCTTCCAGGGCTTCCACGGTCGCGACTGGGGAGCGCTGATGGCGGGCGTCGTCATCGCAACCATCCCGCCGGTGCTGATCTTCCTTCTGTTCCGAAAGTTCCTGATCGGCGGCTTCGCTGACGGATCAATCAAAGGCTGAGTTAATGACCCAACCAAAGCCCAACCCGGCGCAGTCGGTGCGCCTCATGAATGTCGGCAAAAACTACGGTGCGGTCTGCGCAGTCTCCGGCATCGATATCTCGATCGAACCGGGGCAGTTCGTCACGCTGCTAGGCCCCTCGGGCTGCGGCAAGAGCACGACGCTTAACATGATCGCCGGTCTCGAGATGCCCTCCGAGGGCCGGATCATGATCGGCGACCGCGACGTGACCGCGGTGAAGCCGGCTGACCGCGACATCGCCATGGTCTTTCAGTCCTATGCGCTCTACCCGCACATGACGCTTTACGAGAACATCGCTTTTCCGATGCGATCCCGCCGACGCCGCACCCCCGAGCCCGAGGTCAATCGCAAGGTTCTCTCGGCCGCGAAGATGCTGGGGCTTGAGAGCATGCTCGACCGTTTCCCGCGCCAGATCTCGGGTGGTCAGCGTCAGCGCGTGGCGCTGGGCCGCGCCATGGTGCGGACGCCGACGGTCTATCTGCTGGATGAACCGCTTTCCAATCTCGACCAACAACTGCGCGTGCAGATGCGCTCCGAGCTGAAAGACATACACCAGCGGCTCGGGGCGACCATGCTCTATGTCACCCATGACCAGAGCGAGGCGATGACCCTGTCGGATCTGGTCGTGGTCATGTCGAACGGGCGGATTGAACAGGTCGGCAGCCCGCGCGAACTTTACAACAATCCTGCCAATCTCTTCGTCGCCCGATTTCTGGGCGAACCCGGGATGAACATCCTGGATGGCGTCGTCGAAAACGGGAGGCTGCGCGGCGCCGACTTCGATTTCGCCCTGCCGGAAGTCGCGGCCAATGCCGGAGACAGGATTTCGGCCGGCATCCGGCCCGAGGACCTGCAACGCGATCCGCGGGACAATCCCGCCATCCGGGGCATCGTGCGGACCGTGGAATATCTGGGCTCGCGCAGCCTGGTGCGGGTCGGCGTCGGTGAACGGACGATCACTGCCTTCCTGCCACCATCCGACGACATTCCCGCCGGTGCAAAGATCGGTCTGTCCCCGAGCGACCCCGACAAGATGCGTTTCTTCCAGACCGACAGCGGCGGCTCGCTGCACCACCCCCAGAAGACTTCAGGTTGAGAGAATGAACAGGATTTCACTGGACGATCAGGTTGCCGTTGTTACCGGCGGTGCGCAGGGCATCGGGCTGGCGATCGCCGGACGGCTCGTAGCCTCGGGCGCTAAAGTCAGCCTCTGGGACCGTGACCTCGAAGCGCTGGACAAGGCTCTCGGCCTGCTTGGCCCCATGGCCTCCGCCAGGCAGGTCGACATCACGGATCTGGCCGGGCTCAGCCGAGCCCATGCGGAAGTCGAAGCCGGGGTCGGCCCGATCTCGATCCTGGTCAATTCGGCGGGGATCGCCGGCAGCAATTCCCCGCTCGATGCCTATGATCCCGACGAATGGCGCCGGGTGATCGAGATCAACCTGAACGGCACGTTCTACGTCAACAAGGTGATCGTGCCCGGCATGAGGGCACGCAACTATGGCCGGATCGTCAACATAGCCTCGGTCGCGGGCAAGGAGGGCAATCCGAATCTGGCCGCCTATTCGGCCGCCAAGGCGGGAGTGATTGGCCTGACGAAGTCCCTCGGCAAGGAACTGGCCGGCCATGACATCGCAGTCAATGCGATCACCCCCGCGACGGCCAGGACCCGTATCCTCGAGACTCTGAAGGAGGAGTTCATCGAATACATGTTGTCGCGCATTCCGCGCCGCCGCTTCCTCGAGGTCGACGAGGCGGCCGCGATGGTGGCTTGGCTCGTCAGCCGGGAAAACAGCTTCACCACCGCCTCGGTGTTCGACCTGTCCGGCGGCCGTTGCACCTATTGAGGAGGCGAGCATGGAACTGGAACGGGCACAGGGATTGATCTCGGCGGTCTTTGCCGCCGGAAAGGTCCGGGCCACCAGGCCCCTTGCCGCCGTGGTCGTCGATGCAGGGGGCCATGTCGTGGCCTCGGCCCGTCAGGACGGCGCGACGATCGCACGGCACGATTTTGCGTTGGCCAAAGCCTGGTCCTCCATCGCCCTTGGCCTCGACACGCGCGAATTGGCCCAGCGAGCCGAGACCAATCCGGCGTTCTTCTCTGCGGCCTGTACCCTGTTTTCGGGCCGGCTGCTCCCGACCCCAGGGGGGATCGTACTTCGCGATGGAGACATAATCCTGGGCGCCCTCGGTGTGTCGGGGAACACAGGCGAAGCCGACGATGCCTGCGCCGAGGCCGCAGTGCGGGATGTCATGGCACTCCCGACGTGAAAGGGACGCTGTGCGAAGCCGGTATGTCCGACGAATGCCCAGCCGGCGCCGCGCGACTTACTTTTTTGGGGATCGCCAGTGATTGCGGTAGCCGACACGGTCGAACTGGCCGAGCTTTCTCATATCGATGTGGACATCTCCGCGGGATGGTCATGTTCCTAGAGCCTGAACCGGTCGGCCGGCCGATGTGCTAGCCGGTTCAGCGCTGACGGCGCAAGGCTACGATATGCTATCCGAAAGCAGACCGTCACCGACGGCCCCAAAACAGATCATGCGACAAGCATGCCTTACACTGACCGGTTCTCTTGTCCTCACATCTTCAATTTCTCTTCCAATCTTGCCAGCAGGTCGGCGTGTTTGCGCGGGTTGGACTGCTTCAGTTTGCGAATGTTCTCAAGCTTCCATTTCACGGCGGGCATATGCTGCAGTGAGGGAAACGGCAGGAGGCTCCAGTCGGGTTCTCCAGCTTTCAGGCCGATGAGAAAATCCCGCTCCGTGCGTGTTAGGCTTTTGGGCAACTCCTCGAACAGCCAGATGCGGGTTTCCTCAAGTGCTTCCAGGCCGACTTCATCCCGCGTCATGCCGACAAAGTCATTGCGATAGGCGGCTTCGAGCGGTTGCGGGTTCGGCGTCAGGATTTCGTTGATAGGTCGATTGTGGGCAGCGACATAGGCGACGAATGTCTGGCGTATGTCGGTGGTCAGCCCTTCGTTCCACCGTAGCAGCAGGCAATCGAACCAGTCGCGCGGGTGCTGGCGGTCCATCGCGGCGACAAGTTTGCTGCCATAGAGTTCCGCAGGCGCCAGGATCGGTAGCCTGAGGGTGCGCTTGAATTCATCCGCCGCCGATGCGCAGAGTTCGGCCGAGCGCACGGGCAGCAGTGTACCACGGCCGACCGGGTTGACCTCAACCTTGACCTCGGAAAGGCCCCGGCGCACAAAGAGCTTGATATCGCCGGTGCCAGTCGATGCTTGCCGCCTGACTGCAAGTCCGCGCCGCTCCAACTCGGTCGCTGCCCGATCCAGTTCTTGGGATATGGCGCTGAGGACTTCCTCGCGCGGTCGATCGCCATGAATGTAGACCACGTCGATATCAACCGAGAGCCGGGGCATGTCGCGGTGAAAAAGATTGATGGCTGTGCCGCCCTTCATGGCGAAATTCCCACCCCGGAAAATGAGCGGCGCGACATCGAGCAGAAGCTGCACGGTATCGAAATAGCGTTTGTCCACGGTCAGGTCCTGATCGTGCCGGTTGCGTGGCGGCGTACATAGGGCGTGGCCGATCCAGTGTGGATCCGGGTCATGTCGAGTTCCTCCATGATGGGGAGGGAAACTTGTTTGGCGAGGTTCAGGAAAAGCCGCACCGCCTTGACGCTGCGACAATTCTCCAGAAGCGGTTGCATCAGCGTCGCGCGCAGGCCGAACAGGCTTTCGACGAGGTGGGTGGCCTCCTCCAGCGTTTGATGTTGCGGAACTCCCCACAGCATTTCCAGCACGGCGCGTTCGGGTTCGGCAACCCGCAGACTCGCCATGTCGCGCCACGGCGCAACGCCCTGGTCATCATCGTCAAAAAGGCGACGCTTCCGCACTGTGAGCGGAAAATGCGCCTGCATCCATTCAGGCAAACGGAACGGGCTTTGCGCGAAAAGTTCGGTATCGGGACGATGGGAAAGATTGTGCTGGTAGCCGTGCCAAGCCAACGCAGTCCTGCCGCCGATATGGAAAGTGCCCGGCAGGGCCGCCAGGGAAAGGAGCAGTTCCGGTTCATCTCCGGTGCGCAGGAACCAGCCGTGCCCGAGCCTGACGAGCCAACCCGCCTGAACGTAATGATAGGCCAGTTGCGCTGACACGCCCTGCTCGGCGAGCCAGGCCGCTGTCAGCGGCTGGCCCGGCCGGGCATGCGTCAGAACCTGTTTCAAAAGACCGTACTTTTCTAAAGCCATGCTATATATTTGGGCTGAAGTGCCACACTGTCAATACGGCCAGTTTTAGAAATACATATCTTTATAAAGCTCTGCTTTATAATTTGCCATACTAGTGCATAAGGGTCATAAGCGTTCAGTTAGGATTGGGCGATTCCGTTTCGGCTTTCGACCCCGCGCGGTAAGCATGACTACACCGCCAGAAGCCGCGAGAACAATCGGAGCCTGTAGCGTATTTCTGGTAGGGGTGGGGATTGACGGTAGCGGTCCTAAGACTCGATAACCTAACGTTGTATCTCCTACGCTGGAACGCGCCAGAGCGACATCATCCCCTCGGCCGAGTTGATCGACCGCTACTTCAGCAGATGGACCCGCAAGTGGGTGCCATGCGCCTGAAGTCGGTCGTTCCGATCGCTCATGGTGCCTCCGGAAGCGGACGCTTTGCATTGGATTTTCAACGTCAGCAATGCGAGATAAGGCAGTCACGTGATGTTTTGATCAGGGTCGCCCAGCGAAACCCCGTGGTCGATCCCATCCAGTATCGGTGCAAGTGAAGTGAGACCCATCTCGTCGATGCCATTGCCGCTTGGGAAACGTAAACGACCACGATCGGCGCCAACACCAGCATCATGACGATCATCATGATGTCGATCATCGCTATCGGTCTGATCGTGCCGATCATCGCCACGACGCTCGCCACTAAATACTGTTGAGGGTGTTCATTGTGTCCCGCATCCGCTTCAACGAGTTCGCTATGTGTTCGCGCCAGCGGGGGCCGACGTCCATTGCGGTTTCATAGGCTCGGCGCAGATCGTCCGGCCGGTCCTCGGCCATCGCCTCGACCAGAAACGCCGCCTGCTCGCGGTCCTTCGACGCTTTCAGGCTGCCCGCTCCATCACGCCGCCGATCAGCGATAATTAGCTTATGGATCGCGTACCTCTCGGGGCGAGGCACCTGTACCAGAACGCCGGATCTGTAGATGGCCGCCGCGTGGATCGGTTCGGCGATCAGGAAATTCAGGTAGTTCAGTGCCTGCGCGTTGACGCCGAGTGCGGGTAGGTCGCGGATGGTTTCCTCACCGAATGCGGGGGTGAGGAACTCAACCAACTGGCCACTGCCGCCCTGCGCCCAGCGCCATGTGCGCCCCCGGTCGAGTTCCGGTAGGGGATCGAACTTCAGCGCCGAGAACGTCTCGGCCAGGCCCGGGGCGACCTGATCCTCTAGAGCAACGCTGAGCTTTTCGAATTGGGCGATGTCAATGTCGCCGGTGTTTGCCATTCCGCCCAAGGGCAACCGAATACCAAGCTCACCTTCATATAGGCGAAATGCATTCGTCCCAACGATGGTGCCGCCCAGCCGAAACGTCCCTGCGTCCGCCATGGCGGATAAGATGGAACCGGTCGCCCGGTCCGTCGGTGTCATGCCCTCCGCCCGCAGCAGACGGACCAGCCGTGACCGCTCAGCCTGCCGTTCCTTCGCTGTCATGTGCAGTGCCTCGATACGGTCGATGCGCTCGCGCGTTTCGTCACTGTCTTCGCCAATGTAGAAGAAGCGCATCTCTGATCCGACGCGGCGTGCGGCATACCAATAGGCCTTGTCGCCGCGTCGTTTTAGGGTCGGTTTGCCCTCGGCACCGGACACTGCATCGTCCTTCAAGAGCCGGACCAGATCGGTATACGCGCTCATCGCGATGCTGCTGAGTGGAGTCATGCCTATCACTTTCAGTTTTTGCTTGGCACAAATATGCCTATCAAAAGCTCAAATTGCTAGGCATTTCTGGAAAAAGAAGTTGGCAGTATAGACGCGGCGGATTGATTTTTATCCCTGAGCCACCTTTCAACAACCGCTTTAGGCTCATCGAAACCGACTTTCGCCACAGGTAGCTTGGTCGGCTGCGCGCCCTCATTCCCGCCATTGCCGCTTTATTGCCGGTGCACAAAAGCGGACATTAGGTGATGCCGCCTTCGCGTCGCGCTCCGTTACTGTCAGTGGATCGAAATGATACCGTCGACGGCGCGCCACTCCGATGGTTTGATCAGCCGATGGTGTGCGACGCGGACCGAATGCAGCGGACCTTCCAACTCGCGTCCCCAATAGTCGAGAAAACCCTTCAACTCAGGAAACTCAGGCGCGAGGTCGTAGTCCTGCCAGACATAGAGCTGCAGCAGGCTCGGGTGATCCGGAAGATGGTAGTGGATCTCGGCAGTGGTCAGGCCGTAGCCGTCCATCTGCAGGCGGAATTCCCTGCTGACCGATGTCACCATGCTTGTCTCCTTTTGCGAACCTTCAGGCATCCAGCCTGTCGAAGCTGTCGCGAAGCTCACCCGATCCGGACCGGCGCGTTGATGCATCGCTGTCGAGCTGCCGCAGCGCATCCATGATCTGGTCGAAGGAGATCGGTTGTTCAGTACCTGCCGGCTGGCGTAGCGCCGGCATCGATTCCACAGCGCAGGCGTCCGAAGCCCAGGACGCCAGGATTGCGCGTTTTTCCTGAAGGTCGAGCATGGCGTCGCTCAGCACGTCATGGGGATGCTTGAAGTGCTTCGCCGGAGCAAGCAGGCGGTCGAGCGAAAGGTCGGATGTTTCGGGGGCAAGAGAGGGAATGATCGGCGAGAGCGTCTGTCGGTTCATCGATGTCCTCCGTCTGCAAAAATTCCTCGGATTGCATTCAGGTTCCGGCTGCGCAGGTACGAGCTAGGTGCGGATAATTTTGTTCGGCTATTCGAAAAATTCAAGCGCGAAAATCCTGCGATCAAACGAAATAGCTGCATGATAACAGCCTGTTGGCACTCCTATGCGGTGAGTGCTAAAATTTTTGCTTCGACCTCTTGAAACGGAAAAATCGCGAAACTAGCTCGATATACGCGCGCGAAGCCTGGCGAAGGGTCGCGGCGCTCCGCACCGGTCCGACAGTGCCGGTCCGGTGCGGAGGAACCTCAAAAATCTGTTTGTCCTTGAAGGAGAACGACATGGCGTTCCGTCCATTACATGACCGTATCCTGGTCCGCCGCATTGAAGCCGACGAGAAGACGGCCGGCGGCATCATCATCCCCGACACCGCCAAGGAAAAGCCGCAGGAAGGCGAAGTCATTGCCGTCGGCCCCGGCGCGCGCAACGAAGCCGGCCAGCTTCAGCCGCTCGACGTCAAGGTCGGCGACCGCATCCTGTTCGGCAAATGGTCCGGCACCGAGATCAAGCTCGACGGCGAGGACCTCATCATCATGAAGGAAAGCGACGTGATGGGCGTGATCGAGCAGACCGCCACGCTGAAGAAGGCCGCCTGACGGTTTCTTCGAACGTCAACCAGTCAATGAAAGCTGCCTAGATTTGAAGGAGTGATCCAATGGCTGCCAAGGAAGTAAAGTTCCACACAGAGGCCCGCGAGAAGATGCTGCGCGGCGTTGATATCCTAGCTAATGCGGTAAAGGTGACGCTCGGTCCCAAGGGCCGCAATGTCGTGATCGACAAGTCGTTCGGCGCGCCGCGCATTACAAAGGACGGCGTGACAGTGGCGAAGGAAATCGAGCTTGAGGACAAGTTCGAGAACATGGGCGCGCAGATGGTGCGCGAGGTCGCGTCGAAGACCAACGACCTTGCCGGCGATGGCACCACGACCGCGACCGTTCTCGCCCAGGCGATCGTCAAGGAGGGCGCCAAGGCTGTCGCCTCCGGTATGAACCCGATGGATTTGAAGCGCGGCATCGACAAGGCGGTGGATGCGGTCGTGGCAGAGCTGAAAACCAACGCGCGCAAGGTGACCAAGAACGACGAGATCGCACAGGTCGGTACCATCTCGGCCAATGGTGATGCCGAGATCGGGCGTTTCCTGGCCGAGGCGATGCAGAAGGTCGGCAATGAGGGCGTCATCACCGTCGAGGAGGCCAAGACTGCCGAGACAGAACTCGAAGTCGTCGAGGGCATGCAGTTCGACCGCGGCTATCTCAGCCCATACTTCATCACCAATCAAGACAAGATGCGCGTCGAGCTGGATGAGCCCTATGTGCTGATCCATGAGAAGAAGCTTTCCAACCTCCAGGCGCTGCTTCCCGTTCTGGAAGCCGTGGTTCAGTCCGGCAAGCCGCTGCTGATCATCGCCGAGGATGTCGAGGGCGAGGCACTGGCCACGCTGGTCGTCAACAAGCTGCGCGGCGGCCTCAAGGTCGCGGCCGTCAAGGCTCCTGGCTTCGGCGATCGCCGCAAGGCCATGCTGGAGGACATCGCCATTCTCACCGGCGGTACGGCCATCTCGGAAGACCTTGGCATCAAGCTGGAAAACGTGACGCTGCAGATGCTCGGCCGCGCCAAGAAGGTGGTGATCGAGAAGGAGAACACCACGATTGTCGACGGTGTCGGCAAGAAGGAGGAGATCCAGGGCCGTGTCGCCCAGATCAAGGCGCAGATCGAGGAGACCACCTCCGACTACGACCGCGAGAAGCTGCAGGAGCGGCTGGCCAAGCTCGCCGGCGGCGTTGCCGTCATCCGCGTTGGCGGTTCGACCGAGGTTGAGGTCAAGGAGCGCAAGGACCGCGTCGACGACGCGCTGCATGCAACCCGTGCCGCTGTCGAGGAAGGCGTGCTGCCGGGCGGCGGCGTTGCCCTGCTTCGTGCAGCGAAGGCCCTCGATGCGGTGCAGACCGACAATGCCGATCAGAAGACCGGCGTCGAGATTGTGCGCCGCGCCATCGAAACGCCGGTGCGCCAGATCGCCGAGAATGCCGGTGCGGAAGGCTCAATCATCGTCGGCAAGCTGCGCGAGAAGAGCGAATTCGGCTGGGGCTGGAACGCCCAGACCAACGAGTTCGGAGATCTCTTTAAGCAGGGTGTAATTGATCCGGCCAAGGTGGTGCGCACAGCGCTTCAGGATGCCGCCTCCGTTGCCGGCCTGCTGGTCACCACCGAGGCGATGGTGGCCGAGAAGCCGAAGAAGGAAGCGCCGGTTCCCGTGATGCCGGGCGGTGGCGGAATGGACTTCTGAGGTCTCGATGAAGCTGCCCGCTCCCGGACCGGGAGCGGGCGACTATCAGACCGACTTCGGAGGGCCCCATGAACATAATGACAGGTATTGGAAACGTTCCGTCTCCGACACACGCGGCAAGTGAGTTTGGCCCACGAAACGGAGTGCAGGAGCGCGCTGAAGCCGCTGTTGGACGGCTTGCTTGATATGGCCGAATCTGCCGGTTGGAGCCGCCGCACCGCCGCTTCGACGCTGATGTTCCTCGCCGCGCAGCACGTGTCGGCATCGTCGACATCCGTGGGCAGCGGATCGTGAATCGCAGGCCTCGCTTCCGGGCGGGGTCTTTCCGGTCTTGAGAATGGGTGGAAGCTCGCGCGAGCTCCACCGGACCGCAAGGGAGGTTCGACATGATTTCAGGACGATTGCGTGAATGTCTAAAGACTCTGAGATGGAGCGCGGCAGACCTCGCCGAACAGCTCGGGAGTTCCGAAAGCGAGGTGACCACCTGGCTTGATGGACGGGACGTCGCGCCGATTGCGGTTGCTGCTTGGCTGGAAGCTCTGGTCAAAGCCTACAAGGCTTTGCCGCCGCCGAGCCTGAGGAAGGCCGAATCCACCCCGGTCAACGAACCGATCAAGGTGACAGATGTCGATATCGTCACACGTACAATCACGCACCCAGGGCTGGACGGCGTCATGATGCAGTCTGCCTATCCACGCCGCATCGCCAGCACGACCGGCGCACGCCCAGCGCTGATACCGGGACTACGAAAGGGAGTTTTGAACCATGCAACACATCCGCTTTGAGAAACCGGTCACGGTCTTGGTCGGCATGGGCTTGCCCGTCCGGATCGAGACTGTGATGTAAGCATATGCCCTGCTGCAGGACTGGCCTGCGGGGAACCACAACAGCACTCAAGCCATCGCTCTCAATGCCTGCAAGGCAGGCATTGCCGGCCAGATTGATCCGGAGACGGTCCGATCGACGTTCGTCGCCTTTGCCCGCCGCAACGACATACTCGTTCCGAATATGGATTTGCTCACGTCTGTGGTATCGACCGAAAACCCTTCCATGATGGGTTTCAGGGCCTGAAAGACAGGACTAACCGCGGCTTGCACACGGACCGCAGGGGACTTCGAGATGACGACAGATACCAAGGCGACGGAAACCAGAACGTTCGAGGCGGACGTTTCACGGCTGCTCCACATGATGGTGCATTCGGTCTATTCCGATCGTGACGTCTTTCTGCGCGAATTGATCTCCAATGCGGCCGATGCCTGCGAGAAGCTTCGTTATGAATCGATCAGCCGTCCCGAACTGCTTGGTGACGATCCGAAACCGCGCATCACCATCGCCGCCGATCCCGACAAAAAGCAGCTTGTCGTGGAGGACAACGGCATCGGCATGAGCCGCGACGAAATGGCGGAGGCGCTGGGCACCATCGCTCGCTCGGGCACGCGCGCCTTCATGGAGCGCATCGAAGCCGGTAAAGCGAGCGAAGAAACGTAGCTGATCGGCCAGTTCGGCGTCGGTTTTTACTCCGCCTTCATGGTGGCTGCCAGAGTGGACGTGATCAGTCGACAGGCGGGCAGCAAGGAAGCCTGGCGCTGGTCCTCCGACGGCAAGGGTTCCTTCGAGATAAGTCCGATCACGCTTAACGAGGCACCACAGCGCGGCACCCGCGTCGTGCTCCATCTCATGGAAGACGCCACCTCCTACACGGAATCCTATCAGCTCGAACGACTGGTGAAGTCACAGTCCGGCCACGTGTCAGTGCCGATCTCGCTCATCGAGAAGCCCGGTGCCGACGCACGCGATATCGCAGATGGCACTGCTCTGTGGGTTAAGCCGAAGAGCGAGATCAAGCCCGAGGATTATACGGATTTCTATCGCGGTATTGCCGGCCAGTATGACGAGCCGGCGGCGACGATCCATTTCCGCGCAGAAGGCCGGCAGGAATACAGCGTTCTGGCCTTCGTGCCTGGTTCGCGACCGTTCGATCTTTTCGATCAGGACCGCAAGGGGTGGATGAAGCTTTACGTGCGGCGCGTCTTCATCACCGACGATGCCGACCTCCTGCCGCGCTATCTGCGTTTCATCCGCGGGCTGGTCGACTCTGCCGACCTGCCGCTCAATGTGTCGCGTGAGATGATCCAGGAGAGCCCGCTGCTGGCGGCGATCCGAAAGGGCGTGACCAACCGTATCCTCGGTGATCTCACCAAGCTGGGCCAAGAACGACGCGCAAGCCTATGCCAAGATCTGGGAGAATTTCGGAGTTGTCCTCAAGGAAGGGCTCTACGAGGACTACGAACGTCGCGAGCAGCTGTTCAAGCTGGCCCGTTTCCGCTCCACGGCCTCTGGCGAGGAACTGCGCAGCCTTTCAGACTACGTATCATCGATGAAGGAGGGACAGAAGGCGATCTTCTTCATGGCCGGCGACGATCACGCGCGGCTCGAAACTTCGCCCCAGCTCGAGGGCTTCAAGGCGCGCGGCATCGAAGTCCTGTTGCTGACCGATCCGGTCGACAGCTTCTGGACGACGGTCGCGCCGGAATTCGAAGGAAAGCCGTTCAAGTCGGTAACGCAAGGCACGGCGGACCTCTCGGACATCCCGCTGCTCGACGGCTCGGCAAAGCCCGACGCCGAAACGTCATCGCAGATCGCCACGTTCCTGGCCTTCGTTAAGACAGCGCTTGGCGATGCTGTATCCGACGTGAAGGCCTCCGACCGCCTGACCGAGAGCGCGGTCTGCCTTGTCGCCCCGGAGCATGGTCCCGATCGGCAGTTCGAGCGTCTGCTCAATGCCGCAGGTCGTCTCGACAAGGCCGCCAAGCCTGTTCTGGAAATCAACCCACAACACGAGCGCGTCGTAGCGTTAGCGAAGCTCGGAAAGGACGAACGGGCCTTCAGGGAGGATGTGGCGCATCTCCTCTATGACGAGGCGCGCGTGCTCGACGGCGACAAGCCTGCGGATGCCAAGGCATTCTCGGAACGTCTCGCACGGCTGATCGCTCGGGGACTGCCTGTAGATTGATCAAGGCAGGTTGACGAGACCCTAACAGCTATTTTCGGGACGGCGTCAACTTCTGCAAAGGGTGGAGGCGACATCGAGGAATGGCGAAGGTCGATGCGAAGCAACTCACCGGGTACAACGTTGCG
Organism: Aquamicrobium sp. LC103; assembly: GCF_001014615.2. GTDB lineage: Bacteria > Pseudomonadota > Alphaproteobacteria > Rhizobiales > Rhizobiaceae > LBCQ02. The sequence goes on from NZ_LBCQ02000009.1 coordinate 197,562, forward strand.
ATGGACCGCTTTGCGCCCTCATTCCTGCCGTTCGGAGCAATGTCGCTCTTTCCTGAAAGCTGTCGTCAGCCGCACATCGCGTTGGGGTCTGAGCCCATTTGAGTCTCTTCAAAAGGGGCAAGGCTTTGCCGGCATCCACTGCTCCTCCTCGAAGTTGAACATCAGCTTACGCTCGCCGTCCTTAAGCAACACGCCATCCATGGGCTCCATGCCGCCGGCCGTCGCCATGGTGACCTGGCGGGCAGCGCCGAGCGTGTATGTGCCGGGCTCGAATGGCCACCGGTCGCGGTCTCTATCCACAGCTGGTAATTCATCGGGTGCATTCTCGTCTATCGAAGGGGTGGCCGGTACGAACCAGGACGTCATCGGGAATCGGACTTGATCAAAAGTCGCGCTCGGCCGCGCGTCGGGACAACTCGTCCAACTCGGGGCCCTGGGCGGCGCCGGTGGTGACAATGGCGTCCACCAGCCTCTTGCCCTCATACGGCCAGTCCCCGCGCTCCGAGGGCAACAGCCTTTGCAGTGCCGTCACCAACGCGGCGATTCCAACAACATCGAGATCGGCGACCTCGCAGTCGAGGTGCAGGTCGTGCCCGATCGACAGAGGCACCAGGCCCGGCATCACGGCTTGCATGACTGCCGCGAATTGCTGAGGGACGGACGACGCGAAGCGAACAAGCGCTGACGACATCTGCGGCTTCCTCATGGTCCGCTGCTTGGGCCACACCTTGGTGATGAAGGGCATGACGAGCGCCCGCCATCGATCGTTGTCCTCTGCCCAATCGCTCACGAAACGAAGCATCGTGCGACGCACGTCGTCTCCACCGAGCACCAGTGCATCGCGCAGTTCGGCGTCGAACACGATCTGCTGCGGTCCTTCGGATGCCCACGCGCTCAAGAGGTAGCCGATGAGGTTGCTCTCTTCCCTGCCGCCACGCCCCACTCGGGCGAGCATCGGAGCCTTGAGCTGGGCAACGAGATCCGGAGGAGGCACCCTGCCCATCCTGGCAAAGCCGGACCAGAATGCATCGGCATCTGGGCCACCTACGATTGCTTTGGCCAAGACGCGGTCCTCGGTCCACACGGGCTCATGGAACTGGAACCATGGAGTTCGCTGAGCGACCAGGTGAAGGGCATGTCGGGCGTGGTCGCCGGGCAAGGCCAAGACCTTGTCCAGGCGTTCGATCCATGCCGCAGGTACAGCGTGGCTGCCGTCGGGGAGCGGCAGCTCGAGCAGCGCAAGCACCAGCCTTCCGATAACGGAATTCAGGGACTCGAAGGACCAGTCGCGCCCAAGCTTCTGCTTGTAACCGGAGGGATGCAGGGCGGCAGCGGCAACAACGAGATCCCATATCGCGTCGAACTCGCCGCCCCCGCCGTTCTCGAACCTCAGGCCGCGCTCGGTCAACCATTCCACGAGCGGATACCAGAGCTTGGCGATCTCGTCCGATGGAAGAATGCTGACCAATCTCACCACCACCGCATCGAGCCGCGCCGAGGTCTTCCGCTTGGCGGTCGTCCTCAAGAACGTCGACCAATAGTGCCAGGCCGTCTCGACGCCGCGCCGCATGGCACTGTGGAGCGCCAGGACCGCATGCGCCGGCCTTTTCATGACGTAGCCTGCGAACGGGTCGTGCTCCTTGAAGTCCCGGAAGCCTTCCTCCGGCACCTCGATGGGCAGCAGCTTATTGACGGGGACGTCGAGAATGCTTGCTGGATCGGTGTCGGTCGTTATCGACCGGACCTTCCCAACCTGTGGCTGAGCTGTGTGATCGGCCCATCGCTCTTGCCACGACGGAGCGGCTTCGAGCAAACGGGCCCGCTCCTTCGCGACGTCGAAGCCGAATGCGATGCCCTGTCTGGTGAACCAATGGATCGCGTTCAACCTGTGAACCGCGGCTCGCTCGTCCGCCTCTGTCGGCGTATGGTCGGCCAGGTAGGGGATTGGCGACCTGAGTATCCTCGCTTCGATCGCCCGCCGCCCGGCATCGGGCAGGTCGGCCCAGCGGTCCCGGATCGCGAACAGGAGGTCGCGCTCATGGCGGTAGGACCAGAAGGCCTCGTCGTCTATGCCCGTAAACAAGGCTTGGGCTTGATCGATCGTCGTGAGCGACGGGCGACCGGTCGCCCATATCCGAAGGCGTTCGAAGACGAGGCCATCCTGCCCATTCCAAGCTTGGACCTCCTGGGCAGCAGCGGCGGGATTCGCGCCCTCCAAGGCTTCGACCAGATGGGTGAACTTGACGAGGGGACCCGTCAGACCGTATCCGCCGCCCAAACGTTCGCCATCATCGGGACGCGTGGTGTCGATGCTGAGCCATGCACCGATGTCGGTCTCCAACTGCTCGGCTTCGACCAGAAGTCCACGCCACAACGACACCGCCAATGGGAGGTAGGCTTCGTCGAACTTGAAGTCCTGCTGGAGATCCGGGTACTCGACATCCAAGTCCATGAACTCGGTCGGGTCAGCATCGACCGTCATTGGTGGGGCGACGCGGAACATTCTTTCGACCTTGACCCGGGGCCTGGCTAGTTCGATCGCCTCGCGGACCAAAGGAGCGGTCCAGCCACCAGCAGCTCTGTGAGCTATCTCGATCGAAGCTTGGGTCGCCTCCACCGGAGGCCTGCGCCATTGAGCGATAAGGTACCGCCAGTAGGGAAGCAGCACGCTGCCGCTATCCCTCAGACGATAACGAAGCTCATGCTCCAGTTGCTGGATCAACTGCGGATGCGCGGATCGCTGGCCGGCCGCCCACCAGAGCGTAGGCGCCTCGTCCATCCGCCGCACGACGAACAGCATCAGCCTCCATGTGCGCGGAAGCGGCGACGATTCGCCGAAGATGCTTCCGACATTCTTGACGGTTGCCGATTTCACGTCGCGCGGCGTCGGTTCGAACGCGCTCCACGCGCCAGACGGAACCTTTCGCCGCTCGAAATGATCGTCCGGATCGACGGGTGGAGGCGCCTCGTCGCGATCGAGGCCGAGATGTTGGAACGGGTCGAACTCATCGCTGGTCGGGTCTCGCCGTTTGACCGGCGCAGGATCGAGGTAGCGAACTTGCGGGTCGAGCACGTACAGCCAAGTGGAAGGCATGGGAGGATCGCTGGCGATCACCCTGTTCATCCCGACCAGGGTCGAGGCCAGGTGCGCGATGCGCCCCCTGAAGATCGGTGAACTTGTTGATGGGCCGGCGCTGGCTTGCGCGACCGTGCGCTGGAACCAGGCATCCGGATCGGCTGCTCGCTCTGACCACGCCATGAGCGTGTCCCAGAGATTGGCGTAGTCGTTGCCGAACGCCATCGGCACGACGCCCTTCTGCATCCACTGCTCGTTCGCGTGCTGTTCGTCGCCATGCTGGAAGGCATAGATGTTCTCGACGGGGGATTGTTCCTCGCGAAGGGCCTCGAGGAGGTACTGGACCGGAGGGTCATCCGCCGAATACCCCACGAACACGATCTTGAACCGGTCCATCAGGCGGCGGATGTAATGCGTGGCCCATCCATCCGAGAGATAGGCCCTGCCGAACTCGCTGCTGGAAAGGACGACAGGTTCGGACATCGCATCATAGTCTTCGTCCACCCGTCCGTGGATGTGAATGATGCCCTCGAAGTCGGCCGGTCGCTCCGGAACCGGGAGATTGTCAGGACCCCAGCTCGTCAGCCCGGGATCACACGCTTCGAACAGTCGGTCGAAGTTCGTGGTGACCAGTCTGGGACGCCCATCTGATCCCCTGGAGAGGTCGATGAGCGCCTTGTGGCCATGCAGCTCCACATTGCCCTGCGGCTTCAGTACCCGCGCCACCGAGTCGCGCACGTCCTGGGGGTCGAACTCCAGATCGAGCAAGGTGAACATGCGGTCGACCGGGACGAATGGCTTCTCCCCGGAAGGGAGTTTTGTGTTGGCCGCGGCGTGCAGGCGCCGAGCCGGGCTTCCCGTCAATGAGCCAAGGTCATCGATCACGTCCCCAGCCAACTTCAGAAAATCCGAAAGACCGGCAAAAGCGAGGGACACCCCCGCACCGCAGAAGAACAGCACTCTTCCTTCGTCCCGAGCCACCAGGAGGTCATCAGGAATATCGGGGCCGTTCTCAGTGAATTTCACAAAGCTTTCTCCTGATGGTCGCAATGCCCAATCGCGGATGGAAGACTGATATCAGAACGCGCCGATCGAGATGAAGCAAGGCCGCCGGTTATGGGAGGCGGCCTGATTCTTAGCGTCGAAGGGAGCGTGGCGTGGCAAACAAGCGCCTCCATCTCGGCCATTCAGACATACGGAGCTCTTACTAAATGCAGACTTGCTCCAGAGCGACGGATGTGAGCTAGGCTGGTTGAGCTCAGCAACCATATTTGCGCTACGCTGGGGCGGATATCATAGTGATTCTTCGCCGAATCCCTTCTGCAAGCGAATAGCACGAATGCAAAGACCAAAGGCACCCAAAGGTAACGAGGCGCGCGAAGCAATCGATTCCCTTGGTGGTTACGTCTATCAATTGTATCAGTCGGCCCTCGCGTGGATGGACTTGAACAATGATGAGTTCCTATTCTTAGAAGTGGCTGAGGACTATACGGTTGTCGCGCGAGACGCCTTGCAGGGAACTCAAGTCAAGAGGACTTCTGGCGCTGTCACCATAAACTCAGCGGATATCATCGCATCAATCGACAGCTTCGTGGAATTGCAAACCCGCAACCCGCAACTCGAAGTCCACCTTAGGCATATTACGACCTCGTCGATCGGCCGTGAGCGCTCAGCACGCGCTAGATTGGGTGACACGCCGACACTTAATTCTTGGCGCAACGTGGCCCGCTTTGGCGAGGTTACCCCACTGCGAGACATACTCCTGTCGTCTGGCATTTCAGACCAAGCGAAACAATACATCTCGGCCCTCAACGATGATGGCTTTAGGGAGCGATTTCTCAGAAGAATTCACTTCGACTGCGGAGCTTTAGAAGCCGGCCTCCTCAGGCGACAGCTCGAAACAAAGGTGATTAAGGCGCTGCGGGAGCGTGGTGGTACAACCTCTCAGGCGAAACAGTGCCTCAACTCGCTCCTCATCTTTCTTCTGAAGAAGACCATTGAGCCTAAGCGCGACGAGCGAGCCGTCAACAAGGGTGACTTGGAATCCCTTTTTGAGAGCGCAACACATGTCAACATCAACCGCGCTCAACTAGAGGCACAAACTGACCTAGTGAACAGGGCACTATCGGCGGTCATTCCAAAGGCGACCGATCTCATATCATCGGTGCAGCTTCCTCGGTCTGTCGGCGAGGTTCAGCTTCCCCCCGCTTTTGCTCCGAGAACCGCGCATATTGATAGGATCATATCTTGTCTCTCAGCGATTGGTGTTGCTTGGGTTTATGGCGCGGCGGGAGTAGGCAAAACATTTGCAGCCAAGCTCGCTGTTCGGCAGGTTGGCGGGAGTTGGTCGCTAGTCAACTATCGGGGCCTTGCGAGCGACCAAGCTGGCCAACTGCTTTCGCAGCTTGCCGACCACGTTAGCGGTGAAAAGTCCATCCGTGGCATTCTCCTCGATGACTTGGAATGCACGCTTGAACCATCTGCGGTAGACGCTCTTCTTCTGTTATTATCCACCTGCAAGCGCCAAGACATTCTTGTGCTGGCGACAGCTCCTCGCCCGCTTCAAAGCGACGTTGCTTTTGGTGCAGGACTGTCGACGGCGATAGAGACAAAATTCGATGATTTTGATGAAGGAGACATCGCGCACATCCTTAGATCGTTAGGCGTGGACGACCAAAACTGGGCGAAATACATCCGCATTATTTCTGGTGGAGGGCACCCACAGCTCGTAGTAGCGGCGATCCAATCGATGCAAATATCAGGTTGGAATGTTGAGGAGTTCAAAACATTGAACTCTCTATTCGTCGGCAATCCAGAAGTAAAACAAGTGCGGGCTCAAACCCGGGCACGATTGCTAAGAGAGCTGCCAGAAGGTAGCCGACGCCTGCTTGAGCGCCTTTCCGTCACATCCTTCGCATTCAGACGAGCGCTAGCCGTGGATTTGGCTCGCATGACGCCACCAATATCGGACGGAGGCATTCTCTTCGAGCAGTTGATCGGCACTTGGGTAGATCAGCTAAATGGAGAGCGCTTTTCTTTGTCGCCTCTCCTGTCTGATTTTGCGGTAAACACCTTGACTACCGGCGAAGTCAAAACAATTCATTTCAATATTGCGGATTCGCTTGTACGAAATCAGCGTATCGATCCATTTGAGGGCGACTCTGCACTGCTGTCTGCCTGGATTGGCGGCAATACCGAAGTCTTGCTGAGACTGTGCCTCTCTCTCCTAGGCTCCAACAACCGCGACCTTGAGTTAATAAGCCCCCACTTTCAGTTCCTCCGCATGTTGAGGACGGACCAGGCGGCATATCCCGACGACGAGAATGTCAGTCAGATCATCCGTGGAGCCCAACTTCTCATTCTTGCGCATTCAGACGAAGGAGCAAGCAAGTTCCTCGTAGCCGTCGAATGCTTCGAAAGGGAGTGCGCCTCTACCAGACAGGCAGGCAAACCGGACTTGTCGCTAGTGGTCTACGCAAAGATGTTGCTGTCGACGCCGCCTTTCGGTGCAATCCCGCAGTTCTGGCGAGCTGTCGAAAAGTTTGATGAATTTTTCAGCGCACCGGACGGAAGCATACCCGAGGAGCTACTGGCTGGGTTCAGCGAGCTAACTGATGTCCCGACAACCGTAGGGTTTATGTTCCTTAATCAAATTCGCCAAACCCGAAAAATTCAAGAGCTCCTCCCAGCTTTTGAATTTCTCAATAGGTGCGACGCCGGTCTGCGCAGCCGCATATTTCGCACTCTCGACGACCCCAACAGGATCGTTGACGCCGATATGTATGTTAGCGGCGCTTGGCTTGCGGAACACGCCGCTGGGACAATGAACCCGGAGAAGCACGTTGAAATCTTTCGGCAGCTAGAAGAACTTGCGATTGGATGGGCTCGACAAGACCTCGCCGTTGCATGTTGCAAATATCAAGCAATCATTGCCGATGAGTACGGCAACGACAAGGAATCAGCGCTTTCCATTCTCGAAAAAGGCCTTGATAGATATGGCGCAACGAATTCCGAGTTGGTGAGAGCCAAAGCGAAAGTCTTCTATAGAGCTGAGAACCATCAAGCCAGCTTGGAGTTGGCGGCGGATCTCATTGAGGGTGATGCTAACCTAAGCTATGTCGAGAAAGCCTTCCTAGGCAGAGATGCAGCGATCAGCGCAGAAAAACAAGGCGAATTCCAAAGGGCCCGCCGATACTATCTATTTGGCGCGGAGGCAGCGAAGTGCAGTGAGCTTCCCGATATGCGGCCCATGCACCTAGGCTTGCGCGCTGATGCTGCCCTCGCAGCTTGGCATGATGGAGATCGACCCACCTGCTTAGTGGATCTAGTAGACATACTTGTCGAACTCGAAGAACTGGACCCTAAGAGTTCGCTGCGCGCATCGCACTGCCACGCCGTCACTAGGCACATCCTACTTTGGCTGGATCAAGAATCTTCTGGCGAAAATCGAATTATCGCCGACGGTACGCGCGCTCAGATTTACCCTGGAGCAGTAAGTAATCCAGAGCCGCATTCTGAGATCGGGGAACGCTTCCTGCCCATTATGGAAGTATCTTGGTATATGCTCGCGAAAATCGAATGCCAATGCCTCCTGGACCTGGGCATAGCGGACAATCTCGACGCCCATCTGAAGGGTGGCCCTGTCTACATTGGCCAGAGTTTGCTGATGTATGCTCGACTTGAGAAGGCGATACGTACGGCAAATATAGACCTGTTTGCCAGTGAACTAGAAAATCTTGTTGCTTTTAGTGTCTTCCTTGCAAGTGATCCCAGCAACCGCAGCAAGTGCGGCCTGGAAACGCCCACGTATGGCAAAATTCCTCGACCGAGCAGCGAGGAGATTTCGGGCCAGACAGATATGGCAGAACGTCAAGTCCTCACCTTCGCGATCCAATGTTTGTTTCAGGCTGACGCGACGGTTCTTGATTCTCTATGTGAATTGCAAAACGACCAGAACGGTTTTGCTGTTAGAGCGGAATTTTCGAAGGCGCTTTCCGGTAGCGGGGAGCGCACAGATTTTAACCTAGCGCTTGCGGCCATCCTCCATCAGCTTGGAAGCGATATAAAGGGAACCGACCTGCTGACACCGATCCAAGTTTTCGATCTGTCGATGAAGGTGCTGCAACTTGCCAAGGTGGCGGTGTCGGGAGACACTGCGAGATCGCGGCTCTACGAATGGCTTTCGAAGAAGTGGGTTTTCATTTGGTCACAACAGAGGTTCTTGCTCAAGAACTCCGCGTTACACGAAAACGCGATCATGAATGCGTTCTCTGCCGGTCGCGGTCTGAACAATGAGATTGTGACCATTCTCGAAGCAATATTGCCTACCCTCGGTATTTCGAATGAGCAGGAAATGAGGGGCCACTTGGCGGAACTTCGGGACAGCGGACAACTTCGAATGTCTTAATAGGAGTTGGGTCCAATCGCAGTAGTTCGAGTCTGCTTCTGTGGTTTCGCAACTGAAAGCAGACAGTCCGCTTCCGGCCCCATACCAGACCCGGTGATACGGCAATTCCACCAGAAATCAGGACGATAGCTCTTCGAGTTTGCCGCGAAGTGCAGGCTTTATAAGCTCCTCGATGTCATCAAGGCGCATGCCGCTGTCGGCTAAGCGGCTCTCGCCTGCGACGCTTCCGCAGAACGCCTGGCTTCCCGCCGACACACGAGAAGCCGATAGTTATTGGGACGCGCTGCAGACGATCCGCGCCTGGACGAATGCGAACCATGAGTTGATCCACGACCTCGCGGCAGAGCGTCTATCCGCCAAGGTGGGCGACCGGTTCTGGAACGAGCACAACTTCGTCTTCCGGCGTCCGGACGGGCTGTTCTACCACGGTAAGGGAGCGACGCCCGCCTTCGACAATTGGGCGAACGACGCAACCGACCTGACGCTCATTCCGCTCAATATGGCGGAGCCGGTGCTGATCACGCGTGGCAAGGATGCGGCGCACGGGCTGGGCTTCTCGCCGCACGGTGCGGGGCGCAACTTCTCGCGCACCCAGCACAAAAGGCTGCAGGGAGACCGGAGTGTCGAGGAGATCTTTGCCGAGGAGGTGAAGGGTATCGATGCGCGCTTCTTCTCGGGCGTTGTTGATATCTCGGAGCTTCCGAGCGCCTACAAGAACGCCGACGCCGGTCGCTGCCAGATCGAGCATTACGGTTTGGCCGAAATCGTCGACGAGGTGCTGCCCTACGGCTACATCATGGCGGGCGACTGGGAAGCGAATGCGCCGTGGAGGAAGAAGCGCCAGGCTCGCAATTAACGGCATTCCTGTCGACGGCCATGATGCCGTCGACGGGAATGGGGCCGCAAACGGACCGGCGGCTTCTCGAAAGCGAGGCCAAAAAGCAGACATTTGTTTGCGTTCGAAACGGACAGTAGGATTGAATGTAGCCTGGCTCTCCGGACGTGAGGCCTTGCTTTGGTGGTGGAGTCCCGAAAGCGCGACCAAAACGGTGCGCCGCGCCTTATGTCGGCGGCAGGTCTTGGACTTCCATTATGCACCGTGTCTCCAGGTCCGCGATGTGCCTTTGCAGCTCTTCGGGCAGCGGTTTGTCGGGCTCCGGCAGGTTCAGGAGGTGCCGCCAATGGGTGTCGATGCCCTGCTGTGAACGAAACCGATGACGGGATTTGCTTGCTGGGCTCGAAAAGCGGCGTGAATCAAGAGTTTCGCACAGCAAGGTTGGCCGTGCGGCACCCTGATGTTAGGGTGCGGGCCGAATTTGGGGACGCACCGGGCCTTGATGAAATCCAGCCTTGATCATCTGCCTGACAGGAAGCGGCGCGAGCTTGCCCGCATCGTCGAGATCTTCCTGGAGGAATTCGAAGACGGGCTCTCGGGCGGGTCGTCCGAGTTCAAGAAGAAGGGCAGGATCTTGAAGATCATCCTGTTCGGCTCCTATGCCCGCGGCGACTGGGTCGACGAACCGCACACGATGAAGGGCTATCGCTCCGACTATGACATCCTGATCATCGTCAACAACCGCAAGCTGACGGACTATGCCAGCTACTGGTACAAGGCCGCCGACCGGCTCCTGCACGACAAGGGCGTTTCGACCCAGGTCGGCTTCATCGTGCATTCGCGCCGCGAGGTGAACACCGCCCTCAGGCAGGGCCAGTATTTCTTCTCCGACATCCGCCGCCAGGGCATCGTGCTCTACGAACTCGACGACGAGCCCCTCGCCGAGCCAAAACTACTCAACGCGATTGATGCGCTGCGTGCGGCTGAGAGGCACTTCCAAAGCAGGCTTCCGTTTGCCTCGTATCATCTTAAGCTTTTTGGAATAGCCACCGCCGACAAGCAGCTAAATCATGCAGCTTTTCAGTTGCATCAAGCGATTGAGCAAGCCTACTCGACGGTCCTATTGACGCTAACCAATTACGGGCCACCGTCCCATAACCTGACCTTTCTCAGAACGCTGGCAGAGGATCAGGATCGCCGTCTGACAGAAGCCTGGCCGCGTGATCAGCAGCGCTATCGCGCCTGGTTCAACACGCTCAACGAGGCCTATGTGAAGGCACGCTATTCCGAGCACTATCAGATCAGCGAGGAAGCGCTGCAATGGCTCGGCGAGCGCACCACCATTCTGCTCACCCTCGTCGAGGAGGTCTGCAAGGAACGCCTCGATACGCTCTCAGCGGAAGCCGGGCAGCATAACGACTGACCCATTCGAAGAAGGACCGAGACAAGAGACGACCACTCTTTTAGACAGGCAAGCACCAGCGGCCGGGGACGACACGAAGATCACATGAGGCGCCATCCCCTTGCGACGTGGCTCATCCGCAATGAGTTGGAACGTCCCGCCGACAGTTTCGCCTCCGCGTCAGGACGTGATCTATTGGGGCTCGGCTCCCAACGGAACGGAAGGTGAAGACCCCGCGCGGCAGCATTCCGCGCGCGGGTAAGTGCATGACCGTCGACGATTTATTGGCTACCGCAAGCTCCGGGGAAGCGGACGCAATAGGTCTCGCCCAGATCCGGATCGGCGTTGAGCACTGCGTGGGTGATCGCACGCGCGTAAACATCCGCGGCGACCGAAAGGATATCGCGAAACTGCGCCGCCTCGACGAAGTTCGATTGCGCGACCGTGGACGGATCGTCGCCTAGCGTCACGGAAAACACGGTGTCGCCGTCACTGGTCGAGTGCGCCGGACGGATGGCGCGGGCCATGCCGTCATTGGCGACGATGGCGAGCCGTTCGGTCTGGCCGGCCGTCAGCGGCGCGCTCGTGGCGATCACGCCGATCGTGGTGTTCTCGCCGGGACGGATCAGTTCCATGTCCTTGGGCGAGGTCGAACAGCCCTGCGGCGGCACCTTGATGTCGCCGAACTCGTCATCGAGTTCCAGCCACAGCGTGTAGAGCTCGCAATTGGCGTTGACGTTGTAGACCCGGCCAGCCGGGTTGACGACCACCAGCGCACCGACCACCGTACCATCCGCCATCACGGCGCTGGCGGTTCCCAGTCCACTCTTCATGCCGGCCGCGCGCGCGCCGGTGCCCGCTCCGACACTGCCCTGTTCGACCGGGCCTTCCTTGGCATTGCTGGCCGCGACATAGCCGTCCCCGCATGGCTTGTCGCCCCGCCCAGGAGGAGCATCGACATCACCTCGGTCGAGATCGAAGATGATCGCGCCGGGAACATGGGCGCGGCCGCCATAGGTCCAGCCCTTCTCGTCGAGGAACTTGACCACGCCGCAAGCGGTGTCGAGCCCGTAGATGCTACCACCGCTCAGCGTCAGACCATGCATGACGACACGCTGGGCGTCCTGATGCTGCGCGGTCAAAAGCGCGCCGAGACGCGTGCCGGGCGCACCGCCGCTCGGCGACATGCCCATCAGCGCGCCTTCGGGAAATATCAGCGCGGTGGTGCCGGTCTGTGCGTCCTTGCGGGTGCTGTGGCCGACGAGAATCCCCGGCACGTCGGTGATGGCGTTGTTGGGCCCGGTGCGCAGGTCCACCACCGGAATGGGCGCCTGGGCCTGGGCCAACCCGATTCCTCCCAGCAGCAGGACGTTGGCGACGAGCGCCGACTTGAGGGTATTTTTAAACGACATTCCGGTCCTCCTTTTGTCGTTGAAAACCCGTCGGCGAAGAGCTCGCCGGAGCTATGCGAACAGCGCTTCGGCCTCCTTCGCCACCTGCAACAGAGCATGGTCGCGATACCAGGGCGCACACAGATGCAGTCCGAGCGGCAGGCCGGCAGCCGTCTTGCCGCAGGGAATGGTGATGGCTGGATGTCCGGACAGATTGTGCGGGAAGGTGAATGGGTACCACGCCCCGCGAATCGTTCCGCAATTGACGCCGTCGATCTCGATATCGCCGGTCGGGTCGACGTCGATCGGCAGAGGCGGCGCGGTCAGTGTCGGCGACACCAGAATGTCGAACCGCTCGAATAGCGCCTGAAATTCTCGGAACAGCCGCGTGCGCTCGGAGATGGCGTTGGAAAGCTCCACGGCGGAATGGCGGTTTCCGAGATCGATGGTGTCGATCAGCGTCTGGCCGGCAAGATCCTCGCGACCCTTGAGCGCGGGGCCGGTGCGAGCGGCAAGGCCGACCCGCAGGATGGTCAGGAATACCGGCTCGTACGACTTGAAATCGATGAACGCTTCCTCGACGATCGCCCCGGCATCTTCCAGCTTCTTCACCGCTGCTGCCGTGATCGCTGCTGTCTCGCGCTCGACGCGGGCGCCGCCCTCGGCGATGTAGCCGACGCGCAGGCCGGCAAGCGACGCACCTCCCTCGTGCAGCAGTTTTTCCGCTTGCCCGTAAGTGTCATGGAAGTCCGGACCGCTGATCTCGCCGAACAGCAGCATGACGTCGTCCACCGTGCGCGCCATCGGGCCGACATAGGAGTTAGCCCCAAACAGATCAGGCAGTTGCAGGTGGGGAATCGTGCCGAGCGACGGCTTGAAACCGACAACGCCGCAGCAGGCGGCCGGAATACGACTCGATCCGCCGCCATCGGTACCAAGCGAAACCGGCCCCATGCCGGTGGCGACCGCGACCGCCGAGCCGGAGCTGGACGCACCGGGCGTTACCGCCGCGTCGATCGGATTAAGCGTGCGGCCGAACAGCGGCGAGGTCGCCGCCTGCAAATGGCCGAATTCCGGCGTCGTCGTCTTGCCGACAAGGATCGCACCCGCTGCCTTCGAGCGCGCCACGGAGACGGCATCGGCCGTGGGTACATTCTTTTCGAACAGCCGCGAGCCCATCGTCGTGCGAACGCCGGCGGTGTTGAGCAGATCCTTGACCGAATACGGAACTCCATGCAGCGGCGCCAACGGCGCACCGCTGATCACCTTTTCCTCCGCCAGCCGCGCCTGCGCGCGCGCTTCTTCATGCGTCACCGTGATGAAGGCATTCAGGTCCTTGCGTTCTTCGATGCGCTGAAGGACGGCATCGATCAGTTCCACCGGCGAAACCGTTCTTGCTCGGATTGCGGCGGCCATTTCCACAGCGGACATGTCGGCGAGTTCTGACACGGGTATTCTCCTAGATCATCCAGCGCCCGCCATCGATCAGCAGGCTCTGGCCGGTGATGAAACGCGCCTCGTCGCTGGCAAGAAACGCGACGGCGGCGGCGACGTCCTCCGGCTCACCAACGATGCCGGCGGGCGTATTGGCCTTGATACGGTCGATGACGTCCTTCGGCATGGCATCGTGCGCGCTGGTGCGGATCGCACCGGGCGCGACCGCATTGACCGTCACGCCGAACGGCGCGAGCTCGCGCGCCAGCGAGCGGGTAAAGCCGATCACGCCCATCTTGGCGGAAGCGTAATCGACCAGCCCCGCATCACCGACAAAGGCGGCATCGCTCGACATGTTGATGATGCGTCCGCCACGTTCGCGCATGGCCGGCGCGACGAGACGCGACATGCGCATGGTGCTGAACAGCGAGATTTCGAGCACGAAGCGCCAGACCTCTTCGCTGGATTCGTGGAACTGCGCGCTACGCGCCCGGCCGCTCTGGCCGACATTGTTGACGAGCACGTCCACCGGGCCAAGCTCGCCCGTCACCCGCGCGTGAAAGGATTCGAGCGTCGCGAGATCGGTGCAGTCGCCCTCGACGGCCAACAGCCGCACGGCTCTGTCCGTGGCAAGCTCTGCCTTCAGCGGACTGGCATCCAGGTCGAGCACGGCGACCCTGGCGCCTTCCGCAAGCAGTCGGCCGGCAATTCCCGCGCCTATCCCGCCGCCGCCTCCGGTCACGATGGCGACCTTGTCTTTGAAGCGGGTGGGCATCTGCATGTCCGCGATCCTCAGTGAAAAGTTCGGCCGCCGTCGACCGCGAGCGCCACGCCGGTGACATAGGAAGCCTCGGCGCTCGACAGGAAGGCGATGCCGGCGGCGATCTCGTCAGGGTCGGCGATGCGGGCGAGCGCATAACGGGCGCGCACGGCGTCAAGCTGCGCCCTGCCCGTCTCGCCCTCGGCGATGGAGGAACGGAACAGCGGCGTCTCGACGGCACCCGGACAAACGACGTTGACGCGGATGCCGGCCGCGGCCAACTCCATTGCCAGCGACTTGGAAAACATCTGCAATCCCGCCTTGGAGGCGGAATAGGCGCTGCGGAACATCAGCGGCTGAAGACCCGCACCTGACGAGACGTTGACGATCGTACCGCCGCCGGCCGCCTTCAGGAACGGCACCGCTGTCCTGCAGACCTTCATCGGCCCGGTGAGGTTGACGGCGATCAACCTCTCCCATGCCGCGTCTGTCATGTCTTCGAGGCTGGACTGGAGATCGACGCCGGCCGAATTCACGATGCCATCGAGCCCACCCATCCTTGCCGCGGCCTCAGCCACCATCTTCTCGACCGACGCCGTATCGGTCACATCGGCCTTGAGCGCGACAAACCCGTGCTCCAGTTCCGCAAGCGCCGCCTCGTCCATGTCCAGGCACGCAACCTGCGCGCCGGCGGCAAGGAAGCGCAGGGCGGCGGCCTTGCCGATGCCCCTGGCGCCGCCGGTAACGAGCATGCGGCGGCCGGAGAAGGCGGCTGTCACGCCGTTGCTCCCGTCAGGCCCGGACGCATGTCCTCGACCATCTCGTCGCAGCGCCCCATCCAAATGTCGCCATGCTCCAGCGCGTGCCTAATGAGTCCCTCGAGAACGCCGATGCGCGACGGCTGGCCGATCATCTCGGGGTGCATGCCAACCATCATCATGCGCTTTTCGGCATAGAGCACGTCGAATTCAGCCTTCCACGCTTCCAGGACGGATGAAGGCGCCTGCATCGTCCGACCCGGCAGAACGATCGAGTATTGGAAGAACGGCGCGTCATCGAGCACCCATCGGAACGGCAGCTCGACAAGCTTGGTCTGCTTGCCGTCGACCGTATGCAGATAGGGCGAGTCGTCGTCGAAGAAGTTGGAAGAATAATCGAACCCGTAGTCCAGCATCAGTTGCATGGAAATGTCGCTGAGCTCCGCAGCGGGCGAGCGCCAGCCGCGCGGGGCCCGGCCCGAAACGCGCTTGATCGTCTCGAAGCCCCTCTCCATCTCCTCACGCTCCTGATCGTGGGTGAGGTTAAGGATCCAGGAGTGAGTGTAGCTGTGATGGGCCAGTTCGTGCCCCGCTTCGAGGACGCGCTCCACCAGTTCTGGCCGCTGGTCTATAATGAGACCCGGGATAAAAAACGTCGTCTTCAGCCCGTACTTGGCGAGCAGGTTGAGCACACGGTCGGTCCCGACCTTCCAGCCATAGGCGCCCTGCGACATCAGGATCGGACGCTTGGCGTAGTTCGGGTCGCGTGCCGTCCACATCGTTTCCGCGTCGAGATCGAAGGTAAGAAAGAGGGGAAAACCCTTGGTCGTGAGATGCATGTCGATATCCGTCAAACGAAGCGGTGGAAGCCGGTCCAGCGTTCGGCGGCGAGCAAAACCGCCGCCGTCGCGATGATGAGGAGCGTGGACACGGCGGCAACGCTCGGGTTCACGCCCATTTCCACTGAGGTGAAGATGAGGATCGGCAAGGTGGTGTCGCGCGGCCCGGCCAGGAAGATCGTCACGGGAACGTTTTCCATCGAGGTGACGAAGGAAAACAGTGCTCCTGCGACCAGCCCTGGCTTGATCAGCGGCAAGGTGACGAGGCGAAACGTGGTGAACCCGTTAGCGCCCAGCACGCGCGCAGCCTCTTCCACTGCAAGGTCTATTCCCGACAGGCTCGCCAGAGCCGAGCGTACGATATAGGGCACGGTTATGACGACATGCGCGATCAGCAGCACGAAAAAACTGCCCCGCATCCCCACCAGCGTGAAATATTGCAGCAACGCCACGCCGATCACCACCGAGGGAATGATCAGCGGCGCCATCAGCAGCGAGGTCAGCGCCTCGGAGCCGGGCATCATCTTGCGGAAGATGGCATAGGAGGCGGCCACGCCCAGTACCAGCGAGATCACGGTCGAGCCGACCGCGAGGATCAGGCTGTTCTTGATCGCATCGATATAGGTGCGGTCGGTCAGCACCGCTTCGAACCACTTCAGCGTCCAGCCCTGCGGTGGGATCGTCAGATAGGACGTCTCGCTGAACGAGGCGAGCATCACCACGATCACCGGGATCTGCAGGAACAGGATCACCAGCAGCGCAAGAGAGGAAACGGCAAGGCCGGGGCGTTGCTCGTTCATGCCAGCCCCGCCCAGCGTTTGGTCATCCGGCTTGAGATCCAGATGATCAGGATCGTGGAAATGGCCAGCGCGAAGGACAGCGCCGAGCCGCTCGGCCAGTCGAGAAGCTGCATGTATTCGTCGTAGATCAGGGTCGCCATGACCTGATAGGTCGGGCCGCCCAGCATGCGCGGCGTCACCAGCGCGCTGATGGTGAGCACGAAGACGAGGATAGAGCCGGCGATGATGCCGGGCGCGGTCAACGGCAGCGTCACCGCGCGGAACACGTGAAGACGCGACGAACCGAGCGTAGAGGCGGCCGCCTCTACGTCGCGCGGCACGTTCTGCAACGCCGCCACCAGCATAAGCACCATGAACGGCAGGTAGATGTGGGTAAGGCCGATCATCAGCCCGGTCAGATTGAACATCAGTCGCAGCGGGCGCTCGATCAGGCCGAGATCGATCAGCAGGTTGTTGATCACGCCGCGATTGGTGAGCAGCACGATCCAGCCGAACGAACGCACCACGAGGTTCAGCATGAGCGGGAAGATGACGAGAAGCGTCAGAGGCAAGCGCCAGCGCGGGTTGCCGCGCACGATCAGATAGGCCACCGGATAGCCGAGGATAAGGCAGCACAACGTCACCGCCGCTCCCAGCCCAATGGTACGCAGCACGACCTCGCGGTAGAATTCGTCGGCAAATATGCGCACATAGTTCTGCACCGTCCAGGCGTCCGTCGCGATGCCTTGGCCGGGCCGGTATTCCTGAAAGCTCGTCGGCACCAGCAGCAGCAGCGGCACGACGAAAGCCGCCAGCAGTACGAACAGGAGCGGCGACAGAAGCAAGGCCCCGGTGCGCAGCGATTTCATGCGCCGGGCCCGCTTCCGAGAATGATGATGTCTTGAGGACGGATGGTGAGAAAGACCTCGTCGCCCTGCGCGAGGTTTGCACCCTCGCCCGAGGACGCCATTTCCACCACGACCTCGAAGCGCTCGCCGAGGCGAACGACGTATTGCACCTGCGCGCCGGAAAACGAGCGCAGGACGATGGTGCCTGGAACGCTGGCCCCGTCGTCGCTTGCCGAGGCGGAGAGTGTCACGGCCTCCTGACGGATGAATATGTCGACGGGCGCCCCCTCGCCCAGCGCCGCGGCCCCGGTCGACTGCAGGACGAGCCCGTCGCCCAGATCGACTGCGCCATCCTTCACCGTACCGGCGAGATGGTTGGGCTTGCCGATGAAACTCGCCACGAAGGACGTTGCCGGCCGGTGGTAGATCTCCTCCGGCGCAGCGAATTGCTGGATGACGCCGTCATGCATGACGCAGACACGGTCCGACAGCGAGAGCGCCTCGGCCTGATCATGGGTCACGAAAAGCGTGGTGATCTTGAGCTCGCGCTGGAGTCGCTTCAATTCGATCTGCATCTCGTCGCGAAGCTTGGCGTCGAGATTGGAAAGCGGTTCGTCGAAAAGCAGGACACTGGGACGCGGCGCGATGGCGCGCGCCATTGCGACGCGCTGCTGTTGTCCGCCCGAAAGCTGACGCGGATAGCGCTCGCCGTAGCCGTCAAGCCGCACCATGGACAGCGCCTCATTGACCCGTGCAACGAGTCCATCGCCGCTCTCGCCCTTGCGCCGCAGGCCGAAAGCCACGTTCTCGAACACCGTCATGTGCGGAAAGAGTGCATAGGACTGGAAGACCAGCCCGACATTGCGCTTGTTGGGCGGCAGGCGCGTGATGTCGCGCCCGCCGACCGTTATCGTGCCGTCGCTCGGCTCGATAAGCCCTGCAACCATGCGAAGGATGGTCGTCTTTCCGCAGCCGGACGGACCGAGCAGGGAAACGAACTCGCCTTCGGCGATCTCCAGTGAGACGTTCTTGACCACCGATACGGTGCCATACCGCTTCACAAGATGTCGCAGCGAAAGATTGCTCAATGGTGCCTCACAGACTGCAGGTGCTTGCCGAATGTCGGGTAACGGGCCTAGCGCAGGACTTCCCGCTGCCAGCGGCGCGTCCACTCGGGAAGACGGGTCGCCATGTCGTTCGGATCGAGGAACAGCATCTTTTCCAGCGCTTCGCCGACTGGGACGATGGCAGACACCTCGTCTGAGAGCGTTACGTTCTTGTTGACCGAACCGATGAACTGGCGCTCGGAAAAGCACTTCTGGTTCTCGGCATCCAGAACGGTATCGATGAACTTGTGCGCCAGTTCTTCCTGTCCGATTCCCTTGGGGATCGACACCGTGGGACGGATGCCTACAGCGCCTTCCTTCGGGTAGGCCGCGGCAAGCGGTAGTCCATTGCCGGCCGCAACGCCTGCGCGGTCGGGATACCAGACGGCGATGTCGATTTCGCCGCGCTCGAACAGCGCAACCACCTGATCCGCCTGCGAGTAGAGAAGCGCAGAAGATTTCGCCAGCGGCTTCACCTTCTCGATGCCGGGCGTGATGTCGTCCAGGGTGCCGCCCTCCATCTGGTTGAGCGCGGCAAGGAACTGCCATCCGCTGGTGCCGGACACGTCGCCGATGGTCACGCGGCCTTCGTATTTCGGATCGAAAAGATCGTTCCAGGAGGTCGGCGGGGTCGTCACCGTCTCCTTGTTGTAGATGATGGTGGTCGCACCCAGCATGGCGGCCACATAGGCGTCGTCGGCAGCCCACGCACCGTCGATGATCTCGGGCGCGTTGCTCAGTTGGGCGCGATTCAGCGTCACCAACAAACCCTCATTGGCCATTTGGACGGCAAAGGCATCGTCGGCAAATACGACGTCCATGTCGGATTGCCCGGCAGTGGCGCGCACGGCAGCGGCGTGCTGTGACGAGCTCCCGAGCTTGGTTATCACAGTCGCTCCGGTCGCAGCCTCGAACGGCTCGATGTAGCAGGCGGTGACATTGTCGGCGAACGAACCGCCAAAGCTGCCGAGCACGAGTTCCTGCGCGCTGGCGGAGTGAGATGACGCGACGATACCCGCAAGCGCGGTCGCAGCGGCGAGCAAGGAATGCGATTTCATGTGCTAGCTCCCATTAATAGATGCCGGGTCCCTTCCCCTCGCGCATCGGTCGAAACGCTAACACTGGTGATATTATCTTTCAAGAAAGATATTTTGAAGGTAATTTATCTTTCTAAGCGCCTTGCCCGCGCGGCATGGGGCGGCTAACCAGAGTCTTCGATGCGACAAGGCTCGGAAACTCCACGATGCTGGAAGGAGCAGACGCTTGAGCAACCCCGAAATCCGCTATTGGGAGCTCGACCGCGTCGGGCGCGGCATGGCGAGTTGGCGTCGCGAACGACCCGATATCGATTGCAACGGCAAGGCCGTGGTCGGGCGTATCCTGCATCTGCACGATATTATCCTGCGCGCCGTGGACCGCACTCTTGCCGTCCACGGCCTAAAGTATCCGACCTATGCGGTACTCGCGACCATCCGGGTTTCCGGTGAGCCATACCGTATGTCGCCCGGCGAGCTTCTCTCCAGCCTGCTCCTTTCGTCCGGTGGACTGTCCAACCTGCTGCGGCGAATGGAGAAGGACGGCTTCATAAGGCGGACCGCCGACAAGCGCGACGGCCGAGGTGTCATCGTCGAACTCACCGAAAAAGGCATCGCCGCCGCCGACGCCAGCATGGCCGACCATGCCGCCATAGAGCGTCAGCTTTGCGAATGTCTGACGCCCGACCTGCACGAAACGATCGCCCGAGGTCTCGGCCTCATGATCACGGTCGCGGAGCGCTGACGGCGGATCTGGAGGAACCCAACGGAAATGGCCAGCGTGAAGAACGCCGTCAATGTCGACGATGTCCGGCGAGCTGCCAGAAGCTATCTTCCCGGCTTCCTCTATGATTTCATCGAAGGCGGCGTCGATGGAGAGGAAGGGCTTTCCCGCAACACAGCCGCCTTCTCGAAATTCTCCCTCGTGCCGAGATATCTGGTCGATGTGGCGCAACGCAGCACGCGCACGGAGCTGTTTGGCAGGCACTATGCCATGCCCTTCGGCATCTCGCCCACCGGACCTGCTCCATTGTTTCGTCCGCATGCCGACCTTCTGCTGGCAAAGGCAGCCAGATCGGCGGGCATCCCCTTTATCCTTTCAGGCGCTGCCGGTGCGTCCCTCGAAGAGGTCAAGGCGACAGCGCCCGACAATACCTGGTTTCAGCTCTATACGGCGCGTGATCGCAACATTTCCCACGATCAGATCCGTCGCGCGACGCATGCAGGCATGGATGTGCTCGTCGTCACCGTCGATACGCCCGTCACTCCCAAGCGGGAACGGCATCTGCGCAATCGCATCAGTGTTCCCTTCCGGCTTTCTCCGTCGACAGCCCTGCGCATGGCGCGCGAGATCGTCATGCATCCGGCATGGTTTGCCCGCTTCTTTGCAAGTGGCGGCATGCCTGCGATGGCCAACTGGTCGCCTTACGCAGAAAAACGCGCCACCGCGGCACAAACAGCCTCTTTCTTCTTCGATCAGGCCTTTGTTCCCGGTTATGTCGGCACCCCAACCTGGCAGGATCTGGAGACCTACCGCCGACTTTGGAACGGAACACTCGTCGTGAAAGGATTTCTCCATCCCCAAGACGTCGTTCGAGCGGCCGATCTTGGCTGCGACGGAGTGATCGTCTCCAATCATGGCGGCAAGGCGCTGGACCGTGCGCCGTCCAGCCTGGACGCGCTGCCGGCGATCAGGGCGGCAATCGGCGAGCGCATGACCGTCATGCTTGACAGCGGCATACGGCGAGGTTCGGATGCCGTCATCGCTTTGTGTCTAGGCGCGGATTTCGTCTTCGCCGGGCGACCGACGCTTTACGGTGTAGCGGCCGGCGGCGAGGAAGGCGCCCGCAAGGTGCTTTCCATCATCGCCACGGAGATCGATCTGGTGATGGCGATGCTCGGCTGCACGTCGACACGCGATTTGAACGAAACCCTTCTCACGAGGAATGCCCCATGAAGATGCGCCAGCTTGGACAATCGCAGATAGAAATCCCGCCGGTGGTCTTCGGCGGCAACGTGTTCGGCTGGACGGTCGACGAGACGGCCTCGTTCCGCCTGCTCGACGAACTCATCGATGTCGGGTTGAACGCCATCGACACCGCCGATGTCTATTCCGCCTGGGTGCCCGGACATACCGGCGGCGAGTCGGAAACGATTCTCGGAAAGTGGATGCGGGCGCGGAACAATCGCGATCGCGTCACCATCGCCACCAAGGTCGGCATGGCGATGGGAACGAACAAGGGCCTGTCCGCCAACTGGATCGCCGAGGCGGTCGAGGCCTCGTTGAGGCGGCTCCAGACCGATTGTATCGATCTCTATCAGGCCCATGTCGACGACACGGAGGTGCCGCTGGAGGAAACGCTTGGCGCATTCTCGAGGCTGATCGAGGCTGGCAAGGTTCGCGCGATCGGGTGTTCCAACTACACCGCTGAAAGATTGCAGGCCGCACTCGATATCAGCCGGCGGCACGGCCTGCCGCGCTACGAAAGCGTCCAGCCGCAGTACAACCTCATCCATCGAAACGAGTTCGAAGGCAACCTCGCGGAGCTGTGCGCCCACGAGACGATCGGCTCCATCAGCTTCTTTGGACTTGCAGCCGGGTTTCTCAGTGGCAAGTACCGCACCTCGGCCGATTTGAAGAAGAGCAGCCGGGGCAACCGTGTTGCCGGCATGATGAACGAGCGCAATCTAGCCATTCTCGACGTTCTGATCGATGTTGCCCGTGCAGAGCACGCCACCCCAAGTTCAGTCGCCACCGCCTGGCTGATTTCTCGACCACATCTGACGGCTCCGATCGTCAGTGCGACCAGTTCCGCGCAGCTGCAGGAGATCGTCGGAGCGGTTTCGCTTGAATTGAGCCCTGAGAGCTTGCGGGCGCTGGAAGCGGTTTCAGCGTGAATTGAACCGGTACCGGGCGTACTATCTCAGCCTTCGCGAGATGGAACCAAGCGCGGCATTCACGTCGACCAGTCAATCGCTGGGCCGTGCGCTTCTCACCGCTGTTGCTTGACGGCTTCAACCATCGCAAGGCAATGGTATGCCTATAATCCGGCACCATGGCTCGCCGAGCAATTTGAAATCTTCACAGCCTGAATATACCCGTATCTGATCAATTCGTTCGTGCCGCTAGCCGTCCATATAGAGGCGCTCGATCGCATCCCCGTCGGCCAGTTCGGCGGCCGGACCATTCAGAATGATCTCACCGCCCCGCAGGACATAGACGCTGTCCGCGTAGCGAAGCGCGATGTCTATGCGCTGTTCCACCAGCAGCACCGCGGTGCCGAGGCGTGTCCACCTTCTTAGGAAATCGAGAATGGTGGGAATGAGCATCTCGGCAATGCCCAGCGACGGCTCATCGACTAAGAGAATTTCCGGCCGCGCGACGAAGGCCTGTGCGAGCGCAAGCATCTGCTGCTGACCGCCGCTCAGGCTCGATGCCCGATGGTCGAGCTTCTCATGCAGGATCGGAAACACCTCGTAGATTTCCTTGAGGTGCTTTTCGGTCTCCGCCGCATCGCCGCGAGTGCCGAGGCGGATGTTCTCGCGCACGGTCAGGCGCGGAAACACGCGGTGACCATCGAGGATCAGCCGCAGGCCGTTCGCCACCATCTTTTCCGGGGCCAAGCCGGTGATGTTGCGGCCATTGGCCATCACCGTACCGACGGTGGGCTTGTTGAAGCCTGCCAGCGTACGCAGGAGCGTCGATTTGCCGGCCCCGTTTGGGCCGAGCACGAGCGTCACCTCGCCTGCCGGCGCGATCAGGTTGATGTCACGCAGGATCGGCACCTTGCCATAGCCTGCCTCCAGGTTTTTGACCTCAAGCATCGCGACCTCCGGTGAACAGTGCACGAACCTTCGGGTTGGATTTGATGTTCTCCGGCAGGCCGGAGGCGGCAATCGTTCCCGTCTCCATCACCGTGATCTCGTCGGCAACGTTCCACACCATGCTCAGGTCGTGTTCGACCAACAGGATCGTCTTGCCGAGCCTGTCTCGGAAGTGCACCAGCAGCCGGGAGAGCTCCGTCCGCTCTTCCGTCGAAAGGCCGCCGGCGGGTTCGTCGAGCAGGATCAGCGGCGCATCGGATTCCATCACCCGCAGGATTTCCAGAAGACGCCGCTGGCCGTGCGGCAGGAGCGAAGGGTCCTGATCCCGCCATTTCGCGGCGAACACCTCGAGCTTAGAAGAGCGGCCTGCATCGCCGCCGCGGCCGTAGCCCTCGCGGCCGATCTGCACGTTCTCCCAGATCGACAGGCGGTCGAATATGCGCGGCGTCTGGAAGGTGCGGCCGAGCCCCATGCGGGTGCGCCGCCATGGCGCCAGCCCGGTTACCACGCGGCCAAACAGCTTCACAGTGCCACTGTCTAGCGTCATGAACCCGGAAATCGTGTTCAGCATGCTGGTCTTGCCGGATCCATTCGGCCCGACGAGTCCGTGGATCGTACCCTCCTTCACTGTCAGCGATGCCCCACCGAGCGCGACGGCATTGCCAAACGACTTGCGCGCCTCTTGCACCGAGATCAACACGGCGCCGTTCGGTTCCGCACGATCGTCGGCTTGCACATCCTTGCCATCGTGGTCGAACGCGTCGTTGAGCGAGATCGCCACCTTGCTGGCGCCTCCGCGTCGAGCCGCGATGAAGCTGGAGACGGTACCCACCACGCCGTCGGGAAATGCCAGCATCACCACCAGTGCCACCGCGCCGTAGATGAGCAGGCGATAGTGGGAGAAGTCGGCCAGCAGCACGTTGGGAACGAGATAGAGCAGCCAGACGCCGATCAGCGGCCCCAGCAGCTTGCCCTGCCCGCCCACAATCACGGCGAGGAAGAAGAAGATCGAGAAGTCGACGCGAAACGCCGTCGGTCCAACGAAGCCCACCAGCGGCACATAGAGCACGCCGGCCACGGCTGTGCCGAACGCTGCAATCAGGAACGCAATCGAGCGGATCGTGCCGGGATGGATGCCAAGCGCCTGCGCCGCCTCGGGACTATTGGAGACAATGATCATCCTGCGTCCGAGGACGGTGTGCGGCAGGATGCCATGGAAGATCAGCGCGGCGGCCATAGCTAGGATCGCCAGCAATGACAACGGCGTGATCGTGCCGTAGAGCGGCGTCGACAGTGACATCACGAAGGCCGGAACACCGTTCACGCCGCCGGTGATGCTGTCGAGCGCGATCAACAGTTGCGGAAACACCAGCGCAGCGCTCAGCGTCACGAAGCCGAGATAGTAGCCCTGAACGCGCAAGGCAGGTGCCGCGAAAAGACCGCCGAGCACGAGACCGGCTATCAGACCGCCGATTGCCGAGAACCAGAAGGGCTGGCCGTGAAGGCCAATCATCACGGCCGTCGTCACCGCGGCGATGCCGAAGATAGCGCCCTGGCCGAACGACATCTGCCCGGCTTCCGACACGAGCATGTTCTGCATCACGGCAACGATGATGTAGAGCGTCACCAGCGTGAAGGTGTAGCTCCAATACTGGTTGCCCAGCGCGCCGGGAACCAGAATGGACGCCGCGATGGCAAGAATGCCGATCCAGACCATCGACGGCAGGCGGAGGCCTTGCACCGGCGACCGGTCAGCGGACGCGAGTTGGGAATTCTGGGACATGGTCAGACTTTCCGGGAGGCTGCGAGGCCGAAGATGCCTTCGGGCCGGAACATCAGGACGGCGATCAGCAGGCCCATGGTAACGGTATCCTGATAGATGCCGCCGAAGCGATAGGCCGCGAACATGGACAGCACGCCGACCAACGACCCGCCGACGACCGCGCCGAGGTTGCTGCCGAGGCCGCCGATGACGAGCGCGGTGAAGCCGCTCAGCAGATATCCGATGCCGGTTTCAGCGGAGATGTTGATGACCGGCGCTCCCACAAAGCCGGTGGTGCCGAGAACGAGTCCGGAGATGCCGAAAGCGTAGAGCTGGATGCGCCGCACGGGAATGCCCGCCGCCTTACCGGCGTCGAGGTCCTGCGCGACCGCGCTCATGGCAAGGCCCGCACGGGTATTCTTGTGGAACCAGCCGATCATCACGAACCAGAAGGCGGCAAGACCGATCAGTAGGAAATAGGCGGACGGCGTGCTCAACCCGAACACCGATACCGGCGGCAGCAGCGGCGGCACGCGGAACGCGAGCGAACCGCCATAAAGATGGATGCAGGCCGACACGATGACGGAGACCGCCATCGTGGTAATCAGCCAGGAATGCTGCTCGACCGACGACTTCAGCGGAAACAGCGTCAGCACGCCCTGCAACAGCACGAAGACGAAGAGGAAGGCGACGATGGCAAGTGCGACGAGAGCCCAGCCGACAAATCCCGGCGTTGCGGGCAGGAAGAGGAAAGCAAGCACGCCGGCAAGGATCATCAGGGTCCCGTTCGCGAAATTCAGGATTCCGCTCGAGTTGACCACGATGTTGAAGCTCATCCCGATCAGCGCATAGATCGCGCCTTGGCCCAATCCGCGGACCAGGATGAGAGCCAGCTCGTCAATGCTCATCGATCGATTCCCCTGAAAAAGAGCCGCCGCTGCGCAAATGCAGCGGCGGCATACAACACTCAGCAGCCAGCGCGTTCCTGGATGCCGTATTCATCGATGGTCGCAGGCTTGACGATTGCAAGCGCATCCAGACCGATCAGGAAGTGCGAGCCAGCGCCGACCGCAAGGCCGGAGTTGACGCCATCGAACGACTGGATGTTTTCCTCAATCCATTTGGCCACGGCCGGACCGGACGTGTCCCCGCCATTGCCCTCAACGGCAGTCTTCAGGATGAAGACGGAGTCATAAAACAGCGCCAGGAAGTTCATCGGGTAGCGGGCCGCCGAATCTGGCTTGTAGGCGCGGACTGCTTCAACCAGATCAATCGCACGCTGCGGCTTGCCGTCGGCCTTACAGTAGGTGAACCCGGCGTAGTTGAGCGCGATGACGTTGTTGAACAGGTCCGCACCGCCGGCTGCCAGCGCCTGCGTGGCCAGAGATACGCCGTAGCTGCCGGAAATGTTCACGTCCCAGTTCAGCTGCGCGCGGCTCAGTAGGACATTGGCGGTATCGTCACCGGTCGAAGTGAATAGCAAGATGGCGTCCGGCTCGCCAGAGCGCAGCGCCAGCAGTTGCGGCGTCAGATCCTGGGAGTTGTAGTTGTATTCCTGAATGCCAGTCAGGGCGATGTTTTTTTCCTCGAGCACCTTCTGGATCTCAGCGACAGCCGTCTTTGCCTGAGCGCCATTGTCGGAGAAGATCGCCACCTTCTTGGCGTCGAACTCGGCGATGGCGTTCTCCACCATCGCACGCGCCTGCGTCTCCGCGTTCGGCAGCATGCTGAAGGAATAGGGGCCGACCGCCGGGGTGAACGTCGAGGAACCGGAAACGTTGATCGACGGGATCTGGCCCGCGCTCAGCAGCGGCAGAACCGCCAGCGTCACTTGGCTGTAGGTCGGTCCGACGGCCATGTCGATGCCGACCTGATGCACAAGGCGGTTCGCCTCGCCGACGCCGATGGTCGGGTCGGTCTGGTAGTCCGCGACTGTCAGCTGTACCTGCCGGCCGGCGATGCCGCCCGCTTCGTTGATCTGCTTCACCGCCAGTTCGACGGCAACCAGCGACGCCTCGCCCAACGCGCCAGCACCGGTGACAGGCACGAACGCCCCGAGCTTGATGGGCTCGCCATCGTCGGCGAATGCCGGCATGACGCTAGTCATGACGCCGCCCACAAGCAGCGATGCGAGAATACGACGTGTCAGTTTCATTTGATGCCTCACCATTAAAGTCGACGACAATCCGTGCCCTGAACCGAGACCGCGTCGATAGCCTCGCGAGGGTGAACCCCATTTCGGAGCCGGAAATCAATGCGCAGCCCGCTAGCGCCGATTGCTCCCGCTGATTGTTTGTATGAGCCGTTTTCCGGAACATATTTTCATTTTCCGGTCTTATATTCGACGCAGAGCTGCGGAGTCAATCGCCTTGGCGGTTGCGAAAGAAAGACAGCGTGAAAGTTGACCTCTTCCCGCAAATACGGTCTAGAAAGACGTCCCGAACCGTGCCCGTCATCAATCCCAGAAGGACCCGCAGGCTGTGACGCCTACCCGACACACAGAACCGAAATCCGGACCCCTGGAGCGTTACATCACGATCCTCGAAGCCGTCGTCAGCACGCCCGACGGGCTGACCACACGAGAGATCGAAACCATGCTCGACCTGCCGAAAACCACCGTCAATCGACTGCTTTCGGCGCTGGTCGCTAGCGATCTCGTAGAGCAGGGCAGGCGCCGCGGCTCCTTCACGCTTGGGCACAGGCTGTCCCAGATCCTGCAATCGGACACCGCCTGGATCGAGCTTGCCAGCAAGCGCCTACTGAAAAACCTCGCCGAGGAAAGCGGCGAGACCTGCTTCATCGCTCGCCTTTACGGTGCGACAATCCATTCGATCGTGATGGAGTCGCCGGACGCGAGCGTGGGCGTTTACGTCACACCCGGCCACGTGCTGCCACCACATGCGGCCGCGACGGGCAAGCTTCTGACCGCGATGCAGGAGCCCAATCTCCGCGAAGCGATCCTGCAAACCGAGCTTAATCGCCTCACCCCACGCACGATACTCAACCGCGACGTCCTCGAAGAGGAATATCGGAAGATCCGCGAACAGGGTTATGCGGTCGAAAACGGCGAGCATGTGCGCGGCCTGTTCACCATCGCCTACCCGATCATTCTGGTGAGCGGACAGCCGCCGATCTACGCGCTCGGTATGACCGGCCCGGCCGAGCGCATTGGCAGCCAGCACCTGTCCGAACTTCTTGCCAAACTGGAGCGGACAGCCAGCGAATTCGCCAATGTCTTCGCGCCGAATTGGAAAAAGAGAGGCTGACGCCGTCATCTGCCGCGTCAGCCCCGCCTCGCCAGCCGCCTGTCGTGCCAGTCGAAATACCGCATCACCAGGCCAAGGAACCAGGGAGTGCCGGTATAGAATGGCATCGTAGGGAAATTCCGGGCCTCGAAGACGCTATCAAGACCGGCACCGGTCGCGATACTGTTTGCGATCCGCGCGCCAAACCGCGTGCCCATGGTGACGCCGGCGAAATTATATCCCATTGCGTAGTAGACGTTCCCGCGACGTCCGACATGCGGCATCAGGTCGAACGTGCCTGCGCAATAGCCGTCCCAAGCATGGCTGAGCTTCAGATTGCAGGCTTGGGGAAGCACGCGGTCGATGATCGATTTCATGCGCACCGTGATCTCTTCTGGCCCTTTGAGTGGAGCGGCGGTCGCGCCGCCGAACAGGATACGCCGGGAATCCGGCGCCGGGCGGAAGAAGTCGATATTGGTATTCGAATCGATGATCGTGCGGCCATGCGGGATCAGCCTATCCAGCAACTCCTGCGGCATCTCCTCCGTCGCGGCCATGTAGGCACGGAACGGAACGACCCGCCGCCGGAACCATCCGAGCTTCGAAACATAGCCGTTGGTCGCGACCACCACCTTGCCGGCGTAAACGGTGCCCCTGTCGGTCCGCACCTCGCATCTTCCATCCGACAGTTCCTGCAGGTTCTCGACCTCCGTTCGCCCGAACACGCTGACGCCCGCTTCGACCGCCCTGTCCAGCAATCCCTTGTGGTAAAGGCCGGGATGCAACGAGCCACTGTCGGGAACAATGGCCCCGCCGGAATAGATGTCGGTCTCAAGGCCTTGCGCGGTGGCAGTCGGCGCCAGCATGCGGTGCTCGAAGCCCATGTCCGCCTGTAGGATCGCCAGATCCTTTGCCAGCGCATTGTAATGGCCGCGCGACGTCGCGCCGATGAAGCGCCCCGGCCGCACCGCGTAACAATCGATGCCCTCGCGGGCAATCAGGTCAAAGGTGAAGGCGTAAGCATCGTGGAGTTCGCGATAGATCGTAAGAGCCTTGTCCCTGCCTTTCGAGGCGACGAGTTCCGAATAGGATTTCTTCAGCACACGCCCGACAAAACCGGCATTGCGCCGGGAGGCTCCTGCCCCCGGATCCTGCCTGTCGAGTACCGCGACGCTGCGGCCTGCCCGAGCCAGATGCAGCGCCGCGCTGATGCCGGTGAAACCACTTCCCACCACGACCACGTCATAGGCGGCCTTCATTCCGCCCGCTGTAAACGGCATCGGCGCCGCGGCGTCCCACCAATAGGGCTGAAACTTGAAGTCGGAAGTCGTGATGTCACGCATGGTTTGCCGATCTGAATGAAGAAACAAACGGGGATCCGACCAATAAAAACCGTTTTTCGGATCAAAATCTCATTTACCGGTACATACTTCGCTTGTATGATCGCGTCAATCGCATCGAAATCACGAACGCGATCCATCTTGGGAGACCCCGATGAGCTACGTGCTCCACCGATCCAGCCACGCCGTTCCCGCCACTGTCGTTGAAGGACGCGGCTGCTGGCTCAAAGATGCGGAAGGAAATGCCTATCTCGATGCGTCTGGCGGCGCGGCCGTATCGTGCATCGGACATGGCGACACCCGCGTCGTGGACGCCATCGTGCGCCAGGCCGGCAAGGTCGAGTATGCGCACAACTCATTCTTTACCAGCAAGCCGGCCGAACAGCTCGCCGAGTTACTCATCTCGCGTTCCCCTGCCGAACTGACGAAGGTCTATTTCGTCGCCGACGGGTCGGAGGCGGTAGAAACCGCCTTGAAACTCGCCCGACAATATTATGTCGAACGCGGCGAGAGCGGCCGGCGCATCGCGATATCACGTCGCCAGAGCTATCACGGCAACACGCTCGGCGCGCTCGCGATCGGCGGCAACATGGCGCGCCGCGTCGACTATGCCCCTCTCCTGATGGAGGTTGAGCATGTTTCCCCCTGTTTCGACTATCGGGAAAGGCTCCCTGCCGAAACGCCGGCCGACTATGTTGCGCGCCTTGCGGCAGAACTCGAGGAGACCATCGCCCGCGTCGGCGCGCAGTCTGTCCTCTGCTTTGTCGCCGAAACCGTCGTCGGCGCAACGGCTGGCGCGGTGCCGCCGACGGCTGGATATTTCCGCAAGATCCGCGAAATCTGCGATCGTCACGGCATCCTATTGATCCTCGACGAGGTCATGTGCGGCACCGGCCGCACCGGCACCTTCCATGCCTTCGAGCAGGAAGGCATCGTTCCCGACATCCTGACCAACGCCAAGGGACTCGGCGGCGGCTATATGCCGATCGGCGCCGTGTATCTCAGCAGCCGGATCGATGAAACGATCACCAACGGTTCCGGCGCCTTCAAGCACGGTCACACTTATAACGGCCACGCTATTGCCTGCGCAGCCGCGCTGGAAGTCCAAAAGATCATTTCCGACGATGCGCTGGTCGAACGCGCCGATGCACAAGGGCAGATGCTGACCCGCCTCTTGCACGAGCGGTTCGGACAGCACCCACATGTGGGCGACATTCGCGGGCGGGGGCTCATCCAGGCGATCGAGCTGGTGGCCGATCGCGAGACAGCATCGCCGTTCGATCCGAAGCGCGGCCTTGCCGCCTCCATCAAATCCGAAGCCATGCGGCGCGGCCTCTGCATCTATCCAGGATCCGGAACCATCGACGGAACGCGAGGCGACCACGTGCTGCTGGCGCCTGCCTTCATCGTTTCCGACGAGGAGATGGCGGTGGCGGTGGAGAGGCTCGGGGATGCCGTCGATGCCTGCATCAGCCGCATCCAGATACACTAACCAGAGAAAGGAACAGCCATGAGCGAGATCGACATTCGCACCCTGCCCCGGGTCACTTATTCGAACATCAACGAGGATTTCTCCGGTGTTCACGCGGTTCTCGACCGCATCATTCCCGAAGTCCGGGCAACGCTGGGCCGCGAGCATCCCAATTTCATCGACGGTGCGGACAACACGGACGGCGCGTCCTACGACGCGGCCTATCCTGTCGATCGCTCCGTGAAGCTCGGTACCTTCTATGCCGCCTCGCAAGAAGCAGTCGCCCGTGCCGTCGAGGCAGCGTGCAAGGCTTATCCGTCCTGGCGAAAAGCCGGATGGCAGCAGCGCGTCGCCATCGCACGCCGGGCCGCCGACATCGTCGAGGCGCGCAAGTTCGAGATCGCCGCCGCCTGCCTGCTCGAAGTCGGCAAGTCGCGCATGGAAGCCATCGGCGAGGTCGAGGAAGCGATCGACATCATCCGTTTCTACAGTGCCGAAATGGAAACCAACAAAGGCTTCGACCGTCCCTTGCAACAGGCGCAAGAACGCGAAACGACGCTCGATGTGCTTCGGCCCTACGGCGTCTTCGCCGTAATCGCTCCATTCAATTTTCCGGTCGCGCTTTCCATCGGCATGTCGATCTGCGCACTTCTCGCCGGCAATACGGTTGTCTTCAAGCCCAGTCCGATGGCGGGCCTGACCGGCCGTCTCATCACCGACTGCTTTGTCGAGGCAGGCTTTCCAGCCGGCGTGTTCAACCTCGTCAACGGTGGCAATGAAACCGGCGCCGCGCTCGCCGGGCATCCAGGCATCGACGGCATCGCCTTCACCGGCTCCCACTCCGTCGGCATGATGCTGCAAAGGACGTTCGGCAGTGGCGGCGCCCATGCCAGACCGGTGCTCGCCGAAATGGGCGGCAAGAACCCCACTTATGTCGCAGCCTCCGCCGATCTGGACACCGCCGTCTCCGGCATGGTGCGTTCCGCCTTCGGCCTTCAGGGACAGAAATGCTCGGCCGGCTCGGTAGTGTTCGTCCACGACTCCATCGCCAAGCCCTTCGTCGAGCGCCTTGCCGAGGCGGCGGCAAAATTAAAGATCGGCGATCCTTACCAACAGGACGTGTTCATGGGGCCGGTCATCAACGAGGCGGCGCGCGACCGCTTCGTCGCTGCTGTCGAGGCAGCAAAGACGGCCGGTGCAACCGTGCATGGCGGTGCGGTTCTCGACAGCGAGGTCCACAACAAGGGCTTTTTCGTCCAGCCGGCCATCGTCACCGGGCTTCCCGACAACCATGCACTGCACCATGACGAGCTGTTCCTGCCCTTTCTCACCGTACGCACCTTCAGTGATCTGAACGATGCGATCGAGCGCGGCAACGCCGTCCAGTATGGCCTCACCGCCGGCATCTACACGAAGGACGACGCGGAGCTGGAACAGTTCCTCGACACCGCCGAAGCGGGCGTTCTCTATGCCAACCGCGCCAGCGGCGCAACGACCGGCGCATGGCCGGGCATCCAGACCTTCTGCGGCTGGAAGGGATCCGGCACCGGCTCAAAGGGCGGGCTCGGCTCCTGGTATCTGCCGCAGTTCATGCGTGAGCAGAGCCGCACGATCATGCGCGGCTGATGCTGGCCGCAAACGAAAAAGCGCGGTCCCTGACCGCGCTTTTTTATTGGCTGGAAATGGAAAGAATCAGGCGGATCTGGCGTAGCCGGTCGCGACGCAGACGAAGGCAGGGCGCGTGCACGTATCGCGAAACTCCAGCGACAGGTCGGGCCCGATCTCACCCAACTCCTCGAGGTCGACGTCGCGCGCGATGATGACCATCGCATTCTGCACCGGCGGCTGCGCCATGCGCCGCGGCGGATCGAAGACGGTACCGACGCTCTGGACCAGCAGCGCGCCCGGTTGCCCCTGAACAGCGACGATCCCCTTGGTCCGCAGCAATCTCGGGCCGAGCAGGGCCGCCATATTGTCCAGCCATTCGAACAGGTCGTCTCCCGGCACTGCGTCCTTCGCCCGCGCAAGAAAGACGCCGATGCGCTCGTGCGGCGATGAAACCGGCTCGTCCTGCGCGATTCTTTCGGCCAGCCTGTCGATACCCACCGTCGTCGGTTTGAAAGCCTTCCGCACCCGCCGGCCTCTTTCCACCTCGTCGACGATCCGCGCCAGCGGATTGATCCCTTCGACCGCGCGCACCGCTTCGGCCCGCGCGATGTTCGAAACGCAGTCGAGCTTCGTCAGCACGATCGTCTGCGCGGCCGCCAGTTGCGCGGCGGCTTCCTCAAACTCATCCTGCGCCAACGCCCCGTTGACGCAGTCATAGGTCGCAACCACCGAAATGCGAAACGGCAGCGGCAGGCCGAGCAACTGCCGGATGATCGGCGCCGGCCGCGAAAGACCGCTCGTCTCCAGAATGATCCGGCGCAAGGGCGGGCGGCCCAGCCGCTCGTTCTCGTCCATCAGCGCGGCGACCGTCACCGGCAGGTCGCTCATCATGGAACAGCACACGCAGCCATTGCTGAGCTGGGCCAGTTGCAGGCCCGATTGCGCAGCCGTGACGGTCGAGCCATCGATGTTGATCTCGCCGACCTCGTTGACGATGACCCCAGTATTCTCGAACCCGGTTTCGGCCAGCAAGGAGAGGAGCAGCGTGGTCTTGCCGCTCCCCAGAAAGCCATTCAGCAGAAAGAACTCAGGCAGTTCGTCTTGCATTGTCATTGCCGGGTGCGCGGTCTTGTGTCCTCGCCCTCTTCGAAGCTTTGCGCGACGATCTCGCGAACGTCGGCCAGCAGTTCGGCGGGGTCATAGATGACGCCGTCCTTGATCGTGTATTCGATGCCGCGCTGCCATTCGGTCTTGCCGGTCTCGTCGTTGAGACGCCATGCGCCCGTGCCGTAGAGGTATTTCAGGTCTTCGAGCGGATCGTGGCGATGGACGAGAAGGTCGGCGCACTTACCGGGCGCGATAGTGCCCGTCTCGTCGTCCACGCCGAGAAGGGCGGCGCTCTCCGAGGTCGCGGCGCGGAAGATTTCCAGCGGATGGAACCCCGCCTCCTGCATCTGCTCCAGTTCGCGGATGAAACAGAAACCGTAGAGCTGGAACGTGAACCCGGCGTCGCTGCCGGGCACGACGCGCCCGCCCATGTTCTTGTAGTCATTGCAGAAGCGCATCCAGCGGCGGAAATGCTCCTTCCACTGCACCTCGTTGGTGGTGTTCCAGCGATACCAGTGTGAGCAGTGACCGCCGCGATGCGGCTGGAAATAGGTCCACAGCGTCTTGTGGGTGTACTCGTCGTGCCAGTCCGCCCGGCGGGCACGCATCAGGTCCCGGTTGGCTTCCAGGATGGCGAGCGTAGGCACAAAGGAGTGCCCGAGTTCGAGGAACTTCTCGAGCGTCTCCTGCCACTTCGCGCTGCCCGGCTCGGCAGACTGGATGAAATTCTGGCTGCTCGAATTGTAACGAAGCGACTCGTCCATGAAGTCGTAGCCGACCGGATAGGCTTGCACCGCGCGGTCGGTGAACATGGCCTCGGGAATGCCATAGAAGTGTTCGGTCGACGTGAGCCCCCATGTGGCACTGCGCAGGGCATTAACCTTGGAAACCGACATCTGCGCATGATGGCAGCCCGAGCGCATGCCCAGCGCATTCGCCTCCTCCAGCGCGGCCTGCATGATCGCCGGCGGTGCGCCGAAGAATTTCAGGCCATCCACACCGCGTTCCTTCACCGCGCGGACCCATGCCCGCGCCTCTTCGGGCTTGTAGATCGTCTTAACGAACTCGTCGACCGCCGGGAAATAGGCATGTGCGACGATCTTCGGCGCCGCAATGCGGTTTGCGGCTGCGGCTTCCTTCTGCTCCAGCGTCCAGCCAACCCCGTTCATGCAGGCCATCTCGCGCACCGTGGTGATGCCGTGTGCCAGCCAGAGCTTGTAGACATAGTCAGCCGTGGGCATGGGCCCGGAAGCCGCATGGTAATAGGTGCCGATATGCACATGCGCATCGACGAAGCCCGGCGTGACCAGCTTTCCTTCACATTCGATTTCATGGTCGCCGGGGGCGGGCCGCCGCTCTGGCTTAATCGGGACTTTGGGGACGCCCACGAGCACGACTTCCGTGATCCGCCCGTTCTCCACGACGATGTCGTAGGGCCCGACGGGCGGCGCACCGGTTCCGTCGAGAATCCGCGCGCCGCGCAGGACGAGCCTCCTGAATGGCCCCACACCCCGATCGCGGGTCGTGGCCGCCTGCACGGCCGGATAGCCGCGCGCAGCCATCGCAGAAGCGAGCTCGTCGCCAGGCAGGATTTTCGCTTCACCACTCATGATTGTTCCGATTTTTGGTTTGTTCACCCGTTTTCCGGACAAACTACCACCATATCAGCATGCGTCAAGCCATCCGCACCAAGGCGGAGCGTGAGTGTCTCGCCATCGAGTTTGGGGCGTTGTCACTTATCAACGGCGCATCAAGCAGATGTTTGCGGCATCCGCGCCAATATATTGAGAAGATCGCGTCGCTCGAGCCGCAAATCACGCAAGAACATGCGCTGGCTCATCCTGAACGCGCCGAGCAATCCGTCAGCGCAGTCTATACCAAGGAGAAGCTGGCGCGCTTCTGCGCCCTGCCCGCTCACTTGCGGAAAGGCCGCTTTACGAAAATCTTATCGACGGCATCTGGTCACAGATGTAAAGCCCGGCGGAATCCGGCACATTCCTGCATTCAACGTTCCAATGGCACCTCTTCGACATCGCCCAGCGCGGCCGATACCATGATCTCGACGCGCATCTCAGGATCGCCCAGTTCCACCGCGCAGCAGCAGCGCGTCGGCGGGTTGCCAGGGGCGACCCACTCCTTCCACACTGCGTCCATAGCTGCGAAATCGGCCATCGTCGTGATCCAGACCTCGGCGGTCAGAAGGCGCGACTTGTCGGTGCCGGCCCGCGCCAGCAGCTCGTCGATCTTGGCCAGCGTCTCGCGCGTCTGGATGGCGACGTCGCCCGCATTGTCGGAGAACTGCCCCGACAAATAGCAGACGCCGTTATATTTCACGAGCCGGCTGCGGCGCGCGTTCACGTCGAAACGTTCAATCTTCATGGATGGTCCTTCGTTCAGGCTTCAAGGCCGGCCCTGCGGCTTTCCAGCGCCGATATGACATGGAAGCCGATGCTGCGGAAGGGTTCGGGGGCGATGCGGCTGGCTATCCCCATGGCATCGGTCACCTCGGCCGGATCGCCGACGCCGCGGATGAGATCCGCCAAGCGGCGGCCGAGCATGGTGCCCTTCGCGATGCCGGAGCCGTTGCAGCCGCCAGACGCGTAAAGCCCGTCATCGAGCTTGCCCCACCAAGGCGCGCCATTCATCGTGAAGGCGGTCGTTCCGCCCCACACATAGTCGAAACCGACATGGCGCAGGCCCGGCCAGCGGCGCTCGAAACGGTCGCGCAGTTTGGCAGCGGCCGTCTCCTGCTCGACCTCGTTCTCATGCGCATAGAGCGAGCGCACCATGATGCGGTCGCGCCCGATCCGGCGCAGCGTGGTGCCCAGCCGATGCGAGGGCAGGAGCCCCCAGCCCGGCATTGCACCCAGATCCGGCAGGTCGGCCTCAGGCACCGGCGCGGTGACGGCCGCATAGGTGTAGATCGTCGCCATGCGCAGCGTCAGATAGCCGAATTTGCGGATGAAGCCGTTATTGGCCAGCACCACGCAGCGCGCCCGCACGCGGCCGCCCTCGGTGGCGAGCTCCCACGCGTCGCCGCTGCGCGCCAGTCGCTGCACGGGTGTATTCTCGTAAAGCGCGACGCTTTCAGGCAGCGCGTCGGCCAGGCCCCGCACGAGGGCTGCGGGCTGTAGCAGATAGGTGTCGTTGATGTGGATGCCGAACCTGTAATAGTCCGAGCCGATCCGTTCGCCGATCGCGGCGCGGTCGAGAACGGCGTGCTTGATGCCGTTGGTCTCAGCCACCTCGACCACCTTGCGCAGCGAGGCTTCGCCGGCCGGCGTCGCTGCCGCGCGGATCGACCCCACCTTCTGCATTTCGCAGTCGATGCCGTGGTCCCGGATGATGCCGGTCAGCCAGTCGAAGGCGTCGCGCATCAGCGCCGTCTGGCGCCGCGCCTTCTCCGCGCCCTGCAGCGTCGCAGTGCGTGGCAGCACGTCGGAACCCGTGAAGCCTGAATTGCGGGCCGATGCCCCCTCGCCCACGGTGGTCGCTTCGAACACGGCGATGCGGGCCTGCGGGTCGAGGTCGTGCAGCCGGCGCGCGGCGGCAAGCCCGGTGAAGCCAGCGCCGACCACCGCGTAATCCACGTAAAGGTCGCTTGCAAGGGTGGGGCGGGGCGCGCGCGGCGGTAGCATCGCGTTCCAGCCGCAGGTATTCGAATAGGTCGGAAAGGTCTGTCTGGACATGATCGCCATCTGGCGGAAAGGGGCCCGCGGCGAAAGCGATCGCCGCGGGGCCCGGTCCGGTTATTCGGTGAAGTGGGTGAGCTCGGTGACGAGCGGTCCCAGCGACATGGAGCCCTTCAGCTCGAAGCCCCAGTCGAGCTTCTCCTTGCGGGCCCAGACCTGCGCCGTCTCGGTCATCGGTATGCCGCACACCGCCTCGATGATGAGGCGCTGCGCTTCCTGCCACAGCTCGATCTGCTTCTGCGGGTCGGTCTCCACCCGTGCCGCCTCGATCTGCTCGTCGGCCACGTCGCAATGGCTGAAATTGGTGACGGCCGTCGGGGTGCCGATGATGCTGTCGGAATGGAAGAACTGCGTCAGATAGACGTCGGCCACGGGGAAGCGCGCCGCCCCGTAGGTTACCAGCGGGCTGAGGTCCTGTCGGATCATCTGGTGCCAGGTGGCGTGCTCGACCGGTTCCAGCTCCAGCATGAAGCCCGTTTCCTCCAGCTGCGCCTGCAGGATCTGGTTGGAGGATTCATAGCTGGGTAGCTGGCTCGAGATCATCTTGACCGTCAGCCCGTCGGGATAGCCCGCCTCGGTCAGCAGCGCCTTCGCCTTTTCAGCGTCGAAGGCCGGCAGGCCGTTGTCCTCGGTGTAGCCAAGATTGTTCGACGGAATCACCGACCCGCCGACGCGGGTGAATTCGGGGCCGCGATATTGGGCGATGCGATTAGGGTCCATGGCGTAGGCCAGCGCCTGCCGCACGCGAATGTCGTCGAACGGCTTCTTCTTCGTGTTGATGTGCAGCACGGTCAGCTCGGCCGGATCGAAGATATCCACCGTTGAACCGGGCGTTGCGAGCGTGCGCTGCAGCCAGCGCGGATCGGCC
Source organism: Aquamicrobium sp. LC103 (assembly GCF_001014615.2). Taxonomy (GTDB): domain Bacteria; phylum Pseudomonadota; class Alphaproteobacteria; order Rhizobiales; family Rhizobiaceae; genus LBCQ02. Next base: position 236,149 of record NZ_LBCQ02000009.1, read on the forward strand.
AGGCCCGTGGCCGCATCGACCTCGCCCGCAACGAATGCCAGGTCACGCGCCGCGGCCGCGTTGAGGAAGCGGTAGGTGACCTTGGTCAGCTTCGGCGCGCCACGGAAATAGTCCGCGTGGGCGGAGAAATGCACCGCCACGCCGGCCTCGATCGAATCAAGCTGGAACGGGCCGAAGCCGACCGGCCTGCGCGCGAACTCCTCACCGCGTTCCTCGTAGGCCTTCTTGCTGATGATGAAGCCGCCGGCATAGTTGGCCAGCGGCCCGAGCACGCTGGGGATCACGTTCTTGAGCGTAATGCGCACCGTGTAGGGATCGACGGCCTCCACCTTTTCAAAGGCGGAATAGTCGCTGGCAAACGCGGAACGGGTGGGATCGGCCGACTTCTCCAGGCTGAACACCACATCCTCCGCGGTCACCTCGCCATAGCCGTGGTGCCACTGCACGCCCTGGCGCAGCTTGAAGGTCCAGACCAGATTGTCGTCGCTGCCCTCCCAGCTTTCGGCAAGGTCCGGCTCGATCTGTGCGGGGTCGGTGGTACCGGGCGCGAAGCGCACCAGTCCGCCATAGATCCAGGCGACCAGCGTGCGGTCGGTCGTGCCGGCCGCGTAATGCGGATCGAGCGTGCCGATGTCGGCGGCGGCCGCGCCGAGCCTCAGCTCGGTTTGCGCGGCGTGGGCCGGCAGCGGTGCGAAAGCGGCGCCGGCAAGCAGCGCCGCCATGAGAATCATCCCGGAAAGCTTCAGTCTCATTGTTCCTACCTCCATTGATTATTGGCTTTATTCTGCTGCAAGGATCAGTCGGGGCGCGGCCAGCGCGGCGAAAAGCGGGCTGAATCCCTGGGTGAGGAGCCCGTCGAGCGCCGTCAGGACCCTGTCCTGCCAGTCGGATGCCATGCTGGCGGCGGCGATGCGGCGGAATTTTTCGGTGACCTGCGTGCGCGACATCGGGTTGGCGACATCGCCCAGCGGATGCGGCACGGTCAGGCTCTGCGGCCCCTCGCCCTGGTCGAGGATGACCCGGCACGGTGTGCCTGCGGGGAACGATGTGGCGAAGTCCTCATGCGCGTCCAGCTCGATGCGGCCGGCAAGCTCCAGCACCTCGGCGTCCGCGAGCCGCGCCGGGTCGACCGGCTGCAGGGCCACCGCCCCGTGAAGAGCCGCGAGCGCGCAACTGAAATAGTAGCTGTATTGCCCGCCCTCCAGCGTCTTCGGTGCGCGCGCGTTGGACAGGCGCAAACCTTGCGGAAAGGTCTCGATGCGCAGGCTCACCACCGGCTTGCCGGGCTGGCGCAGCGCCAGGATCGCGTCCACCGCCGCGTGCATGTAGCGGCAGCAGGCATAAGGCTTCAGGTAACATTGCCGGAGCCACCATGTTTCGCCCAGCCCGCCGGTGAGGACATGGCGCGTGAAGCGGCTGTCGTCATCGATGAGGTCGAGCGGGCCGGTCGCGCCGGCACGGGCGCGGAAGGCGCCGGTCAGGCCGGCAACCACGGCGGGCGGGATCGCCTCCTTCACCGTGCTGCCCTGGAACATCGACGTTCCGGTAGGAAAGTTGATCGGTCCCTCGGCCCCGGCGATCGCCATGGCGTGGGCCATCTGGCCGGCGTCAAGCCCGATAAGCCGGCCAGCAGCGGCCGCCGCGCCGTAGCCGACCCAGCGGCCGCTGGAATAGGTTTCGATGGTCGCCGTGGGGCGCGCGGTCGCCACCCGCAGGGCCACGTCGTAGCCGAGCGCGATCGCATCGAGGATGCGCTCGTTGGACGCGTCGATGGCCTGCCCGACCGCGAGCGCGGCGGGAACGACGCCGGCGCCCGCATGGCCTGCCGCACCGCGATGGCCGTCATCGATGTCGAGCGCACTGGCGGCGGCCGCATTGGCCATGGCCGCGCCTGCGATGCTCAGCGACTGACCTGTAAGCCAGACCCGCGCCACGCCTGAGCCGTAGAGCTCGGCAGCGGCCGCCCGCGCAGCCGCCGCCAGCGTCGAGTTCAACCCCGCCGCGGTCGCCGCGATCAGATCGGTAACCAGCAGCGCGGCGGTCTCGCGCGCCTCCTGCGGCAACGCACCTTCGCGATGGTCGGCGACGAAGCTGGCGAGTTCTTCTATTGCGTGCATGCGGGCGGGGTCCTTCTTGGCTATGGCGTTCAGCTGGCTTGGCGGATGAAGTGGCCTTGCGCAGCCATGTTCCACCGCGCCGGGGAGGGGCGATGGTCAAGCGGCTTGATCGGGCTGCGCGGCGCGGCGTCGCTACCGGGCGTCGGCAGCCTTGTGCCGCGCTGCTCGGGATGGGTGATCGGGATCGCCGACAGCAGGCGCTGTGTATAGTCGTGGCCGGGCCGGCCGATCACATCGTCGCGCGCGCCGATCTCGACGATTTCGCCGAAATACATCACCGCGACGCGCTCGCAGATGCGCTCGATGGCCGCCATGTCGTGGCTGATGAACAGGTAGGAGACGCCGAACTCCTGCTGGAGATCGATCATCAGGTCGATGATCTGGCCCTTGATCGACACGTCCAGCGCCGACACCGCCTCATCGGCGATGATCAGCTTCGGCGACATGGCCAATGCTCGCGCGATGCAGATGCGCTGGCGCTGCCCGCCGGAGAATTCGTGCGGCAGGCTGGACGCGCGCGCCGGGTCGAGGCCGACGCGCTGCATCAGCCATTCCATCTTCTCGACCGCCTCCCCGCCCCGCGCCAATCCGTGCACGTGCATGGGCTCGATGATCGCCGAGCCGATGGACTGGCGAGCGTTGAGCGAACCGAACGGGTCCTGGAAGATCATCTGCACGGCGCACCGCATCCGCGCGAGGCTCTGCGGGTCGTCATAGTCGACGCACTCGCCTGCCACCTTGATGGCGCCGGAATGGATTGGCGCGAGGTTGATGACGGCCTTGCCGATGGTCGACTTGCCGGAACCGGATTCGCCCACGAGCCCCAGCGTCTCGCCCTTGCCGATGGCGAAGGACACGTCCTCCACCGCATGGACCATGCCGGTCAGCCGCCCGAAGAAGCCGCTATGGACGGGGAAACGAACCGCAAGGTCCTCGACCTCCAGCACCGGCGTCTCCGCGTCGAGCATGTCCGGCACGCCGTCGATCGGGCGCGCGGGCACCGCCGTATCGGCGAGCTTGCCAACGAGGCTCGGTGCGGCCTCGATCAGGCTGCGCGTATAGGCATCGCGCGGATTGGAGAATACCTCATGCACGGAGCCGCTCTCGATCTCGCGGCCGGCGCGCATGACCAGCACATGGTCCGCCACCTCCGCCACCACGCCCATGTCATGGGTGATGAACAGCACCGCCGCGCCCGTCTCGCGCTGGAGGTCCTTGAGGAGCGCCAGCGTCTGCGCCTGCACCGTCACGTCGAGCGCGGTGGTCGGCTCGTCGGCGATGATGAGCGCCGGGTTGCAGGCCAGCGCCATGGCGATCATCACGCGCTGGCGCATACCGCCCGAGAAGGTATGCGGATAGTGCCGCATGCGCGTTTCGGGATCGGGGATGCGCACCTTGCGCAGCATCTCGATCACCGCCTCGGTGAGCGCCGCGCCGCGGAGGCCGCGATGGATGCGGATCGCCTCTGCGAGCTGGTCGCCGATGCGCTGCACCGGGTTGAGCGAGGTCATAGGCTCCTGGAAGATCATGCTGACGCGGCCGCCGCGCACCTTGCGCAGCTGCGGCTCGGGCAGCCCAAGCAATTCTCGTCCCTGGAGCGTTATCGAGCCCTTCGCCCGGCCTATGCGCTCGGGCAAGAGGCCCATGATGGCGAGCGACGTGACGCTCTTGCCCGAGCCCGATTCACCGACCAGCGCCAGCGTGCTGCCGGGAGCGATATCGAAGTTCAGGCCGTGCACGACCATGCTGCGGCCGAAGGAGATGCTCAGGTCGCGCACCGAGATGACGGGTTTCTGCTCCATCACGAGGCATCCTTCAGCCGGGGGTCGATAGCGTCGCGCAGGCCGTCGCCGATCAGGTTGAACGCCAGCACCAGCACGAGGATCGCCAGGCTCGGGATGAGTGCGAGGTGGAACGCGCTCAATATGTTGTCGAAGCCGTCGCGCACCATGCCGCCCCATGTCGGAGTGGGCGGCGCGAGCCCCAGCCCGATGAAGGCGAGCGAGGCCTCGGTACGCACCGCCGTCGCCATCCACAGCGAGGCCATGACCATCACCTCCGGCAGGATCGCCGGCGTGATGTGGCGAAACAGGATGCGCGGCCCCGAAAAGCCCATCGACCGACAAGCCTGCACATATTCGCGGTCCCGCTGCGCGATGACGCCTGCGCGCGCGATCCGGGCGAAGGCTGGCGTGGCGGTGAAGGCGATGGCGATGATGATGTTGGTCAGCGTCGCCCCCATCAGCGCCACCAGCGCAAGACCGAGGATGAGCGACGGGAAGGCGAGAACTACGTCCATTACCTGCATGAAGATGATGTCGATGCGCCCGCCGAGATAGCCGGCGATCATGCCGATCAGCGTGCCCACCACCAGCGCCAGCATGATCGCCAGCATCCCGATGGTCAGCGAATAGCGTGCGCCATAGAGCAGCCTCGACCAGATGTCGCGCCCGAACTGATCGGAGCCCAGCAGGAACTGCGAGCCCGGCGGGATGAGCTGGTCCATGATGCTCTGGCGTGCCGGGTTATGGGTCGCGAGCTGCGGCGCGAAGATGGCGGCCGCCACCAGCGCCAGCACGATCACCAGCCCGATCCAGGTGGAGACGTTCAGCCGCCCGACGAAGCTGCGGAAGCTGCTCTGGCGCTTCGCCGGAACCGCGTTTGGAAGCGTGGTGTCGGTCATTTGTACTGAACCCGCGGATCAAGGAGGCCATAGGTCAGGTCGGTCACGAGGTTCACGACGACGACCATCAGCGTGTAGACGACGATCATGCCTTGCAGCAGCGTGTAGTCGCGCTGCGTCAGCGCGGTGAGGATGAGCTTGCCAAGCCCGGGACGGGAAAAGACGATCTCCGTCAGCACCGAATTGCCGATCAGGATGCCGAGATAGAGCCCGACCACCGTGGTGATCGGGATCATGCAGTTGCCCAGCGCGTGGCTCCACACGACGGCGGCGGGGCTCGCGCCCTTGGCGCGTGCGGTGCGCACGAAGTCCTGGTTCAACACCTCCAGCATGGCCGAGCGGGTAACACGGGTGATGTAGGCCATCATGATGAGCGCCAGCGCCAGCGTGGGCAGCGCCATCTGCCGCAGCCGGTCGGCAATGGTGTCGCCTGAGCCGGCGCTGATGACCGGGAACCAGCGGAGCTGGATGGCGAACACCATCAGGAGCACGATCGCGGCGACGAAGGCCGGCAGCGACAGGCCGAGCAGCGAGATGAAACGCAGCACGTAGTCGGGCAAGCGATTGCGCCGCACCGCCGCCCACACGCCGGCCGGCACGCCGAGCACCACGCCCAGCGCCAGCGCTGCGACGGTCAGCTCCAGCGTGTAGGGTAGCACGGTCAGAATCTCCTCCGAGACCGGCCGGCCCGTTACCATCGAGTTGCCGAGGTCACCCCGTACCGCCTTGAGCAGGAACTGGCCGTACTGGACCAGCAGCGGCTGATCGAGCCCCAGCCGCTCGCGCAGGGCTGCGATGCTGGCCGGGCTTGCCTGGTCGCCGAGAATCACCAGCGCCGGGTCGCCGGGCAGGATGCGCACGATCAGGAACACCAGCGTCAGCACGCAAAACAGCGTCAGGATGGCAAAGCCGAGGCGCTTGATGAGAAATGGAAGCATCCGCTCGTCCCAGTTGCACCAAAGCAAGCTCCGGCAAGGCAGGAGAAAAAGCACGATCTGTCCCGTCCCGCGCCCAATGAGGCGCAGGATCGAAAGGCGCGTCGCAGCCTTCCGCCCCGAATATCCGTAGACTTGAAATTTGCCGCCTCAGGAGAGCCCGTTTAAGAGCATCTGTCAACATATTCCTTTATTCAGCATAGAATCAGTGATATTGTTCTAATAATCAGAATTTAAGGGCATAATACGAACATGGCGGGTTTGAACGCATCCTCGCTCAATGCCGAGCGTGCGCTGGAGATATTGCTTGTGCTGGGCGAGGTGGGACCCGAAGGGTTGAGCCTGTCTGAGATCGCGCGTCGGATCGGCGGGGCCAAGTCGGCGGCACATCGCAGCCTCGCCGCACTTTTGAACAAGGGCTTCGCCGAACCGACAGGTCGCTACGGTCACTACCGATTGGGACCTGCCATCCCCATGATCGCCGGGCGGCAGGAAAGGCTGGAGCCGCAAATCCAGCTCATCCGCCCGGGCATGACCGAGTTCGCCCGGCGCACCGGTTTCACCGTCTATCTGATGGTGCAGGCCGGTGTGGACGCCGTCTGTGCCGAGATGGTCAGCCGCTCGACCCGCCGCCAGTTCACCATGGGCGTGGGTGCGCGGGTACCGATGGGGGTCGCGGCTGGCAGCCTCGCACTCCTGTCGATGCTGCCCGAGGACGCAGCAGCCACCATCATCAAGGCCAATGCCGAGCGCTATCTGCGCCATCCCGCGCTCCGACATGTCGACGCGACGCTGATCGCGCAATCAGTCGCGGAAGCGCGCACGCGGGGCTATGCGATCAATATGGGCTTCTATCTGCCAGGTGAAGGCGGATTGGGCCTGCCGGTGCCTCGTCGGGGCCTCTACGAGGTGAATGTCGCGGTATCCTTCAACGCGCCGCTCGAAATGATGAACGATGACTGGATCGAGGCGACAATCAACGAATTGCGCGACTGTCTCGATCCTCACCTTCTGGGATCGCCCTGACAGGGCGTTTTGATGCCAAGATCGAGAGACCTGACAAGCGAGATCAGGAGTGAGCACTGGACGTCTCACATCGGCCCCAGGCGTTTGTTGATCTCAATCGCTTCCTTCAGCATTTTGTCCACCACCGTCAACGACTCGTAGATGTTGATCGGCTTTGCCTCGTTCGGCCACTTATCGCTATTATAGTGGAACCCGACATCCAGGCCGTCTCCAGGTTTCTGGTCGGCTGGGCATTCACCGATCCAGCGTTGCTCTTCGACCAGTTTGTTTTCCAGCAACAACAGCACGTCGCGGGGAACGCTGTGTTCCTCGTTAACGATGACACTGTCGCTCTTGAACGCCGTGGTCCAGCCGAAATCCTTGCCGGCAGCCTGGTCGTCATCTGAAGAGTTGGTCCTGCAGGCCATCTCTCCGGTCAAGACCTTGCCGGTCAGGGATATTTTCGGCGTTTGGCAGGTGATGTCGCTATAAACGACCTCCAGTTCCCTGCGCATGATATTGAGTTCCTGAAGAGCGCGATCAGCGCTCGCGTCGAGGCAGTATCTAATTATGCCCTTGAGCTGGTTCGGCCCCACCGTACCGGTGGTTCTCATCTCCCACAGGCCCGGCTTGCGCGCCGGAATTTCTTTGGGAAGATCATAAGCGGCAGCTGGAAACGACGTGAAGAAAAGCAGGACCAAGCCTGTGGTCCGCCGCGTGACAGGTTTCAAAATGACCTCGTCCTAAAATGGCGGCGTTGAATTTGCCGCCCTGTTTGCTTAGGCGGAATCCACTTGGGTATGCCTGCCGGGCGGTGAAGACTGCTTTGAGGTACGTTTCGCCGACAACCCGATCAAGTCATCACCGCCCTGCGCCAACGAGGCAAGAAGCGCCTTCGTCCCAAGATCGCTGCCGGAGCCATCGCCAGTTACAAGGACGGTACGCCCACCATGGGTGGAGGCGTCCCGCAGCGCTTCCAGACGATTGATCTCCATCATGAAGCCCATGGCGTCGGAATCCGTAAGGGTCGTATCGGCACGAAATGCCGCCAGCGCCTTGGCATTGCCCTCGGCAATAATACTGCGGCTCTCCGCGATCCCCCGTGCGGTGATCGTCATTGCCGCCGCCGACGCTTCGGCGCTCTTTGTCCGTTTGATCTTCTCGGCTTCGCCATCGTTCTGCGCCGCCTCCAGCCGGCGTTGCGACGCGAGTACTTCATTAAACGCCGAGATCATTTCCTCTGTCGGTCGTGGATCGTCGATCAGCACAGCCCTGATCTCATAGCCATAGCCGTTCATGGCCTCGTCCAGGGATTCGCGGACGGTCCGGGTGAATTCGTCGCGGTCGGTGTAAAGCTGGTCGAAGGTTTTCGTAGCAGCCACAGCCCGAGCCTCGGTCGCCACATAGGATTCGATCTGGTCCTCCGGATTATGTAGCTCATAGAAGGCAGCCTTAACCGCTTTCGGGATTACACGATACTGCAGGCTGATCGGCATGGTAACGAAGGCATTGTCTTTCGACTTCACACCTAGCTGAAGTGCAATCTGCTTTGTCTGCAACGAAAACGGCCGGCGCGCCACCTGGAGCGGCCAGGGCAGTTTAAGTGACAGGCCAGCGGACCGATATCCGCTATAACGTCCGAAGATCTCCAGCACCCTGGCATGCTGTTGCGGGGTAATGACAAAAAACGTTCTCAGCCACAGCAGACCCACAAGCACGCCGATGATATTGGCAATGGACGCGATCGGGATGGGAAATCCCAGAAAACTATACATATATCACTTCTCTCAATTATCTTTGCGCGCCCCCTTACCCGCAATCTCGTATGTGATCATCCCCAAATTCGAGAATGCGATTGACGATAGGCTGGCGATAGCGATGTGTCCATTCGCGCAACGCATGCGCGATCGGCGTCAAATTTGCGCAAGGCCGCATATGAATTTTCATAGGCGAGCACAGTACGGCTCTGGCCGACTGTCTCGATTGCGTATCACGTGATTGATTTCACGCCAGGCGGGATGGTTGCAACGCAGGCGTCTGATTTGAAGCCGAGAATGGATCGGACCCGGCGTTCGATACGGTCTCGCAGCCGACTTGCCACTGACAGCGCGCGCTTGCCAGTTGAAGAGCGCGTGCAGCAGCCCGGTAATGGATGGTGGAATGATCACTTGGATTACCGGCTATTACGCCGCATGAAGAGATGAGTTGCGGCGGCGCTTTCTGTAGCCAGAAAGACTGCAAACCGCCGCACATGTGGGCAGCCACCAATGTCCGATAATATTGAATTCTCGGACATCTTTCAGCAGAGTGACGAATGTGAGTCTAAGCTACACCGCCAACGCCGATTTTAAGGCTTCGGCGACGATCCCATGGCGGAGAAATATGATGGACAATAACACAAAGCCCAAGCCAAGCCTAAACCAATCTACTGAAGGCGATAAAAAGGACGACAATCTTTCCGCCGTTTCCAATCTCGCTGCCGGGATGGACGGAGGGCCAGGTCATGCCCCCTCCCCTCGCCCGAGCGATCAAGCGGAACCGACGCCACGTCCGCCATCTTCCGCGACAATGCGCGCCTACACCGCCGACTGGCGCCATTTCACATCCTGGTGCCGCCGGGTCGGACTGCCGCCCTTCCCGGCCGAGCCGAAGGTCATTGCCGACTATCTTCGCGCATGCGCTGCCGCGAATGTGGGAGATTCGGATACCGGCTTTGCCGAACAGCGGCTTTCGGCCTCGACGCTGGAACGCCGTTTGGCGGGACTTTCCTGGAACTTCGCCCAGCGCGGCGAGCAACTCGACCGAAACCATCCGCATATCGCCGAAATACGAACTCGTATCCGCCAGACGCAGACCCGTGCGCCGGAAAGAAAGGAGGGCGTATCGGCCCGAGATCTTCTCGCCATGATCGAGACGCTTGCGCGCGATCTGCGGGGACTTCGCGATCGCGCAATCCTCCTCGTCGGCTTCGCCGGTGGCCTGCGCCGGTCCGAGATCGTCGGCCTCGACTGTGGTCCCGACCAATCGGAGGACGGCCTGGGGTGGGCGGAAATCTTCGACAACGGCATTCTTGTCAGAATCAGGAAAGGTGCAAGCTGGCGCGAGGTTGAGATTGGCCGCGGCTCGTCCGACATGTCTTGTCCGGTCATTGCCTTGCAGAATTGGCTGAAATTCGGACGCGTAATCCGTGGTCCCCTTTTTCGTCGCGTTTTCGGCGACAACAAAACCGTCGATGTGGAGCGCCTTTCTGACAAGCACGTGGCGCGTTTGGTGAAGCGCACGGCACTTGTCGCGGGGTTGCGGCCCGAAATCGCGGAGGGCAAGCGCGGGCTGCTCTTCGCCGGCCAGTCACTGCGCACTGCCATTGCATCCGGGGTGCGTTTTGAAGCCGAACGCGAACGGTTTCTGGTCAATCTCACGAAAGCATCAGGCCTCTAGAGGCTCGGAAAGACTGGAGTTTGATACTCAAATCGATCCAGGAAAGCCCCTGCCCCGACAGCTGAAAGCGTTCTTTCGTCGACAGCTCAACGAGGCCTGCTTGTGCACGATTCAAGCAGCGCTCCCGGTGGTGCGCTCTCGAAGTCTCGCCGCCGCCAGCGCGGCAAGCATGGGCTTCACCGAAAACCGTCCTGTCGCGGCGCGGCTTGACAGATGTCTCAGATAACCACCCGGCGAGCGGATCTCTGCCACGCGCTCCAGGATCGCAGCGACGACGATAGCTGCATCGAGCTCTCCCATAACCTTACGAGCTTGCAGCCACGCATCGGTGGATATTCCGAGCATCATTCGGACGGTCTCGGCAGCCCGTGTGAGATCGTGCCAGGCTCGTAGTCCGCCGGGAACATAGTCGTGCATTTGCGGGCAGGCAGAGAGCACGTAGTCCAGGGCTATCGGCGGGGTCTTGGGTGCAGAAGGTGGGTCATCTGCGTCCTGCTTGGGAGCCCTATCCTTCAGATCGCGGTTTTCTGTGACTTCCGTGTCGGTCGTTTCGGCCGTGAGCAGCGTTGGCTGGTAGGCTGCGAACCCATCTTCAATCATTTCTCCCTTATTTATTTCAATTTGTTGGTCTGACTCTGAGTTATGTATATGGCGCTCATTTTGACGTGCACAGGCGCTCATTTTTACCGCTGAATCGGAGGCTTCATCGGCGGGAGGGTCAATTTCCTCCGCGCCCGCGAGATAGGCTGCCTCGAGGTCGCGGCGCAGCTCCAGCAAGCCGTTTCGCCGGGTTTCCAGTACCTTGAAGTCGACGTTGCGCGTCAGGCGGCCAGAAAGGGCCTCCAGACGCCGTGCAAAGCATTCGAAGGTATTTCCCCGGCCCTCATGGAAAGCCGCTTCCACGAGCTTGGAAATGTCGCGGAGATGGATCGTGACTTCGCTTCTGAGCGCGCGCAGTGATGCCGCCTCTTTGCGAGCCATGGCAGCGGCTTCCTCGATCTCCGCAGCGCGCAGCGCCAGGGGGGCCAGATCGAAGCCGAAAGCAGCCTCGATGACGCCGCTCTCGTCCCGCCGCGCATAGCGTTTGCCGTTAGCGCTGTCGCGGCGCATCAGAAGGCCGGCAGACACCAATGCGGCAAGGTGGCGGCGTAGCGTTGCGGGAGCCATTCCCCGTGCGCGAACGGATAGCTCGGCGTTGGACGGGAAGACCACCAGTCCCTCGACCGGGCCGAAATGCCGCTCGGTGTGAAAACTCGCCAGAGCCTCGAGAACGACGATCGCGCGATCGGAAAGCCCGAAATGCGACTTCGCCTCGGTCAGGGAGCGGATCAGCTTCCATTTATCCACAGATGGTCGCTTGTCGGCTTTTTGCGTCGCCGAGCTTTCGCCCTTTTGCCGCTCTTGTGAGCCTCGGGCCCTCAGAACGCGCTCATTCACCAGAAATTGGGCACGACTCATCCCTTTCCCGCCAAAAGGCGAGACTGCAAACCTCTCCATCATTTCCATAGCCTTCTTCAAGGCATGAAAAAGGGTTCACCAAAACGGTGCCGACGCTTGACAATGTGGGATGGAAGTGATTCTTTCAGATTGCTACATCGAAAGGGGCTTCCAGGATGGCAACGTCTTGGGGGCCTTTTTCTTGCGCTATTCCTTCCTCGATCTGGTTCGTTTTCGAACGCTTGTACTCGGTTCCGACGCGATCACGCGGCGCCGGCAGGTCACTCAACTGTCAGTGGTCGCCTCTTGCTCAAAGCGGGCAACCAGTTCGGGCAGCACCTCTGCGACATAGGCCGCGAATCCAGGTTTTGCGTTCTCATCGAATTCCAGGCGCGGCTTCGGGCCGTCGGTCAGGCGAGCCAGCACGCGGCCGGCATCATCGTTGATCTCGCGAGGCGCTTGCGGCTTCTTGACCGGAGGTCGGGCTCTCCGCTCCAGACGCACGTAAAGCCGGCGGAAGCGCTCATCCGACGACGCTTGCCGGAATGGTTCGCTATGGACCTCTTCCGCCGCTATTACGGCGGCTGCCGGGTTCCTGAAGAATTCCGACAAGGCCATCCAGCGCGGCCTGCCGGCCTTGGGGGCAGGGCCTATGGCACTGGCAATGTGGGTCGGGATGCCGGACGCAACCTGCAGGTAGCGGGTCATCTCCGCCTTGTGCAGCGAAAGCGCGCGCTCGACGATGCCGCGCTCGAAGCCGTGGTGGATCAGCGACTGGGCGAAGAAGGCACGCTCGATGAAGGAGAGGCTACGCCGCTCGGTGTTCTCCTTGCCTTGGGCAAGAACCAGCTCGGCATCCGAAAGCTCGCGCACGATGGCCCGCACAGGGATTGCGAGGCTTGCTGCCGCCCTGATGCGGCGATGACCGTAGGCGGTCTGATAACGGCCGGGAGACGTCGGATGCGGCCGGACGAGAACAGGCACCTGCTGTCCGTTCTCGCGCAGGCTTTCGACCAGCGGCTGAAACTCTTCGTCGCCGACGTCCTCGCGGCTTAGCCGGTCGCGCACGATCGAGGGATCGATCTTGGCGGGGTCGAGTTCGATCACCCGGTCGCCGCCTGCAAGTTGTTCCTTCAGCGCGCGTGCCTCATCCAACTCGCGGGTCATCGAGGAGAGCGAAAGCCCCATTGCTTTCACCGCGCCTGAAGAGGAGCGTTGTTCGACTGGCGGGTGAGGCTTGGCCTCTGGCTCCGGCGTAGCCGATTCCGTCTGCGTGGGGGCAAGGGAGGGGAGGTCGGCTCCAAATAGCGCGCGTAGGTGGTCTTTGCGCTTGGTGCTCATGTTGCACTCCCTTGTGAAGTCCGGCGGCCCCAGGCGTCGAGAATAAGCCCCTCGACTTCCGAGTTGACAGCTGTCAACGCCTCCAGGGCCCTGTCGTAGGTCGATCTCGTGAAATTGTCCCGACCGACCTCGTAGAGAGTTTGCTTGGTCAGGCCCGCATCGGATACGGCGGTGGACTTGACCATCGGCGCCGTCAGCACGCGTTCACCGAACTGCGCTCGCAGGAAGCCGACGATTTGCGTTTGCGGCCCGTCATTCGGCTCGTAGCGCGTGATGAGATAGCGAAGGAAGTCGAAATTTAGCTCGCCGCCGGCTTCCCGCACTACGGACAGCAGGTCCGAGGTCATGTAGAGGAACTGGCTCATCGAGGCGACGTCGAGCATTTGCGGATGCACCGTGACAATCACCGACGTGGCAGCGCACAGCGCCGACAGCGTGAGGAAACCCAGTTGCGGCGGGCAGTCGATGACGACAACGTCGTAATTGTCGGCCACGGACTGCAGAACGGACTGGATGCGCGCAAAGAAGAAGTCGCCCGCTTCGCCCGTTGACCGGCCTGTTCCGCTCGCAAGCATACGCGGCGTGGTGTGTTCGAACTCGTGCAATTCGAGATTGCCCGGTACGAGATCGAGCCCATCGAAATATGTTCTGCGGATGATTTCCGTTAGCGGGCGCCTCTCGTCATCGTAGCGGATCGCGCCATAGAGCGTGTCGTTGCCGGTAAGGTCGATCTCCGGCTGGTAGCCGAAAAGGGCCGACATGGAAGCCTGCGGGTCCAGGTCGATCGCCAGCACGCGATAGCCCGAAAGGGCCAGATACTGGGCAAGATGCGCGCTTGTCGTGGTCTTTCCCGATCCGCCCTTGAAATTAGTAACGGCCAGAACCTGAAGATGCTCGTGCGCGGGATCGCGCCATTTCACGTAGGAGCGAGCCTTTTGGACGTTACCCTTGAGGCTCGCCTGCTCCGAAAGGTGCCGCCGCAGCGCATTGATATCGGAAAGTGAATAGAAGCGACGTCCTCCCGCACCCGTATCGGGCTGCGGGCCTTCACCAGCGATGGACAATTGCCGCAGATAGCCGTCCGACACACCAATCATCTTGGCGGCCTCGCCGCTGGAAAACGTGCGCAGGCTTTTCTGGGCCGTAGGAGGGAAAAGCCTGTCGCGCAATCCGCGCAACTGCTCGGATAGCAGGGCGGCGTCTGCTGCTATCGTTTCGTCGGCGGATGTCGATTTGTCCGCTATGTTCGCCGTTACCGCCGTCGCCACGTTTTCCAAACGTCCTTCTCCGCCTTCAGCCTGCTGACGCTCTGTCAAACAACAGCATCCTGCGGCGTTGACAGGTGTCAACAAATCGCAGGGTCAGGCCACACCGATACTCATACATTGGGCCGATTCGATCCCCATGGCGACTCGATATACAGTTCGATTCACCAACACCTTCATCGGCCGCTTCTACAGAAGCCCTTACCAGATACGCTTACAATTCCAAGTTGGGGCCTCACTCCGTAAACAGAGGGTGCGAAGCGAAGGCGTTTCCGTCAAGAACTTTTTAGTTGATCCGAGGCATCGCGCGCCCGGCCTTGCCGGCTTTCAAAGTGCGAAAAGCCGGTCCGCAGGCGGATTCCAACGCGATTCCAAACATTTATTGATGTTCGATTCGTTTGGGTCCACGCGCCGCACGATCTGGCGGGCGACCGTTGCCATGAGCCGGCTCGACAGGAATCCGGCTGAGAAATCTCGGCTTTTCGTCGAATCGCTGCTTTCCGTCGCCTGAAACGGGTAGAATTGCCAAACCAACGCCGCCCGAAGGGGGAGGGAAGGAAGGGCTGGTCGCTTCTGGGATATGCCGCAGGAGATATGCGACAATTTGCATGGCAGCTATGCAGACTTGAAGATTGCGGAATCGTTGGGTGATTCCTATCTTAGAGACAGTCAACGGCCTACCTCCTCCCAGGCCAATGACAAGTCCTGCGGCGCACCTCCTCCCGCGTCGCATGATCGATCAGGCCTGCCGGACCTCCTCCCCCGGCGGGCCTTTTTCGTTCCGGACGTTGTTTTCCTCAGGGCCGGTCAACCCTCGCTTAAGGGCTTTGGTGCCAATATCGGCGCATGTCGATGTTTCGCTTGCCTGGTGTCGGTTGGCTGGTGGTCGGTGCTTTGGCCGCCGGCGGCTGGATGTTCTACAATTCGCTGCCGGCCAAGCAGACCTTCGTTCCGCGCAAACCGCCAGCGGCGGTCGCACGGCCGGAGGCGGTGGTGAAACCCAGGGTGCCGCGTATCGACGTGCCTTCTTCCAAGAGGCCGGCCGCATCCGAGAAGGTTTCGGCAAGGCAGCCGGTCTGGCGCAACGTGCCGCCGCGGCCCAGTGTGGACGTGCCACGGCGTTGATGGCGTCATGGTTAATTTGCCGGTTAACCTGACCTTAACAGCGGGAAGACAATTTTAAACAAAAGGGGGGCGTGCCCAGAAGAAGGGGACGCCGATGACCACATCGCCGTTTCACAACAACAAACAGGACGCCTTGCCGGCGCAGAACGAGCGGCCCGTGGTGGAGCTGTTCGATCCTTTCGAGCGCATCTTCCAGCCACGCCGGCGCAACGAGCCTTTTGACGGGTTCCTCGATCGTCCCAGCGCGCGCGAAAGCTCGTGATCCGATCCGAAAAGGGGGAGCGGCCCGCCCGGGCCGCGGCCATGGCGGCGCGTGCCGGAAGGTGGCATCGCGCTGTCATGGCCTTCACCGGCAAATAGGGTGACGCTCAGCCTTCAGGGCGTTCTTTTTTTCACCTGACCGATGATCCATTCATAGAGCTCGTTAGCCAGCGGATTTTCCAGCCGTCCATCCGGCACCACGAAATAGTAGCTGTTTTCGGTGGGAAGCGACCGATCGATCACCACTTGCAGGATCTCGTCCCGCAATTCCTGCTCGATCAGATACCTGGGAAGAAGCGCGAAGCCGAGCCCGGCTATGGCGGCTTGGATGACCATCATGAATTGGTCGAAGCGATGCCCGCGATAGACGGTATCGGCCTGCGATCCGACCGATTGGAACCAGTCGGCCCAGGCTTTCGGTCGCGTGGCGAGGTGGAGAAGCGGACCGGCTTCCAGAGCCTTGATCGTATTGCCGCCATGCCTTGCCAGGAAGGCGGGGGCGGCCACGGGCAGGATTTCCTCGCGACAGATATAGCGACAGGTCGCGTGCGCCCAGATCGGCTGGCCGTAGTGAATGGCCGCGTCGAAGACGCTTTCCTCAAGATCGAAGGGTTGCGAACGGGAAACGATATTGAGCGCGATGTCGGGATTTCGGGAAAGGAAATTAGGCAGCCGCGGCACCAGCCAGCGCGCCCCGAAGGCGGGAAGCGTCGCAAGGCTGAGGGAAGAGGCGCTGGGCGAGGTCATGACCCGCAGCATCGCTTCTTCCGATTGCGCCAGCAGTCGGCGAACCTCGGGCAGGAAGCGTTGGCCGGCCGCCGAGAGTAACACTCTTTGCCGCACGCGTTCGAAGAGCGCGACGCCGAGCTGATTTTCCAACTCCTTGATCTGGCGGCTGACCGCGCTTTGCGTCAGGTTGAGTTCCCTTGCCGCCTGCGTAAAGCTACCGTGACGCGCCGCGCATTCGAACGCCTGGAGCTTGTCGATGTCGGGGATCAGTTTTCTCGCTGTCGTCATTCTGTTTCGGTATCAACCCAGTCGAATTCAGCGCAATTTTTCACGTTCCGAGACCGCTATTATCCTATCCGAGAATGACTGCAATCCGTCTTGGGCGTCGAAGACAGTCGCACGATTGCGATACGGTCTTGGGCGGCTGGGCGGAATGGCCTAAGACGATCGGCGAATGAGAGCAACGCGCTCCGCAAGGAGGTTGGCCCCGCGCCGATGAGCGCTCTTCTGGGAAAGGAATAGGAAAAAATGGGCATCAGGAAAGAGACGACGGAACTTCTCGCGCGATTGGGCGTGAACGAACGCCGGCTTTCGGGCGGGGACCTGAAGGTCCGCACGCCGGTGAGCGGCGATGAGATCGCGGCGCTTGGATCGATGTCGGAAGCCGAGGCGGGCGCTGCGATCGAAGCCGCTGACGCGGCTTTCCGCTCCTGGCGACTGGTACCGGCGCCGCGCCGTGGCGAACTGGTGCGGCTTTTGGGCGAGGAACTGCGCGCCTCGAAGGAGGATCTCGGCCGGCTGGTATCGATCGAGGTGGGCAAGGTACCGTCCGAAGGCCTCGGTGAGGTGCAGGAGATGATCGACATTTGCGATTTCGCTGTCGGTCTTTCCCGTCAGCTCTACGGGCTCACCATAGCCACCGAGCGACCGGGCCACCGCATGATGGAAACCTGGCATCCGCTTGGCGTTGTCGGCGTGATCTCGGCTTTCAATTTCCCCGTCGCGGTCTGGTCGTGGAATGCCGCGCTGGCCTTCGTCTGCGGCGATGCAGTGGTCTGGAAACCGTCCGAGAAGACGCCGCTGACCGCACTTGCCTGCGAGGCGATCTTCGCACGTGCCCTCGAGCGCTTCGGAGACGCCCCGGCGGGCCTTCTGCAGGTCCTCGTCGGCGACCGGAAGATCGGCGAGGTCCTTGTCGATCATCCAAAGGTGCCGCTCGTTTCGGCGACCGGTTCCACGCGCATGGGCCGTGAGGTCGCTCCGCGACTTGCCAAGCGTTTCGCCCGCGCGGTGCTCGAGCTCGGCGGCAACAATGCCGGCATAGTCTGTCCTTCGGCCGATCTCGACATGGCGCTGCGCGCGATCGCCTTCGGCGCGATGGGCACGGCCGGCCAGCGCTGCACCACACTACGTCGCCTCTTCGTGCACGACAGCGTCTACGACCAGCTCGTGCCGCGCCTGAAGAAGGCCTATGAGAGCGTTTCCGTCGGCAGCCCCTTGGAGACGAGCGCCCTGGTCGGCCCGCTGATCGACAAGGCGGCCTTCGACAACATGCAGAAGGCGCTGGAGGCGGCGAAAGCCCATGGTGGCAAGGTGACTGGTGGCGAGCGGGTCGAAACCGGCGGCGCGGACGCTTATTACGTGCGCCCGGCGATCATCGAGATGCCGGAACAGACCGGACCGGTGCTGGAGGAAACCTTTGCGCCGATCCTCTATGTGATGAAATATTCAGACTTCGACAAGGCGCTGGAGCTGCACAATGCGGTGGGAGCCGGCCTGTCCTCGTCGATCTTCACGCGTGATCTGCAGGAATCGGAGCGTTTCCTTGGAGCCGACGGTTCCGACTGCGGCATCGCCAACGTGAACATCGGCACATCAGGTGCGGAGATCGGGGGCGCGTTCGGCGGCGAGAAGGAAACCGGCGGTGGCCGCGAGAGCGGTTCGGACGCCTGGAAAGCCTATATGCGGCGCGCGACCAACACGGTAAACTATTCGAAGGCGCTACCGCTCGCACAGGGCGTCTCCTTCGATATCGAGTAGCGTGCAGGAGCTTCGGGAGCAGGCCCGGCGTCTGCTTCGGCCACCTAGGATCAGGCGGTGCCGATACCGCGCGAGCGCGCGACGTCTTTCAGCGCTTCGATCAGTTCGTCGGTTGCCTTCGGGCGCGGGCGAAACCGGCACCAGTGGACATAAGCGGGGATTTCCACACTGTCCTCGACCGGAATGGCCACCAGCTCCATCCGCTCGCAATCCATGGCTGAAAACTCGTCTATGACGGAAACGCCTATATTCTCGTAGACGAAGGAGATCGCAGCCTCCACGAAATGGACGAAGACGTCGGTCTTGCGGCTGACGCCCGCGCGCGCATAGGTGGCGTCGATATAGCGCCCGTGCGGTGTCTCCGCGCCGAAGGAGATCAGCGCCTCGTCCTGCAGCATGCCCGGCGAGATGGAGGCGCGATGCGCCAGCCGATGGGTGCGTGGCATCAGGCAGACGAGCTTGCCCTTCGCGATCACCGCCGTCTCCAGCGTTGGGTCATTGGCTTCGGCGATCGTGGTCACGCAGGACCCCTGGCCGAAGAGCAGATAGTCGCGGATGTCCTTTTGCGAGAGGAAATCGCAATAGAAGGTGCGTGAGCCGTGACGCTCCTTGAGTACCTTCAACGCTTTCGGCACCAGCCGCATACCGATGCTGGGGGTGGTGCCGAAGCGGAAAACCGAGGAATCGCCCGTTGCGATCGAATGGATCGCCTCCGAAAGCCGGTCGAATTGGCCGTAGACCCGCTCCACCTCGACAAGAATAAGCTTGGCTTCCTCCGTGGGGACGAGCCGTCCACCGATGCGCTCGAACAGCCGGGCGCCGATTTCGTCCTCGAAGCGGCGGATCGTCATGCTGAGGCTGGGCTGGGAGACCCCGAGCTGTTGCGAGGCCGAGGTCAGCGAGCCCGTCGCCATCACCGCCCGGAAAACCTCGATCTGACGTTCTTTCAATCTGGGTTTTGCCATTACTTCTGCCCTTAAAAGCACGAAGCTCTATAACTTCGGATTATAAGCTGCCTCTCATATTCTATTGGCTCGCGAGAGGGAAGGCAGTCATTTTCCTGGGCTAGACGGCAAGCGTCGCAAGACGGCCGACGGCCGCGGAGGAATGCAGAATGATCAAGGGCAGCACGCGCATCGTCGCGATCATCGGCTCGCCGGTGGCTCAGGTTAAGTCGCCGGAAAACTTCAATGCGGCGTTCGCGCAATCCGGCACGGACGTGGCGATGATCGCTATGGACCTAGCGCCGGAGGGCGTCTCCGACTTCCTGTCGATGGCCAGGCGCTGGAAGAACCTCGACGGCTTCGTCGTGACGATACCGCACAAGCAGGCCGTTGCGGCCGGCGTTGACGTGATCACGCCGCGAGCGGCCCTGCTGGGTGCGGCCAATGTGGTCAGGCGCGAGGCCGATGGCACATTGACGGGCGACATGGTTGACGGACTTGGCTTCGTCGAAGCCGCGCGCCGGAACGGCTTCGAGCCGGCGGGCAAGCGTGCGCTGGTCATCGGCGGCGGTGGCGCGGGAAGCGCGATCGCCCATGCGCTTTGCGAGACAGGTGTTGCCTCGCTCGCCTTATCTGACATCGACACCGCGCGCGCAGAACGGCTTGCCGGCCTTTTGCATACGGAATTTCCCGCAACCGAGATCAGCACGCAGTCTGGCGATCTCGACGCACTCGACCTGGTGGCCAACGCCACGCCGCTCGGCATGAAGCAAGGCGATCCGCTGCCGCTGGCCGGGGAAGCGCTGGCCGAGCTCAAGGCGTCGGCGCTCGTCGCGGACGTGGTCACTTCGCCGGAGGTAACACCTTTCCTCGCGGCCGCGCAGGCGCGTGGCCTTTCGATACAGACCGGGCCGCAGATGGCGAAGGCACAGCTCGCGCTGCTCGGCGGCCATATGGGCGTCATCGACGACGCCTCCTGAGAAGATTTCAGCAAAAGCGCATCGTACGAGAAGGCATGACAAAGACAGTTCAGAAATATGACGTGGTGGTGGTCGGCGCGGGCGCGGGCGGCATAGCGGCGGCCGTGGGCGCGGCGAGGACGGGCGCCAGGACGCTTCTCGTCGAGCGCTACGGTTTCATGGGCGGTGCGGCCACCAATGCCCAGGTGCTCGCCTATTGCGGTTTCTTCGCGCGCGGCGAGACAGCCAGACAGACCGTGCTCGGCGTCGGCCAGGATCTGCTTCTGGAGCTGAAGCGACTGGGCGTCGACATTGCGCCGATCGTCTCGAAAAGCGGCTACTGGATCATCATGCTCGATCCGGAGGCGGCGAAGCTCGGCTTCGACCGCCTGGCTCGGGGCAGCGCGGTCGATGTGCGTCTGCACACCCGCCTGATCGACGCCGAGGTGGAAGGCGATCGCATCCGTTCGGTGACGCTGGTCGATCATTCCGGCATGACCATTGTCGAGGCTGGCGCCTTCGTCGACGCCAGCGGCGAGGCAACGCTTTCGACTCTCGCCGGCGTGCCGCTGAGCCAGGAAGGCGGGGCGAACGCCCATCTTCAGGCGGCATCCTTTCCGATCCGCATCGGCGGTGTGCCGGATGCCGTCGTCTTCGACCGAACGATCATGGCCGGGCTGATCGCTGAGCACAACAAGACCGCGGAGACGCCGATCCTGCGGGACGACGGCGGCGTGGTCTCGCGGCTTCCCCTCAGCAACGATATGTGGTGGATGGCGATCGACCTGGAGACGGACGGCATCACCGGCGAGAGCCTGACCGATGTCGAGTTCAAGGCGCGCGAACTCGCTTGGCGGAACCTGGGGGTGTTGCGCCGTCATCCGGGTTTCGAGAAGGCCTATCTGGTCTCGACCGGTCCGCAAATGGGCATCCGGGAGACGCGACGGCCGTTCTCGCGCGCCGACGTGGTCGAGCAGGACATCGTCGAGGGCCGCCGCCACGAGGATGGCATTGCACGTGCGAGCTGGCCCATGGAGGTCCACGAGGCGCCCGGCAAGGCACGTTTCCTGGACATAGGTGGGGAAGGCTTCTTCGACGTGCGCGCAGGCGCCGTCGAGGCCGCGAAGATCGTCAATCTGCGCCTTGGCGGACGTGTTATTGGCGCCGATCCGAAGGCATATGGCTCGATCCGCGTCATGGGCACGGCTTTTGCCACCGGGCACGCAGCAGGCGTTTCCGCCGCGCTGGCGGCTGAGGGCATCGAAGCCGACGTCGCCAGGCTAAGAAAGACGCTGGAAGGGCAGGGCGCCGTCGTCTGACGGTGCGGGGAGGAGCGAGGAATGAAACGAAATAGCGACATAGCGGAAAGCTACGATCTGATCGTACTTGGCAGCGGTGCTGCCGGCCTTTCTGCAGCCTTCACCGCGGCCAGCCACGGGCTCAAAGTGCTGGTCGCGGAGAAGGAGGCGCATTTCGGCGGTGCGTCGGCGATCTCGGGCGGCACGATCTGGATTCCCGGCAACCGCCAGGCCGCCGAGGCGAAGCTCGACGCGTCGCTGGAGACGGCGCGAACCTACCTCACCCACATGATCGGCGACGGAGCCGACCTGCCGCTGGTAAACGCCTTCCTGGAGCGGGGAGGGGAGGCATTGGCGTTTCTGGAGGAAAAGTCGGAGCTGAAATTCAAGGTCCGGCCGATCTCTCCCGACTATCACATGGAGCTGGATGGCTCGTCCGACGGTGGTCGGGCGCTGGAAGTGCTGGAATATGACGGCAGCCAGCTCGGCGACCGTTTCAGGGAGCTGCGTAAGCCGCCTGAAGGCATGCTTTTGTTCGGCGGCATGATGGTCAATCGCGTCGACGTGCAGCATTTCTTGAATGCTCGCCGTTCCTGGGCCTCTCTGAAGCATTGCCTGAAGCTCATTGCGCGCTATGCGAAGGACAGGTTTTCCCATGAGCGCGGCACGCGCCTCGTGGTGGGAAATGCGCTGATTGCCCGCCTCGCCCGCTCCGCGCTCGATCTCGGCGTCGACCTGCGGACAGGCTTGAGGGCCAGCCGCCTGATCGACGAGGGCGGCGAGATCCGCGGCATCGTCGTGGATACGCCGACGGGCGAACGTGAGATCCGGTCCAGGACAGGCGTCGTTCTTGCCACCGGGGGCTTCGGTGCGTCGAGGGATGCCGGTCAGTGGCGTCCGCGGACCGACGCTTCGCACCGTTCAATGTCTCCGCCAGGAAATGTCGGCGACGGCTTAACGCTCGCCTCGACGGCAGGCGGTGCCCTAGGCGAAGGGCTCGTGTCGAATTTCTATTGGGCACCGGTCTCGGTGTTGACGCATGGGGATGGACGCGAGGAGAAATTCCCGCACCTCGTCACTGATCGGGCCAAGCCCGGCCTGATCGCGGTGAACCGACAGGGCCGCCGCTTCGTCAACGAGGCGGATTCCTACCATCGTTTCGTTCTCGCCATGCAGGCCGATCCGCAAGTGAACTCACCTTGCCACCTCGTCTGCGATTCAGCCGCGTTGAGCGCCTACGGCATGGGACTGGCACGCCCCGCGCCTGCATCGAACGCTGGCCTGGTGAAAAGCGGATATCTCGTCAAGGCGGCCAGCATCACCGAGCTGGCTAAGCGGATCGGCGTCGATCCGAGCGCTCTCGCCGACACGGTCGCGCGTCACAATGCCGACGCCGTGCGCGGTGTCGATCCCGAATTCGGCAAGGGAACCAGCTCCTACAACCGATCGATGGGCGATCCCAACCATCGACCCAATCCCTGCCTTGCCCCGATCGGCCAGGCGCCGTTTTATGCGGTCAGGCTGGTCACCGGCGACCTTGGCTCGGCAAGGGGCGTGCGTACGGATGCGAATGCGCGCGCGCTCGACATCGACGGAAAACCGGTCACGGGGCTTTACGCCGCAGGCAACGACATGAATTCCGTCATGAACGGTACCTATCCCGGTCCCGGCATAACGCTCGGTCCGGCATTGACTTTCGGTTATCTCGCGGCGCTCGATGCGGTGAGCCGCATCAAGCCGTTGCAATAGAAGGATTGCCTCGAATGATCTATGAAATGAGAACCTATACGCTGAAGCCGACCAAGCTGGCGGATTGGCTTGCGCTCTACAAAAGCCACGCCCTCGCGGTGCAGCAGGAACATCTCGGCAAGCTTATCGGCTTCTTCACCACCGAATTCGGGACGGCGAACCAGGTCGTGCATATATGGGCCTATGAAAGCCTCGACGACCGCGCCGCGCGTCGGGGAAGGATGGCCACCGATCCGCGCTGGACCGAGTTCGGTGCCAAGAACAAGGAGCTCGACGCGATCGTAGAGCTGAAATCGTCGATCCTCAAGCCGACGGATTTCTCTCCGCTCGCCTGAGTGCCGCAAGAACGGGATATCCAATGAACGCTACCGCCGAACTGTTTCCGGGATTTCGCGAGGTCACGATAGAGACCTCGCAGGCGCGGCTTTCGGCGGTCGTCGGCGGCGCGGGAAAGCCGGTTCTGCTGGTGCATGGATATCCTCAGACCAAGGCGGCCTGGCATCGCGTCGCCGGCACGCTGGCCGAAAGGCATACGGTCGTCGCGGTCGACCTTCCGGGCTATGGCGACAGCAAGGTCGTCGGCGCGCTTCCAGAGCCTGGCAGCAAGCGCTGGATGGGTGCCCAACTGCACGAGTTGATGACCTCTTTGGGGCATAGGCGGTACGCCGTCGTGGGTCATGATCGCGGCGCCCGCGTCGCCTATCGCATGGCATTGGACATGCCCGACGTGGTGACGGCCCTCGCCTCGCTTGCCGTGGTACCAACCTCGGACGTCTGGTCCGGCGCCGACAAGAAATTCGGCATGGGCGCGTTCCACTGGTTCTTGATGGCGCAGCCATTCGACCTGCCGGAGCGGCTTCTTGCCTCCGATCCCGATTACTTCATCGACCTTACATTGACCAAGATGGCGGGAGAGCTCGACCATCTCGATGCGAGGGCGCTTGGTGAATATCGCCGCGCGTTCCGTGATCCCGCCGTGCGGCATGCGATGTGCGAGGATTATCGCGCCGGAGCGGGCGTCGACGAGCACCTTGACCTGGAAGACAGGGGCAACGGCCGCAAGATCGGCTGCCCCGTACTCGTCCTTTGGGAGGAGGGGAAGACCTTCGGTGGCGGTCGTGTTCCGTTGGATATCTGGAAGGATTGGGCTGGCGACGTTTCTGGTCGGGGTCTCGAGGGAGGCCATCTGCTCGCCGAGCGCGCATCGGATGACGTGCTTGCCGATCTCGTGCCGTTCCTGGAGCGTGGGTAGCGATGGCCGGCAAGCAGCAACGCGAGACGCCCCAAGATGGCGAGCCGGTGCTCAGCCTGCGTCAGATCGAGGTTTTCCACGCGGTCGTGCTGGCGCGCTCGATTACCGGCGCCTCCAAGGTGCTCAACGTCTCGCAGCCCTCGCTGAGCCGGACCATAAGGCGCATGGAGGACTTGCTCGGCGTCGAGCTTTTCGCGCGCGAAAGGGGCGGCCTCATCCCGACGTCGGAGGCGCTGCTGATCTTCGGCGAGGTCGATAACATCGTGCGCCAGATCTCCGGTCTCTCCGGTCAGATCGCGCGCATCACCCGCGGCGAGGCGACCGTTTTCCGCGTCGGCGCAACGGCGAGCGTGGCCCGCGCCCTGGTGCCCCAGGCCCTGAAGGCGCTTTCGGTCAGCGTGCCTTCGCTTGAGCTCTTCTTCGACGTGCTCGCCGTCGACCAGATGGAGGATTATCTAGTCACCGGCCGCGGCGAATGCCTCGTCACCATCGCGAAGATGCAGCATCCGCTGATCGCCTCAGAACAGGTCGGCAAGGCCGGGCTGGTGGCGATCGTACCGCGTGATCATGCCCTCGCATCGCGCGACGCGATCTCGGCGCAGGATCTCAAAGGCGTGGATTTCATCGCTTTTCCCGGTGGTGGCGCCCATCACATCGTGGTCGACAAGTTCCTCAAGGACGCGAATGTCTCGGTCAACATCAAGGCCGTGGTGCGCTTCTCCGACACCGCGTTGGCGCTCGCCAATCAAGGCATGGGCGTGGCGCTGGTCGATGCCCTGACGGCAATGGGCCCCATCGGTAACGATGTCGTGGTGAAGCGCATCGAAAAATCGCCGGATTTCGACATATCAGTTCTTTGGAACCGCAAGCGTCCGCGCTCCAACAATCTGAAGAAACTGATTGACATACTGCACAGGAGGCTCGACGAGCCTGACCTTATCGCACGGGGGCTGGAGGCATGCCATGAAGGCATGACTGGCGAATAATTCGGTTATTGAATGACAGCGTTGCAACTGGCAACAACGTTTCAAAACAGCCCTCAAAGAGGCAAAACCTAGGAAGGATGACAACAGAAATGCTGAAATTTTCATTGAATCGAAGGCAAGCACTCATCGGTCTCGGCGCCGCCGGTACCATGATGGGTCTCGGCATGCCCGCGCGTGCCAACACGAAGGTCAATCTTGGCGTGATCCGTCTCGCGAGCCATGCTCCGAGCTTCATCGCCTTCGAGCGCGGCTACTACAAGGACGAAGGTCTCGATGTGGAGCTGAAATATTTCGAGGCGGCGCAGCCGATGGCGGTGGCGATCGCATCGGGCGATGCGGACTATGGCGTCACCGCGATGAGCGGCGGCCTGATCAGCTTGGCCGAGAAGGAGGCCGTCAAGGTTATCGGTGGCGCGCTCACGGAAGAGAAGGGCCTCGTCGGAGCCATCATCCTGGCTTCCAACAAGGCCTATGAGGCAGGGCTTACCAGCCCGAAGGAGCTGGCCGGCAAGAGCTTCGGCATCACCACGGCCGGATCGTCCTTCCATTTCATGGCGCACAAGATTGCCCAGGCGAACAACATTCCGCTTTCGGAAATCACCTTGCGTCCGCTGCAGAAGGTCGGCGCCGTCGTCGGTGCTCTGTCTTCGGGCCAGATCGATGCCTGGGCCATCCAGTCCAGCATCGGCAAGAAGATGATCGCCGAGGGTTCGGCCAAGGAAATCGGGCTCGTTTCCGACTACGCGCCGGATTACCAGGTCACCACGGTGTTCACCTCGACCAGCAATGCCGCCAACGAGCGTCAGAAGACGGAAGCCTTCATCCGCGCCTATTCCAAGGCCGTGGACGATTACAACAAGGCGTTCGTCGACAAGACCGCGGACGCCGGCGAGGTCGATGAAATCGCCAAGATCTGCCACAAATATGTGGAATCCGATCTGCCGTTCGAGCAGGCCAAGAACAATCTGGTCGAAGGTTCGATGCGCATCAACAAGAACCTTGCCCTGTCGCTGAAGTCGGTGACCGAGCAGCTCGATTGGTTCAAGTCCGAAGGCATGGTCAAGGGGAACATCACCCCCGAGATGCTTTTCGACACGTCCTACGTCGAAACCATCTGATCCATTCCTACCGACCATTCTCGAACTACGGAGGCCCCGGCGTGGGCCTCCGCTGGAGTATCCCATGGATTTGCTGATCGACAATGTCAGCCACACCTATGGCGCCGTCGAGGTGTTGCGCGACATCTCGCTCGAAATCCCTCAGGGTCAGATCGTCTGTCTCATCGGGCCTTCGGGTTGCGGAAAATCTACCTTGCTGCGCTTTCTGGGCGGTCTGGAGGTCCCTTCGAAGGGCTCTGTGCTGCAGATCGGCGAGCCGGCTAAGGATTCGCTCAACCCGCTGACCTATGTGTTTCAGCACTTTGCGCTGCTGCCGTGGCGCACGGTTGAAGGCAATATCCGCCTGGTGCTGGAGGATCACGGTATCGGCCGCGCGGAGATGGACAAGATCGTCACCGACGTTTTGGCGCGGACACGCCTGTCGGACTTCCGCACGGCGTTGCCCAAGCAGCTTTCCGGTGGCATGAAGCAGCGCGTCGCCATCGCGCGCGCGCTCGCTGTGCGCCCCGCCGTCATGCTGATGGACGAGCCGCTGTCGGCGCTCGACAGCCAGACTCGCGAGCTTCTGATGGACGATCTCGTGGCGCTGTGGACCCGCCAACCCTTTACGGCCGTTTATGTGACGCACAATCTCGCCGAAGCCGTGCGGCTCGGCCATCGCATCGTGGTTCTTTCGCGCCGTCCCGGCCGCATTCGCGAGATCGTCGAGATCGATATGCCTCTCGACCAGCGAACGCTGGCAAATCCTGAGCTCGAAGCCAAGCAGAAGCAGCTTTGGAACCTGATGCGCGAAGAGGCCGCCGCCGCCGACCAGGAGTTGCTCGATGTCTGATGTCATGGTTCGCCGTCCCGTCGAATTCCGCGGCCGCGGCTTTGCTCCGCAGCATGTGCGCGGCATCGGCCTCATCGTTTTCATCGTCCTGATCGGGCTTGCCGAAATCGGCACGCGTACGGGCTTCATTTCCGCGCTGACGCTGCCGCGGCCCTCCGCCGTGCTGGACACGTTCGTTCAGCTCTACGAGACGGGCCTGTTGTGGAAGCACCTGCTGCCGTCACTGCAGAGGCTTTTCGTCGGCGCCTTCCTTGGCATTGCCGCGGGCGTTTCGCTGGGCGTGATGATCGGCCTTTTCAGCCTTGTCCGTGCCGGTCTCGTGCCGCTGGTGGCCGCCCTGTTCCCGATCCCCAAGATCGCGCTCCTGCCGCTTTTCGTCATCTGGTTCGGGATTGATGAAGCCTCAAAATATGCGCTGATCGCCTTCGGTACGTTCACGCCGACCGTCGTTGCCACCTATGGCGCAGTCGACAATGTCGACCGCAGTCTGATCAGGATGGGCCAGAGTTTCGGGCTTTCCTGGTGGTCTATCGTGCGCAAGATCGTCCTGCCGGGCGCTTTCCCGGCAATCCTTTCAGGCCTGCGCGTGTCGATCTCGATCGCCATCATCCTGCTCGTCGCAGCCGAGATGCTGGGCGCTGAATATGGCGTCGGTTCCTACATCCTGGAAGCTGGCGCGCTCTACGATCTCGAGCGGCTTTTCGCCGGTGTGACGATCCTTTCGATCATGGGCCTCATCATGAATTGGCTGATCGGCCTTATCGAGAAGCGTTTCCTTGGGTGGCGCGGTTAGAACCGCGCTGCCGACAACCGAAAGCAATGTGACATGCTGGCTTTGCAAAAGGTGCGGCCCGGCTCGGGAATCGAGTTGCGCGACCTGCCGGAGATATCGGAAATCCCCGCCGACGAGGTGGTGATCCGAACCGAGGCGACAGGGATTTGCGGAACCGACCTGCATATCGCCGAATGGACACCGGGTTATGAATCCATGCAGTCGGCGATGCCGGTCACGCTTGGCCACGAATTCGCCGGTACGATCGTATCCACGGGCATTTCGGTCGACAGCCGCTTTGTGGGGACGCGGGTCACTGTGCGGCCGTCCGTGGTGTGCGGTAAATGCGATGCCTGCCGCGTCGGCGACGAGGAAAATTGCACCGGCCGTCGCGGCATCGGCATCGGGCGCAGCGGTGCCTTTGCCGGCTACGTGGCTGCGCCTTTCGTCAATTGCGTGGTGCTGCCCGACGGGCTCGATTTCGAGATCGCCGCGCTGACGGAGCCGATGACGGTCTGCGCGGAAGCAGTCGATACCGGCGAGGTGAAGGAGAACGATCGTGTTCTCGTGCTTGGTCCAGGCTTCATAGGGCAGGGGATCGCGTTATTTTGCGATGCTGCCGGAGCATCCGAGGTGGTTATCTGCGGGCACAATGACGAAGCGCGGCTGAAGACGCTCAACGAGCTCGGTTTCGCCAATACCGTCGATACGGCCGGAACGACGCTTTCAGAAGCGCTTCACCCTTTCCTCCGGCGCGGCAAGTTCGATGTGGTCATCGAGGCGACGGGTGCTCCCCAGGTGGTGCCTGACGCGCTTGCCTGCCTGAAGAAGAGGGGGATCCTCGTCATCGCCGGCATCCACCCCCGGCCGGCCGAGATCGATCTCACGCAGTTGGTGCGCAACCACCAGCAGGTGAGGGGCTCCTATCGCGCGCCCACCGACACCTGGCATCGTGTCCTAAACTATCTAGCGGCGAACCAGGACCGTGTGCGGGGCCTGATCACGCATCGCGTCGATCTGGCGGATGTCGAGCAGGGCTTCGCTCTGGCGCTCGGTAAGACGGCTTCCAAGGTCGTCGTCCGCCATCCGCGGGCTTGAGGATGGTGATGTCCTCGCAAGGCTCCGCTTTCCTGGCACTGTGGAACGGCTTCGATCCGACGCTGCTCGATGAATATGAATGCTGGCACACATTCGAGCATGTGCCGGAGAGGCTTAGCGTTCCCGGCTTCCTTTCGGGCAAGCGCTACGCGACGGGCGAAGGTGCGAGGCGCAATTTCTTCACCCTCTATGAGATCGAGGCGCTCGACGTGCTCGAAAGCGCAGCCTATCGTGAGCTCGTCGACAAGCCGACTCTCTGGTCGGCCAAGATGCGGCGCTCCTTCAACGGCTTTCGCAGATATCCGTGCCGACGCGTGGCCGCAGCCGGAAGCGGCCTGGCAGGCGCGGCAGCGACTTTCATTATGCCCGTGACGAGGCTGGCCGACGAGGCGGATCGCCTTGCCGCTTTTCTTAGCGAGCAATATTCCTCCGGCAGGATCGCGTCGTTCCAGGTAGGCGTTTCGATTGCCAATCCGCACTACAAGGTGTTCAGCCAGGATTTTTCCGCTGAGGAGGATTCCTCGGTGGTCGTGGCCGTGGTCGAGGCAACCGGTCGCCCGGCGCTCGACGAACTGGGGCAAGCGCTTTTCGCGCGGATCGCGCCGGCGCTCAGCGAGGCCGGCACGCCGGACTGGGAAGTCTTCGATTTCCTCTACGCGATCGGCAAGCCGGAATTGCGCGAGGCGGACGGATGGCGCATTCGGCCGCGTGATGATCTGCGCGTGCTTTTCCGTGCCGGCTGATCCATCATTTCCGACAGCGAGCCTCGGCGTGGATGCGACGAGATTTTACTGTGTCCACAGGCGCGGCTGTGGCACTATACTGGCTTAATTCCTCGGCAATCACGTCGTTGATTCTCAGCCGCGTCAAACATGTCCGATAAATAGAATTATCGGACATCGTCTCACAAAGACAAGCGCGGCGGTTTTGTTCCTAAAATAGCTGATAATGCGCCGTTCTGATATGGCTTTCTGAAGCTTCGCACTAAACCTGCAAGGCCGAATTGATCAACGGCTTGAGCTCCGCGGGCCGCAGCACCTGGGTGACGAAGCGATCGACGAGCGGTTCATAGTGCTTCCAGAGCGTGCGCAAGGCTGTTGCCGGCAAAGGCTGGAAGTCGACACGCAGATCTACCAGCGGCCAAGCGTGACGATCGACGACCAAAAGCTTGGCGGCCATTGCCGGCTGGGTCTCGCCGCCCGCTTTAACTCCTGCGTCGAGCGCGTCGAGCAGGCGTTCGGCGAAGCTGTCGGCTTGCGAACTCTCGTAACCTGCGATCATTGCCGAGGTCACACTTTCGTTGGCGAGGAAATTGCCGACGGAGATGCAGGCATCGCCCTGATGCGCGGTGTTGATCGATTCAATGCGTGGCCCGTTGAAGAAAGCGGTGCGTCCCAGGCAATCGACGGCCGCGAACTGGCGCAGGTCCGGCTGGTCGCTGCCGGCCACCAGTATGTTGACGACCTCGTGAGCCGAAAAGCCTTGCGAGAGGAGATCGAGGCCGAGCGGTCCACTGCGGATGTCGGTGCGGTGCTGGGTCACGACCGCACCTGCGCCGGCGCGCGCCCATGGGCACCGATTGCCGACTGCGATGCTGGAACTCGCGACCGCTATCCCGAACATCCCGGTCTTTCGGTCGAGCGCGGAAAGGGAAAAGGTCATGATCGTACCCTTGATGTTTGTTGGTCGTGCGGCTTCACGTCGCCACCGTCATCTTGTGAATGCCGTAAACCCTGTCGGCGACGATGAGCGCTCCGACGGCCAACAGCAGTTGCAGCGTGGAGAGGGCGGCGATCGAGGGATCGAACTGATGTTCCATGTAGCTCAACATCACCACGGGGAGCGTGTTCGTCTGCGAACTGCCGAAGAAGTAGGAAACCGGCAGGTTGTCGAAGGAGGTGAGGAAGGAGAACAGGCAGCCCGCCGCGATGCCTGAGCGGATCAGCGGCAGGGTCACCTCGCGGAAGGTCACCAGTGGGCTCGCACCGAGAATGCGCGCGGCTTCCTCATAGGAGGGCGGAATCGAGCGATAGACGGCAGTGACCGTGCGCAGCACATAAGGCAGGCACACGACCGTGTGGGTGATGACCAGCGCGGTGAAGGAGACGCCGATGCCGATTTGCGAGAGGAAGAACAGCGAGGCGAAGCCGATGACGATCATCGGCATGGACAGCGGCGAGAGCAGAAACGTCGACACGGCGTTCGCCCAGCCGGCGCGGGCACGCGCGAGATAGAGGCTGGCGGGAATGCCGATCACGCATGAAAGCAACGTTGCGACGATCGCCAGCGTGAAACTGACGAGGAGGGCATCGATGAAGGGCTGATACTCGAAGATGCGCGCGAACCAACGCAGGGACCAGCCGGGGATCGGAAAGGCGGCGAAGCTGGCGGAAGTGAAGGAAATCAGCACCACGATCAGGATCGGCGCCAGCATGAAGACAAAGAACAGAACGACGAAGACGAGGAGTACAAGGTCGGTAAGCGATCTGGCGCGCATGTCAGCTTCCTCCCTGGCGGCGCACCAGCCGCAATTGCAGATAAAGGCAGGCGAGCGCGATGACGAGCAGGACCGTGCTCATCGCGCTTGCCATGGAGAAGTCGCGCGTGGTGTTGAACTGTTGATAGATGAAGAGCGGCAGCGTCTGGAAGCCGCCACCCAACAGCACCAGCGTCACGAAGCTGCCATTGGCGATCATGAAGACGAGGATCGCCCCGGTGCCGATGCCATCCGCCGACAGCGGCAGGGTAACCTCGCGAAAGGTGCGCCAGCGTCCCGCGCCGAGGATCTGCGCGCTTTCCTCGAGCCGCCGGTCTATGCCCTGCAGCACGGTGGCGATCGATAGCACCATGAAAGGAACGAGAACATGCACCAGCCCGATTATGGCGATGGCGGGCGTGTTCATGATCTGCAGCGGCCGTTCTAGCCAGCCGAGCTCCTGAACGAGAAGATTGTTGACGAGGCCGCGCCGGGCAAACAGTACCTGCCAGCCGAAGGTGCGCATGATGATCGAGGTCAAAAGCGGCGCGATCAGCAGGAAGATGACGAGGCCGCTCCAGCGACCGGCCTTGCGTACGAGGAAATAGGCGACGGGATAGCCGATGGCGGCGCAGATCAGCGTAACGACGGTGGAGAGCACCACCGTCTCCAGGGTTACGCCGAGATAGAAGCGGTCAGTGAGAAGCTGGACGTAGCGGGCAAGGGTGAAGCCTTGGCCATCGGCCGTGGCGAAACTGCGCATCGCATTGTCGAACAGCGGCAGCACGAAAAAGGCGACGAGGAAGAGGACGGCCGGCCCGATGAGAAGCAGGCCGCGCAAGCCGCGTGCTCCAAGCCGGGATTTCGTCTTGTCGACCGCTGTCGCCATTCCGATGTCCTTTTGCCGCTCGTCGGCATGGCCCGGCCACCGGACGATGCCGATCTGGTTCTCGCCTACATGCCGATCTCGCGGTTCCAGCGGTCCACCCACTCGTTACGGACTTCCGCAATCTGCTCATAGGGCGGGAAGGCCGCGTTCTGCCAGGGTGTAATGCGCGGCTTGAGCTTCTCGGAGTAGACGACCTCCTCGTTGGTGACGCCGTAATTCATGATCTCTGCGAACTTGGTCTGGTTTTCCGCGTCAAGAACTTCGTTAAGATAATCCCAGGCCAGTGGATTGGCATTGACCGGCTTCTGCACGGCTACGGCGTTGAGCGAGCCGCCTTCCTCGGGATTGATGAAGCCCATCCAGGTCGCGCCCTCGTCGTAGTGGTTCCAGGTGCGGCCATCGAAATAGATGCCGAGCTCCGCCTCGCCGGAGGCGAGATGATTGAAGAAATCGTTGGGCCCGCCCCAAAAGACCAGATTGTCCTTCATCCGCGCGACGGCATCGAAGAACGGATCGACATTGTCGACGCCGCCGCCCAATGCCTCGGCCATCGCCCAGATCAGCATGATCGGCGTTACCGCATAGGCGATCGAAGGCAGCGACGCGATGAATTCGCCGTCGGCCACCCGGTCGACGAATTCGGCGAAGGACTTGGGCGGCTCGGCGACGGTCTCCTTATTGTAGGTGATACCGGCGACGCCATAGTCGAAGACGGTGCCCTTGCCTATCACGCTGTCGGTGAAGACCTGCGGTATCTGGGCGAGGTTGGGCAGCTTCTCGACGGTGAAGTCGTCCATCAGCCCGGCCTTGGCCGCGGTTAACGCCAAGTCCGGCGTCATGATGAGCACGTCGACCGGCGGCTTTTCGGGATTGGCCTCGACCTGGGCAAGCCATTGCGGCGGCCCGCCGAGCGACACCGTGGCCGTGGCGCCGGTCTTCGCCTGGAAGGGCGCGACGAAGCAGTCGCGCACGGCCTGCTCCCAGACCCCTCCGAACGCGGTCACGTTGAGCGGAGCTCCTTGAGCGTTGACGAGGCGGGGAAATCCGCCCAGCGCCAGAGCGGTTCCGGCCATGGCGCCGGATTTCAGCAGTCGTCGTCTCGTGAAGGTCGTCATTTCCATCTCCTGCCTTAACAGTTGAGAATCATCGCTTCATCAATCGGCAAGCGCCGCCCGGAGCGCCTGGCGGGCGGTCTCGGCCTGATCCGGCGTTGCCGGTTTGCGCGGAAAGCCTTCCGGCAGCCGGCCGAGAGCGCCGCCGAGGATTTCGTGACGCAACCGCTGTCTGCGGGCGAGCGGCTGCGCGAGAAGCTTGTGGTTCAGCGCGTCCATCAATTCGGGCGCGAAGATTTCTTCCCAGGCATCACGCTCGGGTCCGAAGGCGATTTCCTTGTTGCCGGCAACACGGCCGGCGCGCGCGGTCTGTGTTGCATGCTCGTCGACGCCGCCGTCGGCAATGACGACGCCATAGTCGCGGCGCGCGCCCTCGATGGTGACGAAGCCGTTCGCCACATCGGCGAGCACGGCGGCCGGATCGCGCCGATAGGGGTTGCCCCAGCCGCCCGCGCCCGGCGTGCGGAAGGACACGATATCACCGGCATTGACCTCGAGCACATCAATCTTGCCGAGGTGGTGTTCGTTGGGCATGCCTTCGTTGACGACGAGGCTACCGGGCTCGCCGGCGTTCGCGCCGCTGCGCCCCCATGGGCGGAACAGCAGCCGCTCCATGCCGCGGCCCAACACGTTGGTGCCGTCGGTGAGCACGCGGAAGGTGAGCTCCATGCCGCAGCCACCGCGCCATTCGCCCGCGCCGCCGGAATCCGGCCGCAGGGCATAGCGCAATATCTCGATGCCGAGTTCGGCCTCGACCGTCTCGACGGGATTGTTGGCGAGGTTGGAGATGCCCGAATCGCGGCCGTCGACTCCGTCGTGCCCTTGGCGCGCGCCGGTGCCGCCGATCATCGGCTCGACCACCTGTACGTTGCGGCCACCCTTGGCATTCGGCTCGGCCATGACGACTGGGATCACCGTTCCACTGGAGGCGGCCGGCATCACCGAGGGCAATGCCAGACCGAAGGCGCCGTTGAGAACGTCGTTGACCCGGATCGCCGCCGCATGACGGACGCCGGTGGCCGCAGGCTCCTCTGGATTGACGATGCTGCCCAGCGGCGCTTCGATGGAGACCGGGCCGAGCAGGCCGGCGTTGAGCGGCACGGTTTGGTCGAGCGTATGGACCAGCGCCAGCACGCGCAGCGTCAACCAGGCATGCGGGCGCCCGCGCGAGGGGATGTTCATTGCGGCCGCGACCTGCGGATCGGAGCCGGTGAAGTCGAGATGCACGGTGCCGCCGCGGATCGTCAGTGCAAGTGCGAGGCGCACCGGCAGGTGGCTCACCGCGTCGTCATCGAGATAGTCGACGAAACGATATGTGCCTTCGGGAATGGTGGACAGAACGCTGCGCGCCTTCTGGTTTGCATAGGCGACAAGGTCCTCTTCCGCCTCGAGAAGAGTCGCGGCGCCGTGCTGGGCGATGACCTGGTCGATGCGTCGCTGGCCCGCCGCCAAAGCGGCGAGCATGGCGCGAATGTCGCCCATATTGGCATCGGGGGTGCGGCTGTTGGCATCGAGGAAGAGGCGCACGTCCGGATTCATCTCGCCCCGGCGCATCAGCTTGACCGGCGGTATGCGCAGACCTTCCTGGTAGATTTCGGTGTTGGTCGGAGAGATGGAGGAGGGAACGCGTCCGCCGACGTCCGAACAATGCACGAAGCACCAGCCATAGGCGACGACCTCGCCTTCGTGGAAATAGGGTGCGATCATGTGCAGGTCCGGCAGATGGGTCGCAAGGCCTTCCGAGCGGTAGGGGTCGTTGGTCAGGATCACGTCGCCCGGTTCCAGCGGGCCGACCGCCTCGATCGCTGGAGCGCATTCCAGTCCGACGAAGCCCGAAACGCCGATCGAGCGCGGATAGGCGAAGAAGCGGCCGTCGAGTCCGGCCAGCGCACAGGCGAAGTCGGCCGTTTCCTTGACGTAGAGCGTGCGGCCCGTGCGCTGCAGCGTCAGGCACATCTCCTCGGTGATCGCGGCGAGCTTGTTGTTGAGGATTTCCAGCGTGACGGGATCGAGCTTCATTTCGCGATGCCTTCGAGATGCAGATTGCCCATCCGGTCGATGCGACCGGACCATCCGGGCAGGATGACGACGGTGGTGTCCTCCTGTTCGACGATGGCAGGGCCGGCCAGGCTCTGGCTCGCCACCAGCGCGGCGCGGCTGTAGACTGCGGCCGGAATCCATGTCCCGCGATGATAGATAGGGCGTTCGCCCTTCGGACCCACAGCCGTGCCGCCGGCGTAGAGATCGGGTACCGGCAGGTCCGGCGTGATGCCGACGGCGGCCAGTCGCGCCGTGCCCAGTTCCACGACGGCCTCGGTGTCGCGGAAGCCGTAAATGCGCTCGTGCTCGCGATGGAAGGCCTCGGCGATCGCGTCTGCCGTTGTCGCGTCGGCAGGAAGGTTGACTCTGAGTTCATAGGCCTGGCCGGCATAACGCATGTCGACGGCTCGGTCGAAACGGGTCTCGCCCTTGGCGCCTCCCTCGGCTGCAAGCCAACTCAGCCCCTCGGTCCTCAAAGCCTCGAAGGTTTCGGACAGCGTGGCGGAGGAACCGGCGTCAAGTGCGAGCCGCAGGCTGCGAACGAAATCACGGCGCAGGTCCGCGCCCGCAGCGCCCATGGCACAGAAGGTGCCGGCGGCAGGCGGGACGATGATGTGCGGAATGCCGACTTCTTCCGCCAGCAGGTTCGCATGTGTCGGCCCGGCGCCGCCGAAGGGAACCAGTGCAAAGCCACGCGGATCGAGCCCACGCTCGGCGAGTGTCTTGTAGAGCGCGCTGGCCATGCCTGCGGTGGTGACGGCGAGCGCGCCCTCCGCCGCCCTGGCCGCGACGTCGGCGACATTCCCGGAAAGGCCGATTCTGGTGCCGACGGAAGCGAGCGCGGCGCGGGCCGCATCGCCGTCGAGCTTCATGCGCCCGCCGAGGAAACCGGCCGGATCGATATAGCCGAGCGTCAGATAGCAGTCGGTGACGGCGGGCTGATCGCCGCCCTGGCCGTAGGAGACCGGCCCAGGCTTCGCGCCGGCGCTTTGCGGTCCCACCTTGATGATACCGTGCTGGTCGACCCAGACGATCGAACCGCCGCCGGCGCCGATCGCGCTGACATCGACCACCGGTAACACCAGCGGAAGGCCGCCTATATCCGTGCGGGTGGCCAGTTCCGGCATGCCGCCGGCCGCGATGGCGATATCCGAGGACGTGCCGCCCATGTCGAAGGTGATGATGCCTGGCGTGTCGACAGCCTGGGCGAGCCTCACCGCGGCCATTACGCCCGAAGCAGGGCCGGAAAGGATGGTCTCGACGGGCCGGTCGACCGCAGAGGCTGCGCTGAGCGAGCCGCCATTCGAAGCTGTCACCACGATCGGTGCGGTCACGCCGCGCTCGGTCAGCCCACCCCGCAGGCCATCGAAATAGTGCTGGATGAGTGGTTGGATATAGGCGTTGAGGCAAGCGACGAGCGTGCGCTCATATTCACGGATCTCGGGCCAGATCGAAGCAGCAGATGTGATGGCGAGGCCGCCTGCCTGGCTCGATATCCGTTCTGCAAGCTCGCTCTCGAAATCGGGATGGGTGTATCCGTTGATCAGCACGAGCGCAGCTGCGTCGAGCTTCAGCGCCTGCAATTCCGCAGTGACCCGAGAAATCTCCATCTCGTCCGGCCTGGCAGTGACCGCGCCGGAAGCCGACAGCCGCGCGCCGATCTCGATGATGCGCTCACGGGGAACCAGCGGGATTTCCTTGTCCGCATGGAAGTCGAAGGACGATGGCATGCGGCAGCGCGCGATCTCCAGAATGTCGCGATAGCCGCTGGAGACGATGAGGCCGATGCGGGCGCCCTTGCGCTGGATGATGGCATTGAGACCGATCGTGGTGCCGTGCATCAGCACGGAAACGTCCCGGGGCCCCAGACCGACCTGGTCCAGAAGCGCCTGCAGGCCGTCGATCAGCGCTCGCGACGGATCGTCGGGCGTCGACGGCTCCTTGTAGAAGGAGAGGCTGCGGTCGCGCGGGTCCGACAGGACGAAGTCGGTGAAGGTCCCGCCGACATCTATGCCGATGCGCGCGCCTCTTGTTGCGGCTGTCATTTCACTTCCATTCCTCATTCGGGGTCGACCAGAATGCCGTCATCGGCGTTCCAGCCAAGCCAATGTTCCTCGCCGACCCGGTAGGTGATGGCGCCGAGCGGACCGTCGGCCTGCCTGTAGACGAAAATCTCGTTCTCCATTCCCTCGACGCGAACCTGATAGGCCGCGTAGCTGCCGCGAAAGACCGCGCCGGTTATCCGGCCCCGGAGGCGCGACGGGCACCGCTCCGCCTCGTCGCCGAGCACCATGCGTTCCGGGCGGATCGAAAGCACGACCGGAGCGCCAGCGGGCTGCGGCTCGGGCAGCGCGAAGGAATAGGCGCCGGCGGCAAGCTTGCGGCCGTCAGCGTCGGCCTTGCCGGTCAGAATATTGGACGTCCCGAGAAACTCCGCCACGAAACGCGATGCCGGACGATCGTAGATCGTGCTCGGCGCGCCGATCTGCAGGATGCGCCCGGCATTCATGACGGCCACCTGATCGCTCATCGACAGCGCTTCCTCCTGATCGTGGGTGACGAGGAGAGTGGTGATGCCCAGCCTTTGCTGCATCTCACGGATTTCGAACTGCATGCTTTCGCGCAGGGAGCGGTCGAGCGCGCCCAGCGGCTCGTCGAGCAGCAGCACCCGCGGGTTGACGACCAGCGAGCGAGCGAGCGCGACGCGCTGCTGCTGCCCGCCGGAAAGCTGATTGGGATACATGTCCTCCCGTCCCGGCAGACGGATCATGTCGAGCATGCGCGCCACCTGCGTCTGTTGCTCCGCGCGCGAGGCGCCCGACATGCGCAGACCGAACGCAATGTTCTCGGCCACGGTGCGATGAGGAAACAGGCTGTAGTTCTGGAAAACCATGCCGAGATTGCGCTTATGCGGTGGCTGGTACGTGACGTCGTCGCCGCCGATGCGGATCGTGCCGCGATCGGGTTCCTCGAAGCCGGCGACCATGCGCAGCGTCGTCGTCTTGCCGCAGCCGGAGGGACCCAGCAGCGCAAGCAGCTCTCCCTCGCCGACCGTCAGGTCAAGTTCGTCTACCGCCTGTACGGGTCCGTAGGATTTGTGGATGTCGGCGAGACGGAGCTCAGCGGCCATGGATGGAAAATCCCGGAAGGTTGGAGCCCCGCCGATGCGAACGCCGAGCGTGGCTTTCAGGCTGGCTGCGCGAAATCATCCTTACGCCTTCCGTTCCCTAATTTTAGCGCTAAAATACGATTGGAAATCGATGAGTCAACCGAGCGCCGACAAAAGAAAATGAATTTGCCGACTGCGTCGATTTGATGGAATAAACTGCATTCGAGGATGCGGAAGGGCGAATGAAAACCGGTGACGGGCGCGTTGCGGATCAGCGCATGATAACCATGCAGGACGTCGCGAAGGCGGCCCAAGTCTCGCCGATGACGGTCTCCAACGCTTATCGGCATCCGCATCGCGTACAGGAGGCGACGCGGCTTCGGATCCTCGAGATAGCCTTGGAATTGGGTTATGTGCCTAACCTGTCGGCTGGCCACCTGGCGGCGGGGAAGAGCCGCGTGATCGGCGGGACGATTCCGTCGGTGAAGAACTCGAGCTTCTATCAGTATATCAGCGGGCTGCAAGAAGGTGTCGCCGAGCATGGCTACAAGCTGATCCTGATGCTGGCGGACACGCCGGAGCAGGAGATGGAGGCGATCGAGACGCTGATTGGCCTGCGCGTCGCCGGCATCGTTCTGATCGGCAACGAGCACGAACCGGCCTCGATCGACCTTCTCAGCAAGTCGCATATCCCGTTGGTCGAGACATGGCTCCTCGACGATGCGATCGACATGGCGATCGGCTATCGCATCGACCGCGCCATGCGCGAGGTCTGCCGCCATCTGGTGGCAAAGGGGCGCCGGCGGATCGGCTTGATAGGCTATGACAGCCCGGCCTCGCGGCGGTTCAACGAGCGGCCGCCGATTTTCCGGGAAGAGATGGCGCTTGCCGGACTGCGCTCCGATTTGATTTATCACGTGGAGGAGGCGCACGGTTTTGGCAGCGGGCCTCACGCATTGGAGGCGTTGCTGGCGATCGACCCGCAGCTCGACGCGGTGATCTGCCCGACCGATATCGTGGCCGCCAGCGTGATCTTCGAATGCGGGCGCAGGTCGCTTTCGGTTCCGGGCCAAATCGCCGTCGTGGGCTGGGGCGACTATGAGATCGCCACAGCGATGAACCCGGCGCTGACCACGGTGAAGCCGCAGCCCTGGCATATGGGCAATGGTGCGGTCGCCATGCTGGTCGATCGGCACGAGACAGGCAGGAAGAACGGCAGGAGCGTCGATACCGGCTATCTGCTCGTTGCCCGCGACAGCGCCTGAGTTCAGGCGACGGCGATGCCTTCGATCTCGATCAGCCATGCCGGGTCATAGGCGCCGGTGATGATCGTCGAGAGCGCGATCGTCCGATCGCCCATGACCTCCCAACGTACCTTGGCGTTGATATCGCGATGTTCGTAGCCCGCCAGGAAGACGGTGAGCTTGACCAGATTGTCGAGGCTCATGCCGGCCGCGCGCAATTGTGCCTCGACATTGGCCCAGGCAAGCCGTGCCTGGCTTTCGAAATCCTCCGGCA
This sequence comes from Aquamicrobium sp. LC103, assembly GCF_001014615.2. Taxonomy (GTDB): domain Bacteria; phylum Pseudomonadota; class Alphaproteobacteria; order Rhizobiales; family Rhizobiaceae; genus LBCQ02. The sequence continues at coordinate 276,677 of NZ_LBCQ02000009.1, forward strand.
TATGGCCGTCGGCGCCGACCGGGATCTGGCCACTTATATAAAGAGTGCGCGATGCGCCGGATATCTCGACGGCCTGGGCATAGCGCCGGGCGGCGGTCTGGGGGGCGTCGGGCGCGTTGACGGCGCGCCGGGTGATCGATGAGGTCATGAGCTTTTCCTTGATGTCGGTTTCAGGCGGCCGCGCGAACATGGCAGGCGGCGCGCCTGCCGCCATCCAGCGCAACCAGGGGAGGCGCGGTCTCGCGGCAGATCGGCTCGGCCAGCGGACAGCGCGTGACGAAGGCGCAGCCCTTCGGCGGATTGGCCGGGCTCGGGAGGTCGCCTTTGAGCACGATGCGCTTGCGGCTGCGCTGCGCGATCGGATCGGGCAGTGGCACTGCGCTCAAAAGCGCCTCGGTATAGGGATGGACTGGATTGGCGAAAACCTCGCTGGTCCTTCCCGTCTCGACCAGATGGCCGAGATACATAACCGCCACCCGGTCCGCGAAATGGCGCACCACCGACAGGTCATGGCTGATGAACAGATAGGAAAGGCGGAAGCGCTTTTGCAAATCGAGCAACAGGTTGAGGATCTGCGAGCGGATTGAAACGTCGAGCGCCGACACCGGCTCGTCGAGAATGAGCAGCTTGGGGTTGAGCGCCAGGGCGCGGGCGATCACGATGCGCTGGCGCTGGCCGCCGGAAAAGGCATTCGGCCGGCGCTCTGCATGTTGCGGATGGAGACCCACGAGCCCGAGCAGTTCGGCGACGCGCTCGCGGCGCTCCTTGGCGCTACCCATGCCATGGATGGCCAGCGGCTCGGCGATGCTCTCGCCGATCGTCAGCTTCGGATTGAGCGCGGCCACCGGATCCTGGAAGACGATCTGCACGTCGCGCGAGAAGGCGCGCAACGCAGCCGGCTCGCCATGCACGATCGGCTTGCCCTCGAAGCTGATCGTGCCGCTGGTCGGGCGTTGCATGCCGAGGATCGCCGCGCCGAGAGTGGATTTTCCGCAGCCGGACTCACCGACGAGTGCTATGCTTTCGCCAACGCCGATGTCGAGGTCGACGCCGTCGACCGCCTTCACCCAGCCGACCGGGCGGCCGAGGAGCCCACCGCGTATCGGAAAATGGACCTTGAGGTCGCGAACCGAAAGCAGCGTTTCGCTCATAGTATCGCTCCGACCCTGTCGCTGTGCCAGCATGCGGCGTTGCCGGAATCCGCGCGTGGCGTCAATGGCGGCTGACTTTCCACGCAATGCGAATCCGACAGCGGGCAGCGCGGATTGAAGCGGCATCCGACCGGCCATTGCCCGATGTCGGGCACGGTGCCTTCGATCGTCGGCAGGATGGTCTTGGGAGCGCCGTCGAGGCGTGGAATGGTGGACAGCAAAAGGCGCGTGTAGGGGTGCTCCTGGCCTGCGAAGATATTGCCGACCGGCGCTTCCTCGATCACGCGGCCGGCATACATGACCGCCACGCGATCGGCCATATCGGCCACCACGCCCATGTCGTGGGTGATGAGCAGGATGGCGGTGCCGGTCTCCTCACGCAACCGTTTCATCAGTTCGAGGATCTGTGCCTGGATGGTGACGTCGAGCGCCGTGGTCGGCTCGTCGGCGATCAAAAGCTTCGGCCGGCAGATCAGGGCCATTGCGATCATCGCGCGCTGGCACATACCGCCGGAGAGCTCGAACGGATACTGGCCATAGCGAAGCTCGGGTTCGGGAATGCCGACCTCCTCGAGCATTGCAATCGCCGCGCGCTTGGCCTCGCCCGGATCGATGTGACGATGTATGGCGAGATTCTCTTCGATCTGGCGCCCGATCTTCATCAGCGGATTGAGCGATGCGACCGGCTCCTGGAAGATCATGGCGATTTCATCGCCGCGCAATTTGCGGCGCCCGCTTTCCGGGAGGGCGCGCAAGTCGACGTCGCCGAGCATTACCCTGCCGGCGGCGAAACGCGCCGCCTTCGGCAGCAGGCCCATGATGGAAAAAGCGGTCATCGACTTGCCGCAACCCGATTCTCCCACAACGGAGAGGATTTCGCCCTGCGCGACCTGAAAGCTGACGCCGTCGACGACCGGCTTGCCGCCGATCGTGATCTTGAGGTCCTCAACCGTAAGGACGGGGTCCGTCATGCGCCCTCCATGCCGACCGCCGCCCAGGGATGATTGGGATGTGCCATGCCGATATTCTGGCCGTCGACGCGCATCACCGCCGACGGCACCGCGAAATTGACCGGGTAAAGCGTGTCCTCGACGATCTCGACGGGAAACTCCTCGGCGAGCCTCGTGGCGACATCCGTCCGGGCATTCTGGTTGACGCGCAGCGTGACGCCGCTGGCGTCCAGGCGCGGCGCGTGCATCGCCTCTTCGAGCGACATGCCAAAGGCGGCGACGTAGGAAAGGATCTGCGCCACCGAGGGCATGATCTGTCTGCCGCCGGCGGCGCCCAATGCGAATGCCGGCCGATCTTCAACCGTTGCGATCAACGGACACATATTGGCCAACGGCCGTACGGCCGGCGCGATCGAATTCGGTTGGCCTGGACGCGGATCGAACCACATGACGCCGTTGTTCATCAAAAGGTCGGTCGACGGTAGCACGACCTTGGAGCCGAAGCGCGACAGGAGCGTGTTGGTGATCGCGACCATGTTGCCGTCGCGATCGACGACGCTGACATGGGTCGTGCAGCTTTCGCCGCCGGCATGGCCGAGGCTGCGCAGCCGGTGCTCGGAGGCGCGCCGGATGGCGCGCGCGAAGGCAAGTGCCGTTTGACCCGACATTGCATCACCTTCCGGCAATGTGCGTTCGAGTTCGCCAAGCGCTTCCGCCAGGGTCGGCCCGCCTGACAGGCCGGACATCGCGTGGACCTGCATGCCACGATAGGCGGTCATCAGCGGCTTGCGCCAAACCGGCGCATAGTCGCGCATCTCCGAGGCATCGATCGACGATCCGCCGTCCTGCAGGTCGGAGATGATCAGCGAGGCGATCTCGCCTTCGTAAAAATCGCGCGGACCGACTTTCGCAAGCCGCTCCAGCATCGCAGCCTTGCGCGGCATCGCGAGGTGAGCATTGGCGCCGCGCTCGGGGACGCGCGGCGCACGACCTTCCTTCAGGAACAGCGCGGCAGATGCTGGAAAGTGTCCGAGTCCCTCGGCATCGATCGCCAGGCAAAGCACGGTGTACCAGTCGAGCACCAGGCCTCGTCGCGCATGTTCGATGGCGGGCTGCAGCGCTTCGGCGAAACTGATCGTGCCGAAGCGTTCGAGTGCCGCGGCAAGTCCTGCGATGGCTCCGGGCACGCAGATCGAGCCATAGCCGATGAGGTTGCGGTCTTCCTTCACCGACGGCCAGTCGAACCAGTCGCCGTCGCGGCCGGAAACGAGCGGATAATCGGCGGGATCGAGCTTGCCCGGAGAAATCACGTTGAAGTCGAGCGCATCGACCGCGCCGGTGCGTCCATCTGCGTGCAGGAGGAAGCCGCCGCCACCTATGCCGGAGAGCCAAGGCTCCACTACGCTCAGCGTCAAAATAGTGGTGACCGCCGCGTCGACCGCGTTTCCACCGCGCGAAAGCACCGCCGCGCCCGCTTCGGCGGCAAGCCAGTTCTGGCAGGCGACGAGGCCCTTTTCGCTTCGCACCGCGTGCTTGCGTACCGCCCAATGCTCAGTCATCGGCCCGTCCGAATCTGCGCGGGCCGATCGCTGCGGGAATAGCGCCGGCGACCGCGAAACGGCCGCTGTTCGCCGAGCTGGCATGATGCTTGGCGATCTCGGCCGCCGTTGCGACCCAGACGCTGCTTTCAGCCTTGATCTTGTCGAAGAGTTCTTCGAGCAGCGCGATGCGCTGGGCGCGTCCGGATATCCAATCGTGGACCGTCAGGGTGAACAACCCGCCGAAACGGTGGAGCATGCGCCATTCCGAAGTCCAGTCCTCAAGCACGGCGCGCCCGGATTGCAAAGGCCATTTGTCGCGACCGCCGCCCTCGAATTTGAAGAAGACGGCGTCGTCAACCGCCCATTGCACAGGGATCTCCAGTACCCCGTCGACGTCGTAGGGATGGTCGAAGCCGGAAAGCGAGGAATCATAGGCAAGCCCGAGACGCTTCACCTCGCGCAGCATATGGGGGGTCATCTCCCAGGCCGGAGAGCGGAAGCCCACCGGTGCGGCTCCGGTCTGTTTGACGAACAATTCATGGCTCGCCTCCAGCGCGCCGGTGAATTCCTTGTCGGAGACGTCGGCGACGATCTCGTGGAAATAGCCGTGCAGTCCCACCTCGTGGCCGCGCTCCACGATCGCCGGCAGGATTTCCGGATTGGTCTCGGCGACGAACCCGGGCACGTAGAAGCTTGCCTTGAAATCATAGCGTTCGAACAGGTCGAGAAGGCGGTAGAGGCCGGTGCGCGGGCCGAAGCGGCGGATCTCGATACCGGCGAGACGGTCGGGAACCTCGTCGCGTAGCGACCAGAGAAACGGCGAATGGGCGTCGACGTCGACCGACAGAAGCGCGGCGGACTGCTTGCCTGCAGGCCATTCATAGGCCGGCCACGGTGAGCTGTTGTGGGAAACCTTTGTCATGCTTTTGCTCCGTTCTGCTTCGTCGGCATCACAACGCCTTCTTCTTGGCCTGGAACACGGCCTGTGAGCCGATCGAATTGCCGCCGTCGACGGCCAGCGTCGCGCCGGTGACGTAGGAAGCGGCATCCGAGGCAATGTAGAGAACCGCGCTTGCGACGTCCTTCGGCGAGGAGGAACGGCGTAGCGGGATCGATGCGGTGACCGTCTCGACATGCTCGTCGGGAAGCTGGCTCACATTGCTTCCCGCGATGAAGCCGGGCTCGACCGCGTTGACGCGGATACCGTATTCGGCGAGCTCTAGGGCAAAGCCCTTGGTCAGGCGATCGAGCGCGGTCTTGGACAGGCAATAGGGAACGACGGTGGTGCGCATCTTGCGCGCCGCGCCCGACGATATGTTGATGATCGCCCCACGCTTGCCGGCGTCGATCATCTGGCGCGCGAAAAGCTTCGACAGGATGAAGGGCGCGCGCAGGTTGACGCCCATGATTGCGTCCCAATCGGCAACGTCGATGTCGAGCAGGAAACCGGAGGGGTAGATGCCGGCATTGTTGACGACGATGTCCGGCGCGCTCCAGCGCTGCTTGACCTTCTCGGCAAAGCTGGCAAGGGCGTCTGCGTCCATGAGGTCGGCGGCGATGGCGAAGTGCTGGTCGCCGCCCCCGAGCCTTTCGAGCGTTGCCGCAAGTTTCGCCTCGTCGCGGTCGGTCAGGCAAAGCTGCGCGCCGGCGTCGCGAAACGCCTCGGCGATCCAGCCGCCTATGATGCCGCAGGCACCGGTGACGATGACCTTTTTGTCTTTGAACTCTTCGGCGAAATGCATGGCAACCTCATCTTGAGCGTGGATCGAGGCGGTCACGGGCGTGATCGCCGATCAGATTGATGGAAAGAACGAGCAGGAACAGCGCGAGACCAGGGAAGGTGGCGATCCACCACGCTGTCGCAACATAATTGCGGCCGGTGGAAAGCATTGCGCCCCAGCTCGCCGTCGGTGGCTGCACGCCGAGCCCGAGGAAGGAAAGTCCCGCCTCGAACAACACCATCAGGCCGAATTCCAAGGTGGCGACGACGATCAGCGCGCCGGCGATGTTGGGCAGAACGTGCCGACCTAGCAGCCGCAGCCAGCCCGCACCCATGAAGCGCGACAGGCGTACGTAAGGCATGTTGGCGACTGACAGAGTCTGGCCGTAGGCGACACGCGCATAGCGTGGCCAGCGGGTGAGCGCCAGCACGATGACGACGTTGTAGAGGCTGGGACCCAGAACCGCGACCGTGATGATGGCGAGCAGGATGGCCGGAACCGAAAGCACGATATCGACGATGCGCATGATGATCGTCTCGACCCAGCCGCGATAGAAGGCGGCGATCATTCCGAGAACGCTGCCGAAGACGCCCGAAAGGATGACGGAGGCGAAGGCGACGAGAAGCGAAACGCGTGCGCCGTAGACGGTGCGGCTCAACACGTCCCGGCCGAGCTCGTCGGAGCCGAGCCAGTAGACGGCGCCTCGCGCCTCGTGACCGGGCGCCTTGAGGCGGGCGAGGAGGTTCTGGGCGTTCGGATCGAGCGGCGCGATGTAGGGCGCGAAAATCGCCATCAGGACGAGCGCGGTGAGGATCGCGGCGAAGGGGATCACCGTCCAGGGGATGGGCCGGCGGGAACGCTTGGTCGCAACCGGTGCCGCGGCGTTCATGCTGCGCCTCCCTCGATGCGGATGCGCGGGTCGATCAGGCTGTAGAGCAGATCGGCGATAAGGTTGAGAGCGATCGCGGTGACGGCGCCGAGCAGCACGACGCCCTGCACCACGAGGAAATCGCGCGCGTTGATGGCTTGCACGGTGAGCTGCCCCAGCCCCGGCCAGGCAAAGACCGTTTCCACGATCACCGCGCCGGCAAGCAGGTTGGCGATCTCCAGTGCGGCGACCGTGACGACGGGAATCGCCGCGTTGCGCAGGAGGTGACGCATGACGATGCGCCGCATCGGCAGGCCCTTGGCGTGCCCGGTGCGGACATATTCCTTCTCAAGCTCGTCGAGCACGGCGGTTCGGGCAACGCGCGCGAACGTTGCCATGGAGAGGAGGCCGAGCGCGATTGAGGGCATGATCAGGCTTGAAGGCTCGCGCGCGCCCGACGGCGGCAGCCATCCGAGCCACACGGCAAAGACGAGGATCATCAGGATAGCGCTCCAGAAAGTCGGCATCGACTGACCGGCAAGCACCACCGCCATCATCGCCTTGGCCTCCGGCTTGTCGCGCCTGACCGCCATCAGCACGCCGAGCGGTATGCCGATGCCGAATGCGACGACGAGCGCACCGCCCGCCAGCATCAGCGTATAGGGCAGGCGGCTCCAGATCAGCGTCGAGACCTGCACGTTCTGGACGTAGGAGCGGCCAAGATCGAAGGACAGCAGCCCGCGCATGAAATCGAAATATTGCACGATCAGCGGCCGGTCGAAGCCGAGCGAGGTGCGCAGCGCGTCGATATCGGCCTGCGTCGCGTTTTGCGGAACGAGCAGCAGCACCGGATCGCCGGAAAGGCGCTGCAGGAAGAAGATCAGGGTCATGACGCCGAGAACGGCGATCACCGCCTGTACGGTTCGCTTGAGAAAAAACGCCGACACCGGTTGCGGTTCCTTCAGCCCATCACGCGGCCCGGCCCTGGTGACCGGAGCGCGCGACCATGAATTTCAGCGAGGGCAAGGCGGGCCGTGCCGTTGCAAAGCTGCTTCGTTCCACCGTCAGTCCGTCCAGTCCATGCGGTTGAGGAACATGCTTTCATTGGCGGTCGGCGTCCATTCGAGCCCGGAAGCCGCGCCGTAGATGATCGCCGCCTGGTAGAGCGGAACCAGGGGAACTTGCTCGGCGACATAGGTGCTGACCGATTTATAGGCTTCCAGCCGCTCCCCTTCGTCGAGCGTGTTGCGGGCCTTGTCGAGGAGCGCGTCGATATCGGGATTGGCCGCCGCCGACCATGAGCTGCTGGAGTGAAGCAGCGGATAGAGCACGCCGTCGGCGTCCTGGCAGGCGCAGGACCAGCGCCCGAACGAGATGAAGGGCTGGTTCGTCGGCTCGCTCTGCACGCGCTGGAGATAGGTCGCCATGTCGGTCAGCTCGATCTCGACCTTGAGCCCGACATCGCTGAGCATCTGCGCGATCGCCTGGACGATGCGCTGGTCGAAGGTCGGCGAGGTGGCGAAGGAGAGCGTCTTGCCGGCCGCACCCGCTTCCTCGATCAGCCTGCGTGCCTCTTCGGGATCGTAGGGCGCGGCCTCGATGCCCTCGACGAAACCGAAATGCGACGGCGTCGCCATCTGGTCGAGCGGCTGGTCGAAGCCACCGAGCAACCCCTCGACGATGGCCTGCTTGTCGATGGCTTGGGCGATCGCCTTGCGCACCCGCACGTCGTCGAGCGGCCCACGGGCCGGATTGAGCTTCACATAGCCGATACGCTCGGTCAGCACGGTCAGCGGTTTGGCCGCGCCCGATCCTTCCAACTGGGCGGCGAGATCGGAATCAAGGCTGACGCCGAGATCCGCGGTGCCCGACTGCAGGTTTGCCACCCTCGTCGCGGCATCCGGCACGGCGCGGAACTCCGCGCCGGCAAACGCACCCTTGTCGTCCCAATACTCATCGTTGCGAACGAGCGAGACCGAGACGCCGCGTTTCCACTCGCCGATCTTGTAAGGACCGGAGCCCACCGGTTTCAAGTTGAACTCGTCGTCGCCGACGGCCTCGACCACGTGCTTGGGCACGATCGAAAGCTTGACGAGCTGGGCGAGCAGCACGGGATAAGCGCCGTCGGTCTTCAGCGTCACCTCGTGTTCGCCGGTCGCTTCGGCTGAGACGATCTTGTTGAACTGGCCGAGCTGGGGGCTGGCGAAAGCGGGGTCGATGATACGGCCGATGCTGAAGGCGACGTCTTCGGCCGTCAGCTTCTCGCCGTCATGGAAGACGACGTCGTCGCGGATACTGAAGACGATCTCGCTATCGGAGACATACTCCCAAGCGGTAGCGATCTGGGGGACGATCTTGCCCGCGTCGTCGCGTGTAAGCATGTTGTCGAAGATGTTGCGATAGACGTAATAGCTGTCGGGATTCCACTGCTTGTGGGGGTCGAGCGACGAGGGCTCGCTGACTAGGTCGACAACCAGCATTTCCTTGGCGGCGGCCGGCTGAAGGACGAGCGGCGAACAGGCGAAGGCGAGACCCGCGAGAGCAAAAGCGAGCGAGCGGCTAATTCTTCGTATCGTCATGTGTCCTCATCCCGTTCGTGGCTTCGTCCAGGTCTGGAGACCGTCTCGCGACATCCTTCCTGACGGAGCGACGGCGTGCGGTCCTGCTGCCGACGATTGCTTCCGATTCCAGGAAGCGGTCGAGCAGGAAGGTCTCCAGCACGGTGTTGGCAGCGCTCAGATGATCGAGCGCATCCGACTTGCGGCCATCAAGAAGCGCCTCGACCAGCCTCGACCTGTTCGCCGGCGTCAGGCGTGCAGGGCCGTTACCCTCGAAGAAATTGACCAGACGGATCGACCGATCCCAAAGATCGGTCAGCCATCCGGCGACGACCGGCATGGAAAGGCGTGCTGCGAGTGTGTCGAGCATGTCGCGCTCGCAGCGCCGGATGGTCGGCAGCACGTTGCCACCAAGCTCCTCACGCTGGGTGAGCGCGACGTGCATCTCGGCAAGACCGCGAAGTCGCGCGCGGTCATGCTCGTCAAGGACTGCGGAACACAGCATGGGCTCGAGATGGCGCCGGGCGGCGCTCAACTCGCGGATTTCACCGGCCGAGACCGGCGTGACCGACCAGCCGCTGCGGGCGCTGGACGACACGAAGCCGCTGGCCTGGAGACGCGCCAGCGCGGCTCGGACCGCACCGCGTCCCAGGGCGAATTCTCTTGCGAGTGCAACCTCGGAAAGGCGCTCTCCCGGCGCGAGGACGCAATGCACGATGGCGCTGCGTAGCGCGCGTTCGGCCGATTGTCCCTTGCCCGCGGCGGGAGTGGGCGAGGAGTATGCTTCGTTGTCCAACATATGTTTTATCTGACCTCTCAGTTATTAACTTTGGCATCTTTATGGGATGACGGGAAGAGCGTATTTTTCCATTTCGTCGGATGCATAGGGAAACCTTTTCCAGGTCGATGAAGAGTTCTCCGAACCGCTTGGAGTGAACTTCTCCCCGCAGGTGAAAGGCCGAAGCCGTGCCGCATGCGCCGCGATTTAGAAAACCATGCCAGACAAGAGCGGCCATTTGAAACAAAATGCAATTGCGCGTCGACTGTCAGCGTGTCAGGATCAGCTATTGATGTCGTAAGATTTAAAACTGAGATGTTAGTTTTGTCTATCAGACATCGAGCAGCTTCAGATTGCCGGCGCGGCGGGTCGGGCAGCTTTTGCTGAAAAAGCGGGGGTCCGTCGGGCTCTCAGGGGAACAATGGAAGGGAAGAGGACATGCGTCTGAACAAACTGCTGATCGCCGCACTGACGGCGGCAACTACACTGAGCCTTGCAGCGCCAATGGCGTGGGCGAAGGACATGTTGGTGATCGATTTCGTCGGCGAGCCGAATTCGCTCGATCCGCACGTGCAATGGAATCCCGACAGCTTCAACGTCTATCGCAACATCTTCGACAATCTCATCACGCGCGACGACGAAGGAAAGATCGCGCCGCAGATAGCGACGGAATGGAAATACCTTTCCGACACGAAGGTCGAGTTCAAGATCCGCGACGACGTCAAGTTCCATGACGGCAAGCCGCTGACGGCTGAAGACGTGGTTTTCAGCGTCAAGCGTATCACCGACCCTGCCTTCGCCAGCCCACAGCTTGGTCAGTTCAACCAGATCACCGATGCCGAGGCGGTCGATCCGACGACGGTCGTCCTGACCACTGCTGGACCCTATCCCGTCCTGCTGGCGCAGCTTACCAAGCTCTCCATCGTGCCCAAACACATCGTCGAGGCGGTCTCGAAGGACGAATTCAATCTCAAGCCGGTCGGCAGCGGGCCCTACAAGTTCGAGACCTGGAATCGCGGCGTCGAGGTCATCCTTGCGCGCAATGACGAGTATTGGGGACCCAAGGGCGCGTTTCCGAAAGCCTCCTTCCGAGCGGTTCCCGATGCGGCGACGCGCGTCGCAAACCTCCAGTCCGGCATCAGCGATCTCGTCACCAATATCGACAGCGATCTCGCCAGTCAGATCGATGCCTCCGGAAACGGCAAAGTGGTTTCGGCTCGCACCGAGCGCGTCGCCTATTTCGCCATGAACGTGCAGAAGGCTCCGCTGGACGATCCGCGCGTCCGCCTCGCCATCGCGCATGCCATCGACAAGGAAGGTATCGTGGAAGGCATTCTGGGCGGCTACGAAGCACCGGTCGACGAGCTCGCCTCGCCTGCCCATTTCGGCTGGATCGACGGGATCGAAGCGGCCCAATACGACCCCGAGAAGGCCAAGGAAATACTTGCAGAGGTCGGCGATGCGGCAAAGACGGAGTTCTCCATCCTTACCGCCCCGGTCTACGACCAGCGCGTGGTCCAGGCCATTCAGCAGATGCTCGCCGATGTCGGCCTGAACGCCAAGATCGAAATGACCGACATGGGCAACTGGATGCAACGCATGCAGTCGGGTCCCGAAAGCATCCCGCAGACCTCGTTCAGCCGCTGGAGCTGCGGTTGCCAGGACGCCGACGGCATTCTCTATCCGCTGCTGCATTCCTCCAGCGGCTGGGCGAACGTCAAGGACCAGAAGCTCGACGAGGTGCTTGATGCCGCCCGTTCCACCATCGATTCGGGCAATCGCCTGGAACTCTACAAGATGGTGCACGAGCTGGTGGTCAAGGAGAACTACATCATTCCGCTCTACCAGGCCTCCGTGATCTACGGTGCCGTGGACGGGGTGGAGTTCACGCCGACGCCGAACGAGAACATTTTCCTCAATCGCATTGGCTGGTCCGGTAATTAGGACCAAGCCGCGAAACGACGGAGGACCGGCCAACGCCGGTCCTCCTTTTCTTTGAAGATCATCGAACAGCAAGGTGCGGCCCGTGATCACCATCCTCGAAAACGCCAATGCCGTCGATGTCGAGAACGGCGAAATCCTTGCCGATCGCCACCTCTCGCTGGAAGGCGGGGTGATCCGCGAGATTTCCGAAAGCGCGATTGCCTGCGCCAATGCGCGGCGCATTCCCGTCAACGGGCGTTTCGTCATTCCGGGCCTCATCGACGCGCATGTCCATGTAACGGCCTATACCGCCAATCTCGGAGAGTTGCCGCGCCAATCGCCGATGTATGTCGCCGCGCAGACGGCGCGCGTGCTTGCCGGGATGCTCAGGCGCGGCTTCACCACCGTGCGCGATGTCGGCGGCGCGGAGTTCGGGCTCGCCCGGGCGGTGGAGGAGGGGCTGATCAACGGCCCGCGCATCCTCTATGGCGGCAAGGCGCTTTCCCCAAGCGGCGGCCATGGCGACCATCGGCCCATGGGGGTCGATCGGGAGGACGAAGCCTATTCGCAAGTGAGCCTCGGGCGGCGCTGTGACGGGATCGACGGGGTGCGCAGGGCCGCGCGCGACGAGATCAGGCGCGGCGCGCATCACATCAAGATCATGGCGAATGGCGGCATCTCCTCGCCCACCGACAAGATCACTTCCGACCAGTTCTCGGAGGATGAAATCGCCGCCATCGTCGACGAGGCGCGGATGGCGAACCTCTACGTCGTCTCGCACACCTATACGGCGCGCTCGGTCGCGCGGGCGGTTCGCAACGGTGTCCGCTCGGTCGAGCATGGCAATCTGCTTGACGAGGAGACGGTCTTTTTGATGAAGGAGGCCGGCAGCTTTCTCACCCCGACGCTCGCCTGTTTTCGGGCGCTGTCGGAAGTCGGTGCAGCAAGCGGGTTTCCGATCGACCGCATGGACAAGATCAAGCTGGTGCTCGATTCCGGCATCAAGGCGGTCGAGCTCGCCTATCGTGCCGGCGTGCCGATGGCCTACGGCACCGACCTCATCGGTCCGATGCATGAGCGACAACTTTCGGAGTTCGCGTTGCGCGCCGACGTGGTTCCGCCGCTCGATATGCTGCGGTCGGCGACCTCGGTCGGCGCGAGGCTCGTCAATCTCGAAAGCGAGATCGGCCATGTACGGGAGAATTATCGCGCCGACTTGAACGTGCTTTCCGCCAATCCGCTTGAAAAAGGCGTGCTTGCCGAGTTCGCAAGGCACCTTGACCTGGTGGTCAAGGGCGGCGTCGCGCAGGACCGCTAGAGCCGCCGGTCGCGCTCAGAGCGCCAGTTCGCATTCGAGTGCGACCTGCCTGTCCCATTCGGCGCGATCGAGCTTGGCGAGCGGCATGATGCGCGTTGCACGGCGGGTAAAGGGGAAACGGCGGGCGTCGGTCGAGGCGTAGCCGCCGCTGTCCACGATGAAGACGCCGTTCTGCGCCAGCGGCGTAAACGACGTGCGGAAGTGGTTGCTCGACTTCACGTGGATGATCGCCTTGCTTTCCAGATCTATCCCCTGGCTGCGGAACGCCTGCGTGTCATAGGCCTGGATGCGCTCGCTGACGACCGAGATGTGACCCGCGTCGCCGACGCGCAGGATGGTGCCCAGCCCGCCTTCCAGCAGTTCGCCGTGAAGATTGGCGCCCTCGTTGCGATAATTCACATCGGCCACACGCTCCACCAGGACGTCGGCGAGGAACGGCTTGCCGTTCTGGAGCGCGCCCATCGCAACGGTGCCGCGATTGCCGACGCCGATCGCCTGGGCGGCCCGCACGGCCTCGCCGTCGACCATGAAGCCGGCGACGAAGGGCAGCCTTTGCCGCACCAGGGCGGCGAAGATGTCGGCGACATTGGCGACGCCGCCGGAACCGGGATTGTCGCCGGCATCGGCAAGCACCACGCGTCCCGTGGCCGCGTGCGCAAATATCTCCGGCGCTGCCTCCTCGAAGGAGGGCGCCGATTTCTGTAAGGCCTCGCGGCGCTCCCAGACGGCGTCGGCCATGTCGCGGAAAGCGCGCTGCATCGCCCTGTCGTCGGTCCCCGTCACCAGCACCGAGCTGCCGACCTCGTCGGAATCGACATACGGGAAACCGCCCATCATGACGACGTCAGCCAGGCCGTCGCGTTTCTCGATCTCGCCGCTGAGCGCCATCATCTCGGCAAACGCTCCCTGATCGGTGGTCTGTGCACTCATCGGCACCGCGATCGGCAGCCGAAAGCGGCGCGTACGCAATGGTCGTGGGTCGAGCGCCAGGTGCATCAGCTTCTTGCCGCGCTGGTGGGTGTCGGCATGCGGGTAGAGCTTGCCGCCGATGATCACGTCCACCGTGCGGGGCAGGTCGGGCTCGACATTGGCATGGAAGTCGAGCGGCACGGCGATGCGGATGTCGGGGCCGACGATGGCGCGAACCTGCGCGGCGAGCGTGGTTTCCGGATTTTCAACGCCTTCGACAACGAGGGCGCCGTGCAGCAGCAGCGCAACCACGTCGACCGGTTCACGATCGACGATGTCGCGCAGCGATCGGACGATCTCGGCGGCCAGGCGGCGGAAGCTCGCCCCGTCCAGCGTTCCGCCCGGCAGGCAACCGGTGCAGACGCCGTATTCGATCTCGTAACCGGCCTCGTCCAGCGCCTCTGTCACGCCGCCCAGCCAGTTGCCGGTGGAGCCGAACTCGCGGCGTACATCCTCGCCGATGAAATATTGCGCGCTGCGGAAACCTTCGTAGGACGCTTTGCTGGGCGTGAAGGCGTTGGCCTCGTGAAAGAGCTGGATTACGGCGGCGCGTGGCATTGAGACGGATCCTGTCCGGCAAGAGGGAGGGCATATCGCGAGCGGGCAGCCCAAGGTGTTGCGCTCTTTTATTATGACATGCGGTGCTGTCAAAGCGCCGAACGCGTCCCGCGCCCAAATACGGCATCTGCCGTATTTTCAGGCCGTGACGGATCGCCTACAGATCGTGTTGGTGCTTGGATGCCGATTCCATCATCGGTTTGCCGAAAGGCGGCCCGACTGGTCCGGCAGACCGGTTCGCAGCGCGAAGCAATGTCAGCGGCGGGTTTGGGGGCTGACACGAATTTCGCGCTGCGAATTCCACTGCAGGTCCTCGGCCTTTGCAGGAGCCTGCTGAAGGGCGTTCACCCGACGCAAGCGTGCGCGTCCGCTTCACTATCCAGCCTCGCGGCCGCCGCCAGATCGAAGACCTTTCCGATACCGAGCACGATGGGATTCTCCAGACCGAAAGCTTTCACCTCGCGCGCAAGATGCCGCAACTCGCAGAAGGCGATGCGTTCGCCGGAGCGGCCGAGCGCGACGCCCACAGCCGTGCAAGTATCGGGTTCCATGCCGTGCTCCATCAGCCTTGCGGCGATGTCCGCCGCGGTGCGCCCCGCCATGTAGACGATCGTCGTGGCGGCGGGATCGGCGATGGCGTCGAAATCGATGTCTGCGGGCACTCCGCCATGTTTCGAGTGGCCGCTGACGAAGCGGATCGAGCGCGCGACGTCGCGATGGGTCAGCGAAACGCCGAAGGCCGAGGCAAGTGCCGAGGCGGCGGTTATGCCGGGCACGACCGTGTAGGGGATGTTCTCCGCCTTCAGGCACTCCATCTCCTCGCCGCCGCGGCCGAAGATCATCGGATCGCCGGACTTCAGCCGCACCACGTGCCGTCCGGCCCTGGCGAGACGGACCATCATGTCGTTTATGTCGCCTTGGCGGCAGCTCGGCCGGCCCGCGCGCTTGCCGACGAGGATGCGTTTCGCCTCGCGGCGCGCAAGTTCGAGTACCTCTTCGGAGACGAGATCGTCGAACAGGATGATTTCGGCTGCCTGCAGGGCGCGCATCGCTTTCAAGGTGAGGTGTTCGGCGTCGCCCGGACCGGCGCCGACGAAGGTCACCTTGCCCATATTCGAATGTGGGTGTCGAGCTTCATTCGAAAGCCTTTCCAGCATGGCCGCTTCATTGGCTGGCGGCGCATCTGTAAAGGCGCGTTCGGCAAAAGCGCCCCAGAACGCCCGTCTCAGGGCGACCGTCTCGAACTTCGCCGTCACGGCGTTGCGGATGCGCAATGCCCGCGCGCCCCACGCTGCAAGCGATGGGGGAAGCAGCGTTTCGATACGTCGGCGCAGCGCCTGACCAAGAACGGGAGCCGCGCCAGAGGTGGAGATACCAACGACGACCGGTGAGCGGTTGACGATCGAGCCGAACTGGAAATCGCAGAATTCCGGCTTGTCGATGACGTTGCAGGCAACGCCGGCCGACGCGGCGGCTGCCGCGAATGTGGCGGCTTCTGCGTCGCTCTCGCAATCCGCGACGGCGATCGCCGCGCCGGCGAGATCTTCCGCCTGCCAGGCACGGTAAAAGCGGCACAGGGCATCGTTGTCGTGACTTGCGGCAAGCTGCTCCATCTCGTGTCCGAGGGTGTCACGTGGCGAAAGGAGCCGCACGCGCGCGCCGGCGGCAAGCAGCAGTTCGGCTTTCCAGGCGGCTGCGTCCGATCCGCCGGCGACGACGGCGAGTTTTCCGGAAAGATCGATAAAGACGGGAAGGACCGAAAGTGGCGCGATCCGCGCGCGGCCTGCGTTACTCGGCTGCCTGGAGACTGCCTGCATGGATGATCCCCTTGATTTCTGAAATACAGGACCCGCAATTCGTGCCGGCGCGCACGGCTTTGCCGATCGCCTCTACGTTCCCGCAGCCGTCGGCCACGGCCGCGGCGATCTGGTTGACGCCGACATTGAAGCAGGAGCAGACGATGCGGCCGGGGGACGGCATGGCGCGTGGCGCATGACCGGAGAGAAGGCCTTTCCTGTCGGTTTCCTGCAACGCTTCGCCGGAGGCGAACAGCGCCAGAAGCCAGTCGAGCCTCGGCAGCAGGCTCGGCTGGGCAACGAACAGTGCCTCGCGCAGCGCGCCCTCACCGGATGTCGCGGCGGCACGGTAAGAGCGGCCATGCCGGTCCGTATATTCGATCATACGCTCGCGCGAGATCGGATCGAGCAACCCCTTCGCGAGGAGAATGCCCTGATCGGGCGTTTCGGTACCCGTCAGCTCGTAGAGCCAGCCACCGGAAACCGCCCTGCGGTGCCAATGAACGAAACCGGTAGGCCGAAGGTCGCGGACGGTGAGCAGGCTAGCTTCCCATGCGATTTTCTCGCGCGCCAGACGGATGGGCACGTTCTTCAACTCCGGCTGACCCGAGAACGGATCCGTCAGCGGATTGGAGACGGTTCCGGCCACCGCATTCGCGGCGAAAAGGCCGCTCCAGTGCATCGGCAGGAAGATTTGTCCGCGCGGCTGCTCGTCGGTGACGCGCGCTGCGGCACGCACGAAGCCGTAGCGGCTTTCGATGCGCACCAGGTCGCCGTCACCGACATTATAAGTATCGGCATCAAGCGGGTGGATGTCGCATGCCGGACGCGGGGCGTTCGCCATCAGCCGTGGCACGCGGCCGGTACGGGTCATCGTGTGCCATTGGTCGCGCAAGCGCCCGGTGTTGAGGCAGAGCGGGAAATCGGCGTCGACGGGAAGTGCCGGTCCTTCTTGTCTGACGGCTACGAAACGTGCGCGGCCGTCGGCGGTGGGAAAATTACCATCGCCCAGAAGTCTCGAATTTGCGGAAGAACAATTCCGGCGAGCGGGCCAAACGAACGGCGGGAGGGCGTCATACTCGGCGTCGGCAATATCGGCCAGGGCACTGATGTCGAACAGCCGTGTGCCGCCGTTTTCATATTCCGAAAGGGTGGCGTGCTCGCGGAAGATCGCTGCGTGCGAGGAATAGGCGAAGGCATCGGCGAAGCCCATGCGCCGCGCGATCTCGGTGACGATCCACCAGTCCGGCCGCGCGTTGCCCGGCGTTCGCAGGAATGCGCGCTGGCGCGAGATGCGGCGCTCCGAATTGGTGACGGTACCATCCTTCTCGCCCCAGGCGGCGGCGGGCAGGAGCACGTTGGCATAGCGCGTCGTGTCGGTTCGCGTCACATCGGAGACGACGACGAAGTCGCAGGACTTGAGCGCGGCACGAACCCGACCGGCATCCGGCATGCTGACGGCGGGGTTGGTGCCCATGATCCAGAGCGCCTTGATGTGGCCTTCGCGCGCGGCGGCGAATATCTCCGTTGCCTTGAGGCCGGGGCTCCGCGCGATGTTCTCGGTTTTCCAGAAGCGGGCAACGCGCTCGCTCGCCGCCGCGTCCTCGAAGCCCATATGGGCGGCGAGCTGGTTGGCGAGCCCGCCGACTTCGCGCCCGCCCATCGCATTGGGCTGACCGGTGATGGAAAAGGGCCCCATGCCCGGCCGGCCGATGCGCCCGGTCGCCAGATGGCAATTGACGATCGCGTTTACCTTGTCGGTACCGTGCGTCGACTGGTTGATGCCCTGGCTGTAGACGGTCACCGTCTTCTCATGGGCCGCAAACCAATCGTAGAAGCGACGAACCTCCGAAGCATCGAGCCCGCAGCCCGACGCGACCATCTCCGCAGATGGCGCGTCGGCGCGGGCGAGCTCGAGCGCGGCATCGAAGCCTGCCGTGTGCTTGTCGACGAAGCCCCGGACGATGCTGCCGGCCGATGCCAGATGGGCGAGCAGCCCGTTGAACAGAAGCACGTCCGTGCCGGAGCGGATGGCGAGATGAAGGTCGCAGTCCGAGGCCGTCGCCGTGCGGCGCGGATCGACGACCACGATCTTGGTTCCACGTTGTTGGCGCGCCTCCATGAGACGCCGGTGCAGAACGGGATGGCACCAGGCGAAGTTGGAGCCTGCGAGGATCACCAGATCGGCTTTTTCGAGGTCTTCGTAGATGCCCGGAACGATGTCCTCGCCGAAGGCGCGCTTATGGCCGGCAACGGACGAGGCCATGCACAGCCGCGAATTGGTATCGATATTGGCCGAGCCGATGAAGCCCTTCATCAGCTTGTTGGCGACGTAGTAGTCCTCGGTCAGCAACTGGCCGGAGACATAGAAGGCGACGGCATCCGGTCCGTACTTCCGTATCGTGTCCACGAACCTCCGGGCGGCGAGGTCGAGGGCCTCGTCCCAGTCCGCCTTCCTGCCTGCGACCTCGGGTTCGAGCAGCCGTCCTTCGAGGTCCAGTGTCTCGGCAAGCGCGCTGCCCTTCGAGCAGAGCCTGCCGAAATTCGCTGGGTGATCGGGATCGCCTCGAACCGCAACCTCGCCGTCTGCCTCGACGCGCGCGATCACTCCGCAGCCTACTCCGCAATAAGGGCAGGTGGTGCGGACCTCGCGTCCGTTTTTCGCGGCGCTCATGCCGTCAGGCCGCCTTCTCGGCACGGGTTTCGAGCGCGATGAAAATCGCCTCGCCCTCCATCCTGACCGGGATCGTCCGCACGGCGCCTTCGTCCGCGCCGAGCGTTTCGCCGGTTTCGAGCGAGATCACCCAATTGTGCAGCGGGCAGGTGACGGATGCGCCATGGACGATGCCCTGGCTGAGCGGGCCGCCGCGATGGGGGCAATGATCCTCGATGGCGTAGACCTTGCCGTCCGCGGTGCGGAAAACGCCGATCCTGCCCTGCGGGGTTGCCACGCACCGCGCCCCGCGCAGCGGGATGTCGCCGATATTGCCGATTTGTGTCCAGTTCATCATCGTCACTCCGCCGCTTCGGCCAGCTCGAGACGGGCCAACGGATTGAACTCGTGCTTGTCCTTGCCGGAGACCCGTTGCGACCATGGGTCGACCTGCGCGAATTTCTGGCTGAAGACGAAGCGGTCGAAATAGGCGCGGCGACGCTCCCGGTCGTCCACGATCTGGCGCCTGATCTCATCGATGCCGATGCGCCTGGCCCATTTGTAGATGCGTTCGAGATAGCGTCCCTGCTCACGATACATCTGCGTCAGCGCGACGATCACCTCCAGCGCCTCGTCTTCCGCCTTCACGAGCCCGAGTACCTCGGTGCCCTTGATATCCAGACCGGCAGCACCCGCGAAATGGATTTCGTAGCCGGAATCGACGCAGACCACGCCGACGTCCTTGCAAGTCGCCTCCGCGCAATTGCGCGGGCAACCGGACACCGCCATCTTGACTTTGGCCGGCGTCCACGAGCCCCACATGAACTTCTCGATGCGGATGCCGAGCCCGGTGGAATCTTGGGTGCCGAAGCGGCACCAGTCGGACCCTACGCATGTCTTTACCGTGCGTAGCCCCTTGGCATAGGCCTGGCCGGAGACGAAGCCGGCCTTGCCGAGATCGGCCCACACGGCTGGAAGGTCCTCTTTGCGGATGCCCAGCATGTCGATGCGCTGGCCGCCGGTGACCTTGACCGCGGGAATTGCGAACTTGTCGACCACGTCGGCGATCGCGCGCAGCTCCTTCGACGAGGTCATGCCGCCCCACATTCGCGGAACGACGGAATAGGTACCGTCCTTTTGGATGTTGGCGTGGACACGCTCGTTGATGAAGCGCGACTGGTAGTCGTCGGCATATTCGTCCGGCCAGTCGCAAACGAGGTAGTAGTTGAGCGCGGGGCGGCATTTGGCGCAGCCGCACGAGGTCTTCCACTCCAACTCCTGCATGACGGCCGGGATGGTCTTCAGGCCCTTGGCGCGGATCAGCCGACGCACGTCGTCATGGCCGAGATCGGTACACTGGCAGATCGGCTGGATTGCTGCCGGATTGTAGCCGTCGCCAAGCGTCAGGCTCATCAACTGCTCAACCAGTCCCGTGCAGGTGCCACAGGAGGCGGATGCCTTGGTGTGGGCACGCACGTCGTCCAGCGCCGTCAGCCCCTTCTGTCTGATCGCGCCGACGATCCTGCCCTTGCAGACGCCGTTGCAGCCGCAGATTTCCGCATCATCCGGCAGGGCTGCAACGGCCGCCAAAGGGTCCGCGGGGGATCCTCCCTGATAGGCCTGTCCGAAGATCAGACTGTCGCGAATACCGGATATGTCGGCCTGTTTTTTCTGAAGATCGCCGAACCAGGCGCCGTCGGAAGTTTCGCCGAAGAGCACCGTTCCGATGATGCGGTTCTCCTTCAGCACCAGTCGCTTGTAGACGCCGGCCGTCGCGTCGCGCAGCACGATCTCCTCGCGGTCGTCGCCATCGGCGAAATCGCCCAGCGAATAGAGGTCGATACCGGTGACCTTGAGCTTGGTCGGGGTTTCTGAATGGACGAAACGTGCGCTCTCGTCGCCGGAAAGATGCGCCGCCGCCACGCGCGCCATCTGATAGAGCGGCGCCACCAGCCCGTATGTGTCGCCTGCGACCTCCGCGCATTCGCCGAGCGCCATGATCGATGCGTCGGAGGTACGCATGCCGTCGTCCACCACGATGCCGCGATTGACCGTGAGCCCGGCCTCGCGGGCCAGCCCGACATTGGGCCGGATGCCCACCGCCATGACGACGAGCGTCGCCGGGATTACGCGGCCGTCGTCCAGTTCCACGCCTTCGACCCGGCCGCAGCCGGTGATCCTCCTGGTATTGGCTCTGGTGATGACCTCGATGCCGCGGGCCTCCACGGCTTTCTGCAGGAGGTAACCGGCGGCCGGATCGAGTTGGCGTTCCATCAGCGTGGGCATGACATGAAGTACGGTCACCTCCATGCCGCGCGCCCTCAGCCCGGCGGCCGCCTCGAGGCCGAGGAGCCCGCCGCCGATGACGACAGCCTTCTCGCGCGATTGCGCCGCCAGCAGCATCGCCTGGACGTCGTCGAGGTCGCGATAGGTGATGACGCCCGCCAGGTCGGTACCGGGCACGGGAATGATGAAGGGCACCGAGCCGGTCGCGATCACCAGCCTGTCATAGGCTTCGACGACGCCATGATCGGACGTGACGGTCTTACCTGCGCGGTCGATCGAGACGACCCGGTGACCTTTATACAAGACAATGCCGCGGTCGATGTACCAGCCGTCGCCATGGATGATGATCTCTTCATAGGCCTTCTCGCCCGACAGCACCGGCGACAGCATGATGCGGTCGTAATTGACCCGCGGTTCCGCATTGAAGATGACGACCTCGCAGCGCTCCGGATCGGCTTCCAGCAGATGTTCCAGCATCCGGCCCGGCGCCATGCCGTTGCCGATGATGACGAGCTTTTCCTTCATGGTCGGTCTCCCGGTCATTCGGCTGGAACGGGCGCGGTCGTCCGCTCCATGCGCCGGATCGCGAGATGCATCCAGGCGAGCGAGACGGCGACGATGACGAAGAGCAACATGAAGCAACTGCTCCAGAGCCCTGTGAGATCATAGAGAGCGCCAAAGCAGATCGGCAGCAGGAAGCCCCCGAGGCCGCCGATCATGCCGACGAGGCCGCCTACCGCGCCCACGTTTTGCGGATAGTAGATCGGGATATGCTTGTAGACGGCCGCCTTGCCGAGGCTCATGAAGAAGCCGAGCACGAAGACGAGCACGACGAAGACGATCGGTCCGATGGCAAATTGATGAACGGCGCCAGCACCGGCAATTTCTCGAGGCGGCAGGGCAAGGATCGCGGTCGTGGCCGCCGAGACGAGGAACATCCAGTACATCACCGCGCGCGCGCCGCGCCGGTCGGAAAGCACCCCGCCATAGGCGCGGAAAATCGAGGCGGGAATGGAGTAGGCGGCGGCGATGATGCCGGCGGTGATTATGTCGAAACCGTAGACGCCCATCAGATAGCGCGGCAACCACAGCGCCAGCGCGACAAACGCGCCAAAGGCGAAGAAATAATAGAGCGCGAAGCGCCAGACGCGAAGATCGCGTAGGGGCGCCAATTCCGACGCCAGCGACCTCTGTCCGCCACCGACCTGCCGGCGTGTCCGGATGACGGGATCGTCCTCGGTCGAGAACCAGAAGACCGCTGCCATGACGACGAGCGCCAGCGCCCAGATCTGGGCGACGGTCTGCCAGCCCCAGGCGATCAACACGTAGGGCGCCGCGAATTTGGTCACGGCGGCCCCGACATTGCCGACGCCGAAAATGCCGAGCGCCGTGCCCTGCCTTTGCGGGGAATAGAAGCGTGAGACATAGGCGACGCCAACGGCGAAGGAGCCACCCGCCATGCCCACGCCGAGCGCCGCGATGAGCATCTGGCCGTAGCTTTCCGCGCCGGCAAGCAGAAAGGTGGCCCCCGCGGCCAGAACCATCGTGGCCGTGTAGACGAGACGCCCGCCATAGCGATCCGTCCAGATGCCGAGGATCAGCCGCACCAGCGAGCCGGAGAGGATCGGCATGCCGATGAGCAGCCCGAGTTCGCTTTCGGAGAGACCCAGCTCATCCTTGATGCGCACGCCGATGATGGAAAATATCGTCCAGACGGCGAAGCAGACGGTGAACGCGATGGTGGACATCGACAGGGCACGTGCGGCTCCTGGGTCTGAGGTATGTCCTGGGGCTGGAGTTTCGGTCATTTGCGGCTCCGTTCGAGCGAGGTGATCGCGAAAAACAAAAAAGCCGCCGACAGGTCACACGCGCGTCCGTACATCCGGGATCGCGGTTTTCCTGTCGGCGGCTTTGCCTGGGGCGCCCGCCATTGGACGCCGATATGGTGGCCCGAAGGCCTCGTACTGACGAAGCACGAGGCGTGCCAATTCGTTATTGTCTGCAATATTACAGAGAAATCAGCTATTTGGCCGTAGGCGCCGGAAAATTTGCGCGGAGGTGCGCGGCTAAATCCTCAGCAATCGTCATGTCTGTACGCACAATAATTGTGCATTGCACAAGGATGCGGCGCTGGATTCAGTCGTCGTTGGAATGCGCCTGCGAGGCGATATAGGCGTCGACCCGGTCCGGATCGAAGAGTGTCCCGTCGAAGAAGCCGTCAGGACCGAGCGTCAGGCTCGCGCCCTCGGAGCCGACGGGGGTTTCCGTGCGCAGGGCGCCCTCGACCTTGGCATTGGCGCCAGGCAGCGCGACACCCAGCGGCTTGAGTGCGGAGCGGTAAAGGTCCGGCCGATAGGTGTTGCGCGCGATTTCGAGATTTTCGGCGGTGTGGGTGACCTGGCGCCACCGCGCCATCTGGGTGTAGAACCAGAGCGCATGGCTTTTCCAGGGGAAGGTCGCCGCGCGCGCGAGCGGCATGAAATAGTCGTCGACGCTTGCATATGCCGAGGCGCCGATACGCAACCGTCCCGACAGCGCCGGCATCATCCATTCCGCGGGCCTCGCGACATAGGCTGGCAGCGAAAGGATCGCGGCGAGCTCTTCGTGATTACCGGCCTCGGCGCACCATCGGGCGGATCGATAAAGCGCGCGCAGGAGCGCGGTGAGCGCTTCCGGCCGCTCCTCGGCCCAGCGCGCGGCCGCGCCCAGCACCTTTTCCGGGCTCGACCGCCAGATTGCAGCCTTGGCGGTGGCGATGCGGCCGTGCCCGGCTTCCACCGCGGCCGTATTCCACGGCTCCCCGACGCAGTAGCCGTCGATGCGGCCTTCGCCGAGCGCATCCGACATCAGCGGCGGCGGCACGATGACGATCTCGATGTCGCGACCGGGTTCGATCCCGCATGCGGACAGCCAGTAGCGCAGTTCGTAATTGTGTCCCGAATGCGGGTGGACGACCGCGAAGCGCAGCGGCGTGTCCTTCGCCGAACGGCGATGCTTGATGGTGCGTGCGAGCGCTTCGCCCGTCGTGCGGGCATCGAGATCGGTGCTCGCGCCTTCCGCCTCCATAGTCCGCCACAGCGCGTTCGATACCGTCACCGCATTGCCGCCGAGCCCGAGTGCCATCGGCACGATCGTCGGGGCGGCCAACGGCGTCAGGTTGAGATTGAACGCGATCGGCATCGGCGCCAGCATGTGCGCGACCTGGAAATGGCCGACGGCGAGCCGGTCGCGGATATTGGCCCAGGAAGTCTCGCGCACGAGCTCGAGATTGATGCCTTCATCCGCGGCGAAGCCCTTTTCATGCGCGGCGACGATCAGCGCGGCGTCAAGCAGTGGCATGAAGCCCACTCTTATATAATGGTCGCTCATGCGGGGTCTCCCGGTCCGAGGAGGTCGGCGGCGGTGATCAGGCTTTCGGCCACTTCGGCGATCTTGCGGTTCTGGTTCATCGCGGTTTTGCGCAGGAGCGCGTAGGCGGCGTCCTCGGGCAGGCCGCGCGACTTCATCAAAATGCCCTTCGCGCGGTCGATCAGCTTGCGGCCTTCGAGTTCACTGCGCGCCTCCTCCAACTCGCGTATAAGGCGGGCGAAGGCGTTGAAGCGGCTGACAGCCATGTCGAGGATCGGCTTGACGCGCTCCTGCCGCAGCCCGTCAACCACATAGGCCGAAACGCCGGCGTCGACCGCTGCTTCGATCGAGGCCTTGTCGGCACGGTCGACGAACATGGCCACGGGCCGTTTTACCGCGCGCGAGAGCTGGAACATGTTTTCCAGCATGTCGCGGTTGGGGTTTTCGAGATCGATGACGATGACGTCGGGATTTATGTCGCCGATCCGCCGGGCGATGCCGTCGACATCGTGCACGACGATCACTCTCTCATGGCCGGCCTCGCGCAGCCCCGCTTCTATGATGGAAGCGCGGATATGGTTCTCGTCGATGACGAGGATGACGAGGGCGGAAGCTGCCATGGCCGCATCTTGTCGCTTGTCGCCGCTGATTGTGCAATGCCGATCAGGCACATGGCCGTTCGGCGGTCCGCCGCGGAGGCCGTCGCGCGGTTCGCGGCACAGTTCTTCCTACGGCATGATCTTCCGTGTGCCGGCATGTGTTCGCCGCCGGCTTCATGGGCTTGTCTGTGGATAAAAACGGCACGTCAAAAAATTTTCGTCAACGACCATTTTTTCGAAAATCG